>CAWCOM010000001.1:0-2824987 GCA_963797165.1 uncultured Actinomycetota bacterium
CGCCTGCGTGCCGGAGCAGGATGACCGCGACGATGCCGATGAAGAGAGCCATCCCGACGATCCCGACGAGCACGCGGACGGGCTTCGGGAGTGAGGACATGCGCCCCACCCTACGGATCGGGGCCGGCTCGCGCCGGATCTGCGCTGTGTTGTCCGGCTCGCGCCGGATCTGCGCTGTGTTGTCCGGCTCGCGCCCGCTCCGCGCCTCTGAGACTCTGCCTTGCTCCCTTACTCGCAGCCGCAGATTCCTGCCTGCTGCCGCCGGTCTGCGCTCGGGCTGCTGGTTCGTCGCAAAGCAGAGCCCGGCGCTGCGCTGCCCGACCCTCGCCGGTGGATGTCCGGCTCGCGCCCGCTCCGCGCCTCTGAGACTCTGCCTTGCTCCCTTACTCGCAGCCGCAGATTCCTGCCTGCTGCCGCCGGTCTGCGCTCGGGCTGCTCGTTCAGTCGCAAAGCAGGGCCCGGCGCTGCGCTGCCCGACCCTCGCCGGTGGATGTCCGGCTCGCGCCCGCTCCGCGCCTCTGAGACTCTGCCTTGCTCCCTTACTCGCAGCCGCAGATTCCTGCCTGCTGCCGCCGGTCTGCGCTTCGGGCTGCTCGTTCAATCGCAAAGCAGAGCCCGGCGCTGCGCTGCCCGACCCTCGCCGGTGGATGTCCGGCTCGCGCCCGCTCCGCGCCTCTGAGACTCTGCCTTGCTCCCTTACTCGCAGCCGCAGATTCCTGCCTGCTGCCGCCGGTCTGCGCTCGGGCTGCTCGTTCAGTCGCAAAGCAGAGCCCGGCGCTGCGCTGCCCGACCCTCGCCGGTGGATGTCCGGCTCGCGCCCGCTCCGCGCCTCTGAGACTCTGCCTTGCTCCCTTACTCGCAGCCGCAGATTCCTGCCTGCTGCCGCCGGTCTGCGCTCGGGCTGCTGGTTCAGTCGCAAAGCAGAGCCCGGCGCTGCGCTGCCCGACCCTCGCCGGTGGATGTCCGGCTCGCGCCCGCTCCGCGCCTCTGAGACTCTGCCTTGCTCCCTTACTCGCAGCCGCAGATTCCTGCCTGCTGCCGCCGGTCTGCGCTCGGGCTGCTCGTTCAGTCGCAAAGCAGAGCCCGGCGCTGCGCTGCCCGACCCTCGCCGGTGGATGTCCGGCTCGCGCCCGCTCCGCGCCTCTGAGACTCTGCCTTGCTCCCTTACTCGCAGCCGCAGATTCCTGCCTGCTGCCGCCGGTCTGCGCTCGGGCTGCTCGTTCAGTCGCAAAGCAGAGCCCGGCGCTGCGCTGCCCGACCCTCGCCGGTGGATGTCCGGCTCGCGCTCGCTCGCACTTCGCTCATCGGCAACTCTGCGCCTCCGCGGGTGACTTTGCGCCTCGGCGCCGAGGCGCAGAGTAGGCCGCCGAGGCGCACAGTTGTCTCGGGGTACCGGCTCGGGGTGGATGTCCAGGTAGCTCAGCGGCGCACGGCGACGATCACGGAGGTGTCTTCGGCGACCATCACGTCGACGCTGGTGAAGCGTTCGTCGGCCAGCCACTGCTGACGGACGATGTCCACCCGGCCGCCGGCGATCGGCGGCCACCCGGCGCAGGGCACGAAGTCGTCGAGCACGATCATTCCGCCGGGCTCGACCAGGTCGATGATGTCCTCGCGCGGCCAGGTCTTCGCGCTCGCCGCATCCAGGAAGATCAGCGAGAAGGGGCCGTGCTGGCCCAGACTGGTCCAGTCCGCGTGCATCACGTCGATGTCGTCGTCGGCGAACATCGCCATCACGCCGTGGGCGAGCCCGGGGTCGAGCTCAGCGGTGATCACTCGGGTGTTTTTCGGGGCGCCGCTGCGCAGCCAGGCAGCCCCGACCCCGCAGCCGGTACCGCACTCCGCGATCGTGCCTGTACGGGTCGCCGCCAGCGTCGCGAGCAGTCGGCCGGTCTCGCTGCGGGACGTCTGGACGTAGCCGCGTTCGAGGGACATGCGGAGCGCACGGACAACCAGCGGAGGGAGATCCGGCGGTGCGCTCACACCAGCAGGGTCCGGCAACAGTGCCGTTCGTGGACAGTGTGTCCACGATGTAAGACCTCACGGAAACTCGGTCGCGGTCGATACTCGTGCGTCCTAGTATTTTGCTGACAGCTTCCCGACGACCACCGTGAGATTCGATCATGTACGAGATGTACCCCGATGCCTGGACGGATGAGCAAGCCAACCGTCAACGCCGGCACGACGGCAGTCAGCCACGGCGCCGCGCCCGCAAGCCGCACTCGGTCGTACCAACGGTGATCCTCGAGCAGTCGGAGCTGTCCAAGGACGACCAGCAATCCTGAGGTCCCCGCCAAGAGCGGGTGAGGGTCGGGTAGCGGGGCGGGCGCGAACCGGCACAATAGGGGCATGATTGCCCTACAGCCGTTCGGTCGAACTGGTCACCAGAGCACGCGGGTCATCTTCGGCGCAGCGGCGCTGAGTGAAGTCAGCCAGGACGATGCCGATCGCACGCTCAGCTACATCGCGGAGCGCGGGATCAACCACATCGACACCGCGGCGAGCTACGGCGAGGCCGAGCTCCGGCTCGGTCCCTTCTTGGAGCAGCACCGGGATGCGTACTTCCTGGCGACCAAGACTGGGGAGCGGACTCGCGACGCGGCGTACGCGGAGATCTGCCGCTCGCTCGAACGACTGCGTACCGATCACGTCGACCTGATCCAGCTGCACAACCTCGTCGACGAAGACGAGTGGCGCACGGCGTACGCACCTGGTGGCGTGCTGGAGGCGGCGGTTCGGGCCCGCGACGAGGGATTGGTCTCGCATATCGGCGTCACCGGCCACGGCGTGACGGTCGCGCGTCAGCACATCCGATCACTGGCGGAGTTCGACTTCGCGTCCGTACTGCTGCCGTACAACTTCCCGATGACTCGCAACGCCGCGTACCTCGACGACTTCGACGAGCTGCTGGCGATCTGCGAGGAGCGCGACGTCGCTGTGCAGACGATCAAGTCGATCACCCGCGCACCGTGGGGTGATCAGAAACCGACGACCAGCACCTGGTACGAGCCTCTCCAAGATCAAGACGCGATCGATGTCGCGGTGCACTGGGTCCTCGGTCGTCCCGGGATCTTCCTCAACACGGTCGGCGACATCAGCCTGCTGCCGAAGGTCGTCGATGCGGCCGAGCGATTCGACCGTCGGCCTGGTGATCACGAGATGGCCGAGTTGGAGCAGGCCTGGGGGATGGAGCCCCTGTTCGTCTGAGGGCGCTCGTCTGAGGCTGCTGTTCGTCTGGGGGCTGTTCGTCTGGGGCTGTTCGGCTGAGGTTCCGGGAGGGGAGCGCAGCATGGCGGAGATGAAGTCAGCGCCGTCATCGGCCCGCAAGGTCGTGGTCGCCAGCCTGATCGGCACCTCGTTGGAGTGGTACGACTTCTTCATCTATGGCACCGCCGCCGCGCTGGTGTTCAACAAATTGTTCTTCCCGAGCTTCGAGCCGCTGGTCGGCACCCTGTTGGCCTTCACGACGTACGCGGTGGGTTTCATCGCGCGCCCGCTGGGCGGCGTGATCTTCGGGCACTACGGCGACAAGCTCGGCCGCAAGAACGTGCTGGTCGTCACCCTGCTGCTGATGGGCATCTCGACCTTCGGAATCGGTGTCCTTCCGACCCACGCAACAATCGGGGTCTGGGCGCCGGTCCTGCTGGTTCTGTTGCGGTTCGTGCAGGGACTCGGCCTGGGCGGGGAGTGGGGCGGCGCGGTGCTGATGACGCTGGAATCGGGAAATCCACAGCGTCGCGGTCTCAACGCCAGCTGGCCTCAGGTCGGGGTGCCGATCGGGCTCCTCCTCGCCAACGCGGTGCTCTCGCTGATGGGCGCGATCACCACCGACGAAGCCTTCCTGGCCTGGGGCTGGCGGGTGCCGTTCCTGCTCAGCGGCCTGCTGGTGCTCGTCGGTCTCTGGATCCGGCTGACCATCGCCGAGAGTCCGCTGTTTCGCGAGGTCGAGGTCTCGGAAGCCAAGGCGGCCGCGCCGATCGTGGAGGTGCTGCGTCGCTATCCCAAGCAGGTGCTGCTCGCGATCGGTGCCCGAGTCGGGGTGGATGTCGCGTTCTACACCTTCGTGTTGTTCATCACGACGTACGTCGCTACCTACCTCGGGCTTCCACGGCGAGTACGCCCTGAATGCCGTGCTGATCGCGGCCGCCATCCAGGTGGCGGCGATCCCCTTCTTCGGTCATTTGTCAGACCGGTTCGCCCGGCGGCCCGTGTATCTCTTCGGAGCCATCGGTGCGGCGGTCTGGGTCTTCGTCTTCTTCGCCTTGATCGACACGGGGCAGTTCGTGCTGATCTTGCTCGCGGCGGTCGTCGCACTGATCTTCCATGCCGCGATGTACGGCCCACAGGCGGCGTTCATCGCCGAGATGTTCCCGACGAAGGTGCGCTACACCGGTGCCTCGATGGGCTATCAGCTGGCCGGCATCCTGGGTGGTGCGCTGGCCCCGATCATCTCGGTCGCGCTGCTCGATCGATTCGACACCTCGGTCGTCGTCTCGGTCTACGCGGTAGCGATGCTGCTCGTCACGATCATCTGCGTCTTCGTCGCGCCGGAGACCTCCAAGATCGACTTGGCGGCCGACAGCGAGGGGGTGCGGCGATGAGCTCGGCCCGGGTCGACCTGAACAGTGACCTGGGGGAGGGGTTCGGCATCTGGCGCCTCGGCGACGATGACGCCCTGCTCGACATCGTCACCAGCGCGAACGTCGCCTGCGGGTTCCATGCCGGCGACCCGGACATCCTGCGCCGGGTGTGTGCCCGCGCCGCCGAGCGAGGGGTCGTGATCGGCGCGCAGGTGAGTTATCGAGATCTTGCCGGGTTCGGCCGGCGATCCATCGACGTACCGGCGGCGAGCCTGACCAACGACGTCCTCTACCAGCTCGGGGCGCTCGACGCGTTCGCGAGGGTGGCGGGCACTCGCGTGAAGTACGTGAAGCCGCACGGCGCGCTCTACAACCGGATCGTGCACGACGAGGAGCAGGCGGCCGCGGTGGTTGCCGCGGTACGGGCGTACGATTCCGCGCTGCCGGTGCTCGGACTGCCAGGCTCGGCGTGGCTCCGGCTGGCCGAGGAGGCGGGTCTTGCCGTCGTCGGAGAGGCGTTCGCCGATCGGGGCTACACCGCGACGGCGACGCTGGTGCCGCGGACCGAACCGGAAGCACTGGTCACCGACGTCGACGAGGTCGCGCAACGGGTGGTGCGGATGGTCACCGCAGGCGTCGTCACGGCTGTCGACGGCTCCGATGTCGCGGTGGCAGCCGGATCGGTCTGTGTGCACGGCGACTCGCCGGGGGCGGTGGCCATGGCCGTGGCGGTCCGAGATGCGCTGTCCCGCGCCGGTGTCGAGATCGCTCCCTTCGTCTCTCTTTGGCCTCGTGAGGGTGTGCAGGCACACGGCGAAGTGGATCTCTGACCCGGCTCGGTGACTCCAGGGTGGTGGGTGCCGGTCCGCCCCACTTCGCACCCCCGAGATCCACTCCGCGCTCCGTGCCCAGGTTGCGACGTGCGCGTCCTGCCCGGCCGAGCTCGGCCTGTGGCAGCAGCAGTCGCCAGGATCGGCGCGTTGCCTGATCGGTGACGCGCTGGACCTGCGGCACCGGCTGCCCCGGTTGTGGTCGCGGATCCTGGCCGGTGAGGTCCATGTCTGGAAGGCACGGACCGTCGCCGCCCGGTCCCGGTATCTCGGACTCGGCCCGGTCGCCGAGCTGGACCGGCTGCTCGCCGACCAGATCGAGCTGCTCAGCTGGGGCCGGTTCGAGAAGATCCTCGACGCCACATTGCTGCACGTCGACCCGCTCACCTACCAGCAACGGATCGACGACTCCAACAGTCGGCGCGGGGTGTGGCCCGGCGAGTCCGCGGCCGGGCTACGCACCATCATCATCCGCGCCGCCCAAGGAGACGTCGCCGTGTTCTGGGCAGCGGTCAACGTGATCGCCGACCTGCTCGCCGACGAAGGCGAGGAGGACCCGGTCACCGTCCGCCGATCGAAAGCGATCGGGATCCTCGGCAACCCGGCCGCCGCACTGGACCTGCTGAACCGGCACGCCGGGCAACCCGACCCGGCTGAGGACCCGACCCTGTCCCTGCCCGACCCGACCGGCACCAACCCGTGGCACCCCGAACCCCGACCCGGCTGGAACACCACCCCCTACCACCAACCGGACCCCTCCGACCCCGACTATCAGGCCGGGCAACGACCCCCCGACCAGGAAGAACTCGACGATGAACCCCCAGCCGGTGAGCACACCGAGCCGGCCGATCAACCATCCGGCCCAGTCACGGCTCGCGGTCGACACACGGAACGGCGGCCGGGGAGGTTCCCCGAGCTTGTCGAAGGGCCTTGGACACGCCGCGCGCCGGATCGTCGTGACGGTCAAGGTCCGACTCGCCAAGGCGATCAGCCCCGCAGTGTGACCGGACCCGCGTTGTCGGCCGGGCCGCCCGGCCGGGAAGGGATGAGCGAGGAGCGGGCGCCGATCGATGAGCAGGAGGCCGAGTGGGATGTCGTCGAAGAGTGGGACCGAACCGGACAGTCACGGCAGCCGATCCTGCCCGGCGGCGGACTGACTTTGCGTCCGGTCACCCGGGCCGAACGGAATGCGTCGCGGCCCCGAGTGCAGATCGTGTTCCACCTCACCGACCAAGCCGTCCACACCCGCCATGGCGTGGTCCGCACCGACGCCGGCCCGATCACCACCGACCAGCTCCACCACTTCCTCACCGACACCGACGCCAACATCACCATCCACCCCGTCCTCGACCCCGCCGGCGTCGCCGCCGCCGACAGCTACGAGATCCCACCCCAGCTCCGCACCGCGCTCACGACCCGCAACCCCGACAGCGTCTTCCCCTACGGTGGCAGCAGCACCGGCCGGACCGACCTCGACCACACCATCCCCTACCGCCGCGGCGGACCACCCGGCCAAACCCACATCGGCAACCTCGGCCCCCTCGCCCGCACCGAACACCGCGCCAAAACCGTCGGCAACTGGAACGTCCGACAACCCAGCCCCGGCATCTACCTCTGGCGATCACCCCATGGCTGGATCGCCCTCACCACCAACCAAGGCACCCTCATGCTCGGCAACAACGGCTACGCCCAGGAGCTGTGGAACACGCTGTGCACGACATCGAGGGCGCCGCGTGAAGCGAGCGGCACCGTCTCGATCGGGCATGTCGTCGGTCGGCTCGGGATTCGTCGGGCCCTCCCGCTCAGCGGGTCAGGGCAGGCAGTCAGCGCGCATTGCGCACCGCAAGGGCGATGTCGGGGCGATCCGACGTCAGGTGGCCAACCCCACGATCGAGCCACTCACGGATGCGTACCTCGTCGTTGACCGTCCAGACGCACAGACGATCTGCAGCGGTGGTCGCAACGGCCATGTCCCAGTGTGCGTCCAGAAGACGGTGATGGATTGCCACGATGTCGACCAGATCGTTCACCCGGCCGAGGAAAGCCTCGAGGCCGCCCTGGCGGTCCGCGTGGGCGGCGTCGACCGAGATCAGCCGCGGGATGTCGGGTGCCAGACGTCGACACTCTTCGAGCATCGTGTTGTCGAACGAGGCGAGATAGCAGCGGGCTCGCAGCCCGTAGCGATCGATCTCGGCGATGACGCGCTCGGCGAGCCCTGTGTACGAATGTCCATCCGAGTCCGACTTGAGCTCGATGTGCAACGCGGTGCCAATGTCGGATCCCAGCACGGAGAGTACGTCGCCCAGCGTTGGGATGGTCTCATCGCTGCCGTTCAGTCGGATCTCGGCGCGCTGAGCCGGTGACAGATCGCGCACAAGGCCCGAACCGTCACTCGTCCGGCCGAGAATCGCGTCGTGGATGACGAGTAGCTCGCCCGAGTCGGCCAGGTGGACGTCGAACTCAATCGCATCGAGGCCGAGGGCGGCAGCGTCCCGAAATCCGCCGAGCGAGTTCTCCGGCCACAGCCCGCGAGCGCCGCGATGTCCGGTGATGCGAGTCATGTCCCGCCCTGGCCGACGGCAAGCCGTACTGATCGCGCGAACCAACCGCCCGACCCGGTTACAGGGCCCCGGCGATCGCGTCGCCGATCTGGCTGGTCGTGCGTGGTTGCACCAGTCCCGGCCGCGCAGCGATGTCGGCAGTCACGACGTCTTCGATCCGGTCGGCCGCGTCGGACAGCCCGAGATGATCGAGCAGCAGGCCGACCGACAGGATCGTGGCAGTCGGATCCGCCTTGCCTTGACCAGCGATGTCCGGCGCGGAACCGTGCACCGGCTCGAACATCGACGGAAACGTACCGGCCGGGTTGATGTTGCCGCTCGCGGCCAGCCCGATGCCCCCAGTCACCGCAGCGGCCAGGTCGGTGAGGATGTCGCCGAAAAGATTGTCGGTGACGATCACGTCGAACCGCGCCGGATCGGTGGCCAGGAAGATCGTCGCCGCATCGACGTGCAGGTAGTCGGTGCTGACGTCGGGGAACTCCTCGCCGACCGCGTCGAAGCAACGACGCCACAGCCCGCCGGCATGGACCAGCACGTTGTGCTTGTGCACGAGCGTGAGCTTCCCGCGCCGTCGGCTCGCCCGCTGGTACGCATCCCGCACCACCCGTTCGACGCCGTAGGCGGTGTTGATGCTCACCTCCGTTGCGATCTCGGCCGGCGTGCCCGCGCGCACCACGCCGCCGTTGCCGACGTACAGACCCTCGGTGCCTTCCCGGACGACGACGAAGTCGACGTTCTTGCCGGCGACGACCGAGTCCGCGAGCGGCGTCGGCACGCCGGGGAACAGCCGGCTCGGTCGCAGGTTCACGTAGTGGTCGAAGGCGAACCGGAGCTTCAGCAGCAGGCCGCGTTCCAGCAGACCGCTCGGCACGGTCGTGCCGCCCGGTGCTGCGCCGACTGCGCCGAGCAGGATCGCGTCGGCGTCGGCCAGCTCGGACAGCACGGAGTCCGGCAGCACCTCGCCGGTGCGCTGCCAGCGATCGGCGCCCAGGTCGTAGGTCGTGATCGAGAACTTCGCCGGCGCGTCGACGGCCTCCAGGACTTTCAGCCCCTCCGCGACCACCTCCGGGCCGATGCCGTCACCGCCGATCACGGCGAGGTCGTACGAGGCCTGTTCCGCGGATGCACTCACCCGCCGCATGCTAGCCGCGCAAGGCGTTCGGCGCAGACTGGTCTCAGTCCGAACCGCGTGCGCGAGCAACGGAGGGCGCAGGGTCGCTGTGGAGCGTCGTTAGCGGTGCCCCTTCCCGGGAGGGAGGAGCGAGGAGGGCGACATGCTTTTCGTCGTCCGATCGAGTGACGAGTCGAGCGGGACCTTTGGGGCACCGCGTGCGCGAGCGGCGCAGGGCCGCCGTCGAGCGTCGTTAGTGGTGCCCCTTCCCGGGAGGGAGGAGCGAGGAGGGCACATGCTTTTTCGTCGTTCGATCAAGTGACGACTCGAGCGGGACCTTGGGGGCACCGCGTGCGCGAGCGGCGCAGGGTCGCCGTCGAGCGTCGTTAGTGGTGCCCCTTCCCGGGAGGGAGGAGCGAGGAGGGCGGCATGCTTTTTCGTCGTCCGATCGAGTGACGACTCGAGCGGGACCTTGGGGGCACCGCGTGCGCGAGCGGCGCAGGAAAGTAGTAGGACGCACGATAATCTTGGCCCATGACCTTGCCGTTCGAGCTCCGTGCCAATCCTCACCCCCGCAGCGATGCCGAGCGGTCCGCGATTCTGGCGGACCCCGGGTTCGGGCTCAACTTCACCGATCACATGGCTGTCGCGACCTGGACCTCGGCGGATGGCTGGCACGACTCCGCGATCGTGCCGTACGGCCCCTTCACCCTCGACCCGGCAACGGCGGTTCTGCACTACGCGCAGGAGATCTTCGAGGGTCTCAAGGCATACCAGCACGCCGACGGCAGCGTCTGGACGTTCCGGGCTGATCAGAACGCTCAGCGGTTCGCCCGATCGGCGAGGCGTCTGGCCCTGCCCGAGCTCTCCCAAGCCGACTTCCTCGGCAGCATCGAGGCCCTGATCGCCGCCGACTCAGCCTGGGTCCCCTCCAGCGGGGAGCAGAGCCTGTACGTGCGGCCGTTCATGTTCGCCTCCGAGGCTTTCCTCGGCGTCCGAGCCGCCCACCGGGTCACGTACTGCTGCATCGCCAGCCCGGCTGGGCCGTACTTCTCCGGCGGCGTCAACCCGGTCAAGATCTGGATCTCGACGACGTACACCCGTGCGGCTCCGGGCGGCACCGGTGCAGCCAAGTGCGGCGGCAACTATGCGGCCAGCCTGATCGCGCAGGCCGAGGCAGCGGAGCACGGCTGCGACCAGGTGATGTTCGCCGACGCCGCCGAGCACGAGTGGCTGGAGGAGCTCGGCGGGATGAACGTCTACCTGATCACGACCGACAACGAGCTCATCACGCCCGAGCTCTCCGGCTCCATCCTCGAGGGCGTGACGCGCGACTCGATCCTGGAGCTGAGCAAGGAGTTCGGACTGACCCCTGTCGAGCGGCGGATCGGCGTTTCAGAGCTGCTGGACGGGATCCGCAGCGGCACCGTCTCCGAGCTGTTCGCCTGTGGCACGGCGGCGGTGATCACACCGATCGGTGAGCTTCACCACCACGACGACGTCTACAGCGTCCGCGCGGGGGAGACCGGAGAGATCACGTCAGCACTGCGCAAGACGCTGCTCGACATCCAGTACGGCCGGGCCGAGGACACCCACGGCTGGCTGCAGCGAGTGCTCTGAGGAAGTGTTCTGAATACCCTCTCGCGGTCCGCGAAACAACTCGCATGTCCTAACACCCTTGGCATTTACCAAACACCTGGGTAAGAATGGCCCCATGCAGTTCCTGGTGGTGATTATCGCGTAGCGCGCTGAGCAGTGGTCAGCGCGCAAACCTCCTGTGTTCACGCGGGAGGTTTTTTCATGACCAGGAACCTTTCGGCGAACGAAGGAAAATCGATGCCCATCCAGCTCAGGCCGAAGCCGGCAGAGTTCCATGTGTTCGACACCACCCTGCGCGACGGTTCGCAGCAGGAGGGTCTGAACCTGTCGGTGACGGACAAGCTGGCCATCGCGGCACTGCTGGACGAGCTGGGCGTGCACTTCATCGAGGGCGGCTGGCCGGGCGCGAACCCCAGTGACACCTCGTTCTTCCAGGCGATGGCGCACGGTGACCTCGCCCTGCGCAACGCCACCCTGGTGGCGTTCGGCTTCACTCGCCGGGTGGGGATGCGGGCGGCCGACGACCCGTTGACGGCCGCGCTGCGCGACTCGGAGGCCCCGGTTGCCTGCGTCGTGGCGAAGACCCACGACCGGCATGTCGAGCAGGCTCTGCGCACCACGCTGCGGGAGAACCTCGACATGATCAGCGACACCGTCGGCCACCTGCGGGCCGAGGGACAGCGGGTCTTTGTCGACTGCGAGCATTTCTTCAACGGTTACCTCGAGAATCGCGCGTACGCCCTCGAGTGCGTGCACGCGGCCGCCGAGGCCGGCGCGGAGGTCGTCGTGCTGTGCGACACCAACGGAGGCATGCTTCCTCCGTGGGTGGCCGACACGGTGTCCGAGGTCGCCGAGCTGGGAGTTCAGCTCGGCATCCACGCCCACAACGACACCGGCTGCGCGGTCGCCAACACCCTGGCCGCGGTCGACGCGGGTGCCATGCACGTGCAAGGCACCGTCAATGGCTACGGCGAGCGGACCGGCAACGCCGATCTCGTCTCGGTCGTCGCGAACCTGGAGCTCAAATACGGCTGGCCGCTCCTTCCGGCCGGCGCGTTGCGCGAGGCCACCCGCCTTGCGCACGCCATCGCAGAGGTGACGAACGTTCCACCCAGCGCTCGTCAGCCTTATGTTGGTCTGTCGTCCTTCGCCCACAAGGCGGGGCTGCACGCCAGCGCGATCAAGGTGGATCCCAACCTCTACCAGCACATCGATCCCGAGGTTGTCGGGAACGACATGCGGATGCTGATCTCGGACATGGCCGGCCGAGCCAACATCCAGCTCAAGGGCGAGGAGCTGGGATTCGACCTCTCCGACCGTGAACTCGCGGCGAGGGTCACCGAAAAGGTGAAGGAAGCCGAGGCAGCCGGCTACACGTTCGAGGCTGCGGACGCCAGCTTCGAGCTGCTGCTGCGCCGTGAGCTCGGGCAGCTGCCCGAGCTGTTCACGGTGCACTCGTGGCGGGTGTTCACCCAGCTGACGCACGATCAGCAGACCGACACCGAGTGCACCGTGAAGATCACCGCACGCGGTCAGACCCAGCGCGTGGTGGGGGAGGGCAACGGTCCGGTCAATGCGCTGGACCACGCCCTCCTCCTCGCGCTGGTCCAGGCCTTTCCGATGGTCGAGCGGTTCAACCTGGTCGACTACCGGGTGCGGATCCTGGATCAGGGCCAGGGCACCGACGCCACCGTCCGGGTTCTGATCCAGACGACCGACGGCCGCCGCGGCTGGACCACGGTCGGCGTCGGCCAGAACATCATCGAGGCCTCCTGGGAGGCGCTTGTCGAGTCGTACGTGTATGGCCTCATCCACGCCGATCAGCTCACGATGAGCCATCTGTCCGACGTCGAGGCCATCCCGCTGGGCGTCTGAGGGCGTGGTGGCCGAGGGTCACCTGATCCGGTCGAGGATCAGTCGGCGCTCCGCAGCCGAAGCCGCCTCCGCGATCGTGACCGCGCCGGCCAGTGCCTGACGGGCACGCTCGAATCGCTCGGGGGTGTCGGTGTGCAGGGTCAGCAGCGGTTGCCCAGCCCGGACCCGGTCGCCGGGTTTCGCATGCAGCTGTACGCCGGCACCTGCTTGGACACCGTGGTGCTTCGCGGCCCGGCCGGCTCCCAGTCGCCAAGCGGCGATGCCGATGGCCAACGCATCGAGGTGAGTGAGGATGCCGTCGCGTTCGGCGTTGATGACGTCTGTCTCCGCCGCGACCGGCAGTGCTGCCTCGGGGTCTCCGCCCTGGGCGCGGATCATCCGCCGCCACACGTCCATGGCACGACCGTCGGCCAAGGCGTCGGCCGGGTCGATGTCGGTCCGGCCGGAGGCGGTCAGCATCTCCCGGGCGAGGGCGAGAGTCAGCTCGACGACGTCGGCCGGCCCACCACCGGCGAGGACGTCGACGGACTCGGCGACCTCGAGGGCGTTTCCGGCGGTCAGGCCGAGCGGCGTCGACATGTCGGTCAGCAGCGCGACGGTGGTGACGCCGGCGTCGGTGCCCAGGCCGACCATCGTTCGGGCCAGCTTCTCCGCGCGATCGAGGTCCTTCATGAAAGCGCCCGAACCGACCTTCACATCCAGCACGAGCGCACCGGTGCCCTCGGCGATCTTCTTGCTCATGATGGAGGAGGCAATCAGCGGGATCGACTCCACGGTGCCGGTGACGTCGCGCAGGGCGTACAGCTTCTTGTCGGCCGGGGCCAGGCCCGATCCGGCGGCGCAGATGACCGCACCCACGTCCTCCAGCTGCGCCAGCATCTCGTCGTTGGACAGCTCGGCCCGCCACCCGGGGATGGCCTCGAGCTTGTCCAGGGTGCCACCGGTGTGGCCCAGGCCTCGGCCGGATAGCTGCGGCACCGCGACGCCGCAGGCCGCGACCAGGGGCGCAAGCGGCAGAGTGATCTTGTCGCCGACCCCGCCGGTGGAGTGCTTGTCCGCGGTCGGCCGGGACAGCGAGGAGAAGTCCAGGCGCTCTCCGGAGGCGATCATCGCCGCTGTCCAGCGCTTCAGCTCGGCCGGCTCGAGCCCGCGGAAGAACACGGCCATGGCCAGGGCCGACATCTGCTCGTCGGCGACCACGCCGCGGACGTACGCGTCGATCAGCCAGTCGATCTCGGAGTCGGAGAACCCACCGCCGTCCCGCTTCGTGGTGATCAGCTCGACGGCGCTGTACGACTCGTGACCCATGCCCGCGAGCCTACGGCGGCGCGAGCGTCGAGACCGCGCGGCCGGGAGTGCAGGAGCGTTTGGTGAAACACGCTTTTCGTTTCACCGAACGTGACGAACGAGCGGTCGTGAGCGCGGTCGCGCGAGCGACGCCGGGTGGGTGTGACGCCTAGTGGGTGTGCGGCGCGAGCGTCGAGACCGCGCGGCCGGGAGTGCAGGAGCGTTTGGTGAAACACGCTTTTCGTTTCACCAAACGTGACGAACGAGCGGTCGTGAGCGCGGTCGCGCGAGCGACGCCTGTAAGTACGGCGGCGCGAGCGTCGAGACCGCGCGGCCGGGAGTGCAGGAGCGTTCGGTGAAACACGCTTTTCGTTTCACCAAACGTGACGAACGAGCGGTCGTGAGCGCGGTCGCGCGAGCGACGCCTGTAAGTTGGCGCGCGTGCGTATAGCCAGGTTCGTCGTTGCCGGAGGAGACCCGCAGTTCGGAGTCGTGGAGCTGGCCGAGGACGGCGGCTCCCACCCGGAGACCGTGTCTGCGCTGACCGCCGATCCGTTGGCCGGGCCGGTGCAGCTCACCGGCGAGCGTCGGGAGCTGGACAGCGTCCGGCTGCTCGCACCGGTGATCCCGCGCAGCAAGGTGGTCGGGGTCGGCCGGAACTACGCCGCCCATGCCGCCGAACTCGGCAACGAGGTGCCCTCGACGCCGCTGACCTTCCTCAAGCCGAACACCTCGGTGATCGGGCCGGGTGAGCCGATCGGCTACCCACCCACCACCAGCGACCTGCACTTCGAGGGCGAGCTGGCCGTGGTCATCGGGCGGATCTGCAAGGAGGTGCCCGCTGAGCGAGTGGCCGACGTGATCTTCGGCTACACGGTCGCCAACGACGTGACCGCCCGGGACCTGCAGGCATCCGACAAGCAGTGGGCGCGGGCGAAGGGCTATGACACGTTCTGCCCGCTCGGACCGTGGATCAGCACCCACCACACTCTCGAGGAGGCTGGCGACCTGCTGATCACCACCACGCTTGACGGCGAGGTCAAGCAGCAGGGATCCACCGCACTGATGGTCCGCTCGATCACCGACCTGATCGTCTACATCACCTCGTTCACCACGCTGCTGCCGGGTGACGTGATCCTGACCGGTACACCCGAAGGCGTCGGTCCGATGCTCCCCGGACAAGAGGTGAGCGTCACCGTAGCCGGCATCGGTACCCTGACCAACGTCGTCACCCGGCTCTGATCGGTTCGATCGCATTCTGGCCGGCCCGACACAACCCCAGCAGAACAAGGAAACTCGTGAACTCAACCGACGTCCTCGGCGGCATCGCACCGCAGCAGGTGCGCGTCCGCTTTCCGCCTTCGCCGACCGGCAACCTGCATGTCGGGAACGTCCGCAGCGCGCTGTTCAACTGGGTGTTCGCGCGGCACTACGGGGGCACGTTCGTGCTGCGGATCGAGGACACCGACGCGGCACGCAATCTCGATGCGGCGTACGACGTCGTCTACGACTCGTTGAAGTGGCTCGGACTGACCTGGGACGAGGGTCCGGGCGTCGGCGGCCCGTACGGCCCCTATCTGCAGACCGAGCGGCTGGACACGTACGCCGGGATCGTGCCCCAGCTGCTCGGCGGCGGCCACGCGTACCGCTGCTACTGCACCCGCGAGGAGATCGAGGCTCGGGAAGCGCAACGGCCGAAGGGAGCCCCGTCGGGCTACGACGGATTCTGTCGCACCCTCGACGCCGAGACCATCGCCGAGCACGAGGCCGCAGGTACGCCCTTCGTGGTCAGGATGCGGGTCGGCGAGGACCCCATCACGTTCCAGGACCTGGTCCGTGGTGAGGTCACCTTCGGGCCGGCCCATGTGCCGGACTTCGTCATCGTCCGCAGCAACGGCGAACCGCTCTACACCCTCGTCAACCCGGTCGACGACTCGCTGATGAAGATCACCCACGTGCTGCGCGGGGAGGACCTGCTGCCCTCGACGCCGCGCCAGATCGTGGTCTACCAGGCGCTGAACGCGCTCGGCATCGGCGACGGGACCATCCCGATCTTCGGCCACCTGCCGACCGTGCTGGGCGAGGGCAACCGACGACTGTCCAAGCGGGACAAGGGAAGCGGACTCGCCGAGTACATGGAGCGCGGCTACCTGCCGCAGGGCCTGCTGAACTATCTGGCCCTGCTGGGGTGGGCGATCGCCGATGACCGGGACATCTTCACGCTCCAGGAGATGGTCGACGCCTTCGACATCCGACGGGTCAACGCCAATCCGGCCCGGTTCGATCCGAAGAAGTGCGAGGCCATCAACGCCTCGCACATCCGGTTGCTGAGCAGCGATGAGCTCACCGAGCGGCTGGTCCCGTTCTTCGTGGCCGCCGGCCTGGTCAGCGACCCGCCCCTCCCCGACGAGCGAGCATTGCTCGCCGCGGCGACGCCGCTCGTGCAGGAGCGGATCCAGACGCTGTCGGAGGCCGTGGACATGCTGGCCTTCCTGTTCACCGCCGACGAGAGCCTCGCCATCGACCCGGCAGTGGCGCCGGCCGCCGACACCGCACCGGTGCTGGCCGCCGCAACCGCGGCGCTGGATGAGACCGAGCCGTTCGAGCATGCCGAGATCGAGGCCGCGCTGCGCAAGGCACTGATCGAAGACCTCGGTCTGAAGCCGAAGCTCGCCTTCGGCCCGGTCCGCGCGGCCGTCACTGGCAAGCGGATCTCGCCGCCGCTGTTCGAGTCGCTGGAGCTGTTGGGCAAGCCCTCGGCCCTGGCCCGGCTCGCGGCCGCCGCCGCGACCGTCGGCGCGTGATGGCCAAGCAACCACACAGCAAGCCCACGGGCAGCAGGGCGAGACGATCGGGTAACCCGGCCGTTCGGGCGACCCAGCCGAAGCCTCCGCCCGGACCGCCGCCGGGGTCGTACCGCACACCGACGACGCCGCGCACCTCACCGGCGAAGCAGCAGCGACGGACGCGGCCGCTCGAAATCACAGAACCGAACCTGCCTCCCGATGGCGCCGGCTATCCGCAGCTGCTCCGGGGCGAAGGGTACGCGCGCTGGCGCTCCGTCGTCGGTGTCGTGATGGGACTCTCCTTCTTCATCTTGCTGACCAATCTCGTCAGCCAGTTCGTGGTCTTCATCTCCTGGGCTCTGTTCGGCTCGGCGGTGGCCTATCCGACGTACTTCAGCCAGGCCTTCGCCTTCGAGCGGCTGAGCGGGATGCTCGCCGCGAATCTCGGGATCGCCACCCTGATCCCGGTGTCGTGCATGCTGATGATGCTGTTGCACCGGATGCAGCCGGCCTGGCTGCTGTCGGTGCAGGCCAAGGTGCGCTGGCCGTACTTCCTCGCCTGTCTGGGCGTCGCCGTGGTCGCTCTCAACGGTGTGCTGCTGCTCTCGACCCTGGTGAGCCGGCCCGCCTCGTTCGGCCCGCAGGCGGGTTTCTGGGGCTTCCTGGTCGTGATCCTGCTCACTGCCCCAATCCAGGCGGCAGCCGAGGAGGTCTTCTTCCGCGGCTACCTCATGCAGGCGCTCGGCAGCCTCTTCTCCCGTGCCTGGATCGGCGTCGTGGCGTCCGCGCTGGTGTTTGCCTTGTTCCACGGAGCGCAGAACCTGCCGCTGTTCCTGGACCGCTTCGCGTTCGGCCTGCTGGCAGCAGTGCTGGTCTGGCGGACCGGTGGGATCGAGGCCTCGGTCGCCGCTCACATCGTCAACAACATCTTCGCGTACGTCATCGCCGGTCTGACCACCTCGATCGCCGCGCTGAAGGCCGTCCGGGAGATCGGCTGGCTGGACGCAGTGTTCGATGTCGGCGGCTTCGCAGTCTTCGCCGCACTGGCGTTGCTGGTTGCTGTGAAGATGAAGCCGGCGACACGGTCGCAGCTGGCTGGTTTGGGGCGGACCCGGGTCGTGCAGTAAAGTTTCTCCTCGGCCCACGAAGGGTCGAGCCTTTGGGGTATGGGGTAATTGGCAGCCCGGCTGATTCTGGTTCAGTTAGTCTAGGTTCGAGTCCTAGTACCCCAGCGAGAAGTTGATTCGACCGACCGGGACGTTGGTTGATAGGCTTCCGCGTCGGTCAGTGATGACCAGCTAGGGCCCCGTTGTGTAGCGGCCTAGCACGCCGCCCTCTCAAGGCGGTAGCGCGGGTTCGAATCCCGTCGGGGCTACTCACGTCTTCGGCGCGTGTCGTGATGGGCCCAGGGGGCGCTATCCGTCATCCGCAAAGCGGGTGGATAATTTCCAACCAGAAGTGCCGCGGGGGCGGCCCGTATCCGTGCTCCCATCCGGAGGTGGCGCAGTGTCCGGACCTCGTCGACAGCACCGCGGGAGGGTGACCGCACTGGTAGCGGCAGCGCTGCTTTCGGTCTTCCTCCTGACCAGTGTCACCGCCGCTCCCGCGGCGCCGCGGCTGCCATCCCGCGGCAGCATTGGCGTGCCCGGCGTGCCGCTTCAGCTCACTGCGGGTGGTATCGAGCTGTCGACCGGTCTTGTCGAAGCAGATCTGCCCGGCGGAGCCAACGGCCCCGTCACGCTGACCGTCGGACTGTGCATCCCGCAACTCAAGATCACCTGTGTGGGAGTGCTGAGCCAGTTCTCATTGATCGGCAACTTCAAGGACGACGAAGGTAACCCGCTGTACTCCGACCGAGCCCCCGCGTCAGTCAGCTGGACCTGCAACGACCAGGTGTGCCCGCCGCCTCCGGACTTCGTTCCCGATCGCAGCACGGTCACCCAGTTGCAGGTCGCAGAATTCCACCAACACACCATGTACGTGGCGCTCCGCAACCCGAACGGGACGTTCCAGTCGTTCGCGCCGGCGCCGGCGTGCAACCGTCTGGACGAAGCACCGGTGCCAACCGGCACCATCGATCGAAAGGCCACCGGAGGGCTGCCATTCTGCGTCGATGTGGGCGCGATCAACCGCACCGAGGAGCAGTGCCAAGCAGCATGCTCGGCCTGGTCAGGACCGCTGACGTTACCCGTACTGTTCGTCGAGGATCCGAAGTTCATGGGGACGTGACGACCGCCGGGGGTAGCGAGGACTGCCGACAAAGCCCAGCTGATCGAGTGCTGTCTCGGCGAGGCGGGCATACTCTGCCGCCTGCTCCGCCGAGCCAAGCCGCCGATACACTCGGCTGAGCTCGGTGAGGATGAACCCGAGCTCGACCCTGCTGTGCGTTCCGGCAAGGCCACGGGCCCGCTGCAGTGTTTCGAGTGCAGCAGTGGATTGGCCGAGATCGGCGAGTGCCGCCCCGCGCAGCCGCAACAGCCACGGCAGTAGTTGCACGACCTCCGACGATTCCGCGCGTCGGGTTGCCTCCCCGGCGAGCGCGGCTGCCAGCTCGGCCTGCCCGGTTTCCAGCGCCGTCCAGGCGAGGGCGGCGTCGGTTTCGAGGACCTCCGCCGGGTCGCCGAGTTCCACCAGCCGCGTCCGGGCGCGTCGGAGGAGGTCCGTGCCCTCGGCCGGCTGACCGCTCAGCGTCATCGCCGTGCCCAGCGCCCGACCCGCGGTCGCCGCGTACTCCTCCAGTCCAACCGAACGCAATACCGGGATGAGCTCGGAAAACAGCACACGCGCCTCGTCCAGGCGCCCCATCCTGAGCAGCACATCGCCGACGTTGTACTCGGCCGACGCCGCCTTGACGGCATCGCCGGCATCCGTAGCCAGCCGCTGCGCCGCACGGAACATCTCGAGCGCCTCGACCCCGCGGCCGTCCAGCCAGGCCAGCATGGCGAGATTGTTGAGCGCCCGGGACTGGCCGGCGCGGTCGCCGAGAACTTCATAGACGCCGATCGCCTCTCGCGCGGAGGCGGCATGTGACGCGTCGCCGAGCATGGCCTGCGCGCTCAAGAGCGCCTGCAGCGCCTCGGCTTGCGCGGCCAGATCACCCGCGCTCCGCGCGTCGGCTTCGGCGCGGCGGGCCCATTCGAGTGCATCGCGGTACCGGCCCTGCGCCTGTCGGGTGATGGCATAGAACGCCTCGAAGCGAGCCCGCGCAGCCCGGTGCCGCTGATCGGTCCCCGAGAGCAGTCGCAGACCACGAGTGAGTTTGCCCAGCGCCACACTGAACCGGCCCAGGCGGTAATCGATCTCGGCTTCCCGTCGGAGCAGTAGCGCCGCCTCGACCGGATGGTCACCCAACGCTCGCCGGGCCGCGCGGTAAGGCTCGATCGCCTCGCGCTGGCGCCCGATGCGAAAGCGGGCGTCCCCCAGGGCGGTATTGGTTCTGACGAGGTCGTCGCTCGGGATGGAGCTGACCTGACGCGCCGCGTGCAGAGCACGGGCGAAGAGTTCCTCGGCCTGGACGTAGGCGTATTTGCTGGCAGCCCGCTCACCACCGACCCGCGAGTAGTGCCATGCCTTGTCCGGACGATCGGACAGGCTGAAGTGCAAGGACAGCACCTCGGCAATCTCATCGGGGTCGGCGGCCTGCGTTTCCAGCAGGTCCCCTGCCCTGCCGTGCAAGGTGCGCCGGGTCCGGAAGGGGAGCGATTCGTATGCTGCATCCCGGACGAGCTGGTGGACAAACCGGAACGAGCTCCCGAGCGGTCGAATGAACGCCCTCATCCGCTGCGTTGCGTCGATCGTTGCCGCCAGCTCGCCACCGAGCAGAGTGCTCAGTGCGGAGCGCTCGAAGCGCATCCCGAGCACGGAGGCATAGCGCAGCGCCGTACGCTCCGACGCAGGCAGACTGTCGAGTTGACTCGTGATCACCTCCTCGACGGTGTCCGGCAGCATGTCGACGGTGTCACTGATGGTCGATTCCTGGAGAAGACGACGGAGGAACAGCGGATTTCCGCCTGCCCGCTGGACCACTGTGTCGATGACGGAGCGTGGCAGGCGCTCGGCGGCGCCCACCAGCCTCGCCAGCCGCGTCGCTGCATCGTCGTCGAGCGGCGCAGGACGTATCGATGCCGCCGCACGCTTCGGCAGGAAGCCGTTGGGCACGTCCCGACGGGTCACGATGACGAGCCAGGATCGACCAGGAACGTCTGCTGACAACCGATCCAAGAGACCGGCGGAGGCCTCGTCCATGAGATGGACGTCCTCGAATGCCAGCACCGTCCGGTCGGGCAACATGGCCCCAAGGCACTCGACTGCGACCTCCTGCAACTTCGATTGTCGGAATCGATCGTCCACCGCGTCGACCTCAGCGGTCGAGGGCACGTCGATGTCCAAGATCTTGGCCAGCAGTGGCAGCCAGACCGACAGACCGGGAACCCGCTCGGCCACCGCTTCGCGGACAGCGGCCTCGCTGGGTTGCCCGGCCGGGAGCCGCAGGGCCGACGCGAGCAGATCGCGGAAGGACCAGTACGGCGTGAGCGTCTCGTACTCGTCACACCTGATCTGGTAGAACGGCACATCGACTTCCGAGAGCAGCGCCTGCACGAGCCGCGACTTGCCGATACCGGCCTCGCCGAGGATCTCGACGAGGGCGCCGTTGCCTGCAGATACGTCCTCGAGGGCGGAGCGGAGCGCGGCCATCTCCTCGTCCCGACCGGTGAGTTCCCCGTCGGGCGCGATCGGCTCCAGCCGTTGGGGTGTTGTGCTACCGAGCCGCGCCACCTCGATCGGCGCGGCCTTGCCTTTCACCTGCATCGGTGCCAGCAGCTCATGCTCGAAACGAGCGCTGGCGTGACTCAGCGTCGGCCACGCGACGAGCGCTTCGCCGGGTCGGGCTCGGGCCGCGAGACGGGCGGCCACATTCACCGCGTCGCCTTTAACCGAGTAGGTGCGACAAAACCATGGTCCGAGAACACCGGCGAAGACGGCGCCGCGAGCAACTCCGATCTGGATGGGCAGGGCCGTCGACGCACCCAGGATCTGTTGCACCGTACGCAGCAGCCGATCGTCGTCGTGATCACCGCTCCGCGGCGCACCGGCGACGATCATGATCCTGACACCGTTGGCGTCGATGTCGGACTCGAGGAACGTGACGCCGTGCCGTCGCGTCGCGTGCTGAACTAGTTGCACGCAGTCGTCGAGAACCGCGAGAAGTCGTTTCGCTCCGTGACGTCTCAGCAGGTCGTCCGTTCCGGAGAACCGCACGAACGCGACGGCGGTCTTGCGATGCTCCGCCGACAGCTCATCGGCGAGCAGGTACTCGCGGATCGGCGGCGAGAGCACTCCGATCAGATCCGCATCGACGGGGTCCACCAGGTCGTCGGCGAGCGGGATCTCCACTCGGTCCGGTACGTCGGTCAACAGCGCCAGTGCTCCGTCGCGCTCGAAGCAAGCCGCGGGCAGCAGCTCAGCAGTCTCGGGCGAAAGTCGGATCTCGTCCCTGCGTGCCGCAGCCTCGATCCGAGCGGTTCGGGTGGCAGTTGGGCCGCACACGATCAGCTCTCGATGAAGGGTCGGATCACCAACGAGGAAGAAGGAGAGCTCGCCGCAGTGGATGCCGACCGACATCCGCAGCCGGATCCGGCCGGCGTGCGTACGTACCCTGCCGACCCGGCGCAAGCGGGTGCGCATCCGGTAGGTGGCTCGGGCCGCTCGGACCGCGTGGTGGTCGCCCTCGAAGAGCAGGACAACCGCGTCCCCGGCCCATTTCACCGGGTTGCCACCCTCGCGCAGGGCCAGCGGCAGCAACTCACTGAAGATGGCGTCGAGGATTTCCGTGAGCTCCTCGGCGCCGACCTTCCCACGCGCCGCGAGCCGTTCGGTGAGCTGGGTGAATCCCGAGATGTCGATGATGGCCAGGGTGCCGTCGACGATTCGCTGGGCCGCCGTGGCGTCTTCGGTCAACCAGGTCCGCAGCAGCCGAGGCACGAACGGCACGAGAGCCTTGCCGGTCACGACTCCACATATCGTTGGAGGGCTGCTGGATCGCGCAGTACCACACTTCTGCCGTCGATCTCTATCCAAGCGTGTCGAACCAACGCCGACAGCGCCTTGCTCACCGACTGACGGCTCACCCCCAGCTGTGCTGCGACCACGGACTGGCTAGCGCCCAGGCTCGACACCGTCGTCCCGTCCGATCGCGTTGTCGAGCGTGACAGCAGCAGCTTGGCGACGCGCCGCGGAAGATCGAGGAACACGAGGTCGCCCATCGTGCCGGTGAGCCGACGTACCTGCGCAGCCAGCTCGCACGCGGCGGCGAGCACGGCCCGCGGATCACTCTCCAGGACGCTGCGAGCAACGTCCGCCGGCACAGCGATCAGCTCCGACAACTCGGCGGCGACGACGTCGGCGGACCGGGGCTGCCCGTCCAGCAGGGAGAGCTCGCCGATCACGTCGCCCGCGCTGACGGTCGAGAGCACGAACTGCTCCCCGTGGGTCGAGGTGGTCAGGACCCGAAGCAGTCCCGAGCGGACCACGTAGAGGTGCTCGCTCGGTTCACCACCGACGAAGAGAATCTGGTTCGCCGCCAACCGGCGCGTGAATGCAACCACGGCCAACCGCTGGAGCGCGGCTTCATTCAGCGCGGCGAGGATCTGTACCCGCGCGAGCTCGGCAGTCGCTACCTGTCCTGCCATGAGTCCTCTCGGGCCTCCTATCGGCAGCTGGGTCAGTCCAGTACGAGGCACATGATGCACGGACCTGAGCCGCCGACCAGGGTGTCGTGGTGGTGAGGCGGCGACGTGGTGACTCCTCGGAGAGACCACTCCGGAACTGAAAAGGAGACATCACGCGGACCGCTGAACCCAACCTTAACGACCTGCCCGCCCTGGTCGAGCAGGTCCCACGCCGGCGGACCGACGGGGCTGTCGCCCAGTTGACAGTTCGAGCGTCTGCTAGGTGGCTGACGGCCCGCCGGAGTCCGGGCAGTGTGGTGTTTGTCGCACAGGGGCTCTGGCGGCACAGGGGAAGCTGGGCGAGGGATCAAGTGATCCCTCGTCCCGCTGTTACCGTCGAGAACTCAGTCGGCCCGGCGGGTCACATCGCTGGCGCGACGGATGACACGGAGGCCAATGGTTCCTGCAGCTCGGTCTGCCACGGTTCGGGCATGCCCGAGCCATAGCGCAGGTAAACCTCGCGGTTGTGACCGGCGGATCGGTGACCGTTCGCACTGATCCAGTGGGCGAGCGCCTGGATGGTCGCCCAGCACGCCGTCCATCACACCGCGATGGATGTCGTGGCCGCCGTGATCTCGGGCAGTTCGGCGATGGCCAGGCCCTCCGGCTCGGCGCCGTCGCCGCTGGCTAAGTCGCCCCCGAACGGAGCCGCCGCGCTGGCCGAGGTGCTCCGCTTCGCGTGGACACCGGCCGATCCTTGCTCCCCTTACGCGTCCTTGCTCCCTGTGCACAGGGAGCAAGGACGCGTAGAGGGAGCAAGGATTCTGGAGTGGAGTCCTATCGTGGCGTGGAGTCCCAGGCGAGCGGGAAGCCGGCCTGGGTCAGCAGCGCCAAGACCTCCTCGACACCCACGCCGCCCTGCCCGCTGGCACGATCACCGGCACAGTCACGGTGGGATGCCAGCTGCCGTCGAAGGACGCGAGCCTCGCGGGCTCCGTTGGTCTGGCTCGACATGGCGTCCTCCATCACGATGACTCCGACCCTCGCCTCGACCTGCGCGAGTCGGGCGGTGTCGGACTCGATCTGCGTCTGCAGCTCCGCTGGCGCAACATGCGCACCGACACGCGACCGTGTCTGGCGAAGTCTCCGACGCTGAACATGACGACCTCAGGTCTAGGGCCTGACACCGTGTCAGGGTCAAGCCTTCGCTGCCGAACTGGTCGCCTCAGCCGGAGGACGCACCACTACACCTCGGACTCGCGCTCGCGCTCCGGGACCAGGCCGAGCGCCTCGAACCGGGCGGCGAAGGCGGCGCCGTCAGGGGCGTGCACCCAGGGCACCGACAGTGCGGCACCGCTCACTTGCTCCCGGCGACTGCCGCCGGCCAGCACCGCCTCACCGGGGGTGAGCTGACGGATGGCGACCGCGGCAACCCGGTCGGGATGCTCGGACGCGAAGTCCTCGTAGATCTTCGGGTCGTGCTGGCCGTCGTCGCCGATCAGCAACCAGCGGATGTCCGGGAACTCCGCGGCCAGCCTGCGCAGCGCGTTCCGTTTGTGTTCCTGGCCGCTCCGGAACCACCGATCCGTCGTCGGTCCCCAGTCGGTCAGCAGCAGCGGGCCGGCGGGATACAGGTTGCGGGACAGGAAACGGGTGAGCGTCGGTGCGACGTTCCATGCGCCGGTGGAGAGGTAGACGAACGGCGCGTTCGGGTGACCTTCGCCGAGGCGCTCGTACAGCACCGGCATGCCGGGCGTCGTGGCGCGGGCGTGCTCGTTGACGACGAACGTGTGCCAGGCCGCCAGCAGCGGGCGGGGGAGCGCGGTGACCATCACCGTGTCGTCGATGTCGGAGACCACTCCGAAGCTCGCGTCGTCGGCGATCACGTTGATCTTGGCCATGGCCGGCACGGAGCCTTCGCTGCTGAAGCTGACCGTGTGCCAACCCGGGTCGAGATCGATCGGCACGCGGGTGTCGACGATGCCATTCCGATCGGAGGTGACGGTGAGCTCGGAGTCGCCGACCCGGACGGTGACCGTCGCGCTCTCCACCGGGACGAGGATGAAACTCCGCCAACCTCGCGATCCGCTCGGCTCACCACCGGGCAGACGTCCGTACGGCTCCTTGGTGAGCAGCACACGACCCAGCACCCGAATCCAGGAGGTCGTGCCGTAGCCGGTGTACGCGATCACAGTGGCCCGCGCGCCGCGTGCTCGCGCACGCCGGGCTCGCCAGCGCGAGACGGCGTAGTCGACGCGCGCCGCCCGATGCACCGACGGTTCGTCGGTCGGCGGCGTCGGCGTGATCACATTCCCCTTGCTCGGTTTGGGCCGCAGCGAATCGATCTACTCGGCTCCGCTTCGACGCAGGACTTCACTCAACCGCTCGGCGGCGGCGACCACCGCGGGTGCGTGCAGCCTACCGGGCTGGCGGGAGAGTCTCTCGATCGGGCCGGAGACGCTGACGGCAGCGATCACCTTGCCGGACGGGGATCGGACCGGTGCCGACACCGACGCGACACCCGGCTCGCGCTCACCCACCGAGTGCGCCCAGCCACGACGGCGTACGGCCGCGAGAGCTACCGCGGAGTAGCGACTGCCGCGAAGGCCGCGCTGCATCCGTTCGGGTTCCTCCCAGGCGAGCAGCACCTGTGCGGCCGAACCGGCACTCATGGTCAGCTGCGTGCCGACGGGCACCGAGTCGCGCAGACCAGACATCCGCTCCGCCGTCGCGACACAGACCCGGAAGTCGCCCTGACGACGGAACATCTGGGCGGACTCACCGGTGATGTCACGCAGCCGCGCGAGCACGGGACCCGCGGTGGCGAGCAGCCGGTCCTCGCCGGCCGCGGATGCCAGCTCGCCGAGCCGTGGGCCGAGCACGAAGCGCCCTTGCAGGTCGCGGCTGACGAGTCGATGGTGTTCGAGGGCGACCGCGAGGCGGTGGGCGGTCGGGCGGGCGAGCCCTGTGGCCGAGACCAGTCCGGCCAGCGTGGTGGGGCCGGTCTCCAGCGCGCTCAGGACGAGGGCGGCTTTGTCGAGAACGCCGACACCGCTAGAGTTGTCCATGCCTTGATACTGCCGTCTCGCATGCTGGAATGCAAATCCAGGATGGAGTCCAGCAGTACCAGGCATCCGTCATCGAACAGGGAGGCACTCGAGCCATGGGCAAGACACTGAGTGAGAAGGTCTGGGACGCGCACGTCGTCCGTACCGCCGAGGGCGAGCCCGACCTCCTCTTCATTGATCTTCATCTCGTCCACGAGGTGACCAGTCCGCAGGCTTTCGACGGGCTCCGGCAGGCTGGTCGGCCGGTGCGGCGGCCCGATCTGACAATGGCGACAGAGGATCACAACACCCCCACGTTGAACATCGACCAGCCGATCGCGGATCCGGTTTCGCGAACCCAGGTGGACACGCTGCGCAACAACGCACGGGAGTTCGGCGTCCGGATCCACAGCCTCGGTGATCTCGATCAGGGCATCGTGCACATCATCGGTCCGCAGCTGGGGCTGACCCAGCCGGGTCTGACGGTGGTCTGCGGCGACTCCCACACCGCCACCCACGGAGCGTTCGGCGCGATCGCCTTCGGCATCGGCACGTCCGAGGTCGAGCACGTGCTCGCGACCCAGACCCTGCCGCAGGCCAAGCCGAAGACCATGGCGGTGAACGTCGACGGCGAGCTGCCGCCCGGCGTGACCGCCAAGGACATCGTGCTGTCGTTGATCGCCAAGGTGGGCACCGGCGGCGGACAGGGCTACATCGTGGAGTACCGCGGGTCCGCGATCGAGGCGCTCTCGATGGAGGGCCGGATGACCATCTGCAACATGAGCATCGAGTGGGGCGCGAAGGCCGGCATGATCGCCCCGGACGAGACGACCTTCGCCTACCTCCAAGGCCGTCCGCATGCACCGACCGGTGCCGACTGGGACGCCGCGGTGGCGTACTGGAAGACCTTGCAGAGCGATCCGGACGCGACCTTCGACGCCGAGGTCTTCCTGGACGCCACCCAGCTCACGCCGTTTGTCACCTGGGGTACGAATCCGGGCCAGGGCGTTCCGCTCGGTGCTCGGGTGCCGGATCCCGAGGAGTTTCCCGAGGAGGCCGACCGGACGGCGGCAACCAAGGCGCTGGAGTACATGGCGTTGAAGCCCGGCACGCCGATGCGCGAGATCGGAGTGGACACGGTATTCCTCGGTTCGTGCACCAATGGTCGGATCGAGGATCTGCGGGCCGCCGCGCACGTGATCGAGGGCCACCACATCGCCGATTCCGTACGCATGCTGGTCGTTCCCGGGTCCGCTCGGGTCCGCCTGCAGGCCGAGTCGGAGGGCCTGGACGTGATCTTCAAAGAGGCCGGAGCGGAGTGGCGTGCTGCCGGTTGCTCGATGTGTCTGGGGATGAACCCGGACCAGCTCGCCCCGGGCGAGCGAGCCGCCTCGACCTCCAACCGCAACTTCGAAGGCCGGCAAGGAAAAGGTGGACGGACGCACCTGGTCTCCCCACCGGTCGCGGCGGCCACCGCGATCTTGGGCCGGCTCGGCGCCCCGACCGACCTCGCTGACGCGGCCACCGCCGCCCGCTGACCCGCCTTCTGTAGCATCGAGGAGACCTGACGATGGACAAGTTCACCATTCATTCGGGCACCGCGCTTCCCTTGCGGCGCAGCAATGTCGACACCGACCAGATCATCCCGGCGGTGTATCTCAAGCGAGTCACCAAGACCGGCTTCGAGGACGGGCTGTTCGCGGCCTGGCGCAACGATCCTGAATTCGTACTCAACCAGCCGCAGTACGCCGGTGCCACGATCTTGATCCCCGGTCCGGACTTCGGCACCGGGTCGTCTCGCGAGCATGCCGTGTGGGCCTTGCAGAACTACGGATTCAAGGTCGTCATCGGTTCGCGATTCGGCGACATCTTCCGGGGCAACTCGGGGAAGGCAGGTCTGCTGGTCGCCGTCGTCGACCAGAAGATCATCGAGGAGCTGTGGGACTTCGTCGAGTCCAACCCGGGCACGCCGCTGACTGTTGATCTTGCCGAGCAGACGATCACCGCACCGGGTTTCCAGACGGTCTTCGAGATCGACCCGTACACCCGGTGGCGGTTGATGGAGGGTCTGGACGACATCGGACTGACCCTTCGGCACGTCACCGACATCGATGCGTTCGAGACGAAACGGCCGGCATTTCTGCCGCGGACACTGCCGGCAAAGGTCGAATCCGTCTCCTGATCATCGATTTGGTGCGTTTTTTCAACGACACTTCGGTATTTGTACCGTTAGGTGATTGTTTCGACGCAAGTCATTCCCTAGCGTTGTGGCAGCAGACGTACCGTGCGGCTGCCCGACAGCCCAATCGGGCTTGGCACAGCGTTCAGAAGGGTCCGGCGTGAACAAGGCAGAATTCATCGAAGCGCTCTCGTCGCAGTACGACGGCAACAAGTCCGAGGCCGCGAAGGCACTCAATGCCGTCGTGCAGACGATCACGTATCAGGTCGCGGGTGGGGAGAAGGTGTCGATCACCGGTTTCGGCGTCTTCGAGAAGGTGGCTCGACCGGCTCGGATGGTGCGCAACCCACGCACCGGAGAACGCAAGCGGGCCAAGGCGACCGCGGTGCCGCGCTTCCGTGCGGGCACCGATCTCAAGGCATTCACCTCCGGTGAGAAGAAGGTGCCGCGGGCGGCCAAGAAGGCTGCGGCAAAGGCACCGACGACGAAGGCCGCGGCAGCCGGCGGCACGGCCACCAAGGCGCCTGCGAGCAAGGCCACCGCCAAGAAGGCGGTCGCGACGAAGGCGCCGGCAACCAAGTCGGCTGCGACGAACGCCACTGCAGCCAAGAGCGCGGCCGCCAAGACCACCACGAGGGCGGCGGCGACCAAGGCGCCGGCCCGCAAGACGACCGCCACCAAGGCCGCGCCGGTGGCGACCAAGAAGGCCCCGACCAAGTCAACCGCGACCAAGTCAACCGCGACCAAGGCCCCAGCGACCAAGGCAGCTGCGACCAAGGCAGCCCCGACCAAGACGACCGCGACCAAGTCAACCGCGGCGAAGAAGGCTCCTGCCAAGGCCACATCGACGGCCAAGAATGCGGCCCCGGCCAAGACCGCGACCGCGAAGAAGGCACCGGCGAGACGGACCGTCAAGAGCTAGCGGCGCCGGCGGCTGGATCACAGCCAGGCCGACAACACCCGATCACCCGCCAGGGCAGCGTGCAGACGCTGCCCTGGTGACGCGTTGTGCAGGTGATCGAGCCGAACGGCATCGTTCAGCCGATAGCGACCGCCGTCCGCGGTGACCGCGAAGACGATGTCGTTCTCGTCCGGACCGACCACCGTGATCGGCTCGAACCTGCCGAGATGGTTCGTCTCGTGATCGATCAGTGATCCGGTCGACGAACCGAGACCGACCAGCACGGCGTCCGCCAGGTCGGACAGTGTGTCGACGTCGCGGCGAGCGTCGGGCAGCGGACCCACTGCGGTCTCGGTAAGCGATATCGCACCGGATCCACGATGCGCCGAGGCCGATGCGCCCTGGAAACGTGGATCGAGGCTCACGTCGCGAGCCAGCAGCATGGTCGTGCCGGTGCCGGAAGCGTCGGGGACGAAGGACCGGGGATGACGGGCGGCTGCAGTCATCAGCCGGCGCACGGTCATGGGTTTCAAGCAGGGAAGGTCGCCGACACACGCGACCACCAACGACGCGCCATCCTCGACGAGCTGCGTTGCGCCCGCAGCCAGCGCGGCGTTCATCCCGATCGACGGGCCCTCGGTGCTGACCCGGACCCGCGGGGCCAGCGACCGCAGTCGGCCCGGCAACGACGGTTCGTTGCTCACCACGATCACACGGTCGACCGCCCCGGCGAGCGCTGTGATGGTGTCGTGAGCCAGGCACCAGGCGATGTGCTCTCGGTATGGGCCCGGGAGACCTCGCAATCGAGACTTCGCATTGCGCAGGGGCTTCAGCGCCACCACCGCGCCGCTCCGCAAACCCGGCTCCGCCACGATTCGGCCTCCCCGGCTCCGGCTGCGTGATCACTCGATGCTGTCACGATCCTCTAGATTGTTGCCACTCGTCGTCGGCGATGAGACGCGGTGGGCGCCAGCCGCACCGGCACGGCCAAGGAGGACGGATGAGCGATCGGTCCGCCCTGGCGCGGCCACTGTCGGAGGTCAACCACGAGCCGGTCGAACCGACGTACCGGAGAGCCTTGGGGCTCATCCACTTCCTGATCAGGGGCCTCATCCGGCGAGACTGGCGGGACCAGTCGAAGGTGCCGCAGACCGGCGGAGTGGTGGTCGTGGTCAACCACATCTCCAACGTCGATCCGATCGCGGTGGCCCAGTATCTGGCGTTCTCGGGTCGTTGGGGAAAGTTCCTGGCCAAGGACTCCCTGTTCCGGGTGCCGTTGGTCGGTCGGGTGCTGGCCGGAGCCGGCCAGATCCCGGTGCACCGGAACAGCCGGACCGCCGGGGATGCCCTGAGCACCGCGATCGAGGCCGTCCGGCAGGGCAAGTGCGTCGTCGTGTACCCGGAGGGGACGATCACGACGGACCCGGACTTGTGGCCGATGGCCGGCAAGACCGGTGCAGCCCGGATCGCCTACGCCACCGGGTGCCCGATCGTCCCGATTGCCCAGTGGGGTGCACAGGAGATCATGTACGGCAAGAAGATCGAGTTCCCGAGGCTGCTGCCACGCAAGACCTTCCGATTCATCACCGGCGATCCGATCCCCCTGGAGCCCCGATCCGGTGATCAGGTGACGTCGGCGATGCTCGTCCGCACGACACAGCGCATGATGTCGGTCCTCACCGATCTGGTCGCCGAGCTGCGGCAGGAGAGCCCGCCGAGCGCGACGCCACCCAACGACACCGCGCTACCCAACGACACCGCGCCACCCAGCGACCCAGGAGGAGACCGATGAGTACTCGGGTAGCGGTGATGGGTGCCGGCTCCTGGGGAACGGCCTTCGCGACCGTGCTGGCCGACGCCGGCTGCTCGGTCGCACTGTGGTCGCACCATGCCGAGCAGGCGGCGGCGATCAATCGGGAACGAGTCAACTCCGCCTTCTTTCCCGAACTCGTGCTGCCAGAAGCCATCAGGGCGTACGCCGATGCCCAGCAGGCCATGGACGGGGCCCGTTTCGTGGTGCTCGCGATCCCGTCCCAGGCGCTGCGCGAGAACCTGGCGCGCTGGTCCATTCCGGAGAACGCCGCGTTGGTCAGTCTGGCCAAGGGAATCGAGCTCGGCACCGGGTTGCGGATGAGTCAGCTGGTGGCCGAGGTGACCGGGATCGGCGACGACCGGATCGCGGTGGTCTCCGGCCCCAACCTGGCCCGCGAGATCGCCGAGCGTCAGCCGGCGGCCACAGTCGTCGCCTGTACGTCCCTGGAGACCGCCGAGGCGCTGCAGGCGGCCTGCCACACGGCCAGGTTCCGGGCGTACACCAACACCGACGTGATCGGGGTCGAGCTCGGCGGCGCGACCAAGAACGTGATCGCCCTTGCGGTGGGGATGGCCATCGGCTTCGGGCTCGGCGACAACACGACGGCGTCGGTGATCACCCGCGGCCTTGCCGAGACGATCCGGCTCGGGGTCGAGCTGGGCGCGGAGCCGTACACGTTCTCCGGTCTGGCCGGGCTCGGCGACCTCGTCGCCACCTGCTCCTCCGCGCTGTCTAGAAACCGTACGTTCGGCGAGGGCTTGGGGCGCGGCCGGACCGTCGCCGAGATCGCGGCCTCCACCCGTCAGGTGGCCGAGGGGGTCAAGTCGTGCTCCTCCATCCGCCAGCTCGCGATCGACCACCAGGTGGAGATGCCGATCGTCGAAGCCGTCGATGCCGTGATCGCGGAGAAGCTGACCCCGCGCGAGATGATCGACGCCCTGATGGCGCGCTCGGCGAAGCCCGAGCGCTACTGAGGCACAGGTCGCCGCCGAAGGCATGACAATCCGCCTGGTTCCCGGGTGCATTGCGACGCAGACTTGATCAGTCCGGTCAATCGCACCGGCGGTAGGGAGGCAGAGCGATGGGCAAGCGCACGGAGCAGCTGATCTTCGTCCGGGACTTCCTGACCGAGCGCACGCGGATTCGGCTCGGAGCCCACCTGCGGCGCGATCCGCTGAGTCGGCTGCATCTCGAGCAGGGACGAGACGACCCGTATCCCTTGTACTCCGCCGTTCGCGCGCACGGCCCGATTTCTCGCTCGACGATCGGGGCATGGACCACGGCAGACTCACGCGGTCTGCAACGAGGTGCTCCGCAATCGTCAGTTCGGGGCGACGGCCGACGACGGCGGCTCCCTGGCGGGTTCGCCACAGCTCTCGTTCCTGGAGATGAACCCACCCGACCACACCCGGCTCCGCCGGTTCGTGACCCCATCGTTCAGCCCGAAAGCCGTGGCTGCCTTCGCTCCGATGATCCAGCGGGTCGTCGACGACCTGCTGGATGGCGCCGTCGCGCGGGACGAACCGTTCGACCTGGTCACCTCGTTGGCCGCGCCGATGCCGATCGCGGTGATCACCGAGCTGCTGGGCATCCCAGATGCCGACGCGGCCGAGTTCGCCCGCTACGGGGCCACCTTCGGCAGCGCGCTGGGTGGGCTGCAGTCGATCAAGCACGCCGGTGAGCTGATGCAGGCGCAGAAGGCGTTGGAGCGGATCTTCGTGTCTGTGTTCGACGCGCGGCGGCGCGATCCCGGAGATGACGTGATCAGCAGACTGGTCGGGGCCGAGGGGGATGTCGTCACCGCGGCCGAGATGGTCCCCCTGTGCACGCTGTTGCTGATCGCGGGTTTCGAGACCACCGTCAACCTGATCGGCAACACCACGCTCGCGCTGCTTGATCATCCCGAGTCCTGGCGCCGCGTCGTCGCGGATCCCGGGCTGGTCGACGCCGCCGTCGAGGAGACGTTGCGCTGGGACCCGCCCGTGCAGCGCACGGCACGATTCGCGCTCACCGACCAGGAAGTGGCGGGCCGACAGATCAAACGCGGCGAGATCGTGGTGACCCTGCTCGGTGGCGCCAACCGTGATCCGGCCGTCTTCGCCGACCCGCAGGCCTTCGACCTCGACCGAACCAACAAGAGCGATCACCTCGCGTTCTCCGGTGGTATCCACTACTGCGTGGGCGCTCCGCTGGCGCGGCTCGAGGCCGTCACCGCCGTACGAAGTCTGATCACCCGGCTTCCCGATCTCCGACAGGTCGGGTCTCTTACCCGGCGGCAGGGCTCGCTGATCCGCGGGCTGACCAGCTTTCCGGTGGCCGGCTCTTCTGCGAAGGTGGTCGTCGCCGGCTGATCAGCCTGCCAGGATGAGCCCGGACAGATGATTCCGGACAGGATGAGCCCGGACAACTGCATCGGGGAAGTTGGAGGGTAACGGGGTGGGGGGAGAGGTGGCGCTCGTCACGGGCGCCTCGTCGGGCATCGGTGCGACGACGGCCCGGCGGCTGGCGGCGCTGGGGTTCACGGTCTATGCGGCCGCGCGCCGGGCGGAGCGACTCGAGCCGTTGGCGACCGACGGCATCCGGGTGCTCGCCATGGACGTGACCGACGACGAGTCGCGTCGGCTCGGGATCGAGACGATCCTCGCCGAGACGGGCAGGATCGACGTGTTGGTGAACAACGCCGGCTACGGGTCGTACGGCGCAGTCGAGGACGTGTCCGCGGACGAGGCGCGCGCGCAGTTCGACGTCAATCTCTTCGGGGCGGCCGAGCTGATCCGCCTCGTGCTGCCGGCGATGCGATCTCAGGGCTCGGGAACGATCGTCAACATCAGCTCGATGGGCGGCCGGCTCTACACCCCGTTCGGCGGCTGGTACCACGCCACGAAGTACGCGCTGGAAGCGCTCAGCGACTGTCTCCGGATGGAGGTGGCGCCGTTCGGGGTCAACGTGGTGATCATCGAGCCGGGAGCCATCCGGACCGAGTGGGGGGCGATCGCCGCGGATCGGCTGCTGGCCTCCTCGGTGGGCGGAGCGTACGAGGGACGGGTCGAGCGGACTGCGGACAACCTGGCCGCCGGCTCGCGGACCGGGACCCTGACTGGCCTCGCCGCCATCCGTCGTCGCCGAAGCGGTGGTCAAGGCGGTCACCGCCCGCCGTCCGCGGACCCGCTACCCGGTCGGTGTCGGCGCCAAGCCGCTGCTCTTCCTGCGCGCAGTACTGCCGGACCGGGTCTTCGACCGGGTGATCCGGCTGGTGATCGGCTCGTTGTTCTGAGCTCAGCGCACTCGGTCCAGCGCGCGCTCCAGGTCCGACCACAGATCCTCGACGTGCTCGATCCCGACCGACAGCCGCAGCAGTCCCTCGGGCACGACGGGCAGCTCGCTCGGCCAGCGCCGGCGGCGCTCCAGGCTCGACTCGACCCCACCCGAGACTCGTGGCGTGCGCCCAGAGCCGTACGGCGTCGACGACGGCATCGGCGGTCGCCGCATCGGCCAGCTCGATCGCGATCATCGCGCCGAATCCGTCCATGGTGCGCGCGGCGACCTCGTGGGCCGGATCCTCAGGCAGCCCGGGATACCGCACCCGACGGACCGAGCGGTGCTCGGTGAGTCGCTCCGCAAGCGTCTGGGCGTTCTGCTGAGCCCGTTCGAGCCGCACCGCGAGCGTACGAAGTCCGCGCAGCACCAGGTAGGCCTCCATCGGGCCCGGGCACGGCGCCGCGATGCGAGCGGATCGACAGCAGCCGCTCCAGTCGCGCGGCTCCGGGCCGGCAGACCAGCGCTCCGAGCAGCGCATCGGAGTGTCCGCCGATGAACTTCGTCGCCGAGTGCAGGACGACGTCGGCGCCGTGTTCGAGCGGCCGCTGGAGAATCGGTGTGGCGAACGTGTTGTCGACCACCAGCGTGGTCCGGTCACCGAGCGCCGCGCCGATGGCCGGTAGGTCGGCGACCTCGATCGTCGGGTTGGTGGGGGACTCCAGCCAGACCAGGTCCGCTCCCTCGGCTGCCGCGAGCACGGCAGTGGTGTCGCCGACTGGCACCCGACGTACGGTCACGCCGTCGGCCTCGACCCGCTCGTCGACCGCGGAGGAGACGCCGAGGTAGCAGTTGGTCGGCAGCACGATCGTGCCGCCGCGGGGCAGCAGCTCCAAGGCGGCGTACGCGGCCGCCATCCCCGAGGCGAACGTGAGCGCCTGACCACCCTCCAGCGCGCCGATCGCCGACTCCAGCGCGGTCCAGGTGGGGTTGCCGTACCGGCCGTAGCCGACCGTGGTGCTCGGGTCGGCGGAGCCGACGTACGTCGACGCGAACACGACCGGCGGATTGAACGGGGCATCGACGAGCCGGGGCGGTCGGCCTGCTGTGACGGCAAGGGTGTCGGGATGCATCGAGTGGCGGCGCTGTCGTTCGGGGTTGGCAAAGTGTTCGGAGTCTTCGGAGTGTTCGGGTGGCATGCAAGCCATTCTCCCGGTTCGGCCAGGTAGGGTCGGGACCCGATGACTGGTCTCGTGAATGCTCCTGTTCCCAGTGTTTCTGCGGGTGTCTTCGAACCTGGGTCGAACGGGAGCCGTCGTACCCGGGTGGCCGTGGTGTTCGGCGGCGTCAGCAGCGAGCACGGGGTGTCGTGTCTGACCGCCGCCGGCGTGGTGGGTGCGATCGACCGAGAGCGCTACGACGTGGTGGGGCTCGGGATCACGCGGACAGGTCGGTGGGCCGTGCTCGAGCCCGAGACGATCGGCCGGCTCCAGGTCTCCGGCGGGCGGCTGCCGGAGCTGACCGAGGACACCTCCGACGCATGCTGCTCCGCGGCGAGTCCGGTTCCGAGCTCGCCGTTCGCGAGACCGGCGCGCTGACCGCGCTCGGGCCGGTGGACGTCGCGTTCTCCCTGCTGCATGGCCCGTTCGGTGAGGACGGCACGATCCAGGGCCTGTTCGAGATGATGGGCACCCGCTACGTCGGTGCCGGCGTGCTCGCCAGCGCCGTCGGGATGGACAAGCACTACATGAAGCTGGTGCTGTCCGCCTCCGGGCTGCCGGTCGGGCCGTTCGTGGCGATCACGCCGGGGGAGTGGCGGCGAGACAGCGCAGCATGCGTCGAAGCCGTCGACGCGATGCACTATCCGGTGTACGTGAAACCGGCGCGCGGTGGCTCCAGCCTCGGGATCTCCCGGGTCGAGTCGAGCGCCGACCTGACAGCCGCGGTCGAGTTCGCCCAGCGATACGACCCGAAGGTGATCGTGGAGCAGGGATTTGTCGACGCCCGGGAGCTCGAGTGCGGGGTGCTCGGTGGATTCGGGGATGACGATGCTCGAGCCAGCGAGATCGCCGAGATCCGGGTGCACAGCGCATCGGGCTTCTACGACTTCGAGGCGAAGTACCTCCCCGAGGAACAGGTCGACCTGGACGTACCGGCGCAGGTCGAGCCTCGGATCGCCGATGAGGTGCGGTCGCTGGCGATCAAGACGTTCGATGCCATCGGGTGCGAGGGGCTGGCCCGGGTGGATGTCTTCCTGACCCGCGAGCTACGGGTCGTGATCAACGAGATCAACACGATGCCGGGCTTCACCGCCCACTCGATGTTCCCCCGGATGTGGGCCGCCACCGGGCTCGACTACCCCGCCCTGGTCGACCACCTGCTGCAGCTGGGTCTGCAGCGTCCCCTCGGCCTCCGCTGAGCGCGTTCCGCGGTTGCGCTGGGTGTGGATCCCCACACCCTGCGGCGACTTCCCGCGTCCACGGGCCACTTCGCGCATCGGCGCCGACGCGCACAGTGGCCCGCCGAGGCGCAGAGTCGGCGCGGGGGGTGTCGATGGACGAAGAGCGGCCGCAAGGCGTGTGCCCGGGCAGAGCGGCCACATCTGGGCGATGCGGTGCGATAACGAGGGCGGTGTCGTCGTGGCGAGAGGTCCGTGAGGGCGAGCGTCGGAAGGCGCGCCCGGGGAGGGAGGAGCGATGAGTGAAGAGGCGCTTTTCCTCTTCACGAAGAGTGACGACTCGAGCCGGGTTTCTCGCGCCGTCGCGCGAGCGATCGGAGAGGGCGAGCGTCGGAAGGCGCGCCCGGGGAGGGAGCGAGCGACGGAAGAGGCGCTCCTTCTTCGGTGGCGCGAACGAGTGACGACTCGAGCCGGGTTTCTCGCGCCGTCGCGCGAGTCCCCCGAGCAACCCGTCGCGAGCCGTCAGCGTCGGGCGCGAGCGAAGAAACTAGATGTGCACGACCGGGCAGGTCACCGTACGGGTGATGCCGGGCACGTTCTGCACCTTGGCCACGACGAGCTGGCCCAGCTCGTCCACGCTGGAGGCTTCGGCACGCACGATCACGTCGTACGGGCCGGTGACGTCTTCCGCCAGAGTCACGCCCTGGATGGCGCCGATCGCGTTGGCGACCTCGGCAGCCTTGCCGACATTGGTCTGAACCAAGATGTACGCCTGAACGACCATTCGCTGCGGTCTCCTCATTCGCCCTGGTGACGCCGGATGCGTCGTGACGCCGGTTGCGTCTCGGGCGAGACACACCCGGGGTCCGGCAGGACCACCGCGTACGCTCGCCGTCGTGCGTCACGCTACAGGTTCGCCTCGGCGCTGTCTGCAGAGCCTCCGTGTGCCTGCTCTCGGCTCGGAGCGGCGCGGCGATCGGGCCGCCAGGTGAGTCCGCCGGGCCAGGGGCTCACCCTCGCCGATGTCGGGGAGTTCGCGCTGATCGAGTCGATCACCGCCGGCCTGCCGGCCAACGATCGGGTCGTCATCGGTCCAGGCGACGACGCCGCCGCCCTGGACCTGACATCACCGGTACTCACCTCGATCGACGTACTGGTCGAAGGAGTGCACTTCCGCCGCGACTGGTCCGACGCTCGCAGCGTCGGCCGCAAGGCGGTGGCGGCGAACGTCGCCGACATCGAGGCGATGGGCGCGACGGCGTACGCGATCGTCGTCGGTTTCTCGGCCCCGGGCGACCTGCCCGCCGAGTGGGTGCTGGAGTTCGCGGCCGGGCTGCGCGACGAGGCGGCTCGGTCGGGGGTCGATCTGATCGGCGGCGATCTGACCCGTGGCCGGGACATCACCGTCGCAGTCACGGTATTGGGATCGGCGAACGGCGGCCGGATCGTGACCCGATCCGGCGCGCGGCCCGGCGACGTGGTCGCCCTCGTAGGACGTACGGGCTGGGCCGCGGCGGGCCTGGCCGTGCTCGGTCGCGGTTTCCGCTCCCCACGCGCGGCGGTGGAGGCGTACCGGGTCCCCGATGTTCCGTACGGCGCCGGTGCGCTGGCTGCAGCCGCCGGGGCAACCGCGATGATCGACGTCTCCGACGGGTTGCTGGCCGACCTTGGGCACGTCGCGGACGCCTCGGGAGTCGTGGTCGACCTACGCCGGGAGGCGTTCGAGGTGCCTGAGCCGCTCCAGGTGGTGAGTGCGGCGACAGGCACGGATCCGTACGCGCTGCTGCTCACCGGCGGTGAAGACCATGCCCTGGCGGCGACCTTCCCGGCCGACGCGTCACTGCCCGAGGGCTGGCGGGTCGTGGGCGTGGCCCAGGCCGCAGCTGACGACGCGGGACCCCGGGTACTGGTCGACGGGGCAGCTTGGATCGGCGCCACCGGCTGGGACCACTTCGGTGCCGGGCAACGAGGCCGGCGATGACCGACCTGCCCACTGCTCGGGTGCTGACCATCGCCGGATCGGACTCCGGCGGCGGCGCCGGGATCCAGGCGGACCTGAAGACGATGCTGGCCCACGGCGTCCACGGGATGAGCGTGCTGACCGCGATCACCGCCCAGAACTCGGTCGGCGTGCAAGGTATCTGGCCGTTGCCGATCGATGCGATCCAAACCCAGTTCCGTAGCGTGACCGACGACATCGGCGTCGACGCCATCAAGATCGGGATGCTCGGCAGCCCCGACATCGTGGACTGCGTGGCCGACTGCTTGGCCGGCGTGGACGTACCGGTCGTGCTCGACCCGGTGTCGGTCAGCAAGCACGGCGACCGGCTCCTGCAGACAGCGGCCGTCGCTGCGCTGCGGGATCGGCTGGTGCCGCTGGCCACCGTGATCACGCCGAATCTGCCCGAGGCCGAGCTGCTGGCCGGTGTCGCCGCAGACTCCGTCGGGCCGGCGGATCTGGCCCGTCGGCTGCTGTCCCTCGGCTCGCGCTGGGTCCTGGTCAAGGGCGGCCACCGCGCCGGCGACCCGGTCGACGTGCTGGTCGGTCGCGACGAAGGTGTGCGGGACTATCCCGGCGAGCGGATCGACACGGCCCATACCCACGGCACCGGCTGTACGTTGGCTTCGGCCCTGGCCTGCCGGCTCGCCTTGGGCGACTCGATGCCGGCGGCGGTCGATGCCGCGAAGGCGTACGTCACCGGCGCGATCCGCGCCGGATTCCCGCTCGGCGCCGGGATCGGTCCGACCGATCACCTCTGGCGCCTCCGCCCGTACCTCGCCCCCTGACCCGCAAACCCGTTCCCACCTCCCGAAAACTGGTCACGTACCACGGCGACACGCCGACGAAAGGTGTGGTTGGTGACCAGTTTTCGGGGACGGGACCCAAGCCGGGTGGCAGACGGCAGCGGTGGCGCTCGTCGGTTCGGGTCCGGCTCCTCGGCGTGGAGTCAGGGCCGCGGTGGCCGGGATCACGTAACCTCACCCTCATGGCGACCCGCGCGTCTTCCCCACCGCGGTCTCGTAGCAACCCCGGCACGTCCGGGTCGAGCCCGCGGTCGTCCGGAAGCAAGAAGACTTCAACCCGACCTGCCTCGCGTTCTGCGACCAGCGCAGGGGGCAGTTCGCGCTCGGGTTCGGGGAGCCGATCCGGCTCCGGCCGGAGCATGCAGAACCGCGGGAAGCCTCCGGCGAGAGGCAAGCCGGCGCAACGCAAACCAGCGTCGAAGTCGCGCGGAGGCCGTCGCCCGGCCCGTACGCCGGTCCTCGTCGCGGTCGGTCGCGGACTGCGCGCGGGCTGGCTGGGTCTGGCCCACGCCCTCGGCGGCGCCACCCGCGGAGTGGGCGGTGCAGACCGTGAGCTTGCTCCCGATCTGCGCCGCGACGGTGTCGGGCTGTTCCTGGTCGGTTGCGCGATCATCGTCGGCGCGGAGTTCTGGTTCGGGCTGCCCGGCCCGGTAGGTGCGGCGATCAAGGTCGGCGTGTCCAGCGTGATCGGGGCGCTGAGCTACGTGGCGCCGATCTTCCTGCTGGGCATGGCCTGGCGCACGATGCGCCACCCGGACCACAACGGTCCCGGCGGTCGGCAGCTGGTCGGCTGGAGCGCGATCTGCATCGGTCTGCTCGGCTTGATCAACATCGCCCGCGGACTACCGCGGACCAACGACCCGGCGGCGCTGCGGGAGGCCGGCGGCATCATCGGCTACATCGCGTCGAGCCTGCTCACCGATCTGCTGTCGGTCTACGTCGCCGTTCCGCTCCTGGTTCTGCTGTTGATCTTCGGAGTCATCGTCGTGGTGGGGATCCCGCTCTACCAGATCCCCGAACGGATCCGCGCGCTCCGCGATCGGCTTCGTCCCGAGCGCACGGTGATCGAGGGCCAGGTCATCGAGTCGGTTGGTCAAATCGGTGTCGATCAGGCGTACGACTCACCGGTAATCCGCGAGGAGGAGCCGGCGGAGCTCGAAGCGGGCCCGGCCATGATCGATTCCTATCCCGAAGCCGACACCGGCGACGGACTCCCGCCGGTCACCGCCGGCCTGCCGCCCGCGGCCGTCGGCAAGGGCCGCAAGGCCAGCAAGACGGCAGAGCCGGCGGCGGAGACGCTGGAACCGCCGCCGCACACTCCCATTCCGCAGCGGGTGGAGCAGCTCCAGCTCTCCGGCGACGTGCAGTACCTGCTGCCGGACTCGGAAGTGCTGAAGCAGGGCAGCGTGCACAAGACCCGGACGGCGGCCTCGGACGCCGTCGTCGGTCGGCTGACCGAGGTGCTCCGGCAGTTCGAGATCGACGCGCACGTCACTGGCTACACCCGCGGCCCGACGGTGACCCGCTACGAGGTCGAGCTCGGTCCCGCAGTGAAGGTCGAGAAGGTCACCGCACTCAGCCGCAACATCGCGTACGCGGTCGCCAGCGCCGATGTCCGGATCCTGTCCCCGATCCCTGGCAAGTCCGCGATCGGCATCGAGATCCCCAACACCGACAAGGAGGTCGTCTCGCTCGGTGATGTGCTGCGCTCGACGACCGCGCGAAACGATCATCATCCGATGACCGTCGGCCTGGGCAAGGACGTCGAGGGTGGCTTCGTGGTCGCGAACCTCGCCAAGATGCCGCACCTGCTGGTGGCGGGCGCGACCGGGTCGGGCAAGTCGAGTTTCATCAACTCGATGATCACGTCGGTGCTGATGCGGTCCACCCCCGACGAGGTGCGGATGATGCTGGTCGACCCGAAGCGGGTCGAGTTGACCGCGTACGAGGGTGTGCCGCATCTGGTGACACCGATCATCACCCAGCCGAAGAAGGCAGCCGAGGCGCTGCAGTGGGTGGTCCGCGAGATGGACCTGCGCTACGACGACCTCGCCGCGTTCGGATTCCGCCATGTCGACGACTTCAACAAGGCTGTCCGGACCGGCTCGGTGAAGCCACCGGAAGGCTCCGAGCGGGTGCTCGCTCCCTACCCCTACCTGCTGGTGATCGTCGACGAGCTCGCCGACCTGATGATGGTTGCCCCGCGCGACGTCGAGGACTCGATCGTCCGGATCACCCAGCTGGCCCGGGCCGCCGGGATCCACCTCGTGCTGGCGACCCAGCGGCCGAGCACCGACGTGGTCACCGGCCTGATCAAGGCCAACGTGCCGAGCCGGCTCGCCTTCGCCACCTCGTCGATGACGGACTCCCGAGTGATCCTGGACCAGCCGGGCGCGGAGAAGCTCGTCGGTCAGGGCGACGGCCTGTTCCTACCGATGGGCGCCTCGAAGGCGATCCGGATCCAGGGCGCCTGGGTGACCGAGGCCGAGGTCCGGACGGTGGTCGGCCACGTCACCGAGCAGCTCAAGCCGGACTACCGGGAAGACGTCACCGCCGTGCCGGAGTCGGCCACAAAGGTGGCCGAGGACATCGGCGACGACCTCGACCTCGTGCTGCAGGCCGTGGAGCTGGTGGTGACCCTGCAGCTCGGCTCGACGTCGATGCTGCAGCGCAAGCTGCGCGTCGGCTTCGCCAAGGCGGGACGGCTGATGGACATCCTGGAGACCCGAGGCGTGGTCGGACCCTCCGAGGGCTCCAAGCCGCGCGAGGTGCTGGTCAAGCCCGACGACCTGGACGACGTGATGGAGAACCTGAGGGCGGGCTGATCGGCTCAGGGCGACGGGCGAGATCAGTCGATGTGCGCACCCGTCGTCGTCGCCTCGGTGAGGTCGACTCCGGTCAGATCGGCGCCTCGGATCACTGCGTAGCTGAGGTCGGCGCGGGTGACATCGGCGCCGGCGATCGAGCCACCCAACAGCGACATCCGCAGACCATGCGCACCGCGCAGTGCCGCGCCGGCCAGATCGCACTGCCAGAGCTCGGCTTTGATCAGCACGGCGTCCGACAGGTCGGCGCCGACGAGTCGGCAGTCATGCAGGCGGGCTCCGGCGAGGTCGGCGTCGATCATGACCGCGTGGTCCAGCGTGGTGTCGGTCAAAGACGCCTCGAACAGAGTGGCTCCGTTCAACCGGGCCCCGCTGAGGTCGACCTCCGACAGCGTCGCCCGGGACAGGTTCACGCCCCGCAGGTCGGCGCCGGCGAGCGAGACCTTGGTCAGCTCCGCTTCGGACAGATCGTCGCCGGCGAGCACCGTGCCGGTCAGATCCGTGCCGACCAGGCGTAGCCGACGGCCCTGTGCCGGGTCGGCCAACCAGGCACGATGGGCTGCCAGCTCGTCCGCGGTGAGAACATTCATCGCGCGGGGATCCGATCTACTCCGGCGGGCAGGAAGCGGACTTCGGCGTGCGGTGCGGATCCGAGCCGGTCGACCAGCATGGTACGGACGGCCGCCTGCTCGCGCATACTCATTCCTCGCAGATCGCCCAGGCAGGGCCGCCCGGCGCTCGACTCGCCGGCGATCAGCCCGACGGTCGACTCGATCGTGGCGCTCGGTCCGGTGCCCTTCACGCTCCACGCTACGCCGGCCCCGTCGAGCACGTCCGTGCCGGGCTGGGTCGATCGTGCGACGGGTCCCGGCAGCACGTGTGCCTGCTCGGCGGCGAGCGCCTGGCGAGCTTCCGAGACTCGGTACGTGCCGATGTCGGGATCGTAGGCGATCTGCTTGTGTCGCGGATCGGCGTTCAGCCAGTCCAGGTCGTCCTGGCTGATTCGTCGCCGGTGCGTCCCAGCGGCCAGCTCTCGGTCGACCCGGGCGATCCCTTCGCGGATCTCCTGGGCGCGGGCGGCCTCCGCCTGCGCGGCGCGCCGGGCGTCGAGTCGTTCCCGCGCAGTGGGCTCGCGCGGCGGAGGGAGTTGTCGCTCGGGCGGTACGGTCGTCGGCTCGCCGGTCGGAGGCTGGGGCTCTGGGCCGCCGGACGGCTGCCCACCGGCGGGAGGCTGCCGGTTCGCTCCTGCCCCGGCAACGTCGTCCGCGTTCTGCAGGATGGTTTCGGTCTGCTCGGTGATCTGCTGGGTGATCTGCCGCTCACCACCCGACAGCTCGCTTTCCGCGGCGCGGACGGCAGCCCGCCAGTCCTGATACGCGGTCCGGAAGCGGCTGACCACCTGCGCCATGCCGATGGCCATCCGCGCAAAACCGTAGATGGCCGTCGCGCTCTGCACGATGTCGACGAAACGCAGGAACTGGCGACCGGACGCGCCGTACCGTTCGATGATCTCGCCGCGGTGTTCGTTGATCACCGTCGTGAGGGTGCCGAGGACGAACGCTGCTCGATCCGCCCAGAGCATCACCCGAGCTGCCATGCCGGCTTCGATCCCCAGCTCGGCGAGGGCCCCCGAGCCGAGTGTCACGCCGATGCCCGCAACCTCCGCGATCTTCATCAGGGTCGCTGTGTCGTCCTGGTTGGCGATCTGGATGAGGAACAGTGCCGGGCGGTAGACGACAGGGCCGCCGAGGTCGTAGAGCTTGACGCCGACGATCTCGTTCTCCGGGATGAGCATGCCGCCGATGAACACGTCGCTGGGCAACGTTCGCGTCTCGTCCCGGAACATGTCGGTGCCGAGCACCCGGGTGGGTTGTTTCACCCAGATCTGGCCGTCTGGGCGGCGCTCGGCCGAGATCGGCGCATCAGAGAACACCGTCAGACCGGGCAGCCGGAACGGAAACACCTTGCCAGAGATCATCTGCTGCTGAGCCTGAGCCTGATCGACGCGCTGGCCCTTGACCTGGATGATGCGATCCGCCTGTGCCTGCTCGTCGTCGGCGACGCTTCCGCTGGTCAGCTCGTCGAACATCCGGTCCAGGAGCCGGCGCCCACTCTCCGAGCCGGCCAGGGTGGTCAATTGCGCTGCGGTGGCCGCCCTGGTGAGCTCGAATGAGACATCGTCTCGATCCGTCGAGCCGAGGTCGTCCAGGACCGCCTGGACGAAGCCGTGATCGCCGGCGAGCGCTCGGGTCAGTAGCGTCTGACCGAGGCGATCCTCGGCGAGATTGCCCCAGCTGGTGTTCTCGTCGATGAGATCGGAGGCCGGCGACCGCTGTATCGCTGGACAGTCGGAACCAATCGCACGAGGGGGATGGTTGAGCTCGTTGACGAGTCCGGTCACGGCCGCGTTTCCCGCCGCCTGCTGCAGCTGCAGGACATCAGGTCCGAGAGCCGCCGGGTCAATGCCGGCGTACGGCCGCGCCGAGGGACGATCTGCTGACCGAGACGCTGCCGGTGTCGGGGGTTGGACTGCGGCGGCTGCGCTCGTCCCTGGGGTCGTTCTCGACGTCCGTTGCCGCTGAGGATGATCGCGAGCACTCATTCCGCTGCCCCTCATCGGTATGAACCGGTCCGATCGAGTGTTTCCTGGATGGTCGGCGGGCTCCAGGGCCCGCCAGGCATGCCTGGATGCATCGATCTCTGCACCAATGGGCAACTGCCCGTCCGACTCCTCGATCAGAGGTCCAGCAGGCAGGACTCGGCCGAGTCAGCCGGATGGGGAATACTAGGCAGGTGCTAACGCCGGTCCACCTCGTCAGCCTCGGTTGCGCCCGCAACGAGGTGGACTCCGAGGAACTCGCCGCGAGACTCGAGGACGGCGGTTTCACCCTGGTGGACGACCCGGCAGACGCCACAGCGGTGATGGTGAACACCTGTGGTTTCGTCGAGGCGGCGAAGAAGGACTCGGTGGACACCCTGCTGGCGGCCGCGGACCTGAAGTCTGATCTACCCCGTGGGGGCGGCGTCCAGGCTGTCGTCGCGGTCGGCTGCCTCGCCGAGCGGTACGGCCAGGAGCTCGCCGAGGCGCTGCCGGAGGCCGACGCGGTGCTGGGGTTCGACAGCTATGACGACATCGCGGCGCGGTTGCAGGCGATCCTGGCCGGCGACCGACCGGCCTCCCATGTGCCCCGCGACCGGCGGAAGCTCCTCCCGGTCACCCCGATCGCCCGACAGGCCGCGGCCGCCCACGTCGCCATCCCTGGTCATCGGACCTCGATCCTGCGAGAGTCCGACGAGCTGCCCGCCGGCGTCGCGCCGGCCAGCGGCCCGCGGACCCATCGGCGTCGATTCGGGGGCGGTCCGACCGCGCCACTGAAGATCGCCTCGGGCTGCGATCGGCGCTGTACGTTCTGTGCCATCCCGGCCTTCCGGGGTTCGTACGTCTCCCGCCCGCCCACCGACGTCGTGGCCGAGGCGCGGTGGCTGGCCGACCAGGGCGTCCGGGAACTGTTCCTGGTGAGTGAGAACACGTCGTCGTACGGCAAGGATCTCGGCGACCTGCAGGCGCTGGAGAAGCTGCTGGCCGAGCTCGATCGGGTGGATGGCATCGACTGGGTGCGGGTCTCCTACCTCCAGCCGGCCGAGATGCGTCCGAGCCTGGTCGCGGCGATGGCGACCGGTGAGAAAGTCGTGCCGTACTTCGATCTCTCCTTCCAGCACGCCTCCGGCCCGGTGCTGCGGCGGATGCGGCGGTTCGGCGACGCGGAGGCCTTTTTGACCCTGATCGAGTCGATCCGCGCCCAGGCGCCGGGAGCCGGGATCCGGAGCAACGTGATCTGCGGCTTCCCCGGCGAGACCGAGCACGACGTCGATCTGCTGGGCCAGTTCCTGGAGGCGGCCCGGCTGGATGCGATCGGCGTGTTCGGCTACTCCGACGAGGACGGCACCGAGGCGGCCCGGCTCGGCGATCAGATCTCGCTCGACGAGATCGAGGGTCGTCGCGCCTCGGTGGCCGATCTCGCCGAGGAGCTGATGGCCCAGCGAGCGGAGGACCGGATCGGGGAACGCGTACGGGTGCTGGTCGATCAGGATGGGAGCGATCAGACGGTCGGGATCGGACGGTCCGCGCACCAGGGACCCGAGGTCGATGGCAGCACGGAGCTGCTCGGCGCCCGGTTCAGCGTCGGCGAACTGGTGGACGCCGTCGTGGTGAACGCCGTCGGGGCCGATCTCCTGGCCGAGCCGATCACCGGCGGAGGGTCATGACGACATCGCCGTCGGCCGCGCCTGAGCCCGCAGCCGAGACCACGCCCTGGAACGTGCCGAATGCGCTGACCACGTTCCGGCTGATCCTGGTCCCGGTCTTCGCCTGGATGCTGCTCGCTCATCCGACCGGAACGGGCTGGCAGCTCGCCACCGCGGCAGTGTTCACCGCTGCGATCCTCACCGACTTCCTCGACGGCCACCTGGCTCGCAAGCACAACATCGTCACCAAGTTCGGCAAGTTGGCCGACCCGATCGCCGACAAGGCGCTGACGGGAATGGCCTTCATCGGGCTGTCGATCAACGGCGAGCTGTGGTGGTGGGTGACCATCCTCATCCTGATCCGCGAGTGGGGCATCACGCTGCTGCGTTTCGTGGTCCTGAAGTACGGCGTGATGTCGGCCAATCGCGGCGGCAAGCTGAAGACTGTCACCCAGGCCGTCGCCGTGATCCTCTACCTACTGCCGCTGCCGGACTGGGCCCAGCCGATCGCGTGGGTGGTGATGGGGTTGGCGTTCCTGCTGACCATGGTCACCGGGTTGGACTATCTATGGGCGGCCTGGAAGCTGCGCCGCAACGCGTTGCGGTCCGCCGCCGGCTGAGCGTTCCGATGCCCGGTGAGGTCGGTGTCGAGGCGGCCGCCCGATCGGTGATCGCGGCGCTGGTCGCGCGGGAAGCGACCCTTGCGACGGCCGAGTCGCTGACCGGAGGCTGGATCGGGATGGTGCTGACCAGCGTGCCCGGCGCCTCGGCGGTCTATCGGGGTGGACTGATCACGTACGCGACCGACCTGAAAGCAACTCTCGCCGGCGTCAGCCAACGGATCCTCGATCGCGACGGACCGGTTGCGTCGACGACTGCGGCCGAGCTCGCGATCGGAGCCGCGCAGCGCTGCGCGGCCGACTGGGGCCTCGCCGTGACCGGCGTGGCCGGACCCGATCCGCAGGACGGCCATCCCGTGGGTCAGGTCTTCGTCGGGCTGGTCGGGCCGGGACGGGCCGTCGTCCGCGAGCTGTCCCTGCAAGGGACCCGTGCCGACATCCGGGCAGCAACCGTCGGTAGCGCTCTGGGTGCGCTGCTCGAGGCACTGACCGGTCCGGCGTAGGCCGCCCGGACCCGGAATGGATGGCCCAACGGGAATGTCAGGACCGCGTGACAGTGTTGTTCCAACATCTGCTGCGGTGTTCCACAGCGGGAGATCGATGTCGAGGAGTACGCCAGGTGAGTACAGTTTGGTCATGGGAACCGACGCTGCGGTGAAGCCGATGCTGATGCGCGAGCTGGTCGGCGAAGCGCTGCGGCAGGAGCGAGTCGCGCAGGGCCGGACGCTGCGCGAGGTGTCGAAGGCTGCGCGAGTCAGCCTCGGTTATCTGTCCGAGGTCGAGCGCGGCCAGAAGGAGGCGTCCAGCGAGCTGCTGGCGTCGATCTGTCGTGCCCTGGAGATGCCGCTCTCGGTGGTGCTCACGATCGTCGCGGAGAAGTTGGCGATGGCCGAGCGGGTCTCCACCCTGCCGACGATCCGGACGATGGCCCGCGCCGCAGCCTGACGATCTTGCCGCCTGGCTCAGCGGGCGCGACTCAGGAACTGCTTCAGCAGTGGACCGGCCGTCTGCGAGCCGGAGGCCCCGTCGGCAACGAAGACCGCCACCGCAAGGTCTCCCTGCCCCGCAATCATCCAGACGTGGGTACGCGGGGGCTGCTTGTTGCCGTACTCGGCGGTGCCGGTCTTGGCGATGGCCCCCGGGCCGTCCAGGCCGGCAAGCAACCGGGCGCTGCCGTCGGTGACCACCGATCGCATCATCGACTGCAGCTGCTTGGCCTCGGCGGCCGTCAGCGGTTGCCCCTTGGACTTCGCGCTCTTTCCGTCGACCAGATGGGGGATCACGGTCTTGCCGGCCTGGACCGAGCCGACCACCGCGGCCATCGCCAGCGGAGACGCCTGGACCTTGCCCTGCCCGATCATCGCCGCCGCGTGGCTGGTTGCGCCGTCCTCGTCGGGAACCGAGCCGAAGTACGACGAGAAGCCGACGTCGTAGTCGATGCCGAGCCCCAGTGATCCCGCGGCAGCCGCCAGATCGGCGTCGCTCACCTTGCCGGCCTGGGAGATGAACGCGGTGTTGCAGGACTGGGCCAACGCCGTACGCAGGTCGATCTTGCCCAGGTGGCCGCTCGGGTAGTCGTCGTAGTTCTTGAACTGGCGCCCGTCGACCTGGATCTTCCCCGGACAACTCAGTGAGGAGTCGGGCTCCAGGCCGGCTCGGAGCAGAGCGAGACTCGTTGCGACCTTGAACGTCGACCCGGGCGGGTACTGGCCGACGGTCGCCGCCGACTGGCCGTTGCTGCCCGGTCCGTTGGCGACCGCCAGGACGGCCCCGGTGGACGGTCGGATCGCGACCAGGGCGCTGGCCGGCCTGGTGTCGGCAAGGGTCTTCTCGGCCAGCTTCTGCAGACCGACGTTCATCGTCAGCTTCAGGTCCCGACCGTCCACCGGATGGACCTGGAACAGCGTCTGGGCCGGCGCGGAGCTGCTCGACCCCGAACCCGATCCGGAACCCGATCCGGACGACGGATCCGCGGTGGGAGAGGCGGATGGGCTCGCCGAGGCCGTCGGCTTGGCCGCGACCAGCTGCACCGTCACGCCAGGGGTGCCGCGTAGCGCGACATCGTAGCGGCGTTGCAGTCCGGAGACTCCCACCTCGTCGCCGGCAACGACCGCACCGGCGGAGTCGTCGACGATCTCCTTCGTCGCCTCGCCGACGCTCCCGATCACCGGACGCGCGAAGTCGGCCGACGGTGCAAGCATCTGCTCCCCGTCGATCGCCAGAGCGCCCTTGATCCGGGCCACCGTCTTGTTCGCCGGCCGTCGCTTGTCGGTGGCCCGGAAGACGATCGCCTCGACGAATGCCTGCGGACCTGCAGCCTTCACGGCAGCGACATAGGATTTCGCGTCGATTCCGACGAGCGCTGCGAGACGGCGTGCCGAGGACTCGAGCTGATCGGCGGACAGCGCACTCTTGTCCAGGCCGATCCGGACCACCGGTCGCAGCGTGACGATGACGTCGCCGTCCTCACCGAGGACCTCGCCGCGCTCGGGATACAGCCGGTGCTGACTGAGCCGGTTGCCGCCGTCGAGGCCGGGTTGGACGAGCGCCGGGGTCCAGCGGGTCTTCCACCGGCCGCCCTCACGGGCCAGGTCGGCCGTGGTGTCGTACACCCACGACGTCGGCACGCCCGGAAACGTCCAGGTGTATCGCAAGGTGGCGGTGGCGGAGGAGTTCTGGGCGTTGAGAGACGCAACGCCGACGTCGGGATGCACCGGGCCCATCCCGGCGACGAGCGCCTGGAAGGCGGTGTTCACGTCGGCGCTGGTGGCGCTGGCGAACTCCACCCGACTGAGGTCTGCCTGGGCGAGCCCATCAGCCAGCTGCGAGGCCGCCCGCTCGGGGCTGTCGAGCGTCGGAGTCGGCGTCGGCGCGGTGCTGTCGGTACAGCCGGCCAGGAAGGACGCGGCGACCAACGCGAGAACCACGGTCCGCAACGTCGACGGACGGGTCGTCAGAGGAGGTCGGCGGAGCATCCCGCCCATCATGACACCGGCGATCAAGTGCTCGTGGCCCAGGCGATCAGTTCAGGGCGATCAGTTCAGGGCGATCAGTTCAGGGCGATCAGCTCAGGGCGATCAGCTCAGGCGAGGAGGTCGGCGTACGCGGGGTGCTCCGCCAAGAAGCTGCGGGTGTAGCTGCAGCCGGCCCGGACGCCCAGGCCACGGGAACGCATGTCGTCCAGGGCGTGCCTGGTGATCCGAGCAGCGATCCCACAGTGCCGCCACTCCGGAGAAGTCCCGGTATGCGTCACGTAGAGCACCGAGCCCTGTGGCACGTAGTCGATCTCGGCGACGTGCTCGTCGCCGAACCGGGCGACGTAGCGATTCTCGACGTCGACCCGGCGGAGCGCCAGTGGCACCACATCGAGGAGCTTTCGCTTGGCCGCCGGCCATTCCTCGCCGAGCATCGCGTACGTCACGGTGTCGCGCCAGCTGCCGTCGCGACGGATCCGATGGTGCCGCAACACACCTTCCTTGACCGCGCCGAGGCGTTCGATGGCAGCCTGCGAGCGGGTGTTGCGGATGTCGGTGTGCCAGACCACGCGCTCCGCGCCGAGGCGGTCGAACGCGTAGCGCAGCATCAGTAGCTTGGACTCGCTGTTGAGGCCGGTCCGCCAGTACGGCTGGGCGAGCCAGGTGTGACCGATCGCGATCGCGCGGTTGGTCGAGTCGATGTCATAGAACGACGTGGTCCCGACGAGCTCGCCGGTCGCGCGAAGTCGTTGGGCGTAGGGGACGCGGCCCGGATCGGCGACCGCCTGCTCGATCAGCACCCGGGCTTGGTCCACCGAGGCAGGGGGCGCGTACGACAGGTGCTGAGTGACCGCCGCCGCGCTGTCGGCATCGCCCAGCGCAGCGACGAAGCCCTCGGCATCCCCAGGCGTCAGGGCGTCGAGGCGCAGCCTGGGTCCGGTCAGTTCGGCAGCGGTCAACCAGTTCACTCGCCTCACGCTATGTCAGTCGGGCCACCGCGAACACGCGGCGGTACGGCAGCACCGTTCCGAATGACTGCGGTGGGTAGGCCTTGATCAGTTGCCGCTTGTACGTCGCTTCGAACTCCTGGCGCACACCGTCCGGCAGGGCGCCGAGCACGGGTCGGGCTCCGGTCGCGGAGATCCAGCGAAAGACCGGATCGGGACCGTCCAGGACGTGCAGGTACGTCGTCTCCCACGCCTGCACCTGACAGCCGAGCCCGGCGAGATCGGCGAGATAGACCTCGGGGCCGTACGCTGCCGGTCGCTCGAGACCACCGGTCCACTCTGCGTACGGCGGCTGGCCGGCAAGATCGTGCAGGATGCGATGGCTCGGCTGATCGAAGTTCCCCGGCACCTGGAACGCGAGCCAACCTCCAGGGTTCAAGAAGCCGAGCAACCGCGGCAGGAGGTCTCGATGATCAGGCACCCACTGCAGAGTGGCATTGCTGACGATCACGTCCAACGATGCCGCCGGACGCCACTCGCGGAGGTCACCGACCGCGAACCCGAGTCGATCCGTCGCGTGCTCCTGGGCACGCGCGATCATCGCCGGTGACGCATCCACCCCCTCGATCTCGGCGTCCGGCCATCGCACGGCGAGCAGCGCGGTCAGATTTCCCGGTCCGCAGCCCAGGTCGGCCACTCGGTGGGGTTCGTCGGCGACGATCCGGGCCGTCAGGTCGATGAACGGTCGACCCCGTTCGTCGGCGAACTGGAGGTAGCTGGTCGGGTCCCACTCGGTCATCGTCACTCTCCTGAACTATCTTGATATCAAGATATATGAGATGTCCGGGGTCTGCCAAGTAAGTTTTCACCATGACGATCGGTCCGCCGCAAACCATCGACATCATCTGCGCGGACGGGATGATGCCAGCCCGGCTGTGGCATCCTCGCTCGGGATCCGGACCGGCGGTGGTCGTGTTCCAGGAGATCTTCGGCGTGACCGACTACATCCAGAGTCGCTGCCGTGACTTGGCTGAGCTCGGTTACGTCGTCTGCGCGCCCGAGGTCTACTGGCGGCTGGGTGAGGACGTACGCGTCGACGACGGTCCGGACGCGCTGCCGGAGGCGATGGCGCTGGTGCGAAAGCTGGACTGGCCGAGTGCGGTTCGCGACGGCGTGGCGACGCTGGAGCATGTCCGGGGACTGATCGAGGTCACCGGGCCGGTCGCCGTGCTGGGCTTCTGCTTCGGCGGCGGCCTCGCGTTCAACGTCGCGGCCACCGACGCCCCGGACGCGCTGGTCTCCTACTACGGCTCCGCGCTGCCAGACCTGCTGGAGCTGGCCGGCGACGTCGTCGTGCCCAGCCTGCACCACTTCGGCCTCGCGGATACCTTCCTCCCGGTCGAGACGGTCGAGACGATCCGAACGGCGATCGGCGATTCGCCGCAGGTCAGGTTCGAGACCTACGAAGGCGCGGGCCACGCGTTCGACAACCCCAACCCGGTGTTCCACCACGCGGATGCCTCCCGGGCTGCGTGGGGAGTCACGACCCGTTTCCTCGAGGAAGCGCTCGGCGGCGTCGACGATCGCCGAACCTCAGACGACCACTAAGTGCTGGCGCGGGGGCGAAGCAATGCGGCATCGTGAGAACGCCGGTGGTCAGGGAAATCGGCGAGTAGGCTGCCGAAAAAATAACGATACGCGTACTAAAAGGCGCGCCATCGCGAGGGGCTGCTCGGGGAAAGGTGTGAGATGAGTACGACGATCAACGGGGAGACGACCGCAGAGGCGTTGGCCGCCCATCCTCGGGCGCCGGTCTCGGTGCTGGTCCGGGTCCGTGGGGCAATGCCGAGCCTGCGGCCGGCGGAGCAGCGAGTGGCCGAGGCGGTCCTGTCGGACCCAGCCGGGGTGTCGGAGAGCTCGATCACCACCGTCGCCCGACGGTGTCAGACGTCGGAGACCACCGTGCTCCGGTTCTGTCGGGCCATCGGTCTGAACGGATATCCGGAGCTTCGGATCGCCTTGGCGCGGGCCGCACAGTGGGAGGAGACCGACCACAGCGCCGGCGCTCCGATCACCGGTCAGATCTCGGCGACGGACTCACTCGCCGACATCGTCGCCAAGATCACCCACGCCGATGCGCGGGCGATCGAGGAAACGGGCGCGGCCGTCGATCTGGACGCGCTCGAGCATGCGGTGGACGCGGTGATCGGTGCGGGTCGGGTGGATATCTACGGCATCGGGGCGAGCGCGCTGGTCGGCGGTGATCTGCATCAGAAGTTGCACCGGATCGGCCTGGTGTCCTTCGCCTGGAGCGACCCGCATCTTGCCCTGACGGCCGCGGCGGTCCTCCGTCCCGGTGACGTCGCAGTGGGCATCTCGCACACCGGCACGACGATCGACACGGTGGATGCCCTCCGGGTGGCGCGGGCCCGCGGCGCGACGACGATCGCCCTCACCAACTTCGACGGGTCGCCGCTGGTCGCCGAGGCGGACCTCACCTTGCTCACGGCTGCCCGGGAGACGACGTTCCGTAGTGGGGCGATGTCGAGCCGGATCGCTCAGCTGGCCCTGATCGACTGCCTGTTCGCCGGGGTGGCGCAGCGATCGTACGAAAAGGCCATCGCTGCGCTCGAGGACACCTATGCCGTGGTCCGGAGCCGGCACAGCAACCCCCGGCGACACGTCCATGAGTGATCAGCGGGCCGTGAGCTTGCACGAACTGCGTGCGCCTGAGCCTGCCGAAGGACCACCCGGCGATCATCTCCGAACCACTGGATAGCCCGCCGATACAGTGACGGCGTGACGCGCCCGGAAGCCATCGGGCCGGACGTCGGCTCGGACGCGGGGTCAAACGTCGGGCCGACGTACCGGCGCGGTCGGATGATCGTAGTCCTCGGACTGCTCTCCACCTTCGGACCGCTCTCGCTCGATCTGTACCTGCCCGCCCTGCCGCAGCTCACCGAGGACCTCGGCACCAGTGCGTCGGGCGCGCAGCTGACCATCACTGCGTGTTTGCTCGGGCTCGCGGTGGGTCAGCTGATCGCGGGTCCGCTGTCCGACCGGTACGGCCGCCGCCGCCCGCTGATCATCGGGCTGACCAGCTTCATGCTGAGCTCGATCGCCTGCGCGCTGGCGCCGACCATCGAGCTGTTGGTGGCGCTCCGGCTGCTCCAGGGGCTGTCCGGTGCTGCCGGGCTGGTGATCTCCCGGGCCGTCGCGCGGGATCTCTTCGAGGGTCGTGAGCTGGTCGTCTTCTTCACCCGGCTGATGCTGATCAACGGCTTCGCGCCGGTCCTGGCGCCGGTGCTCGGCGGCCAGCTGGCGCGGGTGATGGACTGGCGGGGGATGTTCCTCGTGCTGGCCGGTTTCGGACTCGTCCTGCTGCTCGCCGGGACGCTCGGCGTGCCCGAGACCCTGCCTCCGTCCCGCCGGGTGGTCGGTGGGCTGGGGGGCACCCTGCGCGGGTTCCGGGTGCTGCTGAAGGATCGCCTGTTCGTCGGCACGGCCGCCTCGTCCGGACTCGCGTCGGCGTCGATGTTCGCCTACATCTCGGGTGCGACATTCGTGCTGCAGGAGATCTACGGACTGAGTCCGCAGCAGTTCTCCTACGTCTTCGGGCTGAACTCGATCGGCATCGTCACGATGGGTCAGGTCGGCGGCCGGCTGGTCCGGCGGATGCCGACGGTTCGGGTGCTGGGGCTGGGACTCGGTGTGAATCTGGTGGGCGCGACCGGGTTGGCGACCTCGGTGCTGCTCGGGCTGGGGCTGCCGTTCCTGCTCGGATCACTGTTCGTGATGGTCAGTGCGGTCGGACTGATCTTCCCGACGGCCACTGCGCTGGCGATGGCGGACTATCCCGAGCGGGCCGGGGCTGCGTCGTCACTGCTCGGGCTGCTGCAGTTCCTCGGCGGCGCCATCGCCGCTCCGCTGGTCGGGATCGCGGGCCAGGCGACGGCCGTACCGCTCGGTGTGGTCGCGTTCGGCGCCAGCGCGTGCGGAGGCTCGGTGTTCGTGTTCGTGGCACTGCCGGCGCTGCGGGCGCGAGCGCGGGCGAGCACCAGGGCTGACCACTCCTAGCCGCCGGTCCACGCCTCGTGCGCGGTCCGGCACCGGGACGGAGGTCGAGGCACCCTCTGCAGACGGTGCCTGGGTTGTCGTCCCGGTGCCGGGGCGTACGAAAGGGTGCCGGGGCGTACGAAAGGGTGCCGGGGCGTACGAAAGGGTGCCGGGGCGTACGAAAGGGTGCCGGAGTCAGCGGCGGATGGGCTGGATGTCTTTCCAGCTCGGTACGGCGGGTTTGGCCCGGAGCACCATGGCCGCCTCGGCCGGAGTGCGGTTGGCCTTGCGATGGTTGCAGCGGGTGCAGGCGGCGACGGTGTTCAGCCAGGTGTTGCGGCCGCCGCGAGACTGCGGGACCAGGTGGTCGACGGTGTGCGCCACATCCCCGCAGTAGCCGCACGTGTGCCGGTCGCGGCGCAGCACACCGCGCTTGGACCAGGCGGGCGTCCGGGCGTAGCGGAAGGCGGTCTTGACGTAGCGGACGAGCCGTAGGACGACGGGCCAGGGGTACGGCCCGATCCGACGGTCGGCGTGAGCCTCCTCGACGATCGCCACCTCACGGACGAGCATCCGGATGGCGTGCTGCACCGAGACCGTGTGCAGCGCGGTGTTGTCGGTGTTCAAAACCACCACACCGTTCAGTACCACCACACCCGACATGGCCGCTCCTGCCCTGAACCTCACCGATTAGTAAGGCCTGCGCCGAGGTGGCGCTTCGCCCCACAGGGTGCATGATCACACGATCACGTGTCATATGGATTACGCCGCCCCGGCGACAGCCGAACTGTGGATCCCGCGGCGACAGCCGAACTGTCAGCCACCGCCGAGCCCGATCGGATCAGTGCGGTGTGTCGGTGCAGGCTGCGATGATGGCTCCTATGGCGTCGGACCGGATGATCTCCCTCGGCTTTGGCAAGTATGCACGAGCCGATCGGATTTTCGCGCTGGAGCCACTGGTGGGTGACCAGCGTGGCGGCGGTCGGCGTACCAAGGTCTGGGTCGAGGGCATCGGGGAGGCGATCATCGCTTCGCGCACGGAGGGGACGATCCTGCGAGACATGGGTCAGGAGGCCGCGATCGACGCGTCGCTGGTCGACGAGGCGATCGACCTGGCCGCTCGGCTCGCCGCCGCCGCCGAGGCCGGCCGGGTCGATCTGAGCGATCTCGGTCGACGGGCGCGGCGGATCCTGGCCGCGACGACGGCACCGGAGGGGTCGGAGCAGACCCTCTTCGACGGAGCTGGCTGAGGATCAGGCTGTCGGTGGAAGTCGAGGTCCCGAGGACGGGACCTGGTCTTCCGGTCAGCGTCGAGACGCATACGATGGGCACGGGTCTTCGATTCAGCTGGGTCTGAGGGCTTGACTTCTTCGAACACGAGTTCGAATATAGACCTATGACGGTTGCCGCTCCACCTAGCCCCCTCCTCGAGGAGCTGCGACAGCGCGTTCAACGGATGGAGGGCACCGCACTCACCCGCGACCTGCCCGTGCTCGACGCGTTCGACGGGTTGGTTCGGCTGCGGACGGGCGCAGCCTTCTCCGTCGACAGCCCGAGCCTGGCGATGGCGCTGGTGGCGGGGGCATCACGGGCGGGGGAGTGGGTCGCCATCGTCGGGGCACCGGACTTCGGTTACGAGGCGGCGGCCGCATTCGGACTGGACCTGACCCGGACGATCGCCGTGCCTACGCCGGGCGAGCACTGGCAGAGCGTGACAGCCGGACTGATCGACGTGGCCGGGATCGTCCTGCTCCGCTCACCGGCCCGAGTGGCAGAGCAGCAGGCTGCCAGGCTGCGGTCCCGGTTGCTGCAGAAAGACGCGGCCCTGGTGGTGTGGGGGGAGTGGCCGCGCTGCCACCAGCGGCTGTCCATCCGGTCGTCGTCCTGGGTCGGCCTGGGCCGGGGCCACGGCCGGTTGACCGGGCGTCAGGTCGAGGTGGTCGTCTCCGGCGCCTCCACACCGGGGCGGACCACCTCGATCTGGCTGCCCGATCCGGATCAGCGGGTGCGCCGCCTGGACGAGGTCGCCGTCCCCACTCGGCTGGAAGCGCGGGCGGGCTGAGATGACGGGCCTGATCGAGACCACAGCGCCGGTCGAGACGGCCGAGCTGGTTCTCGCCGTCGAGGCTCCTCGGGTGATGGTGCTGTGGTGTCCCGACTGGCCGGTGGTCGCCGCGGCGGCGGACGCGGGGCTGCCCGCGAGCGTGCCGATCGCTGTGATCGCCAAGGGTGCGGTGCTGGCCTGCTCGCCGGTGGCCCGGGCCGAGGGCGTCCGGCGGGGGATGCGCAAGCGCGACGCCTCCGCACACTGCCCCGAGCTGGTCCTCGTCGACGACAGCGCCGAGCGCGACCTGCGCTATTTCGACCAGGTGCTGGCCGCGGTCGAGGAAGTGACCTCCACGGCCTGTCCGATCCGTCCGGGGCTGTGCGCGACGGGTGTGCCCGGCCGGTTCTACGGTGGCGAGCGGGAAGCGGCGGCTGTGCTGGCCGAACGGTTGGTCCAGGCGGGTGTGTGGGACTGCCGGATCGGGGTGGCCGACGGCATCTTCGCCGGTGAGCAGGCGGCGAGGCGGGCGGCGCCGCAGGAGTGTCTGGTGGTCGCTCCGGGTGCCACGCCGGCCTTCTTGTCGGGGCTGTCGATCGGGGTGGTCGAAGACGCCGACATGGTCAGTCTGTTGCGTCGGCTGGGAATTCGCACACTCGGCGACCTCGCTCGGCTCGCCTCCTCGGACGTGCTCACCCGGTTCGGTCGGAGCGGTGAATGGTGGCACCGGTTGGCCCGTGGTCTGGATGTCCGGGTGGTCTCCGGACGGCGTCCGCCGATGGATGTCTCGACCGAAGTGCACTTCGAACCACCGCTGGAGACGATCGAACCGATCGTCTTCTCATCCCGGCGGTCCGCGGAGCAGTGCGTCGCCGATCTGGCTCACCACGGCCTGGTCTGCACCAGCGTGACCGTCGAAGTGAGCGGCGACTTCGGCTGGACCGGGGTGCGGACCTGGGCGCACTCTCGCTGGTTCGGGGCGAGTGACCTGGTCGACCGGCTCTACTGGCAGCTCCAGGCCAACCCGGCACCGGAACCGGTGACCGGTGTCCGGTTCCTGCCCGAGACCGTCGAGTCGCTGGCCGATCAGGGCGAGGGCTTGTGGGGCAGCGCCCCGAACGAGCGGCTGGAGCGCGGGGTCGCTCGGTTGCAGGGGATGCTCGGGCCGGAGGCCGTCGTCTCGCCGGGAGTCCAGGGCGGCCGATCGGCGGTCCGGCGGCAGGCGGGCAGCCCGTGGGGACAGAAAGCCGTCACTCCGCGACCGACCGGGCTGCCGTGGCCGGGCAGCATTCCGCCGCCCGCGCCGGCCAGGGTCTTCGCGGAGCCGCAGCCCGCTCGGGTGACCGGTCCCGAGGGGGTGCCGGTGCGGATCACGGAGCGGGGGATCCTGACCGCCGACCCGATCCACGTCGTCCCGCAGCCGGGGGTCGGCTCGATGCCGGTCGTCGGCTGGGCGGGACCGTGGCCGATCGATGAGCTGTGGTGGGACGAGGCCGGAGCCCGTCACGTGGCCCGGTTCCAGGTCGTCGGCGGTGACGGCAGTGCCTGGCTGATGGTGGTCGAGGGCGGGCAGTGGTGGAGCGAGGCGCGCTATGACTGATGGCCAGGCTGCACGCTGGGCTGGTGGATGTGGGGCTGGTGGATGTGGGGCTGGTGGATGTGGCTCTGGTGGATGTGCCCTGAGCTTGCTCGACGCGGGTTCGTCCGGGACGGCACGAGACTGATGGGATGGAACAACCCACCGATCCCGTGGGCGGAGCTGGAGCGCAGGCTGTCGGGACGATCGGCACCCGGGAAGAAGGCGCCCGAGAAGAAAGCGCCCGAGAAGAAGGCGCCGAAATCGCCGGGCAGTCACCCGCTGGACCATCCCGACGGCGGCGACGCACCGGGGTGGAGCCGTAAGCGGCCGGCGTACGAAGCTCGGCCGGTCCGTCGTCCGCCGGTGTCGGTCGGCTATGCCGAGCTGCACGCTCACTCCGACTTCTCCTTCCTCGACGGGGCGAGTGACCCCGAGAGCCTGGTCGAGGAGGCGGTCCGGCTCGGCCTGCACGCGCTGGCGATCACCGACCACGACGGGCTCTATGCGGCGGCCCGGTTCGCCGAGGCCGCGGTGGCGTACGAGCTGAACACCATCTACGGCGCCGAGCTCTCGCTGGAGCTGAGCACCCCGCAGAACGGGGTCGCCGATCCGGCAGGCAGTCACCTGCTGGTGCTCGCCAGAGGGGTCGATGGCTACCACGCGCTGGCGAAGGCGATCACCGTCGGCCAGTTGCGGGGGGACGAGAAGGGCCGTCCGCTGTACGACCTCGACGAGCTCGCCGAGCAGGCTGGTGGCCACTGGCAGATCCTCACCGGCTGTCGCAAGGGGTCGGTCCGTCAGGCGCTGGTCACCGCCGGTCCCGAGGCGGCGGCCGCCGAGCTCAGCCGATTGGTCGCCCTGTTCGGTCGTGACAATGTTGCGGTGGAGCTCACCGACCACGGGCTGCCCACCGACGACGAGCACAACGACGCCCTCAACGAGCTCGCGACGACGGCCGGGCTCAGGCTGGTCGCCACCGGCAACGTGCACTACGCCCGGCCGAAGGACTACCGGCTGGCCGGCGCCATGGCCGCGGTCCGGGCCAGGCGCAGCCTGACCGAGATGGACGGTTGGCTGCCACCGCCGACCGCCCATCTACGAGCGGGTGTGGAGATGGCGCACCGGTTCCGGCGCTACCCGGGGGCCGTCGCCGAGTCGGTTCGGCTGTCCGACGAGCTGGCCTTCAACCTCCGGCTGGCCAAGCCCCGGCTGCCGAAGCAGAAGGTGCCGCTCGGTCATACCCCGATCAGCTGGCTCCGCGAACTGTGCCGGCGTGGTGCCGACGAGCGCTATCCCGACAACCGGGCCGAGGCCGAGGAGCGGCTGCAGCGCGAGCTCACCGTGATCGAGCAGCTGGACTTCCCCGGCTACTTCTTGATCGTCCACGACATGGTCGCCTTCGCCCGCGAGCGCGGGATCCTCTGCCAGGGCAGGGGATCGGCGGCGAACTCGGTGGTCTGCTACGTCCTCGACGTCACCGCCGTCGACCCGATCCGCTACGGCTTGCCGTTCGAGCGGTTCCTGTCCGCGGCTCGGGAGGAGGAGCCGGACATCGACGTCGACTTCGACTCCGACCGGCGTGAAGAGGTGATCCAGGAGGTCTATCGCCGCTACGGCCGGCACAACGCCGCCCAGGTGGCGAACGTGATCAGCTACCGGCCGAAGTCGGCGGTCCGCGACATGGCCAAGGCGCTCGGCTACTCCACCGGTCAGCAGGACGCCTGGTCCAAGCAGATCGACAGCTACGGCTCGATTCCGCATGATGTCGATCACGGTATCCCCCAGCCGGTGATCCAGCTCGCCGATCAGTTGCTGACCGCGCCGCGCCACCTCGGCATCCACTCCGGCGGCATGGTGCTGACCGAGCAGCCGGTCGGCGAGGTGTGCCCGATCGAGCGCGGCCGGATGGACGATCGCACCGTGTTGCAGTGGGACAAGGACTCGTGCGCGTACATGGGGCTGGTCAAGTTCGACTTCCTGGGCCTCGGCATCCTGGCCGCGATCCAGTACACGTTCGACCTGGTCGCGGACCGGATCGGCGAGCGCTGGACACTCGACTCGATCCCGAAGGAGGAGCAGGGCGTCTACGACATGCTCTGCCGGGCCGACTCGATCGGCGTCTTCCAGGTGGAGAGTCGGGCTCAGGTCGGCACCCTGCCGAGGTTGCTGCCGCGCCGGTTCTACGACCTGGTGGTCGAGATCGCGCTGATCCGACCCGGCCCGATCCAGGGCGGCGCGGTGCACCCCTACATCCGCCGGGCGACCGGCCGTGAGGAGGTGACCTATCTGCACCCTGCGCTGGAGCCCGTGCTAGAGCGGACCAAGGGGGTGCCGCTGTTCCAGGAGCAGCTGATGCAGATCGCCACCACGGTCGGCGGCTGCACGGGCGAGGATGCCGACCTGCTCCGCCGGGCGATGGGATCCAAGCGCGGGGTGGAGAAGATCGAACGACTCAGAGCGAAGCTGTACGAGGGGATGAAGGCCAACGGCATCACCGGTGAGCTGGCCGACGACATCTACCTGCGGATCGAGTCGTTCGCGAACTTCGGGTTCGCCGAGAGCCACGCGATCAGCTTCGCCCTGCTGGTGTACGCGAGCTCCTGGCTCAAGCTGCACTATCCGGGCGCGTTCCTGGCCGGCTTGCTACGGGCCCAGCCGATGGGTTTCTACTCGCCGCAGTCACTGACCGCCGACGCCCGGCGGCACGGTGTGAAGGTGCTCCGGCCGGACATCGCCGTCTCCGGGGTGGATGCCGGCCTGGAGGTCGGGGTGGATGGGCCGGCCGGGGTGGACGGGCGGGTCGGGGTGGACGGGCGGGTCGGGCCGACCGGCCAGGACCGCTGCCGCGATCGGTACCAGCCAGACGTCGCGCCGTTCCACCGCTCCGATCCGGATCGCACCCACGAGCACCGACGCGACGGCAACTTCGCGGTCCGACTCGGACTGACCGAGGTCGCCGGCATCGGCCGTTCGCTCGCGGAACGGATCGTGGCCGAGCGCGACCGAAAGCCGTTCGTCGACCTCAACGACGTGATCCGGCGGACCGGGATCACCACCGGCCAGGCCGAGGCACTGGCCACGGCCGGCGCGTTCGACACGTTCGGGCTGAGTCGGCGCCAGGCGTTGTGGCACGCGGGCTATACCGACAGCACCGACACGATCCCGGGCAGCGCCATCGACGCCGCCCCACCGACCCTGCCGGGGATGAGTCCGGTCGAGCTGACAATGGCCGATCTCTGGGCGACCAAGATCTCGCCCGACGATCACCCGATCGGCCACCTGCGTCGGCTGCTCGACCAGCACGGGATCCTCTCCGTCTCCGCGCTGGGTGTGGAGCACGACGGGCGGCGGATCCGGGTCGGGGGCCTGGTCACCCACCGGCAGCGGCCGGGCACCGCGGGTGGAGTGATCTTCATCAACCTGGAGGACGAGACCGGGATGCTCAACGTCGTTTGCTCCCAGCCACTGTGGCAGCGCTATCGACGGGTCGGCCGCCAGTCGTCCGGGCTGGTCATCCGCGGCACGATCGAGCACCGTGACGGCGTCACGAATCTCGTTGCGGATCGGCTTGATCCGCTGGCTGCTGTGCTGCCGGAGGCTGCATCGGTGCTGGGCGGGCACCGGTCCCGCGACTTCCGATGACGGCCACCCGTCGGTTGCGAGCTGAGCGACGCCGAATCAGCCAGGTCGACACGCCGGTCCACGCCAGCACCAGCGGCACGACTCCGTCGCTCAGCATCCGGGCGGTCAGCGCGGTCGCGAAGCCTCGCCTTCGGTGGTCAGGTGGCGTGGCGATGTTGAACATGCCGACCCAGTCGTTTCCCCGAACGCCCAGGCCGGTGACGACCGGCTCGCCGCCGACTTCACCCAGATAGAGGGCGATCTCTGGCCGGCCGGTCACCTCAGGCCCGACCATTGCCGCGAAGAGATCCTCGGGCGCGCCGAATCCGACAGCGGCGACGTGGCCGTGCAGCGGTGCCTCGACCGGATCCAGCCGGCGAACCGCCAACGGGGATCCAAGGGTGGCGACACCACCGTGCGGCTCGTTCAGCGGACGGTCGAGGCGCATCAGCGGGATATCATCCGCACGGACGAGGCCGCGGTCGGCGGCCAGCTCGGCGAGGGCGGCGTGGCCGGTGAGGAACAGAAGACAGTGCGGCAGACCGGTCGCGGCGACGCGGTCCAGCAGGCGCGTCGGCTCGAGCACGTCGGTCGCGTCGCCTTCCGACGGTGCGATCCAGACGCCGTTCAGTGGCGGCGCCGGCACCCCGCTCACCGCGGCCACCGCTGAACTGGTCGCCTCCGACCATCCCTGTGGCAGGTGGTCACCGAACCATGTCCACGTGCCGAGCAGGGCCTGCGAGGTCGCGGCGGCACTGTCGGTCACGTGGACGACTCTAGGGCCTGGGTTCATGCGGTCGGTGCGGCGACCTGGCGGTCAGTCGGTCGTCCCCACAGCCTTCTGCAGGATCTTCTCGATGGTGGTTGCGACGGCCGCGGACATGCGGGTCACCGCATACTCGGTGGGCCAGATGTCCCCGTCGTCGAGTCGCGCCACGTCGTTGAATCCCAACGTTGCGTAGCGCGCGCCGAACTTCGCGGCGGGCTTGAAGAAGCAGACCGCTTTGCCGTCCTGGTCGACGTAGGCCGGCATGCCGTACCACGTCTTGGGTCGCAGCTCGGGTGCCGCTTGAGTGACGAGGGTGTGCACCCGCTCAGCGAGAACCCGGTCGTCGTCTGGCATCGCCGCGATGGCATCGAGGCAGGCCTGAGCTTCTTCGGCCTTCTTCGCGCCGCCGCGGCCGGAGGACCGCAGCTCCTCGGCGCGCGCCTTCATCGCTGCCTTCTCGGCGTCGGTGAAGCCAGGGGACTTCGTGGTGGTGGGCATGAGAACCTCATTTCGTGGGAGAGACGTGCTACTACGGTGACGATGCTCGGGGCTCGTGTGTGACGGTGATGCGTCGTGCCGACCTCGCGCGGGCCGACCGCATCCCGCGCGCACCAGTTCCGACGACATCCAAGAGGTGGATCACCGTGCCCTACGACACCGAGATTGCCGACCGAGTCCGAATCGCTCTGTCCGGCCGCGACCACGTACGCGAGGTCACGATGTTCGGCGGCCTCGCCTTCATGGTGGACGAACGAATGGTCGTCTGTGTCTCCCGCGGCGACCTGTTGGTTCGCGTCGCACCCGAACGGGATGCAGAGCTGCTGGCGAAGCCCGGCGCGCAGCGGGCGGAGATGGGCAAGGGCCGGTCGATGGGCGAGGGCTGGATCACCGTCGACAAGGCAGCACTGCAGTCCGACGACGACTTCCAGTACTGGATGGACGTCTCGCTCGACTTCCATGCCCAGGGCTCAGCCAAGAAGACGACTTCGTCGGCCGAGAAGAATTCGCTCCCTGGGAGCTGAGGAGGACGCGTGGCCGGACAACCCTCGCGCATCCTGATTTCGGGTGCCAGCGTGGCCGGACCGATCCTGGCGTACTGGTTGCGCCGTTTCGGCTTCGAGCCGACGGTGGTCGAACGCACCGACGAGGTGCGGCTGGGCGTCGGGGGTCACGCCGTCGACCTGTTCGGGCCGGCCGTCCAGGTGATGGACTGGATGGGCCTCGGACAGGCGGTTCGCGATGCGAGGACCAGAACCGAGACCATCTCGCTGATCCGGCCCGGGAAGCGACCGGTCGAGGCCTCGATGGCGGCGATGACCGAAGGCGTCTCGCGAGATCACGTCGAGATCATGCGGGGAGATCTCGCCCGGATCGTGTACGAGGCGAGCCGGCACGATGTCGAGTACGTCCTGGGTGACTCGATCAGGGCCCTGACCGACAACGGAGATCACGTCGATGTGACCTTCGACGGGGCCGGCGCGAGGACCTTCGATCTCGTGGTCGGCGCAGACGGCCTGCACTCCATCACGCGCCGGCTCGTTTTCGGCGGCGAGCAGCAGTTCCTCCACTTTCTCGGCGGCTACTTCGCCGTCTTCAGCGTCTCCGACTATCTCGGCCTTCGGCAGCGCATGGTGAGCTATGCCGAGCCAGGGAAGACCGCAGCCGTCTATCCGGTCTGGGGCACAGACCAGCTCCGCGTGGTGCTGCTGTTTCGGACACCGTCTGAGCTCGACGACAACCGTCACGACCATGCCGCTCAGGTCGGGCTGATCCGGGAGATCTACTACGGCGTCGGCTGGGAGCTGCCGCGGCTGCTCGAAAAGCTCGAGCACGCCGACGACTTCTACCTCGACTCGATCAGCCAGGTCAGGCTCCCCAACTGGTCCAGGGGGCGGGTGACACTCGTTGGCGACGCCGGCTATTCGCCAGGTCCCGCGGTCGGCGGTGGCACCAGTCTTGCGGTCCTCGGCGCGTACGTCCTGGCCTCCGAGCTGGCCGCGGCCGGCCCTGACCTCGACGCCGGCATCGCCGCCTACGAGCAGGCGATGCGTCCGGCCGTCGAGGCGAGCAGGACCATCGGCCCCGCCGTCTTGAAAACGGTGATCCCCGACTCCACGGCACAGATCTGGGCGATCGCCCAGGCGATGCGGATCCTCCCGCGGCTCCCGAAACCCCTTCGCCGCTGGATCACCTCCTTCGCCGGTGGGCCGGCCGCGATGCTCTCCAGAGTCAGTCTGCGGGACCCGGCGAGCGTGCCGCAAGGATGACGAAGAGATGCGGTTCACCGCTCGCCAGATCGTCGCTGTTGGCCCTCGTTATCGCACCGCATCGCCCAGATGTCAGGCCCGCAGGGACTGTCGGTCCTCGTTATCGCACCGCATCGCCCAGATGTCAGGCCCGCAGGGACTGTCGGCCCTCGTTATCGCACCGCATCGCCCAGATGCTAGATCGGCTACCGACCCGGCTCCTCGCGCACCACTGACGCGTGAGGTCGCGGGTCTGGCGAAGGAACCAGGTTCAGCATCTCCGGTTGGCGCCGGCGGAGCTCTGTATCGGCTGCTTGTTCCACCGAGGACAGGTCTGTCTGCCACCCGCTGAAGACTTCCGGGTGGCAGACGGAGGGTTGGAACAGATCAAACCAGGGATGCGCACTGTCCCAGGGCCTTGCGGCCGACGACGTTGACGGCACCGGGAACGAAACCTCCGGACACTCCCGGGACCAGGCCCGCGCAGATGAGGTTCCGCCCGACTGTGTTGCTGACGATGTAGACGCCGGGGGCACCCGGGTCGGGGTCGTGCAACGTGATGTTGGTGAGGATCGCGTTCCCGCCGATCTTGTTGAAGAGCGCGCCCACCCATTCGGCCGTCTGGCCGCTGATCGTCAGGTTGCGGCCGATCGTGTTGTTCTTGATCGACCACGGAATGTCGGCGCCTCCACCGAGCAGCGTGACGTTTCCTCGAACCGTGACCCCGTTGAGCAGAACGGTGTCCGCATCGATGGCCGTGACGTTGCCTTTGACCGTGATGGTGGAGTGCCCGTCGGGCTCGACGGTGCACTGATGGGCCGAGTTGCCCGTGTACGCGGGTGGCTGACAGCCCAGACCGACGAGCGAGCCCTTGCCCCCGAAGACGTTGCCGCCGACGGTGATCGTCGACGGCGCGCTTTGCGCGTCCAGCGTGGCACCAGCGGCGACGTTCACATTGCCGCCGACCCGGATCACGGCATCGGCCTGCACACTACAGGTGCCCTTGACCGTGATGCTCGCGTAGTTCCCCGACGCAATGTCACCACCGGTGCAGGTGTACGCCTTGGGGTTTGTGCGGACTGCATTCGGCGGCCATCGCCGGTCCAGCCGAGAGCGCGAGCGCTCCCGATACAGCCAAGGTGCCCAGTACCCGGAGCGGCGTTGCGATCCCCATCAGCCTCACCCTTCGCTCGCGGCCCCTCCCCCGAGGCCGAATGGACTCGTTCTATACCCAACGCCACCCACGCGGAAGGGAATGTGGAAAGCGTCGAACCTGGTGAAAGAGCCGAGCCCGCTCCCACGAGGATCCCGAACTGATGTCGAGGTAAGGGACGGCCAGATGGAGATCGCGTCGACTCGCCCGCGAGCTTTTCATTCGCCACGCGTAGGACGAAATCTGCCCGTCCAGCGGGATCGAGGAGAACACTTATCCCTGGAGTGTGTCCGAGGGGGGACTTGAACCCCCATGCCCTGTAAGGGGCACTAGCACCTCAAGCTAGCGCGTCTACCTATTCCGCCACCCGGACCCGGGTTCGCGTCCAGCCCGGCTGGACAGCGGAGTGAACTATAGCAACATCCGGCCGTACGCCAAGTCGAGTTCTGCAGGGCTGCTCCCAGCTCAGTGGCGATGCCGCCAGTGCCGGGCGATGGCCTGCGGCAGCGGGTCGATCGTCGTGCCCTCGGCGGCCAGCTGAGCGCGGGCCAGGCGCCGCGAGCGGCGCAGGCTGACGATGCCGAATGCCCAGACGACGTACTGGAACGAGAACGCCACCTTGAAGTCGAACAGGCTGTACGTCCCACCTGCCGACAACAGGTCGAGAATCACCCCGATCGCGAAGATGGTCGTCAGGGAGGCGACGAAGCCGCCCATGTTGACGATCCCGGTGGCGGCACCGAGCCGGGTGGAGGGATTGAAGGTCCGGGCGAAGTCGAACCCGACCGCCGACCCCGGCCCGTAGGCGGCCAGCACCAGGACGAGCACCACGAAGATCGGCAGCGGCGCCGCACCCGGCCAGAGCAGGACGACTGTCCACATCCCGATGGTCGCGACGAGGATGCCGAAGATCAGGTTGGACCGGCGTAGCGGGTAGGACGCCGTCAGCCGCCCGAGGACGGGCCCGATCACCACGGCCGCCAACACCATCATCGTCAGCAGGCCGCCGGCGAGCTCGGGGGAGTAGCCCAGGCCGACGGTCATGAACGGATAGCCCCAGAGCAGGGCAAAGACCATGCCGGAGAACTGGGCCGTGAAGTGCGCCCAGAGTCCGAGCCTCGTGCCAGCGGCCCGGAAGGAGTCCACCAGGTCGTTGCCTGCCTGTCGCCAGCTGCTGACCGTGACGTGGGCCTCGGAACCCGGCGGCACGTTGCGTACGGCCGCGAGCACCAGCACGGCGATCAAGACGCCGATGGCCGCGGCGCCGAGGTAGGTCTTGGTCCAGCCTGGCCCAGCCAGTGCAGCGACCAGGGGGATGGTGCTGGCCACCTGACCAGTCTGGCCGAGCAGGCCGGTGAGCTGGGTGATCACCGGTACCTGGCTGACGTTGAACCAGGCGGGAATCAGCCGAAGCACACAGATGAAGGTCATGGCGTCGCCGGTGCCGACCAGGATTCGCGCGACCAGGGCTCCGGCCGGGTCGTACGTCAGCGCCAGCAACGCCTGGCCGGCGGACATCACCAGTGCACCCGCGGCGATGACGATCCGCGACCCGTACCGGTCCACCAGCACACCGACCGGGATCTGCATGGCGGCGTACATGATCAGCTGCGCGACGGCGAAGATCGACAGCATCGCCGCACCGACGCCGAACCGTTCCTTGGCCGGCTCGGCGGCGACGCTCAGCGACGTGCGCTGGAAGACCGCGACTGCGTACGCCAGCACGCCGACCCCCCAGACCAACCAGGATCGTCGAGTGCTGCGGGGCATGATGGGCCCATTGTCTCAGCCCTCGAATGGAAGACTGGCGGCCATGAGCGACGCCGAGACGAGTTATGCCCCCGATGCGGAGGTCGTCGAGATCTGCCGGGACCTGATCCGGATCGACACCACCAACTTCGGAACGCAATCGGGTCCGGGGGAGCGTAAGGCGGCCGAGCGGGTCGCCGCGCTGCTGGACGAGGTCGGGATCGCCGCCGAGCTGTTCGAGTCCGAGCCCGGTCGGACGTCGCTGATCGCCGACTGGGCGCCGGACGGGATCGACCCCGACGCCACCCCATTGCTGATCCACGGCCACCTCGACGTCGTCCCGGCTAACGCCGACGACTGGAGCGTGCCGCCCTTCTCCGGCGAGATCGCCGATGGCTGCGTCTGGGGCCGTGGCGCGGTGGACATGAAGGACTTCGACGCGATGGTGCTCAGCGTGGTCCGGGCTCGGGCCAGGGCCGGCGTGGCGCCACGGCGCCCGATCCGGCTGGCCTTCACCGCCGACGAGGAGGCGGGCAGCGGGCTCGGTGCTACCTGGCTGGTGGAGAACCATCCGGAGTTGTTCGACGGCTGCGAGGAGGCGATCGGTGAGGTCGGTGGCTTCTCGTTGACCGTCCGCGACGATCTCCGGCTGTACCTGATCGAGACGGCTGAGAAGGGAATGGCCTGGCTCGACCTGATCGCGGACGGCCGCGCCGGCCACGGCTCGTTCCGCAACGACGACAATGCGGTCACCGAGCTCGCCGCCGCCGTGGCCCGGATCGGGACGTACGAGTGGCCGCACAAGATCACCGACGCCCAGCGCGCCTTCCTCGAGGCCGTGTCCGAGGCGTTCGACATCCAGCTGGATCCCGACCGGGCCGAGGAGATGCTCGCCAAGCTCGGCAGCATCGCGCGGATGGTCGGCGCCACCATGTCCAATACCGCCAACCCGACGATGCTCGAAGCCGGCTACAAGCACAACGTCATCCCCGGTCGTGCGACCGCCGCGATCGACGGTCGGTTCGTGCCTGGCGGTCGGGACGAGTTCTTCGCCACGATCGACGAACTGCTCGGGGACAAGGTGCGCTACGAGATCGCGACCGAGAACGTCGCCGTCGAGACCGAGTTCAGTGGCGCCCTGGTCGAGGCGATGCAGGCATGCCTGGCCGCCGAGGACCCGGGCGCCCGGGCGGTGCCGTACCTGATGAGCGGCGGCACCGACGCCAAGGCGTGGACCAAGCTCGGCATTCGCTGCTTCGGTTTCGTTCCGCTGCGGCTTCCCCCAGACCTGGACTTCGTCAGCCTGTTCCACGGTGTCGACGAGCGGGTGCCGACCGCGTCGCTGGAGTTCGGTGCTCGGGTGCTGGACCGGTTCCTCACCTCCGCCTGAACCTCTCGTTACGCTTGTCGGCAGGATGAGGAACGTCGAGTACGTGATCGAGCGTGTCCGTGTAGAACGGCATGTCTCGCGTAGTGCCGTGCGCCAGTTGCTCACTGAGCACGCCGAGTACGGCGGCTGGGAGCTCACCCGGCTCCGCCGTTACCGCGACGGCACCCGGGACATCTGGATCCGTCGCAAGATCATCCGCGTCACGCCGACGATCTGAGGCGCTGGTCGCAGCCTCGAACGGCTGCCGCAGCCTCGACGGCTGCCGCAGCCTCGAATGGCTGCCGCATCCGTCGCGACGGCTGTCGCATCCTCGGCGAAGGGCCTGAGGTGGAAAAAGTGCGGGGTCGTGCCCCGCGAACTGCGGACCCGCACGCTGGGCGCACGGTCCGCGACGTCAACGGACCCGCACTTTTTCCGCGAAGCCGAGCGGCACCTTGGCCATGGCCCGGTGCTGGACGGTGGCTCCCTAGCGTGGACAGGGCCGGTTCCGCGTACGGCGGCGCGGAATAGCTCCCGCCGCGGACGGGTTTCAACGCTGATATGAACGATCAACTGACGATTTCCCTGCTCGATCTGATTCCCGTCCGCACCGGCCAGAGCACCGGCGACGCGTTCCGGGCCAGCGTGGCGCTGGCGCAGACCGCGGAGGAGGCCGGCGTCCACCGGTACTGGGTCGCCGAGCACCACAACATGCCGGCGGTCGCGTCGACCAACCCGCCCGTGCTGATCGCGATGCTGGCTGCGGCGACGACGACCATGCGGATCGGTTCCGGCGGGGTGATGCTGCCCAACCACGCGCCGCTGGTCGTCGCGGAGCAGTTCGCCCTGCTGGAGGCGGCGTACCCGGGCCGGATCGACCTCGGCATCGGTCGGGCGCCCGGCAGCGATCCGGTGACCAACTGGGCGCTGCGGCACGGCGGCCCCGAGACGGCGGATCCCGAACGGTTCGCCGAGCATGTCACCAACCTGGTTTCGATGCTCGAACCCGACGGCGTCGGACTGAGTCTGCAGGGACGGACGTACCCGCTCCGGGCCACGCCGCAGGCCGTGGGCACACCGGCAGTGTGGCTGCTCGGGTCCTCCGACTACTCTGCCAAGCTGGCCGCAGCGCTCGGCCTGCCGTACGTGTTCGCCCATCACTTCTCCGGCAGTGGCACCGCCGAGGCGCTCGAGCTGTATCGCAGCACCTTCAGCCCATCCGGTTTCGGCGACCAGCCGCGGACGTTCCTGACCGTGAACGTCGCCGTGGCCGAAAGCGCGGACGAGGCACGTCGACTGACCCGCCCCCAGCAGCTGGCCATGGTGAGCCTGCGAACCGGCGGCGAGCTCCGACCCCAGCTGAGCGTCGAGGAAGCGGCGGCCGTAGAGCTGTCTCCGGAGCACGAGGCACTGGCCGCGTCGATGCTGTCCCGCTGGGTGGTCGACGAGCCGGTCGCCGCCGCGCGCCGGATCCGCGAGCTCGCCGCCCAGTTCGAGGTGGACGAGGTGATGATCCATCCGGTCGCCGGAGCGAACGAGACCGATCCTGCCGATCGCACACCCGCCCGCGAGCGCACCGTCCGCCTACTGGCCCAGGCGCTGGCACCCTCCCGAGCCTGACGCCCGCAACGTCCCTTCCCCGCAACACCGCCTCATCCCCGAAAAGTGGTCGCTAACAACAGCGACACGCCGGTGGAAGCTGTTGTTAGCGACCACTTTTCGGGGAAGTGGGGCCGGACGGTCGGAGGAGTTGCGGTTCGAGCGAGGTCACGCGGTACGCCGTGGCCGGGGTGGCGGAACGGGCTCGGCAGGTGAGCACGGCGGGTTCGCGGCGCTCGGCGACCACGGTAGCCAGCCAGCGCCGCCCGGCTCCGATGACGGGAACCCGCCAGTGGTGGATGTCGAGCTGCTCGGCCGGCTCAGCCACGACGGCCGAAGCGGGCAGCGGACCGAGCCGTCGGTGCACCTCGGCGATAGCGGCCTGGGCAGGCGGAGGGAACCGCGCGAGCCCGCGCAACCAGCGGACGTCGAGTCGTCCGGCCAAGTGGTCGGCGACCACCTGGACGGCGGAGTCGGACTCCAGGTTGCCGTAGTACGTCGCATCGGGCAGCACGACCACGTTGGGCGCGAACCGGTCCCCACCGAGATGACTGCACTCCCACACGGACTCCGGCCAGCGGGCGGCGAGCGCCGCGGCCACGGCACGGCCGCGGACCGCGCAGCAGGTGTCATGGGTGCCGTGCGCGCAGACCAGCACGACCGGCTCGCCAGCTGGTACGGGTGCAGCTGCGTCCGCCGCTCCCACGGCCAGCGATCGGGCGGCGGCTCTATCGGCCAGCGATCGGACAGTGGCTGCCGCCGGTGATCGGACCGCGGCTGCCGCCGGTGATCGGACCGCGGCTGCCGCCGCCGGTGATCGGACCGCGGCTGCCGCCGCCAGTGATCGGACCGCGGCTGCCGCCGTCAGTAGGTCGGTGTCGGTCTGCCAGCGGCCGCGGACCGTTCGGGTCGGTCCGACCGCGATCCAGCTTCGAGACTGACCGACGGTTCGGCGGCCCGGTCGACGGACGAGCAGGATGCGGGTGCTGGTCGCCGACGCGGCTGCGGAGACCGTACGCAACACAGCGGGGTCGATGCCCGACCCCGCCATCGCTTCCACGGCCCATGGCCCCGGGTGCTCGATCAGCAACCAGCCCTGGGCATACGGGGCGCTTCCGATCATCGGGTCGTCGCGCTGCCGGGCCCGGTCGGCGCAACCGAACCAGGCCGGGCTCACTCCGGCGCGGTGTTTGGGCGGGTGTCGGTGCTGTGCTCCGCGACGACTGCGACGCCGGCAAGAACCAGCCGGCGAGCCAGATCGAGGCCGAGCTCCGACGCGGTCATCGAACCGTTGGCCAGGAGCGTCTGGACGACCGTCACGTCGTCGCCGTCGAGCCGCAGGTCGTCGGCGCGGCTGCGTAGCAGGGCCGTCCCGTCGCGTCGTCGTTCGATGCTCGCGGCCAGATGGGCGCGGAGCTCGACCAGCGAGTTGCCGGCAAGCTCGGCAGCCGTCCTGAACTGGGCCAGCGGCCCGATCGGCGCGGCGCGGGACGTGCCGCGGGCGGCCGTCCGAAGCCCGGCCGTCAGCACCTCGGGGTCGGCCTGCTCGATCGCTGAGACCAGCGCCTGCTTGACCGCTTCGATCTCGTCGTCGACGGCACCGTCGGTGAACTCGACCCCGAGCGGCAGCGAGGCGCGGACGCCGGCGTCACTGGCGAGCGTACGGATGGCCTGCTGAACCAGTCGCTCGGCGACGGCGTACCGGGTCCAGACATGGACGCCGATCGTCAGGTGGGTGCTGATCCCACCCAGCGCCTGGGCCGCGTGCAGGAAGCCGCGCGGCAGATACAGGCAGTCGCCGGGTCGGAGCACGGCCTCGATCACCGGCGGCTCGGCGGCTCGCCGCTCGACCGCGGTTCGCCGGTCGTTCCACGGTTGATCACGCAGCGGCGACTCCAGCACCGGCTCGTGGATGAGCCAGCGCTTCTCGCCCTCGATCTGCAGCACGAACACGTCGTGCACGTCGTAGTGGTCGCTGAATCCCTGGTTCTGCGGCGGAGTGATGTACGCGTTCGCTTGGACCGGGTGGCCCAGTTCGGCGGCCAGCTCCTGGCAGAACGCCAAGACCGCTGGCCAGCTACGGTGCAGCGCCTGCAGGACCAGCGTCGACCCGTCGGCGAAAAGCCGCGTCAGCCGATCGTCGCTCACCTGGTCGGCAATGGTCGCGCCGACCCCGCCGGGCGCGGTGAAGGTCTTGTCGGCGAGCGTGCTGCCTGCCTTGGCGACCCGCAGGAAGGGCGTCCGCAGACCCCGCTCGGAGACGAGCTCGTCGATCGCGGCGGCGTCGAGCAGATCGGCGAAGCCCGTGGCTCCTAGATCGCCGGTCCGGCTCAGCAAGGCGCGGCGGCCCCAGTACCGGCTGGCGAAGTCCTCCTCACCGACCGCGATGAGGCGGGACAATGCAGCCGGCGGCCGCCCGGGCGCGATGCCGGGTAGCCGCCCGCTCGGAAGCTGGGTGGTCGAGGTCAGGACTGGGCCCCGCTGTCGGCCCCACCGTCGGCCCCACCGTCGGCCCCACCGTCGTGGACACCGGGTACGCCTTCTGCGCCGCCGTCGGCTGGCCCCTCGGCTCCGCTGTCCGCGCCACCGTCGGCCCCGCCATCAGCCCCGCCGTCGGCCCCATCGTCGTGGACACCGGGTACGCCTTCTGCGCCGCCGTCGGCTGGCCCCTCGGCTCCGCTGTCCGCGCCGCCATCTGCACCGCCGTCCGCGCCGCCGTCCGCGCCGCCGTCGTGGACGCCCGGAACGCCGCCAGCTCCGCCGTCGGCGGGACCCTCGGAGCCGCCACCGGCGCCACCGTCGGCACCTCCGTCAGCTCCGCCGTCCTGGATCCCGGCAATCCCGTCGGCTCCGCCGTCGGCGGGTCCTTCGAGATCCGCTACGCCACTGCCGCCAGGCTCGGATGTCTCGCTCATCTGGCTTCCTCCTCGTTGGTGGGCCGGCGCCGCGCCGACGCCCGTCACCCACTGCTTACACCACCCGGTGTTCCCGGCTGACCGGGGCCCCAACGGCCCGCGCGAGCCTCGGTGGGTGTCGGAGGCGAGCACTAGCATCGCTGGCGTGGACGGAAGCTTCGCGCACTCCCTGGCCAACGAGGCGATCATCGCCATGGCCGGTCCGGAAGCGTTCGCGCGCGCCCAGGTGTATGTCCGGGAGGGTCACGTGACGGGCCTGGAGCTCGACGTCGAGCGGCGGATCATTTCGGGCCGGGTGAAGGGGTCGCACCACGCTTCGTATGCGTCGAGCGTGCAGCTCGCCGTCGGGATCGACGGTCCCGGGCAGATGCCGCTGCACGTGCATCGCGGGCGGTGCTCGTGCCCGGTCGGGGTGGACTGCAAGCACGCGGCCGCGGTCCTGATTGCGGCCCGGGGACTTCCTGCACTCAGCAGTCAGCTCGGTCGACCGGAGTGGGAGCGCAGCCTCGGCCGGCTCGCGGCTGCCACCGAACCGGTGCGGGACGCCGACGAGGTGACGCTCGGGCTCGAGTTCGATCTGGAGGCGACGCCCGGCTATCGCGGCGCCGCCGGCCCGCTGCACCTCAGGGTCCGACCCGTCCGGCGGGGGAGCAGCGGCCGCTGGGTCAGGGCCGGCGTGGGCTGGGAGCAGCTGGACTACCTGGCCAGTGGTTACCGCAGCGAGCAGCGCGACCTGCTGCTGCAGCTGTGGGCCTCGGCCGGCGCCGTAGCGCGATTCGCCTATCCACGCAGTCCGTGGCTCGACCTCTCCCAGGTCAGCCCGAGCCTCTGGTCCGTGCTCGAGCGAGCGCGCGTCGCCGGTCTCGAGCTCGTCTCTGCCGCCGGTACGGAGGAGCTCGAGGTCAGGTGCCGCGACGTCCGCGTCGGCTTGGACGCGAGCGCCCGGAGCAACCACGACATCGAGCTGACCCCCGTCGTGCTGCTCGACGGTCGACCACTCCGCACCGGTCGGATCGGCGCGCTCGGCGAGCCCGCGCACGGGGTGTTCTGGCTGAGCGCGGTCGAGCAGCCGACCCCGCGGTTCCGGCCGAGCCTGGTGCTCGCGCCGCTGGGCCGGCCCCTGGTCGGCGAGCTGCGCACGCTGGTCAATCGAGGGTCGGTGATCGGAGTGCCCGCAGCCGATCGGGACCGCTTCCTGGCCGAGGTCGCACCGACGATCAGGCACGCCGCCGCGCTTGTCTCGGCGGACGACTCGGTGCCGCTGCCGGAGCCCGTGCCACCCCGGCTGGTGTGCACGGTCGGGTATCGGCCCGAGCACCGGCTGCGGGTGGACTGGTTGTTCGCCTACAGGAGCGATCCTGGTGCCGCCACTCACGATCAGAGCGAGTACGACCTGGATTCGCCGGTGGTCGCGCCGACCAGGCGCGATAGATCGGCCGAGCGAGATCTCCTGCTCGCCCTCGACCTGCCGTACGACCGGATCCCGGTGCTGCGCGGCCCGTCTGCGGGCATGCCGGCCGCCCACGCACTGCTGGCGGGTCGGGACACCGTCGTGTTCGCGACCGAGGTGCTGCCCCGGCTCGTCGAGGCCGGCGTCGAGGTGCGCACGACCGGGGAGCCGATCGATTACCGCGAGGCGGCAGCGGCGCCCCGGATCGAGCTGTCGACCGGCGACCGGCAGGCGCTGGCCGGGCCGCGCCGGCCCGGTGGTGCCGACTGGTTCGACCTGCACATCAGAATCCTGGTGGATGGCGAGCCGCTCGACTTCGAGCAGCTGTTCGTCGCGCTGAGCAGCGGCGACGAGTTCATGATCACCGACGACGGGGTGTGCGTCGAGCTGGCCCGACCGGAGTTCGCCACCCTGCGCGAGCTGATCGCCGAGGCACGGGCGCTGCGCGAGGACGACGGCCCTGGGCTGCGGATCAGTCCCGCGCAGGCGAGCGTCTGGGACGAGCTGCTCTCCCTCGGCGTCGTCGTGGGGCAGTCCGATCGCTGGTCGCGCGCGGTTCGTGGCCTGCTGCACGCCGACAGCGATCCACCGCCGGTTCCCGGCACCGTGAAGGCGGAGCTCCGGCCGTACCAGCTGGCCGGCTTCCACTGGCTGACCAGCAGGTATGCGCACTCCCTCGGTGGCATCCTGGCCGACGACATGGGCCTGGGCAAGACGCTGCAGACCCTCGCCCTGATCTGCTACGCCCGCGAGGAGGCGCCTGAGGAGCCGCCGTTCCTGGTAGTCGCACCGACCAGCGTGACCGGCAACTGGGTGCGCGAGGCAGAGCGGTTCGCGCCCGGCCTGCGGGTGGTCGCGCTGGACGGCCCGGCGGCGCGCCGCCGGACGGCGCTGGGCCGGCTCGAGGGCGCCGACCTCGTCGTGACGTCGTACGCCCTGGTCCGGCTCGACATCGCCCGGCTCGTCGACCGACCCTGGCGGGGACTGATCCTTGACGAGGCGCAGTTCGTCAAGAACCACCGCTCGAAGACGTACGAGAGCGTCCGCCGGCTCGAGGCGCCGTACAAGCTGGCCATCACCGGCACCCCGCTGGAGAACAACCTGATGGATCTGTGGTCCCTGCTGTCGATCACCGCGCCGGGACTGTTCCCGCACCCGGAACGCTTCAGCGAGACCTACCGGCTGCCGATCGAGCGGGGTGGCGACCTGGCAGCCCTGGATCGGCTCCGCCGCCGGATCCGGCCCCTGATGCTGCGGCGGACCAAGGAGAATGTCGCCGCCGACCTGCCCCCCAAGCAGGAGCAGGTGGTCGACGTCGTGCTGGCTCCGCGCCACCAGCGGGTCTATCAGACCTATCTCCAGCGGGAGCGACAGAAGGTGCTCGGGTTGGTCGACGAGCTGGACAAGAACCGGTTCACCATCCTTCGTTCGATCACGTTGCTGCGCCAGCTCGCGCTCGATCCCTCCCTGGTCGACGAGGCGTACGTCGGGGTCCCGGCCAGCAAGATCGATCTGGTCGTCGAGCAGTTGACCGAGCTCGTCGCCGAGGGTCACCGGGCACTCGTCTTCAGTCAGTTCACCGGTTTTCTCGGCCACGTTCGTGCCCGGCTGCAGTCGGCCGGCGTCGGCTTCAGCTATCTCGACGGAAGCACCAGGGACCGGCAGGGGGCGATCGAGGAGTTCACCTCGGGGACGGCGCCGGTCTTTCTGATCAGTCTCAAGGCCGGTGGGTTCGGCCTGAACCTCACCCAGGCCGACTACTGCTTCGTGCTCGATCCCTGGTGGAACCCGGCGGCAGAGGCTCAGGCCGTCGACCGCGCCCACCGGATCGGACAGACCCGCCCGGTGATGGTCTATCGCCTCGTGGCGAAGGACACGATCGAGGAGAAGGTGATGGCGCTCAAGGCACGCAAGGAGCAGCTGTTCGGCTCGATCATGAGCGACGACGTGCTGGGTGAGACTTCACTGTCCGCCGATGAGATCCGTGAGTTGTTGACCGGCTGAGCGCCCGCCAGGCGCCTGTCCTCGATCGGTCATGGCCGGTAGACGACAAATGTCGTCGCTCGAGTCGACAGGGGGTTTTTGCACTGGTTATGGTCCTGCCACCAGCTCGGTTCGCCGGGGTGGAGGAGTCAGCGGACGATGAGTACGACGGCAGCCATACGTGACCTCTGGGGGGAGGGATCAGCACGGGGTTGGCCTGACGACTCCGGCGTCGGCGGGGTCGGCGATGAGCCTGGACCCCATCGTGCCGGACGAGCCCGCAGACGCCGAAACGGGGACGCGTGGGGCCCCTCGGACTCGTCCGAGAGGCCCTATCGCACGTTCGGTTCCGGGTGCACTGGTCATAAGGCAAGTCGGACCCTCAGCGAAGTCGGACGCAGTCCCCAGCCGACGTCACCGGGGCGGTGGTGCCCGAGCCGGCGTACGCGAACCGGAAGCAGATGTCCTTGCGGGCTGTCAGGCTGACCTTCAACCGGCCCTTGGTGTCGGAGGTGACCTGCCTCAGCGGGACGTAGCTGGTGTCGTGTGGTCCGCGCCCCTCGAGAGTGACCGTTGCACGCTGCACGCCACGGTAGGTATGGGTGTCCCAGCTCGCGCGGGTGAGCAGCCCCTCGACGGTGATCGTGCGGCCTTTCCGGACCGGTTCCGGGGCGGCGTTGGTGGTCAGCCGGGTAGCCCGGAGCAGCCGGAAGCTCGCCGTGGCGTGGTCCTCGGTCGTGCCTTGGGCGGCGACATCGGCCTGCCAGAGGCCTGCGTCTGTGTTGGCGAGGTCGCCCGGGTCGATCTGGTATGCCACCTGGAACGACGCGACGTTGCCGAGCCGGTCGACTTGCTCCATGTCATCGGACAGCGGTGAGTTCTCCAGCAGCACCGCGGAGCTCACGGCCGCCGTACACGGGTCCTCGACCTGACTGAAGAAGGTGAGCTCACGGGTCACGTGGGTCCCGACGACCACCGTGGCCGGCCGAGCGCCGGTCGAGATGATCTTGGTCTGCGATGTGCCGGTGCAGTCGGTCGCGGCCTGCGCCGGAGCAGAGAGTGCGAGACCGCCGACCCCGAGCACGGAGGCGGCCAGCAGGGCCGTCGTCTTCTTCATCAGGTGCTTCTCGGTTCTGATCCGCGGGCCGACGTGGTGGACTTCCGTCAGATTAACCCAGCTCACCGCCGACAGCCGGGCATCGCGGCCGGTCGATGATCGAGTTGTCACGATCGCCCGATCGGCCCGGCAATCTTGAGCAAATCCTGAGTGGCGCTTAGCCGCAGGCCCACGGCCGACTGAGCCGCAAACGGCAGGCTGATCAGACATCAGCCGTCATGGTGACGGTGTACTCGGGGGAGTGGTGTTGTCGGTTTGGGGGTGTGCCGTGACGTCTCAGGAGTGGGATGGCACGCGCGCTGAGACTGTCGATGATGGGGCGGGATTGGTCGGGGGACGTCCTGACCGTACGTCGACAGTCCCGGAGAGCGAGGCCGAGCCCAGCTCGGTCGTCAGCGCCGGGGACCGGGTCGTCGGAGACGGCGGTCCGGAGCGAGGGGACCAGAGCTCGACAGGGGACGAGGATCTGGGGGGCTGGCAGCGGGTCGCGTCGGGGGATGCCGGTCCGCAGCCAGCCGGGAACCGGTCTGCCGCGGCGGGTGGCGGACCAGGGGAAGGATCGGTCTCGGTGTCGCCAGCCGGCCCGAGACCGATCTCTCCCATCCGGACCACCCAGCTGGGAGACCTGGCCAACGAGGTGGGTCATGACACCGGGATCGTGGAGCGGTTCGTCGTCGACTTCTTGAAGCTGCTCGACCAACGACTCGCAGCGGTCACCGAAGCCCTCACCGAGTCCGACGACGACGGCGCGATCACGGTGCTTCGTAGTCTCGAGACGACCGGCGCGATGCTCGGCGCCACCGACCTGGTCGACGCGACGACGGCACTGCGCCGGGCCGTACGGGACGATCCGGGCCACGTGCACGAACGGCTGAACGAGTTCACCGCCCAGGCCGAGGCTCTCCGGGTCCGGCTGACGGCACTGACCAGCACCCTCGCGCCGCGCGCCCAATCCGGCCAACAGGCCCGTCCCGCCTGACCGGCCTCGTCCCGTTCAGCCCTCCCGAAATCTCTCGCGTTCCCGGAGAGCCCCTCGCCTTCCCCGAAAACTGGTCGCAAACAACAACGACACGCCGGTGAGAGTTGTTGTTTGCGCCCAGTTTTCGGAAATGAAGAGGCGGAGGTACGACTAGGTCGATCCGGCTCGGTCAGTCCGGTTCGGCGAGCCGGTAGCCGACGCCGCGCACCGTCTCGATGTAACGCGGCTTGCTCACCGGGTCGTTGAGCTTGCGACGCAGGTTCGCCATGTGCACCTCGACCGCGCGCCGGTCGGAGTCGCTGACATAGCCGCTGCCGCCGTACTCACCGCGCAGCTCGAGCGCCAGGGTGTCCTTGGAGATGACCCGACGCTGACCGTTCATGATGGCGAGCAGCAGGTCGAACTCGCTGCGGGTCAGCTCGAGCGGGGCGCCGTCGAGGTCGCACAGCCACATGTCGGCGTTGATCCGGAGACCGTTGTGGGACACCCAGCCGACTACGTCCTCCTCCACAACAGGGTCGTCGGCGACCGCGGGGCGAGCCGGGGATGTCGTGGAAGCGGCCGTCACGCGAGCCGGTTCGCTCGTGGTGACCTCCGCGCCGACGATCTCCCGCGACTGGTGATAGCGCCGCAGCATGGCCTCGATCCGCGCCCGCAGCTCGCGCGGTCGGAACGGTTTCGTCAGGTAGTCGTCGGCGCCCGCGTCCAAACCCATCAACGTGTCGATCTCTTCGTCGCGCGCCGACAGCATGACGATGTAGGTCATGCTGAACGCCCGGATCCGGCGGGCGACCTCGAACCCGTCGATACCGGGCAGGCTGATGTCGAGCGTGGTCAGGATCGGCCTGTGGTCGCGGACCGCGGCGATGCCCTCCACCCCGTCAGAAGCGGTGTAGCAGGTGAAGCCAGCCTGGGCCAGGATGGCCTCCAACAGGTTGCGGATGTCGGCGTCGTCTTCGATGACGACCGCGACGCGCTCCGGCAGACCTGACATGCCCTATACCGTACCGACCCGACCGGCCCCGCGTGGCGCTGAGGCGGCAGGGAGGACCGTGGTCGGTTCCACCGGGACGGTGACGTCCTCGGCCACGCTCGGCAGCTCCGCCTCCGTCGGCAGGGTGAAGCGGAAGGTTGCGCCGCCGTCCCGATTGTTCTCCGCCCAGATCCGCCCTCCGAGTCGCTCGACCAGACTCCGACTGATCGCCAGACCGAGTCCGGATCCGCCCTTGGCCCGGGCGTCGGAGGAGTCGACCTGCTGGAAGCGGGCGAAGATCTCCTCGAGCTTGACCTCGGGAATACCCCGTCCCTGGTCGTGGATCGCCATCTCGACGAACGTGCCCCGCTCGACGGCATCGATGGCGACGGTCGTCTGGCTGGGCGAGAACTTGATCGCGTTGCCCACGAGATTGACCAGGGTCTGGACGACTCGGTCGGCGTCGACGTACACCGGAGTGCTCGGCGCATCGACGGCGATGGCGATCTCGGACTGCTCGGCCAGCAGCTGCACCTGGTTGACCGCGGCAGAGACGAGGTCGCCGACCGGGTAGAAGGCGCGCTTCATCGACACCACCCCCGCCTCGATCCGTTCGATGTCCAAGATGTCGTTGATCAGTCTCGTCAGCCGGTCGCTGCTCTCCAGAGCGATGTCGACCATCCGTCCCGCATTCGGCGCGAGTGGGCCGAGGGCGCCACCGGAGAGCAGGCCCAACGCGCCGCGGATGGAGGTCAGCGGCGTACGCAGCTCGTGGCTGACCATCGACACGAACTCGCTCTTCATCCGGTCGACCTCGCGACGCTGGGTCACGTCGCGGAACACGACCACCGCGCCGGTGACCTGCTCCTCCTCGATCAGCGGTGTGGCGGTCACCTCCACCGGGATCTGGAGCCCGTCGGCACGGGTGTACAGATCGTCCTCCGCGCTCGTCACGACCCGGCCCCGGATGGCCTCGGTGATGTAGCACCCCTCGATTGGCGCCGCCGATCCGTCGGGGAGGGGAGCGTGGAACAGCAGGTGGGCGTTGCGCCCGATCAGCTCGGTCTGACCGAACCCCAGCGCGTGCGCGGCGGCCGGGTTCACGAACGTGATCAACCCGCTCCGGTCGACACCGTAGATGCCGTCGCCGACGGAGTTCAGCAGCAAGATGTTGCGCTGGTTGGCCGTGTTCAGCGCGGCGGTGCGTTCGGCCACCCGGATCTCGAGATCGCGGCGCAGGCGTTCGTTGTCGAGGATGATGAAGATCTGGCGGCCGGCCACCGCCAGCAGGACGATCAGCCACAGCACCGACGCGGCGATGTAGGTGCCGCTCGGCTGGGCGAAGAGATTGACCAGGCCGGCGGCCACGAACAGGCCGAACATGACAAAGGTGCCGAGCACCGGCGACAGTTCCTTGCGCTCGACCTTGCGGGGCTCGACGCGGGCGAGACTGATCCCGAGGGCCAGCGTCGCGTGCCCCGCGATCCACCCCAGGTCGGTGATCGAGCCGAGCATGAAGGTGCCCTGAGCGGTCTGCACCGCCAGCGCGGTGGCCGACACCGCGTAGAGCGCGAATCCGATGGCCGCCAGACCGAGTGAGGTCCGGTCAGCCGGCGCGGCCCGCCAGTAGAGCAGCGCGGCGACCGTCGCGATGACCAGCTCGACGACGGGCGATGCGAGCGGGAGCAGGCGTTGCGGGTACGGCGTGGTCGAGTTGGCCAGAATCTGCGGGAAGACGGTCAGGCTCGCGATGTAGAGGATCGAGCCACCGAGCACGACTCCGTCGAGGACGATCCGGACCATCTCGGTGAACCGGCGGGGGACCGACGGATACAAGACGATGCCTGCCACCCCGCTGATCAGGGCGAGGGTGATGAACGCGTTGGCGGGCGAGGTCGGATCCCCGGCGCCCCCCGGTTTGGCCGCCCAGAGTCCGACGGCCCCGGCGGCGCCGAAGAATCCGGCGATGGCGAAGAAGAGCCAGGCGTGCCGACGCCGACCGGTGCTGAGCCGGAACCGGTACATGCAGGCCGCGCTGACCGCGAGCGAGCCGAGAGTCTGGCCCAGCCCACTCACCGCACGCCGGACCTCGGGCGGGAGGTTGCTGCTCAGCAGGACCGCGAAGACCACCACAACCGCGAGCGCGATCGGGTATCGCCAGAGCAGGCGGCTTCGACGGGGGGATGTGTTGCCTTTCCCCACGGTCTGCGGGGACTGCCCCATCATGGGCAGACCGTACCATCGAGTTTTCTGACTAACATGTCCGGTGGAAGTCGGGGGTGAGCCAGGCGAGATTCGACCTGGGCGTGTCTCGTGCGCCCACCTCACGAAAGGTTCCACCAGTGCACGCGCCGTCCATCACCGTCACAGGCGAGCGGGGGTGTGCGTGACGACCCGGCGTGTGCTGGTGGTCGACGACGACGATCACATCCGCGAGGTCGCCACGCTGGCCCTCGAGGTCGTCGGCGGCTGGCGGGTGACCAGCACCAGCTCCGGCGAGGAAGCCGCCCGGATCGCCAGTGAAGAGCATCCCGACGCCGTGCTCCTCGACGTGATGATGCCTGGGGTCGACGGTCCGTCGACACTGGCTCGGTTGCGGGAGGACCCGTCCACGGCGGACATCCCGGTGATCCTGCTGACGGCGAAGAACCTCAGTGTCGATCAGCGGGACTTCAGCCAGCTGGCACTGGCCGGCATGATCCCGAAGCCGTTTGATCCGATGGCGCTCGCCGGACAGGTCGCCGACCTGCTCGGATGGAACGAGGGGCCATGATCGAGCGGGAGGAGCTGCCGAGTGGGGTCGTCCGCTCGAACGGGCAGGATCGGGCCGGGCAGGATCGGGCCGGGCAGGATCGGGCCGGGCAGGATCGGGCCGGGCAGGATCGGGCCGGGCAGGATCGGGCCGGGCAGGATCGGGCCGGACAGGACGAGATCGACCGCGTGCTGCCCGCGATGCGGGACCTGCGAAGCCGAGCCAGGGTGACGAATCTCGCTCGCGCGGTGCAGCTGGACGCAGCGCTCGAACGAGCCGCCGACGCCGCGCTGGACGAGGCGGCCCGAGCCCAGGCCGTCGCCGTCGCGCACCAGCTGATCGGCTCCGCGGGCACCTTCGGGTTCTCCGAGGCATCGCGGCGAGCCGCTGAGCTGAAGGACTTCTTCGCCGCCTCGCAGGTCGCCGACGACGACATCCAGGCCGCACGAGTGCGGCTGACCGCTCTGCGCAGCGACCTCCAGAACGGCGACCCGGACCTGGAGTTCTAGCTGTCTTCGCTGCGGCTCAGGGCCGGCGGGCTTGGGGAGCCGACTGCGTTGAGCGGCCCGCGCCTCCACGCCGGCGGTGCAGCAACCAGGCGGCGAGCACCCCGCCGATGGCGCCGCCCAGGTGAGCCTGCCAGGAGATCCCGGCGGCACCCGGCAGGACGCCCCAGATCATCCCGCCGTAGACGACCAGGACGACGATGCCGATGATCACCTGGGCGGGTCGACGAGTCAGCAGACCTCGGACGAGCAGATAGCTGAGCCAGCCGAAGATCAGACCGCTCGCTCCGAGGATGATCGTGTTCACCGGGGTGAGCAACCAGGCGGTCAGACCGGAGACCGTCACGCTGACGATGGTCGACACCGCCCAGCGGACTGCGCCGCCGAGCAGGACCAGCAGGCCGAGAACGAAGAAGGGACCGGAGTTGGCGATCAGGTGGTCCCAGCCCCGGTGCAGCAACGGCGCACTGTAGATCTCCGGCAACCCGTCGAGCTCTCGAGCGTGGATGCCGTAGTTGTCCAGCCGGTTGCCGCTGAGCTGGTCCACCAGCTCGCTCAGCCACAGCGCGGCGAGGGCGAGGAGCATCACCAGCACTGCCGTCGCGGGTGGCATCGGACGTGGCGTCGAGCCACCGATCGCGCGGTTGGTCGTCGCACTGCTCGGATCGGGCCAACCAGCGCGGGGCAGGGGCGTCGACATCGGTAGCTGGCTCCCGTCGGCGTACGGACTTGGAACCTCCAGACTGCCTGAAGCGTCCAAATCGTACGAAGTCGGCGTGTCGTCGTATCAGCCATCCTTTGACCCGGCTCAGATAGACCAGGACGACACGGACGTGCTCGACGGCTGTTTCGGACGCAACGAGGAGAACGCGATCATGGACACGCTGGCGCAGGCCTACGCACTGGGTGTGGTGACCCGGGCAGAGGTCGAGCGCGGTATTGCCGAGGCCCGGCCCGACGCCTCCACTGGTCGGACCGAGATCACGCTCCGCGGTCGGGTCGTCGCGCTCCTGCACCGAGACGGTGAGAACCGGAACCGGCGGATCCGCCCGCTCCTCACGGCGCTGGCCGAGGAGGATCTGGGACCGCGGGTACTGTCCTGCACCGATCAGTTGTGGACCGAGTCGGTTCCCGGTCGCTCGCTCGCCGACCTGTCCTCCCAAGGAGCTCGTCCCACGTTGGTCGAGCTGACCGACGCGTGCGTCGCCCTCGGAGCAGCGCTGGCCGGCGTACATCGGCTTCCGGTGCCGCGCGATGCGACCGAACCCGCCCGCCCGCCGACGATCGAGGCGGGCGGTCACGATGGCGGCGGTTCGGCCCTCGACGCGGCGGTCCGGCACGCGGTGGCCGTGGACCCGGGCCTGCAGCGGGCGTTCGAGGCGGTCAGCCAGCGCTGGTCGGATCGACACTGGGCGCTCGGCCGGGTCGAGCCGGTCGACATCATGATCGACTCGCGCTCGGGATCGCATGTCCGGTTCGCCAATCTGGACTCGGCGGGTCTGGGTTGCGTCGACTGGGACGTCGCGGCCTGCCTGGCGAGCATTGCCCAGGTCGCGGGCCCCGCTGCTTCCGTCGCCTGGCTGAGTGGTCACTTCTGGAACAGCTATCGGCGCGCCGGTGGACCCGGTCAGATCCATCCGCAGGTCCAGGCGATGCATGCGGTGGAATCGGCGTGCCGCGCAGCCGGACGAGACGACCGGCCCGCGGTGCTGTGGTGGCTGACCCGAGCCCACGACGCTCTCGTCCGACCGGGCGGTGCCGCCCTCGCAGCCTGAGCGCGGGGCTGCTCGGTCGGGAACCGTCCCGACTCTTCTGCTCCGGCCCTCTCTGCTCTGGCCCTCTCTGCTCTGGCCCTCTCTGCTCTGGCCCTGTCTGCTCCGGCTCTCCGGCCGCCTCACGAATCTTTGCTCCCTTTACGCTTCTTTGCTCCCTGTGCAAAGGGAGCAAAGACGCCTAAAGGGAGCAAAGATCGCTCGGGGCAGCGGGGGCACCGGGGCAGCGGGGCAGCGCGGCAGCGCTCAGGCGGGAAGCCGTCGGATCAGTCGGGGACCTTCAGGGCCGTCACCGAGTCGGCGTCGTCGCTCATCAGCAGGGTGACCTCGCCCCGAGGAATCACGAAGGCGACCTCTCCGCGCGCCTGGTCTCCCGGTTCGAGGACGCCGACGCCGAGCATCTCTCCGCGAATCTCCTCCGACGCGAGCTCGAACAGGTTTCCGCCGGCGTCGAACGCCTGGAAGTCGAACGGATCGTAGTCGACCTCCCCGCTGGTGCACTCGATCCGGATCTCGACCAGCAGCGCCGTGCCCGGGTCGTTGCGCGCCTCCTGCCAGCTGTGGTCGACGATGGTGAGTCGACCGGCACCCGTCCGGGTCGTGAACTCGATCGAGTCCAAGGTCGGGCTCACCTGGGGCGTCGCAACCGTCCGCCGCGGCGCCGGGGTCACCACCTGGTCGGCCCGATGGGCCAGCAGGCTGGCCACGGCGACGACGATCGCTACCAGGCCCACGGCGACCGCCGTCAGCACGGCGGGCAGCCGTGATCGTCGCGGCGTGTACGTGGCCGGGTCCGGGCGGGTCCGCGGCGGGGTTCCCAGCGGCTCGGACCAGCGGGGCTGGTACGAGCCGGGCGCGAACGACGGGCCGCTCGGTGTCGACCCCATGCCTTCGGCGTCCTCGGGCGGCTCGGCCCCCCGCGGTGAACCGGATTCGGGTGGTGGGATCGACATGACGCGACAACGGTACTCGCCGCAGGTGGCGCTTCGTGGGGTTCGCGTTGTCCACAGATTCAGCGGCCTCCAGGCGTTGTCCACAGATCGATGGCGTCGCTGAAACGTACAGGCGCTTCTTGCGGAGAGTCCTGGCATGAGGAAACCACGAAAATCCGCTGTCCGTCGTCGAGCGACCGGCCGTAGCCGTCCCGACCCGGATCGTCCGGAGGCCCGCTCTCCGCGGCCTGCGGGGACCACTCGCCTCAAGGCGAGCAGTCCCGGCGACCTGCTCGGCGTCGTGCCGTACCTGCTGGGCTTTCATCCGGAGGAGTCGGTGGTGATGGTGCTGCTCGGCGAGCGCGAGATCGTGATGACGGCCCGGATCGATGCCGCGGCGCTGAACGAGCCCGTGGAGCTGGCGCGCTACCTGGACCAGGTGCGTGGCGGGCAAGGCGCGCTCGGTCTGGTCACCATCACCTACAGCCACGACCCGGCGGCCAGAGACCGGACGACGGCGCTGGCCGCGGAGCTGGATCCGCTGGTGCTGGTGGATGCGTTGCTCGCCGACGGTGAACGGTGGTGGTCGGTGCTGTGCGACGGTCCGTGCTGCCCAGCCGAGGGCACGCCGTACGACGCCGGTAGCAATTCACTGAGCGCGGCCGCCGTCTTCGCCGGGATGAGCGCGCTTCCCGATCGCGCGGCGGTGGAAGCCTTGGTCGCCGGTCCGCCGCCGGAGGACGAGCCGGCACTGGCCGAGCTCGCCGACGATGCGCTCGAGGCGGCCGTCGGCTCCTCGGTCGGTGAGCGCAAGCGCCTCGTCCGCCGACTCGTGAAGGAGGCGGTCGACGGACCGCCGCTGTCGGACGCCGACTGCCTCCGGCTGGCGGTGCTGGTATACAACCTCGAGGTGCGTGACGTCGCGTGGGCTCAGTTGAGCCGGGAGCGGGCCGAGGAGCATGTGGCGCTTTGGCAGCAGGTGGTGGCGCGTACCCCGTCGTGGCTGGCATCGGCACCGCTCTGCCTGCTCGGCATGGCGGCGTGGGTGGCGGGCAACGGAGCGCTGCAGAACTGCTGTATCGAACGGGTGGATCGGATCGACCCGACGTACACGATGGCCGATCTGCTGGCCGACATCAACCAGCGTGCGCTGCCCCCGCACTACTGGGACGAGCTGCTCCGGGAGTTTCGCCGGCACCCGGAGATGCTCGCGGGTTAGCGGATGTGCCTGTCGGCGTGGTCTCGCTGCGTCGGTTCGCTCGGAGTCGCGCTCCGGCGGGACCCTCGAGGAAGCGACGCCGGCACGCACTAGGTTGTCTCCATGAAGCGCTTCGTGGTGTGTGGGGAGACCCTGATCGACCTCATCCAGGCGGCCGACCAGCCCGGAGGCAACTTCAGCTCGACCTGGTTGGCGCTGTCAGCGGGCGGTCCGATGAACTCCGCCGTGGCGCTCGGCCGGTTGGGTGCGGATTCGCACTTCCTCGGCCGGTTCTCCCGAGACTCGTTCGGCCGGCAGCTCTCGGCCTACATCCGGGAGGCCGGCGTCCACCTCGATCTCGCGACCGAGTCGTCGCAGTCCACGTCCATCGCGGTGGTCAGCCTGGATGACCAGGGGGTGGCGAGCTACACGTTCCACTTCGCCGAGACGGCGAACTTCGGGTGGCAGCCCGAGGACCTCCCGTCCCTGACGTCCGAGGACTTCCTGCACATCGCCTCGCTGGCCACCGTGGTCAGCCCGGGAGCCCAGGTGCTGCTGGACTGGGCCGGCCAGCTCAGCTGCCAGATGTCGTACGACATCAACGTGCGGCCGACGGTGATCACCGACCCAGACGAGTACTGGGAGCACGTCAAGCCGTGGCTGCGCACCATCGGCGTGCACCACGGCATCATCAAGGCCAGCGACGAGGACGTGAAGTTCCTGGCCCAGGCCAGCGGCGCAACGCGGACCGCGGCCACCGACCCGGTGGAGATCGCCGCGGGCTGGGTCGAGGCCTACGGTGTCTCGATGGCGGTCATCACCCTCGGGCCCGACGGCGGCGTGGCGGTGCTGTCCGGTGGGGAAGAAGTGCGGGTGCCGGGCTTCCCGACGAAAGTCGTCGACACCGTCGGCGCTGGCGACACGTTCATGGCAGGCTTCCTCGACGGGTACGTCAATCTCGGCCAGCCGGTGTCGGAGTCGCTGCGTCGCGGCGCGGCCGCCGCCTCGATCGTCTGTTCGCGACAAGGCGCTCAGCCCCCAACCGCGGCCGAGGTGGACTCGCTGCTGAAGTCCGCGAAGGTGCGGCCCTAGCCCGGCACCTCGGGGTTCAGCGCAGTCGATCAGCGCGCCCCTCAGCCCAGTCGATCAGCCCGCGCTCCTTCAGCGTGGCACCGATCCGCGCTGGACCGACTCAGCCTGACTGCGCGCACCAGCGGCGACGCTCATTGCTTGGACGGCCTCAACGGCCCGCTCCGACCGTGGGAGTGAGCCGTCGGGCTCGGTCAGGTAGAACGTGTCGATCGCCTGACCGGCGAGGGTGGAGATGTGCGCCGACCTGATCGACAGGCCGGCCACGGTCAGGGCCTGCCCGAGCGCGTACAACAGGCCGGACCGATCGGCGGTGCGCACCTCGACGACCGCGGCGGTACCGCTGGCGTTCGGCACGATGGCGACGTGCGGCTCGGCGGTCCGTCGAGTCTGCGCCTTGGCCTCGCGGCGGCGCAGCGACTCCAGCATCGCGCTGTCGCCGGCCTGCAGTCGTTGGAGCTCCTTGACCAAGAAGGCGAGGTCGGGGATCTCCTGGGCCGAGACCTTGTCGATCCGCCAGGTGTTCACGGCGACGCCTTCGACGGTGTGCAGCACCGCCGAGCGCACGGAAACTCCGTGGGAGACGAGCAAACCGGCAGTATCGCTGAACAGGCCGAGCCGATCGGTGGCCGCGATCAGCAGCTGGCTGCCGCCCGGTTTCGACTCCAACCGGATCCTGGGGAGTCCGTCGACCTGCACCGATCGGGCCAGCCCCAGGTCGGCGAACTCCGAGCCGTGCGGATCGAGCGGCTCGCCGACCAGCAGTCCGTCGACGGTGTTCGTCAGGTCGTTGACGAGCTGTGCCCGCCACGGCGTCCAGGCGGCCGGCCCGGCCGCCCGTGCGTCGGCCTCCGTCAGCAGTCGGAGCAGGCTGAGCACCTCCGCCCGGCCGTCCACCGCCGCAACCAGGGCGTCGGCGGTGGCCGGGTCGGTATGGTCCCGGCGGGTGGCGAGCTCCACGAGCGTCAGGTGTTCCCGGACGAGTCGCGCCACGAGGTCGGCGTCCTCGCCGGTGACGCCGAGCTGTTCGACCAGCTCACGCGCGATGGGCGCGCCGACGGCGGCGTGCTGGACTCCACCGTTGGCGCCCTTTCCGATGTCGTGGAACAAACAAGCCAGCAGCAGCAGGTCGGGTCGCTCGACCTGGGTCAGGCCGCGCTGGACCTCCGCGACCGTCTGGATCGAGTGCCGGTCCACGGTGTAGAGGTGCACGGGGTTGTGTTGCGGTCGGGCGCTGATCAGCCGCCAGGCCGGGATCCAGCGTGCGACGATCCCAGACAGGTCGAGGTCCTCCCAGACCGGGAGCACCTGCTCGCCGGTCGCCAGCATCCGCAGCAATGCCTCGCGCGCCTCGTCGGGCCAGGGACCTTCGATAGCGGGGGCGTGCTGGGCCAGGTTGGCCACCGTCACCGGGGAGAGCACGATGCCACGCTCGGCGGCGAGCGCACCGGCGTGCAGCCCGACGTAGCGTCCTGCCGGGTCGGTGTTCTTGTCGAGCCCGACCTCGCCCGCATGGATGATCAGCCCGTGGTCGGCCCGGATGTACTCGGGTCGGCGTTCCCGACGGGCGAACGACAGCACCCGGCCCACTCCGCTCGGCTTGAGTTGTGGCAGCACCTGGCGAGCCGCCCGGCTGGTCATGTAGACGGCATGGCCGATCCGTCGGGCAGCCATCGACACGTCGCGGCGGAGCGCGTCGGTATCGGCGAAGCCCATCAGGTCCGCGACCTCACCGACCTCGGCGGCGAGTAGCCGGTCCACCGCGCGTCCGGCGGTGACGTGCAGAGCGTCGCGGACGTCCAGCAGCCGTTGGTACGGCTCTTCGACGCCGCTGTGCGGCCGGTCCGTGATCCAGCTGGCAGCGAGGGCGCGGAGCATGATCATGTCGCGCAGCCCGCCGCGGGCCTCCTTGAGATCGGGTTCCAGCAGGTACGCCGCGTCGCCCGCGACCCGCAACCTCTCGTCGAGGGAGGCCAGCAGCTCCGGCAGTCGCTTCCGGGCGTTGCCGCGCCAGGCGTTCAGCAGGGACGTACGTGCCGTGCTGACCAGCTGGGTGTCGCCGGCGAGCACGCGGAGATCGAGCAGTCCGACGCCGGCGCTCAGCTCGCGACCGGCGACCTCCGCGCACTCGGCCGGGGTCCGGACCGAGTGGTCGAGCTTCACGCCGGCGTCCCAGAGCGGGTACCAGAGCTTGTCGGCGAGAGCTTGGATCGCCGCCTGCTGCCGGTTTCCGAACTGGCGACCGTCGTGCAGCAGCACGAGATCGAGGTCGGAGCGCGGGCCCAGCTCGCGGCGTGCCAGGCTGCCGACACTGGCCAGCGCCACCCCGGACGCGGGACCGCCCACGTCGTCGTACAGCTCGACGAGGGCGGTCTCGACACAATCGGTGATCAAACGCCGACGATCCGGCCCTGCCGTGGGAACCCAGGCGGACCGGATCGCGACGTTGAGACGCTCGCTGGTTAAGTCACGCTTCAGAGCGCGTCCAGCCCGCGCTCGCCCGTTCGCACGCGGACGATTTCGTCCACCGGAACAGACCAGACCTTGCCGTCACCGATGCGGCCGGTCCGAGCGCTCTTGACCAGGACGTCGATGATGTCTTTGGCATCATCGTCGTCCACGAGCACCTCAAGCCTCACCTTGGGCACCAGGTCGACGGTGTACTCCGCCCCTCGGTAGACCTCGGTGTGCCCCCGCTGACGGCCGAAGCCACTGGCTTCGCTGACCGTCATGCCTTCGATCCCGAAGGACTCCAGAGCAGTCTTGACCTCGTCCAACATATGCGGCTTGATGATCGCCGTTACGAGCTTCATGCCTTCACCTCTTCCTCGTCATGGTCACCGCGGGCACCGGCCGGTCCCTCGTCGGTCTCGGTGGTCCGCACGGGCTGGGTGCCGCCGAACGACACACCTCGCATACCCGAACCGAGGCTGCCGAGATCGTAACCGGTCTCCGCGTGCTCGATCCCGTCGATGCCGGCGGTCTCTTCCTCGGCCGAGACCCGGAAGCCGATGGTCTTGTGCAGGATCGTGCCGATCACGAAGGTGAGGATGCCGCTGTAGAGCAGCACCGCAAGAGCACCGACGGCCTGGCGCCACAGCTGGTCGAACCCGCCGCCGTAGAAGAGCCCGTCCACGCCGGCCGGAGCGGCCGCGGTGGCCAGGAGGCCCACCGCCAGGGTGCCCCAGAGGCCGCCGACCAGGTGAACGCCCACCACGTCGAGGGAGTCGTCGAAGCCGAACCTGTACTTGATGCTGATCGCCAGAGCGCAGAACACGCCGGCGAGTGCACCGAGGATGATCGCCCCGATCGGCGAGACCGAAGAACACGACGGCGTGATGGCGACCAGACCGGCCACGATGCCGGACGCCGCGCCGAGCGAGGTGGCGTGCCCGTCGCGGATACGCTCCGTCACCAGCCAGCCCAGGGCGGCGGCGCCGGTGGCGACCATGGTGTTCACCCAGACCACCGAGGCGGAGTTGTTGGCGGCCAGCGCCGAGCCGGCGTTGAAGCCGAACCAGCCGAACCAGAGCAGGCCCGCGCCGATCATGACCAGGGTGAGGTTGTGCGGCCGCATCGGGTCCCGCCGCCAGCCGATCCGCTTGCCCAGCACGATGGCCAGCATCAGACCGGCGACACCGGCGTTGATGTGGACGGCGGTGCCACCCGCGAAGTCGATCACCTTGAGGTTGTTGGCGAGCCAGCCGCCGACATGGGAGTCGAGGCTGAAGTCGAACACCCAGTGGGCGACCGGGAAGTAGACCACGGTGGCCCAGATTGCGGAGAAGATCATCCAGGTGCTGAACTTCGCGCGGTCCGCGATGGCGCCCGAGATGAGGGCGACGGTGATGATGGCGAACACAGCCTGGAAGGCGACGAACGCCATCGCCGGCAGTGCAGCGCCGGTGTCCGCCATCAGCCCCTTGAGGCCGAAGTACTGGAGCGGGTTGCCGAGCAGCCCGACACCGGTGATGTCGTCGCCGAACGCCATCGAGTAGCCCCAGAGCACCCAGACCACCGAGATGAGTGCCAGTGAGCCGAAGCTCATCATCATCATGTTGAGGACACTCTTCGCGCGGACCATGCCGCCGTAGAAGAGGGCCAGGCCGGGTGTCATGAGCAACACCAGCGCCGCGGACGCGAGGACCCAGGACGTGTTTCCCGAGTCGAGTTCGAGTGGGGTCATGTTGCTTCTTTCGGTGAAGTAACTGGAAGGTGTGAGTGGCCCCGAGCGGCTGGATCCTGGACGCGCGAGGTTATGCAGAACTCTCGTTGCTTTGTGTTGCGCGGGGACGACCAAGAGTTACGGGCGCATCACACTTGTCGGCCGAATGTGTCAGCGACGTTTCGCCGGGCTCACACAGAATCGTTTCAGATGTCTTTATGCGGTTGGAAGGTCAGGATCCGGCGAACTCGTCGAAGGTGCTCAGCAGCGCGTCACGCATCGCGTCGTCGCCCTTGTGGCCCGCTCCGGAGAACAGGGTGAGGCGGGAGCCGGGCCACGCCCGGTGCAGTTCCCACGGGTTGCGAGCCGGACCGCTGAGGTCCATCCGGCCGTGCAGCAGGACGCCCGGGATGCCGGCGAGCCGGTCGATGCGGTCGAAGATCGCGTTGTCCGGCAGGAAGCAGCGGTGAGCGAAGTAATGAGTGCAGATCCGGACCATGGCAAGCAGTTTCCGTTCGGGGCGGTTGCTGTACATGTCCGGCGTGCCGTACGTCTCGGCGGACAGCACCGCATCCTCCCAGCGACACCAGTCGCGCGCCGCCCGCAGGCGGACCGCCGCGTCGGGACTACCCATCAGTCGGGCGTACGCCGTAGGCAGGTCGTCGTCGGGGTCGGCGACGCCGGCGGCGTCACGGAACCGCTCCCAGGCTTCGGGGAAGAACCGGCGTACGCCGTGGTAGAGCCAGTCGATCTCGTCGTGCCGACCAGTGGTCACCGCGATCAGCACGATCTCGCTGACCCGCTCGGGGTGCTCTTCGGCGTAGGCGAGGGACAGGGTCGATCCCCAGGAACCGCCGTAGACGAGCCAGCGCTCGATCCCGAGGTGGGTCCGCAGCCGTTCCATGTCGGCGATCAGGTGCTGGGTCGTATTGGCCGACAGGTCCGTCGTGATGTCGGCGGCGTACGGCTCGCTGCGACCGCAGCCACGCTGGTCGAACTGGACGATCCGGTAGCGCTGCGGGTCGAACCCCCGGGGTGCGTGCGAGCTGGAGCCGGATCCCGGGCCACCGTGCACGACGACGGCGGGTTTGCCGTTGGGGTTGCCGGACGTTGCCCACCACACCCGATTGCCGTCACCGACATCGAGCAGCCCGGACTCGTACGGTTCACTCGGCGGGTAGGGCATGCTGCCATTGTCGACGCTGTCATTGTCGACTGGCGGATCTGGGGTCGTCAGAACAGGGTGGGTTCGATCGCCGGAACACGAGCTGGGGCGTGAGTTGAGGACTGGGACCGGACCTGAGCCGGGGCAGCCGACCTGGTCGCACTGTCCTCGCCGGCTGCGCGGAGGACCGCGGATCCGTCGAGATGATGTCGACGCAGGATGGGCCGAACCCGGCGGGCCAGGTCCTCGGCATAGGAGCGAAGGACGTACGCACTGCCGCGATAGAGCTCGGCATAGGCGGCGACCAGCTGTGGCTGGTGTTCTTGCAGATAGCGCCAGAACCACTCCCGCGCACCGGGGCGCAGGTGCAGGGCGAACACCGTGGCAATGGTCGCGCCGGCGGCGGCGACCTTGCCGAGCAGGCGGTCCAGCTGCTCATCGCTGTCGGTGATCATCGGCAGGATCGGTGCGACCAGCACCTGACAGGGGAGTCCGGCATCGGTGATGGCCTTGACCAGATTCAGCCGAGATCTCGGCGTGGGTGTGCCTGGCTCGAGATCGCGGTGGATCGCCTCGTCGTCGAGGGCGATGGACACGCCCATCCCGACGGGCACCTGCTGGTTGGCTTGTGCCAGCAGTGGCAGGTCCCGTCGGGCACTGGCGCCCTTGGTCAGGACCGAGAACGGCGTGCCGGATCTCACCAGTGCGGTGATGATCCCCGGCATCAGGCGGTAGCGGCCCTCCGCCCGCTGATAGGGGTCGGTGTTGGTGCCCAGCGCGACCGCCTCCCGACGCCAGGACGGACGACGCAGCTCGCGGGTCAACACCTCCGCAACATTGATCTTCACGACGATCTGGTGGTCGAAGTCGTCGCCGGCGTCGAGCTCGAGATAGGTATGGGTGTTGCGAGCGAAGCAGTACGTGCACGCGTGCGAACAGCCGCGGTAAGGGTTGATCGTCCAACCGAACGGGACCTGCGACGCGCCTGGCACCTTGTTCAGGGCCGTTTTGGCCAGCACCTCGTGGAAGGTGATTCCCGCGAACTCAGGCGTCTGCACCGATCGGACCAGAGTCGACAGCGCGGGCATTCCCGGCAGGCTTCCGTCGTCGGTCGGCGCATCGATCAGCTGCCCGTCCCATCGCATGCTCTATTCAAACACACGTTTGTTTAGCTGCCCAGCGCCTGAGCGCGCACCCGACCCCCATTCGCCAGCCCGGTCGTCCGAATGTGGCCGGAACGCGAGCATCCGACCCCCATTCGCCAGCCCGGTCGTCCGAATGTGGCCGGAACGGCGAGCATCCGACCCCCATTCGCCAGCCCGGTCGTCCGAGTGGAGGGATCGCCACCAACTCTGCGCACCCGCGGGCTACTTCGCGCAGCGGCGCCGATGCGCAGAGTCACCCGCCTACGCGCGTAGTCAGATGGCGATAGTCGCAGCGGACCGCGTACGGCGTCCCGGAGAGTGGATGAAAAAGGAAGGGCGAACAGCGACGACCCACCAGTGGCGTCCACAGTCGAACGACTCAACCGAGCGCTGCCTGCCGAGCCTCCCAGGCCGACGCGACCATCTGGTCGACGGTGTGCCGCATCTTCCAGTCCAGGTCCCGCGCCGCGAGCTCGCCGGTGGCTACGATCTGGGCCGGGTCGCCGGGTCGTGGCGGGTGGATGTCGGGAGTGAAGGCGATCCCGGTCACGCGGGCGACCGAGTCCATGATCTGGCGAACGGACAGGCCCTCTCCCGATCCCAGGTTGTAGACGGGTTCGAGGGGTTTCCCGGCCGTCAACGCCTTGGCGGCCGCCACGTGGGAGATGGCCAGATCGGAGACGTGGACGTAGTCGCGGACGCAGGTCCCGTCCGGCGTCGGATACGTGTCACCGTTGATGAAGGGCACCTTGCCGGCCACGAGCTGCTCGAAGACCAGGGGAAACAGGTTGTGCGGGCTGGTGTCGCGAAGATCCGGTGAGCCCGAGCCGACGACGTTGAAGTAGCGCAGCGACGTGTGGTGCAGGGTCACCGCCTTCGCCTGGTCGCGCAGCAGCCACTCACCGATCAGCTTGGACTCACCGTACGGCGACTCCGGCCGCGTCGGGTTCTGCTCGGTCACGATGCCGGTATCAGGGGTTCCGTACGTCGCGGCGCTGGAGGAGAAGACGATCTTGTCCACGCCGTGCTCGGCCATCTCCTCCAGCAGCGAGACCATGCCGGTGACGTTCTGGGTGTACGTGTGCATCGGGCGGCTGACCGAGACGCCGGCGTACTTGAAGCCGGCGAGGTGTACCACCCCCGCGATGTCGTGGCTGCCGAAGATCGCGTGCAGGATGTCGCGGTCCACCACGTTGCCCTCGTAGAAGGGCACCTCGGCGTTCACGAACTCGCGGTGACCGCTGGACAGGTCGTCGATCACGACACTGTCGATGCTCTCGGCCTCGAGTGCGCGGACGACATGTGACCCGATGTAGCCCGCGCCGCCGGTCACCAACCAGGTCATCGTGTCAGCTCCTGCCTCGTGGCGGGTCGCTCGCCGACCCGACCTGACAACCCTAGCGACGGACGGCGTCTCGGGAGAGACCCCACCAGCACGCCCCCGATCACAGCGGCACCGGCCACGATCTCGACGGCATCGAAGGCCTCGCCGAAGATCAGCCACGAGCTGATCACGCCGACCACCGGGACCAGCATCGAGAAGGGCGCGACGGTGCTGGACGGGTAGGTCGACAGCAGTCGGTTCCAGAGGCCGTAGCCCAGCACGGTCGCGATCAGCACGATGTAGAGCAGTCCGAGGACCGACGGCAGTGCTGCCACGCTGAACGCACCGGTCAGTGACGCGCCGATCCGCGCCGGGCCCTCGACGATCAGTGCCACGATCAGCATCGGGATCGGTGGCACCGTCGACATCCACAGCGTCAGGTGCAGTGGCTTCGGTGCGTGAGCCTGCCGGCTGCACACGTTGCCGATCGCCCAACCGAGCGCCCCGCACAGCGTCAGGACGACCGGCAGCAGCGCCGCCGTCTGGCCGAGGTGCACCGCGATCGCGGCGAGGCCGGCCACGGCGATCACGATGCCGACGACTTGGCGCCGGGTCAGCCGTTCGCGTAGGACGATGCCGGCGAGCAGCACCGTGAACGGCGCCGAGGCCTGCAGCACGAGAGAGGCCAGTCCACTCGGCATGCCGGCGGCCATCCCCAGGTAGAGGAACGCGAACTGGAGCACCCCGATCCCCAGACCGGTGCCGATCAGCCAGCGGAGCTTCACCGCCGGCCGCGGCACCAGCAGCACCGTCGGAACGGCGACCAGGGCGAACCGCAGCGCGACCATGAACAGTGGCGGGAAGTGTTCCAGGGCGAGCGCGGTCGCCGGGAAGTTCAGGCCCCAGCAGACAACGACCAGCACGGCCAGCAGGCGGTCTCGGTTCGACACATCCACCATCGTGTGCGCCGGATCGATTAAGGACAATCGACTTCTGCTTCATCCGGTTTGTAGTCTGGCTTCATGAAGCCGGAGCTGACCTGGCCGGACCTGGAGCTCATCCGCGAGCTCGGCGATCGCGGTTCGGTGACCGCCGTGGCCGAGGCTGGGCACCGGACGCCGTCTGCGGTCTCGCAGCAGCTGAAAGGTCTGCAGCGCCGGCTCGGCGTCGTGCTGGTGGAACGCGCCGGTCGAGGTCTTCGACTCACCGACGCCGGCCGGGCACTGGCCGAAAGCGCGACAGGAGTGGCGACGGCGCTGGCCGAGGCGGACGCCAGCTGGCGCCGGTTCCTCGGCGAGGTGAGCGGTACCGTGCGCGTCGCGGCCTTCTTCTCGGCGTCGGAGCTGTTCGTGCCGGGCCTGGTCGAGCGCCTCGCTGCCGCCCACCCGAACATCACGTTGGAGACGTACGACGAAGACGTCTCGCAGGACGACTTCGCCGGACTGATCGCCGACTACGACATCGTCGTCGCCCACCGCAGCGACGACACGGAGCCGCGGCCGCGAGCCGATCTGACGGTGGTGCCGCTGCTCCGGGAGCCGCTCGACGTCGGGCTGCCGCTCGGCCACCCGCTGTCCGGTCGCGCGGCCGTGCAACCCGCGGAACTGGTCGGTGAGGTGTGGACAGCCCCACCGGTGGGCTTCCCGATCGAACGTGCCTTGGTGGCGCTGGCGGCGTACGCCGGTGAACCTGCGAAGGTCGTCCGACGGACGACCCACCTGCCGTTGATGGAGCGGCTCGTCGCTCGTCGGCAGGCGCTCGCTCTGCTCCCGCGCTACAGCACCCTGCAGCATGCCGACGGTCGGTTTGCTTTGGTGCCACTGGCCGGTCTGCGCGCCGGACGCCATATCGAGGCCCTGCTCCGGCCCGATCGCGCCGCACGCCGGGTGGTGGCAGCCGTTCTCCAGGAGTTGCAGGCCGAGGCCGCGGCGGTTACCGAGGGCACAGCCCCGGCTGTCACTGCTGGGACTACTCCGTGACGATCGGCTCGCGCTCCGCCCAGACCTGATCCAGTACCTGCCGGAACACGTCCGTCTCCTGCGCTCCCGAGACGCCGTAGCGCCGGTCGAACACGAAGAACGGGACGCCGTTCGCACCGAAGTCGCGGGCCAGCGCGACATCGGCCCGCACATCCTCTGCGTAGTCGTCGCCGGCGAGCATCGCGGCGGCCGCTTTTTGGTCGAGACCGACATCGGCTGCCAACTCCGCCAGCACGCCGTGGTCGCCAATACGCCGGCCTTCGGTGAAGTAGGCCCGCATCAGACGCTCCTTCAGCTCGGCCTGCCGACCGTTGGCGGCGGCGAAGTGCAGCAGCCGGTGCGCGTCGAATGTGTTGGCCGGGTGCGCCGCGGCGAGGTCATAGCGCAGCCCGACTCCGGCGGCGATGTCGGAGACTCGCTGGTTCATCTCCCGCGCCTCGTCCCGACTGGTGCCGTACTTCGTCGACAGCATCTCCCCGAGACTCTGATCGGAGTCCTTCGGCGTTGAGGGGTCGAGCTGGAACGATCGGAACAGCACCTCCACCCCCTCAGCGTGCGGAAACTCCGCCAGCGCCTGCTCGAGGCGTCGCTTGCCGATATAGCACCAGGGACAGACGACGTCGGAAAACACTTCGATCAGCACGCACCGGCCAACGACAACCGGGTCGGTGGCATTCCCGACGCCGCATGCGCTAATATAAGCTCTCACTTATATCAAGGAAGCTGAGGAGGCGGACATGACGGTGGCAGATCTGGTCGGAGCGGTGCAGCGTCGGGTGGAGACGGTGCAGCGGGACGGGCGTGAGGCCCGGGTCGCCGTCGCTCGACGCAGGTACGATGCCGCGATCGACGACGTCTGGGATGCGCTGACCAATCCCGAGCGGATCCCACGCTGGTTCCTGCCGGTGACCGGCGACCTGCAGGTCGGCGGTCGATACCAGCTCCAGGGCAACGCGGGCGGAACGGTCGAGCGGTGCGACCGACCGCAGCTCGTCGCCGTCACCTGGGAGTTCGGCGGCGACGTGACCTGGCTCGAGCTGCGCCTCTCCGACGCCGGCGACGGCACGGTGCTCGAGCTTGCCCACACCGCATACGTGGATCCGGAGCGCTGGACCGAGTTCGGTCCCGGCGCAGTGGGCGTCGGTTGGGACCTGAGTCTGTACGGCCTCGGCGAGCACCTGAGAACCGCTGCCTCGCTCGATCCGGCCGAGGTGGAAGCCTGGTCGGTCTCGTCGGAGGGGATCGAGTTCATCACCGGCGCGAGCGACGAGTGGGCCGTCGCCGCCATCGCCGACGGTGACGACCCTGATGCGGCTGGCGCCGCCGCCGCCCGGACGACGGCCTTCTATACCGGTCAGCCGCCAGCCGGCGTATAGGGCGCCCAAGCCGTGGGCGTGTTCGAGGCGCTCGGCGACCCAGTCCGCCGGCTGCTGGTCGAGACGCTCGCGATCGGCGAGCAGCCGGCCGGTTTGCTGGTCGCCGCGGCGCAGGATCGGTTCGGCATCTCGCAGCCGGCCGCCTCCCAGCACCTCCGGGTGCTGCGCGAGCAGGGCGTGGTGGGGGTGCGCGCCGACGGTGCGAGGCGCTTGTACTCGGTACGTCCGGAGGCGCTCGCCGAGCTGGACGCCTGGCTCGACCGCTTCCGGCGCGGCTGGGATCAGCCGCTGGATGCGTTGGCGACCGAGCTGGCGCGAGGGCAGCGCGAGCGGCGCCGGAAATCTCCGCGGAGTGGAACGGACGAGCCGCCTCGAACGGCGGACCTGGCATGATCGCCCGGTGAGCAGGGTGAGGTTCGGGCCGCAGCAGGACGACGCGTTCGAGGGATGGCGGGACAAGCTGGTCGACGAGTTCGAGCGCTGGGCGACACGGTCCGGGCTGTCGATCGATTCCAACGACCTGGGGATGCTGCTGGACTGGAAGCGTGGTTACGGCGACGGTCTCTTCGACCGCTGGAAAACGCTCGACGAGAAGCGGTTCCTGCTCGAATGGTGCCCGCGCCACCTGTCGGCGACCGCCGAGGAGGTGGACGACCTGCCGGCCACCATCGCAACGGCTATGAGCTACCTGGCCACTCGGGAGCTCCTCGGCACGGGCAGCGATCCGTTGGACGCGCTCACGGAGTACCCGCTCGAACTGGCTCCTCGCTTCCGGCGGGAGATGGACGACCCCAGCAACTTCGGGATGGCGAAGACGCTGTTCGGCAACCTCGGGCTCGACCCGGACCAGCTGAGCGACCCGGGCGCTCTGGAACAGGCGATGAACTCGATCAACGCCCTGCCGTTGGAGGAGCGCCGACGGCTGACCGCCGGCTCGGCGGGCGGTATCGGATTCGCCGACGACGACCCGGATCTTGACGACCTTCCGTCGATCGGGCCGGTGGTGCTGCCGTCGCCTGACGCGGTGCGCGCGTCGGCGGCTGCGGCGCCGGTGCTGGTCGGCTTCGACCTGCTGGCGGAGCACTTCGCTGCGCCGGGCCGGCTGCTGACCAAGACCGGCAACCTCAGGCTGGTCGACGCGCGGGCCTTGGTGGAGCAGCTCGGCACCGGGGAGAGTCTCGAGCACGACTACGGTGACCGGACGTACCGGGTCCCGTCGGCCGCGCATTTGCCCCGGCTAGATCACTGGCAGTGGTGGGCGCGCGAGGCCGGTGCGCTCCGCACGCAGCGAGACCGACTCGTCGCCGTCAAGGCGTGGCAGCGGCGACGGCAGGCTGATCCCGTGGATGCCGTTCGCAAGGCGTTCGACGTGCTTCTCGACCAAGGAGTGCTGACCTCGTACGACTCCTGGGTCACCAGCGCTGTGACCCAGTTCTTGGACATGTGTGCCCAGCCGCTGTTGATGCGGTTGTTGAGCGGTGCACAGTCGTTCTCGGAGACTGCTGGCGTGATTCGCGAGTTGTCGGTCGACTCGGGCATCCAGGAGTTCTATCCCGGCAACCTCGACGACTCGCTGGAGATGCTCGTCGTCCTGCTCGAGCGAGCCGGAGTGGTCGCGCACCGGGACTACACCCTGGTGGAGCGCAGAGTAGCCGGATCGCAGACCCGATCCGATGGAGTGCTGAGCCTGACGCCGGTGGGTGTGGTCGTCGCAATCGAGCTGGCCGAGGAGTCCGGGATCGACGTCGACGTCGTGGCGGACCCGGAGACCTCCACGGCCGACACGATGGCCGGTCTCGTCGAGTCGGTGGGTCCCGAGCAGTGGTGGGAGCTCGCCGCGCGGTGGCTCGATGTGCAGCCCGATCTCGATCCGGCCGTCGACTCGTTGCTCGACGGGCTGGCCGCGATCGCCGCCTGCTGGCAGCTGATCGTGCTCGATGCGGCTCCCGAGCGGCTCCGACCGCGGCTCGAGCCTGCCGTGCGCCGGCGAGCGGCCGCGCCACTGGTCACCGACGACTCCTCGATCGCCCTGCACTGGTTGTTGGTCTGCGGTCTTGCCGATCCGAACGAGGTCGACCCCGACATCTTGCTGGACACCACGCTGGTGAATCTCGGAATGTTGGCCGAGGCAAGTTCCGCCGACGTCGAGCACGCCATCAGTGGCGACGGTCGGCCCGAGGCCGCCCTCGAGATCATCGACGCGACGTTGCAACGGATGCCACCCCGAGGGGAGGCCCTGCTCGAGGTGATCGGGTCCGACCATACCGACAAGCGAGTGGCCAAGGCCGCTCGGAAGGCACTGTTCCGATTCCGCAGCAAGCTGGTCGCTCGGGACCCGGGGAGCCATTCACGGTGATTGCACCCTGACCTCGCCGATGTCGAGCGCCAGCACCCGGCCGAGTGCAACGACCTGATCGGCGAGCGCGTCCTCGCCGAGCACCGACTCACCGGGCAGCATGGTGATCTCGAGCCGACTTCGCTTGCGGTCGGTCACCGTCTTCCAGGTCGCGACCAGCCGGCCGTCGGCGAGCACAACGGGGGAGAACACGCCGTTCACCTTGGCCCAGACCCGGGCCAGCTGGTCCGCGCTGCAGAACCGGGTCCGGTTCGGTCCGGCATAGCCGACGAGCAACCCGTCGTACTCCGGCAGCAGCCGAACGCCCGGCTCGGGATCGCCGTCCGTCGGCGGCTCCGCAAGGTCGAGCATCGCCTCGCCTTCGGGCCCGATGAGTCCTATCAGCTCGTCGCCGAGCGCGGCGAGGGCGGCGTCGGTCTGGCTCAGCCCGACACCGAAGAAGAACGCCAGGTCTGCTCTGGTGAGTGGGCCGTACGAGCGGAGGTGTGTGCTGACCAACTCCGCGAGCGCGTCGTTCGGCTCCGGCAGCGGTGCCAGCGGCGCGACCTCTGCGGCGGTGCGGTGGAACGTGTCCGTGCGCTTCTCCCAGTGGCTGTCCTTCGGCCGGCGGATCAGTCCGCTGTGGCCCCAGAACAGGTTTCCGGTGAACGCGTCTGCGTCGAAGCGGCTGCCGCGGTCGGCCAACCACTGTGTCAGGTGTGCCACGATCTCGCTGCGGGACCGCCAGTCGTCGCGGGTGTAGCGCTCGACCTCGGCGACGACGGCCGTCGGCTCGACCGAGCCCAGCGTCAACCCACGCCGCAGCAGCGGCAGCCGGGCTCTCCGGCAGACGGCGTCGAGCCGGACGAAGTCGGCCCGATCGCTGGTGTGCACCGTGCCGCGGATGCTCGTCGTCTTCAGCAGCCGGTGATCGGCGAAGAGGTCCCGCACGACGTCGTACGACGTGCCCGGCAGCCGGGAGGACACCGTCACGAACGGCGCCCGCGGGACCTGGGACTGGATGGGACCCAGGTGCTCGAACAGCGCGAGCACACCGTCGGCGTCACGGCGCTCGATCCTCGGGAACTGCCGCGCCAAGGTGGTTCGGCGTAGCTCCTCGGCGCTGATCCTGCTCATGGTGGAGACGCTAGGGCAGCCTTCAGACAATCCGGGTTGACCGGGTCCGCCGCCGCCCAGGACCGGCGCAAGGACCAGCAAGGACCAGGTCTACAGCCGACCGGCCGTCAGCTCCGCAGCGATGTACTCCGCCTGCCGTTCGCGGCGCGCAGCACCGGACCAGCCTCATCAAAAGCCTGCTCTGCCGCTGAGTCAACGATCGGCGCGAGTGCTCAAGGGTCCCTCAGCGGTGAGGAATGTGGGCTGGATCACAGACAGTACTATCGCCGCATCGGGCCTCGACGGGCCGGTTTCGGTGCCTCGCGACGATCACCGAGACGGGGCGAATCCGCGGGCCGCACGGAGCGGTTGCGCTAGAGTGGAGGGCGTGTACGGAAGCGTCGCACTCCTCAGCTAGCCGCGCGAGACCCCAACGGGTCAGCGCGGCAACCCCTCGTGCCTAGACGGCGAGGGGTTTTTTCATGCCCGTCCAGGCGGACTGGTGTGCTGCAGAGTGCGGACGAGGATGAGGAGCGAGTAGTGACAGAGCAGGCGGAGCGCACCGGCTACGACGCGGCAGTCGCGCAGGAACGCTGGCAGGCGTACTGGGAGGAGCACCAGACCTTCGCCGCCCGAGACGACGGCGCTCGCGAACGCCGATACATGCTCGACATGTTCCCCTACCCCTCCGGCGACCTGCACATGGGACACGCCGAGGCATTCGTGATGGGCGACGTCGTCGCTCGCTACTGGCGTCTGCGCGGTTACGACGTCCTGCACCCGATCGGCTGGGACTCCTTCGGGCTGCCGGCCGAGAACGCCGCGATCCAGCGCAACACCAACCCGGCGGAGTGGACGTACGCGAACATCGAGACCCAGGCGAGCTCCTTCCGCCGCTACGGGCTGAGCTTCGACTGGACGCGTCGGCTGCACACCTCCGACCCGGAGTACTACCGATGGACCCAGTGGCTGTTCTTGATGTTCCGCGACCGGGGCCTGGCGTATCGCAAGGCGAGTTTCGTCAACTGGTGCCCCAAGGACCAGACCGTGCTGGCCAACGAGCAGGTCGTCGCGGGCATGTGCGAGCGCTGCGGCACCCAGGTGACCAAGCGACAGCTGACCCAGTGGTACTTCAAGACCACGGAGTACGCCGAGCGGCTGCTGGCCGACATGGACCAGCTCCAGGGTTCCTGGCCGGACCGCGTGCTGACGATGCAGAAGAACTGGATCGGTCGCTCGGAGGGTGCCTACGTCGACTTCACGATCGAGTCCAGTTTCACAGGCACTGAGCCCGGCCCCACGCGCACTGAGCCGGTCGAAGGGCACGAGCGCGTGGTCACCGTCTTCACGACCCGCCCGGACACGCTGTACGGCGCCACCTTCTTCGTGATCGCTCCCGAGGCGCCGCTGGCGGCGGAGATCGTCACCGACGAGCAGCGCGGAGCGTTCGAGGAGTATCTGGAGAAGACCAAGCAGACCACAGAGATCGAGCGGCAGTCCACGGATCGACCAAAGACCGGCGTCTTCCTGGGCGTGTACGCGACCAATCCGGTGAACGACGAGAAGATCCCGGTCTACGCCGCCGACTACGTGCTGGCCGACTACGGCACCGGCGCGATCATGGCCGTACCCGCCCATGATCAACGCGACCTGGACTTCGCCCGAGCCTTCGGTCTGGACGTCCGCGAGGTCGTCGCCACCGGCGGCGAGAACCCTGCCGACACGGGGATCGCGACCGCGGGCGATGGCACGTACGTGAACTCCGGTCCACTGGACGGTCTGTCGGACAAGGCAGCGGGCGTGCAGAAGATCATCTCCCAGCTGGAAGCCGACGGCGTCGGACAGGGCGCGATCACGTATCGGTTGCGGGACTGGCTGCTGAGTCGCCAGCGGTACTGGGGCTGCCCGATCCCGATCGTCCACTGCGAGGCCTGCGGCGAGGTCGCCGTGCCCGAGGACCAGCTGCCGGTGGTGCTGCCGGACCTGCGCGGCCAGGACCTGGCCCCGAAGGGCACGTCGCCGCTGGCCGCGGCTACCGACTGGGTGAACGTCGACTGCCCGCAGTGTGGCGGGCCGGCGTTGCGGGACACCGACACGATGGACACCTTCGTTGACTCGTCGTGGTACTTCTACCGCTACTGCTCGCCCGGCTACACCGACGGCCCATTCGATCCGGACGAGGTGCGACGCTGGATGCCCGTCGGCCAGTACGTCGGCGGGGTCGAGCACGCGATCCTGCACCTGCTGTACATGCGGTTCTTCAACAAGGTGCTGTACGACGCCGGCATGGTCGACTTCGTCGAGCCGATGCAGCGTCTGCTGAACCAGGGCCAGGTGATCAACCACGGCAAGGCGATGAGCAAGTCGCTGGGCAACGGAGTCGATCTCGGCGCCCAGATCGACGAGTTCGGCGTGGACGCGATCCGGCTGACCGTGGTCTTCGCCGGCCCGCCGGAGGAGGACATCGACTGGGCCGATGTCTCGCCGGGAGGTTCGCTGCGCTTCTTGCACCGGGCGCACCGGCTGGCCTGCGACGTGACGTCGTCGCCCGGAACCGACCCGAGCACCGGCGACGTGGGCCTGCGGCATCAGACCCACAAGCTGCTGGCCGACATCGAGCAGAGCCTTCAGACCCAGCGCTTCAACGTCACCGTGGCCCGGATCATGGAGCTGGTCAACGTGACCCGCAAGATCATCGACGCCGGCGCCGGCGCTGCCGATCCGGCGGTTCGCGAAGCTGCCGAGGTGATCACCATCGCGCTCAGCACGATCGCGCCGTACGTCGCCGAGGAGATGTGGGAGGCGCTGGGCCACGCCCCGTCGGTCGCCGAGGCAACGTGGCCGAACGTCCAAGAGAGCCTGCTGATCACCGACGCCGTCACCTGCGTACTGCAGGTGCAAGGCAAGGTCCGTGGCCGGCTGCAGGTCGCGCCGACGATCGGTGAGGACGAGCTGAAGGCATTGGCACTGGCCGACGAGGGCGTCCAACGAGCGCTGGCCGGCCGCGACGTACGGACGGTGATCGTCCGCGCGCCGAAGCTGGTCTCCGTCGTTCCGGTCTAGCCGTACCGATCCATTAGGGCGCTCAGTGAGCCATCCGCGACCAGCGGACCCGAACTCCCGCATCCGCTGAGCGACGATGGTCCGCATCGCCGCACTGGCCGCCGCGATCCCGCTGGTGGGGTCGGCCACGGCGGGATTCTCGGCCAGGTCGGTCCGTAGCGCGGCCGTCCAGTAGAGGTGCGAGTCCGCACCCTGGTGCCGACAGCGACCGCGAGTGCGTCCACACCGGTCTGCTCGACGAACGCCTCGGACTGGACCGGGTCCGCCTACACGATCTCCTCGAGCACCCCGCTCAGTCCGGCCTCCGCGCCGCCGATGGTGCCGAGCTCGCCCTCGACGCTGACTCCGCGAGCGTGCGCCAGGCCGACGACCTGCGCGGTGACCGCCACATTGGATGCGAAGTCGTTCGGTTCGTCGCCGGCTGACCTACTGCCGTCGATCATCACGCTGGTGAAGCCGTGATCCATCGCCCGGACACAGTCGTCCACCGTCTTGCCGTGATCGAGGTGGAGGGTGGCCGCGATGTCGTCGTAGCTCGCCACAACGGTCCGCAGCATGGTCCACCACCAGCTCTCGTCGGATAGGCACCGGCCCCGGCGATCGTCTGGACGATCACCGGCGAACGTTCGGCCCGGGCGGCGTCGAGCACGGCGACCGCCTGGTTGAGGTCGGTCACGTTGAACGCGCCGACCGCGTAGCCGCCGGCGTCGGCCGCCTGCATCGTCTGGGCAAGGGTCTGCAGTGACATGGAGAGTCCTGTCCTGGGTGTCTAGCGGCCGGTGAGCGGTCGCAGGGCGTGGTAGAGATCTCGGTACGTCCGGCGCTGCTGGGCATACCAGTCGGTCGTGGTCGGCGTCGGACCCAGCGTCAGGCCCAGGTCGATCGAGGGCAGATCGGCCACGTCGAGGCTGCTGATGGCCACCGCCGCCAGCAGCGCAGCCCCGCGGGCGGAGGCGTTGCCGTACGTGGGCGTGAGAGGCAGGCCCGCCGCCTCCACCCGGATCCTCACGGTGGCGGGATCGCGCGCTCCGGTGCCCACCGCCCGGAGCTGTCCGATCTCGACCCCGGCGGCACCGAACGCGTCGACGATGGCCGCGAGCTCGTAGCCCGCGGCCTCGACGAAGGCTCTGGTCAGCTGGGCCCTGGTGAGCGCCAGGGTGAGTCCGGCGATCGCGCCGCGTGCCGCCGGGTCGTTGTCGAGCGTGCCCGATCCCGCGAGATAGGGGAGGACGACGGCATCCGGCGGCTCCGGGGCAAGATCGCGCAGCAGCTCGGCCGGGTCGCCGAAGCCGGTGAGCGTCGCGAACCACTCGAGTGCCCAGCCACCGGCCGCCGTACCGGCGAGAGTGATCCAGCGCCCGGGCCGCCACGGATAGGTGGCGAAGCCGGTGCCGGAGATCCCCGCCGGTCGCTCGACAGTCTCTACCGTGAGACAGTCGCTCGAACCCAGCGCGAACGTGGAGATCAGACCGGAGGAGCCGCCGGCACCGACGAACGACGCGGCCTGGTCGTGCAGCCCCGCGACCAGCATCGTCGTGGCCGCGACCCCGAGCCGCTCCGCCGCCGCTGCACTCACCGGGCCGAGAACTGTCCCGGGCACCACCGGGTCGGAGAAGGTGACGTCGGCGAGCCACGGCGCCTCGTCGGCTGCGGCGCCGAGCACGGTGTCGGACCAGCTCGTGGTGCCGACGTCGAACATCCCGGTCCGGGCGGCCAGGGTCCAGTCAGTGGCCGGAGTGGCGCCCCAGCGGGACAGTACGAAGTCGCCGAGCGTGCGGTACGCGGCCGCAGCCGGTGATCGCCAGGGCGAGTCGCCGACCACGAGCTTGTACAGCGAGAACATCGGGTGCAGCGGCTGCCCGGTGATCTCCTGCACCCGTTGACCTCCGAGCCGTTCGGCCATCGCCCGAGCAGCCGCAGACCCGCGACCGTCCATGCCGACCGGTGCGTCGGTCAGCGCGCGGCCGTGCCGATCGACCGGGACCACCGCCTCGCCCTGGCTGCTGTACGCGATCGCCCGGACCGGATCGCCGAGCCCGGCACAGGTGGCGGAGACGCTCTTGATCAGGTTCTCCGCCATCTGCAGCACGGACTCGGCGTCGACAACGACCCAGCCCGGGCGTGGGCGCTGCAACTCGGTCCGGGTGACCGCCTCGGCGAGTTGTCGACCGGTCTCGTCGAAGGCAACCGCCCGGACGCCGCTGGTGCCGAGATCGAGCCCGACGGTACTCACTAGCCGGCGCTCATCGAGCTGTTCAGCCCCAGCAGATCTTCAGCGCCTCCGCGGTGGTGATGCTGTCCAGACCATCGACAGGCTTGTCGGTGACGAGCGCCACGCCCGTGTCGTAGAAGTCCAGGCCGGGCGTGACGGCCGGCTTCTCGCCGCCGCGGGCGATCCTGGCGATCGCCTCGACACCGAGCTGGGCCATCTTCAGCGGGTACTGCTGAGCCGTGGCGCCGATGGTGCCGTTCTGGACGTTCTTGACACCTTCGCAGCCGCCGTCGACGGAGGTGATGATCACGTTCTTCTTGCCGTCGCCCAGAGCATCGGCGGCGCCCGCCGCGGCAGGCTCGTTCAGCGTGTAGACCACGTTGATGTTCGGGTTCTTGGACAGGCAGTTCTCCATCGCGACCTTGCCCTTGTCCTGGCTGCCCTCGGTGGGCTCGTTGCAGACAATCTCGTAGTCGCCGCCCTTCCCACCCGTGTACGTACCGGTCGGGTCCTCGTCGCCGTTCTTGGTCTTGTCCTTGGTGTCGATTCCCATGCCGGTCAGGAAACCCTGGTCGCGGTTGTAGTCGACCGAGATCACCTTGTCGTTGAAGGCGTCGAGCAGAGCGATGGTCGCCTTCTTGCCATCGAGGGTGCCGGCGGTCCACTTGCCGATCGCCTCGCCCGCCTTGAAGTTGTCGGTGGCGAAGGTGATGTCGGTGACGTCCGCCGGAGTCGGCGGCGTGTCGAGCGCGATCACGTACAGGCCGGCCGCGCGAGCGCTCTCGATCGCCGGGTTGACGCCCTCACCGTTCAGGGCGATCAGGATTCCCTTGTCGCCGCGCGCGACCGCCGCCTCGATCTCGTCGATCTGACCGGCCTCGTCACCGTCGGCCTTGCCGGCGGCGATGGTCAGATCCACGTTGTTCGCTTCGGCGGCCTGTTTTGCACCGTTCTGCATGGCGATCCAGAACGGGTTGATCGAGTCCTTGGTGATCAAGGTGACCGCGATCTTCTCGTCCGAGCTGGCGGCCGGCGCACCGGACTCTGTGGTCGAGCTGCTATCGCCGGACTGACCACACGCCGTCAGTCCGAACCCGGTCAGGCCGAGCACCGCCAGGGCGAGGATTCCCTTGCGGAGCGGTGATGTGCGTCGATGCATGTGCTGTCCCGTCTGTGAGTGGAAGGAGCTGTCGTGCCGTTGTGCGTGCTGGTGGGGCAGGGATTTCAGGTCTGTTGTGGCAGGGCGATGATGCGGTTCGCGCGCCCACGGGTCCGGGCAACCACGAGCGCGTTGTCGCCGTCGGAGCCCGTCGCCCGCTGGTGAGCCTCATCACTGCTGCGGCCGAACGCCACATGCCGGGCGACCAACCAGTTCAGCCGTACGTCTTCCGCCGGCTCGACATACCAGCACTCGTCCAGCAGTGGAGCGATCCGACCCCACTCGCCGTCCTCGACGAGCAGGTAGTTGCCCTCGGTGATGATCAACGGCACGTCGCCGGGCACCGGCACCGCAGAGCCGATCGACTCCTCCAGTCCGCGGTCGAAGAGGGGAACGTAGACAAGGTCCTCCTGCTGCCGCAGACGCAGCAGCAGATGGACGTAGCCCGCTGGGTCGAACGTGTCGACGGCCCCCTTGCGCTCGTAGCGTCCGAGGCGCCGCAGCTCGTCGTCGCGCAGGTGGAAGCCGTCCATCCCGACGACGATGGCGTCGTGGCCAAGAGCCTGCTGCAAAATGGTGGCGAGCGTCGACTTCCCAGCGCCCGGTGGGCCGGTCAGACCGAGGATCCGTCGCGTCCCAGGGGTGATCAGGTTCCGTGCCGCGGTGATCAGCTCCGTCAGCTCGGCCGTCGGCGCGTCCGCCGCAGCCGGGGGTTCGGGCGTGTTCTCGTCGTCGAGGGTGCTGATGGCGATCTCCTCCACCTGCGTCCGGCGGTGCCCGGACGTCCGTCGTAGAGGCGACGCTAGGGACGGTTCCGTCGGATGTCAACCATAAAGATCTGATTTAGGTGCGGAATTCGTTGTTTACCGCCGAGAGATCAAGCGTAGTGTGGCTGTGGGGATGTTGAGAAGGAGACGTGATGCCCGTCGTGAGCAGCACCGTCTCGGCCGGCGAAGTCCTCCAGCTGATCGCTTCCGGTGCGGCGCAGACCCGGACGGCCATCGCGCAGCGGACGGGCCTGTCACGTTCCACCGTTGCCGAACGGCTGGATGCGCTGTTCGACGCCGACCTGATCCGCGAAGTGGCCGACGCCCACTCCTCCCGAGGCCGTCCGGCCAAGCTGCTCAGCCTCAACGACGACGGTCACCTCGCGCTGGCCGCCGATGTGGGTGAGGACCACACGAGGGTCGTGCTGACCAATCTCACCGGAGGCGTGCTCGCCGAGCGGGTGGGTGCCCTGCTGGTCAGCGACGGCGCGCCGGCTGTGATCAGTTGGATCGCTGCTGCCGGCCGGGACTTGCTTGCCGAGCTGGGCCGCCGGCCGGAGGAGCTGGTGGGGGTCGCCCTCTCGCTGCCAGCGCCGGTGGACTTCGAGCGCGGGGAGGTCGCTGCCCCCTCGATCATGACCGGCTGGGAAGGTATCCCGCTCGAGCCGCTCGTCCGCCGCAGCTTCGACGTCGCGGTGGTCGTGGAGAACGATGTCAACGCGCGTGGACTGGGGGAGTACGAAGCCCACTGGCGGGCGTACGACGAGGTGCTCTACGTGAAGGCCGGGACGGGGATCGGGAGTGCGATCATCAGCGCCGGTGCGGTCTTCCGCGGTAGCAACGGGGCAGCGGGGGACATCGGACACATCCGGTTGGAGCCGGACACGGGGCCGCTGTGCCGGTGCGGCTCGTTCGGCTGCGTCGAGGCGTTCGCAGCGGGATGGAGCGTCGTACGGGATCTGCGCGCAAAGGGCTTCGACGTCGCCGACACCGGGTCGGCGATGGCCCTGGTGGCCGCCGGCGAACCCGAGGCGATCCACCTGGTGCGCGAGGCGGGAAGGACGCTCGGCCGTGCGATCGCGTACGGCGTCAGTCTGCTGAACCCCGATCTGGTGATCGTCAGCGGCAGCCTCGCTCAGCACGACGAGCACCTGCTCAGTGGCGTCCGCGAGTCGGTCTATCAGTACTCACTGCCGCTCGCCACCAGGGACCTGGTCATCGTCGCCGGCCGCGGCGATCATCGCAGTGGTGTGACCGGCGCGGCCCACCTGGCCGTCAGACGTGCCCTCAGCCCCGATCGGATCAACGCCCACCTGCAGTCGCTCGTCGTTTGATCCGAGACGGGCAGAGCTCGGCTATGTCCCGGCGAGGGTGGCCAGCAGTCCCAGATGATCGGTGCCGCCGACCCGGACCCGGGTGATCGAGGTGCCGGTCAGCTGGTCATCGAGCAGGATGTGGTCGATCGGGATCAGCGGCGGGACGGGCGCGTTGGCCGGATAGGTCGGCAGCCAGCCGGCGCCGACGATGTCGGTGACGCTCTTCAGACCCAGGTCGGACAGCTCTCGCATGGGTCGATGATCATCCACCGCGTTGAAGTCGCCCGCCACGACGAGCGGACCGCTGAGATCCTGGGTGATCACCCGTTGCAGGAGAGCATGCTCCGACGGCCAGTAGCCTGCTCCGCAGAACGGGTTGCACGGATGGGCGGCGATGATCCGGACGGCGCCGACCTGGGGCACCTGGGCGGTCGCCTGCCACATCTGGAACGAGGTCTGCGGCAGTGGCTGGACCCCGGTCAGGGGAAACCGCGAGTAGATCGCGGACGCGCTGCCCCGGCTCTGCTGGCCGGCGGTGTAGGCGAAGCGGTCGTCCAGGCCGGCCGCCTTCAGCGCCCGGATCGCCGACGGGGTGGTCTCCAACAGTACGACGATGTCGGCGGTCTGCGCCTGCGTCATGATGTCCTCGGCCCTGCCCAGCTCGCCGCGGATGTTCAGGCTCAGCACGGTGAACGTCCGGGTGGTGGCGGGCCGGTTGTCCGGCACGAACAGCGGAGCCAGCCAGCTGAGCTGGAGGACCAGCAGCGCGGCAGATGCCAGGGTCAGCACGGCCAGTGCGTGCTTTCTGCGGGCCAGTATCAGCGCCAACCCGAAGCACAGCAGGCAGAATGCGTACACCAGGGTGCCGTACGGGATGAACGAGGCCGCGAGGGCCGGCGCACCGTCGGTCGGTGGGAGGATCCGAAGCGCGGTGGCGATCAGTCCGAACGGCAGTAGCAGCGCGGCCGGAAGGACCAGCGCGACCACTGCTCGACGCGGGCCGGGGCGACTGCTGTCCCACGCCGGACCTGGGCCCGCTGACGGCTTCGCGGCGGTCACCGGCCGCGTCTCGGCACCGACGGGTTCCGTCGGACCATCCGCATCTCCGGCGGGTAGGGCGGGAACTCGCACTCGCGTCGATCCTCGGTCTCGATCCACCCGCGGGCTCGGTAGAACTCGCGGGCCTGCGTGTTGTCCACCAGCACCCACAACGTGCTCTGCCTTGCGCCGGCGGCGAAGATCTCCTGACACGCGAACTCGAGCAGCTGGCTCCCGTATCCTCGTCCACTCTGCTGGGGCACGATGCCGAGGTGGCGCACCCGCTCCTCGTCGTAGGCCAGGTATCCGACCGGTGCGTCATCGACGTCGAAGACGCGGACCTGCACCCGAGGATGGCGCAGCAGCCGTCGCCAACGGCGGGCGATCTCGTCGCTGGGGTAGGGGTAGTCCTCGGGCGGGAAGATGTGCTCGAGGGCGGCCTCGCTCGCCGCCCGTTCCATCCGGGCGAGGCGGCGGACCTCGTCGGGTCGCGCCCGCCGGATCCGGGTGCCGTCGTCGGGGCTGTCGTCGTCGGGGCCGTCGGTGTCGGCGCTGTCGGGATCGTTGTCATGGGCATCGGCCAGCTGGAGCAAGTCCGCCGCCACGGCATCGGCTCGGGTGTGGCGGCCGCGGCGGGTCGCGGTGTTGGACTTCTGCACGCACCAGGCCTCGGTCCGGAGCCGGGGCGAGGCGATCACCAGACCGTTCTCGCCGGGAAAGACGACGGTGATGTCTTCCCAGTCGAACCGGGCCCGCCGGAATGGGTTCACCACCCGCACCCCGCGCTCTTCGGCGACGATCCTGGGATGCAGGCCGAAGCGCCAGGCGTACAGAACAACCAAGACGGTGAGGACGAGGAGCACCGCCGGCAAAACATAGTCGTGGGTGCGCTGATAGATCAGGTAGGCCAGCATGGGGATGACGACCACGCTGATCACACCGAAGGTGATCACGACCGCCAAGGTCAGCGGCGCGGCACGCCAGGTCTGACGTCGGCGGGCCATCGCACTTCCTCCTGAGCCTTCACGGTCGGCGACGCCACGAGCCGGCGACAGCAGTAGTTTTTCAGTTCTGGGCGTCGTCGCCGGCAATAGCTCACCACCCGGTCGAATTCCGCCGTGCCCTACGCTGGCGCGGTGGCCGGTGTGGCAATGGTGACCGACTCTACGTCGTCGCTCAGCCCATCGACGGCAGATCGTGGCGACATCGTGATCGTTCCGCTCCAGGTCGTCATCGACGGCGTCAGCCGACCCGAGTCGCTCGGGGCTGCCGATCCGGCCTCGGCGGTCGTCACACCGGCCGAGGTTGCCCGCGCGCTGCGCGCCGGTCGAGTGGTGACCACCTCCCGGCCCGGCCCGGCTGCCTTCGTCAACGTCTATCGAGAGCTCGCTGGAGCCGGTTTCGACGCCATCGTGTCCGCTCATCTGAGCCGAGCGGTCTCGGGCACGATCGACGCAGCAGCGGTGGCTGCCCCGGACGCGCCCGTGCCTGTCACCGTGGTGGATGCGGGGACAGTGGCGATGGCCACCGGGTTCGCGGTGCTGGCCGGAGCGCGGACTGCGCGATCAGGCGCCTCCGCCGAGGAGGTGGCGCAGGCTGTCGAACGGAGCGCGGCAGCGTCGACGACGTACTTCTGTGTCGCCGATCTCGAGCATCTGAGACGGGGTGGCCGGATCGGCGCGGCGGCCGCACTCGTCGGTTCCGCACTGGCGGTCAAGCCGCTGCTCACCGTGCAGAACGGAACGATCCAGCCGTACGAGCGGGTCCGAACGACCGCTCGCGCCCACGCCCGGCTGGCCGAGCTGGCGGTCGCTGCGCTGGCCAAGGCGGCTGCCGCCCACCCTGGCGTGGACGTCGCCGTCCACCATCTCGACGACCTGACGGCGGCGGAGCGGCTGGCCCACGCGTTGCAGGGCAAGATGCCCCTGCCGGGAGAGGTCGTGATCGCCGAGCTGAGCGCCGTCCTCGGCGTCCATGTCGGGCCGGGAACCCTCGGCGTGGTGATCTCGCCGCGGCTCTGAGGTCCCCGAGTCCTCGGACGGGTCGTCGACGTACATTTCGCCCGGGTTATCCACAGATTCAGCGGCTCGGCGAGTTGTCCACAGGTTCGTCGGAACGCCGATGCGACGGGCTGGGTCCTTGCTTAACGTCCGAGCATGGGACGACGAGCCACCGTCGATGAGGAAACTGCGGCCATCGGCACCGAGCGACTGGCGCGACTGCTGGCCGACCTCGGGCCGCGACGCGCGTTGCCCGAGCCGCGAGACGGCCCGGTCCACTCGGACGCACCTGACCTGAGGGAGTCGCGGGCCGACCCGGAGCTGCGGCCACCGGCGCAGAGCTCCGCGGGCCCGTCCCGGTCGTCGTCGACGGAGTCGCTGTCGGAACGGGCCAGGACCTTTGGCCGCGCTCATCTGGGCGTTCTCGCACTCGTGCTGGTGATCGGTCTGGCGGCGGGTGGCTGGGCGCTGCTGCGCGCGCGGCCGGTGGCCGAAGCCGTGCCACTGACGGTCTCGACGACGACCGAGTCGACAGCAGCCACGACCGGTAGCCGACCGAGCGTCGAGTCGGGTCGGCCCGCTCCGAGCACGACACCGTCGGCGATGGTCCTCGTCCATGTGCTCGGTGCCGTCCGCCAGCCGGGCGTCGTGTCCCTTCCCGAGCACGCCCGGGTCCAGGACGCGATCGCGAAGGCCGGCGGACTGACCACCGGCGCTCGTCCGGGTGAGCTCAACCTGGCCCAGGTCGTCCAGGACGGCCAGCAGATCGTGATCGGCACCGCACGACATCCCGGCGGTGAGGTCCACGACGGGTCGACAGGCTCGGCCGGCTCAGGCGTGGGCAAGAACGGTGAATCGAGCTCGGCGGGTGGCGCAGCGAGCGGCGCTGTGCTCGATCTGAACACCGCGACGCTAGCCCAGCTCGACACGTTGCCCGGCGTCGGTCCGGTGACCGCCGAGCGGATCGTGGCCTGGCGCACCGAGCACCGCCGGTTTTCTGCGGTGCAGGAGCTGCAGGAGGTCGACGGGATCGGTCCGAAGACGTATGCACAGATCGCACCACACGTCCGCGTGTGACCAGCGACGAGAAGGAGTCCGGGGCCCAGCCAGCAGCCGACCTGAGGCTGGTGCCGGCCGCTGTTGCCGCGTGGTGCGGCTGCTGGTGTGCGACGTCGGGCAGCACGAGTCCGGTCGGGATCGCCGCGCTCGGCGCCGTGGTCGTGGGTGTGGCCGCCGGACTCCGCAGATCAATCGTGCTCTCGGCCATCGCCTTGGCGCTGCTCACGGCGGTGGGATCGGGATGGCTGCAGCAGCAGCGGCTGGTCGAACCTCCGATAGGGGAGCTGACCGGGGATCGTGCAGTGGTGTCGGCGATGCTCGTGACGACCTCGGATCCGTCGCTCCGCGTGGCCGGTCCGGTCAGGACGGAGTCGTTGGTCGTCCGGGCGACGGCCCTCGCCGTGGCGGGTCGCGGTCACGGGTGGCGGATCCGGGTGCCAGTGGTCGTCATGGTCAGCGGTACGTCGGTGGCTGACTGGAAGGCTGCTCCGGTAGGCAGCCGGTGGTTCGTGACCGGGCGGCTGGAGCCGCCGGACCCGGGATCGGGGCTGGCAGCGGAGCTGCGGGTGCGGCAGGGCACCGTGGTCGCGCCGCCGGGCAGCGGGCTGCGACTGGTCGAGCGGGTCCGTTCCGGTCTACGCGCCGCGGTCGCCGGACGAGGTCAGGACGTCCGCGGGCTGGTGCCTGGCCTGGTGCTGGGGGACACGTCTGCGGTGCCGACCGATCTCGTCGACGATTTCAAGATCGCCGGTCTTACCCACCTGACAGCGGTCTCAGGTGCCAACCTCACCCTGCTGCTGGCCTTTCTGCTGTTCGGCGCTCGCTGGGCCGGCGTGCGGGGATGGTGGCTCCGCGGCGTCGGGTTGGCGGGCGTCGTGGTGTTCGTCGGACTGTGCCGGACCGAACCGAGCGTGCTTCGCGCGGCCGCGATGGGTCTCGTGGCGCTGGCCGCCCTCGGACTCGCCGCCGGTCGCGCGGGGATCCGCAATCTTGCCGTCGCCACGCTCTTCCTCCTGCTGCTGGACCCGTTCCTGAGTCGTTCCTACGGGTTCGCCCTCTCCGTGCTGGCCAGCGCCGGGATCATCTGGTGGGCGGCGCGCTGGGTGAGTGCGCTGCGCCGCTGGCTACCCGCCGTGGCGGCCGAGGCGGTAGCGGTCCCGCTGGCTGCCCAGCTCGCGACCACGCCGGTTGTCGCCCAGCTGTCGGGAACGGTGAGCGTGGTCGGCCTGCTGGCCAATGCGTTGGCCGGACCCTTCGTCGGCCCGGCGACCGTTCTCGGTTTCGCAGCCGCCGGAGCATCGTTGATCAGTGCGCGACTGGCAGCGGTGATCGGCTTCGCCGCCGCCTGGTCGGCGCAACCGATCGTCTGGGTCGGTCGGACGGCCGCGAGGCTGCCAGGGGCCTCGACGACCTGGCCGACCTCCGTGGCGTCGATCGCCCTGCTGGTCGCCGCGGTCGTGGTGATCGGCTGGTCGATGGGACCGGCGCTGGCGAGGCGCTGGGTGTGCCTGCTCGCCGCCGGCGTGATGGTGGCGGCACTGCTGCGTCCACCGGGTCAACCCGGTTGGCCGCCCGCGGGGTGGGTGATGGTGGCCTGCGATGTGGGTCAGGGCGACGGCGCGGTACTGAATCTCGGCGCCGGCCGCGCCGTCGTCATCGATGCCGGCCCGGATCCGCCGGCGATGCGGACGTGCCTGGATCGGCTCGGGATCGGTGAAGTCTCGCTGTTGGTGCTCACCCACTTCCACGCCGACCACATCGACGGACTGAGCGGGGTTCTCGAGCATCGCCGGATCGCTCGGATCTGGGTCAGCCCGCTGGCCTCGCCGACGGCAGGTGCGGCGGCGGTCCGGGCTGCGGCGGCCGCCCGGGGGATCCCGATCGAGGTGCCGGCGGTCGGCAGCGCAGGCCGGCTGGGGTCGGCATCGTGGTCGGTGCTCGGACCGCTCGGGTCGGCTGGTACAGATCTCGGCGGCGACGGTGCCGAGTCCGAAGGCGAGAACAACGCGTCCTTGGTGATCATGGTCCAGCTGGCCGGCGTCCGGATCCTACTGACCGGTGACGTCGAGCCACCCGGCCAGGCCGCCATGGTCGACGCGCGGGACGACCTCCACGCCGACGTGCTGAAGGTTCCGCACCACGGATCGGGGCGGCAAGAGCCGCGATTCCTCGCGGCGGTGCAGGCGCGATTCGCCGTCGTCAGCGCCGGACGGCACAACGACTACGGACATCCCGCGCCGCGGACGGTCGCCGCACTCACGGCACTGGGTGCCACGGTGCTGCGGACCGACACCGCCGGCAGTATCGCGATCGTCGAACGTCTCGACCACTCACTCGTCGCCGTCGCCGAACGGGACCCGGCACTCACCGCCGGGCGACAGTGAGCCCAGCCGACCACGACTGCGTGATCAGCAGTTGTGGGGAATCAGTCGATCGACACCCAGCTCGAACCGGCAGCGGCGCTCGCGGCGACGGCACCCAGCACTCGCTGGACGGCCAATCCGTCGGCGAACGAGGGCCGCGGCTGGGTGTGATCGGCGATGTTCCGGACGAGGTCGACCACCTGATGGGTGAACCCGTGCTCATAGCCGAGACCGTGACCCGGCGGCCACCAGGCGCCGACGTACGGGTGGTCAGGCTCGGTGACCAGGATCCGGCGGAATCCCTGCTCGGTGGCCGGTCCGGAGCCGTCGAAGAACTCGAGCACGTTGTTGTCCTCGAAGTCGAACGCCAGAGAGCCGGTCGTGCCGCTGAGCTCGATCCGGAGGGCGTTCTTGCGCCCGAGCGCGAACCGGGTCGCCTCGAACGTGCCGATCGCGCCGCCGTCGAAGCGGGCCAGGAACGTCGCGGCGTCGTCGACGGTCACCTCGCCACGCGGCGCGTCCGCGGCGGTCTCGCCGTGACCGCCGAGACCGGCACGTTCGCCGCTCAACGGGCGCGTCCGGACGAAGGTCTCCAGCAACGCGGTCACACCGGTGATCGACTGGCCGGTGAGCCACTGGGCGGTGTCGATGATGTGGGCGCCGATGTCGCCCAGTGCGCCGGACCCGGCGTGCTCGGCCTGCAGCCGCCAGGTCATCGGGGCGTTCTCGTCGGCGAGCCAGTCCTGTAGGTACTGGGCGCGGACCTGGCGGATCGTGCCGAGGCGGCCGGCGTCGATCAGCTGTTTGGCAAGCGTCAGGGCGGGCGTACGTCGGTAGGTGTATCCGCACATGGCCAGCGCTCCGTTGGCGGCCGCGCGATCCGCGACCGCGGCCATCTGCTCGGCCTCGGCGACCGTGTTGGCCAACGGCTTCTCACACAGCACGTGTTTTCCCGCCTCGAGCGCGGCGATCGCGATCTCGGCGTGGAGGTCCCCTGGCGTGCAGATGTCGACCAGGTCGACGTCGTCGCGCTGGATCACCCGGCGCCAGTCGGTCTCTACCGAGGCGAACCCGAACTGTTCCGCGGCGGACGCGACCGCCTCCGGATTGCGCCCGGAGATCACGGTGAGTTCCGGGGTGAGCGGCAGGTCGAAGAAACGGTGTGCGCTGCGCCAGGCGTGCGCATGCACCGCGCCCATGAACGCATAGCCGATCATTCCCACCCGCAGCGGAACATTGCTGCCCATCAGATTGCTCCTTCCGTGACCACAGATCGCTGCCGCTCACCGATCACCTCGTGGACCGAGGGCCAGGCGGTGAGCACGGCGCGCAGGTCGTCGGCCGGCTCGGCCCGAATGGCTTCGTCGTACGCCTGCTCCAGGATCTCGGCGATGCTCACCCGGCGCTGCTGCTCGGCAGAGGCGATCGCAGCTTCGACCATGGCGAGACTGACGATGTTGCTGTGCACCTCACCCGCCGGACGCGAGTCGCCGGTCCGGACAGCCGCGACGAACTCCGCGAGCGAACCCGCGATCTGTTCCGGACGGTTACCCTGCGACGCATCGAGGACGCGTCCCGCACTGTCCTCGGCCGTCGGCGCGTTGTCGCCGTCCCAGGCCGCGGTTCCGCCGGCGGCGTTGACCCACCAGCTGCCGTTCCACGACGTCTCGAGTCCCGCAGCGCACCAGCTGCCCGAGAACGAGAACCTCGCGCCGTCGGCGAACTCGAACACGACCTCCGCGGCAGCATCGCCGGCGAACCAGCTCCAGCTCGGGTTGTAGGACTCGCAGTAGACGGCAACCGGATCGGTGTCCATCAGCACCCGGGACAGGTCGAACTGGTGGATGGCCATGTCGACGAGCAGCGGATAGGGCATCTGCTCCCGGAAGCCACCGAAGTGCGGGGCCTTGCGGAAGCTGCAGGCGACCGTCCCGATGGTGCCGAGCTGGTCGAGCATCCCGCGCAACGTGTCGAGCTGACGCCAGTAGCGCCGCGACTGCGACACCATCAGCAACTGCCCGGTGAGGTCGGCGGCCGCTGCCATCGACAGTCCCGTGCTGACGGTTTCGGCCAGCGGCTTCTCGCACAGCACCGGAAGGCCTCGCCGCAGTGCCAGCTCACTGACGCTGCGGTGCGCGGCCGGAATGGTGACGTTGACGACGGCGTCCGCGGACACCCGCTCGAGCAGGTCCTCCAGCCGCGTGGCCACCGCGGCGTCGCTGTGGCCGGTCTCCTCAGCGGCACGCCGTGCCACCTCGACGTCGAGGTCGGCCAGTCCGACCAGCACGGCGTCGGGGGAGTCGGCGATATTGTGCAGCCAGGCGCGTCCCATCGAGCCGGCGCCGACCTGGATCACTCGCAGTGGGCTAAACCCCGGCATCGGCGGACTCTTCGTCGTGACTCTCGATCGGCCCAGCGTAGCCGTGCCCGTTGAAGAAGTCGCCGGTCTCGTAGCGCAGCAGCACCGGGACCTCCCGCTTCGGCCGATCCGTGACCACCCACTCCACACCGTTGGCGATCACCCGTCGTACGTCGGCGTGGTGATAGACCGGGTAGTCCTGGTCGCCGGGAGAGAAGAAGAAGATCTTGCCGTGCCCGCGTCGGAACGTGCAGCCGGAGCGGAACACCTCGCCGCCGGTGAAGGAGGAGATGAAGACCAGCTCGTCCGGGGCCGGGATGTCGAAGAACTCGCCGTACATCTCCTGGGCGTCGATGATGATCGGATTCGGCACCCCACGGGCGATCGGATGCGTCGGGTTCACCGTCCAGACGAGCTCCCGGTCCTGCTCGCTGCGCCACCTCAGAGTGCAGGACGTGCCCATCAGCTTGCCGAAGATCTTCGACCAGTGCCCGGAGTGCAGGACGATCAGGCCGAGCCCGGAGAGCACGTGCTGGTGCACCCGCTCGACCACCTCGTCGGAGACGTCACCGTGGGCGGCGTGCCCCCACCAGACCAGCACGTCGGTGTCGGCGAGGACCTGTTCGGTGAGACCGTGCTCGGGCTCGGCCAGCGTGGTCGTGCTGACGGCGGCGCCGCCACCAAGGTACTCGGCGATCCCCTCGGCGATCGTGGTGTGCATCCCGTTGGGGTAGATCGCCGCCACGTGGGGCTCGACCTGCTCGTGCACGTTCTCCCCCCAGACCAGGACGCGGATCGGACGAGTGGCACCGTTGGCTGCGGACATGGTGATTTCTGCTTTCTGACTCGGGGATTCGTTGGGCTGGCGGAGCGGGTTGTGCGAGGGCGCTACTTGACCGCGCCACTGTTGATGCCCGCGGAGATGTACCGCTGGGCGAGGACGAGCAGGATGATCGCCGGGATGGAGCCGAGCATGGCGGTCGCCATCACCGCGCTCCAGTCGGAGATGTGCGCGCCGAGATAGGTGTAGATGCCGAGCGTGACCGGGACGATCTGGCCCTTCGACGTCAGCGTCAACGCGTAGACGAAGTCGCCCCAGCCGAAGATGAACGCGAACAGGCCGACGGTGATCAGCGAGTTCCGGCTGATCGGCACAACGATGGACAAGAAGGCGCGGACCAGACCGGCCCCGTCAACCCTCGCCGCCTCGACCAGCGACGGTGGGATCCCGAGCATGAACGATCGCATGATCAAGATCCCGAACGGCACACCAGCGGTCGCGTTCGCGATGATCAAGCCGGGAATGGAGTCGAGCAGTCCGATCTTCTCGTAGACGCTGTAGAGCCCGTTGGCGATCACGATGCCGGGGATCATCTGTGAGATGAGGATTGCCAGCAGGGCCCAGTTGATCCAGCGGAAACGGAACTGGGCGAGCGCGTACGCCGCCGGAGTCGCGATCAGCAGGGTGACGACCACCGTGCCGAGAGCGATGGTGATGCTGGTGACCAGGTTGCGCCCCTGGTCGTGGATCGCCGTTCGATAGCCGTCCAGGCTCGGGCTGGTCGGGAAGAAGCTCGTCGCCAGGGTCCCGCCGGTCGACTGGAGGGAGATGTTGAGCATCCAGTAGACCGGGAACAGCATGATGGCCAGCAAGACGATGGCAACGGCGGTGCGGATGCCGCTTCGGGTGCGGTGGCTGCGGACAGACATCATCGTCTCCTTACTCGTCCACCCGGCGCCGGGTGGCGCGCAGATAGACGACGGCGAATACCAGTGAGATGAGGATCAAGATGTTGGAGAGCGCCGCACCCTGACCGAACTTGAACTCGACGAACGAGCGCTGGTACGACTGGGTGGCGATGGTCTGGGTGGCATTGGCCGGGCCGCCCTGGGTCAGGCCGAGGATGATGTCCAGCACCTTCAGGGTGTAGATCACGCCGAGCATCAGCACCACACTGACCACGGCCCGCAGATTGGGCCAGGTGATGTGCCAGAACGCCTTCCAGCCGGTCGCCCCGTCCAGCGACCCGGCCTCGTACAGCTCGTCGGGAATGTCCTGCAGACCGCTGTACAACAAGGTCAAGTTGAACGGGATGCCGATCCAGATGTTCACGATGATCACCGCGAGCAGTGCCACGTCGGGAGAGGTGAGCCAGGGGATTGGAGTGTCGATGATCCCGAGGTTCTCCAACGTGACGTTGATGATGCCGCTGTCCTGCTCGAGCAGCGACCGCCACGCTGCGCTGCCGACGATCAGCGGAATCAGCCAGGGAAGCAGGAACAGCGCGCGAAGCACACCGTTGAGCGGAAAGTTCTTGTGGAAAAACAGCGCCAGCAGCATTCCGAGCACGAACTGCCCGATGATCGAGCCGATGGTGAACAGGGCGGTGTTGACCAACGCCTGGCTGAAGACGTCGTCGGTCACCACCGTCACGTAGTTCTGGAGGCCGACCCACGGGGCCTTCCCGGTGAAGAACGTCCGGAGCGTGTAGTTCTGGAAGCTCATCGTCAGGTTCTTGACCACCGGGTACCCGAACAAGGCGATGATCGCCAGCGCGGCCGGGACGACGAAGAGGACCTTGTACACCTCCTCCCGGCGCCGACCGCTCGCACGAGGGGTCGGCGCCGAAGCGGAGGTGGTGGGGGAGCCTTGCGATGCGTCGGTCAGCATCTTGGCGTCCGACATAGGTCGGTTCCTTTCGCTCGGCGGACCGAAATCAGCTGGCCCCGGCCTTGGCCATCGCATCAGCCGGAGCTGCCTGGCCGGTCAGCACGAGCTGCATGCCGGTGTAGATGGTCTTCGCGGTGTCCGGCCACTTGTCACCGAGCTTGCCGGTGCGAGCGCGGGCCGTCGAGACCGGTTCGATGAAGCCGACCATCGCCGGATTCTCCTTCTTGTATTCGTCGGCCAGGGCGAGCTTGGTCGGCACGATGCCGCCCTGCTTGGCGCGGAGCAGCTGGTTCTCGTCGCTGTTCATGCACTTGACCAGCTCGGCGGCCTTGGTCATCTTGGCCTCGTCACCGGTCAGCGGAACTGTCCAGGCTTCGCCGCCCAAGGGGGCAATAGAGGTCTGACCCGGGGTGTTCACCGGAAACGGCACCACACCGTAGTTGACCTTGGCCTTGTCCAGTGCGGGAATCTGCCACGGACCGTTCAGCATCATGGCTGCCTTGCCAGCGATGAACTGGTCGTTGACGTCGGCCTGCTTCCAGTTCACGACGCTCTTGGACGCCGAGCCGTCGTCGACCAGGTCCTTCCACAGCTGGAGCGCGCCGGCCACCTCCGGGCTGGTCAGCTTCGTCTCGTCGCCGCCGTTCGTCCACATCGGCGGGAGGAACTGCCAGGCACCCTCGTAGTCCGCGGTCGCGTTGAACGCGAAACCGTACTGCTTGCCGACGGTCAGCTTCTTGGCGTCCGCCTTGAGCTCGGCCCACGTCGTTGGTGGCTTCACGCCGGCCTTGTCGAGGATGTCCTTGTTGTAGAAGACCGCCAGCGTGTTGGCGCCCGGTTGGAGGCCGTACAGCTGCCCGTCGTACGTCGCCGCGGCCACCGGCCCCGGCGCGTACCCGTCCGCGCTGATCCCGTAGTCGCCGAGTGGGGCGAGCGCGCCGGTCGCGGCGATCTGCTGGATGTCGGGATTGTCGAGCATCAAGACGTCCGGCAACGACTTCGACGACGCCTGCTGAAGCACCTTCTGGATGAGGGTCGGACCGGGAACCGACTGGTGATCGACCTTCGCAACGCCGATCGAGGTGCCGCACTTGGCGAGCTGGTCACCGATCTGGGTATGTCCCGGATCGTCGGTGTAGTAGTCGAGAACGGTCAGCGAGTCGACAGTAGCCGCCGACGCGTCGCCACTGCTGCCTCCACTGCTGGAGCCGCCACCACCGCAGGCGGCAAGCGCCAGCGGAGCAAGCGTCGCCATCGCGGCGACGGCCAGCAATCGTCTTCCGAGCAGCAATCGTCTTCCGGGCAGCAGGCGTTCTCCGGGCAGCAGGCGTTCTCCGGGCAGCAGGCGTTCTCCGGGCAGCAGGCGTTTTCCGGTCGGGGCCTTCTTGTGCATCAGTGCAGCTCCTTCGCTGGGCCGTGTAGTAAAGCGCTTTACCAGGGTCTGAGAGGTTCCCGTGAGGATCTTGTGGAGAGTGATGGTTAACCGCTTTACTGGTCTGTGACAGAGAGTCTGCTGGGTATCGCAACGCGCTGTCAAGAGTCCAGAGAGCGCTTTCTCCAAGGAGTTCCAGGACCGAGACACGGATCTACGGGAGGATTGGACGTGGCCACGATGCGCGATGTCGCCGAACGAGCAGGTGTGTCGATCGCGACCGTCTCCTTCGTCGTCAACAACACCAAACCGGTGTCGGCTCCGACTCGCGATCGGATCGAGTCTGCGATGGCCGAGCTCGGCTTCCGACGCAACGTGGTGGCGAGGGCGTTGGCTAGTCGTCGCACCCGGATCATCGCGCTCGTCTACCCAGCGCTGGAACACCGATTGGCCGGTTCGGTCAGCGAGTTCATCATCAGCGCGGCACGCGAGGCGAGTGCGTGCGAGTACCACCTGGTCGTCTGGCCGGTCAGCAACGACGGCGCCGAGCTGTCCGAGCTCGTACGTCAGGGCCTGGTCGATGGCGTCCTGCTGATGGAGGTCCAGCTCGACGACGCCCGCGTCGATCGCCTCCAGGCACTCGACATCCCGTTCGCGATCATCGGCCGAACGGCCGACCCGGAGGGCCTGGACTACGTCGACATCGACTTCGACGCGACAATCAAACTCGCCGTGGACCACCTCTGGGACCTCGGCCACCGGCGGATCGCACTGGTCTCGGGCAGTCAGGACGTCCCGGGTTTCGAGCAGTACGGGCCGTACGTCCGGGTCGAGCAGAGTTATCGGGCCATCGCGTCGGAGCGGGGGATCGATCCGGTTGTGCTGTACGTCAGACAGAGCGCTGCGTCCGGCCGCGAGGTCGCCGGGGAGCTGGGCCGGGTGGCCGCCGACGTGACGGGGATCCTCATCGTCACAGAGTCTGCGGCGGCCGGCATGGTCGCCGAACTCCATCGGCTCGGCCGGTCCGTCCCCGGTCAGGTCTCGGTCGTCTCGGTGACGAGCTCGGCCGACATGGCGTTGGTCTCCGATCCGCGTCTGACGATCGTCACCGCGCCGGGTGTGGAGCTGGGCCGGCTCGGAGTGCAGGCGCTGGTCCGCCGCCTCGAGGGGCGAGAACCGTTGCCCCCCGAGCTCAGGGTCGGCACGCTGGAGCTCGGAGCCTCGACCGCCCCGCCGCCGGCCGAGCGGGCCGCGTCCCGTCACATGTCGAAGGAGCGTGGCCGACCAGAACCGGTGGCAAGGACGGGCGTGAAGCCCGTGAAGACGCAAGCGGCGCGCCGGACCTCGTGAGTCCGACGCGCCGCGTGACTGGTGCGTGATGCTGCCTCGACAGGCTCGGCGAGCGTTACCCGAAGAGGGCGTTCACCTGGTTGTTCGCGTCGGTCAGCGACGACGGCTCGGACTTCCCGGTGAACACCGCGTCCATCGCGGGGTTCATGATGTTGGTGATCTCCGATGCATGATCGGTGATCGGGAAGAGGAACGTCGTGCCGTCCTTGACATGGATCAGGAACGAGTCCGTGTTGATGCCCTTCGCCTTGAATGCTGCGGCTGCCTTGTCGGTCGAGGTCTTGACGGCCGGGAACACGACGCCCTTCTCACCGACGATGTCCTGGCAATCCGCCGAGCCGAGGAACTCGACCCACTTGGCCGCGGCAGGCTTGTTCTTCGAACCCACCCAGATCGAGTCGGCCAAGCCGTTGTACATGCTGGAACGCTTGCCGCTCGGACCGACAGGGGTCGGGGCGGTGCCGGTCTCGACGCCCTTGTAACCGTACATCTGGCCGAGGACCCAAGACCCGTCGGTGAGCATCGCGTACTTACCGGCGCCGTACAGGTCGGTCGCGCTCTGACCTGTGACGGCCTCGACCGAGGGCATGTAGCCCTTGGCGATCAGACTGCGCATCCACCCCATGGACTTCTGGAAGTCGGCATTGTCGTAGTTGTAGTGGGTGCCCCATGGGTTCTTGTCGGTGAACTGCCACGGCAGGGTGCCGGTGTACATGCTCCACTGGGTCTGCCCGTTGGCGCCGCCGGAGCCACCGTCCAGGCCGAGCCCATAGACCTTGACTTTGCTCTTGTCGAAGCCCGCTTCGTCGCCGCGCTTGCCGTTCTGATCCACCGTCAGGTGGGCGATGATCTTCTCGTAGGTGCCGCCGTCATCGGGGTTCCACGTCATGTTCGCCAGGTCGGCGTCTTTGAACCCGCCGTCCTCGATGAGTTTCTTGTTGTAGAACACCGAGACGGTGTCGAAGTCCTTCGGCAGCCCATAGCGCTTGCCGTCCTGTCCCACCCACAGATCGGCGAGGCCGGCCTGATAGATGTCGGTGTTGACGCCATCCTTCTTGAGCGTGTCGTCGAGCGGCACGAGCTGCTCCTGGGTGACCATCTCCGGGTACTTCGAGAGATGGTTGGTGAACACGTCCGGGGCGGTGCCGCCGACGAAGCCGTTGGTGATCTTGGTCCAGTAGTCGTCCCAGCCGGCCTGGGTGATCTTGACCGTGATGTTGGGGTTCTTGGTGTGGAATGCGTCCGCGCAGGCCTGGTACGCGGGCAGCTGGTTCGCGTCCCACAGCCAGTAGCTGATCTCGCCGGTGGCGTTGGAGGTGTCGATCGCCCCGCCCTGGGACTCGGCCTCGCCGCCGCCGGAGTCGGACGAACCCCCACATGCGGTGAGGGCGAGGCTGAGAACGGCAGCACCGATGATGCCGACGCCGAGCCGTTTGCTGATTCGTGCCATGTCTGGCGACTTCCTTCCTTGGAGGTCGTCCTCGCGGACGCTGTTGGTGTTGTCGTTCGGGCCGTGAGATCGACCCGGACGGGCCTACTTCATCCCGGAGAACCCGATCGAGTTGACGACCTTCTTGCCGAAGATGAAGAACAAGATGAGCAGCGGAAGTGCAGCGACCAGAGCGGCGGCCATCAGGCCCGCCCAGTCCGGACTACCCGCTGGGGTCTGGCTGCGGAACACGCCCAGCGCAACGGTGAGCACCCTGCTGTTCTCGGTGTTGCCGACCAGCAAGGGCCAGAAGTAGTCGTTCCAGGTCGCGATGAAAGTGAGGATGGCCAAGGTGGTGACCGGAGCGCTGCTCATCGGCAGGATGATCCGGAAGAAGACCCGCCAGACACTCGCCCCGTCGATCGAGGCCGCTTCCTCGATCTCACGATTGATGCCGAGGAAGAACTGCCGGAGGAAGAAGATGGCGAACGGTGTCATCAGCAGGCTGGGCAGCACGAGACCGGGGATGGTGTTCAACAGGCCGAGGTTCTTGATCAGGATGAAGTTCGGCAGCGAGGTGAAGATGGGTGGCACCATCAGCGCGGCAAGGAACAGGACGAAGACCTTGTCCCTGCCCGGCCAGTTGAGCCGGGCGAAGGCGTACGCGGCGAGGGAGCAGAAGAATACCTGGCACACGGTGATCACCGTGGAGTAGAGGATCGAGTTGCGGAGGTAGAGCAGGAAGTTCACCGACGCGCCGGAGCCGCCTTCGGCTTGTGCCTGTTCAGGTGTGGACACGCCGAGGACACGCTTGAAGGCACCGAGCGTGGGATCGATCGGAAGCAACGAGGTCGGGTCGGAAAAGAGTGACTTCGACGTGGAGAACGCCGTGCGGATCATCCAGTAGAACGGGAACAACGTGACGATGATGGCGATGATCAGCAGTGCCCAGGCAATGATCCGCCCGATGTTGACGTGCTTTTTGGGCGTGTTGCCCGTCACCTGGGAGGAGCCGGTCGTTCCGGTCCGGGTATTCGTTGTGATTGCAGTCATCTGAGGCTCCTCACGCCAGGTCCGACTCGCCGGCATTGAGCAGCTTGAGCTGCAGCAGCGCCACCGTCACGAGGATGATGAACAAGATCACCGACAGGGCGCACGCATAGCCGAACTGGCCCTCGGCGAAGCCCTTTTGGTAGATGTAGTACTGCATCACGCGGCTGGCATTGACCGGCCCGCCCCTGGTCGTGACGGCGACGGTGTCGAACACCTGGAACGATCCCGTGACCGTGATCACCAGCACGAGGGCCAGGATCGGCCGCAGCAGCGGCAGCGTGATCCGCCAGAACGAGCGCCACTCGGTGCTGCCGTCGATCGACGCGGCCTCGTAGACGTAGACCGGAATCGTCTGCAGTCCGGCGAAGACCAGCAGAGCGGTGTAGCCCATGTGCCGCCAGACATTGACCGCCGCGATGGTCGGGATCGCCCAGTGCTCGCCGCCGAAGAAGGCGATCCTGTCCAGGCCGACCCAGGAGATGAACTCGTTGACGATGCCGATCTGGTAGTCCAGCAGCAGGAGCCAGACGAGCGCAGCGATGACGTTCGAGATCAGGAACGGCAGCAGGATCGTGCCGCGGATGATGGTCGACTTGATCAGCCGTTGCATGAGCACGGCCAGGCCAACCGCGAGTAGCGTCTGGAAGACGATGTTCAAGACCACGTACTCGATCGTCACCACCAGCGCGTTCCAGAAGAGCTTGTCGTTGGCGATCTTGACGAAGTTGTCGAAGCCGATGAAGTGAGGGCTGCCGAGCAGGTTGTACCGGGTCAGGCTGAAGTAGAAGCCGCGGACGGTCGGATAGAAGTAGAACACTCCGAACCCGATAGCGGCCGGGGCGATGAACAACAGCGCCATGCCGATCTCACTGCGACCACTACCCGGTTTGCTCTTCTTGAGGGGCTTGCTGGCCGTCGAGGTGATTGTGCCGGCCGGCATCTCGACTGATTCGGACGTCACCGGGTGGCCTCCTGCGGTGAGCTCACGGGCCCTGATCGGACGCGGAGCGAATGCGGCGTTGTGGACGTCATCGTCTTCCTTTCGACACTGCGCGGTCGGCGGGTGAAGGGGTCGAAATCTGCTCGCGCTGCCAGACGCTACACGAGTAGAAAGCCGGTGGCAACCCTCAGTTTGTCATCAGAGAAACCCTTTACGACCCGGGGCGACACGCGCTATCTTCTCGTGTAGATTTCTGCCTCCAGACGACCAGTCAAGGAGACGTAGCTGTGATCTCATTAGGCGTGGTGGGCGCCGGCCAGTTCGCCGGCCAGTTCGCCAAGTTGTTCCGACTCCATCCCGACGTGGGCGAGATCCGCGTCACCGACCTGCTGCCCGAACGGGCCGAGGAACTCGCCGCGAGCGAGCATCTCGCCGGCACAGCTCCGAGCTTCGAGGCGTTGCTCGACTCGGATGTGGATGCGATCGCGCTGTTCACCCAGCGCTGGACGCACGGGCCGTTGGCGCTGCAGGCGCTCCGTGCCGGCAAGCACGTCTACTCCGCTGTCCCGATGGCCGTCTCGGTCGAGGAGATCGCGGCGATCATCGAAGCGGTCCGCGAGACCGGGCTGGTCTACATGATGGGGGAGACCAGCTACTACAACCCGGCGACGGTCTATGCCCGGCAGAAACGGGCCGAGGGCGCGTTCGGACGCGTGTTCTACTCCGAGGGCGACTACGTCCACGACATGGATCTGGGGTTCTACGCTGCGTACGCTTACAGCGGTGGGAAAGACTGGAAGTCGACGGCCAGCTATCCGCCCATGATGTATCCGACTCACTCCGTCGGGGGTGTGCTGGGCGCGCTCGGTTCGACGTACGCCGTGAGCGTCAGCTGCCTCGGTGTCCCGGACGAGCGCGGTGACGGCGTCTTCGACAAGCAGATCAGCCAGTTCGGCAACGACCTGTCGAACGCAACGGCTCTCTTCGAGCTCTCCGACGGCGGCATCATGCGGATCAACGAGATGCGCCGGGTCGGCTATCCGTCCCACCTGCGCGAGTCCCGGTTCCGCTACTTCGGTACCGAGGGCAGCTTCGAGCAGCTGGCCACCGTGAGCCTGTGGCAGGACAAGCAGGGCGTGCTCGATGTCTCCGAGCTGCTCGACTCGGTGCCGACGATGTCGCCCGACGACCCCGCCCTCGCGAGCGTCGCACCCGAGCTGAGAGACGCGTTCATCTCCGGGTCAGCCCCGGTGCATGACACCTCCCGCCTGCCCCGAGAGTTCCAGGGTGCGCCGAATGGTCACGAAGGTAGCCACCACTTCCTGGTGGACGACTTCGTCCGGGCCGTCGTCGACGGCACGGTCCCACCGGTCAGTGCCTGGACGGCGGCACGGTTCAACCTGCCCGGGATCGTGGCGCACGACTCCGCGCTGAAGGGCGGCGAGCGCCTGCCGGTCCCCGACTTCGGGGATGTGCCCGACTTCGGGACCGCGGCTCACTTCGGGGATGCACCCGGGCTGACCGGCTGATCATGGCAGCCCGGTCGGCGTCGAAGGCGGTTACTCGAGCCGATGTGGCACGTTACGCGGGGGTGAGCTCCGCGGTGGTGAGTTACGTCGTCAACGACGGACCGAAACCTGTCGCCCCGGCGACCGCGGCGCGGGTACGCGATGCGATCGACATCCTCGGCTATCGACCCAACATCAACGCCCGCGCACTCAAGCTGGGAACCACCGGCATGCTGGGACTGATCGTGCCCGACAGCAGCAACCCGTTCTTCGCCGAGTTCGCGCTCGAGATCGAACAGGTGGCCGCGGAGCGCGGTGTCGTGCTGCTGATGGCGAACTCGAACTCCGACGCGGAGCTGGAGTCACGGCTGATGGTCGACCTCGTCGGTCGGCAGGTCGATGGCTTGATCGTCTCACCCGCTGCCGGACCGCCGCGCGCCCGAGCCGCAAGCGAACGGCCACCAGCCACGCCGATGGTGTATGTGGACAACGCGGTCCCGGTCAGCGGTTTACACACGATCGGCGCGGATGCGGTGACCGGAGCCCGGTCGTCCGTCGAGCACCTGCTGGAGATGCACGGGCACGAGACGGTCGGGCTGTTGATCGGCTCGGGCTACCGCAGGTCGGTGGATGACCGCGAAACAGGCTGGCAGGACGCGCTGCGCGTGGCCGGCCGTCCGGACGGTCCGCTGGCGAGAGCGCCCTTCACGCGCGACGGTGGCTATCAGGGGGGACTGCGACTGCTCGCCAGCCGTTCGCTTCCCACTGCAGTCTTCGCCAGCAACGATCTGCAGGCCGTCGGTCTGCTGCGCGCCGCGCACGAGCTCGGCGTCCGGGTCCCGGAGGACCTCGCCATCGTGGCTTTCGACGGTACCCAGGAGTCGGAGTACTGCTGGCCACCACTGACATCGGCCCGGCAGCCCGTCCGCGAGATGGCCGAGGCCGCGGTCCGGACCGTACTGGATGCGCCGACGACTCCGACCCACCAGATCTTTCCGGTGGACCTGGTCCTACGTCGCTCCTGCGGCTGCACCGGATCCACCGCGACAGTGCCTACCAGTAAGGGAAACGCCCGATCATGACCGAGCCCGCCAGCGTCTGTGTCGTTCTGCGTACCGAGGGTGTCGGCCTGGTCCTGGCCGTGCAGCCCGAAGGTCTGCCGGCCGTGGTGCACTGGGGAGCCGACGTCGGTGCACTCGACGAGTCCTCGGCCACGCGACCTGATCCGCGGTGGGGTGAACCCTGTGACAACCAACCTCGTGGACGAGCCGGTCACGATCGCACTACTGCCCGAGCACTGGACCGGCTGGGTCGGCCGCCCCGGACTCAGCGGATCGCGCGCCGGGGCGGACTGGTCACCGAAGTTCACGGTGACGGCACTCCGCGTTGACGACAAGCCAGTGGTGCCCGGCGCAGGCCTGGTCGTGGTCGATCAGGACGGCCCGGCGACAGTCGAGTTCGACGCTGTCGACGAGGTGGCGCGGCTGGCCCTGACGCTGACCATCGAGCTGACCGTCGGCGGCCTGGTCCGAGCTCGCGCCGAGCTCACCAACACCGGTGCGCCGTACCAGCTCGACGACCTGGTGATCGCCCTGCCGGTGCCACCGGTCGCCCGGGAGATCTTCGATCTGGCCGGCCGCTGGGGGAAGGAGCGCACCCCGCAGCGCCGCGAGCTCACCGTCGGTACGCACGTCCGCGAGGGTCGCAAGGGACGGACGGGGCCGGACGCAGCGACCGTGCTGCACGTCGGCCAGCCGGGTTTCGGCTTCGCCGCGGGCGAGGTCTGGGCGCTGCACACGGGGTGGAGCGGGAACCACACCCACTACACGGAACGGCTGTCCACCGGTGAGCAGGTGATCGGTGGCGGCGAGCTGCTACTTCCGGGTGAGATCCAGCTGAACCAGGGGCAGTCGTACACCTCGCCGTGGGTCTACGGCTCGTACGGCGTCGGCCTGGACGAGGTGGCGCGTCGCTTCCACCGGTTTCTGCGGGCGCGTGATCATCACCCGTCGTCGAAGCGACCGGTGACGATCAACGTCTGGGAGGCGGTCTACTTCGACCACGACCTGGACCGGCTGATCGACCTCGCCGAGCGGGCCGCAGCGCTCGGCGTCGAGCGGTACGTCCTCGACGATGGCTGGTTCGGCTCACGTCGCAGTGATCGTTCCGGACTGGGCGACTGGCAGGTCTCCACCGAGGTCTGGCCGGACGGCCTGCATCCCTTGGTGGACAAGGTCACCGCCCTCGGCATGGAGTTCGGACTGTGGTTCGAGCCCGAGATGATCAACACCGACTCCGACGTCGCCCGAGCGCACCCGGAGTGGATGATGGGCACCGGCGACCGGCCGCCGATCGAGTCCCGGTTCCAGCAGGTGATCAACCTCGGCATCGATGAGTGCTACGCCTACATTCGGGACGCGATCTTCGCGGTCCTCGCCGAGTACGAGATCAGCTATATCAAGTGGGACCACAACCGCGACCTGATCGACGCCGGCAGCTACCCGAGTGGTCGTCCCGGTGTGCACGAGCAGACACTCGCGTTCTACCGCCTGGTGGACGAGATCAAGGCTGCTCACCCCGGGCTGGAGATCGAGTCCTGCTCCTCCGGCGGTGCCCGGGTGGACCTCGGTGTGCTGGAACGCACCGACCGCGTCTGGGCCTCGGACTGCATCGATCCCCTGGAACGGCAGGAGATCCACCGCTGGACGACCCAGCTGATCCCGCCGGAGCTGATCGGCGCCCATATCGCCTCGGGCCGCTCGCACACGACCGGTCGTGAGCATGACCTGAACTTCAGGGCAGCGACAGCGATCTTCGGTCACCTCGGGATCGAGTGGGACCTGAGCAGGGCGAGCGACGCCGAGCTCACCGAGCTGGCTGACTGGATCGCCTTCTACACCGACCATCGCGACCTGCTGCTCGGCGGAGACCTCATCCGGATCGACTTCCCCGACGAGACGCTCGTCGCGACCGGCGTGGTCGCTACGGACCGGAGCCAGGCGATCTACTGCTACGCATCCGTGGCGCGCTCGGAGGTGGTGCTGCTCGGCCGGGTGCGGTTCCCCGGCCTCGATCCCGCTCGGCGTTATCGGGTCACTCCGACACTTCTGCAGCACCCACCGAGCGGCTTGCGCCCACCGCTGTGGTGGGGCACCGAGACGGTCTGGGGCGAGAACGAGTACGTCGATCTGGCGGCCGGACGCCATCCAACGTACGTGCCTGCCGGGGACCGGCTCGGGGTCGAGCTGTCGGGTGCCGCGCTCGGCTCGGTCGGGCTCGTCGCGGCGCCGATCAACCCGGACCACGCCATGATCTACCTGGTCGACGCCCTCTAGACCCGTTCAGGGTAAGGCTGTTCCGGTGGTCGGGTCGAGACGTCGATCGCCGTCACTGCAGGAGACCTCGACCGCGTCGGGCTCCTCGCCGTGGGTGATCCGCCCGGCGGTCGGATCGGCCGGGTCGTTGCCGCCGGCGAATCGTACGCCCATCGGCCGGCCGTCGACACAGCTGAAGCGCCAGGCCCGGCCGCCGTCGCTGAGCCGGACGGCGACCACGGTGTCGGTGCGTGCGTCCAGCCGGGTGGTCGTGGCCATCACGACGATGTCGCCGTAGCGCGCCGAGATGAACGTGCCGGTGAGTGCGGTGCCGTCGGGCAGGGTGGCGCGGATGGGCAGCAGCGAGCTGTCCAGCGGCGTGCCGCCGGTCCGTCGATAACCGGCGTAGCTCGTCGCCTTGTCGCAACGGACTCCGGTGACGATCAACGTCCTGGTCGGCTCACCGAGCATCTGGTCGTTGATCCAGTGCCCGCAACTGAACGTGACGTCGCCGGCCGGGGTGGCGGTCGTCAGGTGCGCCACCCGCACCGGACCCGCTGCGGATGCGGCGCTGGACGTGATCAGCAGGAGCACCAGCGTGGGCACTCCGACGAAGACCGGCGTACGTCGTCTGGTCCCCGGCCAGCGCGGCGGGACGTACGCGTACACGCAGGCCACCAGCACTCCGACCATCAGTCCGGCGAGATAGAGCGGTAGGGAGATCGGCGTCAGCAGCGCGGCCCAACGCAGGGTGAGTCCGCTGTCGAGTACCGAGACCGCCGCTCCGCGGAGCTCGGGCGTGAACAACCAGCGGCCGACCGCCAGCGGCGCCGGCGCGAACAACGCATACAGGGCCAGCAGCCACAGCGCACGCTTCGGTCGGATCGGCAAGGTGTCGACGTCGACCCAGACGCTGCGCCACGACGTGACCAGGGCCGCGACGATCCAGACCAAGAGCCCGATCACGCCCAGCGCGGTGTCACGGAACTGCTCGCGCACGATCACGCCGAGCAGTGAGACGGCGACGGCGACGACGGCGAGATAGCTGATCACCACCAGACCGAGCCGGGCGAGCCAGTACCGGGTGCGGCTCAGCGGCGGGAGCGCGAGGGCGGCCAGCAACAAGAAGCCTGCCATCACCCCGGTCCGGTCCGCCTGGATCGCGACCACTGGTTCGCCGTGTGAGCTCAGACCGGGCGAGGCCAGCACAGAGAGCTGGGTGAGCAGGAAGTCACCGCCCGGGAAGTTGTGGAACTCCGGGATCCAGTAGGCGATGAAGAACAACCACCACACGGTGCCGGAGATCGCGAGTGGCACGTGCACGAACGCCAGCGCCTGACGTGCGGTCGGGATCGGACGCTTGCGACTCTCACCGATCAGCCCGAGCTCGGGGGCTTGCTGACCAGGTTCGACGGTGAGGATGCTCATCGGGTCCTCAGTTTCGTTCTTCGTAGCTGATGGCGAGCTTGCGTCGGCCGAGCAACCGGCGCAGTGCGGCGACCTGCGGTCCGTTCAACCCGGTCCAGGCCCGACCGGACCAGCCCCCACTACCCGAGCCCCGACCGGACGGGCCCCCACTGAGATCCTCGAGCTCGGCCGGTAGCCGGATCTCGAGCCGATCCCGGCCGACCTCGACGCCGAGCTGGACCTCCATCCGCATCGGCAGCCCGAGCTGGGCGAACCAGGACCGGATCACCTCGTCGTACGTCCGACCGCGGCACAGCAGGAAGCTGAGTTGGCGGTCGTCGAGCATTCCGGCGAAGTCCTCCCACAGCTGACGCTCCTCGAACGCTGGTGGCTCCTCGTCGACGACGGCGATCACGCACGCGTCCTCGGCCACCTTGGCCGAAGCGATGCCACGGGGCATCCGGCTGGGCAGGCGCCGACGCCAGCCCGCCAGCAGCCGTACGTCGACCTGCAGATCCGCGTCGTGGTCTGCGGTCGTCGGCTGCTGCGTCCGATCCGGCGGAGCCATCGGTTCCGGTGGACCCATCGGATCTCGTGTCCGCTGTGTCGGCTGTGTCGCGGCCGACCGGGAGGACGGCGGCTCAGCCGAAGCGACGTCGCTCGGTCCGTCGGGTCTGATCGGCGCGGAGCCGTGCGGCCGTCGGACGACTGTCGTCGGCGCCCATTCCTCGGCGATCACGGCGAAGTCGACGATCCTCAGCAGTCCGACGAAGCTTTTCGGCAGCCAGCGCTCCCGCAGGGTTTCGGCGACACCCTGACGAGCCAGCTCGGCGCGGGTGTTCATCTTGATGCCGGCCCGGGCCGTGTTCTCGATCCCCTCGCGAACCTGCTCGTTGAGAAACGCACCGAGCTGGGGGCCGCGCTGGGCCGCCAGATCCAGGATGCGAGTCGGCTCGGCCTGGTTGAGCTGCACGCTCACCGAGATCTCGATCGCGTCGAGATGCTGGCCGTCCAGGGTGAGCAGGTCGACGACACGGACCCGCAGGCCCACTGGTTCGGTGCTGATCGGCATCACCGAGATCCGATGCTTGAGCGGATTCCGATCCGGCAGGAGCAGCTCTCCCGGCTCGCGGAGCAGCGGCTTCTCGTCGGCGGTGAACATGGCGACCACCGTGCCCTTGCGGACCCTGGCCATCCGGCGCAGCACGATGAGGTCGCCGGTGAACGCCTGAGCGGGCACGGGCGCCTCCGGCTGGCTGGTGGCCGGTCCCGTGGGGCGGCGGCCCGGACGCGCCATCCGCAACCGGGCGCGTCGCTGCCCCCCGGACCGACCCACGGGTCGATCAACGGATAGTGCTTGATCCACGAGCTGGGTCAAAGTTCTCTCTTCCCCTCGCCGGTCGAACGTCGCCTCTGTCGGCACCCCAACAGGGTCGACGAAACGCCGCCGGCTGAAGGGGAAGAGCCGATCTCGAGCGAAACGTACCGCAGGAAAACGCGCTACGACGGGCGACGTGCCGCGTGGCGTGGGGTTGGCGCCAGGTCGTTAACCGCGGTCGCCGTGCGGAGTCCTGGGTGCCGACGGAGGCACCTGTCGGTGGGTCCTGCCAGGATGGAGGCCGTGGCAGCGAAGACTCCGCTCGGACGGGTGGTGCTCGTCAGCGGGGCAGAGACCTTGCTGGCCGAGCGTGCCGTCGACGACCTGCTCACCCGGTTCCGCGAGAGCACGAGCGGCGGAGAGGTGACCGAGGTCGACGCGGCGACCCTCGATATTGGTCGGCTGGCGGAGGTGACCGGGCCCTCGCTGTTCGCCGAGCGGCGAGCTGTGGTGGTCGGCGACGTGGCGTTGCTGCCGGCTGATCTGCTCGATCCGGTGGCACGACTCGCGGAAGACCTGGATCCCGATCTCGCCCTCGTTCTGGTGCACGGCGGCGGAGTGCGGCCGAAGGCATTGCTCGACCGGTTGTCGAAGGCGAAGGTGGAGACCATCGCCTGTCCCCCCGTCCGGGCCTGGGAGCTTCCTCAGTTCGTGACCGCGGAGGTGCGCCGGGTGGGCGGCTCCATCGAACCCTCGGCGGCCCCACTCCTGGTGGATGCAGTCGGTCACGAGCTGCGTCCGCTGGCGGGCGCGGTCGCCCAGCTGGTTGCCGATGCCGAGAGCGGTCGGATCACCGGCGCCCAGATCAGGCGCTATTTCGCCGGGCGGGCGGAGGTGACCAGCTTCGCTGTCGCCGACGCCGCGATCGCCCGCAAGACCGGGGAGGCGCTGGAACAGCTGCGCTGGGCGATGTCGACCGGGGTCGCTCCGGTGCTGATCACGAGTGCGCTGGCGTCCGGCCTGCGCGGACTGGCCAAGTTCATCACCGCTCCTGGTGGTCTACGCGAGGCCGACCTCGCCCGAGAGGTCGGCGTACCCCCGTGGAAGCTGAAGACGCTCCGCACCCAGGCCCGCGGCTGGGATGCGCCGTCCCTGGCCGTCGCGCTGCGCACGGTCGCGACGGCTGACGCGAATGTGAAGGGTGCCGCCGGCGACGCCGATTTCGCGCTCGAACAGGCGGTGCTGGCCATCTGCGGCGGCGGGCGCAGCTGACGGGCGGCTCGCAGGAAGCAGTTGGTCGTGTGCCCTTCGCCCGGCGAAGGGCCTGTTTGCCCGGCCATTGCTCGGATGTCCTAGCACTCCTGACGCACCACGTCCCGACCACCTCAGCGGTGATCGGGACGTGGGTACGGACAGGTGACGGGTTGCGTCAGAATGTCGAGGCGGCGGGTGGGCGATCAGCCCAGCGTGGCCGCCTGGGCCGTGATCGCGGATTTGCGATTCGCGGCCTGGTTCTTGTGGATGACGCCCTTGGAGGCCGCCTTGTCGAGCTCGCGGGACGCGACCTGGGCGTACTCGGCGGCCTTGACGGCGTCACCGGCGGAAGCGGCCTCGCGGAATCGGCGCACGGACGTACGCAGCGACGACTTGACCGCCTTGTTGCGCTGGCGCGCCTTCTCGTTCGTCTTGTTCCGCTTGATCTGGGACTTGATGTTCGCCACGGATGAGGCCTCTGAGCTTCTCGTTCTCGGTACGTTCGGATTGGTCCTGCGTGCGACCGAACCGCTACGGGCGCAGGCGCGACCGCCAACTCTAGCAGTGACTCCCGAGCTCACCAAAAAATGCCGTGACCGGCATGTCCGGGGGCGCCGGCGGGCCTTGAGAGCTGTGATTCAATCGTACGCGATCATTCTCAATCGTTTCAGTAAGCACCTTCGAGGGTGGTCGTCACTGCCGTAGATCGAGAAGGGGATGGCCCAAGATGTCGCGTCGCGACCGGCCGGTGGATGGCCGCCGGCGGAGTTCGTCACTCCCCGGCGCCGTCGGTGTCGTCGCTCCTCCCGTTTCGCCGTGGCGGACGTTGCTCGGCACGCCCTTCCTCCGTGCGGCGTTCATCGCCTTGTTCATCTCGGGCATCGGTGTCTCGGCGACCACCCCGCAGATGACGCTCTTCCTCGTCGACGACCTCGGGTCGTCCATCCCGGTGGCGGGGCTCTACTACCTCGTCAACCTCGCGGCACCGTTGGCCGGGTACTGGCTGGGCGGCCTCTCGGACCGGCAGGGTGATCGCCTGGTGCTCTTCAGGATCTGTGCGCTCGTCGGGGGAGTCGGCTGGCTGGCGATGGCCTTGGCCAACCAGATCTGGATGCCGTTCGTGATCGGCGCGCTCGCGCTGAGCATCTCGGGTGCATCGATGGGGCAGCTGTTCGCGGCGGCTCGCGACGAGCTGAGCCGTCGGCAGAGCCCGGGCGCGGATCGGGTGATCGCCAACCTGCGAATGGCCTTCACGGCCGGCTGGATCATCGGGCCGGTGGTCGGGAGCTGGTTCGGTGCCCAGTTCGGGCTTCGTCCACTGCTGTTCCTCGTCGCAGCCCTCACCGCTGGCCAAATTCTCCCGTTGGGTCGACTGCGTGTGCCCCGGTTCGTCGGTTCGCTGCCGACGGACGTACCGGTCGACGCCGAGGCGGTGCCGTCGCTGCCACTGGTCGCCCGACGAGCGGGATCGCGCGTGCCGCTGTTCGCCTTCGTCGGGTGCTGCGTGCTCGTGATGAACGGAGACACGATCAAGTTCGCCTACCTGCCGCTGTACATGGCCAACGAGCTCGGCGTCTCCGACACCGTGCGCGGCGCGGTGATCGCGGTGCAGCCTCTGATGGAGTTTGCGCTGATGCCTGTGTTCGCACGCCTGACGGAGGTGTTCACGCCGATCCGGATGGTGACCGTGGGCGCGGTCTTCGGCGTGCTGGCGAACGTTGCCTACGCGACCTCCAGCCATGTCGCCGGCCTTTTCGTCGGTCAGCTGCTGATGTCCGCGCTGTGGGCCGCCATCGCCGGTCTCGGGGTGACGGTCGCCCAACAGCTCTATCCGCAGGGAGTAGGACTGGCCTCATCCGTCTTCATGAGCTCGATCGCGCTCAGCGGTGGTCTGGGTGGCGCGCTGGGAGGCTTGGGTACGGCCCTCCTCGGCGTGCCGCACGTCTTCTTCGTGTCCGCGGTGCTGGGCGTCGGTGGTGTGCTCGGTCTGGTGATGACCGAGCGAAAGTTCCGACCGAGCCAGTCGGCGTTCCTGCCAGGCTGATCAGCTCGCTCGGCGGCTACTCCGCACTCAGCTCACTCGGCGGCTACGCCGCACCAGCTCACTCGGCGGCTACGCCGCACCATCGACACGACTCGCTCGAACGGACACCGGAGCTCGGACCTGGGTACACGAAGACGCTGATCAGACTGAGCCCGAAGTCCTGCAGCCTGTCCAAGACCCCGTACAGGCTCGACTGATCACGCAGCGGGACGGCCAGATGGGTCTCGTCGCGGACCGGCGCGATCTCACACTCCGCGAAAGCCGACCTGATGGTCGGCCCGAGGACTCCGCGGACGACCACGTGGCCGGTCTGCTCGCTCGCATCTCCGGTCGCGACCCGGTCGGCGGAGTCGCGAAGGAGGTTGTCGGACGGTTGGACCGGCTGCATGCCATTGGTGTATCCAGTAGCACCACCGATGACACACCCAGCCGCTGACGTCGTCAGAGCTGCCCGTGCTCGGAGGTGTCCGATTCAGTGCTTTCGGACGACTCGCTCAGGGCGTCCAGCGCGCCACGTGGTGATGTCGAGATGGCCCTCGCTGACCTCGACCGAGGCCGCGCCGACCAGATCGGTCCGGAAGAGGTGCTCGAAGTGCTGGCCGCGCAGATCGAAGCCGGTCTCGGTGAACAGGGCGTCGGCGTATCGTTCGTGCAGCTTCTCGTCGTGGACGTCCTCGACGGTGCCCCAGACTTTCGCGTCGCCCTCACTCACCCAGGTATCGACGGTGGCGGTGTGCAGGGTGAATCTGGGGTCGGCGACCAGGTCGGCGAACTTGGCCGTGTCGGGCATCCCGCCGATCCACAGCTGGTCTTCGAAGAACCTCGGCTCCATGGGACTGATCCGGGGAAAGCCGTCCGGACGGATCGTGCCGAGCAGGCTGAGACTGCCCGTCGCTGCATGCCGGCGTCGGAAGATCTCGGCGATCCGTGGCGCGGCCCGGCTGAACTCCGACCAGTCGGTCATCTGAGCAGCTTAGGGCGCCCGTTGGTCCGCCGTCAGGTGCCGTGTCTCAACTCGCCGTCACCCTCGTCGAGCTTCGCGGTGGCTCCAGGGTTGTCGAGAGGTTTGCCCGGTCAGCGGGCGCCATGCACTGGCTCTGTCTCCGCGTCGGCCTGCCAGAGGTCGGGCCCGAACACCTCGTACTGGATGTCGCGCGCCGGCATGTTCCGGGCCAACAAGGCGCTGCGAATCGCGGTCATGAACGGCAGCGGGCCGCAGAGGTAGAACAAGGCGTCGGCTGGCACCTCGATGTCGTCGAGGTTCATCAGACCGGGATACACGCCGGCGACCGATTGGGTGCTCTCGGCGCTGCGTTCGTACCAGACGTGAGCCGTGGCCTCCGGCAGCGCTGCCAGGTCGGCGAACACCTGCTCCTTCAGGGCGAAGCTGGCTTCGTCGAGGTCGGCGTGCAGCAGCAGGATCGGCAAGTGTGAACCCGCGGCGACGAGGTGCGACAACATGCCTGCCATCGGGGTGATGCCGATGCCGGCGCTGACGAAGACCAAGGGTCGGCCGCTGTCGTCGAGGACGACGTTGCCGAAGGGCAGCGACATGGTGACGATATCGCCGACGTCCACGGAGTTCCACAACCAGTTGGATACCTCACCGTCGGGCTGGTCACCGCCGCGGACCCGCTTGACGGCGATCGAGCGGCGCTCACCGTCGTCGGCGCGGATCAGGCTGTACTGGCGCGGTTGGTGTACTCCGTCGGGCATCGGTATCTTCAGCGTGACGTACTGCCCGGGCAGGGATGTCTTCACCAGGCGGTCGTCGATGCGGCAGAAGGTGAATCGAACGACGTCGTCGGTCTCTTGGATCTTCTCCTCGACCCGCCACTCCCGCCAGACGGTGTCCGCGCGTACGCCCCGGGCACTGTAGAGGCCACGCTCCTGGCTGATCAACAGGTCGGCCATCAACCAGTAGACCTCGTCCCAGGCGGCCGCGACCTCCGGCGTGACGGCTTCACCGAGGACGTCTGCGATAGCCCAGAAGAGGTTGTCGTGGACGATCTGGTACTGGTCCGGACGGATGCCGAGCGAGGTGTGCTTGTGGGAGATGCGCATCAGGAGCTGCTCGGGAAGCTGATCCGGATTCTGGACCAGGGCGCTGGCGAAGGCGGCGACCGAGCCGGCCAGGGCAACCTGCTGACTGCCCTCCGCCTGGTTGCCGCGGTTGAAGATCCCGTCCAGCAGCTCGGGATGGGCGCCGAACATGTGGCCGTAGAAGCGCCGAGCGATCTCCTCGATGTGCTCCGCCACTGCGGGCAGGCTCGCCTCGACAACTGCACGGGCGTGATTGGTCAACATCAAAACCTCCGGGGGATTGGGTCAGTTCTCCACTGCTGAGTCAGATCGCGGCCTGCGATCAGCGTTGCGGCTGGCGGCGGGCCAGGACGATGGTGAACAGCAGCGCGATGACTGCGGTGATGCAGAGCAGGATCAAGCCGGTGGTGTAGCTGTGGGTCGCCTCGTCGTAGGTCGCGCCCATCACCAGCGGCGGAAAGTAGCCGCCGAGGCCGCCCGCGGCGCCGACGATCCCGGTCACCGAGCCGACCCGGTTGGCCGGCGCGCGCTGCGCGACCCAGGTGAAGACCGCGCCCGTGCCTAGACCCAGGAACAGTGCCATCACCACGAACGAGGCGCCCGCGGCGAGCTCGGGAGCCGGTTTCACCGAGACCACCAGCGCCATCACGGCGGCGCCGGACAGGGCGACCATCAGGACGCGTGGTGGCCCGACCCGGTCGGACAGCCAACCGCCGACGGGCCGGGCGATCACGGCAGCGATCGCGAACCCGGCCGTTCGGGTGCCGGCACCGGTCAGGTCGAAGTCGTAGACGTCCTTCAGGTACGTCGGCAGATAGGTCGAGAAAGCCACGAAGCCGCCGAAGGTGACGGCATAGAGGAACGCCATCTGCCAGGTCACGGCGAGCTTCGCCGCGGCGGCGAGCTTGGGCGCGACGGGATCGGTGCTGGCCCTCCAGACCGGCGAGTCCCGCATGAAGAACCAGACGATCGCGGCCACGACCAGCAACGCGGCCGCGATGATGACGTGGGTCGGTACGTATCCGAACCAGCGCACGAATCGTGGAGTGAAGAATGCTGACAGTGCGGTGCCACCCATGCCGGCGCCGAACAGCCCCGTGGCGAAACCGCGCCGCGCGGGCTCGTACCAGGCGTTGACGAACGGGATCCCGATGGCGAACGTCGTGCCGGCGATGCCGAGGACGAACCCGAAAACCAGCAGCAGCGGATACGACCCGATGGCACCGGCGAAGGCGACCAGAAGCACCGGGACGGCCGACGCGGCCGTGAGGACGGTGAACATCAGCCGTCCGCCGAACTTGTCGGTCAGTGCGCCGGTGAGGATCCGCCCCAGTGAGCCGACGAGCACCGGAGTCGCGACCAGCAGAGACTTCTGCGGTGCACTGAGCCCCAGCTCCTGGGCGTAGCGCACGCCGAGCGGTCCGATGATGTTCCAGGCCCAGAAGGTGACCGTGAAGGCCAGCAGGGCCAGTCCGAGGTTCCGCTCGCGACCGGCCAGGACGCCGTTCGTGGTCGTCGACCCGGGCGTCGCCGACGCTGCGCTCATCGGCTGCTCCTTCCGCTTGTGCCGGGGCCGCCGCCACCGCGGCCGCTGCGATCCGTCTCGCGGTCCGGCGTGCCGATCGGCGCCCAACCTCGTCTGATCGCGCGGTTGGTCGGGGTCGGTCGGACATCGCGGCTGCGATAGACGATGTAGGGCCGGAAGAGGTAGTGCACCGGCGCGGTGAAGGCGTGCACCAGACGGGTGAACGGCCAGATCGTGAACAGCAGCATGCCGATCAGCGTGTGCAGCTTGAAGGCTGCGGGCGCGGCCGCCATCGAGCTGAGGTCGGGAGAGAAGACGAACAGCGAGCGGAACCAGGGCGAGACGGTGTCTCGATAGGTGACGTCTTCATGGCCGGCGGCCACGCTGATGATCGTGGTCGACAGCCCGGCGACGATGGCCGCGACCAGCACGACGTACATGGTCTTGTCGTTCTTGGTGGTCGCCATGAACACCGGGCCGGTGGTCCGCCGGCGGTAGATCAAGATCACGATGCCGGCCAGGGTCGCGATGCCCGCCACGGTGCCGAGCGCCAGTGCGGTGACGTGATACATCGACTCTGAGATCCCGACCGCGTCCGTCCAGGACTTCGGCACGACGAGACCGCCGACATGACCGATGATCACCACCAGAAGGCCGAAGTGGAACAGTGGTGAGCCGATCCGCAGCAGCGTGGACTCATAGAGCTGGGAGGACCGGGTGGTCCAGCCGAACTGGTCGTAGCGGTATCGCCAGATCAGGCCGCCGACGAGGACGGCCATCATCACGTACGGCAGTACTCCCCACAGCAATAGGTTCATGGTCGAGCCTCGCTGAGCGGGAGCAGCCGCGGGTCGTAGGGCTCGAGTCCGACGGACTCGATGGGCGGGCCGCCGGCAGCCATGGCCATCGCGTGGCGACGGTCCTCCGGTGACGCGCCTGGCAGGGTGGAACAGACCGCAGCCACGACCCCCGCGTACGGCGAGGACTTCTCGAGCAGAGAGAGCCGGATGAGCTCGATGCTGGCGCGGTAGTCCTGCAACAATGCGGCGCCGGCTTCGGGTCGGTGTCGGGCGAACTCCAGTACCAGCGGCAGGAAATCGGGAAGCTCGGTGCCGGTGCTCAGTTGCAGCCCGGTTGCTCGGAAGCGATCCTTGACATCGGCCAGCACCTGTCCGCGCCGTCGGGTGTCGCCGTCGGTCCAGTAGGTCAGATACAAGGTGTGCCGCCGGGTGAGGTCGAACAGCTCGACGTACGTCCGCTGGACGTCCGCCGTCGGTGTGCTCTGCCACCAGTCCAGCAGCGCGCTGAACTGAGCCAGCGCCGTGGGCGCGGACTCCGAGATCGCGTCCCGGATCAGGTCTGCCCGGGCGAGCACGGCGTCGTCGGGGTAGCTCAGGCACAGCGACGCCGCCTGGTAGACGACCGATCGGGACCGCTGGACCGCGCGGTGACCGTTTCTCACGGCTTTCCGCCCCGTTCGGGGAAGAGTCCCGCCGGGTTCCCGTTGCCGTCCCAGTTGAGCAGGTTCACCCTGCCATGGGTGCTGCCGGTGTCTGTCCGGGTGTCGGAGGTCTGGCGCTCGCGCAGCGCCTGGTAGGTCTCGACGGCGACCGGCATCGGTCGGCCGCTGGCCTCGCCGAACGGTCCGGACTCGTTGCTGTACGGTCCGCCGTCGAAGTCGAGCGAGCAGCCGAGCTCCTCGAGCTGGTGTGCCTGCTCGTAGTGGGCGGTGGGGATGACGTAGCGCTCCTCGTACTTGGCGATGGCCAGCAACCGGTACATCGCATACATGGCGTCCCCGGTCATGCCGACCGACGCCGGGATGGTCTGGTCGCCCGGGCGGCCGAGGGTGAGATCGCGGAGGTAGGACCGCATGGCCGCCAACCGGCGGAGCACCGTCGTGATCGTCTCGGTGTCGCCGGCGGTGAACAGCTCGGCCAGATACTCCACCGGGATCCGGAGCGCTTCGATCGCGCCGAACAAGGTTCCCGCCGCCTCGGCGTCGTGGCCCTGCTCACGGAGCAGGTCGACCACCGGGGAGAGCGGTGGGATGTACCAGACCATCGGCATCGTTCGGTACTCCGGGTGCAGTGGCAGCGCCACCCGGTAGACCTTGGCCAGCGCATAGACCGGCGACCGGCGAGCCGCCTCCAGCCAGTCGTCGGGGATGTCCTGCTGTCGGGCCGCCGCGATCACCGCCGGGTCGTTCGGGTCCAGGATCAGGTCGAGCTGAGCCTGGTACAGGTCACGGTCGTTCGGGGTGGACGCCGCCTCGGTGACCCGGTCGGCGTCGTAGAGGAACAGTCCGAGGTAGCGCAGCCGACCGACGCACGTCTCGGAGCAGACCGTCGGGATGCCGACCTCCAGCCGCGGATAACACAACGTGCACTTCTCGGCCTTGCCGGTCTTGTGGTTGAAGTAGATCTTCTTGTAGGGGCAGCCGGTGATGCACTGCCGCCAGCCCCGACAGCGGTCCTGGTCGACCAGCACGATGCCGTCCTCGGCCCGCTTGTAGATCGCGCCCGATGGGCAGGACGCCATGCACGACGGGTTCAGGCAGTGCTCACAGATCCGCGGCAGGTAGAACATGAACGTCTGCTCGAACTCGAACTTGATCTTGTCGTTCGACTCCTGCCGGACCTTCGCCACGATCGGATCGAGGTGGCCGAGCTCGCTGGTGCCGCCGAGATTGTCGTCCCAGTTGGCCGACCAGGTGATCTTGGTGTCCTCGCCGGTGATCAACGACTTCGGTCGGGCCACCGGGAAGTCGTCGCCGAGCGGGGCGTCGATCAACGTCTGGTAGTCATAGGTCCACGGCTCGTAGTAGTCGGCCAGTTTCGGCTGGACGGGGGAGGAGAAGATCGTCAGCAGCCGGTTGAGCCGGCTCCCGGTCCGCAGCTTGAGCCGCCCACGGGAGTTGAGCGTCCAGCCGCCGCGCCAGGTGTCCTGATCTTCGTAGCGGCGGGGATAGCCCTGACCGGGGCGGGTCTCGACGTTGTTGAACCAGACGTACTCCGTGCCGGCCCGGTTGGTCCAGGCCTGCTTGCAGGTCACCGAGCAGGTGTGGCAACCGATGCACTTGTCCAGATTCATCACCATGCCCATCTGGGCCATCACGCGCATCAGTCCAGACCTTCCATCAGTACTGCACCTCCTGGGACCGGCGGCGGATGGTCGCCACCATGTCTCGCTGGTTTCCGGTCGGGCCGAGGTAGTTGAAGGCGTACGACAGCTGGGCATAGGCCCCGATCAGGTGACTCGGTTTGACCAGCAGTCGGGTGACGGAGTTGTGGATGCCACCACGTCGACCGGTGGCCTCGGACTTGGGAACGTCGATGGTGCGCTCCTGCGCGTGGTGGACATAGGTGACCCCGGCCGGCATCCGGTGCGAGACGACTGCGCGGCCGACCAGCACGCCGTTGGAGTTCACGCACTCCACCCAGTCGTTGTCGGCGACTCCGATCGCGGCGGCATCGGCGGTGCTCAACCACACCGTGGGTCCGCCGCGGGACAGCGACAGCATGAACAGGTTGTCCTGGTACTCCGAGTGGATCGACCACTTCGAGTGCGGGGTGAGATATCGCACCACGATCTGCTGGGACCCGTCCGGACCGAGTCGCGGCTCGCCGAAGAGCTGGTGCATGTCCAGCGGGGGCCGGTAGATCGGCATCGCCTCCCCGAGGTCGCGCATCCAGTCGTGGTCGAGATAGAAGTGCATCCGGCCGGTGAGGGTGTGGAAGGGCTTGAGCCGTTCGATGTTGACGGTGAACGGCGCGTAGCGCCGTCCGCCGGTCTCCGAACCGGACCACTCCGGGGAGGTGATCACCGGAACGGGCGCCGCCTGGGTCATCGCGAACGTGACCCGCTTCTCTTCCGACCCTGCCGCCAGGTCGGCGAGCGGTTTGCCGACCCGGCGCTCCAGCGTCTGAAAGCCCTGCACGGCCAGCTCCCCGTTGGTCGTTCCCGAGAAGGCGAGAATGGCCTCGGCGAGCTTCACGTCGGTGTCCAGCGCCGGCCGTCCGTCGGCCGCCCCGCCCAGCATGACGCCGTTGGTGTGGGCGAGGCTGTCGACCTCGTGGCTGACGTCGTAGGTGACGTTCTTGACGGTGAAGCCGAGCCGCTCGGCCAGCGGACCGACGGTGGCGAGCTTGTCCGCGATCGCGGTGTAGTCGCGTTCGACCACGGCAACGGCCGGCATGGTCGTGCCGGGCACCGGGGCGACGTCGCCACGGGCCCAGTCTCGGACCACGCCGCCCGGCTGCGCGGTCTCACCCGGCGTGTCGTGCTGGACCGGGACCGTGACCAGGTCCTGCCGGGTGCCGAGATGGGTTGCCGCCTGCCTGGACAGCTCGGTGGCGATGGCATGGAACATGTCGAAGTCGCTTCGAGCCTCCCATGGCGGGTCGATGGCCGGGGTGAAGGCATGCACGAACGGATGCATGTCGGTGGAGGACAGATCGTGCTTCTCGTACCAGGTGGCGGCGGGAAACACCACGTCGGACAGCAGCGTGGTCGAGGTCATCCGGAAGTCGGCGGAGACGAGCAGGTCGAGCTTGCCTTCCGGGATCTCGTCGCGCCAGGCGACCTCTCCTGGCCGGACCGACGCCTCGTCGGATGCTGTCGCGTTACTGTGCGTGCCGAGCAGATACTTCAAGAAGTACTCGTTGCCCTTCGCCGACGACCCCATCAGATTCGACCGCCACAACGTCAGTATCCGCGGCCAGTTCTCGGGTGCATCGACATCGGAGATGGCGCTCTTCAGGTCACCGGCAGCAAGGGCGTTCGCCACGTACGCCGACACATCGGCGGCCTCGCCCGACGCCACCGCCGCCTGGGCCTGGTCTGCTACCTCCAGCGGGTTCACGTCGAACTGCGGGTAGAACGGCATCCAGCCCAGCCGGGCGGACTGGGCGATGGTGTCCGCGGTGTGCATTCCGGCCAGGTTGCCCTCGGCCAGCGGTGAGGCGAGCGCGTCCGCAGCGTACCCGTCGAAGCGCCACTGGTCGGTGTGCATGTACCAGTAGGAGGTGCCGGTCATCGTGCGTGGCGGTCGGGACCAGTCGAGCGCGTTCGCCAGCGAGAGCCAACCCGTGATCGGGCGGCACTTCTCTTGCCCGACGTAGTGTGCCCAACCGCCGCCGTTGCGACCCATCGCGCCGGTCAAGATCAGCAGCGCCAGCACCGCTCGGTAGGTCGCGTCACCGTGGAACCACTGACAGATCCCGGCGCCCATGATGATCATGGAACGGCCGTTCGACTCCTCCGAGTTGGCAGCGAGCTCGCGGGCGATACGGGTGCACGCCTCGGCGGGGACTCCGGTGATGTCTTCCTGCCAGGCCGGTGTGTACGGGGTGCTGGGATCGTCGTAGCCGGATGGCCACTCACCGGGCAGGTCGGGCCGGGCCACCCCGTACTGGGCCAGCATGAGGTCGAAGACCGTGGTGACCAGCCGATCACCGATCCGGGTGGCGGGCACGCCGCGTCGTAACACTCCGCCCGCGCCGTCGGGGGCGTCGAAGCGTGGCAGCAGCACCTCGACGTTCTCCGTGGCGACCTTGGCATCGCGGATCGACAGCGCAGGCGTCACCCCTTCGAGATCGAGGTTCCACCGGCCCTCACCGGAGGCGGCGTAGCGGAATCCGGTCGACCCGTTGGGCACCTTCGGTTCACCGGTCGCCGCATCCAGCACGACCGTCTTCCAGGCCTCCTCCGGTGGAATCGCTGATTCGGAGCTGTCGACGCGCCCCGTCAGGTCGGCGGCCGTGAGGAACTTGCCCGGAACCAGCCCACCGGGTCGCTCCGTGCCGCCGGCATGGTCGACGAGAGTGATCAGGTGCGGCAGATCGGTGTAGGTTCGGGAGAACTCCACGAAGAACGGAACGCGGCGTTCCACATAGTTCTCGGTCAAGATCACGTGGCCCATTGCCATCGCCAGGGCGGCGTCGGTGCCGGCCTGGCAGGGCAGCCACTCGTCGGCGAACTTGGTGTTGTCGGCGTAGTCGGGGCTGACGGTGACGATCTTGGTGCCGCGATAGCGGACTTCGGCCATCCAGTGCGCGTCGGGGGTGCGGGTGACCGGGACGTTGGAGCCCCACATCATCAGATAGGTCGCATCCCACCAGTCGCCGGACTCCGGCACGTCGGTCTGGTCGCCGAAGACCTGAGGGCTCGCCACCGGCAGATCGGCATACCAGTCGTAGAAGGACGTCATCACCCCGCCGATCAGCTGGGTGAAGCGGGTGCCGACGCAGTGCGAGACCATCGACATGGCCGGGATGGGGGAGAACCCGGCGCAGCGGTCGGGGCCGTAGGTCTTGATCGTGTGGACGTAGCCGGCTGCGACCAGCTCGACGGCCTCATCCCACGTGGCACGGACCAGGCCACCCTTGCCTCGTGCCTGCTGATAGCGGCGCCGGGTCTGCGGGTTCGTGCTGATCTCGGCGAAAGCGAGGACCGGGTCTCCGAGCCGCTGCCGGGCTTCGCGATACGCCTCCAGCAGTACGCCGCGAACATAGGGGTAGCGGACCCGGGTCGGGGAGTAGGTGTACCAGGAGAACGCGGCGCCGCGCGGGCAGCCGCGTGGCTCGTACTCCGGTCGGTCCGGACCCACGCTCGGGTAGTCGGTCTGCTGCGCCTCCCAGGTGATGATGCCGTCGCGGACGTACACCTTCCACGAGCAGGAACCGGTGCAGTTCACACCGTGCGTGGAGCGCACCACCTTGTCATGGCTCCAGCGGTCCCGGTAGAAGACGTCCCCGGATCGACCGCCCTTCAGGAACGCGGCCCGTCCGTCGGCGGACTCCTCCCAGCGGGAGAAGAACCGGCCGAGCTTCAGCAACGCATCCGAGGCCGCACCGTCGACACCCACCCGATCGCCGCGCATGGCGGGAGATTATCCCAAGCCGAACTTGGAGAATAGAGCCAAAAGACCTCACGAAATTGCGTCCGTAGGCTCTTGCAGCGTTCCGTGCCTAGCGGTCAGCCAGCGCCAGAACTCGGTATGGACACGATGTGGGCGACGCACAGGTCTGGTTCGACGAACGGCAGCAGCCGATCGACGGTGACCGAGGCGCCGAGCTTGGCGAGCCCACCTCGCATCAGTCCGAGGTGGACGGGGCAGATCAACCCGGTCTCGCGCTGGGTGAGCTCGAGAAATGGGCAGTGGCGCAGCCTGATCTCGTCATCCGGACCGCCGGCCTCCGGTGCGAACCCGAGGTCAGCGAGAAGGTCGACGAGCATCACGACCGCCTCATCGCCGCTCACCGTCGGGCTACCGACCCGCTCGCCGATCAGCCGCCGCCCCCAACGTCGCCCAACGGCAATGCTCGACCGACTCCGTCCGGGGTGTGGCGCAAGCTGTCAGCGACGATCTCGGCGCCGACCGGTGAGCGGGCCAGCGGTGGTGTCTCGTCCAGACCCTTCCGCGGCTCGGCTCGGTCCTTGCTGATCGTCCATCGGGGAGTCCCTAACCGGATGCCTACTCTCTGTCCCACTCCGTGGTGGCGCAGCGCCCGCGTCGCACAGCCTGAGCCTACTGCCGCCGTCAGGTCGAGGAGTGGCGCCGAGCGATCCGCTCGGGGAGTTCGGTGGACGCCGGGCCGTCATCCAGGTGTGATGTCGGAGGACATCACACCTGGCGCTCGATACGGAGGGGAAAAGACCACCGCAGGGTCAGCGACGCACGACGAGTCCGCGGGGCCGCCTAGGATGAACGTTCGACCGCCGACGACGTACGAACGTAGGAAAGAGACCTCACCACCGTGGCCGCACCCGCCGCGCCCGCACCGGGCCGCACCGACGCCTCGGTCATCCGCAACTTCTGCATCATCGCCCACATCGACCACGGCAAGTCGACGCTGGCCGACCGGATGCTCCAGCTGACCGGTGTCGTCGACGCGCGCGCGATGCGAGCGCAGTACCTCGATCGGATGGACATCGAGCGCGAGCGCGGCATCACGATCAAGTCGCAGGCGGTCCGGATGCCGTGGAGCGTCGTCGACGAGACGTTCATCCTCAACATGATCGACACCCCGGGCCACGTGGACTTCACCTACGAGGTCTCGCGGTCACTGGCAGCCTGCGAGGGCGCCGTCTTGCTGGTGGACGCTGCCCAGGGGATCGAGGCGCAGACCCTCGCCAACCTCTACCTCGCCCTGGACGCCGATCTGCACGTCATCCCGGTGCTGAACAAGATCGACCTTCCGAGTGCCCAGCCGGACAAGTACGCCGCCGAGCTGGCCGGGATCATCGGCTGCGATCCGTCCGAGGTGCTGCGGGTGAGTGCCAAGACCGGCGAAGGCGTCCGGGAGCTGCTGGACGAGATCGTCGTCCAGACCCCGCCGCCGGTCGGTGATCCGAAGGCGCCCGCGCGGGCGCTGATCTTCGACTCCGTCTACGACACGTATCGCGGCGTGATCACCTACGTACGGGTGGTCGACGGCGAGCTCTCCCACCGCGAACGCGTGCTGATGATGTCGACCAAGGCCACCCACGAGACGCTCGAGGTCGGCGTCATCTCACCAGAGCCGATGCGCGCAGCATCCCTCGGTGTCGGTGAGGTCGGCTATCTGATCACCGGCGTCAAGGAGGTCAGGCAGTCCAGGGTCGGCGACACAGTGACCGCGGCCGCAAAACCTGCCACGACGGATCTCGGCGGCTATCGGCACCCCAACCCGATGGTGTACGCCGGGCTGTACCCGATCGACGGCGCGGACTACCCGGAGCTGCGGGAGGCGCTGGACAAGCTCCAGCTGAACGATGCGGCGCTGACGTACGAACCGGAGACCTCCGGTGCGCTCGGCTTCGGCTTCCGGATCGGGTTCCTCGGCCTGCTGCACATGGAGATCGTCCGGGAGCGGCTCGAGCGTGAGTTCGATCTGGACCTGATCTCCACCGCCCCGAATGTGGTCTATCGATTGGTGATGGAGAACGGCGCCGAGCGGATCGTCACGAACCCGAGCGAGTACCCGAACGACGGCAAGATCGCCGAGGTCTACGAGCCGGTGGTGAAGGCCACCATCCTCAGCCCGACCGAGTACATCGGCACGATCCTCGAGCTGTGCCAGGCCCGTCGCGGGATCCAGCGCGGGATGGACTACCTCTCGGCGGACCGCGTCGAAATCCGCTACACCCTGCCGCTGGCCGAGATCGTGTTCGACTTCTTCGACGCCCTGAAGTCGCGCACCAAGGGCTACGCGAGCCTGGACTACGAGCCCGATGGCGAGGAGCCGGCCGAGCTGGTCAAGGTCGACATTCTCCTGCACGGTGAGCCGGTTGATGCCTTCTCCGCGATCGTGCACAAGGACAAGGCGTACAGCTATGGCCTGCTGATGGCGGGCAAGCTCAAAGACCTCATTCCGCGGCAGCAGTTCGAGGTCCCGATCCAGGCTGCGATCGGCGCCCGGGTGATCGCTCGAGAGACCGTGCGGGCAATCCGCAAGGACGTCTTGGCGAAGTGCTACGGCGGCGACATCACCCGCAAGCGGAAGCTGCTGGAGAAGCAGAAGGAAGGCAAGAAGCGGATGAAGATGGTCGGCCGGGTCGAGGTGCCGCAGGAGGCATTCGTCGCGGCTTTGTCCACCACCGAGCCCACGAAGTCCGACAAGAAATAAAGGGTTCCCCTCCCGAGTTGTCAGCGGGAGGAACGGCTATAGCGGTCTATCCCGCTGACAAGTCCGAAGGAGACGGTTTCGATGAAGGCACTGCAGTTCACCGAGTACGGCGGCCCGGAGGTTCTCCGCTGGGCCGAGGCTGACGACCCGCACGCGGGCCCCGGTCAGATCCGGATCAGCGTCAAGGCGGCGAGCATCAATCCGATCGACTGGAAGCTCAGCACCGGAATGTTCGCGGGCGGCAAGCCGCTCGAAGGCATCGGTCGGCTGGGCTTCGACGCCGCGGGAGTCGTCGATGAGGTCGGTGCCGGGGTCGAGGGGGTCGAGGTCGGCAGCGACGTCTTCGGGCGGGGCAGCGGCACCCAGGCTGAGTACGCCGTGCTCGACTCGTGGGCGCTCAAGCCTGCCTCGGTCGACTGGGCGGTCGCCGCTGCTGCCGGGGTCAGCGTGGAGACCTCCGAGCGCGGCCTGCGACTGGCCGGGATCGAGTCCGGCCAGACGCTGTTCGTGGACGGCGGCGCCGGTGGGGTCGGGGCCACTGCCGTGCAGATGGCCGTGGCTCGCGGCATCACCGTGATCGCCTCGGCCGGTGAGGGCAACCAGGACTATCTCCGCGAGATCAAGGCGGTTCCGGTTGTCTACGGCGACGGCGTCACCGACCGGGTGCGCGCCGCAGCCGGAGGCGGCGTCGACGCCGTCTTCGACGTGGCGGGCAAGACCCCGATCGAGGATCTGATCGGCCTGGTCTCCGAGCCGTCCAAGGTCGTCACGATCGCGAACTACTCCGCCGCCGAGGCAGGTGCGCGGCTGACCGGTGGCGGCGACGACTCCCAGCCCTTCGAGGCGCTGGCCGAGGGGGCCAGCCTGCTGGAGAGCTCGCAGATCGTCATCAAGATCCAGACATTCCCGTTCTCCCGGGCCGCCGAGGCGTACGCGATCAGTCTCGGCGGTCACGTGCGCGGCAAGCTCGTCCTCGTCCCCTAGTTCGCATTCCCAGTCGAGATCTCCTTGCCCAGCACGCTTCCCGACGGTGAGCCGGCGCCTCCCGACGGGCGGCTGCCGGACGCGTCGCTGAGCCGGCTGGGTCGGCGGCCGTTCGGGATCTACCTGCACGTGCCGTTCTGTACGACCCGCTGCGGCTACTGCGACTTCAACACCTACACCGCGGCCGAACTCGGGGCCGTCGCCCGGCACCAGCCAGGACGCGTACCTGGCCGCCGCCCTCGCTGAGATCGAGCTGGCCGGTCGGGTGCTGGGTCCTGAGGCGCCGCCGGTCGACACCGTCTTCGTGGGCGGTGGGACGCCGACGCTGCTGTCACCGTCGCGCCTGGGGGCACTGCTGGACCGGGTACGGACGGTCTTCGGACTCGCGCCCGGCGCCGAGGTGACGACCGAGGCAAACCCCGAGTCGGTGGATCAAACCGGGTTGCATCGGCTTCGCGAGGCCGGCTTCACCCGGATGTCGTTCGGCATGCAGTCGGCCGTGCCCGGGGTGCTCGCCACCCTGGACCGGGTGCACTCTCCGGGCCGGCCGCAGCAGTGCGTGGTCGAGGCCAGGGCGGCCGGATTCGAGCACGTGAGCCTGGACCTGATCTACGGCACGCCGGGGGAGTCGGCGGCCGACTGGGAGACCAGCCTCGACGCCGCCTTGGCTGCAGGGCCGGACCACGTGAGTGCGTACGCCCTGATCGTCGAGGAGGGCACCCGGCTGGCAAGCCGGATCCGCCGCGGTGAGCTGGCCATGACCGACGACGACGACCTTGCCGACAAGTACCTGGCGGCCGAGGAACGCCTGGTCGGCTCCGGTTTCAGGGCGTACGAGGTGAGCAACTGGGCGACCTCCGACGCGGCTCGCTGCCGGCACAATCTCGGCTACTGGCGTTCGGACGACTGGTGGGGGATCGGGCCGGGGGCACACAGTCACGTCGGCGGGACGCGGTGGTGGAACGTGAAGCACCCAAGGGCGTACGCCGAACGGCTGGTCGCCGGTGTCTCGCCCGCTCATGCCCGAGAAGTGCTGACCGCCGACGACCGGCGGGTCGAGCGCGTGCTGCTGGAGCTCCGGTTGGCCGACGGGCTGGATCGCGACGTGCTGACCGACACCGAGAGCGCCCGGGTGCCCGAGCTGGTGTCGCGTGGACTGCTGTTCGCTGGTCCTGGGCCGCTGCGGCTGACCCTGACCGGCCGGTTGCTCGCCGACGGGGTTGTCCGCGATCTGCTGGACTGACTACGGGCCCGGCGGCAGGATCGGGCGAGGGTCGAACGCCGCGCGGATCTGGCTGATCTTGCCGTCGACGACGTGACTCCAGTTAGCCGTGGGCAGGCTGGCCGATTCGGTCTTCAGATCGTAGAAGGTGATCACATCGGCATCGTCGGCCACCATCGCGTGGATCTCGATACCGACGGTCATCCCTGCCAGGCCCTGCAGGCCGTCGACACAGGCGTCGGCTCCGTCGGCGGTGCCCATCGGACCGGTGAATGTCGCGTCGTCGGCCAGGACGCCGCGCAGGCGCTCCCAGTCACCGGCCTGCCAGGCGGCGAAGTACGTGCTGGCCAGGTCTTTCGGTGTGCTCGTCATGATCGATTCTCCTTGGCGTCGGCGTCGGCGTCGGCGTCGGCGTTGGCGTTGGCGTCGGCTCGAGCGTGGGCGGGTGGGTTGGCGGGTCGTCGTGTGGTCGACGTGGTCAAGGCTGGTAGCTACCCGGTTCCCACGCCCGCGTACTGACACTGATCGCGTTCCAGGCATTGATCGTGACGATCAGGGCGGTGAGCGCCGCAACTTCCGCCGGCTGGAAGTGCTCGGCGACCGCCGCGTAGTCGGCGTCGGGGACGTGGGTCTCGCTGAGCCGGGTGACGGTCTCCGTCCAGGCCAGGGCGGCCCGCTCCCGGTCGCCGAAGTACGGGGTCTCCCGCCACACGGCCACACCGTAGAGTCGCTGCTCCGTCTCGCCGATGGCACGGGCGTCCTTGGTGTGCATGTCGACGCAGTACGCGCAGCCGTTCAATTGGGAGGCCCGGATCCGGACGAGTTCACGGAGCTTCGGATCGATGTCGGCGTGGTCGAGCTCCTTGGTCGCGGCGTGGTCCAGGGCGGACATCGCCTTGCTGAAGGCGACCGCGTGCTGCTCCAGGTCGAGTCGCGAAGGGATCCGTCGGCGCTGATCTGCGGTCGTTGTCATGCGATCGACAGTAGGCGGGGAGAGGCTCAGCGATAAGGTCCAATTCCATGGCAGACCGTTGGGCCAATTCTGGCGTCGACCTCCATCTCGATCTCGATCTGCGTCGTCCCCGGAAGAGTCTGGAACGGGCCGTGCGAGAGGCCGTACGCGATGGACGGTTGGCGCCCGGGACTCCGCTGCCGGCGTCCCGCGTGCTGTCGGCAGACCTGCGGATCGCCCGCAACACCGTGGTGGAGGCGTACGCCCAGCTGATCGCCGAGGGCTGGCTGACAGCCCGCCGTGGGTCGGTCACGCGGGTGGCCGAGCGTGCGCTGCCGACGTCCAGCCAGCCAAGGTCCGGGGATCGACCGAACCGATCGACCCCATCGAGCCGCGGCTCGCGCTACGACCTCCGCCCCGGAGTTCCGGATCTGGCGGCGTTTCCCAGGGACGTCTGGCTGGCGGCCCAGCGGCGAGCGCTCGTCGCCGCTCCACACGATCTGTTGGGCTACGACCCGGCTGGGCCGGCCGCTGTGCGGACCACACTGGCCGAGTCGGCTGGCTGGTCCTTCCCGACGCGCTGGTGGACGAGGTGGTAGCGGCCAAATCGTGCATCGATCCCGGGAGCAACGTGCTGGACGTGCTGACGGTGGCTGAATTGATCGACAGTGGCGACTACGACCGGATCGTGCGGCGGCGGCGTTCGAGCTATCGTCGACGCCGCGACCGTCTGGTGGAGGTGGTCTCCGAACATGCGCCGGGCAGCACGATCACGGGGATCGCTGCCGGCCTGCACGTCCTTGCTGGAGCTGCCGATCGGGATGGCGGAGGAACAGGTGATCGCCTCGGCGGCCTCGCGCGGTTTGCGAGTCGAGGGTCTCGGCGACTTTGCCGCCGGACAACATCGGCCCGCAGGCAATCGTGGTCGGCTACTCCCGCCGCCCGAGCACGCCCTGACCGGCGCACTGGCCCGATTGCGGCCGCGCTGACCGATCAGCGCACGCCGTCAGTCCGCTGAGCTGCTCCCGCAGTCCACAGCGACTCGGCCACGCCAGCAAAGCTCGCCCAGTGCAGCAAAGCTCGCCAGGCAAAAGCTTTAGCACCAAAGCTTGCTCAGGCACCAAAGCTTGCTCAGGCACCAAAGCTTGCTCAGGCCAGCGGTTCGGTGACGAAGTCGATCAGCTGCTCGACCACACTGAGCAGCGGCTGCTCCAGATCGCGCCAGCTGCTCACCCGGCCGAGGATCTTCTGCCACGCCGCGGCGATGTCGGCCTGGTCGTCGTGCGGCAGACCCAGCACCTGACAGATGCCGTGCTTCCACTCGACGTCGCGCGGGATGTCCGGCCAGCGGGCCAGCCCGACGCGGACTGGTTTCACCGCCTGCCAGATGTCGACGTACGGATGACCGAGGACCAGCACGTGCCGGCCTCCGGGTTGCTTCGCCACCTGGGCCGCGATGCGACTCTCCTTGCTGCCGGCGACGAGATGGTCGACGAGCACGCCGAGCCGGCGGCTGGGTTCGGGACGGAACTCCGCGACCACTGCCGGCAGCTCGTCCACACCGTTCAGGAGCTCGACGACGACCCCGACGTCACGCAGGTCTGCGCCCCAGATCTTCTCGACCAGCTCGGCGTCGTGCCTGCCTTCGACGAAGATCCGGCTGGGCAGGGCGACCTTGGCCCTGGTCGCGGTCGGCGCAGCGATGGAACCGGACGCGGTCCTGCGTACGGTGGCGGCCGTTGCGGTGCTGGGCAGCCGTACGCTCGCCGGCCGGCCCTCGAAGTGGAAGCCGGGACCGATCGGAAAGCTCCGCTTGCGACCCTTGCGGTCCTCCAGCACCACCAGCCCGTTCTCCCAGCGCAGCACAGCGCCCACGAAGCCGCTGCTCGGGTCCTCGAGCACCAGGCCGCGCTCGAGCGGTAGTTCGACGTGACCGGTTTGCCTTCTTCTGCCAGCCGGGGGACAAGACGTCGCTGCCGTAACGATCATGAGCCAGCCCGGCAGCGATAGGCGGCGCGCACCGGGATGCAGCGGACCGAAACGCCGCCGGCCGTCGCAGCGCGACCACCCGTGAATCGTTCCATCAGCCGCGCTGGGTAGGTTCGTGGCATGGACTTCCGTTACCTCGGCGACTCTGGCCTCAAGATCTCGACCATCACGTACGGCAACTGGCTGACCCACGGCTCCCAGGTGGAGAACGAGCAGGCGACCGCCTGCGTGCGGGCCGCGCTGGAGGCCGGCATCACCACGTTCGACACGGCGGACGTGTACGCGAACACCAAGGCCGAGACGGTGCTCGGCGAGGCGCTGCAGGGGGAGCGGCGCGAGTCGCTCGAGATCTTCACCAAGGTGTTCGGGCCGATCGGGCCGAAGGGCCACAACGACCTCGGGCTGTCCCGCAAGCACATCATGGAGGCCGCGCACGGCTCGCTGCAGCGGTTGCAGACCGACTACATCGACCTGTATCAGGCTCACCGCTACGACTACGAGACACCGCTGACCGAGACCATGCAGGCGTTTGCCGATCTGGTCCGGCAGGGCAAGGTCCTCTACGTCGGTGTCAGTGAGTGGACCGCCGAACAGCTCCGCGCCGGCCACGAGCTGGCGACCGATCTCGGCTTCCAGCTGATCTCGAACCAGCCGCAGTACTCGATGCTGTGGCGGGTGATCGAGGACGAGGTGGTGCCGACCTCACGCGAGCTGGGCATCTCGCAGGTCGTCTGGTCGCCGATCGCGCAGGGCGTGCTGACCGGCAAGTACAAGCCCGGTGAGCAGCCTCCCGAGGGCTCACGGGCCACCGACGAGAAGGGCGGCGCCGACATGATCAAGCGCTGGATGCGGGACGACGTGCTCGAACGCGTCCAGCTGCTCCAGCCACTGGCCTCCGACACCGGGCTCTCGATGGCCGCGCTGGCCGTCGCCTGGGTGCTGCAGAACGACAACGTCGCGACTGCGATCATCGGGGCGTCTCGTCCGGAGCAGGTGCACGACAACGTGGCCGCCGCCGGCGTCACGCTCGATGCGGACCTCCTAGCCAAGATCGACGAGATCCTCGATCCGGTGATCGAGCGGGACCCGGCCAAGACGCACGAGAGCTCGCCGAAGACCCGCGAGGCCTGAGCGTCAGCTCGCGTCCGTCTCCGCGAGCTGTCGCGGCCGCCGTACTGCCTTGGCGATGGCGAGGCCACCCCAGATCAGCAGGGCGAGCAGGGCGACCAGCCCGTACTCGACGAGCGGGATCCAGGTGATCTGGTGGATGGTCGACAGGCCGCGCCAGGCATAGACGGCGAACGCGGCGACGACGTAGCCGATGCCGACCACCCAACGAACCGCGCGGCTCAGCCCGACCCCGTGCATCTGGGTGATCACGAAGATGGCCAGGAAGCCGAAGCAGAACATCGGCCACAGCCCGTGCGGCCCGGTGTTCATGATCGCGACCAGGGTGCCGTGAACAGCCACGAGCAGCTCGAGGCTCAGCGTCCAGACCCGGTTGATGTGGGCGCGGGTCAGGAACAGGCTGCCCTGCAGCAGCAGGAGGAACATGTAGAAGAAGCCGACGAGGTGTCCGGGCGTGTTCAGCATCGGGTGGTACCAGAACGTGTAGATCGCTGCCCAGCTGAACAGATAGCCGTGATACTTCCGAGCGAAGGCGACGACCTCGGCCCGAATGGGTGCGGGCTTGGTGAACGCGAGACCTCGGCGATGGTTCTCCATCAACAGCACGACGACCAGGAGCAAGATCACCGAACCCTGGGAGCTGTAGATGGAGACGTCCTGGGCCAGCCCGTCGTAGAAGATCTGGGTCTGCAGCTCGTGCACGCCGATGAAGAACAGGTTCGCGACCAGGGCCACCACGTTGATCGGGTGAAGTGTCTTGCTGTACGTCCGGATCCGAGTCTGCGCGTAGTAGATCAGTCCCCAGGCAACGAGCTGATGGGCGGCGTAGCCGGACCAGGCCGACAGCCGGGTCCATACCGTCGGATCGGGCAGCTTCCAGCGGTACCAGGATGCGCCCCGGTCCGGCAGCAGCGGTTGGTCGGCGACGGCGAAGCCACCGAGCCAGACCAGGATCGTCAGCATGGCCGCGACTCCGACGCCACCCAGCAGGATGCGGCGCGGCGTCATGACGTCATTGTCTCTCAGCGCTCATCCGGACTCAGCCGTCCGGGGTTCCACAACGCATGGGCCAAGGTCCAGAACCGCGCCGCCTGGCGCGCATCCTGGGCATCGGCGCTCGGCTCCGCGACGGTGCGGTCCTTCAGGTAGAGCCCACCGCGACCGGCCAGCTCGGGTGCATCGAGAGCCCACAAGACATCGGCGGCGGCCTGTTCGACGGTCACCGCGAACGGCAGCCGCGGGACGATCCAGCGCAGCTTGAAGCGCATCCAGCCGCTGGTGTACTGCGCGGCGGTAGCGGGAGCGAACCCAGGGCAGACGGCGTTGCTCGTGATGCCCTCCGGCAGACGCCGACTCAGTTCCGAGCTCACCCAGAGGAGGGCGAGCTTGGAGTTCTTGTACGCCCGGTCGGGCGTGTAGCCGTGGTCGAGGTTGGGATCCTCGGCGTCGAAGGCCACCGGGTCGCCGCGCGATCCGGGCTCGTGCAGCCTCGAGGTCAGGGAGACGACACGAGCAGCGGGGGTCAAGATCTGGCTGACTTCCTCGGACAGCAGCATCGGCCCGAGCGCGTTGGTGGCCAGCGTGATCTCGACCCCCTCCGGGGTCAGTTGCCGGGTCGGCGGAGCCATCAGGATCCCAGCGTTGTTGATCAGCCCGTCCAGCGACTCGCCTGCGGCGCGCAGCTGGCGACCGAGAGTCCGGATGGAGTCGGGGGAGCTGAGGTCGCCGATGCGGAGATCGATGTCGGCTCCAGGGTGGGCGGTCATCAGCCTCTCCCGGGCGGCTCCTCCGCTCGCCTCGTCCCGCACCGTCATGATCACGCGATTGCCGCGGGCGACCAGGTCCGAGACGAGGGCGTACCCGATGCCTCGATTGCCGCCGGTCACCAAGATGAGTCGGGCGCCCACCGGGGAGCTCGGGGTGATCACGCCCGGAGCCTACTGTGCCGGATGGGGCCGAGCCCTGATCCCGGCCTGCGGCCTGATCGAACGGGGCCCGGCAGTGTGAAGTGTCGGTAGTACGTGGTTGGGTTGCCGAGTGGCGACGCTACCGATATTTCCACTCGGGGCCGTGCTGTTCCCCAACATGCCGCTGCGACTCCGGGTGTTCGAGGAACGGTATCTGGTCATGCTCTCTGACATGCTCCGGTCCGAGCGCGGTGAGTTCGGTGTGGTGCTGATCGAGCGGGGCCACGAGGTCGGCGGCGGCGAGCATCGGTTCGAGATCGGGACGACCGCGGAGATCACCGAGCTGGGCGCTCAGGAAGGCATCGTCGGTCTGCAGGCTCAGGGGCACCGTCGTTTCCGGGTGATCGAGTGGCTCGACGACGCGCCGCATCCGATGGCGGTGGTGACCGAGCTGCCGGACCTGGACTGGGAGCCGACGATGGCGGGGCGGTTCCAGGAGGCGGAGCGGATCGTGCGGCAGACCTTGGCGGCGGCGAGCGAGTTCGTGGAGTCGACCTGGCCGCCGGACGTCGTCCTCGCCGATGAGCCGGTGGCGAGGCTGTGGCAGCTGGCCGGGATCGCCCCGATCGGACCGATGGATCAGCTCGCCCTGCTCGGCGCCGAGAGTGTGTACGAGCTCGTGGAGCGCTTGATCGAGCTGACCGGTGAGGCCGCTGCGACGTACGGGGCTCCTTGGCCGGCCTGACCCGGGCGGTGTGCCCGAGCCTGTCGATCTGCCCTGAGCCTGTCGAAGGGTGGGGTCAGACGCTGCTTGTTCAGCGAGGAGCGGGACCGGTGGTCGAGCGCGAGATGAGCTCCATCGGCAGCAGCACCTGGCGCGGTGTCGCTTCCGGATCCAGCAACAGCTCACCGACGATGCGGCCTTTCCCGCCGATCGGCTGACGCATCGTGGTGAGACCCGCCGCCGCGGCGGCTGGGATGTCGTCGAAGCCGCACACCGACAGCGCACCAGGCACGTCGACACTCTCCGTACGCAGCACCTCGAGCACGCCGAGCGCCACCACGTCGCTGAGACCCACGATCGCCGTGGGCGAGCCGGCGCCACCCGGCAGGACGAGCTCGTCGAGGATCCAACGGGCTGCGCTGACGCCGGATGCCGGTGCATTGTGGCCGGCGGAGACGACGACCAGCTCGTCCGGAAGCGCTGACGACAGACCCCGGAGCCGGGCGGCGCAGTCGATGCAGTCGACCTCAGCGAGTCCGAGTCGGCGGGTCGGGCTTCCGGCGGGGGTGTTCGTGTCGGCGATCGCCACCACCTTTCGGTGACCGAGCCGGACGAGTTCCTCGCCGACCAGGCGGCCGGCCTTCTCGTCGTCCACAGCGACCCAGCTCTCCTCGGGGTCGTCGCTGATGTTGGTGCCTACCAGGCGGATCCCCCGAGTGCGGGCCAGCACCCGGGCTGGGTGGTCATCAGCGACGCACAACGTCGTCATGGCGTCGATCGCCGCCTGCCGGACGGTCACCAGATCGGGCTCGTCCGATTCGTCACCGCTGCTCGACCAAGGCAGGGGGATGAGCACGATGCTCGTTCCACGCTGCTCGACGACTTCGGCCAGTCCAGTGAGAAAACCGATCGCGTACGGGTCGGAGAAGGCGTACGACAACCGATCGGTGAGCAGCACGCCCACCGCGTCCGTCTTGCCGCTGCGTAGAGCGCGCGCCGCCGCATCCGGGCCGGCATAGCCCAGCTCCTCGGCCGTGGCGAGGATCCTGGCCCGCAGCTCCGCTGACAGCTGACCCGGCCGGTTGTACGCGTTCGAGACCGTAGCCACGGACACGCCGACCGCTTCGGCCACCGTCTTCGCCGTCACTCGCGCCACCGTCACCCCTCTCCCTTGCCGCTGTAACGATACAGCGGACGGCGGAACTGGGGACTGGATGGATTTCTCGCGGGTACTCACACCGATCCTCCATCCGTTGTCGGCGGCCTCAGCGCCAGACGTCCACTCGGATCGCTCGCATGCGTTCGGTGAAGCCGCCGTTCTCGGTGCTCTCCGCCAAGACCCTTCGCAGATCCGCGTCGAACTCCGCGAGCCGATCGGCGAACAGGTGCGGGGCTGCCCAGGAGAGGGAGTGCACCGACGCGATCACCTCGTCGACGGTTCGCTCGACCCGCCACCCGGCGACATCGATCCGCTGTGCGCCACTGAATCCGGCCGCAGCGTAGATGGCGTCCTCGTCAGCCACTCCGACCGGCCGAGTGCTCTGACCCGCTCGCCGGGTAGGCCCGAGATAAGCGGCGACCAACCGGTCGATGCCGGGCCAGGGCGGCGCCCCCGGTTCGTCCTGGTCTGCGCCGGAGTAGGTCTCCGCGCTCACGTGGACCAGGGCTCCGCCGGGCTCGAGCATGTGGCGCAGGATGCCGGCAACCCGCGGGCGATCCATCCAGTGGAAGGACTGGGCGAGCGTGATCACGCGTACCGGTGGCAGGCCCGCGGGAAGTTGCTCGGCTCGGAGATGGCGCCAGGTGACGTTGTGAATGCCCTGGTGGTCGGCGAGCCGTCCAGCCTCCCTGAGCATGTCCGGGTCGGCGTCGAGACCGATCGCCGACTCGACGTGCGGAGCAAGCAGCAGGGTCAGCGATCCGGGCCCGCAGCCGATGTCCAAGAGCGTGCCGGTCCGGTCCAGCGCCAGCGCGTCGGTGAGTGCCTCGACCAGCTCGGGGGGATAGGGCACCCGGCCGACGGCGTAGAAGGCGGCGCTGCCGGCGTACAGGCTGGGATCCCAGCTCCAGTGCTGCTCATTCTGGTACGTGCCGTCATCGGACATCCGATCAGCATCCCCGATCTGCGTGTCGTTTGCGACCCATGGTGTCCGTACATGCTCGGTTGGACTGGTTCCGGCGTCGTTTGCGACCCATGGCGTCCGAACGGGCTGGGTCGCGGGTGGTTGGGCGTCGTTTGCGACCCACGGCAACCGAATAGCCGTGTGGCACGATCACCCCTGTGGCCACGGTGTTCCTGCTCGTCGGACTCCCCGCGGCGGGCAAGACCACGACCGCCCGGCGACTGGCCGAGCAGCACGCGGCGCTGCGTATGACGCCCGATGAGTGGATGATCCCGCTGTTCGGCGAGTCCGAGGCGAACGGTCGACGCGACGTGATCGAGGCCCGCTTGATCTCCCTTGCCACGCAGGCGGTCCGCGTCGGAACCGATGTTGTGCTCGACTTCGGCTGCTGGGCCCGGGACGAGCGCGACGCGCTGCGATCGGTGTTCGAGCAGCTGGGTGCCTCGTACGAAGTGGTCTACCTACCGATCGAACCCGCTGAGCAGCAACGCCGGATCGAAGGGCGGTGGAGCGAGAGCGCCAGCGAGACGTTCCCGATCAGCTCCGCCGAGCTGCAGACGTGGCGAAGGATTTTCGAAGCACCAGACGACGATGAGCTGACGGGTGACCGACGGCGAGAGCCGCCGGCGCCGTGGGCGAGCTGGCTCGGCTGGGCGCAGGACCGCTGGCCATCCCTGTCGATCGAGTGACCGCGCGCTGTGTCACTCAGCCGCTGAACGGTTCCACCAGCTCCGCGTAGCGGCGGCTCATGGTGGCCAGCACGTCCGCACCCGGAGTCGCCCAGACGTCGGCGTTGAAGATCTCGACCTCGATGTCGCCGGCGTACCCGGTCTCGGCCACCCAACCCGTGATCGTGGCGAAGTCGACGTGTCCGTCGCCCATCATGCCGCGGGCCAGCAGGGAGTCCGCGGGTAGCGGCGTGATCCAGTCGCACACCTGGTAGCTGAAGATCCGCTCGCCCGCCCGGGCGATCTGCTCGCGCAGAGCCGGGTCCCACCAGACATGGAAGGTGTCGAGGACGACGCCGACCTCGTCGGCCTCGAACTGCTCGGCGATGTCCAGCGCCTGGCCGAGCGTCGAGACGACTCCTCGGTCGGCGCAGTAGATGGGGTTCATCGGCTCGATGCCGAGCGTCACACCGGCGTCCTTGGCATGCGGGACCAACCGCCCGATCGCCTCGGCGGCGCGCGACCGTGCCCCGATCAGATCACGATCGCCGACCGGCAGTCCACCCGGAACCAGGCACAACGTAACCGCGCCGATCGCCGCTGCCTCGTGGATCGCCCGGACGTTCTCGTGGTGCGCGGCCTCGATCTCGGCGGCGTCGGCGGCGGTGAAGAACCCGCCACGACACAGCGACGACACCCGCAGACCGGCATCGGCCAGCCACTTGCGGCCGTTCTCGAACCCGGCCTCTGCGAGCGGCTCGCGCCAGACTCCGATGCTCGACAAGCCGGCTGCGGCACAGCCGTCGATCGCCTCTCGCAACGACCACGAGTTGGTGGTCTTCTGGTTCAGCGACAGTCTTTGCGAAGGATCGGCGCGGCTCACCGGGCGATTCCCGCCTGGTCGAGGACCAGCCCGAGTCGGTGTGCCGCGAGCTCGGGATCGGGGAGTAGCCGTGCGGTGTTCGCCAGCTCGAAGACCCGGGCGAGGTGCACGGGGGATCGGGCCGCCTGCAGTCCGCCGACCATCGTGAACCCGTCCTGGTGGCCGGACAGCCAAGCCAGGAAGGCGATGCCGGTCTTGTAGTAGAAGGTCGGCGCCGCGAAGATGTGCCGCGAGAGCTCCAGAGTGGGCGCCATCTCGGCGCGGTACGTCGTTACGTCACCCTGGTCCAGCGCAGCGAGAGCGGCCGCCGCCGCGGGTGCGATGGCGGCGAACGCGCCGAGCAGTGCGTCGGAGTGGTGACCGCCGTCGCCCTCGATCAGCTCGGGATAGTTGAAGTCGTCGCCGGTGTAGAGCCGGACTCCCTCCGGCAGCCTCGACCGCAGGCCGATCTCGTGCTCGGCGGAGAGCAGTGAGACCTTGACGCCGTCGATCTTGGTCGCGTGCGTCTCGAGCAGGCCGACGAAGGTGTCGGTCGCGGTCGCGACGTCGGAGCTGCCCCAGTAGCCGGCAAGGCTCGGGTCGAAGGCCTCGCCCAGCCAGTGCAGCACGACCGGACGGCTGACCTGGGACAACAAGGTGTCATAGACCCTCAGGTAGTCGTCCGCGGTGTGCGCGGCCGCGGCCAGGTGTCGAGACGCCATCAAGATCACCTGCGAGCCCGTACTCTCGACGAACTCCAGCTGCTCGGTGTAGCCGGCGATCACCTGATCGAGCGTCACGGGCACGGGTGGAAGCTGGTCGGTGCCGACACCGGACGCGATCCGGGCGCCGAGCTCCAGCGCCTGCGCGGCACTTCGAGCGATCAGCTCCTGGGTCGCTGCCCAGTCCAGTCCCATGTTGCGCTGGGCGGTGTCCATGGCCTCCGCCACGCCGAGTCCATAGCGAAAGAGGTGCCGACGAAAGGCGAGCGTTGCGTCCCAGTCAACGACCGCCGGCGCGCCCGGGACGTTCTCGCCGCGCGGGTCGGCGACTACGTGGGCGGCTGCGAAGGCGATCCGGCTGGTGTAGGGCTGCGAGTGCTCGGCCCACTCTCGCGGTGTTGCGAGCTCGACGGTGCGCAGGCTGCCGTCTGCCTGCGGCAGTCCCACGGTCGAGGCTGCGATGGATGCCGTCATTTCTCAGCGCTCCGTGGACGGCGTGGAGCCGATCTCTATCCGACGGCCCTCGGCGGATGACTGCAGACCCGCCTCGACGAGTTGAAGGCCCCGCACACCGGCGGCGAGGTCGTACGCGTGCGGGCGGCCGGCGTCGACATCGGTGAGGAAGCTCTCCCACTGGGCACGGAAGCCGTTGGGGTAGTCGTCGAGGTCGGGGATCTCTTCCCACTGCGAGCGGAAGTCCTGGTCGGTCGGCAGATCGGGATTCCAGACCGGCTTCGGGGTCTGGGCGCGTGGCTGGATCCGGCAGCCGAACAGGCCGGCAACGGCCGATCCGTGAGTGCCGTCCACCTGGAACTCGACCAGCTCGCCGCGATTGACCCGGACGACCCAGGAGGAGTTGATCTGGGCGATGATGTTGCCGGCCAGCTCGAAGATCCCGTACGCGGCGTCATCGGCGGTCGCAGGGTAGGAGTTGCCCTGTTCGTCCCAGCGCTCGGGTATGTGGGTGACGGCTTTGGCGCTCACCGCCTCCACCCGGCCGAACAGGTTCTCGAGCACGTAGTTCCAATGGCAGAACATGTCGAGCACCATGCCGCCGCCGTCCTCGGATCGATAGTTCCAACTCGGTCGCTGGGCGGGGATGACGTCACCCTCGAACACCCAGTACCCGAACTCGCCACGGACCGACAAGATCCGGCCGAAGAAGCCGAGATCGATCAGTCGCTTGAGCTTGAGCAGGCCGGGCAGGTACAGCTTGTCGTGGACCACGCCGGTGATCACACCCGCGGCCTCCGCAGCGGCGACGAGCTCGAGGCCGTCGGCAACGGACTCAGCGATCGGCTTCTCGGTGTAGATGTGTTTTCCTGCGGCGACGGCCTTCAAGATGGCCTCCTTCCGCGCGGAGGTGACCTGGGCGTCGAAGTAGATCTGTGCACTGGGATCGGCCAGCGCTGCGTCGAGGTCGGTGGTCCAGTCTGCGACGCCGTGCTTCTTGGCCAGCTCGGCCAGTTTGTCGGCATTCCGTCCGACCAGCACGGGCTCGACCTGGATCCGGTCGTCGCCGACGACGACACCGCCCGCGTCACGGATCGCGAGGATCGATCGCACGAGGTGCTGCCGGTACCCCATCCGCCCGGTGACCCCGTTCATGATCACTTTGATGGTCCGCTCCGTCATTGGCGCTCCTAGCTTCGAGATCGACTGAGATCAAAAAAGACGTAAGCGCTTAACGAAAGCGCTTACGTCAGAGTACGCTAAGAGGCGAGTGCGATGCAACCATCTTCGGCGCACAAATCCTGAGGAGTCTGGATGAGCAGTATCCCGACAAGCCTGCGACTTGCCGACGTAGCCGCAGTGGCCGGCGTATCCCTGGCCACGGCCTCGCGCTCGCTACGCGGGCTGACCGGTGTGAGCGATGAAGTCGCGGCACGTGTGCGGCGGACGGCCGAGGAGATGGGGTACGTCGTCAACACCAACGCGCAGACCCTGGCCGGAGGTACGACGTCGATCGCAGGCCTGATCGTGCACCAGATCGACGACCCCTACTTCACCGAGATCGCCTCCGGCGTGGTTCGCGCGGCGGAGGAGCGCGGTCTGATCGTCCAGGTGGCACACTCCGGTCGCGACCCGCAGCGAGAGCTCAAACAGCTGCGCTCGCTGGCGGCGCAGCGTGCGCGGGTCATCATCGTCGCGGGATCCGGCTATGTCGACGGGCAGCAGGAGGCCGAGGCGCGACGGCTGCTCACCACGTACCAGCGAAACGGCGGACGAGCGGCGGTGATCGGTCGCCACCAGCTCGGTGTCGACGCCCTGCTGCCCGACAACCGAGGCGCAGCTCTTTCGGTCGCACGACACCTGGTGGAGATCGGACACACCGACATCGTCATCGTGTCGGGACCGGAGGCGTTGACCACGGTGGAGGACCGTCTCGGCGGCGCCGTCGAGGTCTTCGCGAGTGCCGGCGTCCGCTATCGGGTGGTCACCACCGACTTCACGGCCGTAGGAGCGGGACCGGCAGCCATCGAGGCCCTGCGGACCTGGCCCGACACGACTGCCATCCTCGCTCTCAACGACTCGATGGCCATCGCGATCCTCGTCGCGCTGCGTCGGATGGGCGTTTCCGTGCCTCACGAGGTGTCGGTTGCCGGCTTCGATGACGTGGCGGTGGCCGAGTTGCTCTTTCCCAGCCTCACCACAGCTCGATTCCCCCTGGCCGACATGGGTCGCGAGGCGCTCGATCTGGCCACAAGGCCGGCCGCCAGTCGTCCGCGCCGGAAGACGATTCCCGGTCAGCTGATGGTGCGGGAGTCCACGGGCGCGCCGCGATCCGGAGCGCTGCCGCCGCTGGGCTGAGATGTGCTCCGCGCACTCTGCCGGCCCATCCCGGCACCCGGCCGGGGAACCCCGCTGCGACCCTGTGCGTTGAGACCCTCGACCCACCTCGGCGAACAGGTTGCGCTGCATCGCGCACCGCGAGCGAAAAACGATGAAATTGCTGAACGAAAGCGCTTGCGCAAACGCTTACGTTCTTCTAGAGTCGTGCTTGCAGCGACGCCGATGCCGAGGGAGGTCTGGATGAATCTGACCGAAGAGAGTTCCCCGAGGCTCGTCAGCTGATCCGATTGACACCCCGAACAGTCGACCCGTACTGTTCCAGAAATCGTTTTCACATCAACGAAGAGGAGAAAACAATGGCTCTGTCGCGCAGGCAGTTCCTGATCGGTGCCGGGCTGGCGGCCGCGGCGACCACGGCTGGCTTGGCTGGTTGCGCGCCGGGGTCGAGTGGCGGCGGTAGCGGCGGAGGCAGCAGCTCGTCGGACTTGACCTTCGCCTGGTGGAGCAACGAGGTACGCACCAAGAACACCAATGCCATGATCGACGCCTACACGAAGGCGAACCCAGGGGTCAAGATCTCCGGACAGCCAGGGGAGTTCAGCACCTACTGGGACAAGCTCGCCACCCAGGTGGCCGGCAACACCGCGCCGGACATCATCCAGATGGACATGGCCTACATCAGCGAGTACGGCAACCGCGGCGCGCTGCTCGACCTGTCCAAGGTCGACACCTCCAAGTTCCTCGAGGGGACCGTCGACTCGGGCAAGATCAACGACACGCTCTACGGGATCAACGCCGGCATCAACTCGGTGACCCTGATGGCCAATCCCAAGCTGTTCGAGAAAGCCGGCGTGGATCTTCCGGACGACACCACCTGGACCTGGGACTCGTTGATCGATACCGCGGCCGAGGTCGCGTCGAAGGCGAAGCTGAAGTTCGGCGTCAGCCAGATATTCCAGAACGACTCTGGACTCCAGACCTGGCTGCGGCAGAACGGTAAGGACCTGTTCAACGGCAACGACCTCGGCTTCGATGCGGCCGACGCTCAGGGCTTCTTCGACCTGATGGTCAAGGCTCAGAAGGCGGGTGCGATCGCCGACCCCGCGCTCATCACGGAGGAAGCGACCAAGTCGATCGACCAGAGCACGCTGGCGTTGGGGACGGGCGCCATGCAGGTGCAGTGGTCCAACCAGATCGAGGCGCTGAACAAGGCAGCCGGCACGGAGCTGACGATCCTGCGGTTCCCCAGCCTCGCGGGCAAGGCGACGGAGCGCAAGGCCTGGTACAAGGCGTCGATGCTGTACTCCGCTTCGGCCAAGACGAAGAACCCCGACGCGGTGATCGCGTTCATCGACTGGATGGTGAACTCGCCCGATTCGGCGAACATCGGCCTGGCCGAGCGGGGCATCCCGGCGAACACCGAGGTCTCGGAGTCGATCAAGTCCAAGCTGTCGGAGTCGCAGCAAGCAGTAGCGAAGTTCATCACCGAGATCAAGCCGGAGGTCTCCGGCACGCCACAGGCGCCGCCGCCGGGTGGCGGGAAGATCGGCGATACGATGCTGCGCTACCAGACCGAGGTGTTGTTCGGCCGGCAGAGCACGGCCGAAGCGGCGCAGAAGTTCGTGGACGAGGCCAAGTCCAACCTCCAGGGCTGATCCGATGAGCGCGATCTCTGAGCTCTCTCAGCTGAAGGTCTCCAAGGCGAAGACAGCCGAGGAGAAGGCCGCACGCCGCAAGGAGGCGTCGCGGGACAACAAGGCCGGCTATTTGTTCCTCCTTCCGTGGTTGATCGGGCTGGTGGTGATCACCGTCGGTCCGATGATCGCCTCGCTGTATCTGTCCTTCACCAACTACAGCCTGATCCAGGCTCCGAAGTGGATCGGTCTGGGCAACTACGTCCGGATGCTGGGCGATGAGAGGTTGCATCACTCGATCAAGGTGACGTTCATCTACGTGTTCGTCGGTGTCCCGCTGCAGCTCATTCTGGCGCTTGCCATCGCGCTGCTGCTGGACAAGGGCATGCGGGGACTGGCGTTCTACCGGTCGGTGTTCTACCTTCCATCCATGCTGGGCGGCTCGGTCGCGATCGCGATCATGTGGCGGCAGATGTTCGGCGCCGATGGTCTGATCAACCAGTTGCTTCGGTTGGTCGGTGTCGATGCGCACACGGGGTGGATCTCGGACCCACGGTATGCGCTGTGGACGATCATCCTGCTGCACGTGTGGACGTTCGGCTCGCCGATGGTGATCTTCCTGGCCGGCTTGCGGCAGATCCCGGGGATGTACTACGAGGCTGCGTCGGTGGACGGTGCAACTCGCTGGACTCGGTTCGTCAAGATCACCTTGCCGCTGCTGTCACCGATCATCTTCTTCAACCTGGTGCTGCAGATCATCGGAGCGTTCCAGTCGTTCACCCAGGCGTTCGTGGTGTCCAACGGCACGGGCGGTCCCGCCGACTCGACCCTGTTCTACACGCTGTACCTGTACCAGAAGGGCTTCGGCCAGTTCCAGATGGGGTATGCCGCGGCGATGGCCTGGGTGCTGGTCATCATGGTCGGGGCACTGACCGCGGTCAACTTCTTCCTCTCCAAGTATTGGGTGTTCTACGATGACTGAGCTCCAGGAATCTCTCGTCACACCGGGCGTGGTGCCGCCGGCACAGCCGAAGGTGCGCGACAACACACCGGCCGCGAAGGCGCGTGTGTGGTCGGTGGTGAAGCACCTGCTGCTGATCGCGGCCAGCGTTGTGATGGTCTATCCGCTGCTGTGGCTGGTGGTGTCGTCCTTCCGACCGACCGATGTCATCTTCCGCACCCCTGGGTTGTGGCTGAACAACCTGGTGCTGGCGAACTACACACAGGGTTGGAATGCGCTGGCCAGCCCGTTCGGGCACTACATCATCAACTCCGTGATCGTGGTCATCGGGGCCGTGCTGGGTAATCTGTTTGCCTGCTCACTGGCCGCGTACGCGTTCGCCCGGTTGAGGTTCCGACTGAAGACGATGTGGTTCTCGATCATGCTGGTGTCGGTGATGCTGCCGATCCATGTGGTGGTCGTGCCGCAGTACATCTTGTTCAACAAGCTGGGCTGGGTGAACACGTTCGTGCCGCTGATCTTGCCGAAGTTCTTGGCCACCGACGCCTTCTTCGTGTTCTTGATGGTCCAGTTCATCCGCGGCATCCCGCGTGAGCTGGACGAGGCGGCGCGGATCGACGGCTGCGACCACTTGCGGATCTTCTCTCGGGTGATGATCCCGCTGATGGGGCCGGCACTGGCCACGACGGCGATCTTCACGTTCATCTGGACCTGGAGCGACTTCTTCACTCCGCTGATCTATCTGACCGATCCGAACGCCTACACCGTTCCGGTTGCCCTGAGAGGGTTCCTGGACGCCACCAGCGGCAGCAACTGGGGCGCGATGTTCGCGATGTCGGTGGTCACGTTGATACCGCTGTTCCTGGTGTTCCTGTTCGGCCAGCGGTTCCTGGTCAAGGGCATCGCCACCACCGGCGGAAAGTAGCGCCGCCACGATCCGCCTCGGGTACTCCTCTCCCCGAGGGAACGAGAGACGCCCGCCGCTCAGCTCTGAGGCTGAGCGGCGGGTGTCTGTGTTTCTCCCGCTCGCGCGACGGCGCGTGATGACCCGAGTCGATCGTCGCTCTTCGTGAAGACGAAAGGCGTGTCTTCACTCATCGCTCCTCTCTCCCCGGACGCGCCGTCTACCGACGCTCGCGGGTCCCGCTTTCTCCCGCTCGCGCGACGGCGCGTGATGACCCGAGTCGATCGTCGCTCTTCGTGAAGACGAAAGGCGTGTCTTCACTCATCGCTCCTCTCTCCCCGGACGCGCCGTCTACCGACGCTCGCGGGTCCCGCTTTCTCCCGCTCGCGCGACGGCGCGTGATGACCCGAGTCGATCGTCGCTCTTCGTGAAGACGAAAGGCGTGTCTTCACTCATCGCTCCTCTCTCCCCGGACGCGCCGTCTACCGACGCTCGCGGGTCCCGCTTCCTCCGCTCGCGCGACCGGGGCAGTTGCCCGCGCTACGCGCGTACGGGTGCGGGACCGGTGCTGCCGCGTCGCTCGACCCGGGGGCGGAAGAACAGTGCTCGACCCGGGCGGCGATTGTTCAACAGATCACGCATTCGTAGCCAGGCCTGCTCACCCAGCTCGTCCATGGGCACCGACGCGGTGGTCAGCGGAGGAGTGGTGTAGCGGGCGAACGGGATGTCGTCGAACCCCACGACCGAGACGTCGTGCGGCACTCGGACGCCGCGCTCACCGAGCGCGCTCATCAGGCCCATCGCGACCAGATCGTTGAAGGCCAGCACCCCGGTGCTCGAGCCGGTCGCCACCGCGTCGGCCGCGTCGTACCCGTCGCCGAAGCTCACCCCGCAGGGGACGACCTCGACCGCCGCGTCGGGATGGTCAGCTCGGAACTCGTCCAGCGCAGCCAATCGGGCGGCGTTCGAGGCACTTCTTGGTGCGCCGGCCAGGAATGTCAGGACGCGATGATCGTCGTCGTACAGCAGCTCCAGCAGATCTCGGAGCGCGGTGCGGTAATCGGCGGCAATGGTCGGGACGGAGGAGTCCGCACTGCGGTTGACCAGGACCACCGGCTGGAGCTCGGGCAGCAGTGCCCGCAGTTCGGTCTCGGGCATGCGCGGTGCACACAGCACGACTCCGTCGCAGCGCCTGCGCGTCTCGATGGCGAGGATCCGCTCGTCGGCGATCGACTCGGCCGAGTCGGCGATCAGGACGTGATAGCCGTCGTGGCCGGCAGACCGGCTCAGTCCTCGCAGCACGCCCTGGAACGTCGGATTCTCCAAGTCGGGGACGACCACCGCGATGGTGTTCGTCTTACCCAGCACCAGGCTGCGAGCCAGCGGGCTTGGCGAATAGTTGAGCTCGGTCGCGGCAGCGCGAACTCGCTGCGCCAGCCCCTCGTCGACAGAGGTGTTGCCGTTCATCACCCGGGAGACGGTCGCGGGGGAGACTCCGGCACGATCGGCGACGTCGCCGATCGTCGGCGGACGTGCGCGCTTGGAAGCTGCCACCGGTCGCCTCCTCCTGGTCGATGTCGATCTTCGACGCCTGGTCCACAGTCCTGGTCCACAATCCTGGTCCACAGTCCTGGTCCACAGTCCTGGTCCACAGTCTTGGTCCACAGTCTTGGTCCACAGTTGCGGGTCACAGTCTGCCCGTAACCGGGTCCTATCGTCGCAGGCTCACGAGATCCCGGGTGTGCCGTCGTCCTCGAACCACCCGATCGGCTTGTCTCGTCGGGCGGCGCCGCGCGGCGGATGGTTCGGGACCGGCTGGGGAGCGGCCCACGCGACGGCGTTGTTGATCACCCGACGGATGATCGGATCGAAGTAGATGGGGTACTCCTCGTGGCCGGGGGCGAAGTAGAAGATTTTGCCCGCACCACGACGAAACGTCACGCCGGACCGGAAGACCTCACCTCCGTCGAAGCTGGAGATGAAGACGACCTCGTCGAGCTGAGCGATGTCGAACGGCTCGCTGTACATCTCGGAGTCGGGCACGATCACCGGATTCGGCACGCCGTCGGTGATCGGGTGGGCGGCGCTCGCCGTCCAGACGAGCTCGCGGCCGCCGTGACGATAGCCGGCGCTTCGGCACGAGGTGCCGATCACCGCCCGGAACGGCTTGGAGTTCAGTGACGAGTGCAACGCGATGAATCCCATACCGGCGAGCACCCGATCGCGGACGGCTTGCACCCAGCGATCTTCCACCGCCTCCTGAACGGCGTGACCCCACCACACCAACACATCGGTGTCGTCCAGCAGGCCGTCGCCGAGCCCGTGGTCGGGCTGGTCCTGGGTCGCGGTCCGAACGCCGAAGCGCGGGTCCGCCGAGATCCCAGCGGCGATCGCGCCATGGATGCCCTCCGGATAGACCGCGGCGATCTCGGGCTGGTGTCGCTCGTGATGGTTCTCCGACCACACCGTGACGCGAGTGCTCACTGCGCGCTCCTGTCGCTCGAAAAGAGATGCCGCCGACGCTCGGGTCGCGGACTACCGCCGCAGGAGATCGGGACGATCACGGCCGTCGACGGCGATGGTAGGCCAGGCCGGATCGAGCGTCAGCACCTCGAGGCCGTACTCGGTCAGCAGGACGGTGTCCTCCACCTTCGCTCCCTGGCCCGTCGGATTCCACGAGAAGGCCTGACCGCTGACGACGGGATCGTCGGTCTCCGCGGTTGCCCGGGGATCCCGGCCGGCATAGCCGGCGACGCCGCCTTGGTGGTGGTTCTTCCACTCCGCAGGTTCGAAGCCATTGCGGCCGTACGCGGCACAGCCCTCGGCGAAGACGTCCGACAGCGACCGGCCAGGCAGCGTCGCGCCCAGGAACGCCGCCTCGACCGCGAGAATCCTCGTGTGGGCATCGATCTCGGCGGCCTCGGGCGTGCCGAAGGCCACGCTTCGACTGAGGTTGATGATCATGCCGTGCCGTCGGGCACAGACCACCACCAGCGCCCGGTGCCCGATCGGCGCCCGGGTTGGGAGCGGGTGCCTGACCGTCGCGCGTGTCTCACCGCCGACGAGCACGACCAGGGGTTCCGCACCGAGGCCGACCACTCCGGCGGTGACCACAGCGGCCAGCTCCAGCTCGCTCTGCTCCGGCGTGGCAATCGCGAGGATCTCCGTGAGCAGCCTGGCCGACTCGCGACCCAGGGTGCGGAACTGCTCTGTCTCCCACGCCAGCAAGGGAACCCGGAGGCGGCGCAGCTCGTCGGCGACCACGTCCTCGGTGAGCGTGCCGGGGGTCGTCGGCAGGGGCAGCGGCTCGAACCATGGCACCGCTCGTACGTCCACACCCGCCGACAGCTCCTCGGCGACCAGTCGCTCGCTCTCGTTGTCGGTGGTGAGGACCCGATCACCGTCGCGGGTCACGATCGCACAGACGATCGGCGGCGCGGCGAGGCTGATGTGGGTCCGTGCGCCACCGAGATACCAGCCCAGGCTGGTCGCCGAGGTCAGAACCAGCTGGTCGGCACCGCGACGCTCCAGCAGGTCGATGAGCCTGCCTCGCTTGGTCGCTCGCTCGGTTTCGATTGCTGACAACACCCGCACCTTCCGTCATCGGTCAGGAAACGTTTTCTCTCTTATCCTGTCAAGATAGAGGATGGCTGGTCAAGTATCCACGGAAGCGCTTCCGTTCGATCCGTTCGAGCGGTTGCCACCCTCGCAGAGGCAGGCTATTCTGACAGAAATCGTTTTCTCATCCCAGGAGTGTCATGACTTCTCCCAGCCGCCGTCGATACGCCGTCGTGGGGACCGGCTCGAGATCCCGGATGTACTTGAATGCCTTGCAGTCCTCCCACAGCGATGTCGGTGAGCTCGTAGCGTTGTGCGACCCCAATCCGCTGAGGATGGAGTTCTACCGACGGGAGCTGGACCGCACGGACGTGCCGACGTACGCACCCGAGGACCTCGACCGGATGTTCGCCGAGACATCGCCAGACTGCTTGATCGTGACATCGCCGGACTACACGCACGATCACTACATCTGCGCGGCACTCGACCGAGGCATCGACGCGGTCAGCGAGAAGCCGATGACGATCGATCGGGATCGGCTGAGCAGGATCGTGACCAGCCTGGACTCCTCGACCGGCGATCTGACCGTGACGTTCAACTATCGCTACTCGCCACGCAACGCGAAGGTCAAGGAGCTGCTGGCCTCCGGTGCGATCGGTGAGATCACCTCCGTGCACTTCGAGTGGTTGCTCGACACCTCCCACGGTGCGGACTACTTCCGTCGCTGGCACCGGGAGAAGGACAAGTCCGGCGGCCTGCTGGTGCACAAGTCGACTCACCACTTCGACCTGGTGAACTGGTGGCTCGACGACGTCCCGTCCCGGGTGTACGCGCGCGGCGGCCTGAAGTTCTACGGCGTAGACAACGCGCGACGGCGTGGACTGGCGCCGCGAGCCAAGCTGAGCCGTGATCAACCGGCCGGGTCGGATCCGTTCCGGCTGGACCTCGCCGCCGATCCGCTGCTGAAGGGGCTGTATCTCGACACCGAGAGCGCGGACGGTTATCAGCGCGACAAGGACGTGTTCGACTCGGGGATCAGCATCGAGGACTCGCTCAGCCTGCTGGTCGACTATGCCCGTGGCACGACGATGACCTACTCGCTCAACGCGTACTCGCCATGGGAGGGCTACCGGGTCGGCTTCAACGGCACGGAGGGGCGGCTCGAGCTGGAGGTCACCGAGCGTGGCTGGGTCCGCTCGGCCGCGGACCAGCACGATGGCAAGGCCGTGGTCGATCCGAGCGCCGTACACGATGCCGAGGCTGCCGCCGACGACATCCGACCGGTCGGCGAGCGGATCATCCTGCAGCGCCAGTGGGAGCGTGCCGAGGAGATCGCGATTCCCGCGGGCGTCGGCGGACACGGCGGGGGCGACGCGATGCTGCTCGACGACGTGTTCCGTGGCGCGAGCGACGATCCGCTCGGACGGGCGGCCGGGTACCTCGACGGCGTCCGCAGCGTGATCGTGGGAATCTCGGGCAACACCAGCCTCGTCGAAGGCCGACCGGTGGACACGGCTGAGTTCGGTCTCGCCCTCGACCGAGCGGCCGAGACGATCGGGGCCGGTGCCCGATGAAGGTCGTCGTCACTGGAGGCAGCGGACGGCTCGGCCGCAGCGTTGTCGCTGGGCTCGCCGGCGCCGGACACGAGGTCGTCTCGCTCGACCGCTTGCGCGGAAGCGAGTTGGATGGCGTCGCCCAAGTCGAGGTCGACCTCACGGATGCGACGGCCACCGATGCGGCGTTGGGTCGGATCCGTCCGGAAGGCGTTGTCCACCTGGCCGCGATCGCCACGCCGTTCAGCGCTCCGGAGCCGGTCATCTGGGACACCAACACCTCGATCGCCTTCCACGTCCTGCAGTCCGCCGTCAGCAACGGCGCGACCCGGATCCTGGCCGCATCCAGCCCGACGCCGCTCGGCTACGGAAACCCGCAGGGCTGGCGGCCGACGTACCTCCCGATCGATGAGCTGCACCCACTGCGGCCCTGGAACGCGTACGCCCTCTCCAAGGTCACCATCGAGTCGATCGTCGCCATGTTCGCCGCCCAGCAAGGAAAGGCGGTCGCGCTCGGATCCTTCCGGCCGTGCTTCGTCATCTCACCGGACGAGTGGCAGGGTGCACCCACCCAGCAGGGTCACACCGTCGCCGAGCGGCTCGCGGACCCGTCCCTGGCGGCGGTCTCGCTGTTCAACTACATCGACGCTCGCGACGCGGCGTCGTTCGTCGACGTGTGGTTGCGCGCCGCCGACGACCTCCCTTCCGGCGAGACATTCTTCGTCGGCGCGGCCGACGCGATGGCCCAGGCCCCGCTCGCGGAGCTGATCCCTCGCTTCCTGCCGGGCACCGAGGAGCTGGCTGCCGGTCTGACCGGCACCACGCCCGCGTTCTCGATCGCCAAGGCCACCTCGTTGCTCGGCTGGCGCCCGACCCGCAGCTGGCGGTCCGAGCTCGACCCTCCCCGTCCCATCCTCGATCCCAGTCGGAGCCCGATCATGAATCTCGACGGAGTGCTGTTCTTCCCGATCACCCCCTACACCTCCACGGGCGAGGTGGACGCGGGTCTGATGAAGGAGCACGTCGCCAGCCGGATCGATCACCGCCCGGGTGCGGTCTTCGCCGCCTGCGGAACGGGTGAGTTCCACGCGCTGTCGGTCGCCGAGGTCGGCACCGTCGTGTCGGCGGCGGTCTCGGCCGCGGGCAGACGTGCGCCGGTACTCGGCGGAACCGGTGGACCGCTCGGCCATGCCGTCGGCTGTGCAAAGGCGGCGGCGGATGCGGGAGCGGAGGGTCTACTGGTGCTGCCGCCGTACCTGGTGAGCGCGCCCGCCGACGGACTCGTCCGCTACGTCGAGACGATCGCCGAGGCGAGCGAGCTGCCGCTGATCGTCTACCATCGCGCCAACGCGCAGTTGTCGCCGGCGACGGTGACGCGGCTGGCGGCCAACCCGAAGGTGATCGGGTTCAAGGACGGCGTGGGTGACATCGGCACCACCCAGCTCGTCGTGCTGGCGGTTCGCGATGCCGGTCGCGACGACTTCTTGTTCTTCAACGGTCTGCTGACCGCGGAGCTGACCCAGGCCGCTTTCCGAGCGATCGGCGTGCCGCTCTACTCCTCTGCGGTCTTTGCCATGGCGCCGGAGATCGCCAACGGGTTCTATCAGGCCTATGCCTCGCACGACGACGCGCGACGGGAGGAGCTGCTGCGCGGGTTCTATCGACCGCTGGTGGCCTTGCGGGATCAGGTTCCCGGCTACGCCGTGTCGTTGATCAAGGCCGGCGTCCGGATGGATGGTCTGCCGGTCGGCGGTGTCCGCGCGCCACTGGTCGATCCGACTCCTGAGCACGAGGCCGTGCTGGCCGACCTGCTGGCCCGCGGGCGCGAGCTGGTCGGCGCGTGACGCTGCTCGACCAGCCGGTGATCGACCAGCCGGTGATCGAGTCCATCACCACCCGGTTGATCACCCGCCCACTGCTGCGGCCATGGGGTGCCGACGTGCCGGAGCTGCACGCGATCGTGGTGGAGGTGACGGCAGGATCTCGCACCGGACAGGGATTCAGCTGGACTCCGACCATCGGCCCACGCGCCGTGCAGGCGTTGCTCGACGACGACATCACGGCCTTCGTCATCGGGAAGGCGGCCCGGCCCGAGGTGATCTGGGACGAGCTGTGGCGGCATCTGCACGAGGCGGGCGGCGGTGGGTTGACCACGATCGCGATGGCCGGTCTGGACCTGGCGCTCTGGGATCTGCAGGCCAGGATCGCCGGCGTAGGGCTGAGCGAGCTGCTCGGTGTCCGGCGGCGGTCGGTGCGAGCGTACGGCAGTGGGGTGAATCTGCACTACTCCACCGACGAGCTGACCGAGCAGGCCCGACGCTGGGTCGCCAACGGCTATGCCGGTGCCAAGATCAAAGTCGGCAGCCCGGAGCTCGAACGCGACGTCGAGCGGGTCGCGGCGGTCCGTGAGATTCTCGGCCCACACCGCTGGCTGGCCGTGGATGCCAACCAGCGCTGGGATGTCCCGGCGGCGGAGCGCGGCGTCCGCGCGTTGGAGCGGTTCGACCTGCACTGGGTCGAAGAGCCGGTCCGGGCCGATGATCTCCTCGCATACCGATACCTGCGGACGAAGATCAACACACCGCTCGCGTGCGGGGAGAACATCCACACGGCCTACCGGTTCGGCGAGTTTCTCGCCGCAGACGCGATCGATGTCGTCCAGCCGAACATCGTCAGGGTCGGCGGGCTCACACCGTTTCTGCGGATCGCTCAGCTGACCCGGACAGCGAACCGCACCCTGGCTCCGCACTTGCTGCCGGACCTGTCCGCCCAGATCGCGTTCGCTCTGCCGGAGGCGGTCTGGGTGGAGGAGGTCGAGGACGCCGGCCTGGAACAGCTAGGTTTCGTCAAGGGACCAACCCCGGTGCGGCGCACGGGCGCCGCGCTCGAGCTCGCCGGGGACGTACGCGGGCTGGGCCTGGATTTCGTCTGATCTCGAGGTGCCCGAGGACTTCACGATACGAATGAGGAGAGTCATGCCAACCATCACGACCGATCTCGACACCGTCGTTTCCGCTGCAGCCAATGCCGCCGCTGAGCTGGCGCGCGCCACGGACGAGCAGCGGGCGGGCTGGCTCGAGGCGGTCGCCGACGCGCTCGACGCTGCGGCCGACCAGCTGGTGCCGATCGCGATCGCTGAATCGCACCTGCCCGAAGGTCGGCTGACCGGTGAGGTGGGACGTACGACGGGGCAGCTCCGGATGTTCGCCGCGGTCGTGCGAGACGGTGTCTACCTCGAGGCGATCATCGACCATGCGCTCCCGCAAGCGAGTCCGCCCCAGCCCGACCTTCGCCGTGTTCTCGTGCCGGTGGGTCCAGTGGCGGTCTACTCGGCCAGCAACTTCCCCTTCGCGTTCAGCGTGGCCGGTGGCGACACCGCGTCGGCACTGGCCGTGGGGTGCCCGGTGGTCGTCAAGGCGCATCCGGGTCATCCCGAGTTGTCCAGGCGTACCGCGGAGGTCATCACCCAGACGCTCGCGGACGCTGGTGCGCCGGCCGGGGCGTTCGGTCTCGTCGAGGGTTTCGAGGCCGGCACCGATCTGGTCAAGCATCCGGCGATCAGAGCGGCCGCGTTCACCGGATCGCTGCACGGTGGGCGCGCGCTGTTCGACCTGGCGGCCGCACGTCCGGCGCCGATTCCCTTCTATGCCGAGCTCGGCAGCATCAACCCGGTGGTGGTGACACCCGCCGCGATCGAGGAGTCCGGGGACGCTCTGGCGAGGGGCCTGGTCGGTTCGTTCACTCTCGGGGCAGGCCAGTTCTGCACCAAGCCGGGCGTCGTGCTCGTCCCGGCGGACACCGGCTTCGAGGAGGCTGTCGCATCGGCTGCTGGCGATGCAACAGCGGCAAGCCTGCTCAACGACCGGATCGGTGAGGGCTTTGCTCACGGTCTGGACGCGCTCGTCGGCCATCCTGACGTCGACGTCGTCGCGGGTACGCCCGGCGCAGGCTCGGTGGACGCGCCGGAACCCGTCGTGCTGGCGACCTCCGCAGCCGCCGTCGCCGCCGATCCCGATGCCCTGCTCGCCGAGTGCTTCGGACCGGTCACGCTGCTGATCCGCTATACCGACGAGACCGATCGACAGGCCGTGCTGGATGTCCTCGAGGGCTCGCTCACCGCGACCGTTCATGCCGCTCAGGGCGAGGACGTGCGCGCGCTGACCGCCGGTCTGGCCGATCGGTCCGGCCGGGTGCTGTTCGGCGGTTGGCCCACTGGCGTCGCTGTGACCTGGTCGCAGCAGCATGGCGGTCCGTGGCCCGCGACGACCTCGATCCATACCTCGGTCGGTGCCACCGCCGTGCGCCGCTTCCAGCGCCCGGTCGTGTTCCAAGACGCTCCCGAGGCGGTCCTGCCGGCCGCTCTCCAGGAGGGCAACCCGCTCGGCATCGCCCGTCGGGTGGACGGGCGGCTGGAGGTCTGAGGAGTCGCGCGGAAAAAGTGCGGGCCAGTGGGGGAGCCGATCGATCCGCCGCGCGTAGCTCAGCGCCTCCCCGGTGCACTGGCTCGCGATAATTCCGCGAGCGCGCGGAAGAGCTCGGTCAGGCCGAGTGCATCCAGGGCGCGCCACTCCGCGATAGGCCGGCACTCCCGTCGGCGACCCGTTGCAGCGCGGCGTCGATGCCGGGCACGATCGGGCGGGCCTCGAGACCGTCGTCCTCCCAGCGGACGTATTCCGCGGGGATCGGCTGCGGGTCCGGCGCCGTGCGGACCGCCTCCATCACGCGCATGAAGGCGCCGTTGTCGGCCAGCGGATTCAACAGCGGCGTGTTGTCTCGGCGGGCTGCGACGAGGTTGGTCAGCAGGTCGGAGCGCCCGTGCTCGGTCGTCACCGTGCCGGCGTCGTGGGTCCAGTGCACCTTGTCCAGGGTGTACTCGAGGCGAATGGTGCCGGTGGTGCCGTAGACGCTCACCCACGGCGCCCGCTCGGTCTCGGCACACAGCGTGAAGCCGCCCACGACGGTCGGGCCGCTGGTCGTCGCGATCCGGACCGAGGAGGTGTCGTCGGCCTCGATCGGATTGGCCCGGAAAAGCTCCAGCTCGATCGCGGCCACATCGTCGACCCGGCGGGCGCCGGCGAGTCGCAGGGCCGTGGCGGTCGCATGGGCCAGCGGATTGGTGATCACGCCGTCGACCACCGGGCGACCGTCGAGCAGCCGCTTGCCGGCCCAGGCGGCCCGCTGCCAGTAGGCCCGGCGCCGGACCCAGGTGCCGACCGCGCCGAGATGGGAGACGGTGCCGATCGCACCGCCGGCGATCAGCTCCTCGACCCGGTCGAGGGCATGCGAGCCGAGGCTCTGGAACCCGACCTGGCACAGCCGGCCTGTCTCGGCGGCGACGTCCAGCAGGTCGTCGAACTCGGCGAGGGTGGTCGTCGGTGGCTTCTCCAGCAGGACGTCCACTTCGGCGCGGAGCAGGGTCGTCGTCATCGCGGCATGGGTATGCAGCGGCGTACACAACACGACGACGTCGAGATCGAGACCCGCGGCCAGTAGCGCATCCAGGTCGGCGAACCAGCGGACGTCGGCGGCCCCGGCGGGGGAGTCCGGCTCCGGTGGTCGGGGGTCGACCACGGCGACGAGGCGTCCCACCCGCCCGGCGTTGAGCACATGGGACGCCCCGTGTCCGTGAATGCCGATGACTGCGATCCGGGCCGCCTCGGGCGCCATCCGGTCCTCCTCTTCGCGTCGCCCTCGCCGAGTGCGAAAGCGCTTACGTTGAGTTCAGGATAACCCAGGTTCCCATTGATCTGCCAGTCGAGCCGATGGTCAGGAACTCTTGCGCCGCTTGGACTTCGGCTTGGTCGGTTCGACCCCGGGCGTCCAGTTGAGCACGCTGGCTCGCTCCATGAACTCGTCGCTGGAGATGTCGCCGCGGGCGAATCGTTCGGACAAGATCTTGCGCGCCTCCAGCTCCGGTGACGTGCGGGCGGTCGCCCACGGCGGCGCCGAGATCCGACCGGTCCGCGCCAGATAGAACACGGTGCCGGCAACCAGCATCAAGAACAGCAGGAACATGAGACCTCCTAGGAAGGGAGCGAAAGCGAAGGCATGCGACTCGGCCCCGCCGGGTGGTGGAAAGTGGTGATGGTCCATGGCCACCAGCCTGCGTCGTGGGGATGCGGCGCACATCGCCCTCGAAGCGACACTTGACATACGTCGATGGACGTACGCGGTCTACGCCCTCGATCAGATGTGCCCGACCGCACTCCTCGCCTAGGCTCGGGCCATGCCGGGCGCCAACCTCCGTCGGGTGCTGCCGATCGACGCCGCACTCGGCATTGTCGTCGGCGCGCTGGCGTTCGGTAGCACGCGTTGGGAGGACTGGGAAGGGCACGACGGACCGCCGATGCGGCATCGCGGTGGGCCCCCGTTCCGGCCCGTCGACACCATCGAGACCTCGACGGCCTGGTCAGTGCCCTGGTTGGTCGCGGTGGGGATCGTCGTCGTGACCGCCGGCATCGCCGTTCGGCGGCTGTTCCCGCGATCCGGGTACCTCGCCGTCGTCCTCGGCACGACGGCCTTCCTGGCCGCCGGCGGCCCGTATGGTCCGGTGCTGCTCGGGCCGGTGCTGGCCGTGCTCGGTCTGGCCGACCGACTGCCGCTCCGGACGTGGCTGCCGTGGCTCGCCGCGCTCCCGGTGATGATGTCGGCCGGCTTCTGGCGACAGTCGTACGTCGGGCTGCTCGATCCCGCGCTGTGGCCTGCGACGATCTTCGGTTCGGCGGCGATCATCCTGCCCGCCCTGTTCGTCGTCCTGCGACGCTCGCGCCGTGAGTCCGAGACGAGAAACCGGGAGGCCGAGCTCGATCGGTATGTCTACGCGGAGCGGATGCGGATCGCGCGTGAGGTGCACGACGTGGTCGGTCACAGCCTCTCGGTGATCAATCTGCAGGCCGGAGTGGCTCTCCACGTCCTGGAGAAGCGGCCCGAGCAGGTCGCCGCCTCCTTGGAGGCCATCCGGGCCTCCAGCAAGGACGCGCTGGCCGAGCTTCGCCAGACGCTCGGCATGTTCCGCGACGACGAGCCGGAGCCGGTCGCGCCGCAAGCCGGTCTGGACCGACTCGACGACCTGGTCGCGGCCATTCGTGCGGCCGGCCGCCGCGTCGAGGTTCGTGTCGACGGGGAGCTTTCCGCCGGTGTGCCGGCCGCCGTCGATCACGCGGCGTACCGGATCGTCCAGGAAGCGCTGACCAACATCGTGCGACACGCGGGCGAGGCCTCCGTCGTCATCGAGTTGAGCCGGATCGGAGACGAGCTCAGGATCGCGGTCTCCGACGACGCGCGCGAGGTGAAGCCCGAGGAACTGGAGCTGGGGAACGGGATCCGCGGCATGCGGGAACGCGCCGCGGCGGTCGGCGGGTGGCTCGAGGTACGTCCGGGCGAGGCCGGTGGCGTGCTGGTGACGGCTGTGCTGCCGACCCCGCTCGAAGCGGACCGCGGATGATCACGCTCGGGGTCGTCGACGATCAGCAGCTGATCCGGATGGGACTGCGGGTGCTCGCCGAGACCGAGGACGACCTGCAGTTGATCTGGGAGGCCGAGGACGGACGAAGCGCTGTGCGGCTGAGCCGCGACAACCCACCGGACGTCATCTTGATGGACATCCGGATGCCGGTGCTGGACGGCATCGAGGCGCTGCGCCAGATCCTGGCCCTGACCGAGGCGGCGCAGACCCGCGTCGTCATGTTGACGACGTTCGAGTCCGACGACAACGTGTTCGCCGCGCTGCGTGCCGGGGCGGCGGGCTTCCTGGTGAAGGACAGCGAGCCGGCCGACCTGCTTCGTGCGGTACGACTGGCCGCAGCGGGGGAGTCGCTGCTGTCGCCGTCGGTCACTCGCCGGGTGATCGACTCGCTGCACTCCGTCGGTGGCCCGGCGCGTCGGGTGCATCCGCTGCTGTCCACCCTGACCGAGCGTGAGCGCGAGGTGCTGGCCCTGATCGGTGAGGGCTGCAACAACGCCGAGATCGCCGAGCGTCTCGTGGTCAGCCCGGCCACCGCACGGACCCACGTCAGCCGGGTCATGGTGAAGCTCGGTGCTCGGGACCGCGCTCAGCTGGTCGTGATCGCGTACCAGTCCGGCCTCGTCCGCTGACCGAACTCCGAGTTGTCAGGTCCTCAGCAGGCTATAGCCGACCGAGAACCTGACAAGTCGGGGAGGATGGGGACGCCGAGGGCGATCAGGTCTCGTACGATCGCCGCAGGTTCGAGGCGGAGCTCGAAGTTCGTCGCGCGCAACACCCTCCTGCGACTTACGACGATCGCACGCTCGCGCCGCATGTCGGCCTCCCAGTGCTCGACCTGCATGTGGTGGCCACCGTCGATCTCGAGCACCACGGTTTCGCCGTTCGCCAGTTCCCACTCCGCATCCAGGTATCGCGTCCGCCCCGACGAGTCCATTCTTCGAACCTGTCGCGCCGGCGGTTGCAATCGAAAGCGCCGACAGACTCGGCCGAGGTCCTGCTCACCGAGGGTCTGCGCCCCTCCAGCAGCTTCGTCGACGGCCAGCCGCATGTAGGCGCGATGCCTCACGCGTCCGACGTCTTCGAGGGTTTGTCGGAGCTCCGGGTGCGTGGTCAGCCGACGTTGAAGTGCCATCGTCACCATCAGGCAGGCGAACCTCGGGTGTGGTTGCCAGGCACCGGCATCGACCGCCGAACGTGCCGGCCGGGTGCGGGGCGGCCCCCCGCTTCGGAGGATGTCCTCCTCGCGCAGTCGTCGGGATTCGTGGATCACCACGCCTGGCAGGGGCGTCGGCGTCGCTCCGCGGGCAACGATGAGGTGGATCTGCGTCGCCTCTGCTCCGAACGGCTCCGATCCTGCCAGCTCCAGCGCCGTATGACTGCCGAGCGCGGCCGGCGGTGGGGCATCCAGCGCGGCCAGCCAGATCAGCTGAGCGCGGATCGGCGGTGCGTTCTGCAGTAGGACGACGTTGTCGCCGACGGCGGTCCAACGGTTCGCATCCAGCTGCGCGATCACATATGCCCGAGACGCGCCACACGCGCGAAACTGGCGGCGGTGGACGACGCCGAGCTGCGTCCGCGCCAACGCGCTCAGATCGGGAAACGGTTCGGTCGCTGCGTACATGCCGGCGATGCTCGAGCCTGTCGGCAGAGTTTGGGAAGGACCCCCCTGCAAATCTGTGGATAACTTCTCTGGGTTCCGGAGTGGTCAGGTTCTCAGTCGGCTATAGCCGACTGAGAACCTGACAACTCCGGGCGTTGGGGAGGGGCTCAGGCGAGCGGAAGGGTGGGGCTGGCGAGGACCGGACCGGGCTGCGGGCCTGGGCGTAGCCCGCGGCGAGTCCCGGTCGGACGGAGGAGAACGGGAGTGCCCAGTCCCCTCGCGACTCCGCGTCCTCGATCGAGACACCGAGCCCGGCCAGCCGGGTGATCTCGCCGGAGACCGCGGCGATCCGGCCACGCTGGCCGAAGACGAACTCCCGATCCACCGGCTCGCCGTGCCCGGGCACCGCTCGCGTCGTTGACGTCATCAGACCGATCAGCCCGTCCAGGGTCGCGGCCCACTCGTGCGGGAACGAGTCCGGCCCGTACGACGGTGGTCCGGCCGACTCGATCAGATCTCCCGCGAACACCAGGTCGGCGTCGGGCACCACGACCAGCAGGTCGCCGTCGGTGTGTCCCCGGCCGAGGTGAGCCACCTCCACCCGACGTCCGCCGCCCAGATCGAACGCTGCGGCCAGGGCCAGCTCCCGCGTGGGCGCCGCCAGCTCGGCGGCCGAGAACCCGAGCCGCGCGGCCTCCTCCGCCGCTTCCGCCGAGGCGAGCCGGCCGCGTACGGACTCGTGGGCCACCGTCTGTACGCCGCCGAAGCCGGCGAGGCCGAACGCATGGTCGAAGTGCCAGTGGGTGGCAACGACCGCCGCCAACGGTCGATCAGTGACGGTCGCGACCGCCGCCCGCAAGGCACGGCCCTGAGCGGGCGAGGAACCCGCATCCACCACCACGGCGGCGTCCGAACCAACCACGAGCGCGAGATTCACCGATGCCGGCTCGGCGAGGAGCAGATGGACGCCGTCGGCGATCTCTCGCCAGTCGCCGAGCTCTGCTGCCGAGGAGGGAGTGCTCACCGCGATAGACTGGCACTCCGTCTGCCCGAGTGCCAACCAGACGGAGCAACGGGCGGCCGACGATTTGTTTCGGAGGAGGTGGGGACAGTGGACGATCGCAAGCTCCAGGTGCTGCGTGCCATCGTCGCCGACTACGTCTCCACCCAGGAGCCCGTCGGGTCCAAGGCGCTGGTCGATCGGCACGATCTCGGCGTGTCTCCGGCGACGGTCCGCAACGACATGGCCGCGCTGGAGGAAGAGGGGTACATCACCCAGCCGCACACCAGCGCCGGCCGGATCCCGACCGACAAGGGGTATCGACTGTTCGTGGACCGGCTAGGCAATGTGAAGCCGCTGTCGGTCGCCGAGCAACGGGCCATCGTCACCTTCCTCGGCGGCGCGGTCGACCTCGACGACATCCTGCGGCGGACCGTGCGGCTGCTCGCCCAGGTGACCCAGCAGGTCGCGATCGTGCAGTACCCGACGTTGAGCCACTCCACGGTCCGCCACGTCGAGGTGGTGTCGATGTCCAGCAGCCGCGCGCTGCTGATCCTGATCACCTCGACCGGTCGGATCGAGCAGCGGGCCCTCGAGCTTCCCGAGCACGACGAGCAGACCCTCGCTGAGCTCCGCGCCCACCTCAACGCCGCCGCCGTCGGGAACCCTTCGCCGCAGGCTGCGGCCCGGCTGCAGACGCTCGTCGACGAGCTGCCGCCGTCTCTGCGGGTGATCGGGCAGGCCGGCATCGCCGCCCTGCTGGAGATGTTGGGCAGCGAGAGCTCCAGCCGGGTGGTGGTGGCAGGGATGCCGAACCTGACCCGATTCGGTCAGGAGTTCGAGACGGCCGTACGTCCGGTGCTGGAGGCGCTGGAGGAACAGGTCGTCCTGCTCAAGCTGCTCGGCGAAGCCAGCACCGACGGCGAGGTGACCGTTCGAATCGGTCAGGAGAACCCCTTCAAGGAGCTGCAGACGACCTCCCTGGTGGCCAGCCCGTACGGCAGCCAGGCCGACACCTTCGCCACGCTCGGCATCGTCGGGCCCACCCGGATGGACTACCCCTCAACCATGGCATCGGTCCGCGCCGTAGCACGCTACGTCGGTCGATTCCTTTCCGAAGGATGAATCAACACACGATGAGTTCGGACTACTACCAGATCCTCGGCGTGGGCAGGGATGCGTCGCCGGAGCAGATCAAGAAGGCCTACCGCCAGCTGGCGATGAAGCTGCACCCGGACGTCGCGACCGAGACCGATGCCGGCGAGCGGTTCAAGAAGGTCGCCGAAGCGTACGAGGTCCTCTCCGACCCCAAGAAGCGCGACCTGTACGACCGTGGCGGCGATCCGCTCGGCGGTGGCATGGGGGCGGGCGGCTTCTCCGGCGGGTTCGGCGCCGGTGGCTTCGGCACCAGCGGGTTCGACTTCACCAACCTGGTCGACGCGATGTTCGGTCAGCAGGCCTCCCGTGGCCCGCGGTCCCGGGTCCGTCGCGGCCAGGACGCGCTGGTTCGGCTCGATCTCGAGCTGGCCGAGGCCGCGTTCGGCACCACCAAGCCGCTGCGGGTCGACACCGCGGTGCTCTGTCCGCGGTGTTCGGGCTCCGGCTCGGCCGAGGGCTCGGAGCCGGTCACCTGCCAGACCTGCCACGGCCAGGGCGAGGTGACGCACGTCCAGCGCTCGTTCATCGGCGACATCCGGACGACCCAGGCCTGCCCGACTTGTCGCGGGTACGGCACCGTCATCCCCGATCCGTGCGCCGAGTGCGCCGGCGACGGACGGGTCCGTTCGACCCGGACGATCAACGTCAAGATCCCGGCCGGGGTGAGCACCGGCAACCGGATCCATCTCTCTGCGCACGGCGAGGTCGGTTCGGGCGGTGGCCCCGCCGGCGACCTGTACGTCGAGCTGAACGTCATGCCCCACGAGCTCTTCCGCCGGGAGGGCGACGATCTCGAGGTCGTGGTGAAGATCCCGATGACGGCGGCAGCGCTGGGCACCGAGGTCGACGTCTCCACCCTGGAGTCCGACCTCCCCGACGCGGACCCCGAGACCTCGACGGTGAAGGTGACCGTCCCGTCCGGCACGCAGTCGGGCACCCGGGTCGCCGTGGACGGCAAGGGAGTGCCGCGGCTGCGCGGCTCCGGTCGCGGCCAACTCGGCGTCACGCTGCTGGTGCAGACGCCGACCCGGGTCGACGACGAGCAGCGCGAGCTGCTCCGTCAGCTCGCCGAGCTCCGCGACGAGACCCGTCCCGAGGTCACCATGCAGAAGCATGGAAAGGGCGTATTCGGTCGGCTGCGCGACGCCTTCGCGGGCCAGTGAGTGATCCGGTCTTCCTGACCGAGACCCTGGGCGAACCGGCCGTCGGCGACCGGGTGCGGCTGGACGGCGCGGAGGGTCGGCATGCCGTGAAGGTACGTCGGATCCGGGTCGGCGAGTGCGTCGTGGTGTCCGATGGATCGGGTCGTGGTGTGCGCGGTGCGGTCGTGGACGTCGAGCCCGGCGCGCTGACGATCGAGGTCGCCGAGCTGCTCGCTGCGCCCAGCTCGCCGGTTCGGTGGATCGCCGCCCAGGCGCTGGCCAAGGGCGACCGCGACGAGCTCGCGATCGAGATGCTGACCGAGGCTGGGATCGACGAGGTGCTGCCGTGGCAAGCGTCCCGCTCGATCGCTCGGTGGAGTGCCGACCGGGTCGAACGCGGGCTGGCGCGGTGGCGATCGACCGCCCGTGAGGCCGCCAAGCAGTCCCGGCGGTTGTGCATCCCCCATGTGGTCGAGCCGGTCGACACGCGGCGACTCTGTGCTCGCGTCGAGGCCGCGGATCTGGCCCTGGTCCTGCATGAGGAGGCGACCGAGCCGATCTCCGGGCAGACCGTCCCCGTCGCTGGTGAGGTGCTGATCATCATCGGTCCGGAGGGCGGCATCGCGTCGGAGGAGCTGGCGGCGCTGACGTCGGCCGGTGGACGTCCGATCTCGCTCGGTGACACCGTGCTGCGGACGTCCACCGCGGGAGTGGTCGCCCTCGCCGCACTGAGACTGCGATGAACCCGATCAAGCTCGGCAAGCCGGAGCCGGTGGACGAGCTCCGACCGCAACGGGCCCCCGGCTCGCCGGCGTTCCGGTTCGAGGTCGGCACCCGGCTTCCCGGGCATCTCGGACGGACCGGCGTGATCAGCACGCCGCACGGACAGATCCAGACCCCGGCGTTCATCGCGGTCGGCACGAAGGCGACGGTCAAGGCAGTGCTGCCGGAGTCGATGGCCGCCCTCGGCGCGCAGGCAGTGCTGGCGAACGCGTACCACCTCTATCTCCAGCCGGGTGCCGACGTCGTCGACGGGGCCGGAGGACTGGGCCGGTTCATGAACTGGCCGGGGCCGACCTTCACCGACAGCGGCGGCTTTCAGGTGATGAGCCTGGGTGTGGGATTCAAGAAGGTCCTGGCGATGGACACGACCGGCCTGCAGGACGACGACGTGATCGCCGCCGGGCGCAGCCGGCTGGCCAGCGTCGACGACGACGGCGTGACGTTCACATCGCACCTGAACGGCACCCGGCACCGGTTCACCCCCGAGATCTCCATGCAGATCCAGCATCAGCTGGGCGCGGACATCATGTTCGCGTTCGACGAGCTGACCACCTTGATGAACACCCGCGGCTACCAGGAGCAGTCGGTCGAGCGTACGCACGCCTGGGCCGCCCGCTGCCTGGCCGAGCACCAGATCCTGACCGAGCAGCGGCGGCACCGGCCGTACCAGGCGCTGTTCGGCGTGGTCCAGGGTGCGCAGTACGAGGATCTGCGCCGAGCGGCGGCCCGTGGCCTTGCCGAGCTGGATGTCGACGGACAGCGCTTCGACGGCTTCGGCATCGGCGGCGCGCTCGAGAAGGCGATTCTCGGCACGATCACTGGTTGGGTCAGCTCGGAACTGCCCGAGGACAAGCCACGTCACATGCTCGGCATCTCCGAGCCGGACGACTTCTTCGCCTGCATCGAGAACGGCGCGGACACGTTCGACTGCGTGAACCCGTCCCGGGTCGCCCGCAACGCCGCCGTCTACACCCGGGACGGTCGGTTCAACGTCACCGTCGCGGCTTCGCGGCGGGCGTACGTCCCGATCGACGACGAGTGCGACTGCTACACCTGCGCCAACTACACGCGGGCCTATCTGCACCATCTGTTCAAGGCCAAGGAGATGCTGGCATCGACGCTGTGCACCATCCACAACGAGCGCTTCATCGTCTCCCTGGTCGATCGGATTCGAGCGAGCATCGAGACCGGGACGTACGAGGCCGTGAAGTCCGAAACCCTGCAGCGTTTCTACCGTTCTGCTTGAGTTCGGTTCGCGCCTGAAACAGCGCGCTCACGGGCGATAGGCTCCCGGGCGTGGCGAGACCGACCATCCTGACCGTTGACGACGACGCGGGAGTCTCCGCTGCGATCACCCGGGACCTGCTCGCCAACTACGGCGAGGACTACCGGGTCATCGGGGTCACCTCCGGTGCCGAGGCGTTGGACGTGCTGGCCCGGCTGGCGCTGCGCGACGAGCCGGTCGCCCTGATCGCCGCCGACCAGCGGATGCCGAGGATGACCGGCATCGAGTTGTTCGCCCAGTCGCGCAGCCACGCACCCGACGCGAAACTCCTGCTGCTGACGGCATACGCGGACACCGACGTCGCGATCCGAGCGATCAACGACGTCGGCCTGGACTACTACCTGCTCAAGCCGTGGGACCCCCCGAGCGAACGGCTCTATCCGGTCATCGACGACCTGTTGGACGACTGGCGGCACGCCCACCCGGACCGGAGCTCGGAGATCCGGGTGGTCGGCAACCGATGGTCGGACCGCGCGCACGAAATCAAACTTTTCCTCGCCCGCAATCACGTGCCGTACGTCTGGTACGACATCGAGCGCGAGGAGGAGGGTGAGCGGCTGCGCGCCCTCGCCGACGCCGGTCCGGACGACTTGCCGCTGGTCCTGGTGCCCGGGGCGGCGGCACTGCGGTCGCCGATCCTGGTGGATCTGGCCGACGCGCTCGGTCTGCACACCGCCGCCCTGCAACCGTTGTACGACGTCTGCATCGTCGGCGGCGGACCAGCCGGTCTCGCCGCCGCCGTCTACGCAGCCTCCGAAGGCCTGTCCACCGTTGTCGTCGAACGGGAGGCGCCCGGCGGCCAGGCAGGGCAGAGCGCGGCGATCGAGAACTATCTCGGCTTCCCGCGGGGTCTCAGCGGTTCGGACCTCACCCAGCGCGCGATCGCGCAGGTGGGACGGTTCGGCGCGGAGATGGTGCTGGCCCGAGATGTCGTCGGGCTCGACGTGCGGGGACCGGTGCGCGCCGTCCGGCTGGCCGGCGGTGGCGAGATCGAGGCGCGCTCGGTGATCGTGGCGAGCGGCGCATCCTATCGGCGGCTGGACGCGCCGGGCCTGGCCGAGCTGACTGGCAGAGGCGTGTACTACGGCGCAACCGCTGCTGAGGCCGGTCAGTGCGAGGGTGACGACGTCTACCTCGTCGGTGCCGCCAACTCCGCCGGACAGGCTGCTCTCAACTTCGCCCGGCACGCCAAGCGCGTGGTGCTCGTGGTGCGCGGCCCGTCGCTGCTCGCGACGATGTCGCAATACCTCGTCAGTCGGATCGAGGCGCACCCCACGATCGAGATCCGCTATCGAACCGAGGTGGTCGGTGCCGCCGGCGACGGGCATCTGGAGTCGCTGATCCTGGCCGATCGCGAGCACGGGACGACCGAGGACGTCGACGCCACCTGGTTGTTCGCCTTCATCGGTGCGGCCCCGCGCACCGGCTGGCTCGGCACCGATGTGCTCCGCGACGGCCACGGCTTCGTGATCACTGGTCCGGACGTCGCAGCGGAGGTTGACGGCTGGCCCCTGGCCCGGTCCCCGTTCGCGCTGGAGACCAGCGTGCCGGGCGTCTTCGCGGCCGGCGACGTGCGGTTCGACTCGATGAAGCGGGTCGCGTCGGCCGTCGGGGAGGGTGCGATGGCTATCTACCTCGTCCACCGATATCTGGCGACGATCTGATGCCCGCGAGCCCGGTCGATGTTGCGGATCTCGCTCCTCTTCCGATCTTCGGCGGGCTGACCGAGGCCCAGCTCGGGCAGCTCGCGCAGGCCGGCGAGTCCGTACCGATCGAGTCGGGCGTGATCTTGTTCTCCGAAGGAGACCCGGCCGAGTACTGGTGGCTGCTCGTCGACGGATCCATCGACCTCCTCCGGCACGTGGACCGAGAGGACACCGTGGTCGCCCGGATGGACGCGCCAGGGCGCTGGGCGGGCGGTTTCCGGGCCTGGGACGAGCACGGGACCTATCTGGCCACCGGCCGCGGCGCGGAGCCCGGCACGGTTTTCCGGTTGCCGGCCGACGTCCTACGCGAACGGTTTGCCGAGTGGTTCCCGTTCGGTGCCCACTTGATCAGCGGGCTGTATCACACGGCGCGATCCATCGAGTCCACCGCGCGGCAACGCAGTTCCTTGATCACGCTCGGCACGCTCGCGGCCGGCCTCGCCCACGAGCTGAACAATCCCGCGTCCGCCGCTACCCGGGCCGCCGACGCGCTCGCGGTCGCGAGTCGAGGCCTGCTGGACTCGCTGTCGTGGTTGGCCCGCAACGAGATCTCGGCCGTCCAGTTCGCTGCGCTCGACGCGCTGCGTCGGGAGCTGGTCTCCCGTTCGGGGATCGGCGGGTCGACGCACGTCGACCCGCTCGAGGAGTCCGATCGCGAGCAGGCTCTGCTGAGCTGGCTGACCCGCCGCGGTGTGAACCAGGCATGGCAGCTGGCTTCGGCGTTGACGGCGGCGGGTGCCGACATCGGCTGGTGCCGCCAGGTCGAGGAGGTGCTGCCCGGCGCAGATCTCGAACCGGCCCTGCGTTGGGTGGCCGACACCGCCTCGGTGAACACACTGCTGACCCAGGTACGGGAATCCACTGGGCGTGTCTCGGAGCTGGTCTCGGCGGTGCGGTCGTACTCCCAGATGGACCGAGCCTCGCGGCAGCGGACCGCGCTGGTCGACGGTGTGGAGAACACGCTCGTGATGCTGGGGCACAAGATGCACGGGGTCACGGTCGAGCGGAGCTATGCCGGTGAGGTCCCCGAGATCGAAGCCTTCCCCGGCGAGCTCAACCAGGTGTGGACGAATCTGATCGACAACGCCGTGGATGCGATGGACGGTAACGGAACGCTGCGGGTCGCCATTCGCACCGAGGGCGACGTGGTCGTGGTCGAGATCGGCGACTCCGGTCCTGGGCTGCCGGCGGATGTGCTGGCCCGGGCGTTCGAACCCTTCTTCACCACGAAGGAGGTCGGCAAGGGCACCGGTCTCGGGCTCGACATCGCGCGGCGGATCGTAATCGAACGACATGGTGGAACCATCGAGATCGACTCGGTGCCAGGTGACACGAGGGTCCGGGTCGGACTCCCGGTCGAAGCTCCGTGAAGCTCTCGCCGCATATGTGCCTGAGCCTGTCGAAGGGCCTCAGCCGCGGTCGAGCTCGGAGAAGACCGTGAGCTGAACGCCGGCGGGCGCGTCCAGGCGGGCGTTCAGCGAGCGCCACGGCGTCTCGGTGGGTTCGGCGATCACGGTCGCACCAGCCGCCTCGAGCCGGCTGGTCACCGCCACCGCGTCGTCCACCTCGACCGCAACGCGCCACGACGGGCTCACCCCGGTCCGGCCGATCTCGGCATCGTCGATGTAGTCGACCTGGGCCGGGTTGGACAGCTCCAACGTCCCTCGGCCGGCGTCCAGGATCATCACCCTGGCGTCGCCGGTGGCATAGCTCTCCTCCTCGGCCATGCCGAGGGTGTCGCGGTAGAAGCTCACGGCGCCCTCGTAGTCGTCGGCGCGGACGACCAGCCGGAGCTGCCGGACGCTCGGCTTCTCGGTGGTCGGCTTCAGGGCAACCGTCGAGGCGTAGTCCGGCTCCCGCCTCTTGATCGCCTTGATGACGGCGTACGTGACGGGCAGGAAGATCACCTCGACCGCCACCTTGTAGAGGTAGCCGACGATCGTGTAGCTGATCAGCGCGCCCCAACCGTCGATCACGCCCGCGAACGCGATGAAGCAGAACAGCGCCGTGTCGGCGAACTCACCGACCACGGTCGACCCGACCAGCCGCATCCACATCTTGCGCTCGTTGGTCCGGTTCTTGATCTTGACCAGCACGTACGCGTTGAGGAACTGTCCGGCGAGATAGCCGGCCAGACTGGCGGCCACGATCCGCGGCACGAAGCCGAGCACCGCCAAGAAGGCATCCTGGTTCTCATACCCCGGCCCGGGCGGCGCCAGGCCGACGACGAGGAACGTCACCGAGGCGAGCGCGGCCAGGAAGAAGCCCAGCCAGATCGCCCGGCGGGCCTGGCGCAGGCCGTACACCTCGGCCAGCACATCGCCGAGGATGTAGGTCAGCGGGAACAAGAAGGCGCCGCCGTCGGTGAAGATGCCCTGGATGACCGGCAGCCCGTCGACCACCGTGATCAGCTTGGTGGCGGCGATGTTGGAGATCAGCAGCAGACCGCAGAACAGCGCGACCACGATGGTGTAGATGCCGGTCGGATGTCGGACGTACCTCGGCCGGTTCGTCGTCGGGACGGCATGGGTCTGCTGCAGTGAGGTCACGTCCGGCAAGCCTACGGACGTCGGTCCAGATCGGGGACATGCCATTCGGCCTGCGGACACCCGATGGGTTCATGGCAGGCTGGGACCATGACTGAGCAGCAGTACGAAAGCGTGCCCGAGGAGTCGGAGCAGCTCGACCAGGACCAACTGCAACCGGACGTCTCCCTCGAGGACCGAGGCGTGGCCGATGCGCTCGACGAGGGCTACTCCCCGCCGGAGAACTACTCGGCAGCGCTTCGGCACGGCGAGCACGAGACGCTCGACGAGCGGCTGGCCGAGGAGGTCCCCGACGAGGACTTCGACGACGACGACGAGTACTCCGACAGTCTCGACGACGGCGAGGTCGGCGACGCTCGTGCGGGACGGCTGGTGGATCCCAACGAGGGGATCGGTCCCGACGACGAGAAGGACCTGGTCGGCGACGACGTCGGGATCGACGGCGCCGCGGCGAGCGCCGAGGAGGCGGCGATGCACATCGTGCCCGAGGACTGACGCGAAGTGACCGGGTATCCGATCACGGAGCCGTACGCCACGGGCATGCTGGACGTCGGCGACGGCCAGCAGCTCTACTGGGAGGAGTACGGCCACCCGGGCGGGAAGCCGGCCGTCTTCCTTCATGGCGGTCCGGGCGGCGGCGTCAATCCCGGTCAGCGGCGGCTGTTCGATCCCGAGCGCTACCGGGTGGTGGCCTTCGATCAGCGGGGCTGCGGGCGGAGTACGCCGCATGCGAGTGCGCCGGGTGCGGATCTGAGCACCAACACGACGTGGCATCTGGTCGCCGACATCGAACGGCTGCGGGAGGCGCGCGGAATCGAGCGCTGGCTGGTCTGCGGCGGGTCCTGGGGGAGTGCCCTGGCGATGGCGTACGCCGAGACGCATCCCGAACGAACGACCGAGCTCGTCGCTGCGCGGCATCTTCACCCTGCGGCAAAGTGAGCTCGACTTCTACTACAACGGCGGTGCCGGACAGCTCTATCCCGATCGGTACGAGAGCTTCCTCGGGCCGCTGGGCGGGGCAGAGTTCACCGGCGACGCGATCGCGGCGTACCACGACCTCCTCTTCGACCCAGACCCCGCCGTGCATGGTCCGGCTGGAGTCGCCTGGAGCAGCTGGGAAGCCGCCACCATCACCCTGGAGCCCGACGAGGAGCTGATCGCGAGCTTCAGCGAGCCGGCGTACGCGCTGGCCTTCGCGCGGATCGAGAACCACTACTTCGTCAACGGGGGCTGGTTCAGCGAGAACCAGCTGCTCGCCAATGCCGACCGGCTGCGCGACATCCCGGGGGTGATCGTGCAGGGCCGCTACGACCTCGCGACGCCGGCGAAGACCGCCTGGGACCTGCATCGGGCCTGGCCAGAGGCCGATCTGAGACTGATGCCGGTCGCCGGACACGCGTACTCGGAGCCCCAGATCTTTGCCGAGCTCGTCGCAGCCCTCGACAGCTTCGCGTCCGCCTGACGCCGAGTTGTCAGCGTCTCAGTCGGCTGTAGCCGTTCGTGGCGCTGACAAGTCGGGGGTGTTTTCTCGGTTCAGATCGTCCGCACGGGTCTATAAGATGGGTAGGCACCACTGTCCATCATGATGTGAGGAATCCTGACCAGCTCCGAGTTCTCGGCACCGACCCCTGATCGGGCGTCCGCCCCGGCGGACGCCGCTCACGTGGAGGGCTTGCGCCGGGTCACGGTTCCCGCCTCGATCGACATGGTCAACGTGCTGGGCCCGCGCGACGCGTTCCTGCGCATCCTCGAGCGTGAGCTGGAGGCCGACATCCATGTCCGTGGCAACGAGATCACCCTGACCGGGCCGGCCCACGCCACAGCGCTCGGTGTCGACGTCGTCAACGAGATCATCACCGTGTTGCGGACCGGCCAGGGCTTGACCGGCGACGCCGTGGAACGGATCTGCAGCATGCTCGCGGCCCGTGAGGAAGCACACCCGGCCGACGTACTGACCCACAACATCTTGTCCACCCGCGGTCGCACCATCCGGCCCAAGACGCTCAACCAGAAGCGGTACGTCGACGCCATCGACAAGCACACCGTCGTCTTCGGCATCGGCCCGGCCGGCACCGGCAAGACATACCTGGCGATGGCCAAGGCGGTCCAGGCGCTGCAGAACAAGCAGGTCAACCGGATCATCCTGACCCGACCCGCCGTGGAGGCCGGTGAGCACCTCGGCTTCCTACCGGGCACACTGAACGACAAGATCGACCCCTACTTGCGGCCGCTGTACGACGCCCTGCATGACATGGTCGATCCGGACTCGATCCCGCGGCTGCTGACCGCCGGCACGATCGAGGTCGCGCCCCTTGCGTATATGCGGGGCCGGACGCTGAACGATGCTTTCATCATCCTCGACGAGGCTCAGAACACGTCGATGGAGCAGATGAAGATGTTCCTCACCCGGCTGGGATTCGGCTCCAAGATCGTTGTCACCGGCGACATCACCCAGGTCGACCTGCCCGGTGGCACCCGCAGCGGGCTGCGTGTCGTCCAGGGCATCCTGGACGACGTGGAGGACATCTCGTTCTGCTATCTGACCAATCACGACGTAGTGCGGCACAAGCTGGTCGGCCGGATCGTCGCGGCGTATGACAAGTTCGAGGCCGCGCAGCCTGCCCACCCGCGTCAGGGCACCCGATGACGGTCGAGATCAACAACGAGTCGGGTGTCGCGGTCGACGAGGCCGCGCTCGTCCGGTTGGCGACGTTCGCGATGGACCAGCTCCGGATCCATCCGCTGGCCGAGCTGTCCATCCTGCTGGTGGACGAGGCAGCGATGACCGCGTATCACGTCAAGTACATGGGCGAGGACGGACCGACTGACGTGTTGTCCTTCCCGATGGACGAGCTCCGGCCGCCCAGCGACGACGAAGAGGCGCCGGAGGGCTTGCTCGGCGACATCGTGCTGTGCCCGACGGTGACCGCCCGCCAGGCCGCGGAGCACGGTCGGACGGCAGCGGAGGAGACGGAGTACCTGTTGGTGCACGGGCTCCTCCACCTGCTCGGGTTCGACCACGCCGAGCCGGGTGAAAAGGCCGAGATGTTCGGTCTCAAGGACAAACTGCTCGCCGCGTGGGCGACTCAGCGCCCCGACGCCGTCCGCGCCTGACGTGATCGGCGAGAAGTCGACAGCCCCGAAAACTCGACGGACATGAACCAAGCCGACTGGATCCAACTGGCGATCGCCTTCGTCCTGGCGAGCTTTGCCGGACTCACCGCAGCTGCCGAGTCGGCGCTGTACTCGTTCTCGAGCGCACGCGCGGACCGTCTCGTCGCCGAGGGCCAGCCCGGCGCCACCAAGGTCCGCCGGATCGTCGACGACCCACCGCGCTACTTGAACACGGCGCTGTTCGTCCGCACCGTGCTCGAGGTCCTCGTCATCGTGCTGGTCGCTCTGGTCGTCTTCGGCATCTTCGCCCAGACCTGGGAGCGGGTGCTGATCACGGCGGGTTCCATGATCATCGTCTCCTACATCCTCTGGGGCGTTGCGCCCCGGACGATCGGGCGGCAGCACCCGGACCAGGTGGCGTGCGCCGCGGCAGGACCGCTGGTGGCGGTCACCACCGTGCTCGGTCCGTTTCCCCGGTTGCTGATCCTGATCGGCAATGCGCTGACTCCCGGAAAGGGTTTCAGCGAGGGTCCGTTCACCACCGAGGCCGAGTTGCGCGAGCTGGTGGACCTGGCCGAGGCGCGCGAGCTGATCGAGTCCGAGGAACGCAAGATGATCCACTCGGTGTTCGATCTGGGCAACACGATCGTCCGCGAAGTGATGGTGCCTCGGACGGACATGGTCTTCATCGAGGAGTACAAGACACTTCGGCAGGCGGTATCGCTGGCCCTGCGCTCCGGCTTCAGCCGCATTCCCGTGATCCGGGACGGTCTGGATGACGTGATCGGCGTGCTGTACCTCAAGGACGTGATCAAGCGGGTCTACGACTCACCCGACACCCAGACCACCGAACGGGTCAAGTCGATGATGCGGCAACCGGTCTGGTGCCCCGACTCCAAGCCGGTCGACGCGCTGTTGAAGGAGATGCAGCTCGAACGCGTGCACCTGGTCATCGTGGTCGACGAGTTCGGCGGCACGGCGGGGATGGCCACCATCGAGGACATCCTCGAGGAGATCGTGGGTGAGATCACCGACGAGTACGACGAGGAGAACACCGACATCACCAAGCTGGCCGACGGGCGCTACCGGGTGTCGTCGCGACTCCCGTTGGACGAGCTCGGCGATCTGTTCGGTTTCGAGCTCGACGACGAGGAGGTCGAGACCGTCGGCGGGTTGATGGCCAAGCTGCTCAACAAGATCCCGATCGCCGGGTCCGCGGTCAGCTACCAGGGCATCGAGCTGGTCGCCGAGCGGCCCAGCGGTCGACGCAACAAGATCGGCACCGTGCTGGCCACCTGGGTCGGCGAGCTCGATCAGGACGCGCCCACGGATTCGCGCAGCGTCGAGGCGGCTACCAGGATCGCGCTCGCGCTCGGCGGCGAGGACGACAACGCTCACCGAACCGATGACGAGAAGGCAGGGAAGAGAGCTTCGTGAGCGAACCAGAGGTCATCACGCCCCGCGATCCGGCGGATCGCAAGATCAGCACACCCGACGATCCGGAGGATCGCAAGATCATCACCCTCGCCCGTGCCTCCCGTGCGCGGGCCGGTGCGAGTCAGGGGGCGTGCGTCCGAGACGGGGACGGGCGGACGTACGCTGCCACGAGCATCGGGCTCGACTCCCTTGCCCTGTCGGCGATCCAGCTGGCGGTGGCGATGGCTGTCTCGTCCAGCGCACCCCGGCTCGAGGCTGTCGCGCTCTCCGGCGACGACGACCCGACCGACCTCGACCTTGCCCTGGTCCGAGAGGTCGCCGGTCATGGCGTGACGGTCTGGGTGGCGGGACCGGATGGCGCCGTCCGCGATCGGATCGAGGCCTGAAGTGGCGGTCGAGAGCCCTAGCGGTGGGTCCGGCGCCAGTGCGGCCGGATTCCGCTCCGGCTTCGCCTGCTTCGTGGGCCGGCCCAATGCCGGCAAGTCCACGCTGACCAATGCCTTGGTCGGTAGCAAGATCGCCATCGCCTCGTCGCGGCCGCAAACTACTCGCCATGCCGTCCGAGGCATCGTGCACCGCTCGGATGGCCAGCTGATCCTGATCGACACTCCGGGTCTGCACAAGCCGCGTACCCTGCTGGGGGAGCGCCTCAATGATCTTGTCCGGGCCACCTGGACCGAGGTCGACGTGATCGGCGTCTGCCTGCCGGCGAACCAGAAGGTCGGCCCGGGAGACAGCTACCTGGTCGGTGAGATCGCTGCGCTCAAACGGAAACCGAAACTGGTCGCGATCGCGACCAAGTCCGATCTCGTGTCCGCCGATCGGATGGCTCAGCACCTGATGTCCATCGCCGCGATGGAGGAGTCGCTCGGCATCGTGTGGACCCATATCGTGCCGGTGTCGGCCACCGACGGAGATCAGCTCCCGTTGCTGGCCGACACGCTGCTCGGACTGCTGCCCGAAGGGCCGGCGCTCTATCCCGATGGCGAGATCACCGACGAGCCGGAAGAGACCCTGGTCGCCGAGCTGATCCGGGAGGCGGCGCTGGAGGGCGTGCACGACGAGCTGCCGCACTCGATCACGGTCGTGGTCGAGGAGATGGGCCTGCGTGAGGATCGTCCGGCCGACAAGCCACTGCTGGACGTCTTTGCGTCGATGATCGTCGAGCGCGACTCCCAGAAGGGCATCATCATCGGCCACAAGGGATCTCGGCTGCGAGACATCGGTGCCGCTGCCCGAGCGCAGATCGAGACGATGCTCGGCACGCCGGTCTACCTCGACCTGCGGGTGAAGGTGCTGAAGGAGTGGCAGCGCGACCCCAAGCACCTGAAGCGGTTGGGTTTCTGAGTTCTGTCGATTATTCCGCACACTGCGGAGGTCTGACGTATCTGTGCCAATCCGTTGACGTCCGAATCAATCGGTGGGAGCTTGGGCCGTACGTCGTTCGGAGGCATCCATGCGCAAAGCGGTCTGGGTCGTGGTCTGCTCGCTCGTCTTGGCAATGGTCGGTGCAGTCGCCCCGGCTACGGCTGCTCCGCCGCCACCCCCGCTGCCGGGCGCAGCCGGTATCGGTGACCCGTACTTCCCGCTGGACGGCAACGGTGGCTACGACGTCAGGCACTACGACCTCCAGCTCTCTTACACGCCCAGCGCGGACCTGCTGCGGGGAAGGGCGGTGATCAGTGCCCGGGCAACCCAGTCCCTCTCCCGCTTCGACCTCGATCTCCACGGGTTGACCGTTGACGCCATCACGGTCGGCGGAGGGCCTGCCGCGTGGACCCGGGTAGGCGATGAGCTCCAGGTGACTCCGCGCCGCACACTGGCCAAACGGTCGAACTTCGACGTGGTGGTGGACTATCACGGCGTTCCCGTCCATGATCTCGACGGCGGCATGGGAGGCGTGTTCACGACCGACGACGGTGCACCGGCACGTGGTTCGTCCAGTCAGGCGGCGACGACAACGGCTACAAGCGGCTGAGTCGGGTGATCAACGTGCCGAGCGAGGGTGGGAAGTTGTCGTTCTGGGTGAACCGGGACACCGAGCCTGACTGGGACTTCTTTGTGGTCGAAGCGCACCCGGTGGGTAGCGACTCCTGGACGACGCTGCCCGACCTCAACGGACACTCGAGCACGTCGGTCGGCAACAGCTGTCCGTCCTGGCTCGGCGTCCATCCGTTCTTGGCCCACTATCAGACCGATGACGGCGCCGGCAGCTGTACGTCGTCGGGGACGAGTGGCAGCTGGAACGCGGCCAGCGGCGCGAGCCAGGGTTACGAACAGTGGAGCGTCGATCTGTCGAGGTACGCCGGCCGCTCGATCGAGGTCGCACTCAGCACGATCAGCGACGACGTGGTCACCTTTCCCGGCGTCTACCTCGACGAGGTGACCGGACCGGGGGGCCAAGGCACGACATCGTTCGAGGACGACGCAGACCCCCTCGACGGATGGTCGGCGAGTGGGCCGCCCGCGGGCAGCCCGGGCAACGCCACCGACTGGCGCCGGTCCACCCAGGCCGAGGCTGCGTCCCCGGGCGAGCGTGCCGCGGCCGCCTTGAAGCGCGAACCCGAGATCCTTCGATTTCTCTCCGGCTACCTCGGACCGTACCCGTTCAAGCAGGCCGGCGGGATCGTGGACGACGATCCCGATCTGGCCTATGCACTCGAGAACCAGACGCGACCGATCTACAGCAAGGACTTCTTCATCGGGAACTACGTCGTCGACGACAGCTCTGTGGTCGTGCACGAGCTGGCCCATCAGTGGACCGGGGACAGCGTCAGCGTCGCCCGCTGGCAGGACATCTGGCTGAACGAGGGGTTCGCGACGTACACCGAGTGGCTGTGGTCCGAGCACGAGGGCAACGGGACAGCCCAGCAGATCTTCGACGCCTTCGCCGCGCAGCCCGCCGACAGCTTCCCGTGGGGAGTGACCATCGGTGACCCGGGTGCGGACGATGTCTTCGACGGAGCCGTCTACTACCGCGGCGCGATGACCCTGCACGCGCTACGGACGCGGATCGGTGACGATGCATTCTTCCGACTGCTGCGCAGGTGGACCGCCGTGCACAAGGGCGGCAACGCGACCATCGATCAGTTCCAGGCGCTAGCCGAACGGATCTCCGGTCAGAAGCTGGCCTTGTTCTTCCGTACCTGGTTGTACTCACCCGACAAGCCGGCCGGTCTCGGCGGTTCGTCGGCGGGTGCGCGGTCCGCTCAGGCGCCGGCCATCGACAAGCAGAAGATCGACAAGCAGAAGATCGACAAGCAGAAGATCGACAAGCAGAAGATCGACAAGCTGAGGTACGCTCCGCGGCGCTGACGGCGCACCGGTCGGTCAGACCCGGTGCGAGTCAGTCCTGCAGGGTCAGCTCGTACATGTCGAAGACCCTCGAGAGCCGATAGCCGATCGCCTCGTTGACATCGATCATGTAGCGGTTGTCGGCGTTGTTCCAGGTCTCGATGATCTCGACCTCTGGATGCTCCTCGGCGATCCAGTGCATCATCTCGATCTTCAACAGCATGCCGAGCTTGTGCCCGCGGTGATTGCGCGCCACCGCGGTATCGCCCTGGCCGGCACGCGTCGGGCGCAGTGAGTTCCAGACCACGACGGTGTGTCCGCCGAACTCGCCGGACTCCTTGTGCCGAGCGGCGACCCGGTACATGGTGTCGCCGCGGCCGTCACGCGCGGTCTCCATGTCCTTGAGCCGCTGGAGATCGAACTTCTCGTCCTCATACGTCAGGTCACCCATCGGTGCGTCGTTGATCGCCGCCGTCACCTCCACGAGCTGGGTCAGCACGTCCTCGCTCACCGGCGGCGGGAGTCGGATCAGCTCGTAGTCCGAGGCGGCCACCTTCGCGGCCGCGAACAGCCGCTCGACCTCGGCCTGGTCGACGTCGGCGAGCACCTGACGGCGTCGGGCGTCGTGGCTGGCGTAGCCGAATCCGTACGACTGCAGGAAGTCGCGCGCCGTCGCGTCGTCCTCGGCCGTGCCGACCCAGACGGTTGTCCGGCCGGCCTCGCGCGCACGCCGCAGCACCTCGTCCATGATCGCGTGACCGTGGCCGACCCCTCGATGGTCGGGATGGACCGCGATCTCCGCCCAGACCAGATGAAGGTTGTCCCGCAGCGGGAGGGCGATGTCGAGGACCCCGACCGCGGCGTCGGCCAGGTCGGCGTCGACACCGTCGGGGACGTACAGGTAGCGCTCGTCCGGCTCGAGGTCCCAGCCGAACTCGAGCTGGCGAGCCGTCAGCTCGGGAATCCCGGGCCAGCCGTCGGGGTCATCGACCCGCTGAGCAGCGTTGAGCAGCTCGACCGAGGCGGTGACGGCAGCGAGGTCATCGGGCTTGACGCGTACGAAAGGCATTGGTCCAGGGTGCCCGAGGCGCCGCTGCCGCTGCCACTGGTTTTCCCGGAGTGGCTTGCCGATCGACGCAACGGGCGCCGACGCCGCGCGTCGCCGAGTGCAGGAGTGTTCGGTGAAACACGCCTTTCGTTTCACCGAACACGACGAACGAGGTGACCAAGGGCGCAGCGGAGCGCGGAGCGAGGCTTGCCGAGCGGAGCAATTCAATAGGTGCTATCGTGACCACATGGCTTGCGCCGAGCGCTTTTCTGCGCTCCTCCTTCGCTGCCGCAGCGGGGCCCGCTAAGGGCCGGCATCCTCGCTGCGGTGGCTTCGTGTGCGTTCGGCCCGCACCAATCCCCAAGCAGCGAGGACTCGATGAGCACCACCGCTAACATCCCGACGAACACCTTCGGCACCCGCGCGCAGGACGTACCCGTCCAGCAGCCGAGCCCCATGCCGTTTCAGCGCTACCGCGCGTACACCCCCGTCTCGCTGCCCGACCGCACCTGGCCGAGCAAGACGATCGATCACGCCCCACGATGGCTGAGCACCGATCTGCGGGACGGGAACCAGGCACTGATCGACCCGATGACGCCGGCCCGCAAGTTGAAGATGTTCGAGCTGCTGGTGGAGATGGGCTACAAGGAGATCGAGGTCGGTTTCCCCTCGGCGAGCCAGACCGACTTCGACTTCGTCCGACAGCTGATCGTCGAGGACCGAATCCCCGACGACGTCACCGTCTCGGTGCTGACCCAGGCCCGCGAGGATCTGATCGAGAGGACGGCCGAGTCCCTGGTCGGGGCGAAGACGGCCACCATCCACATGTACAACGCCACCGCGCCGCTCTTCCGGCGAGTCGTCTTCCGGGTGGACAAGGCGGAGTGCATGTCGATCGCGACTCACGGCACCGAGCTGGTGATGAAGTACGCCGAGGAGCATCTGGGCGATGTCGAGTTCGGCTATCAGTACTCCCCGGAGATCTTCACCGGCACCGAGCCGGAGTTCGCCGTCGAGGTCTGCAACGCGGTGATGGACGTCTGGCAGCCCAGCTCCGGCCGCGAGATCATCCTGAATCTGCCCGCCACGGTGGAGATGTCAACGCCGAACACGTACGCCGATCTGATCGAGTGGTTCGGCCGCCAGGTCCGCAACCGTGAGCACGTCGCGATCTCGCTGCACCCGCACAACGACCGCGGCACCGCCGTCGCCGCGACCGAGCTGGCCGTGATGGCCGGCGCGGACCGGGTCGAGGGCTGCCTGTTCGGACACGGCGAGCGAACCGGCAACGTCGACCTGGTGACCTTGGGGATGAACCTGTTCTCCCAGGGCATCGATCCCAAGATCGACTTCTCCCGGATCGACGAGATCCGTCGCACCGTCGAGTACTGCACGAACCTGCCGGTCCACCCGCGCCACCCGTACGCGGGAGATCTGGTCTACACCGCTTTCTCCGGCTCCCACCAGGACGCCATCAAGAAGGGCCTGGAGGACCTGGAACGCCAAGCCGCCGATCGCGGCATCGCCGTCGCCGAGATGGAGTGGGAGGCGCCGTACCTGCCGATCGACCCGCACGACGTCGGTCGGACCTACGAGGCCGTGATCCGGGTGAACTCCCAGTCCGGCAAGGGTGGCGTGGCCTACATCATGAAGTCCGAGCACAGCCTCGACCTGCCGCGCCGGCTGCAGATCGAGTTCTCCCGCGCGGTGCAGAGCTACACCGACGCCGGCGGTGGCGAGGTGACACCTGGACAGCTGTGGGACGTCTTCCAGCGCGAGTACCTGGCGCCGGACGAGCCCCTGGCGCTGAAGAGTGTGCAGAGCGCTTCGGGCAGTGGGCAACGGGACTCGGTGACCGCGACCGTGGTGGACAACGGAATCGAGCGGAGGATCACCGGCGAGGGCAATGGTCCGGTGTCGGCGTACGTCGACGCGATCTCGGCGCTCGGCTATCACGTCCGGGTGCTGGACTACAACGAGCACGCACTCTCCGCCGGGGGTGACGCTCTCGCCGCGGCGTACGTCGAGTGCGAGGTCGGCGAGGGTGAGCAGAGTCAGCTGGTCTGGGGCGTAGGCATGGACGCAAACATCGTCACCGCCTCGCTCAAGGCCGTCAGCTCGGCGGTCAACCGAGCCCGCCGCTGACGGCACATCCCCGCTGCGGCCCGGTGCCCTTGACGGGTGGCGGGCCGCAGCGGTGAGGATGAGCAGGCGAGTGTCGCGGCGAGCCCCCAGTGCCGTTGTCGTCGGAGACCGTCATTGGCGTCGTCTTTCGGTAGTGACGGCCCGATGGAGGGCTGACCAGAGGCGGCTTAGTCTAGATGGTCGCCGGGCTTCTGCGACGACTTTCGCCGTTCGGCCGTTGAGTGGGCCCCAGGCGTTGTAGGCGACGCCGGTAATGGGCACGGCAACCAAGATGCCGACGATTCCTCCGAGCGCCGCGCCGATGGCGATCACGAGGATGATCGCGAGCGGATGCAACCGGACGTAGCGGCCGACGACCAGGGGCTGGAGGATGTGTGCCTCGAGTTCGTGTTCGATGAGTAGGACGAGCAAGACGATGGCGGCTGCTACGGCGCCGTTCGAGCCGAGGGTGACGAGCACGGCGAGGCCGCCGGCAAGTAGTGCACCGACGACCGGGACGAAGCTGCCGATGAAGATCAGAAGGGCGAGCGGCAAGAAGAGCGAGACTCCGAGTATGGCCAGGGTGGCGCCGATCACTACTGCGTGCACGGTGGCGATCACAGTGGTGCCCTGGACGAATCCGGATAGCGTGACCCACGCGGCCTGCCCGGCGGCTCCGATGCGTCTTCTGGTGCGGCGGGGGAAGAGAGACCGGCACCAGTACCAGATCCGTGTGCCGTCGTAGAGCAGGAAGAACAGAACGAATACCCCGAGCAGCAGGCCGGCGACGAATCGGAGGCTTGTCTCGGTGGCAGTCAGGGCGGTTGCGGCGAGCCCGTGGCTGGCCGACTGCAGCGCTTCTTGCAACCTGTCCTGGATCACGTTGAGCGTTCTTTGACTCACCGGCAAGGACGTGAATTGGTCCTGAGCCGAACGCAAGGATGTCCCGAACTGAGCGGACAGGGTGTCGATCTGATTAGCAGTGACCAGCACGACGACAGTTCCAACAGACGCCAGGATCAAGAGCAGCCCGACCACGCTGGAGGCCGCGGCCAGTCCCCGCGCCAGACCCCGTCGGCGCAGCCACAGGTTGAACGGCATCAACAATGCCGTCAGTAGCAGCGCCACGACACAGGGCACCCACACCACCAGGACCGCGGCGAGGACTCGCACAGCGAGCCAGACCGCCAGCCCGATGATCATCAAGCCGGCGGCCCACAGCACGGCCCTGGCGAGGCGACGGGGAATCAAGCCGTCCAGCACCCGCTGGCTGGATGTCGCTTTCCGCGGCGCCGACCGGCGTGGAGGCGATTCGATGTGCGGCGCCTCGTCCTGTGCGCCCACGCTGTCGTCCGGATCGGTGATGCTGCACCTCCCATCCACTCTCCGCCGCACATCGATACCCTCCGGTGCACCGAAGGAAACCGGGGGCCGTTTCGCGGGCAAGGCGGACCGCGAGGGGAAAGTGGACGCACGGCTGCAGGCTTCAGGTCGCGGAACCCGAGAAGCATCGGGCGTAAGGGTCGGCGAGGCTAACCTGCCGGAGGACGAATCGGTCCCGGGCGGCGAGCTCGCGGTTGTCGGAGCAGGACGGGAGCCAGTGGCACACCGGGCTGATCCGGGAGGGCGTCGATCTCACGCCTGAGGCGCTCTGCAGAGGCCCGGTGGGGGAGTACCAACTCCAGGTTGTCGTCGCGGCGTGCACGACGACGCCCCGACCGCGGTCCGAGTGCAGGGGACCACGGTCTGATGTGATCCGGTCGGGGGCCGCCTAGGCTGCCGAGCGACATGTCTGTGTTCGAGGTGCGCGACCGCTCGTGGCTGTTCGACTTCTGCCTGGCGGTCGGCGTCAGCCTGCTCGCGGCGGTGTTCGTCGGCAGCGACGGCGAGACGATGATCGCGACCGTCGTGCTCTGCTCCTCGCTGATGCTGCGACGCAGCCAGCCCGCCGCCGCGCTCGCCCTCGGGGTGCTCGGCGCGCTCGGGCTGCTGGCATTCGCGGGTGCGCCGTCCTTCGCCGTCGTGGTCGTACCGTTGCTGATCTACGGGCTGGCGCGCTGGTCGTCGGCCCGGCTGGGTCAGCTGGCCCTGGTCGCCGGCTTGATCGGCTCGGTGCTCGGGCCGCTGCGCTGGACCGGTCCGGTGAACGACGGCGACAGCTTCGCCCCGTTCGCGATGACCGCGGTCGCGAGTGGCTCGATCGTGGTCGGGTCGTACCTGTTGGGCAGCCGGCTGCGGGAGGCCCAGCAGCGGCAGCGCGAGCGCCGGGACGAGGCGGTCCGGGAGCGCGTTCTGGTCGAGGCCGAGCAGCAGCAGCGGGCCCAGGTGGCCACCATCAGCGAACGCGCCCGGATCGCCCGGGAGCTGCACGACATCGTGGCCCACTCGCTGTCGGTGATCGTGGTCCAGGCCGAGGGCGGTCGCGCCCTGTCGGCGAAGCGGCCCGAGGCGGCACCCGAGGTGTTCGGCACGATCGCCGAGACCTCGCGGCAGGCGCTTGCCGAGACCCGGCACATCGTGTCCCTGCTGCGCGGGGAGGCCGGGCAGTCAGACCCGACGGTGTACGCACCCACGCCGGGCCTCGACGACCTGCCGGCACTCGTCCGACGGACGTCGGAGGCGTTCGAGCTCACCTGTTTCGGCACTCCGCCGCCGGTCGGCCAGGCGCTCGGACTGACCGCGTACCGGATCGTGCAGGAGTCGCTGACCAATGTGTTGAAGCATGCCGGGTCCGGCGCGCGGGCCCGGGTCACCGTCGCCTACACCGGGCCGGCGATCGAGCTCGAGATCGTTGACGACGGAGCCGGCGCGGCGGCGAACCCCGGCCCGGCCGGCCACGGCCAGGAGGGGATGCGGGAGCGGGTCGCGGTGCAAGGAGGTCGGCTGAGCGCCGGCCCACGGGTCGGCGGCGGCTACGCGGTCCGCGCCTGGCTGCCGCTGCCGGCGGCGCAGAAGACACAGACGTCGCCGACGTCGCCGACGACGGCATGAGGATCCGGGTCTTCCTGGTCGACGACCAGGCGCTGGTTCGCAGCGGATTCCGGATGCTGCTGGAAGCCGAGGATGACATCGACGTGGTGGGCGAGGCGGCCGACGGCGCGGAGGCGGTCGAACGCCTGCGGGCGAGCGTCGCCGACGTCGTGCTGATGGACATCCGGATGCCGCGGATGGACGGCGTCGAGGCGACCCAGCGGCTGACCGCCGAACGCAACGGCGCCCGGGTGCTGGTGCTCACCACGTTCGACCTCGACGAGTACGTCTACGCCGCGCTCCGGGCCGGGGCGAGCGGGTTCCTGCTCAAGGACGCCCGGCCGGACGAGCTGTTGTCGGCGATCCGCAACGTCGCCGCCGGGGACGCCGTGGTCGCACCGAGCGCCACCCGTCGACTGCTGGCCCAGGTCGTACCCCGGTTGGGCGTGCCCGCCACCGCCGGCCCGGACCCGCGGCTGGAGGTCCTCACCGCACGGGAGATCGACGTGCTTCGAGAGATCGCGGTGGGTGCCACCAACGCCGAGATCGGCGCCCGGTTGTACATGGCCGAGGGCACCGTGAAGACCCACATCGGCAGGTTGCTGGCCAAGCTGGAGGTTCGCGACCGGGTCGGACTGGTGCTGTTCGCCTATGACGTCGGGCTGGCCGGCTGAGCCCGAGTCACCGCCCGGACGGTCGAGGCACAGCGCCTCCGGTCGAGTCGGTCTGCGGTCGGATGCAGCTCGGGTCGGCACTCCGATGTGCCGGCGGTCCGGCGTTCATAGCGTGGCGGCCATGTCCATCGCTTCGGCCCCGGGTGTGCATCCCGGCCTGCTACCAAGACCGACCGTCGGCGTCCGTACCGTCGCCCTGACCAGGGACTACGGTGCCGACCGGACCCGCGTGCGCGCCCTGGACGGGCTGGATCTGGAACTGACCGAGGGCTCCTTCACCGCCGTCATGGGCCCGTCCGGCTCCGGCAAGTCGACCCTGCTGCACTGCCTGGCCGGGCTGGACCGGCCGACCGGCGGCCAGGTCTACCTCGGCCCGACCGAGCTCGGCGCGCTGTCCGACCGCGAGCTCACCCGCGTCCGGCGAGACCGGATCGGCTTCGTCTTCCAGTCCTTCAACCTGCTGCCAACTCTGACGGCGCGGCAGAACATCGTGCTGCCGCTGGACCTGGCCGGTCGTCGCGCCGAGCCGGAGGTGATCGCGAGCGTGGTCGACGCCCTCGGGCTCGCCGACCGACTGGACCACCGACCCAGCGAGCTGTCCGGTGGTCAGCAGCAGCGGGTCGGCATCGCCCGGGCGCTGGTCACCAGGCCGGAGATCGTCTTCGCCGACGAGCCGACCGGCGCACTGGACTCCGTCACCGGACAGGCCCTGCTCAGTCATCTCCGCCGAGCCAGCCGCGAGCAGGGCCAGACGATCGTGATGGTCACCCACGACCCGAGCGCCGCGGCCTACGCCGACCGGGTCGTGCTGCTGTCGGACGGACGGCTGGTCGACGACCTGGATCGACCCGACGCCGAGTCGGTCCTCTACGCGCTGACGAGCCTGAGCCGATGACCCAGATCACCAAGACCCAGATCACCAAGACCCGGATCACCAAGACCCGGATCACCAAGACCCGGATCACCATGTCCCGGCTGGCCTGGTCCGAGGTCCGCCAGCACCCCACGCGCTATGCGGCGACGTTGGCCGCCACCGCACTCGGGGTTGCCTTCGTCGTGGCCCTGCTGGTGTTCGTGCCGACCCAGTTCCGGTCGATCGGGGTCCGGGCGACCGCGCAGACCGCCGTCGCTGATGTGGTCGTCGCCGACGTCGCCGATCCCCACCACACCCTCGCAGCGGAGGCGGCCGGGGTGGACGGGGTGGCTCTGGCGGAGCCCCGCTATCAGACCCTGGCGGAGTTCAGCGCCGACGGGCGACCCGGGACGATCGCGCTGTCCTCACTGCCGACCGACCCGCGGCTGCGCTGGCTCGACCTGGACCAGGGGCGATGGCCCGCCTCACCCGACGAGCTGGTAGTCGGCTCAGCGACGGCCGAGGCCTATCACCTCGTGGTCGGCGAGCCGATCACGGTCGCGCTGGCCGATTCAGAGTCCGGTACGGCGTCGGCGAGGACCCAGCGCACGCTCCGGGTGGTCGGCATCACCGACGAGGGACACTCCCTGTTCGCCGGCAGCCAGGCCACCGGCGCCGCGCCGGCGTCGCTGTTCGGCGGCGACCTGGCGACGTACCCGACGGTGTTGGCGCTCGCGAATCCCGGCGTGAGTCCGGAGCAGCTCCGCGACGCGATCCGCGCGGTCGTGCCGCGAGCTGCGAGCGTCCGGACGTCGGACCAGGTCGCCACCGAGACGATGAACCAGCTCAGCGGCGGGGTTCAGGCCGGGTACCTGCTGCTGTTGGTCTTCGGCCCGATCGCGCTGCTGGTCGGCGGCATGATCATCACCAACACCCAGCTGCTGGTGCTCACCCAGCGGCGTCGACAGCTCGCCCTGCTGCGGGTCGTCGGAGCCGGCCGCGGACAGTTGCGAGCGAGCCTGCTGGCGGAGACGCTGCTGGTCGGACTGCTCGGGAGCGTCGTCGGCGTCGTCCTCGGACTCGGGCTCGCGGCGGGTCTGTCGGCCGCGAGCGACAGCCTGGCCGGCGGTCTGGTGATCCCGGTCGGCCGGGTGCTGCTGGCCGTTGCGGTCGGGCTCGTCGTCGGCCTCGGGGCCAGCTTGGTCCCAACCTGGCGGGCCACCAGGGTCTCGCCGGTGGAAGCGTTGCGACCGGTGGCCGACGCCGCGCACGAGCGCCGGATCGGTCGGGTGCGGCTGGCGATCGGCGGTGCGCTGCTGCTGACCGGCGGCGCGGCGGTGGCTCTGGTCGCCTGGTACGGCCGCGGCTTCCCGCTGACCGTCGCCGGCAGCGCGCTGCTGGCCGTCGGGATCATCGTGCTGGCGCCGACGTACGTCCCCCCGCTGTTGCGACTGCTCGGCCGGCTGGTCGGTGGCGCCGGTCCGACCGCGCGGTTGGCCGCCGCCAACCTCAGCCACCATCCGCGCCGGACGGCCGCAACCGCAAGCGCCCTCATGCTGGCTGTGGGGCTGATCGTCGCGCTGCAGGTCGGCGCCGCCAGTGTGAAGGCGTCTGTGGAGGCCGAGGTCGCTCGGCAGTTCCCGGTGGACGTGACGGTGGAGAGCGCCGACGTCGCCGTCACGTCGACGGTACGGACCGCGGTCGCCGCAGTGCTGGGGGTCGAGGCGGTCGAGCCGGTGGCGATGACCGACGCGACGGCCGTCGTGGTGGGCGGGTCGGGCGGCGGTTCGGGCGAATCGGGCGGGTCGGGTGGCGGTTTGGGCGGGTCGGGCGGCGGCGCCGCGCTGACCGTGGTCGGGTTGGCGCCGACCGCGGCCCGGGTGGCCCGCGGCGGTCTCGACGCGCTGCAGCCCGGCGTCGCCCTGGTCCACCCGTTCACGCTCGAGTCGGTCGGAGCCAAGGAAGGCCAGACCGTCCGACTGAGCGCGGGAGGTCGGCACGTGGACGTACGGGTGGTAAAGAGCGACCTCGCCGACGCCGGACGCGTCGTCGTCCCGCAGGCGACGCTCGACGTGCTGGCGGCCAAGCCGCTGGAGCGCGCGCTCTGGGTGAGGACCGACCACCAGCACCCGGCCCAGGTGATCGCCGACGTCAAACGCGCCACCTCCTCCCAGCTCGGGCTGGTCGTCGGCGGCTCCCTGGTGCAGTCGGCCGCGATCGGTGCGACCGTGGACGCGGTGCTGCTGGTGGCCACCGCCCTGCTCGGTGTCGCGGCGCTGATCGCGGTGATCGGAGTGGGCGCCACGATCGGCCTGTCGGTGATCGAGCGGGTCCGCGAGTCGGCGCTGCTGCGTGCGCTGGGCGTTCAGCGGCGTCAGCTGCGGGTGATGCTGGCCGTCGAGGCCGGCTTGCTCGCGGTCGCCGCGACCCTCGTCGGGGCAACCGCCGGGATCGGTTTCGGGGTGATCGGGACGACGAGCCTGGCTCACGAGATCGGCGTGTCCCAGGTCCGGCTGGCCGTGTCGATCCCGCAGACGGCGCTCGTCATCGCGGTGGCGCTGGTGGCCGGCCTGCTCGCGTCGGTGCTGCCCGGCCGCCGCGCCGCCCGGACCGAACCCGCCGCCGTCCTCGCCGACGACTGACCCCTGTCCTCGCCGACGACTGACCCCCGTCGCCGTCGGCCATCCGGCCCTCACCGTTCCGGAAAGTGGGCGCAAACCACAACCTCCTTCGGCGTGTCGCTGTCGTTTGCGCACACTTTCCGGGAAGGGGGGATCAGGGGAAACCGTTCTCCTTGGTGTGCGCCGGGACGGTATCGCCCATCACCCAGACCGCGAAGAACGGTGCCAGGTCGACGTCCGTCACCGACTGCGCGGTGATCATCCACTCCTCGATGCTGCGACTACCGGCGTCCTGGGCCCAGTTCCGCGCAAGAGTGAGGAACGCCTTGTCGCCGATCCGGTTGCGCAGCGCCTGCAGCAGCATTGGCCCCCGGGTGTAGACGGCGTCGAACAGGTGGTCGGCCCCGGGATCGATCATCGTGATCTTCCAGAACTCCGGTTTGTCCTTGGTGGCCTGGTACGCCCGCTCGAGATGATCGTTCAGCTTCTCCCCGCCATGCGCGTCGAGGTAGGCCCACTGCGCCCAGCTGGCGTACCCCTCGTTGTCGAAGATGTCGTTCCACTGCCGGACGGTGACGTGATCGCCGAACCACATGTGGGCGAGCTCGTGGGCGACCAGTCCCGTCGCGAACCCACGATCGAGGATCGACTCCGCGCCGTAGACCGGCCGGGTCTGGGTCTCCAGCCCACCGAACCCGAATCGATGCGCCGGCACCACACCGCCGATCTCGGCGAACGGGTACGGCCCGAACCACGGCTCGTACGTCCGCAGGATCTCCGGCGAGTGCTCCATCGCCTCGAAGGCCTGCCGTCGCTGATCGCCGTCCAGCTGCTCGCTGACCGCGTACACCGCCTGCAGGCCATCGACCGTGCTCTGGCGGATCTCGTACTGACCGATGCTGACGAAGTTCAGGTACGTCGCCATCGGCTGCTCGCAGAGCCAGTGCCAGGTCGCCGTCTCGGGACTCGTGTCGCTGTCCCGGGAGACGAGACGGCCGACGCTGATCACCTCCATCCCGTTCGGCACCGTGACCGACACGTCCATCAGCGCAGGGTCGGAGGGGTAGTCGTTGGACGGGAACCACCAGGCGGCACTTTCTGGCTCACCGGCAGCGGTCCACTCCTGGTTGGTCACCGACCACGGCTGGCCCCGGGGTGAGGCGATCTTGGCCGGATCGCCGGAGTAGTCGATCGTGGCCACGAACTCGGCACCGGCCTTGATCGGCGTGGCGGGAGTGATCTTGACGTCCTGCAACGACTCCTGCTCCACCTCGGCCGGTTGGCCGCCGATCGTCACCGAGTTCGTCCTCAGCACGAGGTCGTAGTAGAACGAGGTCAGGTCCTGGGTGGCGCGGGCGGTGATCGTCGTGGTGCCGGAGATCGTCGCGGTCCTCGGGTCGAACGAGATCGAGATCGCGTACTTCAAGGCGTCGTAGCCCGAGCTGCCGTAGTCGGGGAAGTAGGGGTCGCCGGCACCTGCCTCGCCGGCCGGCGGCTGATCGGCGCCCTGGTTCGACCCGCCTGCTGGGGCTTGACCGGTGCTGCCGCCGGCCCGCAGCGCCAGCACGATCCCGAACGGTGCAGCCAGCAGCAGCAGCAGGAAGACCGGGAGGACGATCGCCAGCGCGTAGACGGCCGCAGACGATCGATGTCGCGGAGCGGCCGGTTCCGGCGGCGCGACCCAGTGCGGGTTGACGAAGTTCGGGTCGCGTGGATCTCGGGTCGGCATCGAGTCGGCTCAGCGCTCGAGGTGGATCAACGACCTGAGCCCACGCTCGAGGTGCCAGGCGACGTACGCGGCGGTCAGCCCGCTGGCCTCCTTCGCAACCCGTGGGTCCACCTCCCGGGTGTCGGCCCAACGGCCCTCGAGCAGGGCGCCGAGCAGGTGCAGGGTCTCGGTGGACGGGCGGGCCGAGCCGGTCGGTCGGCACGACTCGCAGACCACGCCGCCGGCGCCGGGGGAGAACGCGGAGTGCGGACCGACGACGCCGCAGCGGGCGCAGTCGGTGAAGGTCGGTGCGTAGCCGGAGACGGCCAGTGATCGCAGTAGGTAGGAGTCGAGGATCAGCGACGCCGATCGGACACCGTCCGTCGTGCCGCGGTTGAGCGCGCCGAGCGCACCGACCAGCAGGAGATATTGCTGCACCGACGGCTCGCCCTCCTCGACCACCAGCCGGTCCGCGGTCTCCAGCATCACCTGGCCCGCGGTGTAGGCGCGGTAGTCGGCCACCAACGGCTCGCCGAAGGCATGCAGCGACTCGACCTGGGTGACCACGTCGAGCGTGCGGCCCTCGGCGAACTGCAGGTCGACGTGGGAGAACGGTTCGAGCCGGGCGCCGAACTTCGACGACGTCCGACGTACGCCCTTGGCCACCGCGCGGATCTTGCCGCGGCCCCGGCTCAGGAAGGTGATGATCCGGTCCGCCTCGCCGAGCTTGTGCGTCCGGAGCACAACGGCTTCGTCGCGGTAGGTCGGCACCTCGCTATTGTCCCTTACGTGCCAAGGACCCGCCGTGACCGCGCCGCGTCTCGCGATCCGGGTGGTGTGCGCGACGGGTCGTCCGCAGCCCTGCCTCGGGTGCCGCTGCCACCGGTCCCGCACTCCAGCGGCGCGCGGCCGCCGGCGATCCCGGCCGAGAAGGTGCCGAACCACGTCGCGATCGTGATGGACGGCAACGGACGCTGGGCAAAGGCACGTGGCCTGCCCCGTACCGAGGGGCACGCGATGGGTGAGGCGTCGCTGTTCGACGTGATCGAGGGCGCGATCGAGGTCGGCGTGAAGTACCTGTCGGCGTACGCCTTCTCCACCGAGAACTGGCGTCGCTCGCCCGACGAGGTGCGCTGGTTGATGGGCTTCAACCGCGACGTGATCCGTCGTCGTCGGGACCAGATGGACGCGATGGGTGTCCGTGTCCGATGGGCCGGTCGCCGGCCGCGGCTGTGGCGCAGCGTGATCAGCGAGCTCGAGGAGGCCGAACGGCGGACGGTGGACAACGACGTACTGACCCTGCAGTTCTGCGTGAACTACGGCGGCCGGGCCGAGATCGTCGACGCCGTGCGGAAGATCGCTTCGCTGGCGGCGGCGGGGCAGCTCGACCCGGATCGGATCACCGAGGAACGGTTCCGACACTTCCTGGACGAGCCCGACATTCCCGACGTGGATCTGTTCGTCCGGTCCTCAGGTGAGCAGCGGACGTCGAACTTCCTGCTCTGGCAGTCAGCGTACGCCGAGCTCGTCTTCCTGGATCGGCTCTGGCCCGACTTCGACCGGCGCGACCTGTGGCACGCCATCGAGCTGTACGCCGACCGAGATCGTCGCTACGGCGCGGTTTGATTGCTCCGCTCGGCAAGCCTCGCTCCGCGCTCCGCTGCGCCGTCTGATTGCTTCGCTCGGCAAGCCTCGCTCCGCGCTCCGCTGCGCGGTCTGATTGCTCCGCTCGGCAAGCCTCGCCCCCGCGCCCCGCTGCGCCTATGGTCGCCTCGTTCGTCGCGTTCCGTGAAACGAAAAGCGTGTTTCACCGAACGCTCCTGCACTCCGCGACGCGCAGCGGTCTGATTGCTCCGCTCGGCAAGCCTCGCTCCGCGCTCCGCTGCGCCTATGGTCGCCTCGTTCGTCACAGATCGTGAAACGGAAAAGCGTGTTTCACGATCTGCTCCTGCACTCCGCGACGCGCAGCGGTCTGATTGCTCCGCTCGGCAAGCCTCGCTCCGCGCTCCGCTGCGCCTATGGTCGCCTCGTTCGTCACAGATCGTGAAACGGAAAAGCGTGTTTCACGATCTGCTCCTGCACTCCGCGACGCGCAGCGTCGGTGCGGGTCAGTCAGCCCGTCGAAGGGCAAGTTTGCGCTTCGACAGGCTCAGCGCCTGTGCTCAGCAGGTGTCGCAGGTGCCGAAGATTTCCAGCTCATGGCTGACCTCGCGGAAGCCGTGCCGTTCGGCGATGGCGGCGGCCCAGGTCTCAACGGCCGGCCCGGTGACCTCGACCGTACGTCCGCAGCTGCGGCAGACCAGATGGTGGTGGTGGCCGCCCGAGCAGCGCCGGTAGGCCGTCTCCCCGTCGGCAGTCCGGATCGCGTCGAGCTCGCCGGCATCGGCCATCAGCTGCAGATTCCGGTAGACCGTGGTCAGCCCGACCCCGTCACCGCGGTGGCGGAGATCGTCGTGGATCTGCTGCGCCGTCCGGAATTCGCTGAGCTCGCGGACCACCTCCTCGACCGCAACCCGCTGCCGCGTCCGGCGTTGGGCGGGGCCCGCCGACGCGTTCTGCTCGGTCATTTCGTCTCCGGGTTCAGTGCTCGTCATAGTGATCGGCATGCACGGCGTGCCGATGACCCTCGTGGATGAAGTCCTCATGATCACCGTGCTGGACCCGGGGGTGACCGCAGCTCGGTCCGTGCTCGTGCGGATGCCCCGACTCGGCAGTGACGTGCGGCATCGCGAGCTCGTCCTCGTCGTCGACCGGCTCCGGAACGATCATGGCGTTTCGCCGCCTTCGGAGCAGCACCGAGACGGGCCAGCTGATCATGAACACCGCGATGGCAAGCACGACGATCAGAGCGCCGGGAGCGGTGTCGGCGTAGAACGAGCCGACGGCGCCCCCGACCGCGACGACGACACCGATGATCATGGCGCACCAGAACGACGCGAACAGTCCGCGGACGAAATTCTGTCCGGCGGCGACGGGCACCACCATCATGGCGCTGACCAGCAGCAGGCCAACGGTCCGCATCGCCAAGGTGACCGTGACCGCGGCCAGCACGACGATGACGATGTTGTAGAGCCGGACCTGGATCCCCTGGGTGCGGGCGAACTCCTCGTCCGTGCTGACCGCGAACAGCTGTGGCGCCAACCCGATGGTGAGGACGAGGACGACGACCGCCAGCACCGCGACGAGCACGAGATCACCGGAGCTCACGGTGGTCAGGGAGCCGAACAGGTACTGCGACAGTGCGCCGGTGCCCGCCCCGCGATGCCCGACATCAGCACGCCGGCCGCCAGCCCGCCGTAGAACAAGATCGCCAGCCCGACATCGCCGGTGGCCTTGCCCTGCTGGCGCAGGATCTCCACGATCAGCGCCCCGGCGACGCACACCGCCACGGCGATCGGCAGCGGTGAGGAGCCGGTCAGCAGCGCCAGCCCGACTCCGGCGATCGCCACGTGGCCGAGCCCGTCGCCGAGCAGGCTCAGCCGGCGCTGCACGATGTACGTCCCGATCGCCGGCGCGATCAGTCCGGTGAGCAGCGCGGCCAGCAGGGCGCGTTGCATGAAGGGATAGCCGAGGATCTCGATCATGGCTTCCTCTTCGTCGACGTAGGGCTCAGCAGGGTCCCGTCGAGCAGCGTCCGATCCAGTGTGGAGCTGCCGAGATCGTCTGCGTGGTGGCCGTGGTGATGATGCCCCTGACCGAGCAGTCCCAGCGGTCCGTCGTGGACGACCCGGCCCTCGCGCAGCACCACCGCCCGGTCGATCAGGGCGGCGAGTGGGCCCACCTCGTGCAGCACGACGAGGACCGCGACACCTCGCGCGATCAGCGTGGTGAGCACCTCGGCCAGGATCTGCTGGTGCTCGAGATCGACGCCGGCATTCGGTTCGTCCAGCACGAGCAGATCCGGTTCTCCCGCCAGCGCGCGCGCGATCAGGACGCGCTGCTGCTGCCCACCCGACAGCCGCCGGAGCTCGTCGCCCGAGCGGTCGGCCATTCCGACGGTCGCCAGCGCCTCGCCGATCGCGGTGCGATCGCTCCGTCGTGGTGGCACGAACGGACGCCGATGGGACAGCCGGCCGGCGGCCACCACCTCCCGGACCAGGGCGTTGCTGAGCGCGGCGGTGGATCGCTGCGGGACGTACCCCACCCGTTTCCAGTCCGAGAACCGGCTCAGCTCGGCGCCGAACAGACGCACTGAACCGCGCTGGTGCGGCGTCAGGCCGAGCAGGGCGCGGACCAGCGTCGACTTGCCCGAGCCGTTGCCACCGAGCAGGGCCACCGCTTCGCCAGACCCGACGGCGAGCCCGACACCGCGGAGCACCGGCAGGCCGCCGAGCTCGACCGTGAGGTCCTCGGCGGCCAGCACGGGCTCGTTCGCGGCTACTGGCAACTGTTCGCCGTCCGCAGCGCCGTGAGATTGGACCTCATGACCGAAAGGTAGTCCGTCCCGCGGGACGCATCGGTGATGCCTTCGATCGGGTCGAGGACGTCGGTCTTCAGCCTCAGATCGCTGGCGATCGACTGGGCGACCGCTGGGGAGACCAGCGTCTCGTAGAAGATCGTGGTGACCTGGTGCTCCTTGGCGATCTGCTGGACGTCCGCGATCCGAGCCGGGGACGGCTCACTGTCCGGACTGAGGCCGTTGATGCCGACCTGGGTGAGGTCGTACTGCCTCGCCAGGTAGCCGAATGCCGCGTGGGTGGTGATGAACTCGCTGAGCTTGCAGGTGGCCAGACCGGTCCGGTAGGAGTTGTCGAGGGCCGTCAGGTCACCGACCAGGCTCTTGGCATTGGTCCGGTAGTCGGTGGCGTTGTCCGGGTCGATCGTGGCCAGTCGGGCTGCGACCGCATTCGTGATCTCGACCATGTTCTTCGGATCCAGCCAGACGTGAGGGTCGAGCCCGGACTCGCCACCGTCGCCCTCGTGCTCGGCGGTGGCCGCGTGATCGTGGCCCTCGCCTTCCTCGAGGGGCACCAACGGGACCACGGTGGCGGTGTCCAGCACGTTGGCGTTCCCGCTCTGGGCGACCGCCTCGTCGACCGCGGCCTGGAAGGACTTCTCGTAGACGACCAGATCGGCGGTGGTGACGCTGGCCACCTGCCTCGGGGTGAGCTCGAGGTCGTGCGGCTCCGCACCGGGGGTAGTGAGACTGCTGACGACGGCGTGATCTCCCGCGACGCGCTCGGCGACGAACTGGAACGGGTAGAAGGCGGTGACGATGTCCAGCTGACCAGGCTTCGCTCTGCCCTCGGCGGCCGTACCCGACTGTCCACAGGCCGCCGCAAGGAGGATGACGGCCATGGTCAGTGCAACGCCGAGCGCGCGCATGGTCTTCACGGAAATGATTTTCATGTAGATCTGGGGCGAAGTCAAACTGTATGTGGCGGAATCCGATGCTCCCGGCCCCGCCGCCCGCAGCCGCCCCGGCCCCGCCGCCGCCGTCAGGACTGAAATCCGCCCCATGAACCTGGATCCGCCCCGCCTGCAGCCGGGGCGAATCCATGCTCGTGGGGCGAACGCGGTGGAGGAGGCCATATTTGGTGACCGGCCCGGGTCAGCCCCGACGTCCCCGGTCAAAGGCGCGCTCGATACGGCGGATCAGCTCGTCGGGACTCCGCAGGTCCGCCCACGTCCAGCGGACAACCTGCCAGCCGAGCGCTCGCAGGGCGTCTTCACGGACTTTCTCGGCGAAGACGACGTCTCCGGCCGTCTGTCCGGGTTGTAGAAGCTCGCCGTACTTCGTCCGGCCGTCGAACTCGCCGAGCGTTCTCAGCTCCGGCCAGGCAACATCGCTTCGACCGACCAGAGATCCGTTGATCGAGCGCACCTCGTACTGCAGCTCGGGTGTAGGCAGACCTCGAACGTGAAAGATCACGCGGCTGGTGGACTCGCCTGGACTCTCGCTCCGAGGGTCGAAGAGCTCCACCGCAAGCCGAGCCTTACCGATCCCGGTCCGTCCGCGTGCCCGCTCGACGAGATCGGCGATCGCGCGCGGATCGAGGCCACGGCGAAGCGCGGCGTCTCCGACTGCCACCGAGCGCTCGAGCGAGAGGCTGCAGGCCAGATCGAGCACCGTACGCGCCACGGTCGTGACGCGATAGTCGTCGAGTCGGACTACCTCATCCGGCGCAAGCCGAAGACCGCGGACGAGCACATCAGCGCGGGTCTTGCCACCGCCGGAGAGTCCCCGGATCAAACTGAGGCGGCCGAGCTCGTCGTTCCACACAGGCAGACCGTGAAGCAGCGCGGCGGACATGTGACTGACAACGAACTGGTCCGACAGCTGCCGGACCGAAGCCGCCAGCAGTTGCCGGTGGCGACGCTGGATCTCGAGCGCTCTCGTGCCCGGCTCACTGTCGGGCGGCGTTACGTATGCACCGCGGCGCAGTCGTTGCAGGCTTCCCGCTCGAACCATCACACGGATCTCGTCGTCCGTGATGCCCTGCGAGCCGAGGTCGCGGCGAAGACTGATTTCACTCACATGCGAGTTCTAAGGCATCAGAGCTCGGACGGTTTCGGTCGTCCACAGGCTCCGACCCGGCCAGAGTTGTCCACAGCTCCGGCTCGAGAAGGCGGCGCGAGATGGTTACCGACGGGCCGTTCGCCCCACGAACCTGGATCCGCCCCGTCTGCAGCTGGGGCAGATCCATGCTCATGGGGCGAACGCGGCGAAGGCGGCCGTGCGAGTCAGCCCTGCGAGAGGCGGATGGCGATCAGGACGCCGACCAGGACGACCATCAGCAGCCGCATCAGCTTGCCGCCGGTGGTCACGGCGGGCCAGGAGAGGTACGCCAGCCAGGTGACGAAGACGAAGACCACGGCCAAGGCGATCAGCCCGATGGTCAGTGGGCCGAGCACGCCGACGGCGAACAAGATGCCGGTGAACAGGGGGAGCAGCAGCCTCGGCAGGCGGTGCAGCCGGGTGAGCAGGCTGCGACTGGCGTCCTCCACCGAGCGGCGAAACGGCGAGCGGGCTGCGGGTTGGGTGCCGGGCATCTGCCAAGTGTTCCATCTGTGCACGGCGATGTCCGTACGTCGCCGGGCAGCCGGGCCCGCGGCACGGGCCGCACTTCCCCGGAATTGTCCGCCCGGCCCCATAGCGTTGGACCATGTCGACCGGACAGCTCACCCGAGGCTCGGACACGGCGCGCGCACCCCAGCAGGATCAGGCCCAGCAGGATCAGGCCGAGCAGGATCAGGCACAGCAGGATCGCGTCCAGCAGGATCAGGCCCGGCCGCATTCAGTCCGGCAGGATCCTGGCACCGGGCAGGCCGGGTCACGATCGTCGAAGCCGGCTGCGCCCAGGCCGGTGCCGATGCCGTCGCTGCGGTTCCGCCGGATTCGCGCGCTGGTGCTGCTGATCGCGCTGATCATCCTGATCTGGGGCTGCGTGCGGCTGATCGGCTGGGCCGCCTCGAGCGACGACGGCTCGGCTCAGACGCCCGAGCAGGGCAAGGCAGCCGCCGCCCCGCCCCCGACAGCCGAATCGGCCTCGAACGCGCTGGCCGCCTCGGTGGAGGCTCGGACGCAGGGCATCAAAGGCGACACGGCCGTGGCGACCCTCGATCTGGACACCGGCGTCACGGCGACCTACGGCGCGGACAAGAGCATCGCGACGGCGAGCATCGTCAAGGTGAACATCCTTGCGGCCCTGCTGCTGCAGAAGGACGGTGAGCTGACCCAGGGTCAGGAAGCCACGGCGAAGCGGATGATCCAGAACAGCGACAACGGCGCAGCGACGAGCCTGTGGAAGCAGATCGGCGGCGCCAAGGGACTGGCCGCGGCCAACAAGACCCTCGGACTGACTTCGACCACACCGGGCACCAAGGCGCGCTGGGGTCTCACGACGACCACGGCTGCCGACCAGCTTCGGCTGTTGTCGGTGATCTTCACCGAGGACTCGCCCCTCACCGCGCAGTCGAGGGGCTACATCCGCACCCTGATGGGAAATGTGGCGAAGGACCAGGGCTGGGGCATCTCCGCGGCGGACGATCCGGGCGGTACGAGATCCTTCGTCAAGAACGGCTGGCTGCCGCGATCGGGTGGCTGGATCGTCAACAGCATCGGCGAGGCCGAGCACGCCGGCCACAAGATCTTGATCGTCGCGCTGTCGGACGGGCGACCCGCCAAGGACGTCGGGATCGACGTCCTCGAGGGGATTTCCGCCGACGCCGCGAAGGCCACCATCGGCAGCTGAGCCGAACCGAGGTCAGGCGACGTACAGCTCGCGTACGTCCGGCTGCTCGAGCCGGCCCAACAGCCGGTCGAGGACGAGCGCCCGGTCGAACTGCATGGCGTGGTTTCGAGCCCGATGGGCCAGATCCGCGCGCTCGTCCTCCGACATGCCCATCGCCCGATCGAGAGCGGATGCGATGGCCGCCGGGTCGTCCACCTCGACGATGAGCGCGGTGTCGCCGACCGCCTCGCCGATCCCGCCGGTGTCGGTGGTGATCACCGGGCCGCCCCCGGACAGCATCTTCTCCACGAGGGCGATGCCGAATGTCTCGACGAACTCCGGACGCGGCTTGCTCGGCAGCACGAACGCAGCGCATCCAGCCATCAGCGGCGATCGCTCGTCGTCGTCCACGTCGTCGAAGAAGACGATCCGATCGGCCGCCGGAGATGCGGCTGCGTACTCCCGGAGGAACTGCGCCTGCGGGCCGTTTCCGGCGACGACCAGCTTCAGCCCGTCGCAGGTCCGGCTGGCCGCGAAGCCGTCGATCAGGTCGTCGACGCCCTTCGCGTGGGCGAGCCTGGACAGGAAGAGGACGTACGACCCGGGTGCGAGCCCGCGCTGCGCGAGTCGGGCTTCGACCTCGGCCGTGTCCGGGTCCAAGAACTCGGTGGTGTTGATCGCCGGGTAGGAGATGGTCACCCGCTCCTGGCACCGCGCGGCGAAGTGGGTCCCGTGCCGGGCGTCGATCGCCTCGGCGGACTCGATGATCAGCCGTCGGGTGTAGTCCGAGACTGCCACCGGGATGTCGGAGCCGAGGTAGGACGACAGCACGTGGGCAGCGGCACCGAAACGGTTCTCCTCGACACAAGACCGGACGACGTTCGTCACGTCGGATCCGACCGCCTCGGCGATCGTGGTGACGTTGACCGGGAGACCGGTGGCCTCCGCAGCACGGACGGCGTCGGAGACGACGATGGCGTGTGGGCTCAGATACAGCGACATCGCCACCGTCGGTACGCCGTCGGTGAACAGCTCGACGAGCCGGCCGGTGATCCCGGCCAGGTAGCGACCGTCCGGCACCTTGTAGTCACCGACCGCCTCCGGTCGTTCGACGACGATCCCGTCGCTGTACGGCGCGATGCCGTCGAGCGGTTTGAGCGGTAGGCCGGTCTCGATCAGCCTGGCGATCGGCCAGGTCACGATCCGGACCTCGGCGAAACCGCGGGTGAGCGCGGCTTCCGCCAGGTTGCGGGCCTCGCCGGAGTGACCACAGATGACCGGGTCAGCACGGACGACGATGACGAGACGGGTGTTTGCTGCGCGCTCGCCGCGAGGATTCACTACAGTCATGCGGTCACCTCCGCAGGGAGAGGGGCACTGGACACGTCGGGATAACCGGTGCCGGGTCTGGACACCGACGGCGGACGATGGTCCCGACTCCACCCGCTCGGCGTCGGGCCGAGCGTGATCTCCAGCCGGCCGCCACGCTGCAGATCGCGCGCGGGCAGCCAGGACTGCTCCAGCGGGTGCCCGTTGAACCGGACCGACTGGACGTACTGCGTGGGCCCGCCGGGCGTCGGCTCGACGAAGCCCAGGGCCTGAATGGTCAGCTCGTGCCCACCGAGATCGATCCGGGAGTGGGCGAACGAGGGTGCGTTGATCAGGAAGATGCCCTGTCCCGCGACGGGGAAGAGGCCCAGGCTTGCCCAGACGTACCACGACGAAAGTCCTCCGGAGTCGTCGTTGCCGGGCAGGCCACCTCGGCCGAGCCCGAACTGGTTGAGCACAGCCGCGTGCACGATCTCGGCGGTGCGATCCGGCCGGCCGAGGTAGTGGTAGGCCCAGGGGACCTCCATGTCCGGCTCGTTGTTGAGCCCCTCGAACCGGTTGAGGGCGTAGCCCGCGGCGAGCTCGTCGACGCTCGGCCGCTCGCCGACCTGCTTGACGGGGTCGGCGCCGTACCCGAAGAAGCTGTCCAACAGTGACAAGAACCGAGCGTCGCCGCCCGCGAGCTCGATCCGGGCCTGCATGTCGTGGGAGATCCGGAACGAGTAGTTCCAGCGCCCGCCCTCGTAGTAGGTCGAGTCGATCAGCAGCCCGGTCGCCGGGTCGAACGCGTTCACCCAACGAGTGGCGAGCTGCTCGAACTGCTCGGCCAGCTTGATGTCGCCGACGATCCGGGCGACCTGGGCCGCGCAGTGGTAGCCAAAGGAGATGTCGAGGGTGTGGGTGACCGGGTGCGCGACGCCGCGGAGCAGGTACTCCTCGCCGTACGTCCGGCGCAGGTCGGTGTCCATGTGACACAGCGCCCAGTCCCAGTCCACGCCCGGCAGGCCGAGCTGGCACAGGTCTGCCAGGAAGGTCTGGGCGAGCGCGCTGCCCTGCCGGGAGAACCGGTCGGCACCCTTGGCCATCCGGTAGCCGATCGGGAGGTTCCCCTCCTCCTCGCAGACGTTGAGCAGGGCGTTCGCCAGCTCGATCGCGCGGTCCGGGAACAGGGCCGTGATCAGCGGCAGCTGGGTCCGGTAGATGTCCCACATCGTGCACAGGTCGAAGACGAACGGGCCGTCCATCGGCCAGAACGGGCTCTCCCCGGAGGCGAAACAGGGCTTGATCAGGGAGTGGTAGAGGGCGGTGGCGAACACCGTCCGACGCTCCGCGGACGGTGTGTCGACGCTGATCGCGCCCAGGTGCTTGCGCCACTCTGCGGCAGTGTCGGCTCGGCGGGCATCGAACCGACTGGTGCCGGTCTCGCAGTCGGCGCGCAGATTCTGCTCGGCCTGTTCGACCCCGCGTAGCGAGAACCCGAAGCGCAGCTCGACCACCTGCCCGGCTTCGGTAGGACCGCGCCACATCAGACCGAACGGCCGCAGTGTGGTCGGCCGGATCCGGTCGAAGTCGAGCCGAGTGCCGCCCGGCATCAGCCGCCGGTCGTACCAGAGCAGCTGGCGCCAGTCGAGCGCGTCGCACTCCAGGTGCACTGCCAGCGGAGCACCTTCGACCACGACCTCCGCCTGGGCAACGCCGGGCTCGAGCGTCTCCAGGTGCGCGCGGAGCGGCACGGTCTCCCCGTGGGGGATGAGTAGGCCGCCGAGCGAGAGGTCGATGACGATCCGGGCGTCCCGGTGCGCCGGGAAGGTGTAGCGATGGACGGCACTCCGCGGACCGACCGTGACCTCGCAGCGGATCCCGGAGGACAGCGTCGCCGCGTAGTAGCCGGGCTCCGCCACCTCCTCAGACAGCTCCCAGCTGTTCCCGAGGCAGTCCAGCGGGTCGAGCATCGGCGTGACCCGGAAGTAGTTGTAGTACTTGCGGATCGCGCCGGTGCCGGACTGGTGGAAGTGGCTGAACCCGGAGGCGATCTGGTCCTCATACATTCGGGGCGGGACGCCCTCGGTGTTCAGCTCGTACAGTCCGTAGCCGGTCGGATAGGCACCGGAGTAGGAGCAGGCCGACACCATCCCGAACGGGAAGGTGGCGCCTGGATGGGTGTTGCCCACCTGCGGCTTCGGCCACCACCAGGTGGCGGCCAGTCCTTGCGGAGCGGGCAGGTCGGTGGCTTCGGTGCCGATGAACGGGTCTACGTACTCGAACATGATCAGCTCGCTCTCGCACCGGCGGGCCTGCGTGAGTCGAACTTAGAGGCGCTGCGTTTCGGACAGGTTTCGCGAGCGTGACAACTACCGCCGGGAGATAACGGTTCGGCCTGGGCCGGGTCGCCGTGCGGGTCAGGACAGGTTCGCGAGGTTTCGCGGGATGGTCACCCTGGCTTGGTGGACGAACTCGGCAATCCGGTCGGGTCGTCGGTCGCATGCCCATCTGACCACGTCGATGGCGTGCAGGATCCCGACCTCGGCGATGATCGGGCCAGCGGCCTTCGCCGACATGCCGGCGCCGGACAGCACCGCACGCCAGGCGGCGTCGGAGACCCGAGTGTCGGGATCGCCGGTGAGGCCGGTGACGTGCCACCGGTAGATCTGTTCCAGATCCATCCAGGGCACCGGACCCGTGTGGGCCGAGCCCCAGTCGATGACGACGTAGTCGCCCGCCGCGTGGGCGATGAGGTTTAGCGTCGACAGATCACCGTGGCAGAGACCCTGCTGCAGTCGACGTCCGTGCAGCCGGATCAGCGTCTGCCTGATGGCGTCCTGCTGCCCGGACTCGTACGCCCCGAGCTCCAGCAACGGATCGTCCCGGGTGAGCGCGGACAGGTTGTAGTCCAGATGCTGCAGCCACGCCGCGTCCAGATCGCGACCGAATCTGGAGAACAGGCCGGGCGGCGCGTCGCAGGTGTCGACGTCGGCCAACGCCGCGGCGATGCGTCCGATCGCCGCCCATGCTGCGAGGTCTCCGGCGCTCGCTGGCACGCCCGGCACGAAACGCTGGACGATCACCGAGTCGTGCTCGAGCCGTGCGCGAGCGAGGGTCGGGGGAGTCGCGATGCCGGCAGCGGCGACCGCGGCGGAGCACCACTGCTCGACGTCGAACGGATCCATCGTCAGCCGGGAGACGTCGCGAGCGAAGCGGATCACCGCGTCGACGGCGGGGCCGCGCACCCGCACGGCGTGGTTCTGCTGGCCGCCGATCAGTACTTCGACGGCGTCGATGTCGAACCCCAGCTCAGCCGCCAACCGTCGGGCCACGCCCTGTTCGGAGATCATCTGCTGTTCACCACCTCGGATCGGGCGTATAGGCGGGCCAGGAAGTCACCTGCCGAGTCGTCGCCGGACACCGTACGCTGGCGCGGTGCTGGTCGTGACGCGGTTTCGGGTCGCCGACCCGGAGTCGTTCGGATCCCGGGTCGACACAGCGTTGGCGGTGCTGCGTGGGCGTCCAGGCTTCGAGGAGGCCGATCTCGTCCAGAACCTCGACGAGCAGGATCTGTGGGCTCTGATCATGCGCTGGCGCGATGTCGGTTCCTACCGTCGTGCGCTCCAAGGGTACGAGTCCAAGGTCGCGGTCGTACCACTCCTGTCGGAAGCCCTGGACGAGCCGTCTGCGTACGAGGATCCGGAGCTGTTGTGATCCTCACCCTGACTCTCACTGGCGGGCAAGACGCCACCGATCTCGGTTACCTGCTGCACAAGCACCCGGCCCGCCTGCAGTCGGCAGAGTTGTCTGTCGGCACCGCGTACGTCTTCTATCCCGAGGCCACGCCCGAACGCTGCACCGCGGCGCTGCTCCTCGAGGTCGACCCGATCGGACTGGTCCGCGCCAACCGGCGGCAGACGAAGGGATCCGACGCCGGCGTCCTGGCGCAGTACGTCAACGACCGCCCGTACGCCGCCTCCAGCCTGATGACCACCGCCCTGACCAAGGTGTTCCGGACGGCGATGACCGGGCGCTGCGATGCCCGGCCGGCGCTGGCGGCCGCACCGTTGCCGTTGGAGATCGCGATCCCGGCGCTGCCGTGCCGGGGCGGCGTCGATCTCGCGCGGCGGATCTTCGAGCCGCTCGGGTGGTCCGTCGAGGCAGAGCCCATCCCGCTCGATCCGGCCGTGCCCGACTGGGGTGACTCCCGCTATCTCGCGGTGCGATTGACCGGTTCCGTCCGGCTGGCCGACGCGCTCAATCATCTGTACGTCCTGCTGCCGGTTCTCGACGACGCCAAGCACTACTGGGTGAGCACCGACGAGGTGGACAAGCTGATCCGCGCCGGAGGTGGCTGGTTGGCGGGCCACCCGGAGATGGCGCTCATCGCACGGCGCTATCTGCGCCATCGGGGGTCGCTCACCCGGGACGCGCTGGCCCGACTGGCCGAAGTGGACGAGCTGGAGCCGGAGCTCCTCGATGACGCCGATGCCGCCCCGGTCGTGGCCGAGGACAAGGAGCTGAGTCTGGCGGAGCAACGACGCGGTGCCGTCCTCGCCGCCGTCCGGGCCTCCGGTGCTCGTCGGGTAGGCGATCTCGGCTGCGGCGAAGGTGCGTTGCTGTCGGACCTGCTGGCCGATCGCGACATCGAGCACGTGATCGCCACCGACGTCTCGGTCAGGAGCCTGGAGATCGCCGCCCGTCGGTTGCGGCTGGAGACGATGCCGGACGCGAAGCGTTCCCGGCTGAGCCTGATCCAGAGTTCACTGACCTACCGAGACGAGCGGCTGACCGGGCTCGACGCAGCCGTGCTGATGGAGGTCGTCGAGCACGTGGACCCGCCCCGACTGAGCGCGTTGGAGGACGCGGTGTTCGCGGCTGCGCGACCCGGCACGGTGATCGTCACCACCCCGAACTCGGAGTACAACGTGCGGTTCGCCTCACTCGCACCCGACATGTTCCGGCACCACGACCACCGGTTCGAGTGGACGCGCACAGAGTTTCGGGCGTGGGCCGAGCGGGTCGCCGAGACCAACGGCTACCTAGTGCGGTTCATCGGGATCGGAGCCGAAGATCCAGAAGTCGGCACCGCGAGTCAGTTGGCGGTGTTCGAGCGATGAGCGTGTTGACTGTGCCGCAACTCAGCCTGGTCGTCCTGATCGGCGCGTCCGGATCGGGCAAGTCGACCTTCGCTCGCAGCCACTTCCTGCCGACCGAGGTGGTCTCCTCCGACATCTGCCGTGGGCTGGTGGCCGACGACGAGAACGACCAGTCCGCGACGAAGCCGGCGTTCGAGCTGCTGCACACCATCGTCGGGATCCGGTTGCGCGAGGGTCGGCTCGCGGTGGTCGACGCGACCAATGTCCAGCCGGAGGCGCGGAAGTCGTTGGTCGCCCTGGCGAAGGAGCACGACGTCCTGCCGGTGGCGATCGTGCTCGATACCCCGACCGGTGTCTGTATCGAGCGCAACGCCGCCCGTCCGGATCGGAATTTCGGACCGGAGGTGATCCGTCGGCAGCATGATCAGCTGCGGCGTGGGATCCGTGGTTTGGAGCGGGAGGGCTTCCGGACCGTGCACCGGCTCAGCGGGCCGGCCGAGATCGAGAGCGCGCAGATCGTCCGGACCCGGCTGTACAACGACCGGCGCGACGATCACGGCCCGTTCGACGTGATCGGGGACGTGCACGGCTGCCGGGCCGAGCTGGAGGCTCTGCTGACCGCGCTCGGCTACGCGCTGCAGCACGATGATCAACAACGGGCCATCGGTGCCCGGCATCCCGACGGTCGCCGGGCGTTCTTCGTGGGCGACCTGGTCGATCGTGGCCCGGACACGCCCGGCGTCCTGCGGCTCGTGATGGGCATGGTCGCCGCCGGCGACGCGCTCTGCGTGTCCGGGAACCACGAGGCGAAGCTACTGAGGGCCCTGCGAGGCAGGAACGTCCAGATCAGCCACGGGCTGGCGGAGACCCTGGCCCAGCTGGCCGCCGAGCCGGCGGAGTTCCGAGCCGGGCTGACGCAATTCGTCGATGGGCTGATCGGTCACTACGTGCTGGACGACGGCAAGTTGGTGGTGTCGCACGCCGGACTGATCGAGAAGTACCAGGGTCGGGCGTCGGCGCGCGTCCGCTCCTTCTGTCTGTACGGCGATACCACCGGCGAGACCGACGAGTACGGCCTGCCGGTCCGGCTGCCGTGGGCTCGGGACTACCGCGGGCGGGCGCTGGTCGCGTACGGCCACACCCCGACGCCGGACGCCGAGTGGGTGAACAACACGATCTGCCTGGACACCGGTTGCGTCTTCGGCGGCCGGCTGACGGCGCTGCGCTATCCGGAGCGCGAGCTGGTCGCCATCGACGCGGCCGAGGTCTACTACGAGCCCGTACGTCCGCTGGACTCCACCGCCCCGGCTGCCTCCGGCGCGGTGCGGGATCCGGGCGTGCTCGACATCGCCGACGTGACCGGTGGCAAGGTGCTGCAGACGGCGTACCTGGATCGGATCGGACTGCGCGCCGAGAACGCCGCCGCTGCCCTGGAGGTGATGAGCCGGTTCGCGATCGACCCCCGCTGGTTGATCTACCTGCCGCCGACGATGAGCCCGGTGGCCACCGCCCAGGAACCCGGCCTGCTGGAGCACCCGGCACAGGCCTTCGAGGCTTTCCGGGCCGACGGCGTACCGGCGGTGATCTGCGAGGAGAAGCACATGGGCTCCCGAGCCGTGGCGCTGGTCTGCCGCGATCTGGACGCGGCGCGGGCCCGGTTCGGAGCGCCCGGTGACGCGCTCGGCGCGGTCTGGACTCGGACCGGACGCTCGTTCTTCTCACCGGAGCTCACCGCCCAGCTGGTCGACCGGATCCGTGCGGGAGCCGAGCGGATCGGTCTGTTCGACGAGCTCGGCACGGGCTGGCTGCTGCTGGATGCCGAGCTGCTGCCGTGGAGCGCCAAGGCGGGAGAGCTGCTCCGCAACCAGTACGCGGCCGTCGGAGCGGCGGCCACCGCGGCACTGCCGGTTGCGTCGGCTGCGCTCGCCGCCGCCGCCTCCCGCGGCGTCGGAGTGACCGAGCTCGCTGCGCGGACGGCCTCCCGGCAGACCAACGCCGAGCTGTTCCAAGATGCCTACCGCCGCTACTGCTGGCCGACCGACGGCTTGCGGGGCGTCCGGATCGCGCCCTTCCAGCTGCTGGCAACGGATGGCCGGACGTATGCCGACCGTCCCCATGCCGAGCACCTGGCGATCGCCGATCGCCTGGTCCTCACCGACCCTGAGCTGTTCCAGACCACCCGGCGGACATCCGTCGATCTCACCGACGAGGCCGCGATCCGCACCGGGACCCAGTGGTGGACGGCCCTGACCGACACGGGCGGTGAGGGGATGGTCGTCAAGCCGGCCGCGAACCTGACCCGCACGACGAAGTCCATCGCGCAGCCGGGGCTGAAGGTGCGCGGTTCGGAGTACCTGCGGATCATCTACGGGCCGGACTACACCGAGCCGGCGAACCTCGAGCGGTTGGGTCAACGACACTTGGGGCACAAGCGTTCGATGGCTCTGCGGGAGTACGCCCTCGGGCTCGAGGCGCTCGATCGGTCCGCTCGCGGCGAGCCGCTGTGGCGGGTGCACGAGTGCGTGTTCGCCGTGCTCGCTCTGGAATCGGAGCCGGTCGACCCGCGGCTCTGAGCCGCTGGGCTCGGAAATGTACATTCAGACGCATGAAGCGTACGCTTCATCGATGTCCACCTCGAGTGTCACCCACGCGCGCGGCCGGCTGCCCGAGCTGATCGAGGAGAGCCGGGGCGAGGCGATCTATCTGCAGAAGAGAGGGCGGGTGGTCGCCGTGCTGGTCAGTCCGGACTTCTACGAGCGGGCCGTCGAGGCGCTGGAGGATGCCGAGGACGCTGCCGCCTTCGACGCCGCCATGGCCGAAGAAGGCCCGAACCTTCCCTGGGCGGAGGTCAAGGCCGACCTCGGCTGGCCGGTTTGAGTCGATTCCGGATCGAGCTCCGGCCAGCCGCGGTGCGCGCCCTGCGGGGGGTCGCGCCCGCCGATCGCGGACGGATCCATGCCGCAATCGCTCTGCTGGCCGAGGAGCCGCGCCCGCCGGGCGCTCGGGCATTCCAGGGCCGACCGGGCTATCGCGTTCGGGTCGGGAACTATCGCATCGTCTACACCGTGGCAGACGATGTCCTTCTCGTCGTGGTCGTCACGCTCGGGCACCGCCGCGACGTCTATCGGCAGTGAATTCCGCGGCAGCGCCGAGCGCGTCCGGCTAGTCTGGACCGTCGCGCCCTCCCAGCCGGGGAGCGGCCGTACACGTGTTTGGAGAAGAAGTTCCGTGGCACCCACCAGCCGACTCGACAACGTCATCAGCCTCTGTAAGCGCCGGGGGTTCGTGTTCCCCGCCGGCGACATCTACGGTGGCACCCGCTCGGCGTGGGACTACGGGCCATTCGGCGTGGAGCTGAAGGAGAACATCAAGCGGCAGTGGTGGAAGTCGGTGGTGACCGGCCGCGACGACGTGGTGGGCCTGGACTCCTCGATCATCCTGCCGCGTCAGGTCTGGGTGGCCTCCGGCCACGTCGGGGTTTTCACCGACCCATTGGTGGAGTGCCTGCACTGCCACAAGCGGTTCCGGGCCGACCACCTGCAGGAGGCGTACGCAGCGAAGCACGACGTCGTCGACCCTGACGGCGTGCTGCTGACGACGGTGCCGTGCCCGAACTGCGGCACCCGCGGCGAGTGGACCGAGCCGCGCGACTTCAACATGATGCTGAAGACGTACCTCGGCCCGGTCGAGGACGAGTCGGGCTTGCACTACCTGCGGCCGGAGACCGCCCAGGGCATTTTCGTCAACTTCGCCAACGTGGTGCAGGTGACGCGCAAGAAGCCGCCGTTCGGCATCGGTCAGGTCGGCAAGTCGTTCCGCAACGAGATCACCCCGGGCAACTTCATCTTCCGCACCCGCGAGTTCGAGCAGATGGAGATGGAGTTCTTCGTCGAGCCGGGCACGGACGAGGAGTGGCACCAGTACTGGATCGACGAGCGGACCAGCTGGTACGTCGATCTCGGCGTCTCCCGAGACAACCTGCGTCACTTCGAGCACCCCAAAGAGAAGCTGTCGCACTACTCGAAGCGAACGGTGGACATCGAGTACCGCTTCGGCTTCGTCGGCAACGAGTGGGGTGAGCTGGAGGGCATCGCGAACCGCACCGACTTCGACCTGTCGACACACTCGGAGCACTCCGGCACGGATCTGTCGTTCTTCGACCAGGCCAGGGGCGAGCGGTACGTGCCGTACGTGATCGAGCCGGCTGCCGGCCTGACCCGCTCGCTGATGACGTTCCTGGTCGAGGCGTACACCGAGGATGAGGCGCCGAACACCAAGGGCGGCGTGGACAAGCGGACGGTCCTGAAGCTGGATCCGCGACTGGCCCCGGTCAAGGTCGCCGTGCTGCCGCTGTCTCGCAACGAGGCCCTCTCGCCCAAGGCCCGCGACCTGGCTGCGGAGCTGCGCAAGCACTGGAACGTCGACTTCGACGACGCGCAGGCGATCGGGCGCCGCTACCGCCGGCAGGACGAGATCGGTACGCCGTTCTGCGTCACCGTCGACTTCGACACCCTGGACGACGGTGCGGTGACCATCCGCGAGCGCGACACGATGAGTCAGGAGCGGGTGTCACTGGACAAGGTGACCGACTACCTGGCCACCCGACTCATCGGATGCTGACCGCCACGACCGCCACCACTGCACCGAACCCCGACTTGTCAGCCTCAGAGACGGCTATAGCCGTCCCTGACCCTGACAAGTCGGGGTCGGGGTTGCGGATCGGGTCGATCGAGGTCGCGACGCCAGTGGTGCTGGCGCCGATGGCCGGCATCACCAATGCGGCGTATCGGCAGCTGTGCCGCGAGCAGGCGGAGCTGGGGGTCGCCCGCGAGAGCCGTGGCCGCGGTGAGCGTCCTGCCGGGCTGTTCGTCTGCGAGATGATCACCAGTCGGGGCATCGTGGAGCGCGATCCGAAGACGCTGTCCATGCTCCAGTTCGATCTGGGGGAACGGGTCCGTTCTGTCCAGCTGTACGGCGTTGATCCAGCGGTGATGGGCCGGGCGACGGCCATCCTCTGCGAGCAGCATGCGGTCAGCCACGTCGATCTCAACTTCGGCTGTCCAGTCCCGAAGGTCACTCGCAAGGGTGGGGGAGCGGCCCTGCCGTACAAGCGTGACCGGCTGCGGGCGATCCTGCGCGCGACCGTCGCCGCCGCCGCCCCGTACGGCGTGCCGGTGACCATGAAGACCCGGGTCGGGATCGACGAGTCCCACCAGACCTACCTCGATGCCGGCCGGATCGCCGAGGAGTCGGGCTGCGCGGCGATCGCGCTGCACGGACGTACGGCCCAGCAGGCGTACTCCGGGCATGCCGACTGGGATGCCATCGCCACCCTGAAGGCGTCGGTCAGCATCCCGGTGCTCGGCAACGGCGACGTCTGGGAGGCCGCCGACGCGGTGCGGATGGTGGCGCAGACCGGCGTCGACGGGGTGGTCGTCGGTCGCGGCTGCCTCGGTCGTCCGTGGTTGTTCCGCGATCTGGCAGCCGCGTTCTCTCGGGGCTCAGGGCAGATTGAGCAGCCGGATCTCGCGGACGTGGCCCAAACCGTACGTCGGCACGCCGAGCTGCTCGCCGGCCTGCAGGGGGAGGACCATGGCTGTAAAGACCTGCGTAAGCACATGGCCTGGTACTTCAAGGGTTTTCCGGTCGGTGGTGACCTCCGCCGCAGCCTGGCCATGGTCTCCAGCCTCGCCGAGCTCGACGATCTGCTCGGCCAGCTGCCGGCCGCCCCGTTCCCGGTCGGTGAGCTCGGCAAGCCGCGCGGCCGCCAGGGTTCCCCACGCGGGCGAGTCGCGCTGCCGGAAGGCTGGCTGGACGACACGAGTGGCGACGATCTCGACCTCGGTGACGCCGAGCTGGGGATCTCGGGTGGGTGAGCCGCCCGACGACCGGATCGGTGGTGGAGCAGGGATCTCTCCTCGCGCTCGCCAGTGGGCCGAGACCATGCAGGGTCACGCCGGCCATGGCCTGGTGCGCGCCCACGCGACCTCCCAGGCGCTGACCGGTGCCGGCCCGGTCGTCACCCGGGAGCTGCGCGAAGCGCGCGAGGCGTTGAATCTGCGGCCCGGTGCCACCCGGGCTCACGGAGCCGGAAACCGAGCGATCGCGGAGGAACCCGACAGCGAGCGGACCTGCTTCGAGCGCGACCGGGACCGGATCGTGCACTCGACGGCGTTCCGGCGGCTGGCCGGCAAAACCCAGGTGGTGGTCTACCCGAGCGACCACCAGCGGACCCGGCTCACCCACGCCCTCGAGGTAGCCCAGGTTGCCACATCGATCGCCCGCGGAGTTGGCGCCAACGTCGCCCTCGCCGAGGCGATCGCGTTGGGCCACGACTGTGGACACGGACCCGGCGGGCACGCCAGTGAGGATGCGTTCGACGCCTTCCTGGTCGACGGCTACGACCACGGCCCGTGGGGTGCCGACGTGGTGCTCGCCCCGATCAACCTCTGCGCCGAGACCCTCGACGGGATCCGCAACCACTCCTGGTCCAGGCCTGCGCCAGCAACGATCGAGGGCGAGATCGTCAGCTGGGCAGACCGGATCGCGTACTGTGCGCACGATCTCGAGGACGCCGTGCACGCCGGCATCGTGGCTGAGGCCGACATCCCGACCGATATCGCTGAGGTCTGTGGACGGGGTCGTCGCGAGCAGCTGCGGACGTTCGTCCATGCGGTACTGCGGGCCGCCGACCGCTGGGGTGAGATCGGCATGGAGCCTGACTTCGCGGCGGCGCTGAGTGGTCTACGAGCATTCAACTACGAGCGCATCTACGTCCGCCCGGCGTCCCTCGCACAGTCGCGGGCCGTTGTCGCCGTGCTGCGAGCGCTGGTGGAGTTCTACGCCGAACGCCCCGGCCGCCTGCCCACCCCCGTCGATGCGGCGCCCGGCGACGTCGAGGCGGTCAGCGCCGCCGTCACGTATGTGGCGGGAATGACCGACCGCTACGCCTTCGACAAGGCGGTGTCCGAGCTCAGCTGGGACCCGGCCAGGCTGCCGCGGGGCATCGACGACCATCGTTGACCGGTGATGGATGGACCCGGGTCCCCGCGACAGTGGATGGAATTGTTGTTGGAGTAACCCACCCACATCCATCCGCTATTTCGCGCGCGCCAGCGGCCGCGGTTCCAACACCGTCTCGATGACCGCGCCGGCGCCGTCTGACTCGACCCGATAGGCCGCCTTGCCGTCCTCCTCGCTGACCACCTCGGCCAGCTCGGTGCCGCGATACACCAGGCCCACCCCGTCGTCGGTGGCGTATCCGGTCGGCAGCTCGCCGCGAGCGATCAGTGCGTTGAACAACGGCCGCCGTTGCTCCTCGACATCGTGGTGCACCGAGTTGGCGAACGGCACCAGTGCCAGCCCGTCCCGCACGGCGTGCAGCTCGGGACCATAGGAATCGGTCGTCCCGCCTGCGTGCCAGCACAGTGAACCGGCGGAGATCCCGGTGAGCACCACACCGGACTCCCAGGCCGATCGCAGTGCGCGGTCGTAGCCGTGCAGTCGCCACATCGCCAGCAGACCGGCGACGCTGCCACCCATCACCCACACCACATCCTGCTCGAGCAGATGTGCGGCCGGGTCGGGCACGTTCGGCATACCGAAGCTACTCAGGTGGGAGGCGTGGAAGCCGGCGAGAATCGCTGCCTCGTACAGCCAGGTGAGTACTGCCGGGTTGTCACCACTCGCCGTCGCGAGAAAGCACACTCGGGGCGCTCGACCGACGACGCCGGCCAGCTCGACCGCGAGATCGGTCAGCGGAGAGAACGCAAAGCGGGTTCTGCTGCCCGGCACGATTCCGCCGGAGGTGGCCACGATGGTCGGTGCGTCGGCGGTCATCGCGCATATTTGCGCTCGTCCGAGGGCGGCTCGGCAATCGGGTCGTCCCACACCAGCTCGGCGGGCACATGCCGGTGGACCGCATCAACGAGCTTTTTCCCGCCGCGGTAGAGGTCGGGTCCGATCGTGATGGCCGCACCACCCTCGGCGAGGACCACGAGGTCGCCGTCGGGATCGCGGAGTACGCCGGCGACGTCGGACCACTCCAGGGTCCAGACCTGGCCGCCGAGCTGCTGGGCCAGTCCTGTGGCGGTGAGGACGACCCGCGATGCCCGCGCGTCCCTGTCGATCGCTCGGGCGATCAACGGGGGCCGGAACAGCTCGCCGGGCGGTAGCGGATCGAGCGATCCGGGCGGGATATCGGTCATCGGAACGTCAAGACTGCCGAGCTCCGGCTCGGCCCGCTCGTCGACGAGATACAGCACAGCCGCGGCCAAGGAGCGCAGATACTCGTTCAGCCGGGTGCGCGAACCGCGGTCCTGGCTCATGGGGGCATCCTGCCAGCCGTTCGGCTCAGCCGCACTGCTGGCTCCGGCAGGAACTCCGCTCAGCCTCAGCAGCCCGCGGCCGCCCGGAACTTTGCCGACGCGTTGTCGAATGCCTCGATGTGTGCGGGAGCGGCCCGCCACGCGCGCACCCAGACCTGCTGGGCGTTGTGCACGTGGCTCTCCTTGTTCCGGCGCATCGCGGCAAGGTGGCTACTCCAGTCGCCCATCCCGCGCGCCCCGGCGGTCAGCAGCGGTTTCTGAGCCGAGAGCCGACTCGCGCATGGGCGCAGCGCCGCAGCGACGTCCGCCGGCGCCGCCTTCGGTGTCGAGCAGCCCGCGGAGTTGTTCGCCGCCGAGTCGAGGGCATCGCGATAACGGGCGATGTCGCTCGGACCGAGCAGCCGGGTCCGCATGAACGACTTCTTCATCGCCGCCACCGAGATCTTCCCGGCATTGGCGTCGGTCTGCGCCTGCACGTGCTGCGACCAGTGATCGATGGCGGTGGCCGCCCGCGAGATGACCGTGTCGCGGGACCGGACCGTCGCCTTGCAGTCGGCGACGACTCCAGCCCAGTCGACCGCGCTCGCGCCGGGCGCCGTCTTGGGCGCTGCGCTCGGCCTGGTCGATGCTTCCGTCGAGGGAGCAGAGGGCGTGGAGACCGGGTCCTGCGAGAGGGAGGGTGTCGAAGCCGTCTCGATGACGGCGCTCTCCTCTGCGGCGGGCAGCGCGACCGACGCCTCCGTGTCTGACATCTGCCAGACCGCGAACGTCGCGATCGCCGTCACCCCGATCAGGCACGACGAGATGAGCACGCGGCCGTTCACGCGACGTCGCGCAGCCCGACGCGGTTTCGCCATGGGAGCCTCCGGGGGATAACTGGGCGGTCGAGGTCACCGACCCGTGCGCCGAAGACTAGGACGAAATCCCTGTCTCTGCAGGCGATCCGGACAATTGGAAGCAATTTGTCGAACCAGGCCCGCGCGGCGACGAGCACTGTTAGTGTCCGCGGCACCAAAAGATGCACGCGCGAGGACGGGGAGGGTCACGCGCGAATTCGAGATGGCTTCGCAGCTCGGGAAAGTACGCATGGCCGTTGTTGATCAGCTCGACATCGTCATCCCCCACCGTCGGGCGCATCACCGCCTGGGGTCGATCGTCATCGCCTGGATCGTATGGTTGGCAATTCTCCTGGCGGTGGTGGGCTGGGGGGTGGGCCTACCGGACCTGCAGCCGGCCGGCCCCGGAGACGTGGCGGCCGTCACTGCACAGCTCGCCGGTCTGATCGCATCGGTTCTGGTCTGCCTGCAACTACTGCTCATCGCTCGACTCCCGTGGCTCGTCAATGCGGTCGGGCTGGCGTCGATGGTGTCGTGGCACCGCGTTGTCGGCACCGCTGTGTTGATCTTGATCGTCGTGCATGTGATCCTCGCGGTGCTAGGTGGGATGCTGCTGGCACGGCAGACCGGCTGGTCGCAGTTGATCATGACGGTAGCCGGCGACCGAGACCTGGTCCAGGCGGTCATCGGCACCACCCTCATCGTGGGTGCCGGACTCACCAGCGCCCGAGTAGCGCGCTCCAGGCTGCGATACGAGTGGTGGCACGCGGTCCACGTGAGCGTTTACCTCGGCATCTACCTGTCCTTCGCGCACCAGGTGAACTCCGGCGTTCACTTCGTCGGCAGCGCTGCGATGAGGGTGACGTGGACGTCGATGTACGTCCTGACCGCCGCCTTGATCGTGGTCGGCCGTGTCGTCGTGCCGTGGTCGGGATTCCTCTGCCAACGGGTGAGGGTCGAGAGCGTGGTGCCCGAGACTGTCGACGTTGTCAGCGTGTGGCTGACCGGTTCTCGACTGCATCGGTTGCGGGTCCGGCCCGGGCAGTTCTTCTTCGTCCGGTTCATCACACCGGGCCACGTCTGGAGCGCGCACCCCTACTCGGTCTCGCTGCTCCCGAGCCGCGGACGGATGCGATTCACCATCGGCGGAGTGGGCGATCACTCGCGCCGGACGAGGCACCTGAAACCGGGCACGCGGGTGCTGCTCGAGGGTCCGTACGGCAGCTTCTGCGCGAGTCGCTCGACCATCTGTGGGGCCGTCTTGATCGCGGGTGGATCTGGCATCGGCCCGATCGTCGCCCTCGCCCGCGAGCTTTGTCTTCGGGGCCGCGACGTGGTGGTCATCCAGCGAGGATCATCGGAAGAGGAGCTGCCGCTGCGGCACGAGCTGGCCGGTTTGGAGCTCCGTTTCGTGCCGGTGATCGGCCGGCGATCCGAGCTGGGCCACGATCCGCTTCGGTCCGAGTCGCTTCGCGACCTCGTGCCCGATGTGGCCGGTCGGGAGGCGTTCGTCTGCGGCAGCGCCGGTCTCGTCCGCTCGGCCTCTTCCGCGCTTCGGACCCTGGGCGTGCCCGCCGAGCGCATTCATCGCGAGCAGCTCGTTCTCAGCTGAGGAGGGTGGGTTCTGTGTGCTCGTCATCGGGGCGCAATTCGGCGAGACACGAGCTGAACGGAGTGCTTGGCTGGACACGTGGCGGAGGGGCTGACCGACCTGTGGCAGACCGTGGCGCGGGCGTACGACCTCGGCCCCGTCGTCGACGTCGCGGCCGAACCTGCTCGGGGGCTGCAGGGCCAGGTGTGGCGACTCACCACCGACGCCGGAACGTGGGCGGTGAAGGAGACTTTCGGCCCGATCACCGAGGACGAGGCCCGCAGCTGGGGCGATTTCCAGGAGGCCGCCCGACGGGCCGGGGTGCCCGCACCGCCCGTCCGGCGGACGCACGACGGCCGTCATCTGAGCAGGATCGCGGGCAGATCCATCAGGGTGCACGGCTGGGTCGACATCGACGACCCGGACAGCGGACTCGATCCCGCGCTCGTCGGGGCAGTCGTCGCCAGGCTGCATCAGGTGTCCAGGCCAGCCGCCGGGGCGCCGCACTGGTGGTACACCGAACCTGTCGGAGCCGCCAGCTGGGACGAGCTGGTGGATGCGAGCCAGGCCGCCGACGCCCCGTTCGCCGACCGGCTGGCCGCGATCCGCGACGATCTCGTCGCCCTCGAGCTGACCATGACCCCGATGGACCCGGTCCAGACGTGCCACCTCGATCTGTGGGCCGACAACGTGAGGTCCGTGCCCGGTGTCACCGGCACGAGTGGTGCGGGCACCGGTGGAATCTGCGTCATCGACTGGGACAACAGCGGACCGGCCGACCCGACCCGGGAGCTGGCGCTGGTGGTGTTCGAGTTCGCTCGGACGGAACCCGCTCGGGCGTCGGTGCTCGCAGCGTCGTACCGCGATGAGGGTGGCCCCGGCCGACTGCGTACGCAGGCCGACTTCGCGATGCTCGCCGCTCAGCTCGGTCACATCGGCGCGATGCATCTCCGCCGCTGGCTGGACCCGGCGAGCTCCGCGGTCGAGCGAGCTCGGGCGGCGGAAGGCATCGAGGAGTTCGTCGACAACCCGCTGACCCCGAAGGTGGTCTCGGAGCTACTGAACGCCGTGTGCTGACGGGTGCGAGTGGAAGATGATCATCGGCCGAGTTGAACGGGCTGACAGTGATTTCCGTCGCATTCCGACATGAGCGCGTCCACGAGTATCTCACTACAGCACTCGTGACCGGCTTACAGTGTTATTGTTTGGGCGTCCGCGAGGTCGACCCTCCTCGCGTACGTCTTGTACAGCGCAGTCGGGGGGCTGCAATGGGGCTCGGGGGAACTTGTCTCATGAACGCGTCGTACGACGTTGTTGTCGTAGGTGCCGGAATCGTCGGTCTGGCGACCGCGCTCGAACTATCGACCCGTCGCCCTGATATCACAGTCGCTGTCGTCGACAAGGAGTCTGCTCCAGGTCGGCACCAGAGCGGCCACAACAGCGGCGTGCTGCACGCCGGTGTGTACTACAAGCCTGGTTCGCTCAAGGCACAGCTCTGTGTCGACGGCAAGCAGCGGATGGAACGGTTCGCCGACGAGCACGGAATCGGGTACGAGACCTGCGGCAAGTTGATCGTCGCCGTCAGTGACGACGAGCTCGGCCGCCTCGACGACCTCCGTGACCGTGGCACTGCCAACGGCGTGGCTGGTCTGCGGATGGTCGGACCGGAGGAGATGCGGGAGATCGAGCCGCACGTCCGGGGCGTGCGGGCGATGTTCGTCCCGGGCACCGGGATCATCGATTTCTCCGCTGTCACGCAGAAGCTCGCCGACCTGTTGAGTGCACGTGGGTGTGGACTGTTCTTCAACTCGGAGGTGGTAGGGCTCGAGTCGCGGCCGGAAGGCATGTTGGTCAGGACCAGCGGCGGGCAGTTCGTCGCCGGATCGGTGATCACCTGCGCCGGTCTCCATTCTGACCGGGTCGCGAGCCTCGAGGCCCGACCGCCGGTGCGGATCGTGCCGTTTCGGGGCGACTACTACACGCTCAAGCCTGAGGCCCGGGCGCTGTGTCGCGGTCTGATCTATCCGGTGCCCGATCCGTCACTGCCTTTCCTTGGTGTGCACTTCACGAAGAGGTATGACGGCGAGGTGTGGGCAGGACCGAATGCCGTGCTGGCAACCAAGCGCGAGGGCTACCGACGCCGCGATCTCGATCTCGTCGACCTGAAGGAGACACTCGGCTACTCGGGGTTCCGTCGGTTGGCGCGGCGCTACTGGCGGACGGGTGCGCACGAGGTGTGGCGCGACGTGGTGAAGGCGAGCTTCGTCAGGTCCTTGCAGCGTTATGTTCCCGCGGTCTCCGGCTCGGATCTCGTGTTCGGACCGTCCGGCGTCCGCGCACAGGCGCTGGCTCCGGACGGCGGGATGGTCGACGACTTCACGCTGTCGCGCGGCGAACGTAGCCTACACGTGTTGAACGCGCCGAGTCCGGCGGCCACGGCGTCGCTCGCGATCGCACGCCGGCTGGCCGACGAGGCCAGCCAGCTGCTCACGCCACCACGCAAGGTGTTCGGCGCCTCAATCACATCACCTTGACCATTGAGTGATCATCAACGATCACTCTCTGCACCGCTGCACATTCTGCGACTCGGGGGTTTCGCACCATGGCACTGTTGTTGCGTCCTATTACAGAGACGCGTCCTACCGCATCGGGAGAGGCGGCCGAGGCGTGGTATGGACCGTTGCTGCGCTTCGGGGTTGCGCCGTTCCTGCTGGCCGGTGACGTCGTCGCCTGCCTGTTGGCAGGCGTGATCGCTTCCAGTCCCTGGTATGACGTCGCTCTGCTGACGTTGGTCGTCGTGAGCGGACTTGCGCTGCGCGGTCTCTACCGCTCGAAGCTGTCGATGTCGGTGCTGGACGACCTGCCGACCCTGATGCTGTGCTGGCTTGTCGGAGTCGCGGCGGTGATGGCCTTCCATCACTTCTATCTCGCCTGGCTCGGCGGTTTCCGGATGGTGCTGGCTGCAGCCGGACTGCTCGTCCTCGGTCGCGTGATCAACTACTCGGGCGTGCGGATGCTGCGGCAGCGCCGGCTGGTGCAGCACCGGACCCTGATCGTCGGGACCGACTCCATCGCGCAAGAGCTCGCGGAGCGACTTAGCACGAGCCGTGAGTACGGGCTTGCTCCGATCGGCTTCGTGGACTCCGCGGACACCGGGAGCGCCGTCAGCGGCGGGGTGGAGTTCATCCAGGTCCTGGAGCAGCGAAATCCGCAGGTGTTGATCGTGTCGCGGGGTGCTGTCAGCGAGTCAGAGCTGGTCGAGCTCGTCCGTTCGTGCCACCGTCACCGGTGCGAGGTGTTCGTCATTCCTCGACTGCAGGAGATTCAGCACCAGACCCTGGACACCGAGTTCGTCTGGGGCATTCCGCTGATGAGACTGCGTCGGGCGGCATATCGGACCGGCACCTGGCGGCTCAAGCGGTTGATGGACATCACCTTCGGGCTGGCTGCGGTCGTCGTTCTGGCGCCCGTGATGCTCGCGTGCGCGGCGGCGGTGCGGCTGGAGGGTGGTCCCGGCGTCATCTTTCGGCAGGAGCGGATCGGGGTCGACGGGCGTCGATTCCAGCTGATGAAGTTCCGCTCGATGAAGCCTGCGAACCAGCAGGAGTCACAACATCAGTGGAACATCTCCAACGATGCGCGCGTCGGGCGGGTCGGACGGATTCTGCGGAAGACCTCCCTCGATGAGTTGCCGCAGCTGATGAACATCGTCCGCGGGGAGATGAGCATCGTCGGCCCGCGGCCGGAGCGGCCACACTTCGTCGAGGAGTTCGGCCGTCTCTACACCGGCTATGCGGCGCGGCACCGGGTGCCGTGCGGGCTCACCGGTTGGGCGCAGATCCATGGGCTGCGCGGCGACACACCCATCGCCGATCGTGCGCGGTTCGACAACTGGTACATCGAGAACTGGTCCTTGTGGTTGGACTTCAAAATCATCTTGCGGACGGCGACCTCGATCTTCCGGTCGCCCGGATCGTAATTCACATTGGGGAAGACAAGTACGACAACAGGCGTCGGGGGGGCCGACGCTGGAATGGGGAGAAGGAGCATGACCATTACGTTCGACGAGGTCGATCGCAGTGAGATCCCGGTGGTGATCTTGTGCGGCGGCATGGGGACCAGGCTGCGAGAGGCGAGCGAGAAGCTACCGAAGCCGCTGGTCGACATCGGCGGCAAGCCGATCCTGTGGCACATCATGAAGACGTACAGCCACTACGGGTTCAGGCGATTCGTGCTGTGTCTGGGCTACAAGAGCGACCAGATCCGCCGCTACTTCCTGGACTACCGGGAGCACTCGACGGACTTCACTCTTCGAGCTCCGCGCGCCGGAGTCAGCTCCGGAGTGGCACGGCGGCGCACAACCTCGAGGACTGGCAGATCACGTTCTGCGACACGGGCCTGCTGTCGGGCACCGGTGCGCGAGTCCGTCGGGTCGCCGAGCACATCGACAACGACACATTCCTGCTCACCTACGGGGACGGCATCGGCGAACGTCGACATCCCGGCGCTGCTCGAGCAGCACCTCGCCGCGGGTCGGATGGGCACGGTCACCGGAGTGCATCCCGGCCAGCCGCTACGGCGAGATGCACATCGACGGTGACGGTGGTCAGCGAGTTCAACGAGAAGCCGACCCTCGCTACCGGCTGGGTCAGCGGCGGGTTCTTCGCGTTCAACCGGCTGATGCTGGAGAAGTACCTCGACGACGACCCGGACCTGATGCTGGAGAAGCGTCCCCTGCAGACGATGGCCGCCGACGGCGAGCTCGGCGTGTTTCAGCACGAGGGCTTCTGGATGGGCATGGACACCTTCCGTGACTGGACCGAGCTCAACGGGCTCTGGGACGGCGGAACTCCGCCCTGGAAGGTCTGGCAGGACTGATCGGTCGTCTGGAGTCAGGTAAGGCTAAGAAACAAACGGGAGAACAGAGCAATGAAGATTCTCGTCACCGGCACCGACGGTTACCTCGGTTGCCTGCTCGCCCCGGAGCTGCTCCGGGACGGCCACGACGTCGTCGGCGTCGACACCGGCTTCTACAAGGCCGGCTGGCTCTACAACGGCGTCGACGCCACCGCGCAACGCTGGTCAAGGACATCCGTCACTGAGGTCGAGACGACCTCGAGGGCGTCGACGCGATCGTGCACATGGCGGAGCTGTCCAACGACCCGCTGGGTCAGCTGTCGCCGACGATCACCTACGAGATCAACCACCACGGCTCGGTCCGACTCGCCGAGCTCGCCAAGCAGGCCGGCGTCGAGCCGGTTCGTCTACATGTCGTCCTGCAGCGTCTACGGCGTCGCCGACGGCGAGGTCGACGAGACCTCGCCGATCAACCCGCAGACCGCCTACGCCGAGTGCAAGGCACTGGTCGAGCGGGACGTCACGGCGCTGGCCGACGACAACTTCTCGCCGACGTTCCTGCGCAACGCGACCGCCTTCGGCGCGTCGCCACGGATGCGGTTCGACATCGTGCTGAACAACCTGTCCGGCCTGGCCTACACCACCGGCAAGATCGCGATGACCAGCGACGGCACCCCGTGGCGTCCGCTGGTGCACGGGCTCGACATCGCCAAGGCGATCCGGTGCGCGCTCGACGCCCCGCGCGAGCTCGTCCACAACGAGGTCTTCAACGTCGGCTCGCAGCGAGCAGAACTACCGGGTCCGCGAGATCGCCGAGATCGTCGGCAACGCCTTCCCCGGCTGTGAGGTGACCTTCGGCGACGCCGGCGGCGACAACCGCAGCTACCGGGTGACTTCGAGAAGATCGCGCAACAAGCTGCCCGGCTTCGAGTGCGACTGGAACGCCGAGAAGGGTGCAGCCAGCTCGCAGCCGTGTTCAACGCGATCGAGCTGGACGAGGAGACCTTCACCGGCCGCGGCCACACCCGACTGAAGCAGCTCCAGCACCTGATCGGCACCGGCCAGCTCGACGACGAGCTCTTCTGGAGGGCAGCATGATCATCACCAGGACGCCGATCGAGGGCGTGGCGATCATCGACCTCGAGCTGCGCTCCGACGACCGCGGCTTCTTCGCCCGCAGCTTCTGCCGTGAGGAGTTCGCCGCCGCGGGCCTCGAGCCGGCTGTCGAGCAGGGCAACCAGTCGTACAACCACGAAGGCCGGCACGCTCCGCGGCATGCATCTCCAGGTCGCGCCGCATCCGGAGACCAAGCTCGTCCGCTGCATCCGCGGCGCGATCGTCGACATCATCGTCGACCTGCGCCCGGACTCGCCGACCCGCTTCCAGCACGTCGCAGGTCGAGCTGACCGCGGACAACCGGCGCGCGCTGTACGTGCCGCCGTACTTCGCCCACGGATACCAGACCCTGGTCGACGACACCGAGGTGACCTACCAGGTCAGCGGGAGCTACACGCCGCGGGCCGAGCGCGGCCTCCGCTGGAACGATCCGGAGCTGCGCCTCGAGTGGCCGCTGCCGGTCAGCGTGATCAGCGACAAGGACGCGAGCTGGCCCCTGCTCGCCGAGCGTCAGCTGTCCGACTTCGAGCCGTCGGTGGGAGCGTTGGCATGATCATCGTCGACAGCGCACTGCAGCAGCGGGCCACGCGAGGGCAAGCCGATCCGGGTCGCCATGGTCGGTGCGGGTTCATGGGCCGCGGCCTGACCAACCAGATCGTCAACAGCGTGCCGGGCATGGAGCTCGTCGCCATCGCCAACCGCCACGTCGACAAGGCCGCTCGCGCGTACCGCGAGGCCGGCGTCGCCGCGGACGCGCGAGGTCCGGACCGCCGCCGAGGTCGGCACGCGCGATCGCCGGCAGGCGTGCCGGCCGTGACCGACGACTTCCGGGCGGTGTGCGAAGCGCAGGCGGATCGACGCCGTCGTCGAGGCGACGGGCGCGGTCGAGTACGGCGCACATGTCGTGCTCGCCGCGATCGCGCACCGGCAAGCACGTCGTACTGCTGAACGCCGAGGTCGACGGCACGGTCGGGCCGATGCTCAGGCCCTGAAGGCGGCCGAGGCCGGCGTGGTTCTGACCGGCTGCGACGGCGACCAGCCGGGCGTGCAGATGAATCTGGTCCGCTTCGTGCGCGGCATCGGTCTCGAGCCGCTGGTCGCGGCAACATCAAGGGGCTGCAGGACGCCTACCGCAACCCGACGACCCAGGCAGGGTTCGCCGCCAAGTGGGGCCAGGACCCCTACATGGTGACCAGCTTCGCCGACGGGACGAAGGTCTCCTTCGAGCAGGCCATCGTCGCCAACGCGACCGGGATGACCGTCGCACAGCGTGGCATGCGGGGGCATGGATCACCGCGGGCATGTCGACGAGCTGGTCGATCCTACGACGTGGACGAGCTGACCGCTCTCGGAGGCGTCGTCGACTACGTGGTCGGCGCCGGCCCGGTCCCGGCGTCTTCGTCCTCGCGACCCACGACGACCCGAAGCAGCGGCACTACCTGAACCTGTACAAGCTCGGCGAAGGCCCGCTGTACAGCTTCTACACGCCCTATCACCTGTGCCACTTCGAGGTTCCGACATCGGTCGCCCGCGCCGTGCTGTTCGGCGACGCGGCGATCCGGCCGACTGGCGGGCCCGAGCGTCGAGGTGGTCACGACGGCGAAGCGTGACCTGGTCGCCGGCGAGGTGCTCGACGGCCTCGGTGGGTACGACACCTACGGCGAGGCAGAGCGGGCCGGCGATCACCGCCGACCAGCGACTGCTGCCGATGGGCGTCGCGGAGGGCTGCCGACTGCTTCGCGACGTGCCGCGCGATCAGGTGCTGACGTATCACGATGTCGAGCTGCCCGCCGGGCGGCTCGTCGATGACCTGCGGGTCGAACAGGCGTTGCGGTTGCCGGCCGACAGCCCGGTGACTGCGTAGCCGCCAGCCCGCAGGGGGGCCGGTCCCCACCGGTCCTCAACCCCCCGAAGCCCCCCGGGTGTTCTCCCCGCCCGGGGGGCCATGGGTCCATTGTGCAGGAGTTCAGATGTCAAGGCTTGTTTCGGTTCTGATGCCCGTCCTCAACGAGGAGGGGACGCTAAGGGATGCGGTCGCATCGGTCCTCGACCAGGAAGGCTGCGATGTGGAGGTGCTGGTCGTCGACGGCTGCTCGGCCGATGAACGCCGCGATTGCGACGGACCTGGCACACAAGGACTCCCGCGTTCGGGTGCTGTCCAATCCCGCGGTCACGATTCCGGCCAGCCTCAATGTCTGACTACGCGCCGCACGAGGCATCCATGTCGCCCAGATCGATGGTAATGCGCAGGTCAGCACCGCTACCTGAAGGCGTCCTCGAGGCGGAGGCCGATCCGCGAGTGGGGGCGGGGGTGGTCGTCGGATCGGCGTGGCCCGAACCAGGGTCGGGCGCAGCATAGGCGGCGCGCTGTCCAGCCCGTATGGAGTCGGAAACTCGATAATGACTACAGCCCACACGCCAACTCACCGATCACGATTCGGCGTGTATCGCGCCGAGATCGCTCGAGCCGTCGGCGGATGGGATGAGGCCTGCCGGTGAACGGGGCGTCGACTTCGACCATCGGATATTGCAGCGGGCCACAGGATCGGGTACAAGCCGACGATGGTGATCGACTGGCATGTTCGGGAGAACCGGAGGACTCTTCCCAATATCGTCGCTACGGACGGCAAGGCTGCGATGATCCGAGAACGGCACGGCGGCGGTTCGGCCGCGGCACCTGGCACCGCCCTTGGCGGTGGTCGGCATTGTCCTCCTCGTGATCGGCGCGGCCGTCCAGCCCTGGCTGTTGGGTCTCTTGCCCTACGCGAGCCTGATCGGCTTTGACCGCGGTGACCTGGCGAGGTCGCGACCGCGCGGCCGACGCCTCGCTGCCGGCGGTCCCGGCAGCGTTGATGACGACGCACGCGGCCTGGGGGCTGGGTCTGCTCGAAGGCCTTCTGCTCCGACTCGGCCCGGCGCTGGCCAGCGGTAGCGCCAAGACCGTCCAGCCGGTCGAGGCAGTCGAGGTGGCTCGATGACCAGCGTGCGATCGACGATGGGCCGGCCGATATCGCTCCGCTCGATCGTCGCCGCTGACCTGCAGGCGATGGCCGAAGGAGAGTTTCTCAGTCGGCGACGGATCGCGGCCCGGATGGCGGTGCACGCCAGGTGGCGGGCCGTCGCCCTCACCAGGGTCGCCCAGGGCTGCTTTCGGTCGCGTTGGGCGAAGCCGGTCGGACTCTGGCTCGGTGACCGGGTGCTCGCCTTCAGCGGAGCCGAGATCCAGCCCAAGTGCACGATCGGGCCTGGGTTGGTGCTGAAGCACACAACCGGGCTGGTGATCGGCGGAGACGTCGTTGCCGGCGAGCGGCTCACCGTGCACCAGAACGTCACGCTGGGCGACCGCCGTCCGTTCGGCGGACAACCTGTCCTCGGTGACGATGTCACCATCGGTGCCGGGGCTTGCGTGCTGGGCCCGATCACCATCGGCGACCGCGTGGTGGTCGCCGCAAATGCTGTTGTCTTGCACGATGTGCCAGACGACGCGGTTGTTGCCGGTGCGCCGGCGAGACCCGTCGGGCGCATTCCCGTCGACGAAGTTCGCGTCGGGTAGATGATGAAGGAGTACGACGTGAACACGCCGATCGAAGCCGGCTACGACCCCTGGGGGCGCTCGGTGCTCAGCGCACTGCGCCGCTGGATCATCCTGCCCGTCGGGCTGGCGATCCTCGGGGCGGCGCTTGGCCTGTGGATCGGGACACAGGCCAAGCCCAGCGCTGCGGTGCTCCTGCGAGTGGAGAGCTCGGCGGTCGACGGTGCTGCGATGAAGACCGTCCAGGAGAGCACGGTACTCGAGCTCGATACCGCCCCGATCTACTCCGCAGCAGCAGGCTCGGATACGACCGCCGGCGAACTGCGCTCGCGCACGGCGATCGCCGCGGTGCCGGACTCCCAGCTGATCACGATCACCGTGACGGCGCCGACTGCCGATCAGGCGGTGCGTGAGGCCGATGTGATCAGCGACGTGGCCATCGCCGCCAACGATGCACGGATCACGAGGGATCTGAAGAAGATCACCGACGACACCCGAAAGCTGATCTCGGACAATCGGCTGCCCGACAACGCCGCTGAGCAGTCCCGTGTCGCGCGGCTCGGCGACAACCTCGGCCAGAGCCAGAGCAATCTCATTGTCGGCAGCCGGAGTCTCATCCTGGTCCACGGGGCCGAGCTGTCGACGCTGTTCCCGTCCCCCATGGTCCTGGGAACCCTCGGTCTGGTGGCGGGTGCCCTGCTCGGAGGCGCCATCGCGATCCTGGTCGGCGCACGACGCGGACGTATCCGGTCCAGCCGTGAGCTGCAGCGGCTCTATCCACGCGCGGCCGTGATCGACACCCTCGAGCTGGAGTCGGTGATCAATCTCGAGCTGGAGAACACGTCGACGGTGTACGTCGCCGGGGTGCACCAGAGCCCTGAAGAGCTGGAACCGGTGGCCGGCGATCCGCGAGCAGTTCGCCGCCGCCGGAAGCCGCGTGCGCGTGGTGGAGCATCCGAGCTCGGTGGCTGTGGCCGACCACAGCTACCGGTGCAAGTCGTGCCGACTTCGCTCTCCGACACGGTTGTCCGGCGGGTTGTTCGCGATGTCGACAGCCTGCTGATCATCCCGGTGACTCCCGGAAAGACACGGCTCGAAGGGCTGGAGCCTTACGCAAGTCGATTCAACGAGCGCACCTATCTTCTGAATCGCCAGCCCGGGACCCGCTGGAGCTGATCGGATGCCCAAGCGAGCTCGCGATCCCGTGCCCTGGATCGTGGGACTGTTCGCCGCCAACTTCTTGTTGCAGCGGATCTCCGTGCCCAGCCTGTCCATTCCCGTCATCGTGCCGCTGGCACTGGTCTGGGTGCTCGTCGCGCTGCGAGCCGGCGTGGTGTCCATCAATACCCGGCGGCTCGTACTCTGGTTGTTGGCGGCGTCGGTCAGCGGCCTGTTGGTCACTGCACAGCTCGCGATGGTCCGGAGCCCGTATGTCAGCGCGAACAGCTGGGCCCTCTGGATGGTCCTCTGGTTGCCGTGGTCGTCCACCTTCGGGCTCGTGACCTGGACACCTACCGACGCAGCCTGCAGGGGATCGGCACCGTCGGGCTCGGTATCGCGACGCTGACGCTGATGTTCACCGTGGTGCAGTACCTCGGCGTCCCATATCGAGACCTGATGGCGGAGGTCGTCCCGCGATCCCTGCTGGTCGACGGTTATGTCGTGAGCTACCCGGTCACCTACGGTTCGGAGATCTACAAGTCGAATGCGTGGCTCGGGCTCGAGCCGTCGTTCGTCTCGTTCATGCTCGGCGTGTGTGTGGTGGCGGCTGTCGTCGCCGGAGCGCACTGGGTCAAGGTCTGTGTGCTGCTGGCGGCGATGCTCGCGACAACGGCCGGCTCTGGGCTGGCGATCGTGCTCGCCTTCATCGCGCTGACCGTCCTGATGGGCCGGGCGCGGTCGTTGCGCCCGTACGCTGTCCGGCGCTGGTGATCAGTGCCGTCTCGGCGACGACCTTGCTCGGCCAGTCGATCTTGGGTCGAGTGTCTGAGGCAGGCCAGTCCAGATGATCGACCTCGCTTCGGATGATCGAGCCCTACAAGTACCTCTGGCCGCAATGGATCTCCGACCCGTGGAGCATGATCCTCGGCCGAGGTCCTGGTTCGTCGGCGTGGTGGTCGGGAACTCGGGATCGACGGGCTACTGGTGCCCAGCGTTGCCAAGGTGTTCTTCGACTACGGGCTGATCGGCGGCGTGCTGTTGGCAGTGCTCGTTGCTTCGGCGTTGATCCGCACCCCAGAGCCCCGCTTCGCAGCTGCGTTGGCGATCTCCATGTTCACCGTCCAGTCGGCATCGCCGCCGCTGGTCATCTGCGTCTTTCTGGTCGCCTCGTTCTGGTCACCTGCGCGCCTCCCCGCTCGGCGGCAGCCGGCACCGCGATGGCGTCCAACGCAGGCCGCCGATGGGCGCAAGCAGTCCGAGTTGAGCGTGTACGAGGCCGCGAGACCGTTACAGCCGATTCGGGTGGCCGCGCGACGGGCCTACCTCGCACCGAACATCGTCCCGGGTATGTGTGCCAAGAGCCAGCGGGCAGGCTCGGCAATCCTGAGTTGAACGTCATCGTCGTAGCTGCAGAGGAGGGAGAGAGCTCGTGAGTGACACGCTGACTCATGCCGAGTATGAAGCGCGTCGACACCTACCGGGGCTCGACGGTGTCCGCGCGGTCTCGATCCTCCTTGTCGTGACCCATCACCCCATCTACCCAGGCGTATGGCCGGCTTTCCACGGCGCGACCGGCGTCTCGATCTTCTTCGTGCTGAGCGGCTTCCTGATCACGATGTCCTTCTCCCGGGAGGAGCGGCGAACCGGCCGGATCAGCTTCTCGGCGTTCTACACCCGACCACTTGTCCGGCTGGCTCCGATGTTCCTGATCGCGTTCTTGCTGTACGTCGTGATGATCTTGGGCCTCGGCATGCAGGCCGACCGCCGGGCGAGCTTCGTCGAGAACATTCCCTACTATCTGCTCTTCCTGCCCGAGCACGCCCTCTTCTTCAACAGCTATCCCGAGCCGGTGCCGTTCGGTGGCACCTGGTCACTGGGAATCGAGGAGAAGTTCTACTTCATCTGGCCGGTGCTCGGTTTCGTCCTGCTCAAGCTGCGTAGTCGTGCCAGGTTCATCGCGCTCGCGGTGGTGTTCGCGTTCTCGACCGTGTGCAGCATCATCGCCGGCAGCTGGGGCATGGCCCTCGCCCCGTACGGCCTGCTGGCGCTCGGCTGTGCTCTCGCCATTGTGCTGGATCGGCCGCGGAGCTATGCGGTGGCCTCGCGGCTCGGCGAGAAGTGGGTACTCCTGGGCAGCTGTGCAGTGTTCCTCGCGCTTCAGTTCGGAACCGACGCCATCATGCCGGAGCATCACCTGTATGTGCTGTACGGAATCGTGATCGCAGCCGTCCTCGGTGGCCTCGTGGTGTCTCGCGCCGGGTGGATCCGCTGGCTCACAGCCGGCCGCTGGTGCTGATCGGGACGCTGTCCTACGGGCTGTACCTGTTTCACAACTTCGGCATCAACTTGGTCGAGATGATCGTGCCCCAGACGAACTTCGGCTGGTCCCTGTTGTCCACCTCGATCGCCTTCGGACTGTCGTTGCTCGGCGTATGGGTGCTGCACCTTCTGGTCGAGCGACCCTGCATCCGTGTGGGCCATCGACTCTCGAAGGCGCTGGCTGTGCGTCCGTTCGGCGTATCCTCCCTGCGGACCATGACGCCGCGCCCGGCCCGTGCTCTCCCCAGGGCAGAGCGGCGCCATCAGCACGCAAACGAGGTCGCGCCGCGACGTGCCGACACGGTTGGGGGAGCCAGTGCCTGAGCGAGTTCAGAAACGAAGAGAGGAGGAGCGATGCCGGTAATCTCGTCACGTCTGCTGCGCAGGGTCAGTTGGAACCTGGTGGACCAGGGGCTGTCGGCCGCCAGCAACTTCGCGCTGGCGATCATCGTCGCCCGATCGGTCAGTGCGACCGAGTTCGGCGCGTTCTCAATCGCCTTTCTCGTCTACGGAATCGCCGTGGCGGCCACCAAGTCGATGGTCGGTCAACCGCTGCAGATGAAGTTCAGTGGGGTCGATGGCAATGTCCAGCGTCGCGCCGTTTCCAGCGCGTTCGGGTTCGTCGTGCCACTCGGTCTGTGCTTCGGCGCCATTGCGGCCGCAACGGGTCTGTGGCTGCCTGGCGCCGTCGCGCCGTCATTGATCGCGCTGGCCGTGGTCCTGCCGGGGTTGCTGCTGCAAGACAGCTGCCGGATGGCGTTCTTCGCGGTGGGCAAGCCTTCCCTGGCCGCACTGATCGACCTGATCTGGGGAGTGGGCCAGATCGCGATCCTCGGCGCCATGCTCTTGCTGGGCCGCGACGATGCCTGGCTCTTGATCCTGGGTTGGGGCTGCGCCGCGGCTATCTCGGCGGTGGTGGGACTCCTTCTGCTCCGGGCACGGCCGGCGCTCGGCTCGGCTCTCGGGTGGTTCCGCGATCAGCGGCAGCTCATCCGCTATCTGTTTCCCGAGTATCTGCTCGGCCTTGGTGCCGCCCAGTTCGGAATGTTGCTTGTGGGCGTGGTGGCGACCGCCGACGCGGTGGGCTCGATTCGTGCGGCCCAGGTGCTGCTCGGGCCACTCGGGATTGTCGGCACGGCTGCCTTCCAGTTCGCAGTCCCCGAGATGGCAGCCCGTCCGACCATGTCAAGCCGGCACCGCACCATGTTCGGACTAGGCGTGAGTGCGGCGTTGGGAATGATCACCACGGTCTACTGCACCGTACTGCTGCTGATGCCCGATTCGTTCGGGACGGCATTGTTCGGTGCTTCGTGGGCAGGGGCGTCGGCCGTGTTGCTGGCGATGTGCCTGTCGTCCCTGGCGTCGAGCTTGGCCAACGGGCCGGCGGGGGTCCTGTACGCTCTCGGCCGAGCACAGTGGACCTTTCGGATCAACGTGGTCAAGGGACCGATTGCCCTTGTCGCACTGCTGGCCGGGGCCGCGGTGTGGGGTGCCAGCGGAGCCGCCTGGGCGTACTTCTTGATCGAGCTGGCGGTCCTGCCGGCCTGGCTGTTGACTTTCCGGAAGGCGATCCGCGCGTCAGGGGTGACCGATGACGCTGTTTCTGCCGCCCTCGCCGGACGCTGACCACTCATCTGGAGACATGCGCGCATGAGATTGCACCTGGTCTATCGCTCGTACGGCGGGGAGAACCTGAAGCACCGCCCCGCGTACTACAGCAAGCTGCTGACCCTGACCTCGTTCGTTCGTGCCGCCGCCGCCGTCCCTGATGCCGACGTCGTCTTCGTCAACGACGGACCGGTCCCGGCCGAACGGCGAAGTGTCATGGCCGATCGTGGACGGATCGTCTCGATGGGGGACAGCGCGCAGGGGCTGCGGGCAAGCTATCGGTTCGCTCTTGACCTGCCCGATGCCGAGCAGTGGCCCGATGACGACGTCGTGTTCTACGTCGAGGACGACTATCTGTTCACCGAGGATGCGATGGTCGCGCTCGCGGAGGCGGCCGAGCAGCTGGAGGACGCATCGTACTTCGCGTTGTACGGCGAGCGACCCGATTACGCCGACCCGGTGGCACGGACGTACTTCGGAGTTCCGGACGGCTGGCACCCCCAACCGCAGCGCCGGATCGGGGACCGGGTCTGGTTCAACCTGTCCAGCACGACGAGCACCTTCGCTGCTCGGGTCGGTGCGCTGCGTGCGGACACCGACATCTTCCTGCAGTGCATGAAACCCTTTCGCAAGCGATTCCTCGATCACGAGACCTGCATCATCTACCAGGGCGGCATTCCTTACCGTGGGTGGGACCTGGTTCGTGGCATCGCCGGCGACTTCGAACCCTCGGCGCGCGGCGTCGTCAGGGCCGCGGTTCTGGTGCCCTACCGTTTCATCCTCAACCGTCGGGCGGCGCAGCAGACGACCCCGCACTATCTGTATGCGCTGACGCCAAACGCCGCAACTCATCTGGAGCATCCGGTGATCTCGCCTGATCGCGACTGGGAGGCTGTCGCAGACGAGGTCGCGAGGTGGGCGGCGGAGCAGGACGGACTGCTGAGCGTCGCGGAGGCGATCCGCGGTCAGCTCGAGCGGGCTGTGTGATGTCGGTCCGGCGGCGTGCGCACGGCGCGGTCGTTCTGGTGTGTGTGCTGCTGGCAACCGTCCTCGGAGGCTGCGGGAACGCGCCGCCTCCGCAACCGGTCGTGATTCCGCAGGCGACCGGGGGGGCACCCGGACTGGTGCGGGCACGCGAGTTGATCGGACCGCCGCGCTCTGGTGGCGGGTGGCTGTCCGGCGTCTGGCCGGGTGGCGACACGATCACCGGCAGCCGGGCCGATGCCTTCGGAGCGTGGCGTGGGACACCGGTAGACGCGGCCATCACCTACCTGCCAGCAAGACGTGGCAGAGCATCCATGACTCGAGTTGGCACATCACGACCTATGACGGGTTCCAAGGGGTGCTCATCTACGGTCTGCCGATGTTGCCCACCAACGACGATGGCGACTTCACCAGCATTGCGCGGGGCGATCACGACTGGGTGTACCGCAAAGTTGCGCAGGACCTCGTGGCCTACGGCCGCGGTCGGTCGATCGTGCGGATCGGCTGGGAAGCCAACGGCGACTGGTTCCCCTGGAACGTCAAGGCCGGACAGAGCGCAGAGTACGTCGCTGCGTTCCGCCATATCGTCGCAATTCTGCGGGCCGAGGCGCCGGAGCTCGTGATCGACTTCGACGTCGCGTGTGGCACGAAGCTCCGCGGGGGACGCGACAGGCTGGACACGTTGAACCTGCTCTATCCGGGTGACGACGTTGTCGACGTCGTCGGCTGCGATACCTACGACTGGTACCACACGAGCGCGAAGGATACGACGAGCTGGAACACGTCGAAGAAACCCGAGGATGCGGTCGGGATCCAGGACATCGCCGACTTCGCACGCGCTCACGACAAGGGATTGACCGTTCCGGAGTGGGGTCTGGCCAGTCGGCAGGAGGGCGGCGAAGGTGACAATCCGTACTACATCACCAAGATGCGCTCCTTCTTCGAGGCCAACGCCGACGTGCTGGTGCTGGAAAGCTACTTCAACGAGCCGATGACGTCCATTGCGAACAGCATCTGGGATCCCGTGCAGGCCCCTGAAGCGTCTGCGGTGTATCAGCGACTCTGGTGATCCGTGCCGGTGGTTCGGTGCTCGCCGGTCATCTCGCGAACCGAGCGCGAGCCACCTCGGCCCCGCCGACGTACGCCCGCTGAGTGAGCACACCACGCACGAGCGCGATCGACAGCTGTTCGGCGTCTCTGCGTCCGGCGGCTCGCTGGGCAAGGGCCCGCAGTGCGGCCCCGGCCGCGAACAGCACGCGCATCGCCGAGGCCCGCCACCCGGGATGATAGCGCCGGACGTAGCCGGCGAAGGACGCTCCTCGTAGCCGCAGCATCTCCAGCGACGGCGCGCCCGAGCTCCCGGCACCGTGGGGCACCACGACGTCCTCGCGCAGGCGGCAGGCCCATCCGGTCTCCCGCGCGTTGCGCCCGAACGCCATGTCCTCCGCATATACGAAGAAGGTCTCGTCGAAGCCTCCGAGCGCGGCGAACGGTCGTCGCCGAACAACCATGCAGGCACCGGTCGTCCAGTCCACCTCGACATGCTGGCCTGGCCGGGGCTGGGCGAAGATGGCCGATCGGGGCGCGAGCTTGTGCAGTCCGACGGCGTGAGCCGCTGTCCGTGGGACCGAGGGTTCCCACCGCCGACCCCCATCTCGACCCCGCCGTTCGAGTCCGTCACGGTGGCGGCATGGGAGATGGCGGAGGGATCGGCGGCCAGACCGCTGACCAGAGCGAGCAGGTGGTCGGCGGTAGGACGCGAGTCGGGGTTGACGAAGGCGACGTAGGGTTTCGTGCTGGTCACCGCGCCCAGGTTGGCGGCTCGCGCAAATCCCTGAGCACCTCCGTCGAGGTAACGGATGCCGGGACGCTGCGCAGCGACCTCGGCGATCCCGTCGACGTTCCCCGAATTGTCCACCACGACCACGGACAGATCCTCGGGCCAGCTGGTCAGTAGGGCTTCGACATGATGGCGGCTGCGGTACGACACCAGGACGACCTCGAGGTCGCCGAGAGCGGCCTCGCTGTCCGGGGGGCCGCTCAACAACAACCCGACCTTGTCCAGGCCGGCACGGCCGTCCAACAGCTCGAGGGCGGTGCTTCGACCCGTCGCCCCGATCGTCTGCGCCGCGGTCGGCCGGCTGATCAGGGTGGCCACCGAGTCGGCGAAGGCGCCCGGTTCGTCGGCGACCAGCAAGTCCTGGCCGGGCGTGAGCTGGAGCCCTGCCATGCCCCGCTCGGTGCTGACCACAGGGACCCCGGTGGCCAGGTACTCGACCAGTTTGATGTTGACGCCTGAACCGGAGACTGCGGGGTTGACAGCGACCGCTGCCTGGCGCAAGTAGGTGCGGGGGTCGGCCACGTCGGCGTGCAGCTCCGCACCGGGAGTCGCGACCAGGAGGGCTCGTACGGCGTCAGTGGGCCGCCGACCGACGACGCTCCAGCGTGCCTGCGGCACGGCCTTGCGCACGAGCGGCCACACCTGCTCGGCGAAGAAGCTGATGGCGTCGTGATTCGTACTGACATCGAGCGCCCCGAGGAAGACTGCGGTCAAGCTGCCGGTCGGCGTCCAAGGCTCTGGCGGTGCCGCCGTGGCATTGCCCAGCGCGAAGGGCGGAACATGTACCACCGGGACCCGGGATCGTCGACGTCGAAGCTCGGCGTCGGAGGAGGAGATGTCAGCGATCCCGCGGAGCCAGGCCGAGTGTTCCAGGCGTCGCTCGTCGGCGTCGATTCGTCTGGCCTCCACGCCGACAGCCACGACGTCGGTGGCTTCGCGGCGGCGGCCAGCGCATGATGGTACGGGCCTTCGAGGTTGTGCTGCCGAAGCACGGCCGGCAGGTTCAGGCCCTCGGCCAGGACTCGGCCGATCTCGTGCGACTTGTAGGTGAAGACCACCACGGCATCGGCGTCAGGTGCTGCGACGCCGACCCGCTCGACGAGATCGCTCGGCGCGGGTCGGGATGCCACGACGTACGGCAGGGGAGAGATCAGTGCGCGGAGGTGGGAGCGGGCCCGGGGCACGGTGATCAGCGGCGCGGGAAAGACCAGTGCCCGGAGAGCATCGAGATCGTCTTCGCGACCCACTGCCTCGGGGTCATCGTCGGTAGGCACCACGAGCGCACTCACCAGGCCGGCCTCGACGGCGAGCTCGACGAAGCCGAGGTGCTCGCGCTCACCGCCGCCGCGGGCCGGTATGAACGGCGAGTCGGCGACGATGATCCAGCGGTGTGGGGCGTCGTTCGGGGTCTTCACGGGCAGCCATGCTAGTTCGGTGCGCTCGTGCTCACGACCGTTCGCGCCCTGATTCGCCCACACTGGCCGCATCGCCACTGGTCGGCACGGTCGGGGGTTGAGTCGCGTCCGACGATCTCCGCCGGATGATCGAGCGCGGAGTCCAGTGCTTGCGGCGCAGTGCGGGCCTCTCGACGATCCGCCAGGAGAACATCGCCGGAACTGCCGAGACGCCGATGCTCACGGCGACGAAGGCGGCCGTCGGCACAGTGGCCAGCACACTCATCACGAGCAGCTGCTGCACGGGCCAGTGGTACATGAACAGCCCGTACGACACGTCGGTGCGCAGCCGGAGCTTCCACGGCAGACTGACGGCCAGCCAGAGCAGGACGTAGACCAGGGCCGCTGCGCCGAGGACCCGATAGTTTTCGAACAAGGCGATGCTGGCAACGAGCACGGCGACGGCAACCCCGGCGAACGCGGCGTGCATGGGGATGCGACCGGCAAGGACGAATGCCGTCGCGCCGAGGAAGAACATGAAGGTCATCCGGAGGGTGAGATCGCCGACGGGCAGGGCGACGCCGGCCGCCTCGAGGACGACGAGGATCCACAGGCATCCGGTGATCGTCGGAACCGCCCATCGGCGGCGGAGCAGCCCGAGCAGGCCGAGGGCTCCCAGCGCCAGATAGCAGCCGGCCTCGAACACCAGCGTCCACAGTGAGCCGACGAATATATACGGAGTCGGGTTGTCGGCGAGCAGACCCGCGATACCGAACTCATTGATCAGGAGTCCCGCATTGGCCGTCCAGAACACGACCACGGTGGGATGGACAGTGAACGGTGTGGTCGCCGGCAGACCGTCGAGCAGCGCGGCGACGGGCGCGACGACGAGCCCGACGGTAGAAGACATACCCAAAAGCCCGGCATGATCCGCAGGAACCGGTGCCATCCGTACCTGACGAAGTTCTTCAACCGCAGGTAGCTGCTGGTGACCAGAAACCCGCTCAACACGAAAAACCCGTCCACGGCGAAATCGCCGAGATCGGATTGTCCCCAATATGGCTGCGAACCGGTTTGAATGACAATTCCATGCGAAACGGCGACAAGAGCGGCCAGGAGTAGCCGGATCACGTCGAAGTTGTTTCGGCGTGGATCGTAGACCGCGCGAAGCGACGACACAGTACCCCCCGAAGCCCTTTGACGATGGCAACTCTACCCTAACCCGAGGGTCGAGTCAGCGTCGCAGGCTCGAGAACCCTGTGACGATTCTCAGACTTGGCCGGCCGGGTTGATCGACACCCGGCGAGCCTCGCGAGCGAGCACCTCGGTCAGTTCGGCCGCATAGCCGAGGCGGGTACGCAAACGCTCGATGCTCTCCTCGGCCCGGCGATGACAGTCGACGACAAACGCGGCCGCCTCCTCGCGCGCCTGCTCGTCGACTCCGGGCTTGGACAGAAGGTCCAGGGAGTCCAGCAGGCGACCCATTTCGTCCAGACTGAACTCGAGCGGCTTCATCCGCCGGATCACCAGGAGGCGCTGCACGTCGGACTCGCTGTATAGGCGGAAGCCGCCGTCGCTTCGGGGCAGACGGTGTCACCAGCCCCACCTCGTCCCAGTGCCTCAGGGTCTGGTGCGAGAGGCCGGTTCGGGTGGCCACCGCTCCGATCTGGTACCGAGCGGAGGCGTGTTGGACCTCAGGTTGAACTGTAGACTCGTCCACTCTCACAGATCTTGTCTACCGCATCCAACGGTTCTGGGCATCCGTCGGCCCAGTGCGCGGCGACTGGCCAAGGCCCGTGAGGGTCGCGATTTGGTATCGGCCGGTGAGAGTTTCTTCATGCGCCGTATTCGCGGCTCTGTGGTCTATTACCCTTATTTGTCATGGGGGAAGGATTGTGGTGAGTTCGCAGGACGTGTCTGTCGAGGAAATCGACGTCGCGACGCTGAGTGGATCGGAGCTTCAGGCGTGGGACGAATTGTTTGCCGCGCAGACCGGTATCGCAAATCCGTTCTGCGCGCCGCCGTGGGTCACGCACTGGTACGAGGAGTTCACCAAGCCGGTGCAGCGTCGACTGATCTGGGTCCGGTCGGGGGAGCGGCTGATCGGGGTGGCGCCGTTCTTTCGGTCGAGTGTCGGTGGCAACCGGGTGCCACTGGCGCATCGTCTGCAGCTGGTCGGCGCCGGCCAGGGCAGTTCGTTGCTAGAGCTGCCGCAGATCCTGGCGGCGCCGGGATTCGAGCGCACCGTCCTCCGGTCCGTGGTCGCGGCGACGATCGGCGACGACCATCGCCGGAGCACCGGGTGGGCCGAGGTCTCCGTGCCGAATCCTGGATGGTTCGAGCCCGAGTGGGCGGTCACCGATCGAGACGTTTCGTTCTACCGGCAACAGCTGTGCCGCGCGTGCGTCGTGCTGCCGCTGGCAGGATCGTGGGAGGCAACGCGCAGCAGTCTCAAGCGCAACATCAAGGAATCCCTGCGGCGATCCCGCAACCGCCTGACGAAGTCCGGCAAGCCCTGGTTGGTACGCCTTCTGACCGACGAGATGGACCGTTGCGGCGTGGATCGGTTCCTCGGCCTCCATCAGCAGCGTGCCGAGCAGGATGTCGACGTACGTCACCCGGATGCGTTCGCAGACTCGCGACGCCGTGAGTTCCTGCGCGAGCTCCTGCCCGTCCTGGGAAAAGGCGGACTCGCCAGCATCTACGAGCTCGAGCTGGACGGCGACGTGGTAGCGGCGCAACTGGTGCTGCACGCACCCGGCGTCAGCTACATCCACTCGTCCGGCTTCCGGGCGGACGTGTGGGAGCTCGGCCCGGTGACGCATCTGCAGGGTGAGGCGATCAAGGACGCAGCCGATCGTGGCGAGGCGTGGGTGAACATGTCGCCTGGGCCGAACGTCGCCAAGCTCCGCTGGAGCGAGCAGGTCGATGTGCACACCGACTTCGCGTACGGCTCGGGCTCGAAGTCGCTGCGCTGGCGCTACGGGTTGTTCGCCGCCGCCCAGTCGGCCGCGCAAGTGAAGCATGCGGTCGCACTGGCGCGATCCGCCCGTGCATCCTGACGCCTCCACTGCAGGCGGACACTTCGACCAATCCGATCGGCACGCCGCGCCGATCTCCTTCTGGATGGCCCGCAGGGGCGGGCCGACGGAGGGAGATCATCGTGGAACATCCCAGCAGGCGCACGTTTCTCGCGGTCAGCGGGGCCAGTGTGGCCGCGGCAGGGCTTGCGTCGTTGCCCACCCAGCTGGCCCAGGCGGCCGAGCTGCCGGTCGATCCGGACACGATCGGCGACGCGCCGCTGATGGCCTGCGTCGATGACCTGGCGAAGGGCCAGATCACCGTCGTGCACGGCGGAACCGAACTGACCATCACCGATCATGATCTTGCTCGCAAGATCGCCCGACTCTCGAAGTCGGAGGCGTGAGATGAGCTCACACCGCGAAGCGCCGGAGATCTCCAAGGATCCGGTTGCCGACAACACCGACGTCTACGCGTTCGTCTCGCCCGACCGACCGGACACGGTGACGATCATCGCCAACTTCATCCCCTTCCAGAACCCGCAGGGTGGTCCGAACTTCTACGAGTTCGGCGACGACGTTCTCTACGAGATCCATGTCAGCAACCACGGTGCCGGACACTCGGACGTGACGTACCAGTTCCGGTTCGACACCGTGATCAGGAACAACAGCACCTTCCTCTACAACACGGGCCCGATCAGCAAGATCGACGACAAGACCTGGAACCGTCCGCAGTTCTACTCCGTTACTCGCCTCGAGCGCCACAAGGAAGCCCAGCTGCTCGGCAAGGGCCTTCAGGTTCCTCCGGTCAACGTCGGGGTCCGGAGCACGCCGAACTACGCCAAGACGTTCACCGGTTCGGCGACGCACCTGCTGCGCGGCGGCCGCCAGGTCTTCGCCGGTCAGCGGGCCGAGGCGTTCAACGTCGACCTGGGCAGCATCTTCGACCTCGGCACCCTGCGGCCGTTCCAGATGGCGCACCTGATCCCTTCGGCCGCGGCGATGGGCGTCAACGGGACTCAGGGTCTCAACGTGCACAGCATCGCCCTCCAGGTCCCGATCACCGACCTCACCCGCGAGCACCGGCGGCCGAGCAAGGTCGACGACCCGCTGGCGACCATCGGGGTGTGGGCGAGTGCCAGCCGGCGGCGGATCCGCGTCTTCGACGAGCGCTCGGGCCACAACAAGTCGGCGGGTTCGTGGAGGCAGGTCAGCAGGCTCGGGATGCCATTGTTCAACGAGGTGATCAATCCGATGGCGGCCAAGGACCGTTGGAACGCAACGTCGCCGTACGAGGACTCCCAGTTCGCGAAGTATGTGGCCAAGCCCGAGCTGGCGGGTCTGCTGCCGGTGCTGTACCCAGGAGTCTTCCCGAAGCTTGCGGCGTACAAGAAGGATCGGGCGGACCTGCTGGCGATCTTGCTGACCGGCATCCCGACCGGAGTCGTGCCCGGCTTCCAGAACTACACCGGCGGGCTGCAGGCCGACATGCTGCGGCTCAACGTGGCCGTGCCACCGACGGCGAAACCGAACTCGTTGGGGCTCGTCGGCGGCGATCCGGCAGGCTTCCCGAACGGCCGCCGGATCGTGGACGACGTGGTGACCATCGAGTTGCGGGCCGTGGCCGGGCTGACGATTCCGCTGGTGGATCCGAGCTACCAGCCCGATGACGCCGCGGCCGCGATCAAGGACGGCACCACCAACACCAACAACGCACCGTTGTCGAGTTTTCCATACCTGGGCACGCCCGGCGGTGGCTACCAGACGGTGCCGGGGAAGGCTTCGGCGTGAGGGCGCCCCAGACGAGCACGGAGAACCCGTACGCCGGCCAAGGGGCCGTACTGCTCGACATCGGCGGCGATGTCGGCGCGCTGGTGGTGACCATGCCGGCCCAGCTGGACGGGGTCGAGGTCGAGATCCGACCTGTGGATGATCATGGTCCGAGCACGCCTGCTGACGGGCACGGCAGCCACGAGCATGCACACCATCCACACGTCGCCGTCGTGCCCCGGCCGACCGGCAACGGCATCCTGCACAGCCTGGTGTATCCGGAGGTGAGGGCTGGCCGGTACGGGCTCCACCCCGTGCCGGGCGGTCGGTGCGAGCTCGAGGTCGACGTGGTCGGCGGCGCCGTGACCGAGGCGGCCTGGCCGGCCGGTTGAGGGATCGGCTGCGCTTCGGCTGGGCGATCGGCTGGGGGATCGGCTGGGGGATCGACCGCGTGATCGATCGCGTGACGAATCGCCGCTCGTTCGGCCGGAGTGGGAAATTTCTGATTCTCGCTCCGGCCGAACGAATTCGGCTCCACTGGAGGGAAATCCCCCACGAATCGTTCACCGAGGTCGGACCGCACGACATGAAGAACGTGGGCACCGAGCCGGCAGTGCTGTCGATCACCCAGATCTTCCCGCTGGGCGACCCGCCGAGGGCTCCGGCCGATCCACCGACCCGTCGGCCGGCACCACCGCCACTGACGCCGAGCTGCGCTCGGACAAGCGCACCCGTGCCTGCTGTGCCGTGAGCCTGGCGAAGGGCAGGCACGAGCGGGATCGTGTTTGAATCGCCCGGTGAGGGCTCAAGACGATCGGGCGCGGCGCCTGCCCGACGAGCTTCGCGGTTGGAGCCTCGGTTGGCGGGTCGCCGTCGCTGTCTGCGGAATCGTGCTGCTGCTGAACGGCTCGCTCCGGATGAGCGACGACGTCTGGCCGTTCGGTCCGCTGTCGCAGTACGCGTTCTCACCGCCCGACGACGCAACCATCGTGATCACTCGGGTGGAGGGAGGGCTCGCCGACGGTCGGCGGATCGATCTCCCGTTGCGGGCCCCGGTGTCCGGCATCGGCCGGGCCGAGATCGAGGCGCGGATTCCGGCGATCGAGGAAAACCCCTCTCTCCTGGTCGCTGTCTCGGACGGCTGGCAGCGCCGACACCCGAACCAGCCTGCCGTCCGTGAGCTCTGGCTGGTGCAGGACGTCACCACCCTCGTCGACGGCCGCCGCGGCTCGACCGGCACGGTCGAGCTGGCCCACTGGGTGGTGCGGTGAGCAGGGTCGCGGGCTGGTTCACACCGGAGCTGCCGTCCGCTCGGCTCGTGATCTTCCGCAGCATCGTGTACGTCTTCGTGCTGATCGACATCAACGTCGTTGTCGACGACCCGATCCCGCTGAGTCGCCATCCCGAGCTCTACGGTCCGTTGTTCCTCGCCAGACTGCTCCACCTGCCGCCACCGAGCGTGCCGCTGACGGTGACGCTGTACATCGTCCTCTGGATCGGCTGCCTGGTCGCGGCGGCAAACCGACTGCCGAAGCTGGCTGGTTTCGTCGTTGCGGCGGCGTTCACCTGGTGGACGGCGATCGGGATGAGCTACGGCAAGGTCGACCACGACCATCTGGCGCTGGTCGTGGCGCTCTGGGTGCTCCCGACGGTCGGCGTCGTGCCTGGTCGTTGGCGCTCGACGGAGCGGTCACACCGAGCCGGGTGGGCACTGAAGTGCGTACAGATCGCCGTCGTGGCGACGTACTTCCTCTCCGCGCTGACCAAGATCCGTAGTGGTGACTGGAGCCTGACCTCGTGGCCGCAGAGCGCCATCCTCACCTGGGCGATCGTCCGTCGACCGCACGGCCTCGGTCAGTTCCTGCTGCCCTACCCCGGCCTGCTTCGCGGCATGCAGTGGTTCGCCTTCATGGCCGAGCTGAGTTCACCGATCGTGCTCTGGCTTCGTGGCCGTGCGCTGTTCTGCGCGGCGATGTTCTGGTTGGGTTTCCACGTCTTCACCGTGACGATCCTCTACATCCACTTCGCTCCGACGCTGATCTGCTGGCTGGCGTTCGCGCCGCTGGAGCGTCTGGGTCCCTGGCTTCGACGGTTCATAACCGGCCGGCGGCAGGGCGCACGCCGGGCTGCCTCCAGGCATCCGCTGCCGGTTCCGAGCGATCACCCGATAGACGGCAGCGGCTAGCTGTCGGATCAGCGGCAGCGTCATCAGCCGGCCGAGCGCGCCCCAGGCGCCGCCGGCGTAGCGCAGCCAGCACGAGAACGCCTCCGCACCGCCGGACAGGCTGCCGTCGGACGCGAGCCAGAGCACCTCACGCTGGGCTCGCTCCGGCGACGTCCCGATGGCCGCGAGGTCGGTGAACTGCCACGGCACGAGCGTGGCATCGGGCCGGTCGCGGCGGCGCAGTCGCTCGGCGAACCAGGTCGCGCTGGACGTGCAGAATGCGCAGTCGCCGTCGAACACCAGCGTCGGGCGGCTCGGTCCGGGACTGTCCATGCCGGCAACTGTAGTGAGATCGGGATGTCCGTCTCCGGGGCTACACTCGCCTGCGTGGCGGGCCGGATCAACGACGAGGACATCGCCGCGGTCCGTGAACGCGCGCGGATCGACGAGGTCGTCGGTTCCTACGTCAATCTGAGGTCCGCGGGCGGCGGCTCGCTGAAGGGTCTCTGCCCGTTTCACGACGAGAAGACACCGAGCTTCCAGGTCACGCCGTCGCGCGGGTTCTTCTACTGCTTCGGTGCCTGCGGCGAGGGCGGGGACGTCTTCGACTTCCTGCAGAAGATCGAGAACCTGAGTTTCACCGAGGCCGTCGAGCGGTTGGCCGATCGGGTGGGCATCCAGCTCCGCTACACCGACGACGGCGGACCTCGGGTCGAGCCCGGCAAGCGGATCCGGCTGCTGGAGGTGATGCGGGTTGCAGCGGAGTTCTTCGAGGAGCACCTCGGCGCCCCGGATGCGATCGAGGGTCGCCGCTTTCTGTCCCAGCGTGGCTTCGATCGCGCGGCTGCCGAGCAGTTCGGTGTCGGCTATGCGCCGAACGACGGTCGCGCGCTGCTGCGGCACCTGCGCGGCCGCGGGTTCGGCGATGCCGACATCGTCGCCGCCGGGCTCGCCCGAGAGTCCGGCTGGGACTTCTTCCAGGGCCGTTTGCTGTGGCCGATTCGCGACTCGGGCAAGCAGACCGTCGGCTTCGGCGCGCGGCGACTGAGCGACGCCGACCGGATCCCGGCAAAGTACATCAACACTCCGGAAACGCTGCTCTACAAGAAGTCCCACGTCTTGTACGGCCTCGAGCTCGCCCGGACCGCGATCGGCAAGAAGAGTCAGGCCGTGATCGTCGAGGGCTATACCGACGTGATGGCGGCCCACCTGTCCGGGGTCGAGACCGCCGTCGCGTCGTGCGGCACGGCGTTCGGGGAGGACCATGCCCGGCTGCTGCGCCGGATGATGGGCAACCACGACGCGTTCCGCGGCGAGGTGATCTTCACCTTCGACGGCGACGCCGCCGGTCAGGCCGCGGCCCTGAAGGTGTTCTCCCTCGACTCCTCCTTCGTCGCCCAGACGTACGTCGCGGTCGAGCCGACCGGTCTGGACCCGTGCGACTTGCGGCTTCAGCACGGCGAGGCGGCCGTCCGCGAGCTGGTGGCGCGGCGTGTCCCGCTCTATCGGTTCGTGATGGGCAACATCCTCAGCCAGTACGACCTGGACCGCGCCGACGGTCGGCTGGCCGCCCTGCGGGCCACGGCGCCGCTGGTGGCCAGCATCCGGGACCATGCGCTGGTCGGGGAGTACCTGCGCGAGCTCTCGGGTCAGCTCGGGATGGACATCGAGGAGGTCCGCCGTGAGGTCGGCCGGATGGCTTCCCGGTCTCGACGCCCTGCGGGCGGTCAGGGGCCGAACGAGCCGCCTCCCGAACCGGAGGCGGACGCCCAGGCCGAGGGACGCAGGCCGGCGAAGCCGGTGCTGCCCGACCCGCACGATCGGCTGCTGCTGATCGAGCGCGAGACAGCCAAGCTGCTGATTCAGGCACCGCACCTGTTCGGACCCGACCGGGACGGCCTGAGCATGGACGACTTCACCCACCCGGCGTACGCGGCGGTGTTCACTGCGGTCGAGAAGGCCGCCGCTACCGAGGCGCCGGCCGATGGGCCCGGCGAGTGGGTGCACACCGTATCTGCGGCGTGTGAGGCCGATCCGATCCGCTCCCTGGTCGCGGCCCTGGCCGTCGAACGGATGCCGGTCAGCGGCGAACCAACGGTCCGCTACGCGACCGCCTCGTCCGCGAAGCTCCAGCTGCTCACCTGTATGCGGCAGATCGCCGCGCTGAAGTCGAAGCTCCAGCGGACGAATCCGGTCGAGCACGGGACCGCGCACCGGCGGATGTTCGCCGAGCTGCTGGCCTTGGAGACCCGTCGCCAGGAGCTACAGGCACGGACGCTGGGCACGATCGACTGATCCGTCCGCTCGCAAGAAGTTATCCACAGATTTGGATGACCATGGGTTCAAACCTTGACTCCGGGCCGCAGAGTGTCCCGCATGTCGAACTCGAAGACTGGCTCAGCCGCTGCCGGACTGCTCAGCGCTGAGGACGAGAGGGAGCTGGCCCGCCGGATCGAGGCCGGGGTGCTGGCCCGAGAGGTTCTGTCCGGGTTGCGTCAGATCAGCGGCTTCGACGCGAGTCCAGCGGAGCTGGCAACGTTGGTGCGCGACGGCGAGCGCGCCCAACGGCGCTTCGTCCAGGCGAACCTCGGCCTCGTCTCGATGGTGGCCGGTCAGTTCGCGTCCCGGATGGGCTACGGACGGACCGAGCTGTTCCAGGAAGGCTGTGTGGGTCTGCTGCTCGCGGTGCAGCGTTTCGACCACCGCCGCGGCTGCCGCTTCGCGACGTACGCACTGTTCTGGATCCGCGCCCTGATCGGCGTGGCCTCGGCCAGGTCTCGAGGCGCCGCCGATCTGCCGGCTCGACGGGCCGAAGAGCTTCGTGGACTCCGCGGCCTGGAGGGTGAGCTGGCCCAGCGGTTCGGTCGCAGCGCGACGGTGACAGAGCTCGCCGAGGCGGCTGGACGCTCGACCGACTGGGTGGCCGGCATGGTCGCATACGAGGCGCCGCAGTCGCTGGAGCAGCTGGGCGACCTGGATCTGCCGGACCCGACCGGTGCCGATCCTGCCGACTCCGTCGGGATCTCGGTCCGCCCGGGCCGGGAGCTGCTCTGGCACCTCGGCGCGTTGGAGCGACAGATCCTCGAGCTGCGAATGGGCTTCCGCGGCGACCGACCACACAGCTACGCCGAGGTGGCACGGATGTTGAATCTGCCGGTCGCCCGCGTTCGCCGGACGGAGCTCCGGGCACTCGAACGGCTCCGGGCGGTCTGCCCGGCCGAGGCAGCCGTCCACCTGTGACCGGACGATCGAGCGGCTGGGTGGCGGACGACAGGGCGAGCCCGGCCGACCGGGCGCCACGTTGGCCCCGAGGAGCAGGATGGGGCACGTGAATCCGGTGCAGCCGCGCAGTGCGGCGTCCAACTGGTGGGGGAGATCGCGCGGTCTGCCCGCCCGGACGTACGAGGACTGGCGGGGATCCCTGCTGGAGGTGGCCGGGCGAACGCCGCGAATTCTTGCCTGGGCGCGTAGCCCGACCGGGTTCTGCATCGGCAGCCCGGCCGCACTGTCGCTCGGTGACGAGACCGGGTTCACCCACCTGGGTTGGCACGAGATCGAGCACGGCGGCTGGAACGCCGAGACCCTCCGACTCAGCTGGGTCCGGTATCCCAGTGAGGACGGCCGCTCGCGCCGCGGCTTCGTCGAGCTGATCGAGCCGGCCCGGCTGCCGGAGCTGTTCCGCGAACGGGTGGCCGCGAGCATCGTCTTCGAACGGTTCGTGCCGCTGACGGCCAGCGACGACGGTGGCGTGACGATCAGCGGCCGGCGTGACCTGGCCGGGTCGGCCGATCGGATCTCGTGGCACGCCAGCCCGACTCGCGGGGTGAACTGGCGTGACGACGCCGTCCGCGCGGAGGCGGATCAGATGCTCGAGCGAATGCGGATCGAGTACGACACCACTCCAGCAGGCTGGTAAGGTTCCTATCCGCGCCGCAAGCGTGGAGGTGTGGTTCGCCACGATCCCCTGTAGCTCAATTGGCAGAGCAGCCGGCTGTTAACCGGCAGGTTGTTGGTTCGAGTCCAACCGGGGGAGCTTGTAGTTTCGCGACCGCCCGCTCTCGTTTCGGGCGCCGGTCGGCACACAAGATGTAGCTGGTTCTGGGCCGCTGGCTCTCGCTATCGCACCGCATCGCCCGGAGTGGCTGGTTCTGGGCCGCTGGGTCTTCGTTATCGCACCGCATCGCCCGGATGTGGCTGGTTCTGGGCCGCTGGCCTTCGTTATCGCACCGCATCGCCGAGGCTGGGCCGGGTTCGGCCCGTCTCAGCGCGTGGTCTCCGCGGTGGAAGGTGCGGGACTGCGGCATGGCAGGCGATACGGTTCTTGGGCCTTCGCGATGATCGCGAGGTCCAGCCCCGGACGGACTCGGCGTCGAGTCCGTGACCCGCGACACGTCTTCGGCCCGACACGGCTTCTTCCCTGGCAAGGGATCCGACGCCGACGAGCAGCGGGCCCTACCGTTTCCTCATCACCTTCTGACCAGGAGTCAGCATGTCCGTCACGTCCCCGTCACCGATCTCTCAGCTCACTCGGTCGACCTCGATCCTCACCATCGTCTCGGGCGTCATCGCCCTGCTCTTCGGCATCCTCGTCATCGTCTTCCCGAAGACGAGCCTGCTGGTCATCGGAGTGCTGTTCGGCCTCCAGCTCATCATCACCGGCATCATCCGGCTCGTCGTCGGCATCACCGACAAGGGTCTGGAGGGCTGGGAGAAGGGCCTGACCATCACGTTCGGCGTACTGATCGCGATCGCCGGCATCTTCTGCCTGCGCAACCCGGCACTCTCGATCCTGACCCTGCTGGTCGTGCTAGCCATCGGCTGGTTCGTCGATGGTGTGATGAACATCGTGATCGGTGTCCAGAACCCCAAGGGCGAACGGATCTGGAAGATCGTCATCGGTGTGGTCTTCCTGCTGGGCGCGATCGTCCTGCTCGTCTCGCCGGTCACCTCGGTGGTCGTGCTTGCCCTGCTCGGCGGCTGGATCCTGGTGTTCTTCGGGGTCGTCACGCTGATCGCCGGCATCATGGGAATGCGCGCCTCGAAGACCATCGCCTGAGACCTGCGCCTGAGACCTGCGCCTGAGACCCTCAGTCGATCCGGTGATTGCCCGCCAAGTCGTCGAGAAACACCTGAGCCCAGTGCTCGATGTCGTTCTCGAAGACCTGGCGGCGCATGATCCGCATCCGCCGTGCCTTCGTCCGGGCGCTGTCGTTCATGGCCTCGACGATGCGTTCCTTCAAGGCATTGATGTCGTACGGGTTGACCTGGTACGCCTGACGCAGCTCCTTGGCGGCGCCCGCGAACTCACTCAGCACCAGGGCACCGTCGTTCTGCGTCCGGCAGGCCACGTACTCCTTCGCGACCAGGTTCATCCCGTCGCGGAGCGGCGTGACGACCATCACGTCGGCCATCCGATACAGGGCCGCCATCTCCTCCCGTGGATAGGAGGAGTGCAGGTACGTGATCGGCGGCCGGCCATATCGACCCAAGTCGCCGTTGATCCGCCCGACCAACCGGTCGATGTCGTCCCGCAGCTTGCGGTACTGATCCACCCGCTCGCGCGATGGCGTCGCGACCTGGACGAAGGCGACCTCGTCGGCGTCGATCGCACCATCGGCGATCAGCTCGCCGAAGGCCTGGATCCGTTCGGGTAAGCCCTTCGTGTAGTCCAGCCGGTCGACCCCGAGCAGCACGGTTTTCGGGTCGCCGAGGTCGGATCGGATCTCGGCGGCTCGCGCCGCGGTCTCCGGCCGCTCGGCCAGCTCGTTCAACGCCTTGGCGTCGATCGCGATGGGGTAGGCGCGGGCCAGCACCGTGCGCCCCTCCGGCATCTGGATCCGATCCCGGCGCGTCTCGTAGTGCAGTCGCTGTCGCACCAGCCGCAGGAAGTTCTGCGCACCGCCCGGCAGCTGGAAGCCGACCAGGTCGGCGCCGAGCAAACCTTCGATCAGCTGGTTTCGCCACGGCAGCTGCTGATACAGCTCGGTCGGCGGGAACGGGATGTGCAGGAAGAACCCGATCCGCAGGTCCGGGCGCAGTGAGCGCAGCATCTGCGGCACCAGCTGCAGCTGATAGTCCTGGATCCAGACCAGGGCGTCCTGCTCGGCCACCTCAGCCGTACGCTCCGCAAACCGCTGGTTGACCTGGCGATAAGCCACCCACCAGTCCCGGTGGAACTCCGGATGGGCGATCACGTCGTGGTAGAGCGGCCACAGGGTGCCGTTGGAGAAGCCCTCGTAGTAGAGCTCGACCTCCTCGTGGGACAAGCTGACCGGCACCAGCTCCATGCCGTCGCTGTTGAACGGCTCCAGCTGCTCGTCCGGGGCACCGTGCCAGCCCACCCAGGCACCCTCGCGCGAATGCATGATCGGTTCGAAGGCGCTGACCAGGCCGCCGGGTGAGGTCCGCCAGTCGACGGTGCCGTCGGGGTGCTCGATCCGGTCGACCGGAAGCCGGTTGGCCACCACGACGAAGGATGCGGTCGGGGGTCGCGAAGCCTGGGGCTCGCGCCGCTCACCCGCACCTGAACTCATCCACCAGCCTCCGTCGTCCGCGCCCCCGACCTTAGCCAACGGCCGTACTCCACTTGATCACTACCCATCCCGAGGCCCCATCAGCGCCCGGTACAGCAACGTCTGGCAGGCTCGGTCCATGAGCCCGACCAGGCCCGAGTCCGGCAGCGGCAACCGGGCGTACGAGGCGATTCTGCAGCGCCCGAAAGCGACGCTCGTGGCGGTGGACTTCGACGGCACCTTGGCACCGATCACCGATGATCCGGAGCAGGCGTACGCCGACCCGGACGCGGTTGCAGCGCTCGGCCGACTCGGCAGTCTGGTCGCCCGGATCGTCGTGATCACGGGGCGACCGGCGCGGACCGCGATCCAGCTGGGAAGGTTCGACCAGACTCCCGGACTCGATCGACTGGTCGTGCTCGGCCAGTACGGCGTCGAGCGCTGGGACGCAAGCACCGGCGAGTACGTCATTCCGCCCGCTCCGCCGGCAATCGCCGCGGTGGCCGACGAGATCCCGGGCCTTCTAGCGGAGCTGGGGCTGACCGGTGTCCGGCTGGAGAACAAGGGCCGCGCGATCGGGGTGCACACTCGGGAGCTGCGTGATCCCGCGAATGCCTTCCGGCGGCTCGAGAGACCTCTCGCGGACCTCGCCGAGCGACACGGCCTCCACCTCGAGCCGGGCAAGAGCGTGCTGGAGATCCGCGCTCTCGGCATGGACAAGGGCGAGGCACTGCGCGACATCGTGGTCGAGACCGGTGCCCGGCAGGTGATCTTCGCCGGCGACGACCTCGGTGACCTGCCTGCGTTCCGCGCCGTCGAGCAGCTGCGTGCCGAGGGCATCGACGGCCTGCTGATCTGCTCCGCATCGCACGAGGAGGACGCGCTCGCCGGGCTGTCCGACCTAGTGCTCGACGGGCCGGCCGGAGTCGCGGTGTGGCTCACCGCGCTGGCGGCGAAACTGGAGACAAGCACGAACGTCGCCTGACCGGTAACATCGGGAGCCGCCCATGGCACAGCGGAATCCTGGGGGCGGTAGCTCAGCCGGTTAGAGCAGGGGACTCATAATCCCTGGGTCGCGGGTTCGAGCCCCGCCCGCCCCACAAGCCTCGTCTGACAATGGATGTTGTTCCTCCAGAATTCGGATTTCATCCCCGGGTCTCGCGGACGAGCCCGGCGCCATGAGCGTCGTCTCCGAGCACCGCGAGCCCCATTCGCCCGCCCGGTCAGGCAAACGCGGCCAGAATCGGCCGACCCGGACGCACTCGCCCGCCCGGTCAGGCAAACGCGGCCAGAATCGGCCGACCCGGACGCACACGCTCGCCCGGTCAGGCAAATGCGACTGAGAGGGGTCGATTCCCTCCCATTCGGACGCCCGGGCGGGGATATGGAGGCCGAATCGACCGTTCCGGAGGTCATTTGCCTGACCGGGCGGGGGATATGGAGGCCGAATCGACCGTTCCGGAGGTCATTTGCCTGACCGGGCGGGGATATGGGGGTGGGAGGGGCGGGTTCGGGCTGCAGTTGCCTGACCGGGCGGGGATATGGGGGGTGGGACGGGTCGTTTCCGGCTGTATTTGCCTGACCGGGCGGGCGTATGGGCTGGGAGGGCAGCGGGAGGAGGGACGCTACCCGATGACCGCGGCAGAGCGAGCAGAGTCTGAGGGTGTGCGCTGGCGCAGCGCGGCCGCGATGCACCCGATCAGGAACGCGATCCCGAGGATCGCGGTCACGGAGGCCAGCAGATGCTGTGACCACGTCCAGGCGAGCTCGACGTCGGCACCGTTCGGCAGCCGCTGGAACGGGGCGACGATCACCCAGCCGACGAAGACGAGGCCGACTACGCGGACGACGATCGGCAACCTGGGCTGGGTACGTTCGAGCGCACCGCCGGCGACCACAACGGCGGGTGCCCGGTCGAGCAGACAGACCGCCATCGGCACGATCCAGACGAAGTGGTGCAGCCAGGAGACCGGCGAGGCGAGCAGGCCGGCGATCCCGCACAGCACGACAGCGAACCGGACGTCGCCCAGCCGGTGCCACAACGCGGCGGCCCAGACCCCGAGAGCGGCCACGACGGCGGACGCAGCCAACCCCGCCAGCGCCGGTCCGCGGCCGAGGCCGAACATCCGGACGATGTCGGCGTACGGGGTCTGGTTCGTGTAGTAGATCAAGCTGTGTCCGAGTCCGGTGTCGCCCTGCAGCAGCCGTCCCCAGAAGTCGGTCGAGACGGCCGGCGCCAGCGCGAAGCTCACCAGGGTCACCACGGCGCCAGTGATCGTGCAGACGATGGCGGCCCGCCACTTGCGGACCGCGAGCAGGAAGATCAGGAAGAGCCCCGGGGTGAGCTTGACCGCGGCCGCGATGCCGGTGAGCAGACCTTCGGGAAGCCATCGCCGACCGGGAAAGGCCCGCGGCCCCGGAGCCAGGTCGAGGAACACCAGCGCGACCAGGAAGATCCCGACCTGCCCGAAGGCGAGCGTCTGGGTGACGGGTGTGACGAGGAAGACGGTCGCGGCGGCGACCAGGCTCAGTAGCCAACCGGTCAGGCCGCTGCGATGCAGGATCGCCAGGATGGACAGGGCGCCGGCGATGGTCCAGCCGATCTCCACGACCGCCTGCGGCAACAAGGCCAGCGGTGCGGCGAGAACGGCGGCGAACGGTGGATAGAGGAACGGCAGCGATCCGGGCAGATGGTAGATGTCGCCGCCGGTCAGCAGCGTGCTCCCCGCCAGGCGGTAGACGCCCAGGTCCACCATCACCGGGTGCCAGGGCAGGAGGGTCCCGCCGGGGAAGGTGGTGGCACCGACGTACAGGGCGGCGATGATCGGCAGGGCCACCACACCGAGGGCGGAAAGGACTCGACGCGCAGTGCTGACCTCCGGAGCCGCGCTCGAGCTGGGCGATGCGGAAGGCAGCGTCACTCCAGCCAGCCCAGGATGGTCCTGCCGACCCCGGAGTCGGCGTTGCTCGGCACGACGGGATAGCGCTCGCGCAGCGCCGGATGGGCGTTCGCCACGACGTGCGGCATCCCGACCCAGGAGAGCATGTCGACATCATTCGGCATGTCCCCGAACCCGGCAACATCGACCGCGACCACGCCCAGCTGCTCGCAGCAGTACGCCAGCATGCTCGCCTTGTTGACGCCGCCGGCGCTGATCTCGAGCAGGCCCGCCTCGCCGCGGTCGGGCCGGGTGAATCCGCTGTGGGTGGCCAGCAGGTCGTCGCCCAGCAGCGGACGTACGCGTTCCAGCAGCACGTCCGACGGCAGCGTCGGGTGCTGCACCAGCAGCTTGACGTGGTCGCCAGTGGTGGCCAGCTGATCGATGTCGGCCACCCCGATCCCCAGCCCGACCAGCTCCTCGGCCGGCCGGTCACCGGCCCACAAGATCGCGTAGTGCCGCTCGTAGCCGAAGCTCGTGCCCGACTCCAGGGCCAGGGCCGCCTCGGGCACCGCGGCCCTGATGGCGGTGATCGCCCGACCCACGACGGCCGGGTCGAGGGTGATTCGCCGGAGCGTCTCGTCATTGCCCTGGTCGTACAGCACGGCGCCGTTGCTCGCGATGACGATCGGGTGCGCGCCCGGCAGGTCGGCGATCACCTCCAGCCAGCGCACCGGGCGTCCGGTGGCGAACACCACCGGGATGTCGGCCGCCTGAGCAGCCTTGACGGCTGCGGCGTTGATGGCACTGACCGTTCCGTCGGGGGACAGGAATGTGCCGTCGAGGTCGGTGACGATCAACCGCGGCCGACCTTCCGCCGGAGCCGCAGGCGTGCTCGCGGTCACAGCTTGGAGTCGGGCGACGGGCTGTTGGCCGGTTGCCCGGAGTCCGACGGAGTCGGTTGACCACTGCCGCTATCGGTGCCACTGGGCGACGGCGAGGCGCTGCTGGGTGAGCCGGATGGGCCGCCTGACTGCGAGCCCGACGGCGATCCGGACTGCGAACCCGACGGGGAGCCGGACTGGGATCCCGACGGTGAGCCCGACTGCGGCGAAGACGATGCCGGGGGCGGGCTGCCCGAGCCGCCGGTCGGTGTCGGCGGCGTCTGTGGCGGCTGGTTGTGGAAGATCAGGATGGCGATCAGCACCGCCAGCGCGGCCAGCAGGATCATCAGCAGCCAGGAGACGAGGATCGTCCGCCAGCCGGCCCGCGTGAAGCGGCCGGGCCACGGCAATGGCCAGAGCCGCGCCAGGCCCGGCTTGACCTTGTCGATCCAGTAGTGGGTGAAATCGGGCCCGGCCGGGCTGCCCTGGGGAGCGAAGGTGGCGAGCTGCACCTCGCGCAGCACGCGCTCGGCTTCAGCGGCCGCTGCCGGCGAGCCGTCGTAGGCCAATGCGACCCACGGGGCGACCAGCTGGTCATCCGGGGCGATCGGGTCGTCGTCCTCGGAACGGAACTTGCGGCCCAGTCGGCCGTAGTCCTGACCGTGGCCGCCGCGGGCGAGCACCGTGTCGATGTGCATCGCGTTGACCACGCCCGCGAGTCGGTCCCGGGCCGCCGCATCGGCTGCGGCACCTTCGGAGAGCAGGATCACCATGGCCGGCGTGCTGGCTTCGTCGTGTGCGGTGTAGGCGACCCCGGACTCCAGCGCGCCGAGCCGGGCGTCGAGCCAGAAGTCGCCGATCCGCGGCGGGTCGTCCGGCAGCAACGGGCTGACCGGAACGAATGGCGGCATGCTGCCCTCGGGCGAGTCAGGCGGCGGAGGCGTCGTCATCTGTCCCATCTCGGTCTTGTCTCGGTACTCCGCGCTGCTCGGCGGCGCTGGAGACCGGTCGTTCGTCACAGACGTGCGGAACGGAGATGCGCGTTCCGCACGTTCTGCTCCTGCACTCCCGGCCGCGCCACCTTGCGCTGCGTTGCGGCCCATGTGCGCTGGCAGCCTACCTGCGTGACTGGGTCGCAACGGTGGTCAGGTGCCGGTCGGAGACGAATACACAGGTCAGGCACAGGATCTGAGGACCCGCTGGCCTGAACGGACAGGTATCGTCGAGTGGTCCGCGGTCAGATTGTCACTCGAGTCGACAAGCTGAAGCCGCGGTCCGCCTGTCGATCAGGCGTACCGCCCGTCTACGAGTGCATGCTCCCGCCGACCAGGAGACCCATCTTGAGCAGTCCGTCGTACGGCCAGCCCGGTCCGGCTGCCGGCCTGCAGCAGCCGCAACACGGAAGCCCATCCGGCAATCAGCAGTTCGGTGGGCAGCAAGCAGGGGGGCAGCAAGCAGGCGGGCAGCCGACCGCGAACCAGCGGACCGCGAAGCTGCTCGGCGAGGCCATCGCCCAAGTCCAACGGGTCATCGTCGGCCAGGAGCACATGGTCGAGCAGCTGATGGTCGCGCTACTGGCGAAAGGCCACTGCCTGCTCGAAGGCGTCCCCGGCGTCGCGAAGACGCTGGCCGTGCGCAGCTTCGCCACCGTCGTCGGCGGAGAGTTCGCTCGCATCCAGTTCACCCCGGACCTGGTCCCGTCGGACATCGTCGGCACCCGGATCTACAAGGCGAGCGAGGAGACGTTCGACGTCGAGCTCGGCCCGGTCTTCGTGAACTTCGTGCTCGCCGACGAGATCAACCGGGCTCCCGCCAAGGTGCAGTCGGCGATGCTCGAGCTGATGGCGGAGAAGCAGGTCTCGATCGGCGGCCAGACCCATCCCGTGCCGCAGCCGTTCATCGTGATCGCGACTCAGAACCCGATCGAGTCCGAGGGTGTCTACCCGCTGCCGGAGGCCCAGCGCGACCGGTTCCTGCTCAAGGTCGACGTCGGTTACCCGCGCGGCAACGAGGAGTTCGAAATCCTCCGCCGGATGAGCGTCGACCCGCCCAGCTCGGAGCCGGTGCTGAACCCGCAGCAGATCCTCGATCTGCAGAAGCAGGCTTCCGACGTCTTCGTCCACAACCTCGTGGCGGAGTACATCGTCCGGCTCGTGCTGTCGACGCGGGCGCCGGCCGAGTTCAACATGCCGGACCTCGCATCGGTGATCCAGATCGGTTGCAGCCCGCGCGCCACGCTCGGCCTTGTCGCGGCGGCGCGCGCGCTCGCGCTGATCCATGGCCGCGACTACGTGCTGCCCACCGACGTCCAGGCGGTGGCCAAGGACGTCATGGCCCATCGGCTCGTGCTCGGCTTCGACGCGGTTGCGGACAACATCGACCCGGCCCAGGTCGTGGAGCGGATCGTGGCCATGGTTCCGCCGCCGACACCGGTGTGGAACGCGCCGGCCCAGCAGCCCCCGTCTAACCAACAGTCCACCAGGCAGCCGCCGCCGAATCACCAGCAGCCGAACAACGCGTCCGGTTACAACCAGTACGGCCAGCCGCCGCAGAACCAGTACGGCCAGTCCCAGCCGGGCCAGAATCAGCCGGGCCAGCCGAATCAGTACGGCCAGTCCAACTACAGCTGAGGTGCTCTGAGTGTCGTCCGCACCCGGCGCGCCGAACTTCCCACCTCCGGGTGGCTCGCCCGCCTTCCCGCCGCCGTCCGGGCCACCGGCATATCCGCCGCCCGGCGGTGCGCCGGCGTACCCAGCTCCGGGTGGTACGAGCCCCGCTCCGGAGCTCGGTGCCATCTCCTCGGTGGTCGGGGTGCCGACCCAGCCGACGATCCCGCTCAACAAGCTCGCGCCGGAGGCTGCGTTGCGCCGGCTCGAGCTCACCATCGTCCGGCGGCTGGAGGGCTACCTGCACGGTGACCATCTCGGGCTCCTTCCCGGGCCCGGCTCTGACGCGAACGATGCACGGGTGTACCGGCCGGGCGAGGACGACGTACGACGGATCGACTGGGCGGTCACCGCGCGGACGACCGTGCCGTACGTCCGCGACACCATCGCCGACCGTGAGCTCGAGGTCTGGGCGCTGCTGGACGTCACGCCGTCGATGAACTGGGGCACCGAGGGCGTCACCAAGCGCGACCTCGGGATCGCCGCCGTCGCCACGATCGGCTTTCTCAGCCAGAAGATGGGCGACCGCTTCGGCGGTTACATCATGCGGCCCGACCGGCTGCGTCGGCTACCAGCGCGCTCGGGTCGCTCGGCGCTCTACGGCCTGCTGCGGACGATGCTGACCGAGCCGTTCGTGCCGGACCATGCGACCGGGACGATGTCGCTGGCAACCGGTGTCGAGCACCTGTCCCGCAATCAGCGGCGGCGGGGGCTGAAGGTAGTCGTGTCCGACTTCTTGACCCCCGGCGACCACGAGCTCGACCCGAACGTCGAGCCCGAGTGGGAGCGCCCGATGCGCCGGCTCGGGGTGCGCAATCAGGTGCTCGCGATCGAGGTCGTCGACAAGCGGGAGGTCGAGTTCCCCGACGTCGGCGACATGCTGATCCGCGATCCGGAGACCAACTTCGAGCGCTACGTGAACACCGCCGACGCGAACGCCCGCTCCCGGATGGACGCGGCCAGTGCCGCTCAGCGGGAACGAATTCGGATCTCTCTTCGTCGTGCTGGTGTCGGACACATCCAGTTGCGCACCGACCGAGACTGGGTGCAGGACATCGCCCGTTTCGTGCTGGCCTACCGCCGGGTGGCCGCACTGCTCCACCAGCCACCCCAGGGAGTTGCGAAGTGATACCGCAGCTGGCGTTCCTGTCGCCGGACCGGTTGATGCTGCTGATCGCGATCCCGCTGCTGGTGGCGGCCTATATCTTCGCGACGCGGCGCAAGAACCGGCGCGGGATGCGGTTCACCAACACCTCCATGCTCGACGTGGTGGTGCCGAAGCAGTCCCAGTGGCGCCGCCACGTCGCGGTCGCGCTGTCCCTGCTCAGCCTGATCACCCTCACCGCTGCGTTCGCCCGACCGAAGACGACGGTCGAGGTGCCCCGCGAGCGCGCCACGATCGTGGTGGTGATCGACGCGTCGCAGTCCATGGCGGCGACCGACGTAGCGCCGACCCGGCTGGCCGCCGCCAAGCAGGCCGCGATCCAGTTCGTCAACGAGCTCCCGGAGAAGTACAACGTGTCGGTCGTGTCGATGGCCGGCAACGTCTCGATCCTGGTCCCGCCGACGCTGCAGCACAACACGGTCGAGACGGCGATCAACTCGATCAAGCTCCAGGACTCGACCGCGATCGGTGAGGGCATCACCACCGCGATGCGCGCGCTGCAGCAGGCGCCGAAGGATCCAGCTCACCCGAACGATCCGGCGCCGGGTGCGATCGTGCTGCTCAGCGACGGTACGAACACCTCAGGTCGTTCCCCGCAGCAGGCTGCGGCCGAAGCCGGCAAGGCGAAGGTGCCGATCTACACGATCGCGTACGGCACCGAGAACGGCTACGTCGACCTCGACGACAAGCGGCAGCTGGTGCCCGTCGATCACGCCTTGATGACCGAGATCGCAAAGCTGAGCGGCGGCCAGACCTTCGACGCCACGTCGCTGGCGGAGCTGCGCAACGTCTACAAGAACATCGGCTCCGAAGTCGGCTACGAGAAGGCCGACCGCGAGGTCACCTCGCGTTTCGCCGGCTATGGGCTCGCCTTCGCCGTGCTGGCGGCGCTCGGCGCCATCTCTTTGGGAGCGCGGTGGCCATGATGATTTCAGGCTCCGCTCGCACCGCGAGCGCTTTCGGCCGCCACCGTCGTTGCTCTTCGCGAAACGAAAAGCGTGTTTCGCTCATCGCTCCTCCGTGTGGCGGCGCGCTCGCTCCTATGCTCGCGGAGCGAAAGGTGGCAACGTGACTCCGTCGCTGATACCCATGCTGTCGTTTCTCGAGCCCGTGCGGCTGTGGCTGCTGCTGCTCGTGCCGGTGCTTGTCGGGCTGTACCTGCTGCTCGTCCGGCGGCGCAGTCAACGGCGTCGCCAGGTCGGACAGACCATGTTCGACCTCGTCATCCCCCGCGACCGGACCTGGTTGCGTCATCTCGCCGTCGGCCTGTCGATCCTGTCGCTGATCACGTTGACGGTCGCCTTCGCCAAACCGAAGGGCGAGGTTTACGTCCCGCGCGAGCGCGCCACGATCGTCGTCACCATCGACGTCTCGCTGTCGATGATGGCCACCGACGTCGCGCCGAACCGGCTCGACGCGGCGAAGACGGCCGCCGAGTCGTTCGTCAACTCGCTGCCCCCCAAGTTCAACGTCGCTCTGGTCTCGTTCGCCGGTAGCGCGACCACCCTGGTGCCCCCGACGCTGGACCGCGGAGCAGTGACCGCCGCCATCCAGAGCCTGCGACCGCAGCCGTCGACCGCGATCGGTGAGGGCATCTACACCTCGCTGGCCGCGCTGAACCAGGTGCCGCCCGACCCGAGCGACCCGAACGCGGACGTGCCTGGCCGGATCGTCCTGCTGAGCGACGGCAAGACGCAGGTCGGACGGCCCTCGGACGAGGCCGCCCGCGCGGCGGCGGCCCAGAATGTGCCGATCTACACCATCGCGTACGGCACCGAAGGCGGCTACATCGACGTCCAGGGGCGGCGTGAGCCGGTGCCGGTCGACAAGGCGGAGCTGGCCAGGGTGTCCCGGATCTCCGGTGGTGAGGCGTACACCGCAGGCTCGGCCGGTGAGCTGCGCGAGGTCTACAAGGACATCGGCAGCTCGGTCGGCAAGGAGAAGGTCGACCAGGAGGTCACCTCGCGCTACGCGGGCTTCGGGCTCGCCTTCGCCATCCTCGCGGCCCTCGGCATGGTGTCCTTGGGTGCGCGCTGGCCATAGCTGGTCGGGGAGTGGGCATCGCCGGAGCGAAGGCTGCTGCGGCCGTCCGGCGCCTGATCCAGTCCGTCGACTGACCCCGGGAGCGTGGGGTCAGGACAGATCTCGGAGCGCCGGACGGCCGCGGTCTGTGGCGGATCGGGTCAGAAGGCTTCGCAGTTCGTGGCGATCTCGGCATTCGCGCACAGGTCGTCGAAGCCCTCACCACCGTCGAGGTTGTCGAAGCCGGCGCCGCCGTCCATCGTGTCGTTGCCGTCCTGACCGAGCATCCGGTCGTTGCCGTCGCCACCGATGAGCAGCCGGCCGCCGACCATCAGATCGTTGCCGTTCTGGCCGAACAGCGAGTCGCTGAGCGTGCCGAACAGTTGGTCGTCTCCGTCGTTGCCGCTGAGCCGAGCCTGGCTGACGGAGTTCGAGCTGACGAGGATGTCATTGCCCGAGCCGCCGGTCATCCGAGAGAAGGTGCTGGTGTTCAACCTCACCCGGCGAGGCCGAGAACGGCAGCGCGGACGGACTTGATGCGAAGGGAGGTCATGTCTCTCCTATGGTCGTGATCGCACTGTTTGCGATCGGATCAGGAGAGCCTTGTGCAGCTCCGCCACGTACCCGGTTACTCAGAAGTAGGTACGACCTCCCTGGCAGACACACCACTAGGGTGGCTGCGTGGGTCAGGTGGCGGACAACCTCGCGGCGGTACGACGACGGGTCGACCTGGCGTGCGAGCGAGCCGGGCGCGATCCCGCCGAGGTGAGGCTGCTGCCGGTCAGCAAGACCCACGGGCCGGAGAAGATCCGCGAGGCGTACGAGGCCGGGATGCGGATCTTCGGTGAGAACCGCGTCCAGGAGGCGAGTGAGAAGGCGCGGATCTTCGCCGACGTACCGGATCTGCGGTGGGCGGTGATCGGTCACCTGCAGACGAACAAGGCCAAGGACGTGGCGGCGTTCGCCGACGAGTTCCACGCGCTGGACTCGCTCAAGCTGGCCGAGACCCTGGACCGGCGGCTGCACCAGAACTCGCGCAGTCTCGACGTCTTCATCCAGGTCAACACCTCCGGCGAGGAACAGAAGTTCGGGCTCCCGCCGGAGGAGGTGGTCGACTTCGCGGTCGCCCTTCGTTCTTGCCACAACCTCAGAGTGCGCGGTCTGATGACGCTCGCGATCTTCTCCGACGACGCCGATGCGGTCGGCCGCTGCTTCGCCCGGATGCCCGCCCTGCAAGAGAAGTTGCGGCACCACGACGCGGCCGCCGGGACGTACGACGAGTTGTCGATGGGCATGTCCGGGGACTTCGAGCTCGCCATCGGCTACGGCGCGACGACCGTCCGGGTCGGCCAGGCGATCTTCGGTAGCCGGCTCGAACCACGCGACTACTGGCCCTGACCGTCGGCTTTCAGCGGAGGGGCGGCACTAACGGTTTCGGTGCCACGGCCCGGTAATAGCCAGTGTCGCTCCGAAGGTGGGGGACTGGATGTTGGTGAAGAGGATGCGCCCGTCGGAGCTGAAGGAGGGTCCACAGAACTCTCCGCCACCGGCACTGTCGTTGCGGGCCAACGGATACGGGTCGCCCCGCCGGCCGACGCCGACGAGATGGTTCTTGCCCGCGCCGTCCTCGGCCACGATGAGACCGCCGTGGGGTGAGACGGTGATGTTGTCCGGTCCGTCCCAGGTGCCGTCGGCTTCCGGCTGTGGATTCGGCTTGAACAGCGTCTTCAGCGTGACCGTCCGATCGTTCGGGTCGTAGAACCAGACCTGGCCGTCGTGCGCGTTGAGGCTGCCGTCACCGGCCGCTTCCGGCCGCGCGAAGCTGGCGACGAAGTACACACCGCCGTTGCCCCACCACTGTCCCTCGAGCTTCCGCGAGCGGGTGACCTGCTCGCCGAACGGCTGCAGGCGAGTCGACGTCTTCATCGCGAGACGATCGGGGACGTCGACCCAGTGGACCCGGTAGCGGGTGCCTACCTCTGTCGCCTCCGACAGGTCGACGATCTGCCGGCGCCCGCGGCGGCAGCTCATCGCCTGCAGGCGCCCTGCGGTCGAGCCATCGGCCTGCGCCAGCTCGTGGAGAGCACCCTTGCCACCCCGAAAACCCGCAGGAGGTGTCCAGCGGTAGTACAACCCGTTAGGTGTCACGGCGTCTTCGGTGAGGTAGATGACCAGCGTGTCCGGGTCGACGGCCACGGCCTCGTGGGAGTAACGACCGAGGAAGGTCAGTGGCCGCGGACTCCGCTCGAGGTTGGCCTGCCGGCTGGCCGGGTCCACCTCGAAGACGTACCCGTGATCTTGTTTCAGCTCACGTCCGCCGATCTTCGTGCCGGCCGTGCGTTCGGTCTCCTCACAGGTCAGCCAGGTTCCCCATGGGGTGATGCCGCCGGCGCAGTTGTTGTCGGTCCCCGCCAGGCTGGTGTAGACGCCCAGCCGATGTCCGTCGTCATCGACCGCCACGGTCGACGTACCACCGACGGCCTCGGCGTCGTAGGTCAGACCCTCGATTCTCGGCACCTTCACCGGCTCCGTGGCACTGATCTCATGGTTGCTGACCAGGATCGACCCGCCAGCGGCACGGACGAAGACGCCCATTCCGTCCGGGTCGCTGGGATACGTGAACGCTGCACGCGTGTCGGGGTCGACGTCATCGGTCGTGGTCATTCCCGACTGGGCAACCACGACGTAGGAGAATCCGACCGGCAGGCTCAGCACTCCGCGGATGTCCGGCACGAGTGGCCCGTAGCCGGTGGCTTCACCCGGAGTTCTCGGGTTCGGCCGAGCAAACGCCTCGCGACTCCCGGTGAGGGCCAACCCGAACCCGGTAACGGTTGCGGTCGCGATCAGCGTTCGGCGAGAGATCACCGGCTGGTCCCTGTCGTCCAACGGGATCGGCTTGTCCGGCATGTTCGCCTCCAGCACTCGAACCGATCTCGGGCACGAGTCAGGTCGCCTCCGAGCAGGTCGCCGCCACCAACGACCCCGGGTTCTGCTCTGAATCCTTCTCGCTGGATCGAGCTACGGCTATACGCAGTGCTGCGTACTCGCTAGCCTCGGCAGATGGTCGAGAGCTGGCGAGAACTCGGCGGACTCCCGCCGAGTCCGAGTGTCTCGAGGCGGCTCGGAACGTGGTTCGATCTGATCGGTGAGCTCCTGCAGCGCCCGCTCGACGACTTCCCACGCCAGACTCTGCAAGAACTCCTGTATGACACCTTCGATGTGGCCGGCGTCTCCTGGAACTGGCAGGACGCGGCTGACCACTTCGGGATGGTCCTGACGCCGGTAGGGCCGAGGAGCCCCATCGAGAGCTGGGAGGAGTACGAGGCCGGGGCACTGCATCGCGGCCACCCGCTGGTGCGCTGGCATGCCGTAACGGGGGACTTCTCTCCCCAGACCAGTGGGCGGGTGCCGTGGTCGATCTCGTCGCCGCACGAGCGTGCCCATGTCCAGGAACTCCTGCGAGGGATCGACGGCGAAGAGCAGTTGTCGCTCAACTACCGGTCGAGTGTGACAGGACACCGAGCTTTCATCCTGGGACGCACCGGAGGCGACTTCACCGACGAGGATCTCGAGCTGGCGTGCCGGCTACAGCCGCTCATCGTCGGTCTCGATCGCCAGGTCGAGTTCCTGCGCGACGCGTACGGACGCCTGCCACTCCCGGTCGGAGAGTGCCGCCTCACCGGTCGCGAGCTGACCGTTCTCGTCCTGCTCGCCGAAGGTAGGACGGCACAGGCGATCGGGCACAACCTGTCCCTGTCGCCGCGTACGGTGCACAAGCATCTGGAACACATCTACCGAAAACTCGGGGTGGCTGACCGCCTCGACGCCGTACGGGTGTCGAAGGCTCTCGGCCTGCTGCCCGATCGAGAAGGTCATTGGTGGAAGGTGACCGAATCGACCCGCGGTGAGGCGAAGGCTGTTGGGGGCTAGAGGTTCTCGATCGGCAGCAGCGGGATGTCGCCGGCCGGTACGAAGTCGAAGATCTGCCCGAGGAAGGACAGCTGCGCCTCGTACGACGCCTTGATCGTCTCGGCGCGGCGGAACCCGTGGCCTTCGCCCGGGTAGATCACCAGAGCGACCGCGAGCTTCTTGGCTCGGGCGGCGTCGGCCATCGTCTCGGCCTGATTCGGTGGGACGACGCGGTCGTCGCTGCCCTGCAGTAACAGAATCGGCGCGGCCAGATCGTCGACGTGGTTGATGGGGGAGCGTTCGACGTAGAGCTCACGTCGCGCCGGGTACTGCCCGATCAGCCCGTCGAGATAGCGCGACTCGAACTTGTGGGTATCGCGGGCCAGCGTTTCGAGGTCGCCGACACCGAACAGACTGATCCCGGCCGCGAAGGTCCGTGTCGTGGTCAGCGCCTGCAGCGTCGTGTAGCCGCCGGCGCTGCCACCCATGATGGCCAACCGCGCCGGATCAGCCAGTCCCTGATCTCCCATCGCGACCGCCCCGGCCGCACAGTCGCGGACGTCGACAAGGCCCCAGCGGCCGCGGAGACGTTCGCGATAGTCGCGGCCGTAGCCGGCGCTGCCGCCGTAGTTCACGTCGAGCACTGCGACGCCACGGGTTGTCCAGAACTGGACCGCGAGGCGGAAGACGGCGGGGGAGAAGCTCGTCGGACCGCCGTGAGAGATGGTCATCAGGGGCGGCAGCTCGGTGCGGCCGGTGCCTTGGTCGGGGTCGGTCTCGGGATGGGTCGGTGGGTAGTACCAGCCGTGCACCTCCCCGTCCTCGCTGGACCAGCTCACCCGTTGAGGCTTCGAGACCCACTCGGCACCGAACGGCAGCTCCCCTGCGACGCGCACCACCTCGACCTGCTCGGAGTCCAGGTCGAGCACAACGAGCTCTGGCGCCCGGTCGCGGTGGTGCAGACTCAGGGCGGCTCGTCCGTCGCGGGTGCTCAGTGACCAGGCCTCCCCTGCGAGCCCGAGCTCGTCCAGCTGTCCGGAAGCGATGTCGAGCATGCCCAGCCGCAGCCGGCCGTCGTCGCGATAGGCACAGAGCAGCCGGCCCGGATCCACCACTGCGTACGGCGTCATGCCGTGCGTCCACTGCGGCTCGGCGAACGACGCTGCCGCTGGGTGCAGGGCGTGGGCCCCGCCGTCGTCGTCGAGGTAGAGATTCCACCAGCCTGACCGATCGGAGACGAAGACCAGCTGGTCGCCCGCCCAGCGCGGCTGGACGGCGGATTCGGTCGGTCCGCCGGCCACGGTGCGCACCGATTCGACCGAGGAACCGTCGAAGTCACCGGCGCAGACCCGGGTGGCGTCCCACGGCATGCTCGGGTGGTCCCACTCGACCCAGGCGAGCCGGCCATCGCTCGACAGCTCGGGAGTGGAGTAGAAGTCGGCGCCGGAGCAGAGCACGTTCCCGACGCCCTGGCCGGCGGTCTTCAGGTCGATCGCGACCACGGTATTGACCGCCTCGTCCGGGCCGCGGTGGTCCTCGCGGACGGCCAGCACCAGGTCTCGGTCCGCATGAACTCTGAGATCGGCGAATCGCACGTCACCGTCCTCGGCGGTGAGCGGGCTGATCGAAGTGCCGTCGCGGGCGACGTAAAGCCGGCCGTCGTGGAAATCGCTGAAGACGACGACACCGCGATCGACGGCGTACTCACCGCCGCCGTACTCGTGGACTCGGGTCCGGACGTAGTGGTCTGGGGTCAGCTCGACCCTCTCACCGGACGAGTCGCGTCGCCACAGACTGGTCCGTCCGCCCTGGTCAGCTCGGGTTTCAAGCCAGTACAGCCGGTTGCCGTCGAGCTGCGGGGCGCCGAGCCCGACGAGCGACGATGTCATCAACGCCGGACTGATCGGGGACGGCCACGAGCCGTATCGGGTGGCGGTCACCCTGTCACTGTAAACGGGCGACGTGCGCGCCCGCAGACGTGTTGCTTCCTTCCGCGCTGGACTGGTACGGATGGGGCGAATGAGGCAGAATGGAAAGCAAGATCCACCAAGCGGGGTCGTGAGGATGTCGGGGAAGGCAGCCCTCACGCTGTCGGCCCGAAGTGCTTGGAGGATCGATGAGTTCGACCCGTGGAGTCTTGTTCGTCCACTCTGCGCCGTCCGCGCTCTGCCCGCATGTCGAGTGGGCCGCCGGCGGCGTTTTCGGCATGCCTGTCAGGCTGGACTGGATTGCCCAGCCGATCGAGCGCGCCAGTTATCGGGCCGAGTACTCCTGGGCGGGCCCGGTGGGCACGGCGGCACGGCTTGCATCGGCATTGAAGGGGTGGCAGCGGCTGCGCTTCGAGGTCACCGAGCAGGCCACCTCCGGCAGTGAGGCCGAGCGGTACGTCTACACGCCCACCCTCGGCGTCTTCCACGCAATCACCGGGCTGCATGGCGACATCCTGATTCCGGAGGACCGAATCAAGCACGCGATCACCACGGCAGCACTCGGCGGCCGCGACATCGTGGACTCCCTGGCCGAGCTGCTCGGCAGCGCTTGGGACGCCGAGCTCGAACCGTTCCGGTACGCCGGCGACGGCGAGCCGGTCCGCTGGCTGCACCAGGTGGTATGAGCACGCACGATCGATCAGCGGATAGTGGATGGATTTGGGTGGGGAGTACCCCACACGAATCCATCCACTATCCGCGGGCGTGATCGGACGTGCCCGTTGACATCAGTCTTCGGTCGCGTACCGGTTGGTGAAGGCCACCGCGACGTTGTGCCCGCCGAACCCGAACGAGTTGTTGATGCCGGCGATATCGCCAGCGGGTAGCTCGCGGACCTTGTCGGCGATGTCGATCCCCAGATCGGGCTCGGGATTGTCGAGGTTGATCGTGGGTGGAACCGTCCGATTGCGCAGCGCAAGCAGAGTCGCCAGTGACTCCAGCGCGCCGGCCCCACCGAGCAGGTGACCGGTCATCGACTTCGTCGAGGTGACGATCGCGTCGGTGCCCTCCCCCAACGCCTGCCGGATGGATCCGGCCTCGGTGACGTCGCCCTGCGGCGTCGATGTCGCGTGGGCGTTGACGTGGACGATGTCCGCAGGCGTCAGCTCGGCGGCCTTCAGGGCGAGCTTCATCGCCCGGGCCTGCGGTGCACCGCTCGGCTCCGGCTGGACCATGTCATGGGCGTCGGCCGTGATCCCGGCGCCGGCCAGCTCGCCGTAGATCCGAGCCCCCCGCGCCTGGGCATGCTCGAGGGTCTCGATCACGAAGATCGCTGCACCCTCGCCCATCACGAAACCGTCCCGGTCGACGTCCCAGGGCCGCGAGGCCCGCTCGGGCTCGTCGTTGCGGCGGCTCATCGCCTGCATCTGACCGAAGGCGCCGATGGTGATGGGGTGGATGCAGCCCTCGGTGCCGCCGACCACGATGACATCGGCACGGTCGAGCCGGATGATGTCGACAGCCAGGGAGAGCGCTTCGTTGCTGGACGCACAGGCCGACACGGGGGTGTGCACGCCGGCCCTCGCGCCGATCCGCAGGCCAAGGTTGGCGGCCGCAGCGTTGGCCATCAGCATCGGCACGGTCAGCGGGCTCACCCGCCGAACGCCCTTCTCCTTCTGGATGTCCCACTGACCGAGCAGGGTGTGCAGCCCGCCGATCCCGGTGGCGACGACGCTCGCGAGGCGTTCGCGGTCGACCGGGTTCTCCTCGCCGAAGCCGAAGCCGGCATCGGTCCAGGCCTCCGTTCCGGCCACAACGGCAAGCTGTGCCGCGCGGTCGAGCCGGCGTGCCTCGACCCTCGAGAGAACGCCGGCCGGATCGACGGCCGCCTGGGCGGCGATCTTGCAGGGCAGCTCGTCGGCCCAGGATTCCTCGATCGTGCTGACACCGGACGTGCCGGCCAGCATCGCGTCCCAGGTGCTGGCCACGTCGCCGCCGAGCGGCGTGGTGGCCCCGACTCCGGTGACGACGATCGTCTTGCGACTCATCAGTGACTCTCCTGCGAGGTTGGGATGTCCAACAGAATCGGGGCCACCGGTCGGTGCACCGGTGGCCCCGCGAGATCAGGAGGCGGCGCGCTCGATGTAGGCGACCGCGTCGCCGACGGTCTTGAGGTTCTTGGCCTCCTCGTCGGGAATGCTCACGCTGAACTTCTCTTCCGCGGCGTAGATGATCTCGACCATCGACAGCGAGTCGACATCGAGATCGTCGGCGAAGGACTTGTCGAGCTGTACGTCGTCGGCCGGCACGCCGGCGACCTCGTTGACGATCTCGGCCAGGTCGGCGCGGATCTCTTCGGTGGTGGCCATGAGGTGGCTCCTTCTCTGGGTGGACCTACTCGGTTTCGGACCCTGGTTGGTTCGGTCCTGCTCTGGGGATTGTTGCGTACGCGGCATCAGCACTCGTGAGGCGGCGCCGATTCGACCGTCGTTCGCTGCTCTCGGCGGGATCGTGTCAGGCTGGTCCGCCGTGACTGCGGACGAACTCCGCCGCGTCGGCGAGCTGGTCGGGCGTGTTCAGGGCGAACAGCTCGACGCCCTTGAGGTTGCGCTTGGCGATCCCCGTCAGCGTGCCTGCGGGGGGTAGCTCAAGGAGGCCGGTCACCCCGAGGTCGGCCATGGTCGCCATGCAGAGATCCCAGCGGACCGGGTTGGCGACCTGGCGGATGATCCGGCGGAGCACCTCTGGGCCGTCGTCGACGACCTGGCCATCGGCGTTCGACAGCAGCTTGGTTCGCGGCTGACCGGTGGTGATCGCACGCGACAGCTCAGCGAGCCGATCGACCGCGGGCTGCATGTGCACGGTGTGGAAGGCGCCAGCCACGCTCAGCTCGATCAGCCGTGCACGGACGGGCGGATCCGCGGCGAGGGCGGCGAGCTGGTCCTTCGTGCCAGCCGCAACCACCTGGCCGGAGCCGTTGTTGTTGGCCGGTGTGAGCCCGGCCCGCTCGATCGCCGCCAGCACCTCCTCGGGCTTACCGCCGACGACCGCGGTCATCGAGGTCGGCGTGAGCGCGCTCGCGGCCGCCATCGACCTGCCGCGCTCGCGGACCAGCACCATCGCCTGCTCGGGCGAGAGCACACCGACGCCGGCGGCTGCGGTGATCTCTCCGACGGAGTGGCCGGCGACCACGCCGATCAAGGCAAGCGCGTCGTCGGGATGCGGGAACAGCTCGATCGCGGCCAGCAGGCCGGCGGCCACCAACAGCGGTTGCGCCACCGCCGTGTCTCGGATGGTCTCCGCGTCGGCCTCGGTCCCGTAGTGGCGCAGATCCATGCCAGAGACGGCCGACAGCCACTCGAGGCGATCGGCGAAGCTGGGTTCGGCGAGCCACGGGGAGAGGAAGCCAGGAGTCTGGGCACCCTGACCCGGGGCGACGATAGCGAGCACGTCTTAACTATTTCGTGATCTGGCCCCGCACTGCGTGCACGGACACGACGAACTTCTTCGGCCTGGTTTTGTGGGAACCCTACAAAATTGAACTGGGCCGGTCGTCATTGTATCGGTGCCCTGAGCTTGTCAAAGGGCCATCGAGAGCGCCCGCTCGGCGCGCTACATGCGGCGCGCGGCGCGCCCGCTCAGCCGGGGAAAGAGCCGCGCCCGGAGCGAGATCCGATGCCACAGCACCCGGCGGATACCGAGCGTGATCGCGCCGGCCGCGGTCATGCAACCGACGTTGATCAGCAGCTGAAGCCCGCTGCCGGCCACCTCGTGCCACACACCGAACGCGATACCGAGGGCCACATTGCCCGCGGCAGGCACAGTGGTCACGGAGATGAAGACTCCCGAGAGCCCGCCGACCTTGTTTGACGTGATGGACAGCACCCCGGCCGCGGCAGCGATGATTGCCACGATGACGGACCACTTGTTCGGGGTGTAGATGAAACGGGTCTCCGGGCGCGCGCCGAGCAGGTTGTCGGCGCTGACCCACCCAAGGACACCGGCCAGCAGGGCGAGCACCGTCGTGATTGCGATCGCGATCACGAACCCCAGGAGGAGCGTCCGCAATGCGTAGCCGAACAGCGCGGTTCGGCGGCGGACGAGAGCGAGCCCCAGCGCGGCGATCGCGCCGAACTCGGGCCCGAGCACCATCGACCCGATGGTCAGGATCTGGGAGTCGATCACCACGCCGATGGCGGCGATCACCGTAGCCATGGTGAGAAAGCTCAGAAATGTCCAGTTGAGCTCGGCGTCCTCGTACGCCCGCTGGGTGACCTCCGGCCAGATCACCGCGTCGGTGGCGCTCCCTGGCGCGTCCTGCTCGGCCACCAAGGCATGTCGCGAGATCCATGCGGGAACAGGCGCGAGCTGGATGCTTCCCTCCGTCGAGACGCCGAGCTCGTGCAGTTGGCCGATCAGCGCGTCGGCAGTCTCGCGGGTGACGTCAACCAGCACGACGTCCCCCTCCGGACGGATGGCGGCGCCCTGCAGCACCGCGAGCCCGGTGACACTCGGAACGGCGGTAAGGAGATCGAGTACGTCGTGGCTGAGGGCCGTCGGGACCATGAGTCGGAGTTGTTGCACGACCCGATGCTCCCGCCGAGGTCACCGCGTGCCTCCACCGGCCCGACCCACCTGCACAGAGTTCGCCCCACGTAGGTGGGTCTGCCCCGGCTGCAGCCGGGGCAGACCCATTCAGACGGGGCGAACGCGAGAGAATGCCTCGGTGTGCGCGGCGTCAGGCCGGCTTGGCTCCGGCGCGGCGCAGCGTGCTCACCGAGGCGCCGCCGACGACAGGCTTGGGTACGGCGCTGCCGAGCAGCCGGCCGAGGGTCAAGGACAGGCGGAGTGCGTACGCGTCCCGAGGATCGGTCGGACTGTAGCCGCTGACCTCGTGGATCCGCCGTAGCCGGTAGCGGACCGTGTTGGGGTGGACGAACAGGGCTCGGGCCGCGGCTTCGACCGACGAGCCCTGGTCCAGGAACGTGATCAAGGTCTCCAGCAGGCCACCGCCCGAGGCGAGCAGGGGATCGTAGAGCTCGCGGGCCAGTGCGCGTCGGGCATGGCCGTCCCCGGCCAGGGCACGCTCGGGCAACAGGTCGTGTGCGCTCACCGGACGAGGCGCCTCCGGCCAGCCGACAGCTGCGCGATATCCGGAGAGCGCCTCACGGGTCGAGATCGCCGCGTCCATCAGGTGCGCCACCGGTGATCCCAGCACGACCGGACCCGGCCCGAAGAACCCGACGATCGACCGGACCAGCGCGAGGATCGCAGCGTCGTCGCGCAGCCCGTCGCCACCGAGTACGACGATCATCCGATCGCCCTGGACCGAACCGAGCATGTCGATTCTTGCGATCGCCGTGCTGTGCCTGATCGCCTCGAGCACCTGACTGCTGTCCCCTTCGGGTGCTTGGCCGACGGCCACCACGATTGCGGCGGGGGAGCGCCAGCCGAGGGTGGAGGCACGTGACAGGACGGTTTCATCGGTGTCGCCGCGGACCACGGCGTCGACCACCAGCGCCTCGAGCCGGGCGTCCCAGGCACCGCGGAGCTCCGCGGCGCGGGCGTACACCTCGGCTGCGGCGAAGGCTACCTCCCGGCTGTACTGGACGATCGCGGCGTGCAGGATCGGCCGATCGGGCTTGGGCATCACCTCATCGATCTGGGTCTCGACCACCTCGATCGTGGTCTTCACCAGCTCGACGGTCTGGGCGAGCGAGATCCGCCGGGCGAGCTCGCGCGGAGCAGAGCCGAAGACGTCGGAGGTGCTCGGCGGCGCCGGCTCGGGATCGGCGAACCAGCTGACAAAGCCGTTGATGCCGGCCTGCGCGACCAGGGTGATCCAGGAGCGGTGCTCGGCGTCCAGCTCCCGGAACCAGTTGTGCCGCGACTCCATCTCCGACACCGTGGCAGTCGTCATCGCGCTCGAGACCCCCGCGAGTCGCTTGGCGATGGTGGCCCGGGTCTTGGCCGCCGGAAGCAGGGTCTTGTTGATCCCACGCACGGTCGCGGCCATAGGCTGACTGTAGTGGTGAGCGAACGACGTGATGCCTGTGGTGCGCGGGTCGACGAGGGGAGCGGGCGTGAGTGACCTGGAGCTGAAGCCCGACGAGCTCGTCTGCACCGGAGGCTCGTCCGGAGAGCCCGAGGAGCTCGTGCTCACGGCTCGGAGGGTCTTCCTCGGAAAGACGACGGAGGTGGCCCGCGCTCTCCCGGATCGGGAGCTGCGGATGATCGGTGGCTGGTGCTTTCTGGATCATTACGGTCCCGAGGACGTGAGCAGCTCGCCGGGTATGCAGGTGTGGGCCCACCCGCACACGGGTCTGCAGACCGTGAGCTGGCTGCTCGACGGCGAGATCGAGCACCGCGACAGTCTCGGCTCGCAGGTGATGGTGCGGCCGGGCGAGCTCCACATCATGACCTCCGGGCGCGGCATCGTGCACTCGGAGCTGTCCCAACTCGACAAACCGCCGACTCTGCACGGCCTGCAGCTGTGGGTTGCGCTCCGCGACTCCGACCGCGACACCGAACCGCTGTTCCGCTCTTATCGCGAGCTGCCAGAGCTCGTGGTCCCAGGCGGGCACGGGAAGGTGCTGATCGGCGAGCTCGACGGGGTCCGGTCCGCGGCCCACTCGTTCAGCCCGCTGGTCGGTGCGGACCTGACGATCGAGCCCGGCGCGTCGATCAGCCTGTCGGCGATGCCCTCGTACGAGTACGGGGTCTTCGTCGTGTCCGGCGACGTCGGTTCTGGCGGCTCTCGCTGCGGGGTCGATCAGCTCCTCTATCTCGGGCAGGGCCGCGACCGACTGGAGCTGAGCAGTCTCGCGGGCGGGCGAGTGCTGATCCTCGGCGGCGAGCCGTTCACGGAGGAAATCGTGATGTGGTGGAACTTCGTCGGCCGCAGCCACGAGGAGATCGTTGCGTATCGATCGGCGTGGGAGAACCGTGAAGATCGTTTCCCGCCCGTGGTCTCAGCGACCGAGCGGGTGATGGAGGCGCCGCAGATGCCGACGGTGCCGCTCAGGCCGCGCCCCCGCAGGCGCGGCTGATGAACCCGGTCGAGGCCCTCCGCGAGATCGGGTTCCTGCTGGAGCGGAGCCGATCGGACACCCACCGGGTGAAGGCGTATCGCAAGGCCGCCGACACCGTTGCCGCGATGAGCCCGGACGAACGTGAGGAGCATCAGCGGGAGCGGAACTGGGCGAAGGTCACCGGAATCGGTCCGAAGACCGCGGCCGTGATCACGCAGGCGCTGGCGGGGGACGTTCCCGAGTATCTGCGGAAGCTCCGAGACGAAGCCGAGCCCCTTGCTGGCGGTGGTGAGACCCTCCGGAAGTTGATCAAGGGCGATCTGCACACCCACTCCACCTGGTCCGACGGCGGCAGTCCGGTGGAGGAGATGATGCTGACCGCACAGCGGCTCGGGCACGAGTACTGCGCGATCACCGATCACTCGCCGCGGCTCACCGTCGCCCGGGGACTGACGGCCGCGAGGCTGCGTGAGCAGATCGACCTGACTCGCGACCTGAACGAGGCCATGGCGCCGTTCCGAGTGCTGCAAGGAATCGAGGTCGACATCCTCGACGACGGCGGCCTCGACCAGGAGGACGGCCTGCTCCGCGAGCTGGACGTCGTCGTGGCGAGCGTGCACTCCAAGCTGCGTTCGGACTCCGAGACGATGACGCACCGGATGGTCGGCGCGATCGCGAACCCGCGAGTGAACATCCTCGGCCACTGCACGGGGCGGCTGATCGAAGGGGAGCGTGGGCTTCGCCCGGAGTCGACCTTCGACGCCGAGGTGGTGTTCGAGGCGTGCCGCTCGTTCGGTGTCGCCGTGGAGATCAACTCCCGGCCCGAGCGCCGCGACCCGCCGACCCGCCTGCTGCAGCTGGCGATCGACATGGGGTGCCTGTTCTCCATCGACACCGACGCGCACGCTCCCGGCCAGCTGGAGTTCGTCGCGTACGGCTGCGAGCGGGCCGAGGCGCTCGGCCTGGATCCCGAGCGGATCGTCACCACCTGGCCGGTAGATCGTCTGCTGGAGTGGTGCTCGAAGGCATGAACCCCCGAGTTGTCAGCGGGAGAAACGGCTCTAGCCGTTTCTCCCGCTGACAACTCGGGGTTGGGTTCATGACAACTGTTGGGGGGCGATCGCGACCTTCATGCTCTCCGGGCTCATGGACATCCGCATGGCCTGCTCGGCCTGCTCGATGCCGTACGTATGGGTGACCATCTCCTCGAACGGGTACCGATCGGCGTACCGCTCCAGCAGCCGTAGTGCCGGACCGTAACCCGTGCTCGGATGGTTCGTCAGCCCGATCAATCGGATGTTCTTGCTGCAGATGTGCCGGTGCACGTTGAGCGCAACGTCGCCGGTGTCGGCGAAGTTGCCCATCTCCAGCATCATCCCGCCGCGCTTGAGCATCTCGATGCCTTCCACGAAGGATTTGGGGGTGTTCGCCATGTGCAGCACGACGTCGGCGCCCCGGCCGCCGGTCAGCTCGCGGGTCCGGTCGATCCGTTCCTCGGCCGTCGTGGTGGTGGCGTTGATCACCTCGTCGGCGCCGCACCGCTTGGCCCAGTCGAGCCGGTAGTCGCTCAGGTCGGTCGCGATGATCTGCCCGGCGCCCATCAGGTCGGCCTTGGCGATGTGCAGCAGACCGAGGGGCCCAGAGCCGATCACGACGACGGTGTCCCCGGAGGTGAAGCCCTCGATCGCGTACGAGCTGAACTCCTTCAGCTTGTCCAGGCTGGCGGCGCAGGCCATCAGCTCGGCAAGCACGGCCACCCTCGGCGACAACCCGTCGGGCACCTTGTAGACGAAGGTGTCCGGCCGGAGGTACATCTGCTCGGCCCAGCCGCCGAGCAGGTGCGGGGCAGTCGTACTGGTCAGGGAGTTGCCGTAGCACTCGGAGTTGTCGCACCAGACGTAGCCCATGACGTGCTTGCAGGTGTAGCACCGGCCGCAGACGATGTCGGGACAGTGGGTGATCCGGTCGCCGACCTTCAGCGTCCGACCGTAGAACTCGATGTTCTCCGCCGCCTGCGGCGTGATCTCGGTGATGATCCCGACGTTCTCGTGCCCCTGGATGATCGGGAACGGTGTGTCGGTCTCGGCGGGTGTGCCGGCGTACTGCTTGGTCTCACCCGCGTACGTGTGCTTGTCGGTGCCGCAGATTCCGGACATCTCCACCTGCATCAGCAGCGCACCCTCGGCCAGCTCCGGTCGCGGGAACTGCTGCACCTCGTACCGCCCGGGCGCCGTCAGCACAGCGGCGCGCACACTCTGGGTCATCGTCGACGCTCCTCTTCTCACCGGTCCGCCAACTCTGTCAGAACGGCCCACGCGCGCGGTCGGGGGCGGTCTCTCGATAGCCTCGAGCCGTGGATGACGCCACCCTGGCCGCCGAGCTGGTCCGCGACGCGGGTCAGCTCGCGAAACGCATGCTCGCCGACGGTCTGCGGACGGACTACAAGACCTCTGTGTCCGACGTCGTCTCTGCCGCCGACCACGCGGCCGAGGAGCTGATCACGAATCGGCTGGCGACCGAGCGGCCGGGGGACGGCGTGATCGGTGAGGAGGGCAGCCGCCGACCGGGCGACGGACGTCGCTGGCTGGTCGATCCGGTGGACGGAACGTACAACTTCCTCAACGGCATGCCCTACTGGTGCTCCGCCGTCGGGCTGGCCGATACCGCCGGACCGTTGCTCGGGGCCGTCTACTACCCGGCGATCGAGGAGCTGTGGGTCGGCGGCGAGGGCGTGCCGACCAGCCGGAACGCTGTCCCGGTGCCCATGCTGACCGACCGGTCGCTCGCCGACATCGCGGTGTGCACGTACGCCCACCCGGCGACCATGGGCGACGAGGCGCAGCATCGCTGTTGGCAGGCAGTGGTGTCCAGAGCTGCCACCGTCCGGATGATGGGCTCGGCTTCGATCGACCTCGCCTCGGTGGCGGGCGGACGACTGGGGCTGTTTCTCCAGTCCGATCTGAACGACTGGGACTGGGTGCCTGGAGCGGCGCTGGTCGGGGGAGCAGGTGGTGTGGCCGAGACGGTCGATGCCGGTGGACACCGCTGGCACCTCGCCGGGAACCACGCTGTGGTCGCGGAAGCCGTCACCGCTCTAGGTGGAGCGGGATGACCGGGGTTTCGCAACCTGAGAGGCTCTGGCAGTCTTTTCATCGAGGAGGCGGCTTGTGAGTGGGACGGCAAGGCCCGAGGGCGTGACCAGCTCGGGAGGCGGCAAGCTCGGCTTGAGCTCTGGACTTGTGGTCCAAGAGCTCGGCTGGGACGAGGACGTCGACGACCATCTGCGGATCGAGGTCGAAGACGTCATCAACGGAGAGATCATCGAAGAGGCGGTGGAGGCTGTCGATGTGGTGCTGCTGTGGTGGCGCGACGACGACGGCGACCTGGTCGACGGCCTCTTCGATGCGATGACCGACCTCGCCGACTCCGGCTACATCTGGCTGATGACCCCGAAGGTCGGCCGGAGCGGCTACATCGACGCCGCCGACATCGCAGAGGCCGCCGTGACCGCCGGGCTCGCTCAGACGATCACGGCACGGGTGTCGTCGGACTGGTCGGCGACCAAGCTCGTACGTCCTCGCGGCGCCCGCCGTTGACCGTCACCCCTGTCCCGGTCCCGATCGGCGAGCCGGCCCCCGGCCTTTTCGCGCGCAATCAGTACGGGGAGACCGTCCGAGGCGCCGACCTGCACGGCCGCCAGGCCCTCCTCGTGTTCTACCCATGGGCGTTCAGCCGGATCTGCACGAGCGAGCTTGCGGGCCTCCGGGCGCGCGCCGACGAGCTCGCCAGCTCGGAAACGCGCGTACTGGCGATCTCTTGCGATGCGATGTTCACCCTCCGGGCGTACGCAGAGGCCGAGAACCTGCCGTTCGAGCTGCTCTCCGACCACTGGCCGCACGGCGCGATGGCCCGCGCCTACGGCGTGTTCGACGAGCAGGCCGGCGTCGCTGTCCGCGCATCATTCCTGATCGACCCGACTGGTGTCGTGCGCTGGAGCGTCGTGAACGGGATCGGGGACGGCCGTGACATCGATGCCCACCTTGCGGCGATCGCCGCTGGTGCGCAGCACACCTAGTTGGCTGGCGCCACGGCTGACCGGCGGCTGTCAACCTTGTGGTGGTAGTCGCGAATGCTCGCCGTAGACCGTTAGGGTGGGCGATCGCGCGGGAGCATAGCTCAGTTGGTTAGAGCACCTGCCTTACAAGCAGGTGGCCGGGGGTTCGAGTCCCTCTGCTCCCACCCTGGAGTCCCACCTGGAGACCCGAGTCAAGAGACCCGAACCGGTCGCGATCCATGGACTTCGCCGGCACGATCCTCGTCGCCCTGACCCTCGGGCCGATCATCCTCGCGCTGAGCAAGGGCAGCGACTGGGGCTGGGCCTCACTCGCCACGATCGGGTCGCTGGTCTTCGGCGTGGCGTGCGGCGTTGCGTTCGTCATGGTCGAGCAACGGGTCGAGGTCCCGCTGCTGGACCTCGCGCTGCTCCGGAATCGGGTTCTGGTCGGTTCGACGATGGCGATCCTGATCGGCGCCGGCACCATCAACGCCCTGATGTACCTGCTGAGCCTGTACTTCCAGGATCCGGCCGCCCTCGGGTTCAGCCCGCTCCAGGCCGGTCTGGCCACTCTTCCCGCTACCGCGGGGCTCGTTGTCGTGGCGCCGTTGGTCCCGCGGCTGGCCGCCAGGTTCGGCGGTCGACAGGTGGTCGCGGTGGGGTTTGCGATCACCACCGCCGGGTTCGTCGTGATCGGCCTCACCCAGACGACTTGGACGTCCGCGATCTTCGTCCTGCCGCTGATCGCCATCGCCGTCGGGATGGGTCTGTCGAATGGGCCGGCTTCGTCCGCTGCGACCGCCGCCGTTCCGGCCAACCAGGTGGGGGAGGCGTCCGGCGTGTCGAACATGGCCCGTTACGTCGGAGCAGCCGTGGCGACGGCACTTGCCGCCTCCATCTACGGCTCCGTCATCGCGGCCAAGACCGCCGCCGGGACACAGCTGTCGCAGGCGCTGGCAGACGGTCTGGGTCGGGCCTCGTGGGTGATGGCTGTGTTCAGTGTCGCCGGCGTCGTGATGGCGGTCGTGATGGGCCGTCACCGCCCAGCACAAGGAACTCTGCAGGACGCAGCCGCGTCGGCGGCCGCCGTCACTCACACGCTGCCTACGTCGGCCACGTCCGCCTGAGACGGCCGAAGGCAGGTACCGAAGCTTCTCAGGGTGGGGTCAGGCTCCGCAGCTAGTCTTGGTCGATGGTGGAGCCGTTGGTCGAGGTCGATGAGGTGGCCGTCCTGCGGGAGTTGCTGTCCGCGCACCGCTCGATGGTCCTCGGGGCGCTGCATGCGGGCGCCGATGTCGACGTCGACGGAGCCTTCAGGATCCACGCCGCGCTGGCTCGCCTGCTGGCCCACTGGGACGAGTTCAGCGCCAACGAGCAGCGCCGGATCGTAGCCACCATCGAGTACGTGGTGAACAGCGACGACGAGATCCCCGACCTGGACGGCCCGGGCGGCTTTGCCGACGACGCGGAACAGGTCCGCCAGCTGCGTGCCTTCCTGGGCTACGGTTAGCCCGCGACGCCGCAGCCGGACGGCGCCGCGTGGGTCGGCGGCTGGAGATTCGAAATGGTCAATCGCACGATGGCTGCGGCCCTCGGAGCACTGACCGGTTTGGTCGGACTGATCGGGATGCTGAGGCTGATCGTCGGGGCCTTCGGCTCGTCGCCGTTCGCGCTCGGCTTCGTCCTGGCAGCGATGATTCCCTGGATCGCGTACGTCACCTACCGCGCCCGGCACGGCAGACTCAGCCGGGGTCGGGCACTCGCCGTGCTCGGCTGCTGCTTGATCGGGCTGGTCACGGTGTGGCTCGACACCGCAGGACCCGTGATCGCGCTGGCGCTGTCGTTGGTGGGATTCGTCGTGGTCTGGGTCAGCGACTGGCCGGCGCGGCGTCCGGGAGGCGAATCGCGGTTTGTCCGGATCGAGGAGCTGACCCGCGACGATGCGGACTCGGCCAGCTGAGACCGCGGTCCCGGCACGCAGGACCTCCCTCGGCTGCCCGTCCGTTTCCCACCTTTGTCCCTCGGAAACTGGGCGCAAACACCAAGTCTGAATCGCTTCACAGTGGGGTTTGCGCCCAGTTTCGGGGAGTCGAGCGTCGTCGGGAGCAACTAGAGTGGATCATTGTGGCTGGATCTGACTTCGCTGTGGCACTGTCGTCGCTGGACAAGGTGCTCGCATCCATCGAGAGCGTCATCGATCCGGAAAAGCTCCGGGCCGAGGTCGCCGAGCTCGAGATCCAGGTCTCCGCGCCCGACTTGTGGGACGACCAGGAGAACGCCCAGCGGCTCACCTCCCGGTTCTCCGCGCTGCAGTCCGACATCGAGCGGGTGACGTCGCTGCGCTCCCGGCTCGACGATCTGGCCATTCTGGTCGAGCTGGCCCAGGAGGAGGGCGACGCGGCAAGCCTGGCGGAGGCCGAGTCGGAGCTGCACGCCCTGGAGGCCGCGATCGAGGTGCTGGAGGTACGCACCCTGCTGGCCGGCGACTACGACCCGCGCGAGGCGATGGTCACCATCCGGTCCGAGGCCGGTGGCATCGATGCGGCCGACTTCGCGGCGATGCTGCTGCGGATGTATCTCCGCTGGGCCGAGCGGCACGGCTACTCCACCGAGGTGTACGACACCTCATACGCGGAAGAGGCGGGCATCAAGTCCGCGACGTTCCAGGTGAAGGCGCCGTACGCGTACGGCACCTTGTCGGTGGAGCAGGGCACGCACCGGCTGGTCCGGATCTCGCCCTTCGACAACCAGGGACGGCGGCAGACGTCGTTCGCCGGGGTCGAGGTACTGCCGGTGACGGAGGAGACCGACCACATCGACCTCCCGGAGGCGGACCTGCGGATCGACGTCTTCCGGTCCTCCGGCCCGGGCGGCCAGAGCGTCAACACGACCGACTCGGCGGTCCGGATCACCCACCTGCCGACGGGCATCGTCGTCTCCTGCCAGAACGAGAAGTCCCAGCTGCAGAACAAGGCGGCCGCGCTGCGCGTGCTGCAGTCGCGGCTGCTCGAGCGTGCCCGGGTGGAGCGTGAGGCCGAGATGAACGCCCTGAAGAACGACGGGAACAGTTGGGGCTCCCAGATGCGCTCGTACGTCCTGCACCCGTACCAGATGGTCAAAGACCTGCGGACCGAGTTCGAGACTTCCAACCCCGACGCGGTGTTCGACGGCGAGATCGACGGCTTCATCGACTCGGGTATCCGCTGGCGGAAGACCTCGGAGATGCTCGGCTGAGGCCTCGCCTGACCCACCTGGCCCGACCCACCTAGCCCGCCCGGACGGCGAAATCCCGAGGATCGCGAAAGCCTCACCTACACTCGGCGGTGGCCTGCGGGCACTCCGGGCGGGTCCCAAGTCCGGGAGTCGCGGCCTACCTGGATGTCGAGACGAGGCAGCGAGTGATCCGATTCGAAGGCGTGAGCAAGGTGTACGACGGGCAGCGCCGAGCGGCGCTGGCCGACGTGGACGTCGAGATCGAGAAGGGGGAGTTCGTCTTCCTCGTCGGGGCATCCGGCTCCGGCAAGTCGACGTTCCTGCGGCTGATCCTGCGTGAGCAGCGGGCCACGAAGGGCCGGGTGTTCGTCGCAGGCCGAGAGCTGAACAAGCTGCACAGCTGGAAGGTGCCGGCCATGCGGCGACAGATCGGCACGGTCTTCCAGGACTTCCGGCTGCTCCCCAACAAGACGGTCACCGACAATGTCGCCTTCGCACTGCAGGTGATCGGCAAACCCAACTCGACCATCAAACGGGTGGTGCCGGAGGTCTTGGAGCTGGTCGGGCTGAAGGGCAAGGGCAACCGGTTGCCGGAGGAGCTCTCTGGCGGTGAGCAGCAGCGGGTGGCGATCGCGCGTGCCTTCGTCAACCGACCGATGATCCTGATCGCGGACGAGCCGACCGGAAACCTGGATCCGGCGACCAGCGTCGGGATCATGAAGCTGCTGGATCGGATCAACCGGTCCAGCACGACCGTGCTGATGGCCACCCATGACTCGACGATCGTCGACCAGATGCGCAAACGAGTCATCGAGCTGGACGACGGGGCGGTGGTCCGTGACCAGAGCCGCGGCGTGTACGGCTACCAGTGAGCCTGCGATGAGACACCGCGAGCCGCTTCACCCCGAACGAACCGATGGGGCCCGAACCGACGAGGACTACAGCTGATGCGTTTCCGCCATATCTTCTCCGAGACCGGGAGTGGTCTACGGCAGAACCTGACCATGACGCTGGCCGTCATCATGACGATGTGGGTGTCGCTGTCGCTGTTCGGCGCCGGCCTGCTGGCCAACCAGCAGGTGACCCTGATGAAGGGCCGCTGGTACGAGAAGATCGAGATCTCGGTGTTCTTGTGCACCCCCGACATCCGGGGCGACAACTGCGAGCCCGGCCAAGAGGTCACCCAGGCCCAGAAGGACCTGATCCAGCAGACATTGCAGGCTAACGACGAGGTGGCGGCTGGCGGGGTTTACTTCGAGACCAAGGCCGAGGCCTATCAGGAGTTCCTGAAGGCGTACGAAGGCAACCCGATCGCCAGCAGCCTCACCGAGGACCAGATGCAGGAGTCTTTTCGGGTCAAGCTGAAGAATCCCGAGCAGTACCAGGGCGTGGTCAGCTCGGTGGCGGGGCTGAAAGGGGTGCAGAACGTCCAGGATCTGCGCAAGCTGCTGGACCCGTTCTTCAGCTGGCTCAACCTGTTGCAGTGGGCCACGATCGTCTCGTCGGCTCTGCTCCTGTTCGCCGCCGCTCTGCAGATCGGCAACACGATCCGGTTGGCTGCGTTCGCCCGACGGCGGGAGATCGGCATCATGCGTCTGGTCGGAGCGAGCAATGTCTATATCACATTGCCGTTCCTTTTTGAAGCATTGTTCTCTGCAGTCGTCGGGATCGCTCTCGCTTGCGTCACACTGGCATCAGGCGTTTACTTCGTTATCAAGCGCAAAGCTCAAGTCTCGATCCAGTCTTTAGCCTGGATTGGGTGGAATCAGACCCTGATCGCCATGGCAGGGGTTGCGGTGGTCGGAATCCTTCTGTCCATAATTCCGACGCTGATCACGACCCGTAAGTACCTGAGGGTTTGATCGAGAAAGCTATAGCTCAACCATAGCTTTACCCCCGGCGACACGCCGGGTCGTTGTCAGCAGGCGGTACTTGGCCAGCAGATGACGACCTGAGGAGAGCTGTGGTTCCGGAACTTCCCCCCGGACTCGCGAACCTGTCGCCCCGACCCGGAGCAACGGCTCGCGCCTTCGTGCGCATCGTGACTCGTGTGGCGGTGACGGTGGCCCTCGCCGCTGCGGTCACGGCGTCGCTGTCGGTGCCTGCCTCGGCCGACGGGCTGACCGAGCAGCGCAATCGGGTCAAGGCACAGATCGCGCAGACCCAAGACGACCTCGACGACTCCAACGCCGCCCTCGATGCGGCGAACACCGCCGTTCAGCAGACCGGCGCCCGGCTCGCCACCGCACGCGCGGCGCTCGCCCAGACCGAGCGGGAGCTCGCCGCGGCGAAGGCCCGCGACATCGCGATGGCCGCCAAGCTCAAGCAGGCTCAGCTCGACCTCGACAAGGCCAAGGCGGCGGTCGCCGAGGGCCGGCGGGTGCTGGACGCGCAGCAGAAGAAGGCTGTCGCCATCGTCAGGTACCAGTACCAGCAGCAGACGAACCTGCTGCCGATCGCGATGGTCGTCGACGACTCGACGGCTGACGTGGCCACCAGGCTGCAGTGGTCCACGACGCTGTTCGACACAGCGGCGAGCGAGCTGGATCGGCTGAAGGAGCTGCAGAAGCAGCTGGCGGTGAAGCAGGCCAAGCAGGCCGAGCTCGAGCAGAAAGTCGCAGCACAGCGCAAAGCGGCAGCGGCGAACCTCGAGCTCAAGAAGACGTTGCAGGCCCGCGCCGCGGCCCAGGAGGCGGCCGTCGCCGGCCTCCTGGTCCAGCAGCAGGCCGACCAGCGCACGGCTGCCCGGGAGGTCGCCAACGACCGGTCCCGTTACGCCACGCTGGTCAAGGAGCGCGCCTCGGTGGAGCATCGGATCGCGGTCCGGATCGCGAAGGCGAAGGCCGAAGCGGCCAGGAGGGCGGCTGCGGCCCGGAAGGCACGAGAGGCCGCTCGCAAGGCCGCGGCCGCGCGGAAAGCGGCGGAGAAGGCTCGCAAGAGCGCATCCAAGCGCAGCAGCCGGTCCTACTCCAGCGCCCCTCGACGCTCCAGCAGCTCGGGTGGCTCGTCCTCGTCCGGTGGGTCGTCGTCCGGTGGTTCATCCTCGGGTAGCCACCATGGCTTCATCTATCCGGTGAATGCCTCGATCACCTCGCCGTACGGCATGCGCTTCCATCCGGTGCTGCACGTCTGGAAGCTGCACGACGGGACCGATTTCGGCGCCGGGTGCGGAACCGCGATCCATGCTGCGTACTCGGGCACGGTCGCGGAGCGCTACTACAACGGCGGCTACGGCAACCGGCTGATGATCGACCACGGGATGATCAACGGCCGGTACGTCACCACTGGCTACAACCACGCGACGCGCTACATCGTGCACGTGGGTCAGCACGTCCGCCAGGGCCAGGTGATCGGCTATGTGGGAACCACCGGGTACTCCACGGGCTGCCACCTGCACCTGATGGTCTGGCTGGACGGCCGGGTCGTGAACCCGATGGGCTGGCTGTACTGACCCGGCCCCGAACGATCCAGGCCTCTTTCGCCCGCCCGGTCAGGCGAATGGAGCCGCTTCCGGCCGGTCCGCACCCCGTTTGCCAGCCCGGTCAGCCGAATGTGGTCGGATCCGGCCGGTCCGCACCCCGTTTGCCAGCCCGGTCAGCCGAATGTGGTCGGATCCGGCCGATCAGGGCCTCGTTCGCCCGCCCGGTCAGGCAGCAAGCCGTCGTCCATCACGACCTGCCACCCCTGGACATGCACGGCGAGCACGCCGGCCACGACGCTCTGGTCATCGGTCTCGGCCAGACGGCGGGCCTCCTCGAGTGAGGAAACCGCCAGCACCGTCATCCCTTGACCGGAGCCTTGCTCCAGCGGACCAGCGGCGACCAGGGTGCCGTCGTCGATCCGGCGGCGGAGGAATGCCAGGTGGTCGGCGATCCCGGGGTGCTCGAACACGTTCTCGTCGCCGGCGAGCGCCGGACCGGGTCGGTGGCGTAGGACGTACATTGTTCGAGCCATCTCGTGCCTCTCTGAGGGTGCGATCCACTGCCCGCTACCCGCACGCTAAACCGGCTGGTGTGGGCAGGGAAGATGGTTCCCATGGCCAAGGACAAGTCTCAGACACCCCTGGCGCGCAAGTTCGTCGCACAGAACCGCAAGGCGCGTCATGACTATCACATCCACGACACCTACGAGGCCGGGCTGGTGCTGAGCGGCACCGAGGTGAAGTCGCTTCGTGAGGGGCGCGCCCAGCTGACCGATGCCTACGCCACGGTCGACGACGGTGAGGTCTGGCTGCGCCAGGCGCACATTCCGGAGTACAGCCATGGGACGTGGACCAACCACGCGGCCCGGCGCACCCGCAAGCTCCTGCTGAATCGTGTGGAGATCGGCCGGATCGAGCGCGCACTGGCCTCTACCGGCACCACACTGATCCCGTTGTCGATCTACTTCTCCGACAGCTACGCCAAAGTCGAGCTGGCCGTGGCCAGCGGCAAGCGGGAGTACGACAAGCGACAGTCGATCGCCGAGCGGGAGAGCAAGCGCGAGGCCGAGCGGGCGGTCGCCGCCCGAAGAAGGGGAGAGTGAACTGTTGATGAAGGATAGGTCCCCGGTCGCGGCGCTCGGTCGGCGGAGACATCGGCTGGCGCTTGCCGTGTTGGCGGCGCTTCTGCTCGGACTCGCGTTCACCCTGGTCCGGGCGCCCTCCGCTGATGCCGCAAGCGACGATCAGATCGATTCGTACGCCATCGTCTACGACGTCGCGAAGAGTGGAGTGGTGCACGCGCAGGAGACCATCGTCTACCGCTTCGGCGGCAGCTCCGGCCGGCACGGGATCGACCGCTACTTCGTCACCCGCGAGCTGTACGACAAGACCCAGGACGCGGTCTACGGCATCGACAACATCACCGTGACCAGCCCGACGCCGGGCGTGCAGACGCAATATGCGAGCACGACGAGCAAGAGCGACGGCGGCCGCGGTGCGCAGCTGCAGCTGCGGATAGGTAATCCGGACGTCACCATTCCGACCTCGACCGCGACCGCGACGTACGTGATCTCCTACGACATCACCGGCGCCATGCGTACGTCCCCGGACAAGACTCCGCCCTACGACGAGTTCTACTGGGATACCACCGGGCTGGGCTGGACGGCTGCGATCAACAAGGTGTCGATCACGGTGAGAGTGCCGGGTGGGGTGCAGGACACCACCTGCACGTACGGCTCGGTGCAGAGCACCGCGAAGTGTGCGGCCAAGATCAACGACGGGGTGGCGACTTATTCGGCTTCGAACCTCGCAGCCGAGCAGGGCGTCACGGTCAGTGCCAAGATCGGGGCCGGTCTGGTCAGCGACAACGCGCCGCACCTGCAGCCGGACGGCTCCAAGCTGACCGCGGCCGAAACGGCCGGTCTCGTCGCGGCCGGGATCGGCGCGGCAGCGATCCTGATCGGCTCGCCCATCGTTGGTGTGCTCTGGTGGCGCAAGAACGGCCGGGACCGCCGCTACGCCGGGTTGGCTCCGGGCACCGTGCCGCTGCCGGGTCAGACCGCCGAGGTCGTCGCGAACGATCCGGACCTGCCGATCCCGGTCGCGTTCTCACCGCCGAAGATTCCGGTCGCCGAGGCAGGCCTGCTGGTGGACGGCCAAGTGGACGCGCGGGAGACGGCGGCGACGATCATCGACCTCGCTGTCCGCCGCGCACTGACGGTGCAGAGCAGTGGCAAGGACGAGTTCAGCGTCACGTTGGTCAATCCGGACGTCGTCCGCTGCTCCGCACGAGATGGTCCTGCTGACCACGCTGTTCGACGGCCAGCCGCCGGGAGCCGTCAAGGACCTCTCGGCGCAAGGCAGTCTGCTGCCCGCGCACCAGGCGATGCAGCAGGCCGTCCGAGATCAGGTATCGGCGCGCGGCTGGTTCACCAAAGTGCCGTCGGCCAAGGCGACCAGGAGCGTGGGCTTCGGCGGGATCGCCGCGATCGTGCTCCTCGCGTTCTGGATCGGGGCGTGGGTGCTGTGGGTGCTGCTCCCGCTGCTGCCGATCATCGTCACCATCGCGGTGATCCGGTTCAAGTTGCGCCGCGGACAGCGCACCGCCGACGGGCGGGCGGTCACCGATCAGGTCGAAGGTTTCAAGACCTATCTGGCGACGGCGGAGGCCGATCAGCTGCGCTTCGAGGAGGGGGAGGACATCTTCTCCCGCTACCTGCCGTGGGCCATCGCGTTCGAACTGGCCGATCGGTGGGCCAAGGTCTGCGGTGATCTGGTCGCGATGGGCAGGCTGCCGGACGCCACACCGTACTGGTACTACGGGTCCTACAACATGGCGGCGTTCAACACATCGTTCCTCACCAGCAGTCTGACCAGCGCCGCGACTCCGGCTCCGTCGTCGGGGTCCAGTGGCACCGGCTTCGGCGGTGGCAGCTCGTTCAGCGGCGGCGGCTTCTCCGGCGGCGGTGGCGGCGGTGGAGGCGGCGGCAGCTGGTGAGCCCATCGCACGTGCCGTGAGCCTGTCGAAGGGCGGGCGCGGATGCGCTTCGACAGGCTCAGCACGCAGGATTCGACTGCTAGCGGACGTCGACCAGGTCGACGACGAAAATGAGCGTCTCGCCCGGCTTGATCACGCCGCCGGCGCCGCGATCGCCGTACGCCAGGTGCGGCGGGATGGTCAGCTGACGCCGACCGCCGACCTTCATGCCGGCCACCCCGGTGTCCCAGCCCTGGATGACCCGGCCGGCACCGAGCGGGAAGTCAAGCGGCGCACCGCGGTTGTAGGAGGCGTCGAACTCCTCGCCGGTGCTGTGCGCCACGCCGACATAGTGGACGCTGACGACGTCGCCGGGCTTCGCCTCGGCACCGTCACCCTCGCGGATGTCGAGGATGTCCAGCTGCGCCGGAGGAGGGCCGGCGGGAAAGTCGATCTCTGGCTTCTCGGTCATGGGCGGAGCCTCTCGGGAGTGAGGAGTGATTTCGGGCGACGTGCAGACGGTACAGGCAGGCGATCTGGTCGCCCGGAATCAGGACCGAACGAGCGAGACCCGGCGCAGCCCATGACCGCGGAGCGCGTAGCGCGACCATTCAACTCGGTCATGGGCAGAGCCTCTCGGAAGTGGGGGATCGTGCGCCACGTGCAGGTTTTCGAGCGCGCGGTCGCCCAACTTACCCCGGCCACTCCGGGACCGGCCGGGGGAACGCCCGATGGTGCCGGGCGCCGACGCGGTGCACGCTGGCTGGTATGAACGCCGCCTATGAGCACTCCAGCCTGAAACTCCACGTCACGAACGAGCAGCGCGATCGCGCCGAGGCCTGGTTGAAGGACGCGTACGCCGACGGCCGAGTCACCGAGGACGAGTTCGATCGCCGGATGGGGCAGATCCTCGGCTCCGTCACCCGCAAGGACCTGAACGAGGCCTTCTACGGCCTCGTCTCGGTGCCGCTGCCGTCGCAGGCCATGGGCGTCCACCCGGCGTACCAGCCGATGATCCGGCCCGAGGTCCGCCAGCAGGCGGGCCGCGGCACCGCGGGGTTCGCCCACTTCTCCGCTCTCTTCACCTGGCTGATCGGGCCCGGCGTGGTGTTCGCACTGTCCCGGCCGGGTTCGTACACCCGCCGGGAGTCCGCCAAGGCGTTCAACTTCCAGCTGATCGCGGCCATCGCGTTCGTCGTGGTCGCCATCGTCGGCGGGATCACCGGGCTCAGCGTGTTCGACTGGATCCTGCCCCTGATGTGGCTCGGCTGGCTGGTGCTCACCATCGTCGGCGGAGCCAAGGCGCTGCAGGGCGAAAGCTGGAGGAACCCGGTCAAGCAGGTGCTGAAGCTCGAGGTGTTGTCGGAGAAGTAGCCGGTGGACGGCGCGAGGGACGCCCGGGAAGAATCCCGGGGCGTTCGTCGTTGGAAGGAGCTAGACTGGGTAGTCGCTCCCAATGTCAGGGCACGAAGGTGTCACGGCGACGGGAGTGGTGGTCACAACTCAACAGGGGGTGATCGGTTTCGACTGGGTCGATAGTCCCAGGTGAAGCGGGCCGAGAATCCAAGGTCAACTCGTTAATGTCCCTTGGAAACCAACAAGTGCCGACTCTAATCGCACTGAGTTCGCTCTCGCTGCCTGAGCAGTGATCGAACGGTCAGACCGGGAGCGTCTCCGTCCCGGATCCTGGCCTCATCAAGGAGACTCACCCGTTAGGACACGTCTGAGGGCCTAACAGGGACATGAACTGAGACTGGGCCTGTCTGCGACGTGCTGGCGCGAGCGCAGGGGCCGAGTAGAACGACATCACCAGCTGCGCCCGGAGAATGCCTGGTTCGTCGCTTCAGGACGCGGGTTCGATTCCCGCCACCTCCACCCGTTTCAGGGCCGGTTCCCACCAGGGAACCGGCCCTGAGTCGTTTCGGCATCGCGCTTTCCAAGGCGGACCAGGCCGCCCGATACGGCGGCGGATCTTGACCCTTGATCATTTTCGGCGGTGACTTTTGACAACTGCCCGTGCCCCGCGTCCTAGCGTGCTTGACTCCGAACTGCGACGGCTCGATCGCGGGGGCGACCGAGCGCTCACACGCGATGGACTGTGTGCCCGTGGGGGGTAGGCAGGGGCGCACGGCAGTGCCTGTCGACATGCCGTGCTTTGGGGAAAGTGTGTCGTGGGCATGGGTGCAGTGGTGCGCGCGTTCGGAGAGTCACGCTCTCGTCGGTTGTTGAGTGTCGTCTTGGCGATGACACTGGCGTTGGCGATCTTGGTGCTGCTGCCGCCACCACCTGTAGCGGCCGCTCCGTGTGACACGCCGATCAAGAGCAAGGTCGCCTGCGAGAACACCAAGACCGGCACGCCCGAGAACACCTGGAAGGTGGACGGAGCCGGCAGCGCGAACCTGCAGGGCTTCTCGACCGACATCAGCGTGAACATCGGCGCAACGATCGGGTTCAAGATCGACACCACGCTGTCCAGCTTTTCGATGGACATCTACCGGATGGGCTACTACCAGGGCAACGGTGCACGCAAGATCACCAGCGTGGCTGCGCCGACCGCGACAGACCAGCCGAACTGCAGGACCGACAGCGCAACCGGACTGATCGACTGCGGCAACTGGTCGCAGAGTGCCAGCTGGACGGTGCCGAGCGACGCTGTGTCCGGCGTCTACTTCGCCCTGATCTACTCAGGAAGCTCCAAGAGCCAGATCTTCTTCGTGGTCCGCGAAGACTCGAGCCACTCCGACCTGTTCATGCAGACCTCGGACACGACCTGGCAGGCTTACAACACCTACGGCGGCAACAGCTTCTATGTCGGCGGTCCGGGGACCAGCGGCAACACGCCGCGGGCGTACAAGCTCAGCTACAACCGTCCGTTCGCTACCAACGGTGGCGACACCACGCACGACTTCGTCTACAACGCCGAGTACCCGATGGTGCGTTTCCTGGAGTCCAACGGGTACGACGTCAGCTACACGACGGGCGTCGACAGCGACCGGAACGGCGGGCTGATCAAGAATCACAAGACGTTCCTGTCCGTCGGTCATGACGAGTACTGGTCCGGCAACCAGCGAGCCAATGTGGAGGCGGCTCGCGACGCCGGCGTGAATCTTGCGTTCTTCAGCGGCAACGAGGTGTTCTGGAAGACCCGGTACGAGAACTCGGCCTATGGCACGACGACGGACCACCGCACGCTGGTCACGTACAAGGAGACCCACTCCGGCGCCAAGATCGACCCGCAGGACCCGCCGACCTGGACCGGCACCTGGCGTGATCCGCGGTTCAGCCCGCCGGCGGACGGTGGGCGTCCGGAGAACAACCTGACGGGGACGATCTTCACCGTCAACTGCTGTACGACCGACATGCACGTCGGCGGGGCCTACAAGAGCCTGCGGTTCTGGCGGAACACCAAGGTGGCGAACCTCGCGGCGGGAGCGACGACGACGCTGGGCAAAGGCATCCTCGGCTACGAGTGGGACGAGAGCCCGGACAACGGATCCCGACCGGCCGGCCTGGTGTTCCTGTCCTCGGACAGCCAGAACGTGTCCAGCTACCTCCAGGACTATGGAAGTAACTACGCGCCGGGGAGCGCGACCCATCACCTCACGCTCTACCGCGCGCCCAGCGGCGCGCTCGTGTTCGGCGCCGGCAGCGTCCAGTGGGCGTGGGGCCTCGACAACGACCACGCGACCGACGGTCCGACGAACACCGTCGACGCCGCCGTGCAGCAGGCCACCGTGAACCTGTTCGCCGACATGGGCGCCCAGCCGACCACCCTGCAGAGCGGACTGGTCGCAGCCAGCGCCAGCACGGATACGACACCGCCGACGTCGGCCATCTCCGCGCCGGCGAACGGAGCCACCGTGGCGGTTGGTTCGCCGTTGACGATCAGCGGCACGGCGAGCGACGTCGGAGGTGTCGTCGCGGGCGTCGAGGTCTCCATCGACGGGGGGACGTCGTGGCACCCAGCCACCGGCACCACGTCGTGGTCGTACAGCTTCACACCGAGCGTGAACGGCACCCTCACGATCAAGACTCGCACGACCGACGACTCGGCCCGCACGGAGAACCCGGGTCCAGGTCGGACCGTCACGGTGGGCAGCGGCACCCCACCGGCAGGTGACTGCCCGTGCACCATCTGGCCGTCCACGGCAACCCCGGTGTCGGAGTCCGATGAGGACAACGCCGCGATCGAGGTGGGGGTCAAGTTCCGCGCGAACCAGAACGGTTCGATCACCGGTCTGCGGTTCTACAAAGGCGGCCTCAACACGGGTACCCACGTGGGCACCCTGTGGAGTGGCACGGGCACCAAGCTCGCCTCGGCCACGTTCACCAACGAGACCGGATCGGGATGGCAGCAGGTCGACTTCCCATCGCCGGTCGCGGTGACGGCGAACACGACGTATGTGGCGTCCTACTACGCATCGAACGGTCACTACGCCTCGACCGACGGCTATTTCACGACGCCGACGGCGAACGGCCCGCTGACCGCGCTGGCCGACAACGCCGACGGAGCGAACGGGGTCTACAAGTACGGCACCAGCGGGTTCCCGACGCTCGGTTACTCGGCGTCGAACTACTGGGTGGACGTCGTGTTCGTGAAGAGCAGCGCGCCGGACACCACGAAGCCGACGGTGACCGCACGCCAGCCTGCCCCCGGGGCGTCGTCCGTCGACATCGCGACCAAACCGAGTGCGACGTTCAGTGAGGGTGTCTCGAGCGCCGCGATCACGCTGACGAAGCAGTCCGACGGCACGACGATCATCGGGGCAACGAGCTACGACGCCGGGTCGCAGACTGCCACCTTCACCCCGACCGTGTCACTGGAGGCGAGCGCGACCTACACCGTCGCGGTCTCGGGCGCCAAAGACGCCGCTGGCAACGTGATGGATCCGGTGAGCTGGAGCTACACCACCGCCGGGACAGTGTCAGGCGGCTGCCCGTGCACGATCTGGCCATCCACCGCCTCGCCCGCAAGCGCTGCCGACCCGGACAACGGATCGATCGAGGTCGGCGTCAAGTTCCGGGCCAGTCAAGACGGCTCGATCAGCGGCATCCGCTTCTACAAGGACAGCACGAACACCGGTACCCATGTCGGCTCACTGTGGAGCTCGACCGGGACCAAGCTGGCCTCGGCCACCTTCGTCGGCGAGAGCAGCAGCGGCTGGCAGGAGGTCGCCTTCGCCAGTCCGGTCCCGGTGACCGCGAACACCACCTACGTCGCCTCCTACCTGGCGCCGGCCGGCCACTACTCCGTCAGCGAGAGCTACTTCACCGCGGCAACGACGAACGGGCCGTTGACGGCGCTCGCCGACAACACAGACGGTCCCAACGGCGTCTATCTCTACGGCACCGGTGGCTTCCCCACCCAGACGTACGCCGCGTCGAACTACTGGGTCGACGTCGTGTTCAGCACGGGCGCCGCCACACCGCCCGACACGACCAAGCCGACAGTGACGGTACGTCAACCGACCGCGAGTGCCACCGCTGTGGCCACCTCGATCAAGCCGACGGCGACTTTCAGCGAGGCGGTCTCCAGTGCCTCGATCACGCTGAAGGCCGGTACGACCTCGGTCGCCGGCACGACGGCGTACGACGCGGCCTCGACGACCGCGACCTTCACCCCGAGCGCCGCCCTGGCGAACGCCACCACCTACACGGTGACGGTGGCCGGGGCCAGGGATGCCGCCGGCAACGTGATGGACGACGTGAGCTGGACCTTCACCACGGTGGCGGCCACTCCGGTCGACACGACGCCGCCGACGATCACCGCTCGGACGCCGGCGGCGTCCGCGACCGGTGTGGCGACGAGCAGCACGGTGACCGCTACCTTCAGTGAGGCCGTGCAGGCAGCCACGATCGCGATGACCGTGACCCCTGCCGGCGGCGCGGCGGTGGCCGGGACGGTTGCCTACAACGCCACGTCCCTCGTGGCGACCTTCACTCCGACCTCGGCGCTCGCGACGTCGACGACGTACACCGTCGCGGTCTCGGGCACGAGGGACACTGCCGGAAACCTCATGGCGCCAGTGACCTGGACGTTCACCACGGCCGCCCCGCCGGCGACCGGGAGCTCGATCTGGGCATCGACCGCCACACCCAGCGTCCTGGCTGACTCCGACACCGCGGCGACCGAGCTCGGCGTCAAGTTCCGGACCACCACTGCCGGCAAGATCACCGCGATCCGGTTCTACAAGGGTCCCGGGAACACCGGTACACACGTCGGAACGCTGTGGACCAAGGCGGGCGGGCAGCTGGCCACGGTGACCTTCACCGGTGAGACCGCGAGCGGTTGGCAGCAGGCGACCTTCTCGACTCCGGTGACCGTGACGGCCAACACGACCTACGTCGCGTCGTACAACGCGCCCAACGGGCACTACTCCGTGAACGAGAGCTACTTCAGCGCTGCCGTCAGCAACGGCCCGCTGACCGCGCTGAAGAACGGGACGGACGGTGTCAACGGTGTCTACCGCTACGGCACGCGCGCCTTCCCGTCCACCGGATTCAAGTCCAGCAACTACTGGGTCGACGTCCTCTTCACTTCTTGATCCTTTCGAGCCACCGAAGGAATACACCGATGCTGTTGTCTTACGTCTCGCGCACCCGAACGCGGCTGCTGGCCGTCATCTTGGCGCTCGGCCTCGCTGCCGCCCTGCTCGTCAGCCTGCCCCAACGAGCCGACGCCGCGACCTGTCCCTGCACGGTCTTTTCAGCGTCGCAGATACCTACCGTCGTGTCGGACAGCGACAATGTGCCCGTCGAGCTCGGGATGAAGTTTCGAGCCGACCAGGCCGGGTTCGTCTCCGGGATTCGGTTCTACAAGGGAGCGGCTAACATCGGCACCCACACCGGATCGCTGTGGAACACCGGCGGCACACGGCTGGCGACGGTGACGTTCACGGGCGAGACGGCGAGCGGTTGGCAGCAGGCGAACTTCGCCACCCCGGTCGCAGTGACGGCCGACACCACCTACATCGTCTCCTACTACGCGCCGAACGGCCGGTACTCCGCAGACAACAACTTCTTCGCCGCCGGCCCGATCGTCAACTCTCCGCTGACCGCACTCGGCGACGGAACCGACGGCGGCAACGGCATCTACCGCTACGGCAGTGGCGGCGGCTTCCCCTCCAGCAGCTACCAGTCCTCGAACTACTGGGTGGACGTCGTCTACAGCACGAGCGGCACGGACACCACGAAGCCGACGGTCACCGATCGGTCGCCCGCGGCCGGGGCCACGGGCGTCGCGACGACCGCTTCGAGCATCACGGCGACCTTCAGTGAGAACGTGCAGGCCGGCACGATCGCGTGGTCGGTCACGGGCCCGGGCACGACCGCGGTCTCGGGCACCCCGTCCTACAACGCCACCAACCGGACCGCGACCTTCACCGCCGGTGCCGCGTGGGCGACCTCGACGACGTACACGGTGAACCTGACCGGCGCGAAGGACACGGCCGGCAACACGATGGACCCGCTGACCTGGACGTTCACCACGGCACCGGCCCCCGGAAGCTGCCCGTGCTCGGTATGGGCACCCTCCGCCGTGCCGGGCACGCCGGCCACGGCCGACAACTCAGCGCTCGAGGTCGGAGTGAAGATCCGCTCGACCCAGAACGGCTTCATCACCGGCATCCGGTTCTACAAGGGAACCGGGAACACCAGCACTCACGTCGGATCACTGTGGAAGACCGACGGCACCAAGCTCGCTTCGGTGACGTTCAGCGGAGAGTCGGCGACGGGCTGGCAGCAAGCGCTGTTCTCCGGGCCCGTCCCGATCGTCGCCGGAACGACGTACGTGGCCTCGTACTATGCGCCGGTCGGGCGGTATGCGTCGAACAACAACTACTTTGCCAGCGCCGCCACGACGAACGGCCCGCTCACCGCCTTGCGGAACGGGACCGACGGCGGCAACGGCGTCTACAAGTACGGTGCCACCGGCTACCCGGACAGCACCTACCAGTCCAGCAACTACTGGGTTGACGTGGTCTTCTCCACCACCGCCAACGACACCATTCCGCCGACGGTGAGCGCAAAGGCGCCGTCCGACGGTGCAAGCGGGATTGCGGTCAGTGCACCGATCACCGCGGCGTTCTCCGAACCCGTCACGTCGAGCACGATCACAATGACGCTGAAGAACTCCTCGAACGCGACGGTGCCCAGCACCGTCAGCTACGACGCGGGATCGCAGACCGCGACGCTGACACCGAACTCGCCACTGGCCTACTCGAGCAGCTACACCGTGTCGGTCAGCGGCGCCCAGGATCCGTCTGGGAACACGATGTCACCGGTGAGCTGGTCGTTCACCACCGGCGCGGAGCCACCGCCCCCGCCCGACCAGGGTCCGGGTGGGCCCATCGCCGTGGTGACGAGCTCGGCGAACCCGTACTCGAAGTACCTCGCCGAGATCCTCCGGACCGAGGGACTGAATGAGTTCGCGACCATCGACGTCGGTACGGTTTCCGCCTCCACCCTGGCCAGCTACGACACCGTGATCTTGGGCAACGTGACACTCAGCTCGTCCCAGGTCACCGACCTCACGACCTGGGTGAACGGAGGCGGCAACGTCATCGCGATGCGCCCAGCCGCCAACCTGTCCACCCTGATGGGCCTGACCAGTGCCGCTGGCACCACGTCGGAGGGGTATCTCAAGGTCGACAACGGAACGGCACCCGGCGCCGGGATCGTCAGCGACACCATCCAGTTCCACGGCGCAGCCGACAACTACAGCCTGCAGTCCGGCACGACGGCGATCGCGACGCTGTATACCAACGCCACCACGGCGACCAGCTTGCCTGCGGTGACCCTGCGCAGTGTCGGCACCAACGGCGGCGAGGTAGCGGCGTTCACCTACGACCTGCCGAAGTCCATCGTGTATCTGCGACAGGGCAACCCGGGCTGGGCCGGCCAGGAACGCGACGGCCAGTCGCCGATCCGGTCCGACGACATGTACTTCGGTGGTTCGCCGACGAACGACTGGGTGAACCTGGCCAAGGTCGCGATCCCGCAGGCGGACGAGCAGCAGCGCTTGCTGGCCAACCTGATCCAGACCGTGAATCGCGACAAGAAGCCGCTGCCGCGGTTCTGGTACTTCCCGAAGGGTCTCAAGGCGGTGCTGATCGGAACCGGTGACGACCACGGCAACGGGGGCACTGCGGGGCGGTTCGACCAGATGATCGCGAACAGCCCCGCTGGCTGCACCGTGAGTGACTGGACCTGCTTCCGATACAGCTCCTACGTCTATCCGAGCACGCCGCTGTCGAATGCGGCAGCGGTCTCCTACACGAACCAGGGCTTCGAGGTCGGGGTGCACGAGACCACGAACTGTGGCGACTTCACACCGGCGTCCCTGGCTGCGAACTATGCGAACGACCTGGCGAGCTGGCGGGCCAACTATCCGGGCCTGCCGGCGCCGGTCAGCAACCGCACGCACTGCATCGCTTTCAGTGACTGGTCATCCCAGCCGAAGACCGAGCTCGCCAACGGCATGCGGTTGGACGGGAACTACTACTACTGGCCAGGATCGTGGGTGCAGGACCGGCCCGGGTTCATGACCGGATCGGGCATGCCGATGCGGTTCGCCGACACCGACGGCTCGATGATCGACGTGTATCAGGCGCCGACCCAGATGACCGACGAGTCGAGCCAGTCCTTCCCGTCGACGATCGACGCCCTGCTGGACAAGGCGGTCGGGACCCAGGGCTACTACGGCGCGTTCAACGCCAACTTCCACACCGATCAGTCGACGGAGCCGGAGAGCAATGCACTGGTCGCCTCGGCTCTGTCACACAACGTGCCGATTGTCAGTGGCAAGCAGATGACCACCTGGCTCGACGGTCGGAACGCCTCGTCGTACTCGAACATCAGCTGGAGCGCCAACACGCTCGCCTTCACCGTGAAGGTGGGCACGGGGGCGACGGGGCTGACCGGCATGGTGCCGATCGCCGGTAGTGGCGGCACTCAGCTGACGGGTTTGACGAAGGGCGGGACCGCGGTCAGCTTCACCACGGTGACGATCAAGGGTCTCGACTATGCCCAGTTCTCCGCGACGGCGGGCACGTACGCAGCGACCTACGCTGCACCCGCTGCGAAGATGGCGATCACCGAGGCGACGGCCGACGTCGCCGCCAGCCCAGATCTCGATGTCGCGACGCTGTCGTGGACCACACCAGCGACGGCGACGAGCGAGGTGGCGATCGGCACGACCAAGACAGCGCTGGCCGAGAAGACGATCACCAAGGGAGCGGCCAAGAACCACCGGCTGCTGCTCAAGCGGCTGAAGGCTGGGACGACGTACTACTACCGACTGACGTCGACCGACCTGAAAGGCCGGTCGGTCAGCTGGCCGGCCGCCGACCAGGACCCGGCGAGCTTCACCACGCCCGGGGTGGACAACACCAAGCCGACGGTCACCGGCGCGTCGGCGTCGGCGCTGCCGGACGGTACCGCGCTGGTGAAGTGGACCACGAACGAGCCCAGCTCTGCCGCGGTGCGCCTCGGCAAGAGCGCGGGCAAACTCGAGCAGGTCGGTCAGGTCGATGAGCTGACCAAGGGCCATCAGCTGCTGCTCACCAACCTCGACCCGGACACCACCTACTGGATCGCCGGCGACTCCACCGATGCCTCAGGCAACGTCGGAACGAGCAAGGTGCGCTCGTTCACGACCCCCGCTGCCGGCGTCACCGACCAGCAGACGGCCTCGTTCCGGATGGGCAAGACGTCCGGTGACGCGACGATCGACGACAGTGGACTCGGTGCGATCACGCTGAGTGGCAAGACCGGCGTCACTCGCAAGGGGACCTTCGTGTCGGGGATTCTCGATGCGCAGGCGATGGTCGACTGGGATCGGGCGTCTCTCCGGGCCGACCTGCCGGCGGGGGCGACGCTGGCGCTGAGCGTGCGTACCGGCAGCATGTCGGCGCCCGACGACTCGTGGTCGGCTTGGCAGAGCGTACCGAAGTCCGGGCGGGTCGACGGCAGCTCGCGCTACCTCCAGTACCGGCTGACCCTCGTCGCATCGGCGGGGGCGAGCGCTCCGTCGGTTGCGGCGGTCGGGTTCAGCAACAACGGCGGACAGATCGAGCACGAGACTGAAACTGGTCGCTGAGCAGGGACGACTCGGGCATCGGGCACACTGTGCCGGTGCCCGAGTCGTGCTTCCTACCGCTGATCACTGAGCCACGACGCACCGTCGGCCGACGCGAGTTCGACTTCGACCATCAGATCGTGGTGATGGGGATCGTCAACCGGACACCGGACTCGTTCTTCGACAGTGGGCGGACGTACGGGCTGGACGTTGCCGTCGCGGCCGCTCTCGTCGCGGCCGCAGCCGGGGCCGGCTGGGTGGACATCGGCGGCGTGCCGTTCTCGCCGGACACCCCGGAGGTGTCGATCGACGAGGAGATCGAGCGGGTGGTGCCGGTGGTCGAGGCGGTGACGGCATCATCGGACGTGGTGATCTCGGTCGACACCTGGCGGGCTGCGGTGGCCGAAGCAAGCCTGGCGGCCGGCGCGGCGGTGATCAACGACACCAGCGGGTTGCGTGACCCCGAGCTGGCGGAGGTGGTAGCAGCGTCGAAGGCCACCCTGGTGATCACCCACAGCCGAGCCGCGCCGCACCGGCATCTCCAGCGACCGACGTACGACGACGTGGTGACCGAGGTTCGGGCGTTCCTGTCGGAGCGGGTCGAGCGAGCGATGGCCCTGGGGATCCCCGAGGAGCGAATCGTGATCGACCCGGGTCACGACCTCAACAAGAACACTCTCCACTCACTGGAGCTGACCCGTCGGTTCGCCGAGATCGCCTCGATCGGACTGCCGACGCTCGCGGCCGTCTCCAACAAGGACTTCGTCGGCGAGGCGACCGGGCTGGAGAAGCGGGATCGCTCGGCGCCGTCGGTTGCCGCCGCGACGGCGTGCGCGCTGGCCGGCGCCCGGATCCTCCGGATGCACGACGTGCCTGCGGCGGTGGCCGCGGCGACCATGATCGAGTGCATCCTCGGGTTCCGCGAACCCGCGTCCGTGAGGCACAATTTCTAAGGCCGGTTCGCGCCCGCTGCGTGCCTCATGACTCTCACTTTCTCCCTCACTCACAGCCGAGACTCTGCTGGCTGCCGCTGTCTGGGTGGGGCTGTTCGTTCGGTCGGAAGAGAGAGCCCGGCGCTCCGCTTACCGACGCTCACCGGCGTTGTCGTGAGCGGGCGCGAACCGGCCTCAAGCCGAGCCGCGCCGGATGAGGCGGCCGTGCGGGGTGTCGAAGTCGACCGGGCACACCACGGACGTACGTCTTGCGCACGACCCCGGACAGGGCCTTGCCCTGGTACGGCGTGAGCGGGTTCCGGTGGTGCAGCGACTTCGCGTCCACGACGAAGGCCTGGTCCGGCGCGAAGATCGCCAGGTCGGCGTCGTAGCCGATCGCCAGCCGCCCCTTGGATCGGAGCCGGACTCGATCGGCGGGTTTGGTGGCCATCCAGGACACGACGTGATCCAGGCCGATGCCGCGGCGTCGCGCCTCGGTCCAGATCACCGACAGGCTGAGCTGCACCGACGCGATGCCACCCCAGGCCACGCTGAAGTCGCCGTTGTCGAGGTCCTTGAGGGCGAGCGTGGCGGGGGAGTGGTCGGAGGCGATGTAGTCGATGGTGCCGTCGAGCAGGCCTTCCCACAGCTGCTCGCGATTGCCCACCTCCCGGATCGGGGGACAGCACTTGTACGCGGTCGCGCCGTTCGGGATCTCCTCCGCCAGCAGGGTGAGGTAGTGCGGACAGGTCTCGACGGTGAGGTCCAGCCCGTCCGCCTTCGCGCTGCGCAGCATCGGGAGTGCGTCGGAGGACGACAGGTGCAGCACGTGAGTTCGTGCCCCGGTCCAGCGGGTCCGCTCGATCACCTCGGCGATGGCGAGGTTCTCTGCTCCGCGGGGGCGGGAGGCGAGGAAGTGGGAGTAGATGTCGCCGTCGGGCTTGGGTGCCCGGTCGATCGCCCGGGAGTCCTCGGCGTGGATGATCATCAGCGCGTCGAAGGTCTGCAGCACCCGCAGGTAGTCCTCGAGCTCGTCGGGCTCGAGATGGGGGAACTCGTCCACCCCGGAGTGCAGCAGGAAGGACTTGAAGCCGAAGACCCCGGCATCGTGCAGCTCCCGCAGGTATGGCTCGTTGCCTGGCACGGCGCCACCCCAGAAACCGACATCGACGAAGGCCTGCGGCCCCGCGACGAGCTGCTTGAGCTCCAGCGCCGCGGCGTTGACCGTCGACGGGATCGAGTTGAGCGGCATGTCGACGATCGTCGTCACGCCACCGGCGGCCGCCGCCTTGGTCGCGGTGGTGAATCCTTCCCAGTCGGTCCGGCCGGGCTCGTTCACGTGGACGTGGGTGTCGACCAGACCCGGCAGCAGGACCTCGTCCTCGCCCAGGGTGATCACCTCGAGACCGTCGAGGTCGTTGCCGTACGGTTCGATCGCGACGATCCGGCCGTCCCGGATGCCGATCTCGCGATCGGCGATCCCGGCGGTGGACATCATCCGGCGAGCCCGCACCACGAGGTCGAACTCGTGCCCGTGGCTCGGCTCGACGGTCGGTTCGACCACCGTCTCCGGGTGCTCGGCCCGCAGCTCGGCGATCTGGCGCCGGATCAGCTCCGGCTCGTTGACGGCGGCCAGCGGACGCCGGGTGGAATCGGTCATCGAAGTCTCCAGGATGGAATGCCGAATGAGTAGTGGCCGGATCAGTACCGGTCAGTCGAGGGCGGTGTAGCGGCGGCCGAGCTCCGTGCCCACTTCGGTGAGCAGAGACGCTGCCTCGGCCATCGCCCGGGCCGGATCTGGTTGTCGGTCGAGCAGCGCAATCACTTCGTCGAAGCCGGCTCGGCGTGCCTCCTCGGCGCTCAGCAGGCTCCGCCCGCAAACCCCGATCACGGTCGGTACGCCGTGGGCGCGCGCAAGCTCGGCCACTCCGACGGGTGTCTTGCCGCCGAGGCTTTGGGAGTCCAGGCTGCCCTCGCCGGTGATCACCAGGTCGACGCCGGACAGCCGCTCCGCAAGCCCCACCAGACCGAGGACCACATCGACCCCGGGTCGTCGCTGGGCACCGAGCACGGCCAGCGCCGCATATCCCACGCCGCCGGCGGCACCGGCGCCCGGAGTGCTGGCGGCCTCGGCGGCCTCGGGTCCCACAGCGTCGGCCAGCCGGTCGCGAAAGTTCGCCAGGTTGGCCTCCAGGGTCTCGACGTCGGTCGTGCTCGCGCCCTTCTGGGGCCCGAAGACCGCCGCCGCACCGTCCGGTCCCAGCAACGGGTTGGTCACGTCGGCCGCCAGCACGATCCGCGCATCGGTGAGCCGCGGGTCGAGACCGGCCAGGTCGACGCCGACCAGCCCGGCCAGACCCCCGCCACCGTTGGCCACTGGGTCCCCGTCGGCGTCGAGCAGCCGGGCGCCGAGCCCGACCAGCACACCCGCGCCGCCGTCGGTGTTCGCGCTGCCGCCGACGCCGAGCACGATCTCGGAGCAACCGGCGTCGAGGGCGGCGCGGATCAGCTCACCGGTGCCGAGGCTCGTCGCGGCCAGCGCGTCCAGGGCCGGCCCGCCGTCGTCGCCGACCGGCAGCACCAACAGCCCCGACGCGGCCGCCATCTCGATCACCGCACGCGATCCGTCGACGGCGAAGGTCGCCTCGATGGGTGCGCCGAGTGGCCCCGACACGCTGACCGTCACGGGTCGGTAGCCGCTCGCCAACGCTGCGGCGACGGTTCCTTCGCCGCCGTCGGCGACCGGCTGGCAGTGCACCTCGGCCATCGGCAGAACGGCCGCCAGGCCGTCGGCGATTGCCTCGGCGACCTCCTGTGCCTCCAACGATCCCTTGAACTTGTCCGGAGCTATCACGATCCGCATCGGGTGGCCCTAGTCCAGGATGGAGATCGCGGTCGGCGCATCGGTGCCACGCAGTGCCAGCTCCTCGAACTCGACCACATTGTCGATCTCGGTGCCCATCGACACGTTGGTCACCCGCTCCAAGATCACCTCGACCACGACCGGCACGCGGTGCTCCGCTGCCAGCTTGCGGGCTTGAACAAAGGCGTTGCCGAGTTCGTCAGGGTCGAAGACGCGAATCGCCTTGCACCCCAGGCCCTCGGCCACCTTGACGTGGTCCACGCCATAGCCCTTGGCGCCTTCGACCAGATCCTCGGATGCGTTGATGTTGTCGAAGGAGAGCTGAACGTGGTAGTCCATCTCGAAGCCGCGCTGTGACTGGCGGATCAGCCCGAGGTAGGCATTGTTCACCAGCACATGGACGTACGGCAGCCGGAACTGCGCGCCGACGGCCAGCTCCTCGATCATGAACTGGAAGTCGTAGTCGCCCGACAACGCAACCACTTCCGCGGCCGGATCGGCCACACAGACTCCGAGGGCGGCCGGCAGCGTCCAGCCCAGCGGACCGGCCTGGCCTGCGTTGATCCAGTGCCTCGGCTTGTAGACGTGAAGGAACTGGCCACCCGCGATCTGTGAGAGCCCGATGGTGGACACGTAGGTCACGTCACGGCCGAAGGCGGTGTTCATCTCCTGATAGACCCGCTGCGGCTTGATGGGAGTGCTGTCGAAGTTGGTCCGCCGCTGCAGGGTCTGCTTGCGCTGCTGGCAGTCCTTGACCCATACGCCGTAGTCGGGCACCTCGTGCGCCGCGACCCGGTCCTTGGCCGCTTCGACGAAGAGCTCGAGGGCGGCGCGGGCATCGGAGACGATGCCGTAGTCGGGGGCGAACACCCGCCCGATCTGCGTCGGCTCCACGTCGACGTGCACGAACTTCCGGCCCCGCCGGTAGACCTCGAGACCTCCCGTGTGACGGTTGGCCCACCGATTGCCGATGCCCAGCACGAAGTCGGACTCCAACATCGTTGCGTTGCCGTAACGATGCGAGGTCTGCAGACCCACCATGCCGGCCATCAGCGGGTGGTCGTCGGCGATCGCGCCCCAGCCCATCAGGGTGGGAATGACGGGCACCTGCAAGGTCTCGGCGAGCTCCACCAGCAGATCGGCGGCGTCGGCGTTGATGATCCCGCCACCGGCCACGATGAGTGGCCGCTCCGCGGCGAGAAGCATGTCCAGCGCACGATCCACCTGAGCTCGCGTGGCAGCCGGCTTGTAGACGGGCAACGGGGCGTAGGTGTCGGCATCGAAGTCGATCTCGGCCATCTGGACATCGAACGGCAGGTCGATCAGCACCGGCCCGGGCCGGCCCGAACGCATCAGGTGGAAGGCTTGCTGGAACGCACCGGGAACCTGCGCCGGCTCGAGCACGGTGACGGCCCACTTGGTCAGGGGCTTGGCGATCGAGGCGATGTCGACGGCCTGGAAGTCCTCCTTGTGCAGCTTCGCCACCGGCGCCTGGCCGGTGATGCAGAGGATCGGGATCGAGTCGGCGGCAGCGGAGTACAGCCCTGTGATCATGTCGGTACCGGCCGGGCCCGAGGTGCCGATACAGATGCCGATGTTTCCCGCCTTGGCACGCGTGTAACCCTCTGCCATGTGCGAAGCACCCTCGACGTGTCGGGCCAGGATGTGGGAGACCCCCCCGTGGCGGCGCATCGCGTCGTAGAAGGGATTGATCGCAGCCCCGGGCAGACCGAAGGCCTGCGTGGCGCCCTCGAGCTCGAGAATCTTGACGGCCGCATCGACCGCGCGCATCTTGGTCACTCTCCGCTCACTTTCTGGCCCGAGAGCCGTTCCACGCCGCGCAGCAGTGCCGAGTGGTCCAACCCACCGTCACCCTGAGCGCGCAGCGCATTGATCAACTGGGCGGCGACGGCCCCGAGCGGGATGGTGACTCCCTTGGCTCGAGCCGCGTCGATGATGATGCCCATGTCCTTGTGGTGCAGGTCGATCCGAAAACCGGGGGCGAACTGGCCCGCCAGCATGCTGGCCCCCTTGCGATCCAGAACGGTACTGCCTGCAAGCCCGCCGGCCAGGACCTTCAGCGCTGCCTCGGTGTCCACCCCGTAGGCACGGAGGAAGACGATCGCCTCCGCCACCAGCTCGTAGTTGCCTGCCACGATGAGCTGGTTCGCGGCCTTCACGGTCTGGCCTGAGCCAGCGGGTCCGACCAGAACGATGGTGGAACCCACCGCCTCCAGGATCGGGCGCACCTCCTCGAAATCGGACGCCGCGCCGCCGACCATGATCGACAACTTGGCCTCCTTCGCGCCGGCCTCACCGCCACTCACCGGGGCGTCGAGCACGCGGACCCCGGCCTGCTGACCGGCCTCGGCAAGTCTGGACGAGACATCGGGCCGGATGGTGGAGCAATCCACCCACACGGCACCCTTCTTGGCGTTGGCGAAGATCCCGTCGTCGCTCTGGGCGACCTCCTCGACGTCGGGCGAGTCGGGCACCATCGTGATGATCACGTCGGCGTCCTTCACCGCCTCGGCCACCGAGGACGCGCCGCGGCCGCCGGCCTCGACGAGCGCGTCGACCTTGGGGCTGCTGCGGTTGTAGCCGATGACGTCGTAGCCGGCCTCGACCAGGTTGGCGGCCATCGGTCCGCCCATGATGCCGAGGCCGATGAAGGCGACGGTGAGGTCGGAAGGGGAAGTGTCGGAGTTGCTCATGGTCTGAAGGTCCTTTCCTATGAGGTCGCTGTTCAGGCGCGCTGGTCGCGCGGTAGCCAGCCGAACGGATCGTCTGCGGCGCTCTTGTACTCCAGGCCGACCCAGCCGTCATATCCCGCCGCCTCGGCGTCGGCGATCCACTGGGTGATCGGCGCTGAGCCGCTGCCCGGCTCACCGCGTCCGGGTGCGTCCGCGATCTGAATGTGACCGAACTCGGGCGCATGGTCGCGGATCACCGCGTCGACATCATCGCCGTTGACGCTCAGGTGATAGAAGTCGGCGAGCATCTTGACGTTGTCGACGCCCCGCTCGGTCAGCTTCTCGATGACCGCGAGCACATCGGCGGCGGTCTTCAGCGGATACGCGTCAGCGCCGGAGACAGGCTCGAGCAGCACCGTTCCGCCGATGGCCTTGACGGCCGCGGCGGCCGCGGTCAGGTTGTCGAGGGCGATCTCGTCGGCCTCGTCGGGGGAGCACTCGTCGTTGCGCAGGCCGTACAGGGCATTGAATGCCCGGCAGCCGAGCCGCTTCCCGATGCCGACGGCGACACCGATGTTCGCCTGGAACTCCGCCTGCCGGCCTTTCCAGCTGACCAGCCCGCGGTCGCCACCGGCCATGTCGCCGGCGAAGAAGTTGAGCCCGGAGAGGGCGATGCCGGCATCCGAGATCGCGGCCACGAAACCGTCCACCTCTGCCTCGCTGGGCTCGGCCACGGCGAACGGCCACCAGAACTCGGCCGCCTCGAACCCGGCCGCCTTGATCGCGGCGGGGCGCTCGAGGATCGGCAGCTCGGTCAGCAGGATAGATCCATTGACGGTGTAACGCGTCACTTCACTCCAATCGGATTTCGCAATGTGAAAGTTTTTTATTGAGATGCGGAAACTTTAGCGAGTCGGACGATGCATCGTCAAGCGTCGGCAGTGCGTCGATCCCTCTCGCCTTGCGGATACGGTCTTCTGTATGGTGGAACCCTGCCCGTCGCAAGGACCTAACTCGCAGCGCGGAGAGGGACGAGATGTCGGAACCGTCGATCGTGGAGGCCAGGGCGGCCACGGTCCAGTCCGTCGAGCGGGTGTTCGAGCTGCTCGAGATCATCGCCGATGCCGGCGGAGAAATCTCACTCAGCGACCTCGCGGCAACCGCGAAGTTACCCATGCCGACCATTCACCGCCTCCTACGGACCTGCGTGACCCTCGGCTATGCCCGCCAGCTGCCATCTCGACGCTACGCACTCGGCGCGCGGTTGATCCCACTGGGTGAGCGTGCCGGTCGCCAGCTGGGGCGGGTGTCACAGCCCCAGCTCCAATTTCTCGTTCGCCAGCTCGGCGAGACGGCCAACATGGCGCTGCTCGACGGGGACCAAGTGGTGTACGTCGCCCAGCAGCCCTCGCCGCATGCGATGCGGATGTTCACCGAGGTCGGCCGACGGGCGAACCTGCACGACACCGGCGTGGGTAAGGCGATCCTAGCCACCCTTACTGACGATCAAATTCTCGGCATCGTTGGCCGGGTGGGCATGCCGACGCCGACCCCGAGGAGCCATGCCACTCCTTCGTCGCTCCTCGCCGACATCGCCGGCATCCGGGCGCGGGGCTACTCCATCGACGACGAGGAGCAGGAGCCCGGCGTGCGCTGTTATGCCGTCAGCGTGCCCGGCGCGCCGAACCCGATGGCGATATCGGTCTCTGGCCCACTGTCGCGCGTCGACGAGGCTTTCGGAGAGCGCGCCGTACCGGTACTGCGCTCGGTTGCGCAGAGGATCAGCGACGGGTTATTGAGTTCCGCATGATGAAAGTTATATTCCGAAATGTGCTAAGTTTCATGCTCAGGAGACTTGAAGTTCCACGAAGTAAAAACTATGCTCCGCAAAACGGAAAGAATGGAGACCACGTCGATGGCAACCCCCAGCCCGGGCTACTCGATCACTCTGCGTGTCGCGGTCAGCGCCACCGCAGGCTCGACCACGGATCTCGCTTCGGCCGTATCGGCCACCGGTGCCGCCGTGACCGCGCTCGACATCGTCGAGTCCAGCCACGATGCGATCGTGGTCGACGTCACGTGCAACACGATCGACGAGTCGCACGCCGAGCGCATCCGTGAGGCGCTCGATGCGCGGCCCGGCACGACCGTCCGCAAGGTGAGCGACCGGACGTTCCTGCTGCACCTCGGCGGCAAGCTCTCGGTTGAGCCGAAAGTGCCCCTGAAGAACCGCGACGATCTCTCTCGCGCCTACACCCCCGGCGTCGCCCGGGTCTGCCTCGCCATCGCGGCGCACCCGGAGGACGCCCGCCGGCTGACCATCAAGCGGAACACGGTGGCAGTGGTCACCGACGGCACCGCGGTGCTCGGGCTCGGTGACATCGGGCCGGCGGCCGCGCTGCCGGTGATGGAAGGCAAGGCGGCGCTGTTCAAGCAGTTCGCCGGGGTCGACGCCTGGCCCGTTTGTCTGGACACGAAGGACACCGAGGAGATCATCTCCATCGTCAAGGCGCTCGCGCCGGTCTATGGCGGGGTGAACCTGGAGGACATCTCAGCGCCGCGCTGCTTCGAGATCGAGCGCAGGCTGCGCGACGAGCTGGACATCCCGGTGTTCCACGACGACCAGCACGGCACGGCCATCGTCGTCCTCGCCGCGCTGATCAACGCTCTGCGGGTCGTCGGCAAGAAGATGGACGAGGTCAAGATCGTGATCTCCGGCGTCGGCGCGGCCGGTCACGCGATCATTCAGCTGCTGCAGGCCCAGGGCGCCGCGCACATCGTCGCCGTCGCTCGCAAGGGCGCGATCCATCGCGGCGAGACCTACACCGACGAGCATCGGACCTGGATCGCCGAGAACACCAACGAGGAAGGCTTCTCGGGCACGCTCGAGGAGTCGCTGGTGGGGGCGGACGTCTTCATCGGCGTCTCGGGCCCGAACCTGTTCGGTGCCGACGAGGTCGCGACGATGGCGGACAAGGCCATCGTGCTGGCGCTGGCCAACCCGGACCCGGAGGTGCACCCCAGCGACGCCGCCCAGCACGCCGCAGTCGTCGCCACGGGCCGGAGCGACTTCCCCAACCAGATCAACAACGTCTTGGCGTTCCCGGGCCTGTTCCGCGGCCTGCTCGACGCGGCCGCGTCGGAGATCACCACTCCGATGCTGGTCGCGGCCGCAGAAGCCATCGCCGACTGCGTCTCGGCCGATGAGCTCAACCCCAGCTACATCGTGCCCAGTGTCTTCGACGCCAGAGTCGCCCCCGCCGTTGCCGAGGCCGTCGTCCGCTCGGTCGGCGTCTGACCGGCACCTCGTCCGCAAGATTCCACCAGCACCGAAAGGCATCATGAGCATCGAACTGACCGACGCGGCCCCCATCGCGCGCGCAGAGGAGATCCTCACTCCCGAGGCGCTCGCCTTCGTCGAGCAGCTGCACCAGAAGTTCGCCGACCGCCGGGACGAGCTGCTGGCGGCGCGGGTCGGCAAGCGAGAGAAGGCGGCCGCGGCCAAGTCACTTGACTTCCTGCCGGAGACCGCCGACGTCCGAGGGGGCGACTGGCAGGTTGCGCCGGCGCCCCGCGCTTTGCAGGACCGTCGGGTCGAGATGACCGGTCCCGCCAGCCCGGCCAAGATGGCGATCAACGCGCTCAACTCCGGCGCCAAGGTGTGGCTGGCCGACCTCGAGGACGCCAGCTGCCCGAGCTGGCCGAACGTGATCGACGCCATCCTCAACCTTCGTGACGCCGCCCGAGGCACGCTGTCGTTCAGCCAACCGGGTGGCGATGGGAAGGACGGCAAGGAGTACACGCTACGGACAGACGCGCCGCTGGCGGTCGTGGTCGCCCGCCCGCGCGGCTGGCACCTGCCCGAGGCCCACGTGATCGTCGATGGTGAGATCGGGGTAGGTGCGCTCGTCGATTTCGGTCTGCACTTCTTCCACATCGCCCGGCAGCTGATCGAGGTCGGCCAGGGGCCGTACTACTACCTGCCCAAGATGGAGAGCCACCTCGAGGCCCGGCTCTGGAACGACATCTTCACCTTCGCCGAGGAGGAGCTCGGCATCGACTACGGGACCATCCGCGCGACAGTGCTGATCGAGACCATCCCGGCGGCGTTCGAGATGGAGGAGATCCTCTACGAGCTCCGCGATCACGCCTCCGGTCTGAATGCGGGCCGCTGGGACTACCTGTTCAGCATCATCAAGTACTTCCGCGACGCCGGCCCTGAGTTCGTCCTGGTCGACCGGGCGGACATCACCATGACCGCGCCGTTCATGCGCGCCTACACCGAGCTGCTGGTCAAGACGTGCCACGCCCACGGCGCCTTCGCGATGGGTGGGATGGCCGCGTTCATCCCCAGCCGCAAGGACGCCGAGATCAACGCCGCCGCGTTCGCCAAGGTCAAGGCCGACAAGACCCGCGAGGCGGGGGACGGCTTCGACGGCTCCTGGGTGGCGCACCCCGACCTGGTTCCGGTGTGTCGGGAGGTCTTCGACGGAGTCCTCGGCGACAAACCGAACCAGGTCGACCGGCAACGGCCGGAGGTGTCGGTGACCGCGGCCGAGCTGCTCGATGTCAGCTCGGCGCAGGGAGACAACACCGAACAGGGCCTGCGCAACAACCTCGAGGTCGCGGTGGCCTATACCGCGGTCTGGATCTCCGGCAACGGCGCCGTGGCGATCCACAACCTGATGGAGGACGCCGCCACGGCCGAGATCTCCCGGTCGCAGGTGTGGCAGCAGATCAAGAACGAGGTGGTGCTCGCCGATACCGGCGAGACGGTCACCCGGGATCTGGTCTCGCGGATCCTCGACGAGGAGGTCGAAGGGCTTCGTGCGCAGGTCGACGCAGAGCGGTTCGAGCGGTTCTACCTTCCCGCCAAGACGCTGATCGCGGATCTCTGCCTCAGCGAGGACTTCACCGACTTCCTCACCCTGCCCGCGTACGAGCTGGTCAAATGAGTGGGTTGAGCACCGCTGGCCGCTGTCTCGACGAGCGGGTCGTGAGCGACCTCGACGAGCGGCTCGCCGACACCGATGCGTTCCTTGCTCGCGCGTATCCCGGCGAGGACGGGCGACGCCAGCCGGTGCACACCGTGTACGTCGCCGCCGACCGCTATATCCCGGAGCTGCCGGCGGAGTGGGGCCGGATCGCCCTCGACGTCGTCGCCGAGCACGGCGGCATGGCCGCGCTCTGCGCGCTGGTCGGTCTCGGCGACGAGCTGACCGCTCAGGTCGCGCCCCGGGTCGAGGCCAAGCTCGTGAACGAGCCGATCGAGGACCTCCGGCTGGACTTCGAGGACGGCTACGGCAACCGCGGGGACGAGGCCGAGGACGCCGACGCCGTGGCGGTCGCCGGCCGGCTGGCCGACGCGCTGGAGGCCGGGATCGCGCCGGCATTCGTCGGCCTGCGGTTCAAGTGCTTCGAGGAGGCCACCCGGCGTCGCGGGGTGCGTACCCTCGACCTCTTCCTCAGCACGCTTCTCCAAGCCCGCGGGGCACTGCCCGACAGTCTCGTGATCACGTTTCCCAAGGTGAGCACAGTGAGCCAGGTCGAGGCGATGGTCGCGGTCTGTGAGGCATACGAAGGTGCCGCCGGACTACCCACCGGCCGGCTCGGCTTCGAGATCCAGGTCGAGACCCCGCAGCTGATCATGGGTGCCGACGGAGCGGCTGCGGTCGCCGCGGCCATCCACGCAGGTGGCGGTCGCGTGACGTCGCTGCACTACGGGACGTACGACTACAGCGCCTCGCTGGGTGTCTCCGCCGAGTACCAGTCGCTGGCGCACCCGGGCGCCGACTACGCCAAGGCGGTCATGCAGGCCGCCGCGGCCGGCACCGGGGTGCACCTGGCCGACGGGTCGACCAACATCCTGCCACTCGGCGATCGTGATGCCGTGCAAGCCGCGTGGCGACTGCACTACGACCTGGTCCGGCGTGGTCTGGAACGGGCCTACTACCAGGGTTGGGACCTGCACCCGCACCAGCTCCCGACTCGCTACATCGCCAACTTCGCCTTCTACCGCGAGGGTTTCGGGCGCGCCGCGCACCGGCTGGCGACGTACCTCGGCAAGGCCGATTCCGCGATCATGGACGAGCCCGCGACGGCCCGAGCTCTGGCCCGCTACCTGTATCGCGGCTTCGTCTGCGGTGCGCTCGACGCCGACGAGCTCACCGCAGCCTCCGGTGCCACCCCGGCTCAGCTCGAGCTGCTGGCCCGGCCCAAGTCGGATACCGAGCAGCTCGCTGGTGCCTGAGTCCATCTACGACAACCAAGGAGTGCCCGTGACAACCAGCACCGAACCATCCACCACTGGTAGCAACGACCTCGGGCGGCACGCCGCAGAAGACGCTGCCGCCTGGTACTACGCTCCGCACGGAGGCCACCCGGATCAGACCGAGCTGCTCACCGACCGGGCCATGTTCACCGAGGCCTACGCGGTCATCCCTCGTGGCGTGATGCGCGACATCGTGACCAGCTTTCTGCCGTTCTGGGACAACACCAGGCTATGGGTGATCGCCCGTCCGCTCTCGGGATTCGCCGAGACCTTCTCCCAGTACATCGTCGAGGTGTCCACGGGTGGCGGCAGCGATCGGCCCGAGCTCGACCCGCAGGCCGAAGGCGTGATCTTCGTGGTCGAGGGCGAGGGCCGGCTGACCGTCGATGATCAAGATCATCAGCTGGCCCCGGGGGGCTACGCCTACTTGCCCGCAGGACAGCGCTGGAGTCTGCACAACGACGCGGCGGAGCCGTTGCGGTTCCACTGGATCCGCAAGGCTTATGAGCAGGTCGACGGACTGGACGCCCCGGAGGCCTTCGTGACGAACGAGCGCGACGTGGTCGGCCGTGAGATGCCTGGGACCGAGGGTCGCTGGGTCACCACCCGGTTCACCGATCCCAACGACCTCCGGCACGACATGCACGTCAACATCGTGACGTTCCAGCCGGGTGCGGTGATCCCGTTCGCCGAGACCCACGTCATGGAACACGGGCTCTACGTCTTGGAGGGCAAGGCCGTCTACCGGCTGAACCAGGACTGGGTCGAGGTGCAGGAAGGGGACTTCATGTGGTTGCGGGCCTTCTGTCCCCAAGCCTGCTACTCCGGCGGTCCGGGACGATTCCGCTACCTCCTCTACAAGGATGTCAACCGCCACGCCAAGCTCAGCCGGCAGTTCCTCTAAGGGTTCGCTCGCGCAGGGCGCCTCGTCCGGTCATTCAGCGACGCCTCACGCAAGACCTGCTCGCCTCGTAACGCAGGATCGCGAGGGTGTGTCTTGCGTTCGGCGGCACTGAAAGACCGGAGCGCCTTACCGACGCTCGCGCCCCCTTGTTGTGTTCGCTCGCGCCCGGCGCTGGGGACCCGGTCATTCAGCGACGCCTCACGCAAGACCTGCTCGCCTCGTAACGCAGGATCGCGAGGGTGGTGTCTTGCGTTCGGCGGCACTGAAAGACCGGAGCGCCTTACCGACGCTCGCGCCCCCTTGTTGTGTTCGCTCGCGCCCGGCGCTGGGGACCCGGTCATTCAGCGACGCCTCACGCAAGACCTGCTCGCCTCGTAACGCAGGATCGCGAGGGTTTGACTTGCGTTCGGCGGCACTGAAAGACCGGAGCGCCTTACCGACGCTCGCTCACGCGAAGAAGGTCCGGAGGTCGCCGACGAGGAGATCGGGTACCTCGAGTGCGGCGTAGTGCCCGCCGCGGTCGAACGTCGACCAGTGCACGATCTGGGTGTTGTCGCGCTCGGCGAGCGGCCGGATGGTCTGGAAGTCGTCGGCGAACACCGCAACCCCGGTCCGGCCGTGACTGACCTGCGGCTCACGCCCCGAGTGCGCCTCCGCGTAGTGGTAGCGCACTGCGTTTGCGGACGTGTTCGTCAACCAGTACAGCGACACCTGGGTGAGCACCTGCTCGCGCGTGACGAGGCTGGTTCCGTTGCCGAAGTTCTCGAACAGCTCGTTGTACGCGAGCTGCCCGACGGGAGAGTCCGACAACGCGGCGGCGATCGTCTGCGGGCGGGTGGCGTTCATCTGGTTGTAGCCGCCCACGGACTGGAACCAGCCGAGGAACTCCAGCGCCGCGTAGTCGGTGGGCGTGAAACGTGCGAACTCCTCCGGGTCGCCGGAGGGGAACGAGAACAGCTGCAGCACGTGCGCTCCGAGGAATCCGGGCGGATCGATCACCGCCAGCTCACGGGAGATCATCGCGCCGCCGTCACTGCCGTGCGTCCCGTACGACTCGTAGCCCAGTCCTCGCATCAGCGCGTCGTACGTCTGCGCGACCCGGGCCATGGTCCAGTCACCCCCGCTCAGCGGCGTGCTGAATCCGAAGCCGGGCATCGACGGCACCACGACGTGGAACGCGTCCTCGGGCCGGCCCCCGTACGCAACCGGGTCGGTGAGCGGCCCGATCAGGTCCAGGAACTCGACGAACGAACCCGGGTAGGTGTGCAGGAGCAGCACTGGAGTCGCGCCCGGCTCGGTCGAGCGGACATGGACGAAGTGCACCGGCTGGCCCTCGATCTCGGTGACGAAGTTCGGCACGGCGTTCATCCGCGCCTCCTGCGCCCGCCAGTCGAAGGACTGCCACGCCGCGACCATCTCGGTCAGATAGCTCACCGGGGTGCCGTAAGCCCAGTCGTCGCCCGGGGCGGAGGTGGGGAAGCGGGTGCCGGCGAGACGATGCTGCAGGTCGTCGATCGCTTCCTGCTCGATCTGAACGGTGTAGGGGTGGACTGGGTACGGCCGCATGGTGAGCGACCCGCTGGTGGGAGCCTGTGGTGAAGTGGTCATGTCCCTTACGCTACGAAGGGTTCAGGAAGATCAGGTTCCTCAATTTTCGGGAGATCTGCGGGAATGTTGGAAACGTCCGCACGGATGCTGGCGCTGTTGGGCCTGCTGCAGTCCCGGGCGGACTGGACCGGCTCGCAGCTGGCCGAACGGCTGGCCGTGACGACCCGAACGGTACGCAATGACATCGACCGGCTCCGTGAGCTCGGCTACCCCGTGGCGGCCACTCGGGGTCCCGGCGGCGCCTATCGGCTGGGAGTCGGCGCGAAGCTCCCGCCACTGCTGCTGGACGACGAGGAAGCGGTCGCAGTCGCTGTCGGACTGCGGGCGGCCCGGGGAATCGCCGGCATCGAGGAGACGAGTGCCCGGGCGCTGGCCAAGTTGGAGCTCGTGCTGCCGCATCGGCTGCGTCGTCAGGTCAACGCGCTGCGGGAGGCCACGAACGTCGGGCCGGAGAACACCGGGTCCAACGTTCCCGATCCCGACGTCGCCGCCGCCGTGCTGACCGCACTGGCCGCGGCTGTCCGCGACCACGAGGAGGTCCGGTTCTGGTACCGCCCCGAGACGGTGGAGGAGGCCGTCCAGGTCGAGCCCTACCGGCTGATCAGCTGGCAGCGGCGGTGGTTCCTGGTCGCCCGGGACGCTCGTCGCGACGTCTGGTGGCCGTACCGGGTCGATTGGTTGGTGCTGCGGACTCCGGGCGGACGACGGTTCCGTCCGGTCGAGTTGCCGGGCGGCGACTTCACCCACTTCGTCCTGCGCGAGGTGGCCAGGACGGGTTGGTCCAAGCATGTCCGGATCGCCGTCGACGCGCCGGCGGAGGAGGTGCTGGCACGGATCAACGCCACTGTCGGCGTGGTCGAGGCGGTCGACGCGGAGCACTGCGTGCTGATCACCGGCGGCGACAGCTGGGAGATCATTGCCGTCTACATGGGAATGCTCGGTCTGGACTTCCACGTCGACGGTCCGGCCGAACTGATCGCTCATCTGGAGGCCATCGGCGCCCGCTATGCACGAGCCGTTCCGCCTCCTGACGGCTCGACACGCCACTCGGATGTTGTCACCGGCAGGTGCGCGTCGTTGATCCGACCGAAATCTTGAACAGTTCCAGTTGACAAAGTCGCGATGGCGGCAGAGGATAGTCGATAACGGAAATGAAATTCCACCTAATGAAATTCAGCAGTTCGGTCCCGGCAGCGGGACCGTCCACGAGGGAGTCGTTCTGGTGCCGAGTCTGACCGAGTTCAACGTCGCCGAGCGCGACGCTGCCGTGGCACTGGTCCGTCCGTGTCTCGACATCGAGCGTTGGGTCGCAGCCGTGGTCGACGGCCGTCCCTATCCCGACCGGAATGCGCTGATCGCTGTGGCGGAGTCGGCGGCTGACCCGTTCACCGACGAAGAGCTGGCCGCCGCCCTGAAGCATCACCCGCGGATCGGCGAGCGGGCGAGCGGAGCCAGCGCCGAGGCGAGCCTCTCCCGTTCCGAGCAGTCCGGGGTTTCCGCGGACGACGAGGTGCAACGGAAACTTGCCGAGGGCAACCAGGCCTACGAGCAGCGCTTCGGCCACGTCTTCCTGATCCGGGCCGCCGGCCGTAGCAGCGCCGAGATCCTCACCGCTCTGGAGGCCCGGCTGGACAACGACGCCGCGACCGAGAAGTCGATCATGACCGACCAGCTGAGGCAGATCGCCCTCCTCCGGCTCGAAGGGATCTTCGGATGAGCTACATCACCACGCACGTGCTCGATGCCACAGCCGGACGGCCGGCAGCGGGCGTTGCCGTCACCCTGGCAACCCTCGCGGGCGAGGTCGTCGCCACCGGGGTGACGAACGACGACGGACGGGTCGCCGACCTCGGGCCGGACGCTCTCGAGGCCGGTGACTACCGGATCGACTTCGGCACCGGTGACTACTTTGCCGGACAGGGTCAGGCGACCTTCTACCCGGAGGTCTCGATCACCTTCTCCATCGATGCCGAGCAGGGTCACTACCACGTTCCCTTGTTGCTCAGCCCGTTCGCGTACTCGACCTACCGCGGCAGCTGAGGAGCCGTTCCAACCCACCATTCACCACAACACCATCCCAACCCGAGGAGTCAACGACATGAGCGACAACGTAGTGCTCACCGCCAACCAGTACGGCAAAGCCGAGAACCGGGTCGTCCGGATGACCCGCGACACGGACCGGCACGAGATCGAGGACCTGAACGTCACGTCGCAGCTGCGCGGAGACTTCGCGGCCGCTCATACCGAGGGTGACAATGCCCACGTCGTGCCGACCGACACTCAGAAGAACACCGTTTTCGCGTTCGCCCGGGACGGCATCGGGTCGCCGGAGGCCTTCCTGTCCCGGCTCGCCGATCACTTCACGAGCGAGTTCGACTGGGTCACGGGCGGGCGCTGGGCCGCCGAGCAGTACAGCTGGAGCCGGATCAACGACCATGATCATTCCTTCTACAAGACGCCGATCGAGACCAGGACCGCGGTGCTGGTGCGCGATGGCGACACCGACACGATGATCAGTGGTTTCTACGGTCTGACGGTGCTCAAGTCGACCGAGTCGGGTTTCGTGGGCTATCCCAAGGACAAGTACACGACGCTGCAGGAGACCGAGGATCGAATCCTGGCGACCGATGTCAGCACGCGCTGGCGCTACAACACCACTGACGTGGACTACAACGCTGCCTACGCGGACATCAAGTCGATCATGCTGACCACGTTCGCTGCCGACTACTCCAAGGCGCTGCAGCACACGCTGTATCAGATGGCGAAGGCCGTGTTGGCGGCCCATCCGGAGGTCGACGAGATCAAGTTCTCCTGCCCGAACAAGCACCACTTCGTGGTGGACCTGTCCTTCTGCGGACTGGACAACCCGAACGAGGTCCACTTCGCCGCCGACCGTCCGTACGGCCTGATCGAGGCCACTATCGCCCGCGAGGGCGCCGCCACCGCCGAGCCCGCCTGGGTCGGCATCGCGGGCTTCTGCTGAGGAGACAGCACCCATGGCGATCAAGTCGCAGAATGCCGGCCACAGCGCGCCCCCAGCCGTCCCCGTCCGGGGTAGCCGTCGACCACAAGAGGCCCGAGGACAACTGGCTGGGAATCGGTCGGAGCATCGGGTATGGCGCGCAGCACGTGCTCACCATGTACGGCGGGATCATCGCTCCGCCCCTGATCGTCGGCGCAGCGGCCGGCGTCTCACCGGACAAGCTCGCCCTGTTGGTGACCGCCTGCCTGTTCGTCGGCGGCCTGGCCACGATCTTGCAGTCGGTGGGGATCCCCTGGTTCGGTTCGCAGCTGCCGCTGGTACAGGGCACGTCCTTCGCCAGCGTGGCGTCACTGGTGGCCATCGCCACCCAGGGCGGCGGCATGCCGGCGGTCTTCGGGTCGGTGATGGCGTCGGCCTTCATCGGGCTGCTGATCACCCCGTTCTTCGCCCAGGTGATCCGCTTCTTCCCGCCAGTGGTCACCGGGGTCGTGATCACAACGATCGGGTTGTCACTGATGCCGGTCGCGGCCAACTGGGCCATGGGAGGCAACGCCAAGGCGCCCGACTACGGATCGATGGCCAACATCGGGTTGGCCGGCTTCACGCTGTTCGTCGTGCTGATCCTGAGCCGAGCGAACCATCCGGCCATCTCACGGCTGTCCATCCTGTTCGCCATCGTGGTCGGCACGGTGTTCGCGACGATCGTCGGGATGGCCCACTGGGGCAACGTCGGCACGGGGTCGTTCGCCGCCTTCCCGACCCCGTTCGCGTTCGGGCTGCCGACCTTCCCACTTGCCGGGGTCATCTCGATGGTCATCGTTGTACTGGTGATCATGACCGAGACGACCGCGGACATCCTCGCCGTGGGTGAGATCGTGGAGACACCCGTAGATCGCAAGCGGATCGGCAACGGCCTACGGGCCGACATGGGCGCCTCGGTCATCGCACCGATCTTCAACGGCTTCACCCAGAGCGCGTTCGCGCAGAACGTCGGACTGGTCGCGATCACGGGCGTCAAGAGCCGGTTCGTCGTCACCGCGAGCGGCGGCATCCTGGTGGTGCTGGGACTGCTGCCGGTGCTCGGGCGCGTGGTCGCCGCGATCCCACTGCCGGTGCTGGGCGGCGCCGGGATCGTGCTGTTCGGCACGGTGGCTGCTTCCGGCATCAGGACGTTGGCCAGGGTGAACTACAAGGGCAACATGAACCTGATCATCGTTTCCGCTTCGATCGGGGCAGGACTCGTCCCGGTCGTGGCTCCCACGTTCTACAACGCGTTCCCGGCGTGGTTCGTCACCATCTTCCACTCCGGGATCACCTCCGCGGCTATCTTCGCGGTGCTATTGAACATCTTCTTCAACCACATCAAGTTCGCTCGTCAGAAGGAACCCGCCTCGACGTTCGTCGAGGCCGACCGCTACATCCGTCTCGACGAGGTGAAGTCCTACACCAAGCTGCGTGAAGGCGACCGGATCGAGGACGGGCGGATCGTGGACCGCGAAGGCCGTCCGATTCCGGTGCGCGGCGAGCAGGGCGAGGTCATGGACGTCAAGGTGTGCGAACCCGAGGACAGCGGTCACTGACGGCAGCACGTGGCTCGGCTCGGGGCGTCCGTTGCGACGCCTCGGGTCGAGCCGAACGGGTTCGCCGAGCAGCTGCCGACCCGGCTGCCCGGCACCACTGCCTCGCCCGAGAACGACGGACTAGGCTCAGTCTTGTCCGACCCACCGCCGGGTCCCCACCCCGGACCCCGGCGGAGACTCAGGAAGGAAGTTGCCAACACCGATGAGCCCCGATCAGCGACCCGACCCCGAAGAGACCTCCGAATGGCTCGAATCCTTCGACGCGCTGGTGTCGAGCCGGGGTCGTGACCGCGCCGCCGACATCTTGGCGGCGTTGAGCCAACGCGCCCATGCGGCAGGCGTCTCGACCCCTGCCCCGACCGAGTCGACCGGCTACACGACCGACTACGTGAACACCATCCCGGTCTCGGAGGAGCCCGAGTTCGCGGGCGATGAGGATCTCGAACGACGGTTCCGCAAGCTCATCCGCTGGAACGCGGCGGTACTCGTCCACCGAGCGCAACGGGCCGACGTGGGGGTCGGCGGCCACATCTCGACCTACGCCGGTGCCGCCACCTTGTACGAGGTGGGCCTGAACCACTTCTTCCGCGGTTCCGATCACCCCGGCGGCGGAGATCAGGTGTTCTTCCAGGGCCACGCGTCGCCCGGCATGTATGCCCGCGCCTACCTGGAGGGTCGCCTCGGCGAGGACGACCTGAACGGCTTTCGCCAGGAGAAGTCCAAGGCACCGCACGGCCTGCCCTCCTACCCGCATCCTCGGCTGATGCCGGAGTTCTGGCAGTTCCCGACGGTGTCCATGGGCATCGGGCCGATGAACGCGATCTATCAGGCGCAATTCAACCGGTATCTGGCGAACCGCGGCATCAAGGACACCTCCGACCAGCATGTCTGGGCCTTCCTCGGCGACGGCGAGATGGACGAGCCGGAGTCGCGCGGGTTGCTCCAGGTGGCCGCCAACGACCGGCTCGACAACCTGACGTTCGTGATCAACTGCAACCTGCAGCGACTGGACGGCCCGGTCCGTGGCAACGGCAAGATCGTCCAGGAGCTGGAGGCGTTCTTCCGCGGCGCCGGCTGGAACGTGATCAAGGTCCTGTGGGGTCGGGAGTGGGACAAGCTCCTGGAGGCCGACCACACCGGCGACCTGGTCCGGATCATGAACGAGACCGTGGACGGTGACTACCAGACCTACAAGGGCGAGTCGGGCAGTTATGTCCGGGCGAACTTCTTCGGCAAGTCCGCGGCCACGAAGCTGATGGTCAAGGACCTGACCGACGACGAGATCTGGAATCTCAAGCGGGGTGGCCACGACTATCGCAAGGTGTACGCGGCCTACCACGCGGCAACCGTGCACGACGGCCGTCCGACGGTGATCCTGGCGCAGACGGTCAAGGGCTACGGCCTGGGCGCCAACTTCGAGGCCCGCAACGCGACGCACCAGATGAAGAAGCTGAAGCTGGAGGACCTGAAGACCTTCCGCGACCTGATGGACATCCCGATCAGCGATGCCGATCTGGAGAAGGACCTCTACGAGGCGCCTTACTATCATCCCGGCGAGGATGCGCCGGAGATCAAGTACGCCCTCGAACGACGCCGCGCGCTGGGTGGTTTCGTGCCGCAGCGGGTGAACAAGCCGCGGGAGCTTGTCCTGCCGTCGGAATCGACGTACGCCACGACGCGGAAGGGCTCGGGCAAGCAGCACGCGGCCACGACCATGGCGTTCGTCCGACTGCTCCGTGATCTGATGCGCGACAAGGAGATCGGCCACCGGATCGTGCCGATCATTCCGGACGAGGCGCGCACCTTCGGCATGGACTCGTTCTTCCCGACGGCCAAGATCTACAACCCGAACGGCCAGCACTACACCTCAGTCGACCGCGAGCTCTTCCTTGCCTACAAAGAGTCCGAGCACGGCCAGCTGCTGCATGTCGGGATCAACGAGGCTGGCTCGATGTCGGCCTTCACCGCGGCGGGAACCAGCTACGCAACGCACGGCGAGCCAATGATCCCGGTCTACATCTTCTACTCGATGTTCGGGTTCCAACGCACCGGCGACTTCATGTGGGCGGCCATGGACCAGATGGCGCGCGGCTTCATCATCGGCGCCACCGCGGGCCGGACCACCCTGACCGGCGAGGGCCTGCAGCACGCCGACGGCCACTCACCGATCCTGGGTGGCACCAACCCGGCGATGAAGATCTACGACCCGGCCTTCGGCTACGAGATCGCCCACATCGTCCGAGCCGGGCTGGAGCAGATGTACGGGCCGGACAGCGATGACCGCAACCACATGTACTACCTGACGGTCTACAACGAGCCGATCATCCAGCCGGCCGAGCCGGAGGGGGCGGACGTTGAGGGTATCGTCCGCGGCATCCACCGGCTGAGCACCGGTGGCGACTCCGGTCCCAAGGTCCAGCTGCTGGGTTCGGGAGTGTCGGTGCCGTGGGTCCAGGAGGCCGCGATGATCCTCGGGTCGGAGTGGGGCGTCAGCGCCGACGTGTGGTCGGTGACGTCGTGGACCGAGCTGCGGCGTGACGGCCTCGCGGCGCTGAAGCACAACTTCCTGCACCCCGACGAACAGGCGAGGGTGCCGTACGTGACGAGCAAGCTCGGCGACGCCCAGGGTCCGATCATCGCGACCACCGACTACGTGTCGGAGGTGCCAGACCAGATCCGGCAGTTCCTACCGAACTCCTTCGCCACCCTCGGTGCGGACAACCACGGGTTCTCCGACACCCGGGCGGCCGCGCGGCGGTACTTCCACATCGACGTCCACTCCGTCGTGGTCCGGGCACTGCAGGAGCTGGCCGCCTCGGGCGAGGTCGACGTCAGTGCGCCGAAGGAGGCCGCGGAGCGCTACCAGCTGTTGGACGTCAACGCGGGCACCACCGGCAACGCCGGCGGCGAGTCCTGAGGGTTGCCCGACTTGTCAGCGTCAGGAACGGCTATAGCCCGCTGAGACGCTGACAAGTCTGGGTGGAGGATGGGCTGGTGCCGCCGCCCCATCACCGTTTGCTGCTCGAGCTGGACCTGACTCAGCCGCTGGCCGAGCCGAGTCCGGACGATCCGCTGGACCGACTGCTCTCCCGTGGTCGCCGGCAGCTGCGACCGACGCTGCGAGCCCTGCACCAGGCAGGTGACGATCCGCGGGTCCTCGGGCTGATCGCGAAGGTCGGCGGTCCGCTGCCCTGGGCGATGGCAGAGGAGCTGCGCCGCGGCGTGGCCACCTTTGCGGCCAGCCGAAAGCCGACACTTGCCTGGGCGGAGACGTTTCCGACCGGCGGGGCCGGGATGTCGTCGTACGCCCTCGCCAGTGCGTTCGACGAGATCTGGCTCCAGCCAGGTGGTGAGGTCGGGCTGACCGGCATCGCCGCCGAGACCACGTTCCTGCGCGGTGCGCTCGACAAGCTGGGCATCGTCCCGGAGCTGGAGCAGCGCCGCGAGTACAAGAACGCGGCCGATCGGATCATGCGAACCGCCTTCACCGAAGCCCACCGCGAGTCGCTGACCCGGCTGACCGAGTCGATCTTCGACGACACGGTCGCCGCCATGGCTGACGGCCGTCCGCTCGCCGTCGAACGGATCCGCGAGCTCATCGACACCGGTCCGCGGACCGCTGCCGAGGCGCTCGCAGCCGGGCTGGTCGATCGGCTCGGTTATCGCGACGAGGTGTACGCGGAGGCTCGCCGGCGGATCGCTGACGAGGTCGACCTGTTGTTCGCCGATCTCTGGCGGCCGCGGCGACGGCCGCATTTTCCGACCCGGAACCGGGGTCACGTGGCACTGATCGAGGCGCGCGGGGGGATCGCTTCCGGTCGCAGCCGACGTACGCCGATGGGGCGCTCGATCGGCAGCGACTCGGTGGCCGCTCAGCTCCGGGCCGCACTGCGCGACGACCACGCCCGAGCGCTGGTGCTGCACGTCGACTCACCGGGCGGATCGGCCGTCGCGTCGGAGATCATCTGGCGGGAGGTCTCCCGGATCCGCGACGCCGGCAAACCGGTCGTGGTCTCGATGGGCAACGTGGCCGGTTCGGGTGGCTACTACATCGCCTGTCCGGCGGACGTGATCGTGGCGCTGCCGACGACCATCACCGGCTCGATCGGAGTGTTCGGCGGCAAGTTCGTGGTTGCGGACCTGCTCGAGCGCGCCGGCTTGAACACTGGCGCCGTCGAGCACGGCGCACACGCCAGGATGTACTCCACGCGCCGGCGCTTCACCGACTCCGAGCGCGAGCGACTGGCGGCGAGCATCGACGCGATCTATGCCGACTTCGTGGCCAAGGTCGCGGCCGGGCGGCGCCGGAGCGTGACGGAGATCGAACCGATCGCCCGCGGCCGGGTGTGGAGCGGCCGGGACGCGATGGACCGCGGCCTGGTGGACGAGCTCGGTGGGTTGCGCGACGCCGTACGGATCGCTCGTCGTCGTGCCGACCTACGAGACGACGCTCCGGTCCGGCCCGCACTGCACGTCCCTGCGCTGGCTCGGCTCGGGAAACCCAAGAACAGTGACGACCCGAGATCGATCGCCGGGAGCACCGCAGCTGCTTTGCTCGATCTCGCCCGGTTGACCCGGGATCTCGGGATCCCACAAGGTACGGAGCTGCTGATGCCGGGGGTGGTGATCCGGTGAGCGTCGCCGTCGCGGCACCGCAGGCCGGGCCGGAGATGAACCGCCGTCGGATGAACCTGGTGTTCATCACCGTGCTGCTCGGCATGCTGCTCTCGGCGCTGGACCAGACGATCGTGTCCACAGCACTGCCGACCATCGTCGGGGACCTGGGCGGCGCCGGGCACCTGAGCTGGGTCGTGTCGTCGTACCTGCTAGCCGACACGATCGCGACCGTACTGGCCGGCAAGTTCGGCGATCTGTTCGGACGCAAGCTGATCTTCCAGCTCTCCGCCGGCATCTTCGTCCTCGCCTCGGCGGCCTGCGGTTTCGCCCAAGACATGGGCTGGCTGATCGCCTGGCGGGCCGTCCAGGGCATCGGTGCGGGCGGGCTCGCCGTGACAGCGACCGCGGTCATCGCCGACGTCATCCCGCTCCGCGAGCGCGGCAAGTACCAGGGTGCGCTCGGCGCGGTGTTCGGCGTGACGACGGTCCTCGGTCCGCTGCTGGGCGGTCTGTTCACCGACCACCTGTCCTGGCGCTGGGCGTTCTACATCAACCTGCCGATCGGTGCGGCCGTGATCGTGCTGGCCGCCTTCACCATGCCGGCGGCGCGGAAGGTCGCCCGACCGGCCCTGGACTATCTCGGTATCGTCTTCGTCTCGCTCGGCGCGGCAGGGCTGACCCTCGGACTGTCCTGGGGAGGATCGCAGTATCCGTGGGGGTCGGCCACGATCATCGGCTTGTTCGTGGGCTCGGTGATATCGCTCCTGATCTTCGTGGTCGTGGAGAGCCGGGCGGTCGATCCGATCCTGCCGCTGCGACTCTTCCGCTCCTCGGTGTTCAGCGTCAGCGTCGTGCTCGCGTTCATCGTCGGCTTCGCGATGCTCGGCGCGATGACCTTCTTGCCCACCTACTTGCAGTACGTCCGGGGTGTGTCGGCCACGGCCTCGGGAGTCCAGACCCTGCCACTGGTCGCCGGTCTGCTGGTCACCTCGATCCTGTCGGGCAACATCGTCGCCCGGACCGGTCGCTACAAGATCTTTCCGGTGGCCGGCTCCCTGATCATGGGGCTGGGACTGTTCCTGCTCTCGACGATGGCTGCCGATACCCCGTACTGGCAGCTGGCCGGCTCGATGGCGGTGCTCGGGATCGGTATCGGCTGCTCCATGCAGACCCTGACGATCATCGTCCAGAACACCGTTGACTACGCCGACCTCGGCGTCGCGACATCCGGAGTGACCTTCTTCCGAACCCTCGGCAGCTCCTTCGGCGCCGCGGTCTTCGGCACCGTGTACACCAACGTGCTGAGCGACCGGCTGCCCGCAGCCGTCGCAGCATCGCCGGGCGTCGATCCGAGTGCGGTCGGAACACCCTCGTCCCTGCATGCTTACCCGGCTGCGCAGATAGCACCGATCATCGAGGCGTACGCCCACGCCATCCACATCGTGTTCCTGGCCGCCGTGCCGGTCGCCGTCGTCGCCTTCGTCCTGGCGCTGTTCCTGAAGGAGGTGCCGCTGCGCGGTACGTCGCGGGCGGCCGTGTCGAACGTCGGGGAAGGCTTCGGGATGCCGGAGAACGGCGACAGCGCCCAACTGCTGCAGGCCGCCATCGCCAGGTTGTTCCAGCGCAAGGGGCGGATCGCCGCGCGGGCGATCATGGTCGAGTCCGGCACCAGTCTCGACGTTGCGGACGCCTGGTGCGTCGGTCAGGTGCATGTCCGAACCAGGGTGAGCGGCGAGGCGACCAGCCTGGCGCTGATCAGCAAGCGGGTCGGCGTGCCGACCGCGGTCCTCGAACCGGCCTTCGCCAACGCCCGCGCGCACGGCTACCTGGTCAACGAGGGCGACCTGATCGAGCTCACCGAGGCCGGTCGGGATGAGATCGAGAACCTGGTCGCGACCGCCCGGGCGTGGCTGGCCGAAGAGCTCGCCGACTGGGGCGCGGACAACGACGCGGTGATGACCCAGGCCCTGCAGGGGATGGCCGAGCAGTTCGTCCAGGAGGATCCGGAGATGGTCCCCAGCCGCGCGCTCAGCGCGGTGTAACGAGCGCTTCCGCGCCCAGTCCTTCCAGTCCTTTCTGTCGTTCCAGTCCTTCTGTCCTTCCAGTCCTTCCAGTCCTTCCATGTTTCGGTCTGTAGGTCATACCGCTGTCGGGACGTTCGACCCTTCGCCTGGGGGCCGGATCGTTCGAGGCTGGACTCCTGGACTATTGGCGACGTGTCCGTGTCGGCGTCGCCTCGAACCGAGGAGTGTGGCCATGAATCAGCTGACCGATGCCGATCGTGCGGCGTACGGCGCGTGGTACGACTGGCAAGATGCGGCCGGACCGCAGGCCCTGATCGCCGCCGCTGTGCTGGCACCCAGTCCGCACAACAACCAGCCGTGGCGATTTCGGCTGGATGCGAATGGGATCGACATCCTGCCGGACAAACGACAGCGCCTCGGAACCCTGGATCCGACTGATCGCGAGCTGCACATCTCGCTTGGCTGCGCGACGGAGAACCTCGTGCTGGCCGCGGCCGCGCAGGACCTGCAGACCGATGTCACGGTCTTCGAGGAGCCGGCCCGAGTGCGCGTCGACCTCGCTTCTCGTGGCGATGGCGCACAGGCGAGTGCCGAGTCGCACGCCTTGTTCGGAGCAATCGGCGAACGGCACACCAATCGTGGGCCGTACACGTCGGTCGCGACCTCGGCCGGACTGCTCGCCGAACTCGGTCGACGGGCAGTGCCCACGGACGGTCTGGAGGTGCGGTGGCTGACGGAGTGGTCGGATCGAGAGGCGTTCGGCGCGTTGCTCGTCGACGCGGCGGAGGCAGTGGCGGCCGACGTCCAGCAGTCCGAGGACAACTTCCGCTGGTACCGGCGCAGCGCCGACGACATCGTCCGGCATCCCGAGGGCCTGACTCAGGACGCACAGGGTCTCGGTACCGTGCGGCGGGCTCTGGCCAACGCGCTGCCGCCGATCTCGCGCAGTCAGGCGGACCAGTTCTGGATCAAGCAGACCCGGACGGTGCACACGGCGACCGCCGCCGCGTATGGCCTCCTGCTGACGTCCGATCCTGACTCGGTGCTCCAGCGCGTGGCGGGCGGGCGGCTGCTCCAGCGGTTGGAGCTGGGCGCGACGCTGCGCGGACTCGCCATCCAGCCGATGACGCAGATCACCCAGCGGATCGACCGTGATCGGACCCTGGGCCGCGGTCCGGTCTTCGGCCGTCGAGTCGCCGACCTCGTTGGCACGACTGACCGCGAGCTGTTGATCTCCTTCCGCGTCGGCTACCCCGCACGGCCCGGGCGCCGTTCGCCCCGCCGCCCGGTGCCTTCGTTCCTGGACTGACCACCGCCCAGACCAGGCTCAGCCGGATCCTTGTTCCCGCTAGGCATCCTTGCGCCCTGTGCAACGGGAGCAAGGACGCGCAATGGGAGCAAACGTGGCTGGACGGTTCGGGTGGAGAGAGCGAGGCAGAGTCTCACATGCGCCGAGCAGGCGCTGGCCGGGGCAGCGCTGTCGGTAGGTCTGATTACGCTGGCGGGCATGTCCGACCCCGCCCGCGCCCAGGTGCAGCGGTTGGCGCCTGACGCGGCGTCGATGGCGGCCGCCGAGCGGCTGGCCCGATCGGGGTCGTGGCAGGAACTGGGCGGATCGGGCCGCGGCGTGTGGGGCTTGTGCCATGGCAGCGGCACCGCGCCGTATGAGTCGGTGGTGGCGCTGGAGGGGATGGACGGCGCCTGCACGTGCCCCAGCCGCAAGCGCCCCTGCAAGCACGTGCTCGCGCTGCTCCTGATGTGGACCGACGACGGCATCGGCGTACGAGCCGAGCCTGAGTTCGTCAGCCGTTGGCTCGACCAGCGGGCGGCGGCCGACGAGCGTGCGGCCGCTCGCGCGAACGGACAGCGTGAGCACGCCGGGAAGCTGGCCGATCCGGACGCCGCGGCAAAGCGGGCGGCACTCCGCCGGGAGCGGGTCAGCCTCGGGCTGGCCGAGCTGGACCGCTGGCTGGGCGACCAGGTCCGGGCGGGGCTGGCGAACCTGCCGCGGGTGGGCTACGCGCACTTCGACACGGTTGCAGCCCGGATGGTCGATGCCCAGGCCCCGGGCGTCGCCAGCACTCTCCGCGGCATCCCGACTGAGCTCGTCGGTGCCGACTGGCCGGATCGGACCCTGCACGCTCTCGGTGGTCTCAGGCTGTTGATCAGGGCACACCAGCAGCTGGATCAACTACCGGCCGAGCTCGCTGCGACCGTGCGCAGCCGGGTCGGCTATCCCATCGCGAAGGACGACGTGCTGGGCCGTCCCGGGGTCGCGGACCGTTGGCACGCCCTGGCCGCGGTGGACACGATCGACTATCAGCTGGAGAGCAGGCGGGTCTGGCTGCTGGGCGAGCACACCGGCCGGTGGGCGATGTGGCTGACGTTCGCGGTTCCGGGCCAGTCGTTCGACACGTCCGTCCAGCCCGGGCAGGTGATCGACGCCGACCTGCACTTCTATCCCGGCGGCGGTGAGCATCGGGCGCTGGTCGGAGTCGCTCGCCCCGTCTCGTCGCTCGAGCCCGCCGGCGTGCTCGAGTCCAACGCGGTGCTCCAGTCCAACGGGGCATTCCCGCCGCCGGGCGCCAGCCTGGCCGGGATCAGGGCGCAGTTCGCGGCACAGCTCGTCGCGGACCCGTGGGCGAGTCGGATCCCGGCGCTGGTCCGTGCTGTGCCGGTGCCTCCGGACGATTCGGGGGAGTCCTGGCGGCTGTTGGACGAGGCGGGCGAGAGCTGTCCGCTGGAGCAGGCGACGTACGATCCGTGGAGCCTGCTGGCGCACTCCTGCGGCGACCCGATCAGGATCTTCGGCGAGTGGCACGGCAGTGCTCTGCTGCCGCTGGCCGTGTTGGACACGCTGGTAGCGATCCCAGCATGACGAGCTGGTCCGACATCGTCACCACGGCACTGCTCGGCACCGGCCGCCGGCCCGTGCCGGCCGAGCTGCCGCCGTGGGCGACGGCAGCTGGTCTCGACCAAGCCGGCGACGCCGAGCGTCGAGTGCTCGATCTGGCTGCCGCTCACCGCGTTGCGGCCCAGGCCGGTCGCAGCGCGGACGCCGCGGGGACGCGGTCGGCCGGTCCCACCGCGGTGCCGAAGCAGCGGCTTCCGCTGGCACCACCGGCCGCCCGACGGATGCTGGACGAGTTTCTCGTCCGCCCGGACGGCACGACGGTCAGCCACTGGCTCGCCGCCTGCGCGCGACAAGGCTGCGGACTGGATCCCCGGCACTGGGCACCGCTGGCCGGGCTCGCCGCCCGCTCGACGGCGTACGATCGCGCGGCGCTCTCCGCCACGCTCGGTGAACGCGGCCGCTGGTTCGTGCACCAGAATTCCGACTGGCGCAAGCTGGCAACGGCACTCGACGCGATGGCCGTCGAACCGAAGCCGATCGAGGACCCGGCGGCACCGGCAGGGCCCACGACCGAGCAGGTCGAGCGCGATCCTGAGCTGCTACTGGCCGTGCCGGACCCGTGGCCCGACCCGCTGGTGACAGCGGCCATCGTCGGCCTCGTCAGCGGTCGGATGGGCACGAGCTCGGGACAGACAGCTCCTTCGACGGGCTCAGGGCGTGCGCCATCGCTCCGGACGTACGCTCGCACCCTGGGCGCTCGACTGAGCCATCCGCAGTACGCAGGGCTCGGCCTGCTCGCCCAGCGCTTCCTCGAACTGCCCCAGCTCGGTCCGGCGGCGCGCCGCGGCGTGCGGAACCTGTTCGTCGAGATCGAGCGGGCCGCGTACGACCGGATCGAGATCGAGCGCAGCTTCGATCCGTCGCTGCAACGCATCTTCAAGATCACCATCCCGTCCGTCTGAGCATCGAACTCGAGCACAGGAGCGCATCCCATGACCCAGGCCGGCCCCGACGTCTCGGCCAGAACCGACGCCCAGGTCAGAACCAACGACCAGGCAGACCCCGACGTCCAGGCAAGCCCCGTGGATGATCGGCTGCGGCCGCACGCCGAGCAGCTCTACGCCGAAGAGCTGGCAGCGCTGGCCCGGCACGACATCCGGCCGCGGCCGCCGCAGTGGCTCCTTTCGCCCTGGGCGGTGGTCACTTATCTGATGGGCGGGCAGCTGGCGGACGGGACGGAGATCACCGCGAAGTACATCGGGTCGCGGCGGCTGATCGAGGTCGCTGTCGCAACGCTCGCCACCGACCGCGGGCTGCTGCTGCTCGGTGTCCCCGGGACGGCGAAGTCGTGGGTTTCGGAGCACCTGGCCGCCGCGATCTCGGGACGTTCGACGCTGCTGATCCAGGGCACCTCAGGCACCCAGGAAGAGGCAATCCGCTACGGCTGGAACTACGCCCGGCTGCTCGCGGAGGGACCGAGCGAGGCTGCGCTCGTCCCGTCGCCGGTGATGACGGCGATGCGGGAGGGACGGATCGCCAGGATCGAGGAACTGACTCGGATCGTCAGCGACGTCCAGGATGCGTTGATCACGGTGCTGTCGGAGAAGGTGCTGCCGGTGCCGGAGCTGGGGCTCGAGGTGCAGGCGCTCAAGGGCTTCAACGTGATCGCGACGGCCAATGACCGGGACAAGGGCGTCAACGAGCTGTCGTCGGCGCTGCGGCGCCGGTTCAACACCGTCGTACTGCCGTTGCCGGCCGACCCCGAGGACGAGGTACGGATCGTCAGCACCCGGGTTGCGGAGCTGTCGGCCAGCCTCGAGCTGCCCGAGGTGCCGGCGGCCGAGGACGAGATCCGCCGGGTGGTCACGGTCTTCCGCGAGCTGCGGTCGGGTGTCACCGCGGACGGCCGGACGACGGTGAAGAGCCCATCGGGCACGCTGTCGGCGGCTGAGGCGATCTCGGTGATCACCAGCGGCCTGGCGCTGTCGGGGCACTTCGGCGACGGTCGACTCCAGCCGTCCGACGTCGCGTCCGGCATGGTGGGCGCGATCGTGAAGGATCCGGTTGCCGACGCGGTGGCCTGGACGGAGTACCTGGAGCTCGTGGTGCGCAACCGGTCCGGCTGGGGCGACTTCTATACCGCCTGCCGGGAGATCTCTTGAGTGCCGTTCCGGTCAGCACGGTCGAGGTCTACGGGATCCGGCACCACGGGCCTGGCTCGGCCCGATCGCTGGTTGCGGCCCTCGACGCGTACGGCCCGGACCAGGTGCTGATCGAGGGTCCGGCCGACGCTGACCCGGTGATCGGCTGGGCGGCGTCGGAGCACACCGTCCCGCCGGTCGCGCTGCTGGCGTACGCGCCGGACAAGCCGGGACTCGCCGCGTTCTGGCCGTTCGCGGTCTTCTCCCCGGAGTGGCAGGCGTTGACCTGGGCCCTGCGCCGGCACGTCGCGGTCGGGTTCTGCGACCTGCCGGCCGCCAACGCGCTCGTGGCCCGGTTTGCCCGCGACGGGCCGCCCGACACGATGCCGGACGACCTGCTGACCGACGAACCCGACCAGTCCGATCCCCAGCGGGCGCTGGCCCGGCACGACCCGCTCGCCGCGCTGGCCCAGGCCGCGGGCTACGACGACCCGGAGCGCTGGTGGGACGACGTGATCGAGTCGCGCCGAGACGGCTCGTCGCCCTTTCCCGTGCTGACCGAGGCGATGGCTGAGCTTCGCGCCCAGCTGCCGGAGACGGACCCGGCGCAGGCTGGGCTGGAGGCCCGGCGGGAGGCGTACATGCGACAACGGATCCGCGCCGCGATGAAGGCCGGGCGGGAACGGATCGCCGTGGTGTGCGGCGCCTGGCATGCGCCCGTGCTGACCGGGCCGCTGCCGCCGGCAACCGCCGACGCGAAGCTGTTGCGCGGCATGGCCAAGCGCAAGATCAACACGACCTGGATCCCATGGACGCACGCCCGGCTCGCCTACAGCAGCGGTTACGGCGCCGGGATCACCTCACCGGGGTGGTACCACCATCTCTGGACCGCGCCGGACCGGCCGATCACCCGCTGGCTTGCCCGGGTCGCCCAGACGCTGCGGAACCGCGATCTCGTGGTGTCCAGCGCCCACGTGATCGAAGCGGTCCGGCTGGCCGAGACCCTTGCCGTGCTCCGTGGTCGGCCGCTGGCGGGCCTGGCCGAGGTGACCGACGCGACCCGCGCGGTGCTCTGCGACGGCGACGAGCTGTCCGTCCGGCTGATCACCGACGAGCTGGTCGTCGGCCAGCTGCTCGGCGGTGTCGATCCCGGGGTGCCGACGGTTCCGCTCGAGGCCGACCTGCTGGCCCGCTGCCGCACCTTGCGGATCCGCCGAGACGCTGCGCCGACCGTGCACGACCTGGACCTGCGCAAGCCGTACGACCAGGACAGGTCGGTGCTCTTCCACCGGCTGCGGGTGCTGGGGATCGACTGGATCCGGCCCGCGGAGAGCGAGGTCGCCAACCGGGGAACGTTCCGGGAGACGTGGCAGTCGGCCTGGCGGCCGGAGCTCTCGCTGGCGCTGGTGGAAGCGGCCGCGTACGGGACGACTGTCGAGTCGGCGGCCACGGCCAAGCTCACTGAGACGGTCGGCGGAGGCAGCCTGGTCGAGCTGACGGAGGCGATCGAGCGTTGTCTGCGCGCCGACCTACCCGACGCCTTGGCTCGGTTGCTGGCCGCGCTGACCTCCAAGGCTGCCCTGGATGTGGATGTCGTGCACCTGATGGATGCGCTGCCGCCGCTGGCCCGCGCGCAGCGCTACGGCGACGTCCGCGGCACCGACACCTCGGCACTGGCGGCGGTGAGCCGGACGATCGTGGTGCGGATCTGCGCCGCACTGCCTGCGGCGGTGTCGGGCCTCGACGACGACAACGCCCGCCTGATGCGCCGCCGGGTGGACGCCGTGCAGGGTGCGGTCGGACTGATCGAAGCCGAAACACCAGATCGCGAATCGGGCCGCCGATCGGACGGACCGTCGCTGCGGGGGGAGTGGCTGGCGACCCTGGGCGGTCTCGTCGACCGCCGTGACGTGCACGGCCTGCTGCTCGGCCGGATCGTGCGGGTGCTGACCGACGCGGAGGTGCTGGACGACGCGCCGGCCCGGGTGCACCGGGCGCTGTCATACGGTGCGCCGGCGTCCGACAAGGCGGCGTGGGTCGACGGCTTCTTCTCCGACGGCGCGCTGCTGCTGATTCACGACACCGAGCTACTGGTCCTGCTCGACAGATGGGTGGAGGAGCTGGGGGAGCAGGAGTTCGTCGACGTGCTGCCCCTGGTCAGACGAACGTTCGCGGCGTTCAGTGCGCCCGAGCGGCGGACCATCGGCGATCGGGTGGACGGGCTGCGGCGCACGGCGCGGCGGCAACAGGTGGACGACGATCTCGACCTCGTCCTGGCGGGCCCGGCGCTGGCCACCGTACGCACGATCCTCAGAGGACTGACATGAGCCCTTCGACTGAGTCAGGGCACGGGGCCGGACCTTCGACTGGCTCAGGGGACATGTCCAGCGACCGCAATCAGCGGTGGCGGCTGCTGCTCGGCGAGCCGGCCGAGGAGAGCCTGGCGGCGGGCCTGACAGCGGAGCAGGAGGGCATGGACCGCGCGCTGGCTGCACTGTACGAGGAGGAGCCTGCGGGCGACGGTCGAGACGGGCGACCGCAGAAGCGAGCGGGCAGTCTCGGCGCCTCGGCACCGCGGGTCACCCGCTGGCTGGGCGACATCCGGACGTACTTCCCGACCAGCGTGGTCCAGGTGATGCAGCGCGACGCCGTGGAGCGGCTGGATCTGACCTCGATGCTGCTGGAGCCGGAGCTGCTGAGCTCGATCCAGCCCGACGTGCACCTCGTCGGGACCCTCGTCGGGCTGAACCAGGTGATGCCGGAGACGACCCGTTCGACCGCCCGGGCCGTGGTGCACCGCGTCGTGGAGGAGATCGAGCGCAGGGTTGCGGAACGGACCCGGTCAGCGGTTTCCGGTGCGCTCAACCGAGCGAGCCGGACGCGCCGCCCGCGCTGGTCGGACGTGGACCTCGGCGCGACGATCGGCCGGAACCTGGATCACTACCTGCCGGCGTACAAGACGGTCGTTCCGGAGCGCCTCGTCGGACACGCACGCAGCTCGCGCGGTCTCGCCGCGGAGGTGATCGTGGCCATCGACCAGTCCGGGTCGATGGCCGAGTCGCTGGTCTACGCCTCCGTCTTCGGTGCCGTGCTGGCCTCGATGCGCAGTGTGAAGACGTCCCTGGTCGCCTTCGACACGTCCGTGGTCGACCTGTCCGACAAGCTCGCGGATCCGGTTGAGTTGCTGTTCGGCTGCCAGCTCGGCGGTGGCACCGACATCAATCGTGCGGTCGGCTACTGCGCGAGCCTGGTCACCCGGCCGACGGAGACGATCTTCGTGCTGATCTCCGACTTGTACGAGGGTGGCGTTGCCGACGAGCTGCTGCGCCGCGTCAACGAGCTGGTCGGGTCCGGGGTGCGGGTGATCTCACTGCTCGCCTTGTCCGACTCAGGAGCGCCGGCGTACGACCACGAGCTGGCTGCCGCACTGACCGCGCTGGGCGTACCTGCGTTCGCCTGCACGCCGGACGCGTTCCCGGACCTGCTGGCGGTGGCGATCGGCCGGGGCGACGTGGCGCAGTGGGTCGCGGCCCAGCAGATCGCCGCCCAGGCCGCACCCTGATCGGCTGGCCCCGTCGACCCGTACACTTGCCGTTTCTCTCGCTCCCCACCTCCCTCTCACGGGTAGAAATGACGGCCGCGATGCTGGCGTTCCTCATCATCGGCGGGATCGGCATCGTGTTGCTTCTGATCGCCGTGATCGTCGGTGACGTGCTCGGCGGTGCGCTGGACAGCCTCGGCGCCGGAACGGACTGGGTGACCGGCGCGGTCGCCGGCTTCCTCGGTGCGTTCGGGTTCGGGGCGGCCCTCGCGCTCGGCGCCACCGACAGCATGCTGGTCGCGGTCGTGGTCGGCGTGATCGCCGGCGCGGCCTTCGGCGCCTTGGCCGCCTGGGGCACCCGCCAGCTCCAACGCGGCGGGGACGAGACGACGGTCCGCAGCGCCGCCCTCGTCGGGCTCACCGGCACGGTGATCAGCGACATCCCCGTACAGGGGTACGGCGAGATCAGCGTTGTGGTCGCCGGCCACCTGACCAAGCTGAATGCGCGTTGCCCGGAGCCGTTGCCGTCGGGTCACGCGGTGATCGTCGACGCCGTGCTGTCGCCGACCGCGGTCAGCGTCGTGCCCCGAATGCTGTGATGACCCGAATGCTGTGATGACCCGAATGCTGTGATGCCACCCGCTGAACCCCCGAGTTGTCAGAATCTCTGCACCACATCTGGTGCACGGCCTCTGACAAGTCGGCCGTAGAACCGGAAAACCCACTCGAGGACGTACCTGATGAACATCTTCAGCCCCACTCTGATCGCCATCGTCGGCCTGGTCGTGCTGGTGATCTTGCTGGTCCTGCTGATCACCTCTCGCTACAAGGTCGCCGGCCCCAACGAGGCGTTCATCGTCACGGGCCGCAAGCGCAGCCGTGAAGTGAAGAACCCCGAGACCGGCCTGATGTCGACCGATCTGTCCGGGCAGAAGGTCGTGATGGGTGGCGGCATGTTCGTCGTGCCGCTGGTCCAGAAGCTGCACGTGCTCGACCTGTCCAGTCGCCGGATCATGGTGCAGATCAAGGGCGCGGTCTCCGGACACGGCGTCAAGCTGAACGTCGACGGTGTCGCGATCGTCAAGGTCGGCGGCAACGAGGACTCGATCCGAGCCGCGGCCCAGCGATTCTTGTCCCAGCAGGACGAGATCGAGACGTTCACCCAGGAGACCTTGGCGGGTTCGCTGCGCTCCATCGTCGGCTCGTTGTCGGTGGAGCAGATCATCCGGGACCGGGCCGCCTTCGCGCAGCGGGTGGCCGATGAGTCGGAGTCGTCGCTGACCGGTCAGGGGCTGGTGCTGGACACGTTCCAGATCCAGGACATCACCGACGACGGCAGCTACCTGACCGATCTCGGTCGGCCCGAGCGTGCCCGGGTGCAACAGCTTGCTGCGGTGGCCGAGGCGAACGCCCTGCAGACCGCGCAGCAGGCGAAGATCGAGGCGGAGCAGAACATCGCCGTACGTCAGCGCGAGCTCGCCCTCAAGCAGGCCGAGATCCTCAGCGAGACCGATGCCGCGCAGGCCAGGGCGGCCTCGGCCGGGCCGCTCGCGCAGGCCGAACGCGACCAGGCGATCCTGCTGGAGAAGGAGAAGGTCGCGGTCCGCCAGGCCGCGCTGAAGGAGCGCCAGCTCGACACCGAGGTCCGCAAGCCAGCCGACGCCCAGCGGTACAAGGTCGAGACCGAGGCCGAGGCGCGCCGCAACTCCGCGATCCTGGAGGCGGAGGCTCGCAAGGCCGCGTCGATCCGGAATGCAGAGGCCGAGGCCGAGACGGCCCGGCTCACCGGTGAGGGAGACAAGTCCCGGCGATCGGCGCTCGCCGAGGCCGAGGCGATCGAGGGTGCTCGTCGTGGTGAGGCCGAGAAGGCTCGTCGGCTGGCGAACGCCGAGGCCACCCAGGCCGAGGGCGACGCCGAGGCCTCTGCCATCCTGGCCCGTGGTCAGGCCGAGGCGGAGGCGATGGACAAGCGCGCCGACGCGTTCTCGCGCTACAACGACGCGGCGGTGCTGCAGATGCTGATCGAGGTGCTGCCCAAGGTGGCCCGCGAGGTGGCCGCGCCGATGGCGGCGATCGACAAGCTCACCGTGGTGTCCACCGACGGGGCGGGCGAGCTGCCGAAGCAGGTGACCAACAACGTCGTGCAGACGCTCGAGCTGCTGAAGAACACCACGGGCGTCGACCTGGATGGACTGATCCAGCGCTACTCCGGCAATGGACGAGCTGTCGAGAGCCAGCCGAACGTCGGCTGAGAAGCACGGTCGGCGGGCCTCTGGAGCGCGACGGGATGTGAGTCTCGTCTCGCCCGAGCGCTGAACGAGACGAAGACCACTCGACACACTGGTGTTGGCTCACGAGCGACGTGAGACCATCGGTCCCGTGACAGCGCTTCCGTCGGTTTCGTACTCCATCACCGTCCGCCTCGAGGTCCCGACCGGTGGTGCCGCGGTCAGCCAGCTGACCAGTGCCGTCGAGGGCGCCGGCGGTGCGGTGACCGCCCTCGACGTCACCGCCTCGGGTCACGAGCGGCTGCGGATCGACGTCACCTGCGCCGCCCGGGACACCGATCACGCCGATCTGCTGGTCGAGGCGATGCGGCTGGTGCCTGGTGTGGTGATCGGCAAGGTCAGCGACCGGACGTTCCTGATGCACCTCGGCGGCAAGATCGAGATGGGCTCCAAGCATCCGATCCGCAACCGCGACGACCTGTCGATGATCTACACCCCGGGCGTCGCCCGGGTCTGCCTGGCGATCGCCAAGAACAAGGAGGACGCTCGCCGGCTGACGATCAAGCGCAACTCGATCGCCGTGATCACCGATGGTTCGGCCGTGCTCGGTCTCGGCAACATCGGTCCGGAGGCCGCGATGCCGGTGATGGAGGGCAAGGCGGCCCTGTTCAAGCGGTTCGGCGGGATCGACGCCTGGCCGTTGTGCCTGGACACCCAGGACACCGAGGAGATCATCGCCGTCGTCAAGGCGGTCGCGCCGGGCTTCGCCGGGATCAATCTCGAGGACATCTCGGCACCGCGCTGCTTCGAGATCGAGGCTCGGCTGCGCGAGCTGTTGGACATTCCGGTCTTCCACGATGATCAGCACGGCACGGCGATCGTGGTGCTGGCCGCCCTGTTCAATGCGCTCCGGGTGGTCGAGAAGGACATCGCCGACGTCAAGGTCGTCATGTCCGGCGCCGGTGCGGCCGGCACCGCGATCATCAAGCTGCTCATCGCAGCCGGCGTCCGAGACGTCGTGGCGGCCGACATTGCCGGAGTCGTGCACAAGGGCCGGGAGGGGTTGACCGGCGAGCTCGCGTGGCTGGCGGCGAACACCAACGCACTCGACGTGACCGGCTCGCTGAAGGACGCGATCGTCGGCGCCGACGTCTTCATCGGCGTGTCCGCCCCGCGGGTCATCGACGGCAACGACGTGGCCAAGATGGCCGATCGCTCCATCGTCTTCGCGCTCGCCAATCCAGAGCCGGAGATCGATCCGGCGGAGGCGCTGAAGCACGCTGAGGTCGTCGCGACCGGTCGATCGGACTTCCCGAATCAGATCAACAACGTGCTGGCGTTCCCCGGAGTGTTCCGTGGCCTGTTGGACGCACGCTCGGCCGAGATCACGCCCGCGATGCTGCTGGCGGCCGCCCGTGCGCTGGCGTCGGTCGTCACCGACGAGGAGCTGAATGCGTCCTACATCACCCCGAGTGTGTTCCATGCCGACGTGCATGACACCGTCGCCGATGCCGTCCGCCGCGCGGCCGGTGGCCCGGAGACCCTGCCTACCGACACCGAAGTCGCACTCTGAACGTGACGTCCGGCCCGACCTCGGTACGCGAGTCCGTCGGCACGCCGCACTGGACCGGGCGGCTGCTCGTCGCGGCCAGCATTGTGACGGTGGCGGTGCACCTGTTCGGTCTGTATCGGGTCACCGGTCCGCCATCCGTGTCCTGGTTCCCCGACAGCGACAAGATCGAGCACGCGGTCGGGTTCGGGCTGCCGGTGTTCTTGATCTTGCTCGCCCTACGTTGGTACGGCCGCTGCACGCCTGTGCGGCAGTGGCTCGTCGTCGGGATCTTCGCCGCCCACGCCGTGGTCTCAGAGCTGATCCAGCACTGGTTCTACACCTCGCGCAGCGGCGATCCGCGCGATGTGCTCGCCGACTGGATCGGCATCGCGCTCGGCTGGATCGGCCATCGGCTGGTCGCGAGGCGGATGGCGTCTCGGCGACGGTAAGGTCCCATGAGTGACCGATCGGCAGCCGGCCGCCGGCGATCTGCTGGTGGCGAGCATCCTGCTCGCCGACGGTGTGTTCAACCAGACCGTCGTGCTGGTCCTCGACTTCGATGAGGACGGGGCGCTCGGCGTCATCCTCAACGAGATCTCCCAGACGCCGCTGGAGTCGGTGCTGCCGGACTGGGTGCGAGCTGTCTCGGAGCCGCAGCTGCTGTTCCACGGGGGGCCGGTGTCACCGAACGGTGCCATCTGCCTGGCGAGCGTCGCCGAGCGCGGTGAGGAGCCGCCCGGCTGGCGTCCGCTGTTCGACAACGTCGGCCTGCTGCATCTGGACACTCCGATCGAGATCGTCACGGGTGCGTACGCCGACCTGCGGATCTTCGCCGGCTATGCGGGCTGGGCGCCGGGCCAGCTCCAGTCAGAGCTGGACGAGGGCATGTGGCACGTGGTGAGTGCGACGTATGAGGACGTGTTCGGCGAGCGGCCGACCGAGCTGTGGCGGGCCGTGCTGCGGCGGCAGGCCGCCGAGCTCGCCATCTTCTCCACCTGGGTGGAGGACCCCGATCTCAACTAGCCCACCGTGGTCGGGGAAGGTGGTTGTGGACAACCGGGCGCGGATAGTGATCGGCGAGAGCTGGCGCGAAGCGTTCGTCACGTCGCAACGCTGTAAACACATCGATAGTTAGCCATTCTTTACGAGATCCACAGCTATCGGTTACTGTGTCCGCCACCAGCAGCTGACACAGCATCCACGAGCACGTCCGGGGCAACGCTCGACGCGCGTCATCAGCGGTCGAATGTCCCTTGTGCACTCGGAGGTCCTGCTGTGCCGTCGCACCCCGCGCGATTCCGTCGCGTCCTGATCTGGTCGTTGTCTCTCGCGCTGTTCGGGTCCCTGTTCCTGCCCGTCGCGGTCGCCCCGCCGAGCAGCCGGCACTCGGCCTGGGACTGGGTTCGGAACTGGTTCATCGGGCAGGCGCTGGCCGACGGCAAGGACGTACCCAAGCAGCAGTCCGGCAACGCCGGGACGCCGCAGGGTCAGGTGCCCGCCGACGCGACCGACGCGTCCGGCGGCAAGGGTCGTGCCCTGGGCAAGGGCAAGGGTGAGCTCGGCGCGTACGAGGCTCCGGCGGTCAGGACCGACGCGACCCAGGCGGGCCGCGCGACACCGTCGTCGGAGTCGGGCGCCTTCGACGCTGCCACCAGCACCCGGGTGGCGGCGGAGTCTACCGAGACGACCGACGTCTATGCCAACGCCGACGGGTCCCGGACCGCGATGCTCCATCAGGGCCCCGCGAACTACCGCGACGCGAACGGCGTGTGGCAGCCGATCCAGACCACGCTCGTCGGTGACGCCGGCGAACCGCTGACTCCGAAGGCGCACGGCCTCGACATCGAGATCGGCCGCTCCGCCGACGACGCGTCGCTGGTCAGCGTTGCAGTCGACGACGAGCACAGCGTGTCGTTCGGGATGGACGGCGCCGCCGACGTACCCGCGAAGGTGGAGAAGGACCGGGCGGTCTTCTCCGGCGTCCGCAACCGGGTTGACCTGGTCGAGCAACCGCTCACGAACGGCGTCAAGGAAACTATTGTCCTGCGGTCCGCCGATGCCGGTACGTCGTGGGCGTTCCCGCTGAAGCTGAAGGGCCTGACCGCGAAGCAGTCCGACGACGGCTCGGTCGAGCTGCGCAACAAGGCGGGCAAGCTCACCGCCGAGATCCCAGCCGGTTATGCGCGGGACTCGGCGACCGACGGTGCGGCCGGACCGGCCGAGACCGGAGTCCGCTATGACCTCGACACCTCCGGCAAGCGGCCGGTGCTGAAGATCAGTCTCGACAACGACTGGCTGACCGATCCGGCGCGGGTCTTCCCGGTCTACGTCGATCCCACCGTGGCCACGCTGTCGTCGTGGGGCTACTACGAGACCAATCCGGTCAAGTCGCACACCGACGAGCTGCGGATGGGCTTCTGGGACGACGACGGCAAGAACCACGTGGCCCGGAGCTACCTGGCCTTCAAGGACTTCGCGACCACCTTCGCCAACCAGCGGGTGACGGCGGCATCGCTGACGACGTTCGCCATCTGGTCTGCTCCCGACGGGTGTGCCTCGACCACCACCTTCGATGTCAAGAAGGTCACGTCATCCTGGTCCGCCAGCACACTCGCTTCTCCCGGTCCGACGCTGTCGACCAAGGTCGGCACCTGGTCCGGCAAGTCACCGGCCGCCTCCTGCACCAATCACACGCTGTCGAACACGGTCGGCGGCAATGTCACCACAGCGTTCAACGCCGACGGCGTGGCGATGCTGAACAACTGGATCTACGCACCGACGACCAACTTCGGTCTCGCGATGACCACCAGCGAGACCAACAGCAACTACTGGAAGATCTTCGCCAACGGCTCGGTTGCCGGGCATCAGCCGACGTTGTCGGTCACCTATACACCGAACGTCGCGCCGCAGGTCGACTCGCAGTATCCCTACAGCAACTACTCCGTCCAGACCCTCACACCGGAGCTGCTCGCCTACGGCCACGACGCGGACGCGTTCCCCAACGCCGCGGTGACCTACAACTTCACGGTGTACGACGAGGCGGGCACCACCGCCATCGTCTCCTCCGGCGACATCGCGACCCCGCACTGGACGGTTCCGGCCGGCAAGCTGGCCTGGGGCAAGCACTATCGGTGGGCGGCGACCACCAAGGACGGCAAGGCCACCTCGGCCAATCCGCAGAAGTTCGTGCTGAACGTCTCGGTTCCGCAGCCGGCGCTGACCAGCGAGCTGTCGTCCAACACCGACGAGCACGGCTTCGAGCCGAACGCGGGCAACTACACCAACGACGACAGCGATATCGACATCTCCACCGTCGGCCCGTCGCTGAGCGTGGACCGCAGCTACAACAGCAACGACCCGCGATCCGCCGGAGCCTTCGGAGCGGGCTGGTCGTCCCTGTACGACGCCAAAGCTGTGGTGACGAAGGACGGCGCCGGCGCCGAGGTCGGCGTCCTGGTCACCTATCCGGACGGCAGCGAGGTCGGCTTCGGCCGCAACGCCGACGGGTCCTACTCTCCGGCTCCGGGGCGCTACTCGCAGTTCTCCTCCCTCGGCGCAGGTGCCGGCTTCAAGCTGGTGGACAAGAGCGCGACGACGTACTCCTTCGGGAAGGCGCTGGGCAACGGCAGCTACGCCCTGGACAAGATCTCCGACGCGTCGGGCCGCACCGAGACGTTCGGTTACGATGCGAGCAACCGGCTGCAGAAGGCGACCTCCGCCTCGGGTCGTTCACTCACGTTCGGCTGGTCGACGCCGCCCGGCGCGGCGAACGCGCACGTGACGACGGTCAGCAGCGACCCGCTCGGCTCGTCGGGCCCGGTGGTATGGACCTACGGCTACAGCGGCGACAAGCTCGGCACCGTCTGCGCACCCACCTCGGCCACGAAGTGCACGACCTACAGCTACGGCACTTCGAACCTCTATCCGCAGACGGTCCTGGACCAGGAACCCAGCAGCTACTGGCGATTCGGCGAGGCGACCGGTGCGACCCGCGCCAAGAGCGCGATCCTGGCCAACGCCGGCACCGACGATGCGACGTACGCGGGCGTGACGCTCGGTGGCGCGGCGTCGCTTGACGGCAGCACGGCGACCACGGCGACGTTCAACGGCACCAGCTCCAACGTGAAGCTGCTCAACCGGCTCGCGCTGGGCGCCAGCTTCCAGACGCTGAGCCTGCGGTTCAAGGCGAGCGGTCCGAACGGCGTGCTGTTCAGCTATCAGCGCGATCCGATCACCAAGGGCACGACGACCTCGGACTACACGCCCTCGCTGTACGTCGGTGCCGACGGCAAGCTCCTCGGCAAGTTCTGGGGCGGCTCCGGCATGATGCAGAGCTCGGCCAGCGTCGTCGACGGCAAGTGGCACGACGTGGCGATGGTCGCCATGGGCGATAGCCAGGCCCTCTATCTCGACGGCGCCAAGATCGGCACCCTGGCCGGTCAGGTGAAGCTCTATTCCGGCAGCAGTCTCTCCAACGTGTACGTCGGCGGCGGCTTCATCGGCGGCACCTGGCCGAACAACAAGAACAACGGGCTGGCGCCCACGCCGTTGTATTTCAAGGGTTCGATCTCGGACGTCGCGTTCTTCGACCGCTCGCTCAACACCGACGAGATCGCTGCGCTGAAGGCGCGCGTCGCCGCCGTGCCGCAGCTGACCACGATCAGCCGGCCGACCGGTTCCACGTTCGCGACGGTCAGCTATGACACCGCCGCCGGTCGGGTGGCGAAGGTGATCGACGACAACGGCGGCGCCTGGACCATCAAGCCCAGCAGCGTTTCCGGTTCGAGCCAGGTCTTCGCCTCCTCCGTGCTGGGTGCTGCTCCCGACGACTACTGGCGGCTGTCCGATGCCGCCGGGCCGGACGTCGCCAACGAGGTGAACGGCGACCTGCTGACCCATGTCGGCGGCGTCACGGTGGCCACCGTGGGCCGGTTCGCCGACTCCAAGGTCGCGACTTACAACGGAACCACGGGCTATTCAAACTTCGTCACCGACACGGCGAACCCGACCGCCACACCCATCGGCGCCGGCGGGAACCAGTCCGTCGGTCTGTGGTTCAAGACCGCCACGCCCAACGGCGTGCTGGCCGCGTACAACGCCGCGGCGCTGTCCGCGGGTACCTCGGCGACGAGCTACGTGCCGATGCTCTACATCGGCTCGGACGGCAAGCTGCGCGGCGAGTACTGGGACGGGGCGACGACGCCCATCACCACCAGCGCCGCGGTCACCAACAACGCCTGGCACCACGTCGTGCTCTCGGCCGGCGCCACCAACCAGTCGATGTATCTGGACGGGGTCCTGGTCGGGACCAAGAACGGTACGGTTGCCCTTCCCTCGGGCGGTGCGCCGCACTTCCAGCTCGGCGGCGGCTTCCTCAGCAACGGCTGGCCCGCCGTAACCGGCAAGACCAGCGGCACGGCGACCTTCTTCAAGGGCTCCATCGGGGATGTGGCGACGTACAGCACCGCACTCTCCCTCGCCCAGGTCCAGACCCAGTGGGCCGCTGCAGCGCAGTCCGACGGCAAGGCAGCCGTCTCCACGTCGGCGGTCACCGATCCGGGTGGCAAGACCGCGTCCTACGTCTACGACCTGATGATGGGCAGCCGGACGCTGCTGGAGCGGGACACGCTGGGCAACGAGACCCAGTACGGCTACGACACCGGCGGCTTTCTCTACACCGTCACCGATCCGAACGGGAACGTGGTCACCAGCGGGCACGACGTCCGCGGCAACACGGTCAGCACGAAGTCGTGCCAGGACTTCTCGGCGTCGAAGTGCTCGACGGTCTACTACAGCTACTTCCCCGACGACACGACGGCCAACCCGCCGGCCGATCCGCGCAACGACCTGATCACTGCGGTCCGGGACGGCCGGTCCGCGTCGGCGACCGACGACACCTTCAAGACGAGCTACAGCTACGACGCGGTGGGCAACCAGACCGAGGAGACCTCCCCGGCGGTTCCCGGTTTCCCGAGCGGTCGGACGACGGAGACGACGTACACCACGTCGGCGACCGCGGCGGTCGGCGGTGGGACCACACCGGCCGGGCTGGTGGCGACCCTCACGACGCCAGCCGGTCGGGTGACGACGTTCGGCTATGCCAGCAACGGTGATCTGGTCAAGCAGACCGATCCTTCCGGGCTGATCACCACCTACGGCTACGACGACCTCGGTCGGGTGAGCGAGACGAAGGAGATCTCCGACACCTTCTCCAGCGGACTGGTCACGAAGTACGAGTACGACGCGGTCGACCAGGTGGTCAAGGAGACCGAACCGGCGAGCAAGAACGTGATCACCGGGGTCACCCATACCCCGGTCACCGCGACCACGTTCGACGAGAGCGGCAACATCCTCAGCCAGACCGTCTCCGACGCAACCGGCAACGATCCGGCCCGGACGGTCTCGTCCACGTACGACGCTCATGATCAGCAGTCGAGCACGACCGACGCGCTCGGCAACAAGACCATCTTCGGCTACGACGCCTACGGCAACCGGACCGCCCAGACCGATCCGACCGGGGTCACCACCGCCTTCAGCTTCGACGCCGAGGGGCGACTGCTCGACACGGTGTTGAAGGGCTACACGGGTGACCCGAACGCCCCGACCGCGCCGGTAGACCTCAAGCTGTCCTCGCGGTCCTACGATCCGGCGGGTCGGCTGGCCTACATCCAGGACTCGATGAACAACCGGACGTCCTACGCCTACACCGACGACGGCCAGGTCGCCACCATCACCCGGTCCAACGGGACCTCGACGTTCGTCGCGCAGAAGAACAGCTACGACGGTGCCGGCAACGTGATCGCGGAGGTGACCAACAACGGGGCAACCACGACCACCACGACGGTCGACGCGGCCGGGCGCGACGCCTCCATGGTGCTGGACCCGGGCGGGCTGAACCGGACGACCAGCAATTCGTACGACGGCGACGACCTGATCACCAAGACGGTGATCGGCAACGCCGCGGGTTCGCAGACGACCGCGTCGGTGTTCGACGACAACGGCATGGAGACCAAGCGCACCGTCACCGGTTCGGTGGCTCCGGGCGACGCGCTGACCACGCTGTGGAAGCGGGACAACCGGGGCCTGGTCACCCAGGTGACCGACCCGATGGGCAAGAGCACCGACTACGTCAACGACGAGGCGGAGCAGGTCGTCTCGATCACCTCGCCGCAGACCAGCGTGGAGACCAACGGCGTGCCGTCGGCGCTGGTGCGTCCGGCCGCAACCATGGGCTACGACACGTTCGGTGAGCAGACCCACGTTCGGGACGCGAACGGCAACCTCAAGACCACCGGGTTCGACGCCGACGGGCGACCCGTGACGGACACGGCACCCGCCTACACCGCGCCGGGGACGTCCACCGCGATCAGCCCGGTGACCACCACCGAGTACGACGCGCTCGACCAGGTCACGGCCACCGTCGACGCGACGGGCGCCCGGACGACCTACGGCTACGACCAGCTCGGCGACGTGGTGACCCAGGTGAATCCCGACGGTGGGAAGAGCACCTACTCCTTCGACACCGCCGGTGATCAGCTGTCGGTCACCGACCCGATGGGGGCCGTGACCTCGGCGACGTACGACTTCCTGGGTCGCCAGGTCACCGAGACCGATCAGCTGAAGACGCCGTCGGTGCGCAACCTGACCACCACGTCGGCGTACTCGACGGCGGGTTGGCTGAGCAAGACGACCAGTCCCTCGGGGGTCGTGTCGTCGCAGACCATGAACCCCGCCGGAGAGGTCGTCACCGCGACCGACGGCGCGGGGAACACAACGAGCTACGGCTACGACTACAGCGGACAGGTCACCTCGGTGACCAACCCGGACTCGACGAAGACGGTGGTCAGCTACGACGACGCGGGCAACGCGCTGAAGAGCACCGACTACGACGCCTCGGGAACCGCGCTGCGGTCCTCGACGACGGAGTACGACGCGAACGGCCGGGTCACCAAGACGACGGATCCGCGTGGCGGGGTGGCGCGGTTCGGCTACGACTCGCGTGGGCTGGTGACGAGTGAGTCGCAGAAGATCGACGACGCGAGCACGATCGAGACGACGCTCGGCTACGACGCAGCGGGGAACCGGACCCGGTTCACCGATGGGCGGGGCAACGAGTTCTGGACGACGTACAACTCCTGGAACCTGCCGGACGCCCAGATCGAACCGGCCACGACGGCCTATCCGAATCTGACCGACCGGACCTTCAGCGTCAGCTACGACGCCAACGGACAGGTCGTGTCGAGCCGGGCACCGGGGAACGTGGTGGTGTCGAACAGCTACGACTCGATGGGTCGGCTGACCGCGGCGTCGGGCACCGGCGCCGAGGTCGCGACCACGGCGCGGACCTTCGCCTACGACAAGTCGGGCCGGATGACGTCCGCCGCGGCAGGAGCGGTCACTGAAGCGTTCAGCTACGACGAACGCGACGATCTGTTGAGCGCCAAGGGCGCGTCCGGCGACTCGTCCTTCAACTATGCCGACGACGGCCAGTTGATCACCCGGACGGATGCGGCCGGGCTGACGAAATACCGCTACGACAGTGCGGGGCGACTGTCCTCGGTGGACGATCCGGCCACCGGCGGGACGGTCAACCTCACCTACCGTTCGATGAACCTGGTCGACTCGATCAGCTACGGCAGCAACGCGAACAAGCGGACGTTCTCCTACGACGCGCTGCACCGGTTGACGTCGGACACCATGAAGACGTCCGGCGGGGCGAGCGTCGCCTCGATCGGCTACGGCTACGACGCGAACGACAACCTGACGTCCAAGACGACGACTGGGCTGGCGGGTGCGGCGAGCAACACCTACAGCTACGACCTGGCCAACCGGCTGACGTCGTGGGACGACGGCTCGAAGAAGACGTCGTACGGCTACGACGCCTCCGGCAACCGGACCAGCGCCGGCCCGGTGACCTACACCTACGACGCCCGGAACGAGCTGCTGAGCGACGGAACGAAGACGTACGCGTACAGCCCGCGAGGCACCCAGTCGAAGGTCACGACGACCGCGGGGGCGAGCCCGATCGCGTTCGACGCGTTCGGACAGACCGTCAGCCAGGGCGAGCTCGGCTACAGCTATGACGCGCTGGGCCGGATGATCAGCGCGAAGAACGGTGCCCAGCAGACGACGCTGAGCTACAGCGGCGCCGGGAACACCATCGTGAACGACGGTACGTCGACCTACACCCGCGATCCGGGCGACGGTCTGCTGGCGGTCGGGTCGTCGGTCGCCGGCGCGCAGACTCCGATGCTGGTCTGGACCGATCAGCACGACGACGTGGTCGGTGAGTTCGCCGCATCGGGTGCGACGGTCGGCAAGTCCGTGGCATACGACCCGTGGGGCAACCTGACCACGGGCAAGAACCTGATCGGCAATCTCGGGTTCCAGAGCGGGTGGACGGATCCGGAGTCGGGTCGGGTGGACATGCTGACCCGCTGGTATGACCCGTCGGAGGCGCAGTTCACGTCCCGGGACCGGGTCAGCCTCTCGCCGGTGCCGGCGTCGATCTCGGCGAACAAGTTCGCCTATGTGGACGACAACCCACTCGGGGGCACAGATCCGACCGGTGAGTGCTCGTGGTGGGACGTGGTGTGCGGGGCGAAGTCCGTTGCGCACTCGGTGTCGAACGCCTATCACGCGACGACGAACTTCGTCTCGCACGCGTGGACGGCGACGAAGCATGTCGTGCATCACGTGGTGCACAAGGCCAAGCGGATCGCCCATCACGTCTATCACGCGGCGCGCAAGGCGGTTCACCACGTCATCCACTCGGTGAAGCGGGTGGTGCATCACGTGGTGCACAAGATCAGGGACGGGTATCACCGGGTCAAACACTGGGCGTCGCATACCTGGCACCGGGTGAAACAGGTGGCGAGTCACGTGTATCACAAGGTGAAGCACGCGGTGAAGCGTGCGGTGCACCACGTGTCGTCGGCGGTGCACAAGACGGTGGGTGCGGTCAAACACGCGATCCACAAGGCCGGGCACGCGGTGTCGAAGGCCGGGTCGTGGGTGAAGCACAAAGCGTCGCAGGCGGCGGCGGCGGTGAAACATGCGGCCAAGGCGACCGGCAACTTCCTGGCCAAGCATGCGGCGACGATCACCTCGGTGGTGGTCTCGGTGGTGGTGTTCGCCGGCTGTGAGGCGGTGGTGACGGCCGGGAGCATGGGCACCTTGTCGGCGCCGGGGGCGATCATGTGTGGCGCCCTCGCCGGGGCGGCCGGGAGCATGGCCGGTGCTGCGGTGAAGGCCCATCAGGAGGGTCGTGAGCTCGGCGCAGGGGAGCTGGGTCAGGCCGCGCTGACCGGCGCGATCGGCGGTGCCGTAGGTGGCGCCGCCGGACCATTGGTCGGCAAGGCGATCTCCGCCGTCGGCGGGAAGTTGGTGGGGCCTGTCGCGAACGTGGTCGGCCGCGCCGCGGGATCGGGCGAACGGGCTCTCAGCAGTGGGGGTAGTGCCGGTGAGCGGGCGGCGGTCCGGGATGTGGCCGATGATGTCGGCGGCGCGGTGTGCAAGCTGGGTCACTCCTTCACCCCTGGAACGAAGGTCGTGCTGGCCAATGGTGCCGCGGTGGCGATCTCGTCGTTGAAGGTCGGCGACAAGGTCCGCAGCGTGGATCCGAAGACTGAGAAGTCGACGGTGCGTATGGTCGCCAAGGTTCATGTGAACCACGACTCGGATCTGCTGGATCTGACGGTGGTGCGCAACGGTCATCGTGCGGTCCTGCACACGACTGCTCGCCATCCGTTCTGGAGCCAGTCGCGGAAGGCGTGGGTCCGAGCCGACCAGCTCGGCACGACCGACGAACTCAAGACGGACCGGTTGAAGACCGACAAGACCGGTGTGGTCCGGGTGGCCCGTGTGGTCGCGGTTCCGGGTGATGAGGCCCGTTGGGACCTCACCGTCGCCACCGACCACGACTACTACGTGGTCGCCGACACGACGGCCGTCCTGGTTCACAATTGCGGTACCGTTCCCGGACCGAATAGTGCTTTGCGAGATGTGTCCACCGGCCGATTTGCAGCGAATCCCGCGAAGGCAGCTCAGCAGGTCGCATCCGCTGGTACGCATGGCAATTCTCGTGCTAGCACTGCCCTCACCCACCTCTACAGGCTTGAGAACAACGATGGGCAGTTGCTGAAGTGGGGAGTGACCAGCAACCTAAAAGGAAGATATTCAGCGAGGTTTCTCGAGGACAAGGCCGTTGTGCCGATGACCAGCGGAACGCGAGATACCATGCTCAATCTGGAGCGTTGGGTTGTCGAGAACGACCCGGGCCCGCTGAATCTCGAACCGTGGGCAGGAGCTAGGAGATGACATCTGAGCCAAGCCGTGACGCAGCTCTGACTATAGGCGCTGTTCTAGGCGATTCGGATGCGGAGAACATGGCATGGAAGCGTGCGATCAACACACTGGGAAAACAGATCCAAAAGGCTCGGCAAGGAGTCGACAGCCCGATGCGTCTGAATGTGGTGTACCACGTGGACGGAAAATTGGTTCCCAACGAGTTCACCGGTGTGCGCACGGGGCGGTTCCGAAAGAGTGACACGCTCCTCATGGTGCAGGCCGCCGTTCCGCCGGGGCCAAACGATGATCGAGGCGGAGTCTTGCTTGGCTTGCTCGTCGACGCCATAGCGGAGGCCGAGACCTATGCACGGGCTCGCGGCATCGCCCCCGATCTGGAGGCCATCCGCGAGATGGTCAAGACACTCCCGCTGCCCAAGGCTCAGTGAGCGGCTAATCCAATCCGACGGATCATATCGACCGGATGAACTTTGGCAAGCCGACCTCAACTTGGCTGGACGGTGCGGCTGCAGACGAGTTGACACTAACTGCTCATCAGAAAGGGGTTCCGCACCAACGACTCCAAACCCACGTCTGCACGATTTCGGACGTCCGATCGGTCGAGGCGCCATGGAGGGACGCAGTCGCAGGTTCGCGTTTCCATCAACCAGCAAGGATCGATTCATGGAAGTCCCTGGGGGCCGGAAACGCCATGAGGATTCCGTCTGCTGTTCTCGAGCTAATCTGGCGGTATTTCGGTGAAGGTGCGTTGCCGAACTATTCGAACACGCCTGCATATATCGACCGTGACCCGTACCGCGCAGTCCGTCAGCGACTGGAACAATTCTGGCAGGTGGTGGATCTCACCGACTACAACTCGGATCTGAGTGTGGTTTATGCTCTCGTCGGCCACCTCGGGAGGTTACGGTCCGCCTTTCGTTGGTGGGTCCATACGCATTACAGCTGGCGCCTGACGGATCCATCATCCAAGCCCGTGATGTCTCAGAAGTCTCTTCGCCGAGGGATTTGAGGAACTCGATCAGGCGATCCTCGAACTGCCAGTGGACATATGGTCCCCTGTAGTCGACAGGTGTGTATATGAGTTCCTGTTTGAGTTTGACAATGGCGTTCGGTCGAGTCTGTGATGAATTCAGGCTCACTTCTATCTACGTGGCGAAAACGCCGATGATGTTCGACACCATCGACATGGTGAATGGGGCTCTTCACAAAGCAGGGTGTAGCCGAGCTGGGCTGATGTTCGGCGCGTCGATCCCGGGATAGGTATCGAGGTCTCCCGAGGATGGAAGTTCTCACACTGCCCATCTGGAAGACCTCGACGTGTACGACGCTACCCGGAATGCCGGATTCGGCTGCCCTGACCTGACCGTGTTCTGCCGGCTTGACGAGCTGGGTCTCGTCGTGACCGGTCAACGCCTGGACCCGGATCGGGCCGTGCTCGCATGCCGGGTCGTCGAACCGGACGACTGGTGCCATCGCTGTGGCTGCCATGGTGTCCCGCGCGGGACCGTGATCCGTCAGCTGGCGCACGAGCCGTTCGGGTGGCGACCAACCACCCTGCAGGTGACGGTGCGCCGCTACCGCTGCGACGGCTGCGGCCACGTGTGGCGGCAAGACACCAGCCAAGCCGCCGAGCCGCGAGCCAAGCTGTCCCGTCGCGGCCTGCGGTGGGCTTTGGAAGGCCTGGTCATCCAGCACCTCACCATCGCCCGCGTCGCCGAAGCGCTCGCCGTGTCGTGGAACACCGCCAACGATGCCGTACTCGCCGAGGGGCAACGCCTTCTGATCAACGATCCGCACCGGTTCGACGGCGTCACCACGATCGGGGTCGACGAACACTGCTGGAGACACACCCGCCGCGGAGACAAGTTCGTCACCGTGATCATCGACCTCACCGGCATCCGTGACGGCACCGGCCCGGCCCGACTACTCGACATGATCGAAGGCCGTTCCAAGCAAGCGTTCAAGACCTGGCTCGCCGACCGGCCACAAGACTGGCGCGACGCCGTCGAGGTGGTCGCGATGGACGGCTTCACCGGGTTCAAGACCGCCACCGCCGAAGAACTCCCCGACGCGGTGCCGGTGATGGACCCATTTCACGTTGTCCGCCTAGCCGGCGACGCCCTCGACCGCTGCCGCCGCCGGGTCCAACAAGTCGTCCACGGCCACCGGGGCCGCGCCGCCGATCCGCTCTACCGGGCCCGGCGCACCCTGCACACCGGCGCGGACCTCCTCACCGACAAGCAGCGCCGACGCCTCGAGGAGCTGTTCGCCACCGATGCTCACGTCGAAGTCGAAGCCACCTGGGGCGTCTACCAGCGAATGATCGCCGCCTACCGCGAACCCGACCGCACCCGGGGGCGCGAGATCATGACCACCCTCGTCGCCTCCCTCAGCCACGGCGTGCCGACCGCCTTGACCGAGCTGATCACGCTCGGCCGAACGCTGAAACAACGGGCCGCCGACGTGCTGGCCTACTTCGACCGGCCCGGCACCTCGAACGGGCCCACCGAGGCCATCAACGGCCGGCTCGAACACCTCCGCGGCTCCGCCCTCGGGTTCCGCAACCTCACCAACTACATCGCCCGATGCCTACTCGAAGCCGGCGGGTTCAGACCCCAGCTACACCGTCAATTGTGATGAGCCAGTTTGAGGGCACGTACGAGCGCAACGGCTCGATGCATATCGGAGGTCTTCGATACACGCGGGTGCGCGCCTATCGCTTCTGCGCTGAGGGGTATTGCACTGGGTGCCGCGGTGGCGATCTCGTCCTTGGAGGTCGGCGACAGGGTCCGCAGCCTGGATCCGAGGACTCAGAAGTCGACGGTGCGTATGGTCAGCCGGGTTCATGTGAATCACGACTCGGATTTGCTCGATCTGACCGTGGTGCGCAATGGACATCGTGCGGTGCTGCACACGACTGCTCGGCAGCGCTCAATCAGCCCTGGAAGGGTTGCCGCCCATCGCCCCCAGTCGACGCGTCGCGTTTCGTCAGCTCAACGAGGACGGTCGGCACGTCACCTCCAGCGGTGGATCGGATCGCGGTTCGGCGCCTCACAGCTGGCCGGCCTTCTTCAGCGCCAGGTAGTGGTCGGCCAGGGCCGGCGCGAACCGATCGGGCGGGGCCTGGACGACGGCGATGCCCAGGTCGCGGATCGTCCGCTCGACCCCGGCCCGGCGAGCGACGTCCAGTTCGGCGGCTGCGGCCGCGTACACCTCGCCGGCGTCGCTCCGACCGGTGCGGAGCGCGTCGATCGCGGGATCGGATACCGCTGCGAGGACGACCTTGTGCCGGCGCAGCACCGGTCCGAGCACGGGCACGATGCCCTCGCCGACCGCCGCCGCGTCGAGACCGGTGAGCAGCACCACCAGACTGCGCTGGCTGACCCGCTGGAGGATTTCCGAAACCAGCAGCCGATGGTCGGTCTCGACCAGAACGGGCTCGATGTCGGCGAGAGCGTTGACGAAGGTGGGCAGCACCTCCGCGGCCGAGGTCCGCAGCGCTCGCACCCTCACCTCGCGATCGACCGCGATCAGATCGACCCGGTCGCCGGCCCTCGCCGCCAGCACGGCCAGCAGCAGGGCCGCGTCCATGGCGTGATCGAGCTTCGGCTGGTCACCGACCCGGCCCGCCGACGTACGCCCGGTGTCCAGCACGATCAGCACGTGGCGATCCCGCTCGGGCCGCCAGGTCCGGACCACGACAGTGTTCGAACGGGCCGTGCCACGCCAGTCGATGGACCGTACGTCGTCGCCGGGGACGTACTCCCGAAGACTGTCGAACTCGGTGCCCTGACCGCGCTGCAGGATGCTGGCCCGCCCGTCCAGCTCGCGGAGCCGGGCCAGCCTGCTCGGCAGGTGTTTTCGACTCTCGAACGGGGGCAGCGAGCGGATCTTCCACGGCGCGCGCTGGGCACGCTGTCGGCCGGCAATTCCCAGCGGACCCAGACTTCGGATCACGACGGGTCCGGCCGGCAGGTCACCGCGGCGCCGCGGACGAAGCGCGATCGAGAGCAGCCGACGCTGCCGGGCCGGGATGTCGACGGGCTGCACGCCTCCACGGGCGCCGGCCGATGGCGTCCAGGAGTTGCGGACGACGCCACGCATTCGATGCTTTCCGGTGTTGGTGAGCAGCAGGGTCGCCGGTCGCCTCCTCGCCCAACCGGACCGAGGTATCCCCGCCGCGTCGCGCCCGGATGGTGCCGGGCGATGGGCACAGCACCACGTCAGTGGCAATCACCAGCACCAGCACGCCAGTCGTGATCGGCACGGGCCACCACGAACCGGACACCCCCGCGGCGATCGCCACCGCGATCACCGACACCGCTGCGAGCGCTCCCGCCCGCCAGGTCAGCACCACGCCGACCACCGGTCCTGTCGGCGTCCCTTCCCCCGAAAGCAGCGTCCCTTCCCCCGAAAGTGGGCGCAAACTGCAGCCTTTCGACCGCAAAAGTTGCAGTATGCGCCCACTTTCCGCGGTGTGTGAGGCGGCGCCGCCCCGGGGAATGGCATCCGCAGGAGTCCGGAACGCATCAGCGGGGAACCGGCACGCTCGCCAGGATCGACTCGATCACCGAGTCGGTGGTCACCCCCTCCAGCTCGGCCTCGGGCCGGAGGCTGACCCGATGCCTCAGCGTCGGAAAGGCCAGCGCCTTCACGTCGTCCGGCGACACGTAGTCGCGCCCGGAGAGCCACGCCCAGGCGCGTGCCGTGTTGAGCACAGCGGTCGCACCGCGCGGGGACACGCCGAGCCGCAGTGACGGCGACATCCGCGTCGCGCGGACCACGTCGACGATGTAGGCCAGCACCTGAGGGTGGACCAGCACGCCGGCCACCTCTCGACGGGCGGCCTCGAGGTCGGCCGGCCCGGCCACGGGCCGCAGTCCGGCCGCGTCGAGGTTGCGCGGGTCGAAGCCGTGGGCGTGTCGGTTCAGCACCTCGATCTCGGCGTCGCGAGGCGGTAGGTCGATCCTGATCTTCATCAGGAACCGGTCCAGCTGGGCCTCCGGCAGAGGATAGGTGCCCTCGTACTCAACGGGGTTCTGGGTCGCGGCGACGACGAACGGCTCCGGCAGCGGCCGCGGCGTCCCGTCCACGCTGACCTGGCGTTCCTCCATCGCCTCGAGCAGGGCCGCCTGCGTCTTCGGCGGAGTCCGGTTGATCTCGTCAGCCAGCAGCAGATTTGTGAACACCGGCCCCTGCCTGAAGGCGAACTCGGCGCTCCGCGCGTCGTACACCAGCGACCCCGTGATGTCGCCCGGCATCAGGTCCGGGGTGAACTGCACCCGTTTCGTGTCGATCTGCAACGCCTTGGCGAAGCTGCGGACGAGCAGCGTCTTGGCCGTGCCGGGCACGCCCTCGAGCAGCACGTGTCCGCGGCAGAGCAGGGCGATCACCAACGAGGTGACGGCGGTCTCCTGGCCGACGACGGCCTTGGCGACCTCGTGCCGCAGCGCATTCAGTGATCGGTGCGCGGGCGAGACCTGCGCGCCCGTGTTAGGGGGTGCCTGGCTGGGGGGTGCCTGGTTCGTCGGTGCCTGGTACGGCCCTCGATTCGTCGGGGGCTGGTACGTGGGGGGCTGGTACGCGGGGGGCTGGGTCACAGTTGTCGGGCTTCCTGCTCGAGTCGGTCGAGGTGCTGGGCAAGGGTGACAAGGTCGTCGTCGGAGGTCGGTGGCGGGCCGGCGAGCAGTCGACGCACGGCCGGAGCGTCGCGACCGGTGCGGGCCGCCACCGCCGCACTCAAGGCGATCAGCTCGACCTCGGTCGGGACAACAGCGACAGGCTGGCCGTACACCCGGGCGAGCCGGCTCCGAGCCCCGGCGCGCAGGGCCTCGGCGGCCCGATCGCGCGCCCGGATCCGGGCGTACAGCCGACCGTGGCCCTCGACCGTTTCGGAGGCGCGGACCGTGACCGGCAACGGTTCACGCAGGATCGGGCCGAGCCGACGACCGCGCCAGACTCCGACCACGATCAGCGCAACGAAGGCCTGGACGATCATCGGCGCCCACCAGGTGGGCAGCAGACCCGGTCCCTGTTGATCGGAATCGGTGACCGCTGCCGCCCGTTGTCCCATCAGCCAGACGATGCGCGGGTACGCGCCGAAGACGTTCATCCCGAATGCGGCGTTCCCTTCGTGGGCCAGCACCTCGTTGCTCACGCCGCCGGCGACCAGGTCGACCGGCCCGAACGGACCACCGATCCGCAGCCAGCCCGCACCTCCCGCGACCGGGTAGCAGCGCAGCGTGACCGTACCCAACGTGCTGGCGTAGGTGGCCCTGAAGTCCTGGGCGTCGATCGCGCCGGCCAGCGTGGCCGCCTGATCGCTGCAACCGGGGTCCACTGCTCCCGCGCTCGAACTCGTCGGGTCAGCCGGCACGCCGAAGGCCCGCAGTCCGGGCACGCCCGGCCGGAACAGCATCAGTCGGCCGTACGTCGCCTTTCCGAGCTGCGCCGCCTGCCCTGTCGTCAGCCTGTCCGGCGAGGCCACGACCAGCAGAGTGCGCTGGTCACTGCCGGCGACCGCGTCGTCGACACGGTCCGTCACCTGGATGTCGACGCCCTCGTCCGTGAGCAGCTGGCCCAGCGCCCTGTTCCCGTTCGGCGTGGTCGAGCGCGGGTCGTCTGAGCGCTGGACCGACACCGCATGCCGGAAGCTGCCGATCGTCAGCACGATCAGCAGCCCGACGAGCAGGATCCCGGCGCACCAGAAGAGCCGCCGTCTGGTCCGAGTTCGAGTCGCCGGGGTCGGGGCCGGGCCCGTCACGAACCCACTCCCATCGTGGAGCCCGCGACGGTCGACTCGCTCTGCGCAGCCAGGTCGACCTCGTCGGCAGCGGCCGTGACGTCGTCGTCCAGGACTACCATCCGTCGGTAGGCAGCCTCGTCGGCCGTGCCCTCGCCGTAGAGGACAGCATTGAACTCTTCCGCGCCGGCCCACAGTCGACCGGCGAGAGCGGGCAGGTGACGGCCGGCTCCGGCCGCGGTCTCCAGGGCCGTACGGGCCGGTCGAACGTCCAGGATGGTCCGGGTCTCCAGCTCGCGGACCAGCGCCCGGAACCGGTCGCGTACCGCACCGCGCCAGTCTCCGGCCGCGGCGAGATCCTCCGCGCGGGAGCGGTAGTCCGTCGGCTGAACGGTCGGGTCGGCTTGCACCGCACCCGCTGTGTTGCGTTTGCGCCAGCGCGGCAGGCCGACCCGCCAGATGACGATCGCGATCGCGGCCAGCAGCAGACCGACCGCAATGAGGAAGCCCCAGTTGACCCCGGTCCCGGCCCGCACCGGTCCGCCCGCCAGCCTGGCCAGCAGCTCGATGAACCGCTCGGCGAGGCCGGAGATGCGGTCCAGCGCCCGGGTGACCCAGTCCGGAGTGCCGCCGTACTTCGCCTTGGCCAGCTCCTGCTCGGCGCGCTGCCGTGCTTCGGCTCGGCCGATCAGGATCGGGACGTCGTACGCGCGCAGCAAGATCGCGGACACCGCACTCCCCAGCGCGATCACTGCGGGGCCGCCGGCGGGTAGCCCTGAGCGGCCGGGGGGAAGTTGGGTGGGGGAATGCTGGGTGGGGGATACGGCAGGAAGACCGGCGGCGGGGCGGCGGGCTGCGGGACCGGCACGACGTCGAATCGGAGCGCTAGGTCCAGTGCCTCCCGGCGCATCCGGAGATCGAGATAGAGCAGCGTCTGCACGGCGGCGACGTACGCCAGGATCGCCGACATCGCCAGCACCGCCGAGAACGCGATCACCCCACCGACGGTCCATGGATTCGTCACGACCGCCGTCACCGTCTGTCCGATCGACGTAGCGAACAGCACGATCAAGGCGAGCAGGCCGGCCGCCAGCAGGCCGATCAGGGCGAGCGATACCAGCATCGCCCCACCCATCACGAGTGCGACCCGGACGAGATTGGACAACCCGATCAACTTGAACGCTCGCTCGAACGCGGTGAACACGGTGGTCTGCTTGGCCGGTTTGCCGATCCACGGCGGTGCGGTCCGGCCCTCGGTGGCCAGCGCCGGAACCGTGAGCGCCAGATAGCCGTACGCCAACGCGGTCACCCCGAACGTGACCAGGCTCAGTGCGACGGAGGCGACGAAGCCGGCTGCACCCTCGTCCGAGAGCAGCGTGATCGGAATGAGGATCAGGTAGTACAAGATGCCGAGCACTGTCTGGACGGCTGACGCGGCGACGTACTGCAGCAGCGACAGGCCGAGGACCGGCCAGAACATCGGCAACGAGTTGCGCAGAGTAACCCGGCCGGCCGTCCCGTCGGCGGCGACGTCGGGAGCAAAGCCCTCGCCGAGCACGGTCTGCAGACTGACTCGGCTGAGCACGGCGGTCATCCAGACCAGGCACTGGATCAACAGGAAGAAGCCGCCCAGCCCCATCACCACCGTGAACGCGATCTGTGCCCAGCGGGCTGTCGTGTTGCCCAGCAGCAGGTACAGCCCGAGGCCCAGCAGGAGGTACGCGGCTGTACCGCCGGCGACCACGAGCGGAAGCCCGACCATCATCCGAGCATTGCGCCGGACCACCGCGAACGCACCGTCGAGGATCTCTCCGATGGTCAGCGGGCGCAGCGGGATCAATGCCGTCTTCGCTGCATCGAGCACCGCCGGTCGCCGCAACTGGGCGAGCGGCGCGATCGGGGCGACCGGGGGAAGGCTCATCGTCCCGCGACCTTACCGACAGCAGGGGCCCCCAGTCGCGCAGCGGGCGCGACTCGGCAGAGAACGCCGAGGAGCGTCGGGTAGCGAAGCGCCGGGCTCTGTTTTGCGACCGAAGGAGCAGCCGTGCAGAAATCGCGGCAGCGAAGGTGAGCTGGGCTGCGAGTGAAGGAGCAAGACAGAGCCAAGAAGGCGCGCAGCGGGCGCGACTCGGCAGTCAGGGTCCAGGCTGATGCTTCGGCGGCAGAATAGGATTGTCACGATTTCGTGACGAGGGAGAGGGTCCCAACGTGTCGGACACCATCGGCAGTGACGCGGCGACGGGCAGCGCGGCCCAGTACGCCGCCGGCGCGGGAGGCGGACGAGGTCGCGTGCTCGTCGTCGACGACGACGCGGCACTGGCGGAGATGCTGTCGATCGTGCTCGGCAGCGAGGGCTTCGAGCCGATCTGGTGCTCGCGGGGCGATGAGGCCGTCGCGGCCTTCCACGACTCCAAGCCCGATCTGGTGCTGCTTGACCTGATGCTGCCCGGTCGCGACGGTGTCGAGATCTGCCGCGAGATCCGGACCGAGTCGGTCGTCCCGATCGTGATGCTCACTGCCAAGTCCGACACCATCGACGTGGTGGCCGGTCTGGAGGCCGGAGCCGACGACTATGTCGCCAAGCCGTTCAAGGCCAAGGAGCTGATCGCCCGGATCAAGACGCGGCTGCGCCGTCCGCCGGAGGACAACGTCACCGAGACACTGCGGATCGGTGATCTCACGATCAGCGTGGACGGTCACTCGGTGAAGCGGTCGGGAGTGCCGATCCAGCTCACCCCGCTGGAGTTCGACCTGCTGCTCGCGCTGGCCCGCCGACCCTGGCAGGTCTTCAGTCGTGAGGTGCTGCTCGAACAGGTCTGGGGCTACCGGCATGCCGCCGACACCCGGCTGGTCAATGTCCACGTGCAGCGACTGCGGTCCAAGATCGAGCGCGATCCGGAGCATCCCGAGATCGTCGTGACGGTTCGCGGAATCGGCTACAAGGCCGGCGAGCCGAGCAGCCGGCCTGGCTGAGTTCCCGTCGATGTCGTTGCCCGGCCCGCCGCCTTCGCCGTGGTGGCAGATTCCCGTCAGCTGGTGGTGGCGATCACTGCCGCTGCGGGTCATCGCTTCGGTGTTCGTGGCGTCCGTGCTCGTCTTGGTGCTCGGTGGCTTTCTGCTGATGCAGCAGGCGAGCCTCGGCGTGATGGAGGGCAAGAAGGAGTCTGTCCGCAACGAGTCGCGCCAGGCGCTGCTCGTTGCCCAGCAGCAGCTGAACGCGGCCGATCCCACCGGCGGCGCCAACGTCGACAAGCTGCTCACCGACCTCGCATTCGGGTACGCCAACCGGACGGGGGGCACCGAGCAGTTCGAGGTGATCATCGTCGCCGGCAGCCAGACGATCACCGCCGGACGGGCGGACGCGGCGAGCGTGCCCGACACACTCCGGCAGCAGGTCGCCGGGAGCACAGATCTGTTGATGACTCCCACCGAGGTGGTCTACCGCGACGGCTCGCCGTCGGTGCCGGGCCTGGTCAGCGGGTCGCAACTGACGCTGCCGGGCACGGGGACGTACGAGATCTATTTCGTCTTCCCGCTCAACCAGGAGGTCGACACCCTCCGCTTCCTCCGCTCCGCGGCCGGGACGACCGGCGCGATCCTGGTCATCCTGCTCACCTTCATCGCCGCACTGGTCGCGCGACAGGTCGTCACTCCGGTGCGAGCTGCCCGCCGCGCTGCGGAGAGTCTGGCGTCGGGAAACCTCGACGACCGGATGCAGGTCAAGGGCCAAGACGACCTCGCCCGGCTCGCAACATCGATGAACTACATGGCCGAGGAGCTGCAGAAGCAGATCACTCAGCTGGAGGACCTGTCCAACGTCCAGCAGACCTTCGTCTCGGACGTCTCGCACGAGCTGCGTACCCCGTTGACCACCGTCCGGATGGCCGCCGAGGTCCTGTACGAGGCACGCGACGAGTTCGATCCCGTCTCGGCACGCTCCGCGGAGCTGCTGCAGAACGAGCTCGACCGGTTCGAGTCCCTTCTCGGTGACCTGCTCGAGATCTCCCGGTTCGACGCCGGCGCCGCCGTGCTGTCGCCCGCCAAGATCGATCTCGTGTCGATCGTGCAGCAGGTGGTCGACGACCACGCTCAGTTCGCGCAGCGCGCCGGGACCGAGATCGTGATCCACGCACCGGGGCCGTGCGAGGCGGAGGTCGACGCTCGACGGATCGAGCGGATCCTCCGCAATCTGCTGGTGAACGCGATCGAGCACAGCGAGGCCAAGCCGATCGACATCTTGATCGATGCCGACGACGACGCGGTTGCGATCGCGGTTCGCGATCACGGCGTCGGCTTCGAAGCCAGCCAGGCGCGGCAGGTCTTCCATCGGTTCTGGCGTGCCGATCCGGCCCGGGCGCGCACGATGGGTGGCACCGGCCTGGGGCTGGCGATCGCGATGGAGGATGCGAACCTCCACAGCGGCTGGCTCACAGCGTGGGGGCGACCGGGACTTGGTGCCCAGTTCCGGCTGACGGTTCCACGAAAAGCGGGTGCGATCTTGGAGAAGTCACCACTTCCGCTGGTGCCGAGGGACATCGTCGGCCTGAACGTACGCTTGGGTGGGACCGAGGTGCCGTTGAACGGATCCAGTGCGGCCGAAGCTGGCTCGAACGGCGCGGACGGTGCGCTGGCAGCGGACGTGTCGGTGCAGGGCGCAGACGTCGCGGTGGTCTCGCCGGCAGCAACGATGCCGGGCGCGCAATCACCACCCTCGACGACCGGAGGAGTCGCCCGATGACGATCTCCCGTCGAGATCTCGGTCGAAGACTCCGCCGGAGATCACCTCGGACCATCCTGTTCACTCTGCTGCTGCCGATCGTCCTGCTCGGTTGCGTCGCCGTGCCGACCAAGGGCCCGGTCGAGAAGATCGACGGCGAGCAGCCGACCTGCCAGAACTGTGTGAATGTGGATGTCGCGCCTCCCGCGCCCGGTGCCGAGCCGATCGACATCGTCCAGGGCTATCTGCGGGCCACCTCGAACTACCAGCCGAACTTCTCGGTTGCGAAACAGTTCTTGACCAAGTCGGCCGCCCAGAGCTGGAGCCCCGAAGACGGCGCGACCATCTACACGGGGACGTTGACCGCCGTCCACGACGATGTCGTGCTGGATGCCACGGTGATCGGCACGCTCGGCGCTGACCGCAGCTATACGGCTCGAGATCGGAAGGACCGCTTCGACTTCGGGCTGGTCCAGGAGAACGGGGAGTGGCGGATCAGCAAGCCGCCGGCTGGCCTGATGGTGGAGCAGTACTCGTTCGCGTCCTTCTACCAGCCGTACAACCTGTATTTCGTCGGCAACGGCAGCGTGCTGGTGCCCGACCCGATCTACCTGCCGAGCTTCCGTAGTCAGTCCAGCACGACGTCGGTGCTGATGAAGGGTCTGCTGGCCGGCCCGTCGAGCTGGCTGGAGCCGGCCGTGATCAGCGCGATCCCGGCCGGCACGGCACTGAGTGTCGACGCCGTGACGGTCTCCGCGGGAGTTGCCGATGTGGCACTGAGCGACCAGGTGCTGGCTCTCAACGACGCCCAGCGCAACCTGATGGCAGCTCAGGTCGTCTACACGCTCAAGCAGGTCCCGGGCGTGAAGTCGGTGGTCTTCGTGGTGAACCAGCAGCCGATGCGGATGCCGGGCAGCGATCCGACCGACTTCTCGGTCGACGTCGCCTCGCTCAGTCCCGACGTCAACCCGATCCCCTTCATCGCCGGGGAGCAGCTGTACGCAGCCCGCCCGGGCGGCGTTCGACTGTTCGGACCGGACGCCACCGACGTCGCGGCGAGCACGGCGCTGCCGGGTCCGTTGGGCACCGGGCGGATCCCGGTCTCCGAGCTGGCGGTCTCGGCCGCCAACACCGACCTCGCCGCGGTGACCGACGGCGGCACGACGTTGCGGCGGTCGACCACATCGGGTGGGGAGGTGACGACCTTGCTGCCGGGCACTGCCCGCGCTCTGCTGCAGCCCCAGTTCACCCGGTTCGGGGAGTTGTGGGCGCTCGGCCGACGCAGCGGATCGCAACGCTTCTGGGTGTTCTCCGGGGACAAGCAGATCGTCGTCCAGACTCCGTTACTGAACGGTACGAACACCACGGCCTTCCAGATCTCGCCTGACGGCACCCGAATGGTGCTGGTGCGGAAGGTGGGCAATCACTCCGAGCTGGGGCTGGCGCGGGTCTCCCGGGCGAGCGACAACATCGTGGTCAACGGCTGGCGAGCGATCGACACCATGCAGAGCAACCTGCCCGAGATCTCCCAGATCTTCGATGCCGCTTGGGTCGACGACACTGAGCTGCTCGTCCTGGGATCGACCGGGCAGAACGCCGTTCCGGCGCTGTTCCGAGTGAGTCAGGACGCTTCGCGGATCAGTCCGGACGCCGAGCCGACGACCTGGGACGCGACCTCGATGACCGTGCTGCTGAGTGACCAGACGACCCTGGTGATCGGCGCGAAGGGTCAGACCTGGAAGGGCAGCGGTGGACTGTGGGAACCGTTCGTCGACGGCATCCGCGCCGCCGCGTATCCCGGCTGACCCCTGACCTGCCCCTCGTCCCCCAGAAAAGTGGTCAGAAACAACAGCGACACGCCGGACAGAGTTGTGGTTTGCGACCAGTTTTCCTGGCGGCGGGGTGGTTCGAGCTGAGCCCGCGAATACTGGCTCGATGAGCGCCGCCCGCGATCCGACCGCAACCCGCTTGGCTGCTGGAGTCCGCGGTCTTGGGGCTGCGGCCGGCGATCTGCTCCTCGGTGCCTGCTGTCCGGGGTGTGCCGTCCCCGGTTGGGGGATCTGTGCCGACTGCCGGTACGAGCTCGAGCGGTGGACACCGCGGCGGGTGCGACCAGACCCGTGTCCGGCCGGCTTTCCGCCGACGGTTGCCACCGGGCCGTACGCGGGGTTGGCGTCGGCACTGATCACCGCCCACAAGGATCGACAGGCACTGGCGCTGGCCGGGGTGCTGGGCCGCTTACTCGCCACCAGCGTCGAGGTGCTGCTGATGGACCCGACCGTCGCCGGAGCGAGTCGCGTCGTCCTCGTTCCGGCGCCGTCGTCAGCCCGGGCGAATCGGGACCGCGGGCTGGATGCCGGTCGCGCCATCGCCCGCTCGGCGATTCGGCACGTCGGTGGTCGAGGCCGTCCGCCGGTGGTCGTTCGGTCATGGCTGAGACAGCGCGGCGGCGTACGTGATCAGGCGGGGCTGGGTGCACAGGAACGCGCCGAGAACCTGGCGGGAGCACTCAGCGTCACCCGGACGATGCGTCAGCGATCCGGTGACGCAGTTGTGCTGGTTGACGACGTGGTCACCACCGGGGCGACCCTGACCGAGGCCGTACGAGCTCTCGAAGCTGCCGGCAGCACTGTCCTTGGAGCTGCGACCGTCGCCGCGACCTCCCGCTGGCGCTCGGTCGAACGTGCGACTGGCCCGCGCCTGTCCGACAACTCGGGGATGCCTGTCCGACGACTGAGAACTGAGTGAGGATCGCCCCCCTGCATGGAAAAAGGTCTGGAGGGGGACTAGCGTCTGTGTATGGCGCTTCATGCACCAGCAGTTCGGTCCCAACGGGCCTGCTGCTGGGATGCATCGAAGCGCTGTGGCGTTTCCGGCCATGCCGAGGAGGCATCCGCCGGGCGCAGGCCCTGACCAACTCCAGCTGGAGGTCGAACATGGATGTTGTCGTGAAGAGCCGGCACTGCACGGTGTCGGATCAGTTCCGCTCCTACGTCGAGGACAAGATCACCCGGATGGAGAAGTTGGATGATCGGGTGATCCGGGTCGAGGTGGAGCTCTCGGCAGAGCGGAACAAGCGACAACACGCGCAGGGCAGCCGGATCGAGATCACCGTACGCACCAAGGGCCCGGTGATCCGGGCCGAGGCAGCGGCCGAGGAGAAGGTCGCCGCATTCGACCTCGCGCTGGACAAGCTGATGGCACAGCTGCGTCGGGCCGCCGACCGCAAGCGGGTGCACCGCGGCAGCCGGACGCCGACGTCACTGCACGAGGCCGCGGCCCAGCTCCCGCTGGGCGCCGACGCCGCCTCGGCCAACGGTTCGACGCCCGAATCCGCCAACGGCACCCATCTGGTCGCGGGCATGGAGGTCCAGGGCGAGGGCCCGATGGTGGTGCGCGAGAAGGTTCACCCCGCCGAGCCGATCAGCCTGGACCAGGCCCTGATGGAGATGGAGCTGGTGGGACACGACTTCTATCTGTTCATCGACTCCGAGCACCACCAGCCGAGCGTGGTCTACCGTCGCAAGGCGTACGACTACGGCGTCATCCGCCTCGATACCTCTTTGGCCCCGACCGCCTGAGTTCCCCCGACCCCGCCGGAGTTTCCCCGACCTTCTGGGTTCCGGCCCGCCTGGGTTCCGGCCCTGATTCCCGGAAAGTGGGCGCAAACTGCAACTTTGAGCTTCGAAAACATGCAGTCTGCGCCCAGTTTTGCTAACTGGCTGACGCGCGTTGCCAGTGAGCCAACGCGCGTGCTCGGCCGGTCCTGCCGAAGAGCGAGCTGTCGATGAGTTCCGTCCAGGCCAGGAGCCGTCGGGAGTCCCAGGTACGGCCCAGTAGCTGATCGACGTCGGCGATGATGCTCGGACCGTGGGAGAGCAGGTCGCCAGAGGTGAAGCCCATCCGCTGCCAGCCCGCCCGGACCAGCCGTCGGTCGCGATCGAGATCGCGGCGGTGTACCTCCGCATCGCGGTGACCGGCACCGTCGTACTCGTGGATGCGTCGAGTGCCGACCAGCCACAGGTCGCCGCGTGCAACGAAGGCGCCGGACGCGCTGCTGATTTCTCGCTGTGGAACCACGGGAATGCTCGCAGCTTGGTGCAGCACGCGCATCACGGACTCCCACGGGGACTCACTGCGCGCATCGAGCAACGGAATCACCTCGCGCAGCAACGGTGCTCCCCGTCGTCGTTTGGCGGCTGTCAGCTCGAGGTCGGCGACTGTGCAGTGGCCGAGCCTGAGCGCCGAGTCGCCCATGATGACGAGATCCAGTACACCCAGGTCTCGAGCGCAGGCCAGCAAGATCTCGGCGGCCGAAGCGATCCGGAGTCCGCCGAGGACATCGTACGGACCGGGCTTGGGATGACGGCAGGCGAAGAGGCCCGGCCGTCGTCGTTGATCGTCCAACGGGAGGGACACGAACAGTGGGTGCGGCAGCGTTGCCGGCAGCCACCACCCGCGAAACTCGGCAGCGGTCAGATGAGTGAACGCGGCGCTCGATGGCAGCGCAAGCGACCAGGCCCGGAGCTCGTCGGCGAGCAGCCGGCCGGTCTTCGTCGCGTACAGGCCGTGGGCCACCCGTTCCCAGGACCGTAGACGCACTTCACCCTTGACCGCGTCCGGGGTGGAGGCAGTTTCGTTTGTCACACTCAGACACTGCGCAGATGGACGCTGAACGTTTCACAACGACGACGAATCTGTGGACAGAGCCGTACAGGCCAGTGAGCTGTGGACAACTCCGACGTCGGACCGGCCGTGCAAGCCGTGCTCCCAAGCCGGAAAGTGGGCGGAAACTGCAAGGTTCAGAGCGGAAATGTTGCAGTTTGCGCCCACTTTCCGCGCGGGAGGGAGTGCGAAGGGCAGTCGGAGGGAGGGCGGGAACGGTGACCCAGTGCGAAGTGTCGGTGGGGGTGGTTAGCCTCGCTTGGGTGGTGAGGGAACGGCTCAGTCGAGCGGAGGCGAGGCGGGTTGCGCTGGCGGCGCAGGGTTTCGGGGTGCCGCGACCGCAGCGGGCCGTCACGACGCGCGACGTCCAGGCGACGATCAACCGATTGGCGCAGTTCCAGATCGACTCCATCAATGTGGTCACCCGGGCCCAGTTCATGCCGCTCTTCTCCCGGCTGGGGGCGTACGATCCGGAACTGCTCCAGCGGTCGGCGCACCGGCCGCCGCGCCGGCTGTTCGAGTACTGGGGCCACGCCGCCAGCCTGATCGACATCACGCTCCAACCGGCCCTGCGATTCCGGATGCAGGCCGGCTATCGCGACGTCTGGGCCGGGGTCGAGCGGATGGCCCGGGACAATCCGGGCCTGGTCGAGGAGGTCCGGGACGAGGTGAAGCGAAGGGGTCCGATCAGCGCTCGGCAGCTGGAGTTCGAGGAGGTCCGCGACCGGACCAACTGGGGCTGGAACTGGTCGAGCGTCAAGACGGTGCTCGAGTGGTTGTTCTACGTCGGCGACGTCACATCGGCCTACCGCAACAGCCAGTTCGAACGGGTGTACGACCTTCCCGAGCGCGTGTTTCCGGCGGGGATCCTCGCCCGACCGACACCGAGCCCGCACGACTCCGTCGTCGAGCTGGTCCGGCGCGCCGGAGCCGCTCTCGGCATCGCCAGTGAGTTCTGCCTGCGGGACTACTTCCGCACCCGATCGGACATGACCAAGGCCGCAACCGCCGAGCTGGTCGAGTCCGGCGAGCTGATCCCGGTCGTCGTCGAGGGCTGGGAGAACGCGAAGACGTATCTGTGGCACGCCGCCCGGCACCCGCGCCGGCTCGAGGCCCGTGCACTGCTCAGCCCGTTCGACTCGATGATCTTCGAGCGGGCGAGGCTGCAGCGGCTCTTCGACTTCTTCTACCGGATCGAGATCTATGTTCCGGAGCCGAAACGGACGTACGGCTACTACGTCTACCCGTTCCTGCTGGGCGAGCGGTTCGTCGCGCGAGTCGATCTCAAGGCCGACCGCGCCGCGGGGGTGCTCCGGATCAACTCGGCCTGGCTCGAACCGGACCAGGACCCGACCACGGTCGCCGTCGAGCTCGCCTCGGAGCTTCGCACCATGGCCGGCTGGCTCGGCCTGTCCGGCGTCCAGGTCCAGCCCAGAGGTGACCTGGCGCCCGCCCTGGCTCTCGCCGTCTGACCCGAGCAGACGCACGGACGCAACCCGGCGACCACACTCCGATCACCGGCGAAAGTGGGCGCAAACCGCAACTCTCGGCCCGGATGAGGTGCAGTTCGTGCCCAGTTTCCGGTTAGGGGTCGGATGCGAGCGAGCATCCGCGACCGTTCGGCATCGCGGAAGGCCTGGGGTCTGAAGCAGACTGGCCTACCATAGGTGGCGCGCTGACCGCACGGTGCGGCTGGCGCGCGCCTGCGCTCCATCACGGAGCGCGATCACCAGTCTCAAGGGAGCGCATCTCGTGGCTTTGATGGATAGGTTGCTCCGCATCGGCGAGGGCAAGATCCTCCGTCAGCTCAAGCACATCTCCGTGCAGGTCAACTCGATCGAAGAGGACTACGTCGCGATGAGCGACGACGAGCTGCGGGGACAGACGGCGGACTTCAAGAGCCGCTATGAGAAGGGCGAGACCCTCGAGCAGCTGCTCCCCGAGGCGTTCGCGACCGTCCGGGAGGCGAGCCGGCGGGTGCTCGACAAGCGCCACTTCGACGTCCAGGTGATGGGTGGCGCCGCGCTGCACCTGGGCAACATCGCCGAGATGAAGACCGGTGAGGGCAAGACACTCGTCGCCACTCTGCCGAGCTATCTGAACGCGATCTCCGGGCGCGGCGTGCACGTCATCACCGTGAACGACTACCTGGCCAAGTTCCACGCCGAGTGGATGGGCCGGGTGCACCACTTCCTCGGACTCGAGGTCGGCGCGATCCTGTCCCAGATGGACCCGGCCGAACGGCGGGTCGCCTACGGCATGGACATCACCTACGGCACCAACAACGAGTTCGGCTTCGACTACCTGCGCGACAACATGGCGCTGAGCATCGAGGACTGCGTCCAGCGCGAGCACCACTTCGCGATCGTGGACGAGGTCGACTCGATCCTGATCGACGAGGCCCGGACACCGCTGATCATCTCCGGTCCGGCCGAGGACACCCACGAGTGGTATCCGCAGTTCGCGCGGATCGCCGACCGGTTGAAGCGGGACACCCACTACGAGGTGGACGAGAAGAAGAAGACCGTCGCCATCCTCGAGCACGGCATCGACGTCGTCGAGGACCAGCTGGGCATCGACAACCTGTACGAGTCGGCCAACACCCCGCTGATCTCGTACCTGAACAACGCCATCAAGGCCAAGGAGCTGTTCAAGCTCGACCGCGACTACGTCAACATGGACGGCGAGATCCTGATCGTCGACGAGCACACCGGTCGGACGCTGATCGGTCGCCGCTACAACGAGGGACTGCACCAGGCCATCGAGGCCAAGGAGCGGGTGGAGATCCGCGACGAGTACCAGACGCTCGCCACGATCACCCTGCAGAACTACTTCCGGATGTACGAGAAGCTCTCCGGGATGACCGGCACCGCGATGACCGAGGCCAGCGAGTTCCAGAAGATCTACGGTCTCGGCGTGGTCCCGATCCCGACGAACCGCGACATGATCCGGGTGGACAACCGCGACCTGATCTACCGCACCGAAGAGGCCAAGTTCGCCGCGATCGTGGAGGACATCGCGGAGCGCCACGAAAAGGGCCAGCCGGTGCTGATCGGCACGGCGAGCGTGGCGAAGTCCGAGATCTTGTCCAAGCTTCTCAAGAAGGCCGGCGTGAAGCATGAGGTGCTGAACGCGAAGCAGCACGAGCGTGAGGCGGCGATCATCGCCATGGCCGGCGACAAGGGCGCCGTCACCGTCGCCACCAACATGGCCGGCCGAGGCACCGACATCATCCTCGGCGGCAACGCCGAGTTCCTTGCGACCACGAAGCTGCACGAACAAGGGATCGACGCGCTGGAGAACTCCGAGGAGTACGAGGAGCTCTACCCCGAAATCCTCGAGACCTTCGAGAAGGAGACCAAGGAGGTCCACGAGGAGGTCGTCGAGCTCGGTGGCCTGTACGTCGTCGGCTCCGAGCGGCATGAGTCCCGCCGGATCGACAACCAGCTCCGCGGCCGGTCCGGACGCCAGGGCGACCCGGGGGAGAGCCGGTTCTACCTCTCCCTCGGCGACGACCTGATGCGGCTGTTCAAGTCCGACATCGTGGAGTGGGTGCTGCAGGCGCTCAAGGTGCCCGACGACCAGCCGATCGAGAACAAGCGGGTGTCGTCCTCGATCGCCAGCGCTCAGGCCCAGGTCGAGTCGCAGAACTTCGAGATCCGCAAGAACATCCTGAAGTACGACGACGTGATGAACCGCCAGCGGCACGCCATCTACGGCGACCGTCGCAAGGTGCTCGAGGGCGCCGATGTCGAGCAGCGGCTGCGCAACACCGTCGACACCGTCGTCGAGCAGTACGTCACGGGTGCCACCGGCGGCTTCGCCGAGGACTGGGACCTCGAGCAGCTGTGGACGAACATGAACACCCTCTATCCGGTCTCGCTCGACCGGGCCGAGTACGAGGCCCGCGACGATCTCGACCGCGAGCAGCTGATCACCGACTTCAAGGCCGACGCCCAGGCGGCGTACGACCGGCGCGAGGAGGCACTCACACCGGAAGTCATGCGTGAGCTCGAGCGCCGGGTGCTGCTGACCGTGCTGGACCGGAAGTGGCGCGAGCACCTTTACGAAATGGACTATCTCCGCGAAGGCATCGGGCTGCGTGCGATGGCCCAGCGCGACCCGCTGGTGGAGTACCAGCGCGAGGGCGGGGACATGTTCAACTCCATGATGGAGGCCTTCATGGAGGAAGTCGTCGGGTTCGTCTTCCACCTCGAGGTCCAGGTCGAGTCGTCACCGGCCGCGTCCGTGGGTGTGGCGGCTGGTCCGGGCGGGACACCACTGACGGTCGGCAACGGAAGCCGTGGGTCCGGCAGCAATGGTCAGTCCCACGGAGGTGGCCGGCGGCTGATCGAGTCCGGTCCCGATCCCGACGGCCCCGGCGTCGAGCTGCACGTGGTGGGCGAGGACTTCGCGGACTTCGAGGCGGAGGATCGCACGGAGCCTGAGGAGATCGCCGAGCCGGAGCCGGAGCCGGTGACCTCCCGGCCGTTCGTGAAGGCGAAGGGTCTGCAGGGTCAAGCGCCGCGAGCCGTCTCCTACTCCGCGCCCGGCGAGGATGGCGAAGCCCAGCGGACGGGTGCCACTGCTACCGATGCCGCCGACCCGTACGCGAACGTGGGCCGGAATGCGCCGTGCCCCTGCGGGTCGGGCAAGAAGTTCAAGATGTGTCACGGACGCGCCGGCGCCCAGTGAGGACGCCCAGTGAGGCGGACGCCCAGTGAGGACGCCCAGTGAGGTGACGTCCCGGCTTCATGTCTGAGTTCGTCTGGAAGCGCGGCCACACCGTGGCCGCGATCGTCGCCGGTGCCGTCTTGGTGGGTGGTGGTGCTGTGACCGCGGTCGCGCTCGGCGGCGATCAAGAGCCGGCCACAGCACCCGCTGCCAGCACAACCTCTCCGACGCGCGACCCCGACTCCGAGCTCGGCTTCGACGTCGGAGGCGACCGACTTCTTGACCGGTGGCATCGTGTCGAAGAACGAGGTGGTCGCGGTCAAGGTGGAGAACATCGCCGCGGCGCGCCCGCAGGTCGGGCTGCGGGCTGCCGACATCGTGTTCGCCGAGGAGGTCGAGGGCGCCCAGACTCGACTGATCGCGGTCTACCACACGACGTTTCCGAAGCGGCTCGGCCCCGTCCGCTCGGCCCGATCCACCGACGTCCAGCTGCTGCCGCTGTTCGGCAAGCCGGGTCTGGTGTACAGCGGGGCGAACGCCGATGTCCAGAGCAAGATCGACAAAGCATCGATCGTCCCCATCGAACGCTCGACCCGCGACCACAGCCGGGTCGCCCCGCACAATGTCTTCGTCGATCTGGACAAGATCGCCGACAAGGTCAAGACCGGCAAGGCATCCGGCATCGGCTGGACGTTCGCGGCTGACGACCCGCGGCTCGACTCGGCGGAGAAGGCTCCGCATCCGAAAGGCAAGGTCGGCAACGACACGTTCAGCTTCGACTACTCCGGCGGTGCGTACGTCGTGAAGTGGCGCGGTGAGGCCTACAAAGACGGCGACAGCGGCAAGAGGGCGACCACCGACAACGTCGTCGTGATGTCAGTGCACAACCATGCGGACGGGAACCGGGATGTGCTCGGCTCGGCGTCGGTGATGTCCGACACGGTCGGCACGGGCAAGGTCGCGATCTATCGCGACGGCCGAAAGCTCAGCGGGACGTGGACCCGGAAGTCGACGACTGGCGACCTCGTCCTCACCGACGCCTCAGGGAAGGGCATTCCGCTGAGGCCCGGCAAGACCTGGGTGCTGCTCCGCGGTTGAGATCGACCAGACCCGGCAAGCATCTCGCAAGTTGCTGCACCGAAGCGCTCGTTCCCGCCTGCTCCTGGAGGCTGGTTGACCGCGGTTGAACCGGGCGGCGGGTCAGGACCGGTGGCCTTGTTCATTCGGACACGGTGGCGGACTTCGCTGGAATGTGTTTACGATGGCGCGTTCAGTCGACACCAGAACTAATGACCGTGAAGCGCATTGCGGGGGCGATGCGACTGGATTGGAGTCCCCCGCGTGCTGACCCGGCAACCGTGGCTGCGCCAGCTGATCCGCGTGCTGTGGGACTGGGCGAGCTGGATCGCCGCGACCTTGGTCGTGGTGGGCTCGCGGTACGACTTCATGTTGCAGGGGATCCAGTGGTCGGCGGTGGTGCGGTACGCGGTCGCGGCCTGTGCGCTGCAGCTGGTTGTCGGCACGTTGTTGATGCTCTATCGCGGCCGGTACAAGACCGCGAGCTTCGACGAGAGTCTGGGGCTGGCACTGTCGGCGGTGATCGTCGCCGGGATCTTGGGCATCCTCTTCCTCGGCTTTGTGGGCACCAGCGTGTTCCCGCGGGCCTTGGCGGTACTCACACCGCCGGTGGCGCTGTTGTTCATGGCCACGGGTCGTTGGGGGTATCGCACCGCGGTCAGCCGATTCGGCACCCGCCGAGATGTCGAGGCGAAGAACGTATTGATCTACGGTGCCGGCAACGCCGGGCATCAACTGGCTCGGCTGTTGACCATGGAAGATGCGCCGTTTCGCCCGGTCGGCTTCATCGATGACGACAAGAGTCGGCGGCATCTGCGGTTGTGTGGCGTGCCGGTGCTGGGTGATCGCACTCGGCTGGTGGAGGTGGCCGATCAGCGTGGTGCCGACACGGTGATCTTGGCGATCACCGCCGCCGGTCCCGAGCTGTTACGCGAGCTGACAGGTCTCGTGGAGGGTGCGGGACTGCGGTTCCTGGTGCTCCCGCCGGTGTCGGAGATCGTCGGTGGTCGCGTCAAGCTGAGCGACATCCGCGAGGTCGACATGGAGGATCTGCTGGGACGGCGGCAGATCCATACCGATCTCGAGGAGATCGCCGGGTATCTGACCAACCGGATCGTGATGATCACCGGAGCCGGCGGGTCGATCGGGTCGGAGCTGGCGAGGCAGGTGCACCGATTCGGCCCGCGGGAGCTGGTGCTGCTTGATCGTGATGAGTCGGCACTGCATGCTGTGCAGCTGTCGATCTACGGCCAGGGTCTGTTGGACACGCCCGACATTGTGCTGTGCGACATCCGTGACGCGGAGGCGCTCGAACTGGTCTTCCTTGCCCACCGGCCGGAGGTTGTCTTCCACGCTGCAGCTCTGAAGCACTTGCCGATGCTGGAGCAGTATCCAGACGAGGGCTGGAAGACGAATGTACTCGGCACGTTGAACGTGCTGGAGGCGGCCCGCAAGGTCGGTTGTGTGCGCTTCGTCAATATATCGACCGACAAGGCCGCTGATCCGTGCTGCACACTGGGCCGGACGAAGCGGACCGCCGAGCAGCTGACGGCATGGTTCGGCAACAACGAGGTCGGAACGTATCTGTCCGTGCGTTTCGGAAACGTATTGGGCAGCAGGGGATCGGTGCTGCACACGTTCATGGAGCAGATCCACCAGGGCGGTCCGGTGACAGTGACCCATCCGGAGGTCACCCGCTACTTCATGACGATTCCGGAGGCCTGTCAACTGGTCATCCAGGCCGGCGCGATCGGTGATTCGGGCGAGGTGCTGGTGCTCGACATGGGGGAGCCGGTGAAGATTCTGGACGTCGCCGAGCGGCTAGTGGCGCGCTCCGGGCAGGATGTCGAGATCGTCTTCACCGGACTGCGGCACGGCGAGAAGCTGCACGAAGACCTATTCAGTCATGGAGAAGCTGGCCTCCACCGCTTCCATTCGTTGATCACGCATGTACCGGTCAAACCAATCGACCCAACCCGCCTCAACACCACTCGAGAGCATCTTGAACCGATCATGGCCAGGGCGCCCACCCACGACGAGACGAGCGTTCAGCTGAATCGTCTCGGTCCCGTTTCCGGTAGCCGGGACATTTGGTGAGTGCGACTCACATGTATGCGATTTTCGTGACCCACGGAAGAGCGCGCCGGCGTGACCTCGATGGACCCCGTATGAGCAGGAGTTGTAGGAATGCGCATATTGGTCACTGGCGGAGCAGGCTTCATTGGCAGCAATCTCGTCCGCAGGGCCTTGCAGGGGGGGATCGACGTTACTGTGCTCGACGACCTTTCGACGGGGCGACGTGAGAACCTTGACGGACTCGCCATCCGTTTTGTCCGGGCCTCGGTGACCAGCGCCGAATCCCTCGACTCTGCTCTCGGAGGCGCCGACGCGGTCGTGCACCTTGCGGCGCTTGGAAGCGTCCCACGCAGCCTCGCCAACCCGGCTGCGACTCACGACGTCAATGCCACCGGCACATTGGTCGTGCTCGAGCGCATACGGGCAGCGGGCATCCAACACGTGATTTACTCGTCGTCCAGTTCTGTGTACGGCGCGAACCCTGCTCTACCTAAGTCTGAGCGCGAGTGGGTGCGTCCGATGAGTCCCTACGCGGTCTCCAAGCTCGCCGCCGAGCAGTATGTACTGGCCTACCAACAGTCCTTCGGTCTCCGAACGCTGGCCTTCCGCTTCTTTAACGTCTATGGTCCCGGCCAACGCGCCGGTCACGTCTACGCGGCCGTCATCCCGATCTTTCTTGATGCCATGCTGAAGGGGCAGGCCCTGCCGGTCAACGGCGACGGGACGAACTCACGTGACTTCACCTATGTCGGGACGGTGTGCGACGTCCTCTTGGCCGCACTTGTCGCACAGACATCCAGTCCTGAGCCCGTCAACCTAGCCTTCGGCACCAACACGACGCTGACGGAGCTGATCAAGACCATGGGCGAGGTTTCCGGCCTCCAGCCTGAAGTCGATTACCGTTCCGCTCGACCCGGTGACGTTCCGCATTCGCAGGCGGACAATGCCGTTCTCCGGACCCTCTTTCCTACGATCGAACCGGTGGCGCTTCGAACCGGCATCAATCAAACGCTCCAATGGATGCGGAGCCAGCTGTGAAGAACCTGGTGGTCATCGGCCAGGGCTATGTCGGTCTCCCGATGGCGTTGCGTGCGGCGGAGGTAGGCCTCCAAGTCATCGGATTGGATCAGAACGTTGCGGTGGTCGATCGTCTCAATCAGGGAGTCTCGCACATCACCGACGTTTCGGGTGAGGCGCTGCGGGCGGGACTGGACTTCGGTTATCGCGCCTCAGCGGATCCGACCTGCATTGCAGACGCCGACGCGATCTTGGTATGTGTGCCGACTCCGCTGAACCACGATGGTGGTCCAGACCTTAGCGCAATCGTCGCGGCGGGACTGGAAATCGGCAAGCATGTGCGGCGAGGGGCACTCGTCGTGCTGGAGTCCACGACTTACCCTGGCACCACGGAGGAAGTTTTTGCTCCGCTCGTGCTCGGCGACCGATGGACCGAGGGCGACATCTACATCGCCTTCTCGCCAGAGCGGATCGATCCGGAAACAAGCAATTCGACGTTCGCAATACGCCGAAGGTGGTCGGTGGGCTCACTGAGGCTTGTACTGAGGTAACGCGCGACTTCTACTCTCTGTTCGTCGACACCGTCGTCGCCGCTCGCGGGGCAAAGGAAGCCGAGATGGCCAAGTTGCTGGAGAATACTTTCCGGCACGTCAACATTGCGTTGGTTAACGAGATGGTCCGTTTCTCCAACGAGCTCGGTATCGATCTGTGGGACGCGATCGACTGCGCGTCGACCAAGCCCTTCGGGTACATGTCATTTCGACCAGGCCCAGGTGTCGGCGGACACTGCATACCGGTTGACCCGGCCTATCTCAGTCATCATGTGAAGGCGGAACTCGGATACGCGTTCAGAATGGTTGAACTCGCCGAGGAGATCAACAAGGCAGCACCCCTCTATGTAGCCGGGCGAGTATGGGAGGCGTTGAACCGACGGCATGTGGTGATGAACGGCGCTCGGATTCTGCTATTGGGAGTTACCTACAAGCCTGACGTCGCCGACTGTCGAGAGAGTCCGGCTGTCCCCTTGGCCCGTCGGCTCGACAGCTGGGGCGCGGTTTTGAGCTACTCGGATCCCTTTGTTTCATCGTGGAGGTTCTCAGACGATAGTCGTTCAGGCTTGAACGCGGTAGATGACGTCTATGCGGCTGCAGGCGTGGCCGATGCAACCGTCTTGCTGCAGCCGCACTCGGTCTACGATTACGCCAGGATTTCCGAGCGTGCGCGGGTGTTGGTCGACACTCGTGGCGTTGTGCCGCGGTCAGACAATGTCGAGCGGATCTGAGCTAATGGAAAGTGCTCGCCGTTACCCGCCGACTGTTGAATGCGCGCGTGGCCGTGAGCCTGTGCCGGCCAACCGTCCCGGGCCGGGGCGGATCGTTTTGGGTACGACCGCCGACGTGTCGCTCGACCTCATGCGCGGCTTTCCTAGCTATCTGGCTGATCAAGGCTGGATAGTTCACGTCGTGAGCAATGGGGGCCCACGGCTCACCGCGCTTGCCTGCGATACACGGATAAGAGTGCATGCGCTGCCCATGGCGCGAAATCCGCATCCGCTATCGGACGCGATAGCGCTCCGGCGATGGATTCGACTGCTGAGAAACATCCGACCCGATGCTGTCGCGGTCGGGACACCGAAGGCGGGGCTTCTGAGCATGGTAGCGGGCGCCTACATGCGCGTCAGTTGTCGCGTGTACATACTTCGTGGCTTGCGACTCGAGACAGTTTCTAGGTTGGGATCGGGTCCACTTCGGGCCGCCGAACGCCTCGCCATGGCATGCAGTCACGTCGTGCTCGCGGTCAGTCCGAGCCTGAAGACGCGTGTAGTGAATCTGCGACTGTGCTCACCAGAAAAGATCGTTGTCCTTGGCAGTGGAAGTTCTAACGGCGTCGATGTGGACTTGTTCTCGGGACCAGTGCCTTCACCGCCACCGGACTGGATGATCGACCCCGGCGTTCCGGTTCTCGGGTATGTCGGACGAATCACGCACGACAAGGGTTTGACCGATCTGGCGGACGCGCTCGCCCGGATGCGGCGAAATGGGAAGAAGTGTCAACTTCTGCTCGTCGGGCAGTCGGATAGCAAGCACGCGACAGCGCTGATCAATGGCCTCGTGAACACCGGGCAACGCGTCATCCAAATTGGTGCATTGGCGGACCCAAGGCCAGCATTCGTGGCGATGGATGCGATTTGCTTGCCTTCGCTCAGGGAAGGCTTCCCAAATGTGGTGTTGGAGGCTGCGGCGGCCGCTCGACCCGCCGTGGTCTCCGACGCGACCGGAAATATCGACGCAGTCCTCGACGGCGTGACGGGCTATGTAGTTCCCGCTAACGATGGTCGTGCCTTGGCGGAGGCACTCGACCGCATATTGGGCGATCGAAGCCTGCGCGCCAAAATGGGCGACGCCGCTCGGACGCGTGTAGTCCAAGAATTTCGGCAGCGCGATGTCTGGGAGAAAATCGACACACTTGTCCGCTCGAATCAACACCCCGTTGCCAGGGCACAGAATCGGACGGACGGCCGGTGCTGATTTTGTGGGGATTGTTCGCGTGGGTGGCGATAGTCGCGCTAGTTGTGACACTGCGTCAGGGGCCGACGCCCGTGACGGCCGCGATATGGCTCTCGAGTGCGGTTGTCTTGGTCTCGAACCTGAACGTTCTCGATTTGCGCCAGGTGAACGGCTACGCGGCCCTGATAATCGGCCTCGGAATAACTAGCCTCGGTCTGGCCTCCGCGGTCGGCAAGCCTTTCAGCGTGGCCAACGCGGCCAACACCGACGCGGTCGAGGGAAGCGGTCCACGCTTCCTCCTCGTCCTCACCGCCATTTTGGGCATCGTGTTCATTGGGTTCCACACATTCGTGAACAATATTGTCGGGGCGACGGGCCATGCTTTCGGGCAACTCAGCCTTCTTCAGATCCGGGCCGCACAGAATGGCGCAGCGCGGGGCGGCGGCATTTTCGCGCTGTTCGGTGCCGCCACTCCGTTGTTGGCCTGCCTTGGTGTATATGGTGCATACCGCTTTTCCCGTGGCTGGCTGGTGTTCACCGGACTTTCACTGATATTGAGCCTTCAGTCGCCGTCGCGCCTGAACAGCATCGGACTGATCTTGACCGTGGTTACCTTCTGGCTGTATCTGGACCGCACGCACAGGCTGAAGCGCGCGCGACCGCTTCGACATCTTCGTCGCGCGGTTCTGCCAATGATCGGCGTTGTCAGCGCCTTGACGATCTTCAACATTGTGGGGAGTAAACTCGGCAAGAATGGGGCGACCGATTCCTTGTTTCCAACGTACGGAATGCCGCAATGGACTCTCAGCCCGATCATCTACTTCACCGGCGGGCTTTCAGCATTTTCGGTCGCCCTCTCGGATTCGATCGACCCGTACGACACGGGCAGCAGCTATTATGCGATATTAAGGGTCGCAGAATGGTTCGATGCCCGATTTGCAGCACCGGAGACAATTGGTGAATGGGTTTACATTCCGATTCCTTTTAACCTGTATTCGGGCTTTGGTCAACTCTACTTCGATGGCGGCCTCGTCGGCATGATTGCTGCGCTCGTGTTTCTCGGATGGCTGGGCGTTGCACTCCATCGTCAGGCATTGATCGGCAGTCTATCGGCCGCTTGGGGTTCGGCTGTGATGGCCAACATCTTGTTTGCGCTTCCGCTGGGATTTATTGCGCTGAATCTTGATGTGGTTTTTCGGCTACTGCTCGGCCTGTGGGCCTTCTGGTTCATGAGCCGACCGAGTCATCTTCCCATGGGTCGAAGCTCGCGCGGCCGGTCGACCTTGGTGCAGGCGACTCGGCGGCGCAATCCGAAGGCATCGAGTAATTTTCGTTCTTGTCGGGTGAGGAGCAGTCAGCGATGACACTGAGTCAACCGTCTCAGGGGGCGATTGCGTTCGTGTGGGCGATCGGCAGATGACTATGCCTGTCCCGCGGCGCCTCGGCGAAGGCGGATTGGTCGGTGGAATCCGGGGTAGCCGAGCACAGATCATTGATCTCTTCGTCGCCCAGGCGGTGCCCTTGACGGCGTCGCTGGCGACAACTCTCATCACTGCACGGTTGCTGGGGCCGCACGGCCGCGGTGACCTCGCGCTTGTGATAGGCACGGCCAACATCATCGGCGCGCTGTGCTACTGCAGCGTCCACATCGGCACCGCGCGCGCCGTCATGGATGGCGATACTGGCGCGAGGGGTCGGATCGAACACTCAGCTGTCGCGCTCGCGGGAGTCGGAGTGCTCTCGGCGCTTGTGGTCGGATGTCTTGTTCCCAGTGTGAGTTCGGTCGGTGCGTTCAACGGCGTGACATTGGCGTTCGCTGTGGGTGGGGGCGCGCTGGTTGCGGTGAATTTGGTGGTACTGCGTACAGCGCAGGCGCTCGGCGAGTCACGAGTGTTCCGTAATGGTTGGCTCTGCCAGACCCTTGTCTTTCCAATCATTGGCATTCCGGTGGCCGCGACGACCCGTCAACCGTTGGCCGTCGCGACTTGTTGGATGCTCGCAGTTGTTCTTTCCAGCATTTTGGCCCGGGTGCAGTCCAAGCGCCCCTGGCGTAACGCACCTGCCGACAAGCGGGGCAAGATTCGGCACCTGGTGGTGTCTTCGCTTCCCGCCCACCTGGCAAGCGTGGGTCAGCAGGTGCTGCTGAGAATTGACTTGATACTGTTGGGTGTCCTATCATCCTCGATCGCAGTTGGCTATTACTCGGTGGCATCCGCGATCGCTGGGTTGGTATCAGTAGTGGCCGAGATTACCAGCCTGTTCTTGCTTCAAGCGGGTATGCGTATGGTTACCGGAACATCGAAAATCCGCCTCTTGAAGCGTGCGTACCGCCTCTACGCGCCACTCGCGATTGTTACGGCGGTGATTGCTGCGGCAGCGTCAATCGTGCTTATTCGTGCGGCAATGCCTGCGTTCGCGCCATCGATTCTTCTGATCGTGGTGCTGTTGCCTGGCACGGCAATACAGGGATTCGCAAGGATCGCGCTTTCGATGTTGACCACCGGAACATTTGCGGCGGCTCAGATTCGCCTGGGATTGTTAAACGTCGCCTTGTCCGGCTTCTATGTGCCGGCAATTAATTTCGGCGGCGCACTCGGTGCCGCGATCGCGTCCGTCGGTCTGTACACAATTCAGGCGATTGTGACCGTATTCATCGCGGTAAGATTGCTGAGAAGAACTGACGTTGATTCCAGCAGGCTTCCGGCGCAGCCGGGAAGGTTTGCCGACTGATGCAGGGGACCGTCATCGGCGTCGTCATCGTCGCATTCAAGTCTGCGTCAACAATCGGGCGGTGCCTGGAAGGCTGTGCGCATGCCGACGACGTGTCAGAAATTGTCGTCGTGGACAACTCCTGCGACTCCTTCACGAAAGACAGGGTCGCCGAGTTTTCTCGGCACGCCGAATGCACCGTGGTCTATGTGGCCAACGCCCACAATGTGGGGTTCGGAGCGGGGTGTATGGCTGGTGTGCGATTGCTGGTGGCAGCGGACATCGTCTTTTTCATCAACCCTGACGTTTTTTTGACGCGAGGGTTGTCGGAGTTGGTTGATTGTGCGAACTCAACTGCATCGATCATTGGCGCGAGATTGAGTTGTCATGGCAACTCCGCCGCGCTTAATGCACGACGAATGGTGACGCCCGGACGAGAGCTGCTCAAGGTTGTCGTCGGATCTAGGGTATATTCTCGTGCCTATTCTCGATTGATTTCTCGGCACGGTGGACCTCGCGAGATCGAGGTTGACCAAGTGGATGGCGCACTCATGGGCATCAGTCTGGCCGACCTCTGGCGTCTCGGCGGATTCGATGAGCGATTTGAGCTCTACTATGAAGACGTTGATCTGTGCCGTCGCGCCGCGAGCCTGGGAGGTGTGACGTTTCTCACACAGAGTTGGGGCATCCATATCGGCGGAGCCAGTTCTGCACAATCGACCGCTAGCGCGTACCTGGCGTCAAGGGTGAGCCGAGCTCGATACTTTGCAAAATACCAACATAGGTTTTCGGCAAGCTTCGTTGTATGCGGACTTGCTTTGATCGAGGTGATGGCAAGGTCTGTTTTGCGTCGGTCCGAGGGTATGCGGACGCGTATGCTGAGCTTGCGCATGGTGCGACAAGAATTGCGAAGGCCGGGGTCGGTCCATGTCCTCGCAGAATGCGATCGCTGATGATCCCGTTGGTAATCGGAGTCTGTACGTACGGGCGAGGGGCAGCGAGTGCACGGGTGCGGCTCTATCAATGGCTCGACAGATTGCGGGTAGAATCTCGAGTGCTTGATTATGTCGGGTCCAAGGACAACAGTGGCACGAGTCTTCTGAAGGAGCCAGGAAGTGTTCTATGCGCGGAGGTCCGTCTTCGTCGGCTTGAGCATCAATTGCTCCTCGGCGCGGCAGATACGCTGATTGTTTCACGGCGCGCTAGCCCGTTCGGTTTCGGGGGTATTGAAGGGCGGCTACTCTCCACGCCGGTACGCACTGTCTATGATTTCGACGACGCCCTGATGACTCGCCCGGCATCGATGCTGGTGAATCACGAATTGAAATGGTGTTCATCTGTCCGATCTGCCGACGTCGTTATCGCGGGGAACGCCGAGCTCGCAGAACGCGCCACCAAATTAAGCGGTGAAGTTGTGATGATTCCAAGTTGTGTGGAGCCGGCGGACTACCCACCAAAGCGCGTTTTCTCGATTTCAGACCCCCCGGTCGCCGTTTGGTTGGGTTCTCCGGCAACCGAGTCGTTTCTGATGCGCATCGAAAGGGCATTGCTTCGGGCGCATCGCGAAACTGGAATGCGACTGCGGGTGGTTAGCGCTGGTCGTCGGCCATTGGGCCGTCTCGACCAAATGGTCGACAGGGTCGAGTGGGATGGCGACACGTTCGCGAGCGAACTCGGTTCATCTGATCTGGGGGTCATGCCGCTTCCGGATGACGCCTGGACACGCGGAAAGTGCGCTTACAAGTTGATTCAATACGGAGCGGTCGGTCTGCCGCTAGTAGGGGATCCAGTAGGTTCCAGTGCTGGTGTATTGAATTTGACTCGCGGTGTTGCTCCGCGCAGCGTGCACGAGTGGGCCGACGCGCTTATCGGGCTTGTGCGGACTGGCGCGGGCGAGCGTGCGGCGATGGGGAATGCAGCTCGCCGGGCCGTCGTAGAGCATTACAGCTATTCAGCTTGGCAGGACGTGTGGCGCGACGTCGTGGGTGTGTGATGACCCCGCCCGCGGGCCCGGGCGCCTGACATGCGAGATGATGTTGTCGCGTGGGGCCGCGGGTTGTCGATTATGTGCGAGAATTTCGGACATTAATGGCAGAGAGGGGAGATTGCGTGGGAATCGCCGACTACTATGCTGTGCTTCGGCGGCGATGGCTGACGATCATCGTGGTGGCCCTAGTCGCCGTTACGAGGCTGCCGTGGTCACGCTATCCATGCCGACAAAGTACACAGCAACGACTCGACTGTTCTTCGGCGTGCAAAGCGGTGAATCGGCGACCGACCTGAGTCAGGGGTCGGCGTTTGCCGAGAAGCAGATGAGTTCGTATGCCCAAGTCGCCATGTCTCCACTGGTCCTGAGCACGGTCATCCGTGAATTGAACCTCCAGACGACTCCCGACGAACTGGCCAAGTCGGTCACCGCAACGGTTCCGACCGACACCGTCATCCTCGAGATTGCCACGACGGATGAAGACCCGGCGCTCGCCGCGCAGATCAGCAACGCCATCGGACGAGAACTCGCATCGGTTGCCGCCAGTCTGTCGCCGCCGCGCCCTGATGGCAGCGAGTCAGTGCGCGCCACGACGCTCGCCCCAGCCGTCGTACCGCCGGAGCCATCATCGCCGAGGGTGCTTCGAAATCTGGCGATCGGGGCGGTTCTGGGCTTGCTGCTGGGAATCGCAGCCGCGCTCGCCAGAGAGGTTCTGGATACCAAGCTTCGGAGCGAGGCGGATTTGCGGGCATCAACCGATGCGCCGCTGCTGGGCGTAGTTCCCTTCGATCCCTCCGCGCCGGAACATCGACTGGTGATCAGTGACGGCCAGATGGGCGGACGCGCTGAGGCGGTCAGGCGGTTGCGCACGAATCTGCAGTTTGTGGGGGAGGCCGGCCATCCTCGGACGGTGGTGATCAGTTCCTCCGTGAGCGCCGAAGGCAAGACGACGACGGCCATCAATCTCGCCGCTGCCCTGGCTGACGGCGGGCTGAGAACGCTGCTCATCGACGCGGATCTTCGCCGGCCCTCTGTGGCCGAGTATCTCGGTATAGAGGGTCGTGCGGGACTGACGTCGGTATTGATCGGCAAGGCCGAGTTGAACGATGTCATCCAGCAGCAGGGTGATCGCGAGCTCTACGTGGTCACCTCCGGTCCGATTCCGCCCAACCCGAGTGAAATTCTCGGATCCGCCGCCATGCGAGAGCTCATGTCGGCTGCGATGGAGGCATACGACATCGTGATCATCGACAGCCCGCCGCTCCTGCCGGTGACCGATGCGGCGGTGCTGAGCCGGCTGGCGGAGGGGACCGTGGTGGTCGTGGGAGCAGATCGCACCCACCGTCACCAGTTGGAGGGCGCACTCGAAGCCCTCGACGGAGTGCAACGCCCGCGTGCTCGGTGTCGTGCTGAACAAGGTCGCTCGTCGAGATGCCTCGCGGTACGGGTACGACTACGGCTACGCACCCTATGCTTCGACGCCCACGCGACCAGAGAGTTCGAACCCAGGTCCGTCCGGGACCGAGCCAGCGGTGACTTCCGGATCTGAGCCGTCCGTTCATGAGGACCAAGAGGGATCTGGTGACGTGACATCGCACACCTGGCCCCCGGCCGAACGGGAGCAGGCTCGACGTTGATACGTCGCTGGGCGTGAGCCGAGAGTGGTCACCAGCGTCGAGCTACTCGCGATCGGCCTCGTCGCGCTGATCGTGTCCGTGGCGTCGCCGCTGCTGATCTTGCCGGTCCTGCGTCGACATCAGATCATCGACGTTCCGGGCGTGCGTTCGTCACACACGGTGCCGGTCGTGCGGGGAGCCGGACTTGCTCCCGCCATTGGCGTCGCAGCGGCCTGGATCTACGTGGCGATCGCCGGCGGGTTTATGCCGCTCGGGGCCGCGACAGTGTTCGGCGTCTCGCTCGCCTGTGCGGCCGCCGGCTTCGCCGAGGACGCACATGGACTGAGCGTGAAGGTCCGCCTAGCTCTCCAGCTCGCGATCGGTGTTTCGCTGGGTCTGATCGCGACTGAGCTGACCGGTCGGATGTGGTGGTGGGCGCCGCTCGTCGCGATCGGCTTCGCCGGCTATGTGAACGCCGCCAACTTCATGGACGGGGTCGATTCGATCTCGGCACTGCACGGGGTCGTCGCCGGTGGCTATTTCTGCCTCGTCGGCGGGCTGGTCGTCCAACCAGCTCTGCAGATCGTCGGCGTCGCCTGTGCCGCCGTCTTCGGCGGATTCGCGCCGTGGAACCTGGCACCGCGACTCCGGGTGTTCCTCGGCGACGTGGGTAGCTACCTGCTGGGTGCGCTGGTCGCGGGATGCGGGATGCTGGCCTTTTTCGCGGGCAGTGGTCTGATCGTCAGTGTGGCGCCGCTGCTGCCGTACGTTGCCGACACGGCGTACAGCTTGCTCCGTCGAGCCTCCCGAGGTGAGCCGGTGACCCGACCACATCGTTCCCATGTCTATCAGCGGTTGACGCAGCTGGGCTGGTCTCACGTGCAGAGCGGCGGCACTGTTGCGCTCGCCTCCGTCCTGTGTTGTATCGTCGCGCTCCTCTCACAACGGTCACTCATTTCCGTCGCGCTGTGCACGCTGAGCATCGCACTCCTACTCATCGTCTATCTGGCTCTGCCCTGGATGATCAGCAGGTCGAGAACTGATCAGGCTTCGGTATGAACGTGTCCACCCAGGGAGGTCGAAACCATTGAGATGGCTGATCCTCGGTTCGGGATTCGTCGGAGCCGCATTGCAGACGCATTTGGCCGAAGCGGGCGAGCAGGTCGAGGTCGACCACGCGCCAAGGCTGACCGCGGCGGTCGAGAGCGACGAACACGCGCTCGCCGAATCGGCAGTCGGGCATCCGGCAGCAGCCGCGCTGGCCGCTGGCCTCGCTGACCGGGGTGAGATCGACTGCGTCGTGTTGGCGGCCGGGCTGGCCACGCCCGATTCGCCGCAAACGCCGGAGCTGATCGGAGCAAACGCACTCCTGCCTGGTGTGGTGCTGCAGGCGGCTCGGCTCGCCGGCGTTCGACGTTTCGTCCACCTCAGCTCGGCGGCCGTGCAGGGCCGCCGGCGGGTGCTCACCGAGACCACGGACACACAGCCGTTCTCCGCCTACTCGTCCAGCAAGGCGTTGGGTGAGCGGGTGATCAAACAGCTGGGCACAGACGGAACCGAGGCCATCATCATCCGGGCGACCTCGGTCCAAGGACCTGGTCGGGCGACGACGGCCTCCTTGCAACGCATTGCTCGATCCCGATTGTCGAGTGTCGCCGGGACGGGTACACAACCGTCAGCCGTGAGCTCGGTCGGGACGCTCTGCGAGTTCGTCCGGAGGGTCGGTGGCTGGCCCGAGCCCGTGCCCAGCGTCGTGCTCCAACCCTGGGAAGGACTGTCGGTGCGGGATGTTCTCAGCGCGGCCGGCGGTCGCGAGCCCCGACGGTTGCCTCGATGGTTGTGCCAAGGGGCGGTATCAGGGGGATATGTCGCATCTCGCCTCGTGGGTCGCCGTCTGGATGGGCCGGTGCGGAGGGTCGAAGCGATGTGGTTCGGGCAAGCCGTCGAGGCCGGATGGACCGAGCGCGCGGGTCTGGCGGACAACCTTCGACAGAAGAGTGCGCTGCGCGAAATCCTCCGGGCTGCCAGTTGACGGTCCGGGAGCCGTCAGTTCTCGAAGGACTGCGCTGCCGCCCACGCCCACTCGGCGCTGCCTTGGACAGCGACACCGACGCGGTCCGACTCATCGACGGCCATGGATCGGCACGGTCGAGCGTCGTCGTCGAGCCCCTTGCCGGAGGCGGCGAACGTCTGCAGTACCACGCCGTCGCAGTCCTTCATCACCCGAGCCGCGACGAAGGTGGAGTCGTCGGCGTTGATGGCGACCGCCCCGGACGTGGCTTCGACCGTCCGCCAGCCCCGCCCGCCGGCGATGGTCCGGATCCGTCCGTCAGAGACACAGGGCCGCTGCCCGGTAGCTGCCGATCGCGGCGAACGAGACCACAGGGTCGCCGCCGCACGGCCGGAACCTACGGCCGCCGGGAGCGTGCACCCGGACTTGTCCGACGGGTAGCGGAACCAGACGTCGTACATGATCGAGGGGTCGCGTCGCCACTCGCCCGACGGCGAGGTCGTCCAGGCGTACGTCGGCTTGCAGTCCTTGTCCGCGCCGACCGCGAAGACGGACTTGTCGCCGTACGCGCGGAGCCGGACGATGCCGCGAATGCCGGGGTCGGTCTTGTGCCAGGTGCGCCCACCGTCGGTGGTCACCTCGACCGTGGCCCGTTTCGAGCAGGTGCCCTCCTCGGCGCGCCAGGCGATCCGGCCCGAGTTGGCGGCCATCAACCGGGCGGGGCCGGACTCCGCAGGTGCGGCGGAAGGGCTCGGCTGGTCAAGGGTCGGAGTGGGGACCGTGGACGGAGTCGCGGAGGCGACCGGCGTCGGTCGGCTGACCGTGCCCGACCAGGTCGGCGGGCCTGGCGCAGGAACCGCCGAGTACGAGGCCTGTCGAACCAGGAGCAGGATCAGCAGCACGATGTTGACCAGGATCAACAGAGCGAGCGCCACCCAACGGCCGTGCTCCTTGATCCAGGTAATCACGTGGCGCAGCATAACCAGCACGAGCCGCAGAGTGGGCTACCCTGACGGCGAGCCAGCCCGGCCGATGTGAGGATCTATGTGCCCGACGAGAACCGATTCCAGGTGCTCTGCGTCTGCACGGGGAACATCTGCCGATCTCCGGTCGCCGAGCGACTGCTGAGCGCTCGGCTCGGCAGCACGGTCGAGGTCATCTCTGCCGGGACCTTCGGCGTGGTGGGTGCGCCGATCGCCCCGCCGATGGCATCCCGGCTGGCTGCCGCGGGCGTCGACCCGGGCGACTTCGCGGCCCGACGCCTGCTCGCCTCCATCGTGCGACCGGCCGATCTCGTGCTGGCGCTGACCGCCGAACACCGCGGGGACGTCGTCGAGCTCGTCCCGGCCGCCGTGCGACGCTCGTTCACCCTGCTGGAGTTCGCCCGGCTCCTCGCCGCGATCGATCCATCGGCACTGTCTGCCGGGACACCGGCAGACCGGCTCCGAGCCGCCGTGCCGCTGGCGGCTCGGCTACGACACCGGAGCGCGGCGAGCGATGACGTCGACGACCCGCTCGGTCAGCCGGAGGCGGCCTACCAGCGTGACATTCGACGAGATCGACGACGCGACGCGCGCCATCGCGGACGTGATCAGTCCTCAGCGCTCCGGATGATCGGCGACGTACTGCTCCATCGTGTCGTCGCGCAACGCCTTGGCGAGCTCGGCCAGTGTCTCGGTGTCCACAACGTCGATACTCTGTCCGCTCTTGGTCGTGTCGAACCCGGAGATGGGCGCCTGCAGCTGCTGCAGGTCATCGGGCGTGAGTCGCAGCGAGACGAAGATCGAGCGGAGCTCCTTCGGGCTGAGCTGCTCGTCGACGGCGACATGCGAGGCCATCTGGCCGGCGAACCGGACGAATTTGCTCGGGTTGGCCACGTACTCCGCGCTCAGCCCCTTCGCCAGGATCGCCTGGGTGACGGCTCGCTGCCGTGCGGCCCGATCCAGGTCACCGCGGGGGAGCTGTTTGCGCTCGCGGACGTACGCCAGTGCCTGTGCTCCGTGGATCGTCACGTAGCCCTTGGGGAACGGCCAGCCGCCGGATATCGACGGGTGCGGGTTGTAGACGGTCACCCCGCCGAGATCCTCGGTGAGGCCGACGAACCCGTCGAAGTCGATGACAGCCGCATGGTCGATCCGGGTGTCGAGCAGTCCCTCCAGCGTGCGGATGGTCAGCGGAACTCCGCCGAAGGCGTACGCGGCGTTGATCTTGTTCTTGCCGTGACCGGGGATGGCCACGTACATGTCGCGGGGGAACGAGATCAGGTACGCCGCCTTGCGATCGCTGGTCAGGTGCAGCACCATCAGCGCGTCGCTGCGCGCTCCACCACCTCCGGACTCCGAGTCCGAGCCGAGCAGCACGAAGTTCAGCGCGTCGCTGTTCGGCTGACGCTGTGGCCGGGGCGCCGTCGTCGTCCCCGGTGTGGCGTCACCGGCCGGATCGTCCTCGGGCAGGTAGGAGCCGCGCTGCAGGTTCTCGTTCAGGGCGGCGTCCACCCGGTTCAGGTAGATCGCCGCCGCGGTGATGCTGCCGACCAGCAGCAGGGCGATCACCGACACCACGATCGGCCAGATCTTCCGACGGCGGCGGCGCTGGCGATCGACCGGTTCAGCCCTCTCGGCGTCGGCCGCCTCGTCGTCCGAGCCGCCAGGCAGGATGCTCAGATCGTTGTCGGCATCCCGTCGGTTGCCTCCGTGGCTGGACATGGCGCCTTCCAGGTTCGCTGCTGTGGCCGCCCCGAGGACGCCGGCCCGCACGCGCATGTCGCAGCGGGGGAGGCGCGGCCTCACTGTAGCAAGCGGTCGGATGTCAGCCGAAAGTGTGCGCAAACCGCAACTCTGAGGCTCCAGAAGTTGCAGTTTGAGCCCAGTTTCTCGAGGAATCGTCCACGAGTCGGTGGGCCGGGGAGGCGGCGCTCAGAACGCCAGCGCGGTGCACAGCCACCGGTCGCCCCAGATGTCGAGCCGCAGCGCGAGGGCGTACGACCGTCCGGCCAGGGCCAGGTGAGCACAGACCTCCGCGGCGTCCGGACGGGGGTGCTGCACGCGGACCGATACCAACACGGCCGGCCGACCGGTCGTGACGGAACCGACCCGGCGCCGGTGGAACGCAATCGCGGACTGGACCCGATCGTCCACCCATCGGGTGAGCTGACCCACCGGGCGCCGACCGTGCAGCGTCTCGAAGACCGCCACAGCCAACGCCGCGCTCCACTGCTCCGCGTCCAGTATCGGTACAACGGGGTCCGCTGCGGCCGGCGCAGGGTGCTGTCGAGCGGGCGCCGCGATGGGCGGCAGCCACGAATCCAGCGGAAGGGTCGGCTGGGCCGGCGGAAGATCGGTGCATCGGCTGAGCAGCGGTACGTCGAAGGCCGGCGGGCGGCTGTCCGGCGCCGGTCGGACGGTGAGCGGCACCTCGGGCTGGGGCATTGCGGTCATGGTGGTCTCCTGCCTGGGTCATGCTGACCAGGGCAGCGTGCGGCACAACATCACTCCGATGTAAGGACCCCCGACCACATCTGTGGATAACTCGGCCACATTTCTTGCTCGGCCTCCGGACGTCTTGAGTTCTGTATCGATTAAGACTATCCTTGGGCTTAATCGATACAGATGCACTCAGAGCGGAGCGCCGACACGAAGGGAAACACTCAAATGATCATCGTCCCGTGGGCGACCCTGGAACCGACCCGATCCCTGGCCGCTTCGGCACAGCCACAGGCTCCGGTCGTTGCCGACGATGCGCCCGGCGCGATCGTGACGCTGTGGAATCGGATCATCCGCCACTCCTGAGCGACCGCTGGTGCCGTGTCGTCGAGATTCCTTTTCGTTTGGCGGCGTCCAGGAGCGTGCATCGCAAGGCCGACGAGAGAGGCATACCGGGTCGTATCCCGACCGAGGAGAACGCAGCGAGGTGCGTGCCTGGGGGTCGCGAAACGTGAAGATATCTCGGCGACACGGCACTAGTGGTCACGCCCCTCCGCGCGTGACCACCAGGAGCTACACGACCAGCGAAGACTGGATGGAGTAGTGCGCCGAGCGGTACACGTGCCGCCCGAACTCCACGAACGCACCGGTATCGTCGTACGCGACCCGTTCCGCGGTCAGGCAGGCCGCCGGGACCTCCTCCTCGAGCAGGGCCGCCTCCTCGTCGGTCAGCAGCCGGGCGTTGATCCGCTGCTGCGCGATCTTGAGGTTCACGCCGAGCGCCCGGAGGCAGTCGTACAGGCCACGCTGCTGGAGATCCTCTGCGGTGATCCCGTATCGCCGCGGTAGGTAGTTGGTCAAGATCGCCAGCGGCATCCCGTCGGCGAGTCGCAACCGGCGGACCATGGTCAGCTCGGTATCGGCGAGGTCGGCGTCGATGGCCTCGGTCAGGTCGGGCGTCAGGTCAACAGGGCTGAACTCCAGCAGGCGGGTGCCGGGCACCTTACCGGCCTTGGTCAGGTCGTCGTTCAGGCTGGTCAGCCGCTCGTCGCGGCTGAACTTCGACCGGACGACCTGGGTTCCGACGCCACGCTTGCGAACCAGCAGGCCCTTCTTCACCAGTTCCTGGATGGCCTGTCGTGCGGTGGGCCGGGACAGGCCGAGTCGCGTGGTCAGCGAGAGCTCGTTCTCGAGCCGATCGCCGGGAGCTAGGGTGCCGGTCGCGATTGCGTTCTCGATCGACTGCGCGAGCTGGTAGTAGAGCGGCACCGGTGAGTTGCGCTCGAGCGTGATGTCGAGCTCCTTGGCCACCGCCGGCTCAGTCATCTCTGGAGTTTATCGTCTCTCGCGTAATTACGAACAACATGACAAACATGTCGGCTCACTCGGCTCATCCGTCGGAATTCGACCACGACCGCCGGGTGTGACTCGGGCGGCTTCCGGTCGCGGTTGCCCTGGTCGACTCGACGTTCTAGCGTGATCGGGTGCTGATGAACCGTTCCGCACCGCATGCCCGGGTCGCCCCGGTGCTCATCGTCTCCGACGTGCGCGCCGCGGTCGCCTGGTACGGCGAGGTCTTCGGTTTCGTCGAGCACGTGCGGATCGGGGACGGCCATCGCTCCCAGCTCGGGCTTCCGGGAGGACCGGCCGCCGAGCTCGTCGTCGCCGAGGTGCGACCTGGTCGCCGTGTTCCCGGGGAGGACCGCTCGCATCAGCTGATGCTCAAGGTCGCCGACGCTCGTGCCGTTGTCGAAACGGCCGAGGCTCGCGGCGCCACGGTGATCGATCCACCGCACGACTGGGAGTACGGCGAGCGGCAGGCCACGGTGAACGACCCGTTCGGACACCAGTGGGTGCTCAATCAGACCCTGACCGATGTACCTCCCGAGCAGTGGGGCGGTCAGACCGTCGTGCCGCGTCCGCCGGGTTGAGCGGCCGCTGTGCGTCTTCGGGGGCTCCCGCTCGCGCGTCCGCGGCATGCTGGTGCTGCTCGCCATCGTGTCCCTCGTACCTCGTTATCGCACCGCATCGCCCAGATGTGGGGCTGAACGTCCCCCACTGACTTCGTTATCGCACCGCATCGCCCAGATGTGGGGCTGAACGTCCCCCACTGACTTCGTTATCGCACCGCATCGCCCAGATGCGGGCCTGAACGTCCCCCATGCAGCTCGTTATCGCACCGCATCGCCCAGATGCGGGGCTGAGCGTGCCGATCGCGTGCCAGAGAACGTCTCCGCGTTGTGGCGGTCTCGAGGTCAGACGGTTCGCGAGCGTCAGGGCTGGGGGAACAGCAGCGCGTCCAGGCCGCGGGTGAGCCCGATGCGGCCGCTCACGGCCCGGACGGCGAGCAGCGTGCCTGCGACGTAGGGATCCGCGGTCAGACCGGGATCGTGGCGCATGATCAGGCGCTCGCCCGGAGCTGCGAAGACGACCTCCGTCGTCACCACGAAGCTGGGCAGGCGCACGGAGTGGATCCGGGTGCCGCCCACTCCTGCGCCGCGGGCCTCCACGGGTCCTTGCACATCATCCAGGGGCACGGTCACGGTGGGTTCGCGGACGCCGGCAAGCGTCTCGGCAAGTTCGCGGGCTGTGCCGCTGGGCACGTCGGGTTTGCCGTCGTCGGCGTAGTCGATGATCTCCCACTGATCGACCAGCTCGGCAGCGATCGAGGCTGCTCGACGCAGCACCGCTGCCAAGACGGAGAAGTTTCCGGCGGCGACGATCCCCACACCGGCCTCCCGCGCGCGATCGTCGAGATCGGCGTAGTCGTCGGCGGTCAGCCCGCTCGACCCGATCACGACGTGACTGCCGGCAGCCATGGCCGCGGCGACGTTCTCGCCGACAGCGGTCGCGCTCGTGTAGTCGATCAGCACGTCTGCGGGTGCGGCCCGCAGCGCCGCGGCGACATCGGAGAATACCTGGCCGTCGAAGGCGAGTCCGGTGACCGTGCCCAAGGACTGCCCGGCAGCCTGCCGGCTCACACCTGAGGTCACCGTCAGGTCATCGGCCCGCTCGATCGCAGTGAGAATCGGTGGTGCCGTCCAGCCGGTGATACCGGCGAAGCAAATGTTGATCACGGCGCAATCCTGCACCCCTCCAGTCCCGGGGGGACAGCCGGGAATCAGGGTGTGTCCGAGCTCCAGCAGAAATTGCATCGAATTCGCCGAAGTGAGAATCGTACCGGGAGCGGCCGACCCAGGCCGCCTAGAGCGGACGTTGCACCTACCGCCTATGTGCTCAGGTCGAGGATTCCGTCTGAACGGTGAACGAAATGGTCTGGATCTTGATCAGATCATTTTCGACGACGAAGGTGTCAACGCCATCGTCGATGCGACCGGCCGGCGACTCGGCGCTCCACCATACTGTTACGACATCTCCCGCCGCAGCCGTGTGCTTTGCCGACACCTGGACATTCGGGAGCACGTCGAATGCCTTCGTGAAAAACGTCTCGGCACCTGACTTGCCCTTCAGCACCCCTTGGGCAGTGAGCAGAAAGGCATCGTCGGCATAATCGGCGAGAATGGCTTGCAGATCGCCCGCATTCACCGCGCGACCATGGTCGCGAAAAACTTCCTCCGCCGAACGAGTCACAGTGCGTCCTTTCGGTCAGCCGCCTCGAACCGAATTTTCTCCGGCTGGGCGCCCGAAGTCAACATCACCTACCGCTCATTGCCGAGGAAGATTTTCCACCGAACCCCTCGTGCGAAGACTGGTGTGATCTGAATGCCTTTGTGGATGATTCCAGTAGCTAGCCGCGCTATCCAGTTGTGATAGTCCAGACAATTCTCACTGCTGGCTCGGTCGTAGGCTGACGGCCCGCAGTGACGCCTCTAGAGAGCAATCCAGCGGCGCTCGCGGACGGACTCGAGCATCGCGTCGACGAGCTCGGCGGCGATCACCGCGTCGGCGATGGTTGCCCCGCTCGGGCTGCCGCTGACGATCGAGCCGGCGAGCCGATACGCCTCGATGATCTTGAGATCGTCGTAGCTCATGCTGATCCCGCCGGCCGGCTGGAAGGCGGCGAACTCGCCCGCGCCCGGCCCGACGAACTCGGCCGTGTAGGAGGCGTTCACGTAGTCCTGGTCCAGGCACAGTTGGAGCTCGCCCATCCGCCGGAAGTCCCAGGCCAGTGCACCCCGGTCGCCGTGCACCTCGATGCCGTACGTGCACTGCTCGCCCACCGACGTCCGCGAGGACTCCAGAATGCCGCGAGCACCGCCTTCGAAGCGGAGCAGTGCGGAGAGGAAGTCCTCGTTCTCCACCGTTCCCAGCTCGCCGGAGCCGCGGGAGTTGTGGCCGGTCGCCACGCCACTGAACGCGGGCCGCTGCGGGATGAAGACGGCCGCGTCGGCCAACAGCTCGCTGATCTCGCCGACGACGTAACGCGCCAGGTCGACGCCGTGACTGACCAGGTCACCGGCGACGCCAGACCCCGACCACTGGTTCTGGTAGCGCCAGGTGAGGGCGCCGTCCGGGTGGGCGGCGTAGTCGGCGAGCATCCGCACATGGACGTGGCGTACGGTGCCCAACCGCCCGGCGGCGATCAGCTCGCGGGCCTTCTCCACCGCGGGCGCGTTGCGGTAGTTGAACCCGGCGGCGGACTGCACTCCCGCGGCGGCGACGGCGGCCGCGATCTCACGGGTCTCGGCCGCGTCGCGACCGGCCGGCTTCTCCACCCACAGGTGTTTGCCGCTGTTCGCCACGGCGACCGACACGTCACGGTGGATGAAGTTCGGGCCAGTGACACTGACGACGTCGATGTCGTCGCGGCCGACGAGCTCGCGCCAGTCGGCGTGCACGTCATCGAACCCGAAGGCGGCGACCGCCGCGGAGAGTCGGGAGTCGGCGGCGTTGTCGGCCACCGCGACCAGCTCTGGCCGGACCGGCAGGTCCAGGTAGTGCTGAGCCAGCCGGGTGTACGCACGTGCGTGCACCTGGCCCATCCAGCCGAATCCGATGATGCCCACCCGGAGTGGACGCTGGGAGCTGGCGGTGATGCTCATCGGTGTAAACCTCGCGTGTCTTGAAGGGATGGTTTGTCCGGACAAAGCTAGTCAACGCCCGCCCCGGACTGCAACTACGGCGAGAACAACAGCAGCAGGCCGGAGCAGGTGTAGAAGACCATCACGGCAAGCATCGGCACCTGAGCGGCCAGAGCGTGCCGGGGCTCGACGAGCTGCAGTGACTTCTCGTGGGCTGCCACGATCCCGACCAGGTGGCCACCGACGATGGCGATCACCTGAACCAGCGCGATCGCGGTCGGGTGGTTGAAGACTGTTTGATTCACCCCCATGTGGGCCGAGCCGAAGACGTTCCAGCCGAGTCCCATCGGGTCGGACCAGTTGATCGCCGTGCGCTGGCCCTCGACGACGAGCAGCGTGAAGTAGTGGGCGATCGCGTACCCGACGACGATCGGCACCACTGACCCGGCCATCAGCCTGGGGAAGTCAGCCATCCTCAGCTGCTTGTCTCGACGGAAACCGTGCATCCACGCAGCGGCGGCCGCGAAGGTGAGCATCACGATCGCGATCATGGTGAGCAGCCCGCCGCTGCCCCAGAGCAGCGAGCTGACGTCGGAGCTCTGGACGGTCTGGATCCACCAGCTGTTGTTGGTGAAGCTGTCGTACGCGGTCGAGCCGAGCAGCGTTGCGACCACCGCCGCCGAGCCCGGGGGTGGACTCCACGAGGTCAGGCCGGCGAGCGGATTCATCAGTCGGAGCCCGCCGTCCACCCGGTGCCAGGGCGAGATCTGGGCGACGCTGGTCGCGTACACCTCGAACGGGTCGGCCCCACCGATCCACCGCTCGCCGAAGATCACGGCACCGATGATCAGGGTCACAAGCCAGACCAGCGCCCATACCCGGACCACCGCCAGGGACGTACGGTCCGGCTCGATCAGTTCGAGCCAGGCGAAGCCGAACAGGCCGAGCACCGCGGGCCAGACACCGACCCGGTCGCCGAGATCCAGCAGTCCGTGCCGATAGTCGACCCTGGCGACGGCGGCCAGGCCGCGGTGCAAGGTCCGGATCGGATTCAGCACCCGCCAGAACGGGCCGAACAGGATCGACAGCGGGACCAGGCCGACCCACATCCACACGTAGACGAAGCCAAAGGCGGGATTGGTCAGCTGATCGACGCCGGCGAAGAGACCGAGGCCCGCCCAGACGAACGCTGCCAGCAGCAGACCGCGCAAGGTCCAACGGAACCGTGGTGTGTCGACAATCCTGGTCAGGGTGGCCAGTGCCGTTCCGCCCGGAGTGAGGAAGCGCGGCGTCCGCCAGGCGAAGAACAAGATCACGAAGGACAGCACCAAGGCAGCCGCGGCACCGACCACGACGTAGGAGAACGGCAGGGGTAGGTCGTGCCGGGTACCGATTCCGTGCAGGGGCATCAGCTGCTGGGGAATCAGCGCGAGGGGAAGCCCCGGCGATATCGGCACCGCGATCAGCGCACGTTGAGGATGGCGATGACCTTCTCGAGATGGTGGGACTCGATCTCGAAGCTGCCGGTGTCGGCGGCGACGAAGCTCCCGGTGGCCGGCTCGCCGGCCTTGACCTCGAGCTCGTAGCCGTCGCCGGCGGTGTGGGCATGGATCTCGTCGTCGGCGTCACTGGTCACGTTCAGCGTCACCGTCGTGCCCTGCGCAACGTCGATCTTCTCCGCGTTGGGGCTCACCTTGCCGTTCGCGATCGTGATGTCGATGGTCAGACCGGCGGAGCTGGCCGACACCGAAGGGGATCCGCCGTTTGTGCTGGGAACGGAAGTCGCAGCGCTGGAGGCCGGTGCGCTCGGGGACGCGCTCACAGCCCCACTCGGGGCCGGCGTACAGGCAGCGACCATGCCGACCAGGCTGAGCGCGGCGGCCGCGGCGAGCACCCGGCCGCAGCCTCGTGGTCGGAACGATGCCGCTGCGCCGTCAGAACTGCCTGTCTGGAAGCGGTTGGTCGGGCTGGACGACGTGGACACTGCGGGACCTCTATTACTCGTGCTCTGTCGGAACGGACGGGCGAATGGACGGACGGGCGAATGGAACGACGGGCTGGCGTCACCCACCGTATCGAGTGGGCTGAGCGCCACTTCCCACGTGTCACGAACGGCCCCCGCTCCCGGTTCCCGGCCATGACCTACCTCGCGTCGGCCGGTAGTACGGTGGCCCTGTCCGAGCGGCCGACGACACGGCCCAGGGAGTCGTGCCCAGGTGAGAGGAGACGCCAGGTGCCGGAGCGGCTGAGTCCCCTCGAAGTCTCCATGCTGGCTCTCGACAGCGCTCACACGCCCGGTCATGTCGGCACCATCGATGTCTTCGAGTCCGGGCCGGAGGGCTTCGACTACGAGCGGCTGATCGCCCTGGTGCGACAGCGGATCGAGTTCGTGCCGCGCTATCGGCAGCGGATCCGTGAGGTGCCCGGTCGGCTGGCCGCGCCGATCTGGGTGGACGACGAGAACTTCGATCTGACCTTCCACGTCCGGCAGTCGGCGCTGCCGCGACCGGGCACGTTCGCCCAGCTGCGGGAGTTCGTCGGTCGGGTGCTGGCCCGCCGGCTCGACCGCTCACGCCCGCTGTGGGAGATGTACCTCGTCGAGGGCATCGAGGGGGGTCGCTTCGCGCTGGTGGCCAAGTCACATCTGTGTCTGGTCGACGGGATCGACACCGTGGACATCGGCCAGGTGCTGCTGGACGCCGAGCCGGAGCCGTCGGCCTCGACCGGTGGACGCTCCGAGTCGACCTGGCGACCGCTGGCCGAACCGTCCGCGGTGGAGCTGGTCGCGGGCGCGTTGCTGGAGAGCGCGCAGGACCCGGTCCGGGCCGTCCAGAACGCTCGCGGGGCGCTGATGGGGGCGCTGGGAGTCGCGGTTGCCGTGGGGGATGCCGTCGGTGGCATCGGAGCGGCGATGGGTTCGCTGGCCGCGGACGCGCTACGTGGCACCCGGCCGCCGGCCGGATCGCCGTTGACCGGGATGCTCTCGGAGCAGCGTCGGGTCGCCACCTTGTGTGTCTCCCTCGCCGATCTCAAGGCGATCCGCAGCGAGCACAACCACACCATCAACGACGTCGTGCTGGCGATCATCACGGGTGGCCTGCGGTCCTGGCTGCTGACCCGGGGAGAATCGCTCGGCGGTGGGACCACGGTGACGGCGCTGGTGCCGATGAGCGTCACCGAGGACGAAGGTGTGCCGACCTCGCTGGGCAGCTCGGTGGCGCCGCACCTGCAAACGCTGCCGATCGGGGAGCCCAATGCCTTGATGCGGCTGCACCAGATCGCGTTCGGCACCCAGGCGCATCGGGAGAGTGGTCGGGCCGTCGGGGCCCGCTCGATCTCCGACATCGCCGGCTTCGCGCCGACCACGTTGCACGCTCTGGGCGTACGGGTGGCCGCCGAGGTCGTACGCAAGCAGCACGACCTGGTGATCACGAACGTGCCCGGACCGCAGGTGCCGATGTTTGCGGCCGGGTCCCGACTGGTGAGCAGCTTCCCGGTGCTGCCGCTGGCGTCCGGACATCTGCTGGCCGTCGGCGTGACGTCGTACGACGGCGACGTGTGCCTGGGGATCAATGCCGACCGGGACGCGGTCGGTGACCTCGATGTATTGGTGCAGTGCCTGCGCGATGCGCTGGAGGAGCTCCTGGACACCACCGTACGGTCGGCTTCGCTGCGCCAGCCGACCCGGAAGGCGACGCCGGCGGCCAAGAAGGCGGCGGCGAAGAAAGCTGCGGCCCGCGAGCAGGCCCGGAAGTCGTCCGGACAGAAGCGCGCGGCCGTCCGGAAGCTGGCCAGCACGGCCGGCAACCTCGGTGCCGCGACACTGCGCCAGCCTGCCAAACGGACGCCGCGCACGACCGCGGCATCTCGTGCAGCTGCGGAACCCGGTGGCCCAGCCGACAAGGCAAGCAGGCCATCTGGGACAGCCGACAAGGCAAGCAGGCCATCTGGGACAGCCGGCAAGGCCGGCAGGCCATCTGGGGCAGCCGGCAAGGCCGGCCAGCCGAATAGTCCGACCGGCAAGGGCGGCGCGGAGTGAGTCCGACGGTGATGACGTACGTCCCGCTGGGTGTCGATCAGGCCCGCCTCCTCCGACAGTCCGGTGCGCTGGACGGACCGCTGCCGGCGCACTGCGTGACACCAGGGCTGCTGCGTGCCCATGACCTGACCGCCGACACCGAGGACGCGGAGTACACGGCGCTGGCGTACGCCGGTGTCAGCGCGCTGCTGACGAGTGCGGACCGGCCGCGAATCGTGGTGGCCGCCGAGGTGTCCGGCGAGCCGACGGCCGAGGATCCCTACGACCCGTTCGGTCGGGTGTCGCTCGACCGGCTGGCGTTCTCCCAGATCACCTCGCTGTTCGCAGACGAACCGGACAGCGCGGAACGCCTCGCCCGGGCACGCGGCCTGGCCGCCGGTCTGGACTTCGAGGAGGTCGTCGACACCCACGAGATCGAGTCGTTGCTGGACGCCAGCGACCTGCTCTGGTTCGCGCCGTCTGAACTCGATCGGCTGCTCGACCCCGCGGCCTGATCCGATCGGGCAGACTGTGGAGCATGCCTCGTTCAATCTGGAAGGGTGCAATCTCCTTCGGTCTGGTCACCATTCCGGTGAAGCTGTTCTCGGCGACCGAGCAGAAGGACATCAGCTTCCGACAGGTCCACCCCGAGGACGGTGGGCGGATCAAGTACAAGCGGGTCTGCGAGAAGTGCGGCAAGGAAGTCCCGTTCGCCGAGATCGCCAAGGGCTACGAGCTGCCCGACGGACGGATGGTGATCTTGGAGAAGGAGGACTTCGACAACCTCCCGCTGACCACGACGAAGGCGGTCGAGGTCGTCCAGTTCGTGGACGAGGACGAGGTCGATCCCACCTACTTCGACAAGACGTACTTCCTCGAGGCCGAGGGACCGGGTGCCAAGCCCTACGTCCTGCTGCGCGACGCGCTGATCAAGTCGGGCCGGGCTGCGGTGGTGAAGGTCGCGCTGCGCTCCCGTGAGTCGCTGGCGCTGGTCCGTCCGAAGGACGGCGTGCTGCTGATGCACACCATGCTGTGGCCCGACGAGCTTCGGGACGGATCCTTCGCCGCACCGCCGGAGAACGTCACCGTGTCCGATGCGGAGGTGACGATGGCGCAGTCGTTCATCGACGCGCTCGCCGGCGACTTCCATCCCGAGGAGTTCACCGACGCATATCGGGAGGCGCTGGAGGCCGTCGTCGAGGCGAAGGCCGACGGCATCCCACTGGCGGAGGAGACCGAGGAGGCGCCGAAGGAGGCCGAGGTCGTCGATCTGGTCGCCGCGCTCCGGGCCTCGGTCGAGGCGGCCAAGAAGCGTCGCGAGGAAGCCGAGAAGGCCAAGGCGATGTAGCGGCGATAGCCTCCCAAGGTGGACGCGATCTCCGACGTACCCCCACCGCGCAACGAGCCGATCAAGAGCTACGCCCCCGGCAGCCTCGAACGAGCCTCCATCGAGGCGAAGCTGGCCACCCTCGCCGGCGCCGAGCCGATCGAGCTGACGGCCGCGATCGGCGGCGAGCGGCGACTGGCCGGGGGTGACGCGTTCGAGGTGACCATGCCGAGCGATCACCATCACGTCCTCGGCGTGTCGGCGCACGCCACTCAAGCCGATGCGGCCGAGGCGATCGAGTCGGCCACCGACGCGGCCGCGGACTGGGCTGCGCTCGGTTTCGACGACCGGGCAGCGATCTTCCTGCGCGCGGCTGACCTGCTCGCCGGTCCATGGCGGGACACCCTCAATGCGGCCACGATGCTGGGCCAGGCGAAGACCGTCCAGCAGGCCGAGATCGACGCGGCCTGTGAGCTGATCGACTTCTGGCGGTTCAACGTCGCGTTCGCCCGGCAGATCCTGGCCGATCAGCCGATCTCCTCGCCCGGGGTGTGGAACCGGACCGACTACCGGCCGCTGGACGGCTTCGTCTATGCGATCACCCCGTTCAACTTCACCGCCATCGCGGGCAACCTGCCCACCGCACCGGCCCTGATGGGCAACACCGTGCTGTGGAAGCCGAGCCCGACCCAGCAGTTCGCCGCCCACGTCACCATGGACCTGCTGGAGGCGGCCGGGCTGCCGCCCGGGGTGATCAACATGCTGCCCGGCGACGGTGTCGCCGTCTCCGAGGTCGCGCTGGCCGATCCTCGGCTCGCCGGCATCCACTTCACAGGTTCGACCGCGACGTTCCAGCGACTGTGGGGGAGTGTGGGACACCACCTCGCGACGTACCGCACCTATCCCCGGCTGGTCGGTGAGACCGGCGGCAAGGATTTCGTGGTCGTCCATCCCAGCGCCGATCCGGCGGTCGCCGTGACGGCGCTGGTCCGCGGAGCGTTCGAGTACTCGGGCCAGAAGTGCTCGGCGGCATCCCGGGCCTACATCGCCAGGAGCGTCTGGCGTCAGATCTCCGAGGAGCTGGTGGAGATCACCGACGGTCTGGCTGTCGGCGACGTCCGCGACCTGACGAACTTCACCTCGGCGGTGATCGACTCCCGGGCCTTCGCCAAGCACACCGACGCGATCGGTCGCGCCAAGGCCTCCAGCGAGACCCAGGTCATTGCAGGCGGGACGACCGACGACAGCACGGGTTGGTACGTCCGGCCGACGCTGATCGTCTCCGACAACCCGCGCAATGAAATCTTCACCACGGAGTACTTCGGGCCGATCCTTGGCATCCACGTCTATGACGACGGTGACTTCGGCCGGGTTCTGACCGACGTCGACACCGCGTCACCGTACGGGCTCACCGGCGCCGTGCTCGCGACGGATCGGGCCGCGCTCGTCCAGGCGACGCAGGCCCTTCGGCACGCCGCGGGCAACTTCTATCTCAACGACAAGCCGACCGGCGCAGTGGTGGGGCAGCAGCCGTTCGGCGGCGCCCGCGCCTCGGGCACCAATGACAAAGCCGGCTCGATGTGGAACCTGATCCGCTGGGCCAGTCCACGTTCGATCAAGGAGACTCTGGTGCCGGCGGTCGATCACCGTTATCCGCACATGGGCTGAGCCGACCAAGCTCGGCTCGGTTTCGGAGCTTTGTCGGCCGACGAGCGGGATCACCAACCCTTGACCATCCCGAGTGCCCAGAGCAACAGCGCGATCAGGAACGTCACGATGGCGCTTGCGGCGAATTTCACCTCGGCCAGGTCGCGGAACACGCGCGCGGCGGCGGCGTCGTGGTGCTCGCGCACTTGTTCGCTGAGCAACCACAGCGTGGCCGAGCCGAGCACCAGGAGCGCACCGACGACCGCGAGCGGGCTCAGTCGCACGAGGGCGGCGATCAGAAGTGCCAGGCCGAGCACCGCCAGCACGACCACCATGCCCGTCACGCCCGACCTTCGGAGTCGACCGGGCTTCGAGGCCTGATCTCGTCGGCGGCGCTGATACTCGCGGAGGTACTCGCCCATGGCGCTCGTTTCCGGACCGGCGACGGCGGCTCAGTGATCGGCTCGGGTGATCCGGCTCAGCGGGCCAGCCAGTCGGCGCCGACCTTGCGGTGCGTCTTGAACCCGGCGAGCACGGCCGGCGCGGCGGACTCCTCGAGCTTGCGCCCGAGCAGCGGGATCGCGACCTTCAGCTGGCCCGTCAGCTCGAGTAAGCTGCCCGGCCCACCGGGGGAGATGGTCATCGCGCCGTTCAGGACCACCGGCTGCCCGGCGACGGTGAGCTTCATGTCGCCGACCCGGCTGCCGTCCGCGGCGGCTGGACCCCAGGTCACCTCCTCGATCACAGTCAAGTGCGGGCCGGTGAACTTGGCGGCCGACGCCGGCGACTCCAGCGTGCGGCTGGTCTTGGTCTTGGCCCCGGTGACCGACACGTCGTACGCGCTGGCGTGACTGGCGACGCAGACCTGCTCCAGGTACTCGCGGTCGATCATCATGGCGTACACGCGCTCGGGTTCGGCGGCGAACTCGGCGCTGGAGGAGATATCCACTCGTTCATCATGTCATTTGCGGACATGGCTCATCGGTCTGCCTGCTGCCCGCCGCGTCCGGGACCACCGAACCGGCGCCGACCAGTGGTCGTAGGGTCGGCGACCATGGGCTTCCCCTCCGGTTGGTACGCGCAGCGTCGAGGCCGGATGCTCGGTCAGCTGGCCGCCGACCTCTTCATGGTGTTCTGGATCGTTCTCTGGTGGTCGGCGGGTCGGTTCACCCAACGGACTGTCGACGCAATCGCCACTCCGGCTCGGACCTCCGGCGACGCCGCCCGCCGGCTGGCCGATCAGGTCGGTCAGGCCGCGGAGCAGAGCGGCCGGATCCCGGCCATCGGCGCCGAGCTGCGGAAGCCGTTCGATGCGGCTGTCGGCTCTCTGCAGAGTGTGATCGACGCGGCCGACGAGCAGGTGGCGGCGATCGAGCGGGCCGGGCTGCTGCTCGGGTGGCTGGTGTTCTTGATCCCGGTTGTCCTGCTACTCGTGATCTGGTTGCCGGCGCGGATCCGGTTCCTGCTGCGCGCGCGGGCGGCGCAGCGGTTCCTCGATGCCGAGGCGGATCTGGACCTGTTCGCCCTGCGGGCGATGGTGGTGCAGCCGTTGCACGTGATTGCCAAGATCAGCGACGATCCTGTCGCGGCCTGGCGCCGCGGAGACCGAGAGATCATCCATGCCTTGGCCGAGATCGAGCTGCGACGGAGCGGGCTGAGACCGCCCCCGCTACCCGATCAGGTGTCGGGGGACACTTCCTCCGAGCGGTGACTCCACAACTGGACTGGCGCGCGCGAGAACTCGCGGCATTCGGGCTAATGTCGGGAGCGAGGGCACACAGTGGTGCACTGATCCGGACAAGTTGAGGACGTCGTGACGACATTCGAGCTGGAGCAGGAGCAGGAGAAGGCGCACAAGCTGGCCGAGGTGGCGTCTCGAGGCGCCGCGATCGCCACTCAGCTGGGTGAGGACGGTGATCGGGTCCGACTCTTCCTCGACCACTACTTCCGCCACGTCGACCCGCTCGACATGGACGAACGCAGCGTGGAGGACCTGCTCGGCCTGGTCGAGAGCCACTACCGCGCCGCGATGAACCGGCCCTCTGCCCGAGCCCACATCGAGATCGCCATGCCGAGCGTTGCCGCGGACGGGTGGTCTGCGGGCGGCGCGACCGTCGTCCAGATCGTCACTGACGACCGACCGTTCCTGGTCGACTCGGTCACCATGGAGGTGCTGCGCCAGGGCTGGAGCATCCGCGAGGTCTTCCATCCGCAGTTCCTGGTCCGCCGCGATCTCGGCGGCACCCTGGACGCGATCGTGACCGCCACCGAGGCCAAGGGTGATCCGACCGTCCTGCCCGAGTCGTGGATGCATCTGGAGATCCTGCCGCCGGCCCGCAACGATGTCGACAACGAGCTCATCCCGGCTTTGCAGCAGGGCCTGCTCGAGGTGCTGAGACTCGTCGAGGAGGCCGTCCAGGACTGGTCGAAGATGATCACGCGCGCCGACGAGACGGTCGCGAACCTGCAGCAGCTCGCCGCAATCCCGGGCCGGGAGGCCGAGGCGGCGCAGGGAGTGGAGTTCCTCCGCTGGCTGATGGACCACCACTTCACGTTCCTCGGCTATCGCGAGTACCGCTGGACCGCAGGAGCTGCGGGGACCGCGGGGGCAGCGCAGAGTGCGGGGGCAGCGCAGACTGGGGGGGCTGGCGGGGGAGCGTACGAGCCGGTGCCGGCGACCGGGCTGGGCATCCTGCGCGCAGACCTGGACGCGCCGGACGCCTTCCATGCCTGGCCCACTGCGGCGCGGGCGGTGGCGATGATGATCACCAAGGACAATCACAAGTCACGGGTGCACCGGCCGGCGTATCTGGACTATCTGGGTTTCCGTCTGTTCGGTCCGGACGGATCGGTGGTCGGCGAGCGCCGCTTCCTCGGCCTGTTCTCCTCCTCTGCGTACTCGGAGTCGGTGCTGCGGGTGCCACTGCTGCGGCAGAAGGCGAGCGAGGTGCTGCGTCGGTCGGGCTACGACGAGAACAGCCATGGCGGCAAGGCGATCATGGACGTGCTGGAGAGCTATCCGCGCGACGAGCTCTTCCAGGCCCCGGTCGGCGAGCTGGCCAGCACGGTCGAGAAGGTCGCCCACCTCAAGGAGCGCCGGCAGGTGCGACTCTTCGTCCGGCGTGACCAGTACGGGCGCTACCTGGCTTGCCTGGTTTACCTGCCCCGCGACCGTTACACGACCTCGGTGCGCAACAAGATGCAGGACATCCTGCTCGAACGCCTGGGCGGTGCCACCATCGACTACACCGCCCGGGTCACCGAGTCCGTCCTCGCCAGGCTGCACTTCGTGGTGCGGATGCCGCTCGGCCGAGCGCTGCCCGACTTCGACGTACGCACGCTGGAACGCGAGCTCACGCTGGCCACCCGGACCTGGAACGACGAGTTCGCCGATCTGGTGGCCGGTGGGACTGTGACGACCACCGACGGACGTACGGTCTCGGCCGAGCAGCTCGTCGCGCTGGTCGGCGTGCTGCCGGAGGGCTACAAGGAGGACTACACCCCGAAGCAGGCACTGAAGGACATCGAGGCTCTCAGCGGCGAGAACCGCGAGATGGCGATGGCCATGTTCGTCTCCGACCGTCCCGAGGACGAGGCAGACCTCCGGTTGAAGATCTTCCGCCGCGACCTGACGCTGTCGCTGTCGAAGCTGCTGCCGCACCTGACCCTGCTCGGCGTCGACGTGATCGACGAGATCCCGTACGAGCTCCAGCTGCCCGGCACCGAGCGTGCCTTCATCTACGACCTCGGGCTGCGCGTGCCCGGTGGCCGCGAGGCGGTCGCCACCCGCTGGACGCAGCCGGCCCGGGACCAGTTCATGGCGGCCTTCGCCGCCTCGTACAACGGTCAGAGCGAGTCCGACGGCTTCAACGCGCTGGTGATGCGGGCGGATCTGGACTGGCGTCAGGTCGCCATCCTCCGGACGATCGGTCGCTACCTCCGCCAAGGCGGATCGACGTACAGCCAGACATATCTCTCCCAGGCGCTTGCCGCCAACGTGGATCTGGCACGGGCGCTGATCACCATGTTCGAGACCAAGTTCGACCCGGCACGCGATCTCGATCAGAGGGAACGGATCGCGAAGGTCGCCGAGCTCGTCGACAAGATCAAGACTGCGCTCAACGACGTCGCCAGCCTCGATCACGACCGGATCGTGCGCTCCTACCTGGCGGTGATCGAGGCGGCGGTGCGAACGAACGCGTACCAGCCGGAGCGGGCGGCCATCTCGATCAAGCTGCTGCCGAAGAAGATCCCCGACCTGCCGGAGCCGCGACCGGAGTTCGAGATCTTCGTCTACTCGCCACGGGTCGAAGGTGTGCATCTGCGGTTCGGCTCCGTGGCCCGCGGAGGGCTTCGCTGGTCGGACCGCGCCGAGGACTTCCGCACGGAGATCCTCGGTCTGGTCAAGGCGCAGATGGTGAAGAACACCGTGATCGTCCCGGTCGGTGCGAAGGGCGGCTTCTACGCCAAGCGGCTGCCCGACCCGACCGTGGACCGGGACGCCTGGATGGCGGAGGGAATTGCCTGCTACCGGCTGTTCATCACCAGCCTGCTCGACGTCACCGACAACATCGTCGACGGCGGTGTCGTTCCGCCGCAGCAGGTGATCCGCTACGACGAGGACGATCCGTATCTGGTGGTGGCCGCCGACAAGGGCACCGCGACGTTCTCCGACATCGCCAACCAGATCTCCACCGAGGCAGGTTTCTGGCTGGGCGACGCGTTCGCCTCGGGCGGGTCGGCCGGTTATGACCACAAGGGCATGGGGATCACCGCCCGCGGCGCCTGGGAGTCGGTCAAGCGGCACTTCCGTGAGATGGGCGTCGACTGCCAGACGACCGACTTCAGCTGTGTCGGCATCGGCGACATGAGCGGCGACGTGTTCGGCAACGGCATGCTGTTGTCCAAGCACATCCGACTCGTGGCGGCATTCGATCACCGGCACGTCTTCATCGACCCCGACCCGGACCCGGAACGTACCTGGAACGAACGCGCGCGGATGTTCGCGCTGGCCCGGTCGAGCTGGGCCGACTACGACACGTCCTTGATCAGCGAGGGTGGCGGGATCTTCCCGCGGACGGCGAAATCCATCGCCATCAGCCCCCAGATGCGCACGGTGCTCGGGATCGCCAAAGGCGTCGAGTCATTCTCCCCGGTCGAGTTGATCAGTGCGTGCCTGAAGGCGCCGGTTGACCTGCTCTGGAACGGGGGCATCGGCACGTACGTCAAGGCGACCACCGAAACCAGTGCCCAGGTCGGGGACAAGGCCAACGACGCACTCCGGGTCGACGGGTGCGAGCTCCGCGCCAAGTGCGTCGGTGAGGGTGGCAACCTTGGTCTGACCCAGCTGGGACGGATCGAGTACGCCGCCAGCGGCGGCCGGATCAACACCGACTTCATCGACAACTCAGCCGGCGTGGACACCTCCGATCACGAGGTGAACATCAAGATCCTGCTCGCCGGCGAGGTGGCGGCGAGTCGCCTGAGTCTGGCCGAGCGGGACGAGATCCTCGCCTCGATGACCGACGAGGTCGGGAACCTCGTGCTGGCGCACAACTATGCGCAGAACCTCGCCCTGGCCAACTCGGTCTACCAGGCGCCGCAGATGGTGCATGTGCATGCTGACTGGATGGAGCGGCTGTCCGATGCCGGGGTGCTCGATCGCGAGATCGAGTTCCTGCCGACCGACGAGGAGATGGAGTCGCGCCGTTCGGCGCACAAGGGACTCACCTCGCCGGAGCTGTGCACGATGCTTGCCTGGACCAAGATCGCTCTGGAGTCGGAGATCTTGGCCTCCGACCTTCCCGACGACCCGTACCTGTCCGACCGGTTGATCGGCTACTTCCCGCGGCCGCTGCAGGAGACGTACGCAGAGGCGATGCGCGGGCACCGGCTGCACCGGGAGATCGTGGCCACTGTCGTGGTGAACGAGTTCGTCAACCAGTCCGGGATCTCTTGCTACCACCGGCTGTCGGGGGAGACCGGTGCAGGAGCGGCCGACGTCGTCCGCGCCCAGATCGCCGCGCGGACGATCTTCTCGGCCGCGCCGCTGGACGCCGCGATTCGCGCGCTGGACCATCAGATCGATGCGGGCATGCAGACCAGGTTGCGAATGGAGGTCCGGACCCTGGTCGAACGGGCCACCCGCTGGCTGGTCAACAACCGCCGGCGCCCGGTCGACATCGCCGCCGCGGTCGACGTCTTCGCGGCGGGTGTCCGACAGGTGCAGGATGCGTTACCGACACTGCTGGAGCGGCGCGATCGGGAGGCCTACCAGGGTCGGCTCGAGCACTATGCCGCTGCCGACGTACCCGAGGATCTCGCGCTGGCGGTCGCGGTGCTGCCTGCCGCGTACGCCGCACTGACCATCGTGCAGACGGCGGCCCGGGAGAGCCGTGACCCGATCGAGGTCGCGGGTGTGCACTTCGCCCTCGGTCAGCAGCTCGGCCTGGACCGGCTGCTCACCCGGATTGTCGAGCTGCCGCGAGACGACCGCTGGCAGACGATGGCGCGCGCCGCACTCCGCGACGATATGCACGCCATCCACGCGCAGCTGACCGCCGACGTGCTCGACGGTGGCAGTCAGGACGCGACCAACCCGTCGGAGCTGGTCCGGGCATGGGAGCGAGGCAACCGCGGCGTGGCCGAGTCGGTGAAGACGCTGCGCTCGATCACCGCCGGTCGCCCCGATCTGGCCCGGATGTCGGTCGGCCTGCGGGTCGTCCGCGGGCTGCTCCCTGCCACCTGAGCTTGCGTCGCTCCGCAGACACTGGGATCGCCGCCTCGTTATCGCACCGCATCGCCCAGATGTGGGTGCCGCGGGGTCCTGCATCCCGCGTTATCGCACCGCATCGCCCAGATATGGCTGCCGCGGGGTCCTTTTATCGCACCGCATCGCCCAGACGTAGGGGCCGGCAACGGTCAGTGGGTACGGCTGGGGAAGTGCCGGCTCCATTCTTGACCGAAGTGGCTGGGGATGCCGGTGGCGTCACGCTCGACCAGAGCCTCCCGGACGCGCTGTAGCGTTCGTCCGGGTTCGGCGTAGAGATCCTCCGCCCGAATGACGATCAGGCGCCAGCCGAGCCGATCCAGCGCCTCGCGCCGATCGATGTCGCTGGCCCACTGGCGGCGGTCGAAAGCGTGCTGACGGCCGTCGTACTCGATGGCCAGCTTCCACTGCTCGTAGCACAGGTCGAACCGGACGAACCACTCGCCGTCCGGGGCGCGCAGGATGAGATTCACCGTCGGTTCCGGAAATCCGGCCAGCACGAGCAAAAGCCGGAGTCGGGTCTCCATCGGCGAATCGACTCCTTCGCGAATCAGCCGAGCGGCGCGTCGGGCCATCCTGGCGCGATTGCCGCACCAGGTTTCCGCGGCACGGACGAAGTCCTCCGGAGTGGTCCTTGTCGCCTTGACCAAGGAGTCCCCGGCGACGACGAGATCGACCAACTCCGTCCCGGCCGATGCGAGGTCGAGGAATGCCTGAGTAGGTGTCGACAGGAGCAAGCCCTTCGAACGGGTTGTCGCTGGCTGGAGCGGGCTGCGATGCGCGGCGATGCCCTCGCGTCGGGTGCGAGCACGCTGGTCGGCGAACGTGAGGTGGATCCGGCTGGTCGCCGGGGACACACCGCCCCAGAGCTGGACAGCAGTGTGGTGACTGATGTGTGCGCCCTCAGCCACGACGCGGAGCGCGGTCTCCGCCTGTGTTCGCAGCGAGATCTTGGCGGTGGATGGAATGTAGGCGTCGTAGAACAGCTTTGTGTAGGTCGGCCCGAGCAAGGCCTCGAGCGGTACGCACGCGTCGCGCGCCTTTGCTCGGGTCAGGACGGGTAAGGAGCGGAAAGCCGCGGCTGGATCTCGTGGTATCGAATCGGTCATGCGGCATCGTCGACCCCGCGTCAATCGATTGCACCCATGGAGTTTGAAATCTGTGGATAACTTTTCAGCGCCCGCTGGCCCGGGTGACCGGAATCAGCGCAAGTGCGCCATCCAGTATCTGGGCGATGCGGTGCGAAGACGAGGGTGGATGGGGCTGGAGTCGGCAACATCTGGGCGATGCGGTGCGATAACGCGGGGAGCAGCGCCGGGCCGGGCTACATCTGGGCGATGCGGTGCGATAACGCGGGGAGCAGCGCCGGGCCGGGCTACATCTGGGCGATGCGGTGCGATAACGCGGGCGGGTACCTGGGAGCGGGCGGGAGCTGGGCGCGCGGGTGTGCCGTGGCGACGAGATGGGCGCGGCGCGGGTCGGCGGGCGCGCGGAACGTTCTGAGCGGTACGAAATAGGGTTACGTCATGCGGATCGACCTGCACACCCATTCGGCGGTGTCCGACGGAACGGATACCTCGGCCGAGCTGGTCAGGAAGGCCCGCGAGGCCGGGCTGGACGTCGTCGCGCTGACCGATCACGACACATTCGACGGGCTCGACGATGCGGTTGCGGCGGGCGCCGAGGCCGGGATCGAGGTCGTCCGCGGGGTCGAGCTGTCCACCCGGTTCGGCGGCCAGAGTGTCCATCTGCTCGGGTACGGGCCCGACGAGCAGCACCTCGGGCTGAAAGCGGAGATGGAACGGATCCGGGGCGGCCGCGCCATGCGGCTGGCTCCGGTGCTGGAGCGGCTGGCCGCGCTCGGCGTACCCCTGACAGAGGAGCAGGTCAGGATTCAGGTGGGCGCCAGTCCGTCGATCGGGCGACCGCACATCGCCGACGCGCTGGTGGCCGCCGGCTACGTGGCGGACCGCAAGGAGGCGTTCGACCGGTTCCTCGCCGACGGCGGGCCGGCCCACGTGCCGCGGTATGCCGTGGAATTGGGTCGGGGGATCGACGAGATCCACGATGCCGGCGGCGTGGCGATCATCGCCCATCCGTGGGGCCGCGGCCGCGACCGCAATCTCACCGAGACCGTGCTGACCCAGCTCGTCGGCGAGCACCAGCTCGACGGGTTCGAGGTCGACCACCAAGATCACGATCTGCCGACCCGGGCCAGGTTACGCGCGCTCGCGGACCGGCTGGGCGTTCTCGGGACCGGCTCCAGTGACTACCACGGCACCGGCAAGGTCGATCACGAGCTGGGCTGCAATGTGACGTCGGACGAGGTGTTCACCGAGCTGAGGTCCCGGCTGCGACCCGTCGTCCGGGAGGGCTGAGGTGGCAACGAGGGCACCGGCCAGGCGAAAGGCCTGGGTGGTGGCCGTCGCCAATCAGAAGGGCGGCGTCGCGAAGACGACGACCGTCGCGTCGCTGGGTGCTGCCATGGCCGAACGCGGACTTCGGGTGTTGCTGGTCGACCTCGATCCGCAGGCGTGCCTGACCTTCTCGCTGGGGTACGACCCTGAGACCGTCGACGACTCCGTCCATCAGGTGCTCACGGGCGTAGCCGATACCGCGGACGTGGTGATCAGCACCGAGGACGGCGTGGACCTGGTGCCGGCCACCATCGAGCTGGCGACCGCAGAGCAGCTGTTGATGACCAGGACGGGGCGAGAGCAGATCCTCAAGACGGCGCTAGCACCGGTGCTCACGTCGTACGATGTGATCCTGCTCGACTGTCCGCCGACCTTGGGCATCCTGACCACGGTCGCACTGACCGCGGCCAACGGTGTGCTGATTCCCTTGCAGTGCGAGACTCTGAGCCATCGCGGTGTAGGCCAGCTGCTCGACACGGTGCACGACGTCAAGAAGATCACGAACCGCCGGCTCAAGGTGATCGGCGTACTGCCCACCTTGTTCGACTCGCGTACCTCGCACAGTCGGCTGGTTCTCGAGCGGATCGGCGAGGACTACGGCGTGGACGTCGTCGAGCCGCCGATCCCCAAGTCGGTGCGGTTCGCCGAGGCGCCGGCCGTCGGACGGTCCATCCTGGTCACGGCGAAGTCGTCGAAGGGAGCGGTCGCCTACCGCGATGTGGCGACGAGACTGCTCACCGATCAGGGCCTCGTCGACGTCGCGCCGGTCGAACCCGAGTGACCCCGGACCAGCGAGAACTGCTGGCACGTCTGCTCGACGTGCTCGTCCCGGCCGACAGCGAGCCGTCGGCGACCGAGGTGGGTGTGCTCGGGCAGTTCGAGGACCTGGTCGACGGTCCGTTGGTGAGCTCCTGGCGTGACCTGCTCGAGCCGGGCATTGCCTGTCTGGCCGCCGAGCCGGCACCACTGACCGATGGGCTGGTCACCGAGCTCGCCCGGCTCGACGCGAGACCGGGCTGGACGGTGTCGCCCGCGTCCTTCATCGAGGCGATGGTCCGGATTGCGAATCTGGGCTACTACGGTGCCCGCGACAGCCCGAGCTGGGCGGCGATCGGGTTCGATCCTCGCGGCAAGCGACGACCGACGGCGCCGGTCGTCCACGTCGAGCCAACCACCGTGCGGCCGTCGGAGGCGAAGGACTCATACGACGTGATCATCGTCGGCGCCGGTGCGGGCGGTGGCGTGGCTGCTCAGGTGATCAGTGCCTCGGGTGCGCGCGTGCTGCTTCTTGATCGCGGTCGCTTTCTCTCCTGGGAAGCGATCGGGAAGGATCATCTGGCCAACCAGCGGCTGTCGACGTACGGCCACAACGCCGGGCCGGAGCCCGACGGCAATCCGCGGGTGCTGCGCGACGGCGGTAGCGATCGTCTGATCGAGCACTCGTACGCCCCGGCCTGGCACAACAACGCGATGACCGTCGGCGGCGGCACGAGGGTCTACCAAGGGATGGCGTGGCGGCTGCAGCCGGGCGATTTCGCGCTGGCAACCCGCTGGGGTGTGCCGCAAGGGAGCTCGCTGGCCGACTGGCCGCTGACGTACGACGATCTCGAAACGTTCTACACCAGGGCGGAGTGGGACCTCGGCGTCTGCGGCGACGGGACTGCACACCGCAAGCAGGGTTTCCGCAGCCGCGGGTACCCCATGCCGGCCCTGCCGGACACCGTCGAGGCCGAGGTGCTGCGTCGGGGTGCGGCGGTGCTCGGACTGACCACCGGGCCGGTTCCGCTGTTGATCAACAGCGTGCCGAACGACGGGCGGGCGGAGTGCGTGCGTTGCGGCGAGTGCGTCGGCTTCGCCTGCCCGGTGGACGCGAAGAACGGCACTCACAACACGACCATCGCGCGGGCGCTGGCCACCGGCTCCTGCACGCTGGCCGCGGGAGCGTACGTCCAGCGCGTCCTCGTCGATCAACACGGTGCGGCGACCGGTGTGGAAGTGATCGACCTGGAGAACCGATCCCGGCGCAGGATCCGGGCCGGCACCGTCGTGCTGGCCGCCGGTGCGATCGAAACGGCTCGGCTGCTGCTGGCCTCGGCCACCGACCGCTGGCCGGCTGGTTTGGGGAACGCCACAGAGCAGGTCGGGCGGCACCTGCAGGGCCATATCTACACTGGGGCGTTCGGCGTCTTCGACGAGGTCGTCCAAGACATGCAAGGTCCCGGCGTGAGCATCGCCACCGCGGACTGGATCGACGATCTCGGTGCTGAGGGCATCGGGGGAGGAGTGCTGGCAAACGAGGTGATCAAGATCCCGGCACTCTTCTGGGCGTGGGCGCTCGGTCCGGACGCGCCGCGCTGGGGTTTGGCCTCGAAGCAGCACTTGCGCGACGTCTATCTGCGGACCAGTCATCTGTTCGGCCCGATCCAGGAGATCCCCAGCCCCGACTGCCGGGTCCGGCTTTCGCCCGACGTCCGGGACGCGTGGGGTCAGCCCGTCGCGGCGCTGTCGGGTCAGGCGCACCGGGAGAGCGTCCGGGCCGCGGAGGCCCTGCGCCGGCGGGCCGAGTCCTGGGTGCGGGCCAGCGGTGCGCGCGATGTCTGGGTCACGCCGATCGGCAACGGTCTGTCCGGCGGACAGCACCAGGCCGGGACCGCTCGGATGGGTGCCGATCCTTCGAGCTCGGTGACCGATCCCTACGGCCGGGTCCACGGTCACCGGGGCCTGTGGGTCTGCGACGCCTCGCTACACGTCACGAACGGTGGCGTCAACCCGGTGCTCACCGTGCTCGCCCTCGCCTTCCGCAACTCCGAAGAACTGGTCCGCACCAGCTGATTCCTAGCGCAAACCCTGCCTGACCTCAGAAACTGGGCGCGAACTGCAGTGTGAATCGCTTCGGAGTTGCAGTTTCCGCCCACTTCGCTGGCGTACGCCGTAAACTCCGCAGCGGGAGTGACCAAGCCGATATCGGAGTAGGTTCCGAATACGGAATGGCAGGTATCGGCCGAGGGGAATCGGGCCGACGAGGAATCGGGGGCAACAAAGATCATGCGACGTGCAATTGCTCGACGGACGCTGGGTGTCGGGGTCGCGATGGCGCTCGGGCTGGGCGTGACCGCCTTGGGCGTTCCGGCCAGCTCGGCGGCCGGTGATGCCACGATGTACGTCGTCCAGGGCTTGCCTGGCAAGACGGTGACGGTGAAGGTCGACGGCAAGACCGTCGTCCGCGACCAGAAGTCGGGAACCGTCTCCGACCCCCTCCGAGTCGCGTCCGGGAAGCGCCGGGTCACACTTACCTCGGCCGGCAACGTGATCGTCGACCAGATGGTCTCGGTCGGCGCGGACTGGAGCGCCGATGTCGTTGCACACCTGCCCGCCGATCCCGATGGGAAGCCGCTGCTGACGACGTACAAGAACGATCTGTCGTCGGTGCCGAAGGACAAGGCGTCCCTGACCGTCGCCCACACCGCCGCGGTACCGCCGGCGGACATCACGGTGAACAAGAAGGTCCTGTTCGCCGACATCGCGAACGGGGAGTCACTCCATCTGGTGGTGCCGGTCGCAACCTACGAGGTGGCGATCGTGCCCACCGGCAAGTCGAAGCCGGTCTTCTTCGGGCCCGTTGATCTCACAGTCCAGGGCGGTGCGCTGAACGCCGTGTACGCGATCGGCAACCCGGCGTCGAAGACCATGAACGTGGTCGTGCACGTGGTGGCCACGTCCGCGTCCGGCTCGAGTCGGCCGAAGCACGTGAACACCGGAACCGGCGGACAGGCAGTCGGAGCCAAGGTGATCGAGCTGCCGGCCCTGACCCGGTGAAGCTGACTCGGTGAAACGGTTGAGCGCGGCGGCCCTCGCCGTCGTGCTGTTCCTCGGCGGCTGCGCCGCCACCGCGTCGTCCGCGGTCGCACCTGCGCCCGGCTCGGCTGGACAGCAGGCGCCGATCGACCACCCGTCGGCGGCCGCTGCCACGCCGTCGCTCGCTCGGCTGGCCAAGCCGGCCAGGAGCCAGCGGATCCGGTTCGCGCCGGAACGGGTCACGCTGCCGGGCGGGTCGGCAGCGGCTGTTGTGCCCGCCGACACCGTCGAAGGCGTACTGCAGGTGCCCAAGGACGTTCGAAGAGTGGGTTGGTGGACCGGCAGCGCGTACGTCGGTGATCCCTTCGGCGCGACGGTGATCGCCGGCCACGTGGACTCCGCCGAGCAGGGCATCGGCTTCTTCGCCAAGCTGCTGAGGATCCGCAAGGGGGATCGGCTGGCCGTGAGCGGCGACGCGCACACCGAGACCTACCGGGTGAAGTCCGTCCGGCTCGTCGGAAAGAACGCGCTGGTCGACGATGGTGCGGCACTCGACCAGACCGGCGCCCACCGGCTGGTGCTGATCACCTGCGCCGGGCCGTACCAGCCCGAGGCCGGCGGCTACGAGAGCAATCTCGTCGTGGTCGCCGAACCGGTCGGCTCAGTCCGCTGACGCCGTGGCGGCGGGCGACGTCGAGCTGCGACGGCGACGACGGCGACGCTTCGGCGCGGCTTCGTTGCCATTGACCCCACTCACATCGGCGCCGCTCTCGGCTTGCCCCGCGCCGGCCGACTTCTCAGAGTTCGCGGCACGCTCGGCCGAGCTGCCGTTCGAGACCGACGCGTCCTCGCTGTCCACGGGCACCCCGTTGCGGAGCCGCTGGCGGCTTCGCTTGCGCGGAGCGCGTTCCCGAGGCTTGCGTGGTGCGTGATCAGTCTCGGCCTCGTCCTTGGGCGGCACGATTCGGCCGCGCGCGGACCGGTCGATACCGAGGTCGTGGTAGAGGTGGTCCGAGGTCGAGTACGTCTCCTGCGGCTCCTCGAACGGCAGCCCGAGGGTGTTGTTGATCACCTTCCAGCGTGTGCCATCCGCCCAGTCGACGAACGTGACCGCGATGCCCGAGGCACCAGCGCGTCCGGTCCGACCGATCCGGTGGACGTAGGTCTTGTCGTCGTCGGGGCACTCGTAGTTGATCACGTGCGTGACACCCTCGACGTCGATGCCACGGGCAGCCACGTCGGTGGCCACGAGCACATTGATGCTGTCGCCGCGGAACTTCCTGAGGGCCTTCTCGCGCAGTATCTGCGACAGGTCTCCGTGGATGGCGGCCGCCGCGAATCCCCGCTCGGCCAGGTCGTCGGCCACCCGCTGGGCGGTCCGCTTGGTCCGGCAGAAGATCATCACCCGGTTGCGGTTCTCGGCCTGCAGAATGCGAGCGATCACCTCGGGCTTGTCCAGGTCGTGTGCCCGATAGACGAACTGGGCCGTGGTCGGCACCGTGGTCGTGTCCTGAGCGGACTCGGCACGGATGTTCACCGGGTGGCGCAGGTGGTGTCGGGCCATCGCCACGATGGCCGAGGGCATGGTCGCCGAGAAGAGCATCGTCTGGCGTAGCTCGTGCACCTTGGAGATGATCCGCTCCACGTCCGGCAGGAAGCCGAGATCGAGCATCTCGTCGGCCTCGTCCAGGACGAGCACCTTGACGTGGCTGAGGTCCAGGCTCCGGCGGTCAGCGAGATCGAGCAACCGTCCCGGGGTCCCGACGACGACCTCGACGCCATTGGCCAGCGCCTCGAGCTGCGGCTCGTAGCCGACGCCGCCGTACACCGTCAGCACCCGAGCCGCCCGGTGGGTGGCTGCGACCTGGAGATCCTTGCTGACCTGGCTGGCGAGCTCGCGCGTCGGCGTGACGACCAGCGCCTGCGGGGCACCCGGGTTGGCGAGCAGCTCGAAATCGCGCTCGCCCGGCACGACGATCCGCTGCAGCAGCGTGACCCCGAACGCCAGTGTCTTGCCAGTCCCGGTCCGGGCCTGACCGATCATGTCGGTGCCGGTCAGCGCGATCGGGATCGCCATCGACTGGATCGGGAAAGGGTGGACGATTCCCACATCGGCGAGGCTCTGGACGATCGTCGGCAGGACGCCCAGGTCGGCGAACGTCTGAGGGGCGGGAGCCTCCTCGGCTGCGGCCTCCTCAGCGGGAGTATCGTCGACTGGCGTCTCGTCGACGCCGGCCTCGGCGGTTGGGTTGTTGGTTGCGATGGGGCTGTCGGGCGCGCTCTCGGCGGTGATCTGCTCGGCGCTGCTGTCAGCTGCGGTCTGTTCCTCGGTGTTCAGTTGAATGGCCTTCGATCGAAGTCTGGGTCGCGCGCCAGGGGTGTCCGGCGTGCGCTCGGGGCCGCCAAACGCCATGGCGCGGCGCAGGTTGGCGCTCCACGCGCCCGGTTGCGGCTCTCCTGAACGACAGTCTACGCCTGTTCGCCGCTTCCCCCGACGTCGCACCGCGCGCGGCTACTAGGCTGCGGCCATGAGCGACGGGGCAGGCACCGTGACACCGCCGAGCGCACCGGCTGACGACTCTTACCGCGAAGGAGCCGTCGACCTCCTCGGCGCGCTGGCGTACGGCGCTTTGACGGCGTTCGAGCGCTTGGCCGAGGACGCTCAACAGGCACCTACGCTCAGCGACAAGATCCACATGGCGACCATGTCGGCCCAGCAGATCGCCTACTTCGACCGGATGAAGGAGCGGCTGGCCCAGTTCGGGGTCGATGTCCTCGTCGCGATGAAGCCGTTCCACGCACCGTTCGACGCCTACCATGAGCACTCGCACCCCAAGGACTGGTACGAAGGCCTGCTCAAGGCGTACGTCGGCGACGGGATCGCTGCAGACTTCTATCGGGAGGTGGCCGCGTTCGTGGATCCGGACACCAGGACGCTGGTCTTCGAGGTGCTGGCCGATCACGGCCACGACGACTTCGTGATCCGCCATGTCCGAGCCGGGATTGCGGCGGACCCGAAGCTCGGCGGCAGGTTGGCGCTGTGGGGCCGGCGGCTGGTCGGCGAGGCGCTGAGCCAGGCCCAGCGGGTGGCTGCGGAGCGGGATGCGCTGACTTCGCTGCTGACCGGAACGAGCGACAGACCCGGGATGGACCTGCCGGCGATCAGCCGGATGTTCTCCCGGCTCGTGGCCAACCACACCAAGCGGATGGCCAAGCTAGGCCTTCAGGCCTGATTGCGCGTCCTATCTGTCAGCGCCCGATCCTTCCGGGCCGGGGCCGGTGCCGACTGGACGCGATGACCAGTGCGGCCGCAATCAGCACGACGTTCTTCACGACGAACTCGCCGATGGTGGTGAGCAGCACTGGGTTGTCGTGCTGGAAGGCGAGCCCGGGTTCCATGATCAAGACCAAGAATGTGCCGCACAAATGGGCTACCAACACGGCGCAGACAATCGTCGTGAAGCGATCGACCAGCAAGGCAACACCGAGCAGCACCTCGACAACTCCAAGGGCGGGAACAAACCAGGTTCGATCGAACCAGGGAACTGTTCCGGCCACAAGGTCACCGACCGGGGTGGCGTCGGCGACCTTCAGCGCGCCGAACCAGATGAACACCGCGCCGAGGCAAATCCGGAGAAGGGGGACGCTCCAATCGCGCAGGAATTGTTGAACGCGATCCACCACTGCGTTCGAGCGGGCTCGAAACGAAGTCGAACTCGCAATCTCCAACCGTCCAGCGGTCTTCGTCATCATGATCTCCTCTGTCAGTGGTGAGCAAAGACTTGCTTACATCCCATCGGAATCGCGTGGAGGTGCGCCTGATACGGAGACCTTCCGAGAGCCGATCGCTGGCTAGCGAATAGATCAGTATTCGAAGTGGGACCGATAAGAACTCTGATGGGGGATTCGATCACCGCCGAGCCGTCGGACGGGAACAGAACTTACTTCCAAATTCGACGCGAGAACCGCCGGGATACTGACTACGATTTCGGCCATGCCGTCTTCCTCAGATGTTGCGAGTGTGGCCCCGTACGTTCGAGACGAAATCATCGTCGCCAGTGAACATGCCCCGTTGGTGGCTGGCCTGATCGGCGTCGACCCGGTCCCGGAGCCGAACGCGCTGCTCGGCCTCACCCGCTTCCGGCTCGCCGAGCCAAACGAGAACCTCCGCGTGATCGGGGGGTTCCTTTCGGCGGCTATGGTCACGCCAGCCGACCTCGACAGGTTCGGCGCAGCTCCCACCGACCCTGTCGAGGGCATCCTTCGTGGAGTGCGGGCGTACTGCGCGGCCACCTACCGGAACTGGGTGCCGACCGTCGGAAAGAACCGCACGCTCGACCACGTCACCTTCGGTACCGGCGCGATATCGCACGGTGGCGGCGGTGCACCGACTCCCGTGCGGGGGTCCGGCGGAGGTGGGGTTCAGCCCGACGGCGCGATCTCGCACGGGGGTGGCGGAGCGCCGCGAGCTGCTCGCGGGTCCGGGCTGGTTCCACGGGCAGCCGGTCCGGGCCAAGGGGTCCGGGTCGGAGTCGTGGACACCAGGCTCTTCCCGGTGCCGTACCTCGCAGGTGCCTGGGCGGGTGGTTGGGGCGAGGTCTTCGCCGCTGATGTGATCCCGGTGTATCGCGGCGGTCACGGGACCTTCGTCAGCGGTCTCATCATGAGCCAGGCCCCAGGTGCGATCGTGCAGCTCGACCATGTGCTCGACGACAACAATGCCTCGGCACCTGCGTGGGAGGTTGCGGAAGCCATCGTCAGGGCCGGTCGCAGCGGAGTCGAGGTCCTCAACCTGTCACTCGTCGGCTACACCGATGACGGACACCCTCCGCTGGTCCTGAGCGCTGCCATCGACCGACTGGACCCTGATGTCGTGGTCGTGGCCGCGGCCGGGAACCACGGCGCGGTTCGGGGGCACAGGTCGGAGGCGGGTTGGCCCGCCGCGTTGGACGATGTGGTGGCGGTCGGCGCCCTCGATCGCACAGGCAACCGGGCCTCGTTCTCACCAGACGTGCCGTGGGTCGACATCTACGCGCCCGGTGATCGGGTGGTGAGCTGCTTTCCGAAGCTGGTCCGCGGCGATGCCGGTCGCCAGATGCGCTTCAGCTCGGGGTTCGCGCGCTGGAGCGGCACGTCCTTCGCCGCAGCAATCGTCAGTGGCGCCATCGCAGCCGGTACCGAACCTGGGCGCGTCACGGCTCGCGAGGCGTGGGGTGAGATCCTCCGAGCCAGTTCCACGACGCCGATCGAGCGACCGCGGCGCAGCCGCGGCGGACCTGCCCTGACCATGCGACGACTGTCGCTACGGTGATCGCCTTTCGCGGAGTGCGACTATGGTTCAGTCGGAGACTGAGCCGGTGACCGCAGGGGCCCTGGCTGAAGAAGCCCTCAGCCTCGCCACTGTCACACCCGAGCGGGCCGATCGCCTCGGCCGTCGGGCCGAGCGCGTGGCGCTGGTGGCCGGAGACTCGGCGGCGGTCAGCGTCAGCCGTCGAGCGCGGGGAGTGGCCGCGCTTCAGCTTCGACGGCTCGACGACGCCGTCGGGCTGCTGCAGTCGGCTGCCGATGCCGGCGAGGCGGCCGGAGCGCCCGAACTCGCGGGCGAGGCACGGATGAGTCTCGCCTCCGCACTCGTGCTGCAGGGGCGCACCGCTGATGCCCTGGCGACCATCGAGCGCGCCCTCGAGCAGACGAACGGGTTGCAGGCGGCCCGCGCCCGGACGCAGCGGGCAGCAATCCTGCAAGAGCTCGGCTGGCTGAACCAGGCACTGGACGAGCTCCGGGTCGCGCTGCCGGCCTTGCGACGCGCCGGTGATGCCCAGTGGGAGACCAGGGCACTGTCCAACCGGAGCCTCATCTTCACGGCTCGACGTCAGTTCGCCGCCGCGCGTTCGGACCTCCTTCGCGCCCAGGAATTGTGCGCCGAGCACGGCCTGACGCTCGCCGGCGCCTTCGTCGAGCAGAACCTCGGCTGTCTTGCAGCCGTACGAGGGGACGTACCGGCCGCGCTCGCACACTTCGATCGTGCCGAGGAGTCGTACGGAGTCCTCGGCGCCGAACTCGGATCTCTGTGGATCGATCGAGCGAAGGTCCTGTTGGCCGTGCGACTCGTGGCCGAAGCGCGCTCGGCCGTGGAGCGCGCCGAAGCCGCGTTCGCCGCCCAGGGAAGCATGGTGGAGCTGCCGGAGACACGGCTTCTGCTGTCCACAGTCGCGCTGCTCGACGGCGACGCTCAGGTGGCACTCTCGGCAGCGCGGACGGCGGCCGAGGAGTTCGGTCGGCTGGGTCGTACCGAGTGGAACACGCTGGCCGAGTTCGCCGCGCTGCAGGCGGCCGTGATCGCTCTCGCCGGGCCGGACATCAACCCGCCAGCGGACCCCAACGGGGAGCTTGCGGCGCTGGCAGCCGAACTGAGGATCATCGCCGACGCCCTCGACCGCGACGGTTGGCCGGTACCGGCGCTCGAGGCGCGAGTCACCGCGGGACGCGTTGCTACCGGTCTGGGCGATCTCGCGGCGGCGCGCGCCGACTTCCGTGCGGCGGCGTCTGCACGTCGTTTCGGACCGGCCGATGCTCGGGTCCGAGCGTGGTTCGGCGAGGCGATGCTGCGTGAGTCGGAAGGCAACGTGCGCGGCGCCAGATCGGCGCTGCGTGCCGGAATCCGCGCCGTCGCCGACTACCGTCGAACAGTGGGCGCCACCGAGCTGCGTGCACACATCTCTGTGCATCGCGGCTCCTTGGCCAGAGCCGGCCTACGGCTGGCGTTGGCCGACGGCGACGCCCGAGCTGTGCACTGGTGGTCCGAGGTCGGCCGGGCAAGCGCAGAGCAGCCGCGGCCGGCCCTTCCACCTGAGGATCCGGCCCTCGCCCGCATGCTGGAGGATCTGCGCGCCCTGAGCACCGAGTTGGACGAGGCACGAGCCGCCCAGCAGCAGTTGCCGCCGCTGATCGCGCGTCAGGTGCTGCTGGAGCAGGCGATCCGCAACCACTGCCGGGCAGTCGATCAGGACGGCCGAGAGATCGTCGCGCCGCCGGGTGTTCCGGAGCTGACGTTCGCACTCGGCGATGCCGTCATGGTCGAGTTCATCGATCTCGCCGGCGAGGTTTCGGCCGTGACCATCAGCAACGGCCGGAGCCGACTGCATCGCCTCGGGCTCACCACAGCGGCACTCCGCCAGCACCTCACCCACCTCCCGTTCGCCCTGAACCGGTTGGCGCAGCGCTCGTCCCGCACCGGCCAGCAGGCCGCGGCTGAGGCAGTCGTCGAGCGCTCGGCGCGTGAGCTCGATCGGCTGTTGCTCGGTCCGTTGTCTCGGGCAATCGGTGACCGGTCGCTGGTCATCGTGCCGATGGGGTGGTTGCAGTCGGTCCCATGGGCGTTGCTTCCGTCCTGTCGGGGCCGGCCGGTGACAGTGGCGCCGTCGGCGGCCCTCTGGCACACAGCCGTCCGGCGACGGCGGCAGTCGGACGCGGTGGTGGTGGTCGCCGGCCCAGGCCTGCCCGGTGCGACGAGCGAGGCGGCCGCGGTCGGATCGCTGTATCCCGGTGCGACCGTGTTGGCCGGTCGGTCGGCCAGCGCGGCTGGGGTGGGGGCCGCCATCGATCGGGCCGGCATCGCGCACTTCGCCGCCCACGGCCTCGCACGACGGGACAATCCGCTGTTCTCCTCCTTGCTGCTCGCCGACGGCCCGTTCACCGTGTACGACCTCGAACGCATCGCCGACACGCCGCACCACGTCGTGATGGCCGCGTGCAGTGCAGCGATCTCGCAGGTCACCGCCGGTGAGGAGATCCTCGGCCTGGCGGCAGCTCTGCTGAACCAACAGACCGCCACATTGGTTGCGCCCGTGGTACTGATCCCTGACGCCGAGTCGGAGGCGGTGATGGTGACCTATCACCGGGAGCTTCGACGAGGCAGCCCGCCCGCGGTCGCATTGGCAACGGCTCAGTCGGCCCATCGTGGTGCGGACCTGGCAACCATGGCGTGCGCGTCCAGCTTCATCTGTTTGGGTGCCGGCTTGGCCGCTGCGACGGATGCCAGCTGACGACCTCGCCCTCACTCGTGCGGAAACTGCAACTGGGTCCACTCGGTCACGGCCTGATCACCGCGCCGGAGGACTCGGAACCGAAGGGGTCCGGCTGCCGGCTTGGGAAGTACGAAACAACCTAGCTCGTCCGTCTCGACCGTGATCACACGGGCGTCGGCCGTGTGCAGACTCACGACCGCCGGGCCCGGCGGGGCCACCTGGCCGATCAGCTGACTGCCGTGGACTTCGATCTCCACCGACATGGCGTCGCACTCGAAGGCGAGCGTACGGATCGAATCGGGACCGTCCGGGCCGCGAACCGGTCCTGCGGCCTGTTCAGTCAGGTACGAGTCGTACACGAGCCGGGCGAGCTCCTCCTCCAGCGGCGCGATCCAGTAAGCGTCCTGGGCGTTGGCGACTATCAAGTCGTACTGCGGGTGCCGCGCGCTACTGAACGCGGCGCGGAGCCGGTCGACCAGGTCATCGTCACTGAGGTACGCCGGGTCTTCGCTGACCTCGTCGGCGTTCATGGCGTCCTTCCCTTCGCCTGCTGGCGCTCATCGTCATTGTCCCTCAGCGCAGTGAGAACCGGGTTCCGCCGAAGTCGGTCCAGCGCACGAGCACGCTGAGGTCCGAGGCTCCCGATCGGCACGCCCAGTTGTCGGCTGATCTCCGCATAGCGCAGTGGCGGATCGTGCAGGAACATGAGCAGCAGGTTCCGATCGCCGTCTGATAGCTCGGCGATCGCAGCAAGGAGGGCCGCGTGACGATCGGCCCGGAGAAGGACGTCCGCCGATGCCTCGGCCGGGTCCGGCTCGACCAAGCTGGCGTCGTGATGGGGCAGTAGAGGGTCGTAGGTCACGACGCGTCGCTGCGCGGAGAGCAGCCGGAGGCACTCGTTGCGGGTAGTGCTCACGAGCCATCCGGGCAGCGCCCTCGGCTCCCGTAGCTCGCCGAGGTGCTGGCACAGCCGTAGCCAGACGGTCTGGGTGACGTCGGCGGCGTCGGGTGGTTGCAGCCGGTAGCGCGCTGTGATCGACAGCACCAGCGGGGTGTACCGAACGACCAGGTCGTCCCAGGCGCTCCGGTCACCGGCTTGCGCCGCAACAACGAGCAGCGGGACCGCCGAGGACTCGGCGTCGTCGCGCCCGACTGAGTTGAGAACGTCGATTGGGTCGGGATCGTTCACGAGCGTGCTCCCTGGCGTGGCGGACTGGGGGGTTGTCCTGCTACCACGCCCGATGCGCCGGAAGCGCGCTGTGATACAGCTTTTCCGAAAACGCTGCGGAGCTGAGTCTGCCGTCGATCCCGCGCACGGCGCTGCACGCAGCCGGCTGCTAGGGCTCGCCACACAGAGCTCGCGCTCCCCGAGAATCATCGACCCGCCCCAAGCGTGCCGACGCCGAGTTGCGCACCGAGATCGGTCAGAGCCAGCTGAGGAAGGCTGAGCGTGTCGGCGACACGACGCTGGGCCGGTGTGTGAAAGCCCCAGGTTGCCCATCGTGCGTCATACCCGTCGGCCCGCGCCGCGATGACGTTCGCAACACTGTCGTCGATCACCACGACATCACCATTCGGGAGCCCATGTCGCTGTGCGATGTCAGCCAGGGCCGGCGTCTTGCCGACCAGGTTGCCGTAGACCCGGTCCGTGCCGATTGCCACTCCCTGTGCGCAGAGGATCTCCGTCACGGACTCGTCGTCCTTTGCGGTCACCACGTACCAGTGCCGCAAGACCGCGAGGAGCTTCGTAAGCCCGGGGTAGACCCGGTGCTGGGCGAGCCAGTGGCCCCGACGGTGTTTGCGGACCCGAGCGCGATGCGCCTCGGCCGTCTCGACGAAGCGGGCGACCGTGGCCGGATCCACAGCTGCATAGCAGGCGTCGAACGATTCCTGATCGGCGATCTCCACTCCATCGGCGACCAAGGGAACAATGAAGTGCCCGAGGTGACGCGCATAGCCGCGCAGTGCCAGGAACCGTTCGCGGAAGTCTGCGGGAACCTCATCCAGCTCATCCTCGACATCGGTCAGACCGCGCCGCGTCCAGGCACTCCAGGTGATCGCCGCACACTCGATCGTTCCGTCACAGAGCACACCGTCGAAGTCGAATGCGATTGGTCGGTCCCGATGATCGGCGGTTGCTCGAAGCGTTGTCACGCTGCGACCTCAGCGCGTACGTCGACGGCGCTGAACACCGCCTGCATGAACTCGCCGACGTAGCCGTAGTAGGAGCAGGTGATGATGTTGCCGTCGGTGACGACCCGGCCGTCCTCGACCAAGGCGCCGGCGTTGATCACGTCGTCCTTGAGCCCGACGTACGCACAGGCGCGGCGACCTGCCAGCACCTTCGCCGAGATCATGATCCACGGTCCGTGGCACAGGCCTGCAACCACCTTGTCCGCAAGGGACATCGCGTGAACGAAGTCGAGCACGTGTCGATCCTGACGAACGCGATCGGGCGCCTCGTGGCCGCCGGTCAAGATCACCGCATCGTAGCGATCAACGGCAAGGTCCTCGAAGCTGATCAAGCTCCGAGCCGTCTTGTCCATCGGCAGTGGGATGCCGTACTTGCCGTGGACGGCCAGGCCGTCCTTGGTGGCGACGTCGACGACGTAACCCTCCTCGAGCAGGCGGTAGTAGGTATAGACCACATCGTGGTCCTGGAAACCGGGTCCGGTGATGATGACGGCGTTGGGCATGGTCACTCCTCTGTCTTCGTGCTGGGGGCGCTCTGGCGGGTCTGTGCGTTCGGGTCGACGGGAAGGTTGTCGATAGGAAGGTGGTCGAGGGGAGGGTGGTCGAGGGGAGGGTGGTCGATGGGGGACGGCTGACCTGCGATGGAGAGGTACAGCTGCTCGTGCTCGGCGCGGTCGGCGATGTCCGCCGGCGTGAGCACGTCGATGCGATGCTCCAGGGCCGCGGTCACGCTCAGCGCGACGGCGTACAGCAGATCGGGTACGGGCCGACTGATCAGGTCGAGGCCGGCCTGGATGCCGTACGTGAAGCCTTCGATCGCGACGCCGGCACGCACCCGCGAGCGCCGGATCAGCTGGCCGGGCCGGAGCTCGCTGGCTGCCGCGCGCGGGGAGTTCTCGTAACGGGCGCCGGCGCGGCCGTAGCGATCGGTGAGCCTGACGAGGTCCAGCTTGTTGCGGGGGAGTTCGACCTCGACCACGTGCAGATCGTCGCTGCCGACGTTCGCCGTGCCGTGGAAGACCCCCTTGCCGATGTAGCTGGCGTCGCCAGGCTCGATGGCAACACTTCGATCCAGCAGATCCATCCGGGCTCGACCGCCGAGGCAGAGCAGCGCGGTCTCCTTGCGGGGGTGGCAGTGCACCGAGGTGGATTGACCGGGACGCAGGCACAGCTTCCATACGTCGTACAGGTCGTCGGCATAGATCCGGAACTCGTGGCCCCAGGGCTTGGCAATCAGCTCATTCAGATACTGGGCGTTGCCGTCGTCGCCGGATTCGGCGAGGAGTCCGGCGGGAGTCGAGCTGAGCACGTCGCCGAGCTGAGCTGCATCGGCGGTCGATGGTCGGTAGTGAGCAGTGGTCATGGTCGGACCTCACTCAGTCGCCATGGTCAGGTGGCGAGTGAGCACTTCGTCCACGGCGATGGCCGCCGAGGCCGGGTTCTGACCAGTCACGAACGGTGCATCGACAACGACGTGAGGTTGCCACGGCGCGCCGGCAACGAACTGCAGGCCTGATCGGCGGATGACCTGCTCGGTGCTGCGCCTGATCAGGTTGAGATGCCGGACCTGCCGCTCCTCGAGATCGCTGCGCCCGGTCAGCCGGTACGGTCGCGAGCGATGCCTGGCCAGCCACGCGGCCGATGCGGCCAGTACGGCGCTGCCGTGGTCGACGGCTGCCACCGTCCGGCCCAGCATGGCTGCTGCCGTCAACCGTTCAGTCAGCCCACGCAGCCCGATCAGGTCGTGCAGCGCGCCGTGGCCGCCGAGCACGAACCAGGCATCGCCGGCGTCGAGCGGCAGCTGGTCGATCGCGATCGTCTCGGCCGCGAGCCCGCGAGCGAGTGCCCACTCCTCGCTGAGCGTGCCGGCGTCGATCGGTGCAGCGCCGCCCGAGGGGGAGACGACCACGGTGTGCCAACCGACGCGCGTGAAGCTTTCGTGCACCCGGCCGAGCTGGTCCATCGAAACACCGGTGTGCCGCGCGCTGCGCGGCAGACTGGCGCACCCTGAGACGACGATGACGACGTCTGGCATGTGGACTCCTCGAGCTCGGTTCGTTGACTAGCAGATCAGCGAGCCGACGGGGTTGATACGGGGAAGCTCCACATTCGAAGCTGCTCGATGCCGACGCACTCACCACGACTTGGCCAGGGCCACAAGGTGCTCGCGGACGTACGCGATGTGTGGAGCGCTGGACCGGCCGAGGGACGAGGCCAGATAGATCGTGTTGATCGGTGGGACCTCCGGTGCGACGAGCAATGCGACGGACGCTTGGTCGAGGTCGGACTGGCACAGGTACCGGGGCAGGACCGAGATTCCACCGCCCGCGCGAACGGCGGCCAGCACACCACGCAGGTCGGGGATGACGATTGCGGCTGGACCGGTGGGTCGAGCGTCGAAGACGAAGGACCAGTAACGACGGATCAGTGGCAGTGTCTCGGCGTACGCGATCATCGGCTGCCCGTCCAATGCTGCCGGAACTCCGCTGTCGTGCACCGTCATCGTGATCGGTGGCCCCTGCTGAGGTCCCGCTGCCCCGACCAGCACCAGTTCCTCGTCGCAGAGCGGGACTGTGTGCAGGCGTCGCTGCCGTGGTCTGGCCGTGAGCACAACGAGGTCGAAGTGGCCGGCACCCAGCCCGGCGATCAGGTCGTCGGGCAGACCGTGCGAGATCCGGAACTTCAACCCACGATGCAGCAGGGGCGCGAGCGCTGGGGCGACCAGCTCGCTCGTGAACTCCGCCGGTCCGCCGATGCTCAGACTCCGTCCCTCGAGTCCGATGTCGGCACCCAACCTGCCGCTCACGATTGCCTGCAGGGCGTCGACGTGCGGCGCCATCTCGGCGGCGAGCAGATCGCCGAGCGCCGTCGGCACCACGCCTCGGGCCGCGCGACGGAACAATGGTCGCTGCAACTGTCGTTCCAGCGCCTGGATCTGGCCCGTCACGGCAGGTTGGGACAGCTGCAGGACGGCCGCAGCGGCGGTGAAGCTGCCGGTGCGGTGGACCTCGACCAGCGTGCGCAAGAGTCGGAAGTCGACGCTTTCGGACATAAATTCTCCTATGAGTGGCTCGGATCCAAACCTATTGGTGCCTATCGCTCGACGCAGCCATATTTGTTTTGTCCCCCCTGTTGTCGACTCCGAGGTGCAGCCGTGTCCCCCTCATCCCCACCTGCCGTTCTGATCGCCCTGACCAGTCATGCCGAGCTCGGCGACACTGGTCGATCCACCGGTGCCTACCTACCCGAGGTGGCCCGTCCTTGGCGCGAGTTCGCCTCCGCCGGCTTCGTGGTCGACCTCGTCTCCGTCGCAGGCGGGCGACCACCGCTCGACGGTGTCGATCTCGACGACAGCGCCCAACAGGCCTTCGTCGCCGACCCCGAGATGGCCGCCAAGCTGGACCACACTCTCGACGCGAGTCAGGTGAGCCCGGCGGGATACTCGGCGATCTTCTACGCCGGTGGTCACGGCACGATGTGGGACTTCCCGAGCGATCCGGAGCTCGCCAGATTGGCGCAGGGCATCTACGAGGCCGGCGGCGTGGTCGCCGCGGTATGCCATGGCCCGGCCGCACTCGTCGACCTCCGACTTTCGAACGGACGACGGCTGATCGACGGCAAACAGCTCAGCGCATTCACCAATGACGAGGAAGAAGCCGTCGGGCTCAGCGATGTCGTTCCGTTCTTGCTCCAGACCCGGCTCGAGGACGGCGGCGCCAAGCACACGGGTGCGCCGAATTTCCAACCCTGGATTGTCGTCGACGAACGACTTGTCACGGGGCAGAACCCGGCGAGTGCGTCGGGCGTCGCTCGCGCGGTCGTCGCCCTGCTCACCGACACGCCCTGATGGCCGGGACCCAACCCCCCAGCAGTTCTCATCGATCACCCGGAGGAAACATGAAGCGCAGCAACGAACTGTCCCGAGTCCTCAGCCATCTCTCCCACGGTGAGACGGTCGAACCCGGTGATCTCGTCAGGGTCAACGCTCCCGCCGCAGCCGCGACGAACGGTCATCGCTCGAGCGTCCAGACCGACCTGGTCACCGTGGACACGCCGGCGCCGGCGGCCGATCTCGGCACGACGCCGTTCGACTACCTGTTCACTGATCTGGTCGACGATCCCGACGCCCATCTCCCCACGGACGACCCCGCCGCTGTGGTCGACGCGCTCAACCGGCTCGGCAACGCGATGATCGAGCAGGACAGCCTGATCACGAGTCTTCAGTCGAACTCGCCGATCCCCCCGATCTATACCTACTGGGGTCAGTTCATCGATCATGATCTGACCGCCAACACCGATCGCGACAAGGTGCTGAGCATCGAGCAGCCCGACCCGCTCCTCCCGCTGCCTCCGCACGATGTGACCAGCACGCTGCTGAACCTCCGGAACCCGGCACTCAATCTGGACACGGTGTACGGCGACGGACCATTCGAGCCGGCGGACGACGACGAGGTCGTCCCCTACGACGGGATCAAGCTCCGGGTCGGTGCATTGACCAAGAGCGCTGTAGGCGGCTCGCTGATCCCGCCGGTCGATGACCGATTCCGCGATCTCCCCCGCGTCGGGCCGGCCGACGATACCGATCCCAAGGCAGCCCGGGCCCTGATCGGCGACGCGCGGAACGACGAGAACCTGGTCATCGCCCAGATCCAGGTGGCGTTCCTGCGCTTCCACAACGCCGCCGTCGACTGGGTACGCCGCAACGAGCCGGAGCGGACCGGCGACGGTGAGGTGTTCCTCCGGGCGCGTGACCTCACCCGCTGGACGTACCAGTGGCTGGTCGTGCACGACTATCTACCGACGGTGACCGAGGCCGGGACCGTCGACCGTGTGCTGGTTGACGAGGACGACCTGCTCGATCTGGCCGGACGCGGGACGTACATGCCGCTGGAGTTCTCGGTGGCCGCGTTCCGGTTCGGGCACAGCATGGTCCGCGCCGCGTACGACTGGAACCGCAACTTCGGCCTCCCGGGGAGCGGCCTGCCGAACGCGTCGTTCCGGCTGCTGTTCACCTTCACCGGCAAGGCGACGAATCCGTTCCTCGGGGCGCGGACCCTTCCGGACAACTGGCCGGCCGAGTGGTCCCGCATGATCGACAAGAACTCGCAGGTTCCCGAGCGGTTCGCGCGACGGATCGATACCCATCTATCGCCGCCGCTCGGCGCGCTCACCAACGAGGGCCTCGACCCCTCCGTGGGCCAGCAGGTGCAGACCCTGCTGAAGCAGTTGGCGCGAAGGAACCTGCTGCGCGGCTGGCTGCTGTCCCTGCCGACGGGACAGGCTGTCGCTGCTCAGCTCGGCGCGCCGCCCCTGACCGCAACCGAACTCACCCAGACGGCGGCGGACGACCCGTCGGGCATCGCCCAAATCCTCACCGAGTCGGGACTCGTCGATCGAACGCCGCTGTGGTTCTACGTGCTGAAGGAGGCGGAGGTCCGCAACCAGGGGGCGTCGTTGGGGACGGTCGGCAGCCACATCGTGGCCTCGACGATCATCGGGCAGATCCGGCACGACCCGACGTCGTATCTGCACCAAGCAAGCTGGAGCCCCGAGGCGGGTGTCCGCCTGCCGGACGGGTCCACCGTCTCATCGATCGGCGACTTCTTCCGGTTCGCCGGCGTGTTCTCATGACGAGCAACACGCACACCACCAACATCGACCAGAGAGGACTTCCCAGTGGGAACCTTCGCCATCCAGCGCTCGACTGAACCGGAAGCTCCGAAGGGATCGACCACTGTCTCCGAGACCGGTCTGACGACGCCGACCTATCTCTCTGCGGAATCGTTCAGCTTCAGCGGAGTCACCGGCGCAACGGGGATCGTCGTGGGGCTGGTCGCAGCGATCACCAAGACGACGCCTTCCGCACTGGTCGTGGTGATCGTTGCCGCGGCTGTCGGAGGCATGCTCCTTGCGATCGGGCTGCTCGACAAGACTCGTGACGACCAGACGGCGGCGGGAACGGCGAAGCAGGTGTTCATCGCGTTGTTCAATACCGCCATTCTGGCGGCGGCCATCCTCGGCATCTCGTCGTTGCCGGTCATCGACAAGTCGTGAGTGATCGGTCGTTCCGCTGCGTGCGGGACGACCGACACCGCTCAGACCGAACCGAAACCGACGTGCCGAACGTTCTCCTGACCGAGGTCGACATATCCGACCTGGGTGGCCGGGATCAGCACCTTGCGGCCGCGCTCGTCGGTCAGGCTGAACAGCCCACCCTCCTTGACCGCCTTGGCGAAGTCCTTCTCGACCTCGGCGGCCGTTGCGGTTGACTCGACGATCACCTCGCGGTTGACGTTGAGGATGCCGACCTTGATCTCCACGGATATCTCTCCCTGCTGACGTGTCTTTTCGGCCCTGTGCCTTGTCTGTCTGCCGTCGACGAGCGTACGGTCTCGATCCGTCGAGACGGGTGCCCGTTCACCCGAGGCGTAGAGCGGCGATCCGCGGCAGCCTCACGTCAGACCTTCTTGTTCCTCCACGGTGGCCGCGCGGACGACGATCCGGGTCCAGGCACCGACATAGATCCGGTCGCCGGGCTGGATCTCCTGCTTCAGCCCGACCGCGATCGGACTACCGGGCAGCGGATCGCTGGCGCCGGCCACGAAGGTGCCGTTGGCCGACTCGAGATCCTCCACCCACCAGCGAGTCCCATCCGTGGTGAGCTGGCACTGTCGCCGGCTCGCACCCGAGTCCGGTTCGCAATCGATCTCGGGATGGATGTTGCGGCTGCGGGACACCCGGCCGACCAGCACCGACGACTTCCGCAGCGGCACGATTTCGGGCAGCCCGGGCGACGGCAGCGGGTCGGGGCTCTGCTGGGCTTGGTACCAGGCGGGATCGATCCAGACCTCGGCCACGAACTGGAAGTCCGAGTCGGGGGTGGACGTTCCGCCCGACGACGCCACCGCCGCTCCGCCGGCTGCTGTCACCGCCCCGGCAGGATCGGCTGATGAATCGGCTGCGCTGTCTGGGGCTGGCGAGGGACCGGACTGCGCGTCTGCCGGCGCCTCGGGCACATCCGACCGGGGGAGCGTACCGGTGGTGAAGTCGTACCCGCAGGCCTCGCAGAACAGCGCCTCGGCGACGTTCTCGGTGCCGCAGTGGGGACAGAGGTTCGCGCCCGAGGTACCGCCCGCGGCGGTGCCGGAGGTTCCCGTGGCCCCGCCTGCTCCCGCCATTCCGGTCGTCCCGACGGCCGGTCCCGACCGCGCCGGGCTGGCCTGCTGAGTCGGATCGATCGGCGCCCCGCAGACGTCGCAGTAGTCGTCCGCGGTCGAGGTGTGCCCGTTGGGGCAGACCGAGCTCATCTCGTGGTCACCGTCCTCTTCGTCCTGGTCGTGTGTGGTCGTGCCTGCTTGTGCGCTGTTCGTCCCGGCCGCCGGCTGGCTCAGCCTCGGACCCGGGTGGTCTTGGTCGACGCGGTGTCGAGGGCCATTTCATCGGCCTTGTCGATGCTCCGCTTCAGCCGAACCGTGCCGGTCTCCTCGTCGTCGATGTCGACTACCTTGCGAAGCCGGGTCGTCGCCTCCTCGTTGCCGGTCTGCGCGGCCAGGGCGACGGCGCGGCCGAGCTTGGTCGTCGCGGTCTCCTCGTCACCGGCAGCCTTCGCCGCCAGGCCTTCCTGGATCGCCTCGGCCAGTTCGGTCTGGCCCGTGTAGTGGGCCACCTCGGGATTGATCCGGGCGGTCAGCTCGTCGGAGTCCGACCACTTCGCCTTGACCAGCCCCTGGGCGACGACAGCGCCGGCGACAGCCATCTGCACCCGTGCCGCGAGCTGCTCCTGGCCGATCGCCTTGGCAGCGAGCCTTACCGAGACGTGGTAGTCGCGGGACTCGTCCGACCATGAGCCGGTGGGATAGCCCCCGGTCAACGGGTTCACCTCGACCCGGCGATCGGTCAGGTCCTCCACCGTCGGCGACACCTGTCGGACGAACATGACCTGAGCGCCTTGCGGCGCCCACACCCGGAGCTGGCCGTCGGGCACGCCGCGGCTCATCGACTGGCGCATCAGGTCCGCGAAGACCTGCGGCATCTGCTCCGGCGAGGGGATGATGTCCACCGTGCCGAGCAGTGCCTGGGCGATCCGTCGGACCTCGGCGACCTGCCAGTCCACGCCGACGCCACGGCAGTCGCACTGGAACTTGCCGCCCACACCGGCGATCGCGGCGCTCAGTTGATCCGGGGTCTCGTTGTGGTTCTCACCGTCGGTGAGCAGGATGGCGTGCTTCTGGGCGAGCATCGGGATGGAGTCGAACAACCGTCCAGCCAGGGTGAGCCAGGTGCCCATCGCCGTGCCGCCGTCGGAGCGGAACTGGGCGATCGCCTGGAGCGCCTCGAACCGGCTGGTTGGGTTCATCTGCACCATTCCGGCGCCCGATCGGACGTACGGGTAGGCCAGGTAGGCAACATGGGTGCCGGCCACGACGGCGAACCAGGTGCCGTCGACGATCTGCTGGATGGCGGCGGAAGCGGCCGCCTTCGCCGCCTCCAGCCGGGTGCGACCCATCGAGCCCGACGTGTCGACGATGACGATCTCGCCCGCCGACCCGCCGCCGGTCTGACCGGCCATCCCGGCGTTTCGACAGGTCACGGTGACGATCGCGTTGACGTCGGTGCCGCCGTCGGGCAGGAACTCGTTCTGATAAACGGCGGCGTCGAACTCGGCCATGAGCACCTCTCTTTGTTCGCTGAACGTCATTCCCTGAACGTCGTGGGCTGAACGTCATGGGCTGAACGTCACAGTATGCCCGGAGGCCGGTTCCCGCGTCTGGCGCTTGGGCCGTAGGTCCTCGAACCGTTGCCCGACCCGGGAAATTGGGCGCGATCTGCACATTCTGGGCCGCAAGACCTGCAGTTTGCGCCCAGTTTCGCTGAAGGGGGAGGGGGTCAGTGGCGGGCGAGCGCGACGGTGATGTTGTCCTTGCCACCCTGGTCACAGGCCCAGCGGACGAGTGCCTCGGCGAGCGGGAGCGGATCGATCCCCCCGCCGGCCGCGCCTCCGCTGCCCGGCCCGCCGGCAGCGCCTCCGCTGCCCGCACCGACCGGTTCGCCGGCTGCGCCTCCGCTGCCCGCACCGCCGATCGCACTGCCGATCACGGCCGTCTGCTCGGCGATCAGCGTCTGCAGCGCGTCGGGCTCGGAGACGTAGTTCCACAACCCGTCGGTGCAAGCGACGACCCAACCGGGCGTACCGAGGTCGATCGAGCCGGTGGTGGGCACGATGTCGGGGGCGTCGCGGCCGAGCCATTTCGTGATCGCGTGCGCCTGCGGTCCGGCCTCAGCCTCCTCGCGAGAAACGCCGGAGTCGATCCGCAGCTGGGCGACTGAGTCGTCGACGCTGAGCAGCCGAGGTGCGTCGCCGCCCGGATCCGGGATCCAGTAGACCCGGCTGTCGCCGAGGTTGCCGAAGGAGACCGTCGAGCCGACGACGACGGCCGCGGCGAACGTACAGGATGCGGCGTTCGGGCTGTTCGGTGCCGTGTTGGCGATCACCGCGTCGTTGGCCACCGCAACGGATGCCTCGATGGCCGTGGCGAGCGCGGCGGACTGGCTCGCCGGGAGCCCGATTCCGGTCGGCCGGTGGGCGACCAGGACATCGCGGGCGGCTCGGGCGCCGGCCAGGCTGGCCACGTCGGAGTCGGTGGAGGTGGAGACGCCGTCACACACCACGAGCACCGCTCGCGATCCGGGCTCGGGGTCGGCGGCGAGAGCCGAGGCGTCCTCGTTGCGGTAGTGGCGGACGCCCCGGTCGCAGCAGGACGCCACCCAGGAAGCCGGCTGCTCGGTGTAGTGGTCGCGTTCGCTCGGCGCCTTGGTGCCGCACACCTCGCAGTAGCCGTCGGCCCCGACCGGCCCGCCGCAGCTCGTGCAACGGCGCCGGGCGACGACCACGGTGTCTGCCATCTCTTCGGTGGTCTCCTCGGACTGCTGCGCAATCGAGCGGGAGAGCGTGATCGGCGACTCCAGCAGCTCGTCCTCACTCGCGACCGCCTGCCCGTCGCCGTCGGTCGGAGCGGCGAAGGCGAGGCTGGTGCCGCAGGCCTCGCAGAAGCTGTCTCCGGCATGCACTTCCGAGCCACAGGTCGGGCAGTGCAGGATCTCGGCTGAGCTCGACGCGGCGGGTGTTGTCTCGGTCATCAGCGGAGGTCTGCTTCAGACACGGACAGGCGATTCGTGATCATGTCAGCGTCCACCTTCGCACGCGATTGGCCTGGTCCACCAGACGGTAGCGGTCGGCCTCGTCGTCACTCGCCTGGGCCAGCACGCGGTAGGTCTGTTCCAGGCCGTCGCGCAGCGAGTTGTTGTCCGCGGTGTACGTCCCGATCCGGACCGCGGTCTGCGGGCCCTTCGCGGTGACCGTGGCCAACGCTCGCTCGAGGATCTGGGCGGTCAGCTCGGCCTGCTCGGTCGGGTCGAGGCGGACGCCGGTGATGGAGTTCATCGCCTCCGCCAGCACCGGCAGACTCGAGTCCGACTCGTAGAGGTGCACCGCCCGCAGCCGGCGGGCCTCGGGATACGCCCGACTGGTGGGTGGCACCAGGTCGAGTGCCTCGACGCCACCGTGGATGTCGCCCCGCGCAATCCGCAGTCTGGCCAGCCCGAACGCCGCCGGGGCGACGTAGTTCGCATCGGTCCGGGCGCAGGTCGCGTAGAGCCGCTCGGCCAACCCGCCCTCGCCGCCGCGCTCGCAGGCCAGGGCGAGGGCCAGCTTCGGTGCGAGCTCGCCGGGAACCTGTCCGTACACCGCATTGAAGGCGGACTGAGCGCCGCGGAAGTCGTCGCGGGCCAGCAGCGCCAGTCCGCTCATCCAGACCGCGCGCCACTCCCAGGGATCGGCGGCCAGCATCTCGTTGACCACCGTGTCGACCAGCTGTGGTCGGCCGAGCTCGAGCATGGCGGTCGCCCGGGCGAGCTGGACCTCGACCGAGACCCCCGGCGCGCCGGACAGCGCGCCCAGCCGCAGCTCGGGGGAGTCCGCGGTGATGTTGCTCAGCCAGGCGAACTGCGGGTCGGTGGTGTCGGCGCGCAGCTTGGGCAGCTCGTCCCAGGTGAGTGCATCGCTGCTGATCGCCGGCGCCTCGAACAGCACGGACGCCGCCGAGGTCAGGGACGTACCGGTTGTCTTCTCCGCCACCACCTCGCGGAGCACGCCGAGCAGCTGGACCCGGAGCTCGTCGACGGTGCCGAACCGGTCGGCCGGGTCGGGCGCGCACGCCTTGGCGAGCAGCCGGTAGAGCGAGTCGTGAGTCGCGAACAGCGGTGTCTCCTCCACCGGCGGCAGGCTCGCGACGTACTTGGTCTGATAGCCGCGGAACTCCATCATCATCACGACCAAGGTGCGGCCGATCGTGTAGATGTCGGAGGCGACCGTGGTGCCGACCTGGGCCACTTCGGGGGCCTGGTAGCCGACCGTTCCGTAGATCGCCGACTCCTGGTCGTCGATCCGCCGCACGCCGCCCATGTCGATCAGCTTGACGGCGTCGCCGATCTGGATCAGGTTGTCCGGCTTGAAGTCGCAGTAGACCAGCCCGAGGTCGTGCAGGTAGGTGAAGGCCGGCAGCACCTCGAGGATGTACGCGAGCGCCTGGTCCACCGGCAGCCCGTCGTACGCCCCGCCGGCCCGCCGCATCCGCTCCTTGAGGATGTCCTTCAGCGACGTGCCGCCGACGTACTCCATCACGATGTAGCCGGCCGCCTCGCCGTCGCCGCTGTCGTGGCTGACGAAGTTGTAGATCTCCACGATCAGCGGGTGCTCGACCTGGGCCAGGAACTGCCGCTCGACGATCGCCACCGCGAGCGCGTCGGCGTCGCCGGTGTTGAGCAGACCCTTCAGCACCACCCAGCGGTCGGACACGTTGCGGTCCTTGGCCAGGTAGATCCAGCCCAGGCCGCCGTGGGCCAGGCAGCCGGCGACCTCGTACTGGTTGGCGACCAGATCACCCGGCTTCAGCTTCGGCGTGAACGAGAACCGGTTGCGGCAGCGCGGACAGAACCCTTCGGTACGTCCCGGTTGGCCGTCCCGGGAGCGGCCGACCGGCGCCCCGCACGACGGGCAGACCCGCTTCGACTCCGGCACCATCGGGTTCTTCATGATCGCCTGCAGAGGCTCGACCGTCGGCGCCGGCGGGACCCGGGTCAGTCCGGCGCCGAGCCGGGCCGAGCGCAGTCGCTGGGAGCCGGAGCTGACCCGTCGGGTGACCTTCGAGCCACCTGCGGTCAGCCGCTGCGACCCTAGCGCGGTCGAGTCGAGTCGACTCGACGCCCGGGTGATCGTCGAGGCCGCCCCGGCCGGCAGTGAAGGCTGCGTCATGGCCGAGACGGCACCGCCGAGCGGGGAGTCCGCAGCCGCCCCCGATGTGCGCTGAGCCGTCCCACTCGAGCCTTCGCTCGACGTCCCGGGCGTGCCGCAGACATCGCAGTAGCCGTCGACGATGGTGCCAGAGCACCCCGGCTGAGCGCACCGGCCAGATGCGCCTGGGCCGGGTGCGACCTGTGCCACAGCCGATGTGCCCCGAGCTGTGCCAGATGTGCCCTGAGCCGGGCCCGATGTGGCCTGAGCCGGCCGAAGGGCATCGACACCCGGGCTGCCGCAGACGTCGCAGTAGCCGTCGACGATGGTGCCGGTACAGCCCGGCTGGGTGCAGGCGGTCACGATCCTCCTCCTGTGCGCTGCTTCGCAGGCCGCGCGACCTGCAGATAGCTCTGGTACAACGTGACCAGCTGGTCGGCGATGGTCATCCGGGTCGGGGTCTTGTCAAGGGCCTCTCGAGCCAGTGTGTAGGCCCGTCCGAGGTCGGGATCATCGGCCACGCCTTCCGCCTCTGCCTTGGCCCGGTACGCCTCCAGCCGACCGTCGAGCTCCTCGCGCCGGGCGAGGGCCTGCAGGTAGGCGCTCTGGGCCAGGGTCATCGCCCGGGACACCTGCTCGAGCTTGGCGACGTACGCCTTCAGCGGTTCGGCCGTGTTCGGCATCGGACCGAGCGCGTCGACATCGGGTACGGCGTACTTCGGAGCCGGGTCCACCGTGGCAATGCAGCGCTGGACGACGGCGCGGAGAGCCGACTCCCGTGCCTGCAGCTCGTGGCGCAGGTTGCGGGCCTTCGCGACGATCGCACCCGCTTCCCGGCGCTGGGCGGAGTGCACGATCAGGTCCCGTTCGAAGCGCGTGGCGTCGATCTCCACCGGACCGATCAGACCACCGACGTCGCCACCGCGACCGGCCTTGTCGATCAGCTCCTGCAACCGCTCGGCCAGCTTGGCCTGGCGCTGCGCCGCCCGCTGCTGCTCGGTCCCGGCCGGCTCGAGCCCGATCTGGTCCCGGATCCGCTCGAGTGAGGCACGCAGCTCACGGATCCGCTCGGCGAGGTCGAGCCCGCCGCCGTCCAGGCCGAGCCGGAGTCGGAGGCTGGCCGCCAGCGCGTCGGACAACCGGCAGGCTTCCGGCAACGACACCGCCAGTCCTGCCGGCGCGCCGGCCGGGCTGCGCGCCAGCACCCCGGGGTCGATGGTCGCATCCAGCCGTCCCCAGATCAGCGAGGACAGCCGTTCTCGCTCGGTCGGGCCGAGCCGGCCGGAGTCCCAGACGGCGAGCAGCAGCTCGTAGCGGTCGGAGATCGCCTTCCACAGGGCCATCGCCAGCATGATGTCGCCGGTCGCTGCCGTGTTGGCGCTGTCCAGGGCGGCGCGGTCGAGCCGGTCGAGCTCGGCCTTGCGCGCCGAGCGCCACTCGCGTAGGGCGGCCAGGTACGTCTGCGCGGCGACGACGTCGATCGGCGCACCCAGCCGACCCGGCGCGGGCGGCGCGATGACGGCACCGCCGGAACCACCGATCGGCCCCCCACCCGAACCCCCGACCGCACCCTCGGTGGGCGTCACGGGTTCCTGCCGTAGACCGCCTTCGGCGGCGCCGGCGCCGGCCCCAGGACGTCGAGCCAGCGGTTGTAGATCGCCGTCCACTGACCGTCGGAACGCATGCCGGCCAGCACCTGGTTGACGAACCGGGTCAGGTCGACGTTCTTGGAGTTCACCCCGATGCCGTACGGCTCCTCGGTGAAGGCCTTCTGGTCCGGCACCACCGCGTACGGGTCCTGGGCGGCCAGGCCGGCCAGCACGGTGTCGTCCCCGGTGATTGCTGCGACCGCGCCGGACTGGAACAGCACCAGGCACCCGGTGTGGCTGTCGGAGCCGACCGGGACCGCCTTCGGATTGAGCTTCCTCAGGTTGTCCATGCTGGACGTGCCGTTGGGGGCGCACACCTTCTGTCCGGACAGATCGGCCAGCGTCTTCGCCTTCGAGCCCCGTTGGACGAGGATCTTCTGACCGGCGTGGTAGTACTCGCTCGAGAACCCGATCTGCTTCCACCGGTCACAGTTGATGGTCATGTTGCGGGCAACGATGTCAACGGTCCCGTCCTGCAACGCCGGGATCCGCTGGGCCGCCGTGATCACCTTGAGCTCATAGCGGTTCTCGTCGCCGAAGATGGCCTTGGCGATCGCCTTGACCATGTCGATGTCGAAGCCCTCGATCTTGCCGTTCAGCGGGTTGCGCGAGCCGAGCAGGTACGTGTCCGCGGAGACCCCGGCAATCAGCCGGCCGCGATCTTGGATCTTGCGCATCGTCGAACCGGACGGCATGTCGCCGGCCTTCGGCTGATCACCCGAAGGGGCGTACGAGGCCACGGCGTTGTCGCAGGTCGCCGGCGCCGTCGTGGCGCCGCCTCCGCTCGTCGGAGCGGCGCTGGGAGTGGCGGACGGCAGTTGGGTCTGCGGGTAGCCGGCGAGCGAGCAGCCGGTGGTGACGGCGATGATCACGGCGCCGAGCGCGATGCCGAGCCGGCCACGTCGACGTAGGGTCGCTCCACTGCCGGCGGTCATCGGTACTCCCGCAGTCGCTGGGCCAGGCCTCGTCGTCCGAGCAGGGCAGCCGCGACGCCGGCCGCGAGCGCGAGGATCGCGGCGATGATCATACCGTTCCTCGGCGTGCTCAGTCCGGAGCCGAGGTCTTTGGCCAGCTGGTCGACGACGGCGATGCCCGCGGTGTCGAAGGCGCTGAACGTCGCGTTGGCCGACTGGTCGCCCGTTCCGGTGGCCAGCGCCACGGCCTTGTCCCACTGTCCGCCGTCGTCCAGCTTCCGGATCTGTGTGTGTACGTCGGCATAGGCCGTCCACTTGTTGGTCAGGTTCGTGTCGTCGACGCGGGCCAGCGAATCCGCCACGACCGCGGCGGAGTCCTTCCAGGCCTGCTCGAACGATGCGCCGGAGCCGCGACTGATCAAGGTGAGGCTCTCGTTGGACTTCGCGTCGTTGCCCCTGATCCGGGCCTGGGCGGTCGCACTCAGCGGCTGGAGGGCATCGGTCTGCAGTCCGTTCAACGCGCTTCCGGTCTGCCCGAGCGCGATCGCGCCGCCGACCAGCACCACCAGCATGATCACTGCCGCGACCAGGAGCCCGACGTTGATCGTCCGCCGGAAGGTCCGAGCGACGAAGATCATCACCAGGACGACGCCGGCCAGCAGCACGAGCCCGATGCCCTCGAACCACCACCCCGGTCGGGCGCTCATCTCCTCGGTCGCCCGGTCGGTGTTCACCGAGACCAGGGTGTCGAGGATGGGCAGGGCATCGGCGCGCAGCCCGGCGCTGGCGGTACGCAGGTACTGGGCGCCGATCGGGAAGCCCTGTCGGTTGTTGGCGCGGGCGAGCTCGATGGTCGACGCGTAGGTCACCACGTCGTCGTTGAGCGCGGACAAGGCGGCTGCGTCGGCCGGCTGGGCGTCGGCGGCGGCCGCGATCAGCTCGCTGGCCTCGCTGATCAGCCGGTCGTACTGTTCACGCTGGGCCGGTGGCTCGAGGCCGCCGACGAGGAACGCGTTGGTCGCGGTGGCGTCGGCACTGAGGAGATCGGTCTGGATCTGTTGCACTCGGACGAGCTGATCGGCGTTGGCGCCAGCTTTGGACAGGGCTCGGGCCTGCAGCGCGAAGCATGCCCCACCGACGACCCCGAACAAGATCCCGGCGATCAGTACGCCGACGGTCAGCAGCCGCAGTCGCCGTGGGGTCTGACTGAGCGCCGGCGCGGCCGGCTGAGTGGCCACGACCGCCGTCGGTTGCGCCGTGGGCGCCGGTGCCGGCGGAGGTGCGGTGGCCTGGGCCGACTGACTCATGCCTGCTCCTCAGAACTTGTTCGCTCGCGCCCGGCGCTTCGAGTCCGGTCGTTCAGCGCCACCTCACGCACGGCGTCGTCGTCGAGATCTTCGGGGCGGAGCTCACGCAGCTGTTCCAGCGTGGGCTCTGCGACGTCACGCAGCCGCCACGCATGTCGCCCGATGGCGGCCTCGAGCTGGTTGCGGGCGAACCGACCGTTGCCGAACAGGGGTCCGCGCGGTGTCGTCAGCAGGATCGACTCGAACCTGCGGCGGGTGTCGTCACCGACGTCGTAGTCCGCCGTGCCGGCCAGCGTCACGAAGATCGAGATCAGCTCCTCGTCGGTGTAGTCGGCGAACTCGATGGTCGTCCGGAACCGGCTCGCCAGCCCCGGGTTCTGAGAGATGAAGAGTGCCATCGGATCGGGATAACCGGCCACGATCAGCACCAGATCGTCCCGGCGGTCCTCCATCTCCTTGACCAGGGTGTCGGTGGCCTCGGTGCCGTACTGGTCGCCGGCCAGGCTGTACGCCTCGTCGATGAACAAGACCCCGCCGGCGGCGGAGGCGACGACCTCGGCGGTCTTCATTGCGGTCTGACCGAGATAGCCTGCGACGAGCTCGGAGCGATCCACCTCGACGAGCTGTCCCTTCGAGAGCAGGCCCAGTGCGGCGTAGATTCCACCGACCAGCCGGGCCACGGTCGTCTTGCCGGTGCCCGGATTTCCCACGAATACCAGGTGTCGGGTGATCGTCGGGGACTTCAGCCCCGCCTTCACCCGGAGACCCTCGACCCGGAGCACCGCCACCTGCCGGTGGATCTCCGCCTTGACGTCGGCCAGGCCGGTCAGCCCGTCCAGCTCGGCGAGCAGCTCTTCGAGGCTCTTGGTCGGCTCCGCTGGCTGCGCTTCGACAGGCTCAGCGCTCGTACCGGCCTGCGCTTCGACAGGCTCAGCGCCCGTACCCGCGCCCTGGGTGACCTGCCCTGAGCCTGTCGAAGGGCCGGGAACCTGCCCGTCCACAGGCTCAGCCCGGGACGGCGTGCTCGCCCCTGAGTCGCCGATGCCCGGGAACCTACCGGGCGTGCTGGGATCGATATGACTGAGATCGAACCAGTCCTGACTGCGCGGGTCGGCAGCGGTGATCCCGTTGGAGCGCTGCCGCTCACGGACGATCTTGTCCATGGCGTCGTTCAGCGCATCCAGTGTCTTCGTGCCCCAGCTGCGAAACTCGTTCGGACGTTCGGTCACGGGCGGAGCCTCTCGGGAGTGCAGGAGTGATTCGGGGCGACATGCTTTTCGTCGTCCGGAATCGCGACGAACGAGCGAGATCGCGCGGAGCTCGTGACCGCGGAGCGCGGAGCGCGACCATCGAACACGGTCACGGGCGGAGCCTCTCGGGAGTGCAGGGGTGATTCGGGGCGACATGCTTTTCGTCGTCCGGAATCGCGACGAACGAGCGAGATCGCGCGGAGCTCGTGACCGCGGAGCGCGGAGCGCGACCATCGAACACGGTCATGGCAGGTCCAAGGTATTGGGTGGAGGGGCCGGCTGGGGCGGGACGGAGGAGTCCAGGCCGAGGGCGCCACCGCTGGCGGCCGGTCCGAACTTGGCCTGCAGGAAGCGGCCGTGCACGATCAGGGCCTCGGCATCCACTCGTACGACCGCGTCGAGGATCTTGTCCATGGTGCCGCCCAGCAGGTCCAGCTGGTCGATGAGCAGCATCAACGAGGTCTTGCCGTTCTCGATCGGGCGCGTGTCGGCCCACTGCCGGGGGAGCCGGAGGTAGGCCCCGACCGCTTCCGGCAGGTAGTCCGTCGCGGTCGCCATCACCGAGTACGCCTCGGGGCTGCCGAGGCCGAGGTTGCGGAGCCGGGGGAGCGTCTGGCGCACCGTGTCGGTGATCCGCTTGACCCGAGACACGACCAGCGACGGCACGACGCCGCCGGAGACCATCGCCTCGGTCCGATCCAGTGCCGCCAGCAGGTCTGCCTCGGTCGGCACGGCGGCGATCGGGACCGCGGACTGGGCGGACTGGTCCCACCCCTGGCTGTCGTCCGACCCGCCGAAGACCCGGCCGAACCACTCCCGCAGACCCATTCACCTCACCCTGTCAGGCGATCGAGCGCCTCGTGCCGCATTGTCAATCGGACGTACGTGCTTCAGCGCAGACTGCCCGGCGCGCCGCCTTCCAGATCGAGCGAGCCCGACGCCATCCGTTGGTCGGCGGAGTTCACCCGGTCCAGGTACTCCTTCGACTTGGCGACCTCGGACTCCAGCGTGCCGATGGTCTGCGCCATTGTGTCCAGTGCCTGCATCTTGAACGTGTCGATCGAGTCCATCGTCGCGTAGATGTTCGCAAACGCGGCCTGCAGCTGGGGCATCCCGATCGTCGCCGATGCCGCCTGCTGCTGGATCTGCGCGGAGTTGTCGCGCATCATCTCCGAGGTCCGCTGGATGAGGTTCGACGTCGTCGTGTTCAGTGCGGTGATCTGGTCCAGCACGAGCTTCTGGTTCCCGAGCGCCTGGGCGACGATGACGGCCGTCCGGAGTGCCGCGATCGTGGTCGTCGAGGCCCGATCCACGCCCTTGATCAGCTCGATGTTGTTCTTGATGATGATGTCGATCGCCAGGTAGTTCTGGATCGACACCGCCAGCTGAGTGAGCAGGTCCTGATGCTTCTGCCGGACGTAGAACAAGACGTCCTGGCTCAGCGCCTTCGCTCGTTCGGGATCGGTGATCTCGAGCTGGGAGATCGCGTCGGTGAGTTTTGCATCCAGTCGCTCGGCGATGTAGACGTACTGGTTCAGCCGGCCCATCGCTCCCCAGAGGTTCTGCTTCTCCAGGTTGAGGGCGACGTTGTCTCGGGTCAGCTCGTCCTGGCCGTTGCGCAGCGCGTGCAGGATGCCGTCGAGGTGCGTCTGAGCCGACTGGTACTTGCGGAAGTAGTTCTCGACCTTCTCCCCGAACGGCAAGAAGCCGAGGAACTTCTTCGTGCCCGTCGCCTGGCTGGGATCGAGGTCCTCGACGGTGCGGCGCAGCTCCAGCAGCGTGTTGCCGACCTTCGAGCCCTCGGCGAGGCCGCCCTCCTTGAGGGCGCGGACCGGGGTCTGCAGCAGCCGGTTCGAGGTCTCCGCCGCCCGGCGTACGTCGGCGTCACCCATGCTGCTGACGTTCGCGGCCTGACTGGCGAATTCCGGCGAACGGGTCTGAGCACTCAGCAGGACGCTCATGAACGAGTCGACCTTGCCGTCGAGGGCGGGCACTGCCGCCGGATCGACCTGCGGCGCGATGGCCGGCGCCTGGGTCGCCGCCACCGGCTGCGGTGGCGCGGGGGCGGTCAGAGTCAGCGGGCTGGGCCCTGGCGGGGCGAGTGGCATGGGCGCCGCGGCACCGGCGGCACCAGTTGGTTCGGACATCGTGGCCTTCCTCCGGGCGCCGCGTCTGGCGGCGCGGGCGAAACTCGCGCCAAATCTACTCGACCAGGGGAGCGAGGTGCAGCCGTCGGTGCTGGCTCCGAGTCGGGGAGCGACTCACGAAACGGGTCGGATCTCGCCCGAGCCCCGCGCGATCAGCTCCGTCGGCACGATGATCGTCTGCTCCGCGGAGGTGTCGCCGTCGAGCCTGGCGAACAGCCGCTGCGCGGCCAAGGTGCCGATCGCCGCGGGATCTTGGGCGAGCACCGTGACCGCCGGCTCGAGCAGGTCGCCGAGGTTCAGCTCGCCGAGGTTCAGGTCGTCGACCCCGATCAGGGCCACCTGGTGTGCCAGGCCGAGCCGGTGCAGCGCCCGCAGTGCGCTGATGGTGAGGAAGTTCTGACTGGTGAAGATCGCCGTCGGCGGCTCGGCGAGATTGATCAGCCGTTCCACCTCGGCCTCGACGTCGTTCTCCGGATGCCGACTGGCCAAGGCCTGCACCGGATAGCGATCGGGATCCAGCCCCGCCTCGATCATCTGCACGTCGAACCCTCGACGTCGCTCGACGGTGGTCGAGATCGCCGGATTCCCGCCGAAGTGCACGATCCGCCGGTGTCCGACCTCGACCAGGTGCTGGACGGCTCGCCGCGCCACACCGACGTTGTCGATCACGACGGCGTCGGCCAGCAGGCCGACCGGCGGCCGGTCGACAAACACGATCGGCGTGCCCTGCTCACGCTCGATCTGGAGATAACCGTGGTCCGCGGAGATAGTGGTCAGGATCAGACCGTCCACCCGACGGCGGGTGAAGGCGCGGACGAGCTCACGCTCACGGACCGGATCGTCGTCGAAGCTGGCCGCGAAGACCGCCGTGCCGCGCGATCTGGCGACTTCCTCCACGGCCCGGTTGATCGCCGCCGAGAACGGGTTGCCGACCGACTCCAGCAGCAGTCCGAGCGTGAGCGTCTTCCGGTCGCCGCGACGGAGGGTACCGGCGCCCAGGTTGGGCTGGAAATTCAGTGCGGCAATTGCGCGCTCGACACGTTCCCGCATCTGCTCGGAGACGTTAGTCTCGTCGTTTATCACGCGCGAAACGGTCTTGATACCGACTCCGGCCAGGGCAGCCACATCACGGATGGTGGCCCGCGGTCGTGGAGCTCGGGGGTCGTCAGTGAGTGACATCGTTGTCCGAGACCCTCCTGAGCCAAGGCAGCTGAGTTGGTTCAGCCTAGTGCAAACCGTTACCGAATCCAGCGCGGTGTTCCTTGACGACAGGCTGAGAATGCCTTAGAAAGAGTCAGACACCGTTGTCATTGTGACGGCGGACACCTTATTGGAGGCGCACATGCAACGAAGCAGGCGACGGCTACGCAGGGCTTTGATTCCTCTTGCACTGCTCAGCTCGGCAACTCTGGTGCTGGCCGCCTGCGGCGGTAACAGCGCCTCTCCCGGAGGCGACAGCAGCGGCAGCGGCAGCGCCGACGAGCCGGTCGCGGTGACCCTGATCACCAAGACCAGCACGAACCCGTTCTTCATCGCCATGCAGCAGGGCGCCGAAGCTGCCGGCAAGGACAACAACGTCACGATCACCACGGCGGCCGGCAAGGCCGACGGCGACGAGACGACTCAGATCGCCGCGATCGAGGCTGCCGTCGCCCGCGGTGACAAGGGCATCTTGATCACGCCGGCCACCGACGGCGTCAATCCAGCCATCCAGAGCGCGCGGGACGCTGGCCTGTATGTCATCGCGCTCGACACGCCGCCGAATCCGCCGGACACGGTGGACATCACCTTCGCGACCGACAACTTCAAGGCTGGCACGCTGATCGGCAAGTGGGCCGCCGGCACGATGAACGGCGGGGACGCCAAGATCGCCCTGCTCGACCTGTTCAACGACAAGGTCGCCTCGGTCGACTACAACCGTGACCAGGGCTTCTTGACCGGCATGGGGATCGACGTCAAGGACAAGACCAAGAACGGCGACGAGGATCCGACCGGCAAGTACACCGGTGGCAAGGGCGGCAACTACTCGATCGTCTGTAACGAGCCGACCCAGGGTGCGGCGGACCAGGGCAAGACCGCGATGGAGACCTGCCTGGCCAAGTCCAAGGACATCAACCTGGTCTATACGATCAACGAGCCGGCCGCCGTCGGTGCGGCTCAGGCGCTCAGTGACGCCGGCGTGAAGGCGACGATCGTGTCCGTGGACGGCGGTTGCGACCCGGGTATCAAGGCTGTCAAGGACGGGACCATCGGAGCGACCTCGCAGCAGTACCCGGTGAAGATGGCTCAGCTCGGCGTCGAGGCCATCGCCAAGTACGTCCGTACCGGGGAGAAGCCGGCCGTCACGCCCGGTCTGGACTTCTATGACACCGGCGTCGCGCTCGTCACCGACAAGCCGGTGGACGGGGTCGACAGCATCACCACCGCCGATGCCGAGAAGATCTGCTGGGGCTGATCAGCAGTCATCCTCGACCGGGTCGGTCCTTCCTTCGGAGGGACCGACCCCGGTCGGCTCAAGATTCCTCTAGGGCAAGGAAGCCAACATGAGCGTCTCGACCACCTCGGCGCCGGCCACCGCCGCCGAACAGTTCGCGTTACGCCGGCAGTCGCCGGTGCAGCGCATCCAACACCTGCTCCACTCCCACCCCGCCATCAGCCCGCTGCTGGTGCTGATCGTGGCCTTCATCGTGTTCACGATCATCAATCCGAGATTCGCCCAACCGGCAACGATCTCGATCATCCTGCAGCAGACAGCGGTGATCGCCGCGCTGGCGATCGGGCAGACCCTGATCATCTTGACCGCCGGCATCGACCTGGCAGTCGGTGCAACCGCAATCCTGGCGATGTTGTTCATGGCGAACCTGGCCGCGAACAACGGCGTTCCGGGCGGTCTAGCGCTGCTGCTGGGGATCGCGCTCGGCACCGCCTGCGGGTTCCTCAACGGGATCCTGGTCACCCGGCTCAGGCTGCCACCGTTCATCGTGACGCTGGGCACGCTGAGCATCTACACCGCCATCGCACTGCTGTACTCACAGGGCAAGAGCGTCGCGCGTGGTTCGATGCCGGCCATCCTCAATGTGATGGGGACCCGGTTCAAGCTCGGGCCGTTCAACCTGACCTTCGGCGTCATCTTCGTGGTCGTGCTCGCGCTGGTCGTGTCCTACGTCCTCAGTCAGACGGCCTGGGGACGGCACGTGTACGCGGTCGGCGACGACATCGAAGCAGCTCGGCTGGTCGGCATCCCGGTTGATCGCGTGCTGCTGAGCGTCTACACCGTTGCCGGCCTCATCTACGGCGTCACAGCCTGGGTGCTGATCGGACGAGCGGGGACCGCGAGCCCGAATGCGATCGTCGACGCGAACCTGGAGACGATCACGGCTGTCGTGATCGGCGGAACCAGCCTGTTCGGTGGGCGTGGCGGGATCGTCGGGACCATGCTCGGCGCACTGATCGTCTACTCGTTCAACATCGGTCTGAGCCTGGCCGGCGTCGACGATCAGCTCCGCGTGCTCGCGATCGGCATCTTGATCATCGTCGCCGTGAGCATCGACCAGTGGATCAGGAAGGTGAAGGCATGAGCACACCCGCTACCAGCGATCTGTCGCCGGACGAACAGGGCGCCGTCGGCCTGGGGAACCCGCCCTTACTGGCCGACCCGAAGGACACCGTGCTGTCAGCCCGCGGGCTGATCAAGACCTTCGGTCGGGTGGTCGGCCTCGACGGCGTCAACGTCGACCTGTTCCCGGGCGAGGTGCTGGCGGTGATCGGTGACAACGGCGCCGGCAAGTCGACCCTGATCAAGGCGCTCACCGGCGCCCTGATCCCCGACTCCGGCGCGGTGTTCCTCGACGGCCGTGAGGTGCACTTCAAGTTGCCGCAGGATGCTCGGGCGGCCGGCATCGAGACCGTTTACCAGACGCTGGCGGTTGCGCCGGCGCTGGACATCGCGGCCAACATGTTCCTCGGCCGGGAGCAGCGCCGCAGCGGTCCGCTCGGTAGTGTCTTCCGGATGCTGGACAAGAAGGGCATGAAGGAGGCGGCCGGTACGTCGATGGCCAACCTCGGCATCGCCACCGTGCAGAACATGTCGCAGGCGGTGGAGACGCTGTCCGGCGGCCAGCGGCAGGCGGTGGCGGTGGCCCGGGCGGCCACGTTCGCGACCAAGTTCGTCGTGCTCGACGAGCCGACGGCGGCGCTCGGTGTCAAGGAGACCGGTCAGGTGCTCAACCTGATCCAGCAGATCAAGGCCAAGGGCCTGCCGGTCATCCTGATCAGCCACAACATGCCGAACGTGTTCGAGGTGTCGGACCGGATCCACATCGCCCGGCTCGGTGGCTGTGCCGGTGTGATCACGCCGAAGTCGCACACCCCGACCGAGGCCGTCGCGATCATGACCGGCGCAACCACCCTCGCGAAGGGCTGACCCGGGCGGAGGACGTACGCCTTCTCCGCCTCACCCTCCCGTGCGTCCTCCGCCATCAACGAAAACTGGGCGCAAACTGCAGTCTGAAGCGATTCAGAATTGCGGTTTGCGCCCAGTTTCCGGGTTTGGGGCGGGGTTGCGGGCGGCCGGGGTTGCGACTGGGTGCGGGTGCGTTCGATCAGTGGTTGGCGCGGCGACGTACGTCCCAGACGGCCAGCGCCAGAGCGATCGTGATCACGACGAGTGAGCAGATCAGGGCGACACGCGCGCCGCCGGCGGGGTCGACTCGGGCCGACGCGAGATGGTAGGCGGTGACCAGTAGCGCGGCGCCGAAGGCGGAGCCGATTCGCTGCCCGGTCTGCAGCGCAGCGCCCGCGGCCCCTCCCATCCGCGGTGGTACGTCGTTCAGCGAGAGCGTCTGATTGGGCGAGATCACGCCGCCGCCGCCGAGCCCGGCGACCAGCAGCGGCACCACCAGCAGCTGCCAGTGCAACTGGTCCGGCTGGGCCGGGAGGACGAGCACGAGGGCGAGGATGCCGGCCATCATGATGAGCATGGCGTACACGGTGATCATCCGGCCGAGCCGCCAGACCAGCCGGCCCGCGACCAGGGAGCTGATCGCTCCGCCGAGGGCCCACGGGGTCACCAGCAGGCCCGCCTGTAGTGCGCTGAGTCCGACGGCTTGTTGAAGGAACAGCGACAGCACCAAGAAGATGCCGGTGAAGCCGGTGAAGTAGACCGTGCCGACCGCGATCCCCGACGCGTATCCAGGCGTGGCCCGGAGCAGCTGCAGGTCGAGCAGCGGAGGCCGCCCCTGGGCTCGGATGCGTCGTTCCCAGAGCACGAACGCCCAGATGAAGACCGGGACGCCGAGCAGCAGGGCCAGGCTCCAGCCCACGCCGCCCTGGATCTCGATCGTCGGCAGCAGCACGCAGAGCACGGCCCCGCCGAGGAACACAGCGCCGCCGAGGTCCAGGCGGGTTTCGGACGGATCGGCCGCCTGACGTCGGCGCGGGACCCACGCCATCACCAGCACCAACGCCACGATGCCGATGGGCACGTTCACCAGGAAGATCGACCGCCAGCCGCGCTCCTCGCCGAAGGCGGCGATCAGCAGGCCGCCGAGCACCGGTCCGGTCGCACTGGCAATGCTGACCGTCGTCCCGAACCAGCCGAAGGCGATACCGCGCTCCCGCCCGCTGAACAGCTGCTGGATCAGGCCCGAGCTCTGCGGCGTGAGCAGGCCGGCTGCGGCACCCTGAACCAGCCGAGCGGCGACCACTAGCTCGGCGTTCGGGGCGAAGCCGACGGCCGCGCTGGATGCCGTGAAGCCGATCAGCCCGATCACGAGCATGATCCGCCGGCCGTGGGCATCGCCGAGCCGGCCGCCGGCGACCAGGGTGAGCCCGAAGGTGAGCGCGTACCCGGAGACGATCCACTGCACCGTCTGGTTCGTTGTCCCGAGGCCGTCCTGGATCGAGGGCAGCGCGACGTTCACGATGGTCACGTCGAGCAGGGCCATGAAACCGATCACCAAGGTGACCGCGAGGACCCGCCATCGATGTGGATACGGCTGGGATGGGGCCGGCCGGGATGGGGCCGGCCGGGATGGGGCCGGCTGGGAATCCGATGAGTCGTCCGAGGGCGGTCGTGAGGCTTTCGGCTGCTCCGCTTCCGTCACGATCGGCCTACTACCCGACTACGACGTCTTGCGTGGCCGGCGCAATCCGAAAACTGGTCACAAACCGCACGATCCGTCGGCGTGTCGCTGTTGTTGGTGACCAGTTTCCGGGGACCTGAGGCGGTCGGGGCAGGGGTGCCCGATTCAGGAACCCGGGGCGGCATGACCCCCCTGGACGAGGCCGCGAACCGTGTCGTGCTCGTGGAGGGGGAAGCCGCCGATCCCGCGCCAGGCGAGACTGCTCACCAGATACTTGGCCTCCTCCAGCGCGATGGCCTTCTTGGTGCCGCCCGACACCCAGTAGCGAGCACTCACCTGGGCGATTCCGACCAGGGAGATCGCGAGCAGCTTCGCTCGTTCCCGGGACAGGTCGGTGTCCTCGGCGATCACCTCGGTGATCAGGTCGGCGATCCGGTTGTTGACCTCCCACAGCCGGGCCTGGACCTGGCCGTCACCGGTCAGATCCGACTCGAAGACGAACCGGAACTCACCACTCGCGGAGTTGACGAAGTCATAGAAGGCGCCCATCGTCGCCACCACGCGCGCGGCGTTGTCCTCGGTCGAGTCGAGCGCCTCCTCGACCACCTCGATCAGCCGCTCGCAGCTGGTGTCGAGCAGCGCCAGATAGAGATCGAGCTTGGACGGGAAGTGCTGATAGAGCACCGGCTTGGACACTCCCGCCAGGTCCGCGATGTCGTCCATCGCCGCGGCGTGATAGCCCTTCGAGGTGAAGACGTTGCTGGCCGCATCGAGCAGCTGCGCCCGGCGCTGGTCGCGGGGCATTCGCGCCACCCGCCCCTGAGTTCGGCCCGGTGGCCGGGTCGCGGGCTGCTGCGTTCGGACCATGCCCGCATGGTAGCCGTCGCCACGGAGCGCCGACGGCGTCAACGCTGCTTGTCGAAGACCGGAGCCTCACTCGCCGGCCCAGGCCGCCGTGTCTCCGAAGGAGTTCGCGTAGAAGACCGCCACCACCCTCGAGTGCTCGTCCGCGTTGAACGGCACCAGGCCGATCGCGCAGTCACCGACTCCCAGGTCCGCCCGGCGCGGGAACAGGCTCGGCGTCTCGGGCACACCGGAGGGCGCATCGCGGAGCGACGGTGTCGTCCGTCCCTCGCCGTTCGCGAGCGTCCACGGATTCCAGGTCACTCGGGTGGTCGTGCCGGACGTGCCCGCCGGCAGCGAGCGTACGCAGACCTCGACGTCGACGAGAATGCCGTACGTCGGGCTGTGCTCCACTCGATCGACCGTCACGGTGAAGTGCTCGAACGTCGCGGTTCTGCCCAGGGCCAGCCGTCCGGTCGTCGGGTGCGTGGGGGTCGTACGACCAGCCGAGGGTGCCGACGTCGGAACACCGACGCTCGGCCCAGCCGGTCCGGCGAGCGTGTCGCGGTGCCGGATCACGCTCGGGACGGCGACCGCGGTCACGACGATCGCGGCGGCGGCCACCAGAGCTCCGCCGATGATCGAGCGCCGACGACGGCGGCGTGCGGCGAGCGCGTCGGTCGCCCCGGCTGTTTCCGCAGCCGTCCCTGGGCTTCTGATCCCAGCCGGGTCCCCAGCCGGGTTTTGGGCCAGGATCTCGCGGAGCATCCGATCTGGATCGAGCAGCGCACGGTGCGGCGGGAGCTGAACAGGCATCAAAGTCTCCGATCGGAGTCGTGCAGGAGCGCGGAGCCGCCGGCGTCCAGCAGCCGCGCTCGGGCTCGGGACAGACGGGACTTGACCGTGCCGACCGGGATCCCGAGCACGTCTGCTGCTTCGGCTACGGCCAGTTCTGCCCACGCGACCAGCTCGATCACCTCGCGCTGGCTGCTGGTCAGGGTGTCGAGCATCCGGCGAATCTCGCGCATGGTGCTCTCGGCCTCGACCCACCGGTCGACGTCGTCGGCGCCGGAGCCGGCATGGTCGCGCAGTTTCACCCGATCGACCAGGGCGACCTGTCGGCGGCTCGCCCGGTTGGCGTTGCTGCATTCCCCGCGCGCCATGGCCAGTAGCGCGGGCCGGGCAGAGTCGAGCCGCAGCCGCTCGATCCTGCCCTGCCGGGCGCGACGCCACAACGTCGCGAACGCGGCCTGCGTGACGTCCTCGGCGACCGACCAGGACGCCGTACGGCGGAAGGCGTAGTTGTAGACCGCGTCATGGTGCCGGCCGAAGAGCTCGGCGAACGCGTGTTCATCGGCCTGCGGCAGCCGTTGCCACAGCTCGGCGTCGGTCTGCTCGACCGGGAGTCTGGACACAGTGCCAGCAGAGTCCCACATGTCCAAGAAGAGTCCGCCACCGCAGCAGCGGTTCCCGATCCGGATCAGACGTCGGCGCCGGACTCCTCGGGGAGCGCGGGCGGATCCGCGATCAGCAGGTCCGCGGCCAGGTCGCCATGTTCTACGACCCGGCCCAGCACCTGCTCCGGGCTGAACCGGAGATCGTCCGGTTCCGACACCGCGCCGAGCTCCTCCCAGGTCACGGGAGCCGCCACGCTGGGAACCGGACGACCGCGCATCGAGTAGGGGCAGATGGTGTTGCGGGCGGCCAGGTTCTGGTTGTAGTCGACGTAGATCCGGCCGCGCCGCTGCTCCACCGACATGGCCGAGACGAACACGTCCGGGTAGGTCTTCGCCATGGTCACGTTCAGTCGCCGGACGTACGACCAGGCGTCTCGGCTGCGGCACGGCGCCAGCGCGGCGTAGAGCTGGATCCCCTTGCTGCCAGAGGTCTGCGCTACTGGCAGCAGACCGTCGGCCGCCATCGCCGCCGCCACCAGCAGCGCCGCCCGCGCCGTCTCGACGATGGTCATCCCGGCGCCCGGGTCGAGATCGACGACCAACCGGTCGGCCAGTGGTTCTGTAGGCCGAGCCTCGTCGCCGGGCAGATCGAGTACGCCGTCGGGACCGGGTCGTCCGCTGCCGATCGTCCACTGCGGCACGTGCAGCTCGAGAGCGGCAAGGTTGGCCAGCCAGACGAGCGTGGCCGGCTCGGTGACCACGACGTAGTCGATCACCCCGTCGCTGGTACCGACGAGCTGTCTGCCTACCCAGGGCGGCGTCCCGGCCGGGGCGTTCTTTTCGTAGAAGGCGCCTGAGGGCGGCGGGGTGCTGCCGCCGTGGGCGCCGGTGGGTGCGTCGGTCGGAACTCCGTTCGGGTACCGCAGTCGGGTGAGGGCGCGGTCGCGGACATAGGGCAGCAGCACAGGCGCGATCTGGGTGTAGTAGCTGATCACCTCGGCCTTGGTGCAGCCGACGGCGGGGTAGAGCACCTTGTCGAGGTTGGACAGGCCGAGCGTTCGTCCGCCGACCCGGACCAAGAGCTCCTCCGCCGCCATGGCCCTCATTCTGCCGGTGGCCGCTGAGACGGCTGACCAGGATGTGGAATAGCGCGGTGGACGTACGTGTTGGGCGGAGAGGATCGCGGAGCCGATCCGATCTGTCTTGCCCAGTTCTCACGACATAGTTCTCACGACATAGTTCTCACGACTCTGGAGGAACCGTGGCCTACCCGCCACTTGTCGAGCCCGCCGCCGAGCTCACCCGCGAAGAGGTCCATCGCTACAGCCGGCACCTGATCATCCCCGACGTGGGCATGGTGGGCCAGAAGCGGCTGAAGAACGCGCGGGTGCTCGTGATCGGGGCCGGTGGCCTCGGCAGCCCGGCGCTGCTCTACCTCGCGGCCGCAGGGGTCGGCACTCTCGGCGTCGTCGACTTCGACACCGTGGACGAGTCCAACCTGCAGCGCCAGATCATCCACGGCCAGTCCGACATCGGCAAGTCGAAGGCCATCTCGGCCAAGGAGTCGATCGCCGAGGTCAATCCGCTGGTGAACGTCGTCGTCCACGAGGCGCGCCTCGACAACGACAACGTGATGGAGATCTTCGCCGACTACGACCTGATCCTGGACGGCACCGACAACTTCGCCACCCGCTATCTCGTGAACGACGCGGCGGTGCTGTCGAACAAGCCGTACGTCTGGGGCTCGATCTTCCGGTTCGAGGGTCAGGTGAGCGTGTTCTGGTCGGAGTACGGCCCCCAGTACCGCGACCTGTATCCCTCACCGCCGCCGCCCGGCATGGTGCCCTCCTGCGCCGAGGGCGGCGTCCTCGGCGTGCTGTGCGCCTCGATCGGCTCGATCATGGTGACCGAGGCGATCAAGCTGATCACCGGCATCGGCGATCCGCTGATCGGGCGACTGATGGTGTACGACGCCCTCGAGATGAGCTACAAGACGCTCAAGCTGCGCAAGGATCCGGCCGGTGAGCCGATCACCGGCCTGATCGACTACGACGACTTCTGTGGTGCGATCACCGACGAGGCCGCCGCAGCACAGGTCGGCCACACTCTGACGGTGAAGCAGCTGGAAGGGATGCTCGACGAGCGCGAGTCGCGGGAGCGTGACTTCGTGCTGATCGACGTCCGTGAGTCGGTGGAGCGCGAGATCAACGAGATCCCGGGATCGATCCTGATCCCCAAGGGTGACTTCCAGACCGGTGAGGCGCTGGCAAAGCTTCCGCAGGACAAGCAGGTGGTGCTCTACTGCAAGACCGGCGTCCGCTCTGCGGAGGTGCTGGCGATGGTGCACGACGCCGGCCTGGCCGACGCCGTCCACGTCGGCGGCGGGGTGTCGGCCTGGGTCAGCCAGATCGACCCCTCCCAAGCCAGCTACTAGGCCCCATCCCCCGAAAACTGGTCACGTACAACATCGACACGCCGACAGAAGATGTTGTACGTGACCACTTTCCGGGAAGGGCTGGTCCTACACTCGGCGGCGCGCCGCTCCGGTGCGGTATGGCGGTAGGCGGACAACGTCTCGAGAACGCGAACACCCCCGGAGCCGAGGCTCCGGGGGTGTCGTGTTGCGCCTGGCAAGAGCTCAGATGCCGTGCACCTGGTCGGCCTGCGGGCCCTTCGGTCCCTGGGTGGTCTGGAACTCCACCCGCTGACCCTCTTCGAGGGAACGGAAGCCGGAGGCATCGATCGCGCTGTAGTGGACGAAAACGTCGGGACCCCCGCCGTCCACGGCGATGAAGCCGTAACCCTTCTCGGCATTGAACCACTTGACGGTTCCCTGCGCCATGAAACATCTCCTTGCATCTGACACCCGGGGCCGCACCTCACGACCTCGACTTTGCTGCCGGACACCGGATGACCCGCCGCCCACGCAAGGACTGGGGGCGCAGCACGTACCACGACACAGACTTGCTCAACAGCGGCAATAGCCTTGCACACTTCGATCCACTGCGAAACCCGAACCCCTGTTTGGGCGACCGGCGGGTCGCGGCTCCGAAAACTACGCGAGGGCGACTAATCCGGCGGTTCCTGACTGCCGTCGTCGGCGGGCGGGATCCAGCGAGCGGTCCGCAGCTGGACTCGGCCGTTCCCGATTGGGCAACCCTCGGCTTGCAGGCGCTCCAGGGCTGTCGCCTCGAGCCCGCGGACCGGTCGACCGTCTGCTCGGATCACCCGCCACCACGGCACGGCAGCGCCACTGCGCGACATCACCGCGCCGACCTGTCGGGGACCCCCTTTACCGAGGAGCTCCGCGATGTCGCCATAGGTCATCACCCGTCCCGACGGGATCCGCTCGACCACGTCCAGCACGAGCTCGACGAAGTCGTCGGCTTCGGATGATTCCGAATGATCGTCACCGGCAGGCTCCGGATGGGTGTCCACTACCGCTCACCAGCCCTCGGTGCCCGGTCCACCCTTGAACGGCCCGACCACCTCGGAGGTGATCCAGCCGCCGTAGAAGCCACCGGACTGCGGCACGACCCGCTCGCCGTCGACCAGGCAGTAGTCCATCAGTCCCGGATAGAGCGCAACGTGGTTCAGCAGCATCGCGAAGTCGGGATTCGGACGTGGGTAGTACCAGGCCGCCTTGCGAACGAGCTTCTCGCCGCCGTACGCGTCCAGATAGTTCGCGGAGCCCTTCCACTCGCAGAACGAGCTGCCGCGGGTCGAAACCAGGCTGCCCGGCCGGAACGCCGACCGGGGCAGGTAGTACGCCGGTGGGTGCGAGGTCTCCAGCACTCGCCAGCTGCTGCGGGTCTCGCAGATCTCCTCCCCGCCCAGCACCACAACGATCTCGGCGTCGCTGAACCTGGCGATCGGAGGTCGCGGGTAGTCCCAGACCGACTCCTCTCCCGGAGCGATCGCGTCGGGAACGGGGCGGGGGATCGGCCATCGGTCGCCTCGAGCATCCACGAGGCAGAGCCTATTGCCGTGACCCGAAATCCTCCGATCGGTGGCGGCCACCGAGCACTCCCTCTCGTGGGCAGCGGGCGGGCACCGACGTTCGTCTGGCGTAAGGACTTTTCCCGTGACACCGTCGACCCGACGCAGGACACTGAGGCCATGGCCACACCACGCACGGTTGTCGCCGTGTACGGCATCCCGGCCGGTCAGAGTCGGGTACAGCGGTTGGGCAGCGGAATGCTCGCGGCCCCCGAGCTCGTCGTCGTCGACCCGCCGCTGGACGGACAGCTGTCGTCTCCGGAGCCACCCCGCGTCCTTCGAGTAGGACTGGCGAGCACGGCAACCGATGAGCCCGTCGTCGAGCTCCGCGAGGTACGGGACGTGCTCGAGTCCGTCGCTACCCGGCACGGGCGGATCTGGGCCCTTGGTCTCAGCGAGCCGGCCCGGTCGCCGACGATGTTCGGTCCCGACGGTCCGGTGGCGCCGGAAGGTCACGAGCTCGACGCCGACACAATCGCCGATCTCCTCCGCCGAGCCAGACCGCACCGGCCGGACCTACCGTCCCAACCGCCGCCCCCGACACAGCCCGCGCACCCGAGACCCCCGCACGGGCACCCAGCGACCTTGTGGTGCCGGCTCTTCCCGCACGCGTGGTTCTGTCGCCAGCGTGTCTGACCGCCGCCCGATCGGACGGGACCATCCGAACAGCCGAGCGCTCGGGACCCGCCACCCGTGGCGACTGATCGGGGATGCGCTGGTCGTCGCGTTCGCCGTGGTCGTCGATCTCATCACCTGGGGAGGCGACCGGCACACGATCTGGGGTGGGGCCGTACCGGCCCTGCTGATGCCGGTGCTGCTGACCGTGGTGTACGCGACTCTGATGCTTCGCTGGCGGCACCCGTTGGGGGTGTTCGCAGGTCAGTGGGTCTTCGCCCTCAGCTGCGCTGGTGGTGCCCGACTTCGAGCCGTTCGCCGGTCTGCTGCTCGCGCTTCATGCCGTTGCGGTATGCGGCCCGGGCCGCCGGTCAGTGCCCGCTCTGGTGAGCATGATGGTCCCGTTCGGCATCTTCAGCAGCCACGCGTCCGATCTCGGCTCATCGGGATCGTGGCCCGCCTTCGCTGGAAACCTCGTGCTCTGGATGTTGCTGGCGACGGCGACCTGGGGGGTTGGCCTGTTGAGTCACACGGCGGCGAGGCGCGCGCAGCGACTGCACGAGCTGCAGGCGCAGGCTGCGGCTGCGGCCGTTCAGGCGGAGCGAATGCACCTGGCCCGCGAGCTGCACGACATCGTGGCGCACACGGTGACCATCATGATGATCCAAGCCTCGGGCGCCAAGGCGGTGCTCGATCCGAGCCATGCCACGGTCCGGGGAGCGCTGGAGGTGATCGAGAGCTCCGGCATCCAGGCGATGGCCGAGCTGCACCGGATGCTCAGATTGTTGCGAATGCCGGAGAGTGACTCTGCGGCGGTCGGAAACGGCGACGACCAGCTGTCTCCCGGAAATCGCCGGCCGCCCGGAAACCAGCAGGCGCCCGACCGGCAGCCGACGGCGTCCGACATCGACCAGCTGGTCCGGGCAACGGTACGAGCCGGCGCCGACGTCTCCCTGATGGAGGACGGCGTGCCGGGACCGCTCGATCCGAGCGTGGGGGCCGCGGCGTACCGAGTGGTGCAGGAGTCCCTCACCAACGCCCTCAAGCACGGCGGGCTCGGGGCCGCGGTGCTGGTCTGTCTGCGATGGTCCCCGATGCTGCTCGAGGTCGAGGTGAGTGACACCGAGCACGGGTCGCCGCCGCACGGCGTCGCCGCTCTGCCCGGCGGACACGGCCTGTGCGGACTGGCCGAGCGGGTGACGATGGTCGGTGGAGTGCTGGAGCACGGTCCGATCGAGGGTGGGTACGTCGTGCTGGCACGGCTGCCGCGGCCCCAGGTCCGCGTGTCGCCCCTGCTCGCCGAGCGGCAGGCAGCATGATCACCGTGCTGGTGGTGGACGACCAGGCGCTGATCCGGGCCGGCATCGTCTTGTTGCTGAACGCCCAGCCCGACATCCAGGTCGTCGCCGAGGCGGGCGACGGGGCCGAGGCCGTCGCGCTCGCGCACGAACACCGGCCGGACCTGGTGATCATGGACGTCCGGATGCCCGTGCTCGACGGGGTTGCCGCCACGCGTGCCCTGCGTGCCGACCGCCCGGTGGCGGATGCCGACATCCACGATCGAGCAGGACGTCCGTCCGGGGCGGGGTCCGCTCCGAGGGTGCTGATGCTGACCACGTTCGACGACGACGAGGCGGTCTACGGCGCGCTGCTTGCGGGCGCCAGCGGCTATCTGCTGAAGCACGCGGTGCCACACGAGCTGGTCGACGCGGTCCGGCGGGTCGCAGCCGGCGACGCCTGGCTCGACCCGGCGGTGGCGGGCCGGGTGATCGAGGCGCTGGCGCAAAGTCCGCGGATCGGCGAGGACCCGGTCGGACTGGTGGAACTGCTCACCTCGCGGGAGCGGGAGGTGCTGGTGCTGATGGCCGACGGACTGTCCAACGCCGAGATCGCTGAACGGCTGGTGGTCGGCGAGGGCACGGTCAAGACGCACGTCTCGCGGGTCCTGATGAAGACGGCCTGCAGGGATCGGTCCCAGGCAGTCGCCCTGGCGTACCGGTCGGGCTGGGTGACGCCGCGAGGATGATCGGCAGCCACTGCCGTCTACCGCTGGCCATACGTCGACCGCCTCGTCGTCCGCCGGCAGGCAGACCCCGAAGATGGGTCTCAGGGCAGGTTCGCCGAACGCTCTGAACCCGCACTCTGGTTGATGTTCCGGATGGACCGGAACACCGATCAGAGGGGGAGAGATGACCACCATCTCCAAGAACAGCAAGCTCCATCGGCTCGTCGTGGGCGGCCTCGTCGCGGCCACGGCGGCCGTACCGCTGGCGCTGGCCACGATGCCCGCGGAAGCGGCCACCAGCAGCGGCTGCACCGCGACGCCGCTCAAGCCGGTCTTCGCCGGATTCAACAGCTCGGGGGTGAAGGAGGTTCGCTACAGCGTCTCGATCAGCTGCTCCGGCGATCGCTCGATCACCGTGGATCAGCGGCGCTACGACGCGGTGCCCAGTCCGGACAAGTACCTCGGACACTCGGTGCTGAAGCACTCGTTCGACAAGTCGGGATCGGTGCGGATCTCGGTGACCCGCTCGCTGCCCGAGACCGGACCGGGCAACGAGCGGATGTATCAGAAGATCCGGTTCCACGTCGCCAGCCACGGTGTGACATCGGCCTGGACGTCCTGGCAGGCGTCACCCGTGCTGTCCATCCCCAACTGACCCACCCCGACTGACCGATTGGCGTCACCGAAATGGATGATCGTGTCCTCCGGAGGCGGGACACGATCATCCAGCCGGCGCCCTGCCGGGATGGCCATGCCGGGATACTTGTCCCGTGCGCGAACCAGGTGTGGTCGTCCGGCGGGCGGGGGACCGGTTCGTCACCGTCGCGGCCGGGCGGACGACCTGGCACGCGTTCTCCTTCGGCGAGCACTACGATCCTGAGCGGATCGCGTACGGTCCGTTGCTGGTCTGCAACACCGATCTGGTCGAGACCGACCGCGGCTACCCCGACCACCCGCATCGCGATGCCGAGATCCTCACCTGGGTGCTCGCCGGTTCACTGCGGCACAGCGACTCCTTCGGCAACACCGGCGTGATCCACCCGGGACTGGCGCAGCGGATGAGCGCGGGTTCGGGCGTCGTTCACGCCGAGCTGAACGACGCCTACCGGCTCGATCCGCGGCACCCGGTCGAGCCGGTGCACTTCGTGCAGATGTGGCTCCGGCCGGACGAACCCGGCACAACTCCCGGCTACGCCCAGCGCGAGGTGGCGTCGGCTGACCTCGATGCCGGTCTCGTTCCCGTCGCCTCTGGTGAGCATCCCGACGCCGCGATCGACCTCGGGACGCGGCAGGCGACGTTGTGGGTGGGTCGGCTGGCTCCCGGGGTGCGGCGGCGGCTGCCGGACGCCGAGGCGATCTTCCTCGTCGTGGCGCGCGGCGAAGTCGAGCTCGACAGCGTCGGTTCGATCCGAACGGGCGACACCGTGGAGCTGACCGCTCTGGGCGGGTCGACGATCACCGCGCGCAGCGCCGCCGAGGTGCTGGTCTGGCAGCTCGGCCGATGAACGGCGAGCTCGCGAGCAATCCTCCCTGGCTGATCAGGATCTTCGGGCACGACCGGCCTCGACTGACCCACGAGCTGCTCGCCCTGCTGGGCACCGCGGGTGCGGAGCTGGAGGACATGGAACAGCTGGTGGTCCGCGAGCGGCTGACCCTCGACGTGCTGGTCCGACTTGGTGCGGACGCCTCGCACGGCGCGCAGCAGCGGATCGTGCAACAGGTGGCCGACTGGGGAGCCGGGCACGGGCTCAGCGTGTCGGCCTCGCAGGTCGAGTCGATCTCGTCCCGGGCCGAGCTGCCGCGGCACGCCGTGACCGTGCTGGGCGATCGGCTGCCGCCCGCGGCGTTGGCTGCGGTCGCCGAAGCGATCGCCGGCACCGGCGGCAACATCGACCGGATCGTCCGGCTGGCCAGGACTCCGGTGATCGCGTACGACCTCGCGGTGATCGTCGACGACCCGGACCGGATGCGACGGGCGCTGATGGAGGTCGCCCATGATCACCGCCTGGACATCGCTGTGCAGGCGGGCGGTCTGGAGCGGCGGGCCAAGCGGTTGGTGGTGATGGACGTCGACTCGACCTTGATCGCGGACGAGGTGATCGAGCTGCTCGCGGACGAGGCGGGCGTCGGCCCTCAGGTCGTCGTGATCACCGAACGAGCAATGGCCGGCGAGCTCGACTTCGAGCAGTCGCTGCGGGCGCGGGTTCGGTTGCTGGCCGGCCTCGACACCGACGCGATCGAGCGTGCCCGACGCCGGATTCGGCTGACACCGGGAGCGCGGACGTTCGTCGCAACGCTGCGGCGACTCGGCGCGAAGGTGGCCATCATCAGCGGTGGGTTCACGCCGTTCACGGACTGGCTGCAGGCCGAGCTGAAGCTCGATCATGCGTACGCGAATGTCTTGGCGACTCGGGACGGAGTACTGACCGGCGAACTGCTCGGCGACGTCGTCGACCGCGCCCGCAAGGCCGCACTTCTCACTCAGATCGCAGCGGACGAAGGGATTCCGCTGAGTCAGACGGTGGCGATCGGGGACGGTGCGAACGACCTCGACATGCTTGCCGTCGCCGGTCTCGGCATCGCCTTCAATGCCAAGCCGATCGTCCGACGCCAGGTCGGCACGACCGTTTCCGTGCCGTACCTGGATGCGATCTTGTTCATGCTGGGGCTACGCGGACGCGACGTCGACCGGTCCGAGTGACAGATCTTCGGAGAGTCCCTCGATGCACTCGGGCCGGAATCGGCCTACTGTCGGTGACCACGGAGCTTGCGCCACACGCCAGCAACGATGGAGCGGACCGGATTGCCCTGGGCGCCGCGCAGCCGGTTGCCGTCGGCGACCGAGGAGAACACGTTGCCGGTGCCCGCGCCGACCGACTGCCGGGCATCGGTCGCTGCTACCTCGAACAATGGCGTGACCAGCGAGTCGAAGAGTCCCGGCAGAGCGCTGAACCCGAAGATGATCAAGGGATTGAACGCGCCGACCTGCACCCGTGCCTTCGGCCGATCGATCGTGCGGATCACCACCCGAGCCACCTTCTCCGGGCTCAGCACCGGGGGCGGTGGTCGACCGACCTGACCGAGATAGTTGGCCGCCTGCAGGTAGATCGGGGTGTCGACTCCGCCGGGAGACACCAGTGAGACGTGGACACCCCGTCGGTCCCGGTTCTCGATCACCAAGATCCGGGCGAGGGCGCGGACACCCCACTTGCTGACCGCATAGGCCGACATGTACGGCGGCGCCATCTGCCCGAGCAACGAACCCAGGAGAACGAGATGCCCGTGGTCGCGGTCGCGCATGCTGGGCAGCACCGCACGGGCGACGTTGGCGGAGCCGAGCAGGTCCGTACGCACGACATGATCGAAGACGTCGGTCGGCACATCGGGCAACCGTCCGTACGCCACCACGCCGGCCGAGTGCACGACGGCATCGAGGGCGCCGTGCCGGTCGAGGACGGCCGCGACGGCGCGGTGGACGGCTGCGTCGTCGGCCACATCTGCTGCGAGCACCATCACCGAGGCGGCACCGGACGCCTCGCACTCCTGGGCGATATCGGCCAGTGGCCCTTCGCCGCGAGCCAGCAGGACGAGGTGATCACCGCGACCGGCGGCGAGTAGTGCGGTGGCTCGGCCGATCCCGCTGGAGGCACCCGTGATCAGCACGACCCGCGAGGAGCCGCCGTTCATCGCCGACCGGCCCATCTGGCCCCTCCGGTCTCTCCCCTCCTCCATCTGCCCCCTCCGGTCCATCTGCCCCCTCCGGTCCATCTGCCACCTCGGACCCGTCTGGGCTGACGCGGTGAGCGGGAAGGTCCGTCGAGGGTCCGGCCGAGTGGCTGCCATCTCGTGATCACGCCCAGTCCTTCTGCCTGAGAACACCCAGTGGATGCCGAGCCGCGGCTCGGCAGAATGCGGACGCTGCCGTCACGGCTCGTCGAGGGTGAGCAGCTTGTGCTTCGTCAGTGCGGCCAGGTCCAGCGTCTTGTAGCCCACCTCGTCGAACAAGACGGTCATCCGGTCGTCCTCGACCGACATCACGACGCCGGTTCCCCAGGCGCGATGCCGCACGGGGTCGTCGACCGAGAAGGCAACGTCACTGTCCGGTGACTCTGCGATGGCACCCTCGTCGCGAACTGGTTCGGGCTCGGGTCGATCCGCTGCGGCGGCACAGGTGTCGCAGTTCCCGCACGGCTCGGGCAGCGACTCACCGAAGTAGCCGAGCAGGAACTGCCGACGGCAACCAGTGGTCTCTGCGTAGCCGCGCATCATCTCGATCCGAGAGCGAATCAGCTGCTGGTGCGCCTCGGCGACCCGGACCGCTTCGGCGACGGCGTCGGTCGGAGTGCGGTCACGATCGACGTACACCAACCGTCCCTCGGCATCGGCGGTCACGGCGCCGGCCTGCTCCAGCAGGTTGACAGCGCGGACCCGCTGAACTGTCGGGACCTCGACCAGCTCGGCGAGCTCGGCCGTGGTCATCGGCTGCTCGGTCTCGGCCAACACGTTGGCGATCTTGGCCAGTGCCGTGGTCGGAGCCCGGTGAGAGGTGAGGAACCGTTGCAGGTGGAGATCCTCTGGGCGATAGAACAGGACGACCTCCGAGCCCTCCCCATCGCGTCCGGCCCGCCCGATCTGTTGATAGTAGGAGTCCAGCGACTCCGGCGCCGAGACATGCACCACGAATCGCACATCCGCCTTGTCGATGCCCATCCCGAACGCCGACGTCGCCACCACGATGTCGAGTCGATTCTGCTGGAAGTCCTCGTGCACCCGCTCGCGATCGGCCCGGCGCCGTCCTGCGTGATAATGGTCGGCGCGCCGGCCGGCCTTCCGTAGGTCGGCGGCATAGGACTCCGCATCCTTGCGGCTCGCGGTATAGACCAGGCCCAGTCGCGCGGTGGGCGCGGAAAGCAGCGCGTCCACCCGGTGCAGCACGGCCTCCCGCTTCGCACGCTCGTCGCTGTGGTGTTCCACGGCGAGCCGCAGGTTCGGTCGATCGAAACTGGCTACCACCTCCACGTGGTTGCGCAGGCCGAGCCGCTCGATGATGTCACGACGGACCGGAAGCGATGCCGTTGCGGTCGTTGCGACGACCGGTGGATGACCCAGCCGCTCGATCACGTGACGCGCGCGCCAACCGAAGGCGTCGGCCGCGACCGCCTGCAGTTCTCGCGCTGACTCAGACATCGGCTGCGGTCGTACCCGGCAACGTCGGACCGCAAACGCTGACGACCCGCGCGAGGCGCAGGCTTCCCACCGGTCCACACCGCCGGTGCTCAGACGATCGGGTGCGTGCGTGCGCCCCTCCTCGTCGATGCTGCCGCTCAGTTTGACGGATCCGCGGCGGGGGAAATTCCTGTCGAGAACGGTAGGAGGAGGAGACCATGTCCGAGGTGCAGAATCGCAGATTCGCCGTGATCACCGGAGGCTCCAGCGGGATCGGCTACGAGCTGGCGAAAGTCCTGCTGGACAACGACTTCGACGTCTTGTTGGCAGCGGAGCGTGGCCTCGAGTCGGCGGGCCACGAGCTCCGGGGCGGCACGGCAAGCGTGCAGACGGTGACCGCCGACCTGACGACGTTCGACGGGAACGAGCAGCTGATCGCGGCGGTCGAGGCACAGGGCAAACCGGTCGATGTGCTGGCGCTGAATGCCGGGGTCGGGGTGGCCGGCCCGTTCCTGGCGACTTCGCTGGACGACGACCTGGCCTTGCTGCAGCTGAACATCGGCTCGGCGATACACCTGGCCAAGAAGCTGCTGCCGCCGATGGTGGCCAGGCAACAGGGGCGGTTGTTGATCACCTCCTCGATCGCCGCCGCGATGCCGGGTCCGTACTACGCCACCTACGCGGCGTCCAAGGCGTTCCTGCTCTCCTTCGCGGAGGCCATCCGCTACGAGCTGCGCGATACCGGCGTCAGCGTGACCGCCCTGCAGCCGGGTCCGACCGACACCGACTTCTTCGACCGGGCCGGAATGCAGGACACGCCGGTGTACGACGCGAAGAAGGACGACCCGGCCGAGGTGGCTCGCGAGGCGTACGACGCCCTGATGGCGGGCCGGGAGAAGATCGTCACCGGCTCGGTGAAGAACACCGTCCAGGCCGCAACGGCACGAGTGATGCCGGACGCCGCCAAGGCCGCGCTGCACGCGGCGCAGACCAAGCCGAAGGACTAGCTGTCACGCCCGGGACCACCAGCCCAGCACGGTGCATCGACGCGCTCACCGAAATCGTCGGACATTGAACGGGATCAGCAGGGGATGCGTCTCGTTGGTGCTGACCTCGTGCGCCACGAGCTCGCCGGCGATCAGCGCCAGGGTGGCGCCGCTGTGGGAGAAGGCGAGGTGCAGTCCCTCGATCTGATCGACCCGCCCCAGCACCGGTTCACCGTCGCCCGGCATCGGCTTGGGTCCGATCGCCGCTCTTTTGACGGCAAGCCGGGGATTGCCGGCCAGTACATGGGAGGCCTCGGCCAGCAGCTCCGAAACGACCTCTTCCGGCACCCGGTAGCGGCCATCCGGCGCGAGCTCGATGCTGGCGCTCGTCCAGCCCGCATCGACGGCGAGGGCGCCGTCGGGCGTGGGACGGAGCGATACCCTCGGCGTGTTGAGGACGGCGCGCAACGTCGTGTCGACCGGTTCGGTGGTCACCAGGAGTGCATTCGGCGTGGCGTCGGGGATCTGGATGCCGAGCTCGGCAGCCATTGCCGGCACGCCTGCGCCGGCGGCAAGCACGACGGCGTCCGCGGCGACACGCTCGGCGCCGGCAGAAGACACCCCGATGACTGCGTCGCGAAGCGTCTCGATCCGCGCAGGGCCGGCCTCCGTGACGAGATCTCCGCCGCTGCCCAGCAGGTCCGTTGCCAAGAAATCGCGCCAGGCTGGGCAAGTCGACCCAGCCCTCCCCGGGATTCCAGATCGCACCGGATGCCGGGATGGCGCGTGAGTCGACACCGGGAACGAGAGCAGCCACCGCTTCAGGCGCCAGCCACCGGCTGTCGATAGCCGCGGGCGAGCTGGAGCCGGTGGCGGTGGCGCAGCTCCACCGACCGGTCGGCCGGCTGCCAGCTCAGGCCTCCGTCGAACCGCAGCCAGGCGGCTGACGGCTGGCCGGCGGCGAGGGTGCGGTAACGGTCGATGCCGGCGAGCCGCAAGCGGTGGTAGTCGTCGCTGTACGTGCCGGCGGAGTTGAGCCAGGACAAGGAACGACTTGATGCGCCATTGACCAGCCGGCCCTCGGTGATCAAGGTGACAGCATTCCCGGCGTCCGCCAGCTGCCGAGCTGTGGAGATGCCGAGGATGCCGCCGCCGAGGACGACAACACGGAGACGTGTGGTGACCACGAGGGCTGGCCGGTGGTGTTGGCTCTGCTCCTAGGCCGCGCGGTCTACCCGCCGGTGGAACCGCATGCCACTCAGGCCGCCCACAATCGCGCCGACCAGGGCGACCACCAGGACCGCGAGCGCGGCGATGATCCCGCTGACGGTCAGGGCCTCGCGAGAGACGGGAATCTGCGGCCCACCGTTGAGGTAGCGCGATGCGTTGATCTGGTTGCCGGTGATCGCGGCGAGCACGGCGACCACGACGGCAGCGATGATCGCCCACAGCCAGACCCCGACTCCTTGCTTCACTCCGTTGAACCGCGCCATCCGCCCGGCCACATAGCCACCGCAGAAGTACGCGATGAAGATCACCACCAGCAATACGACCGCGCTGATGATCCCCATCGTGCCGGCGTTCCCGGTGACCTGATCAGGGTTGAGGCTCGAGCTCAGTCCGATCCCGGCGCCCAGCGAGGCCAGCAGTGCCGTCATCAAGACGCCCGCGCCGGCTGCGGCCAACCAGCCGAAGAACGTGGCGCCGAACTTCATGCCACCGAAGCGTTCTTTCTGTCGATCCAGGCTCGATCGCCCGTCGTTGTCGGTGTCGACCTCCGCTGCTCGGGTGGAGGGCTCGGACGGCCGCTGGGTGGTGGACGGCTCGGACCGTCGCTGATCGGTGGTCTCGGACCGCTGCGGGGTGGGTTCGCCTTGCGGGACAGCGCTGCTCATCGGTCTCGATCTCCTTCGTGCCACAGGGAAGCTCCGCCGGTCGTACCCGGCATCGCGCACATGAAGATTCCTACCCGGCCGGACCGACCGCCAATCGCGGCGTCGATTCGGTCGGGGCGTTCGCGACGGTTGATGCGGCCATCGAGCCGGTCACCACCAGCCCTGGCGGTGCGCCCAACGCAGCAGCAGGGCCGACATCACGACCATGACCGCCAGCAGGAAGCTGAGCCAGACCCAGTGGGTGTGGTCGTAGACGATGACGTTCATGCCGAGGATGGACGACAGGGACGTGATCGGCAGGGTCAGCGCGGCGATCACCGCCAGCCGCTCGGCGGCGATGGTCATCTTGGTGTCTGTACGGGCCCGGTAGAAGTCCGTCACGCCGACCAGGAAGTCCAGCTGGGCCTGAGCGATGTTGGCCACCCGCTCGTACTGGTCGAGCAGGTCCTCCATCAGCGCGACCGACTCGGGCGGAGCGAAGGTGGCCAGCTTGATCCCGCGCCGATAGATCTCGCCGCCCTGGCTCGCCATGGTCTTGATCGTCATCAGCTCGTGTCGCGCGGTGAACAGGCTGGTCAGGAACTGCTGCGGCTCTTCGTCGGTGGCCGCCATCACCCGCTGCTCGAGCAGACCGACCTGGCGAGCCAGGTCTGCCACCAGGTCCGCCTCGCCGCGGGCAACCGTGGACACGATTGCGTAGGACAGTCCGAACGGCGACGTGGGCCGTAGCCGTCCCGAGTCCAGCCGGGCGATGACCGAACGGGTCTCGCGGAGGGCCTCCTCGAGCGGCACGGTCGGGTTGAGCGGCCCGTGCACGGTGACCAGCAGACCGGCGCCGATGAACTGGTCCAGCTCGAGATAGTGGACGTGACCGGCCAAGCCGACCAGCGGCGCGTGGATCACCAAGAACAAATGATCGGGATAGCGGTGGACGCGTGGCGTGTGGTTGCGTTCCCGGCAGTCGCGCAGCGCGATCGGGTGGAAGCCGAGCCGATCGCCGAGCAGCACATCGGCCTCTGGCGACCACTCGGGGACGTCGAGCCAGACGAAGCCGTCGTCCCGGGAGCGGAGTGCCTCCAGCTCGTCGAGGCCGTGGAGCGTGCTGCCTCCTGCGTCGACCCAGCGAAGCTCGATCCGCCCGGTCGCCACCTGGGTCTTGTCGCCGTTCGGGGCTGCGTCGTCGCTCACCAGACCGTTGTACGCCTGGTCCCTCGGCCCGCCGGACCCGGTGGGGCGCGCACAGTGTCAGTGGGGTCCGCTTCACTGTCGGCGTAACCTCACCTGAGCAATCTGCGAGAGCCGAGATGTACGAACTGATCCGCCAGCCGCCCGAACGGGCGACGCCACCCCCGCTCGACGCGTCCCAGCGGGCCGTCGTCGACCATCCAGGTGGGCCGCTGCTGGTGTTGGCCGGTCCCGGCACCGGGAAGACCACCACGTTGGTCGAGTCCGTCGTCGACCGGATCGAGCGCCGCGGCGTGTCGCCGGACACGATCTTGGTGCTCACCTTCTCCCGGCGCGCCGCGGCCGACCTGCGGACCCGGATCGGCGCCCGGCTGGGGCGCTCGGGGGTCACGCCGATGGTGATGACGTTCCACGCGCTCTGCTATGCCCTGGTCCGCCGGTTCGGCGAGGAGAACCAGGACGCACCGGTGCGCCTGCTGACCGGCCCCGAGCAGGACTTCCGGGTGCGCGAGGTGCTGGCCGGCAGCCCACAGACCGGACGTGCCGACTGGCCGCAGTCCGTCGTCGCCGCGTTTGCCACCAGGGCGTTCGCGACGGAGGTGCGGGCGGTGATCGCCAAGGCCAGGCAGCTGGGGATGGACCCGGAGGACGTGGTCGATGCCGGTGTGGCGGCCGGTCGGCCGGAGTGGGTGAGTGTCGGGCAGTTCTTCGACGAGTATCTCGACGTGCTCGACGCCGAGCGGGTTCTCGACTACGCGGAGCTCGTCCATCGCTGCCGGATCCTGCTGGCCTCGAGCGAGGTCGCCGACGCGCTGCGCGCCGAGATCGGCTGTGTGTTCGTCGACGAGTACCAAGACACCGATCCGTCGCAGGTGGCGCTCCTGCAGACGATCGCCGGCGACGGCCGGGACGTGGTGGTAGTGGGCGACCCGGACCAGTCCATCTACGCCTTCCGGGGTGCCGAGGCGCGCGGCATCTTGGACTTCCCCGACCTGTTCCGGACCGTGGGCGGCGAACGTGCACCGGTGGTGGCGCTGGGTCAGACCCGGCGGTTCGGTCCCCGGCTGCTGGCGGCCAGCCGCAGCCTGGTCGGCCGGCTCGGAGTGCCGAGGAGTCTGCCGGGGGACGTGTTCGCGACGTTCCGCTCGCCGATCTGCGCGCCGGGGATGCCGAAGGGACGGGTCGATGTGTTCACCTGCACCAGCCCCGGCGCCGAGGCCGAGCACATCGCCGAGCTGCTGCGGGCCGCGCACCTGCGCGACGGCATCCCCTGGTCGGAGATGGCGGTGCTGGTCCGCTCCGGGCGGCGGACCATCCCGACCCTGGGCCGCGCGCTGATCGCCGCCGGCGTCCCGGTCGAGGTCGCCGGGGACGAGATCCCGTTGGCCGCCGAGCCTGCCGTACGTCCGCTGCTGACCGCGCTCGCCGTGGCCTCCGGGACGGTCCAGCCCAGCACCGAGGAAGCGCAGACCCTGCTGGTGTCCCCGCTGGGTGGGCTGGACAGCATGGCGATCCGGCGGCTCGGCCGCGCACTGCGCGACGCGGAGCGCCGCGAGCTGGCCGGTGTGGCGCTGCCACGCTCTTCGGCCGAGCTGCTCGCCGCCGCCCTGCACGACCCGGCGCTGCTGGACGATCTGCTCGAGCCAGATCCCGAACGGGCCGTCAGCCTGTCGCAGGGTCGATCCGAGGTCGTTGCGGCGCGTGCCCTCGCTGCGCTGCTGCACGGCTGCGCGCGGGCGATCCGTTCGGGTCGCACCGCCGAGGAGGCCCTGTGGCTGCTGTGGAGCGGAACCGAGTGGCCGGAACGTCTGCGGGCATCGGCCGCAACGGGGGGTGACACCGGCCGCCGGGCCAACCGCGACCTCGACGCGATCTGTGCACTGTTCGCGATCGCCGCGCGATCGGAGGAGGTGTCGGGCCTGCGCGGGGTGACCGGCTTCCTCGCCGAGGTGGAGGGACAACAGATCCCGGCGGATACCCTCCGGGAGTCGCCGGTCCGCGGTGCCGGCGTCCGGTTGCTGACCGCGCACCGCTCGAAGGGGCTGGAGTGGGAGCTGGTGGTGGTTGCCTGCGTCCAGGAAGGCGTCTGGCCCGACGTACGGCGGCGGGGTTCGCTGCTCGAGGCCGACCGGCTCAGCCGCCGCGGTGTGGTCCAGCCGGCGCCGACGGCAACCCGGATCGCGGAGGAGCGGCGGCTGTTCTACGTCGCCTGCACCCGCGCTCGACAGCGACTGGTCGTCACCGCGGTCGACGGTACGGAGGGAGAGGGAGACCAGCCGAGCCGCTTCCTCAGCGAGCTGGACGTGCCGGTCACGGCCCGACCAGGCCGGCCGCGCCGTCCACTGTCGATGTCGGCGATGGTCGCCGAGCTGCGCAGCGTCAGCGTCGACCCCGACGCGAGCCCGGCCCTGCGTGACCAGGCCGCCGTCCGGTTGGCCCGGCTCGCGGAGGCCACCGAGCCCGACGGCCGGCCGCTGGTTCCGGCGGCGCGACCCGCCAACTGGTGGGGCACCCGCCCACTGAGCGCCGGGAACGGTCCCGTCCAGCGTCGGGTCGACCCGGTCCACCTGTCCGGCAGTCAGCTCGGCACCGTGCTGGGTTGTCCGCGGCAGTGGTTCCTCTCCCGCAAGGCCAGTGCAGAGACTCCCCGACAGGCTGCGGCGAGCTTCGGTTCGGTCGTGCACGTGCTCGCCCAGCACGGTGCGCAGGCCGGCGTCGACCCGGAGTCGCTGGCTGCGCATCTCGAGGTCGTCTGGGACCAGCTCGACTTCGACGCCAACTGGCTGTCGGCCACCGAGCGGGTGGAGGCGGAGGCCGCCATCGAGCGGTTCGCTGCCTGGCAGGAGGCACGCACCACGAAGGAGCTGTTGGGCACCGAGGTGTCCTTCGAGTGCGAGGTCGAGGTGCGCGGCGACCGGGTCAGGCTCACCGGGACCGCCGACCGGGTGGAGCGCGACCCGGACGGCCGGATCCGGATCGTGGACTTCAAGACCTCGCGAGCCGCACCGGCGGCGGTCGACGTCGCGGTGCACGACCAGCTCGGCGTCTACCAGCTGGCGGTGGCGGAGGGAGCGTTCGCGTCTGTCGCCGGGCCGGGAGCTCGGCCCGGCGGCGCCGAGCTGGTGTATCTGCGGTTGGGCGACGGCTCGGGCGACGGCGTAGGTCTGCCGCGGGTGTTCGGCCAGGCGTCGCTCGACGACCAGCCGTTTCCGCTGGGCTGGCCCGAGAAGCCCGACGGGAACGGGCCCGATGGGAAGGGGGCCGGTGAGGACCGAGACGGGCCGGACGTGCCCACCTGGGTGCACGGACGACTCGCCGACGCGGCCGGGATCATCCGGGCCGAACGGTTCGACGCGGCCGTCGGACCGGCCTGCCGGTGGTGCGCCTTCCGGTCCAGCTGCCCCGCCCAGGGTGCGGGGAAGCAGGTGGTGTCGTGAAGGTGTCGACGCTGGTTCCGGCCCGCACCGGTGCTGCCCTGCGGGATCAGGCGGACCTGTGCGATGCGCTCGGAGTCGAGTTCTCCGACGAGCAGCTGGCGGCGATCACCGCCCCACTCGAACCGGGCGTGATCATCGCCGGCGCCGGCTCCGGCAAGACCACCGTGATGGCGGCCCGGGTGGTGTGGCTGGTCGGCACCGGGGCGGTCCGACCCGAGCAGGTCCTCGGCCTGACGTTCACCCGGAAGGCCGCCGCCGAGCTGTCGGCGCGGATCCGGGCGGCGTTGGTGACCGCCGGCGTGGTCGATGCGCACGGGGTGGACTCCAGCGGCGAACAGGTCGTGATGACGTACGACGCGTTCGCCGGACGGCTGGTCTCCGAGCACGGCCTGCGGCTCGGCTTCGAGGCCGATCCGACGCTGATCAGCGGGGCCACCCGCTACCGGCTTGCCTCGCGGGTGGTGAAGTCGGCGGCGGGACCGTTCGAGTACATCTCCCGGCTGCGCCCGGGCACGGTGACCGAGAGGGTGCTCAAGCTGGACGCCGACCTGCAGCAACATCTCGTCGACCCGGACGGACTGGACCCGCATGCGCGGGACTATCTGGTCGAACTGGCGTCGGCACCGCTGAACAACCGCGGAAACGTGTACGCCGACGTCAAGCGGGCCATGGTCGCCGCGGAGGAGCGGCTCGAGCTGGTGAGCCTGGTGCGGGACTACCAGCGGCTGAAGCAGCGGCTGGGAGTGGTCGAGTTCGCGGACCAGATGGCCATCGCGGCCCGGCTGGCCCTGGAGGTCCCCCCGGTGTCGGCGATCCTGCGAGACACCTTCTCGGTGGTGCTGCTCGATGAGTACCAAGACACCTCCGCAGCCCAGGCGGTGCTGCTGCGCGGGCTGTTCTCCGGGAAGACACCCAGTGAGGGCCTCGGCCATCCCGTGACCGCGGTCGGCGACCCGTTCCAGGCGATCTACGGCTGGCGGGGTGCGGCGGCCAGCAACATCATCGCCTTCGACGGCGACTTCCGCACTCGACGCGGCGAGCGAGCGCGGCGGTTCGCCCTGACCGTCAACCGACGCAGCGGTCAGCGCATCCTCGACGTCGCCAACACGCTCAGCGCACCGCTGCGGGCGGACGCGTCCAGCCTGCTCGGCGCGCGTGAGTCGGCGCCGGACGGAGCTCGGCCTGCTCCGTGCACCCGACGGCACGCCGACGGGGGAGATCCGGGCCGCGGTGCACCTCAGCTGGCCCGAAGAGGTGCGCTGGATCGCTGACCAGGTGGTGTCGGCGCACAGCGACGGCACCGCCGGACACTGGGCGGACATCGCCGTGCTCACCCGACGCAACGCCGACATCGGCGCGCTCTACGGCGAGCTGACCAGCCGCGACGTACCGGTGGAGATCGTGGGACTCGGTGGCTTGCTGCAGCTCCCCGAGATCGCCGACGTGCTCGCCACCCTGCGGCTGATCGACGACGTCACCGCCAACCCCGACCTGATCCGGTTGCTCACTGGGCCGCGCTGGCGGATCGGGGTGCGCGATCTGGCCCTGCTCGGCCGACGGGCCCGCGAGCTCGCACATGCGCCGCGGACGCCGGCGGAGTCGCGGGAGAGGGCCGAGGAGCTGCTCGGAGCCCAGGATCTGCTGGGCGCGTTGGAGGGCGCCGTCGCCGACGTCGACCCGACCGACCTGGTCTGTCTGCTCGACGCGGTGGAGGATCCGGGTGAGGCGGACTGGGCGGACTACTCCGCAGAGGCCCGGCGGCGGTTCCGGCAGATCGCCGGCGAGCTGGACCAGCTGCGTCAGCACAGTGACGAACCGGTTCTCGACCTGACCAGACGGGTGATCGTCACCCTCGGCCTGGACGTCGAGGTGATGGCCACACCCGAGTTCGTCCGCAGCGGACGCCGGGATCAGCTCGGCACCTTCTCAGACGCCGTGGCCGACTATGTCGACGTCGACGGGGACGCGTCGCTGTCGGGGCTGCTGGCCTATCTCCAGGCCGAGATCGACCAGGGAGCCGGCTTGGAGCAGGCCGTGCCGTCGGACCGGGAGGCGGTCAAGCTGCTGACCGTTCACCGGGCGAAGGGCCTGGAGTGGCCGGTCGTCTTCCTGCCGGCGCTGATGCACGGAGTGTTCCCGAGCGACCGGGTGACCGACAACTGGGTGACCAACCCGGCCGTGCTGCCGGCCGAGCTCCGCGGAGACGCCGATGCGATCCCGCAGCTCGCCGAAGCGAGCAACACCGCGATGGGGACGTACAAGACGGCGCTGCGGGGCCAGCAGTTGCTGGCCGAGGACCGGTTGGCCTACGTCGCGGCGACCCGGGCCAAACGGTTGCTGGTCGGATCGGGACACTACTGGCGTGCGGAGCTGGCCAACCCGCGGCGACCGTCGGACTACCTCGAGACGATCATGGCCGCGGCGCAGGCCGGCGGACGACTGGATCCGGTCGCCGATGAGCCCGGCCCGGTCAACCCGCTGCTGGTGCAGGCCACCGCCCAGCGCTGGCCGGCACCGCTCGATGCGGAGGCGACCGCTCGTCGCGCCGAGGCCGCTGCCGAGGTCGAGGCCGCGCGAGTCCGACTGCGCGGCGGTGCCGGGCCGGTCGAGCCGGACGGATACGAGCTGCTGCTGGACGATGCCGAGGTCGCGGCCGGCTGGGATGCGGACCTGGATCGGCTGCTCGCCGAGCTGACCGCTGCCCGGTCGGGTCGGCAGCAAGTCGTGCTCCCTGCCGACCTGTCGGCCAGCGCGGTGTTGCGGCTCGCCGAGGATCCCGAGTCGTTCGCGGCGGAGCTGGCGCGGCCGATGCCGCGGCCGCCGTCTCGGGCTGCACGCTTCGGAACTCGGTTCCATGCCTGGGTCGAGCGGCAGTTCACGGGTCGGCTCGGCGTCGGCGGACTCGGCCAGCAGCAGCTGATCGACCCCGACGACCTGCCCGACCGCGCCGATGCCGGTGCGGAAGCCGACGACGACCTGCGCGAGCTGTGCCGGGCGTTCGCCGAGGGCGCATACGGCCACCGGGTGCCGTATGCGGTGGAGGCGCCGTTCAGCCTCGTCGTCGGGGGCCGGCTGATCCGGGGCCGGATCGACGCGGTGTATGAGCTCGCGCCCGATCCCTCGACCGGGAGCCACGGCCCACACCGGTTCCAGGTGGTCGACTGGAAGACCGGCCGAGCGGAGTCCGCCGATCCGCTGCAGCTCGCGATCTACCGGCTGGCGTGGGCGGAGGTGAACCGGGTCCCGATCGAGCAGGTCGACGCGGTCTTTTATCATGTCCGGCAGGATCAGATCGTTCGCCCGGAGACACTCGCCTCGCGAGCGGAGCTCGAGGCGCTGATGGCCGGGGAGTGGCCCTGACCGCAGACATGGGCGAGGGACCGCGGTCAACCGGCATTGTGCCCGCGGTCAACGGGCATTGTGCCCGCGGTCGCCGATCGGTTTACGCTGGCGACGTGAGTCATTGGGCTGCTGCCAGCGATCTGGACCGCGTCGATCACCACCGACGCTCGGTCGGCTGGGTCGGCGGATTGTGGCGCTCGGAGGATGCGAAGCTGCTCAAGCTCGACGCAGACTCCCGCTTCACCACCAACGCCGGCGGCAGCAAGTTGCGGATGACCAAGCCGTTCGTCGAGTTCGACGACCAGCGCCATCGGCTCCTCGGGCTGCTGGACGGCGCCCCGATCTTCGCTGTGGAGGCCCTCACCGAGGGTGAGGTGCACGATCTGCGTGAGGTCGGCTATCAGCTGAGCGACAACGAGCGCGATATCGCCGCGACGGCCACGGCACTCACCCGCTGGCACCGCAACGAGCCGCTGTGCGCGAGGTGCGGTGGAAGGACGCGGGTGATCAACGGCGGCTTCGCCCGGCACTGCGAGACCTGCGAGGAGGACCACTTCCCGCGGACGGATCCGGCGGTGATCGTAGCGGTCGTCGACGCCGAGGACCGGCTGCTGCTCGGCAGTCAGAACGGTTGGGGCAACCGGGTCTCGGTGCTGGCCGGTTTCGTGGAGATCGGTGAGTCGCTGGAGCAGACGGTCCACCGCGAGATCGCGGAGGAGGTCGACGTCAGCATCGCCGAGATCGCGTACTTCGGCAGCCAGCCGTGGCCGTTCCCGCGCTCGCTGATGGTGGGCTTCGCGGCCCGGGCGGCGAACTCGGCGATCTGCGTCGACAACGAGGAGATCGCGTACGCCGACTGGTACACCCGCGAGGAGCTGACCCGGCGGCTGGAGGCCGGCGACCTGGGCCTCCCGGGGCCGACCTCCATCGCGTCGAGGCTGATCCAGGCCTGGCGTGACGGCGAGCTCCCGCTGTAGCCCGCCCGCCGCGCACCAACAGTGAGTTCGCCCCAGTTGCATGGATTCGCCCCAGTTGCAGGTGGGGCGAATCCACCTTCGTGGGGCGAACGCTGGTTCCAGATCGTCTTCGACTCCGGCATCTCTGCGGTGCCATCACCGCCATCGCGCTCGACCTGCTGTTCAACTCCGGCGTTGTGCAGGCCAGCCACGCCTAAGACGACGAGCACGCGCCACACGACGCCGTCCGCGGGCCGGCGGCCGGAATCTGACGGGGCCCACGTTGGGATGACTTGCTTCCGGAAACTGAGCCTCTAGAGACGCTCGGCGAGTCCGCTGGCCCGGTTGGCCGGACGGAGCACCGCTCGTTCGACCGCTTCGGCCGTGCCGAACACCTGCACGCGACGGCTGGCTCGAGTGACCGCGGTGTAGAACAGCTCGCGGGTCAGCAGCGGCGAGTCTGCCGGTGGCACGATGAACGAGACGCAACCGAACTGGCTGCCCTGGGCGCGGTGCACGGTCATGGCGTGCACGGTCTGGACGGCATCGAGGCGAACCGGCGCCACCAGGGTGTGGCCGCTACCGCGGGCGAATGCCACCCGCGGACCGGTCGGCGTGCTCACGACCACCCCGATGTCACCGTTGTAGAGGCCGAGGTCGTAGTCGTTCGCCACGACGAGGACGGGACGGCCGACGTACCACTCGCCGTCGGCTGCCCGGGAGAGGCGCTGCTGATCGGCGTCGAGCTCGAGCCAGCGCTCGGCCTCGTCGCCCCACCGGCTCACCCCGTACGGCCCGCGCCGGTGCGCGCACAGCAGGCGATGCTGGTCGATGGCGGCGAGCGCCTCGTCGACGTCGCCGGCCGTCGCGGCGGCGATGCGGCGCCGACCTGCACCTCGAACCTCGGCCGCGAGGTGGTCCAGGCTCATTCCGAACTCGCCCGGATCAAGCTCGGTGAACTCGACTTCGGCGCTGCCGGAGCGCAGCACGGCAAGGACGTCTTCGGGCCGTTCGGCACGGATCGCCTTGGCCAGGGCGTCGATCGCGCCACCGTCACCGAAGCGAAAGACATGGTCAAGGGTGACGACCCGCCGCACGACCGGCACTCTCGCGGACACGTCGGGCCCGAGCTCGGTCAGAGCCGCATCGAGCTCCGGCTCCCGGTCGCCGTGAGCCGTGACGATATCGGCCAGCACCGCGCCGGCATCGACCGGCGAGAGCTGATCCGGATCCCCGACCAGGACCAGCCGGGCGCCCGGCCGGACCGCCTCCAGCAGGCGCGACATCAAGGTGAGGGAGACCATCGACATCTCGTCGACGACCACGACGTCGTACGGCAGATGGTTGCGTGCGTCGTGCCGGAACCGGCCTCGCTTGCCCGGCAGCCAACCGAGCAGGCGGTGCAGAGTCTGGGCCGTGAGCTCGCCCAGCAGCTCGCGGTCTGCCGGCTCGAGCCGCTGCCGCGCCCGCGCCACGGCCTCGGTGAGGCGAGCCGCCGCCTTGCCGGTCGGCGCAGCCAGCGCGACCCGTGGCGTGCGACCTGGCTGGTCGGCCAGCACCGTGAGCAACGCGGCGACCGTCGTTGTCTTGCCCGTGCCGGGGCCGCCGGCGATCACGCTGACCGAACTGAGCATCGCGACCGCCGCCGCGAGCCTCTGCCGGTCGACCTCGTCGCCGGCAAGCCCCTCCCGCCGGAACAGCCGATCCAGGGCCGCCCGCGCGCGATCGCGGTCCACAACGGGTGCCGGCCGCGCCCAGCGCGCCTGGAGCTGACGTCGTACGGTCTCCTCCTGCAGCCAGTACCGCTCGAGATAGAGCCGGCCGCTGGTCAGCCGCAGCGGTCGCTCACCCGGCGCCTCCGCGCCGACGGTGACCATCGGCGACCGTGCGCAGGCGCTTTCCCACTCCTGCACCGGCGGCCACGGGAGCGCGCTGGTGTCCACCGACTCCTCGGACTCGTCGAACATCGTCTGCCGCACGGTTTCGAGCTGGAGACACACCGATCCGAGCCGCAGTGCGCGCACAGTCAGCGCGAGGGCCAGTCGCACCGACTCGTCCGGTTCGCCGCAGATCTGCGCGACCCGATCGGCGGTGTGCACGTCGGCCAGGCCGAGCACGCCGGCCTCGTTGAACTGGCGCAGCAGACCGGCGGCCTGACGGACGTACGCGACTCGGCGGTCCTCGACCGGTGTCAGAGTCGGAGCGGTGACGCCGTCCACGACGCTCATCGCGGTGCCCTTGGCCGCTCGGCTCCCGGGTGAGGTCCTCGGTCGAGCAGATCCGACAGCGCCGGCACCAGGCCGGCGGGTGGGCGCCAGCTGAAGACGCCGCAGGGGACGCCGCCGATCCGCGGGGTGGTCGGCCCGGCCATTCCGCGGACGAAGAGGTACGCGATGCCGCCCAGGTGCCGGTCGGGGTCGTATCCGGCCTGTCGCCAGCGCAAGAATCGGTGGAGCGCGACGCTGTACAGCAGGGCCTGCAGCGGATAGTGCGCCGCCATCATCGCTTCCACCAGCCTGTCCGGCGTGTACGACGCGAGCGTCAACGGCGGTCCGTCGAAAGCGCCGAGCCAGTTGGTCTTGTAGTCCACGATCAGATAGCGCCGCGTCGCGCCGCTGCCGACCCGCAGCACGGCGTCGATACTGCCGGTCAGGAAGCCGCGAAGTGTCTGCTCCGACAACAGCGGACTGCCCAGCCTTGCCGGGTAGCCCGCCAGCGGATCCCCTGGGGCCAACCGCGCTGCCAGCAGGTCGACGACGTCGCGAAGTCGTACGTCAGCCACCGGCCGGTCGCCGCCCGCGAGCGGCAGCTCGAAGTCGAGCTCGGCCAGTCTGTCCCGGGCGCCGATCTGGGCCAGGCTGAGATCGTCGGCGATCGGTCCGAGCGGAGTCAGCAGAGTCGGCTCGAGCGCCTCGGCCAGCCGCTGCGCGGTGAGCGCGCCGCCGGCCAGCTCTGATCCTGGCTGCCCCGATCGGGCCGGGCCCGATCCGGTCCGCCCGAACGAGCTTCGGGCCAAGGCTTCGGTTGCCGCCGGTAGCAGCGCCGCGGCCAGGTCGGCAGCGCCCGGATCCGTCGTCTCGAGAACGGCATGCACGGCAGTGCCGAACTCCGTGCCCATCGGCAGGTCTGCCATCGGCGAGCGGCGATCGAGTCCGACGGTTCCCTGCACGCTCTCCCGGTCGGCGGTCACCGAAGCTTGCGCCGGAGGAATCGTCGGGACCAGCTCGTCGTCCTCGACCGTGACGTCCGGCTCGCTGCCGACTGCGGGCGGGCTGACCTCGACGCCGTGCGCCACCGCGGTCAGGGCGGAGTAGGACGTCCTTCGCCACTCGGTGTCGAGGGTGCGCGTGAAGCTGCGTGCGACGAGTCCGGCCGCGTCCGGCATCGCGGGATGCCACGGCGCCGGTCCTCGCGGTTCGATCCGCTCGATGGACACCGTCGAGCCGATGCTGCCGAGGAGCAGGGGATCGGTGACGTTCTCGTACCGGTCTGCCGGTTCGGTGCTGGACCGGTCGCGGCACAGGAACCGCTGGAGGGCCGAACCCCAGGTGTTCCGCGAAGCGGCCCACCAGGCGACGACCTGGCACTGCGCCCGGGTCAGTGCGACGTACAGCAGGCGAAGATCCTCGCCCGCCTCCTCGCTCCGAGCCCGGACCAGCCGGTCCCGCCGGCCCGGCCCGGTCACTCCGCCGACGTCGAGCAGACAGTCCTCAGGAGCGCCGTCTCCGTGCTCGTGCAGCAGCAGTGTCTGGCCGTCGTCGTCCGGAACGAAGGTGTCCCACGGCTCGGGCAGGTAGACGACGGGGAACTGCAGGCCCTTGCTCGCGTGCACGGTCAGCACCGAGACGCTGCGGGCCTCGGTGTCGAGCCGGCGTGAACCCTCGTTGCTGCGGCGTCGTGCGTCGGTGATCCGCTCGCTCAGCCACTCGACCAGCGCGGATACGCCCAGCTGACCGCTCTGCATCACGGCGTGCAGGCTCTGGCCGATGTGGCGCAGGTCGGTCAGCGCCCGCTCTCCACCGACCTGACCGAGCAGCCGCTCCGCGAGCCGGGTGTCGCTGGTCATCGCCTCCAGCAGCGCCGCAACCCCGCGTCGGGACAGCAGTCGGCTCCAGTATCGGATGCGCCAGGTCAGCCTGGTCAGCTTCTCGTCGTCGGCCGCGGCCAGCTCGGCGAAGGTCCAGCCGACGAAACACGTGAGGGCTGCCGTGCGCACCGCGGACTGGCGCGGCTGATCGAGCGTGCGCAGCAGGGTCAGCCACTCCGTCGCCATCGGCGAAGCGAACACCGACGTGGCGCTGAGCATGACGGTCGGCACTCCGGCTCCGATCAGCGCGTCCCGGATCGCCTCGCCCCGACTGTTCTTTCGGACGAGCACCGCGATGTCCGACGGTTGGAGTGGCCGTCCGTCATTCGGATCGTCCCCGTGGAGCTCGAGTCGCGCACCGGAGGCAAGCAGCGCCGTGATGTCGGCGACGAGGTCGGCCTCGATGGTGGCGCGGATCTCGGCGACGCGGCCGGGCTCACCCGATTCCGGACGCGACACGACTCGCAGCCGGAGCGGCGCGGCGACGCCCTCGCCGACCAGCCGGCGTTGGGGATGGGCGCTGCGCACCTCGCGCACGACGATCCTCGGGTCGCCGAGCGCAGCGCCGAGCATCAGCTGCTGGGACGCGTCGACCAGGGCTGCGTCGCTACGCCAGTTCGTGTCCAGCGTCGCGCGCGAATCGGCCTTCTCCACCGCGCCCAGATAGCTGAACACGTCGGCCCCGCGAAACGCGTAGATCGCCTGCTTGGGGTCGCCGATCAAGATCATCGTCACGTGCCGGTGGAATGCTCGGCGCAGGATGTCCCACTGGATCGGGTCGGTGTCTTGGAACTCGTCGACCAGCACGACGCGGAAGCGCTGCCGGAGCCGTTCGCACGCCGCCTCGCCGTGCACCGGATCAGTCAGGGCATCACGCAGCCTGGTCAGCATGTCGTCGTAGCTGAACAGGCCACGGTCGCGCTTGCGGCGTTCGACCTCCAGCCGCACCTCGATCGCGTACGCGGTCCGCTCGTACGCCAGGACCGCACGTCTGGAATCGCTCGGGCCGGAATGTCGCTCGGGCCGGTGTCGCTCGGGCCGGTGTCGCTCGGGCCGGTGTCGCTCGGGCCGGTGTCGCTCGGGCCGGAGGGATCGGAGGGCCGGACCGGCACCAGCCGGCCGTGACTCGACTCGACCACTCGCTCGGCGAGCTCGATCGCCTCGGGATAGGTCATGGGTGGTTCGTGCTCGGCGTAGCGGGCCAGATAGAGGTCGCCCGCCACCTCGTGGGTGAGATCGGTCAGGTGCTCGACGATTCGTTGCTCCGGCTCGCGATCGCCGAGCACGCCGAGGCCGTCGAGCATCTGCAGGCAGAACTCATGGGTGGTCGCGATCGTAGCCGCGTCGAAGTCGGCCAGCGCGCGCCGGACCCGCAGATGCATCAGGCTGAGCTCGTCGGCCGGGCGCTCGACCAGCAGCCGCTCGATCTCGTCGGCATCGGTCCGGGGCGGCCGGCCCGATACCGCCGCCGCCAGCGCCCGCTCGGTGGCCACCAGCCGCTCCCGGACCCGGGCGCGCAGCTCAGAGGTCGCCATCCGTCCGAAGGTGACGAGGAGGAGCTGGTCGAGAGTTGCCACGCCCTCGGCGACATAGCGTGCGGCGAGGGCGGCGATCGTCCAGGTCTTGCCCGTGCCGGCACTCGCCTCGAGCACCGTGGTTCCGGTCGGCAGCGGCCCCGCGACGCAGAACGGCGTCACCGTCGTCATCTGCTCTCCTCGCACGACAGCAACGGTTGCCAGACGCGCCGCGCGATGCTGCCGAACCTGCTCGGCTCACCCAGCGGAGGGCGTACGTCCGCGTCTCGCGAGCGTGCGGCCAACAGCTCGGTCACCGACTCCGGGAAGAACCGGGCGTAGTCGGCGTCACGCTCACCGCTGCGCTTGCGGTCACCGCGCCACTCCCGCTCCAGGACCCCGTGAAGCGCGGTCACGGACTTGTCCTCCATCCGGATCCGCGCATACTGCGCCGAGGTCTTCGGCGCGAACGGCAGCGGTTCGTTGCGGCCGAGGTCGTACAAGATGATCAGGTCGTCCAGCACCCGGCGAGCGAACGTGTCACCCACCGGTCCGAGGACGGAACGTCCGCCGCGGCCGATGGTGACCGCCTGCCAGCCGATCTCGGGTGCCATCGCGGTCAGCGCCAGCAGCTGGATCCAGGCCTGCAGCCGGTGCTTCGCGCCGAGCCAGGAGTAGAGCACTGTCACGATCCGGTTCTCGTGCACCGAAGCGACCGTGCCGGTGAGGGCGCGTCCGTCGAGGTGGATCTCCACATCGTGGGCCGTTGGTTCGCCGAGGAGAAACGGCTCGGGCGGTCGCCGCCAGCGAGGTCACCTCGTTGCCGATCGGGCGAAGCGTCTTCGCACCGAGCTCGCGCGGCGGCAGGTCGCCCCGGCGCCACTCCGCACCGGCGAGACGGCTCAACGAGATGCCGTCGAGATGGCGCTGCAACAGGCGGTTGCCGATGCTCCAGGTGTCCAGTCCATTGGGCGCGATGGGGATCTGCTCGATCACTACCTCGTCGTCCTCAGCCTGATACAGCTGAGCCCGCAACCGGAGGAGCGCCTTGGCGGGATGCTGGAAGAAGCGGATCAGCTCGCCGAGGCTGACATCCTCGACCGGAGGCAGCTGCGGGAGGTCGGTGGCCGCGAATGGGTCGACCGGTGCGCGTCGTTCCGCGGCTGCGGCAATCGCGCCCCGCAGCGCCGCGCGGTCGAAGCTGAACGGGCGGTGCCTGGCTGGGTGCTGCCCGACTGGGTCCTGCCCGGCTGGGTCCTGCCCGGCTGGGTCCTGCCCGGCTGGGTCCTGCTCGGCTGGGTGTCCCCGCTCGGCTGGGTGCTGCCCGGCTGGGTCCTGCTCGGCTGGGTGCTGCCCGGCGTGATCGTGGCCAGCGAGGTCGTGCTGGGCGGCGAAGTTGCCCCGATCGAACGGTTGCAGGGTGTGCCTGGTGCTGATCGCCTCGCGCACCGGGCGATCGTCGACAGTCCTCGCGGTCTCCTCGAGAGCGTCCAACAGCTCACCGACCGGCACCGCAACCGGCTTGCTCGCTCCGGTGCGGGCGTCGATCCCGGAGTAGATCATGATCAGCTTCTCCTCGGCCGCCATCACGGCATCCAGCAGCAGCTGCCGATCCTCACTGCGCGGATCGCGGTCGCCGATCCACGGGTCCAGTGCCGAGATGTCGTCGCCGTCGGAGACCCGGTGTCGCGGGAAGGTGGCGTCGTCGACGCCGAGCAGGCAGATCACCCGGTGCGGCACCGAGCGCATTGGCAGCATCGTGCACATGGTGAGGGTCCCGGTGCGGAAGTTCGCGCGGGTCGCGCGGCCTTTGAACGCGTCGGCCAAGAGGGCGCGTACGTCCGCCAGGGCGAGCCCGTCCGCGCCGCCCGAATCGCCCGAACCACCCGAATCGCCCGAACCAGCGGAACCACCCGAATCGCCCGAATCGCCGAAACCACGCGAATCGCCCATGCCGTGCTCGCCTTCCCGACCGGCCGAATCGGCCTGCTCGGCAAGCCGGGCCAGCTCCCCGTACGCGTGAGCGCTCTGCCACGCGTCAGCCGGCGCGACACTGGTCAACGACTCCAAGGCGTCGCGACAGGTGTCCATCCACCAGCTCAGAGGGCGGCGATCGGTCCCGGTCACCGCCTGGCTGACCGTGGCAACACGAGCCACCAGCTCCGCGATCCGCCCGACCAGGTCGACATCTCCCGAGTCGACCTCGTCCAGCGGCAGCGCGGTACCGATGTAGTACTCGCCCTCGGAGTCCATCGTGACGCCCAGCAGCATCCGATCGAGACCGGCGGCCCACGTGTTCTGGCCGAACGACTCCAGACCGAACCGGCCACGCTGCCGGGCGTCCAGACCCCAGCGCACGCCGGCCGCCGCCACCAGTTCGCTCAGCCGCTGCAGGTCGTCCTCGCTGAACCCGAATCGACGGGCAACCGCGGGAGTGGATGCCAGGTCGAGCACAGCCGACGCCGGGAGCCGGGAATCTGCCAGTTCGAGCAGCCGGTCCAGCACTGACAGGAGGGGGTTGACCCTCCGCAGCGATCGGTCGGCCAGCCGGACCCGAAGCCGGTGTCCGGGGTGCTCGGTGGAGCCGGCTTCCTCGGCGGATCCTGCCTGCTGGGCGGCACCGGTGTCGAGGCCGAACGTCGCCGCGATCAGCGGTGCGAAGGTCTCGATGTCGGGGCAGAGCACAACGATGTCGCGCGGTTCGAGAGTCGGGTCGTCGTCGAGCAGGCCGAGCAGGATCTCGCGAAGCACCTCGACCTGACGATCAGGACCGTGCGAGACGTGCAGCTGCACGGAGGTGTCAGTGCGGTCCAGGACCGGACGTACGTCGGTCGGCCCCTTCGGTGCGAGGGCGGCGCGGTCCTGGCTGAGGTCGTCCTGCAACTGGGCGAGCAGCGTCGTACGGGAACCACCGCGAGCCAGCCCCGGCCGAGCCTCATCCTCCACCGGCGCCGGGACACCGGCGAGCTGTAGCTGCAGCTCGCGGATGTCGCGGCCGAGATAGGCGAGCAGTCGATGTTGCGGCAGCGCGCTGGTCGGATCGCCACGCCGAGGTCCCACTGTCCTTGCGCGGGACCCCAGCTCCGTGTCCTTCGACAACGTGTCGGCGATCCGGGACCACATCGCGGGCGACGGGTGGGTCAGCCACAGATGAACATCGCGGTGGACCGCCACGGCATCGAGGACGCGGAGCTGATCCGGATCCAACCGGGTCGCGCCGAACACCGACAACCGGGCAGGCAGCTCGCTCGACTCGGGCCGCTCTTCGAGATCGCGACAGGCTCGTGGCAGCCGCTCCGCCGCGCTCGGCGCGTCGATCCGACGTCGGACACGGCGCCACAGCTCGGCTTGCCAAGCGAGCCCGGGGCCCAGCTCCGCGCCGCTGGCGTCGACGTCTCGGCCTTCGAGCCAGGCCGCGATCATGCCCGGCCGCTGGACCCCGTACCGCCCGTACAACGTGGCGAGGTGCGAGGCCGTCGCCCATCGGCGACCGGATCGCTCACGCAGGCGTCGATCCGGGGGCCGGCCCTCGATGAACGACCACAGCGCGCCCGCCCACGGCTCACCTCGGACAGCCTCGATCTCGGCGAGCACCGGCCAGGTGAGCCGGTCCGCCCGCCACGGATCATCGCGCCAGTCGACCCCCAGCACACCGGACAGGGCCGCACTCATCAGCCGGGCGGGTGACGGGAAGTCGACTCCGGCACACACCCCATCGGCGTGCTCGTGGGCCGCGCCCAGCCTGGTCGCCAGGCTCTGTGCCACCCACCGCTCGACGCCACGGGTCGGCACGGCGACGACCTCGTGGCTGAACGGGTCGTCGAGCGGATGACTCAGCAGCTCGGCCAGACCGTCCGCCAAGGCGTCGGCCCGCTCGCTGCGATGGAGGTGCAGGGACATCGTGCGGCACACCATAGGCGCCGCTTCGGACAGTTACGTCCCCAGCCGACGCGTCGCTCCGATGAAAAAATGAAACTGGGCGCGTACCACAACGATCACCGGCGTGTCGTTGTGGCAAGCGCCCAGTTTCTGTGTGGTGACCCCGCGCGGTAAGGCTTGTGACCAACTCGGCGGACTGGTGCCGCCTGCTCAGGCTGCGGCGAGCTCGGCGAGCCGGCGGCTCACCTGCGCCACCGAGGGGTTGGTGAGTGCGCTGCCGTCGGCGAAGACGAGGGTCGGCACGGTCTGGTTGCCGTCGTTCACGCGCTCCACGATCTCCGCCGCCCCCGGCTCGTGCTCGATGTTGACGTCGCTGAAGTCGATCCCCGCGCGGCGCAGCTGTCCCTTGAGCCGTACGCAATAGCCGCACCAGCTCGTGGTGTACATGGTCACGTCGATCCCGTCGCTCATGCATGGTTGAGCGATCAACCTCCATCGCTGTATTCCCGGGTGTGAGCAGTGCCACGTGCTCGGGCTGATCGGGCGGCCCGCGCGGTACCGGCAGCCGGATGCCAACCCACTTTGGGGGCGTACGTCGCCCATGGGTCGCGGACGTCGGCAGGTCTGCCCGGTTGGGAGCTCGTACGTCGCCCATGGGTCGCAAACGTCGAACGCGAGGGATCGATCGGCCGGTGGTCGTCCAGGTCGCGCAACTTTGCGCCTCGGTGGGTTACTCAGCGCACCGGCGCCGAGGCGCAAAGTGCACCGCCGAGGCGCGAAGTGCGATGTGGGCACGCGGAGCGGACCGGAGCGGAGCGGGCCAACACAGTTGCCCGGCCGTCACATCCCTGTCATCCGGCAGTGTCACGCTCGGACCATGGCCGAGCTGGCGGACCTTCACATCACGCGGCTCGGCGAGCCGCGCTACGAGTCACCGCTGTCGGCGTTCGTGCAGGATCGCCGGACGAACGAGCACTACGTGGCCGAGGACGATCGAGTCCTCTATCACGACACCGTCTCCTTGTGGGCCGCGTCGGGGCGGCCGGGTTCTGGCCGAGCTTCGAGCCGGGCGGGCCACGGCGGGAGCTGTTTTTCGCACCGGGGACGACGAAGGTCGGCATCGTCACCTGCGGCGGCCTCTGCCCGGGACTCAACGACGTCATCCGAGCCCTCGTGATGGAGCTCGCCGAGCACTACCGGATGCCAACCATGAGGCCGATTTCGTTCTCACACCAGAGGTCCCGTTCGCGCTCGACGGCGCGAGCGGCCTGCTCAACTGCCTGCACCAGCGGGTGAAGGACCGGGGGAGTGCAGTCGTCGTGCTGGCCGAAGGCGCCGGCCAGGAGCTGCTCAAGGGCAGCGGCGCGACGGACGAGTCCGGGAACGCACGGTTCGCCGACATCGGGGTCCACCTGCGGGGGAAGATCACCCGCTACTTCGCTGACCAGGGCAGCCCGCTGACCCTGAAGTACGTCGAACCCAGCTACGCGATCCGATCCGTCCGTCCCGACCCGCACGACGCGGTCTACTGCCTGCGACTGGCGCAGTCTGCGGTGCATGCCGGAATGGCCGGCCGGACGGACATGGTCGTCGGTCGCCGGCATAACCGTTTCATCCACGTGCCGATCTCGCTGGTCATCTCCGAGCGGTACCAGGTGGCACCCGACGGCGATCTCTGGATGAGCGTGCTGGAGCAGACGGCGCAGCCGGTCGAGATGCGCTGAGCGCGTGTCTGAACGCCGGGCGCGAGCGAGCGAACAAGTGTGAGCGAGCGTCGGGTAGGCGCGCTCCTTCTTCGGTGCCGCCGAGCGCGAGGGCAAACCGAGGTGGGTCTCGAGTTCGCTGGCGAGTGGGCTCTCGGGGGAGGTGTCGCCGGTGAAGGAGTTCTCAGCGCCGGGCGCGAGCGGACGGACGAGGTGAGCGAGCGTCGGGTAGGCGCGCTCCTTCTTCGGTGCCGCCGAGCGCGAGGGCAAACCGAGGTGGGTCTCGAGTTCGCTGGCGAGTGGGCTCTCGGGGGAGGTGTCGCCGATGAAGGAGTTCTCAGCGCCGGGCGCGAGCGAACCAACAAACTGTCGGCGCAGGCGCGTACGGTGTCTGCCGTGCTCCGCTCACCCGACGAGATCCTTGCCGCGCTCGATCCCGAGCAGCGCGAGGTCGCGTCCACCCTGCGCGGACCGGTCGCGGTGATCGCCGGCGCCGGGACTGGCAAGACCCGAGCGATCACCCACCGGATCGCGTACGGGGTGGCGACCGGGGTCTACCGACCGACCTCGGTGCTCGCCGTCACGTTCACCACTCGGGCTGCCGGGGAGCTGCGTGGTCGGCTGCAACAGCTCGGGGTGAGTGGGGTCCAGGCCCGCACCTTCCACTCGGCGGCGCTGCGGCAGGCACAGTACTTCTGGCCGAAGGCGTACGGCGGCGAGCTGCCGCGGGTGCTGGAGAACAAGATGTCGCTGGTCGCCGACTCGGCGAACCGGCTCCGCGTCCAGGTCGACACGCCGCGGCTGCGGGATCTGGTCTCGGAGATCAGCTGGGCCAAGGTCAGCAACGTCGCGCCGGAGGACTACGCCCGACTTGCCGGGCAGCACCGGCGCAGCGTCACGTCGATGGATCCGGAGACGGTCGGCCGGGTCTTCGAGTCCTACGAAGCGACAAAGCGCTCGCGCGATCGGATCGACTTCGAGGACATCCTGCTCTGCGCGGCCGCGCTGATATCGGAGCATCCCGACGTCGCGGAGCAGGTTCGAGCCACCTACCGACACTTCGTGGTGGACGAGTACCAAGACGTCAGTCCGCTACAGCAGGCACTGCTCGATTTGTGGCGCGGCGACCGGGCCGACATCTGTGTGGTGGGCGACCCTGCCCAGACCATTCACTCGTTCGCCGGTGCCCAGGCGAGCTTTCTGACCGAGTTCGCGCGCCGGCACCGCGGCGCCACGGTGATCCGGCTGGTGCGGGACTACCGCTCGACACCGCAGGTGGTCGGGGTCGCGAACCAGGTGATGGACTCCGGCGTGCGCAGCGGGACAGCAGTCCGGCTGCAAGCGCAGCAGCCGGCCGGCCCCGCGGTCGAGTTCGCCTCCGCCCCCGACGAGCAGGCCGACGCCGGCCAGATCGCCGACTGGCTGGCGCGCTTGGCGCAGGCCGGGATCGAGTATCGCGAGATGGCGGTGCTGTTCCGGATCAACGCGAACTCGCCGCCGCTGGAGCAGGCGCTGGCTGACCGGCAGATCCCGTACCTGGTGCGCGGTGGAGAGCGTTTCTACGAGCGACCGGAAGTTCGCCAGGCCCTGCTCACGTTGCGCAACGAGGCGCGAGCCGGCGCGCCGGATGCCGACGTTGAGGTGCTGGCGCAGGTGAAGGCGGTGCTCGGCGCGCTTGGTTGGACTCCGCAGCCGCCGAACAGTGCAGGTGCAGTGCGGGAGCGGTGGGAGTCGTTGGCCGCCCTGGTCGCGGTGGCGGAGGATCTTGTTTCCGAGGCTGCGGACACGACGGGCACGTTGCTGGATCCCACGTTCCTGGAGCCGGCAGCCGTCGACGGGTCCGGGCCCGGCGCAACGGAGCTCCGACCGCGGATCGATCTCGCCGCCGTCTCCGCGGAGCTCGACCGGAGGGCCGATGCGCAGCACGTCCCAACCGCCCAGGGCGTCACCTTGGGTACGATCCATGCCGCCAAGGGCCTGGAGTGGGATGCGGTGGCCCTGTCGGGCGTCCACGAGGGCTCCGTGCCGTTCGTGCTCGCCACCTCGCCCGACGAGCTCGCCGAGGAGCGCCGCCTGCTCTATGTGGGGATCACCCGCGCCCGCACGCGGCTGCGGATCTCCTGGTCGGTGACGCGCAACGGCGGCGGTTCGAGCCGCCGGCCGTCACGATTCCTCGACGGTGTGCTGCCTCCGTCGCTCACCGGCGGCGCCGACACCGCCGGCAGCCGCGGGCGACGTACGTCCCTGGTCGCGCACTGCCGAGCCTGCGGCAAGCCGTTGAACGGTGGTGCGGAACGCAAGCTGGGCAGGCATCTGGACTGCCCGTCGACGTACGACGAACGCACGTTGGCGCTGCTCAAGGAGTGGCGGAAGCAAGAGGCGAGCGCACAGAGCCTGCCGGCATATTGCATCTTCACCGACGCGACGCTCGTCGCCCTGGCGGAGTCGTCGCCGTCGACCGACGCCGAGCTCGCCAAGGTGCCCGGCATCGGCGCAGTCAAGATCAACAAGTACGGCGAGGCGGTTCTCGCGATCGTGGCAGGCGGCCTCCAGGACAGCGGCTTGCGCAGGAGCGCCTCCGGCTGAGGCGGGAAGCGTAGCGTCGGACGGAACACCTCGTAGGCAGGAGAACCACGTGCGGACCAATCGCGTCATCGCCGACCTTCCGGTGGCCGACCTCGAGTCGGCGAGAGGGTTCTACACCGACTACCTCGGGCTGCGCACCGAGGAGTTCAACCTGGGATGGGTCGCCCGCTACACGTCTCCCGAGACAGGCGCCAACGTCCAGCTCGTGACGCGCGACGCAAGCGCACCTGAGGACCCGGTGGTGTCGGTACTGACCGACGATGTCGACGCGGCGTTCGCCGAAGCACAGGAGCGCGGTTACGAGATCGTGCACCCGCTGACGACTGAGCAGTGGGGTCCTCGCCGATTCTTCGTGCGGGCACCGGACGGCAATGTGATCAACATCGTGGGACACCCCGACTGAGCGTCCGGCGCCCGTCGAAGCTCGGGCAGCTCCGACAGAAAATCGGCGGCATCGAGAAAGACGAAGAAATATGTTTGCGGGACTGCGAGATACTCCCTAGGCTGATTCCCGTACCCGATGGCGAACCTGCACGCGCTTTTTCGTCGATCGTGTACCAAACCGGACGCGGATCACTCCGTACCCAAGACGAGACCCGAGAGGAGGGGAACGAGATGGTCACCTACACGTCCACGACGACGAGCATGTGCGAGCCGCTGATCGATGCGCAGCGCGCGCCGGTCGACCGTTATCGCCCCGCCTTGTCGCTCTCGCCCGTCCCCGTCGCTGTCAGCCGCATCGACGTGCAGCCGCGCACGATGTCGCCCGTTTTCGCCGCAGTCATGGGTGAAGTGCGTGCTGATGCGGGTTCGCTCACGTTCGTCGAGTGCGAGAAGTCGGCGACGAGCTGGCATCGCGGGACCACCAACACCATCACCACCGTCATCGGCGGGTTCGGTTTCGACCGGCTCGTCGACGACATCCAGCTCCGAGTGGGACCACCACCACCTCTACGTAGACCATCGGTCTAGCCGACCGAAGACCTGCAGAGGCCGTGAATCCCAGTCGACCGGGATCCACGGCCTTCGTGTTTCCCGGCCACCACAACCTCGAGGAATCCAATGCCTGGATCTCCATCACTGTTGGCCGAACCACTATCTGCAGGAGGTGGCGACGTGAACGTCGCATCATTCGCACCACAGCACCCGGTCGGGGTGCTGGATCGATTGCCGTGTCGGCTGGCCGACCCGGAGCTGTTCTTCGCCGAGTCGCCGGCCGATGTCGAAGCAGCCAAGGCCCTGTGCCGGGACTGCCCGTTGCAGGCCGAGTGCCTGGCGGGAGCGCTGGAGCGGGGCGAGCCGTGGGGTGTCTGGGGCGGACAGCTGTTCGTCCACGGCGCTGTCGTGGCGCGCAAGCGCCCGCGTGGACGTCCGCGCAAGCACCCGCTGCCGGACGAGGTCGCAGCGGCGCGCGCCGATGAAGGAGTCGCGGCATGACGACCTCCATCGATGAGCTTTCCCGGTTCGAGACCGAGGAGCAGCGAGGTATCGACCGGCAGGAGCCGGACCGTACGGCCTTGAAGCTGATGCATGCGGTCCGGCTCTGGCTGGGACGAGTCCTCTCATGACCAGTGCTATCCGGCTCGACCTGTACGCCGCGTGCTGTGCCGTTCTCTCTGTCGTCGACGGCCTGACGGTGATTTCTGACCGCCTCGCCACGACGCCGGTGACGACGGCGCAGCCCGCGGCGTACAGACTGTTGCGCTGAGCTGAACGAACGCCGTGTTCCGGGCGGCTGCATCTGGGCGATGCGGTGCGCAGACGAGGCGGAAGGGGCACCCGGGCGGCTGCATCTGGGCGATGCGGTGCGCAGACGAGGCAGATGGGGCACCCGGGCGGCTGCATCTGGGCGATGCGGTGCGCAAACGTGGGAGTTCGGGGGACCGGGGTCCCCGGGGGTCAATGAGCGAACGGCGTCGCGTCACCACCACTCGGCGTCGAGCTTCGCCTCGATGCTGCGCGCATGCTCGCGGGTGCAGGCGTCGCAGAGCACGGTCTCATGGCCGTCGTCACGCCCGACGCTCCAGGTCCAGGGCAGCCCCGCCTCGGTCAGCGGCTCGTCCGCTCGGGGCGTACGTCCGCATCCGGCGCAGGTCGCCGGGCCTGTTCCGGTCATCTGCTCGAGTCGCCGGGATCCGAGTCGCCGGCCTCCGGGTCGCCGGGCTCCGAGTCGCCGGGATCCAGGTCGCCGGGATCCGCGTCGGCATAGCCGGGCAAGAACTCTTCCAGCACCTTGCCGAACGCTGCCTTGGCATTGAGCTGGCAGAGCACGGCCACCCCCCCGGTCCACACGCGGTGGATCAACAGGTACGTCGGCGGCAGATTCAGCTGCATCCCGACCCCACCAGCGGTCCGAGGGTCGCGCACCCGGGCGAACTGGGAGCGCATCCAGTCCCGGTTGAACTGGAACTCCTCGACGGCGGCCGGCTCGACGAATGGCGCGAGATAATCCAGCAGGTTCTCCGCGTCGATGTCGGAGGCCACGAAGCCCTCCCGGTGCAAGCCCTCGGCGACCTCGTGCGCATCGCCGCTCTGCGCGATCCGCAGCAGCCGACCGACCGCCGGCGGCAGGCCGTCCGGAAGCCGTGCGACCAGCCCGAAGTCGACGATGCCGAGCCGGCCGTCGGCCAGGACCTTGAAGTTGCCCGGATGCGGGTCGGCGTGCAGCAGGCCGACCATGCTGGGTCCGGCGAACAGGAACCGGACGTAGCTCAGGGCGATCGCGTTGCGCTCCTCGTCCGGCCACTCGATCGCGGCAGACAGCGGAACACCTTCGAGCCACTCGCTGACCATCACCTTGGCCGTGCAGTCGAGCACATGCGGTACGACGAACTCGTCGCTGCCCTCGAAACCGACGGCCGCCTGCTGCTGCGCCTCGGCTTCCAGCCGGTAGTCCAGCTCCTCGCTCACCCTGGCAGTCAGCTCGTCGACCAGCGGCTTGACGTCCATCCCGCCGGCCAGCGGGGCGAACATCTTCGCCATCCGCCCGATCTGGCGCAGGTCGGAGCGGAGCGCCTCGTCCGCGCCGGGATACTGGACCTTGATGGCGACCGGCGTACCGTCGCTCCACACCGCGCGGTGCACCTGTCCGATGGACGCCGCAGCCGCGGGAAGTGGCTCGACGCTTCCGAACTTCGATTTCCAGTCCGCGCCGAGCTCGCGGGCCAGCACGGCGTGCACCCGAGAGGTGGGCATCGGGGGAGCGTCGGCCTGGAGCCGGACCAGATGTTCCCGGTAGGGCGCGGCGACGTCGTCCGGCAGCACGGACTCGAACAGGCTGAGCGCCTGCCCGAACTTCATCGCACCGCCCTTGAGCTCGCCGAGCACCCGGAACAGCTGCTCGGCGGTCTGCGCGTTGAGTTGGGCGGAGATGTCGGCCGACGACGTACCGCCGATCCGTTGGCCGAGCCCCTTGGTGGCCCGGCCGGCCAGTCCGAGCGGCAGGGAGGCGAGCTTGACGCCGCGCCGGATCGCCGACCTCGCGATGCCGTCGTCGTTCCCGCTCATGCTGGTCTGCCGCCTCTCTGTGGTGTACAGCACCCACCGATTGGCACGGCGGGTTCTGCTCAACCGTATGTCAGGCCGCCGAGGACCCGGCATGGTTACGCGTCTCAGCCGGCCGCCAGCCGCGAATCATCGACGTACGCCGACAGACGAGGCGCTGCGGCGACCGTCCAGCCGCATCCGCACGACGAATGACGCGGCCAGGTTCGCCGACGTTGGATGCCGTCGCGCCCGAGCTCGAGCGTGGCGCCGGCGCTCTCCGGCCAGCTCCTGGCTGGATCGTCCAGTGCACTCAGCAGGGTCACCACCTGCATCACGGTGACGCCGGCGGCCCAGCAGAGCAGCGATTCCGTCGGTGACCCGATGGTTCGGCTCAGCTGGGCCAGCAGGCCAGGCCAGTCGGGATCGAGATCGCACCGCAGCAGGTCGGTGCAGCGCAGACATGGAGTGGTGCCCGGCAGCACCAGCGGTCCGACCACGACGCCGTCGGCGGTGGTGCGGACGATCAGGTGCGGCTGATCGGCCCGCAGCAGTGAATCGGTGAACATCCGGTCGACTTCGAGACGGTCCGTGGCCAGCACCGTCAGATCCGGAGTCAGCTGCCAGCGTTCATCGGAGTGACTGGCAGGCTCGGCGGGCGTCCCGGCGGAGATCGCGGACCAGGGCGGACCTGTGGTGATGCGCCGCGCAGGTACGGCGATCCCTCGACCGTGCGCTCCGTGCCCGGCTCTGGCACGATCGGCGGTCAGCTCGGCCTGGAGCGCCATCGCCTGCTTGCCGAACCCACCGTGCCGCGAGTACAGGGCCTGGTCGACCGGGTCATCGTCCACGAGCTCGAGGACCGCGAGGTCGACCGTGGCCAGCGATCGGGCGATGGCGCGTCCGAGTCGACCGGCGCCGATCAGTCGCAGCCGCCCGTTGCCGGCGAGCGTTCGATCGGCTGCCACGAACGGCTCCGGCTCACCGATCAGCAGTCGGGCGGCCGAAAGCTGATGGAGTACCTGTCGGAGCGCGGCGGGGTCCAGGCCGAGCCGGGCGCCGCTGCGCTGCAGCTCGACGATCCCCCGGGTTCCGTCGAGCAGCGCCAGCCACCGAGCAAGCCCGGTGCCGGCCGGTGCGATCACGATCGCGTCCGAGGTGTCGAAACCCACCTGGACAGCGCCCGGCCGCCGGAGCACAGGCGTTCCGGGGCGCAGCCGTGGTCGGCGCGGGCAGCCGTGGTCCACCGATTCGGGACGGGCCAGGGCGGGATGGGCCGGGGCGGGATGGGCCGGGGCAGGACAGGTGGGGCCGGCTGTCGGGGGGAAGGCAGACTCTGGGCTGAATGATTCGGGTGAAGGCACCGGGATGCCGGGCGGTCTGGTCATGCACGAAGTGTGGGGTCCGCGCAAGGGGGTGCCGCGAGTTATCCACAGACTTTCTGTCCATCGGCGGCAATCGTCTCAGCGTCCGGGACATCGAGTCGACATCGGCCGACCGGATGCCGCCGACCGAAGCAAGGCCGAACCGACGAAAGGGACGGACCGATCCGGTCCGTCCCTTTCAGCTGGTCTGTCCGCTCGATCAGGCCTTGCCGAGAATGCGGTTGAGGTTGGTGCCACAAACCGGGCACTTGGCCTTCGCCATCCGGGTGCCCTTGTCGTTGACGTGGACGTCTCCGCTGGCCTCCCGCTTCTCCTTGCACTTCACGCAGTAGAACTCACCGCTGTAGGTCTCGGCCATGCGCCGCCTCCTTGCTCGTTTCTGGTTCCGCAAACGGGTCAGGTCCACGGTCCGCGGAGCATTCGCTTCCGCTAGGTCGCCGGTTACTCTACGCGAGCCGCGTAGGCGTGTGACGTGAACCACGCCGACGGCGAGTCGAGCGTACCTTCGGCGCTCATCCGAAAGACGCGTCCGACAGCACGAAACCCCCAGTACCGCCGGAACCCGCTTGCCTTCCCCTGCGAGCGGACCGGCCGACTGGAGGCCTCGTGCTGGGAACGCTAGGGCACCAGGCGCGCAGCGTCAAACTCCTCGGTCTCACCCGCCGGTGAGCGCTCGGACCGTACGCGACGGGCTCGGCCGTCCGAGGTGATCGGCCAGCCAGCGGCTGGTCTGCACCAGCTTCGCGAGGTCGAGTCCGGTCTGGATACCGATACCGTTCAGCTGCCACAGCAGATCTTCGGTGGCGAGGTTGCCAGTCGCGCTCTTGGCGTACGGACAGCCGCCGAGGCCGCCGGCCGAGGCATCGACGATGCGGACGCCGTGGCGCAGCGCCTCGAGGGTGTTGGCCAGGGCCTGCCCGTACGTGTCGTGGAAGTGGACCGCGATCTGCCCGATGTCGATGCCGGCGGCGACCACGCCGTCGATCAGGGCGGCCACCCGGCCGGGCGTGGCGACGCCGATCGTGTCGCCCAGGCTCAGTTCCGTACAACCCAGCGCCATCATCCTTGCCGCGACGCCGACGACCTGGCCGATCGGCACCTCGCCGATCCAGGGGTCGCCGAAGCACATCGACAGGTACGCCCGCACGGTGAGCCCGGCGTTGCGGGCCCGACCCACGACCGGCTCGAACATCGCGAGCGACTCGTCGACGCTCCGGTTCAGGTTGGCCTTCGCGAACGACTCGGTCGCGCTGCCGAAGATGGCGATGTCGCTCACGCCCGCGTCGAGAGCGCGGTCCAGGCCGCGCTCGTTCGGGACCAGCACCGGATAGCGCACGCCGGGACGCCGATCCAGCCGAGCGAGCACCTGTTCGGCGTCGGCGAGCTGAGGCACCCATCGGGGGTGGACGAAGCTGGTCGTCTCCACGATGGTGTGGCCGGCGTCGACCAGCCGCTCGATGAGCTCGACCTTCATCTCGACCGAAAGCACGGCAGTCTCGTTCTGCAGTCCGTCGCGCGGGCCGACCTCCCAGACCGTCACCGACGAAGGGAGACCGTCCAGCCGCTGAACGCCGTACGTCGATATCTCGCTCAGCGCGCCCCGCGATTCGGCCGACACGGCTCGAGCCTACTCACCGGCCTACTCATCCGGCCCAACGCGCCGGCGTGGGTGACTCGACCTGTCCACCGCTGTGGACAATGCTGTGGAAACTGTGTGCAGAGGTCGACCGTCGCTTGTGGAGGACCGTGGTCACCGCCTGGTGAGGCGGCGGAAACCCTGTTGAAACCTGTCGTTCACCTGGTCTGCTCGCGAACCGTTCCGATCGAGCGCGGCTCACAGGCCGACAGCGCGTGCAACCTCCCGTACGGCGGCCGCAGATTCTGAGAACGCTCGCACCTCCTCGACCGACATCGGCACGTCCAGTACCCCGACGACCCCGTTCGCATCCACCAACGACGGCAGCGACAGACACACTCCGGACACCCCGTGCTCGCCAGAGATCAACGAGCTGACCGGCAGCACCGCGTTCTCGTCACGCAGGATGGCCTCGATCACCCGGGTCGCGGCCAGGCCCACCGCGTAGTTCGTCGCGCCCTTGCCACGGATGATCCGCTCGGCCGCGGTCACCACGTCGCGACCGATCCGCTCCTTCGCCGCCGCATCCAGCCGGCGTCCGTCAGGCGCGACGAAGTGATCGACCGGAACGGTGCCGATCGAGGCCGAGCTCCAGACCGCGAACTCGGTGTCGCCGTGCTCGCCGGCGATCCAGGCATGCACGCTTTGCGATGCCACGCCCAGCGTGCCGGCGATCAGCTGTCGCAACCGCGCCGAGTCGAGCACGGTGCCACTGCCGAGCACCCGGTTCGTGTTCAGTCCGGAGAACTTCAGGGCCGCGAAGGTCAGCACGTCGACCGGGTTGGTGACCATCAGCAAGACGGCGCCGGGCGCGACGTCGAGCAGCTTCGGGATCAGCCGTCGACAGATCTCGACGTTCGTACCGGCGAGCTCGAGCCGGGTCTGGCCCGGCTTCTGCTTCGCGCCGGCGGTGATGGCGATGACGTCGGCTCCGGCGCAGATCGCGATGTCGTCGGACCCGTCCACGTCGGCCGGCGGGCAGAACTGGAGACCGTGCCGCAGGTCCAGCACCTCCGCGGCGACCTTGTCGCGGCTGACGTCGTACAGCACGACGTCGTGGGCTACTCCACGGATCAGCGCCGCGTACGCGAGGGTCGCACCGACCGAACCGGCACCGACGATGGCGAGCTTGCTTCGGCGGGGGGAAACAGCCATGTCGCAACGCTAACGGCCGCGGTCGCAGCCGATTGTGGGTGGAGCGCCCTAAGGTGTCGCCATGCCGTCCACGCCGAGTCGGGCCCAGGCCCGGGCCAGCGCCCCCGAGCGCGAGATCCCGTCGCCGCGGATCGAAGTGCGCCGCAGTGCGCGCCGCAAGCGGACCGTCCAGGCCTATCGCCAGGGGGACGCGATCGTCGTGCTGTTGCCGCAGGGGATGTCAACAGACGACGAGGAGCGGTATGTGGAGAGTCTGGTCGAGCGGGTGCTCGCGCACGAGGCTCGCCGCGCCGGCACCAGTGACGACGACGCCCTGCTCGTTCGCGCCGAGAAGTTGAGCGAGCGGTATCTGCGGCCCCAGCTGGGCCGGGCGCCGCTACCGGCCTCGATCAGCTGGGTCGGCAACCAGCAGAAGCGGTGGGGGTCCTGCTCGACCGCTACCGGCGACATCCGGTTGTCAGACCGTCTGCGGGCCTTGCCGGACTGGGTCCAGGACTACGTCTTGCTGCACGAGCTCGTTCACCTGGTCGTCCCCGATCACGGGAAACGGTTCCGCAGACTGCTCTCGGCGTACCCGAGGCAGGAGCGGGCCCGGGGCTACCTGGAGGGGTTCCAAACAGGAATCGGACGACCCGAGCTCGGCGATGTGGACGAGGGCGATGTGGACGAGGGCGATGTGGACGAGGGCGATGTGGACGAGAGCGCCCTTCGGCCGGCTCGCAACAGGTACGCAGACGATGGCCGCTGAGCTCCGCCGGCTCGTCGTCGTCCTCGCCCGGCATGCGGCGGTAGCGCCACCGGGGGTGGATCAGGCCGGATTCGCGACCGCCGCGCTCGCCGACAGCTACGAGGTGGCGGCCGACCTGGTGGACGTCCAGGCCACCATCGCCGGTCCTGCGGAGGTCGCCGACCTGCTGTATCCGGGCGCCCGGCTGCTGTCCGGCGACGCTGACCTGACCATGCTGTGCCGGACGGCCGCGGAAGCGTACGACGAGATCGTCTTCCTGCCCGGCGACGCCCCGGACCTGCCCGGCCTGGTGGTGGCGAAGATGTTCAAGGCGCTGCAGCGGGCCGCGGTCTGCATCGCCCCCGAGCGCGGCGGCGCAGGCTGCCTCGGGATCGGGGTCGTGCTCCCGACCGCCGACTGGGTCGAGCTGCCGCTCGACCTGGACGTCGATCCGCGCCCACGGTTGCACGCACTCGCCCCCCGACGCTCCAAGGTCGCCACCACGCCCGACTGGCACCGACTACGCAGCGCGGACGCCCTGGCTCGACTCGACCCGGCACTGGAGGGTTGGGACGAGACCCGCCTGCTGCTCGGCGACCGGATTCGGCGCTGACCGTCAGCGGCCGGGCGCGACTCCGCTGCGAAGAGCCTCGAACAGTTGCTCGAGCCTCCTGCGGTGGTCCTTTGACAACGCGCTCCCGGGTGCTGCTGCCGCGATGCGGGCACGGGCGGTCGCCACGAGCACGGTGCCGTAGCCGGCGACGAAGAAGGCGGCGAGCAGTGTCGCGTCACCCTCGAAGTCCGGGTCGCGATCGAGCTCCTCGGCTAGCGTTCGCTGGAGATCGGAGGCGATCTCTCTCGCCCGCGCAACCAGCGCCGGAGACGCCGCGACGGTCTGGAAGAAGGGGATCGATCGGTCGTCGAGGCCGGAGAGCGGGTGACCGGCGTCGGCGAGACGTTGCGTCGCATCGCGAAGGGAGGCCAGCACGTCGGCGCCTGGAGCACGCTCGCGCACCGCCGACCGGACGATGTCGATCGCGTCGACGGAACGGTCCAGGAAGAGATCCTCCTTGCGCTGGAAGTGGTTGAAGACCGTCACGCTCGAGACGCCGGCCTCCCGCGCGACCTCGGTCACCGTGACCGCGTCGAACCCGCGCTCGAGAAACAATCGGGCCGCGACCTCGGCAATCCTCGCCCGAGTCTCCGGGCCGCCTCGCTCTCCGGTCCTGGGCATCGGTACTCCCTCTCGCTTGTGTGACTAAACTTAGTCAGTTAATATAGTCACACGGTCGCTGAATCACCTACCGTCATTGTGAAGGAGTCCCATTCGATGCCTCAGGATGCCGCTGCTCGGCCTCCGCGCTCGCCCCGATCGTTGCGCGAGGCGTGGATCGCACTGGCAGGGCTGTCCGCGGTGTTCCTCTTCGAGATGCTCGACAACTCGATCTTGAACGTGGCACTGCCGACGATCGGTCGTGAGCTGAACGCCTCGACGACGGGCTTGCAATGGGTGACCGGCGCGTACGCGGTCACCTTCGGCGGGTTGATGCTGGCGTTCGGCGCGCTGGCCGACCGGTTCGGTCGGCGGCGGGTGATGCTGATCGGGCTGGTCCTGCTCGGCGTCGCCAGCCTGGCGACCGCGTTCGTCGTCAGCGCGGAGCAGCTGATCGCGGTCCGGGTGGCGATGGGAGTCGCGGCGGCGATGACGACTCCGGGGTCGATGGCGCTGGCGTTCCGACTGTTCGACTCCGACCGCCTGCGGGTGAGTGCGATCACCCTGATCTCGACCGTGGGTCTGGTCGGGCTCGCGACCGGCCCGATCGTGGGTGGCCTCGTGCTCGCCGTCGCGCCGTGGCAGGTCCTGCTGCTGGTGAACGTCCCGATCGCCGCACTCGCCATCGTCGGGGTGCGGTTCGGTATCGCGGCGGACGAGCCGGCCGAACTCCACCGCGACCCGGTCGACATCGCAGGCGCCGTGCTGGGCACGGTCACGATCGTGCTCGCGCTCGTCGCGCCGACCCTGTTCGTCGACGAGGGCACCGGCTCGTGGGCCCCGTGGGCGACCACGGCGGCGGCGGTGCTCGGCGCGGTCCTCTTCGTGCACCGCGAGCGTACGGCGCGCTATCCGCTGCTCGACCTCGAGCTCGTGGCGCGCCCACTCGTGTCCAGCGGTCTCGCCTACAAGGCCGCCGCCGGACTGGCGACCGCCGGTCTCGGCTACCTCGTGACGCTCCAGCTGCAGCTCGCCTGGGGTTGGCCGCCCGCGCTGGCTGCGATCGGCATGCTGCCGCAAGTCGTCGTCCTCGTCGCGGGCAGCGCGTTCGTCAATCCGTTCCTGAAGTGGGTCGGGTTCGATCGGGCCGCCTTGTTCAGCGCCGTTGCGGTCGTGCTCGGACTCGCCGTCTACGCCCTGCTGGGGCGCTTCGGTTACCTCTGGGTTGCGATCGCGCTCGCGCTCGTCGCGGCCGGGATGCGCGTGGTCGGCGTCGTCGCCGGGACGAACGTGCTTCGTGGCCTCCCCGCGAACCGGACCACGATCGGGGCGGCGCTCACCGACACCGCAACCGAGGTCTCCTCCGGCACGGGTATCGCCGTGGCGGGCACCATTCTCGCGGCGCTGTTCACCGGCAGCATCGCCACCTCGCACTGGACCGCCCAGCAGGCCACGGAGTTCCAGACCGCGGTCACGATCGCCGGCGGCGCCCTCACCGTCGTCGCCGCAGCGCTCGTCGGCTGGGGTTTCGTCCGCTCCCGGCGCGCCACCGGCCGTCAGTCGACAGCGTCGATGGACGAGGCCGTTCCGGAGCAGGCCTGACCCTCGCCGCGGATACGCGCAGGGCAGGTCTCCCGGCTCCTACTCGCCCTTCGGCTCGGGATCGGGATCGGGCCGGCGTCGGGGTCGCGGCCCGACTCAGGAGCCGCATCGTCCAGCAGCCTGGCCAGCGCGGCGTCGAAGTCGTCGCCGGCGGTGTTCGACGTCTCCTGCGTCGCGGCGAAGCCCAGCGGATCGTCCAGGTCGGCCCCGCCGGGCACCAGGTCCGGATGCGACCAGACGGCGTCGCGGCCCTCGGCACCGCGAGCGTCGCGGACCGCTGCCCAGAGATTCGCGGCGTCGCGCATCCGGCGCGGACGCAGCTCGAGCCCGACCAGGGTGGCAAAGGTCGCCTCGGCCGGTCCACCGGTGGCGCGAGCACGACGTACGGTCTCGGCGAGCGCACTGGCCGCCGGCATCCAGGGCCCGCTGGCCTGGGTGACCACGTCGTCGACCCAGCCCTCGACCAGCGCGAGCATCGTCTCCAAGCGTTCGAGGGTGGCGAGCTGGGCGGGCGACTTCTGCGGCTCGAACAGCCCGCCCTGGAGCTTTTCGCCGAGCTCCTCGAGGTTGTTCGGGTCGAGCTGGCCGACCGCCTCCTCGAGCGCGCTCGTGTCGATGGTGATACCGCGGGCGTACTCCTCGACCAGGGTCAGCATCAGCTCACGCAGCCAGCCGGCGTGCGCGAACAGCCGCTGCCGGGCGCACTCGCGCAGCGCCAGGTAGAGCGTGACGTCGGTCTCGGTCTGGTCGAGACCCTCGCCGAACGCCGCGATGTTGGTCGGCAGGAGGGCTACATGGCCCGGCTGGCTGAGTGGCAGCCCGATGTCCGTCGCGCCGACAACCTCGGTGGCGAGCTTGCCGAGACCCTGGCCCAGCTGGAACCCGAACATGGTCGCGCCCGAGCTGCGCAGCATCGGTCGCAGCATCTGCTCCAGGCCCGCCATCCCGGCGAGCGCCGCGGCCTCGTCGCCCCCGGAGGCGAGCGCCCCCTCCATCGCGTCGGCGATCGACGACGCGACCGGTTCGACCAGCCGGCGCCAGACCGGCATGGTCTTCTCCACCCACTCGGCGCGGCTCCACGCCGAGACCCCGGCACTCACTCGGGGCAGGCTCGTCGCGGAGTCGAGCCAGACCTCCGCCAGCGAGACCGCCTCGCCGAGCGCTCGCTGCTGGGCCGCGTTCGGGGTCGGGTCCTGGCCGAGCGAGGCAACGGTCTTGCGTGCGGTGTCGCGGGTCAGCTCCCAGTTGACGCCGGAGCTGGACGCCGCGGGATCGCCCAGGCCGCGACCGAAGAATCCCGACCCGGCGCCCGGTGTGCCGGGCATCGCCATCCCGGGGAACATCGTGGAGAACGTCGACTGCAGCTGCTGCATGAAGGCGTTCATGTCGCCCGGACTGCCCGCGCCGAGCGAGGAGAACAGGGCCTCGAGCGGATTTGCCGGGGCGGGACTGGTCGGGGTGGGATCTGCGGGCTCGGGATCGCTCGGTCGAGGCGAGGAGTCGTCGCCCGTCGAACCGGAGTCGGCCGAGCCGCTGTTCTCGGGCTCCTCGGGCTCACCGGTCGGTTCGATCGGCCGTTCGTCGGCCATGGCAGTCTCCTCGGGAGGTCGTGCTTCTCGGTCCAGTGGGGCGGGCACGGGTACGGCGTCGGTCGTGCCTGAGATGTTCCCCTGAGATGTTCCACGGTACGCGGGCACGTTGGGTCGCCGCCATCTCGATCGCTGTGAGCGCAATGTGAGCGCAATGAACAGGCACGGGTGAACCAGCACGATCGGACCGGGTGAAGTGGGTAGGGTCGGGGCATGTCCACGGCCGGCGACCCGCCCTCGACGTACGCCGCCGTCACCGAGTCACCGCTCAGTGTGGATGCGCTGCTGGCTCGGGTGAGCGATCGCCGGGTCGGCGGGATCGGGCTGTTCGTCGGCGTGATCCGCGATCGGGACGAGGGTTCGGCAGTCAGCTCCTTGGACTACACCCGGCATCCGTCCGCGGCCGAAGCGCTCCGGGCCTGCGTCGAGCGGGTCGCGGCCGCGTACGACGTGCTGAGCGTCGCCGTGGAGCATCGGATCGGCCATCTCGAGATCGGCGATCTCGCCGTGGTGGTCGCCGTCGGCGCGGTCCACCGTGGTCCGGCGCTGGAGGCCTGCCGCCGGCTGATCGACGATCTCAAGGCCGATGTGCCGATCTGGAAGGAACAGCACTTCACCGACGGTCGGACCAGCTGGGTAGGCCTCGGATGACCGGGCTCCGTCGTCCGCGCTTCGATGAGTCACGATGACCAGGCAGACCTGGACCGCGTTGGTGTCCGCGCTCACCTTCGTCGCGCTGGCAGCGCTGCTCGCCGTGATCGCCGTCCCCTTTGTGACCTGGAGCCCTGGTGGCACCCACGACGCCCTGGGCGACGTGTCCGCCGAGGGGGAGAGCGGGCATGAGCAGCCGATGATCACGGTGTCCGGGATCGACACCTATCCGACGAGTGGAGAACTCGACCTGACCACCGTCGCGGTGACCAGCCCGGCGGCCCGGCTGAGCCTGCCCGAGGCACTCGCTGCGTACTGGCTGCCGAAGCGGGATGCATTGCCGCGAGACTCTGTCTACCCACCCGGGACGACGGCGGAGGAGTCGCAGCAGCGCGAGACGGAGCAGATGAACACCTCTCAGGACGACGCCATCGTGGCCGCTCTGCGGGAGGCCGGTGAACCGGTCACCGAGATCCCGATGGTCACGGCCATCACGGTGGGCGCCCCGGCGCAGGGCAAGCTGGAGCCTGGCGACCTGATCGTGTCGGTCGGAGATCGGCCGATCAAGCAGGTCGACGACGTGGGTGCCGCGATTCGGACGTACGAGATCGGCCAGCTCGTCACCTTCGTCGTGCTGCGCCACGGCGCTCGGACCACCGTCGAGGTCAACACGGCATCGTCATCCGGACAGAGCGGGGTGCCGGTCGTGGGGATCTCCGTCGGTATCGGCTACTCCTACGAGCCGACGATCTCCTTCGACCTCGGTGAGCAGCTGGGCGGGCCGAGCGCCGGAATGGTCTTCGCGCTCGCCATCTACGACAAGATCACTCCCGGTGCGCTGCTGGAGGGTCGCCACATCGCCGGCACCGGGACGATCACCCCGACCGGGACGGTCGGTCCGATCGGCGGAATCCAGCAGAAGATCGCCGGGGCCGAGCGGGCCGGGGCGACGGTCTTCCTCGTCCCGGCCGCCAACTGCGGCGGGGTGGCCGGGCTCGACACGCGTGTCTCCCTGGTCAAGATCGGCACACTCGACGATGCCGTGAAGGAGCTCGACGAGGTCCGGACGAATGGGCCTGATGCAGCCGGCCTGGAACGGTGCTGAGCAGGTGACGCCCGAGCACGACCCGCCCGAGCACGACCCGCCCGAGCACGACCCGCCTGAGCACGACCTACCCGATCAGGAGACCTCGCTGATCGCGGTGCTGCTGGAGATCGAGCGGCACGTCGGCAGTGACGGCTGGGACCAGCCGGCGCGGCTGTTCGCGCTGGTGTCCACGACGCGACTGATGGCCGCCGAGCCGGCGCTGGCCGACCGACTTCGCCGGCCGTCCGTGACGCTCGCCTCCGGGCCTGAGGATCATCTCACCGCGGTCGAGCAGGAGCAGTTCGTGCCGTCGGTGGACCTGGTGGACGACCTGGTCCGGCTGAGCTGGCCGGACAGCGTCGACGGCTGTGCCGTGGCGGTCGAACGGACGTTCCTGCCGGCCGGGGTCGACGTGGAGCTGCCGGACGACCCGATCGGCGCCGCGGAGGTCGTGGCGGCGCACCCGGACCGGCAGGACGTCCGGGTCGTGGTCGGCGTCGATCGACGCGGCGGGCGTCACGGAATTGCTCGGCTGCGAAGCAATCCGGATGAGTTGTTGGGCGGCGCCGACCTCGTTCCCGGACTAGTCGAGGTACTGGCGCATACGCTGACCTGAACCGACATCACCCACACGAAACCACTGGGCCCGCTGGTTCGTTCATGAGAATGACCCGTCCGGGACCTGTGACTTCATCTGAAATCTGACGCATTCAACTGAGGAGTACCCCAAGGTGAGCAGCCTTCGCATGTCGCGCCGACCTCGTGGCGCGATCTTGCCGACTCTCGTCATCGCCGCCGTCATCGTCGTCGCGTTCGCCATCTTCACCAACATCTGGACCGAACGGCTGTGGTACAGCTCGTTCGACTTCGGATCGGTGTTCAACAAGCTGCTGGTCACCCGGGTCGGCCTGTTCGTGGCCTTCGGACTGATCATGGCGACCCTGATCGCCGCGAACGCCGCGATCGCGTTCCGGATGCGGCCGAAGTTCAGCGCCGGCCCGGGCAGCGCCCTGCTGCAGCGGTCGCGGGATGTGCTGGAGTCCCGGTTCGCGATCCTCGTCGGCGCCGCTTCCGTGGTGATCGGACTGTTCGCAGGGGGTGCGGCTGCGGGACAGGTCTCGACGTACCTGGCCTGGCGTAACCGCACTCCGTTCGGAACGACCGACCCGCACTTCAACCTCGACATCGGCTTCTTCGTCTTCTCCTACCCCTGGTGGCGCTTCGTCATCTCCTTCGCCTTCTCCGGTTTCGTGCTGAGCATCATCGCCGCCGCGGTGGTCCACTACCTCACCGGCGCCATCCGGTTCTCCGGTCGCCGGGGAGCAACTGCGGCCGCCCAGGCTCATCTGTCGATCCTGGTGGGTCTCGCCGTACTCACCAAGGGAGTCAGCTACTGGTTCGACCGCTACGGGCTGGAGATCACCGACACCAGGCTGTTCACCGGCATCAACTACACCGCCGACCACGCCGGGGTGACGGCCAAGCTGATCCTCACCGTGATCGCGGTGCTCTGTGCGCTGCTCTTCTTCGCCAACGCCGTCCTGCAGCGCTGGATCGTGCCGACCATCGGCCTGACCCTGATGGTGCTGTCGGCGATCGTGCTCGGCATCGTCTACCCCGGGGCGGTGCAGTACTTCAGCGTCAAGCCAGACGAGCCGGACAAGGAACGGCCCTACATCCAGCGCAACATCGACGCCACCCGGGACGCGTACGGGGTGAGCAAGGTCGAGATCACCGACTACTCCGCGAAGACGACCGCCACAAGCGGCCAGCTCCGAGCCGACGCCGAGGCCGTGCCCGGGATCAGACTGATGGATCCCAACCTCGTGGCGGGCGCTTTCGAGCAGCTCCAGCAGGTGCGCGGCTACTACTCGTTCCCCAAGACGCTCGACGTCGATCGCTACACGATCGACGGCGCCGAGACCGACGCGGTGGTCGCCGTGCGGGAGATGGATCTCACCGGGCTCGGGCCGGACAACCAGAACTGGAACAACCTGAAGACCGTCTACACCCACGGCTTCGGCATGGTGGCGGCGTACGGCAACAAGAGCCAGTCCGGCGGTCAACCGGACTGGATCGCCGGCGGCATCCCGACGACCGGCAAGTTGAAGGAGACCGAGCCGCGGATTTACTTCGGGGAGCTGATGGGCCAGAAGCCCAGCGAGTACTCGATCGTCGGTGCGCCCTCCGGCGCGGCCCCGATCGAGCTGGACACGCCCAGCAGTGGCAACACCGACGGGCCGAGCACGTACACCTACACCGGGACCGGAGGTGTGCCGATCGGGAGCTGGTGGAACCGCCTGCTGTACGCCGCCAAGTTCGCCGACGTCAACATCTTGCTGTCGGACCGGGTGAACGAGGCGTCCAAGATCATCTACGACCGCACGCCGCGGGAGCGGGTGCAGAAGGCCGCGCCCTGGTTGTCGGTCGACGGGGACGCCTACCCGGCGGTCGTCGACGGTCGGATCAAGTGGATCGTCGACGGCTACACCACGTCGAACAGCTACCCGTACAGCCAACGGGTCGCGCTCAACCAGGTCACCCAGGATGCCCAGACCCAGGTCGGCGGCACGGTGGTGGCGCAGCCCGACACGAACATCAACTACGTCCGCAACTCGGTGAAGGCGGTCGTCGACGCGTACGACGGCACCGTCACTCTGTACGCCTGGGACGACACCGATCCGGTGCTGAAGACGTGGGAGAAGGTGTTCCCCGGGGTGGTGCAGCCGAAGTCGGCGATCTCGCCGGACCTGCTGTCCCACCTGCGCTACCCGCAGGATCTGTTCAAGGTCCAGCGCCAGATCCTTGCCTTGTACCACATGACCGATCCGTCGATCTGGTATCAGCGTTCCGGCCTGTGGGAGATCCCGAACGATCCGGTCGGCGGAGCGGGCAGCACGGTCAAGGAGCAGCCGTACTACCTCTCGATCAAGTGGCCGGGAGACACCAGTGCCGTGTTCTCCCTGACCAATGCCTACGTTCCGAAGGGTCGGTCGAACCTCGCCGGATACATGGCCGTGAACGCCGATGCCGCCAGTCCGGACTACGGCCAGATCCGCGTCCTGAAGATGTCGGACACGACGCAGATCGACGGTCCGGGGCAGACGGCCAACGCCTTCAACACCAACCCGACCGTGGCCGAGGCGTTGCGGCCGTTCCTGAACCAAGGCTCGGCCAGCGCCCAGTCCGGCAACCTGTTGACCCTGCCGCTCGGCGGCGGTCTGCTCTACGTGCAACCGGTGTACACCCAGCGGCAGGGCAGTAGTGGGGCCTATCCGGCGCTGCAGTTCGTGCTCGTCCGCTTCGGCCAGCAGGTCGGTATCGGCGCGACCCTGCAGCAGGCGCTCGACCAGGTGTTCGCCGGCGACTCAGGGGTCTCCACCGGTGAGGGAAGTAGCACGGGCTCCGGCACCGGTCAGACCGGCGGCACCCCGACCGGGAACGATGCTGCCGTGAAGGCGCTCGCCGAGGCGCAGACTGCGTTCCAGAACGCGAACAAGGCCCTGAAGGAAGGCGATCTGGCGATGTACCAGGCGCAGATCAAGGCAGCCCAGGAGGCAGTGCAACGGCTGCAGAAGGCACTGGGTCGGTGATGGCCGACGAGCATGCAGCTCCGGGTGTCTCGCTGCCCGGCCGCTTGGCGAGCGCCCGGATGGACGGTGAGCTGCCGGCTAGTTCCCTCGGACACCACGCCCTGACCTCGGCCCCGCTGGGAGCTCCGGGCTGATCAGTGGATCGCGAAACCGTCCTCCCCACCGGGCTCTTCGTCGACGACCTCGATGCTGGTGACGTAGGCATGGGCGGGGCCGGTCCTGGCCCAGGCGATCATGGCGTCGACTGCCTGCTGCTCACCCTCGAAGACTGCCTCGGTCCGGCCGTCCTCGCGGTTGAGTGCCCAGCCGCGTACGCCTAGACGCTGGGCTTCGCGCAGATAGCTCTCCCGGAACATTGGATCCCGTAACCGACCGGTGATCACCAACCGCCGCCTGATCATTGCGCCAGTCTGCCGTAGTGGCCGCGACGGGACCAGTGCGGCCGGAGCATCCTGACGATATCTAGCAACCAGAGGTTGCAGATGTGCGGATCGCGGGGTACGTTAGATGCAACCAAACGTTGCGAAAGGTGCAAGCATGGAACTCGGAAGCGTGGTAATCGGAGGCCTGGAACCCGAAGGCATGGAATACGGAACGATCGAGCGGGAGATGCAGATCGACGCCTCACCGGAGGTCGTCTTCGACGTGGTCAGCAGCCCACGACACGTGCGCGAGTGGTGGCCCGACGAGGCAGAGTACGCGGTCGAACCCGGAGGATCCGGGCGGATCGGTTTCGGGGACACCTCGCAGGACGGCAGCTGGGCGCAGTTCACGGTCGTCGACGTCGCCCCGCCTCGACTCTTCTCGTTCCGCTGGACCCATCCGGCCGAGGTGCCAGCCGCTCGGGGCAACTCGCTGCTGGTGGTCTTCGAGCTCGAGCCCGCCGGGGGAGGAACGCTGCTGCGGATGACCGAGAGCGGGTTCCGCGAGCGCGGCTGGGACGAGGCGAAGATCGCCCACGAGTACGCCGAGCACGTCACCGGCTGGGACTACTTCCTGCCGCGGCTCCCGGCGTACGCGATGAAGATCGGAGCGGGCGTATGAGCGTACTGGTCGACGACGATCTCTGGTCGGCGGTCGGCGACCCGACCCGGCGCAGGATGCTCGACCTGTTGCTGAGTGAGGGCCGGGCGACGGCGACGAGTCTGAGCGAGCACCTTCCGGTGACTCGGCAGGCAGTCGCAAAGCACCTTGTCGTGCTCGACCGGGTCGGCCTGGTGCACTCGACCACATCCGGTCGCGAGAAGCAGTTCCGGGTCGATCAGGCCCAGCTCGCCCGCGCGGTCGTCCAGCTCGCCGATGTCGGCGCAGCCTGGGACGCCCGGCTGCAGCGGATCAAGCGGATCGCCGAGACCATCCAGCGCACGCACGAACAGCCACAGCGGAACTGAACAGCTCCCGCTCAGCGCTTCGGCACGATCCGATAGACGGCGTTGGCAAGGTCGTCGCTGACGTACAGCGCCTTGTCGGGGCCTTGGACCGCCATCACCGGCCGTCCCCACCGACTGCCGCTGGCGGACTGGAAGCCGGTGACCAAGGTCTGCTGGGAGCCGAGGGATCCCTTCGCGTACGCGAAGAAGGCCACCTCCGGTGGGCGCGGGGGATGACGGTTCCAGGAGCCGTGCACGCCGACCAGAGCTCCCGCGCCGAGCGGGGCGGGCAGACCGGCGGTGGTGAAACTGAGACCGAGCGGTGCGGAGTGGGCGCCGAGTCCCTGTTCCACCGCCGGCAGCTTCTGGCAGTCGAGCTTCGAGCCGTTCGCGTTGGTCTGCACGTCGCGGACGAAGGGCCGGCTCGCGAAGGACAGCTTGCTGCCCGGGACCCCGGGATCGGTGTCGGGATCGGGATTGCAGTACGGCCAGCCGAGGTCGCGACCGGAAGACAACTTCGCCAGCGGTTCGAGTGGGTGCTCGTTGACGTAGCTGGTGATCACCTTGCCCCTGTCGGACACGCCGTCGCCGGTGTAGTCGCGGTCGTACGGGTAGCCGACATTGTCCCGGTTGTTCACCGCCGTCCACACTGCACCGTCGGGGGCGAGCGCGAGCCCAGTTCCATTGCGAACCCCGCGGGCATAGACCGTTGCCTTGCCACCGCCGGGTGGGATCCGCAGGATGGTGGCCCGCTGGGGCTTCGCCGAGCGGTCGGCCGGCGACACGTTCGCGCTGGAACCGACCGACACGTACACCGCGCCGTCACGACCGACCGCGACGCTCTTGAGGGCGTGCGCGTACGCGCCATGGAGATCCGGGCTCTTGGAGTCCGGCAGGCCGCTCAGCACAGTCCGGCGCTTCGTGGCCCGACCCTTCGAGTAGTGGTAGGCGTCGATCCGGTGGCTCTCGGCGACGTACAGGGTGGAGCCGTGGAAGGCCAGGCCATGGGGCTGCCGCAGCCCACGGAGCAGTGTTCGAGATGTCGGCCGGCCTCGCTTGTTCGGAGTGAGGAGTGTGACGATCCCGTACTGGGGTCGCGAGACGAGCAGCCGGCCGTCGGGAGCGAACGCGAGCAGGCGCGCCTTTTCCGGACGCGCCCAGACGCTCACCGTCCAGCCGGCCGGAACGCCGAGCTTCCGGGTCGTGTTCAGCGGTGCCCAGTCGATCGCGGTGGGCACGGCGATCTTGGTCGTGACCAGCGCAACGGCTGCCGCGGCGGCGGGCGGCGCTCCCGGCGTGGTTGTCGTCGTCCGGGTCGACGTGGCCGTGCCGGTGCACCCGGTGAGGATCAGTACCGTCGCACCGGCGAGCGCCATCACCGATCGTCGAGTGGGGCTGAGCGTCGGCATGGGCATCTCCTCGAGTCCGGTGGGGGCCGGCGAACCTGCTGCCGACTTTATCCGGCTGCGGAGAGAATGGGCAGATCTGCGGGCCTGCAGGAACCGGGGATTGTCGGCTCACCCACTGACGCCGAGATTGTCGAGCAGGTGTATGAAGGCTTCCGCGTACGGATGGTCGGCCGTCACGGTTCGCATCCGTGGCCAGTCGATCAGCTCTCGAACCGCACGGGCGTGGGGGAGCAGTGCCCCGAAGTCGCAGTACTGTTCGCTCAGTGACAACAGCTTGGTGATCATCACCTCGGTCGGAAGGAGGACGGGCATCCGGATGCCCAGCACATCGTGCTCCTCGGCCTGCGACAGCCGCTCGGCGCCGATCGGCTCGCCGACGAGTCGGTGCAAGACGTCGATCACGACCCCATCGCTGTAGGCCTTGAACAGCCAGTCCTCCGGCGGCCGCTCGACGTCGAAGCCGCCGTCCGCGAGCGCGTCTGCGGCCTGCTCGACATCGCTCTCGGCCACCGCAAGGTCCACGTCGTGTGTACTCTCCGGCCCGCCGTACACCCACAGCGCGTAACTCCCCGCCAGTGCGAACCGCACGCCGGCCGCCTTGAGGACCGAGGCGGACAGACGCAGCGCTTCCTGCATGGCGGAGCGGCCGGCCTCCATGCCGGCGAGCGGGTCGGCCAGCGGGTCTGTTTGGGCAGAAGAGGGTCGGGGTGCGTCGTCGGGGTCGATGATGGCTACTTTCCTCGTATGCGGTTGGCAACATTCAACATCTTGCACGGCCGGTCGATCGAGGACGGGGTGGTCGATCTGGGCCGGCTCGCGTCCGCTGTCGCGTCCCTCGACGCCGACGTGCTGGCGCTGCAGGAGGTCGATCGGGATCAACCCCGGTCGCACCTCGCCGACCTGACGGCCGTCGCTGCGGAGGCGATGGGAGCGCGTGCTCATCGATTCGTCGCGGCACTGTCCGGTACGCCGGGTGCCACCTGGATGGCAGCGACCGAGGACGACCTGCCCGGCACGGCGTCGTACGGCGTCGCCCTGCTGTCCCGCTATCCGGTGAAGACCTGGCAGACCCTTCGGCTACCGCGGATCGGGTTCCGCTTTCCGCTGTACCTGCGCGAGCCGCGGAAGCTGATCATCGCGCACGAAGAGCCGCGCGCGGCAGTCATCGCCCATCTCCAGACACCCTCGGGGCCGATGATCGTGGTCAACACGCACCTGTCGTACGCGCCGGGCTGGGGACACGTCCAGCTTCGTCGGATCCGCCGGGACCTGGCGACGGTCGACGAACCGGTCGTGGTGATGGGCGATCTGAACATGGATGCGCCTAAACCCGGCGCGATCACCGGCTACCGCAGCCTCGCGTCAGCCCCGACCTTTCCGCTGGACGAGCCGAACCGCCAGCTTGATCACATCCTGCTGCGCGGGGAGATCGGTGACGTCGTCGATTCTCGTGCGGTCCGGCTGCCGCTCTCGGATCACCGCGCCTTGGTCGTCGATCTGGCCGAGGCGAGCGCGTCGCCATAGCGCACGTCCGGTGGCCGCGGTCCGGCGATCGGCCCGATGACAGGCCGGCGATCAGCTGCCAGGCAGTCGTCCGCCGGCCAGCAGCTCCTCAGCTACCGAACCGATCTTGCTCCGTCGGTTGCGCGCCGCTGTGCGGAGCTCGTTGAACGCGGCCACTGCATCGATGCCCTTACTGGCCATCAGGTAGCCGACACCTCGCTCGATCACGATCCGGTAGTCCAGGGCGTATTGCAGCTGGCTGGCGAGCTCGCCGGCCCGGTGCGCCTCCAGTGAGGCCGCGAGCGTTGCCTCGACGACCTCGGCATAGCGGGAGACGGCGGTTCGCTCCCGGTCGGACCACTGCTGCGGACGATCGCGGTAGACGTCGAGGGTGCCGACCGGCACACCGCCGAGCCGGACCGGGACGCCGAGAATGCCGCGCACGCCCGACGACGCCAGGTCGACCGCGAGGTCTGGCCAGCGCTCGTCCGCGGTGAGATCGTCGCTGGTCACCACCTCGTTCGTGACGAATGCCGTTGTGCACGGTCCCTGCCCGGTCCGCGACTCAGCGATTTCGAGCGCGCGGCTGGCGGTGTTGCTGGCCGCGACATATCGGGTGATGTTCTGCTCGTCGGCGACCATGATGCCGCTGCCGGTGACGTCGAAGAGCTCGACACAGGCGGTCGTGATGTCCTCGAGAGCCGGTACGACGTCGCGGACGGCGCCGCGGCCCGCGAGCCGGCGCAGACTGGCGTCCAGCGCCTGAGAATCGATGCTCAATCGAGCTCCTCGTCGATCGATGGCCTGGATCGACGGATCGAGACCGATCTCAGGCTGAGCTGGGCGGTGTCCCAGGCCAGCCTCCCGGCAGCTGGGCGCTGACCCGGCCAAGAATAGCGGCGTCCTCCGGCTTCGACTGCCCGTTGTGAGCATCGACCAGGACGCGGGCGATCTCTCGGACCTTGATGTTCGTGTGCTGCGACGCGCGGGCGAGCACCGCCCAACCCTGCTCGGACGTGCAGCCGAATCGGCCCGCGACCAGCCCGGTGGCGGTCCCGATCAGCTGCCTGGTGGCCATCCCCTCGCGAAGTTGCGTGACGACGGCGGTCAGCTCCGCCACCTCGTGATGCGGCGCACCATCTATCTCGCGCCGATCGGACCCCAGGTCCGTGACCACTTGTCGATGACCGTCGAGAGCTTTCCAGGCCACACTCGCCCGATGGTCGCTTCCGATCTCGATCGCAGACATGCACCTCACCTTCCGCAGACGTCAGTGACCAACATGACGTCGGCGCCGCAGACACAGGGCGATGCCAACTCAGACGCGGAAAAGTGTAGTCGACCCGACCGAAATTGTCGGCTCAAACTGCCTGGTCGGAGGCCGGAGCGGAGCCGGCTTCACGAGCGAGGTCCGAGTGTTCGGGGCGAAGGTTCGCGGACCACTTCTCCTCGACGTGGCCGTACTTCCAGATCGCCGCTGCTCCGATCCAGGCGACGATGAACAAGGCGACGATGACGTAGCCGGCGTAGTCGAGTGGGATGTTCGCGATGTCGGCCAATGGGCCGGTCCGGATGTCGGCTTGCTCGGCGAGGACTCCGGCGAGCTCGATCGTGCCGATGATCAGCGCGACGGCGACGGAGATGGCGGTGATCGTCAGGTTGTAGTAGACCTTCCGAACGGGTTTGCGGAGCGCCCACCCGTAGGCGCCGTTCATCAAGACGCCGTCGATGGTGTCCATCAGGCACATGCCGGCAGCGAACAGGACGGGCAAGACGAGGATCGCGTAGACGGGCAGGTCGAAGGCTGCGGCACCGCCGGCGAGGACGAGCAGGCCGACCTCGGTTGCAGTGTCGAACCCGAGCCCGAACAAGAGCCCGATCGGATAGATGTGCCAGGCCTTTCGGACGGTCCTGGTCAGCCCGCCCAGGATCCTGTTCATGAAGCCGCGCTTGTTCAGCTGCGTTTCGAGCTCCTGCTCGTCGTAGTCTCCGTGCCGCATCCGTCGGAAGACGCGGGCGATGCCGACCAAGACGATCAGGTTGAGGATTCCCAGGATCCAGAGGAACAGCCCGGACACCGAGGCGCCGACGATCCCGGTGACGGAGTGGAGCTCGGAACCGTCGTCCTGCACCTGACCGGCCAGCGCCTTCACACCGAAGGACAGCAGGAACGCCAGGGCGAACACGATCGTGGAGTGGCCGAGGGAGAACCAGAACCCGACCGACAGCGGACGGCGGGTGCCGCCGGTGACGGCTCGGTCGGACAGCAGCTTGCGCGTCGTGTTGTCGACCGCGGCAATGTGATCGGCGTCGAAGGCGTGCCGAAGCCCGAACGTGTAGGCGAGCACACCGACACCGGCGGTGAAGACCGGCGTTGCTCCACCAAGCTGATAGTGCTGTGGCACGACCAGGCCGAACAAGATTCCGAACCCGAGCACGTGCAGGAAAACGATGAAGCCGAACATGCCGGTCAACGACCGGCGGTCGGTCCGATCGAGGGAGCTCAGGAACGTCCGGACCCGGTGACCCGAGCCGACGGGCCGCGAGCCAGGACGCGCGCCGATCTGCGCGATTCCTTCGGACATACATCCCCCAACTCTCGTACGGGCACATCCTCGGCTTGGAGCGCCAGATGCGACGGTATCGCAGATGGATCTCGGCGCAAGACGCCTGCACGCTGGCGGAGGGGTCGGCGACAGGCGATCCTTGCACCATGGAATCGGCGCCGACGGACGGACGGATTGGTCTGGATGCCGCGCTGCACCAGCTACGTCGGCGTCATCAGCGGATCACACCCGCACGGGTCGGGGTGCTGGAGGTCCTGTCCGGCAGCGACGGACACATGAGCGCCGCCGAGATCGTCGACCTGGCGGCCGACCGGGCGCCGGGAGTGCACCGGGCCACCGTCTATCGCGCGCTGTCCACGCTGTGCGAGCTGGGGATCGTCACCCACACCCACATCGCGGGCGCGGGCACGATCTATCATCTCGCCGACGCCCACGGCGCGGCTCACGCGCACCTCCAGTGCAGCGTGTGTGGGTCCGTCATCGATCTCCCGGCAGCGACCCTGGCGCCGCTGACCCGGACCGTCCGCGACGACTACGACTTCACACTCGTGCCTCAACACGCCGCGTTGATGGGCATCTGCACCAACTGTCGTTGACCCGGCACCGCCACGACCCAGCACCGCCACACAACCCAGCACCGCCACACAACCCAGCACCGGCACACGGCCCAGCACCGGCGATCAGTCGGCCTGCTGGAGCACCTCCTCGGCGCGCTCCGGACTGCCCTCCGCGAGGCCGCGATCGATGGCCCGGCGGGAAGCGAGCCACATCACGATGCCGACCGCAAATACGATGCTCTCGGAGACGGTGAGTGACCAGATGATGCCGGCCAGCCCGAACCACAGGTTGCCGAGGATGACGATCGGGATGAACACGACGCCCTGCGCCATCGACATCACGATCGCCGGCATCGCCCGGCCGGTCGCCTGGAACAGCGACGTGATGAGGCCGGTGAACCCGTTCACGATCATCGCCACGAGCTGTGCCGTCAAGACAGTGATGCCGATTGCGAGCACCGAGTGATCGGCCGAGAATGCGGAGAACACCTGCTGACGGAACACGAGCACCGTCGCGGCGGAGAGTCCGACGATGACGCCGACCGTGATCGCCGACCCGCGCAGCGCAGACCGAAGGCGACTCCGGTCACCCTTGCCATAGGAGTACGCGAGCAGCGGGAGCACGCCGAGCGTGACACCCATCACCAAGAACTCCGGTACCTGGGCGATCCGTACCGCAACGCCCATGGCCGCCAGCGCGCTGTCACCGTACGCGGCCGCCAGGTTGTTCAGCACCAGTGAGGTGACGATCAGGAAGGACGCCTGGAGCAGCTCTCCGACGCCGACGCCCAGGACGGGCTTGAGCACGGCGGGGGACAGCGTGAACCAGCGCGGCGCCAGACTCGCGTGCTCGCTGTGCCGGTGCAGCCACAAGGCGAAGTAGCAGACGACAGCGAGGTTCGACAGGCCCATCGCCAGCGCGGCTCCGCCGACGCCCCAGTGCAGGACGAGGATGAACAAGACGTCGAACACGACGTTCGCGACCGTGGATCCGATCATGCCGATCATCGCCTGGCGCGCGGCCCCCTCTGCCCGCACGAGCTGCTCGAGGCAGAACGCCGCGGCGAGCACCGGGACGAAGGCGAGCATCACTGCCACGTAGGCCCTGGTCGGGGAAGCGGCTGCGGCATCCGCGCCGAGCACCAAGACGAGCGGGTCCAGCAGCAGCAGCCCGATCGCACCGAGGACGGTTCCGGTGATCACCGAACCCCAGAGAGCGAACGACGAGACGTGCTTGATCTCGCCGGCCTTCCCGCGCTCGTGCTCCACCGTGCCGAGCAGCCGCGAGACGAGAGCGCCGCCGCCGACGCCGAACACGCCACCGATCGCCATCACGAGCCCGAGCAGCGGTGTGCCGAAGGTGATCGCGGCCAGCAGTGCGCTGTCGTGGAGCGAGCCGATGAAGCCGGCGTTGATGACGTTGTAGACGGCGCCGACGATCATCGCTGCGGCCATCGGGACGCAGAGGTGGATGAGGGCGCGGACGATGGGCGCGGAGGAGAGGTACCAGCGATTGGTGCCGACGGCCTCGGCCGCGGTCGTGGGTTCTTCGATGTTCGTGGTGCTCATGACTGCTCCTTTCCGGGCAGGTGCGAGCGCACGCCGACGTACGCCGGCGCGGCGAGAATGTGTGGTGAGAGAAGGTGTTGTGGGAGAAGATTTCAGGAATCGGCGGTCAGTGCCGGGCGGTGGTTACCGGGTGGGTCGAGGGAGTCCTGCGGTGATCTTCGAGAGCAGGTCGTGGAGATCGGCCCGCTCCTGCTCGTCCAGTGGGGCGAGGATCGTCTCGTCGGCGGCAGCCATCGCGGTATCGAACCCCGCGATGAGCTGGCTGCCGACCGCTGTCGGATAGACGCGTTTGCTGCGTTCGTTGCCGCCTTCGGTGCGGCGCTCGACGAGACCTCGGCGCTCGAGGCCCTGCAGCAGACTCGAGACGCTGGCCGGTGTGGTGCGGCTCACCTGGGCGATGTCCCGCTGGATCGCGCCCGGGTTCTGCACCAGGTAGCCGAGCACGAAGGCCTGCTCGTGACTCAGCTCGCGTGCCCGGATCCAGTCCTCGCCGACCTTGCGCTGAGCCCAGCCGATCCAGCGCACCAGCTCGAGGCTGCTGGTCAGTTCGAGTTCCGGTTCGTTCACAAGAAGGACTCTAACTGTTAGAGAGCTAACTGTCAAGCTTCAAAGTGTCGTTCGACTGCCCGAGACCTGCGACGACTTCGCACGACCACGGGCTACTCTGCGCATCGGCGCCGACACGCGGGATCCCCCGCCGATGCGCACAGTTGGCACGGGGACGTCGGTGGGCGATGCGGTGCGATAACGGAGGCGTGGATGGACGGCGGCTACACCCTCGTGTAGCCGGGTTCTGATCTCTCCGGCCCCTGCCCCTCCACCACCGCCTCGACGTCTCGGTTGAACCGCTCCGGGAACTGGAGGAACGGAGCGTGCCCCGCCCCTTCGTACGAGATCAGCCGGCCCTGACGGGCGAGGGCCGCGATCCGGCGCCCCGCGGCAGGGGCGACCAGCCGGTCCACGGTGCCGGCGATCACCGTCACCGGCACCTCGGCCCGGCGGATCGCCTCCAGCGCGGGCCCAGAGGTTGACGCGAGCCCGGTCAGCAAGCGGCGCACCGTGCGCGGCCCGACTCGGACCGCGGCTCCCAGCTGCAGCGCCTCTTCGGCCGGCCCGAGGACGTACGGGGCGGCGATCAGGCGGAGGAACCGGCGTCGCGAGCCGGGTCGGGGATCGGCGAGCATCCCCAGCACCGCAGGCAGCGCCCTCGGAGGAGTGACCCCGATCAGGCGGGGGAGGAGGAAGTTCGCCGCGGTGCCGACGTACAAGATCGCGGACACCCGCCCTGCAGCCAGCAGTGCCGACCCCGTGGGACCGCCCAGGGACCACGCCACCACTGTCGCCCGCGCGACGCCGTGATGATCCAGCACCGCCTCGGCGTCTCTGCCCAGGGTGCGATACGAGTAGTCCCGGTGATCGCCCGAGCTGCCGTGCCCCCGCAGGTCGTACGAGATCAGCCGCAGCCCGTCGGCAGCCAGCGCCAGCTGTCGGTGCCAGCTCAGCCAGGACTGCCCGCCGCCGTGGATCAGGAGCACCGGCGGTCCCTTCTCTGGCCCGCAGCTCACCGTGTGCAGCCGCACTCCATCCGGCGCCGTGGTCCAGCCGTGCCGTACCGGAGGCAGCCGGAGCGCCTCGATCGCGTCCACCGGTTCAGCTCTCAGCGGTTCTCACGGTTCATCCTCTGATACTCACACTGCTCACACCGACCGACCCAGGAGCGTGAACGACGAGGACCGAATGCAGACCGTACTCGGGGCCAACGGCCAGATCGCCGAGAGCTGACTCGCGGCACGCTTTCCCAACTTCGACGTGATGACCTACCGCGAAGGAATCGCCGACATCCTCGACGGATAGCGACTCGGCCCGCGGTTCAGGAGGACCGGTCGGCTCGAGCGAAGGCTGCCACCGTCGTGTCGTGGGCGGCGACCAAGGCATCCTGCAGCGGCCGCTGGCGGTGCTGCGCGGACAAGATCTCCACGCCCCAGGCGCCGGCGTAGCCGACGTCGCGGATGGCCCGGATGAACCCGACGACGTCCTGGTCTCCATCCCCGACCAGGGTGCGTCGGTCGCGGGTGTCTTCGAACAGCGTTCCCTCAACGGTTGCATGCGCGTCGCACAGCTCGATGCCGAACACGATGCTCGGATCGAGGCAGTCCACGAGCTCGGGCAGGGTGGTGCCGGCCCGGAAGACGTGCCAGAAGTCGACCAACAGCCCGGCGGCCGGATGCGCAACCTCGCGAATCAGGTCGGCGCCCTGAGGCATCGAGGACACCAGGCCGAAGGGTAGCGGCTCGAGCGCCACCCGGGTTCCGACGGCGGCCGCCTCGTCGGCGATGCTGCGCAACGGGGCTACGAACGGGGTCAGGTCCCGGACCGGGTCACCGAACTCGGTACCGATCTTGATGAACGAGGCCTGCAGCTCTGCGGCCGCCTCGACCAGCAGGTCCCAGATGTCGCGCCAGCCACTCTCGGGATCGTGCCACCACCCGGAGGCGAGCTCGACCTCCACATGCCGCAGACCGGCGCTCTCGATCTCTTTGCGCAGGGCGGCGAAGCCGATCGTCTCCCGGATCACCCGCAGATCGTCATGGACGAAGCCCATGCCCGCCCAGCCGGTCGCGGCGACCGCATGAACCCGGTCGACGGCGGAGAAGGGGCTGGTCTCGGGGCGGTCGAGTGGCGCGACGTTTCCGGCGCTGGTCCAGCAGGTGGCGACGAGGTCGGGGACGGTCATGCGGATGGATACCTCTCGGCTGGCTCTGACATGGGGACGACGTGCTGGGGCACAAGGACGACTGAACCTGTTCGGACCGACTCCGCAGCGGCGAGGGCGATCTCGACCGCGGGCAGTCCCGACCGGGGCGGACTCTCGTTGACGCCGTTGCCGGCTACGAGGTCGACGAACGCTGCCGCCTCGGCGCGGAAGGCTCGCTCGAAGCGCTCGATGAACTGCTCGTGCGGCGCTGCAGGCGGTGCGACGTCAGGCTCGGTGGACGTCATCGGCAGGTGGGCATCGAACCCTGCCGCGAAGGAGTTCGCAGAGCCGAAAACCTCGAGCCGTACATCCTGACCAGCGCCGTTGCGGCGTAGCCCGCTCACTGTCGCGGTCGCGCCGGACTCCAACATCAGCACCGCGACGGCGGTGTCGACGTCGCCGTAGTCGGCGTGCAGCGGAGCGTCCAGCACCGCGCCGGTGGCCCAGACGCTGATCACCCGCTGGTCGGTCACCCAGGGGATGATGTCGAACTCGTGGATCAGCATGTCCAGCCAGATGCCTCCGGAGACGGGAATGTAGTCCGGGGCCAGCGGCAGCCGGTCGTGTCCGGTCGCGGTGATGGCCCGGACGGTGCCGAGGTCGCCGGCGCGGATGTGCTGACGCAGGCGGTGGTGGGCGGGGTCGTAGCGCCGGTGAAAGGCGACCATGGTGGGGGAGCCGAGCTCGTCGAGCTCGTCGGCGAGGCTGGTGAGGCGATCCGGGTCCAACGCCAGCGGCTTCTCCACCAGCGCCGGCATGCCATGCCGAGCCGCCAGCAGGGCGAACTCGGGGTGGGTCGAGGTCGTCGTGGCCACCACCAGCGCGTCCAGCCCAGCCAGGTCCACCGCCGGACCTACCCTGGTGCTGACCGTCGCCGAGACACCGCCGGGGGACAGCGAGCCGGCCAGCTCCGTCGGCGCGCCGGGACTCAGGGCGGAGGCGACGCGCTCGGCGGCGGTAGCGATCCGCGCCGGGTCGCGACCCATCAAGACGACCTCGTCGACTCCGTCACTCTGGGCGAAGTTGCGGGCGTGCATCAGCCCGATCCGGCCTGTGCCAACGATGCCGATCCGCATGGTCGTCATACCTCCCGAGCGCGGTCCGCGACGCCGGCGCGCAGCGCGTCCACGCCTGACGGTTGATCAGCAGGGCTTGGGCAAGGAGGGGACACGGTCGCCGTCTTTCGCCATCGAAGGAAACACCGGTGGTCGACGGCCCAGGCCGGCAACTTGTCCGCACACTATCGCGCACCGGACAAGTTGTACAACAGGCGGCAAGTGCTGCCGCCGGACACGCCATGTGTGCTTGTGTTATCTTTGGGGGGATCGACCACGAGCATTCGGCCTCGCCGTGCCCCTGTCGGGAGACCCGGTGGATGCTCGTTCGAACTGTTACTTGACATAATGTCACTTATCGGACAGATGGGTTGAACCGTCAGCGTCGTCGATCCGATCGATCGCAGGGTAGGTGCCGCGGCGGGCCTCAGACGGCGACGTACGCGGCGAGGTGCTGCCCAGTGAGGGTCGAGCCATCGGCGACGAGATCCGCCGGAGTGCCCTCGAAGACGATCCGGCCGCCGTCATGACCGGCGCCGGGGCCCAGGTCGATGATCCAGTCAGCATGTGCCATCACAGCCTGGTGGTGCTCGATCACGATCACCGACTTTCCGGAGTCGACCAGCCGGTCGAGCAGCGCGAGCAGCTGCTCGACGTCGGCCAGGTGGAGGCCGCTGGTCGGCTCGTCGAGGACGTACACCCCGCCCTTCTCCGCCATCTGGGTCGCCAGCTTGAGCCGCTGCCGCTCACCGCCGGACAGCGTGGGAAGCGGCTGGCCGAGGCTGAGATAGCCGAGCCCGACATCGACCAGCCGCTCGAGGATCCGGTGCGCGGCCGGCGTCTTGGCCTCGCCGTCGGCGAAGAACGCCTCAGCCTCGTTCACCGACATCGCGAGCACCTCACTGATGTCCTTGCCACCCAGCTTGTAGTCCAGCACCTCGGGCTGGAACCGCTTTCCCTCGCAGACCTCGCAGGTGGAGGCGACGCCGGCCATCATCGCCAGATCGGTGTAGATGACGCCGGCACCGTTGCAGTTGGGGCACGCGCCCTCGGAGTTGGAGCTGAACAGCGCCGGCTTCACATCGTTGGCCTTCGCGAACGCCTTCCGGATCGGGTCGAGGAGACCGGTGTACGTCGCCGGATTGCTCCGCCGCGAGCCACGGATCGCGGTCTGATCTACGGTCACCACACCATCGCAGCCCGAGACCGAGCCCTGGATCAGGGAGCTCTTGCCAGAGCCCGCAACGCCGGTCAGCACGACGAGCACACCGAGCGGGATGTCGACGTCGACGTCGCGCAGGTTGTGAGCGTCGGCGCCTCGGATCTCCAGCGCACCGGACGGCGTACGCACCGACGGCTTCAGCGACGCGCGGTCGTCGAGGTGCTGTCCGGTCAGCGTGCCGCTGGTCCGTAGCTCCTCGACGGTGCCCTCGAACACCACCTCGCCACCTGCTGTGCCGGCGCCCGGGCCGAGGTCGACGGCATGGTCGGCGATGGCGATCGCCTCCGGCTTGTGCTCGACCACGAGCACCGTGTTGCCCTTGTCTCGCAGCTGGAGCAGCAGGTCGTTCATCCGTTCGATGTCGTGCGGGTGCAGCCCGATCGTCGGCTCGTCGAACACGTACGTGACGTCGGTCAGCGACGAGCCGAGGTGGCGGATCATCTTCGTCCGCTGTGCCTCGCCGCCAGAGAGCGTGCCCGAGGACCGCTCGAGGCTGAGGTAGCCGAGACCGATCTCCACGAACGAGTCGAGGGTCTCCCCGAGCCCTGCCAGCAGCGGTGCGACGGTCGGTTCGTGGAGGTCGCGGACCCAGTCGGCCAGGTCGCTGATCTGCATCGCGCAGAGATCGGCGATGTTCTTCCCGATGATCTTGGACGACCGGGCTTCTTTGCTCAGCCGGGTGCCGTCGCACTCCGGACACGTGGTGAACGTCACCGCTCGTTCCACGAAGGCGCGGATGTGCGGTTGCATCGCGTCGACGTCCTTGGCCAGGAAGGACTTCTGGATCTGCGGGATCAAACCCGTGTAGGTCAGGTTGATCCCCTCGACCTTGATCTTGGTCGGTTCCCGGTAGAGCAGGTCCTGCAGCTCTTTCTTGGTGTACTTACGGATCGGCTTGTCCGGATCGAAGAACCCACAACCGCGATAGATCCGGCCGTACCAGCCGTCCATGCTGTAGCCGGGGATGGTGAGCGCGCCCTCGTTGAGCGACTTCGTGTCGTCGTACAGCGCAGTCAGGTCGAAGTCGGTGACCGAGCCCCGGCCCTCGCAGCGCGGGCACATGCCACCGGTGATGCTGAAGGTGCGTCGCTCCTTCACCGTCCGGCCGGCGCGCTCGAGCTGCACCGCACCCGCGCCACTGACCGAGGCAACGTTGAAGGAGAACGCCTGCGAGGAGCCGATGTGCGGCTTACCGAGCCGGCTGAAGAGAATGCGCAACATCGCGTTGGCATCGGTGACGGTGCCGACCGTGGAGCGCGGGTTGGCGCCCATCCGCTCCTGGTCGACCAGGATCGCCGTCGTCAGTCCCTCGAGGACGTCGACGTCGGGCCGGGCCAGTGTCGGCATGAAGCCCTGCACGAAGGTGCTGTAGGTCTCGTTGATCAGCCGCTGCGACTCCGCGGCGATCGTGCCGAACACCAGCGAGCTCTTACCCGATCCGGAGACACCGGTGAACACCGTCAGCTGACGCTTGGGGATGTCGAGGCTGACATCCTTCAGGTTGTTCACCCGCGCACCGTGCACGCGGATCAGATCGTGATTGTGGCCGCTGCTGCGTGCGGACTGCCTCGTCCTCGTCGACATGCTCATCGTCCCGTCTCGTGAATCTCTCATCGTCCCGCGGGGTCGCGCCGCGCGACTCGGCCGACCGACACGGTAGTCGCCGACTCCTCAGCCATCTGACGGACGCGTCGGTTCAGATGTGACCGCGCCTCACCAGCGCTCGAACGCGGCGACCTGGCGAGCGGGTACGTCCTGGTTGCGTGATTGTCATTCAGGATGGGTGTCCGGTCGGCAGTAGGCGATGATGGCCTCGATGTAGCGCTCGGTGACCCGTTCCTGCATCGCCCGACCGAGTGAGCCGGAGGACTTGGCCAGTCGCGTACCGGGTTTGGAGAACGCCACGATGTCGAACCTCACCCGCTCGTCGTCGTCCATCGTGATCATGAACGACTCCTCGCCCTGCTCGGGATGACCCGGCAAGGTGCCATAGGCGAAGCCGGCTTGGGCGGGTTCGTCGACGAGGTAGGCGACCCGGACCGGAGCCTTGAGCGCGAGCGGTCCGACGCCGAGCCGGACCACGGCCACTGTGTCCTCGGTCACCTGGAGACTGGACGCGATCACTTTCGGACCGGCCGCCCGATGCACATGCCAGCCGAACAGTGCCGTCCTGGCCTGCTGGAAGTACTCCCTGCCGACCCCGATGTGGATCTCTCGACGCAGCGGTGTGTATCCGACCGGCAGGTCGCCGCGGGTGGCGCCGACCTCGGGATAGCTGAACGGGGCGGCGCGCAGCTCGGCGGCGACGCGGGCGTCGAGCAACTCTGATCTCATGGCTGCCCAGTCTCTCTCATCCGCGGCAGGATTCGGTAACGTGCGATGCATGGTCTATCTCGCCGACGAGTCCCGCTACGACGTCCAGCCCTACCGCCGGTGCGGTCGCAGCGGGCTCCTGCTGCCCGCCGTCTCCCTGGGGTTCTGGCACAACTTCGGAGACGACAAGCCGCTGGAGACGCAGCGTGCGGTGATGCGACGCGCCTTCGACCTCGGCGTCACCCACTTCGACCTGGCCAACAACTACGGTCCCCCGTACGGTGCCGCGGAGATCAATGCCGGCCGGATTCTGGCGCAGGACTTCAAGCCATACCGCGACGAGCTGATCATCTCCAGCAAGGCCGGCTGGGACATGTGGCCCGGGCCGTACGGCGACCTGGGCTCGCGCAAGTACCTGACCGCCAGCCTCGACCAGTCGCTGCAGCGGCTCGGTCTGGACTACGTCGACATCTTCTACCACCACCGCCCGGATCCGGAGACTCCGCTGGAGGAGACGATGTCGGCTCTCGACTCGGCGGTCCGCGCTGGCAAGGCGCTGTACGTCGGTGTCTCGTCCTACTCCCCCGAGGCTACTGCCGAAGCAGCCGGCATCCTGCGCGAGCTCGGCACTCCCCTGCTGATCCACCAGCCGTCGTACTCGATGTTCAACCGCTGGATCGAGGGCGGACTGCTGGACGTACTGGGCGAGCAGGGCGTCGGCTGCATCGCGTTCACCGCGCTGGCCCAAGGTCTGCTGACCAACCGCTATCTCGACGGCATCCCGCAGGACTCACGGGCCGCACAGGGCAAGTCGCTGGACCCGGAGATGATCAACGACGAGAACCTCGGCCGGATCCGGGCGCTGAACGAGATCGCGGAGAGTCGCGGCCAGACGCTGGCTCAGCTCGCCCTCGCCTGGGTGCTCCGCGACGACCGGATGACCTCCACCCTGATCGGCGCGAGCAGCGTCGCGCAGCTCGAGGACAACGTCGCCGCCGCCGCGAAGCTCGACTTCACCGACGACGAACTGGCAGCCATCGAAGCCCAGGCAGTGGACTCCGGCGTCGATCTGTGGGCCGGAGCCCGCGACGCGCGCTGATCAGGTCGGTGACTACACGAAGTTCGCCCCATCTAGATGGATTCGCCCCTGCTGCAGCAGGGGCGAATCCACATTCATGGGGCGAACTTTCCCGGTTCAGTAGCGCGGGTGCCTCGCCCAGAAGAAGCAGTAGATCCCGAACGCGCCGATCCCCACGGCGATGGCGAACAGCAGCACCGGCCCGAACGGCTGGTCCCGGACCGCGGTAAGCGCCTGGTCCATGCCGCCGGCCTTCTTTGCGTCGTACGTGATCGCAGCGAGACCGAACAGACCGCCGATCGCCGCCAGCGCGATGCCCTTGGCCACCCATCCCACCGACCCGAGCACGGCGACACCCCGGCCGGCCGAGCCGTCGAGGTCGCGTTCGATGAACTTGCGCCGGATGCCCTTGACGATCTGCGAGATCCCTGCGATCACGATCCCGAGCCCGACCGCGCCGACCAGCAAGCGCCCAGCCGGCAGCTCCATCAGTCGCGCGGACAGCGTGTCCTCCGCCTTTCCCGACGACGAACCGGAGCCGATCGCCACGCGGACGGCGATGGCACCCAGCGCCAGGTAGACGATCGCCCGCCCGATCGAGGACAGCCGACGGAAAGTCGCCCGAGCGCGCTCGGGCTCACTGTGGCCGACGATGGCTTCGAGCACCTGCCATACGACCAGGCTGAACAGGCCGACCGCCATGATCCACAACACGGCGGCACCGAGCGGCTGTTTGGCGAGCTGCCGCATCGCGCCCTGGCTGGAAGCGTCGCCGCCGTCGCCCAGGGCGATCCTGCCGGCGATCCACGCCAGCAGTAGGTGGACCAAGCCGTAGCTGACCAGGCCGATGCCGATCAGGAGGTGGTACCAACGACTGCCCCGAATCCGTTCGCTGTCCATCGCCTCATCCTGGTGGATAAACGCCTGCTCCATATCCAGCGGGGGTGATCTCAGCTGAATCGTCGGTCGACGGGAGCCGGACGGCGACGTACGGAAGGAAGAACTGCACCAGCGGACCGATCGCGATCGCGTAGAGCACGGTGCCGACGCCGACGACCCCACCGAGAGCAAAGCCGATCGCCAGGACCGTCAGCTCGATCCCGATCCTGATCACCCGTAGGCTGCGGCCCGTCCGGGCGGCGAGCCCGGTCATCAGTCCGTCTCGGGGACCCGGACCCAGATGCGTGCCGATGTAGGCGGCGCCGGCGAGTCCGTTCAGCACCACAGCGGCGACCATCATGGCGATCCGCGCGGCCATCGACGCCGGGGTCGGGAGCAGCGCCAGACCCGCGTCCGCGGCCAGCCCGATCACCACAACATTCGAGATCGTGCCGACTCCCGGCCACTGTCGGAGCGGGATCCAGGCCAGCAGGACGAGCGCCCCGACGACCATCGTGATCTGGCCGAAAGAAAGGGGGATGAAACGGGTCAGGCCCTGGTGGAACGTGTCCCATGGATCGAGGCCGAGGCCGGCCTTGATCATCATTGCCATCGACCACCCGTACAGCGCGAGTCCGCCGAGCAGCTGCGGCACGCGACGCAGCAAACGGCCGGCGCGCAACTGGGCGAGCGGATCGAGTCGTGGCAGCTCGTAGGACCGTCGGACGGAGCGGTTCGATCTCACAATCTTCAAAATCGACCAAATTGGATACGCAAGACAGATCCAGTTTCGCAACAGTGGCCTGATTGGCCTTCAAGAGGAAGTCCACCTCTGCAACACTGGGACCGTGCCTGTCCGTACGATATCGGCAGCGCAGCTCTGTGCGTTGCTCCCTAGTGGCCAGCTGGCCACGCCCGCGTATGCCACGCTGGCCGAAGAAATCCGCATGCTCGCCGTCGACGGCCGGCTGCTCGTCGACCAGCGGCTGCCGAGTGAGCGTGAGCTGGCGCTCAGACTCGCACTCAGTCGGACGACGGTCACGGCCGCGTACGCACGGTTGCGCGAGGCCGGCTATCTGCGATCCCGACGCGGTGCTGGCAACTTCGTCGCCCTCCCCCACCGCCGTGCAGCGAGCGGCTTCGTGCCGGGCTCGCTAAGGGCTCGGGAGGACGAGATCGGCTGGAACTGCGCAAGCGGGTCCGCTGCCCCCGGGCTCGCGGCTGCCTACGCGCGGGCGGCCGAGCGATTGCCCGAGCTGCTCGCGGGGTCCGGTTACCTTCCCGACGGGCTGGACGACCTGCGAATGTGGATCGCCAGCGTGGTACGACAGACGCGGCCTCGACACCGATCCGGACCAAGTCGTCGTGACCACCGGCGCGTTGTCCGCCTTCATCGTGGTGTCCACCACCGTGCTCGATCGAGGCGATCGCCTGCTGCTGGAGTCGCCGACCTACACCAATGCGCTCGAGGCAACCCGGCGAGCCGGCCTGCGCCCGGCCGGCTATCCGTTGCCCGACGACGGCTGGCAGCCCTCGGAGCTCGGGCGGACTCTCGACCAGACCGGGTCGCGAGCCCTCTACCTGATCCCCGACCATCAGAACCCGACCGGATTGTCGATGGACGACCCGATCCGGTCGGCTCTCGCGGGCGAGCTACGCCGTCGCCAGATCACGGTGATCGTGGACGAGACTCTGGTGGAGCTGGGGCTGGAGGAACAACAGAGGACTCCTTTCGCGGCGTTGCTCCCCGGCGCCATCAGCCTCGGATCGGCCAGCAAGGCGTTCTGGGGCGGCTTGCGGGTCGGCTGGATCCGCGCACCACACTCGCTGGTTCCGCGCTTGGTCGAGACCCGGGCATCGCTCGATCTCGGCACGGCGCCGTACGAACAGCTCGTGCTGGCCGAACTGCTTCGCGACCCCGATCGCGCCCTGACGGCCCAGCGGGACCGCCTGCGTCGTCAGCGCGACCACCTCATCGGTTTGGTCGCGGAGGCACTGCCCGACTGGTCCTTCGAGCGGCCGGCCGGCGGGTTGAGCCTGTGGGTCCGGCTGCCCGCCCCGCATGTCGAGTCGGGTGGCCGAGCTGGCGGATCGCAACGGTCTGGTGCTGACCCCCGGTCACCGGTTCTTCGTCGACGGCGGCGGTGAGCGCTACCTCCGGCTGCCGTACACGCACCCGGCCGATGTCCTCGACGAGGCCGTGGCCCGGCTGGCGGATGCCTGGCGCTCCGCTCAGTCGTCAGGCGCCGTGCTGGGCCGATCCGGCAGCGGGATCGACCTGAGCGCCTGACGCGGACCGCGCCATCAAGGGGCCCTTTTTCGACGGGGTTCAGGGCGCATCCACCGATGCCTTCCTGGCCGCCTTGACCGACTTCTTCGTCTCGCGGACCTTCGCGAGGCTGTCCGCGTCGACGATGTCGGCCACCGATCGGAAGACCCCCGGCTCACCGAACTGACCGGCCGCTTCCTGCCAGCCGTCGGGTGTCACGCCTCGCTGCTTGCCCAGGAGGGCCGCGAAGATGGCTGCCTTCTCGGCACCGAACCCCGGCAGCTTCTGGAGCCGCTTCTTGAGCTCGGCGCCGGACGTCACACCGGCCCAGACGTCCGCAGCCTCGCCGTCGTAGTCCTCCGTCAGCACCTGGCAGAGCTGGCGGACCCGCTTCGCCATCGAACCCGGGAACCGATGGATCGCCGGCCGCTCCGAGCACAGCGCAACGAAGTCCTCCTCGCTCAGCTCGGCGATCGCCCGCGGATCGAGCCGGCCGCCCATCCGAGAAGCGATCACGTACGGCCCGCTGAACGCCTTCTCCATCGGCACCTGCTGGTCCAGCAGCATGCCGATCAGCAGTGCGTTGTCATCGGCGGTGAGCAGGGCGTCGGCGTCGGCATCGCCGGTGAGTCGAATGGGCGTCGTCATGCGGCGATTCTGCCGCAGCCCACAGCCGCCCGGCCGGGCGGAGGAGCGAGACCCAACAGCAACCATTCGTGAGTGGTCGGAGACCTTCACCGCGTAGGGGTCGAGCCGCTAGGGTTCGGCACAAGGAGGTCCGACGATGCACATCCGCGACATCTTGATGACCAAGGGCTTCGACGTCGTGGTGATCGATCCCACCGCCTCTGTGACCGAGCTGGTCGCCATCCTGCGTGATCGCAATCTCGGTGCGGTGGTCGTATCCGGCGATGGACACACGGTGGAGGGGATCGTCACCGAGCGCGACGTGGTGCGCCAGCTCGCCGACGGTCCTGGGTTCCTCTCCTCACCCGTCTCGACGATCATGACCTCGGTCGTCCACACCTGTACGCCTGAGGACTCGGTGCGCTCGCTGATGGAGACCATGACCAACGAACGGATCCGACACCTGCCCGTGGTGGACGACCAGCAGCAGCTGGGCGGCATCGTCAGCATCGGCGACATCGTCAAGTCCCATGTCAGCGAGGTCGAGTTCGAGCGCGACCAGCTTGAGGGGTACGTCCACGGCTGACGAATCGGCCTCGATCTCCGCATTTCGTACGATTGATCCGGTGAGAGCGCTCTCACACCCGCTACGATCGTCGCCATGACTCTGTCCGCGCCGCCGACGCTCGAGATGGTGGCGGCCGCCGCCGGGGTGAGCCGGGCCACCGTGTCCCGGGTCGTCAATGGCTCGCCGAAGGTCAGCCCGCAGGTGGTCGATGCCGTCAACAAGGCGATCGTCCAGCTCAACTACGTGCCGAATCGGGCAGCCCGGACGCTGGCCAGCCGGCAGGCGATGGCCATCGCCCTACTCATCCCGGAGGACATCGGCCGGTTCTACTCCGATCCGTACTTCGCGTCGGTGGTCAAAGGCATCACCGAACGCCTGGAGCCGACCGACTACGTGCTGAATCTGCTGGTGTCCAGCTCGGATCCCCGACACAAGACCCGCCGCTATCTCGGTGGCGGCACCGTGGACGGAGCGCTGGTCGTGTCACACCACGCCGGTGATCGCGACCTGATCGTGCTCAGCGACATCGTGCCGACCGTCTTCGGCGGCGATCCGACGACCATGCTCGGACTTCGCGAGCGCTACTACGTCGACGTGGACAACGTCGGTGGCGCCCAGCAGGCGACCCGGCATCTGATCCGGCTGGGACGCCGACGAATCGGCACGGTGACCGGAGCGATGGACATGCATGCCGCGGCGCACCGGTTGATGGGCTGGCGTCAGGTGATGGCCGACGCGGGCCTGGACGACAGTGCAGTGGCCCACGGCGACTTCACCAGCTACGGCGGGGCTGCTGCGATGCGCGAGCTGCTGGCCCGCCGCCCCGATCTCGACGCCGTGTTCGTGGCGAACGATCTGATGGCGCGTGGCGCGCTGATCACTCTCGGTGCGGCCGGCCGGCAGGTGCCCACCGACGTCGCTGTCGTCGGCTTCGACGACAGCTTCGCCGCGACGAACGAACCGCCGGGGCTCACCACCATCCGCCAGGCGGCCGACCAGATGGGCTGGGCGATGGCGGACATGCTGCTCGACCTGCTGGCCGACCGCACCCCGGAGAGCCGCACCCGCATCCTGCCCACCACCCTCGTCCTCCGCGAGACCGCGTAGCGGGCGGCCCCGCCGATCCCCACATTCGCCCCACGTACATGGATTCGCCCCGTCTGCAGCAGGGGCGAATCCACCCTCATGGGGCGAACTCCGAATTGCGGCCGGCATCGCACGATCTGGGGACTGAGCTGAACCGGCAAGCCCCGACTAAAGGTTGATCATGTGGCCGGCGATGCCGTGCGCGGCTTCCTTCATCGCCTCCGAGAGGGTCGGGTGGGCGTGGATGTTGCGGGCGACCTCCTCGGCGCGGATCTCCCACAGCTGAGCCAGGGTCAGCTCCGGCAGCAGCTCGGTGACGTCCGGTCCGATCAGGCTGGCCCCGAGCAGCTCGTCCGTCGCAGCGTCTGCCACAAGCTTCACGAAGCCGGTGGCGTCACCCAGGCCGTGCGCCTTGCCGTTGGCGGTGAACGGGAACTTGGCCGTCTTGACCTCGTACCCCTTGTCTTTCGCCTGCGCCTCGGAGTAGCCGAAGGATCCGATCTGGGGCTGGCAGTACGTCGCCCGCGGCACCATGTCGTAGTTGATCGGCATGGTCTCGGCACCGGCGATCGCCTCGGCCGCCACGATCCCCTGCGCCTCGGCGAGGTGGGCCAGCATCAGCTTGGCGGTGCAGTCGCCGATCGCATAGATGCCGTCCACGTTGGTCTTCATGTAGTCGTCGATGTCGATCGCGCCGCGCTCGGTCAGCTTGACGCCGGTCTTGTCCAAGCCGTAGCCCTCGGTGCGCGGTGCGAAGCCGATCGCCTGCAGCACCTTGTCGGCTTCGAGGACCTTCGATTCGCCGCCCTTGGCGGGTGAGACGGTCACCTTCACCTTGTCACCGGAGTCGTCGATCGTCTCGACCTTGGTGCCGGTCAGCACCGTCACGCCGAGCTTGCGGTACGCCTTGGCCAGCTCGGCCGAGATCTCGGCGTCCTCCAGCGGCACCATCCGGTCCAGGAACTCCACGATGGTGACCTTGACGCCGTAGTTGGTCATCACGTACGCGAACTCGACGCCGATGGCGCCGGCGCCGGCGATGATGATCGACTCGGGCAGACCGTCGGTCATGATCTGCTCCTCATACGTCACCACCCGCTCGCTGAGGGAGGTGCCGGGCAGCAGTTTGGTGGTCGCACCGGCCGCGACGATGCAGTTGTCGAAGGTGACCGTTCCGCTGTCCTTGCCGCCGCTCACCTCGATGGTCTTCGCGTCGGTGAAGGTCCCCCAGCCGTCGATCTCGGTGATCTTGTTCTTCTTCATCAAGAAGTGGACGCCCTTGGTCATCCGCTCCGAGACGGCCCGGCTGCGCTTGAACGCCGCACCGAAGTCGAACGTGACGTCGCCGGAGATGCCGAACGTGCTCGCCTCGGCGTTGAAGATGTGCGCCAGCTCCGCGTTCCGCAGCAGCGCCTTGGTCGGGATGCAGCCGACGTTCAGGCACACCCCACCCCAGTACTTCTTCTCGATGATCGCGGTGGACAGGCCGAGCTGAGCGGCACGGATGGCGGCCACGTAGCCACCGGGGCCGGCACCGAGCACGACGACGTCATAGTGGTCACTCATGATGCACACTCTAGGGGGGCCGTCTCCGAGGCGACCATCGGATCACCAGGCGGGAACTCGCGGTGGGTCGGCTCAGAATCTCCCCGCGACACCGGCGCAGTTCGGCCGGGGAATTCCCATCCGGGGTGTAGCTTCCGGCTCATGGCAAGCGGTTCCGACAGCCACCCGAGCGCGCTGGTCTCGCGGTCGGCGCGGCTGGTGACCGCGCCGGTGATCCGTGATCCGGAAAGGGCGCTGCGGGCGGCCCTCGGTGCGACGTTCGCGGTCCGCCTGCTCGATCGAACCACTCAGCGACGTACGCATCTGGACACCGTCGATCGGCGGCTGCGAGACGCCGGTCTGTCGCTCACCCAGACCAGCGACGGCCGGCTGTCGGCCCGTCGTGGGGACGAGGCGCCGGTCGGTCAGGACAGCAGCCCGAGCGAATGGCCGGCGCTGGCGACCGAGCTACCGCCGGGACCGGTCACCGACCTGGTCACCGGCGCCGTCTCGATCCGCGCCCTGATCCCGTTCGCGACCGTCGAGGCCCGCTCGACGACGTTCGCTGTGCTCAACGCCGACAAGAAGACGATCGTGCGGATCGGCTGGACCGAGGGCGAGCTGGTCGAACCGCTGACGAAGCCGCTCGGCGTGCAGGTCGAGGTCCACCGGATGCGGGGATATGCGGCCGAGGCCAAGGACATCAGTCGCCGGTTGGCCGCAGCCGGGCTCACGGTGGCGGCCGGCGAGCCCTGGCGTGACGCGGTGGTGGCGGCCTCCGACGCGGGTCGACCGACGAGCCGACGGTTCGGCATGCATGCCGACCAGCCTGGCGATCTCGCCGTCGCGGATGCCTTGCTCGGCTATCTCGCCGAGATGGAGGGCAGCGTCGATGGGGTGGTTGCCGACATCGACACCGAGTACCTGCACGACTTCCGGGTCGCCGTCCGGCGGACGCGCTCGGTCCTGAAGCTGCTCGGCGACGTGTTGCCGATCGATGTCTCCTGGGCGATCGCGGAGTTCCGCTGGCTGGGCGACGTCACCACGCCGACCCGCGACCTCGACGTGTACCTGATCGACATGGCGGGGATGCGGGCAGCGGTCAGCCGACCGGTTGACCTCGACCCCTTCGAGGCGTACGTCCGGAGCCGTCGCGAACGCGCCCAGCGCGCGCTCGCTGCGGCGCTGACGACGTCACGTTATGCCAGCCTCGCGAAGCGCTGGCGGGCGGAGCTCGCCACGGTGATGGCCGCGCGGACCAACTCCCCCGACACCGCCGCAGACCTCGCTCGGACCCGGATCCAGCACACATTCCACCAGGTCGCGCGGCGGGCTCGGGCGATCAAGACGCAGTCCCCGTCGGCCCAGGTCCACGCACTGCGCAAGAAGTGCAAGGAGCTGCGCTATCTGATGGAGGTCTTCCGGCCGATCTGCGACCCGGCGTCGTACAAGCAGGTGATCGGTGATTTCAAGGAGCTCCAGCAGGTGCTCGGCGACTTCCAGGATGGTGAGGTCCAGGCAGCCGGTCTGCGGGAGTTCGCCGCAGCGATGGTCCGAGACGGCAACACCGAGGTCGACACGCTGCTCGCGATGGGACAGCTGTCAGCGGAGTTCGATGCGCGGCAGAAGCGGGCGCGGGCCGAGCTCGACGCCCATCACGAGAGCTATCTGGGTCCACGCGCCGCCAAGCACGTCGCGCTGCTCGTCGGTTCCGCGGCGGGGTCAACCGGCGCGGCGGCGGGCGCGTCGTGAAGGTCGTGGCCAGCTACAACCTCAAGGGTGGCGTCGGCAAGACGACGGCGGCGGTGAACCTCGCGTACCTGGCGGCGACCAACGGGCACCGCACCCTGTTGTGGGATCTCGATCCGCAGGGGGCGGCGACGTACCTGTTCCGGGTGAAGCCGCGGGTGAAGGGCGGCAGCGCGAAGCTGGTCCGTGGCCGGCGGCCGATCATCGACGCCGTCAAGGCCACCGACTACGACCGGCTCGACCTGCTGCCGGCGGATTTCACGTACCGGATGATGGACATCGACCTCAACGAGCGGCCGAAGCCCAACAAGACGCTGCGCCGGCTCCTCAGCCCGTTGAAGGACGAGTACGACCTGGTCGTCCTCGACACTCCCCCGAGCCTGTCCCTGGTGTCGGAGAACGTGCTCCAAGCCTCCGACCTCGTGCTCGTGCCGCTGATCCCGACCGTGCTGTCGGTGCGGACCTTCGATCAGCTCGCGGCCTTCGTCAAGGAGCTGAAGGGTCGCAAGCCGGTGCTGCGCGGCTACTTCTCGATGCTGGACCGTCGCCGCAAGCTGCATCAGGAGATCCTGGCCGAGCTCCCGGCGGAGCGGAAGGACGTCAGCTCGATCGCCATCCCGTCGGCCAGCGCCGTCGAGCAGATGTCGGTCCGCAGGATGCCGCTGGTGGCCTTCGCGCCGAGCAGCCCGGCGGCAGACGCGTTCGGTGAGCTGTGGCGCGAGGTCGCTCGGCTGCTGAAGCTGCGGGCCGCGGCGGAGAGCAGTTCGTAACACCTCTTCGGGCCCGTGCGGGTAAAGCTGTGGACGAACTGGCCTGATCTGGCTCATGTGATGCGTCCGACACGCGATCAATGCCGGAAAAAACTCACATATGAGTTACGGTCGTCCGGTGACTGAAACATCTCTCGGCCGAATCGGTGGTCTGATCCGCGACGCGCGCAAGCATCGCGGACTGACGCAGACCCAGCTCGCCACGGTGCTCGGCACCAGCCAGAGTGCGGTGCACCGGATCGAGGCCGGCAACCAGAATCTCAGTCTCGACATGGTCAACCGGATCGCCGCGGCCCTCGACGCACCGATCATCTCGTTCGGCCCGAGCGGCCCGACTCACCTTCGGGTGCGGGGTGGGGCGAAGCTCAACGGCACGATCGAGGTCCGCAGCTCCAAGAACGCCGCGGTCGCCCTGCTGTGTGCCAGCCTGCTCAACCGCGGCCGTACCGTGATCCGCGGGATCGCCAAGATCGAAGAGGTCAACCGGATCCTCGAGGTGCTGACCAGCATCGGCGTCCGGGCCTCCTGGTCGCCCGACGGCAACGACCTCGAGCTGATCCGGCCGGCGGTCCTCGATCTCGACGCGATGGACGTCGACGCCGCCCGCCGCACCCGCAGCGTGATCATGTTCCTCGGCCCTCTGCTGCACTCCTACCCGCACTTCCGGCTGCCGTACGCCGGTGGCTGCGACCTCGGGGCCAGGACGATCGAGCCACACCTGCAGGTGCTGCGCCGCTTCGGGCTCGACGTCGTTGCGACCGACGGCTACTACGAGTGCTCGGTCGACGAGTCGGTCGAGCCGACCCGGCCGATCACGCTCACCGAGCGCGGCGACACCGTCACCGAGAACGCCCTGCTCGCCGCAGCCCTGTCCCCCGGGCTGACCGTGATCAGGAACGCCAGCCCGAACTACATGGTCCAGGACCTGTGCGTGTTCCTCTCCCACCTCGGCGTGGAGATCGACGGCATCGGCACCACCACGCTCAAGGTCCGCGGCGTCGAGCAGATCAACACCAATGTCGAGTTCGCCCCGTCGGAGGACCCGATCGAGGCGATGAGCCTGCTCACCGCGGCCATCGTCACCCAGTCCGAGCTGACGATCCAGCGCGCACCGATCGAGTTCCTCGAGATCGAGCTGGCGATCCTGGAAGAAATGGGTCTCGACTTCGACCTCAGCGAGGAGTACGTCGCCGCCAACGGCCACACCAGGCTGGTCGACGTCACCGTCCGACCGTCGACGCTGACCTCGCCGATCGACAAGATCCACCCGATGCCGTTTCCCGGCCTCAACATCGACAACCTGCCGTTCTTCGCGGTCATCGCGGCGACCGCCGACGGCAAGACGATCATCCACGACTGGGTGTACGAGAACCGCGCGATCTACCTGACCGAGCTCAACCGGCTCGGCGCGCGGGTCCAGCTGCTCGATCCGCACCGCGTGATCGTCGAGGGTCCGACCCGCTGGCGCGGCCACCAGGTGATCTGCCCGCCGGCGCTGCGACCGGCTGTCTGCATCCTGCTCGGAATGCTGGCTGCGAGGGGCACATCGGAACTGCGCGACGTGTACGTCATCAACCGCGGCTACGAAGATCTGGCCAACCGGCTCAACGCACTCGGCGCCAACATCGAAGTCTTCCGAGACTGATCTGATTGCTCCGCTCGGCTCTCGATCTGCGGCGTGGAGTGCTGATCGGCTTCCGCACTGCCTCGCGGCGTACGAACTCGGCTTTGCGCACCGACGGGTCACCATGGCGGTTCGGCGCCGATGCGGGAGGTGGGCCGCCGGTGCGCTGAGTCGCGGCGGCGTACGCGTAGCTCGGCTGGCGGGTCCGGCACCGAGAGGTGTGTGACTTGCATCGTCGCACCTAGCGCACGTACGGGCCACGTCGCGGGTTGGCGCCGATACGGGAAGTGGGCTGCCCGTACGCGGAGTGGTGGGACGCGCTGACCGCACCGGTCGCCGACCGGTCAGGCGAGGCGGGTGACGTCGAAGCGGCGGGTCGGGGCGACGAGCTCGTCCTGCGCCTCGACCAGGGCAAGCTCCGAGCGGCCGGAGGCGTGGGTGGCCGAGAGTAGGCCGTACATCACCGCAGCGGTCTCCCCCAGCGCCTGCGGGGTATCGGCGCCGCGGAGCACATTCGCCAGGAACGTCGCAGCGGTGACGTCGCCGGCGCCGGTGAACGTCTGCGGAATAGCCGGTGTGGTGACCGACCAGCAACCCTCCTCGGCGACCGCGATCATCGACACGTGGCCCGGGTCGGCGGCAGGCACGACGCTGGTCACCAGGACCGTACGCGGCCCGCGAGCCCGGAGCGCCCTGGCGGCCAGCAGGACCTCGTCGAGGGTGGTCACCGACGTCTCGGTGAGGAACTCCAGCTCGAACTGGTTGGGGGTGACGATGTCCGCGGCCGGCACCACCAGATCGCGCATCATCGGCGGGATCTCCGGCCGGACGAAGAAGCCACGGCCGACATCACCCATCACCGGGTCGCAGCAGTACAGCGCGCCCGCTCGGCGGGACCGGACCAAGGCAACGGCGTCGAGCACCACCTGGCCGATCTCCGCACTGCCCTGATAGCCCGACAGGACCGCGTCGCAGCGGGACAGCGCGCCCCGTTCGTCGATCCCCTGCACGACGGCGGCGACGTCGGCCGCCGGAATCATCGGGCCGCGCCAGGACTCGTACCCGGTGTGGTTGGAGAAGTTCACCGTGAGCACCGGCCACACCTCCACCCCCATCCGCATCAGCGGAAACGTTGCCGCGCTGTTGCCGGCGTGGCCGTACGCCACCGCGGACTGGATCGACAAGATGGCGGTCACGCCGCTCAGTGTGGCAGTCCTTGGCGAGCGCCCATAGAGTGTTGGCATGTCTGCCGGCGCCGAGGACGACGATGCGCGCGCGCTGCATCGCTCGACCCAGCCGACCCAGCCGACCCGGCCGAACCTGGAGCTGGTGACCCACGAGCACCCGCACCACCCGCACCACATCCTGATCGAGCCGGAAGAGGACCGCTGGCGCTGGCGGCGAAAGATCCGGCAGGACCCTCGCAAGCTCTTCTTCTACCGCTGGGCGGTCGGTTTCGCCGGATTCTTGTTCGTCGCGCTCGGCTTCGTCACCGGACCGCTGCCCGGTCCAGGCGGCATCCCGCTGGTCCTGCTCGGCCTGGCGATCTGGGCGAGTGAGTTCGAGTGGGCGCACAAGCTCATGCAGTGGTTCAAGGCGCAACTGCACCGGTACCGGACCTGGCCGGCCGGACGCAAGGTGCTGTTCTGGATCTGTTTCTTCGCTTGCTGTGCGCTGCTCGGATACCTCTACCTGGTCCTCGTCGGCTTCCCGTCCTGGATGCCGCAGATCTTCCACGATCTCGCCAGCCGGCTGCCCGGCGTCAACTGACTCCGACCGCCGAACGCCGAAGACAGTGCGCCGCGCCCAGGACTTCCCGTTCTTCGCCGCTCCGTTCCTGGCATTTGCCCATCGCGGCGGCGCGGCGTTTGAACCGAATCTGCATCGCGAGAACACACTGCACGCTTTCGGCCAAGCCGTCGGTCTTGGATACAGCTACCTCGAGACCGATGTCCATCCCACCCGGGACGGGGTGCTGCTGGCCTTCCATGACGCGGTTCTGGACCGGGTGAGCGGTCATGTCGGGCGGATCGAGGACCTCAGCTCGGCCGAGATCGCGGATGTCCGGATCGGCGGCGTCGATCGCATTCCGACGCTGGCCGAGCTGCTCGAGACCTTTCCCGACGTGAGGTTCAACATCGACGCCAAGTCCGATCGTACGGTCGAGCTGCTGGCCCGGGAGATCGCCGAACATGATGCGTACGACCGGGTCTGCGTCAGCTCGTTCGGCGTTCGCCGGCTCCATCGGCTCCGGCGGCTGGTCGGTCCACGGGTCCCGTCGGCGGCGAGCACGATCGGCGTCAGCTTGAACCGCTTCGCGCCGTGGCTGACCCGGGTTCTCAACAGTCCCGGGCTCGCCCTGCAGCTCCCCGAGTACCAGCTGATCGGCGGGCGACGGCTCCGCGTTCTCACCCCGGGCCTGCTGCAGGTGGCTCATCGAGCCGGGAAGCAGGTCCACGTCTGGACCGTCGACGACGCCGAAACCATGAATCGGCTGATCGATCTCGGTGTCGACGGCATTTTCACCGACCGGATCGATACGTTGAAGGACGTGCTGGAGCAACGCGGCCTGTGGACCGGCGGATCGTGACGATCGAGTCGGAGCCGGCGGCCGTTCCGGCACCCGATGCCGGTCCCGAACGGATCAAACGCCGTCAGGTGCTCGCCTGGGGACTGTGGGACTGGGGGTCGGCAGCTCACAACGCCGTGATCACCACGTTCGTCTTCGGGCCGTACGTCGTCCAGGGCGTGGTCGGCCACGCCCGGCCGGGTGGCCTGAGCGGGCAGACGTGGTTCGGCGTGTCCGGTGCGACTGCCGGACTCGCCATCGCGCTGATCGCACCGGTGATGGGACAGCGGGCGGATGCCGGTGGACACCGTCGACGGAGCCTCGCCATCTGGACCGGCCTGGTGGTCGCGACCATGCTCGGCCTGTTCACCATCAAGAACGACCCGTCCTATCTGTGGGCGGCGCTGGTCCTGATGGGCCTCGGCTCGATCTTCGCCGAGTTCGCCGCCGTCTCCTACAACGCGATGCTGCCGCAGGTGTCCACACCGGCGACCATCGGCCGTGTCTCCGGGTTCGGCTGGTCGATGGGGTACTTCGGCGGGATCATCCTGCTGCTTGTCTGCTACGTCGGTTTCATCGCTCCTGATGTCGGCTGGTTCGGCGTCACCCACGCCGACGGCCTCGCGTTTCGGACGGTGGCGGTGTTCGCTGCCGCGTGGTTCGCGATCTTCGCCGTGCCTGTGCTGATCGCGGTTCCCGAGAAGCCACCGGGCCCGGCGCAGCGGCGAGTGGGGTTCTTCGCCTCCTACGGCCTCCTTGTCGGCGACATCAAGGCTCTCTACCGGCACGAACCCAACTCGCTCGGGTTCTTGGTGGCCTCGGCCCTGTATCGAGACGGGCTCGCCGCGGTGTTCACCTACGGCGCGATCCTGGCCGTCACCGTGTACGGGATGGCGTCGGACACCGTGCTCATCTTCGGGATCGCCGCCAACGTGGTCGCCGCGGTCGGGGCGCTCGTGCTCGGCCGGATCGAGGACTGGATCGGGCCCAAGACGGTGATCCTGATCTCCCTCGGCGGGCTGATCGTCACGGCAACCATCCTGTTGTTCGCCCACGGTGTGACGATGTTCTGGATCTTCGGACTGATCCTGTGTCTGTGGGTGGGTCCCGCCCAGTCCAGCTCACGATCGTTCCTCGCGCGGCTCGCGCCGGTGGGTCGCGAGGGTCAGATGTTCGGCCTGTACGCGACCACAGGCCGGGCCGCGTCCTTTTTGGCGCCGGCATTGTTCGCGCTCTTCTCGGGGCTGTTCTCCGATCGGGTGGGAATTGTCGGGATCGCACTGGTGTTGCTCGCTGGTGCGGTCGTGCTCTGGTTCGTCACTCCGCCGCCGCACCGGCAGCCGAAGCCTGCCGATCTGAGCCTGTGAGTGCGTCACCGGCTGCGCAATCCGGCCCACCCCAGAATGGGCCAAGCCGCCCCGGGTGCGGTTGGCCCGGTCCATGCGGAACAATCGAAGAGTTCGCGGAGTTGAACTATCGAACTAGTTGCACCGTCGACATCATTGGAGGGCATCGTGGCGGATCGTTCACTGAAGGGCACTGGCCTCGGGGCCAAGAGCTTCGAGGACGAGTCCGGCGTCGAGTTCGCAGCGCGCCAGGACATCACGTACGACTGCCCGCGCGGCCACAACTTCACTCTGACGTTCTCGGCCGAGGCCGAGATCCCGTCGGTCTGGGAGTGCCCCCGTTGCGGCGCGGAGTCGCTGCGGGCCAATCACGAGCGCCCTGTGGCGAAGGACGAGAAGCCGCCGCGGACCCACTGGGACATGTTGCGGGAGCGTCGCTCGATTGCCGAGCTAGAGGATCTGCTGGCCGAGCGGCTCGACCTGCTGCGCTCCGGCGCGCTAGGCCCGAACTACCACTCGACGTCGAAGAAGACCGCCTGAGAAAGCTGCCGGAGATGGCTGCCTGAGCAGCCCCCTATCTCGCGGGGCCGCTCTCGGATCGCACTGGTCGGTGATCCGAGAGCGGCCCTGTGCTGTTTTAGCGATCGCTTCGCGCAGAGTTGCTGGAGTCGGTGTCTTGTGGAACGGCTCAGGCCGACCCAGACATGACACCGCTTCGCGATACTCGATCGCTCGAGGGCCGGCACTTCGCCGTCCCACAAGACACCGACGCACTTCCGACGCTCAGCGATCGGCGGGGGTCGGGTTCGGGGGGTGGTCGGGTGGGTCAGTCCTTCTTCGGGTCGGACTCGATCTCGCCGCGGATGATGATGGGGCCGGAGGAGTCTTCGGTCGGGCCGGGGTCGACGACTTCGCCGGGGATGATGGAGCCGGGATCGGTCTGGGCGCGGAGCAGGTCGACGTTCATGCCCATCCGGGCGACGCGGCGAGCCACGACGAAGCCGAGGACACGGCGGGCGTACGGGCGGGTGAAGGGCAGCAGGAAGACGAAGCCGAAGATGTCGGTGATGAAACCCGGCAGCATCAGCAGCAGTCCGCCGACCAGGATCAGGGCTGCGTCGGCCAGCTCACCGGTCGGCATCTTCCCGCTCGCGAACGCGGTGTTCAGTGCCGCCCAGGCCCGTTGACCCTCGCGCTGCATCAGCCAACCGCCGAGAATGGCCTCGACGACCAAGATCCCGATCGTGGGCAGCACCCCGATCGCCTCTCCGACCTGGACCAGCAGCCAGACCTCGGCGATGGGAATAGCGATCAGGAGCACCACGATGATCGGCGCCAGCCAGCTGCGACGCCTCGCGGGAGCGACCGGCTGGCTCACGACCGCTTGCCCACCGCCCGTGGTCCGGACTCGGCCGACCGATCGCGGCGGCCCAGGGAGGCGACTTGGTTCGCCCGGTGGGCGATCCCCCACACCGTGGTGAGCAGCAGCGCCTCGACCACGATCCGTTGGCTCATCTTCGAGTCGCCGTACTGCCGCTCGACGAACGTGATCGGCACCTCGACGACCCGGAAACCCGACTTCAGCGCCCGCCACGCCAGATCGACCTGGAAGCAGTAACCCGCCGACGCGACGTCGTCCAGCCCGAGACCGAGCAGGGTGTCCCGGCGGAACGCCCGGTAACCACCGGTCGCATCCTTCAGCCGGATGCCGAGCGCGATCCGAGTCCAGAGATTTCCGCCACGCGACAGCACCTCGCGCGAACGGGGCCAGTTCACCACCCGTCCGCCCTGCACCCAGCGAGATCCGAGCACCAGGTCCGCGCCCTGCAGCGCGTCCAGCAGCTTCGGCAGCTGCTCCGGCTGGTGGGAGCCGTCGGCATCCATCTCGACCAGGACGTCGTAGCCCCGCTCGAGCCCCCACTCGAAACCGGCGAGGTACGCCGCGCCGAGACCCTCTTTGCCGAGCCGGTGCATCACGTGGATGTGGTCGTCCGCGTCAGCCAGCGCGTCCGCCAGCTTCCCGGTGCCGTCTGGTGAGTTGTCGTCGGCGACCAGCACGTGCGCTTCGGGCACCGACGATCGGAGTCGCCCGATGATGGTCTCGATGTTCTCGGCCTCGTTGTACGTCGGGATGATCACGAGGATCGCACCCAGGCCGCGTTCGACCGGTGCGTCATTGATCGGGGCGTTGCTCACTGCGTCCGCCTTTCTTCACCGGAGGGGAGGCTGGCGGGAGAGTCGCCAGCCGGCGCGGTGGGCCGCTTCGTGCCGGGGTCCAGTCTTCCAGAGTCCGTCCGAGGCGCACCGCCTCGGCTCGGGCGGACGGGAGCCCGGGTCAGGGCGATCAGGCAGAAGACCAGACCCGCGAGCGCCAGACCCCGATCCAGCCAGGGAGCGATCCGCAAGGCGGGCGTGATCGCCGACCGCAGCGGCATCGTCTCGACGAAGGAGTCGGCCGTGAACTCACTCGTCCGCCGGACGATGTTGCCGTCGCGGTCGATGTAGCCCGAAACGCTGTTGGTGGTGGCCACCGCGATCTCGCGACGGGCCTCCATCGCGCGCGCCCGGGTGATCGCGAACTGCTGCTCGACCTGGCCGGTGCCGCCGTACGTCGCGTTGTTGCTCTGCACCATCAGCACCTGGCTGCCCTCGACCGCTTGATAGACCGTCTTGTCGTACGCCAGCTCGAAGCAGATCACATCGCCCACCCGGAGGTCATGTCCGTTCAGCGAGACGTCCAGCACTCCGGGGGTGGTGCCGGGCACCGACTGTGCGCCGACCTCTTTGAGGATCGGGACCAGCGGAAGCAGCTGCTTCCGGAACGGGATCCACTCACCGAACGGCACGAGGTTGCGCTTGTGATAGGTCGCGAGCACCCCGTACGCCGGGTCCCACCACATGGCAGTGGTCTGTCGTTCGTCGGTGCCCGGCCCCTCGGTGACCGCGCCGACGAGGATCGGGCGCCCGGCGATTCGGGCCGACGACCAGACCACGCTCCGGGTGACGGGATCCAGCTGCGGGTCGATGTCGGTCGAGTTCTCCGGCCAGAGGATGAAATCCGGCATGGGCAGCCGGCCGAGGCGCGCCTTGGTCATCAGGTCGACGGTCTCGGTCAGATGGTTGTTCGTCACCGAGCGCGCCCGGCCCAGCGCCTCGATCCCCCGACCCGGCACGTTGCCCTGAACCACACCGACGTTGACGGTGCCGGCGGCGGGGACCGCGGGCTCCGGCTGGTACGAGCGCAGCGCCGTCCCGCCGAGCAGCAGGACGACGATCAGCCCCGCACTGATGACGATTCTCCTGCGGCGCCGAGCGGTCGTGCTGGACGACGATGGCGCGATCGCCCAGGCGATCAGCTGGCCCACGAGCGCGACGGCGAAGGACAGGCCGACGACGCCGATCATCGGCAGGTAGCCGGCGAGCGGGGTGTCCACGGCCGCGTACGCGATCCGGGTCCAGCCGAACCCTCCGAAGGGCGCCCGCGAGTAGGCAAACTCGACCATCACCCAGCAGCACGCTGCCGCCAGCGGCCACAGCTTCAGCCGGGACACGAGACTCAGCGCGAGACCGAGGATCCCGAAGAACAACGCCATGAACACGATCAGCAGCGCCGCCACCCACCAGCCCAGCACGTGCAACCAGTTGACCGAGACCGTCAGCATCGCCAGCCCGTAGGCGTAACCCAGCCCGAACGACCGGCGCAACGGCTGCCCGAACACCGCGAGGGTGAAGGCGGGCAGGCTCAGCACCAGCAGTGGCCACAGCCCGTACGGCTGCCAGCTCAGCCCCGTCGCGAGCCCGGCCAGCACGACGATGAGCAGCCGTGGCACCGGCAAACGCACCCGCTCGGGCGCGACAACCCCATCGTCAGCGCTGACCACGGCAGATGACACCAGCAGAGCTTACCCAGCCCTTCGACAAGCTCAGGGCACATACGTGCGCCGACGCTGCGCGCCGGGGAGTGCAGGAGCGTTTGGTGAAACACGTCTTTCCGTTTCACCGAACGCGACGAACGAGCCGGCCTGAAGCGCAGCGGAGCGCGGAGCGAGGCTTGCCGAGCGGAGCAATTAAATCTGAGCGCGGTCCTCGTACGGGATGGAGAGCACCGTCGTGGTCTGGGTCGAGACCTTGCCGTCACTGCGGATCTTGGCCAGCAGCGACTCCAGGTGCGCCATGCTCGGCACCTGCACCTTGAGCAGGTAGCTCGCGTCGCCGGCGACGGAGTAGCAGGAGATGATCTCTTCGATGTGGCGTAGGCGCTCCGGCGCGTCATCGGGCTGGCTGGGGTCGAAGGGCTTGATCGCGACGAACGCCGTCACCAGCAAGCCGAGCTGCTCGGCGTCCATCCTCGCGTGGTAGCCCTTGATGACCCCTCGCTGCTCGAGCCGCCGGACTCGCTGCTGGGCGGCCGAGGTGGACAGGCCCGTCTCCTTGCCGATGTCGGTGTACGACATCCGGCCGTCTCGCGCGAGCAGCGCGAGGATGCGGCGGTCGAGCTTCTCCATGGGAGACATCGTGCCAGTATGCGTGTGTGTCTCCCGATCGGCTGCTGCTCCTTGATACCGCGTCGTTGTACTTTCGTGCCTTTTTCGGCATGCCCGATTCACTTCGTGCGCCCGATGGCACTCCGGTCAACGCAATTCGCGGTCTGCTGGACTACATCGCGAAGCTCACCGACACCTACCACCCGACCCACCTGGTCTGTTGCTGGGACAACGACTGGCGCCCCGCCTGGCGGGTCGAGCTGATTCCCAGCTACAAGGCGCACCGGGTCGCCGGCGCCGGCGACACGGTGATCACCGAGATGTCGTCGTCGTCGACGACCTCGGGAGAGACGGCTCCGAACGATCTCGCGGTGCAGATCCCCTACATCCGGGCCGTGCTGGGTGCGCTCGGGATCGCGATCGTCGGCAAGGACGGGTACGAGGCCGACGACGTGATCGGGACGCTGGCCAGCACCGCGCCGATGCCGGTCGACATCGTCACCGGCGATCGCGACTTGTTCCAGCTGGTCGACGACGACGCAGGCATTCGAGTCTTGTACGTCGCGCGCGGCGTCGGCCGCCACGAACGGGTCGACGATGCCTGGGTGCGGGCCAAGTACGACATCCCGGCCGCCGGCTATGTCGGATTCGCAACGCTGCGTGGAGACGCCTCCGACGGGCTACCGGGCGTGGCCGGCATCGGTGAGAAGACCGCGGCCAGCCTGATCAACAGCTATGGCGATCTCGACGGCATCCTCGCCGCGGCCAGCGCCGCCGACACCACCGTCAGCGCCTCAGTCCGCTCCAAGCTGGGTGCGGCGATCGACTATCTGGCCGTGGCACCAACCGTCGTCGCGGTGGCCCGCGACCTCGATCTCGGCGTCGCCTTCGACGACCTCCGGGTGCCGTCGGCCCCGGCCGATCCCGCTCTGTTCGCCGAGCTGACCGAGCTGCTCGGCCTGGGCGGCAGCGCTGACCGCGTCCTCGCCGCCCTATGACCGCGACCCCCCCATGACCACGAACCAGCTGAGGGCCACCCTCCCCCGCCAGTTCGTCACCACCTGGTGGATCCCGGAGCAGTACGGCGGCCAGACCACCGCGACCCTGCGCCGGGTCGGCGAGCAGGCCCGCCGTAGCGGCCACCCGGTCGAGCTGCTCACGTTCGGAGCGCTCTGGGACAACGCCGAAGCGGTCGCTCGACTGAAGGCCCGCGGCGCACTCGACCCTGGGGTGACCCTGCGCAATCTGTGGGAGGATCTGCGGGCGTGGGAGCAGGCCGGCGTCCTGCACGAACGGCTGGCGACCCTGCCGCAGGTCGAACCGGCGCCGTCGATCGACGCACGAGAGGTGAGCTTCGAGCGTGGACCGTTCGGCGAACGGAGCTACGACGACCAGGAGGAGCTGCTGCGTGCGGACAGCTTCCGGACCGACGGCAGCCTTCTATGCCGCGAGCAGCCCGTGCTGGTCGACGGCAAGCAGCGCCGCCACCAGCAGTTCTTCCGTCCCGACGGCACGCCGTCGGTGCTGCTCGGATCCGCCTGGGACTTCTACTATCTCTGGCTCGACGAGCTGATCGGCGCCGAACCGGCAGTGATCGTGAACGAGTCAAAGAGCACCGCGCGATTCATGTCTCGCTATGCCAACCCCTGCGCGACGGTCATCCACCAGTTCCACGAGTCCCACCTGGCCCACGAGGTGGGGGACGATCCCTACAAGGGTGTGCTGGGCAACGCCCATCGCCGGCTGATTCCACATCTGGATCGCTTCGACGCGGTGGTGTTCTTGACCCAGCAACAACGGCTCGACGTGATCGAGCGTTTCGGCGGCGGGGCGAACCTGCACAGCGTGCCCAATGCGGGACCGCGACCGGTCGATCTGCAGACCCGGCTCCTCGACCCCTCCCGCCGTGGCGATCGCGGAATCGTGGTCGCGACCCTGAAGCCGCTGAAGCGGCTCGACCACGCCATTCGGGCCGTCGCTGCCGTCCGCGGCAAGGGCCGCCGCCCCACCCTCGACATCTACGGGCGAGACGCAGGCAGCGGCGCCGAGCTCGAACGAGTGATCGCCGAGACCGGCACCCGGTCCGCGATCACCCTCCGCGGTTACACCGCGCACGCCGCCCGGCACTTCGCCGAGGCCTCGTTCAGCCTGATGACCAGTCTCACCGAAGGTCAGTCATTGGTGCTCCTGGAGAGCATGGCGGCGGGTTGCGTGCCGATCAGCTACGACATCCGGTACGGCCCGGAAGAGCTGATCGTGCACGGCGAGACCGGCTTCCTGGTCCCGGCTGGGGACCTGGAAGCGCTGGTCGAGACGATTCGCTCCTATCTGAGCCTGCCCAGCCGCAAGCTCCGGCAGCTCCGGCGGCAGTGTCAGGAGCGGCTCACCGCGTTCTCCGACGCCGAGGTCTACGCCCGCTGGTGCGCCGTGCAGCAGGCTGCGCTGACCCACTCGGCCAGACGAATCATCCTGACCGGGCTGGAGGTTCGTGGCTTCGAGATCGAGCCTGTCGGGCAGCAGCTGAACGTGTCCGTCCGGCTCCGGACCGAGTGGGACACGACGAGGTGGACAGCTCCGGACGCACCGGTTCCCACCGCCCACCTGCTGCTCACCGGCCGCCGCCGGGGAACCCCAAAGCGATTCGCGATGCAGCTCGAGCCGTCGGGTGGAGAGCCGCTCTGGGGCGGCGCGGCAGGCATGGAGCTCGTCGGCTCGACCCTGCTGGATCCCGCTCTGGTCCAGGTCGGCGAACAGCTCTGCGATGTCTACGTCGAGGTGTCCTGCGAAGCAACCGCACGCCAGGTCCGGCTCAAGAGTGACGGCGACATCGCCGCAGCGGTGCCGGGTGGCGAGGTCTTCGCCACCGGATACGGCAATATCAGCATGCGACTGGCTCAGTGAGGCCGCACGCGACCGACGAGGGCCTTACGTGATCTTCGAGGTCGACTTCGACGTCGTCGAGCCGGTGTTGTAGCCGTAACGGTGCGCCGTCACCGTCAGGGTGATCCGCTTGCCCCGGTCGGACTTCGTGAGCTTGTACTTCGACTTCGTCGCGCCCTTGATCGCCTTGCCGCTCCGCTTCCACTGGTAGCTCATGCTCGCCTTGGTCGTCGGGTACGAGCCCGCTAGCCACGGGGTGGCGTGCGCCGTGAGTGTCCTCCCGACCCGCCGGGTGCCGTTGATATATGCCTTGTAGCGCTTCCGGAAGTTCGCGTTGTCGAGCCGGACGTTGACCGCGGTGAACGGATTCTTGACGGTGGTCGTGCTGGCCTTCGTGCTCGTCGAGACGCGGACACTGACGATCTTGCCCTTGCTGACGACGACCTCGACGCTCCGGTTGGCGAAGCCGTCGCCGGAGTAGATGTAGCGCAACCAGTGCTTGCCGTCGGGCAGCCCACGCACCACGTACTTGCCGTTACCGTCGCTGCGGCCGACCACCTCGATCTCGCGCGCGGCGGACATGAAGGTGATGGCCGTGACATCCACGTCGCGGACGACGCCGCCGGAAGCGTTGCGGATGACGCCGGACACGACGCCCCCCGCGTGGATCTTCACCGCCGGCGCAGTGGTCGCCTTGTTGTAGGCGACCTTGACCGTGGACGCTTCTGATCGGAGCCGGCCGCCGTCCTTGCCGGCCCGAGCCCACGCCGAGGCGTAGTTGCCGGTGCCGGTGTAAGTGATCTGCACCTTGTAGTCACCGGCGCGGACCGCCAGCGAGTAGACGCCGTCGGCACCGACCGTGACCTGGTCCGCCAGCTCACCGCTCGCGGTGTACGCCGATGCCGTCAGATCGCTGCCGGTCACGCCGCTCGTCTTGCCGTTGATCGTGCCGCGGGCGACCAGCGTCTTCGCGACCACGAAGTCGGAGACCCCACTGATCTGCTTCTTGCTCTTGTCGGCGGCGTAGACCACCGCATAGAACGTCGTGTTCGACGGCAGACCGGTCAGGGTGGCGCTGGGCGTGCTGAACGGTCCCCGGGTGACCTTCGAAACCGTCTGAGCCGCGTCGAGCGCGTACGTCACCATGTACTGACCGCCGGCGGGCAGCGGGCTCACTGCGTTCCAGGCCAGCTTGATCGTCCACGGCTGCTGACTGGTGACCTTGACTCCGGCCGGCGTCGCCGTGCTGTACGTCGAAGTCGTGACCTGGTTCTCCGGGGAGTCGGCGCTCAGTCGGGTGGTCGACTTGCTGACGTACGCCCGGACATAGTGCAGCGTCTTCGCCTTGAGGCCGCTCAGAGCGATCGAGTTGGTCGTGGTCCGGTAGTACTTGGCCCCGCCGCTGGAGGTGTACACCCGGACCGTGTAGCCGGGTGCGCCCGCGATCGCCTTCCAGCTCAGCCGCATGCCGCTCTTCGTCACCGCGGCGGCCGTGAGATCACCGGGCGCGGTGTACGGATAGCTCGCCTGTGCGCTGACCGACTTGGAGTAGGAGTCGCTCAGCACCTTCAGGCTGCCGGGATCGACGACGGCGACCCGGAAGTAGTACGTGGTGCCCGTGCTGAGACCCGAGACCACGGTCGAGGTGGCGGTCAGCGGCGCCGCCGACGCGCTGGCGGGCAGGTACGTCGGCGAGGTGAAGGACGCACTCTTCGAGTACTGCAGCCGGTAGCCCTTGGCTCCGGTGACCGCGCTCCAGGAGAGCTTCAGCGACGTGGCGGAGTCGGCCACCTTTGCCACTGTGGGCGGGGATGGCGGGCTGATCGCCACCGCCGAGGGCACGACGAGGGACAGCAGGACGGCAAGCGCAGCGATGACCAGCCCGAGGAGCCGCAGCGGCCGTACGAGGAGTGCACGGACGGATCTGCGCCTTGTGGCGCCGTTGCTGCTGGTGCTCATCTACCCCATTGCCTGACTGATCGCTTCGAGTGTCCCGCGAATCTTAACAACGACTGCCCCGAAAACCGGGAATCACGCCGCGCATGCCGCCTGATCACAATTTCACCTGAAGTGCGTGTCGGTTGTTGACACAATGGCTTCCGTCGACCCTTCAACGCTGTTATTTTTGGGACTCGATGCCACCCGAGAGACGGTTGAGCAACTCCGGGTCGGCCAACTGGTCTCGTGAAGGAGACGCGATGGCGCCCGAGCCGGCTCGGCTGCACGTCGATGGACTGAACGTGGAGCCGCCGCACGTGCTGCGATCCGCCGTTCGCCGCTCGACATCGCTCGCGCTCGGACTTCTCCTGGTTCTTCTCGTCGGACTGCTCGCGGCGCCACTTGCCTCCGCGGCCACTCAGTCCCCATCGGGCTTGAAGGCGATCAGCCGGTCCCGCTCGGCCATCGCGGTGACCTGGTCGGCGGTTTCCGGCGCGCCGAAGTACCGGATCCAGATGTCGCGATCGTCGTCGATGTCGAACGCGACGTATCACCGCTACTCCGGGACCCGCGCCGAGCTCACCGGACTGAAGGCGAGCACGACGTACTACCTCAAGGTCCGGGTCATCTCCGCCAGCGGGAAGAACCTGAGCTCGTACTCGAAGGCGATCAAGGTGACCACCCGCAGCTCGGGCAGCTACCGCTATCTGAGCCCCGCCGGTCTGCGGATCACCGGCTCCAGTCCGACCAGCGCGACGCTGTCCTGGTCCGCTCGGGCATCCGGCATGCGCTATCGCGTCCAGTACGCCCGCTCGGCCTCGATGAGTGGCGCCGCCTACGTCCGGACGACGCCGACCACGTTGTCGATGGAGCAGATGCGGGCGGCGACGACGTACTGGTTCAAGGTCAGGGTGATCGACGCCAGCGGCAAGAACCTCAGTGAGTACTCCCCCGCGGTCAAGGTCACGACGCCGAAACTCGCCGCGAGTGCTCAGCCGCTCCGGATTGCGAGCTACAACATCAAGTGCTCGAACTGCTTCGCCGCACTGCCGAACGAGCTGCCCTGGACCGGACGCCGGAGCGCCGTGGTCGCCGCGATCAAGGCCGGGAACTTCGACGTGGTGGGGCTGCAGGAGGCCGGGCAGGCCTGGCTGCGCGACGCGAACGGGAAGCTGGTCAACACCGCGCAGTTCGAGGATCTGATGGCCCGGATGGGCGCTCCCTGGAAGCTCACCAACACCAAGCGCAACAACTGCGTGAAGGACACCACCCCCACCAAGTGCGTCTGGGCGGACAAGGGCGCGTCGAAGGGGACGAAGATCCTCTACAACGCCGACAAGGTCGAGGTCTTGCAGAGCGGCTCGAAGATGCTCGCCTACGACAAGGCCGAGGTGAACGAGCGCTACGTCGCGTGGGCCGTGCTGCGTCAGCGGAGCACCGGCGTGAAGTTCTTCTTCGCCGACGCCCACCTGGAGCCCGGGGCGGACACCGCGGGATCTCACCTGTTCTACGACCTGCGGCGCAAGCAGGCGAATGACCTCGTGGCGACGCTCAAGGCCAAGAACTCCTCGAAACTGCCGACCATCCTGGTCGGGGACTTCAACTCGCACAAGTTCACGGTGCCGAGCAATGGACCCTACGACATCGTGACCAAGGCCGGCTATGACGACCCGCTCGGCAACATCTACGAATCGACCACCAACACCTGGGGGTCCACGGTCGAGAAGCGCTACCGGACCTATCTGAACAGCTTCAACGGCTTCAAGCGGGTGGCACCGGCCCACCCGTCCTGGGTGAACGGCACCAACATCGACTACATCCTCACCACCGGGCTGCGGGTCAGCGAGTTCGAGACCGTCGCCAAGCTCGACGCGGCCGGCAACTTCGTCGGGGTGATCCCCTCCGATCACAACATGATCCGGGCGACCATCTACCTGGGCTGAGTCCTCCGAATCACAGCTGCAGCTCGGTCGTCCCGTCGGGACGAACCGATCTTCCGGATGGCCATCAACCTGGCCACGACCCGCTCTCCGGAGTGTCCGTCGTCGTAGTGGTTGAACCGCTCGTGCCACTGCTCGTACCGCTCGCGGTAACGCTCACCCTGGGTGTCGAGGGCGCGGATGGCCTCGGTGACCTCGTCCTGCGTCGACAGCACCGGTCCGGGGGCCAGCTCCGCGAGGTCGAAGTACGTCCCCCGCAGCGCGTCGCGGTAGGCGGCCATGTCCGGGGTGAAGAAGATCATCGGCCGCCGGGTGACGGAGTAGTCGAACATCACCGAGGAGTAGTCGGTGACCAGCGCGTCGGCGGCCAGGTACAGATCGGTGATCTCCGGATACGTCGTCACGTCGATCACCCCCGGCACGTCGACACTCTCCCCGAACTCGACGGTCCGGGAGTGACCGCGCAGCAGCACCACGTAGTCGCTCCCCAGATCACCACACAGCTGCTCGAGATCGAGGAACGTCACCATCGCGGTGAGGTTCTCCCGCCAGGTGGGCGCGTACAGGATCGCGGTCTTGTCGGCGCCGATCCCGAGCCGCGCCCGGATCTCGCTGCCGTCGGCCACACTCAGCGGGTCGTCACGCGGGTAGCCCTCCTCCAGGATCGGACCGTCCCAGTCGTACGCGGTGGCGAAGATCTCGGTGCTGTGGTGGTTCTGGGACAACAAGACGTCCCACTTGACCTTTTCGCGCAGCAGCGCGCGCTGCTTGTCCTTGGCGAGGTTGGCCCGGTCCAGCCCGATCCGCTTGAACATCGACCCGTGCCAGGTCTGCAGCACGATCTGGAACGGCTGCGGGACGAACCAGCGACGCAACCAGTCATTGGCGATCACATATCGCGAGGTCGCCCTGGCTTCCCACCACTCGCGGGTCCCCTGGATCACCGGAATCGCGCCGGGCGGCACGGGCACCGATCCGTCCACCACCCCCCACAGCCGCGTCAGCTGCGGATACTGTCTCGCGATGACGGCGTCCAGCGCCCGCGGGTTGCACGTCGAGTTCCGGCCGTAGAAGCTCTCGAAGTACACGGCGTTGCGCGGACGCCAGGCCGTCTTGCGGTATTGCGCGTTGAGCCGCCGCTGGTGGAACGGACCCATCTCGTCCGGTCGGCGCGGCGGGGAGACCCGGAACTGAATCCGCTGGCGGGGTCCGCTCTGCACCCGGAGCCGGAATCCGGGAGCGTTGTACGCGCGCGGCAGCGCCGCGGTGAGGGAGGGATCGGCATGCACGGGAACGCGCCGTGCCCGCTCGCCGGCGCGGCGCGACACCCTCAGCTGGATCCGATAGCCGCCGAGTCGTGGCGGCAGGGGCTCGTGGCCCCAGACCGAAGCCAGCAGCGGGAGGCGGGCCTCGAAGCTCCGGTCGTCGTGGACGACCAGCTCCATCGGCAGCTCCTGCCGCGGGCTCCAGAACTGAGCGACGACCTCGCCCGGTGACCCGAACAGCCGACCGGTCAAGCGGAGCGCCGGCTGCGGATCGCGCTCGTAGGTCACCGAGTCGACGACCGCCTGGCGAGGGGCGTCCAGCAGGACCAGCTCGCCTTCTCGTCCCGACGTGGCCAGCAACGTCGCGTCACCAGCGGCGGGCGCGATCGTCGCATCGAGCGCGGTCCGCAGAATGTGCTGCGTTCCGTCCGCTGTGGTGATCTGCACCCGTCGCTCGGCCGCGTGGCTGCGTTCGGTCAGCTCCGCGGGCCGGGTCGGGTCGAGCTCGCCCTCCAGCACCCACGTGCCGTCGTCGCCTGGGCGCAGGTCGAGAGCCTGAACCAGCTCGCCCGACGTCACGGCCGCCCCGGTCAGCCGGTTGCCACCTGAGTCGACCAGCAGCCGCACACGGCGGCCGTCGATCTGGATGTCCGTAGCCATGGCCGCGGGCGAGCCGCAGTGGATCTCCAGCCCGCGAGGTGTCCAGCGGGGCACGACCTGCACGCCGCCGACCGTGCGGGCGAACAGGTGCCCTGCGGAGGCCAGTGCGTACCGGCTGGTGAAGGTGCCACCCGCCGAGCGGCCGTTGCCGCTGACCTGGATCTGGACGGTCCACGGCCCGCCCTCGCCGGCGCCGCGCAGGACCGCCGCGTCGATCCGGGCGCGGAAGGCAGTGTTGGAGTAGTCGAAGTCCGCCGAGCGCGAGGCCCGGGCGTTCACCTCGGGTTCGACCAGAGACTCGATCGCGGCGTCGATCCGACGGCCGCCTCGCTCGAGCCGCACCCGGATCTCCGGGGCACCGTCGGGAAAGCCGTGCCCGCGCTCGTAGGCCCAGCCGTCGAGCTCCAACTCGTCCTCGACCCACCGGACCGCCCACAAGTTAGCGACCCAGCCCAGCTGACGCGACGTGACGGCGTTCACCGTACGCCGAGCGGTGTCGCGCAGGCCGGCGTACCCACGCCGAACGAGGAGATTGTCGGAACGGCTGACCTGTTGGATCATCCGACGAAGAGCCGCCCTCGGACGGTCCAGCATCACTGTCGCCACCTGAGGGTCACCGCACCATCACAGCACTGTTCCGCGCCTCCTCGATGATCGCCGCGATGGCGATCGACTCCGAGGCGCGGAGCTTGAACGACTCGGGCGTCTCGTTGCGGATCAGCGAGGCGAACTCGGCGATCTCGTAGCGCAGGCCGTCGCCGTCGAACTTGTAGTAGTACTTCTTGTTGTCCCGCTGGTCCTCGAACCGAGCCTCGAAGTACTCGGTCTTCCACCACGGCGCCGGGACGTAGATGTAGCCCTGGCTGCCGCCGACGACGAGATCGCCCTCCGCCTTGACCCCGAGTCCGACCCGGGCCGAGGCGACCGCGTGCGGATAGGTGAGATCGATGCGGGAGAACGTCTCGACCTCGGAGTCCTCGGGCCATAGCGACACGGTGCGCTGGTCGACGAAGGCCGTCCCGAGCAGCTTCACGACGGCGAGCAGCGGGTAGCTGGAGAGCTCGGAGATGCTGCCGCCGTCCGGGGCCTGCATCTCACGACCCGTCTCGCCGAGCTTGGTGAAGGTGCCGTCGACCGAGCGCACCTGGCCGATCGAGCCGCTGCGGGCCACGGCGACCATCCGCTGGAACCCCGGCGAGAACGCGGTCTTGATCGCCTCCAGCAGGACGACCCGGTTCTCGGCCGCAACGGCGAACATCTCCTCCGCCTCCTTCCGGGTCAGGGTCAGCGGCTTCTCGCAGAGCACGTGCTTGCCGGCCTCCATCGCCTCGGTGGCGATCGCAGCGTGCGTGCCGTGCGGGGACGCGACGTAGACGGCATCGACCTCGTCCAGCAGGGCCGGCAGCGAGTGCCCGACCACCCGCAGCTCGTGGGCGTCGGCGAATCGGCGGGCGTTGCTCGGCGTCGTCGAGTAGACGCCTTCGACGGACACCCCGCTGACGAAGCGGGCCTCGGCCACCAGCCTGTTGGCGATCCGCCCGGAGCCGATCACGCCCAGTTTGAGGATGCCGCCGGTCTCGTCGCGCAGCTGGGTGCTGGACACACCCTTGGTCCGGTCCAGGTAGACCACCTTGCAGTAGTCGTTGAGGTAGTCGAACTTGCCCAGCCAGTCCGACCCGATGGCGAAGATGTCCACGCCGTACTTCTGGATGTCTTGGACCTTCTGGCCCTCGTACTCCTCGATGATCACCTCGTCGGCGAGCCCGCTGCGTTCCACGTTGCGGATCCGCTCCATCAAGCTCTGCCGCACATTCAGCTTGCCGCGGGCGTCGTCGAAGTTCTCGGTGGTGACCGCGACGATCAGGTAGTCGCCGAGTGACTTGGCCCGTTCGAGCAGCCGGGCGTGGCCCTCGTGGAACAAGTCGAATGTCCCGTACGTGATCACCCGCATCAGTGCATGTGTCCTCTCGACCTGGCCAAGTGAGCGCGAGTTTATCCTCTCGTGACATCGACATGGCCGACGCCGACGGCTGTGTCCCGCAGCTGTCCGGTCGGCGTCCACGGCTAGGCTGACCAGCCGGATCACCGGCGAAAGGTCAGTCACTGTGCGAGTTCGACGACAGCTCCGGACAGCCGCGGGCCGCCTCCGGCGGGCTCTGGGCCCGGCCGAGTCGCAGGTCCCCGCGCCGCCGGCGGTGTCTCAACCGCCGGTGCGCTTCGACCCGCTGCCGCCGCTCCGACCGTTCCCGAAGGCCAGGTACGTGTTCGTCGTCGGCGCCGTACCGCGCCGCTTCGGCGGACGGACGGCATCGATCCTCAACAAGTGCCGGCTGCTGAAGCAGTACGCCGGAGTCGACTCGATCATCGTCACCTTGAACTACTCCTCCGAGATCGACGACATCTCTGCCGATCTCCGTGCGCGCGGGCTGCTGGTGGACGGCGTGGAGATCGTCAATCTGCACGACTTCTTCGACGACGGGTCGGTGGTCCCGAGCGAGGGCGTGCAGCACGAGATCGACGAGCCGGGGATGGCGGCGATCCGGGATCCGGATCAGGAGGTCTACCGCTACTTCGAGAACGGGGTCTACCGGCTGTACAAGCGATTCGACCACGCCGGTCGGCTGATCGTGCGGGACTGGTTCAACGAGAACCGCGGCCGGACCAGGCGCGACGAGTTCAACCTCAACGGCACGATCCGGCGGACGACGTATATGGACCTGCACTTCAACAAACCGCGGCAGGAGATCTTCTTCCGTGCGAACGGTGTGCCTTACCTGAACAAGTGGCTCGTGGTGAACCCGGTGGACCGCAGCACCCGGGTGGAGCGGATCACGGAGTTCGACGACCAGGGCCACCCGACCCGGGTGCTGCTGTCCAACATCGAGCTGATCCATTCCTACCTTGACCGGCTGATCGGCGACGATCACGCGTTCCTCACGGTCGAGTCGCGGCGTTCCGATGCCGAGACGCTGACCTATCACCGGCCCAACGTCAAGCACGTGTACGTCCTGCACAACCCGCACCTGGTGCTGCCCGGCGACGACGTGGACAAGGTACGGCCGATGTATCAGCCCGTCCTGGACCGGCAGGGAATCGGGGCCACCGTCTTCCTCACCAACGCCCAGCGGGCCGACGCCGAGGCGCGCTACGGCGAACGGCCGGACTTCCGGGTCATCCCGCACCCGATCGCACCCGTCGAACCGACCCCGTTCGCCGACCGCGATCCGCAGCTGGTGGTGATGCTGGCCCGACTGGACGAGCAGAAGCAGATCGGCGACGCGATCGAGGCGTTCTCGCACGTGGTGGCGTCGGTGCCGCAGGCTCGGTTGGAGATCTACGGCCACGGTCCGGACGAGGTTGCCCTGCAGCGCAGGATCGACGAGCGCGGGCTGCGCCGCCAGGTCAAGCTGGCCGGCTACACCAAGGACGCGGCCGGTGTGCTGCGCGGCGCTGCGGTCTCGCTGCTGACCAGCAAGTTCGAGGGCTTCGGCCTGGTGCTGCTGGAGAGTCTGGCGAACGGCTGCCCGGTGGTCAGCTACGACATCAAGTACGGCCCGAGCGACGTCGTCCGCGACGGGGTCAACGGTTTCCTCGTCCCGCCCCGCGCCCGGAAGGCGATGGCCGCTCGGATCGTCGACCTGCTCACCGACACCGAGCTGCGGCGCCGGATGAGCGCCGCCGCCACCGAAATCGGCACCGAGTTCAGCGAACAGGCTTTCGTCGCCCGCTGGTCGGACCTGTTCACCGATCTGGACGCGGAGGGCTGGGGCGAATCAAAGCGTTCCGCCGACTAGCCGGTCGGGGTAGCCGGTTCAGCCGGTCAGCCGGTCAGGCCGCTCGAGCCGGCATCCGCGCCAGGCCCCTCGCCACCGCTCCCACTCCCACCGCCGCCGCGACCGCGCAGGCCGAGCGCGACGGCTCCGGCGCCGACCGCGATGATCAGCACAGCGCCGCCGATGATGAGGGGCAACCGGCTGGCCGACTCCGCGGTCGCCGTCGGTGCCGCCGTGGGCGTGGTCTCCTGGCTCGGTTCATCGGTGGACTCATCGGTCGCCGCACCGGTCGGCTTGTCGGTGGCCTCAGGCGCCTTCGCCGTGGTCTTGGTCGGCCCGGGATCGGCGGTCTCGGTCGAGCCGTCGCTGCGCTCGACCTCGACATCGGGTGGCGTGCTGGTCGGCTCGTTCGTCGGTGGCTCGGTCGTGGCGTTGGGATCGGTGCCCTCGAGGATGGCCGGCTCGTGCTCGCTGCCGGACCACTTGCGGTCGGGCAGGGTGGTGAAGTCGCCGGTCACGTACGCGAACTGGAACGCACCGCCTTGGACGTCGCCGTCGGATGCGTTGACGCGGTAGTGCACCGTGTAGGTCCCCTGAGGCAGGTCCTCGCGCAACTGGCTCGTGACGTTGGTGCCCTCGACGATGAGTGAGCCGGTGGTGACGTTCTCGCCATCGGGGCCTTGCACGATCACCTTGGCGATCGAGGAGTCGATGTCGGAGCTGAAGGCCAACGTCACCCATCCGGGTGCCTCGTCCAGCGTCTGGCGTGCCCGTGGCTCGCTCACCACGATCGACGCGGCACTGGCCGGAACAGGCCCCATCGCCAGCGCCGAGAAACCACCCGCGAGCACGGCGCTCAGGGCCAGGACGACCCATCGCCAGGGCCGCGATCGACGCCGATGGGGACCGGGATCGCTGGCCCGGCCCGCGATTGTGCGCATCAACACGCTTCCTTCCGATGTGCAGCCGAGCAATTTCGATTGTATATTCCCCTGCATCGTTGCCCTGGTTTCGGCGAGTCGCGTCGGCCGTGGGGCGAGTCGGGGTCCAATGGGCGGGTGGAGAGTTTGCGTAACCGAACAGGCGTGCGGAGCACGGTACTCAAGCGAGTGGTGGCGATCGTCGCCGCGATGCTCCTGGCGACGACGCTCGCTACGTCCTCTGCGACGGCTGTCTCGTTCTCGAAGACGTCCTCCGGCGCCATCCAGTCAGTTACGGCCAGCAGCTGCCCGACCATCGCCACGCCGGCGCCCTTCGATGCCTGGTTCAACATCTCCGACATGGAGCAGCGTGGCTTCTGGGACCCGAAGAACAACGAGCCCTGGGACTTCGCCAAGAAGACGGCCCAGGTGATCTGCGGAGCTGCGGCGAACTCGACGATCAAGATCGGCATGTACTTCGTCCGGGCCATCGGCACGATGACCAGCACCGGCTACGGCGTCCGTGCCGAGTCCGACCCCGAGCAGATCTACAAGGCACTCGAGTGGGTGAAGAAGAACCGCAAGGTGACGATCGGCATCGTCCTCGACGGCGGCTCGATCAACCCCGGCTCCGCGAAGGCGCAGATCAACCAGCGGTTGCGAGGCATCGCGAGCGTCTACTACTGCAACACGGGGTGCTTCAACACCAACAAGGCCTCGGTCTTCCCGTTCGCGATCAACCACGAGAAGTTCGTCACGATCAGCAACACGACCTGGTCCAACGGCACGAAGGGCCCGCACCCGGCGATCATCTCGATGTCGGGCAACTTCGCCCGCAGTCAGCTCCGTAATTATCACCAGGAGCTGACGCTGATCTACGACGACAAGAAGATGTTCAGCATGTTCGACGCCCGCTACAACGGGATGATCGCCTGCGCCAAGAGCTCCTGCTCGTCATCGAAGAACTTCCCGGCGGCCCTGCAGCTGAGGAAGCAGCGTGGTATCTGGGTCGACCCGATCTATCGCCACTACACCGATTCCGGTCGCGGCACCAGCGTCTCGTTCACGCCACAGCCGCAGACCGCCCGCGACTTCTACGTCCAGCAGTTCGACGATGTCGACTGCGCAGTCGACAACAAGATCCGGATCGCGATGTTCAAGCTGACCGATGCCAAGGCCGAGGAGATGGTGAGCTCGCTGGTGCGGCTGAAGAAGCGCGGCTGCGACATCAAGATGCTGCTCACCTATCAGGGCGGCTCGACGACGATCTCGCCGAAGGTCATCCGGGCGCTGAACAAGGCCAAGATCCCGACCCGGTGCACCCAGGTGGCGATGCACACGAAGATGATCCTGATCGGACCGCAGACCAACAACAACGGTCGCGTGCTGATCGGCACCCAGAACATGTCGGTGGCCGGCCTGCGCTACAACGAGGAGCACGTGATCACCCTCGACGTGCGGCGGGCGAGCGGCAGCTTCTCCGAACCGATGCGGCGGGTCTACGGGGAGTACATGGCCGGCTGGTACGAACTGGCCCAGTCGACCCGCTCGTGCAGCTGATCCCGTCAGTGCCGGTGACCAGGCTGCGGACGGTCGCCGTCGTGCTGGCCGGGGGCACCGGCACTCGCGTCGGGCTGGAGATTCCCAAGCAGCTGATCAAGATCTCCGGCAAGCCCATCATCGAGCACACCATCGCGACGATGCAGGCGTCGCCGCTGGTCGACGAGATCGTGGTGATGATGGCGCCGGGGTACCTCGACGAGGTCCGGGCGATCGTCAAGAGTGGCGGCTACGACAAGGTCAGCCAGATCCTGGAGGGTGCCGGCACCCGCAACGACACCACCGCCGCCGCCCTCGCCGCGCTGGGCGCGGAGGAGTGCAATGTCTTGCTGCACGACGCGGTGCGCCCGTTGGTGTCCCAGACCATCATCGAGGCCAACGTCGCGGCGCTGCAGACCCACGAGGCGGTGGACACCGCGATCCCGTCGGCGGACACCGTGATCCAGCTCGACTCCGACTCCGGTCGGATCGCCGACGTCCTTCCTCGGCATCTGCTGCGGCGCGGCCAGACGCCGCAGTCGTTCCGGTTGTCGACGATCCGGGCCGCGTACGCGAAGGCGGCGGAGGATCCGAACTTCACCGCGACCGACGACTGCACGGTCGTGCTGCGCTACTCCCCCGAGGTGCCGATCGTGGTGGTCGCGGGGCACGAACGCAACATGAAGGTCACCGAACCGATCGACGTGTACATCGCCGACAAGCTGTTCCAGCTCACCTCAGGTGATCCGCGAGTGTTGATGAGCGACGATGCCTATCGGGAACGTCTCGCCGGGAAGACGGTCGTCGTCTTCGGCGGGTCGTACGGGATCGGTGGCGACCTGGCAGAACTGGCGAGGAAGCACGGCGCCGATGTGTTCACCTTCTCCCGGTCCACGACCCGGACCCACGTCGAGCGACGGAGCGACGTCGCGGCGGCGGCGTCGGAGGTGCTGGAGAAGACCGGCCGGATCGACTACGTGGTGAACTCCGCCGGACTGCTGCCGCGCGGTGAGCTGATCGAGACGACCGAGGAGACGATCTACGCCGCCACCGACGTCAACTATCTCGGACCGATCTTCGTGGCCCAGGAGTTCTACCCGCACCTGGCGCGGACGGGCGGATCGCTGCTGCTGTTCACCTCTTCCTCCTACACCCGCGGCCGCTCCGGCTACTCGCTCTACTCCTCCGCCAAGGCAGCCGTGGTCAACCTGACCCAGGCCTTGGCCGACGAGTGGGCCACCAGCGGCGTACGGGTCAACTGCGTCAACCCGGAGCGCACCGGCACGCCGATGCGAACGAAGGCGTTCGGCGACGAACCACCTGGCACGCTACTGGCCTCCGCAGAGGTCGCACGACAGTCGCTGGACGTTCTGGTCTCCCCCATCACCGGCCACATCATCGACATCCGTCGCGCCGAAGGGCCGGCGGCACTCGTCGAACCATGACTTTGCTGCCGGCGGGTCGTGAGCAGTCCTTGACCCGCGCCCAGATGCTGCGGGTCATCGCGCTCGCGATCGGTCGCAGCGTACTGGTCTGGGTGCTGCTCGGGGTCGCGTACAACGCGCTGCCGCTGGACGACATCAGCGGCAACCATCCCGTGTGGCTGGTGTCGGTGATCCTGGGGGTGTTCTTCCTGGCGGTCGGCTGGTCGGTGGTCCGGATCAGCCGTTCCGACATGCCGCGGCTGCGGGCCGCGGAAGCACTCGGCGCGACCATCCCCTTCTTCCTGACCCTGTTCGCCGTCGTGTATCTGGTGCTGGATCACCAGCACCCGCACAGCTTCTCCGAGCGGCTGGACCACGTCAGCGCGCTCTACTTCACGATCACCGTGTTCGCGACGGTCGGATTCGGCGACATCACGCCGATCACGAGCCAGACGCGGATGGTCGTCAGCGTGCAGATGCTGTTGAACCTGGTCGTCATCGGTGTCGTGGCCAAGTTGATGATCGGCGCGGCCCAGCGCGGCATCTCCGCCGGAAAGGGAGTCCGCCGTGGCTGATGAGACCGACCGTCACGTCGAGCCGGAATGGGTCCAGCACGCCCTGTTCTGGCAGGTCTATCCGCTGGGGTTCGTCGGTGCGGAGCACCAGAATCCCAACGCTCGAGATCCCGCGGGCGAGCAGCAGGTCCACCATCGGCTTCCGGCGATCGTCGGCTGGCTCGACCGCGCGGTCGAGCTGGGATCCTCCGGCCTGCTGCTCGGCCCGGTGTTCGAGTCCGAGTCGCACGGCTACGACACGGTCGACTACCTCCGGGTCGACCCGCGACTCGGCGACCGCGACGACCTGGTCCAGCTGTTCACCGCCGCTCACGACCGGGGTCTGCGAGTTCTGCTGGACGGGGTCTTCAATCACGTCGGGCGGCGGTTCCCCCGATTCGCCGCGGTCATCGAGCACGGACCGGGTGCGCCGGAGGAGGACTGGTTCCGCGTGACCTGGCCGGCCGGGGCGGGTCCGGGGCAGGAACCGACGTACGACGACTTCGAGGGCCACGGCCAGCTCGTCGCGCTGAACCACGACTCGCCGGCGGTTGCCGACTTCGTGGTCGACGTGATGTGCCACTGGCTGGCGGCCGGTGCGGACGGCTGGCGGCTGGACGCGGCGTACGCGATCCCGCTCAGGTTCTGGGCGGAGGTGTCCCGGCGGGTGCGGGAGCAACACCCGGACGCGTACCTGGTCGGGGAGGTGATCCACGGGGACTACCCGGCCTTCGTCACCGAGGGCGGCTTGGACTCGGTCACCCAGTACGAGCTCTGGAAGGCGGTCCGGAACTCGATCGCGGAGAAGAATCTGTACGAGCTCGCCTGGTCGCTGAAGCGGCATGCCGAGTTCCTGGCCACTTTCGTCCCGCTGACGTTCCTGGGCAACCACGACGTGACCCGGATCGCAAGCGCGGTCCCGGCGGAGCATCTCGGGCACGCCGTCGCACTGCTGTGCTGTCTTGGCGGCACGCCGACCATCTACTACGGGGACGAGCTGGGTTGGGAGGCGGTGAAGGAGGAACGGTTCGGTGGGGACGACGCCATCCGGCCCGCTTTCGGCGATCCGAACGGCACGCTGAACGAGCGGGAGTCGTTCGCGCTCGGCCTGCACCGTGAGCTGGTCGGCCTTCGCCGCCGACACGCCTGGCTGCATCGCGCGAGCACCACGACACCGAGTCTGGACAACGAGTACGCGGTGTTCCTCAGCGCGTACGAAGGCGACTGGATTGCGCTCGCGCTGAACTTGTCCACCGACGAGCAGGAGCTGCCGGTCCCGGGCGCCGTCGAGGTGATGGCCGGTGCCGGCCGCCTGGCCGACGCGGGGTCGGACTCGGCCACGATCGTGGTGGAGCCGCACGGTTGGGCCGTCGTCGGTCCGCCGTTCCTGAGCTCAGCGCCAGCCGAGCTCAGGGGCGACGAACTTCACGACGCTCTCGATCACATGCGCGTTGTAGTCCACTCCGAGCTGGTTCGGGACCGTCAGCAGCAGGGTGTCGGCTGCGGCGATCGCCTCGTCCTCGGCGAGCTCGGCGATCAGCTTGTCGGGCTCACCGGCGTACGTCTTGCCGAAGCGAGCGTTGCCGCCCTCGAGGAACCCCACCTGATCGGTGCTGTGGGTCTCGCGCCAGAACAACCGGCGGTCGAGGTCGCTGACGATCGGGAAGATGCTGCGGCTGACCGAGAGCCGCGGCTCCCACTGGTGTCCGGCCGCCGTCCAGGCGTCGCGGTAGCGCTGGAGCTGTTCGGCCTGGAGCTGATGGAACGGCACGCCGGTGTCCTCGGTGAGTAGCGTGGAGCTCATCAGGTTCATTCCCTGGGCGGCGGTCCACTCGGCGGTCGCGCGGGTGCCGGCGCCCCACCAGATCCTCTTCCGGAGACCCGGCGAGTGTGGCTCGATCCGAAGCAGTCCTGGCGGATTGGGAAACATCGGTCGTGGGTTCGGTTCGGCGAAGCCCTCGCCGTCGAGGACGTCGAGGAACACCTTGGTGTGCTCGCGAGCGAGGTCGGCGTCGGTCGTCCCGTCGGCCGGGATGTGCCCGAAGTAGCGGTACCCGTCGATCACCTGCTCGGGCGATCCTCGGCTGATCCCGAGCTGCAGTCGTCCACCGGAGATGAGATCGGCGGAGCCGGCGTCTTCGGCCATGTACAGCGGGTTCTCGTAACGCATGTCGATCACGGCGGTGCCGATCTCGATCGTCGACGTACGAGCGCCCACAGCGGCGAGCAGCGGAAACGGCGAGGCGAGCTGGCGGGCGAAGTGATGGACTCGGAAGTACGCACCGTCCGCGCCGACCTCCTCTGCCGCGACCGCGAGATCGATCGACTGCAGTAGTGCGTCGGAGGCGGTCTGCACCATCGACTGATCCGATGGCGTCCAGTGCCCGAAGGAGAGAAATCCGATCTTCTTCACGATGCGACCATCCCTTTCACCACCGAAGGCACTTTCACCACGAGGGCGATCACGAGCACGGCGTCCTCACTCCCGTCCGGCGAAGAGCTCGCCGAACCAGTCGAGCTGGCGATCGTACTGGTACGCCTCGCCACCCTCGTGGTCGTTGTGGGGGTAAACGGCAATCTCCTTCGCCGGCAGCCCGACGGAGCTGTTCTCGCCCCAGCGGTTGTAGGCCGCGTACACGGTCGACGGCGGGCAGGTCAGGTCCATCAGGCCGACCGAGAACAGGGCTGGGCAGGTGGCGAGCCGGCCGAGGTTGACGCCGTCGTGATAGCTGAGTGTGCGATAGGCGGCCTCGGCGTGATCTCGCCAGCCCGCGAGGTAGAGGGCGATCTCGCGGTAAGGATGGCGGTCGGTGATCTCCACCGCTCGTCGGAAGTGACACAGGAACGGGACGTCCGGTGCGGCGCCGAGCAGCTCGATGTCGGACAGTGCGGCCAGTCCCGCGGCCGCGATGGTGATCCCGCCGCCCTGGCTGCCACCGGTGACGATGACCCGGCTCGGATCGGTCGGCGGGAGATCGGGCAGCGTCTCGAGCAGGCGTACGGCGTCGGTGTAGACCCGCCGGTAGTAGTAGTCGTCGGGGTGCTGGATCCCCCCGGTCATGAACCCGGGATACTGCGAGACGCCGCGCTCGGTCGCGCGGTCCTGACTCGCGGTTGGCCCGCCGTCGCGCCAACCCTGGCCACGGGTGTCCATCACCAGGCTCGCCCAACCGGCCTGGGCGAAACCGGTGTGACTGTGCGGGAACCCGCGGCCGCCGGAGTAGCCGCGGTACTGCACGACGGTCGGCAGTGGGCCTGACGCGCCTGCCGGCACGTGCAACCAGGCCTTTACCGGCGCGCCGCCGAACCCCGCGTACGTGATGTCGTAGGTGTCGATCAGCGCCAGTTTGTTGTCGACCAGCTCCGCAGTGAGACCGATGTCGTGCTCGCGGGTCTCGGCAAGCGTTCGCTGCCAGAAGCCAACGAAGTCGTCCGGCTGAGCCACGTGCGGCCGGTAGGCCTCGAGCTCGTCGAGCGGCAGGTCGAACACGGCCATGGAGTGAGCGCTCCGTTCGTCGCAGTGATGACGCGAGCCCGAACCGGACGCGCGCCTCCTAACCTACGGCCGACTGCTCAGGCACCGCCGAACAGGGCGACCAGCCGGTCGACCTCCGCCTCGGCCGAGGCCATCGACGCGGCGCCGTCGGCGACGTACGGGGCGAGGTCCGGAACCCGGCTGGCCAGGGTCAGCTCCGCCAGCACCGGATAGACAGTCATCTGCATCGACGCCCCGAACAGCTGCGTCAGGGCCGCCAGTTCGTGATCGCTGTTCCCCGAGGTCGGCCCGTACGCGAGGCCACGACCCGAGGCGATCACGATCGGCTTCCCGCCGAGTGGGGCGGGATCGTCCGGGCCGGCCGGCGCGGTCAGACCGGGGACGTGGATCCAGTCGATCCAGGCCTTGAGGGTCGACGGAACCGACCAGTTGTACATCGGGGCCCCCAGGAGAACGACGTCGGCAGCCAGCAGCTCGTCGATCAGCCGCTGCTGGTAGCGCTCGTCGTCGCGGTCGACCGTCTCCCCTGCCACCCGGAGATTCGGCGCCCAGTGCAGCGCATTGGTCGGCAGGTGCGGCGGCTGGTCGAGGAACAGGTCACGGCGTACGACATCGTTGCCGCGCTGCGTCCAGCCATCGGCGAAACGCGCAGTCAGTCGACGACTGGCCGATCCGGTCAGGTCGGCGGAGGAATCGATGTGCAGCAAGGTGGCCATGTCGCCGTACGCTAGCGGGCCGTCACCTTCGCGGCCGCTCGGCCCAGTACGTCGTCTTGAAGCCCGGCGGGTTGTACTCCCAGTGCCACGGCTCGGCCCGGTACTGGAAGAAGCCGTACTGGGCGCCGTTGAGGTAGATCCACTTGTAGACCGGCGAGGACAGCATGTTGACCAGCTTGTCCATCCTTGTGCTCGCCTCGCTGAAGTCGGCCCGCGCGCTCGTCCCGACCCGCAGCGAGATGTCGGCCGCGAGTCCCAACGAGTGGGGTGAAAACCCGCCGAACGCGAACCGGTTCGTGTTCTGCCTGGCACCTGCCTCTTCTGAGGCTCGACTACGGAAACCCGACATGACCGTGAGCGGGACACCGTCCGTCGCGGCGGCTTCCTTCATCGTCAGGAACGCGGCGGTCGCGTACGTGTTGAGCCGCTGCCCGCCCGGCAGGGCCGTTCCCAGCTGGCCGGTGACGTAGGTGTCGATCGCATCCTGGTCGTCCGCGGCCGCGAACTCCTCCGCGGTGATCACGGCCTGCCCGCCGATGTTCACCCGACGTTCGCCACCGCCCGGACGGTTGCCGGACAGCGCGAGGAACAGGGCCTTCGCGTCGCTCTGGTGCTTGCCGACGAACTTCCTGCCGGCCTCGTCGTACGTCAGCGCTGCATCCGAACGGAAGCGCGCCACGTCCTCCGGCCTCATGCCGGCGATCGGGAACTCGGTGCCCGGATAGTCGGCCCAGCCCCACGAGATACCCGCGAACCGCTCACGCTCCGCCGTCGGCAACCGGTCGATCGTGGACTGCATCGCGTCGGCGACGAACGCGGTATCGGCGGGGTTGGTTCCGGTCGTCGGCTGGGTCGGACCGGTCGTTGCCTGGGTCGGACCGGTCGTGCCGGTCGGGGCCGGTGCCGAGGCGGCGGGCGACCGGAGCGCCTCGGCGACAGCAGTATCGCGGAGCCGGACCCAGTCCGCGGCCAGCTGCCGGAAGCCGGGCTGGTCGGACTCCAACTTCTGACCGAACTGATCCGGGTGAGCCGCCCAGAAGGCGAGGTTGCTCAGCGCGACCCGATCCGTGTGGCCCTGGGTGACCAGCAGCCGCAGCGCCGCAGTGGTGAGTCCGGCGGCCTGGATCGCCGCCAGCGCGGCGGGGCCGGTTCGGTCGGTTCCCGGCGGCAGTACTGTCGCGGCGTCCTGGACGAGCTCCGTCCCACGGGCGGCGTTCGGTCGGTCGTCCGGACCGGCGGTCCCGCGGTCGCGCTCGTGCTCCTGCTCATCGGTCGGTTGCCGCTGGAGCTGCGCGATCAAGCGGGTCACCGCGGCATTCCCGGCGGTGCGCTGCAGCGTCTGCAAAGTGCCCTCCGAAGCCGATTCGCGGCCCGGCGCAACCGTTCGGCGCGCGCACGGGCGCCGAACTACCCGCAAGCCTCCCCCCGAAACTCGTCCCATGTGTCCACTGAACGCCTTCGCGGGCGTTTTGGCCAGCGCATTCAATGCGGACCTAGCCTTCGGCGATCGAGTGCACGGGTACTGCTTGTTGAAGTTCGGCGATCTCACGTTCGGCTAGGTCAGTCCGACGAATAAAGCAATAGTTGGCGCAGAAAGTCTTCTGGTACTGACTGGCGGGTCACATGATGATCGTGGACCGGTGAGGCGTGAGATGGCGATGCAGGACAACCGACGCTGCACCCAGGGCCGCCGTCTCCGAGCCGACGGATGCGAGCCGCACGGTGATCGGGTGCACTTCGCGCATGAACGCGGTCTCCTCGATTCGTGCCCGAACTGCCTCCAGGAAGACGTCGGCCACGCCGTCGAAGCCCGCCCCGGCGAGCACGACCAGACTCAGGTCGAGGGTGTTGACGAGATTGCTGACTTCGATGGCGAAGTGCCGCGCGGCCCGGGCCAGCATCTGCCCCGCCCACTTCTCCCCCTTCGCCGCGCTCTCGACGAAATTCCGGTAGACGTCGGTGGGAGGGGTCGTATCCACGATCGACCACGCTGTGCGGACGGCGCTGTCGGCGAGAGCGGCGTTGACGATGGCTCGGGGGCTTGCGACGGTTTCGAGACATCCCACAGCGCCGCACCAGCAGGGAAGGCCCTCCGGATCGGCCATGGTGTGGCCGATCTCGCCGGCGTTGCCCGAGGATCCGCGGTAGATCGCGCCGTTGATGACGATCCCGGCTCCGATGCCGTTCGACATGTACATCGTGATGAAGTCACGAGCGGGCTCCTGGCTCGTCCAGAACTCCCGCAGCGCGGCGCAGTTGGCGTCGTTTTCTTGCAGGACTGGGAAGCCGGTGCGGGTTGCAAGCTCGGACTCGATCGGATAGGGCTCCCAGGCGTCGAAGAACGATGCGTCGACGACCCATCCCAACGGGGACCCTCGGCGGCCGCTGGTGGCGACGCCCAAGCCGATGATTCGCGACCGATCGATCCGCTGCTGGGTGACCAGATCCTCGATCCCTGCCGCAAGACGGTCGAGCGCCACGGAGGGGTCGTCGCGACCGGTCCCGGGCGCCTCGCGCCTGGCCAACTCACTACCGTCGGCTCCACACAAAACGACAAAGCTGCGGTGGAAGTCCAACGTCACGCCGAGTGCGTAGACCCCGACGTCGCTCAGTCGGAGCAGCGCCGGACGTTTGCCGCCGGTCGACTCGGCGAAGCCGAACTGCTCCACCACTCCGGTGCCGATCAGCTCCTTCACGATCTTGGAAATAGTGGCTTCGGCGAGCGCGGAGCGGCGCGCCAGGTCGACGCGGCTGATCGCCCCGCTCGAGCGGATGAGATCCAGCACAGCGCTCCGCGTGTCGGCGTACGAGCGGCCCTTGAGTGTCTGGCTCGGATTCGCCCGATCGTTCGATATCTCAGTCATCTGCAGCTCCAATGGGTTCGACGGCCGAGAGACACCTGTGCATCGAGATCGCCACTTCTTTCGCTTACTATTGCTTAGTCCACACCTTAGGCCTTACAGTCGACACGCCCGAGCACTGGCTTGCCGGTCATCGGCTACCGAGCACCCGAAGGAGCCGTTCCATGCCGACCTATCCCCGCCAACTCGCCGCCGGTCAACGATCCCAGATCTGGATCGGCGGCCCGCAGATGACAGTGCCGGAACTGATCTATGAGACCGACCGTGTTCTGTTGGAGGCGCCGAACTGGACTCTCGACGCCAAGAACCTGGTCCTCAACGGCGACGGCGGATTGTGGACGTTGAGCGTGACCTCCCCAGAGACCGGGCCGGATCGGATCGACTTCGGCCAGCTGGCCGACCTCAACAACGACCACGTACTGTCGCCGGACGGCGAGCATGTCTACCTGTCCGCCATGGACACTCACATCTACCGGGCATCCTTGGCCGGCGGCGCCTCGCACCAGGTCACTCCGGACGACGGAATGTGGCACTTCCTCCATGGCGTGTCTCCCGACGGGCAGCGCCTCGCGTACGTCCAGATCACCGACATGGCCCAGCCCGGCCAGCTCGCGGTGCTCGAACCCGACCGTTCGGTCACCATCCTCGACGTGGGTGACGGACACCTCGACGGTCCCGAGTGGTCACCCGACGGCGACTGGATCTACCTGAACACCGAGGCATTCACCGAAACCCCCGGGCACGCCCAACTGGCCCGAATCCCCGACGGCGGCGGCACCGTCGAGCGACTACTGGCCAGCGAGACGGTCGACTGGTTCCCCCACCTGTCCCCTGATGCGCGGCTCGCCACCTACATCAGCTTCCCGGCGGGCACCCTCGGCCATCCCGCCGATCTGGACGTCAGTGTGCGGCTCGTCTCGACCGACGACTGGACCACCCCGCTGCAGAGCTATCCCCTGTTCGGCGGACAAGGAACACTCAACGTCAACAGCTGGGCACCCGACAGCAGCCGGTTCGCCTTCGTTGCTTACCCGCTCGCATAACGGCAGCAGCCGTGACGTCGGCGCTGCCGGTCGACTGGCTCGCCGCTGAGCAGCGCCGATGCCCTGATCACCCGAGCGCCTGGTGTCGATACGCGATGTACCTGTAGCGGACGCGCGTTCTGCTGGAACGTGCAGGAACGGCTCAAACCTCACCAAGGACGCGCTCAGGATCATGGTTTCGACCCCGTGCCCCCGTGCTCGGATGTCGCATACTTTCCTGGCCGGCGGCTGCCGGGCACGTAGCTACATGGAAGTCGCCACCTGGCCGAGCGGCAGAACGGACGCGTCTCCGGCTCACCATCATGTGAGCTGGGTTGGAGTGGTCAGTCCACTAGACGGCCAGACGTCCGTCGGGAACACAAGAGAAGGCAACGCATGAACACGATCAGAATTATCACCTCCGGCGCCATCGTCGCCGGGCTCAGCGTCTTCGGTCTCGCCGCAACTGCGGCACCCGCAAGCGCACAGAGCATCAAGGCACACGGCACCGCGACGAGAGGTGAGAACAACAAGCTGCACCGCGCGATCGACAAGCAGAAGTGCCTCACCTTGCGCGAGTCGCAGAAGATCGTCGGCGGCAAGGGCGACGTCGAGAGAGAGGGCGACGACACGTACGTCACCTTCATCGGCAAGAAGCACACGTCGGTCCAGTCTGTCTCGGTCTTCCTGATCGACAACTGCGCGTTCGCGGTCCTGTCCGACCTGACACACGGCAGGTTTCAGATGACCGGCAACGAGGAGAAGATCCCGGCCGATTTCGACGACATTCTGGAGTGACAGTCCCCGCTGCGGTCGGGAGCGGCGGGAGCGTTGACGACCGCACGACCCGTCTGACAAGGTTCGATGCTTGTCGGGCTGACAGGATTTGAACCTGCGACCCCTTGACCCCCAGATCGGTGGGCCGCAAGGTCCGAGCCTGGTTACAGGGGGACTCGAAGGATTGGCCGGTCGCTGACCGGCTGCAAGTCGCACGGCGAGTCAGCGTTGGGCCTAACTTGGTCCCAAATCTGACCGGTGGAACTGGGGTCCGGACTCAGATGGTGCCTTGGATTGGTCCGGTGCGACCCACAACGGGCGGAGAGACTGGAGGGGTCTACTCGCGGCTGTCGGCGGTGGGCGTTGAGTCGGCGGGACTGGCGAGGTCGGCTTTCTTGCGAACGTCGTTCACCAGAGCCGGATCCGGATGACCTGCCCGGCGTCCTTCTCGGTGCTGTGCGTCGTCACGTAGGCGTCGTGGCCATGGATCGCGATTCCGTAGGGCGCTGTCAGCGCGCCAGCGACCGTGGTGTGGTCGGCCGCCGTCGTGCCGCCCGGCCTCACCTTGACCACGGAACCGATCGCCGGGCCGAGCAGTCCGTTGTCGGCGATCTGGACCGCGTATAACGTGCGGCCGGCGAAGGCGAGGTCGGTCACGTTGGTCAGGCCGGCCGCGTACACCGTCTTCTGGCCGGTGCGCGGATCCACGCGGTAGATGTTCGCCGCGCCTTTCGGGAACGGGAAGCCGGTCAGCTGGCTGACGTACAGCGCGCCGTCATAGCCCTTGGCGGCGACGGAGGTTGGGACAGCCTGCATGGGGATCTGCGTTCCGGGGGCGAGGCCGAGGAACGGCGGCGCGTCGACCATCCGGTCCTCGAAGCTCGCGAGCAGCGTGATCTTGCCGTGCCGGCCGACGTCGAGCAGGGTGTTCCCACCGGCGTCAACGACGGCGTACCGGCCGTGGTCGGCGAGCATCCCGGACGGATCGCTGTCGGGATTGTCGATCGGGTTGTTGGCCGCCTCCCAGGCCGCCAGGTCGGCGATCGTGCGGAAGCTGTGGTTGTTCGTGGTGGTCTGGATCAGCGTGCCGAGCAGCTGGCCCGGGGCGGGCAGCGCATCGCGGGTCGCCGGGTCGGCGCCTAGGCCGAGCAGCACCGCCACCCGGTGGCCGTCACCGGCGACGTCGCTCGGCCCGATCGCCTCGGAGCCGGTTCCCTGTCCTCCCTGGGAGGGCAGCCCGGTGATGATCCTCGACTGTTTCCCCCACGGAGTGATCTTGGTGACCGCGCCGGTCGCACCGAAGCAGACCGTGCCGCCCTCCGGTCCGGGCCCGCACGGACCGCTCCCGCCTTCGCCGGCCTCGGCGACGAGGAGATCGCCGGATCTGGCGAATGACAACTGGCGTGGATTGTCGAGGCCGCCGGCGATCACTTTCGGGGTGGGCGAGGCCCCTCCGCCGTGCTGGCCGCCAGCGCTCGCCGGTATGGCCGCGGTGAGTGAAAGACCGATCACGGCCGCCGATGTGAGCGCGGCTACCCGGACACTCCGATGACGCATCATTGCGTACCCCCCGACTCGGTTGCAGACTCTCGTTATTGTCGTCCTCGCCTTGCGGGGCGAGGAAGTGTCTGCAGCGAGGAACATTTCAAACCTCGCGGCCTGTTTCCTGGTGAGGGAGAACACCTCCCTCAACGCGCTTGCAGCGGCGGGCCCGTGACCAGCGACGCAATTCCAGTACCAGGTTGAAAGGCGTGCTGGTGGCCTCCCGGACCCGGGTGAATCCGGCCTGGCTGAGCTGAGTCGTTGACCGTCAGTTCGACTGGCAGCCGAGCCTCAGGACCATCTCCAGGGCAACGATGTGCCTCATCCATCGTGTGGTCCTGACCGTTCTCGGCAACCCACAAACCGCGGAGACCTTCGTCGGCGTCGCAGGACCACAGCGATCGCGTATCGGGGCCGCGGTCGCAGACATTGGCTCGTTATGGGTGGTTGGCTACGGCCACGGTGCATTCGTCCCGTCATGTGTCCCCGACGAGGGCGGCCTTAGGCAGGTCGCGTCCCAACCCAAACCGAGTTGTTCGAAAGGTCCGGTGGGTCGCTCTTGCGAGATTGAGCGAGCTTGGAGTCCACGCCGGAGGGAGGCAAACGGTAGCAACTGAGACGAGAACTTCGACGACGCTTCGGGAGCTGGCGCCTCATTGCTAGATCGCGCCATGGCGGCAACCCTCCTTCTGAGCGTGTGGCAGTGCGGCAGACGGGATGGATCGCGGGGTCGGGTGCAAGGGCAAACTCTGGTGTCAGCCGGGCCGCACCACGTGAACTTCGTCAGTCGTCATCGTGCCGTGCGTCGGAGAACGCTTCCCCGGCCGGCAGAAATAGGTCCCGCCTGAGGGGAAAGGCTGAACTCTTCGGGTGGATCGTTCGTCTCCATCATCGAGGCCCTGGCTTGCGCGGGGCACACGGGTGGAAGGCAGGATCGGAATATGTCATCGCGACCTCCGGCAACCGGTGTGGCTCGTTCACCCGTAGTCAGTCATCGAACGCTGATGGTCTGGCGGCTACTCAGTGCGATCGTGCTGCTGGTGATGGGCGCGATCCATCTCTACCTCGTGTTCTACGGAGTGGGCGGCTTGCTCGGTGTGCTGTTCGTGTTTAACGCGATTGGCGCGCTCGTGCTCGCAATCGCGGTCATGGTGCTGCGTGGGCGGCTCCTGTTGCTGGCAACGGTGCTGAGCCTCTTGTTCATGGTGGGCACGCTACTGGGGCTGGTGCTGGCGCTCACCGTGGGCCTATTCGGGATGCACGAGGTGTTCAGCTTCAAGCTGGTGCCAACCACGCTGGTGGTGGAGACCGTCGGCACCATTATCCTGGCGGTAACAGTCGCGCAGGTGGTGAGGTTTCGACGAGCACCCTGACGACGCCACCCGCAGCACACGGTAACGCTGGCTGCTGCCCGGTGGCGAGCCCGAACAGCCTGGGGCGGGTAACAAGAATCGAACCCGCATGACGAGCTTGGAAGACGAACCGGAAGGGGTCGGCGCGGTGTGATTTCCCTTGTAGCTAATGGAAGTAGTGACCGGGACTGACCGCTGTTTATCCCGTGTTGTGCCCAATATGGGCACCCTTGGGGCACGCGGAGCCGCTGGTGTTCGATTATCGAGCCTGGCGGTTTGGGTGCTCCCCTGTCGTCTCGCCCGGACGGAGCCTTCCATGGGACTGAGCTCACAATCGCGGCACCAGCCGGTATACCGCTTCACACCAACCCCTGTCGCCTCATCGAGCTCTAGAGGGACAGCACATGGAGGATGTGCGCCACCGATGTGTCTGGGTCTGACCACTTCAAAGCCGATCCTTGACGGGCAGTTCGACTAGCAGCGCCACGGATACGGCAGGCTGTTGCAAATGACCGGAGCGAACCTGCCGCAGTACTTACAGCTGCTTTGGCCGACCATCGTGGCTCTTCGTGACCTCGGTGGTTCGGGCTCGATCGAGGAGATCGTCGAACGGGTGCTTCAGAACGGCGACTACACCAACGCGCAGCAGGCGGTCCGGGTTACAGACGGTACGCAGGCAGACCTATCCGGGTCGAGGTGGCTTGATCTCCAAGGAGACCAAGGGTCGTCGTCGCGCAGTGCCGATCATCGAGCCGTTGAGGCCGGCGCTGATGAGGCTCACGAGTGATCGACTCCCCCGCAGCCGACTGCTGGTCGGAGCTCGCGGCGGCGTCATCACGACAGCGACGCTTCGAGACGCGACCAGTTTGGATGAGATGGTCGACGAACTCGGGTTGCCGGGCTTGGTGCGTCACGGGCTGCGGCACACGGCACTGACGTGGATGGCGGACGCGGGTGTCGAGCTGCATCTGCTGCAGCGCGTCGCCGGCCATCAGGATCCGGCTGTGACGAGCCGATATCTGCACCCTGACCACCGGGCGATGCTGGATGCTGGGGCCGCGTATTCGCGCTGGTGGGCCCAATCTGGGCCCAATTTGACGCCACTGACCGTGGTCGAGGAGAACGTATCGTGAGTATCGAATGTGCTGTTGACCAGGGGTTTCGCTCCCCTGGCCAACGGTCGGGCTGACAGGATTTGAACCTGCGACCCCTTGACCCCAGGCGCTTCAAGTGCGGCGGTGATGACCTCGGTCGGAACCCCTAGAGTTCTCAGCTCCGTGCACCACGGTCCGCCATCGTCCGGCGATTGCCGCCCGCAATGACTATCAGCTTGATGATCAGGACCGGGTGGCTTGTGGAGTTGGTCTAACACTAAGGCTGCTTCTGGCGCGACCGGTGCTCCAGAAGCCAGATTCGACCAGGCTCTGATGCCTTGGGGCGGGCCCGATCGTCTAGCGCTTTCGAGCCTCTCAGAACGGCAGGTAGGCGCACAAACACAAGCGGATAGGAACCGTCTACCGCTTCATCCCGAAGGACGATTTGACGCCCAGCTGGTCCCATCGGAGCGCTGATTGCGTCCGAGAGTGTCCAGGACAGACCAGGCTTGCGCAGACCGATCGTTCCACAGTTGGCTGCTCGCGGGACGTGGAAGGGTTTCGCTGCGAACTGTGACTTAAAGCTCCACTGTCGTCGAAGAAATCCTCATCGACGGACTTGAGTTGATAGGTCTCCTTCACTGCTATCCCGACGTCGTACCGAACCATTAGGCGAGTGAGTTCCGTTCCGTCGATGAGCACAAGTCAGATCGGAACCTGCTCGGCGAACTGTCGAGCGCCACTGCTGAATCGGCCGGTCGTCACGAAGGCTCCGCGACTGGTTTATGCCCCCTGAAGGGAACCCACGAACGCCTGCATTTCGGGGCGCTGGACTGCGGCCTCGCGGTCGTATCGCTTGGCTTGAATGCCCACCCGGTCCAGCCCGAGCGCGTCTTGTCGAATAATGCCGTCGAGGCCGGCGTCACCAGGTTTGCAGCGAGTCCAGCCGACCGGTCGCGCCCACCACCCAGCAACACCACCCTCCACCCTCAGCCGTCCTCACTCCGGACGTGACCGGTGGATCGGGTTCAAGGAGCGTCCCATCTGCCGCATGGGAGCGTTCCCGACTCGATCGCGCGATTTCCAGGACAACACGCAACCAGGAGCCGCATACTTCGGGGCAGGTAGTAACCGGCTGTCTGGGGAGGCGGCCACCAGAAAACGCGTGCGCTGCACCGAGGCAGCAGAAACGGGGACCATCCAATGTCTTCTTACGAGCCCACGCCACAGGGGCCAAGCCAATCGCAGAACGCCGGCGGATACGGCCAGCAGCCACCCCCGCCGCCACCATACGGCTACGGCCAGCCCATGCCGCCACAGCCGCCGCAGGGACCCAAGCAGACGGGCTCCAAGAAGCTGCCGTTGATCGCCGGTGCCGCGGTCGGCGTGATCGCCCTGTTCAGCATCATCAGTGTCGCGACCGGCGGTGGTGACAAGCCCTCCGTGGTCGATCCGAAACCGCCGACCACCATTTCGACGCCAGTCCAGAAACCATCCCCGTCCTCCTCCGGTAGTTATGAGGCGGTCACGGCGAATGACACCTACGTATCAGCCGAGGCTCTGTACAACGCCGCGGTGAAGGTCGGCTACCCGGAGGGCACCTGGACTTCCGACTCCCCTTCCAAGGCAAACTCACTCACCTCCGGCACTGACGGCGCGGGCGACGACAGCGCGTACTTCATGGTGTACGGCAACCGGGACACCATGGTTGACGACCTCAACGCCATCCACGCCGGAGACAGCCCCGATTCCATCCTCGTCGGACCCAACTGGCTGATCATTGCCGACAACGCCGATTCGCCCATGCCCGGCCTGGGCGGTGAGCACCCAACGTGGGCGGCCAAGGCAGCCAAGCCGAAGCCAAAGCCCGCACCGAAGCCGAAGCCCGCACCAAAGCCGATGACCGTAAGCCAAGAGCAGGCGGTCGGTGCGGCGCAGGATTACCTCGACACGCAGGCGTTCAGCCGCAAGGGCCTGATCCAGCAGCTATCGTCAAAGTACGGATCCGGCTTCTCGAAAAAGGACGCCACGTTCGCGGTGGACCACGTGCACGTGAACTGGAACAAGCAGGCCGCCAAGGCCGCCAAGGAGTACTTGGCCACCCAGCACTTCTCCCGTACAGGACTGATCCGGCAACTTGAGTCCAAGTACGGCTCCCAGTTCACCCACGCCCAGGCCGTCTATGGCGTCAACAAGGCTGGGCTCTAGACCCTTCTCGCGGGCGGCTTCAGCCGCCCTTTGTTTGTTCCCCCGTGTGGAGTGCGGCCCGAGAAGGTTTATCGGCTCTTCACAATCCACGTTGTAATTGGGATGGACGATCTCCACGCCGCACCAGTCGGGTCGAGGCGATGGCGGCTATCGGGATGTTGGGGGTCGCTTCTGCCGACCTCGCGCCACCGCCGTACCTGTCGTTCGGCTTGCGTTGACCCAGCCACCCTGAGCTACGAAGCCGTTGGTGGGCTCATCATCGAAGCAGCTAAACGCGCCGGCCGGGCCATTCCAGGCCGCTCCTAATACCATGAGGATGGCCACCGTTATTCTGCACGACTTCGGCGTCCGGACTTTCGGCGTGCCCGCTAGAGGAACCTCAAAGTCTGTCCAATCAAATCCGTATTGATTTCGACCTCGGCTAGGCCAAGAGCCGCGCTCGGGTGCTGTTGGCGGGCGGCTGCTGCCCGTCGAGTGGGGTACGCCTCGCCGGCGACGCCCTGGACCGCTGCCGGGGGACGAGCGCTTTGGTCACGCTCATCGCCTCGATCCGCCCCGCGTTCCGGCCGCCTTGAGCGAGGTGATCACCCTGGGCCGGACGATGAACCAACGGGCCGCGATATCCTCGCCTGCTTCGACCGGCCGGGGACCTCGAACGGACCGACAGAGCGATCAACGGCCGCCTCGAACGGCCGCCGCGGCTCAGCCCTCGGGTTCCGCAAACCTCACCATATACACCGCCAGATGCCGACTCGAAGTCGGCGGACTCAAACCCCGACTACACCCTAATCTAGGGCGCTCCGCTGGGAGCACGTTCACCTCGAAGTCAGCGGATCCGTGCCTTCGCACATTGGTCTGGCGCTCGGTCCGCGCCGGCGGAACACCAAGACGAAGCGATCCCGTCGAACCCTGGCACCGCCGGCACGATGCGTCGCTGCGCTCGAGGAGCACCAGCGGCTCCAGCTCGCCGAGCGAGAGGCGGCGACGAGCTGGAGCGACCCGGGCCTCGTGTTCGCGTCTTGCGTCGGTTCCCAGCTGGACTCACACAACGTTCGTCGTGAGTTCCGGGCCATCCTCAGCAAGGTAGACGAGATTATCGCCACCGATTGGACACCGCGGGAGCTGCGCCACTCGTTTGTGTCGCTGCTGTCCGACAGCGGCCTGCCGATCGAGGAGATTTCGAGGCTGGTCGGGCACAGCAGTACGGCCGTCACCGAGCAGGTATACCGCCACCAGATTCGCCCTGTGGTCCAGGCCGGCGCTGTAGCGATGGACGGGCTGTTCGGGACGTCATAGTCAACCAGTTGGACTACCAGGCGCGGCCTGTCGACTTGGACAGGCCGCCCATCTCGTCGGTTTCACGCTCAGAATCACGGTCGGGCTGACAGGATTTGAACCTGCGACCCCTTGACCCCCAGTCAAGTGCGCTACCAAGCTGCGCCACAGCCCGTGACGTGCCGGCTCGCCGAAGCGAACCGGGCCTCGGACACTATAGCGGCTCGGCAACGACGACCACGTGTCGCTCAGGCGGCGAGGTCGAAGTTGCCCGAGACGATGGCGCGCCAGAGTGCGCGGCCGAGTCGACCGCCACCCAGCGGGTACGTCCCCGCATCTGGGGTCGTGAGCCAGAAGTGTCCCGTCGGTGATCGCCAGACGAACACTCCCGCCTCGGGTTGTCGGACCCGCCATCCGCTGTGGGTTTTGAGCCGGTGCTCAGATCGATTGAGGGGACCGAGATTACCGAGTCGGGTCTGGCCCGGTGGTCCGCCGCGATCGAGCGGGACGTACGGCACGGTGTGGTCGAGGTCGAGGCTGTGTCCCTCGACCGGCACCGTCGCAGGACTGTACGGGAAGACACTCGCCGGCGTACGCAGCCCGCAGAGACGACGCAGCCAAACCGGGATCTCGTACGCGTCCACAGGGAGAGACTCCGCGCGCAGATCGATCACCGGTCTCAGCGAGACGGCGCAGTCGGCACCGGCGAGCCAGCGCCGCACCTGGCCCAGAACCAGTGGGCCGACGCCCTCGACTCTGGCCGGTCCACTGTCGCACTCGAGCGATTCCGCCGAGACGTGGACGACGATCTCGACGCGCGGCCGAGAGGCAGCCGGATCCAGCTCAACACCGGGTGCAGTGCCGAGCGCGACATGGCCGTCCTCTTCGGGATCCGGCTCAGGATCCGGGTGGCGATCGATGCTCGCGTCGGCCGGCGCAGAGTGGTTGCGCAGGAGCTCCAGGGCGCGGTCCGGGCGGGACAGGATCCCGATTGCCTTCGACCGACGGACGTCCAGTGAGTCCGGGTCTCCGTCGGCTTCGAGGATCTCCGCGAGCCGCGTCACCGTTGCCAGGAACCAGATCACGTCGCCGGCCGCCGCCCGCGCCACCACCAGCTTCAGGCCGCTCTCCGTCGTCCGGCCGCCACGCACGAACCGCTCCGCCTCGTACGCCGCCGCTCGGGCTTCCTCGCCCACCGGGTCGGCCGCGGTGATCTTGGCGGCCAGCACGGCGTCGAAGCGGGTCCACGACAGGGCGTTGATCAGGCCGTCGATCTCATCGTCGACCATCCCGGCCGCCTCGAGGGTCAGGTGGCGGGTCGCGTAGGCGACCTTCCGAGCCTTCCAGACCCGGACGTGACCGGCGCGAACCGTCGCCCACAGGCGCGGCAAGCGATGACGAAGATCGAGCGCATCGCCGATCAGCTCCCAGCCTGCGTACGTCGTCGTCTCCAGGTGGGCACCGAGCTCGGCCGCCGCGAACTCGAGCACGCCCGGCGTGCCGGCCCCACCCGGCGTGCGGAGTCGCTCCCCCGCGACTCCACGATCAGCAGGATCCGCCGGTCCGGAGTGCAGGTCGGCCCAGTGTGCCGCCAGCTCCAGCAGTCGACACTCCGCCACCGCCCGCACTCGGTGCTGCTCGGCGATGAGCCGCGCGGCGGCATCGATCGTGAGCTCGGTGGGATCGGAATCGAACATACATTCACTCTAGAATGCGGCACCGACAAAACCCGCAGATAGTTTGGCGCTGCCCTTCGACAAACTCAGGACACGTGGGTGATGTGACGTCAGCGCGTGCGGAGCGGCCGGATCAGACCCTCCTGGGCCACGCTGCCGATCAGCACGCCGTTCTGGAAGAGGCGGCCTGTCGACAGGCCCAGACCGCTCGACGCCGACGGCGAGACCTGGTCGTACAGGAGCCAGTCGTCTGCCCGGAAGGGCCGGTGGAACCACATCGCGTGGTCTATCGACGCCGCCTGCACGTTCAAGCCGATGAAGACCCCGTGCGGGATGGTGCTCGCGGACAGCAGCGTCAGATCGCTGAGATACGCGAGCGCGGCCTGGTGCAGCCGCCGATCGTCGGGGAGCGGTGCATTGGTCCGCACCCACACCCGCGCCAGCGCGGGATGGGCCGGATCGATCAGGGTGCCACCGGGCCGCGAGTCACCGACGTACCGGACGTCGAGCACGCCCCACTCCCGGTCCCAGACCGAAATGGGCCGACCCGAAACCCGCGACAGCACCTCACCCAGCGCGGGGCAGTTCTCCGGTGCCGGCACGCCCTCGGGCACCGGGTCGCGATGCTCGAAACCTTCTTCCATCTCGTGGAAGGACGCGGACAGGTAGAAGATCACCGAGCCGGCCTGTCGCGCCACCACCCGACGCGAGGAGAAGGAACCGCCGTCGCGGACGGACTCGACGTCGTACACGATCCGGACGTCGGTCCGTCCCGGGCGCAGGAAGTAGCCGTGCAGGGAGTGGATCACCCTGGTGACCGGCGCGGTGCGAGCCGCGGCCGTCAGCGCCTGGGCCAGCACCTGGCCACCGAAAACCCGCTGGAGCGCGGTGTCGGGCTGGCGTGCTCGGAACAGGTCGCTCTCGATCTCCTCGAGCTCGAGCAGGTCGATGAGCTCGTCGACGGACTGCGGCACGGCCCGAGCCTATCGGCCGGTTCCCCCTGTCACATTCGATGGCCCTGTCACATTCGATGGCCCTGTCACATTCGATGGCCCTGTCACATTCGATGGCCCTGTCACATTCGATCGGGCTGTCACGCGCCCACGGGTGGTGCCTAGACTCCGACACAAGTCGATCCGGTCCAACGATCACCAGGGGTAGGAGACAGATGGCACTCAGACCGTTCGTCGGCCGTCGCGGTCGGCAGCGTACCGACCTTCCGCCAGGTCAGTACGACGTGGGCGGCGACTTCCCGGTGCTGACCGCCGAGGTCACCCCGCACCTGGATCCGGCCCGCTGGACGATGACCGTCGACGGCCTGGTCGACCGGCCCACTACCTGGAGCTGGGACGAGATGCATCAGCTGCCGGCGTCGGAATACCGCGGCCCGATCCACTGTGTGACCACCTGGTCGAAGTTCGACGCCCACTTCGCCGGCGTCAGCGTCGACACCCTGCTGGACGCGGTCGGCCCGCAGCCGGCGGCGAGCCACGTCCTGGCCACCTCCACGACCGGCTACACGACCAACCTGCCGCTCGATCATGTCCGTGGAGGTCAAGCCTGGATCGTCTGGACGTACGAGGGCAAGCCGCTTCCTCGCGACCACGGCGGCCCGGTCCGGCTGTTCGTGCCGCACCTCTACTTCTGGAAGTCGGCCAAGTGGGTCAACCAGCTGACGCTGCTCGACCACGACGAGCGCGGGTTCTGGGAGCAGAACGGCTACCACGATCTCGGCGACCCGTGGCGCGAGCAGCGCTACTGGGGCGACTGAGCCGCCTGCTGATGATGCCTGAGCCATGCTGAATCCGGTCGGTCACTGGTGCCGCGGACGTGTCGTCGACGTCCGGCACCCGCATCCTCGCGCCGTTGTGCTGCGCGTCGAGGTACGGGATCGGATCGATCACCTTCCCGGTCAGCACTACGTCATCCGGTTGCGGGCGGAGGACGGCTACGCCGCCACCCGCTCGTACTCCCTGGCCTCGGCTCCCGACGACTCCGTGCTGGAGTTCTACGTCGAGGAGCTCGCCGACGGCGAGGTGTCGCCCTACCTCGCCGAAGCCGTCGAGCTGGGTGACGAGCTCGAGCTGCGCGGACCGATCGGCGGCTGGTTCGTCTGGGACGGCCGTACGCCCGCCGTCGGCATCGCCGGTGGCACCGGCGTGGTGCCGATGATCGCGATGCTCCGGCACGCCCAGCACCTCGGCACCCAGAACCTGCTGCAGCTCGCGGTGTCCTCACGAACCCTGGCCGAGCTCCCGTACGCCGACGAGCTCGCAGCGGCTCACGCCACGATCGCCTTGTCGCGCGAGCGATCGGGCAACGGGCGTCCGGCAGGTCGACTGGCCGCCGCCGAGGTCGCGCCCTACATCGATTCCACCAGCGCCTACTACATCTGTGGGTCGGCGGGCTTCGCCGAGGCGGCCAGCGAGCTGCTGATGAGCCTGGGCGTGCCGCCCGGAGTTGTCCGCGTCGAACGGTTCGGCCCGAGCGGCTGACCATCCGGGCGGCTGACCGCCCGCGCTTCGGGTCTGAGCCTCAGTCGTCCTTCTCGCGGTCCGCGAGGAACTTCTCGAACTCGGCGCCGATCTCGTCCGCACTCGGCATCAGCGCGTCGCCCTCGCCGGCGATGGCGTCGTACTGCTGCTCCAGGGTGGCCACCAGCTCCTGCACCTCGGCCGAGCCGGCCATTTCCCCCGCGATGTCGCTCATCGTCTCCGCGGACGCCTTCTCCAGCGGCTCGATCGGCACCGCCAACCCGGAGGCCTGGTTCAACGACCGGGTGAGCCGCAGGGTCGCCTCGGGAAACGATGCCTGAGCCAGGTAGTGCGGGACGTGGGCCACGAAGCCGAGCGCCGCCCGGTCGCGCTGCCCGAGCCGGAACTCGAGCAGGCCGGCAAAACTGCCCGGCACCTCGACCCGGTCGATCCAGTTCCGATAGCCGTTCACCAGGCCCGGATCCGTGCTGTGCGCGGTCAGCGTGACCGGTCGGGTGTGCGGCACGGCCATCGGGATCCCGTGCAGGTTCACCGACAGTCGCACGTCGAACTGCTCGATCAGGCCGATCACCGCCGCGGCCATCCGTTCCCACTGCACGTCCGGCTCCGGACCGGTGAGCAGCAGAAAGACCTCGCCGTGCTCGTCGACGACCCGATAGAGGCGCAGCTGCAGCTCCGCATACGACTTCCACTGGTTGGTGTCGTAGATCATCACCGGACGCCGGGACCGATAGTCGTGCAGCTGATCGTGATCGAACTCCGCAAGCACCTCGTGCTCGAGCTGCTCGATCACGTGGGCGGTGAACAGTCGGCCGGCCTGGCCGGCATCGATGAAGCCGTCGAACTGGTAGATCAGAACCGGTCGTTGGCCAACCAGCTTGGCGGCCACGTCGTCGACGAGCTCGTACAGCTCGCGCGGATCCTGGATCATGCTCCCAATCTAGTAGGTGGGCGGGCGGCGGCGATCGCGTTGAGGACCCGCTTCTCCGATACCGACACCTTGGTCCGTAGGTTCTGCGCGAACAGACTGACCCGGAGCTCCTCCAGCAGCCAGCCGACCTCCTCGATCGGTTCGGGTAGACGCCCGGGCGGGGCGAGCTCGCACAACTCGGCGTACGCGTCCTCGCAGCGCGCGATGACGGCGAACCCCGCGCGTTCTCGCGCCGGGTTGGTGAGCAGCGCAGCCGCCCGCTGCCGGGCAGCACTCAGGTAGCGCGGCAGATCGACCAGGTGCTCGTACGGCGTCGCGGACAGAAAGCCCGCGAACACCAGGTTCCGGGTCTGCTCGGCGATGTCGTCCGCCGCGGCGGCCTCGACCCGGGCCGCTGCAGGCAGGTCGACCAGGACCTGCTGATGCAGCCGGAGGATCTCCGCGCAGAGGCTGGTGATGGTTCGCATCAGGTCGGCGTTGTCGATCCGTACGGTGTCGCACAACCTGGTGAATGTCTCGGGCTCGCGGACCCGATCGCCCCCGGCTCGGCGGACGAGCTCCCCCACCGAGGCCAGCCGAGCATCGGCGAGCAGTGCTGGCACGCCGGCGTAGGAGCTGTGTCCCAGCGCGAGCTTGTCGACGTTGCTCAGGTGGGAGACGACCCAGCGCGTCGGGTCCGGCGTGCCGAGCAGGACCAGCCGGCGGACGCCCGCGGCGTGGCTGCGCACCTGCCGGACGGGAGTCTCGAACACCCGGAGTCCGACGGTCTGGCCCTCGTCGACCAGAGCCGGGTACCCGACCAGCTGCCGCCCGTCGCGGGTCAGCTCGATCTGTTCGGGTACGACGCCGAACACCCAGCTCTTCGCTCCGGTCCGCGCAAGCTCGGCGCCCGCCCGGGTCAGGCTGTCCCGGACCTGGCCCGCCAGCTCCTCCTTCAGCCTGACCAGGTCCCGGCCTCGCGCGGCGATCGTGCCGTCGGCGCCGGTGATGACGAAGCGCACCTGCAGGTGGCGCGGTACGTCGGTCGGCCGCCAGTCGTCGGCCTGCAGCCCGATGAGGGTCCGGATCGCCCGGCTCAGCGCCGCAGGCAGGCTCTCCTTCTGATCCGATCCGGCCGGGTGCTGGCCGAGCCAGTCCAGTGCCCGGCCGGCGAACTCGGCCGCCGGGACCAGCTGACGACGGACGTTCTTGGGCAGCGTCTTGATCAGCTCGCTGGCGAGCTCGCGGCGCAGTCCAGGCACCTGCCAGCTGAACGGTGCGGCGTCGACCTGGTTGAGCAGGGCCAATGGGATCTCGACGGTGACGCCGTCGGCGTCGGAGCCGGGTTCGAATACGTAGCTGACCGCAAGCTCGTGGCCCTCCAACACCCAGCTGGTCGGGAACGCGTCCTCCCCGGTGATCGCCCCGACCACGAGATCGTCAAGGGTGAGGTCGAGGAGCTCGGGCGTCTCCAACCGGGCGGTCTTCCACCAGTTGTCGAACTGGACCGCGCCGGTGACCTCGGCCGGCACTCGCGCCGCGTAGAAGTCGAAGATCACCTCGTCGTCCACGGTGAGGTCGCGACGCCTCGCCTTCTCCTCGAGGTCCTCCGCCTCGGCTCGGACCTCGGCGTTTCGGGCGAAGAACCGGTGCCGGGTCCGCCAGCTGCCCTCGACCAGTGCCGAGCGGATGAAGATGTCGCGCGCCTCTGCCGGATTGATCCCGGCGTAGCCGACCCGCCGACCGGCGACGATCGGGATCCCGTAGAGCGTCACCTGTTCGTACGCCAGCACCGAGCCGGCCCGCGAGGACCAGTGCGGTTCGGAGTACGTCCGCTTCAGCAGGTGCGCGCCGACCTCCTCGACCTGCTCGGCCTTCACCTCGGCAACGGTCCTGGCCCACAACCGGGTGGTCTCGACGATCTCGGCCGCGACCACCAGCGCCGGCTGGACCCGCGCCAGGCTGGAGCCCGGATTGATCGCGAATCGGGTGCCGCGAGCGCCGAGGTACTCCCGCATCGGGGTACGCCGCCGCCGCTGTGGTGTCTTGCCCGGACTGGGCCGCTCGTCGCGCAGGTCGGCCAGCCCGACGTGCGACAGCAGTCCGGCGAGCGCTGCGGTGTGGATCCGGTCGGCTGCGGCCGGTTCGTGATTGCGGTTCAGACCGAGATCCTTGCTGATGTCGCGGAGCTGGGTGTGCAGATCCTGCCACTCCCGGATCCGCAGGAAGTGCAGGAACTCGTCGCGGCACAGCCGTCGGAAGGCGTTGCCGGAAAGGCGGTGCTGGGCATCGCGGACGTACGTCCACAGCCGCAGCAGCGCCATGAAGTCTCCGTCGGCCGGGGGTGCGGTCTGGTCGCCCTTCGACGGGCTCAGGGCACGTTCGCCGTTGTCCCCTGAGCGATCCCCCACGCGCCCTAGGCTTGTCGAAGGGCCATCCTCGGGCCCCACCACCGCCCAGAACCGTCGGTGCAGCTGATCGGCCTTGTCGCGCTGTTCCGCCGGGCGCTCCCGCGGATCCTGGATCGACAGCCCGGACACGATGATCAACATCTCCCGCAGGCAGCCTTGGCGCTCCGCCGCGAGCAGCATCCGGCCCATCCGCGGGTCGACGGGCAGGGCGGCCAGCTTCCGGCCGACGGCACTCAGCCGGAGGTGCTCCCGGTCGGCACCCCTGCCTCCGCGATCCTTCAGCGCGCCGAGCTCCTCCAGCAGGCGGATGCCGTCGTTGATCTGGCTTGCGTCCGGCGCCTCCACGAACGGGAAGGACGCGATGTCGCCGAGATCGGCGGCCGCCATCTGCAAGATCACCGAGGCCAGGTTGGTGCGCAGGATCTCCGGCTCGGTGAATTCCGGCCGACCCAGGAAGTCCTCCTCGTCGTACAGCCGGATCGCCACCCCGGGGGCCACCCGGCCGCAGCGCCCCGAGCGCTGGTTCGCCGACGCCTGCGAGATCGGCTCGATCGGCAGTCGCTGGACCTTGGTTCGAGCCGAGTAGCGCGAGATCCGTGCGCTGCCGGCATCGACGACGTACCGGATTCCGGGGACGGTCAGGGATGTCTCGGCGACGTTGGTGGCCAGCACCACCCGCCGTCCAGGATGGGATTGGAAGACGCGGTGCTGCTCGGCGGCGGACAGTCGCGCGTACAGCGGAAGGACCTCGGTGAACCGCAGCCGAAGACCGTTGATCGCTTCGGCGGTGTCGCGGATCTCCCGCTCCCCGGAGAGGAAGACGAGGATGTCGCCGTTGCCAACCGTGGACAGCTCGGCGATGGCGTCGGTGATCCCCTTGATCTGGTCCGCCTCGCCGTCGACGAGCAGCGGGCGGTAGCGGATCTCGACGGGGTACGTCCGTCCGGACACCTCGATGACCGGCGCCGGGGTGCCCGTGGAGTCGGCGAAGTGGGCCGCGAACCGCTCGGTGTCGATGGTCGCCGACGTGACGATGATCTTGAGGTCGTGCCGCCGGATAAGGAGCTGCTTGAGGTAGCCGAGCAGGAAGTCGATGTTGAGGCTCCGCTCGTGGGCCTCGTCGATGATGATCGTGTCGTAGCGCCGCAGGTCCCGATCATGGGCGATCTCGGCCAGCAGCACGCCGTCGGTCATGATCTTGAGTCGGGTGTCCCGACCCGCTCGGCGGGTGAATCGCACCTGGTAGCCGACCAGGTCGCCGATCGTCGTCTTCAGCTCCTCCGCCACCCGCTCGGCCACCGTCCGAGCGGCGATCCGGCGCGGCTGAGTGTGCCCGATCGATCGCCGCCCCAGCTCCAGGCAGATCTTCGGCAGCTGGGTCGTCTTGCCCGACCCGGTCTCCCCCGCGACGATCACCACGGGATGGTCCCTGATGGTGGCCGCGATCTCGTCGTGCCAGGCGGTGATCGGCAGTGACTCGTCGAAGCCGATCTCCAGCGTCGAAGAAGGCTCGGTCACCGGTCCATGCTAGTGAGGGATTTCTTCAGGTTCGGCTCGGCGCGCGCTGATCATGCCGTCGTTGGGGGCCTAGGTCAGCCGAGGGTCAGGGGCGAGGCGCCGGCGGCGACCAGAGCCTGAGCGATCAGCCGGTGGCCCGCCGCGTTCGGGTGGTCGCCGTCGTCGGCGAGCAGCTCGGTCGGGTCGGCGCCGCCGTGGGCGCCCTTGAACGCGGTGTAGAGGTCGACATACGTGGCCTGCTGGTCGCCGGCGACCTGCTCGACGATGTCATTCGTCGCGCGGGTGAGCGTGTCGCTCTCGGCCACCCCCTGTTCGGTCATCGACCGCCGGGCGACGTCGCCGTCCTCGAACACGTTCCAGTAGCCGGTCAGCAAGACGGCGGTCGGCGCACCGGCCCGGAGCCGATGGATCTGCTCCACGATCGCGGTGAGGTTCTCCTGCAACCGGCCGAGATCGTCGTGCCCGCAGGAAAGACCGTCGCTGCCGCCGCACTGCCCCGAGGAGACCTTGCCGTACTGGCTGCCGAAGTCGTTGGCTCCGATCGTGACCACCACGATGTCAGCCCGGGAGATGTCGGCCTGCTCCGCGTCGTCCCCGCGGAGATCGTCCAGGACGTCACCGCTGGTCTCGCCACCCTGACCGTCGTTGCGGACGTACGCCCCGATGCCATATCGGGTGGCCAGCGCCTTCGCGTAGAGGTTCGGAAACGGGGTGCAGTCGCAGTTCGTGCCCGCCGTGACCGAGTCCCCGATCGCCACCACGTGGGCCGTCTCGAGGGACGGCTTGGCGGGTGCAGGCGACGGGGACGGGATCGACGGGGATGGGATTGACGGGGAGGCCGGCGACGACGTAGCAGGTGGCGCGATGGCGGTGAACCGCCGCGCCGCCGCGCCCGTCAGCAGCGCCCCGCCGACCGCGAGCACGACAGCGACGAGACCGATCACCGCAAGAACCCGAACGCCCAGGACGAGCGACGGTTTCAAGAGCCTTCGCCGCGATCGGAGAAGGTCGTCCGTCCCTTGAGCTTGGCCGCGAGCTCGTCGTCGATGCCGTCGGCGACGTCGGACATGATCCGGACGGCCTGGTGCAGGTGAGCGGCCACGAAGGGCTTCGCCGGCACCGAGATGGTCACGAACACCCGGTCGCGGACCAGCTGGAACTTCACCCAGCGGGCCTCGACATTGAGATCGTTCAGCACTTCGGCGGCCCGGGATCGGCCCTCCAGGTCGTGCACGACCGCGGCGAAGACGACGACCTCCTGAGCGTCGCTGGCGGTGCGGAGGAAGATCATCGTCGAGCCGACCCGGATGGCGACGTCGCCCTCCTCGTCGCGGATCGGCGGGTGGCCGTACAGCTCGGTCAGCTCGGCGTCCACGAGCTCGGTCAGGTGCTGGCGGTCACGAGGCAGGATGCAGCGGAACTCGACCGGCGGCGCGAGCGACACTCGCTCCAGCCCACGTCCCGGTCCTTCGATCGGTGCCGGCGGGTGAAGCACCTCGGCGAGCTGATCGGGAGCGAGGAACACGGGGTGCTGGACGCCGTACACGTCCCGGAGAGCCGCGACGGCCAGCTCGGCCACCTGGTCGCTGTTCTCCTGCGACACCTCGGCCCAGAAGTTGGGACCATCGCTCACCTCCGGCGGCTGCCACCCCATCTCCTCCATCGCCGTCAGGTCTGGGGGGCTCAGCTGGAAGTGCTCGCCCAGCTCGGCGTTGCTGGCGGCCTCGACCCGCACCGCGTCGCGGCCGGGAGAACTGAATCGGACGTACGGCCCACGCTCCGCAGCGCCGGTGTCGGTGCCGATCGTGAGGTCGCCGGAATCGTCCATCATCGACACAACCTCGGCCAGGCGACCCTGGAACTCCGCCCAGGCCTGCGCCGTGCTCCGGTCCAGGTCGAACCCGTCGATCTCCGCCACGTGATACCTCCTGGCGACAGAACCTAGCGCACGACGCGTCGGGATCTGAGCTCTCTCCGCCATACCTGGGCAACGCGCGGAGGCACCGATCGGTGCCAGGGTCGGGGCATGGAGTCCGGGCGCGAGCCAGTATGTTCGAGCGCCGGAGTGGGATGAAGGGTGGACGGATGCGGATCGGCGTCGACTGGGGAGGCACCAAGATCGAAGCGATCGGGCTTTCCGACTCCGGCGAGGAGATCGCTCGTCGTCGAGCCGACACCCCCCGGTCGGACTACGCCGGTTGTCTGCGGGCCATCGTCGAGCTGGTTTCGCAGGTCGAGCTGAGCGCCGGCGAGCAGGGCAGCGTCGGCGTCGGTCTGCCGGGCTCGTTGGATCCGCGGACGGGGATCGCCAAGGGCGCATCCTCGACCTGGCTGAACGGCAAGGAGGCGGAGGCCGATCTCCGCGAGGCGCTGGGCCGCGACGTCCGGACCGCTAACGACGCGGACTGCTTCGCGGTGTCGGAGGCCGTCGACGGCGCTGGTCAGGGTCGCCGGGTGGTGTTCGGCGTGATCCTCGGCACCGGCGCAGGGGCCGGGATCGCGGTCGGTGGTCGCGCTCATCACGGCCCCAACAACAGCGCCGGGGAGTGGGGACACAACCCGCTGCCGCTTCCGCGCTTCGATGAGCTGCCGGGTCCGGCCTGCTACTGCGGCAAGCACGGCTGTCTGGAGCGCTGGGTCTCCGGACGCGCATTCGCCCGCGACTACCGCCAGCACGCCCAGGTCGACCTCCAGCAAACCGTCGAACGAAGTCCGGCTCAGATCCTCGAGCAGGTGCGGGCCGGCGATCGGCTCAGCAGACTCGTCTGGGATCGCTACTGCGATCGGGTGGCCCGAGGGCTCTCGGTCGTGCTGAACACCCTCGATCCAGATGTCGTCGTTCTCGGAGGTGGGATGTCGAACATCCCCGAGCTGGCCGACGAATTGCCCACCCGGATCGCTTCGTACACCTTCTCGCCGTGTTTCTACACCCCGATCGTGCGGGCCCGCCACGGCGACAGCAGCGGCGTACGCGGTGCGGCCCGCCTGTGGAGTTGAGCTGTGGAGTTGAGCTGTGGAGTTGAGCTGTGGAGTTGAGCTGTGGACTCAGGCCTTGATCGGGACCACCAGAGTGTCGATCGCGGTTTGCTTGTAGTAGTCGCGGGAGTCCTTCGACACCTGGAGCAAGAACTCGTAGGTGAAGTCGAGCGTCACCGACGTGGCTCCCTCGTCGAGGGCGGGAACCACGAAATCCTGACCGTAGGTATAGGGAAACGTGACGATGAAACCGGGTGAGATGTTCGCGGTATCGACCAGGGGCCGCGGAGAGTCGAGCGGGCCGGTGTCGTCGCGGGCGGTGATCGTGACCGTGACCCGGGTGAGATAGATCTTCTGGCCGCCCTTTCGACCGTTGACGGTGGTCAGCGAGAGCGAGAGCGGCTTGTTGACCGACGCGGTCCAGTCGGCGACCGGCACTCTCGGGTCGTACGTCGCATTCACCGTCAGCCCGGAAGCCTTGATCACGTGCTGTGTCGGCACCTTGGCAAGATCGTTCCGGATCGGCGCGGAGTCTCCCCCGGGATCGGTCGTCGGATCGCCCGACGAGGCCGGGGCCGGGCTTGTCTGGGTCACGGGGCTTGTCTGGGTCGCGGGACTCGAGACCGGCCCGGATGGTGGAGTGTCGTCAGCGCATCCGGCCAACGTGACCGTCATCAACGCGGCGACAACGAGCGCGGGGGCCCTACAAGCGGCCCGGCGGAGAACTGGCACGACCAAACACCTCGCGTCGCATTTCGGCTGACAGCGGCGAGGGGCCCACCAGTTTGAAGAAGCCAGCACGACCGATGATCCCGACCGCCGAGGTCCCCCACCTCGCCGTCAATGTAACCGCCCCGGGCCCACCGCGGCGGCGATTCGGTCGAACCGTGACCGAATCGCCGCCGCCGTGACGCGGGATCAGCTGCAGCCGCTGGTGCTGCCGCAGCCCTCGCACACGTAGCACGAGCCGCTGGGCCGCATCTTCGTGCCGCAGGTCAGGCACAGCGGCGCGTCGACACTGGTGCCGGTGATCTTCTCGAACAGCTCCGACGTCGTCCGTGCCCCGGCGGGCGCCGGTGCGACCGCCGCCGCGACGACGGGTGAGTCGAACTGGTCGGTGTTCACGTCGTCGCCGGCATCGTTCTTCAGTGCCTCGGCTTCGCTGACCTCGTCCTCTGCCTCCACGGGCAGATAGGAGCCGGTCTCGACCTGACGGGCGCGCTCGGAGGCGGTGTAGATACCGAGCTCGGCCCTCTCGTCGAAGGACAGGTAGTCCAGCGCCAGCCGCCGGAAGATGTAGTCCATGATCGACTGCGCCATCCGGATGTCCGGGTCGTCGGTCAGACCGGCCGGCTCGAACTTGAGATTGGTGAACTTCTGGACGTACGTCTCCAGCGGAACGCCGTACTGCAGTGCGATCGAGACCGCGATCGAGAACGCGTCCATCACCCCGGCCAGGGTCGAGCCCTGCTTGCCGAGCTTGAGGAACACCTCGCCGAGGCCGTCGTCGGGGTAGGAGCCGGAGATCATGTAACCCTCGGCGCCGCCCACCGCGAACGACCGGGTCTGGCTCGGCCGGGCCTTCGGCAGCCGCTTGCGGGTGGGCCGGTAGACGACCTTCTCGATCTCCACCGCCTTGCCTTCGACGGATTGGGCCGCGACGGCATCGGCGGCCTTGGTCGCCTTCGCGTCGGACGTATTGCCGTCCGAGAGCGGCTGGCCAACCTTGCAGTTGTCGCGGTAGACAGCGAGCGCCTTCAGACCGAGCTTCCAACCCTGCAGGTAGACCTCGGCGATCTCGGCGACGGTCGCGGACTCCGGCAGGTTCACCGTTTTGGAGATGGCGCCCGACAGGAACGGCTGCGCGGCCGCCATCATCCGGACGTGACCCATCGGCCTGATGGCTCGCTGACCCATCGCGGTGTCGAAGACCTCGTAGTGCTCCGGCCGCAAGCCGGGCGCGTCGACGACATGCCCGTTCTCGGCGATGTACTCCACGATCGCCTCGACGGTCTCCCCCGCGTATCCCAGCCGGCGCAGTGCCCGCGGAATGGTCTGGTTGACGATCTGCATCGACCCGCCACCGACCAGCTTCTTGAACTTGACCAGCGAGAAGTCCGGCTCGATGCCGGTCGTGTCGCAGTCCATCATGAAGCCGATCGTGCCGGTCGGTGCCAGCACCGATGCCTGTGCGTTGCGGTAGCCGTTGGCCTCGCCGATCTTGATCACGCCGTCCCACGCCTTGGTGGCGCGCTTGTGGACGGACTCGTCGATCGAGCCCACCGGCCGCAGTGAGTCGTTTGCCGCCTGGTGCTTGCGCATGACCCGCTTGTGGGCGTCGGCGTTGCGGGCATAACCCTCGTAGGGCCCGACGATGCCGGCCAGCTCCGCGGATCGCCGGTAGGACGTGCCCGTCATCAGGGAGGTGATGGCTGCGGCGAAAGCGCGGCCGCCGTCGGAGTCGTAGCCGTGGCCGGTCGCCATCAGCAGGGCGCCCAGGTTGGCGTAGCCGATGCCCAGCTGACGATAGGTGCGGGTGGTCTCGCCGATCGCTTCGGTCGGGAAGTCCGCGAAGCAGATCGAGATGTCCATCGCGGTGATGATCAGCTCGACGGCGGACTCGAACAGCTCGGCGTCGAACGTGTCGTCGTCACGCAGGAACTTGAGCAGGTTCAGACTGGCGAGGTTGCACGAGCTGTTGTCCAGGCTCATGTACTCCGAGCACGGGTTGGATGCGGTGATCCGACCGGTCTCGGGGTTGGTGTGCCAGTCGTTGATCGTGTCGTCGTACTGGATGCCCGGGTCCGCGCACTCCCAGGCCGCCAGCGCGATCTTGTCGAACAGGGTCCGAGCATCGACCGTCTCGATCACCCGGTTGTCCATCCGGGCCCGGAGACCGAACTCCGCACCTTCCTCGACCGCCCGCATGAACTCGTCGGTGACCCGGACGGAGTTGTTGGCGTTCTGGTACTGGACGCTGGTGATGTCCTTGCCGCCGAGATCCATGTCGAAGCCGGCGTCGCGCAGCGCCCGGATCTTGCGCTCCTCTTGAGCCTTGGTCTCGATGAACTCCTCGATGTCGGGATGGTCGACGTCCAGCACGACCATCTTCGCTGCACGACGGGTCGCGCCACCGGACTTGATGGTCCCGGCGCTTGCATCGGCGCCACGCATGAACGACACCGGACCGGAGGCGGTCCCGCCGGAGCTGAGCAGCTCCTTGCTCGACCGGATCCGGGAGAGATTCAGACCGGCACCGGAGCCGCCCTTGAAGATGAACCCTTCCTCGCGATACCAGTTCAGGATCGAGTCCATCGAGTCGTCGACGCTGAGGATGAAGCAGGCGCTGACCTGCTGCGGCGACGCAGTGCCGACGTTGAACCAGACCGGTGAGTTGAACGAGAAGTACTGGTGGAGCAGCATCCAGGTCAGCTCGTGCTCGAAGATCTCCGCAGAACCGCGATCGGCGAAGTAGCCGTAGTCCTCCCCCGCCTTCCGGTAGGTCTTCACCACCCGATCGATGAGGGCGCGCAGGCTCTGCTCGCGGACGGCGGTGCCGAGCGCGCCGCGGAAGTACTTGGTCGTCACGATGGTCGAGGCGTTGACGCTCCAGAAGTCCGGGAACTCAACCCCCCGCTGCTCGAACACGACCTCGCCGGTCTTCCAGTTCGTCTGGACGACGTCACGACGCTCCCAGGTGACCTCGTCGTACGGATGCGACCCCGCGGTCGTGAAGACTCGCTCGATGCGCAGGCCCGAGGAGCTGGTCTCCGGAGCCTGACTCTCCGGGGCCTGGCTCGCACCGCGGCCACGCTTGTCCGCGCGCCCGTTGGTCGGACGAGTGGTTTCGGTCATCTGCTGACTCTCTCTCGCGCCGCGAGTCGCGGCCTGGTGATGGGGGACGAGTGGTTCGGACGATCTGGCCGAGTCGTGGACTCGGGTGCTGGAGTCGGGGTGAACCCGCGCAGGCCTTCCCCTGCCGCGCGGGCCCACCCCGAGATCGTGGAGCCCTAGGGGCTGCGGGTCGGGCCGGATCGGAGCGGGCCGGATCGGAGCGGGCCCGATCGGGCCGGGGTGAGCTTGTGCGGGGTGAACGCGCTGACCTTGCGGTCGGCCTGGGCGTCGGGGATCATCGGCTCGAGCCCGGTCGGCTCGGACTCGACCCGGAGCAGTGCGATCTCGGCCTCGAAGTCGTCCACCGACCCGAACTGCCGGTAGACGCTCGCGAACCGCAGATACGCCACCTGATCCAGCTCGCGGAGCGGGCCGAGGATCGCAACGCCGACCTCGTCGGCAGGCACCTCCGGCTGGCCACTGGCGCGCAGCGAGTCCTCGACCAGCTGACCCAGCCGGGCGAGCTGGTCGGTACTGACCGGTCGACCCTTGCACGCCTTGCGCACGCCGGTGATCACCTTGTCGCGATTGAACGGCTCGACGACGCCGCTGCGCTTCACCACGACCAGCTGCATCTGCTCGATCGTGGTGAACCGACGCTCACAGCTCGGGCACTGACGCCGCCGACGAATGCTGCTGCCGTCCTCGGCCACCCGCGAGTCCAGCACCTTGGAGTCGGTGTGCCGGCAATACGGACAGTGCATGTGCCGGCTCCTCTCGATCGTGGCCTGGGGATGAATCTGGGGATGACCTGTGGGTGAAGCTGTGGATCAATGTGGATGACCGACCACAAGCTGTGGATGAATGACACCCTTGTAACTACTAGATATAGACACCGTACGTCTAGCGACCATTGTCCGCAAGACCTCTGACAGAAATGCCGTGGCGTGTCGGGTGGGCGCGCTGGGAAGCCGGGATCGGGGTCCCGGTGAGGAACGCCTCTGCTACGCCAGGTTGCGCAGGACGGTGTAAATCGTCGCCACGATCAGGCCCAGGATCAGCCACGTCGTCGGATGGACCCGGACCAGGCGATCGGCGATGCGCCGCGGCGGTCGGACCTTCGGACCTCCGAGGGCCTCGAGGATCCACAGAGCACCCAGCACCGTGACGACGCCGAGTCCGATGAAGGCCAGTGGATTGAACGCGAACGCCGCCGCGACATCGCCGTGCAGCAGCGCGCCCCCCATCCGCGTCCCGCCGCACAGTGGGCACTCCCAACCCGTGAACGTTCGGAAGGGACAGGGTGCTCCGGCGCCCGTGGTGGCATACAACACGCTCAGGCCGAGCCCGAGACCGAAGAATCCCCCGACGTACTTCAGCGCGGGCGCGGCACGGAATTCCTTGGCGCGGTACGCCGTCGCTGCTGCGGTGCCGTGGCTCACTCCTCCATTCTGCCCGCCCGGCGGGCCGATGTGGGGCCTCGGGGCGCCGCGCCGTGGGAGATCTGGGTCTGGACGACCTAAACTGCCCGATACCGATCGTCGACCAGGCAGGCCCGTTGTTGATGAGCGATCCCCGCACCTCCGGCCCCGTCTACGGTCCTGTCGCGCGCCGCTACGGCGAGCCGCCGGCGCTGAACGATTCCGCGATAGCTCCTGCCACGATGCCTCCGGCCACGGGCCCTCTTGTCAAACCGGTCATCGCCCGGCTGGGAACCGAGCGGGCTCGCTGGAGACGCAGGGTGGGCGCTCACCTGATCGACGTCGCGCCGGTGGTGCTGGCGTGCATCCCCCTCGCCGTGGCGTACGTCCTTGCTCTGGTCGATCTGGCAGGGCCCCGCGTCGGCTCCGTGCCGATCTGGGCCGGTATCGGGGCGGTTGCGATGCTCGCCGCCCTCGGCTGGACCATGTCCAACCGCTGGCTGACCGGCGGTCGCACCGGCCAGTCACTCGGCAAGCGGATCCTCCGGCTCCAGCTGGTCGGCGAGTCGACCGCCGAGCCCATCGGTCCGCTCGACGCCTTCGTCCGCGACCTCGTGCACATCCTCGATCTGGTATCAGTCGTCGGTTTTCTCTGGCCGATCTGGGACGACAAGCGCCGGACCTTCGCGGACATGACCGTCCAGACCGTAGTGTTCGACGATCGGCCGTCGACCGGATGAGGTGTCGATCGGCGCTCGATCAGCGTTGTGCGAGCTGGACGGTCCCGATCGGCTGATAGTTGTCACCGGTCACCCTGAGGGCCGTGGGCACGATCACCGCCAGCGCCGCCACCGCGATCATGGCCACCGCGACGAGCACAACGGCGATCCCGCGGTCGGTGATCCGCCAGGAACCAGCTCCCGAAGCTGAGGTCGCTGTCGACTGGGCCGTCCGGGGCAGGCTCGCCGCACAACCGCGCGGCTGTCGTCGCTCCGACACGGCCGGCGCGAGTGTCGGCGCGGGCAGGGGCGCCGCGGGACGCAGTCGCGGCGTGCCCGAGCGAGCCCATCCGCGCGCCGGGCGGGCGGGCGATCTCCTGGGCCGTGGCCGACTCGGAGTGCCCTTGGTCTCCCGGACCCGCACGTGCGTACGGGCTTCTTCGGCGCGGGCTTCTTCGGCACGAGCTTCTTCGAGGTGGAGAACACTCATCACGAGCCCCTTTCCTGTTGACCGCGAGCGGTCGATCACTCGAGGTAGAACGTCTGTTTGATTTTATATCGCACCTACGTGCGATTGCCAAGCGTTTCAGGAGATCTTTTTCGAGCACTCGTTCGATCCGGCTCTTACCCGGGACCGAGTCAAACAGCGGGCACCGACACTTTTCGGAAGGCACGGACCGCCGCACACACTGGTCTGGTCGGTAACACCGCTGTCACGCGGCGGCCCACATTTCGGACAGCTCGCGGCGTGAGGCCCGTCACCCTCAGGGCCCAACCCACGCGGAGGATTCGGCCGCGCAACGGATCAATGTGATCCGCGTCATGCGGGATTCCGCCATACCAGTCGGCGAGGTGGACTACATTCATGCCAGTTGATGACTGGTCTCACGATCGAGACCGCGGCGAGCGGACGAAGGGAGCAGGAGTGGCATCGGATGGCACACGCGGCACCGACCGGCCCGCCGTTCCGGTGTTCTTCCTCTCCGACAGCACCGGGATCAGCGCGGAGACGATGGGGAACGCCCTGCTGATCCAGTTCCCGGAGCTCCGGTTCGAGCGACGGGTCATCCCGTTCATCTCCTCGGTCGAGGAAGCTCGTCGAGTGGTCGCCGTCCTCGACGCGGCCGCCCAGGGACCCGTCACTCCCCTAGCCTTCTCGACCACCGCGGTCACCGAGATCCGCGACGAGCTGCACAAGACTGCCTGTCCACTGATCGACTTCTTCGACCTGCACATGAGCCGGGTCGAGTCGATCCTGGGTGTGCACGGACTCCGGGTCGCTGCCCGTCTGCACGGGGTCGGCGACATCAAGCGCTACAACGCCCGGATGGCCGCGGTTGAGTATGCGATCGAGCACGACGACGGGCAGAGCCTGCGCGCACTGGACAAGGCGGACGTCATCCTGGTGGCGCCGTCGAGGTGCGGAAAGACCCCCACCACGATGTACCTGGCCCTCCAGCACGGGGTCTTCGTCGCGAACTACCCGCTCGTCGAGGAAGACTTCGCCGACAACGAGCTGCCTCGGCCGATCCGAGGGCTGCGCGACCGCTGCTTCGGCATCACCACGAACCCGGCGCGACTCAGCCAGGTGCGCCAGGAGCGTCGAGCCAACTCGCGCTACGCCTCGTTGGAGCAGTGTGCCTACGAGCTCCGCAAGGCCGAGGCCCTGTTCCGGTCCCACCGCATCCCCATGATCAACTCCGCGACCAAGTCCGTCGAGGAGATGTCCACCGTCATCCTGCAAGCCCGCAGTCCCCGCTGACCAACCACCGAGAGGCACGCCATGAGTACCGACGTGATCGCCGCCGTCGACCCGAGCACCGTCCAGGACAAGAACGTCTTGTGGTTCTCCGAGCTCGGCCTGGCCGACCTGGAGTCGGTCGGTGGCAAGAACTCCTCGCTCGGCGAGATGGTCAGCAACCTGGCCGATGCGGGGGTACGCGTGCCGGACGGCTTCGCAACGACCGCCGATGCGTACCGCCGGTTCATCGGGACGACCGGACTGGCGGAGAAGATCAACTCGATGCTGACCGGTCTCGACACCGACGACGTCCGGGAGCTGGCCCGGGTCGGGCGCACTGATCCGCACGGCCGTCGTCGAGCAGCCGTTCCCGACCGACCTCGAGGCCGACATCCGAGCGGCGTACGGCCGGTTGGCCGGTGATGACGAGGATGCCTCGTTCGCAGTCAGGTCCAGCGCAACCGCGGAGGATCTGCCGGATGCGTCGTTCGCCGGGCAGCAGGAGACGTTCCTCAACGTCCGCGGCATCGACGCGATCCTGACCGCCATCCGAGAGGTCTTCGCCTCGCTCTACAACGACCGGGCGATCGCCTACCGGGTGCACCACGAGTTCGCCCACGAGGCGGTCGCACTGTCGGCCGGCGTTCAGCAGATGGTGCGATCCGACATCGGCGCGTCGGGTGTCATGTTCACCATGGACACCGAGTCCGGTTTCTCCGACGCCGTCTTCATCACGTCGTCCTACGGCCTCGGCGAGGCGGTCGTGCAGGGGGCGGTGAACCCGGACGAGTTCTACGTCTACAAGCCGGCCCTACGGGCCGGCCGACCGGCGATCCTGAAGCGGGGCGTCGGTGGCAAGGCGATCAAGATGATCTACACGGCCGATCGCACGGTCGGCAAGACGACCGAGTTCGTCGATGTGCCGGAGCGGGATCGTGGTCTGCTCAGCCTCAGCGACGACGATGTCACCGAGCTGGCCAAGCACGCCCTGGCCATCGAGGAGCACTATGGCCGGCCGATGGACATCGAGTGGGGCAAGGACGGCCGTGACGGCAACCTGTACATCCTGCAGGCCCGTCCCGAGACGGTGAAGTCGCGCCAGTCGGCCGGTAGCCTCACGCGTTTCCGGCTGAACGAGAAGGGCAGCGCGCTGATCGAGGGCCGCGCGATCGGCCAGAAGATCGGTTCCGGCCCGGTGCGGGTGCTCAGCTCGGTGGAGGCGATGCACGAATTCGTTCCCGGCGAGGTGCTCGTCGCCGACATGACCGACCCCGACTGGGAGCCGATCATGAAGCGGGCGAGTGCCATCGTCACCAACCGGGGCGGTCGGACCTGCCACGCGGCGATCATCGCCCGCGAGCTCGGCATCCCTGCCGTCGTCGGCACCGGGGGCGCCACCCGCAGCCTGGCCGACGGAGCCGAGGTCACGGTCTCCTGCGCCGAGGGCGACACCGGCTACGTGTACGACGGCCTGCTCGACTTCTCCGTCGAGGAGACCGCGCTGGAGACCATGCCGGAGATCGGCGTCAAGATCATGATGAATGTCGGCACGCCCGATCAGGCCTTCGCCTTCTCCCGGCTGCCCAATGCCGGCGTCGGGCTGGCCCGGCTGGAGTTCATCATCAACCGCCAGATCGGGATCCATCCCAAGGCGCTGCTGGACTTCGACACGCTGAGCGGCGGACCGCAGGAGCAGATCGCCGAAGCCGTTGCCGCCTACGACAGCCCGCGCGACTACTTCGTGCAGCGGGTCGCCGAGGGTGTCGCAATGCTCGCGGCCGCCTTCGCGCCGAAGCCGGTGATCGTCCGGATGAGCGATTTCAAGTCCAACGAGTACGCGAACCTCGTCGGCGGTGAGCTCTACGAGCCGCACGAAGAGAACCCGATGATCGGCTACCGGGGAGCGTCTCGCTACCTCTCGCCCGAGTTCGCGGAGTGCTTCGCGATGGAGTGCGAGGCGCTGAAGTACGTCCGCGACGAGATGGGGCTGACCAACGTCAAGATCATGATCCCGTTCGTCCGGACGCTCGGCGAGGCCGAGGGAGTCATCGATCTCCTGGCCCAGCACGGATTGCGCCGCGGTGAGAACGGGCTGGAGGTGATCATGATGTGTGAGCTGCCGTCGAATGCAGTGCTCGCCGACAGGTTCCTCGATCACTTCGACGGGTTCTCGATCGGGTCCAACGACATGACCCAGCTGACCCTGGGCCTGGACCGCGACTCCGCCCTTGTCGCGGCCACCTTCGACGAGCGCGACCCGGCCGTGCTGTTCATGATCGAGGCGGCGGTGAAGGCCTGCAAGGCCCGCGGCAAGTACGTCGGCATCTGCGGTCAGGGTCCCAGCGACCATCCCGACCTGGCGCAGTGGTTGCTCGACCTCGGGATCGAGAGCATGTCGCTGAACCCCGACACCGTCGTCGAGACCTGGCTCGCGCTCAGCAAGACGGGGAGTGCCACTCCCGCGAGCGTCGGGTAGGCGCGCTCGGTCTTCGGCGCCGCCCCCGTACGAGCTCTCAGCGCCGAGCGCGAGCGGGACAAGACTAGACAGCCAACAGGGCCCATAGCTCGGCCTTGGCCTCGAACGTGTCGAGGTCGAGGTCGAGCAGCGACCCGACGTGGCGCACCTGTGCCTTCAAAGTGTGACGGTGGATACCGAGCTCGCGCGACGCGGGCTCCCACGCCGCATTGTGTGCCAGCCAGACCTCGGCCGCCCGCCGCAGCTCGTCTGCGTCGGGTGAGGCGAGCAGCGGTGCCAGCCGACGCTCGGCCATCGCACCGACCTCCGGGCGCGCGAGCAGTCCGAACAACGGTCCGGCCGCCAGCTCGACGATGCCGGTGTCTCGGGGCCGCCGGTCGAGCTCGGCCAGGCACTCGCGGAGCGCGCTGGCGACTCCGGGCCAGTCAACGGCGCGCGACATCACCACCGGAGCATGCCGCTGGACCACCAGCTCGGCCGCATCCGCGGTGTGAGCGCTCTCGACGATCGCGGCAAAGCCGTCACGCCAGCGCGCCGCAAGCACCGAGCGTCCTCGACCGGCCGCCTGGACGGCGAGTGCGTGATCGAGCTCGCCGGGCTCGGACCGTGCGCCGAGGCGGATCAGCAGCACCCTCAGCGGCGGCTCCGGCAGACTTCGACCGGCGGCAGCCAGCACCCGACGTACCGCGCCCACCTCGCCGCCGATCGCCAGCTCGAGCAGCTCCGCGTTCAAGGTCAGCGTCGATTCCTGCTGCCGGGCCGCGTCCTCGACAGCGAACTCGGCGAGTGCGACGGCGCTGGTGATCACCGCCGTCGCCGCCGGGTCGGGCCGTACGTCCAGCGCCACGGCCAGCACACCGCGGAGCTCGTCGCGTCGACCCAGGGTCTGCAGGCTGGCGACGCCGACGCTGAGCTCCAGCGCCGATCCCGAACGAAGCCGGCGGTGCAGCAGCCGCTGTGCCTCCACCCGAAGGGCGGAAACGTCGGCGGTCGGCACCGTCCGCCGACCGTGCACCGACATCGGAGCGCCGAAGGCGTCGAACAGCACGACTGCGGCGGACATCCGGCGCGCGAGCTCATCCAGCACCGCGGCGATCCGGTCGCGCGCCAGGGCCGCAAGGGACAAGGCACGCTGTGCCTCCAGGGTCCACACATCCCGGGCATGCTGCTGCTCGGCGCGCGCGTCCGCGATCCGGCGGGCGATCGCGATGAAGGGTGTCCGGAACGGCACTTCCAGCAACGGCAGGCCGCGCGCGGAACAGGCCGCGACCAGCAGCTCCGGGGTGCCCGACCGGGCCACCTCGGTGCCGAAGCCGATCGCAGCTACGCCGACTCCGACGAGTCGCTCGGCGTAGTCTTCGTACGCCTTGCTCTCGGCATCCTCGGCGAACTGGGTGCCGGTGGTCAGCAGCAGATTCCCCGGCTCGAGGAACGGGGTTGGATCGAGCAGATCCGAGCTGTGCGCCCAGCCGATGCTCGCGTCGGCCGAGCCGGCCAGCAACCGCAGCGCCAGCGTGGGCTCGTTCAGCAGGGCAGCCAGGCCGATCGTCACGCTTCGACCCTACCTACGGTCGTGCCACAGTGGCAGACGGTCTGCCGTTCTGGCCATTCGGGTCGGGCTTACCGTTGCAGGAACGATGCGCACCGAAGGAGCTCTCATGTCCATAGTCCACGATGCGACGGTCCTCGGCGGGCCTGCGCTCCCCCAGGAACGTCGTCTGGTGACGGCGCTGCCCGGCCCGCGGACGCAGGAGCTGCAGGCTCGCAAGGCCGCCGCCGTGTCCTCCGGAGTCAGCGTGACGATGCCCGTCTACGCCGCCGCAGCCGGTGGTGGCGTCGTGGTCGACGTCGACGGCAACTCGCTGATCGATCTGGGCTCGGGTATCGCCGTCACCACCGTCGGCAACGCCGATCCGGCCGTCGCCGCGGCCGTAGCCGACCAGGTGGCGCGGTTCACCCACACCTGTTTCATGATCACCGGGTACGAGGACTACGTCGAGGTAGCCGAGCGACTGAATCGGCTCACCCCCGGTGATCACGCCAAGCGCAGCGCGCTATTCAACTCCGGCGCCGAAGCGGTCGAGAACGCGATCAAGATCGCCCGGATCGCCACCGGCAAGCAGGCGGTCGTCGCGTTCGACCACGCCTACCACGGGCGCACCAACCTGACCATGGGGCTGACCGCGAAGTCGATGCCCTACAAGAGCGGTTTCGGCCCGTTCGCGGGTGAGATCTACCGCGCACCGATGTCCTACCCATACCGCGACGGCGGCCTGTCGGGAACGGACGCCGCGCGCGCGGCGCTGCTCACCATCGAGAAACAGATCGGCGCGAACAACCTCGCTGCGATCATCATCGAGCCGATCCAGGGCGAAGGCGGCTTCATCGTCCCGGCCACCGGCTTCCTGGCCGAGCTGAGCTCGTGGGCCAAGGCCAACGACGTGGTGTTCATCGCCGACGAGATCCAGACCGGATTTGCTCGCACCGGAGCCATGTTCGCCTGCGACCACGAGGGTGTCGTGCCGGATCTGATCACGACGGCCAAGGGCATCGCCGGCGGGCTGCCGCTCGCCGCGGTCACCGGCCGCGCCGATCTGATGGACGCTCCGCACGCCGGCGGTCTTGGCGGGACGTACGGTGGCAATCCGGTCGCGTGCGCCGCCGCGCTGGCTGCGCTCGACGCGTACGAGCACGGCGGTCTGATCCAGCGGGCACAGCAGATAGGAGAGCTGGCGTTCGCTCGGCTGAACGCGGCGAAGCAGACCGATCCGCGGATCGGCGAGGTGCGTGGCCGCGGGGCGATGATCGCGATCGAGATCGTCGATCCGACCACCGGCGCACCCGATGCCCAGCTCACCGGCGCGGTGGCAAAGGCCGCCCATGCACAGGGCGTGATCGTGCTGACCTGCGGCACGTACGGCAACGTCATCCGGCTGCTCCCGCCGCTGTCCATCCCCGACCACCTGTTGGCCGAAGGACTCGACATCCTGCTCGACGCGCTCGCCCGGAACTGAACGTCCAGACCAGAAGGGTTTGATCTGATGAGCACCCAGACCGAAACGCGGCACTCCGCCGCGGCGCTTCCAGCCGACCTGCCGACCGGCCTGCTGATCAACGGCGAGTGGATCGATGGTCGCGGGGGCGACACCATTGCGGTGATCGACCCGGCCACCGGCGACCACCTCACCCAGATCGCCGACGCCACACCCGAAGACGCGGTCGCCGCGCTCGACGCGGCGACCGCCGCCCAGGCCGAGTGGGCCGCCACGCCGCCGCGCAAGCGCGCTGAGATCCTGCGCACGACGTTCGACGAGGTCACCCGCCGCAAGGACGACTTCGCCCGGCTGATGACCCTCGAGATGGGCAAGCCACTCGCGGAGGCCTACGGCGAGGTCACCTACGGATCGGAGTTCCTGCGCTGGTTCAGCGAGGAGGCTGTCCGGATCAACGGCCGGTACGGCCTCAACCCCGAGGGCACCGGACGGATCGTCGTCTCCTCGCGGCCGGTCGGACCTGCCTACCTGATCACGCCGTGGAACTTCCCGCTGGCGATGGCCACCCGCAAGATCGCTCCCGCACTTGCCGCCGGTTGCCCGGTGATCATCAAGCCGGCTGCCAACACCCCGCTGACGACATTGCTGCTCGCGCAGGTGCTGATCGAGTCCGGCGTGCCGGCCGGCGTCGTCAACGTGATCCCCTCCTCCCGTTCCGCCGCGGTGACCAAGCCGCTGCTGTCCGATCCGCGGCTCCGCAAGCTGAGCTTCACGGGATCGACCCCGGTCGGCCGAACGCTGCTCAGCCAGGCGGCCGAGAACATCCTGCGGACGTCGATGGAGCTCGGCGGGAACGCCCCGTTCCTGATCTTCGACGATGCCGATCTCGACGCGGCCGTCGACGGCGCGATGCTGGCCAAGTTCCGCAACATCGGTCAGGCGTGTACGGCCGCCAACCGCTTCATCGTGCACGCCTCGCTGGTGGACGACTTCGTCGGCCGGGTGACCGATCGGGTGAAGGCGATGCAGGTCGGGCCGGGCCTCGTCGACGGCGTGACGATCGGCCCGCTGATCGACGCCAAGGCGGTCGCCAGCACCGAGGAGCTGGTCGGTGACGCGGTCGATCACGGCGCCCGGATCACCACCGGAGGCGATCGGGTCGATAGACCGGGTTTCTTCTACGAGCCCACCGTGCTGCGCGACGTCGCTCCCGGCACCCGGCTGCTCCGTGAGGAGATCTTCGGTCCAGTGCTCGGCGTCACCTCTTTCGACACCGAGGACGAGGCGGTCGCCGCGGCGAACGACACCGAGTACGGCCTGGTGAGCTATGCATACACCCGCGACCTTGCTCGGGCACACCGGCTGATCGACTCGTTGGAAACAGGGATGATGGGGCTCAACACCGGCATCGTGTCCAACGCCGCGGCGCCGTTCGGTGGCGTCAAGGCGTCCGGCCTGGGTCGCGAGGGCAGCTCGGAAGGTATCGAGGAGTACCTGGAGACGAAGTACACCCTGATCCCGGGCTGAGCCACCACCGACTTGTCAGCGTCTCAACCGGCTATGACCGGCTGAGACGCTGACAAGTCGGAGCTACTTGATCGTGCTGTTGCTCGCACTCGGTGCGGGCGGCGTGGCGTCTTTCAGCGGCAGTCCCGCGTACTGCTCGCGGAACGCCTCGATCAGGTGCTTGGCCCGGATGGTCAGCCCGAACGGGCCGTTGCCGACCGCGTGCTGCACCCGGCCCTTGGTCACCACCACGCCGAGGTCGGCACCCTTCCAGCGGTAGTCGCCGGCGCCGTAGATCCGCAGGAAGAACGCTTCCTGTTCGTTCTGCAACTGGTGCCAGTCCAGCGCCGCCCGCTTGAACACCAGCGCGCCCGAGCGGTCGATCGCGTACTGTCCAGTGGGTGCCGAGCTGGTGATCAGCTCGACGATCGGTGAGGTCTCCTTGACCACCATGTGACTCCAGAGGTCTGCCGAGGCGAGCTCCAGCCAGCGCTCGTTGATCTCGTCGACGTCGAGGTCGAACTCCACGTCCATGAACTCGAGCAGGTGGAACGCGAACAGCGGCACGTCCGCGTACGCGCCCGCGGTCACGTTGGTGATCGCCGACGCGCCACTGATCCGCGGATTCAGCTCACCGAGGTAGGCCTCGTTCGAGTCGACGTCGACCAGCACGTCGACCTCGAAGAAGCCGCGATAACCCTCCCGGCCCAGCGCGTCGCCCAACCGTCGTACGAGCTCGGTGGCACGGCGACGCAGGTCGTCGTCGAGGACGTCGGGGAACATCTCGTTGCCGCACCAGCCCCCCCGATAGGGCGTCAGCTCGGGATGCCCGGTCAGCTCCGTCATGAACGGACCGACGACTGTCCCGCTGCTGGTCAGTACCGCCTCGACGGCGATCGGACGGTTGTTGATCCGCTTCATGGCCTTGATCTCGGTGCCGACGATCTCCTTGGCGTTCTTCTTCCATCCCGCCTCGTCGTCGATGAAGAAGGTGGTCTTGCCGGAGTCGCCGTACGCCGTCTGGATCACCAGGTCCGTGCCGAGGCCGGCCTCGGTGGTCTTCGTGAGCAGCTCGTCATAGCTGTCGACCGTGACGAGGATGTTCGGCACGCTGGGAGCGCCGACGTCGTTGCCGAGTCGGGTGGTGACCAGCTTGGAGTCCAGGTGCTCCCGCAGCGCAGCCGACGGCAGGATCAGGTCGTATCCGAGCTCGGCGCAGATCCGCTCGCTCTCCTCGTCGAAGAAGACCATGCAGACCTTCGGCCGGACTCCCGGCACCCTCTTCGCGGCGATGAACGCCATCACCTCGGCGTTCGACAGCAACCAGTTGTTGATCTCCTCCCCCGACTCGAACTCGATGTAGGGCTTCCGTGTCGGGGTGAACACCCGCGGGTGCGCGCCGTCCCAGCCGTCGTAGTAGGTGATGTAGGAGAAGTTGCGCACCCAGCGGTCGAGCCCCAGCAGGTTGAACGGGGTGGCGCCCACGAAGTAGATCGGCGTCTCGTTGGTCCGGAAGAAGTGCCGGACCTCGGAGATGTTTCGCAGTGGGCGCTTGGGTGGCAAGGAGTGGTCGGGTGCAGCGAAGACCGCGTCCGTGCTCGGCGTGATCTCGGTTCCGCTGGCCTCGTGGGACTCCGCGTCGGGTTCCATCGGATCGCTGCTCATGATGACTGCTCCTGATCGTGGCTGAGGTGGGTGTGATGGTGGTGACCGCGGATCTCACCCTCGGGAATCGGTGCGGACCGCTCGCTGAGCAGCGGCAGCGCCGGGTCCCACCGGGTGCCGTCCCGCTCGTCGCGCCGCTTGCGGGCGATGGCCGACAGTGCCTCGAGAACCACTCGATTGGCCAAGGCCGCCGTGATGTCGGCATGGTCGTACGGCGGGCTGACCTCCACCACGTCCATCCCGACCACGGGCAGCTCCAGACAGATCCGGCGGACCGCATCCAGCAGCTCCCGAGCCGACAATCCGCCCGGTTCCGGGGTGCCGGTGCCGGGAGCGTGTCCGGGATCGCAGACGTCGATGTCGACGGAGAGGAAGACGCCTTCGCACTCGTCGGTGGCGATCGTGAACGCCTCGGACAGGCACTCGTTCAGGCCTCGGTGGACGATCTCGGTCATCTCGTACGACCGCATGTTCTGCTCGGCCATCCAGTCCAGGGTCTCCGGCGGTGGCCAGTAGCCGCGCAGCCCGACCTGCAGGAACCGGTCCCCCCGCAACGCGCCGGACTCGATCAGCCGGCGCATCGGCTGGCCGTGACCCCACAGCGACCCGAACTCGATGTCGCCGGTATCGGCATGGGCGTCGAAGTGGATCATCGAGACCCGACCGGCGCCGATCACGTTGGCGCAGCCCTTGGCGTCCGGATAGGCGATCGAGTGGTCCCCGCCCAGCGAGATCGGAATCGCTCCCGAGCGGGCGACCTTCTCCACCGCCGCCTCGAGTGCCGGCAGGGCCACCTCGATGTCGCCGGAGTACATCTCGACATCACCGGCGTCGTAGACGTTCAGCTCGGTCAGCCCGTCCGTCCGCAGCGCCAGGGAGGGCCGTGAGCCGTCGTGCGGTAGGTAGTCCGTCATCCGAATGGCCTGCGGACCGAACCGCGTGCCGGCGCGATACGAGGCGCCCCCGTCGAAGGGTGCACCGAGAATCACCACGTCGGCGTCGGCGTACGTGTCCGGCTCGTCGAGATCGCACCGGCGGACACCCAGGAACGTGATGTCGGGTCCGAACTGCGGGCCGTACCGTGTCATGAGCGAGGCCTCTCGGGAGTGAGGAGCGTTTCGTAGCGACACGCTTTTCGTCGTTTCGAAACGTGATCGAACGAGTGAGACCGTGCCGAGCTCAGGACCGCGGAGCGCGGAGCGCGACAATGTAGCCGTGTCATGAGCGAGGCCTCTCGGGAGTGAGGAGCGTTTCGTAGCGACACGCTTTTCGTCGTTCCGAAACGCGATCGAACGAGTGAGACTCTGCCGAGCTCATGACCGCGGAGCGCGTAGCGCGACCATCAAACACTGTTTCATCAGAACTCCAGGTGTTCGTGCTGCTTCATGTTGTGAGCCGCCTCGTGCTTCAGGGTCTCGTTCTTGAAGAAGGCCGGCTGTTTCGCCCGCATCAAGAGCATGAAGACGATGCCGATCAGGATCAGCCCGAGACCGAGAACGAGCACCAGGCCCACGCCGAAGACGCTGGCGCCACTGCCGTACTCGGGCGACGCGCTGTCGTGCAGGGTGATGATCAGCACGATGAACAAGCCGAGTCCGCCGAGCAGCGGGAACAAGAACTTGAACACGACGTTGAACGCGCTCTCGAACAGCGTGTGCCGGAAGAACCAGATGCAGCCGAAGGCGACCAGTCCGTAGTAGAAACAGATCATGATGCCGAGCGAGAGGATGGTGTCGGTGAGTACCTTCTCGCTGAGGATGGTCATCACGGTGTAGAACACGGCTGCGCCGATGCCGGCGACGAAGGTGGCCGTGCTCGGCGACTTGTACTTCGGGTGGATATGGGCGAACCGCTTGGGCATCGCTCCGTAGGCACCCATCGCCAGCAAGGTGCGAGAGGTCGGCAGGAACGTCGTGATCAGGCTTGCCGCCGACGAGGCCAGTACGGCGAGATAGAGGATCAGGCTCAGCGGAAAGCCCATCACCGGCTCGGCGAGGTTGCCGAACACGTTGTCCGACACCTCCTCGTTCTTGAGTCCGAGCCCACTGTCGCCCATGCCGGCAAACATCTGCATGGCGATCGTGACGATCAGGTAGGTCGCGAGGATCGACAGCACGCAGAGCAGCGCGGCCTTGCCCGGCGTGGTGTCGGAGTCCTTCGACTCCTCGTTGACGGTGAGGGCGGTGTCCCAGCCCCAGAACCCGAAGATCGAGCCCGACAATCCGACGATGAAGGCGGACAGGGTCAGTCCCGCCGGAGAGAACCAGGACCAGGAAAAGTCCGTGCCGGTGCCGGCCGTCTCGTGCTTGGCGATCGCCATCACGGCGAACACCAGCAGCACGATCATCTGGAACGAGACGAGGACGATCTGGATCTTCTCGGTCGCGTCGATGCCTCGATACGCCACATAGGTGGCGATGGCGAGGAAGGCCAGACAGGTGATCACGTTGACCGGCTTGTTCAACCAGAGATCGCTGATCGCGTCCGAGTGCACGATGGCGCCGATGAACTGGTAGAGGAACTGCACCGCCACGCCCGCCAGGTTGGACAGCACGATGATCGTCGCGATCACCGCGGTCCAGCCGCCGATCCAACCGATGTAGGGCCCGAATGCCTTGCTCGTCCAGGTGAAGGACGTGCCGCTGTCGGGCATGATCTTGTTGAACTCACGATAGGCGTACGCCGCGAAGAACATCGGCAGGAATCCCGCGATGATCACGACCGGCGTCTTCTCCCCCACCGCGACCGCCAGAATGCCCACGGTCGCGGTGAGCACGTACGCCGGTGCGACCGAGGAAATCCCCAACAGCGTTCCGCCGAACAGACCGACGGAATCGCTCTTCAAACCCTTGTCTGCCATCCCAACCCCCTTCTCGAGTTGAGCGGGTGCTCTCAGGACCTGGAAATTCCGGGCCCGAGAGCCGAGGTGCGGCACTCCCCCGAGACCGAACCGCCCGACATCACTTGTCGATGATCATGACGTGTGATGCGCCGGGTGGCAATGCTCGCCACCGGCTTCGCTCGTCGCCGGGGCGTCCAGGCTCGGATTGGCGTCGAAGAAGCCGAAGGGCTTCAGCCAGAAGGAGATGGTGTCCACCGGCATCATCGGCCAGTCCTCGACCCGGGTGATGTGGTGGATGCCGAACACGTACCAGAGCACGACATCGGTGCCGACCAGCGGGGCGTCGTCGGCGATCCATCGGGTGATCCCCTGCTGGTGCGGTTCGGGACCGCTGCCGACACCACCGTCGGACTGCGTCGGGTAGTCACCGGCCGGCCAGCGCTCCTTGTCATCGTGGGCGGTCACCCAGAGGGTGTGTCCGATCACGGGAGCGCGCTGGATGACGGCGGACTCGGGGTCCAGCATCGACGGGATGGCCGCGCCCGGGACGATCTTGTACGCGGTCGGGGTGCCGTGCCGGTTCTTCTTCTCGGCATGCATCACCTTCCAGGCGCGCTGGGTCTCCCACTTGAAGTCACGAGCGGAGGCGCTCTCGGACTCGATCGTCGTCCCCTGGGTGGTCAGCGCCAGGCCGTACGGGTTCTCCGGCGAGATCGGCGGCGCGATCGAGTCGACCTCGACGACCGTGTTCTCCTCGCCGTCGATGTCCAGGTCCAGCTTGGCGATCAGGAAGTGCTGGTGGAAGGGCGCGTACGTCCGCGTGTCGACCATCGTGCCGTACGGCGAGGTGTCGCTGTCGTTCTCCAACGGCGTGGTGACCATCAGGCCCGTCGCGCGGACCTCGCACTCGATGTTGCCGTCTTGGTAGAACCGCCAGTAGATCAGGTACTCGTAGTTGGCCACCGTCGCGTGCACCGAGACGACCATCCGACGCATCCGCCGGACCTCGGCCCCGGTCTCGGCGTCCACGTGCTTCCACAGTACGGCGTTGTCCTCCTCGTGCAGACAGATGGCCTGCGGGATGACCTGCGGTTGGCCCTTCCCGTCGGGCACCACGGCGTCGACGTAGACGATCTCGCCGAGACAGTCGCAGCCGAGCTCCAGCGACGTGGTCATGTAGCCCAGCCCCCACTCGCCGATGTCGTACGCGGTCCGCCGGTAGTGGTCGAAGCCAGGATCGCGGTAAGGCACCACCATCTCGGCAAAGGACATCCGGTATGCGACGTCCCGCTTGGTCCCGGCCGGATCGGTCGAGTTGGGATCGTCGAAGGCCACCTGGTAGATCACCGGGCCCTCGCGGAAGTTGAAGCCGAGGCGCATCGACCAGTTCTGCCAACGCAGCTCGTTGCCGTCGAGACTGAACGAGACACCATCGGGCTGGACGATTTCGAGCGGCTGGAGGTCGGTTCGTGGCGCGATCCCGGTGAGCTTGGGGTCGTACTCGCCGCTCACCGGTGGCAGCCCGTAGTCGTGGTGGTCCTCGATCTCGAGCAGCTCGAGAGTGTTCATGTCGACGATGATCTTGAGCCCGGAGATCGGGTGAGCGTACGGATTGCCGGTCGGCGTCTCGCGCATCCAGAGGTCACACCAGCCGAGTCGACGATCACGCCACTTCTCGGGCATCACCGCTCGGCCGTACGTCCAGACGTCGAACAGCACCAGCGACAGGTCGGTGATCCCACGGGCGGCGAGCGCGGCCTGCACTTCCTCGTTCTCGTGCAGCGCGTGGTCGCAGTCGTGGTACTCGTCGATGGTGAAGTTGGGACAGACTCCCGGCACATGGGTCCAGGAGACGACGGCGTCGCCGATCAGGTCGACCACTGCCTCGAAGACGTTGTTGGTGGCTTTCTCCCACAGCACCGACAACGAGCGTCGCGGCACCGGGTCACCGGGGGTCCATGCCTTCACCTCCGCCTTGGGCGGTTCGGCCAGCTCGATCGAGGCGAACCGCCAGGCATCCGACACCCCCTGGTCCCGACGCAGGATGGCCGCGGTGGCGCGGTACTCGTCCTCCGAGAGCGGATCGAGCGGGTGTGCGGACATGGGCGTGCGCCTCCTGAGCGGTCGGGAGTCAAGAAGATCACTCTGTCAATCCGGCAACCGGCGGTCAATGACCCCGACGACGTGAACCTGTCGGCTGGTGTTCTCGTGCGTCAGCCCACCGCTTCCCAGCCGCCGGTCCAGCCGGTGACCTCGGTACTGATCGCGTCGAAGGCTGCGACGGTGGAGAAGAGCTTCCACGCGTCCTGGGGTGTCGGCCAGCTCGACAGCTTCGCCGCCACGACCCGGGCAGCCCGGTTGACGTAGATCATCTGGCCGTGGATCCCCAGGCACAGCAGCACCGGGCGAGAAGCGTCGGGGATCCAGAACTGGTTGCGGTACAGCCCATTCGGCATCCGGTTGTCGCCGGGGCTCTCGGCAAATGCGCGGACCGAGTCGGGACCGCCGGCGAAGCTGTCGTCGATCCACCAGGGCGGCACGACCTGTGCGCCAGTGAGTGAGGTGCCGTCGCGCAGGATCATCAGACCGAAACGGGCCAGGTCGCCGAGCGTCGCCGAGATCCCGCCGTCGAACATCCCGCTGCCCTCGCTGTCGACACCGATGTTGGCGTCGAACTCGACACCGAGCGGGGACCAGACCAGCTCGCTCGCCACCTGCGAGAAACGCAGGCCGGTGGCCGCCTCGATGACCCAACCGAGCACATCGGTCTCGCAGCTGCGGTAGTAGAACGGCCCGCCGTGGGGCGTCGCCTGGCGCAGGCTCAGCAGGAACTCCCGCAAGGTGCCGGGTACGTCCGGGGAGAGTCGCGGCGCCCAGCCGAAGGCCTGCTCCAGCACCCGTACTTCGGCCCAGGGATCGAGATAGTCCTCGGAGAACTTGATCCCCGAGCGCATGTCCAGCAGGTTCCTGATCGTCGCGCCGGCGTACCCGGTGTCGTGGAACGTCGGGACGTAGTGGGTGATCGGAGCCTCGGGATCGATGACCCCCTGGGCGACGAGCGCACCGACTGTGGTGCCGACGATCGACTTGGAGACCGACATCAGCAGGTGCAGCGTGCTCGGCTCCATCCCGGACGGATACTGCTCGACCAGCACCCCCGGGCCGAGCTGCGGGTGATCATGGACCAGCAGCCAGCCGTCGGTGTTCGTGGCCGCGATCACGTGGTCCACGTCGGACGTACGCCCGTCGTTGCAGACCACCGGCAGCGATCCGGGATCGAACGGGCGGCTCGACAGCCGAGCGGCCGGAGCATCGGCCCGGCGGATCGGCACGGTCGGGAAGATCTCGGCCATGTGCTGGAACGTCCACTCCAGCTGACCGGCGTTCTGCCAGTTGTCGAGGGTGACCGGGAACGGCGGCCGGCTTGCCCCGGAGCCGATCACCCCTTGAACCCTTTCGATGCCGCGCTCACAAAGAGTCACGCTACCGGGGCTGCGAGAGCGGGAGAAAGTCAGCGTCTCGAGGCGCGCAGCGGGCGCGAACCGGCACATGCGCCGGTGAGCGTCGGCAAGCGGAGCGCCGGGCGCTGTCTTCCGACCAAACGAGCAGTCCTGCCCCAACTTGCGGCAGCCAGGCAGTGCGGGGGCTGCGAGAGCGGGAGAAAGTCAGCGTCTCGAGGCGCGCAGCGGGCGCAAACCGGCACATGCGCCGGTGAGCGTCGGCAAGCGGAGCGCCGGGCGCTGTCTTCCGACCAAACGAGCAGTCCTGCCCCAACTTGCGGCAGCCAGGCAGTGCGGGGGCTGCGAGAGCGGGAGAAAGTCAGCGTCTCGAGGCGCGCAGCGGGCGCGAACCGGCACAAACACAGCCCGACACGCCGTCGAACAGATGTTTGAATCTTCTCGACGCTCGGTCTATGGTTCGAACATGCCCGAACGCGATGATGCCAGCAGCACCGACACGCCGCCCGCCGCTCGGAAACCCACGAGTGACGAGGCGTCGACCGCCCCGCCCGCCAGACGACGTGGTCGCCCGAAGGCGGCGGATGTCGTCGCTCAGCTGGCCGAGCTCGGCGGCGGGGTCACCTCCCTGCCCGACGGGCCGACCGACGCGTACGGTCTGACCCCGCGGCAGCGACGGATCCTGGAGACGATCAAGGAGACCGTAGAGCGCCGTGGCTATCCACCCAGCATCCGAGAGATGGGCGACGCTGTCGGCCTGGCCAGCTCATCGAGCGTGGCGCACCAGCTGAAGATGCTGGAGCAGAAGGGGTTCCTGCGCCGTGACCCCAACCGACCGCGGGCACTGGAGGTGCTGCTGCCGGCCGATGCCCGCGGTGCCGCGATGCGGTCGGCGAGTGACGACTCGACCGACGCCACCGGCCTCGGTGACAAGCTGCCCCAGCCGGTGCTCGTTCCGGTCCTCGGCAGAATCGCCGCCGGTGGACCCATCCTGGCCGACGAGCGGGTCGAGGACGTCTTCGCGCTCCCCCACCAGCTCGTCGGTGATGGCACCTTGTTCCTGCTGGAGGTCCGAGGGGACTCGATGATCGACGCCGCCATCTGCGACCGCGACTGGGTCGTCGTGCGTCAGCAGCCGACCGCGAACAACGGGGACATCGTCGCTGCGCTGCTCGACACCGAGGCGACGGTCAAGACCTTCAAGCGCGCGGACGGGCATGTCTGGCTGCTTCCGCACAACCCGTCCTACTCACCGATCGACGGCGACCAGGCGTCGATCCTCGGGAAGGTCGTGGCGGTTCTGCGCAAGGTCTAGGCGGCCGTCTGAGGGTTACACCGCGCTAGAGCGCGCTGGGCTCGGAGGTGACCAGCTGGGTGCGGAACCGCTCCACCGCCCGCAACTTGTTGGTGACGTCCAGTGCAGCCACCTTGTAGGCCTCCGACAGTGTCGGGTAGTTGAAGACCGTGTCCACCAGATAGTCGACGGTGCCGCCACAGCCCATCACCGCCTGCCCGATGTGCACCAGCTCGGTCGCGTTGGTGCCGAAGACGTGCACGCCGAGGATCTCGCGGGTGTCGGAGTGCACGATCAGCTTCAACATGCCATAGGAGTCGCCGGTGATCTGTCCGCGGGCCAGCTCGCGGTAGCGGGAGATGCCGACCTCGAACGGGATCGCCTCGGAGGTGAGCTCGGCCTCCACCCGTCCGCAGTAGGAGATCTCCGGAATCGTGTAGATCCCGATCGGCTGCAGACCGCGGAGCTCGTTAGCCGGCTCCCCGAAGGCATGCGAGGCGGCGAGCCGGCCCTGATCCATCGACGTTGCGGCCAAGGCGGGGAAGCCGATCACGTCGCCGACCGCGTAGATGTGGGACACCACGGTCCGGTAGTGCTGGTCCACCTCGAGCCGGCCGCGCTTGTCGGCGGCGAGCCCCGCGAGATCGAGATTCAGGCTACCGGTGTTGCCCTGTCGTCCGGCGGAGTGCATCACCACCTCGGCGGCGATCCGCTTGCCCGAGGCGAGGGTCGTGATGGTGCCACGGGCAGAACTCTCGACCGAGGCGACCTCCTCACCGAAACGGAATGACATCGCGTGATCCCGGAGGTGGAACTTCAGCGACTCCACGATTTCCGGATCGCAGAAGTCGAGCATCTGCGGCCGCTTCTCAACCAGGGTCACTCGTGTGCCGAGCGCGGCGAACATCGACGCGTACTCCACGCCGATCACGCCGGCGCCGACCACGACCATCGAATCCGGCACCTTCTCGAGGATGAGGATCTGATCGGAGTCGAGGACCCGCATCCCGTCGAAGTCGACGTTGGCCGGCCTGGCCGGGGTGGTCCCGGTGGCGATCACGATCTTGCCCGCCGTCAGGGTGCGATGCACGGCCGTCGCCTCGAGATCGACCGACAACGTGTGCGGGTCGACGAACGTCGCGTAACCCCCGAGCAGCTCGATGTGGTTGCGCAGCAGCTGAGCCCGCACGACCTCGACTTCGCGCCCGACGACATGCTGAAGCCGGGCCAGCAGGTCGGAGATCGTGATGTCCTCCTTGACCCGGTAACTGGCGCCGTACAGCTCGCGCTGCTGCATCCCGGTGAGGTAGAGCACCGCCTCCCGTAACGTCTTCGACGGGATCGTCCCGGTGTTGACACAGACCCCACCGACCATGGCCTTGCTGTCGATGACACAGACCCGGTATCCCAGCTTCGCGGCCATGATGGCCGCCTTCTGCCCGCCGGGACCGGACCCGATCACCGCGAGGTCGTAATCGTACGAGTGCTCCATCCCCGCAGCGTTACACACGATTGTTACGGCGGCTAGCTCGTCATCGCAGCCCCAGGAAGATCGATGCCGGTGCGTTGGCGAAGTCCGATCCGCGGCGCCAGGTCGACGGCAACCCGGCGCTGGCCGACAGTGTCTTCTGCGCGCTTGTCTGGGTCGGTCCGCCGGTGCCGTCCGGAAGGTCTCGGAAACGTACGATCCCCGACTTGGTGGGTGCGAGGGTCCGCCAGCCAATAGGCCTGGCCGGACCTGATCAGGAGTGGATCGACCGAGATCGCGTTCCAGCCTCCGGCGGCAGGTGTCACCGATCGTCCACTGGACAGCAACGCCCCAGGTTTGCCGCCGGCGTCGGCGTACACACCGACGATCAGCTGCGTGGCAGTGCTGGTCTGGTCGAGGTAGATGTTCAGCGCCGTCGCAGTGCCGCTTGACGTGGCCACCGAGCGGAATGCCTCGGCCATGCCGGCAGGATTCGAGTCGACCCGCGGCTGGACGGCCGATGCGCCCACCAACGAAGAATCCGCAGGGGCGGCCTCGATCGCCAGTCCGTGACCGTCACCCGCCGGGGCTCAACCCATCAGGCCGAGCACCTTCTCGATGGTCCGGACGTTGCGTACGGTGGCACTGACCCCGACGAGCTTGGCGAACTTCTCGGCAAGGGCAGACTTGCCCAGCCCCTGGCCGTAGTGAACGTACACCTCCGTACCGGCGACCGTGAATGGTTCGTGCTCCGTGGCCAGCGCGGCGAGCCGGTCCTCGACGCCGGCCGGCGGCTTCGAGGCCAGGAAGGCCACAGTCACCTTGCTCGCATCTCCGTCGGGGTAGGGATTCGCCGCGAGGATCTTCTTCAGCTGGACCTGCGAGCGTACACAGACGTCGACGCCGAAACCGAACGTCGCCTGGATCGCCTTCGCCAGTTCCTTCTCCAGCGCAGCAGGTTTCTTGGTCGCGGTGAAGACGAGATTGCCGCTGTTGATGTAGGTCGCCACGTCGGCGTAACCGAGTTCCTCGGCCAGCTCGCGGAGCTTTGCCATCGGGACCGACTTGTTGCCACCGACATTGATTCCACGCAGGAACGCCGCGTACATCGTCATGGGCTCATCCTCACACCGCAGGGCCCGGCGAGGGCGCGTCTATTGTTGGCCTATGGGTCGCAGTGACGGCTTGGCGATGCCGCCGGGCGCCGACGTGATCTCGCTGACCCGCTTCCTGAACCAGGCTCATGATCGTTTCCTGGTCACCGGCCAGACCGACCACGCACTCCGGCGGCTGGTCGCCGAGTCCTGGCGACGCAGTCTCGAGGCGGGCCTGGACCCCGAGGCGTCGATCGCCCGGATCGGGCTCGACGACGCGCTCCTCGCCGAGATCCGCGCGTCGCATCCCCTCGCGGCGGCGATGCCCGTGATCCGTCGCCTGCTCGTCGATCCGCTGAGCGAGGCCGGCATGATCGTCGGCGTCAGCGACGCGGTCGGCCAGCTGCTCTGGGTCGAGGGGGACCCGAGCCTACGGGCCCGGGCTGAGGCCATGAACTTCCTGCCGGGCGCGGACTGGAGTGAGGCCAGCGCCGGCACCAACGCCCCTGGCACTGCACTGGCGCTGGACGCGCCGGTACAGCTCCTCGGACCCGAGCATCTCGTCCGACAGGTCACGCCCTGGAGCTGCGCCGCAGCGCCGATCCACGACCTCGAGACCGGCACGATGCTCGGTGTCCTCGACATCACCGGCGGCAGCGACGCCGCCGCCGCGCCGATGCTCGCTCTGGTCCGGGCCACCGTCGCGGCCGTCGAAGCCGAGCTGAGGATCGAACGGCTGACCCCGCGCCGGCCGCTGGTCTCCGGCGTCGGCTGGACCATACCGCGCATCGGCGCCCTCGGCAGTCGGGCCGCGCAGCTGCGGTTCGGCGATGAGGCGACGACATTCACACCCCGCCACAGTGAGATCCTGGTCCTGCTCGCCGAGTCCGATGACGGGCTGACGGCGGCCGAGCTCGCGGTGGCGCTCAGCGAGACCGAGCAGGCGGACGTGACGATCCGAGCCGAGCTGTCCCGATTGCGGGGGCTGCTGGGACCGTTGCGACTGGACTCGCGGCCGTACCGGTTGGGCGGAGAGTTCGCCACCGATCTCGGCGGTGTCCGAGACGACCTGGCGGCCGGCCGCCTGCGACGGGCCGTGTCGACCTATCGCGGTCCGCTGTTGCCGCACTCCGAAGCACCGGGCATCGTCGAGCTGCGCGACGATCTGCACGCTGCACTGCGGTCCCGACTGCTCGCCGGCGACGACGCCGATGCGCTGTTGGCCTTCGCCGACACTCCGCACGGTCACGGCGACCACGAGGTCTGGACTGCGGCGCTCGATGCACTGCCGGCCAGCTCACCGAGACGGGCCCACGTGGCCGCACACGTCGATCGACTCGACCGCCTGTACGGCTGACCCTGTCCATCCGATGCCATCAGCTGCAACGTTGATGCAACTGTGAGCCACCTAACGTCGAGGTATGGCCCCTCGGGCCACCTATCAGCACGCCGCCCTCTCGCACCGGATCTTCGGAGGCGGCCGGACGAAGGAGTGTGAACAGCGCATGACCTTGTACGCGAATCCGAACACCGAAGGCAGCGTCGTCACGTACCGCTCCCGCTACGAGAACTGGATCGGCGGAGAGTGGGTAGCGCCGGTCAAGGGGCAGTACTTCGAGAATCCCTCACCGGTGACCGGCAAGACGTTCTGTGAGGTCGCGCGTGGCACTGCCGACGACATCGACCTCGCCCTGGACGCCGCGCACGCGGCAGCCCCCGCGTGGGGCAAGACCAGCGTCTCGGAGCGGGCGAACATCCTCAACAAGATCGCCGACCGGATCGAGGCCAACCTGGAGATGCTCGCCGTCGGCGAGACCTGGGACAACGGCAAGGCCGTCCGCGAGACGCTCGCTGCGGACCTTCCGCTCGCCGTGGACCACTTCCGCTACTTCGCCGGCGCACTGCGCGCCCAGGAAGGCGGCATCTCCCAGGTCGACGACGACACCGTCGCTTATCACTTCCACGAGCCGCTCGGTGTGGTCGGCCAGATCATCCCGTGGAACTTCCCGATCCTGATGGCCACCTGGAAGCTCGCTCCGGCACTGGCCGCGGGCAACGCGGTCGTGCTCAAGCCGGCTGAGCAGACACCCGCCTCGATCATGCTGCTGATCGAGCTGATCGGCGATCTCCTGCCGGCCGGTGTGCTGAACATCGTCAACGGGTTCGGGGTGGAGGCGGGCAAGCCGCTCGCCTCCTCGAAGCGGATCGCCAAGATCGCGTTCACCGGCGAGACGACCACGGGCCGGCTGATCATGCAGTACGCGAGTCAAAACCTGATCCCGGTCACCCTCGAGCTCGGCGGCAAGAGCCCGAACATCTTCTTCGAAGACGTCACGCGGGTCGAGGACGCCTTCTACGACAAGTGTCTGGAGGGCTTCGCGATGTTCGCCCTCAACCAGGGTGAGGTCTGCACCTGCCCGAGCCGGGCCCTGATCCAGAACTCGATCATCGACTCCTTCCTGCCCGCCGCCACCGACCGGGTGAAGAAGATCATCCAGGGCAACCCGTTGGACACCGAGACGATGATGGGCGCCCAGGCCAGCAACGACCAGCTGGAGAAGATCTTGTCCTACATCCAGATCGGTGCCGAGGAAGGCGCCAGGATCATCTGTGGCGGTGAGCGGGTCGATCTCGGTGGCGACCTGTCCGGCGGCTACTACGTCGCGCCGACCATCTTCCAAGGGCACAACAAGATGCGGATCTTCCAAGAGGAGATCTTCGGGCCGGTGGTGGCAGTGACCGGCTTCGACGGCTACGACGACGCCATCGAGATCGCCAACGACACGCTGTACGGACTCGGCGCCGGCGTGTGGTCACGCGACACCAACACCGCCTACCGCGCTGGTCGCGACATCCAGGCCGGTCGGGTCTGGACGAACTGCTACCACGCGTACCCGGCGCATGCGGCGTTCGGTGGGTACAAGGGCTCGGGCATCGGTCGGGAGAACCACCGGATGATGCTCGATCACTACCAGCAGACGAAGAACCTGCTGGTTTCCTACTCCCCCGACGCTCTCGGCTTCTTCTGATCCGACAGAGATCATGGTGACGCGTGTGGACGTGACCCCGGGGGCGGCAGCCATGCTTCGCCGGCTCCGGGAGACCCACGGCCCGTTGATGTTCCACCAGTCCGGTGGCTGCTGCGACGGGTCCTCCCCGATGTGCTATCCGCAGGGCGACTTCATCACCGGTGACTCCGACGTACTGCTGGGTCAGATCGACCCGGGCACCCCGGAGCCGGTCGATGTCTGGATGAGCAGCGATCAGTTCGGTTACTGGCGCCATACCCACTTGACGATCGACATCGTTCCTGGTCGGGGCGCTGGGTTCTCGCTCGAGGCTCCGGAGGGCGTTCGGTTCCTGATCAGGTCGCGACTGTTCAGCGACACCGAGTACGCCGAGCTCGGCGAGCCGCCGCCCGTCCGCCCTCAGCCGCTCGGCACCCTTCCGCGCTGATCACCGACCGGCAGCGGCTGAGGACACCTTCTTCCGGCCGGCAAGGACCTGCAGACGCGTGTAGCTGGCGCTGAACTTGTTCTGGTCGATGGGGTTCGAGCTGTACTGCCAGAAGGTGTAGAACGGCCACTTTCCCGGCAGCGTGCCGGGCGTGCTCGTCCCGTACCGCGCCACCCACAGCGGGTTGGTCTGGTTGAACTTGGTGGTGTTCCCAGTGCACCGCTTCCACCAGTCGGCGGTCGTGTAGATCACCGCGTCGCGTTTGGTGAGTCGCTTGTACTCGGTGAGAAAGGCAGAGATCCACTTGACCATGGCGGTCTTGGAGAGCCCGTAGCATGTACCGCCGCGATACGGGTTGTACTCGATGTCGAGTACGCCGGGCAGTGTCTGGCCGTCCGCTCTCCAGGCGCCGCCGTACTTCACGAAGTAGCCGGCCTGGGTCTTGCCGCTCTTTCCCGATGGGCTGGCGAAGTGGTACGCCCCGCGGATGATGCCCGCCTTGGCTGCGCCGTTGTACTGGGAGGCGAAGTACGGGTTGCGGTAGCTGGTGCCCTCGGTCGCCTTGACGTAGGCGAACACCCGCTTCTGGCCCTTGTAGCTCGTCCACTTCACGTTCTTCTGATAGCTCGCCACGTCGATACCGAGAACGCCGGTCATCGAAACGAGCTTCGCCTTGGCGGCGGTCGAAACGGTGGTCCGACTGCTCAGAGACTGGACGCCTTTCGCGCCGAGCTCTGCCTGGCGCCAGCCCATGGGTGCGTTTCCAGGCTCGATGCCCACGGCGCGCGCCTGTGCCGACAGCTTCGGCGTGGAGGCGGTGGGCATCCGCTCGAGCGGCAGGCTCGGGGTGATGGGTGTCGCCGGCAGACTCGGCTCGGCGTCCGCCGCCGGCATGCTGGTCGCAACCAGACCCAGTGAGGCTGCGCCGACGAGGACGGCGCGGAGAAGCGCGCCGGGGGGCACCGCGGCGCGGGGACGGGAGACGTGACGAGGGATCATGGCGGGTCCTCAGGTCGGAAACGGTCGGACGGGCGGCCTCTTCGCCTGTCACAGGCGCCCCCTCAGGCACGTGCTGCACTCTAGGTGAATCAGATCACATGGTCCACACCCCTTCAACACAGCTCTCAACCAGCACTTGACCTTGAGCCACGGACACCGCGTACTGGCTCCCGAAGCGATCCTTGCTCCCTTTAGGCGTCCTTGCTCCCTTTGCACAGGGCGCAAGGATGCGTAAAGGGAGCAAGGATCCACTGCGACTTGCGTCGGAGCGGGTGGCAAGGCAGGCGGCGGAGCGGGTTCAGGGCCTCAGGGTCAGCGCCGAGGGCGCTGGTTGGCGGAGATCGACTTGATCACGAGCGCCGGTTCTTGCGACTCGCTGATCGGGACCCGGGCCAGCGCCAGTGCTCCAGCGATCAGGGCCTCGACCTCGGGGCGGCCGAGATCGTCCGGTCCGCTCAGCCGGAGCGTGCGTACGACCCGGCCGCTGCCGCGCAGCAGTCCGGCCGGGTCTGCCAGCTCGGGCGCCCGCTGCAGAAAGCAGAGATTGACCCGATTGCGGTCGGCGGCGAGAGAGAACACCGCGTCGGAGGTGCGGGCGTTCGGTCCGAAGCCGATCACCAGGAAGTTGTAGTTGTCGTACACCTGTTGCACGGCACCCGGCAGCCGGGCGGTCATCCGCGACCGGCAGGCCCGGATCTGCTCCTGCATGGCCGGGGTGAACTTCGCGATGAAGCTCCTCAGCTCGGTCTCGGCGGTCACTTCGTCACGGACGCGAGTCGGGGCCTCCGATCAGACCATCATCTGGCGGGCGGTGGGCGGGATCGGCCGAGGCAGCTTGGTGGAGCCGGACAGGTACTCATCGACCCCGGCGGCGCAGGCCCGGCCTTCGGCGATCGCCCAGACGATCAGCGACTGGCCTCGGCCGGCGTCGCCGCAGGCGAACACACCTTCGACATTCGTGGCGTAGTCGTTGTCCCGTGCGATGTTGCTCCGCGGATCCTTCTCGACGCCGAGCTGGTCGACGACGGTGTCGGACTCCGGTCCGGTGAAGCCCATCGCGAGCAGGACGAGCTCGGCCGGGATCTCCTGGTCGGTGCCCTCGATTGCCACCAGCTTGCCCGCGTCGAACTTCACCTCGCTCATCCGCAGCGAGCTGACCTTGCCGTCGGCACCGAAAAACTCCGAGGTCGAGACCGAGTAGACCCGCTCCCCCGACTCCTCGTGCGCCGAGGAGACGCGGTAGATCATCGGGTACGTCGGCCACGGCTGGCTGGACGGTCGGTCCTCCGGCGGGGTCGGCATGATCTCGAGCTGCGTGACTGACTTGGCACCCTGGCGGATCGACGTGCCGAGGCAGTCTGCACCGGTATCGCCGCCGCCGATGATGACGACGTGCTTGTCCTTGGCGGTGACCTGGTTCGCGACCTTCTTGCCCCGGGCGACCCGGTTGGCCTGCGGCAGGAAGTCCATCGCCTGGTAGATGCCCTCGAGCTCGCGTCCCGGCACCGGCAGGTCACGGCCGATGGTCGAACCGACCGCGATCACGACCGCGTCGTAGCGCTCCTTCAGCTGCGCCCAGGTCGGGTTGAGCCCGACCGTGACACCGCAGCGGAAGTTCGTACCCTCGTCCTTCATCTGCCGGATCCGGCGGTCGAGGACGTACTTCTCCATCTTGAACTCGGGGATGCCGAAGCGGAGCAGACCGCCCGGCTCCTCCGAACGCTCGAACACCGCGACGGTGTGGCCGGCCCGGGTCAGCTGCTGAGCCGCCGCCAGTCCGGCCGGACCCGATCCGACGACGGCCACCGTCTTGCCGGTGTGCCACTCCGGCGGCTGGGGGGTCACCCGACGCTCGTCCCAGGCCTTGTCGATGATCGCGACCTCGACGTTCTTGATCGTCACCGGGTCGCGGTTGATGCCGACCACGCATGCCGTCTCGCACGGCGCCGGGCACAACCGCCCGGTGAACTCCGGGAAGTTGTTCGTGGCGTGCAGCCGCTCCATCGCCTCGGTCCAGTCACTGCGCCAGACCAGGTCGTTCCACTCCGGGATCAGGTTCCCGAGCGGACAGCCGGTGTGGCAGAACGGGATCCCACAGTCCATGCACCGGCCGGCCTGATCGGCGATGATCGGCAGCAGCGCCCGCCCGGGCGTTCCCGGGTAGACCTCTTTCCAGTCGTGGATCCGCTCGTGGACGGGTCGCCGCTCGGCGACCTGCCGCGGCGTGGTGATGAAACCCTTCGGATCAGCCATGGGTTCGTCCTTCTCGGCCGGGGCGATGCTGTACGACGCGCTCACTCATCCGTTTGCGGCCTCCATCATCCTGGTGGTGGTCGTGGCCTCGTCGAGACCTTCGCTCTCGGCCTGGTCCCGGGCGGCGAGCACGCGGGCGTAGTCGCGCGGCAGCACCTTGGTGAACCGACCGACGGCGGCTTCCCAGTCACCGAGCAGAGCCTCGGCCACTGCCGACTCGGTCTCCTCGAAGTGCCGGATGACCAGCTTCTTCACCTGCTCCTGGTCGGGCTCGGTGAGCTCCAGCGCATCCACCATCTCGGTGTTGAGCAGGCTTCGGTCCAGGTCGAGGAAGTACGCCACCCCGCCCGACATCCCGGCGGCGACGTTTCGCCCCGTGCTGCCGAGCACGGCGACCAGGCCGCCGGTCATGTACTCGCAGCCGTGATCGCCGAGCCCTTCGACGACCGCGGTGGCACCGGAGTTGCGGACGCAGAACCGCTCCCCCACCTTGCCGCGGATGAACAGCTCGCCCGAGGTGGCGCCATACGCGATCACGTTGCCGGCGATGATGTTGTCCTCGGCGACGAACGCCGCAGCCCGGTCCGGCCGGACCACGAGCCGTCCGCCGGACAGCCCCTTACCGCAGTAGTCGTTCGTGTCACCCTCGAGCCGGAGTGTGATGCCGGCCGGGAGGAAGGCGCCGAAACTCTGCCCCGCGGAGCCCGTGAAGGTGATGTCGATGGTGCCGTCCGGCAAGCCTGCACCCTTGGTCGCCTTGGTGACCTCGTGGCCAAGGATCGTGCCGACCGTCCGGTTGACGTTGCGGATCTTCAGCGCGGCACGGACGGCCTCGCCGGTCTCCAGTGCGGGCCGACAGATCGCGATCAGCTCCTGGTCGAGTGCTACCTCGATCCCGTGGTCCTGAGTGGTGGTGTTGTGCAGGGCCGCACCCTCGGGCAGCTCCGGCTTGTAGAGGATCGGCTTGAGATCCAGACCGTGCGCCTTCCAGTGCGACTCCGCCGCCGCGGTGTCCAGCACCTCCGAGTGACCGATGGCCTCGGCGATGGTGCGGAAACCGAGCGCGGCCAGGTGCTCGCGGACCTCCTCGGCGATGAACTCGAAGAAGTTGACGACGAACTCCGGCTTGCCGGAGAACTTGGCACGCAGAGCCTGGTTCTGGGTCGCGACGCCGACCGGACAGGTGTCGAGGTGACAGACCCGCATCATGATGCAGCCGCTGACCACCAGCGGTGCAGTGGCGAAGCCGAACTCCTCGGCACCGAGCAGCGCACCGATGATGACGTCCCGGCCGGTCTTGAGCTGGCCGTCGACCTGGACCACGATTCGATCCCGCAGCCCGTTCAGCAGCAGCGTTTGCTGCGTCTCGGCCAGGCCGAGCTCCCACGGACCGCCGGCGTGCTTGAGCGAGGTCAGCGGTGCCGCACCGGTCCCGCCGTCATGGCCGGAGATCAGCACGACGTCGGCTTTGGCCTTGGAGACACCTGCGGCCACCGTGCCGACCCCGACCTCGGCGACCAGCTTGACGTGCACGCGCGCCGAGGGATTGGCGCACTTCAGGTCGTGGATCAGCTGCTTCAGATCCTCGATCGAGTAGATGTCGTGGTGCGGCGGCGGCGAGATCAGGCCGACGCCGGGCGTCGAGTGCCGGGTCTTGGCCACCCATGGGTAGACCTTCTGGCCGGGCAGCTGACCGCCCTCACCCGGCTTCGCGCCCTGCGCCATCTTGATCTGGATGTCGCTGGAGTTCGTCAGATAGTCCGACGTGACGCCGAACCGGCCCGAGGCGACCTGCTTGATCGCGCTGCGCCGCTCGGGGTCGTACAGCCGATCGACGTCCTCCCCGCCCTCGCCGGTGTTGGACTTGCCGCCGATCCGGTTCATCGCGATGGCAAGCGTCTGGTGCGCCTCGAGACTGATCGAGCCGTAGGACATCGCGCCGGTGGAGAACCGCTTGACGATCTCGCTGACCGGCTCCACCTCCTCGATCGGGATGGGCTGCCGGTCGTCGGCGAACTTCAGCAGGCCGCGCAGCGTCATCAGCCGCTCGGCCTGGTCGTCGATGTGCCGGGTGTACTGCTTGAAGATGTCGTAGCGACCTGAGCGGGTCGAGTGCTGCAGCCGGAAGACCGTCTCGGGGTCGAACAGGTGCGGCTCGCCCTCGCGGCGCCACTGGTACTCGCCACCCACCGGCAGATCGCGGTGCGCCAGCGGGATGCCGTCCGACGGGTACGCGACCAGGTGGCGCCGGCGTACCTCCTCCGACAGCTCGGCCAGGCCGATGCCGCCGAGCTTGCTGGTGGTGCCGGTGAAGTAGCGCTCGACGAGCTCCTTCGACAGTCCCAGCGCTTCGAAGATCTGCGCGCCGGTGTAGCTGGCGACCGTGGAGATGCCCATCTTGCTCATCACCTTCAGTACGCCCTTGCCGAGCGACTTGATGACGTTCTTGACCGCTGCTTCTGGCTCGATGTCGACGTACACCCCGGAGCGCGCCAGGTCCTCGACGCTCTCGATGGCAAGGTACGGGTTCACTCCGGCCGCGCCGTAGCCGATCAGCAGGGCGACGTGATGGACCTCGCGGACGTCACCGGCCTCGACCACCAGACCGACCTGGGTCCGGGTCTTCTCCCGGACGAGGTGGTGATGGATCGCCGAGGTCAGCAGCAGCGACGGGATCGGTGCCAGCTCGGCGTTGGAGTGCCGGTCCGACAGCACGATGGTCCGGGCGCCGTTCTCGATCGCCTCCGACACCTCCGCGCAGAGGTCGTCGAGCTTCGACGCCAGCGCGTCGGCGCCACCGTGTACGTCGTACAGACCGCGCGCCACGTGGGTGGCGTAGCCGGGCAGGTCCCCGTCCCGGTTGATCTTGACGATCTTGGTCAGCTCGTCGTTGTCGAGCACCGGGAAGGGCAGCACGACCCGGCGGCAGGATGCCGGGCCGGGATCGAGCAGGTTCCACTCCGGACCGATCGTGTTGTAGAGAGAGGTGACGAGCTCCTCCCGGATGGCGTCCAGCGGTGGGTTCGTCACCTGCGCGAACAGCTGGGAGAAGTAGTCGAACAGCAGCCGAGGCTTGTCGCTGAGCGAGGCAACCGGGGTATCGGTCCCCATCGAGCCGATCGGCTCGGCACCCCTGGCCGCCATCGGAGCGAGGATCAGCCGGAGATCCTCCTCGGTGTAGCCGAAGACCTGCTGGCGGCGCAGCACCGAGGCGTGGCTGTGCACGACGTGCTCGCGCTCGGGCAGGTCGGACAGCACCAGCCGGCCGCCGAGCAGCCACTCCCCGTACGGTGCGGCGGCGGCGAGTGAGTCCTTGATCTCCTCGTTGGAGATGATCCGGTGCTGGCCGAGGTCGGCCAGGAACATCCGGCCCGGTTGCAGCCGGCCCTTCTCCACGACCTTCTCCTGCGGGATGTCCAGCACGCCTGCCTCCGACGCGAGCACCACCAGGCCGTCGTCGGTGACCCAGTAGCGACCGGGCCGAAGGCCGTTGCGGTCCAGTACGGCCCCGATCTGGGTGCCGTCGGTGAACACCACGCCGGCGGGTCCGTCCCAGGGCTCCATCAGGCAGGAGTGGAAGGCGTAGAAGTCCTTCCTCTTCTGGTCCATCACGGCGTTGTTCTCCCACGCCTCCGGGATCATCATCAGCATGGCGTGCGGCAGCGACCGGCCGGCCAGGTGCAGCAGCTCGACGACCTCGTCGAACGAGGCCGAGTCCGAGGCGTCGGGGGTGCAGATCGGGAACAGCCGCTCCAGATCGCCCGGGATGACGTCGCTCTTCAGCAGTGCTTCCCGCGCCCGCATCCAGTTGCGGTTGCCCTTGGCGGTGTTGATCTCGCCGTTGTGGGCGATCATCCGGAACGGGTGGGCGAGCTCCCAGGCCGGGAAGGTGTTGGTGGAGAACCGCGAGTGCACGACGGCCAGCGCGCTGGCCATCCGCTCGTCCAGCAGCTCGGGGAAGACCAGCTCCAGCTGCTCGGTGGTCAGCATGCCCTTGTAGACGAGCGTGCGACACGACAGCGAGGCGAAGTAGACCCCGGCCTCGTGCTGGGCGCGACGGCGGAGACAGTACGCCCGGCGCTCCAGCGCCAGCCCCTGCATCGGCTGTCCCTTCGCCGCCACGAAGAGCTGGGAGAAGAACGGCATGTTGCCGCGGGTGACATCGGACAGCGACGAGTCGTCGGTCGGCACCGTGCGCCAGCCGAGGACCTGGAGGTTCTCCTCGTCGGCGATCCGCTCGATCGTCGCCTTGGCCTGGGTGGCCGCCGACTCCTCGCGAGGGAGGAAGGCGTTGCCGACGGCGTACGTCCCCGCGCGGGTCAGGTCGAAGCCGGCCTCGGCGCGCAGGAACGCGTCGGGCACCTGCATCAAGATCCCCGCGCCGTCGCCCGTCCGGGCGTCGGCGCCCGTCGCACCGCGGTGGTCGAGATTGCGCAGCGCCTCGAGGCCCTGAGCGACGATCGAGTGGCTCGGCACGCCGCTGAGGGTCGCCACGAAGGCGACACCGCAGGCGTCGTGCTCGTACGCCGGGTCGTACAGACCTTGGCGCGGAGCGAAGGAACCGGACTGGCGGGTGCCAAAAGCGAGCGTCATGAGAACTCCCGTCGTCGAAGCCGGCGTCAGGTGGGCGATGTCGACCACCTGTCGGTGGTCACCGGACCAACGGCGCCGAGGCATCGTCACGCCATTCACAAGCTCGGGACGTCGCTGGCCCACGAATGGTTGGCTTAGGTTAACGCACCCGATCCGTACCAGCGCCACTCCGAATTCCGGGCTGACCTGGGGCGGAGGAGCTACGACGGAACGCGCACGAGGGAACGCGGTGAACAGGCGTCGCAGCCACGAATACCGTGGTGCTCGACGCGTCTCGCAGCGCAACGTTGCGCGTGATAGCAGATGTGGGACAGATCACACCACCGTCGCGGTGGAGCGGCCTGCCTCATGAGGTGCTTCTGGCAACTTGTCACGGGCCTCGATCGGTGGCCGGGTTCCGTGCGGCACAGCCTACGCGAACCCGAGACGTGCGGTGAACGTCGATCATGCTGATGAATCCGACGTCGACGATTCCTCACTCGTGGCAGGCCGGCCGATGATGGTGTCGGCGTCGCTTTGGTCAGCGAGCCGGGCCTGAACGTTCGGTGTCGTCGACTCGCGGTTGGCTGGTTTTCTCGTCGGAATGGCCGGATTCGTCGGGTTCATGCGGCTCGTCGGCGGTTCCAAGGGTCTTGACAGCGCCATCGGTCTCCTCGGTCGTCTCGATGTCGCTGCTCCGCGGCTGCTCCGGATCATGGCTTGGCGGGGCCGCGGGCTGGATCGGCTGCGGTTCGACCACCTCTTCACGGCCGGGCCTGTTCTTCACCAGCCAGAGGAACCAGGCCAGGGCTACGACGAACACGATCAGCGAGGTGTAGTTGTTCAACCGGAAGCCACCGACCCGATTCACGGTGTCGATCCGCAGCGCCTCGATCCAGAACCGGCCGAGGGTGTAGAAGACGACGTACAGGGCGAAGACCTTGCCGTGGCCGAGCCGGAACCTGCGGTCGAGCAGCACGAGGGCCAGCGCGATCAGCAGGCACCAGACCAGTTCGTAGAGGAACGTCGGGTGGAACGTCGCGTACTGCTCGTAGCCGAGCGGACGGTAGTTCGGGCTGATCTCCAGGCCCCACGGCAGGGTGGTCGGCCGGCCGAAGAGCTCCTGGTTGAACCAGTTGCCGAGCCGGCCGATGCCCTGGGCCACGGCGATGCCGGGAGCAGCGGCGTCCAGCAGTGCTGGGAAAGCGAGCTTGCGGCGGCGGGCGACCAGATAGGCGCCGAGCACGCCGAGAGCGACCGCGCCCCAGATCCCCAGGCCGCCGTGCCAGATCTTGAGCGCGTCGATCGGGGTCATCGGGGCATCGGGGCCGAAGTACAACTCGTAGTCGGTGATCACGTGATAGAGCCGAGCACCGATGATGCCGGCCGGCACTGCGACCACCACACACATCTCCAGGCTCTCCGAGGTTCCGCCACGGGCCACCCAACGCCTGGTCGCGATGACCATTCCGACGACGATGCCGGCGATGATGCAGAGCGCGTACGCCCGCAGCGGGAAGCCGAAGACGTACCAGATGCCCGTCGGTGGACTCGGGATGAAGAGTGGAACGAGCGCGTGGATCACTGCACCATCCTCACCCATCGGACCGGCCGGCCGGGCAGTCTCTCACCGCCGGCATCGCGCGATTTGGCTGACCGGGCAGGCGAATGGGGGCTGAACGGCCCAGTTCGGGGCGCATTCGGCTGACCGGGCGGGCGAATGGGGACTGGAGGCATATCCGCCTCACTTGGCGGCGCTCGCGATCAGCTGGTTCAGCTGGTCGACGGTCAGGTTCGGGATGTCGACCGCCTTGTCGTCGATGAACATCGTCGGGGTCCCTGTGACGCCTGCCTGGTCGGCGGCGGTGTTGATGGAGCTCACCCAGTCAGCGTGCTTGCTCTGCTCGACACAGGCCTGGAATCCGCTCGGGGTCTTTCCGCCGGTCACCTGGTCGGCGAGGCTGATCAGCTGGGCGTTGGTCCACTGCAGCGTGTGATTGGCGAACAGTCCGGTGTAGTACGCCTGCCCGAAACCCTCCTCGGCCGCACAGGCCATCGCGTTGGCTGCGGTGACCGAACCCTCGTCGATGAAGGACATCGGGTAGAGGGCGACCTTCGCCGTGCCGGCGTCCTGCGCCGCCGTGATGGTGGCGCCGAACTCCTCCTCGAACTCGGCGCAGTGCGGACAGTGGAAGTCCTCGTACAGCCGGATCGTGACCGGGGCGTTCGCGTTGCCGAGCACGATCGGCTTGCCGTCGGTGATCGCCACCGGCGCACCGATGACAGCTGGAGTGCTCGAGGTGGCCGACGGGGCCCGGGACGTACGCCAGGCCTGAAAGGCGATACCGCCGCCGATCAGGACGACGAGGGCGACCGCGACCGCGATGATGATGCGACGGTCTCGGTGTCGACGACGAGCCTGCTCCTCCCGCTGGCGGGCGCGCTCGCGCGCATTCTTGCCCGACGGCTCGTTCTTGCCCGACGGGTTGTTCTTGCCCGACGGGGGCTTGCTGCTCACTCGTCGTTCTCCTCGATCTCGTCGTCGTGGTCCAGCGCGTACCGGCTGCGCGGCTGCCACGTCAGCCACAGTGCCGCCAGCAACAGTCCTACGTCCCGGACGATCTCCGCACCATAGGCCGTCTGGCCTGGGGCCACCTGTCCGCCACCGCCGAAGCAGCCGCAGTCGATGCTCAGCCCTCGTGCCGCGGCCGAGGCGACGGCCGCGATGAAGACGACCATCAAGATTCCCGCGGCGATCGCGGCCGGTCGGGTCAGCAGCCCGAGAATCAGCAGCAGCCCGATGCCGATCTCGACGAACGGCAGGCCCCAGCCCACGATCCGAGCCAGTCCTTCGGAGAGCAGCTCGTACGCCTTGACGGCCTGCACCGAGTTCTGCGGATCGATCACCTTCAGCCCGCCGGCCACCAGCAGCACCGCGCCGAGGGCAAGCCTGACCACCGTCGAGATCCACGGCGCCACCCGCTCGAACCGCGCTCGCCCGGCGGAGCCGCTGATCGATGCGGCGTTCTCGGGCGTGGTCACACCTTGGACAACCCGGCCGGCACCAGGTTGGTTCCCTGCCGAACCCCGGCAGCCAGGTCGGCGACGGCGGCGCGGAGGGCGGTGAGGTCGTCGGGCGTGCCGGCGTCCTCGGCGTCCAGCAAGGTCCGGACGAGGGCGGAACCGACGATGACCGCGTCGGCGTACGTCGTGACTTCCTGCGCCTGCTCGCCGTTGGACACCCCCAGCCCGACCCCGACGAGGGTGTCCGGATCGGCGCGCCGGATCCTGGCCACCAGCTCCGGTGCAGCGGACGACGTCTGCGCCCGGGCGCCCGTCACTCCCATCACGGACGTGGCGTAGACCCAGCCGCGGCAGGCGGCGACCGTGCTGGCCAGTCGATCGTCGGTCGAGGACGGCGAGACGAGGAAGATGCGATCGAGGCCGTGCCGGTCCGAGACCTCCATCCAGACCTGCGCCTCGTCGGGGGTGAGGTCGGGCGTGATCGCGCCGGCACCTCCAGCGGTGGCCAGGTCACGGGCGAACGCATCCGGACCGTAGTGCTCGATCAGGTTCCAGTAGGTCATCACCACCGCCGGGGTGCCCGCCGTCGCGACGGCTTCGACGGCGCGGAAGGCGTCGCGGGTGCGTACGCCCCGCTCGAGCGCTCGGGTGCCGGCCCGTTGGATGGTGACCCCGTCCATCATCGGGTCGCTGTAGGGCATGCCGACCTCGACGAGGTCGACGCCGGGCGAGTGGCCCTGGCCGGTCAGGGCTCGCAGGGCGTCGAGGGAGATCTCGACATCCGGGTAGCCGACATGCAGGAAGCCGACCAGTGCACCTCGGCCCTCGGCCTTGGCGGCGGTGAAGGCCTGACCGCTGTTGCCGTGCTTGCCCTGGTGCTTTGCCTCCGCCGCGCTCACAGCTCGACCCCGGCGCCGGTGCTCGCGCCACCGTTCTGCAGCGGTTCGCCGGTGACGTCGGCGGGCTCGGATCCGACCGGCTCACCCGATTCCGAACCCGTTCCCTTGGTGTCCAGACCGAAGTACGTGATCGCGGTGTCGACATCCTTGTCGCCGCGGCCGGACAAGCTGGTCAGGATGAGCGGCGGCTCGCCGTCCGGCCGGGACAGTCGCTTGCCGAGCTTGATGGCCCCGGCCAGCGCGTGCGCAGACTCGATCGCCGGCACGATGCCCTCGGTCTGGGACAGCAGCCGGAAGGCCTCCATCGCCTCGGCGTCGGTGATCGGCTCGTAGTGCGCCCGACCCGTCCTCGCCAGCCATGAGTGCTCGGGCCCGACGCCGGGATAGTCGAGACCGGCAGAGATCGAGTGGGATTCCTTGGTCTGGCCGTCTTCGTCCATCAAGACGTACGTCCGCATGCCGTGCAGCACACCGATCTCACCCTCGGAGATGGTCGCGGCGTGCCGACCGGTGTCGAGACCGTCGCCGCCGGCCTCGAAACCGTAGAGCGCGACATCGGCGTCGGGGATGAAGTCGGCGAAGATGCCGAGCGCGTTGGACCCTCCACCGACGCAGGCTGCAATGGCGTCCGGAAGCCGGCCGTACCGTTCGAGGATCTGGGCTCGCGCCTCGGTGCCGATGATCCGCTGGAACTCCCGCACCAGCAGCGGGAACGGGTGCGGACCCGCGACGGTGCCGATCAGGTAGTGCGTGTTGTCGACGCTGGCGACCCAGTCGCGCATGGCCTCGTTCATCGCGTCCTTGAGCGTCTGGGTCCCCGACTCGACCGCGATCACCTCGGCGCCGAGCAGTCGCATCCGGGCCACATTGAGGGCCTGTCGCTCGGTGTCGACCTTGCCCATGTAGACGGTGCAGTCCAGACCGAACAGGGCCGCGGCGGTCGCGGTCGCCACTCCGTGCTGGCCCGCACCGGTCTCGGCGATCACCCTGGTCTTGCCCATCCGCCTCGTCAGCAGCGCCTGGCCGAGCACATTGTTGATCTTGTGCGAGCCCGTGTGGTTCAGGTCTTCCCGCTTCAGCACGATCAGGGGGGCCGGGCCGCCGCCGCCCGGCCCGTCCTTCTCAGGCGCGGCGTACTCGGCGAACCTGGGCACCTCGGTGATCGGCGACGGGCGTCCCGTGTAGTCGGTCAGCAGTGCAGACAGCTCCGCGGAGAAACTCGGATCGGCCTGCGCGTCGCGAAACGCCTGCTCGAGCTGGAGCAGCGCAGCGACCAGTGCCTCCGGGACGAAACGACCACCGAACTCCTCGAAGTGCCCGCCGGCATCGGGCAGCCCGGGCGCAGGCTTCGGCGGGGTCGGGGTGTGCAGAGACACAGCTGAGCTTCCTTCGACGGCGACGGCAGGTGAACGAGCCGAGACTAGTCCGCGAGCGGTGGTACGTGGTGGAAATACCTCCCGCTGGACACCGCCCGCAGCCTGCTTCTCCCGCAACCGTCGGGCCAAGTGTGTCGGCGCCAGCCCCTCACCACACGTTCGCCCCACGTACCTGGATTCGCCCCAGCTGCAGGCGGGGCAGACGCACCTGGACGGGGCGAACTCACAATGTTGGGGCAGCACAGCGCGCGCACGCGTCGGTGAGCGTCGGGTAGCGGAGCGCCGGGCTCTCACTTCCGACCGAACGAGCAGCCCCGGCCAGGCTGCGGCAGCGAAAAGAATCGGTGGCTGCGAGTGAGGGAGAAAGTGAGAGTCAGTAAGGCGCGCAGCGGGCGCGAACCGACTCGAGAGGCGCGACCTAACTAATGCTTGTGCAGGGCCGGGTGCGCGCCGGCGGCGACCAGGTCGGCGACACCGCTGCGCGGATCGCGTCCGGTCACCAACGCCTCCCCGACCAGGACAACGTCGGCACCGGCGCGGGCGAGCTCGATCACGTCGTGCGGGCCGCGGACGCCGGACTCCGCGATCCGGACGATCCCCGACGGGATCTGCGGGGCGAGCCGGGCGAAGGTGCCGGAGTCGACCTCGAGGGTCTGCAGGTTGCGGGCGTTGACGCCGATGATCCTGGCGCCCGCGGTGACCGCACGGCTGACCTCTTCGGCGGTGTGCACCTCGACCAGTGGGGTGAGCCCGATGGACTCGGCCCGCTCGATCAGGCAGACCAGCTCGTAGTCCGACAGGGCCGCGACGATCAGCAGCACCAGGTCCGCACCGGCGGCGCGGGCCTCGAACAACTGATACGCGGTGACGATGAAGTCCTTGCGCAGCACCGGCACCGAGACCGCGAGGCGCACTCGGATCAGGTCGTCCAGAGTGCCCTTGAAGCGGCGCCCCTCGGTCAGCACGGAGATCGCGGCCGCACCGCCCGCCTCGTACTCCGCGGCGAGCGCTGCGGGGTCGTCGATACTGGCGAGGGCGCCCTTGCTGGGGCTGGAGCGCTTGACCTCGGCGATCACGGCGACACCCGGCCCGGTAAACCGCGGCATCGGATCGATGGCCGGGTCGATCTGGGCAACGCGCTGCTTCAGTCGATCCAGGCTCACCTCGGCCTGACGGATCGCGAGGTCCTCCCGCACTCCGGCGATGATGTCGTCCAGGACGCCGCCCACTGTTCGGCCCGCCGAATCAGTCGGCGCCGAGGCCGAGCTTGCGCATGACCAGGGTCACGACGAGCGATGCCACGAGCAGAACGGCTCCGATGATGACCACGATCCAGTTCGGGTGGGGTGGGATCACGAAACCGATGCCGCCGACGATGAAGGCGAACAAGGCGATCAGCGATCCGGCCCAGGCGGCCGGCGTACGGCCGTGGTGAACGTGCTTGACCGGTGCGCCCACGCCGGCGTTCTCGCTCGAACTGTGTTGGCCGGCGGCCGATCGTGCCCCCGACGAGGATGTCGATGTCATGGCGTCCTTCGTCTCGCGCCGCTGGAGTGACCCGAGTGGCCTCAGGACGGCTCGCGACGGGTGGTAGTGGATCCTCCCTGAGAACCCATTGTGTCCCCTGTCGAACCCGATTGCACATCGGGGTCGGGCGAGTCGGCCGGCCGGTCTGTTCGGTCGGGCTGCTGCGTCGGGCTCGCGGTCGGGCTGCTCGTCGGGCTGTTCGTCGGGCCGGGAGTCGGGCCGGGAGCTGGACCGGTCGTCGGCGGTCGGGGGCTCGGAGACCGTGGGGTCCTCGCCCGCATCGAGTGCCCGCCACGCCCCGGTCGGGTCGTCCGCCAGATCCGAGGCCGCGCCGACCGCGGCACGGTCGAACCGAGCCGTCCGGACCGGCCAGCGACCGGCGCGGACGAGCATCAGGATCGCGCCGCCCATGACCAGCACTCCGGCCAGCGCGTATGCCCACGGCCAGGCGGTCACCGTCAGCGCGAAGGTGTCGACCAGGCTGACCTGAGCCAGCCGGCTGCGTACGCCGTCGTTGGTCGGACGCTGTTGCAGTGCGCCGGCGACCGCCATGCCGATCCCCGCCAGCGCGATCACTACCGCCACCACGCGGCGGCCGCGGGCCCGAAGCACGAGCGCGAGCAGCACCCCGGCCAGCACGACGGCGGCCAGCGCCCAGGTGAGACCGCCGCTGGCCTGGCTGCCGGTGAAACTGACGCTCGCTCCCCCGCCGCTCGCCTTCCACCACGGCTGCGCCCCCGCGATCAGACCCAGCAGGCCGCCCAGCAGCATGGCGCTGAACGCGACGCCGCGGCTGCGGTCTGAACGGCTGGTGGGCGCCGGATCAGGACTCGAGGACGCTGGACGACTCATCCGACCGGGGAGAAGGTCTGGGCGACGGCGATAGCGCGGACCACGGCCGCGGCCTTGTTCTGCGACTCCTGGTCCTCCGTCGCCGGTTGGGAGTCCGCGACGATGCCGCCGCCGGCCTGGACGTACGCGGTGCCGTCCTTCAGCACGGCCGTCCGGATGGCGATGGCCGCGTCCGCATCGCCGCCGAACCCGAAGTAGCCGACGATCCCGCCGTACAAGGCGCGGCGGGAGGTCTCGAGGGAGTCGATGATCTCCATCGCCCGGACCTTCGGCGCACCGGACAACGTGCCCGCGGGAAAGGCGGCGAGCATCGCGTCGAGTGCGCTCCGGCCGGCGGCGATCTGGCCGGTGACGGTCGACTCCAGGTGCATGATGTGGCTGTACCGGCGGACCTCCATGAACTCGACCACCGCGACCGTTCCGGGCCGGCAGACCCGGCCGAGATCGTTGCGGCCGAGATCGACCAGCATCACGTGCTCGGCCCTTTCCTTGGGATCGGCCAGCAGCTCCGCCTCGAGCGCGGCGTCCTCCTCCGGGGTCGCTCCCCTGGGCTTCGAGCCCGCGATCGGGTGGGTGACCGCGGTGTCGCCCTTGACGGTGACCAGCGCCTCGGGCGACGAACCGACGATGTCGAACGGGTTGCCGGCGGCGTCGGTGAGCCGGAGCAGGTACATGTACGGGCTGGGGTTGAGCAGCCGCAGCACGCGATAGATGTCGAGCGCGTCCGCGGTGGTGTCGACCTCGAACCGCTGGCTGACCACGATCTGGAACGCCTCGCCCGCCTTGATCTCCTCGACCGCTGCCGCCACGGCCGTCTGGAACTCCGCCGGGGTCCGCTGGCGTCGGATCGGCAGCGTCTTGGTGAAGTCGGCGCCGACCACGGCGGAGGGGGTGGGTCGGGCGAGCTCGCCGGTCAACTGCTCGACCCGGGCTCGGGCGTCGCCGTACGCCTCGTCGACGCGTTGGTCGGAGGCATCCCAGTTGTACGCGTTCGCGATCACCCAGACCTCCCGGTCGTAGTGGTCGAGCACGACGAGGTCGGACGCCAGCAGAAAGGCCAGCTCCGGGATGTCGATGTCCTTCGGGTTACTGTCGGGAAGGCGCTCGAGCCGACGTACGGCGTCGTAGCCCAGATAGCCGACCATGCCCGAGGTGAGCGGCGGCAGGTCGCCCGTTTCCCCGTCGGTCGCTCCCCCATCGGTCGTTCCCCCGTCGGTCGAGCCGGTCTCGGGAGTGTGCAGCAGCCGGAGGGTCTCGCGCAGCGCCTCCAGCGGATCGCCGTCGGTCGGCAGCCCGGCCGGAACCTTGCCCTGCCAGGCGACCTGACCGTTCGCCTCGGTCAGCACGGCGGCGGAGCGAACCCCGACGAAGGAGTAGCGCGACCAGACTCCCTGCTCCGCCGACTCGAGCAGGAAGCTGCCGGAGGTGTCGGCGAGCTTGCGATACAGGCCGATGGCGGTCTCCGCGTCGGCGAGCAGCCGTCGGTAGACCGGAATGACCCGCCGAGTCTTCGCGGCTTCGCGGAAGTCCTCCAGGCTGGGGACGATATCGCCGATCACGCGCGGATCTCGGTCGGAAGCTGGCTGAGCGCCTCGTTCGTGCCGAGCAGGATCCGGGCGTCGAAGCAGGTCCGGTCGCCGGTATGGCAGGCCGCACCTTCCTGGTCGACCTTCACCAGCAGGGTGTCGCCGTCGCAGTCCAGTCGCACCTCGCGTACCCACTGCCGATGGCCGCTGGTCTCGCCCTTCACCCAGAACTCCTGCCGGCTGCGGGACCAGAACGTGGTCCGGCCGGTGGTGAGGGTGGCGTGCAGCGCAGCGTCGTTCATCCAACCAACCATCAGCACCTCGCCCGTGTCGATCTGCTGGACCACCGCGGCGACCAGGCCGGCAGCGTCGCGCTTGAGCAGGCCGGCGATGGCGGGGTCGAGGGTGCCGGCCGGTGACGGGGCGGCTTGGGCGTTCGCTGCACTCACGCGAGCCATTGTTCCCGGCCCTAAGCGGACAGCACGAACCGGTTTGGCAGAGACGCCCGAATCGAGAACGGTTGACCCTCATTAACGGGGTCAACTGTTCTGAAGTCTGTGCGGCCGTCTGATGCGCCGAGCAGCTGCGGGGCGACCAGAAGGCCCCGGACGGGCTCACGGTGGATGTCGCCGCCGAGGACTGGCTGTTCGGCACCCACGGCGACCCGAACGCCGGCGATCAGGTCCGAGGCGCCGTCGTTCGCGACCCACGACGACCGAACGGCTACCGGTCGGACCGCGACAACGTCAGACCAGGTGCCTAACATCGTCGGGTGAGGCCAGCGAGCCACGCGAGCCCAGCGCGCCGGACGAGTGGTCGGCATGGTTGACGCCGACGACGTCCGGCGGATCGCTTTGAGCCTGCCGCATACGGTGGAGATCGACAGCGACGGCTTCGACTTCCGGGTCGGCAATCGGGGCTTCGTCTGGTCCTATCCCGAGTTCGTGCCGGGTCGGCGCCGGGTCATCCGATCTGACATCGCGGTCGTGTACGTCGGTGACGAGGCCGAGAAGCAGGCCCTCCTACTCAGCGAACCGGACGTCTTCTTCACCACCCCGGCGTACGACTGGTCACCCTTGGTGATGGTCAGACTGGAGGCCATCGACCTCCCACGTCTGCGGGAGCTGGTCACCGACGCCTGGCACATGCGGGCGCCGGCCGAGCTGCACGCCGTCCACCCGCTCGCCGGCGACGAGCGCTAGAGAGGACGACCGGCCCCTGCAGAAAGCCGCGACCCTCGAACGGCGAACGGGTGCCCGATGCCCCCGTAGGGACATCGAGCACCCGGTTACTGCTGCTGTGCTGCTCGACTCAGCGCGCGTTGGCCGGCGACAGGCGGTCGCCGGTCTTCTGGGAGAAAACGTGCACGTGGGCCGGGTCGATCGTCAACCGGACCGTCGATCCACGCTCGGGCGGCGTGCGGGACGAGATGCGAGCCGTGATCTGGTTCGCGGTCAGCTGCTCGTCCTCGGGCAGTCCGGCGACCGTTCCGTACAGGAACGCGTCAGCGCCGAGCTCCTCGACCACGGCCACGTCGATGCCGATGCCGTCGTTGCCCTCGCCGAGCTCGAAGTTCTCCGGACGAATACCGAGGGTGAGCCGCTTCTCGCCCGAGCCGGCCTTGGCGAGGGTGTCCCGCGGGACCGAGACGACATAATCACCGATGTGGATACCGTCCTCGGCGACGTCGCCCTCGATCAGGTTCATGGCCGGTGAGCCGATGAAGCCGGCGACGAAGAGGTTCTTCGGCTTGTCGTACAGGTTCAGCGGGGTGTCGCACTGCTGCAGCAGACCGTCCTTGAGCACCGCCACCCGGTCGCCCATCGTCATGGCCTCGACCTGGTCGTGGGTGACGTAGACGGTGGTGACGCCGAGCCGGGTCTGCAGCGCGGCGATCTGGGTACGGGTGGAGACCCGGAGCTTCGCATCCAGGTTGGACAGCGGCTCGTCCATCAAGAACACCTGGGGCGAGCGGACGATCGCCCGACCCATCGCGACGCGCTGCCGCTGGCCGCCGGAGAGGGCCTTCGGCTTGCGGTTGAGGAAGTCCTCCAGGCCGAGCAGGTGGGCGGCTTCTTGGACCCGCTGCTGGCGCTCCGCCTTGGGGATGCCGGCCATCTTCAGGGCGAAGCCCATGTTGTCGCCCACGGTCATGTGCGGGTAGAGGGCGTAGTTCTGGAACACCATCGCGATGTCGCGATCCTTGGGCGGGAGATCGGTGACGTCCCGGTCGCCGATCAAGATGCTGCCGGAGTTGACCTCCTCCAGGCCCGCGAGCATCCGGAGCGAGGTGGACTTGCCGCATCCGGAGGGTCCGACCAGGACCATGAACTCGCCGTCGCCGATGTCGAGATTCAGCTTGTCGACGGAGGGGTGATCGGCACCCGGGTAGACGCGAGTCGCGTCCTTGAAACTGACTGTGGCCATGCCACACACTTCCTTCCACGGGCAGGTACGTGCCCGACGATCCGTTGTGGAGGGCAGGGCAAGTCACCCGGGCCCGCCTGAAGCACTCGGCCGACCTGCGCATTCGGCCAGGCCCCCGAGTCCTCCGCTGGATCGCGGCAGAGACGGTGTGGCCAAGGCGAAGCTCGGACGGAACGAGTCGATCGAACGCCGAAGGTCTTCCGCGCCCGAACTCGGTCAACTTAACACAGCGGCTCCGAACTGCCGAGATCTCGAATCGGGGCTGTCGGATCCTGGCGGGCTCATTCGTCGTAGCTTCGTCAGGTCGCTGAGAAGTCAGGGACCACGAAGAAGGGGTAGGCATGAAGTACATGATGTTCGTCGCCACCGATTCCGAGCCCGACACGGACCCGAGCGCGAGACCCGACGTCGAGGCCTGGGTCGAGACCAACGACAGCCGCGGCACGCGGGTGCTCGGCGACCGGTTGCGCCCGATCAGCGACGCGACCACGGTACGAGTCCGGGCGGGTCAGCTGCTCGTCACCGACGGGCCGTTCGCCGAGAGCAAGGAGTGGATCGTCGGGTTCGACATCCTCGAGTGCGACAACCTCGACCAGGCCATCGAGATCGCGGCGGCGCACCCGATGGCGTACGAGGGGCGGCTCGAGCTGCGGCCCTTCTGGCCGTTCGAGGAGCACTGATCCCGACCGATCGGGTGGCGGTCGGGTCCGCCCTGACCGCCACCCTCGCGGACGAGCGGCTGCGGATCGTGGCGGCGCTGATCCGGACGACCGGCGACTGGGACCTGGCCGAGGACTGCGTCCAGGACGCCGCCGAGCGGGCACTGGCTCGCTGGCCGCAGGACGGCATCCCCGACAACCCCGGTGCCTGGCTCACCACGGCGGCTCACCGACGCGCGGTCGACGTCCTGCGCCGGCGGCGTACCGAGAAAGCCAAGCTGGAAGTGGTGCAGGCCATGGTCGACCGTTCGCCCGGTGCCGCGCCCGAGTTCGACGACCGGCTGGTGCTGCTCTTCAGCTGCTGTCACCCCGCACTGCCCCTGGAGGGCCGGGTGGCGCTGACCCTGAAGACGGTCGGCGGTCTCAGCACCCGCCAGATCGCCGCCGCGTTCCTCGTCTCCGAGGCGACGATGGGCCAACGGCTGCTGCGGGCCAAGAACAAGATCGTCCACTCCGGGATCGGCTTCGCTCCGCCGGAGCCACACCGCGTCGCCGAGCGGACCGCAGGCGTGCTCGCGGTGGTCTACCTCGTCTTCAACGAGGCGTACGTCTCCTCGGCCGGCTCCGCCGACGACCCGGTGCTGGCGCGCGAGGCGATCGGGCTGGCGCGCTTGCTGACCGGGCTACTACCTCGGGATCCTGAGGCCTCCGGGCTGCTCGCACTGCTGCTCCTGCAGCACTCACGCCGGGCCGCGCGGGTGGATCGGTTCGGCGACCTGGTGTCGATGGAGGACCAGGACCGTAGCCTGTGGGATCGGGATCTGATCGACGCCGGGCTTCGAGCGCTGGATGCGGCCCGGTCCGGCGACCCGGCCCGGCGACCCGGCGGTCCGGCCCGGTCCAGCGGTCCAGCCCGTTCCAGCAGCGCAGGACCGTACCGGCTGCAGGCCGAGATCGCGGCGCTGCACGCGACCGCACCGGAGGCCGCGGCGACCGACTGGTCGGCTGTGGTCCGGCGCTACGACGCGCTGCTGGTGGTGCAGCCGTCTCCGGTCGTCGCGCTGAACCGGGCTGTCGCCGTCGGATTCCGGGACGGACCGGCGGCGGGACTCGACGAGTTGGACGCCGTTGCCGGCGATCCCAGGCTTGCCGGCTATCACGTGGTCCCGGTCGTGCGAGCAGACCTGCTGCGTCGCGCCGGCCGGATCGACGAAGCTCTGCCGGCGTACCGGCAGGCGATTGCCCGGGCCCGGACCGATGCCGAACGCCGGTTCCTCACCCGGCGGCTGGACGAGCTGGGCGGCTGAGGCGCGGATGGTCACGAGAGGCCGAACGCTCGGCGAGCGCGGTTAGCATGGCTCCTCATGGGTGTGGGAAATGGCCGGGTTCCACGGTCTGTCGTGAAGGAATTCGTCAGCAGTGAGCGCGCCGAGCTCTGTGACCTGTTCGACCGGGTCGGTCCCGACCACCCCACGCTCTGCGAAGGCTGGCTCACCCACGACCTGGCCGCGCACCTGTGGATCCGCGAGACGGATCCGGTGGGTGCCGCGGCGGCAGTGGCGAAGCCGTTGGCGGGTCTGTCCGAACGACGGATGGCCGAGACCAAACAGCGCTGGCCCTACGCCGAGCTCGTCGACCGACTCCGGCACGGACCATCTCGGTTCTCCTTCTTCGCGATCCCGGGCATCGGCGAGGCTGCGAACGCCATGGAGTTCTTCGTGCACCACGAGGACGTACGTCGGGCCGGCGACTCCGCCCAGCCCGCTCGAGCCCTCGACCAGGGCGTCGAGGAGTGGATCTGGCGACGACTGAAGCTGCTCGGTCGCGCCATGTTCCGGCGTGCCCAGGTCGGAGTGGTGCTGGAGCGCCTCGACGGGGCTGCTGCCGATCGTGGCCCTACCGACGAGGGTCGGGCACAGTCTATTCGCGCCGTCGCCGGTCCAGCATCGTGACGCTGGTGGGGATGCCGACCGAGCTGCTGATGTTCGCCAACGGGCGGACGACGGTCGCCGAGGTGAAGATCATCGGCGAGCCGGACTCGATCGACATCCTGCACGCCGCCGACCTGCACGTCTGAGGCCTGCCGGTCTGAGACTCGGTGCCGCCCCGTCAGCGAAGAGCGGACTTGGCCGGCGTCGGCAGACTGGCTGGATGAGCAGACGTCTGGCCTGCCTCGGGGTGTTCCTGGCGGCCGTTTTGATCGCCGGCTGCAGTGAACCGGCCTCGACGCCGAGCGAGGGAACCCGCACGACTCTTCCGTCCACTGGGCCGTCCACTGGGCAGTCCACCGGGCAGTCCACCGGGCCGTCCGCGAATAGCACCGCAAGCACGGCCTCCGCAGCGCCCTCAGCGCAAGCAGCCGACGTACGAGCCGAGGACCTGGCCAGCCGACTGTCGGTGCCCTGGGGTCTCGTCGCGCTGGACGACGCCTCGATGTTGGTCAGCGAGCGAGACAGCGGTCGGATCGTCCGAATCACGGCGGACGGCGGCAGCGAGCCGCTGACCACCCTCGCCGACGTACGGCCCGGTGGCGAAGGCGGACTGCTCGGTCTCACCTTGACGCCGGACAAGAGCCGGCTGTTCGCGTACTTCACCGCGGCCGACGACAACCGGATCGTCGCGATGTCATGGGACGGTTCCCGGCTCGGTGAGCCGGAGACCGTGCTGACCGGGATTCCGAAGGGCGGCATCCACAACGGCGGCCGGATGGCGATCGGCCCGGACGGATTCCTGTACGTCGGCACCGGCGAGACCGGCGACAAGTCCCTGGCACAAGACCTCGACAGCCTGGGCGGCAAGATCCTCCGGCTGACCCTGGACGGCCGGCCCGCGCCGGGCAACCCGTTCGACAGCGCGGTCTGGAGCTATGGGCACCGCAACGTCCAGGGACTCGCGTTCGACGGCGAGGGCAGGCTGTGGGCGAGCGAGTTCGGTCAGAACACCTGGGACGAGCTGAACCTGATCACCAAGGGCGCCGACTACGGGTGGCCGAGGGTCGAGGGCTCGGGCAACGTCGAGGGGATGACCAACCCAGTCGTCGTCTGGCACACCGGCGACGCGTCACCGTCGGGACTGGCATTCTGGCGCGGCGAGCTGTGGATGGCCTCACTGCGCGGAGCCCGACTCTGGGAGATCCCAGTCACCGGTGCGGAGGCCGGCGAGCCGGTGGCCCACTTCAGCGGCGACTACGGGCGGCTGCGCTCGGTGGTGCCGACCGCCGACGGTGCCGCGCTGCTGGTCACCACGAACAACACCGACGGCCGCGGCCAACCGAAAGACGGCGACGACCGGCTCCTGCGCGTCACCCGCTGACGCCCCGGCGCTACGGGGAGCCGGCTCTGACCCACCACTTCCAGCGAAACTGGTCACCAACAACAACTCCCATCGGCGTGTCGCTGTTGTTTGCGACCACTTTTCGGGGAGATAGGGCGGGTTCACGAGTTAAACCGACAGGCGATGTGGTGACCTGGCTGTAACAGCGCGTGGCTAGGGTGGGCGTAATGACGGCAGAGCTGACGCTGGGCGCCGAGGAGGAACTCCACCTCATCGACCTCGGCAGTGGGGACCTCTCAGCGCGGGCACCGCAGCTGCTGTCGAAGCTGCCCAAGGCCAACTACTCGGCCGAGATCCAGCGGACAACGGTGGAGACCAACACCGACGTGGTGGACACCCTGGACGGGCTGCGCGACGAGCTGGTCCGGTTGCGCAAGGGCCTGGTGGATGTCGCCCAGCCGGAGGGGATCGGCATCGCGGCGGTCGGCACGGCGCCGCGGTCCGCCTTCAGCGACATGGAGCTCACCACCACGGGGCGGTACGGCCGGATGCAGGAGCAGTACCGATTGCTGGTCGACGAGCAGCTGATCTGCGGCCTGCAGATCCATGTCGGCGTCTCCGACCGCGACCGAGCTGTCGAGATCACCCAACGGATCGCCCGCGACCTGCCGATCCTGCTCGCGCTGGCGGCGAGCTCGCCGTTCTGGAACGGCTCCGACACCGGCTATGCGAGCATCCGGACGATCATCTGGCAGCGCTGGCCGACCGCCGGCGCCACCGGCCCACTGAAGTCCGCGGCCGAGTACGACCGGCTCGTCGCCGACCTGATCAACACCGGGGTGATCGCGGACGCGAAGATGGTCTACTTCGACGTCCGGCCGTCGTCCCACGCACCGACGCTGGAGCTCCGCGTCTGCGACGCCTGCCCGGTCGTCGACGACGCCGTCCTGGTCGCCGGGCTGTTCCGGGCCATGGTCGCCGCGGCAGAGCACGAGATCGAGGCCGGCCGTCCGTTCGCGCCGGTTCCGCCGCCGATCCACCGGGCCGCGATCTGGCGGGCTGCTCGCGGCGGGTTGTCCAGCGACCTGCTCGACAGCTCCCGCCACCCGCGACCGATCCCGGCCGCCGTCGCGGTGCAGAGCCTGGTCGAACGACTCACGCCGCAGCTGCGACGGCTCGGCGACTACGAGCAGGTCTCCCAGCTGACCGAGGCGATCCTGGCCCGCGGCAACTCCGCGGACCGGCAGCGAGCGGCATTTGCCGAGCGGGGTCGGCTCGAGGATGTCGTCGAGCTCGTCGTGAACGAGACCCACGGTCCGACCGAAGGGATCCTGCCGGAAGCCCCGGTGCTGCGGACGTACCGGATCCGGGCCGGTGACGAGGCCGTCGGACTCGGTGGCCATGCCAGGCCCGCATACTCCGACCTGGTGGAGGCGTACCGGGCGATGGGCATCGACGACGTGCTGGTGCGTGAGCAGCAGCGCGACGAGTGGATTGCCGAGCACGGCGTGACGTTCGGCGTCGAAGGCGAGCAGCAGGTGTTCGGTGTCGACCTGATGCCCCGGATCATCAACCCACACGAGTGGCGTGCCCTCGCCGACGGGCTGGTGCAGCGCGCCCGGGCGATCGAGGCCTTCCTGGCCGACTGCTACGGCGAGCAGCGGCTGATCTCCGACGGACTGCTGCCGGCCGACCGGGTCGTCGGTTCGCCGGGCTGGCGGGAGGAGGCCACCCGTCTCCCGGCAGGTGTGGTCCGGGCGCCGATCATGGGGTTCGACCTGGTCCGCAACGAGTTCGGCGGCTGGCGCGTGCTGGAGGACAACGTCCGCAATCCCAGCGGAGCGGCGTACGCCATCGCGATCCGGGACATGGTCGACGAGATCCTCCCCGACCTGCCCCGACCTGCCGGGCTGCTGGACCCCGCCGACGCCCTGCCCCTGCTACGGAAGACCCTGCTCGCGCCGACCGGGAAGCCGGACGGGATCGCGGCGCTGTTCACCAACGGCCCCGCGGCCTCGGCGTGGTACGAGCACAAGACCCTGGCCGAGCGGGCCGGGCTGCTGCTGGTCCAGCCAGCCGACCTGCAGGTCCGCGACGGCCGAGTGATCCACGTTTCCGGCGGTGAGCAGATCGACGCGCTCTATCTCCGCCTGGACGACGAGCTGGTTGACACCGTCGACGGCTCCGGCCGGACGATCGGGGCCCAGGTGTTCGACGTGGCCGCAGCGGGTGGCGTGGTGCTGGCCAACGCTCCCGGTAACGGCATTGCCGACGACAAGGCGATGTATCCCCATGTCGCCGAGTTCATCGGCTACTACCTGAACGAACGCCCGCTGCTGGAGTCGGTGCCGACGTATCGCCCCGTGGACCAGACCGAACGGCGCGCCGTGCTGGAGCGGGTCGGCGAGCTGGTCACCAAGCCGGTCGACGGGCACGGCGGGCAGGGAGTGCTGATCGGTCCGGATGCCACCGCCGCCGAGGTGTCGAGCCGACGTTCGGCGATCGCCGCCGAGCCGGACGCGTGGGTCGCCCAGGAGGTCGTCGCCTTGTCGTCGCACCCGACTTTCATCGGGGGCCGGTTGCAACCTCGGCGCGTCGACCTGCGAGCCTTCGTGTACGTCCGCGGCCCGGAGATCGGCGACTGCGAGCTGGCTCCCCTGGCGCTGACCAGGGTCGCGCCGCAGGGCAGTCTTGTGGTGAACTCCTCTCGCGGCGGTGGGGCCAAGGACACCTGGATCGTGGTCGAGGACGCAGAGGTGGAAGCTGCCCGCGACGGGCAGGTACGACTCGCTGAGATGCCGGAGGACTGAGCCGGAGCTCAGGCACGACAATGGCCCTTCGACAGGCTCCCAGCACGGACCAGGGCGCGCAAAGCCCGGCGCCCCCAGCTTCACGAGATGATGCGCCCTCAGCCTGTCCGAGGGCAGCAGACGAATCGAGGAAATGATGTGTGGACTGGCCGGCGAGATCCGCTTCGACGGGCGTGCGGCCGACGTCGCCGCCCTCGGCCGGATGTGTGACTGCATGACGCGCCGGGGCCCGGACGGCTCTGGAGTGTGGTCCCGCGGCCCGATCGCCCTCGGTCACCGGCGGCTGTCCATCATCGACCTGAGTGCCGCCGGCTCCCAGCCGATGGTGGACTCCGCGATCGGGCTGAGCGTTGCGTTCAACGGCTGCATCTACAACTATCGCGACATCCGCGCCGACCTGGAGAGCGCCGGCTACCGGTTTTTCTCTACCTCCGACACCGAGGTGATCGGCAAGGCGTACGCCCACTGGGGCATGAACTTCGTCGACCACTTCTTCGGCATGTTCGCCTTCGCGATCGTCGAGCACGCCAGCGGCCAGGTGATTCTCGGCCGGGATCGGCTGGGCATCAAGCCGTTGTACGTCGACGCCAACTCCGAGCGGCTGCGGTTCGCCTCGACGCTGCCGACGCTGCTGGCCGCCGGCGGAACCGACACGAGCATCGACAAGGTCGCACTCGCCTACTACATGAGTTTCCACTCTGTGGTCCCGGCACCCCGGACGATCCTCAACGGCGTACGCAAGCTGCCGCCGGCGACGCTGCGGGTGATCCAGCCGGACGGGTCGTATCGCGACCATCTCTACTGGGAACCGTCCTTCGAACGTGATCCGGCCCGCGCGGACTGGTCCGAGCGCGACTGGCAGGACGCGTTGATCGGCAAGCTGCGGACGGCCGTTGAACGCCGGATGGTGGCCGACGTGCCGGTCGGCGTGCTGCTGTCCGGCGGCATCGACTCCTCCCTCGTCGTCGCCCTGCTGGCCGAAGCCGGCCAGCATGGGCTGAAGACGTTCAGCATCGGCTTCGACTCCGCCGGCGGTGAGTCGGGCGACGAGTTCGAGTACTCGACGCTCGTGGCGGAGCACTTCGACACCGACCATCACCGGATCAAGATCGACTCCTCGAAGCTGCTGCCCGGGATCGACGCCGCGATCTCGGCGATGAGCGAGCCGATGGTGAGCCACGACTGCGTTGCGTTCTACCTGCTCAGCGAGGAAGTCGCGAAGTCGATCAAGGTGGTCCAGTCGGGCCAGGGCGCGGACGAGGTGCTCGGCGGGTACGACTGGTATCCCCCGCTGGTCGGGGTGCCGCGCGAGGAGGCCGTCGAGGCGTACTCGCGGGTGTTCTTCGACCGGCGCTGGTCGGCGATGGCCGGGCTGCTGCAGCCGGACTGGCTGATCGATCACGACGCACCGACGGCGTACATCGCCGAGCGGTTCGGTCGACCCGGTGCCCGGACGGCCGTGGACGCCGCGCTGCGCAACGACACGACGATCATGCTCGTCGACGACCCGGTGAAGCGGGTCGACAACATGACGATGGCCTGGGGGTTGGAGGCTCGGGTGCCGTTCCTGGACCACGAGCTCGTCGAGTTCGCCGGTACGATCCCGCCGGAGCTGAAGCTGGCCGATGGCGGCAAGGGAGTGCTCAAGCGAGCCAGCCGCGGCATCGTGCCGGACGCCGTGATCGACCGGACGAAGGGCTACTTCCCGGTGCCGGCCATCCGACAGCTCGAGGGGCCCTATCTTGGCCGGGTGCGCGACGCCCTGACCGATCCCGCCGCTCTGGAGCGCGGTCTGTTCGATGCCGCCACCGTCGACCGGCTGCTCGCCTCGCCGAACGAGACCCGGACCACGCTCGGCTCCAACGCGCTGTGGCAGCTGGCGCTGTTGGAGATCTGGCTGCAGGACCAGCACATCCGATGACCACCCGGCACATCCGATGACGACCCGGGTTGGCCCGGTGGCGCGGACCGAGCCCGCAGGCTTGGCCGAACGCCGGGCCGAAGGCTTGGCCGAGCGCCTGGTGGGCGCCTGGGGCAGCTGGGGTCCGACGCTGTCCCCTGACGCGGACCGGATGGCTTTCATCAGTGACCGTTCCGGACTTCCCCAGATCTACGTCCAAGACGTCGATCCGGCCATCGAGCCGCGCCGGATCACCCTCTCGCCGGACCCGGTGATCGCGGTGACGTGGTCGGCCGACGGGAACTGGCTGGCGGCAGCGGTCGCCACCGGCGGCGGTGTTCGTACGCAGGTGTGGGTGGTTCATCCCGACGGCAGCGAGCCCCGGCGGATCGCCGGGTCGGCCGCCGTGCACGCGGAGCTCGGGCCCTGGACCCGATCCGGCCATCGGGTCGCCGTCTGCATCCCGCGCGAGCACGGCGGGACGGACGCCTATCTGGCGAACCCGGCCAGCGGGGAGCTCACTCCGCTGGCCACCGGTGAGCTGATCCACGTGCTCGACATGTCCGTCGACGAGGATCTCGTCATCCTCCGCGACGGGCAGCGCAGCAAACAGTTCTGCGTCGTCGTCGACCGGGTCGCGGACGACGACTACCCGCTTCTGCCGTACCCGGCTGCTGGCGACACGGAGCGCGCGATCATCCGGCCGTCGCCCGACGGCAGAGGTCCGTTGATCGCGTACCTGGCCACCGACGCCGCGCTCCCCCGTCGCCAGTGCGTGGCGCTCCCACTCGGCGCCAACGGGTGGCGCGGACAGTCCGGCGTCCTCGCCCCGCGGGAGGACGCCGAGCTCGAGGGACTGGACGCCGACGATGCTGGGCATCTGCTGCTGCTGGTCTGGAACACACCGGGCGGCCGCAGCGAGGTGGAGCTGTACGACACCCGCACCGACGAACGCCGTCCGGTGCCGGGACTGCCCGGCCAGGTGGTCTCCGGTGCGCTGCTCAGCCGCGATGGCAGTCGCGTGGTGCTGGCCGTCGAGGGTCCGGATCGGCCGCGGGCGGTGTGGACGATGGAGGTCTCGACCTGCATCTGGACCCAGGCCACTGCCGGCGTCGGTCCGTTGCCGGACGGGCTGGTTCGGCCCGAGCTGGTCCGGTTCCCTGCGCGGGACGGGCTGGAGCTGACCGGCTGGCTGTACCGGGTGCCGGGTCGGACGGAACCCGGGCCGGCCATGCTCAGCCTGCACGGCGGCCCGGAGGCGCAGGAGCGCCCCGGCTTCAGCCCGCAGCACCAGGCGATGGTCGCGGCCGGCATCGCCGTCTTCGCGCCGAACATCCGGGGCTCCTCCGGATTCGGCCGAGCGTTCGTCCGGGCCGACGACGTCCATGGCCGGCGCGACGCCTTCGACGACGTGATCGTCTGCTCGCAGTACCTGATCTCGGCCGGGATCGCCGATCCGCTGCGGATCGCGGTGACCGGGAGATCGTACGGTGGCTATCTGACTCTCGCGGCGTTGGCGTTCACGCCGGGCGTCTTTGCAGCCGGTGTCGACATCTGCGGGATGTCGGACCTGCTCACGTTCTACCGCGACACCGAGCCGTGGATCGCGGCCGCGGCGGTCAGCAAGTACGGCGACCCGAAGCGGGACCGTACGCTGCTGCGCGCGATCTCCCCGCTCCGGTTCGCCATGAACATCAACGTGCCGCTGCTGGTGGTGCACGGTGAGCTGGACACGAACGTCCCGATCGGGGAGGCACGCCAGATCGTCGCGGCGCTCCAGGCGCTCCGCCGCCCGGTGGAGTACCTCCAGCTCGACGGGGAGGGTCACGAGTATCGCCGGGCCGACTCCCGGCTCCGGTTGATCGCGGGACTGCTCGACTTCCTCACCCGTACGCTCTGACGGCTGCTCGGGCTGCCCCACCCCTGCTCGCGCGCCCCTCGATCAACCGCCTCCTCGGAACTTTGCTCCCTTTGCGCGTCCTTGCTCCCTTTGCAACGGGTGCAAGGTTGCCTAAAGGGAGCGAAGTTCGACCGGGCGCGGCTGGTGGGCGGCCGTGGAGGGATTGGACGGGCAGGTCGGGCCGGGCGATCCAGCGGGGCCCAGGTGGCTGCGTGTGACGAAGCGGTCCAGGTGGCTGGGTGTGACGCAGCGGTCCAGGTGGTCGGATGTGGACAGAGCGAACCAGCTGGGTCAAGGGTCGTGGTCCGATCAGGCGGAGAGGTCGCTACCACGACGAAAGGCTGCCTCGAGTCGTGCGACGAGCTCGTCCCGCTTCGACAGATCGGCCCACGACCAGCGGACCACCTGCCAGCCGAGCTCGCGCATCCGCTCCTCCCGACGCTTCTCGGCGAGTACGGCCTCGCGGACCGTCTCTGTCCCGGCTTCAGCAGCTCGGGCCCGTACTTCGACTTCCCGTCGAACTCCCCGATCGTGCCGAGCTCGGGCCACCCGAAGTCACCCCGGGCCACGAAGTGACCGTGGCGATCGCGTACGACGTACTGCAGGCGGGCTCGCCGCACGCAGAGGTCCAGGACTGTCCGCGCGAGGCTGGTCACCCGGGTCCCATCGATCGTCACCACGTCACAGTTCTCCAGTGGGAGCCCGTGGAGGTGGAGATTGTGCTTGATCTTGCCGCCACCGGCACGGTCACGGGTGACGTGTACCCGCGCGAGCTGGTCGGACAAGGTCGGCAAGCCGTGCATCACGGCCGCAGACCCGTGACTGACCACTGCCTCGCCGTAGACCTGACGCATGGTGGCAACAACCAACGCACGATGGGCTGCGGCGGGAGCCGTATCGGGAGGTAACGGATCTACATACGCTCCACGACGCAGGCGGGTGAGCTCGCCAGCGCGGACGAGGCGTGCGATCTCGGCGGTGCCGAAGCCACGTTCGATCAGCTCGGCACGAAGGGTGATGTCGGACATAGCAGCAACCCAAGCGATTTCGCAAGGGTGAAGGAATGGGGTCGGCGGGTTATCCACAGAATCTGTGGATAACTTCTCCGGCCGACGGTAGAAGATCGGACCGGTGCTTGGCCTCGGCCTGCGGGGCGCGGTTAATCCTTGCTCCCTTTAGAACTCTTTGCTCCCTGTGCAAAGGGCGCAAGGACGCCTAAGGGGAGCAAGGATTTCTGGGAGAGGTGGGCGGCGGACGGGCCCCGGAGTCGCGCAACCGGATCAGGGCGTCACCGGCCGACCGGCGGAGCGCTTCGGCAGCGACCGGCGTGAGGACCGTCCGTCAGCTGAACGTACGACCGAAGGCAGGCGTCTCGTTGCCGGCCAGGTCGGCACCGACGTAACAGAAGACGGCGGGCAGCCGTCCGGTCGGAATGAAGGTCGGGATCCGCCGGAAGGGCTGGTAGCCGGCCTTGTCGTCACAGTCGGTGCCGGCCGCCGGGCCGCTCTTGATCCGGAAGTCGGAAAGCTCAGGTGGGGAGAACACCGGCATCACCCGGTAGCCCTCGTCGGTCTGATCCACCGACAGCCGTGGCGTGCGGACGGGCGGGGTGAGGTCGCGTTCGAGCACGATCGCCACCGGCTGGTCGGCGGTCGGGTCGCTGATGCACCAGACGTACAGGCCTTCCTCCGCCGGGATCGTCGTCTCCAGTGTGGTGGGTTGCGGTCCGGCGGGGACCGACGAGGCGTACGTCGCCTCCTCGGCGCAGCTGTCCGTGGCGGTCAGCGGTGCCACGCCGGTGCGGAGGACGGTCCGAGCCGGCGCGGTGACCTCGGCGGTGATCGTGTCGCCGTCGGCGTTCAGGGCGGTGACGGTTGTCTGGACCACGACTCCCGGACGTGGCAGCGGGCAGTTCTCCGTGAGCGCAAAACGACCGCCGGAGAAGCAGGAGTCCAGGCCGGCGACCGAGACCGCGTAGCTGGTGTCGGGCACCGGCACGACGCCGGCGTCGGTCCGCTCACACGGCTTGTTCAGCCAGCACGTGCCACCGGGCGAAGCACCCACGGTGGTGGTGTTGATCATGCCGACCACCCGGTCGGTCCGGTCGAACAGCGGCGAGCCGGAGCTGCCACCGAGGATGCCAGGGCAGTCCACCGCCTGGGCGTCGTCGAAGAACCAGCCGAGCTCGACCACGCCGACCTGGTGACCTGTGACGCACTGCCCGAGCCGTGGAGCGACCTGGCTGTCCGGGACGTCCTCGACCGGGACGCCGACATTGACCGCCAGTCGTCCCGCGGGCAGCAGGGCCGCCGGTCGATAGGCCCGCACACCGTCGTTGGTCAGCTGACCGAAGGTGGCGGCGAGCTCGATCACGGCGATGTCGGTACCGTTCATCGTCGAGTAGGCGACGCGCTCGGCCGGCACCGGGAGCGGAGCCGTCCGGCCACCGCGACCGAACGCGACGAATCCGTCGGTGGGCAGGTCGACGCCGACCTCGGTCGAGGGGCCATTGCGGCTCTGGGTGCAGTGCCCATTGGTGACCAGGTACCCGGGGCCGTCGGCAGAGTGGGTGTCGATCAGCCAGCCGCTGCAGGCTGAGTCCGCTCGTACCTGGGCCACGCCGGAATACTGGATCGCCTGATCACCGTCCAGCTGCGGTGCCGGGATAGCAGCGGGCGCCACCTGGACGGTGAACGGCCACCAGCCATCGCGCCAGAGGGTGAACCCGATTCCCAGCGCCGCAACCAGCACGGCAACGGTGAACGATCCGAACGCGACATTCAGGGCGGACGGGCTGCGCACAGAGCTCCTCCTCGGGGTCTGCACTCACCCTAGTGATCCGATGCCTCGACCGGGAGCCTCTGGCGCACGTGCCGCCGCGACCGCGCACCGCTCAGAGGCCATCGTGCGCCCCTCCCCGCTACCGGCCAGTACCGCGTGCCGCGCTCCGACTCTCCGCGGAAACTGGGCGCAAACAACAACTTTGAAACGTCTCAACCTGGTGTTTGCGCCCAGTTTCCGCGGAGGCATGGGATGCGGGCGGAAGGGCGGGTCGGGTGGAACGGGTCGGGTGGAACGGGTCGGGTGGAAGAGGTCAGGCGAGCTTCTCGAGGATGAGCTCGCGAACCCGGCCGGCGTCGGCCTGGCCCCGCATCTGCTTCATCACCGCACCGATCAGCGCGCCGGCCGCCTGGACCTTGCCGGACCGGATCTTGTCGGCTACGTCCGGGTTGGCGGCGATCGCCGCGTCCACCGCCGCGCCCAGCGCTCCGTCGTCGGAGACCACGGCCAGTCCGCGGGCGGCCACCACCTCAGCCGGCGAGCCCTCCCCCGCGAGTACGCCCTCGATCACCTGCCGGGCGAGCTTGTCGTTGACGGTGCCGTCCTCGACCAGGGCTTGGACTTCGGCGACCTGTTGCGGCGTGATCCCGGCGTCGACGAGCTCGACGCCGGCGTCGTTCGCGTGCCGGGAGACCTCGGTCAGCCACCACTTGCGGGCGCTCTGCGGCGATGCCCCGGCCGCGACCGTCGCCTCGATCACGTCGACCGCGCCAGCGTTCACCACATCCCGGAGCTCGAGCTCGGAGAAGCCCCACTCGGCGGTGATCCGCTTCAGCCGCTCGGTCGGTAGCTCGGGCAGGGTGGCCCGCAGCTCCTCCACCCACTCCCGGCTCGGCGCCACCGGCACCAGGTCGGGCTCGGGGAAGTAGCGGTAGTCCTCGGCCTGCTCCTTGCTCCGGCCAGCTCTGGTCTCCCCGCTGTCCTCCTGCCAGTGCCGGGTCTCCTGCTTGACGGTCTGCCCCGACTGCAGCCGGGCCGCCTGCCGGGTGATCTCGTAGCGGATCGCCCGTTCGACGCTGCGCAGCGAGTTCACGTTCTTGGTCTCGGTCCGGGTGCCGAGCGGTGCGTCCGGCGTGGGCCGAAGCGAGATGTTCGCGTCGCAGCGCAGCGATCCCTGCTCCATCCGGACGTCCGACACGCCCAGCGCGCGGAGCAGGTCGCGCAGCATGGCGACGTACGCCCGGGCGACCTCGGGAGCCTTGTCCCCGGTGCCCTCGACCGGCTTGGTGACGATCTCGATCAGCGGCACGCCCGAGCGGTTGTAGTCCAGCAGCGAGTGGTCCGCGCCGTGGATCCGGCCGGTGGCGCCGCCGACGTGCAGCGACTTGCCGGTGTCCTCCTCCATATGGGCGCGCTCGATCTCGATCCGGTACGTCTCCCCGTCGACCAGGACCTCGGTCCAGCCGTCGTACGCAATGGGCTCGTCGTACTGCGAGATCTGGTAGTTCTTCGGCATGTCCGGATAGAAGTAGTTCTTCCGGGCGAACCGGCACCACTCGGCGATCGAGCAGTTCAGCGCCAGCCCGATCCGGATCGCGGACTCGATGGCCTTCGCGTTCACCACCGGCATCGAGCCGGGAAGGCCCAGGCAGACCGGACAGGTCTGGGTGTTGGGCTCGGCGCCGAACTCGGTGGAGCAGCCGCAGAACATCTTCGAGTTCGTGTTCAGCTCGACATGCACCTCCAGCCCGAGGACCGGATCGAAGGCAGCGATGGCGTCCTCGTACGGCAGTACCGGCGCACTCACTTTCGCCACCTCCTGGAGATCGCGGATCTGGTCCAGCAGCGGGCCACCCCAGGCCGAGACCAGCTCGCGCTCCAGCGCTGCGCCGACCCGGTAGAGCCGGTCGTCCGCCAGCGGCGGGGCCATCACCTGCAGGCCGACCGGCAGTCGGTCCTCGGGCGCCAGCCCGATCGGGAACGATGCGCTGGCGTTGCCGGCGAGGTTGGACGGAATGGTGCAGAGGTCGTTCAGGTACATGGCGAGCGGGTCGTCGACCTTCTCCCCCAGCGGGAACGCCGTGACCGGCGTCGATGGGGAGACCAGCACATCCACCGTGCCGAACGCGGCCTCGAAGTCGCGGCTGATCAAGGTGCGGACCTTCTGTGCCTGGCCGTAGTAGGCGTCGTAGTAGCCGCTGGACAGTGCGTACGTCCCGAGGATGATCCGGCGCTTCACCTCCGCACCGAAGCCGGCTTCCCGGGTCAGTGACATCACCTGCTCGGCGCTGTGGGTGCCGTCGTCGCCGACCCGCAGCCCGAACCGCATGGCGTCGAACCTCGCGAGATTGGAGGAGGCCTCACTCGGCATGATCAGGTAGTAGGCACCCAGGGCGTACTCGAAGTGCGGGCACGACACTTCGACGATCTCCGCACCGAGTCCGGCCAGCAGTTCGACCGCCTCGGCGAACCGCTGCTCGACGCCGGGTGCGTAGCCGTCGCCCGAGAGCTCGCGGACGACCCCGATCTTGAGCCCGGCGACGTCGCCGGACCGGGCGGCCTCGACGATCGAGGGCACCGGTGCGTCGATCGACGTCGAGTCCATCGGGTCGTGGCCGGCGATCACCTCGTGCAGCAGGGCGGCGTCGAGCACGGTCCGGGCACACGGTCCGGGCTGGTCGAGGCTCGACGCCATGGCGACCAGGCCGTAACGAGAGGTGCCGCCGTACGTCGGCTTCACCCCGACCGTGCCGGTCACCGACGCCGGCTGCCGGATCGAGCCGCCGGTGTCGGACCCAATGGCCAGCGGTGCCTCGAAGGCGGCCAGCGCGGCGGCCGAGCCACCGCCCGACCCGCCCGGGATCCGGTCGGTGTCCCACGGGTTGTGGGTCGGCCCGTACGCGGAGTTCTCGGTCGAGGAGCCCATCGCGAACTCGTCCATGTTCGTCTTGCCGAGGATGACGATGTCGGCGTCGAGCAGTCGCTGGGTCACCGTCGCGTTGTACGGCGGGATCCAGCCCTCCAAGATCTTCGAGCCACACGTCGTCGGAGCGCCGGAGTACGTCAGCACGTCCTTCAGCGCCAGCGGCACCCCGGCGAGCGGACCGATCGGTTCGCCGGCCGCGACCTTGGCGTCGACCGCGGCGGCCTGAGCGAGCGCTCGGTCGGCGTCGACGTACAAGAAGGCGTGGATGGCGCCGTCGACCGCGGCGATCCGGTCGAGATGGGCCCGGGTGACCTCGACCGAGCTGGTCTCGCCCGATGCGATCGCTCCGGCCAGGTCGGCGGCCGTCCTCCGGATGACGTCTGAGCCCCCCGAAGTGTGCCCTGAGCCTGTCGAAGGGCCGAGGTCGGAAAAGCCGCTCATGCTTCCTCCCCGAGGATCCGCGGCACCCGGAACCTGTCCTGCTCGGCTGCCGGAGCGCCAGCCAGCACGTCCTCGCGGGGCAGGCACGGACGTACGACGTCCTCCCGGAACACGTTCGTCAGCGGCAGGGCGTGCGAGGTGGGAGGAATGTCGTCGGCGGCCACATCGGCGACTCGCGTGACGGATTCGAGGATGACGTCCAGCTGCGGGGCCAAGTGGGCGAGCTCGTCGTCGGTGAGCTCGATCCGGGCCAGCCGGGCCAGGGCGGCGACGTCGTCGGGGCTGAGCGCCACAGCGGGTGCACTCCTTCACGTTGGATTCAAGGCGTGGTCATCCTAGTGGCGACCCACCGGCCACCCCCGAGTTGTCAGCAGCACAGCCGGTGATAGCCGTCTGTGCCGCTGACAACTCGGGGTTGTATGTCAGGAGAGGGTCCGGAGGACCAGTCCGGTCTTGAGCTTGGGGCTGAAGAACGTCGACTTCGGCGGCATCAGCAGCCCCTCGCGGGCCGTACGTTCGATCTCGGTGATGTCGACCGGGCGGATCAGGATCGCTGCGACCGCCCGTCCGTCGGCGACCGCTCTCAGCGCCTCCTCCAGGCCGTGCTGGTAGCTGACCTCCGCCGCGGTGTCGTCCAGTGTCGCCTCCAGCCAGGCGCCGTCGAGGGCGCGTACGTCGTCGAAGGCTCCGGGCTTCGAGCTCAGGGTCCAGGTGCCACTGGCCGTGTGTAGGACGAGGTGACCGTCGTTCTCCATCGCCCGCAGGGTGTCCGGGGTCGGCGAACCCGTGGACTCGAGATCGAACCGGCTGCCCAGCACCTCGCGGAGCGCGTCGACGGTGATGCCGACGTACAACCGGTGGATGGCGGCGATGCTCAGCTGGTCGGCGACGAGCTCGTTGACGAAGGCCAGCGTCTCCTCTGCCGGGGTGTCGGCGCGTCCGGTCGCAGCTCGCACCTCGTCGCGATAGATCCGGGCAACTCCGTAGCGATGGTGGCCGTCGGCGATCAGGACGTCGTCGGCCGCCAGCACCCTATGGATGGCAGCGATCCGTTCGGGGTCCGTGACCCGCTCGACGACGTGGGTGACCCCGTCATCGGTGATCTCGCCGACCGGCTCACCCGGCTCACGCAACAGCGCGGTCAGCCCGCTCGCCAGGGACAGCCCCCAGACCGGCGACAGATTGGCCTCGGTGGTCCGGGTCAGATCGAGCCGGTCGGTGGATGCCTTGGGCGTGGTCCGTTCATGGGGCAGGACCCGAGTCGGCCCACCCGACGAGGTCGCGCCCGGATCGAGCACCTCCAGCCCGCCGAGCACGCCCGCGATGTCGCGGTCCCGGCCGAGGTCGTCGGTGAACTGCAACCGGTAGATCGTGAAGCCCGGCTCGGCGTCGGCGACCAGCACACCGTCGTCGCGCCACCTGGTCAGCGTGGCGGCGGCACGTTGATAGCGATCAGCGCCTCCGCGCGGCACGTCGACGTACGTGATGTTCTCGGCCGAGCCCGCCTGGAGTGCGTCGATGTCGGTGTCGGACAAGACGTCGTACGGCGGAGCGATCACCGACGCCAGGTCGCCGGAGGGAGTCTTGTCAGCGGCATAGCGGAGCGCACGGAACGGTTCGAAGCGAGGCACCGGACCAGGCTTCCATCTCCCGCCAACTGCCGCTCGTCGGGTCTCGCGTCATGTCCCCGCAATACGGCAGTAACTCCGCGTAAGCGAAGATGGGGCCGTGTTCTTGATGCGTGTCCTGCTCCCGGACCGTCCCGGCTCCCTGGGGAGAGTCGCGACGGCGCTCGGCGGCGTCGGCGCTGACATCAACGCTGTCGAGATCGTCGACAAGGGTGACGGTGAGGTCGTCGACGACTTCATCGTCGACCTGCCGCACGAGCGGCTGCCCGAGACCCTGGTCACGGCGTGTAATGCGCTGGAGGGCGTCAAGGTGCAGTGGATCTCGCGCTATCCCGAAGGCGGCGGGCTGCAGTCCGACCTCGAGGCTCTCGAACGGATGACGGCCGATCCGGCGCAGGCCGCGGAGACGCTTGTCGGGCTCTGCCCCGTCGTGTTCCGGTCGCACTGGGCGACCCTGTTGGACTTCGCCGGTGCGACTCCTGAGCTCGTCCGGTCGACGACCCTGGCTCCGGACCTGAGTCCGACCCTGGTCGAACGCCTGGCCCCGTTCGACCGCACCCATCGGATCGACCTCGAGCACGGCTGGCTGCCGGGTTGGGGCGACTCGACGGTGGTCGTCACTCCGATCACCTGTGATCGTGCCATCGCGATCGGCCGGCTCGGTGGTCCGGCGTTCATGGATTCCGAGATCGCTCGCCTGCACCACCTGGCCGCCCTCGTGAAGTGACCGCTGGGCTCGGAGTCATCCGGTAGGTTCCGGCCATGGAGGGCTGGCGATGAGCGACGCGGGCTGGTCCGTGTTGGTCGCCTTTTTGACCTCGATCGGGTACGGCGTCGCATCGGCCATCTTCCCGCCCGTCAATGCCGAGGCGTACGTCGTCCTCTCCCAGGTGTCGGCCGTCATCGGTGTCTTCCCGATCGCGATCGGCGTCGCGATCGGCCAGACGATCGGCAAGCTCGCCCTGTTCTACAGCGTCCGAGCCGGCAAGCAGTCGCGGTTCGTCCGGCACCGACGCGCGCAGTCGGCGACGAAACCCAAGGGCGCGTTCCGGCAGCGGTTCGATGCCGCGATGGCCTGGCTGCTACGACTCGTCGGTACGAAGCGCTGGGGACTGCCGATCGTGCTGGTCGCGGCGGTCGTCGGCATCCCTCCGCTCTACGCGGTGGCCCTGCTCGCCGGTGCGACGAAGATGAAGGCGTACTGGTTCGGGCTGATGGTGCTGATCGGCCGAGTCGCGCGGTTCGTGCTGATCGCCGAGGGATCGCTGAACCTGGGCCGGTGGTTCAGCTGACGGTTTCCTGGGGGTTCGCGCCCGCTGCGCGCCTTCGAGACTCTCACTTTCTCCCTCACTCGCAGCCGCACGTCGGAACTCGCTGCCGCCGTCTTGGCGGGGCTGCTCGTTCGGTCGGAAGTGCGAGCCCGGCGCTTCGCTACCCGACGCTCACCCCCGCCCTCCTGGGGGTTCGCGCCCGCTGCGCGCCTTCGAGACTCTCACTTTCTCCCTCACTCGCAGCCGCACGTCGGAACTCGCTGCCGCCGTCTTGGCGGGGCTGCTCGTTCGGTCGGAAGTGCGAGCCCGGCGCTTCGCTACCCGACGCTCACCCCCGCCCTCCTGGGGGTTCGCGCCCGCTGCGCGGCATCGGAGACTCTCATTCGCATCAGCCGGTCGGCGGAGAACTACTTCTCGCCGATGCCGAAGCCCCAGGAGCCGGTCATCAGGAAGTAGACGTACCAACCGAGCAGGAAGATCGCGAGCATGGCGCCGAACAGGGCCAGGCTGGCCCAGATCCGCATCCGCTTCTTCTTCTTCGTGCTCGGCACCTTGACCGGTCCCCACTCGCCCACATTCGGCTGAACCCGTGGCGGGGTCGACCCGTTCAGGTTGAGGTTGGAGAAGATCTTCGGCACCCGGCAACTGTAGTCGGGGCTCAGGCCGCGGCCGCCCGACGATCCCTCGGGACACTGCCTGCCGGCCAGCGTCACCTGGCAGAGCGCAACCGCGTCAACACCACTCCGCGCGCCGGCGGGCAACTCCGCGCGGGTTGCGTCACTCCGCGCGGGTTGCGTCACTTCGCGCGGGTTGCGTCACTTCGCGCGGGCTCGTGTTACTTCGCGCGTCTAGGAGGTCGCGCGAAGTAGCAGCACCTATCGCGAAGTGCGCCAGCCCGAGCGAAGTTGAGCAGGGATGGGACGTGGAGCGAAGCTGCGTCGGTCGGGGGCGAGTCCGCGGGTGTGCCGGTCCGATCGCGGACGACGCGCTCATCGTCCGCACTCCGCGCATCGGCGGGCAACTGTGCGCGTCGGCGCCGATGCGCTCAGTGCCCCGTCGAGGCGCACAGTTGGCGGCCCATGCGCCCGTGTCCGCTCAGGCGCCCTTGGTCGCCACTTCCGCGGCGATATCGGGGCCATCGTCGAGCAGCACGCCGAACGCCTCGGCGCCGGTCAGCACGGGGACTCCGAGCTCGACGGCTTTGTCGAACTTCGAGCCCGGCGACTCCCCCACGACGACGAACGAGGTCTTCTTCGACACCGAGCCGGACACCTTCCCGCCGCGGGAGGTGATCGCTTCAGCCGCGCTGTCGCGGGTGAAGCCCTCCAGCGATCCGGTCACCACGATCGACAGCCCGGCAAGCGTCTGGTCGAGCTGCTCCTTCGGCTCGTCGCGCATGGCAGCGCCCGATGCCTTCCACTTGGCCACGATCTCGCGGTGCCACGGCTCAGCGAACCAGTCGGTGATCGCGGTGACCAGGGTCGGCCCGAGTCCTTCGACGTCGGCCAACTGCTCGGGGGTGGCGTTCGCGATCGCGTCGATGTCGCCGAATGCGGCGGCCACGTCCGGTGCCACCCCGGGTCCGATGTGCCGGATGGACAAGGCGATCAGGAACCGGTCCAGCGGCTTGCTCTTGGCCTGCTCGAGATTGGCGAGCAGCTTGGCGCCGTTGGCCGAGAGCCGGCCGTCCTTCGTGGTGAAGAACGGCACCCCGGACAGCTTCTCCTGAGTCACGTCGAACAGGTCGCCCTCGTCGGTGATCAGTCCGGCATCGAGCAGAGCCTGTGCGCTCCGGTAGCCGAGCACCTCGATGTCGAGCGCCGACCGACCGGCGAGATGGAACAGACGCTCCCGGAGCTGGGCCGGGCACGACCTCGAGTTCGGGCAGCGGATGTCGGCGTCGCCCTCCTTCTCCGGCTTCAGCTCGGTGCCGCACTCGGGGCAGTGCGTCGGCATCTCGAACGCGTGCTCGGTGCCGTCACGGAGATCCACCACCGGGCCGACGATCTCCGGAATGACATCGCCGGCCTTGCGCAACACGACCGTGTCGCCGATCAGCACCCCCTTTCGCTGGACCTCGCTGGCGTTGTGCAGGGTCGCCATCCCCACCGTCGACCCGGAGACGAGCACCGGTTCCATCACCCCGTACGGCGTCACCCGCCCGGTGCGCCCGACATTGACCCGGATGTCGAGCAGCTTGGTGTTGACCTCCTCTGGGGGGTACTTGAAGGCGATCGCCCAGCGCGGCGCCCGCGTGGTCGAGCCGAGCTGGTCCTGCACCTCGCGCTCGTCGAGCTTGATCACCACACCGTCGATCTCGTGCTCGACGGAGTGCCGGTGCTCGCCGTAGTAGGCGATGTAGTCGAGCACCTCCGTCATCGTCGTGGCGACCTTGAAGCGGGTGCTCGTGGGCAGACCCATGGCGCGCAGCGCTTCGTACGACTCCGACTGGCGCTTCGGCGCGAACCCCTCCGCGGCGCCGATCCCGTGCAGCACGAAACCGAGCTTGCGACTGGCCGTGACCTTCGGGTCCTTCTGTCGGAGCGATCCCGCCGCTGCATTGCGCGGATTGGCGAACGGCGCTTTGCCGTCGGCGACCAGGTGCTCGTTGAGGGCAGCGAAGTCCTCGACGGCGAAGAACACCTCGCCCCTGACCTCCAGCAGCGCAGGTACGTCGTCGCCGGCCAACCGTTCGGGGATCACCGCGATCGTCCGGACGTTCGCGGTGACGTCCTCGCCCACCCGCCCGTCGCCTCGGGTGGCGGCCGTGGTCAGCCGACCCTTCTCGTACACCAGGTCCAGGGCCAGACCGTCCACCTTCAGCTCGCAGAGGTAGCCCGACTGCTCGATTCGCTTCTCGCCCAGCTCACGGACTGCGCGCGCCGCCCAGCGGTCCAGCTCGTCGGCACTGAACGCGTTGTCCAGGCTCATCATCTTCACCAGGTGCTCGACCGGGGCGAACGTGGTCGACGGCGGCCCGCCCACCTGCTGGGTCGGGGAGTCCGGTGTGCGCAGTGCCGGGAAGCGAGCCTCGAGCTCGTTGAGCTCACGCATCATCGTGTCGAACTCGGCGTCGGAGATCGTCGGTGCGTCCAGCACGTGATAGCGCCAGCGTGCCTCGTTGAGGCGCTCGCTCACCTCGGCGTGCTGTTCGCGCGCTTCTGCGTCGGGCTCGGCCTGAGGCGCCGGCGCATCACTTGGCAGGTCGGTGTCATCAGCCACGATCGCACCCTAACGCCGCCCGCTGACACCGCCGCCGGTGAGACGCAGACGAAGGAACGTGGCTCAGCTCTGCGCCGCCGCCGGTGGAGCCGCCAGCGGCTGCAGCCGCCACGTATAGGAGCAGAAGGCGGTCACCGCACAGAGGAACAGCACACCCAAGAACACGTGGCCGCCACGAACCCCGGCGAAACCGAGTGTCATCTGGAGCCCGACGACCGCGACCAGGATCAGCGGGAAGTAGAAGGTCCAGGCCGGACCACCGTTACGCCGGTAGCTGAAGCCGAAGACCGCCGACAGCACGGTCAGCACGAAGACGGCGAACGCGTTCGTGGCGTGCGCGATCAACAGGCGGTCGAAGCCGTCCAGATAGCCCGACCCGAGGCCGGCCTGGGCGACCGCGAAGGCCAGGAGCAGGGTCGAGAGGATCCGGAGGTGTCGGAGCTGCACGCCGCCATTCTTACCCACTTGTCGTGCCGGCGGATCGTACTGGCTAGCGGGCTAGCTCCTCGGTGACGATTTCGGCGGCCTCGCGAACGGCGCGCAGGGCACGAACCGCCTCGCCGCTCGGCACACCGGCCAGGCCGCAGGCCGGCGTCAGCAGCAGCCGGTCGGTGGTGTCCGGTCCAAGTCCGAGGGCCCGGAGCGGCGCGAGCGCCCGATCCGCGACCTGCCGCGAGCTGAGCCCGCTCGGCCGGTTCGGTCCGGTCGGCAGGGCTCCCAGCCCGATCACGGCACCGCCCTCGATCGCCTCGGCAACCTCGTCCCAGGTGTGGGTGTCGGCCTGATCGAGGTCGAGCAGCACGCCGTCGATGCCCGCCGCCCGCAGTAGACCGACCGGTACGCCCGCGGCACAGCAGTGGACCCACAGGGGTCCGGTGCCCCCCGTCGCCCGGAGCCGGTCGAGGAGCTGGGTGTACCCGGCGGCGACCTCCGGACGATCGACAGCGCGATGCCGGCTGAAGCCGCTAGCCGTCGGCACGGCGCCGACGAGAACACCCGGCAGCGCCGGCTCGTCGAGCTGAACCAGCCAGCCGATGTGGGGCAGCCTGCGGCGGAGCTCGACCAGCAGCTCGGCGATTCCCTCGGCGAGGGACTGGCCCAGCTCTCGCCGGGCACCGACGTCGGCCAGCACCCGGTCGCCGCGAGGCCGCTCCATCGTCGCGGCAAGGGTCCACGGACCGGCGACGGACAGCTTGAGATCCCCGACGTAGCCCTGGGCCTGTTCCTCCAGCTGGTCCAGGTCGGAGCGCAGCAACGACCGGGCCTGGCGGTGCTCGCGGCTGGACGCGTCGCTCAGTCGCCAGCCCGCGGGCTGCAGGTCCACCGGGAGCTCGTGCAGCAGTGCGGTCGACCGGCCGATCAGGTCCGCCCATGGGCCACGAGCCGGTAGCTCGGGCAGGTAGGGCAGCTCCGGGCACTCGGCGAACGCGATCTTCAAGGCATCGGTCAGGTTCGTCCCGGGCCAGGACCCGATGCCGGTGCTGCGGACCGGGATCGGGTCGCTCACCCGGAGACCGTCATCGGGTGCCGGCGATCGTCGAGCTGCCGACGACGCGGCTGCCGTCGTACAGCACCGCGGCCTGACCGGGCGCGACGCCGGTCAGCACCGCGCCGAGCCGGATGGCCACCTCGTCGGCGTCGGCATGGATCTCCGCCGGCACCGGTGCGCCGTGCGCACGGACCTGGACCAGTCCCGACCAGCGCTCGGGTGGTCGTCGACCGGCCCAGCAGGGCCGAGTTCCGACGATGAGTCGCACCGCGAGGTCGTCGTGCGATCCCACCGTGACCGTGTTGTCCACCGGGGAGATGTCGAGGACGTACCGCGGCTTGCCGTCTTCGGCCGGCACACCCAACCGGAGGCCGCGGCGCTGACCGACGGTGAAGTGGTGGGTGCCGTCATGCCTGCCGACGAGGTTGCCCGCAGTGTCCACGATCGCGCCGGAGCGGGTGCCGAGCCGGGAGTCCAAGAACCCCGCCGTGTCACCGTCGGCGATGAAGCAGATGTCGTGGCTGTCCGGCTTCTCCGCCACCGCCAGCCCACGTCGCGCGGCCTCGGCGCGGACCTCGGTCTTCAGCGAGTCACCGAGCGGGAAGTACGAGCGAGCCAGCTGGGCAGCCGTGAGGACACCGAGGACGTACGACTGGTCCTTGCTGTCGTCGACCGCCCGATGGAGCTCGACCCCATCGTCGGAGGAGATCAGGCGGGCGTAGTGCCCCGTACAGACCGCGTCGAAACCCAGCGCGACCGCCTTGTCGAGGACCGCGGCGAACTTGATCTTCTCGTTGCACCGGACGCAGGGATTCGGGGTCCGGCCGGCCGCGTACTCGGCCACGAAGTCGTCGACCACATCGGCGGCGAACCTGTCGGAGAGGTCCCAGACGTAGAACGGAATGCCCAGCACGTCGGCGGCCCGCCGGGCGTCGTGGGCGTCCTCCTTCGAGCAGCAACCGCGAGCGCCCGACCGGAACGACAGCGGGTTCTTGGACAGGGCGAGGTGGACACCGGTGACGTCGTGGCCGGCGTCGACCGCGCGCGCCGCGGCGACGGCGGAGTCGACACCGCCGGACATGGCGGCCAGGATCCTCATGGTCGTCCTTCACACGCTGATCGGATGGGCAGCGTCAACGTTAGCCGGGCAGATGCCCGTCTCCCAATCAGCGGATCGTGTACGTATACGGCAGGTTCGTCAGCTCGTCACCCTGGCCCAGGTCGCCGTCGAAGGAGTCGACGAACAGATCACCCTTCACCACAGACCCGTGCGGACCAGTCGGCGTGATGGTCACCATCATCGTCCCGCTCTGGCCGGGCCGCAGGGTCAACGGCGTGTCGGAGACCGCCGCGGCGGACGGCGTCGTCGAGGACCGCTTCGAGTCGGGCACCACCCGGGCCGTCTTCACCCGAGACACTCCGACCCGGTCGGAGAGCGCGGCGGTGTCGGCCGCGGTCGACAGCTCGTCACCGACGCCGAGCTGCCACGGGTCACCGCCGTCCGAGGTCACCGCCGGATCGAACAGCCTGCCGCGGGTGGTCGCCGACAGCGTGACGGTTCCCGCGGGGGCCGGTCCACTGAACGGACCCGTCTGGCCGACATCGGCGAGCCAGAGACCCGGTGAGACCTGGTCCGCGTCCACATCGACGATGGCGCTGTTGCCCATAGCCGCCGAATAGCGTTCGGGATTGCCGGACTGGAAGTTCACGTCGAGATTGACCGGTTGGTCGCCGGTTGCGGTGAACTCGGTATGCGTCACCTCGGTCGGGACCAGCCAGAACGGGATCACGTCGGCCGGCATCGGCAGCGGGGAGGTCGCGTGACCGGAGAGCTCCACCAGCGGAATGGTCCCGCTGGTCTTCAGCCGGGCGTCGGCGATGTAGGTGATCGGCGCGACTCCGGTGTTCTTGATCCGGACGGGAACGGTGACCGGGACCCCGGCCGTCAGCTTGGTGTTCCGACTGCTCGGCACGGCGGCCCGGATCTCGACCGTGTTGTACGCGACGTGAGCGACGAAGGACTGGCTCGTCTCCAGCCCGCTGACGGGGTTGGTCACTTCCAGCGAGAACGTCCATCGACCCTTCATCGGGTCGCGCCGATAGAGCTGCAGCGCGTGCCCGTCGGCGAGGTTGCCTTGGAAGGAGTACACCTGACCATCCGGTGCGGTCAGGTAGCCGAAGACGGTCTGGTTCGGCTCGCTGAACGTCACCCCGATGCTGAGGTCGCGCTTCCCGGCCGGCACGTCGAGACGATAGACGTTCGACTGTGCCACCCCGCCATCTTGGCGCCCGTTGCCACCGGTGATGGTGCCGACGAACGTGGTGTTGCGTGGCGGGACGACGGCTCGCAGCGTCATCGGCACCGAGGTCGTGGTGGCGCTGGAGCCCGCGAGCTGGACCGATGCGGAGAGATCACCGGGCGAGGTCGGGAGCTTGGTGTGGACCGTGAAGGTGCCCTTCTGACCAGGCTTCAGGACTCGATAGCGTGGGGAGACCGTGCCGTGCGTGCTGGTGTCGGTCTGCACGACGGAGTACGCGACCGTCCCGTGGAACCCACTGCTCTTGGACGCCGCGAAGTAGGCCGTCCAGGTGCCGGCCTTCGGCTTGCGTACGTCGACGTGACCGTAGTTGCCCCCGCCTTGGGGGATCGAGTAGGCCGCGTAGGCACCGGTCGGATCGATCAGGATGATCCGGGTCGCGAACGCTCCACTGGGCGTTGCCTCGGAGACGTCCAGCCGATCGACCTTGCCGACGGTGAAGGTCCGGGAGACGTAACTTCGCGTGATCCCGAACGAGTCGACGTACGACGGTGCGGTGGCGGTGTCGAGCGGCGCCGTACCGGAACTCGTGCGAACCACGTCCTCGAAGCTGCGGGTGGCTGCCTTGACCAGCTGAACTGACGTGCCGGTGTTGGTGACGACCAGGCTCGCGGTCGTCGACGCTCCGGGTCGGCCGCTCAGCCGTAGCTGGGTCTTGTTCACCACCAGGCCGCGTCCGTCCCGCGCAGGCGTGCCGTGTGCGTCGTGCCAGCCCTTCGCCGCCTTGACCGCGGCGAGGGTATCGAGCAGTCCCGCGCCTTGTTCGTACGCCGGGTGGCCGAGGTCCGTCGCGGTGCTGGTCAGCAGCCGCTTCACCAGGGCCGGTGACGGTCGGGTGCCGGCATGCGTGCTCTCGTACGCCTGGATGACCAGGGCTGCAGCACCGGCCACCAAGGGCGAGGACTGGCTGGTTCCGCCGAACTCCTCGATCCTCGTAGGCTTGCCGGCGTTGTCGGCGCACTCCTCGTAGAGCTCGACATCGGGAGTGCACAGTGCCCAGCCCAGATCGCCCGGGGCTGCCAGGTCCGGCACACCGCCGGCCTGGGTGATGCCGCCGGAGCTCAGTGCGGAGATGTTGTTCGAGAGCCAGCTGCCGTTGGAGAACTGGGCACCCGACTCGCCGGTCTGGAGGTAGGAGCGGAACGACGTCGTACCGGCCACGCCGATCACCCCGGTCGGGCTGCTGGCCGGAGATCCGATCGTGCCGGTCGTGCCTGCGTCGCCGGTGCTGGCGACGACCGTGACGCCGGCGGCGATCGCGGCGTTGTCGGCCAGCGTGATGGGGTCGTCGGAGGTGTCGGGGAACGGGTTGCCGCCGAACGACTCATTGAGTACGTCCGCTCCGTGCGCTACGGCGTAGTCGATGGCCTCGATGAACCTCGACGCTGGTGCGGTGGGGGCGTTGCCGAAGACCTTGAGGCCGATCATGCTTGCGCCCGGCGCCACCCCTCGGACCTGGATGGTGCAGCCGGCGGGAAGCGGGTGGGCGGGATTGACATAGTCGGCGAGGTCGTAGATCTGCCGCCCCTGCGCCGCGATGGAGCTGGCGTCGCCGAACGCCTCGGCGCCGCCGGTCGGAGCGGCCACCCCGTCACCGGAGAAGTCCTGGTAGTCGACGAAGACATGGCGACCGTCGGCCCGGATGAAGTCCGGGTTGTTGATGTCCAGCCCGTCGGCGATGAAGGCGACCTTCACCCCGGACCCGTCGACGATGTTCTGGGCCTGCGGGCGCGAGCCGTCGACGTACGCGGTGTGGGTCAGTTGCAGCGCCTCCGGCTCCAGCAGCGGCTTGGCCGGATCGCTGGGACAGGTGCCCGCACGGGCCTTGGGGCTCGGACCTGCCTTCGCCGCGACGGCGGCCTCGGCCGAGGGCGTCGATCCACGGGTGATGGCGAGGTCGGGCACCACCGCGGCCACCGCGGGGTCGGCGGCGAGGGTCGCGGCCTGGGCCTTGGTGACGTTCGCGGAGAAGCCATTGACGGCACTGAAGCTCGTCACGTGCTGGGCGCCCGCCGAACGCGCTCGGGAGATCACAGGCTGCTGAGAGCTCCGGTTGGCCTCGACCCTCGCCGACGTGCGGCTCTTGGTGATCTTCAGGTCGGTGTGTTGATCGCGCAGCAGGACGATGACGTTGCCGGCCGGCGCGGCGGCACCGGACGGCGGGGAGGCCGGGGCCGGTGAGGCCGGCGCAGCGGCGGCTCCGCCCACCTCCAGACCGAGAATCGCGAGGCTCGAGATCAGACCGAGGACCCCGACGCGCAGCAGGGGGGTCGAACGTGAGTTGGACAATGGGCCAGCATCCTTCGACGGGCGCCACGCTCCCCGATGGCGCATAGCTAGCTGCACTATCGTCCATCGCCTCGCGTGCCGCAAGACCTCCGTCGGGATGGGGTCGGACCGCCGGAACCACCCGTCGGCCGCCGGACTTCTCCTCAGCCGACGAGTGAACCCGCCCGGCGGGCGCGGGCCAGCGTCTCCGGGAGCGCCGTCAGCAACCCGTTCACGTCGGCTGCCGTGCTGGTCGCACCCAGTGAGAAACGCAGCGTCGAACGAGAGTCCCGCTCCGAGCGCCCGATTGCGACCAGCACGTGACTTGCTTCCGCGACGCCGGCCGAGCACGCCGAACCGGTGGCACAGTCGATGCCGGCTGCATCGAGCAGCATCAGCATTGCGTCGGCCTCGCAGCCGGGGAACGTCACGCTCAGCACCCCGGGCAGCGTGGCGGCGTTGGCGGTGGTGTTGATCGCGACGTCCGGGGCCACCACGAGCAGCCCAGCCGTCAGGTGGGCCCGCAGCGCCCGCAGGCGTACGTCCTCCGCCTCTCGGTTCCGCTCGGCCACGTCGAGGGCGGCGGCAAAACCGGCCACCGCCGCTACGTCGACCGTGCCGGAGCGGAGGTCTCGCTCCTGGCCGCCGCCGTGCAGCACCGGCGTCAGCCGCAATCCGCGACGTGCCAGCAGCGCACCGATCCCGACCGGGCCGCCGAGCTTGTGGGCCGTACAGCTCAGGAGGTCCAGGCCGCTCGCGCCGAAGTCGACGGCGCTGTGGCCGACCGCCTGCACGGCGTCGCTGTGGGACAACGCTCCGTGGCGTGCCGCGATCTCGGCCACCGCGCGGACCGGCTGGAGGGTGCCGATCTCGTTGTTGGCCCACATCACCGAGACCAGTGCCGTCGCCTCGTCGACGAGGTCGGCGTAGCTCTCAAGGTCGAGCAGGCCGCGACCGTCCACCGGTGCGAGGGTGAGCTCGGCACCTTCGTGGTCACGGAGCCAGACGGCCGTATCGAGCACAGCATGGTGCTCGATGGAGCTGATCACCACGCGGGTACGCGCGGGATCGCGATGCCCGCCGGCCCACCAGCCGCCCTTGATCGCCAGGTTGTCGGCCTCGGTGCCGCCGGAGGTGAAGACAACCTCGGCCGGCAGTGCGCCGAGCCGTTCGGCGATCGACTCCCGGGCCTCCTCGACGACGCGGCGCGCGGCGCGGCCGGAGCTGTGCAGGGACGACGCATTGCCGACCGAGCCGAGCTGGCGAGTCATCGCCTCGATCGCCTCCGGGACCATCGGCGTGGTCGCAGCGTGATCGAGATAAGCGCGTTGCACAGCCCCAGTCTGCACTCGTGTCATTGCCGGCTCGCGCCCGCTACGCGCCTTTGGGCCTCTGCCTTGCTCCATCACTCGCAGCCGCGGCTCCAGCACGGCTGCCGCTGCCAGCCCGCAGCTGCTCCTTCAGTCGCAAAACAGAGCCGGGCGCTTCGCTGACCGACGCTCGCCGGCGGTCATTGCCGGCTCGCGCCCGCTACGCGCCTTTGGGCCTCTGCCTTGCTCCATCACTCGCAGCCGAGCTTCGGCTAGGCGAACCCGCTCAGCTCTTGCGGGCCGCGATCTCCGTGGTCAGCGCGGGCAGCACGGTGTGCAGGTCGCCGACCACGCCGAGGTCGGCCAGGGCGAAGATCGGGGCTTCGGGGTCCTTGTTGACCACGACGATCGCCTTCGATGTCTGCATGCCGGCGCGGTGCTGGATGGCGCCGGAGATGCCGGCGGCGACGTACAGCTGCGGGGAGACGGTCTTGCCCGTCTGACCGACCTGGTACGCGTGTGGGTACCAGCCGGAGTCCACCGCGGCACGCGAGGCACCGACTGCGGCTCCGAGGGCGTCGGCCAGCGACTCGACCGGCGCGAAGTCGCCGCCGGTGCCGCGACCGCCGGACACCACGACGGCGGCCTCGGTCAGCTCCGGTCTGCCGCTCGCCTGCTTCTCGTCGACCCTCACGATCCGGGCGCCCTTGGCAGCGTCGGAGATGGTCACCGCGACCGACTCCACCGCAGCATCGGCGGAAGCGGCCTCTGGCGTGACCGCATTCGGCTTGACCGTGATCACCGGCGTGCCGTGGGTCACCGATGCCGTCACCGTCCAGTTGCCGGCGAAGACCGACTGCACGGTGCTGCCGTCGGAGCTCAGGTCGGTGGCGTCGGTGATCAGCCCGGAGCCGAGCTTGACCGCCAGTCGGCCCGCGATCTCCTTGCCCTCGGCGCCGGAGCTGATCAGCACCGCCGATGCGTCGGCGGAGGTCGCCAGCTGGGCCAGTGCCTCGGCCTTGGGGGCGACGAGATACTCATCGATCGCCGGATCCGTCACTTCCAGGACGCGCGCCGCGCCGTACTCCCCGAGCTTGGCCGCGATCGGGGCGGCCGAGCCGAAGACCACGGCGACCGGCGTGCCGATCCGCCGGGCCAGGGTCAGCAGCTCGAGGGTCGGCTTGGTGACCGCCCCCTCGGCGAGCTCGGCGACGACAAGAACGTCAGACATGGATGCTGCTCCTCTGGTCTCAGATGTACTTGCCGGCGGACAGGAACTCCACCAGCGCGGCCGCCCCGGAACCGTCTTCGTCGGTGACGACCTTGCCGGCCTCCTTCGGTGGACGCGGGGTGGTCTGCTCGACCTTCGTCCAGGCGGCATCCAGGCCGACCTCGGCCGCCTCGATGCCGAGATCGTCCAGGGTCAGTTCCTCGACCGGCTTCTTCTTCGCGGCCAGGATCCCTTTCATCGAGGGGTAGCGTGCCTCGCCCGACTGGTCGGTCACGCTCACCACCGCCGGCAGGTCCGCCTGCACAGTCAGGCTTGCGGTGTCGGTGTCGCGCCGGATCGTGACGCTACGGCCGTCCAGCTCGAGCGTCGCGCCCAGCGTCGCCGCCGGCCAGCCGAGCCGCTCGGCGATCATCGCCGGTACGACGCCCATCGAACCGTCGGTCGAGGCCATCCCGCAGACGACGAGATCGGGCTCGGCCCGCTTGATCGCGGCTGCCAGGATCGCGGACGTCGCAAGGGCGTCGGAGCCGTGGATGGCGTCGTCGAGCACATGGATGCCGCCGGCAACGCCCATCTGCAGTGCGCGCTTGATCGCGTCGGCGGCGTCGTCCGGGCCGATCGTCAGCGCGATCACCTCGACATCGTCGCCGTCATCGGCGATCTGCAGCGCCTGCTCGACGGCGTACTCGTCGAGCTCGGACAGCAGGCCGTCGCTCGCCTCCCGGTCCACGGTGCCGTCCTCGGCGAAGCCTCGTTCGCCGGTCGCATCTGGGACGTACTTCACACAGACGACGATCTTCATGAGCCTCGTTTCCCACCTTCTGCCGACTCGGGTCGCGGCGTGACAGCCCTATATTACTCACCGGTAACTTAGGCCCTAGCGCGGAACTCAGACTAGGGGGTGTGGTCCTGGCGCCTCGAGCCCCCGAGGGGTTGGATGAGGGTCAGCAGGAGAGGAGTCCGGATGACCGGAACCAAGGATGAACCGTGGCAGCTGACCACCGCACCCGGGACGTCGGCGTACACGATGTGGGCCGATGACAGCCTCGAGGATCCGACGCTGTTCTGCCAGGTCGGCTCCACCCAGCTGCGCTACCGGCTCAGCGCCATCGACGACCTGCACGCGTGGTTGCTGGCCCAGGGCGACTGGGTCGATCTGGGCGCAGCCGACGAGGGCAAGCCCGCGGCGGCCGGCACGGTCGAGTCGTTCGGGCGAGCCGAGGACAACCCGGTCGGGGGCTGGTACGGGCTGCGCAAGGGCTATCGCGGCCGTTTCGGGATGTACGTCCCGCCGCTGCTCGAACACCTGGGCCTGGCTGAGCTGACCCACCAGCCGCGCAACAACAAGGTCCGCGCCATTCCCCGCTGAGTCCGCGGCTCGCCGCTCAGCGACCGACGAAGCGCGCCTTGCCGGGCCCCTGCTCGACGAAGGAGGTCATCCCGAGGATCCGGTCCTCGGTGGCGAACAGTCCTGCGAACTGCGCCCGTTCGATCTCCAGGCCCGTGGAGAGGTCCACTCCGAGCCCGGTGTCGATGCACTGCTTCGCCGCTCGCAGCGCCAGCGCGGGTCCGCCGACGAACTGCTTCGCCCACCCCATGGCGGTGGGCAGCACGGCGGCCGCGGGAACCACCTGATCGACGAGCCCGATCCGCAGCGCCTCGTCGGCCTGCACGAACCGACCGCTGAAGACGAGCTCCTTGGCCTTCGCCGGGCCGATCAGCCGGGAGAGTCGCTGGGTCCCGCCGGCGCCTGGGATGATGCCGAGCTTGATCTCGGGCTGACCGAGGACCGCGTCGTCGGCGGCGATCCGGATGTCGGCGCACAGCGCGAGCTCGCAACCGCCGCCGAGCGCATAGCCGTTCACCGCGGCAACGACCGGCTTGCCGATCCCGGCGACGGCGGAGAACGTGTCCTGCAGCACGACGGACTGCCTGACCATGTCGGCGTACGACAGTCCGACCATCTCCTTGATGTCGGCTCCAGCGGCAAACACCTGCTCGCCGCCGGTCAGCACCACGGCTGCGACGTCGTCTCGTTGGTCGACTTGCAGCGCGGCCTCGCCGATGCGACGCTGGATGTCAGCGTTCAGCGCGTTCATCTTCGGCCGATCCAGACGGATCATGGCGATTCCGTCGGACACCTCCACTCGGACCTGTTCGGCACCCTCACTCATGACGGCGACTCTAGTGAGCCGCCCTTCGACCGGCTCGGGGCACATCCCGCCCGGCCATGTGACCGGCTCACGACAGGCTTCGTTTGGTCCAGCCAGGTGCCAGTTTCGCGGCGTGTCTCGCGGGTAGATGTATCTCCCGGCTGCCAACGGTGTCAGGAACAGGCAAAATGATGTTCTGCCCCGACAGGAAGAGCGTCTGAACGTACGAACAATTCAAAGGCCCCTTTCCGCAAGGAAGGTATCGATATGAGCATCAGTCACGCCCCGTCGGCCGCTCCGGCCGACACGAGCCACCTCGGCGCCCACGTCCGAGACGGCGGCACCGAGTTCGGCCTCTGGGCGCCCCGAGCCACCCGCGTGGAGCTGGCCCTGGTCGCCGAGGACCGCAGCCAGCACAACTTCGACATGAATCTCTCCGCCGGCGGCGTCTGGACCGCCTTCGTTCCCGGTGCCGGCCCGGGCGAGCGATACGGCTACCGCGTCCACGGCGAGTGGGCACCCGAACGAGGTGCCCGGTTCAATCCGGCCAAGCTCCTCCTGGACCCCTACGCCCGGGCCATCACCTCCGGCGTCGACTACTCCGGCCCGATCCTGGACCACACCCCCGAGTCCGACTACGTGCCGGACGCCACCGACTCGTTCGCCGCCGTGCCGCTCAGTGTCGTGGTCGGCGAGAGCCCGGCCCCGAAGCCCGTCGCGCGGCGCCGCACGATGGCCCAGAGCGTCGTCTACGAGCTACACGTCAAGGGCTTCACCCAGCTCCATCCGGCCGTGCCGGAGCACCTGCGCGGGACGTACGCGGGACTTGCCTATCCGGCCGTCATCCAGCACCTGCTCGATCTCGGTGTCACCGCAGTCCAGCTGCTGCCGGTGCACCACTTCGTCTCCGAACCGTTCCTGATCGGCCGTGGACTCGGGAACTACTGGGGCTACAACAGCCTCGGCTTCTTCGCCCCGCACGCTGCGTACTGCTCGGTGGGGACCATGGGCGAGCAGGTCCGCGAGTTCAAGGAGATGGTCTCGGCCCTGCACGAGGCCGGCATCGAGGTCATCCTCGACGTCGTCTACAACCACACCGGCGAGGGTGGCCACGAGGGTCCGACGCTGTCCTTCCGCGGCATCGACCACGCCGGCTACTACCGGCTGACCGACGACCTCCGAAACGACTACGACGTCACCGGCTGCGGCAACTCCGTCGACAGCTCCGAGCCGGGCACGCTCCGACTGATCACCGACTCGTTGCGCTACTGGGTGAGCGAGATGGGTGTCGACGGGTTCCGGTTCGACCTGGTGACGACGTTGCTCCGGGACGGTCAGCACCATGTCGACCAGGACCACCCGTTCAAGGAGGTGCTGCGCGATGATCCCGTGCTGTCCCAGGTGAAGATGATCGCCGAGCCGTGGGACCTGGGGCCGTACGGCTATCAGGTCGGCTCGTTCGGAGACGGGTGGAGCGAGTGGAACGACCGGTTCCGCAACCACGTCCGTGACTTCTGGCGCGGCAACACCCACGGTGTCGCCGAGCTGGCGCAGCGCCTGGTCGGTTCTCCCGACATCTTCGATCACAACAACCGGCCGGCAACGGCCAGCATCAACTTCGTCACCGCCCACGACGGCTTCACGATGCGCGACCTGGTGACGTACAACGTGAAGCACAACGGGGCCAACGGTGAGTCGAACCGGGACGGCACGGACGACAACCGCTCCTGGAACTGCGGGTACGAGGGCGAGACCGACGTCGAGCAGATCCAGCTGCTGCGCCACCGGCAGACGCGGAACCTGATGGCGACCCTGGTGCTCTCGGCCGGGGTGCCGATGATCACCGCCGGCGACGAGCTCGGCCGCACCCAGCAGGGCAACAACAACGCCTACTGTCAGGACTCCCACATCTCATGGGTGCACTGGGACACCGAGGAGGCGTGGGCCGACCAGACCGAGCTGGCGCAGACGCTGCTGAAGCTGCGCGCGGACCACCCGGTGCTGCGACGGAACTGGTTCCGCCACGGCGAGACGATCCTCGACAACACCGGTACGCCGACCGGACGCAAGAACCTCGCCTGGTTCGGTGGCCGCAACGAGGAGATGACCCAGCACGACTGGCACGACGGCACCCGCCGGACGCTGGGGATCTACCTCGCCGACGACTCTCCCGACAGGGTCACCGACGACGCGTTCCTGATCTGGATCCACGGCGGAGCCGATCCTGTGCAGGTCGAGCTGCCGGACGGATTCTGGGCGGAGACGTACCAGGTCGTCGCGCAGACCGGCGCCGCCGGGGAGCTACCGATCGGCAAGCTCGATGCCGGCTCGACGCTGACCCTGCCCGGCCGGACCGTCGCCGTGCTCCAGGTCGACTGAGACCCGGCGTCTGCTCACCCCGGCCTTCCTCCCCCAACTCTGCGCTGCCACGGGCAACTCTGCGCCTCGGCGCCGAGGCGCAGAGTTGGCCGCCGAGGCGCAGAGTTGCGGCGCAGGCACGAAATGCGCCCTTGCTCAGTAACCCGCGGGTCTTCCGGGGACGTACAACCAGGCGTGGAAGAAGCTGCGAGGTTGCGGTGCGAGACCCGCTCCGACAGCGCGATGAACTGACTGGTCCGGACCCCGCCGCCCCGATGGTCCGCCGCCCAGCGCTTCAGGATCAGCCCGAACGCGCGGGTGCCGACCTTCTGCCGCAGCGCCTCGAGCTTTAGGCCGCCCCGGGTGTACACCGGGTCGGAGAACAGGTCCGCCGGATCGGTCAGTGCCGCCGGGCAGGTGACCACAGGGTCGACGACGCCGGGTTGTCGGCCATCGTGGCGCTGAACTGGGCGGCGGTGCTCGGACCACCGTGTGCCGCGGCCCACAACGACTCCGCATACGTCGCGAAGCCCTCGTGCAGCCAGATGTCGCCCCAGTCCTTCGCCGTCAGCGAGTCACCGAACCACTGGTGGGCCAGCTCGTGCACCATCAGCCCCGCGTCGGGCGCCTCCTCGAAGACGGGACGGTTCTGGGTCTCCAGCGAGTAGCCCGCACCTCTGACCCCCCGGGCGACCGTAACAAGCTTCCGACGGCCAGGGAAGGTCCCTCCGCTCGGTCCCTTCGCATGGGAGCGGCCGTCCCCGGTCCAGTGACCCACGCCACCCCTGCCGCCGCCCGCGGCCTGCCGATAGGTTGGACGGCGTGACGGCTACCACCGAAGGCTCCACTGCCAGCACCTCGTCCTCCTCGCCCGTCGTGGTCGAGGCTTCGTCAACGTTGGGCACGCCGATCGGCCGAATTCCGGTCGCGAACGTGTCACCGGTGATCGAGGGCGGCGCCTACGCCGCCAAGGCCGTTCCCGGCGAGCGCATCCCGGTCCGGGCGACGGTGTTCCGGGAGGGCCACGACGCGGTCAACGCCTCGATCGTGACGACGGACCCGGACGGCAACGAGAAGCTGTTCCCGATGGAGCCCAGCACTCCGGTCGGCTTCGACTGGTGGGCCGGTGAGTTCAACTGTGACCGTGAAGGAGCCTGGACGTTCCGCGTCGAAGGCTGGTCGGACCCGTGGGCGACCTGGGTGCACAACGCGGAGATCAAGATCCCGGCCGGCATCGACACCCACCTGGTGGTGGCCGAGGGCCAGTCCATTCTGGCGGGCTCGGCCGCGCGCGCCGATGCCGCGGGCGATTCCTCGGCTGCGGTCTCGCTGCGCTACGCCTCGGACCTGCTGTCCAGCGGTCAGGACCAGCTCGAGGACCGTCTGCACCACGTGCTGGCCGACGAGACGCACACCCTGATGACGGCGTACGGTCCGCGTGAGCTGGTCACCCCCAGCCCCGACTACCCCGTGTTCGTCGACCGCCGGGCTGCGCTGTACGCCTCCTGGTACGAGTTCTTTCCCCGTTCCGAGGGCGCCCGCTACGACGAGGAGAACGGCCGGTGGATCTCCGGGACCTTCGACTCCTCCCACTCCCGTCTGGAAGCCGCGGCGGCGATGGGGTTCGACATCGTCTACCTGCCGCCGATCCACCCGATCGGCACCGCCTTCCGCAAGGGGCCGAACAACACCCTGGATCCGGGTCCGGCCGATCCCGGCTCACCGTGGGCGATCGGCAACGTGGACGGCGGCCACGACGCCATCCATCCCGACCTGGGCGACATCGACGCGTTCGACCGGTTCGTGGCCAAGGCCAACGAGCTGGGGCTGGAGATCGCCCTGGACTTCGCGCTGCAGGCGTCGCCTGACCACCCCTGGGTGACCGATCATCCGGAATGGTTCTCCCAGCGCGCGGACGGCTCGATCGCGTACGCGGAGAACCCGCCGAAGAAGTACCAGGACATCTACCCGATCAACTTCGACCGCGACAAGGACGGCATCTACGCCGAGAGCCTGCGGATCCTGCGCTACTGGATGAGCCACGGTGTCCGGATCTTCCGGGTGGACAACCCGCACACGAAGCCGGTGGACTTCTGGGCCTGGATCCTGGGTGAGGTGCGTAAGACCGACCCGGACGTGCTGTTCCTCGCCGAGGCGTTCACCAAGCCGGCGATGATGCACATGCTCGGGAAAGTCGGCTTCCAGCAGAGCTATACCTACTTCACCTGGCGCAACGAGAAGTGGGAGATCGAGCAGTACCTGACCGAGCTGACGAAGGAGACCGACAGCTTCTTCCGGCCGAACTTCTGGGTGAACACCCCCGACATCCTGCCCAGCTTCCTGCAGTGGGGAGGCCCGACGGCCTTCACCATCCGGGCCGTGCTCGCCGCGACTCTGTCTCCGCAGTGGGGCATGTACGCCGGCTACGAGCTCTTCGAGAACGCCGTGCTGGCCCCCGGGCGCGAGGAGTACCTGGACTCGGAGAAGTTCCAGTACCGGCCGCGCGACTGGAACGCCGCGTACGCCTCCGGGGAGAACCTCGGCATGCTGATCGGCCGGCTGAACCAGATCCGGCGCGAGCATCCCGCGCTACAGCAGCTTCGCGACCTCACCTTTCACCATGCGCCGCACTCGGGGGTCCTGGTGTTCTCCAAGCGTGCACCGAACGTCGACACCGGCTCCGACGACGTGGTGATCACGATCTGCAGCCTGGACCCGCACGATGTGGTGGAGTCGGAGATCTTCCTCGACATGGAGGCGCTGGGGCTGAGCTCGCGCGACGTCTACCTAGTCCACGACGAGCTGACCGGGCAGACCTGGCGCTGGGGGCAGCACGCGTTCGTGCGACTCACCCACGAGGACCCGTGCCACGTGCTCACCCTGGTCCGCTACGGCGCGCCGAACCCGAGTCGCCGGGGCCGCTGACGTGCCCTCAGCTGAGGTACCGGGTCCGCCGGAGCTGTTCTCACCGCCCAGGATCGACGCCCACGACGACGCGCCACCGGACCGCGGTCCGCATGTCGATCTCACCGGGCAGCTGCTCAATGCCCTCACCGCTGCGCGCTGGTTCGCCGGTAAGGGCCGCCGGGCGCAGCTGAGTGGGCACACCACGCTCGGGTGGCTGACCGAGGTGGAGGAGTGGCCCGCTGTGCGAATCGAGATCGTCGAGGTCAGCTACCCGCCGGACGAGGATCCGGACGAGGCGGGTCTGCGCGCTGAGCCTGTCGAAGCGAAGGAGATGCCGTACGAGCTGTACCAGGTCCCGGTCTCCTACTGGCCCGCGCCGCAGTCCGAGCTGGGCCATGCCGAGCTGGCCAGAACCGTCGATCCCGACCTCGGTCGGGTCGTCGCGTACGACGCCGCCCAGGACCCGGCCGCGTGCCGGATCCTGCTCCGTCTGCTGCTCGATGCGCGCCGGTTCCGCGAGCCCGACAGCGAGGTCCGATTCACCCCGACCGAGACCGAGGGCGTCTCCGCGACCGATCAGCCACAGCCGTTCCGCGGCCAGCAGTCGAACACGTCGATCATGTTCGGAGAGGTGGCGATGCTCAAGCTGTTCCGCCGGCTCGAGCTCGGTCGCAACCTCGACATCGAGACGCACGACGCGCTGAACAAGGCCGGGGTGCGCGACGTCGCTCGGCTGTTCGGCTGGATCGAGGGCGCCTGGCGGCACCGCGGCGAGGACGTCCGAGCCGATTTCGCCATGCTGGTCGAGAAGCTCGTCGATGCCGAGGACGGCTGGGGGCTTGCCCTGCAGGCACTGACCGACCAGCGCAGCTTCGTCTCCGACGCGGCGCAGCTCGGCCGAGCGCTGGCCGAGATCCACGCGGCGCTCCGGGACGCGTTCCCCACGGCGAGCGGCTCGGGTGCCGACACCGCGTCGGTGATGGCCGAGCGGTTCGCCGTCGCCCGGGCGATCGCTCCCGCGCTGGACGCCTACGCCGACGGCGTACTCGCCGCTTTTGGTGCCCTCGGCGCCGCCGACTTCGACGTCCAGCGGGTGCACGGCGACTTCCACCTCGGCCAGACGCTGCGCACCCCGGTCGGGTGGAAGATCATCGACTTCGAGGGCGAGCCGGCCAAGACCCTTCCCGAGCGGCTCGCTCCGGACAGCGTCTGGCGCGACATCGCCGGCATGCTGCGCTCGTTCGACTACGCCGGCGCCAGCGTGCCGGGCCCCGTTGCGGCGCGCTGGGTGGCAGACTGCCGGACGGCCTTCCTCGACGCGTACACCGGCGGGGAGCTGGACGGCACAGACGCCGCGGTGCTGCGAGCGTACGAGGTCGACAAGGCCGTTTACGAAGTGGTGTACGAGGTGCGCAACCGACCCGACTGGGTCGGTATCCCGCTCGGTGCCGTCGCGGCGCTCGTGGGCGCGACGCCGACAGCTGATCAGACCCTCACCGGTGAGAAGGAGTAGGAACATGGCATTCGATCCGAGTGGTGGCCTGACCGGCTGGGACCTGAGCGGGTTCCACGAAGGGCACGACACCGAGGTCTGGAAGCGGCTCGGTGCCGTGGAGGCGACCGTCACCGACTCCGAACGCGGCGAGCTCATCGGCACCCGGTTCTCGGTCTGGGCGCCCAACGCCAAAGCGGTCCGGGTGGTCGGAGACTTCAACTGGTGGAACGGCGAGGGGCACTACATGCACCTCGTGCCAGGCTCCGGCGTCTGGGCGCTGTTCGTCGAGGGGGTCAGCACGGGCAACCTCTACAAGTACGAGGTCGAGGGGATCGACGGTGTCTGGCGTACCAAGGCCGACCCGATGGCCCGGTTCGCGGAGGCGGCACCGCACACGGCGTCGATCGTCTACGAGACCCAGTACGCCTGGGAGGACGAGCAGTGGATGTGGTTCCGCGGTCAGAAGAAGCAGTACGAGGAGCCTGTCAGCATCTACGAGGTGCACATCGGCTCCTGGCGCAAGGGCCTGACCTACCTCGAGCTCGCCGACCAGCTGGTGGAGTACGTGTCGTGGCAGGGCTACACCCACGTCGAGTTCATGCCGGTCGCCCAGCACCCGTTCGAGGGGTCGTGGGGTTACCACGTCACCGGCTACTTCGCGCCGATGAGCAAGTTCGGCTCACCGGATGAGTTCCGTTACCTGGTGGACAAGCTGCACATGGCGGGGATCGGAGTGATCGTCGACTGGGTGCCCGGCCACTTCGCCACCGACCCCTGGGCGCTGGAGCGTTTCGACGGCACCGCGCTCTACGAGCACGACGACCCACGCAAGGGCTGGCACCCGGACTGGGGTTCCTACATCTTCAACTTCGGCCGCAACGAGGTGAAGAGCTTCCTGATCAGCAACGCGTTCTTCTGGCTGAGTGAGTACCACATCGACGGCCTGCGGGTCGACGGGGTGGCCTCGATGCTCTACCTGGACTACTCCCGCGAGGCCGGGCAGTGGATCCCGAACCAGTTCGGCGGCAACGAGAACCTCGAGGCCGTCGAGCTGTTGCAGCAGACCAACGCGCATGCCTACCGACGCGAGCCGGGGATCATGATGATCGCCGAGGAGTCCACGTCGTGGCCGGGCGTCACGCGAGGCACCGAGTACGGCGGTCTGGGCTTCGGGTTCAAGTGGAACATGGGCTGGATGAACGACTCGCTGCGCTACATGGGCCGCGAGCCGATCTATCGCCAGTTCCACCATCACGAGATGACGTTCGCGATGGCGTACGCGTACTCGGAGAACTTCATCCTGCCGATCAGTCACGACGAGGTCGTGCACGGCAAGGGATCGATGTTCGAGCGCGCTCCCCAGGACGAGTGGCGCAAGTTCGCCACGCTGCGGGCGTTCTACGCGTTCATGTGGTGCTTTCCGGGCAAGAAGCTGCTGTTCATGGGCACCGAGTTCGGACAGCGCCGCGAGTACAGCGAGGAACGCAGCATCGACTGGGATGAGAGCTCGCACTGGGGACACCAGGGCCTCCAGCGGCTGATCAAGGACATGAACGACATCTACAAGCAGAACCCGGCCTTCTTCAAGCTGGACACCGATCCGGCCGGCTTCTCCTGGATCGACGCCGACGACGCCGGCGGCAACATCTTCTCCTTCATCCGCTACGACGGCGCGGGTCAGATGATCGCCTGCGTGATCAACTTCTCCTCCGAACCGCGCAATGACTACCGGATCGGGCTGCCGACCGACGGCGCCTGGAAAGAGATCATGAACACCGACGCGCCCGTCTACCACGGCACGGGCCAGATCGGGAACCTCGGCCAGGTCGTCGCATCAACCGTGCCGTCGCACGGCTACCCGGCGTCGGCACACGTCACCGTGCCGCCGCTCGGCGCGGTCTGGCTGGAGCACCAGGCCGAGCCGGACGCGGACCAGTCCGAGCCTGAGAAGGTGCGCGCCGGCGACAAGGCGCGGGCCCGCGTCAGCTCACCGGCGCGTCGCGGCAGCGCGGACGACGCCGCGTCGAGCTCGGCTCCCGGCGACGCTGCGGCGAAACCGGGCGGCAAGACCTGGACGGCCGCCGACAGCTCCACGGGCGCCGCCGGGCCCGCGTCGGCACTCAGTCCGACTGTTCCCTCGGCGGTGACCGCAGCCGAGAGCTCGGCAGGATCAGCGGACTCCCCCGACTCCCCCGACTCCCCCGACTCACCCGACTCCCCCGACTCACCCGACTCCGCCCACTCACCGGTATCCCCGGACTCGCCAAGCTCTCCCGCTTCGACCGAATGAGACGCTGGGCCCTGACCGCGGCTGGAGCCGCGCTTCTCCTCGCCGGCTGCTCCCCATCGGATCAGGCCCCGCCGGATCAGGCCCCGTCGTCTGCGCCGAGCGGGACCGTGCAGCCGAGCGGGGCCGGCTCGGCGACGACCGATCCCTCACCGGGCTCGGCCGCCTCCACTCCCGGCGGCGGGACCAGCCCCTCCGGGGCGCCGTGTCCGGCCGGGCAGCCCTCGGGGACGTACGCCCTCGAGCAGTTCGCCGGGCAGAGCAACTCCGCCCTCGGTCACGGCAAGGGCGGCGACATCACCGTCACGTTCACGGACGGGAGCTATCGCCTGAAAGGCGCGGGCAAGCAGCCGATGGCGGTGACGGTCTCCGACAAGGCGGCCGGCGATCTGTATGTGAAGGGCGCGATCGACGGCAGCTACGACACGTCGGGCTCGGTCCGAACCTTTGCGGTCGACTCGGCGAAGGGAACGGCGTACGTCACGAACGACGAGGGCAAGGCACCGGTCCAGTTCGCCCAGCTCGCCCAGGTGATCGGGCTGCAGGGTGAGTTCGCCGTCGCCTGTCAGGGAAATCGACTGGCGCTGGCCGGGCCGTCGGCGTTGTTCTCACTGGTCCGTTCCTGAGCTCGGAGCCGGCTCCTCGCCGGGGCGTCCGCGGCGACGCCGCGCTCGACCAGCGCCACCCGGGTGCCCACGACGCCGCGCCCAGAGCCGACGGGGAAGCTCCGACGGCGGCATGTGCTGAACGTCGACGATCTCCGCGACCCCGCGCGCATGCGGGCCACCGAGCAGTGGCTGATCCGTCAGGTGCGCGTCGATGAGCTCGGCGATCAGCTCCGGCGCGCTGTAGTTCAAGGCGTGCGCCCCCGGTACCTTGACCGCGTTCACATGCGGCAGCGATGCCAACACGAACCCCCGCGAGATGCGGACGAGCGGGTCGCGGAGGCCGGCGATCACCAGGGTCGGCATCTCGAGCTTGTGCAGGTTCTCCAGGGTCGGATACTCAGTCATCGCCTTGAACAGCGACAGGCTCTGCAGCACGCCGAAGCGCAGGTAGTCCCGCGTCGCGATCGGGGTCAGCGACAACGGCTCGCGTAAGCCGTCCAGGGCGATCTGGTGCAGCGCGCGACCGAGCGGCTGGTTGTTGGGCCCGCCCGCCGGCGAGACCAGGACCGCCCGCTTGACGCGTTCGGGGAATCTGGCCGCCACCTCGATGATGACGGGGCAGCCGAGTGAGTTCCCGACCAGGATGGGCCGCTCCACCCCGATCGAGTCGCAGTAGTCCATCAGGGCACTTGCCAGACCCGCCAGGTCGAGACCCCGCCGCGGACGCATGCTGCGCCCGATCCCAGGCAGATCGGGCACGAAGGTCCGGTACCGCGATGCCAACCGCGCGGCGGTCGGCTCCAGGTACGTTCCCGAGATGCCGAACCCGTGCACGTGGACGATGGCATCGGCGTCGGGCGCGGCGTCCAGGCAGTAGCGATGGAACAGCGGGATCTCGTCGACGACCAGCCACTCCGGCCGCAGCGGCGGCACCGGAACCCGCCCCGGGATACGGAACGAACGATCCGCGCCGGCCTCGTACGCGGGTCCGGAGCTGAGCTCGCCACTCGCGCGACGCGACGTCTGTCTCCTCAGCGTGAAGCGACCCGCACCCGCCGGGCCCGGCTCGACCGATGACTCCATCTGCTCATGATCTCCGATCTCGAGAGGATCCGGGATCACCCGGGTCAGGTGATGGTCTGCAGCCCGACACCGATCACCACCACGCCGATGATCAGCAGGACCACCGCGCTGATGATCGGTCCGTCGGTGCTCAGCAGCTCCGAGGCCGTCGTCAGCCGCGGCTCCATCCGGGCGGGGGCGAGCAGGGACAGCAGAATGGGCACGGTGACCGTCGAGGTGGCGATGGCCACGTAGACCGCCGCCGCCGCTACCGCGGTCGTCGGCTTGTAGAGGGCGGTGTGCAGCTGGATCCCGACCACGGTCGCCAGCAGGAGGTTCTTCGGTCTGAAGCAGAGCAGCACGCCGAGGCCGAACGCACGCATCGGCCCCAGCGTGTCGACGGCGGCGGCCCACCGAGGCGGCTTCAGACCCCGCCCTGACCGGTTTCGGCGACGCCACGCGCGCGCGGCCAGCAGTACCAGGGCGAGACCGACCACGATCTCGATCACGCCGAGAGCCGGCTCCGCTTGGCGAACACGCGCCGGCGGCAGCTGCTGTGCCAGCAGGGTGGCCCCACCGACGACGACGAGGGCTCCGGTCACGTTCCCGATCAGAAAGGGTATGGCCGCCACCTTGCGGCGAGGCGACAGCAAGATCAAGATCATCACCGTGATCGGCACCGAGCTGATCGCGGCCGCGAGGGCGACCGGGAGCAGCAAGCCGATGGCGTGCACCACGTCGTTTAGCCTCGCTGTCCCTGGTTCATCGCTGGACCGGAACCCTTGCCGTCGGCTCCGCTCGGAACGGGAAGCCTCATGGTGACCAGGAACGCCGTGGCGACGGCCAGCACGACCTGCGGTGTGACGAGAATTCCGTCGATCCCCATCAACAGCGTCGCCAGCAGCGTCGACGTCAGTGGGAGTCTGAGCATGCTCACCGCCATCGCTCCGATTCCCATGCCGATGCCGGCCGCGAGGCCGACCCCGGGTAGCCCGCTGACCGCGATCCCGATGGCACCTCCGACGAACATCGCCGGAAAGATGGGGCCGCCACGGAAGGCGCTCAGCGAGAGCCCGTAGGCCAACGACTTGCAGATGATCAGCACGACGAGCACGCCGAGCGAGTAGCCGGCCGCGTTGTCCACCAGACCGGGCAACGCGTCCTGACCCGAGAAGAGAATCTCGGTGAAGCTGCGTCCGGAGATCAGCTGATAGACCATGGCGATCGCGCCGACGAGCAGCCCGAGGCCGGCGGTCACCGCGATCCGGCTACGGTGGACCAGCGGTCGGACGGAGAGCGCGACCGAGCGGATCAGCCACCCCAGGAGCGCTGCGACCGCGCCGAGCGGCAACGCCCAGACGAGGCTGAGCAGGGTCGGTGGGTCGGCCGGCGGGACAGCCGGGAGCGCCAGGGAGAACGAGCCAAGGCCGCTCCAGCCGTCGAGGCCGGTGAAGACGAGCGCGCCGACACCCGCAGCCACCAGACCGGGTAGCGCGACCAGGCTGAGCGCCATTCCGCCGATGCCCGCCGCTTCCATGATCAAGAAGGCGGCCAGGACGGGCGACCCGAGCAGCGTGCTGATGGCCGCGAAGCTTCCCGCCGCCGCCATCATCGTCACCGCCGTCGGCGCTGCATCCTTCTTCACTCGTCGGATGGTCAGGGCGGCGAGTCCGCCGCCGATGGCCAGTAGCGGCGCCTCGGGTCCCAGCACCGCACCCAGGGAGAGCGTGGCCAGGGCCGCGACGACGACGTTCAACAGCTCGCCCCCGGTGGTGGGCGCACCGCCGGGGCTGAAGCCGAGGGCCGGTGAATGACCGCCGTTGCCGGGCAGGTGGCGGATCGCCAGCGCCACCAGCACGCCGCACAGCACCAGCCACGGGATCGGCCACCAGGCCGGCGCGGTCGTGCCCAGGACGTACTGCGGCAGGGTGGTGAAGATGGCGCGCTGGATCAGTGTCACCAGCGCCAAGAACCCGTACGCGATGGCCGAGATCGGCACGCCGAGGCCCGCGGCCAGCACCAGAGATCCGAGATAGGCCCTGGACCGCATGATGGCGATCGGGTCGATCGCCGGCGCAACGCCGCCCGACGAAGGCCGGCCGACGTCGGGGCCGGCGGAACCGGCGGCGTCCGCCGACGGCGACGGGCCGCTCGGCTCCCCCATCAGCTCCGCTCTCTGTCAGCCGAGCGTACGGAGCGGGCGCGCAACCGGATCGGCTCAGTGACCGGGGCCGGTTTCGATCTTCTTCCGCTCCAGCTCGTGAGCGCCGCCCTTTTCGTCGAGCGTCCGCAACGCGTCTTCGATGTCTCTGGCCAAGGTGTCGACGTGCTCACGAGTCAGAGTCTCCTTCACGAGTGCCCGCATGATTGTCTCGTTCTGGGCATTCGGCGGAAGCGTGTATGCCGGTACCATCCAACCGCGCTCGGCCGAGAGCTGCCAGGCGACGTCGAACTCATTGAAGTCGTTGTCTCCGGCGAGCTTGAACGCGACCAGTGGCAGCCGCTCTTCGTCGGTGCCGATCAGCTCGAAGCGTCCCATTGCCTCCAGCTTCTCGGCGAGCAGAGCCGCGTTCTGTTGCATGTTCTTCATGATGTAGGTGTAGCCGGCACGCCCGTAGCGGATGAGGTTGTAGTACTGGGCGAGGACCATCGCGGAGCCGGTCGAGAAGTTCAGGGTGAAGGTGGCGTCGGTCTTGCCGAGATAGTTCTCCTCGAAGACCAGGTCGTGCGCGAGATCGGCCTTCTCCCGGAAGATCAACCACCCGACTCCTGGATAGACCAGGCCGAACTTGTGTCCCGAGACGTTGATCGAGCGCACCTGCTCCAGCCGGAAGTCCCACGCCGAGTCCGGGTAGAGGAATGGCCAGACGAATCCACCGCTGGCGCCGTCGACGTGGAGCGGGATGTCCAGCCCGCGCTGGCTCTTGATCTCCAGCAGCAAGTCGTTGATGCCGGCGATGTCGTCCTTGTGACCGGTGAAGGTCGTGCCCAGCACGGCCGCGACACCGATCGTGTTCTCGTCGATGTGCGGACGGACATCCTCCGGACCGATCGTGTACTTTCCCGGCTGGAGCGGAACGATCCGTGGCTCCACGTCGAAGTACCGACAGAACTTCTCCCAGACGACGTGGACGTCGCCTCCGAAGATCAGGTTGGGACTGGTGGCCGACAGGCCGGCCGCCGCGCGGCGCTCCCGCCACTTCCACTTCAGCGACAGGGCACCCAGCATGATCGCCTCGGAGGAGCCCTGGGTCCGCGCACCCGTCGTCTCGCCGGGAGCGTGGAAGAGATCGGCGATCATCCGGATGCAGCGCTGCTCGATCTCGGCGGTCCGCGGATACTCCGCATGGTCGATGAAGTTGCGGTGCAGGTTCATCGCGATGAGCCGCTGCGCCTCGGGCTCCATCCAGGTCGTCACGAAGGTCGCCAGGTTGCGCGCGGGATCGCCCTCGATGGCCAGGTCCTCACCGACCAGCCGCAGTGCGTCACCCGCCGGCATGCCGTCTTCGGGGAACTCTCGGCTCGGCACCTCTTGGGTGACGAAGCGATTGCCGAACAGCGCCGCTGCCGCGTTCTCGTCCATTTCTCAGTTCTCCTTGGTTCGAGCCGGCGATCGGTGTCGCGCGGTGAGTTGGGTGTTGCGTTCTGCGGGGGTCGGTCGTGGGGATCGGTCGTGCGGATCGAAGGCGAGGTCATGCGCGCCATCACGGCTGGCTGCCCGTACTGCGGACAGAAGCCGGCATCATCGACGCTCGCCAGGCCGGGAACATCAACGCCGCGCCGATCAAGAAGCAGACCGCGCCGGTCAATGTGCCGATGACGCTGATCCGCACGCTCACCACGTCGCCGGTAGGCAGGATGTAGCTCGCCAGGGCGGAGGCCATGAACAGGATCGAGCCGACCATGTTCCACCAGGCGATCCGCCACGGCAGTGAACCGGGTCGAAAGCTCAGGAACCGGCCGACCGCCAGGATCCCCAGGACGCTGGCGACGAGGAAGAGAGTCGACCCGTACAGGTCGGGCCGCCACACCAATCGGTCCGCCTGCTGCACCGAGGCGTTGTGGACGAGTGCGGCGAACGTGCTGACGTTGAAGCAGAGCGTGCCTGGGAACTGGGTGACGGCGGCCAGCCATCCGCGATCATGCGGCAGCCAGGCGCGGAACCGCACGTGCGCCGGAATCCGCTGGCTACCGGCATCGGCTGCGGTCATGGCCGGCGACTGTGACTGCAGCAGCTGACCGAACGAGGCGCAGGTGAAGAAGATCGAGCCCACGAAGTAGGTCACACCGTCGACTGATCCGCCGACCGCATCCAGGTAGGCAGGTACCGAGCCGAGTACGAAGCACGCCGAGCCGACCATGAAGAGCCAGGCGATGGCGCTGTTCAGGTGGACCGGTGCCACCTTCATCCGTCCCCTCCTGCAACCTGCTTGCGAAACGGGCGGCGGTGTCCTCGATCCGCCCCGTAAGAGCCGATGCTGCCACCCAGACCGTACCGTGAGATCACCCGAACGGGGTGACAATGCCTGCGGACTTCGCCGTGCTCGGCGGCGCGCCCTGGCGTCGAGGCTTGAACAGAGCCCCGGACTCGACCTCACCCGTGTCGGGTGAAGCACCGTACGTCGCCGGACTGCCAGAGTCGGGGCACAGGACGGCGGCAGCCACAGCGCCGCGTCCAATCCCCGTCGGAGCGTGCACAGAGGTGGCAGAGATGAAATCGTCGGACGCTTCCTGCCCACCGACCCGCGGCGACGAGACGATTCCGCCGACCGAACCCGTCACGGCCCCGCAGATCCCGAACGCCTAGCCGACCGGGCGCGCCGCAACCTCATGGTCACCTATCAGATCCGCGTCGGCGGGATCGTTCCGCCCGGCCTCATCGAGAGCTTCACCCACGTGAACGCCGTCCAGCCCGCCGGCACGACAGTCGAGGTCGACGTCCCGGACGAAACCGCCCTGTGGGGCCTGATCGACGCCTTGCGGACCGCCGGAATCGACCTGCTCGAAGTGCGCCGGGAATTGGCGGAGCCACCGACGGCATCGTGAGCACGCGATCTCCTCAGCCGGCTTCGGGGCCAGCTGAGCGGTCGAAGCCGTCCGGTTCACTATGCTGTCTGGAGGTCGCACCCAGAGCGTTCTCGGTGGACAGCAGGGCATCGAGGGCGAACAGCGCTTCTGCGACCACGAGAGGCGATGGTGGAACGGGCGGCAGTCGACTCTGTCATCGAGAGCAAGCTTCACCCACCCCCGGTCCGGGCGGAGTGGATAGCGCGGCCACGACTCGTGGCGGCGCTCGAGAGGTCGATGAGCCTCCCGGTCGTCCTGCTCGCCGCACCGGCCGGCTTCGGGAAGAGCACACTGGTGACCCAGTGGCACGAATCGGTAGCCGCGGCCGGTCCTGCGGCGTGGCTGTGCCTGGATCCCGGCGACAACGACCCGGTCCGGCTCTGGTTGCATCTGGCGACCGCGCTGCAACGCGTCGGCTGCGCCTTCGACGTCGGCATGGCCGAGATCATCGCCACCAGCGGGACCACGATGCTCACCCGAGTGGTCCCCGGGATCATCGAGGCGCTCGAGCGGATCGATCGGCCCGTCACCGTCGTGCTGGACGACTGCCACGTGATCCGGTCGGTCGCCTGCCGGGAGCAGCTCGACTATCTGCTGGATCACCTCCCCGAGGCGGTGCACGTCGCGTTGATCGCTCGATCCGACCCGGCACTCCGGCTCGGCCGGCTCCGGGTGGAGGGCCGGCTATCGGAGATCCGGACCAAGGACCTGTCCTTCACCGCCGACGAGACCCGAGCCGTGCTGCAGGTCGAAGGGGTTCAGCTGACCGCTTCGGCCATCGACGAGCTGGCCAGCCGTACCGAGGGGTGGCCGGCGGCCGTCTACCTGGCTGCCCTGTCGCTCGGTGGTCGTGACGACCCGGAGGAGTTCGTCCACGAGCTGAGCGGCAACAACCGGTTCATCGCCGACTACCTCACCGAGGAGGTGCTCAATCGGCAGGACGCTGAGCTCCGCGACTTCATCCTCGACATGTCGGTGTTCGATCGGTTCAATGTCTCGCTGGGCAATCATGTGACCCAGACGCAAGCAGCCAGTCGCCTGCTGCGAGTTCTGGAGCGGACCAACCTCTTCTTGATCCCGATGGACGCCGCGGGCAACTGGTTCCGCTTCCACCACCTCTTCGGCACGTTCGCGCGCAGCGCCCTCGAGGCGGCGAACCCGGATCGGGCGGAGCTCCTCCACTTCCGAGGGGCGGAGTGGTTCGCTGCCCATGACCACATCGAGGAAGCGATCCAGCACCACCTCGCCGGTGGCTCGGCGCAGGACGCGGCTGTGCTTGTCCAGAGCAACTGGGTCCGCTACCTCGATGCCGGCCGAATCGCGACTGTGCTGGGCTGGCTGCGCGGACTGCACGACTCACCTGCCGACAAGTGCGCCGAGACCACGGTGACGGCTGCGTGGATAGCAGCCCTCACCGGTCGACAGGCGGAGATGAGCCATCGCCTCGTCATGCTGGAGTCGATGGCGCACGACGGCCCGCTCCCCGACGGAGCCAAGTCGGTGGAGTCGGCCCGGCTGTTGATCCGCGCGATGTTCGGCTACGACGGCCCCGATCAAATGCTCGCCGATTCCCGACGCGTCGTCGAGCTGGAGACGGACGAGACGTCCACCTGGTACGCCGCCGCCCTGGTCACGCTCGGCCACGCCAGTTACGTGACGGGCGATCTCCAGCAGGCCCGCGATCGGCTTTCTCAGGCCGCCGCCGCGAGGGTAGCTCCGGCCACCATCCAGGTCCTCGCTCTGGCCGCACTGTCTCTCTGCGAGGCGGAGCTCGGCGCCACGCACACCGCCGCCCGCCTGGCGGCGATGGCCATGCGGGTCGTCGAGGAGAACGCGATGCAGCCGATGCCGCAGGCCAGTTTCGCCTTTACCGCGACCGCGGCGGCCCTCGCAGCGTCCGGCGACCTCGAGGCCGCGTGGTCCGTGCTGGAGTCCGGCCTGCAACCTCGTCGTCTCGTCCTGGGTCTGAGCCCCTGGCCGCTGATCCACCACCTCGTGGTGATGGCAACCGTGGCGGCGCAGTCCGGTCGGCACGCCGTAGCCAACGAACTGATCCTCGAGCTCGAAGAGCTGACGCCGTGGACGGACGCCACCATGGCCACGACCCGGACCAGGATCGCTGCGGTGCGTCGAATGCTCGGCCGGCCCATGCCGCCGGCGCCGCCCGACCTGGGCGATCCCCTCACCCCGCGTGAGGTGGAGGTGCTTCGGCGGCTGCAGAGCTCGCAGAGCCTGCGCGAGATCGCGAATGACCTGTACGTGTCGCACAACACCATCAAGACCTTCACCGTGTCGCTCTATCGCAAACTGGGCGTGCACTCGCGCTCCGAGGCGATTGCGATCGCTCGGAGCATCACCTTGCTCTGACCCCGGTCGGCCTCGTCGACCGGGGAATGGAGCTCCGATGATCGGCTCTCACCCGGGTGAGATCGCGGATGGATGATGACATCTCACCCCGTGGAACGACTGAATTGAGTCGCAAGGCAGCTCTCACGTCCTCGCGCGGTGAAGGATCACGATGACCGAAGTACTCCGAGCAAGACCGACCGCGCGAGCTGAGCGTCACCTTCGCGCGGTCGAGACGCCACTCGCAGCCTGGATCGCAGCACGGCCCAGGTTGTTCGCGCGGCTCGACGAGGCCACCGCCGCATCTCGGCTGGTGGTCCTGACTGCCGCCGCCGGCACTGGCAAGACCGCTCTGCTGTCGTCGTGGACGGCCAGCCTGGGCCCTTGGACGCGGGTCAGTCGAGTCGTCCCGACCCGGCCGTCGGAGCTGGCATCGCTCGCGGACGAGATCTCGGTCCAGCTTCCTCTCGCGGGGTCGGATCGGCCGGCTGCCGGCCCGTGGCCCGCCGGGACCTATCCGGATCAGCCCACCGCGGCCGTGGAGGCACCGAGTCAGCTCTCTGTTAGGCGTTGGATCGTGGTGCTCGACGGCCCGGGCTGGCCGATCGAGGCGACGAACACAGCCCTCGAGCGGTTCCTGCGCACGACCGCGTCCGAGGTCGGCGTGGTCCTCGCCGGCACGGACTGGCCCTCGCTCGATCTGGGCCGGCTGGGCGTCGCCGGCCAGAGCCTGCCGATCACCACGGACGATCTCGCGATGGATGTGGACGAGATCGCCGAGGTGTTGGTCCGGCACCAGGTCGATCCGACCGATGCGATCGTCGGAGCTGTTGCACAGCGAACCGCGGGCTGGGCGTGCGGGGTGCGGCTGGCCGCGCAGCTCCTGCACGGATGCGCGTCGGTCGCCGCGGCCCTGGACGAGACGGATCGGGCAATCGAGGACTACCTCGACACCTCGATCCTCCCGGGACTCTCCGGATCAGCCCTGGAGCTCCTCACGTGCACGAGTCTCGTCGACCACGTAGCGCCGGAGCTGGCCGACGCGGTCGCCGGACCGGGCGCTGCACTTGGAGCGGAAGACATCGGCAGTTGCCGCGGGTTCGTCCAGGTCCGAACCGACGGGTCGTTCCGCAGCCATCCCCTCCTTCGCCGACTTCTGCTCCGGCGCCTTGGGCGAGATCCTGCCCGGGCGCTTGCCGCTTCACGCCAGGTGGCTGGCTGGACCGCGGCGCACGGTGAGACAACCGCAGCGATCGAGATGGCCGCTCGGGCCGGCGACTGGGAGTGGGCGGCGCGGACCATGGTCGAGTCGCTGGTCGTGCCCAGGCTCCTGACGTCGGGCGCCCGAGACCTCCTCGAGCAGCCCGAGGCCGCCGACGCTCTCGGCGCAGCGGAGCCCCTGCTCCTGGCCGCGGCCGCTCTCGAGCGATGCCTGCCCGATGTTGCAACGCAGGCCCTCGCCGACGCGGCAGGAACCGAGCCCACGGCAGACCACACGGCCGCTTACCGGTTGAGCGACGCGCTGGTGCGCCTCGTATCGGCCAGGTGGCGCGCCGACCGGCCGGCGGGCCTGGAACAAGATCGGCGGCTGACCCGGCTGGTGCCTCAGCTGAGCCTGGCGCAGCGGGCGGCGACGCCGGAGCTGATTCCGCTGATCCAGTCCACCATCGGTGTGTTCGACCTGTGGGGCGGAGCCCCGGAGCGCGCCCGGACGGCTTTCGAACGGGGAGCGCGTGCATTCGGTCCGCGAGAAGCACCGGGAGCGGACAGCGCCGCCAGGATCGCATCGACGGCCTGCCTGGGTCAGCTCGCCTGGCTCGAGGCTCTCGGCGGGGAGCTGAACCGATCGTTGCAGCATGCCGGCGACGTACTCACCGCGCGCCCCGCCGACAGCCGGGAGACCGGTGTCGTGCACGCGCAGCTGGCGACGGTCTGCGCCCATGCCGCACGGGGCGAGCTCGAACAGGCGACGCAGCGGTTCGACAGCGTGGTCGCTCGGGCCGGATCGATCGAGGGTGAGATCGAGCCGGCGGTGGTCACAGCGATCCAGCTCACCGCAGCCCGGCTGGCAACAGTCGTCGGTGACCTTGGCGGAGTGCCGCGACCGAACCTGTCCAGCGCCACGAGTGGGTGGTTCGGCGACCAGCTCTGCCTCGCACGCGTCGAGTCAGAGCTGAATGCATCCCAGCCGACGCAGGCCTTACGGCTGCTTCGAGAGTGCGGACTCTCCGGAGCCGAGGCACAGGTCCTGCGAGCCCGAGCGCTGATCGTCTTGGGCGATCCGTCGGCTGCCGGGGCAGTGCTGCGAACGCGTCCGATCGAGCGGTTGGGGGTGCTCACCCAGATTCAGCTGGAACTGGTCCAGGCCTGGTTCGCCCACGCCCACGGGGACCGTCGTCACCAGCGGGCACTGATCGACCGGGCGCTGCGCACGGCCGGCCGGGAGGAGCTGCGTACTCCGATCGGCTGGGCCAAGTCGTGGCTCCAGGCGGCGATCGCGTCCGACCGCGAACTGCTGCGACGGCACGGGTCGTTCCTCGCCTCGATCCGCGCGACCCGGCCGTACGCCCGACGCGACGACCTCCCGAGCGGCATAGCGCCTTCGCCGCCGACCGGCACGCTCACGAAGCGCGAGCTCGACATTCTGCAACGACTCGGCTCGCTCAGCACGAACGAGGAGATCGCCGCAGAGCTGTTCTTGTCGACCAACACGGTCAAGACGCATCTGAAGTCGCTGTTCCGCAAGCTGGAGGTGGCCCGCCGCTCGGAGGCGTTCCGACGCGGGCGAGCCCTCGGGCTCTGCTGATGCCCCAGGCCGATGCTTCCGGCCGCTCGTAGGAACCGCACTGGGCGGCTTCCTGCTGGCGGCCTCAGGCTGACGCGTCCGGATCAGAGCGAGAGGACGTAGTCCACTCGCGTTGCCGTCGACATCTCGGCCAGCAGGGCGCGCAGCGCGTCGTAGCTGACCCGAACCCGGACGATGGTCGTCTGCACCACGCGATTCGACCACCGAAGGTGAGCCAGGATCGCGTCGCCGAGGCGGCCGTCGATTCGTAACTCACAGTAGGTCGAGGCAACCGCAATCGCGTCTGCGTCCATCCGGCGACCGCGCCTGCTCTCGGCCAGCTGCCCGCGGGAACAGCCGACCGACTCGTATACCTCTCGAGGGGTGATGCCGACCGCGCTCAAGGCGTCGAGCACGACATCGAGCTCGGCCTGGAGATCGAGGTGGTGCCACAACACGGTGCAGGTCGGCGTGCAGAGCACCCGCGCCGACGGCGTGACGCGGTGGACCAGGTCGCCGACGTCGCCGTCGAACCCGATCTCATACGTGTGCAGACCCTCGACTGCGGGCCGCGCGGCGCTGGTCGACGAGATCATCGGGAACTCGGCTGGGTCGTGTCGACGGGCGGCGCCCACCGCGGCACTGCGTGCACCTCGGACATTCCCCTACCCTCGCGTGCAGCACGAGCACACGCTTCACCCGGGCCGGGTGAACCCCGACCGCACCCGCGTCCGCGGCCGTCGTCGCTCGTGGACGCCCGGTCACCGCGTGTGATACCCCCTGGTTCATGGCTGCTGTTTCAGACCCGGAGCCCCAGACATGAGCTGGGTGTGGATTCCCTTCATCATCTGGGCGATCGACCTGATCATCAAGATCGTCGCCATCGGCGCGATCCCGACCAACCGGAGGCCGTCGTCCTCCATCGCCTGGCTGCTGTTCATCTTCATCCTCCCGGTTCTGGGACTGATCATCTTCTTGCTGATCGGGAGCCCCAATGTCCGCGGTCGACGCGCCAAGGTCCAAGACGGCGCCACCCTGGCGATCGCCGAGCGGATGACCGGTCAGCCGGTGCTTCCGTCGTCGGCGGCCCTGCCCGCCGGCGTGGACACGCTGGTCGCGCTCAACGCGAGACTGACCGCGCTGCCCTGCGTCCTCGGTGTCACCCACGGCGTGCTCGGAGACGCGGACGAGAACTCCCGCGCGATGGCGGAGGTGATCGACACCGCGCAGCACACGGTGCACGTCGAGTACTTCATCATGGCCTGGGACGACACCACCGAGCCGGTGTTCGCCGCGCTGGCCCGAGCGGTCCAGCGTGGCGTGAAGATCCGGGTGCTGTACGACCACGTCGCAACCCAAGGCATCCCGGGCTACGCCGAGATGAAGACCAGGTTCACTGCGGCGGGCTTCGAGTGGTACCCGATGATGCCGATCCAACCGCTGAAGGGGAACTGGCGGCGGCCCGACCTCCGCAACCATCGCAAACTGCTGGTAGTCGACAGCACCGTCGCCTTCATGGGCTCCCAGAACCTGATCACGCCGAGCTACCTGAAACCCAAGAACATCAAGGCGGGTCGGGCGTGGAAGGACCTCAACATCAAGCTGACCGGCGAGATCGTCACCTCCCTCGAGCTCGTCTTCGCGACCGACTGGTTCAGCGAGACCGGTGAGCGGCTGAACAAGATGCTGGCGCTGGAACCTCCCGGCGGCCACGAGCGAGTCGGAGACCCGATGCAGCTGATCCCCTCCGGCCCGGGCTACCGCACCATGCCGAATCTCCGGTTGTTCACCGGCCTGGTGCACCTGGCCCAGCACACCTTGTCGCTGACCAGCCCGTACTTCGTTCCCGACGAGTCGTTGCTCGAGGCCATCACGACAGCCGCCTATCGCGGCGTGGCGGTCGAGCTGTTCGTCTGCGAGGAGGCGGATCAGTTCGTCGTCGGCCACGCCCAGGCCTCCTATTACACCGTCCTGCTGGAGGCCGGGGTGCGGATCTACCTGTATCCGAAGCCTGCGGTGCTGCACGCCAAGCACTTCACCGTCGACGACACGGTGGGCGTGATCGGCTCCAGCAACATGGACTACCGCTCGTTCGGACTCGACTACGAGATCTCGCTGATGGGCACCGGGCGGCAGTTCGTCGACGATCTGCAGACCGTCGCCGCCGAGTATCGGCAGGTGAGTCGCGAGCTGTTGCTGCCGGAGTGGAAGGCCCGGCCCAGGTCTGAGCGCTACGTCGAAAACGTATCGAGCCTCGTCTCGGCTCTACAGTGACCTGGTGAGCCCCGCAAGAATCACCCGGGCCAGCTTCACCCGGGCCAGGGTCAACCGGGCCAGGGTCAACCGGGCCAGGGTCAACCGGGGGTGGATCACCCGGCGTGGGCGATTCGCGTCCGTCCTCGATCCCCATAGCCTGCGACGGTGAGCGGCACCGATCCCGTGGCGATCTCCGTCGGCACGAGTGCCGGACCGAGCTGGCAGTCGCTCGTGCCCGGGATCGCGCTGGCCAGGTCGTACCGGCGCAGGTGGCTGCCGAAGGACGTCGTCGCCGGACTCGTCCTGTCCGCACTCCTCATTCCGCAGGGGATGGCCTACGCCGAGCTGGCCGGCCTGCCGCCGGTCACGGGTCTGTACACCTCGATCCTGTGCCTGATCGGGTACGCGATCTTCGGCCCGTCCAGGGTGCTCGTGCTGGGCCCCGACTCGGCCCTGGGGTCGATGATCGCCGCCACCATCGCACCGCTGATCCTCGCCGACGGGGATCCGACCCGGGCCATCGCACTGGCGTCCCTGCTCGCGGTCTTCGTCGGCGTGATCATGGTCGTCGCCGGACTGGCCAAGTTCGGCTTCGTGGCCGACCTGTTGTCGAAACCGACGCAGATCGGCTACATGAACGGCCTGGCCATCACGATCATGATCGGTCAGCTGCCGAAGCTGCTCGGGTTCTCCACCGATGCCGACAGCCTGATCGGAGAGGTCGTCGCGGCCTTTTCGGGCATCGCACAGGGTGCGGTCAACACCACCGCGGCCGTGATCGGGATCTCCTCGCTGATCGCCATCCTGGTGCTGAACAGGTTCCTGCCGAAGCTCCCGAGCGTCCTGATCGTGGTCGTGCTCGCCTCCATCGCGGTGAACGCGTTCGACCTGGCCGATCGCGGGCTCGATGTCGTCGGCGTGCTGCCGCAGGGATTCCCGCCGCTCACGCTGCCCATCGTGCGATGGAGCGACCTCCCGCCCTTGATCATCGGCGCCTTCGCGATCTCCGTCGTCGCCCTGGCGGACACCATCTCCACCGCGTCCGCGTTCGCCGCCCGCCGCGGCGAGCAGGTGCGCGGCAACCAGGAGATGGTCGGCCTGGGCGCCGCGAACATCGCGGCCGGGTTCTTCCAAGGCTTCCCGGTCAGCACCAGCGGCTCCCGCACCGCGGTCGCCGAGCAGGCCGGGTCGCGCTCGCAGGTCACCGGGCTGGTGGGCGCGGCCGTGATCACCGTGGTGCTGTTGTTCGCGACGTCGCTGATGCAGTACGTCCCGCAGCCCGTGCTCGGTGCGATCGTGATCGCGGCCGCGGTGTCACTGGCCGACATTCCCGGTACTCGCCGACTGTGGCAGCAGCGCCGGATCGAGTTCTGGCTGTCGATCATCGCGCTGCTGGGTGTCGCTTTCCTCGGCGTGCTGCCCGGTATCGCGATCGCGGTGTTCATGTCGATCCTCAACGTCTTCCGCCGGACCTGGTGGCCGCACCAGGCCGAGCTCGGCCGGACGCCGGAACTTGCGGGACTGCACGACGTAAGGCGCTATCCGGACGCAGCGGTTCTCCCGGGCCTCGTCGTCTATCGCTTCGACGCTCCGTTGATCTTCGCCAACGCGCGGATGTTCTCCGAGGCGATCCGGGCGATCGCTACCCGGCGGGAGGACCTGCGCTGGGTCTTGATCGCGGCCGAACCGGTCACCGACGTCGACACCACGGCGGCCGACATGCTGACCGATCTCGACTCCTGGCTGAACGAGCGTGGTGCCTCACTGGTGTTCGCCGAGCTGAAGGATCCGGTCCGAGAGAAGATCGAGCGCTACGAGCTCACCAAGACGATCGATCCGGCACACTTCTTCCCCACCATCGACGACGCCGTCGCTGCGTACGTCGGCGAAACGGGAGCCGTCTGGCAGGCTCCCCCGGCCGGCCGATGAGCAGTCCGGGCGGGAACGGTCTGGGCGGGAACGGTCCGGGCGGGAACGGTCTGGGCGGGAACGGTCCGGGCGGGAACGGTCTGGGCGGGGACTCGTCCGCCCGCTCGCGACGCGTCGCGGCGATCGTCGCGCTCGTCGCGCTGGCCGCTACGGCGCTCTATCTGACCATCGTGGCCGTCGATCGCTTGACCGTGCTGGCGTCGGGCGTGCTGTCGCTGGCGGTCGTCGTGGTGGCCGCCTGGTACGCGGTGTCACGGCGGGGCACGGCACGTGTCGTCGCCGCGATCGTCGCGATCGGCGCCCTGGTTGCCTTCGGCTGGGTGATGCTGGCCAGCGGGAGCGTACGCGTGCTGGTCGTCGGCCTCCTGCTCGCGGCGCTGTCGGTCGCCGCCGCCCGGTTCGCCCTGCGCTCCGCCCGACCTGACCCACGAGCCGGACCCGCCGACCCCGCCCGTCACCCCGTGCTGCTGATCAACCCCCGATCCGGCGGCGGCAAGGCGGAGCGTTTCGCCGTCGCCGAGCGCTGCCGACAGACCGCGATCGAGCCGATCGTGCTCCACCCGGACGACGATCTGCTGGCGCTTGCCGAAGACGCGGTCGCCCGCGGTGCCGACGCGCTGGGCATGGCCGGCGGCGACGGCTCACAGGCGCTGGTCGCGTCCGTGGCGAGCCGGCACGGCCTGCCCTTCATCGTGGTGCCGGCGGGCACCCGAAACCACTTCGCCCTGGACCTGGGTCTGGATCGCGACGACGTTCTCGGCGCGTTGGACGCCTATCGGGACGGATTCGATCTCACCGTCGACCTGGCCGAGGTGAACGGCCGGATCTTCGTCAACAACGTGGCGATGGGTGCGTACGCCAGGATCGTCGGTTCGGCGGACTATCGCGACGCCAAGGTCCAGACCGTCGCCACCATGCTGCCGGACCTGATCGGCCCGACGGCGGCACCGTGGCAGCTTGACTACTCGCTGCCGACCGGCGAACATCACTCCGCCGGTCAGCTGCTGCTGATCTCGAACAACCCGTATGAGCTCCACCATCTGCATGGCGGCGGAATGCGCACGCGGCTGGACGCCGGCGTGCTGGGAGCAGCCTCGATCAACGTATCCAACGCAGCCGATGCCGAGGCCCTCGCCGCCCTCGAGATCGCCGGACGCGTCGATCGGTTCCATGGCTGGCAGGAGTGGACCGCCACCGAGATCGACGTGCGGTCGCCCGAGCCGGTCGAGATCGGGGTCGACGGTGAGGCGCTCGTGCTCGAGCCGCCCCTGCACTTCCGCAGCCGACCCGGCGCGCTCACCGTACGACTGCCGCGGGCCGCGATCGCCCGCCGCGCAGCAGCCCGGCCGATCAGGGTCACAGAGTCCCAGACGCTGGCGGCGCTGTGGCGGATGGCCTTCGGTCACCAGTCAACAGGCGATCACGAACCGGGCGATCACGAACCGGGCGATCACGAACCGGGCGATCACGAACCGGGCGATCACGAACCGGGCGATCACGAACCGGGCGATCAGAAGGGAGACGACAGGTGAGCAAGCTGTCGACCGTGCTCGGTCGCGCGGACCGCGCCGTCTACCGAGCGGTGGCGGGATTCTCCACGCCGGCACTCGACCTGCCGCTCCGCGAGATCTCGGACTTCGCGAACAACTCCAAGCCGTGGTTCCTCACTGCGGCTGCGTTGGCGGTGCTGGGCGGCCCGGACGGTCGCCGCGCTGCCTTGACCGGCATTGCGGCCGTCGGCGCCACATCCTTCGTGGTCAACCAGCCGATGAAGCTCGCCCGCCGGCGTCGGCGCCCCGATCGGATCCAGCTCGGCGTACCCGAGACGCGCTGGGTGAGAATGCCGACCTCGACCTCGTTCCCGTCGGGCCACTCGGCCTCTGCGGCAGCGTTCGCCGTCTCGGTCGGCCACCTGGCGCCCGCGCTGCGCTGGCCCCTCCGAGCGGCGGCCGCGACCGTGGCGCTGTCCCGCGTCTACACCGGCGTGCACTATCCGGGCGACGTCCTCGTCGGGGTGACGACGGGAGCGGTCATCGGGGCGGTCGCCTCGAGGACGGCGCTGCGGCTGAGCCGACTCACGTCAGACACCGTCGCAGCCACAGCCGCCGATGCGTGAGCGGCCGGGCCGCTGCAGCGCCGGCTCCCGAGACCCGACGCTGGCAACGCGGGAAGAACGCGCAGAAGACGGCTCAGAAATCGATCCTGCGGTAGCCACCGTCAATGCTCCGGCAGCCAACGGCTGACTCGGGGGCACGCCCAGCCCCCCGTTTCGTGCCCCGAGTCGGATAACGCTCCGCCCGCCGCACGCCTGGCCCCCCGTTTCATGCCCCGAGTCGGATAACGCTCCGCCCGGGGCACGCCCGGCCCCCGTTTTCGTGCCGGTCTCGATGGGTCTCGAATCGCCGTGACGCGGCGGTGACCGTGACTAGTCGGCGGTCGGCTCCGCTGAGGATTCCGCCGACTCTGCTGCTGCCGGTTCCGCTGCCGCCTTGGCGTCCGTCTCGATCGCGTCGACGTCGGCCTTCAGCTCCTTCTTCTCGAGCTTCTCCGCCCGCCGCATCTCGCGCTCGATCTTCGCGCCCATGTCGGCCACCGCGACCACGACCAGGCCGGCCTGGCCGGCGTCGAGGTGCTCGCCGAGCACCTTCAGATCGTCGCGGCTCATCCCGGCCGCGGCGTGGCCGGCGAGCGAGCCCAGCACAGCGCCACCGCCAGCCGTGGCGGCCAGTAGACCGCCGCCGATGGCGGCGAAGGGGAACAGCGCCACCACCAGACCGGTGGCCAGGCCCACGCCGCCACCGAGTACGCCGCCCACCCGGGTCGGCGTCTCGTGCTTCTTCACGATCTTGACTTTGCCGTCGGCTCGCCGCTCGATCACGGCTGCGTCGTAGGCGTCGATCAGACCTTCCTTGCGGTGCAGGTCCTTGACCAGGTCGTAGTCGGCCTCCGCGGAGTTCACCCCCGGATACACACCGACGAACACCATGAACGTGTCGACTGCCATCTGCGTCCTTCCTGTCGGGCCGCTTCTCGGCCTCTTTGTTCCAGCGTGCGGTCACAACTCTCGACCTAGCATGGTCGAACGGCACCATTCCGGGCTTCACCCGGAAAGGGTGGTCCAGCACCGGGCCTCAGCCGGCGGCGGCAAGAATAGTCAGAACAGGGCGGCCATCAGGTTCCGCCGGGCCTTCAGTACTCGTGGGTCGTTGGGGCCGACGATCTCGAACAGCTCGAGCAGGCGCGTACGAACGGTGTCGCGATCGGCGCCCGCCGTGGTCTTCACGCCCTCGATCAGGCGAGCGAAGGCCTCCTCCGGCGTCCCCAGCACGACCTCGACATCGGCGGCAGTGAGCCGGGCGTCGAGAGTGGCCCCGGAGGCGTTGCCGGAGGCGATGGCGGCGCCGGGATCGAGGCTCGCCGTCCGGGCCAGCAGGCCAGCCTGCGCCTTGCCCGCCTTGGCCTCGGCATCGCTCGGGTCGGCCTGCAGCAGCTTGTCGAACTCCTGCACTGCCGCGGCGAAGTCACCCCGCTCGAGCGCCTCGTCGGCGGCGGAGAAGCGAGGATCCGCTGCCGGCTCGGCGTCGTCGAGCTCGTCCTCCGCTGCTGGCCCCGTCGACCGGCCGCTGACCGGTTCCGCACGACCGACCAGACCGGAGGCGACCGCGGCCTTGAGCACGCTGTCGATGGCCTGCTGCACCTCCGCCTTGGCGACGACACCCTGGAACAGCGGGGCCAGCTGGCCGCCGATCAGCGCGATCACCGTCGGCACCGCCTGCAGCTGCAGCGCCTGGACGATGGATGGCGCGGTGTCGACATCGAGCCGGACGAGCAGGAACTTGCCGTCGGAGCTGTTCGCGATCTCGATCAGCGCGTCGGAGAGCTGCTGCCCGGTCGCCACCCGGGGCGAGTAGAGCTCGACCACCACAGGGTGGGTCATCGACTTGCGGATCGCCTCGGCCTCGAACGTCTGCTCGCTCGCCTCGACGACGTAGCTGCCCCCCGCAACCGGTGCACCCGGTGCACCCGGTGCACCCGACGGACCTCGGCCGCCGGCCGGCGCTGACGCCGCCTGCTTGGCCCTGGCCGCCAGAGCGGACAGGTCGACGGCTCCGGGGCGGTTGAAACTCGACGCACTCACGAGGTGTCATCTTGCCAAACCCGACCAAGCCCCGGGGCCGACGTCCACCGTCGGCCTTCGAAATCTTGCGAGCCGGACCCGCGGTAGGGCCTCGTACGGGTATCGGCACAATGACCTTCATGGCACACCCCCGCGCCGGCCTGCCGGCTCTTCCCGAGGACCTGATCGACGTCGACGCGGTGATCGGCGCGTACTACGACCTGACGCCCGATCCGACCAATCCGGATCAGCAGGTCGTGTTCGGCACGTCCGGCCATCGAGGCTCGAGCCTGGACACCGCGTTCAACGACGCCCACATCGCGGCAACGACGCAGGCGATCGTGGAGTACCGCGCCTCGCAGGGCATCACCGGACCGCTGTTCATCGGCAAGGACACCCATGCGCTGTCCCAGCCGGCGTGGACCACGGCCATCGAGGTGCTGATCGCCAACGGGGTGACGGTGTGCAGCGAGGGCGACAATGACTACACCCCGACGCCCGCGGTGTCGCGGGCGATCGTGACCTACAACGCCGATCGGGCGAACACGGCCCAGGCCGACGGCATCGTCGTGACGCCGTCGCACAATCCCCCGCGCGACGGCGGCTTCAAGTACAACCCGCCGCACGGTGGCCCGGCCGACAGCGACGCGACCAGTGTGATCGCCGCCCGGGCCAACGAGCTGCTCGGCGACCTCTCGCCGATCCGGCGTCAGCGGTTCCGCGACGTGGCTCCGCAGCTCAATCGCTTCGACTACCTCGGCCGCTACTGCGAAGACCTGGCCAATGCCTTGAACCTGGATGCCATCCGCGAAGCCGGCGTGCACATCGGTGCCGATCCGTTGGGCGGCGCCAGCGTGCAGTACTGGGAGTTCATCGCCGACAACCTCGACCTCGACCTGACGGTGATCAACAAGCGGGTGGACCCGCAGTGGTCGTTCATGACCCTGGACACCGACGGCAAGATCCGGATGGACTGCTCGTCGCCGAACGCGATGGCCAGCCTGATCGCCAACAAGGACGCGTACGACATCTCGACCGGGAACGACGCCGACTCCGACCGGCACGGCATCGTCACACCGGACTGGGGTCTGATGAACCCGAACCACTACCTGGCCGTAGCGATCCAGTACCTGTACGCCCATCGCGACGGGTGGCGCCCCGACGCCGGGATCGGCAAGACGCTGGTGTCCTCGTCGATGATCAACCGGGTCGCGGAGGATCTCGGCAGGACCCTGGTCGAGGTGCCGGTCGGCTTCAAGTGGTTCGTGCCCGGGCTGCGCACCGGCGAGATCGGCTTCGGCGGCGAGGAGTCCGCAGGGGCGTCGTTCCTCGCACTCGACGGTAGTACCTGGACCACCGACAAGGACGGCATCCTGCTCGCCCTGCTGGCCAGCGAGATCAAGGCGGTGACCGGCAAGTCGCCCAGCGAGCTGTACGCCGAGCTGACTGCGAGGCACGGTGCGCCGGCGTACGCCCGGGTCGACGCTCCGGCCAACCGCGAGCAGAAGGCCAAGCTCGCCAAGCTCGACCCCTCGGCGGTCACCGCGACCGAGCTGGCCGGCGAAACGATCACCGCGAAGCTCACCACGGCCCCTGGCAACGGCGCCGCGATCGGCGGTCTCAAGGTGACGACGGAGTCGGCGTGGTTCGCCGCGCGACCATCGGGCACCGAGGACGTCTACAAGATCTACGCCGAGTCGTTCCGGGGTGCCGAGCACCTCGCCGAGGTCCAGGCCGCGGCCAAGGAGCTCGTCTCGGCCACCCTCGGTGGCTGAGCCCGGCTGAGCCCGGCTGAGACGGCTGAGCCGGCTGAGCCGCCCCTTCCCCGAAAATTGGTCACCAACAACAACTTCTATCGGCGTGTCGCTGTTGTTAGTGACCAGTTTCCGGGCGGGTGGTGAACTGGGCGGCAAAGGCCAGCAGGAAGGCGTCGCGGTCGGCCGCCGAGGCGGTCGGCGAGGTGGGATCCGACGTCGAGACGAGTTTCGCGGCCGGCAGGACGACTCCGGCCGCGGCGTAGCGCTGGGCCGTCAGCTCGGGCGGCACGAGGACGGCGTCGTAGGCCGCGTGCACGGGATGGCAGACCGGTCGGACCAGGTTCAACCGGACATGAGCCAGATCGCGCCGTTCGATCAGATGGGTGTTGCGCGGCGCGTCGTCGACGTACGCCGCGACGGCGAGCGAGGGCACCACCACGTCTTCGACGCCACGCTGAGTCGGTCGGAGGATCAGTGGCACCTCCACCTCGGCGACCCGGCACTCGTGGTCGATCTCGTCCAGCATCGCCCGCGACCGAGCCACGATCACCCAAGGGCGACCGAGCTCGGCCAGCACCGGCAGCCAGGGCGCGACCGTCTCCTTCGCGCCTGTGCTGGCCGCGCTGTAGACCAGGAACTGCGGAGCGTACGAGCTCAGCGCTGCCCGTAGCCTCTCGCCGGCATGATCGACACCGTCGGCCCGGCGGAGCGCTCGATCGAGGACCACACCGGTCAGTCCGGCCAGCACCAGCGCGCCGGCGGCGGCCAGCCATCCGGCGACCTTCAGCCAGGACACGAAGGGAAGGGCGGCGAAGACCGCCATCCCGGCCGCCAGGGCGAACCCGATCAGCGGCACCACCCCGCGTGGCACGAGCTGGGCGATCCGGTCGGCCGTACCCGGCAGTCGACGGACCACCAGCCCGCCCTCCCAGCCGGCGCGGATCCGGTCCTCGGTGAGCAGGCATGCCGACGCCAGCCCTGCCGCGAGCAGCCAGCCGAGTGCGCCGGCGTCGGAGGGTGCGGCTGCGATGTCGACGGCTGCGGTGTCGACGGCTGTCGCGTGGACCGCGGCGAGCGGCCCGGCGACCAGCAGCGCCGAGCGCGCAGCCTCGGCGTACCCGAGCAACCGAGGCCAGCGGCCCGGGCTGCGGAGCGAGACCGACGAGGACGCGACCAGCTCGGCGGTGGCCAGCACCACGGTCAGGGCCACCAGCCAGCCCGGTGCGCCGAGGATCGCGATCACGAGCGCCGCGGCGGCCATCACGGCGCCGGCCAGCTCGAGCACGGCCGGAGCGATTCCGCCGGCCGCGCCGCCGAGCAGCGCCGGGGGCCGGCTCGCCCGTGGACCGGCTGTGCCGGGGCGGGCGTCCTTGGCTGAGTCCGCGGGCTCAGCGAGACTCTTGTTCTGGTGGAGGGTCGTCGGATCGGAGGAACCGGCCGCCGGCACCGGCCCCGCGACGCAGGCCGCCCGCACGGCGTCGGCGAAGTGTTCGGCGTAGCCGTCGGCCGAGAAGTTGCCCAGGTAGTCGGCGCGCACGGTGCGGCGCTGCTCGGAAAGCGGGTCGGCGCCGAGCATCGCGTCCAGTCGTTCCTCGAGGTCGCCGAGATCACCGCGGACGATGTACGCCGCCCGAGCGACCGGGTACTCCTCGACGAAAGCGTCGGGCGAGGACGGCACAGCGACCATGGCGAACGGCTTGCCGGAGAAGAGATAGTCCGACACGACGCTGGAGACGTCGGCAACCATCGCGTCGGAGGCGTTGAGACACTCACCGATGCCGCGATCGGTCTCGGCTGCGGCTCCCCAGAGATGGAGCCGCCCGGTCTGCGCGGCGTCGGACTCCAGCAGCTGGGTGATCCGGGTGACGAGCGCGGCGTCCTCCGCCTGCGCCCGACTGAACGGGTGAGGGCGGAAGATCACCGTGTCGCCCCGGGCCAGCAGCGAGGACACGATCTGTTCGCCCACCGGCAGCGAGGACAGCGCCGACTCCTCGACATGCCCACGCCAGGTGGGGGCGTACAGCACCACCGGTGGTCGGCGTTCGGCGATCGGGCCGCGGGCGGCCTGAACGCGCTCGACCTGAGGTCGGCCGACCACCCGGAACTTGTCGGACGCGATCGCCACCCCGTGCGCCGGGTAGCGACGCGCCGCCGCCGGTCCGGCAGTGAAGATCTCGTCGTACAGCGCGTGGGTCGGATTGAACGACGGTGGCTTGTCGGAGTCGCCGTGACCGACGTAGATGTGGCGGAGCCGGCGATCGGCCACCAGCTCGCCGTTGCGCGCAGACGCGTTGGCGTAGAACACGGCCCGGGCCGAGCCGGGCACCACCGCCAGCAGATCGGCCGCGCTGCGTGCCTCGACGACGGGTTCGCCGGCCAGCTCGGCCAAGGCGAGCGCCGGTACGTGGTAGCGCGTCACGATCGCAAAGCGCAGGCCAGTCCGGCGGAAGTAGTCGAGCCACATCGTCAGCTGGTACGAGGCATCGTCCGGCCGGCCCGTGTAGAGCAGGAAGTCCGGCGCGTAGCGGGCGAGCGCGGCCGGGACCACCTTCTGTTGCCGACGACCGTCGAGGATCCTGCGAGCGGCGGAGACGACGACGAGAGCCAGCGGTACGGCCGCCAGCAGCACCACGAGCAACCACCACCACGCCGAGACGTGCGCGGCGAGCAACACCGCCCCGACTGCGGACGAGCACACGCCCGACAGCACGGCCGACGAACCGCGATCACGCTCGGGAGTCGGCTCGGCAACCCCAGGCAGGTGCGCCGCGACGGGAACCGTGTATCGACTCGCTCGCCCGATCAGCGGTTCGGTGGCGAGGCAGCACAGGCTGACGAACACGGCCATCGCCGCCGCGGATCGCTGTCCAGGGTCCGCGGAGACCACTGCGAAGGCCCCGGCGACGGCAATCAGGCTGACCGCGCGCGGCCCGGTGGCGGTATCCCCCAGCGGCGTCCAATCCGGCTCGGCCGCCGTACGGGACCGTTGCAGCTGCAGCCCGATCGCGATCGGCGGCAGCAGCAGGACCACGCCGGCGATGGCAGCTCCGTGGACCGCCAACCCAATGCCCATGGCCGCGGTGACCACCACGATCAGGTCGAGAGCGAGACCGATCAACCGGGTCGTCGTCGGTGTCGGGCCTCGACCCGCCGAGCGCATGGCGCTCCGCTCCACCGTCGAGGCCGCGATGGTCGGCACGTCAGCCACTGGGGCAGACTACAAAACGGCTTCCGTGCCGCTGCCATGACGGGCACCGACGCGCCGAGCAACGGGTTGGGGTCACCCGGGTGAATTCTTGGTGAACCACCCGCTCGGTCACCCGTCTCAGGTGGATTACAGCCGCGGTGGGCGAGCACGATTCTCGCGTGACTGCTGCTTTGTTCATCCTGATCTTGGTCGTCGTGACAGCGCTCGCGTTCGACTTCACGAACGGGTTCCACGACACCGCGAACGCAATGGCGACCTCGATCGCGACCGGCGCCCTGAAGCCGAAGGTCGCCGTTGGCCTGTCGGCGATCCTCAACCTTGTCGGCGCCTTCCTCTCCATCGAGGTCGCACTCACCGTCAGCAACAAGATCGTGGCCATCCAGGCACCTGACGGCACGCCTGTGCCGGGCTTGATGGGCGTCCCGATCCTCATCATCTTGTTCGCCGGACTGGTGGGCGGCATCCTCTGGAATCTCGCCACCTGGCTGTTCGGCCTACCCTCCTCCTCCTCGCATGCCCTGTTCGGCGGACTGATCGGCTCCGCCATCGCGGCGCTCGGTATCGGCGGGGTGAAGTGGGACGGCGTGATCACCTCGATCATCGTCCCGGCGGTCGCCTCGCCGGTGATCGCCGGAACGGTCGCGGGCCTGGGCACCTGGATCGTCTTCAAGATCGTCACGTCGATCCCGGAGGCGCGCCGTGACGCCGGCTTCCGCTGGGGCCAGGTCGGCTCCGCCTCGCTGGTCTCGCTGGCCCACGGCACGAACGACGCGCAGAAGACCATGGGCGTGATCACGCTCGCCCTGATCGCGTACGGCTCGTGGACGAACGTCCATGCCATTCCGGTCTGGGTCAAGATCGCTTGCGCGGTCACGATCGCGGCGGGCACCTGGATCGGTGGCTGGCGGGTCATCCGCACGCTCGGCAAGGGCCTCGTCGAGATCACCTCTCCGCAGGGGATGGCGGCCGAGACGGCCTCGGCAGCGATCATCTTGTCCTCCAGCCACCTCGGAATGGCCCTCTCCACGACCCACGTCGCCACCGGCTCGATCCTCGGGTCGGGCGTCGGCAAGCCCGGTGCGCAGGTCCGCTGGGCCGTTGCCGGGCGGATGGGGATCGCCTGGCTCATCACGATGCCGGCCGCTGGACTCGTCGGCGCACTCTGCTGGTTCATCATCCACGGACTCGGCGGCAGTGTGCTCGGTGTCAGCGTCGTGTTCGCCATCCTCGTCGCCGCCGCCGCCGGGATGTTCATCCGCTCCCGCAAGACCGCCATCAACCCGGACAACGTCAATGCCGAGTGGGAGGGCGGACTGGTCCCGGCAGACGAGCGAGCCGACCGTCCGACCGTCTCCACCGGCGCCTGAGATCGAAAGCGACAACATCATGGACATCTCCGCAATCGTCGTCAAAGAGCTCCAGGCCCTCTGGCAGATCCTCGTCGTCGGGCTCGTGCTGGGCGTCGGCCTGCCGGCGCTGTTCGCCCTCGGCATCAAGTCCCTCAACACTGGCCGCACCGTCGTCGTGGCCGGCGGACCGGACGGAGAGGTTTCGAAGCCGTCCACGATGGGTACTGTTGGAGCAACCGTCTGCTTCGCTGTCTGCATCCTCGCGGTGGCTTTCGGTATCGTCGTCATCATCTGGGGCAAGAAACTGTTCGGAGTCTGAGTTGCCATTGCCTCCTTTTCTCACATCCGTGGTCGGCTGGCTGCGAGCTGGTTATCCCAACGGCGTGCCTGAAGCCGACTTCGTTCCACTGCTGGCGCTTCTCGCCCGCCGGCTGAGCAACGATGAGGTCCAGCAGGTGTCCGAAGCGTTGATCAAGAGCGAAACGCTGCCGACCGACGACACCGACATCGGCGTCGTGATCACCCGGGTGACCGACGAGCTGCCCCGCGAAGAGGACGTCCAGCGAGTGCGTGCGCGGCTGGTGGCGGCAGGCTGGCCGGTCGCCGACTGACGCTCGGTGCCCTGACCCTGCCCTGGCCACCACGCCTCCCAGCACCCGGAAACTGGGCGGAAACTGCAGGTTTCCCAGCCCAGAAGTTGCAGTTTGCGCTCACTTCCCGGTTTGGGATAGGGCGCCAGCCCGCCAAGCTGTGCCGTTGTTCGAGGGGCTCAGAAGCGAACCGGTTCGGTGTACTCGCCCCACTCGGCGCGGAGCACATCGCAGATCTCACCAAGGGTCGCTTCGGCCCGGCAGGCCGCGAGCATCGGCTGGATGAGGTCGGCGGTCGGCGTCCGGGCGGCACCCACCAGGTCGGCCATGGCAGTCTCCCAGCTGCCTACGTCGCGGGCGGCCCGTCGCTCGGCAAGCACCCGCCGCTGCTCGAGCTCGACCTCGTGGCTCACTCGGAGGATCTCCAGCTCACCGGTGACCGTGGCGGTGTGCTTGTTCACACCGACGACGACCTTGTCGCCCTTCTCGAGCTGCGTCTGGTAACGGAAGGACGAATCGGCGATCTCGGCCGAGAACCAGCCCTCCTCGACCCCGCGCAGCAGCCCGGACGTCACCGGCCCGATCGCGTGCTCGGTGTCCTCGCCGCCGCCCATGGCGATGATCTGGGCGAAGATGCGCTCGGCCTCGGCCTCGATCTTGTCGGTGAGAGCCTCGACGTACCACGACCCGCCCAGTGGATCGGCCACGTTCACCACGCCGGTCTCCTCCATCAGTACCTGCTGGGTGCGCAGAGCGATCTCGGCCGACTCCTCGGTCGGCAGCGCCAGCGTCTCGTCCAGCGCGTTGGTGTGCAGCGAGTTCGTGCCGCCGAGCGCGGCGGCCATCGCCTCGACCGCCGTCCGCACGACGTTGTTGTACGGCTGCTGAGCGGTCAGCGAGACGCCGGCAGTCTGGGTGTGAAAGCGCAGTGACATCGCCTTCGCGGTCTTCGCGCCGTACCGGTCGCGCAGCCAGCGGGCCCAGATCCGGCGAGCCGCGCGGAACTTCGCGATCTCTTCGAAGAAGTCGATGTGCGCGTCGAAGAAGAAGCTGAGTCCGGGCGCGAACGCGTCGACGTCCATCCCCCGCGACAGGCCGAGCTCCACGTAGCCGAAGCCGTCGGCCAAGGTGAATGCGAGCTCCTGCACGGCGGTCGAGCCGGCCTCGCGGATGTGGTAGCCACTGACGCTCAGCGGCTTGTACGCGGGAATCTCCCGGGTGCAGTACTCCATCAGGTCGCCGATCAGCCGCAGGTGCGGCTCCGGCGGGAAGAGCCACTCCTTCTGCGCGATGTACTCCTTGTAGATGTCGGTCTGGCAGGTGCCGTTGAGCAGACGATGGTCGACGCCGGCACGCTCGGCGGCAACGACGTACATGCAGAAGATAGGAATGGCCGGTCCCGAGATGGTCATCGACGTGGTCACCGCGCCGAGATCGATGCCGGCGAACAGCTCCTCCAGATCCGCGACGGAGTCGATCGCCACGCCGCAGTGGCCCACTTCACCGAGACTCTTCGGGTCGTCGGAGTCTCGACCCATCAGGGTCGGCATGTCGAACGCGACGCTCAACCCGCCCCCACCGGCGGCCAGGATCATCTTGTAACGCTCGTTGGTCTGGGTGGCGTTGCCGAACCCCGCGAACTGCCGGATGGTCCACGGCCGGCCGCGATAGCCGCTCGGGTAGAGCCCACGGGTGTACGGGAACTCTCCCGGCCAGCCGATTCGCTCCATCCGCTCGTCGGTCGAGCTGTCGGCGGCCCCGTCGGCCGATGCGTCAGGCAATGCCTCGGGCGATGCGTCAGGCGATGCATCAGGCGAGCCGCCGCTGGACGGCTCCGGCGGGCCGTAGACCGGGTCGACGTCCATCCCCGACAACGTGGTGAAGTCGGCGTCGCGCACCTGTCCGCGTTCCTGCGCTGCCTCGTACGCCTTTTGCCAGCGTTCGCGTCCCGTGCTCACACCTAAATACTAGGACGTCCTACTAAATTTCCCAAGGCACTACTCCGGCGCTCACTGCAACACCGGAAACCGGGCGCAAACCGCACGTTTCCAGCCCGGATAGTTGCAGTTGCGCCCAGGTTTCGGTGGCAGGGGACGACGGGGACGGGCGGCAGGACTCAGGCCGAGATGGTGGCAAGCCCGAAGCGGTGGCGCGCGGAGGAGTTGACCTCGCGCAGAAAGGCGTCCGAGCCGATGGCCGCCCTCGAGGTGAGCCAGTCGGCGCCGATGTCGCAGACGATCACCTCGGCTCTCGTGTCCGAGAGGGCAAGCGGCAGGGTGTGCACGACGGTCGAAGGGAAGCTGATCACGCGGGCGCCGACACTGCCGGTCCGAGCGGCGATCTCCAGCGGGAGCTCCGGCCGGACGATCTGCAGCCCGAGCATCCGGATCCGTTCGAGCTTGACGTCGGACTCCTTGCGGTGCGCGAAGTAGCGGTCCACCCCGTGCCGCTTCACCAGGAGTGCGACACCGGCCAGGTACGCCCCGAGATCCACCACGCCGGTCTCGACCAGGGAGGTGCCGACCAGGTCGGCCTCCGGTTTCACGTCCGGCGCAGAAAAGCGGTTTCTGGTCCACGCGTACGTGTTGGCGACGACCGGCGACGAGCCGAGGTCGACCGGCAGGCAGCTGAAGGCGGAGAGTCGGCAGGCCGAGCCGGGTCCGAGCCGACGACGGACCGATGCCGAGATCTGGTCGCGGGCGAACCGCACGATTTGCCCACGCTGGCCCGGCGTGGCCCGCTGGTGCCAGCGGGCCAGGCTCTCCCCCGCCTGCCACTGGCGGGCGAACTCCATGGTGGCTGTTCCGTCGTCGACGATCACGACCTCCTCGGCGCGTACGACGGACAAGACGACCTGGATCACCCCGGAGAACGGGTCCCCGACCACCAGCCGACCGACGCCGGCGAGCGAGCCGGCCAGGGCGCGGACCGTCCGCGCGGTCTCCGCACCACCGAGCCGCGGCTCATGCCAGGCGACGTCGATCCCGGACTCCCGGGCCAGCACGGACATCGCCCGCAGCTGACGCCGGGACAAGTCGTTCGTCGGAGCCAGGATGAACACCTGGACCTGACCGGCGGGCTCGCCGGTGGCGTCGGCCCACTCGATCACGTTGAGCAGCTGGGCTGGGCTCTCGACCAGCGCCGCGGTGAGCATGATCAGCCCGCCGAGACCAGCTGGGCGGGCGCATCCTGCTCGGTCTCGGTGCCCGTGCTGGGTGCCCCGGTGATCTCGGCTTCGGCGACGACGCCTGGCACCCGGCGAAGCTTCTTCATCGCGGCGCGCTCGCCCTCGTACACCCGCTTGACGCCGTCGCCGAGGGCCTCGGAGACCGTACGAATGTCCCGGACCAAGCGCTGCAGGCCCACCGGCTCGACCGAAGCTGCCTGGTCCGAACCCCACATCGCCCGATCGAGGGTGATATGGCGTTCGACGAAGACCGCGCCAAGGGCGACCGCGGCCAGGGTGGTCTGCAACCCGGTCTCATGGCCGGAGTAGCCGATCGGCACGTTCGGGAACTCCGAGGCCAGTGTGTGAATCATCCGAAGGTTCAGCTCACGGGGCTTGGCCGGGTACGTGCTCGTCGCGTGACAGAGCACGATGTTGTCGCTCCCCAACACCTCGACGGCGTGCCGGATCTGCTTCGGGGTGGACATCCCGGTGGACAAGATCACCGTACGTCCGGTCGCCCGCAGCCGGCGGAGCAGCTCGTCGTCGGTCAGCGATGCCGAGGCCACCTTGTGGGCCGGAACGTCGAACCGCTCCAAGAACTCGACGGACTCGACGTCCCAGGGTGACGCGAACCAGGCGATGCCGCGCGCCCTTGCGTACGCGTCGATGGCGGCATAGTCGTCCGCGTCGAACTCGACCCGGTGGCGATAGTCGATGTAGCTCATCCGGCCCCACGGGGTGTCGCGCTCGATGTCCCACTGGTCGCGCGGGGTGCAAACCTCCGGGGTGCGCTTCTGGAACTTGACCGCGTCGCAGCCGGCCGCAGCGGCCTGGTCGATCAGCGCGAACGCGATGTCGAGATCGCCGTTGTGGTTGATGCCGATCTCACCGGTGACGTACACCGGGTGACCGGCGCCGACCCGACGGTCGCCGAGCTGCCGGGAGGGTCCGGCCAGCACAAGTGCATCGGTGAACAGTGATGAAGTCGTGTTCATGCACCGCACGCTAGGGACCCGATGTTGCCTGATCGCTCGCGACACCTGAACGCACGGGAAACTCTCCCCGACATCGCGTTCACGGCTCGGTAGCCGGCCCGCTCAGCAGGCTGGGGTCCCTCAGAAGCCGGGGCCCTTCAGAAGCCGGGGCGGCTCAGAAACTGGGGCGGCTCAGAAACTGGGGCGGCTCAGGCCGGAGACGACGACAAGGACCACCACGTCGACGACGAGCAGGGCGAGCACGGTGATCATCATCCAGCGCGCCGATCGACCGAGTGCGGCGAGCACGAGCCAGATTCCGGCGGCGACGACGACAACGGCAGCCAGCACGGCGGCGAACACCCCTGGCGCGTACAACGAAGTGTGCCTGGTGATCACGTCCCCGGACGGTAGCGAGTAGTGGATCGTGCTCTGCGCCAGTGCGACAAGCAGGCTCAGCGCTGCTACGACGAGCGCGGCGGCGGCGACGACGACCGAGACCAGGCGATTCACTCCTTCAGTTTCAACCATGGACGATCCAACCCAGACGGTCCAACCCAGACGGTCCAACCCAGCCGGTCCAACCCAGACGGTCCAACCCAGACGGTCCAACCCAGACGGTCCAACCCAGACGGTCCAACCCAGCCGGTCCAACCCAGACGGTCCAACCCAGACGGTCCAACCCAGATACTCACGCCGCTTGCCACGACTCCTCGGGCTCGCCCTCTTCGGACAGCTGCATCCGGTACAGCGCCTGGACGCAGTCGTGGATGTCGAAGCGTTCTCCGCGCCAGCCGGGCACGATCCGCAGTGCATCCGGATGGTGAAAGCCGTCGACGCCTTCGATGACCGCGTCCCACTCCGCCTGCCGGGCAGCTGTCTGCTGGGGGAGCAGGTTCGCCAAGGACTCCGCCCGGTACCAGTCCTGGTGGGGGCGCCCGTCGGGCATGAGGAAGACCCAGCGTCGACCGGCCGACGGCTCGGCCGCCCGCACGATTGTCATGCCGCCCTCGTGGACACAGGTGTGGTGGAACCGGCAGAGCAGGATGAGATTGCCCATATCGGTGGGTCCGCCCTGCGACCAGGGCACGATGTGATGCGCCTCGAGGTGACGCTCTTGGTGGCACCCCGTGAACTGACACATTCCATCGCGGATCATCAGTGCGCGTCGCTGGCCCCTGGACACCAGCCGGCGGCTCCGACCCAGGGCCAGCACGTCCCCTTCGGCGTCGACCACCGCGGTCAGCAAGGGTGCGTCACAGACAAGTCGGCGGGCTGTTTCGGGCTCGATCCCGCCCACTCCCTGGATGTGGCACGTCGCATCCGGGAACTCGGCGACAACAGAGCGCTCAGCCGGCGGAGTGCCGTCGGCGTGCCCGAGATCCGGCGTTCCCGCGGGAACGTCCTGCCCGCCGATGGCCTCGTACGTCCCGGCAGGAACGTCCTGCCAGCCGGCGACGTCCTCGTAAGCCGCCGCGGGAGCGTCTCGAGCCAACTGCTCTGCGGAGACGTGCACCACGACGAGGGTGCGGTCTTCACCGGAGCGGTCCTCGGGTGCGGTGTCGAGGAAGACTCGCGCCACATCCACGATCGCGTTCGCGTAGCCGTAGGTCGGCGTCGGATCCGCCGGCGAGCCCGATCGAGTCGCAGGAAGATCGGGACAGGCGCCCGACGGCGGAGCGCCGAACTGGTCCTTCGCGGCAGTGAGCGCCGCGATCACCGCCGCTGCCTCCTCCTTGGGCAGTCGGATCCGGAAGTCGATCATCTCGTCGTCGCGCTCGGTCCAGCTCATCGCACGCTCGCGCTCCTGCCGGATCCGCGAGCCTGCGGTGCTTCGATAGGCCCGCAGCATCCGGGCGAGCTGGGACGCCGTGGCTGTGAGAGCCATCTGACACAACCGCTCCTCGTCCAGCACACCAACCACCCGGGTCACCTCGCGCACCTTCGAGTACGACAGCCGGCCTCCCCGGAACGCCGCGGTCACGGTGGGCATCCGACGCATCGCCCTCGCGACCCGGACATACTCCCGCGCGGTGCCCGGCGCCAGTGAGCAGCACCACGACAACCAGTGAGCCAGCGATTTCAGATCCGTCCACCATCGAATGGCGCCCAGCTCGTCGAACTCTCCGATCAGCTCCAGCAGGTCGCACTCCGATCGTGCGGTCAGGCCTGCCGCTGCACAGATCCGACCGGCCATCACATTCGCCCGCTCGCGATCGACCTTGACCTGCTGCTCCATGAGACTCCCACACCTTGTTCGAACTCCCTACCGACAATGGGAAGTTAGCGGTGCGCTCCGACAGTTTCCGGCTGCAAACCATGAACGCGGCAGGTGCCCCTTCGACAAGCTCAGGACGCGTGCGTCGGCGGCGCGGCGCTCCAATCGGCTGCCCTTCGACAGGCTCAGGGCGCGTGGGCTGGCGCCGTACGTTCCCGCGGGAACGTCTTTTTGGCGCACTCCATGCGCGCTGGGGCTTCCGATTGACCTGTTCGTATTGCTACATTGCTACAAAGGCATCACGAATGAGAACCTCGAAGGACGACGGCATGTGGATGAGACTGTGGCCGCTGGGCGTCGCTCTGGTGCCGATCGTGATGCTGGTGGGGGGTCTGTGGCCGGGGGCTCGGCACCGCTTCAGCGCCAAGTGGATCCGTGAGCAGCGCGCGCCCATCACCGAAGAGCTCGCCGCCGAGGTGGAGAACGTGCGATGGCGTCAGCGCACCGGTGCACTCCTCGGGGCGCTCCTAGGACTGGCCGTCGCGCTCCCGGTGGCAGTGGCGTTCGACCCGGCGGACGACGAGGGACTCATCCTCGGCTTGGCCGTATGGATCGTACCCATCATGCTCACCGGCGTCGGCCGCTGCACCAGCGGAGCGATCGGTGCAATCCGGGAGGTCCGCGGCCCCGTCCGCGTCGCGCACCCGTCGGCCGCGCGGCTGTCGGATTTCGTAACTCGCACGGGCCTCGCCGCCGTCCGGATCGAAGTTCTCGGCATCGTCGCGATCGCCGTCCTCGCGATCCGACGGTTGCCGTGGAACGGATTCGGGTTCGGTCCCGGTGGGTCCGGCTTCGTATGGGCGGCCGTGGGGTTGGTGACGCTGAGCTGGGTCGTCGCGGAGATGGTGGCCGGGCAGTTGGTCGCCCGACCGCAACCGAGTGCGGACGCGGCCGCCCTGTTCTGGCGCGAAACCCTCCGCGGTGAGCGGCTGCGCGACGTGTACTTGCTGCCCGCGAGCCTGGGTCCGGTCGTCTCGGTGATCATCAGCGACTCCTTGCCGCGGCCGAGCGGCTCGGCCGAGGAGGACACCTTCGGTGCCGTCGTCATGGTGGCCATGATCGTGGTTCCGCTGGTCAGTGTGGCGGCACAGAGCTTGGTCGGACGACCACCGTCCAGCCGGCGTCGGACGGCGGCCTTGCTGGCGGCACGACAGTCCTACGAGCGCCTCTGATGATCATCATCGACACGTCATCACCGGTGCCTCCGTTCGAGCAGCTGCGGCAGCAGCTGGTGGCCCAGATCGAGGAGGGCGAGCTCACGCCCGGAACTCAGTTGCCGACGGTGCGACGCCTTGCGGCGGACCTGGGACTCGCTCCGAACACCGTCGCCCGCACCTACCGCGAGCTCGAACAGGCCGGCGCCGTGCGTACCGCCGGTCGACGCGGCACGGTGGTGGCAGAGCCCTCGCTCGACGTGGCGGACGACGCTCGCCAGTCGGCGGCCGCCTTCGTCCGAAGGATGCGCGCGCTCGGGCTCGACCCAACCCAGACCCTCCAGCTGGTACGTCAGGCATTCGACAGCTGAGCGTTCGTCGAGTTGTGGGGCGTCGCGACCGGCACAGCTCGACGTCGTGCGCACGGCCAGATAGAGATTCGGGCGCGGAGACTCGAGTGGGGCAGAGACTCGAGTGGTCGGCGGAGCGACGTTCCCGCGGGAACGTCGCGACGGTCGTGCCTACGATTCGCTGCATCGCGGAAGAAGTTCCGCGAAAACGCCCGACTCAGTCCGGTCGCCCGAATGACGCCTCGACCAACCGCCGACGGAGTCTTCGGGGAACGACACGCGACGCCCGCCTCAGCCCGGCCGGACCGATCAGGCCGAGGGCGGCCAGCCGGCTTCGGGGCACGTAGCGCGGCAGCAGCGCGGGATCGGCCGTCGCGACCTCCGAGGCCGCCGACTGAAACCGGCGGTACGCCGTCGGTTGCATCGCGTACGTCACGGCCTTGACCAGCACGGCGAGCCGATCGACGCCCGGCGACTGGTCCTGATCCGCGTACTGCCCGTCCCCGTACAGCTGATCGGCCAGCAGGAGCGGCACCCGGTTGCTGTTGGCGACCGGGGTGAGCCGGCCGAGGACCAGCTCCGTCCCGGTGGATCGAACCGGCAGGTTGTACAGCCGCGCAGCCGTCGCCAGCCCGGTGGAGAAGCAGCCGCCGACGAAACCAACCGCCGGATGCCCGAACCAGGTCTCGGCGAGCTGCGGATCAGCGTGGACGGTGACGTCCAGACCATGTCCGGCCGCGAGCGCGGCCAGTTCCGACGCTCGGACCGAGGCCGCCGGATGGGCCTTGAAGACGAGCCGCCGCACGCCGGGCCGCACTGCCGCAGCCTGCAGCATCCCCAGCTCGAGGTCACGTTCCTCCGTCGAGCTCATCAGGCCCAGATCCGACAGGTACTGGCCGAGGACGACCGCCACCGAGCCTGCCTCGGCCTGGCTCAACCAGCTCGGGGAGCGGTCGATCCGGGCCAGCACCTTCCGCATCGCGTCGGCGGAGATCCTGGTCGGCCGTATGCCCCACTCACTGTGCAGCACGGGCCGCAGGCCCGGCACGAGGTCCGGATAGAGCAGCCGGTCGAGCCGAGCCCCGATCGCCGGTACGAGTGCTGTGCGGGTGGGGCCGTAGCTCATCAGTCCGTCGGCGTACACGTCGATCACCGCGTCCGGGAACAGGTACGCCAGTGCTCGGGCGGGCTCGACGTACACGGTCTGCAGCACCAGCCGCAGCTCGTCACCTGGGTCGATCCCCCAGCGCTCGCAGAGCAGTCGCTGCCAGATCGGCAGCTCCGGCTGGCGTGGTCGCCACATCACGGGGTGCAGGGGTGCGTACGTCTCGTTGAGCGAGTAGACGGCGTCGAATTGATCCAGCAGATCGCCGATTCCGTCCATGTCGGTGGGTCCGGGCGTTGCCTCAGGGACCGTCGTGTTGTTGCTGACCAGCAGGATCCGCCGCTCGGCGGCCGCGAAGTGGCCGTCGGCCAGCGCCGCACCGAGCGTGGCGAGGCCGTACGCGGTGAAGGCCGCAAAGATCTGGGTGCTCATCGGATTCTCTTTCCTGCTAGACGAGGAGCCGGCGAACGGCCCGCGCGCGGTCGGAGTCGAGCGTTCTCAGGCCGCGCTCGACGTCTGCCTGGCCGATCCCGCGGGCGGCCGCGCGACAGACTCGATCCAGCTCCGGTCGCAGCGGTCGGGGGTAGTGATCACGCGTGGAGTGGTGGTGGGCGATCACCGTGAGATAGCTGTGGACCGCCTTGGGCATCAACCGCTCTGCGTCCCGATCGGCGCGGATCTCGGTGAGGAGCGAGTCGAAGGCGGGCACGAACCAGAACTGACGACGGTCACGGATCGTCGACAACGAGTTCGTCACATCCCGGCGGTAGAAGACCCCGAGGTGATCGACCACCGCGAACGAGCTCGCGCGCAGGTGCAGCTTCCAGATCCACGGCCGGTCCTCGCAGGTCCGCAGCCGCGGATCGAAGTGCAGCAGTCCGCGATCGAGCAGCGACCGATGGAAGATGCCAGCCCAGGCGTACGGGGCGTCGACCGAGGTCGCCCGATTCACGGGCAGGATCGCCTCCCGCGGCGAGCCCACCCGGCCGCGGGTCGGATGGGTGATCCGCGCCACCGTCCGTTTGGTGCCGACGACACGGACATGATCGGTCCGCACCATCTCGCAGCCGAGTCGACGGATGGTCCGCACCAGCTCCGGATAGTGGCCCGGCGCGACGAAGTCGTCGCCGTCGAGGAACGCGATGTGCTCCCCCGTGGCCGCGTCGAGCCCGACATTGCGGGCAGCGGCAAGGCCGACGTTGTCCTCGAGGCGGATCAGCCGGGCACCGGGTAGTCCGTCGACGCCCGCGGCCAGGATCTCGCGGGTGGCGTCGGTGGAGGCATCGTCGACGAGAACGAATTCGATGCCCGCCGCCGCACTGCGCCGCAGGCTCGCCAACGTCTGACTCGCGTACGCACCGACGTCGTGGAACGGGACGATCACGCTGAGGTCGGTCATGGGGCCGACGGTAGGTGGCACACGGCGAGCGACAGCGTCGTGCATGCGTCCGCCGGGTGAACGAGAGATGCCGCTTCTGCAAACCCGGGCCGACCGGGGATTCAGCCGGCGTGCCTCCTCGCCGGCAGCTGGATCGGCATCAGCGAAGTGACGCCACCCGCGCGGTCAGGAAGTCACGCTCCGCCTGGTTGTCGGCGAGCTTGAACGCCTGTTCGTACGCGCTGCGGGCGTCCGCGATGCGGCCCAACCGCCGGAGCAGGTCGGCCTTGACAGCCGGCAGGTACTGGTAGCGCGTCAACGTCCCTGAGGTCTCGATCTGCTCGATCACCTCGAGAGCCGCAGCCGGACCGGCGACCTGGGACAGCGCTACGGAGCGATTCAGAGCCACGACCGGAGACGGCCACAGCTCGAGCAGCCTGTCGTAGAGCGCGAGCACCTCCGACCAGTCGGTCGCCGAGTACGACGGCGCCTCGGCATACACCGACGCGATGGCGGCCTGGAGCACATAGCGGCCGGGGCGACCACCGGCCAGTGCGGCCATGATCAGCTCGTGCGCCTCGGTCAGAGCCGCACGATCCCATCGAGAGCGGTCCTGCTGCTCCAGCCGCAGCAGCTCTCCGTCGACCGACACCCTGGTCGCCCGCCGCGCATCGATGACCAGTAACAAGGCCGTCAGACCGGCGACCTCGGGCTCGTCCGGCATCAGTCCGTGCAGGATCCGGGCGAGCTCGAGCGACTGTTGGATCAGCTCGGTCTGCACGAGCACAGGACCGGACGGCGCCGCATAGCCGGTCGAGAACAGCAGATAGATCACCCCGAGCACGGCGTCCAACCGCTCGGGCAGGTCGGTCTCCCGAGGCAGCCGATAGGGAATCCGTGATCCGGCGATCTTCCGCTTGGCACGGGTGATCCGGGCGGCCATGGTGGCCTCGGAGACCAGGAACGCGCGGGCGATGTCGGAGGTGCTGAGCCCGCACACCAGCCGCAGGGTGAGGGCCACCTGGCCGTCGCGAGCCAACGCCGGATGACAGCAGAGGAAGATCAGCCGGAGTCGCTCGTCGCGGACGACCTCGTCCAGCTCGCTGCCCGCCGCGGGCTGTCGCTCGATGGTGTCCTCGACGAGCTCCTCGGGCTCGATCAGCAACGGCAGCTTCGAGCGGAACACCTGGTCGCGGCGGATGGCGTCCACCGCGCGCCGCTTCGCCGTGGTGGTCAGCCACGCCGCCGGGTTGGTCGGCACGCCGTCACGCGTCCAGCTCTGCAGGGCGGCGGCATAAGCCTCTTGGACACATTCCTCCGCGAGGTCGAGATCGCACGCCACGCGTACCGTCGCAGCGACGACGAAGGCCCACTCACGACGGTGCGCCTCGATGATCGCCGCCTCGACGGCTGATCGATCGGTCACGACGGCTGATCGATCGGTCACGACGTCGGGCGTTCCACCACGCCGCCGCTGTGCACCGGCCGCACCTCCACGCCGCCACCGTCGCGGAGCACCGGATTCGTGCGCGCGATCGCCAGCGCCGCGTCGAGATCCGGCGCCTCGATGACGTAGAAGCCGGCGACGATCTCCTTGGAGTCGATGAAAGGGCCGTCGGTGACGGAGTCCGCGCGGATGGAGGTGGCCAGCTCGCGCGGTGTCAACGCGTAGGCGACGAGCATCGCGCCGGCCTCGACCAGGTCATCGGCGTGCCGGTCGCTCGACTCGGTGTCCACCGGAGTGGCGTCAGGAGCATGGGCGGAATCGTTGGCGTAGATCAAGACAGCGTAGTGAGCCATGGCGGCTCTCCTCTCGTGAGAACTGGGTGATTACACCACTACGTCGAACGACCGACGCCCGATCGACAGCCGGCACGAGAATCTCGAGCGACAGCCGGCGCTCAGTGGCCGGTCGGCAGGTCGCCGTGCGTCGGCCGGAAGAACGGGACCGGAATTCCGGATGCCGCGAGCACGTCCAAGGCCGTGATCGAGCGGTTGCTGTCGGCGGCCAGGGTCGACGGGACGCTACGCAGCGGTGTCGGTGCCGACGACGTCACCGCAACCCTCGTCGGAGTCTTCCTGGCCACCCCCGCAGAGCCGACGCGGAGGGTGGCTGGTCCTCGACGGAGATCTTTGCTCCCGTTGCGCATCTTTGCTCCCTGTGCACAGGGCGCAAAGATGCCTGAAGGGAGCAAAGATGCCCGAGGGAGCAAAGACGGGCGGGCCGGCGGACGGCCTCGACGCTCCGGCGAACGTCACTCTGCGGAGACCTCCGGAGTATCGTCCCCTCGGTCGAGCTGGTCCAGGAGCCATCCGGGCCGGAGCCGTCGCGCCCCGAGCTCTTCGATCCGTCCGGCCAGGCCACGGTCGGCGGTGACGACGGCAACCGACGCACTCTGCTTGCCGGCCCGAGCGACCTCCTCGACGATCGTGTCGTCTCCCTCACCGGGCGCGTGCACGACCTGGAGATTGCCCGTCGTCCCGACGGCCACACCGGCCCTCGCCCGCCCCTCGAGGACGAGGACGATCCGTTCGGCGAGCTCTGGGGTGCGGAGGAGTCGGGCGTGCAGCCGCGCAGCCGCCCCCGGCCGGTCGTTCCACCAGCCATCCGGACGGGACCCGACGACGTTCGCCCCGTCGACGACCATGACGTCTACCACCGTGACATCGACCCGCGGCTGATCAGACGACGAGAACTCGCTCACCACACCAGTCGACCACAGGTTGGCGGGCCCCAGGCACGCGACCACTCGGCCTGGCGAACTCTGATCCACCGGTGCGGTTCGCGGATGTGTCACGTGGCGTTCACCGACCGGCAAGCTGACCGACCTAGCTTCGCGAGCGTGACCACCGAGTCCACCAGCCCCGCTCGCCCGTCGACCGTCGCGATCATTCCCGCCCGCGGCGGATCCAAGGGTGTCCCCGGCAAGAACCTCCGGCGGGTCGGCGGCATCCCGCTCATCGCCCGCGCCGTCGCGGCCTGCCTCGGCGCTGACAGCATCCAGGCGACGTATGTGTCGACCGACGACCCACAGATCGCCGAGGTCGCCACCGCAGCCGGAGCCGAAGTGATCTGGCGGCCGCGGGAGCTCGCCGACGACCAGGCGAGCTCGGAGTCGGCTCTGCTCCACGCGCTCGAGGTGATGGGCCGCCACGACGTCGAGCCGAGGACCGCCGTCTTCGTCCAGTGCACCAGCCCGTTCATCGATCCGGCCGATCTCGACCGGGCGGTCAGGCTGATCGAGGCCGAGCAGGCCGACACGGTGTTCTCGGGGGTGTCGACGTATGAGTTCTTGTGGGGCGACGCCCACCGCACCGCCGACCCGGCGAGTGGCGCCATGACCGGTCTCAACCACGACGCCGCCGTACGTCCGCGCCGCCAGGACCGCAGCCCGCACGTTCGCGAGACGGGCGCGTTCTACGCGATGACGACGGCGGGGCTCCGTCGCCACGGGCACCGCTTCTTCGGTCGGGTCCGCTGTGTCCTGGTGCCGGACGAGACGGCGATCGAGATCGACACCCCCGCCGAGCTCGCGCTTGCGCAGGCGCTCGCGGCCGTACTGGATCGACAGTCCGCCGACCTCGGCGATGTCGAGGCAGTGATCACCGACTTCGACGGGGTGCACACCGACGACCGGGCATCGGTCGACCAGCACGGCATCGAGTCGGTCCGAGTCAGCCGCACCGATGGGCTCGGGGTCGCCCGGCTGCGCCGCGCCGGCCTGCCGTTCCTGATCGTGTCGACCGAGCGCAATCCGGTCGTCGCCGCGCGAGCGGCGAAGCTCGGCGTCGAGGTGTTCAGCGACGTCCGCGACAAGGCGGCCGCCGTGCTGGACTGGCTGGCGATGCGCGGAATCGACCCGGCCAGGACGGTGTACGTCGGCAACGACGTCAACGATCTCCCGGCACTGGAGGTGGTCGGCTGGCCGGTCGCCGTCGCCGACGCCAATCCGGAGGTGATCCGAGCCGCCCGGCTGGTGCTGAGCCGCCCGGGTGGGGCCGGCGCGGTCCGCGAGCTCTGCGAGCTGGTGCTGGAGGGCCGCCGGAGCGACGCAGCAGGCACCGCTGACCGCGGAGGTCAGCAGCCGGAGGCGCAGCAAGGCTCCAGCCCCAACCCCAGCCCCAACTCGAGCCCCAGCCTCAGCCGTTCGGACCGCGAAGCCTCGACCGAGCCGCGGACGCCCGCGATCGGATCCGCCGCATCCCGGCTTGTGCCGGTCCCGGCAGGATCAGTCTGAGGTTCTGCCTGACGGCCGCTCGACGGTCGCCGAGCGCGCCGGCCGGTTTGTGCGGCAGCCCGTGCTTGTCGCGGGCCCGCAGCAGCCGGACGATCTGGTCCAGCCAGTCGCTGTCGGCATCGGCGTGGAAGTAGTTGTCGGTCAGCCAGGCCGGCGCCGGCCGGCGGAATCGACCGGCGACCAGGTCCTCCAGGCTCCCCTGGCAGTCGGAGTGCTGGAAGACGACGTTGATCATCTCGGGACTCACCCCGAAGTCGGACAGCACGAGCACGGACGAACCCGTCGCCATGGCCTCCAGCACGGCCGTGGAGGACACGGTGACGCAGGCGCGAGCTCCGGTGAGCGCCTCGGTCATCGAGCCGGTGACGAATCGTACGGCCTCGGGCTCCACCCGACCCTCCGCAACCAGCTCATCCCAGAGCAGCTGGAGCGGGAAGGCCTCGCGATGGGTCTGCTCCTCGCCTGCGCTCGCCCGGAGCTTGACCACGGCAGACCCGGCGGGCTCGACCCTGGCCAGCGCCTCGAGCACTGCTCGTCGCTGCTCGCGCTGTGGGGGAACCCTTGCCTGAGCAGCGAACACGACGTCCCCACCGTCCGAACCCACGCCCGAGGCCGAGCCGGTCGGCAGGAATGGCAACCGAGCCAGGCCGACAGCCAGGTCGGAGTCGAGCTGCTCCACCAGCTCGGCGAACGCTCGCCGCTCACGACGACTGTGCACGATCAGCAGATCGCAACCACCGCGGAACTCCACCGCGCGGGCAGTGGCCGGCACGCTGATCCCCGGCAGACCCGTGACCAGCACCGGTCGATGCCGAGCCGTCCGGAGCCGGCGCTGTCCGGCGATCGTCCGGACGGTCGGACCGGTGGCTGCCAGTAGCAGGACGTCGGGCCGCTGCCGCTCGATCAGACCGAGCAGCCGGGCGAGACCGAGCACCTCGACGTCGCCACCCGTCGCGGCCCGCATCTGAGCGGCGGACGGTGTGATCGGACTGCGGACCACCACTTGGCGCCGCGTCCAGCCCGCCGGCATGGCGGCCAGGGTTGCGGCACTCCATTTCAGGTACGAGTCCGAGTCGGCCACCGCGAGCACGCTCGGAGCGGCGGCGCCCGCCATCAGAAGTCGCCCGCCATCAGAAGTCGCCCGCAGCGGTACGCGGGCCGGTCAGCAGATCTGTCAACCGGTCGCAGTCGCCCTCGTCGAGGGCGCCTAGCGCGAACCGCGCATTGACGATGAGCTCCGTGGCCCGCTCGGTGACCTCGCGGCCCTTCGGGGTGATCGAGGCCAGCACGGCACGACCGTCCTCGGGATGCGGGGTGCGGGTGATCAGGCCGGCATTCTCCAGCCGCTTGACCAGCGGCGTGACCGAGGTCGCGTGCACCTGGAGTCGCTCACCGATCTTCCCCAGCGGCAGGGCGCCGCGGCGGGAGAAGGACAGCAGGACGAGCACCTCGTACCGCGCGAACGTCAGGCCGAGCGGACGGAGCAGCTCGTCGAGCTCGGTCAGCACGAGCTGGTGAACCCGCATAAGGGACGTCACAGCCCGCATCCGCGGCATCTCGTCCCAACGCTGCGACCACTGCTGGGCGGCCCGCTCGATCGGGTCGAACGGCAGCCGGTGGCGTTCGCTGACTCGTTCGCTGGGCCGACTGCTGACTCGTTCGCTGGGCCGACTGCTGCTCACCGGGTCGACCGCACTGTCGGCCGTCATGAGTCGGTGTCTTCCACCCAGCGCGGCGAGCTCGCCCGCAGACCAGCACGTTGGATCACAGTCTGGATGGTACGGTCCCGCTCATCCGGCCGCCCAACGTAGTGGATCTCCCGGAGTCCCTGATCTTGTGCTGCGGACTCGAAGATGAAGTCCCCGTAGTTGAAGATCCGGCCGACCAGCGACTGGTTGACCGTGATGTCGAGGATCCTCGTCATCGGCGTCGTCGCCCGGTGCTTGGAGAACAAGCCGTGCACCCGGAACGCGCGCATATTGGTGATCACGAAGCGGTCCATCTGCTCGTCGCAGATCTTCCAGACCGCCTGCACCGCGATGCCGAAACCGACCAGGGCAAGCAGCCAGCCGAACGGCGCACCCGCGTACGTTGCCGAGATCAGCAGGATCAGCGCGAGCAGGAAGCGGAGGCCGGGCCAGAAGATGGCCATCGGGTGCTTCAGCACCTCATCGACGATGTGCTCGTCGTCGTCGACCAGCAGATACTGGTCGACGTGCGGGTCGAGCCAGCGGTCCAGCCCGAGCATGGAGCCTGCGTCTCTTACGTCGCCAGGGACGTGAAGAACGTGAAGACAGCGGTCACCGCTCCGGCGACCCAGACGAAAACGCCACGGACGGCGTCGGCCGCATCCTCCGGTCGGGTGATCAGGTAGAAGCCGGCGAACAGCACGACCAGGGCGAACAGGAGCTTCTTGACCCACTTCATGCTCACCCTCCTACGACCCTCGACGACGAACTGGTGCGTGCTGCTCGTTCGATCGGCTGCCTGTTCGATCGTGCCCGACTGACCGGGACACAGCAACCCGCAGTCTTTTTCTATCCCACAGACCCCACGAGTCCCGTTCCGCCACGCCGCAGCCCGCCGTCTTCGCTGTCAGCCCCAGTGATCTGGGCGACGAGCTCGTCGGCGGCGCCGTACGGATCGAGCCGGCCCTCCCGGACCGCCTCAGCCAGCGCCGGAAGTCCCGCGTGGCCGGACACCTGAAAGCGGCTGCGTAACTCTCCCAGCGCCAGCGCCTCGATCTCCCGACTCGCCCGGCGGGTCCGCCTGACCTCCCAGCTGCCGTCGCCGCGGGCGTGACCGACGAACCGCTCGATCCCGGCGAGCAGCTCGTCGATGCCGGTCCCGGTCGAGGCCACCGTAGTGAGCACCGGCGGCTTCCAGTCCTCCGGTTCGCGGGCCGCCATCGCCACCATCGTGCGCAGGTCGCGGACCACCGCCTGGGCGCCGTCGCGATCGGCCTTGTTGACCACGAACAGGTCGCCGACCTCGAGAATGCCGGCCTTCGCGGCCTGGATGCCGTCGCCCATCCCCGGTGCGACCAGGACGACAGTGACATCGGCCAGACCCGCGATCTCCACCTCGGACTGGCCGACCCCGACCGTCTCCACCACGACGGTGTCGCAACCCGCGGCGTCGAACACCCGCAGCGCCTGCGGGGCGGCGGCCGCCAGCCCGCCCAGATGTCCCCGGGTCGCCATCGACCGGATGAAGACCTCCGGGTCGAGCGCGTGCTGTTGCATCCTGACCCGGTCGCCGAGCAGTGCACCGCCGGAGAACGGCGAGCTCGGATCGACGGCCAGCACGCCGACCCGCTGACCGCGGTCGCGCAGGCCGGCGACGAGCGCTGTCGTGGTCGTCGACTTGCCGACCCCCGGAGATCCCGTGAGCCCGATGACGCACGCCCGGCCGGTGTCGGGAGCCAACGCCCGCAGCACGTCGCGCAGGCTCGGCGAGGAGCTCTCGATCAGCGTCACGAGGCGCGCAACGGCCCGCGGCCGGCCTGCACGAGCGCCCTCGACCAGACCGGCGACGTCGCTCGGCAGTGGCACGTACGTCAGCCCGCGGTGAGGATCAACGCGTCGCCCTGCCCGCCGCCACCGCACAGGGAGGCGACAGCCGTCCCGCCGCCACGGTGGTGCAGCGCCGCGGCCAGGTGCCAGACGAGCCGGGCGCCGGACGCGCCGATCGGGTGCCCGAGCGCGATCGCTCCCCCGTCGACGTTGATCCGCTCCTCGATCTGGCTGTCGGTCAGGCCGAGAGCACGGGCGCTCGCAACGCCCACCGCCGCGAACGCCTCGTTGATCTCGATCAGGTCCAGGTCGGCCACCGAGAGCTGTTGCTTCTTGAGTGCCTTCTCGATCGCGTTGGCCGGCTGCAGCTGCAGCGACGAGTCCGGCCCGGCGACGCTGCCGTACGCGCCGATCTCGGCCCACACCGTCAGACCGAGCCGCTCGGCCGCCTCCCGGCTGGCCACGACAACCGCCGCCGCGCCGTCGGAGATCGGCGAGGACGACGCAGCCGTGATGCTGCCGTCGCGGCCGAAGGCCGGTCGTAGTCCGGCGAGCGACTCTGCGGTGACTCCGGAGCGAATGCCCTCGTCGGTGGTGACCACCAGCGGATCCCCCTTGCGGACGGGCACCGACACCTCGACGATCTCGCGGGCGAAGGCCCCGGACGTGGTGGCCGCCTCGGCCCGCTGATGGGACCGCGCGGCGAAGGCGTCCTGGTCGGCCCGGCTGACCTGGTTCGCCCCGGCGTTGAATTCGTCGGTGAGCGAACCCATGGCCTGATCGGTGAAGACGTCCCACAGGCCGTCGTACGCCATGTGGTCGAGCATCGTCACATCGCCGTACGTGAAACCGCGGCGCGACTTCGGCAGCAGGTGCGGAGCGTTGGTCATCGACTCCATCCCGCCGGCGACCACGATGTCGGCCTCGCCGGCGCGGACCATCAGGTCGGCCAGCGCGATCGCGTTCAGGCCCGACAGGCACACCTTGTTGACCGTCAGGGCGTCGACCGACATCGAGATGCCGCCCTTCACCGCGGCCTGGCGGGCCGGGATCTGGCCGCAGCCCGCCTGCAGCACCTGGCCCATCACCACGCTGTCCACATGCTGAGCGTCCAGGCCGGCCCGCGCGAGGGCGCCGGCGATGGCGAAACCGCCCAGGTCGGTGGCGGACAGATCGGCGTACGCCCCGAGCAGCTTCCCGATCGGGGTTCGTGCCCCGCCGACGATGACCGATCCCATGAACGCGCCGCCTCCTTCGCTGACCACCGTGTCGCCACCCAGTCTGGCACTCTTGCCGGATGGCGCCTGATCCCCAGGGTCCTCCCGACCCGACGAGCACACCGGGTGTCGCGACGAGCCCACCGGCGGATCCGACGAGCACGCCGTTGGATTCACTCGCACCCCTGGTCACGGCGATCGACCACGTCGGGATCGCCGTCCCCGACCTCGACGCGGCGGTCGCCTTCTACAGCGCGACGTTCGGTCTGGTGGAGCGCCACCGGGAGGTCAATGCGGAGCAGGGTGTTGCCGAGGCGATGCTCGCCACCGTCGATGCGCCCGACGGCGCCACTCAGCTCCAGCTCCTCGCACCACTTACTCCGGAGTCCGCGATCGCCCGCTTCATCGAGCGGTCCGGGCCCGGCATGCAGCAGCTGGCCTATCGCGTCGACGATGTCCAGCGAGCCGCGAGCGTCCTGCGCAGAAAGGGGCTTCGGCTGCTTTATGATTCAGCCAAGCGCGGTACCAACGATTCCATGATCAACTTCGTGCACCCCAAGGACACCGGCGGAGTGCTCATCGAACTCGTCGAGGCGCCCGCGAAGCCCGAGGGCACCGGCTGAGGAGTCGGGACCCCCACCCTCGGGTGTCGAGCAGGATCTGAGAGGACAAGGCGTGGCACAAGCAGGAAACGACGGTCTGGGACTCTTCGAGGATGCCGCGAGCGCAGCCGGCAACTTCCCCACCGCACTTCGTGGATATGACCGGACGGCAGTGGACGACTACGTCCGTCAGCTGGAAGCCGACGCCGTCCAGCGTCGCCGCCAGGTCGGCGGTCTCGAGCAGCAGGTCCGCGCCCTCCAGGAGGAGGTCGGCAGGCTGCGGGACCAGGCTGTCCCCGACGACGCCGTCGCCAAGGTCGGCGGGCGGACGGGCGAGATCCTGTCGCTGGCCGAAGAGAAGGCCCAGGAGATCGTCGATTCCGCGACCGCCCAGGCCGAGCAGGCCAAGGAAGCCGCCCAGCGCGAGGCCGATCAGCTGCGGGCGAACGCCCAGCGGGAGTCCGGCGAGCTGAAGAACAGCGGGATCGCCGAGATCGAGCGGCTGCGCCGTCAGCTCGAGGAGGACACCCGCAACGCCAACGAGCGCACCGCCGCCGAGTCGGCCGCGATCGTGGCCTCCGCCCGCCGGCAGGCCGAGGCGCTCAAGGAGGCCGCCGACCACGAGGCACAGACGGTCCGGCAGAGCGCGTACATCGAGAGCGAGAACCTGCGCCGGCACACCGAGGCCGAGTCGGCGCGGGTCCGGGCCGAGATCGCCGGTGAGCAGGAAGCGGCCGTGGGCACCCTGCAGCAGCTGCACGACGGGCACAAGGCCACGATCGAGGCGATGCTGGCCGATGCGGAGCAGCACAACACCGACTCCTCCGCACGGCTCGAAGCCGACATCGCGGAGGCCTCCAGGATCCGGACCGAGGCACTCGCCGAGGCGCAGCAGGTCAAGCTCGCCGCGATCAAGGAGGCGGAGGAGCGGTTGAGCGCCGCGAAGGCCGAGGCCGCTGAGATCGCGGAGCGGACCCAGCAGGAGTTCACCTGGCGCAAGGAGCAGCTCAAGCGGGAGACCGAGCGCCTCGGTCGCCGCAAGCAGGCCGTGCTCACCCAGCTCGCCAGCCTGTCGGCCATGGCCGAACAGACCGCGGAGTCCTTCCCCGACATGGAGGATCTCGAGCACGACGACGCGGATGCCGACGCGCCGGCCGATCGGACCGTAGTGATGCCGAAGCAGTCGGCCGACGACACCCGGCCCACCCTCACCAGGGTCGATGACACCGGGAAGTCCGACGCCGATGTCGACGCCGAGCTGGACACATCGAGCGAACCGGCAGCCGCGGGCTCCGCGCGCTCGGGTCGCTGACACCGGACGGCGGCGTTCATGACCATGCCTGCACCTGCCTTTCGTCGCGTACGTTCGGGGTACGAGCCCGAGTCGGTCGACCGCTACCTCCATCAGGTCGGCAACCGCCTCGGGGCCGCCGAGGCCCGTGCCGCCGATGCCGAGGCCGCGCTGTCAGCTCGCGAAGTCGAGCTGGACGCCGCTCTGACCGACATCGCCGCGGTCCGCCGCTCTCGTCCCGACCTCGTCGCGGACGACATCGTGGCGGAGGCACGTCGTGAGGCCGACGAGCTGCTGGCTGAGGCACGCCGCGAAGCCGGGCAGATCCGGCTGCGGGCTCAGGGTGAGGCGGAGCGGCTGGCCCAGCGGGCTCGGGCCGAGTCAGAGAAGATCCTCGCGGGCGCCCGGCACGAGGCGGCAGTGGTGGACGAGCGGGCCCGTCAGGAGTTCTTCTGGCGTCGGCGTCAGCTTCAGGTCGACGCCGACGAGCTGCGCGTCGAGCAGGAACGGATCAACCGCCAACGGGTGGCTATCAAGGAGCAGCTCAACTCGTTGAGCGCTCTGGCGATGCAGCAGACGACGTCAGCTCCGGCCGTGGAGCTGATGCTCGACGACGACCTGGTGAACCAGGCCGCCGCTTCCTGACGCGAGCGAAGCCCCCTCCCACTCAACTTCGCGCGACTACGTGCTACTCCGCGCGCCGTCACCGCTCCCCTTCCCACTCCGCGCGAGTACGTGCTACTTCGCGCGCCGTCCACCACGCGCGAAGTAGGTGCAACCCGCGCGAAGAAGCGGAACCCGCGCGAAGTCACGGTGCCTCCGGGGAAGCCCATTCGACCGGCTCACGGGCACACGTCGGCGCCCATTCAGCGGAAGGAAGTCCCCACCCGACCATGTGTGGTCAGCTCGGTGAACCGGCCGCTGACAACTGTCATGCCCGAGAGGTGACGGCGGCGCTACTCGTACGTCGGCTGGCGGCGAGATCGTAGGGCTATGAGCACCGCATCCCTCACCACCGGCACGCCGCGGCTCCTCCCGGTGGCCGCGCTGGCCGCATTCGCACCGCTGATGGCCGAGTTCGTGCTGGGCGACCAGTACCTCTCGGGCACCATCGACGCCGGTCAGCAGATCGGCGAGTTCGTCCTGTTCGTCCTCTGGTACGGCATGGCCGCCGTCGGAATTCGCGAGATCGCCCGGCGGACCGGGCGGGGCTGGCCGACGATCCTGTTGCTGGGCCTCGGTTTCGCGCTGGTCGAGGAGGGCCTGCTGACCCAGTCCCTGTTCAACCCGCACTACCTCGGTCTGGACCTGCTCTCGTACGGCTATGTCGGCTGGCTGGGCACCGGGCTGCCGTGGGCGGTCTTCGTACTCTCCATCCACGTCGTCTGGAGCATCGCGACGCCGATCGCGCTGGTCGAGGCGATCGTGCCGCACCCGTCGCTCGGCCGCGGCGCCGAGCGCTTCCTGGCCGCCCATCCCGACCTCGTGGATCATCCGATTCCCTGGCTGGGTCGAATCGGCCTCGGTGTCGTCGCCGGCGTGATGGTCCTCGGCGGTGCGGCGACGTTTGCGATCAGCTACCTGATGAGCAGCACGCACTTCATGGCGCACCCGGTGCAGCTGGTCGGTTCCGCCCTGCTTGCCGCGATCGCCATCGTCGCCGGTCTGCTGCAGCGGCCCGGGCCGGTGCGCGGCACACGTCCCTGGCTGCCCGCCCTGATCGTGGGTCTCGTGCTGAGCAGCGTCTACCAGCTCCTGAGGTACGCCCTGCCATCGGTGGCGCCGGCCTGGCTCACCGTCGCGGTGCTGCTGGTCCTGCTGGCCGCCGCGATCGCCGCTTCGGCACTGTTCCGGCTCGACGTCACCGGGCTGGCCGCCGGTGCCGCCCTGACCTATGGCTGGGTAGGCATGCACGCCGCGGTATCCGCCGGACCGGCCGGAATCGCCGAGCAGTGCGTGATCGCCCTGGTCGTGATCGGGGTGATCGTGCTGGCGCTGCGCCGTCGGACGTCCGGTGATCCGGACCGGAACAGGAGCGACATCGCGACGCAGGTCGATCAGAGCCCGGCCGACCACAACACAGTCTGACTACACAGTCTGGCCACTCAGTCTGACTACACAGTCTGGCCACACAGTCTGGCCAGAACACAGTCTGATCGGAGCGCGCCGATCGGAGCACGCCGATCGAAAACGTCTGATCAGAACAGTCGGTCCTCGGCCCGATCCATGCCGCGCAGTGCATCGTAGTCAACGGTCACGCAGGCAATGCCCCGGTCGAGGGCCAGCACCCTGGCCTGGGGCTTGATCTGCTGAGCGGCGAAGATTCCGTGTACCTCACCCAGCAGCGGATCCCGGCGGAGCAGCTCGAGATAGCGGGTCAGCTGCTCCACGCCGTCGATCTCGCCGCGCCGCTTCACCTCGACCGCCGCGTACGTCCCCCCGGCATCACGGCACAGCAGGTCCACCGGCCCGATCGCTGTCGGATACTCTCTGCGGACGAGCGACCAGCCGTCGCCCAGCGTCTCGGGATGCTCGGCGAGCAGCGCCTGCAGGTGCGCTTCGACGCCATCCTTCACCAGCCCCGGGTCGATCCCGAGGTCGTGGCTGGAGTCGTGGTGGATCGCAGCCAGCGAGATCTGCAGGGTGTCCCCGTCGCGCCCGCGGACCTCCCAGATCGCGGATAGCCCTGCTTCGGTTTCGTCGTCGTCGGCCGGCCGCTCGGAGACCGTACAGGGCGGGCTCATCCAGTTCAGCGGCTTGTACGCCCGGTCGTCGGCGTGGATCGAGACCGAGCCATCCGCCTTGACCAGGATGAGTCGCTTCGCCATCGGCAGGTGGGCGGTCAGTCGCCCCGCGTAGTCCACCTGGCACTCCGCAATCACCAGTCGCACGGGAGCCCAACTTAGTGGTTCCGCGCAACGACCAACCGCCCGGCCGTGACCACTGATTCCCGATCCGCTTCGGAGGACATGGAAGACTCGGCGCGTGAACGACACGAGACGAGCAGCGGTGATCGGACTCGGCACGATGGGCGCAGGCATCGCGGAGGTCTTCGCGCGCAGCGGCTGGCAGGTCAGCGGCATCGAAGTGACCGACGAGGCAGTCGATCGTGGACGATCCATCCTCACCACGTCGACCGACCGCGCGGTGAGCACCGGCAAGCTCGGCGCGGACGACCGTGATGCGCTGGTCGCCCGGATCAGCTGGGGCACCGACCTGGATGCGGTCGCCGAGGCCGACGTCGTCGTCGAGGCCGTGATCGAGCACCTCGACACCAAAACCGCCCTCTTCACAGATCTGGACCGTCGCGCACGCCCCGAAGCCCTGCTGGCGACCAACACGTCCTCGCTGTCGATCACGTCGATCGCCGCGGCCACAGAGCATCCGGAGCGGGTCGTGGGGGTGCACTTCTTCAACCCCGCCCCGGTCCAGCCGCTGGTCGAGCTGATCACCACCGTGCTGACCGCACCGGAGACCGCGGAACGAGCAGGAGCCATTCTGGATGATCTAGGCAAGACGACGATCACCTGCACCGACCGGGCAGGGTTCATCGTCAATACGCTGCTGGTGGGTTACCTCAACCGCGCCGCGCTGCTGCTCGACGGCGGCTTTGCGACGCGGGAGGAGATCGATTCCGCCATGGTGGAGGCGGGCAATCCGATGGGCCCGTTCACCCTGCTCGACCTGGTCGGGCTGGACGTCACCATTGCGGTGCTCCAGCGGATGTACGACGAGACCAAGGACCCGCTCGTTGCGCCGGCACCGCTGCTGACCCAGCTGGTCGAGGCAGGCTGGACGGGCCGCAAGGCCGGCCACGGTTTCTACAGCTACGGTCCCGACGGCGCCACCGACGCGCCGGCCCCCGGGCCGCGGCCTCGAGCGAGCCGCGCCTCCGAGCTTCCCCTCACCCTGCTCGCGCCGTACCTGAACGCGGTCCTGCGGATGGTCGGCTCCTGGTACGCGACTCCCGACCAGATCGACACCGGGATGAGCCTGGGCTGCCGGATGCCGAAGCCGTTCGACGTGTTGTCCGAGCTGGGCCCGCGGCAGGTGCTGGCGGCCCAGCAGCAGATCTTCGCCGAGACGGCCCAGCCCGGTGACCGCCCCGCCCTACTGCTGGAGCGACTGGCGTCCGCCGATGACCCGACCACGGCTCTGGTCGCGCTGCGGGAGGTGCTCTGATGGCGAAGCGTCCGAGCAAGCACCTGCGTCCGCATCGGCCACTGGATCCCACGCTCGGGACCTCCGCGACCAAGCAGGACGGTGCCTGGGTGGTCCGCAACGTGACCGGGCAGGCGAGCCAGAAGTCGTACCGCTGCCCTTCCTGCAGCCAGGTCATCGCCCCGGGCACGCCGCACGTGGTCGCCTGGCCCACCGAACCACCGCTCGGCAGCGACAGTGCGGTCGCCTACCGCCGGCACTGGCACACCAGCTGCTGGCAGCGCCGCCCGTGAGTCGTCGTTCGGTCCTGGCGATCTGCGGGGTCGAGTCGCCCGATGGAGGCCCGGGGATGTTGTGGTGAGCCGGACCATCGACGGCCCGGTCTTCGCCACCGAGCTGGGCGAGTCGGGTCCGCGGATCGCCTTCCTGCATGGGCTCTTCGGCCAGGGCAAGAACTGGACGACGATCGCCAAGGCGCTCGCGGATCGCGCACGTCTGCTGCTGGTCGACCTGCCCGACCACGGCCGATCCGCCTGGACCGAGACCTTCAGCTACGCCGGCATGGCCGCCACCGTCGCCGATCTGCTGCGACGCGAGGGTTCCGGCGAACCGTACGTCGTCGTCGGCCACTCGATGGGCGGCAAGGTCGCGATGATGCTGGCCCTGGAGCACCCCGAGCTGGTCGAACGGCTCTGCGTCGTCGACGTCTCTCCGGTTGCGTACCCGGGCCTGCGCGACTTCGGGCGCTACGTGGAGGGCATGCGTACGCTCGACCTCGACCACCTGCCCGACCGCGCCACCGCCGACCGCGAGCTGGAGCCGTACGTCCAGAGTGCGACCATCCGCAGCTTCTTGCTGCAGAACCTCCGCCGCAATCTCGAAGGTGGCGCCGACGGTCCGCGCTGGCAGTGGCAGATGAACCTCCGGCTGCTCGGCGACCACCTACCCGAGCTCGGCGGCTGGCCGCTGGCGTCCGACGCCGGTCAGCAGGCGGTCGATCCGTACCAAGGTCCGGTGATCTGGGTGGCCGGGGAGAACTCGGACTACGTCCGCACGGAGTTCGCACCGGCGATGCGTTCGCTGTTCCCGCGGACCCAGCTCGTCACGATCAAGGGCGCGAGCCACTGGGTGCACGCCGATCGTCCCGAGGTCTTCCTCGCGACGCTCCGTCGCTTCGCGAGCCTCTGAGGACGCCGACTGGTCCCGTCGAGAGCGGACCGCGTCCGCCGAGGAAGCGACATTCAGAGGCGGTGCATCCAGCGGGCCGGGGGTGCGACGAAGATAGAGACATGCCGACCCCGCTCGACATCGCCCCCAGTCCCGCCGAGCAGGCCGGACCGGTGATCATCGTCGTCATCCTGGCGATCATCGCCGCCGCCATCGTGATCGTCGTGCTCCGGAGGGTACGGGGGCGGCGATGACGGGGCTGCATGCCCTCCGGCTCACGCTGGCCACCGTCCTCGGCCTGCTGCCGCTCGACACGGCGCCACAGGGCAGGAACGGCTTCGCCGGATCGATCGTGCTCGCCTTCGTCGGGCTGGGCCTGCTGATCATCTTGGCGAAGTGGACGTCGTCGAAGCCTAGGAAGCCCAAGAAATGACGTACGCCGAGATCGCCGTGCCGAGAATCGCCGACGCGGCGTTGGCGACCAGCGCGCAGGCCAGACAGGCGAGCGGCCGGCGGCGGACCACCGCCCAGATCATCAGTCCCTCGGCCACCGTGACCACCAGCTCGCCCAGCACCAGCCCGGCAGTCGAGTCCATCTGCAGTGCGGAAGCCCAGAACACCGGGTGCGTGACGGCATTCACTGCCAGCGCGAGGAGGACAGCTCGTCGCCATCCGAGCACCAGGATCGGACGGTCGGACCCCCACTTGCTGCGCGCCCGACCGAACAACTCGAACAGTTCGAACATCACGAGGTAGACCGGGACCTCGATGACACAGGTCAGCACGAACGCAGGGATCCAGCCGTCCCACCAGCTCAACACGCCCGTCCAGTCCACAGCCGAGTTCGCCCTCGTTCAGTCCACGCCCGACGCCTGCACGGCACTCAGCGTGCCACCTCGAGGAGCGATTCCTCTGGTGACCTCGGGCATGCTGGGTGTCGCGGTGCTGGCCCTGGTCCTGGCGACGCGAGCCCCGCTCGCCACCACCGTGCTCGGTCTGATCGCCTTCGGAGTGCTGCACAACGTGCTGGAGATCCGCTATGTCGCCGGCCGGTTCGCGCCGGTACTCTCCGGTCGGCTCCTCGGACTACTGCTCGTCCTGATCACGGGCATCGTGGTGTGCCGGCTCCTGACGGCGTACTGGCCGAGCGGCGCGCGCTATGCCGAGATCACGCTGGGCTTCGTCGTCCTGGCCGCCGGCACGGTGTTCGGGATGACTGCGTTGCCGGGCGACCGCTCGGTCACGGGCGTGCTCCTGACCGCCGGAATCCTCCTTCTGCTCTCGATCGGGGCGGCCGTCTCGATCGCGTTCCCGGCGTACTACTTCGTCGTGCTGACTCACCTGCACAATCTCGTACCGCTGGCCTTCTTGTGGGACTGGGCGCGCCGCATCCCGAGCAGCGGCGCGCGCACGATGTTCCGGCTCACCCAGGTGCTCTGGATCATCGTGCTGCCGCTGATGATTCTCGCGGGCGTCTTCGATGGACTCGTCGCCGACGGACCGGGCATCGTCCATCGCTTCGTCGGGACCGGCTCGGCGGTGATCTCCTCCGCGACTCCGCCGGCACTGCTGGAGCAGATGGGGCTGCGGTTCCTCGTGATGTTCGCGTTCATGCAGACGATGCACTACGTGGTCTGGGTCGGGTTCTTGCCGAGGTTCGCTCCGGATGCGACGGCGGCGTTCGAGTCGCGCGTGCCCTGGCTCCGGGGTCGACGGGCTTGGGCGCTCGGCATCGGCGGCGGCGCAGTGCTGGCGGCGGTGTTCTTGACCGACTACTTCCAAGGCAAAGCCATCTACGCGGCGCTGGCCTCCTACCACGCCTACCTCGAGTTCCCCGTCCTCCTGGCTCTGCTGCTCGCACCGGCAATGCTGCGCAGCGGCCGGCCTTCCGCACGCGCGGCCCTCGTCGTCACGCCTTCTTCTTGATCGAGACGATCTGCGCGGGGTTCTTGGGCTTCCCACCGCCGTACGGGTTGCTGCCGTCGTCTCCGTCCGCCACGATCTTCTTCACCACGGCGAGCGAGGCGGGGTCGATCGTGGCGAAGACGGTGTACGCGGGCTGCAGCTCCGAGTCGGCGAACACGATGAAGAACTGCGACCCGTTCGTGTTCTGGCCGGAGTTCGCCATCGCGACGACCCCGGCCTTGTACTGCTCCTTGCCGGTCAGCTCGTCGGCGAACGTGTAGCCCGGACCACCGCTCGTAGTTCCGGTCGGATCGCCGCACTGGAGGATGAACAGACCCTTGTTCGCCATCCGCGGGCAGGTGGTCTTGTCGTAGAAGCCCTGATCCGACAAGGATGTGAACGACTGGATGGTGCACGGCGTCTTGCTGCGATCCATGGTGAGGGTGACGTCGCCCTCGTTGGTCTTCATCACATAGGCGACCTTGCCGGTCTTCGCCACATTCGTCTCAGCGGGCGGGTCGACGGGACGAGCCGGATCCCCGGTGGCCACGAACTCGCAGTCGTTCGGTCCGGTCGCACTGGGGCTGGGACTGCTCGATGCCGTTGGCTGGGCCGACGTCAACGGATCCGTGGTGGGCGTCGTGCCACACGCTGCGGTGAGGGCCGCCACCCCTGCCAGCACCGCCAACAGCACCATGCCGCTCGCTGCCCGGCCGGGTCGTACACGCCTCATCGGGCCACCCTGCCACAGCGCCTGGGGACCCCACCGCAGCGAAACGCCGCCCGGATAGGGTTTTCACCATGCGATGTGGCTGCGGACGTGGCGGTAGCTCATGGTCAACCTGACCCGCATCTACACCCGGACGGGCGACGGCGGTCAGACGAGACTGGCCGACATGAGTCTCACCGACAAGACCGACCCCCGCGTCGAGGCGTACGGCGATGTCGACGAGGCCAACTCGATCATCGGAGTCGCGCTGGCGACCGGCGCGCTGTCCGGCGATGTGGCGGCCACCCTGGGCAGGATCCAGAACGAGCTCTTCGATGCGGGCGCCGACCTGAGCACACCACTCGCCGCGGACCCGAAGTACCCGCCGCTGCGGATCACCGCCGACTACGTGAACCGTATCGAGGCCGACTGCGACTCCTTCGGCGATCCGCTACCGAATCTGCGCTCGTTCATCCTCCCCGGCGGTACGCTGGCCGCCGCTCAGCTGCACGTCGCCCGAACGGTGGTCCGCCGGGCCGAGCGCGCCGGCTGGGCGGCTGTGGCGCACTACGGCACCGAAGAATCTGGGGACAGCGACTCCCCGGGCGGCGTCAATCCGCTCGCCCTGACCTATCTGAATCGGCTGTCCGACCTGCTGTTCATCCTCACCCGGGTGGTGAACGGATCAGCCGGCGACGTCTTGTGGATCCCGGGCGGCGAGCGCACGAAGCCCGAGTCCGATACCGGTCAGGGTGACTCGAATGAGACTCGGCCAGAACAGGAGCCCAACTGATGACGTACCCGGAAGCGACCGGCACGGCGAACGTCCAACAGGGCCGGCCGGTCACCCTGTTCACCGGCCAGTGGGCGGACCTGGAGTTCGAGGAGGTGTGCCGGCTGGCGTCGGAGTGGGGATACGACGGGCTCGAGATCGCCTGCTGGGGCGACCACTTCGACGTGGTCAAGGCGGCCGAGGACGACGCGTACGTCCGGGGCAGGAAGGACACACTGGAACGGTACGGCCTGCGCTGCTGGGCCATCTCCACCCACCTGAACGGCCAGGCGGTCTGTGATGCCATCATCGACCATCGCCACCGGGACATGCTCAACCCGCGGGTCTGGGGCGACGGCGATCCCGAGGGCGTACGTCGACGGGCCGCCGAGGAGATGAAGACCACCGCACACGCCGCGGCGGCCCTCGGCGTGGACACGGTGGTGGGCTTCACCGGCTCTTCGGTCTGGCACTACCTGGCCTTGTTCCCGCCGGTCGGCGACGACGTCATCCAGGCCGGGTACGCCGACTTCGCGGACCGCTGGAACCCGATCATCGACGTCTTCGACGAGGTCGGCGTCCGGTTCGCGCACGAGGTGCACCCGAGTGAGATCGCGTACGACTACTGGTCGACCGTCGCCACGCTGGAGGCGATCGGCCGCCGGCCGGGCTTCGGGCTGAACTACGACCCGTCGCACATGGTCTGGCAGGGCCTGGACTACGTGAGCTTCCTCTGGGACTTCTCCGACCGGATCTACCACGTGGACTGCAAGGACACCAAGCTGCGGATGCACAACGGTCGCAACGGCATCCTGTCCTCGCACCTACCGTGGGCCGATCCCCGTCGCGGCTGGGACTTCATCTCCACCGGCCACGGTGACACCCGATGGGAGGACGTCTTCCGGATGCTCAATCACATCGGATACAAGGGCCCGATCTCGATCGAGTGGGAGGACGCCGGGATGGATCGCCTGGCCGGCGCACCCGAGGCATTGGAGTTCATCCGCACGCTGAACGCCATCACACCGCCGACCGCCGCGTTCGACGCCGCCTTCTCCCAGAAGTAGGAGCGCCACAGGAATAGGAGCGCCACCGAAGTAGGAGCGCCAGCGGGCAACGGGGCATTGCCTATCCCCGGGAAACTGGGGCGCGAACTGCAGCTTTCGGCCACCGAACGTGCAGTCTGCGCCCACTTTCGCGGAGATCGCGACCGTGCCGCGAGAGATCGATCGCCGGGCGGAACTGCGGACCAGTCGGCTTCACAGGGTGAGGATCTTGTGCTCCACGAGGTGGCGGAAGTTCCAGTCGTCGGCGGTCTCGGTCTTGTAGCTCCAGAAGCACCAGGCCACGGCCGCCGAGAATCCCTCGATCTGGGCATCGAGGTACGCCTTCGTCAGCGCTGGCCGCTCGTCGGTCGAGCGACCGCGATATGCGCGCGCCGGTAGGCCGCCACTCCACTCACCGATCACCACCGGCTGCCACCGGCTTAGCCAGCTGACCAGTCGGCCGCGCCGCCGGGCCTTGGCGATGTGGGAGTCGATCGTCCGAAACACGTCCCACGGATAGAACGCCTGGTAGAAGTGACTGTCGATCACGGTCGGGAGCTCGGTCGAGCCGCGCAGGCTCCCCCGCTGGATCCACGGCACGAACCCGTCGGAGAACACCACCCGAGTGCCCGGCGCGAGCCGGGCAGTGAGGCGGCGATAGGCATCGGTATGGAAATGGCGAAGCCGCCAGATCCGCCAGTCCATGGGCTCGTTGACGAGTTCGAGTCCCCACAGCGCCGGATGCCTGGCATATCGAGTCGCCAGCGCGGCGAGCGCGCCGTGGGTGTGCTCGCGATGGGAACGCTCGCGGTACCAGCGCCGCGGGCCGACCCGACCGCTGTGGTCCTGTCCGTTCTGTGAACCCGACGCCGCGTGCAGGTCCAGCAGCACCGCCAGCTTGTACGTCGCCGCCCACTCCATGGCGGCGTCCAGCAGATCGACCGCGCCGAGATACGGCTCGTCCCCACCGAGCACCCAGTGCCCTACAGGCAACCGGACCATGTCCATGCCCTGCTCGGCGATCCAGGCCAGGTCCGCCTCGGTGATGAAGGTCTCGCGGTGCCGTCGCAGCCGGGCCGCCGCGTTCGCGCTCGACATGAACGTGTACTCGTCGACGGCATCCGTACCGGCGAACAGCGACGGCGTCATCCACTTCTCGAGCACCAGCCAGCCGCCGAGATTCACTCCCCGCAGCGGCCCGCTCACCCGCCCAGCATCTCACCCCGCCGCCCTCCCCGACTTCGCGCGACCCAGGGCTACTTCGCGCGCCTTCGCCGATGCGCGAAGTGGCCCCAAGCAGCGCAAAGTGCCTGAAGTGGCCTGTAGCGGGGCGCGAGCCGGACATCCCGGCGAGCGTCGGGTAGCGGAGCGCCGGGGCGAGCACCCGGCGAGCGTCGGGTAGCGGAGCGCCGGGCTCTGCTTTGCGACTGAACGAGCAGCCGCGCCAACCGCGGCAGCCCGCAGACACTACGGCTGCGAGTGATGGAGCAAGGCAGAGTCTGGAAGGCGCGTAGCGGGCGCGAGCCGGAATGAACAGCGCGCAGCGGGCGCGAGCCGGGAATATCAGTACGCCACCCCAGGAGGTGCGGACTCGAGCCAGGCCAGTAGGCCCGTCATCGAGTCAGGGTCCATCGCCAGCTCCCAATGTGCGTGCAGATCGGCCGATCCGATCGCCGTCACGGCGGCCGCGCTCGGCGCGGTTTCCCGGCCGACCAGGGTCAGGACTCGCTGACCCTCGTACAACGCGAGCGCCTCGACGGGATCCGGATCACGACTGTCGGCGACCCGCACCTCGGATCGCCTCAACGACAGACGCGGTCGGATCGCGTAGGAAAAAAAGCGGAACCACTCGAGCATCTCGCCGTTGTACCGCGCGACCCCCAGCGCCCAACCACCACTCGGGTTCGTCGTCCGCAACCGTGCGCTGCACTCGAAGGCGCCACCCTGCCTGGCCAGCCACCGGCGTCGTAGCGCCAGCAGCAAGATGGCGGCCGCGACCAGCAGCACCGCCGCGATGACAACCTCGAGCACCCCGAGCCAGGCGGGCATGACCTAGTGTTCCGCCTGCTCGGGACAGGCACAGCCCGCTGGTGTTGCCGACGTCACTCGGCCTATTGAACCTTCTGCGCCGCCCGGACCTGAGCCTGGGCCCGACTGAAGTGCGTCCTCGTGTCCTCGTCGCCCTCCCCGTCATCCATCCGGGACTGCGCCTCGGCCAGCTCCTTCTCGGCATGTGGCAGGTCGATGTCCTGTGCCATCCGGGCGTACTCGGACAAGATGGAGACCCGCCCCTGTCCCACCGAGATGAAACCGCCGTCGACCGCGACGATCTCCCGATGGTTGTCCACCGAATAGATCTCGACGCCGCTCGGCACGAGGATCGCCAGCACCGGCTCGTGACCGGGCAGGATGCCGATGTCGCCGTCGGTCGTCCGGGCGATGATGTTGTGCGCCTGCCCGGACCACACCACGCGTTCCGCGGAGACCACCTGGACCTCCATCGGCTCAGCCATGAGGGTCAGCCTTCCTTCTGGAGCTCGTCCCAGCGCCGGTGCACGTCCTCCATGCCCCCGACGTTGAAGAAGGCCTGCTCGGCGATGTGGTCGACATCGCCGTTGCAGATCATCTTGAACGACTCGATGGTCTCGCTCAGCTCCACCGTCGATCCCGGGATGTTGGTGAACTTGGTCGCCATGTAGGTGTTCTGGGACAAGAACTGCTGGATCCGGCGGGCCCGGTTCACCATGATCTTGTCTTCTTCGGAGAGCTCGTCGATACCGAGGATGGCGATGATGTCCTGGAGCTCCTTGTTGCGCTGCAGGATCTGCTTCACCCGCACCGCGACGTCGTAGTGCTCCCGCCCGATGTATTGCGGATCGAGGATCCGCGACGTCGAGCTCAGCGGATCCACCGCGGGGTACAGACCGCGTGACGCGATGTCACGCGACAGCTCGGTGGTGGCGTCGAGATGGGCGAACGTCGTCGCCGGCGCCGGGTCGGTGTAGTCGTCGGCCGGCACGTAGATCGCCTGCATCGAGGTGATCGAGTGACCGCGGGTGGAGGTGATCCGCTCCTGCAGCTGCCCCATCTCATCGGCCAGGTTCGGCTGGTAGCCCACGGCCGACGGCATCCGGCCGAGCAGTGTGGAGACCTCCGAGCCGGCCTGGGTGAACCGGAAGATGTTGTCGATGAACAACAGCACGTCCTGGTTCTGCACGTCGCGGAAGTACTCCGCCATCGTGAGTGCCGACAGCGCCACCCGGAGCCGAGTACCCGGCGGCTCGTCCATCTGACCGAAGACGAGCGCGGTGTCCTTGAAGACGCCGGCCTCCTCCATCTCGTTGATCAGGTCGTTGCCCTCGCGGGTCCGCTCCCCGACGCCCGCGAAGACCGACGTGCCACCGAAGTTGTGCGCGATTCGGTAGATCATCTCCTGGATCAGAACGGTCTTGCCGACACCCGCGCCGCCGAACAAGCCGATCTTGCCGCCCAACACGTACGGCGTCAGCAGGTCGAGCACCTTGATGCCGGTCTGCAGCATCTCGGTCTTCGGCTCGAGCTGGTCGAAGGTCGGCGGGTCGCGATGGATGGGCCACCGCTCGGTGATCTCGACAGTGGACGGGTCGACGTCCAGCACGTCGCCGGTCACGTTCCAGACGTGACCCTTCGTGACGTCACCGACCGGCACGGAGATCGCGATCCCGGTGTCGCGAACCTCCGCACCCCGCTGCATACCGTCGGTCGGCTTCAACGCGATGGCCCGGACCATGTTGTCGCCCACCTGCAGGGCAACCTCCATGGTCATCGTCCGGGTCTCCCCGTTGACGGTGGTGTCCACCAGCAGCGCGTTGTAGATGTCCGGCATCGCGTCGGGCGGGAACTCGACATCGACCACCGGCCCGATCACCCGGGCCACCCGGCCGATACCGCCGGACGTCTCCTCGGTGGTGTTCTCTTCGATCGTTGCCGTCATCGCTTCCTCGTTTCGTTCCTACACCTGGGTGGTGATGATCATGCGTGTTGGGACGCCGTCCAGCCGGACGCGAGTCACTCGGCGCCCGCCGTTGCGTCGGCCAGAGCCGAGGCGCCGCCGACGATCTCGCTGATCTCCTGCGTGATCTCCGCCTGCCGGGCTTGGTTGGCTTCTCGGGTCAGCCGCTCGATGAGCTGCTGCGCGTTGTCGGTGGCCGACTTCATGGCCCGCTGCCGGCTGGCGAGCTCCGACGCCGCCGACTGCAGCAGGCAGTACTGGATGCGGCTCGCAACATACAGCGGCAGCAGCGTGTCGAGCACGGTCTCCGCGTCCGGCTCGAACTCGTACAGCGGATACAGCTCGCCCTCGTGCACGGGCTCGGCGCCCTCGACCACTTCGAGTGGCAGCAGCCGGATCACGTCGACCCGTTGGGTCAGCATCGACACGAAGCGGGTGAAGACGACATGGATCTCGTCCACGCCGCCCTCCGACGTCGGCGTCATGAAGGCCGAGATCATCGAGTCGGCGATCATCCGCGCCTCCTTGTACGTCGGCGCTTCGGAGAACCCGTCCCAGCTGGCGGCTACCTGGCGCTGGCGGAATCTGTAGAACGCGGCCGCCTTGCGCCCGGCGAGATACGGCTGGACCTCGCGCCCGCCATCGTTCAGCATCCTCCTCAGTTTCTCGCCTTCCTTGATCACCGACGAGGAGTACGCACCCGCCAGACCGCGGTCGGACGTGATCAGCAGCATCGCAGCCCGGCTCGGGTTCTCCGACTCCGTGGTCAACGGATGGTCGACGTTGGAGAACGTCGCCACCGCGGAGACCGCGCGCGTCAGCTCGCGGGCGTACGGCGCGGCGGCGTGAGCGCGCTGCTGCGCCTTGATGATCCGCGACGAAGCGATCAGCTCCATTGCCCGGGTGACCTTTTTGATCGTGGTCACCGAGGCCCGGCGCTGTCGCAGCTCCCTCAGGGAGGCCGGCATAGTTAACTCCTAGTCTGCTCGAGCGACGCCGTCAACGCTTCTGGATCATCGCTTCTGGGCGACGATCTTCTCCTGCTCGACCTCGTCCTCGGCGAGCGGATCGTGCTCCTCACGACCGGCCAGCAGCTTGCCCTCCGACGTCTGGAAGCTCTGCTTGAAGTCTGCGATGGACTTCTTCAGTGCCTCGGCGCTGTCGTCGTCGAACGCCTTCGTCTCGCGGATGTTGCCGAGCACGTCGCTGTTGTGCCGCAGGTACTCCAAGAGTTCCTGCTCGAACCTGAGCACATCGTCGATGGGCACCTCGTCGAACTCGCCGTTGAGGCCGGCCCAGACGCTGACGACCTGCTCCTCGACCGGGTAGGGGGTGTACTGCGGCTGGCGGAGCAGCTCGGTCAGTCGACCGCCACGATCGAGCTGACGCCGGGAAGTGGCATCAAGATCCGAGGCGAACATCGCGAAGGCCTGCATGTCGCGATACTGCGCCAGATTGATCTTGAGCGAGCCCGAGACGTTCTTCATCGCCTTGATCTGGGCGGCACCACCGACTCGGGACACCGACACGCCCACATCGATGGCCGGACGCTGGTTGGCGTTGAACAGGTCGGACTGGAGGAAGATCTGACCGTCGGTGATGGAGATGACGTTCGTCGGGATGTACGCCGACACGTCGTTGGCCTTGGTCTCGATGATCGGCAACCCGGTCATCGAACCGCCGCCGAGCTCTTTGGAGAGCTTGGCGCAGCGCTCGAGCAGCCGGCTGTGCAGGTAGAACACGTCACCGGGATAGGCCTCGCGGCCCGGCGGACGACGCAGCAGAAGCGACATGGCCCGGTAGGCCTCCGCCTGCTTGGTCAGGTCGTCGAACACGATCAGCACGTGCTTGCCCTGATACATCCAGTGCTGGCCGATTGCCGAACCGGTGTACGGCGCGACGTACTTGTAGCCGGCCGGATCGGACGCGGGTGCGTTGACGATGGTGGTGTACTCCATCGCCCCCGCGTCCTGCAGCGTTCCCCGGAGAGCAGCGATGGTGGTGTTCTTCTGACCGATCCCGACGTAGATGCAGCGCACCTGCTGCTCGGGATCACCGGTGTCCCAGAACTGCTTCTGGTTGATGATCGTGTCGATGGCGATGGCGGTCTTGCCGGTCTTGCGGTCGCCGATGATCAACTGGCGCTGGCCGCGGCCGATCGGGATCATGGCGTCGATCGCCTTGATCCCGGTCTGCAGCGGCTGGCGCACCTCCTGACGATCCATCACCCCCGCGGCCTGCAGCTCGAGCGGGCGGCGCTCGTCGATGTCGGTGATGTCGCCCAGGGCGTCGATCGGGTTCCCGAGCGCGTCGACCACTCGGCCGAGGTAGCCGTCACCCACGGGCACCGACAAGATCTCGCCGGTCCGCTTGACCGGCTGCCCCTCCTCGATCCCTTCGGATTCGCCCATCACCACGACGCCGATCTCGCGGACGTCGAGGTTCAACGCGATGCCGAGGGTGCCGTTCTCGAACTCGAGCAGCTCGTTGGCCATGGCGGACGGCAGGCCCTCGACCCGGGCGATGCCATCGCCGGAGGTGACCACGGTGCCGATCTCTTCCCGGCTCGCGGTGGTCGGGGTATAGGTCTTGACGAAGTTGTCCAGGGCTTCCCGGATCTCTTCGGGTCGGATCGTCAGTTCCGCCATCGTTGTCCCTTGCTCTCCATGGTGTTCGTCGCGCGCGTTGCGTGTGCGTGAGTTGTGGTTCGGCTTCACCGGCCGTCGGGTCGACGGCGCTGCCGGGCTAGCCGAACAGCCGTTTGGCCTCGTCGAGTCTCGACTCGACCGTGCCTTCGATGACCTGGTCGCCGAGCTCGACCCGGATGCCGCCGAGCACCTGGGGCTCGACGATCTCCTGGATGGCGACCTCGCGTCCGGCCTGTTTGGACAGGGTCGCCCGCAATCGATGGGTCTGCTCCTCCGACAAGGGACGAGCCACCCGGACCGTTGCGACCACGCGGTTCTGCTGCGCTGCTGCCAGCGTCACGTAACCCTCGATGGTGTTGCCGAACGTGCGCTCGCGAGCGACCACCGCCCGCTTGGCCAGCTCCGTCGTCGCCGGGCCGGCTCGCCCTTCGAGGAGCTCACCCACGAGCGACTGGCGTGCCTCGATCGGCATCCGACGATCGGCAAGGGTGTTCCGCAGCTCCGGGAAGGAGTCGACGAGGCGCGCGAACCGGAACAGCGAGTCCTCGGTCTCGTCGAGCTGGCCTGCAGCCTGGGCACGAGCCAGCTCGGCCCGGACGGCCTGTCGCTCCAGCGCTGCCGCCAGCGTCCGGCCGCCGGGCCAGCGGCCCCCGACGGCTTCGTGGATGACCTCGAGCGTCGCCTCCGAGACCCGGCCGCGCAGCAGGTGAGCCGCCAGACCTTGCCGATCTCCATCGGCGACGTTCGGGTCGGTGAGCGAGCGCCGCAATATCGCCGAGGAGTCCAGCGCGTCCACCACGCCGAACAGCTCGCCGGCGATCTGGTCGCTGTGGGGAGTCTCGTCGAGGACCGCATCGAGAGAACTGATCCGTGCCTCTTCGCTGCTGCTCACGTCTGTCTCCCTCCTTCGCTGGCGCTCACGATCGGGTGCCCTCGCTCACGACGTGCCTGCGGGGGTCGATTCGTCGCTGGACTCGAGCTCGGCGATGAACCGATCGATCGTGCGACGGGCTCGCTCGTCGTCCTCGAGCGACTCACCGACGATCCGGCCGGCCAATGTCGTGGCCAACCCACCGATCTCGCCGCGGAGCTGAGCCACGACCTGCGCCCGCTCGGCCTGCAGCTGGGACTCGGCCGCCGCTCGGATGCGAGCCGCTTCGGCCTGAGCCTGTTCCCGCATGTCGGCAAGGATCTGGCTGCCCTGGGTCTTGGCGTCTTCACGGATCTTTGCCGCTTCGCCCCGAGCCTCGGCCAGCTGCGCGTTGTACTTCTCCAGCGCTGCCGCGGCCTCGGCCTGGGCGTGCTCGGCCTTCTCGATGCCGCCCTGAATGGCCGCCGTGCGTTCGGCGTAGGTCTGCTCGAAGCGCGGTACCACGAACTTCCAGATCACGACGGTGAGAATCAGCGCGAAACAGATCGACGCGATGATCTCGGCCGGCTCTGGGATCAGCGGATTCTCGGCCGCCAGTGGGAGGAGAAGGGTGGTCATGGCGACCTCGATCACTGCCCGCTGAAGACGAAGGCCAGTGCGATGCCGATGATCGCCAGGGCCTCGGTCACGGCGAACCCGATCCAGGCCGTACCCATCATGGCGCCGCGGGCCTCAGGCTGGCGTGCCGTGCCTTGGATGACGGAGGCGAAGATCAGACCGACGCCGATGCCGGGGCCGATGGCGCCGAGGCCGTAGCCGACGATACCGAGCGATCCGGTGAGCTCCATGAGAGTCATTGACTGCTTCCTTTCGGTTCCCTTGGTGGGGCTGTCTTTCCCTGGGTAGGTGAGGGAATTCGTGTTGGATCAGTGCTCCTCGGCGATGGCCGAGGAGATGTATTGCGCGGTCAGCACGGTGAAGATGAACGCCTGCAGGCACTGCACGAAGATCTCCAGGCCGAAGATCGCCATGCTGAACACCAGCGCGACGGCACCGGCCACCTTGTTGACGATCGGCTCGGACTCGAACAGCAGGTACTCACCGCCGATCACGAAGACCAGCACCAGCAGGTGACCGGCAAACATGTTCGCGAACAGACGCAGGGACAGCGTGACGGGTCGCACGATGATGTTGGAGATGAACTCCAGCGGGATGATCAGCCACCACATGTACCACGGCACGCCGGCCGGCAGGCAGGTGCGTTTGAGGTAGCCGCCCGGTCCGTGGCGGATGATGCCCGCAGCGTTGTAGATGACCCAGACCAGGGCTGCCAGGCCATAGGCCCAGCCCACGTGGGAGAACGTCGGCAACAGCGTCAGCGGGAAGACGCCGTAGAGGTTGTTGACCAAGATGAAGGAGAAGATGGCGATCAGCAGGGGCAAGTAGCGCTTGAAGTCGTGACCCAGCATGTCGCGCGCAATGCTGTTGCGGACGAAGAAGTACGCCGTCTCGCCGACGAACTGGCCCTTGGTCGGGACCATCTTGTTCTTCCGCGCCATGATCAGCCAGAAGCCCGCAACCAAGAACACCGAGACGATCGCCTGGATCATGTACTTGTCCAGCCACGGCGCGCCCGGGAAGGGCGGCGGGAAGTCGAAGCTGTCGACGCCGGGCGCCTGGAAACCTCCGGTCTCCAGCGGTGTCAGCCAACCCACGCGGGGCCCCCCTTCGATTCGGTCGGATGGTCAGTGATCATCTTCGGCGCCGCTCCGGTCGGTCGCGGCCTGATCGCCGTCAGCAAGGGAAGAACCCGTTGCGACCGGACCGAAACGCTTGATGATCGTGTACACGGCGAGCGCTGCGCCGAGGATGATCCCCAGTGGCAGCAGGAACCCTGTACGGAAGAAGCGGTCTCCCAGCCAGCCGAGGGCACCGTAGACCAGCACACCACCGATGAGATATGAAAGCACCGTGACGCCTTGATCCACGGCGTGAGCCTTGACGCTGCGTTGCGACTGCTGCTCCGCCTTGTTCGACGTGCCTTGCTCCCTCATGGCGTGTCACACGGTAGCAGTCGGCTCGTGCGCCGGTCACTGGTCATCCCCCGGTGTCGAAGGGGCTTCGTAGGGGGTGTCGTAGACATCGATCCTCAGCCGGGAGAAGACGTACACCTCGACCGCCAGCCACCCGGCGACGACGGCGATGGTGCTGACGAACACTGCCATCGGCATCAGGGACGGCCAGTCCTCACGATTCTTCGCGTACGCGAGCAGCAGTAGACCGAGCGCGACGACCCGCCCCGTGTAGCTGGCCATCGACACGACCATCAGGGTGCGCGCACCCGCGTCGGCGAACTTCACCATGACGACCTGGCCGACGATGTAGAAGAACAGCACCATTCCGGCGCCGAGCGCCGCCGAGATCAGGCCCTGGGCGCCACCGACGATCCCGAAGATCACCAGGCACAAGACAGTTGCTCCCAGGCCGCCGACAAGACCGCCGTAGAGCAGCTTGCGGGCCCGGATGACATGGATGCTCGGCCCTGACGCACGCTCCGTCTGAGCGTGGTCGCGGCTGGCGGTGGTCATGTCAGGCGTGGCTTTCCGTCGAGGTAATGGATCCGGGGCAGACTGAGGCCCTGACCTGGCCGGACGATCTCCTGGCTCGGGCAGACCTGAAAGTTAGCACAGGCGGCCTCCCGGTTCGCGCACGCTACGCGCCCTCAAGACGCTGACTTTCTCCCTCATTCGCAGCCATGGCCTGGCACTTGCTGCCGCAATCGTGCTTTGGCTGCTCATTCAGTCGGAAGACAGCGCCCAGCGCTGTGCCTTCCGGCTCGCGCACGCTGCGCGCCTCAAGACGCTGACTTTCTCCCTCACTCGCAGCCATGGCCTGGCACTTGCTGCCGCAATCGTGCTTTGGCTGCTCATTCAGTCGGAAGACAGCGCCCGGCGCTCCGCTTGCCGACGCTCGCCGGAGTATGTGCCCTGAGCGTGTCGAAGGGCGGTCGAGCCCGCGTCTACAGGCTCTCGCCGCGGCGGGTGTGGGTCTTGGGGTTCACCGGGCGGCCGAGGGTGATGACGAGCAGGATGCCGGCGAAGACGAGCAGCAGGGCCGCGACGGCCAGTGGCTGCCAGTCGCTGCTGCCCACCAGACCGAGGGCGATCACGCCGAAGGAGACGAGCGCGGACCAGCCGTACATCAGCAGGACAGCCCGACGTTGGCTGTGCCCTCGCTCGAGCAGGCGGTGATGGAGATGCTGCTTGTCGGCGACGAACCACCACTTCCCGGCGTACGTCCGCCGGACGAAGGCCAGCACCAGGTCGAGGAAGGGCAGCGCCAGGATCGCCAGCGGGAGGACCAGCGGGAGCACGGTCGGCAGCAGGCGACCGGTGCCGTCGGTCAGCTGGGATGTGTCGATCTGACCGGTGAGGCTGATCGTCGAGGTAGCCAGCAGCAGCCCGAGCAGCATCGCGCCGGAGTCGCCCATGAACATCCGAGCCGGGAAGAAGTTGTGCGGCAGGAAGCCGATGCAGGCTCCGGCGATCGCCACGGTGATGAGACTGGACGTGGTGGCCCGGGTCAGGCCCTCGTTGACGGTGAGCAGATAGGAATAGGCGAAGAAGGCCAGCGCACCGATGCCCACGACCCCGGTGGCCAGGCCGTCCAGACCGTCGACGAAGTTCACAGCGTTCGAGCACAGCACGATGAAAAAGACCGTGATGGCGATCGAGGCGGCTCCGTCCAGCGAAACCGTCTGGCCGGGCAACGGAATCCAGAGCATCTTGACGCCGAGCGCCACGGCCAGCCCTGCAGCCAGCACCTGGCCGGCGAACTTCGGCAGTGCCGGGAGGTCGTACATGTCGTCCAGCACGCCGACGACGCAGATCACGGTGGCCGCGACGAGAACCGCGCGGGAGTCCTGCTGGACCAGGGCCTGCTTGCCGAGAAACGGCAGCTGCCAGGCCAGCAGAATGGCTGCGATCACGCCGACGAGCATGGCCAGACCACCGAGATAGGGCATCTCGATGGTGTGCACATCACGGTCACGTACCTTGGCGAGCGCCCCCGTCCTGAACGCGAGGCGTCGACACAACCCGCTCGCGAGGAACGTGACAGCCGCGGCGACGAGCATCACCAGCAGGTACTCGCGCACTCAGTTCTCCGGCGTACGCGGTGGGTCGTCCTGGATGGGTGCGAGTTCAGACTCGGATGCGGGCGGCACAGCCTCGGGCGCCCCAGAGTTGTCCGATCCCTCGAACAGCGAGGGCTGATCGGGGTCGTCGACGGGATGGGTGATCCGGAGCTCGTCGGTGGTCGGCTCGTGGTACCGATCGTCGCCGTCTGCGCTGGAGCTCGGGTAGCCGGCATCCTTGGACCACACCCGCGCGGGCTCGGCGGCTCGATCAGCCGGTGTCTCGGGCGACTCAGCCGGTGTCTCGGCTGGCCCGGCGGGTGCGACCGCCGGCTCATCGGGTGTCTCGGGTGACGGCTGCGGCTGCGGCTCGTCGGGGTCGACCACCGCCGGACAGACCTGCCGGATCTCGGCCACACTCAGCGCACCCTTGCGGAGCACCACCCCGTCCGAAGACGACGCGAAGTCGACGATGGTCGACGGCTCGCCGTGCCAGGGCAGGGCGCCGCCGTCGAGATACACCGCGACCCGGTCGCCGAGCTGCTCCACGGCCTGATCGCAGGTGACCGCCGCCTTCTGGCCGGAGATGTTGGCACTGCTGACCGCCATCGGACCGGTCCGGCGCAGCACGTCGCGAGCCAAGGTGTGATCGGGAACGCGCAGCGCGATGGTGCCCTCAGTCTCACCGAGGTCCATTCGCAGACTGGGCTGCGCCTTGCAGATGATCGTCAGTGCACCGGGCCAGTGCCGCTGCACCAGGTCGCGGGCCGACTGGGGAACGTCGACGGTCAGCGCCCGCAACAGCGAGGCATCGGCGATCAGGACAGGTGGCGGCATGTCCCGGCCGCGATTCTTGGCGTTCAGCAGGCCCTGCACTGCGTCGGCTGAGAAGGCGTCCGCCCCGATGCCGTACACGGTGTCGGTCGGCAGGACGATGCAGTCGCCGCGCTCGACAGCCTGCCGGGCCGACTCAGCCGCTTCCTCGACCGTGGCCTGATCGCCGTCGGTGCAGTCGAACCGCCGGTATCCTGCGGCGTTGTCCCCCTCGCTCACTCGACCCATCCTGCCAGCAAGTCGCCCCGCTCGCGGTCAGGTGAAACGCCGGGGCCGGGGACGCGGGCGCGACGCAGCGCCGTCACGAAGCGCGGACGGTCGGTGAGATCACGATGATCGCGTACCGCCCCGAAGTCCCCGGAGGCCACCACGACGTCCGGAGCAGCCGTGCCCTGGAGGTCGGCGTGCTCGAAACACAGCAGGCCACCGTCGACCAGCAGGCGGGCCGCGACGCCCACCAGCACCCGGATCGCATCGAGACCGTCGGCGCCGGAGAACAGTGCCTCGATCGGATCGTGATCACGTGCCTCGGGCTCGACCGTGGCGTAGGCCTCCAGCGGGATGTACGGCGGGTTCGCGACGACCAGGTCGACCCCGGCGTCCCAGTCTGCCGGCGCATCGGCCATGTCGGCCACGACCAGCTCGGCCCCGGTGCCTGCCAGGTTCTGGGCGGCGTACGCGGCAGCCTCGGGCGACTGCTCGACTGCCGCCACCCGGACACCGGCGGTCTCGGTCGCCAACGCGGCCGCGATCGCCCCGGAGCCCGAGCAGAGGTCCACCGCGAAGGGTTCTCGGCCGGCGCTCACCAGCTCGCAGAGCCGGTCGATCGCCCACCCCGTCATCACCTCGGTCTCCGGCCTCGGCACGAAGACACCGGGTCCGACCGACAGCTCGAGATGGCGGAAGTGCGCGACCCCGGTCAGGTGCTGGAGCGGCTCCCGCTGCGACCTGCGGCGAACCAGCTCGGCGAAGGCGGTCTGCGCCGCGAGGTCGACCTCGGGTTCCAGCCACAGTCGCCCCGGTTCGATCCCGAGCACGTGGGCCAGCAGCAAACGGGCGTCCACGTCGGGCGATCCGACGCCGGCCGCAGCGAGGGTGGCCGCGGCGCCCGGCAGCAGATCGCGAGTGGTAGCGCGACTCACGAGGCCGGCTGGCCGACGTGGTCGAGCCGCGCCTGCAGGTCCGCCTCCTGAAGGGCGGTCACGACAGCCCCCAGATCGCCGGCCAGCACCTGGTCCAAGTTGTAGGCCTTGTAGCCGATCCGGTGGTCGGAAATGCGGTTCTCGGGGAAGTTGTACGTCCGGATCCGCTCGGACCGGTCAACGGTGCGCACCTGCGAGCGGCGGGCTGCCGACGCCGCGTCGGCGGCGGCCTCCTCCGCTGCGGCCGTCAGCCGGGCGCGGAGCATCCGCATGGCCTGTTCGCGGTTCTGCAGCTGGCTGCGCTCGTTCTGGCAGGACACGACGATGCCGGTCGGGAGGTGGGTGATCCGGACCGCGGAGTCGGTGGTGTTCACCCCTTGGCCGCCCGGCCCGGAGGAGCGGAAGACGTCGATCCGGAGGTCGTTCTCGTCGATCGCGACCTCGGTCTCCTCGACCTCGGGCATCACCAGCACTCCGGCGGCTGACGTGTGGATCCGACCCTGGGACTCGGTCACCGGGACCCGCTGCACGCGGTGCACGCCTCCCTCGAACTTCAAAGCGCCGTAGGGCATCTGGTCCGGGTCGCCTACCGACGAGGCCTTGACGGCCACGGTGATCGACTTCACCCCGCCGAGGTCGGTCTCTTGCGAGTCCAGCACCTCGGTCTTCCAGCCGCGGATCTCGGCGAATCGGGAGTACATCCGGAAGAGGTCGCCCGCGAACAGGGCCGACTCGTCCCCGCCCTCACCGGACTTGATCTCGATCAGCGCGTCGCCGGAGTCGTTGGGGTCGCGGGGGGCCAGGAGCCGGTTCAGTCGCTCCGTGACGCTGGCCAGCGCCTGCTCGAGCTGCTCGGCCTCGACGGCGAAAGCGGCGTCCTCCCCCGCGAGCTCGCGGGCCGCCGACACGTCGCCGGTGAGTCTGTCGTAGTCGGCGAGCGCCTTGACGATCGGCGTCAGCTCTGCATACCGCCGGCCCACCCGGCGCGCCTTGGCCGGGTCGGAGTGCACCGAGGGATCCGACAGCGCCCGCTCGAGCTCTCCGAACTCCTCGCGCAGCGGGGCCGCGGATTCAAACATGATCGACCGAACCTCTCAGCAAAAATGGCGAGGGCCGCCCTGCGCGGCTCGAGGCCGATGGCAGGGCGACCCTGGATAGGCGAACGCTCGTTCGCCGGGGCGCTACTTCTTCGTCGCAGGCTGCTGCTTGGCGTACCGCTTCTCGAAGCGGGCCACGCGGCCGCCGGTGTCGAGGATCTTCTGCTTGCCCGTGTAGAACGGGTGGCAGGCGGAGCACACCTCGGCGTGGATGACGCCGTTGGGTGCGGTGCTCCGCGTGGTGAATGTGTTGCCGCAGGTGCAGGAAACCTGGGTCTCCACGTACGTCGGGTGGATGTCGGCCTTCATGTTTCTCCTTGATGAGTTACGGCACCGGGTCGCCAGCCTGGACAACGCGTCGCAAGCCTGTCGGCGTGAACCGGCACCAACGGAGTAGTTTGCCGCACCTCACGGGCAGCTACCAAACCAACGCGTACGTCGGCCACTTATTCCCGTGGGTGAGCATCCCGAAAACTGGTCACATACAACAACCTCCGTCGGCGTGTCGCTGTTGTTTGTGACCACTTTTCGGGAACAACTGGGCGCGCACCGGGCGCGAGCCCACGACAATCAGTCGTCGCCGCGGACCGCCGGGATGGTCTTGGTGATGGCGGCCAGGAACTCGTTGTTGCTGCCGGTCTTGCGGAACCGGTCGAGCAGCATCTCCAGACCCTGCAGATTGTCGAGACCCGAGAGCACCCGACGCAACTTCCAGACGACGTTGAGCTCCTCGCGACCCATCAGCAGCTCTTCGCGTCTGGTGCTCGAGGCATCCACGTCGATGGCCGGGAAGATCCGCTTCTCGGCGATGTCGCGACGGAACCGGAGCTCCATGTTGCCGGTGCCCTTGAACTCCTCGAAGATCACTTCGTCCATCTTGGAGCCGGTTTCGACAAGGGCGGTGGCGAGGATGGTGAGTGAACCGCCACCCTCGACGTTGCGAGCCGCGCCGAAGAACTTCTTGGGCGGGTAGAGCGCCGCGGAGTCGACGCCACCGGACAGGATTCGGCCACTCGCCGGCGCCGCGATGTTGTACGCCCGGGAGAGCCGAGTGATGCCGTCCAGCAGGATCACCACGTCGCGGCCGGCCTCGACGAGCCGCTTGGCCCGCTCGATCGCCAGCTCGGCGACCGTGGTGTGGTCGTCGGCCGGCCGGTCGAAGGTGGACGCGATGACCTCGCCCTTGGTGTTGCGCTGGAAGTCGGTGACCTCCTCGGGGCGCTCGTCGACCAGAACCACCATCAGATGGACCTCGGGGTTGTTGGTGGCGATCGCGTTGGCGATCTGCTGCATCGCCATCGTCTTGCCCGCCTTGGGAGGGGAGACGATCAGGCCTCGTTGACCCTTGCCGACCGGTGACAGCAGGTCGATGATCCGGCCGGTCATCTGGGTCGGCGTGGTCTCCAGCTTCAGCCGCTCCTGGGGATACAGCGGAGTCAGCTTGGCGAACTCCGGGCGGATTTTCGCCTTCTCGGGATCGCCGCCGTTGATGGTGTCGACCCGGACGAGCGGGTTGAACTTCTCCCGCCGCTCCCCCTCGCGCGGCTGGCGGAGTGCGCCGGTGACGACATCACCCTTGCGCAGACCGAACTTCTTCACCATCGACAGCGAGACGTACGCGTCGTCGGGGCCGGGCAGGTAGCCGGACGTCCGGACGAAGGCGTAGTTGTCGAGCACGTCCAGGATGCCGCCGATCGAGATCAGGACATCGTCATCGGCAACGACCGGATCTGCCTCGAAACGCTCGACCGTGCCTCCGCCGGTGCGACCGCTACCGCTACCGCGTCGGTTCTGCCGATCCCGGTTGCGCCGGCGCCGTCCGCGACGTCCACCACCATCGTCGTCGTAGTCGCGGTTCTGCTGCTGGTTGTCCCGCTGCTGCCGGTCGCCCTGCTGCCGATCCTGTTGCTGCCGGTCGCCCTGCTGCCGGTCCCCTTGCTGCCGGTCCTGCTGGCCGCCGTTCTGCTGCCGGTCCTGCTGGCCGCCGTTCTGCTGGCCGCCGTTCTGCTGGCCGCCGTTCTGCTGGCCACCGTTCTGGTTACGCCGGTTACGGCGGTCCCCGTCGCGGCTCTGCTGGCCGCGATCGTCGCGGTTCTCCTGACGATTGTCCTCGGAGTCGCCGTCCCGCTCGCGCCGCGCGGTCTGATCGCCGTCGGATCGATCCTGCCCGCCGCGACTACCGTCGTTGCGTTCGTTGTTGTCGTTGTCACGACTCTCGCCACGGCCATCGTCGCGACGGTCGCTCGGCTCGTCACGGCGCTGCTCACCACGCTCGCTCGGCTCGTCACGGCGCTGTTGGTGCTCGACCGGCAGCTCCTGCTGGGCTGGTCGCTCGTAGCGGTCCTCGGCGGTCCGGCCGTCCGCGGCGTTGCCCGTGCGGGCACTCGCTGCTCCGTTCGCGTCGCGCCCGTTGTCCCGCTGCTCTGTGCCGTTCCGCGAGCCCTGTTCGGGACGTTCAGCGGTGGTCGCGCTGCCCTCGCTGCCCGAGCCCCCGCTGCCTTGGCCCCCGCTGCCTTGGCCCCCGCCACCTTGCGCCCCACCGCCCTGAGCGGAACGGATGGCGTCGATGAGCTGACCCTTGCGCATGGCACCGGTGCCCTTGAGACCGAGTGTCTGCGCAACTTGCTTCAGTTCGGACAAGACCATGGCGTCCAGTCCGGTGCCCTTGCGCTTGCGCGTGCTGCCGGATTCGGCCGCAGGTGCGCTCGTCACTTCGGCGATGTCTGTCACGTGATTCCTTTCGGGGCGGCGCGACGTGCGGCTCGCCCTCGTCCAGGGCCCCGAGAGTAGGGGTCACTGCTGGATCTGATTCTGCTGATCGAGGTCTCTCGTACGTCGCGCATACGGCGATCGGCCGAGGAACCTCGTTTGGATCTGTTCTACGCACCGCGATCGCACTGACCGCGGTTGTGCGCGCCTGACCGGAACTCGTGGGACTTCCAGACCGGGCCTCTGGGCTCCGACTCACCGGCAGGCACTATCAGGCTAGCACTAGTCGGCCCACCGAACGCGCAATCGGTCTCATCCGGCGATGTGATCCGCCCGTCTCGGAGAACCGGTCGGCGTGGTGCGGATCAGCCGGGATCGATCAATCGAACACCTTCGGCCGGTCGGAGAGCGCGCGCCACGAAGCCCGGCTCCTCGCGCGCCAGTAGGGCGTCGACCTCGTTCGCCCTGGTCAGTACCAGAACGCTCGGACCCGCCCCGCTGATCACCGCGGCGTGACCGTCGGACCGGAGCCGCTGCACGAGGTCGTACGAGATCGGCATCGCGGGGCCTCGGTACGACTGATGCAGCCAGTCCCTCGTCCCAGCCGGCAACAGTTCCGGCGCTCCGCTCATCGCGTGCACGAGCAGCGCGGCTCGCCCGGCGTCTGCAGCCGCGTCGGCATGCGGGACGGTCGCCGGCAACAGACCACGGGCTGTCGTGGTGGCCACCGACACCGACGGCACCCAGGCAACGGCCGCGATCTCTGGATGGACCGCCGCCGAGACGACGCGCACCACGCCGCTCTCGGCGTACGCCAGCACGAACCCGCCGTAGATGGCCGCCGCCACATTGTCGGGATGGCCTTCGATCGCGTCGGCGTGTCGGAGCAACCACTCGCGATCGAGTTCGCGGCCCACGACGCCGACCGTGGCCGCGAGGCCGAACGCGGCTGCGAGCCCCGCGACGATCGCTGCCGATGATGAGCCGAGACCGCGTCCGTGCGGGATCGTGTTGTGAGCGACCACGAGGAGTCCGGGCGCCTCGACGTCCAGATCAGCGAGTCCAGCACAGGCGCTGGAGATGATCAGGTGCCGTTCGTCGGTCGGTACGTCCGCGGCTCCCTCGCCGCTGACCTCGGCGACGAGTCCGCCGTGGGTGACCTCGACGGTGACCGTGTCCCGCCAGTCCAGCGCCAATCCGAAGCAGTCGAACCCGGGGCCGAGGTTGGCACTCGTCGCCGGGACCTCGACGATGACCCGGGTCCCGGCATCGAGTTGGTGCGCGGGCCCTCCGGGCGGGAGCCGACTCGCGGCCGCGCCGGGTCGCGCCGGGGGCGGCTGACCCGGCATCGGAGGTATCAGTTTCCCAGCCCGCAGGCCCGCGCGACGGCTTCGACCTCGGTCGGCACGATCTCGGCAGCCACGGACTGACGCCGAGACAGCGCGGTGTCGACGTCCTTCAGACCGTGCCCGGTGACCGTGATCACGATCTGCTGGCCGGAGTCGACCTCGCCGCGTTCGTACTTCGCCAGCAGTCCGGCGACGCCGGCGGCCGACGCAGGCTCGACGAACACGCCCTCCCGAGCCGCCAGGAACGCTTGTGCGGAAAGGATCTCCTCATCGGTCACGGCCTCGAACAGTCCGCCGGACTCCTCCTTGGCGGCGATCGCCAGGCTGGTCGAGGCGGGATTGCCGATCCGAATGGCGGTGGCGACGGTCTCGGGGTTCTTGACCGGATGTCCGAGCACCAACGGTGCTGCACCGGCGGCCTGGAACCCCCACATCGCAGGCGTGCGAGCCGCCTGACCGGCTCGCGCATACTCAGTGTAACCGCGCCAGTACGCCGTGATATTCCCTCCGTTGCCGACCGGGAGCACGTGCAGATCGGGCGCATCGCCCAGCGCGTCGACGATCTCGAAAGCCGCCGTCTTCTGACCCTCGATCCGGACCGGATTGACCGAGTTGACCAGGGCGACCGGGTAGGAGTCGGCCAGTGCCCGGGCCAGCGTCAGGCAGTCGTCGAAGTTGCCTTCGATCTGCACGACCTTGGCTCCGTGCACGATCGCCTGGGCGAGCTTTCCGGTGGCGATCCGGCCGGCCGGGAGCAGCACCAGCGGCTGCAGACCACCGCGTGAGGCGTACGCCGCCGCGGACGCGGACGTGTTGCCCGTGGACGCGCAGACGACCGCCTTGGAACCGGCACCGGCCGCGACGCTGATCGCCACCGTCATCCCTCGGTCCTTGAACGAGCCGGTCGGGTTGGCGCCCTCGACCTTCAGCCAGACCTCGCAGCCGAGCACGGTGGACAGCTCCTCGGCCGGGACCAGCGGCGTACTCCCCTCGCCGAGGGTGATCACCGGATCGGTGTCGCGGAGCGGCAGCCACGACCGGTAGCGGGCGATCACACCGTTCACTGCGATGGTTGGCCGCCGTGCCACCCGCAACAACCCCTCAGGCGGGTTGGATTCGCTGGACAGGTCGGGCTGCCCGGGCATGTCGGGGTCGGATCCGGCCTCGCTCATCTCACTCACCCTCGACTCGCATGACACTCGTGACCGCGCGGACCACGTCCAGGTTGCGCAGGCTCTCGACCGTATCGCTCAGTGCGGCGTCGCTGGCCCGATGGGTGACGATCACCAGCTGCGCGTCGGCCGCGCGGCCTTGTTGGCGAACGGTCTGGATTGACACCCCGTGCTCGGCGAAGCACAGCGCGATGGTAGCCAGCACGCCCGCCACGTCGGCCACCTCCAGGCTCAGGTGGTAGCGGGTGATCACGCCGCCGATCGGACTGATCGGCCGGGCGGCGTAGGTCGACTCTCCCGGCCCTGCAGCGCCGCGAACTCGATTGCGGGCCACCGTGACCAGGTCGCCGAGCACCGCGCTGGCCGTCGGGCTGCCGCCGGCACCGGGGCCGTAGAACATCAGTCGGCCGGCCGAGCGCGACTCCACGAACACGGCGTTGTACGCTCCGCCGACGCCGGCCAGCGGATGGGTCCGCGGGATCATCGCCGGATGCACCCGGACCGACACGCTGCGGTCCTCACCGTTCTCGCCCGGAGAGAGCTGACAGATGGCCAGCAGCTTGACCACGGAACCCATCTCCCGCGCCGACGCGATGTCGGTGATAGAGACCTCGGTGATTCCCTCACGGTAGACGTCGCCGGCGGTCACCCGTGTATGGAAGGCCAGCGAAGCCAGGATCGCGGCCTTGGCCGCCGCATCGAAGGCCTCGACGTCGGCGGTCGGATCGGCCTCGGCGTACCCCAGCTCCTGTGCCTCGGCCAGGGTCTCGGCGAACCCGGCACCCTCGGAGTCCATCTTGTCCAAGATGAAGTTGGTCGTCCCGTTCACGATGCCGATCACGGACGTGATCTCGTCGCCGACCAGAGACTCCCGCAACGGCCGGATGATCGGGATTGCGCCGGCGACGGCCGCCTCGAAGTAGAGGTCGACCCCGGCGGACTCGGCGGCGGCGTAGAGCGTGCCGCCGTCCTCGGCCAGCAGCGCCTTGTTGGCGGTGACGACCGACTTTCCGCGGCGCAGCGCGGCGAGAATCAGCGATCGGGCCGGCTCGATCCCGCCGATCACCTCGACGACGAGATCGACATCCGGGCGGGTGACCAGCGCATCGGCGTCGGTGGTGAACAGCTCCGGATCGATCCCGTCCCGGTCCCGGCCCGCTCGCCGGACCGCGATGCCGACCAGTTCCAGCGGTCGACCGACGCGGGCTTGGAGGTCGTGCGCCTGGCCGATCAGCAACCGGGCCACTTCCGAGCCGACGGTGCCGCAACCGAGCAGCGCCACTCGGAGGGCGGCGGTCGATCCCTGGCGGGGAGCGAGATCAGGCCCCGGCTCGGCAACGCTGGTCCCGGCAACGCCGGTCCCGGCAACGCTGGTCCCGGCAACGCTGGTCCCGGCAACGCTGGTCCCGGCAACGCTGGTCCCGGCAACGCTGGTCCCGGCAACGCTGGTCACGGTAGGGCGGTCCTTGCTGTCGACAGATGTGGGCGATGAACGTCGGTGGCAACGGGAATCCTTGCGGTATCTCGGTGCTCCGGCGACCTCATTGTTCACCATGTGGCGCTGAGCCCGGGAATTCGTACCACCTGGCGAGGCAGCCGCCTCAGCTGGCGAGCAGCGTCTGACGGAGCCCGGCGATGTCGTCGACCACCGCGGTCGGCCCGGCGCCGACCAGCTCGGACCGGAGTCCGGCGCCCCAGGTCACGCCGATCGTGCTCATCCCGGCGGCCTGCCCGGCCTGGAGATCGACCACGGCGTCGCCGACATACACGCAGTCGGTCGGTTCGACCCCCAGCCGGTCGGCCGCCAGCAGCAGCGGATCGGGATGAGGTTTGTGCCGCGCCGTGTCGTCCTGGCTGGCCAGGATCTCGACGGTGCCGACCAGATCGAGCGCGGACAGCCCGAGCTCGATGAAGTCGGCCCGTTTGGAGGACACGACGCCCGTCGTGATGCCAGCCGCCACGAGGTCGGCCAGTAGGCCCGGCACGCCGTCGATCGGCGCGATCAGAGAATCGTGGTGCTCACGGTAGAAGGTCCGGTACGCGGCCATGCTCTCGTCTGCACCGCCGGGTCGGCGCTGCTCCATCAGCAGCCTCAGCGGGCGGCCGATCCACGACTTCAGCTCGGCATCGTCCACCTCGTCACCGAGCGCATGCCGAAACGACGCGACGATCAGCGCCACGCTGTCGACCAGGGTGCCGTCGAAGTCGAACAGCACGACCGGCCAGCGGGGCGAGATCGGAGCGTCCGTCATCCCATGTCCAGGGCCAGCAGGTCGTCGATGGTCTCCCGGCGGACCAGGGTGGTCAGCTCGCCGTCCTCGACGGCGACGACGGGAGGGCGCGGTACGTGGTTGTAGTTGCTGGCCATCGAGTGGCTGTACGCCCCCGCCGCAGGGACCGCAAGCAAGTCACCGGGGGCGATGTCGGCCGGCAGGAACTCGTCACGGACCAGGATGTCGCCGCCCTCGCAGTGCTTGCCGACCACCCGGGACAAGGTCGGTGACGCATCGGAGCGCCGGGAGGCCAGCGTGGCCGAGTACTCCGCACCGTACAGAGCGGTCCGGATGTTGTCGCTCATCCCGCCGTCGACGGCGACATAGAGCCGGCTCGCGCCGCCGTCGAGCAGCACCTTCTTCACCGTGCCGACCCGGTAGAGCGCGAACGTGCTCGGACCGCTGATCGCTCGTCCCGGCTCGATCGAGAGATGAGGAACGGCGATGCCGAGCGCTGCGCACTCGCTGTCGACGATCGCGCGCATCGCGGCCGCGAGTGCCGGCGGCGTGGACGGCGTGTCAGCGCTGGTGTAGGCGATCCCGAAGCCACCGCCCAGGTCGAGCTCGGGCAGTGTCACGCCGGTGCGGGCCGCGAAGTCTGCGTGCAACCGCAGCGTCCGGCGGGCGGCGACCTCGAAGCCCTCGGTGTCGAAGATCTGCGAACCGATGTGGGAGTGGATGCCGATCAGCTCGAGCACGTCGGACTCGTGACAGGCCTGCAGTGCATCGGCCGCCTGGCCGCCGGCGATGGAGAAGCCGAACTTCTGGTCCTCGTGCGCGGTGGCGATGAACTCGTGGGTGTGCGCCTCCACGCCGGTGGTCACCCGGACCATCACCCTCGGTCGTACGTCGAGGTAGCGGGCCAGCCGGTTCAGCCGGGCGATCTCGTCGAAGGAGTCGACGATGATCCGCCCCACCCCGGCAGCCAGTCCCGTCCGAAGCTCCTCCTCGCTCTTGTTGTTGCCGTGCAGCCCGATCAGTCCTGGGTCGACGCCCGCTCGGAGGGCGACGGCCAGCTCCCCGCCGGAGCACACATCGACGCCGAGGCCCTCGGCGGCGACCCAGCGGGCGACGGCCGTACAGAGGAAGGACTTGCCGGCGTAGTAGACCTGCCAGTCGGCGAACGCCTCGGCGAAAGCGCGAGCGCGGGCCTTCAGGTCCGCGGTGTCAAGGACGTACGCCGGAGTGCCGACCTCGCGCGCGATCTGGTCCACGTCGAGCCCCGCGACCCGAAGGACCCCGTCGGCGTCCTTGCCGGCGTGCATGCTCCAGAGCTCGGGCAGGAGGTCGTTGACGTCCGGAGGAACCGAGAGCCAGTGCGGAGCGCGAGCAGCCGGATCGACATGGATCTCGCCCGCGACGTGGATGTGCGTCACGCCCGCCAACTGTGCCAGAGACGACGCCCGAAGCGAACCTGGTACAGTCCTCTTCGGCCCAGATCCGGCCCCCGTAGCTCAGGGGATAGAGCACCGCCCTCCGGAGGCGGGAGCGCAGGTTCGAATCCTGCCGGGGGCGCCATCGATCGAGGGGAAGCATGCTGGGTCGCATCCAGGACTGGTTCGAGCGCAACGGTGGCGGAAGGACCGTGCTCGCCGGCTGGGTCATCTCCAGGGCACTGATCCTGGCGATCTTCGCCTTCTTGGAGGCCTACGTCGTCGGCGACGTCTACTACTACCACCGCAAGATCGTCGCGATGTTCGACGTGGGTCTACCGAACACGCTGAACGAGTACCCGACGCCGGTCGCGTGGATCCTCACCGTCCCGTATGTCCTCGGCGCGGGCACCCAGACCGGCTACGCGATCGCCTTCGTCGCCGCGATGATGGCCCTCGACGCCGGTTTCACCTACCTGCTCTGGCGGCACAACGGGCACCGGCACGACCGTTCGATCACCTTCTGGCTGCTGTTCGTGCTGCTGATCGGTCCGCTGTCGTACCTGCGGTTCGATATCCTGCCCGCCGTCTTGGCCGGCGCCGCCCTGCTGTACGCCCGCCGGGCGCCCTGGGTCACGGGTGCCCTGACCGGCCTCGGCGCAGCGATCAAGCTGTGGCCAGCGCTGCTGTGGCTGGCCTTTCTCGCCCACAAGCCGACCAGGAAGACGGTCACGGTCGCCTTCCTCGCCTCGGGAGTGGGGCTGGCGCTACTCAGTCTGATCTTCGGAGGGTGGACCCGCCTCCTCTCGCCGCTCACCTGGCAGTCCGGCCGAGGGCTGCAGATCGAGTCGGTCTGGGCGACGCCGCTGATGATCGCCCGTGCCGCCGACCCCCGGCGCTGGACCGTCGACATGTCGCGGTTCCAGGCATTCGAGATCTTCGGTCCTGGCGTTTCCACGCTGCTGCTGCTCAGCAACGTCGTCACGCTGCTCGGTCTGGTGGCGATGATCGTCTTGTACGTCCGCGGATTCCGCACCAGGGCGCCCGACCAGGTCGCGATCGGGCTCGTGGTGCTGTCGATCGTCGCCATCATGATCGTCACCAACAAGACCCTCAGCCCGCAGTACCTGCTCTGGCTGGGTGGTCCGATGGCGGCATTGCTCCTGCTGAAGCGAACCGAGGTCACCGAGCCCGAGCGGCGCACCATCCGCCGGCTTGCCGCGCAGCTGCTGGTCCTCGCGCTGCTCACCCAGCTGGTCTACCCCGCCTTGTACGACGGTCTGCTCGGCGGCCGGGGCCAGGTGATGCTGGTCGTAGCGACCGCCGTCACCGCACTGCGCAACGTCGCTCTGCTCGCGTTCAGCGTGGAGCTGGTGGTCCAGGCCTGGCGCTTCCTCGGCGTCGACCGCGAGAGCGACGTCGGCGCGACCTGATGCGGCGGTGCCGAGCGCGATGGCATCTGTGCGCGCTCGCGGGCAACTTCGCGCATCGGCGCCGAGGCGCAAAGTGACCCGCCGAGGCGCAAACCCGGAACCGAGTGCGATCCAGGAGCCCTGCTTTGACAGGCTCAGGCGCACCGAGCCCTTCCAGCACCGACGCTGCGCGCCGCGGAGTGCAGGAGCAGGGTGTGAAACACGCTTTTCGTTTCACACCCTGCGACGAACGAGGCGGCCTGAAGTGCAGCGGAGCGCGGAGCGAGGCTTGCCGAGCGACGCCATGGACACGAGAACCGCTATTTGTTCGTTCCCTGGCTGACGGAACCTTGGAGCTGGCGGGAGAACAGGATATAGACGATCAGCACTGGGGTCACCGTGATCACGACGGCGGCGAAGAGCTGGCCGAAGTCCACGGCGTAGCCCGCCTGGGACGCGAAAGCCGCCATCCCCTGCGACAGCACGTAGTTGTCCACATTCGTGTTCAGCGCAACCGGGATGAGGAACTGGTTCCACAGACCGAGGAAGTTGAAGATCGCCACGGTGGCGAACCCGGTACGCGCCATCGGCAGCATGATCCGGAAGAAGGTCTGCCACTCCCCCGCGCCATCGATCGCGGCCGCCTCGGCGACCTCACCCGGCAGCGCCCGGAAGAAGGAGAACAAGAAGAACACCGTGAACGGCAGCGCGAACGCGACGTAGGTGATGATCAGGCCGGGCAGCGTGTTGAGGATGCCGAAGTTCTTCAGGGTGAAGAACAGCGGCACGATGGCGAGGAAGATCGGGAAGGTCAGCCCGGCCAGCATCAGGTAGTAGATGGCGCGACTGCCGAAGAACTGGAAGCGGGCCAAGACGTAGGAGCACATCGCGCCGAGGATCATCACGATCACCAGTGCGGAGCCGACCACGATGACGGTGTTGACGAAGTAGTTGCCGATGCCGGCCGTGGTCCAGGCACCGGTGTAGTTCTCCAGGTGCAGACCGTCGGGCAGCGAGAACGGCGACGCGAAGATCTGGCTGGTCGTCTTGAACGACGTCATCAGGGTCCAGAGCATCGGCAGGATGACGATCGCCGCCCAGATGATCAAGATGACGTGCGACACACTCCCGAAGGCGCGGTCACCCGGGGTGTCGTGCGCCTTCCGTGGTATGAACTCGGTCGTTTCGGAGGTGCTGGAGACGGTGGAGGTCGTCACGAGTCAGCCTTCCCGCCGAGCAGCCGGCTGACGATGAACACGAGACCGGAAAAGACCAAGGTGACGGCAGCGAGCACGACACCCATGGCGCAGGCCACCCCGAACTGGCCCTTGGTGAACGCGGTGGTGAACAACTGCTGGGCCATCACCAGTGTCGAGTTGTTGGGTCCGCCACCCGGATTCATCGCAGCCATGTAGACGAACGCGTCCAGGGCGAGAATGCCGAGGTAGATCCACGCCGTCTGTACGGTGTCGCGGATCATCGGCAGCGTCACGCTCACCGCGATCCGGAACCGGCCGGCACCGTCGACCCGGGCGGCCTCGTAGAACTCGGCCGGAATGCCCTTGATCGCAGCGATGAAGAGCACCATGTAGAACCCGACCATGCTCCAGACGATCACGAAGATGGTGGCGGCCATGGCGGTCCGCTCGTCACCGAGCCAGGGAAAGTCCTGGAACTGGTCCAGCCCGATGGCGGTCAGGATCCCGTTCAGCAACCCGTTGCTCGGGTCGTAGATGAGACTCCACATGATGCCGATGACGATGGCCGGGATGACGTACGGGAAGAACGAGACCGTGCGGTAGAAGCCAGAGGCCTTCAGTCCGCGGGTCTGTCCGCGACTGCTTCCGCTTACGGTCACGAACGAGGCGAAGATGAAGGCGATCACGACGGTGACCAGCGGCAGCACGATCGCGAGCACGATGTTGTTGCGCAACGACTTCAAGAAGATGTCGTCGGTGAAGATCCGCTTGAAGTTGGCCAGGCCGACGAAGTTCTGCGTCGGGGTGAAACCCGACCAGTCCGTCAGGGCGTAGTAGCAGGCCTGGATGAACGGTGAGACCACGAAGATCAGGTAGATCGCCAGCGGCAGGCCGAGGAAGACCACCATGAAGCTGACCCGGTCGAAGGTGAGCTTCTTCCGCACGCCCCGACGCCGGACCGGGGCGAACTCGCCCCGGTCCGGCGTCACGTTGAGCGTTGCGGTCACTTGATCTCGATCTTCTTGACCGAGCTGTCGTTCGCGATCTTGTCGGTGATCTCCTGCAGAGCCTTGGTCAGGTCTGCGACCGAGAGCTTCCCGGCCAGGAAGCTGTTCCACGGCACCAGCTGGTCGGGGTTCATGCCGTAGTAGTCGACGAACTGCCAGGAGAAGATGTTGTCACCGGCCGCCTCCAGCATCGTGGTCTGGGAAACCAGCGCCGTCGACCCGAAGCCGTCAGCCGGCACCGTGCCCTTGACTACCGTCGGCGCAAGCTTGGTCTTGGCGAAGTTGGTCGCCGCGTCCTTGGACAGCATCGTCCGCAGCAGCTCCTTGCCGCCGGCCACGTTCTTGCCCTGGCTGGGGATGACGAACGGCTCGCCGGCCGCGCTGTGCAGGGCCTCATACGGCATCTTGCTGCCACTGGTGGCCGTCGGCTCCGGCGCACCGGTCATCTTGAAGCCGCTCTTGGTCTGCTTCTTCATCTCGTTCTCGATCCAGCTACCCGACGGGTAAAGGATCGCATCCTGGTCGTTGCTCCACTGCGCCTGGGCAGCGGTGAACTGGGTGCCCGAACCGCCCGGCTTGAACATCTCCGCATCGATGATCTTCTTCATCGCGGTGAAGACGGACTGCACGGCCGGCTGCGACCAGGAATCGGGCTTCAGGTTCTCCAGGGAGAGCCGGACGTCGTCGCCACCTTCCTTGATGGCCGACGCGATGGCCAGGGTCTGGTAGTAGGTCGCCGCCTCCTTGCCCCAGACGAAGAGGTACTTGCCCTTCTCCTTGGCCTTCTGACCCAGCGCGTACGCGTCGTCCCACGTCTTCGGCGGGGTCCAGCCGTTCTCCTCGAACAGCGAGGCCGAGTACCACAGCGCGTAGACCGTGAGCGCGTAGTTGATCGCCGCGAGCTTTCCGCTGTAGGTGCCCGGCTCGAGCACGCCGCCGAACAGGCTGTCGCGGATCTTGGTGCCCTCGAGGTTGTTGGCGTCGATGACGGTCGTCAGGTCCTCGAGCTGGTCGATGATCGTACTGATCCCGATGTTGCCCGCGCCGGAGTTGTCGATCAGGTCCGGCGGGTTGCCGGCCACGAAACGCGGCTGGAGCTCCTGGGCGATCTTCGTGGACGGCGAGACCTTGACGGTGATGCCGGAGTGCACCTGCTGCATCTTGTCCGCAGCGAACTGCACGTAGTCGATGCCGTAGCCGCCGTTGAAGATGACGGCGTCGACACTGCTGCCGTCGGCGACGCCGAACGGGTTGTCGGCCGAGACCGCACCCGCCGGGGCTGCTGGTGCTGCCGGACGGGGTGCTGCCACCGGCGGCGCACGAGGCGAGCGCTCCGCCGAGGGGAGCGACGGCCGCGGCCGCCAGTGCGAACCGCAGGAACTGGCGGCGCGCCAGCGGTCTAGGTTCCATCGTCATGGTTGTGGTGCCTTTCCTCGTCGGTGCGGAAACCCGCACAGATGCTGACTGGGCTCAGTCTGTGGTGTCATGAGCCAGGGAGTGATGCTGTGAGTCCGATGAGGAACGATCCACCATCACCGAACGTGCCCCCCTCGCTTTGGTCTACACCACACCATACGGGAGAGTGCCCACTTTTCTCACTATCCAGGCCGGAAAATGCACAAACTTGCAACATTCCCGGTTCCACGGCGCACATCGTCGCCGTAGGGTGATCGCTCGTGAGTGTTCTCGTCGTCGGCGCCGACATCGGCGGGACCTCCACCCGGGCCGCCGTGGCGACCGCGGACGGGCGCGTGCTCGCGATCGCGAGCGGTGGGCCGGGCAGTCCGGTGGGCGTCGGTCTGGAACGCTCGGCGGCACAGATCCGGGCCGTGGTCGACCGCGCGCTCGCCGATACCGACGGTGTCGTGAGCGCGTACGTCCTGGGCCTGGCCGGCGGCTCGCAGGCCCGCGACAACCCCGCCTTCGCCGAGACGATCCGGCCGGACCGGCTCGACGTGGCCGGCCGGCTGGTCTCCGACCTCGTGGTCGCCTTCGCCTCTGCGACGCCGGCCGAGGCGGGGTATGTCCTGATCGGCGGAACCGGCGCCGTCGCCGGCCGGGTGGAGGGTGCGGAGATCACCGCCTGGGCCGACGGTCTCGGGTGGCTGCTCGGCGATGCCGGGTCGGGATTCTGGCTGGGCCGCGAGGCGGTCCGCCGGACACTGTTGGCCCTGCAGCGCAGTGCCGAGCTCACACCGCTGAACCGCGCGGTGGTCGGACTGGCCGGCACCGATGACTACAGCCGGCTGGTCGGCCTCTGCTATGCGGAACGGCCGACCGCCCTCGGCCGCTATGCGCCGCTGGTCAGTGCCCACGCCGACGACAGTCCGGACGCCGCCGCGATCGTCGCCGAGGCGGCGCAGGCGATGACGACGACTCTGCGCGACCTGGAACCGGCGCCCGGCTTGCCGATCGTGCTCGCCGGATCGCTGCTGACCGGCGCGACGCCGGTGGCCGGGTTGGTCCGGAAGGCACTGGCCGACCGGCCGAATCCGGTGCTGACGGCAACCCAAGGTGCGCTGGGCGCCTGCTGGCTGGCGCTGCGCTCACTGGGCATCGACGACGACAAGGTCCACGCCCGGCTGAACGAGTCGGCCGCACGGCGGATGCGGCGCGGCTCACCGGTTGAGTCGGCCGAGTCGCCGGAGGCACACCGAGCAGCGGCGCCATGACCCTCCGGCGAGGAAAAGAGGTGCGCTGCCCACTGAGCGTGGAATCGCACGTGGAATCGACACCCGACGTCGTACCAGGTCGGTGGTTGGACAGCGATTGTGGGTAGCCTGGCAACTTGAGGCGTCAGGGGTGCTGACCGTGCTGCCGTGTCGCCGGTGCCGATGACGCACACCGAACAACCGCTTTGCGACGGAAGAAGGCGACCAGTGGCCACCGTGCCAGAATCCCAACCCGGCTCGAGTCCAGTCACCGACGACACCGATTTCGGCGCCAACGACTGGCTGCTGGAGGAGATGTACGAGCAGTACCGCAGCGATCCGAACTCCGTCGATGCCGCCTGGGCTCAGTACTTCGCCACCCACGGCGATCCGAACGACGCCGGTGGCGCGACGGGTGGCACGAAGACCGCCGCCAGCGCGAGGACCGCCGGCAACGGCAGCACAAGTGGTGCCGGTGGCAACGGCAGGACCGCCACCGGAAGCGCCGGCGGCGGCGCCAACGGCGCGAGCAGCACGAGCTCGACCTCGTCGCCCAAGACCGCCCCCGCTCCGTGCGTCGTCCGGCGGCCAGGCAGCGAAACCGACCAACGCCGGACCGGCTCCGGCAGCGAGCGGCACTGCGGGCTCCCCCAGCTCGACAGCTACGAGTCCCGCTACCAAGGCGGCCTCCGCACCGACAGCTGAGGCCGCACCCGCAGCCGCGCCGACCAGCCGCCGGACGCCCACGGTCGAGAAGCAGATGCCGGCGAAGGAGTCCCGGCCGGTCAGCCCGGGTGGCCGCGGTGGCGTCCCGGCCGATCCGCCGAACCCCTCGAACCGTCCGAACGTGAACATCGAGGAACCCGGCCGCACGGTGCTCCGCGGCGCCCCGGCCCGGACCGCCAAGAACATGGACGTGTCGCTCACCGTGCCGACCGCCACCAGCGTGCGGTCGCTGCCGGTGAAGCTGCTGATCGACCAGCGGGTCGTGATCAACAACTACCTACGGCGGGCGCGCGGCGGCAAGGTCTCCTATACCCACCTCATCGGCTACGCCATGGTGCAGGCGTTGAAGACGCACCCGGAGATGAACAACGGCTACGACGTCATCGACGGCAAGCCGACGATGGTCGAGCCGCGGCACGTCAACCTCGGGCTGGCCATCGACCTGCCCCGACCGGACGGCACCCGGCAGCTGCTGGTGCCAAGCATCAAGAGCTGCGAGACGCTGGACTTCGCGCAGTTCTGGGCCGCGTACGAAGAGGTCGTGAAGAAGGCCCGGTCGGGCAACCTGACGGTGACCGACTTCGCGGGCACGACCATCACGCTGACGAATCCGGGCACCATCGGCACCAACCACTCGGTGCCGCGACTGATGCAGGGCCAGGGCGCCATCATCGGCGTCGGCTCGATGGACTTCCCGCCCGAGTTCCAGGGCTCCGACCCGGACAAGCTTTCCCAGATGAGCGTGTCGAAGGTCATGACGCTGACCTCGACGTACGACCACCGGGTCATCCAGGGTGCGCAGTCGGGCCAGTACCTCGCCCGGTTGCACGCTTTGCTGCTCGGCGAGGACGGCTTCTACGACGACATCTTCGGGGCGCTGCGGATCCCGACCGAGCCGATCCGCTGGGCCCAGGACGTCAGCTCCGACCACGAGGACCAGGTCCCCAAGCAGGCGCGGATCATGGAGATGATCAACGCGTATCGGGTCCGCGGGCATCTGATGGCCGACACCGATCCGCTGGAGTACCGGCAGCGCAGCCACCACGACCTGGACGTCCAGTCGCACGGGCTCACCCTGTGGGACCTCGACCGCGAGTTCGCCACCGGCAGCTTCGCGGGCGGCCAGGGCCTGATGAAGATGCGCAAGATCCTCGGCATCCTGCGCGACTCCTACTGTCGGACCACTGGCATCGAGTACATGCACATCCAGGAGCCGGCCCAGCGCAAGTGGATCCAGGACCGGGTAGAGCGCCCGCACGAGTCGTTGCCGCGCGAGGAGCACCTTCGCATCCTGGAGAAGCTGAATTCCGCGGAGGTGTTCGAGACCTTCCTGCAGACCAAGTTCGTCGGCCAGAAGCGGTTCTCACTGGAGGGCGGCGAGTCCGCCATCGCCCTACTCGACGAGGTCTGCGAGCAGGCCGCCGACGCCGGCCTGGAAGAGGTGTGCATCGGCATGCCGCACCGCGGTCGGCTGAACGTGCTGGCCAACATCGTCGGCAAGAGCTACGCCCAGATCTTCCGTGAGTTCGAGGGCAACATCGACCCGCGTACGGTCCAGGGGTCCGGCGACGTGAAGTACCACCTCGGCGCGGAAGGCCAGTTCACCGCGCTCTCAGGCGAGACCATCAAGACGTCCGTGGCCGCGAACCCGAGCCACCTCGAGGCGGTCAACCCCGTGCTGGAGGGCATCGCCCGGGCCAAGCAGGACATCTTGAACCGGGGTGAGGAGTTCCCGGTGCTGCCGGTGCTGATGCACGGCGACGCCGCCTTCGCCGGCCAGGGTGTGGTCGCGGAGACGCTCAACCTGTCCCAGCTGCGCGGTTACCGCACCGGCGGCACGATCCACATCATCGTGAACAACCAGGTCGGTTTCACGACCTCGCCGACCGAGTCGCGATCGTCGATGTACTGCACGGACGTGGCCCGGATGATCCAGGCCCCGGTCTTCCACGTCAACGGCGACGATCCCGAGGCCTGCATCCGGGTCGCCCGGCTGGCGTTCGCCTTCCGGCAGGAGTTCAACAAGGACGTCGTCATCGACATCGTCTGCTACCGCCGGCGCGGTCACAACGAGGGCGACGACCCGAGCTTCACCCAGCCGCGAATGTATGACCTGATCGAGAAGAAGCGCTCCGTCCGCAAGCTCTACACCGAGGCGCTGATCGGTCGCGGCGACATCACCGTGGAAGATGCCGAAGAGGTGATGACCCGCTTCCAGCAGCGGCTGGAGAGCGTGTTCAAGGAGGTACGCGACCCCGAGCTGCCGGCGAAGGATGCGTACTACAACCGAGTGCCCGCGTACCCCAGCAAGGCGGCGGCGAAGCACGGCACGGCGATCTCGGTCGAGGCGCTGAAGCGGATCGCTGACGCGCACACGACGTTCCCCGATGGCTTCACCGTGCACCCCAAGGTGATGCCGCAGCTCCAGCGGCGGGCGGCCGCGATCACCCAGGGCCCGATCGACTGGGCCACCGGCGAGATCCTCGCGCTGGCTTCGTTGCTGATGGAGGGACGTACGGTCCGGCTGACCGGGCAGGACAGCCGGCGCGGGACGTTCGTGCAGCGGTTCGCCTCCATCGTCGACCGGGTGACCGGCGAGTCGTGGGTGCCGCTGAAGCACCTCGACGACGAGCAGGGCAAGTTCCACATCTTCGACTCGCTGCTGAGCGAGTACGCGGCGATGGGCTTCGAGTACGGCTACTCGGTGGCCAGGCCCGAAGCGCTGGTGCTGTGGGAGGCGCAGTTCGGCGACTTCGCCAACGGCGCACAGACGATCATCGACGAGTTCATCGCCTCCGGTCAGGCGAAGTGGACGCAGAAGTCGGGCGTCACGCTGCTGCTGCCCCACGGGTACGAGGGCCAGGGCCCCGACCACTCCTCCGGTCGGATCGAGCGCTGGCTCCAGCTGGCCGCGGAGGACTCGATCGCCGTCGCCCAACCGTCGAGCCCGGCCAGTCACTTCCACCTGTTGCGGACTCACGCCCTGGGCGAGCGACATCGTCCGCTGGTGATCTTCACGCCGAAGTCGATGCTGCGCAACAAGGCTGCGGTGTCCCAGCCGGCGGACTTCACGAGCGGGAAGTGGCAACCCGTCATCGGCGACGCCTCGATCGAGGATCGCAGTGCCGTGAAGCAGCTGATCCTGTGCTCGGGCAAGGTGCGGTGGGACCTGGTGAATGCGCGTCGCGACGACAGGTCGACCGCCATTGCCGCAGTCGAACGGCTGTATCCGTTGCCCGCGAAGCAGATCGCCGCCGAGCTGTCCCGCTATCCGAACCTGACCGAGGTGCGGTGGGTGCAGGACGAGCCGCTCAACCAGGGTGCGTGGCCGTTCATGGCGTTGAACCTGCCCACGGCGCTGGCCGAGGAGGTGCCAGGGCGGAACATCGAGCTCACACCGATCACCCGGCCCGCCTCGTCCGCGCCGTCGGTGGGGTCGGCCAAGGTGCACGAGCAGCAGCAGCGGGCCCTGCTCGAGGCCGCGCTGGCCTGATCGGCCCAGCTCGAGAACAGGCAGATTGGGACGCACCGGTGTACTTCACCGATCGGGGCATCGAGGAGCTCGAGACACGCCGGGGTGACGAGGAGGTCACCCTGGCGTGGCTCGCCGACCAGCTGCGAACGTTCGTCGACCTGAACCCGGACTTCGAGACGCCGGTCGAGCGACTGGCCACTTGGCTGGCCCGCAAGGACGACCTGGACGAGGACTGAGCCGGTCCGGCGGGCCACCGGCCGCAATCACCAGACCCGGAAACTGGGCTCAAACTGCAACTTCTGGGCTCCTAAACCTGCAGTTTGCGCCCAGTTTCCGGGGAGGGGTGGGCCGTGCCGCGTTGCGGCGGGGTTATCCGTTCCCGGGCTCGAGGACGACCTTGCCGAACAGCTCTCCGCCGATCATGGCGGCGAAGCCGTCGGCGGCGTCGGCCAGCGGGATCGTCCGGTCGATCACGGGACGTACGCCGGTGGCCACCAGGAACTGCAGCAGCCGGCCGAACTCGGCCCGGGTGCCCATGGTGCTGCCGACGACCTGCAGCGGCTTGAAGAAGATCTTGGTCAGCTCCGCCGAGCGGAGCTCGGCTCCGGACGTGGTGCCGACGGTGACGAGCCGACCGCCGGGCTTCAGCGAGTTCACCGAGTGCGACCAGGTGGCCGCGCCCACACTGTCCAGCACGGCGTCGACCCGCTCCGGTAGCCGGGCGCCGTGCTCGAAGCCCTGATGGGCTCCCAGCCAGACCGCCCGTTCGGCGCGACGGTGATCCCGGGAGGTGACCCAGACCCGCAGGCCGGCGGCCCGGCCGAGCACCATGGCCGCCGTGGCGAAACCGCCGCCGGCTCCTTGGACGAGCACAGTGTCGCCCGGCCGGAGCGCGGCGGAGGTGAACAGTGCGCGGTACGCGGTCAGCCACGCAGTCGGCAGGCACGCGGCTTCGGCGAACGTCAGCTCCGCCGGCTTGTCGACGACATTTCCGGCGGGGACCCGGACGACCTCAGCGAGCGTGCCCGGGTACTGCTCGGACAACAGCGAGCGCCGGGGATCGTACGTCTCGTCGTTGCCGGCGAAGCCCGGATCGCCGATCACCGCGTAGACCACGACCTCCCGACCGTCCCCGGTCACCCCGGCGGCGTCGCAGCCCAGGATCATCGGCAGCCGATCGGCGGGCAGACCGACCCCGCGCAGCGAGAACACGTCGTGGTGGTTCAGCGAGGCCGCCCGGACCTCGACCTCCACCCAGCCGTCGGGCACGGGTGGCGGATCGATCTGGTCGACCCGCAGGGCGTTCAACGGTGCGTCGGCATCGGCGGTCACGGCGTAGGCAGCCAGCATGAAGCGAGGGTATAGCTGGGGCGCATCTCGGATCGATGCCCTTCGACAAGCTCAGGGCTCATGCTGATCTCACCCAGCACCGACGCTGCGCGTCGCCGAGTGCAGGAGCGATCGGTGAAACACGCTTTTTCGTTTCACCGATCGTGACGAACGAGGCGACCATAGGCGCAGCGGAGCGCGGAGCGAGCTTGCGAGCGACGCCATATAGCGCCCAGATAGGCTGCGCCATGTGACCGATCCTCGCGCCGAAGCCGTGGCTGCCTCGTTCGAGCAGGTCGTCGGAAGGCCGCCGGCGGGGGTCTGGGCCGCGCCTGGCCGGGCGAACCTGATCGGTGAGCACACCGACTACAACGACGGATTCGTGATGCCGTTCGCGCTCGACCAGCGGATCACGATCGCCGGTTCGACCCGCGACGACGGGACCTGGTCGGTCACCTCGCTGGACAACGACGAAACCCAGACCTTCACCCGCGACGACCTGAAACCAGGGATGGACGGCTGGCAGGCGTACGTCGCCGGCGTCGTCTGGGCTCTGCTCGAGGACGGTCACGACGTACGTCCCGCGGATCTCGTGCTGTCCTCCGACGTGCCGCTCGGGGCTGGCCTGTCCTCCTCCGCGGCGCTGGAGTGCGCCACCTTGACCGCGCTGGCCGAGCTGAGTGGGCTGGAGATCGAGCCGATGAGGCGGGCCAGACTCGCCCGCAAGGCCGAGAACGAGTTCGTCGGTGCTCCCACCGGCCTGATGGACCAGGCCGCGTCCACGCTGTGTCAGGCCGACCATGCGCTGTTCCTCGACTGCCGCAGCTTCGAGACCCGTCAGGTGCCGATCGATCTCGGCGCCGCGGGTCTGGAGATCCTCGTGCTCGACACCAAGACCCCACATGCCCTGGTGGACAGCGAGTACGCCACCCGCCGGAAGAGCTGCGAGGCGGCCGCGGCGATCCTCGGCGTCGCCGCGCTGCGGGACGTGGAGGCGAATGACCTGGACGACGCGCTCGGCCGGCTCGACGACGAGGAGATGCGCCGCCGCGTCCGGCACGTGGTCAGTGAGAACGCTCGCGTCCTCGAGGCCGCTGACGCGCTCGGCCAAGGACGGATCGCCGACCTCGGTCCCCTGCTGGACGCCTCGCACGCGTCGATGCGCGACGACTTCGAGATCACCGTGCCGACCGTGGATCTGGCCGTCGAGACGGCGCGCAAGGCAGGTGCCCTCGGGGCCCGGATGACCGGTGGTGGCTTCGGCGGTTGCATCATCGCCCTGGTGCCCGCCGGCACGTCGGACACCGTCGCCGAGGAGATCGGTGCCGCTTTCGCCGACGCGGGCTACGGCGCTCCGGCGCACTTCGTCGGGATCCCGTCGGCGGGCGCCCGCCGGCTCGGCTGATCTTCACACGTTCGTACCAGTCCGATTAGATGGCGTCGGTTCGCCTGTTCTCTTTCGATCGCGTGCAAGTATCTGACGTAGACGCGCAGCGCCGGTGTCGATCTGCACGCCGATCGCTGCTCCAGCGAAAAGATTCGTCCATGGAGGAATGAAGTGAAAATCAGAGTCAAGGCCGCTCTGGCCGCCACCGCCGTCGGTGCGCTCGTGCTGAGCGCGTGCGGGTCCAACTCGCTGAGCGGTGGCGATGCCTCGCCGGCTCCGACGACGTCGGTCAGCGCCAACGCCGAGCTCAACGCGAAGCTGCCGGAGAAGATCCGCAGCGCCGGAAAGATCGTGATCGGGACGGACGCCAGCTACGCGCCGAACCAGTTCACCCAGGGCGGCAAGATCGTCGGCAGCGAGGTGGACCTGTTCAACCAGGTCGCCAAGAAGCTGGGCGTGACCGCGGAGTGGCAGGAGGCCAAGTTCGCCTCGATCATCCCGGGCGTGACCAGCGGCAAGTACGACATGGGGGTGTCGTCGTTCACCATCAACGACGAGCGGCTGCAGCAGGTCATCATGGTCAGCTACTTCTCGGCCGGCACCCAGTGGGCCGCGCCGAAGGGGAACCCGGGCGGTGTCGACCCGGACAACCCGTGCGGCAAGACGATCGCCGTCCAGAACAACACGGTCCAGCAGCAGGACGACCTGCCCGCCCGGCAGAAGAAGTGCGGCTCCAACCCGATGAAGATCCTGCCGTACGACGGTCAGGACCAGGCCACCGCGGCGGTCGTCACCGGCAAGGCGGACGCGATGCTGGCCGACTCCCCCGTCACGGCGTACGCAGTCAAGCAGTCCGGCGACAAGCTCCAACTGCTCGGTGACGTGTACGACTCGGCCCCCTACGGCGCCGTGCTGCCGAAGGACCAGCAGCAGTTCGCTGACGCCGTGGCCGAGGCGCTCAAGGAGATGAAGGCCGACGGCAGCTACGCCGAGGTGCTGAAGGCGTGGGGCACCGACGGTGGTGCCGTCGACACCTTCGAGGTCAAGCCATGACGGCGAGCCGTGGTCGGGCTCCCCGCTCCGCGGAGTCGAGCGACTGCATAGCCGAGCGGTTGCGGCCATGACGGCCCTGGACAGTCGCGGCGCGGAACAGACGGAAGAGCGGCCGGGCATCATCCAGGCGACCCCGGTCCGGCATCCGGGCCGCTACGTCGCGATCGCCGTGATCGCGGTGCTGCTGCTGATGTTCGTGCACATGGTGATCTTCAACCCGGCGTTCAACTGGCCGTTCGTCTTCCAGGCGATGAACCAGAACGTCGTGATCAGCGGGTTCATCAAGGGCACCCTGCTCTGCACCGTGCTGGCGATGTTCCTCGGGGTGATCGGCGGCGTGATCCTGGCGATCATGCGGCTCTCGGACAACCCGGTGCTGCGGGCCGTCTCCTGGGTCTACACCTGGTTCTTCCGCGCGATCCCGCGGCTGGTGCTGCTCACCATCATGGGCGTCCTGGGCATCTTGTTCCCGCTGGCGTCCGGCGGGCTGTCGCTCGGCGTTCCGTTCGACTGGAAGTTCATCGAGTGGTTCGGGCTGTCCGGTGACTGGCGCTTCTTCAGCATCGACGCCAACCTGCTGTTCGCCGGTTTCGCCGGCGCGGTGATCGGTCTGGCTGCCTCCGAGGCCGCCTACATGGCCGAGATCGCCCGGGCCGGGATCAACAGCGTCGACAAGGGCCAGATGGAGGCGGCCCAGGCCGTCGGGATGAGCAAGGGCCTCGCCATGCGGCGGATCGTGCTCCCGCAGGCCATGCGGGTGATCGTCCCGCCGACCGGCAACGAGACCATCGCGATGTTGAAGGACACCTCGCTGCTGATCGCGCTGCCCCTGACGACGGAGATGTTCTACCAGCTGTCGCAGATCGGCACCCGGACGTTCCAGCTGTTCCCGGTGTTCGTGGCCGCGACGCTGTACTACCTGATCGCGACCAGCGTCTTGATGGTCGGCCAGGCGTACCTGGAGCGGCGGTTCGGCCGCGGGTTCGGCACGAAGGTGAAGTCGGACAAGGAGAAGGCCGCCATCGGACTACAGGCAGGCGGTGCCAAGTGAGCACCGAGGTCAGCGCGGGAACGAGCGCGGGCACGCCGGACCCGGGCCGCGGTGGGGAGAACCTGGTCACGGCCGTCAACGTGATGAAGTACTTCGGTCAGAACGAGGTGCTCAAGGGTGTCGACCTGAGTGTCGACACCGGTGAGGTGGTCTGCCTGCTCGGGCCGAGCGGCTCGGGCAAGACCACCTTCCTTCGGCTGATCAACCAGATGGAGACCCTCACCGGCGGTCGGATCTGGGTGGGCGGCGAGCTGATCGGGGTCGAGGAGCGCAAAGGCCGGCTGCACGTCCGCAACGACAAGGACATCGCCCGACAGCGGTCCCGGGTCGGCATGGTGTTCCAGCGGTTCAACCTGTTCCCGCACATGACGGCGATCGAGAACGTCACCGAGGCTCCGATGCGGGTCAAGAAGCTGCCCCGGGCGCAGGCCCAGACCGAGGCGGCCGAGCTGCTGGAGATGGTCGGGCTGTCGGACCGGGCGCGCTTCTATCCGGCCCAGCTGTCCGGCGGCCAGCAGCAGCGGGTCGCGATCGCCCGGGCGCTGGCGATGAAGCCGGAGCTGATGCTCTTCGACGAGCCGACCTCCGCCCTGGATCCCGAGCTCGTGGGCGAGGTGCTGAACGTGATGCGCGATCTCGCCACCAGCGGCACCACGATGATCGTGGTCACCCACGAGATGGGCTTCGCCCGCGAGGTGGCCGACCGGGTGGTGTTCATGGACCAGGGTGTGGTGGTCGAGGAGGGCGCCCCGAACGACGTGCTGCTGAATCCGAAGGAAGAGCGTACGAAGAGCTTCCTGACCCGGGTCAAGCACCAGGCCGAGGTGGAGGCCAAGCACGCCGAGGAGCTCGCCGGCCTGGAGTGACGACTCCGGCACTGTCCAGCCGCCGACCCGACCCGGCCCCACATGTCCAGGCGCAGCGTGACCGAGCTCCGGCATCCCGGAAAGTGGGCGCATACAACATCTCCGCCCGGCGTGTCGATGTTGTTTGCGCCCACTTTTCGGGGACCTGGGGCGGGGCGAGGGATCACGGGATGGGAGCTGGCAGGCGCTGACTGAGCGCCCAGAATTCGAGCGGGTTGCAGCGAGTGAAAGGCGCAAATCCGGGGTATGACCAGCCCGATTAAGCATGGAACGACCCGAAGGACGCGCCGAAACCTGAGGGCAAGGTGAAATGTGAGCGACCCGACGCCCGAAACCCTTGTGCGGACGGGTAGACGTTTGGAAGTCTTGGGGAGGCCGAGCGCTTCAGTGTAGAGGACTCGCTATTTCCCTCGAACGGGGGTCCGAACCTGGAACCCCGAGAGTATGAGCTAAGGAGTGAGGTTCCCCATATGGATTGGCGCCACAAGGCTGCCTGCCTGGACAAGGACCCGGAACTGTTCTTCCCGATCGGAAACACCGGTCCAGCCTTGCTCCAGATCGAAGAGGCCAAGCAAGTCTGCCGCGGGTGCATCGTCAAGGACCCCTGTCTGCAGTGGGCTCTGGAAGCTGGGCAGGATCACGGTGTCTGGGGTGGCTTGAGCGAGGACGAGCGGCGGGCCCTGAAGCGGCGCGCGGCACGTGCCCGGATTCGAACGGCCTGACCGGGCCGAGAACGGTCTTCGCCGCCATCGCCTAGCCACCAATCCGATACACCTGCAAGACCTCAGCGCCGCGGCGGATGCCCCTCGTTGAGTGGTGTGCTGTCGCGACCGGCGAAATGCCCTCCAACAGGCTCATGGCACCTCGCCGAGCTCAGGTAGATCGCTGACCCGGTGACGAAGAGAATCAGCAGCGGCAGGGAAGCGTAGGCGACCATGGCGAGCGCGTCGACGAGTGCTAGGTATCCGACCCCGGATAGGGTGAGGGCGAATGCTGTCGCGGCTGTTACAACTTCCAGCAACGATGGCAGCGCTGCGCGAGATCGGCCGATCGCCAGCGCCGTCGCGCCCGCGGCGATCGCTAATAGCAGCATCTTGACGCCGTCGAGTCGAGCCAGGAGGTCGTACGCCGTACTCGCTGTGTCGACGTCTTGACGAGACACCACGGACGTGGCCAGCACGATGCCGATGCCGCACTGAGCGATCGAGATCGCGGCCGACGGCGGCCACCGAGGGGTCGAGGTGCGGGTCCCTCTCCGACTCCGGTGCCGAACGGCCGGGTGGTGTGAGCCGTCCCCGGTTGCTTGCCGCGGGGCTCGCCGGTGCGCTGGTCGTTGGTGGGTTCATCTGTCGTTCGCATGGCAGTCACCCTGGCATCGGCCTCGACGGGGCGACATCGGCCAGGTGGCCGACATCGCACCTCGGCCTCGACGGGATCGGCTACTAGCATCGAACGGTGCGCGCACACCGGATGCGGTCGCCGTTGTTCGGACGAGAGCACGAGGCCCGGCTGTTGGCCGACGGACTGGACCGTGTGGCCTCGGGCCGGCTGGCGGTCGTCCTGCTGCAGGGTGAGGCAGGGATCGGCAAGACGCGGCTGTTGGAGACCGCGTTGGAGGCGGCGGCCGGGCGTGGCATGTCGGTGCTGGCGGGGCGGGCACGAGAGCTGGAGGGCAACCGTCCGTTCGGCCTCCTGATCGATGCGTTCGGCCTCACCGCGGCCAGCCCGGATCCGCGGCGGGCCCGGATCGCCACCCTGCTGACGACCCCGGCTGACGGCGAAGGAGGCCGGCTCACGGTGACCAGCGACCCCGGGCTGCAGTTCCGAGTCGTGGACGCGGTCGCCGACTTGATGGAGCAGCTGGCGCTGAGCGGCCCGCTGGTCATCGGCGTCGACGATCTGCAATGGGCCGACCCGTCGAGTCTGCTGACGCTCGCCGTCACGACGCGGCGCCTGACCGATCTACCGCTCGCCGTGGTGGGCTGCTTCCGTCCGGCGCCGCGGGCGCCCATGCTCGACCAGCTGGTGGAGACGCTGGTCGCCGATGGGGCCCGGCAGCTCGTGGTGGGAGCTCTCAACGATCACGCGGTGCATGATCTCGCCATCGACATCCTCGGCGCCGAGCCCCGACCCAACCTGCTCGTCCAGATCGCCGGAACCACCGGCAACCCGCTGTTCGTCAACGAACTGCTGCAAGTGCTCGTGGCCGAGGGGGCCATCTGCATCGACGGAGGTTTCGCCGATGCCGAAGGGACCTCGCTGCCGCCATCGCTGCGACTGACCATCGTGCGGCGGCTCAGCTTCCTGACCGACGCCACCGTCCGGACCCTGACCTCGGCGTCGGTCCTGGGATCCCAGTTCGCGCTCACCGATCTGGCTACGACAACCGGGCGGTCGGCCGCCGAGCTGTCGGACTCGCTTCGCGATGCCCTCAGGTCGAACGTCGTCGGCGATGACGGTGCGAATCTGTACTTCCGCCATGACCTGATCCGCGATGCGCTCTACGAAGACATGGCGGCTGACATCCGGCGCGCTCTGCATCGCGAAGCGGGGCAGCGCCTTGCCACCCGAGGAGCACCGACCCTGCAGGTCGCCGAACATCTCTCCCGCGGCGCACTGATCGGAGACACCGCAGCAGTCGACTGGCTTTCGCGGGCGGCCCGCGAGGCGCTGGCCGGCTCCCCACAGGTGGCCGCGGAACTGTTGCGTCGGGCCGTCGAGTTGACCGCCCTCGCGGACCCGGTCCGTGATCGCCTCCTCGTGCGGTGGGCGCAGGCGACCATGTGGGCCGGCCGAGTCGCGGAAGCAGAGACCACCTGCCGGACCCTGTTGGAACGGACCCACGACGTAGGCGTCGAGGCGTTGGCGTTGTTCTTCCTGGGCCACGCTCTCTTGTCCAGTGGACGACCATTGGACGCCCTTCGAGAGCTGGAGCGGGCTGCGCAGACCCCGACAGTCACCGACTCCGAGCGAGCTGCCAGCCTGGCCTGGTCCAGCAGCGCCTTGCTCTGGCTCGGACAGCTCGAGAAGGCCAGCGCTGCTGCCCAGCAGGCAAGACATGTGGCAGCAGGCATTGACGACTCCGTGTCCCTGTCCATCGCGATGACGACGCTGTCGGTGGTGTCGCGCTTGCGTGGACACCTGCAGGAGTCGCTACGGATCAGCGATGACGCGCTGCGGCTCCTCGAGCAGAACTCGACCGGAACCGGTCACCGCTACCCGCTTCATGCCCCGCACGCCTACGCCCTCATCGAGCTGGACCGGTTGGACGAGGCGGCGGCCGCCATCGAGGCCGGTGTGCGCAGCAGCGAGCAGCTCGGCGCGGCGTGGCACCTGGCCAGCTATCAGATGGTGCGGACCCTCGAGCGTTTCACGGGCGGACAGTGGGATGAAGCGGTCACCGAGATCGAGGCCATGTCCGAGCTGGCCGTCGGCAGCGGCGAGGCCTACGGACTCGTCATCGCCTCGAGTCTGCTCTCGGTGATCAAGGTCCACCGCAACGACATCACGGGCGCCGAGCAGGCCCTGCGGTTGGCGATGACCCAGGCCGACCGGAACAATGACGTGTACGGCCGTCACTGGGCACAGTGGGCGCGGTCGCTCGTCCTGGAGTCCGCCGGACACCCCGACGAGGCGTACGCGATCTTGGCCGAGGTGTGGCAGCGATGTGGCTCCCTGGGCCTGCTGATGGATCATCGCGTCTTCGGTGCCGACCTGGTCCGGCTCGCGCTCGCGACGGGCAATCCCGACCGGGCGCGGCAGACGGCGGCAGACGTCGAGGGCCTCGCGGAGCAGAACGATGTGCGGTCGTTGCGGGCCCTCGCCCGGCGATGCCAGGGATTGGCCGGCGGCGATGCCGGGCTCCTCGCCGAGGCCGCACGCATGTACGCCGGTACCCCCCGGCCGCTGGAGCGGGCGGGCGCCTTCGAGGAAGCCGGCGCCGCGCTCCAGGATCCCGGCGATAGGGACACCGCCCGGACGCTGCTCCAGGACGCCTGTGAGACGTACGAGAGCCTGGGCGCAAACCGTGATCTTGCTCGCACCGAGGCGCTCCTGCGCAAGGCCGGCATCCGTCGTGGCCGCCACGGGCAGCGCGGCCGTCCGCGGAGCGGCTGGGCGAGCCTGACCGCGTCAGAACGCGCGGTGGCAGGCCTCGTGGCCGAAGGACTGTCCAACCCGCAGATCGGTGAGCGCCTCTTCGTCTCGCGTCGAACCGTGCAGACACACCTTGCCCACATCTTCGGCAAGCTCGACCTCGGCTCCCGCAGCCAGCTCGCCGCCGAGGTGAGCCGACGCGGACCCGAGCTCGATCGAGACCTCGGAGCGCCGCCGCTCACCGGCGCTCCCCGGGTGACGTCAGTACGGCCGGCCCTGGTCGGATAGGTAGGCAGCGGGCTGGCCCGTCACTCGAGGAACGCGCTGCGCGCGCAGCCAGGCGAGGGCGTGCTCGCTGGCCGGGATGGTGCTGATGTGGCCCCCGGGTTCCAGGCGCAGGACACTCCGGGGGATTGCCCCGGCAACCCACCTCGCGTGGCTTGCCGGAACGAAGGTGTCCCGGGCCCCGTGGATGACCAAGACCGGGGAGGTGATCTCGTGCGGATGGAATCCCCAATCGGCCACGCACGCGAGCTCGTCCTCGATCGAGCCCTCGGCCATCGCCGGCCCGGCGGCGTGGAGCTGCCAGTCCCAGTAGGGGCCGTGCATCGCCTCGAGATCCTCTGGCGAGAACATGCCGAGATCGACCTCGGTGTTCCTCGCCAGGTACGCGGTCAGCGCCTCGCGACCGCGCAGCGCCGCCTCGAACTCGTGGCGGTTCGCGGGTGCCATGTTCGCGAACCAGTCGAGCCGGGCAGCACGGTAGGGCGCTGGACCGGCCACGACCGCTGCGGCGGTGAACCGAACGGGTTCGACAGCGACGGCGGCCAGGGCATGCATGGCCCCGGCGGACAGCCCGATGGTCGTCGCAGACTCGACGCCCAGCGCATCCAGCACACTCACGAGATCACGTGCCGCGTCGGCGACACGACGCCCGGGCAGCGGCGTCGAGGATCCATACCCGGGTCGGTCATGGCCGATGACGCGCAGGCCCAGGGCACTGGCACGTTCGACCAGCGGAGCAGGTGGTCCGCCGCTCATCCCCGCACCGTGCTGCCAGTAGACGACACCCTCGCTCGTCGTCTCAGCGGTGTCGTAGACGTGCAGAACCCGGCGATCGGGCGCGGAGACGTCCGACTCGATCATCATCTCGCCCCGCCCCGGCCGTGGTGGGCCCCGCCGAGCCGATCAGACACGACCGCGGAGAGGCCCGGATGGTAGGAGCGGCGTCGGCGCTGGAGCCACAGCCTACTCAGCCATCCACGACGGGTCCGGGGCGCCTGGCGGGCAAGCCGGATCCGCTCGGCTTCCTTCAGTAGATCGTCGTGGCGTGCTCGCGCAAGCTCTGTGGCCAGGTAATAGTGCAGATACATGGGGTTGCGGCCCTTCCGTCGGGGATGTGGTTCGGCGCGCAGGTCGGCCCAACTGGTCGATGGGTTCGTTCCTTCCCTCGGACTGGCGCGCCGGGACCCAGTGTGGGGACCTATCACCGGGCGAGACATCCGTCGGTTGGCCGAGTTCGACGGCCCGACCGCAGAACGGCGAGCGTGGTGCCATCCGGTTCGGCGCCGAGCACCAGGGGCGTCGATGACCTGGACAGGAGCGGGTGACCCGTCCGGTCAGCCTGCCGAGTCGTGGCGGTTGGTGGCAGCGATCGCCGCATCCAGGGCGTGCAGGAGGCCCAACCATCCGGCAAATTCGACGACCTCAGGTGTCTGGGCATCGGAGCCGGGTTCCTGACCGACGATCCACAGCTGGCCGGTGGGAGGGTCGCTGCCCACGAGCACAATGCGGATCTCCATCGGTACAGCCTTGGTCACCAGACGACGAAGAACATCGGCGAGTTGGCCGATGTCTCAGGTGGCGGTCGTTGCGCAGTGTTGGCGACATGAGAAATGCGATGAGTACAAGCCGCCGCGATGTGGCCGCGCGGTCACCGGGAATCGTCGTGCGCGGACTGTGCAAGACCTACGCGAGCACGGTGGCGGTCGACGACGTCTCCTTCCAGGTCGGTCGGGGGCAGATCTTCGGCATCCTCGGGCCGAACGGGGCCGGCAAGACGACGACGGTCGAGATGCTGACCGGACTTCGCCGCCCCGACGCGGGCTCGGTCCAGGTCCTGGGGTTGGTGCCCTGGTCCGACCGGGCGGCGTTCACCGAGGCGGTGGGTGTCCAGCTGCAGAGCTCCCGCCTGCCGGAGAAGATCCTGGTCGAGGAGGCCGTCGAGCTCTACCGGTCCTTCTACCGTGACCCGGTGGACGGTGCCGAGCTGCTCGACCGGCTGGGACTGTCCGGGGCCCGCCGCACCCGGTACGCCGCGCTGTCCGGCGGAGCGCAGCAGCGGCTGGCGGTCGCACTGGCGCTGATCGGTCGTCCGGAGGTGGCCGTGCTCGACGAACTGACCACCGGGCTGGACCCGCAGGCGCGTCGCGAGACGTGGGAGCTGATTGCCGGGATCCGGGATCGCGGGGCGACGGTGGTTCTGGTCACTCACTTCATGGAGGAGGCGGAGTACCTGTGCGACCGGGTGATTCTCATCAACCGGGGACGGGTGGTCGCCGAGGGTAGTCCAGACGAGCTCGCCGAGCGGGCCTCGGGATCCAACCGGGTGAGCTTCCGGCCTTCGGCGCCGTTCTCCGACGCCGTGCTGACCGACCTGGCGCCGGTGCGAAGTATGTCCCGGGCTGGAGACAGCGTCACGGTGACCGGTGACCGCAACGTGGTCCAGGCTGTGGTCAGCGCACTGAGCAACGCCGGCATCGTCGCCGAGAACCTCCGCATCCATCAGACCAGTCTCGAAGACGCGTTCGTGACGTTGGTCGACGATCCTGCGGCGCACGCCCCCACCGCACACGCAGTCCCAAGGAATGGAGAACGATCATGAGCGGGACCACGATGGACATGGCGTACAAGCCGCCGCCAGCACGCACGATGTTGCGCGTCGAGACCAGGCTGTTCCTGCGCGAACCCGTGGGGCTGGTCTGGGGACTGCTGCTGCCGGTGGTCGCCTTCGTGGTGCTCGGACGTATCCCGGCCTTGTCCAGACCCAAGCCATACCTGGACGGCGCCAGCTTCTTGGCGGTCTATCAACCGGTGTTGATCCTGGCCTCGCTGAGCCTGCTGGCGCTCAACGGCCTGCCACCGATCCTGGGCAGCTATCGCGAGCGGGGAGTGCTGCGCCGATTGCAGGCGACGCCCATGCCGCCGGCACGGATGTTGGCCGCGCAACTGGTGATCCACCTTGCCGTCGCGGTGGTCACCGCCGTCGTGCTGCTGGGTGTGGGGGCCATCTTCTTCGGGATCACGCTGCCTGCCGACCTGGCCGGCTGGGCCTTGGGCTACGTCTTCTCCTGTGTGGCGATGCTGAGCTTAGGGGTTCTCGTCGCCGCCGTCTCACCGAGCGCCAAGCTGGCCACGGCGATCGGCACCGCGCTGTTCTTCCCGGTCGCGTTCTTCGCCGGGCTGTGGCTACCCCGGCAGTACATGCCTCACGTTCTCGCTCAGATCAGCGACTACACCCCGCTGGGCGCCGCCGTGCGCGCGATGGGGGCGGCCACCAACGGCGTCTTCCCACCTCCGGCTGCCCTGGCGGTGCTGGTCGCGTACGCGGCGCTCTTCGGCTACCTCGCCGTCCGATGGTTCCGCTGGTAGCGACCCCGTTCCCACGAATCCCCAATCAACGCGGAAGGCAAAAGCCATGATCACCACACCGGAAACGGTTCGGCCGAGCGTCGGGCTCGATCAGCCGCTCTACCGCGCAACCATCGGCCAGGCGCTCGGCCGGTTCTGGCGCAAGTACACCACCGTGCGCGGCCGCGCAAGCCGCTCAGAGTTCTGGTGGTGGTTTCTGATCTACGCCGGCGTCGGCGTGTTGCTGTCCATCGTGAACCAGGTCGTCGTCGGCGCAGCGCCCGCCGGCCAGATCGACACCGCCAGGATCCTCCGGCATGCGCTGGCGGTGTCGATCGCGTCGACGGCCTGGTCGCTGGTCAACCTCGTCGGCGGCATCACCATCACCGTCCGCCGCCTGCACGACACCGACCGGCGCGGCTGGTGGTGGTTCATCCAGCTGGTCCCGATCCTCGGATCCATCACCATGATCATCCTCGTGGCCCTTCCCACCGATCCGGCCGGCCGCCGCTTCGATGGATGACCGCATCGGACCGACTCGCCATGACTGCTCACGTGTTCCTCGACGCCGGTTCTAGCGGCGAGGCTGACCGAGGGAGATCTCGAACGCTGCGCGGGTGCCCTGTCCCTCGGGATTGGACCCGATCTCGAACGTTCCCTCCATCTCGGCGACCAGTGTGCGAACGATCGACAGGCCGAGGCTCCGGCTCTTCAGCGGGTCGAAGCCATCGGGAAGGCCCGTGCCGTCGTCGATGATCTCGACCCGAAGACGGTCCCCCAGCGACGTCGGGACCACCTGGACCTTCCCCGGACGATCGGCCAGGCCGTGCTCGATGGCGTTCTGGCAGAGCTCCGTCAGCACCATCGAGAGTCCGGTGGCCACATCCGCAGACACCTGTCCGAACGACCCGGTCCGAACGGTCGACGCGTGCGCTGCGGTCGTGGCCACGTCGCCCACCATCCGCAACAGGCCGTCGGCCACCTTGTCGAAATCCACCACCTCGTCGAACGCCTGGGACAGCGTCTCGTGCACGATGGCGATCGTCGCCACCCGCGACATCGCGTCGGTGAGCGCGATCTTGGCCTCGTCGGAGTCGATCCGGCGAGCCTGCATCCGCAGCAGCGCGGCGACAGTCTGCAGGTTGTTCTTCACCCGGTGGTGGATCTCGCGGATCGTCGCCTCCTTCGTGACCAGCTCCCGCTCCAGGATCCGGAGGTCGCTCACGTCGCGGCACAGGACGATCGCGCCGACCCGCTTGTCGTGCTCCCGCAGCGGGAGGGTCCGCAACAACATGTGAGCCTCGCCGGAGACCAGTTCGGCCCGACGGATTTCCCGACCGGAGAGAGCTGACCTGACGGAGTCGTCGACCGGCACGGCGGAGACCGGCATCAGGGACGCCGACAGCGAGGCGAGGTGCTCGTCGACCAGGTCGCCGATCAGGCCGATCCTGCGGTACGCACTGAGTGCGTTCGGGCTCGCGTAGACGACGTTGCCATCCCCGTCCAGACGGATGAAGCCGTCGCCGACCCGTGGTCCGAGCACCTGGTTCGAGGCGTCCCCCGACACCGGGAACTGGCCCGCGGTGACCATCCCCGCCAACAAAGCTGCCGTCTCCAGGTACGCCTTCTCCAGCGTGCTCGGCATCCGCACCCCGAGCTGGCTCGTGTGTTGCTCGAGCACCGCGATCACCCGCCCGCGGAACGGCACCGGAATGGCATGCACCGCCACCGGGATCCCCGCCTGCAGCTTGCCCTGGCTGGTCTGGGTGATCTCGCCGCTCAGGAATGCCTCCGAGACCAGGTGCTCGGGGGCGTACGCGATCAGGTCGCCGACCACGTCGTCGACCAGGCAGGTCGGCCCCGTGGTCGGACGGATCTGCGCCGCGGCCCAGTACACGTTCTCGTCGTGGTCGGGCACCCAGAGCACCAGATCGGAGAAGGACAGATCAGCCAGCAGCTGCCAGTCCGCGACGAGCAGCTTCAGCCAGGCGTACTCGGCGTCGGACAGCTCGGCGTGCTCGGAAACGATCTCCGACATGGATGGCATGGGGAGAACCCTAGTGCGGGCGAAGGACAGCCTCCGACACGCGAGCAGAGACCCTCGCTTCGCCCGAGGGTTGTGCAGTAGCGTGCCGAGCGAAGTAGATGCGCCGGGTAGGTTGCCCCTCGACCAGCCGCAACACACGGTCCGGACACGACTTGCCACCACGACGCGACCCGCGAGTCAAAGCTCCAGGAGGTCCGTTGAGTACTCCAGATCGATCGACCGAGTCCGGGGCGACCCCGAACGATCCGCGTTGGCGGCCGACTCCGACCAGGATCGTCGTCGCGCTGATCCTGCTGGTCGGGATCGTCGTGCCGTTGCTGGTGTCGACGTACGCCTTCGACGAGCCGCGGCTCTGGGGCTTCCCCTTCTTCTACTGGTACCAGCTGGTCTGGGTCTTCATCGCCGCCGCGCTGTGCGGGGTGGCCTTCCTGCTGCTGAAGCGGGAGCGACACCGCTTCGAGCGCGAGCACCCGAAGACTCCATCGGGCGGCGCGAAGTGAGCGGGCTCGGCTCGGAGGTCCGTCGATGAACACCGGGATCAACTGGCCGGCCCTGATCGTGCTGATCCTGCTGTTCGTCGCGGTCACCGTCGTCGGCTTCCTCGCGGCTCGCTGGCGGCAGCCGAAGGACCTGCAGTCCCTGCACGAGTGGGGACTCGGCGGGAAGAGCTTCGGCACCGTGGTGACCTGGTTCCTGCTCGGCGGGGACCTCTACACGGCGTACACGTTCATCGCGGTGCCCGCCGCCATGTGGGCAACGGGTGCGGTGTCGGGGTTCTTCGCGGTGCCGTACACGATCGTGTTGTACCCGATCATCTTCTTCTTCCTCGGTCGGATGTGGTCGGTGGCCCACCGGCACGGCTACGTGACCACCGCCGACATCGTCCAGGGGCGCTACGGCTCCAAGTCCTTGAGCCTTGCGGTCGCGCTGACCGGCATCCTGGCCACGATGCCCTACATCGCGCTGCAGCTGGTCGGTATCCAGGCGGTGCTCGAGGTCGTCGGGCTGGGTGGCAACAGCGTCTTGGCCAAGGATCTGCCGCTGCTGATCGCGTTTGCCGTGCTGGCCGCGTACACGTACTCATCTGGGCTCCGCGCGCCCGCCATGATCGCGTTCGTCAAGGATGGTCTGATCTATCTGGTGATCGCTGTCGCGATCGTCTACTTCCCGGCGAAGCTGGGCGGCTGGTCCGGCATCTTCGACGCCGCGGAGACCAAGATGGCCGCTCCATCGGCCGCCAACCCGGCACTGCCGACCGGCGTCTTCATCCCCGGCGCTGCCCAGCACTGGGCGTACGCCTCACTGGCGCTCGGCTCTGCGCTCGCGCTGTTCATGTACCCGCACTGCGTGACGGCGACGCTGTCGTCCAAGGACCGCAAGACGGGTCGCCGCAACGCGGTCTTCCTGCCCGCGTACTCGTTGCTGCTTGGTCTGCTGGCCCTGCTCGGCTACGTTGCGATCAAGGCCGGTACGAACCCGGTCGGCCTGGACGGCAAGGTCAACCCGCAGCTGGTCATCCCCCAGCTGTTCGAGGACTACTTCCCCGGTTGGTTCACCGGTGTCGCCTTCGGGGCGATCGCGATCGGGGCGCTGGTGCCGGCGGCGATCATGTCGATCGCGGCGGCGAACCTGTTCACCCGGAACATCTACAAGGCCTACCTGAAGCCCGAGGCGACCGACGCTCAGGAAGCGAAGGTCTCCAAGATCGTCTCGCTGATCACGAAGTTCGGTGCGTTGTTGTTCGTGCTGTTCCTCGACCGGCAGAACGCGCTGAACTTCCAGCTCCTCGGCGGGGTGTGGATCCTGCAGACCCTGCCCGCGATCGTGTTCGGGCTGTTCACCAAGTGGTTCCATCGATGGGCGCTGATGATCGGTTGGGCGGTCGGGATGATCTACGGCACGGTGAGCGCGTACGGCTACTGCACCGCCTGCACCACCCGGCCGTTCGGCAACTCGCTGTCGGTCGTGCCGTTCCTCGGCAGGGCGGGCTACATCGGGCTGACCGCACTCGCTTTGAACATCGTCATCGTGGTGGTCCTCACCCTGGTCTTCCGTGGGCTCAAGGTGAGCAACGGCACCGACATCACCGTCCAGTCGGACTACTTCGCCGACATCGACGACCCGGGCGTTCAGAAGGTGGTCGACGAGTCCGAGCCTATCCACTGAATTTGCGAGCGTGGCACAATAGGGCGGCCCGCGGACCGACCGTTCGCGAGCGTCGGAAGATCGCGCCGCCCCTGTCTGGACGAGCGAGCGAGTGCGACGGGCGCTTTTTCCGTCGTGCGAGCGAGTGAGGAAGACAGGGGCCTGGAGGCGCGATCGCGCGAGCGAACAGGAGAAAAAAGTGGCTAAAGGTGGACGTAAGCGCAGGGCGCGACGCAAGAAGGGCGCCAATCACGGCAAGCGCCCCAACGCGTAACGGCGAACGTCCGGTAGCGCAGCGCCGGGCTCTGCCTTCCGACTGATCGAGCAGCCTCACCGAACCGCGGAAGCGGGCAGAATTGGGGCTGCGAGAGAGGGAGAAAGGCAGAGTCTGGAAGGCGCGGAGCGGGTGCGAGCCGGACGGTACAGCTCAGCTGATGATCGTCGTGGTGCGGACCGTGGTGATCTGCAGCATGATCTTGGCGCGCAGCGTTTCCGGCGCCCGGTCGTTGCCGCAGCAGCGGTGCACCAACGCCTTCACGGCCTGCTCGACGTCGAACCGGTCCATGCACGGCTCGCAGGCCGCGAGGTGTTCCCGGATCGCGTCGCCGCTCGCGGTGTCGAGCTCGTTGTCGAGGAACTCATACACCTGCGTCAGCACCTTCGTGCAGTCGTCTGCTGAGTCGACGCGCTCCTGCTCGCTCATGCTCGGCTCTCCTCACGACGGCGCAGCAAGCCCCGCTCCGCCGCGTAGTCGCTCAGCAGCTTGCGCAGCTGGGTGCGACCGCGGTTGAGCCTTGACATCACCGTGCCGATCGGCGTTCCCATGATCTCGGCGATCTCCTTGTACGAGAAGCCCTCGACGTCAGCCAGGAAGACCGCGAGCCGAAAGTCCGGCGCCAGCGCCTGCAGCGCCTCTTTGACGTCGGAGTCGGGCAGGTTCTCCAGGGCCACGGTCTCGGCCGACTTCAGCCCGCTCGAGGTGTGTGACTCCGCTCGCGCGATCTGCCAGTCCTCCACGTTCTCGGAGTCGGAGATCTGCGGCTGGCGCTGCTTCTTGCGGTACGTGTTGATGTAGGTGTTCGTCAGGATCCGGTACAGCCACGCCTTGAGGTTCGTCCCCGGCGTGAACTGATGGAACGACGCGTAGGCCTTCGCGTAGGTCTCCTGGACCACGTCCTCGGCGTCGGACGGGTTGCGGGTCATCCGAAGGGCGGCTGCGTACAACTGGTCGAGGAAGCCGAGCGCGTCGGCCTCGAATCGGGCGCGCCGCTCGTCCTCGGTCTCGGTGTCCCGGTCGACAACCGGGGCGCTCGCGGTGGCGGCCGTAGCCGCCGGGTCGACCGGTTCGGTCGGAGTCGGGATGCTCATCACGTACGAGCGTACCGGCGGGTACGTCCGCGTCTCGCGGGTGAGCGTCATCATGGCAGGTTCAACGCTGCTGACCGCTCGATATTCCGTCTCGTGTCCGGCGGCCCGCAATCAAGAACGGTTGACCCCCATCATGAGGGTCAACCCTTCTCGATTCCGCCGGCTCTCCCGGCAGAGCCGATGAAAGCCGCCACCGAGTCCACCAGGCGGGCACGCAGGTCGGCCGGAGCGAACGTGGCGGCCTTGGCGGTGCGGTAACTGTGGTCAGCGCCGGGAAGCTCGACCAGGACGACGCCCGAGTCGTGAATGGCGGCCGCCCGGATCTCCTCAGGCGTGCCGAACGCGTCCTTGGTGCCCTGCAGCACCAGCCGGGGCACCCTTGGCGTGAGCAGCTCGGCCGCTCGGGACTTCTCCGGCCGACCGGGCAGGTGCAGCGGAAACGCGAGGCAGACCACCCCTGCGACCGGGTAGTCCGGCGCGGTCCGGCAGGCCACTCTGGCACCGGCGCTGCGACCACCGAAGAACAGCACGTCTGTCAGCAGCCCGTGGGCCGCGAGCGCATCCACTCCGGCCCGCCAGCCGATGTCCAGCTGCGGCGGCGCCGTGGCCACCTTACGGCCGGCCAGCCGCCACGGCTGTTCGTAGCGCAGCACACTGATTCCCTCGGCGGGCAGCTTGCGGGCCAGCAGGTCCAGATCCATCGCCGTCACTCCCCCGCCCGCGCCGTGGCCGAGGAGCAGTGTGGCCTCCGGCGAATCCGCGGCGTCGATGTGCCAGCGGCCCGGTCCGAGCTGCGTGGCGACCTCGAGGGTCAGCGTGGTGTCAGACATATGGATGGCTGTTGGCTCGGGTCAGATCAGCGTGTCGGGTTCGTCATCGGTCTCGATCGGCTCCAGCAGCGACGGTTCGTTGTTCCGGACGTTGCCGACCGCGGTGGACACGGCGTACGCCTCGAGCTGGTCTGCGTCGGTGACGCTGAGCAGGTCCAGGGCCGCCTGTGTGTCGGTCAGCTGGGGATCGAGCCAACGGTCGATCACCTCCCGCCGGATCACCATCGGCATCCGATCGTGGACGTGACCGGCCGCGTCGGTGGCCTGCGTGGTGATCACCGAGCAGGTACGCAGCCAGGCTTCGTCGTCGTCGCGGTCCTTGGTGGGGTCGCGCCAGATCTCGTAGATCCCCGCCATCGCAAGACGCGAGCCGTCTGCTCGGTGGATGAAGAACGGCTGCTTCTTCACCTTCGAGCTGTTCCCCTTCGCGCTGGTCAGCTTCGCGCCCGGACCGGCGTCGTCTCGCCGGGCCTCTTCGGGCAGATACCACTCGTAGAAGCCGTCCGCGGGAAGGATGCAGCGGCGCAGGCTGAAGGCGCGCCGGAACGCAGGCTTCTCGGCAACGCTCTCCACCCGGGCGTTGATCATGCGCGCTCCGCCGCTGGCCTGTTTCGACCAGGAGGGCACCAGGCCCCAGACGAGCGGGGCCAGCCGACGACGTACCTCGCCGGTGTCTTTGATCGTGCGCTCGAACACCGCAGGTACGGCCGCGGTCGGCGCCACGTTGTAGTCCGGTGCCGGCAGGCCTGCGAACAGGTCGTCGATGTCGTACTCCTCGACGAGCTCGTCCGGATCCGCCGACAACGCATAACGCCCACACATGACTTGTAGTTTGCAGGCTCGCGCCCGCTGCGCGCCCACAGACTCTCACTTTCTCCCTCACTCCCCCAGCCCCGGCTCTCGTGCCGCTGCCGCAAATCTAAGACCGGGCTGCTCCTTCGGTCGGAAGTGAGAGCCCGGCGCTTCGCTACCCGACGCTCGCCCGCCCTTCGCACGCTCGCGCACGTCGAGCAACCGAGCTCGCCAGACCTGGCGTTTGGCGCCAGTCGCGGACAGGGTAGGAATGGAGCCATGAGCATCGTTCGTGCCGCGGGCCGCACCCTCCTCGCTTCGTACTTCATCGCCTCCGGGATCAAGGCCATCAAGAACCCGGCACCACTGGTGCCGGCTGCCGAGCCGCTGGCCGACAAGGTCGTCCCGCTGGTCAAGCAGTACGCCCCGAGCCAGGTGTCGAACTACGTGCCGGAGGACGCGAAGACGTTGGTGCGGATCAACGGTGCAGCCGAGGTGCTCGGCGGCGTGGCGCTCGCGACCGGTTTCGGGCGTCGCCTGGGTGCGCTGCTGCTCGCTGGCACGCTCGTTCCGAGCACCATCGCGAAGTACCCCTTCTGGACGCGGGACGATCCAGACCAGCGCGCGGACGAACGCGCCCACTTCCTGAAGAACGCCAGCCTGCTGGGCGGCGTCGTGCTGGCTGCCGTCGACACCGAGGGCAAGCCGAGCCTGGGCTACCGGGCCCACAAGGGTGGTCAGAGCATCGCCAAGGACACGAAGAAGGCCGGCCGCAAGGTCGCGAAGTCGACCAGTGCGCTGACCAACGCAGCGCTGGCCGAGGGCGCGATGCTTGCCGGCGCGGTGGTCACCCAGTCCCGGCGGGCGAGGAAGAAGGCGGCCAAGCAGGCCGTGGAGGCCCGTAAGGCGGCCGAGAAGGCGGCGAAGCCGAAGCTGAAGGATGCCCAGCGGGCGGCCAAGGACGCTCAGAAGCAGTTCGCGAAGGTGCAGAAGCAGGCCGTCGGCAGTGTTTCCGACGACACCAGCAAGAAGGCGGCCGCGCTGTCCGACGCCGCGAGCAAGAAGGCGGCCGAGGTGCAGAAGAGTGCGCAGAAGCAGCTCAAGAAGGCACAGAAGTCGGCCGGCGACGTCGCCGGCAACATCACCCTCGGGGACAACTGAGTCACAGCTGAGGGACAACTCGGCGGGGCGACTGAGGACGTCGGGTCGAAGGCTCGATAACGAGTGGCCATCGATCCGCCGATTCACTGCTGACGGAGGCTGCTGAGGAGACGGCGGGCGCATAGGATCGCGCGGTGGTCGAGCCAGCATCCTGCGTGAGCGTGGCGTACGCGCGCCGGCCAGCCAGGATCAACCGGTAGGTCACGGTGCGCACCAGACACTTCGTGATCGGCCTCGCGCTTGCCGCGGTCGCCCTGATCGCTACCACGATGATCTTCAGTCCATCGATGACACTGGTCGGGTCCCAAGCCCCGACGACTCAGTTGCCCACGACCCAGTTGCCCGCGACCCAGTGCCCGCGACCCAGTTGCCCGCGACCCAGCTGGCCACGACCGGGACCACGTCGGGCGCGAGACCCTCGGCGCCGGGCTCGGGCCATCAGAAGGCCAAGAGCGGTCCTCGGCAACCGGTGGGCCCGTCTGCACCCACCCGTACCACCCCTGCGTCGAAACCATCGGTGAAGCCGCCCACGAAACCGTCGACCACCTCATCGCGTACACCGGCGAGCTCTGGAACACCGAGTTCGGCTGTCCCCAAGGGCTCTGCATCGGCCAAGCCGGCAGCGCCGGTGACGCCGAAGGCCGTCCGGCCGGTCAAGCCGCTCAAGCCCGGGTCGAAAGGTGTCGTCTACCTGACCTTCGACGACGGGCCGGGGCCGTACACCCCTGCCGTGCTACGGATCCTGCAGCAGAGCCACTCCACGGCGACGTTCTTCCAGATGGGCAACCACCGCCAGGAGTGGCCGGCGCTGGCCCAGCGGGTTCGTGCCCAGGGCAATGCGATCGGCAACCACACCTACGACCATGCAGACCTGACCAAGCTGTCGGCCGCAAAGCGGACGTGGGAGCTGGACAATGGCCCGGCGGCCCGCTGCGTACGGCCGCCGTACGGCGCCACCAATGCCAAGGTCCGAGCAGCCATCCGGGCGCGCGGGGCCCGGGAGGTGCTCTGGACGGTGGACACTCTCGACTGGACCAGGCCTGGCGCGCCGAAGATCTTCACGCGTGCCTCTGGCCCGGCGGTGCACAACGGAAGCATCGTGCTGATGCACGACGGCGGCGGCGATCGCACAGAGACCGTCGCGGCCCTACCGGCGATCATCCAGGCGCTGCACTATCGGGGGTACGTCGTCCGCAAGCTGCCCGGCTGCTGAACGAGCCGGCGGACCAACGAGTCGGCGGACCAACGATTCAGCGGGGCTCCGCTGCTCGTAGACTCGCCGTCGTGCCTGCAGCCATGACCTCGAGCGCCCAGCAGTGGATCGCCCCGCTCGCCCCGGTCCCCATCAACGCCACCGTCTTGATCCCCGGCTCGAAGTCGGAGACCAATCGCGCCCTGGTGCTGGCCGCGCTGTCCAGCGGTCCGTCGGCGATCAGCGGGGGGCTGGCTGCCCGCGACACCGCCTTGATGCGGGATGCACTTCGGGCGCTGGGGGTGACCATCGAGGAGAACGGCGATGTCTGGGTGGTGACGCCGCCCGAGCGGTTCAGCGCGGGTGTGAGCATCGACTGCGGCCTGGCAGGGACGGTGATGCGGTTCGTACCGCCGATCGCGGCGCTGGCCGACGGCGAAGTCGCCTTCGACGGTGACGAGCAGGCGTACGGCCGACCGATGGAACCGCTGCTGGGTGCACTCGCGGCGCTGGGCGCCCGCATCGAGGGCCAGTCGATGTCCTTGCCGTTCACGGTGACCGGCGACCCTGCGCTCACTGGCGGCGCCGTCACGATCGACGCCTCCGCCTCGAGCCAGTTCGTCTCGGGCCTCCTCCTGATCGGCGCCCGGATGACCGAAGGTCTGGACCTGCGGCATGTCGGAGAGACGCTTCCATCGGCCGGCCACATCGCCATGACGGTGTCCATGCTCCGGCACCGCGGTGTCGAGGTCGACGACAGCGAACCCAACCGCTGGGTGGTGTCCCCCGGTCCGATCAGTCCGCGGGACGTCGAGATCGAGCCGGACGTGGCCAACGCTGCGCCCTTTCTTGCCGCGGCGCTGCTCACCGGCGGCCAGGTCACCGTGCCGCACTGGCCGGCGATGACCGGCCAGCCCGCACCTCAGCTCCGGGGCGTCCTCGAGAAGTTCGGCGGCAGAGTCACCACCCACGACGGTGCGCTGGTCGTGCGCGGCCGCAACGAGTTGCACGGCGTCGACGTCTGGCTCAACGATGCCAGTGAGCTCACGCCCGTCGTCGCCGCCCTTGCCGCGCTGGCCCTGCAGTCCAGCCACATCCACGGCGTCGCCCACATCCGCGGACACGAGACCGACCGGCTGGCGGCGCTGGAGTCCAATCTCGACACGCTCGGTGCGCGGGTCCGGCAGACCCACGACGGCCTGGTCATCCATCCGCACGTGCTCGCCGGGATCGAGTGGCCGACGTACGCCGATCATCGGATGGTGCACGCCGGCGCCCTGCTCGGCCTGGTCGTCGACGAGATCACCCTCGACGACGTGTCCTGCGTCGACAAGACCATGCCGGACTTCATCGAGCGCTGGCACAAGATGATCGACGACTCGGTGGCCGCCGAGGCTGGAGAAGGGTCGGGCGCGAGTTCGTGACCTCGCGGGAGTTGCGGACCGACGAGCACGATGCCTTCGAGCGGCCTCGTCGGCGGACCCGCCCCCGGACCAAGGACCGGCCCGACTACTCCGAAGCCGAGATCGGCATGGTGGTCACGGTCGACCGCGGCCGCTACCAGACTCTGATCGCCGGGCGGGAAGTCACCGCCACCAAGGCCCGGCAGCTCGGCCGGACCGGCGTCATCGTCGGTGACCGGGTCAGGATCGTCGGCGACACCTCGGGAGACGAGGGCACGCTGGCAAGGATCGTCGAGGTCGAGGACCGGGTCACCGTGCTACGCCGGACCGCCGACGACGACGACCCGTACGAACGGCCGATCGTCGCCAACGCGGACCAGCTCGTCATCGTCACCGCACTGGCGGATCCACCGCCGCGGACCGGGATGATCGACCGGATCCTGGTTGCCGGCTACGACGCCGGGCTGCTGCCGCTGCTCTGCCTGACCAAGGCCGACCTGGCGTCCCCGGACGAGCTCGAGGCCGCGTACGAACCATTGGACGTCGATGTCTACGTGACCTCGCCGGACTCAGACCTTCGACCATTCCGGGCCGCGCTGGAGGGGCATCGCACGGTGTTCGTCGGGCACTCGGGGGTCGGCAAGTCGACGCTGGTCAACGCGCTCATTCCCGGCGCCAAACGGGCGATCGGCGCGGTGAACGAGGTCACCGGCCGCGGTCGGCACACCTCGACCTCGGCCATCGCCCTGCGGCTTCCGCCGATCGACTCGGGCGATCGGGCGCCCGACGCGAGCGACACGGGCCCGGATCGCGACGGCAGCTGGGTGATCGATACTCCGGGCGTGCGCTCCTTCGGGCTCAGTCACGTCAGCCACGCGCGGATCATCGCCGCCTTCTCCGACCTGGCCGAGTTCACCGCTGACTGTCCGCGCGGCTGCACCCACGTCGATGGAGCACCGGAGTGCGGTCTCGACGCTGCGGTCGAGCGGGGCGAGCTGAACCCGGTCCGGGTGGCGTCGTTCCGCCGGATGATCAGTTCCGGCCAGTAGCGTAAGGCGCATGTCCGCAGCCACCCGCAATCCGCTCGATCGGAATCCCGGCGACCCGAATGCCGGCCCGAACCCCGGCGGACGGAACCCCGGCGCGCGGAATCCGCTGAGCCGCGACGACGCAGCCTTTCGGAATCTCAACGACGACCTGCGGCTGGCCCACCTGCTCGCCGACGACGCGGACTCGATCACGATGAGCCGGTTCAAGGCGCTGGACCTGCACGTGACGTCCAAGCCCGACCTGACCCCCGTCACCGACGCGGACACCAACGTCGAGGAGGTCATCCGGCGCACACTCGGCCGGGCCCGACCGCGGGATGCCGTCCACGGCGAGGAGATGTCCGACACCGGCTGGGGGCCGCGGCGCTGGGTGATCGACCCGATCGACGGCACCAAGAACTTCGTCCGCGGGGTCCCCGTCTGGGCGACGCTGATCTCGCTGATGATCAACGACGAGGTGGCGGTGGGCGTGGTCAGCGCACCGGCCCTTGGGCGTCGCTGGTGGGCCTCACTCGGCGCCGGGGCGTACGTCGGCAAGTCCTTGATGTCGGCCAGCCCCTGCCGGGTGTCCGATGTCGCGCAGATCGAGGACGCGTCGCTGAGCTACTCCTCCGTCGGCGGCTGGGTCGAGGCCGGTCTCGGTCAGCCGTTCGTCGACCTGCTGCGGACCTGCTGGCGGACTCGGGCGTACGGCGACTTCTGGTCCTACATGCTGCTCGCCGAGGGGGCGGTCGACCTGGCGTGCGAGCCGGACCTGGCGCTGCACGACATGGCCGCCTGCTCGATCGTGGTGACCGAGGCGGGCGGCTCGTTCACCGACCTCGATGGGACGCCCGGACCGAACGGAGCCGGGGCCTACGCGAGCAACGGGCGGCTGCACGACGACCTGTTGCGTCGTCTGCGGGACGAGGACGTACCCGATGATCCAGGTGGTTTCGCCGGCTGACGCCGCGCCGTCTCGGGTCGGTCGCCACTCCCTCGCCAGCCGGCGAGCGGCACTGACAAGATGGCCCAATGGATCTCGTGCACCGCTTCAGCGTGCAGGCGCCGATCGACGAAGCCTGGTACGCCCTCAACCACATCGACCGGCTCGCTCCCTGCTTTCCGGGTGCCTCGATCGACTCTTTCACCGGCGACGAGTTCACCGGCTCGGTCAAGATCAAGTTCGGGCCGACGCTGGACTACAAGGGCTCCGGGAAGTTCATCGAGCGCGACGACACCGAGCACAGGGCGGTCGTGGAGGCGCGCGGCTCGGATCTGCGAGGCGGCAGCGGCGTACTGGCAGGAGTCACCGTCGAGATGTGGGAGAACGGTCGGCTGACCGACGTCGTCGTCAAGACCGACCTCGGGATCAGCGGACGCCCGGCGCAGCTCGGCCGGGGTGTGATCGAGGACGTCAGCAACAAGTTGATGCTGGCCTTCGTGGATCGGCTGCAGGACCGGATCGACGCCGGCATCGGTCGACCCGACTATGCGGCACCGGCTCCCCCGCCGGAGCAGACACAGGCGTCCCCGGCGCCGAGCGAGCCGAAACGCGCGGCCGGACCGGCCGCAACCGGCGGAACCGAGGCAGCCGCGACGGCCGCGACGACCGGAGCGGCCGCCGCCGGAGCGCAGACCAGGCCGACAGCCCGTCACCGCTTCCCGCGCACGTCCCTGTCGGACGCACCGGCCACCCCAGCCGCCGGCTCCGCTGCCGGTGCTGCCGGGCCGGTCGCAGCTCCGCAGTACGGCACCGCGTTCCCCCAGGACGAACCGGCCTTGAACCTGATCACGACCGTGCTGCCGTCCGTCCTCAAGCGGTACGGCATCTTCCTCGCGGCGGGCACCTTCGTGCTCTGGGTCGTCAGCCGGATCGCCCGCCGCGGCAAGAAGAAGTAACGGGCCCGGTCGCCCCGCCACCCCACCTTCACCGAAAAGTGGGCGCAAACAACATGTGCGAACGTTTGAAAGTTGTTGTTTGCGCCCACTTTTCGAGGGCTGCGGCGTGCATCGCTACTCAGCCGATGATGCGGAGCCGGACGGTCTCGTCGAGGCTCTCCAGCTTCTCGATCACCTCGGTCGGTAGCGGGCTGGCGATGTCGGTGACCACGTAGCCCAGATCGCCGCGGGTGGACAGCGTCTGGCCCTCGATGTTGACAGCCGAGTCCGCGAGGACCCCGTTGACCGTGGCCAGCACCCCCGGCACGTTGCGGTGCACGTGCAAGATGCGGCAGCGGCCCGGAGCGGTTTCGCTCGCCTGCACGTGCGGCAGGTTGACCGACATCGTGGTCGTCCCGCCCGCGACGTAGTCGCGCAGCTTGCCGGCGACGAACCGGCCGATGTCTTCTTGAGCCTCCTGCGTGGAGCCACCGATGTGCGGGGTGAGGATCACGTTCGGCAGGCCCTGCAGGCTGGAGACGAACGGGTCGCCGCCCGACTTCGGCTCTTCGGGAAAGACGTCGACCGCGGCGCCGGCGATGTGGCCGGAGCGCAGGTTCTCCCCGAGCGCGTCGTGGTCGACGACGATGCCGCGGCACAGGTTGAGGAAGAGGCTGCGTGGCTTCATCTTCGCGAACTCCGCCGCGCCGAACAGGCCGGCATTCCCGGGTCGCCCGTCCACGTGCAGCGAGATCGTCTCGGCCTTGCTGAGCAGCTCCTCCAAGCTGTCGCAGCGGCGGGCGTTGCCGAGGGCCAGTTTGTCGGCGATGTCGTAGAAGTAGACCCGCATGCCCAGCGCTTCGGCCACCACGGAGAGCTGGCTGCCGATGTTGCCGTAGCCGACGATGCCGAGCGTACGACCGCGTACCTCGTGGGCGCCCTTCGCAGACTTGTCCCAGACGCCACGGTGGAGATCCGCGTTCTTGTCGGTCAGGTGCCGGGCCATCGAGATGATCTCAGCGATCGCGAGCTCGACCACGCTGCGGGTGTTGGAGAACGGCGCGTTGAAGACGACGACCCCGTGCTCGGCGGCGGCGGCGAGGTCGATCTGGTTCGTACCGATGCAGAAGGCGCCGACGGCGACCAGCTCCGGCGCGGACGCCAGCACGTCCCGGGTCACTTGGGTCTTCGAGCGGATGCCGAGCAGCTGGACTCCCTGCAGGGCGGTGATCAGCTCGGCCTCGTCGAGAGCTCCCTTGGCGGTGACGAGCTCGATCCCGCGCTCGGTGAGCAGCCGCTCGGCCTCGGGGTGGATGTTCTCGAGCAGGAGAGCCTTCATCGTTCCTCATCGGTTTCGTCGATTTCGTCGGTTCAGAAAGGTACGGGCGTACCGGATCGACCTCGTGGGTCAACCTCAGTGTAGGAAGTCCCATTCCGGCCGGCCGCGAATATCTCACGCCCCCTCGGTCGCCGTCGCTTCCATCCCCCAAAAGTGGTCGCCAACAACAGGTTTCGTCGGCGTGTCGTTGTTGTTGGTGACCAGTTTTTGGGGCGGTGACTACTGAAGCGGTCGTACGGAGGGGGCGAGGTCGCGGTAGCTCGGCCAGTCGCCACGCGAGTCGGCGGTCAACATCGCGTCGACGCAGGCGTCGGCGAACACCTCGGCCGCGGCGACCAGCAACGCGTTGAAGGCCAGCAGGCCTCCGGACCGGGGGTCGAGCGGGCGGCGGTTCGAGGCGAGGCAGAAGACGGCGTCGCCGTCGACCATCAGGTGCAGGGGTGAGATCGACCGGGCCATCCCGTCGTGGCGCGATCGAGGCGAGCCGGGTTGCTTGGGCCTTCGTCAGGACGGCGTCGGTGAGCACCACGCCGATGGTCGTGTTCAGCGGCGGTCCATGACGCTCGACGGCGGCTGCCAACGCACCGCGTTCGGCTGCGGTCGGAGCCGACAACCGGCCGGTCCGATCGCCGAGCAGTCGACCGCTGAGCGGATCGACCGCGGAACCCACGGCGTTCACGACCACCGCCGCGGCGACCGAGACCTCGCCGACCGCCTTTTCGGCGTAGCCGAAGCCGCCCTTCAGGCCTCCACAGACGGCACCGGCGCCCGCTCCGACGCAGCCGCGGGCCGGCTCGCCCGCGGTTGCAGAGGCCACAGCGCGACGCCCGAACTCGGCATCCGGTCGATGCGTCGGGTCGCCGCCCCGACCGAGATCGAAGATCACCGCCGCCGGGACGATCGGTACGACGGCGTCCGGTCCGACCGGCCAGCCATGCCCCCGCGCCTCCAGGGTCGCCATCACACCGTCGGCTGCCGCGAGGCCGTACGCACTGCCTCCGGTCAGCACCACCGCGTTGACCCGGTCGACCATCGCAGTCGGGTCCAGCAGGTCGGTCTCGCGGGTGCCGGGCGCGCCACCACGGACGTCCACTCCCCCGACCGCCCCCGGATCCTCGGCCCCGTCGGTGGACAGGATCACCGTGGTCCCGGTCAGCCAGCCGTCGGTGTCCGCTGTGTGGTGGCCGATCGCGAAGCCCTCGATCATCCGGCCCTCCGTCCCTCCCGCCTGTCCCCGCCGACATCGTCCCGAGCTCGATCCGGGAGGGGGGGATCAGGTCGCGAAGCGGGTCCCGGCGAAGCCGGTGGCGATGGTCTTGCCTGCGCCGAACGTACCGGTCTTGGTGCCGAGGAAGAGCACCAGTGCACCGCCGGACGTACGAGCGATCAGATCGGCCCGCCCGTCACGGTTGAGGTCGCCGACCGAGGTGATCGAGGAGTACGTCCCCCAGCCGGTCCCCAACAGCTTGCCGGCCTTGATCCCGCTCTTGGTGCCTGCGTACAGGTAGAGCCGGTCGCCGGAACGGGCCACGAGGTCGCCGATCTTGTCCCCGGTCAGATCACCGATGCCACGGACGAGGTCCTGCTTTGTCCAGCCGCCGGCGAGCTTGATCGACTTCGCCCGCCCCGTCGCTCCGTTGCCGGGCAGCAGCCAGAGGTTGTCCGCCGTGGTGAGCGCCACCAGGTCGGGACGCCTGTCTCCGTTCAGGTCGCCGACCCCGGTCAGCGCACGATAGGAGGCCGTGGCGCCCATGCTCACTCCGGCAGCGAGGGCACCGCTGCTGTTCTCGCGGAGCAGACTCATCGCCTTCCCGGTTCGAACCGCGACATCTTGATAGCCGTCGCCGTTCCAGTCCCCGGCGTTCACGATGTTGGTGTCGTCGAACCCGGCACCCACCACGCGTCCGATCCCCAGCCCGGAGGTGCTCACCGAGTAGCGCACCAGCGTGTCCCCAGCGGTGATGATCAACAGCTCCGGCCCGCGAGCGGTGTCGTACGTCCGGGGGAACGCCGCGTACTTCCCGCCCGGCAGCACGATTGCGGTGGGCGCCTTCGGAACCGACATGCTTCCGCCGAGGGTGAACAGGCTGGAACGCAACCCGAACGCCGACTTGAACGCGCCGCCCGTGATCGTCACCGTCCGCTTACTGCCGATGATCTTCATGCTCCGCACTCGGCCGCCCCAGCTGCCCGACCCGTCGCGGGCGGTGATCTGGATCTTCTTCACGGTGCCGACCGACCAGTGCCGACCGACGGCAGCCGCGGTGATCTTCTTCGACCACGCCTGCGACTTGACCACGCCGTCGTACGGATCGGAGTGCGCCTTCAGATAGACGTAGTCGCCCCGAGCCGCGGCGCCGCCGTTGGACGAGGCGAACTGGGTCAGCGCGATCGACCCCTTGTACGTCAAGATCACGTTCGCGGTGGCCTTGGCGGCCGCGTTGCCGCGAGCGGTCTCCCGGACCGTCCGCGTGCCGCTGACCGTGCGGGCGTACCCGCTGTAGACCTGGCAGGCGGTCGTGTCGCAGATGTCGTACCCGCTGCTGGTGGCGCGCGACCGGAGCTTGGCTGCGTACGTCCGGGCGGCGACCGCCTGGGCCTTCACCGCCTCGAGCGCCCACGAGGTCGGCATCTCCGACGGAACGACGGAGCGGACGTAGTTCTCCATCGAGACGGTGTTCACGGTGCGTCCGCTGGAGCCACGCTTTGCCAACGAGACGGTGCCCCGGTACTCACGACGCGACCCGCCGGGCATGATCACCGTGACCACTCCCGACGACGTCGAGGCCTTCCAGGTGCCGGTGCCGAGACCGGTGCTCTTGGTCTTCCAGGCACCCGACGACGTCTGGTAGCGCAGCTTGTAGCCGCTGCCGGACCGGCTGATCCGCCAGGCCTTGTACGTCGAGCCGGTGGGCACCTTGTAGCTCTTGCTGCCGGACGTGATCTTGAGACCCTTCGCCGGTCGGACCCGCAGGTCGCCGTCACTGTCGGCGGTGATCCAGACCCGGATGGTGCGCGAGGACAGCGAGCTTCGGGTCGTGCCCGGATAGTAGAAGGCCAGGATCTGCTTCCAGCTGAGGCCCTTCACCGCCGCCCCGTAGGCGCCGTACTGGCTCATCCCCCAGCCGTGACCGAACCCTGAGCCGCGCACGGTGAACGAGCCGGATTTCGCGGCGATCGCACCGTCCGCGCTCGCGGCGGGTGCGCCGACCAGCGCTCCGGACAGCACGAGAGCCAGGGTGGCGGCGGCACTGGCGAGCAGGCGTAGCGGCCGGCTGAGGCGGGCTGACGACGTGGTCATCGGCATCGAGGCGAATCCGATCACTTGGGAACTAATTGCAGAGTGCCTCATGTCAACGCGACACGCCAGGAATATGCCATAGCGTTATGTGACCAGAGTGACGAAAGTGACGTCAAGAGCTATCGAGACGCAATTCCCGTGACCTCGTGATCTGCAGCCGTCAGTCCCAGCTATCCCGGCCCTGCCCGCCGGAGGCTGCGCAGATGGAGCTCGCGCAGCTCGTCGGCGAGCTCGGGCGCCGGTCCGTCGACGAGGACGTACGGCGCGACTGCCTGGACCGGCAGGGCACTGACAGGAGAGGCCGCGGTGATCCCGGCTTCCGCCCGCCAGCGCAGGTACTGCTCGGTCGAACCGGCGTAGACGATCTTGGCCAGGCCGACCCAGGCGTGCGCTGCCGAGCACATCGGGCAGTGCTCACCCGAGGTGTAGACGGTCGCGCCGGCGCGCTCGTCGGACGTCATGGCGGTCGCGGACCAGCGTGCCAGCTCGAACTCGGGATGCCGGGTCTGATCGCCGCCGGCCGTGGTGTTGCGGTCCTCGCGCCGGACGACGCCCTCGCCGTCGACGAGCACCGATCCGAACGGCTCGTCCCCGGCCTCCAGCGCCTCCCGGGCCAGCTCCACGCAGCGCCGGAGATGGACCAGGTCCTGCGCGGACAGGCTCACCGCTCGGTGCCTGCCGCGAGCTGGACCTCCTGCCCGGCCTGTGCCGACGCGTAGCAGGCGTCGACCACCACCGCGCGAGACAACGGGATCTCGCCGCGATGTGCGAGCGTAGTCACCGGAGCGCACCTTGGCCAGGAAGTCGACGACGCAGCCGCGATGCCCGCCGTCGGGTGGCGGTGTCGGGTTCAGCTCGGCGGGCACGCCCGTCGATCTCGGTCCAGATCGACAGCTTCCGGTACGGGTCCTTGGGCTCCCCGCCCCACTCCAGGCTCGCGCCGCCGTCGGCACCGTAGACGCGTCACATAGCACTGGTCGTGCGGGATCCACTGCGCCCAGCTGGACTCCAGCAGCAGCGTGCCGCCGTCGGCCAGTCGCAGGAACGCCGTCGACAGGTCCTCGACGTCGAACTGGGCGGTCGGCGCGTCCCGGCGTGGGCCGTACGGCGACCCGCCCTTGCCGCGCGGGCCGAACTCGGCGTACGTCGCCGCGGTCGCCGCCTTGACCTGCGGTTCGCCGAGCAGGTGCAGCGCCATGTCGAGCATGTGCACGCCGATGTCCATCAGCGGTCCGCCGCCGGCGGTCGCCGCCCGGGTGAACCAGGTGCCGAGCCCGGGAATGCCCTCGCGGCGCAGCCAGCCCGCCTTGGCGTAGTAGATGTTGCCGAGCAAGCCGGCGTCGATGATCTTCTTCAGGGCCTGGACGTCGCCGCGCATCCGGTGGTTGAACGAGACGTCGAGCACGCGGTCGTTGGCCTTCGCGGCGGCCACCATGGTGGCCCCGACGGGCGCGGTCTCGGCCATCGGCTTCTCCGACAGCACGTGCACACCGGCGTTCAGCGCGCCGATCGCCATCGGGGCGTGCAGGGCGGTCGGGGTCGCGATGCTGACCACGTCCAGGTCGGCCTGCTCCAGCAGCTCCTGCCAGGTGGCGACGCGATGCTCGACGCCGTAGCGGTCGCCGAGCGTGGCGAGCGGCCCGGTCTCCATTCCGGCGATCCCGACCAGCTCGACCCCGTCGAGGTCGTCGTACGCGGCCATGTGCTGCTGGCCGGCCCAGCCGAGCCCGACGACGCCGGCCCGGAGTGGCTTGTTGCCTTCGGTCGGGACGCTCATGCCGAGACCTCCTCGCCGGCCGAGTCAGCATCGGTGACGGCGTCGGCCGGCGAGCAGCGGCCCGGGTTCGTTGCGGACCGCCGGCGGAGCGAAGTCGTCGCGGACTGGTCGGCGCCGCCCACTGCACCGCATTGGCCAGCACCCGCTTGATGTCGGGATGGTGGTAGACGGGGTACTCCTGGTCGCCCGGGGAGAAGTAGAAGACCTTGCCCTTGCCGCGGCGCCAGCAGCAGCCGGACCGGAACACCTCGCCGCCGCTGAACCCGGAGACGAAGACCAGCTCGTCCGGCTCGGGGATGTCGAAGTACTCCCCGTACATCTCCTGCTCGTGCACGACGATCGGCTGCGGCACGCCGGCCGCGATCGGATGGCCCGGGGAGACCGTCCAGACCAGCTCGACGTCGGCGGAGTTGCGCCAGGCCAGCGAGCAGGTCGTCCCCATCAGCTTGATGAAGATCTTCGAGAAGTGACCCGAGTGGAGCACCAGCAGGCCCATCCCGCCGAGCACCCGCCGGTGCACCAGGTCCACCACCTCGTCGGAGACGCCGGCGTGGGTGGCGTGTCCCCACCAGGTGAGGACGTCGGTGTTGTCCAGCACATCGGCGGTGAGCCCGTGCTCCGGCTGGTCCTGGGTGGCGGTGCGTACGTCGACCGCGTCACCGAGCAGCTCGCCCAGCCCGGCCGCGATCGCACCGTGCATCCCGTCGGGATAACGCTCGGCCATACCCTCGCGGTCGCGTTCGCTGTGCTCGTGGAAGTTCTCGCCCCAGACGGTGACCCTGATCGGTGAATTCATGCCTCCCATCCTGCCGAAGCCGACGCAGCGTCAGGCAGCGGGGACGTGCCTGGAGTGCTCGGGCGAGATCCGGACGGCGGTCAGACCGGGATCCCGGCGAGTGCCGGGCCAGCCGGGCGGCTCGGTGTCGCCGGATGTGTCGCCGAGCGCCCACCGACGGCGGCGACCAGGTCGTCGTGCCGCGGCGCGTCCTCGGGATAGCGCGGTCGGTTGGCTCCGATGGCGATGACCTTCTCGAGCACACCGGGCGCGCCGAGCGCCTCGGGCGGCATCGCCAGCATTCCCCCGATCGAGTTCTGGGCCCGCAGGAGCGTCCGGGTCGTGCAGGGCGGCGGCGTACAGCGCGGTGGTCATCGACCACGCCGGATCGGGCGTCCGGTACGTCGTCTCGGCCAGGTCGGCATCGATCTCGGCCAGCCGGTGCCGGTCGAAGGCGCGGGTCGCGCGGTACCACGGCGTCACGGTCGACTCGGTGACCTCGTCGAAGCTCCGGACCAGCAGCTCGGGGTCAGCAACGCCCAACCGTCCGCACGACATCGCGCAGCGCGACGGCGTGCAGCAGCCCGATCGACGCGCCGCGGCCGATGGAGGGGTTGGTGCAGGCCCACGCGTCGCCGACCGCCACCAGCCCGGTACAGACCGGCCGGCCGTCGACGACGAATCGCCGGTAGCGGTCCTCGATCCCGGCGATCACCTGGACGTCGGTGATCGGCGTCGCGTCGATCCACTCCCGAACGGTCGGCACCAGGGCCATCGCCCGCGACCAGGCGTCGACGTCGCGCAGGCCGCTGAGCGAGGCGTCGCGCGAGGAGGTCACGAACCCGACTCCCCAGGTGCCCTCGTCCGCCGGCAGGGTGAGCACGGAGTACCCGTGGAAGTGCTGCAGCACCAGTGCCTGCGACTGGGGCTGACGGCCGTCGGCGGCACGGAAGTGGCGGGCGTAGTAGACGAAACCGGCGTCCTCGCGCTCCTCGAGCGGACGCCGGGCGCCGATCGCCTCCAGCATGGCCGGCACGGCCGAGCGCCGACCGGACGCGTCGACGACCAGATCGGCGCGCACGCTGCTACCACCGCGGGTGAGCACGCCGCTCACCTGGGGTTCGGCCGGCTCCGCTCTCGCGCACGCCCAGCCCGCTGACCTGGACACCGCGGCGGACGGTGACACCCGCAGTCCGCTCGGCGACCGCCGCGAGGGCGGCCTCCAGCACGGGGCGACGGGCCGTCACGGTGTCGAATCGTCCGTCGCCGGGTCGGACACCGCCGGTCACAGCGGCCGGAAGCAGGTGGACCAGATTCAGTCGGGTGCCGCCGCGGGACTCGAGCTCCTCGATCACGTCCGGCAGCTCAGCGGTCATGGTCTGCGTCCAACGCGGCAGCATGAAGTGCAGCTGGTTGAACTGGTTCACGCCACGCCGCTCCCACGACGTCCACAGCTCGTCGTTTCCGCCGTGCGGCTCGGCGGGGTCCCGCTCGAGCACGGTCACGGCGTGCCCGTCGCGGGCGAGCAGCATCGCCGTCGTCAGGCCGTTGAGGCCCGCTCCGAGCACCACGATGTCCGACATGTCTCCACCTCCGTGTTTCGCGACCCTTCGGTCACGCACAGAGTGGACGGATCAGCTGCTCATCTGACAGACCGTTCGTTACTCACTTGATGCTCACTGGGCCCGTTCGGTCCACCCGCTGGCCAGCCGGGCCTCACCGATCTCCACGTCCCAGAGCAGGTCGGTGAGCTGCTCGACGGCCCGCCCGAGGTGCCGGCGGTAGGTCGAGAACGGCAGGTCCAGCACCTCCGCGGCTGCCTCTTGGGTCGGCGCCGGGTGCAGGTACGTCCGGTCGAGGACGCGGCCCAGCCGCGCCGACCGAGGACCGGCCCCGAGCTGTCCGATCCCGGCGACCAGCGACGCCCGCAACCGCTCGGTGGACGATCCGTCGAGATCGATCGCCAGCCGCGATCCCATCAACGGGTTGACCCTCAGCTGCTCGGGCCGGTGCAGATCGCGCAACGCCGACTTCAGCGCCTCCGCGAAACCCGTGCGAGACAGCGGGGCCGGTCGAAGCAGGCGCGCCGGTGCGGGACCAGATTCTCCGGTCAGCTCGCGCTCGCCCAGCAGGTCGAACCACCGGTCCGGCAGGCAGCCGACGCCAGTCGACGCCGTACAGGCTGTAGCGCAGTCCGTCGTGGGTCACCTGGAGCTCTGTGGTCAGGGCGAGGTACTGGAAGATCGGTCCCCAGAAGTCCGGGATCGGTGGTCGCCACGAAGGACCAGGCGAGCGGTCGGGTGGTCCACAGCATGGTCGAGCTGACCGAGCCGACGACGACGGCGTACGGGTCGCGCTGGTAGCCCGTCCGGCCGCCGAGGAACCGGGCCACCGAGACCAGCTCCCCGGGTCGGGCCGGCGCGTTCGCCGCGACGTGCTCGAGCGCGGTCCGGACCACCGGATCTCGCTCGGCGAGCGCGCGATCGGCTGGGGTCGGCTCGGCCGGCCAGATGGCCTGGAAGGCGAATGCGTCGAGCCCGGTCGATGATCGGGCGACCGACAGCCCCTCGGGCTGGGCGGCCAGCCAGCGCTCCAGCAGCTCCGCGCTCGCGGCTCCTTCGAAGCGCCGGACGAGCTCGATCGCCTCCGCGTGGTCACCCGGTCGGCCGGACGACACCAGCCCGGTGCCGCGGGCGCGGAGGGTCCAGAAGGACACCGCTAGCGGGCTCTTGCGGTGCAGGAACAGCTTCTGGTGGGCCCACAACCGACGTTCGCTCTCGTCGTCGGAACGCAGCGCGGTCCAGGAGTGTTCGTGCACCGTGCGGTGCACCCGCCGGTACGTCGCCGGCGAGCGGCGCCGCAGGTCCGCGTCGAGCACGTCGCGAACCAGGTCGTGCGGATAGATGCCGTAGGTTCCGCGCGTCACCCAGGGGCGGGTCTCCAGCCAGGTCCACACCTCGGGCACGTCCCGGCCGATCAGCTCGGCCAGCAGGTCCTGGGTGGTCAGCCAGGCGTGCGCGCACAGCGCCATGGCCAGCGCGTGGTCGTCGTCGGGTGCCTCGTCGACCAGTCGGATCGCGAGCGTGGCGACGAGATCTGGGCGCATCGGCGAGATCGTCGGGAAGGTCGTCCGCCGTCGCCGCGTCCGCCAGCATGGCCAGAGTCAGCGGGTGCCCCCGACCGAGGTCGGCGAGCCGCCCACAGCGATCCTCGGGGACGCCCGCGTGCGTCGAGCAGCAGCCGGCTCTGCGGCGGGTCCAACCGATCCAGCGGAAGGCAGGCGACGACCGCGCGCCACCCGGGGTCGGTCCGCCACGGTGAGCGCCGGCGCGTCCCGACCGGCGAGCACCACCACGACGTCGCCCGGCAGCGAGGCGACCAGCCGGTCACGTACCCAGGCGTCGACCGCCGTCAGCCGCTCGTACCCGTCGACCAGCAGGACCCACGGCCGGGTCTCGCCGGCGTCTCCCAGCGCAACGCTCCGAGCGGACCGGACGGCAGCCTGCAGACCGTCCGGCGATCCGTCGACGTCCTCGCCGTCGACACTCGCCACCGCGCGACCCGCGGTCCGGGCGAGGATCCGGAACTGGTGCAGCAGGGCGGTCTTGCCGAGCCCACCGGCGCCGTGCACGAACAGCACCCGCTGGGTCGAGCCGTCGAGCGCACCCGAGAAGCAGGCGAGCTCGGCCCTCCGCCCGACGAAGGTCCGCACCCGGGCGTCGTCGACGATCGTGGCGATGTCCTCAGGCACCCTGCACCTGCGCATGCATGCAGCCAGCGTAAGAGCGATTCGCGTCGGGCGCTCCCCGCGGGCGGTCGGATCCCGCCGGCTTCGGGCGGAGATGATGGGCGGGTGAGCGACTCCCCTGCCGGCGAAGCGCCCCCACCACGAGAGAGCCTGCCGGCGTTTCGCCGGATGACACTGCGGGCGTACGACCTGAGCGAGCGGACCGCCCGAGCGGGCCGGGCCTCGCTCGAGCAGCGGTACGAGCGTTGGCGGTCGCGCTGGTTCATCATCGGCCAGATCGCGATCACGGCCGGAATCGCCTGGTTCATCGCCGAGAAGGTGCTGGGTCACCACCTGCCGTTCTTCGCTCCGGTCGCCGCGATCGTCACGCTGGGCGTCAGCTTCGGCTCTCGGATGCGGCGCGCGGTCGAGGTTGCCATCGGGGTCGCGGTCGGGGTGCTGATCGGCGACATCTTCGTGACGATCTTCGGCAGCGGGGTGTGGCAGCTGGCCGTCGTGATCGCGCTCGCCATGTCCGTCGCCACCCTGCTCGGCGCCGGTCAGCTGATGATCATCCAGTCCGGGGTCCAGTCGGCGATCATCGTGGCCCTGGCGCCGACCGTCGGGTATGCCTTCGACCGCTGGTTCGACGCGGTCATCGGTGCCGCAATGGCCTTGATCGTGGCCACGATCGCGCCGAGCGCACCGCTGCGAAAGCCACGAGTGATCGCAGCCGAGGTGCTGGACGACATGGCGGCCACCCTGGAGGAGGCGTCCCGCGCGATGCGTGCCGGCGACTCGGACGCCGCCGATGCTGTGCTGGAGCACTCCCGTCGCACCGAGGAGGTGCTCACCCGGTTCTCCGCGGCCGCCGAGGAGGGACTTGCCGTGGTCCGCCAGTCCCCGTTCCACCGCCACGAGCTGCCCGACGTGATGGCCTACGCCGACCTGTCCGCGCCGCTGGACCATGCCAGCCGCAACCTGCGCGTGCTCGCCCGCCGCTGCGTGGTGTCGCTCTGGCGGCAGGAGACGGTGCCGGCGGCGTACCTGGATCTGATGGATCAGCTGGCCGAGGTGGTCAGGTTCATGGCGATCGAGCTCAAGGCGCGACGGCTGCCGACCGGCGCCCGGAAGCGGTTGGTCACGGTCGGCGACGCCAGCTCCCACGTCGAGCTGGTCGAGTCGATCTCGGCGGTGGTGATCCTCGCTCAACTGCGATCGATGACCTCTGACCTGCTCGAGCTGACCGGCATCGACTACGCCGAGGCTCGGGAGCTGATTCCCGAGATGGACTGAGGCTGTCTGAGATTGGCGACGGACTCGGGCGCGCGCGGCAAGGCTGGCCCGTAACGCCAGACCGGCCGCCATTCGCCTTCGCAGTATCGAGTGGCGACTCGTGGCTGTTCACACCCGGCGAAGTCGCCACAGCTCGCCAGTCGAGCTGCCATTTCGACGATTCGACTGTGCGGGCTCAGGTGAGCCTGCTCACACTCACTCCCCAACAGACCCAGGGATTTGGCTTCGCTGAAACGTTGACGTAATGTTCTACGAGCCGACGCGGGGTGGAGCAGCTCGGTAGCTCGCTGGGCTCATAACCCAGAGGTCACAGGTTCAAATCCTGTCCCCGCTACACATCGGAAACCGCCTCGGACCTGGTCAAGACCAGTCCGAGGCGGTTTTTGCTGCTCGAGCGACCGGTCCAGCATCATGCCCCGCTGATGATCACGAGCTCGTTGCCTTCGGGATCGGCGACCCGCCAGCGATCCGCCGACTCGTCGAGGAGCCGACCTCCGGCTGCGAAGGTCGTGGCGAGGCGCGTCTGCGCGAGGTCCGGCGGCACAGAGAGCTCGACGTGGATACGGTTGCGCTGTCGGCGCCGCTCTGACTCCGATGCGTCGAGCTCTTGGAACACCAGCACCGGGTTCAGCCGCTGCAGATCGTGGATGTCGCTGACCCCGGCTCGCCGGTCGAGAGTGTATCCGAGTGCGGCGACCCAGAACGCGCGGACCATGGCGACGTCGGCGGCGTCGAGGAAGAGCTGAGCGAAGCGCGGCAGCCCCGGATCGGCGGTGGCTCCGAGTTCGCGGGCAGCGGTCTGGATGTCGTCGGCGAGGTCGGTGAAGTCGAGCTCGAGGCCGTGTGCGTCGGCCTCCCACTGGTCCTTACCGCTGTCGATGATCACGAGCCCGGGGCGCAGGTCGACCAGCAGCGGGAAGTCCCCGTCGTCGGCCAGCGCCGCTGCCGCGGCGACCAGCTCACGTTGCTGCGTCGGCGAAGTGACGCGGTAGCACGCCATCGCGCTGAACACCGCCTGCCAGTCGGACGTCCCGGCCCTCTCGCCGAGCGCCTCGCCCGGCACCAGGTCGACCTCGTTGCCGTCGGGGTCGGCGTGACAAACCCCGTACGGTCCCGATGCCTCACCAAGACTCACCTGATCGACCGCCGCGGCCGGTCGCACCACGTCGAGATGGATGCGGTTTCGCAACGGCGTTGCCTCACTCGACTGCCGGATCCGGATCGCGGGGTCGCGGCGCAGCGGATCCGTCAAACCGCCGTCGTCGCCAGGAACGTAGTCCAGCACGCGCTGCCAGAACTGCCTGATCCCAGGTGGGTTCGCGGACTCGAACACGACGCTCAGCTGCTGCAGCGCGGCAGCGTTCGCGGCCAACCCGAGATCCCTCGCGGCCGCCGACACCGCCTCGGCGTGCTCGTCTGAGTCGAGGCGCACCCGGACGCCTGTCGCACGCAGGTCGACCACGATCTCGGCAGACACCTCCACGATGCGCCCGGCCAGCGCAGCCCCCTGGGTCAGCGAAGGCGCATCGAACCACGCCGTCGCAACGCCGTCGACCACCCGCCAATCCGTTCCGATCGCCGTCATGCCCGGCACTGTAGACCAACCCAGATCGTCTCCTTCAGGACTGTGATCGATGCTGTCCCCTGATCAGTACAGGCCCAGGAAGTCCCTGAGCCAGCCGCTGATCTCGGCCAGGCAGTCGGCGTCGACGCGGCCAGCGGCACGGGCCAGTCGGTCGCGGCTGATCGCTCGCGGCTGCTCGGTGAGAGCCCAACAGACTCGGTTGAGCTGCAGCTCGGAGCCGGTGAGACGGACGTGATGTGGCCAGCGGCGGTCTACCGTGGTGACCGGCACCGTTATGACCATGTTGGGCACCGACTCGAGGTAGTCGTTCGATGCGACGATCAGTGCCGGTCGCTGGCCGTCCTGTTCGCGACCGCGGCTCGGGCTGAAATCGGCCCACACCACGTCGCCACGATGAAGCTCACTCGGCCAGGCCATCGCTGACTGCCTGGTCCCAGTCGGTCGTCAGGGCGGCATAGTCCTGGTCGCCGGCGGTCGACGCATATGCCGATCGCACCGCCTCGAACCGGCGCCGTCGGGCATGCTCCGCGGTAACCAGCTCGAGGAACTCTGCGGCGGTCAAGCCTTCGGCACGAGCACATCGCATCACGGTGTCACGCAGGCCCTTCGAGACCTTGATAGTCGTTGCGTCAGCCATACCGAAACGGTACCCCACAGTATGTCAAACGGACATACTCGCGATATGACCGCTAGGTGACTGACAGAGCTCCCTTGGCCTCCTCGCTCAGCAGTCGAACACCCACCAGCAGATGTCGTTGCGCAGCCGCTGGTCGTCGAGCACCAGCTCGCGAACCGCGTCCGGCAGCTGGTCACGCTGCCAGCGGCACTCGCGGCGCCCTGCTGCTTCGCCCTCCCCCGCCGGCGCGGCGGCGCGTGCGGCCTTGATCGCATAGGCGGCCGCTCCGAGATCGTGCGCGGCGACGTGGGGAACCGCAGCCGCCTGGCCCGCGGCGTACGCGGCGTGTCGGGCAGCCCCGCGGAGATTTCGGGCCGCACCCATCGCGTGGCCGCCCGCCGCCCGGGACTGCATCATCCCGACCTCACCGCGCACCCAGCCGCGGACGTGCTCGATCGCCGCACGCGGTCGTGGATCCTCGGGCCGGATCGACTCGAACAACGGCAGCACGTGCTCCGCGCAGGCCGCCGCCCACAGCGCGAGCAGCTGGTGATCGGAGTCGGTCAGGGTGCCACCGCGTCGCAACGTGATGAGGCGAGGATCGCGGACCTCCGGCAGGATCATCGGCGGGCGTCCGTCAGTGAGACCGGATCTCGATCGCCCGGCCGATCCGGTCCAGACCAGCCGCGTCGGCGGGTTGGAGGCTGACGATGACGTCGTCGACGCCGAGCGCTTCGTAGCTGTCGAGCGCGCCGGCCAGCGCGTCGGCAGAACCGCCGCCGATCTGATCAGGATGAGTAAGGTCCCAGCCCAGGCCGACCGTGCGTCGCAGCGTCGCGGGATCGCGGCCCTCGGCGTCGAGCGCGGCCCGCAGGTCTGCCAGCCGCTTGTCCAGCTGCTCGTCGGGCAGCCCGTACCAGGCGGTGTTCCAGGCGTCAGCGTGACGAGCGGTCAGCCGGAGCATCCGCGGGCCGTGGCCGGCGATCAGGATCGGCACCCGCCGCTCCGGTGCCGGGAGCAGCACCGCATCGCTGACCTGGTGGTAGCGGCCGTCGAAGCTGATCCGCTCGCCACGCAGCAGCGGCCCGACGATCTGCAGTGCTTCCTCGAAACGGGAGACCCGGTGGTCGGTCGGGAAGCCGAACGCCATGTACTCCGGATCGTGCCAACCGGCGCCCACACCCAGCAGGACCCGGCCGCCGCTGATGGCGTCGGCGGTCGCCGCCATCTTCGCCAGCACCCCGGGGTTGCGGAACGACATACACATGACGAGCTGACCGAGCTCGATCGTGCTGGTCGACGCGGCGAGCGCTGACAGCACCGTCCAGGCCTCGTGGATGCCCTCATCGGGTTGATCCGGCGAGCGGAACAGCAGGTGGTCGTAGACCCACACCGAATGCAGCCCGATCGCCTCGGCGTGCGCGGTGAAAGCTCGCATCTCGGCCCAGCTGGGCGCACGCCCCGGTCCATCCGATCCCGACATGGGCAACGTCACGCCGATCCGCATACCTGCCGACTCTAGCCACGTGCTGAATGGGGTCGCTGCCTGAACGGGCCGCGGCCCAACTGTGTCGCGGCCTAAATGGGTCGCGGCCTAAATGGGTCGCGGCCTAAATGGGTCGCGGCCGGTCCGCCCGCCGCCCTAGGCTCGTCGCTCGTGGAGATCCGAGAGCTGACAGCAGACGCCCTCGCCGACGACAAGGTGATGCGCAAGTTCTACGACGTCTGTCGCCGTGCCGAGCTCTTCGGTCGTGAGCACGCGCCGCACTGGACCTTCGAGGAGTTCCTCGCGGTCGTCCGCTCGCACGATCGAGGCGAGCGCCAGCAGCTGTATGCGGCCTACGACGGCGACCGGATGACGGCAACCGCGACACTGTGGTCCTTCCTGCTCGACAACACCGAGAAGGCGTGGTTCCAGCTGGATGTCGACGTGCCGGAGCGCCGGCGCGGGATCGGCCGAGCGATCGTCGCGCTGTTGGATGAGACCGTCCGCGACGACGGTCGCACGCTGATCATGAGCGACAGCAAGCTCCCGTTCGACGACCGCGAGAACCACGGCTACCGGCGGTTCGCCGAAGCATGCGGCTACGAGCTCTCCAACTACGAGGTCGTACGCCACCTAGAGCTGCCCGTGCCGGACGAGCGGATTCAGGAGTGGATCGACGAGGCAGCGCCACACCACGATAGCTACACGATCGAGACCTTCGTCGACGACGTGCCGGCGGATCTCGTCGAGTCGCTGTGCGTGCTGCTCGGCCAGCTCGGGGTGGATGCCCCGACGGGCGCCGTCGATTTCGAGGAGGAGGCCATGACCCCGGACCGGTTCGCCGAGATGCTCGACCGCAGCAAGGCGATGGGCCGGGCCCGGTTCGAGACCGTGGCGCTCACTCCGGAGCGCCTGGTGGTCGCCCAGTCGACCCTCTCGGTGCCCCGGAGCAGTGGAACAGAGGTCTTCCAGTGGGGCACGTTCGTTCACCGTGAGCACCGCGGCCACAAGCTCGGTCTCGCCACCAAGGCGGTCAACCTCCGCGCGGTCCAGGCATTCCGCGACGACATCGCGCTGGTCACCACCCAGAACGCCGAGACCAACGGCTACATGGTCTCGATCAACGAGCGACTGGGCTTTCGCCCGGTCGAGGTGTCCGCGGAGTTCGTCAAGCGGCTCTGACCCCGGCCTGCGCCGCGTCCCGATCGGCGCTGGCGGAGGTGCGGTCGACGGCGTCCCGGGTTCAGCCCGTCAGCTCTGCTCGAAGCCGCGTGATGTCGTACCGGCCGTGGTCGAACAGGGCCATGCAGCTGAGCACAGCAGTCCACAGATCGGCGGCCGTGATCGTCAGGGTCAGCGCCGTCGAGCCAGTGGTCGACGTGTCGACAGTGAGGTCGAGCTCGCGAAGTCGATGCCCGTACGCGCGAGTCAGGTCGGACTGCAAGCCGTCGCCCTCGAAGCGATCGGTGAGCTCTGCCCCGATCGAGAAGCTGGGCATCAGGATGCGGATCCAGTGGTCTGCGGCCCGAGGACCATCGCTTTCAGCGCCTCTGGGTCCGTGCGACCGACACTCAGCGCATCTGCGGTGTCGCCGAGCGCAAACCGGTGGGTGATCACGGCATCGACGTCGACCGCTCCGACGCGGATCAGCTGGAGGGCGAACGGATAGGTATGTGCGTACCGGAAGACGCCGACCGACACAGGTTCGGCCATGGCCGCCTCCTCGGCGGTCACTCCGGCGGGGACGGGGTGCGCAAAGTCGGCCGCGATCGGGACGTAACGGCTGATCGAGCCGTCCACCGGTGGGGTGGCGAAGAAGACCACGTCCGGACAGAGGTTGTACGAACCGCGCCGGCACTGCCGGCAGGTTCCCACGGCACTCCAGGTTCCAGCGCCACCAGCTGCCCGACTCGGGCCGGATCCACGCCGAGACCGACCGAGACGACCGTGCCGGCCGACACATGACCGATGATCATCGGCGCCGAGACGACGTAGTCGCCGATCCGGCCGTGCTCGAAGTAGTGCACGTCAGAGCCACAGATTCCGACCGCCGCGATCTCGACCAGCACCTGCCCTGCCTCCGGGAGCGGGACCGGTCGGTCTTCGATCCGGACATCACGAGGGCCGTACAAGACTGTGCTGGGATTCTGCAAGGTGTCTCCTTCGACATCGACTGCTTGGTCGTTGATCCGTCATCCGGCCGAGAGCCACGTCCTCTACCACGACCACGACCGAGCCTAGGAACAGCCGACCTCCTGGACTAGCGCCGAAAGTGGAGACATCTGATACTTTCTTGCCTGTCAACATGCACTTGCAGCGGTTGGCGCGCATGAGGGGGCCGGGCGATGAGTCGAAGGCCACCGGTCGCCGTGGCGCGGGCCGGTCGGCTGGTGGGCACGCCGGCAGCCCGCGAGCTCGTGCCCACCGTGCCGGGCCAGTCGGCGCGCTGGCACATCCACGACTACCCCGGCCCCTACTGCCGCTGGAACTACCACCCCCAGTACGAGATCCACCTCATCCAGCACAGCCAGCGGCCGGTTCATCGTCGGTGACTGCATCGACACGTTCGCCGCCGGCCAGCTCACCCTGATCGGGTCGAACCTGCCACACCACTGGATCAGCGACACGGTTCCGGGTGAGCACGTCTCCGACCGCGACGTCGTCTTCCAGTTCCACCCGACCTGGGTCGCCGGCTGCCGACGCCTCGTCCCAGAGTTCGCCGCTCTCGACCCGCTGCTGCGCCGGGCCGCCAGGGGTCTCGCGTTCGACCCCGACACGGCCCACGCCGCGACACCTCACCTGATCGCCATCGGCGACCGAACCGGACTCGAGCGACTGGCAGCGATTGTCGGCCTGCTCACCGTCACTCGTGCGGGCTCGTCCCGAACAGACCCGCACGCTGGCCAACGCGCTGCCGTCCCGACAGACCGACACCGGCGCAGCCGACATCGTCGACCGGGTGATGAGCTACATCGCCACGTCGTCCGCGGACGTGACGATGGCGGCAGCAGCCGCCATGGTCGGGATGTCGGAGTCGAAATTCTCGCGGTACCTCACCCGTACCGCGGGACAGACCTTCAGCGAGACCGTCCCTAAGATGCGGATGGCGCAGGCCTGCCAACTGCTCAGCACCACCGACCTACCGGTCACCGGAATCGCTCACCGCGTCGGCTACCGGAACCTCTCCAACTTCAACCGGCAGTTCCAGCGGAGCTACCAGCAGACGCCGACCGCCTACCGCCGGCAAGCGCGTACGGCGGCGTCGATCAGCCGACGTACGTGAACCGAGGCCGGTGCCCCCACGGGGCAACCGGCCACGGCCGGCGCTGCCACCTCAGACCGGCCCACGGGGGGATTGTGGGGTGACCCGGTCCGGGTGCCCCCGGACAGCGGTCAGCTCAGGGGCACCTGGTGCAAGCCTAGAACGAGAAGTCGATGCGCGTGGGGTTCGCAAGTTTCTGCTGTATACCCGCTACGTCGGTTGATTTCTTGCCCGACCGCTCGATCGCCTGACGGCTCGATGCCCTGATTCCTAGACCGCGCTGACCGCATCCACGACGGCAGTGTCGCCGCCGATCAGATCGACGGTACGGCCGACGCTGTTCGGTGAGTCGAGCACCGCGACCAGCACGGCGGCGACGTCGTCGCGGGAGACCTGGCCGCGCGGCATGCCCTCTCCCAGGGCTACGCGACCCGAGCCGGGATCGTTGGTCAGCCCACCCGGGCGCACCACCGTCCAGTCGAGACCGCTGGAGCGGACGGCATCATCCGCACGGCCCTTCGCCCGAAGGTAGACGCTGAACGTGTCGTCGCCATCCGCGCTGGAATCGGCTCCCATGCTGCTGACGATCACGTATCGGCGGACGCGTGCCTGCTGCGCCGCAGCGATCAGCTTGGCGGCAGCACCGAAGTCCACCGTCTCCTTGCGCTCCGGTCCACTCCCCGGGCCGGCCCCGGCGGCGAAAACGACCGCATCGCACCCGACGATCGCTTGCGCCACGTCGTCCTCACCCGCCTGCTCGAGGTCGATCACGACCGCCTCGGCACCGGCCTGCCGCACCTCGTCGCCATGAACCGGGTTGCGGATCAGGCTTACGACCTCGTCGCCGCGTGCCGACAGGATCTTCGCAAGCCGCAAAGCGATCTGACCGTGACCTCCAGCAATGGCTACTCGCATACGCCCGAGGCTACCGGGCAACGTCGAGCGGCGCTGCTCGCCAGATCTCCTCGATCAATCGGTGATGCCGGTCGCGTGCCACCCTGGTCGGGCTCAGGGACGTTGACGATCAAGAAGCCCTCTGCGACCGCGAATGGGCAACCATCTGAGCACCGACTTGGTCGAAGTCCGCCGACCTGCGGAGTGCCGGGTCAGATCCGGCTCCAGCGCGCCTGTCGAATTCCGGCCGTCCGCGGAACGGCACAACCCGACGACACGATCCGAGCCACGCCTTGTCGGGCCTCGGATTGTGTTCGGGTTCGGCCGAAGACGGAACCCAGCAAGGAAACAGAGCCGGCGGACTGCCAACGTCATGTCGGCGCACGCGGCGACCCCTACCGAGGCGGAGACGGCCGAATTACTGGCAGGCGGGACACACAACTAGGCCTGCACGCGGTGCTGAGAATGCGGTGCCCCTCACCCAGTGGGGAGGACGGTCTGGCGTTGGGTGCCCAGCTGGTCGATCTCGATGTCGATGACGTCACGTTCGGCCAGGTATGGGAACCGACCCGAGAAGGCGACGCCTTCGGGCGTTCCGGTGTTGATGACGTCACCCGGGTCCAGCACCAAGGACACTCCCGGCCCGGATCCCCTACCCGCAGGAAACGCATCGCTGTTCGCCTTACTGGCTAGTGAGTGTAGGGACGTTCCAGCTGGCTGTCCGGGTCGAGTTCGACCCCGAATCCGGGCAGGTCCGACAGCGTGAGCCGGCCGCGCTCCGGCACCGGCTCACCGGCGAGCAGGGGCGCGAACATCGGCACCACCTCACTCGCGTCCGGGTGCATCATGAGGAACTCCGCGAACGGGCTGTTGTGCTGGGTCACCACGAAGTGGTACGAGTACACGCTCGACCCGTGCGGTACGACGAGCTTGCCGTGCGCGTCGGCCAGGGCCGAGATTCGCCGCAGCTCGGTGATCCCACCGCACCAGCCGACGTCGGGTTGGAGAATGTCGCAGCACTCCATCTCCACGAGCAGTCGGAACCCCCAGCGGGTCGCCTCGTGCTCACCCGTGCTCACCAGCATCTGCGGGGGCACCCGCCGCCGCAGCTCGGCGTAACCCCAGTAGTCGTCGGGGATCAGCGCCTCCTCGATCCACTTGAGGCCGTACTCGGCGGCCCGATGCGCAAGACGGGTCGCGTAGTCGAGATCCAACGACATCCAGCAGTCGAACATCAGCCAGAAGTCATCGCCGACGCGTTCGCGCATCATCCGTAGCTTGTCGACGTTTGCCCGGAGGCCTTCCTCACGCTCGGCCGGGCCGTGCTGCAGCGGCATCTTCCCGCCGATGAACCCCATCTCCTTGGCGAGATCGGGTCGGGCCCCGGTGGCGTAGAAGACGAGCTCGTCGCGGACCGCACCGCCGAGCAGGTGGTAGACCGGCTCCTGGCGGACCCGACCCAGCAGGTCCCACAGGGCGAGGTCGACACCACTGATCGTGTTGAGCACGATGCCCTTGCGACCGTAGTAGAGCGTCGAGAAGTACATCTGGTCCCACATCTTCTCGATGTCGGTGACCAGTTGTCCCTCGAGGAACCGGGCGAGGTGTCGTTCGACGATCCAGCAGCCCAGCTCACCACCGGTCGTCACGGCGAAGCCGACGGTGCCGTCGTCGGCCTCGACCTCGACGACGAGTGAGCCGAGCACGTTGATCCCGAAGGACTGACGACTTGCACGATACTCGGGATACCTGGCCATCGGGGTCGACACGTGATCGTCGATCCAGTGCCCGCCTGCCTGGTCGTGATAGTCGGCGCCGCCGCCGCGCACGACGAAGGCCCGTACCTGCCGGATCCGGGGAACGCTCATCGTGACACCTGCTCGGCGCAGCCGCGATGGGAGTAGACCAAGATCTTGCTCGAGTCGAGGTCACCCGAGGCCAGCCGGGCGAAGGCCTCCGGAGCTGCGTCGAGATCGACTCGGTCGTCGATCAGGTGCTCCAGCCCAACGGGTCCGGAGGCGACCCACTCCGCCGTCTCTCGGAACTCCCGGGACGGGTAGGTGAACGTGCCGATGATGCTGCGCTCACCGGTGCTGATCTCGAAGGCGGGCAGGCTGATCTCGCGGGCCCCCATGCCGACCAGCACGATCCGGGCGCCGAGAGCCGACGCGGTCAGACCATCCGACAGCGTCCGGCTGCTACCGACGGCATCGAGCACCACCGTCGCCGGCTGCGACAAGGCGTCCTCGACCTGCGCGGACAGGTCACCGGTCAGGGGGTCGATGGTGGCGAAGCCGAGCTTCTCCACCAGCGCCCGACGCGCCTGGTTGGGTTCGGAGACCACCACGCGTTCAGCGCCGCAACGGCGCGCGGCCAGCGCGGCGGCCTGACCGATCGGACCCCCGCCGATCACCAGCACCACATCATCCGGACCCACCTGGCCGCTGACGGCCGCGTGGTAACCGACGGCGAGCGGCTCCACCAAGGCACCGAACTCCTCGGGGATGGAGTCGGGCAGCACGACGACATTCGCGGCCGGGGCCAGCATCAGCTCCGCGAACGCGGACTCGATCTCCTTGTTGACCCCGATCACCCGGCGGCGCGCGCACAACTGTTCCGAGCCGGCCGCGCACTGAGCGCACTCCCCGCAACCGATCACCGGGTTGACGGTAGCGATGCGGCCGAGTCGGAGTTGCTCGTCGGACACATTCGACCCGATGACCGCGATCCGGCCGACCGTCTCGTGGCCCATCACCTGGCCCGGGTGGCGCCGCTTGTTCTCCCCCGTGTAGCCGTGCAGATCCGAACCGCAGATGCCGGTGGCGGTGATCTCCAGCAGAACCTCGTCCGGGCCAGGCTGCGGGTCGGGCCGGTCCTCGACACCGATGTCCCCGGGTCCGCGGTAGACGAGTGCGCGCATGAATTTCCTCCCTAGGCCGAGTGGAGCAACGAGTCGACGTGACAAAGCGAGGCCACCGGATCATCACGCCGGCAGCCGGGTTTCGATGTAGGCGTCATCGGCTCGGCGTCGCTCCGTCGGGCGAGAGGATGGTGACGACGCTCGAGTCGTCCTGTGCACCCATGCCTGCGGCTTCGGCGATGAGGTACAGCTGCTGAGCCGCTGCGGCGAGAGGCAGCGGGACGTGGGAGCTCCGACCGACCCCGGTGACGATCCCCATGTCCTTGACGAAGATGTCGATGCGCGATTTCACCTCGGCGCCACCGGTGTAGGCCTGCAGCATGCGAGGGCCGCGGTCGGAGAACATGAACGAGCCGGCGGCGCCCTGGGACAGCGCGTCGATCACCACGGCAGGATCGAGCCCGAGTCCACGGGCCAAGGCGATGGCCTCGGCCGCGGCCGCGATGTGAACGCCGGCAAGTAGCTGGTTGATCGTCTTCAGCGCCTGACCGTCACCTGGTCGCGCGCCGACGATGGTCAGGGTAGAGGCGAGGTGTTCGAGCACGGGCCGGGTGGCAGCCAGTGCGTCAGCGGTGGCACCGACCACGATGAGGAGATCACCGTTGCCGGCGCGAACCGGTCCGCCGCTGATGGGTGCGTCGATGAGCGGGTATCCGGCGGCGTCGAGTTTGTCGGCCAGCTCGCGCGCCGCGTCTGGCCCGACGGTGCTGGTCAGGATGACGGGCGATCCGGGATTCAGTGACTCGGTGACACCGTCGGGGCCGAAGAGTGCCGCCTCGGCCTGGGCGTGGTCGCGCACCGACAGGAGTGCTATGTCGGCGTGACCGCTAGCAGCAGCGGGGGTGTTCTCGGCGGTGACACCGGCTTCGGCCGCGAGAGCGCGCCGAGGTGCAAACGGGTCGAAGCCGGTTACGGTGAAGCTGGTGGCGAGATGGGTGGCCATGGGTAGTCCCATGGCGCCGAGGCCGATGACGGCGATGTGGGGGCTGTTCTCAGACATGGCGTGCGCTCTCTTCCTGGTTAGCGGCTGCGGAGCCTCACGCGCTCCGAAGGGTCCGGACGACGTCGGCGAGCGCATCATCGTTGCCGACGTTGCCGGCGAACACGATGTACGGGATGCCCTGTGCAGGACCGGCGACCGGCTCCCACAAGGACACGATGCCCGGCAACATGGTGCCGCGGGACCACGCCCGCCGGATGCCCAGCCCTTCGGTCGCCGTGTCGGAGGAGGTGATGCCGCCCTTGGCCAGAACGAATGCGGGCCGGATCTGGCTGACGATCTCACGGACCGTGCCGACCAGCGCCCCACTGACCCTGCGCGCGATGGCGAGGCTGTCGGCGGCGTCGGTGCCGGCGATGAGCGTACGGCTGGTGCGGACCACGATGTCGCTGTCGGAATCGTTGCTGCGCAGCAGCTCGGCTGCCTCAGCGGCGACGGAGCTGACGTGGGAAGCGTGCGTTGCATCGTCGAGCAGGGTCGGGACGTCGAGCTCCAGCTCGATGATGGCACCGCCGCTGCGGAGCCGGTCGAGCTGTCGGGTGGTGAGGCCCACATGTGAACCGATGGCGATGAGCCCGTGGGCAGTGGCGGGACGGGTGTCGGTCGGATCCAGCGGCTGCCCAGCAGCGATCGTCCGGAGTCGATCCGCGTCGATGGCGACGGTTGCGTGCTGTCCGCTGCGGGCGCGGACGAAGGACGGCCCGGTCCGGTACACGAAGTTCTGGCCGGCTGCTTCGGCGCGGAGGAGGGCGAGGACGACCACCTGCTGATCGGCGTCCTCGGCGGTGTCGACCACGACCGGCTGTCCGTCGTGCAGCCGCGCCAGGATCTTCTGCACCCGGTCCGGCCCGCCGACCCGGATGTCTGTGAGCGTGATGGAGGCGACGTCATCACGGCGGATCCGCCCCCCGGTCTTCTCCTCCACCCAGTCGCGTAGGTCTGAGTTGGCGTAGCCGAAGCTGGCGTCCTTGGCGAACTCGCTGTGTGACACCGGGATCATGCCGTCGTTGGTGCGCGTCCAGTGCACCGAGTCGACCGTGACCCGGCCAGGTTCGACGTACCCCGGGCAGATGACCACGCCGTCGATGGCCGTGCCCCGCTCGGCCAGCTCCCGGGCCAGGGTGTCGGTTTCCAGCGGATAGTAGCCACGCAGGGTCGAGTCGCTCCGACTCAAGATCACGTACGGTACGTCCTCCAGACCAGCCGCCTGGTGGAGAGCATCGACGATCTGCCGGTTGCGCTCCACTGCGTCGGCCTCGGACAGGCTGCGGGTGTTGGTCAGGATGAAGAAGGCCGCGGTGGGTTGCTGGAGCGCCCACTGCAGGTCCGGCACTGACCAGCTCGTCAGCACGGGCAGGTCGGCGATGCTTTGTGTGCCGGTGGGATCGTCATCCAGAACGACCACCCGTCGGCCGGCCAGGACCTGGTCCAGGTTGGTCCCGACCTTGCGAACGGGCGGCTGATCGGCAAGTAGTTGCTCCAACGACACGGCCCCGGCGAACGCCGGGGAGGGCGAGGAGGGGTGGACAGCGGTCACAGTTGACCTCTTTCTTTGGGGCTCGAGAACCGGGCTAGAGACGACGGCATCCTTCGAACGACGGCTGCCCTGTGACCAGGCCGACGACAGCCCTCCGGCTCTGGTCCGAGCTCGGTATCAGTGCGGGATGATGACGGCGTCGATCTCGTCGAGCTTGCCTTCCTCGATCTTGTTCGCCTTCTTGAACAGCCCCGTCAGGGCAAACAGGATCGCACCGACGACCGCTCCGACGGCGAGGGAGTACAGGCCCGCGTTGCCGCCGAGCGTCTCCTTGAAGTAGTCGCGCATATTCGGCGCCAAGAACCCACCCAGGTTGCCCAGAGAGTTGATCAAGCCGATCCCGGCGGCAGCCGCGTACCCGGTCAGGAACTCCGTCGGGAGAGTCCAGAAGATCGGCTGCATGGCCACGAAGCCGATCGCGGCCAGCGAGAGCCCGGCGATCGCCAGCACCGGATTCCCGCTCAGTGCTCCCGACATCACGATGCCGAGAGCGGTCACCAGCAACAGCGACGTGCCGATCAGCCGATGCTTGCGGGTACGGTCGGCCAGACCCGGGAAGAACGCCACCGACAACAGCCCGAACACCCACGGGATCGCGGTCACCAGCGATGCCTGGAAGCCGAGCTTCTGTCCGGTGATGGCCACGACCTGACTGGGCAGGAAGAACGTCACCCCGTAGACCGCGATCTGGATACAGAAGTAGATCAGCGCGAAGTACCAGACCCGCCAGTTCCCCAACGTGGCCAGCACCTTCTTCGGAGCATGCCCCTCTGCCTTGGCGGTGTCCTCGGCCTCCACCGTCTCGATCAGCGCCTGCCGCTCGTCATCCGGAAGCCAGGCAGCGTCCTTCGGCTTGTCGGTCAGATAGAAGTAGGACCAAACGCCTACCCCGACAGCCAGCGCACCCTCGACCAGGAACATCCACTGGACCCCCTTCAGTCCAGCGAGCCCGTCGAGCTCGAGCAGACTGCCCGACAGCGGGTTGCCCAAGATGCCTGCCAGTGCAATGCCCATGTAGAAGTACCCGCGTGCCCGGCTCAGGTGCCTGGCCGGGACCCAGTAGGTGAGGAACAAGATCACGCCGGGAAAGAAGCCGGCCTCGGTGACCCCCAAGAGGAAGCGCAGGATGTAGAAGCTCGTCGGACCCTGGACGAACATGAAGCAGGCCGCGACGATGCCCCACGTCACCATGATGCGGGCCAGCCACCAGCGGGCGCCGACCTTGTGCAACAAGATGTTGCTCGGAATCTCGAACACGGCGTAGCCGACGAAAAAGAGCCCGGCGCCGAAGGCGTACGAGGCGGCACTGATGCCGAAACTCACCTCGAACTCCTTCTGGGCAAAGGAGACGTTGCTGCGATCCAAGAATGCGATCACGTACATCAGCAAGAGGAATGGAATCAGTCGCCGGAAGACCTTCTTGGTTGCAAGCTCGCTGAGATCGAAACGGCGTTTCGCGGCTGCATTCGCCGTGGTGTCAGACATCCTTGTCTCCTTACTCGATCCGGTGGGTGGTCATCGCTATCCGGGTGCGCGCCGGCGCGACGTGCACCTGTCGTCACTCGGTGGCGGTTCGGTGCGAGGCAACAACAACTAGTGCATGTGTTTGCCGCCGTCGACCTGGAGCGTGGCGCCGTTGATGTACGCAGCGCCGTCGGACAGCAGGAACGCCACTGCGGCAGCGATCTCGGCCGGTTGGCCAACCCGCCCCAGCGGAATGCCGGCCGACATCGACGCCTTCCGCTCGTCGGTGAGCCGCCCGCCCATGATCTCTGTGTCGATCGGTCCCGGGACCAGGACGTTCACCGTGATGCCGTACGGTCCGAGCTCCCGCGCACCGCCGTGACACATCCCGATCACTGCAGCTTTGGCGGTGGCATAGACGCCCTTCGAGAACGTGCCGCCGCCGTCGAGTGCAGTGATCGAGGACGTATTCACGATCCGTCCGACGCCCTGCGGGATCATCCGGGCGGCCGCCGCCTTCAACATCAGGTACGACCCCGTGACGTTGACCGCCATCACTCTCTCGAACTGTTCCAGCTCGCACTCGTGCAGGGTGGCCTGCGATGCGATCCCCGCAAGATTGACCAGCCCGGCCACCGGCGGCAGCTCGCTGTCGATCCGCTCGAACGCCTCGGCTACCGAGGACTCGGAGGCGATGTTGGTCGGCACGGCGAGCAGGCCGGAGTGGCCGGCCTCGCGGAGCTCGGCCTCCACGGCGGCCAAGCCCTCGGCGTTGATGTCGATCAAGGCGACGTGCCAGCCGTTCTCGGCCAGCAGCCGCGCGGTCACCCGTCCGATCCCCGCGGGACCACCGGCCCCGGTGACCACGGCCGTGCGCGAGTCGGGCAGGAGTCCTGAGGTCGTAGGGGAAGCCGAGGTGGCTGTCATCGTTTGCTCCTTCGGTAGGCGCGGTCGGCGGTCAGTCGATGAGGGTGGCGAGGATGTCGCGAACGTAGGCCCGGTTCTTGGAGATCACCGTGATCGCGTCGCTGCCGTAGTGCTCGCAGAGGAACGCGCCGCGGAACCCGAGGGCGATCGCCTGGGCGATGGCCGAGCGGTAGTTGATCAAACCGAAGTCCATCGGCACCGGAAAGGTCATCACCTGCCCGGTGGCGGGGTCCTCGTCGCGCAGGTAGTTCTTCACATGCCAGTAGTTGGCATGCGGAAGAACCTTGTCGAGCATGTCCTGCACCGGCTCGATCGGACGGTGCAGGCGGATGAAGTTGCCGATGTCGGGATTCAACCCACACGCGGGGTGCCCGACCTCGGCGAGGAACGCCACCGCGCTGTCGCAGGTGCCGACGTAGGTGTCCTCGTACATCTCCAGCGTGATCTGCTGGCCGTTGCTCTCGGCGTGTTCGGCCAGCTCCCGGATCATCGCCGCGGCCCGGCTCCGGGCCTCCGCGGTCTCGTCGTCACGCCAACCCTCGGCCAGCCAGAACCAGAGGGCACTCTGCTGGGCAGGAGTCAACGACTGGAAGAAGCCGAAGCTCACCAGCGGAACGTCGAGCTCGGCCGCCTTGTCCAGCAACCGATGGCTGTACGCGAGATACTCCGAGCCGTGCTCGGGGTCCATCACGCTGCGGCGGGAGGTGGAGATCGCGGGAATGGTCAGCCCGACATCGTTCAGCACGCTCTTGAAGTCGGCGAGCCGTTCCGGACTCAGATCGCCGACCCGGACCCAGGTGTCGGTCGGGTCGAGCTCGGTGAAACCCAGCCTCCGGACCAGACGCAGATGCTTGGCCCACTCCTCCGGGGGGGCGTCGTGGATCGGACCACCGCGGGAATCGGTGCCCCCGAAGGGAAGCATGGCGGCCGCAATCGGCCAGTTCTCGGCAGTGTAGGGAGCAGCGGTCATCGCCAGTCCTTCTTCCAATGGGTTCGGGGACGACAGGGGGTGCGGGGACGATGGTGTGCGGGGACGACAGCGATCAGATTGGGGCGGGTCCGAGCTCGGCAAGAAGTTGGCCGAGTCGGGCATACACCGTGTTTCGATAGGCGATCAATGGCGCCTGATCACCGGCAGGGATGACGAATCCGCCGCCCTGCTTGACGCCGTACTGGCCGGCCTCGACAAGGTCGGTGAGCATGGTCGGAGCCGCGAGCCGATCGCCGTAGTGCTCCTCGAGGGTGCGGAAGCCGTCGCGATAGACATCCAACCCGGCCATGTCGGCAATGGCGAACGGACCGAAGAACGGCAGCCGATATCCGAACGTGGTGCGGACGATGATGTCGACGTCCTCAGCCGTGGCCACACCGTCCTCGACGAGATTGATCGCTTCTTTGAGCAACACGTACTGCAGTCGGTTCAGCACGAAGCCGGCCTTGTCGTTCACCCGCGCGGTCAGCTTGCCCGTGCGGGCGACGACTGCCTCGACCGCTGCGATGACTGCTTCGTCGGTACCACCGTGGGCGATGAGCTCGACTCCGGGGATGAACGGCGCCGGGTTGGAGAAATGGACCCCGAGGAAGCGCTCGGCGTGCTCCAGACCCGCGGCCAGGTCGCCGATCGGCAGCGTCGAGGTGTTGGTGCCGATCACAGCATCGGGACGTGCCGCCTGCTCGATGCTGAGCAGGACCGGACCTTTCACGTCGGGGCGCTCCAGGACCGCCTCCTCGATCAGGTCGGCATCGGCCACCGCCTCCGGCAGTGCGTCGACGGCCCGCAGGTTTCGGCGAACGAGTTCGGCTGATCCAGGATCGAACAGACCCTGCTCCTCGAAGTCGCTGGCCTCCCGACGCAGCCGCTCGAGGTGTCGGCGGGTGAGGTCCGGATCCGCATCGACGATCGCGACGTCGAATCCCGCCATCGCGAAGACCTGCGCGATCCCCCCTCCCATGTATCCGGCACCCACCACGGCGATGTGCTCGATCGAACTTGTCATGTTCGGACAACCTTTCCCGCAGCGACACTCCCGGCCAAGGACGTGGCTGCATTGTCGGCGAAAGACTCAGGGGTGTTCCATAGCTTGGTCAGCTCAGTCGCCCGGACTTCGCCGTGAGGATCATGCGGAGGTACTACCCCGGCCAGCGGTCCCCAATCGCGTCCGATGCCGATCAGCCACGTCATCACGTCGTAGCCGTGGTCGTTCTGAACCCGTGAATTGTCGAGCCTGAACCCAGAGTCATCATCGTCTCCTCCGCCTCAATTCCGAGACTCTATAGGATCGATACAGGAGGAACAAGGGCGTGGGTATAGTTTGATCATGACCGTGAGCTCAGGGTCAGGGTCTGCTGGGCCCCCCGTACGGCTGGAGCGTCGCGCCTTGCGTGACGGTGCCTACGACGCGCTGTTGGACATGCTCCTGGACGGCTCGCTCCAACCCGACGACACCATCAGCATCGAGGGCCTTGCGCGCGAGCTCGGGGTCTCTCCGACGCCCATCAGGGAGGCGCTGGTCAATCTCGAGCACACCGGGTTGATCCGGCGAACCGCTCTCCGGGGCTACCGGGTGGCCCCGCCCTTCGACGCCGAGCAGATCGGCCAGCTGCTCGATGCGCGCGCCATCGTCGAGCTGGGCGCGTTGGACCAGGCCCTGGCACGCAGAGCCGCTCTCGTGCCTGTCCTTCGCCTGGCCCACGAGCGACACCAGCAGGTGATTGCCGAGATCGACGCCACCGAGGACACACTCACCGGGGGTGAGCGGATCGCCAGCTACCGCCGGTACTTCGATGCGGACTGGGGCTTTCACGTGGCGATGATGCGTCATGCCGACAACCCCTTCATCGTCCAGCTCGCCGAGTCACTGGGTGCGCACGTCCACCGTCTCCGGCAGAGCATCGGCGTAGGTCTGACGGATTCCCACGAGGCATCCACCGAGCACGCCGCGATCCTCGACGCCCTCGAGACCGACGCCCCGAACGAGGTCATCCACCAGACGCTCCAAGACCACCTGCAAGCTGTTCGGGCACGTTCGATCGCCGACAGCGAGATTCTCGACCAACGCCCGTCCGGCCAGTTTCGCCGGCCCCCGCGACCGCGTTGAGCCGGATCTCGACGCAGCGCGCCTGCCGGTGCCGCACCGCCGGCAATACGATGCGGCCGTGAGACCTGAGCTGACAGCGGCGCATGCGGCGGTTGACGAGGCGGTCGAGATCCTTCGCGAGGGCCGTTCCCGGCCGCACGAGAGGATCGACAAGGCTGCCAAGGACTTCCTGACCGAAGTCGACCTGGCGAGCGAGACGGCGATGAAGGCGGCGCTGGCGGCGTCGACGCCGGAGATCGGCTTCTACGGCGAAGAGCGCGGCGGCGGCGCCCTCGATTCCGGCCGAGTATGGGTCGCCGATCCGCTGGACGGAACGGTCAACTACGCAACCGGATCGCCGCTGTGCGGCGTGATGCTCGGCCTGCTCGAGGACGGCGTGCCGACCCTGGGCGTTATCGACCTGCCGTTCCTGGGCGTGCGCATGGACTCAGGAGCGGTTGCCGACGTCGGCGCGTTCGAGGACGGGATCATCGGCATGGGCGACGCCTTCCATCGAGGCGGCGCTCGGATGGACGCCTACCTCGAGCTCACCATGACGGTGCACCGCCGAGCCCTCCGGTTCCGCTGTGTCGGCGCGGCCTCGGTGCTGTGGACCTGGCTGGCCGGCGGTCAGATCCAGGGGATGCTGCTTGCCCATAACAACCCGTACGACGTCGTAGCAGGGCACGCGATCGCACGCTCCGCCGGCGCGATCGTGACCGACTATGCCGGCGCCCCACTCACGCTCGCCTCGAGCGGGGCGATGGCAGCCACCCCCGGCATTCATCAAGACCTGGTCACTCTCGCCGCCGATCTCGCGGCGACGGCAACAGGTGATGCGACCGCCGGACGGACGTCGGCGACGAACTGAGCGGCATGTATCTCCACCGACATCGGAACCGAAGAGCTGATGGGCTGGTGCTGCTGCAGCCCACTCGCGGGTAACAACGCGGGCCCCCATCCCGCGTGGCGCCACCGCTGCGGTCCGCTCGGTCACTACGGTCACTCCTGTGTCGAGCCTCGGCAGTGTCGCCAGGTTGGTTCGCCGCCGATCGGTCACGGCAGTGGCGGGGATCGGCGGCCTGATCTGCCTCGCCGCGGGATCGGGTCACCCCGTACTCGGCGTCGTCGGCGGCGCGGCCGTGGCCCTCGCTGTTGCCATGGAGATGTTCCGGGCCGTGCTGGCCGTCCGCGCCGGCCGGCTGCGAACGTTCTGGATCCCGTTCCCCGTCGCGGCGGTCCTCGTCGTCGCGGTCGGGTGCTGGGCGGGTATCCAGCCGGCGCCCGCGTTCGTGCTCGGAGTCGCGGCGGTAGCGATCATGCTGGTGGCGGCCTGGTTGTTGCGTCACCTGCCGCAGGACAGTGTCGAGCTGTTGGCCGTACGCCTACCCGGCACCCCGGAGAAGGCGCCCCCGCCACCGCGCCGGCCGTACGGCGCAGTGAGCGTCGTCCTGCTGGGCTGGCTCTGCGTCGGGTTAGCCCTCGGGTTGCTCGGCCGGTCGCCGGCACTGCTCGGGACGCCCGTGCTCGGGCCCGCTCTCGTCGGGACTGGGCTGGTCGGGAGTGCGTTCGTCGGATCTGGGCTGGTCGGGACTGGGCTGGTCGGGACTGGCCTGCTGGCGGCCGCGGCCATGATGTGGCTCGGGTGGGATCGGGGACCGTTCGGTGCGTCGACGGTGCAGCGGGCGCTACGGACGTACGCACCGCGCTTCGTCATGCCGTACAACAGCTACTACATCTTCCACATCGCCATGTGGGCGCCGTATTTGCTACGGACGGGCGAGCGCGTGGTCGTCGTGACCACGGACCCGCGCTCGTTCCGCGAGGTGACCCGGAAGAGCGAGCTGCCGGTCGTCTTCGGTGGCGACATCAGCCGGTCGGCGACGAAGGCCCTGTTCCCGCGATCCGTCCGCGCTGCGTTCTACGTCCACAACGGTCGGCACGCCCACTTCCTGAAGGTCCCGGGTCCGACGCATGTCTTCCTGCACCACGGCGACAGCGACAAGCACACCTCCTCCGCGCCGGTGAGCCGCAGCTACGACGCCCTCGTCGTCGCCGGGCAGGCCGCGATCGATCGTTACGCCACCCAGGGGATCGCACTGGATCCGAGAAAGTTCCGGGTGCTCGGCCGGCCTCAGACCGAAGGGATCGACGTGCTGCGACGCTCTGGCCCGATCTCTTCGGCAACCGTGCTGTACGCCCCGACCTGGTATCCGACCACGCCGGGCAAGCCCAGCTACTCGTCGCTGCTGCTGGGGCCCTCGATCGTCGAGACCCTGCTGGCGGCCGGCCACACGGTGGTCTTCCGACCCCACGCAGCCATGCGTTCCTACCCGCCCGCAGCGGACGCCATCAAGCGGATCCACGCGATGCTCGCCGCCGATGCGGCGGTGACCGGCCGAAGTCACGTCTACGGCCGGGCCGCCGACGCCCACACCGTCGCTTCGTCCACCAACCTCGTCGACGCGATGATCTCCGACGTGTCGGGAATCGTCACGGACTTCATGCAGTCCCTCAAGCCCTACGCCATGATGGTGATGATCGGAACGCCGGATGAGTTCACCGTCAGGTTCCCGACCAGCATGGGTGGCTATCTCATCGACCGCGACCTGTCCGACCTCAGTGCGGTGCTGGACCTGATGCTCGGAACCGATCCGCAGGCGAGTCTGCGCTATGAACGCCGTGAGTACTACCTGGGCCCGTACTCCGGCGATGAGTCGTCCCGGGCCTTCGTCGATTTCGCCGGCGAGCTGGCGGCCCGACACAGCACGATTGCCACGATCCCTGCCCCGACGCCTATCCCTGCCTCGACGCCGATCCCTTTCCCGACACCGGTCCCGAACCCGCCGCCAGCCTCGAGCATCATCCGGACACCGCCAGCCGCTCCCCCCGCTGAGACCCCCAGCTGAGACCCCCAGCTGAGACCCCAGCTGAGACCCACAGCGTGTCGCGTGAACAGTCTGGAGCCGGGGACCACTAGTTCCGCCTCCGATTGGGGTCGGAAGCGGTGGGCCGCAGATCAGTCACGTATCAGGGTTCTCTCGCGTCCGCTCTTCTCCAGCACAGAGCGTCCGCCAATGCGGGCAGGCGCGTCAGCGGGAGATGGCTCATGTCCGATAGTGCGTACGTATTGACGGTGCCGCTCGATCTCGGGGACATCGAAGACAAGCAGAACGACGATCAGGTGAAGGTCGTCGCCCAGGCGGGCGACGATTCCATCGTCAGCACGGTCGTCACCGTCGGCGACCTTGCCGACGGGCCGGTGCGCGTCACGTTCGCCGACCATCCCGGCACGGTCCGGGTGGCGGTCGGACCAGCCGAGGCCGAAGATCAGCACGTTCTGGACGGAGATACCGTTCACAAGCTGGTGCCGTCGCGGATGTGGGACGACCTCACCACCGTCGACCTGTCGCCGATCAAGATCGGCCGATGGTACTGGGGTGCATGGAAGCGTTGGTGTCGCAAGATCACCGTCGCGGGCCGGCTGATCTGTCCCGACGGACGACCCGTCCCGGGCGCGACGGTCTGCGCGTACGACATCGACTGGTGGTTCATCTGGTCCAGCAAGCAGCTCGCCGGCTGCACCACGACCGGGCCCGACGGTAGCTTCACACTCACGTTCACCTGGTGCTGCGGACTGTATCCGTGGTGGTGGTGGTTCCGGACCCGGCCGTGGATCCTCGACACCGACCTGACTCGGCTGGTCCAGCGCCGGCTCGGCTCGGACGTGCGCATACCGCTCGAGCCGCCGACCGTGCTGCCTTCATTGTCGGTGTTCCAGCGGATCCTGGCCAACAACGGCGGGACCCTGGGGGACAGCCCGGTCCCGCTGGCCGAGCTCGACCCGGAGAAGGTCGAAGCCGCCCGGAACATCCTGGTCAAGAACCTGCCCGAGTCTCCCGAGCTGGAGAAGCTCCAGATCTGGCCGTGGGCACCCTGGACGCCGTGGCGCGACTGCGCTCCTGACCTCGTGTTCCGCGCCACCCAGGACTGCGGCGACGGTTCAGTCGTCGTGCTCGACGAGGGCCCCCGCCAGACCCGCTGGGACGTTCCGGATCAGCTCAGCGTCACGCTGGTCACCAACGACAAGGCCTGCTGCCGTCCCACCGGCGGCGACGATGACTGCCTCATCGTCGACCAGGTCTGTGACCATGCCATGCACCATGTCGCAGGCAACCTCGGCGCACCGGCGTCCGCCCCGAGCGCGGTCGCGGGCTATCTGGTCACCAACACCGACGCGGTCGACCAGGCCCTGGACATCCCGTTCGGCGGCTCGGTCCCGGTGGACCAGAATCCGAGCGACCTGATCGGTGTGGACTACTACGCCTTGGAGCACTCGACCGACGGCGGCACGACCTGGCTGCCACTGCCCGCCGGCGCATCGCCGAGTTTCGTCCGCCGCTGGATGGTCTTCACCCCCACGTTCGGGACGGGCCAGGAGTCGTTCGCACCGACCGTCGTGGGTGCGTACGAGGTCTACGAGACCCGGCGCCACTTCCAGGACAACCACTACGGCGACTGGGACCCGGTCGGCGACCGGTTCTGGCTGTCGACCAACTACAACCTGCTGAGCGCGATCGACTCGACGAAGCTGAGCGATGGGGTCCACGAGTTCCGGGTGGTCCAGTTCACCCAGACCGCACCGGGTGAGTTCACCGGTCCCGAACCCGTGCTCGGGTGCGACCGGAAGACGCCTGCATCCTTCGTACTGGCGATCGACAACCGTGTGATATCACCGCTCGGGCACGACCCGTCCCACAACTGCGGAGCCGGTGTGCACCTGTGCACCCCCGAGCCGGACACCCACATCATGGCGGTTCGGGTGGACGGCGTGACCGTCGGGCCGTGCGACACGATCAGGAGCAGCCAAGGACCCGTGGAGATCGACTTCTTGGTCACCGATCCCGACGGCCACCTGCTGTCCTATTCGCTGTCGAGCCACTACGGCACGTCGGGGTCGGTCGACCTCACTGCTGCGGGCAGCGTCGTCTGCCTTACCGGCGGACCGGATGCGCGAACGTACACCGAAGCGCTCGCGCTCGGCGCAACGCGGCCGTCCTGGACCGGCGGGAAGTTCCGATTGACCATCCCGGCCGACGTGGCCTTCCCGATCCCGTGCTGTTACCTGCTGCGGCTGGAAGCGTACAAACGCACGTTCGAGAGCTGCACGCAGAATGTCCGGAATATCAGCGAGATGACTCTCGGGATCGGGGTCTGAGATGGGATGCTGCGGCGGTCGGTCGGTCTGGCCCGGAGACTCCCGGGCCGGCGCCATGGACCTCACCAGTCCCGGAACGATCCGGCTGCGTTGGCGCCGCCGGGTCACGGCATCGGTCACCGGTCCCGGCACAGGTACGTCCTACCAGGTGTCGGCCGAGCGCCCCGTCGTCGCGGTCGACAGCCGCGACGCGAGTGGGCTCCTGGCCACCGGTTTCTTCGAGCGGATCGGCTGACTCGTGGAACTCCGATCACGGCACGATCCTGCGGGTCTGGTGGTCGGGACCCTTGTCACCTGGCGGGTGTCACACCTGCTGGTCGAGGAGGATGGCCCGGGTCAGGTGCTGACCCGGGTAAGGGCCGCTGTCGACGCCACGCCGCTGGTCGGGCTGCTGGACTGCTTCGGCTGCACGTCTATCTGGGTCGGTGCGCTGACCAGCCTCGGGTTGAACGGGCGGCGGGTGCGGCCGATGGATCTCGCGTTGAGCGGGTTGGCGATCTCAGGGGCGGCGTTCTGCCTACAGAAACTTCTCGGCCGTTCGGAGCGTTCGGCCTGGCTGCCCGAACCCGACATCGATTCCCCGCTTGTCCAGGTGCACGACTGACGTCCCAGGGTCTGAGCAACTCCTGCGGTGTCCCCCACCCGCGTCGTTGCCGATCGGTCGGGCTGAAGGTGGCCTGAGCGGCGCGGGTGGCTCGGTGGCTCTCACAGGAATATAGTTAGCCTTGCTACACAGCTGCTGAGCGACGTCGCCCAGCCCGACGTCGTACGCAAGTCCCTGGGAGCCTCGTGACCAGCACCGCCACACCTGAGCGCACCGGCGCTTTTCACCGTGACCATCCGCGCTACCCGTGGGTGGCGCTGAGCAACACCACGCTCGGCATGTTGATGGTGACCATCAACTCCTCGATCGTGATCATCTCCCTGCCCGCGATCTTCACCGGGATCCAGCTCAATCCGCTCGATGCGGGCAATGTGAGCTACCTGCTGTGGATGCTGATGGGCTTCATGCTCGTCACCGCGGTGCTCGTGGTCGGCTTCGGCCGGCTCGGCGACATGATCGGTCGGGTCCGGATCTACAACCTCGGTTTCGTGGTGTTCACCGTCGGTTCGATCGCGCTGGCCTTCGACCCGTTCACCGGGGGCGCCGGCGCACTGTGGCTGATCGCGTGGCGGGTGGTGCAAGGGGTCGGCGGCGCGATGCTGTTCGCCAACTCCACGGCGATCCTCACCGATGCCTTCCCGACCCACAAGCGCGGGATGGCGCTCGGCATCAACCAGATCGCGGCGGTGGCCGGCTCGTTCATCGGCCTGATCCTCGGCGGCCTGCTCGCGGTGATCGACTGGCGAGCCGTGTTCTTCGTCAGCGTGCCGTTCGGCATCCTCGGCACGATCTGGTCGTACAAGTCACTGCACGAGGTCGGCGTCCGCAAACGTACGTCCATCGACGTGCCCGGCAATCTGCTGTTCCTGGTGGGCCTGACGGCCCTGCTGACCGGGATCACGTACGGCATCCAGCCCTACGGCAACGCCAGCACCGGCTGGGGCAACCCCTGGGTGATCGGCGCCATCGTCGGCGGCCTGCTGGCCCTGGTCGCGTTCGTGGTCGTCGAGCTGAACACCGAGTCGCCGATGTTCGAGCTCCGGCTCTTCCGGATCCGCAGCTTCGCGATGGCCAACCTGGCCGGACTGATGGCCGCGATCGGCCGCGGCGGCCTGCAGTTCATGCTGATCATCTGGCTACAGGGCATCTGGCTGCCGCTGCACGGCTACTCCTACGAGGACACGCCCTTGTGGGCCGGCATCTACATGCTGCCGATCACCGTGGCGTTCCTGATCGCCGGCCCCATCTCGGGGGCGTTGTCGGATCGCTGGGGCGCCCGGGCGCTGTCCACGATCGGCATGCTGATCACGGCCGGTACGTTCGTCGCCCTGCTCCTGCTCCCGGTGAATTTCAGCTACCCGGCGTTCGCGGCCATCACGTTCCTGAACGGGATCGGCTCGGCGATGTTCGCCGCGCCCAACCGGGCCACGATCATGAACTCCGTCCCGGCCACCCAGCGAGGTTCCGCGTCCGGGATGGCCGGCACCGTGCAGAACGCCGGCTCCTCGCTGTCGATCGGGGTGTTCTTCTCCCTGATGGTCGTGGGGTTGGCCGCGACCCTGCCGAACACCTTGTACGAGGGTCTGATCGGGCATCATGTGCCGACCAACGTCGCCTCCCAGATCGCCGGGCTGCCGCCGGTCGGCAGCCTGTTCGCGGCGTTCCTGGGATACAACCCGATCGAGACGCTGCTCGGGCCGACCGGGGTGCTGGCGGGGCTGCCGCCGGCCGATGCGATGGCGCTGACCGGCAAGACGTTCTTCCCGAACCTGATCGCGGCGCCGTTCCACGACGGGCTGATCATCGTGTTCGGCGCCGCGGCGATCATGTCGCTGATCGCTGCTGTGGCCGCGTTCCTCGGCGGCAAACGGTTCGTGTTCGCCGACGACGATCCCGAGGCCGTGGCCGCGATGGAGCGCGGCGAGCCCGACTGACCTTTCGGTCGGCCCGTTCCCCACTCCCCCGAAAACTGGTCAGCAACAACACCGACACGCCGGGAGTAGATGTTGTTGGTGACCACTTTTCGGGGAGGTACGCCGCCCGGAGAGGTGCGCCGCACGGGACGTAGGGTCACCCGGGTGGGGTTCACCAGGGCTGAGCTGGCGAGGTATCGCGACGCGACCGTGCCCGATCTCGTCCCCCCGGTCGTGAAGCTGCTGTTCGTCGGGATCAACCCCGGTCTGTGGACGGCAGCGGTGCAGACCCACTTCGCCCGTCCGGGAAACCGGTTCTATCCGGCGCTGCTCGAGGCGGGCATCATCGACCGAAGGATCGACCCGTCGGCCGGGATGAGCGAGCCGGACCGGGACTACTTCCGCGATCGCGGCATCGGGATCACGAACCTCGTTCACCGGGCGACCGCTCGCGCCGACGAGCTCAGCCGCGAGGAGCTACTTGCCGGGCGCGAAGCGCTGGACGCGTTCGTCGCCGCGCATCGTCCGGCGGTCGTCGCGGTGCTCGGCGTGACGGCCTACCGGACGGCGTTCGGCAGACCGAAGACCGCCAACGGTGAGCAGCCCGAGCGGCTGCACGGCGCCCGGGTCTGGGTCGTGCCGAATCCGAGCGGCCTGAACGCCCACGACACGATCCATACGCTAGCGATCGCGTACGCCGAACCGGCTCGCGCCGCCGGACTCCTGGCGAGCGGAGAGTCCCAGAACTGAACTAGGACGACTCGTCGCGGCCAAGTCCGATCTCGTGGCCGAGAACGGCTGCTTGGATCCGGTCCCTGAGCCCGAGTTTGACCAAGACCGCGCTGACGTGTGACTTCACCGTTGCCTCGCCCAGGTTGAGGCGCGTCGCGATTTCGGCGTTGGACAGTCCCTCGGCAAGCAGTCGCAGCGTGGCCTGCTCTCGGGCCGTCAGCATGCCGAGGACGGTGACCCGCCGCGCCTCCGCGGCCGCGGGCCGCGCGTATCGCTCCACCAGCCGAGCGACGACGCTTGGCGCCAACAGTGCCTGTCCGGCGTGTGTCGTACGAACAGCGGGCGCCAGTGCGTCCGCCGGTGTCGACTTCAGCAGAAACCCGCTGGCACCCGCCTCCAAGGCCCGGAAGACGTCCCGGTCGATGTCGAAGGTGGTCAGGGCCAACACGCGACCCAGACCCTCCGCGACAATCCGGCGGGTGGCTGCGATCCCGTCCAGGCGCGGCATCCGCAGGTCCATCAGCGTCACGTCGGGCTTGAGCCTGCGGGCGAGCGACACAGCCTCGGCACCGTCCCTGGCCTCACCCATCACCTCGAGGTCGTCATGAACGGACAAGATGGCGGCCAACCCCGCCCGGACGAGTTCCTCGTCGTCAGCGAGCAGGATGCGAATGGCCGCCGTCATGTCACCGACTTCTCCAGAGGCAGCTCGGCGCGTAACCGGAAGACGCCGTCGTCCTCCGCTGCGGAAAGCGTCCCGCCGAACGCGGCGACTCGCTCCCGCATGCCCAGCAGACCGAAGCCACGAGCTGAAGCTGATTCGCCAGGCTGCTCGGTTGGTTCGGTGCGATTTTCCACCACTAGCTCCAGTCGCTCCGGGCGGTAGCGCACAGTGACGTTCGTCGAGCCCGCCACGCCATGCTTGGCCGCGTTGGTCAGACCTTCCTGGATGATGCGGAAGGCGCTGCGTTCCAGCGCCGGCGACAACGGTACGGCGCTGCCGTCGACCGTGGTGCGGACGTCGAGTCCCGAGCTGCGCAGTTGTGCGGCCAGTTCAGGAAGGTCAGCCATTCCGCGCCGGTCGTCATCGGGCTCGGCTTCGGCGCGCAGCAGCCCGAGAACCCGGCGCAGTTCGACCAGGGCCTCGCGGCCGGTCTGTTCGACCTGCTCCATCGCCTTCCGGCTCGCCGCAGGTGCCCGGTCGAGCTGGATCCGCGCTGAGGCTGCCTGCAGCACCATCACGGTGACGCAGTGCGCCACGACGTCGTGGAGCTCTCGTGCGAGCTCGGAGCGCTCCGCCGCGATGGCTGCCCCGGTCCGCAGCACGTCCGCCTCGCGGGCCTCCATCAGCGCGGCCAGCAGCGCCTCGTTCTGGGTCCGGAGCTGCCGGAGAAGGTTCCCGAAGGCCCAGCCGGCACCGAACACCAACAGGTCGAACAGGTAGACCTGGACCGGAGCGGCGGACGGATCGAAGAAGACCATCACAGTGATCAGCGGCGCCAGGGTGACCAGGGAGAGCACATCCCATGGCCGTCGTGCGTGTTCGGCGCAGCTGGCCACCTGCAGCACCAGGACCAGGAAGCCTCCGACGAAGAGCGTGTCGACAGAACCGAAAACGTGCGGCAGCGCGAAGGCCAGCTCGGACAGCACCAGGCCGGCGAACGGGTGGCTGCGACGCAGTAGCACGGGGAGAGGGGTCAGCGCGCCGATGGCGGCGGCCCATAGAGCTTCGACCCCGGCCGGTCTGTCGCTGGACACCAGGCTCTCCGCGACGGCGACGACGACGAGGACGGCGGTCAGGGTCCGATCGAACAGCTGCGGCGGCCACCGATCACTGAACGTGAGCCTTGTGGTCACGCGCCTCACCGTACGCGCATCGGCGAGCCGGAAACCCCTCTGGCGGGGGAGGCTGCTCCTCCTGACGATGGAGGTGTCCCGATCGAAGGGAGGATTCGCTGCGGCTCCGTCGCGTCTAGCGTTCAGCGAGTTGATCCACCGAAAGGAAGAATCATGACCTGTCTGCTTCCCCACCGCCGCGCGGTGCTGTCGATCGCTCTCGTCGCGGGCCCCGTGCTGGTGGCCGCGGGAAATCTTCTCAGCGGCGATCCGGCGTCCTATTCCCCGGCCGATCTCGTGGCGACCCTGTCCACGACGTCCTATCTGGTGTGGTCGCTGGTCGCCGACGTCGGCGTCGTCCTGCTCGGGGCGATCGGGATCGCCGGGCTCGTGCTGGTGTCCCGCAGAGGCGGTGTGCTCGCGACGATCGGGGCGACGCTCGCTCTCCTGGGCACAGGCCTACTCGGCGGGGTGCACGTGCTGATCACCCTGTTCGAGCATGCGCTGGACGAGCAGGCCGTACCGACCATGATGGCGCTGATGGGCAATCCACTGACGGGCCTGGCAGAGCTGACTTTGACACTCATCGCCTTTCTCGGCGTCGCGCTCGTCGCGATCTCACTGCTGGTGGCGCGGACCGTGCCGGTCTGGGTGGGCGTACTCCTGCTGGTCGCTCTGGTGCCGATCTATCTGGCGAACCAGTTCGGCCCAGCCGGCAACTGGCTCTGGCTGCCTTACTTGGCAGCGATGGTCGCCTGCGCCATCCGCCTGCCCGCCGCGACAGCAGCCGTCGACGAACGGGACCCGAACTCGCCGGCCGTGTCGGTGTCGTGAGTGGCATGGCGATGACCAAGGTCCGACCCGGACCGAACCAGGACCGGGTGAGGACATGACGCACGTGCTCGTCGTGGGCGCCGGGATCGGCGGACTCGCGGCCAGCCTGGTCCTCAGCCGGGTGGTCGACAAGGTCACGCTGGTCGAGCGAAGCGAGCAACCGGCCGAGGTCGGCGCCGCTTTGGCCCTCCAAGCCAACGGAATGGCCGTTCTCAGCCGTTTGGGGCTGCTGTCCGCAGTGGAGCGGGTCGGTTCGCGGATCGACCAGGCACGGATCTGCAACGTCGGTGGAACTCCCCTTGTCGCGACCAAAATGCCTGATTTCGGCGAAGGACTGGACCACGCGATCGTTGTCCGCCGGACACACCTTCACGAGTTGCTGATGGACGCCGCCGACGGCGAGGGCTCCATCCGAAAACTGTTCGGCTGCGCTGCGGTCAGCGCGGACCCGACCGGGGCCCTGGTCGTACGGTCCGGGCCGAACGATAGTGAAGCGTCCGGCACGATGACTCTCCGGGCCGACCTCGTGGTCGGCGCGGACGGGGTCAACTCGGCGGTACGAAGCGCGAACGGCTTCTCCTGCAAGGTCTCGACCGGCAGCAGCTACGTCCGCGCAGTGGTGCCGGCCCCAGCCGATCCCTGGTTCGAGGAATTCTGGACACCGTTGGGATCGTTCGGTCACGCGCCGCTCGGTCAAGGAGCCACGTACTTCTGGGCGGCTGCCCATGCGCCTGCGGTTGCCGGCGCCGTGGCACGGCGCGACCTGGGTTCCTTCGCCGACACGTGGGCCCGAGTGCTTCCGCTGGCCGGAGCGTTGTTGGCCGAGGTCGGTTCGTTCGATGACCTGCTGGTGAACACCGTTCGTCGGGTCGACACCCGCCGGTGGCATTCCGGCCGCGTGGTCTTGCTCGGCGACGCAGCCCACGCCATGGCCCCCAACCTCGGCCAGGGCGCCAACAGCGCACTGGTCGATGCCGTGGCGTTGGCGGACGCACTCAGCACCACGCCATCGGTCCCTGCTGCCTTGCAGCGCTACGACCGTCGCCGCCGACCAACAGCCCGGCGGGTCCAGAACACGGCCGGGCTGCTGCAGGTCCTCTGCAATCTCCATCGGGTCCCGGCAATATGGACCAGAGACGCCCTGCTGACACGTCTGCCGGGACTCTCTCGGCTCAGCGAATGGACGACACGCCGTGCCCTGGCGAGCGAGATCCAGGCCGTCCGACCAACCGCGGTGGTCCAGGAACCCTCGCCGAACTGAGCTGATCGAAGCTCCGGGAGGAACTACTCGTCCTCGTCCTCGTCGAGCAGACCACGCTTCGCGTCGCGAGCGACGATCGCGCGGACGTTCTCCAGCCGGCCGCAGTCGGAGTCGATCTGCGCGTTGCGGATCCGGACGAAGGCCTGGCCCAGGTCGGCCCGAGCCCGCTCCGAGACCTCCTCGCGGGCGGGGTTGAGGATCGTCAGCTCTTCCTCGGTCAGGTGGTGGTTGACCACCCGCGCGAGCTCCTCCACCGCGTCGTCGAACGCCTGCGTATCGGTGCCCTTGAGCTCGAGCACTGCCAGCAGTGCCTGGTTGCCCTCCGCGTGCTCGTGCTCTCCATGCTCCTCCTCGTGCTCACCGATCGCGCGCTTGCGTCGGAGCGTCGGATAGACCTCCTGCTCCTCGGCCTCGGCATGCGCGACGTGCAGCGCCGAGAACGCCCGACGGACGGCGTCGCGGTCCGAGCTCGAGTCACGGAGGGTGCGGAGCAGTTCTTCGAACCTTCTGTGGTCGGCGAGAATCAGCTCGACGACGTCGCCGGCGACGGGTCGACCCAGGTCGAGTGGAGTTGAGGTCACGCGGCCACGTTAGCCCAGCCGCCACGCGGACTCAGGGCCCGTCAGCTGGACCCGCCGGCACCGGCGGCTGCGCCGACGCTGGCCATCACCGCGTACGTCTCGGCGATGGCGTCCTTGACCGCCTTGGCGGCCCAGTCGCCGCTGGACAGCTGCTTGGCGCGGGCCTTCAACGCGGCCTTGTCCTCGGTGTGAACCACCTTGGTCACCCGGTTCGTCGCCTGCAGCAGCGCGATCAGTGCGGTGGTCCGCTCGGTCGGGGTCTGCGCCACCGACCAGGGCCGCCTGGAGGTTTCGCCGGACGAGCTCCTCCGGCTCGGGGTTGCGGGTCGGGAACCTGCGCTGCGGGAACAGGCCCAGGACCTTCCCTTCCTCGACTGTCAGCACGCCGGCCGCGCTGAGTCGGGCCAGCAGCCGATCCGGCAGTCCTTTCGTGATCCGTTTCGTGCTCATCGGACTGATCAGGTCCTTGACCTTGGCACCCTCGCGGCGAGCCAGCTCACCGAGCAGTCCGTCCAGCTCGGGATCGTCGGTCGGTGCCGGGTTCAGGATCCGAACCCGGCCACGCTCGCGCCAACCGGCGTCGGCCGGGGTGACCCCGATCCGTTCGCCCAGCGCGAGCTCCACGATCAGCGCGGCCCCGAGTGCCGGCTCCAGGCTCTCCGCGCCCATCGTCTTCCGCCCGGACTCCTCGTCCAGCGCCAGCAGCAGGAACTCCTCGGCGATCAGCACGTCATCGACGCTACCCGAGCGCCCGGGCGACCAACCTCGGCGATGCGACGGGCGACCCTCGGGTGATGTGCTGAGATGGACGCCATGACCGCCGCACAGGACGATCTGGACTACCCGATCACCGAGCACACCCTCGACAACGGGCTGCGGGTGATCGCGAGCCCCGACCACGGCGCGCCTTCGGTAGCGGTCAACCTCTGGTACGACGTCGGATCACGCCACGAGCACGTCGGGCTCGACGGACAAACGGGCCGGACCGGGTTTGCCCACCTGTTCGAGCACGTCATGTTCCAGGGCTCGGCCCACGTGCCGTCCGGTCAGCACATCGCGCTGATGCAGGCGGCCGGCGCCTCGGTCAACGCCACCACCTGGTTCGACCGGACGAACTACTTCGAGACCCTGCCGACCGGTGGGCTTGACCTCGCCCTGTGGCTCGAGGCGGACCGGCTCGGCAGCCTATTGGACGCGCTGACCCAGGAGAGCCTGGACAACCAGCGCGAGGTGGTCAAGGAGGAGAAGCGACAGCGCTACGACAACGTCCCGTACGGCAACGCCATGGAGCGGCTGATCGCTCTGACCTTCCCACCCGACCACCCGTACGGCCACACCACGATCGGCTCGATGGACGACCTGAACGCCGCCACCCTGGCCGACGTCCAGGCATTCTTCTCCGCTCACTACCTGCCCAACAACGCGGTCCTCACCATCGCCGGCGACGTCGACCCCGAGACCGCGTTCGCGAAGGCCGAGACGTACTTCGGTCACCTGGTGGGTGCCCCACTTCCCTCGCCGCCGCCGGACGCGGAGCTGGCGCCGCTGGTCGAGGCGCCGCGGGCCGAGATCGTCGCCGACGTACCGGCCGATGCGGTGTACGTGACCTGGCGACTGCCGCGCCGCGGCACCCGCGCCTTCGATGCGCTGGACCTGCTGTTCACCGTGCTCGGACACGGCCAGACAAGCCGCTTGCACAAGCACCTGGTGCGCAATCTGGAGATCGCCGAGAGTGCGAGCGCCTCCACGATGGGGCTGATCGGCGGCAACTCGTTCGGATTCGCGTACGCGCGCGCTCGCGACGGCGTCGGCCTGGAGCGACTGGAGGCCGAACTGATCGGGCAGGTCGCACGGCTCGCTTCGGCAGACAGTGCCGACGGTGGTCCGACCGAGCTCGAACTGCGCCGGGCCAAGGCACAGTTCGAACGCTCCTGGTTGCACGAGCTCGCGCGGATCGACTCCCGTGCGGACGCGATCGGTGAGCACGCAACACTGCTCGGCGACCCGACCCTGATCAACCGCCGGGTCGGCGAGATCGCCGCGGTCCAGCCGAGTGACATCAGCGCCGCCGCAGCGACCTGGTTCGGGCCCGATCACCGGGCCACACTGCACTACCGTCGAAGCGATCAGCCGCCCGGTGAATCGGCACCCGACAGTGACCCAGCGAGCGATCCGGAGGCCAGAGCGTGAGCGGGAGCCAGACCAACTATCCGCCGCAACCACCGGTGGCTCCGCCCGGCAGCTGGCACTTCCCCACGCCCACCCGCAGCACTCTGTCCAACGGGCTGGAGCTCGTCGTCTACCAGCTTCCCGGCCAGCACGTGGTCGCCGGTCACCTCGTGCTGCCACTGGGCCTGGAGAACGAGGAGCGAGCGTACGAGGGTGTCGCCACCATCACCGCCCGCACCCTGGACGAGGGCACCCGCGAGCACCCTGGCGAGGAGTTCGCCGAGCTGCTCGAGACCGAGGGAGCCGGCTTCGGGATCGATGTCAGCCTGTCCGGGATCCAGGCCGTGCTGGACGTGCCGACGACACGACTGGAGTCAGCCCTCCCGCTGTTCGCCGAGGCCGTGACCGGTCCGGCGCTGGACGACGCCGACGTCAGTCGGCACGTCCAGCTGCGACTGGCCGAGATCGAGCAGGCGCAGGCGAACTCCTCCCAGCTGGCGTCCATGGCGTTCCGGGCCGCGATCTACGACCCGACCGTCCGGGCGTCGCGGATGACCGCGGGCGAGCCGGACACGGTCGCCGCCGTCGGCCCGGAACAGGTCCGGGCCTTCCATGCCGAGCGCTTCGGACCGCGCGGGACGACGCTGATCCTGGCGGGCGACTTCCGAGACACCGACCCGGTCGAGCTGGCCGAGCGTACGTTCGGCGGCTGGCAGGTCGCCGCGCAGCGGACGGGCAAGCGGGAGCAGCCCGCGGCCACGTCGCGCCGAGCGATCGTGGTCGATCGTCCCGGATCGGTGCAGGCCGACGTCCGGCTGGGCGGCTTCGGCATCGACCGCCGTCACCCGGCCTGGGCGGACATCACGGTGGCCGGCTACGCGATGGGCGGGGCGTTCTTGTCCCGGCTGAACGCAGTGCTGCGGGAGGAGAAGGGCTACACGTACGGGGTCCGGTTCGGCTTCTCTCCGCTCCGCAGCGGCGGGTCGTACGCTCTCCAGGGCTCGTTCCGGACCGACGTCGTGGTCGACGCACTGGTCACGGCCGGTGAGCTGCTCCAGGTCGCCGGCCAGCCGATCACCACCGCCGAGGTGGCCGACGCGATCACGTACTTCACCGGTGTCTCACCACTGCGCTACGCCACCGCGGACGGGGTGGCCGACCAGGCCGCGGCACACGTCCTCGCCGGCCTGGACGACGACTACGTCGACCGCAATCTTGCCGCGCTGGCCGCGGTCACGCCGGAGTCCGCGACGGCTGCGTACACCGAGCTCGTCCATCTCGACGATCTCACCCTGGTGGTGGTCGGGGATGCCGAGATCCTGGCCGAGCCGCTCCGCGCGGCTGGCTACGGCGACCTCGAGGTGCGCTGACCTCGACGCGGGCGTTCCCGCGGGAACGTATCGGGTCGTGAGCACGCACCCAGATCAGGGCTGTCAGTCGAAGAAGTCGTCCAGGAACGATCGCTTCTTCTTCTTGCGGTACTTGGGGTCGTAGCCCTGGTAGCGGGGGTCGTGGCCGGTGTTGCGTGGGTCGTACACGGGATAGCTCACGTTCTCGGGCCGTGGCGGCTGCGCCGGTGCGAGCGCTGCCGCACGGTCGAGGATCTTGTCCAGCTCACCGCGATCGAGCCACACCCCACGACAGGTCGGGCAGAAGTCGATTTCCACGCCGCTGCGCTCGGTCATCGCAAGCACGGTCTGGTCTACGGGACACTGCACATACCGAAGCCTAGGAGACGGGGCCGAGGCAGCCGCCGGGCCTTCGTCCGGACTCACACCGACACTTTCTTTTGAGTCGAGGTGATTCCAGGATGCGAACCAAAAGCTCTACGACGCGGAAATCATTCCTTGACCTGGTGGTACCACCCATGATTGTCTGATCGCACTCCGAGCCGAGTACCTGGATCAGCAGACAGGTCGACCACTGAGCTGGCACCCGACGTGGGGCCGCTCGTGAAGCGCGGCCCGACCACCGAGACATCGACGAAGTAGGTGGCATGGATCGCATCTGGTTGCAGAAACCACTGGCAGTGTTCACGGCGAACGACCTCGACGCCGGCGGTGGCATCGTCGTCGAGGGCGCGACGATCACCGAGCTGGTCCCTGCCGGCGGCGCCCCGACCCAGCCGATCGACCGCAGCTTCGACGCCAGTCGTCACGTCGTGCTGCCAGGACTGATCAACACGCATCACCACTTCTACCAAACCCTGACCCGAGCCTGGGCGCCCGTGGTGAACACTCCGCTGTTCCCGTGGCTGACCAACCTCTATCCGGTCTGGGCGCGGCTCACCCCGCGCGATCTCGAACTGGCCACCACCGTGGCCCTGGCGGAGCTGCTGCTGTCCGGCTGTACGACCGCGGCCGACCACCACTACCTGTTCCCGGACGGAATGGAGGACGCCATCGACGTCCAGGTCGAGGTCGCCCGTCGGATGGGCGTCCGCGTCTTGCTGACCCGCGGTTCGATGACCCTCGGCGAACGCGACGGCGGGCTTCCGCCGCAGAGCACCGTCCAGGATCCCGATGTCATCCTGGCCGACTCGGAACGGTTGATCGCCACCTACCACGAGCGCGGTGCGGGCGCGATGGTCCAGATCGGGCTGGCGCCGTGCTCGCCGTTCTCGGTGACCCAGTCGATCATGCGGGACAGCGCTGCGCTGGCGGAGCAGCACGACGTACGACTGCATACCCACCTGGCCGAGACCATCGACGAGGAGGACTTCTGCCGCGAGATGTTCGGCATGCGTACCGTCGACTACCTGGAGAGCGTCGGTTGGCTCTCCTCGCGGACCTGGCTGGGGCATGGCATCCACTTCGACGACACCGAGATCGCGCGACTGGGCGCGGCGGGCACGTCCATCGCCCACTGCCCCAGCTCCAACATGCGGCTGGCCTCCGGGATCGCCCGCACGGTCGAGCTGGAGGCGGCCGGCGTCGGTGTCGGCATCGGGGTGGACGGGTCGGCATCCAACGACGCCAGCAACATGATCTTGGAGGCCCGGCAGGCGCTCTACCTGCAACGGCTGCGGTACGGCGCCGAGCAGGTCACTCCGCAGCGCGCGCTGCGCTGGGCGACAGCGGGATCCGCTCGCGCTCTCGGCCGCGACGACGTAGGTGAGATCGCGGTGGGCAAGCAGGCCGATCTCGCGCTGTTCACCCTCGAGGAGCTCCGGTTCTCGGGCAGTCACGACCCGCTGTCGGCTCTTCTGCTCTGCGGGGCGGACCGAGCCGATCGAGTGATGGTCGCCGGCGAGTGGAGGGTGGTCGACAGGGCCATCGTCGATCTGGACGTCCCTGCCCTGATCGCCGACCATCGTGCGGCCGCTTCCCGGCTGATCGGTGCCGATCGCTGACGCACCGTTTCTGCACTCGGGGCACGAAACGTGGGTTGGATCAGCCCGCGATCGCACCGTTTCCCGGCTCGGGGCATGAAACGGCTGCCGGCAGAGTTCTCGACGATCCCGATCGACGACTCAGGGCCAGATCGGTAGCTCGATCCGCGACCGGTTCGGGCCGTCATGCGAGAGCTCGATCCGTGCCGGCACGGTCCGAGTCGCATCGAACGCCGGCTCACCCGTGCCGGGGTTGCGGGCGTACCGCGGGTGCGCGCCGGAGCTCACCTGGACACCGATCCGGTGACCCGCGGCGAACTCGTGGAAGGTCGGCCACAGCCGCACCTCGACCTCGCGGAAACCTTTGCCGTCCGGCTCGGGGTCGTTCGCGACGGTGCCGATCGAGCCGACCCGCCGGATCCCGTCGCAGACCGTCATCGATCGCCCGTCAGGATGGACGTCGGTGATCCGGACGAACACGTCGAAGCTCGGCGCGGACGACCGGATCTTCAACTCGGCGACCGGCTCGCCCGCCACGGCGACCGCGGAGGCCAGCAATTCCGATCGGAACACCGCCACATCCCCGCGCTGCTCATGCGCGGCGTTGTCGACGGGTTCGGTCTTCGGCAGCAAGCTCGGACCGCCCACTGCCGGCGTCGGGTCGTTCGGCTCGTAGACGTACGTCGTCAACCCGCCGACCGGTGGTTCTGTCCCAAGCTGCCCGCCGCCGAGGAACCAGTTTTGAGCCGTTGCACCGGCCGGGGGCCAGCTGGCGAGGTCGTGCCACCGCTCGGCTCCGGTCTGGAACGCCCGCACCGGCTCGGCCCGGGTACTCGGTTCCTCAGCGAAGTGCTCCTTCAAGAACGCGACCGTGTCCGCGTGGGTCGGTGCGCCCATCTCTTGGGACGTGTGGCCCCAGGGGCCGATCGTGAGACGCGGCGGGTTACCGGCCCCGGCGAGCTGAGCGTACGTCCCGAGCTGCCACGGCAGGAAGATGTCGTACCAGCCGGTGACCATCAGCACAGGGACGCTGACGTCGGGTACGGACGCGGTGTGGTTCTGCCGGGTCCAGTAATGGTCGGTGAGCCGCTCGTGGGCGACCCAGTCCTGGTACCAGTGGATCGGGTGGCCGGTTGCCGCGGAGTCACCGGCGCTGAGAGGCAAGACGCCGAATGCCCTCTGCAGCTTGGGATCGGGCAGGAGGAGCAGGGGCAGCGCGGCACCTCCGCGCCCCATCCGATCCATCATCCGCGACCACCCCAGTGCAGTACGCAGGGTGAACGCCCCGTGTTCCCAAGTGATCGCGCCGAAGTCGGGCATCGTGATCAACAGCACGCACGCATCCGGCCCGCGCTGGGCCTCCTCGCGCTGGGCCTCCTCGCGCTGGGCCTCCTCGCGCTGGGCCTCCTCGCGCGGGGCCTCCTCGCGCCGGGCCTTCCCATCCTCGGATCGCTCGCCCTGCCGCTGTCCGCTCAGCAACCGGCCGGCCACCGCCCACTGGGTGAACCCCATGTAGCTCGCGCCGTATGTCACGAGCTTCCCGGTGAACCACGGCTGCCTCCGCACCCAGCGGTGGGTCGCGACGCCGTCGCACTCCTCGTCGATCTGCGGGGTGAAGACCCCCTCCGAGCCGTGCGTACCGCGGCAGCTCTGGAACAGCACGGTGAAGCCCTCGTACGCGAGGGCGCGGGCGGAGCCGGCCACCAGTCCGCGACGGCCGTACGGACCACGGATGAGGACCGTAGGCAGGCTCGGCGCGTCCGGACCGACCGGTAGGATCAGGTCCGCGAGTAGCTCGACGCCGTCGTCCATCGGCACCCGGAGATCTCGCTGGATGCCGATCTCGTACGGCCCCAGTTCCACGCCGCGAAGGGTGCGCGCGTCCAGTGCTCGGGTGATTCGTTGCCGCAGCGTCGTCATGTTCGCACAGGCTCCTTCGACACGGCCGCAGCGGCCCGTCACCGACTGCACGCCGTCGTACAGTCGATCATGCTGCCGCCTCGGCACGGCAGGCGCTCGGCCGGTGGTCGAGACTGTGGTGCTGAGTCGGTGCGCCTGATGATGCGCAGCCGCTGGCCGCAACGCTGAGGGAGATCGCAGACCATGGCTCAGATCGGTGTCATGACCACCGAGTTCAGCAACGACACCTTCGAAGGCACGGTCGACGAGATCGCGCTGCACGGAATCGGCTGCGTCCAGCTGCAGCTGGGGTCCGTGATTCGTGGTGTCGGTAAGGCGGACTCGCTGCTTCGCGGTCTTGACGTCCTCGGTGAGCATCTCAGCATCGAGCTGGCGACGTACGCGAGATCAGTCCTGAGCTCCCGGGGTCTCGTCGTGTCCGCAGTCGACGGCACGTACAACATGGTCCACCCCGATCCGGACCGGCGGGCCCGTAATCTCGATCACCTGATCACCCTGATCGAGCTCGCACCCGCGTTCGGGACGGACATCGTCACCCTGTGTACCGGGAGCCGTGACGAGATCATGTGGCATCGAAGCGACGCCAACCAGTCGCCCGATGCCTGGCGCGACCTGATCGAGCAGATCCGAAGCGCGGCCCACGCGGCCGAGAGGGTCGGCGTCACACTCGCGTTCGAACCCGAGCACAACAACGTCGTCGACTCCGCGCAACGAGCCCGACGGCTGATGGACGAGGTCGGCAGCCCCGCTGTGAAGGTGCTGATGGATGGCGCCAACCTCTTCCACCGCGGTGATCTCTTTCGCATGCAAGATCACCTGGCCGAAGCCTTCGCCCTCGTCGGAGGAGATGTCGTGCTGGCTCACGCCAAGGACCTCGACCACGACGGTGATGCCGGCGGGCGCGCCGCAGGCCAAGGTGTGATGGACTACTCGCTCTACCTGTCCGGGCTGCAGCGCAGCGGCTTCGACGGTGCGATCGTCCTGCACCAGCTGACGGAACTAGCGCCGGATCATCTGGACGCCGCGTTCCAGTTCGTTCGTGATCACGCACCAGCCGGCTATCTGGACTGGCCCACTATCTGAACTGGCCCACTATCTGAACTGGCCCACGGGCGCTGCTCGCCCAAGACCGGCTGTTCGTGCACAGCTACGGCGGCCGGCGCCACCTGGAGGACGACCACAGGTGCGATCGTGGAAGGAAGGTGTGAAGCTGTGGTGAAAGTCTCGGCGGCTGAGCCGAGTCCACGATCGAGAGGACAGGCGATGACGGACCTGACGCCACCGCTGATGCCCGCCGCCTTCCTCGGGCACGGCAACCCGATGAACGCCCTCGCCGACAATCGCTACACCCGTGCCTGGCACGCGCTGGGCACGGCAGTCCCCCGCCCGCGGGCCATCCTCGTGATCTCGGCGCACTGGTACATCAACGCCACCGCCGTGACCGCAATGCCGCGGCCACGGACCATCCACGACTTCTACGGGTTCCCGCAGCCGCTGTTCGACGTGCAGTACCCGGCGCCCGGCCTCCCTGGCTTCGTGGAGGAGGTCAGCGACGTCGTCCACCCGACCTGGGTAGGCGCCGATGTCGACAGCTGGGGCATCGACCACGGCACCTGGTCGGTCCTGATGCACGCCTTTCCCGACGCCGACATCCCGGTGCTCCAGCTGAGCATCAATGCCAACAAGGGATTCGACTACCACCTCGGCCTCGGCGCGCAGCTCGCGCCGCTGAGAGAGCGAGGCGTGCTGATCATCGGCAGCGGCAACGTGGTCCACAACCTCGGCGGGATGAGCGCGGGCCTACCCGATGACGGGTTCGACTGGGCCCAACGGTTCGACGAGCAGGTGAAGGCAACGATGGCCGACCAGCCGTACGAGACCGCCGCGTTGGACAGTCACCGGGACTTCGAGACCGCGGTGCCGACCCCCGATCACTACATCCCGCTGCTCTATCTCGCGGGGCTGGCCGGCGCGGCGGACCGCGGTGCGGACGTGCTGATCGACGGGTACGCGTACGGCTCGCTCTCGATGACCGCGTACACCCTCGACTTCGCCAGGCCGAGCACCGCAGGCGGGACCGAGGACGCCGAACGCAACGCGGCGCTGCCGGACGGCGTGCCGACGGACGGCGCCAACATCTGAGCGCCGGTCGTCGGGCGTCGGGCGATCGCGGTCGTCTCAGGTCACCTCACGGGGGTCAATCGGCGGCGGAGACTCGAGATGCTACGCGCTGGGCAGCCACTCTTCGATGGCGCCGACGACCGCGGGGTCGTCTGGCACCGTACGGGGGCGGAACCGCTTGACCTCACCGTCCGGGCTGACCAGGAACTTCTCGAAGTTCCAGGTGACTCGGCCGGCCTTCCCTTCCGCGTCGGGCGCGGTCGTCAGCTCCTGGTAGAGCGGATGGGCATGCCGCCCGTTGACCTTCACCTTCGACGACATGGGGAACGTGACGCCCCAGGTCAGCGAGCAGTACTCCTCGATCGCTTCCTCGCTGCCGAGCTCTTGCAGGAACTGGTTGCTGGGAAAACCGATCACGGTGAAGCCGCGTGCCTCGTACGTCTTCTGCAGCGTCTCCAGCTGCTCGTACTGGGGGCTGAGCCCGCAGCGCGACGCGACGTTGACCACCAGCGCCACCTTCCCGTCGGTCAGGGCGCCGAATGTGGTGTCCTCGCCTTGGAGCGTGGTGACGGGGATGTCCTTCAGTTCCATCTCGCCTGTTCCTTCTCGAACGATCATCGATGCGAGCCGAGACCGGCGCACATAGCCAGGCTACGTTGCGCCCTATTCAACCGAGGGGTTGACAATGACGGGCACCCGGCATAAGGTCTTAATCAACCAAACAGTTGAGGAAGGGTTCATGGCTGATCAACTGTCGCGGGTGTTCGCAGCCCTCGCCGACCCGACGCGTCGCGACATGGTGGCCCGCCTCACCGTGACCGACGCAACGGTCAACGAGCTCGCGGAACCGTACGAGGTCAGCATCCAGGCGGTGTCGAAGCACCTGAAGGTGCTCGAGGACGCCGGCCTCGTGACGCGGAGCCGAAAGGCGCAGACCCGACCTGTTCACCTGGAAGCGGAGGTGTTCGACCTGATGACCGCCTGGATCGAGCGCTATCGCCGACGCGCGGAGCAGCGCTACCGACGGCTGGACGCGGTGCTCGCCGAGCTCGCCGATTCCGGCCCGTCCGACCAGTCCGACCCATCCGACCCGTCTGATGCCGTCCCACGGCAGATCCCACCCACGAAAGGAACATCATCATGACCACAACAACGACCACCGAAGTCGCGATCGAGGCCGACCCGAAGCTCCCGATCATCAGGATGACCCGCGACTTCGACGCGACCCCCGGACAGCTGATGCGCGCCCACCTCGACCCGGATCTGTTCGCCCGCTGGGTCGGACCGGACGGGATGGAGACCACCATCGACGTCTGGGATGCCCGCGACGGTGGCAGCTGGCGCTACGTCGCCGAACGGGACGGGCAGGAGTTCGGCTTTCGCGGCTGCTTCCACCGGATCGGCGACAACGCGATCGTGCAGACCTTCACCTGGGAGGGCCAGCCGGACGAGGTCGCGCTGGAGACGCTGCGGTTCGAAGATCTCGGCAACGGCCGCAGCCGGCTGCACGCCCAGTCTCTGGTCGACTCCTTCGAGAGTCGCGACGCGTGGCTGCGCAGTGGAATGGAGACCGGCGTGGAGCAGGGGTACGCCAAGCTCGACGCCGTTCTGGCGCACGGAGTGACCCCGTGACGCCGGCCGAGCACCACGCGATCGTGGCCGACGGCTTCTCCGCTCGCGTCGACGGCGTCAGCGACTGGGATGCCCCGGCCCCCGTCGCCGGCTGGGCGGCCCGCGACGTCGTCGAGCACCTGGTGACCTGGCTGCCTGGCTTTCTGTCCGGCGGTGGGGTGACGTTGTCGGTGGCCGGACCCCCGATCACCATCGAGACGATTGCCGACGATCCGGCGGCGGCCTGGCATGCCCATGCCGACGCCGTCCAGGTGCTACTGGAGGGACCCGACTCCGATCGGGAGTTCAGCCACCCGCAGGCAGGCACGCATCCGCTGGGAGTGGCGATCGATCGCTTCTACACCTCGGATGTGTTCATGCACACCTGGGACCTGGCCCGGGCCAGCGGGCAGGACGATCGCCTCGACCCGGAGTTCTCAGCCGAGCTGCTGGCCGGGATGGAACCGATCGACGAAATGCTGCGGGCGTCTGGCCAGTACGGTCCGCGCGTGCCGGTGCCGGACGACGCTCCGGTCCAGGATCGACTGATGGCCTTCGTCGGCCGCGACCCCGCCTGGCGTCCCTGAGCAGCAGGGCCCGGCGCGGTCCGGCCAGCGGTCCACGTCTGATCACCCAGAGTTTGCACACCTCGGGAAGTCTGCGCACCTTCGTACGTGTGCAGGGTTCCGGAGGTGTGCAAACCTTCGGTCGCTTCTGGAGTCAGCGCGCATAACGAGGGTCTGAATCAGCCGCTGGCGCACCGTTTCCCGACTCGGGGCATGAAACGGAGGTCGGATCAGCCGCTGGCGCACCGTTTCCCGACTCGGGGCATGAAACGGAGGTCGGATCAGCCCTTGGCGCACCGCTTCCCGACTCGGGGCATGAAACGGTGGTCGGGAGCGGCCCGGGGCCGACCCTTTCACGACTCGGGGCACGAAACGAGCACGGAGCCGCCCTTCGCGCACTGCCTCCCGACTCGAGGCAATGATCCCCCCATCCGCGCGCTGCTCGTGCGCGGCATTGTCGACCGGTTCGGTCAGGCAGCAGGCTCGGGATCGGGTTGAGTCGGATCAGACCGGGTAACACTCAGGCTGGTCGGTCGTACAGCCAGGCTGAATGTGAATGGGTCGTCGCCAACTGTGAATCGCTTCATAAGATCGTACGCCGATCTTGACATATCTTCGACGCCGAACATAGGCTACGACAATTGAATCGATTCATCACGCCGCGATGACGACGACCAAGAATCAGCCTCCGCACGACGGCCCCGGGGCCGGGCACGCTACCCAATGAAGGGAAGACCATGACGACTGCTCCGCTTACGCGCAAGGTTCCGAATCCGTGGTACATCGCCGTCGTGGCCGGCATGGCGTCCTATCTCGACGCCGCGACCATCGTCTCCTCCGGCAACGCCCTCGTCATCTATCAGAAGCCGCTCGGCATCACCGGCAACCAGATCGGCGTGCTGTCGTTCGCGCTCACCATGGGTATCGCCATCGGTGCCGCCACGGGCGGTCGGCTGGGTGACCGCTTCGGCCGCAAGCCGGTGTTCAGCGTGACGATGATCGGGATCGCCATCGCGATGGGCTTCAACGTCTTCGCCACCGGATTCCCGATGCTGCTGATCGGTGCGATCCTGGCCGGCCTGTGCACCGGCGCGGACCTGCCGGTGTCGATTGCCACCATCGCGGAGGCCGCCAGCGACAAGAACCGCGGCAAGATGGTCAGCTTCTCGCAGGTGCTGTGGACGATGGGGATTGTCATCCCGCTCGCCCTCACGTCGGTGATCGGCGACATGGGTCACCTGGGCGGGCAGATCATCTTCGGCCATGTGGCCGTGATCGCTCTGATCGTGCTGGTCGCCCGCTTGACCTTGCCCGAGTCGACGGTGTGGTCGACCGCCCGCGACGAACGCCAGCACGGGCTGCACACCGAGCGGGCCGAGCACGTCCGGGTGCGCGACCTACTGAAGGTGCCGTACGCCGTCCCGTTCATCTGTCTGCTCGTCTTCTACCCGCTGGTCAACCTGGCCGCGAACACCGGTGGCCAGTTCGGCACCTACCTCTGGGTGAACACGGCCGGGTCCACCGTTGAGTTCGCCGCCCGGATCGGCCTCGTCGTGATCGGAGTCGGTCTGGTTCTCTCGCTGCTCTTCCTACGGATCGTCGACACGAAATACCGGATGCTGGCGTTCTACATCGGCGCCGCCTGCTACGTCTTGTCGACCCTGATCCCCACCATCCTCGGCGTCAGCGTGATCACCCTGCTGCTGTGGCAGATCCTGGCCGCGATCGGCGGCGCGTTCGCCTTCGAGGCCATCCTGAAGGTGTGGACCCAGGAGTCCTTCCCGACCCTGCTCCGATCCACCGCGCAGGGAACGATCATCTCGGTCGCCCGAGTGCTGGCCGCAGTGTTGGCCCTGGTCACGCCACGCCTGGCGGCGGCGGGTCCGCGCGGCCTGTTCGGTGTGCTGACCGTGCTGATCGCCATCGGTATGGCGGCTGCCATCATCGGCTTCCGCAAGGGCAGCCGGAACGAGTTCGACATCGAGGGTGACGAGGTCGAGGTCGGCGGGTACGCACAGCCGCACACCACTCACTGAGCCGCGATCCAACGCTTGGCCCCCAGCAGCGATCTCTCAGCACCGCAAGCACAATCGTCCAGGAAGGAACACCCATGCTCGCCAAGGCGACCATGATCACGGCCGGCAACGATCGCCGGGCCGTCATCCGGCTCAGCAGCACGATCGATCTCGACCAGCCGGCCGGTAACGTCGGGTCGGCCACGCTGCGGGCCACCGCGCAGGGCGTGTACGAGGCGAGCGTGAACGGTCGGCCGGTGACGGACTCCGTTCTGAATCCGGGCTGGACGTCGTACGAGTGGCGTTTGCAGGTGCAGACCTTCGACGTCACCGAGCTGGTGTCGGCCGGTACCGACCCGGTCGAGGTGGACGTCCTGCTCGGCAATGGCTGGTATCGCGGCGATCTGGGCTTCGAAGGAGCGAACGCCAACTACGGTACCGAGATCGGGTTCCTGGCCGAGCTGTCCATCACGTACGCCGACGGCACGACGCAGACGCTGGTGAGCGACGAGTCCTGGACCGCCACCAGCACCGACACCCCGTTCCACAGCCTGTACGACGGCCAGACCATCGACGCCCGGCTGAGCCGTCGCGACGGCGACCCGCTCGAGGTGCGGACCAAGGACTTCGACCGCGGCACCCTGGTCGATCAGGTCGCCCCGCTGATCCGGCGGCACGAGGTACTCCGGCCGGTCGCGATCTGGACCTCGCCCGGCGGCAAGACGCTGCTGGACTTCGGGCAGAACCTCGTCGGCTGGCTCCGGCTCCGGGCGCACGGTTCTGCCGGCGAGGCGATCACGGTCCGGCACGCCGAGGTGCTGGAGCACGACGAGCTGGGCACCCGGCCGCTGCGGGCCGCGAAAGCCACCGACACGTTCGTCCTGTCCGGCGAAGACGACACCTTCGAGCCGACGTTCACGTTCCACGGCTTCCGCTACGCCGAGATCACCGGCTTTCCCGGCGAGCTGACCGCCGACGACGTCGAGGCGGTCGTGGTGCACTCCGACATGACGCGCACGGGGTGGTTCGAGTGCTCCCACGCCGGAGTGAACCAGCTGGTGAGCAACTCGATCTGGGGCCAGAAGGGCAACTTCCTCGACGTCCCGACCGACTGTCCCCAACGTGACGAGCGGCTGGGCTGGACGGGTGACATCGCCGCCTACGCCGCGACGGCGGCGTACCAGTTCGACGTCTCCGACTTCCTGCACAAGTGGCTGCTCGATGTCGCCGCCGAGACCGGTCCGAACGGCTACGTGCCCTACGTCGTACCGGACGTGCTCAAGTTCGCCCACTTCGCCGACGGGTTCGAGAACCCGTTTGCCGGCGCCTGTGCGGTCTGGGGCGACGCCGCCGTCTGGGTGCCGCAGGCATTGTGGACCGCGTACGGCGACCGCGATCGACTGGCCGCGCACTACCCCGGCATGGTGCTCCACCTCGAGTCCGTCATCCCGCGACTGTCCGACACCGGCCTGTGGGACCGAGACCAGCAGCTGGGCGACTGGCTCGACCCGGACGCATCGCCGCACGAGCCGTGGAACGCCAAGGCCGACAAGGGCGTGGTGGCCACCGCCAGCTTCTACCGGTCGGTCGCCTTCACCGCCGAGACCGCGCGGCTACTGCGCCAGACCGACGACGCGGCTCGGTGGGACGAGCTGGCGACCAAGATCAAGAACGGCTTCGTCACCCACTACGTGAACGACGACGGCACGATCCTGTCCGACTGCGCCACCGTGTACGCCCTCGCCATCTGCTTCGATCTGCTGTCCGACAATCAGCGGGCCAGAGCCGGTGACCGGCTCGCCGAGGTGGTCGCCGAACGCGACTACAAGGTGACCACCGGCTTCGCCGGCACCCCGTTCGTCACCTGGGCGCTTTCGGAGACCGGCCACGTCGAGTCCGCCTACCGACTGCTGCTCGAGGAGGGCTGCCCGTCGTGGCTCTACCCGGTCAACATGGGCGCGACCACGATCTGGGAGCGGTGGGACTCGATGCTGCCGGACGGCTCGATCAACCCGGGCGAGATGACCAGCTTCAACCACTACGCTCTCGGCGCGGTTGCTGACTGGCTCTACCAGGTGGTCGCCGGCATTCGACCGGCCGCGCCGGGGTACGACTCGATCCAGCTCGCCCCCACACCCGGACCGGGCCTGGACTGGGCCAAGGGTGCACTGGACACCCGGCACGGTCGAGTCGAGTGCGGTTGGCGACGGAGCGCGGACGGGCTCGTCGTGGACGTGCTGGTGCCGGCCGGGGTGAGCGCCGAGCTCGTCCTGCCCGACGGGACGACCCAGCCGGTGTCGGCGGGTCGGCACACCTTCGCTGGGTGATGCCTCCCGCGTAATCTCGCTCGGGTGAGCGATCCCGCTGTCTATGCCATCGCCGTCCTGCACGACATCAGGTTCGGGACGGACATGATCGCTTATCTCCAGGGCCTGGATGCCACGCTCGAGCCGTACGACGGCCGATTCGTCGTCCACCACCCCGGGCCGACGATGGTGGAGGGCGAGCTGAGCGGTCGCTCGGCGGTGATCGTCATCGCCTTCCCCGACCGGACCTCCGCCCAGGAGTGGTACGACTCGCCCGCCTACCAGGCGATCTTGCCGCTGCGGACGTCGAACAGCGGGGGCCTGGCGATGCTCGTCGACGGCGTGCCCGAGGGCTACAGCGCGTCGCAGGGCCTGCAGGCAATGCTGGCCGGCCGTGACGTGCGCTGAGCCTGTCCAAGTGCGGCGCGGGCCGCTGGCGTTAGCTGTCGTCCCGCTCGCGCGGCGCCGATCCCATTGCCCTCCCACTGTGCTCGGGTTCCGACCCTCTCACGGCGTGCCGACCTTCGCTCGGGAGCGGAACCGGGGCTGGCAGTGCGGGCACCAGAACAGGTTGCGCCCCTTCAGCTCTTTCGTCCGGACCGCCGTGCCGCAGACGTGGCAGGGCTGGCCGGTGCGGCGGTAGACGTACACCTCGCCGCCGTGGTCGTCCTTGCGGGCCGCCCGACCCATCGCCTCCGGCGTGTGCTCGGAACGGACGGTGTCGATCCGACCGGTCCGGACGCCCTCGTGCAGCAGGCCGACCAGATCGTCCCAGACGGCCTGCCACTGCGATCGGCGCAGCGTGCGGCCCGGGCGCAACGGGTCGATCCGGTGCCGGAACAAGACCTCGGCACGGTAGACGTTGCCGACGCCGGCCAGCACCTCCTGGTCCATGATCAGGTCGCCGATCGCCCGGTCACTGCGATGGATCCGCCGCCATGCCCGCTCGGGGTCGGCGTCTGGCCGCAGCGGGTCCGGGCCGATCCGGCCCAGCACCTCGTCACGCCGGTCCCGGCCGACCAGGTCGCAGATGATGGCGCCGCGGAGATCGGCGTACGACCTGGCGTTCTGCAGTCGCAGCCGAACTGCACCGACCGGATCCGGCGCCGGACCGGGACGAACGTCCCACTTGCCGATCAGACCGAGATGGACGTGGACGAAGCGGTCGTCCGCGAACTCGACGAACAGGTGCTTGCCACCGGACTCGGCCCCGAGCACAGCGGTGCCGTCGATCACGGCGGCATCGGCCGCGAAGCGGCCCTGCGGGCTCGAGGCCCGGACAGGGCCGCCGGCGAACGCATCGCTGAGCTCCCGGGCGAGGCGGTAGAGCGTATGTCCCTCTGGCACGCGAGCATGCTATGCCGGGGCTCCGACAGCCTCGGCCATTGGCTCGCGACCTCTGCAGTCACTCAGTCCCGCTGCTCATCGACGGCGGCGAAGCGGCGGTCGAACCGCGCTGTGAACACCGGACCCGCGGTCGGCAGCAGCCGGGTCAGCCGATCGAGCCGACGGGCACTCGCGCCGACGACGATCCGGGCGCGCCCGGCCGCAACTCCGCGGAGGATGATCTCCGCCGCGTCCACCGGCTCCATCCGCAGCAGTTTCTCGTTGTAGAAGGCCAATCGCTGCGCGTCGTGCGCGCTGAGCGCCTCGCCCTCAGCACGCGCGTGCTCGAAGGCTGCAGTGGCGATGTTGGTCCGGACCCCGCCCGGATGGACGACGGTGACCTTCACCGGCAAGGTGTCGGCCAGCATCTCGGCCCGGACGGTCTCGGTGAACCCACGCACCGCGAACTTCGACATGCAGTAGCTGGTGAGGCCCGGCTGGGCGAGGAAACCATTGAGACTGGAGATGTTGACGAGATGCCCGGCGCCTGAGGCGATCAGATGCGGCAGGAACTCCTTCGTCCCGTACACGACACCCCAGAGGTTGATCGCGAGCACCCGCTCGATGTCGTCGTACGAGGCGTCCAGCAGCCGCCGCCCACCGGCCACGCCAGCGTTGTTGTAGAGCTGGTGCACGATCCCGTAGTGGTCGGCGACCTCCGTCGCGAACGCAGCCACCGACACCCGTTCGGCCACATCGACCCGGACCGCGAGGGCTGGTGCGCCGAGCGCCTCGATCCTGATCCGGGTGATATGCAAAGCCTGCCCATCGATGTCACAGATCGCCAGCCGGCAGCCCCGCCGGGCCAACCCGATGGCCAGTGCGCGGCCGATCCCGGAGCCGGCACCGGTGACCACCGCCACCTTGCCGAGCTGGACCGAGCCGGATCGACTTCTGGTCATCGCTCACCTCCGGTAGCCCCGGCCCAGCCAGAAGGGACCGTCTCGGCGGGAGCCGGCTCGGCGGGAGCCGGCTCGGCGGGAGCCGGCTCGGCGAGGGTCAGCTCGAGGCACTCGTCGACGACCGGGCCGTCCCGCAGCAGCACGAGATCGTCTCGATAGCGCATCGACATCCGCCACGGGTCGAGGTCGCCCTGCCGCGGCAGCTCGTCGACGCTTCGCTGGATGTAGCCGGCATCGAAGTCGAACAGCGGCCGCAAGCTCAGGCCGGTGGCGGGAACGACCGGGCGGCAGGCGGCACAGCCGTGGTCGCGCAGATGGCGCAACAGCCGGCAGAAGTGCTCGGCGACGAGACCGACCTTCAGCGTCCAGGAAGCGTTGGTGTAGCCGATGGCGAACGCCAGATTGGGTACGTCGCTGAGCATCATTCCCTTGTAGACAACGTGGTCCGGCAGCTGCACCGGCACGCCGTCGACCACGATCCGGATCGCACCGAACGGCTGCATCGCCAGGCCGGTTGCCGTCACCACGATGTCGGCGGGCAGCTCGCGGCCGGATTCGAGCCGGAGCCCGGATTCGGTGAAGGAGGCGACTTGGTCGGTCACCACGGCCACGCTGCCGGCCCGGATCGCCTTGAAGAAGTCGCCGCCCGGACTGGCGCACAGCCGCTGGTCCCACGGGTCGTACGGCGGGTTGAAGTGGGTGTCGACGTCGAAACCCTGAGGCAGTTGAGCGGCATTGACGCGTCGGATCAGCCGACGGGCGAGGCGCGGGTGTCGGCGGCAGAACCGCCACATCAGAGCCTGGGAACCGATTCTCATCCGACGGGTCGCCGCGTAGCCCAGGTCCCTGCCCAGGACGCGGAACAACCGAACCGCCAGGTCGTCCTCGACGGGCGCAGGCAGCACGTACGTCGGGGTCCGCTGCACCATGGTGACGAGTGCGGCCCGCTCGGCCAGCGCCGGCACGAGCGTGATGGCCGTCGCGCCACTGCCGATGACGACGACCCGCTTGCCGGTGTAGTCGAGATCCTCCGGCCACTCCTGGGGGTGCACGATCGGGCCGGCGAACCGGTCCTTCCCTGCGATCACCGGCGTGAACCCGGCGTCGTAGTTGTAGTACCCGCCGGCGGCGAACACCCAACGAGTGTGCAGCCGCACGGACTCACCGGTATCGCCTCGCTCGACGTCGACGGACCAGCGAGCCGACGAGCTCGACCAGGAGATCTGCCGGACGCGATGGTTCAGCGTGATCCGGCCTTCGACCCCGCTCTCGGCGGCGGCCTCGCGGATGTAGTCCAGGATCTGGCCGCCCGGCGGCATCGAGGCGCGGCCGCGCCAGGGCTTGTCGGCGTACCCCAAGGTGTACATGTCGGAGTCGGCGCGTACGCCGGGGAAGTGGAACAGGTCCCAGGTGCCTCCGGTGGCGCCCCGAGCTTCGAGCACGGCGTAGTCGAGTTCCGGCAGCTCGGCCGACAGCCGACGGGCGACACCGATCCCGGAGAGCCCGGCGCCGACGATCAGCACGTCGTAGTCGCCGTGCGGAGGGTCGGTTCGATCGGCCTGCACAGCTCCATTCCACCGCGACCCGGCCCGGCTCACAAACCACCGGCCGGGATGCTTGCCATCGAGGCGACGCTCGGATCGACTTGCCACCATGACTTCTCCAGCCGGGGGCATTCCGGTCGAACGGCGAGCCGAGCAGCTCAAAGAGCGCATCTATGTCACCTTCACCTCCCTGGCGGTGGTGCTCGCGCTCAGCTCGCACGCCGAGGAAGCGTCTCCTCGTTCGGCGGCGACGACGCTGATCATCACCGTCGGTGGGACACTGCTGGCCGTCTTCGTGGCCGATCTCGTCGCCCACATCACCGTGCACGCCGCCGTGCCCGATGCCGACGAGCTCCGGCACATGCTCGAGGTGTCGGTCGGGTCGCTCGGTGTCGTGGTCCTGCCGCTGATCTTCATCGGTCTGGCCGGCGCGGGAGTCTGGCGGATCGAAGGCTCCCTGCGTGCCTCGACGATCGCTCTCGCGGCGAGCCTGGTCGTGATCGGCTACCTGGCGGCACGGCGGGTCCGGTTGCCGCTCCGGCAGCGACTGGTGATCCTGTTCGCCGAGTTCGGGCTCGGCGTCGTCGTCGTCCTGCTCGAGCTGCTCGCGCACGGCTGAGCTACGTGGGCTTCCCAAGTCGGCCCCAAGGCCGCCCCAACCCGGCGGCCACACCGTTGACCCATGACCAACACCATGGGCCCGATGCCCACCTCCCCGTTCGACCCGCACTACACCGGAGAAGTCCGGCCCTACCCACAACCCGGGACGGTCTCTCCGCCGGCCGCCGGCCATCCCTATCCGGCCGGCGCGCCGATCCTGCCGCCGCCGGCGGACGATCCCGGCCGGACGCTCGGCATCCTCGGACTCGTGCTCGCACCCTTCGCCGGCCTGGTCGGTCTGATCCTCAGCCTGGTCGCCCTGCGGCGCTCGAAGCGGGCGGGATTCACCAACCGCCCGGCCATCGCGGGCGCCGTCGTGGGTGGCATCGCCACGGTCGCGGTGTTCGCTTCGATCGTGATCGCCGCAATCGCGATCGGCGGAGTGGTCGACGCCTGCCGTGACCTCGGACCCGGACAGCACGTCGTCAACGGCGTCACCTACACCTGCGGATGACCACCATGACCACTCGAAACCTGACCACTCGAAACCTGACCACTCGAAACCTGACCACCCTCCGCCGAGCGGCGGTCGCCCTCGCCGGGTGTGCCCTGGCCGCCTCCTCACTGATCGCCGGCGCGCCGGCGATGTCTGCTGCTCGACCGTGCGCGACCCCGGCTGTCATCCTCGGCACGACGATCACTCCGGCCCGGGTGGTGCTGGGCACGTCCGTGCCGAAGGGGATCACCGTCACCACCCGGGTCCGGACATCGGGTTGCCGGATCGACTCGGTCGAGGCCGGGCTGTACGGGCCGAACTTCGTCGACACGTACGAGTTGGACGCGGTCGGCAGCAGCAACGGTGTCACGACGTACGAGACCGGGCTGCGGATCGGCCCGGGCACTCTGCCGAACTCCGAAGCAGGCCGCTGGCAGTCCTTCATCTCGGTCTGGGGCCAGTCCACGCCCAACGCGCCGGGGCCGGGCTTCACCGTCGTCCGAGCGGCCCGGCTGACAACGAACGCGAGTCCCGAACCGGTGCGCAAGGGTCGTTCGATCACCGTCACCGGCAAGCTGGAACGGGCCGACTGGCAGACATTGCGCTACCACGGCTACAGCAAGCGGAAGGTCCAGCTGCAGTGGCGCTCGCCGACGGGGACGTATCACAGCGTGGCCACGACGACGACCGCCGACGACGGCTCTGTTCGCCTTCGGGTGATCGCGAAGCGGGACGGGTGCTACCGGTTCTCCTTCGCCGGCAGCTCGACCACCCAGGCGGTGACGAGCCGCGGTGACTGCGTGGACGTTCGCTGACAGCCGGCTCGGGGTGTCAGGTTTCAGGGGACGTCGGGATCGACCCGTAGCGGCGGCAGCGCCGCCGCGATCTGCTCGCGGTTCGGCTCGAGCCAGGGCGGCAACTTGAGCGCCCGGCCGAGCTCGAGCAGCGGCTCGTCGACGGCGAACCCGGGGGCATCGGTGGCGATCTCGAACAGCACGCCGCCGGGTTCGCGGAAGTAGATCGACTTGAAGTACTGCCGGTCCAAGATCTCGGTGACGTGGACTCCGCGGGACATCAGCTCGTCTCGCCACAGGGTCATGGTCGGCAGGTCCGGCGCGCGGAACGCCACGTGGTGCACCGTGCCGCCGGCCTGCAGACCACGATCACGTACGCCGCCCTGCACGTCGACCAACGCTCCGGACGTGCCGCCGGACATCCCGAAGCGGGCCCGATCGCCCTGCTCAGCGGCCACGTTCATGCCGAGCAGGTCGGTCAGCATGCCGGCTGACGGATCGAGATCACGCTCGGACAGTGTGATCGCATGCAGTCCGCGAACCGCGTGCTCGGCAGGAATGTCGGCCACTCCGTCCCAGCCGGAGCGATGATCACCCGACGAGGCCACCAGGTCGATGATGATGCCATCGGGGTCGCGGAAGGTCAGCACCTCCTCCGCGTCCCGGGTCCGCGGTTGGTCGACGTCGACGGCGAGCCCTCGCAGGCGTTCATGCCACCAGCCGAGCGACTCCCCCGGCACGCTGAACGCCGTCGTCGTCGACATCCCGGCACCTTGCCGCCCCTGGGATACGCCCGGCCAGGGGAAGAACGTCAACAGGCTGGACGGACTGCCCTGCTCGTCGCCGTAGTAGAGGTGATAGCTCTCCGGTGCGTCGAAGTTGACCGTCTGCTTCACCAGTCGCAGGCCGAGGGCGCGGGTGTAGAAGTCCACGTTGCGCTGCGGGTCGGTGGCGATCGCGGTGACGTGATGGAGCCCGTGCGGCTGCACTGGAGTCATGATGTGATGATCCTCCCTTCCCGCCGACCTGTCAGCGAAAGCAGCGGCTCCGGCCGGTCGAGACGCTGACAGCTCAGGCGTTCTCGATCGCCGCAGCGGAGGCCAGTCCGAGCTCGTCGACCGAGATCTTGCGCATCTCGACCTTCCTGATCTTGCCGGTCACCGTCATCGGGAACTCGTCGACGAGCTTCACGTAGCGCGGGATCTTGTAGTGCGCGATCTTGCCGGTGCAGAACTCGCGCACCGCCTCTGCGGTCAGCGGTTCGGCGCCCGGACGCAGCCGAATCCAGGCCACCAGCTCCTCACCGAAGCGCGCGTCCGGCACGCCGATCACCTGCGCGTCCACGATGTCGGGATGGGTGTAGAGGAACTCCTCGACCTCACGCGGGTAGACGTTCTCGCCGCCTCGAATGACCATGTCCTTGATCCGCCCGACGATGTTGAGGTAGCCCTCGTCGTCCATGATCGCCAGATCGCCGGTGTGCATCCAGCGCGCCGCGTCGATCACCTCCGACGTCTTGCCCGGCTCGTTCCAGTAGCCGAGCATCACCGAGTAGCCGCGGGTGCAGAACTCACCGGGCTCGCCGCGGGGCATGGTCAGCCCGTTGCTCGGATCCACCACCTTCACCTCCAGGTGCGGGTGCACCCGGCCGACGGTGGACGTACGTCGGTCGAGGTCGTCGTCGGCGCCGGTCTGGGTGGACACCGGCGACGTCTCGGTCATGCCGTAGCAGATGGTCACCTCGGCCATTCCCATCTCCTCGACGACTCGCTTCATCACCTCCACCGGGCACGGTGAGCCGGCCATGATCCCGGTCCGCAGACTGGACAGGTCGTACGAGGCGAAGTTAGGCAGGCCGAGCTCGGCGATGAACATGGTCGGCACGCCGTACAGCGACGTGCAACGCTCGTCCTGCACCGCCTGAAGAGTCAGCGCCGGATCGAAACCCGGTGCCGGGATGACCATCGTCGACCCGTGCGAGGTGCAGCCGAGGTTGCCCATGCCCATCCCGAAGCAGTGGTAGTACGGCACCGGGATACAGACCCGGTCAGCCTCGGTGTAGCCGCAGCCCTCCCCCACGAAGAACCCGTTGTTGAGCAGGTTGTGGTGGGTCAGCGTCGCGCCCTTCGGGAACCCCGTGGTACCCGAGGTGTACTGGATGTTGATCGGATCGTCCGCCGACAGCTCTCGCACGCGCTGGGTGAGCAGCCCGTGGTCGGCCGCTCCTCCCGCGCCCATCAGCTTCTCCCAGGCCGGATCGCCCAGGAAGATCACCTCGCGCAGCTCGGGACAGTCGCCGCGGACCTGGGCGACCATGGCCCGGTAGTCACTCGTCTTGAACTCCGGCGCGCTGATCAGCACGGAGACGCCGGCCTGCCTCATGACGTACGCGAGCTCGTGGCTCCGGTACGCAGGATTGATGTTGACCATGATCGCGCCGAGCTTCGCCGTGCCGAACTGCACGAACACCCACTCCGCGCAGTTCGGTGCCCAGATTCCCACCCGGTCGCCCTTCGCGACGCCGAGGCCGGCCAGACCGAGGGCGCAGGCGTCCACCTCGTCCACCAGCTGCCGGTAGCTGAACCGGCGGCCGGTCGCGCACTCCACGAGGGCCTCGTGCTCGCCGACCCGGTCGACCGTCCGATCGAGGTTGGCACCGATGGTGTCGCCCAGCAGCGACATAGTCGAGGTGCCGCCGGAGTACGACGGCACAGCCGTTGCGCCTGCAGCCGGTCGAACGGGATTGGCCTGCGTCATCGTCGACTCCGTGTCCCTCGAGAGTGCGCCTCAGGTCAGTCTGCTTCAGCTTTTCCCGCTTGTCACCGCCCCAAAGGGAGCCCGTCACCTGAGGCGCATCAGCAGTGGTGCCTCCCAGGAGATCGTCGGGCAACCGGCCGGGCGCAGCCATTAGGATCGCGGAGTGCCGGACGCGAGGGTCGAACAGACGCGGGTTCCCGCCGCACTCTGGCGGATGGCGTTCGCGGCGGGCCTGGCCTCGTACCTGGACGCCGCAACGATCATCTCCGTCTCCATCTCACTGCCGATCTGGCGCGATCACTTCGCGCTCGGCGTCGCGCAGGTCGGGCTGCTCACCGCGGGGCTCGCCTTCGCCATCGCGGTCGGCTCGATCGTCGGTGGTTGGCTGGGTGACCGCCTGGGCCGCGGGCCGGTGTTCACCTATGACCTGGTCGTCTTCGTGATCGGCACGATCCTCGTCATCACCGCAGTGAACGGCACGACGCTGACCGCGGGGGTGATCATCGTCGGACTGGCGGCGGGTGCCGACGTGCCGACCTCGGTCGCCGTCATCGCCGACGCCGCGCCGGAACGCGCCCGCGGCCGTCTGGTCGGACTGACTCAGACGATGTGGATCGCCGGGATCCTCGCGACGTTCGCGCTCGGGTTCGCGGTGTCGACCCTCGGCTTCCTAGGCACCCAGATCCTCATCGGCCACATCGTCGTGCTCGCTGTGGTCACGCTCGGGTTGCGGCTCGTCCTCACGGCCCGCAGCCGTGCGGTGGCTCCCGCCGCAGTGCCCGGACCGTCCCATCCGATCGGGATCCGCCCGCGCGACCTGGTCGGCGCCCGTGTCGGGGTGCCGCTGCTCGCCACCGGACTCTTCTTCGCGTTCTGGAACATCGCGTCCGCCACGCTGGGCAACTACGGCACCTACTTCTTGGTGAACGTCACCGGTCTGTCCCAGTCCGGCGCCACCGGGCTCGCGCTGCTCACGTTTCCGCCGGCGCTGCTGATCTCCCTCGCCTTCGTACGTCTCGCGGACACGGTGTGGCGCGACAGGCTGTTCGTCGTCGCCATGGTGCTCCAGATCGCTGCGTTCACCGTCGGCGCGCTGACCGGGGGGACGGCCGTGCTGGGGATGGTGCTGCTGATCTTCATGTACAGCCTGTCGAACGTCTTCGCCGGCGAGGCCATCTACAAGGTCTGGAGTCAGCGACTGTTTCCGGCCCGGGTTCGAGCCAGCGCGCTCGGCGTCACGTACGGTCTCGCCCGCGCGGTCGCGGCGGCGTTCATGTTCGTCGTTCCGCTGGTGATCGAACGCTATCCAAATGCGTTGCTATGGATCCTGGCGGGCTGCGTGACGGTGTCCGGTGCCATCGGCCTGTTGATCACGCACCACCCTCGACTGGCCGGTCTGATGCGGCTCCCTCGTGCAGCGGACGGCGGTCTCCACCGCACCAGCGCCTGAATGGATCACCCTGCCGGACGGGCGATGGCAATCCGACGTCGTATCTCGTCGAGATCGGGCCACCGGTACCGACCGGGCCCCGGCCACTCCGCTGACGTCGGGCAGGCTGGCGACATCCGCCGTCAGTTCCCCGGACAACAGCACCAAGTCGGCGAACCGGCTCTCCCGCTACGAAGCCGATCGTCGATGCGGCTGAGGAATCCCGCGGCTCGCCTCCCGACCCCCGTTCCCCGACCCCCATTTCCTCGACCCCATTTTTTCCCGACCCCATTTTCCCGCCCGGTCAGGCGAATGAAGCCCGACCAGCACGTCTTGACCCGCATTCGCCCGCCCGGTCAGGCGAATGCAGGCCCACCCCGCCCTTCCTGACTCCCATTCGGACGATCGGGCGGGCATGTGGATCAGGACCAGGCTCAACCGTCGGCACTCGGACGACCGGGCTGGCGAATGGGGCCGGATCAGGAGAAACCTGCCCCACTCGGACGACCGGGCTGGCGAATAGGGCCGGATCAGGACGAAACCTGCCCCACTCGGACGACCGGGCTGGCAAATGGCGGGCGACTGATCAGCAGCGAGCACTTGCCAAACTGGAAAGTACTTTCTATCGTGGTGCTATGAAGAACACCGAGGCAGCCGCCGACGCGCTCCGCGAGGCCGATCGACTGGGTGCTCGCGCTCGATCCGCGGGCCGTTGGTATGTCCGCTACCTGACCTGCTTCGCCATCGCCTCGTTCGCGCTGGCGCTGTGCTTCGGGCTTGTCGGACCCAAGTGGGGTGCCTGGGTGATCACACCACTCTGGGTGGCGTTCGTCGTCGCCATCAGCGTGTACGCCAATCGGCAACGGGCCATGTTGCGCGGGATGGCGCGGATCCACAACGTGATGATCGCGGCCTGGGCGGTGCTGTGGGCGCTCGTGCTGCTCGGCAGCTTCGCGCTGCAGCAGCCGCTGTGGTGGTGGCTCGTCGGCGGCCTGGCGCTGGCGACTCCGCCGCTCGTCGCTCGACACGCCGCCCAGCAGCGGCTGGAGCGGTGACCACCTCGGCGCAGCACCCACGGCACGGGCTCGACGGTGTCATCCACGCACCTGTTCGCTTCTCGATCATGGCGACCCTGTCTGCCGTCGACAAGGCCGAGTTCGCGTTCGTCCGGGACACGGTGGAGATCAGCGACTCGGTCCTCTCCAAGCAGGCAAGCGCGCTCGAGCAGGCTGGCTATGTCAAGATCAAGAAGGGGTACGTCGGCAAGCGTCCGCGCACCTGGCTCTCACTCACCCCCACCGGTAGGTCTGCCTATGTCGCGCACGTCGATGCCCTGACCCGGATCGCCCAGACGGCCCGGCTCCAGCCTCCCGGTCGCTGACCCGACCCCCGCTCTGCTCGGCCGGACCGCAGCCCGCAGCAGCTTCGGTGGCTCAGTCGGCAGCAGCCGGGCCGAAGCTGACCTCCGCGGTCTCGACCGTGCCGGCGGTCCGGCCGGGCGCGGTCTGGAAGGACCAGTACAGATTGGTGTGCGCGATGACCTGCTCGGGTGCCGGCGCGCCGTAGGCGGACAGGTCCTCGGTGGTGTGCGCGTCCGACACCAGCGTGGCGTCGTATCCACGGGTGAAGGCACCGTGCAGCGTCGAGCGGACGCAGGCATCGGTCTGAGCGCCGGTCACAACCAGCCGCCCGACACCGCGCTCGGCCAGCACCGACTCCAGGTCGGTCGCCTCGAAGGAGTCGCCGTAGCGTTTGTGGATCATCGGTTCGTCGTCGGCCGGGGCCAGCTCCGGGACGTAGCGCCAGGCGTCGCTGCCATTGGGCAGCTCCTCGGAGGAGTGCTGCACCCAGATCACCGGCACATCCTCGGCGCGGGCCTTGGCAACCAGGCTGTTGATGTTGGCGACGACCTCATCCCGCTTCGATGCACCGTCCACCACCCCGTTCTGGACGTCGATCACCAGCAGACCGGTATTCGGCCGATCGGGCAGGATTGTCATTCCAAACTCCTCGTTCACTCAGCGGAGCCGGGCGCTCCGTGCTCTTGCGGAAAAGCCTAGGCAGCCGCGCTGACAGTTCCTGTGCGGTGCTGCCCGAGGTACCCGGCGAGCAGGGCGACGAGCGCGAGCCCGGTCACCACGGCGACGGTGACGGACCATCCTGCCGCGGTCCAGGCGAACCCGACCAGCCAGCCGATAACCGCCGAGCCGGTGTAGAGCGCGACGTTGTAGAGCGCGGTCGCTTGGGCCCGGCCGACCCGGGCGTGCTGACCCACCCAGCCCGATGCCGTTGCGTGGGCGACGAAGGTCCCGGCGGTGAGAACCAGCAGACCGGTCACGACCAGGACCAACGACGAGGAGAGGGTCGCCACAACGCCGCAGATCGTGGCGATCGTGCCACCGGCCAGCACCCGCGCCCGCCCGAACCGCGGCACCCAGCGCCCGACCAGCCGCGACGAGATCGTCCCGGCCGCGTACGCGCCGAAGATCAGCGAGGCGACCACCGTCGGAAGTCCGAACGCCGGCCCCTCGAGCCGGAACCCAAGGTAGTTGTAGACCGCGACGAAGCCTCCCATGATCAGCATCGGCTGGGCGTAGAGCGCCAGAAGCAGCGGATCGGACAGACAGCTGCGAACGTTGCCGACGACGGTGCCGAGCGACGGCCTGCTCGGACGATGACTCCGGGCGGGCGGCATCAGCCGGAGGAAGACCGCTGCCGCGACCAGACACACGATCGCAACAGCTGCGAGCGCCACCCGCCAGCCGAGGACGCCGGCCAGCGGTCCGGCGATCAGTCGCCCGCACGCGCCACCGACGGTTGTGCCGGAGATGTACGCCGCGGCCGCCGCGGCGGTGTGCCGCGGGTCCACCTCGTCGTGCAGGTACGTGATCGCCAGCGCCGGCAGGCCACCGAGTGCCAGCCCCTCGAGGAACCGTAGGCCGAGCAGGGCGTCCGCCGTAGGGCTGAAGGCGACGAGCAGACCGCCGATCGTTGCGGCCGATATGGCGATCCGCATGGCCCGGAGCCGGCCGATCCGGTCGGACAGGATGGACCAGGGCAAAACGGACAGCGCCACTCCCCAGGTCGCCAACGACACCGAGAGCGCAGCGGTCGAGGCATCGACGTGAAGCCCGACGGCAAGGGTCGGCAAGAGTCCCTGCGGCGCGTAGAGCTGGGCGAACGTCGCGACGCCGGCAGCGCCGAGGCCGAGCAGCATCCGTCGGTACGCCCGCGTTCCGGCGCGATGGCCCCGCCATTCGGTGGCCAGCGATCGTTCGAGGACCCCCCGAGATCCGAGGACCGAGGAAGAGCTTGCGGCCGACATGCTCTTCACCGTAGGAAGTCACCATCCAGAGCACAAATGCATCTTTGGCAAGATAAGCATACGATCTTGATATGGAATCAGGTGATCTGCAGCGGATCGCGCGACTGCTGCCGATCTTCGTGGTGGTGGCCGAGACGGAGCAGGTCACCGTGGCAGCGTCGGTGCTGCGCCTGCCGCAACCGACGGTCAGCCGAGCCCTCGGTGCGCTCGGTGGGCTGATCGGCGCACCGGTTGTCGAACGGCGCGGTCGCGGGATCGTCCTCACCGCAGCGGGACGTGAGCTACTGCCGTTCGCCGTAGGGGCGCTGGACAACATCGTGGCTGGCGTCGCCGCGGCGGGTGAGACCGATGTCGTCGGCCATGGCGAGGTGCCGATCGCCTTCCAGAACATCCTCGGCGAGGCCGTGGTCCCGGCCTTGATTCGGCGCTTCCGCGACCGATTCCCCGCAGTCCGCTTCGCGCTGACCCAGGGATCGCGGCAGCACTGCCTCGACGCCTTCGAGCGCGGCGGTTCGGCGGTCGCCCTCGTCGCCGACCCGCCGACGCGGTCCGACCTCGTCACCGTCACGCTGTACGAGGAGCCCTTGGTGCTCGTCGTGCCGCGGCACCACCGGCTGTCAGATCGCGGGCGGATCTCGCTGGACGCCGTGGCCGGTGAGGATCTGATCGCGCTCAAGCCTGGCTACGGCCTTCGGCTCGGCGTGGACGCGCTCTTCGCCGAGTCGGCATCCCGGCCGCGGATCGCGTTCGAGGTGGAGGACGCCCACACGGCCCGCGGCCTGGTCTCGGCGGGTCTGGGGGTCTCGATCCTGCCGTCGTACGCTCCAGACGCCGAGACCGACCAGGTGCGGATCGACCATCCGAAGGCGGTCCGGACGATCGGCGCGATCGCTCGACCCGGCGCGGTCGCCCCATCGGTGAGCGCCTTCGTCTCGTTCCTGCGTACGTCCGGCGCGGCCGTCTCCGTCAGCGCTCTCGGCCCCTACGCCCGCCCCGTCCCCTCCCCGAAAACTGGTCACTAACAACACCGACACGCCGGTGGGAGTTGTTGTTGGTGACCACTTTCCGCGGGGGCTGCGGGCAGCACGGACGAGTCGGTCGGAAAACGAGTCGCGACGACACCGCTCGGGTTGTCACAGTGGTCGGGTGAGCATCACGGCGTCGGGCGTACGACTCGGCTGGGACCAGGTCCCCGCCCATGTCCGGCGCGGCATCGAGGAGATCGTCGGCGGCGGCCCGGTGCTCCTGGCCAGCTCCCAAGCCGGTGGCTTCTCTCCCGGCACGGCCGATCGGCTGGTCACGGCCGAGGGCCGCCGGGCGTTCGTGAAGGCCGTCAGCCCCGCCCAGAATCCCGAGACCCCGGGCATCCACCTCACCGAAGCACGCGTCGTCGGGCACCTGCCGCCGAGCCCGCACCTGCCGACGTTGCTCGGACTCTACGACGACGGCGAGTGGGTGGCCGCCATCTACGCCGATATCGGCGGCCGGATGCCGGCCGTCCCGTGGCTCCCTGCTGACCTGGCGGCGACCGCGACCGCCCTCGGCACCATCGCGGCGACCTGCACGCCGAATCCGGTGCCGGACTTGGCTCCGCTGACCACAGCCTTCGCGCCCGAGTACGGCGGCTGGGACCGGATCCGGCATTCGCCGCCCGACGTGCTCGATCCGTGGGCCGGTGCACACCTTGACCTGCTCTGCGATCTCGCTGAGCGCGGGCTCGCCGCCCTCGCCGGAGACTCACTCGTGCACGGCGACACCCGTGCCGACAATCTGATCGTCCGAGCGGACGGCACGGTGGTGGTCATCGACTGGCCGTGGGCCTGTGAGGGCGCGGCCTGGTTCGACCTGCTGTGCCTCGCCATCAACGTCGACCTGCACGGCGGCGATCCGGAGTCGCTGGTGGCTCGCTATCTCGGAGACGTCGAGCGCGATGATCTGACGGGCGCGCTCGCAGGTCTGAGTGGCTACTTCGTCGACGCCGCGCGGAACCCGCCGCCACCCGGCTTGCCGACCGTCCGGGAGTTCCAGGCGGTGCAGGGACGATCGACGCTGCACTGGCTACGTCGGCGGCTCGCCGCCTGACCCGAGGCTGGTCGGAGGTGAGGCGCCGTACGGAGGTAGAGGCTGGTCGGGGTCCGGGGCTGTCGCGAGGTCGAGGCACCGGGACGGAGGTCGAGGCACCCTCTGCAGAGGGCGCCTCGGTTACCGAAAGGGTGCCCGAGCGACCGAAAGGGTGCCCGAGCGACCGAAAGGGTGCCCGAGCGACCGAAAGGGTGCCCGAGCCAGCGAGAAGGTGCCCGAGCCAGCGAAAGGGTGCCCGAGCGACCGAAAAGGTGGCCGAGGTCAGCGTCCCCCGTTGCCAGGGGTGCCCTGGTCTCGGGCCGGCTGGTCCCCGTTCTGCTGGTCCGCACCCGGCTGACTTCCCTGACCGGCCTGACCCTGACCCGTCTGGCCCTGACCCGTCTGGCCCTGCCCGTACTGGCCGCCATAGCCGCCGTAGGTGCTCACTCCACCGACCAACGACGCCGGCGGTGTGCCGAACGACTCCTTGGGCTTGCCCTTCAGGTACTTCTGCATCGCCGGCTTCCAGATCTGCCGGCCCGCGTCGCCGCTGCCGGATCCCTCCAGGTACAGCCCGGTGGACGGCACCGTATAGCCCTTGAGCCCACGCTGGTATCCAGACGATGTCCGGATGAACGGCTTACGGGTGTTGTCGATGCTGATCATGGCGGCACCGGCGACCTGCGGGGTATAGCCGACGTACCAGACGGCGGCATTGCTGTCGATCGTGCCGGTCTTGCCGGCCTGCGGACGGCCGTCGGCGGTCATCGCGCGCTTGCCGGTGCCGCTGGTCACCACGCCCGAGAGCAACGAGTTCATGGCGTTCGCCACATCCTCCGAGATCACCCGCTGGCAGTTCGCGCTGGTCACCCCACGGGACTTGCCGGCGCTGTCGGTGATGCCCGAGACGATGATCGGATCGCAGTGGATGCCGCCGGAGGCGAAGGTCGAGTACGCCTCGGCCATCGACAGCGGACTCACCTCGACCGTGCCGAGGGTGAACGACGGCTTGTCGGCGTACGAGCTGATCGGCGCGTCCTTCGTGCTCGACTCGACACCGAGCTTTTCCGCCATCTTCGTGACGTCGCACATGCCGACGTCGAGGGCGAGCTGGACGAAGTACGTGTTCACCGAGTACTCGGCCGCGCGACGCATGTCCATCACGCCGTTCACCCCGGTGGAGTTGCTCACCTGCCAGTCACCCGAGACGGTGGTCTGTCCTTCGCAGCTGTCGAAGCTCGCGCCGGAGAAGTTCATCGACGATCGCGCGTCGAAACGCTGTGAGAGTGGGATGCCCTTCTCGAGTGCAGCCGCTGCGGTGAACGCCTTGAAGGTCGAGCCCGCCTGGAAGCCCTGGGCGCCACCCATGTCCGGTGAGACGGAGTAGTTCCAGTACGTCTCGCCCTTCTTCGAGTTCGAGCCCATCACGGGACGGCTCTGGGCCATGGCGACGATCAGGCCGGTGCCCGGCTCGATCATGTCCATCGCCGCGATCAGCGGATCCGTCGGGCCGACGACCTTGCTGACGGACTTCTGGATCGTCTTCTGGGTGGCCGGATCGATCTTGGTCCTGATCGTCAGCCCGCCACGCTTGATCTCGTTCTCCCGCTCGGCGGTGGTCGTCCCGAGGCTCGGCATCGCCAGCAGGGAGCGATAGACGTAGTCACACATGAACGGGTAGTCGGTGTTCTGGCAGCCGTTGACCTCGGTAGTGACGGACTTGGCGCTGAAGCCGGTGGCCTTGGCCTTCGTCGCGGCCGCTGCGCTGACCACGCCCAGCTCGGCCATCCGGTCGATCACCACGTTGCGGCGCTGGATGCCGGCATCGCGATGGGCCACCGGGTCATAGCCGTTGGGGTTCTGCACCAGCCCGGCCAGCATGGCAGCCTGCGGCAGGGTGAGCTTCGCCGCGGAGGTGCCGAAGTAGTGCTGGGCGGCGACCTCGATGCCGTACGCGCCGTCGCCGAAGTACGCGATGTTCAGGTAGCGCTCGAGGATCTGGTCCTTCGAGAGCGTCTTCTCCACCGAGATCGCGTAGCGCAGCTCGCGGATCTTGCGGTCGTAGCTGCCGTCCTGAGCGGCCTTGACACCCGCCTCGTCGCCGGCCTGCTTGGCGGCCTCGATCTGGACCATCTTCACGTACTGCTGGGTGAGCGTCGATCCGCCCTGGGTCACACCGCCGGCCAGCAGGTTCGCGACGAAGGCGCGGACCGTGCCCTGGGCGTCGAGCGGACCGTGCTCGTAGAACCGGTGGTCCTCGATGGAGACGATCGCCTGCTGCATCACGGGCGCGATCTTGTCCAGGCTCACGTACACCCGGTTCTCGTCGTAGAAGTACGCGAGTACGTCGCCGTTCGCGTCGAGCACCTTGCTGCGCTGGCTCTGCGCCGGCGGGTCGAAGTCCACCGGCAGGTCGGCAAGTGTGTTCTGGGCGGTCTTGGCACCGAAGGCCGCACCGCCGACGGCAGGCAGCACGATCACCGCGACCAGCAGGCCGCACAGCGCGCTGACCAGCACGAAAAGGCCGCTCGCGCGCAGGAGCGCGGACGGCCGACGGGCGGGGCGGAGGCGTGGTGATCTCATCAACAAGGCCAACATCCGGCAGGTGTGATCAGTTCCCATGATCGCCTGTGATCTGTGTCTGTGACCTGGGTCGCCCACAACCTAAGCTGAGCGCGTGCCCAGGTCGATCGCCACGAACACGTCCGTCTCCCTCGAGGCCCTGCTCGACTTCGTCCGCCCACGGCATCGATTGCTGCTGTCCACCACCCGGACCGATGGTCGGCCGCAGCTGTCCCCGGTGAGCGGTGGGTTGGACGCCGACGGCCGGATCGTCATCTCCTCCTACCCCGGGCGGGCCAAGACCACGAATGCCGAGCGCGATCCGCGGGTGTCGGTCTGCGTGCTGTCCGATGAGTGGAACGGACCCTGGGTGCAGGTCGACGGCGACGCCGAGGTGCTGCACATGCCCGACGCGCTGGACGGCCTCGTCGACTACTTCCGCTGCATCTCCGGCGAGCACCCGGACTGGGACGAGTACCGGGAAGCCATGCGGATCCAGGACAAGTCGCTGATCAGGATCACCCCGACCCGGTGGGGCCCGATCGCCACCGGCGGATTCCCGGCCGACGTCGCCGCCCGGCTCGGCTGATCCCGGCACCGCCCCGCCGTCGATGGAGAGCATCACCAAGAACCGTCAGACAACCGAGACGCTGCAGTCGATGATCGCCCGTGCTTACGGTGCCGCTCAGGTCCCGGTCGGCGAGAACTGGGTCGGCGAGCTCGGTCACGGCTGGTTCAACGTCGCCTATCGGCTCCGGCTCCGCGACGGGGCCGAGGTCGTCGTGAAGATCGCCCCGCCGCCGGGGGTGGAGGTGATGACGTACGAGCTGGGCGCCATGCGCACCGAGGTGGCGGCTCTCGAGCTGATCGGGCGAGAGACCACAGTGCCGGTGCCGAAGGTCGACTTCGCCGACACCCGCCACGATCTCGTGGACGCCGCCTACTTCTTCATGCCGTACGTCCTTGCCGACAACCTGGGCATCATCGCCGACACGCTGTCGGCGGCGGAACGCACGGCGTACGAGGAACAGGTCGGCGAGGCGACTCGCGAGCTGACCGGTATCCGGGGAGCACATTTCGGCCCGCTGAACGGGTCCGGGTACGCGACCTGGCGGGAGACCTTCCTGGCCATGTGCGCCGACGTGCTGTCCGACGGCGAGCGCCGCAGCGTCGACCTCGGCCGGGACTACGACCTCGTGCGCGACGTGCTGGCGGCGAACGCCGACAGCCTGGACGAGGTCGACGAACCGAGGTACGTGGAGTGGGACCTGTGGAACAGCAACGTCATGGTCCGCGACGGACGGGTTGTCTGCATCATCGACCACGAGCGCTGCTTCTTCGGCGACCCGCTGATGGAAGCGGGCTTCGCCGCGACCGAGCTGCCAGCATTCGGCGACCCGACGGGCTTCCTGCGCGGTTACGGTCGCGCCGACCCGACCCCGACCGAGGCCGGGGACACCCGGCGGACCGCCGCGGCCGCAGGCACCGCCTTCGCTGTGTTCTGAACCACCGCGATCGTGGTCACCACGGCAGGCTTGCTCGGAATCGAGCCACTGTTGACCCTGCTCGGTGCCGAGGGGCCCACCCGCAACCTCGCCCGGGAGTACGCGGTGATCATCGTCGCCGGTTCGATCACCTTCACCGGCTTTTCCAGCCTGGTTCGGGCCGAGGGGCGGATGCGCTTCTCGACGATGTTGTGGGTGATCCCGGTGCTCACCCAGATCACGCTCGATCCGCTGCTCATCTTCGGGTTGGGGCTCGGCGTGAGAGGGGCGGCACTGGGCACGATCGGCGGGCAGGCTGTCTCGATGGGGATGAGCCTGTGGTTCTTCTTCCTCCAGCGCGACCGGCCGTATCGCGTCGGCCGCACGGATCTGTTCCCGCGCCGGCCGATGATCGCCGAGCTCGCCACGATCGGAGCGCCGTCGTTCCTCGCAGGCTTCGGGGCGACGATGCTGATCGTGCTGGTGAACAACATGCTGGCGGCGGCGGCTGGGGTGGCGGCGCTCAGCGCGTTCGCCCTGTGCAGCCGGATCCAGACCTTCGTGATCATGCCGCAGGTGGGCATCACACAGGGTCTGCAACCGATCGTCGGCTTCAACGCCGGGCGCGGTCTGTTCGACCGGGTCGGCCGGGCACGCACGCTGGCCCTGCGGAGCGCGCTGATCTACGGCGCGATCGTCGCCGTGATCATGGTCCTCTTCGCCCAGCCGATCGTCGAAGCGTTCGTCTCCGATTCGATCGTGCGTGACGCCGCGACTGACGCGCTGCGGATCATCGCGATCGGCTTCACGGTCAGCGGCGTCGCGATGCTGGTGTCCGCGTACTTCCAGTCGCTCGGTCAGGCTCGGCCGTCGTACGTGATCTCGATCGGCGCCCTCGTGGTGATCAAGGTCCCGCTGGTGCTGGTGCTCAGCCGGCTCGGTGTGGTCGGGCTGTGGCTGAGCCTGCCGCTCGGCGAGGTCCTTTCGGCGACGGCCGCGCTGCTGATCCTGCGGCGTTTCGCGCGCACGCAGCCGGTCCGGTCATGATCTGGCACGAAACTGATCACGAGGTCTGGCCCGATCACGAGGTCTGGCCCGATCACGAGGTCTGGCCCGATCACGAGGTCTGGCGCAGCTCCATCCCGACCTGATCGGCGTCGATCTGGCTGAGCGCCTCCTCCAGTACGACGAACGGGTACGTCCCCAGATCGCGGATCCGGAGCAGCTCATCGCGCTGTGCCACCAGCAGCTCGAGGCGGAGATTACGTCGTTCGGCGCGCTGCCGAGCACTCTCCTCGTCCGGACCGTCCTGGCCGAGCTGATCGAGGACCTCGCGAGCGCCCTCGACGACGGCGGGGTCGTACGCCGACCCGTCCGGCTGGGTCAGCGTCGGGTCGTCCAGCCGGGTGGCTGCCGCCCGGACCAGCTCGGTACGCAGCGCCACCCGGTCCTCCTCGCGCTCCAGCGGGTCGTGATGGGCGACTCCGAGCCGGTTGGCCAGCCACGGCAACGTGCCGCCCTGGACGATCAGGGTGCCCGCGGCGACGATGAAGGCGATCAAGATCAGCAAGGACCGGTGCGGCGTGCCGCTCTCCAGCGACTGTGCGGCCGCGAGGGTGACGGCGCCGCGCATTCCTGCCCAGACGAGAATCACGCCCTCGCGCCAGCCGAACCGTTCAGCGGCGAGGTAGTCCAGATCCGCGATCCGTCGGGTCATCGCCGCCGCGAACCGTCCGGTGCGAGCCTCGGTCCGGCGTTCCATCTCCGCCGCGTCGGCCCCGGGGCGCCGCGGCGGCGGTCCCAACGGTTCCGAAGCGATTCGTTGCTGGACGCTGTCGATTCGCTCCCGGACCGCGCCGGCCCGTCGCTCGCGACGAGCCAGCGACCAGAGCGACAACGCGATGAAGACCGACCGCACCACGACGATGGTGATCGCGGCGACCAGACCGAGCACGAGCGCGATCCGAACACTGTCGTGCTCGGCGCGGACATCGGCGATCAGACTGGAGATCTCCAGACCCATGATCAAGAACACCGCACTCTCCAGCAGCAGCTCCACGGTGCGCCAAACGGCACGCTCGGTGATCCGGTCCTCGGCCCGGAGCCTCGCCGGTGCACCGTGGCCGCTGATCAGGCCAGCGGTGACCGCGGCGACCAGGCCCGACGCGTTGAGCTGCTCCGCCGGCACGTAGGCCACGAACGGCACGATCAGGGAGACCGCCACGCTGGACGTGGCCTGGTTCAGGTGGGAGCGGACCAGCAGGTTCAGCCTGCCGACGGCCCACCCGACGGCGACGGCGACGATGACGGAGTAGACGAACTGTCCGGACACCTCACCGAAGGAGATCCCGACGCCGACGGCGGCGACGGCGGAACGCAGCAGTACGAGGGCGGATGCGTCGTTGAGCAGGCTCTCGCCCTCCAGCACGGTGACGATACGTTGCGAGACTCCGGCCTTGCGCACGATCGAGGTGGCCACCGCGTCCGTCGGGCTGAGGATCGCACCGAGCGCGATGCCGAGCGCCAGGTCCAGTCCGGGGATCAGGAGGTGCATGATCACGCCGACGACGACAGCCGAGACGACGACGAGCACCACCGAGAGCACGGAGATGGTCCGGAAGTCGCGTCTGAACTCCATCGTCGGCATCGCCACCGCTGTCGAGTAGAGCAGAGGAGGCAGGATGCCGGCGAGGATCAGCTCCGGGTTGATGTCGATCGGGCCGACGCGCGGGATGAAGCTCACTCCGACGCCGAGCAGCACGAGCAGCAGCGGTGCCGCCACGCCGAGGCGTGGCGCCAGCGCATTGACGCCCACCACGGCCAGCACTCCGAAGATGGCGATGATCACCAGGTTCATGCCGAGCATTGTTGCCTGCCGACCAGTCGGGCGCCTCGGGCCGGTCGGACGACATTGGCTCAGCGCAGAGCGGTGCTGGCCAGGTCGCCACTGATCGCACTGGCGGCGCGGAGCACGTCGTCGCGGAGCTGCGCCGGACGCTCAGGGCTCGTGGTCGAGACGTTGATCGCGGCGACCACGCGTCCGTCGGAGTCGCGGATGGGGGCCGCCAGCGAGTACAGGCCGGGCTCCAGCTCCTGGTCCACCGCGGCCCAGCCCTGCTCGGCGACCTCTCCGAGCAGCGAACGCAGGTCTGTCTCGGTGTGCACCGTGCGCGGGGTGGGCGGCGTCAGGTCGGCGGCGATGAAGTAGGCATCCAGCTCGTCCGGTGGCGTGTACGCGAGCAGCACGCGCCCCATCGACGTCGCGAAAGCCGGGAAGCGAGTCCCCACCGTGATCCCGACCGTCATGATCCGCCGGGTCGCGACCCTGGCGACGTAGACGATGTCGACCTCGTCCAGCACCGCCGCCGAGGTGGACTCCCCCACCTGCGCGGACAGTCGTTCGAGGTGGGGCTGCGCGAGCTGCGGCAGGCCGAGCCCGGAGAGATAGGCCGTACCGAGCCGGAGCACGTGAGGGGTGAGCTCGAAGAGCTTGCCGTCGGTGCGGACGTACCCCAGCTCGACCAGGGTGTGCAGGAAGCGCCTCGCCGCTGCGCGGCTCATGCCTGCGGCGACGGCGACCTCGCTCAGACTCATCCGCGGCCGATGGGCGCTGAAGGTGGTGATCACCTGCAATCCGCGGGCCAGCGACTGGACGAACTCCTCGGCCATGATCGAGAGGTCCTAGGACCGGTCTTCGAGCCGGTGGAGCTCGACGTCGACCCGGGACTGCAGGTCGACGAAGGAGATGCCGAACGTCTCGGTCACCGTCGCGCCGTCCGGTCCGACCAGCACCGTCGCGACATCGGTATAGACCCGGCTCACGCAGCCGACGCCGGTCAGCGGATAGCTGCACGACGGCACCAGCTTGGCCTCGCCGGACTTGGTGAACATGGTCATCATCACGAACACGTCCTTGGCGCCGGTCGCCAGATCCATCGCCCCGCCGACGGCCGGAATGGCATCCGGTGCCCCGGTGTGCCAGTTGGCCAGATCCCCGGCCTGCGACACCTGGAAGGCGCCGAGGACACAGACATCGAGATGACCGCCGCGCATCATCGCGAACGAGTCGGCGTGGTGGAAGTATGCTGCGCCGGGCAGCTCGATCACCGGCACCTTGCCGGCATTGATCAGATCCGGATCGATCTCGTCGCCGACCGCGGCCCGGCCCATGTTCAGCATGCCGTTCTCGGTGTGCAGCACCACCCCGGACTCGGTGGTCAAGTAGTCGGCGACGGTGGTGGGCTGGCCGATGCCGAGGTTGACATACGAACCGTCGGGGATGTCCGCGGCCACCGCCTCGGCGATCTCGTTCTTGTTCCTCGGGCCGCGGTCGGTGTGCTCGATCATGAGGCCTGTTCCTTCCCCTGGTTCGCGCTCCCCTGGTTCGCCCTGCCCTGGTTCGCCCTGCCCTGGTTCGCCCTGCCCTGGTTCGCCCTGCCCCGGTTCGTTTCGCCATGATTCGTTTCGCCCTGGCTCGTTTCTGGGCTGCCGATGTCGACGATCCGGTCGACGAAGATGCCGGGGGTGACCACGGACTCGGGATCGAGCTCGCCGATCTCCACCACCCGGCGTACCTCCGCGATCGTGATCTTCGCCGCGGTCGCCATCACCGGACCGAAGTTGCGAGCCGTCTTGCGGTAGACGAGGTTGCCCATCCGGTCACCGACGTACGCCCCGATCAGCGCGACGTCGCCTTCGATCGGATACTCCAGAACGTACGTCCGGCCGTTGATCTCACGGACCTCCTTGCCCTCGGCCAGCGGAGTGCCGACCGCGGTCGGGCAGAAGAAGGCCCCGATCCCCGCGCCCGCCGCCCGCATCCGCTCGGCCAGGTTGCCCTGCGGGACGAGCTCGAGCTCCACCTTGCCGTCGCGGTAGAGGCCGTCGAACACCCACGAGTCGGTCTGTCGGGGGAAGGAGCAGATCATCTTGCGGACCTGTCCGGCGGCGAGCAGCGCGGCCAGACCGGTGTCGCCGTTGCCGGCGTTGTTGTTGACCACGGTCAGGTCTTTGGCTCCCTGGCGAATCAGCGCGTCGATCAGGGCGTACGGCATCCCGGCCGTCCCGAAGCCGCCGATCAGCACGGTCGAGCCGTCGGCGATGTCGGCGACCGCCGCGTCCGCGCCGTCGGTGGCGCCCGCGTAGGTCATGGTCTGGCCCATTGGCTCAGGCTCCTTCGGTGGCGAGGTTCTCGACCACGGTGTTCTCGAGGACTAGGGCCAGCGCCTGGCCTACGCCGATGCAGATCGCGGCAACGCCCCAACGCTGCCGCTCGACGATCAGTCGCTTCACCAGGGTGCCGAGGATGCGGCCGCCCGATGCGCCCAGCGGGTGACCGATGGCGATCGCGCCTCCGCGGCTGTTCACGATCGCCTCGTCGATCCCCCAGGCGTCGACACAGGCCAGCGACTGCACCGCGAATGCCTCGTTGAGCTCGACGGCGCCGACGTCGGACCACGAGATCCCGGCCCGGCGGAGCGCGATGTTGGCGGCCTCCACCGGGGCGAAGCCGAACAGCTGCGGCTCCAGCGCGTACGCACCACGGCCGGCGATCCGCGCCAGCGGCTGGGAGTTGATCGTGTCCGCCGCCGCTTCGGAACCGAGCAGCACCGCCGCGGCCCCGTCGTTCAGCGAGGACGCGTTGCCGGCGGTGATCGTGCCGTCGGGGCGGAAGGCAGGTTTGAGCTTGGCCAGGGTTTCCGGGGTGCTGCCCGGTCGGATCGTCTCGTCGCGGGTCAGCTCGGCTCCGGGGACCGCGACAACGAGATCGTCGTAGAAGCCCTCCGTCCAGGCGCCGTCGGCCAGCCGGTGGGACCGCGCCGCGAAGGCGTCCTGCCGTTCGCGGGTGATGCTGAACTTCTCCTGCAGCTGCTCGTTGCACTCACCGAGACTGACCGTCCACTCACTCGGCATCCGCTTGTTCACCAAGCGCCAGCCGAGCGTGGTGGAGACGGCGGCGAGATCGCCGGCGGGAAAGGCACGAGACGGCTTCGGCAGCACCCACGGCGCCCGGGTCATCGACTCGACGCCGCCGGTCAGCACGATGTCGGCGTCCCCGGTCTCGATGCTGCGCGAGCCGATCATCGCCGCATCCAGGCTGGAGCCGCAGAGCCGGTTGACCGTGGTCGCCGGCACGCTCACCGGCAGACCGGCCAGCAGCAGCGCCATCCGGCCCACATTGCGGTTCTCCTCGCCGGCGCCGTTCGCGTTGCCCCAGACCACCTCGGCGATCTCACTCGGGTCGAGGTGCGGCGTCTTGGCCAGGGTGCCGGTGATCACGGCAGCGGCCAGATCGTCGGGCCGGACCTCGGCCAGGCCACCGCCGAACTTGCCGAACGGGGTGCGGGCTGCGGCATACACGTACGCGGCTGTCATCGGCGACTCGCAATCTGTCTCAGGAGGAATGTGTGCTCTTCTCGCTCGTCTGTTCGCTATGCGAACGAGTGTTCTTTATACGAACACAGTCTAGGATCAAGCAGATGACTGGTCAATCCGGGAGGTGGCAGTGCCGTACGAGTTCAGCGGCGAGGTCTGGTACTGGCGCGGTCCGGCGCCGTTCTACTTCGTCACCGTGCCCGAGGACGTGAGCGTCGAGCTGCAGGCCGCGTCGAGTTTCGTCAGCTACGGCTGGGGCATGATCCCGGTGACGGTCGAGGTCGGCGGGAGCAGCTGGGAGACGTCCCTGTGGCCCAAGGACGATCTGTACGTCGTCCCGCTCAAGATCGCCATCCGGCGCGCCGAGGACATCGAGGACGGCGACGTGGTCGACGTCCGGCTCACTCTCCGCTCCCCCGCCGCCCCCTGATCTGTGGTGAAACTTCCCCGAAAAGTGGTCACCAACAACAACGACACGCCGAGCGCACGTGTTGTTGGTGACCAGTTTTCGGGGACGGTGAAAACGACCTGCCGGATCGGAGGGCTACTCGTCGAGCTCGGCGAAGACTCCCTGGGCGATCCGGAACGCGGTGTTGGCGTCCGGGACACCGCAGTAGATGGCGGACTGCAGGAGCACTTCCTTGATCTCGTCGCGGGTCAGACCGTTGCGCACGGCTGCCCGAAGATGCATGGCGAGCTCCTCGTGGTGGCCACGGGCGATCAACGCCGTCAACGTGATCATGGAACGACTCCGCCGATCCAGTCCGGGGCGGGTCCAGATCGTGCCCCATGCGTAGCGGGTGATCATCTCCTGGAAATCGCTGGTGAAGTCGGTGATCGCGGCACCTGCCCGGTCCACGTGCGCGTCGCCGAGCACCTCCCGCCGAACGACCATACCGGCGTCGTACGTCCCCCGCTGGGAATCGTCAGGACCGGTCGTCCCCTGCGCGTCCGCGACCGGGCCGCCGGACAGGTGTTCCTGGATCAGCTTCGCGATCTGCTCGGGAGCCTCGGCGGCAGCAAGATGGGCTACCTGATCGAGCACCACCAGCCGACCGCGCTGCACTCCCGAGGCGATCTGCGCGAGCAGCTCGGGTGGGGTGGCGACGTCCTCGGTGCCGGCCACGGCCAGCACCGGAACGGCGATCTCGCCCAGCCGCTCGCGTACGTCGAACTCGGCCAGGGCGTCGCAGACCTGGGCATACCCCTCGCGATCGGCGTCCTGCAAGGCATGCAGCAGTCCGGTGGCGACCTCGGGGTGCCGTGACAGGAAACCGTCGGCGAACCACCGTTCGGCCGACGCCGACACCATCACCGGCGTCCCCGACACGCGGACCTTCGCGGCCCGCTCCCGCCAGCCGGCGGGCTCGCCGATCCTGGCTCCGGTGCAGAGCAGCGCCGCGGCGCTGATCCGGGCCGGATGATCCAGCAGCAGCTGCAGGCCGACGGCGCCCCCCACCGAGTCCCCGGCATACCCGAACTGCCCGCCCGGTTCGGCGCGGTCGACCAGCACGCCATCGACCAGCTCGAGCACACCTGCGGCCAGCTCCGCCATCGAGAACGGGCTATCGACCGTGCGGTTGCGACCGTGCCCGGGAAGGTCCCAGGCCACCACGTGGTAACGGTCGGCGAGCCGAGCCGCGGCCAGCGACCACAACGCGGTCGACGAGGTGCCGAGCGAGGGACCGAGCACCAGCAGCGGACCCGCATCCGGCTCGCTCAGCTGGACTCCGGTGATCTTGGGCCTGGTCACGAGCGGAGCCTCTCGGGAGTGAGGAGGGATTCTGAGCGACCCGTCGCCCCCGGGGGGATCGAGCCGAACTGATCCCGGCGTCGCTCAGAATCGGGACGAACGAGCGAGACGTCGCGGAGCTCGGGACCGCGGAGCGCGGAGCGCGACCATTGGAGCAGTCCTCTCATGACGTCACCTCCAAGAAGTCACGGCCGCGCCGTACGGCGGCATCGACGAAGAAGACGCTGGCCCCACGGTAACGGGAGTCGGGAGCACCGTCGATGAGTTCGATCATGGAGATCTGCTCGGCATCTGTGCCGGCGGCGGCCTGCAGATTCGTGGCCATTCGATCGGCGTCGACCCGCAGCCCGGCCAGCAGGTCGGTGGTCTGGGACGAGGCGACCACCGTCCGTCGGCCCAGGTCGCGCAGTGTCGCCCACTCGGCGTGCCAGGCGCCGTCCGGCCGCTCGTCCACGGTGGTGCCGGCGGCCAGATGGAGCGTGGCCGCCAACCCGGGAGCGGCCAGCGCGGCGCGGCGGATCAGCACCGACAGGGCAGGATTTCGCTTGTGCGGCATGGTCGACGAGCCACCGCCGGAACCCTCGGCCAGCTCGCCGATCTCCGGTCGAGACAGCGTGGTGACATCGGCACCGACATGCCCGTACGCATCCGTGCAGCCGACGAGCGCGTCGGCGGCCCTGGTGAGCGGGGACCGGACCGTGTGCCAGGGCGGCCGGGCCGGCAGCCCGAGGGCGGCGGCCGTCGTCTCCACCAGCTGCCAGGAGACGGCAACGGGATCCACGAGTCCGCGCAGCCGGGCCAGCTCGGTCGATGCCGCCAGGGTCCCGGCCGCGCCGCCGAGCTGCACGGCCAGTCCTTCGCGCGCGGTCATCTCTCCTTCCGCCGCATCGACCATGCCGCTCAGCCAGCCGGCCACCTTCAGCCCGAAGGTGATCGGGACGGCGTGCTGGGTGAGGGTACGGCCCACCTCCGCGGTGTCCACGTGGCTGGTGGCGAGCATGATCAACTGTTGGATCTGGCGTCGGTGCTCGGCGCGAAGCCGGTCGAGCACCTCGCGCAGGCACAGCACCAGCCCGGTGTCGATGACGTCCTGGCTGGTCAGGCCGCGATGCAACCAGCGGGCCGGTTCGGCGGGCAGCCGCTCCCGCAGCAGCCCGACCAGACCGATCACCGGGTTGCCGCCGACCTCCGCACCGGCCGCGATCGACTCGAGGTCCCCAGGACCGACGAGCCCGCGGACGTCGTGCCGGGCGGCGTCCGGCGCGATCCCGGCGCTCACCAGCGCACCCAGCCACGCCGACTCGACCGACTCCATCGCCGACAGCCAGCGGGCGTCGCTCAGCAGGGCTCCGGCGCGCTCGTCGCCGGGCCAGAACAGATCGGTCACCCCCTCAGTGTCCTGGGTAGCGCAGGAAGACCGTCTCCCCATCCCCCTGCAACCGGACGTCGAACCGATATCCGGTCGGCTCCGCCGTTGCGATCAAGCTCGACCGTTCGTCGGTGGTCAGCGACACGAGCAACGCGTCCGCCTCCAGCGCAGCGGTGTCCTCGGGCAGGTACGCCCGGGTGAACAGCCGGTTGGTGAGCCCGCGCGCGAAGATCGTGATCATGAACAGCGCCGGCCGGCCGGGCTCGGTCGGCCCGGGTCGTACGGTGCTGAACGAGTAGTGGCCGTTGCCGTCCACCGAAGCGCGCCCCCAGCCGGTGAACGTCCAGCCGTCGCGATGCAGCGAGCCCTCCTGCTGGACGACTTCGCCGTTCTCGTCGGCCTGCCACAGCTCCAGCAGAGCATCGGGCACGGGGTCGCCGGCACCGTCGTACACAGTGCCATGCAGCCGGATCGCGCCGGCCGAACCGGGCGGGACCAGGTCCTCGCCACCGTCGTACGGCAGGGCGTAGCCGAAGAACGGGCCGATCGTCTGGCCGGGCGTCGGGGCCAGTTTCTCGGCCTTTCCGGCCGCCGGTGTGGTCGAGGTCATCAGTGCTCGTCCCCTTCGTCTTCCATCCAGGTCTTCTGGCTGCCGGTCAGCACGATGTCCCAGCGATACCCCGTCGCCCACTCGTGCTGGGTGACGTCGTGGTCGTACGTCGCCACCAGTCGATCGCGCGCCTGCTGGTCGACAATGGAGGAGTAGATCGGGTCGAGGGCGAACAGCGGGTCGCCCGGGAAGTACATCTGGGTGATCATCCGCTGGGTGAAGTCGGTGCCGAACAACGAGAAGTGGATGTGGGCGGGACGCCAGGCGTTGTGGTGGTTCTTCCAGGGGTACGGCCCGGGCTTGATCGTGGTGAACCGGTACTCACCGTCCGGTCCGGTCAGGCAGCGGCCGACGCCGGTGAAGTTCGGATCGATCGGAGCGGGGTGCTGATCCCGCTTGTGAATGTAGCGTCCGGCGGCGTTCGCCTGCCAGATCTCGACCAGCTGACCGGCGACCGGTCGGCCGTCGCCGTCGACCACCCGGCCGGTGACGACCATCCGCTCGCCGATCGGCTCGCCGTTGTGCTGGATGGTCAGGTCCGACTCCAAGGCGTGCACGTCGCGATGGCCGAAGCACGGCGACCACAGCTCGATCGTCTCCGGATCGGCGTGCCGCGGGTCCTTGGTGGGGTGCCGCAGGATGCTGCTGCGGTACGGCCGATAGTCCAAGCGGGGTTGGAGCTCGAGGCGGCCGGACTCGCGGTAAGCGTCGATGATCGCGTTGATCTCACCGGACAGCTGGCCCTGGGATGCGGTCGCGCTGTCGGGATCGGTGGGCAAGGGCGGATCGAAGGCCTCATCATCCTTAGTGCCCGGATCGGAGGCGCGAGGCGTCGTTGTCGTCACCAGACGAGCCTATGCATTCGGACCCGATCCGGCTATCACCAACTTCCACTCAACGGAAGATCACGGACGGTGCCGGTGATCTGCGCCGAGCCGGTCGAAGGGCACGACCTCGCACACCTGCCGCGTCACCAAAGGCACGACGAAACCGGCGCGCCGCCCTCGATCGGGGCGACGCGCCGGCTGAGACCGTCGAGTCACTGGGTCAGTTCGTGACCAGCACCTCGGAGCCGCGGACATCCTTGCCGCGCCGCCGGCCGAGCTCGGTCGTCGGCACGTTCTTGGTCTCTCGCGCCGTCAGCGCCGACGCGGCAGCGATGATCGCGATCACGGCGGTGAAGATCGACGTGACGACCCAGCCACCCGCCTTCACACCGCCGAGGGCGGTGACGATGGTCGGTGCGAAGCCGGCCATCATGAAGCCGATCTGGGTGCCCAGTGCAACACCCGAGAAGCGGACATTGGTGGTGAACATCTCGCCGTAGAAGGACGGCCAGACGGCGTTGGCGGCCGCGTACCCGAAGGAGAAGGTCAGCACCGCCAGGGCGAAGGTGAGCAGCTCGTTCCCGGCGCTCATCGACAGCAGGTAGAACGGCATCATGATCGCCGACGACAGGGCGCCGTAGATGAAGACCGGCTTGCGGCCGATCTTGTCGGCGAGCTTGCCGAACAGCGGCTGGGTGAAGAGGGCGAAGAAGTTGGCCACGACGACGAGCCACAGCGTGATGGCGGTGTTCAGTCCGACGGTCTTGCCGTACGCGATGGCCAGGTTGCCGAACACCGTCGAGACGGCGGCGATGAAGGCGCACAAGATCACCCGCAGGACGTCACGCCAGTGCTCCTTGAGCAGCGGGACGATCGGCATCTTGGCGATCTCGCCCTTCTCCTTCGCCTCGACGAAGGTCGGCGTCTCGTGCAGCGAGCGACGGATGACGTACGCCACCACGACCACGAACGCGCTCAGGAAGAAGGGGATCCGCCAGCCCCAGCTGTAGCGGGCCGCTTCGGGCAGCGCGACGACCGGGATGAATGCGAGAGCGGCGAGGATCTGGCCGCCCTGGGTGCCGGTCAGCGTCCAGGACGTGAAGAAGCTGCGTCGGTCGTCCGGCGCGTGCTCGAGCGTGAGCGAGCTCGCACCGGCCTGCTCGCCGGCGGCGGATAGACCCTGCAGCAGCCGACACAGCACGAGCAGTGCTGGAGCCGCCCAGCCGATCTGGTCGAAGGTCGGGATCAGGCCGATGGCGAACGTCGCCGAACCCATCAGCACCAGGGTGAACATCAGCACCTTCTGTCGGCCGATCCGGTCGCCGAAGTGACCGAGGATGATCGCGCCGATCGGGCGGGCGACGTACGCGATCCCGAAGGTGGCGAACGACATCACCAGCGCCGAGGCATCCGCGGACGGGAAGAAGACGTGCGGGAAGATCAGCGCAGCAGCAGCGCCGAACAGGAAGAAGTCGTAGTACTCAACTGCACTGCCCATGAAGCTCGCCAGGGCGGCCTTCCGGGGCGTTCTCTCGAGGGTGGCTGAGGTCGACATCGACGCTCCTTCTGTTGAGGTGGTCTCGGGGGTGGGTCTGTTGCGGTGCGGAAGCCCTAGCGGGCTTCGTCACCGAGCAACCGGGTGAAGCTGTCGAACATCCGGTCGACGTCCGGGCGGATCCCGGTGACCAGGGCAAACGTGTCGGCGGCCTGATGGACCGCCATGTGACCGCCGTTGAGGGTGCGGCAGCCGGCGCGCCGCGCCGCCTGCAGGAGTGCGGTGTCCAGCGGGCGATAGACGATGTCAGCCACCCACAGACTCGAGTGCAACAGCTCGGCGTCCAGAGGCAGACCGGGATGGTCGGCCATGCCGATCGGGGTGCAGTGAACGACACCGTCGCTGTGCGGCAGCAGCACGGAGAGCTTCTCCGGCTCGCCGGCGTCGACCCGGGCCGTCGGGAACCGCTCGGCAAGAGCATGGGCAAGCGCGCCGGCGCGATCGGGATCGACGTCGACGACGGTGAGGTGCTCGGTGCCGAGCGACAGCAGGGCGTCAGCGACCGCGCTGCCGGCACCCCCGGCGCCGATCTGGACGACGTCGGCGGTCGGGGCGCCGGGCAAGCCGGTGCGGAACGCTGTCCCGAAGCCGCTGGTATCGGTGTTGTAGCCCACCGCGCCGCGGTCGTCGAAGATCACCGTGTTGACCGCACCGAGTCGGGCGGCGCGCTCGTCGATGGCGTCGAGCTCGGAGACCACCAGCTGCTTGCAGGGGTGGGTGATGTTCAGTGCGTCGTAGCCGAGGGTGCGGGCCGAGCGGACGAGATTGCCGATCTCTGCCGGGTCGACCCCTAGTGCGGCAATGTCGATCGTTCGGTAGATGTAGTCCAGACCGAGCGCCTTGGCTTCAACCATGTGCATCGGTGGGGTGAGTGACGGGCCGATGCCGGCTCCGATGAGCCCGACGAGATACGCCTGTTGCGGCATTCGATCCACCCTTCCGAACTCCTGCGTTCGTGCGATTCCGCTAATGTACTAACTGGTACGTACGTACGTCAAGGCCGAGTTGGGTCATCTGGGCGAGGCTTTGAACATGCCGACGCCGGGCCCGCTGGAAGTCGAGGTTCGTTACCCTGACGAGTTGTCTGCGACTGAGTGCGTGAGCCCTTGGCGGATGCCGGTGCTGTGGTGCTGGGTCTACGCAATCGGGTGCGACGGATCTTCGGCCGCAACTGTGTAGGTGGACCTGGATCCGCTTGGCTGTGAGGAAAGGTCCAAGAGCACAATCGGTTCTTCAGCGCGGACTCGATCGGCCTCGAGATCCGCGGCGGGCACCAACGCCACGAGTGGCTTGCCGTGGCGGGTGAGCACAATCCGTTCACCGCCGTAACCGACCCGGTTGATCAGGTCGGACAGCTGCGCTCGCGCCTCGGTCACCGGTATCTCTGACGTCATGCCACAATCGTACATTACGTACATTACGTACATTACGTACGTTATGTACGTTTTGTACGAGATCGACGTAGAGGCGATACAGATGAAGAACATTCCGTTCCGATGGTTGTGGACGGCGACGGCGAGCGGCGCCCTCGGCGAAGGTATCGCGCTGTCAGCCCTTCCGCTGGTCATGGCTTCTCTCACTCGCGACCCGTTGATGGTTGCGCTGCTGCAGACTGCGGCGGCGCTGCCCTGGGCACTGTTCGGCCTCCAGGCGGGGGCGCTCGCCGACCGCTGGGATCGTGCCCGAGTGCTATTCACTGCCGACCTGGTCCGGGCTGCACTCGCCGGAGCACTCGCGATGATCATCCTTCTCGGACTTGTCCGCCCCACGTTCTTGCTGCTGGTGGCTTTTGCCACCTCTTCGGCCACGGTGATGTTCCGGGCAGCCGACGCCGCCCTCTTGCCCTCCATGGTCACGAGCGCCGAGCTGCCGCGGGCCAACGGACGACTGAAGGCGGCCGAGACCATCACCGGGAACTTCATCGGGCCTGGCCTAGGGGCTGCAGTCTTCGCGGTCAGCCACTGGGCTCCCGCCATCCTCCAATCCGTGGCGTTCGCCCTGTCCGCGCTTTGCCTACGGCGCCTACCGCGACGCAAGGAGCCGAGGCCCCGCACTGGGCTCACCCTCCGGGCCGAGGTCGTCGAAGGCCTCCGCCGCCTATGGGCGGACCGCACCCTGCGTGCCTTGGCCGCAGCCACCACCCTGCAAGGTGCTGGAACGTGGATGATGATGGCGGTCCTGGTCCTCTACAGCCTGGAAACACTCCACGCCGCGGCTGCCTTCTACGGCGTTCTCATCACCGCCTACGCTGCCGGCAGCCTGCTTGGAACCGTCGTCTCCACAGCCGCGCAGCGCCGCCTCGGCGCACGTCTAGCCCTCACCTCAGCCGCACTCATCGCCGGGTTCTGTGTCATCTCGCTGTCTCTCACCCGCACTTTCGCGATCGCCGCCACCGCCATGTTCATCCTCGGCGTCGCCGCCATGACCCTCAGCATCATCGCCGTCACGCTGCGCCAACAACGCATCCCAGAACACCTCCTCGGGCGGGTGTCGGCCGCATTCGGGGTCCTCAACGTGGCCTCAGCCCCCGTCGTTGCACCAATATCTGGGCTCATCGGTGCCAACTTCGGACTTCCCGCGGCCCTCGCCGTCGCCGGAACCTGCATCTGCGCCGCAGCACCACTCCTCGCAAAGGGGGTCGAACGCCCGTCCGAGCCAGCGATTGACTCGCGGCCGACACCGCTCTGAGACCACCGGTGACAGCGGTCCCGAAGATGACATGACAAGTTGACGAGAACCAGCAGCTCACTCAGGCTGTTGGTCAGAAGGGCATCGCCGATGACGAGTTCGGCGAGAACCCTCCACGCTCGTCGATGCGCCATGTCGGGTCGGCTTCGGAGCGGGTTCAGCGGGCGGTGAGCCAGCCGACGACGACGTCGCCGATCATGCTGCGCAGATGATCCCGGTTCTCCGGCGCGCTCATGTCCCGGCCGAACAGGAAGCCGAACGTGTGCACATTGGCGACCTGGAAGACGCAGTACGCGCTGATCACCAGGTGCACGTCCAGCGCGTCGACGTCGTCTCGGAACTCCCCGGCGATCCGCCCCCGGCTCAGCACCTCGTCCAAGACGGTCACCGCGGGCGCCACTGTGGTCCGGAGCGAGTCGAGCCGCTTGATGAACGAGCCCTGATGGATGTTCTCGATCGACACCAACCGGATGAACTCGGGGTGCGAGACGTGGTGGTCGTACGTCAGCTCCGCCAGCGAACGGATCGCCTCGACCGGATCCAGATGACGGACGTCGAGCCGCTGCTCCGCTTCGCGGATGCCGCGATAGGCGCTGTCCAGCACGGCCAGGTAGAGCTGCTCCTTGCCGCCGAAGTAGTAGTAGATCATCCGTTTCGTGGTACGCGTCTGCTCCGCGATCTCGTCCACCCTCGCCCCGGAGTAGCCGTCCTCGGCGAAGACCCGGGTCGCGACGACCAGCAGGTCGGCGCGGGTCCGCTCCGCGTCGCGCTGGCGCTCGGGCCGCGCAGGACGCGTGGCACCCCGCTCTGCTGACGCCTCGGTGGTCATGACGAGGAGCCTACCGAGCCGACCGTTGGCTCGGGACTATCCAGTCCGTACACAATCAATGTACTGTTTAGTACATTGACACTCGCGATCGAGTCGAAATCACAGCCAAGGGAGCACCGGATGCGTACGTCCATTGCCACGGTCTGCCTCAGCGGGAGCCTGACCGAGAAGCTGCGGGCCTGTGCCGCCGCCGGCTTCGACGGGGTAGAGATCTTCGAGCCCGACCTCGTCGCTGCCGAGGAGAGCCCCGAGGAGATCCGCGCACTGACCGATCGGCTCGGGCTCACGATCGATCTCTACCAGCCGTTCCGTGACGCGGAGGGCGTCACCGAGGACGTGATGACCGAGAACCTCCGCCGGGCCGAGGCGAAGTTCGCGCTGATGAACCGGCTGGGCGCGGACCTGATGCTGGTCTGCAGCAACGTCGCAACGGCGACCATCGACTCCGACGAGGTCTCCGCCCGCCAGCTGGCGCGGCTGGGCGATCTGGCCGCCGGCTACGGGATCCGCCTCGCGTTCGAGGCGCTGGCCTGGGGGACGTACGTCGACGACTATCGGCGCGCCTGGCGGATCGTCGACCGGGCCGACCACCCGCAGGTCGGGATCTGCCTCGACAGCTTCCACATCCTGTCCCGCGGGCACGACCCGGCCGCGATGGAGAACATCCCCGGCGACAAGATCTTCTTCCTCCAGCTGGCGGACGCTCCCGCGCTCTCGATGGACGTGCTGTCCTGGAGTCGCCACCACCGGCTGTTCCCTGGCGAGGGCTCGTGGGATCTGGGTGCGTTCGTCGGTCACGTCGCCGCTGCCGGCTATCCCGGTCCGCTGTCGCTGGAGGTCTTCAACGACACGTTTCGGCAGACCGACACCCGACGTACGGCGGCGCACGCCCGGCGGTCGTTGGCCTGGGTCGCCGACCAGGCCGCCCGCTGGTTGGAGCAGCGCTCGACCACCAGCCCCGCAACGGACGCGGGAGTCGTGACTGCACTCCCCCGCCTCACCGACGCGGCTCCACCGTCCGGGATCGACTTCGTCGAGCTCAAGGCCGAGGACACCGGAGCCCTGGAGGAACTGTTCGCACAACTGAGCTTCGGATTCCGTGGCCGGCACCGCACGAAACCCGTCACGCTGTGGACGGCCGGGGACGCCCGGGTCATCCTCAACGAGCAGCACGCCAGCGACGAGCAGCCCCACCTGGCCGCGATCGGGTTCACGGTGCCTGAGGCGAAGGCGTCCCTCGCCCGCGCACAGGAGCTGGGTGCCCAGCCGGTGTATCGCCGCACCTACGCCACCGAGGTCGCGCTCGAGGCGGTCCGTTCGCCGGACGGCACCGAGATCTTCCTCGACGAACCGAGCGCCGCGTCGTGGGGCTGGGTCGCGGAGTTCGAGCACGGCGTGCCGGAGACCGGATCGCTGATCACCGGTGTCGATCATCTCAACCTGGTGCAGCCGTGGCAGGACGTCGACGAGGCGATTCTGTTCTACACCAGCGTTCTGGGACTCTCCGCTGCACCGGCGACCGAGGTCGCCGGCCCTCGAGGACTCGTCCGCAGCCAGGTGATGAGCACCGAGGACGGCGCGATCCGGCTGCCGTTGAACGTAGCTCCGCCGGTGCTCGACGAGACCGGTTTGCCCCAACACATCGCGTTCGCCTGCCGAGACGTCGTGGCTCTGGCCGTCCGCGCCCGCGACCACGGACTGCGGTTCCTGCCGGTGCCCGCCAACTACTACGACGATCTGGCAGCCCGCTTCGGCCTCCCGGCTGAGAAGATCACCGAGCTGCGGGAGCTCAACCTGCTCTACGACCGAGACGGTCGCGGGGAGTTCGTGCACTTCTACACCGCCACGATCGGCGAGATCTTCCTGGAGTTCATCGAACGCCGTGGCGGCTACGACGGCTACGGTGCCGGCAACGCGCCCGTCCGCCTCGCGGCCCAGAGAAGGGCGCACTGACCCGGACGCCTCCGTCCGGTCCCTGATCCTAGATTCGCCCCATGAACATGGATTCGCCCCATCTGCAGCAGGGGCAGATCCATGCTCGTGGGGCGAACAGTCACAACTCCAGCGGCAGGCCGGCGTAGTTCTCGGCCAGGCCACGGGCGCCGGCCTCCGACGCGGCGATCCAGCGAAGCTGTGACAGCTGGAGCTGGGCGTCGAAGTCCTCCCCGTGTCCGTTCTGTTGATCGGCGACGTGCAGCATCGTGGTCATCCACCAGGAGAAGTGCGTGGCCCGCCAGACCCGGCGAAGCGCCCGATCCGAGTAGCTGTCGGCGAGTGAGTGATCACCCGACGTGATCATGGCGGCCAGCGCCGGCGCCAGCAGCGACACGTCGGCGATCGCCAGGTTGAGACCCTTGGCGCCGGTCGGCGGCACGATGTGCGCAGCGTCCCCGGCCAGGAACAGCCGGCCGTACCGCATCGGCTCATGGACATGGCTGCGCATCGGAAGCACGCTGCGGTCGGTGATCGGTCCGGGGTTCAGCTCCCACCCGTTCTGGCCGTGTCCGAGTCGGCGGGCGAGCGCATCCCAGATCTGGTCGTCGGACCAGCTGTGCGGATCGGTGCCCGGCGGCACCTGCAGATAGAGCCGGCTGACCGACGCCGACCGCATCGAATGGAGGGCGAAACCGTCCGGGTGCCAGGCGTAGATCAGCTCGTCGGTCGAGGGTGCCACATCGGCGAGGATTCCGAACCAGGCAAAGGGATACGTACGTTCCCACGTCCGTCCGACCGAGCTCGGGATCGCCCCTCGGCTGGCGCCGAAGGACCCGTCACAGCCGGCGATCACGTCGGCCTCGAGCCGCTGCCGATTCCCGTCCCGGTCGACGAAGGTCACGCAGGGCCGGTCGGAGTCGAGGTCGCGCAGCTCGGTGTCGGCGATCTCGTACACGAACTCCTGGCCGGCGGCGTCGCGCGCGTCGACGAGGTCCTTGGTGACCTCGGTCTGGCCGTACACCCACACGCTCCGGCCGACGAGGTCCACGAAGTCGAGGTGGTGCCGCTCTTCCGGCCACTGCAGGTAGATCCCACGGTGCTCGTGGCCCTCGCGGCGCAGCCGGCCGTCCAGCCCGACGGCACTCAGGGCCTCGACGCTGGACGACTCCAGGATGCCCGCCCGGATCCGGGCGGCGACGTACTCGCGACTGCGAGTCTCCAGGACGACGGAGTCGACGCCCGCCTTCCCGAGCAGGTGGGAGAGCAGGAGTCCGGCGGGGCCAGCGCCGATGATGGCCACCTGAGTGCGCACGAAGGCTACTCAAGCCGACGCAGAGCTGTGCCGTCGACGCGGGTCTTCCATCCAGTGAGATCGAGTCTCGGACTACTCCGCCTCGAACCGTGCGGGGTCGCCGGTGCCGCGCCGGACCACCTCGGCCTCGCCGGAGGAGAAGTCGACGACCGTGGTCGGCGTCGACCCGGTCTCGCCGGAGTCGATCACCGCGTCCAGCACGTGGTCGAGCTCCTCCTTGATCTGCCAACCCTGGGTCAGCGGCTCGTCCTCACCGGGCAGCAGCAGAGTGCTCGAGAGCAGCGGCTCGCCCAGCTCGACCAGCAGTGCCTGGGCGACGACATGATCGGGAATGCGTACGCCGATGGTCCGCTTCTTGGGATGCAGCACCCGTCGCGGCACGTCCCGATCCGCCGGCAGGATGAACGTGTAGCCGCCCGGCGTCGCCGCCTTGACCGCCCGGAAGACGGCGTTGTCCAGGTGCACGAGCTGGCCGAGCTGGGCGAAGTCGTGACAGACCAGGGTGAAGTGGTGCTTGTCGTCCAGCTGCCGGATGGCGCGGATCCGATCCAGCCCGTCCTGGTTGCCGACCCGGCAGCCCAACGCGTAGCAGGAGTCGGTCGGATAGGCGATCAGCCCGTCGTTGCGCAGGATCTCGACCACCTTGTCGAGCAGCCGGAGCTGAGGACTCTCCGGGTGGATGTCGAAGTAGCGCGCCATGATCGGCAGCCTAATCAAGCGCCGCACCAGAGGATGCTGCACGGCTGCGGGCGGACGTGCCCTGAGCCTGTCCAAAGATCACCACACCCTCCCGGCCAAACCTCGCGCGCCGCCAGATCCGCCCAGGTCTCCCGGCGCACGACCAGCCGTGCATCGCCGGCCGCGGCGAAGACCACCGGCAGCCGGCGGTTGCCGTTGTAGTTGTTGGACATCGTGAAGCAGTAGGCACCGGTCGCCGGCACGGCGAGCAGGTCGCCCCGGCGCGGATAGTCCAGGGTGACCGGATCGATCAGCACGTCGCCGCTCTCGCAGTGGCGGCCGACGAGGGCGACCGTTTCCGGCTCGCTCGGCTCCAACCGATCGACGACGGCTGCCTCGAACCGCTGGCCGTACAGGGCGACCTCGAGGTTGTCCCCCATCCCGCCGTCCACCGCTACGAACGTCTTCACGCCCCGCTTGACGGTGACCACCCGGTAGAGTGTGGCCGCACTTGTGGCGACCATGCTGCGGCCTGGCTCGATGATGATCTTCGCGCCACTGGGGAGGTGCTCGCGGGCGGCGGCGATCAGCACGTCGAGATATCCGGCCACCGAGGGCGGACGGTCCGCCCAGGTGTAGCGGGCGCCGAGGCCGCCGCCGAGGTCGTACACCTCGAAGTCGCCGAGCGCCGCCAGCGGCGCGACCGCCGCAGCGAGCGGTTCGACGTCCAGGATCTGCGAACCGACGTGCGCATGCACACCCGTCATCCGGATTCGTGAGCTCTGACCGATTCGCCGGATCAGGTCACGAGCCTGGGCTGGGGAGACGCCGAACTTCGATCCCTCATGGCCGGTGAGCACGTGCTCGTGGGTGTCGGCGGTGACGCCCGGGATGACTCGGATCAACACGTCCTGGGTGCGACCGCGCGGCACGATCTCCTCGAGTCGCTCGACGTCGTCGGAACCGTCGACCACGATCAGCCCGACCCCGTGCTCGACCGCCATCGCGATCTCCTCGTCCGTCTTCGCGTTGCCGTGCAGCACGACCAGCGCCGGGTCGACTCCGGCCCGCAGGCCGCTGAGGATCTCCCCGCCGCCGGCCACGTCGAGACCGAGGCCCTCCTCGACCATCACGCGCTGGACGGCGGTGCACGGGAACGCCTTGGAGGCGAACAGCACTCGTCCGTTCGGCCACCGGGCTGCCAGCTCGGCGCGGTACTCCCGGGCGCGGGCCCGCAGGGCCCCCTCCGCGACGATCAGAGTGGGCGTACCGAACTCGCCCCCCAGGTCGTCGGCGCGGCAGCCGCCGATCGTCAGCACTCCGTCGGCGTCGATGTCACTGCCGGGCGGGAACAGATCGAGGACGCGATCATCATCGGTCACCAAGCGATCCTGACAGCCCGAGCGTGACCTGGGTCGAAGTGGGTATGGGTGCCACATGAGCGAGTTCACCAGCGAGGGATCCCAGGCTGCCGACGAAGAGGTTGCCTACGTAGAGTCCGAGCCGAACGACGACCCGTTGACCGTGCCCGGCGAGGCAGCCGAGTCCGGGCCTCAGAGCGGCCCGACCGACGAAATGGCCGACGACGAGGCCGATCGGAAGGACTGATCGATGGTTCGGTTCGGCTACACATTGATGACCGAGCAGAGCGGTCCGAGGGCTCTGGTCGACTACGCGGTGCGAGCGGAGAAGATCGGCTTCGACTTCGAGGTCAGCAGCGATCACTACTCACCCTGGCTGACCGAGCAGGGACATGCGCCGTACGCGTGGGCCGTGCTGGGCGCCGTCGCCCAGGCGACCGAACGGGTCGAACTGGCGACGTACGTGACCTGTCCGACCCAGCGGTACCACCCGGCCGTGGTGGCCCAGAAGGCCGCGACGCTGAGCCTGCTCAGCGAAGGTCGGTTCATCCTCGGCCTCGGATCGGGTGAGAATCTCAACGAGCACGTCACCGGCGAAGGGTGGCCCCCGATCGCCCAGCGCCAGGACATGCTGGAGGAGGCCACGACGATCATCCGTGAGCTGTTCACGGGTGAGTTGATCACCTGGGAGGGCGACTACTTCAGGGTCGACTCCGCCCGGTTGTGGGACCCGCCCGCCGAGGCGCTCGAGATCGGCATCGCGGTCTCGGGAGAACGGTCGATCCAGCGGTTCGCCTCGCTGGCCGACCACTTGATCGCCGTCGAGCCCGACGCGGAGCTGATCGAGAACTGGGAGCGGGCAAAAGGCGGTCCGTCGCGCAAGATCGGTCAGGTGCCGATCTGCTGGGCTCCCGATCGCGACGCGGCGATTCAGCGAGCCCACGAGCAGTTTCGCTGGTTCGGCGGGGGCTGGGGCGTGAACGCCGACCTGCCGACGCCGGCCGGATTCGAGGCGGCGAGTCAGTTCGTCCGACCCGAGGACGTCGCGGACTCGATCCCGTGTGGCCCGGACCTGGCGGCCATCGTGGACGCCGTACGACCGTACTGGGAGGCCGGCTTCACCGACGTCGCCGTGGTCCAGGTCGGCGACGAGGGCCAGTCGGAGTTCCTCGATCAAGCAGCGGGCGACCTGCTCGCCGAGCTCCGATCGGCCGCCCCCTCCTGACCCCCGCCTTTCCGACGGTCCCGCCAGCCGGGTGCCGCCCCACGGCTGACTTGCGCGGTCCAGCTCCCGAAAAACTGGTCACCAACAACAGGTTCCCCCGGCGTGTCGGTGTTGTTGGTGACCACTTTTCGGAGACAGGACCGGGGGAAATCGGGTTGCGGGGGATGGTGCCAGGCGCGACGCTGGAGTCATGACGTACGCGCTGAGCATGGTGAGCCCCGACCGGGGCTGACGTCCGCACGCTCGTACGACCACATCCGCCCCGCCACTCGCGGGGCGGTTCGTCTTTCACCGAGTGGCGCCGTTCACCCGGAGGCCGATCATGACCGGCTCGCTCTACCTGACCACCTCACTTCCCTACGTCAATGCGGCACCGCATCTCGGCCACGCGCTGGAGTTCGTGCACGCCGACGTCGTGGCGCGGCACGCTCGGGCGCGCGGGCACGATGTTCGGCTGCTCAGCGGCACCGACGACAACGCGATCAAGAACGTCCGGGCCGCGGCAGCCGCCGGGCTGCCCGTCGCCGGCTTCGTCGCGGCCAATGCCGCGACGTTTCGGCGGCTGTTGGCCGGTCTCGGGATCGCCGTGGACGACCAGATCTCCACCGGGAGCGACGCACGGCACGCGCCCGGCGTCGAGTGGCTCTGGCGAGCCGCCTCGGCGCGCGGCGACTTCTACCGCCGCAGCTACCACGGCCTGTACTGCGCCGGCTGCGAGCAGTTCTACGCAGCGGACGAGCTCGACGGACTCCGCTGCCGCGAGCACGGGACGGAGGTCGAGGAGATCGTCGAGTCGAACTGGTTCTTCCGGCTCAGTCGGTACGCCGACCAGATCGAGACCCTGCTGGCCGCCGGAACGATCACGATCGAGCCCGCCGAAAGGGCGACGGAGGCACTCGCGTTCGTCCGCTCGGGGCTTGCCGACATCAGCGTGTCCCGGCCGCGGAATCGCTCGCACGGCTGGGGTGTTGGCGTCCCCGGCGACCCCGACCAGGTGATCTACGTCTGGTGGGACGCTCTCGCCGGCTATCTCTCGGCTCTCGGTCTCGGGACGCACTTCGGTACCGGCACCGATGTCGGAGCGTACGAGCGCTGGTGGCGCAGCTCGGATCGCCGGATCCATCTGATCGGCAAGGGCATCCTGCGCTTCCACGCGGTCTACTGGATCGCTTTGCTGCTCTCTGCCGGTCTCCCGCTGCCGAGCGCGATCTTCGTCCACGAGTACCTCACGGCGGGCGGACGCAAGATCGCGAAGACCGGCGGCGTTGCGGTTGATCCATTCGAGGTGATCGCCGACCATGGCGTCGACGCCGTCCGGTGGTGGCTGATCAGCGATGTCTCCCGCCGCCGCGACACCGACTATGATCCCGGTCGGGTCGCCGCGCGGTATCGGCAGGACCTGGCGGGCGGGATCGGGAACCTGGTGAATCGCTCGTGCCGGCTCCTCGAGCAAGCCCGAGATGGGCGGCTCGCCGACCTCCGCGGCCGGGAGGCATCGCAGCTTCGACCGGAGCTCGCCGAGCTGCGGACCCGGATCGACGACGCGCTGGCGGCCTACGACCTGCGGGCTGCAACGGACGCCCTCGGCGAGGCAGTCGCTGCCGCGAACCGTCGTTTGGAAGCGACCGCGCCCTGGCTGCTCGCGGCGCGAGAACGTGCGTCCGGACGCAGCGAACCCGCAGTGGACCGGGTGCTGACCGAGGTGATCAGCTATTGCCGCGGACTCGCCGACGAGCTGGCGATCTTCGTTCCGAGTGGCGCTGCGCGGTTGCACACGCAGCTCGGCAACGGAAACAGGATCGGCCCACAGACCTATCCGGCCTTTCCGACTCCCACGAAGACTTCAAGTTCGCGTGAGCTCTAGCTATCCTGTCGACATGCTGCACAAGACCGATCTCCTGACCATCGGCGAGCTGTCGGAGCGGTCGGGGGTCGCCTCCTCGGCACTGCGCTACTACGAGGCGCAGGGCTTGATCGGCGCCACCCGGACCTCGGGCAACCAGCGGCGCTACGAGCGGTCTACCCTGCGGCGGGTGGCCTTCATCCGATCGGCTCAGCGGGTCGGGCTCACGCTCGACGAGATCGCCGAAGCGCTGGCGTCGCTGCCCGGCGGGAGGGCGCCGACCAAGGCCGACTGGACTCGCCTCTCGCGGTCGTGGCGGCCCCGGATCGACGCCCAGATCGAGCGGCTGGAGCGGCTGCGGGACCGGCTCGACAGCTGCATCGGCTGCGGCTGCCTGTCGCTGGCGCGGTGCAGCCTGTCCAACCCCGATGACGTGCTGAGTCGGCAAGGGCCGGGTGCCTACTACCTCGAGCCCCAACACGACTAGAGCAGCACGACTGAGAGCAGAACGACCGAGCTGAGGTCCGACGTCGGACCGCGCCGGCCACGTTACGGACAGGTGACGGGCCTTGCTCCGACCACGGTGGCGTCGCCCTAGGATGCCAACCATGGTCACCAAGGTCGCACTGCTCACCGCCGGCGGTTTCGCCCCCTGTCTGTCCTCCGCTGTGGGAGGTCTGATCGAGCGCTACACCGAGGTCGCCCCCGACGTCGAGATCATCGCCTACAAGTACGGTTACCAGGGGCTGCTGTCCGGCGACTTCATCACCGTCACGCCGGAGATCCGCAAGGGCGCGGCGCTGCTGCACTCTTACGGCGGGTCGCCGATCGGCAACTCCCGAGTGAAGCTCACCAACGCCGCCGACCTGGTCAAGCGTGGCCTGGTCGCGGAGGGCGTCGACCCGCTGCAGGCGGCCGCCGACCGGCTCGAGGCCGACGGAATCGACGTGCTGCACACCATCGGCGGCGACGACACGAACACCACGGCGGCCGACCTGGCCGCTTTCTTGGCGAAGCACGACTACGCGCTGACCGTGGTCGGCCTCCCCAAGACCATCGACAACGACATCATCCCGATCCGGCAGTCGCTGGGCGCCTGGACCGCCGCCGAGCAAGGTGCGCGGTTCGCCGAGAACATCATCGGCGAGCACAACTCCGGTTCACGGATGCTGATCGTGCACGAGGTGATGGGCCGGCACTGTGGCTGGCTGACGGCAGCGACGGCGCAGGCGTACCGGGAGTGGCTGGACACCCGCGAGTGGCTGCCCGAGATCGGGCTGGATCGGCGAGCCTGGGACATCCACGGCGTGTACGTTCCCGAGGCCCTCTTCGACCTCGAGGCCGAGTCGGCGCGGCTGCAGTCCGTGATGGACGAGATCGGCTCGGTGAACCTGTTCCTCTCCGAGGGTGCCGGTCTGGATGCCATTGTCGGCGAGCTCGAAGCATCCGGCGCCGAGGTTCCCCGCGACCCGTTCGGCCACGTCAAGCTGGACAAGATCAACCCCGGCGCCTGGTTCGCCAGCAAGTTCGCCGAGCTGCTCGGCGCGCAGAAGGTGATGGTCCAGAAGTCCGGCTACTTCTCCCGGTCGGCGCCGGCCAACGAGCGCGACCTCGAGCTGATCAAGACCATGACCACGCTGGCGGTCGACAGCGCACTCCGCGGCGAGCCGGGCGTGATCGGCAACGACGAGGAGCGTGGCGACGAGCTGCGGGCCGTCGAGTTCGAGCGGATCAAGGGTGCGAAGCCGTTCGACATCACCCAGGACTGGTATCTGCAGATGCTCGCGGGTATCGGCCAGCCCGCGACCGAGGCGGCACCGGGCCACTGAGGTCGCCCTGGAAAACGCACTCGAGGGCTCCCCCAGCGTTACCGAACGCCTCGACAGAGCTCACGACGAGCGCCGGCGCTGCCACCAGCCGACCATCGACGCCACGGCAGCGCCGAGGCCGACACCCGTCGCGGCACCGGTGACGTAGCCCATGCCCATCCCGATCCGCACCGACCGGACGGCCACCGGCTGAGACACCACCGGCTGGGGCTCGGCTGTCCACTCCTCGGACCCCGTCGCCTCGCGGGTGATCTCACGCATCCGGCTCGTCAATTCGTCGTGCGGCTTGACCTCCGTCGTGTCCCAGGTCGCGATCCAGGCCGCCACCATCAAGATCAAGATCGAGAACAGGTTGAAGAACAGCATGATGGCGATCACGGGCCCGAAGATCGACGCCGCCCGGTTGCCCAAGAACACCCCGATCAAGTAGCCGGTCAGGTACTGCAGGATCGCCAGACCGATCGACCCGATCAGTGCGCCGCGGCGGACCGCCTTCCACGGCATCCGATTGCTCGGCAGCGTGGTGTAGAGGAACATGAAGAGCAGCCAGCCGGTTCCGATCGACACGAGCACGGGGACAACGCGGACCAGCCAGGCAAGCCAGCCGACGTCGGCCAGCCCGAGCTTGCCCAGGATGAATCCGATCACCCCGGTCGATACCGAGGCGAGCGCGAACGTGATCGCGACCAGCACGAGAGTCCCGAGCAGGGTGCCGAGGTTGATCAGGGTCAGCTTGGCGATGTTGACCTTGGGTTCGGCATCGTCGAAGTCGGTCTTCCACTGCGCCCGTACGGCCTTCTTGACGTTGCCGATCCAGCCGGCACCGGAGTAGGCGGCCGAGAACAGTCCGACGATCCCGACGGCGGTGTAGTTGCGCAGCGCGTTCTCGATCACGCCGACCAGACTCTGCTTGGTCGACTCGTCGAAGCCGCCGAGCGCTCCGGCGACCTGGTTCACGACCTGCTGAATCAGGTCCGGGCGGAGCTCGACCAGGATGAACCCGAGGATCGAGAACGCGAACATCAGGACCGGCACCAGCGCCAGCACGGAGAAGTACGTGAGCGCCGCAGCGAACTGCGAACCGAGCCGTTCGTTGAAGCGCGCGATCATACGCTCGATGTGGGCGATCTGCGGCTTGCTGCGCAGCCTGGCCAACCATTCCTTCACGGCGGCACCTCTCCTCCTGGGGTCGTCGAGCATGACGCTACCCGGCAACCGCGCCGGCTACCCGCCGACCAGCCACAGCGCCAGGATGCTGAGGCCGATGAGCGGCAGCACCAGCGCCAGCCCGAGCAGCGCAAACCGGCGCCAGTCCACGCTCACACCCGCCGCCCGACAGCGCCCGGCCCACAACAGCGTGGCGAGGCTGGCCCAGGGCGTGATCAGTGGCCCGGCGTTGACGCCGACCAGCAGCGCGACCATTCGTCGCGGCGTGTCGGCTACGACCTCGAGCGCGAGATAGCTGGGCAGGTTGTTGGCCACGTTGGCGGCGGCGGCACCCAGACCGGCGACCCGCAAGAGGCCCAGCCACGTCTCCCCCCCACCGCCGAGCTCGGCGAGCAGCCGACCCAGGCCGGCGTCCAGGGCCAGCTGGACGACGACGAACAGGACGAAGACCCCGAGGACCAGCTTCCACGGCAGCAGGCGATGGTCGATCAGCGATCGGTCGACGATCAGCGCGGCCAGCAAGAGCACCGCTGCGCCGATCGCCGACGCCACCAACACCTCCACACCGGCGAGCAGGGCGGGCCCGAGAGCGGCGCAGACGGCGACCCCGAGCACCAGCAGCCGGCGGTGCCGGATCTCCGGCGGACCGGCCAGCTCGTAGCGCCCGGGAAGCGACCGGCGGAACACCAGGGCGAGCACCACCACGGTGACCAGCCAGCTGGTGATGGCTGCCGGCCAGGTCAGCCTCAAGAAGCTCAGCGCGTCCGACGGGATGCCCATCTGCTCCAACGGATCGAGCGCGAGCAGATTCGTCAGGTTGCTGACCGGGAGGAACAGGGACGCGGTGTTGGCCAGCCAGACCGTGGTGAACGCGAACAGCCGTCGGTCCAGTTCGAGCCGGCTGGCCAGCGCGAGCACGACGGGGGTGAGCAGCACTGCGGTGGTGTCCAGCGACAGCACCGCGGTGGCCAGCGTGGCGAGCAGCACGACCAGCAGCCACAGCAGCAGCACCGAGCCGCGGGCCAGCCGCGCAGCGTGGTGAGCGAGGTAGCCGAAGACGCCGATCCGGTCGGCGAGCTCGGCGATGACGGTCACGCAGACGAGAAAGCCGAGGATCGGCAGCACGCGTTCGATCAGGTCGGCGTGCAGCACCCGGACACCCTACGTACGACGCCTTGCGCTCGAATCCGGCGGTCCTGACACGGGCTGTCTTGACACGGGCAGTCTTGTCACGGGCAGTCTTGTCACGGGCAGTCTTGACACGGGCAGTCTTGACACGGGCAGTCTTGACACGGGCGGTCTTGACACGGGCAGTCTTGACACGGGCAGTCTTGACACGGGCGGAGTCGGCCGACTTACCTGAGGGTATGGCCGATCTGCTGAGTGACGACGAGATCAACCGGCGCCTCGAGGGCTTGCCCGCCTGGAGCGCCACTTCCGCCGACGGGACGTCGGCCATCACCGCGACCTTCGAGTTCAACGACTTCGCCGATGCGCTGGACTTCGTGAATCAGGTGGGCCACGAGGCCGAGCAGGCCAACCACCATCCCGACATCGACATCCGATGGAACAAGGTGACCCTGATCCAGTCGTCCCACGCCGCCGGCGGCGTGACCTCGGCCGACTTCGACATCGCGCAGGCGATCGCCGCCGCCACCGGCCTCTCCTGAATCCCCGACCTGGCCGAGCTGTTCCAAGGTCTCGTCCCCGAAAAGTGGTCACAAACAACAACGACACGCCGACGGAGGTTGTTGTTGGTGACCACTTTTCGGGGATCGGACCGTCCCGCCGGAGACGTGAAGGCGCGTGAGACCGGCTCGCCGACAGCGTGAGGCGGTCCGGTCAGTCGGCGAGGTCCTCGACCGGCGGGCAGGAGCAGACCAGGTTGCGGTCGCCGTACGCACCGTCGATCCTGGCCACCGGCGGCCAGTACTTGTCGAAGCCCTGAGCCGCGAGCGGCCCGACATGCAGGCCCGCGGGGAAGGCCGCCAGGCGGCGCGAGTACGGGTGAGTCCAGTCGTCGGCGATCATCCGAGCCTGGGTGTGGGGCGCGTTGACCAGCGGGTTGTCGTCCCGCGGCCACTCCCCTGCCGCCACCCGGTCGATCTCAGCCTTGATCGAGATCATTGCCGCGCAGAAGCGGTCCAGCTCCTCCAGGTTCTCCGACTCGGTCGGTTCGACCATCAGCGTGCCCGCGACCGGGAAGCTCATCGTCGGAGCGTGGAACCCGTAGTCGATCAGCCGCTTCGCGATGTCGTCGACGGTGATCCCGGTCGTCTTGGTGAGCGGGCGGAGATCGAGGATGCACTCATGGGCGACCAGCCCGCCGCGGCCGGCGTACAGCACCGGAAAGTGCTCGGCGAGCCGCTTGGCGACGTAGTTGGCCGCGAGCAGGGCGTGCTCGGTCGCCAGCGTCAGTCCTTCCGCGCCCATCATCGCGATGTAGGCGTAGCTGATCGGCAGGATGCCGGCCGACCCGTACGGCGCCGCCGAGATCGGCCCGATGCCGACCGGCCCGCCCTCGCCGCACCCTCCCACCTCGGATGAAGCCTCGACCTCGAGTGGATGTCGAGGAAGGAAGTCCGCGAGGTGCTCCCGTACGGCCACCGGACCAACCCCGGGACCACCGCCGCCGTGCGGAATACAGAACGTCTTGTGGAGGTTGAGGTGGCTCACATCGGCGCCGAACTTTCCGGGCCGGGCCAGGCCGAGCAGGGCGTTCAGGTTGGCGCCGTCGACGTACACCTGACCGCCTGCCTCGTGCACGGCGGCGCAGACGTCGACGATGCTCTCCTCGAACACTCCGTGCGTCGAGGGGTAGGTGACCATGATCGCCGCCAGCTCCTCGGCGTGCGCGTCGATCTTGGCGTGCAGGTCGTCGAGGTCGACTGAACCGTCGGCGGTGGCCTTCACCACGACGACCCGCATCCCCGACATCACCGCGGAGGCCGCGTTTGTGCCGTGCGCCGAGGACGGGATGAGGCAGATCCGCCGCCGGTTGTCGCCACGCGAGTCGTGATAGGCCCGGATCGCGAGCAGGCCGGCGAACTCCCCCTGGCTGCCGGCATTGGGTTGGATGGAGACCCGGTCGTAGCCGGTGACCTCGGCCAGCCAGCTCTGCAGCACCTCGATCAGCTCCCGGTAGCCGTCGGCGTCCTCCGCCGGGGCGAACGGGTGCAGGTCGGCGAAGCCGGGCAGCGAGATCGGCTCCATCTCGGTCGTCGCGTTGAGCTTCATGGTGCACGAGCCGAGTGGGATCATCCCGCGGTCGAGGGCGAAGTCACGGTCCGACAGGGCGCGCAGATAGCGCAGCATCGCGGTCTCGCTGTGGTGGGTGGTGAAGACCGGGTGAGTGAGGTACGCACTGACCCGCTGGCTGTTCGCCAGGTCGCCGAGCCGGTCACCGGTCGGATCCGGCGACGCTCCGAACGCGAAGCGAACCGCCGCGAGCACCTCCGCGTCGGCGTCCTCGCCGACGGACACCCCGACGTGGTCGCCATCGACCAGCCGAAGGTGCGCACCGCCGTCGCGGGCCGCAGCAACAACGGCCTCAGCCCGACCGGGGAGGCGGGCCAGCACGGTGTCGAAGAACGCGTCGTGGACGACCTCGACCCCGGCCGCTCCGAGATCGCCGGCCAGACCGGTGGCCCGCTCGTGGATCCCGGCGGCGATCGATCTGAGCCCGGCCGGGCCGTGGTAGACGGCGTACATGCTGGCGGTGACGGCCAGCAGCACCTGGGCCGTACAGATGTTGGAGGTCGCCTTCTCGCGGCGGATGTGCTGCTCCCGGGTCTGCAGCGCGAGCCGGTACGCCTGCGCGCCGTCGGCGTCGCGGGAGACCCCGACCAGCCGACCGGGCAGGCCGCGCTGGAGTCCCTCGCGGACCGAGATGAAACCCGCGTGCGGGCCGCCGTAGAACAACGGCACTCCGAAGCGCTGGCTGGAGCCGACCGCGATGTCGGCCCCCCACTCACCGGGTGGGGTGACCAGGGTCAGGGCCAGCAGGTCGCAGGCGGCGATCACCAGCGCCCCCGACCCGTGGGCCTTGTCCGCGACGTTCGCCAGCTCTGCGGTCGAGGCGAGCCTGCCGCTCCCGCCGGGCGTCTGGACGACCACGGCGTACGCGTCGACGTCGTCCAGGGCCGCCGACAGCGGGCCGTCGGCGACCACGACCTCGATGCCCAGCGCGCGAGCGCGTGTCCGGACGACGGAGACGGTCTGCGGCAGGGTGTCGGCGTCGAGCAGCAGGACCTCTCCCGTCTTGGTGCTGCGCCTGGCCAGCGTCATCGCCTCAGCGACGGCGGTGGCCTCGTCCAGCAAACTCGCGCCGGCGATCGGCAGACCGGTCAGGTCCGCGACCATCGTCTGGAAGTTGAGCAGGGCCTCGAGCCGGCCTTGACTGATCTCAGGCTGGTACGGGGTGTACGCGGTGTACCAGGCAGGGTCCTCCAGCACGTTGCGGCGGATCACTGCCGGCGTGATCGTGCCGTGGTACCCCAGCCCGATCATGGCCGTCAGCGGCCGGTTTCGGGCGGCCAGGTCGCGCAACCGACGTGCGGTCTCTCGCTCGCTCAGGGGAGCGGGCAGCGCCAGCGGCTCTGACATCCGAATCGACCGTGGCATTGCCGCATCGACCAGGTCGTCCAGCTCGGCGAAACCGAGATGGTCCAGCATCTTGGCACGTTCGTCGGCCTGCGGGCCGATGTGCCGGGCGACGAACGGACCGACCTCACCGCGTACGCGGACGACAGGACGGAGATCGAGGGCGACAGCTGCCTCGGGCATCGGCAAACTCCTGTGGGGTGATGCGTGACGTGCCCGCCAGGCGGGCCGCGCTCCCCCTCTGTCGCCGGGTGACTCCAGAGTTGCAGACCGGCGCGGTCTCGGGTGCCTGAGAGGTTCCGGGGAGGTTGCCCCTTCGGCGCCGTCATCGGATGCCGGCTGGCCGGCTGAGATGGCGGACTCTCCCGCGCTGGCGGTTACTTGCCGGTGTCAGCGTACCCGGCTGCCTCCCTCGAGCTTCTCCAGGTAGAGCAGCCGCAATCAGACGGCGGCGCGGGCGCGCCGACGCTGGGCGAGCTCGTCGCTGTGCGTGGCGGCGGGTGCGGTCGGCTCGGCCTCTTCCGTACGCTCGCCCGGCAGCTCCGACAGCGTTCCTTCGATGTCGCGCCACACACCCCCGAGCGCGATGCCGAAGACACCTTGACCACCACGGAGGAGATCGATCACTTCGTCGTCGGACGTGCACTCGAAGACCGACACACCGTCGCTCATCAACGTGACTTGCGACAGGTCGGCCACGCCCCGGGCACGAAGGTGCTCGATCGCGGTCCGGATCTGCTGCAGCGAGATGCCTGCGTCGATCAGGCGCTTGATGACCTTGAGGATGAGGATGTCGCGGAAGCTGTAGAGCCGCTGCGAGCCGGATCCCGACGCGCCCCGCACCTCTGGAACGACCAGTCCGGTCCGGGCCCAGTAGTCGAGCTGGCGGTACGTGATCCCGGCCGCGCTGCACGCGATGGGGCCGCGGAAACCCAGGTCGTTGGGCAGCGGCGAGAAGTCCCCTTCGAACAGCAGGTCCTGCGCGTCCTCGGGCACCGGCGCCTGCGACGGCTGAGCTGACGGGACCTCTGTGCTGCTCACGTACGACCTCCGGACAGTGCCCTCCGAGCAGTCGGCGCACTCCTAGCGGAGTTCCGGCTGCGTAATTCCAAAGACGGGATTACCTCTAGCACGCTACGACGACACGCCGAAGGGGGTCAACGACACGCCGCTCAGGCGAGTTCTGGCTTGGTCTGGTCTCAACGTCAACTCAAGACTCTGTGCCCCGATCGGCCGGGTCCCTCAACCGGCAACTGGGCGCAAACTGCAAGTCCAGCGGCCAGAAAGGTGCAGTGCAAGCCCCACTTTTCCCGGGGTCGATGCGCCCGCGCCCCAGCCGAGCCTGCGGCTCAGTGCGGGTCTTCCCCCTCGAGAAAGTCGTCGGGGTTGATCTGGTCGAGGAACTCCCGGAACTTCTCGACCTCGTCCTCCTCGGCATCGGGGATCTCGATTCCCGCCTCGTCGAGCACGTCCTCGGCGCAGTAGATGTCGGAGCCGATCCGCAGCGCGAGCGCGATCGCGTCCGAGGGCCGGGCGCTCACTTCGATCCCATCGACCAGCAGCACCGCGTAGAAGGTCCCGCTGTCGAGCTCGGTGATGTGGATCTCGGTCAGTTTGTGACCAAGGGTCCGCAGTGTGTCGACCATCAGATCGTGGGTCAACGGACGCGGCGGGACCACGCCCTCCTGCGCGCTCGCGATCGCCGAGGCTTCGTTGGCGCCGATCCAGATCGGCAGATATCGCGTCCCGCCGACCTCGCGGAGCAAGACCATCGGTGCGTTGGAGGGCATCTCCACACGGACACCGACCACATCGAGTTCCCGCATGCGCCCACCCTACTTCGCGCTCGCGTACGTCCTCCGGCCCCCGACCTGCGCGCCATCCGGCGGCGACCCAGCTGCCCAGTGAGCTGGTCGGTGCGCGCTCCGCACCTCCCCGAAAAGTGGTCGCGAACAACACGTTCCGTCGGCGTGTCGTTGTTGTTTGCGCCCACTTTTCCGGGAAGAAGGGGGCGGTCGGAGCCCGGAGCCGGAGCCGGTCAGCGTTCCATCGCGAGGCGCACCAGCGCCGCGTGGAAGCTGATCACCAGCTGGGTCACCTCGCCGGCGACGTCGCGGCCGGAGGCGGCGCGCCGGACGTACGGGGCGATGGCCTGCTCGACCAGACCGACCTCCCGATCGGCCGACATCTTGAACGCCCGCAGGTGCCGACCGTCGACCCCGAACTCGGCCAGCCGTCGAGCCGCGATCGCCAGCGTCAGCGCCTCGCGGCCGTAGTGCGTGCTGCCGCGCCTGGGCAACACGATCTGCTGACGCTCGAGCTCCACCAGAGCCGCCTCGGTGAGACCGCTCGCCTCGATCAGCTCGTCGCGGGTCAGCCGGACGGGTTGCCGCGGGGGCGGCGGCGGTGCCGCGGGCGCCGCCTCCCGAGCTGCGTCGCCGCTGGTGTCCGCCGGCGAGGTGGTGGCTCCCAGCTGACCGGGGAGCGGCGGTGGCGGCTGGCCCTTGTCCATCGCCTCCAGATGCTCCCGGATCACCTTCAACGGCAGGTAGTGATCGCGCTGGACCGACAACACGTAACGCAGCCGTTCCACATCGGCGGTGTCGTAGCGCCGGTAGCCCGACGGCGCCCGTTCGGGCGAGATGAGGCCCTCCGCCTCGAGGAAGCGGATCTTGGAGATCGAGATGTCGGGGAACTCGGCCTTGAGCCCGGCCAGCACCTGGCCGATGCTCCGCAGCTGAGGACGCGGCTGGTTCGAGCTCGAGGTCATCGACTCGTGATCCGACTCTGGATCATCGGATTCGGGAGATCCGGCCTAGTCCATGCCCTGTGGGCTGCTGAAGTACACGAGTCGGAACTTGCCGATCTGTACCTCGTCGCCGTGCCGGAGCAGACACTCGTCCACCAGGTCCCGGTTCACGTACGTCCCGTTGAGGCTGCCGCTGTCCTTCAGCAACGTGCCGTCGGCGGTCTTGTTGAACGTCGCGTGCTTGCGCGACACCGAGATGTCGTCGAGGAAGATGTCGGAGTTCTGATGCCGCCCGACCGTGATCACGTCCGCGTCGAGCAGGTAGCGGGCACCTGCGTTGGAGCCGCGCTGGACGATCAGCAACGCGTGGCCGCGCGGCAGCGCATTGACCGCGGCCTCCTCCTCGGCGGTGAGACCCTCGACCTCTCGTTCCTCGCCGACCGCCGGCATGGTCCGGGTGGTGTCGCTGCCGATCGGGTCGAGCCGCGTGGTCGGGGTCAGCGGCGTGCCGCACTGGCCACAGAAGTTGCTCCCGTCGGGATTGTCGTGGCCACAGTTGGTGCAGAACGGCATGTCACTTCCGGCTTTCTATCGTTCCCTTGCGCTGACTCCCCGCGGATCGAGGTCCCTCGGCTGGAGGTAGACGTTCAACCAGGCAGTCTAGGATGCCACGGAAAGCTGAACCAGTGGTCGAGGTCGAGTCCGCGTGTCAGGCGAGCTGCTCGGCGTAGGCGTCGACGTCCAGCAGGTCGTCGAGGTCGGCGTCGGCGTCCAGCTCGAGCTCGAACAACCAGCCGTCGCCGTACGGATCGGTGTTGATCGTCTCGGGGTTCGCGTCGAGCACGCTGTTGACCGCGCTCACCGTGCCGGAGACCGGCGCGAAGATATCGGACACGCTCTTGGTCGACTCCAGCTCGCCGCAGGCATCGCCACTGGCGATGGCCTCGCCGACGGTCGGCAGGGTGACGAACACGATGTCGCCGAGCTGGTCGGCCGCGTACGCGGTGATCCCGATCCGCACGGTCGTGGAGTTGCCGCCACGCACCCACTCGTGCTCGGCGGAGTACTTGAGGTCTTCGGGGAAGTCGGACACGGTTGCTCCTGCTCGGTTTCGAGGATGGGAGTGCGCCCACTCAACGCGGGGTCGGCTGCGGCGATGCTGGCTGAGCGTACTGATTCTTCGTCTGGGCATGCAAGGAATCGACCACGACCCGGTCCAGTTGCTCGATCTGTACCTGGCCACCGATTCGCGGGCCGGTGATCTCGCTGACGATGCCACCACGGAACCGAGCCGCTTCCTCGAGGCTGTGCGGGTCGCCGATCACCTCCAGGACGTACGGCGCCTCGACCGTCTTGCCGTCCACGACGAGACTTCCGCCGTCCCGGCCGAACCAGGTCGAGGCCACCACCCGGACCGAGTCGTTCACCTCGATCACCTCGGCGCCCGCATCACGCATCTCTTCCACCGCGTCCAGCAGCACGTCGTACGTCATCTTGTGACCGGGATCGGAGATCCGCATCCGGATCCCGGGCCCGATGGCGGGCGCGGTCCCGGCCAGGATCGACAGGTCGTCGACGCGCTGCTGGGCCTCTTCGCGGGCCACCCGTTGCGTGTCGGCGCCTGAGGCGAGCTCACTCTTGGTCTGCTCCATGTCGGAGATCTCGCTCTCCAGCCGCTGGGACTGCTCTCCCAGACCGTCGAGCAGGACGATCAGGTCCTCGCGGCGAGCATTCGCGTACGCGCTGTCCGTGGTGTTCGCGCGGATCTGCATCACTGCGCCCATGCCGACCAGGAACAGCATCGCGGCGGCGATCAGCTGACCCTTGCCGGGTCTGACCAGGGAGGAGAGCAACCGACGCCGACCGTCCGGCGGCGGAGTCGGCTCCGTCGCGGGCGCTGGCTCTTCGACGATCGCTCGGCGCGGCGTGCCGGGCTCGGGCGGGAGCTCAACGGGCTCAGGCATGGAACAGCGCCCGCCTGATCGCCGCCGCGTTGGTGAAGATCCGGATGCCCAGCACGACGACGACGGCGGTCGACAACTGGGAGCCGACGCCGATCTGGTCCCCGATGAAGACGATCAGCGCCGCGATCAACACGTTGGACACGAACGACACCACGAACACCCGGTCGCTGAAGTTTCCCTCCAGGTAAGCCCGCAGCCCGCCGAAGATGGCGTCCATCGCGGCGACGATCGCGATCGGCAGGTAGGGCTCCAACGGCTGCGGCACGCTCGGGGCAAGCACCAGCCCGACGATGATGCCCGCCACCAGACCCAGCAGCGGGATCATCGTTGGACCCGCGCGTAACGCAATGTCATCCCGGGGTCGGCTTCGAGTGTCATCTCGTCCACGCTGGTGACCTCATACCTCATCCGCCGGTTCTGCGCGAGCTCGTTCCACCACGCGCCACCGGAGGACTCTACCCAGCGAGCCGGCAGAGTCCGGGGATCTCCGATGGCCTGGACCTGGTACGGCCGGGTCAGCGAGCGGTAGTCGACGGTGATCGCGTCGCCCGCACCCCGAATGGCGGTGAGGTTGGACAGCCGGTGCCCGTTGATCGAGATCGCCTCCGCCCCGGACTCCCACAGGCCGTTGACGAGAACCTGCAGATCGATGTCGAGCACCTGGTCTCGGGAGTCGGCCGAGTCGGCCTGGGCGTCGTCGACGGTGATCATCAGCCCGGGTCCCTTGACTGCGCTCGCGCCGGTGACCGGTTCGAGCGCGGCCAGCTCGGCGGTGAGCTCCTTCGCCTGCGCGTCGTCGCCCAGAGCCGTCGTCCGGAGCTGGGCGATCTCGGTGTCCAGCGTCGCGATCTGGGCGCGCTGCGCGTCCTGCTGCGCCTCGGCCTGCTGGATCCGGGTGATCAGCTCCGTCCGCTCGGTCTCCAGTGCCGGCGCGCTCCGGGTGGTCTCGACGGCAGCGACCGTGAAGAGCGCGCCGATGATCACCGCGACCAGAGCCAGGTCCCAGCGGCCGCGCGGCCGACGAGCGCCACCGCGGGCCGCCACCACGGCATAGTCGGGGTCCACCGGCTGCCGGATGATGTCGTTGAGCAGATCCATGCTGCGGTCGGGGCGCGCTTGTTGGTCCGGCGCGGGCGTTGGCTCGGGTCCATCGGGTCGGGTGGCCACACCTCCCCGGCCCCTGGGTGCCGTCTCACTCATCGCTCGCGCTCCCCTGTCGCGTCGGCGCGCGCGGGACGGTGCGGACGAGCTCGTACGCCTGGTGCACGTAGAGCAGTGCCGCGTACCAGTAGAGGCCCGTTCCCCAGAGTGCGAACGCCCAGCCGAGCACCAGGGCGACGATCGCCCAGGACTCCGGCGCCGCGCCGAGGAGGATGAGCGGGAATGCGTACAGCAGGCAGAACGTCGCCGCCTTGCCGAGGAAGTGGACCGGCAGCGTCGTATAACCACGGGTCCGCAACACCGGCACCAGCAGCGCGATCACCACGTCTCGAGCAACCAGGACCACCAGCAACCACCACGGGATCAAGTCACGCAGGGCGAGCCCCAACACGGTGGCCAGGATGTAGAGCCGGTCGGCGAACGGATCGAGCAGCTGCCCGACCCGAGAGCGTTGGTGCCAGCGGCGGGCGATGTAACCGTCCAGCCAGTCCGTCGCGCCGGCCACCGCCAGCACCACGACCGCGAGGACGTCGGCCTGCGGGCCGAGGATCAGCCACAGCAGCAGTGGCACGCCGCACAACCGGAGAAAACTCAGCACGTTGGGCACGGTGAGCACGCGGTCGGTGTCGATGCCGGGGGGCCGGCGCGTCACCGCCGCCCGATCAGCCGACGAACCCACGCGGCCAGGTTAGTTCTCCGCTGACCGCCATCTCGAACGCGCGCGGTTCGGCAGCGTGTCCGGCGAGCCGGAACAGCGTGACGCTGCGCCGGCGGCGCAGGGCCCGGGCCGTCGCGACGGCGTCGTTGTGCAGCCGGTGGGCCAGCTCGACCCGCTCGGAGTACGTCGTCACGCCATCGAGCGGGACCAGGGCCAGCACCCGACTGAGGTTGCTCTCGGTCTGCTCCCTCGCCTCCGGATCCAGATCGGCGACCAGTGCGGCGGCCGCGGCATCACAGATCAGCAGGCTGCTGGCAGGGTCGATGTCTGCCACCCGGGCCGCCTCGAGCGCGGCCTGGGCGCGCCGCACCAGTGCGGCATCGAGTGCAGCCCAGCGGCGCTCGACCCGGGTGTGTGCCCGGTCCAGCCGAGTGGCGAGCCACGACAGCCGCCAACCGGTCGCCAGCAAGGCGATGACGACCAGTCCGACCAGCTCGAGCGGCGTCATGTCGCCGACATCCGTCGGGTCCGCGCCGCCGGAGACGCCTGTCTGGTCGGCGCTGTCGCAGACGCCCGCCGGGTCGGCGCTGCCGCGGCGAGGGTCGCGCGGTAGACCGCGGTGATCGCCGGCGCGACCTCGCTCCAGTCGTAGCGCCGCGCGCGCTCCCGGGCGCGGCCCGTCCGATCGACCTGCGGCCGACGTACGGTCCCCACGACCGCCTGCGCGAGCGCGGCGGCGTCGCCGATCGGCACGAGCTCGCCCAGCGGGCCGGCGTTACCGCCGATCGGTAGTGCGCCGTCGGGGCGGAGCAGGTCGGCGAACGCCGGGAGTGCCGAGGCCACCACCGGTGCCCCCGATGCCATCGCCTCCAGCAGCACGATGCCGAAGCTCTCCCGCTCCCGGTGCGGCGCGACGAATACGTCTGTGTCGCGCAACAGCTCGGCCTTGTCGGCGTCGGAGATCGCGCCCAGCAGACGTACGCCGGCCGGCACCGGGATGCTCCCCTGCCCGGCGACGACGACGTCGACCTCGCCGAGGCCGGCCCGGATCGCGGGCAGCGCGGCAAGCAGGACGTCCAAGCCCTTGCGTGGCTCGTCGACCCGCCCCAGAAACGTGACCCTCGGTGCCCCAGCCTGCCGCGGACCCCCAGCCTCCCCCGGTGCCCCAGTTTCCCGCGGTGCCCCAGCTCCCCGGAAAGTGGGCGCTAACAACAACTTCTCCCGGCGTGTCGTTGTTGTTTGTGACCAGTTTTCGGGGGATGGAGGTGGGGCAGCGGGTGCGAGGGGGGTGGCGGCGGGAGCGAAGGTGGCGAAGTCGAAGCCGTTCGGGATCACCACCGCGTCACGGCCGAGGTGCTGCACGACGACGCGGCGCGCGGATTCCGAGACGGCGATGCCGGCGTCGATCTTCTCGATCGAGGACCGCAACGCTCCGCCGGCCAGCTGCATCGTGCGTGACCGCGGAGTTGCGGTGTGGAACGTCGCCACCACCGGTACGGCGGCCGCCCATAGCGCGAGCATCGCGATGCTCGGAGTGATCGGCTCGTGGATGTGAACCAGGTCGAAGTCGCCGGCCCGCAGCCAGCGCCGGACCCGGGCGGCGCTCAGCGGTCCGAAGTTCACCCGGGCGATCGAGCCGTTGTACGGCACCGCGATCGCCTGTCCGGCTGAGGTGAACTCGACCGGGGCGAACTCCCCCGGTTCGGCGACGGTGCCATGCCCTTCGACAGGCTCAGGGCACATTCCCGGTGCCAGGATGTGCGGCTGGTGGCCGGCCGCGGCCAGGTGCCGGGCCAGTCCGAGCACGTGATTCTGTACGCCTCCGGGCGCGTCGAAGCTGTACGGACAGACAAGTCCGATTCGCATCAGGCCACCGCTCCGGCCGGCTCCGGGAAAAACGGCTGCAGCAGGTGCCAGTCCTCCGGCCGCTCGGCGATCCGCTCGGCGAAGACGTCGGCGATCCGCTGGGTCGCCGCGACCAAACCGTCGGGACCGGGGCCGACTTCCACCTCGGGACCGATCCGGAGCACCATGGCATCTGCGGTGAACTGGCTCACCGTCGGGAACAGTGCCGCCCCGGTCCGTTGCGCGACGAGCGCCGGTCCGATCGGCATCGTCACTGGCTGACCGGCGAAGCTCACCGGGACACCGTCCTTCGCCAGGTCCCGGTCCGCCAGTAGGCAGATCACCCGCCGCCGCCGGACGGCCTCGATCAGGTTCCCGACTGCGTCCCGATCGCCGTGCGCCAAGACCTCCATGCCCAACCGGGTCCGAAACTCGGTGAAGGCGGCGAACTCGGCATCCCCCAGCCGCTCCGCGACCGTCGTCACCGGGAATCCCGTCCGGCAGGCCCAGGCGCCGGCGAGATCCCAGTTCCCGCTGTGTGGCAGCGCCACCACTGCGCCGCGAGCTGCGTGCGCCGCTCGCAGCTCCGCCTCGCCCGTCGTGCTCACCCCGGCGACGAGTCGATCCGCGGCGCCCGGCAGCGCCAGCTGCTCATACACGTTGCGGAAGTGGCTGGCCAGAGCGGCCGTCATCAGGTCGTCTCCGGCGGGCGCGCCGCCGATCACGCTGAGGTTGTGTCGCAGGTTGCGGACGTGCCAGCCGTCTTGCCGAAGCGTCCGCCGAGCAACGCGAGTGATCAGCACGTCGACCAGACCGCGTGGGACCAACGAGCCGACCCGCCAGCCGACCCGATAGAGCTGACGGATCGCGAACGCCCGCCAGCCGTCCGCGTCAGGCAACCGTCGCCTGGGCACTCCGGGCCTGTCGACGAACCTGCAGGATCCGCTGGGTCACTGTGATGCCGCCGAAGATCGACAGCACGACGAGCACCGTCTCGAGGACGTACGGCACGCCGAGACCGGCGAGGAACACACCGAGCAGGATCAGCACCAGCCGGTCGGCCCGGGCCGCCAGACCACCTGAACAGGTGAAGCCGAGGCTCTCCGCGCGGGCCTTGACGTAGGAGGTGACCTGGCCGAAGGCCAGCGCTGCCAGGGCGAACGACGCCCACAGCAGCGAGTCCGCGGGGCCGGTGAAGTAGAGCAGGATGCCGCCGAACACCGCGGCATCCCCGAGCCGGTCGAGGCTGGAGTCCAAGAACGCGCCCCAGTTGCTGGCCTTGCCGCTCGACTTGGCCATCTGGCCGTCGATCCCGTCCGCGAACACGAACAGGGTCACCCAGACGGCGCCCTGCCAGAGCCACCCCTGCGGGAAACAGACCAGCGCACCGATGAGCACACCGAGCGTGCCGGCGATCGTCACCGCGTCCGGTGACACTCCCCACCTGTTGAGCAGGTTGGCGGGCGGCGCCATGACCGCAGCCCAGCCCGTACGAAATCGTTCGAGCATTCAGGCCCGCCTCGTCGATGACGTCGCGCTCGTCGCTGACGTCGCGCTCGTCGTTGACGTCGCGCTCGTCGATCGTGCGGGGGGCGCTTCCTGCCAGGCCCGCCGGACGACCTCCCAGGTCTGCCCCAGCAGCTGCGGGAGCGCCTTGGTCTGCCCGATCACCGGAAGGAAGTTCGCGTCCCCGCTCCAGCGGGGCACGACGTGCTGGTGCAGGTGGGCGGCGATCCCGGCGCCGGCGACGTTGCCCTGGTTGATGCCGAGGTTGAAGCCGTGCGGTGCGCTCGCGTACCGGATCACCGTCATCGCCCGCGCGGTCAGCTCCCCCACGGCGGCGAGCTCGTCGCCGTTCAGCTCGGTGTAGTCGGCGACGTGCCGATTCGGGCAGATCAAGAGATGGCCGGGCGAGTACGGATAGAGATTGAGCACCACGAACGCCAGCTCGGCACGGTGCACGATCAGCCCGGCCTCGTCGCTGCCGCCCTGGATCCGGCAGAACGGACAGTCGACGGCGCCGGTCGACTCCGGCTTGTTCTCGCCGTGGATGTAGACCATCCGGTGCGGTGTCCACAAACGCTGGAAGCCGTCGGGGTCACCTGCGTACGCCGACGGCTCCTGGAGCTCACTGTTCTCGTCCACCGGAGAAGAACTTACCGTCAGTGATGACCGGCGCGAGAATTTAGAAGGCTCAGGCGTCTGTGGTGCGCCTCAGCCTTCTATTTTTCTCCGCGACAAGGAGACGTCACACCCCAGGCGCGCTGCTCACCTGGACCCGCGCATCGATGGCCGCCGTGATCTCCGCGATCGCCTCGTCCACCGGCACAGCATTTCGGGTGCTGCCGTCGCGGAACCGGAAGCTGACCGCACCGGCCGCCACGTCGTCGCCGCCGGCGATCAGGATCCACGGCACCTTGCTCTTGCTGGCCGTCCGGATCTTCTTCTGCATCCGGTCGTCGCTGTCGTCGACCTCCACCCGGACGCCCGCGGCGCGGAGCTTCGCTGCGACGTCGGTCAGGTAGTCGTTGAACTCAGCGGCGACCGGCACCCCGATCACCTGCACGGGCGACAGCCAGGGCGGGAACGCGCCGGCGTAGTGCTCGGTCAGCACGCCGACGAACCTCTCCACCGACCCGAACAGGGCGCGGTGGATCATCACCGGGCGAGGACGGGTGCCCTCCGGCCCGGCGTACTCCAGCTCGAACCGGTCCGGCAGCATCAGGTCCACCTGGATGGTCGACATCTGCCAGGTGCGGCCGATCGCGTCGCGCGCCTGGACCGAGATCTTCGGCGCGTAGAACGCCGCACCACCTGGATCGAGCACCAGGTCGAGGCCCGAGTCGGCGGCGGCCTCGCGCAGGGCGTCGGTCGCCTTCTCCCAGTCCTCGTCGGAGCCGATCGACTTGTCCGGGTCCCGGGTCGACAGCTCGAGGTAGAAGTCGTCCAGCCCGTAGTCCTTCAGCAGGTCCAGGACGAACTGCAGCAGGGACTTCAGCTCGTCCTGCATCTGGTCTTCGGTGCAGTAGATGTGCGCGTCGTCCTGCGTCATCCCCCGAACCCGGGTCAGGCCGTGCACCACGCCGGACTTCTCGTAGCGATACACCCCGCCGAACTCGAACAACCGCAGCGGCAGCTCCCGGTACGAGCGACCGCGCGACCGGAAGATCAGGCAGTGCATCGGGCAGTTCATCGGCTTGATGTAGTAGTCGACGCCCTGCCGCTTGAGCGTGCCGTCGGGATGGCGCTCCTCGTCGACGTGCATCGGCGGGAACATGCCGTCGGCATAGAAGCCGAGGTGCCCGGAGACCTCGAACAGGTCGGCCTTGGTGATGTGCGGTGTGTAGACGAACTCATATCCGGCGTCGACGTGACGCTGCCGGGAGTAGTCCTCCATCACCTTGCGCAGGATCCCGCCCTTCGGATGGAAGACCGCCAGCCCGGATCCGATCTCGTCCGGGAAGGAGAACAGGTCCAGCTCGCGGCCCAGCTTGCGGTGGTCGCGTTTGGCGGCTTCCTCCAGCCGGACCTGGTACGCCTTCAGCTCGTCCCGGCTCGGCCAGGCCGTGCCGTACACGCGCTGCAGCTGCTGATTGGCCTGGTCACCGCGCCAGTAGGCGGACGACACCCGGGTCAGCGCGAACGCCGGGATGTAGCCGGTGTGCGGGACGTGCGGCCCGCGGCACAGGTCCTTCCAGGCAACGCTGTCGTCCCGACGAAGGTTGTCGTAGATCGTCAGCTGGCCGGCACCCACCTCGGCGCTGGCACCGTCCTCATCCGTCGCGCTGCCCTTGTCGGCGATCAGCTCGAGCTTGTACGGCTCCGCGCTCAGCTCCTCTCGCGCGTCGTCGTCGGAGACAGGCCGGCGACGGAACCGTTGACGTTCCTTGACGATCCGCAGCATCTGCTTCTCGATGGCCGCAAGGTCGGCCGGCGTGAACGGCTCGGCCACGTCGAAGTCGTAGTAGAAGCCGTCGACGATCGGCGGACCGATGCCGAGCTTGGCATCGGCGTGCAGGTTCTGCACGGCCTGGGCGGCCACATGGGCGGCCGAGTGCCGCAGGATCGCCAGGCCCTCGTCGGAGCCGATCGAGACCGGCTCGATCTCGTCGCCGGCGCTCACCGGGAGGTGCAGATCGCGCGTCTGGCCGTTGACCCTCATCGCGACGACCGTGCGATCCTCGCCGAACAGGTCGAGCCCGGTGGTGGTCTCCTCGATCTCCCGCTCCTCGCGTACGTCGGCGGTGGCGATGGTGATCGACTGCTGGGACACGCCGTGGGCTCCTCCCGATCCGTGGGTGACGGCCGCGACACGCGTACGCCGTGGGCAAGACTAGACCGGGTTGCGCTCGCGGTTCGATCGAGTTATGCGCCCTGAGCCTGTCGAAGGGCAGAGTTGTCCTCCACAACGGAGAGGGGCACCCCGCGATGAGACTCGAGACGATCGTGCTGATCGTCGGCCTGCTGCTGGCCGGTTACTGCCTGCTGGTGGCGATCAAGCCCGAGTGGTTCAAGAATTTCTCGATCATCCGTCGCGACTCCGACGGGGACTATCAAGGATCGACCCGGCTCGGCGACCTGCCGGTCGGCGGAGTCCGCGTGCTGTACGTCGGCGTCGCCGGGGTACTGGTGGTTGCCACCGTGGTGATCAACGGCTTCGCGCGCCAGGACCGGGTCTGCGACGAGGCCAAGGCGGTGTTCGACGTCGGGCGGAACCGGTGGATCGATCAGGCGGCGGCATCGGACTACGTCCTGCGGACGGTTCAGAAGGGTTCGTTGACCAGGTACGAGCTGGACCAGAACGGCACGACCGTCGCCACCTGGAGCGACGCCGGCTGGGGATTGCAGTTCACCTGCCCGCCGGAGACCGGATGAGCGTCGTTGTCCGGCTGGTGACACCTCGGCCAACCTGATTTCGGCACTTCAGTGGTGCTGAGCACCCCAGATCGACGCCGATCTCGAGGACTGGCGTGCCGAAATCAGGCGCGCTCTCCACAAGCCGTTGAACCCTTCAGCGCCAGAGAACGTCGACACCGTTCGAGCTCTCACCCTCTTTCGCGTCTCAAAGGAAAGGGTGCAGTCTCTAGGGGGAGGACGGAGTGGGGAACCACACAGGGGGGACCACCATCGACGACGATCGGGCAGATCGGCTGCTGGAGCGAGACGCCGAGCTCGACACGCTCAGCCTGCTATGGCGAGGCGCGCTGAGCGGCCGCGGGCGACTGGTCTTCCTCGGCGGCGAGGCCGGCGCGGGCAAGACCTCGGTCGCATTCGAGTTCGCGCACCGCTATGCCGCTCGGGCACGGTTCCTGGTCGGGGTCTGCGACGGAGGAGCGACTCCCCGGGCACTCGGGCCGCTGGTGGATGTCGCCGACCAGCTCGGCCTGGCCGCCGAGCTCGATGCCGTCGAGGTGCGGCACGTCTCGCTGTTCGCCCGCGTCCGCACCGCACTGGGCCGGGTGCCGACCATACTGCTGCTCGAGGACGTGCACTGGGCCGATCAGGGGACCCTGGATCTCATTCGCCACCTCGGTCGACGCGTCGGTGACGTGCCACTGTTGACGCTGGTGACCTTCCGCGACGACGAGGTCACGGCGGCGCACCCGCTGGCCGGAGTGATGGGTGACCTGGCGACCGCGGCCGGTGTGCTCCGGATGCAGCTGCCCTTGCTGACCGAAGCCGCCGTCGCCGAGTTGGCCCGTGGCGCCGGTCGCGAGATCGACGTCGCAGCCCTGCATCGCCGCACCGACGGCAACCCGTTCTTCGTGACCGAGGTGCTGGCGGCCGGCACCGAGACCGTGCCGACGACGGTCCGCGATGCGGTGGTCGCGCGGGCCACCCGACTCTCACCCGCGGCGCACAGGGTGCTCGACGCGGCCGCCGTCGTGGGCGCCAGTGCCGAGATCGGACTCCTGCTGGCGAGTGCCGACGAAGACCCGGTCGCGCTCGACGAGTGCGTAGCCGGTGGGGTCCTGCTGGATCGCGGCGACTCGGTCGCGTTCCGGCACGACCTGGCCCGACAGGCGATCGTCGACGGCTTGCCACCGGCCGCACGGGCCGCCATGCATCGGCGGGTACTGGCCAGCCTGATCGCGTCCGGCAGCCGCGACCATCGTCGGCTCGCTCACCACGCGCTCGCGTGTGGGGACGCCGCAGCGGTTGTCGTCCACGCTCCCCGAGCGGCCGCCGTCGCCGCCCGCCTCGGTGCCCATCGGGAAGCGGCCCAGCACCTGAGGACAGCCCTGCAGTACGGCGACGCGCTGGCCGCCCCCGAGCGCGCGAAGATCTTGGACAGTTACTCCTACGAGTGCTATCTCATCTCCGATCTGGCCGAGGCGGTCGAGGCGAGGCAGCTCGCCGTCGCGCTGCACGAGGCTGCGGGCAACCGTCGCGGGGTCGGTGTCGACGAGCGCTGGCTCTCCCGGTTCTTCTGGTATCTCGGCCGCCACGACGAGGCGCACCGTTTCGCCGCGGCGGCCGTCGATGCGTTGGAGCCCCTCGGGCCAGGCGGTGACCTGGCGATGGCCTACAGCAACCTGTCCCAGCTCCAGATGCTCGGTGGTGACACCGAGGACGCGCTCGTCTGGGGCAGGTTGGCTCTCGACGACGCGCTGGCCGTCGGCGACCGCGAGGTCGAGGCGCACGCCCTGAACAACGTGGGCACGGCACTGCTCCTGCGCGGCGATCTGGTCGAAGGACGAGCCAGCCTCGCCCGGTCCCTGGACATCTCAGTGGCCGAAGGTCTGGAGGAACACGCCGTCCGGGTCTGGATCAACCTCGGCACGGTGCAGCTGAGCAAGCGCAACCTGCTCGACGCGGAGCAGACGCTGCGGACCGGGATCGCCTACTGCAACGAACGCGACCTCCTCTCCGGCTCGTTGTACCTTCAGGCCAGGCTCTCCCAGGCGCTGCTCGAGCGTGGCCGGGTCGACGAGGCGGCGCGCCTCGCGGCCGACACGCTGAGGCATCCGCACAGCTCGGCGGTGAGTCGGGTCTCGGCGCTGTTGACCACGGCGACCCTCTCGGTTCGCACCGGCGACCCCGCGGCCGCCACTCAGCTGGCGGAGCTCGGCAGCCTGGCCGAGGCGACAGCCGAGCCGCAGCGGCTGCTGCCCGTCGCGCTGTTGCTGGCCGAGGCCGCCTGGACCGCCGGCCGGACCGGCGAGATCGGCGGCCTCACCGACGACGTCTGGACGGCGTACCGCTCCTGGGAGCCGTGGATCCTCGCCGAGCTCGCCTGGTGGCGCAGGCTCGGTGGCGCGGCTGAGGAGCCAGGACACGAAGGTGCGGCGCTGCGCTTCGCGCAGGCGGCCGGGGAGCCGGCGCCGTTCGCGCTGATGAGGCTGGGCCGCGCGCGGGAGGCTGCGGCCGCCTGGACGGCGATCGGACGGCCGCACTGGGCCGCGCTCGCCTTGGCGGGGGGCGAGCCGGCCGATGCCTCGGAGGCTGTCGCCGGCCTGCTGCGGCTGGGTGCGCCGGCCACTGCCCAGGCCGTACGTCGGGAGCTGGCCGCCCGAGGTCTGCCGGTCCCCCGCGGCCCGCGCCGGACGTCCCGGGACAATCCGGCCGGCCTGACCGGGCGCGAGGTCGATGTCCTCCGACTGATCGTGGAGGGTCTCTCCGACGCGGAGATCGCGTCGCGCCTGACGCTGTCGGAACGTACGGTCGGCCATCACGTGTCCGCCGTGCTGCGCAAGTTCGGCGTGCCGTCGCGGTCAAAGGCCGCAGCGGTCGCCGGTCCGATCCTGGAGAGCACCTCCCAACCTGGGTAGAAGTCACGATGTCGCGGGCTCGGAATCGGCGTTTCCTGAAGAGGTCAGCCACTCGATCTCTCCAGAAGGAGCCCCTTCCATGCCCTTGTTCATGGACGTCCACAACCTCGGTAACCCGGTTGCCCTGAACGATGTCGCGCATGCTCACGCCGCGGATCTGCAGCACCAGGTCGGACGCGACGTGCACTACCTGCGCTACTGGGTCGACGAGGACGCCGGCAAGATCTTCTGTCTCGTCGATGCTCCCGATGCCGACGCGGCCGCCGCGGTCCACCGCGAGGCCCACGGTCTCGTCGCGGACGAGATCCACCAGGTACAGGAAGGGGCATGACCGGAATGAGCGCCGACCAGACGCGGGCCGGCCGGACGGCGCGAGTCCGCCGGGCGATCCTCGCCTCGAGCGCCGCCCTCGGCCTGGCGTACGCCGGCACGGCGTTCGCTGCCCCGGCCGACGCGGCCGGCACGGCCCCGGCCATCACCTTCACCGGCGGCGTGCTGTCGATCCAGGGCGACACCGGCCGCAATGGTTTCGTTGTCGGCGCAACGCCGGCCGGGGTGATCGCGCTGAACGGCACGGAGGTGCTCGGCGGCGCCGTCGCGGTAGCCGACGTCAACCTCATCGTGATGGACGGCGGTGCCGGCGACGACACCCTTCGGCTGGACGAGCGCAACGGCATCCTTCCCGCCGCGCATCTCATCGGCGGGCTCGGCAACGATCAGCTCGGCGGCGGCTCCGGAAACGACGAGCTGTTCGGTGGTGACGGGGTCGACTCGCTCGACGGAGGTCGGGGCGACGACATCCTGTTCGGCGGAGCCGGCAATGACAAGGCGATCGGCGGAGCCGGAACCGACGTGGCGCTGCTCGGCGACGACTCCGACCAGTTCACCTGGAATCCCGGTGACGGCAACGACTTCGTGGAGGGCGACGGCGGCAGGGACACGATGCTGTTCAACGGTTCCGCGGCAAGTGAGCTCGTCACCATCGACCCGGACGGACATCGCCTGCGGCTGGCCCGCAACGTCGGAGGAGTGGTGATGAGCATCGGCGGGTTCGAGCTGGTGAAGACGAACCTGTCGAGCGGACAGGACGACCTCCGGGTCGGCGATCTGTCGGGCACCGACACCGACCAGCTCCAGATCAGTCATGCCCCGGCGAACGGCACGGACGAGGGATTCGACTCGGTCGCGGTGGCCGGGACCGCGACGGCCGATCGGATCCGGGTAGCCGGCCCGTCGGCGGCCGGCACGGTGACCGTCGGCGGACTGCATACCGCCGTCCTGATCAACGGTGCCGAGGGCCTGACGGTCCTCGGGCTGGCGGGTGGCGACGTGATCGACGCGGGCCGGTTGGCCGCCGGCGCCGTGTTCCTCACAGAGTCGGGCGCCTCCGGTGACGACGTCCTGGTCGGTACGCCGGGGAACGACACGCTGCTCGGCGGTGACGACGACGACCGGCTGGAAGGCCGCGGCGGCACCGACGTCCTCGACGGTGGCCGAGGGAACAACGTGATCATCCCCTGAGAGAGCCCCTGAGAGAGATCATCCCCCGATGGGGTCGCCCCCCACCCAGACCTGCGCAACGTCGGCATCGGTGCCGAGCGCGAACGCCTTGGCGAGCGCCTCGTCGACGGAGTCGACGTTGCGCAGGCCACAGTCCAGTGCCGAGTCGGCGGCCGGTCGAAGCCACACCGCATCGAACTGGCAACCGACCGAGAACTCGCCCACCTGACCGGTCAGGCCGAGCGCGGCCGCGCCCGCCGCGGTCGCCAGGTAGAGCAGATGTGCCGAGGTCAGCGGGAGCCCGGCGTCGCCGAGCAGCTGCTGCATGAAGTACGCCTGCAGGCCCTCCTTCAGCATCGACAGCCCGGTGCCGGCACCGACGTCGGAGCCGAGCGCCACCCGGACCCCGCTCGCGACGTGCTCGCGCAGCGGGAACAGACCGCTGCCGAGGGCGGAGTTGCTGGTCGGGCAGTGCGCGACGCTGGCCCGGGACGAAGCCAGCGCGGCCAGCTCGGCGGGTGAGGCATGGAGGTTGTGGGCGAACACGCTGCGCTCACCGACCAGCCGATGCCGAGCGTACGTCGCCAGGTAGTCGACGCTGTCGGGGAACAGCTCGATCACCGCCGCGATCTCGGCGCGGTTCTCGTTGATGTGGGAGGTGAACCACGAGCCCTCGACGTCGGCGTGCAGCGCGCCGCAGGATGCCAGCAGGGCGTCGGAGCAGGACAGCGAGAATCGCGGCGTGACGGCATAGCGCAACCGGCCCGATCCGTGCCACTTCTCCGCCAGGGCCTTGCCTTCGGAGTAGGCCCGCTCAGGGGTGGTGAGCAGGTCGTCGCGGAGCAGCCGGTCGCTGACCACCAGGCCGGCTGTGATCCGCAGGCCACGACTCGAGGCCTCCTCGAACAAGACGTCGACGGCGGCGGCGAAATGGGCGCCGAAGACCAGGGCGGTCGTCGTACCGGCTCTGACCAGCCCGGACACGAAGTCGCGCGCCACACCGCCGGCGTAGTCGACGTCGGCCAGCCTGGCCTCTTCAGGCAGTGCGCTGTGCTCGAGCCAGTCGAGCAGCGGCATGCCCAGGGCACCGATCATCCGCACCTGCGGGAAGTGCACGTGGGTGTCGACGAAGCCCGGCAGCACCAGACCCTCGGACAGCTCGACCAGCCGCTCGTCCGGATGGGTCTCGCGCAGATCGGCGAGCTCACCTCGCTCGGCCACCAGACCGTCGCGGACCAGCAGCGCGGAGGTCGTCCGGAGCCGGCCGCCGGTGAACGGACTCTCCGAAACGTCGAGGAAGGTCCCGTGGAAGATCGTCACCGTCGCTCCTCCGCCGGTTCGCTCGAGCGCTCCTCCGCCGGTTCGCTCGAGCGCTCCTCCGCCTGCTCGGTCGAGCGCTCCTGCGCCGGCTCGGCGAGCGGGCCGGAGCTCTCGGTCCGGGCCGCGGCCGCCTCCCGCTCGAAGCTCAGCAGCAACGCGGCCGCGATCCCGACGGCGATGGTGGCCGGGTCCTTGCCGGTCAGCTGGGGCAGGCCGATCGGTGTGGTGACCCGCGCCAGCGCGGTCGGCGAGTGGCCGTCGTCCAGCAGCTTCTTGCGGAATCGGGTCCACTTCGCCGAGGAACCGATCAGGCCGATCGAGGCCAGCTGATCGGAGCGCAGCGCCGCGTCGATCAATGCCGCGTCCTCGGCATGGTCATGGGTCATCACGAGTACGTGGCTGCCGGCCGGGAGCTCCGCGAGCACCAGCTCGGGCAGCACCGGCACGTGGTGGGAGTGGATCCGGGCGATGGCGTCGGCCAGCGGAGCCAGCGTGTCGTCGCGGAGCTGCTCGGGCCTGGAGTCGATCAGGTGCAGGTCGAGCTCGTGCCGGGCCAAGATCCTGGCCAGCTCCAGGCCGACGTGCCCGACGCCGAAGATCGCCACCGCGGGCAGCACCGGCAGCGGGTCGAGCAACACGCTCACCTCACCGCCGCAGCACTGCACACCGTGCTCGACCGGTGCCTTGTCCGAAAGGTTCGTGGTGAACGTCGTCGGCTCGATCGCGTGCTGGGCGAGCAGTGCGCGGGCGCGTTCGACGGCCACCGCTTCGAGGTTGCCGCCACCGATCGAGCCCCAAGCCTGGTCGACCGCCACCACCATCTTGGCTCCGGCGGCGCGCGGCGAGTGGCCGCGCACGGTCGCGAGCGTCACCAGCACTCCCGCCTCCCGCCGCGACCGAAGGCGTTCGAGCGCGGAGATCCAGTCACCACTCGTCATGATCTGGCCCCGTTCGTCGTGATCGGGCCTCATTTGTCATGATCCGGCCGTCACGTCTTGGCGAGGGTCGGGACGCCGTGCGAGGTGTGCTGCCTGACCTCGGACTCGGGATGACGCTCTGGCGCACCCGGGTCGGACGGTTCGGGGTGGGCGCCGTCCGTGCCGTCGCTGACATGACCGTGCTCCCGACCATTCGCCGAGCCGCGCTGATGACCTTGCGCCGCCTCGCTCAGAGCCCACCACACGGCCTCGGGCGTGGCGGGCGAGGCGAGGTCGACGCTGGTGCCGTCGGGACCGAAGGCTGCGGCGGCCTCGCGGAGTGCCTCGCGGACCGAGAAGGCCAACATCAACGGCGGCTCGCCCACCGCCTTGGAGCCGTACACCGCACCGTCTTCGTGCGCCCGCTCCAGCAGCGTGACGTTGAACTCCTCCGGCAGCTCGGAGAAGCTGGGCAGCTTGTACGTGCTCGCCGCCTGGGTCGCCAGTCGACCGCGGTTCGGACCATCGCTGGAGTCCCATCGCAGGTCCTCGAGGGTGAGCCAGCCAGCGCCCTGGACGAAGCCGCCCTCGATCTGACCGATGTCGATCAGTGGGGACAGGCTGTCGCCGACGTCGTGCACGATGTCCACCCGCCGGGTGCGGTAGGCGCCGGTGTAGCCATCCACTTCGACCTCGGTGGCCGCGCAGCCGTACGCGAAGTACTTGAACGGGGTGCCCGTCATCGTCGTGGAGTTCCAGTGCAGGCCCTCGGTCCGGTAGTAGCCGGCCGCGGACAGCTGCACCCGTTGGAAGTACGCCGTCCGGACGACCTCCTCCCACAAGACGCCGGCCTCCTGGCCGAGCGCGTGCGCCGTGCCGTCGACGAAGCGGACGTCGGCCGCCGAGACACCGAGCGCTTGACCGGCCACCCGCTCGAGCCGTTCCCGGATCTGCTCGCAGGCGTTCTTCACCGCGCCACCGTTCAGATCGGCGCCGGACGAGGCCGCCGTGGCGGACGTGTTCGGCACCTTGTCGGTGCGGGTCGGGGCCAGTCTGACCAGGGACAGCGGGACACCGAGCGTGGTCGCGGCGACCTGCAGCATCTTGGTGTGCAGGCCTTGCCCCATCTCGGTGCCGCCGTGGTTGATCAGCACCGAGCCGTCCTTGTAGACGTGGACGAGCGCACCCGCCTGGTTGAACGCCGTCAGGTTGAACGAGATCCCGAACTTGACCGGTGTCATCCCGATCGCCCGCTTGACGTGGGGATGCTCGGCGTTGAACGCGGCGATCTCCGCCCGTCGCCGATCGAGGTCGCCGGTCTCGGTCACCGCATCCCAGACCGCGCGCAGTCGATCGGCGTGCCGGACCGGCTGGCCGTACGGCGTGGACTGGCCTTCGGCGTAGAAGTTGCGCCTGCGCAGCTCCTCCGGCGCGATCCCGAGCAGCGGCGCGCACCGGCCGAGGATGTCTTCGATCACGATCATCCCCTGCGGACCGCCGAAGCCGCGGAAGGCCGTCTGGGATGTCTTGTTGGTCTTCGCGATCCGCCCGTTCACCCGGATGTTCGGAATCCAGTACGCGTTGTCGATGTGGCAGAGCGCGCGGGCGAGCACCGGCTCGGACAGGTCGAGACTCCAGCCGCCGTCGGCGGTCAGCGTGGCCTCCAGCGCCGCGAGCCGACCGTCGTCGTGAAAACCGACCCGCCACTCGGCATGGAAGCCGTGCCGCTTGCCCGACATGGTGAGGTCCTGGGTGCGGTTCAGCCGCAACCGGACCGGCCGACCGGTGATGATGCTGCCGAGCGCCGCGATCGCGGCGAAGCCGTGCGGCTGCATCTCCTTGCCGCCGAAGCCGCCGCCCATCCGCAGGCACTGCACGGTGATCTCGTGGTTGTGCTTGCCGAGCACGTGCGCGACGATCTCCTGCGTCTCCGACGGGTGCTGGGTGCTGGACTGGACGAAGATCTGACCGCCCTCGTCGACGTGGGCCAGGGCGCAGTGGGTCTCCAGGTAGAAGTGCTCCTGGCCGGCGAACTCGAACACCCCGGAGAAGACGTGCTCCGCGTCCCGCAGACCCGCCTCGACGTCTCCGCGCTCGACGGTGGGCTGGGCGCCCTGGAACTCCCGGGCGGCGATCGCGTCCTTGACGTCGACCAGCGCCGGCTCGGGCTCGACCTCGACCACCACGGCCGCAGCGCCGAGCCGGGCCGCCTCGAGCGTCTCGCCCAGGACGTAGCAGACCGCGTGCCCGAAGAACCTGATCTCGGACGGGAACAGCGGTTCGTCGTGCTTGACGCCGGCGTCGTTGACCCCCGGTACGTCCTCGGCGGTGAGCACCCGGACCACTCCCGGCACGTCGTACGCCGGCGCCACGTCGAGCTTGGTGACGTGACCTTTGGCGACGAAGACCTGCACCGGGTACGCGTGCAGGCAGTCCTTGGTGCGCGCCACGAGGTCGTCGGTGTAGAGGGCGCGGCCGGTGACGTGCAGGGCCGCGGACTCGTGTGGGATGGCCTTGCCGACCTCGTAGTCGCCAGGGTCGGTGTCAGGCAGCTGCGATAGGTGACTCATCGGAGGACTCCCGTCATGGTCTGGTGGTGGAGCTTGAGCAGGGACTGGCCCAACATCGCCGAGCGGTACGCCGCACTCGCTCGATGGTCGTCCAGCGGGGTGCCTTCGGCGGCCAGTACCTCAGCCGCGGCGGCGACGGTCGACTCGTCCCACGGCCGGCCGGCCAGCGCGGCCTCGGTGTCGAGGGCACGGACCGGCGTGGCTGCGATGCCGCCGAGCCCGATCCGAACCTGCTCGACGACGCCGTCGGTCACCGTGAGCGCAAAGCCGACGGCAACGCTGGAGATGTCGTCGAAACGCCGCTTGGCGATCTTGTGGAAGGCGGTCAGCGGTGCGGGCGGACGCGGGACGCGGATCGCTTTGATCAGCTCGTCCGGTCGGCGGACCGTCTGCCGGTAGCCGGTGAAGTACTCGGCCAAGGCCACGGTGCGCTCGCCGTCGACCGAGGCCAGCACGAGCTCGGCGTCGAGTGCCAGCAGCGCCGGCGCACAGTCGCCGATCGGGGACCCGGTGCCGAGATTGCCTCCCATCGTCGCCCCGTTGCGGATCAGCCGTGAGGCGAACTGCGGGAACAGCTCGTCCAGCAGCGGGATGGCACCGTCGAGCCGGCGCTCCAGCTCGGTCAGGGTGAGTGCCGCGCCGAGGGTGAACGCATCGTCGTCGATGCGCAGCTCGCGCAGCTCCGGCACCCGGTCGATGCCGACGACGTACGGCGCCCGCCGGCCACGGATGTTGACCTCGACTCCCCAGTCCGTCGACCCGGCCACCAGCAGCGCATCGGGCCGCTCGTGAAGCAGCTCCAGCGTCGCCGCCAGGTCGGCCGGGCGTACGTACTCGGCGCTGCCGTTGGTCACCCGGGTCGCCCGCGCCACGGGAGCCCGTTGTGACCGACGCGCGGCGATCGTGTCCTCGGCCGCCGGCCTGCCGAGGGCGAACGCCGCGTCCCGGATCGGCCGGTAGCCGGTGCACCGGCAGAGGTTGCCACTCATCGCATGCAGGTCGAACCCGTTCGCGCCGTGCTCCAGCTCGTCCGCGGCGCCGGGATGGGCGTCGTCGTCGCGGCCGGCTCGGTAGTACTCAGCGGCCATCGAGCAGATGAAGCCCGGAGTGCAGTAGCCGCACTGCGACCCACCGCGGACAGCCATCTCGTGCTGCACGGGATGGAGCTCGTCGGGAGTGCCGAGGCCCTCCGCGGTGATCACGTCGTGCCCGTCCAGGCTGGCCGCGGGGATCAGGCAGGCGTTGATCGAGACCCACTCGGTGCTGTCGTCGCCGGTCGTGCTCGGACGGGCCACCATGATGGCGCAGGCCCCGCACTCGCCCTCGGCACAACCCTCCTTGGCTCCCGTGTACCCGAGGCCCCGGATCCAGTCCAGCGCGGTGATGTGTGGCGGCACGGCGCCGAACGGAACAGCTCTTCCGTTGACGGTTGCCTCTGGTGTGGACATCGGCTCCCCTTCTCGCGCAGGCTCTGACTGCGAGCGTACGCATGGTTCGTCATCGCGGAGCTGTTCCACCCGGGATCAGCTTCGGCGACAGATGTTTCTTCTCTGTTGCAGCGGTGTCGGAAACTCAGCTGAGCCTGGCCATGGTCGAGGAACGCAGCTCGCCCATCGGCTCGGTGCCCTCGACGGCGTCGGCGAGCCGGTGGTTGGCGATCTTGGCGATCTCCAGCAGCGCGGCGACGTGTTCCTGGCTCTGTGAGTTGTCCAACCGGTGCCACGCCTGCTCCAGCACCTGCTCGGCGGACAGCTCGCGGACGGCGATGATCAGCGGGAAACCGAACTTCTGCTCGTAGGCCGTTGTCACCTCGTCGAACGCCTCCTGCTGGTCCTCGCTGAGGAACGTCAGGCCGGCCGCGGCCTGGTCCACGATCGACTCCTCTCCCAGCTCACCGGTGTGCAGCTCCTTGGCGGCCAGGCTCGGGTACTGCTCCATCAGCAGCCGCTGCTGCTCGGCGGGTAGCTCGAACAGTCGATCCTGCATGGCACCGCGCAGCTCGTTCGCGTCGGCGAAGGGGCGCCGGTCCGCGACGGATTCGGCGATCCCGGCGCGACCTTGGTAGGCCGGCCCGACTACCCCGACGAACTCCTCGGTCGGCATCGCGTTCAGGGTGTCGATCGTCAGTTTGTCCGTCTTCTTGGCGTCGTGGTCGGTGCGTCCGCCCCAGTAGTTGAGAAACAGATTGAGCAGGATCGCGGCCACGCTGCCGGCGGTGATGCCGGAGTTGAGGAAGGTCTGCACGTTCGCCGGCATCTGGGAGTAGAACGCGGACGTCCCGTTCACGACCGGCGTGCCGACCGGGATCATGGCCACGCCGATGCTGACCGCAACCACGACCACGTTGCGGTGGTTGGTGAAGTCCACCCGGCTCAGCGTCTGGATGCCCACCGCGGCCACGGTTCCGAACATGACCAGGGCCGCGCCGCCCAGCACCGACGGCGGGATGGCGGCGACGATCGCGCCGGCCTTCGGCAGCAGGCCCAGCAGGATCATGATCCCGCCGGCGGTGGCGACGACCCAGCGGCTCTTCACCCGGGTGAGCCGGACCAAGCCGACGTTCTCGGCGAAGCAGGTGTAGGGGAAGGAGTTCATCACCCCACCGAGGAAGGTCGCCAGACCGTCCGCGCGTAGGGCGGCCGCGATATCGCGCTTGGAGATCGGCTTCTCCACGATCTGGCCGGTGGCGTAGACGTCACCGGTGGTCTCGACCGCCGTGATCAACATGACCACGATCATCAGCAGGATCGGCAGCACGGCGAACTTCGGCGCCCCGAAGTAGAACGGCGTGGTGAATCCCACCCAAGCAGCGTCACCCACCGATGAGAAGTCGGCCACGTTCCCGCCCGCCCCATTCGGGATGAATGCTGCCACGACCGTGCCCACTGCCAGCCCGACCAGCACGGCGACGGTGCTCAGGAAGCCCCGCGCGTAGCGGGTGATCAACAAGATGACCAAGATGGTCCCGAAGGACAGCGCGAGATTGAGCGGACTCCCGAACGTCAGGCGCGGGGGCATCAGGTCGGGGTTGGCGAAGGCGAAGTTGCCGCCGCCCGCGTCCATCGCCGCGACGGGCAGCAGGGTGACACCGATGATCGTGATCACCGTGCCGGTGACCACCGGTGGGAAGAACCGCACGAGCTTGGAGAAGAACGGCGCGATCAAGAAGGTGAAGATGCCTGCAACGATCACCGCACCGTAGATGTAGACCAGACCGGCCGTACCACCGCCGTTGTCGAGGCCGATCACGATCATCGGCGAGACTGCGGTGAACGTGACGCCCTGCAGCAGAGGCAGCCGGACGCCGATCTTCCAGATGCCGACCGTCTGCAGCAGCGAGGCGATCCCGCAGGTGAACAGGTCGGCGTTGATCAGGTGGATCAGCTGTTGCTGGCTCAACCCGATCGCGCTGGCGAGCAGGATCGGAACGACGACGGCACCGGCATAGAACGCCATCACGTGCTGGAGGCCGTAGACGGCCAGCTTCTGAGGTGGCAGCACCTCGTCGACCGGGTGGACCACGCGTCTGGGCGAGACGACCGAGGTTGTACTCATTGGCACCTCCTGAGTGAGCCCACCGACGGTGGGATGAGTTCGCGGTCAAGCTCCTGACTAAGTGCTCTTCCGTATTATGGAAAGGTATTACCGCGCGTCGGAAAGCATAGGACGTGACCTCTGTCACGTCAACGCAGCTCACGAGCGGCGCGTCGGCCGCTCGCCGAATGTGCTGTTCTGTTCCGCGATCCTCGCCGCAGATGATGAGATATCGTGCCCGATATGCCGAAGATACGGATTAGAGATGCAGCCGCATTTCTCAATGTCAGCGATGACACCATCCGTCGCTGGGTGGATCTCGGGATGCTTCCGGTCGAGACCGACGCCAGCAACCGCAAGGTCATCGACGGTTACGCGCTGGCCAAGTTCGCGCAAGCCCAGGCGACGCCCATGCAGGACCCCTCGCTGGTCGATCGGTCGGCGCGGAACCGGTTCGTCGGCCTGGTCACCAACATCGTCGTGGACAAGGTGATGGCCCAGGTCGAGCTGCAGTGCGGTCCGTATCGGGTGGTCTCGCTGATGTCCAGCGAGGCCGTACGCGAGCTGGGTCTGGAGCTCGGATCGGTCGCCGTTGCCGTCGTGAAGTCCACCACCGTCATCATCGAAACCCCCAGAGGAGACTCATGAGACGCGCCCTCCGCGCAGCGACCGTCGTCGGCCCTGGCTGCGGGCCTGATGCTGACAACCGGCTGCGGATCCTCGGCACAGCCGTCGGGTCAGACCAGTGCTTCGACCCAGAGCCAGACCCAGTCCGTGACCCTCGACCGTTTTCGCGGCAGCGTCGCTGAAGTCGACGTTCACATCGATCGGTGACGCGTTCGAGGCTGCTCACCCGGGCACGACGGTGACGTTCAGCTTCGCCGGCTCCTCCGATCTGGTCACCCAGATCCAGGGCGGCGCCCCGGTGGACGTGTTCGCGTCGGCCGACACCAAGAACATGGACAAGCTGACCAAGGACAACCTGGTCGACGGCACCCCGGTCGAACTTCGCCTCCAACACCCTCGAGATCGCGGTTCCGCCGGACAACCCGGCGAACGTCGCCTCGCTGCAGGATCTGGCCAAGCCCGACGTCAAGGTCGTGGTGTGCGCACCGGAGGTGCCGTGCGGCGCGGCGACCCAGAAGGTCGAGACGGCAAGCGGTGTCGACATCAAGCCGGTCAGCGAGGAGTCCTCGGTCACCGACGTACTGAACAAGGTGACCAGCGGGGAGGCCGACGCCGGGATGGTCTATGTCACCGACGTGAAGGGCGCCGGCGACAAGGTGAAGGGGGTCACCTTCCCCGAGTCCAACGAGGCGGTGAACACGTACCCGATCGCGACCTTGGCCGCCAGCAAGAACTCCGAGCGGGCCAAGCAGTTCGTCGAGATGGTGTCCGGTGCCGACGGACAGCAGATCCTGGCCGCCGCCGGCTTCGCCAAACCGTAGGGCGATGCGGCAGGCAGGTGTCTACTCCGGCCTCCCTCGCTGGCTGTACGTCCCGGCCGCGGTGGGCGGCTTGTTCGTCGTCCTCCCCCTGGTGGCGATGGCCACCCGGGTCGAGTGGTCGCAGTTCTTCTCGCTGATCACCTCTGAGTCGTCGCGGGCGGCGCTGAAGCTGAGCCTTCAGACCTCCACTGCCTCGACCGCCGCCTGCGTGATCGTCGGCGTGCCGATGGCCATGGTGCTGGCGCGGACCTCTTTCCCCGGTCAGCGCGTCGTCCGCTCGCTGGTGCTGCTGCCCCTGGTGCTGCCGCCCGTCGTGGGAGGCATCGCGCTGCTCTACACGTTCGGCCGCCGGGGTCTTCTCGGTCAGTCCTTTCAGGTGCTGGGGCTCCAGATCGCGTTCTCGACCACCGCGGTCGTGATGGCACAGACCTTTGTGGCCCTGCCGTTCCTGGTCGTCAGCCTGGAGGGCACGCTGCGCTCGGTCGGCCAACGGTACGAGGTGGTGGCAGCCACGCTCGGTGGGAGGCCGACGACCGTCCTGCGTCGGGTGACCCTGCCGCTAGTGCTGCCCGGGCTCATTTCGGGCGCGATCTTGTCGTTCGCGCGGTCGCTTGGCGAGTTCGGTGCGACTCTCACGTTCGCCGGTAGCCTCCAGGGGGTGACTCGGACCCTACCGCTGGAGATCTACCTGCAGCGGGAAAGCGATCCGGACGCCGCGGTCGCCCTGTCGCTCGTCCTCGTCGCGGTAGCGATGGCAGTCGTCGGTCTTGCCCAGGGACCACCGTGGCGCAGGTGACGGTCTCACGATCGGCGTCGGTGACCATGCGGGCATCGCTCGCGGCCCGTGATTTCGACGTCGAGCTCGAGCTCGGTCCCGGCGAACGCGTCGCCCTGCTCGGCCCCAACGGCGCGGGGAAATCAACCCTGCTCTCGATCCTCGCCGGAGTGCTCCGACCCGACGCGGGCCGGGCCACGATCGACGACCGGACCCTGTTCGACCTTGGTGGCGGCGCACAGCGGTGGCTTGCCCCCTGGAACCGCGGGGTGTCGCTGCTCGCCCAGGACCCGCTCCTGTTCCCCCACCTCAGCGTCCTCGACAACGTCGCGTTCGGTCCCCGGTCGTCGGGACAACGAACCCGCGCGGCGCGCGACACAGCGCGGCGGTGGCTGGACGAGGTCGACGCAGCCGAGTTCGCCGATCGAAGGCCGGCCCAGCTCTCCGGCGGCCAGGCGCAGCGCGTCGGGATCGCCCGTGCCCTCGCCGCGGATCCACGGCTTCTGCTGCTCGACGAACCGCTTGCGGCCTTGGACGTCGGCGCCGCCCCTTTGCTGCGACGCGTCCTTCGCCGGGTGCTGGCCGAGCGGTCGGCCATCATCGTCACCCACGACCTCCTCGACGCGCTCCTGCTCTCGCACAAGATCTTCGTCATCGACGAAGGCAAGATCGTCGAGTCCGGGCCGACGGCGGAGGTGATCAAGCACCCGCGTACCCCGTTCACCGCACGGATCGCCGGTCTCAACATGATCAGCGGTACGAGCGAAGCCGACGCCGTCAGGCCGCAGAACTCGCAGCTCGTCTTCGGGATGCACCGCACGCCCGTGCCGTCCGGTGAACCGGCGATCGCGGTGTTCAGCCCGACCGCCGTCGCGATCTTCACCGAGACGCCGCACAGCAGTGCCCGCAACACCTTCGCGACCACCATCGCCGAGCTCGAGCCGCGCGACGAGCAGGTCCGCGTCCGCGCTGTCACAGCAGATGGCGCTACCTTCACTGCTGACGTCATCGCTCAAACCATCGGCGATCTTGATCTGTACCCCGGTCGCAGGGTCTACTACGCCGTCAAGGCCACGGCGGTGACGATTTACCCCGCTTGACCCACGACGAGCCAGAGGAGGTTTCATGAGCGCCAGGCAGTCGGTGCTGGGCTGGGCAGCCGGAGCTGTCGCCGGGCTCGGTCTGATCGCCGTCGCCGACCTCACCGCCTGGATCTTGATCCCCGAGGCGCCACCGCTCGCCGTGCTCGCCGCCGCCGTCGAGCGGCTCCCGACCTCGCCCGACGGCGCCGACGCCATCGCCTCCTACGTGACGACCCACCCGCTGTACGTCGCCATCACCGGGATCGTGGTCGTCGCGCTGGCCGCTGGTGCCGGAGCGCTCGAGCTCCGTCGGCGCTGGTCCGGGATCTTCATCTTCGCCGCTCTCGCCGTGGTCGGGGTGGTGGCGACGGTGCTCACCTTCCCCGGCTGGTTCAACAGCCTGCTTCCCATGATCGCCGGCCCAGTGGCCGGCTACGTGATCCTGTTCCTGCTGATCAAACGCATCAACCGGTATCTCACCACCGCTGCGGACCTGGCTCGGATCCAGGACCTGCACCCGCTGCAACCGCAGGGGACGCAGGGACGGTCTGCGTCCGCCGACGGCCCGACGAAGCCGCTCGACCTGTCACACCAGATCGCGGTTCAGCGCAGGAGCGTGGTGCGGACGATCGGAGTCGTCGGCGCCGCCACCGCCACCGCCACTGTCGCCGGCGAGGCGTTGCTCACCTCCGCGCGGACTGCCGCGCGTGCCCGCGCCGAGATCCAGCTCCCGCTACCGGCCGCTCCGGCGCCCGCACCGCCGGCCGGTGCCGACCTCGACCTGAAAGGGCTCAGCCCGTACGTCACTCCGACGAACGCCTTCTACCGCATCGACACCGCACTCCAGGTGCCACAGATCGGCGCAAACGACTGGACACTGACGATCTCCGGACTGGTCCGCAACAAGATCACCATCAGCTACGAACAGCTGCTGGCCCGCGACTTGGTGGAGCACTTCGGCACGCTTGTCTGCAAGGCGAATCCGGTCGGCGCCAACCCGATCGCCGGAAACCTCGTCGGCACTGCCCGGTGGCTCGGCCTCCCCGTCCGTGAGCTACTCGCCGAGGCCGAGCCGCAGCCGGGCGCCGACATGGTGCTGTCGACGAGCCAGGACGGCTGGAGCGCCGGGACGCCCCTGATGGTTCTCCTCGACCCCGATCGGCAGTCCCTGCTCGCGGTGGGCATGAACGGCAAGCCGCTGCCGCCCGAGCACGGATTCCCCGTCCGTCTCGTCGTCCCGGGACTGTACGGCGACGTCTCAGCCACCAAGTGGGTCGTGGATCTGAAGGTGACGACCTTCAGTGCGGACCGCGGCTACTGGACGCCCCTCGGGTGGTCGCCGACCGGGGTCGTCAAGATTGCGTCCAGGATCGACATCCCGGCCGCCACGACGATCGAACCCGGCCCGGTCACCGTCGCCGGCGTTGCCTACGCCCCGCACATCGGCATCGACCAGGTCCAGCTCCGCATCGACGACGAGCCTTGGCAAGACGCTGTGCTCGGCACCACCACCGGCCCTGACACGTGGCGGCAGTGGCACCTCGATTGGGACGCGACGCCCGGGACCCACGAGCTGACGGTCCGCGCCACCGATTCCAACGGACAGCTCCAAACTCAGCATGTCCACGAGCCCGCACCCAGCGGCGCCACCGGCTGGCACACCGTCACCGTGCGCGTACGGCGGCCCTGACGACAAGACGCCGAGCTCAACGCCGCCCAAGTCGAGTGCCGTGCTGAGATCAGCGACCAGGCCGCTCGTCGCCCTACCGGAGGCAAGGACATCACCAGTGCACCGACCGGCACTGTGTGGCGGGGTCGGCATGAGGATGCCCAGCCAATCGAGGTCCGGGCCAGGCGTAGGGAGGTGCGAGACTGGCCTCAGGGTCCCAGCTAGTCGGCCGGAAGCAACGGCCCGGTGTACTCCGCAAGAATCAGGCGGCCTTCACGTCGCTGAACCTGAAGGTGAACTCCGGCTCTTGCAGCTTGCCGAGCTTGGTGAGGCCCTGCACGTCACGGCAGACCCCGGCGTCACTGCCGCGGAGGAAGCGACCGGAGAAGGTGACCTCGTCACCCTCGGACATTTCGGCGAGGCGGTCCATCAGCTTCTCGTTCTTGATCAGTGTGTCGGACCCGATGTCGGAGAAGGCGTTGTTCCAGGTGGTCACGACGACCCCGTCGGCCAGCTCCACGGCGAGCACGCCATCACCATCACCGTTGCTGTCCAGGAGCTTCACGGTCCCGGTCCAGTTTGTGATCTTGGTTCCACCGAGACCGCAGATCGCCTTGTCGCGCTTCTTCATCACTCGACCGGCTTTGAGGTCGTTGTCGGCACTCTCGCCGTCGACACTGGCCTTCTGCACGATCGCCACGAACTTGTCTTCAGCGGACTGCTTCGATGCAGGCTTGGGTGTGGTCGCCGGCTTGCGAGCCTCGACCTTGGGAGCCGGCTTCGGCTTGACCGGCTCGCTGCTCGATGCGGCCGGTGCCGACGCGGCGACGTCCTTGGCAGCCAGGTCCGGCGCGTTGGCCGCGACCGCGGCGCTGCAGCCGACCATCCCGACCAGGCAAGCTCCGCTGATCAGGAGCACGTTGCGCAGGGTGTGCTTCTTCTTGACCGGCTGCGGCACGAAGGGACCCTGGCCATACGGGTTCGGCCCCTGGGGCTGGATGTTGCTCACGTCGTCCGTCTCTTTCCGGCCCGATTCTGCTCCGGGCTGTTGAACTTGCTGGGGTACCGATGACCTTCGTCATCGAGGTGGTAGTCGAAATAATGCCGATGACCCCGAACAGAAGCTGACCAATCACTCCACCAGCTGACCGAGATGGGCACCGATTGCGACCGAGTCGCCCCACGTCCGCACGGTATGGCCGGAAGCTGAGCTCCATTGGCTCCCGCCGTCGCGACGCCTTCGATGGGCGGAGCGGGCTCGTGGTCTTTCGCTGGAGAACCGACAACAAACGCGACCAGACCATGGTCACTCAGTGCGGCACAATCGAGTCAGGGGCCAAGGTCAACACGGCAACGGGATGGTCGTCAGACGCTGAATCCATGATCATCTTGGCCACGTCGGAGGCTTCGGTCACAAAGTTCCAGGCCAGACATGGCGACAACAATGTAAACCGGTTAGCCTTGCACTCAGACCGCCAGATGTCCTGGCTTGGTCAACATCCCCCTTTGGAGAGGACGCTTTATGAGCGCCGATGATGGTGACATTGCTGCGATGAACACCGGGCCCGAACCGACCGCTGAGTCTGCAATTGGTGAGTTCAACATCAGGATCTCGTTGAACGGCATCGTTCTCGGCTGGTGGACCGACAACGGGTCACCTGAGTGGTGGATCACGGTCGTGCCCGAACAATCCGACAGCACGACATGGACTCAAATATCGTCCTCTGACGACGGCACCTATCTGCAGAAGTCGAAGAACAACTACCTGTCCTACCGGCCCAGCAACGTCTATGCGACAGGTCTCAAGATGAGGGACTGGGCTGCGGCCGCTCGATGGAAGCTCGAGGGCAAGAATCTCCGCGCTCTTGATAATGGCAATCTCGTCGGACGGGACGGGGATTCCTTCTACTGCAACGGCAAGAATGTCGTGGAAGTAGAGTTTGTCGCCAAATAGCGGCCAGTTCATGCACGCTGGGTGATCAGGAAAAGAAAAGCCGCCTTTATCGGCGGCTTTTCTCTTCGCACGTTCTCGCCTCGGCATCAGTGCGCCGCGGAACGCCGATGGTTCGCTCAGAGCCAGCGCATCACATTGATCTGGATGAGCCGGGCGCGGCCAAATGGGTCTGAGTCCGCCATCAGCTCGGGCAGCCGGGTCATCGCGGTCTGGCGTCAGCCGCGACTCCGTGATGACTCACGCCTAGGGGTGGGTGGGCGCTACTCCATAGCGTGACGAAAGCTCGCCGATCATCTCCGGGTGCCCGGTCTGTCCATAACGGGCAGCTATCTCTTCGATCGTCTGAGCATTCGCCCGCCTCCTCAGCGCGCCCATCTCTACGAAGAAGCCTTCGAGGCCGGATCGGCGCGACGTCCGCCGGGCAACGCGAAGCTGACCAGGGATGTTGGGGTGGGCGATACTGGGTTCGAACCAGTGACCTCTTCGGTGTGAACGAAGCGCGCTACCACTGCGCCAATCGCCCCCTGCCCCGCAGGGCGACGACCACCATATCTCATCCCGAGGCAGCAGGTCTTACGGATCGATCTCATCAACGCTGCGCCGGGCAAACTCCGCGGCGATCTGAAGCGTGCGAGGGCCAGGCGCGGCGTACTCGATGTCGTCCCAGCGGCGGACCGCTTGGACATCGCGCATCGAGGAGCTGATGAAGATCTCGTTCGCGCCGGCCGCTTCGGCCGGCGTGAGGTCGGCTTCCTCGATGACGCACCACTCGAGCAGCAGGTCACGCGTCACCCCGGCCAGCGGCCCCGATGAGAGCGGCGGCGTCACGACCTGGTCGTCGAACACACAGAAGATGTTGCTCCCGGTCCCCTCGCACACGTTCCCGGCCGTGTTGAGGAAGATCGCCTCCGTGGCATCGCGATGACGTGCGTACGACAGCCCGCGAACGTTCTCCGCATACGAGGTCGACTTCACCCCCGTCAAAGCTCCGTGCTCGTTGCGCCGCCATGGTGCGGTGACGATGGAGCTGATCGCCGGCGACAGCTCCCGCGGCTCGACCGCGACGACGAGGGTCGGCGGTCCGAACGGGGACTGCGAACCGAGCGGTCCGGTCCCGCCCGTGTACGTGATCCGGATCCGGCCCTCGTCCCATTCGCGACCGACCAGGACCTGGTCGATGGCGTGACGCACCAGCGCATGATCGGGATCTGGCAGCTCCATCGCCCGGGCCGAGCGGGTCATCCGCTCGAGGTGGCGACGGACGGCGAACGGCCCGGCGGCGGTGACCTTGAGCGCCTCGAAGACTCCATCGCCGACGACCAGACCGTGATCGACGGCGCTGACCCTCGCCTGGGCTGCGTCGGAAACGACGGTGCCGTCGATCCAGATGCGCAGCTGATCGGTCCAGGTCGGCGTCGCAGCGGTCATCCCGCCAGCGTACGTGGGCCGCTCGACCCGACGCCGGATCGAGACGCCGACGCGGTGCCGACAGATCAGAACACGCCGTTTCTGGAACTGTTTTGGACTCCCGCCTCAGCCTCGGCTATGGTTACTCGTCGCACCGGAGGCAGCTGATCCGGAGCGTGCGGACGTGGCTCAGTTGGTAGAGCATCACCTTGCCAAGGTGAGGGTCGCGGGTTCGAATCCCGTCGTCCGCTCGGAGCGGGTCTCACCCACACCGGGAGGGTCCAAACCTCCTAGGGTGGAGTGGCCGAGAGGCGAGGCAACGGACTGCAAATCCGTGTACACGGGTTCAAATCCCGTCTCCACCTCGGGCGATTGGCGCAGCGGTAGCGCGCTTCCCTGACACGGAAGAGGTCACTGGTTCGATCCCAGTATCGCCCACCAGCAAGACCCCTGGTCGAAGCCGGTTTCGCGACCCACTCGCTACTCTTTCCCAGGGATCCGAGGCGGCCACGAAGCCATCACGCAGTTCCGTCGGGTCCATCGCACCGCCCAGGAGCCCCCATCAGCGACCCTCCGGAACGGCGACCCATCACTCCTGCTGCAACCGCTGACAGCTTGAGAATGCGACGCTGACGAAGGTTCGGGCCCCAATAACGATCTCCGCTTGGTCAATGCAGGGATCGGCGTTCACGCGACGACCTTTCGCGTGAAGGTGAGGTGGGTGACGCTGCTGGGCGAGGAGACTGCCTCGACTTCGTATCCGTCCTCGAGGGCTTCCAGGCCGTCCCAGATGCGGACGCCGCGGCCGAGCACGATGGGGACTTGGACGAGATGCATGTGGTCGACGAGCCCGGCGGCGAGGTAGTTGCGCACGACGGTGGGGCCGCCGCCGATCCGGACGTCCTGCCCATGGGCCGCTTCGCGGGCGGTCTCGAGTGCCGCGGCCGGGGTGGCGTCGAGGAAGTGGAACACGGTGCCGCCCTCCATCACGCTCGAGGGGCGTGGACGGTGGGTGAGCACGAAGGTAGGTGTGTGGAACGGCGGATTCGCCCCCCACCAGCCCTTCCAGTCCCGGTCGTCCTGCCAGCCGGGCGGACCGAACTTGTTGGCGCCCATGATCTCGGCGCCGATGCCACGACTGTGCTGCTCGGCGAACGCGTTGTCGACTCCACCGGTTCCGCCTGCGCCCCAGAACCGGGTAGCGAACAACCACTCGTGCAGACGCTCGCCCGCATGGCCGAACGGGGCATCGGCAGACTGCGGTTCGCCGGTGGCGAAGCCGTCGAGAGATATGGACAGGTTGTGGATCCGTGTGAGTGACATCCGCCACACTCCTCGATTGATGATTGTGCGCCTGCAACCGGGTTCTCGGAAGATTGACCAGGGTCAGCGACGGTTCTGGTCGTCGGAGTTGGCCTCTCGCGCCCGCTGAGCCGCGCCGACGATGAGCCGCACGCCGAGTCCGAGCACGATCAGGTTGAGGATCATCTGGGCAGTGACGAGCAGTCGAGCGGCTTCACTCGCCGGGAAGATGTCCCCGAAGCCGACCGTGGAGAACACGGTCACCGTGAAGTACAAGGTGTCGGTCCGGGTCAGTGTCGGTGCGTTGAAGTTGCCGGAGCTGGCACTGGACATCAGGAAGTAACTTGCAGCGAACAGCAGTAGGAAGAGCGGGACAGTTGTGGCAAGGGCCTCGATGGCGCGGACCGCCGGGTAAGTTGCCCGGAGGATCGCCCACACCTGGTAGGCGGTCATGGCGGCCAAGATGACCAACGCAATGACCATGGCCGCGGCGAGCGGCACCCGCGTCAGCAGATCAAGTGGCGCGAGGTAGTAGAGAGTGATCAGGACCGCGGCGCTGCCGACTGCCCGCGCGAGCCCGAAGACGATCTTGCGACGGCGGACACGTCGCTGACCGTCCGTTGCGCGCATCCGCTCAACCTCCTCAGCTGCACGACGCTCTCCGCTCAAGCGACGCGGACCGGCCGCACCAGCTGTCGATCTGGATCGCGCCCAGTGCGTTGTCTAATCGGTCTTGGCGTTCGATGTGGGTTTGAGCATTCTCATCAGCAGCGGAAATGGGTAGACGACGACAATGACCCCGATGGTGATACCGACGAGGTTGTAGGCCACCCGAGTCAGCACGTTTTCGCTGCCGGTCGTGAGGTCGTTGGCGGTGTACAGGAGCAGGATCGTTGCGGTGTAGAAGAGCGGCATCCTGCCGAGTGGGGTCAGTTTGAACAATCCGTTCAGCACCGCGAAGACGGCACCGATCAGCACGACGATCGTCGGATCGGTGATGAAGGCGAGAGCGACTGCGGCCATGGCCGCGCCGCCGAGAGTTCCGAAGAAACGCGCCCAGGCGCGTTTCTCAGACAGTTTCTCGTCATACCGCACGACATTGCCGACCGCACTCGGCGCCCAGCCGATCTTGGCGAATCCGGCGAAGTACGAGATGGCGAGCGCCAGCGCGGTACCGATACCCATCCGAAGGCCCTGCTCGGCAAGCTCCGGGGTGCTCTGGTTCTCGTTCACCGGCGGCGGTGGTACCGGTGTCCAGAAGGGCAAGAGCGAAATCAACGCGGACCAGCCCATCACGAAGGCGAATACCAAGAAGTTCGCCGATGCTTTCTCCGGCGACCCGGTATTGAGTCCGGCGGTGTAGATCATCACCAGGGTCAGCGAGAGCGGTCCGCCGACCCTCCATGAGGTCATGAAGCTCAGGTTCAGGCAGACGAAGAACGTGAAGATGACCGCTACCCACGGGTAGGGCGCTACCGCGCCGCCAATCAGGTAGAAGCCCAGTCCCAGAGCCAGGACCAGCGAGCCCATCACGAAACGCCCGGCCAGTCGTCGAGGCAGGAAGAGCGAGCTGAAGAAGAACGCGCCCTGGCCGAGGGTCACCAGATAAGTGGTCCGATCGATCGCGGTGGCGATCAGCATCGGCACCAGGCACACAAGCGCACGCAACGCCTCGGTCCACATCAAGGGCATCGCGCGCCGTTTGGCAGCCACCTCGGTCACGGCGGGTCCCGCCTCTCGTGTCGGTCAGCCATCGCGTCGCCCCTGGTGGGCCACACCACAACCTCGAGACGGAATCGTCGTCGCGAGGCGCTCACGTGAGTCCAGCCTGTCCCGATGATCGACCGAGCAGCCGCCAGCGACATCACCCGAATCAGGTGAGTCGTCTGGGCCGACCCGAGCTGACCCTGACGCCGTCCGGCGCCACCCGGCAGATCGGCGTACGTTCTCATGCCCACGACGCACCCGGCGCCATGGTCCGACACCGACGAAGTCGCTGGTTCGGTCCAGGGACCGCCCGCCTTCGACACCCCAGATAGCGTGGCCCGGTGTTGTCGATCGCGCTGGCCGCCGCCTCCGGGCTGATCTGGGGTGTCGGGGACTTCGCCGGCGGCAAGGCGACGCAGCAGGCCAATTCGCTGTGGGTGGCGTTCCTGTCCAAACTCGTCGCGCTGCCGCTGCTGGCGGTCTATCTGATCGCGATGTACGCACCACCCGTCGCCGCCAGTCTCGTCTGGGGTTCCATCGCCGGTGTCTCGGGCATGATCGGGCTCGTCATCTTCTACCGAGCACTTTCGGCCGGCGCGATGACGGTGGTGGCGCCCGTCACTGCGGTGACCTCGGCCGCCATTCCGGTCTTCGTCGGCTTGGCTCGCGGCGAGCAACCCACGACCTCGCAGCTGGTCGGCGTGGGATGTGCGCTGGTCGCCATCGCCCTGATCAGTTTGGTACGGCCGCAACCCGACCGGGCGAGCGTCGTCACTCCGCGGTTGCTGGCGGCGGCCGTCGGTGCCGGCTTCGGCTTCGGCGGGTTCTTCGTGTTCCTCGCCGTGGCCGGAGAGGTTGCCGGCAATGCGAGCCTGTGGCCGAACGTCGGTTCCCAGGTCAGCGCCATCGTGCTTGCGGGTCTGGTCATCGTTGCAAGACGCCCCAACGGTCGACCGACGGGCACTTCCCTACGGTGGACGCTGGCAGCCGGGCCTTTTGACATGACCGCGAACGTTCTCTATCTTCTCGCCACGCGGCACGGCCCGATCAGCGTGCTGGCGCCGCTGGCTGCGCTGTACCCGGTGAGTACGGTGATCTTGGCCCTGCTCGTCGACCGGGAACGACTGCGGGCGGTACAGGTGGTGGGACTGCTGCTGGCCGTGCTGACGCTCGTCCTGGTCAACGTCTGATCCGACAGCAGGACTCGAGGCCGCGCTCACCCGGCGGCGTTACAGTCGCGACGTGATCACGTTCGTACTGATCGGTAGCGGTTGGCGAGCGCGGATGTTCCTCGACGTCGTTCGCCGGCTCGACACGATGGCCTGCGCGGGCATGGTCGTGCGGACCCCTCGTGCACTGGAGGTGCCGACCTTCGTATCCCTCGACGCATGCCTCCGCGAGGTACGCCCCGACTTCGTCATCACTGCGACACCGTGGGCCGTCACACCGGTCGTCATCGCCGACGCCGTCGATCGCGGCCTGCCGGTCTTGGCAGAGACCCCGCCCAGCCGAGATCTCGAGGGCCTTCGGGCGCTCTGGTCGTCTGTCGGCGCATCCGGACTGGTCCAGGTGGCCGAGCAGTACTTGATGATGCCGTCGCACGCCGCGCGGGCTGCGCTCGTGAGCTCCGGCGCCATCGGGATACCGACCCAGGTGCAGGTCTCCTCCACCCAGCAGTACCACGCGGTCTCACTGATCCGTGGCCTGCTCGGCGCCGGCCGTGGTGCCGTTTCGGTCAGGGCCAGCCGCTTCACCGCCCCGCTGGTCAGCCCGTTGAGCCGCAACGGCTGGACCGACGACGAGGAGCCGCACGCGACCGTGACGACGATCGCCACCCTCGACTTCGGAAACGACCGCTCGGGGGTGTACGACTTCACCGAGCAGCAGACGCGCAATCAGCTGCGATTTCGCCGATTGATCGTGCGTGGCTCGGCCGGAGAACTGTGCAACGACGAGGTGGTACGAATGACCGGCCCTCGTACGCTCGTCCGCGCCCCGCTGGTACGTCGGCAGACGGGGCACGACCTCGACCTGATCGGGTACGACACCGAGCACATCACGTTCGGCTCTGAGGTGCTCTACCGGAACCCGTACGTTGGTCGACGCTGGATGGACGAGGAGGTCGCCATGGCGACCTTGCTCGAACGAATGGCCGACTGGGTGCAAGGTGACGGGCCGGAGCCCTATCCGCTCGCCGAAGGTGCGCAGGACCAGCAGGTCGCGCTGGCCATCGAGGAAGCGGCCGATACCGACACCACGATCACGACCAGTCGCGAGGCTTGGACCAGCGCGCCGGGATCGTGAACACACCGAGCGCGTACGTCGCTGGAGCCGCCTTTGGCGCCACCCGCGTGGGGCGTGGACCAGGACGTCGGTGAACGACAGAATGCGCAACGTGACCGACGCCCAAGACGCCGACCGACCAGCGAGCCGGGACCGTGTCGGGCAGCCCGATCACGATGTCGGTTCGGAAGCACGTGCCACGATCGGCCCGCCTGACTCGACCGCGAGAGGACTGTCGCGATGACCTTCGAGGAGGTCATGGAAACCATCGCCCGCGTCTTCGAAGGCATCGGCGCGCTCGTCCTGCTCGGTGGGTTCGTGCTGTCCATGGTGCTGGCGGCGCGCTCGCTGCGGACCTGTGGTGACGGACGCACCGCGTACCGGGTCATGCGCCAGTCCTTCGGCGGTGCGATCCTGCTGGGTCTGGAGGTGCTCGTCGCGGCCGATCTCCTGCGAACGGTCGCCGTCGCACCGACGATGGAGAACGTCCTGGCGCTCGGCATCATCGTCCTGATCCGGACGGTGCTGAGCTTCTCTCTGGACATCGAGATCGAGGGTGTCGCCCCGTGGCGGCGGGCCACGACCAGCGGAGCGACACATGTCGCCCGAGCCGTCGGACGAAGCGGCGGTACGTCCTGACGGGCGGCCTCGCGATGGGTATCGACACGTGAGGAGTTCACCGAACCGACACCGCCAATGCCGAAAAACTCGATTGTCTTCCTTGGGTTCGAACGTATGTTCGACTAAAATCTGTGCATGACTCGGGCCGATGCGGTGGACGCCACGCCACTGCAGCACGCCCTGGACGGCTTCTCCACCGCTCTCGATCATCTGGTCAAGATCGTCGACGACGGTGGTGTGGACGAGCTGGACGCGCACGCCCTGGTTGGCTTTGCGCAGGATTTCGAGGCGATCCGCAATCGGATGTCGTGCATCGATCATGTCGTGATCCGGACGGGAGTGGATCGAGATGTTCCGCACAGCCTGTGCCAGCGCAACATGGGCCGAGTGCTGGCCGGCGCGTTGCGGCTCGCCCCGGCTGAAGCCGCCCGACGGGTTCGGGTGGCCGAGCATCTCGCAGACCGGTCGACGATGTGCGGGCAACCACTGCCGCCGTGGCGACCACACCTGGCCGCGGCACAACGCCGTGGCGAGGTCACGCCGGATCAGGCAATGATCATCGACCAGGCACTGCGAGAGGTCGACGGTCGCGGATTCGATCCCACCGACATCGACGCGGGTGAACAGATCCTCGTAGACGCAGCCGGGAGCCTGAAGCCGGCCGAGTTGCGAGATGTCGCCACGAAGGTGGTGGATGCGATCGACCCCGACGGTACGCTGCCCGACGATCGGATCCAGCGTGATCGGCGGTTCTTTCACCTCCGACGGGCTGCGGACGGCTCGTTCCGCGGCGAGTTCAGGCTGACGGCTGAGGCAGGTGCCAGGCTGAAGGCGGTGCTCGACCCGCTTGCCGGACCGAAGATCACCGCTTTCCCGCTCGGCGACGAGGGCGGTGGCGATGCCGGGCGATCGGACCTGGCGGAGTCCGCTGTCGCCGAGTCACGAGCAGATGATGGGTCTGTCGGGACCGCGCAGGCACAACGGATGGTCGAACCAGATCTGCGGACCCGAGGCCAGCGGATGCACGACGCCCTTGAGATGATCTGCTCCCGTCTCCTGCGGTCGGACAGCCTGCCCGACAGCGGTGGCACGCCCGCGACGGTCGTGATCACGATCGATGCCGAGGAGCTACGAGCCCGGACCGGCGTCGGCTTCCTCACCGACGGCTCTCCCATTTCTGCCGCGAGCGTGATCGAACTCGCCGACCAGGCCGATGTCGCCTGGTGTGTCAAGAACTCCCGCGGAGCGGTACTTTCGCTCGGCAGGGTTCGACGGCTCGCGTCCCGCAACCAGACGCTGGCCCTGATCGCTCGCGACGGAGGGTGCTCCTTTCCCGGTTGTGACATGCCTCAGGAGTGGTCCGAGAGACACCACATCGTCCCGTGGGTGGACGGAGGGCCGACCGACCTCGACAATCTCACCCTGCTGTGCAGCTACCACCACCACAACTTCGCGGGCCGCGGTTGGGCCTGCCGGCTGAACCGAGATCGCCTTCCCACCTGGATACCGCCGAAGTGGATCGATCGGCAGCAACGTCCGATCCTGCACACCCGGATCCGAGTCCGGCGCTGGCGGCCGCAGCAACCGCTGCCGGACTCCGACGGCTGGTGAGGGCCGTGCACAGAGGCAGCTGCCGCGACCGGCGTAGAGCTGTGCCCCGATGTCCTGGTGATCCCGGCGGAAGTGATCACTCCGCCCGTTGCGCGCCGGGACTTCGGGGTGGGCGGCCTTACGCGGCGAAGCTCGTGCCGCGTCATGGCACAAGCCCCGCCGCCAGTCCTCCGGAGCAGATCGTCCGGCACAGACCACCCGGCGCGGAGCGTCAGCCCCTCGCCGAGCGCGCCCTCAGTCGAGAGCGAGCAGATACCGAACCTTCAGCACCCCGGCGAGCCCGGCAATCCCGTCGATCACCGACCCAGGCACGTCGCTGTCCACATCGACCAGGGTGTACGCGATCCCGCCGCGCGACTTGTTCGTCATGGTCGAGATGTTCAGGCCGCTCTGCGCCATCTCGTGCGAGACCTGCGCGACCATGTTCGGCACGTTGGCGTTCGCGATCGCGATCCGGTACGGCGACTCTCGCGGCACCGTCACATCGGGGAAGTTCACCGCGTTCGTTATCGTCCCGTCGAGCAGGTAGTCGCGGACCTGGTCGGCGACCATGATCGCGCAGTTCTCCTCGGCCTCCCGGGTCGAGGCGCCGAGGTGCGGCAGCACGATCACGCCGCCGCGGCCGAGTAGGTGCGGTGCCGGGAAGTCGCAGACGTAGTGCCCGAGCCGCTTGGCCTCCAAAGCCTCCAGCACCGCGGCCTCGTCGACCACGCCGCCGCGGGAGAAGTTGAGCAGCACCGCCGTGCTGCGCATCTGCGCCACCCCGGCCGCGTCGATCATGTTCCGGGTCGCGTCGAGCAGCGGGACGTGCAGGGTGACGAAGTCGCTGTGCTTGAGCACCTCGCCCAGATGGTGCGCCTTCTTCACCGTCGACGGCAGGCTCCAGGCGGCCTCCACCGTGATCTCGGGGTCGTACCCGATCACCTTCATGCCCAGCTTGATCGCCGCGTCCGCCACCAGGCAGCCGATCTTGCCGAGACCGATCACGCCGAGCGTGTGGCCGGCGAGCTCGTACCCGCCGAACTCCTTCTTGCCGGCCTCGACCCGCGCATCAAGCTCCGGATCGGCCGGATCGAGGCGGCCGACGAATCCCAACGCGCCGTCCAGGTTGCGAGCGGCGAGCAGCAGTCCGGACAGCACGAGCTCCTTGACCGCGTTGGCGTTCGCGCCCGGTGCGTTGAAGACCGGAACACCGCGGGCCGACAGCTCGGCCACCGGGATGTTGTTCACACCGACGCCGGCCCGTCCGATCGCCAGCACCGAGTCCGGGATCGGGTCGCCGTGCAGGTCCGCCGAGCGCACCAGGATCGCATGCGGTTCCCCGACGTCGGCGGACACCGTGAACCGCTCCCAGGGCAGCCGCTTGAGCCCGTTCGCCGAGACGTGGTTGAGAACCTTGACCCGGAGCTTGTCGGTCATCGCCGTCAGCCCTTCGCCGCTGCGAAGTCGGCCATGTAGTCGACCAGGGCCCGGACTCCCTCGATCGGCATGGCGTTGTAGATCGACGCCCGCATCCCGCCGACCGAACGGTGACCCTTGAGCTGAACCATGCCGCGTTCCTTCGCTCCGGCCAGGAACTCCGCGTCCAGCGCGGCATCGGCCAGCGTGAACGGCACGTTCATCCGTGACCGGTCGGCCCGCTCTACCGGGTTGGCGTAGAAGTCGGAACCGTCCAAGAAGTCGTACAGCACGGCGGCCTTGGCGATGTTGCGCTCCTCGGCGGCGGCCAGTCCCCCGGTCTCCAGCAGCCGCTTGAAGACCAGCCCGGCGATGTAGATCGCGTACGTCGGCGGCGTGTTGTGCATCGACTCCGCCTTCACGTGGGTGGCGTAGTCGAGCATCAAAGGCGGGGTCGGCGTGCCCAGCCCCACCAGGTCGGGGCGGACGATCACGATGGTCAGTCCGGCCGGTCCGATGTTCTTCTGGGCGCCGGCGTAGATCAGCCCGAACTGCGACACGTCCAGCGGCTTGGACAAGATGTTGGAGGACATGTCGCTGACCAGCGGCACGTCGCCGACGTCGGGCACCCAGTGGTACTCGACCCCGCCGATCGTCTCGTTGCCGGTGTAGTGGACGTACGCGGCGTCGTCGGACAGTCGCCAGGTGGACTGCGCCGGGACGTACGTGAACGAGCGGTCCTCCGCGCTGGCCGCCACGTTGACGCTCGGCGCCAGTCCGCGTGCCGCAGCGATCGCCTTCTTGGCCCACTCGCCGGTGTGCACGTAGTCGACGACCGGCTTGCCGCGCATCAGGTTCATCGGGATCATCTCGAACTGTAGCGTCGCCCCGCCCTGCAGGAAGAGCACGTGATAGCCGTCCGGTATGTCCAGCAGCGTACGCAGGTCCGCCTCGGCTTCGGCGGCAATCGAGACGAACTCCTTGCCGCGATGGGACATCTCCATCACCGACTGTCCCGAGCCGTGCCAGTCGAGCATCTCCTCGGCCGCTCGAGCCAGGACCTCCTCCGGAAGGGTGGCGGGTCCGGCGCTGAAGTTGTACACGCGTGCCATGGGTTGGTTCTCCCGGCCGTCGCACGCCGATGCTGCGACGCTGGGGACGGCGGCCAGCGTGGACCTTACCCCCTCCTAGAACCGCCGCATGGGAGGTCCCGGCCGGTGGGCGGCGTGCTGGTGCCCGGCCCAGCGCCGACCCCAGAACCGGCTCAGCACGAAGAACCAGACCAGACCCCAGACCAGCCAGGGCGCATTGACCGCGATCGCGGTCACCACGAGGCCGATCATCATCAACGGGAACAGCAGAAACAGCGGCGACGGCGGCCGCTGCGCCCGGCCGGCTCCAGGATCAGAGCGCAGCGGCTCAGCCACAGCCTTCGGCAGATCGGCGAACAGCGGCTCCAGGTCGGTGCTGAACTTCGCCCGCACGGCCTGGTCGATCCGTTCGTCGAGCTCCTCGCGGGTCAGCCGTCCTGCGGCGAAGTGGTCGCCCAGCGCCGAGACGGCCTCGTCCCGCTCGGTGTCCCCGATCCTGATCGGCACCGGTGGCGCTGTCCGTGGCTGGGCCGGCGCCACGTCGCGCTGTCGCGCGTCGATGACCACTGGCCACATCCACGGCGGCACACCGTTTCGCGGATCGCCCCGCCCGCTCCCCGGAAAGTTCCCCCAAGATGTACTCATCGCGCCTCGTCAGTGCTCTCGTCGGTGCTCTGGTCAGGCTCGGCCAGGATCAAGTGCAGCTTACGTCGCAGTTCAATCAGCGCCTCCCTGCCTCTCGCCTGTTGCTCTGGTGTCCCGACCGAGGCGATCTGCCAGATGGCAGCCGCGATCTGGCCGATCAGCGGCTTCAACCCGTCGTCGTGCGTCTCCCCAGCCGGCATCCCCTGCCAGGGTGCGGAGACCTCGTCGGCGTGCTCCGTGACGTACGTCCGGCCGTCCCCGGTCAGGCTGTACGTCCGCTTCCCCTCCGACGCGTCCGCCTGCACCAGACCCTCGTCCTCGAGCTGCTGCAGCGTGGGGTAGATCGAGCCGGGGCTCGGTTTCCAGGCGCCACCGCTGCGTTCGGCGATCTCCTGGATGATCTGGTAGCCGTTCATCGAGGCGTCCGTGAGCACCGACAAGATCGCCGCGCGGACATCGCCCCGGCGAGCTTTGCCTCCGCGCCAGCCCCGCCCCCACGGCGGGCCGAACGGTGGCGGGCCGGCGAAGGGTGCCCACGGCCCCATCGGTTGCGGCCCGTGATGAGTCCGGCGTCCGCTCATCATGGCCCACCAGTCCTCGCCCGGCCGCCCTTCGCCGGGCCGGGCCTGGCTCGACCTGCGCTCGCCCGGCCGGCCGGGTCCGAACCAGTTCCGCTCCGCGCGGGTCGGTGCACATCGCCCGGCGAACCAGAGCCAGGGCGAATCCACTGCGAACGTACCGGTCATGCCGATCACCAATCCCTCTGTCGTAAACGTGCGATAGGTCAACGATATATCGGTAATGGCTCGAGCCCAAGGGCCTGGCGAGTCATGTTCACGCAGGGAAAACGACAGGCCGACCCGGCGAGTGCCGGGTCGGCCTGAGCGAGGGGATCGAGCTGGGCTACCTGCCCATCAGTCCATTGAGGGCACCGGTGAAGTTGAGGATGAGGCTGAGCACGAGCAGCACCGCGCCCACGATGATGCCGGCCAGGGCGATGTTGTTCTTGTAGCCCGCGTTCTTCGACCGCGTGTAGGCGATGATGCTGATGATCATGCCGATCAGGTTGCAGAAGATCGCCAGGATCAGCCCGACGATGCCGAGGGTGCGTCCCGGATCCTGCGCGGGAGGTCCGGCGGGAGGCGGCTGATAGGTCATGAAGGTTCCTTCCTGGAGGGCGTCCTGGGAGTCGTGACAGGACGAAGGTATGGCCCGCATGCTATCGCCGGCAGGGTTCACGGTCGGGGACGCGCGGCGCGGTCCGGTGTACTCACTTGCCCAGCAGCTGCGTCACGAGCTCGTCGAAGCCGAGCTCCCTGGCCAGCTCTCGGCACGCACGAGACTCCGCGGACCCGAGTGTCTCCCGCGCCAGCTTCTCGGCCGCGTCGCGCTCGGCGACCTCGTCTGGCACGAAGGTGTACGTCGCGGTTGCATCCCGCTCCCGACCGGAGACCTCGAGGAACATCAAGCCGGCGGCGAGGTCGCCCAACCCGGTGAGTGCCACTGCGACCCCCTCGACGCCGTCCAGCTGGCCATCCACGTACTCCAGCTCGGTATAGCTCCGCAGCGCCTCCTCGGCCAGCAGCCGACCGTCGGCGAACCGACCCTGCCGTCGGGCAACGGTCGCTCGATTGGTCCAGATGGCGGCGAGGAGGCGCTGCGTTCCGGCTGCGACCGCCGCCTCTTCCGCCTCCGTGAGCAGCTCGTCGGCGAGCTCGAGCTGCTCCCGCCCGCGCTCGATCTGCACGTCGCCACCGACGACGATGATGCCGGCCAGCTCCACCCGGTCGACGGCCTTGTCGATCAGGTTACGGACGCCGAGCACGACCTCCGGGTCACCCGGTGGCAGCGGTTGCGGGTTGAGCATGAGCTCCGCGAGCTCGGCGAACCGGTTCCGGATCCGCGGACCCCCGGGACCCTTCCACTCCGGGCCGTCGGGGTCCGGGAACCACCGGCCGAAGATCTGGGTGAGCAGGGTCGAGCTGACCTTGATCGGAAAAGACATCAGTCCTCCTGGACGACTGACCAGCCCTGGTGGGCCGGTGATGTCCATCAGAGGGACGGGCTGTTAAGCCAGAACAAAGAACGCGCGGCACGATCCTTCAGGAGCCGATCGTGAGAGTGCGAGCGGCGTCCGACCGTAGGCTGCTGAGGTGGCCACCTCCAGCGCGACGCAACGGTTGCCGTGGCTGCCCGACATCCTCCGTCGCTTCGGCCGAGCGACCTGGCGACTGACGGCGTACACGGTCGGCGGCTCGATTCGCTATCGCGTGACCGGCCTCGCGGCCGAGGCCGCGTTCTTCACCATCTTGTCGCTACCGCCGTTGATCTTCGGCCTGGCGGGTGCCATCGGGTACGTCGCCCAGCGCTTCGACGTGCAGACCATCGCCGGCTTCCGCGGGCAGGTGCTGGATCTCGCCTCCCGCGCGCTGACCCCGGCGGCCGTCGACACCGTGATCGAACCCACGCTGGACGACGTCTTGTCCGGCGGCCGGTTCGAGATCATCTCGATCGGCTTCGTGATCGCCCTCTGGTCGGGGTCGCGCGCCCTGAACGTGTTCGTCGACACCATCACGATCATGTACGGCCTCGGCGGCCAGCGCGGGATCGTCAAGACCCGCGCCCTGTCGTTCGCGCTCTATCTGGTGTTCCTGCTGGTCGGGATCGTCGTGCTCCCCCTGGTGCTGGCCGGTCCCGGCCTCGTCGACCGCGTCATCCCGCCGCGTTTCTCCGCGGTGAACTCCCTGTACTGGCCGGTCGTGCTCACCGGCTCTGTGTTCGTCCTGGCGACGCTCTATCACCTGGCCGTGCCGGTCCGGACCCGGTTGCGGGCCAACCTCCCCGGCGCGCTGCTGACCATGCTGATCTGGCTCGCGGGCAGCTACCTGCTCCGCGCCTTCCTGGGCGAGTCGGTCGGCAGCACGTCGATCTACGGACCACTCGCGGCTCCGATCGGTCTGCTGATCTGGCTCTACATCATCTCCCTCGCCGTGCTCATCGGCGCCGCCTTCAACGCCGCAGCCGACGAGGTCTGGCCGCGGCTGTCCGGGATCCATCACGAGGCGGACGGTGCGACTGCCGCCACTGATACCGACGTCGCCAGCATCCTCGCCGGCGGCGCACCGCCTGCCCGGCTCCGAAATGTCGAGCGGAGCAGCGATGCGGCCGACGGCGAGCCATCCGACCATGCCGGTCCGTCGGCCGACACCCAGCCCCACGACGACCCGCCGCACGACGACCCGCGGCACGACGACCCGTTCGAGGCCGGTCCTAGCTCGGGCCATCTGCCGACTCCTCTGCCGGGTCCGGCGTCCGCTGCCGAGCAGCGTGCCCGGGCTCGCGAGCACGACCGCTGAACGATCGGCTAGCGGGGTTGAGTCATACTCGGACAGCGCGATGTGTCCACTATTTGAACACGATTCTCATAATCTGAGATTTCGAGTTGCGTCTGGCCGATCAGTGGCAGAGGGTGTAAAGCATGCGCATCGACACGGAGTTGCCCGCTGGCCGTTGGCCGGCGCTCGCGACCCGGTTGTGGCCCTCGTGGCTGACCGCGCGCCGCTTCGTCGACTTCGGTCGGACGGAGTCGATGATGTGTCATTTCATGGCGTGCTGAGTCCCTTCTCGCACCCCTTCTCGACCCCGCCCGCCGCAGCGGTGCACACTGCGTAGTCCCTGACGCGTGGCATCCCGACCGAGGAACACCATGACCCAGACCCCCACCCGCCCAGCCGGCAGCCCACGAGCCCCTCGGGCAGCCGGCGGTGCTGCCCGGACCGCTCGCAAGCGCGGAGAGGGCCAGTGGGCGCTCGGTTACCGCGAGCCGTTGAACCCCAACGAGCAGTCCAAGAAGGACGACAACCCGCTCAACGTCCGGGCCCGGATCGAGAACATCTATGCCAAGGGCGGGTTCGCCAGCATCGATCCCGGCGACCTTCGCGGCCGTTTCCGTTGGTACGGCCTCTACACCCAGCGCAAGCCAGGGATCGACGGCGGCAAGACCGCCACGCTGGAGCCGCACGAGCTCGACGACGAGTACTTCATGCTCCGGATCCGGATCGACGGCGGCGCACTGAGCACCGACCAGCTCCGAGTAATCGGTGGTATCTCGACCGAGTTCGGCCGCGACACCGCCGACGTGACCGACCGGCAGAACGTCCAGCTGCACTGGATCCGCGTGGAGGACGTGCCGGAGATCTGGCGGCGGCTGGAGGCCGTCGGGCTGTCCACCACCGAGGCCTGCGGCGACTGCCCCCGGGTCATCCTCGGCTCGCCTGTTGCCGGCATTGCCGCGGACGAAATCATCGACCCGACTCGCGCGATCCGCGACATCGTGGAGCGCTACATCGGCGACCCGGAGTACTCGAATCTGCCACGCAAGTTCAAGACCGCCCTCACCGGCCACCCGTCACAAGACGTTGTGCCGGAGATCAACGATGTCGCGTTCGTCGGCGTGAACCACCCGACCTACGGTCCCGGCTTCGACGTCTGGGTCGGCGGCGGCCTCTCCACGAACCCGATGCTCGCGTCCCGGCTCGGCGCCTGGGTCCCGGAGGAGGAGGTCGCCGAGGTCTGGGCCGCCGTCGTCGGTGTGTTCCGTGACTACGGCTACCGGCGACTCCGACACCGGGCCCGCATCAAGTTCCTCGTCGCCGACTGGGGCGTCGAGAAGTTCCGCAGCGTCATGGAGACGGAGTACCTCAAACGCACGATGATCGACGGACCGGCTCCGGCCACGCCGACCGCCCCTGGGGATCACGTCGGCATCAACGAGCAGAAGGACGGCAGGTTCTTCGTCGGCTTCTCGATGGCCGCCGGCCGAACCAGCGGCACGGCGCTGACCGCGCTCGCCGATCTGGCGGAACAACACGGCTCGCGACGGATCCGGACCACCCCGATGCAGAAGCTGCTGGTGCTCGACGTCGAGAACGACCAGCTCGACTCCCTGCTCGCGGGCGCCGAGACGATCGGGATGTCTGCCCGTCCCGACGCCTGGAAGCGCTCGGTGCTGGCCTGCACCGGCATCGAGTTCTGCAAGCTGGCCATCGTCGAGACCAAGGCGCAGGCGGCCCGGGTGGCCGATGAGCTCGAGCGCCGGCTCGGCGCCCTTGACACCCCGATCACGGTCAACATCAACGGCTGCCCGAACTCGTGCGCCCGGATCCAGGTCGCCGACATCGGCTTGAAGGGCCAGCTGGTGCCCGGTCCGGACGGCCGGCAGGTCGAGGGCTTCCAGGTGCACCTGGGCGGCGGACTCGGCCTGGACGCCGGATTCGGCCGCAAGCTCCGCGGCCACAAGGTGACCGCCGAGGAGGTGCCCGACTACATCGAACGGCTGGCCCGGGCTTACCTGGCCGGCCGGGAGATCGACGAACGCTTCGCGCAGTGGGTGGCTCGTGCCGACGAAACCGTCCTGGCCTGAGGTCGGGCGCGATGACCGAACCCGTTCCCAGCGCCTACACCGCCACGCGTCAGCAGATCATGTACTGCCCGTACTGCGCGGAGGAGACATTGTTCCCTCTCGAGCGCGGTTGGGAATGCCGGAGCTGCAATCGAGCGTTCTCGATCACGTTCCTGGGTCTGCGATCCCACGCAGACGGAACGGGAGGACAGCCGTGAGCACCGTCGTGACCGAGTCTGCAACCGCGTACGAGAAGGAGCAGCGGGCGTTCGCCATCACCGCCAACGCAAAGCTGGAGAACGCGAGCGCGCAGGAGATCTTGACCTGGGCGTACGAGCGGTTCGGCTCCAAGCTCGTCCTCACCTCTTCGCTGGCCGACACCGTGATGATCCATCTCGCGGAGCAGGTGCATCCGGGCATCGACGTGATCTTCCTCGACACCGGCTACCACTTCGTCGAGACGATCGGCACCCGGGACGCCGTCGCCGCCGTCTACGACGTGAACCTGATCACGCTGACACCGAAACAGAGCGTGGCCGAGCAGGACGCGACCTGGGGCAAGGACCTGTTCGCCCGGAATCCCGATCAGTGCTGCGCGCTGCGCAAGGTCGAGCCGCTGAACGAGGCCCTCGAGGGCTACGCCGCGTGGGCCACCGGTGTCCGCCGGGCCGACTCCCCTGCGCGGGCCAAGACACCGATCGTGTCGTACGACGCCAAGCGCAAGCTGATCAAGATCGCCCCGATCGCCCGCTGGTCGGACGCGGACGTGACCGACTACATCGAGCAGCACTCGCTGATCGTCAATCCCCTGCTGGACGACGGCTACCCGTCCATCGGGTGCGAACCGTGCACCCAACGGGCGGATGCGAGTGACCCTCGCGCCGGACGCTGGGCCGGGATCGGCAAGACCGAGTGCGGCATCCACCTGTGACCCCCGAAACGAACACCCCCACCTGAAATGACTTCCCTCGACGTGACCCCCACCGACGTGACCGCCCCGACATGACCGATACCGACATGACCGATACCGACATGACCGATACCGAAGCCCAGGCTCTCCTGCAGGCCGGCCAGGCCGCCGGCACCGGCGCGACCCTCTGGTTCACCGGCCTGCCCTCGGCGGGCAAGTCCACGATCGCCCACGCCGTCGCTGACGATCTGCGGACGGCCGGCCTGCGTGTCCAGGTGCTCGACGGCGACGAAGTCCGCCCGTACCTCTCCGCGGAGCTCGGTTTCAGCCGGGAAGCCCGCGACATCAACGTCCGCCGCATCGGGTACGTCGCCCGGCTGCTCGCCGGCCACGGGGTGATCGTCCTGGTGCCGGTGATCGCGCCGTATGTCGACGCCAGGACGGCCGTCCGAACCGATCATCAGGCGCACGACGTGCCGTTCGCCGAGGTGTTCGTCTCCACCTCCTTGGAGCTGGCCGAATCCCGCGATGTGAAGGGCTTGTACGCCCGAGCCCGTCGCGGCGAGCTGTCCGGCATGACCGGCGTCGACGACCCGTACGAGAGGCCGACCAGCGCCGAGCTGGTGATCGACACCGGCCGGGTCGACCTCGCCACCTCCGTGGAGCTGTCCAAAGCTCTGCTCACCGCCATCGTCGACCGGGAGCTCTCATGACACATCCCCCCGCGCTCCTCACTCTCGAGAGGCTCCGCTGATGACCACTTCGACACATGCGCAGTCCGACCGCAAGCTGTCGGCCCTGGGCCTCCGCCCGCTGACCGAGCTCGAGGCGCTGGAGTCGGAGTCGATCCACATCATCCGCGAGGTGGCGGCGACGTTCGCCAAGCCGGTGATGCTGTTCTCCGGCGGCAAGGACTCTGTCGTCATGCTGCATCTGGCGGCCAAGGCCTTCTGGCCGGCGCCGGTGCCGTTCGGTGTGCTCCACGTCGACACCGGACACAACTTCCCCGAGGTACTGGAATATCGCGACGAGGCCGTGGAGTTCTACGGGGCGAAACTGAGCGTCGCTTCGGTCCAGGACTACATCGACGACGGCCGGCTGCGCGAGCGCCCGGACGGGACCCGTAACCCATTGCAGACCGTCCCGCTGCTGGACGCCATCCAGGGCGGTGAGTACGACGCCGTCTTCGGCGGCGGACGCCGCGACGAGGAGCGGGCCCGCGCGAAGGAGCGGGTGTTCAGCATGCGCGACGAGTTCGGTCAGTGGGAACCTCGCAACCAGCGCCCTGAGCTGTGGTCGCTCTACAACGGCCGGCACCTGCCGGGCGAGCACGTACGCGTGTTCCCGCTGTCGAACTGGACCGAGCTGGACGTCTGGGACTACATCGAGGCCGAGAAGATCGCGCTGCCCTCGATCTACTACGCGCACGACCGTGAGGTCGTGAACCGTGGCGACATGTGGATCGCGATCACCCCGGTGACGCCGTTGCACGACGGTGAGAACGCCGAGCTGCGTTCTGTCCGCTACCGGACCGTCGGCGACATGTCCTGCACCGCCGCAGTGCTGTCGACGGCCAGCACCGTCGCGGACGTGATCACCGAGGTCGGCCTGAGCACGCTGACCGAGCGCGGAGCCACCCGCGCGGACGACCGGCTCTCCGAGGCCGCCATGGAAGATCGCAAGCGAGAGGGTTACTTCTGATGCCTCCGGCACCCAGTGCTCCCGTCGGGGGGCGCACCCTGCTGCGCCTGGCCACCGCCGGTTCCGTCGACGACGGCAAGTCGACGTTGGTCGGTCGACTGCTGTTCGACACGAACTCCGTGCTCACCGACACCCTCGACCACGTGCAGAAGGTCTCGCGGCGCAAGGGCCTGGCGAGCGCCGACCTCGCGCTGCTCACCGACGGTCTGCGGGCCGAGCGGGAGCAGGGCATCACCATCGACGTCGCCTACCGCTACTTCGCCACCCCGGTGCGCAAGTTCATCCTCGCCGACTGCCCCGGGCACGTGCAGTACACCCGCAACACCGTGACCGGCTCCTCCACCGCTGACGTGATCGTGCTGCTGGTGGATGCCCGCAACGGAGTCGTCGAGCAGACCCGCCGGCACCTCGCGGTTGCCTCGCTGCTGCGGGTGCCGCACGTCGTGCTCGTGGTGAACAAGTTCGACCTGGTGGACTTCTCCGAAGAGGTCTTCACCAAGATCGCCACCGATTTCTCCTTGCTGGCCAGGAGCCTCGGCGTTCGCGACAGCCACTGCATCCCGGTGTCGGCGACCGAGGGCGACAACGTCGTGACCCGGTCGCACCGCACACCGTGGTACGACGGCCCGACCGTGCTCGGCTACCTCGAGACCGTCGACGACACCCCGACCGCCGTCGGCGCGGACTTCCGCTTCCCGGTGCAGTACGTGATCCGCCCGCAGTCGGCCAAGCTCGCGCCGTGGGCCGGAAATGCCCCGAAGGTCGACGGCGACTACCGCGGCTACGCGGGCAAGATCGAGTCGGGCCGGGTGAAGGTCGGTGAGGAAGTGGTCGTCCTCCCGCGCTGCTCGCACACCCACGTCGAGGCGATCGACACCCCGGACGGCCCGCTCGAGATGGCGGTCGCCGGCCAGTCGGTCGTCATCCGGCTGGCTGCCGACGTCGACGTGTCGCGCGGCGACATCTTGGCGGCGACCGATGCCCCGCCGGCCGCCCTGCGGGAGGTGAGCGCGACGGTCTGCTGGCTCGCCGAGCGCGACCTGAACGAGCGATCGCGTGTGCTGGTTCAGCACGGGACCTCGATCACGAAAGCGATCGTGCGCTCGATCGACGCCGTTCTCGATCTCGATCTCGCGCCGGGTGAGCAGCCGAGCTGGGTCGAGAAGCGCAGCCTGACGCTCAACGACATCGGGCGCGTCCGACTCGCGCTGGCGACACCGCTGTCGATCGACTCCTATCGGGAGCACCGCACGACCGGAGCCTTCATCATCGTCGACGAGGCCGACGGCTGGACGCTCGGCGCGGCGATGGCCGGTCCGACGGCGATCACGGCCGGACTCCCTGCCCACCACCACGACACATCCACCGCTGCCGCCGGCAGCACTGCATAGGGGGCCGGCATGACTGCTCCTTCTCTGGTCCTGCTGGGCAACGGCAGCGACGATCCACGCGGCGCCCAGGTGAGTCACGGCATCCGCGACGGCCTGCTCGAGATCCGTCCCGAGCTGGACGTCCAGGTCGCATTCGTCGACCACTGCCCGCCGAACACGTTCCAGGCCGTCAACAAACTCGTCAAGCGCCGCGCGGAGGAAGTCGTCTTCCTGCCCCTGCTGCTGTCGTCGGCGTTCCACGGTCCAGCGGATCTGGACACCTTGGTGGCACAGGTTCGCAGCGCGCATCCGGGACTTCGAGTCGGCGCTTCGCGGCCGGTCGGACCCGAGGCCCAGCTGTTGGCGGTCGTGGACCGTCGGCTGCGCGAGGCGTTGCGGGCGAGTCGGGTCAGCGAGCTGGACGGCCTCGTGTTCTCCGCGGCCGGCAGCGATGACGTCCGCAGCAACGCCCTCGTCTCCCGCCGCGCCCGGCAGTGGGCAACGCACCACAAGCTGCCGTGCGTGACGGCCTTCGCTCGCGGATCGGGTCCGTCCACGGCCGAAGCCGTGCGCTCGCTGCGGGCACAGGGTCGGCGACACATCGCCGTCGGTAGCTGGTACCTGGCTCCCGGTCCGCTGTACGCGCGCGAGAGCGAGCAGGCCCTCGAGATGGGCGCGATCGCCGTGGCGGAGCCGATGGGCGCGGAGACCGAGGTCGTCGAGACGGTGCTGGCCCGCTACGTCGTCGCAGCGATGGAGCTGGTCGATCTCGATCTTCCCGAGGTCGACGAGGACGAGACTGCCCCGGTCCGCCACCTGGCGGTCGTCGGCGCCTGAGCTCTTGGCTGGAGGAATATTTCGCTCTGAGCCGGCGTCTCCACCCATCCCGACGTGTCAGAAGCTCAGCACCAGATCTGTGTGCTGAGCTTCTGACCAGTGGGGATGGGTGGGCTACCAGCTCTCGGTGAGCCGTGACTTCTCTGTCGACACGTCGAAGTCGGCGGGCGGCCAGGCGAGGTTGAGGGCCCGGAGGTGCTCCAGCAGAATCTGCGCGACGGCCCAGTTGCGGTACCACTTGCGGTCGGCCGGGACGACGAACCAAGGGGCGACCTCGGAGTTGCACCTCTCCAGCGCTGCCTCGTACGCCTCGGTGTAGGCCGGCCATTTCGCGCGCTCGTCGACGTCGCCGGGGTTGTACTTCCAGTACTTCGTCGGATCGTCCAGTCGGGCCAGCAGCCGTTCCTTCTGCTCGTCGGCGGAGACGTGCAGGAAGCACTTGATGATCACCGTGCCCTTGGCGGCGAGCTTGGCTTCCCAGTTGTTGATCGAGCGATAGCGGGCTGACCACACCGACCTGGCCACCAGGTCGTTGACCCTGACCACCAGCACGTCCTCGTAGTGCGAGCGATCGAAGATCCCGATCATCCCCGGCGGGGGTAGCTCCCGGGTGACCCGCCACAGGAACGGGTGCGAGCGCTCCTCCGACGTGGGTTGTCTGAACGCCTTGATCTTCACCCCCTGCGGATCGACCATGCCGATCGCGTGTCGGATGACGCCGCCCTTGCCGGAGGTGTCCATGCCCTGCAGGACGACGAGCACGCTGGGCGCACCGTCCTCGGCGGCCCGACCTGCCGCGTAGAGGCGTTCCTGGAGATCGGCGAGCTCGGCTTCGATCGCCGATCGCGCGGCCGGCGCGTCCGCCTTGTCCTTCCCGGGAAATCCGGGCGTGCCTCGGGAGTCCAGCTTGCCGAGATCGACCGGGCCGGGCGGCAGCCGCAGCAGATCACTCAGCGGCGGCGGTGCAGCTGCCTCCTTCTGCTTCTTCTTCCCCATGGTCGCCTTCTGCTTCTTACCCATGGCGGCATTGTGCCGTACGCGTCCGTCGCGGCCTGGGAGGATGGTACGCGTGCAGCTGATCTTCTCCCGCTCCTCGGCGACGCTGGGACCGGTGTCGAACGACGGTCTCGTCGGTCATTATCGCCACGAGCCCGCGACGGAGCCAGGACGCGTTCGGCTGCGGACCAACTTCATCTCGACCCTGGACGGGTCGATCGTCGGCGCGGACGGCCGGTCCGGGTCGATCAACACGCCGAGCGATCATCACGTGTTCGCACTGCACCGAGCGCTCGCCGACGCGATCATGGTCGGCGCCGGCACGGTCCGGGCCGAGGGCTACCGGGCGGTCGATCTCGCTTCCTGGCAACGCGACATCCGGGCGTACGAGGGACTGGCGCCGACGCCGACCCTGGTGATCATCTCGGGCAGCGGCGAGATCGATCCGGCAGTGGCGACGGCGGCGGACGGTTCCCGGGCGCCCGTGATGATCATCGCTACCGACTCGGCCACGGGCCCGCTGCCGGCGCTGCGGGCCGCCGGCGTCGAGGTCCTCCAGCTGCCGGGTGAGCAGGTCGACCTGCGCGCCGCGACGGCTTTGCTGGCCGAGCGGGGACTCACCCGAGCGCTGTGCGAGGGCGGCCCCCGGCTGCATCGCGACCTCCTCGCAGCCGATCTGGTCGACGAGGTGTCGCTCAGTTTGTCACCGCTGATCGTCGGTGGGATCGGGTTGCGCAGCACGTCCGGCCAACCGCTGCCATCGCCTCGCCGATTCGCCCTGCACCACGCGCTGCACGCCGACGACGACACGGTGTTGATGCACTATCGCCGGCGCACGGAGGAGAGCTACAGCGAGCGAGAAGACGCTGAGCCCATCGTTCAGGAACGCCAGTAGTTGTTGGCGGCGGCGATCGTGGCGAACTCGATGGCGACGACCTGCGAAACCGCGATGAGGCTGTCAGGGTTCGTCGAGTAGTTCGGGCGGCCCCCCTTCAAGATGTCGAGGTCGGGCTGGATGTTGTGGATGGAGTGCCGGGCCAAGGTGAATGCCAGCGCCCGTCCCTCGTCCGGCGTGGCGGTGATGAGGGTGCCACCCGGCACCAGCACGAGTTCACTGTCGGGGACACGGTTCATGACTTCCTCCGGATCGGATGGGACGTGCCTGAACCGTAGGGCGGACGTGCGCCACGCCGCCTGAGTCGAACGACTGCATTCAGCGAGCACCGAGCCGTTCGGGACAGCCATTCAGTCGAACGACTGAAGACGCCGCCTGACGAGCGGCGGATGGTGTGTTGGGTCCCGTCCTCGAGCAGAAGGTGCGCTGCATGACCACCTCCGTTGTCCCCGTTGTTTTCATCCACGGTCTGTGGCTGCACGCCACATCGTGGGAGCCCTGGCTCGAGCTCTTCTCGGCGGCTGGATACGCGCCGGCCGCGCCGGGCTGGCCCAACGAACTCCCCACGGTCGGCGAGGCGCGCGAGCATCCCGAGGCGGTCGCCGGGGTCGGGATCGACGAGGTGACACGTCACTACAAGTCCTTGATCGACCAGCTGCCCGCCAAGCCGATCCTGATCGGCCACTCGTTCGGCGGCATGATCGCCGAGAAGCTGCTGGGCGACGACTACGGGTCGGCGGCCATCGCGATCGACGCCGCTCAGATCAAGGGTGTCCTCCCGCTGCCGTTGTCGTCGCTGCGCGCCACCCTGCCCGTGTTCAAGAACCCGGCGAACAAGGAACGGGCCGTCTCCCTGACGGCGGAGGAGTTCCGCTACAGCTTCGGCAACGCCGTGCCTGCGCAGGAGTCCGACGAGCTCCACGAACGCTGGACCGTTCCTGCGCCAGGAAAGCCGCTGTTCCAGGCGGCGGTGGCGAACTTCTCCCCTCACTCCCCGGCGAAGGTCGACACCGACAACAGCACCCGGGGACCCTTGCTGCTCATCATGGGCGGCCGGGATCACACGGTCCCCGAGGCGATCACCGAGGCCACTATGAAGCAGTACCGTCACTCGAGCGCCGTCACCGAGCTCGTCGAGCTCGCCGACCGAGGGCACTCACTGACCATCGATGCAGGCTGGCGCGAGGTTGCGGAGACCTGCCTCAGCTGGCTTGCCGGCCAGCGACTCCTGCCTTCGGACCAGCCGGCCGCGGGGCAGGCGTGACCTGATGACGCCGGCCGGTCAGCCGTCGACATATCAAGAGCGTGGCGGTGAGGCAGATCTGATGATGGCGCTTCGAGCTCACCACCCAGGTGGGCCGGAGGTCCTCGTCTACGAACCCGCGCCGACTCCGACACCGGCCTCGGACGAAGTGCTGGTCGAGGTGCACGCCGCGGCGATCACTTTCGCCGAGCTCAGCTGGCAGGAGACCTGGCAACGAGACGGTCACGACCGGACGCCGATCGTGCCCTCGCACGAGGTCTCGGGCGTGGTCGCCGCCGTCGGCGACGGGGTCACCGGCCTCGACGCCGGTATCGAGGTCTTCGGGTTGATCCGGTTCGACCGCGACGGCGCCGCCGCTGACTATGTCGCTGTCCAGGCCGCCGACCTGGCCCGCAAACCCGCGTCCGTCCCGCATGCGGTGGCGGCAGCGGTCCCGTTGGCTGCGCTGACCGCCTGGCAGGCCTTATACGACCACGCCGCGCTCCGGCCCGCCGAACGTGTCCTCGTCCACGGCGGCGCTGGTGGTGTCGGGGCTTTCGCCGTACAGCTGGCACGCGCAAGCGGCGCCCACGTCACCGCCACAGCGCGCGGTGTGGATCTCGCCCTGGTGGAGAGTCTCGGGGCCGAGCGGGTCATCGACTACGAAGACGACGACTGGGACACAGCCGGGCCGGTGTTCGACGTCGTCCTCGATACCGTCGGCGGCCAGACCCTGTCACGGTCCTTCACGGTGGTGAAAGGTGGCGGCCGGCTCGTCACCCTCCAGGGTCCGCCCTCGCCGGAGCGGGCGAAAGAGTTCGGCGTCGAGGCGACCTTCTTCGTCGTCACCCCGAATCCCGCCCAGCTGGACCGGCTGGCCGGACTGGTCGACTCCGGCGAGCTCCAGGTTCTGGTGGCCGCCACCTACCCGCTGTCGGACGGCCGCGCGGCGTTCGAGAGTGGGGCGGCCGCGCGGCGGTCGCCCGGCAAGACCGTCCTCGTGGTCCGCCCGGACCCCGGCTGATTTGGCCCACCCCGAAGGACACACTCAGCTCGCAGCAGCGCTGGAGATCGGGACTGCCGTGTTCACACCCGTCGTATTCATCCACGGACTCTGGCTCGGCGCCTCGTCGTGGCAACCCTGGATCGATGTTTTCGCCGAGCGTGGCTACGAGCCGTCGGCCCCGACCTGGCCCGGCGAACCTGACACCGTCGAAGGCGCCCGCGCCGACGCCCAGTCCGGCGCCGGCTACGGCATCGAGGACGTGACCCGTCACTACGCGCAGCTCATCGCGACCCTGAGCAAGCCCCCCATCATCATCGGCCACTCGTTCGGCGGCATGATCGCTGAGGAACTGCTCCGCTGTGGCCACGGCCGAGCCGGAGTATCCATCGACGGAGCTCACATCCGCGGCGTGCTGCCCATGCCCCTGTCGTCCTTGCGTTCCGTCCTGCCGGTTTTCAAGAACTTCGCCAACGAAACGCGATCGGTCGAGCTGACCGCCGACCAGTTCCACTCCAGTTTCGGCAAGGTCTTGAGCCCGCAGGAGTCCGACGATCTCTGGGCACGTTGGACCATCCCTTCGCCGTCCAAGCCACTCTTCGAAGCCGCCTCCGTCAACGTCGCAGGATCCTCACCTCTGACGGTGACCATCGATCGCTCCCTGCGCGGTCCCCTGCTGCGCATCACCAGCGGTGACAATCGAGCGGCGTTCGAGGCGATCACCGACCTGGTCCTCCAGCAGCACGCCGAGTCATCATCGCCCACCGAGTCGCTCGAGTTTCTCGACCGCGGGCACTCCCTCACGATCGACAGCGAATGGCTTGATGTCGCCGACTCGGTGCTGAGCTGGCTGGATGTGCGCGTCACCTCGTGAAACGTCGCGGGACCGCTCCCGCGCGTCGGAGCGTCCGTCATTCAGCCGACGGCGCCGGGCGCTCCGGCCGCTCGGGTGCAGCCGGTGCCCCGAGGACGGCGCCGAGCTGGGCGCGATGCGTCACGCCGAGCTTGGGGAAGATGCGATAGAGGTGCGATCCGACAGTGCGGTGGGAGAGGAACAGACGCTCCGCGATCTCCCGGTTGGAAAGGCCGGCTCCGGCCAGCTGAGCAACCTGCAGCTCCTGCGGTGACAACAGCGACCATCCCTTGGGCCGGAACGAGCTGCTGTTCTCGCCCGTGGCGCGGAGTTCGTTCCTGGCCCGCTCGGCCCACGGTCTCATCGACAGCGCGTCTGCTGATTCGCGGGCGGCGCGTAGTCGGTCCCGAGCCTCGCCGATCCGGTTCTTCCGGCGTAACCACTGTCCGTACTGCAGCGTCAGCCGAGTCCGATAGGTCGGCCAGCGGCCGACCAGTCCCACCAGCGCGGCCTGATACAACCCATCGATCGCTCCAGCGTCCGACGCGAGAAACGGTGCCGCGTAGGCCACCGCCATGCTCTGCCACGGCGTGCCGAACTGGACCGTGTCCAGCCCGGCAAAGACCTCGCGGGCCTCGTCCATGCGACCGGAATGGAAACCCGCCTCGGCCAGGTCGCCGAGACCCCAGGCGGACTGTAGCGGGTGATACGACGGATCCCTCAGGTCGAAGGTTCGCATCAGCGCTGACATCGCGGCGTCGTAGTGACCGAGAGCGAGCTCGTGCACGCCCCTCGTCAGCTGGACACCGGTGAGAACATCCTGCGCGCCGCCGGACACGGCGACACGCTCCGACTCAGCGAGCAGCCGAACGGCCTCCGGCTCGCCTCGCAGCGCGGCGATCATCGCCTGACCCACGATCGCACCGGCTTCGCGTTGGCGGTCATCGATCTCGCGGGCGAGTCTGATGCCCTCGTCCGCGGCCTGGATGGCCTCGGGCCAGTTCGCCAGTGTGATCTCGGTCCAGCAGTGGATCGCTTGTACGCGGGCGATCGACCGAAGGCTGCCGTGCAAGCGGAAGGTGTCGATCAGAGCCGCTTGCATCCTGGCCAGGCCCGGATCGGCGTCGACGACGAACGCAGCGCCGATCAGGAGCTCGCTGTGCGGGCCCAGCCGGGCCGGGTCCAGCTGCGCGATCCGGTCGGAGACTTCCTGGGCGTACGGCAACGGGTCGATGGCCGCAAGCATCGCCAGTGCGCGGACGTCGGCATCGTCGAGCATGCCGGCGATCCGCTTGGCCACTGTGAGAGCGCGGTCTCGGCTGAATCCGAAGCTTGCATTGTTCAACTGGGCGCCGGCGGCAAGCACGAGCGCGATCGCCAGATCGAGATCGTCGACATCGATGGCGACCTCGGCATGGAACGCAAGCTGGTCCACCCGCGCGGCGCTGTGGGTGTTCGGGTCGAGCGAATCCTGCAGCAAGGCGAGCCGCGCGGTGCCGTGCCGGGTCAGTGAGGCGAGATCGACCTGCGCGGCCAGGGCATTTGCCTTGTCGATCCTGCCCACTTCCACGGCAGCCTCGGCCGCTCTGAGCAGGCGTCGGGCACGCTCGTCGTCGCTGGTGCTCAGCTGCCCCGCCGCCTCGAGTGCCCGCAGCAAGACGGCCGTGTTGCCCTGTGCCTGGGCACGGTCGGCCACCGCCTCCAGCGCCGCCGCCACCGCTGCGTCCGGGCCGATCACCGACGCCGCACGATGCCAGGCTGAGCGATCCGACGAAACCGGCAGGACGCCCGCCAGCGCGGCGTGCGCCGATCGTGCGTCGCCTGTCGTTGCCTCGCCGACCACAGCCGAACGCACCAGCGGATGCCGAAAGCGAAGCCTGACACCGTCGATCGTCACGACTCCAGTGGCGGCAATAGACTCGAGCACCTCGAACCGGATGGGTTCGGCACTGATGTTGTCGGCGGCGTCCATGATCTCCGAGATCAGCTCACCGTCGTGCAGAGCCGCAACGAGCAGCACCGTGCGCGCCTGATCATCGAGGCCAGCGAAGTGGGCGGCGAACGCACGTTGGAGTCGATCGGTCAGCCTGCGCTGCGGCCCGACGCCCACCTGTTCGGGTGTCGAGGACAGCTCGAGCAGAGCGAGTGGATTGCCCTGCGCCAAGGCGACAACGGTCCGACGATCCGCGGCGCCGAACAGTGGCCGGGTAGCAGCTACCAGAGCCAGCGCCTCTGAATCGCTGAGTGCCCCGAGCTCCAGCCTCGGCAACGCCTGATCGGTCACCGGCGAGCGATAGCCTGTCCGCAGAGAAATCAGCAGCGCGACCGGATCGGCCTCCAACCGCCTCGCCACGAACGCGAGTACCTGCGCCGTCGATCCGTCCACCCAGTGCGCATCGTCGACGACCACCAGGACTCCGCGCTCACCGCCGATCTCGCTGAGCAGCTCCATGGTTGCCAACCCGACGAGGTAGAGGTCAGGCGGATCGGCCGACCCCAATCCGAACGCCGTCTCCATCGCCTCCCGTTGCCGCGGACGGAGCAGGTCGAGCAGATGGCGGTGAGACCAGAACAGCTGCTGCAAGGCGGCGTAGGGCAGATGGGACTCGAATTCCGACCCGAGCGCAGTCAGGACCGCCATCTTTCGAGCCGTCGCAGCGTCGACGGCCTCCACGGTCAACGCCGTTTTGCCGATGCCTGGTTCACCGCGTACGACGAGAGCGCCACCCCGAGCAGGCAACCCGTCGATCAGACCCCGAACCCGCGATATTTCCGTTGATCTGCCGAACAGCGTACGAACCACCCCATCCCCGACAACGCATGACCACGCTACAGAACTCGAACCAAACCCGATCAGCAGCGCCCCGGAGGCTGAGCGTGTCCGCTGAGACCGGGCGTGGCTCCGGTCCAACCTGCGCCGAGCCGGCCGCCAGCCGAAGCCGTGCGGCTCAGCTCCAGTTGGCCTCGTTCTTGCGGCTCGGCTGGACCCGAGGCGGCTCGCCGGGCATCTTGGGATAGTCCGGCGGATAGGGCATCTCCGCGCCGCCCTCCTGGCCGGTGCCGAGGTCGCGCTCGTCGCGGGCGTACAGCTCGAGCGCTTGATCGAGCCGACCCGGCGGCTCCGCGTAGAACGCGGACCAGACGTCGCCGCGATCGGCGAACCTGGTCAGCATCGTGGGAATCGTGAAGTCCTCCGGATCGGCGTCGTCCAACTCGTCCCAGTCGAGCGGTGCCGAGACCCGCGCGGTGGGGGTTGGCCGGATCGAGTACGCCGATGCGATCGTCCGGTCCCTCGCCATCTGGTTGAAGTCGACGAAGATCCGCTCTCCTCGCTCTTCCTTCCACCAGTTGATCGTGACGTGATCGGGCATCCGACGCGCCAGCTCACGGCCCAGCGCGATCACCGCATGCCGCGCCTCGATGAATCCGTAGGTCGGCTCGACCGGCACGAACACGTGCACGCCGCGACCGCCGCTGGTCTTGGCATAACCGACCAGGCCGGCGTCGGCGAGCACGGTCCGCAGCCCCTGAGCGGCGCGCGCAGCGTCTCGGAAGTCCGTGCCTGGCTGGGGATCCAGGTCGATTCGCAACTGGTCGACCTTGTCGGTGTCGAATCGCTTGACCGGCCACGGGTGCCAGCGCAGCGTGCCTAGATTCGCCATCCAGGCGACGGTCGCCGGCTCGGTCGTGCAGACCTCGTCGGCCGTCCGTCCCGAGGGAAACGCGATGGTCGCGGTCTCGACCCATTCCGGCATGCCTCGACTCGGCGCCCGCTTCTGGTAGAAAGCGTCGCCGTGACCGTCGGATCGGGTGGCGAGCTTCACCTCCGGCCGAAAGCCGCCGGGCCAGCGTTCCATCGTCACCGGTCGGTCCTGCAGGGCAGCGAAGATCCCGTCGCCAACGCTCACGACGTACGACACCACGTCGAGCTTCGTCAGTCCGACCTCGGGGAAGTACACCTTGTCCGGGCTCGTCACCCTTACGGTGCGGTTACCGACCTCGAGTTCCACCGCGGGTGTGGCCATGGGCCGAGCCTAGGCGACGCAGACTGATCCCTGGCGGACGGCGCTAGCGTGGAACAAGCCGAGCGGCGGTCACGTTGCTCCCACGCCGTTCGAAAGGAGAACCACAAGTGACCAACACAGCAAACAACTCGACCTCGAAGACCGGGGCCACCGCGAACACGGGGCCCGCCGCACAGGTGGGCAAGGTCGTCAAGTCCGAGGCCGAGTGGCGGGCGCAGCTGAGCCCGCAGGAGTTCCACGTGCTGCGCCAGGCCGGCACCGAGCGTCCGTTCACCGGCGAGTACACCGACACCAAGACCGAGGGCGTCTACAGCTGTCGTGCTTGCGGAGCGGAACTGTTCCGGAGCAATCAGAAGTTCGAGTCGCACTGTGGCTGGCCGTCGTTCTTCGCGCCGCTGGCCGAGGACCGGGTCCGCTACATCGAGGACAAGTCGCTGTTCATGAAGCGGGTCGAGGTGCGTTGTGGGACCTGCGACTCCCACCTCGGACACGTGTTCGAGGGCGAGGGGTACGACACGCCGACCGATCTGCGCTACTGCATCAACTCTGTGTCGCTGAAGCTGGAGCCGGCCAAGGCCTGAAGGGCTCGGCCAGGGCACCACCACTAGAGAGCTGGCTCGCCCAGCAAGCGCTCCAACAGGTCCTGCAGCCGGCGTTGCTCGGTCGATGTCAGCCGTTCCATGAGCGGCGTCAGAGATCGAGCCACGTCGGCGCGACCCTTCGCAACGAGCTCGCGACCGGCAGGGGTGAGCAAGGCGTCCACCGCCCGCCCGTCGTCGATGCTCGGCGCTCGCTGCATCAAACCACGCTTCTCGGCTCGGTCCAGCAGACCCGACATCGTGGACTTCTCGAGCCCCAGGAAGTCAGCCAGCGCCGTCATCCGGAGTCGCCTGTCCGCCAGGATCGCGAGCACCCTCAGCTGCGTGAGGGACAGGTCGTTCTCTGCCGCGACCCGGGTCAGTGCAGCCATGATGGCGAACGAGGTCTGGACCAAGGCGTCGACCAGATCCTCCGCCCGCGGAGCGCTGCGCCGATCCGACGATGGGGACATGCGAGGGAGCGTACGTGAGATCTGTTCGTAGTACCAACTACATTTGATTCGTACTACCAACTACCATCGAGGACGCCCCATGAAAGCAGCCGTCGTCTCTAGCTTCGACCACCCGCCCAGATTCGCCGACATCCCGCGGCCGGCGCCGTCGACGGAGCACGAGATCACCCTGGACGTCCTGGCCGCCGGACTGCATCCGCGGGTGCGCTCTCAGGCGAACGGATCGCACTACACGAGCACCGACGAGCTACCGCTCGTACCCGGCATCGACGGCGTCGGCCGTGACCCCGACGGTGTGCTCCGGTACTTCATCCTGCCCGAGACAACCCTGGGCTCGATGGCCGAGCAGGCCGTGGTCGACGTCCGCCGCAGCGTCGTGCTTCCTGAGGACAGCGATCCCGTGATGGTCGCCGCCGTGATGAATCCGGCGATGTCGTCCTGGGTGGCCCTGCGCCGGCGGATCCAGTTCGAGGCCGGCCAGAACGTTCTCGTCCTCGGTGCCACCGGAAGCGCGGGCCAGCTCGCCGTGCAAGCGGCGAAGCTGTTCGGTGCCGACAAGATCATCGGCGCCGCCCGCAACGCCGAGCTGCTCGCGACTCTGCCCGCGCTGGGCGCAACGGACACCGTGCCCTTGGGCTCGGACCGACTCGGGCGGGTCGCCGAGGACGTCGACGTGGTGATCGACTACGTCTGGGGAGCCGCGACCGCCGAAGCGATGATCGCCGTCGTCACTGATCGCGCTGACCGCGGCCGGCCGCTGACCTGGATCGAGATCGGTTCGGTGGCCGGTCCGACGGCCGAGATTCCGTCGGCAGCGTTACGCGCGGCCCGCCTGCAGATCGTCGGCAGCGGCCAGGGCTCGGTCAGCACCACCGAGATCCTGGCCGAGCTGCCCTGTTTGGCCGGCGAGATCGGCAAAGGCACGTTCCAGGTGGACGTACGTCCGATGCCCCTCGCCGAGGTCGAGCGGGCCTGGGCGGAATCGCTGGGCTCGCGGCGTCGGATCGTGATCGTTCCCTGAGCCAGATCGACCCGCTCCCGCTGCCCTGCGTCAACGTGAATGGATCCGCCTCGGCCTCGCCAGCGACGGGCAACTCTGCGCCTCGGTGGTCAACTCTGCGCCTCGGCGCCGACACGCAAGGTGTCCGGTCGGAGCGCAGAGATGCGATCGGCGCTGGTGCAGCGAGAGCGCCCACGCCTGAGCAGCCTCGCCCGCGCCGCCGGTGCCAGACCCCGCGGCGACCAGGGATCACCAGCTCAGCAGGATCTGCTCCAGCTCGCGGCGCCGCCCGGTGTAGAACGGCACCTCCTCGCGGGTGTGCCGCCGAGCCGCCGCGGCCCGCAGCTCGCGCATCAGGTCGACGATCCGGTGCAGCTCGTCCGCCTCGAAGGCCAGCATCCACTCGTAGTCGCCGAGCGCGAACGCGGAGACGGTGTTCGCGCGTACGTCCGGGAACGGCCGAGCCAGCATGCCGTGCTCAACCAGCATCGCCCGGCGCTCGTCCTCCGGCAGCAGATACCACTCGTAGGATCGGACGAACGGATACACGCACAGATGTGCCTTCGGCGCCTCGCCCGACATGAAGGCGGGCACGTGGCCTTTGTTGAACTCCGCCGGCCGATGCAGGGCCAGCTGCGACCAGACCGGATCCAGGCTGGAGCCGAGCGAGGACCGACGAAGCGCGTGGTACGCGTCCTGCAACGCCTCCGACGTCGGAGCATGCCACCACACCATCAGGTCGGCGTCGGCGCGGAGGCCGGCGACGTCGTACCAGCCGCGGATCGCCAGGTCCTGTCCCTCGGTCGCCTCGGCCACCGCCTCCAGCGCGCCGGCGGCCGCCTTCGCCGGCTCCTGTTCGAGCCCGCGGGACGACCGGAACACCGACCACATGGTGTAACGGATCGTGTCGTTGATCTCGCGCGCCTTGACGCGTGCTGCCTCGGTCATCAGCCCGGCTCGTCCTCGCCACTCGTCGTCGCGCCTGGCTCGGCTGCCAGGTCGTCGGCGATCTTCTCCGCCGCCGCCGTCGCGCTCGCGATGCAGGCCGCGATCCCGACTCCGTCGAGCGCGGCCCCGCACACCGCAATCCCGGGCGCCTGCGTCAGTGCGCCGTGGAGTGCAGCGACCCGCTCCCGGTGTCCGACCAGATACTGAGGCAGACCGCCGCCCCAACGGGTGACATGCCCGGTGATCAGGTGTGCCCTGGCCCACCCGGGCAGACCCTGCGCTTCGGCGAACGTCCGCTGTACCAGCGCTTCGTCGGGCACCTGGAGCAGCTGCTCCTCACCCAGCCGGCCGACACTGGCGCGGACGACGGCCACCCCACGCCCCCAGCGCCCGAGAGCGGCCTCCGCGACCCAGGCCCATTTCGACGACGAATGGGTGAAGGCCTTGATCGTCGGGAGCGCTCCTGGCGGCACGAGCAGGCCGGAGCCCTCCGTCCGCGCGTCACGAACGACCAGCGTGACCACCGCGACCGAGGCGTACGGCACGCTGGTCCAGTCGGCCAGCTCCGGCAGCACAGGCGCACCGAGCCTGCCGAACGCGCGCGCCGGAGTCGCCAGCACCACCGCGTCGGCGTCCAGCGTCTCCGGCACCGCGGCCGAACCGACCATCACCCGGAATCCGCCGGCCTCGTGTCGAGCGAGCTCGCGCGCGGTGGTCTCGGGCCGCAGCACCACCCCGCGCCGTCGCAGATCCTGGACCAGCGCGTCGACGAGCCGGGACACTCCACCGACCAGTCCGGCGAACACCGGACCATCGTCGTCGGAGCGGGCCGCCTGTTGCGCGTGAGCGAGCAGGGAACCGCCGGTGCGGGCACGTTCGAACAGTCCCGGCGCGACAGCCGCGAACGACAGGTCGCGGGCCCGGCCGGCGTACACGCCACCCAGCATCGGCTCGAGCACTCGATCGGTGACCTCGGCACCGAAGTGTTCGTCGACGACCTGGCCGATCGCGACATCACCGCCGAACGACGGCCAGCTTCGACGAGGCTCCTCGGCGGCTCGGGCATAGCCGTCATCGGTCAGCACTCCAGCGAGCGCCGACATGTCGGTAGGGACGCCGAGGAGACTCGGTGGCACTCGCACGGGACGGCCACCGATCAGCAGCCGCGATTTCTCCTGGGTGGGGTGGACGACCATCACTCCGAAGCCGAGCTCGTGGACGAGATCGACCGCTTCGGGCCGCCGCGCCAGGAAAGACTCGGCGCCCGCGTCGAGTCGTACGCCCTCCAGCAGCAGCGGGGCCAGCTTGCCGCCGAACCGCGGGGAGGCTTCGACCAGCGTGACCCGAGCGATGGCACTGAGCCGCCGGGCAGCGACGAGGCCGGAGATGCCACCACCGACCACGATGACCCGGCGCAGATCGTCGCCCGGGCCGGATCGCTCGACGGCGTTCACCGGAACCCTCCGGCGGGAGTCACCTCTGCGGGTCGACCCTCTCCGAATTGACCCTCTCCGGATGGACCCAGCCTCGCCTCGGACCGGACCGCCGCACCCTCGCTGTGGACGAGCTCGACGACCCTGGTGAGCACGTCCGGATCGGCGTCCGGCGGCACGCCATGTCCCAGGTTGAACACGTGACCTGGCGCCTGAGCGCCCGATCGCAGCACGTGTCGGACCCGCTCGGCCAGCACCGGCCAGGGAGCGCCGAGCAGGGCCGGATCGAGATTTCCCTGAACCGCGTACGACTCCCCCAACCGCGCCGACGCGTCGGCTAGCGGCAGCCGCCAGTCGACGCCGACCACGTCCGCGCCGGCCGCCGCCATCAGCTCCAGCAGCTCGCTGGTGCCGACTCCGAAGTGGATCGTCGGAACACCCAGCCGACGAACCCGCTGAAGCACGTCGGCGGCGTGCGGTTGGACATAGCGGAGATAGTCGGCGGCACTGAGGCTGCCTGCCCAGGAGTCGAACAACTGGACCGCCTGAGCGCCGGCCGCCACCTGCGTTTCGAGAAAGGTCGCGGACAGATCGCCGAGCCGGCGGCACAGGTCGTGCCACAGCTCGGGCTCACTGATCATCAAGGTCTTGGTCCGCGCATAGTCGCGACTGGGGCCGCCCTCGACCAGATAGCTGGCCAGCGTGAACGGGGCGCCGGCGAACCCGATCAGTGGGGTCGCGCCGAGCTCCGCGGTGATCAGCCCGACGGCCTCCTCGACGAAATCGAGGTCCCCGGCCTGCAGCGGCCGAATTTTCTGCAGGTCGGCGGCGCGCCGGATCGGCTCCGCGATCACCGGGCCGGTCCCGGCAACGATCTCCACACCTACCCCAGCCGCCGCGAGGGGCACCATGATGTCGGAGTAGAAGATCGCGGCATCGACCCCATGCCGCCGGACGGGCTGGAGGGTGATCTCCGCGACCAGGTCGGGGCGCCGGCAGCTTTCCAGCATGCCGATCCCGGCGCGGATGCGACGGTACTCGGGCAACGAGCGCCCGGCCTGACGCATGAACCAGACCGGCACCTCCTCGTCGAGGTGATTGCGATGGCACGCTGCCAGGAAGGTCGACGACGCCCGGTCGGGGGTAGACGCCAAGACGGCCGTCCTCCTTTGCTGATCTCGGCGATCTGTCGATCTCGCCGATGTGTCGATCTCGCCCATCTGCTGATCTCCCCGGCGCGTCGAGCCGCCTCCGCCGGGCACGTGAAGACTACCCTCGACCCGTGGGAGCGAAATCGGACGCTACACCAGCACCGGCTGCCTTCCGCCGTGCGCTGGGCGAGCTGCTGGCCGCCTCGTGGCGTCCCGAACTGGTCGTCACCGAGATGCCGGCGCCACAGCGGATCGCGCCGTACTCGGCCGCCATCACCGCCGACGTCGTCGTCGCGGGAGAAGAGGTCGGCAGCGGTCGGCTGGTGCTCCTCCACGACCCGGCCGGCAACGCGGCCTGGCAGGGGACGTTTCGCTGTGTCACGTTCGCCCGCGCCGATGTCGATCCGGAGATGGTCACCGACCCGCTGCTGGCCAGCGTCGGCTGGTCGTGGTTGCTGGATGCGTTGGCAAGCCACGACGCCGAATACGTCGCCCCCAGCGGCACGGTGACGTCGGTGTCGAGCGAGTCGTTCGGCTCGATGTCGGACGAGCCTGCCCGGGCCGAGGTCGAGGTCCGCGCCTCATGGACTCCCCAGCTGATGGACGGTGCCGGTTTGTCGGATCACCTGCAGGCCTGGGGGGAGCTGTTGTGTACGACCGCCGGTCTGCCGCCGCTGCCCATCGGGGTCGTGCCGATGCCGTCCCGTCGCAGCCGGTGAGCGACGACGAGCCCCAGCCGGAGCCCCAGTCCGCACTCACACCCGAGCACGCGGTCGAACCGGAAGCCGTCGACGTCCCGGTCCTCACCACTCCCCGCGACGGCCTCCCACCCGTCGACGTGACCGACGACCAGCTGAGCCGATCGATCGAGACGCTGGCGGCAGGCCATGGACCGGTGGCCGTCGATGCCGAACGCGCACACGGCTTCCGCTACAGCCAGCGGGCCTATCTGCTACAGCTCCGCCGGGCCGGCGCCGGCACCCACCTGATCGATCCGGTCGCGTACGGCCAGCCGGCCGATCTCAGCGCGCTCGGCGAAGCGCTCGCCGACAGCGAGTGGGTGATCCACGCCGCGAGCCAGGACCTGAACTGCCTTGCCGAGGTCGGGATGGTGCCGCGGACGCTGTTCGACACAGAGCTGGCCGCCCGGCTGCTGAACTACCCTCGGGTTGCGCTCGGCACCATGCTGGAGGAACTACTCGGCGTCCGACTGCTCAAGGAGCACTCGGCTGCCGACTGGTCCACCCGGCCGATCCCGAACGACTGGCTGAACTACGCCGCGCTCGACGTCGAGCTGCTCGTCGAGCTGCGCGACCTGCTGGCGGCCGGACTTGCCGAGGCGGGCAAGGACGACTGGGCTCGCGAGGAGTTCGCGGCCCTCGTGGCGGGGGCCGGGACGCCACCACCGGTGCGCGAGGACCCGTGGCGACGTACGTCTGGGATGCACAAGGTGCGCACCCGCCGCCAGCTTGCGTACGTCGCCGAGCTCTGGTACGCCCGGGACCAGATCGCCCACGACGAGGATCGGGCGCCGGGACGGATCCTGCCCGACATCGCGATCACCGAGCTGGCCACCGCCTCGGATCCTGGCCCGTCGGCCATCCGCCAGGTCCCCGGCTTCAACCGCCGCCAGGCACGTCGCTTCGATACGGAGTGGGCCCGGGCGATCCGCGCTGCTGCCCGCCTGGGGGAGTCCGAGCTCCCGCCCATGCACCGACCGAGCGACGGCCCGCCGCCACCGCGGATCTGGGCCGCCAAGGACCCGAAGGCGGCCAAACGGCTGGCCGCGGCCCGGGAGGGTCTCACGGCCCGGGCCGATGCGCTCCAGCTCCCGGTCGAGAACCTGCTGACGCCGGATCACCTGAGGCGGATCGCGTGGCGGCCGCCCGAACCCGTTTCGACCGAGACGGTAGACGTCGCCCTGATCGGCTACGGGGCGCGGGCGTGGCAGCGGGCCCAGGTCGTCCCGCTCCTGGTGGCGGCCTTCTCCGATTGACCCGGACCGGGGAGACAATCGATCATGCCCCCTTGGATGAAAGCGCCGTGGACGAGGGCGCCCTGGGACAGCGGGCGCCGAGTCGGCATCGATCAACTGGAGCTTGCTGCCGATCTGTCCGTGCCAACCCCGCCGCTCACACCACCGTTGGGGCCGCTGCCCAATCCCGGCCCCGACTGGGAGCAGCGGATCGTGTCGAGCACCGGGGTCGCGGTCTGGAGCTATCCGGCCCGCAACTCCGACCAGGCGCTCGCGGTCTGGCAGGACTGGCGCGACGCCCACCCGTCGACCGGATGGTGGCCGATCCTGGTCGACCCTGACTTCTGGAGCTCGGTTGAGCAGCCTGGGCCGGCCGCCGCAGATTTTGCACTGACCGGCGCCGAGTGGCTCGCCCGAAGGCTCTACGGCGGGACACAGCCGCTCGCCGAACGCATTCCGCGCGGTCCGTTCGTCTGGCGTTCGCCGGGCGGTGCGAGGTCGAGACGACGACAGACGAACTATCTCGGCGCGACCGAGGTCGTGCTGGTGCCGGCTTCCGCCGGCTGGCTGGTGCCGGAGATCCTTGGTTGGAACGGGGCCGCCAAGGTCGGCGTGTACGGGCCGCAGCACACACTCGTCCTCCGTCGCTGGGCGGCGCAGTGGGGAGCCGAGCCCCAGGGCCTGGGTAGCGACGAGCTGGTGCTCCGGGTCAACCGACCGCCGGCGACGAAGGACGAGGCGTGGTACGCGGCGGTCGAGCTGGTCACGTACAGCCCTGAGCTCGCCCGGGCCGATCAGGACAGCACGCTCGAGGACGTCGCCGCCACGGTGTCCGACCCGACCTGGGACATCATCTTCGACCTGGACGACGACGAAGATGACGGTGAATACGAAGAAGGCAATTAGCGCAGCCCCTACCGACGCTGCGCGTCGCCGAGTGCAGGAGCGATCGGTGAACACGCTTTTCGTTCACCGATCGTGACGAACGAGTCGACCACAAGCGCAAGGGCGAGGGCTTGCCCGAGCGGAGCAATCCAACCCGCTGCGCGTCGCCGAGTGCAGGAGCGATCGGTGAACACGCTTTTCGTTCACCGATCGTGACGAACGAGTCGACCACAAGCGCAGCGGAGCAATCAACAATGTTACTGGCGAGTAATATGTGCGCGTGCCTCGTGAACTCAGAGACGTCGTCTTCGTGGACGGCGTGCGTACCCCCTTCGGCAAGGCCGGCTCGCTCTATGCGGAAACCCGGGCCGACGACCTCGTGGTCAACTGCATCCGCGAACTGTTGCGTCGCCACCCCGAGCTGCCGCCGGAGCGGGTGGACGAGGTCGCCATCGCCGCGACCACCCAGATCGGCGACCAGGGACTGACGATCGGCCGAACGGCCGCGCTGCTGGCCGGACTGCCTCGCAGCGTGCCGGGCTATGCGATCGACCGGATGTGCGCCGGCGCGATGACCGCGGTGACCACGGTCGCGTCGGGGATCGCCTTCGGTGCGTACGACGTCGCGATCGCCGGCGGCGTCGAGCACATGGGCCGACACCCGATGGGCGAGGGCGTCGACCCCAATCCGCGGATCGTCGCGGAAAAGCTCGTCGATCCCTCGGCGCTGGTGATGGGCAACACGGCCGAGAACCTGCACGACCGCTTCCCCGACATCACCCGCGACCGTGCGGACGAGTTCGCGGTGCTCAGCCAGAGCCGGGTCCAGCAGGCGTACGCCGACGGCGTCATCCAAGAGTCCTTGGTCACGGTCGCCACGCCGAGTCAGGAGCTGGGCTGGGGGCTGGCCACCGTCGACGAGCCACCGCGACCCGGCACCACGAAGGAAGCACTGGCGGGCCTGCGGACCCCGTTCCGGCCGCACGGCCGGGTCACCCCGGGCAACGCTGCGGGCCTGAACGACGGCGCCACCGCCTGTCTGGTGGCGGCGGAGTCGGTAGCCGGCGAGCTCGGGCTCTCGGTGGCGATGCGGTTGGTGTCGTTCGCCTTCGCCGGCGTGGATCCCGAGGTGATGGGCGTCGGCCCGATCCCCGCCACCGAGAAGGCGCTGGCGAACGCCGGCCTGAGCATCGACGACATCGGCGCGTTCGAGATCAACGAGGCGTTCGCCGTCCAGGTGCTGGCCTTCCTGGACCACTTCGGGATCGAGGCCGACGACGCGCGGGTGAACCCGTACGGCGGCGCGATCGCGCTCGGCCATCCGTTGGCGAGCTCCGGGGTGCGGCTGATGATCCACCTGGCTCAGGCCTTCCGCGAGCACCCCGAGGTGCGTTACGGCATCACGACGATGTGCATCGGCCTCGGGATGGGCGGCACGGTGATCTGGGAGAACCCGAACTATCGCGAGCTGGAGCTCGGTGAAGAAGCAGAGGCGGACCTGTGAGCACCCAGACCCGTGACGGCCTGCCGGCCGGCGAGCTGGCATCGAGTGAGCTGGCATCGAGTGAGCTGGCATCGAGTGAGCTGGCATCGAGTGAGCTCGCGGCCCTGATCGAGCAGGCCTCGCAGCTGGCCACCGACGAGGTGGTCACCCGGGCGCTGAGCCGCGACGTCGCCCTCCCACACAATCCCGGCAAGACCGCGGTCCTGCTCACGCTCGACAACGGCCTCGACCACACCCGGCCGAACACCCTCGGTCCGCGCAGTCTCGGTGAGCTGAACGCGGCGATCGACGCCGCGCTGGCCCGCGACGACGTGGCCGCGCTGATGATCACCGGCAAGCCCTACATCCTGGCCGCCGGCGCCGACCTGTCCGGCGTACCCAAGGTGACCTCGGTCGAGCAGGCGAAGGTGATCGCGCAGATCGGCCACGCGGTGTTCGACAAGCTGCACACCGCGTCGATCCCGACCTTCGCCTTCATCAACGGGTTATCGCTCGGTGGCGGTCTCGAACTGGGACTGCACTGCCGGTATCGCACGATCAGTGCCGCCGCCCAGGGCATCGGGTTGCCGGAGTGCTTCCTCGGGATGTTCCCGGGCTGGGGCGGGGCGTACCTGCTGCCGAACCTGATCGGCGCGGACCGAGCCGTCACGGTGATCATCGAGAACGCGCTGAACAACAACACCATGCTGACGGGCAGGACGGCGTACGGCCTCGGCATCGCCGACGCGATCTTCGACGGCGCCGACTTCCTCGAGCGCTCCGTCGACTGGGCCGGTCAAGTCGTGGCGGGAACGCTGACCGTCGAGCGGCCCGAGGTCGATCGCGGCGAGGCGTGGGACGCCGCCGTCAAGCGTGGCAAGAACATCGCCGATCAGAAGACCTCGGGCGCCGCGCCGGGGCCGTATCAGGCGCTCGAGCTGATGGCGGCCGCGAGGACGGCCGACCGACTGGACGCGTACGCCGCCGAGGACGACGCGCTGGCGCGACTCCTGATGAGCCCGCAGCTGCGGGCCGGCCTGTACGCGTTCGACCTCGTGCAGAAGCGGGCCAAGCGACCGGCCGGCGCGCCCGATCGGAGCCTGGCACGCGCGGTGTCGAGCGTAGGTATCGTCGGTGCCGGGCTGATGGCCGGCCAGCTGGCGCTGCTGTTCGCCCGACGGCTCGAGGTTCCGGTGATCATCACCGACCTGGACCAGCAGCGGGTCGACCGGGGTCTGGCGTACGTCCGAGGTGAGATCGACAAGCTGAGCATCAAGAAGCGGATCTCACCCGACAAGGCGAACCGGCTGCGCGCGCTGGTCACCGGCACGGTCGACCAGGCGGCGTACGCCCAGTGCGACTTCGTGATCGAAGCAGTCTTCGAGGAGCTCGACGTGAAGCGAACCGTCTTCGCCGAGCTCGAGAAGCATGTCTCCCCCGAGTGCATCCTGGCCACCAACACGTCGTCGCTGTCGGTGTCGGAGATGGCGGCCGATCTGGCGCATCCCGAGCGAGTGGTGGGCTTCCACTTCTTCAACCCTGTCGCCGTGCTTCCGCTGCTCGAGGTCGTCCGCGGCGAGCAGACCAACGACGTCACCCTGGCCACCGCACTGTTCGTAGCCAAGGAGCTGAAGAAGAACGCCGTGCTGGTGAAGGACGCCCCGGCGTTTGTGGTGAACCGGCTGCTGACCCGGCTGATGGGTGAGGTGACCAAAGCCGTCGACGAAGGTACCCCGATCGAGGTGGCCGACACCGCACTGCGCCCACTCGGGCTACCGATGACCCCGTTCGCGCTGCTCCAGCTGGTCGGCCCCGCTGTCGCCCTCCATGTGGCCGAGACGTTGCACGCTGCCTTCGGTGATCGCTTCGACGTCTCGCCGAACCTGGCGGCCCTGGTGACAGCCGGGAGGCCCGGGATCTACGATCTGACGCCGGAGGGCAGGCCGTACGTCTCCGACGAGACCAGGACCCTGTTCAGCGCCGGCGACTCCCCGAGCACCGCTGAACACGTGCGCGAGCGGGCCACCACGGCACTGGCCGAGGAGATCGGGCTGATGCTGGCCGACGGCGTGGTCGCGGCTCCGATGGACATCGACCTCTGCCTGATCCTCGGCGCCGGCTGGCCGTTCCACAACGGTGGCATCACGCCGTACCTGGACCGGGAAGGCATCTCCGAGCGGGTCACCGGCCGACGCTTCCTACCCAAGGGCGTCGCCGAGCCAGCGTCGTAACGACCCGAGTTGTCAGCGGGCGCGAGCCGACAGGCGCGTCGGCGAGCGTCGGGTAGCGGAGCGCCGGGCGCTGTCTTCCGACCGAACGAGCAGCCCTCCTCGGGCCGCGGCAGCGAGCAGGAGCCGTGGCTGCGAGTGAGGGAGAAAGTCAGCGTCTTGAGGCGCGCAGCGGGCGCGAGCCGACAGGCGCGTCGGCGAGCGTCGGGTAGCGGAGCGCCGGGCGCTGTCTTCCGACCGAACGAGCAGCCCTCCTCGGGCCGCGGCAGCGAGCAGGAGCCGTGGCTGCGAGTGAGGGAGAAAGTCAGCGTCTTGAGGCGCGCAGCGGGCGCGAGCCGACAGGCGCGTCGGCGAGCGTCGGGTAGCGGAGCGCCGGGCGCTGTCTTCCGACCGAACGAGCAGCCCTCCTCGGGCCGCGGCAGCGAGCAGGAGCCGTGGCTGCGAGTGAGGGAGAAAGTCAGCGTCTTGAGGCGCGCAGCGGGCGCGAGCCGACAGGCTTACAGTTTCGACTTGTCGGTGTGGTGCATCTCGGCCAGGGTCTCGCCGGTGGCCAGCCGAGACTTCCGATGCCCGTAGCTGAAGTACAGGATGAAGCCGAGCGCCATCCAGATCACGAAGCGCAGCCAGGTCTCCACCGACAGGTTGATCGTCAGGTAGAAGCAGATCACGGCGGAGAGGATCGGGAGGAACGGCACCAGGGGCACCTTGAAGGAGCGCGGCAGATCGGGCCGGTTGCGTCGCAAGATGATGACGCCGATCGAGACGAGGATGAACGCGGTCAGCGTCCCGATGTTGACCATCTCCTCGAGCTTCCCGATCGGGGTCAGACCGGCAATCAAGGCGGCGAGAATGCCGATCCCGATGGTGATCACGTACGGCGTCTGGAACTTCCGGTGGACCTTGGACAGCCCAGGCGGCATCAGGTGGTCCCGCGACATCGCGAACAGCACCCGGCTGGCCCCGATCATCAAGGTGAGCACGACAGTAGTGAGACCGGCCACCGCCCCAGCGGCGATCAGGGTGGCGAAGCCGGGTTTGCCGACCGAGGTGAACGCCGAGGCCAGCGCGGCCTTGGGGTCGATCTGGTCGTACTTGACCATGCCGGTGATCACCAGGGCGACGGCGCAGTAGAGGATCGTGCAGATGATCAGCGACGCGATGATGCCGATCGGCAGATCACGTTGGGGATTCTTGGCCTCCTCGGCGGTGGTCGCGACCACGTCGAAGCCGATGTAGGCGAAGAACACCAGCGCTGCGCCGGCGAAGATCCCGCCCACACCGTACGCGGTCGGCTCCAGACCGAATGCGAACTGGATCAGAGGCTGAGTGAGCCAGCTGGACGCTGCTTCGCCACCACCCGTGGCCGGTGGGATGAACGGGGAGTAGTTGGCCGGATTGATGTAGAACAACCCCGCGATGATGACGAACAAGACGATGAAGAGCTTGATCCCGACCAGCACGAGGTTGACCCGAAGTGACTCCTTGATCCCGATGGTGATCAGCACGGTGAGTACGGCGATCAGCAGCATCGACAGCAGGTCAACGCTGCCACCTGGGCCGATGCCCGGGGGCCAGGTGATCCCTAACGCATCCAGGAAGACGACGGCGTACTGGCTCCAGCCCTGGGCGACCACGCTTGCGCCGAGCAGCAGCTCCAACAGCAGGTCCCAGCCGATGATCCAGGCGATGATCTCGCCGAGGCTGGCGTAGGAGAACGTGTACGCCGAGCCGGACACCGGAACGGTCGAGGCGAACTCCGCGTAGCACAGCGCGGCCAGTCCACAGCAGACCGCCGAGACGACGAAGCTGATCGCGATCGAGGGGCCGGCTATGGTGGCCGCGGCGCGGCCGGTGAGGGTGAAGATGCCGGCACCGATGATGACGCCGATGCCAAAAACCGTGAGGTCGAGGGCGGTCAGGCTCTTCTTGAGCTGGTAGTCCGGTTCATCGGTGTCCGCAATCGACTGCTCGACGCTCTTGGTCCGCAGAACTCCCCGTTTGACCTCGGGTTTCGCCGTACTCATCGCTGGTGCGCCTCCGATCGACCGACCCTGCTGATGATCAGAACCGTATGACTTCCAAGCCACATTTGACCAGACCCACGCCGTAACCAGTGTGACGCCTGTTACAGCTGAACGGTCCATCAGGCGCTCTCGACCAACAGTGCGCCTCGGCGGGCCACTTCGCGCCTCGGCGCCGGGGCGCATAGTAGCCCGGCGAGGCGCAGAGTTGGGAGGGGGCAGCGGCAGCCGCTCGTTCAGTCGGAAGACAGCGCCCGGCGCTCCGCTTCCCGACGCTCGCCGCCCTGCTGTGGGCTCGCGCCCGCTGCGCGCCTCCAGACGCTGACTCTCTCCATCACTCGCGGCCACACCACCGTGCCGCTGCCGCCGTTCGAGCCCGGCCGCTCGTTCAGTCGGAAGACAGCGCCCGGCGCTCCGCTTCCCGACGCTCGCCGCCCTGCTGTGGGCTCACGCCCGCTGCGCGCCTCCAGACGCTGACTTTCTCCATCACTCGCGGCCACACCACTGTGCCGCTGCCGCCGTTCGAGCCCGGCCGCTCGTTCAGTCGGAAGACAGCGCCCGGCGCTCCGCTTCCCGACGCTCGCCCACGAGGTCCTCGTCGCGGACCATCGCCTCCACTGTGTAGCGCGCGATCTGCTGAGGGGTCAGCCCGAGCTCGGTCAGCAGCTCCGAGCGGGTGCCGTGGTCGAGGAACTGCTGGGCGATGCCGAACTCGCGCACCGGGGTGGGTATGTCGGCGAGCCGGAGCTCCTGGGCGAGCCGCGCCCCGCAACCGCCGACGATGCCGTTGTCCTCGATCGTGATGACCCGCTCGTGCGCAGCCGCCAATCTCGAGAGGGCCGGGTTGACGGGCAGCGCCCAGACCGGGTCGACCACCGTGACGCCGATCCCTTGGTCGGCCAGCCGCTGACCGACGGCCACACCGGTGGCCGCCATCTGTCCCCAGGCCACCACGAGCACCCGTGGCTGCTCGGTACGCAGCAGCACGTCCACGCCGTCGACGGTGTCCACGGCCGGCAGGTCGGCCGGCACCGGCTCCTTGGAGTAGCGGATCACGCTCGGCGCGTCGTCGATCGAGATGGCGGCCAGCAGCGCCTGCCGCAGCCGGGTCGCATCGCGTGGAGCCGCCAGGTGGAGCCCGGGCACGAGCTGCAGGATCGACATGTCCCACATGCCGTGGTGGCTCGCTCCGTCGGGACCCGTCACCCCGGCACGATCGAGCACGAACGTCACGCCGCACTTGTGCATCGCCACGTCGAGCAACAGCTGGTCGAACGCCCGATTGAGGAAGGTCGAGTAGACCGCGACCACCGGATGCAGTCCGCCCATCGCCATCCCCGCCGCGGACGTCACCGCGTGCTGCTCAGCGATCCCGACGTCGAAACATCGATCGGGAAAGGCCTCGGAGAACGCGTGCAGCCCGGTCGGATAGACCATCGCCGCGGTGATCGCCACGACCCGTCGATTCAATCGCCCGATCTGTACCATCTCGTCGGCGAACACGTCCGTCCAGGTCGGCGCTGACGAGCTGGCCAACGACTCCCCCGTTCGGGCGTCGATCTTGCCGACCGCGTGGAACCGGTCCTCCTCGTGGTCCTCCGCCGCTTTGAAACCGTTGCCCTTGCGGGTCAAGCAGTGCACCAGCACGGGACCGCCGAACTGCTTCGCCTGGACCAGGGCACGCTCCACGGCGATGACGTCGTGACCATCGACGGGACCGACGTACTTCAGCCCGAGGTCGGAGAACATGCCCTGCGGCGCCAGCATGTCCTTGAGGCCGATCTTGATCCCGTGCAGGAGGTCGTACGCTGCACCACCGACCAGCGGCGCCCGGCTCACGTTGCGCCTGACCAGGTCGAGGATCTGCTCGTAGCGAGGATTGGTCCGCAGTCCGGACAACTGCTTCGCCAGGCCGCCCACCGTGGGGGTGTAGGAGCGGCCATTGTCATTGACCAGGATCACCAGCGGCAAGTCGTCGTCGGCCGCGATGTTGTTCAGCGCCTCCCACGCCATCCCACCGGTGAGCGAACCGTCACCGACCAACGCCAGCACCGTTGCATCGCGGCGCTGCTGGCGGATCGCCTGCGCCAGACCGTACGCATAGGAAAGCGCGGTGGACGCGTGCGAGTTCTCCACCCAGTCGTGCTCGGACTCGGCCCGGCTCGGGTAGCCGGACAGGCCGTGCCGTTGGCGCAGCGTCGCGAACCGGTCTCGCCGACCGGTGACGATCTTGTGCACGTACGTCTGGTGCCCGGTGTCGAAGACGATCGGTTCGCGCGGTGAGTCGAATGCGCGGTGCGCCGCCAGGGTCAGCTCGACCACCCCGAGGTTGGGGCCCAGGTGACCGCCGGTCTGCGACACCTGCTCGATCAGGAACGTCCGGATCTCCGCCGAGAGCTGGACCAGCTGCTCGGCGGTCAGTCCACGGAGGTCGGCCGGGTCGTTGATCGACTCCAACAGCCGAGGCGGGACATGGCGCATGGGCCCGAGTTTACGTCTCGCTCATCCCCCTTGTCGGTGGCCGCGCTGTGCGCCGCCGTCGGCCATCCTCGGGACGAACACGCGGCCGAGCAGAGCCTCCTCGACGAGACCGACCGCCCGCCTGGTCCGGACCAGCCTCGCGGCCTGCTCGGACCAGGCGTCGACGGCCTCGCCGACCACGTGGGGATCGACTCGCCCCCTCAGGATCGTGCGGACCTCGGCGAGCCCGCGCTCGGCCGCCTCCTGCTGGGCTTCCACGAAGACAACGGCGAACCGGGCCAGCACCGTGCAGTGCCGGTGCAGCACCGGATAGCGACGGAAATCGGGCGGACAGCAGTCGAACAGGTACGCGGCGGCGGTCCCTTCCCAGTCGGGTGCCCCCGGCGGCCTGACCTGGTCGGGCCAGCCGGGAGGCGCGTACGCGGTGTCGGACATGGCGCCGATGATATCAAACGTACGTTCGAATCACCAGAACCCGACATGAGCATGTGCCCTGAGCCTGTCACCACCACGTGCCCTGAGCCTGTCGAAGGGCGTCGCCTAGCATCCGACCCGTGAACGACAGTGCCGACAGCCTCCACGACGACGTCGTCTGCAAGATCGTCCGCGGCGAGCTCGGCGCTGCGGTGGTGTATCGCGACGGCGACATGGTCGCGTTCCTCGACCACCGGCCGGTGTTCAAGGGCCACGTCCTGATCGCGCCGATCCAACACGTCACCACCCTGCCCGATCTTCCGTCCGAGCTGTTCGTGCCGTTGATGGCCACGGCCCAGCGGGTGGCCGCCACCCTGCCGGAGGCGCTCGGCGCCGAGGGCACCTTCGTCGCGATCAACAACGTGGTCAGCCAGTCCGTACCTCATCTCCACGTCCACGTGGTGCCGCGGACGAAGGGCGACGGGTTGCGCGGCTTCTTCTGGCCGCGGACGAAGTACGCCGAGGGCGAGATCGAGGCGTACGCGAAGCTGATCGGCGACGCACTGCGAGCGTGAACTTTTGACTCAATGGGTATCCACCCTTGACAGTTTCTCAGCGCCGTCTTAGGAAGGCCTCGGCGCATAGTGCGTCGAAGGATGTCAAGGAGGACAGATGCAGCACTCCCCCCGTCGCCGGTTGCTCCGGCGATGTGCGCTCGTCTCGACCGTCGCGCTGACGGTCGGGCTGAGCCTCGGCGCCACCGGAGCCGGCGCCCAGCCGAGCGTCGGTACGGCTTCGGTCGCCGCTCAGGCCGCGGCCGCCCCCAAGCTCAGCTCTCCCGACCCCGGTGTAACGGCGAACCTGTTCGAGTGGAACTGGACCTCCGTCGCCAAGGAGTGCACGGACGTCCTCGGGCCGGCCGGTTACGGAGGAGTCCAGGTGGCGCCGCCCCAGGACTCGGTCAAGCGCACCAAGCTCGGCGACGGCAGCGACACGATCCTGCACCCGTGGTGGGAGGTCTACCAGCCCGTCGACTATTCGCTGACCAGCCGGATGGGCTCGGAGAAGCAGTTCAAGGACATGGTCAAGACCTGCCGGCAGGCGGGCGTCAAGGTGTACGTCGATGCCGTGATCAACCACATGACCGGTCAGGGCGACACGTCCTACGGCGGACGCACGTTCGAGCGGTACGCGTACGAGAACCTCGGGGTCAACCACAACGCCAGCTATGCCAACAGCGACTTCCACAAGTACTCCGGGGACTGCACGTCGACAGACGGCGGCATCGCGGACTTCAACAACGTGGCTCAGGTACGCAACTGTGAGCTGGTCGGGCTGTCCGACCTGAGGACCGACACCGCCAAAGTCCGCAAGACGCTGGCGGCGTACCTCAACAAGCTGCTGGGCTACGGCGTCTCCGGCTTCCGGGTCGACGCTGCCAAGCACATCGGACAGCCAGACCTCGATGCGATCTACAACCGACTGCACAACACCGTGGACGGCACCCGGCCGCTGTGGGCTCTGGAGGTCTTCGGTGGTGGCCCAGGGATTCTTTCACCGCAGGCCTTCACGACCAGCGGCAAGGTGCTCGGACTGGACGGCGTCAAGCAGATCCGCGATGCCTTCAAGAGCTACCCGGACGCCCACATCGGCAGCATCGCCACACTGAAGGTGTTCGGCGCGGACTCGGGTCTGACGGCCGGCAGCAAGACGGTCAGCTTTGTGCAGAACCACGACACCGAACGCAACGGCGACGCGCTGAACTACAAGGACGGCGCTCGCAATCTCCTTGCCACGCAGTGGTTGCTCGCGTCGGGCTACGGCACACCTCAGGTGTATGCCGCGTTCACCTTCAGCACGAATGACGACTCTCCGCCCGCCGATGCGGACGGCATGATCACCGATACCGACTGCTCCACCAGTGCATGGTCCTGCACCGACCGCAACGCCGGTGTCGTGGGCATGGTCGGCTGGCACAACTATGTCGGCAAGGCCAAGCAGCAGAACTGGTGGGACGACGGACAGAACGTGATCGCCTTCGGACGGGGCGCGAAGGGCTGGGTGGCCTTCAACAACGACACGTCCACGAAGAAGACGATCACCGTGCAGACGGGACTGTCGGCCGGGACGTACTGCGACGTGGTCCACGGTAAGAAGTCCGGCGGCTCCTGCACCGGTCCGACGATCAAGGTGAAGGACAACGGCAAGGCGACGGTCACCGTTGGCGTCACCGACGCCGTCGCGATCCAGGCGAACGCCCGGCTCTGATCGCAGCCGTTGTCGGAAACGCCCTTCGACAGGCTCAGGGCAGATGTCCTGAGCCTGTCGGCTGGCACGAGATCTCAGCCGGCGAACAGCTCCAGCTTGGCGTAGAAGTCCTCGAGCATCAGGCGTACGTCCAGCCCGGCATACACCCGCATCGGAGCTCCCATGGGATTCGGCTGGTAGCTGCCGTCGTCGAGGATCCTCGGTTGCGGCACCATCGCATAGGAGCTCGAGGCCGGATCGGCCTCGAAGCCCGACTGCAGCGCAGTGAGCAGCACCAGCGGACTGTCCCCGAGGATGTACGTCTCCCCCATGTTGAGTCCGTGATCGGCGACCGTCCGGTGGACCTCGCTCAGCGTGTCGTAGAGATGTGACCCGAGCGCTCCGCGCGAGCGCACCCGCAGGATCAGCTCGGTCATCGAGGCCAGACACTCCCGGTAGGCGTTGCGCGGCACCTGCCACAGCGGGATGGGCGAGTCGAAGATCACCTGTCCCGCGACTAGGTCGATGTTGAGGTTGTACTCGATCGCTTGCCCGTTCGGCGGCGGAACCGCACCGAGATCGGTGTGCTCAGGGCCGCCGATCCAGACCGCCGTCAGCCGATCGGCAATCGCGGGTTCGATCAGGTACGCACTGGCCAGCTCGGTCAGCCCCGCGCCGAGGGTGACGAACAGTGGCAGGTCCGTGTCGGTCCGCATCGCCTCCGTCACGATCAGCTCGGCGGCCGCCGAACGTTGTGGCACGGTTCGGCTGCTCAGCGGGAGCTCCGAGCCCGCGACGACCGGCACGGTCGCGTCCAGGCCGAGCAGCTCCAGCACGCGGAGCGCGGCCGCCGCACCGTTGGCCGCGCTCTGTCCCGAGGGGTCGAACGGATCGTCGACGGCCAGGTGCGAGCCGATCACCGCCCGGACGTCCACGGACGGCGACAGCAGATGGTGCGCCAGCTGGAACAGCCCGTCCGGGTCGCCGGCGTAGTCGTTGTCGCTGATAACCCGGAACCTGGGGGCGCCGGGCGGCCAGAAGCGCTCCCTCACCCGACCGCCAGAGTTCTGGCGGCGCCGGCGATCCCCGCCGGCGACATGCCGTAGCGATCGAGCAGGAAGCCGGCGGAACCGGTCGGCGCGAACTCCGGCACCCCGAGGATCTTCATCCGCGTCGGATGACTCTGCACGACGGCCTCCGCCACGGCCCCGCCCAGCCCGCCGGCGGTGGTCGCCTCCTCGGCGGTCACGATGCCTTTGGTTTCCTGGGCTGCCGCGATCACAGCCTCGACGTCCAGCGGCTTCACGGTCGGCATGGAGATCACCCGCGCCGAGATGCCCTCGGTCGCAAGCTGCTCGGCTGCGGCGATCGAGCGCCACAACACCGTGCCGTTGCTGATGATCGTGACGTCCTCACCAGATCGCGACCGTGTGCGCCTTGCCGGGCACGAACTCGTAGTCCGCGTCGTACACCGCCGGCACGCTCATCCGGCTCACCCGGATGAACGCCGGCCCTTCCGTCGCCGCCGCCCACCGCATCGCGGCCGCCGTCTCGATCGGGTCCGCCGGCACGACGATGATCATGTTGTCGATCGCGCGGAGCCAGGCGATGTCCTCGATCGAGTGGTGCGTCGGGCCGAGCTCGCCGTATGCCATCCCCGGGCTCATCCCGCACAGCTTGACGTTGCGGTTGGAGTAGGCGACGTCGGCCTTGATCTGCTCCAGCGCGCGCCCGGTGAGGAAGCAGGACGCCGCCGAGACGAAGGGAATCCGGCCGCCGTTCGCCAGCCCGGCAGCTACCCCGACCATGTCCTGCTCGGCGATGCCGACGTTGATCAACCGGTCCGGGAAGGCCTTCTTGAACGCGTCGAGTTTGGACGAGCCGACCGAGTCGTTGACGACGCCGACGATCCGGTGATCGTTCTTGGCGAGGTCGGCCAGGGTCTCGACATAGGCGTTGCGGCAGTCGAAGCGAGGCTGGTCCGCGATCGCGCCGGCGACCGCCGGCTGAGTGGTGGTGGTCATCCGGTCCTCAGTTCGATGGGTGGTCGGGCGAATCGAGCTCGTCGATGGCCTGTTGCAGCTGGTCCGCGTTCGGGACCTTGTGGTGCCACGCGACGTTGTTGCTCATGAACGAGATCGGGTGCCCCTTGTGGGTATGGGCGATCACGAAGGTCGGCTTCCCCGGACGGAACGGCGCCGAGGAGAGCACGTCGAGCAGCTCGCCGTGATCGTGGCCGTTCACCTCGACGACGGCGAAGCCGAACGCGGCCGCCTTCTGATCGAGCGGGTCCAGATCGTTGGTCTCCCGAACCGTCGCACCCTGCTGCAGCCGGTTGCGGTCGACGATCACCGTCAGGGAGTCGAGCTCGTACTGCGAAGCGGCCATCATCGCCTCCCAGTTGCTACCCTCCTGCAGCTCTCCGTCGCCGACCAGGACGTACGTCCGACGCCGCGACACGTCGAGCTTGGCCGAGATCGCGTGCCCGACGGCGATCGGCAGCCCGTGGCCGAGCGGACCGGTGTTGGCCTCGACCCCCGGCACCTTGTTGCGGTTCGGGTGGCCGTTCAGCCGTGAGAGCGGCTTGAGGAAGGTGGCCAGCTCGGCAACGTCGATGAACCCGAAGGCCGCCAGGGTCGTGTAGAGCGATCCGGCAACGTGTCCCTTGGAGAGGATGAACCGGTCCCGTTCGGGATCGTCCACCGTGTCCGGGGTGACGTTCAGTACCGCACCGTAGAGGGTGGCCAGCACGTCGATCGCGGAGAAGTCGCCGCCGATGTGTCCGGCTCCGGCATAGTGGACCAGCTTCAGGTCTTGGAGTCGGATCTGCCGGGCAGCCTCGGCGATGTGCGCGACCTGCTCGTCACGGGTGGCGTACGGCGAGAGCCGGCCCAGGACCGGCATGGTGGCGTGCTCGGGAGCCAATGCAGTCATCAGCTGTCCTCGATCATGGAGCTCAGTAGTACTTTCTGGACCAGCTTCTGGGCGGCCAGCGCGTCGTGGTTGGCCTGCGCAGCGGCCAGGGCGTCCTCGTCGAGCGCATCGAGAGCGCGATGGATCGCCTTCAGGAACGTGATCGCCTGCTTGGCTGCCTGCACGCTGTCCTCGCGGAACGGGAACTGATCCAGCTGCCAGACGCCCTCCCAGTTGTTCCGGCGAAGGGTGTGGAAGAACTCGAACGTCTCCACCAGGTGCACCGAGCCGACGACCATGTCGTCGTCCCAGCCGCGGAAGTTGTCGTTGACGTCGATCGCGAACAGCTTGCCGGCGTCGATGCACAGCTGGGCGGCGTCGGCCGGGGTCTCCAGGCCGTACAGCGAGTGGCCGAAGTCCAGCAGCACACCGAGATTGTCACAACCGGCCTGCTGGATGGCCAGCAGCGTGCGCGCCGCGTTCGGGAAGATGATCTTGTTCCGCGGTTCGCGCGGCTTGTACTCGATCACGAACTTGATTTCGGTGTGTGCACTGCACAGCTCCCGTAGCGCCTCGACGGCGAGGGTCCAGACGTCGTGGTAGTTCACCTGGAACGGGTAGTCCCAGCCGTCCTGGCCGAACCACATCTTCACGTAGTCGCAGCCGAGCTCCTTGGCCAGCTCGGCCGCCTCGTTCAGCAGCGCCAGCGCCTTGGCGCGCACCGCCGGGTCGGGGTTGGTGATCGAGCCCTTGATGTAGTCCTTGTTGTAGATCTCGGGGGTGATCGCCACCGCTCGCAGCTTGTTGCGGGCCAGGGCGTTCTTGACGTCGTCCAGCGTGCCGCCGAAGCCTGCGAACGGCCAGTTCAGATCGACCACGGACAGGTCGCCGACGGCTCCGGCCTTGTCGATCTGCTCCAGCAGGCCGACCGGTTCGCCGTAGCCCTCCGTCGCGTAGCGGTCGACGTAGGTGGCGAAGTGCCAGATGCCCGCGCCGAAGACTGGCAGGTCACTCATGTGGATGTACTCCGTTCGGTGATGAGGTGGGTTCAACCCTTGGTGGCGCCCGCGGTCAGACCGCCGACGATCCAGCGTTGCAGGAAGATGTAGGCGAGCAGGATCGGGACCACCGCAATCAAGATGCCGGCGGCCAGACCGGTGTTGTTGTTGGAGAACTGGCCCTGGAAGTTCAGCAAGCCGACCGGGATCGTCTTGTGCGCGTCGGAGCTCAGCAGGATCAGAGCGAACAAGAACTCGTTCCAGGTTGCCACCGCGTCCAGGATGAACACCGTCACCAGTGCCGGTGTCGAGAGCGGGATGACGAGGGTGAAGAAGATCCGCCAGGGTCCGGCGCCGTCGATCTTCGCGGCCTCGATGATCTCGTCGGGCAGCTGCCGGAAGAAGGACTGCAGCACGAGCACCTCGAACGGGATGCCGAAGGCGAGGTACGGGCCGACCAGCCCCACGAGGCTGTCGGTCGCCCCCACACTCCGCATCATCACGAACACCGGCACGATCGTGATGTAGATCGGGATGGTCAGGCCGAGGAAGACCGCGTACATGATCGCCGTGCCGAACCGGATCCTCAGCTTCGCCAGTGCGAACGCGAGCATCGCCGACAGCAGCACGCCGATCGGCACCTTCATGATCAGCAGGAGGGCGCTGTTGCGGTACGTCGTGGCGAAGTTGCCGATCGCCCAGGCGTCGGAGAAGTTCGACAACGTGAACGTCTGCGGCCACGACAACGGCCCGTTGGAGATGAAGTCCGACAGCGGTCGAATCGCTGTGGTCACGAGCAGGACCAGCGGTGAGATCCAGAAGATCGCCACCAGGGCGAGCACGATCGTCATCACGATCCCGCCCTTGACCTTCGGCTTGTTGACCAGCGGGTCGCTGTCGGTGACCACGGCATCGGGCAACGCTGCGACGGGCGCCACCTCGGCTGAGCTGCTCATGAGGAGTGCTCCTTGGCCTGGGACCGGACGTAGGGAATGCTCACAGCGATCGCCACGACGGTGATCACCACGGCGATGGCCGTGCCGTAGCCGGCCTGGTAGTACTGGAAGACGTTGAAGTACATCCAGGTGCCCATCACCTGGGTCGCCGTGCCAGGTCCGCCGTAGGTCATCGCGTAGATCAGATCGAACACCTTGAACGAGTCGATCAGCGAGAGCGCGATCACGATGTAGTGCGCAGGCTTCAGGCTCGGCATGGTGATGAACCAGAACTGCTGCCACTTGGTGGCGCCGTCGACGGTCGCGGCCTCGTACATGTCGGTGTTGATGCCCTGCAGCGCGGCTAAGTAGAGCAGCATCGGGAACCCGACGCGGAGCCAGATCGCCGGGATCATCACCGCGGCCAGCGCCGTGGAGTCCTGACCGAGCCACGGCTGGGCCAGGTTGCCCAGCCCGATGGCGCGCAGCGCCGCGTTGATGGCTCCGTACTGGGGGTTGTAGAGCCAGCCCCAGATCGATGCGACCGCGACCAGCGGGAGCACGGCCGGCGTGTAGAAGATCAGCCGCAGCACCGGCTTGGCCCGCACCTTGCCGTTCAGCGCGATGGCCAGCAGCAGACCGATCACCACGGGAACCGTGATGGTCACGATCGTCCAGATCAGGTTGTTGATGATCGCCTGGATGACGACCGGGTCCTTCGGCATGCTGGTGTAGTTCTTCAGACCGACGATGTTGTACGTCGCGCTCAGACCGTCCCAGTCGGTGAAGCTGAACCAGAGCGAGTTCAACGCCGGATAGACGAGGAAGACGAAGTAGACGATCAGGGCCGGCAGGGCGAAGGCCCAGGCGACCAGGCCTCCGCCCTTCGCCCTCTTGCGGCGCGGACGCACGGTGTCCTGCACGTCGGCCGCGAGGGTGGCTGTGGTCATCCGGTGATCAGCCGTTCACCCAGGCGGAGACGACATCCTGCATCTTCTTCGCCGCCTCGGCTGGACTCGTCTTGCCCTGGAGCACGTCACTCTGGACGGCGAAGTACTGGTCGGCCTGCTTCTTCGGGAACGCCTGGTCCTGAATGGTGTAGAACGGTAGCTTGCCGGGCCCTTGCGACCACTCGTACGAGAGCGGCAGGCTGGCCTTGTCGGGCTCGGCCCCGGTGACCGCCGACGAGGTGATCTTCATCGACTTCTGGTTGTCGGGCTGCAGGATGAAATCGATCAGCGCCGCCGACTTGTCCGGATTGCCCGACTTCGCGTTGACCATGTAGCCCTCGACGAAGCCGGAGTGACGGTTCGGGTCGTGGCCGGTCGGCAGCTGGAAGACCCCGAAGTCGGCAGACTTCTTCCCGCCGGCTTGGATGGCCTGCGCCTCGGTCCACGACCCGGTGATCGTGTACGCCGTCTTGCCCTGGACGTACTGCGGCTCGACGTCGGCGGGATCGAGACCGACAGCCCCCTCGGGGAGCCACTTCTTGTCCTGCCACTTCTTGAAGTTGGTGAACGCGGTGACCACCTCGGGGCTGTCCCAGCTCGCCTGTCCGACCAGCAGCTTGTCATGCAGGTCCGGTCCGGCGCTGGTCTCGAGCAGGTACTCGAAGAGGCGCATGATGTCCCAGCCGTACTTGCCGCCGAGTCCGACCGGAGTGACCCCGCTGGCCAGGATCTTGTCGTTCGCCTCTTCCAGCTCGGCGTAGCTGGTGGGCGGAGCCGAGATGCCCGCCTTCTTGAACACGGCCTTGTTGTACCAGGCGCCGAGGCCGAGCACGGTGAAGGGCACGCCACCCTTGACCCCGTCGAAGGTCATGCCGTCGATCGCCGCGGTGTTGATCTTCGAGGCCCAGCCGAACTTGTCGTAGTACGGCGTCAGGTCCATAGCCTGCTTCGCCTTGACGAACGGGGCGCCGATCTGACCGCCCCAGATCCGCCACACGTCGGGACCGCTGCCACCCAGCAGCTCGGTGCGCAGCTTGTCGGGGTAGACGGCCGCACCCGAGCCGGGAAGCGAGTCGACCGTGGTGGTGGTCCCGTTCTGTGCGTCGAACTTCTTGACGACGTCCTTCAGCAGGCCGATGGTCGTGTCATCTTCGTAGGTGAACAGTCGCAAGGTGTTGGACCCGCTGCCCGACGAGCCGCCACCGGCGGTGCTTCCGCTCGGTGCCGCGCCCGTGCAGGCGGTCAGTCCCGCGCCGACGACGGCGGCCGCGGACAGCCCGAGGAATCCGCGGCGGGTGAAGTTCTTGGTCATTCCAGTCTCCCTTGTCTGAAGGACATTTCTTGGCTTGCCTGTGGCGAAAGTGATCGGTCGTTGTCTGGCCTGAGCCTGTCGAAGGGCTCGGAATTAGGCGCCTCGATCGCGCCCGAACCTACGGATCTTGGCGAACATGTCTTCGAGCAGGTAGCGAATGTCCACGGTCTCGAAGACCCGGATCGGATGGCCCGAGCCAGGCAGGTAGCCGCCCTCGCGGCTGAACCGCGGAGCCGGGACGGTCCGGAACACGCCGCCGCGTGGATTGAGGATCAGCGAGATCGCCGGCGAGTCGCCGAGCGAGCGGGACTCAGTGGGCTCGCCGTGATGGGTCGCGTTCCACTCGACCAGCTGACTGATCAGGTAGTCGGCCAGCTTGCTGGTGCCGCCGATCTTCTCCTCCAGCTCGGCATAGCCGACCGAGACCATGGAGTAGACGGTCGCCGGCACCTGCCAGAGGGTGATCCCGGAGTCGAAGACGACGTTGGCGGCCGGGATGTCGTTGCGCAGATTGAACTCGACCGCGGGGTAGGACCAGTCGACGCCGTAGCCCATCCCACCGATCCAGACCACGATCACGTCACGATCGACAATCTCGGGATCCATCAGGATGGCCGATGCCATGTCGGTCAGCGGGCCCAGGAAGGCGACGAAGAGCGGGTCGTCTTCGGTGGCGAGCTTGCTCTCGGCGATGATCAGCTCCGCGCCGGCAGACGGTGCCGCGGTGACCGCGTCGGCGATCGCCGTCTCAGCGCCGTTCGCGACCGTGACGCGTCCTTCGAGGTCCATCAGCTCGAGCAGCAGATCGATCTCGGCCCGTGACTCGAGCATGCTCTGGGTGCTGCGCTCGGTGCCGAAGTGGGCGGGGACGAGGCCACGTACATCGAGCGTTGGCGAGAGCAGTGCGTGGACGATCGCGTACTGGTCGTCGGCCTCGTTCTTCGCGTCGGTGTCGATGATCACCCGGCGGCGAGTCGGACGGCTCACAGAATCTCCTTCGACCGTGTGGACTTTGACTTGCATAGCCATTCACTGCCGCATAACGTATCACAAGAGCTGCGGGCTCAATGCCGTCGGGCAGGATGTCGCAGAGCTGATGTCGCAGGGCAGCGCAAGGAGGAGCCGGTGAACGTGTACCCGTCCGACGTGGTCCTGGCGATCGACCAGGGCACGACGAACTCGAAGGCCGTCCTGGTACGCGCTGATGGCACCATCGTGGCCATCGCGTCGGCGGGAGTCGGCGTTGGCAACCCCCTTCCGGGCTGGGTCGAGCAAGATCCCGAGCAGCTCTGGCGCAGCGTGCTGGCGGCGGTGGCGCAGGTTCTGAGCGCAGCCGCGGACGTACGCGTGGTCGGAGTCGCGCTGTCCACTCAGCGCGAGTCGGTGCTGATCTGGCAACGCAGCACGGGCCGGCCGCTCGGACCGCTGCTCGGCTGGCAGGATCGTCGGACGGTGGACTGGTGCACCGAGCTGCTCGGCAGGAGCGACACGGCGGAGAAGACGGTCTCGACGCGCACCGGGCTGCGGATCGATCCGATGTTCTCGGCTCCGAAGCTTCGCTGGCTGCTCGACCACCGGCCGGCGGAGGTGACGCTGGACGACGTCTGCGCCGGCACGGTCGATGCGTGGCTGGTCTGGCGACTGACCGGCGGCCGGGTGCACGCGACCGATGCCGGCAACGCGTCCCGCACCCTGCTGTACGACGTCAGGGACCTGGCCTGGGCCGACGAGCTCTGCGAGCTGTTCGGCGTGCCGACGTCCGTGCTTCCCGACACGCGCCCGTCGAACGCCGGCTTCGGACAGACGTCCGGTGTCGCCGGGATCCCCGACGGGACGCCGGTCATCGCCGTGCTGGCCGACTCGCACGCGGCACTGTTCGGGCAGGGTGGCGACTCCCCCGGTCTGGCGAAGGCGACCTATGGCACGGGTACGTCGGTGATGACGCCGGTGTCGGACTACCGTGCGGAGTCGTCGACGGTGCCGCTGACCCTGGCGTGGCTGACGGCCGCACCGACATACGCCCGCGAGGGCAACATCCTCTCCTCCGGTGCCGCCTTGGCCTGGACGGCGACCCTGCTCGGCCTCGGCTCCGTCGGCGACCTCCTCACGCTGGCCGAGTCCGTGCCCGACGCCGGTGGCGTGCAGCTGGTGCCGGCCTTCACGGGACTCGGCGCGCCGCACTGGGACCGTTCGGTCCGAGCCAGCCTGACCGGGATCACCCAGGCGACCACGCCCGCCCACGTGGCCCGGGCCGCTGTGGACGCCGTTGCCCAGCAGATCTGCGACATCGTGGACGTGATCGTGGCCGATGGCACCTCGCTGGAGGTGCTTCGCGCCGACGGCGGTGCCACCAAGTCCGCCTTGCTGATGCAGACCCAGGCCGACCTGCTGGGTCTCACCGTTGAGGTCGCCGACGTGCCCGAGGTCTCGGCGCTCGGTGCCGCAAAGCTTGCCTGGCAGGTGCTCGACGGCGGTGAGCGCTGGCGCCAGGCAGCTCCCGCACGGACGTACGAACCTGTCGTCGACTCGCTGATGCGAGCGGAACGGCGCCGGGGCTGGAGAATGAACCTCGACGCTGCCCGTAGCCAGGCCACCGACCGGTCCTGATCGTCCGAGCGGCCGAAGCGGAAGGTGAGCGTCTCGATCATGGCTGCCCAGCCCCAGGGTGTCGGCCGCACCACCTCGGCCGGGATCCTTGCCGGCGATCCACAGGTGCGGCTGATGACGAAGGTCGCCCACATGTACCACGAGCAGGGCATCCGACAGACTGAGATCGCCGACGCGCTGCACATCTCCCAGGCCAAGGTCTCGCGACTGCTGAAGCGCGCCGGCGAGGTGGGCATCGTCAAGACCATCGTGGTCGTCTCGCCCGGTGTCCATACCGACCTCGAGGCCCGCCTGGAGCAGCAGTACGGCCTGCTGGAGGCCGTCGTCGTCGACGTGGCCGGGGACGAGGCCGAGATCATCGCCGGCCTGGGGTCGGCCGGCGCGGGCTACCTGGAGAACACGCTGACCGGCGGCGAGCGGATCGGCATCTCGACGTGGAGCCAGACCCTGCTCGCCGTCGTCGACCGGCTGCGGCCGCTGCGCACCGCCGGTGCCGAGACGGTCATCCAGCTGGTCGGCGGGGTCGGAGCCTCGTCGGTACAGGTTCAGGCGAACCGGCTGCTGGATGAGCTGGCCACCCGGATCGGGGCACGGCCGAGCTTCGTGCCCGCTCCCGGGCTGGTCGGATCGGCCGCCATCCGCGGGGGCCTGCTCGAGGACTCGACCATGCAGGCGATCACGGAGCAGTGGTCCTCGCTCACCATGGTGCTGGTCGGGATCGGCAGCCTGCACCCCTCACCCCTGCTTCGGCAGAGTGGCAATGCGGTCGCCCCGGACGACGAGTCGTACCTGCTTTCGCTCGGAGCGGTCGGCGACGTCTGCCACCGGTTCTTCGACGCGCGCGGGATGCTGCTGCACGGTACGGTCGACGACCGGGTCGTGGGAATCGGACCCGAGCAGTTCCGGGCCGTGCCGCGCCGGGTCGGTCTGGCCGGCGGTGAGCGCAAGCACGACGCCATCCGGGCGGCCGTCCTGGGCGGCTGGGTGAATGTGCTGCTCACCGACGCCGAGACGGCTCGCACCCTGCTGAGCACGTCCTGAGCCGTCGAAGAGCACAGCCGCGCCGGGCACTATGGACCGCATGCTCTCCCGACGTACGTTGTTGGCCGGCTCGGCGTCGCTCACCCTCGGCGCGGTGATCGGCTGCTCCGCGGAGGACCAGTCACCCGCCGGCTCGGCGAGCCCAACCTCGGCACCGATCTCCACCGGACCTTCGCCGAGCAGGTCACCGACCCCTTCCCCGAGTGCGAGCTCGACCACCGCGACACCGAAGGCGGGTGCCAGTCCGACCGGCGATCCCAAGCCAAAAGTGGCCGACACGATCGCCGACGACCTGAACGTGCCGTGGAGCATCGTCTTCCTCGCCTCCGGCGACGCGCTCGTATCGGAGCGGGACACGGCCCGCATCGTCAAGATCACGCCCAAGGGCAAGGTGTCCACGCTCGGCGAAGTGTCGGGCGTGCAGGCCGCGTCCGGGCTCGGCGAGGGCGGCCTGCTGGGGCTCGCGCTCGATCCGGGCGATGAGGAAACGCTGTATGCGTACTGCACGACCAGCTCTGACAACCGGGTGGTGCGGCTCAGCCTGGCCGGCGGCAAGGTCGGCACGCCGCGCGCGGTGCTCACGGGGATCCCGACCAGCACCCACCATCACGGCGGTCGTCTGCTGTTCGCCCCCGACGGCAACCTGTTCGTGTCGACCGGGGACGCCGAAGTGTCCTCCCGGGCGCAGAGCCGCAGCTCGCTGGCGGGCAAGATCCTGCGAATCAAGCCGAACGGCAAGGCCGCCTCGGGCAACCCGTTCGGGAACCGGACCTGGACGTACGGCCACCGCAACATCGAAGGACTGGCGTTCGACGCCGATGGCCGGCTGTGGGCCACCGAGTTCGGTGACAAGAAGTCCGACGAGCTCAACGTGATCGTCAAGGGCCACAACTACGGCTGGCCGAACGTCGAGGGCAAGTCGAGCAATGACAGCTACACGGACCCGAAGGCGACCTGGTCGCCGACCAGCACCTGCTCACCGGCCGGGATCGCGATCACCCGCTCCACCGCCTTCATCGGCGCGCTGCAGGGGAAGTGCCTGTTCTCGGTGCCACTGGACGGAACGGACGCGGGCAAGCCGACCAAGCACTTCGCGGACGACCACGGCCGGATCCGCAACGTGGCGGTGGCGCCGGACGGCTCGCTGTGGATGACGACCAGCAACACCGACGGCCGGACCGACCCGGGCAAGCACGACGACAAGATCCTGCGGGTCACGCTGCAGGCGACCCGAGCCCGCATACGCGCTCTGAGCCTGTCGAAGGGCAAGAGGTGCTGCGCTTCGACAAGCTCAGCGCGCATATCCACAGGCACCAAGCCTGCCGAAGGGCACGCGCTACGACAGTGCCGGGATCACCTCGCGCTCGAAGAGCTCCACCCCGCTGCGGTCGTACGCCGACTCCGGGAAGTTGTGGATCGCGTAACCCAGGCCGAGATCGCGGACGGCCTGCAGCTTCTCGATCACCTGCTCCGGCGTGCCGACGCCGGCGACCGTGCCGGTGCGGTACTCGGCGAGCGCTCGGGCCGCTCCGTCGGCGCCGAGGTGGGGCACCAGCCGGGCCTCGATGGCGTCGAGGCGATCGTGCACCTCGGACTCCGTGTCGGCGATGACGGTGTTGAAGTTGGACGACCGGACGATGGCGTCGAAGTCGGTGCCGACGTCGGCGCAGTGCTCGCGAAGCAGCTCGCTCTTGCGGGTGAACGTCTCCGGGTCGCCGCCGAAGTTCGTGTACTGGGCGTAGCGCGCCGCGATCCGCAACGTCACCTTTTCCCCGCCGCCGGCGATCCACAACGGAATCCCGTTGTCCTGCAGGGGTTTGGGCCAGACCCGCGCACCGTCGACGGAGTAGTACGTGCCGTCCAGCGTGGCGTACCCCGTCGTCCAGGCCTGATGCATGATCTCGACGCCCTCGCGTAGCCGACCGAGCCGTTCCTTGGCCGCCGGGAAGCCGTAGCCGTACGCGCGCCACTCGTGCTCGTACCAACCGCCGCCGATGCCCATCTCGACCCGACCGCCGGAGATGATGTCGATCGTCGCGGCGACCTTGGCCAGGTACGCCGGGTTGCGATAGCTCATGCACGTACACATCTGGCCGAGCCGGACCCGCGACGTGCTGGCGGCGAACGCGGCCATCAGGGTCCACGCCTCGTGGGTCGCCTCCTCGCTCGGCACCGGCACGGTGTGGAAGTGGTCGTACACCCAGATGGACTCCCACGGCCCGGCGTCGGCCGCCTGGGCCAGGTCGCGCATGACACTCCACTGCTGCTCCGGGGCGATGCCGACCAGGTCGTGTCGCCACCCCTGTGGGACGAAGATTCCGAATCGCATGCTCCTCACGCTACGCGCGGCGGACCCCGCCGCCACCCACGGGTCAGCCCCCGCCCCACCTCCCCGAAAAGTGGTCGCAAACAACAACGACACGCCGGTGGAACCTGTTGTTGGCGACCACTTTTCGGCCAAGATCGAGGGCGGCGGCCAGGCCGAGGACACCGAAGCCGACGGGCCCCGATCCGACAGGTGGCGACAGGTGGCGAGACAGTGCTCGATCGATGGCTTCGCTCGACCATCGCCTCGATGTCGTTGGAGCAGAAGGTCGGCCAGCTCTTCGTCCCGTACGTCAGCGGCGCCACCGCCGAAACCACGTCGGCGGAGAACATTGCCCGGTTCGGCGTGCCGACGCCGGCCGAGGCCGTCGCGACGTTCCATCTCGGCGGAGTCATCTACTTCGTCTGGAGCGGCAACGTCGAGAGTCCGCAGCAGATCGCGGCGCTGAGCAACGGGCTACAGCGGGCCGGCTCCGATGCCGGCAACCGGGTGCCGCTGAGTATCGCCATCGACCAGGAGACCGGGCCCGGCTCGCGGATCGGGCCGCCGGCCACCATGTTCCCGGGCGCGATGGCGCTGGGAGCGGCCCGGGATCCCCAGCTGACCAAGAGTGCGTACGCGATCACCGGGCAGGAGCTGCGGGCCGTCGGGATCAACACCGACTACGCGCCGGATGCCGACGTCAACGTGAATCCCGCCAATCCGGTGATCGGTGTACGGTCGTTCGGCTCCGAGCCTGGGCTGGTCGCCGATCTGGTGGTCGCAGCCGTCGAGGGTCTGCAGGGCGCTTGGCTGAGCGCGACCGCGAAGCACTTCCCCGGCCACGGCGACACCGGCCAGGACTCGCACACGTCGCTGCCGGTGATCGGACATACCCGGGCCGAGTGGGAGGAGATCGACGCGCCGCCGTTCCGGGCGGCGATCGATGCGGGAGTGGACGCGATCATGACGGCGCACATCTCGTTCCCCGAGCTGGAGCCATCGGGCGATCCATCGACGCTCAGCAAGACCGTGCTGACCGGGTTGCTGCGCGACGAGCTCGGCTTCGAGGGCGTGATCGCGACCGACTCCCTTCGGATGCAGGGCGTCCGAACGATGTACGACGACGCCGAGATCCCAGTCCGGGCGATCGAGGCCGGCGCCGACGTGCTGCTGGACCCACCGCAGCCCGCTCTGCAGATCCGGGCCGTGATCGACGCGGTCCGCTCCGGACGGCTCGGCGAGAAGCGGATCGAGCAGAGCGTCCGCCGGATCCTGATCATGAAGTGGTACCGCGACGTGATCACGCGGCCGTACGTCGACCTTTCGACGATCGAGCAGACGGTCGGCACCGCTGAGCACCTGCACGAAGCGCAGCGGATCACGGACCTGACGACCACCCTGGTGATGGATCGCGCACGGCTCGTCCCGCTGCCGAGCGGGTCCGTCTTCGTCACCGGCTGGGGCCCGACCCAGGTACGACAGCTGGCCGGCGGGCTCAGGCAACACGCGCTTGGGCGGCATGCGCTCGGGGAGGACGGACGCGATGTGGCGTCGTCGGTGACCGGGCCTGCCCCGAGCGCGGCCATGATCGACGACGCCGTGGCCCAGGCCCGGCAACGCGATCTGATCATCGTCACGACGTCGTCGGCCTGGAACGATCCCGGCCAGCGCGATCTCGTCGCGGCCCTCCGCGCCACCGGCAAGCCGGTGCTGGTCGTCGCGCTGCGAGACCCGTACGACATCGCTTACCTACCAGGAATCGACAGCTACCTGGCGGCCTACTCCTCGGCACCAGTGGCGATCGAGTCGGCACTCCGCGTGATCACCGGTGGGATTCGCGCACACGGGAAGCTCCCGGTCGACATCACCGATCCGGAGAACCCCCACGAAGTGATCCACCCGTACGGCACCTGGCGCTAGCTCAGCGGTCTGGGCCGATGAGCATCAGTGACCACGGAAGGCTTCGGCCAGCCACCAGGCGCCGCCGTCGCTGCTGATCTTGGCGTCGATCACCAGGGGTCGATCGCGGGAGCTGGACAGCCAGTCGTCCAGACCGGCGAGGTCGGCCGGACTGCGCACGGTGATCCCGTCCGCGCCGTAGCCGCGGCCGATCGCGGCGAAGTCACTGTCGGGAAATGTCACGGTGCCGAGGTCGTCGCCGTCGGTGAAGTGGTGTACCTCCGCGCCGTATGCGTGATCGTTGTAGACGATGATCACCAGACCTAGCCCGAGGCGTACGGCCGTCTCCAGCTCCGCGATCGCCATCGCGAACCCGCCGTCTCCCGTGGCCAGCAGCGGCAGCCGACCGGGGCTCGCCAGGGCCGCACCGATCGCCGTGGCCAGCCCGAGTCCGATCGACTGGAAGCTCTGGGTGAAGCAGAAGCCGGCTGGATCCGGCACGGAGAGATACCCGGCGGGATATCCCATGAAGTTCCCGGAGTCGACCGCCAGCACCGGTGATCGACCGCTCCGTGGCCAACCAGCGCGACGCTGCCACCGACGGTCCCGGCGTGTGGGGACCGTTCTCGTCGGCGTTCAGGAAAGCGGCCTCGTCGTTCGACCGGGCGCTCCAGCCCGAGCGGAGCAGTACCCACGCACCTGCGGGGATCTCACCGTTTTCTTCCTCCCAGGAGAGCAGATGATCGGGCTCGAGCAGGAAGTCCGGATCTGCGGCAACCGCGTCGGCCACGTCGATCACCGCAGCCGGCCCGATCAGCCGGGTCAGCGGAATCGCGTCGACCGTGAGACCGGCGCGGCCGGTCGCCCAGTGGGCCGGCGCGTCGAGATGCGTCCCGGTGTGCTCGCCGGTATGGATGTTGTTCCACCGCCACAGCGGCCCGGCGTCATCGAAGTTGCTGACCTCTTCCAGGCTGAGATGAATCGTGTTGGCGAACGGTGGCGGCAGCCGGAGCACCGGAGTGTCCGGGGAGAGCGGCGCCGTCAGATCGATCACCTCCAGCGTGCCCGCGGTGATCTTGTCCAGCAGCTCCGCCAGCATCGTCATCTATCCATCCGCCTTCCCCGAGTTGTCAGAATCTCCGAGCCACATCTGGTGCAGAGATTCTGACAAGTCGGGTGGGACCGGCGGCGGCAGGGTGCGATGCTGGATGTATGCGGCGTTGGCAGGCAGCCGTCGGCACGGTGGTGTTCTTCATCATCGCGCCGGGCACCGTCGCGGGGCTGATCCCATGGTGGATCAGCGGGTGGACGGTATCGGCGCCGCCCTCGGCGCCGGTGCTGATCGGGATCGTGCTGGGCGGCATGATCATCGTCGCCGGGATCGCGGTGCTGGTCCGCAACTTCATCCGGTTCGTCGCCGAGGGCGGCGGCACTCCGGCACCGCCCGCACCCACCGGGCGGCTGGTGGTCGGCGGTGACTACCGCTACGTCCGCAATCCCATGTACGTGGCCGTGGTCGGCATCGTGCTCGGCCAGGCGCTGCTGTTCAGTTCGATCGGCGTGCTGCTCTACGGGCTGGTCGTGTGGGCCACTACTGCGGCCTTCGTCCACTGGCACGAGGAGCCGGCACTGCTGCATCGGTACGGTGCCGCGTACCAGGAGTACTGCGCCCACGTCCGGGCCTGGCTGCCCAGACGTACGCCCTGGAGGGCCTGAGGCTCGGCCTGAGGACTCGGGTCCGGGGCTCCGCGCGGCGGCTCAGTGGACGGCGGGTCGGGGGTCGACCGTCGCGCTGTCGGCCGTGCGTCGGCAGACCTCGTCCCACGGTGTCGGCGCGAGGCCGAGGGCGTCCTGGGTGCGGGTGGAGCTGAGGACGTACGGCCTGGTCCACATGTAGGACAGCTCGGCGATCTCACGCATCAGCGGATTGACCACTGCCAGCCCGCGCAGAGCCGGCATCGGGATCGCGCGCACCGGCACCGGATCGAAACCTCCGGCGGCGAGGACGTCGGTCAGCGCTTCGCGCTGGGTGCGCGGCTCGTTGCTCGGCGCATGCCAGACCTTGCCCCATGCCTCGGACCGGTCGGCGACGGCCGCGAGCGTGCGGGCCATGTCGAGTACGTCGGTCCAGCTGTGCGGCAGGTCGGGCTTGCCGATCACCCAGGCCGTCTTGCCCTGGCTCGCCGTCGGCAGATGCCGGGTGATGTGCCCGTTTCCGCCCACGCCGGCACCGACGTAGTCGGCGCCGCGCACCTCGACCGCCCGGATCCGACCGGCGTCGTGCCGCGCCTTCGCCTCGGCCCACATGCCGGCGCGCAGCCGGCCCTTGTGATCTGTCGCCGCATCGGGCTGACCCTCGACCATCGGTGCGGTCGTCGGACCGTACGGGTAGAGGCAGGACGACGTCACCAGGGTCGCCCCGGTGCGCTCGGCGGCAACGAGCAGGCTCTCGGCCAGCGGCGGCCAGATCTCCTCCCACTTCGTGTAGTCGGTCGGGTTCGCGCAGTTGAACAACGCGGCGGCCCCGGTGGCAATGCCGGTGAGCGCCTCGGCACTGGATGCGTCGGCTGCCACCGAAGCGACGCCGTCGATGATCGAGCGGCCCGACCTGGTCACCACGACCACCTGGTCTCCGCGATCGCGGAGGATCTCTGCCGTGTGCCGACCGACCGGTCCTGCGCCGACGATGACGTACGTCCTGCTCATGTCCGACACTCCTGTTCTGTTTCGAGAGCGCCGCTCTCATCTGAGCCCTACGATGCCACGGCCGAGGCTGGAACGCAAGAGCAGTGCTCGCGTTTGGTGGCATTGCTCTCGCATGTCTGCCAGACTCGGGTCATGACGTCGGCACCTCTGACCGCGAGAGCGGTTGCCCGCCGCGAGCTCACCCAGGCGATCATCACCAGTGCGCGGCGGCAGCTCGGCGAGATCGGACCCGCTCAGCTGTCCGTCCGCGCAGTGGCCAGAGATCTGGGCATGGCGTCGTCGGCGGTCTACCGCTACTTTCCCAGCCGCGATGAGCTGCTGACAGAGCTGCTGGTGGTCATCTACGGCGAGCTGGCCGATCTCCTGGAGGCCGCCGATGCGGCGTGCGATCGCGACGACCTCGGCGGACGCTGGCTGACACTCGGACGCACGCTGCGCGGATGGGCGCTCGAGGCACCGCACGAGTACGCGTTCCTCTACGGCTCACCGGTGCCGGGCTACAGCGCTCCGCAGGCGACGATCGAGCCGTCGGCACGGGTGACCGGCGTACTGATCGGACTGATTCACGATCTGGACGAGGTCGGGGCGCCGGAGCCGCTCGTACCGGCGCCTGGAGCCCACGAAACGTTCGCCGCCTTCCGATCTCAAGTCGGACTGGACCTGTCGGACGAGGCGATCTTGCGGGGCGTCACCGCCTGGGGCGGCCTGCTCGGTGCGATCAGCCTCGAGCTCTTCGGCCACCTGCACAGGGCCGTCGTCGACTACGACGCCCACTTCGAGCTGATCATCGCCCGCCTCGACCCGACGGTCTGATTGTGCCGGCTCGCGCACGCTGCGCGCCTCCAGACGCTGACTTTCTCCCTCTCTCGCAGCCCAGCCAAAGTTGCTGCTGCCGCAGTCCAGGCAGGGCTGATCGTTCGGTCGGAAGACAGCGCCCGGCGCTCCGCTTGCCGACGCTCGCCGGCGTTTGTGCCGGCTCGCGCACGCTGCGCGCCTCCAGACGCTGACTTTCTCCCTCTCTCGCAGCCCAGCCAAAGTTGCTGCTGCCGCAGTCCAGGCAGGGCTGATCGTTCGGTCGGAAGACAGCGCCCGGCGCTCCGCTTGCCGACGCTCGCCGGCGTTTGTGCCGGCTCGCGCACGCTGCGCGCCTCCAGACGCTGACTTTCTCCCTCTCTCGCAGCCCAGCCAAAGTTGCTGCTGCCGCAGTCCAGGCAGGGCTGATCGTTCGGTCGGAAGACAGCGCCCGGCGCTCCGCTTGCCGACGCTCGCCGGCGGGTTACTTCTTCAGCAGGGAGCGGAGGACGTACTGCATGATGCCGCCGTTGCGGTAGTAGTCGGCTTCGCCGGGGGTGTCGATCCGGACGACGGCGTCGAAGCTCAGGTCACCGGCGGTGACCTTGACGGTCTTCGGGGTGTTCCCGTCATTCAGTGCCGTGACGCCGGTGATCTCGAACGTCTCCTCACCGGTCAGCCCGAGGGACTCCGCGGTCTGGCCCTCGGGGTACTGCAGCGGCAGCACCCCCATCCCGATCAGGTTCGAGCGGTGGATCCGCTCGTAGCTCTCGGCGATGACCGCCTTGACCCCCAGCAGCGCGGTGCCCTTGGCCGCCCAGTCCCGCGACGAGCCCGACCCGTACTCCTTGCCGGACAGGATCACCAGCGGCGTGCCGGCGGCGATGTACTTCTCCGAGGCCTCGTAGACCGTGGTGACCGGAGCGTCGGATTCGTTGAAGTCGCGGGTGAAGCCGCCCTCGGTGCCCGGCGCCAGCTGGTTGCGGAGCCGGATGTTGGCGAACGTGCCGCGGATCATCACCTCGTGGTTTCCGCGCCGCGAGCCGTAGGAGTTGAAGTCCTTGCGATCCACCCCGTGCTCGGACAGGTACTTGCCCGCCGGGGCGTCGGCCTTGATCGAACCGGCCGGCGAGATGTGATCGGTGGTGATCGAGTCACCGAGCTTGAGCAGCACCCGGGCGCCGGAGATGTCGGTGACCGGCACCGGATCGGCCGGCATGCCGTCGAAGTACGGAGGCTTGCGGACGTACGTCGAGTCCGGGTCCCACTCGAACGTCTCGCCCTCCGGTGTCGGCAGCGACTGCCACTGCTGATCACCGGCGAACACGTCGGCGTAGGAGTCGGTGAACATCTCCGCCCCGATCGCCGACGCAACGATCTCGTCGATCTCGGACTGGGTCGGCCAGAGGTCCTTGAGGTACACAGGATTCCCGGACTCGTCGGCGCCCAGGGACTCGGTGGTGATGTCGATATCCATGCTGCCGGCAAGGGCGTACGCCACGACCAGCGGCGGCGAGGCGAGGTAGTTCATCTTCACGTCCGGGTTGATCCGTCCCTCGAAGTTCCGGTTGCCCGACAGCACCGAGACGGCAGCAAGATCGTTGTCCTGGATCGCCTGACTCACCTCGGGGATCAGCGGACCCGAGTTGCCGATACAGGTGGTGCAGCCGTAGCCGACCAGGTTGAAGCCGAGCTTGTCCAGATACGGCGTGAGGCCCGACCGGTCGTAGTAGTCACTGACCACCTTCGACCCGGGAGCCAGCGTCGTCTTCACCCACGGCTTGCGAGTCAGGCCCTTTTCGACGGCCTTCTTCGCCACCAGGGCAGCACCGATCATCACGCTGGGGTTCGACGTGTTCGTGCACGAGGTGATCGCGGCGATGGTGACGGCACCGTGATCGATCTCGAACGACGAACCGTCGGCCAGCGTGACCGGAACCTTCTTGGACGGCCGGCCGATGTTCGCCGGTACGTCCTCGCCGTACTCGTGCGGCGCCGACGAACCGTTCCCAGTGGCATGGCTCGGCGAGTCCGAGGCAGGAAACGACTCGTCCACGGACTCGTCGTAGCCGTCCAGCTCCTCCTCGCCGACGTAGTCCCGCAGCGCCTCACGGAAACCCTGCTTTGCGTGGGCCAGGATGACCCGGTCCTGGGGACGCTTCGGGCCGGCGATGCTCGGCACGACGGTGGCGAGATCGAGCTCGAGGTACTCGGAGAAGCGCGGCTCGCGATCGTCGTCGTGCCACAGCCCCTGCTCACGCGCATACGTCTCGACGAGCGCAATCTGCTCCTCGCTACGACCGGTGAGCCGGAGGTATTCGGTGGTCTTGGAGTCGATCGGGAAGACGGCGATGGTCGACCCGTACTCAGGGCTCATGTTGCCGATGGTTGCCCGGTTGGCCAGCGGCACCTCCGAGACGCCGGGCCCGTAGAACTCGACGAACTTGCCCACCACCTTGTGCTGGCGAAGCATCTCGGTGATCGTCAGCACCAGGTCGGTGGCGGTGGCACCCTCTGGCATCGAGCCGGACAGCTTGAAGCCGACGACCCGCGGGATGAGCATCGAGACCGGCTGGCCGAGCATGGCGGCCTCGGCCTCGATCCCACCTACACCCCAGCCGACCACGCCGAGCCCGTTGACCATCGTGGTGTGGGAGTCCGTGCCAACACAGGTGTCCGGGTAGGCGAGGGTCTCGCCAGTTCCCTCAGCCTGGGCGATGTCGCGCGAGAAGATCACCCGGGCGAGGTGCTCGATGTTGACCTGGTGGACGATGCCGGTGCCGGGCGGGACGACCTTGAAGTCGTCGAAAGCCGTCTGGCCCCAGCGCAGGAACTGGTAGCGCTCCCGGTTGCGGCCGTACTCGATCTCGACATTGCGGACGAACGCATCGGCGGTGCCGAAGACGTCCGCGATCACCGAGTGGTCGATCACCATCTCGGCCGGGGCCAGCGGGTTGATCTTCTTCGCATCGCCACCCATGTCGGCCATCGCCTCGCGCATGGTGGCGAGGTCGACGACGCACGGCACGCCGGTGAAGTCCTGCATGATCACCCGGGCCGGGGTGAACTGGATCTCCTTGCTCGGCTCCGAGCTCGGATCCCAACCCGCGAGCGCGCGAATGTCGTCGGCGGTGATGTTCGCGCCGTCCTCGGTGCGCAGCAGGTTCTCGAGCAGGATTTTCAGGCTGTACGGCAGCGACTCCTGCCCTTCCACGGCATCCAGCCGGAAGATCTCGTAGGAGGCGTCCCCGACCTGCAGGGTCGCCTTCGCACCGAAGCTGTTGACACTCATGGAGCACTCCTCGGGGTCGCTCAGGCAAAGTCTCTTGATATCAAGATATCACGTGGCGGGACCCACACCCACCTGCTTCCGACCCTAGTGCCAGCCTCCTGAGAGGGGATGGTAAGCCAACCCTCACTTCGCGTGCGATCGAGCTCGGGTCAGCTCGCCGGCTCCAGGATGGCCACGGCTTCCAGGTGATGCGTCATCGGGAACAGGTCGTACGCCCGCAGGCCGCTCAGTCGATAGCCGAGGCCCAGCGCCGTGCCCAGGTCACGGGCCAGCGCGGCCGGATCGCAGGCGACGTACGCCACGGCACGCGGGCGGCGTCGCAGGATCTCAGCGATCACTGCCTTGCCTGCACCGGTTCGCGGCGGGTCGAGGACGACCAGGTCCACCCGCTCCGACAGCGCCGGCAGACGCGCATCGACTCGGCCGACCTGGAGCCGGACGTGCACCGGCGCGTCGGCCAGGTTCCGGCGAGCGGACTCGATCGCGGTGGGTGACGACTCGACCGCCCACACCCGGCAACCTGCGTCGGCGAGCGCGCCGGCGAACAGGCCGACACCACAATAGAGATCGAAGGCCCGCTCCCCCGGCGTCGGCGCCAGCCCGTCCAGCACGGCGCCGACCAACGTCTCGGCCGCCGCCGGATGTACCTGCCAGAAACCGTCGGTGTCGACCTCCCAGCTGCGACCGGCTGCCCGCTCATGGACCATCCGGGAACCGATCCGCGGCTCGTTGCCGACCAGCAGGGCCGGTCCGTCCGCCGCGCCGACCGCGATCAGCTCAGTGCCGGGCGGCCAGGACGTGCCCGCCACTTCCGGGGTCGACGGGTGCGCGATCAGGCAACCCTCTTCGGGCAGCGGGATCAGCTCGTGCGAGCGATGGGCTCGCAGCCCTGCCCGCCCGACGTCGTCGACCTGGTAGCGCATCCGGCTCCGCCAGCCGAGCCCGTCCGCCGCACCGGGAGCTGCCGGCACCGGCTCGACCTCGCCTGCCCACTCGATCCCGGCCAGCCGCCGGAGCTGCTCGGCCAGCACCGCCGCCTTGAGCCGGCGCTGGGCGACGACGTCGACATGCTGGAAGTCGCAGCCACCGCAGCCGCCCGGACCCGCCACCCGGCACGGGACCGCAACTCGATCAGGGCTGGCCCGCAGCACCTCGACCGCATCCGCGCGCCAGAACTTGTCGCGGCCGGTGTCGGTGATCCTGGCCCGCACCCGCTCGCCCGGTAGCGCGTGCCGAACGAAGACGACCCGACCCTCGTGCCGGGCCACGCAGTGCCCGCCGTGAGCGACCGGTCCGACCTCGACCTCGATCAACATGGGTCGGCGGGCGGGCGGGTCATGGGTTCGGTCATCTTTGGAGCGGAACAGCGTTGACACCGAGGTGAGCGACCGAGGCGGTCAATAACTGTGTGTTGCGCACGCTGACTAAACACCGCGCGCCGTTCGGGTCCGGCGACACACTGGCAAGGACGGTCACTCGCAAGACCTGGACAGCGTCGAGGTCTTGCCCAAGGTAGTCATGCCCAGACGCTTCACACTCGTCGAGGTCGGCGCGACCCATTCGACCCGTCGCGAAATACTCGCCAGTATGGAGTTGATTGCAATTCACCAGACGATGGTCTCGATCATCAACGCACTGCCGCCAGGAGTCGTCTGCGGCGGACTTCAAGACCCCTTCTGCTGAACCCTCCACATCGTGTGCGAAGTCAATCACGCACTTGTTCTTCACAATCTCGGTGCGAGGGTCGGCCGCGGCAACATCTGCACCAACTAGTCCACCCATGAACCTGACAAGGCCGCCCACATCGCACGGCCCTGCCATCGACTGGTAGCGATGCAGCTCTCGACACTGCACGTCCACTAGCGCCACAGTCAGGCATTGCTCGTCGGCTGGCTGCGACGACGCTGGTGGATCGGGGGCGGCAGTTTCCGCTGTCGTCGCAGTCGGCGCACTTACCGGCGAACCTGAGCTGGACGGCCCGTCAGGGGGGTCGAAGTAGCCAAGGATCTGAACAACGGCCGCCGCAAAGACCACGACGCCGACGATGACCAGGATAACGACACGACCAAGGCTGCGCCCGTGCACCCAGTCGGGGAACCGATCCAATCGAGATCGAAAACTCATTCAACTCGGAGATTCATGATTACAGCGTCTATAGATTTTCGGTAGTCGCACTTCGGACCACCCATCCAGACCTGGATCTTGAGCGCATTTACGTCCTGTACCTTGACCCTGAAGGGCTGAACACGGTTGAAAGGCACGGAGGTCGCGTCCACATACTTCCCGTTTCCGAGAACCTTCACATACATGATCGAGTCGGAACTGCTCGAATCGTCACTTTGGCCGAGGTTCATCGTGATTGCGCCGAAGTTATTCGCCAACCGCAACTCCAGCGTGGTGGTCGAGTCGCTCGCATCATCCTCGCAATTGGTCAGTGGTCCCGCGATGCCCGACAGCTGTTGCTTGCCGGCCACATTGAATCGACCGTCCCGCCATCCCTCGGGAAGTGCGAAGAAGTCCGCAGTGGTCAAGTCACGCCCGCTGGCATCCTTGCCGAGGACGGGAGGCGGAGTCGACTCGCCAGGCTCTGGCTCACCTGGATCGTCCGAAGGTACGGACTCAGTGTCGCTCGCACTCGAAACTGTGTCCTGGGGTGTCGCGCTTGGGACATCCTCGGTTGGCGGGGCCGTCGTAGCGGCTGGCGCTGAACTCGATGCGCTGGGCGCGGATGTTGGTGAGCCTCCGCCACACCCGCCGACGCTAAGAACTGTGGCGAGCATCAACACCGGCATCCAGCGGATGGGGCGGCTCATGTGCCCTCGGGGGAATCAGCGTGCACGAAGGCATCGTATAGACCGGTCCGTCTCCTCGTGATCCGTTCGGACGAGCGACGACGAATTGTTACCCCGCCGCCGGCTCCGGTGGACTCAGCGGTAGAACGAGCGTCGAGCGGTGCCGGCGGCGTCGTCGCGCTCCAACCGTTGGGCGGCCTTGCCGGAGGACGCCAGCAGGTACGGCACGGAGGTCACCATCACGCCCGGGGTGAACAGCAGCCGGCCCTTCAGCCGCAGGGCGCTCTGGTTGTGCAAGATCTGCTCCCACCAGTGACCGACGACGTACTCGGGGATGTAGACCGTCACCACGTCCCGTGGGCTCTCGGTCCGGATGTTCTTGACGTACTCCAGGATCGGGTTGGTGACCTCACGGAACGGCGACGCGACCACCTTGAGCGGCACCGGGATGCCCGACTCCTCCCAGATCTTGACCAGCTGCTCGGTCTCGTCGGGATCGACGGCCACCGTCAGCGCCTCCAGCGTGCTCGGCCGCGACGCCTTGGCGAACGCCAGCGCCCGCAAAGTCGGCTTGTGCAGCTTGCTCACCAGCACGATCGCCCGCACCCGGCTCGGCAGGGTGCGGTCCTCACCCTCGATCAGCGCCGTCTCCTCGGCGACCCGCTGGTAGTGCCGGCGGATCCCCTTCATCATCACGAAGATCACGCCCATGGCGATGATGGCGATGTAGGCACCCTGGAGGAACTTCGAGATGAGCACGATGACGAGCACGGTGCCGGTCATCGTGAGGCCCACCGCGTTGATGACTCGGGACCGCATCATCTTGGCCCGGACCGCCGGGTTGGTCTCCGTCTTCAGGTGCCGGGTCCAGTGCCGGAGCATGCCGAGCTGGCTGACGGTGAAGGAGACGAAGACGCCGACGACGTACAGCTGGATCAGCGACGTCACATCGGCCTTGAAGGCCACGATCAGCACGATGGCCAGGAACGTCAGGACGACGATGCCGTTGCTGTAGGCCAGCCGGTCGCCGCGGGTGTGCAGCTGGCGGGGCAGGTAGCCGTCGCGGGCGAGGATCGAGCCGAGCACCGGGAAGCCGTTGAAAGCGGTGTTGGCGGCGAGGAACAGGATGATCATCGTGGCGAACACCACGAAGTAGAACCCGGGCTTGAAGTCGGAGAAGATCGCCGCGGAGAGCTGCCCGATCGCGGTCTCCTCGACGACGTTCACCCGCTCCCCGTTGAGCGTGTAGTAGGACAGGCCGGTGTCGATCAGCTTCAGGTTGGTCAGATTGGCCAGGGTGATGACCCCGATCAGCATCGTCACCGAGATCGCGCCGAGCAGCAGCAGCGTCGTGGCCGCATTCTTGCTCTTCGGCTTCTTGAACGCGGGCACGCCGTTGGAGATGGCCTCGACGCCGGTCAGCGCGGCGCAGCCGGAGGAGAAGGCCCGGGCCAGCAGAGCCACCATGACCAGGCCGGTGAACGAGGAGTACTTGGGGTCCGGCTCGATGCCGTAGATCGCGCTGTGCGCCTGGATGTGCTCGCCGAGGACGAGGATCCGGAAGAGCCCGTAGATGACCATCGTGATGATGCCGAACATGAAGCAGTACGTCGGCACCGCGAACAAGGTGCCCGACTCGCGGACGCCGCGCAGGTTGAGCGCCATCAGGATCAGTGCGGCCAGCGACGCCACGAACGCCTCGTGACCGTTGATGATCGGCAGGATCGACTTGGCGTTCGCGACGCCAGAGGAGATCGACACTGCGACCGTCAGCACGTAGTCGACGAGCAGGGCACTGGCAACGGTCAGACCGGCGGTGGGCCCGAGGTTCACCGTGGCGACCTCGTAGTCGCCGCCGCCGGAGGGATAGGCGTGCACGTTCTGCCGGTAGGAGGCGACCACGACCAGCATGACGATCGCGACGAGGATGGCGATCTTCCAGGAGAAGCTGTACGCGACCAGGCCGGCCAGCGACAGGGTCAGCAAGATCTCGTCCGGGGCGTAGGCCACCGACGACAGCGCGTCCGAGGCGAACACGGGCAGCGCGATACGTTTGGGCAGCAGGGTCTCACCCAGCTGGGTGCTGCGGAGCTTGCGCCCGAGCAGCAGCCGCTTGCCGACGTCAGAGAGGCCCACGCTCGAAGCGTAAGGCATGAAATCTTCAGGTTCTGCCCGGTGCGATCCGCGGTCAGCACCGCGGCACGGCCGCCGGATGCTGGGCATCATCTGAGTGACGCAGACCACTAGACTCCGAACCGTGCACATCGTGATCATGGGCTGCGGCCGGGTCGGCTCGACGCTGGCCCGGAGTCTGGAGAAGCGCGGTCACACGGTCGCGGTCATCGACATCGTGCCCGACGCGTTCCGCCGGCTCGGACCTGACTTCAGCGGCCGTACGGTCAAGGGCGTCGGCTTCGACCGAGAGGTGCTCATCGAGGCCGGGATCGAAGAAGCCGAAGGCTTCGCGGCCGTCTCCAGCGGTGACAACTCCAACATCTTGTCCGCCCGGGTGGTCCGGGAGACCTTCGGCGTGCACAACGTGGTGGCTCGGATCTACGACCCGGGTCGGGCCGAAGTGTACGAGCGACTGGGCATCCCGACCGTCGCCACGGTCCGCTGGACGGCGGACCAGGTGCTTCGCCGGCTGCTGCCCGCCGGGTCGGAACCACAGTGGCGCGACCCGTCCGGCTCGGTGCGTCTGATGGAGGTCCACGTCGCTCGATCCTGGGTCGGGCGGACCATCGACCAGATCGAGCAGACCACCGGCGCCCGGGTGCCGTTCCTGTTCCGGCTCGGCGCCGGGATCGTGCCGAAACGCAGCACCGTGTTCCAAGACGGCGACCTGCTCTACATCGCGGTGGCCGATGCCCGCCTGGCCGAGGTCGAGTCGATCCTCGGCGGCGCGCCGAAGGGAGAATGACGATGCGCGTAGCCATCGGCGGGGCCGGCAACGTCGGCCGCTCGATCGCCACCGAGCTGCTGGAGAGCGGTCACGAGATCTTGCTGATCGACCGTGACCCACATGCGATCAAGTCCGACACCGTCCCCGGCGCGGAGTGGTTGCTGGCCGATGCCTGCGAGCTCTCCTCGCTGGAGGAAGCCGGCCTCGACACCTGCGACGTCGCGATCGCCGCCACCGGCGACGACAAGGCGAACCTGGTCATGTCGTTGCTGTGTAAGACCGAGTTCGGCGTGCCCCGCACCGTGGCCAGGGTGAACCACCCGAAGAACGAGTGGCTGTTCAACGAGGTCTGGGGAGTGGACGTGGCCGTCTCCACGCCTCGGCTGATGTGCGCGCTGGTCGAGGAGGCCGTCACCGTGGGCGACCTCGTCCGACTGCTGACGTTCCACGAGGGTGAGGCCAACCTGGTCGAGATGACCCTCCCGGGTGCCAGTCCGTGCGTCGGCCAGCGGATCGGGGACCTCGACTGGCCGGGCGACGTGGTGCTGGTCGCGATCATCCGGGACGGGCATGCTCAGCCGCCGGACTCCGACGGTTCGCTCGAGTCCGGCGACGAGTTGCTGTTTGTGACCGCACAGGACTACGAGCAGGAGCTGGCCGACATGCTCTCCCCTCGCGGTGGGGTGACCGTCAAACAGGCACCCATCGCCACGCCGCGTCTGTAGTCGGGACGATCTCGGCCGGAAATCGAGAACGGTTGACCCCAATGATCGGGGTCAACCGTTCTGGATTCCGCGTGGTTGTCCACAGATCGAGCGAGAGAAGAGCGCTGTCCACAGACATCCGGAGCGCCTGAAACGAATGCGCCGACGCTACGCAGTGTCAAGGCGTGAACGCATCTCTCGGTTTGCTGTCCACCATTCGCAGCCAGGACGGAGTGATCTCTCGTCGACAGGCACTCGACGCGGGTCTGACCAGAAAGCAGGTCGACTACCGGACCCTCACCGGCGAGTGGCTGATCGTCCATCCCGGTGTTTATCGCCTCGCCACCGCCGTCCCGACGGCCGAATCGTCCCTGCGGGCCGCGAGCTTGTGGCTCAACGGGCGCGGCGTGCTGATCGGCGCGGGCGCCGCCTGGTGGTGGGAGATGGCACCCGATCCGCCGGTCAGGTGGCAGTTCAGCACCGGGCAGCAGTTCACGGTGGCGCCTCGGCCTGGCCTGTCGGTTTCGCGCGCCTTCCTCGACCCAGCCGAGGTGACCTGTCGCCGCGGCGTGCGGGTCGTCACCCGACCGCTCGGTGTGCTTCAGGCGGCGGTCGAGCTCGAGCGAGTTCGAATCGGGAGCGGGATCGCCTTGATCGACCGGGCCAAGCAGCAGCGCTGGGTGCGCCAGATCGAGCTCGAGCGGGCGCATCAGCGACAACGCGGGACCCGCGACTGCACATCGATGGGTCTGCTGCTCACCCGCACGGGTGATCGAGCGCACTCAGAGCTCGAGCGAGCTGGGATCCGGGAGCTACGCGCTTGCGGCATCTCCGAGTTCGTGGTCAACCATCGGACCGTCCTGGTGACCGGCCGCGTCGTCGAGCTCGACGTTGCCTTCGTCGAGCTGCAGGTCGCGTTGGAGTTCGACGGGTATGCCTATCACGGCGGCGCCGAGGAGCACCGGGCAGACGTCCGCCGGGCCAACGAGATCATGGCCTCCGGCTGGCTGCTGCGCCGCTTCACCTGGGTCGACGTGCTGGCCGATCCCGACGGCTTCGTCCGCACGGTGCGCACGGCGCTCGACGCGCGGACCGACCGACCGTCGATCGAGAACGGTTGACCCCCACTATCGGGGTCGATCGTTCTCGATTCCATCCTCGCTCGCCAGCGGGGCTTGGTCGAGGGACGATCCCTCCATCGGAGTGCGCCCCTTCGACAGCATCAGGCCGATCACGAACAGTGCGGCCAGCAGCAGAGGCCAGCCGAGGACGACCTTGGCGATCCCGAGCAGCACGATGTGGCCGGTCAGGAACAGTGGCAGCTGCACGACGAAGCGGGTGATGTACGGGATCGCGAGCACTGCGGTCAGCTTGCTGGTCATCTTGACCAGGCCACGATCCGACATCCACCCGGTCGGATCGCCGATGGCTGCGCCGATGATGAACCCGACCAACGGTTTGCGAATCGCGATGGTGAACGCGGAGATCAGCGCGAGGAATCCGTTGTAGAGGATGCCTGGCAAGAACACGTCCTCCGCGCGGCCGGTCCGCGCGGCGATCAGCGCGGCGATCGCGGTCGGGAAGATCGCCTGCAGGACGAAACGCAGGCTCTGCCGCTGGACAAGGCGGATCACGCCGAGGACGACTGCGCTGGCCAGTGCTGCGGCCAGCGAGAGGTAGAGCGGGGAGAGCGGCAGGCCCGTCTGATCGCGAGCTGAGCATCCAGCAGACGGTGAAGGCGACGAACGGCAGTGCCGACTCGATCATCCCGCGCGGTCCACCGAGGGTCTTCGAGAGCTCGTGCCGGACGAACTCCTCCACATACGTGAACTGCTGAGGGGCTGCCTGTTGGGACGGGTCACGGCCGGACGTCGGTGACGATGCCGCTGCGGGCTCGGGGCGCGCGGAATCGGTCATGCAGCTGGATCGGTTGTTGTGGCTGGATCGGTCGTTGGAGCTGGATCGGTCGTTGGAGCTGGATATCGGCGTGGGTCGACGGCCCGACTCACGACGCAGCCGGGGAGTGCAGCAGCTCGTACTTCGGGTTGTACATCAGCCGGCGACCGTCATGACAGCTGATCCGGCCGGACACCTTGATCATCTGACCGGGGTCGATGCCGGGAATCTGTCTCCGGCCCAACCAGACCAGGGTGACCGCACCGGAGCCGTCCCGCAGCTCCACCTCCAGAGCCGGGTGTCCGGCTCTGGGAGCGATCGTCAAGGTCGAGACCGTGCCGGTCAGGTCGACGACCTGACGATCCTCGCAGTTGCGGATCGGCACGGCACCCTCGTGCTCGACGGCCTTCTGCAGGTCCTCAGATTCAAGCTCCTCGTTGCTTTGCGCCAACCGGCGCAGCGCACGCTGCAGCATGTTCTCGGTGCCCACGTCGTCGCCTCCTGCACCTGGATCGTCCCGATTTCAAGCATCCCACCAAAACGGCACAGACGTTAGTCGAGGGCTACAGCGATACCCAAACCGAGACCCACGGGACGGGGACGTGGGACTACGTCACCCTGCGCCGGACGGCCCGATCAGTCCGTCTCGTCGGTGCTGTCCGGGACGAGATCCTCCGGCAGCTTCAGCGCCAGCAGATCGCCCGGTCCCATCGCCTGGTCGCCACGTCGGACCACGACCGACCGGAAGGCGGTGAGGAACTGGCCCACCGGCGGCTCGACGCCCTCCGCCAGAGCGGCCTGGCCGTACACGATCCCGCGGAGCAGCCAGCGCGGTCCCTCGACCACCCACATCCGAGAGGGCTGGTAGCCCTCCTCACCCGTCGGCGTGGTCACCGGAATGATCCGCCGGAGCTCGACCCCGAAGGGCCCCTCGGCGAGCTGTGTCGTGCCACCCGCCTCGGTGGTCGCAGCGATCAAGTCCTCGCGGAGCTCCGGCCAGTATCCGCCGGTGCGCGGCGCGGCGTAGGCACCGATCTCGAGCGCGGAGTCCTCGAGCACCAGCATGGCCGAGACGATCGCCTGCGATTCCTCGTCCACCTGCAGCCGCAGCTCGGCCCCCGGGAAGCCGGTGACGACAATGCTGCCGAGATCGATCCGCGGCAGACCCTCCGGCGGGTCCTCTTCGAGGTCCACCTCGCTGACGTCGTACGGCCCTGCGTTCCGCCAGTCCCGCCCGTCCAGCTCGTCGACGTCGAGCTCGTCGGTCTCCGCGTCCGCGTCGGCCGTTGTCTCGTCGCCGTCGTCGAGGCCAGCGACCTCGTCGGACTCGTCGGCCTCGGCGTCATCGCCGGCGGCGTCCTCGTCCTCGACCTCGTCGACCTCCTCGGCCGCTCGGTTCTTGCGTCGTCCGAAAATCATCGGCTCACTCCTTCCGCCTCGGCTGCGTACAGCCCGGTCCGCACATCGGCGCGGCCTCCCGAGTCGGCATCGGCCGGCATCCCGCCCGTCGATCCGTGACCGCCCATCCCGCGGGTGGTCTCGTCGAGCACGCCGACGGCGATGAACGTGGCCCTGGCCACGGGCTGGATCACGAGCTGCGCGATCCGATCCCCGCGACTGATCCGGACCGGGGTCTCGGCGTCGGTGTTCAACAGGCAGACCTTGATCTCCCCGCGATACCCGGCGTCAACGGTGCCGGGAGCGTTCACGATGGTGATCCCGTGCCTGGCAGCCAGCCCCGATCGGGGGTGCACGAACGCCGCGAACCCATCCGGAACCGCCACCGCCACTCCGGTGCCGACCAGCCGGCGCTCCCCCGGCGCGAGGACGACATCCTCCGCCGACGCGAGATCTGCGCCGGCGTCGCCGGGATGCGCGTACGTCGGCAAGGCGAGACCGGAGTCCAGCTGCCGCACCTGCACCGGCAGGTCTCCACGGGCGTCGATCACCCGGTCACCCTACTGGCCCGACCACGCTACTCGGCCGTGTGTCCCGCCACCTGCACGCAGCCTTCGGTGATCGCCGCCGCCAGGGCGCGCGGGCGCCGGGTCGAGATCAACCAGTACGGCACCGGATCATCCGCGTCGTCGAGGGTGACCTCGACCGCCGTTGGGACGTACGGCCGCAGCACCAAGTAGGCACGGGCGTCCGCGTGGACACCGCTCCGTGCGCGCGCCCGATCGGCGTCCAGGGCCAGGGCGCCGGACAGGTAGCGGAGCTCGATCTGGGCCCGTCCCACCCGCAGCACGCTGCCATCGAGCTCGATCCGGATCGCCGCCCACCCGACCAGGACTGCCACCAGCAGCGCGGCAGCAACGGCGGCGGTGGCCAGCGCCCACACCGGCCCGAGGTAGAACAGCACCGCCACCGGGAAGGTGGCCGCGACGATCACGCCGATCACCCACCACAGCGGAGGTGGGGTCAGCCGTTCGCGGAAGAGCATGATGGTTAACGTAGCCAACGGAACGGGTAACTCGAACCGCAAGAGACGACGACGCACCCCGGTGCGCAAGGAGGGCCAGCCGTGAGTGCCGCGAACAAGCTCGGCGGAAAGATCTACGCAGGAATCATCGGTGCGGTGACGACCATCGTGGCTCAACGGCTGGTCACGCTCGCTTGGAAGACCGTGACCGGCAAGGAGCCACCGTCGCCCACCAATCCGAACACGTCCGCCTCGTCGGCGGTGACCTGGGTGGTGGCCAGTGGGATCGGGGTGGGGGTCGCTCAGTTGTTCGCCCAGCGGTTCGCGGCTCGGCACTGGACCGACGACGCCGGCGATGCGCCGGAGGGCACGGTGAAGATCAAAATTTGAGGGGCTCACCCGGTCGAGCGGGGCGGATCTGCAACGTTGCCCGATCCGCCCCCGCGGCGGCTTCTATCGCGCGGTTCAGCCCGCGCAGTCGTAGCAGTATGCGTCGCCGTTGGGCCGCTCCTCGGCCAACTGGCTACGGTGCCGGACGAGGAAGCACCCCGAACAGGTGAACTCGTCGGACTGGCGGGGCAGCACCCGGACAGTCAGTTCCTCGTGTGACAGGTCCGCACCCGGAAGCTCGAATGCTTCCGCAGCCTCGGCCTCGTCTTCGTCGACCTTCCCCGAGTTCTTGTCGTTGCGGCGAGTCTTGAGCTCTTCGATGCTGTCCTCGTTGAGCTCTTCTTCGGTCTTGCGTGGGGCGTCGTAATCGGTCGCCATCATTCCCTTCCCGGGCTGGTCGGCCCAGATTTTGACCCTGGACTCGATGCGCATGCATACCACATCTGTCAAGCTCGCGCGCGAGTTGGGCACCAGGCCCCTATAACGCGTCCTTCGTCACAAAATTCCCTGCCGCCTCACGGCTCAAACCGCCGACCGCTCGGCAGACCGTCCGGCGGCCTGACACAGCGCCGGTCGGGCTGGTTCGCGCAGGTTCGGGCAGCAGTCACGAGGGCAGACGTACCGACCGATGTCCCCGCCCGCGACGACGGCTGCCCCGACCGGCTCGTCGCGGGCGACAGCAGCGCGTTCCGCCAGCAGATCGACGAGGGCGTCGACGAAGGCTGGTTGGATCCCGGCGCTCGCGGCTCGGACCGCCGTCAGGTCGATCTCGGAGGCGGTGGCCATCGCCTCGGTGTCGAGGTCGTACGCGACCTCCATGTGGTCGGAGACGAAACCGATCGGGATCAGCACCACCCCGCCCACTCCGAGATCCTTCAAGGTGCGGAGGTGGTCGTTGACGTCAGGCTCCAGCCAGGGCTGACTGGGTGGCCCAGAGCGTGAGCAGTAGACGAGGTCGTGGTCGTACGAGGCCCCGCGACGAGCAGCGATCTCGCGGGTGACCGCTGCAGCCACCGTGCGGTGCCACCCGACGTACTCGCCGCCGCTCGGGCCGGAGGTCTCGGCCATCGCGTCGGGGATCGAGTGGGTCACGAACACCAACCGGACAGCCCCGGCGACCTCACCGAGTGTGTCGAGGGCGGCGTCGGTGGCGTCGACGGACGCGGCGACGAACCCTGGGTGGGTGGCGTACTGCCGGATCCGGTCGATCCGCACCGGCTCCCCCTGCGCGGCGTTTCCCACGTCTGCCGAGGTCACCGCGTCGAAGAGGTTCTCGCGGTACTGCCGACACGACGAGTACGACGGATAGGCGCTGGTGGTCAGGGCGAGGATGCGCCGGTGCCCGTCCGCCACGGCCTTCGCCAGCGTATCGTCGAGGTAGGGCCGCCAGTTGCGATTGCCCCAGTAGACGTCGATCGGGCTGCCGGCTTCGGCCAGCGCGTCGCGGAGAGCGGCCAACAGCTCGCGGCACTGGTCGTTGATCGGGCTACGGCCGCCGAACCCGAAGTAGTGCTGGCCCACCTCGACCAGCCGCTCGCGCGGAATCCCGCGACCGCGGGTGACGTTCTCCAGGAACGGCACCACCTCCTCCGGCGCCTCCGGTCCGCCGAAGGAGACGAGCAGCACGGCATCGTACGGGGACAGGTCGAGCGGCCGGGACGTCACGCGCTCGATCATGACAAAGGCCGCCAACTGCGCCGGCCATCGGGTCGACGCTCAGCATCCGGCAGCGGTTCTAAATCGTTTGAGAAAACCCGTGGATCAGGGAAGACTTCCGGACCGTCAGTGGTTGGCTCTAGCGTCGATCGACATCGAGTCGACAAGTTCTACAGACGAAGGGACGGTGAGCGCGTGAAGGCGGGACTGGGTCGGGCGGTCGGCGCGTACAGAGCGGTCCTGGCGGACCCGAAGGCGCGAGCGTTCACGCTGGCCGGTCTGCTGGCCCGGCTGCCGCTGTCGATGACCGGCTTGGGGATCGTGCTGATGATCTCGCTGACCACGGGTTCGTTCGGGCGCGCCGGGCTGGTCACCGCCTGCGCAACGCTCAGCGCGGCGGTCGTTCTGCCGTGGTGGGGTCGGCGGATCGACCGCCTCGGGCAGGCCCGGGTGCTGATCATCGCCGCCGTGCTCGCGGCCGTCGGTCTTTCCGCCGTCACCGTCACGGTGTTGTTGAATCTCCCGCTCTGGCTCACCTGCCTCGCCGCAGTCATCAGCGGTCTGGGCGCGACGTCGGCCGGCTCGGCGGTTCGCGCCCGATGGACGTACCGGCTCTCCGACGGCGATCCCGCGCTGCTGAACACTGCGTACGCGCTGGAGGCCGTCTTCGACGAGGTCGTGTTCATCGTCGGTCCGGTGCTGGTCACGCTCCTGGCCACCACGATCCACCCGGCGTTCGCGCTGGGCGTGGTCGTCGTGCTGGGGCTGGCCGGGGCGATCGCTCTCGCGGTCCAGCGCGGCAGCGAACCGCCGCTGACCCCACGCATCGCAGGCAAGCAGCCGGTGGCGGCGAAACTCTCGCTCGGTTTCCTCGTGCCGATCATGGTCGCATGCGCCGCGCTCGGTGCCCTGTTCGGTGGGATGGAGGTGGTGGTCGTCGCGTTCGCCCGCGAGCACGACATCGTCGCCTACTCGGGCGCCATCTTGATGGTCTGGGCCACCGGCTCGCTCGTCGCGGGTCTGGTCACCGGGACCATCCACTGGAAGGTTTCGGCGCGCCGCCGGTTCCGGATCGGTGCGGTGCTGCTCGCGGCCTCGGTCGTGCCGCTGCTGTTCGTCGATCACCCCGCGGCCGTCGCCGGGCTGCTGATGCTGAGCGGGCTCGCCGTCGCGCCGACGTTGATCTCCTCGGTCGCCCTCACCCAGTCGTCCGTGCCTGGGTCGCGGCTGACCGAGGCACTCGGCTGGACCAGCATGGGGATGGCGACCGGTGTCGCCCTCGGGGCCGCCGTGCTCGGCCGGGTGATCGACGGCTGGGGCGCGGACGGTGGCTTCGCGGCGATGGTCGGTGTTGCGCTCCTGCTGGTCGTCGGGGTCATGACGGTCCGCAGCCCGGCGGTGCCAGCTGATGTCCCAGCCGATGTCCCAGCCGATGTCCCAGCCGATGTCACAGCCCAGACAAGTACTCCTGCAGGCGTTCTGGACCCGATCGGGGCCGAAACCCTGCCGCGATGATCTTGTCCAGGGTCAGCGCGCTGTGCCGAGGCCGCGGTGCAAGCTCCTTGCCGGCGCCGTAGGCCTCGGTCGATACTCTCCTCACGGCCTCCGCGGGACGGCCGCGCGCGACGAAGACGTCGCGGGCGATGTCGGCCCAGGTCTGCACGGGCCCGTCGCTGGTCAGGTTGTAGGTCCCGAACGATGCTTCCGTGCCCACGAGGTGCGCGATGCCGGCGGCGAGGTCGTCGGTGAACGTCAACCGGCCGTACTGGTCGTCGACCACCCCCGGCTCGACCCCGCGGTCGGCCAGCGATGCCATCGTCTTGACGAAGTTGTTGCCGTCACCGATCACCCAGCTGGTGCGGACGATGTAATGGCGCGGAAGCGTCGAGACCAGGGCGTCACCGGCCGCCTTGGTCTGGCCGTAGACCCCGAGCGGTGCGAACGACTCCTGCTCGTTGTGCAGCTCGACCGTGCCGTCGAAGACGTAGTCCGACGACACGTGGACGAGAGTGAACCTGTGCTCGTGCGCGGCCTTGACCAGAGCGCGGACTCCGCCGACGTTCGTGGCCCAGGCGTCACGGCGTCCCTCCGGGGTCTCGGCGGCGTCGACCTTGGTGTGTGCGGCGGCGTTGATCACCACGCCGTACGGTCCGAAGTCGAACGCGGCGACCGACGCCGGGTCGGCCAGATCCAGCTCTGCTCGGGTAGCGGCCACCGCGTCCGGCAGGGTCGACCGCAGTGCTCGACCCAGTTGCCCACCCGCCCCGACGATCAAGGTCGCCGCCGGCGGCATCGGCACGACGTCGGCGAGCCGCGGATGGTTCTTGTCCGCCTCCGATCGCTCGGACTGCGCCAGTGGGATCGGCCACTCGATGGCCAGGGACTCGTCGGCAAGGTTGACGAAGGTGTAGGAGTCCTTGGCGGCGAGGCTCCAGTGGTCGTTCACCAGGTAGGAGTAGGCGGTTCCCGGCTCCAGGGTCTGGAACGCGTTGCCCACCCCCCGCGGCACGAACACGGCCGTCTCCGGACCGATCTCACGGGTGACGACCGCACCGAAGGTCTCTCCCGGCCGCAGGTCCACCCAGGCGCCGAAGATCCGACCGGTGGCCACACTGACGAGCTTGTCCCACGGCTCGGCATGGACACCGCGGGTGACCCCGGCTGACGCGTTGAAGGACACGTTGTTCTGCACGGGGCCGAAGTCGGGCAGTCCGAGCGCGGCCAGCTTGGCCCGCTGCCAGTTCTCCTTGAACCAGCCGCGGTTGTCGCCGCGGACGTCCAGGTCGATCACCAGCAGGCCGGGAATGCCCGTGCTGTGCACGGCGAGTTCAGTCATCGAACCTCAAGCCTTTCGCTAACCCAGAATGGCGCTGAGCGGAGCTTCTCGCGAGTGAGGAATGTTTCTGGACGACACGCTTTTCGTCGTCCAGAAACAGGACGAATCGAGCGAGACCTCGCGAAGCTCGGCGAGCGCGGAGCGCGACCATGAACACGGAGCGCGACAATTGTTACTGCCCGATCACGGCGTACTTCGCCTCGGTCTCGGCCTTCTGCGGACGCCACCAGGCCTCGTTGTCGGCGTACCAGGCGATGGTGTCGGCCAGGCCGGCGGTGAAGTCGGAGAAGCGAGGCACCCAGCCCAGCTCGGTCCGGAGCTTGGTGGAGTCGATCGCGTAGCGCAGGTCGTGGCCCGCGCGGTCGGTGACGTGGTCGTACGCGTCGCTGGGCTTCCCCATCAGCTCCAAGATCGTCTGGACGACCTCGAGATTGTTTTTCTCCCCGTCGGCCCCGATCAGGTAGGTCTCCCCGATCTGCCCCTGTTCACTGATCAGCAGCACGGCGGCGGAGTGGTCGTCTGCATGGATCCAGTCGCGCACATTCAGCCCGGCGCCGTACAGCCGCGGCCGGATTCCGTCGATCACGTTGGTGATCTGCCGCGGGATGAACTTCTCCACGTGCTGGAAGGGCCCGTAGTTGTTGGAGCAGTTACTGATCGTGGCCCGGACACCGAAGCTGCGGACCCACGCCCGGACCAGCAGGTCCGAGCCGGCCTTGGTCGAGGAGTACGGGCTCGACGGGTTGTACGGCGTGGACTCGGTGAACCGTTCCGGATCGTCCAGCTCCAGATCGCCGTACACCTCGTCGGTGGAGATGTGGTGGTAGCGCGTCTGGTGCCTGCGAACAGCCTCGAGGAGCGTGTACGTGCCGATCAGATTGGTCTGCAGGAACGGCGACGGATCGCGCAGCGAGTTGTCGTTGTGCGACTCGGCGGCGAAGTGGATCACCAGGTCCGCTTTCTCGACCAGCCCGTCGACCAGCGGCGCATCACAGATATCGCCCTGGACGAAGCTGAACCGATCCTCGGGCAAGCCGTCGAGGGAGGCGCGGTTGCCGGCGTACGTCAGCTTGTCCAGCACCGTGACGTGATGGTCGGTCGCGCCGAGCACGTGGCGGACGAAGTTGGAACCGATGAAGCCGGCGCCGCCGGTCACGAGGAGTTCAGACACCCGGGAGAGTTTATGCGGCACACGTCGGATGCGCTGGAGTTCTGCTCGCTCCCGACTTGATGCCCGTCACATCCGACCTCGACTCAGTCAGCTCACGGTGGCTGCCAGACGACATCGCCGCCGAAGCGGACGGTGGATGCATAGACCGTGTAGATCTCGGCACCGACGGTGACGGTGTCGCCCGGCAGTAGCCGCAGATTCGGGGCGACCTTCATCAATTTCCGCAGTTTGTCGCCGCTGATCGTGCCCTTGTCCGCCAGGCCGCGGACGGAGGACACCGCAGCCTTGTGCTCCAGACCATCTTGGGTCGCCGCCTCGCCCCACCGCTTGCCCCAGATGAGGGACACGGAGCGCACCCAGGGCCGCGGCGGTGCGATTGAGGGCCCGCACCGCGGCGTCGACGTTGCCCTTGCCTCCGTGCCAGGCGCCCTCGTTCAACGACTCGAGCTGCGCTGCGTTGAAGCCCTTGATCCGCGTTGCGATGTCCGCCGGCTGCCAGGTGTCGAGGACCCAGGCCGCGCGCCCCCAGTCCCCACCGGCCAGGTAACCGGCTAGCTCCTGCTTCTGTTCCGCGGTGGCCTCCCGCTGCACGGCGACCAGCCCCTGGACCGCACGGTTTCCGATCGTCTGCTGCAATGCAGTCATGCGGGCGGCCAGCGACGCCGCCGGAGTCGTGGATGCCGGCTGCCCCGAAGTATCGGGCCGGCCTCGGGGACGGTCGCGGCCCTTCACAACCCTCAGCGTAAGCCTGCAGCCTCCCGCAGACCATGCGTCCGCACCGTGCGCGATAGCCTGCCGCGCATGCGCGGCATCATCTTGGCGGGCGGATCGGGCACCAGGCTGCACCCGGTCACCCTCGGCCTGTCCAAACAGCTGGTTCCGGTCTACGACAAGCCGATGATCTACTACCCGTTGTCGACCCTGATCTTCGCCGGGATCCGCGACGTGCTCGTCATCACGACCCCGCACGACGCGGCCGGGTTCGAGCGGCTGCTGTCCGACGGCTCGCAGTTCGGCATATCGATCACGTACGCCCAGCAGCCCTCGCCCGACGGCCTGGCTCAGGCCTTCGTGATCGGCGCCGACTTCCTCGGCGGTGAGACGGCCGCGCTCGTGCTCGGCGACAACATCTTCTACGGGCCAGGACTGGGATCGCAGCTGCGAAAGTTCAGCGATGTCGACGGCGGCGCTGTGTTCGCGTACTGGGTCGCCGAACCGACGGCGTACGGCGTGGTCGAGTTCGACGAACAGGGCAAGGCCATCTCGCTGGAGGAGAAGCCCGCTCTTCCGAAATCGAACTACGCCGTGCCGGGCCTGTACTTCTACGACAACGACGTGATCGAGATCGCCAAGAACCTCGAGCCCTCGCCACGAGGCGAGCTGGAGATCACCGACGTGAACCGGCACTACCTCGAGGCCGGCAAGCTGGCCGTTGGCGTCCTCCCCCGCGGCACCGCCTGGCTCGACACCGGCACCTTCGACTCGCTGAACGATGCCAGCAACTTCGTCCGCACTCTCGAGTCCCGGCAGGGGCTCAAGGTCGGCGCACCGGAGGAGGCCGCCTGGCGGATGGGTTTCCTGACCGACAACGAGCTGGTCGAGCGGGCCGCCTCGCTGGCCAAGTCCGGCTACGGCAAGTACCTGCTGGAGATGGTCGAGCGCGAGCGCGCGCAACGGTCGAGCTCGTAGGCCGCGGACATGTGGCAGACCCTGGCCGGTGCCGTGATCGTGGTCGCCACCCTGACCGTGATGACGCTCGGCATCGTCCGGCCGGTGATCGCGCTCGGCTGTGCGCTGGTGGTCGCCGGCATCCTCGGCATCGCTCCGGCCTCGGCGCTGTACGGCGGGCTGAGCAACGGCGGCGTGATCACGGTCGGCGCGATGCTGGTCATCGCCAAGGGTGTGGTGCAGACCGGCGTCGTGTCGCGGATGACCCGGCGGTTGCTCGCCCACGCCGAGACCGCGCAGCAGGCGTTACGCCGCCTCGCCGCGCCGGTCGGGGTGGCGTCCGCGCTGATGAACACGACCCCGATCGTGGCCATGCTGATCCCGGCGACCAAGGGCCTGGAACAGACCCGGAGCATCCCGGCGCGCGAGGTGATGCTGCCGATTGCCCACATCACCACGCTCGCCGGCTCGATCACGCTGATCGGCACCAGCTCCAACCTGCTGATCGCCGGGATCGCCGGGTCGAGCGGCGTCGACGTGTCGATGTTCTCGTTCGCACCCATCGCGTTCCCGACCGCGGTCGTCGGAGCGGTCGCGATCTACTTCCTCGCACCGCGCCTGCTGCGCGCCCCGATCACGACGATCGACGTCGAGCTGGACTGGCGAGTCGAGCTGCCCGTCGCACCGAAGGCCGTGGTGATCGGTCGCACCGCCGAGCAGGTCGCCCTGGCGCACGCCCGCGACTACGAGCTCGCCAACGTCCGCCGAGACGGCACGTACCTCGATCCGGACGTACCGATCGAGGGTGGCGACCTGATGGTGTTCCGGACCACCGAGGACGGCGTCCGGGCGCTCTGGGCGAGTCCGCTGTTCGGTCTGTCACCGCACCGGCTGTACGCGGTCTCGATCCGGTCCGGGGAAGAGAACGGCTACCTCACCGACTTCGAGGAGGACGGCACGGTCCAGGTCGTCGCCGCCCGGACCAAGGTGTCGCTGCGACGAACGGCGATGCGGCCCGGCGCGACGTGCTACCTCAGCGCCGCCGACCCCGACGTCCTGCGGGGGTACGAGTCGATCGCACTGTGGCAGGACGCGGCCAGCCGGGCACCGCAGCCACGCAAGACCTGGATCGCGCTCACGATCCTCGCCGCGGTGGTGATCACCGCGACGTTCGGCCTGGTCCCGGTGGAGTTCGGATCGGTCGGTGGGGCGCTGCTGATGGTGCTGACCGGTGTACTGACGCCGCGGTCGGCCGGCCGCGCGCTCGACTGGAACATCCTGTTCGTGCTGGCCGGTTCGGTCGGTCTCGGCGCGATCGTGCTGAGCAGCGGGTTGGCCGATCTGCTGGCGAGCGGGATCAGGTTCGTCGCGGCGGGCAGCGCGATCCTGGTGATCATCGTCTTCGCCCTGACGACGACGCTGCTGACGAACCTGGTCACCAACGCGGCGGCCGCCTCCATCCTCACCCCGGTTGCACTGAGCCTGGCGACCGAGCTCGGCGTCGACCCGGTGACCCTGTTGGCGCTGATCGGCACCTGCATCTCGTTCACTTTCATCACCCCGTTCAGCCACCAGTCCAACCTGATGGTGATGGGACCGATGGGCTACACGACCACGCAGTTCGTCCGGTTCGGCGTGCCGATCCTGGTGGTCGGGTTGATCACCGCCACCGTGGTCGCCGCGATCTTGAAGTAACTCCGGAGTTGTCAGCCTCTCAGACGGCTATGGCCGTCTGAGAGGCTGACAACTCCGGGGTTCACGACCGGGACAGCGGGCGGACCTCGGCGATGCCGGAGAGCTTGTCCGGGTTGGCGATCACGTGCACCCGCTGCACTCGTCCTTCGACGATGTCCAGCTGGGCGATCGATGTCCGCCGGCCATCCTGGATCAGCGCCCAGGCCGGCGCCCCGTTGATCACGACCTCCTCGTACACGGCGTCGGGACCGCCCTTGCGGGCGATGCCGACCAGGAATCGGGCCACCGGGTCCGAGCCGTTCAGGGGGCGGCGGGCCGCGCTGACCTTGCCGCCTCCGTCGGACAGCAGCACGACGTCCGGGGCGAGCACGTCCATCAGCGACTGCACGTCGCCGGTGAACATCGCCGCGGCGAACCGTTCGCGGACCTGCTCGGTGGTCGCCCGATCGGTGTCGAACCGCGGTCGTTGCTCGTGCACGTGGCCCTGGGCCCGATGCGCGAGCTGCCGGACGGCGGCCGGCGTCTTGTCGACCGCCCGCGCGATCTCGTCGTAGGAGTAGCCGAACACCTCACGCAGCACGAACACCGCTCGCTCGGCCGGGCTCAACGACTCGAGCACGACGAGCAGGGCCAACGACACCGACTCCGACAGCACGACGTCGTCGACGACATCGGGCACGGTGAGCACCGGCTCGGGCAGCCATGGCCCGATGTAGTCCTCCTTGCGGCGGGCCAGCGTCCGCAGCCGGTTCAGCGAGAGCCGGGTGACGATCCGGACCAGGTACGCCCGCGGGTGCTCCACCACCTCGACTGTCGACCGTTCGGCCCAGCGGAGATAGGTCTCCGAGACGATGTCCTCGGCATCGGCCACCGACCCGAGCATCTCGTACGCGACGGTGAACAACAGCGATCGGTGCTTGGCGAAGACCTCGGCGTCGTCGCCGCCCGCGTCCGTGCCTGTGCGCGTGCTCACCTGGTCGACGGTAGCTGGCACACCGCTGAGAATCCCTGCGACACCAGACCGAGCGAGGAGTTCAGTCGGGAGCGCTGGTTCTCGACCGCCACCATCATCGCGAGCTCGACCAGCCCAGCGTCGCCGAGTGCGACCCGAAGCGGCTCGACCAGGTCATCGGTCACCTCGCTCGGCGTCGCCGTGGCCGCCACCGCGAAGGCGATGACCTGACGCTCGAGGTCGGTGAAGACGTCCGAGGTCTGCCAGTCGGCGACCGCCCGGAGCTTGTCGACCTCGAGACCGTCCTGATGGGCCATGAAGTAGCCGAAGTCGACGCACCAGCTGCACCCGATCTCGGTGGCCGCGGCCATCTCCGCCAGGGCCTTGAGCTGTCTGGGGACGGCGTCGAACTTGGCCACCTTGCGCTCGAAGCCCAAGATGGCGAACAGCACCTTGCGGTTGACCGCCACGGCCCAACCGTTGTCCGGCATCTGGCCGTACACCTTGCGGGCGTACCAGTTCAGAGCCTTGGCGACCATCCCGGGCGGCTGGTCGATGGACACCCTGGCCAGCCGGCGGCGGGCCGCAGTCTCGACGCCGGGGCCCGGTCCGGCGATTACTCTGCTCATGGTCGTACTCCCTGTCTGTGGAGGTTGGCTTACGACCACTCAGACACCGGCACCCGCAGTTCTGTGACACGCCTGCCCGCGCGCCAGCGGTCACGGAGCGCGAGGGCCATGATGGCCACTCCGGCGATGACGGGCGCCGCGGCGCAGGTGTAGCCCGTCCCCGGCGGGGCGTCCCAGTCGGCTTCGCTCCAGGCCGCGAAGAATCCGTAGTCCAGCAGGAGCCGGATGAGCCCGAAGGACGCCACACCCCAGACGGCGATCCAGCCGCGCACGATCATCGAGCGCTCCAACTCCCAGCGGGTGGCCACCACGACCGCAGCACGGCCCGCCGCAATGTCAGTGGCGAACATGGCGATGACGGCCACTGACGTGAGGCTCTCCACCGAGGAGCTGCGGCCGATCGGCGAGAGCGCGGTCCCAGCGCAGACGATGAGGACCAGGGCGAGTGGAAGCGCCACCCGACGCGTCGGCCGCGTCCAGCGCAACCCGACCACCAGGAGGAGCCCGGCAAGACCAGCGAGTAGCACCGCGGCCACGCCGAGCTCGTACTCGCCCGGGGTCGTCGCGGCGGAGGCGTTCGAGGCCAACGACGGCCCACCCTCGTCCATTCGCTGCAGGCAAGCGCTGGTGAAGTCTCCCGCCGGTCCCTGCTGAAACCCGTAGATCAGGCTGCCGGACAACATGGCTCCCCGGCACGGTAGCCACCACAGAAAGGTGGCCGCGCCCGCCGCCGCGCCGGACGCGATCAGCAGCATCCCGGCGACCAGCCACGGCCACGTACGTTTTTCCATGACGCGACATTAGTGGCCCGGCTAGCGTCGGGCAGGCGATTCGCATAACTCGTCGACGGCCGCAGCCACCGCAGCCAGCCCGGGAGCCTGCTCGATCTCCGTCGCGAGCCGGGAGCTGGCCGCGGCGTAACGGGAGTCGGACAGGACCTTCCGAACCGCGCGACGGAGCTTGGCCGGACTCGGGCGCTCGGTCCGCAGATTGATTCCGGCGCCGGACCAGGCCACCCGGGCGGTCGTCTCGACCTTGTCCTCGGTCGCACCGCCGGCGACGATCGGGACTCCGTGACGCAGCGCCGTGTGCAGGCCGCCGTAGCCGCCGTTGGTGACGAAGGCGGCCAGTTTCGGAAACAGCAGGTCGTACGGCAGGTAGGCGGCGACCCGGACGTTCGACGGCAGGTCGCCCGGCGCCACCCCGAGCGGTTGTCCGCCGGTCGACACCACGACCAGGACGTCCTCCTTAGCCAGCGCCCGGATCGTCGGCAGCACCAGCTCGGCGAAGTCGCGGTTCGCGATCGTGCCCTGGCTGACGTGGACCACCGGGCGGTTGCCGTCGAGCTCGTCCCACCACTCCGGCAGCGCCAGACCGTCCGGCACCGGCGGCCGCAGCGGTCCGACGAAGCTCACGGAGTCGGGCAACGAGCCGCGAGGGTACTCGAAGCCGGGAACGGTCAGCTGCAGCAGCCGATCGGCGAGCAACGGCGTCTCGAACGCCCCGACTCCCTTCGGCGCAGACCCGATCGCCCGCTCGAAGACCTCGGCGACCGCCGCGTCGATCGGGGCGAAGATCCGGCGGCTGACCGTACCGAGAGCGGCATTGCGCAGCCGTCCGATCGGCCCGGCGAGGGGCGGCAGACCGAGCCCGTACGGCGCGACGTCTGGATCGGCGATCGACAACGGCACGATGCCGAGCGAGATCACGGCCGGCCGTTCGCTGCGCGGCCGTAGGGCGAACGCGGCAGCCCCGAAGAACATCACCTCGGCGAGCACCACGTCGGCCGGCCGCTCGGCGATGGCGGCGTCGATCGCCCGCACCTGGGCCTCGGCCGGGCGGACGAAGAGATTGATCAGGCTGAACCGGAGCTCGGCGACACCGCGCAGCTCGGCACGCTCCGGGAAAGCCTTGTTCGGCGCGTCGAGATCGATGTCCGCAGCACTCGGCAGGGCGACGTGCTCGAGTCCGGCTCGTCGGACCGCGTCGGCATAGCGGGTCGAGGTCAGGACGCGTACGTCATGGCCGAGCTGGCTGAGGTGGCGAGCCACCGTGAGTGTCGGGGCGACATGGCCGTGTGCCGGGGTGCAGCACACCAGGATGGATGACAACTGATTCTCCCGAGATAGTATTGACTGAACGATACGAGTATTCATCACTCTTATTGGGTAGTCAATATGAATTCGGCGCTTCGAGGTGAGGAATGCCATCGTGGTGAATGAGACGCGGACCTACCGATCCGCGTTGCGGGAGACTCAGGCCGCGCAGACGCGGGCGCGGGTGCTGTCGGCGGCGGCCGCCGAGTTCGCCGGCCGGGGGTATGCGGGAACGACGATGGCCGCGATCGCGCGGACCGCGGCCGTGTCGGTCGAAACCGTCAAGGCCACCGGGTCGAAGCCCGAGCTGCTGCTGGGTGCGTTCGAGCTCACGTTCGCGGGCCGCGAGGGGCGCGAATCGATCACCGCCGACGAGCAGACGAACCAGCGCCTGGCCGCCACGCCGCCAGAGGAGTGGCTCGGCACGGTGGTCGACCTGGCGACCGAGATGAACTCGCGCGCGGCCGGGCTCTGGGTCGCCTTCACCGCAGCGGCCCAGCACGACGGAGCCGTCGCCGCCGCGATGTCGGCCTTGCTGGATCGTCGCCGAGCCGACTTCGTCGCGATCGTCACGACGCTCGACGAGCACGGCCTGATCCAGTCCTCCGCTTCCCGCGACGAGCTGGCGGCCGTGCTCTCGTTCCTGGGTTCACCCGAGGGCTACCAGCAGCTGGTGACGGAGTCCGGCTGGACGCGTGAGCGCTACCGGAGCTGGCTGCTGGATGCCATCGAGCGACTCGTGCTCCGCTGAACTCCCCGACTCGTCGGGGAGTTGATGGCGATGCGCGGACCAAGCTTCAGCGGCGGCCGCGTCGGGCCTGCAGGTAGTCGGCGACGACGTACTCCCCCAGCCGGCCGATGTCCGGCGTGAACACCCGGCCGCCACAGCGCCTGGCCAGGGCGTCGACGAACCGGGCAAGTCCGGGATCCTCGCCGAGCATGAACGTGTTGATCGTGGCGCCGTAGCGGGCCAGCTCGTCGACCTCGCCGATCGTCGCCCGTAGCGTCTCCGTCGTGGTCGGCCAGTGGAACGCGGCGCCCCCAACGCCAGTAAGGTGCGCGGTGGGCTCGCCGTCGGTGATCACCAGCACCACCGGCTCGGCGTCCGGGTGGCGCCGCAGGTGGCGGCCGGCCAGCATCAGCGCGTGCTGCAGGTTGGTGCCCTGGATCCACTCCGGCTCGACCTCGGCGAGCTCGACCGGAGTCAGCCGCCGGGCCACCCGGTTGAACCCGATCACCTGCAACGCGTCCTGCCGGAAGCGGGTCTCGATCAGGTGACTGAGCGCCAGGGCGGTCTGCTTCATCGGTCCCCAGCGGCCGTCCTGCACCATCGAGAACGACAGGTCCACGCAGACCGCGACGGCCGCGCTCGTCCGGCGCTCGGTCTCGGTGACCTCGAAGTCCTCCACCGCGAGCTGGACTCCCGCCGCGCCCAGGCCGGAGCGACGCAGTCCAGACCGACGCAGCGCGTTCGCGACCGTACGTGGCGCGTCGATCGGTAGCTCGTCGCCGAACACCCAGGGCCGAGTCAGCCCGGTCCGTTCGTCCGCCGAGCCGGTCCGGTGGTCCTCGTGGTTGCCGTGTCCGGTCGCCTCGATCTGGGCGAAGACCCGCTTGAGGGCGGTCTGGCCCAGCCGACGTACGGCCCGGGGAGTCAGCCGGAGACCGTCGTCGCCACGCTGCAGGTAGCCCTGCTGCTCCAGCTCCCGCTCGAGATCGCGCAGCGCTTCGAGGTCGCGGGCCGCCCGCGAGCCGAGCCGGCGCTCGACGAGCTCGACATCCACGTCGTCCAGCGTGGAGCCGGCATAGTTCTGCGAAAGCTGGGCCTGCAGCGCCTCCAGATCGGCGATCTCGGCCACTGCCTCGACCGCCTCGCCGTAACCGAGCGACGGGCCGTCGCCCCGCATGTTCACCGGTGACTCGCGGTCCAGCCCGGGCCGCAGCGCGCGGAGGTTGTCCGACAGCTGCGCCATCTCCGAAGCCAGGTCGGCGTCGGCCAGTGCCTGACTCATCAGCTGGGCCAGCTGCTCACGCTGCTCGGGTGACAGCGACGCCATCATCCGCTGCGCGGCCGCCTGGCGCCGAGCCAGTGCATCGATCAGCTCGTCGATGTTCTCCGGGGTCTCCGGGAAGAAGTCGCCGTGCTTGTCCATGAACTCGGCGAACTGGTCGGTGGTGTCCTCCTGCCGTGCATGGGCCGCGAGGAGGGAGTTGAGATCGGCCAGCATGTCCTTGACGGCCTGCATTGCATCGGAGTCCGGGTTCTCCAGCGCCTCCTTCATCCCCGCGAACTGGGCACCGAGAGTCTCCCGCCGCAGCATGTTCTGAATCGACTCGTACAGCTGCCGCGCCTCGGGTGAGTGCCAGTCGTAGTCCGACAGGGCCCGGACCGCTCCGGCGGTGTCGTCGGGGAGGGTCGCGAGCTCCATCTCGGCCAGTCGGGCGTCGTCGGCCTCCTCGCCGGCAAGCCGTTCCTGCTCGGCGGCCAGGGCCTGGTCGAGCGCGGCCCGGATCTGGTCGAGGGTGCCGCCGAGATCACCACGCCGTCGGGCAGCGGCCCGCATCTTGCGGACCCGGTCGAGCAACTTGTCCAGCCCGCCACGGCCGTCCAGCCCTTCGCGCATCAGCCGTTGCAGGGCATCCCTGGCATTGCCGGCGGACAGCACCTCCTCGCCGATCCGGTCGACGGCCTCCCGGACGTCGTACGGCGGAGCCAATGGGTCCGGGCCACCACGCCACGGGCCGTACCGGAACCGGCCGTGCCCGAAGCCCTGGTTGTGGGGATCCGGATCGGACTGGTCGTACGGTTCGGCCGACATGATCAGGCCGCCCCGTAGACCGTACGCCCGTTGACGGTCTCCTTCTCCAACCGTCTGGTCAGGTGCAGTCCCTCGAGGGTGAACTCGACGGCGGCCGCGATCTGGCCACGGGTGGCGTCGTCGCCGTAGCCGAGCCGGTCGAGCACCTTGGACAGGCCGGGCACGGTGCCGACCTGGGCCAGCAGCTCGGTGGCCGGCACCAGCTCACCGGTCTCCACCATCGCCCCTTCGGCGAAGACGCTGGTGAACCCGGACAGGTCGAGACCGGACAGCCGCTGCCGGAAGACGGTTGCGGTGGCCATCCGGAGCAGGTGCTCCAGCACCGCGCGCTCGCGGCCCTCCTCGCCCATCTCGAACTCGATCTTGCCGAGCAGGGTCGGCACCACGACGCCGACGTCACCGATCCGGGCCACCGGGTCGTGGTCGGGCGTCCGGGCCGCTCGACGCAGCGCGGCGGCGGAGATCCCCTCGACCGCGGCGATGGCGAACCGCGCCGACACCCCGGAGCGCTGGTCGACCGAGGCCGACTCGCGCAGGCTGCGGGTGAGCACGGCGACGACCTCCAGCAGGTGCTCCCCGACTTCGGCGACCGTCGCCGCCTCCTGCCGGAGCAGCGCGACCTCGTCGTCGGTCTCGGTCAGGTAGTGGGTGCGCAGCTCGGCGCCGAACCGGTCCTTCAGCGGGGTGATGATCCGGCCCCGGTTGGTGTAGTCCTCCGGGTTCGCGGTGGCAGCGAGCAGTACGTCCAGTGGCAGCCGCAGCGAGTAGCCGCGGACCTGGATGTCCCTCTCCTCGAGTACGTTGAACAGCGCGACCTGGATTCGTTCGGCCAGGTCGGGCAGCTCGTTCAGACCGAAGATGCCCCGGTTCGCGCGAGGGACCAGGCCGTAGTGGACGGTCTCGGGGTCGCCGAGCGTTCGGCCCTGGGCGACCTTGACCGGGTCAACGTCGCCGATCAGGTCTCCGACGCTGGTGTCCGGGGTGGCCAGCTTCTCGGTGTAGCGGTCGGCGCGGTGCCGCCAGGTGATCGGCAGGTCGTCGCCGGCCTCTGCGGCGAGTGCGGTGCAGCGGACGCACACCGGGTGGACCGGGTCGTCGTGGATGTCACATCCCGCGACCTCGGGACTCCACTCGTCGAGCAGGCCGACCAGGGTGCGCATCAGTCGTGTCTTTCCCTGGCCGCGCTCGCCGAGCAGCATCAGGTCGTGCCCGGCCAGCAGGGCTGTTTCGAGCTCGGGCAGGACGGTGTCGTCGAAGCCGACGATGCCGGGAAATGCGGTCTCGCCGGCCCGCAACCGGGCGACGAGGTTGGCGCGGATCTCCTCTTTGACGGTCCGCGGGGCGTATCCGGATTCCAGCAGCTGGCCGAGTGTGGCCGGCGCCGGGTGCTGTGCAGAAGGTGCCGTCATGAGCCGACACTAGAACCGCCCGCCAATTCCCCGAAAAGTGGTCACCAACAACATCGACACGCCGGGCGGAGGTGTTGTACGTGACCACTTTTCGGGGAAGTAGCGGGCGGGCGGGACGGCCGACGGGCGAGCTGGGTGAGAGTCGGGTCAGTCGCGGAGGTCCGAGGCGCGAGGCGCCTGCCAGTGGTAATGGATGGCGAGCAGTCGGAACGCGAAACACACCGCGGCGGCGACCAGCGGGATCCACGGTGGAAACCAGCCGAGCTCGTACGACACGACGACGATCGTGGCCGCGATGAAGGCCGGGACGACGTACACGTCCTCGCGGAGCACGACCGGGGTCCGGCTCGCCAGCACATCGCGGAGAACGCCGCCACCCACTCCGGTGACGACACCCATCAGCACGCTCGGCACCGGATCGAGGCCGAAGAACAAGGCCTTGCTCGCGCCGGTGGCACAGAACAGTCCCAGTCCGGCGGCATCGAACCAGTTGATGTAGCGCTCGATCCGCCGCATCCGGGGATGGAAGCGGAACACGAGCAGGGCAGCGACCGCGGGAACGAGGAAGAACCGCCAGTCGCGGAACGCGGCCGGTGGGATGTCGCCGATCAGGACGTCCCGGATGATGCCCCCGCCGATTCCGGTGATCACGGCGAGCACGATCACGCCGACGATGTCGAACCGCACCCGGACGGCGAGCAGAGCACCGGACAGCGCGAACACGAAGATTCCCGCGAGATCGAGCACCGACTGCACCGTGTCCACCCAGGCGAGGTTAGTGCGAGCCGACCGCCTGACGGCAAAGGCTCCGTGCCTGGTCGCTGCACCAGAAGCGGCTGGTCGCTGCACCAGAAGACGCGCGCAACAGAGTAGGTTTACCCGATAGCAGAAGACGAAGGAGCAGGCCCACGGATGTGCCCCGACCACGATGCGTAGGGCGCGGTTGGTCGGGCTCAGCCCCGACGGACGGTTCCTGATCGTCGCCACCGAGGGCGGAGAGCAGCTGGCCTTGCCCGCCGACGGCCGCCTTCGTGCGGCGGTGCATGGAGACCGGCCACGCCTAGGACAGTTGGAGATCGAGATGGAAAGCGCCCTCACGCCCCGCGAGATCCAGACCCGGATCCGTTCCGGCGAGTCGCTGGAGGACGTCGCCAAGGTGGCCGGCATCCCGATGGACCGGGTCGAGCGGTTCGCCGCGCCGGTGATCGCCGAGCGGGAGTACGTCGCCGGCCAGGCCATGTCGTCGTCGGTGCGCCGGCGTGGCGAGACGTCGGGTCATCGCAACCTTCGATCGACCATCACCGAACGGCTGACCGGTCGCGGCGTTGACATCGACACGCTGGGCTGGGACTCCTACCGGATGGAGGACGGCCGCTGGGGCGTGACGGCGGACTACCTGTCCGGCGATTCGCCACGGCAGGCGCTCTTCCTGTACGACGTACGCGGCCGGTTCTCGGTAGCGGGCAACGACGATGCGCGCTGGATTCTCGGCGAGCAGAGCCCGGCGCGCGGCCCGCAGCCGGGCCGCCGGCGTCCGGACTCCTCGGGAGGCCCCGACTCCTTCGGTGGCTCCGGTGACGACGACTTCGAGCCGACTCTGGACCTCAGCGACGAACTGGCGCTCGTCCGAGCCGTCCAGGAACCGCCGCTGGCTCCGCCGGAGACGGTGGCCGAGGCCGAGCACCTGGCGGATGTGCAGGAGCTTCGGCCGGCGCGCTCCGAGCCGGTGGTGCAGGACCGTGCCGAACCCGATACTCCGGCTGCCGAGGTCGACGACGAACCCGATACCGAGGAGTCGCTCGGACTGGATGACGCTGGCGAGGTTGACGCTGGCGAGGTTGACGCTGCCGAGGTTGACGCTGCCGAAGTCGAGGCTGCGGCCGTCGCCCGAGAGGTTCTCGAGCAGATGCTGTCTACGGGCCTGGCCGAGGAGTCGGCCACTGCGTACGCGGGACTGAGCGACGCCAGTGCAGTGCCCGAGTCGGCGACGGCACGGGGCTCGGGCTGGGAACCGGCCATCGTGGTGAACTACCCGGTCGAGCCGAGCCAGGTCGAGCCGGCGGACGAGTTCGGCGACGAGCTATCCGGGACCGACGAGCCAGGCGAGCCGGACGCCCCGACGGCCGTCCAGGATCGCGAGGACGAGGCCGACGCGCTCTCCGATGAGCAGGACCACCCGTCGACGGATCAGGATCCCGAGCGGGTCGCCGATCAGCCGGTTGATCCGGACCCAGCGGCGACGCGCGTCGGGGATGTCGATGTCACCGACATCGATGTCACCAGAGATGTCGACGTCGCAGAGGAGGACGGGCCCGCGGAGGAGATCGCGCCCGCGAAGCCGTCGCGGCGCAAGCGCGCGTCGGTCCCGAGCTGGGACGAGATCATGTTCGGCTCACCCAAACGCCCCTGAGCGGCTGCGTCTCGGAACTCCCGCTCGCCACATTTGGGCGATGCGGTGCGATAACGAGGGCAACCCGGCCCAGAACCGGCCACACCTGGGCGATGCGGTGCGATAACGAGGGCAACCCGGCCCAGAACCGGCCACACCTGGGCGATGCGGTGCGATAACGAGGGCAACCCGGCCCAGAACCGGCCACACCTGGGCGATGCGGTGCGATAACGAGGGCAATCCGGCCCAGAACCGGCCACATCTGGGCGATGCGGTGCGATAACGAGGGCAAGCGTTACTCCGGGTCCGGCCCGGTGACAACGGGGCGCGCGCGGTCGGTGACCCAGTCGCTCCACGAGCCGGGATAGATCGCGGCATCGGTACGCCCGCCGACGGTCATGGCGAGCAGAGTGTGCGCGGCGGTGATGCCGGAGCCGCAGTAGAGCACCGGCGACTCGTCCAGCCCGGCGAACCGATCGGCGAGCTCAGAGGAGCTGAGGAAGCGCCCGCCGTCGCCGAGGTTTCCGGTCGACGGCAGGTTCAGCGCCCCGGGGATGTGCCCGGCAACCGGGTCGTACGGCTCGACCTCGCCGCGATACCGCTCACCGGCCCGTACGTCCACCAGCTGCGGCTTCTCCCCCGCCGCCAGCCGCGACGCGAGCACAGCGCCGTCGACCTGCCCGAGCCGGCCCGGCTTCCCGGCAAAGGCGCCGGGTTCGACCGGCTGGCCCGGTCCGACCTCGATCGGCAGCCCCGCTTCAACCCAGCCCGCGTAGCCGCCGTTGAGCACCCGGACCCGATCGTGGCCCGCATCGATCAGCAGCCACCACAGTCGGGCCGCCGCCAACGAGGTATCGGGGTCGTACACCACCACCGCCGACTGCTTGGACACCCCGATCCGCCTCATCGACGCCGAAAACGCGTCCGGGTCCGGCAGCGGATGCCGGCCACCCGAGCCGCCGGCACGATGTGAACCGGACAGCTCGTCCTCGAGGTCGACGTACTGTGCACGGGGCAAGTGGCCATCCTCGTACGCGGGCCGTCCGGCTGGGCCGCCCAGCCACCAGCGCACGTCGGCCAGGACAGGCGGATCGTCACCCTCGAGTAGGGCCGCCAGCTCGCCGGGCTCGACCAGGACGGGTTCGTTCAGCGGAAGGTCGCTCACCCGCCCGAGTCTGTCACCGTGTGCCCGACTCACCGGATCCCGCCAGCTCCGCGGACACCGGCTGCGACTCCCGCGCCGCCGCCGACTCCCGCGCCCGCGAAGGGTCCGTCGGCGGCTCCGGCGGCTCCCGGATCGGCTCCGGATGCTCCGCCGCCGGCTCCGGAGGTCGATCGAACGAGGCTCGGACCGCCACGGCAGGCAGGAGGGTCGCGAGAGCGTACGCAATGCCGGCGATCGCGAAGGCTCCGCTCAGTCCGGCCAGCGCGATCAGGCCGGCCGCCAGCAGTCCTCCGAACGGCATCGCCGCCCAGGCCGTTGCGTCCGCCAGCGCGCCGACCCGACCGACCAGCGGACGCGGGATGCGCTCGAAGAAGATCGCACCGATCATCGGGTTCAGCAGTCCCGAGGCCAGTCCGGCGATGCAGTACGTCACCGCGATGACCCAGAGCGGTGGATTCAGCGCCAGCACGATGAACGGCGGCGGCCCGGCAATCGCGAAGGCGACGAAGTACGTCAGGCGCCGTGGCAGCCGATCGCCCTTCCAGCTGGCCAGCAGCGAGCTGATCATGGAGCAGCCGGCCATGCAGGTCAGCAGCAGGCCGATCGACGCGACACCGCGGCCGTTGTCGCGCGCCCAGACGGGGAGCAGGACCGACGTCTTGGCCACGTCCAGCAGATTGGTGACCATGATCATCGTCACGAGCGTGAACAGCAACCGGTCGCGCCGGAGGAATTGCCAGCCCTCGGACAGCCGTCGGCGGTACGGCTCGATCGGTCCCGCGTCGCTGCGTCGGTCCAGGCCAGCGGGCAGACCCAGCCGACCGATCGCGGCGCCGAGCATGAAGCACGCCGCGGTCAAGGCCAGCGACCCGGACGGTCCGACCCAGGCGATCAGTCCGGCAGCCAGTGCGGGCGCGACGAGGCCGGAGCCACGCTCGATCGCTCCACTCAGACCGGTCACCCGTTCCAGCGGTACGCCGGCGTCCTCGGCCACGAACGGGACCGCGGTGTGCTTCGCGGTGTCACCGGGACCACGGATCGCGCCGGCCACGGCCACGAGCGTCAGAAGCAGGGGCAGCCGGAGCGCGCCGGCGTGGTGGAGCAGCGGAATGGCGGCGATAGCGAGCGCACTGGCGAGATCCGCGACCACGCTCACCCGGCGCTGACCGAGCCGGTCGACGACCGGACCGGCGAGTGCCTTGACCACGACGTACGGTGCCAGCTCGAACGCGGCGACCAGGCCGGTCTTAGCCGCCGAACCGGTGGTGACCAGCACGAACCACGGAACGGCGATCGCCATCACCCGGGTGCCGGTGTAGGCCAGCGCGCTGATCCCGAGCAGCGTGACAAGTCCGCTGCGGCCGACCATCACTCGCCCCCCGAGCCTTCTTTTCCGATCGCGGCCGGATCGGGCACCGGGAGGATCTGGAACTGCGTATGGATCAGCCGACTGCCCGCAGGGCCGGACTCGCCGGGAACATGCTGCCGGTACGACGCCAGCAGAGCGAGGAGGTCCCGGTTGAGCTGGTCCACCTCGTCGCGGGTCAGTCGGAGCAGGACGTCTGAAAGGTTCAGCGAGTGCTGCCACTCCACCGGCAGGTCGGGTCGTGCCGCGCGAGCCCGCATCACCGAGTTGACCATCGCCTCGACGACGGCGTCCTCGTAGACCAGACCCTCACCGGCCGGGCTGGCCATCTCGAACTCGGTGCTGCGATGGCCCGCTCGCCACCACCGCTCGCGCCGGTTGCCACGGTCGGTGTCCTCGAGGATGAAGCCGTACTTCTCGAGCTGACGCAGGTGGTACGACAGTGCCCCGCTGGTCAGACCCAGCTCGGCCGCCAGCGACGTGGCGGTTGCCGGGCCGTACGTCCGCAGCAGCCCGAGCAGCCGCACCCTGAGTGGATGTGCCAGTCCGCGCAGGTTGTCGCCGGTGACGACGATCCGATCCGAAGTCTCCGCTGCCATGACCCCTAGAATAGATCGCAAACAACTCTTTGCAAAGCTTTCTTTGCAATAGTTCTGCACTGCCCTGCCCGCGGCCGGTCCGCGCCTCCCTCGACTCCTCGAAAAGTGGGCGCAAACAACAACGACACGCCGGACGGAGTTGTTGTTTGCGCCCACTTTCCCGGGACGCCAGGGGAACGGATGCCGGGACGGGAGCGAGCAGCCGGGAGGTCAGGCGGGCAGGTCGTCAGGGCGGTCGAACGGGAGCGGCTCGGCGGCCGCGGACTGGGCTACGGCGCGGGTGATGCCGTGGCGGTGATGTCGCCGGCAGAGCACCTCGTACGCGACCACGGCGGGCTCGCCGGCGTCCAGCGGCAACCCCTCGACCGGATGCGTGTCGCCGACCACCACCTGGTCGCCTTCGGTGACCATGATCCCGTCGACGGTACGAGCGTTGTGCGTCGCCCGTCGGCCGCACCAGCACAGGGAGCGGACCTGCAGCACCTCGATCCGGTCGGCCAGCTCGACCATCCGCTGCGAGCCGGGGAACAGGCGGCTGCGAAAGTCGCTGAGGATGCCGACCGCGAACACGTCGATGTCCAGCTCGTCGACGATCGCGGCGAGCTGGTCGATCTGGGCTGCGTCGTAGAACTGCGTCTCGTCGCAGATCAGGTAATCGATTCGCATCCCCCCAGTCAGCTGGTCGACGACGTACGCCCAGAAGTCGAACCCGGCGAACACCTCGATCGCCGGGCGTTCCAGCCCGAGTCGGGAGGAGATCGTCGCCTCGCCGGCGCGGTCCTGGCTGGTGAACAACCGCCCGAGTCGCCCGCCGGCCGAGTGGGTGTAGTCCAGCTGGAGGGCGAGCGTCGACTTGCCGCAGTCCATCGGACCGGTGAAGAACACGAACTCCGCCACCCCCGCATCCTGCCAGGCGGTTATTGCGGCCGGGCAGGTCGAGCGCTGACCTACGATGCGGACACGTCCACCCGGCCGCTTTCTGACCGCTCCAGGAGATGCGAATGACCAGCGTCCCGACCCGGCACCCGACCAGCTCTCAGGCTGCCACCGCACTGCCTGCGGTGTCCGAGCGTTTCCTGGGCGTCGCCTCGTCGGTCGTCCGCGATCTGCTCGCACTCACCCAGCGGCCGGGCGTGATCTCCTTCGCCGGTGGGTTGCCGGCACCGGAGCTGTTCGATGTCGACGGCGCCCGAGCGGCCTTCGAGAGCGTCTTCGCGGCCGGCGGGCGGATGGCGATGCAGTACTCCACCACCGAGGGCGATCCCGCGCTGCGGGCTCAGGTCGCCGAGATGTACGGGGCCCGTGGGCTACCGACCACGCCGGAGCAGGTCGTGATCACCACGGGCTCCCAGCAGGGGTTGAGCCTGCTCGCCCAGTCACTGGTCGATCCCGGCGCAGTGGTGCTGGTCGAGCGGCCGAGCTATCTCGCGGCACTCCAGTGCTTCGCGCTGGCCGGCGCTCGATTGATCTCGGTACCGTCCGCCGGGGAAGGCATCGACCTGGACGCTCTCGACGCGCTCGCCCGAGCGCACCGCCCGGTCGCCCTCTACACAGTGCCGACCTTCCACAACCCCACGGGCCGGACGCTCGACCGCGCCAACCGGATAGGTGTCGTCGAGGCCGCCGCGCGACACGGCTTCCGGGTGCTGGAGGACGATCCGTACCAGCAGCTGCGCTACTCCGGCGAGCCGATGCCATCGATGGCCACGATGACCGACGACCCGGAGCTGGTCGTCTGTACCGGCAGCCTGTCGAAGATCCTCGCCCCAGGGCTGCGGGTCGGCTGGGTCCGCACCACCCCGCTATCCGGGCCGCTGTCGTCGTTGGCAAGCAGGCCGCGGATCTGCACACCTCGACCCTGGACCAGGCTGCGGCGGCAGCCTATCTGGCCTCGGGTCGGCTGGCACCCGCCCTCGAGCGGGCCCGCAGTGCTTATCGCGATCGTCGGGACGCATTGCTCGCGGGACTGCCGTCGGCCCTGCCCAGCGGCAGTAGCTGGAACACACCCGACGGTGGCATGTTCGTCTGGGCTCACCTCCCGGCGGGCCTGGACGCCGCCGACTGGCTGCCGCGCGCCCTGGCATACGAGGTGGCGTACGTCCCCGGCGCCCCCTTCTTCCCGACCGAGCCGGAGCGCAACTCGCTCCGCCTGTCGTTCACCACCTATGCTCCCGAGCAGATTTCGGAAGGCACCCGGCGACTCGCCGCCACCTTCGCGACCTAGATCGACCGGGTCGGACAAGACCCGTCCGCGAGCGTCGTTAGCGGCGCTCCCCTCCGGCGAGGGAGGAGCGATGAGTGGAACACGCTTTTTCGTTTCACGAAGAGTGACGACTCGAGCGGGACTTCGGGAGCGCCGCGTGCGCGAGCGGACAAGCCCGTCCGCGAGCGTCGTTAGCGGCGCTCCCATCCGGCGAGGGAGGAGCGATGAGTGAAACACGCTTTTTCGTTTCACGAAGAGTGACGACTCGAGCGGGACTTCGGGAGCGCCGCGTGCGCGAGCGGACACAATCAGTCAGAGAACAAGGGCACGAGCATTTCAGCTGCGGTGAGCGAGCCGTGCATCCCGACCAGGCTCAGCTCTCGCGGGAACTGACGGGTCATCACCGCCCACGGTGTCCGCATGGCCACCAGCACATGCCCGTACCGCTCGACGATCTCGGGATCCACCGGGCCGAACCAGCCCTCCTCGATCGCCTCCTCGCGGGTCCGCACCCAGGCCCGTTCGCCGAGCAGCGAGCGCCAGCGCGCGACCACCGCGGAGACCGGTTCCTGGTCGACGTACAGCTGCCGGAAGCGTCCCTCCCCCGCAATGGCCGAGACGCCGGCCGACAGCTCCGTGGAGTCCTCGATGACGATGTGCCGTTCGGCCGGCACGTCGACCATGCCGTGGTCACCGGTGATGATGAGGCAGACGTCATCGTCGAGCCTGGAGCGGAGCTGCTCGCACATGTCGTCGATCCGGGTGAGCTGATCGAGCCACTCGGCGGATTCCCAGCCCGAGACGTGCCCGGTGTGGTCAAGCTCCCGCTCGTACGCGTAGACCAGGCTCCGGCCGCCCCGGCGCGCCGCGTCGGTCACCAGTGCAATGCGCTGCTCGGCGTTGCGCTCGTGCTCGAAGGCCGCGAAGTCCGGCCCGCGCAGACCCGCCTCGGTGAGTCCACTGGCGGCGAAGCGCTCCAGGCCGACGGAAGTGACCGCCACGCCGGCCTCCACCGCCCGTTCGAAGAAGGTTTGTTTGGGCTGGTACGCCCGCGCCACCAGGTCGGACTCCCAGATCAGCGCGTTCAGGATCTCCCCGGTCTGCGGCACCCGTGAGGTGTACCCGACGAGACCGTGCTGACCGGGCGGGAGCCCGGTGCCGAGACTGGCCAGGCTCGTTGCCGTCGTGCTGGGCACCCCGGCGGTGATCGGGTTGGCGTCACCGAGCAGCGAGGCGAGATAGGGGGCGGCCCGAAGACTGCGGCGCACGGCGTGCCAGCCCAGACCGTCGACGAGCACCACGACGTAGCGCCTCGCATCGGGCAGACCAAGCACGTCCTCGTGACAGCCCGGCACTCCGATCCGGGCACCGATGCTGGGCATCACCTCGGCGACGGTGGAGACGCCGTACGCCGGAACGACCATCGGCGGGAGAGACGAGGTCGCAGCCTCTCCCGTCGCCTGGGTCATACGTTGGCCGCTCGCTGCAGAGTGGCACCGAAGCGGACCAGCCGAGCGACCCGGTCCACTCCGTCGCCGCCCGCGCTCATCCGCACGGTCAGATCGTCGCCGACCATGGTGCCGGTGTAGCCGTGATCGGCCTCGCACTGCGGGTCGCTGCACGACGCCGGTTCGAGATCGACCCGGCGGACCGCTGCCCAGCCCACGGTGAGCCACGCCTCGTCGGAGTGGGGGTCGCCGCTGCGGAAGCTCTGTGGCTGCGCCACGACGCGAGTCGTCACCACGCTGTTGATCTTCGTCAGGGCGACCGACTCGGTCGAGGACGCGGCGAAGGTCCCTGACTGCGGCGGCTCGGCCGGCTGGTCGTCGGTGTGTCCAACGATCAGGCGCGTCGGGGTCAGCGCCAGCACGGTGATGTGCCGGTGGATCTCGTCGTGGTTGAACGTCGGCTCGTGGTGCACCACGAAGTCCAGCAGCTCCTCGTTGCCCAGCGCCAGTCGGATGGCGTCCTCGACCAGCTCGGGAAAGTACCCGCAAGCGTCGATCTCGGCGCGCAGCTCCCTGCGGGTCGCGTCCAACCTCATGTCGCCATCCAATCAGATCCCGCTCGCGCCGCCGGCGCAATCACCCGAGTCGATCGTCGCTCTTCGCAAAGGCCGGAAAAGCGTTGCCTTCACTCATCGCTCCTCTCTCCCCGGGCGCCGGCTCCAGACGCTCGCGGGAAGGTCAGATCCCGCTCGCGCCGCCGGCGCAATCACCCGAGTCGATCGTCGCTCTTCGCAAAGCCGGAAAAGCGTTGCCTTCACTCATCGCTCCTCTCTCCCCGGGCGCCGGCTCCAGACGCTCGCGGGAAGGTCAGATCCCGCTCGCGCCGCCCGCGCAATCACCCTGCTCACCGCTCACAGCTCACGGGCCATCGGGTCGCGCTGGTCGGCGGTGGGCGCGATGATCACCTCAGCGCCGAGGACCGCGATCCCGTTGACCGACGCCACACACGGACGCAGCGTGACCGAGGCGAGCTGCGGAAGCTCGTCGGCGAGCTGCGCCATCCGGTGCAGCAGATCCTCGATGGCCGAGATGTCCATGCTCCGACCGCCGTGCCGGCCGAACAGTGCCGGCGCCGCCTTCAGATCGCGCACCATGCCCGCCCCGTCGGCTGTCGTCAGTGGCGGGACCCGGTAGGCCACGTCGCCGAGCAGCTCCGTGGCGATGCCGTCCAGGCCGACCGACAGGATCGGCCCGAACGCGGCGTCCTCCCGACTCGTCGCGACCAGCGCGACGCCTGGCGGTGCCATCGCCTGGACGACCGGCACGGCCGCGACCACGCCGTCGGCGGACCCGAGTCCGAGCTGATCGACCAGCTGGCCGAGATCCTCCCAGGCGGCCGTCATCTCCTCGGCGTCGTCGATGTTGCGGACCACACTGGCGTGGTCCGGCCGACCGCGGACCGCCAGCGAGGTCGCCTTCAGCACCACGTTCCACCCCAACCGCGACGCGACCGTGATCGCCTCGTCCACGGTGGCGACCGGGTAGCTCGGCACGACCCTGATCCCGTACGTCCCCAGCAGCACCGCCGCTTCGTCGGAGGTCAGCGTTCGGCCGGCGGGTTCGGCCCCGAGCCAGATGTTGACCTGTCTCCGTGCGGCGACCTCGTCGACCTCCAGCATCGGCACCGCACCGGGGTCGCGCTCACGCCAGTGGGCGTACGCAGTCAGCGCAGACAGCGCGTCCACCGCGTCCACGGAGGCATCGAAGGTGGGCAGCGAACCCATCAGATCGGGCTCGTCGGCGGTGGGGCCCGTCGGTTCGAAGTCCAGCAGTACCGCGACGACCGGCTTGTCCGAGGTCGCGGCGACCTCCGACAGCGCCGCGTGGGTCTGGTCGGTGCCACCGGAGTACGCGTAGACCACGGCACATATCACTGAGCCACACTTGTCGTCGGCCACCGCCGCGCGGGCCGCCTCGCCGAACTCCGCCGCCTGGGCCGCCGGATCGAGCAGGACGGCATCGCCGTCCAGCAGCAGACCGATGCCGGTGATCGTGTGAATCATCTGCAGCGCAAGGGTGGCCGAGTTCGTGATCAGCCGGACCCGCGGACCCTTCGGCAGCGGTTGGCGCGCCGCGATCTTGGCGATGTCGAACATCGCGCCTCGGCGGTGCACCACCATCACCCCGGACTGCCGGAACAGCGAGTCCACGGCCTCCTCCGGTGCGTGGCCCAGACCGCCGCGGACGCCGAAGTGGGCCGCCCGGTGAGTCCGGCCCGGGTCGAGTACGACCACCGGCTTGCGCCGCGCGAGCCGCCGTGCGATCCGGGAGAACTTGCGGGGGTTGCCGATCGAGTCCAGCGCCAGCAGGCAGACCCGGGTGTCGTTGTCGTCCTCCCAGAACTGCATCACGTCGTTGGCGGTGATGTCGGCGTACTCCCCTGTGCTGATCACACTCGACATCCCGATGTCGTTCCGGATCGCGTAGTTCAGCAGGCCGATGCCGACCGCCGCCGACTGGCAGAACAGCCCGACGCCGCCGGTGCGCGGCATGGGCCCGGGGGTGGCATTGAGCGACGACTTCTCGTCGGTGTTGATCACCCCGAGCGCGTCCGGTCCGAGCGCCCGGATGCCGTACGCCCGGGCCAGGTTCACCACGGTCCGAGCCGCCTCGACCGGTGAGTCGGTGCCGGTCAGCACCACCATGGCGTGGGCGCCCTTGTGCGCCGCGTCGATCACCACCCCGCCGAGCTCGCGGGTCGGCACCGAGACCATCGCCAGGTCGATCCGGCCCGGGACGGTGGCCAGCGAGCTCGCCGTCCGGACGCCCGCGACCTCGACGTCGTCCGTGCTCACCGCCGTGATGTCGCCCCGGAAGCCGCCCTCGATCAGTGAGCTGACCAGGCCCTGCACGCGCACGCCCGGCCCGAGCAGGACCAGCCGCTCCGACGTCAGCAGCCGGCGGATCGAAGCGCTCTCGGCACGGTGCTCGCGGCGCTCCATCACCCCGACCGAGGTGTCGGTCGGGAAGATCGGGAACTCCACGTGCAGCACGCCGTCGTCGATGCCCTTGGACACCCGATAGCCGGCATCGGCGAACACCGATGCCATCCGCGCGTTCTGTGGCAACAGCTCGGCATAGAACTTGACGATCCCGCGCTCGCGGGCGGCCTCGGCCAGATGCTCCAGGAGCAGCTGGGCGATCCCGCGACCGTGATGGGCGTCCTCGACCAGGAAGGCCACCTCGGCCTCGTCGCGGTAGGCCCGGTCGTAGCGGCCGACGGCGATCATCTGGGTGCCGACGGTGAGGATGAAGGCGACCCGGTCCACGTAGTCGACCTGGGTGAACCGCTGCACGTCACGCTGCGACAGTCTCGGGTAGGGCGCGAAGAAGCGCAGGTACTTCGACTCGGGCGACACCCGGTCGTAGAACTCGACCAGCAGCTGCGCATCCTCCGGCCGGATCGGACGCAGATGGGCGACGCCCCCGTCGGTCAGCAGGACGTCGGCCTCCCACTCGATCGGGTAGCCCGGTGGCAGGCTCTCCCGCGGCAGCACGGAGTCCAGCGCGCTGCCCGCGGTGATCTCGGTCCGGGACCCTGGGGCGCTGGTCGACGGTCCGGGAAGCACGAGGGCAAGCCTACGCATTCGGACCGACAACGCGAGTCTGGATCGGCTCCGATCGCGGCCACGTGACCGGATCCACACGATCGCCCGCTCTCGGACCAGCGAGCTCGGCCGGGCAAGGCGAACCACCGGCAGCCAACCACTAACCTGTGGCCGTGCGCCGGTCCGACCGGCACGCCCCGCGACGATGCAGGAGGCACGCTGTGACCCCGGTAGTGAAGCTGAACCCGCACGTACGCGCCGCGCGCGACTTCCTCGTGCAGTACCGGGAGGACTACGAGACGGCGTACGCGGGGTTCAGCTGGCCGGAGCTGCCCCGCTACAACTTCGCGACCGAGTGGTTCGACGGGCTCGCCGAGGAGAATCCGGACGGTATCGCCCTGTGGATCATCGAACCGGCTTCGTCGGTGGATCCCGACGGTTCCGAGTCGAAGCTGACGTTCGCCGAGCTGCGCGATCGCTCGATGGCGGCGGGCCGGATGCTGGCCGACGCCGGGCTGGCTCGCGGCGACCGGCTGCTGGTCGTGCTCGGGAACTGCGTGCCGCTGTGGGAGATCATGCTCGGCGCCATCCGGCTTGGCGCGGTGATCATCCCGGCCACGCCGCAGCTGTCACCGGCCGACCTGGCCGACCGGGTGGATCGCGGCGCGGCGCGGCTGCTCGTCGCGCACGCCTCCGACGCCGCGAAGTTCGCCGCCGTGGACGTACCGCTCGGTCGGATCGCTGTCGGAGCGGAAGGTGAGGACGTCCCGGGCGGCTGGCGGAGCTACGCCGACGTCGACGACTTCATCGATGGCGACCCGCTGCCCGTCGGCGCGACCAAGGGCGCCGACCCGCTGCTGCTCTACTTCACCTCCGGCACCACCGCCCTCCCGAAGCTGGTCGAGCACACCCACACCTCGTACCCGATCGGGCACCTGTCGACGATGTACTGGATGGGTCTGCGCCCAGGCGACATCCATCTCAACATCTCCTCACCCGGCTGGGCCAAGCACGCCTGGAGCAACTTCTTCGCCCCCTGGCTGGCCGGGGCGACCGTGCTGGTGTTCAACTTCGTCCGGTTCGACGCCGGCGCCCTGCTGGAGGTGCTCCAGCGGGCCAAGGTGACGACCTTCTGTGCGCCGCCCACCGTATGGCGGATGCTGATCCAGGCGGATCTGGCGTCAACCGAGGTCGTCGTCCGGGAGGCACTGAGCGCCGGCGAGCCGCTCAACCCCGAGGTGATCGAACAGGTCCAGCGAGCCTGGAACGTGACGATCAGGGACGGGTACGGTCAGACCGAGACCAGCGCGCAGGTCGGCAACCCGCCCGGCGCGCCGCTGAAGCTCGGGTCGATGGGCCGACCACTGCCCGGCTACCGGGTGACGCTGGTCGATCCCGCGACCGGTGCGGCCGGGGTCGACGAGGGCGAGCTCTGCCTGGAGCTCGAGCCATCGGAACCTGGCCAGACTGGACGACCGCTGCCACTGATGACCGGCTACAAGACGAACGCCGACGAGTTCGACGCCGAGCTCGGGGAGCAGGCGTTCGCCGGAAACGTCTATCACACAGGGGACGTGGTGAGCCGCGATCCGGACGGCTACCTCACCTACGTCGGCCGCGCCGACGACGTGTTCAAGGCCAGCGACTACCGGATCAGCCCGTTCGAGCTGGAGTCGGTGCTGATCGAGCACCCAGCGGTGGCCGAGGCGGCGGTCGTCCCGGCACCCGACCCGATCCGGCTGGCGGTGCCGAAGGCGTACATCGTGCTGGCCGCCGGACACGCCCCGGACGCCGACACGGCGCGCGCCATCCTGGTCTATGCCCGAGAGCATCTGGCACCGTACAAACGGGTCCGGCGGATCGAGTTCGCCGAGCTGCCCAAGACGATCAGCGGCAAGATCCGCCGGGTAGAGTTGCGTGCTTTGGAGCTGGACGAATCTCGCCCGGACAAGATCGAGTTCACGGAGGCCGATTTCTCGTGGTGAAGCGCGACTCCGACAACCAGACGCTGCAAGACCTCGTCAGTGCGTACGTCGGCGAGCAGCTCACCGTGATCATCGAGTCGCCCGGGCTGCTCCGGGCGAGGGAGCCGGTGGTCCATCCCACCCGGGTCGCCGTCCGCCGGTTGCGTAGCACGCTGAGGGTCTTCGGCGACCTGTTCGACGTCGCGCGAGCCGGTCAGCTCGAGGACGAGCTGGTCTGGTGGGCCGGCCTGCTCGGAGTCGTCCGCGACCTCGACATCTTGGAGAAGCGGCTCGAGGAGGCGGTTGCGGCGCTGCCGAGCGAGCTGGTGATCGGACCTGTCAGCTCCGCGCTGCAACGCGAGATCGGCGCCCGCCGGAAGGTCGGTTGGGAGGACATCGAGTCCACCCTGGACTCCGATCGCTTCCATGCCCTGATGGGCACCCTGCACGGCTGGCGTGCCGACATCCCGTTCACGGAGGCGGCGGCCGCGCCGGCGGCTCGCGTCGCGCACTACGTGAAGAAGGCGAACAAGAAGGTGGAAAAGCGCCTGGCGGCGGCCGGTCAGGCATATGCCGCGGGTGATCCCGCGGCCGATGATCTCGCCCATGGCGCCCGCAAGGCCGGCAAGAGGCATCGCTACGCCGTCGAGCTGGCCGAGCCGTTGTGGGGCAAGAAGGCCGCCAAGATCGTCAAGCGCCGCAAGAAGTTGCAGGATGTGCTCGGCGGCCACCAGGACGCGGTGGTCAGCGAGGCCTTCTTGCGCGACTTCGGGATCCGGGTCGGCGCTCGCCGGGACCACAACGGTTTCACCTACGGCATGCTGTTCGCGGCTGATCGCGCCGAGCTGGCCCGGCTTCCCGAGCAGCTCGCCCCGTTCCTCCCCTGACGTCCCGGCCCTCCTGACCCCCGGCTCAATTCCCCGAAAAGTGGTCGCAAACAACATCGACACGCCGGTGGAAGTTGTTGTTTGCGACCACTTTCCACGAAGCGTCAGTCCCAGGGGTAGCGGGTACGGCCCACGTCGACCACGCCGTGCCGTAGCCGATCCGGGGTGGACAGGAACGTGTGGCCCTCGACGGCACCATCCCCGTTGTCACCGTGTACGTGCACGAGCAGCTCGTTGAAGCCGGCGTCCAGCTTCACCACTGCGTTCACGTGCTCGCCCACTCCGTACGAGGGTCGAATCAGCCGTGGGCCCTCGACGTCGATCACCACCGATCCGTTCAGCCAGACGGTGGTGCTGGCCGTGCAGTCCACCCCGAGCCGGACCTCACGCGGCTCCGCGACTTCCAGGAAGTGCTGGAGCAAAACCGACCCACCGTCGGCCATCAGATCGGCGAGCGGCAGCTTGTTGGCGTCCACACTCAGCTCGTCCCAGTCGTCGGCATCGACAATGTCTCGTGCGCGGACCGCATCGAGGTCGACCGCATCGGCCGCCCGTCGGTACACCCGCCACGCCTGCGCGCCGGGAAGCGCGACCGGGACCGCCGGGCTCAGCGGGTGCCCGGTGACATCGGCGGCGAGCCGGACGGCGTTGCGCTGCTCGACCGCCACCCGGCCTGGCACCTGGACGGGGACCGACAGCTCGATCGCCGAGTCGGCCTCGATGCCGAGCCGCTGGTCCGCCACCGACGGCCAGCCTGCCGGAACCGCAACGCTGAGAGTGACCTCGATCGGATCGGGGTGCGGGTTGCGCAGCGAGATCCCCAGCTCCTTGACCTCGCCCGGCCGGGCCGCGGCGTTGCCGCGGTAGTCCACGGTGACCTCCAGACCCCGGCTCGGATGGCGGACCTTCCATGGCGAGCGTGCCCAGAGTGCCTGGACGCTCTCGTCGGCGAACAGGTCTTCCTGCCGCACCGTGATGGTCGAGCCGTCGACCGGGATCCCGTGGTGCCGCAGGATCTCCGGCGCGGTCTGCATCACCTGGTCGGTCAGCTCGTGCACATCGGTCGGGATCGATCGAGTCCCATCGCTCAGGTGGCGTACGCCGCCCCACGGCTCGTTGGTCGACAGCCCGAACCCGAACGGTTCGACCCACTTCTCCGGCAGCTGGGACAGCCCGGCCCGGATACCCAACCAGCTGCCGATCGAGCCGCCGGAGGAGTCGGTGTCGTAGCCGCAGTTCACCGTCTTGCAGAGCGCGTCGCCGAAGTCGGTGCCGTAGAGCCAGCCGATCACCTGGAAGCCGAGGTTGATCGGCGAGTACTGGGCGATCGGGCTCGGCGTGGCCGCCAGCACGGCCGCTCGGGCCTGCTTCCAGCCCAGTGCGTCGGCGTACGCCTGGCGGGCCGCCTCGACCGCCTTCCGCGTCTGGCTGCCCTCGGGGACGTACGACAACCCGATGTCCAGCAGGAGCTGGGCATCGTCGACCACGAAGGCAGCGGACTGGATAGCGACGTTGAACAGCTCACCGAAGACCGACTCCCCGCCGGCGTGATCGCAGATCCCGTCCTCGTACGCGTAGCGTGCCGCCACCCGAGGGACGCCGGGGGCGACGCAGGCCCACACCTCGGAGCGGATCGGGCAGCCCATGCAGTCGACGAACCAGTTGTTCCAAGCGCCGCTGACCGGTGGCTGCAGCCCGAGCCTCAGGTTCGTCTTGTTCAGTCCGTACTCGTCGAAGTTGTAGCCGATGTGATCGAGCCAGGCCTGGGAGAGGTCAGCGGCTTCGAGGTCCGGTCCACGCGAGCGCAGCGCCTCGAGCCAGACCAGCTGCATCTCCAGGTCGTCGTTGGGCAGGCCGCCGGACTGGAGCTCTGGATACCACCAGATGTCGAACATCTCCTCGCTGCCCCAGGCCTGCTCGATCGGGGTGCCAAGGGTCCCGCCACAGTTCTTGCCGAGCCAGCAGCCCATCACCTTGTCGCGGAACGTGTCCCCGGCGAGGTCGAGTGTGTACATGATCAAATGCCCTTTCGGTGAGGTGGGGTGTCTGGTGGTGCGGAGATCGAAGCCGACCGGTCATCCTTTGACGCCGGTGATCACGACCCCCTGGATGAACCAGCGCTGCGCGATGAAGAACAGCAGCACGCAGGGCAGGATGGCGACTGTCGCCGCGCCCATCATCAGTGCGAAGTCCTGCACCTGCTGACCGGCGAAGTTCATGATCCCGAGCGAGATCGGGAACTTGTTGTCGCTGGACAGATAGATCAAGGGACCGAGGAAGTCGTTCCAGTAGTAGAGGAACGCGAACAGCCCGACGATCAGCAGTGCCGACCGGGACATCGGCACGACGATCAGCAAGAAGCAGCGCAGAGTGCTGGCGCCGTCCACCTTCGCAGCATCCTCGAGCTCTCGTGGTATCGACAAGAAGAACTGCCGGAGCAGGAAAGTGTTGAACGGCGTCGCGAACAGGGCCGGCAGCAGGATCGGCAGATAGGTGTCCAGCCAACCCAACTTGCCGAACAGGATGTACGTCGGGATCAGGGTCGCCCAGCTCGGGATCATGATCGTCGCCAGCATGATGAAGAACATCACGTCTCGACCGGGGAACCGAAGCCGGGCAAAGGCGTACGCCGCGATCGAGCTGCCGGTCAGGGAGAAGATCACTCCCAGCACCGTGAGGATCACCGTGTTGCGCAGATAGGTCCACATCGGCGCTTGCGCGAACAGCCGGGCATAGTTCTCCCACTTCACCGGGTTCGGAATCCACTGCACGGGGAACGTGTAGATCTGGCTGTCGTCCTTGAGACTGGTGGTGATCATCCAGAAGAACGGCACCAAGAAGCCGATCGAGCCGACGACCAGGACGACGAAGGAAGCCAGGGCACGTGCCCGGTCGGCTTTCGATCGGACGCCGCGACCCGGCGGGAGACGCTCGACGGCGGCCATCAGGAGTCGTCCTTGTCACCCGCGTAGTAGACCCATGCTTTCGAGGATTTGAAGATGATGCCGGTGATCCCCACGATGATCAGCGCCAGCACCACCGACAGCGCCGAGGCGTAGCCGAGCCGGAGCTCGACGAAGGCTCGCTGGTAGATGTTGATCGCATAGAAGAAGCTGCCGTAGTCCGGGCCGCCGCCGGTCAGTACATACGCCTGGGTGAAGACCTGCAGAGTGGCGATCACGCCCAGCACGAGCTGGAAGAAGATCACCGGCGACATCATCGGCAGGGTGACACTACGCAGCGTCGACCACCACGAGGCACCGTCGATCCGAGCCACCTCGAACAGCTCGGTCGGAATGCCTTGCAGGCCGCCCAGGTAGATGATCACCGAGGCGCCGACCCCCCACAGCTGCATGATCACCATCGCCGGGATGACCCAGCGTGGGTCCTGCAGCCAGGGGATCGGGTCGATCCCGAAGATGCTGAGGAACCAGTTCAAGACGCCGTAGTCGCGGTGGAAGACGAACCCCCACAAGACCGCGACCGCGACGCCGGACAGCACCGAGGGCAGGTAGTAGATGGTTCGGAACGCCGAGATACCGCGCAGTCGCTGGTTCATCAGCATCGCCATGCCGAGACCGATCAGCATGCTCAGCGGCAGGTAGAGCAGCGCGAAGATGGCGGTCACCTTCAGCGACTGCCAGAACAGCGGATCGTCGGTGAACAGCTCGACGTAGTTGCCGAGGCCGATCCACTTCGGCGCGCCGATCCCCTTCCAGCTGGTGAAGCTGAGATAGATCGCCGCGATGATCGGACCGGCGGTGAACAAGACGAAGCCGATGAACCAGGCCTGTACCCAGATCAACCCGGTGATCGCCTCCCGCCGGGCGAGGGTGTTGCGTCGCCGCTTCGGCGGCGGTCCGAGCGTGTCCTGCGTCGGCGGCGGCGAGGTCAGGGCCGTCAACGCGCGGCCGCCTTGTTGGTGTCGTCCTGGATCTGCGCCAAGATCTTGGCCGGGTCACCGCCCGCGCCGAGCGTGGTGATCCGGCTTCCCCAGATGGTGTCGAACTCGGTCCAGAACTTCGGGAACGCCCAGGCGACCGCGTCCTCCTGCATCTGCTGGGGAAAGATCTCGATCGACTTCGGCGGCTGGTTGCTCGACTTCGCCTTGGCGGACCAGTCGGCTGCCGAGGACTGGCGGCCGGGGATGCTCCGCAGCGGATCGACGATCAGCACTTGCTGCGACGCCTTACTGGCCAGGTACTTGGTGAACGTCCACGCCGCGGCCTGGTTCTTCGAGGTCGGCGGGATGACCCAGGAGCCGCCTGCGGCGGAGACCTCGCGCTTGCCCGTCGTTCCCTTGGGCAGCCGGATCACGTCCCACTCGAACTTGCTGCCGACCGCGGTCCGCGTCTGCGCAGTTGCCCAGGAGCCGTTCACCTGCATGGCCACCAGACCGGCGGCAAAGGGATCCACGCCCGCAGGCGTCGCATTCGGCGCCGGAGTGACCCCCTTCACCATCTGATCCGACAGCTTCGTGAGGAAGTCCACGTTGGCCGGCTGGTTCACCACGCACTTGCTCAGATCCTCGGAGAACGTGTCGCCGCCGTTGGACTTGAAGACGCCCATCATGAACCAGTCGTAGGTCTGGAAACCTGCACCCCAGCGCTTCTGCCGGCTGCCTGACTTCTGGACGAAGTTGGCCCCGATCTCGAAGAACTGGTCCCAGGTCCAGTCGTCGGTCGGCACTGGCACGCCGGCATCGGCGAACATCGTCTTGTTCACATAGATCGCCAGGTTGGAGAAGTCGTACGGAAGGCCGTACAACTGGTCGCTGACGCTCATCTGCTTCACCTGCGCCGGCCAGAAGTCATCCGGGTTCACGTCCGACTTGTCCTTGTCCACCAGCGGGGTCAGCGGGATGACGCGTTGCTTGTCGACGAACGAGGCGATGTCGAACGTCCGGGCGTAGTAGACGTCGGCCAGGTTGCCGCCGACCGCGGCCGTGTTCACCTTCGTGTAGTACTTCGCGGCGTCGGCGATGTTGAGGAGGTTGACCTTGATGTCTGGGTTGTCCTTGGTGAAGCTCGCGATCACCTTCTTGAAGTTGAGGACCTCGTCGTCGGAGTGATCGGTCCAGAACTGGATGGTGCCGGTGCCGCTGCCCGCGTCGCCGCTCGGCGCCTGGGTGCCTGGCAGGCTCTTGCCGCCGCTGCACGCAACGGTGGCGAGCGCCACCGCTCCGCCGGCCGCGGCCAGGAATCCCCGGCGACTGAGGTTCCGCCGGGTAAAGGATGAGGTGCCAGCCGCAGCCGCTTCGGTGAAACCTTTCAGCGATGAACTGGTGTTCATGTCAAGCCTCCTGCTCGTTGATGGATAGGGCGGTAGGTCGTCTGACCGGCAAATCGGTGGTGGGCGGATGGGTTCAGTCGGGTGGTGCGGTCGAGCTGCGGATGACGAGCTCACAGGCCAGCGTGACCTCGACAGGGTCCGCCGCCCCGGTCGATCCGGCGCGGGCCACCAGGAGCTCGACCGCGCGGCGCCCCAGCTCGGTCTTCGGCTGTGCGACCGTGGTGAGTGGCGGTGTGGCGTGGGCGGCGAGATCGCCGTCGTCGAAACCGATCAGGGACAGCTCGGCGGGGACCTGGACGCCTTGGCGTCCGGCCTCCTGCAGAACGCCCAGCGCGACCGCATCGTTCGCGGCGAAGATCGCGGTCGGCGGGTCGTCGAGCGCGAGCAGGGCCTGCGCCCCGCGGACTCCGCCGGCCCGATCCAGACTGCCGTAGCGCAGCAGCTCGCGTGGCGCCACGAGCTTCGCGGTGCGCAGCGCTAGCTTGTACGCGTCGCGCCGGCCCAGCGCGAGGGTGCGGCTACCGATCATGGCGATCCGCCGGTGGCCGAGCTCGATCAGGTGACGCACCGCAGCCGTGGCCCCGGCTCGAGTGTCCACGGTGGCCACATCGATCCGGCGCGGCGAGGTGTGAAGTCCGATGCCCACAAGGGGAATCCGCAGCGCGTACATCGAGAGCAACAGATCGTTCAGAGCTGGGCTCTCGGGTGGGGTGACGATCATGCCGTCGACACCGTGCCCTCGGAGCAGCTCCACCGCTTCCACTGAGTGCTCCGGGTTTCCTTGCGAATCGCTGAGCACCATCCCGTAGCCGTGCGACCGCGCCTGGGCACCGATGCTGGCCGCAAGCTCGGCGACGAACGGGTTCTGGAGATCGGAGACGACGAAGCCCAGCAGCCCGGACCGCCTGGACTTCAGGCTGGCGGCGGCCCGGTTCGGTACGTAGCCGAGCACCGCGATGGCATCCGCGATCTTGGTCCGACTCGCCTGCCCGACGTAGCCGCTCCCGGCCAGGAACCGCGACACCGTCGCCACCGAGAGGCCGGCGGCTGCGGCGACGTCGTACACGGTCGCCGGTCGCGGAGTGACGGTCAATGGGCACCTGTGATTCCACTTCGGTGTGGGGGTCGGACAATGCCGAACACAATGTGTAACCGATCTCATATGAGACCGGTTCCACACACTAAAGCGCTCGGCCGAGCCTGGTCAAGCACTTCGTGGAAACGTTTCGATCACGACCGGGCCGGCCCCGGATCGGGGCCTTGACAGCCGCCAGCAGGCGAGACACGATGCTCCCACGGTGAAGCGATTCAGGAGGTCGGCCGGCCCATGCGAAGTCTTCGGTACGCCGGCGGTGGCGAGGTCCGAATCGAGAACCTGGCGACCCCGTCGATCGGCGCCGACCAGGCCCTGGTCCGCATCCAGGCCTCTGCGCTGTGCGGAAGCGAACGTGGCGCGCTGACCGGCGGCATGGTCGGCAACGCCGGCCACGAGGCAGCGGGCGTGATCGAGGCACTCACCGCCGCCGACTCGCATTTTCGGGTCGGTCAGCTGGTCGGGCATGGCCGCCGTCACCGGGTGCGGGCGTTGTGACCGATGCACGGCCGGCCGAGAGACCCAGTGCCGGCGCGGCGCAAAGGTGGGTGGCGGCTGGCACGCGGAGTACGCGGTGGTGGGGGTCGGAGCCCTGCGCGCGGTCGACGGGCAGGACCCGACCGGCGCCGCACTGATGTCGGGGGACGCCTTGGGCGTGCCGGCCCGGGTGGCCCGCCGCTTCCCGCCGAGCGCCGGCGCCGAGGTCGTCGTGATCGGGCTCGGCCCGGTGGGCCTCGGCCACGTCGTCGTCCAGACGTTCGCCGGAGCCCGGGTGATCGGGATCGAGCCGTCGGCCGCACGCCGCCGACAGGCTCTGCGACTCGGCGCAGCGGAGACGTACGAGCCGGGCCAGTACCGCGGACGGCCGGCCACGGTGATCGAGTGCACTGGCGTGCCGGCGGCCGTCGAGGGCGCCTTCGAGCTGGTCGACTCCTCCGGCCTGGTGATCCAGTCCGGGGAGTGCCAGGCGCCGGTCAAACTGGTCCCGTCCGACCTCGTCGTGCACCGCGAGGTGACATACACGGGGTCGTGGTTCTATGCCAGTGAGGACTACCCCTTTATGACCGGGTTGCTCGCGCAGGGGCTGCCACTGCGCGATCTCTGCACCCACGAGGTGCGACCCGAGGATGCCCAGGCGGCGTTCGGTGACTTCGTCAACGGCTTGACCGGAAAGGTGGTGGTGAGGTGGTGACTCCTCTGCGGGTCGCCTTCGTGGGCACCGGTCCGCGGAGCCTGCAGAGCGCCCGGATGCTCGTGGACAGTGGGATCGGCACACCGGTCGGCTTCTGGAACCGCACGCCGGATGGTGCCGAGCGGGCGGCGGCGCAGTTCTCGGCGCCGGCGTACCGCGAAATCGGTGAGCTGGTCGAGCGAACGCACCCCGACCTCGTCGCGATCATGACCCACCCGAGTGCCCGCGCCGAACCGCTGGCCGCTGCCGTCGGTGCCGGCGCCCGCGCGATCTTGATCGAGAAGCCGGTCGCCTTGACGCCGGCCGAGCTGGATCGGGTCGAGGCGGCCGCCGGCGACGCCTTCGTCATGATCAACACGCAGTACCAGTGGATGCCGCACTGGCAGCGCTACCTCGCTCTGATCGGCGCCGGCGCGCTCGGCGAGATCCGCAGCATCCGAGCCAGCGTCGGGGTCGATATCCTCGAGCAGGGACCGCACGCCCTGAGCCTCGCCATGGCGGCGGCGGACGCGGCCGGGCTGGCCGGGCCGACCTGGACATTGGCCGGCGCCGACGGCACGTTCGACTTCGCAGCGGTAGCCGTACCGTCCGACACGGTGGCGGCGTTCGACCTGGGCGAGGCACGCCTCACGCTGACGGCCGGAGGGGCGGCGCCGCCGGTGCCGGGCGAGACCGTACGAGCCTTCCAGCAGCAGACCGAGATCGTGGGCTCGTTCGGGCGGATCTGGGTGAGCCTGAATCAGGGATCACAGCTCTGGCTCGCGGCGGCGCACGAGGACGTACCCACCTCGTGGGACCGAGACGACTATGCGTCCCAGACCGGTCTGTTCGCCGCCATCGCCGAGGCGATCGAGGAACCGGGGCTGCAGTCGGTGTTCCCGACCCGGCTGGAGGTGGCCGGGCGACAGGCCCGGATGTTGTTCGGCGCCATCGCCAGCGCTGAAGCCGGCCGACGGGTCCGGCTCGGCTGACCCCGGCGCTGCACCCGGTGTGCCCGCGCTCCCTCATCCCCGGAAAACTGGTCACCAACAACAATGTCCGTCGGCGTGTCGTTGTTGTTGGTGACCACTTTTCGGGGGCGGACGTGAGGGAGGATCGTCGATCGTGAGCACTTCCCCGATCGCGCCCGCGAGCGAACGAGATCTGCGCCGCTGGCGCCGCTACCTGGCGGAGGAACGCGCCGAGGCAGAGACGTACCGCGCGCTGGCCGGCCGGCGGACCGGTGAGGAGCGCGAGATCCTGCTCGGCCTCGCCGAGGCCGAGGGACGCCACGAGCAGCACTGGGTGGACCTGCTCGGTGACCGGGTCGGCCGTCCCGCGCGGGTCGACCTCAGCACCGTGATCCTGATCTTCCTCGCGAAGCACTTCGGCTCGGTGTTCGTGCTCGCGCTGGCCCAGCGGGCGGAGGGCCGATCACCGTACGCGACCGATCTGCACGCCACCGACGCGATGGCCGCCGACGAGATCATCCACGCCGAGGTGGTCCGCGCGCTGGCCGAGCGGGGGCGCACCCGGCTGTCCGGTACGTTCCGGGCCGCAGTCTTCGGTGCCAACGACGGACTGGTCAGCAACCTGGCGCTGGTCCTCGGCATCGCCGCCAGCGGCGTAGGTAACCACACGATCCTGCTCACCGGACTCGCCGGTCTGCTGGCGGGGGCCTTGTCGATGGGGGCCGGTGAGTACGTGTCGGTCCGGTCCCAGCGCGAGCTGCTGGAAGCCTCCACGCCGAGCGCGGAGGCCGGCGAGGCCGTACCGGCGCTGGACGTCGACCAGAACGAGCTGAGCCTGATCTATCGCGCACGCGGGATGCCACCCGAGGCCGCCGAGGTCCGGGCCGCGGAGGTGCTCGCCGGCGCAGCGCTGAGCCACGCTCGGGTGGAAGGGGTGGACGAGCACGAGACTGTCGGCACCGGTCTACAGGCCGGCCTGTCGAGCTTCTGCTTCTTCGCCTCCGGAGCGATCATCCCGGTGCTGCCGTTCCTGTTCGGCCTGTCGGGTTACCCCGCGATCATCCTCTCCGCGGTCCTCGTCGGACTGGCGCTGCTCGGCACCGGTGCCATCGTCGGCCTGCTCTCGGGCGCCCCGCCGCTGAAGCGAGCGCTGCGCCAGCTCGGGATCGGGTACGGCGCCGCCGCGGTGACGTACGTCCTCGGGCTCATCTTCGGCGCGTCGGGGGCGTAGCCTCCACCCCGAGTTGTCAGACTCTCAGACGGCTATGGCCGTCTGAGAGGCTGACAAGTCGGCACGAGAAAGTAGCGAAAGGGGACGCAGTGGCGCGGAGCGCACCGCCGGAGGAGGAGTTCACCGAGCACATCGTCGACGTCGACGTCAGCTCGGAGATGCAGACGAGCTTTCTCGAGTACGCCTACTCCGTCATCTACTCCCGCGCTCTGCCCGACGCCCGGGACGGCCTGAAGCCGGTGCAGCGCCGGATCCTCTACTCCATGCAGGAGATGCGGGTCCTGCCCGACCGTGCCCACGTCAAGTGCGCCCGGGTGGTCGGCCAGGTGATGGGCCTCTACCACCCTCATGGCGACACCGCGATCTACGACGCCCTGGTCCGCACCGCGCAACCATGGTCGATGCGACTGACCCTGGTCGACGGTCACGGCAACTTCGGCTCGCTCGACTCCGGCCCGGCAGCGATGCGCTACACCGAGTGCCGGATGGCGCCGGCCGCGCTCGCGATGACCGAGGGTCTCGACTCCGAGACCGTCGACTTCAAGCCGAACTACGACGGCAAGGACATCGAGCCGATCGTCTTGCCGGCGGCGTTTCCGAACTTCCTGGTCAACGGGGCCACCGGGATCGCGGTCGGGATGGCGACCAACTGCCCGCCGCACAACCTGGTCGAGGTGATCCAGGCGCTTCGGCACCTGATCCGGCACCCCGATGCGAGCATCGCCGAGCTGATGCGGTTCGTGCCAGGCCCCGACCTGCCGACCGGCGGCAAGATCATCGGACTGGACGGGATCAAGGACGCCTATCACACCGGTCGCGGCTCGTTCCGGATCCGGGCGACGGCGCGGGTCGAGCAGGTGACGCCGCGGCGCAAGGGCATCGTCGTCACCGAGCTGCCCTACCTCGTCGGTCCGGAGCGGATCATCGAGCAGATCAAGAACCTGGTCCAGTCGCGCAAGCTGCAGGGCATCGCCGACGTCAAGGACCTGACCGACCTGGCCAACGGCACCCGGCTGGTGGTCGAGGTCAAGAACGGCTTCAACCCCGATGCGGTGCTCGAACAGCTCTTCAAGCTGACCAAGATGGAGGACTCGTTCGCCATCAACTGTGTAGCTCTGGTCGAGGGTCAGCCGAGAACCCTCACCCTCTCCGACGCCTTGAGGGTCTACCTCGAGCACCGGATCGAGGTGACCCGCCGACGGACCCAGTTCCTGCTCACCAAGGCCAGCGACCGGTTGCACCTGGTCGAGGGCCTGATCATCGCGATCGTCGACATCGACGACGTGATCGCGATCATCCGCAGCTCCGACGACGCGGCGGCGGCCCGGGCCCGGTTGATCGAGGCGTTCGAGCTGACCGAGATCCAGGCCAACTACATCCTGGACATGCAGCTGCGCCGGCTCACGCGGTTCTCCACGATCGAGCTCGAAGCCGAGCGAGACCGGTTGCGCGACGAGATCGCCGGCCTGCAGCAGCTCCTGGACGACGAGGAGCAGCTCCGCACCCTGGTCGGCAACGAGCTGGCCGAGATCGCCCGCACTCACGGCACCCCGCGGCGCACCATCCTGCTGGCGGCCAGCGGGGTCGCGACGACGGCCGCTACCGCCCCGCTCGAAGTCACCGACGATCCCTGCTGGGTGCTGATGTCCTCGGCCGGACTGCTCGCCAGGACCGCCACCGACGACCCGTTGCCCAGCGGTGGCCCGCGGGCCAACCACGACGTCGTGGTCTCCCGGGTCGCCGCCACCGCACGCAGCGAGATCGGCCTGGTCACCAGCACCGGCAGACTGGTCAAGCTGACCGTGATCGACCTGCCGACCGTGCCGGCGACGGCCAATGCGCCCAACCTCCAGGGCGGGACCCACCTGTCGGAGCTGGTCACCCTGGAGCGCGACGAGCGGCCGCTGTGCCTGACCACGCTGGCGCCGGACTCGCTCGGGCTGGCGCTCGGCACCGCTCAGGGTGTGGTCAAGCGGGTCAATCCCGAGGTGCTCGGCAAGGACTCGTGGGAGGTCATCCGGCTCGATCCGGGCGATGTCGTTGTCGGTGCGGTCGAGCTCACCTCCGCCGAGCACGAGCTGGTTTTCATCACCAACGACGCTCAGCTACTGCACTTCACCGCCTCGGGCGTACGTCCGCAGGGCCGTTCCGGCGGTGGGATGGCCGGCATCAAACTGAGCATCGGCGCCCGGGTCGTCTGGTTCGGGGCCGCGCCGGCGGAGGGTTCGGTGGTCGTCTCGGTGTCCGGCTCGTCGAAGGCGCTGCCGGGCACCGACGCCGGCAGCGTCAAGATGACGGTGTTCGAGGAGTATCCGGGCAAGGGTCGGGCGACCGGGGGCGTACGCTGCCAGCGCTTCCTCAAGGGTGAGGACACCCTGTTGCTCGGCTGGGTCGGGCCGGCGCCTGCTTTGGCCGCGGCGGCGAGCGGGTCGCCGGTGGAGCTGCCCGCGCTCGATCCCCGGCGCGACGGCTCCGGCACTCCGGCCGGTCAGCCGATCGCTGCCGTCGGGTCGTACGCCTGAGCCCGGCGGCCGGCGGACCAACGCCTCAGACGCGGCCGAAGTAGGAGGGCGAGATCCAGTAGTAGATGCTCTGCACCTCCACCGATCGACCCGGCCGGGGAGCCTGGATCATCTTGCCGTTGCCGACATAGAGCGCGACGTGATAAATCGAGCTCGGCGTGCTGCCCCAGAACAACAGGTCTCCCGGCCGCAGCTCGCCGGCGGAGATGTGTTCGGTCGCGAAGTACTGGGAGGCGGCCAGTCGAGGGATGTCGCGACCGGCGGACTGCCAGGCCCGCATGGTCAGCCCCGAGCAGTCGAACGTGCTCGGCCCGGTGGCACCGAAGACGTACGGCTTGCCGAGCTGGCGGCGGGCGTACGCGATCGCCCGCGAGGCTGCGCTCGAGGAGTAGCCGTGGCTCACCGCGGGTGCGACCGATCGCGGCGCCGATGAGCGGGTCGCCCGGGACTTTTGCGAGGAAGACCGGTTGCTGTGCCGGGCCGACGCGGCCGCAGCGCGTGAGCGGCTCTTCTGGGCCGCTCGAGCCTTCTCGCTCGCCCGCGCCTTCCGGGCGCGCTCGGCCGCCGCCGCAGCGCGGGCTCGGGCAGCAGCGGCAGCTCTGACCTCGGCGGCATGCCGGGCCGCCTCGCGTCGCTTCAGCGCCGCCTCGGCGGCCTTCCGCTTGGCCTCCGCCCGCGCCCGGGCCAGAGCCTCCAGTCCGGCCTGGCGCTGACGGACGAGCTGCACCGTGACCTGCTCGGCTCCGGCCAGCTCGACCAGCAGCCGGTCCTTGCGGGCCGCGTAGCCGGAGACCGTCTCCTGGGCGGTTGCCGCTGCCCGTTCGGCCGCTGCCTTCGTCGCCGCTGCGTCCGCCGTTGCCCGCTCGACCGCCGCCTCGGCGGCGGTGGCCGCCTTCTGCCGAGTCGCCGCCACCTGCTGGGCACGGACGAGTCGCCGCTTCAGACCGTCCAGGCTGGCCGACACCGTGTTGAACACCGAGGCCTGATCCAGCAGGTCCTGCGGGCTGGCCCCATTGAGCAGACTCGCCCACTGCAGCAGACCGGCATCGCTCTGCACCTGGCTCCGGACCAGCGCACCGACCGCTCGCTGCGCGGCGTCGACGTCGCGCTGAGCCGCCACGTTCGCGGCCACGGCCTTCCGCAGTGTGACGCGGGCGGCATCGAGCCGGACGAGCGCGGCGTCGTAGGCCTGTCCGGCGGTGGCCATGGCAATCTGCGTACGGTCGAGGTCGGCCTGGGCACTCGCCAGTCGCGCCTTGATCGCGGCCACCTGACCGGCCTTCGACGACGCGGCCTGACGGGCCGCCGCGATCTGCCCGTTCGACGGAATGGCCGGATCTGCCGTGGCCGACTGCGGAGCAAGCGACACCACCAATGCAACGGCCACCCCGATGCACGCGAGGCGAGCTCCCTGACGGGAGAGACGCCGTCCTGAAGAAGGACGAGACCCCGCTCCGACCGCTTTGCGGCTCGCTGCCGCCGGGCGCACGGCGCCCTCCGTCAGCGGATTCGCAGGATTCACAGCAGCAACATAAGTGCATTTTGGTCACAAATGGAACACAAATCTCAGAAATTACATGAATTACACGCGTGTCGGCTTGACATTTCTCGCTGATCGCACCCCGAACTACAGCGATGTGATTCGCCCCTGGCCCGATAGGATCCCTCACCGGCACCGGACTCCGCGCCGCAGCTCGGGCCTACCAACGTCTCCGTAACACGACGGTCCTACGCTGACGAGGTGACCGACGATTCGATCCTGAACGAGTCCGCTGGCGACGACCGAGCCTTCGACGATCTGCTGGAGAAGAACCGCGAGTTCGCGGCGCACTTCGAGCAGACCGGCTTCGACGGCGTCGCGCATGCCGGCGTGTTGATGGTGACGTGCATGGATTCGCGGATCGTGCCCCTGGAGATGATCGGGCTCACTTTCGGCGACGCGAAGATCCTCCGAACTCCGGGTGGCCGGGTCACCGACTCCGCGCTTGCCGGCTGCGTGGCCGGGGTGCACCTGCTCCAGGTGAACCGGATCATGGTCATTCCGCACAGTCGGTGCGCGATGGCGGCGGCCGACGACGACGTGATCATCGACAAGATCCGAGCCGCCAGCGGTGCCGACGCCTCCTGGGTGAGGTTCGGCGCCTCCTCCGATCAGCGCCGGACGCTGCGGCGCGACGTCGACAAGCTCCGGCACCATCCGCTGATCGGTGACCGGGCCACCATCGGGGGGTTCTACTACGACGTGGACACCGGCCTGCTGGAGCGCTGGGTCTAGCCGTGCCGGACCACTTCTACCGCCCCGCCGAAGGGCATCGACTCGCCCACGATCCGTTCAACTCGATCGTCGCACCGCGACCGATCGGCTGGGTGTCGACCGTCTCGGCAACCGGCGTACGCAATCTGGCGCCGTACAGCTTCTTCAACGCGTTCAACTACCACCCGCCGATCGTCGGCTTCGCCAGTATCGGCTTCAAGCACAGCGTGGCGAACATCGCCGCAACCGCGGAGTTCACCTGGAACCTGGTCACCAGGCCGCAGGCCGAGCAGATGAACGCCACCTCCGCGACCGTGCGCGGCGATATCGACGAGTTCGATCTGGCGGGGCTCGCGGGGGCGCCGTCGTCCGAGATCCGCCCCGAGCGGGTGGCGGGTGCGCCGGTGAGCTTCGAATGCGTCCTCACCCAGCTCGTCCAGCTGCACGATCGCGACGGCCGTCCGGTCGAGACCTGGCTCACCCTCGGCGAGGTCGTCGGTGTGCACATCGACGACGGGCTGATCACCGACGGCAGCTACGACACGGCCAGGGCGCGTCCCGTGCTGCGTGGCGGCGGTCCGACAACGTACTTCGAGATCACCTCGGAGACCCGCTTCGATATGGTGCGACCCCCGTAGCCGCGCCCCTTCCTGCCGACAACGCCGCGCCGCCGATGATAAGTTCCGAAAGATCAAGTAATTGAAAGTGAACGGAAAGCGTTCTCTCCACCAACAGGACTTGCTAGCTTCGGTTCCCGTGCCGTCAGTTCTCACCCGCGCCCGAGCCGTGCTCGATCGCTTGGCCGACCGCCTGAGCGGGTCGGCGGGTCTCAGCCACGAGGACTGGCTACGCACCCTCGCCCTGATGGGCCCGCTCGTCGTCTACCTGATCGGCCTGAAACTGGCGCGGATCCACGCCCGGCACGAACCGTCCAGCGCGTGGACGGTGCTCGGCCTCGTCCGCTCGGACGTCCTGGCCGGCACCGCAGTCGCCGCTGTGGGTCTGGCCGCGTTGGTGCTGGCCAGGCCGGGTCGGTGGCGCCGTGCGACCTTCGCCGTCGTCAGCGTCGCAGTCACGGTCGTCGCGTTGCTGCAGACCGTTGCGCACCTCTTCTATTTGAAGACGGGTTCTCCGTTCGATCTCGCCGTTGCCGCGGCCGCCTGGACCACCCGAGGCGAGATCGGCGACCTGATCGGCTCTCAGCTCTCCGACGGCTGTACGGCGTGGCTGGTCGCCGTTGGTACGTGGTGTCTGCTGGGGCCCGCCACCGTCGTCCTGCTGGCGCGGTGGAGACGCGGTCCCGATCGGTCGCGTCGACCTCAACCGTCCGACCCGCGTCGGCAGCGGGCTGCGGTCCTCGCCGCTAGCCTCGCGATCGGGCTCACGCTGCTGGCCGCGCTGCCGAGTGCGAGCGGCACGAGCTTTGCCCGCGATCCCCTGCTGAACGCCGCCTTGTCACCGCTGGAAGCGATGCGGTACGCCCACGCGGCGGGCGGGGCGGCGAACACCGACCCGCCGCTGCACACGAGCCTGCAGCGCAACGCTGCCGGCAAGCCACCGAATGTCGTCCTGGTCTTCCTCGAGTCCGTCCGAGGCATCTCGACCACCGTCGACGACTCCGAGCAGACCACGACTCCGTTCCTGGCGAAGCTGGCCAAGACGAGCCTGGTCGCGGACAACGCGTACACCGTCGTGCCGCACACCTCGAAAGCGCTCACCGCCGGCAACTGCGGCGTGACGCCGCCGCTGGACATGAGCGTCACCGAGGCAAAGCCCAACGGCATCAGCGGCCGCTGCCTGCCCGCACTGCTGACCGAGCAGGGCTACGCGACCGCGTTCTTCCAGTCCGCGACCGAGCACTACGACAGCCGACGAGAGCTGGTGCAGAACTTCGGGTACGGCGACTTCTACCCGGTCGACATGATGGACAAGGAAGGCTACGTCGGCGCCAACTACTTCGGCTGGGAGGACGACATCATGCTCGGTCCCAGCCGAGCCTGGCTGACCAAGCACCGAGACCAGCCGTTCATGACGGGCTACCTGACCGTCACCAGCCATCACGACTACAAGGTGCCCACCACGATCGACACCGAGCACCTCAGCGATGATCCCGAGCTGAACGCCTACCTCAACACCGTCCGCTACGGCGACCGCTTCGTGCAGCGGCTGATCCAGCAGTACAAGGACCTCGGACTGTACGACAACACCGTCTTCGTGATCATGGCCGACCACGGTGAGGGGTTCGGCGAGCATGGGCTCCGCCAGCATGACAACACCATCTACACCGAAGGCGTGAGGATCCCACTCCTCGTGCACGATCCACGCAAGCCGCAGGGCCGCCGAGTCGAGGCACCGGTCCAGCTCACCTCCGTGCTGCCGACCGTCGTCGAGCGGCTCGGGTTCGACGTCACCGGCGGCAGCTATCCGGCCGACTCGTTGGACGACGTCAGCGGACAGCAACCGGCGCGGATCGCGTGCTACGTCGACAACGTCTGCCTGGCGTCGATCACCGGAACCCAGAAGTACATTTTCCACTTCGGTCGGCAGCCAGACGAGTACTTCGACCTGGCCAGCGATCCGCAGGAGCGACACAACCTGATCAGCCGGCAGGATCCCGATCACATCGCCGCGCTACGGGCCGATCTGCTGCGCTGGCGCGCCGACGTACGCGCTCAGACGACGCGGCACGGTTCCTGAGCGAACTCGGCGACACCCAGCCGCCCCAGCCCAGATGGCCGCCCGATCGTCCGAATGCAGACGAAACGAGGCCCCACCCAGCCCAGATGCCCGCCCGATGATCCGAATGTCGTCCGAAGCTGCACTCGCGCGTCCCGGATCCTCCGCGATGACCAGACGTCGGGTCAGCGCCGCTGGACCAGGAAGACCGGAATGAGCCGATCAGTCCGGGTCTGGTACTCCGCGTAGGACGGGTAGATCGCGACCGCGCGGTCCCACCACTCCTGCCGCTCGTCCCCGCTCAGCTCGCGGGCGTGTCCGTCGAACGGCTCGGGTCCGTCCTGGAGTGTCACGGCACTCGGATCGGCCTTCAGGTTGTGGTACCACTGCGGCTGATCGTCCGAGCCTCCCTTGGACGCCACGACCGCGTACGACCCGCCGTGCTCGACCCGCATCACCGGGTTCTTGCGGAGCTTGCCGCTCTTCGCCCCGCGGGTCGTCACGACCACGATCGGGATCCCGGTGTCGCGCAGTGTGTTCGCCTCGCGCCCGCCGGTGCGCTCGTACGTCTCGACCTGGTCCCGAACCCACTCCGCCGGACTCGGTTCGTACTCTCCGCTCAGTGCCATGAAGCCAGGCTATGTGCCTCCCGCCAACCCCCTGGACTCCGGCCGTTCCACAGCGCCATCCAGCTCCGCCGCATGTTTCATGCCCCGAGTCGGCAAACGACGCGCCCGCGTGCCACCCCGCCGCACGTTTCATGCCCCGAGTCGGCAAAAGGGCCCGCACGCGACAGTCCCGAGACGGTTCGTCAGCTAGGGTCCGACGGAAAGTGCACGGTCCACTCCGACTTCAGCCGAGCGGGAACCTTCGCGCCCCGGTCGCGCAGCGCCTGCGACACGCGCTCGAGGGTGCGAGCGGGAGATCGATACAGGTCGCGGGAGGTCACGACGATGAGGCGCCATCCCATCGCGTCGAGCTCTTCGCGGCGATCGATGTCGCGCTGCCACTGCTTCGGGTCGTCGGCATGTTGGCGCCCGTCATACTCGAAGAGCAGTCGGTACGACTCGTAGCAGAGATCGAAACGCAGGCGCCAGCTGCCGTCCTCCGCCCGGACGATCATGTTGATGCGCGGTTCTGGCAGCCCGGCAAGCACGATCAGCATGCGAAGACGCGTCTCCATCGGTGAATCGACCCCGTCTCGAACGAAACGCGCCGCTCGCCGCGCCCTGGTCGCCCCGTGACCACGCCAGGTCGATGCGGCGGCGATCAGATCCTTCGGGGCCAGTCGGCAGGCACGAACCAGGCTGTCGCCGAGTACGACGAGATCGACCAGTCCGAGGTCGGCGGCCAGGTCGAGGAAGGTCTGTGCGGGAGTGCTGATCCGCAGCCCGCGCAGGCTCACCGGCTCCGCCTTGCCGAAGTCGCGATGCGCCTTGATCCCGCGGCGCCTGGTCCGGACGGCATCCCTCGGCACTGTGATGTGCGTGTCGCCAGTGGCCGGGATTACGGCACCCCACAGCTCGGCGGCAGTCTGATGGCTGACGTACGCGCCCGGCGCGGCCAGCTCGACGGCCACCTCGGCGCGCAGTCGCAACGTGATGCCGACGCTGTTGTCGACGTACCGATCGTGGAAGACCTTCTGGAAGCGTGGACCGAGCAACGACGTCTCCGACATTCCGGCTGATCGAGCGTCCGCCCGGCTGAAGGGATGCCGCAGGTCGAGTGGTCTGGGTTCGTACGAGGGAACGGCCATAGACAGATCTTGAGGCCACCGGAGTACCCCTCAGAGAGTTATCCACAGGGTTTTTTTCTCGGACTTGACACGGCTTCGCCTCCGTCAGCCGGACTCGATCCGAGCCGCGGCTTACCGTTTCCCGACTCGGGGCACGAAACGTGGACTGGGGCAGCCGCGAAGCACCCCGGTGACCCAAGGCGACGAGCGGTCAGGCGTCGATCGCCGCCTCGTCGAGGACGTACGCACCATCGACGATGAACTCCTTGCGCGGCCCGACATCGTTGCCCATCAGCATCTCGAAGGTCGTCTCCGACATCAGGGCGTCGTCCACGGTGATCCGGCGCAGCGTCCGGTGCCGGGGGTCCATCGTGGTCTCGGCCAGCTGCGAAGCGTCCATCTCACCGAGCCCCTTGTAGCGCTGCGGCTCCTTGAAGGACCAGCCCTTCTTGGTCAGCTCCGCAGCCTTGCGCTGGTACTCCGCGTCGGAGTACGTGTAGATGTACTTCTCCTGCCCCTTGCGCGGATTGGTCAGCTCGAACCGGTGCAGCGGCGGCACCGCCGAGTAGACCCGGCCCTCGGTGACCAGCGGCCGCATGTAGCGGAACATCAGGGTCAGCAACAGGGTCCGGATGTGCGCTCCGTCGGAGTCGGCGTCGGCCATGAAGATGACCTTGCCGTAGCGGGCGGCATCCAGCTCGAACGTACGTCCGGAGCCGGCCCCCACCACCTGGATGATCGCGGCGCACTCGGCGTTCTTGAGCATGTCGCCGATCGAGGCCTTCTGCACGTTGAGGATCTTCCCGCGGATCGGCAGCAGCGCCTGGAACTCCGAGTTCCGGGCGAGCTTCGCGGTGCCCATCGCCGAGTCGCCCTCGACGATGAACAGCTCCGTCCGGTCGACGTCGGTGCTGCGGCAGTCGGCCAGCTTCGTCGGCAGCGAGGACGACTCCAGTGCGGTCTTGCGGCGTTGCGCCTCGCGGTGCTGGCGAGCCGCGACCCGGGCCCGAGACGCGCCGACGACCTTCTCCATCACTTGCCGGGCCTGCGCCTTTGTCGCGGCCTTGCTCGAGGTGAGGAAGGCGCTGAGCTCGCGGTCGACGATCTGCGACGTCAGCTTCGCCACGGCCGGGGTGCCGAGCACCTCTTTGGTCTGACCCTCGAACTGCGGCTCCGCCAGCCGGACCGTGACGACCGCCGTCATCCCCTCGAGGACGTCGTCCTTGACGATCTCCTCGCCGGCCTTGAGCAGCCGGGTGCCCTCGAGCGCCTTGGTGAAAGACCTGGTCAGGGCACGTTCGAAGCCGGCAACATGGGTGCCGCCCTTCGGTGTGGCGATGATGTTGACGAAGGACGAGAGGTGGTTGTCGTAGCCGTTGCCCCAGCGCACCGCGATGTCGACATCGAGGTCTCGATCGACGTCGGTCGGCGTCATGTGGCCGTCGTCGTCCAGCATCGGCACGGTCTCGGTGAACCGGTCCTGGCCCTGCAGCCTGAGCACTTCGGTGACTGGCTCGTCACTGGCCAGGTAGTCGCAGAACTCAGCGATTCCGCCGGCATGCAGGAACGTCTCCTTGGTCACGTCGGCGGTGCGGGCGTCGGTGACCCTGATTGCCAGACCGGGCACCAGGAAGCTGGTCTGCCGGGCCCGGGCCTGGAGGTCGGCCAGCGAGAGCTGGGCGTCGGGCAGGAAGATCTGCCGATCCGGCCAGTACGTCACCCGGGTACCCGTCACTCCGCGAGCGACTCGACCGGTCTTGCGCAGCCCACCGCCGGGCGTGAACTTGGCCTTCGGCCCGGGACCGTCGAACCTCCCCGGCTCGCCTCGCCGGAACGACATCGCCCAGGTCGCGCCGTTGCGGTCGACCTCGACGTCCAGTCTGGCGGACAGCGCGTTGACCACCGACGAGCCGACGCCGTGCAGGCCGCCGGTGGCGTTGTAGGAGCCTCCGCCGAACTTGCCGCCGGCATGCAGCTTGGTGAACACCACCTCCACGCCCGACAGTCCGGTGCGCGGCTCGATGTCGACCGGGATGCCCCGCGCCCGGTCGACGACAGAGATGGAGCCGTCCCGGGCCAGCGTGACATCGATCTCGGTGCCGAAGCCGCCGAGCGCCTCGTCCACGGCGTTGTCGATGATCTCCCACAGGCAGTGCATCAGACCGCGGGTGTCGGTCGAGCCGATGTACATCGCCGGTCGCTTGCGGACCGCCTCCAGCCCCTCCAGCACCAGCAGGTGTCGGGCCTCGTACTCACGACTCTCGGCGGCGGGCTTGGGGGTCGGCACGCGCCGAGACTACCGCCGGACAGCGCCCGGCTCGCGGAGGTCGTCGCCGCGGTTCAGCCCTGAACGAAACCCTGGGCTCAGGGGCGGGATGGCGACGTGATCTCTTGCCCCATTGGGTAGCGTGTCAGGTGGAGAGCAACGGTGCCTCCACCACACCGGACCGAGTCGTCGAGCGAGTCACTCCCAGGTCACCATCTCAGGTCGCCAACCGGGGTCGACAGTGGCAAGAATCACAGCGATCGAACCCTCCTCACCGCTGTCGTTACAGAAGAGACATGCGGCTGAGATGTCGTACCGGAACAATCGGACCCAGGATCGTTGTTCACTTGACGTGTGGAGCTGTATCGCAGGTCCACACCGCAGACTCAGAATGGAAAGAAGATCGACCTACGAAAGTGAGGCCATCGTGAGCACCAGTGTCATCGGAGATGCCGCAGCCCTGAACGCGGCGGACCGCTGCGATCGTTGCGGGGCACAGGCGTATGTGCGAGTCGTCATGGCCAGCGGGTTCGAGCTTCTCTTCTGCGCGCACCACAGCAAGGAGCACGCCGACAAGCTCCGTCAGGTCGCCCTCGCCATCCAGGACGAGACCGAGAAGATCACCTGAATACGCGGCGGCTGGTTGATGCCAGCCGCCAGATTCACCGCAACATCGATCTTCCACCGTGGCCCTCCGGACGCGTCCGGAGGGCTTCGTCGTCCTATCGGGCCCCGAGGCGGTTCTTCCTCCGTACGATTGCCGGGTGCTCCGCCGCCCTGTCCGATGGTTTCGTGCCTCTCTGTGTGCTGTCCTTGCGGTCATGGGGCTCTTGATCGTGGGCCTGACAGCTCCGCCAGCCGCCGCTGACCCGCCGACCGTGGGCTGGCTGCACACCGACGGCGCCCGGATCGTCGACGCCGGCGGCAGTTCGTACGTCGTCAAGGCGGTGAACTGGTTCGGCCTCGAGACCACCAACTGCGCGCCGCACGGTCTGTGGCAGATCGGCCTCGACGACGGTTTGGCGCAGATCGCGTCCTTCGGTTTCAATACCATCCGGCTGCCGTTCAGCAACGAGTGCCTGGCCGGTTCGACTACCAGCGGCATCGACGCCGCGAAGAACCCCGACCTGGTCGGCAAGACCCCGCTCCAGGTGATGGACGCCGTGATCGCCGGCGCACGCCGGCACGGACTGAGCGTCATCCTCGATCGGCACCGGCCGGACTCGGACGCTCAGTCGGAGCTCTGGTACACCTCCGCCTGGTCCGAGCAGCGCTGGATCGCCGACTGGCGCTCGCTCGCCGATCGCTACGCCGACGACCCGACCGTGAGCGGGATGGATCTGCACAACGAGCCGCACGGACAGGCCTGCTGGGGCTGCGGCGACGCCTCGCGCGACTGGGCGGCTGCGGCGACTCGCGCCGGGAACGCGATCCTCGCCGTCAACCCGAAGCTCTTGATCCTGGTCGAGGGCATCGAGCGGCAGGTCGCGACGCAGCACGGTACTCAGACGACGTGGTGGGGCGGCGGCCTGGCCGACGTACGCGCTCACCCGATCCGGCTCGACGTCGCGAACCGGCTGGTGTACTCACCGCACGACTACCCGTCCTCGATCTTCCCGCAGTCCTGGTTCTCCGATCCGCGCTACCCCGCCAACCTCGACCAGGTGTGGACGGCCAACTGGGGCTACCTGGCGCGTGACCAGATCGCGCCGGTGCTGCTCGGCGAGTTCGGTACGCGGCTGCAGACCGAAGCTGACCGGGCGTGGCTCGACCGGTTGGTCGGCTACCTGAAGACGAACCAGCTGAGCTTCGCGTACTGGTCGTTCAACCCCAACAGCGGTGACACCGGCGGCCTGGTCGGCGACGACTGGGTCACCCCGCAGCAGGCAAAGCTGGACGCGCTGGCACCGATCCTTGGCGGCGGTACGCCGGGTGCAGCTCCGAGCACGCCGTCATCTCCCGTCCCCAGCCCGACCACACCCAGCCCGACCACACCCAGCCCGACCACACCCAGCCCGACCACACCCAGCCCGACCACACCCAGCCCGTTCCTCGCACTCTCCAACTCCTTCCAATCCCACGCCGGCACCCGCGCCAGCCGGCGACGTACTGAAGGTCGGTTGGCAGCTTGAGCAGTGCCTGGACCACGGGCTACGTCGCTCAGCTCCAGGTCTCCGCCGCCACCGAACGGTCCGGCTGGCGAATCCGCTGGTCGGACCCGGCCGCGACCTCGATCGCGAACGCCTGGGGAATGCGCTGCTCGGTCGCCGGTGGCCTGATCACGTGCGAAGGCGCCGACTGGGCCGCCTCGATCCCCGCTGGTCAGACCCGGTACGTCGGTCTCCAAGTGAACTCTTCCGGGCCAGCGCCGACGGCCCCGCAGATCACCACCGGCTGAGCTACCCCTCCGACCGACCCGTCAGTCTGAACGCTGCCCGGCCGGATCCGGCGTTCGCCCCACGTACGTGGATTCGCCCCGGCTGCAGCTGGGGCGAACCCACGCAGATGGGGCAGACGTGGCGCAACCTTGCTAGTCCGAACTCGATACCCATGGTATTGAATAGGCGTCCCGGTCCGATACCATCGGTATCGAAGGGAGTCGCCATGATCACCACCCAGCTCCGCCCACGCCGTGAGACCGTCCGAGCCGGCATCCTCACCGCCGCCGAGACAGCGTTCCTCGAGCACGGGTACGACCGGACGACGGTCAGCGACATCGCGACCGCGGCCGGATTCACGAAGGGAGCGGTCTACTCGAACTTCGGCGGCAAGCCGGAGCTGTTGCGGGCGGTCTGCGCGGCTCACATCGATGCGATCGCGGACTCGGTGACGGCCACGTTCGCCCGCACCGACTCTCAGCCGATCCCGGCCGGGGACGCCGCCCGCCGGGTCGCCCAGGCCCTGACCGTCGAGATCACCGGATCGTCATCCTGGCCGGCGCTGTGGACGGAGTTCCGCACGCTGGCCGGCCACGATCCGGCTGTCCGCACGGCGTACGTCGAGCTCAGGATCCAGCTCTGCGACGGCGTCCAGCAGCGCTTGCAGGCCCACGCAGGCGACCTCGCGCTGTCTGCCGATGCCGACCTTGCCGTCGCGGCGACCCTGCTGCTCACGGTCGCCCACGGGCTCGCCGTCGAGCACGCCACCGCACCTGAGGCAGTCCCTGTGGAGCTTGTCGAGGAAAGCCTCACCCGCTTGATCGGAGGCCTCCGATGAGCACTGACCGCCCACTCGACCAACCCGACCGCCACGATCCACCGGCAAAGGACGAGGTGCCGGCCGCACGCCCACCGCTGGTGGTTGCCGAAGGGCTGTCCCTGGTGTCCAAACACGGCCCGGTCTTCACCGACCTGGAGCTCAGGTGGCCGGAGTCCGGCCTGGCCGCTGTCGTCGGCCCGAGCGGAAGTGGGCGATCCTCGCTCCTGCTCGCGGTCGTCGGCCGGATGCGCGGGCTCACCGGCCGGCTGCGCGTCACCGGCCTGGACGCCGTCAAGGAGCACCGCGCGGTGGCGCAGCGGACATCGATCGCCCGCATCTCGGACCTGGTCGAGCTGGAGGGCCAGCTCACGGTCGCCGAGTGCATCACCGAGCGCGCGCTGATCGACGCGGTAGCGCCGCAGCACGCCGAGAAGCTGTTCTCGGCCGCGGAGCAGATCGTTGGTTTCGAGGTCGCCCGGCGCGACCTGATCGACGAGCTGTCCGCCCTCGAACAGGCTGTGGTCGCCGTCATCCTCGCCACCCTCCGACCGAGTCGGCTCGTGGTGCTGGACGACGCGGACGCCCGGCTGGACCTCGCCGACCAGCGTCGACTGTACGAGGCTTTGAAGGCGATCGCCGCCACCGGACCGGCCATTGTGGTCAGCACGACCGAAGCGGCCGCGCTGCCCGACGACGTACCCCGGATCGCCCTGACGCGACCGACTCATGTGAAGGACTGACGTGCGTATCCCCGTTCCCGCCTCCCGGCTCGCCCGCTACGAGCTTCGACGGTTCCGTGGCCCGCTGCCGAAGGTCGCGCTGGTGTTCGTGCTGATCATCCCGTTGCTGTACGGGGCGATCTACCTCACCGCCAACTGGGACCCCTACGGCCGGCTCGACCAGCTACCGGTCGCCGTGGTCGACCAGGACCAGCCCGTGACGTACGAGGGCAAGGAGGTCCACGCCGGACAGGACTTCGTCGACACCCTGATGGCCAAGAAGGACTTCGACTACGCCGCCGTCGACGAACCCGAGGCGATGAGGGGTCTGCAGGAGGGCGACTACTATCTCGCGATCGTCGTGCCGGCCGACTTCTCAGCACACCTGATCAGCGGTGCCGGCGACGATCCGGAACGGGCCCAGATCATGCTGCGGCGCAACGACGCCAACGGTTTCGTGATCGGCAGCATCACGGCGCGCGCCCAGGACAGCATCGCTCGCGCGGTCGACGAGTCCGCTGTCGCCAGCTACTTCGACGCCGTCTTCGCCAACCTCGCGACCATCCGCTCGGGTCTGCAGGACGCGGCCGACGGCGCCGGACAGCTGAGCGACGGCGCGTCGTCCGCCGACGACGGCGCGGCCAAGGTCGCCGACGGCGCGAAGTCCGCGGCCGCCGGGTCCAAGACGTTGGCCAACGGCGCCGATGATCTGTCCGCGGGACTCGGCACAGCCAAGACCGGCTCGGCGGACCTGGCCAAGGGACTTCGTACGCTGAAGTCTGGCTCGGCAGGGGTCGCCACCGGTGCGGGGAAAGTCGCCGACGGCACCCAGCAGCTCGACGACGCCGTCGTCCCGGTGCTCACCGATCTGCAGAAGAACCTGCCGCAGATCCAGAGCCACGCGAAGGAAGCGGGCAGCGCGCTCGACGACGTGACGTCCGGCCTGGCCGACCGGACGGGATCGGTCAGCGCCGACCTGAGCTCGGCCTCGGACGCACTGGATGAGCTGAAGAAGGACAATCCGGACCTCGCCGACGACGAGAACTTCCAGCGGGTGCAGGACCGCGTCGACAGCGCCGCCAAGCGGTCCGGCGAGATCGCCGACACGGCCCAGAACGCCGCCGACGACGTCCACGCGATCAACACGAAGATCCAGCAGACCGGCGATCTGACCAAGCCGGTTACCGAGGCCAAGGACAAGCTCGTCGACCTCAACGACGGCGCTCACCAGGTCGCCAGCGGCGCTCGTCAGGTCCGTGACGGAGTCGCGTCCGCATCCTCGGGGGCCGACACGCTCGCCACCGGTGTGTCGAGTGCCGCCGCCGGCGCCGACAAACTGGCAGCCGGAGCGGACACGCTGCACACGGGTCTGACGACTCTCAGCACGGGTGCTGCCGACCTGCACGCCGGGACGACCAAGCTGGCCGCCGGCGCGGCGGAGCTGCACGACAAGCTGTCCGATGCGGTGAAGCGGGTCCCCGCGATCAGTGCCGACGAGCAGGCCGACGCAGTCCAGGTGCTGTCCTCCCCCGCCGACGTGACCATGCAGGTCGACAACCCGGCCGGCGTGTACGGCCGCGGGCTCGCTCCGATGTTCTTCTCGATCGCGATCTGGGTGTTCGGCATCTCGGTGTTCCTGGTCGTCCGACCGATCAGCGGCCGCGCCCTCGCGGGCCGGGCGCGGCCCTGGCGGCTGGCGCTGACCGGGTGGCTGCCGATCGGGATCTTCGCGGTCCTCGGCGCGCTACTGATGCTCGGCGTGGTGTGGCTGTTCCTGGGTCTCGCCCCGGTTCATCCGCTGATGATCATCGGACTGACCGCGCTCGGTGCGGTGTGCTTCTCCTCGATCGCGCACCTGCTTCGATCCGGCCTGGGCACGCCGGGGTCGTCGATCCTGCTGGTCTGGCTCATCCTGCAGCTGACCTCGGCCGGCGGAACGTACCCGGCTCCGGTGCTACCGGTGTTCTTCCAGGCAATTGCGCCGTACATGCCGATGACATACCTGATCGACGCCTACCGCGTGGTGATCTCCGGCGGCGAGCTCAGCCACCTGGCCCGGGACGCGACGATCCTGTTGATCGGCACCCTGCTCGCCCTGGGACTGGGCGTGCTGGTCGTACGCAAGCGGCAGCAGTTCGCTCTCCGCGACCTGCACCCGCCCCTGGTCAGCCCCTAATTTTGCCGGCTCGCGCACGCTCCGCGCCTTCAAGACTCCGCCATGCTTCCTCTTTGGCAGTCAGAGGTGGGCGCGGCTGCCGCAATCGGAGCAGGGCTCACTCGGTCGCCAAGCGGAGCCCGGCGCTGCGCTAACGACGCTCGCCGGCGGATGGCTGCGAGAAGAACCCGGAACGCAGAAGCTCCGCCCCCAAAAGGCGCAGAGCTTCGGCACATCGAGAAGGGCCGAACCTAATCCAGGTAGTCCCGGAGAACCTGGGAGCGGGACGGGTGGCGGAGCTTCGACATGGTCTTGGACTCGATCTGGCGGATCCGCTCGCGAGTCACCCCGTACACCTTGCCGATCTCGTCCAGAGTCTTCGGCTGACCGTCGGTGAGCCCGAAGCGCATCGAGACGACGCCGGCCTCGCGCTCCGACAGCGTGTCGAGCACGTCGTGCAGCTGCTCCTGCAGCAGCGTGAAGCTGACCGCGTCGGCCGGCACGACCGCTTCCGAGTCCTCGATCAGGTCGCCGAACTCGGAGTCGCCGTCCTCGCCCAGCGGGGTGTGCAGCGAGATGGGCTCGCGGCCGTACTTCTGGACCTCGACGACCTTCTCCGGCGTCATGTCGAGCTCGCGGGCAAGCTCCTCGGGCGTCGGTTCGCGACCGAGATCCTGCAGCATCTGCCGCTGAACCCGGGCCAGCTTGTTGATGACCTCGACCATGTGCACCGGGATCCGAATGGTCCGGGCCTGATCGGCCATTGCCCGAGTGATCGCCTGCCGGATCCACCAGGTGGCGTACGTCGAGAACTTGTAGCCCTTGGTGTAGTCGAACTTCTCGACGGCACGGATCAGACCGAGGTTGCCCTCCTGGATCAGGTCCAGGAACAACATGCCGCGGCCCGTGTAGCGCTTGGCCAGCGAGACGACCAGCCGCAGGTTGGCCTCGAGCAGGTGGTTCTTCGCCCGCCTGCCGTCCTCCGCGATCCACTCGAAGTCCTCGAGCTCGGCCGCCTTGATGGTCGCGGTGTGATCGTTCAGCTTCTCGTCGGCGAACAGACCGGCTTCGATCCGCTTCGCGAGCTCGACCTCCTGCTCGGCGTTCAGCAGAGCGACCTTGCCGATCTGCTTGAGGTAGTCCTTGACCGGGTCAGCGGTCGCACCGGCGGCCATCACCTGCTGCTCGGGCTCGTCGGCGTCGTCGGCCTCGGAGAGCGTGAATCCCTCGTCCTCGACCAGCTCGCCCTCCAGCTTGGCCACCTCGACGGGCTCGAAGGTCGACTCGTCGACATCGTCGAGGGTCCGCTTCTTGCCGACGGTGACGACGACTTCCTCGCTCACGACGTCGACCACCACCTCGGCCTCGAGGTCGATCACCTCCTCGACCAGCTCCTCCGGAGGAGCGTCGGTCTCGGGGGCATCAGGCTCGGCGCCCCCGACGGCCGGCGTGCTCGCCGCGTTCTCCACCAGACCCAGCGAGTCCTTGTCGGCGGCCCCGCGCTTCGTAGATCGGGCGGCGGTCTTGCGGGCCGGCTTCTTGGCCGTCGTTACCCGTGCAGCCCCTTCGCTGGCAGGCTCGGCGGGCGCGGACGCATGGACTCTCGAGGGGGGTGTCACTCAGCAGCCTCTCAGGAACGCATAATTTTCGGGCAGGCAGCGCCCATCGGATGTCAATAGGTGCTCCTCTCCGTATTGTGGCACGGAACCCCAAATCCACCCCGACGCCCATCCCTGATGGACGAATCGTGGCGATCGGACTCCGAACTGACGGTGGACGCGCACATTGCCCCCACCGTACGTCGCACCTGGTATTTCTGAAGCTTCCTCAGCAAGTTGCGCGGACAGCTTCAGGAATAACTCGACATCTGCTGTGCACCGCGCATGATGAGCCCCACATCTGGGCGATGCGGTGCGATAACGCGGGCGTTGCGGCCCGTGAATTGGGTATTTCTGGGCGATGCGGTGCGATAACGCTGGCGCACCCTCAACTCACGGGTTTGACAGCCAGGACCGGGCATGCGGCGTCGAGCAGCACCCGTTGCGCGTTGCTGCCGAGCAGCAGCTTTCCCACCGGGGAGCGCTTGCGCAGGCCGATCACGATGAACTCGGCATCGCTGGTGGTGGCGGCGGCGATCAACTCTTCGGCGGGGTCGAGGCTGTCGGAGGTGGCCTGGATCTCGTACGGCACACCCGAGCCGTCGAGCACCCCCGCCAAGTCGTCCAGCTCGGTCGAGGTCGAGGTGTGCACCACGATCAGCGAGCTACCCCGCAGCGTCGCCTCGGTGATCGCCCGCTGCAGTGCGGCCTGTCCCTCCGGCTTCGGCGAGTACCCGACCACGATCGTCGACGTCGCCGGTGGCGGGGTGGGCGCCGACGCGGGACGAGCATCCGTGATCTCGGACATCACTGTGTCTCCCAGCTGTGAGCGGGTTCGTTCGTGTGCATGAGCTCCAGGTAGGACGCGAGCATCCCGCGCAGCGCCTCGTCGCGTGAGTCGCCCGCCGCCTCCCGCCTGGATACTTCCGCAGTCTGCCACGTCGCACCGTTGGCCGCACGCAGGCAGCGATGCTCGATGATGCCGAGGAGACGGCTGGTATCGGCTTCGGGAACACCCCACAGACCGAGACCCGTGGCCGCCACCGGCAGCAGCTTCCGCAGCACCAGCTCGGTCACCGGCACGGTGCCGACCCGCGGCCAGTACACCTCGGCGTCGATCCCCCGCCGGACCCCGGCGTAGAAGTTGTCCGTCGCCGCCTGGAACGACATCTGCGTCCAGATCGGCCGGTCCTCGCTGGCCAGCGCACGGACGAGGCCGGCGAAGAAGGCCGCGTTCGCCATGATGTCCACCACCGTCGGTCCGGCCGGCAGCACCCGGTTCTCCACCCGGAGGTGCGGCTGGCCGCCGCTGATGTCGTAGACCGGACGATTCCAGCGATAGACCGTCCCGTTGTGCAGCCGGAGCTCCTCCAGTTTCGGCACCCCACCGGCGTCGAGGACGGCGATCGGGTCCTCGTCGCTGATGATCGGCAGCAGTGCCGGGAAGTAGAGCGAGTTCTCCTCGAACAGATCGAAGATCGAGGTGATCCAGCGCTCGCCGAACCAGACCCGCGGACGTACGCCTTGGGCCTTCAGCTCGTCGGAGCGGGTGTCGGTGGTCTGCTCGAACAGCGGGATTCGGGACTCGGCGACCAGCTCCTTCCCGAACAGGTACGGCGAGTTCGCGCCCACCGCGATCTGGATCCCGGCGATGGCCTGGGCGGCGTTCCAGTACGGCGCGAAATCGTCGGGACTGACCTGGAGGTGGACCTGGGTCGAGGTGCAGGCAGCCTCCGGCATGATCGTGTCCGAGATCATGTGCAGCCGCTCGATGCCGTCGATGGCGATCTCCAGGTCCTCCCCACGGGCCGCGAAGATCTGCTCGTCCAGCAGGGAGTACCGGGCGTTCTCGCTGACGCTGGCGAGCGTGACGTGCTCGGGCCGCAACGTCGGCAGGATGCCGACCATCGCGATATGGCAGCCGATCCCGGCCGCGCGCTCCTCGGCCCGGTTCAAGGCGTTCCGCACCGACTCCTCGAACGAGCTGAGCCCGTTGTCGCCGAGCGCCCGCGGCGGGACGTTGATCTCGATGTTGAACTTGCCGAGCTCGGTCACGAACTGCGGATCGGCGATCACGTCCAGCACCTCGGCGTTGCGCATCGCCGGCTCGCAGTCCCGGTCGACGAGGTTGAACTCGATCTCCAGCCCGGTCATCGGTCGGTCGAAGTCGAACGTCGACTGGGTCAGCATGCGTGCCAGCGCATCGAGCCCGGTCCGGACCTTCTGCCGGTGCCGGGTCCGGTCCTCACGAGTGAAGGGTCCCGCTTCAACCTTCTCGCCCATGCGGCCTATCCTGTCCCATCGTCGCCGGGGCGGATACTCACCCGCGCCGATCGACCACCGTCGAAGATCCCTAGGATGGCCCGCGATGTCCAGTAACGAGCCGACCCAGCCCCCGATCGCCGAACGCCGACCCACCGAGCGGGTGCACCACGGCGATGTCTTCGTCGATCCGTACGAGTGGTTGCGTGCCAAGGACGACGACGCGGTGATCGCCTACCTGGAAGCCGAGAACGCCTGGACCCGCCGTCAGACATCGCACCTGATCGAGTTCTCCGAGGAGATCTTCCACGAGATCAAGGCGCGGACCAAGCAGACCGACCTGAGTGTGCCCACCTATCGGACGCACACCGACGGCTCTGCCTACTGGTACTACGTCCGCACCGTCGAAGGCTCGGAGTACCCGATCTACTGCCGCACCAACGCCACGCGCTCGGATGGCTCCGACGATGCGTCGAAGGCTGCTCGGACGCCCCCGGACACCTCCGGGACGATCGCGGGCGAGCAGATCCTGCTCGACGCGAACAGCGCGGCCACCGATCACGACTTCTTCTCCATCGGTGCGTTCGCCGTGTCGCCGAACGGGCGGCTGCTGGCGTACTCCACCGACACCAGCGGCGCGGAGCGGTTCACCCTCCGGGTCGTCGACCTGGCCGGCGGCGAGCTGCTTGCCGACACCATCGACGACACCGCGTACGGGGTGGCGTGGGCCGGTGACGAGTATCTCTTCTACACCCGTGCAGACGACGCCTGGCGGCCCTACCTCGTGCTCCGGCACCGGCTGGGCACCGATCCGGTCGACGACGCGGTCGTCTGGGAGGAACCCGACGAGCGGTTCTGGCTCGGCGTGGAGGCGAGCCGCGACCGGCGCTGGATCGTCCTCGGTGCCGGCAGCAAGATCACCTCCGAGGCGCGGCTGCTCAGCGTTGACGATCCGGAAGGAACCCCGCGTGCGGTCGCGCCGCGGCGCCAAGGCGTCGAGTACGAAATCGAGCCGGCCGGTGATCGGCTGCTGATCGTGCACAACGACGGTGCACTGGACTTCGAGCTGGCCTCGGCGCCGCTGGAGGCAACCAGTCACGGGCAGTGGGTCCCGGTGCTGCCCCACCAGCCGGGGACCCGGATCCTCGGCGTGCAGGCCTTCGCCCGGCACGCCGTCGTCTCGCTGCGTCGCGACGGGCTGACCGGACTGCACGTGCTGCGCCGCGACGACTCCGCCACCGGATTCGGGTCCGGCACGGACGTGACGTTCGCCGAACCGCTGTACAACGTGGAGTCGGCCGGCAGCCCGGAGTACGACACTGACACCATCCGGCTCAGCTACGAGTCGATGGTGACCCCGGAGTCGGTGTACGACTATGCGCTGGACACCGGCGAGCGCACCCTGCTCAAGCAGACGCCGGTGCTGGACGACCCGACCTGGGGTCCGTACGATCCCGCGAACTACGTCCAAGAGCGCGGCTGGGCGACGGCCGAGGACGGCACCCGCGTCCCGATCTCGATCGTCCACCGCGCCGACGTCCCACGAGACGGAACGGCGCCGGCCCTGCTCTACGGCTACGGGTCGTACGAGATCCCGATCGACCCGACCTTCTCGATCCCCCGGCTCTCCCTGCTGGACCGCGGCATCGTCTTCGCCATCGCCCACATCCGTGGCGGCGGCGAGCTGGGCCGAGGCTGGTACGAGCAGGGCAAGCTGCTCGCCAAGCGCAACACGTTCACGGACTTCGTGGCCTGCGCACGGTGGCTGGTCGAGGAGAGATACACGTCGACGGACCGGCTTGCCGCCCGCGGCGGCAGCGCCGGCGGCCTGCTGATGGGCGCCGTGGCCAACCTCGCACCCGAGGCCTTCCGGGCCATCCACGCCCAGGTGCCGTTCGTCGACGCGCTGACCACCATCCTCGATCCCGACCTGCCGCTGACCGTGATCGAGTGGGAGGAGTGGGGCGACCCGCTGCACTCCGCGGAGGCGTACGCGTACATGAAGTCCTACAGCCCATACGAGAACGTGCGGGCCACCGCCTATCCCGCGATCCTGGCCACGACGAGCCTGAACGACACCCGGGTCTTCTACGTCGAACCGGCCAAGTGGATCGCCGCACTGCGCGCCGTGGCCAGCAACGCCGACGACCGCCCGATCCTGCTCAAGACCGAGATGGTCGCGGGCCACGGTGGGGTGAGCGGGCGCTACCAGAGCTGGAAGGAAACCGCCTTCGAGTACGCCTGGATCATCGATCAGATCACGCCGTGACGGGCGGGTTGCCGGCTTTTCTCTCGGCCAGGGCCTGACCAGAATCTGACAATTCGACGGGTGATGGTCCGCCGTCCGGTAGAAATGGTGCATCCGAGGCGGCACTGGCCGCCGAACATCCCTCTGACTGGGGCAGACGCTGGGGGATGACCCTGACGGGTCTCAGGGGATCTTCAGGGCTCGCGAGGAATCCTTTTCGTCCCTGTTTACGTTCCTATCTGTGTAAGGCCCATCTGGTGAGGGCTATGAAAAGGGGAAACGTGGTAGCAATCTCGGCTCGTTCGCGAGTCAATGACGGTATTGATGGCAAGGATGCGGTCGGTCTCTACCTGGACGGCATCGCCAAGACTCCTCTGCTCACCGCCGCAGAAGAGGTCGAGCTCGCCAAGACCATCGAGGTCGGGCTCTATGCGGAGAAGATCCTGTCCGGTGAGGTGACGTCGGCGGAGCGCGGTCGGAAGGCCAAGCGGCCGTCCGAGGACGAGCTGCACTTCCTCGTCGACGAGGGTGAGCGGGCCATGCAGCGATTCATCACTGCCAACCTGCGACTCGTGGTCTCGGTCGCCCGCAAGTACGGCCGCTCGCAGATGCCGCTGCTGGACCTGGTCCAGGAGGGCAACACCGGCCTGATCCGGGCGGTGGAGAAGTTCGACTACACCAAGGGCTTCAAGTTCTCCACGTACGGCACCTGGTGGGTCCGGCAGTCGATCAGCCGGGGCATCGCCCAGCAGGGTCGGATCGTCCGGCTGCCGGTGCACGTCGCCGAGCAGGTGAACCAGGTCGGCGCGGTGCGTCGCACCCTGGAGCGGCGTCTCGGTCGCGAGCCCGAGATCGCCGAGATCGCCGATGAGATGGGGCTGGAGGCGGACCGGGTCCTCGACCTGATGCGGTACGGCCGCGATCACGTCAGCCTGGACGCTCCGGTCGAGGAGGGTGGCGACACCGCCCTCGGCGACCTGATCGCCCGTGAGCCGATGCCCGGTCCGGATGAGGTGTTCCTCGACGCCGAAGAGCACCAGCGCCTGGAAGCCATGCTCGATCAGCTCGACGAGCGCTCCGCCGACGTCGTCCGTCGTCGCTACGGGCTCATCGACGGTCGGCAGGCCAAGCTGTCCGACATCGGCGCGCTCTGGGGGATCACCGCCGAGCGGGTCCGCCAGATCGAACGGCACGCCATCGCCAAGCTGCGCAGCCAGTCGGTGCTCGCCGCCTGAGCTTGCCGGCCAGCGCGTTCGTCACCCCCGCGTTCCGAGTTCGCCCCATGAAGGTGGATTCGCCCCGGCTGCAGATGGGGCGAATACCTGCTCGTGGGGCGAACGTGAGCGCTTTCCATCGCCCAGATGCGCCTCCACCGGCCCCTCCCACCCCTCGTCCTCGCACCGCATCGCCCAGATGGCGCCCGACCGGCCTCGCGCGAGAGAGTGGAGCACGTGGCGGAGGAGGAGACGAGACTGACGCTGGCGGCGTACGAACGCCACGCCGATCAAGTACGTCGAGCGCACTCAGCGCTTGCCTTCCGGGCCGGTCGACGAGCTGCTCGCGCGGGTCCCCACAGGAGCGCGGGTGCTCGAGCTCGGCAGCGGTCCGGGCTGGGACGCCGCGTCGACGCCAACGCCGTGCTCCTGCACGTTCTCCGACCCCGGTTTTGTGAGATGCTGACGTCGATTGCAGCAGCGACCCGTCCCGGAGGACTCCTCGTCGCCACCCTCAAGAAGGGAACCGGTGAGGGCTGGTCGGATCGTAAGCTCGACGATCCGCGCTACTTCGTCTACTGGCAGGAGCCCGGCACTGATCGGGGCCCTGACCGCCGCGGGTTGGCTCCCCGAGACGGTCCGCGAGACGCTCGTTCCGGGCGCGGCCGAGCGGTGGATCATCGCGATCGCCCGATGTCACGGCTGTCAGCGATGAAGTCCTTCACGCGCCGCCGGCCAGCCACAGTGCGAAAGTGAGTCAGGCGCCGTGAGTCGCTGGATCTGTCCGCGGTGCGAGCGCGAGTTCGGGGCAGCCAACCAAGCGCACACGTGCGTACCCGGGATCAGCGTCGACGAGCTGCTCGCCCGGCATCCCCCGTGGATCGCGGAGATCTACGCCGCGGTCATCGAGACCGTCCATCCTCTCGGGCCGATGCACGAAGACGCCGTGAACGTCGGCATCTTCCTCAAGGCGCAGCGCAAGTTCGCCGAGTTCCGGCCGAGAGTGCGCTCGGCGCTGCTGTGGATCCAGCTTCCGGACGAGCATCTCGTGCCGGCGGTCGCACGCGTGGTCCGGGCGGGATCGACGTATGCCCACGGAGTCGTGCTGACATCACCCGGGCAGGTCGACGAAGAGGTCCGGACGCTGCTGGAGCTCGCGTACGACTTCGCAGCAGACTGACACCATGGTCCGCGCCTCGCTCCTCGGCATTGCCGCCGACGTAAGCAGTGGCCGCCGGTCCGCGCGGACGGTAGCGGACGAAGCGCTGGCGAGCATCGGGCGACTGGACCCGACCCTCAACGCTTTCGTGGCGATCGACCGCGAACGTGCGCTCCACCAGGCCGACGCGATCGACGAGACCGTCGCCCGCGGCGAACCGGTCGGACCGCTCGCCGGAGTGCCACTTGCGGTCAAGGACACCGAAGACACCGTCGGATACCGGACGACGTACGGCTCCCTGCTGTGGCGGGACGCACCGGTCGCAACGGACGACTCGGTACTGGTCGCACGACTGCGCGCCGCCGGCTGTGTCGTGATCGGCAAGACGAACGTCCCCGAGCTGGCGGCCTCGGCAGAGACCGAGAACCTGTTGTTCGGGGTCACCCGCAATCCGGTGGATCCCGACCGGACCGCCGGCGGCTCGTCGGGCGGTGCGGCGGCGGCCGTCCGGTCCGGGATGGTGCCGTTGGCCACGGCCTCCGACGGCGGGGGCTCGATCCGGATCCCGGCCTCGGCGTGCGGGCTGCCGGGGTTCAAGCCCTCACTCGGCCGGATACCGGACGGCGGCAGCCGGCCGGTCGACTGGCCGGCCGTGACGACTCGTGGCGTGCTGACTCGCACGATGGACGAGCTGCTGGCCGTGCTGGACGTGATCGTCGGACCGGACCCCACGGATCTGCGCTCTTTCCCGGCCCCGGCCGAGCGCTGGTCGACGGCCGTCCTCCGGCAGCCGACGCCCCGACGAGTGGCCTGGAGCCCGGCCCTGGGCTACTCGGCCGCCGATCCGAGCATCGATGCAGCCTGCCATGCCGCCGTCGACCGGCTGGCGGACGCGGGTGTGGAGATCGTCGAGGTCGGCCGCGTGTTCGACCGTGAGCCGTACGAGGTCTGGTCGACGCTGATCATGGCGTACCTCCATCGCAGTGTCGGCGACCGGGATCGGAGCCTGCTCAGCCCGGAGCTCCGCGCTGGGATCGAGGCGGCCGATCGGCTCCGGGCAGCCGATCTGCTGGCCGCCGAGGACGCCTGCCACGAGCTCAACCTGCAGCTCGCCGGGCTCTTCGAGGGCGTCGGGCTCCTGCTCACCCCGACGCTCCACGTCGACCCACCGAGAATCGGCGACCACCGATCCTGGATCCGGGCGACCGGGGTCTTCAACCTGACCCGCTCGCCCGCGGGCACCATTCCGGTCGGCCTCAGCGACGCAGGAATGCCCGTCGGCCTGCAGATCGTCGGTCCTCAGCACGCCGACCTCGCCGTACTCGCGTTGATGAAGGCACTCGAACGTCCCGAGCTCAGCGATCAGACCTTTGCCTTGCGATAACCGGCGTTGCGGGCCGCGGACTCGCTGCTGAAGCAGTCCTCCGGCTTGGTCGCGTTGTAAAAGCGCTGGCCAGGCAGGTGGTAGATCATGCTGCTCGCATTGCCCTTGATCGGCGCCCAGCTCGGGCAGTCGTAGGGGCTGACCGGCGACGTACGGGACGGGTGTTTCTGCTTGATCGTCAGAGTCTGGGTGAGCGTCTTGGTCCGATTCTTGCCGTAAAACCGCTTTCCCTTCTTCACCGAGTAGTAGCGGTACTTCACGGTGGTGGTGACCTTGTACGTCCCCGCGTTCAGGTAAACCGACGACTTGTTCTCGGCGACGGTCGAGCTGCCCTTCTTGACGGTCAGCCGCTTCGAGTCGACCTTGACCTGGCCTTTGGTGGTCACATTCGGGGAAACCTTGACCGACTTCTTGTACGGAGCGGTCTTGGTCGCGATCTTGTGGACGCTGACGCTGCGGGTGGCGGCGTCGGCAGGAGCGGCTCCGACCGTGGCGACGAGTCCGACGGTCAGGGCGACGGCGAGCAGGAGCTGGGAGATTTTGCGCACCGGAAGAGATTAAGATGCCTTCTCACCGAGAATGGGCGGTTTGAGCAAATCCTGAGCAAGGATCGATCGGATCTTCGGCGCGGATTGCACCCGGCACCCGGCATCCGCTACGTGATCCTTGCACCCGTTACGCATCCTTCGCTCCCTTTGCACAGGGCGCAAGATGTCCAAGGGGAGCAAGGATTTGCGCCACCGGGGCCACGGCCGAGTCGTGGGCTACGGTTTCGCCGGGATGCGTCACCGCCCGAAGGTCTCGGACCGGACCAGTTCGCGCTGGTTCGATCACTTCGCGCGGAGTAGTGCGACTTCGCGCGACTCTGGGGCAGCGCGAAGTCGCAGCAACTCGAGCGAAGCCGCCCAACCCGAGCGAAGCCCTGCAAGCCGAGCGAAGTCGCGCAGTTCGGTAGGCGGGGCGGTTCCTCAGAGCAGCGTCGCGTTCAGCGCTTCGAGCCGCGCTTCTCCCGGGCGCGCACCTGAACGTGCACCGGCGTTCCGGTGAAGCCGAACTCCTCGCGCAGCCGGCGCTCGACGAAGCGCAGGTACTGGTCCTCGACCTGACCGGAGGTGAACAGCACGAACGTCGGCGGGCCCGCGTGCGCCTGGGTGCCGAACAGGATCCTGGGCTGCTTCCCGCCGCGGACCGGATGCGGGTGCGCGGCCACGATCCGGCCGAGGAAGGCGTTCAGCTTGCCGGTCGAGATCCGCATCTCCCAGCTGGCGAGCGCCTCCTCGATCGCCGGCCCCAGCCGGTCCACGTGACGCCCGGTCGTCGCCGAGATGTTGACCTTGCTGGCCCAGCCGAAACCGACCAGGTCACGCTCGATCTCGCGGTCGAGGTAGCGACGCCGCTCCTCGTCGGTCAGGTCCCACTTGTTGAAGGCGATCACGAGGGCCCGGCCGGCGTCCTCGACGCTGCTCATGATCCGCAGATCCTGCTCGGTGATCGGTGCGCCGGCATCGACCACGACGACGCAGACCTCGGCCCGCTCGATCGCTGCATGGGTCCGAAGACTGGCGTAGTACTCGTGGCCGCTCGCCTCTTTGACCCGGCGCCGGATTCCCGCGGTGTCGATGAACCGGTACGTCCGGCCGTCCACCTCGACGAGCTCGTCCACCGGGTCGACCGTTGTCCCGGCGACGTCGTCGACGACCACCCGTTGCTGCCGGGCCAGCCGGTTCAGCAGACTGGACTTTCCGACGTTCGGCTTGCCCACGATCGCGACCCGCCGCGGCCCTCGCGGCGGTTCGTAGTCCGCCGGCGGCGCCTCGGGCAGAGCGTCCAGGATCGCGTCCAACAAGTCGCCGCTCCCCCGGCCGTGCAGGGCCGACACCGGGTACGGCTCGCCCAGTCCCAGATTCCACAGCCCCGCGGCTTCGGCCTCGGCGCGCTGGTCGTCCACCTTGTTCGCCGCCAGCACAACCGGCTTGCCGGCTCGGCGCAGTACCTGGACGACGGACTCGTCGACGTCCTGGATCCCGACTCCGGCGTCGACCACGAACAGGACCGCATCGGCGGCGCCGATCGCCAGCTCTGCCTGCTCGGTGACCTGGGCCGCCATGCCCTTGGCATCGGGCGCCCATCCACCGGTGTCGACCACGACGAAGTCGCGCCCGTTCCACGTCGCGTCGTAGGACACCCGATCACGGGTCACTCCGGGGACGTCTTGGACGACCGCCTCGCGTCGGCCGATGATCCGGTTCACGAGCGTCGACTTGCCGACGTTGGGACGTCCAACCACGGCGATCACCGGAGCGGTGCGCGCAGGGTCGAAGGTGTCGGTCTGGGACATGTGGCGCGGATCTCTCCATCAGGTTGCCCGGCTGTGCTCGGACGGGCTGGTCGTCTTGGGCTTTCGTGTCGCCTTCGGTGCGGGCGGCCCCGGCAAGGTTAGCCCGGTACGCCGCTGGGCGCCGACCACATGATCGGCGAGGGCGCTGCGCAACCGCTCTGTGTGCTCGGCGACCAGCGTCCGTGGCCGAGGCCAAGCCAAATGCGGGACGGTGAGCGGCGGGCCGTAGACGACGTGGACGGGCGCTCCGTGCTTGGGCAGGTCGTCGGTGGACCGACCCGGTTCGCGAGTACCGAGCAGAGCGACCGGCACGATGGGCGCTCCGGTGACCATGGCCAGGTAGACCGCGCCACCCTTGGCCCGCCGTACGTCACCGACGCCGCGGACGCCCTCGGGAAAGACGGCCAGCACCCCTCCGTCGCGGAGCACCTTCACCGATCGACGGATGGCGGACGGGTCGACGGCGTGCCGGTCGATCGGGATCTGACCGAACTGGGTGAGCACCCAGCCGAGCGGGCCGTCGTACATCTCCGTCTTGACCAGCGCGAACGAGGTCCGCGGCGTCACGGCCGCGAGCAACGGTCCGTCCAGCACGCCCAGATGGTTGACGGCGAGCACCACCGGGCCGTCGGTGGGCAAGTACATCAGGTCGTGAACCTGCACCCGCCAGTACGTCCGCAGTGCGACACCGACCAACGGCTGCGCCAGCCGGAACGCCCACGTGCCTGGGGTCGACAGCTGGTCGGTGTGCGGAAGGTCTGCGTACGGAGAGTCTGCGTGCGGAGACCTTATCTGCGTGCGGAGACTCTGCGTGCGGAGACTCTGCGTGCGGAGACTCGGCGTGCGGGGAGTCGGCGTGCGGGGAATCGGTGAGCGGCAGGTCGGCACCGGGGTCGATGGTCACGATCCCGTGGGGTCGGCGACACCCGCAGGCGCGGCAGCCGGCGCGAGCGCGCAGATCGCATCGATGACCTCGGGCAGACCGAGCTCGGTCGAGTCGATCACGGTGACACCGGGGGCGGCCGCGTGGAACTGGGCCACGGTCGAGTCATCCCGATCGCGCCGGATGACCTGATCGGTCACCGCGGCCTGATCGATCTTGTCGCCCAGCTCGGCCTGCCGTCTGGCGACGCGAGCTGCTGGATCGGCGACCAGCAGCACGCGGACATCCGCATCGGGAGCGACAACGGTCGTGATGTCGCGGCCTTCCGCCACGATGCCGCGAGACGCGGACCGGATCAGCCGACGCTGCTCGCCGACCAGGTGCTCACGGACAGCCAGATTCGTCGCGACCGAGCTGACCGCGGCCGAGACCTCGGGCTCACGGATCGCGCGGGTGACGTCTTGTCCGTTGATCGCGATCCGCGGGGTCCGCGGGTCGGTGCTGATGTCGAAGGTCGCACCGTGCACCAGCGCGGCCACGGCGTCAGCGTCGGCGCGGTCCACCCCGAGGTGCAAGGCGAGCCACGTCGCCGCCCGGTACATCGCCCCGGTGTCGAGGAAGTCCAGACCGAGCCGAGACGCGACTCCGCGCGCCGTGCTCGACTTGCCCGACCCACTGGGTCCGTCGATCGCCACCACCAACGGCACGCTGCACCGCCTCTCCGCCTGCCCGAATGCCGTCGATCAGCCTAGCGGCCGCGCCTGACAGCCCTTAGCCGGAAACGCCCAGCCCCGCCGACGTTCGCCCCACGTACGTGGATCTGCCCCGGCTGCAACAGGGGCGGATCCACTTTCACGGGGCGAACCCAGCGGATCGCCCGAAGCTGCCAGCGAGCGCTCAGGGCTGGACGTCCCAGCCACCGTCGCGCATCGTCCGGTCGAGCGCCTCGACCTGATCCGGGGTCACCGACAGCGCCAGATACCCCACCTGACGGACCTGATCGTGCTCGATGGCGATGTCCTCGACGTTGACGCCAGCCGCGCCGACGTCGGCGAAGAGCTTGCCCAGCGCACCCGGAGTGTCCGGGATCTCGACCACGACCTGCCCGTACGTCGCGGGTGCCCGACCGTGCTTGCCGGGGATCTTTCGGGTGCCCTCGACCCCGCGCTCGAGACTGGCCCGCAGCGCCTCGCCCGCGGATCCCGAATCGCCGGCCAACGCGCCGATCACGGCGTCCAGCTCCGTCTGCACCGCTCGGAGCCGCTCGAGCACCGCCGCCTGGTTCGCGCTGAGGATCTGTTCCCAGAGCTGCGGGTCGCTGGCCGCGATCCTGGTCACGTCGCGCAGCCCTGGTCCGGCGAGTGCGAGGTGCGAGGCGGGCACGCCGGTCAGCAGGCCGGCCGTCAGCGTTGACATCAGCTGCGGGAGGTGCGACACGGTGGCGACTGCGGCGTCATGCTCCTCGACGTCCATCACGATCTCGCGCGCGCCACAGGCGGCCACCAGATCGCGAACAGTCTGCACGCTGGCCTGAGCGGAGCGCCGGTGGGGCGTGATCACCCAGGTCCGGTCGGCGAACAGATCGGCCCGCGCAGCCAGTGGACCGGAGTGCTGGGAGCCGGCCATGGGGTGCGAGCCGACGTAACGCTCCAGCCCGGGCTGGGCATCCCACAGCGCGTCCAGCACACCGGCCTTGACCGAACCCACGTCGGTCACGGTCGCCTGCGGATAGCTCGAGAGCGCGTGACCGATCGCGTCTCCGAGCACCCGAGGTGGCACCGCGACGACCACGAGCTCGACTTCGCGACTGACGGCTGGCTCCGACGTACCAGCTCCGAGAGTCTCCGCCACCCGGGCATGGCTGAGTAGACGATCCCGCAGGTGCACGGTCCAGCCCGCGCTGGTCAGCGCGAGCCCGATCGAGGTGCCGATCAGTCCGGCACCGACCACCACGGCCTCGCGTCCCGAGGCCGGGTTCACGGGATTGAACTCACGAGGCCGGACTCACTGGTGCCGGACTCACTGGCGTCGGACTCACTCGTGCCGGATTCACTGGTGCCGGATTCACTGGCGCCGGACTCACTGGCGCCGGAGTCACTGGGTCGGTTCGGCCGGCGTGGGCGGCGACGCAGGCGGAAGCACCTCGGCTCCTGCGCCCTCGACCAGCAGGGCTGCGAGGCGGTCACCTCGGATTCGCCGGAACTTCCGCGGCAGCGCCCTCGTCCGATCGAGGATCGCGACCTCGAGCGCCTCGACGCCGAGCTCACGTCGCGCCGCGTTGGGCCCACCATCGGCCGCGAGCGCGCTCACCGCCAGCCGAACGGCGGCACCGAGATCGAGGCCCGCCTGGAAGTCGCGCTTCACCATGTCGGTGATGGTGTCGGCTGAACCGCCCATCACGGCGTAGTCGTCCTCGTCCTGGACCGATCCGTCGTACGTCAGTCGATAGATCTGGTCGAGCTCGGTGGTCAGACCGAGCTCGGCGACGACGATCTCCACCTCGTACGGCTTCTCACCCCCAGCCGAGAAGATGGTGCCGAGCAGCTGAGCGTACGCGTTCGCCAGCCCGCGACCAGTCACGTCGCTGCGGTCGTAGCTGTAGCCGCGCAAGTCGGCGTAGCGGATGCCTGCCGTACGCAGGTTCTCGAACTCGTTGTAGCGGCCGACCGCAGCGAACCCGATCCGGTCATAGATCTCGCTCACCTTGTGCAGAGCCTGCGAGCGGTTCTCGGCGACGAACAAGATCCCGTCGGAGTAGTGCAGAACGATCACCGAGCGGCCTCGGGCGATGCCTTTGCGGGCGAAGTCGGCCCGGTCCTTCATCTGCTGCTCTGGCGCAACGTAGAACGGCATGCTCACGTGAGTGGGGCCTCCGGTCCGTCGGGTCGCTCCATTCGTCGGGCGACCAAGGTGTTCACCAGATCGGCGACCTCCGCATCCGGCAGTCGCGAGACACCGTCGACGGTCGCGGTCATCACGACCGGGTAGATCTTGCGGGTGAGATCCGGACCGCCAGTCGCGGAGTCGTCGTCGGCGGCGTCGTACAACGCCTGGACAACGGCCATTGCAGCGTTGGACGGGTCGAAGTCGGGTCGATAGAGCTTCTTCAACGAGCCGCGCGCGAAGACCGAACCCGAGCCGACCGAGAAGAACGCGTGCTCCTCATACCGGCCGCCGGTGGCGTCGTAGGAAAAGATCCGACCTTCACCGGTCATCTCGTCCCAGCCGGCGAACAGCGGGACGACCACCAGTCCCTGCAGGGCGAGACCGAGATTCTGACGGATCATCGTGGCCAACCGATTCGCCTTGCCGACCAGCGAGAGCGGCGCGCCCTCGATCTTCTCGTAGTGCTCCAGCTCGACCTGGAACAGGCCGACCATCTCGACCGCGATCCCCGCCGCGCCGGCGATACCGATGATGGAGAACTCGTCTGCCGCGAACACCTTCTCGATGTCGCGCTGCGCGATCATGTTGCCCATCGTGGCGCGCCGGTCACCGGCGACCACGACGCCGCCCGGGAAGGTGGCCGCGACAATGGTCGTGCCGTGCGGAGCCAGCGCGCCGGCACCCTCCCCCGCCGTCCGTTTGGACGGCAGAACCTCAGGCGCGACGGCCGCAGCAAAGTCGACGAAGGACGAGGTGCCGGCGTCGATGAACGCCGGGGACAGGCCGCCACTGGGTCGGCGATCGCTCACTGGCCACCCTTCTGGACGAACGAGCGGACGAACTCCTCGGCGTTGACCTCCAGCACGTCGTCGATCTCGTCGAGCAACGAGTCGACCTCGGAGTCCAGCTCGGCCTTGTGCGATGTGTCGGTGGGTGCCAGCTCCTCCACCTCGGTGTCGTCGGATCTGCGCACACGACGGTGCTGTTCTGACTCGGCCATCGCGGTGACCTCCTGCCTGCAACGGGTGCGGCGGGCAACCGCCCGCCACGTGGCACCAGCCTAGTCATCGCCACCGACAACGCCCGGGATCGCCACCAACCGGACCGGCAACCCGCTGCCGTCTGACACCCGGCATCGAACGCCCTTGCGCGATAGTGTGCGCAAACTGCAACTGTTCGGCTTTCTGTGTTGCAGTTGCGCCCACTGGTCGAAAGGCGGACGAACGTCAGGAAGGGGCGCCGTCAACGTCCGAGGGCGGAGAACAGTGCGGTCACGTCGGCGCACTCGTCGAGCATGGCGCCGACCTGCTCGCGGGTGCCGCGCAGCGGGTCCAGCAGCGGCAGACGCTGCAGTGCCGTCCGGCCCGGTACGTCGAAGATGACCGAGTCCCACGACGCGGCGACCACGTCAGCACCGAACTTCTCCATCACCCGACCACGAAAGTACGCACGGGTGTCCTCGGGCGGCGCGGTCCGCGCCCGCTCGATCTCCTCGTCGGTGATCAGCCGCTGCATCCGTCCCTTGGCCACCAGTGCGTGGTACAGCCCGCGGCGGGGATCGACGTCGGCGTACTGCAAATCGATCAGCGCCAGCTTCGGTGAGTCCCAGCCGAGCCCGTCGCGATCGCGGTAGGAGTTCATCAGCTTCAGCTTGGCGACCCAGTCCAGCTGGTCGGCCAGCCGGAACGGGTCGTCGCGCAGCGCGTCGATGACGTCCTGCCAGCGCGCGAAGACATCCTTGGCCTCCAGCCACGCGGCCTCGCTCAGCTCGGCCGAGATCGTCTCGGCGAAGCTGCGGCACCGCTGAAGGTAGAGCTCCTGCAGATCGAGGGCAGTCAGTCGGGTGCCGCTGTGCAGGGTCAGGACGTGCCCGAGTTCGAGATCGTGACTGACGGCACGCATCGCACCGACCGGCCCGTCCACCCGGACGTCCGTGCCGAGCTCACCCGCCTCGATCACCCGCAGCACCCACGACGCGGTCGCCACCTTCAGGTACGTCGAGATCTCGGACAGGTTCGCGTCACCGGTGATCACGTGCAGCCGGCGATGGCGGGTCGCGTCGGCGTGCGGCTCGTCACGGGTGTTGATGATGGGACGGTTGAGGGTGGTCTCCAGACCGACCTCGGCCTCGAAGAAGTCGGCCCGCTGACTGATCTGAAAACCCGCCTGCTGGCTGTTCTGCCCCACCCCGACGCGACCGGCGCCGGTGATCACCTGTCGGGAGATGAGAAACGCAGTGAACTGGGTGACCACCCGGTCGAACGGTGTGGACCGGTCCAGCAGGTAGTTCTCGTGTGTCCCGTACGAGGCGCCCTTGCCGTCGGTGTTGTTCTTGTACAGCCGCACCGAGCGACCCAGCGACACCGAGGCACGCTGGGCGGCGACCGCCATGATGGCGTCGCCGGCCTTGTCGAAGCGGACCGCGTCCAGTGCGCCGGTGACTTCGGGCCCGGAGTACTCCGGGTGGGCATGGTCGACGTACAGCCGGGCGCCGTTGGTCAGGATGAGGTTCGCCATCCCGAGGTCGGCGTCGGTCAGCTGGTCGGGATGGGCTTGGCTCCGGGTCAGCTCGTAGCCACGGCTGTCCCGCAGCGGGGTCTCGGTCTCGTAGTCCCAGCCGGCTGGGGGCGAGCTGCCACCGGCAGCGCTGGCGCCGTACGCCTTCACGACGTGGTTGGACAACTGCATCGGATGCAGGTCGTCCTCGCCACGGCTGCCGAGCGCACTGATCCCGTACTCGGTCTCGATCCCCATCACCCGCAACGGGGAGGGTCGCTCGGCCAGCGTTCCAGTGGGGCGTTTGGGGACCTGCCGGGTCATGGGCGAAGGCTCTCGGGAGTGAGGAACGATTCCGGGCGACACGCCTTTCCGTCGTCCGGAATCGAGACGAACGACCGAGACCTCCGGAGCCCATGACCCCGGAGCGCGGAGCGCGACCATCCGACGCGGTCATGGGCGAAGGCTCTCGGGAGTGAGGAACGATTCCGGGCGACACGCCTTTCCGTCGTCCGGAATCGAGACGAACGAGCGAGACCTTCCAGAGCCCATGACCCCGGAGCGCGCAGCGCGACCATCCGACGCGGTCATGGGCGAAGGCTCTCGGGAGTGAGGAACGATTCCGGGCGACACGCCTTTCCGTCGTCCGGAATCGAGACGAACGACCGAGACCCGGCGGAGCCCATGACCCCGGAGGCGCAGCGCGACCATCGAACAGGACCATGGCATCAGCGTAGTGTTCCTGACGTGAAGTTCTGGACCTCCGTTCTGATCGACGGACTCGCGGTGTCGGCGTTCGCCGTGATCGGACGGCTCAGTCACGGCGAGCTCACCGACGTCTCCGGCAGCTGGCACACGGCCTGGCCGTTCCTTGCGGGCGCCGCGGTCGGCACGATCATCTCCCGTGCCTGGCGGCGGCCTGCCTCCCTGTCCAGCGGCGTCGTGATCTGGGCCTGCACCGTCATCATCGGCATGGTGCTACGGGTACTCAGCGGCGGCACGATCGCCGTTTCGTTCGTCGTCGTCACCGCCGCCACGCTTGCCCTCCTGCTGCTCGGCTGGCGTGCGCTCTGCGCCCTGTTCAGCCGCACCAGGATCCGGCAGCGTGTGGGGGCAGACGCATGACGGCCGTGAGCACCGCGCAGTCACTGGCTCGGCACACGTTCGGCGGATCCGGACCCGACCTGGTCTCGTCCTTTCGCGAGCACGGCTTCGTGATCCTCGACGGCGCGTTCAGCACCGACGAGATCACCGCCGTCAACGCCGAGGCCATACGGCTGTGTCGTGGTGACCTCGGCGGTGTCGAGGGTGCGGACGTCGAAAACAAGGGCACCGCACCCAGGGCCGACCCGGACGTCCTCGCCGACCTGTCCGACGCCGACGTCCTTCGCCGCTTCTTGTGCATCCACCAACCGCATAAAGTGTCCCGACTGATCGCGGAGTCCCTGTCGCACCCCCGGATCGTCGAGGTGCTGACGTCGGTGATCGGCCCCAACGTCAAGGCGATGCAGTCGATGCTGTTCGTCAAGTCCGAGGGCAAACCGGGCCAGCCGTGGCACCAGGACGAGTACTTCATCCCGACCCGGGACCGTTCGCTGACGGCGGTATGGATCGCGCTGGACGACGCGACGATCGAGAACGGCTGTTTGTGGGTGCTGCCCGGCTCGCACCGGCGCGGCGTGCTCTACCCCGACCGCGAGCAGGACGATCCGGGTTTCGACTGCTCGATCGAGGCGTACGACTTCCCCTATCGAGACTCCGACGCCGTGCCGGTGGAGATCCCGGCCGGCAGCGCGGTGATCTTCAACGGCTACCTGCTGCACCGGTCGCTGCAGAACTCGGGTGTGCACGGGTTCCGCCGGGCACTGGCCCATCACTACATGAGCGCAGAGTCGTTGCTGCCGTGGATGACCCCACCGCCAGGGATCCACGTCGGTAAGCACGACTACCGCGACGTCGTGCTGGTCGCCGGCGAGGATCCCTATGCCTACAAGGGAGTCGACGACATCGCGCGTCCGCACACCCGACCGGACAAGGACGGCGGCTGCGACCGCTGAACGCGGATCACAATCCGCGCCACCCGAGAAGCGCGAACGTTTTGCGAGGGGAACCCAGATGACGATCACGACCGGCGCCCGCGCCCGGCAGCACAAGATCATTCTCGACGAGGACGAGATGCCCACCCGCTGGTACAACGTGCTGCACGACCTGCCGACTCCTCCCCCGCCGCCACTGCACCCGGGGACCTTGCAGCCCATCGGTCCCGATGATCTTGCGCCCCTGTTCCCGATGGCTCTGATCGAGCAGGAGGTCGCGACCGAGCAGTACGTCGACATCCCCGAGGAGGTACAGGACGTCTATCGGCTGTGGCGCCCCTCCCCGTTGTACCGGGCCCACCGACTCGAGCAGGCGCTCGGCACGCCCGCCCGGATCTACTACAAGTACGAGGGCGTCCCTCGGGCACGGCTTCATCCCCGACCCGATCCACGCCGGCGGGCTGCGGTACCACGGGATGAGCCAGCTGATCAGCCATCTGTACGAGACCGGCGAGATGGAGGCCGTCGCGAAGCCGCAGTCGGAGTGCTTCGCCGCCGGCGTGCTGTTCGCTCGGACCGAAGGCATCGTGCCTGCTCCCGAGCCGACTCATGCCCTCGCGGCGACGATCGAGGAGGCGCGGCGGTGTGCTGAGACCGGCGAGGAGAAGGTGATCCTCACCGCCCTCTGCGGTCACGGCCACCTGGACCTTCCGGCGTACAGCGCTTATCTGGCCGGGTCGGTCACCGACTCCGAGCTCGACGAGGCTACGTTCGCCTCCTTGCTGGATGCCTCACTCGCCACCGTGCCCTCGGTCGGCTGATCCGACGCCTGCGGCCGTCGTACGTTCCCCATGGGTCGCAAACGCTGGGCCGGGACCTCGCGTGCGTTCAGTCGACCGGCCCCACACCCGCTTCGCGCGCCCACGGGCTACTCTGCGCGTCTGCGCCGAGGCGCAGAGTGACCCGCGGCGGCGCGAAGTAAGGGGTGAAGGCGCGTAGCCCGGCATCACAAGGGCTCAGCACAGCGGCCCTCGGCAGGCTCCGGGCACATTCGCGACAGCTCGACGGTCGCCCGCCACGCAGCGACCCGAAACCGCGGCGCGAAAGCCAGATGGCAGGAAGCCGACCAAGGCCGGAGCGGAGCGCAGGGTCGCGCCCGGCGGGGAGTGAGGAGCGAAATCGGTGCGGAACACGCTTTTCCGTTCCGCACCGATTTCGTGACGAATCGAGCCGTCCTGGTGGCGCGACGCGAGCACCGCGCAGGCCTACAAGTACTGCCCCGTGTTGCTCACCGTGTCGATCGACCGACCCGCCTGGGTGCCCTTCTTGGACGAGATGAGGGTTCGGATGAAGACGATCCGCTCCCCCTTCTTGCCGCTGATCTTGGCCCAGTCGTCGGGGTTGGTCGTGTTCGGCAGGTCCTCGTTCTCGGCGAACTCGTCGATGCAGGCCTGCATCAGGTGGCCGATCCGGAGCCCTCCGACACCCGTGTCGAGCTGGTCCTTGATCGCCATCTTCTTGCCGCGATCGACGATGTTCTGGATCATCGCACCGGAGTTGAAGTCCTTGAAGTACAGGACCTCCTTGTCGCCACCGGCGTAGGTGACCTCGAGGAACTGGTTCTCTTCGGACTCCTCGTACATCCGGGTGACGACCCGCTCGATCATCCCCCGCACACATCGCTCCGGATCCTGGTCGAACTCCGCCAGATCCTCGTGGTGCAAGGGAAGGCTGGTTCGCAGGTACTTGCTGAAGATCTCCCGGGCGGCTTCGGCGTCGGGCCGTTCGATCTTGATCTTGACGTCCAGCCGGCCGGGCCGCAGGATCGCCGGATCGATCATGTCCTCGCGGTTGGAGGCGCCGATGATGATCACGTTGTCCAGGCCCTCGACACCGTCGATCTCGCTGAGCAGCTGCGGCACGATGGTGTTCTCCACATCGGAGGACACCCCCGAGCCACGGGTACGGAAGAGCGAGTCCATCTCGTCGAAGAAGACGATCACCGGCATGCCGTCGGACGCCTTGTCGCGGGCTCGCTGGAAGACCAGTCGAATGTGTCGCTCGGTCTCACCGACGTACTTGTTGAGCAGCTCGGGACCCTTGATGTTGAGGAAGAAGCTGCGCCCTTCCTCGCCGGTCCGCTCGGTGACCTTCTTGGCCAGCGAGTTCGCGACGGCCTTGGCGATCAGCGTCTTGCCGCAACCGGGCGGACCGTAGAGCAGGATGCCCTTCGGCGCCTTCAGCTCGTACGTCGCGAACAGGTCCTTGTGCAGGAAGGGCAGCTCGACGGCGTCGCGGATCTGCTCGATCTGGTTGCCGAGGCCGCCGATCACCGAGTAGTCGATGTCCGGCACCTCCTCCAGCACCAGCTCCTCGACGTCGAGCTTGGGAATCCGCTCGTACGCGAAGTGCACCCGCCGGTCGATCATCAGCGAGTCACCACTGCGCAGATGCTGCTGGCGCAGGTCCCAGCCGAGCCGGACCACGCTCTCCTCGTCGCCGTGGCCCACCACCAGCGCGCGCTCGCCGTCCGCGAGCACCTCCTTGAGCAGGACTACTTCGCCGACTTCGTCGAACTCGAGCACGTCGACGACGTTCAGCGCCTCGTTCACCATCACTTCGCGGCCCGGGGTGAGGGCGGTGAGGTCCACCTCGGGACTGACGCTCACCCGCATCTTGCGACCGGACGTCCAGATGTCGGCCGTGTGCTCCTCGGCCGCGGCCAGGAACACCCCGAAGCTCGCGGGCGGCTGAGCGAGTCGGTCCACCTCGGCCTTCAGGGTGACGATCTGTTCGCGGGCCTCGCGCAGCGTCGCGGCGAGTCGTTCGTTGTTGGCCGACGTCGTACGAGCGTCGGCGCGGGCATCGGCCAGCCGGCGTTCCAGCATGGCCAGATCGTGCGGATGCGAGGAAACTCGGTCCCGAAGTCGTTCGAGCTCGTCGTTGAGCGCGTTGACCTGAGCGACCAGCGCCTCGCGCTGGCTGTCCGCCGACCGACGTCCGGAGCCCGAGGGCTCCTGCGGTGTTCCGGTCATCGCACACCTCCTATGTGCGATCACCCTACCCGCGGACAGGCCTCGGACCGGTGTAATTCTCGCCATAGGCGCCCGGTGCCGGACGACGCTTGCGGGCCGGTGCGACGACACCGGCAGCGAGCCGGCGCGCCGTGACCAGGAACCCGGTGTGTCCGGTGCTGCCGTGGCCGGGCCGCACGGCCAGTCCTTCGACGTGCCACGGCCGAACGATCGACTCGGTCGGTTCCGGTTCGGTGAACCCGCCGTGGGCGCGGAGGGTCTCCACCACCTGGCTCAGCTGCGGGGTCGTGGCGACGTAGCAGCAGAGAACGCCGCCCGGTTCCAGCACGCCGGCGATCGCGTCGATGCACTCCCAGGGGGCGAGCATGTCCAGCACGACCCGGTCGACCGGACCCTGCTCGATCTCCTCCGACTCGAGCGACTCCACCAGATCGCCGACCCGGAGCTCCCACGCGGGGTGCTCTGCGCCGAAGAAGGTCGTGACGTTGCGTCGAGCGATCTCGGCGAAGTCGTCGCGACGTTCATAAGAGTAGAGCCGCCCGGTCGGACCGATCGCACGCAGCAGGGCACAGCTCAACGCACCGGACCCGGCACCCGCTTCGAGCACCCGCGCGCCCGGGAAGATGTCGGTGCCCATCAGGATCTGGGCGGCGTCCTTGGGATAGACCACGGCGGCGCCGCGCGGCATCGTCACGGTGAAGTTCGACAGCAGCGGACGCATCGCCAGATACTCGACGTTGCCGGTCGAGGTCACGACGACGCCCTCGGGGCCGCCGATCAGCTCGTCGTGGGAGATTCCGCCCTTGGAGGTATGGAACATCGCGCCAGCGGCCAGCACGATCGAGTGCCGTCGGCCCTTCGGGTCGCTGAGCGTGACCCGCTCACCCGGTTGAAGCAGTCCGGTGTGCACTCCAGACAGCACGGCCGGGGACGGTACGGCGGTGGACAGCACGGCGGGGGACGGTACGGCGGGTCGATCGTCGTCCATGTCAGGTCGTTCCCATCCCGAAAAAGCCCAGCTGCCAGCCGGGACCGAACGAGGTCTGCGCAACGTCGGCGGTCTTCGCCGCGAGCTCGTGCTCGTCACCCTGGCTGATCGGCACGACGGTCAGATCCTGAGCGGCCTGGCGCTGGAGCTGGGCGAGCAGCAGGTCGGCTTCCTTCGGATCATAGGTCTCGCGGTACTGGGTCACCAGTGAGTTGATCCTCTGCGACGAGCCGGGAAGGGGTGAGTCGAGATACGGCTGCAACCAGGCGAGCGGGGTCGCCGTCCACGCCTTGTAGTCCACCAGCGTGAGATCCGCGCCGTCGTCGTCGGCACGGACCCGGACGCTCATCCCGCCGGTGTCCTCCAGCCGGGTGCGGATCTGGTTGGCCAGATCGCGGGCGTCGGGAGCGGTCGAGTCGTACGAAAGCGTCAGCCGGATCCGGCTCTTCCAGGTGACCTTCGGCGTCGCCTTACCGCCGGCCGGGAAGGCGGCGACGTGTCCGGGGACACCTCCCGGGATGATCGACTCCAGCGTCCGGTCGCCCTGCAGCGCGACCGCGATGGCCTGCCGAAGTGCCTTGTCAGGGCGCAGTTTCGAGTCCGGGGACCAGAACAGCTCCTTGATCAGCAGACCGGTGTACGTCGTCATCGCGAAACCGTCCGCGGTCCGTTCGTCGGCGTTCTGGGCAACCTGCCCGGCATATCGGGTGACCGCGGCCGCGTTCAGGCCGCGCCAGACAGCGTCGACCTGGCCCTTCTTCATCGAGTCCTCGATACTCGCGGAGTCTGCTGCGGTCCGATAGACCAGGGTGGGCAACCGCGCCGGGCTGTAGCCGACGTAGGAATCGAACTTGGTCAGGGTCAGAACACCGCGATCGAAGCTGGTGACCGTGAATGGTCCCGATCCGACCATCGGCTGGTCCGGAGCACGGACCTCGTCGGCATCATAGGTCTCCTCGTCGACGATCGAGGCCGCCGGCGAGGCGAGCGCCCAGACGAACTGGGTGTCCGGCCGGCTGAGCACGAACCGCACGGTCAGGTCGTCCGGCGTCTCGATCCGACGCAGCGAGGACAGCAGTCCGGCGGACGAACCCGGCACGTCGAGTCTCGCCGCCCGCTGGATCGAGAACTTGACGTCGCTGGACGTCAACGGGTGGCCGTTGGAGAACTGCAGGTCCTTGTTCAGCGTGCAGGTGTACGTCGTGGCGGAGGTGAACAGGCAGTCCTTGGCCGCGTCGGGCTTGGGCACCGACTCACCCGGCGGAGCCGTCATCAACCGTTGGAACACGTTGAGCGAGACCATCGCCGACGCTGCGTCGGTGATCGCGGCAGGATCGGTCTGCCGGATGGCGTCGGTCGACATCACGGTGAAGGGTCGAGGTGCCGACGGGCTGACGCTGCTCGGTGTGGGGTCCGGGCCGCCCGCATCGCAGCTGACGGTCAGCAGGCCGGCAAGCACGGCAACCGCCGCGACGACTGTCCGGCGGCGTCGGTGGATGTCCGAGGGACGCCGCTGCTCAGACAGCAGCATTCGCCCGACCGAGCAGCCCGGAGAGCTCGTCCAGATCGAGCCCCACCAGGCTGTCGAGATGAACCCGGCGCGGCTGTGCAGGCACGTGGACGTACTTCTCGACGGCGACCACGAGAGCTCCGGACGCGTTGCCCGAGGCGGCCCCGTTGGCAGAGTCCTCGATCACCACACAGTCCTCGGCCCGGACGCCCAGCCGGCGAGCGGCCTCGAGATAGGGCTCGGGATGCGGCTTGCCGACGCTGACCTCATCGCCGGCGACCGACTCGGCGAAGCCACCCTTCGGCAGCCGACGCAGCGCGGCGTCGAGGATGACCCGGTACGACGCCGACACCAGGGCGCACGGCACACCGGCCTCGTTCAGTGACTCCAGCAGCTCCAGGGCGCCGGGGCGCCACGGGATGGGCTGGTCGTGCAGCTCCTCGACGACCTGCTCGATCAGCCGGTCGACCACCCAGGCGGGATCGAGATCGGTTCGGCCGATGACCTGGAGGATGTACGCACCGGAGTCCAGCAAGGAGTTGCCGACCATGTACTCGGCATGCTCGTACGACCAGGTGGCCCCCAGCGACTCAACCAGCGCGAACTCCGCCCGGATCCACGCGGGCTCGGTGTCGGCGATCGTGCCGTCGAAGTCCCACAGCACGGCGGCGGGCCGCTGCGTGGGCCCGGTGTCGGCGCGGTCGATGGTCGAGGCAGGTTCGTTCATGGCCCAGCCATTGTCCCAGCCCGAGCCGCGGACGCGGAAATCCGCCGACCGTGACCTTGCTCGCCCCCGGTCCCGCCGCAATGGGCGGCACATTCGCCTGACCGGGCGGGAGTATGGGGCCGGGACGGGCCGATTCGAGCCACATTCGCCTGACCGGGCGGGAGTATGGGGCCGGGACGGGCCGATTCGAGCCACATTCGCCTGACCGGGCGGGAGTATGGGGCCGGGACGGGCCGATTCGAGCCCCATTCGCCTGACCGGGCGGGCGTATGGGGGCGGGGGCGCAGGATCCTACGGCGCACCCAGGCGGACTCGGACTCCGAGCAGCGCGGAGTCCAGACTCAGCGCGCGTTGAAGTACTTCGCTTCCGGGTGGTGCACGATCATCGCGTCGGTGGACTGCTCCGGGTGCAGCTGCAGCTCTTCGGACAGCTCGACCCCGATCCGCTCGGGCCGCAGGATGCCGACCAGCTTGCGGCGGTCCTCCAGGTCCGGGCAGGCCGGGTAGCCGAAGGAGTAGCGCGAGCCACGGTAGGCCTGGTCGCGGATCATCGCGTCGATGTCGCCGTCGTCCGGCGACAGCCCGAGATCTGAGCGGACCCGCGCATGCCACAGCTCCGCCAGCGCCTCGGTCAGCTGGACGCTCAGCCCGTGCAGCTCCAGATAGTCCCGGTACGCGTTCCGCTCGAACAGCTCCGCCGTCACCTTCGCCACCTGGGCTCCCATGGTGACCAGGCTGAACGCGACCACGTCAGGACCCTTCGCCGTCGCCAGCTCCCGGTCGCGGAAGAAGTCGGACAGGCACAGGTAGCGGGGCCGGCGCTGGCGGGGGAAGCTCAACCGGAACAGCTCCGCGCTCGGATCGGCCACCTCACCGCCCGGACTCAGCACCACCAGGTCGTCTCCGGCGCTATAGCAGGGCCAGTAGCCGTACACGACCGCGAACTCGGCGATACCTTCGGTCTGGATCCGGTCCAGCAAGGCACGCAGCCGGGGCCGGCCCTCGGTCTCGACCAGTTCCTCGTACGACACCCCGCCTCGCGAGCCCTTCAGTCCCCACTGCCCCATGAACGTCGCCCGCTCGTCCAGGTACGCCGCCACGTCGGCCAGTGAGATGCCCTTGACGATCCGGTCCCCCCAGAACGGCGGGGTCGGTACGTCGATGTCGACCGCGACGTCGGACCGGGCGGGAAGGTCGGACGGGCCTTCGACAGCCTCGGGTCGCGGCCGAGCCTTCACCCGGCGTTCCCGGGGCGCCGGCAGGGCCGCGCCCGCCTCGCCCCGCTTGACCGCCATCAGGGCATCCATCAGCCGCAGCCCCTCGAACGCGTCACGGGCGTAGCGGACCTCGCCGGCGAAGACGTCGCGGAGGTCCTGCTCGACGTACGCCCGGGTGAGTGCGGCGCCGCCGAGGAAGACCGGATAGGCGGTGGCGACCCCGCGGGTGTTCATCTCCTGCAGGTTCTCCCGCATCACCACCGTCGACTTGACCAGCAGTCCGGACATCCCGATCGCGTCGGCCCGGTGCTCGCCCGCGGCTTCGAGGATGGTCCCGATCGGCTGCTTGATGCCGAGGTTGACCACGGTGTAGCCGTTGTTGGTCAGGATGATGTCGACCAGGTTCTTGCCGATGTCGTGCACGTCGCCCTTGACCGTGGCCAGCACGATGGTGCCCTTGCCTCGATCGTCGGTGGCCTCCATGTGCGGTTCGAGCAGCGCGACGGCGGTCTTCATCACCTCGGCCGACTGCAGCACGAACGGCAGCTGCATCTGGCCGGAGCCGAACAGCTCGCCGACGACCTTCATGCCGGCCAGCAGGTCGGTGTTGATGATCTCCAGGGCCGTCTTTCCGTCGGCCATGGCGAGCTCCAGATCCGCGTCCAGGCCCTTCCCCTCGCCGTCGACGATCCGCCGCTGCAACCGCTCTCCGACGGGTAGCCGCAGCAGCTCGGCGGCCCGCTCGGCCTTGGTGTCGGCGGTGGTGACGCCGTCGAACAGCTCCAGGTAACGCTGCAGCGGGTCGTACCCCGGCTCGTCATCTCCTCCCGCCCGGCGCCGGTCGTAGACCAGGTCGAGGGCCACCTCGCGCTGCTCGTCGGGGATCCGAGCCATCGGCACGATCTTCGCCGCGTGCACGATCGCGGAGTCCAGGCCGGCATCGATGCACTCGTTCAGGAAGACCGAGTTGAGCACGACGCGGGCCGCGGGATTCAGTCCGAAGCTGATGTTGGACAGGCCCAGCGTGGTCTGCACGTCCGGGTGACGGCGCTTGACCTCGCGGATCGCCTCGATGGTCTCGATCCCGTCGCGCCGGGTCTCCTCCTGCCCGGTGGCGATCGGGAACGTCAGAGCGTCGATCACGATGTCGGACTCACGCAGGCCCCAGTTCTGGGTCAGGTCGGTGATCAGCCGTTCGGCGACCCGGACCTTCCACTCCGCGGTCCGCGCCTGACCCTCCTCGTCGATGGTCAGCGCCATCACCGCAGCGCCGTGCTCGACCACCAGTTGCATGATCTTGGCGAACCGGGACTCCGGTCCGTCGCCGTCCTCGTAGTTCACAGAGTTGACCACGCTGCGGCCGGCCAGGCACTCCAACCCGGCCCGGAGCACGGCCGGCTCGGTGGAGTCGACGACGATCGGCAGGGTCGACGCCGTGGCGAGGCGGAAGGCGACCTCGTGCATGTCGGCGGCACCGTCGCGGCCGACGTAGTCGACGTTCAGGTCGAGCAGGTGGGCACCGTCGCGGATCTGAGCCCGGGCGATCTCGACGCAGTCGTCCCAGCGCTCCTCCAGCAACGCCTCGCGGAACGCCTTGGACCCGTTGGCGTTGGTCCGCTCACCGATCGAGAGGTAGCTGGTGTCCTGGCGGAACGGTACGTCGGCGTACAGACTGGCCGATGCGGGAACCGGCCTGGGCCGACGGTCCGGCACCTCGCGGCCGTGCAGCCGGTCGACGACCTGCCGGAGGTGTTCCGGCGTCGTCCCGCAGCAGCCACCAACCAGGCCGAGGCCGAACTCGCCCACGAACTGTTCCAAGGCGTCGGCCAGCTGGACCGGCGTCAACGGGTAGCGGGCCCCGTCGGCGGTGAGCTGCGGCAGACCGGCGTTCGGCATGCAGGCCACACCGATCCGGGCGTGCCGGGACAGGTGCCGCAGGTGCTCGCTCATCTCCGCCGGACCGGTCGCGCAGTTCAACCCGATCAGGTCGATGCCGAGCGGCTCCAGGGTGGTCAGGGCCGCACCGATCTCGGAGCCCAAGAGCATGGTGCCGGTGGTCTCGACGGTGACGTTGACGATGATCGGTACGTCCGAACCGAGCGCCCGCAGGGCGTACTTCGCGCCGAGCGTCGCGGCTTTGGTCTGCAGGAGGTCCTGTGAGGTCTCGATCAGCACGGCGTCGATCCCGCCGGCGAGCATGGCCTCGACCTGTTCGGCGTACGCATCCCGCAGCCGGGCGAACGAGACGTGGCCCAGGGTCGGCAGCTTGGTGCCCGGACCGACGCTGCCGAGCACCCAGCGCGGTCGGTCGGGCGTGCTGGCCGCATCGGCCGACGCCCGGGCGATCCGGGCGGATGCACCGGCCAACTCGGTGATCCGGTGGGAGATGTCGTACTCCCCCAGCGCCGACAGGTTGGCGCCGAACGTGTTCGTCTCGACCGCGTCGACCCCGGCCTCGAAGTAGGCGTCGTGGATGGCGCGCACCACATCGGGGCGGGTGACGCTGAGCACCTCGTTGCAGCCCTCCAGCTGCTCGAAGTCCTCCAGCCCGAGATCGTAGCTCTGCAGCATCGTGCCCATCGCCCCGTCGGCGATCACGACGCGACGAGTCAGGGCAGAACGCAGGTCTTCGGGCACCCGTCGAGGATAGGGCGCCTCACCGACCCTCAGCGGATATCTCATCGGTTCTGAGCGCCCGACGGAGGGCACCCGACGGCGGCTACCCGCTCGGCGTATCCGACGGCGGCTACCCGCTCGGCGTATCCGACGGCGGCTGACCACCCGGTCCACCCGACGGCGCACCGTCGGGACCGCCTCCCCCACCGCCGGCCGGAGCGTTCCCGCCGGTCGGCTCGGTGGCGGTGTCGACGGGCACGGTCAGCGACGCGACGTAGCCGTCCTCGACACTCCCGGTCACAGTCCCGAGCTGGTGCACGCCCGAGTCGTCTCCGAAGACGTTGTCGGTAGCCAGCGTGAGCTGGGCCAGGTTGCTGACCGACTGCTCATACCCGGTTGTCGCGTAGACCACGTCGACGACGTCCTTCGGTAGCGCCAACTGTGAGGTTGCGATGGCCTTGGTCGCGTCGGCGATGGAGGCCTGGTCCGCGTACACCTCGAAGTGCACGTGCGGCCAGCGACCGGAGTAGCAGGCCGGGAAGATGCTGACGAACCTGACCTTGCCCTCGCCGTCGGCGATCTGTACGCCGCGCAGGTAGTTCTCGTTCTCCAGCCCCGTGGAGTACAGCGAGTACTCTCCGGCGCGGTTGCAGTGCCAGGCATAGACGGCGACCCCGGCGAACGGGGTGCCACCATTCGCGATGTCGAGCACGGTTAGCTCGAACTCGAAGGGAACGCCCTCCGCGGTCGCCGAACCGGTCCCGAAGCTGGTCCGGATATCGCGGCGGACGATGCCGGACTGCTCGAGTACGTCGGGGCCGTTGGAACCGTCACCGGGATAGGGCCCCGCGGTCTCGTCGGGGATCTCGATGAGGCCGCCCACGCCTGCGGTGCCGCTCGATGCCGCGGAGGACGCCGTCGACGGACCGGATGAGCCGCCGACCCCGCAGGCCGCCAGCGCGGCCGCGCCGGCACCGAGACCGAGGACGCCGAGCAACCGGCGCCTGCTCAGCAGCGTGGAGACGTCGAAGGACAGGCCCTGATCAACGATCTCGTCGTCCGGACGCGGCAGAAGCCTTCCCTGGTAGGCCGGTGCGCCCAGTCGATCAGGCGCGGGCCGATCAGGCGCGGGCCGATCAGGCGCGGGCGGGTCAGGCGCGGGCGGGTCTGGCACGGGCGGGTCTGGCACGGGCGGCATGAAGGGTTCCTGTCGGCCAGTGGACGGACGTTCATCGTGCACCCCGCCGCTGTCGGTCACCCCGGACTTTCCTGTTCGAGCGCTGTGGCGCCGCTCCCGCCGGATCAGCCGAAGTGCTTGTCGATCAGAGCCTGGGCCTTCTCGCGTTGGCGGGTGCTGACACCGTCGGCGTCCTCCTCCCAGCCGAACACGCAGCTGGAGACCACGCCGTCGAAGCCGACCGAGGCGAGCGCAGCGAAGACTTCGTCGTAGTCGACCTCGCCCATCCCCATCTCCATGTGCTGGTGCACCCGGGCGGTGTTGCCCGGCGGGTTGGAGATGTAGCGCAACCCGTTGGAGGTGAGATGGTCCCAGGCGTCGGCGAGGTGGACGTAGCGGACCTTCTCAGCCGCGGCGGAGATGATCTCGGTCGCGCTGTGGCCCTGGTGGAACGCGTGCGGGGTGCAGTAGAGGAAGCCCAGCCAGTCCCGGTTGAGGCCACGGATCATCTCGATCGCCTCGATGCCGTCCTCGATGAAGTCGTCCGGGTGCGGCTCCAGGATCAACTGAACCCCTTCCCGCTCGAAGACCGGCAGCAGCTCGTCCATCGACTTCATGAACTGAGCCTCGGCGTGCTCGGCGGCCTCCGGCCGACCGTTGAACTCGGAGTTCATCACGTTCACCCCGAGATCCACCGTGATCTGGATGGCCCGCTTCCAGGCCCGTACGGCGGCCTGGCGCTGGTCCTCGTCCGGCCCGGACCAGCGCTGCACGGGCAGCACCGACGCGATCCCGACCCCGGCATCGGCGGCCGTCTTCTTCAGCTTCCGGACACCGGCATCGTCGATCCGGGGGTACTTGAAGAACGGCACGAGGTCCGCCTTCGGCGACAACTCCATCCACTCATAACCCAGTCGGGCCACGATGTCGGGCAGCTCGTGGACGGTGTGGGTCGAGAAGTACATCTGTGGGTCGAGGGCGAGCTTCATGGCCGGTCTCCGATCAGGTCAGGGGCGCGCACGCCGGGCGTCGACTCTTCGTCGACGGGGTTGGTGAGTCCGGCCAGCTGGACGTACTCCTTGCGATTGTTGCGGACGGCGTCGACCTCGGAGTCGTTGATCCCTTCGATCGGGTCGGCAACGACTCGCGCCCCGATCCGTGCGGCGACCTCGTCGGCCTTGGCCTGCACGAAGTCGTTCACGACGGTGATGGTGACGCCCTTCACCGCCGTCGACAGCAGGTCGACGTGGAAGGCCCCCATCATCCCGAGACCCAGCACGGCCACTCGCAGATCGCTCACCGGACCGCTCCTGCCTCGATCACAGCCCACCACGTGCCATCTGGGTTCCTCTCTTCAGCGAGACGGCTCAGCAGATGTACTTCCCGCCAGGCCGCGTCCAAGCAGGCTAGAGCGCTCTACGCTTCTGGCCATTTCCATAAACGTAGAACTCTCCCCAAACTATGTCAAGACATTGTGTCCTTTGAGGTGCCTGCTGTGCTGGCGCGGATGTGCAGGTCCGGTTCGAGCACGATCTCGCGACCCTCGACCGGCCGCCCTGCCACTCGGCTGACAACGCGTTCCATCGCCAGCCGAGCCATGGTTCGAGGGTCCTGCGCCACCGTGGTCAGAGCGACCGGCGCGAGATTCGCCGCCTCGCCGTCGTCCCAGCCGATGATCGAGACGCCCCCCGGCACCGGGACGCCCTCCTGGATCAGCAGCGACATGGCAGCCGCCGCGGTGTCGTCGTTGTAGGTGATCACCGCCGTCGGCAGATTCCCGCCGTCGAGCAGCAGACGAGCCGCTCGCTGCCCCGCGAGCTGACTGTCGCCGCCGGGCATGACGTGGACCTCGGAACCGAGGCCGCGGTCCTGCATCGCCTGGGTATAGCCGTCTCGGCGCGAGCCCGAGACCAGGCCAGGCCCGCCGTCGATGTGGGCGATCCGCCGGTGTCCGAGGTCGGCCAGGTGGCCGACAGCCGCGGCCATCCCATGGACGTCGGACGTGCGCACGACGTCCACCGCGGGATGATCGACGTGCCAGCCGACCACCACCACCGGAACCTGACCGGCCAGCAGTGGTTCGACGGTCTGCGGGCCCAGCATGATCACCGCGTCGAACCGGAAGTCGTTCAACGACTGCGCGGCCTTGGCCTCGTCGCGACCACGGGTGAGCGGGCTGAGGACAAGATTGAGCCCGTGATCCTCGGCAGCGGCGTAGAGGCCCTCCAAGAGATCGAACTGGAACCCACCGAGACTGACCCCGAACATCACCCCGATCATCCGAGACCGTTGCCCGGCGAGCGAACGGGCCCTCGCATCGGGTCGGTACCCCAGTTCTATGGCCGCCGCCCGGACCCGCTCGCGGGTTTGCGCGCTGGCGCCCGGAACGTCGCGCATGACGATCGAGACCAGCGCGCGGGAGACTCCTGCCCGCGCCGCGACGTCGTTCAGCGTCACCTGCCCCCGCCGACCGTGCTCGGCCGCCATCCCACCTCCCACGCGCGCAGCGGCCCTGCTGGGGCAGGGCCGCGTTCCGCACAGCGTACGAGGTCGACGAGCGGCTGCGGACGGACACAGCCGGGCCGTGCGGCGTCGCTGCCCCGGGAAGCCCCAGAAGCCACGTCGATCGCAACGATCCGGAACCGATCGGGACCGGTCTAGGGTGGTGGACATGGATCCGTCGAGCGAGCGCGAGCTGCGCGACCTTCGTGACCCGCTGGTCGTTGCCGCGTTCGAGGGCTGGAACGACGCCGGCTCGGCGGCGTCCGCCGCCGTCGACCACCTCGCCGAGACGTGCGATGCCGAGCTGGCGTTCGCGCTGGATCCGGACGACTTCTACGACTTCCAGGTGAACCGCCCGCAGGTCGAGCTGGCAGAGGACGGAGAGCGGACCCTGCTCTGGCCGACTACCGAGCTGCAGATCGGTCGGCTCTCCTCGGGGCGCGACCTGCTGCTCGTCCGTGGTCCGGAGCCGAACATGCGGTGGCGCCAGTTCGCCGCCCTACTCTCCTCGGCGCTCTCGTCAGCGAACGTGACGCGGGTCCATCTGCTCGGCGCGCTGCTGGCCGACATCCCGCACACCAGGCCGATCCCGGTGTCCACCAGCAGCTCGACCGTCGAGCTGGGCGATCAGCTGGGGCTGCTGCCGTCGACGTACGAAGGTCCGACGGGCATCGTCGGCGTGTTGTCGGACGCACTCGGCACGATCGGCGTGTCGTGCTTGTCGCTGTGGGCCGCGGTGCCGGCGTATGTCGCCCATCCGCCGTGCCCGAAGGCGACGTACGCACTGCTCTCCCAGCTGGAACGGCTGATCGACGAACCGCTGGACTTCGGCGATCTGCCCGACCTGGCGAAGGCCTGGGAGCGCGGGGTGAACGAGCTGGCCGAGGAGGACTCCGAGGTCGCCGAGTACGTCAGCAACCTGGAAGCGAGCCAGGACGCCACCGAGCTGCCCGAGGCCAGCGGCGACGCCATCGCGGCAGAGTTCGAGCGCTACCTACGGCGGCGCGGAAGCAGCTGATCCGCACCCGGTTCTCTCCCGCTCGACCGTGCCGAGTTGTCAGAAGCTCAGCACCAGATGTGGTGTCGAGCTTCTGACAACTCGGGGCGGGTGGGTTCAGCCGCCCGCCAGCTCACGGAGGGTAGTCACCATCTCGCCCGGGTCGTCCGCGGCGAACACGGCCGAACCGGCCACGAACGTGTCGGCGCCGGCCGCCTTGCAGCGCTCGATCGTCTCGACCGAGACCCCACCGTCGATCTCCAGCCAGATGTCGCCACCGGTCGCGTCGATCAGCTTCCGGGCCCGCTCGATCTTGGGCAGGCAGACGTCCAGGAACTTCTGACCGCCGAAGCCGGGCTCCACGGTCATGATCAAGATCAGGTCGAGCTCGCCGAGCAGATCGGCGTACGGCTCGATGGGGGTCGCCGGCTTGAGGGCCATCCCCGCCCGGGCACCCTGTGCGCGAAGCTCGCGGGCCAGCCGGATCGGCGCAGCGGCGGCCTCGACGTGGAACGTCACCGATTCCGCACCGGCCTCGGCGAAGGCGGGCGCCCAACGGTCCGGGTCCTCGATCATCAAATGGATGTCGAGCAGTGCCGGGGTCGCCTTGCGGATCGCCTCGACCACCGGCAGCCCCAGCGTGAGGTTGGGCACGAAGTGGTTGTCCATCACGTCGACGTGCACGCCGTCGGCGCCGCTGATCGCCTCGATGTCGCGCTGGAGGTTCGCGAAGTCGGCGGACAGGATGCTCGGCATGATCCGGGTGGCCACGACCCGACTCTATCGAGGAGTGAACGGGTCAGCCGTTGCGCAGGTACGCGGCGAACATCGCGTCCGTGCCGTGCCGGTGTGGCCACAGCTGCAGGTAGTCACCGACGTAGGCATCGGGGATGTCGGGCAGCACATCGGCGGCCGGCACCACGGTCACGTCGGACCGGGTCGAGGTCACGGCCTCGACCACCCCGACCGTCTCGCGCCGGTGCGGCGAGCAGGTGACGTACGCGATCAGGCCGCCGGGTGCGGCGGCGTCGAGCGCGGCCTCCAGCAACGTGCGTTGGAGCGGTACGAGGGCGTCGAGATCGGCCGGCGACCGCCGCCAGCGCGATTCCGGCCGGCGACGCAGGGCGCCCAGGCCCGTGCACGGCACGTCGGCCAGCACACGGGCGAACGAGCCGGTGTGCCACGCCGACCTCGTACCGTCGGCGACGACCACCCCTGCTTGCCGCGGTGGGTAGGCCCGAAGCGCCGCGGCGACCAGCGCAGCTCGGTGTCGACTGATCTCGACTGCCAGCAGCGGGCCGTCGTCGGGTCGGACCAGTCCGGCCAGCAGGGCCGACTTGCCGCCCGGGCCCGCACACAGGTCGAGCCAGGCGCCGTTCGACGCCGCCGGACGGGTCAGGCCCCAGGTGACGAGCTGCGAGCCCTCGTCCTGGACGCCTGCTCGTCCCTGTTGCACGGCAGGCAGATCCGCCGGGTTGCCCGACCAACCGGCGGCGAACGGCGACCAGCGCCCGGCCGCTGCCCCGGCGGCGACGAGCTCGGAGACCTCAGCGAGTCCTGGTCGGACGGCGAGCGTGGGCACCGGGCTCTCGTTGTCCGCCGCCAGCGCTGAGTCGAGCTCGTCGTCGGGCAGCCGGTCGGCGAACGCTTCGACGATCCAGCGGGGGTGGGCGTGTCGGATGCCGAGGCCGGTCAGCCGGTCCTCGTCCGTGCTCAGCACGGCGACCCAGTCGTCATAGCTCCGGTCGGCAACCTTGCGGAGCACGGCGTTCACAAGGCCTCGGACCCGCTGGCCGACCGTGGCCGCGGCCAGGTCGACGGTGGCGGCGACGGCGGCGTGAGCCGGCACGCGCATGGCCAGCACCTGGTGCGTGCCGAGCCGGAGCAGATCGACGACGGCTGGCTGCAGGGTGCTGAGCGCTCGGCCGGAGGCGCGCTCGATCACCAGGTCGTACGTCCCCTGCCGCCGGCAGGTGCCCGCGACCAGCTCGGTCGCGAAGGCCGCGTCGCGAGCCGGCAACCCGCGCTCGCCCAGCAACCGGCCGAGGACGAGGTTGGCGTACGCTCCCTCGCCGTTGACCGCCCGGAGGGCGTCGAACGCCAGTCGTCGGGCTCGATCCGCCTGGCGGCGATCCGGGCGGGAGCGATCCGCGCGGGAGTGATCCGGGCGGAAGTGATCAGGGCGAAAGTGATCAGGGCGGGAGCGATCCGGGCGGGAGCGATCCGGGGAGGGATCCGGGCGGGGCTCAGGCACCGAAGCGGTCGTTCGGGAACCAGGAGATGCCCCGCGCCCAGTCGGCGGCGGCCATCGGCTTCTTGCCCTGCGCCTTGACCTCGGCCAGGTGCAACGACCCGTCGCCGGTCCCGACCCGCAGGGCGCGCTTGCTGACCTCCACCGCGCCCGGGGCCAGACCGTCGGTGTGATCGACCAGGGCGGAGTTGATCTTGAAGCGTTCGCCGCGGAACGTCGTCCACGCTCCGGGCGCCGGGGACGTGCCGCGGATCAGCCGGTCGAGCTCCCCCGAGGTACGGGTCCAGTCGATCTCGGCGTCCTCGACGCTGATCTTCGGCGCGATCGTGACGCCGTCCGCGGGTTGCGGGATCGCTTCGAGGCGCCCGCCCTGGATCCCGTCCAGGGTATCGACGAGCAACTGGGCACCGCTCAGCGCGAGCCGACCGAGCAGGTCACCGGAGGTGTCGGACTCGCCGATCGGCTCGGTGATCGTGGCGTAGACGGGACCTGCGTCGAGCGCCTGGACGATCCGGAATGTCGTGGCTCCGGTGATCGCGTCGCCGGCCAGGACGGCGTGCTGGACCGGTGCGGCACCACGCCATCGCGGCAGCACCGAGAAGTGCAGATTGATCCAGCCGCGAGCTGGGATGTCCAGCGCCACCTGGGGCAGCAGCGCACCGTACGCGACCACCGGACAGCAGTCCGGGGCAAGCTCGCGGAGCCGCGACAGAAACGACTCGTCGCGGACCTTCTCGGGCTTGAGCACCTCGATCCCGTGCTGAGCCGCATGCCGTGCGACGGGGCTCGGCCGGAGCGTGCGTCCGCGACCGCTCGGCGCGTCCGGCCGGGTGACGACACCGACGACCTCGTGACGGGAGGCCAGCAGGGCCTCCAGACTGGGGACGGAGACCTCGGGTGTGCCGGCGAAGACGATACGCACCGTGGGAGTGTACAGACGGAGTTGCCATCGGGGGCGGGTCGGCATGGGGGCACCCGTGCGCGAGCTCAGTCGATGGTGACCGGATCGACCTGAATACGTACGGCTCCCTCGCTCTTGCGTGCGCTGCGAACGCCGAGGGCTCCCTTGACAGCTCGGACCAGCGCCGAACGCTGACTGCTCGGTGCACGCAGCAGCAGCCGATGCACGGGCTCACCGGTCGCACCCGCAGCCAGCTCGACCGGGCCGAGCGCCTCCGCCCCGTCGGGGAGGTCGAGCAGCTCGAGCATCTCCAGCACGGCGGTCGGCGGGCCCTCGACGCTCACCAGCGTCGCCGCAGGCGGAAAGTGTGCCTCGGTTCGATCTGTGAGCTCACGCGCCGCGAATCCTGCCGGGTCGATCCTGACCAGGGCCTGCAGTGCCCGCCCGGATGAGTCCCCCACCGCCAGCACCGAGCCGCCGTCGGCTCCGGACCGAACCAGGGCGGCGGCGTTCAGCCAGCGGCGTAACGCCTCTTCCGAGGCCCGCAAATCCTGGCGGAGCAGTAGCAGCTGCGTGTCCAGGAGGACTGCAGCCGCATAACCGCCGTCGGCTGCGGGCTCGGCGCCTGGGGTGGCGACGACGATGGACGAACCCGCGGGCACCTCGTCGAGGATATGACCGCCGGACGAGCGGCGCACCGTTGTCTGGGGGAAGGCGCGGCCGAGCTCCTCGGCCGTCCGGGTAGCTCCGATCACCGGTGCCCGGACCCGCCGGCCGTCACAGATGGGGCACTGCCACTCCGCCTGCAGTCGAGCACACCACGAGCAGCTCAGCACCCCGTCCGCACCCGATCGGCGATGCAGCGGCCCGTCGCAGTGTCGGCAGCGAGCGGGTTCGCGGCAGTCCTGGCAGACCAGCGCCACGAGGTAGCCGGCCCGCGGCACCTGCACGAGCACCGGCCCCTGTGGCAGCGCCGCGCGCATCAGCTCGAACACCTCGTGCGGCAACCGCGCCTGGCGGGCGGCCGGGTCGCGGGCGAGGGATCGGTCGCTGTCGACGCTCACCCGGGCCAGCGGCGCCAGATGTCTGACCTCGGCACGCGGCGCGGACAGATCGTGCAACCAGCCGCGAGCCACCCACTGCTGGACCTCCGCCGTACGTCCGTAGCCGGCGAACAGTACGCCGCTGCCGGCTTGCGCAGCACGCAGCGCCAAGACGTCGCGGGCATGGGGGTACGGCGCCCGCTGCTCGGCGAGCAGGTCGTCGCCGTCGTCCCACAGGGCCACCAGACCGAGCTTGCCGACCGGAGCGAACGCGGCCGCGCGGGTCCCGATCACGACCTGCACGTCCCCGCGAAGAGCCGCGAGAAATGCTCGATAGCGGGCGGACGGTCCGGCCTCGGCGGTGAGCACCGCGAAGTGGCCCGGACCCAACCAGGCCTTGCACTCATCGGTGAGGCGGTCGAGGTCGCGGTTGTCCGGCACGACAAGGATGGCGCCGCGACCGCCGTCGACGCACGCCCGGGCCGCGCCGGCCAGACCGGCCGCCCAGTCGCCGACCCGGTCCGAAGACGGGACGGGCTGCCAGGCTGCCCTCGGCGCGAGGCCACCGCGCAGGGCGTCGAGGAACCCGGTCCCGAACGGGTAGTCCTGGATCGGAGCGGTGAGGGACAGGTTCTCGGGAGCCGGCGGCGGCTCGGAGCGGGCGGCCCGCTCGGTCGCGGCATGCCGTGGCGGGACGGCGAGCCGCATCACATCGGCGAACGTCCCGGCGTAGTGATCGGCGACGGCTCGGATCAGGGCCGCGACCTCCGGGGAGAGCACCGGCTCGGGCGAGGTCACCTTGTGCAGCGCGGTCAGGGCACCGTCGTGCTCGCTCGCGGCCACCCGTTCCAGCACGAACCCGTCACGCAGCCGACCGGCGAACCGGGCCCGCACCCTGGCGCCCGGCACCGCGAGCAGATCCTGCTCAGTCGTCACCGCGTAGTCGAACGGGCGGTCCAGGTGCGCCAGCGAGATGTCGAGCGCGACCCGGGCGACCGGCAGCGCCGGGGGCACTGGGCGCACTGCGGTCTCGGGCTCGGGCACACCCGGATCCTAGGCAGTGCCGCCGACAGCGTTCTCCGGCTCGCGCCCCGCTTCGCCGCTTTCCGCCCCCCTCCCCATTCATTCGCCCGCCCGGTCAGGCGAATGCGGCTCGGATCGGGCCAAACCACCCCAGATCCCCGCCCGGTCAGGCGAATGGAGCTCGGATCGGGGGTGGACTCCATTCGCCCGCCCGGTCAGGCAAATGCGACCGGCGCTTCGGGGGTGGACTCCATTCGCCCGCCCGGTCAGGCAAATGCGAGCCGAATCGGGCCAGGACCGCATCATTTGCCTGACCGGGCGGGGATATGGGTCCGGGAGCGAGACCGAGCGATGGCAACCAGACTTGGGAGCGAGACGGAGCGATGGCAACCAGACTCGGGAGCGAGACGGAGCGATGGCCCAGGGACGACGGAGCGAGGCAACAGACCCGGGCGCCAGCAGCCGGGCAGCACCCGGGTGCCATGCAGCCGGAGCCAGCAGCCCGGGCGCTAGGACGAGGGCGTCGAGGAGTCGCGAGTCAGGACGTGGGGCGGCGAGGAGAGGTCGCGGAGTGCGACGTAGCTGGACTGGGCGCCCGAGAGGGTCGCGGCCAGAGCACCCGCTCGAGCCGCGAACCGCGCGGCATCGACCAACGAGTCTCCTGCCGCAAGCCGATGGGCCAGCCCGCCGGTGAAGGCATCCCCGCTGCCCGTGGTGTCGACCACATCGACGCGGGTCGGCGGGATCGGGACCAGTCGCTCGAACTCGGGCTCGCTGCGATCGACCACGACCGCGCCGTCGCCACCGAGGGTGACGACGGTTCGGGCCACCGGAAGGTCCGGCCAGTCGGAGATGTCGTCCGGCAGCGTGTCGATACCGAGCAGCAGCGCAGCCTCGCTGCGGTTGACGAGCAGGACGTCCGCCAGCGCGAGCAGCTCGGCGTCGACCGAGGCGTACGGCGACAGGTTCAACAGCACGATCGCCCCGGCCGAGCGGCCGAGTCGAGCGGCGGCCGCCACGGTGTCGAGTGAGATCTCCAGGCAGAGGCAGAGCACCGACGAATCGCCCAGGGCCTCGAGGGAGATCAACTCCGGCGACAAGGAGCCGTTCGCTCCCGGCGAGACGATGATCGTGTTCTCCCCCGCCCGATCGACCACGATCATGGCTGTCCCGGTGGCGTCATCAGACAGCCGACGTACGCCCTCGACGTCAACCCCGGCACGGCGGGCCTCGGCCAGCAAGAAGCTGCCGTGATCGTCGTCACCGATCGCACCGACCAGGCGTACGGACGATCCCAGCACCGCCGCGGCCGCCGCCTGGTTCGAACCCTTGCCACCAGGTGCGATGACCAGCTCGGAGCCGGTCAGGGTCTCACCGGGCTCGGGAAACCGCTCCACCCGTACGGTCAGGTCAGCGTTCAGCGAGCCCACCACGGCCACCCGGCCGGACTGCTTCACCATGATCAGCTCCTCCTTCTTGGTGGTCATGCCTTTCGGCAGGTGGGCACCTCACAGGCGCAACACATCAGCCGATCCGCTCCAGGGCGTCCACCACCAGGTCCCAGAACCGAGCTCGGTCGAGATCCACGGCCACATTCGTCGTACAGCCGGCCGGAGCCTCGTGCCGGAAGTCGGCGACCGTCATGCCGGCCGTCAACAGGCCCGACAGCTCGACGTCGACGACGGTCGGCCGAACGGTCAGCACGGACGGGTCGATCACGTACGCCACCGCGCATGGATCGTGCACCGGCGGATCGGCGAACCCCTGCCGCTCCCGGTACGTCCCGCCGTAGAACTCGAGCAGGTCCAGCACCAGCCGCGCCGCTGCCGTCCCCATCGCGGCGATCCGATCGCGTACGTCGACGGTGGCCAGGGCGAGGTGCGTCACCTCGAGCCCGACCATCGTGAGCGGCCAGCGCTCGTTGAACACGATGTGCGCCGCCTCCGGGTCGACGCCGACGTTGAACTCGGTGACCACGCCGTGGTTTCCGCGTCGATAGGCGCCGCCCATCAGGACGACACCCCGAACTCGTTCGGCCAGCCGAGGTTCACGCCGGACCGCCAGGGCGATGTTCGTCAGCGGCCCGACCGGGACGAGGGTGATGGTGCGCGGCGGCGCCGCCATCACCGTCTCGACGATCAGGTCCACGGCATGGCGCGGATCCAGTGGCACGGCCGGTTCCGGTAGCACCGGCCCGTCCAGTCCCGACTCGCCGTGGATGTCGCCGCCGTGCTTCGGCGCTCGGACCAGCGGCCGGTCGGACCCGGCCGCGATCGGCACACCTTCGATGCCGGCCAGAGTGGCGACGGCCCGTGCGTTCCGGGTGACCTTCTCGAGCGTCTGGTTGCCGGCGACGGTGGTGATGGCCACCAGCTCGATCGACGGACTGCCATGCGCCAGAAGCATGGCGATGGCGTCGTCGTGTCCCGGGTCGCAGTCGAGGATGATCCGGTTGCGTTCGGGCTCGGACACGCCCCGACCCTATCTCCGGCTGCTGGGACGAGAACGGCGTGGTCCTGCGACCCGTCGTCCACCCTGTGTCAAATCTTCACCCGGAACTCGTACTTCTCGCGAAAACTTGACTGATCGTCCAGCGAACTGGGCGGGGCGCGTGCCAACATCGACGGCCCGCTCGGCTCGCCTCATCGCAGCGGCTACACCTCCCCGACCAACATCGTCGGCTACCTGTGGAGCGCCGTCGTCGCCCCGAGAGCTCGGCATCCAGCGACCCGTCGAAGAATCCGGGTTACCGGGAGTACGGCGTGGACGCGGTCGGTCTGACTCCCGACGGCTATCTCTCCGACGTCGAGGCCACGAACGTCGACCGCGGCTTCGAGCGCTGCAGGAATGGGAAGAACTCGAGTCCGACGTACGGCGACGGCGTGGTCACCCCGCACGGCGCGTTCTTGGCGATGATGCACGACCCGCGCGGCGCGTACCAGAATCTCCGCAAGCTCAGGCACGAGTTCGACGGCTACTCCGCCGGCGGCTTCTTCGACGCCGTCGCCGTCGGCTCGGGCCGGGTCGCCGAGCGCTATCTGTCGCTGGACCAGGCGATGATCATGGGCGCACTCGGCAATGTGCTCGATCGAAGCCGGTCGGGTACCGGGATCGTTCAGCGCGCGTTCGGCCAGGGCGCCATCGAGCGCGGGATCCGTCCGCTGATCGGGATGGAGCGGTTCTCCGCCGGGAGCTGAACTGATGGGTGAACGGGTTTCTGACACAGTGACGCCGTGACGGACGCCGATCCTGCAGATCCCACCGGCCCAGCAGACCCCGCAGGCCGGCGACCTGATCGCCAGCTGCTCACCTACCTGGCGGTCGCCATGGTGGCGACCGGGCAGCCGGTGCACGAGATCGACGAGGACCTCGCCGAGGTCGGTCGGCTGTTCGGTCATCCCGATGTCCAGGTTGCGGCCGGTCCGACCAGCGTCACGCTCGCCCTCGGCAGGGGCGAACCGGCCACCGTCGAGGCCGTCGACGGTCCGCTCCGACTCGACCAGTCCGCCGAAGTCCGGCTGATCCGTCGGCAGCTGCTGGTGGGACAGATCGACGGGGTCCAGGCGCTGGACCGACTCTCCGGCTTGCGAGGGCGGCCCGAGCGCTATCCACAATGGTTGTCCGCGCTCGCCTGGATCCTGGCGTCGGTGGGGATCGGGCTGATCCTGCAGCCCGGGGCGGCCAACGTGGCGCTCACCGCAGTCGCCTCGGTGCTCGTCCTCGGGCTGGCCCGGCTCAGCGCGCGGGTCGGCGCGCTGGCGAGCCTGTTGCCCAGCGTTGCGGCGTTCGTGGTCGCGGCCGTGGTGTTCGCCGCTGCGTCGGCCGGACTGGTGGACGGCGCGCTGCGTACGCTGCTGCCCCCGCTCGCGATCTTGCTACCTGGTGCGCTGCTGGTCACCGGCCTTTCCGAGATCGCTGCCGGCGCCATGGTGGCTGGAGTGTCGCGGGTCGGCTACGGGACGGTTCAGCTGCTGCTGTTCGTGCTCGGGATCCTGGCCGCCGCCGCCCTCTTGCGAGTTCCGCCGGAGGCGCTCAGCAACATCAGGGTCGACGATCTTGGATGGTGGGCCCTGCCACTCGGTCTGCTGTTGATCAGCGTCGGACTGTGCCTGATGGAGAGCGTGCGCCTCGCACTGATGCCGTGGGTCGGCTTCGTGCTCGTGGTGGCGTTCGGCGCCCAGGCGCTGGGACAGCAGCTGTACGGCGCCCCGCTCGGCGGATTCCTCGGAGCGGTCGCGGCCAGCCTCGGGGCGTCCATCGTCGAGCTGGTCCGTCCGCAGCTTCCTCGACTGGTCGTGTTCCTGCCAGCCTTCTGGATGCTGGTGCCCGGCAGCCTCGGGCTGTTGTCGGTGACCGAGCTGGCGCTGGATCGCGGCGGTTCCGGCTTCGTCGTGGTGGAGCTGATCGGTGCGATTGCGCTCGGTCTGCTGTTCGGATCGGTGCTGGCCCGATCGCTCCGGCGGCTGATCCGAAGCTCGCGGGCGCACGAAGCGGCAGTGCGCGGTCCTGCCCACCAGAACTAACTCACCGTTCGGAGTTTTCGGTTCTTCGAACTGGCGTACGATTTTTGTCAGTGGTTCGGTCTAGCGTTTCTGGTATGACCGCAGCGTTTGCCGACGAGCCGTCCGGAGCGGCCGTGCCGGATCCGGTGACGGCCGGGTTGGCCGATGTGCTGGCCTGGATCGGCAACATGGTCGAGTCCCCTGATTTCGTCGAGGACGGGATCCGGATCGATCGGATCGCGGTGGTGGAGCGGTTGAAGGCCGGGTTGGAGGCGTTGCAGGCGGTCGAGATGGTCGGGTTCGCCCGGTCGCAGGTCGCCGAGCAGCAGAGATTGGTCGTGGATCCGCGCCGGATCGGTCGGGGGATCGCGGACCAGATCGCCTTGGCCTGCAAAGTCTCGCCGACCGAAGGGTCCCGCCGGCTCCACGTCGCCCGGGACCTTTGCCTGGACATGCCGACCACCCTCGGCTTGTTGACCGCCGGTGAGATCAGTGGTTGGACCGCCCGGCTGATCGCCGGTGAGGTCTCGCACCTGGCCCGGGCCACCCGAGGCCAAGTGGACGCAGACCTCGCCCAGGCGCGGTTGGGTGACAAGTCGCCGAAGGCGGCCGCCGCCGCGGCGCGACGGCTCGGCTACGCCGCGGATCCGGAGGCTGCGGTGGAACGGTGCCGACAGGCCCGGTCGGATCGGCGGGTCACGTTGCGGCCGGCGCCGGACACGATGAGCATCCTGTCCGGGTTGTTGCCGGTCGAGCAGGGGGTGGCGTGTCTGGCCGCGCTCGACCGGGAAGCGACCCGGCTCCACGCAGCCGGGGATGCACGGGGTCGGGGGCAGATCATGTCCGACACCCTCGTCGAACGCGTCACCGGGCAGAGCTCGGCGGCCGATGTTCCGGTCGAGGTCCAGATCGTGATGCCGCTGGCGGCGCTGCTCGACCCCGACGACCCGACACCGGGTGAGGTCGGCGACCACGGTCCGGTGCCGGCCCGGATCGTGCACGACATCCTCACCGACACCCGCGCCGACGGTTTCTGGCGACGCCTCTTCACCGCACCCACCACCGTGACGAACGGTCGCGGGGTCTGCGAACGCGGCAACTACGTCCGCGAAATGCCCGGCTGGACCGTCAAACTCATCGACCCCGACAACCACACCATCCGCACCACCACCCCGACCGGACACCACTACGACAGCCGACCCGACGAACCACCCTGATGCGAGGCGAGGTCGCCTGGATGGCGCTCAGCCACGGACGGCGTTGGCCAGCTGGTCGGCGCGGTCGGAGCGCTCCCAGGTGAACTCGGGCAGCTCACGCCCGAAGTGCCCGTACGCCGCGGTCTTCGCGTAGATCGGGCGCTTGAGATCGAGATCGCGGATGATCGCGGCCGGCCTGAGGTCGAAGACGGCCAGCACGGCCTGCTGGATCTGCTCCACCGGAACGATCTCGGTGCCGAACGTCTCGACATAGAAGCCCACCGGGTGTGCCTTACCGATCGCGTACGCGACCTGGACCTCGCATCGCCCGGCCAGACCGGCGGCGACGACGTTCTTGGCGACCCAGCGCATCGCGTATGACGCTGAGCGGTCGACCTTCGATGGATCCTTGCCGGAGAACGCGCCCCCGCCGTGCCTGGCCATCCCGCCGTACGTGTCCACGATGATCTTGCGGCCGGTCAGGCCGGCGTCGCCCATCGGGCCGCCGATCTCGAAGCGTCCGGTCGGGTTGACCAGCAGCCGATAGTCGGACGCATCGATGTCGTAGCGGCCCACGACGGCGTCCACGACGTGCTTGCGTACGTCCGGCGCGAGCAGCGCATCGAGGTCGATGTCGGCGGCGTGCTGGCTGGAGACCACCACGGTGTCCAGCCGGACCGGCCGATCGCCCTCGTACTCCACCGTGACCTGCGTCTTTCCGTCCGGGCGCAGGTAGGGCATGGTGTGGTCCTTGCGCACGGCGGCGAGCTGCTCGGCCAGCCGGTGCGCCAGGTCGATCGGCAACGGCATCAGAGTCGGCGTCTCGGTGCAGGCGTAGCCGAACATCAGCCCCTGGTCCCCGGCGCCTTGGGCGTCCAGCGCGTCGTGGGCCTCGCCGCTGCGCTCCTCGAACGCGTGATCCACGCCCTGAGCGATGTCCTTGGACTGCTGACCGATGGCGACCTGCACTCCGCAGGAACGGCCGTCGAAGCCCTTGGTGGAGGAGTCGTAACCGATCGCGATGATCCGCTCCCGTACGATTCCCGGGATCTCGGAATAGGCGTCGGTGGTGACCTCACCGGCGATCGTGACCAGACCGGTGGTGACCAGTGTCTCGACCGCGACCCGGCTGTCGGGATCGGTGGACAAGATGTCGTCCAGAATGGAGTCGCTGATCTGGTCGGCGATCTTGTCGGGGTGACCTTCGGTCACCGATTCGGAGGTGAAAAGCCTGCCCGTCATCACATTCTCCCTACGCTGGCGCAGTCGGACACTCTACTGAGCGACCCGGACGTCCAAGGCTGAATCCCAGATCCGATGGGCGAGCTGATCCTTCGAGCCTGCCATCGGCGGTTCGGCACGGTCCACGGAGATCACCACGATCTCGCTGTCGGGTCGGCCGAACACCTTGTCGCGACCCACCTCGTTCAGCACCAGGAGATCGCAGCCCTTGCGCGCCAGTTTGGCCCGACCGAGCTCCAGCAGGCTGTGCTCGGCGGTCGGTGTCTCGGCGGCGAACCCGACCAGCACCTGTCGCGGATCGGTCCGCGCGCTGACCAGTGAGGCGAGGACGTCGGTCGTCTGGACCAGGTCGAGGCGGAGCCCCTGGTCACCGGTCTTCTTCAGCTTCGTGTCGCTGGCCGTGGCCGGCGTGTAGTCCGCCGGAGCAGCGGCCATCACGACGATGTCCGCTTCCGCGGCCGCATCCGTCATGGCGGCGGCCAGCTCGGCAGTCGAGGTGACCGGCACCAGCTCGAGGTCAGCGGGCGCGGGCAGACCCACGTTGGCCGCCACGAGGCGGACCTGCGCACCGCGCAGCGCCGCGGCCCGGGCCAACGCCCAGCCCATCAGACCCGAGGAGGAGTTGCCGAGGAAGCGCACCGGGTCGAGGTGCTCCCGGGTGCCACCGGCGCTGACCGCGACTCGCAGGCCGGCCAGGTCCCGAGCGGCGGCCCGGCGAGCGATCTCGGGATCGGCCAGCACACTGGCGGCGACCGCGTGCAGCTCGATCGCCTCCGGCAGTCGGCCCGGTCCGGAGTCGGCGCCGGTCAACCGCCCCGACGCCGGATCGATCACGACCGCACCGCGGGAGCGCAGCGTGGCGACGTTGGCCTGGGTCGCGGGGTTCAGCCACATCTCGGTGTGCATAGCCGGCGCGTAGACGATCGGACAGGTGGCGGTCAGCAACACGTTCGTCAGCAGATCGTCCGCGCGGCCGGTGGCTGCGCGGGCCAGCAGGTCTGCGGTCGCCGGGGCAACCATCACCAGCTCGGCGGAACGGCCGATCGCGACGTGCGGAACCTCGTACGCGTCGTCGAACACCCCGGTGTGCACCGGGCGACCGGACAGCGCCTCCCAGGTGGCGACGCCGATGAAGCTCAGCGCCGCCTCGGTCGGGATGACCGTCACCTCGTGCGAGTCGGCGAGCAGCCGGCGGAGCAGCTCGCACGCCTTGTACGCCGCGATCCCACCGGCCACGCCGAGGACGACGCGGGTCAAACCTGTGCTCCGCGGGTCAAAGCTGTGCTCCGGGGATCAGGCCGGGCTGTCGAAATCGGCGGCCGGGTCGGTCTCGGCCACGATGTCCTCGCCATCGGCATCGATATCGGTGCAACTGAGCAGCCCGGAGTTGACCTCGCGCAGGGCGATCGACAGCGGCTTCTCCTGGACACCGGTCTCGACGAGCGGGCCGACGTTGTCGAGCAGGCCCTCGCCGAGCTGGGAGTAGTAGGCGTTGATCTGGCGGGCGCGCTTGGCGGCGAACAGCACCAGCTTGTACTTGGAGTCGGATCGGGTCAGCAGCTCGTCGATGGGCGGGTTGGTGATGCCCTCGGCGACCACGGGGTTTCCGGACACAGTGAACCTTCTGGGTTGGTGACAGCGAGCCGAGCCCGTACGAGGCCGTCGGCCCCAGGAAGCGGGTTTCGTGGCACGCAGGATCAGGCCTGTAGGACTACAGACCCACCAAGGCTACCAACTCATCCACAGCTTGGCCTATTTCACGGTTCACCACCGCGTGGTCGAACTCCGAAACGGCGGCCAGCTCCTCCCGCGCAGAGGCAAGCCGTCGTTCTCGCTGCTGGTGCGTCTCGGTGCCGCGGCCCACCAGCCGACGGACCAGCTCGTCCCAGCTCGGTGGGAGCAGGAACACGAATCGCGCGCTGGGCAGGTTCGCCTTCACCTGACGAGCACCCTGCAGGTCGATCTCCAGCAACGCCTGTCGCCCCTCCGCGAGTGCGGCCAGCAGCGGCCCGCGGGGCGTCCCGTAACGGTGCCTGCCATGCACCGTGGCCCACTCCAATAGATCACCGCGAGCGATCATCGCGTCGAACTCGTCCTCGGAGACGAACCAGTAGTGCACGCCATCCTGCTCGCCGGGCCGGGGCGGACGGGTCGTGGCCGAGACCGAGACGAACAGCTCCGGGTGCTCCTCGGCGAGTCGCGCCACCACGGTGCCCTTGCCGACCGCCGTCGGGCCCGAGACGACGGTGAGTCGGGCCGACCCAACCGAACCGGACCCAATCGAACCGGACTGATTCGAACCGGACTGATTCGAACCGGACTGACCCATCGAACCGGATTGGGCGTCCGAGCTCACTCGGCCGACCGCGGCGCCGGGCGCCGCCCGAACTCCTCGATCAGCGCAGCGACCTGGTGCTTGCCCAGTCCCCGCAGCCTCCGGTTGGGGGCGATGTCGAGCCGGCTCATGATCTTCTCCGCCCGGACCGCCCCGACCCGGGGCAGAGCCTTCAGCGTGTCCACGACCTTCGTGTGAGCAACCACATCGTCGGACTCCGCGAGGTCCAGCACGTCCGCCAGGCTGAGCTCGCCGGTGCGCAGATCCTGTTTCACCTTGGCGCGCCGGCGCCTGGCCTCGGTGGCCGCGTGTCGCGCCTCGAGGCGTTGCTCGTTGCTCAACGGGGGAATGGTCACCGGTCGATCCTCATCTGCGGGCAGGAAGTTCGGCTGTGACGAGAACTTACCCCACGGCTATGACGCCGCTGACCGCGGCTTGTGCCTCGTCGACCGCGCGACGCAGCGCGTCGGGATCCGGCCCGGCACGCAGGATCTCCCGACTCGACGACGGCAGGACGAGCTCCTTCGCGACGCCGAACACGTCGTCCAGATCCTGCGCCGTCGCACCCTGGGCGCCGATCCCGGGCACGAGGATGGAGCCGTTGACGTGCGAGAAGTCCGCTCCGGTGCGGCCGATGGTGCCGCCCACCACGACACCGACGTGGCCGAGCCCGGCTCCGGCGCCGCCACCTTGGACAAGTGAGCCGGCGTTGCGTTCTGCCACCTCGTCCAGGATGGTCTGACCGACCATCCGACCGCCGGCGGTCCGGGCGTGCTGCACCTCACGCCCCTCCGGGTTGCTGGTCAGCGCGAGGACGTACACGCCTCGGCCGGTGCTCGCCGCGAGCTCGATGGCACCGTCCAGCGACCCGAAGCCGAGATACGGGCTCACGGTGATCGCGTCGGCGGCGAGCGGAGCACCGTCGCTGAGATACGCGGCGGCGTACGCGTCCATCGTCGAGCCGATGTCGCCGCGTTTGACGTCGAGCAGCGACAGCGCCCCGACGTCGCGCAGATCGGCCAGGACGCGCTCCAAGACGGCGATCCCGGCCGAGCCGTACGTCTCGAAGAAGGCCGACTGCGGCTTGAACACCGCGACTTGTGAGCCGACGGCCGCCACGAGCGTCCGGGCGAAGCGTTCCAGTCCGTTCGCATCGGTGGACAGTCCCCAGCCGCGGAGCAGGCCGGGATGCGGGTCGATCCCGACACACAGCCGACCGCGCTCGGCGGTGCGCTGCAGGAGTCGTCGGGGATAGCTGGTGACAGTCATCGGTCCTCCGGGAGTACGGATGTGGATCGGGAGCTGCGATCGAGCCGGTTGAGGGCGGCGACGAAGTCGGGGCCGCCGTAGACGAAGCCGGTGTAGACCTGCAACAGGTCGGCGCCGGCATCGAGCATCCGGGCGCCGTCATCGGCCGACATCACGCCGCCGACGCCGATCAGCGGCAGGTCGGACCGTTCGCGCAGGAATCGGACCACCTGGCGGGCGCGGGCGGTCAGCGGCGCACCGGAGAGCCCACCGGACTCCTTCGCCAGGCCGGACTCGGCGAACGCGACGCCGCCGCGGCGCAGCGTGGTGTTTGTCGCGATCAGGCCGCTGACCCCGGTGATCCGGCAGACGTCCAAGGCCTCCTCGAGCGCGCTCTCGCCGAGATCGGGAGCGAGCTTGACGAAGATGGGCACCGGGCCGTCCGGTCGCTCGGTACGAGCGGCCTGGACGAGACTGCCGGCGAGCTCGCGGAGGAAGTCGGCGTCCTGCAACCGCCGCAGGCCCGGGGTGTTCGGACTCGACACGTTGACGGCGATGTAGTCGGCGTACGGCGAGAGCGCGGCGAAGCTCGCCAGGTAGTCGTCGGTCGCCTCCTCCACCGGGGTGACCTTGGTCTTGCCGATCGAGATGCCGAGCGGGATGCCGACAGCGCCGTTGCCGCGCCGGACGCCGACCGCGTCCAGCCGCTGCGCGAGCGCGGTGGCGCCGTCGTTGTTGAAGCCCATCCGGTTGATCAGCGCCCGGCTCTGGGGCAGCCGGAACAGCCGCGGGCGCTGGCTGCCGGGCTGGCCCTGCGCGGTGACCGTGCCGAGCTCGGCGAAGCCGAGACCCAGCCCGGCCCAGGCCGACGCCGCGAGCCCGTTCTTGTCCATCCCCGCGGCGAGACCGACCCGTCCCGGGAACCGGACGCCGGCCAGCTCGACGGGTGTCCGGTGCCGCCCCCACCAGCTGGTCCCCAGCCGTCGAAGCGGCCGAACCCGGCCGAGTCGGCTCAGCGAGGCGAGAGTCTGTTCGTGGACCTTCTCGGGGTCACCGCCGCCGTAGCGGAACAGGACCGGCCGGAGCAGCCGTTCGTACATCATCCCCCGGAGTTGTCAGCGTCAGAAGCGGCGCCAGCCGACTGTGACGCTGACAACTCGGCGGAGAGCTCGCTCGACCACGACTGCAGCGAGCGGACGCCGACGCTGCCGGCCATGATCGACTCGATGCCCTGGACGGCGGCGGCCAGACCCTGCACCGTCGTCACGCACGGCACGTTGCGCATCACGGCGGCGGTGCGGATCTCGTAGCCGTCGAAGCGGGGACGGCCGTGCGGGCTCAGACCGTGCGGAGTGTTGAAGATCAGGTCGACCTCGCCGTCGAGGATGGCCTGGACGATCGTCTTCTCCCCGTTCGGACCCGGGCCATGGCTGAACTTGCGAACACTGGTGACCAGCACGCCGTGCCGGCGCAGCATCGAGGCCGTCCCGTCGGTGGCCAGGATCTCGAAGCCCAGGTCGGCGAGCCGCTTGACCGGGAAGATCACGAACCGCTTGTCCCGGTTGGCCACTGAGATGAACACCGTGCCCTTGGACGGCAGCGGTCCGAACCCGGCCACCTGACTCTTGGCGAACGCCGCCCCGAACGTGTAGTCCAGGCCCATCACCTCGCCGGTGGATTTCATCTCCGGCCCGAGGATGGTGTCGACCGAGATCCCTTCCACCGTACGGAAGCGGTTGAACGGCATCACGGCCTCCTTCACCGCGATCGGACCGGGATGCTCGTCCGAACCGTCACCGATCGCGCGCAGCAGGCCGTCGCGGCGGAGCTCGACGATGGTCGCGCCGAGCATGATCCGCGCAGCCGCCTTGGCCAGCGGAGTAGCAGTCGCCTTCGAGACGAACGGCACCGTACGCGACGCGCGCGGGTTGGCCTCGAGGACGTACAAGGTGTCGCCGGCGAGGGCGTACTGGATGTTGATCAGGCCACGCACCCCGACACCGGCCGCGATCGCCGCGGTGGAGTGCCGGATCCGCTCGACGACCTCCGCGCCGAGCGTGATCGGCGGCAGCGCGCACGCGGAGTCGCCGGAGTGGATGCCGGCCTCCTCGATGTGCTCCATCACCCCACCCAGGTAGAGATCCGTGCCGTCGTACAAGGCGTCGACGTCGATCTCCACCGCGTCGTCGAGGAACTCATCGACCAGCACCGGGTGCTCGGGAGTGACGTCGGTGGCCCGCTCGATGTAGGCGCTGAGGGTTGGTTCGTCGTAGACGATCTCCATCCCGCGGCCGCCGAGCACGTAGCTCGGCCGGACCAGAACCGGATAGCCGATCTCGTCGGCGATCTCCTTGGCCTGACTGAACGAGCTGGCCATGCCGTGCCGCGGCGCCGGCAGGTCCGCCTCGGCGAGCACCCGGCCGAACGCGCCGCGCTCCTCTGCCAGATGGATGGCCTCGGGGCTGGTGCCGACGATCGGCATCCCGGCGTCCTTCAGCTGCTGGGCGAGCCGGAGCGGGGTCTGACCGCCGAGCTGGACGATGACGCCGGCGACCGGACCGGCAGCAAGCTCGGCGTGGTAGACCTCGAGCACGTCCTCGCAGGTGAGCGGCTCGAAGTACAGCCTGTCGGCCGTGTCGTAGTCGGTCGAGACCGTCTCCGGATTACAGTTGATCATGATCGTCTCGTAGCCGGCCTCCGACAGGGTCATCGCCGCATGCACGCACGAGTAGTCGAACTCGATCCCCTGGCCGATCCGGTTCGGTCCGCTACCCAAGATCAACACGGCCGGCTTGGTCCGCGGCGTGACCTCGGTCTCGAGATCGTAGGAGCTGTAGTGGTACGGCGTCAACGCTTCGAACTCAGCGGCGCAGGTGTCCACCGTCTTGTAGACCGGCCGGACCCCGAGCGCCCAGCGCACACCGCGGACGACGTCCTCGGACAGGTTCCGCAGCGAGGCGATCTGGGCGTCGGACAGGCCGTGCCGCTTGGCCAGCCGGAGCACGTCGGCGGTGAGCTCCGGAGCGCTGCGGACCTCGTCGGCGATCTCGTTGATCAAGACCAGCTGGTCGACGAACCACGGATCGATCTTGGTCGCCTCGAACACCTGCTCCGGGGTGGCGCCGGCACGTAGCGCCTGCATCACGATCGCGAGACGTCCGTCGTGCGGGCGGGATGCCTTCTGCAGCAGGAAATCCACCGATTCAGTGATTTCACCGGCAAGCACGAACGGAGCTTTGGGGTCCTCCAGGCTGCGCAGGGCCTTGCCCAGTGCCTCGGTGAAGTTGCGGCCGATCGCCATCGCCTCCCCGACGCTCTTCATGTGCGTGGTGAGCGTGTCCTCGGCCCCGGGGAACTTCTCGAACGCGAACCGCGGCACCTTCACCACCACGTAGTCCAGGGTCGGGCTCGAAGGCCGCTGGTGTCCACACGCCCGCGCGCCGGGGGGTCTGGGGGCCCTCCCCCAGCGGGGGGAACACGGGGGGCTTCCCCCCGTGGGAGGTGATGTCGTTCGGGATCTCGTCCAGGGTGTAGCCGATGGCGACCTTGGCGGCGATCTTCGCGATCGGGAAGCCGGTGGCCTTGGAGGCCAGGGCACTGGACCGGGAGACGCGCGGGTTCATCTCGATCACGATCATCCGGCCCGTCGCAGGGTCGATCGCGAACTGGATGTTGCAGCCACCGGTGTCCACCCCGACCGCCCGGATGATGGCGATCGCCACGTCGCGCATCCGCTGGTACTCGCGGTCGGTCAGCGTCATCGCCGGCGCCACGGTGATCGAGTCGCCGGTGTGCACGCCCATCGGATCGAGGTTCTCGATCGAGCAGACGATCACCACGTTGTCGGCGCGGTCGCGCATGACCTCGAGCTCGTACTCCTTCCAGCCGAGGATCGACTCCTCGATCAGCACCTCCGTCGTCGGGCTCGCCGCGAGCCCGGCGCCGGCGATCCGGCGAAGATCGTCCTCGGTATGGGCGAAGCCCGAGCCGACCCCGCCCATGGTGAAGCTCGGGCGGACCACCAGCGGATAGCCGAGCTCGTCAGCGGCCGCCAGCACGTCGGCCATCGTGTGGCAGATCACGCTGCGGGCCACGCCGACATCCGGAGTCTCGGAGTGGGTGTCCAGCAGATCCGGTGGCAGCTCGAGATTCTGCACGATCGCCTTGAACTGCTCGCGGTTCTCGCCACGCTGGATCGCCTCGATCGAGGCACCGATCAGCTCGACGCCGTACTTCTCCAGGATGCCGGCCTCGTGCAGCGCGACCGCGGCGTTCAGCGCGGTCTGGCCCCCGAGGGTGGCCAGCAGGGCGTCGGGCCGCTCCTTGGCGATGACCTGCTCGACGAACTCGGGGGTGATGGGCTCGATGTACGTCGCGTCGGCGAACTCCGGATCGGTCATGATCGTGGCCGGGTTCGAGTTCACCAGGATGACCCGGAATCCCTCGGCCCGCAGCACCCGGCAGGCCTGCGTGCCGGAGTAGTCGAACTCGCATGCCTGGCCGATCACGATCGGGCCGGAGCCGATCACCAGGATCGACTCGATGTCGGTACGGCGGGGCATCAGGCTCCCTGCCCGGCTGTGCGGCCTGAGCCTGTCGAAGGCCCGTCCGATCGCCCTTCGACCGGCTCAGTGCGCGTGGTGGGAGACTCAGGGCGCGCTCGGGCGGTCATCAGGTCGATGAACCGGTCGAACAGGTAGCTCGCGTCGTGCGGGCCTGCGGCGGCCTCCGGGTGGTACTGGACCGAGAAGCTGAGCAGCTCTCCGTCGGCATCACGCAGCTCGAGGCCTTCGACCACGGAGTCGTTGAGGCAGACGTGGCTGACGGTCGCGACGCCGTACGGAGTGGTCGTCGGCTGATCCAGCGGGGCGTCGACGGCAAACCCGTGGTTGTGTGCGGTGATCTCGACCTTCCGGGTGGTCAAGTCCATCACGGGCTGGTTGATGCCGCGGTGGCCGTAGCCGAGCTTGAACGTCGGAAACCCGAGCGCCCGCCCGAACAGCTGGTTGCCAAAGCAGATGCCGAAGTACGGCAGTTGCGCCGCGAGCGCCTCGCGCAGCACCTCGACGGCCGCGTCGGCAGCCTCCGGGTCGCCGGGTCCGTTGGAGAAGAACACGCCGTCGGGCTCGTGCTCGGCGATCTGGGCGAAGCCGGCGCTGGCGGGCAGGACGTGCACCTCGATCCCTCGCTCGGCCATCCGATACGGCGTCATGGTCTTGATGCCGAGATCCAGGGCGACCACCGTGAAGGCCTTGTCCCCGTGGGCGGGGACGACGTAGGCCTCGTCGGTGCTGACCTCGTCGGCCAGGTGAGCGCCGTGCATGGACGGCTGGTCGAGGACCCTGGCCAGCAGCCGCTCCGGATCGGTCTCGACGCTGGACACGCCGACCCGCATGGCCCCGCGCTCGCGCAGGTGCCGGGTGAGCGCACGGGTGTCGACGTCGCGCATCCCGACGATGCCCTGCTCGGCGAGCTCGTCGGCCAGGCTGCGTTGCGCCCGCCAGCTGGACGAGATCCGTGCGGCGTCGCGGACGACGTACCCGGCCACCCAGATCCGGCCCGACTCGTCGTCGGAGTCGTTCCACCCGGTGTTGCCGATGTGTGGCGCGGTGGCGACGACGACCTGCCGGGCGTAGCTGGGATCGGTGAGGGTCTCCTGGTAGCCGGACATGCCGGTCGCGAAGACCGCCTCGCCGAACGTCTCGCCCACCGCCCCGAAGGATCGTCCGTGGAAGGTTCGACCGTCCTCGAGAACGAGGATCGCCGGTGCGGAGGAGCTGTCGGGCGCGTGAGCGTCAGCGAGCATGACCGTCCTTTCCTGCCTCACAGGACAGGTCTTAAAGGTTGGTTTGACCGCGTCGAAGGCTACCAGCCCGCGGCAGAGATCCCGATTCTCGCCGAGCGGCGCAGTAGGCGGTGCAGACCTCGCGCCAGACATCGAGTGCCGGGGCGACTCGACTGCGACCTGTGGACAGAATTAGCGTGTGTCTGTGCCGCGCACTGCCATCGCCCGAGTCCGGGCCGCACTGGTGGGTGCGGTATGCCTGTGTGTCGCCGTGCTGGCGTCCGTGCTGCTCGCGAGTCCCGCGGCCGCGCTCGGTGCGATCAACCCCGTGCGGATCGACAACGGCGACCCGGCCAACTCGAGCTTCACCGTATTCATCGAAGGTGATGTGGCACTCGGGGCGGACGAGTCCGAGGGCACCATCGCGGCCGGCGGGGACCTGACGTTCACTACGAGCTACAACGTCACGGCGAACCCTGGCGGGACCTTCACCACGCCGACCGCGCCCGGCGACCCAGCCCCGATCGGGCTGTACGTCGGCGGTGGCGTCGTCTGGCCGGCGAACCAGTCCGTGCTCAAGGTGCTCAACGGCTACACCACCAAGATCGCCGGCGCCGCCACGTTCGACGCCTTCAACAAGAACCCGAACGACTACCAGATCGTGGAACCCGGCGCGGGCATCGACTCCAGCCCGCGGATCGAGGGCACGGTCGGCCAGTCGCCGGACTCGATCGGTGAACCGGTCGGCGACCTGATCGACATCCCCGGTGCCTTCAGCCAGTACCGCGATCTGACCAGCGAGATGGCGGCCTGCGCTCAGACGGTCGTCCCGCGCAACGCGAACGGGGACCCTCTCGACGATCCGATCCCGGCGGGCAGCAACGTCTATCTCACGCTGACGGCCGGCCAGACGAACGTGCTCAACCTGACGACCGAGGAACTCGCCACACTGGGGCAGTTCACGTTCACCGGACAGCCCCCTGCTCCCGGGACCCCGCTGCTCGTGAACATCACCGGCGGCTCGTACACCGGCACCTGGCCGAACCAGGCCGGCATCTCCGGCACCAACGCGCCGTACATCCTCTGGAACTTCCCGGACGCCACGACGGTCACCGTCACGGGTGGCGACAGCGTCGAGGGCACGTTGTACGCGCCCAACGCCGATCTGACCTGGCAGGCCACGAACAACCTCGAGGGCAACGTGATCGCCGAGTCACTGGTGCACGGCCCGGGTGCTCTCGGCGGGGGGCTTCGCGAGTTCCACGACTTCCAGTTCAACGACACGCTGGAGTGCGAGCCGTCGCCCAGCCCCAGTCCGAGCAGCCCGACTGCCTCACCCAGCTCGCCGACTCCGACTCCGACGCCCACGAGCCCGTCCCCGACGCCTACCGGCGAGACGCCGACACCCGGGCCCACACCGAGCGACTCGACAACCACTCCGGGCACACCGACACCCAGCGAGTCCACGCCCGGCCCGACAACTGCGACCACCTCCAGTGGCGACAGCTCGACGACGTCCGGCGGCAACCTGCCCAACACCGGTGGACCGTCGCGGTGGATCGGACTTGCCGGCCTGGTACTGATCGGCGCCGGGAGCACGGCGTACGTCTCGAGCCGACGCCGCAACGGGTCGCACAGCTGAGGCTGAGGTGGCTCTGTCGGTGGCCGCTCCCCTATGCTCACGATCGCGGCGGGTCCGCGTCGGCGCAACTTAAGCGCTTAAGCAATGGATGCCTGACCAGCAGATACAGAGGAGACCATCGATGATCTCGACCGAGCTGACCAGCGGCTGGACATTGACAGCGACCGGCGGCGACCCTGACGGACGACTGCCGAAGGACGAGCTGCCGGCAACCGTGCCCGGCAGCTCGCACCTCGAGCTGATGAGGGCCGGGGTCATCGCGGACCCGTTCCTCGACGGCAACGAGCTCGAGCTCACCTGGTTGTTCGACGTCGACTGGCGCTACCGGATCGCGCTCGACCCGGACGAGCTCGATCTGACCGCCGCCGGAGACGACGAGCGGGTCGACCTGGTCTTCGACGGCATCGACACGGTCGCCACGATCAGCCTGGGCGAGACCGAGCTCGGCCGGACGAAGAACATGCACCGGTCGTACCGGTTCGACGTCGGCCGGCTGCTCACCGGCGACGCCGCCGACCTCACGGTGGACCTGCACTCGGCGACGACGTACGCGGAGGCCGAGAAGGAACGTCTCGGCTTCCGACCCGGCCCGTACCCCACGCCGTTCAACTACCTGCGCAAGATGGCCTGCAGCTTCGGCTGGGACTGGGGTCCGGACCTGCGGACCGCCGGTCTGTGGAAGCCGGTCCGGCTGGAACGCTGGCGAACGGCGCGGCTCGCCTCGGTTCGTCCGCTGGTCACCGTCGACGCCCACGGTACCGGGCACGTGGACCTGCACATCGACCTGGAACGGACGACGTCCTGGGGTGGTCTGAGGCTGGCCGCCGACGTCCTCGGCGCCCATGCCGAGCTGGACGTCGCCGGCAGCGCAACCGGGGTGGTGCTGCACCTGGAGGTGCCCGACGCGCCGCTGTGGTGGCCGGCCGGCTATGGCGAGCCGATGCTGGTCGACCTCGTGCTGACCCTGAGCACGCTCGACGGCGACGGCGACGGGGACGGGGACGATGCGGAGCTGGACCGCTGGCAGCGTCGGATCGGCTTCCGCACCGTCGAGCTGGACACCTCGGCCGACGAGATCGGGACGGCGTTCACGTTCCGGATCAACGGCACGCCGGTCTTCGTCAAGGGCGCGAACTGGATCCCCGACGACCACTTCCTGACCCGGATCACGCGGGCTCGGCTGGCTCGGCGACTGGATCAGGCCCTCGACGCCAATCTCAACCTGCTCCGAATCTGGGGTGGCGGGATCTATGAGACCGAGGATTTCTACACCGCCTGCGACGAACGCGGACTGCTGGTCTGGCAGGACTTCCTGCTCGCCTGCGCGGCCTATCCCGAGGAGCAGCCGCTGTGGGACGAGATCGAGGCCGAGGCCCGGGAGAACGTCGTCCGGCTGATGCCGCACCCGTCCCTGATCCACTGGAACGGCGGCAACGAGAACCTCTGGGGTTTCGCGGACTGGGACTGGGCAGGCCGGCTCGAAGGGCGCACCTGGGGCGAGCGGTACGCCCGTGAGCTGCTCCCGGCGATCGTCGCCGAGCTCGACCCCACCAGGACGTACAGCGACAACAGCCCATGCTCACCCGGGTTCAGCGGGACCGAGATGCATCCGAACGACGCCGATCACGGCACCCATCATCAGTGGGAGGTGTGGAACCAGCTCGACTACACCGCGTACCGCAGCGAGATCCCGCGGTTCTGCTCCGAGTTCGGGTTCCAGGGACCGCCGGCGTGGCGGACGCTGAGTGACTGGGTGCACGCCGTCGACGGCGGTTCGCTGGCCGACGCAGCGGCCCCCAAGGACGACGCGAACTTCTTGATCCACCAGAAGGCCGATGACGGCAACGGCAAGCTCGACCGAGGGATGGCCCCGCACCTGGGCGTGCCGGACGACTTCGCCGACTGGCACTGGGCCGGCCAGCTGAACCAGGCGCGTGCGGTGACGTACGCGATCGAGCACTATCGCTCGTGGTGGCCGCGGACCGCCGGGGCGATCGTCTGGCAGATCAACGACTGCTGGCCGGTGACCTCGTGGGCCGCGATCGACTCCGAAGAGCGGCTGAAGCCGCTGTGGTACGCCATCCGGGCCGCGTTCGCGCCGCGGCTACTGTCCGTGGTCGACCGCGACGGCGTGCTGTGCGTCGCGGTCGTCAACGACACGGACCAGGAGTGGTCGGGCGGGCTCGAGGTGAGCCGGCAGCGGCTCGACGGCACGGTGCTGGCCGACGAGGAGCGTACGGTCTCGGTGCCGCCCCGGTCGGTCGAGGTGGTGGCGCTGCCGGCCGACGTGGCGAGTCCGGCCGATCCGGCCGGTGAGGTGATGCTCGTCCGGATCGGGGACACTCTCCGCGGCGACGTGCGGACCGTGCACACGTACGTCGAGGATGTCGATCTCGCGCTCGACGCGGCTCCGGTCTCAGCGACCGCGACGGCGGTGGAGGGTGGGTATCGGGTGCAGGTGAGCGCGATGTCGCTGGCCCGTGACGTCACGCTGCTCCCCGACGTCGCAGCGGCCGATGCCGTGGTCGATCATGGTCTGGTGACACTGCTCGCGGGTGAAAGTGCATCGTTCATGGTTCGGACGGCCGCCACGGGCATCGCCGACGCACTGACCGTGGCCCCGGTGCTGCGTACGGCGAACGACCTCCAGCGAGCAGCCGCGGTCCAGCGATGAGTGAGGAGCCGGTGGGGGCCGGCTCGGTGAGCGGATCAGCTGGCGCGGACGAAGCCGGTGGGGAGACGGGGCCGATCGGGCTCGTGATCAACAGACCCAATCGGCCGCTCGGGATGGAACCGTTCCTGATCGAGCTGGTGGAGGGAATCGAGGAGGTCTTCAGCCCACTCGACCGCTCGGTGCGGTTCAACATCGTCACGAGTCACGATCAGGAGATCGCACTCTGGCGTCGTTGGGCGGAGCAGCGCTCCGTCGACGCGATCATCATGCTCGACCTGCATCCCGACGACGACCGGTTGCCGGTGCTGGACGAGCTCGGTGTCCCGGCGGCCATTCTCGGCGGCCCTCGCGACGGGCTGCCGTTCTCGAACGTCTTCGTGGACAGTGCATCCGGCGCGAGCGACGCCGTCGACGCCCTCGCCGACCTCGGTCATCGCCGGATCGCGTACGTCGGTGGTCCGCACACGCTGCTGCACAGCCAGACCCGGAGCGGTGCGTTCTCGGCGCAGTGCGTCGCCCGTGGGTGCGTGGGAGTGCTCGCCGAGGGCGACTACTACGAGACGTCTGGCCGGGAGGCCACCCTCGAGCTGCTGCGGCTCGACGAACCGCCCACCGCGATCTTCTACGACAATGTCGTGATGGCCGTTGCCGGGCTCGGCGTGCTGAGTGACCTGAGCCTGAACGTGCCGGACGACGTTTCCATCATGGTCTGGGACGACACCGCCCTCTCCCGACTCACCCAGCCGGGGCTCAGCGTCGTCGCGGTCGACGTGCACGGCCTCGGCGTCGCCATGGCCCAAGCGGTGCTGGACGTCATCGGTGGTGCGGCCGTGGCGACGTACGACGCACCTCGGCCCGAGGTGCGGCTGCGCGGCTCGACCGCCCCGCCGCCCGGTTCTGCCGGTCCTGCTCGTTCGCCCGCCCACTTCCCTGCCCACCCACCCGCCGACTCACCCGAACCAGGAGGGACCGAGCGATGAAGCCGTGGCTGAGATCTTCGACGCACCAGGCGTGGCTGCAGGCCGAGGCGGAGCGACTGCTCGGCTTCGGCCTGCGCACCGGCCTCGGTGCCGGTGGAGCCGCGTACCTCGACGACGACGGTCTGCCGATGGCCGGCCAGCCCGTGCACACCTGGATCACGTCGCGGATGGTGCACGTCTACGCCCTCGGTCAGCTGCTCGGCATCCCCGGCGCTCGCCCGGTCGCCGAGCGGGCGTTCGCCGGGCTGCAGGGTCGGCTGCGCGACACGGACTCGGGCGGCTGGTTCGCCGCCGTCGACGACTCCGGACCGGTCGATGACGCCAAGGTCTGCTACGCCCACGCGTTCGTCGTCCTGGCGGCCGGCTCGGCGGTCCGGATCGGGCTGGACGGGGCAACCGCACTGCTGGACGAGGCGACATCGGTTTTCCTCGACCGGTTCTGGGACTCCTCGGCCGGACTCTGCGTGGACACCTGGAACGCCGACTTCACCGCGTTGGAGGACTACCGCGGGATCAACGCCAACATGCATGCCGTGGAAGCGATGCTGGCCACCGCCGACGTGACCGGGGACTCGGTGTGGCTGGAACGGGCCGCCCGGATCGGCGGCTTCGTCGTCGACCAGGCCAGTGGCAATGGCTGGCGGATCCCGGAGCACTTCGACGCGTCGTGGAACCCCATCCCGGACTACAACGACGATCAGCGCGACGACCCGTTCAAGCCGTACGGCGCCACCGTCGGCCACGCCTTGGAGTGGTCACGGCTGCTGCTCAACCTCGAGGCGGCCGCAGCCGATGCCGACCTCACCTCGGTGCAGCGTGCCGCGGACTGGTCCGGGGCGGCGCAGGCACTGTTCGGCCAGGCTGTCACGGACGGCTGGGCCGTCGACGGTGCGGACGGCTTCGTCTACACCACGGACTGGGAGGGCTCACCGGTGGTGCGCGACCGGATGCACTGGGTGGCCGCCGAGGCGACCGCGGCGGCGGCGGCACTGTGGGCCCGGACCGGCGACTCGTCGTACGCGACGGCGTACGAGCGCTGGTGGGACTACACCGCCGAGGAGCTGATCGACCGCGAGCGCGGCTCCTGGCACCATCAGCTCGACGCGGCCAACCGTCCGATCGCGACCGTCTGGCCGGGCAAGCCGGACCTCTACCACGCCTTCCAGGCGACCCTGTTCCCGCGGCTGCCGCTGGCACCGACTCTGGCTACCGCCCTGTCGCGCGGCCTGCTGACCTGAGCTCCGCCTCTCCCCGCCTTTTGGGACCAGGGCGCCGGCCCGCCATCTCCCGCCCATCCGCCCATCCGCCCCATCCGCCATCCCCTGACGGAAAACTGGGCGCAAACTGCAACTTGGAGCGTTTCAGGATTGTAGTTTGCGCCCACTTTCGTGGTTCCACGAGCGCGGCGTGGTCAACGACGGAAGAGTGACCGACCTCACCCCGGAGATAGTTGCGCTATACATCTATTTTTCCATATAGTTGGTTGAGGCAAGCAAAGGGAAGTGAGACAGATGACCATCGGCCACGAGAACGCCGCCAATCTCTTCGGTGCGCTGAGCGCACTGCTCCGCGCCGGACGCGCGGCGGGCCACCGGCACGTCAACGAGATGGGCGCCGCCGGCACCGCCGTGGCAGCCCTCAAGGCACTGCAGTACGGAGACTGCCGGCCGAGCGACCTGGCCGCCCGTCTGCATGTCGGGCCGTCGGTCGTATCGCGCGCCATCGTTCCGCTGGAGCAGGACGGTCTGATCGAGCGCAAGCCGGACCCCAAGGATGCCCGCGCCTGCCAGCTGAGCCTGACCCCGCTCGGCCGGGAGCGGCTGGACACCCTCCAGGCGGCGTACGTCGAGCGCGTCCGGGCCCGGTTCGCCGACTGGTCAGATGCCGACGCCGTCTACGCGACCACGGTGCTCGCCGCACTCGAGAGCGCGCTGGACGACGACCAGGTCGCCACGGATCAGGCCGCGCTGACCCGATCTCTCATCCCAGCGGTGCTCGCCGCCGACCGGGGCTCGTCCGCCGTCGAGACCGAGCGCCCCCCCGCGTACGCCGTCGCAACGTCGCAAACCGACCAGAACTAGCTCTCAGCCCCGGACCCACAAGACATCCAGCCACCCACACATCCACACAGACAGAAGGCAACGCTCCACCATGACCACCACCGTCGCACCACGCAGGGTCGACACCGATGCGCCGATGTCGCATCGGCAGATCCTCGAGTCGATGACCGGACTGCTCGCCGCGCTCTTCACCGCGATGCTCTCCTCGACCATCGTCTCGGTCGCCCTGCCCACCATCATCGGAGACCTGCACGGCACCCAGCGGCAGTACACCTGGGTGATCACCGCAGCTCTGCTCGCCACCACGGTCAGCACCCCGATCTGGGGCAAGCTCGCCGACCTGTTCGACAAGAAGCTCCTGGTCCAGATCGCGATCGGCATCTTCGTGGCCGGCTCGGTCGCGGCCGGGTTCTCCCACACCGTGCCGTTCCTGCTGTCCATGCGCGTCGTCCAGGGCCTCGGCATGGGCGGCCTGACCGCGCTCGTCCAGGCGATCATGGGCTCGATCATCGCTCCCCGTGAGCGCGGCCGGTACGCCGGCTACATGGGCGCCGTGATGGCGGTCAGCACCGTCTCCGGGCCGCTGCTCGGCGGCCTGATCGTCGACACCGCACTGGGTTGGCGCTGGACGTTCTTCGTCTGCGTGCCGCTCGCGATCATCGCGCTGTTCGTCATCCAGGCAACGCTGCGGGTTCCCTCGATCCGTCGCAACCCGAAGATCGACTACCTCGGCGCGATCCTGCTCGCTCTGACCGCCAGCCTGCCGATGATCTGGGTGACCTTCGCCGGCAACGACTTCGGCTGGTGGAGCTGGCAGACCGCCGCGTTCCTCGGCGCGACCGCGCTGCTGCTCGTCGCCACCGTCGCCTGGGAGCTGAAGACCCCGGAGCCGCTGGTCCCGCTGCGGCTGCTCGCCAACCGCACCGCCGTCCTGGTGATCGTCGCCAGCGTCGCGGTCGGCATCGGGATGTTCGGCGGCACGACGTTCCTCGGCCAGTACTTCCAGCTGGCCCGCGGGTACACCCCGACGCACGCCGGGCTGCTCACCATCCCGCTGATGACCGCCATGCTGCTCTCCTCCACCATCTGCGGTCAGATCGTCAGCCGTACGGGCAAGTGGAAGCGGTTCCTGGTCGCCGGCGGCATCCTGCTGACCGCAGGCCTGGGGCTGCTGGGCACGATCGACCACGAGACGCCGATCTGGCATCTGGGCGTCTTCATGGCGATGATGGGCCTCGGCCTCGGCGCGATGATGCAGAACCTCGTGCTCGCCGTCCAGAACACGGTGGACGTACGCGACATCGGCGCCACCTCCGCAAGCGTCGCCTTCTTCCGCTCGCTCGGCGGCGCGATCGGTGTCTCGGTTCTGGGCGCGGTCCTGGCCGACCAGGTACAGACCAAGATCATGGCCGGGATCGCGGCGCTCGGTGCGGCCGCCTCCGGTACGCAGCTGCCGGCCGACCTCGACCTCAGCGCGCTGCCGGCGCCCATCCTGGCGATCGTCCGGGCGGCGTACGGCGATGCGACCGGCCATCTGTTCCTGATCGGCGCCGTCTTCGCCCTGATCGCCCTGATCGCGGTGATCTTCGTCAAGGAGGTGCCGCTGCGGCAGACCGTGAGCATGACGTCGGCCGAGAAGTCGGCTCCCGCGGTCGGTGCCGAGGCCACCGAGGCCGGCCCGCGGCGCGCGCTGGAGGAGCTGGAGCCCGCGAACGCCTGACCCGTTGCAAACGACTGGCAGGTCGTGTCCCGTCGATGGGACACGACCTTCGAGTTTGTCCAGGTGGATGAGTGCCGGATCAGCCGGCCTGGGCCGGCTTTCCGGCGACGATGGCCCCCAGCACGCCGTGCACGAAGCTCGGCGACTCGTCGGTGGACAGCTCGCCGACCATGGCCACGGCCTCGGAGATGGCGACAGCATCCGCCAGCCCGAGGTGGTCGATCTCGAACACCGCGATCCGCAGCGTGCTGCGATCCACCCGGGGCAGCCGCGGCAAGGACCATCCCTTGGCGAGGGCCGCGCCGATCCGGTCGTCGATCTCGCTCCGGTGGGCGGTGACCCCCTCGACCAGGACCTTGGTGTAGTCCCGGACCGGTGGAGCGGCGTCGGCGGTCCGTTCGGCCAGCGTCGCCAGCGGGTCGGTCCCACGCAGCTCGGACTCGAACAGCACGTCGAGGGCCCGTTTGCGGGCCTTGCTCCGGGCGCTCGTGTGGGCCGGCTGAGGTGCGGTCAACTCAGATCCGGCCGAGGTACTCGCCGGTACGGGTGTCGACCTTGACCTTCTCACCCGTGGTGAGGAACAGCGGGACCTGGATCTGCAGACCGGTCTCGACCGTTGCCGGCTTGGTGCCACCGGTGCTGCGGTCGCCCTGCAGGCCCGGCTCGGTGTAGGTGACCTCGAGCTCCACCGACGCCGGCAGGTCGATGTAGAGCGGGTTGTCCTCGTGCAGCGCGACGGTCGCCATCTGGCCCTCGAGCAGGTAGTTCTTGGCGTCGCCCACGGTCGCGTCGGCGATCGAGATCTGTTCGTAGCTGCCGGTGTCCATGAACACGAAGCCGTCGCCGTCGTGGTACAGGTACTGCATCTCGCGACGGTCGACGCTGGCCGTGTCGACCTTGGTGTCGGAGTTGAACGTACGATCGACGACCTTGCCCGAGAGCACGTGCTTCAGCTTCGTCCGGACGACGGTGTTGCCCTTGCCGGGCTTGTGGTGCTGGAACCAGACCACCGACCAGAGCTGGCCGTCCAGGTCGAGGACCATTCCGTTCTTGAGATCATTCGTCGAAGCCACGCGTCTGTCACCTTTCACCGTTCCTGCCCGCCTACAGGGCAGCGGCCAAGTCTAGACCACCGGACGAGCCCGCTCGTCGGCGTTGCGGGGCGCCGTAGGCTCGCGTTCGTGGCCGACGAGCGGACGTACGAGGTGGACGGGCCGCAAGGATCCGTACCGGTCGTCGAGCAAGGCGCCGGGCCGGTCATCCTCATCGTCCACGGCGGCACCGGCGATCTGACCGCCTGGGCCGGCGTCGCCGACCGGCTGGCTGCCGACTTCCGGGTGCTGCGCTACACCAGGGCGACGTACCGGCTGCATCCCGCGCCGCGGGGCGCGGCAGCTGCCGAGGTCGAGGTCGCCGACGCGCTGGCCGTGGCTCGCACGGCCGGCCGCCCCGTGCTGATCGTCGGCCACTCCTCCGGGGCGGTCGTCGCGCTCGAGGTCGCGCTGGCCGACCCGACGGCGATCGCCGCGATGGCGTTGTACGAGCCGCCGCTGGATGTCACCCACTCCGCCGGTGGAAGCGCCGCCGTGCGCCGCGCGCGCGCCGCCCTCGATGCCGGAAAGCCGATCGTGGCGATGCGGTTCCACCTGCACGAGCTGGTCGGCATGCCCCGACGAGTGGTGCTGCCGATCACGCTGCTGCCCCGGGTTCGGAAGCTGTTCGGGTCCTTCGCCGACGGCCAGATCGCGGACAACGAGATGCTCGACGCCCTGCCGGTCGGGATGGAGCGGTACACGGCGCTCGATCGGCCGACGCTGCTGATCACCGGTGAAAAGAGTCCGCAGCATCTTCGTACCCGATCCGCGGATCTGGCGGCGGTGCTGCCGCAGGTGGTCGAGGAGGTGACCCTGGCCGGGCAGGGTCACGGCGCCAACCTCGGCGCACCGGATGCGTTGGCGTCGGCGATCGCCGCGTTCGCCGACCGGGTCCTTACCGACGGCGGCGGCGAGTCGACCTCGGGCGAGGCCGGATAGCGCGAGTGTGGCTACGAGGTCGGGGGCTGGTCGGCGGTGACTGCGGCGTAGGCATTGCGGAGCAACTCCGCCGACGGGCCGGCCAGGATCGACGCCTCGGCCAGCCGGTCGAGCACCACGAAGCGCAGCGTGGAGCCGCGGGTCTTCTTGTCCACCGCCATTCCGGCCACCAGGTCGTCGAACGCATCGGCGTCGTACGTCGTGGGCAGCCCGAGCTGGTGCAGGATCGAGCCATGCCGGGCGGCCGTCTCGTCGTCCAGCCGGCCGGCCAGCCGGGACAGCTCCGCGGCGAACATCATGCCGACACTGATCGCCTCGCCGTGCCGCCAGCGGTAGTGCTCGCGTCGTTCGATCGCGTGGCCGAGCGTGTGCCCGTAGTTCAGCAGCTCGCGCCCGGTGACCCGGCCGACAGAGGTGGACTCGCGGAGATCGCGCGAGACGACGTCGGCCTTGACCCGGATCGAACGTTCGATCAGCTCCCGGAGGACCGGATCGCGCCGGGTCACGGGCGGCGTCCGGATCGGCCTCGATCAGGTCCAGGATGACCGGGTCGGCGATGAACCCGCACTTGACCACCTCGGCGAGGCCGCCGGTCAGCTCAGCGCGGCCGAGCCCGGTCAGCAGGTCGAGGTCGACCAGGACGCCGCGCGGCTCCCAGAAGCAGCCGACCAGGTTCTTGCCTTCGGGGATGTTGATCCCGGTCTTGCCGCCGACCGCCGCATCGACCATGGCCAGCACAGAGCTCGGCACGGTGATCAGCCCGACGCCGCGCAGCCAGGTCGCCGCCACGAACCCGGCCAGGTCGGTGGTGGCGCCACCGCCGAGGCCGACGACCACGTCGGTACGGGTGAAGCCGGCGGTCGCGAGCACCGACCAGCAGCGGGCTGCCACCTCTGCGGTCTTCGCAGCCTCGGCGTCGGGTACGTCGATCCGGACGACCTCGAGCCCCGCCTGGTCGAGCAGCGTCGTGACATGTGCCGCCGCCGCGATGAGCGTCGGCGGGTGGATGATCGCGACCCGTTGCGCACCGGACACCAGGCCGGGCAGCCGGTCGAGCACGCCATGCCCGACCACGACGTCGTACGGCCGTTCGGCCCGCACCTGGATCAGAGTCGGGTCGGTCACGGCTCGGAGCGCTCTTCTCGCGCTTCGACAGAGCCTGTCCTGAGTTCTTCGAAGGGCTCAGCGCTCAGCTCGGCGACGATCAGGTCCACCACCACCTCCGGCGGCAGGTCGTCGGTGGCGATCTCGTGTGAGGCGACTTCGGCGTACAAGGGTCGGCGCTGAGCCAGCAAGGCAACCAGCCGACCGCGTACGTTCCCCAGCAGCAGCGGTCGCGCCGTGTTGAGCCCGACCCGGGATGCCGCCTCGCCCGCGGCGACCTGGAGCCAGACCACATGATGCCCGCGCAGGACGGACCGGGTCACCGCGGACAGCACGGCTCCGCCGCCGAGGGCGAGCACTCCTGGCGTATCGAGCAGCTCGATGGTGGTGGCTTCCTCGAACGCCCGGAAGACGGCCTCACCGTCGTCGGCGAAGATCTCGGCGACGCTTCGGCCGACCCGCTGCTCGATCTCGGAGTCGACGTCGGTGAAGGGCACCCCGAGCCTCGTCGCCAGCAACGGACCGACGGTGGACTTGCCCGAGCCGGGCGCTCCGACCAGCACGACCTGAGCCGTCACGAGCCGACCACGTGAGCGCGGGTGACCTGGGAGCCGGCCACCTGCGAGCCGGCCACCTGCGAGCCGGCCACCTGCGAGCCGGCCACCTGGAGGCCGCGGGACGCCACATCGGCGAGGTACGACTCGTAGTTGCGGCGCGACTCCCCGACCGAGTCGCCACCGAACTTCTCCAGGGCGGCATCGGCGAGCACCAGCGCCACCATCGCCTCGGCCACCACGCCGGCGGCCGGCACGGCACACACGTCGGAGCGCTGGTGGTGGGCCACGGCCGCCTCACCGGTGCTGGTGTCGATCGTCCGGAGCGCGCGCGGCACGGTCGCGATCGGCTTCATGGCGGCGCGAACCCGCAGCACCTCGCCCGTGCTCATCCCACCCTCGGTGCCTCCGGAGCGTCCGGACACCCGGGAGACTCCGCGGGTATCCCCGTCGGACGGCACGATCTCGTCGTGCGCCAGGCTGCCGCGGGTCCTGGCCAGCTCGAAGCCGTCGCCGACCTCGACCCCCTTGATGGCCTGGATGCCCATCAGGGCACCGGCCAGCCGGGCGTCGAGCCGGCGGTCGCCCATCACGTGCGAGCCGAGACCCGGCGGTAGGCCCCAGACGACAACCTCGACCACTCCGCCGAGCGTGTCGCCGGACTTCTGGCAGTCCTCGACCTCCGCCAGCATCGCGGCCGCGGTCTCGGGATCGAAGCAGCGGAGCGGATCGTCGTCGATGGCGCTCAGGTCGGCGTACGCCGGCAGCAGCCGCGCGGGCGTCCGGATCGGTCCGAGCTCGACGACGTGGCTGAGGATCTCGACCCCGTACGACTGGCGCAGGAACGCCGCGGCCACCGAGCCGATCGCCACCCGGGCCGCGGTCTCTCGGGCACTGGCCCGTTCGAGGATGGGCCGGGCCTCGTCGAAGTCGTACTTCTGCATGCCGACCAGATCGGCGTGCCCCGGTCGCGGCCGGGTCAGCGGAGCGTTGCGGGCGAGTCCGGCGAGCACGTCGGCCGAGACGGGATCGGCCGACATCACCGTCTCCCACTTCGGCCACTCCGTGTTGCCGATCTGGATCGCGATCGGACCGCCCTGGGACTCCCCGTGGCGGACGCCGCCGAGGATCGTCACCGCGTCGGCCTCGAACTTCATCCGGGCACCACGACCGAATCCGAGCCGACGACGCGCCAGCGCGGCAGCGATGTCGTCGGTCGTGACCCGGACATGGGCCGGCATCCCCTCCAGGGTGGCGACGAGCGCGGGCCCGTGGGACTCACCAGCGGTCAACCATCTGAGCACGGCGGCCAGTCTGTCACGCGTCGAGAACCCGGGGTCCCACCGTCCGCGAGACTGCGGACCCACGTCTTCGCACCGCATCGCCCAGATGCAGGCCCGCACGGTCCGAATCACCCACGTCTTCGCACCGCATCGCCCAGATGCAGGCCCGAACGGTCCCGAACCACCCACGTCTTCGCACCGCATCGCCCAGATGCAGCCGAACCGGCTCGCCCGAGCCCTCAGGCTCCAGCCGTGGCGAGCGCCCTCCGACCGGCGGCCAGCATGACGGCCGGGTCGAGAACGTGCCCCGTGAACAGCTCGAACTGGAGCACCGCCTGGTGGACGAGCAGATCGAGTCCGCTCAGCACGACCCTGCCCCGGGCTGCCGCGGCAACCGCCAGCGCGGTCGGCCAGGGGTCGTAGATGACGTCGAAGACGACGGGAGCCGTGGCAGCGGCCGCCTCGGCCAGGCCGTCGGCTGCGCCGGCGATGGCAGTCGAGACGAGCAGGTCTGCGGTCGGCAACGGCACCGACCAGTGCTGTACGACCAGGTCGAGCCCCAGGACGTCGGCGAGTGGTCTCAGCGGCTCGGCGCGCTCGATCGTACGCAGCGCGAGCGTCACCCGACGCGCCCCGAGCCGGGCGATCGAGGTGAGCGCCGCCCGGGCCGTGCCGCCTGCGCCGAGCACCGTCGCCGCGGCCACCTCGCTCAGGCCCACCGCGCGGACCGCGTTCACCATTCCGCCGACATCGGTGTTGGTCACCCGGTGCTCACCCGAGACGTGGTCGAAGATCAGGGTGTTCGCTGCCCCGACCAGCCTCGCCAGCTCGTCGGGCCGCCCGACCTCGAGCGCGGCCAGCTTCAGCGGCATGGTCAGGCTGAGTCCACGCCAGGTCCGGTCGCAGCGTCGGACGAACTCAGCGAGCGCCGGCTCGCCCACTTCGTACCGGCCGTAGTCCCAGCCGGTCAGCCCGAGCGCGGCGTACCCCGCTCGGTGCAGGACCGGCGACAGCGAGTGCTCGATCGGTGAGCCGAGGACGGCACACCGCTGGATCCCAGCGGTCACCGCTCAGCCAATCGGGCCGTTGTGGTCAGCTGTCGCACTTGCCCGGGTTGGCGTTGCAGTACGCCTGGAACTCCTGCTGGATCTTCGTGAACTCGGCCTCGGTCTCGGCGAACTTCGTCTCGCCGGTATCGAAATTCACTGTCACGAAGTACAGCCACTTGCCGTCGGCCGGATTCGCCGCAGCCTCCAGCGCGGCCTTGCCGGGCGCCGAGATCGGTCCGGGCGGCAGACCCTTGTGCAGGTAGGTGTTGTACGGCGACGGGTTCGCCCGGTCCTCCGGGGTGGTCGTGTTCGTCTTGAGATTCCCGGCATAGATGACCGTTGAGTCCAGACCGAGCTTCATGCCCTTGTCGAGCCGGTTGTAGAGCACCCGGGCGACCTTCGGGCCGTCGTCGGGATTGCGCACCTCACGTTCGATGATGCTCGCGACGATCAGCACGTCGTACGGGTTGCGCTTCATCGCCTTCGCCCGGCGCTCGAGATCGACGTCGGCGGCGACGGTCTTGTACTGCCGCACCATCTGCTGCAGCGTCGACGTGGCGGTGGCCTCGGCCGTCAGCTCGTACGTCTCCGGGAACAGCACGCCCTCCGGGTTGTTCTTCACATACCGCGGCAGCCCGAGGGTCTTGGGTTTCTTCAGTGCCGCCTGGAACTGGGCCTTGGGAATCTTCGTGCCGGCCGCCAGGGCGTCGACCTGCTGGCTGAGTCGCAAGCCTTCCTTGATGGTGAACTGCACGCGCACTCGGGACTCGCCGGGGTTGATCAGCAGGGCGAGCGCGTCCGACGCGGGGATCTGGGTCTTCATGATGTAGCGACCGGCCTGCACGCTGGTGGCCCGTTCCTCCGAGCTGACTGCCGCGTCCCAAGCCTTGGTCGACTTGATCACGTCGGCCGCCACCAGGACGCCGCCGATCTGGTCCAGCGACGCACCTTCGGGAATGGTGACCGTTACCGACGCCTTGCCCGCTCCGGTGTAGTCGGGCACCTCACCGAACGTCGACAAGAACTCGTGGGCGCGGTCGAACACGAAGTAGCCGCCGAAGACGAGTACGCCCAGGGCGACGATGACGGCCAAGCAGCCTTTTCCCTTGTGGATGACTTCCTTGGCGGGGCTCGGCTTGACCTCAGGGTCGAGCATCTGGGTCACGCGGTGGGCTCCCTCGGGCGGTTCGGTCAGGCGGTTCGGTCAGGCGGTTCGGTCGGGCGGTTCGGACTGGTGCTTCATTCGTGATTCGATCGATCTGGAAGGGCGCCGGCCGGACCCGGAACCGACCCTCAGTCGATCGACGCTCCGGCCGATACTAGCTCCCCGGGTGGAAAACCCCGGTGTCGTTCGCTATCCAGGGCGTGTTCCAGGATGGCCACGGCGGCGGCAGCATCGATCCGTGAGCGTTGTTGTCGGCTGCTCTTGCCGGCCTCCCGGAGCTGCCGCGCAGCGCTCACGGTGGTCAGTCGCTCGTCGACGAGCCGGACGCTGGGCGGGGTCTGGGCGGTGGGGGCGGTCGGGGTCGCGGGGGTCGCCAGCCGGGCGGTCAGAGCGATCACCCGCTCCCTGATCTTGGCGGCGGCGGGACCCTCGCCACCGGAGAGCGACCGGGGCAGCCCGACAACGATCTCGACCGGTTCGTACTCCGCGATCAGGGCGAGCAGCCGGTCGAGCTCACCCTCGCCGGCCGCAACGGTCGCGACCGGGAACGCCAGCGTGGCAGCTCGGTCGCAGGCCGCGACGCCGATCCGGGCATCGCCCAGGTCGAGCGCGAGCCGGACGCCGCTACGCACGGTGGGGCTCACGGCTCAGTCGGCGCAAGGGGCGCGGGTGCCCGCTCACTGGGTCTGCAGGACGTGCCCGATCGCATGCTCGACCGCGGTCAGCGCCGCGGCCGACTGGCTGCCGTCGCTGCCACCGCCCTGGGCGATGTCGTCCTTGCCGCCGCCGCGACCGCCGAGCATCTCGCTGCCGGCCCGGACCAGCTCGCCCGCCTTGAGCCGGCGATCCCGAGCGCCCGCCGTGGTCACCACGACGATGCTCGGCTTGTCCTTCGTGCCGCCGACCAGCGCCACCACCGCCGGCTGCTGAGCCACCTTGTCCCGGACCGCGAGCGCCAGCGAGCGCAGGTCGTTGCCGCCGATGCCATCCGCGTAGTGGGAGAGGTACGTGACCCCCCACATCTCGTGCCCGCGCGCAACGATCGGGTCGACCAGTGTCATCAGATTCGCCGACTTCAACGCGGCGATCTCCCGCTCCGCCTCCTTGAGCTGGGCGACCATCTTCGCCACCCGGTCGGCCAGCTGATCGGGCTGCACCTTGAGCGAGTCGGCCAGGCCCTGCACCAGCGAGCGCTCCTTGGCGAGCTGGGTGAACGCGTCGTGGCCGACGAACGCCTCGATCCGCCGGATGCCGGAACCGACCGACGCCTCCGCGTTGACCGCCAGCAACCCGACCTGCGAGGTCTGCGCCACGTGCGTACCGGCGCACAGCTCGCGCGACCAGCCCTCGCCCATGTCGACGACCCGGACGACATCGCCGTACACCTCACCGAACAGCGCCATCGCACCGAGCGCCTTGGCCTCCGCCAGCGGCATCAGGCTCGCGCTCACCCCGAAGTCGGCGCGGATCGCCTGGTTCGACAGCGTCTCGATCTGGGCGCGCTGGTCGTCGGAGACGCCGTGGCCCCAGGAGAAGTCGAGCCGCATGTAACCGGGCCGGTTGTAGGACCCTGCCTGCAGCGCGGTCGGGCCGAGGATCTGGTGCAGCGCCTCGTGGATGACGTGGGTCGCCGAGTGCGCCTGGCAGGCACCGAGCCGCCAGTCGCGATCGACCTCCGCATCCAGCGCGAGACCGGTCCGAAGCTCGCCCTCGGCCACTCGAGCCTTGTGCACGATCAGGCCCTTGACCGGCCGCTGGACGTCGTACACCTCGAGCTCGACGCCGTCGGCGAAGATCCGGCCGTGGTCGCCGGCCTGGCCGCCGGACTCGGGATAGAACGGCGTCTCGTCCAGGATCAGCTCGACATCGGCGCCAGGCTCCGCGGTGTGTACGAGCTCGCCGTCCACCACGATGCCGCGCACGGTCCCGCCGGCACCGAGGGTGTCGAAGCCGAGGAACGGCGTCTCTCCCAGCGCCCGCAGCTCGGTGTAGACCTCGGTGTTGACGCCGCTGCCCTTCTTGGCCTTCGCGTCCGCCTTGGCCCGCGACCGCTGCTCCTGCATCAGCGTGCGGAAGCCCGCCTCGTCGACGGACAGCCCCTGCTCGGCCGCCATCTCCAGCGTCAGGTCGATCGGGAAGCCGTAGGTGTCGTGCAGCTGGAACGCCTTCGCGCCCGACAGCGTCTGCGAACCGCCGCTGCGGACCTGGCCGGCCGCGAGATCGAACATCTGCGTCCCCGCGCTGAGGGTGTGCAGGAACGCCTCCTCCTCGGAGTAGGCGATGTCGCTGATCCGGGCGAAGCCGGACTCGACCTCGGGGTACGAGGACTTCATCGCGTCTCGGCTGACCGGGAACAGCTCCGCGAACGTCGGCTCCTGCACGCCCAGCAGCCGCATCGAACGGACCACCCGGCGGAGCAGCCGGCGCAGCACATAGCCGCGCGCCTCGTTGCCGGGGCTGACGCCGTCGTTGATCAGCATCAGCCCGGACCGGACGTGGTCGGCGACCACCCGCATCCGTACGTCGTCTTCGTGCTGGTGTCCGTAGGTCTTGCCCGCGAGGTCGGCGGCTTTCGCGATGACCGGGAAGACCTCGTCGATCTCGTACAGGTTGTCGACTCCCTGCAGGAGATAAGCCACCCGCTCCAGGCCCATCCCGGTATCGATGTTCTTCCTGGGCAGATCGCGGAGCACGTCGAAGTCGTCCTTCGCACGGACGGCGGACAGCTCCTCCTGCATGAAGACCAGGTTCCAGATCTCCAGGAACCGGTCCTCGTCGACGACCGGACCGCCGTCGGGGCCGTACTGCGACCCGCGGTCGACGTAGATCTCACTGCACGGTCCGCCGGGGCCGGGGACTCCCATGTGCCAGTAGTTGTCGAGCAGTCCGCGGCGCTGGATCCGCTCCTCGTCCAGCCCGGCGATGCTGCGCCAGAGCGCCGCCGCCTCGTCGTCGGACTCGAGCACCGTGACCCAGATCTTGTCCGGGTCGAAACCGAGGAAACCGGCCTCGACCGAGCCGGTGACCAGCTGCCAGGCGTAGCTGATCGCCTCGGCCTTGAAGTAGTCGCCGAAGGAGAAGTTGCCGTTCATCTGGAAAAACGTGCCGTGCCGGGTGGTCTTGCCGACCTCCTCGATGTCCAGGGTGCGGACGCACTTCTGCACGCTCGTCGCCCGGTCCCAGGGGGCCCGCTCGACGCCGGTGAAGTACGGCTTGAAGGGGACCATGCCGGCGTTGACGAAGAGCAGGGTCGGGTCGTTGTAGAGCAACGGCGCGCTCGGCACGACTTCGTGTCCGCGGTTCGCGTAGAAGTCGAGGAAGCGGCGCCGGATCTCGGCGGTGTTCATGTCTGTGTCGGTCCTTGCTGGTGCATGTCGGTGCGAGCTGTACGGGGAGGAACCGAGGCGGCGGTCGACGGCTTGGTGCCGGAGGATTCGATCAGGCCTCGGGCAGGCCGAGCCCTCCGGAGCTTGCTCCGGGCTCGTTCAGGACCTCCCTGAGTTCGGTTTCACGCTCGGCCATGGCAGCTCGCAGCCGCACCGTGAAGTCCCGCACCGAGTCACCGACGCCCTGGGCGGAGCTCGACACGCGCTGGCCGATCGCCTGCGGCGTCGCCTGCTGCCAGATCTGCCGGCCCTTGACCACGACGAAGATGGTGACGCCGGCACCGACGGCAAACCAGAAGACCTTGCGCACGGCTCAGCCCTTCTTCCGGCGCGCCGGGGTGCCGTCGCCCTTGATCGCGCGGCGAACGCCGTACGTAAAGGCCGCCGTCTTGATCAGCGGTCCGCCGAGCGTCGCGGAGAACAGTGTGGTCAGCTGGGCCGCGTTCGCGCTCACCACGGTCGCGTTCTTGCTGACCGTCGAGACGTCCTCGGTCACGAAGCTGAGCTTCTCCAGCTCGGTGTTCGTGGCCCGTACGGTGCCTTGCAGCTCGGTGAGGATCGGCACCGACTCGTGGCCGATGTCGCGCACGGCTAGCCGCACCTCCTCGAGCACGCGGCCCAGCTTGAGCAGCGGGACGGCAGCGAGCGCCACCAGCGCGACGAAGGCGATGGCGGCGATGAGGCCGGCGATCTCCCCTGCGGTCAATGTGACTCCTCGGTTGCGATGCTTTTGTTCGGGCTGCGTCGGTGGTCGTGCCCTGTGGTCGGCGTCGGTCGAGCGACACCACCGTCAGACCCTACCCTGCACGGCTGATCCTCGTACCCTCGCTCCTGCCCTCCGAAACTGGGCGCAAACTGCAACTTTCCGTCCCTCGGAGTTGCAGATTGCGCCCAGTTTCCGGGAGAAGGGAGGGACGTCGGGAGCGGCGGTCAGTCGTCGGCGCCGCGGGCGACCAGGGCCTCGCCGAGGCTGTCGGCGTGCCGCAGGGCCCGGACGACGAGCGGTACGGCGAAGGCGCGCGGGCTCGTGGTCAGGCCGCGGGCCAGCTGCGCGTCGCGAACCTCGCCCGCGAGTGCGAACACCACCGGCACGCATCGGATCCCGAGCGCGACGATCAGCCCGACCCGATCGGGATCCACCCCGATCCGATGCAGCGGGCGAACCGCGGCGACCACCACGTCCACCAGCGCTGTCGTCCGGGTGGTCAGCGTGACCAGGGCGGCGAGCAGCACCAGCACGACGATCGTGCCGGTCACCACCAGCGCCCGCTGCCACTCACCGAGGACGAGGTGCAGCCCCGCCGTCACGACCAGCAGCAGCCAGAGCGGACGGACCTGGCGGATCGGCGCCCGCCAGCCGAGGCCGGCCAGGAGGTAGCCGGTGACCACGACGACGAGGGCGATGCCGACCTGCCACGGCCGGTCGAGCCAGATGATCACCGCACCGACGAGCAGCAGCGCGAGCAGCTTGACGCCCGCCGGGGCGCGGTGGAGCAGCGAGCTGCCGGGAACGTACAGCCCGATCATGTTGCGGGCTCCTGCGCCATCAGCTCGCGATAGAACGCGACGGCCTCGACCGGCGGCGCGTCGGCGACCAGCCGCGCCCGATCGAAGACCAGCACCCGGTCGAAGCCGTCGAGCAGCTCCAGGTCGTGGCTGACCATCACCACCTGCTGCGGGAGGTCGGCGACGACCGCGGCGACCCGGCGGGTGTTGCGCAGGTCGAGCAGGGTCGTCGGCTCGTCGAGCACCAGCAGATCGGGCTCGGTCACCAGCACGGAGGTCAGCGCGAGCAGTTGTTTCTGCCCGCCGGACAGCAGATGAGCGGGATGGTCCGCGTGGTCGGAGAGGCCGGCCCGGCCCAGGGCTGCGGCGACCCGCTGCTGCACCTCGGCCTTGGGCAGCTTCAGCCGTCGCAGCCCGAACGCGACGTCCTCGGCGACCGTCGGCATCACGATCTGGGCGTCGGGATCGGTGAAGCAGAAGCCGACTCTCCGACGGATTGTCCGCGCATCGCGGGCGGTGTCGAGGCCGTCGATCCGCACCGTGCCCGCGGTGGGCACGACCAGCCCGTTGAGCAGCCGGGCGAACGTGGACTTCCCCGAGCCGTTGGCGCCGATCACGCCGATCCGCTGCTCGTCGGCCTGCAGCGGTGACGTCGTCGAGCACCGTGCGCTCGCCGTAGCGACGGCGTGACGGCCGCCAGACTCGATCAGCACGAGCGGACCACCATCGCCACACCCTGGCCGCCGCCGACGGCGATGGCAGCGAGGCCGTACGCACCTGGCCGCGGCGTGTGGACGAGCTGGCTGAACAGTCTGACCAGCAAAACCGCGCCGGAGGCGCCCCACGGGTGACCGAGAGCCAGCGCGCCACCCTGCGGGCAGACCCGCTCGGGATCGAGATGCAGCGCCGCGCAGCAGGCCAGAACCTGTCCGGCAAACGCCTCGTTGAACTCGATCACGTCCATATCGTCCAGCCGGAGGCCGGCCAGATCCAGTGCCCGCCGCACGGCAGGGACGATGCCGAAGCCCGGCCGATCGGTCGGTACGCCCACCGTCGCGGAAGCCACGATCTCCAGACCTGGCACTGCCGCGCGAGCCTGCGTGCCTGGATCGACGACGACCACGGCAGCGGCGCCGTCGTTGATCCCGCAGGCGTTGCCGAGCGTGACCGTGCCGGCCGCGGCCCCCTTTTCCTCTTCGTCTTCACGGGCGCCGAAGGCCGGCGCCAGCCTCGCCAGCCGCTCGACGGTCAGTCGCGGGCTCGGTCGCTCGTCGCGGGTCAGCCCCGCCACGCCGACGATCTCGGCGTCGAAACCGCCGGTCGCGGCCGCCGCGACGGCGCGGGCATGGGAGCGGGCGGCGTACGTGTCCTGCTCGGTTCGGGTGATCCCGTACGCGGCCGCGAGGGCGTCGGCGGCCTCGCCCATCTCGGGATCGGGCTGATCGGCGGGCGCGAACGGCGCGCGGGTGTAGCGAACCGGCGCTCCGGCCGGCGACCGGCGGCCAGCTCCGCCACGGCTGGGTCGAGGCCGACTCCACTCCCCCGGCGATCACGACGCCGCCCCGGGCGCGGACCTGGTCGGCCGCCAGGACGACCGCGGCCAGCCCGCTGCCGCACTGCCGGTCGACGGTCAGCCCCGGGGTCGTCACCGGCAGGCCCGCAGCCAACAGCGCCACCCGAGCTACGTCGCCGCCCGGTCCCATGCAGTTGCCGAGGATCACCTCGTCGGGGAGGAGCACCTGGTCGGTGGCTGCGTCGACGTCTCTCGAGGCGGTCGAAGGGCCGTCCCGAGCCGACCGTTCGATCAGCGCAGCCAGCACAGGCGCGGCGAGCAGCGGAGCGGTCACGAGCCGGAGGGCACCGCCCTGCCGCCCGATCGGTGTACGCAGCGCGTCGATGATCACGGGTCCGCCAGTCACGGGGTCGTCCTGGGCGTCGGGCTGACTTCCCCCTGCGTGCCAGCGAGCTCGGCGACCAGGGCCGCACGATCCACCTTGCCGGCCGCCGTGACGGGCAGCGTGGCACGGACGAACCACCGGCGCGGCCGTCCCGCTCCGAGCTCAGCAGCGGCAGCACCCGCCGGTTCCCGATCGGCGGCGTCGGTCAGGACGGCGGCGACGATCTGGCCGAGTCGCGGGTGCGGGAGACCGATCACGGCGATCTGACCCCGCAGCCCCGGCACCCGGAGGGCCGCTTCGACATCCGCCAGCAGCACCGTCGCTCCCCCGGTCGTCACCGAGTCAGGTCGGCCGTGGACGACGAGTCGGCCCGCCAAGTGCAGGTCAGCGACCAGGCTGCCGCGATCCCCGACCGTTGCGAAGCCGCTCCCGTCGCATCGAAGCGGCCCGTCGGCGCCGCCGGCGTAGCCCGACGCCAGGTACGGCGAACGTACCCAGATCTCACCGTCGCGTACGTCGATCTCGACACCGGGGAACGGACGCAGGCTCATCCGGTCCGCTCCCCAGGCGACGAAGGACAGCTCGGCCGCCCCGTAGTAGTGCGCGACCGTGGCGCCGGCAGCCTCGGCGCGCCGGCTCAGGCCCGGTTCGAGGGCGTCGCCGGCGACGACGACCACCCGCCCGACCAGCCGGGCGTCGGTGGACAGCAACGCGTCGAGCCTTGCCGGGGTCAGGTGGAGATGAGTCGCGTCGGCCGGTGAGTCGACGAGGCTCGCCCCAGCCCAGTCGGCGTGGACCGCGGCGAACAGGTTCATCGTGGCCGTCAGCGGTCCCGGCAGCCAGACCCGCGACTCCCCGGTCAGAGCGGTCAGCCGGCTGACCACCGGGAACGACTCGGTCCAGGACCGCGCGGTGCGGACGATCGTACGGACGCGGCCGGTCGTTCCCGAGGTCGGCAGTGCAAGCCGGCCGTCGGCGCGGGCCACCTCCCGGAACGCTGTCACCGGATCTGCGTCGTCCAGCAATGCGACCGCATCAGTCCCCGAAAAGTGGGCGCGAACAACATCTTCCACCGGCGTGTCGTTGTTGTTTGCGCCCACTTTTCGGGGAGGAGGAAGAGAGCCGTCGGGGCGGATGTCAGCAGGATGTCAGGAGGCGTCGGCTTGGACGCGATCGGCCGTACGCGATCGAGGGCGGGTGAGCAGTCCTGGGTAGGCGGCGTGGACACCCCGGGCGATCAGCGCGGCGATCACGGCCTTGATGACGTCGCCGGGGATGAAGACCAGCACGGGCAGCGGGGACAGCTGGGTGACGATCATGAAACCGACCGCGCCGAAGACGTACAGCACCCCGACGCCGCCGAGCAGCGCCGCCGCGATTCCGCGGCCGAGCCGGTAGCGGCCGTCCCGACAGAACCGCTCGGTGAACCAGCCGACGGCGTACGCGGCGAACGGGAAGCCGATCACGAAGCCAGCGCTCGGACCGACGAACACGCCGAGTCCGCCGCGGCCGCCGGAGAGCAGCGGCAGGCCGAGCGCGACGAGCACGACGAAGAGCAGCAGCGCGAAGAACCCGCGTCGGGCGCCGAGGATCGCACCGGCGAGCATGACGCCGAGGCTCTGCGCCGTGACCGGGATCCCTCCGGAGATCGGCAGGACGACCGGCGGCACCAGCCCGAGGACGGCGACGATCGCGGCGAACGTGGCGATGTACGCGAGGTCGCGGACCGGTAGTCGGCGTGCTGCGCTCGTCATGGCTGCCTGCTTCCCTCAGAGGACGTACGGCGTGGGCAGTCTATGGACGTCGACGCCGTCCAGGGGACCATGTCCGCCCTGTTGACACCGACCGGCGCCTGTCCCTCTGCTCCGTTGGCTACCGACGCCGCTCGTCCCGGCCGAGCAGCTCCTCGATTCGCGTCAGCCGGGCACTCAGCGCTGCCTCGGCGCCGTGGTCGGTCGGCTCGTAGTAGCGCGCCTCCGTGAGCTCGTCGGGCAGGTACTGCTGGGCTGCGATGCCGTGCGGGTGGTCGTGGGCGTACTGGTAGCCCTTGCCGTGCCCGTACGCTTTCGCGCCCGGATAGTGCGCATCCCGCAGGTGCGGCGGCACCAGCCCGATCTTCCCGGCGTGTACGTCGGCCAGCGCCGCGTCGATGGCGCTCACGACGGCGTTGGACTTGGGGGCCAGTGCCAGGGCGATCACCGCCTGGGCGAGGTTGAGCCGACCCTCCGGCATCCCGATGAACGCCACCGCGTCGGCCGCGGCGACCGCGGTCGTGAGCGCGGTCGGGTCGGCCAACCCGATGTCCTCGCTGGCCAGGATGACGAGCCGGCGCGCGATGAACCGGGGGTCCTCCCCTGCCGCGATCATCCGGGCCAGGTAGTGCAGCGCCGCTTGGACGTCCGAGCCCCGGATCGACTTGATGAACGCGCTGATCACGTCGTAGTGCTGATCGCCGTCGCGGTCGTACCGGATCGCGGCCTTGTCGACCGCCTGCTCGACGATATCGGTGGTGATCATGCGCCGGATGGGCTCGAGCTCTGCGTCCGCCACGACGCGCGCTGAGCCGGTCGTCGCGCCATCCCCCTGCCCTTCGACAGGCTCAGGGCGCACGTCCTCTGGGATCGCCGCGGCTCCAGCCGCGGACTCCTCGAGGTAGGTCAGCGCCCGTCGTGCGTCACCCCCGGCCAGGCGCAGGATTGCTGCGCGGGCCTCCGGATCCAGGTCGTACGCGTCGCCGAGACCTCGATCCTCGGCGAGCGCACGGTCGAGCAGGCCGGAGATGTCGGCGTCGTTGAGCGGTCTCAGGGTCAGCAGCAGCGAGCGGGACAGCAGCGGCGAGATGACGGAGAAGCTCGGGTTCTCGGTGGTGGCGGCGACCAGCGTCACCAGGCGGTTCTCCACCGCTGGCAGCAGCACGTCCTGCTGGGTCTTGGAGAACCGGTGCACCTCGTCGACGAACAGCACGGTCTGCCGGCCCGCACCGAGGTCGCGGCGGGCCTGATCCAGGACGGCGCGCACCTCCTTGACGCCGGCGGTGACCGCGGAGATCTCGACGAACTTCGAGTCGGTCTGCCGAGACACCACCGACGCGATCGTGGTCTTGCCGACTCCGGGTGGTCCCCAGAGGAACACCGACATGGGTTCCCCCGCCGCCAGCCGGCGCAACGGCGAGCCCGGAGCCAGGAGGTGCTGCTGGCCGACGATCTCGTCCAACGTCCGCGGCCGCATCCGAACCGCCAACGGCAGCTGCCGGCCCGATCCGCCGGAACCGTTCGCGTCGGCCAGGCTGCCGACCGTCATGCCGGTCGACAACGGGGCCCCGACCAGTCCACCGAACAGATCCTCACTCATGGCGGCCCCAGCCTATGGGCTGAGCCGAAGCTGCTGACCGGAAGCTGCAGTCCCGTCAACGGGACCTGAGCTTCCATTCGGCGCACGCGCGCGAGGAGCTCAGCAGAACGTGACGGGATCGCTGGCGATCCACTCGCCGCCCGAGGACGCTCCGGTCCACCGGTGGTAGGACAACGCGCGGTACTGGAAGCCGCACCAGTAGCCGGACGTACCGCTGGTGGCCGCGTCCCAGACCGGTTGCCAGCCGTCGTAGTCGCCGACCACCGTGCCGCCGACGGTCGTCCACGGGCCGCCGAAGGGCAGAACCTGCACCTGGACGTCGGTGAGTGCGACCGAGTAGTTGCCGCCGTTCGGCTCGTCGCGGGTGTTCCCGCCGGCTCGGATCCGGCCGCTGGACGGGTCCCAGTCCAACCAGGAGCAGCGATCGACCTGGATGCCGCCGCAGTGCATGCCGTAGTACTGCTGCCACGACGCTGCGGACGCCGGTTGTGCCGTCCCGCCGGCCACCGCGAGGCCCAGGGCCAGCGCCGGCACGATGATTCGTCGAACTCGCAGGGGAACGCGTCGGAGAAGTCGCATTCCTTGATCCTGGGCTCCCATCGCGGCTGTGTCACGCCTTCCGGGTCAACCTCTGTCAACTCGTTCATCTCCATCAGCTCAGTCAACGGCGGGCGGGAGGACCTCCGGCCCTGTCGCCCCGCCCGATCGACGAGCAGGATGGACCCTGGAAGGACGGACGACTCTCCACCGACGAAAGGATGCAGATGATCGACTACGAGCTGGGCGGCAAGGTCGCCGTCGTCACCGGAGGCGCCTCGGGCATCGGACTGGCCTGCGCTCATGCACTGGCTCGATCCGGTGCCGCGGTGTCGTTGTTCGACCTGAGTCAGGCGCATCTCGATGACGCCGCAGCCGCGCTCGAGCAGTACGGCCATCCGACACGTACGGCCGTGGTCGACGTCTCCGACGCCGAGCAGGTCGATGCCGCGGTGGAGGCCACCGCCGAGGAGCTCGGCGGGCTCGACATCGTGGTGGCCAACGCCGGGATCGGCGGGGAGTCGGCATCGAGCGGCGACTACAGCGACGCGTCGTGGCACAAGGTGATCGGGGTGAACCTGGACGGCGTCTTCTACACCCAGCGCGCCGCCATCCGCGCGATGCGACGGACCGGTGGCGGGTCGGTGATCAACATGGCCTCGGTCCTCGGCCAGGTGGGCTTCGCCAGCTCGAGCGCGTACGTCGCCGCCAAGCACGGCGTCGTCGGGATGACCAAGTCGGCGGCCTGGGAGCACGCCGGCGACGGCATCCGGGTCAACGCGGTCGGGCCCGGCTTCATCATGACGCCGCTGCTCGAGGCGAATCTCGATCAGCCGAGCATCGACTACCTGTCCAGCCAGCACGCGCTGCAGCGGATGGGTCGGGCCGAGGAGGTGGCCGAGCTGGTCGCGTGGCTGGCCAGCGACGCGGCGTCGTTCGTCACCGGCAGCTACTACGCCGTTGACGGCGGCTACCTGGCTCGCTGACCCCGCACGCGGAGCAGGGCGCTCACAACCACCGGCCGAGGGCATACCCACCGGCGGCGGCCGCCGTGCACAGCACCAGCATCCCGATGCCGTTGATCGCGGCCGCCCACCAGCGGCGCTCCTCGAGCAGCCGGAGCGTCTCGTAGCTCGCGGTGCTGAACGTCGTGTAGCCGCCCATCATCCCGGTGCCGACGATCAGCTGCCAGCCGGGTGACAGCACGCCGCCCAGGACGAGGCCGATCAGCAGACCGAGCACCAGCGACCCGGAGACATTGATGATCATGGTGGCCAGCGGGTACGAGCCCGAGGTGTGGTGCCGGATCACACCGTCCACCACGAACCGCAGCGCAGCACCGAGCCCGCCCGCGAGGCAGACGGCCAAGAACTGGAGCACGATCACGACCGGCCACCCCGAGACCGCACGGCTCGACTCGACCAAGCTGCGGGGCGCAGCGCCCGCCGCGCCAGCGCGATCCCGGCAAGCGAGGCCGCGGCACCGATGACCACGGTGCCGAGTCCGTACGCCACGGCGACGGGCGGATGACCCAGGGCCAGCGCAACGCTGTCGGTCGCCAAGGTGCTGTACGTGGTGAAGCCGCCCATGATCCCGGTGCCGATGCCGAGCCGCAGCCGGCGGCGCCGACGTTCGTCGATCCCCGCTTCCACCAACGTCTCCAGCAGCACGCCGAGCAGGAACGCGCCGACGATGTTGACCGTGAAGATGGCGATCGGCACGCCGAGCTGCGGTGGCAGCACCAGCGTCAGTCCGTAGCGGAGCCCGGTACCGACGGCGCCGCCCGCGGCGACCAGGGCGACGTTGGCGACGGACAGGTGCGCCGGCCTGAGCCGGGGGACGAGCTTCTCCGCCGTCACTCCGGCTCCCAGGGCAGCGGTCCCTCGGCAGCCGGGCTGAGCGGCACGACGACCAGCGGGCGGGGCTGGCGATGGGCCAGATGGACCGCCACCGACCCACCGAAGAACTCGCGCAGGCTGGACCGGAGGCTCGATCGAAGACTGGCGCGTCGGCTTCCCACGATGATCAGCTCGGCGTCGAGCAGATCGGCCAGCCGGCCCAGCGCGTGCGCGATGTCGCCCGCCAGCTCCCGGAACTGCACTGCCACCGATTCCTCGAGCGCCCACGAGCCGATCCGCTCCGCCAGCTCGGGATCGAACGTCGACTCGCTCCAGTCCACCGCGTCCGGGTCGATCGGTCGGCTCTCGACCGATCCGTCTGGGCGCTCCGCGACGACGTACGATCCGGGGTCGACGTGGGCGCAGACCAGGGACGCGTCGAAGGCGCGCGCGAAGCGGGCCGCCTGGCGGATCACGGTGTCCGGCTGGTGGGGTGTCACGCCGACGACGATGATGCGTTCACTCATTGCGGCTCACCCTCCGGGGACGACAGGCACTCGGTGTGGTCGATGCTGGGTGGATCGGATGTTGTCACACGCGCTCCTCGAGACCTCGCCAGCTCGTCCCAGGAGTCATCAGCCGTCGTGGCGGTTCGGGGACTCACCCCGGGCGGACACCATCGCCGACACCAGGTTACGACGGCATCGGCCCGCGAGCGCTCCGAGGGCGGGCGGCTCTAGTGCCGTGTCGTCGAGATTCCTTTTCGTTTGGCGGCGTCCAGGTGCGTGCATCGCAAGGCCGAGAGAGGGATACCGGGTCGTATCTCGACCGAGGAGAACGCCGCGAGGTGCGTGCCTGGGGGTCGCGAAACGCGAAGATATCTCGGCGACACGGCACTAGGGTGACCCAGTGGCCCTCATCTACCAAGCCGAGCTGACACCTTCCAAGCCCGATGTCCTGACCGACTGGATCCCTCGCCAGTCATGGTTCGACGGCGACGGCGACGCCCGGGTGCAGATTCTCGGCTCGTTCCGCTTCGACGACCCGGCCGGTGAGGTCGGCATCGAGTCGTTCCTGGTCCGCTTCGGCGCCGGCGGGCCAGTGCTGCACGTGCCACTGACGTACCGGGCCGAGCCGCTGGAGCTCGGGGATCGACACGTCGAGCCGGTCACGACCATGCAGCACTCCGTGCTGGGCACGAGATGGGTGTACGACGGCGCCCGCGACCCTGCATACGTCGCCGCTCTCGCGACCGCGGTGCTCACCGGCGGTACCGAGGCAGAGCTCGTGCTGCCCGACGGCACCGCGCTGCCGTCCCGCGGCACCGTGCGAGGGTCCGGCTCGCAGGCCGCGGCGGTCGATGAGCCGCGGCAGCTGGACGTGCGCGAGCAGCAGCCGAACACGGTGGTGCAGACCGAATCACTCGTCGTCGAGCTCCGCCGGGTGATCGAGGCGGCCGAGCATCCCGACGACGTCGCAGACCCACACCTGAGCGGTACGTGGGCCGGCGGCGATCCTGCGCTGCTGGCCGTGGTGCGGCCGCTCGGCTGACCGGACGCCGGCGACAGGCGACGAGCACGGCCGGGTCGACCGCGCACCCACCGGTGCCGCACACACCGGTGACCGCTCACACCGGTGCCGCACACACCGGTGACCGGGCTGACGCCGCTGACCGGACTGGCCACAGGTGGGCCGGCTGACGCCGGTGGCCGTTCAGCCCGCCGCAGCCGCGGAGGCGAACACGTCGCAGACGAGGGCGTACTCCTCCTCGAGCTTGGCCCACTCATCGGGATCGCTGCCGTCGTAGACCAGGGCGAGCGGCCCGGCGTACTCGGCGTCGCGGAGCACCTGCAACGATGCCCGGTAGTCGTCGGTCTGGAGACTCCCGTCGGCGTCGGTGCGGCACTTGGCCTGGCAGGTCTCGGCGCGGGAGGCGACCTGCGCGAGCTGGGTGTACTTGTCCGGCCCGCTCCAGTTGCCGAGGTCGACCAGGAACCCGACCTGCCCGTCGGCACGGTCGAGCAGCTCGTTCACCGAGGCGGCATCGGGCAGCAGGGCGTGCCAGTTCTCGGTGACGATCCTGGTGCCGGCGTGCCGATCGGCGAGGCTGGACAGGCGCTGGGCACTGATGGCCAGCAGCTCCGCGGTGGGGGCGCGCTTGCCCGCGACGACCCTCGCTCGCGGTGCCCGTAGCTGCTCGGCCACCGAGAGCCAGCCGGAGATCCAGGCCTCCTGCTCTCCTCCGGCCGTCGGATCGGTCAGGTCGCCGTCGTCGATCAGGAAGCACTCGAGCGCGACGCCGGACTCATCGAACGCCGACCGCAGCTCGGCCAGATAGTCCGGATCTCGGCTCGGCAGGTAGAAATGGCACAGCTGCATGCTGCGGAATCCGTGGTCGGCGAGCGCTCGCGGGAGATCCAGGAGCGCCAGGCCGTTGGGTTCGGCAACCTCGGGCCCCTCGCCGGAACGCATGTCGCCTGAAGGCATCGAGCCGGGCGCCACGTACCGACCCAGCTCGCGAAACAGCGACCAGGAGTGCACCGCCTTCGTCGGTCCCGGCGAGGTTCTCGATGCCCCGTCCGCGCTGGTCGCCGGCTGCTCGACTCGTACGTCACTCATCTCGGTCTCCTCTCGCTGCTGTCGCTCCGGCCGAGCGCCGCGCCTGATCTCGGATCGACTCGTCGCCCCAGCCGCGACAGTACCGACCCTCACCGCCTCCCGAGGAGCCGCCACGTCTGCGCACCGCATCGCCCAGATATCGGTCCAACCACGCCCTCCGGCCCACGTCTGCGCACCGCATCGCCCAGATATCGGCAGACTGACTGCAGGTGCCACTATCGAGGAGACGATCGATGCGCGAAGGGGAAGCGGTCGGCCACGCACTCCGGCGCGCGGTCGGTACACGGGCGCGGGTCGTGCTGGCCGGGCTCACGCTGATCGTCGGTCTGGTGTCGGCCTTCGGCCTGGCGTTCGGACTGCCACCGGACCAGCGAACGCTGGCCATCACGGCGAGCGTCGTGCAGAGCCTGATGTCGGTGCTGGTTCCGTTCACCACGGTCCTGGTGGCTGCCGACCTCGGCGCCGGTCGCGCGGCCGACACCGCCCGCGCGGCCCGTTCCCCCGACGCGGGCGACGTGGCGGCCGGATCGCTCGTAGCCACCTGGTGCGCCGCGGCGGTGTACGCCCTGGTCGTGGGCGTCTTCGGGTCGCTGGTCTCCCTCCTCGCCACGCTGGCAGGCTCCGGCAGTCTCGACCGGGCGCCGACCCTGCTCGTCGCCGGGCCGATCGTCCAGCTGATCGCGGCAGGAGTCGGGACGGCGTTCGGCCTGCTGATCCGGCCGCCGTGGATCGCGATGATCGCGACCATCGTCATCCCGCTCGGCGTCTGGGCGCTGCTCGGCCGCGTCGGGCTCGACGCCGCCCGCGGTTGGCTCACCCCTTTTGCTGCGGTTCAGCGGGTGTTCGGGGCGCCGCTGACGCCGCTGGCCTGGATCCAGTGGCTCGTGGTCGCGCTGATCTGGACGGTCGGGCTGAACGCGGTGGCAGCCCTGTCCGGTGGTGGCCTGTCCGGCGGTGGTCAGAATGTGAGCGCTGTCGAACCAAACTGACCACCGGAACCAGCGCCTACGTCAGGCTGGCTTCGCGTCGATCCCGGCCTCCTTGCGCTGTTGCGCGGTGATCGGCGCTGGCGCGTCGGTCAGCGGGTCGACCCCGCCGCCCGACTTCGGGAACGCGATCACCTCGCGGATCGACTCGCTCTTCGACAGCAGCGCGCAGATCCGGTCCCAGCCGAACGCGATCCCGCCGTGGGGCGGCGCTCCGAACGCGAAGGCGTCCAACAGGAACCCGAACTTCTCCTGCGCCTCCTCCTTGCTCAGCCCCATCACCGCGAACACCCGCTCCTGGATGTCGCGGCGATGGATACGGATGGAGCCACCACCGATCTCGTTGCCGTTGCAGACGATGTCGTACGCGTACGCCAGTGCCGAGGCGGGATCGGTGTCGAACGTATCCAGCGACTCCGGCTTCGGCGAGGTGAAGGCGTGGTGCACGGCGGTCCAGGCACCGGAGCCGACCGCGACATCACCCTGGGCGACCGCGGTCGCCGACGGCTCGAACAGCGGCGCGTCGACCACCCAGACGAATGACCACGCACTCTGATCGATCAGCCCTGCACGCCGGCCGATCTCCAACCGGGTGGCGCCGAGCAGACCCTGAACGCTCCGCCGGGCGCCCGCGCCGAAGAAGATGCAGTCGCCCGGCTTGGCGCCGACCTTCGCGGCAATGCCGTCGCGCTCGGCCTCGGAGATGTTCTTGGCCACCGGGCCGCCGAGCTCGCCGTCCTCGCCGATCGTCACATAGGCCAGCCCGCGATGCCCGCGCTGCTTCGCGAACTCCTGCCACGCGTCGAACGTCCGGCGCGGCTGGGAGCCGCCGCCGGGCATCACGACGGCACCGACGTACGGCGCCTGGAACACCCGGAACGGTGTGTCGGCGAAGAACTGCGTGACGTCGGTCAGCTCGAGGGAGAAACGGAGATCCGGCTTGTCGGTGCCGTAGCGCTCCATCGCGTCGGCGTACGTGATCCGCGGGATCGGCGTGGCGACCTCCACTCCGATCAGTCCCCAGATCGCCTCGAGCAGCCGCTCGGTCAGCTCGATGATGTCGTCGGTGTCGACGAAGCTCATCTCGACGTCGAGCTGGGTGAACTCCGGCTGCCGGTCGGCACGGAAGTCCTCGTCGCGATAGCAGCGGGCGATCTGGAAGTAGCGCTCCATGCCGGCCACCATCAGCAGCTGCTTGAACAGCTGCGGGCTCTGCGGCAACGCATACCAAGAGCCCGGCCGGAGCCGGGCCGGGACCAGGAAGTCGCGGGCACCCTCGGGTGTGGATCGGGTCATCGTCGGCGTCTCGATCTCGACGAAGTCCCTGGCCAGGAGCACCTCGCGGGCAGCCTGGCTGACCCGGCTGCGGAGCCGGATGGCGGCCGCGGGCGCCGGCCGGCGGAGATCCAGATAGCGGTACTTCAGACGGGTCTCCTCGCCGACCTCGACCCGCTCGTCGATCTGGAACGGCAGCGGAGCGGCGGCGTTCAGCACGTCGATCTCACTGACCACGACCTCGACCGCGCCCGTCGGCAGGTCGGTGTTGGCGTTGCCCTCGGGCCGCAGCTCGACGATGCCGGTGACGGCGATGCAGTACTCGTTGCGCAGGCCGTGCGCACCGGACGCCTCGAGGATCTCGTCCCGCACCACCGCCTGCACGACGCCCGAGGCGTCGCGTACATCCAGGAACGCCACCCCGCCGTGATCGCGCCGACGGGCCACCCAGCCTGCGAGCGTGACGGTTGTGCCTGCGTGCTCGGCGCGCAAAGTGCCTGCGCCGTGGGTGCGGATCACGAGATTCCCTTCGAATGGAACGACGACGGACGTACGGACATCGGTGTTCGATCCTAGGGCGGCACACCGAGCCGACGAAAACGGTTTGGCTCGCCCGGCGCCGGCTTGGCCGCCGAACTGGCCCGCAATGCCGATCCGCCGAACTGGCCCGCAATGCCGATCGGCCGAACTGGCCCTCAGTGCCGGTCCGCCGAGCCGCCGGACCACACCGCCCCTTCCCAGCATTTGGGTCGACCGGCGAGGATGGCGGCGTGGGTCGGATCCTCACCCGGATGGCACTGGTCGCCGTGGCGACGGCGCTGGCCTGCGCGGCGGTGCTCGTCGCCCCGATGCCCGCCTGGGCCTGCTCGTGCGCGCCGGTGACGACCCGCGGCGCGCTCGAAGCCGCCGACGCCGTGTTCAGGGGCACCGTGACCGAGCGGGATCAGCGTGGGTCGCGGCACCGATGCGCGGATCGAGCTTCGCTTCGAGGTCAGCCGCGTCTTCAAGGGCAGGGTGTTCAGCGAGCAGGTGGTCGGGACCGCCACCGACAGCGCGGCCTGCGGCATCGAAGCCCAGGTGGGCACCCAATGGGTGATCTTCGCGACGGAGTCCGTCGACGGCAGCGGCGACCGACTGGTCACCCGGATGAGCACCGACTCGTGCAGCGGCAACTTGCCCGGCGTGTCGAGCCCGGCGCTGCTCGGCCGTGGCACGTTCCCGCGACCGGGCGCCTCGGACACCGAGGAGAAAACTGTCCAGGCCGACATCCGGGTCGACCGAGCCCTGAAGATCGCCGGGATCGGCGTGCTCGCTCTCGTCGTCCTCGGCGGAGCCGCTCTCGTCCTCCTCTGGCGCCCCGACCGCCCATCACCCTGATCCTCGGCCGAGTTGTCAGAAGCTCAACACCGGATATGGTGCAGAGCTTCTGACAACTCGGCGCGGGGTGACCCGGAAGATCCTGACGATCTCCGCTGTGTCTCGACCGAAACGTCTTACCCGCACCCTTACCGCCCTCGGCCTGCTCGCCGGCACCGCGGTCGTCGGCGTCGCCACCGCCGCGCCTGCCCAAGCCGCTACCAACGGCTGCTCCTCGACCGTCTACGGCGTCCAGAGCGGAGAGCTGATCTTCCGCGGCTATGACCAGCTGGGACGCGGAGCGGATGCCAGCCAGAGGGGCCTTACCACCTCCAAACTGGGCTACACCCCGATCAGCTTCGCCGGCTTTTCGGGCGGCGCGGGCGACCCGACGACCTGGATGAACGACTACTACGTTCCGTCCACCGACGCCGAAACTGCGCCAGGTCACCGTGCAGCACTGGGTCGGCAAAACGAAGATGACGGCCAAGACCAACCAGGTCATCGCCACCGGGTTCAAGCCCTCCCTGGTCACCATCGACGGCAACTACGGCAACGTAGTCACCAGCAGCGCGTCGGGACTGGTCTACCTGCGCAAGATCACGGGAAACTATGGCGCCCAGCACCTCGGCGCTCCGGTCCGACTCCCCACCCGCTTGACCAGCCCGTCGACGCTCGCGGCCACCCACGTCGGCAACAGCCTCCGGATCTACTCCACGAGCAAGACCACGGCTGATCTGACCGAGATCATCGTTCCCGACGGTCACCCGGAGAAGGCCAAGGCGTACCGGATCGCGTCCAGCGGCTTCGGAACCCTGGCCAACCTCGTGCCGGGGGTCTGCTGGGGAACGTACGGGCACGATGTCCAGCTGGTCGGCATCAACACCCGGTCCGGCAATGCCGTGCTGTTCCGGCACAAGAACTCCGTCAATCATGGCCCGACCCTGACGACCAAAATCAAGGTCGGCACGGCCGGCGGTTGGAAAACCTGGTCCGGCATCGGCGACTGACCACCGGGCAGGAAACATGCCTACCTACGCACCCGATCCTCGGCGTGACCACCTGCGACGACTGACCGCGGAGGCGCGTACCGGTCGTCAGCGCGAGACCATGCCGGCTCTGCTCGAGCTGGTCAACGGTGACGACGCGCTGTCGGCGTGGATCGCCGCCGATGCCCTGGCCGGCGTCATGGCGTGGATCGACTTCATCGGCGCCGCGTCCGACATGGTCGAACGGATCGTGCTGCGGTTCGGGCACCTGACCGAGACCGAGGAGCTGCCGCCGCCGGGGCTGTTCCTTGCCGTGGTCGTGGCTGGTGGACTGTACGAGGGAACCGAGGTCGTCCCGCGACTGCACCGGATGGCCGACGCGCTGCCGGCGGACTGCACTCTGCAGCGCAAGCTGTTGTTCGCGGCCGAGCGGCACGCTCAGGACCCGACCACCGGCCTGCCCGTGTCGCTGGGTGAACCCAGACCGCTGCCCCGCTTCCAGCAGCGCCTGGAGGCGAAGAAGCCGAAGAGGTTGCGGGCCAAGGAGTTGCACGACCTGTGGCACGCCTGCACGTCAGCGCACCGACGCGATGGGCTCATCGGTCTGTACGACGCCGGCTGTGGAGTCCCCGCCTGGTCCGAGATCGAGATGGCCCTGGTCCAATCGCTGTACGAGGCCGGTCGGTTGGTCGAGGCCGAGTCCGTGCTGCTGGCAGCCCGCGGGCACTTCCATCCCTTCTTCTGGTGGGAGACGCTGCCACATGGTCCGATCCTCAGCCCCGGTCTCCGCCCGGCGGTCACCCCGCGGGTGAAGGAGGAGTACCTGACCCAACCGGTCGGGGTCGGCGCCTGAGGGCCGACCCGCGACACCGTTTCATGCCCCGAGTCGCGAAACGACGCCACCAGCCCCCACCAGCCGCACCGTTTCATGCCCCGAGTAACGAAACGACGCCACCAGCCGGGCTGAGCGCCGGGCGCGAACGGGCAGACAATTCAGCCCGTGAGCGTCGGGTAGGCGCACTCCTTCATCGGTGCCGCCGAACGGAAGACAAAACCGATGCGAGTCAGGTGTTGCGAGGCGAGAGGGTCTTCCGTGAGGTGCCGCCGATGAAGGAGCTCTCAGCGCCGGGCGCGAACGGGCAGACAACTAGGCGGGTCGGAAGGACGAACCCTTCGCCATCATCTCTTCGTCGACCGGCAGCACGCCCTTTTTGACTGCCGCGACGAGCAGCGCATGGTCCGCCTCGGTCTGGTCGGCGTACAGCCTGGCGAACTGGGCCATGGCATCGTCCAGCTTTTCCGAGCCACCGACGTACCCGGCGATCATCGACGCTCCGCTGGTCCGGGCGTGTCCCTTGGCGAGCAGGTGACCGACGATGCCGGCGTAGTCGGTCAGCGCCGCGGCGTCCATCGAGTCCAGCGGGATGGTGCCCTTCATGTTGCGGAACTGGCGGACGTAGTACTGCCGGTTGCCGAACGTCGTCCAGCCCAGCAGGGGATCGCTGACGGTCTGCAGCGCCTGCTGGTACTCCACGACCCGGTGCCCCTGGTGGGCGTGCCATGCGGAGTCGCCGTGGACGTACTTCGCCAGCACCGAGCGACGGGCCTGCTTCAGCTGCAGGAAGACGACGTCGTCCTCGCTGCTGCCCTCGAGCAGGGCGACGTACGCCCGGAGCCCGACACTGCCGACCCCGACGACCTTATGCGCGACGTCGAGCAGGGTGTACCCGCCCAGCGCCCGGCGCCAATGCGGGGCGAGGGTGGCCAGGTACTTGTCCAGCGCAGAGCCGATCTCGTCGGACTCGGCGTCGGAGAGCCGGGTGATCAGCGGCGGCTCCTCGACGATCTGCCGGCTGCCGTCGGCGTGCTCCTGAGTAAAGCGGGGCAGCGCCCGGTCGCTCGTCCGGTTGCGGGCCCGCTTGGCGGAGCGCTCGATCTCGTCGCGCAGGCTCTTCTCGGTCGCGGTCTCGTGCAGCCGGCCGACGTCCAGCCGGTTGTACGACCGCATCAGCAGCGGTTGCTCGGCGAGGAAGCGCACTTCCGCCCGATAGGCCGAGACGCAGGCCCGAACCGAGTCGCCGCACTCGTCCTCGCTGGAGCCGTTCTCCCGACCGGCCACCCAGATGCTCGCCACCAGGCGGCGCAGATCCCACTCCCACGAACCCGGGTGGGCCTCGTCGAAGTCATTGAGGTCGATCACCAGCTCGCCCTCGGGCGAGGCGTAGAAGCCGAAGTTGCCGAGGTGCGCGTCGCCGCAGATCACCGGCATGATCCCGGTCGCCGGCAGCCGGGCCACGTCCTCGGCCATCACGATCGCCGTGCCGCGCAGGAAGCCGTACGGGCTGGTCACCATCCGCGCCACCCGGATCGGGATCAGCTCGGGCACCCGGCCCTCGTGGGAGTCCATGATCAACTGGATCGGGTCGGGCCGACCGAAGGGCGGTTCCCAGTTGCCGAGGGAGGATCGCGGCACGTCGTCGCGCAGCGCCTTGCCCATCGCCTTGCGCTCCTTGCGCGAGGTCGGGCGTCGGCGCAGCGAGGAGAACGCCTCGCTGTCCGCGCTGGCCAGCACGGTGTGCCCCGTGCCCCGAAGACCGACGGTCATCTTGATCACCCCACTTCCGTGGTTACCCTAGCCACTTCTCCGCCCGGCCGGACGACGGTCGGGTCTGGTTGAGGACCCCGCGAGAGGACGCATTGTGGACCAGAGCATGCTCGGCCTCGCCGTCACGGTCCTGCTGGCCGCCTCGGCGCTCGGTGCCGCAGTCGTGGCCGGCGTGTTCTTGGCCTTCTCGACCTTCGTGATGCCTGGCCTGGGCCGCTCCGGACCGGGCCACGCCGTGCCCGCCATGCAGGCCGTCAACGTCGCCGCCGTCCGGCCACCGCTGATGCTGCTGCTGTTCGGCACGCTGCTCGTCCTGCTCACGACCGCCGCTGCGCTGCTGGTGGCACGCGGCTGGTCGACGGAGTCCTGGCTGTCGATCGCAGCGTTCGCGATTTATGGTGCCGGCGTCGTGGTCGTCACCGCCGCCGGCAACGTGCCGCTCAACAACCGGCTGGCCGGACCGCTCGAGCCGAGGATGACCGCCGAGGCCTGGCGCGCGTACGCCGGACCATGGACCCGACTGAACCACGTGCGAACCGCAACCGCGGCCGGAAGCGCCGCGCTGCTGCTGATCGCTCTCGTGCTGGTGGCCGGCGCGCTTGGCTGACTGCGGGGCTCTACACTTCGGCACAATGTTCACCGATGGGTTCACCGATGGGTTCACCGATGGGTTCACCGCTGAGTCCACCGCTGGGTCCACCGCCGGCTCGAGCCACATCCTGGTCCGCGCGCACAAGGACCCGTTCAAGGTCGCAGACGCCGCGACGACGTTGCGCCGCAACCTGATCGGCAGCAACGTCGGCAACCTCGTGTTCAGCCAGGCCACGTTCCGGCTGCTGAGCGTGCCCGCCACGACCATCGACGCTTCCCCTCTGGAACCCGCCGCCGGCGGCACGGGATCCGACGAGAGGATCGACGAGGCGTACGACCACGTCGTCATCCCGCTGGCCAACGCGTTCCGTTCGAGCTTCGTCGAGCAGCTGACCCGGTTGACGGAGCTGATCGAGCGCCTCACCGTGCCGGTGACGATCCTCGGCGTCGGCGCTCAGGCGCGGCTCAGCGGCGCCTACGGTGGCTCCGGCAAGGTCGACCCGATCGCCCGCCGCTTCGTCCGGGCCGTACTCGACCGCGGTCCGTCGATCGGGGTGCGCGGCGAACGAACCCGGGAGTACCTGCGCGGGCTCGGGTTCGGCGACGACGTCGTGCGGGTGGTGGGTTGCCCGTCGATGTTCATGTTCGGCCCCGACCTGCCGGCGCTGCGGCCGGCCGGCGCGATCACAGGCGGCTCGATCACGGGCGGCTCGATCACGGGCGGCTCGATCACGGGCGGCTCGATCACGGGCGGCTCGATCACGGGCGGCTCGCGGATCGCGCTGACGGTCTCGCCGTACGTGGCCCGGATGGGCCCGATCTCGCTCACTTTCGCCGAGCGCTACCCCGGACTGGTCTACGTCGCCCAGAATCGGGAGACCCTGTCCCTGCTGCTGACTGGTCAGTATCCGCTACCGGATCGGGAGGCCGAGCAACGCAGCACCGGTGTCCCGATCTCGCTCGATCATCCACTCCTCGCGTCGGGCCGGACCGTCTTCTGCCTCGATCCGAAGAGCTGGTTCGCCGAGCTGGCGACGTATGACCTGTGTTTCGGCAGCCGGATCCATGGCGCGATCGCGGCGCTACTGGCGGGGACACCGGCAGTCGTGCTGGCCCACGACGCCCGGACCCTGGAGCTGGCGGAGTATCACGAGATCCCGTTCCGGGAGATCCCGGCCGATCCGGCTCAGGCCGATCCGGCGCGGCTGGCCGCGGAGAGCGACTGGAGCGGTCTGCACTCCGGGCACCACGCCCGCTGGGAGACCTTCGCCGGCTACCTGACCGAGCACGGTCTGCGACACGCCTACGACGCGAACGGCGACCGTGGCGCTGCCTTCGACGCCCGGCTGGCCCTCACGGACTTCCCGCCGCCGGTGCGACCACTGACCGGCCCGATCGCCAAGCCGCGCTACGCCCTCCGCCGCTTCGCCACGCTTCCTGGCCGGGCCCGCAAGCGCCTCGCCCGATAGCGGATGGATTTGTGGCGTGAGTATCAACCACAAATCCATCCAGTCCACGGCGCTGTCGGGCGACCGACCTCAGGTGCCGGCCGAGACGACCGGCTTCAGCTCCTCTTCCGGCGGCGACCAGCGGCCCGGATCGGCTGGCAGCTGCTCACCGGTCCGGATGTCCTTGACCTCGCCGTCCACGCCCGAGCCGGGGAACCAGACGTAGGGAATCCCACGACGGTCGGCGAAGCGGATCTGCTTGCCGTACTTGTCGGCCTTCGGTGCGACCTCGCAGGAGATCCCACGGGCCCGGAGCCGCTCGGCGACCTCGATCGAGTGCGACCGGTCCTCCTCATTGTCCACCGCAACGAGGACGACGGTTGGCACCGCGCGAGAGACCCTCAGCAACTTGCGGGACAGCAACGGCGAGAGCAACCGGGTCACACCGATCGAGAGCCCCACTCCGGGATAGGTCGTGCGGCCGTCCGAGGCCAAGGACTCGTAGCGCCCGCCCGAGGACACCGACCCCCAGCTCTCGTAGCCGACGAGCTCCGACTCGTACACGGTGCCCGTGTAGTAGTCCAGCCCACGGGCGATCTTGAGATCCGCGATCAGCCGACCGGGCACATAGCGCCGAGCCGTGCTGACCACGTCGGCCAGCAGCTCCAGTCCGGCATCCAGCTCGTCGTCGGTGACACCGAGTGCATGCACCTGATCCACGAACGACTCGTCGGCGCTGGAGATCCCGGCCAGCCGGATGCAGGCGTCGGCCTGGGCCTGGGTCAGCCCGACCTGGTCGACCAGGACCGCGCCGACCCGGTCCGGCCCGATCTTGTCGATCTTGTCGACCTGGCGCAGCACCTCGGCCGGGTCGGTGATGTCCAGCCCGCGGTAGAAGCCCTGGGCCAGTCGGCGGTTGTTGACCCGCATCAGCACCGGCGGGATGCCGAGGTCGACGTGCAACCGCTCCAACGCCACCAGCGTGACCAGCGGCAGCTCGACGTCGTGGTGCGAGGCAAGGGTGCCGGCGTCGACGATGTCGATGTCGGCCTGGGTGAACTCACGGAACCGGCCTTCCTGCGGCCGCTCGCCGCGCCAGACCTTCTGGATCTGGTATCGGCGGAACGGGAACGGCAGCGCGTGGGCGTTCTCCAGGACGTACCGGGCGAACGGCACAGTCAGATCGAAGTGCAGCCCGAGCTCGTCGGTCGCCCCCTCGGCAGCGTGCAGCCGGCGGACGACGTACACCTCCTTGTCGATCTCGCCCTGCTTGGAGAGCCGGTCCAGCGGCTCGACCGCGCGGGTCTCGATCGAGGAGAACCCGTGCAGCTCGAACGTCTCGCGGAGCCGGTCGAGCACGTGCTGCTCGATGATCCGCTGCTCCGGGGTGTACTCGGGGAAACCAGAGAGGGGGCGCGGGCGACTCACAGACCGCTCCTGTCCTGCTTCGTCAAGAAATCCGCCTGCAGATAGGGGTTGGTCGCCCGTTCCTGGGCGATGGTGGTCTGCGGACCGTGACCGGGCAGCACCACCGCCGAGTCCGGCAGGGTAGCGACCTTGGTCCGCAGGCTCTCCAGCATGTCCGCGGGGCTGCCGCCGGGCAAATCAGTTCTGCCGATCGAGCCGGCGAACAAGACGTCGCCGGAGAACACGATCTCCTCGACATCATCGTCGGGGGCGTACGGACTGCGAAACAGCACCGAGCCCTTGGTATGCCCCGGCGCGTGGTCGACCCGGAAGTCGATGCCCGCCAGCGAGATGTGAACACCATCTGTCAGCTCGTGGACGTCGTCGGGCTCGGCCATCTTCTCCGGCAGGCCGAGCCGGGCCAACAGCTGGCGGGTGTCGTTGCTCATCGCCTTCAACGGATCGATCAGCAGCTCGCGGTCGAGGGCGTGGATCCAGGCGCTGGAGGCGTAGTCGGAGCACAACGGCGTGACGCTGAAGGTGTGGTCGAGATGCCCATGGGTGAGCAGCACAGCGACCGGCTTCAGTCGGTGCTCGGCCACCACGTCGGCGACGGTCGGGCCGGCGTCCATGCCCGGATCCACGATCACGCACTCCTCGCCCGCGCCCGTCGCGACGACGTAGCAGTTGGTCTGCCAGGGACCGGCCGGAAACGAGGCGATGAACACGCCTGCGAGGGTATCGGGCAGGATGGGACGCATGAGCGAGGCCGCGGGGCCGGCAGACTTCGGCCGGGTGGACAGCGACGGAACCGTCTACGTCCGGACGCCCGACGGCGAGCGGGCGGTCGGCCAGGTGCCGGATGCATCGCCGGAGGAGGCGCTGTCCTTCTTCGTCCGGCGGTTCGAGGCTCTCGAGCTGGAGGTGTCGCTGCTCGAGCGGCGGATCACCTCCGGCGCGCTCGGCCCGGACGACGCGATGTCATCGGTCACCAAGGTCCGCGAGTCGGTCGTCGACGCCCATGCCGTCGGTGACCTGATCGGGCTGGCGGCCCGGCTCGATGCGCTCGGCCCGGTGATCGCCAACCAGCGAGCCGCCCGGAAGGCAGAACGCGCCAAGCAGAGCGAGGAGACCAAGGCCCGCAAGGAGCAGTTCGTCGCCGAGGCAGAGAAGCTGGCGCAGAGCAACGATTGGCGCGGTGGCGTGAACCGGTTCCGGTCGTTGCTGGACGAGTGGAAGGCGCTTCCCCGGCTCGACCGGACCACGGACGACGAGCTGTGGCACAGGTTCTCCAGCGCGCGGACGACGTACACCCGGCGGCGCAAGGCACACTTCGCCCAGCAGTCGGAGCAGCGCGAGGCCGCACAGAAGATCAAGGAGAAGCTGGTCGCCGAGGCCGAGGCGATCGCCGACACGACCGACTGGGGCGCCGGCGCCGCCGCCTATCGAGATCTGATGACGCGCTGGAAGGCCGCTGGTGCTGCGCCACGCGACATCGACGAGGCGCTGTGGCAACGCTTCCGGGCGGCCCAGGACACGTTCTTCGGCGCCCGCCAGGCGTTGCAGGCCGAGCAGGACACCGAGTTCAAGGCGAACCAGGAGGCCAAGGAGGCTTTGCTCGTCGAGGGCGAGGCGAAGATCCTCCCGGTCCGCGATCTCCCGGCAGCCCGGGCGGCCTATCGCGAGCTGCTCGAGCGGTGGGCGGCGATCGGCAAGGTGCCGCGGGACGCGATCCGCCCGCTGGACAACCGGCTGCGGGCGATCGAGACCGCAATCCGCGACGCCGAGGAGGACCAGTGGCGCCGGAGCAATCCGGAGGCCCGGGCCCGGGCTGAGGAGACCGCCGCGAAGCTCCAGGCGCAGATCGACACACTCGAGGCGAAGGCGGCCAAAGCCGAGGCCCGCGGCGATGCCAAGGCCGCGCGGGAGGCGACGGCCGGCGCGGCGACGTACCGTGAGTGGCTCGCCCAGGCCCAGCGCGCCGTCGACGACTTCTCGTAGTTTGGTCCGCGTTCGCGCACGGGCGCTCTTGGCCGGCTCGTTTGTCGCGCGGACTGAAAACGGAGGAGCGTGTTTTCACTCCGCGCTCCTCACTCCCCGGCGCGCCCTCCGACGCTCACGCAGACGTCCTGCGTGACGCCGAGCCGATTGGTCGGCTAGCTCATTCCGAGGCAGAGCAGGCGGTCCCAGGTGGTGGACTCCGAGCCGTCGGCGCCGCCGAGACCCCAGGCATAGGTCTGTCGTACGTCGCTGGCACCCGCCTGCGTACAGACGCCGAACAACCCATCCCGACTCTCGCCCGCCGACTTCGGCACGCCCTTGACGACCGCGAGCACGGCCAGGGTGCCACCCTCGCAGCCGGCGCGGACGGGACGGTTGGCCTCGATGGCCACACAGTCCCCGGTGGCGAGCCCGTTGAGCGCCGTTGCCGGGTCCGCCGACTTGTCGCCGATGCAGGAGAACCGGTTGCCTTCGCCATACGCCCGAACAGCGCCCGGTACGTCCACGCAGCCGTCCCGGTCGACGCTCACCGCCAGCAACCGGAACTCCGCCGAGGCGTCCGCACAGTCCGCCGGACGGTACGTCGGGCCACTCGCATCGAACACCAGGCAGTCACCGATCCGGGCGGCATCGGCAGTCGCGGCCCGGCCGCCGGGTGAGACGATCAACCAGAACAGACTCGTGGCCGCCAGCAGGAGCGCGACGGCGACGACCAGGGCGATCACCGCGAGGTGGCGCTGCCGGGTCCGGACCGGTCGTCGAGTTTCCTCAGGCAGGCCCGATCCACCCGGCAAGTCCGAGTCACCCGGAAGGATCGCGTCGTTGCCGTCTCGCTCCGGGTCCCAGGGCTGACGAGCATCCATCGGCGGGTGACTCAGGAGCTGACGCGATACGCGTCGTAGACGCTGGGCACCTGCCGGACCGCACGGAGGACGTGATCCAGGTGCGTCGGATCGGCCGTCTCGAACATGAACTTAGCCTTGCAGATCCGATCGCGGGACGTGGTCAACGCGGCCGAGAGGATGTTGACGTGCTGGTCCGACAGTGACCGGGTGATGTCGGAGAGCAGCCGGTTGCGGTCCAGCGCCTCCACCTGGACCGCCACCAGGAACGAGCTGGCGGCCGTCGGTGCCCAGGACACGTCGACCAGGCGTTCCGGCGTCTGGCGCAGGTGCTCGGCGTTGACGCAGTCGGTGCGGTGCACCGACACGCCGGCGGTCCGGGTGACGAAGCCGAGGATCTGATCGCCCGGCACCGGCGTACAACACTTGGCGAGTTTGACGTGCACGTCGGACATCCCCTGGACCTGCACGCCGGCCCCGTTGCCGGTGGCGGAGACGCGTCGCCGGCCGGTGACGACCTGGTCTTCGCTGGTCTCGTCGGCCGTGGCGTCCTCGCCGCCCTCGGCCGAGACGAGCCGGTTGACGACGGCCTGGGCGCCGACCGTGCCCTCCCCGATCGCCGCGTACAGCGACGAGACGTCGGTGAGGTTCAGGAAGCCTGCGACGGCCGTCAGGTGCTCGACGGTCAACAGCCGCTGCATCGGCAGCCCGGCCTTGCGCAGCTGGCGAGCGAGCGCGTCCTTGCCCGCATCGATCGACTCCTCGCGGCGCTCCCGGGTGAAGTGGTGCCGGATCTTGTTGCGCGCCCGTGGGCTCTTGACGAAGGCCAACCAGTCCCGGCTCGGCCCCGCACCCTCGGACTTGGAGGTCAAGACCTCCACCACGTCGCCGTTGGCCAGCTCGGACTCCAGCGGGACCAGCCGCCCGTTGACCCGGGCGCCGATCATCCGGTTGCCGACCTCGGTATGGATGGCGTACGCGAAGTCGACCGGGGTGCCGCCCTGCGGCAGGGTCATCACGTCGCCCTTGGGGGTGAACGCGTACACCTCGGTGGAGTTGATCTCGAACCGGAGCCCGTCGAGGAACTCCCCCGGATCCGCGGTCTCCCGCTGCCAGTCGCGCAGCTGGCGGAGCCAGACCAGGTCGTGGGCCTCGCTGTCGGGCTCGGCGCCGCCGTTGCTCTCCTTGTACTTCCAGTGCGCCGCGACGCCGTACTCGGCCTTGCGGTGCATGTCGACGGTGCGGATCTGCAGCTCGACCGGCTTGCCCTCCGGGCCGAGCACGGTGGTGTGCAGCGACTGGTACATGTTGAACTTCGGCATCGCGATGTAGTCCTTGAACCGGCCCGGGAGCGGGTTCCAGCGGACATGCAGGACGCCGAGGGCGGCGTAGCAGTCGCGATCGTTCTCCACCAGGACCCGGAGCCCGACCAGGTCGTAGATGTCGGTGAAGTCGCGGCCGCGGACGACCATCTTCTGGTAGATCGAGTAGTAGTGCTTCGGTCGGCCGGTGACCGTCGCGCGGAGCCTGGCCGCCTTGAGATCAGCCTCCACCTGCTCGATCACGCCGGCGAGGAAGTCGTTGCGGCTCGGCGCCGCCTCGGCGACCAGCCGCACGATCTCGTCGTAGATCTTCGGGTGGATGGTGGCGAAGGACAGGTCCTCGAGCTCCCACTTGATCGTGTTCATGCCGAGTCGATGGGCCAGCGGGGCGAAGATCTCGAGCGTCTCGTTGGCGATCCGGGACTGCTTGTCCGGCCGCAGGTAGTGCAGCGTACGCATGTTGTGCAGCCGGTCGGCGAGCTTGATCACCAGGACTCGGATGTCGCGGCTCATCGCGATCACCATCTTGCGGATGGTCTCGGACTTGGCCGTCTCGCCGTACTTGACCTTGTCGAGCTTGGTCACCCCGTCGACGAGCTGGGCGATCTCCTCGCCGAAGTCCTTGCTGAGCTGAGTCAGCGTGTACGACGTGTCCTCCACCGTGTCGTGCAGCAGTGCAGCGCAGAGCGTCGACTCGGTCATGCCGAGCTCGGCCAGGATCGTCGCCACGGCCAGCGGGTGGGTGATGTACGCGTCTCCGCTGGCCCGCATCTGGCCGCGGTGATGCCTCTCGGCGGTCTTGTACGCCTTCTCCAGCAGCGCGACGTCTGCCTTCGGATGGTTGGCCCGGAGCACCCGGAACAGCGGATCCAGGACCGGCGTCTGCGGCCGGCTGCTGCCGAGCCGGGCCAGCCGGTGACGCATCCCGCGGGGCTGTTCGGGCACCGTGACGGCGGCGGGCGACGGCGGGTTCGGTGTCGCCGACGGGGTGGGGGGCGGGGCCGAGGCGGCCATCGGGCGTACGACGGCGACCTTCCCGACCTTCCACTGGCCGGGCCGGACGAGCCGGACGCTGCCTTCTTGGCGGATCTGCTCGGCTGCTCGGAGGGCGTGGCGGAGTCCGCGTCGACCGCGGCGCTGGGCTCACTCACCCTTGCCCCCTCAGCAGAGACCCTCAAGTTGGCTCAGTCTAGTGTCGAACGGCTGTGAGACCGAACTCGACGGTGTTCGTGCCGCCGGGCCGCGGACGCGCAAGTGTCGTCGAAACAACCTTGCTCGAACCCGACGTTTGCGACCCACGGCGACCCCACGCGCCTCCCGAAGGGTTGCAGGCAGCCTCGAGCGCGAGCCGGCAAACAAACAGCCGGCGAGCGTCGGCAAGCGGAGCGCCAGGCTCTGTCTTGGCGCCGAACGAGCAGCCCCGCCCGAACTGGCGGGCAGCAGCAACCCAGGCGACGGCTGCGAGTGAGGAGTCAAGTCAGAGGCTCAAAGGCGCGCAGCGAGCGCGAGCCGGCAAACAAACAGACAGCGAGCGTCGGCAAGCGGAGCGCCAGGCTCTGTCTTGGCGCCGAACGAGCAGCCCCGCCCGAACTGGCGGGCAGCAGCAACCCAGGCGACGGCTGCGAGTGAGGAGTCAAGTCAGAGGCTCAAAGGCGCGCAGCGAGCGCGAGCCGGCAAACAAACAGACAGCGCCGCGATCACTCCTCGTCGGCGTGCCGGACGACGACGACCTGGTCGCCGGTCTCGAGGGTCGCCACGGTCGGGTCGTAGAACCGACGCAGGGTCCGGTTGCGGACGACGGCGACGACCCGCTCACCGCGTACCTCGTCGGAGGACTTGCCCACCTCGTCCCTGGTGACCTGCCGCTCGCCGACCTCCAGACCCTCTTTCGACGACAGCAGGTCCTCGATCACGATCCCCAGGTTGGGACTGACCGCCGACAGCCCGAGCAGTCGGCCGACGGCCTCGGACGAGGTGATCACCGCGTTGGCCCCGGACTGGCGCAGTAGCGGCGCGTTGTCGTCCTCCCGCACCGCCACCACGACGTGCGCGCTGGGGTTCAGCTGGCGGACGGTGAGGGTCACCAAGATGGCGGAGTCGTCCCGATCGAGCGTGATCACGACCTCACGCGCCCTGATGATCTCCGCTCGGCGCAGGATCTCGCGTCGGGTCGCGTCGCCTTCGATTGCCGCGTAACCCTTGATGTTGGCCTCGGTGATCGACGCCGGCCGGTTGTCGATCACCACGACCTGCGCCGGGTTGGTGCCGTTGTCGACCAGGGTGCCGACCGCGCTTCGGCCCTTGGTGCCGTACCCGATCACGACCACGTGGTTGCGCATGTTCTTCCTCCAGCGAGTGTCCCGAAAGATCCGGCGGCCCTCGTTGGCCAGCACCTGCAGCGTGGTGCCGACCAACAGCACCAGGAACAGGATGCGCAGCGGCGCGATGATGATCGAGTTGATGAGCCGGGCGTGTGGGGTGACCGGGGTGATGTCGCCGTACCCCGTGGTGGTGATGGTGACCGTCGAGTAGTAGATCGAGTCCACGAAGGAGACCACACCGTCGGAGCTGTCGGTGTAGGAGTCTCGGTCGAGGTACACGATGGCCACGGTGACCGCGAGCAGCCCCATGGCGAACAGGATGCGCTTGCCGAGCTCGCGCGCCGGCGTCGAGCGCCGGTCCGGGAGGCTGACCAGCGCCTGGGTGACCCAGTTGCCGGTGCGGGGACCACCGGAGGGTCGGCGGGAGAACAGGCTCGACTGCTCGCTCACTCAGGCCTCCAGCCGCAGCAGCGCTCGTACGTCGGCCAGCCCGGCTTCGCGGAGCGCAGAGCGGCCGTCGAGATAGCCGAGCTCGATCAGGACGACCACCGCGGCCACCGACCCGCCTAGCCCGGCAACCAGCTCGGCGGTGGCGTGCGCCGTCCCCCCGGTGGCCAGCACGTCGTCGACGATCAGCACCCGCTGACCAGCGCGGACCGCATCCGCGTGCATGGTCAGCGTCTCGGAGCGGTACTCCAGCGTGTAGCTCGCCGACGCCGTCTGCCGCGGCAGCTTGCCGGGCTTGCGGACCGGCGCGAAGCCGACGCCGAGCCGCAGCGCGAGCGGCGCGGCGAAGAGGAATCCGCGCGCCTCCATGCCGACCACCAGGTCGACGTCGTCCGGGGCGAGTGCGGTGAGCTGGTCCACCACCGACGCGTACGCTACCGGGTCGGCCAGCAGCGGGGTGATGTCCTTGAACGCGATGCCCGGCTTCGGGAAGTCCGGGACGTCGACGATCAGCCGAGCCCAGTCGGCAGCGGGCTCGCCCGTGCCGCCCGAAGGCCGCGCCGAGGCGATCGTACGATCCCCGACACCGGTGGCCACCGCACTACTTCTTTCGCTGGCTGCGGGGCTTGTGCTGCGGCTGCGCCCGACCGGCCGCGTCGCCGCTCGGTCGGGTGACGGTGATCGCCGGCGGTTCGGAGGTGCGGCTCACCGACACCTTGACCTCCGGCGTGCCGCCCGTCCCGGGAACGGCGTCGGGCTCCGAGCGATCTTCGTCGGCGTCGGGGTCAGACTGCTCGACCCCACCCATCGTTCGCGCGGCACTGGTCCTGCTGATCGCCCCGGCGGTCACCTTCGATGCTTCGCGCGCGCGGCGGTTGGCGACCCGCTGGTTCAGCTTCTGCATGTCCGGCTCGCGCTCCTTCATCTGCACCAACAGCGGCGTGGCGATGAAGATCGATGAGTACGCGCCGGAGATCATCCCGACGAACAGCGCCAGCGCGAGGTCCTTCAGCGGCCCCTCGCCGAGGATGAACGCGCCGGCGAAGAGCAGCGCCGCCACCGGCAGCACACCGATGATGGTGGTGTTGATCGAGCGGACGAGCACCTGGTTGACGGCGAGATTGGCAGCTTCGCCGTACGTCCTGGTCGTCGACGACTTGATGTCTCGGGTGTTCTCCCGCACCTTGTCGAACACGACCACGGTGTCGTACAACGAGTAGCCGAGGATCGTCAGCACACCGATCAGCGTGGCCGGGGTGACCGTGAACCCGACGAGCGCATAGATGCCGACAGTCAGCACCAGGTCGTGCCCGAGGGCGATCAGCGCTGCGGCGGACATCTTGCCGTTGCGGAAGTAGGCCCAGATCACGAGCGTGACCAGCACCAGGAACACCCCGAGCGCGATCAGCGCCTTCTGGGTGATCTGGCCGCCCCAGGACGCACCGATCAGGCTGTACGCGACATTCTCCGGTGTGGTGCCGGCTTCCTCGGCGATGGCCCCGCGGACCTTCGGCACCTCCTTGACCGGATCGAGGGTCCGGGTCTGGACCCGGACGCCGTCGTTGCCGATCGTGGTGACGGTCGAGTCCTGGAGGTTCGGCACCCCCGAGTTCTCGATCGCATCCTGGAAGTCCTGCACGGTCGTACTGGTGACGGTGGTGTTGACCTGGAAGTCGGCGCCACCGGAGAACTCGATGCCCCACTTCAGACCGAAGATCGCCAGTGCCAGGACCGAGACCAGCATCAAGGCGGCGGAGATCAGGTACCAGCGCCGGCGGTGACCGATGAAGTCGTACGAGATCTCGCCGGTGTAGAGCTTGTGGCCGATGTTGTTGCGCTTGGCCATCAGGCCTCCTCTCCGGCCGCGGTAACGGGTCGGGTCGAGCCGACCCGGTGCGAGCCGCCAACCGCCCGTGCCGTCTGGACACCGCCGCGACGCGTCGAGCGCGTTCCCGGCAGTGCTTTGACGCCCAGGTGGGCCGGATCGAGGCCGGACCACTTGTGGCCGCCACCGTAGAACTTGGTGCGGGCCAGCAGCGACATCAGCGGCTTGGTGAACATGAACACCACCATGACGTCGATCAGCGTGGTCAGGCCGAGGGTGAACGCGAAGCCCTTGACCGAGCCGATCGCGAGGATGAACAAGATGACAGCCGACAGCATCGAGACCGCATCAGCGATCAGCACCGTCTGCCGAGCCCGCCGCCATCCGGTCTCGACAGCGGTACGAAGACTGCGCCCCTCACGCACCTCGTCGCGGATGCGTTCGAAGTAGATGACGAAGCTGTCCGCCGTGATCCCGATCGCCACGATCGCGCCGGCGATGCCTGGCAGGTTCAGCGCGAAGCCGACCGAGCTGCCGAGCAGCACCATGGCCGCGTACGTGATCGCTGCAGCCACGACCAGGGAGGACACCACGACGAAGCCCAAGCCGCGGTAGTAGAGGAAGCAGTACCCGACGACCAGCAGCAGCCCGACGATGCCGGCGATGATGCCGGCCCGGAGCTGCTCGCCACCGAGTGTCGCCGAGACGTTCGACACCTCGGAGACGTCGAAGGCCAGCGGCAGCGCGCCGTACTTCAAGACGTTGGCCAACTGGGTTGCCGACTGCTGGTTGAAGTTACCGGAGATCTCGGCTCGACCGCCCGGGATGGACGAGCTCACCGACGGTGCGGAGATGACCTCGCCGTCGAGCACGATCGCGAAGCGGTTCTGCGGGTCGGTCCGACTGGCCAGCTCACCGGTCGCCGACTCGAAGGCTGCGGCGCCGTCGGAGTTGAAGTCGAGGTTGACCACCCAGGCCAGGTTGTTCTGCGGCACCCCGGCCTGCGCGCCGGTGAGATCGCTGCCCTCGATCAGGGTGGGTCCGAGCAGGTACTTCTCCGTCTTCTCCTGGTTGCAGGAGAACAGCGGCTGATCGGAGACGTCGGCCATCTTGTCACCCTCGTCACAGGTGAAGGTGGTGAAGTCTGCCTTATCGGTCTCGCTCGGTTGCCAGTTGATCGCCTTGTCCGGCGCCGTGCCCGAGCCCGGTGCGGTCGGCCGCGGCGAGGAGGGGGTACCGGGCGCGGTCGGCAGGGCCGGAGCGGGGCGTCCGTTGCCGGTGGCGCTGCTGGTCGGTTCGCTGCTCGGATTGGCCGCCGCACTGCTCGTCCCGGCGCTCGGGTTGGCCTCGATGGTGGCGCTCGAGCTCGGCTCGGTGCTGGGTTCCGCGCTCGACCCGGTGGGCGCGGTCGTCGGCGACGCACTCGTGGTCGCGGGCGGCGTGACCTGCTGGACGTCGTACACGGCCCGGAAGCGCAGCTGGGCGGTCTGGCCGACGAGCTGGACCAGCTCGTCCTGCTGCACGTTCGGCACGCTGACGACGATCTGGTTGTTTCCCGACGTCGTGACCTCTGACTCGCCGACGCCGAGGCTGTCGACCCGGCTCTGGATGATCGTCTTGGCGAGCTGGAGGCTGGTCGGGTCGACCTGCCCGGTACCGCTGGTGTTGGCGGCGGTCAGGGTGATGGTCGTGCCGCCCTGCAGATCGAGACCGAGCTTGGGCGTCCAGTTGTTGCTGATCGCCATCAGCCCGTAGAGGGCGGCGATGATGGCGCCCAGGATGATCAGGGTCCGGCCCGGGTGTCCGGAAGGAGTTGCCACGGGCGGGTCTTACTCCTTGGTCGAGGGGTCGTTCCCCGGCGTCTGGTTCGTGCGACCCGGGGTCACGTCGCTGGCGCTGGGGCCGAGATCCTCGCTGTAAGACTGCTCGATGTGGCTCTGCGGGGCTGGGGGCTGCTCGGTGTACGTCTGCGTGGAATCGGACTGCTGTGTTGTGGATCGAGGCAGGTCGAGCTCGGAGGTTTCCGGCTCGTAGTGCGCGTCGAAGTCGAGCGGTGCGGGAGCGTCCTCGTCCTCAGGCCCGACGACTCGCGACACGGCCGGCTTCAGCAGGGTCAGGGTGACCCCGGGTGAGGTCTCGATGACGATCTGCTTCTCACCGACCGACACGACGGTGCCGAACAGCCCGCTCCCGGTCATGACTCGACTGCCTGGCGTGATGGCGTTCATCGTCTTCTGCTGGTCCTGCTGCCGCTTCCGCTGCGGTCGGAGGATCAAGAAGTAGAAGGCGACCGCCATCAGCGCGATCAGTCCGAAGGTGGTCAGCGATTGTGATGACATAGCTCCAGCGTCCTGGTTGAGTTCGTACGTGCCCGTGCGGGCCTGCGTCGGTCGATCGGAGCGGGCCGGCGGCCCGACCGATCCGGGGTAGCGTACCTAGTCTTGCCTACGAGCCCGAATCCTCGAACAGATCCGGGTTGGTGTCGGGCGCAGATATCCCGGCGGATGCGCCGGTGGATGTCCCGCTCGATGTCCCGGTCGACGTGATTGTTCCGGGGGGTGGCGTGAGGCCCAGATGGCGCCAGGCGGCGGGCGTCGCGACCCGCCCGCGAGGCGTCCGCATCAGATAGCCCTCGCGGACCAGGAACGGCTCGGCGACCTCCTCGACGGTCTCCCGCTCCTCCCCCACCGAGACCGCGATGGTCGACAGCCCCACCGGGCCCCCCGCGAATCGTCGGCAGACGGCGGCCAGCACGGCACGATCGAGCCGGTCGAGACCGATCTCGTCGACCTCGTACAGCTCCAAGGCCCTGGCGGCGATCTCCCTGGTCATCACGCCGTCGGCGCGCACCTGCGCGTAGTCGCGCACCCGGCGCAGCAGCCGGTTCGCGATTCGTGGTGTGCCGCGGGAGCGCCGGGCGATCTCAGCGGCTGCCTCGGGCACCAGCCTGGCACCCAGCAGCCCGGCCGACCGGCGCAGGATGCGCTCGAGGTCGGCCGCGTCGTAGAAGTCGAGCTGCGCGGTGAAGCCGAAACGGTCCCGCAGCGGGCCGGGCAGGAGGCCCGCTCGGGTGGTGGCGCCGACCAGGGTGAAGGGCGGGATCTCGATCGGGATCGCCGTCGCCCCAGGTCCCTTCCCCACCACGACGTCGACCCGGAAGTCCTCCATCGCCAGGTAGAGCATCTCCTCCGCCGGCCGGGACATCCGGTGGATCTCGTCGAGGAAGAACACCTCGCCCTCGACGAGTCCCGACAGGATCGCGGCGAGATCCCCGGCGTGCTGGATGGCAGGTCCGCTCGAGATCCGCAGCGGTGCCGACATCTCGGCCGCGATGATCATGGCCAGTGTGGTCTTGCCGAGTCCCGGCGGCCCGGACAGCAGGACGTGGTCCGCGGTCCCGCCGCGGTGACGGGCCGCCTCGAGCACCAGCCCGAGCTGATCGCTCACCCGCGGCTGACCCTCGAACTCGGCCAGGGTGGCCGGGCGCAGCGCCGACTCGGCGGCACGCTCTTCCGGGTCTGCACCAGGCCGTACGAGGTCGGCCAGATCCGCCAGCTCCCCGCTCATGAACGAGCCAAGGTCTGCAAAGCGGCCCGCATCAGGGCTGCGACCGGCGTGCCGGGATCGTCACGGACCAGGTGCTCCACCTCGGCGCAGGCCGCATCGGCGTCGCGGGCCGACCAGCCGAGGCCCTGCAGTCCCTGGGTGACCTGGTCGCGCCAGGCCGCCGCGTTGGTTGTGGGTGCTCCCGGTCGGGTCGGCAGACTGGCCAGCCCGACGCTGTTGATCTTGTCCTTGAGCTCGATCACCAGTCGTTGGGCTCCCTTGCGGCCGATCCCGGGCACCTTGCAGAGCTGCACCAGGTTCTCGGTGGCGATGGCCTGCCGGAGCTCATCAGGTGTGAGCACGGCCAGAGCGGCCTGAGCGAGTTTCGGCCCGACCCCGGTCGCGGTCTGCAGCAGCTCGAACAGCTCGCGCTCGTCGACGGACGCGAAACCGTACAGCGTGAGTGAGTCCTCGCGGACCACCAGACTCGTCGCCAGTGTGGCCGCTTGCCCGACCCGGAGCTCGGCGGCGGTGTTGGGGCTGACCAGGGCCAACACGCCGAAGCCTCCGGCTCCCGCGGTTCCGACCTCGATGACGGCCGCCGTCGGCCCGAGCTGGATGACCGTGCCGCTGACCTGGGCGATCATGAGACTCTCCTCGCGCTGGCTGTGGTGCCGTCGATGGGGGGTTGGGCTGAAAGGGTCGTGGGATTGTCGGTGCCCGTGCGCCCGACGGTGGCAGAGGTCGGCCGGCTCAGCGCGGCGGCTGCTGCTCGCGAACGGTTCAGTGCGGCACGCTGCCGCTGGATCGCGGCGTCGGCCGCTGCGCTCTGCCGAGCGGACTCGTACCGATCGGTGGTGCCACCTCGCCACACGTGGCAGATGGCGAGGGCGAGCGCATCGGCCGCGTCGGCCGGTTTCGGCGGCGTGTCGAGCCGGAGGATCCTGGTCACCATGGCAGTCACCTGGGCCTTGTCCGCGCGGCCCGACCCTGTGATCGCAGCCTTGACCTCACTCGGGGTGTGCAACACGACCGGGATGCCGCGTCGTGCCGCCACCAGCATCGCGACGCCGGCAGCCTGAGCGGTCCCCATCACGGTCTGGACGTTGTGCTGGGCGAACACCCGCTCCACCGCGACGGTATCCGGCCGGTGCTCCACGAGCCAGGCCTCGATCTCCTCCTCGATCCGGCACAGCCGACGCGCGACATCGAGCTCTGCCGGAGTCCGGATCACATCGACCCCGACGAGCTCCGGAGGTCTCCCCGGCCGGCCTTCGACCACGCCCAGACCGCAGCGGGTCAGGCCGGGGTCGATCCCGAGCACGCGCATCCAGGCCCTCCCACCGCTCAACCGAACAGACGTTCGCAACCCTAGGCGGTGCTACCGACAAGACCGTCCTCCGACACGCACCCCGCCCGTCCTGGCCGGTCTGCGTCGCTTCGGTCGTGTGCGGCAGGCGCGGCTCCGCGGACCTGAGTCTCGCGGCTTCGCTGGTCTCCCCGCAGTTGCTGGAAGACGAGGGCGAGCGGACGGATCTGGGCGATGCGGTGCGAAGACGCGGGCTGCAGACCAGTCGCCGGCGCACATCTGGGCGATGCGGTGCGAAGACGCGGGCTGCAGACATCTCGCCGGTCCCCATCTGGGCGATGCGGTGCGAAGACGCGGGCTCCAGACGCCTCCGCGGCCCACATCTGGGCGATGCGGTGCGATAACGCGGGCTGCAGACGCCTCGGCGGCCCCCATCTGGGCGATGCGGTGCGAAGACGCGGGCTCCAGACGAGTCGCCGGCCCCCATCCGGGCGATGCGGTGCGATAACGCCGGCTCGAGTTCGGCGGTGGACCACTCCGACGCACGTACCACCGCTCGCACCAGGCCGGCGCCACTTCGCAGGCGCGATGGCGCCTGTGGTCGCCAGGCGGATCGCCGGCGGACCAACTAGCCGGCGTGCCGTCCCGAGCGGGCGCGGCGCACGAGGAGGAACACTGCCCCGCCCAACACAGCCAACCCGAGCACCAGCCACAGCCAGAGCGGGACGCCCGAAGACTCGTCGGTCCCGCTGGTGGGCGTCGTGGCCGTCTCGGTCGTGCCGGGTGCCGGGGTCGACACACTCGCACTGCTGTTTCCCGCGCTGATCGTGGATGTCGACGGTCCTTCCGACGAGGCTTGGGACTCCTCGACCGTGCTGGTCTCGGATCTCGCAGCGGACTGGCCGGCAGGCCCGGTGGCGCTCGAGCCTGCCGGATCGGACGGCCGGGTCTGCGACGACTTTCCCGCGGACGGCTCCGCGCGAGTCGCTGACCCTGACCCGGCGGTCGCCGAGGTTGATGCGCTGGTCGCCGAGGTTGATGCGCTGGTCGCCGCTGTCGTCGGGGCGCTGGTCGTCCGATCTGGCGGCGTCGATGGCCCCACCGGCGTCCTTGTCGGCCTCACCGGCTTCGTCGTCGGCTCGACTGGTGTCCCCGTCGGGCCGACCGGGGTTCGGGTGGATTCGACCGGCGTACCGGTCGGCGCGACCGGGGTCCTCGTAGGTGAAGGCAGCGGCGATCGTGATGACGTGGCAGAGGGCCGCGGAGTCGGCAGCGAGGGACCGTTTGCCCCGCACGAGCAGAGTAGGACGACGGACGCAACCGCCACCAGAGAGGCGGCTGCGCGTCCTGATCTAGACCAGGCCATGGGTACTCCCCAACAGAGGCGGGGCAACGCCGAGGTGAATGGGTTGCCGAGGGCCATGATCGCCGTCGGCCCTCGGGTGCGCCTCACCCGAAATGAGTGGCGCGCCGCGTCCCCATCGGCTGAGCACCCCGGCGACCGAGGGACACCACTGGACAAGCTCACGCCACACCCGGCGCCCCCGTGGAACCGATTGGAGGCCTCTCGACGAGCTCGGGCATAGCTACCTTCGCGCACCGCGACAAACCCAGGGTGCGACCGACTCCACTGAGCCGGCATCGTCGACCCCGGCCCAGTAGTGCGTTCGGCTAACGGCCGACGGCCTCGAGTACGTCGTCGGTGGCGTCGAAGTTGGCGTACACGTTCTGCACGTCGTCGGAGTCCTCGAGCGCATCGATGATCTTGAACAGCTTCTCGGCGGTGGGCGCGTCGACGTCCTGGGTGAACTCGGGGACGAACGAGACCTCGGCCGAGTCGTAGTCCAGGCCGGCCGCTTCGACGGCCTTGCGGACCGCGACCGTGTCGTTCGGATCGGCGATGATCTCGAAGCTCTCGCCGAGGTCGTTCACATCTTCGGGGCCGGCCTCCAACGTCGCCTCGAGCAGGTCATCCTCGGTCAGCTCGCGGCCGGCCTGCTCCTTGGCCACGGTCACCACGCCCTTGCGGGAGAACATCCGGGCGGTGGAGCCGACATCGGCCATGGTGCCGCCGTTGCGGGTCACCGCGACCCGGACGTCGGAGGCGGAGCGGTTACGGTTGTCGGTCAGGCACTCGATCAGCAGCGCGATCCCGGCCGGGCCGTACGCCTCGTACATCAGCGTCTCGTAGTCCGCCCCGCCGCCCTCGGCACCGGATCCCCGCTTGACGGCGCGGTCGATGTTGTCCTTGGGGACCGATGTCTTCCTGGCCTTCTGGATCGCGTCGTAGAGGGTGGGGTTGCCGGCCGGATCAGCGCCGCCGATCCGCGCGGCGACCTCGATGTTCTTGATCAGCTTCGCGAACGACTTGGCGCGCCGGGCGTCGACCACGGCCTTCTGGTGTTTGGTGGTTGCCCACTTGGAATGTCCCGACATGCGCGTCAGCCTACAGACCGGAGCGGAGGGTCGCGCGGCCGCGAGTGAGGCGTGAGGTGAGCAGGACACGCTTTTCCGTCCTGCACACCTCACGACGAATCGAGCGGTCCCGAGCGCGGCCCGAGCACCGGCAAGACCTACAGACCGGAGCGGAGGGTCGCGCGGCCGCGAGTGAGGCGTGAGGTGAGCAGGACATGCTATTCCGTCCTGCACACCTCACGACGAATCGAGCGGTCCCGAGCGCGGCCCGAGCACCGGCAAGACCTACAGACCGGAGCGGAGGGTTGCGCGGCCGCGAGTGCCCGTCGAGAACGACAGAGATCGGGTAAAAGGTCGGGTCCCGAACTCAGGACATGGGTTTCCAGTCGGCCGTCGTGGACGGTGCAGGCTCGTTGCGGGCGAACAGGTGCACCTCGAATCCCGGTCGATACCCGAGGCAGCGATAGAGCGCGGTCGCGCCGAACGGGTTCTCGGTGTCGACGCCCAGACCCGCGAGCCGCAGTCCGGCGCGCTCGAAGCTCGCGAGCGATGCTTTCATCAGCGCGCCGCCCACACCGTGGCCGCGGACGGCCGGCAGTACGCCGAGCTGATCGGTCCAGCCGACCGAGCCGAGCTCCGGATGAGGCGCGGCCGAGTTGAGGACGAAGCCGACCACCCCGCCTTCGTCCAGGGCGAGCCAGGACCAGTCCGGCCGGAACGTCGCAGCAGCCAGCACTGCCTGCCATGGTTCGGGCTGCAAGGTACGCGCGCCCCAGTGATCGGCGAACGAGGCGTTCAGCACATCGCGGACCTCTTCGGCACGATCGGAGGAGAAGGGTGCGACGTTGATCTGCGAGCTGCCCTTCGACAGGCTCAGGGCACGCTCCTGCAGGGCAGCGCCTGCGGCCTCACCCTTCGACATGCTCAGGGCACCTTCCTGCAGGGCCGCGCCTGCAGCCTCACCCTTCGACAGGCTCAGGGCACTTCCTCCGCGCCTGCGGCCTCACCCTTCGACATGCTCAGGACGCGTTGTTCGGCTTCGGACGAGGCACGCGGCAGCGTACGACTCAGCTCGGCGAAGACCCGGGCGGGCGAGAAACCGGCGCCGGTCAGCAGGCGTCGGACATCCGGCAGCGGCGCCGTCGAGGCGACGATCATGATCGGGTCGCCGTTCACGCTCCGCTGCCACCGGCGCGCCGCCTCGACCTGCCAGTCGAGCAGCTGTCGTCCCAGCCCGCACCCCCGATACTCCGGGTGCACGGTGCCGGCCAGAAAGACCCGTCGCGGAGGTTCGTCGTGCGGCCGCACCGACAGCCAGCCCAGCGCCACGATCGTGCCGTCGTCGGCGCTCGCCGCAAGGGTGTACGCCTGCTCGTCGGTGATCGGGGCCAGCTGGTGGCGCCAACCGTGCAGGATCCGCGGACCGGTGTAATCGTGCCGCTCCGACTCGATCAGCAGCGCCTGGGCGGCGGGCCAGTCGCCGCGCTCCAACGGCGCCCACCGCACGCCCCCCGGCGCCGGCACCGCTCAGTGTCTCCAGATCCGCGAGCTCCGTCGGCGCCCGCCCGGCTCCGGCGGAGCGGCCTGCTGCCAGATCCTCGCCCAACGGGCGTTCGGCGGCTTCGCGACCGCGTCCTCGCCGTGGCGCTGGACCTCCCACCAGGTGGCCTCGTCCTCGGCCACCAGCGCACGTACGGCCTTGACGATCTTCGGCTGCATCTCGCGCGGGGTCTCGTCCGGCCGGGGCACGATCGGTGCGCCGTAACGCACGCTGACCCGAGGCCGGCCCGGCACCGGCCAGCCCCGACCGCGCGGCATGGCCGCGTACGTGCCGCGCAGCCCGACCGGGATCACCGGAACTTGGTTGTGCACCGCCAGCCAGGCGCCACCCATCCGGAACCGGCCCATCACACCGTCGACCGATCGGGTGCCTTCGGGATAGACGACGATGCTCCAGCCGTCGGCGATCAGGTCGGCCGGCGTCGAGGACAGCGAACCGCCCTTGCGCTCGATCGGGAACGTGTTGAACGCGATCGAGGAGCCGGACGCCCGCCACCAGACGTCGAAGAAGTAGTCCGCGGCCGCTGCGACCGCGGTACGCCGACGACGCTGCTTCGGCAACGTGGTCAGCAGGACGGCGGTGTCCAGGTGGGACGAGTGGTTCGCCACGAACAGGGCCGGGCCCTCCAGCTCTCGGACGTACTCCAGGCCATGCACGTCGAGGTCGACCTCGCGACGCACGATCGGGCCGAGCCCGGCGACCTGGACCACCTCGCGCAGTACGTTCGCCGGTGGCGTGCGCGCCCACCCCGTACGGAACCGCGACCCGTCGCGACGGCGCCGCGCCACACGCTGCGCATCCGACGGGGCCGAGTCCGACTGGGAGGAGTCCGACTGGGGGCTGAGCTCACCGGACATCGGTCACCACCGCGGGTGGGGTGTGCAGGAAGGTGATCTTCGGGTCGTGGCCGACACCGGAGGCGACGATCTCCAACGCGTCGGACAGCCTCGACGCGGCGCGGAAGCCCATCCGATCCGCACTCTCCCGATCCGCACCCACCCAGACGACGTCGCCGAGGTGCTCACGGACGGCGGCGATCTCGTACCAGCGATGCACCGGGTGCACACCGTGGAAGGCGTGGCTGGTCCGGTAGAGATGGGAGTACCAGGCGTCGGTCGCGAACTTCTGCTCCACGTCGGCCTGGATGGCGTACGGGTCGGTGTCGGCCAGTAGAGCCTCGCCGAAGAAGTCGACGTACGACGGATGGTTCAGCGGTGAGAAGTCGGCGGCGAGCGGGTGGTACGCGATCACCGCCCCACCTTCGCGGACCGCCGGCGTGCCGGTGTGTGCGGACAGGCTGGAGGCCAGCGCCGACCAGGCTGCCAGCACCGGGTTGGTGACCGAGTCCACCGCGTACGGGTTCAGGTTCGGCACCCCGATCACGGCGACGTCGGCCTGGCCGCTCACCTCGACCGTCTGCTGCGCGAGCACCTGGTCCCGGCTCAGCTCGCGGACCGCGACCGGGTCGCCGGCGTTCACCGCGATGGTCCGATAGCTTCCCTCGACACCCTCGAGATAGCGCCGACCGAGCAGGGTCCGGCGCGGTCCGGACGGGGCGAGCCGAAGGCTCTGGCGCAACAATGACCAGCGAGCCCGTTCCTGGACTCGCCACTCCCACTCGCGTCGGCCGAGGAACTCCGTCGACCCGGCGTAGGAACCGTTGTCCAGCACGGCATCGACCTCGAACACCTCGACGGCCTCGCCGATCACCGCACCGATCGCCTCGGCGACCGCGATCTGCCCTCGTTCGTCGCGGGTCTGCAGCCCGGTCAGGCCACGGATCTGGCGGATCGTGCCCGACGCGGTCAGGCCTTCGGCCGGACCGGCCGGACCGCCACCCGTCGGCCCAGCCACCACGTGGACGAACACCAGCAGGTCGGACTCCGCGACCCGGGTGCTCAGGCTGACCACCCCGGCCTCGGTCGCGCCGACCGCGGTGTGCCCCTCGACGTCTTCGGCATCGTGGTTGACCAGCAGTCCGTCGGCGAAGAAGGAACGGAACACCCGCTCCCCCACCAGCCGCTCGAGCTCTGCCGGAGTCAACCGTCGGTTCAGTCCGGTGGCACAGATCAGCGAGACGTCGTCGACGCCCGCCGCCGCGGCACGGGTGAGCACCGCCTCGATGATCCGGCCGCGGATGTCCGGCGCCGGCATCGCCGGCACCGGTGCGGAGTTGTCGTCGAACGCGATGGTGAGCCGCATCCCGGCGCGGAGCCGCTCCCCCAAGGGTGCCGATTCCAGCGGAGCGTCAAGGGCGGTGTCGACGGCGTCGCGGACATCGGGTACCGGGTCGACGGGGTCGCCGGGGTAGACGACGCGGGAGCCGAGCGGGAAGCGTTCCATCCGGAAGCCGTCGCCGTCGGGCACCACCAGCGGTGGCGTACGGTCGTCGACCTCGAGTACGAAACCGGGGCGAGCCATCTTCTCTAGCGTCCTGTCATCGTCGGTGAACCATGGTTCTTTCGAGCGGTACGTCGTCGGGCGGCGGCTGGTGGGTGCGCTGTCACTTGGAGGCTGTCATCTCGGAGGCCGTCATATGGGGAGCTGTCATTGGGGCAGGATCCAGCGCGGGTCGCTCGGCTTGATCTTCCACTCCACGATCGACCACTGACTCGCGGTCGCCGCGCGCATCAGCGCGATGTCGGGGCTGACTGCGACCGCGTTGCCGACGGTCTGCAGCATCGGCAGGTCGGAGTGGGAGTCGGCGTACGCGAAGCTCCTGGTCAGGTCGATGTCGTGCAGACTCGCGTAGTGCCGAAGCCAGGCCGGCCGCGACTCCCCCACCAGCGGCGGCCCGGTGAGGAAGCCGGTGCAGCGGCCGTCGGAGTCGACCTCGAGATCGGCGGCGACGATGGTGTCGAACAGCGGCGCGAGCGGCCGGGTCAGCGGCCGGACGACACCGGTGATCAGGATCGTGGTGTGCCCGGCGGCCCGGTGCTCGCGGATCCGGCGGACGGCCTCCGGTGAGAGCCGGTTGAGCATGTACGGCGCCAGCGTGGTGTCGACGGTCTCCTCGAACGCGGCCAGGTCCGCACCCTTGTAGCGCCGGTAGACCGCCCGCAGGAACGTGCCGCGATCACGCCGGTCGGCGCGGATGTAGGAGGGCACCTTACGCAGCACGCGGCCGAACTCCGCGAGCCGCTCGCCCGGCGGCAGCTCCGGCAGCCGGGCCCAGAGGTACTGCTCGATCACGTTCGTCGACATGATCGTGCCGTCGAGGTCGAAGACCGCGAGCGCCTTCGCGCCGGATGTGTCCCTGGACAGGTCCTTCATCGTCGTCGGCCGGTTGCCGCGCTTGCGCCGGATGGTGTCCATCCGGCGCACGGGCGCGGTGATCGAGGGGCAGTGCACGTCTTGGATGTACGTCGGCCAGTCGTACGCCGCCGAGTCGAAGGCGAACACGTCGACGTCGTTGGGATCCAATGCGTTGGTCAGCGCCAACGTGTTGTCGTCGACGAAGTGCAGCTCGGACTGGGCGTACTCGTTGTAGAGGCCGAGGTAGCGGCGCAGGAAGTCGAGCCGGGTCCGGAACCGGTCGAGGTCCTTGGCGATCTTGCGGGTCCGATCCGATCGGGGCGCCAGCGACAGTGCGCGATCGGCCAGCCGGTGGGTCCGTTCGGACGTGGACAGCAGCCGCTCGACCGAGCCGGCGCCGGGGAACTGCCACTGCGGCAACCGGGCCGCACCACGCGGACCACCCTCGAACGGATGCTCCAGGAAGTACTCGCGGATCAGCCCATAGAGCCCGCGGAACGTGAGCGGGTTCCGGGCGCCGGAGTTGACGTGGTAGAACTCCGGCTCACCGATCACGGGCTTGGTGGCGCAGACCGCCAGGATCGCGTTCACTACGTAGTCGCAGGGGACGATGTCGACCACCGAGTCCGGGCTGGCCGGGAACTCCGGGAGCTCGCCCCGGCCGTACGCCAGGATCAGCGGCTCCGCCATCTTGAAGCCCTCGATCCACCCCGGGTAGGGGTGCTTCCAGGACGACTCGACGATCGCCGGCCGGACGATCGAGACCTCGACGTCGGAACCGACGTCGGCGACGACCCGCTCGCCGAGCGCCTTGGTGAAGGTATAGACGTCGGTCCAGCCGAGCGAACGCGCGCGCTCGGTGCCCGCCTTGACCAGCTCGGCGTCGACCCACTCCTGTCGGCGGCGCTCGGTGTCGGCCGCCGTCGTCAGGTAACCAGCCTGGCGATGCTCGCGCTCGGCCTCCTTGCGCAGCTTCATCAGCCGGTCCGACGTACGCGACTCGGTGTCCAGCAGGTCGCGCATCGCCAGGCCGGCCGCGGTCTCGGCGTCGTAGTCGATGGTGTGCACCTGGTGCGCCTCGGGAATTGCGCCGCGCCGCCGGCCCGCGGTGTAGGCGGTCGAGATGTGCACGTAGTGCGGGATCTTGACCAGGTTGCCCTCGTCGTCGCTGCAGGCCTCGATCATCCGGTCCATCAGGGCCTTGGTACCGATCACGTTTGTGGTGAAGGCCTGGTCGATCGGCGGATCGAAGGAGACGTCCCCGGCGCAGTGCACCACGATGTCGATGTCTCGCGGCAGCTTGGGGACGTTCGGCAGGTCGCCCTCGATCACGTCGACCCGGGCCTGGAGCAGCTGCTCGGGGCCACCGGCAGCTTCGCGAACGTCGGAGAAGATGTCCTTCTTGACGACGCCGACCATCCGCTCCCAGGCAGCGGCCGAGCGCTTCCGGCGGACCAGCACGGCTGCCCTGGTGTCCGGCAGCTCGGTGAGGATCTTCCACAGCAGCTGCTCGCCGATGAACCCGGTGACACCGGTCATCAGGATCTTCTTGCCGGCCAGCAGGTCCTTCAGCCGGCCGTCGAGCTGCTGGATCGGGTGCTCCCGGCCGGGATGCTCGCCCGGTTCGCGGTCGGCCCGGCGGAACGCCTCGGCTGGGGCGCTCATGCTGTTTCCTGTTCGCTCGCGCCCGGCGCCAGGAAGCCGATGATCCGCAGCCGCAGCCCGGAAGGCCTTCTCGACTCGCACACACGCATGACTGGCAGGCTCATGCCTTCCGCTCCGCGACCACGGACCACCGGCGCGCCTACCCGACGCTCGCTCACGCCCACCTGTTCGCTCGCGCCCGGCGCCAGGAAGCCGATGATCCGCAGCCGCAGCCCGGAAGGCCTTCTCGACTCGCACACGCGTATGACTGGCAGGCTCATGCCTTCCGCTCCGCGACCACGGACCACCGGCGCGCCTACCCGACGCTCGCTCACTGGTCGCCTCCGTCCGCGATCACCGAGCTCAGGCCCCGCGCGGCCACCAGCGCCTCCTGCAGGGTGAAGCTGCCGACGTACAGGGCAGTACCGATGATGGCGCCCTCCACGCCCTGCGGGACGAGAGCGGCCAGATCCGCGATGTCGGTCAAACTGGCGATCCCGCCGCTGGCCACGACGGGGGAGTCGGTGCGGTCGCAGACGGAGCGCAGCAGGTCCAGGTTGGGGCCCGACAGCATGCCGTCCGAGGCCACGTCGGTGACCACGTACCGGGCACAGCCGGCCCGTTCGAGGCGGTCGAGCGTCTCGAACAGCTCACCGCCCTCGCGGGTCCAGCCGCGGGCGGCCAGCCGGTTGCCGCGGACATCGAGCCCGATGGCGATCTTGTCGCCATAGGCGGCGATGATCTCCTCGCACCACTCGGGGCGTTCCAGCGCGGCGGTGCCGATGTTGACCCGCGTGCAGCCCGTGGCCAGGGCGCGTTCCAGGCTCTCGTCATCCCGGATCCCACCGGAGAGCTCGACAAACAGGTCCGTGTGCGAGGCGACCTCGGCGATGATCTCGGCATTGCTGCCCCGGCCGAACGCGGCGTCGAGATCGACCAGATGCAACCACTCCGCACCGGCGTCCTGCCAGCGCTGCGCCGCCGCGCGGGGGTCTCCGAACCGCTTCTCGGTCCCGGCGACGCCCTGGACGAGCTGGACCGCCTGCCCGTCCGCGACGTCGACGGCCGGGAGCAACACCAAAGAACCCACGATCCGGAACCCTATCCGAAGTCGCGGGCTGCAACCGTCGCGTGGAGATCCGGTGGGCTGGCGAGGGCTTCGCCGTGGCTGGCGTGGACTCTCGCGGAAAAAGTGCGGGTCAGTCGGCCGCCTGCCGCAGCTGCGTCGCCTGCAGGCACTCGTCGGGCCACCACTGGCCCGCACTTTTTCCGCGACGGCGCCGTGCCTCGTCGGTGGCTCGCGTCTGCGGCACCCGTCGGTATCGCCCCTGTTCCTCAACCGCCGCTTCTTCCAGCACAAGCGGACGATGGGCGTAAGAAAGCTAGGGTCAGTCCTCGCTGCCTGCGCGCTCGCCGACGTACCCGATCAGGTCCGGGCTGTCGGCCCGAAACCGATCGACCTCCTCACCCGCGTCGCAACGGCACAGAGCGACAGTCATGGCTCTCGGTTCTCGGGCGACCACGCGCCACGTCCCGCCGGCGTCCTCCCAGCGCTTCAGTCGCAACAGATCGTCGGAGATCATGAGGTCATCCAGGTCATGGTGGGCTCAGACCTGCGGGCGCTTCGACTTGGGCAGCTTGGTCACGATCAGTTCGTACGAGGTGTCGATCAGCTCGCCGAGCTCCTCGTCGGGAATCGTGCCGTCGACGGTGAACGTGTTCCAGCCGTGCGCGCCGATGTAGGGCATCTTGCGCGCCGCGTCGGCGTACCGGTCGAGCAGCAGGTCGGCGGCCTCCCGGTCGCCGCACTTGAGGCCGACCGAGCGAACCGGGTCGACGGCACCGAGGAACGCGAAGATCTTGTCCCCGACCTTGACCACGACGTCGCCCTCCCACGGCTCGTCGCGCCAGGCGCCGGGCTTGTCCAGGCAGTAGGCAAGCCAGTCCACGGACGTACTCACGGCCTCCAGTCTGCCGAATGAACGACGACATCGGCTACCGGCAGCGGCGCGAACAGGTGCGGGAAGAGCTCATCGCGACCCGGCTCGACGACGACCGGCAGATCGAGGGCGGCAACGTCCAGTTCGAGCAGGACCAGCTCGGCGTCGGACAGGTCGGCGTAGTGGGCAGTTCGAGTTCCGTCGATCTGCTCGGCGAAGGAGAAGTGCACGAAGCCCTCGGAGTCGTACCCAACTCCCCTGGCCGACCACTGGTAGAGCCCGGTGGTCTCGGCCTCTTCCCACGCCTCGCGGACCGACCAGTGGAAGATGGGCCGCTCGACCGCTTCTCGCGGACCCAGCACGCCGAGCTCGACGAGATCCGCCCGAAGCTGCTCGGCATCGGTGAACACGAGCCCGGTCAGCCCGGACTCGGTTGCGGCCGCCACGTTGCGTGGCGAGTCATCGACGAATATGGTCCGTTCGGGGTCCAGACCCTCCCGTTCACAGGCCAGCGCGAAGATCGCCGGATCGGGCTTCAGCAGGCGCTCGTCGCCGGACACCAGGATGCTGGAGAACCGGCGCAGGATGCCGAAGCGTTCGCGCGCGATCGGGAACGTCTCGCCGGACCAGTTGGTCAGCGCCGACAACGCGACTCCGGCCTGATCCAGCTCGGCGATCACCGCCGACGTACCCGGGACCATTCCGCTGAGGGTGTGCGCGAAGTGCGTACGGTAGCCGTGGATGATCCCCTCGGCATCGGGGAACCGGGTGATGAGCTCGGCCTCGGCCTCGTCGAACCTACGACCGCCGTCGTTGCGCCGGTTCCAGTCGGCGAAGTCGATTCGTGCGAGGAACTCCGCGACCTGCTCGGCCGGCATCACCTGCTCGAAAGCTCGCTCGGGCTCCCAGCCCAGGACCACCCCGCCCAGATCGAAGATCACTGCGTCCAGTTGCACCCGCCCCAGCATTCCGTACGCCTCCTGCCGTTCTCCGGCCGGCACTTCCCCGAAAAGTGGTCGCAAACAACATCGACACGCCGGTGGAAGTTGTTGTTGCTGACCACTTTCCGGGGACTGGAGTCCGCCGAGTGCGCGGTGCAAGCAGGTTAGGCTGTCCTTACACCACGATCAGCGACCGAGGAGTGCTGTGAGCAACCCGCACGAGGACTACTACCGCGCCGAGGTGATCGACGTACGCCGGCTGACGCCCAACATGGTGCGGATCCGGTTCGGCGGCGACGACTTGCGGAGATTCACGACGAGCGGCTTCGCGGACGAGCGGATCTGCGTCTTCTTTCCGCTCGAGGGTCAGCGTCACACGCCCGAACCGGTGTACGTCGACGGCCACCTCGACTACTCCGACGCACGGGATGCCCCGCAGACGCGGAGCTACACGGTCCGCCGCTGGGACGCCCAGCTCGCGGAGATGGAGATCGACTTCGTCGTGCACGAGGGCGGGGTCGCGGCACGATGGGCGCTGGATGCCCGGGTAGGCGACGGGGTCGGGCTCAGCACGACCGACGGCTGGTACGCGCCGCCGGCCGAGACGCAGTGGCAGCTGCTGCTGGCCGACATGACCGGCCTCCCGGCCCTCGGTCGGATCGTCGAGGAGCTCCCGGCGGGCGTCAAGGCGCAGGTCATCGTCGAGACGATCGGCCCGGACGATCGGCAGACGTTCGAGTCGGCCGCTGAAGTCACGTACGAGTGGATCGCCGGCACCGGCAACGGGCTCGCGCCGAGCGCCCTGCTGGACGCAGTCAAGGCCTACGACGTCCCGGACGGTCCGGGCTACCTCTGGCTGGCCGGCGAGGCAGCCGTCTCCCGCGCTGTCCGCAAGTACGTTCGGCGCGAGCTGGGCTGGCCGATCGATCGGTTCGAGGTGATCGGGTACTGGCGGGTGCGCAGCGAGGAGTGGCTGGTCCGCTGGAAGGCGAAGGAGGCCGAGCTGCAGGCGGTCTATGCCAAGGCGCAGGCCGACGGCCTCGAAGGCCCCGAGCTGCGCGAGCACTACCTCGAGGCGGTGGAGAAGGCGGGGCTCTAGAGCACCTGGACCAGCGGAGCCGCTCGACCGGTGGCCCCATGATTCGAGGTCGGAGACAACAGCGCTCGGACTCCTCAGTCGAGGAAAGCGCCCAGTCTGTCGGTGGGCGCCGGAATCAGCCACGGGTTGCCGGTCCACTCCTCGCCGTCGAGCGTCTCGAGGTAGCCACATGTCGCACACGACAAGACCAGGGTCCCTGTTTCGGGATCCAACAGAGGCCTTGGGCTCTCGGCTCCGCAACGGCCACACGTGAGCGGCGTTTCGACGGTGACCAGATCCCAGACCAGCTCGGCCACGGCCGCGACTGCGTTGACCATGCTCGTCGGCTGGACGCGATGCACGCGGTCGGCGAAGCGGTCCCGGTCGAGGTAGGAGTGTGCAACGGGGTAGAGCGAGAGGTCGAGATCCAGGAAGAATGCCCGGAGCTCGTAGCGGTCGACCAGATCGCGCGGGATCCGTGGCAGCTGGGCCCGCAGCCACGTCTGGAACCGATCCGCGACCGCTTCCGGTGGCCCCTTCGGCCAGCCGTCCACCGCGGACGTCAGTTCCCGCCAGAGCCGCGCGAGCGTCATGGCTTCGGCACCGGATAGCAGCTGATCAGATTGCCGGCCGAGTCGGTCTGCACCCGCATCCACGTGGTCGTGGCGCCTCCAGCGCTCTGCCGGATGGTCCCGAGGCTCTGTCCGGCACCGAGCTCACCGGCAACGTCGACGGTGCGGACGTAGGAGAGTTCCGTCCCGGTCCCGATGGGGCGCGCCGGTGACCCGACCACGGTCGGACTCTGCAACAAGGACTTGACCCGCTCCGGTGGCTGCGTGAACTGCGACTGGGTGTTGCTGCCGCCGTAGTGGCGTCCCTCGACGTGATCCCAGCCCGCCTGCGCCGGGTTGCCGTTCGCCTTCACCGGCGTGAATCTAGTCGGACCGTTGGCGACATTGATCCGGGACTGGACTCGACCCGGAACATCCGTCGGGCCCGGTCCGGGCGGCCCACCGCCGGCCGGTGAACCCGTACCACCTCCGCCGCCCCCACCACCGGCCACCGCAGGCGTCTTCGCAGGCATCGTGGCCACCCTGACACCGACGGTGATCGCACTCTGGATGAATGCTGCCGCATCCTGTACTGCCTGCTGCTGCGCGGCGAGCACCGTCGCGTGATCGACGACGGCGAGATCGTCCTTGGCCGTCGCCTTGGAGGCCGCGTCCAGCGCCATGTAGCGATCGATACTGCTGTAGGCCTGAAAGCCGCTGGCTGCGAGCCCTACGCCCGCGGCGAGGAAGAAGGTGGCCGTACCCGCGGTGGCGAACTCGGCGACCACAAACGCCGCCGCTGCAGCGGTCGTCAGTCCCAGCCGCACCCAGAACTGTCGCGTCTCGTAGTCCGCCAGATCGTTCTTGGCCACCTGACGGTAGAACGGTTGCGTCCAGTCCGTTCCCGATGCCGCGCCGGAGCCGCGGAACAAAGCGCCGTGCAGTGGCAGCATGTCGCGGTAGTCCGGGTCGTTCCCGGCGATCTTGGGCCGGGCCTTGGCAATATTGTCGAGAACCGTCCGCAGCGATTCCCCGATCAGAACTCGCGCGGCGGCAGGGGTCGCGACCGCCAGCATCGAGGTCTTGTCGATCTCCGCCCCGGGCTCCGTCTGAGCAATGGTGGCGTAGATCGACGGGTACTTGTTCGCCGTTGTGGTGATGGTGTCGGCGACGGGTTTCCAGACCGCCTGCACCTTGTTCCAGTCGCGAAGCTTGTCGGCGGCGTCGTCATCGAGATTTCGATCCGGCTGCTCGTCGGGATCGAACCTCAACGCTCTCCAGTGCGGCAGACCGTCGTCGGGAATATCGAGCGTGTCCCCGACGGCCAGGCCGCGCAGCTCTTTCTCACGTGCCCGCGCCGCTCGGACCAGCCGCGCCATCTCCTGGACCTCGGCGAGTTTCTTGTCGGCCTCTGCCGAGGCCGGCTCTCCGACACCCAGCGATTTCATGTCCGCCTCGACGTAAGCCTGATTCTTGTCGAGGTAGCCAAGGGCCAGGTGCTGTACGTCCGACATGAAAGCCCGTTGTGCTTTCTTGACGGCGGATAGCTTGTTGAGCTCGGCTCCGACGTCGATGCAGTGCTGCCACAGGACGATCTCCTTCGTCGCGATATCGGGCACCTGCTCGCCGAAGCTTCCCCAGATCTCCTCGATCTTGTACTCGTCCCGCGGCCCGACCCAGCCCTGATAGGCCAGGATCCTGATCAACTTCATCTTCTCGTCCTGGGTGGCGCGATTGACGTCGGCAATCGCTTTGACGTCACCCGGGTCCTTCGAAAGCAAGGCAGCGTCGATCTTTTCCCGTTCGGTCTTCGTCGACGGCCACCGTTGGACACTTGTGACACCGGAAGCGTCGGTACGCCGTCCTTGGCCGAGCAGGCTGAGAGCCGCCTGGTTGCCCGCTGCGCGTTGCAGGAACAACAAGGAATCGATGCCCGGAGCCGACCCTACCGGTGCCGCCGGAGCAGCTGGTGATTCGTGACGACGTGCGTCGCGTGGTGGTTTCTGGTCTGCCTCCCCGCCCTCGCGCAAGCTGGCCACCGGGAACCTCGATCCGTGTCCGAGCAGACTATCGATCATGTAACTGCATGTGAACGGATGCGCCGGAAAGGCCGTTGATACTGCCCGATCGCGCAAACCCCGTGCTCCTGCTGCGGGCATTCGGACAGGCACCCTCGACCCACAGCCACCACCTGATCGACAACGACGGGAGCTCTCGCGCGAAACTCCCGCGCGGTTCGCCGTCAGAGAGTGGCGACCCAGTTCGCGATCAACCGTGCTCCGGCGTCACCCGACTTCTCGGGGTGGAACTGGGTTGACCAGACCGGCCCGTCCTCCACGGCTGCGACGAACCGATCGCCGCCGTGCTCGGCCCAGGTGACCTTGCGCGTGTCGGTCGTCGGCAGGTGGCGCACGGCGTACGAGTGCACGAAGTAGAACCGCTGGTCGCGTACGCCGTCGAAAAGTCCGCTGCCCTCCGGCGGCGAGACCGTGTTCCAGCCCATGTGCGGCAGCCGCTCGGCCTGGACCTGCTCGACGACGCCGGGCCAGACCCCGCAGCCGGCGGCCCTTTCACCGTGCTCGATCCCGGCCTCGAACAGCACCTGGTGACCGACACAGATCGCGAGGATCGGCTGCTGCGCCGCGATCCGGGCTGCGACGATCTCGCGGCCCCCGACGTCGATCAGCCCGGACATGCAGGCGGCGTACGCCCCCACGCCAGGCACGACCAGTCCGTCCGCGGCCAACGCCGCGTCTCGGTCGGCGGTCACCACCACCTCGGCGCCGGTGCGCGCCATCGCTCGCTCGGCCGAGCGGAGGTTGCCCGAGCCGTAGTCGAGCACGACGATCGTGGGAGTCCCCATCCGAACTACAGCGCACCCTTCGTGCTCGGCACGCCCTGGACGCGCGGATCGTACGCGATCGCGTCCCGCAGTGCCCGCGCCACGGCCTTGAACTGCGCCTCGACGATGTGGTGCGCGTCTCGACCGGACAGCACACGAACATGAAGGCAGAGGTGGGCGTGGAACGCCAGCGACTCGAGCGCGTGCCGGGTCAGCGACCCGATGAAGGGGACGCCGACGTTTCCGCCGCCGATCAGCGCGTACTCCTGGCCGGCCGGCTCGCCGGTATGCACGAAGTACGGCCGACCCGAGACGTCGACGACCGCCTGCGCCAGCGCCTCGTCCAGGGGCACCAGCGCGTCGCCGTAGCGGCGGATGCCGGCCTTGTCGCCGAGCGCCTGCCGGAGTGCCTGACCGATCACGATCGCGGTGTCCTCGACGGTGTGGTGGGCGTCGATGTGGATGTCGCCGATCGACTCGACGGTCAGGTCGATCAGCGAATGCTTGCTCAACGCGGTCAGCATGTGGTCGTAGAACCCGACGCCGGTGACGATGTCGGAGGCGCCGGTGCCGTCGAGATCGACCCGGACCTTGACGCTCGACTCCGAGGTCTTGCGCTCCAACTGCGCTGTGCGGTTCATCGAACTCCCTCTCCCAGCACCTCGTCGAGGGCCTTCTTGAACGCCGCCATCTCCTCCGGGGTGCCGGCGGAGACTCGGAGCCATCCTTCCGGACCGACCACCCGGATCAGCACGCCCCGGTCCAGCAGACCCTGCCAGACCGCCTGCCGGTCGGCGAACCGGCCGAACAGGACGAAGTTCGCGTCGGACTCGGCGACCTCGAGACCCTTGGACCCGAGCCAGGCCGCCAGGTCGTCCCGAGCGGCCCGGAGCCGGTCGACCGCGGCCAGCATCTCGTCGGCATTCGCCAGTGCGACCCGCGCGGCGGCCTGGGTGACCGCCGACAGGTGGTACGGCAACCGCACGATCCGGAGCGCGTCGACGAATGCCGGTGCCGCGGCCAGATAGCCCAGCCGACCGCCGGCGAACGCGAACGCCTTGGACATGGTCCGACTCACGGCCAGCCGCGGGTGGCCCGGCAGCAGCTCCAAGGCGCTCGGGGTGCCGGTATGGGCGAACTCGAAGTACGCCTCGTCGACCACGACGACGCCGGGCGCCGCGTCGACGATAGCGCTCAGGGTGTCGAGCGAGACCGCGGTGCCGGTCGGGTTGTTGGGGCTCGCGATCAGCACGACGTCGGGGGCTTGCTCCTTGACCGCCTCGACCGCCGCGACCGGATCGAGCGTGAAGTCGTCGCGGCGCGGGAACGTGGTCCAGGCGGTGTGGGTGTCTCGGGCGTACTCCGGATACATCGAGTACGTCGGTGCGAACGACAGCACACTGCGGCCCGGGCCGCCGAACGCCATCAGCACGTGCAGCATCACCTCGTTGCTGCCGTTGGCGGCCCAGACGTTGTCGGCGTTCAGCCCATGGCCGAGGTAGCCGGCGAGGTCGGCGCGAAGGGCGATCGCGTCACGCTCGGGGTACCGATTCATCGTCCGCGCCGCGTCCGCGACAGCGGCCGCGATCTCGGCCACGACCTGCTCGCTCGGCGGGTACGGGTTCTCGTTGACGTTCAGCGCATACGGCACGTCGAGCTGCGGCGCCCCGTACGGCTCCTCCCCCACCAGCTCGGGCCGCAGCGGCAGATCGGCGAGTGTTAGTAAGGTTTCCTCGCTCACGAGGAGAACCGCCGGCTGATGGCGGCGCCGTGCGCCGGCAGATCCTCGGCGTCGGCGAAGACCTCGACATCGTGGGCGATCTCGGCCAGCGCCTCGCGGCTGTAGTCGATCACGTGCACGGCCTTGAGGAAGCTCTTCACGTTCAGCCCCGAGCTGTGACACGCGCAACCGCCGGTCGGCAGCACGTGCGTACTTCCGGCCGCGTAGTCGCCGAGCGACACCGGCGACCAGCCGCCGACGAAGATCGCCCCGGCGTTACGGATCCTCCCCGCGTCCTCGGCGGCGTTCACGGTGTGGATCTCGAGGTGCTCGGCGGCGTACGCGTCGACGACCTCGATCCCCTGGTCCACATCGCGCACCAGCACGATCGCGGACTGCTTTCCGGCCAGCGACTGCCCGATCCGCTCGCTGTGCTTCGTCTCCGGCACCTGTCGCTCCACCTCACCGCGTACGGCCTCGGCCAGCTCCTCGCTGTCGGTCACCAGCACGGCGGCGGCGAGCGGGTCGTGCTCGGCCTGGGAGATCAGGTCGGCCGCGACGTGCACCGGGTCGGCCGTCGCGTCGGCCAGGATCGCGATCTCGGTCGGACCGGCCTCGGAGTCGATGTTCACCCGGCCCTTCAGCGCCCGCTTCGCGGCGACGACGTAGATGTTGCCGGGGCCGGTGACGAGATCGACCCGATCGCAGAGACCGGGGACGCCGTACGCGAACATGGCGATCGCCTGGGCGCCGCCGACGGCGTACACCTCGTCGATGCCGAGCAGGTGGCAGACGGCGAGGATGCTCGGGTGCGGCAGACCGCCGAACTCGCGCTGGGGTGGTGAGGAGAGGGCGATCGACCGGACGCCGGCGACCTGGGCCGGGACCACGTTCATGATCACGCTGGAGGCCAGCGGCGCCAGGCCGCCCGGGACGTAGAGCCCCACCCGGTTCACCGCGATCATCCGCTGGGTGACCACCGCACCCGGTGCCAGCTCCACCCGGACCTCGGCCTCACCGAGCTCGGCGGCCGACACCGTACGTCGTCGCGCGATCGAGATCTCGAACGCCTTGCGCAAGTCCAAGTCGAGCCCTGCCGCCGCCTGCTCGAGTGCGCTGGCCGGAACCCGGAAGTGCTCGGGCACGACACGATCGAAGCGCTCGGAGTACTCGGCCAGGGCCGCCTCGCCGCGAGCCGCCACGTCGGCGCAGATGGGCAGCACCCGCTCGACCGCGGCGGCCACGTCGAACGCGGCCCGCGGCACGGCGGTGGCGTAGTCGACGCCTGGTCCCTCGGACCCGCGCAGATCGATGGTGGAAAGCACGGGCCCGAGTCTACGAAGTCGGACTGACAGTCCTTCGCGATATCTCAGCGACGCGGCCTCCGGACCAACCTGCAAGACGGGGAGCTCCTGATCACCTCGCCCGTCAGGATTTGCCAGCGTGGTCGCTGTCGAAACGCCGTCGCCGTCGACCAAAGGCGTGACCGCCAGCCCTGCGGCGCTCCCCCCAAGACGATGCGTCTCATCTGCCGCGCTGGCGGTCACCCCTTGCCGCTGGGGAAACCGTAGAGCCGGGAGGTCGCTGTCCGCCACACCCATAAGGGTGGCTGGCGCAGACATTCAGCTCAGAGATCCGCGAGACACTCCTGAGCGGCCCGGCGGCCGGCCTCGACGGCGCCCTCCATGTAGCCGCTCCAGGCGTTGGCCGTCTCGGTCGCGGCCCACTTGATCGGGCCGATCGGCGTGCTGAGGGCCGACCCGAAGTGGATCAGCCCGCACGGGCCGGTATTGGCGTTGTAGCAGCCGCGGGTCCACTGCCTACTGGCCCACTCACCCTCGACGATCCGGCTCGGCTTCGCGGCCCGCGGTCCGAAGTGCCGGCCGAGCTCGGCCCGGAGCGCCTCCGCCCGCTGCTCGGCCGGCCACCGACCGGCCACCCGGGCCGACTCGCCCTCCAGGAAGGCCAGGATGATCCCCGGGCCGCGTCGGTGCCGCCGAGATCATCCGGCAGGCACGAGTCGTTGGACATCCGCGCCGGGCCGACCTCGGAGATGAGCTGCGCGTTCAGACCCTCACCACGCCAGAACGGCTCGTCGTACAGCACGAACATCTTGTGCGCCGAGGCCTGCGGCATCCGTTGGGTCAGCTGATCGCGGATCCCGGGCAGCGGCGGGTCGTACATGATCCGACCCGCCAGCGTCGGAGCCAGCGCGACGATGACCTGGCGGCCCGTCGCGACGAAGCCGCCACGGCACGTGACCGTCACCCGGTCCGGCGCATGATCGATCGTCAGCACCGGCGCGTTCAGCACGATCCGGTCGCCGAGCGTGGCGGCCAGTCGCTGCGGGATCAGCGACGTGCCGCCGACGAACCGCTTGGTCTGCGCGCCGCCTTCGGACTCGGCCAGCAGCTCGGCGGTCACCCCGCAGACGGCCACGTTCTGCAGCAGGCAGAGCAGCGACACCTCGACCGTCGGCATCGCCAGGATGCCGACGGTGCAGATCTCGAGCAGCTCGCGGGCGACGGGGGCGAGACCCTGGGTGTCGTACCACTGGCCGACGGTGATCCGGTCCCAGTCGTCGGCCTGCTGCGCAGTCCACGGGGCCTCCACCGGCACGGTGTCGGCCATCCGGTCGATCTCCCGTAGCACCCGCTCCAGACCGTGCAGCTCGTCGGCGTACTTGTTGTGGAAAGCGTCTCCGCGCAGCACCTCGTCCGCGAACTCGTACGTCGTCTCGCCGTCCTCGAACTGGTCGTAGATCCCGACGCCGAGCTCGGTGGCGAGCGCCTCCATCCGATGATGGGTGTCGCCGATCCACTGCGCGCCGAGCTCGAGCGGGATCCCGTCGACGTACTCGGTGAGGATCCGTCCCCCCACCCGATCGTCGGCCTCGATCACCAGCGGCTCCCGGCCGGCGTCCAGCACGGCGCGCGCGGCGGCGAGGCCGGACAGTCCCGCGCCGACGATGATCACATCAGCTTCGCGTACCACCCTGACCCCCAGACCTCGTTGTTCGGTTGATCGATCCCGGTCCCCCACCCGGGCTCGGAAAGCGAGCTAGGACTCGAAGCCCAGGCCCACCTTGTCGAGCGCACGCAGCCAGAGATTTCGGTGTCCGCCGTTGCGGTCGGCGTGATCGATCGCCCACCGGGTCAGCTGGATGCCGGTGTAGCGGAACGGCTCGGGCGGGAACGGCAGCGGCTTGCTGCGCACCATCTCCAACCTCGTACGTTCGTTGTCGGCCCCGTCCAGCAGGTCGAGCATCACCCGCGCGCCGAACCGGGTGGCGCCGACGCCCAAGCCGGTGTAGCCGACCGCATAGGCCAGCCGGCCGCCGTACGCCCGACCCCAGAACGCCGTGAACCTGCTGCAGGTGTCGATCACGCCACCCCAACGATGGGTGAAGCGGAGCCCGTCCAGCTGCGGGAACGTGGTGAAGAACTGTTCGGCCAAGGCGGCGCTGGTGGAGAGTCGTTGATCTTGCTCGGCGCTGATCTTGTTGCCGAAGTGGTAGATCACGTCGTAGCCGCCCCACAGGATCCGGTTGTCCGCCGTCAGCCGGTAGTAGTGGAACTGGTTGCCGAGGTCGGCAAGGCCCTGCCGACCTTCCCAACCGATCGATGCCAGTTGATCATCGGTGAGCGGCTCGGTGACCAGGACGTAGTCGTAGACGGGGACGATGTAGTTGCCGAGCCGACGCAGCAGACCGGTGAAGGCGTTGGTGGCCAGCGCGACCTGACGTCCGCGGATCGTGCCGAACGGGCAGCGCAGCGCCAGACCGGCGCCGTCGGAAACGATCTCGGTGACCTCGGTGTGCTCGAAGATCCGGACGCCGAGGTCGAGACACGCCCGCCGCAGACCCCAGGCGAGCTTGGCCGGGTGGACCAGCGCGACTCCGTCGGCATCCCACCGGCTGGCGAGATACGTCGGTGAATGGACCAGCGCCTGGGTCTGCTCGCGGTCCAGGATGACCGGCTCGGTGCCGTGCTCGGTGAGCACCTTCGCGAACTCATTCAGGTCGTCGGCCTGCCACTGCTCGACGGCGATGTCGAGCTCGCCGGTCCGTTCGAACTCGGCGTCGATCTGGTGCCGTCTGATCGTGTCCTCGATGCCGTCGAGATTCTCCCGGCCGAGCCGTTCGAGGGTGTCGAACTCGTCGCCGAACCGGTCCAGACCGTTGGCCTCGCCGTGGGTCAGGCTGGTCGCGCAGAAGCCGCCGTTGCGGCCGGACGCCGCCCAGCCGACCGTCGCCGCCTCGACCAGCACGACATCTCGGCCGGGATCGGCCTCCTTCGCCTGGAGTGCGGTCCACAGCCCGGTGTAGCCGCCGCCGATCACGACGAGGTCGGCCTCGATCGCGCCGACCAGCGCGGGCTGGGCGGTCGGAGCAGCGGGGTCGTCCAGCCAGAACACCGCCGGCTCAGCCTCGGCCAGCGAGCGGATGGCGCGTTGCGTCCCGATCGGCGCGCTCTCGCCCGCTCCCCGCTGCCGGCCGCGGCGTATCGCCATCCCGTGACTGTATCGTCGGCGACTTTTCGCGTAAATGGTGCTCACCCTGCGCGTTTGGTCCTAGATTTCGTCGTAGCGGCGGCTGACGCCGGGACTTGCTCCAGAATCGAGTGGCGATGAGTCATGCTGGTCATGAAGTACCCGGCTCACACGACCTGACCGAGCACAAGGGCCTGAACGAGGGCGCGCTGACGTTCTTCGGCACGCTGATGATCGGCTTGGCCTCGGTGGCCCCGGCCTACTCGCTGGCCGCCACCCTGGGTTATGTGGTGATCGAGGACGGCACGCTCGCGCCGGTGGCGGTGGTGCTCGGCTTCATCCCGATGCTGCTGACAGCGTTCGCCTATCGGGAGCTGAACAAGGTCATCCCGGACTGCGGCACGACGTTCACCTGGGTGACCAAGGCGTTCGGCCCGAGGACCGGCTGGTTCGCCGGCTGGGTGCTGACCCTGGCGGGGATCATCGTGCTGGCGAACCTGGCCCAGGTGGCCGCCCAGTACACGTTCCTGCTGATCGGCGCCGACTCCCTGGCCGACAGCGGGCTTGCGGTCACAGCGCTGGGCGTGCTGTTCATCGCGATCATGTGCTGGGTCTCCTATCGCGGCATCGAGATCGCGAACTGGTTGCAGAACGTGCTCGTCGGCATCCAGTACGTCGCCCTCGCCATCCTCGTCGTGGTCGCCCTGATCGCCGTCGCCGGCCCGCACGCACCCGACACCGCGATCCCGATCGAGGCGTCGTGGTTCAACCCGCTGGGGTTCTTCTCCGAGGGTGGTGGTGGGTTCGGCGCGATGACCGAGGGCATGCTGCTGATGGTCTTCATCTACTGGGGCTGGGACACGATCCTGTCGCTGAACGAGGAGACGAAGGAGCGGGAGAAGACGCCCGGCCGCGCGGCCGTCGCCGCGACGCTGATCTTGCTGGCGACGTACCTGCTGACCACGGTTGCCGCGATCTCGTACGCCGGCGTCGGGACCGACGGCATCGGACTCGGCAACGAGGACAATGCCGGCGACGTGTTCCGCGCGATCAGCGAGCCCGTGCTCGGCCAGTGGAGCTGGATCGTGCTGCTCGCCGTCCTGGTGTCCGCGGTCGCGTCCACGCAGACCACGATCCTGCCGGCAGCGCGCGGCACGCTCGCGATGGGCGTCTACCGCGCGCTCCCGACGCAATTCGCCAAAATCCATCCCAAGTTCAAGACCCCGACCGTGTCGACGCTGTTCATCGGCGGCGTCGCGATCGTGCTGTTCGTGCTGCTCAGCCTGCTCGGGGAGAACGCGTACGGCGACGTGCTGCTCGCCATCGGTCTGCAGATCTCCTTCTACTACGGGATCACCGCCTTCGCGTGCGTCTGGTACTTCCGCAAGGACATCCGCGCCGGTGGGAAAGATCTGTGGGTGAAGGGAATCCTGCCGCTGATCGGCGGTCTGATGCTCGCGTTCGCGTTCGTCTGGAGCGCGATCGACATGTGGTCGCCGGACTACGGTTACCTGGGCGGCTGGACCGTCCCGGGGACCAGTGTGGAGATCGGCAGCGTGTTCCTGCTCGGGATCGGCTCGATCGTGCTCGGCATCCCGATCATGTTCTTGATCGGGCGGCGTGGTGAGCAGAAGCCGTTCTTCCGTGGGGAGTCGCTGCACCACGACACGCCGGTGCTTGCGCCGGAGTAAAAGCTGAGAACGCGAATCAGCGCGGAGTATGGCGCGGCGGCACGGTCAGCCGACCGCTTCCCTCATGCCCAGGTTCGGAGAAGCGCCAGGCTAATGCTTGGATGCGGGTTGGTAATGACGAACGCAACTGGGCAGCCCAACACACGCGAGAGTCGGATCTGGCAGGCTGAGCCCAGCCAAACAGAGGTTGGGGCGTGGAGTACGGACTATATGAGCTGCTGCTGACGGCGGCGCTGGAGCGAAAGTTGCAGCCGCTCGGTCCCGAGGCAGCCGAGCTCAGCAGGGTGGATCCGGCCGATCAGCCCCAAGTATTGGCGCGGCACGTCGCGCAGATAGTTGAATCGACTCTCTCAGGCATCAGCGACCAGGCGCGCCGCCTCGAACTGGTCACCACGCTCCTCCAAGCGATCGAGGCCAACGGCGCAGCACCGATCTCTCCGGTGAGGCAATTGTTCGCCGTGCCGGAGCCGAGCGGTCCCGGACGGCCCGCTCGCCGACCTACTCGCCCGCCAACACCGTTATCCGACGCGGCCCTGCTGACCAATGCACATGGCGAGCCCAATCTTGGGAGTCAAATCCAGGCGGAGTTCAGTTCCGCTGACGAGGTAGATCTCCTTTGCGCTTTCGTGAAGTGGCATGGGTTGCGTTTGCTCGAAACCGAACTCACCGATGCGCGGCTGCGCATTGCACCCTTGCGAGTTATCACGACTACCTACATGGGCGCGACCGAACGGCGCGCCCTGGACCGATTGGTTCTCGAGTTCGGCGCCGAGGTGAAGATCCAGTACGACGCCTTGCGGACTCGGCTGCACGCCAAGGCATGGATGTTTCGTCGCCGGAGCGGCTTCGACACCGCGTACGTCGGTTCGTCCAATCTGTCTCGCGCGGCGATGCTGGACGGGGTGGAGTGGAACGTCCGGCTTTCCCAGATCGCGACGCCCTCGCTGCTCCAGAAGTTTCGAGCGACGTTCGACACGTATTGGAATGACCCAAGCTTCGAGACCTACGATCCCGAACGCGATCGTGACCGTCTCGACGACGCCTTGGCCAATGCCGGCAACCGTTCGGGCGATTCCGGACGAGTCACGCTGGACATTTCGGGCCTAGAGGTCACCCCGTTTCCGTATCAGGCCGAGATGCTGGATGCGATCCATGCCGAACGGGTAGTCCATGATCGACACCGCAACCTGGTGGTAGCTGCGACTGGGACGGGCAAGACTGTCATCGCGGCGCTCGACTATCGCCGCCTGTCTGCCAGTCAAGCAGAGCGCCCCTCGGTGCTGTTCGTGGCGCATCGCCAAGAGATCTTGACCCAGTCGCTGAGGACATATCGGGAGGTGCTTGGCCGATGGCGATTTCGGGGAGCTCTACGTCGGCGGCGCTCGACCGGAGCGCTGGCGCTACGTCTTCGCCAGCGTCCAGTCGTTGACCTCCTACGGCGTCAAAGACTATTCCGGCGGACGCGTTTGACATGGTGGTGATCGACGAGTTCCATCACGCGGAAGCGAGAACCTATCGTCAGATCATCGATCATCTACGCCCGGTCGAATTGCTCGGTCTCACGGCTACGCCGGAACGGTCCGATGGCACCGATGTCCGCTCCTTCTTCGACGGACGCATCGCCGCGGAGCTTCGGCTGTGGGATGCCCTTGGCGCAGATCTGCTATGTCCTTTCCACTACTTCGGCGTGGCCGATGGGACGGACCTGCGTGACGTGCGATGGATTCGAGGTCGGTACGACGAGCACCAATTGGAGGGTCTTTACACCGGCAATCACGCCAGAACTCGACTCGTCCTACGACAGGTCGAGGACAAGATCAACGACCCGCACCGGATGCGGGCGCTGGGCTTCTGCGTCAGCGTGGCTCATGCCGAGTTCATGGCTAGGGCTTTTACTGAGGCGGGGATTCCCGCACGAGCGGTCACCGGAAGCACGCGAAGGCCAGAGCGAGACGCCGCGTTTCGCGACCTACGTCACCGCCGGGTGAACGCGCTGTTTGCCGCCGACCTGTTCAACGAGGGCCTCGACATACCGGATGTCGACACGCTGCTCATGCTGCGCCCAACGGAGAGCGCAACACTGTTCCTCCAACAGCTCGGCCGTGGGTTGCGGCGAACTCCTGACAAGGCAGTGCTGACGGTGCTGGACTTCGTTGGGCACCAACGGGTCGAATTCCGGTTTCGATCAAAAGTTGCAGGCTGTCACTGGACGTCCGCGTGGCGCGCTGCGCCGTGACGTCGAACGCGGCTTTCCCTTTCTACCCTCCGGCACCCAGATCGTCCTCGATCGGCAAACCCAAGCGATCGTGCTGGAGAACCTCCGACGCCAGATCATTACACGGCGCGCGGACCTCGTCAGCGAACTGCGTCGCAGTGGCGATGTCGATCTGCCTACTTTCCTGGCCGACAGCGGCGCAACGCTGGCTAGTGTTCTGCGGATCGGCTGGATGGAGCTCCGTCGCGAAGCCGGGACTCCCAACCCCACCAGCATCGCGGTGGACGGGCAGTTGCGAGCGCGAACCCATGTTGTCGCACACGTCGACGACCGGGATCGCCGGGATGCCTATGCTCGGCTGCTGGCCGATGACGCTCCGCCGTTGGCGAATCTGTCGATGGCCGAGCAGAATGCCGCGCGGATGCTGTACTTCGCTCTTTGGCCCTCCGGTGACAAACAGCAGTCGCTCGCGGCCGGCTTGGCGGCACTGCAGGCGGCGCCAGCTCTGCGCGATGAATTGCGTCAGGTGATGGACATGTCGTTCAGTCAGACCAGCACGATTGCGGTTGATCTCGGCGGCGCATTGGCCGGACTGCCGCTGCGCGTTCACGCCCGTTATCGGCGCGACGAGATCTTGGCCGGGCTTGGCTGGGCGACACTCAAACGGCTGCCAACCTCGATGATGCAGGGCGTCGTCTACGTCCGCGAGCGCAACATCGACGCCTTCTTTGTCACACTTACCAAGTCCGAAGCCGACTATTCGCCGAGCACCATGTACAAGGACTACCCAATCAGCCGAACCCTCTTCCACTGGGAGTCGCAGTCGACCACGTCCGTGGACTCGCCGACTGGCCGCCGATACCTGGATGGCACTAGCACGGTGCTTGATCTTCGTGCGGCAACACCAGAGCGACGAACTCGGGGCGGCGCCATATCTGTTCGCTGGCCCGGCGACCTTACGTGTCGCACGAAGGTAGTCGACCGATCGCGATCACGTGGCGGTTCGAGCACCAACTACCGGCTGACTTCTACGCAGCGGCCTCGGCTGTGGCCATCTAGCCCTTCAGCCGAACCGCGTCCGCAGCAGCGGTCCAAATCTGGTTGGAGCGTCGTGAGTAACTTCGGTCTAGGTTTGGCACTCACCTGAAAGTTCGCGACGATGTTCTGGCATCTTCCAGTTCGTAGCGCGCCTGCAGGTTCAACCAGAAGCGGTTTGACGTATCGAAGGCTCGCGACAGCCGCAGTGCCGTGTCCGTGCTGATCGCGTGCTTGCCCTCGACGATCTGGTTGATGCGACGCCGCCGCACCCTGATTACCTTCGCCAGCCGATTCTGACCGATGCCCATCGGCTTGAGAAACTCCTCGAGTAGCACCTCACCCGGATGTATCGGCGCGTGCACCGTGCTCATTGCGCTCTCCTCCGTCGCCACTGGAAGTCATCCTGCACCGAACGCAGCGGATTTGCCGCCGACATCTGTCAGGGCGTGGAACCATTGAAGTTCGGTAACGGCTGAACCCGAACCGCCAGGCTACTCGCGCGACCGACCGAAGATCGCAAAAACGTTCCCGTGGGAACATTTTCGAGTCGGCATCGGCGCCATGGAGCTAGGCAGAGCACCGAGACCGCTCAGCCGGCCTGCCACGACGATGACGCGCCGGAAACGAGCGCCACGCTCAGCGCTCGCAGACAATCCCGTCACCATCCCCGTCGCGATACCACTCGTACTCCGGATCGACGCCACGTCGGTACGGGCCGAGACCGGCCCGGTTCGCGGCGGCGCAGGTCGGGTAGCGCGGGTCGGTCGTCGGCGCCGATGTGCCGGACGGTTGGGTCCCTGTGGGTGTCGCAGAGCCGGTCGGGTCGGAGACCGCGGGGAGCGGATCGCGCTGCTGCCGCGCCTGTGCCGCCGTGATCAGCTGCTCGTTGGGGCAGCTGCTCAGCACCCGGGTCATCGCGTCCTTCTCGGCGGCGGTGACCCACACGCCATATGAAATCTTCACGCTGACCTGACGTGCGACGTACGCACAACGGAAGCTCTTGTTCGGCGGCAGCCAGGTTGCGGTGTCACCGTCTCCCTTGCTGGCGTTGGCCGACCCGGTGGTGACCAACAGGTTCAACGGGTCGTTGGCGAACCGGACCCGCTTGGCCGGGTCCCACTGCTGCGCACCCTTCTGCCAGCTGTCGCCGAGGGCCACGACATGATCGATCTCGACCGTCCGCAGGCTGGTGGCGCTCAGCCGGTCGGTGGTCCCGGTGTACGGGTCGCGCAGCGTGCCCGCCACGACGGCACAGTCGCCGGCCCGGGCCAGCGTCACATCGTCGAGGTCGCGCCGCAGGATCACTTCACGGGTGGAACAGCCGTCCGTCGAGCTCCAGCCGTCGCCGTACGCGCTCCGTTCGTAGCCCGTCATCGATGCCCGGCCCTTGACCGTCAGCTTCGCGACGGACGCCAGGGCGGTGCCCTCGGTGCCCGTCGTGTCAGCAGATCGGGCCGGGTCATCAGGCGAGGCTGTCGGTGTGCTCGAGCCGACGCTCGCCGTCGGTGCCACGCTCTCGGCCCCGCCCGGTGCAGCGGAGGCGCCGAACGTGGACGTGCCGACGACGGTCGCCAGCAGGCCGACTGCGGCGACAACGGAGATGAGGATCACCCAGATCCAGACCCCGCGCCGGCTGCGGCGAGGCGTGGAAGCCCCCATCGACAACGGCTGCGGAGGGCTCAGCTCGTTGTGCAGGTGCCTAGGCGCGGACACGGTTCAGGGCTCCTTGTGGCTGGGGTTTGTCATCACGGTAAAGGCGTCCCCGAACACAATCGGTTGCCTTCGGCGATGGCGTCAGTCGCCGACCACGGAAACCCGCACACTGCGGTTCTGCGCTGCCTTGCCAGGATCCAGGGTCCCGTCGCTACGGCGGTCCTTGACCCGCTCGGGGAAGTCGAAGCCGGCGCCGCGTACGCCGATCGAGTCCTCGTCCACCTTCATGGCCTTGGCCAAGACCGTGCGGAATGCGGTTGCGCGCTGCAAGGAGACAGCCTTGCGACCGTCCTTACTGCCCCACGAGCTGGTCGTACCGGTGACGAGGAGGGCACCCGGACACTTTCGCATCGCCTTGGCGACGTCGCCGGCAACCCCGGCAGCTCGCTCCGGATCGACGAACTCTGCGCTGTCGCCGGCGAACTGGATCCTGGTCTGCGGCACCACGTACGGCTCGCAGCGTTTCGCTTTCGGGGCAGGCGCCGGCGCCGGCTCGGGATCCGTGACGGTCACGGTGGACACCTTCGGCAGTCCAGCCGCCGGCGGCTCGGCGTACGCCGGGTAGCTGAAGGTGACCGACGAGGCGTGAGCCTGGGTCAGGATGTAGCGGGTCAGTCCCTCCAGGGACTTGCGTCGCGCCTCGTCCAGCGGCTGTTGCGGCTTGCTGGTCTGACCGAGCCCGCGGACCTCGACGTCGATGCCGGCGAGGTTCGGGACGTTGTCGCCGTTGGCGATGCTGCCCCACGTGTCTTCCGCTGCGCCGTCCAGTCCGAGGTGCTGCAGCTCGACCAGCCCGGCGGTGGAGAGCATGGAGTCGATGATCACGAGCTTCTTGGGACCAACGACGTCGCGGATGCCCAGCGCGGCCCGAGCGATCGCCGCGTACGGGTCGGCTTCCGTGGTGTCGGCGGCTGCGGCCTCGTACTTCGGCTTCAGCCGGCCAGACACCGAGGCAGCATCCTCTTCGGCAGCCAAGGGATCAGCCGCGCTCGGGTCGTCCGGCTTCTTGATCGACTTGTCGTAGATCGGCACACCGTCGGCGCTGCCGTCGATGCCGATGATCACCACGTGGGACCCACCCGGCAGTCGGTCCGGAATGATCTGCTGCAGCTCTGAGACCGGAACTGCCGGGCCGTTCGCGTGCTTGCTGACGGCAATCGCCAGACCGACGGGCGGCTCGGCCTCGGCCGGCCCACCGCAGGCGGCAAGTCCCGCGCCGGCGAGGAGGGCAACGAGGCTGGTCACCGCCCCCATCCGAGCCCGGCCAACGAGTCCGGTGGCCATCTCAGCGCGCTCCGGAGATGGCCAGGGCGGTCGTGAAGTCGGGGCGGCCGACGAGTCGGGTCAGGGTCGAGCGGTAGTGCGTCTTGACCAGCTCACCAGCTGCCGGCAGGGCCTCGCCGTACATCCGTCGGTAGGCGTCGAAGGTTGCCGCCGCCTCGGCCCGCTGAAGGTGCCGCGACCGCCCCAGCTCGTCGTCCTCGGCCGCGAGCTCGTGGATTCGAGCCCCACGCAGGGCGATTGCGGTGTCGAGCTTGACGGCCTGCGCCCGATACGGGTTGTAGGTGAGAGTCTTCACCGCGAAAAGGGCGAACCCGACACCGAGCGCGATCGAGGTCCAGAGTCCGAAGTGGATCCAGAAATGGAAGACCGAGGAGACGTCGACCTGGTCCAGCGGAATCTCCTGGTCCGCGGCAGCGGCCAGCACGGCGAGACGCTCCGCAGCCTGGGTCCGCAGCAACCCGATCAGAACACCGACGAAGAGCCACACCGGAGTCAGCACGAAGATCGTCAGCTTGTCCCTGCGCTCGAGGTGCTCACGCCGACGGCTCGTGAGCACCGCGGTCCCCACTGCATGCGGCAGCGCGGTCATGATCAGCGCGAGCACGAGGGCCAGGACGAACGAGAAGGTCGACGTCTCACCGCGGATGAAGAGCTTGACGTTGCGCATCATCACGTACGTCTCGGCCGCGAGGAACACGGCGGTCAGACCGAACGTGATCAGCCAGCTGCGCAGCACCTCGCCGCGCAGGATCGTCCGGAGCCGCCCGTCGCCTCGTGGGGGCGGCCGGGTCGGTTCCACTCCAGTCGACCTCGTCATGGGTCAGCTTCTCACCGCTCAGCACGCGACTGATCTCCCGGCGCTTCTCGCGATCGGCATCGAGCAGTCCCTGCTCGCTGAGCAGCCTGGCATCCGCCTGGCGAATGGCCGCGGTCGGCTCGAGGTCACCGACGGGCAGGGCGGACAGCGATTCGGCGGCGCTGCGCTGCAACATCTGGATCTCGTGGTCGATCAGCTGCTCGTACGGGAGTGTCGGCAGCGCCTCGACAGCGATCTGGTCGTATGCGCCGCTGGTGGCGTCGATGCGAGCCTGCTCCTCGGCCTGTGCCTTGCGAGCCCCCAGATCGAAGGAGACGGGCAGCGCCATGCTCGGCGGTACGCCGTCGCGCAGGCTCAGCTCGACGACATCGGGCTTGGTGCTTTTTCTGGTGAACACGGTTCTCTCTCGATCGGTTGTCGCGCTCAGGCGGCGGTGATGTAGTCGAACAGGGGTGGGTGGACGGCTCGGGCGACCGACGGGAGGACGAATTGTGGAGCGGCGAGCATGGCGGTGGCGGCAGCAGTACGTCCAGCGCGAGCGGCGTTGTAGCGATGCACGCGCAGCAGATAGGCCTGCTCGTGGGCGTCTACGACGTACGTCTCCCGATCGACGAGCGCCTCGAGCTCTTCGGCGACTGTTCCGAGGCGGACCTGAGCGACGCGAACACGTTCGGTCTGTTGTGCCACGAGACGCGCTTGAGTTGCCCACACATGCCGCTCGCGCGAGTCGCTCGCCGCGGTCGGACGTTCGATCGGGCATGCCGAACGTGGCTGACGCAGGACCACGTGAAGGCGCGCGCGCTCCTGTTCGAGCTCGTCCCGGCGGTCCATCAGGGTGCGTCGCGCGTCCAGGGCCAGCCCGACAAAACGGGCGTGCATCCCACGGGTCCAGGGTGTGTGCTCACTGAACGGCACGGCGCGATACATCACCCGGTCGCGACGACCGGCACGCTTGATCCGCCACCGCTCGAGCCAGCGGGGCTCGGCAAGGCTGGGCTCGGCAAGGCTGGGCTCGGCAAGGCTGGACTCGGTTGAGGTCGAGGACATGCTTGTGGGTTCTCCTGAAGCGGGTGGACCAGGTCAGACCGACCCGATGCCCAGACAGTAGGGAACACCCCGAACAGAAGGGGCCGACCGCAGCGGCACCTTCGGGCCGCGCAGCTGTCAGCTCCGGAGCGAGTCGTACTGCTCCAGCAACGTCCGGGCCAGCTCCGACCCGGCGTCGGCCAGCTCGCCGGGCGCGACCACCTTGGCCTCCCGGCCGGCTGCCAGCAAGATCAGACCCACCCGATGACGTACGGGCTCGAGCAGGTGCGCCCGAAGCCGTGCGCTGGTCTCGTTCTCCTCGGCCACCTCGACGGACTCGGCATACTTGTCAACGGCCCAGCGGGAGTCGTACGGCACGACGAGCTCGACCACCGTCGTCCGGCGCTGCGCCAGCAGCAGCGCATCGACGCTGTCGGGCCGATCGAAGACCTCCGCCAGCACCTCGAACGACTGGACGCCGGTCAGCAGGTACGTCCTCAACCGGCCTTGATCATCAACCGGACCGGCGTCGACCTCCCAGCCACGCCGGGTCCGCACCATCGCGTACGGCTCGATCACTCGCTCGGTGACTCCGGGGTACCAGGCACGGGAGTAGACGATCTTGATCTTGTGGCGATCGACCACGGCCCGATGGAACTCCGGCGGGCGGGTGACCCGGCTCGGGGGCGCGCTGGCCACGAACTTCGGCAGGAGTCCGTCGGCCAGCTTCTGGACGGCTATGGCCAGCGCGTCATTGTCCGGTTCGAGCTGCAGCCGATCGGCACCGGCCCGGTACAGCCGGGCCAGCTCCGGCACGGACGCGTACGAGACGCCGAGCTCCTTGCCCGGCTCGTTGGACACCAGCCGCACCATCGGCGCACCCTGACCATGATCGTCGTCATCGTCGGAGCCGCCGTAGAACTCGATCACCTCGGGCCGGAAGACGAGATCGGGCACGTACGTCGCGAAATCAGTCAGGTGATAGGTCCGCAGCGTCTCGCGCACCTCGTCGGGCTTCGCCCCGACCTCGGCGGCAAGATCATCGATCGCCAGCCCGTCAGGGTGGTGCCACAACGCATCGAGCAGCGACGGGAGCTGCGCGACCCGGTCGACGAACTTCGGCACCTCACTCCCCCAGTTCTGCGAACGCAGCGAGCTCGGTCAGGATCTCCGCACGAACGTCCGGCGGCTCCAGGACTCGAACCCGAACACCGAGGGTGTAGAGCCGACTCCGGAACGCGGCTCGATGCGTCACCCGGACGATCATCCGGACATCGCTCGGATCGGCATCGTCGTCGACCTGGGCCCCGGCCAGCGCCCGACGCACTTCCTCCACGTAGCTGGCCTCGGTCTGCAGCACGACGTCGACGGGCGGGTCGACGTCCCAGCGCATCGGATCGAAATCGCGGTGCGGAACGGTTCGGACCACCTCGGCGGTGCCCGGGCGGTCGATCACGACGTCGTCAGCGATCCGCGACACAACGAACGACTTGACGGTCTGACTGCCCGTCTCCCGGCCACGCAGCACCCAGCCGGACGGCCCGGAGTGAACGGTGAAGGGATGCACCTCGCGTTCCTTTCCCTTGTAGCCAAAGCGCGCCAGGCAGTGCCGCTCGGCTGCCCACTCCAGCTCGCCGAGGCAGTGCGGTGGCTCGGGGACCTTCCAGTCGGCAAGCGTCTCCGTCAGAAGCGCCCGCTCGGGCGGGGTCAGCACCAGCGCGATCCTGTTGTCCTGGGCGTGCAGCACGTAGTGCCCTTCCGAGCCTGACGGCGCGGTGTTCGGGATGTTCCAACCTCCCTCTTCGAGATTGCGGATGTCGCGTCGCAGCGCCGATACGCCAGAGGTGTCGGTGTCATACCCGGCAGCCTTGGCCAACCGTGCGACGCTGGCGCCCTCCGGTCCGCGCTCGGTCAGGAAGATCACGATCCGGAACAAGCGCTCGATCGCGCTGACCTGGTCCCGACCCGGTGCTCTTGCCATGTCCGCTCCTCGTCGATCGGTGGCCCGAAGATCTGTCGGGTGCTGCGCAGAGTCTCAGTCTTGACTGGTACGGCGCTCGTCGCAATCACCCCGACAGTGTCGACCGTCAGATCCAGGCCGCTGGCCGGATGGGAGCTCGTTTGCCGAGGCTAGGGCCTGCCGGCCTCCGCGTCGGGATGCACGGGCGGCACTAGCCTGATGATGATCTGCCTCGAGAAGTCTGGAGGTCAGCGATGGCTGCGGCGCGTTGGGACGCGTACGGGATGCGTGCGGTCCTCACCGTGTACGCGGCCGGGGTGATCTGCTGGTTGGCTCTCGGACTGCTGCCGAGCCTGCTCGCGGTTGGTGCCGTCCATGACGCCCTTGTGTGGCTCGCGCTGGGGAATGGTCCGTTGGCTGCCATGGCCGGCCAAGCCCTCGATCTGCAGGTCATGTCATCCATGGCCGACGTACCGGTCGAGACACTGCTCCTCGAATACCTGTTCAGCCTCCTCAATCTGGTCCTGGGCCTGATCTTGCTGGTGCGTCGTCCAGACGATCTCGTCCCTCGGCTACTCGCGGTCGCTCTGCTCGGCACGGCGGCAACGTTCAACCTGCCGAGCCATCGCGCGTTCTACCTGATCGGCACCCCGTGGCCCGTCCAGCTGTTCCACTTCTGCGTACACATTGCCTCGGGAGTGGCATACATCTGGGCCGTCGTGCTGTTCCCGGACGGAACGTGGCCGCGGCAGATTCGGCTGGGCCGTCGGACCACCCGACTCGTCGCCGTCGCAGTCACAGCGGTCGCGGCGCTGATCAGCTGGCGAGGCAGCTTCTTGGCCCACCCCCAGTTCTTCATGGTGTTCTTCGGTGTGGCCGTGCCGATCCTGGGTGTCGGCGCGCAGCTGTTGCGCCTGCGCGACCGACGAACGTCAGCCGAGCAGAAAGCGGTGTCGCGACTGTTGTGCGCGGCGCTGCTGCCCTCCCTCGTGGTGGCGCTGCTCTGGCTCGGTGGCCGAGGTCTGGGTGCGCTTGGCGTCGATGGTGCGCTCGTGTTCTGCGCGCAGCTGCAGCAACTGTTCCCGGTCGTCTTCGCCGTGGTCCCAGTCGTGCTGGTCGCCGGCGTGCTGCGCTACCGGCTGTGGGACATCGACAGGTTGCTGAGCCGGGTGCTGGTCTACGGCACCCTGGCGCTCGTGGTCGGCGCCTGCTATGTCGTCGCGGTCAGCGCGGCCTCCTGGCTGGGAGGTGACCGGCTGTGGTCGGTCGTGATCGCCATGGCCGTTGCCGCCACGCTGATCGAGCCACTGCGGGTGGTGGCCCGTCGCTGGGCCAACCGGGTGGTGTTCGGCCAGCAGCTGAGCCCGTCCGACGCCATGCGTACGCTCGTGTCGGGCCTGGAACAGCTCAACGCCGGACGCGAGATCGACCAGGTGGCCGAGGTCGCGTTGACCGCTACCCGGGCCGAGAGCGCCGGGGTCTGGCTCATCGAAGACGAGGGCCCGGTCCGGGTGGCGCAGGCCGGGGTCGACCGAGGAACTGGCTACCCTGCGGGCGATTCAGCGTGGCAGATCCGACATGAGGGCGAGACGCTGGGAGTGTTGACGCTCGGCGTCGCCGACGGCGAACGATTGTCGGCGCGGGATCGCGAGACCGCGGAACGGATCGCAACCCATGCCGGACTGGTCCTGCACAACGCCCGCCTGACGATCCGGCTGGTCGATCGCGTTTCGGAGCTGGCGACACGCGCCGAAGCCCTCCGCCGGGCACGGCGTCGGCTGGTCGCTGCCCAAGACGAGGAACGCCACCGGCTCGAGCGTGATCTGCACGACGGCGCCCAGCAGGCCCTTGTCGCCGTCATCATCGGCGCCGCGGCCCTGCAGCCGCCGGTCGAGCAGTCGGCCCGAGACGACCTGCTCGAGGTGCTGGAGATCGCCCGTCGTGACCTCGATGAGGTTCTCTACACCTCGCGCCCAGCTGCGCTCGCTCGCGGCTTGACCGAGGCGCTCATCGAAGCGAGCCGACTGGCGGAGAGGAGCGGCGTGGCGGTGGAGGTCAGGCAGCGCGGTAAGGCTGTTCTCGATCCGGAGGTCGAGGTCGCCATCTACTACTGCTGCCTCGAGGCCCTACAGAACGTGGTGAAGCACGCCGGCGCTGCACACGCCTGGATCGACGTCCAGCTGGAGTCCGGGGTGAGCTTCTCGGTCCGTGACGATGGACATGGTCTCGATTCCCAGACGATCGCCGACGGCACCGGGGGGCTGTTGCAGCTTGCTGCACGGCTGGCGGTTCTGGGCGGGACGCTGACCGTGCGGAACGGACCGTTCGGAGGCGTCATCGTGGAGGGTTCTGTGCCGGCGCGGGTACCGACGGTGTTGGAGATGGCCGGGTGAGCCGTCCGACTTCGAGCGGCTCGATCCCTTCGACACGTTCCGCGTACGCCGATCGCTCAGGCCCACGTGTCCTCGTGGGGGTGATCGCTACCCTGATCCGCGGTCTGCTCGCCCTTCTCCTGTTCGGCGCCGCCGCGGTCGGATACCTGTTCGTGACGAGTCGAACCGGCCGACCGCCGCTGTGGTGGATCGTGCTCGTGACCGTGGTTGTCGCCGTCGTGCTGTGGTGGACCCAGCCGGCCGTCGAGCGCATCGCCAACCGTCTGGTCCACCGTCAGCGTGCGGATACCGAAGCGAGGATGGACGATCTGCTGCGGAGCATGTCGGAGGCGCTTCCCGTCGACGACGTGGTCGTCAGGCTGGCCGAAGTGGCCGGGCGGAACCGGCAGCGCGCCGAGGTCAGGGTCTGGCTGGCCGACGGTACGTCCTGGGGCGAGGCCTGGCCCGCACAGGCGCCTCCGCTCGAGGCGGCGTATCGGGTGGATGTCCGACACCGTGGTGACCGGGTCGGTGAGATCGAGATTGCCACGGGCGCTGCCCCGCTGACACCGGTGGATCGCCGTCTGCTCGACAATCTCGCAGGACCAGCCGGGGTCGCGCTGTCTACCGTGCGGCTCACGGTTGATCTGCGGCGGCGGGAGGCGCAGCTGACCGATCTCAATCGCGCGCTCACCGCGTCCGGTGACCGGTTGCGCGGAGCACGGCTCCAGCAGCAGCGACTGATGCGGGCCGAGGTCGACCGACGGGTGCTGCCACACCTGGATGCGGCCGCGGCGCAGCTGAGCGACACTGCGCAGCCGGACCCGTCCACTGCGCGACAGGAGGCCAGCCGGGCGCTGGACGAGCTCCGCACGCTGGCCCGCGGACTGCACCCGCCGCGGCTGCTTGAAGACGGTATGGTCGCTTCACTCGACGGCTGGATGGAGCGTCGGCAGCGGCTGGTGAAGATAGCAGGCACGCCGGTCCAGTCGCTCAGCGAGAGTTTGCTGCGGGTGGTGTACTTCTGCGTCGTCATCATCCTCGACACGCTCGCCCAGGCAGACGAGCCACTGGAACTGTGTATCGCGGACGACGGCGACATTCTGGAGCTGCGGATTGTCGGGCGGCCACCTCACTCGGCGACTTCTGACCAGACGGCAGTGCAGATTGCCCGCGACCGGCTGGAAGCGTTCGACGGCACCCTCACGTCATCATGGACCGATGAAACGGTGACATACACCGCCCGACTCCAAAGAAACCCGAGCCCTACACCATGACCATCCGAGTGATCGTCGCCGACGACAACTTCCTCGTCAGAGAAGGAACCTGCCGAATGCTCGCCGCCTCCGCCCGCCTCGAGGTCGTGGCCTCCTGCACCGACTACGACGAGACGATCACGGCGATCGCCGCGACCACTCCCGACGTCGTTCTCACCGACATCCGGATGCCACCCTCGCGGTCTGACGAGGGGTTGAGGATCGCGGAGACCTGCCGGCGGGCCTCACCGCCGATCGGTGTCCTGCTGCTCAGCCAGTACGCCAGTCCTGGGTACGTCAAGGCTCTCTTGGCCCGTGGCACCGAAGGCCGCGGCTACCTGCTCAAGGAGCGGGTCGGTGACCTCGATGAACTCGTCGGCGCGATCCAGGCGGTCGCCGCCGGGGGATCGGCGATCGATCCGAAGGTGGTCGAGTCCCTGGTCGCCGGCCGGGCGCGTGCCGGCAGCCCGGAACTCGCCTCGCTGAGTCCACGCGAGAGTGAGGTGCTCGCGGCCATCGCGCAAGGAATGACGAACACGGCGATCGCCGCAGCGCTGCACCTCAGCCAGCGAGCCGTCGAAAAGCACATCAACTCGATCTTCGCCAAACTGAATCTCAGTGGCGATCAGCACAACCATCCGCGTGTCCGCGCCGCGTTGATGTTCTTGGCCGATGAGGACCGCTGACGTGGCATCGGTCATCGTGGTCGACGACCATCCGCTGGCTCGTCGGGCGGCGTCGGCGCTGGTCCGGTCAAGCGACTCCCTCGAGCTCGTCGGCGCAGCGGCGTCCGGAGCAGAAGCTCTGGAACTGGCCGAGCGACTGAACCCGGACGTCGTGATCATGGACGTTCGGATGCCCGACCTGGACGGGATCGAGACCACCCGACGTCTGCTGGCCCGGCTTCCCCATCTGCGGGTCGTGCTGATCTCCACCGAACGCGCCGCAGATCTCCCGCCCGATCTCGCCCAGTGTGGAGCACGCGGTTTCCTGACCAAGCAGGACCTCACCCTTGACACCCTGGTGGCCATGATCGGCTAGCCGGCCAGACTCGATGAGTACGCTCTGACCGCCGCCGCGGGGGTGCCAGCACCCCCGTCGTGGTTGACGGGTGCGCACCATGGCCGGCGCTCGCCGATTTCGCGACAGTTGTGACAACCGATCCGCACAGGCGGATCAGCGAACAACTCGGGAGCGAGTCATGATCAACAAAACGGCCTTCGTCCGCCGCACTGTGGCGGCGATCAGTGTGCCGGCCACCCTCCTCGCGGTGGCTCTGGGCAGCACCGCACCGGCCAACGCGGACACACCGTTCGGCACGCCGCACCAGATCGTTCAGAGCTCACCCGACGGCGAGCTGCAATGGACCGTTCCCGCCGGCACCTCTTCGGTCCACGTGCATCTGGTCGGCGGATCGGGCGCCGACGGGCACACCGGCGCCGGCTCGCCCGGAGGCCAGGGCGGCCACGGCGGCATCGTCGACGAGACGATTGCGGTGAAGCCGGGACAGACGCTGGACCTGCTTCCCGGCTCGGCCGCGAGCCCTGGCGGCGCCGAGCACTGGTTCGGCGACTCCAGTGGCGGCAAGGGTGGCCTCGCCGACAGCAACGGCAACGGCGGCAGCGGCGGCGCAGCGACCTGGGTGACCCTCGACGGACAGGTCATCGCTCTCGCGGGCGGCGGCGGCGGCGGTGGTGGCGGCGGCGCGATCTACACCTACCAGGGCGGCAACGGCGGCGACGCGGGGCACGCCGGATCTGACGGCTCCGGATACGGCGCCGGCACCGGCGGAAGCGGCAACATCGCCGGCGCCGGCAACGTGCACCATGGCGAGAACGCGGGCGACGCGCCAGCAGTCAGCTATGCCGGCGGTGGCGGCGGTGGGGGCGCCGGATGGAACGGCGCCTCCCTGGGCGGCGGTCGGTCGGGAGGCAGCGGAACATACGGCGGCGGTGGCGGCGGAGGTGCCGCGGGTGGGCTGTCTTGGGGTTCCGACAAGAGCGTCAGCTATTCCACCCGCTCCGTGAGCGGTGACGGACTCGTCCTGCTGGAATGGACGGTTGCCTCGGACACGACGTCGAACCTCACTGCACCGGCCTCGGCGCCCCAAGGGCGCCCGATCACGCTCACCGACACGATCTCCCCTGCCATCCCCGGCGGCCCGGCAATCACCGGTGACGTGACGTTCGAGATGATCGACGTCAACAGTTACGCCAAGACGGTGATCGGCACTGCGAAGGTGGCCGACGGCGTGGCCACGCTCACCACCAGCTCGCTGCCGCCAGGTCAGTACCAGGGGATCCACGCGATCTTTTCCGGCAACGACAACTATCAGGGTTCGACGAGCGACTTCGTCTACCCCAAGATCACCGCGCCGATCAAGACGGTCAGCCTGAGCCCGAGCTCCTTGGCGTTCGGCAACGTGCCACTGAAATCCCTGCGCAGCAAGGATATCCAGATCACCAACACCGGCAGCATCGACTGGTCCTGGAACTCGGCAGGGACCGACAATGCCGACGTCAACATGCCGAAGACGACCTGCGGCACGCTGAAGCCCGGGGACAGCTGCACCGTGACGATCTCCTACCAGCCGCACACCCTCGGTGCCATCACCGCACACATCAGTTTCGACACGACCTTCGGACCACTGACCATTCCGGTGACCGGAACCGGCATCACCCCGGCTCCGACGGTGAAAAAGATCAGCCCGAACTCGGGAAGCCGCAACGGTGGCACACGGGTGACGATCACCGGGACCAACTTCGTCAAGGTCAGCTCCATCACCTTGAGCGGGAAAAAGCTCACCGCGGTGTCCTGCTGTCTCCTCGACCACCTGCCAGGCCACCACTCCGGCCGGCACGGTCGGTGCCCACGATGTCAGAGTGACCACCGCAACGGGAACATCGCCGACCAGCACTGCAGATCGCTTCACCTACAAGTGATCTGAGGCTCCTCAGGCACGACCCGACTCAGCGGCGCCGAACCGAACGCTCGGTTCGGCGCCGCTTTGCGGTCGAGAAACTGGGGCGCACGGGTGGCAGAAAGATCATGAGCGAAGGCCCGACAACGCAACCTCAGCGCGCAAGCAAAGACTCGCCCCCACTGAAACGGTAGTATCAGGAGGCGAATCCTGCATGCACGTGGTCGTGGTGGGTGGGGTCGCTGAAGTACTGGTTTCCCGTCCCGCCCAGCAGGTAGGGGCCACCGACGTTGTACGACCCGGCGTGGGCGGCGTCTCGCATGTACGCGGTGATGAGTCGTTTCGGCGTGCCGGGGTCCACCACGGCATGGCCGTTCACCCGCCAGGTGTCGAATGCGCGCCCGCGGGGATGATCACTGAGCCGGCTGGTTCCGAAGACGTGGATCGGGTGGCCGGAGCGGATGACGCTGACCGAGATGCGGTAGGTCGGGGCGAGGTGCAGCAGTGCAGTGAGCACGCTGTCGTGTACCTGGCCTGACTTCAGGTCGGCAATGGAGGCGGGTGGCAGGTCGATCCGGTGGCTTGCCAAGACGGCCTTGACCAGGGGTGACAGCGTTGGTTGCGGGTGACCGGGTTGGGCCGGGTGGATAGCGGTGACCCGCCAGCCATCCGCCGAGCGGATCAAGCGGACGTCGATCGTGCTGCCACCCGGCGTGACGTCGCCTCCCATCGCACGCCATTGTCGACACACCACGAGCACGCTGGCGGCATCGGGCAAGATGCCGCCGTACTGGGCGTCGATGACGGCCAACACTGCCTGACCGGCGGCGCCCAGCAGCGGAGACGCGTGTCGGACCAGCCGCCGGTCCTCACCGAGAGCGGCAACCCGATCAGCTGCGGCAGTACGCCCCGCGACGGTCCATGAGCCGATTGCCTCGATCAGCCGGACGGCCCGCAGCTTGACCTGAGGTTGGACGTCGTTCGGGCTGGGCTGCCACCGGACGATCCGGGGCAATGCCGAGCGGCCATCGGTGGGGGCAGCGGATTGCCGCAGAGTCGGCGTCGGTGACGCTGAGGCCGGAGCGGACGAGGGTGGCGTGGTCGGTACCTGCGGGGGCTGGCGCGCCGATGACGTGGCCTTGGTCGCGCTGCACCCGACGGTGCCTACGGCTAGCCCGAGCCCGAGCAGCCCGAGATGGCGACGACTGAGCTGCTGCCCCCTGTCGATCACACCGCCAGCATCGACCCGGAGCGCTGAGACAGGGCTGAGCGTGCGTGACCCACGTGCCCCCGACAGCGAACCATGCGCCCAAAGGGTGCCGTTCGGACTACATCGGTCGGCGATACGCCCGCCGACCGACGCCAGCCAGCCAGACGACGTGTTCGACCCCTGCGCCACGCTCGGCACTGCACGAGACCGAAGCACTGGAGCCGTCAGATCGGAGCGCCGGCTGACGTCCCTACCGATGGCGGCCGCGCCAAGAACAACCCCGCCCAGACAAGAGAGACGCACGCCTGTGAACAACCAGCTCTGCACCCGTTTCGACGCCGCCGGTCCGGCGCTCGTCATCACCGACCTCACCGTCACCGACCCGGCGATCATTGCCGAGTCCCGTCGCTGGTCGACCGGGCAGCGCGGACCGAACGTGGGACCCGCTGAGCTTCTCGAGATCGACCTGTCGCCGTTCGTCCGACGACGTCGCTGCTGTGCTCGCTGCGCGCTCATGAGGCCAAGAAAGCTCTCAGCACGACTGCGCTGCTGACCGGTGCCGCGCAGACGCAGGCCATGATCGAAAAGGCAGGCCAGCTCTTCGACACCGACAACCCGGCGTCGCCGATGGCCAAGCATGCGAGGTTGCTCGAGCGCCGCGGAGATCACCCGGGGAGCGCAGGCGTCACTCGGGCTGGTGCCCCATGTCGGATTGCTGAATGACGTCAAGCTGCGGTGCTTCGGCCCACGGCGGGTGGTGATGGCCTTCGACCCCGACACCGATGACCCGGACCTGCTGCGCGCAATGCTGCAGCTGCTGCGTCTCTCGGCCCTCGCGGCCGCCTCGCGAGCCTCCAACGAAGCGGTCGACAGCGCCGATGAGAAGCTGGCGGAGGCACTGTCGGCGCTGACCAAGATCGCCGAGATCGAGCACGGCGCCCAACTGATCAAGCGCCATGCCAACACGGTCACCGTGTCGGCCGCCGCGCTGCACGAGACGCTCGAACGGCTGCTGACCGAGGCGCGCACCGCACTCGCGGTCGGGGCGTCGGCGGCTCTGCCCAAGGCCGCATGACGAAGAGACTGGCAGCGCGAGCGGAAGTCGGGTAGGCAGAGAACATGGCAGACGGAGGCTATGTGTCGGTGGCGGAGAGACTTGTCGCAGAGCGGATCCGCAAGGTCGCCAGAACCGGTGACCTGATCCGTTCGAACCTCCGCGTCACCGACGATCGGAAGGACGCCGAGATCGACGTGCTCCTGGCCCTTCCCGGTGCCGGCTTCATCGTGGTCGAGGGTCTGGCCGAGATCGCCTTGGCCCAGGAGCCGGCCAACCGGGAGGCGACGAAGGAGGACGTCGAGATTCTCGGTGAGATCCTGCGGGGCCGGGCTCTCCCCCAGGCGGACCTGCTGGGGTACGCGCTGGAACGCGACGATCTGATGCGCGCCCTGACCGAGCAGCAGGGTGTGATTCTGGACGTATCCAAGTTGATCAACCGCCTGGAGGTCAGAGGCGGCGCGGGCTCCGGCAAGACCTGGTTGGCGATCGAGCAGGCCAGGCGACTGACCCGCGAGGGTCAGCAGGTGGCGCTGCTGTGCTACTCGCGTGGGCTGGCGACCTATCTCGACCGCGTGACCAGGGCGTTCGGCCGGAGAGGACGTCCGGCGTACGTCGGCACGCTCCACAACCTCGGCGTCCAACGGTGGAAGGCGCCCGAGCCGGCTGCGAATGCGGGCCCGGAGTACTGGGAGGAGACGCTGCCGCAGAGCATGATCGACATCGCCCGGGAACTACCCGACCGTCAGAGGTTCGACTCGATCGTCGTCGACGAAGCCCAGGACTTCGCACCGTTGTGGTGGCCCGCTGGTGCTCGTCGACATCGATGGCGTGCTGAACGCGTTCGAGGCCAGGCGGGCCACCACCCACCAGCGCCTCGCCGTCGCCGGCCGCTACCGGGTTGTCCTCGATGACCGCCATCCCGGCTGGTTCGACATCTTGGGCGAGTACGCCGAGCTCCGCTGGGCCACGATGTGGCAGGCAGATGCCGGCCGGGTGTTCGGTCGGGTGGCCGGGCTCGGCACCGACTGGGACCACCTCGACTTCGACTCGGCCTGGAACACCGGTTCAGCCCGGCGCACCGGACACGGCGTCGGTGGTTACAAGTGGCCGATGATCGAACCGCTCGGCGACGGCGACCGGCCGCTGGTCTGGATCGACGACGACATGACCGACGAGCAGCTCGAGTGGGCGCGGGTCCGCAACGCCGCCGGTCGGCCCACGCTGTTCGTCCGGCCCGACCCGTCGGAAGGCTTCGACGACGAGCAGTTCGCCCGGGTGCTGAGCTTCGTCCGGCGGCATGCCTGCGGCTGGACGCGGCCGGACTCCGGAGCTCAGGACGCCGCCTGACTCGGCGGCGTCAGTCCGCCTCCAGCCAGACGTCGGCGTCCAGGTGGCTGCCGATCGCCGCCCAGTTGTCGGTCTCGTACCGCCTGAGCATCCGTCGGGCCGCTTCCCCGCCAGCGCCTGCCAGGTCGGCCGGCTCGACCACCCGTGCGGACGGCCCTCCGACCATGAGCATCAGCCCCACCCGCACCCGGGCCGGCGGAAGCAGATGGACTCGAAGTCGGGCCGAGTCGACCCGATCCTCGACCAGCTCGACGCGTTCGGCGTACTTGTCCACCGCCCAGCGAGCGTCATGCGGCACGTCCAGCACGACGGCTGTCTCCGCTCGATATCGCTTGATCACGTGAGCCAGCTCGGACCGGTGGGACGAACGTCTCGGGCAGCACCTCGAGCTCTCGAACGTTGCTGACGATGAAGGTGCGCAGCCTGCCACCGTCGGATACAGAGCGCGCATCGAGCTCCCAGCCGCGATGGGTGCGGATCAGCCAGTACGGCTCGACGACGAGATGCTCGATCACCGGCTCGCGTGCCCGGGCATACACCAGCCGTACCCGGCGGCAGTCCTCGATCGCGGCTTGTACGTCGCTCAGCTGATCCCACGGTTCGGGCTTCACGATCTGCAGACTCGGCAAGCAGCCCGGCGTGCAACTTCTGCACAGCCGAGGCCAGCACTTCGTTGCTCGGATCGAGCAGGGACGCGTCATAGGCGAGTCGATACATCCGAGCGAGCTCCGACGCCGAGGTGTAGGCGATACCGAGCTCGGTGCCGGGATCGTTCGCCACAAGGCGCACCATCGGTGCCGTCAGCGGATCCTCGTTGCCGTCGCCACCGAAGAACTCCAGCACCTCCGGGCGAGCGACGAGGTCTGGGAGGTAGTGAGCGAGATCGGTCAGGTAGTAGATCCGAAGCGTCTCACGCACGTCGGCTTCCGGCTGTCCGACCTCGGTCGCGAGATCCGCGAACCGCATTCCCCGCGGGTGGTAGTAGAGCACTTGCAGCATCCGGGGCAACCCCGCCACCCGGTCACCGTAGATCGCCATCGACACCCCCTGAAGACGGCACGAGCCACGACGGCATGGAGGCTCCGCAAGATCTCCGACACGAGCTCCGGAGGACTCAGCACGCGAACCCGCATGCCCAGCTCGAACAGCCGGCAGCGAAACGCTGCCCGGTTGGTGACGACCAGCTCGACGACAACCTCGCCTCGATCTGTGCCGACAACCTCGCCGCCGGACATCAGGCGGAGCACGTCGGCGACGAAGTCCGGAGGCACCCCGAGAGTGACCACTCTGGGTGGGTCGATCAGCCACGACATCGGGTCGAGGGAGCGCAGGCCGATCGGGTCGGGCGGCTCGGCAGATCCGGGGTCGTCGATCCTGACGTGGCTCATCCGAGCCGCCACGAACTCCTTGGTGATCCGAGCACCGTCCTCCCGGCCGACCAGGACCCAGCCGGACTGACTGGCGTACAGCGAATCGGGATGCACCCTACGACGTACGCCCTTGTACGTGAAGCGCAGCAGACAGCGGTCCTGGGCGGCGTGCTGGAGGGCGCCGAGGAAGTCCGGCGGCGATGCAAGGTCGGCCTCGGCGTCCCGCAGCACCTGCCGCAGCGCGGCCCGCTCGCCGGGATTGAGCAGCACGGCCAGCCGATTGTCGTCGACGTCGAGGGCGTAACGCGCGTCCTCGCCGTCCGGTGCGATGTTGCGGATGTTCCAGCCACCCTGCCGCAGCTGGCCGAGGTGGCGGCGCAGCTGCGCTCGGTTGGCCTCGGTGTCGTCGTCGAGGTCGGCCATCCGGAGCAGCTTGCGGACCCGTACGCCCTTCGGACCGGCGTCGGACAGGCAGATCAGGATGCGGACCAGACGCTCCATCGGCCCGATCTGGTCGCGACCGGCACGTCTCGCCATCGGCTCTCCTTCGCTGTGCGGACCACACATTGCTGTGAGTCTCGCAGAATCTCGGGCTCGGATCGAGATCCCCTTCCGGTGCGTGCGCGCCGGCCCTTGGGACTGGACGGAGCTCGGCAGTGACAGAGGTTGTGTCCGACCCTTCCGTCACTATCTCTATATAGCAGCAGACGACCGACCTCGGGAGAACAGAACATGACGACCACTGCCGTTCGCGGCACGAGCGCCGCCGGCACCGACATCGACTCAGTCGACCTGCTGGCGATCCGCCGCCTCGCGTTCACTATCGCCCGCGGGGTGACCGACAAGATGGATCCCGACGACCTCGCCCAGGAAGCCATGGCGCGCTACTGGATGGAGTTCGGCACCAACCGTCGTCCGGTCAGCACTTACGGCTGGCTGCGGACGACCATCCGGCGCCTGTCCATGGACCACGACCGGCAGGTCCGCGGTCGCCACGGCCAGCGGCAGGCCCCCGTTGCGCTCGATCTCACCGACGGCACCATCGCTCACCACCCGCACCTGATGGCGACCTCCCCGTCGACGAGGGTGATCGCCGCCGATCTCCGCGAGCGGGTGCTCGCACACCTGTCACCGCGCGAGCGTCAGGTGTTCGAGCTGCGCCTGGACGGGATCCCTGCCCGGACGGTTGCCGCCCGGCTCGGGATGACCCAGGCAGCGGTCGACCAGATCTTCCGTCGGGCAAGGCAGCGGCTGGCCGCCGCCGTCGGCAACCACGCGCGTTGATCATGAGCGCCCCGAGATCCGTCCGAACAGGCCGACCGGGCAGCTGAATGAGCACCATCGGACGGACAAGTCCGAACCTGATCAAGGAGAAGGTCATCAACACCATGCTCGACTCGGCCCGCAGCTGTGGGACCGGAGCCCCTGTGAGGTATCGCTGCCCGTACATCCTGCGTGCGGAGGTCAGCCATGCCGACGACCGCACCCCCGAGCGGCTCAGCGAGCTTGTCGGCGTGATCTCGGTCCAGCCGGGACGGGCCGGCGAGCTGCCGACCAGTGTTGCCACCATCGTGGTCAGCGCCATCGCCCCGTGCTACGCGATCGACGAGCTGCGTTCTGTCCTGACCACGATCCGCAGCGGGGACGCCAACCACTGGGGCGATGGGCGGACCGCACAGCTCGTCCGCTGCGGCTGGTTGACCGGCGAAGAGCTGCTCGCCGACGTACCCGCCCGCAGCTGGAACTGGGACACGATCGCGCACGATTGTGCCGATCATGCAAAGCGGGTCGTGCGCGGGCTGTTCGTGCCTGACCGGGAGGACTGGGAGGACGAGATCGTGATCGGTGGCTGCATGCCGAGTCGGGCCGGACCATCAGTGCCGGATCTGTGGTTGTCAGTGGTGAGCGCCGCACCCGGACGGCTTCGAGCTGGTGTCCGGCGACGGCGCGTCGCCAGTGATCCTGCACGTCCCGCACGCGTCCAGCGCGATCCCGGGGTACGTCCGGGCAGGCATCGTGCTCGACGACGCGGCGCTCGCGGCCGAGCTGGCGAGGATGACCGACGCCTACACCGATCGCATGGCGCTGGCCACGGCGGACCGCGTGACGCCGCGACCGTGGGTGTTCGTCAACCGGCTGTCGCGACTCGTCGTCGACCCCGAGCGGTTCCCCGACGATCGGGAAGAGATGCGCACGGTCGGCATGGGTGCGGTCTATACCCGCACGTCCGGCGGTTCGGTGCTCCGCGAGCCGACCCCGGACCAGGAGGCTGAGCTGATCGGCTCCTACTTCCAGCCGTACGCCGAGATGATGAGCTCGTTGGTCGACGGCAGGCTCGACGCGTGCGGAAAGGCCGTCATCATCGACGTGCACTCCTATCCGCGGCTGCCGCTGCCCTACGAGCTGCACCCCGATACTCCACGGCCGGAGCTCTGCATCGGGGCGGACCGGTTCCACACCGACTCAGTGATCCTCGAGGCCGTCAGCGACGCGTTCCGCGGTTTCGGCGAGCACCGCGTCAACGAGCCGTTTGCCGGCAGCTATGTACCGCTCTCCCGGTACGGATGGGATCATCGAGTGTCCTCGATCATGCTCGAGATCCGCCGAGACACCTACACCGACGAGGCCACCAGAGCGCCCGACCTCGAAGCGATCGACGACATCGCCCGACGGATCGCCGCCATGGTCGGCACGTTCTCGTCCTGACGAGATCGCCGGGGCACGGTCGGGGCACCGAGGTGCTAGCGTGAACCTTGCGGGTCTGTGAAACCCGAGGTCAACAAATAGGGTCGTTCGGGACGTCTTGCGGATCGATTTCGTCTCGGTTGATGTGTGTCGTTGCCTGTCATCATCATGTTGCGTCTCACGGATTCCGGCTCGATTTCTCAGATGTCAGGCCATCGGCGAAGTTCCGTTTGGGTGACCTTTACACGCAGTCGACGGCGGCCGGCCTCCCACAGGGGCCGGCCGAATCGCTTCCGGCCGCCGTTGTCAGCCCTGCGGGAAGCAGTACTGGCACACCCTCGTCGAGAAGCCCTCTTCCTCCGGCGCCGGCAGGACGTCGAGCGCTTCGTACGCGTATGGAGTATGGAACCGTCCGTCGCGCCTGTCGCAGAACTCGCAACGTCCCGGGAGTGCCGTGCGGTGGACGGCGGACAGGATGATCACCGGCTTCTTGTTGCCCGTGTAGTAGTGCTGCTTGCGCCACCGGACGTACGGGTGCGAACGGTCGAACGGGTCGAGCACCTGGATCGTCTGGTTCGTCCGGCTCACCTCGACGCCGATCGGGCGCTCGACGATCACCTCGGCGGCGAACTGCGTCTGCAGGATGTTGGCCGGATCCCAGAGGTCGATCGACGGCCCGAACGACTGTCCCGACCAGTCAGAGCCGGCCGTGACGAGCGTGCCGTCCGACCCCCGGTTGATGCTGTAACGGACCCGGAACGTCGGGTCCGAGCTCAGCCGCTCACCGGAGAACGCCAGCTGGAGGAAGCGCTTGCGGATCGGCACGGCGTCCACGATCTTCGCGTCGGGAGCGCTGTAGTCGGTCCAGTAGCTGGCTACCGCCCCCTCGCCGAAGAAGCCGACCAGGTCGGTCTGCGTCGCCAGCTGCCGGCCCTCGATCCGGGCCGTCAGCGAGTTGTCGCCCGGCGGATCGACGTTCTGGACGGTCTTCACGCCGAACAGGATCGCCATCTGGGTCTTGTTCACCCGATTCAGCTGGCCGAACGCGTCCCCACCGAAAAAGTCGACAATGTCCCCGAGCACATCCAGATACCACGGCGCATCGACGGTGACGTCGGGCTTCACGCTCGCGTACACCGTGCTCGTGTTCTCCGGCACGAACGGCGTGATCCGGACGGTCGCGGCGAACGGCATCGAGCCGGGGAAAGGGTTCGGCGCGTCCACGGTTCCGGATGCCGTGAGCACGATCGCGTTGTCGAACGCGATCGTGATGGAGTCCGGATCGGGGTGCAAGTTCGGGTGCTGGGCGCCGGCGATGGTGATCGCCAGCTTCGCGTTCACCTGCAGGTAGCGCAGCGCCATCGTCGGATCGATGATCAACCGCAGACTGCCGTCGCCGGGATCGGCCTGTGGCAGCGGTGTCCCGGTGCCCGGCGCGGGCGGATCCGGTGGTGGTCCGATGGCAGCCGGATCGCCGGCGGTCTGGAACAGCGTGGTGTCGTCGATGCCGAGCGCCAGCCAGCCGTCCAGCACCCGGGCCCCGCCGAGCTTCAGGAACGGCAGCTCCACGATCGAGCCGGGATTGGCCTGCGTCATGGCGGCCAGCTCCCCCGCCCACAGCCGGTCCGTCGGGAGCTGGAAGGTGAGATAGGGCGTCGCCCGTTTCCGCAGCTCGTCGGTCAGCGCCGCCCTCGCCGAGGCGCTGAGCAAGGCGGACTGGGCGCGGACGTCGTGCGGACCGGCGTACCAACTGACCCTGACGTGGCCGATGTCGAGAGTGAAGCCGGTCAGATCGACCACGGCCGATGTCCCAGGCATTGTCTTGTTGAACGCCGATCGGGAGCGAGACGGTCGCGTCGAAGCCCGACCAGCGCCCCGCCGACGTCCGCACCGTCCAGGGTCAGGTCGAGTCGGGCGCCGCCGCTCAGCCGCACCTGGATCTTGTCGTCGGCTGGCTGGAACTGCAACGGACGGCTTGTCGATCGAGATCCAGCCGGTCGCGGCCAGTGCGCCGACCGGGGTGCCGGTGCTCCAGCTGGAGCTCGCGATCGCATCTCGCCAGAGCACCCGCCAGGCCGCGTCGAGCCCGTCGACCACGACGTGCTCGGCGACGTACCCAACGGCCATGTACCCACCGAGCTGCGCCACCGACGAACCCCCTCGACCAGCGGTCCCGCGGCCGCCGCTGCCTCCATCTTCCACCTTGGGTGCATCGGGGCGCCGAGCCACCGTAGCGGCTCAAATGATCTCGCGGTTCAGCTTGTCGATGGCACGATCGTCGATCCTCACATGAACAGACGATCGGACGGTCGGTGTAGCAGTTCGGCGTCTTCGGCCTTGACCTTGACGATCGCCTCGCGGAGACGACGAGGTCGGTCGGCGACGTCCTGCGCAGTGCCGCCGCTGGCCGGTGACCGGGTCGGGCGATCTCCTGCATAGGTCCGCCCTCCTGCTCGCCCCTGCGGCGTGCGGGCTCGCTGTCGGGCGGGGTCAGCCTCCGCTGTCTCGACACGAGGCGATGGTAAGGCGAGGCGACCCCAGGCCACGGGGCGAAATCTCGCGGGAAGCGCGGAGCGTGTGAAGTAGCGTCGGCGCGTGTTTCCCGGATTCGGCACGCTGGTCAACGTCGCCACAGTGGTGGTGGGATCCGGCATCGGCCTGCTCATCGGCGCGCGACTGCCCGATCGCACCCGAACCACGGTCACCGACGCGCTCGGCCTGGTCACGCTGCTGATCGGCGGACTGTCGGCGGTGGCGGTCACGTCCGAGGTGTTCGCCGCGAAGGTCGGTAGCTCGGCACCGGTGCTGATCGTCCTGGGAGCCATGGTGATCGGCGGCATCGCCGGCTCCTCGATCGACATCGAGGCCCGGCTCGAGGGTTTCGGGGGCTGGCTTCGGGGTCGGCTGACCCGCAGGCGCGGCGGCACCGCCGGCGCCAGCGGGGCGTCACCCGCCGACCATGCCGCCCGCGAACGCTTCATCGAAGGGTTCGTGACCGCCTCGCTGGTGTTCTGCGTGGGGCCGTTGACTATCCTCGGCTCCCTCTTCGACGGGATCGGCCTGGGTTCGCAGCAGCTGATCCTCAAGGCCACCCTGGACGGGTTCGCATCGATCGCGTTCGCCGCCTCCCTCGGTGCGGGCGTGATGGCGGCGGCAGTCGCGGTTGCCGTCGTGCAGGGTGCGCTCACCCTGTTCGGGTTCCTCATCGGCGACGTGCTGCCGGCGGCCGAGCTCGCGTCGATCACCGCCACCGGCGGCCTGCTCCTGATCGGGGTCGGGCTGCGACTGCTCCAGCTCAAGGCCGTGCCGGTCGGCAATCTGCTGCCCGCACTGCTCGTCGCACCCCTGATCACCGCACTCATCGGGTGGCTGCGATGAACACGAACCTGCCAGCCCGATCCGACTCCGGCGCGCCGCTCCCTCAGCGGGCCGCGATCCTCCGAGCCGCCATCGGCATCGGCGTCTACGCGGGCGTCTTCGGGATGTCCTTCGGTGCGGTCTCGGTGGGCTCCGGGCTGAGCGTCGCCCAGACGATGGTGCTCAGCCTGGTGATGTTCTCCGGCGCGTCGCAGTTCGCCTTCGTCGGGGTGGCCGCTGCAGGATCGCCGTTCGCGGCCGTTCCGACCGCACTGCTGCTCGGGGTACGCAACGGGTTCTACGGCGTCACCATGTCGGAGTTCCTGTCACCCCGCGGCCTCGCGAAGCTGTACACGGCGCACTTCGTGATCGACGAGACCACCGCGATGGCGCTCGGCCAGTCCGGCCCGCGGGCGCGCCGGTACGCCTTCTGGGCGACCGGGCTGATCCTGTTCGCGCTGTGGCAGATCGGTTCGCTCGCCGGGGCGCTGCTCGGCGGCGCGATCGACCCCAGGACGTTCGGCCTGGACGCCGCCTCGCCGGCGGTCTTCCTGGCCCTACTCTGGCCCAATCTCCGGCGGGCCGAGGCGCGCTGGGTCGCGCTCGCCGGCGCGGCCGTCGCGCTGGCCCTGGTGCCCGTCGCCCCCGCCGGCGTACCGGTGATCGCCGCCGCCGGGGTTGCGCTGGCTGCCGGCTTCACCCGAGCCCGGCCTGATCCTTCCGCCGAAGCACCCAGCCGGAGCGACACCGACGAGGAGGCCGCTTCGTGACCGGACTCTGGATCGCCCTGATCATCGCCGCGCTCGGGTCGTACGGCCTCAAGCTGGCCGGCGTCTCGCTGCCGGAGTCCGTCCTCGCCAATCCACGCGTGCAGCGGATCGCGGGCTTCCTGCCGATCGCCATGCTGGCGGCCCTCGTCGCCGTACAGCTGTTCGACCGCGGCGGCAGGTACGGCGTTGACTGGGCGGTGCTGGCCGGTGTCGGCGCCGCGGTCATCGCACTGCTGCTGCGCCAAGGCGTCCTGGTCGTCTTCCTGGTCGCCGTCGGCGTTACCGCGCTGCTCCGCCTGCTGTTCTAGCCATCCAGCGCACCGCGCACTCCCGCCGCCGTCACCCTGCCGTCAGGAGTTCGCCCCACGTACATGGATTCGCCCCATCGGCAGCAGGGGCGAATCCATGTAGGTGGGGCGAATTCAGGCGAGGGAGCGGCCACTAGGGTCGGAAACAGCCCGAGGTACGCGAGGAGGACGGGGTGGCCAAGAAGCCGGGCGGCACGCCTGCCGCGAAAGCCCTGCTGGCTGCCGGGGTCGACTTCACCCTGCACCCGTACGACCATCACGAGGGCGGAGCCAACTTCGGCGAGGAGGCGGCGCACTCCCTCGGAGTCGATCCCGAACGGATCTTCAAGACGCTGATTGCCGACGTGGGTGGTGAGCTGGTGGTCGGCATCGTGCCGGTCGCCGGTCATCTCGACCTGAAAGCGTTGGCCGCGGCGGTCGGCGCCAAGAAGGCGAGTATGGCCGATCCGGCGGTGGCGGCGCGCTCCAGCGGGTACGTCGTCGGCGGCATCTCCCCGATCGGCCAGCGGACCCGGCTGCGGACGATCTTGGACGCCAGCGCGGACGACTTCGACACGATCTTCGTCTCCGCGGGCAAGCGGGGACTCCAGGTCGAGCTCGCCCCGGCCGATCTGCGTCTGGTCACCGGTGCGCAGTCGGTCGCGATCGCCGCCCACTGATCGCAGCCAGCTACCGACCCGCCGAGCTCACCAGCCCAGGGCCGCACTCCCGGCCACCCGAGGATCCGCCGCCCCGGCCCAGCGCCCATCTCCCGCGCCGTCCTCGACCTTGACGATGATCTGGGCGTGGCCGACCGAGCGGGTGGCCACCGAGCCGAGCCGGTGCCCGCGCGCCGTCAGACCCGGAGCCCACGACGCCGGCGCCCCGGGTTCGAGCGTGGTCAGCTGTGGGCCGCCGCCCGCCCAGGTGTCGAAGCCACCATCGCCCAGGAACCAGCGCGACGCTGCGAGGGCAGCGCCGGGCGACTGGCCGCCGACCAGCAACCGGGCCAGCAGCTGCAGCAGGATCTGCGGCTGGGTGTCGCCGCCCATCGTGCCGAGTACGGCCGCGAGAGTGCCGTCCGGTCGGGTCACGACGGCCGGCACGAGCGTATGCGGCGGTCGGCGACCCGGCGCGAGCTCGGCCGGGTGTCCCGCCTCCAGCGAGAACCCGAGACCTCGGTTCTGCAGGAAGACACCGGTTCCGGGGGCGACGATGCCCGCGCCCCAGCCGGCGGCGTTCGACTGGATCAGCGAGACGGCCATGCCCGCGTCGTCGACCACGCACAGGTACGTCGTACCGCCGGCTGCGGCGGGGGCCGGCGGTGCGGTCCGAGCGTCGCGCCGGATCGCGGCCCCGCGAGGAGCCAGCCGCTCTGGTGCCAGCAGAGCATCACCGTCGGCACCGTCGTACAGCACCGCCGGCCGGTCGTAACCCGCCCAGCGGGCCGCCTCGGACAGCAGGTGCGGCCAGGCAGGATCATCAGGGCCGGACGGGATGTCCAGTCCGTCGGCGATCCAGGCGGAGCTCGAGAGCAGATAGCCCTGTGACGGCGGCGGCGCGGTCCAGACGTCGTGGCCCCATGCCCGCAGGCCGATCGGTTCCACCCAGCGGCCGATCGGCGTCGACAGGTCCTGCTCGGTGAAGAGATCGCGCGACGCCGGGCTCGCGGTTCCCGGCTCCCGGCCGGCTCCGCGATCCGGCGACTGATCGGACGACCGTCCCAGCGATCGGCCTGGCGACCGACCCAGCGTCAGCAACGCGTCCCCAAACGTGCCGCGATAGAAACCGTCGCGACCACCGGTCGCGATCCCGTCCAGGGTCTCCGCGACCAGCGGGCGCCTCACCACGTCTCCGGCCCGGAGTCCGCCAACCCCCCGGAGCCCGCCATCCCCCCGGAGCCCTCCGCCCGGGCGACGGTAGTCGTCGGCCAGCGGAACCTCGCTGATCCGTGCAGCCGCCGCGGCCACGGCACTCGACGCCTCGAAACCGGACGCCGCGAGATCGCGTGCCGGCGCGAGCAGTCGGGCCATCGGAAGTCGGCCGTACCGCTCGTGCAGCGCCAGCCAGCCGTCCACACAACCCGGCACGGTCACCGCCCGGATGTCGCCGTACCGCGGAATGGTGCGATGACCCTCGGCGCGCAGCGACGAGGCGTCCGCACCCGAGCCCGCCGCTCCGGCCGACACGAGACAGGCCGGCCGGCCGCTGCCCACGTGAACGAGAGCGAACAGGTCGCCGCCCAGTCCACACAGATGCTGGGCGGTGACCGCAAGCACGGCGTTCATGGCGATCGCGGCATCTGCCGCCGTACCGCCGGCTCGCAGCATGTCCAGACCGGCCCGGGAGGCGAGCAGGTCCACCGAGCAGACCATGCCGCGCTCGGCCAGCACGGTCGGGTCGTCGGGGCGGTCGACGCTCACGGCGGCGACATGGCGCGCCGCGGTCGCTTCGGGAAGATCGGCCGCGGGACCTCGTCGTCGCGGCCCAAGGAGGAACCGAGCAGTGTCACCAGCACCGCCCCGAACGGCCAGACCAGCACGGCAACGCGAGACCGGACCGTGAGCTCGATGGGCACCAGCGCCCCTGCCTGTGCCTCGGCCAGCCTCGGCGGAAACGGACCGGGACCGAGGTTCCAGCCCACCAGCCAGCAGATCAGGGCGGCGATCAACGAAGCCCCCACCACCAGCGGCACGATCGGCCAACCGATCCGACGGAACACCCGCCAGGCGAGGAGCCCGAGACCCACCCCGACCACGAAACCGATCAGGCTGAACCACGCGTCGCCCGCGATGTACTCGGTCAGACCGCGTTCGGTGGTAGCCGCCCCTCCGTTGGATCCGACGGTGTAGACCGGCAGGGTGACGACCTGCCACCAGAGCACCCCGGCCACGGCGCCGATCCCCGACGCCGCCAGCAGGTAGAGCACCACCTGCGACAACGTCCGGCGGCGCGAGGCATCGGCCCGGAGCGACTCGGTCGGGTCGCTCGGGTCGGGCGGCTGGTCCGCGGGAGTCTCGTCCGACGGGTCTACGATGCGAGACATGACGGCCCGAGCAACGCCTTCAGGTCGGCCATCAGGGGTTGCGATGGGGTGACCCGCAGCTGGTCGTCGAGCTTCATCACCGTCGTCTTTCCCTGCGACAGCAGCTTCAACCGCACCTCGGTCAACCCGGGATGAGCGGTCAGTACCTCCCGGAGTCGGGCGACGACCGGAGGCGTACAGCGCGGCGCGGGCAGCGAGATCACCACCGGTCCACCGGTTGCGGCCTCGGTCGTGTCGGGCAGGCTCAGCTCGGACGCGTTCAGACTGACCGAGTCCTCGTCGACCTTCAGCCGGCCGCGCACCTTCACCACGGTGTCCGGGGCGAGGACGGTGGCGACCTGTTCGTACGCCTTCGGGAACAGCAGCACCTCGATCGAGGCCTCGAGGTCCTCGACGCTGATCACCGCCCAGATGTCCCCGCGCTTCGTGGTCTTACGAGTGACCTGGGTGATCATGCCGGCGATGGTCACCTGCCCCTCGCGCGGACCGTCGTCGGCCAGCAGCGACCCGATCGAGATGTCCCGCTCCGCCGTCAGGATGTGCTCGAGGCCCTGCAACGGGTGGTCGGAGACGTACAGGCCGAGCATCTCCCGCTCGAACGCGAGCTTGGTCCGCTTGTCCCACTCCGGCAGGTCCGGCACGGGTGAGAGCATCCGGTCCCCGATCGCGGCGTCGCCGCCGAACAGGTCGTCCTGGCCGATCGCCTCGTTGCGCTTGATGTCGATGATCTCGTCGACATTGCGGTCGTAGACGGCCAGCAGGCTGCGCCGGGTGTCTCCGAGGGAGTCGAACGCGCCGGCCTTGACCAGCGACTCGATCACCCTCTTGTTGCAGACCACCAGCGGCGCGGCGTCGAGGAAGCCGTGGAAGTTGACGGCCTTGCCGATCTCGGTCCGGCCGGCCACGATCCCGTCCACCACGTTGCGCCCGACGTTGCGCACCGCGGTCAGCCCGAACCGTACGTCGGTGCCCACGGCGGTGAAGTTCGCCTCCGACTCGTTCACATCCGGCGGCAGCACCGCGATCCCCATCCGTCGACACTCGGCCAGGTAGATAGCGATCTTGTCCTTGTCGTCGGCCACCGAGGTGAGCAGTGCCGCCATGAACTCGGCCGGGTAGTTCGCCTTCAGGAACGCGGTCCAGTAGGACACCAGCCCGTACGCCGCCGTGTGCGCCTTGTTGAACGCGTAGTCGGAGAACGGCAGCAGCACGTCCCACAGCGCCTTGACCGCCGCTTGGGAGTAGCCGCGCTCCAGCATGCCCGCCTGGAAGGTCTCGAACTGGGCGTCCAGCTCGGCCTTCTTCTTCTTGCCCATCGCCCGGCGCAGCAGGTCGGCGGCACCGAGGGTGTAGCCGGCGACCTTCTGGGCGATCGCCATCACCTGCTCCTGATAGACGATCAGGCCGTACGTCTCCCCGAGGATCTCCGCCAGCGGCGCCTCGAGCTCGGGATGGATCGGGTTGTTCGGCTGGCGGCCGTTCTTGCGCAGCGCGTAGTTCGTGTGGCTGTCGGCACCCATCGGGCCCGGCCGGTACAGCGCCAGCACGGCGGAGATGTCGGCGAAGCTGTCGGGGCGCATCAGCCGGAGCAGGGAGCGCATCGGCCCGCCGTCGAGCTGGAACACCCCGAGCGTGTCGCCGTGCCCCAGCAGCTGGAACGTTCGCGGGTCGTCGAGGGTCAGGTCCTCCAGCACCAGCTCGATGCCGCGGTTGCGCGTCAGGTTCTCCAGGGCGTCGTCGAGGACGGTGAGGTTGCGCAGGCCGAGGAAGTCCATCTTGATCAGCCCGAGCGACTCACACGTCGGATAGTCGAGCTGGGTGATGATCGCGCCGTCCTGCTCGCGCTTCATGATCGGGATGATGTCGATCAGGGGGGCGCTGGACATGATCACACCGGCGGCGTGCACGCCCCACTGGCGCTTCAGGCCCTCCAGCCCGATCGCGGTGTCCACGACGGTCTTGACGTCGGACTCGTTCTGGTAAAGCGCGCGGAACTCGCCGCCCTCGTTGTAGCGCTTGTGCTCGGGGTCGAACAACCCGGCCAGCGGGACGTCCTTGCCCATCACCGGCGGCGGCATCGCCTTGGTGAGCTTCTCGCCCACCGCGAACGGGTAGCCGAGCACCCGGGACGCGTCCTTGACGGCCTGCTTGGCCTTGATGGTGCCATAGGTGACGATCTGGGACACCCGGTCGTCGCCGTACTTCTCGGTGACGTAGCGGATCACCTCGGCCCGTCGGCGCTCGTCGAAGTCGATGTCGAAGTCGGGCATCGAGACCCGGTCCGGGTTCAGGAAGCGCTCGAAGATCAGACCGTGCTCGAGCGGGTCGAGATCGGTGATCCGCATGGCGTACGCCGCCATCGACCCCGCGCCCGAGCCGCGGCCGGGACCGACCCGGATGCCGTTCTCCTTGGCCCAGTTGATGAAGTCGGCGACGACCAGGAAGTAGCCGGCGAAGCCCATCGAGACGATGACCTCGGACTCGAACTCTGCTTGTTGCCTGACCGAGTCCGGGATCCCGCTCGGGAACCGGCGTTGCAGGCCGGTCTCGACTTCCTTGACGAACCAGGACTCCTCGTTCTCCCCCGGCGGGCACGGGTAGCGCGGCATGTACGTGCCGACGCCTTCGGCGAAGGAGATGTCACAGCGCTCGGCGATGGCGAGGGTGTTGTCGCAGGCCTCGGGCAGCTCGGCCCACAGCGCCCGCATCTCGGCCGGCGACTTCAGGTAGTAGCCGTCACCGTCGAACTTGAACCGGTTCGCGTCGGCCATCGTCGAACCGGACTGGACACAGAGCAGCACCTCGTGGGCGCTCGCGTCCTCCCGCTTGGCGTAGTGCAGGTCATTGGTGGCGACCAGCGGGAGCTGCAGGTCCTTGGCGATCCGCATCAGGTCGGAGCGGACCCGATTCTCGATCGACAGGCCATGGTCCATCAGCTCGACGAAGTAGTTGTCACGACCGAAGAGGTCCCGGAACTCCGCCGCGCTGGCGACCGCGTCGTCGTAGCGGCCGAGCCGGAGGTAGGTCTGCACCTCACCGCTGGGGCAGCCGGTCGTGGCGATCAGGCCCTTGCTGTACGTGTTCAGCAGCTCGCGGTCGACGCGCGGTTTGTAGAAGTAGCCCTCCAGCGAGGCCAGCGAACCCAACCGGAAGAGGTTGTGCATCCCCTCGGTGGTCTCGGACAGGATCGTCATGTGGGTGTACGCGCCACCGCCGGAGACGTCGTCGCCGGCCGAGTCGGCGGAGTCGCCCCAGCGGACCCGCTTGCGCTCGGAGCGGTGGGTCTTGGGCGTGACGTACGCCTCCAGGCCGATGATCGGCTTGACCCCGGTCGCCTTGGAGGCCTTGTAGAACTCGTACGCCCCGAACAGGTTGCCGTGGTCGGTCATCGCGATGGCCGGCATGCCCATCTCGGCGCAGCCGTCGAACAGGTCGCCGACCCGCGCGGCGCCGTCCAACATCGAGTACTCCGAGTGGACGTGCAGATGAACAAAGGAGTCGTTTCGGGTGGAGCCGCCTGCCCGTCCCGCTGCACCCTCCACCATGACGAGCCACTACCTCCTGCGTACGCGAACCTACACACTGCCCTCGGGCGGGGCATGATCTCGGACGTCGGGTCCCGGACACCGGGTCCTGTCGAGCCGAGCGCACAACCTACTCCGGCGTCGCCGCCGGTGGGTGCTGGGGGAAGTCAGCAGACGCCTAGGTTAGACCCGCCCACTGACGATTCCGCGACCGACGCGCAGGAGGATCGAGCGCTCCACAGCGTCGGGTCTCGCGCCATGGCCCCAGCCGCCGCGTTTCATGCCCGAGTCGCCAAACCGGACTCCTGCACCCCCGCCAGCGCCGCGTTTCATGCCCCGAGTCGCCAAACGGCACACCCAGACACCACCCAGCGCCACGTTTCATGCCCCGAGTCGCCAAACCGGACTCCCGCACCCCCGCCAGCGGCGCGTTTTCATGCCCCGAGTCGCCAAACGGGTCCGTGGGGTCGGCGCAGCAATCGGCGGTTGTATTAGGGAAGGCTCCCTTCTCACGATGTCAGGACGCTGCGTACGCATGCCGCCGGCACACCTTCGCCTCGATCCGGACGCGCGGCGCGGCGTAACGCCGGCCGGCATCTTCGACTACAGCCGCTGGTACGACCAGTACCCGGCCGAGGACGTCGCCTTCCTGAGGCCGATCCCCGCGATCGGGCAGTGGGGCGAGCCGGACCTGGAGAAGGTGGCTGCCCTGAACCCGGACCTGATCGTCGGGGTCCACGACGAGCTCGAGCCCGACGTCGCGGCCAAGCTCGCCAAGGTTGCGCCGACGCGCTGTTCGCCACCGAGACCCGCGGTGACTGGCAGGCGATGTCGGCCTCGATCGCCGACACCGCCAACGCCGGCGACGCGCTGACCAGCGCAGAGCACGCGTACGAGGACAAGCTTGCGGCGCTGGCGTCCACGTACTCGTCGGCGTTGAAGGACAACGCCTGGGTGCACTACTCGTTCGGCGACTCCGACGGGCAGTTCTCGGTCCAGTTCCCGACCCGCGCCACCGGTGCGCTGCTGGCAGCTGTGGGCGCGAACGTCGCCCACGTGATCTCGACCGCCCAGCCGAAGGAGGGCTACAAGTCGTACTCGCTCGAGCAGGCCGACGTGCTGAAGGACGCGACCGTCGGCGTCTTCCCGCTCGACGCCGCCGGCAAGGAGTTCCCGGCCCCGGCCGCGACCCGCTCCAGTGGGGTCTGGCGCAACCTGCCGCTCCACGACAGCGGCCAGGACTTCGGTCTGGTCCTGTTCACAGGCGTGAGCACCTACACCTCCGCGGTCGCCGCGCTGGACGAGTTCGAGACCAAGATCCTGAAGAAGCTTGCGAGCTGACCCGCGGCGACCGGCCTCCCGCCCGCAACAGCTCCCGACCACCCCGGTCCTCGGAGACTGGGCGCACACTGCAGGGTTTGGGCGCCAGAAGTTGCAGATTGCGCCCAGTTTCCCGAGAGAGAGCGCGAGGGGCGGGCAGCGGAGACCGGGCAGCGGGCGTCCCAGCGGGCGGGTCGGGCCCACCATCTACAGACCGACGCCGTCGCTGGCCAGCTCGGGCTCGGTCTCGAGGTTGCCGGCGATCTTCGGGTTGTTCTTTTCCAGCAGCCAGAAGGCGAGGAGGCCGAGTCCGCAGCCGATGAACCAGGAGAAGTCGCCGCCGTGGGAGAGGAGGACGTTGTCGGATTTTCCGAACATGGTGCCGGCGATCAGGACGAGGGCGATGGCGGGGATGCCGCCGATCAGGACGGCGGCGACGGCGTTGGGGTTGTAGCCGTTTGTGAACCAGTAGCGGCCGGTTGGTTTCATGGTGAACATGTCGTCGACCCAGACTTTCTGCTTGGAGACCAGGTAGTAGCCGGCGATCAGGATGCCGAACAGGGGGCCGATCAGGCCGCCGAGGATGCCCAGTGTGTAGAGGATGCCGGCGTCGGAGTTGTACCAGTTCCAGGGGGTGAGGACGACTGAGCCGACGGCGGCGATCATGCCGCCCATCCGCCAGGAGTGATCTGCCCCGCAAATTCCGGACATCGTGTTGGTTTGGTTTCAGGCTGCTGAGTTCCTATTAAGGTACTCGTCGCGGATCTCGTTGGGGGTTTTGTAACCGAGCCCCGAATGAAGCCTCTTGCTATTGTAGCGCATTTCGATGTAGTGAGCCACGTCCTTTCTGGCATGAGCTCGGGTGGGATAGATGGTCCGGTGGACCAACTCGTTCTTCAACGCCGCAAAGAACGACTCCGCCATCGCATTGTCGTAACATATCCCGGTCCGACCCACCGATTGGCGCATGCCGTGGCCGCGCAACGTGGCAGCGAACTCGACCGACGTATAGTTACTGCCTCGATCAGAATGAAAAATCGCCTGAGAAGACAACGAATGGTTCCGCACCGCCATATCGATCGCGGCACTGATCAACGGGGTCTTGTAATTATCATCCATCGCCCACCCCACCACGGCCTTGGTATGACAATCCAACACCGTCGCCAAGAACAACCAACCCTCCCAGGTCGGAATGTAGGTAATATCGCCGACCATCTTCGTGCCCGGCGCGTCGGCGCTGAAGTCCCGCCCGAGCAGGTCCGGGATCGGCCCCGACAGACCCTGCTCAGTCAGGCTGTGCCGCCACGGCCGCGGCTGGCACGCCACCAGCCCCAGGAACCGCATCAACGCCCGGACGAGCTCGGCGGTACACGCCTCACCCCACCGCAGCAGCTGGGCGTGCACCCGCCGATATCCGTAGGTCTCATCGGAGTCGGCGAACGCCTTCTCGATCAGCAGCATCAAATAGTCACGTCGTGCCGCGGTCGCCGACATCGGCCGGCTCAACCATTCATAGAAACCGGACGTCGACACCTCCAACCACTCACACATCCTGACGATCCGATACTTCGGCATGCCCTGAGCGTCACGGGTTGCCTTCTCCACATCGATGAACTCATACCGAGCACTCACCGATACTCCTGGGCGAAGAAGGCCGCAGCTTTTCCCAGAAACTCGCTTTTCAAGCGCAGCTCACGAACCTCCGCTTCCAGTTCACGCAACCTCGCCCGTTCCGACAACGTCAACGGAGGCTCCTCTCCGGCATGGGCACGCCGATACGCGTTCACCCAATTCCGCAGTGTCTGCTCATTCACCCCGATCTCACGCGCGACTGTCGCCACCGGTCTCGACTCCTGGATCACCATCTTCGCCGCCTCGTCCTTATACTCAGGAGAAAACGACTTACGCTTCGGTGTCACTATTACTTCCTTCGCTTCAGATCAACCGTAGTGGGTTGCTTATCCGGCAAGTGCGAGGCCCTCAGAGATCTTCTTCGGGTTGACGTTGGAGAAGTCGAACGCTGGGGAGATGAAGTTGGCGACGATGTTGATGCCGATGGTGGCGATGACGAAGGTGAGGCCGCCGAGCAGGATGACGAAGGCGGAGTCGATTTTCTGGACGGTTTCGATCGGGTCGGTGATCAGCTCACCGAACACCGGGACGGTGGCGGAGGCGGTCAGCACGGTCAGGATGGAGAAGAACAGAAAGTTCAGCGGCAGACCCAACCAGTTGCCTTTCCGGACGGCTTTGAAGCTCTTGCCGTAGCGGGAGAAGTCGCCGAAGTTCAGCATCGGGCCGGAGAAGTAGGAGACGACGACGGCGACGGCGGCGATCATCACCGGGATCGACTCGGCGAAGCTGCGGTGCACGGTGGACAGGTTCAGGCTGATGTTGCCCAGCCCGCCGGCCTTGACGACCAGGTAGATACACAGTGCGATCATCACCACATACACGGCGGGGCCGGCGAAGTCGATGAACTTGCGGATCGCGTTCATCCCCCGCCAGAACACGGCGGCTTGGGCGACCCACAAGATGGCGTAGCAGATCCAACCCAACGCGGACAGGCCCAAGAACGACGGCCCGGTCAACGCCGCCGAGCCGGGCAGGAACTTCAAGAAGATGATCATCATGGGTGTGACAGCCTGATTTGGCCCCGGTTTTTGGGTTAGTGCTGGCTCGGTGTGGCCCCACCCTCGACCACGCGTTCCCTTCTACTTTAGGTTCGTCCTGCCAAGGCGTTCCGGAAGGTGGAGGGTGTGAAGGAGAGATCGAGAGTGGAGCAGTTCGAACGTATCCGACGTGACTCGCGTGATGAGGGAATGTCGGTCGGGCGCTGGCGAAGCGTCATGGTGTGCACCGGCGGACGGTGCGTCAGGCGTTGACGGCGGCGGTCCCGCCGGTAAGGAAGGTCCAGGACCGGGTTGCTCCAGTCACGGGTCAGCATGTTGAGCTTGTACGGCGTTGGCTGGTTGAGGACCTCACGGTGCCGCGGAAGCAGCGGCATACCGCGCGTCGGATCTGGCAGCGGCTGGTAGAGGAGGAAGACGCCCAGGTCGGGGAGTCGACGGTGCGGAACCTGGTGGCAGGCTGCGGGTCGAGATCGGCGCTGGCCGATGTCAGGTGATGGTTCCGCAGACACACCTGGTCGCGGAGGAGGCTGAAGTCGACTTCGGCGATTTCGTTGCCTCGATCGCTGGTGTGGCGATGAAGCTGCACATGTTCTGCATGCGGTTGTCGCACTCCGGGAAGGCGTTCCACTACGCCTATGCCAACCAGTCCCAGGAGTCGTTCCTGGACGGGCATGTGCGAGCGTTCGAGGCGTTTGGTGGGGTGCAGACGGGATGATCCGCTACGACAACTGAAGAAGGCGGTGATCCGGGTCGCGTTGGGTCGGGACAGGTTCGAGCATCCCCGGTTCGTCGCGATGCGTTCCCACTACGGCTACGACTCTTTCTTCTGCCAGCGCGGGATAGACGGGGCCATGAGAAGGGTGGGGTGGAAGGTGAGATCGGCCGGTTCGTCGCCGCCATCTGACCCCGATACCGCATGTAGGATAGTTGGCGGCGTTGAACGAGGCGTTAGCTGCAGCAGATAAAAGCGATGACGCAAGCAGGATAGGAGCGAGCGTAGAGACGGTGGGACAGTCCGGGCAAGAGAGTTGCAGATGCTGCGGCAGTTGCAGGTAGAGGTGTTAGATGTGGCATAGGTGTTGTAGTGCAGGGTAGACGAGAAGGCAAGGGTCTGTGTAAGGCAGTAGTACTACTAGGTGAGAGCAGCTACGCAGGACGACGGCTCGAGGTAAGGCTCGGCGCGACCACAATAACAGTGCTCGACGCCACCACGGTCGTGGCAGACACACCCGGTAGTTGGCTAAGGGCACCGAGGACCTGCTGCTGGACCACTACCTGGAAGTGCTTGCTCGTAAACAAGGTGCGTTGCAGGGCGCGACCGCGCTCGTCTAGGACAGGGGGTAAGGTGTGTTCACCGAGGCTCATCAACGGTTCTGGGACAAGGCACGGCGCAGGCTAGGCGACGGCGCAGGCGCCAGGGCGCTGATAGGGGTGCTGCTGCTACATAGGACAATGCGAGCAGCTGCGGTGATAGAAGGCCTGACAGCGGCGGCGAGGCTGGACAGCGTAGATAAAGACTGGTAGAGGTAGAGGAAAGAAGAGAAGACAATAGAGGCAATGCAGTGCAGATAGCGCAGGTAGAACAGGTAGGTGTAGGCGGAGAACGGTAGGTGAAGTAGCTGAAAGGCTACGACGAGATGTAGAGAGGAGAGTAGGCATGACAGAGGCAGTGACGGTGTAAAGGCTGGCAGAGTAAGAAGCAGATGCTGCGATAGAGACGGCGGCGAAGACAATGCAGCTGCGAACGATAAGTGCGAAGGACGGCGTGATGGAAGCAGCGGCAGCGAAGCAACGACTGTCGCACAAGGCGATTCTGGCAGAGATGCTGAACGCCGAGTGTGACGAACGCTGAGAGGAGGTTGTCAAGTTTTCTGTGTAAGTGGTGTTGTTGGTCGTGGTTGGTAGCGGGTGTTTCTGGTCGAGGATCTCGGTCATGACGGCGACGAGCTCGTCGACGTGGGCCTGCGGGTTCTCGACGGTCTGCTGATCGTCGTCGGCAACGTCGCGGGCCTGCTCCAGCGCCTTCTCGGGGATGGTCACAAGGCGGCGTCCAGCCGGCCCGGGAAGGCGATGGACAGGGCTCCCAGGGCCGGGTTCCAGCCCTGGACTTGGGCTCCCTCGACGAGCTTCGCCGGTGCTTTGCGTGGCTGTCCCTTCGGTCGGCCGGCCTCCTTGGCTCGTTCGCGGGCGCGTTTGTCCTCGATGTCGCGGATCGCCAGCCACAACAGCTTCACCACGGCGTCGTCGTTGGGGAAGTGGCCCCGGTTCTTGATGATCTTGCGGAGCTGGTAGTTCAGCGACTCGATGCTGTTGGTGGTGTAGATGATCTTCCGCAGGGCCGGCGGGAACTCCAGGAACGGGATGAACCTCTCCCACGCGTCCCGCCAGACCTTGACCGCGGCCGGGTACTTGTGACCCCAGACCGAGTCAGCGAACCCGTCCAGCTCCTGAGCCGCCGCCGCGGCGGTGGGAGCGGTGTAGATCAGCCGCAGCGTCTTGGCGACGGCCTTGCGGTCGGCGTCGGGCACGAACCGCAGCGAGGCCCTGATCAGGTGGACCGTGCACGTCTGCACGACCGTGTTCGGCCAGGTCGCCTCGATCGCCTCAGGGAACCCCGACAGTCCGTCGCAGCAGGCGATCAACACGTCCCGGACGCCGCGGTTGGCCAGCTCGGCGCACACTCCGGCCCAAAACTTCGCCCCTTCGGTGGCTTGGACCCAGATCCCGAGGACGTGCTTGATCCCGTCGGTATCGACACCGACCGCGATATGGGCGGCCTTGTTCCGCACCTGGTGGCCGTCGCGGACCTTCACCACCAACGCATCCAAGAACACGATCGGATAGACCGGGTCCAGCGGCCGGGCCTGCCAGGCCTTGACCTCCCCGGCGACGGCCTCGGTGATGTTGGAGATCGTCTCGTGCGACAGCTCCGAACCGATCGTGGCCTGCAGATGGTGCTGGATGTCGCGGACCGTCATCCCCTTCGCATACAGGCTGATGATCATCTCCGACAGGCCGTCGAGGCGGCGTTGGCCCTTGCCGATCAGCTTCGGGTCGAAGGTGCCGTTACGGTCCCGCGGGGTGGCCAGGTCGATGTCGCCGACCTCGGTGCCCAACCGTTTCGGAGTCGTGCCGTTGCGGGAGTTCCCTGACCCGTGGCCGGCCGGGTCGCCCTTCTCATAGCCGAGATGATCCGACAGTTCCACCCGCAGACCGGCCTCCAACGCGCGTTTCAGCATCTCCGGGAGGAACCCGCCCTCCCCGGTCAGCCTGAGCTCGCCGGTGTCCACCCCGGCCAGCACCGTGTCCAACAGACCGGCCTCGACCATCTCATCGACCGCTCGTCGAGCTGCCTCGGCCTGCGATCTCGGCTCACCGAACGGACCCGGCTCCAAGGCCTCGTCCACCCGGTCCCGATCTTCTCCCAGTGGTCTGGCATTCATCATGTGCTCACTCTCCCCTCGGGATTGCTTACACAGACGATCTGACACCCCCGGCCTGATGTTGCCCAGCCCGCCGGCCTTGACGACCAGGTAGATACACAGTGCGATCATCACCACATACACGGCGGGGCCGGCGAAGTCGATGAACTTGCGGATCGCGTTCATCCCCCGGCCGAGAAGACGGCGGCTTGGGGCGACCCACAAGATGGCGTAGCAGATCCAACCCAACGCGGACAGGCCCAAGAATCGGCCCGGTCAACGCCGCCGAGCCGGGCAGGAACTTCAAGAAGATGATCATCAACGAGGTCGACGCCAAGAAGGTCTGCACCCCGTACCAGGCGATCGCGATACAGCCCCGGATGATGGCCGGGATGTTCGCCCCCCGGACTCCGAAGATGGCCCGGTTGATCACCGGATAGGGCACCCCGGTCACCTGCGACGGCTTCGCCACCAGGTTGCAGAACACCATCACGATCATGATCCCGATGATCAGCGACACCAGCACCTGCCACGACGCGATCCCCAACGAGAACAGTGCCCCGGCCGTCACATAGCCACCGACCGAGTGCACATCCGACATCCAGAACGCGAAAATGTTGTACGAACCCCAGGTCTGCTTCCGCAACGGCGCCAGATCCGAGTTCGCCAACCGATCATCATAGAAATCCTTGATCACCCCATCCCCAGCCGGATGACCCGGAGTGTCCTCGAAATCATGGTGTGAGGCGACGTCGGTGGTGTCGGTCATGGCAGGCTCCAGGGGACGAAGGGGGCGGACCCGTTTGGGGTGACGCTATGCCTGAACCCGACCGACGGGGTGTCGCACACGTAACGTGTCTGTTTCGGCCGGGAAGCTCGCCGCCTGCCCGGAAAGTGGGCGCAAACCACATTTCTCATCGGCGTGTCGATGTTGTCAGCGACCACTTTCCGGGATCCGCACCGGGCCCGGGTGATCGCGGAGGGGGCGGCGCAGCGCTGCGCGACCGAAGACTCAGCGGCGCGAAGCCCACTCCGGCCGAAGGATCGACATGATGATGTCGTCGTAGCGCACACCGTCGAAGGTGAACGCCTCGCGCCGGCGGCCCTCGATTACGAAGCCGACCCTTTCATACACCCGTAGGGCGCGTGGGTTGAAGGCGATCACGTCGAGCTCGATCCGGTGCAGCGCGTGTTGTGCCGAACGCGTGATCGATGATCAACCTGGTCGCCTCGGTGCCGAACCAACGATCCCGGCCGTTCGGCCCCAGCAGGATCCGGAAGTTGCAGGACGCATCGGGTTCACTCAGATCGTTGAGCACCGCCTCACCGACGCACTGACCGGTCGAGCGGTCGACGACCGCCAGGTCCAGCCGGTCCGACTGCTCGTTTCGGCTTCGGTACCAGTCGAGGGTGCGCTCGTCGAGCTCTCGCGGTTGACTCTGCGCCGCCCCACTGCTGTGCACCGATCCGGTCAACCGCAGCACCTCCGGGTCGGCCAGGATCGCCGCCATAGCCTCGATGTCGGCAGTCTCGAACCGTCGGAGCACCACGCGCTCTCCACACAGGGTCGGCTTGTCGGCGAAGATCGACACGCCCAGAGAGTCTAGGCGTCGCTTCCTCCAGAGGCATTCGTTCGCATCGATGGGTGCCCGAGCCCACCGCGCGCTCTTGACAGTCGTCAAGAGATTCTTGGACACTTGTCAAGAGCGCGGCCGCTCGGCAACGGTAGGCTCCCCACCTACCGGACCACGGAGGCCCACATGAGTGTGACGTCGACCCCCACGACGCCGCGTCTCTCGGATGCCGAGCGCGCCGTCGCGCCCGCGCTGCTGGCCGGGGACAAGGTGGCCGCCCGCCGCGACGAGCTCGCGACAGCAGCGCTGCGTACCTTGGCCGAGCGCGGCTACGCCAACACCTCGCTTCGCGAAATCGCGCAGAACTCCCAGTTCTCGCACGGGGTGCTGCACTACTACTTCGCCGACAAGACCGAGCTGATCACACACTGCGTCCGGCTGTACAAGGCTCGCTGCGTACGTCGCTACGACGACGTGAGCGTCCTCGCCACCAGTGCCGACGACATCGTCGGACGTTTCCTCGACGCCCTGCTGGTCACTCTGCACGAGGACTCCCGAGAACAGCGGCTCTGGTACGACCTCCGGGCACAGAGTCTGTTCGAGCCCGCGTTCCGACCCGATGTCGCAGCGATCGATGCCGCGCTGCGCGACATGGTGTGGCGCATCCTCGCCCGTTATGCCGAGCTGTCCAGCGCTGCCTTGATCGTGGATGCCGAAACGGCCTACGCCTTGTTCGACGGGGTCTTCTCGCGCGCCGTCCAGGCCTGGCTCGGTGGGGCCGATGGCGTCGAGGCGGCCCTCGAGCAGCGGGTCAGACTGCTGATGCCTCGGCTGCTGGATGCGCCGGCGGAGGCGGACCGGTAGCCGATCCTCCCGTTGGCTCCCAGAAATCCAGAACGATTGACCCCAACAGTCGGGGTCAACCGTTCTTGATTCTTCGATGGCACGTCCGGTTCGGCGGCTCAGGCAGTGCCGGTGAGGCGGCGCAGCGCACCGATGGCGACCTCGCGGTCGGTGGTCTGCCACAGCTCGGGCATCGACGCCTTCAAGTACGAGCCGTAGCGGGCCGTCACCAGCCGAGGATCGAGGACGGCGACCATGCCCCGGTCGCTGAGCCGCCGGATCAGCCGGCCCGAACCCTGGGCGAGCAACAGTGCGGCGTGCGTCGCGGCCACGGTCATGAACCCGTTGCCGCCGGCCTCTGCGACGGCCCGCTGCCGCGCGTTCATCAGGGGGTCGTCCGGTCGTGGAAAGGGGATCCGATCGATGATCACCAGCTGGCAGGTGTTGCCGGGCACGTCGACGCCCTGCCACAACGACAGGGTGCCGAACAGGCTGGTCGACTCCTCCGCCAGGAACCGTTGGGTCAGCTCGGTCAGCTGGGCGTCGCCCTGGCACAGCACGGTCAGCTTCGGCAGTTCCTTGCGAACCCGCACGGCGGCCACCTCGGCGGCGCGGCGGGACGAGAACAACCCGAGCGTACGTCCGCCCGCCGCCCAGACCAGCTCCGCGATCTCGGCGATGGTCGCGTCGGACAGGCCATCGCGACCGGGCGGGGGGAGGTGTCGGGCGACGTACAGAATCCCTTGCTTGCGGTAGTCGAAAGGCGACCCCACGTCGAGACCGTGCCAGGGTTGGGGACCCTCACCCGGGTCGTCTTCGGCCGCGTCCTCGGTGGTGTCGTCGTCGGAGTCCTCCAGCGCGACGGCAGGCTCGTGGACCTGGATCCGAACTGCCTCCGCGTCCTGCTCGTCCAATCGCAACCCGACCGACATCGCCACCCGATCGAAGTCGCCTCCGAGCTTCAGGGTCGCCGAGGTGAGGATGGTCGTCGCCTGCCCGAAGACTCGGGACCGCATCAGGCCGGCCACCGACAGCGGCGCGACGCGTACGTCCCTGCCGTCGCGCTCGCTCTCGGCCACCCAGATCACGTCGTGCTCGCTCATCGCAGCCAGCCGATCCGCGACGTCGAAGACCTCCTTGACCGCCGCGGCAGTCTGGCGCTGCTCGGGTTCGGCCTTGGCATCTGAGCTGGTCAGACCACTGACTGCCTTGCGCGCGGCGGTCCGGACCACCCCGCAGGCCTGACCGAGGGCCGAGTCCGGGTTCTCGATCCTGCCTGGGTTCGTCTCGTCCAGGGCGTTCCGTAGAGCGTCGGCCGACTCGAGCAGCTCCAGTGCCGTCTCATCGGTGAGATAGGTCATGGCGCGGCGGCTCACCCGCTCGATCAGCTGCGGGCTCAGCTCGGCGGAGGCGGCGCCGGTGACCCGAGCCACCAGCTCGTGCGCCTCGTCGATGATCACCGCATCGTGCTCGGGCAGCGCGGTGCCGCCATGCATGGCGTCGATCGCGAGCAGCGCGTGGTTGGTGACCACGAGGTCGGCGGACCGGGCGGCGTCGCGGGAGCGTTCGACGAAGCATGTGTCGCCGAGCGGGCAGCGGTCCCGGCCGAGACACTCGCGGACCGGGATCGAGACCTGCTGCCAGGCTCGTTCGGTGTGGGTGGGTGCGTCGTCCCGATCGGCCAGCCCGTTCTTGCGGTGCTCGTCGTCGGCCCAGGAACGCAGCGAGAGCACTTCGGCGGCGATCACCGAGCTGGGCGCGGCGGACGCGGCGAGACCGGTGGTCAGCTCCTCCACGCCGAGCAAAGTGCCCTGCTCCTCCGCGACCCCTTCGGTCGCCTTGAGCCGGCAGACGTAGTTCGTCCGACCCTTGAGGATGGCGTGTCGCGGCCGCTTGCCGGTCACCTTCGCCACCGCGTCGAGGGCCGTCGGAATGTCCTTGGTGGCGAGCTGGCGCTGGAGCGCCAGCGTCGCGGTGGCGACGATGATCCGCTCGCGGTCGTGCTCGACGAGCCTGATCAGGGCCGGGGCCAGATAACCCAGGGATTTTCCCGTGCCAGTGCCGGCCTGGACGAGCAGGTGCCGGCCGGAGTCCAGCGCCTCGGCAGCTGCATCGGCCATCCCGAGCTGGCCGGGCCGCTCGGCACCGCCGATCTCGGCGACTGCTTGATGCAGCACGGCGCGGTGCCTCGGCTCGGCCCCCCCGGGATCGGGCGTCATGTTCCCTGAGCCTGTCGAAGGGCCGACCGGCTCGCGCTCATCCGAGCCTCGCCGGGATCGGATCTCCTCTGTCCCGAGCCTGTCGAAGGGCCGACCGGCGCAGTTTCCCTACGCGTACCGGCGGTCGTCACCTGCGAGAGCGTACCTTTCGAGCTCGCCGGCCAGGCTCGGATGGACCCGCGCCGTGATCAGCGTGCCGTGCTCGGTGTGCTCCAGCACGCCCAGCTCACCGGTCCGGTGGATCTTGTCGACCAGGTCGCCCCGGTCGTACGGGATCAGCGCGCGGATCTCGACCTCCGGCCTGGGCAGGCCCGCCTCGATCCGAGATCGCAGCTCATCGATGCCGCGACCGGTGCGGGCCGACACGATCACCGAACCCGGATATTGCGTTCGGAGCGCGGTGAGCGCCGTCTCGTCCGCCAGATCGGCCTTGTTGATCACGATCAGCTCGGGCCGCTCGCCGGCACCCACATCGGACAGCACCGCGCGAACAGCGCTGATCTGTCCGGTCGGGTCCGAATCCGCCCCGTCGACCACGTGCACGAGCAGATCGGCCTGCGCGGTCTCCTCCAGCGTGGATGCGAACGCCTCGACCAGATCGTGCGGGAGATGTCGGACGAAGCCGACGGTGTCGGTCAGCGTGTAGACCCGACCGTCGGACGTCTGGGCCCGACGCGTGGTCGGATCGAGGGTGGCGAACAGGGCGTTCTCGACCAGGACACCGGCGTTCGTCAGCCGGTTGAGCAGGCTCGACTTGCCCGCGTTCGTATAGCCGACGATGGCAACGGACGGCACCTGATGGCGGCGCCGCTCGGCGCGCTTGGTCTCTCGGGTGGAGTCCATCGCGCGGAGATCGGCCCGAAGGCGCGAGATCCGATGGTTGATCCGGCGACGATCGGTCTCCAGCTTCGTCTCGCCGGGTCCACGGCCACCGATCCCGGCACCGCCGGCGGCCCGGCCGCCGGCCTGACGAGACAAGTTGCCACCCCAGCCGCGCAGTCGCTGCTTGAGGTACTGCAGCTGGGCCAGCTCGACCTGGGCCTTGCCCTCCGCACTTTTTGCATGCTGCGCGAAGATGTCGAGAATCAGGGCGGTCCGGTCGATCACCTTGACCTTGACCCGATCCTCCAGGTTGCGCAACTGTGCGGGTGCGAGCTCGCCGTCACAGATCACGGTGTCCGCGCCCGTCGCGACCACGACCTCGCGCAGCTCCTCGACCTTGCCGCGTCCGACGTACGTCGCCGGGTCGGGTCTGGTGCGCCGCTGGATGAGACCCTCGAGCACCTCGGAGCCGGCGGTCTCGGCGAGCAGCTTGAGCTCGGTCATCGCATTCTCGGCGTCGACCTCGCTGCCGGTGGTCCACACGCTCACCAAGACAACGCGCTCGAGCAGGAGCTGGCGATACTCGACCTCGCTGATATCGGTGAGCTCGGTGGACATCCCAGCGACCCGGCGGAGCGAGTGGCGCTCCTCCAGGTCGAGCTGATCCCCGTCACCGCCGGGAACAGGCCCGGGCCCCGACGCGGGTTCGTCCTCGAGGTCGAGGACCGATCGGTCTCGTGCATCGTCGGCACGTGCGTAGTCAGCAGCTGTCATATCTGTTCCAGCGTCTCACGTGCCACCGACAGATTCGAACGGTTTAGCTGTGGGCGGAGATCGAATCGGTCGTCGCGGACCGGCAGCGCCGGCCCGCACACGCCCGGCAAGCGACCGCTTGCGAGCCGCACTGAACAAAGATCTGGGCGATGGGGTGCCCAGACGAAGGGTTCCAGGCCCCTCCGGACCACATCTGGGCGATGCGGTGCCCAGACGAGGGATCCCAGGCCCCATCCCGACCACATCTGGGCGATGCGGTGCCCAGACGAGGGAATCCAGGCCCCATCCCGACCACATCTGGGCGATGCGGTGCCCAGACGAGGGAATCCAGGCCCCATCCCGACCACATCTGGGCGATGCGGTGCTGATAACGCAGCAAAGAGGCCCGAATACCGCCACGTGGGCGATGCGGTGCGGAGAAGAATGGGTGCGGGTCGAGAGGCAGCGAGGTAGAGACGCAGCGAGGTCGAGAGGCGGAGGGCCCGCGGGGCGGGGTCTCGATCGGGATACGAGGCGAGCGATCAGTAGAGCGAGTACCCACCGTCGATGACCAGCACCTCGCCGGTGACGAAGCTCGAGGCGGCGGAGGCGAGGAACACCACGCTCGGCCCGAGCTCCGCCGGTTCGGCCGCGCGCTGCATCGGCGCGTCGTCGATCCATCGCGCCTTGTACTTCGGATCGTCGACCGGCGCCATCTCCGTCCGGGTGTAGCCCGGCGCGACCGCGTTGACTCGAACCCCGTGCGGCGCCCACTCGGCCGCGAGTGACCTGGTCAGCTGGTGCACGGCTGCCTTCGAGGCGTTGTACGCCGGCTGCCACTGCGGACGGTTGACGATGAAAGCCGAGATCGAGCCGATGTTGACGATCGCCCCGCTGCCCTGCGCGATCATCTGGCGGCCGAAGGCCTGGGCACAGTTCCAGACGCCGTTGACGTTGACGTTCATCACGAGGTTGAACTCGTCCGACGTCACCTCGAGCGCGGCCCGGTGGATGCACGCTCCGGCGTTGTTCACGAGGACGTCCACCCGACCGAACTGCTCGACGATCTCGTTGACGGCTCCCAGCACGGAGCCGGCCTCGGTCACGTCGGCCGCGACCACACCGGCCTGGCCGCCGAGCTCGGTGATCTCCGCCAGCACTGGAGCGGCCGACTCCGGGTTGCGGACCAGGAGTACGACGTCGCTGCCCGCTTCGGCCAGAGTCAGCGCCAACGCCCGGCCGATGCCACGGTTGGCCCCGGTGACCACCGAGACCTTGCCGGCCAACGAGAAAGTGTCCAGTACGGCCATTCAGTCCTCCAGAGTCGTATGCCTCGGGGCAACGTGCCGCCGAGTGTTCGGTACGGCGATCTCGCCATGGGCGACGATCACGGCCGGGCCGGTGAGATGAGCCTGATCGTCCGCCAGCTCGACCTCGACCGATCCGCCGGGCACGTCCACGCGATAGGTCGCCGGTCCTCCGCCCGATCCCGATCCGTCGCGCGCGTGGGCGGCCGCGGCGACCGCGACCGTCCCGGTGCCGCAGGAGCGGGTCTCGCCTGAGCCGCGTTCGTAGACCCGCATGGCGACGTGCCGCTCACCCAGGACGGCGACGAACTCCTGGTTCACTCCGGCCGGGAACGCCTCCGGCGGTGACCAGCGCGGAGCGGTCCAGAGCGGGAGCGCGGCCAGCTCGGCGCCGCCATCGACGAAACTGACAACGTGCGGGTTCCCCACGTCGGCCGCAACCGCAGCGAATTCCCGCCCGTCCGCCGTCGTCACCTGCACATCGCTCCCGGTGAGGGTGACGGGGCCCATTCCCACCCTGATGGAGCCGTCGGGCAACACGGAGACGGGCTTCACCCCGGCCCGGGTGGCGATCTCGAACGTGTGGCCACTGGCCAAGCCCTCGTCGAGCAGATAGCGGGCGAACACGCGAGCACCGTTGCCGCACATCTCCGCGATCGACCCGTCCGCGTTGCGATAGTCCATGAACCACAGGTGGTCCGGGTCGACGGTCGACCCGGTCCGCTCCGCGACGGCGGGCCACTCCGGTACGTGGCTGCTCAGCACCACACGCAGGACTCCGTCGGCCCCGACCCCGGCGTGCCGGTCGCAGAGGAACCGGACCTCGTCCTCGCCGAGGTCGAGCACGCCTTCGCGATCCAGCAGTAGCACGAAGTCGTTCTCGGTGCCGTGCCCCTTCGCGAACGACCACCTGCGCATACCGGCCAGTCTTCCAGAGGCACGTTGCGCTCACCCGCGCGGTCGAAGTGGCGGGTCCAATACGTCAGATGCTCCGCGGATCCTCGCGGATGATCATGGTGAGCGGAAATCAAGTTCTCTGATCGCGTCTACGGAGCATCTGCCGTATGACATCGCTCAGCACCGCGCCAACCAGGTCATCTCGGCGCGCGTCGAACCAGACGATCCGCTCGTCTCGGCGGAACCACGAGTCCTGTCGCCGGGCGAACTTGCGCGTCCGGCTGATCGTCTCGTCCCGCGCCTCGTCCTCGGTCAGCTCGCCGTCGAGGAACCGCAGGATCTGCGTATAGCCCAGGGCTCTGGACGCGGTCAGCCCGTCCCGCAGCCCATGCTCCACCAGCCGCTTGACCTCCGCCACGAACTCGGCCGCCCACATCGTGTCCACCCGCTCGGCGATCCGGGCGTCGAGGCTTGCCCGATCGAGGTGGAGACCGATCTGACGGACGTCGTCGAGGAGGTAGCGCCGCTCCGGCAGCGACGCCGCGAACGGGCGTCCGGTCAGGGCGATCACCTCCAGCGCCCGGACCACCCGACGGGCGTTGCCCGGCAGGATGGCCGCCGCGGCCGGCGGATCCTGTTCGGCCAGCCGGGCATGCAGCGCCTCGGGGCCGAGCGCGACCAGCTCGGCCTCCAGCGCCGCCCGAAGCTCGGGGTCGGTGCCGGGGAACTGGAAGTCGTCGAGCACGGCGCGGACGTACAGGGCCGAACCGCCGACCAGGATCGGGACCACTCCCCTGGCCCGGCAGTCGGCGATGGCCGTGCGCGCCAGTGCCTGGAACTCGTGCGACCGTCGCGGTCTCGGTGACCTCCAGGACGTCGACCAGGTGGTGCGGCACGCGGGCGAGCTCGTCCGGTGTCGGCTTCGCCGTGCCGATGTCCATCCCGCGATAGAGCAGCATCGAGTCGGCGTTGACGATCTCGGCCGGCCGGCCGGTGGCGATCAGCCGCTGCGCGAGCGCCAGGGCCAGCGTCGACTTCCCCACGGCGGTGGGACCCACGACGGCGACGATCACGCCACCCAGTCTCCCGGCTCGGCCCCACCAACCGCCCGTCACCCCAACCGTCTTCGCGCACCGACGGGTCATGCCGCGCATCGGCGCCGATGGGCTGAGTGGCCCTCCGATGCGCTCAGTGGCATCGATCGGGGTGGCCGGGGGCGGGCTGGATCGAGACGGCCGAGCCGGAGCGGGACAATCGGGGCTATGGCTCCAGCCCGCAAGAGATCGGCCCAGAACAGATCAGCCCAGAACAGATCAGCCCAGACGCAGCAGATCAGCACTGTGGAAGCTCCTGATCGACGGCAAGATCCGGCTGGCGAGCGGCCCGCCGGACGAGGGCCCGCAGCAGCTCCTCGCCGCGAGCGATCTCGACGCCCTGATCGGCTCGGGCGCCGAGGCGATCCTCGGAGCCCTCGACAGCACAACCGGGCCGGTGCCGGAGAGTCATCGGATCCTCGCGCCGATCGGCAGCCAGCCGGTCTGGGCCTCCGGGGTGACGTACGAGCGCAGTCGCGCCGCCCGCAACGCCGAGTCGACCACCCCCGATGTCTACGACCTGGTGTACGACGCCGAGCGGCCCGAGCTGTTCTGCAAGGCGATGCCGGGCACCAGCCGCGGGCCGGGCGAGACGGTCGGCATCCGGGTGGACTCGACCTGGGACGTACCGGAACCGGAGCTCACCCTCGCCATCGACGCCGCCGGAACCATTGCCGGCTTCACCTGCGGCAACGACATGTCCTCCCGCAGCATCGAGGGCGAGAACCCGCTCTATCTCCCTCAGGCCAAGGTGTACGACCTCAGCTGCGCGGTCGGTCCCTGCCTGGTGCCGGCGGGCGACCTCGAGATCTCCGACCTGACCATTTCGCTCACTATCGAGCGGGACGGGCAGACGGCGTTCGAGGACTCGATCAGCGGCGCCGCGATCCACCGCGACCTCGCCGAGCTGGCGACCTGGCTGTTCCGTGCGAACAGCTTCCCGACCGGGGTGTTCCTGATGACCGGCACCGGGATCGTCCCACCGCCGGACTTCACGCTGGCCGCCGGTGATGTGGTGACCGTCGCGATCACCGGCGTGGGTTCGCTGACCAACCCGGTCGTCGAGGTAGGCACCGTGGTCGAGGCAGGCGGCGTCGAGGCCGGCACCGTGGTCGAGGCCGGCACCGTGGTCGAGGTCGGCACCGTGGTCGAGGTGCGTCAGCGATGACCGACGACGTGTTCGCACCGACCCGGCCCGACCTCTACGACGTACGCAGCCAGGCGGACGGCCCCAGCGGCGCACTCCCGCTCACCGATGACCTGCTCCGACACGCAGCGAGCGGCACCATCTTCGGGCTGACCCAGAACGTCGGGATGGGCGCCGACCCGGCCCGCTCGAACGACCCGGGCGTGCTGATCCTCTCCACCCAGGGCGGGATGCGGCACCCCGACGGCAGCCCGGCCGCTCTCGGCTATCACACCGGCCACTACGAGCTCGGCACGATTGCGGCGACCGTCGCCGCAGAGCTCACGGATCAGGGCTGCCTGCCGTTCGCCGGCTTCGTGTCCGACCCGTGCGACGGCCGCTCGCAGGGCACGACCGCGATGTTCGACTCGCTGCCCTATCGCAACGACGCCGCCATCGTGATGCGCCGGCTGATTCGCTCGCTGCCGCATCGGGTCGGGGTGGTCGGTATCGCAACCTGCGACAAGGGCTTGCCGGCGATGATGATGGCGCTGGCCGGGTCACCAGAGGTGCCGTCCGTGCTGGTTCCGGGCGGGGTGACCTTACCGCCGGCTCACGGCGAGGACGCGGGCACCGTGCAGACCCTCGGCGCCCGGTACGCCCACGGCCTGATCAGCCTCGACGACGCCGCGGCGCTGGGCTGCGCCGCGTGCGCATCACCGGGGGGCGGCTGCCAGTTCCTCGGTACGGCGGCCACGGCCCAGGTCGTCGGCGAGGCGCTCGGCCTGGCCGTCGGACACACCGCCCTGGCACCGTCCGGTGAGCCCGTCTGGCTCGAGGGCGGTGTGCGAGCGGTGAACGCGCTGACCGCCGCCGTGGCCCACGGGCAGTGCACGAAGGACGTGATCACCGAGGACGCCGTGCACAACGCGATGGTCGTCCACGCCGCGTTCGGCGGCTCGACGAACCTGCTGCTGCACATCCCGGCGATCGCGCACGCTGCTGGACTGCGCCGCCCCACCGCCGCCGACTGGTTGGCCGTCGCGAGGTCGACGCCGCGGATCGTGTCCGTGCTGCCCAACGGCCCGGTCCAGCACCCGACCGTGCGGGTCTATCTGGCCGGCGGGGTGCCGGAGGTGATGCTGCACCTCCGGCGGCTGGGGCTGCTGCGCACCGACGTTCGTGTGGTGGAGGGCACGACGCTCGGCGAGCGTCTCGATGCCTGGGCGGCGAGCGAGCGGCGGGAGCGCTTCCGGACGACCCTGGCCGGCCGTCGGTTCGACCCGGACGACGTGATCTTCGATCCCGACCGCGCAGTGGCCGCCGGGATGCGCGGCACGGTCGCCTTCCCGACCGGCAACCTCGCCCCGCACGGGTCGGTGGTCAAGGCGACCTCGATCGATCGCTCGATGCTCGACGCCGATGGGATCTACCAGCTCACCGGCCCGGCGCGGGTGTTCACGGCCGAGCACGAAGCCATCGAGGCGATCAAGGACGGCACGGTGCAGGCCGGCGAGGTGATCGCACTGATCGGCTGCGGGCCGGCGGGCACCGGCATGGAGGAGACGTACCAGCTGACATCGGCGCTGAAGCACGTCCCGTTCGGCCGGCAGGTCGCGCTGCTCACCGACGCCCGATTCTCCGGGGTCTCGACCGGCGCCTGCATCGGGCACGTCGGTCCGGAGGCGCTGGCCGGCGGTCCGATCGGTCGGCTGCGCACGGGCGACCTGGTCCGGGTCCGGGTCGACACCGCCCGGCTGACCGGTTCGCTGGACTTCCTGGGCCGGCCCGGAGCCGAGCTGACGCCCGAGGCAGGTGCGGTGGAGCTGGCCCGCCGCGAACCCACGCCTGGGTTGGCGCCGCACCCGGAGCTGCCCGCGGACACTCGGCTGTGGGCCGCCCTTCAGGAAGTCAGCGGCGGGACCTGGGGTGGCTGCGTGTACGACGTCGAGGCGATCGTGGCAAAACTCAGCGGAGGCGGGCTCGCCGGGACGACCGCGGAAGGCGGCGTGCCCTGAGCCCGTCGAATGACAACGCTCGCCCCCGGCTATCGTCGACTCAGACGGGCAAAGACGAGTCGATTCGCGGCAGGAGGCATCCATGGGCATCTTCGACAAGGCCAAGGACATGGTCGGCGAGCACAACGCCGAGGTGGACCAGGCGGTCGACAAGGCAGCGGACGCGGCCGATCAGAGAACCGGCGGCGGACACACCGAGCAGATCGATCAGGCAGCCGAACAGGTCAAGCAGCAGCTCGACAAGCAGGCCGGCCCTCAGGGCTGAGCCGTCGCCCCGCTCTCGATCGAGCTGGTCGAGCTGGTCGAGTCGGTGGAGGCCTTCGACGCGGTCGAGGCGGTGGAGGCCGTCGACGCGGTCGAGCGGACGAACTCGAGCAGCTGGGTGACTCGGGTCCGGGTGATCTCCCGGGCATCGATGCGCGCCGCCGCCACCCGCTCCGCTTCCGCAACCTCGGTGGTGAGTCGCGCCCGGGCGGCCTGGGCCGACGCACGCCGTTCCCGCCGCGCTCGCTCGGCGCGGACGGCGACGACAGCCGCAGCCACCGTCACGATCGCGGTCAGGAACGCCCAGCCTGCTCCGAGGATGACGGCGATGACACTGATGATCAGAAAGAGGGCCGCCACCCCACCCGCGATCGCGCTGGCCGACGTGGACTCGGGGTAGCGGGCCGCAATTCCCGCACGCGCCCGGTCGACCTGGCTCGCCTCCGGCCCATCGGCCGTCACGAAGATGTCGAGGTCGGACGTGCGTACGCGTTCGCGGACAGGCTCGAGCGACGACAGCGTCGCCGCCTCGCTCTCGGCGACCGTGCGGAGCGCGGGACCGACCCAGGTCAGCAGCTCCGTACGCTCCCGCGAAGTCCTCGCCGTCTTGATCACCGCGTTGCGCACAACGTCGACGACCGGAGTACGAACCGGCTCGGAATCGGCCGGAGCCGCACTCCCCGGGTCCTCGATCCGGCGGCGCAGCTCGCGTGCCCGCTCGAGCAGCGGCGCCTCCTGATCGGTGCCCTTCGCCACGAGGCGGGTCACCACGGCACGCAGTGCGGCTTCGGGACCGGGCGGGCCGGGGCTCCCGGAGGGCGCGCCGGCCGATGGTCCGGCCGATGTCAGCTGGGCCGGCACCGGCTGACCCGGTGACCAGGCGTCCTGACTGGCCGATTCCGGATCCGGCCGAACCGACGAAGCGAAAGCGGACGGCTCCGGCGCGGCCAGATCGCCGGTGGACGTCGCCAGCTGGACGCCGCCGAACAGCTCGGCGATCCAGCCGATCGTCGACTCGACGTCACGAGCACCGGCACGTTGATGGCACCACTCACGCCACGACGCCAGGTCGGCGTTGGACCCCTCCACGACGACCGCCCACACCTCGCCGATGCCCGGCAGCACCCATCCGAAGCAGCCGGCCACGGCGGCTTCCCACAGCGCGACCTGGTCGTCGTTCAGCGCGCCGTCGCAGGCGAGCAGCGGCGGCAGCCGGTCGGCGACCAGCGAGCCGCATCCGAGCGCGCCGCACGCTGCGACGACGAACAGCTCGGCGTCCGGTGACAGCGCCTGGGCCGTCTGCTGCGCCTCCTCGTCGGGAGTGCCGTTCTGGACTATGCCGATCACGGCGTTCGTCGCGTGCGGCAGCCAGTACGCCTCGCCGCGGTCGTCGATCCGCCCGGCTCGCCGACCACCGGCCAGCGCCTCGATCGCGAGCATCACGTCGCGCCGGACGACGGTCGTGTCTGGGTAGCCGGCCAGCTGCTCCCGGATGTCACCCAGCTCGACGTATGCGTCGAAGGCGGCCGACAGCGCGGTCAGCCGGGTCTCGATGGAGCCCTGTAGCGTGCGCAGCTGGCTCGTCAGCCGCGAGGTCTGGGCCGAAGCGCTGGATCGCACCGCGTCCAGCTCGTCGCGGAGCAGGCTGGTCCGTCGCTCGGCGCTGGTGAAGTACCAACCCCAGTCGTCGCCCATCGCAGCTCCCGGTCAGCACTCGGATCGAAGCTTCATGCAACCATGACGGCGGGTCAGGCGCCGGCGACGGCTGGTGCCGTCGGGTCGGCCGCCTCGCCGGTCGTCTCGCGCTGGACGTAGTCCTCGATCGCCTCGACGTCGTGCTTGGCGCGCTTCACCACGGTGAGCAGGTCGCTCATCGTGGCAACCTCCTCGACCTGTTCCTTGATGAACCACTGCATGAACTGATCGGAGGCGAAATCGTACTCCTCGCGCGAGATCCGGGTGAGCTGGTTGATCTGCTGGGTCACCCGCTTCTCCTGCTCGAGGGCGAGAGCGACCGGTTCGACGATGTCGGCGAACCGGGTCTGGGGAGCCGCGACGCCCGGAATCGTCACCTCGGCATCTTGGTCGACCAGGTACTGCACCATCATCATCGCGTGACCGCGCTCCTCCAGCGCCTGGGCGTAGAAGAACCCGGCCATCTGCGGCATCGTCAGCGCGTCGTAGTAGACCGCGCAGGCGACGTACTGCTGGTGGGCGGCGAACTCGTGGCCGATCTGAACGTTCAGCTGCTCGACGAACCGTTGCGCTGGCATGGACTCTCCCTGATCGATATCGGTGCTCGGTGTCACATCCTCGCGGATCACGTGGCACCCGTCGAGAAGGCCCCGATGGTCGTTCGTCCGCCGACAGCGAAGGTATGGCTCTCCTAACTTCTGCTAGGGTTTGCGCCGTGTCGGCGAAGCCCAAGAAGAAGTGCTGCCAGGACAAGCCGCGCTGCAAGCGGTGTCCGATCCGGATGCTCGCCGAGGGCAATCTGGCCCCGGCCGACGCCAAGAAGATCTTCGCCGACGCGCGCAATCGGAAGGCGCTGAAGAAGGCCAAGCTCGACAAGATGCCGAAGGCGGCCTGAGCCGACCCCGGGCCCGATTCTCACCTCGTCGATCGACGCGGCAGCTTCGTCATCCCTGCCGACGCTCAGGCGCCCACCACGCAGGACGTTGCGGTCGGCAGTGGCGCCGGCACGCCGACCGTCGGGATCCCCAGCGACACACCCGGTCGAGAGACGCCGTCAGCCGTCGACCGACGCGCGGCCCAGGCGTCGCCGCCACGGGTGCGCCGGAGGTTGCGCAGACCGGCGTCGGCCGTCAGATGGTGCGGAGCCGCGTACGTGATCTCCACATCGGCCAGGTCTCCCGGCCGCGGCCTCAGCGCCGACTCCTCCGGCACTGCGACATGCACCAGCCGGTTGTCCTCGGCGCGACCAGACATCCGCGCGGTCGCGGCGTCCTTGCGCCCCTCGCCGTCGGCGAACATCACCTCCACCCTCCGGCCCACCTGACCCTTGTTCTCCGACCAGCTGGTCTCCTCGACCAGCGCGACCAGCCGCTCGTAGCGCTCCTGGACGATCGCCTTCGGGATCTGGTCGGGCATGGTCGCCGCGGGCGTACCCGGTCGGATCGAGTACTGGAAGGTGAACGCACCGGCGAACCGCGAGGCACGAGCCACATCCAGCGTCGCCTGGAAGTCGCCCTCGGTCTCGCCGGGGAACCCGACGATGATGTCGGTCGTGATGGCGGCCTCCGGCATCGCGGCCCGGACCCGGTCGATGATCCCGAGGTAACGCTCGCTCCGATAGGACCGGCGCATCGCCTTGAGTACTCGGTCGGAGCCCGACTGCAGCGGCATGTGCAGTGACGGCATCACGTTCGGGGTCTCGGCCATCGCCGCGATCACCTCGTCGGTGAAGTCCTTGGGATGCGGTGAGGTGAACCGGACGCGCCGCAGTCCCTCGATCTCCCCGCAGGCGCGGAGCAGCTTCGCGAAGGCGGAGCGGTCGCCGAACTCGACGCCGTACGCGTTCACGTTCTGCCCGAGCAGCGTCACCTCCTGCACGCCGTCGGCGACCAACATCTCGATCTCGGCCAGGATGTCGCCGGGTCGCCGGTCGGTCTCCTTGCCCCGCAGCGCCGGCACGATGCAGAACGTGCAGGTGTTGTTGCAGCCCACACTGACCGACACCCACGCCGCGTACGCCGAGTCGCGCCGCGTCGGCAGGGTCGACGGGAACCGCTCCAGCGACTCCGCGATTTCGACCTGGGCCTCCTGCTCGATCCGCGCCCGCTCCAGCAGCACCGGCAGGGCGCCGATGTTGTGGGTGCCGAACACGACGTCCACCCAGGGCGCCCGCTTGACGATGGTGTCCCGGTCCTTCTGCGCCAGGCAGCCGCCGACCGCGATCTGCATGCCCGGCGTCTTGTTCTTCGTCGGCCGCAGGTGACCGAGGTTGCCGTACAGCCGGTCGTCGGCGTTCTCCCTGACCGCGCACGTGTTGAAGACGACGACATCGGCCTGGGCGTCGGACCCGGCGCGGGCGTAGCCGGCGTCCTCGAGCAGTCCGGCGAGCCGCTCGGAGTCGTGCACGTTCATCTGGCAGCCGTACGTCTTGATCTCGTACGTCCGCCCCTCGTGCGGTCGGGTGGCCTCGTGCGGTCGGGTGGCCTCGTGCGGTCGGGTCGCGTACGTCGGGGTATCAGCGGCGGGCAGGGTGGCAGTCATGGCCGGACCAGCCTAACTACGATCGCCGGTATGGCCACTACTTTGCCCACCGGAGAGCAGTACGAGATCAGCGCCGGACCGTACCGGGCGGTGGTGACCGAGGTCGGGGCAACGCTTCGGGTCTTCAGCAACGGTGGCCGCGACGTCCTTCGGGGTTTTGCGGCCGACCGTCCCCCCTCGGGTGGTGCCGGCCAGGAGCTGATTCCGTGGCCGAACCGGATCCGCGACGGTCGGTACGTGTTCGACGGGGTCGAGCAGCAGCTGTCGCTGTCCGAGCCGCCACGGCACAACGCAAGCCACGGGCTCGCCCGACACGCGGTCTGGCGGCTCGTCGATCTGAGCGAGTCCAGCGTGACCCAGACACTGCGGATCTTTCCGCAGTCCGGTTGGCCCGGCGTGCTGGAGGCGACGCTCACCCACAGCCTCAGCGACGAGGGCACAGTCGGCGACGAGGGTCTGACTGTCGACGTGGCCGCGACGAACATCGGCGCGACGCCGCTGCCGTTCGGCTACGGCGCCCACCCCTATCTGACCGTCGGCGAGGCGAGCGTTGACGAGGTCGACCTGACCATCCCGGCCGCGTCGTACCTGACGGTCGACGACCGGTTGCTGCCGGTGGCGGTGCGCGATGTCGAAGGAACCGAGTACGACCGTCGCACGGGCGGCACGGTCGGCGACCAGGTTCTCGACACCGCGTACACCGATCTGGTGCGGGGTTCCGACGGCCGCTGGCGGGTGCGGCTCGCGCTCGGCGAGCGCTGGGCCGAGCTGTGGGGCGAGGAGTCGTTCGGCTGGACCCAGGTCTTCACCGGCGGTCCCAAGCGCGACGTGTCCATCGCCGTCGAACCGATGTCCTGCGGACCGGACGCGTTCAACGCCGGCCCGACCCACGCGGATCTGATCGTGCTCGAACCGGGCGAGGAATTCCATGGGCGTTGGGGAATCAGCGGCGCCTGATCACTTCCCTCAGCACTGAATCCGTTGCTCTCAGGACTGAGATCGACTGGAAAAGCTGCTGCCAGCACACCTTGTAACCAAATCTCAACAGGGTCGTTCTCCCATCTGACAAGCATTTTCGTCTAGGGTCGGCCCATGGGTGAACCGGTATCGGAGGGCCAGAACACCGCTGACTCCGCGGCAGACGGTGTCGAGACGGCGGACGATCGCTCCGAACCGGAGGCGCTGCAAGGTCCTTCGGTTGCGCCGTCGCATGTCGGCGAACCGTTGGTCGTGCTGACCGACGTGGACAAATACTTCGGCGAACTACATGTTCTGCAGAACATCAATCTCTCGGTACGCAAGGGCGAAGTGGTCGTCGTGCTGGGCCCGTCGGGGTCCGGAAAGTCCACGCTGTGCCGAGCGATCAACCGGTTGGAGACGATCCAGTCCGGGACGATCGAGATCGACGGCACCAAGCTTCCCGAAGAGGGCAAGGCGTTGGCCAACCTTCGGGCGGACGTCGGCATGGTGTTCCAGTCGTTCAACCTGTTCGCTCACAAGACGATCTTGGAGAACGTCACCCTCGGCCCCGTCAAGGTTCGAAAGAAGTCCTCCGCGGAGGCGAAGAAGCACGGCATGGAGCTGCTCAAGCGGGTCGGTGTGGACAACCAGGCCGAGAAGTACCCCGCGCAGCTGTCCGGCGGTCAGCAGCAGCGGGTCGCGATCGCCCGAGCGCTGGCCATGGACCCGAAGGTGATCTTGTTCGACGAGCCCACCTCCGCACTCGATCCGGAGATGGTCAACGAGGTGCTCGACGTGATGGTCGGCCTCGCGAAACAGGGAATGACCATGATCGTCGTCACCCACGAGATGGGCTTCGCACGCAAGGCCGCGAACCGGGTCGTCTTCATGGCCGATGGGCAGATCGTGGAGGAGAACGATCCGGAGACGTTCTTCACCGCCGCCAAGAGCCACCGGGCTCAGGACTTCTTGAGCAAGATCCTCACGCACTGAGGCGACACACGATCCGCGTGTTGAAGACGGATCCAGACAACTGCAGATCCAGACAATAGGCAGATCCAGACAACTGCAGATCCAGACAACGGAGGGATCAAGATGAAGATCAACAAAGGAGTGCTTGCCGTGGCGGCAGGCGCCCTGCTCGCGCTGCCGCTGGCGGCGTGCGGTGGCGGTGGTGACAGCGCGGGAGGGGACGCCGGCCAGGGCGGCAAGGTCGTCGTCGGCGTCAAGTTCGACCAACCCGGACTCGGGCTGAAGGAGGGCGACAAGAACACCGGCTTCGACGTCGAGGTGGCTCGCTACGTTGCCAAGGAGCTCGGCTACACCGACGTTGAGTTCAAGGAATCACCGTCGGCTCAGCGGGAGACCCTGCTGCAGAGCGGTCAGGTGAAGATGATCTTCGCCACCTACTCGATCACCGACGACCGCAAGCAGAAGGTCTCGTTCGGCGGACCGTACTTCATCGCCGGCCAGGACCTGCTCGTGAAGGCCGACAACACCGACATCACCGGGCCGGACAGCCTGAACGGCAAGAAGCTCTGCTCGGTGACCGGATCGACCTCGGCCAAGAAGGTGCAGGACCAGTTTGCCGACAAGGTTCAGCTGCAGGAGTACGACACCTACTCCAAGTGCGTGGCGGCCCTGAGCACGGGCGGCATCGACGCGGTGACGACGGACAACGTGATCCTGGCCGGCTTCGCCGCACAGCCTCAGTACCAGGGCAAGCTGAAGGTCGTCGGCAAGCCGTTCTCCACCGAGAAGTACGGCGTCGGCATCAAGAAGGGCGACACCGATCTCTGCACGAAGATCAACACCGCGCTCGAGAAGATGGTGTCGGACGGCTCGTGGGAGAAGGCGCTGAACGAGACCGTCGGCGCGTCGGGTTTCAAGTACGACTCCGCCACCAATCCGCCGAAGCCGGAGGCCTGCTCCTGATCGACGTTCACCCGATGATCAAGGTCTGACCGATCTGACCCGCCGGACCCGCGCCGCTCTCGGCTCGGGTCCGGCGGGCATGGCACTCGAGGGGAGCCGATGGACAACCTGACCACACTGCTGGGCCAGTACAGCGTCGTAGCCGCGTTCTGGATGACGATCAAGCTGGCCGTCGCCGGGGCCATCGGTGCCCTGATCATCGGCACCGTCATCGCGGTGCTCCGGGTGTCTCCGGTCGGCGTGCTCCGCGGCGCGGCGACGGCCTACGTCACACTGATCCGCAACACGCCGCTGACGCTCATCGTGTTCTTCTGTGCGTTCGGGATGCTCCAGGTGCTCGGTCTGAATCTGGCCGATCCGAGCTCGCCGACCTCGATCATCGACAACAACTTCCGCTGGGGCGTGGTGGCGCTCTCGATCTACCACGCATCGTTCGTCGCCGAAGCCATCCGAAGCGGCATCAACACGGTGCCGAAGGGTCAGGCCGAGGCCGCCCGCGCCATCGGGCTCGGTTTCGGGCCGACCATCACCTCGATCATCTTGCCGCAAGCGTTCCGGGGGGCCATCGCTCCGCTGGGCAACACGATGATCGCTTTGACCAAGAACACGACGGTGGTCGCCACCATCGGCGTCGCCGAGGCCGCCTACACCATGCGCGAGATGCTGGAGTTCGACATCTCCCAGCTGTACCTGATCTTCATCATCATGGCCGCCGGGTTCGTCATCTTGACGCTACCGATGGGCGTGTTCTTCACCTGGCTCTCCCAGCGACTGGTGGTGCAGCGATGAGCGACGCGACGGTCCTCTATGACGCGCCCGGCCCGAGGGCACGCATCCGCAACACCGTCATCGCCGTCGTCGGCGGGATCCTGCTGGCAGCCGTGGTCATCGTGGTCCTGCGTGCCATGGCGGCGAAGGAGCAGCTGACCGGAGCGATGTGGTCACCGTTCCTCGATGCCTCGTCGTGGACGGCGTACCTCATCCCCGGTCTGATCGGGACGCTGATCGCGGCCGCGATCAGCGTCGTGCTGGCGATCGTCTTCGGCATCCTGCTCGGCATGGGGCGGCTCTCCCAGCTCAAGCCCCTCCGCATCGTCTGCGGCGCGTTCGTGGAGTTCTTCCGCGCGGTACCGGTCTTGATGATGATGCTGTTCGCCTACTACTTCGGTCTGTTCGTGCTGCAGATCTCGGGCGACGCGCTGCCGCTGTTCGGCGTCATCGTCGGCTTGACGTTTTACAACTCCTGCGTCATCGCCGAGCTGGTCCGCTCCGGTGTGCACTCGCTGCCCAAAGGCCAGCGCGAGGCGGGCTGGGCGATCGGCCTCACCCCGACCCAGACGCTGACCAGCGTGTTGCTCCCGCAGGCGATCACGGCCATGCTGCCGTCCATCATCAGCCAGCTCGTGGTGATCTTGAAGGACTCCGCACTCGGCTACAACATCGCCTACCTGGAGCTGCTCCGCCAGGGGCAGAACCTGGCGACGTTCAAAGGCAACCTGATCCCAACCCTGATCGTGCTCGCCCTGATCTACATCGTCATCAACTACGGGCTGACCAGAATCGCCAGTGCGGTGGAGAAGCGACTGAGGGAGGGCAAGCGTCGGATCACACCGATTGCCGGAGCCAGCGTCGTGCCCATGGAGGAGACTGCCGCCGACGAGGGTGTGGAGAGTCCGGCCGTGCCCCTGCGCTAGCCCGCCACGCCGGCCAGCGGCCTCCGTGGGTCGCTTCACAGCTAGCCGACGATGTCGTCGACGGCCCCCAGCAGGCGGTGGACGTCCTCCTCGGAGCTGTATGCCGCCAGTCCGACCCGGACGGCTCCCCCGTCGCCGAGGCCGAGGTGCCGTGACGCCTCGACGGCATAGAAGCTGCCGGCGGGTGCACTGACGCCCCGGGTGGCCAGGCGCCTGGCCAGTTCCGCAGCCGGAACCCCCGGTACGTCGAACAGCAGGGTCGACGTGCGGAGCGGCGCGTCGGCCGCATAGAAGACTGCCGCCGCGCGGTCGCGGAGACCTGTCCGCAGCGCGACTCCGAGGCGCGCCTGATGCTCCTCCGAAGCCGCCAGCGAAAGAGCCAACCGCTGGCGGCGTGGCCCAGAACCGTCGACCAGCCCGGCGAGGAAGTCGATCGCGGCGGTCGTGCCGGCCAGGAACTCGTACGGCAGGGTACCCAGCTCGAACCGCTCCGGCACGGCGTTCGTGGACGGCAGCAGCTTGTCCGGGTGCAGCGACTCCAGCAGGGCGGGATCGGCGATCAGCGTCGCGTGGTGCGGTCCGAAGAACTTGTACGGTGAGCAGACGAAGAAGTCGGCGCCCAGCTCGGCCAGGTCGACGAGGGCGTGCGAGGCGTAGTGCACCCCGTCGACGTAGACCAGAGCGCCGACCGCTCGGGCGGCGGCCGCGATGCCGGGAACGTCGGGGCGGGTCCCGATCAGGTTGCTGGCCGCCGTCACAGCGACCAGCCGGGTTCGGTCGGTGAGCAGCGATGTCACCGCCTCGAGCGACAGCGCACCCGTGCCCGGATCGAACTCGGCCCATCGCACTCGTGCGCCGACCCGTTCGGCGGCGAGGATCCACGGACGGATGTTGGCGTCGTGATCCAACCGGGTCACCACGATCTCGTCGCCGGCGTGCCAGGTCCGCGAGAGCGTACGAGCCATGCTCATCGTCAGCTCGGTCGCGCTGCGGCCGAAGACAACCCCACGCGGATCGCCGGCGACGAGGTCGGCCACCGCGAGCCGCGACGCGACCACGATCTCCTCCGCGTTCCGGGCGGCCGGCGTATCGGTTCCGCGGTTCGCGAGGGGGCCGGCCAACGCGGCCGCGATCGCGTCGATGACGGCCCGCGGCGTCTGTGTGCCGCCGGGCGCGTCGAAGTGCGCGTTGGCGTCGGCGAGCGCGGGGAACTCCGCCCTGATCCGCTCGACGTCCAGTCCGACCCCGGCGTCCAGTCCGACCCCGGTGTCCCCTCCCACCCCGGGGTGTGGTCGGCTGGTGTCGGGGCTCACCGCGCCGTCTCGGTCGCCCGAGACTCCCGGACGACCGTGACTCGGATCTGACCCGGGTAGGTCAGCTCCTCCTCGATCTGCTTCGCGACATCGCGGGCCATCACCTGGGCGGCGATGTCGTCGACCTGCTCGGGCACCACCATCACCCGCAGCTCGCGGCCGGCCTGCATCGCGAAGACCTTGTCCACGCCGTCGTGCATCCCGGCGATCTCCTCGAGCCGCTCGAGCCGCTGGACGTATGCTTCGACGCTCTCGCGTCGAGCGCCGGGCCGGCCCCCACTGATCGCGTCTGCGGCCTGCACCAGGACGGCTTCGACCGAGTGGACCTCGACCTCGTTGTGGTGTGCCTCGATGGCGTGCACGATGTCGGGGTGCTCCCCGTACTTACGAGCGAGGTCCGCGCCGATCAGCGCATGCGACCCCTCGACCTCGTGGGTCAGGGCCTTGCCGATGTCGTGCAGGAACGCAGCCCGCTTGCACTGGGCGATGTCGAGTCGCAACTCGGCCGCCATCAGCCCTGCGATATGGGCGGACTCGATCAGGTGCTTGAGCACGTTCTGACCGTACGACGTTCGATAGCGCAGTTTGCCGAGGATCGGGACCAGGGCCGGGTTGAGGTCGGAGATGCCGACCTCAGCGAGCGCGTCCTCCGCGGCGGTCAGACAGAGCTGTTGGATCTTGGACGTGCTGCGCTCGTGGACCTCCTCGATCCGGGCGGGGTGGATGCGACCGTCCTTGACCAGCTCGGTCAGGGTGATCCGGGCCGTCTCGCGTCGAACCGGGTCGAAGCAGGACAGCAGCACCGACTCCGGCGTGTCGTCGATCATCACGTTCACCCCGGTGACCTGCTCGAAGGCGCGGATGTTGCGGCCTTCCCGGCCGATGATGCGGCCCTTCATCTCGTCGCCGGGCAGATGCACGGCGGACACGACGGACTCCGACGTCTGCTCGGAGGCCACCCGCTGGATGGCGTCCACCACGATCGACTGAGCCTTGGTCTCGGCCTCGCGTGTTGCCTGTCGCTCGATGTCGCGGGCGACGAGAACAGCCTGGCGCTTCGCCTCGTGCTCGACCGCCGCGACCAGCTCGGCCTTGGCCTGCTCGGCGGTCAGTCCGGCGACCCGCTCCAGCACCGCCAGCTGCTCGCTCTCGGCATCGGCGAGCTCACGACGCTGACGCTTGAGATCGACCTTCAGGTCGTCCAGCTGGTGGGCCCGATCGTCCAGCCCGCGTGCCTCGGCGTCCAGCCGCTCCTCGCGATCGGCCAGTCGCTGCTCGCGCCGCTCCAGGTCGCTCCGCTGCTCGCGCAGCTCGTTGCGGCGAGTGGCCGCCTCGGCCTCGGCCTCGGCTCGGGAAGCCTGGGCGGTCCGCATCAGCTCCTCGGCCCGGGTCTGCAGCTCCACGACCTCCGCCTCAGCCGCCTCCCGGCGAGCAAAGGCCTTCGCCTCAGACTCAGCCAGCTTCGCTTCGCGCTCGGCAACCGCAGACGGCTCGATCGTGGATAGCCGGCCGGCGGTCGTCGCGACCGAATCTTCGGCAGTACTGTTCGCCAGATCTCGTCTGCTCGCCACCGCGGCCGGCTGCCGCCTCATCACGTACACCGCCAGCGCAATGACGACGGCGATCAGCACAGCCAGGCCGACGAGAACCAGCGCTTCGAACGTCCCACTCATATCTTCTGCGCTCCTGTCCACACGCGCACGCGTGCATCGGACGAGGCATCCGCAGCAGCGCCGTCGCGGACGGAGACTTGCTCCGTCGCACTGTCGTCCGGGGACGACCGGTCAAACGGGAAGACAGACTCAATTTCTCCCCGAGAAGAAATTCGATCGAGCGTTTTCAGCCACGGCTTCTTGCCGCGGTTCAGGTCATATCAAGCAAGCGTTGCGGGAATACCTCACTGTTTGCAGATTAGGTGGCGGCCAGGGCTCGGTCAAGCATGCGCACGGCCGGCCGCCTCAACTCTCGTCCAAATCTTTCAGAACCCGACTGATTACGCCGAAGCCGAAGCCGCGGCGCGCGAGCCGGTCGGTCAGACGGCGCCGGCGCACGACGGACTCGAGCCCGGACAAGCTGCCGGACACCTTCTCGGCGTACGCCCGCGCCGCGTCCAGCTCATCCTCGACACTCACCGTGGACAGCACCCCGTCGACGGTCTCACGGTCGACACCCTTGCCGCTGAGCTCGCGACGCAGTGCCAGTCTCGATCGGTGCCGCCGGGTCTGGCGCGACTCCACCCATCGCTGCGCGAACGCCTCGTCGTCGACCAGGCCGAGCTCCTCGAACCGGTCGAGAAGACCCGCGGCCACCTCGTCCGGCACGTTCTTCGCGGCCATCGCGCTAGCCAGCTCGTGGCGGGTCCGGTCCTGGGCGGCCAGCTTGCGGATCAGGATCGCCCGCCCGATCGACTCCGGATCCGCATCCGGATCGAGCTCAGCCGTGCCAGAAACATCTCCGGCCGACACATCTCCGGCCGACACATCTCCGGCCGACACATCTCCGGCCGGCACATCTCCCGCCGGACTCGACCGCTCGTCGACCTCAAGTCGTCGCTCACGCCGTCGGTGAGTCTCGACCTCTTCTGGAGGTTCGCCTCCGGTCCGCTGACGCAGCCAGTCGCGAGCCTGCTCGACCGGATCAGCCGCCTCCGGCACGCTCATCGGCTCAGAACTCCACCTCGCCCGTCACCGGGTCGATGCCGGCCGGGACGTCGAGCTGCGGTCCGATGCCCAGCCGCTCCTTGAGCCGCTTCTCGAGCTCGTCGGCGATGTCGGGATTGTTCTTGAGATAGGTGCGGGCGTTCTCCTTGCCCTGACCCAGCTGATCGGCCTCATACGTGAACCAGGCACCTGCCTTGCGCACCAGACCGGTGTCGACGCCCATGTCGAGCAGGCCGCCTTCCCGGCTGATTCCCTTGCCGTAGATGATGTCGAACTCGGCCTGTTTGAAGGGCGGGGCCATCTTGTTCTTGACCACTTTGATCCGGGTCCGGTTGCCGACCATCTCCTGGCCGTCCTTGAGGGTTTCGATCCGCCGGACGTCCAGGCGCATGGACGCATAGAACTTCAGCGCCTTGCCGCCGGTGGTGGTCTCCGGCGAACCGAACATGACGCCGATCTTCTCCCGGAGCTGGTTGATGAAGATGGCAGTCGTTCCGGCGCCGCTCAGCGCGCCGGTCATCTTGCGCAACGCCTGGCTCATCAACCGCGCCTGCAGACCGACGTGACTGTCCCCCATCTCGCCTTCGATCTCGGCCTTCGGCGTGAGTGCCGCCACCGAGTCGATGACGAGCAAGGTCAACGCGCCGGAACGAACGAGCATGTCGGCGATCTCGAGCGCCTGCTCACCGTTGTCGGGCTGGCTGACCAGCAGCGAGTCGGTGTCCACCCCCAGCTTCTCCGCGTACTCCGGGTCGAGGGCGTGCTCAGCGTCGATGAAGGCGCAGATGCCGCCCGCTGCCTGGGCACTGGCGATCGCATGCAGCGCGACCGTGGTCTTGCCGCTGGACTCGGGGCCGTATATCTCCACCACCCGTCCGCGCGGCAGCCCGCCGATGCCGAGAGCCAGGTCCAGGGCGATCGAGCCCGTGGGAATCACCTCGATCGGTGCTCGGACCTCATCCCCGAGGCGCATCACCGACCCTTTGCCGAACTGCTTGTCGATCTGGGCGAGCGCCGACTCCAGCGCCTTCTCGCGATCCTCTACGGGCATCTGCCTCGTCCTTCCTGTTCACCGCCGACCGGCCGAGATTCGGTGTCGCCGAGTCCGGGCCGGATGCTGGTTGTCTTGTGGGTGGTCTGTGTAACTTGCGTTCACCGGCACTCTAGGAACCAGCACCGACAATCGTTCACCGTCGGCCCCAACCTGTGGACAACGCTTCCGGAGACTTGATTCGGTGGATAACCTACCGAACAGGTGTTCGAAGCGACAGTGCGCCACGCCGATCAGGTCGGGACTGTTCGGCGGGTCGTCGCAAATCTCCAAGGCCATCTCCCGCGGGGAAGGGTTGACTCCTCCAGATGAGCACACGACAGGCAATGACCGAGGGTGCAGCCGCGATCGCGACCGCCCTGCGCGACATCGACGAAGGCGCCGATCTGACCGGCTCGACGCCGTGCGCAGACTTCGACCTGGGGACGCTGGTGAACCACGCGCTCGGCACGACGACGGCGCTCGCGAGGCTGGCCCGGAAGGAGTCGCTCGACCCCGACGATCCGTGGGGCAGCCGGACCGACGACACCCAAGGCGACTGGCCCAACCGACTCGCAGACCGGCTCGAGGCGACCGCCGCGGCGTGGGACAACCCGGCAGCCTGGAACGGCACCCTCGATCTCGGCGGTGGCGACCAGCCGGCCTCCAGCATCGGGGAGATGGCCTTCATCGAGGTCATGGTGCATGGTTGGGATGTCGCGCGCGCCGCCGGTCGGCGACCCGATGTCACTGACGCTGTCGGTGCCGAGCTGCTGCAGGCAGCGACCGGTTCGGCCGAGCTGGGCCGGCAGATGGGTGCGTACGGTTCCGAGGTCGAGGTCAACTCTGATGCCTCCGACTTCGAGCAGGCAATCGGTGTCGTCGGTCGCGACCCGAACTGGTCACCGGCCCCCTGACCCGGCCCGCGAGTCAGCGTTCGCGCTCGGGGAGTTCGAGCACGGCCCAGACCGCGCGCCACACCGTCTTGGCCGGCGTACCGTCCGCGACTGCCTGCTCGACGGTCTTGCCACCCAGTGTCCCGATGTGCTGCTCGCTGGCCCATACGCGGTAGTAGCCGTCGCCCAGGTGGTGGCGCAGGCGCTGCCAGAGCTCGGTCTCTTTCACAGTCGCCTCTCGGAGCAGTCCGGCGTCGTCACGTCGCCCAACCGTAGTCGCCGCCCCGGACGCGCTTGAGATCTTGGCTCGACTTCGCGGCTCAGCTGGAAGACGAGGTACGAAACGCGCGACCCAGGCCGCGTCTTCGCGGCTCTGCTGGAGGACGACGCACTCAGGGGTGCGCAGCAGGCCAGGGGTGCGCGAGTGCGGCCGCGACGGGGTGCGCGGCAACAGAACTGTCGGAGCAAGCGGGCAGGATGGATGGCATGGCATCGAACGATCCGCTCGCGGCGTTCTCACCTGCCACGGCCACGTGGTTCGGGGAGGTCTTTGCCGCGCCCACCGCCGCCCAGCGCGGTGCATGGGAGGCGATCTCGGCCGGCGACAACGCGCTGGTGATCGCTCCGACCGGATCGGGCAAGACCCTGGCCGCCTTCTTGTGGGCCCTCGACGACCTGACCAGGTCCGAGCCGGTGCCGGCCAAGGAGCGCTGTCGCGTCCTCTACGTCTCACCGCTCAAGGCACTGGCCGTCGATGTCGAGCGCAACCTGCGGGCGCCACTGACCGGCATCACCCAGACCGCCGTCCGGATCGGGCAGACACCGCCGACGATCTCGGTCGGCGTGCGGTCCGGCGACACCTCCGCGGCCGATCGGCGGGCCATCCTCAGCCGCCCGCCCGACATCTTGATCACGACGCCGGAGTCCCTGTTCTTGATGTTGACCTCGGCCGCACGGGAGACGCTGCGCCATGTGCGGACGGTGATCGTCGACGAGGTGCACGCACTGGCCGGCACCAAGCGCGGTGCCCACCTGGCACTGTCGCTGGAACGCCTACAGGCTCTGACGACGGAGTCTGCACCGTCGGCCGGGCCGGCGCGACCGATCCAGCGGATCGGCCTGTCGGCGACCGTGCGTCCTCCCGAGCGGGTCGCGCGCTTCCTCGGCGGCCCGCACCCGGTGCGGATCATTGCCCCGCCTGCGGAGAAGGCGTGGGATCTTCGGGTCGTCGTCCCGGTCGAGGACATGAGCGAGCTGGGATCGACGGCGTCTGTGCCGGCTCCGAATCTCGACGACGATGCCCCGCCGCCTACCCGACCCTCGATCTGGCCACATGTGGAGAACAAGATCCTCGACCTGATCGAGGCGCATCGCTCGACGATCGTGTTCGCCAACTCCCGCCGACTGGCCGAGCGCCTGACCGCCCACCTCAACGAGCTCCACGCAGAGCGCGCCGGTCAGCAGTCGGACGAGTTCACGCCGCCGGCCGAGGTGATGGCTCAGTCCGGCGCCTCGGCCGGGCACGACGGCAGCCGGACGCCGGTGATCGCACGGGCCCACCACGGCTCGGTGAGCAAGGAGCAACGAGCTCAGATCGAGGCCGATCTCAAGTCCGGCCTGTTGCCGTGTGTCGTCGCGACCTCCTCCCTCGAGCTGGGCATCGACATGGGAGCCGTCGACATCGTCGTCCAGGTCGAGGCTCCCCCGTCGGTTGCCAGCGGGCTGCAGCGGGTCGGCCGAGCCGGTCACCAGGTCGGTGCGACCTCGCGTGGAGTCTTCTTCCCCAATCATCGCGGCGACCTGGTCGAGTCCGCGGTCGTCGTGGAGCGGATGCGACTGGGCGCGATCGAGGAGGTCGCGGAGCTACGCAATCCGCTCGACGTGCTGGCCCAGCAGGTCGTGGCCGCGGTGTCGATGGAGGAGAGCAGCACCGACGAGCTGTACGCATTGAGCCGACGGGCGGCGCCGTATGCGGACCTGCCGCGCAGCGCGTTCGACGCAGTGCTGGACATGCTGAGCGGCCGCTATCCATCGGAGGACTTCGCCGAGCTGCGGCCTCGGGTGGTGTGGCAGCGCGACACCGGCATCGTCACGGCCCGGCCGGGAGCGCAGCGGCTCGCCGTCACATCCGGTGGCACCATTCCCGACCGCGGTCTGTTCGGCGTCTTCCTGGTCGGCGAGGGCACCGCGTCGGGCAAGCACTCTCCCGGTCGTCGAGTCGGCGAGCTCGACGAGGAGATGGTGTACGAGACGAGGGTCGGAGACGTCTTCACGCTCGGCACGACGAGCTGGCGGGTCGAGCAGATCACTCACGACCAGGTGCTCGTCTCCCCCGCACCGGGCAGTCCGGGCCGGTTGCCGTTCTGGAAGGGTGACTCGCCCGCGCGTCCGGTGGAGCTGGGCGTCGCGTTCGGAGAGTTCGTCCGAAGCGTGGCAGCGCTGGCGCCTGCTCAGGCACTGAAACGGCTCGCCGAGGCTGGGCTGGACCCTTTCGCGGCGAACAACCTGGTCAGCTATCTCGGCGAGCAGGCCGCGGTGGGTGCACTGCCGACGGACACCACGATCGTGTTCGAACGGTTCCGCGACGAGCTGGGCGACTGGCGCGTCTGCGTGCACACCCCCCTCGGCTCATCGGTCCTGGCGCCGTGGGCCCTGGCGATCGAGCGGTCCGCGCGGGAACGCTACGGCATGGAGGTCCAGGCCACCGCCACGAACGACGGCATCGTCCTGCGGGTTCCGGACACGGAGTCCAACCCGCCGAGCGCCGACCTCTTGGTGGTCGAGCCCGACGAGCTGGAGGCGATCGTCACCGAGGAAGTCGGCGGATCCGCCCTGTTCGCGGCCCGCTTCCGGGAGTGCGCCGCCCGTGCACTGCTGCTGCCCAGGCGCGACCCGAAGGCCCGGACCCCGCTCTGGCAGCAGCGGATGCGCTCCGCACAGCTGTTGACCGTTGCTGCGCGCTACCCGGAGTTCCCGATCGTGCTCGAGACGATGCGCGAGTGCCTCAGCGACGTGTTCGACCTAGACGGGCTTCTCGACCTGCAGCGCCGGATCGCGGACCGGTCAGTGGCGATCGTGGAGGTCGAGACAACCGAACCGTCGCCGTTCGCCAAGTCGCTGTTGTTCGGCTACGTCGGCTCCTTTGTCTACGAGGGCGACGTCCCGCTGGCCGAGAAGAAGGCGGCAGCGCTCGCCTTGGATGCAACTTTGCTCGCCGAGCTGCTGGGCAAGGATGGCCTCAAGCAACTGCTTGATCCGGCAGTGATCGCTGCGACAGAAGCCGACCTGCAGGCGTTGAGCCCGGAGCGTCAGGCAGGAACGGTCGAACAGCTGTTCGACCTCGTCCGGACCGCCGGCCCGTTCACCCTGGGCGAGCTGCGGGAGCGGTGTCGGCCCGATATAGATCCAGGGGCGGCCACCGGTGACCTGCTCGCCGCACGGCGCCTGGTCGAGGTGCGGATCGCCGGCCAACACATGGTGGCTGTGGTCGAGGACGTTCCACGGCTTCGGGACGGGCTGGGCATCCCGGTGCCGCCCGGTGTCGCCGCCTCGTTCGACGCCGCCGCCGAGCACCCGATCGAGGACCTGGTGGTTCGCTGGGCCCGTACCCATGGTCCATTTGTCACCTCGACGCTGGCGACCCGGTACGGGCTCGGCCGGGCCGTTGTCGAAGCCACCTGCGAGATTCTGACCGCAAGTGGAACGCTGGCGTCGGGTGAGTTCTCCGATCGGGTCGGGACCGGCGCTGTCGGGTCGGAGCTGGACCGCCGCCAGTACTGCCACGCCAAGGTGTTGGCCCTGATCAAACGCCGTACCCTCGCCGCCCTCCGCAAGGAGGTTGAACCGGTCGAGCAGATCGCGTACGCCCGTTTCCTGCCGTCCTGGCAGGGCGTGGGTGCGGGGAATCGCGGCACGGATGCGGTGCTCGCTGCGATCGAGCAGCTGGCCGGGTATGCGCTGCCGGCCAGCGCGATCGAGTCGGTGGTGCTGCCGGCTCGAGTCGCGGACTACCAGCCGGCGATGCTGGATGAGTTGCTGACCTCGGGTGAGGCGCGGTGGGTCGGTGACGGTCCCGTCGGCGAGGCGGATGGCTGGATCCGCCTCTTCCCGGCCGACCTCGACCCGGGGCCGGCCCGATCGTTGCCCGCGACCTACCGTGGAAACGAGCTGCTGGCGGCGCTCGGCGGTGGTGGCGCCCACTTCTTCGATGCGCTGCTACCCACGGGTCTGGCGACCGGCGATCGGGCGGAGTACGTCACGGCCCTCTGGGATCTGGTCTGGTGCGGTCTGGTCAGCTCCGACACGTTCTCCCCGGTGCGCCAGCTCACCACCGGCGGGACGCTCCGCAGACCGCCCCGAGCCACCTCACGCACCCATCGCAGTCGGTTGGCCGCCCGAGCGGCTGCGGCTCGGGTCCCGCGGGTGACGTCGCCGACGACCGTCGGCCGGTGGTCACTGGTCGACCGAACCCCTGCCAGCGAGTCCGAGCGGCTGGCCACCGCGGTGTTCCTGCAGCTGGATCGATACGGCCTCGTCACCCGTGGCAGCGTGCTCACCGAAAACCCGTCAGGCGGGTTCGGCGCTGCCTACCGTGCGTTGAGCAGCCTCGAGGAGGCCGGCCAGTGCCGTCGCGGCTACTTCATCGAGGGGCTCGGGGCGGCCCAGTTCGCTCTCCCGGGTGCGGTCGACCGGCTACGTCGGGCAAGCGACGCGTCGCGAGAACCGAGGCCGCTGGTGCTGGCGGCCACCGACCCGGCCAACCCGTATGGGGCCGCACTGCCATGGCCCGATCGAGAAGGTCACCGGCCCGGCCGCAAGGCCGGTGCCCTCGTCGTCCTCGTCGACGGCGCGCTCGCCTTCTACGTCGAGCGCGGCGGTCGAACCCTGCTGTCGTTCACCGACGACGCCACGGTGCTCGGACCGGCCGCCGCTGCTCTTGCCCAGTCGGTCACCCGTGGTCTGCTCGGCAAACTGACGGTCGAACGTGCCGACGGCGACCATGTCTTCGGATCCGCCTCGGTGAGCGAGGCGCTCCAGGGGGCGGGCTTCAAGATGACGCCGCAAGGCCTGCGGCTACGGCCGGCGCCCGCAATGTCGTGAGCGGCGGGGCCAACGCACTCGACTTCGGGCCGACGGCTCTGAGAGGCGGCTCGCGCGGCCCACTTGCCTGGCATCAGTTCGGCAGCTCGACCCGGTGGTCACAAGCTCCGGACAGGGTGGGCCGCAGGTCCAGAACTCGGGAGCTCAGAACACCCAGTAGGCCGCGACCGCAGCGGGCACCAGACCCAGCAGGACCAGTGGTGAGTACGGCTTGCGTCGGTTGATCAGCAGCACCGCCACCGCGGCGAGCACCCCTACGACACCGCACATCACCCACAGCCCGATCGCGTCGCCGCGGCTGATCGTGGTGCTGACCGCGCTGTAAGCGCCGAGCGCGACGGTCGGACCACCGAAGACCACGACGCAGAGCGCGGAGATCACCATCCGCTGGACGAGGTCCAGGCTCTTCTCCTCCGCTTCGCGGGCGCGCTCCACACTCTCTCCTTCATCGGGTGTACGAGAGGAACGATAGTCGTGGCGACCTTCGCTGCTCCGCCTCAGACGGCTCGCAGTCCGCCCGCCGCGCGTGACATTCGCCACCCCCGATCGTCGCCCTCGACCATCCCGTCGCGTTCGAGCGCCCCCAGCTCGGCCAGGGTGATGGGCACCGCCAACCCGGCCCGTCGGGCAACATCCTCGACAGCTGCGAACGACCGGGACGGCAGCGATTCGAAGACACTCAACCGACGCTCGTCCAGACCGTCGGTCCCGCGCTGTTCACCGCGCGGCTCGGTGACCAGAAAGCTGCCCATCGCGGAGACCAGCTCGAGCACGTCCGACCCGCTGGTCACCAAGGTGGCCTTCCCCTCCCGGACCAGTTGATGAGGTCCGGCCGACAGTGCCGAGTAGACGGGCCCAGGCACCGCCATCAGCTGACGACCGCAGTCCACCGCCCAGGTGGCGGTGTTCCTGGCCCCCGATCGATGGGCCGCCTCGACGACGACCGTGCCTTGGGACATCGCCGCGATGATTCGGTTCCGGGCCAAGAAGCGGACTCGGCTCGGCGACTCGCCGGGTGGCAGCTCGGACACGATCAGGTGATCGCGCGCGATCGCACCGAGCAGCGGGGCGTTGCCCTTCGGATAGGCAACGTCGACTCCATTGGCCAGCACCGCGATCGTCACCCCGGGACTGCCCGACTCTCCTGGGCTCTCCGATCTTCCTGGGCTGCTCGAGGCTCCTGGGCTGCTCGAGGCTCCTGGGCTGCTCGAGGCTCCTGAGGCTGCTCGAGGCTCCTAGGCTGTTCGGCACTCTTCGACTGCTCAGGGCGCCCTGGTGTGCAGCGGTGTCGATGCCGTACGCACCGCCCGAGACGACGGTCAGTCCCCGCTCTGCCACTTCGCCGGCGATGTTGGAGGCCGTCTCGATGCCGTACGGCGTTGCCGCCCGCGAACCCACGACGGCGATCGAGCGCTCTGACAGCTCACCGAGATGCCCCGGACCTCGCAACCACAACCCGATCGGGACGCCGGCCTTACGCTGCACCGGACTCACGAACCGGAGGTCGTCGAGCCCACTGGGCCACTCCTCGTCGCCGGGCACCACGAACCTCACCTTGTAGTGGCGTGACAGCACCGCGATCTGTCGGTGATCTACGGAGGCCGCGCGGCGGGCAGCTGGTTCCCCCAACGCGGACTCACACACCCGCGCCCATGCTTCGGCAGCTCCCGCCTCGGCCACGAGCGCGGCCAGTGTCGGGTCACCCGCGTCCACCACACAACTCAGCGCCATCCGCGCGGCCCGATCCGGCAGCTCCGCTCGCACCCCGACCATCAGCCCGCCACCCGCCGGCTCGGCGACGGCTCACCGCGACGCATCGCCAGCGCGATCGCGACATGATCGGCCAGCGGGCGGTCGACACCCGCCAAGTCTGCGACCGTCCACGCCACGCGGAGCACCTTGTCGACACCGCGCGGGCTCAGCAGCCTTCGGTCGAGGGCATCGTCGACGGCGTCCAGCCCATCGGGTAGCGGCAGGTGGCGCCGGAGGTACGGTCCATCCACCTCGCCGTTGCACCGCCACTGGGTGCCGACCAGCCGGCGCGCCTGCCGGTCTCGCGCCTCAGCAACCCGCGCTGACACAATCGCCGACGACTCGCCACCCACCAGCGCGGTCCGTACCCTGGTCCGCCGTGGCGGCCGGAACGTCTGCGAGATGTCGATTCGGTCTCGGATGGGGTCCGACAACTTCTGACCGTAGCGGCGGATCGCCATCGGCGGACATCGACAATCGGCCCCTGGCGTGCCGAACTTGCCGCACGGGCACGGATTTGCGGCCAGCACGAGCTGGAAGCGGGCCGGATATCGGGTCTGCATCTGCGATCTGGTCAGAAAGACGATGCCCGACTCGAGCGGGGTGCGCATCGCCTCCAGCACGCCGGAGGAGAACTCGGGCGCTTCGTCCATGAACAAGACCCCTCGGTGCGCCCGGGAGATGGCGCCCGGTTTCGCTATCCGCGGACCGCCGCCGATCACCGCCGGCAGCGACGCCGAGTGGTGCGGATCCGCGTACGGCGGGCGCATGATCAACCCGTCGTCGAGCTCGACGCCGGCGAGGGAGTGGATGGCCGACACCTCCAGCGCGTCGGCCAGCCCGAGATCCGGCAACAACCCCGGCAGCCGTTCGGCGAGCATCGTCTTCCCGACCCCAGGCGGGCCGTGGAAGAAGACGTGGTGCCGACCGGCAGCGGCGACCTCGAGAGCCCACTTGGCCTCGGCTTGACCTGCCACATCGGCCAGGTCGAGCGACCGCGCTCGTACGTCCGATCGGTTCCGGTCGGCCTCGGTCGCCTCATCCGCGCGGGAATCGTCCTCGTCGGGGATTGGATCGTGCTTGAGCAAAGCGAGCAGCTGGCGCAGGGACGCGACGCCGAAGACCTCGATGCCGTCGACCAGTCGTGCCTCGACGGCTTGCGTCCGGGGAACGATAACGCGTCGGAAGCCATGTTGAGCAGCCGCCAACGTGGCCGGCAAGATGCCGCGGACTCCGCGCACCCGGCCGTCCAGCCCCAGCTCGCCGAGCAGAACCGTGTCCGCGAGCTCTGACACTGGGAACTGGTCCGCGGCACCGAGCACGGCGGCGACGATCGCCAGATCGTAGTGGGAGCCGGTCTTGGGCAGGGTCGCCGGGCTGAGGTTGATGGTCAGCAGTGACGCGGGCCAGGCCACCGCCGAGTTGGACACCGCGGCCTTGCAGCGGTCCCGCGCCTCGTACAGCGCGGTGTCCGGCAGCCCGACCAGCACGGTCCGCGGAAGGCCGCCGCCGATGTCGGCCTCGACCTCGACGATCTGACCGTCCAGTCCGACCAGCGCGACGCTCCAGGCGGAGGCCATCATCCGCCGATCCCCCGCTCGTGCCGAACCACCGGCGCCGACCCACGAGCCAGCACGATCCCGACGGCGTCGACTCGGATGGCGTCGGGCTGGGCGCCCGTCTGGGCCAACCACTCGGCAGCCAGCTGCCGCAGCTTCCGCACCTTTGCGTACGTGATCGCCTCCAGTGGGTCGCCGAAGCCGAGCCCGGAGCGACACTTCACCTCGCAGAAGACCACCGTCGTCCGGCCGTGCACGGTCTCCTCGGCAATCACGTCGACCTCGCCGACCTTGCACCGCCAGTTGCGGGCGACCAGCGTCATCCCCTGGCGCTCGAGCTCGGCGACGGCAAGATCCTCGCCGTGCACTCCCAGCCGCTTCGCAGCCTGATCCGTCATGACTCCACCTCCACCTATGACCTATGGAGGTGGAGTCGAAACGAGTCAGCAGGCGAGGAAAGCTGTGGACAACGGATTCAGCCGCTCAATCTGTGGATAACCGAGGGACCTTCGACAGGCTCAGGCACATGTCTTCGGAGCCCTTCGACAAGCTGAGGGCACGTTCCAGCGATTACTCCGAGACGCTCTTGGGCACCTGCAGGTCGCTGTGGGCGATCTCCTCGATCGACACGTCGCGGAAGGTGAGTACCTTGGCGCTCTTGACGAACCGAGCCGGGCGGTACATGTCCCACACCCAGGCGTCACCCATGGACACCTCGTAGTAGACGTCTCCGCCCTCGGTGCGGACCTTCAGATCGACCGCGTTGCAGAGGTAGAAGCGGCGCTCGGTCTCGACGGCGTAGGTGAAGATGCCGACGACGTCCTTGTACTCGCGATAGAGCTGGAGCTCCAGCTCGCTTTCGTACTGCTCGAGATCTTCGGCACTCATGGCGCACCGACTCTAGCTGTTCGGGCCACGTTCTCGAAGCGCATCCGATGGGTGGCCGAGGGACCGTAGCGGTCCAGTCGCTCCTGGTGCAGCTCGGTGCAGTAGCCCTTGTGGATGTCGAAGGCGTACTCGGGATAGTCGACATGCAGCTCGCACATGATCCGGTCCCGGGTGACTTTGGCGATGATCGACGCGGCGGCCACACAGGCGGCGACACGGTCGCCCTTCCAGACGGCAAGTCCCGGCACGCCGAGCCCGTCGACCCCGAAGCCGTCGGTGAGCACGAAACCGGGCGCGACGTCCAGCCGCAGCAGGGCGCGGCGAAGTGCGGCGATGTTGGCTACGTGCATGCCCATCCGGTCGCAGTCGCCGGGCTCGATGCAGACCACCGACCACGCGATCGCCTTCCGGGTGATCTCGTCGTAGCAGCGCTCGCGCTGAGCGGCACTGAGCAACTTCGAGTCACGCAGATTGGTGATCTGCCGCGCTTTGGTGTCGGCGAGAATGACCGCGCCCGCAACGAGCGGACCGGCGCAGGCGCCCCGCCCCGCCTCGTCGGCTCCGGCGACCGGGTCGAGCCCGACCCGCTTCAGCGCACGCTCGTACCCGTAGAGGCCCGTGCTGGGTCGCACGATCGGGCCAGCCATCGCCGTCGCCGACATCAACAACTCACCCCTTCCGGCTCGATCACCCCACGTTCGGGGGCGGGTTCGGTCGGCGCCGGGACGCCGTCGAACGTCGCCGGGCGGTGCAAGATCTCGAACCGGCTCAGTGGCCAGGCGACGGCAACGGCCGGACCGACCACCAGGCTCTCGGGTACGAAGGCGACCTGACCCTTGGCCTGGGTCGTCGACAGGTCGGCGAGATGGCAGCGTGAGTCCGCACTGAGATCGCGGTGATCACCCATCACGAAGATCCGGTCCTTCGGCACGACGACGCTGAATCGCACCTCCGAGGGGGCAACCTGGGTGCCGTCGGGACTGGTGTAGAGATACGACGTCTCGTCGAGGGCGTACCCGTTCACGGTGAGCCGACCCTGGTCGTCGCAACACACCACCTTGTCCCCCGGCATGCCGATGACACGCTTGATCAGGTGCCCGGCGCTCGCTGCGGTCGGGATGCCGACGAAGTCCAGGACCTTGTCGAGGGCACTCGGATCCGTGGTCTCGGTATCGCCCAGCCAGCCTCCGGGGTCGGCGAAGACGACGACCTGGCCGCGCTGGAAGTCCGTGATCTTCTGCACCACGACCCGGTCACCGATCAGCAGCGTGTTCTCCATCGACTGCGACGGGATGATGAACATCTGCCCGACGAACGCCCGTAGCAGGATCGAGACCAGCAGCGCACCGATCACGACGACGGCGAACTCTCGGACGACCGAGCCCCCGCCGCCGCGACGCCGCGAAGCGCCCGCGGCGTCGGTATGACCCTCGGTGGCCACCATCAGCAGTTCGCATCCGCTCCGGCGTGGATCTCCGGCGTCGAGGGAGCCGGCGTCTTGCCCGGCGGCACGGAGTCGTACGTCGTCGGGATCCGCAGCCGTGCGGCGTCGGCCAGCGGCCACGCAACGGCGATGGCACGGCCCACGACAAGATCCTCCGAAACGAACGCGTTCTCGCCCTTCAGTGTGCCAGGGTCGTTGAGATGGCATCGTGAGTCGCGACTCTCGCCGCGGTTGTCGCCGAGCACGAAGATCCGGCCCTCCGGGACCACGACGTCGAACTTGATGTCCGACGGGGCGCTCTGTTGGCCCGAGGGGTCGGTGTAGAGGTAGCTCGTCTCGTCGAGCGGCTGCTCGTTCACCGTGATCCGTCCCTTGGAGTCGCAGCAGACGACCTCGTCGCCGGGAAGTCCGACGACCCGCTTGATCAGGTGGTTCGCGCTCGTGTCGGGAAGCACACCGACGAATTCCAGGGCACGACCGATCGGGCCCCGTTCGCTGCCCTCGCTCTCGTCGTTGAGCCAGCCGCCGGGGTCTTGGAACACCACGACCTGGCCGCGCTTGAGCGAGCTCAGCTTCTCCACCACCACCCGGTCGCCGATCATCAGGGTGTTCTCCATCGACTGGGAGGGGATGATGAACATCTGTCCCACGAAGTAGCGGACCAGCGACGCCACGATGATGGCGCCGATGACGACCATCAGCAGCTCTTTCACGAACGCGACCGCGTGCTCGCCGAACGTCATGCTCCGCGGCCCGGGGCTCTCCTCGGGCGCTTTCGGTGCCGGCTCACGCTCACTCACCGGGGAAGCCTAGCCGGACGAACCTCTCGGCGCTGCCAAGCGAAGCGCCCATGTCCGAGACCTCCGACACCTGTGCAGATCTGGGCGGCAAGTGCCCTTCGACAAGCTCAGGGCACATCCGGCCAACGTCGCGCAGCGCAGCGCCTGGCGTCGTTATCGCACCGCATCGCCCAGATGCAGCCGGATCGGGACACCGCGCCCCCGTTATCGCACCGCATCGCCCAAACACAGCCCCGATCGGGCCCCGTGCCCCCGCTCGCACCGCATCGCCCTGGCACAGCCCGGATCGGGCTCCCGCGCCTTCGTTATCGCACCGCATCGCCCAGACACAGCCCGGACCGGGCCCCCGCGCCCCCGTTATCGCACCGCATCGCCCAGATGCAGCCCCATACGGGTCCCCCCGCTCTCGTTATCGCACCGCATCGCCCAGACGCAGCCCCATACGGGTCCCCCCGCTCTCGTTATCGCACCGCATCGCCCAGACGCAGCCCCGGCGAGCGTCGGGCAGCGCAGCGCCGGGCTCTCACTTCCGACCGAACGAGCAGCCCGCGCTCGAACCGCGGAAGCGGCACCAAGGCCGGGGCTGCGAGAAAGGGAGAAAGTGAGAGTCGGAAAGGCGCGAAGCGGGCGCGAGCCGGACAATACAGCGCCGGGCTCTCACTTCCGACCGAACGAGCAGCCCGCGCTCAGCCCGCGGAAGCGGGACAAAGGCCGGGGCTGCGAGAAAGGGAGAAAGTGAGAGTCTGAAAGGCGCGAAGCGGGCGCGAGCCGGACAATACAGCGCCGGGCTCTCACTTCCGACCGAACGAGCAGCCCGCGCCCGAACCGCGGAAGCGGCACCAAGGCCGGGGCTGCGAGAAAGGGAGAAAGTGAGAGCCGGAAAGGCGCGAAGCGGGCGCGAGCCGGACCAACACAGCGCGAAGCGGGCGCGAGCCGGACCAACACAGCGCGAGCCGGAACTACCGGTCGCGCTTTTCCTTGATCTTGGCGGCCTTGCCGCGGAGACCACGCAGGTAGTACAGCTTCGCCCGGCGGACGTCGCCACGACGCTCGACCTCGATCTTGTCGATGATCGGGCTGTGCAGCGGGAACGTACGCTCCACGCCGACGCCGAAGCTGACCTTGCGGACGATGAACGACTCGCGAACGCCCTCGCCGGAGCGGGCGATGACGACGCCGGCGAAGACCTGGATCCGGGAGCGGTTGCCCTCGACGACCTTCACGTGAACCCGTACGGAGTCACCGGGTCGGAAGACGGGGATGTCGCTGCGCAGCGACGCCTGGTCCAGCTCTGAGATGAGCTTGCTCATGATTACCTCGTCAGTGCCACAGGTCACCGCGGTCGATACTGCTCGGAAGCCCCCGACCGGAACGATCCCCCTGTGGCAGGCGCCCCAGTCGTGGGTGGACAACAGCGCTCAAGTCTGCCATACCGGGACGAGCGGGTGGAAATCGACGTCGCTGACAAGGACTGGCGAGACCGAGTGCTCAATCGCTGATCTTGGACACGTCAAGCCAAGAGGTGATCGTCGGTCTCATCTTCAGGCCGGACGTCGGCCGGAAAAACCTGTTGGTCAAATGGTGTATCAAGCCAGCGATCGGCCGATCTGTGGGGCAGGTGGCAAAGGCGCCGAAGCCGGCTCGGCATGAGCACGACGAATGGAGTCGCGGTGGACGCTCATCTCGGTTCGGACGAGTCATGGTGAGGAGCTGATCGATCGTGCACCCGCATCCGAGACCTATCGAGGCGCTCATCGCCGAGGCCAAGGACGGCAACCAGATCGCCTGGAATGCCATCGTCGATCGTTACGCACCCCTGGTCTGGTCGGTGTGTCGGAGCTTTCGCCTCTCGTCCAGCGATGCAGCCGACGTCTCCCAGACGGTCTGGTTGCGTGCGGTAGAGCACCTCGAGGCGATCCGGGTGCCAGCGGCTTTCCCGGGCTGGCTTTCCACGACCACCCGCAACGAGTGCCTTCGTACGCTGTCCGTGAGCGCCCGAACCCCATGGCAGTTCAACGAGTTCACCATGGACGTTCGAAGCGATCTCCCCGAGCTGGACGCCGAATTGCTGGCCGCCGAGAGACGCGCCGCCGTTCGGGAGAGCTTTGCCGAGCTCCCGCTGCACTGCCAACGCCTACTGACGCTACTGATGTCAGGCGACGGGCTGCCGTACAAGACGATCAGTGCTCAGCTGGACATCCCGGTGGGCAGCATCGGACCCACCCGGTCCCGATGCCTGGATCGGCTGCGAAGTTGCCCAGCGCTTCGCAAACTGACAGGTGGCGACGACATCGGCGGGGAGAGCGAGAGAAATGTCTGATCAGCAGAGTGAGGGCGACCTTCCGATCGAGGATCAGCGGTTGCTGGTGACACTTCGCGAGGCGATGACAGAGATCGATCTCGTACCGGAGTCGGTCCTGGAAGCCGGCCGGGCCGCCTTCAGCTGGCGGACGATCGACGCCGAGCTCGCCCATCTGACGTACGACTCCGAAACGTCCGAGGCGATGGCAGGTGCGCGGTCGCAGCAAGCGGCCCTGCGGGCGATGACCTTCGCGAGCAGCTCCTTCACGATCGAGATCCAGGTCGAGCCGACAATGCTGCTCGGACAGCTGATACCCGTCACCGACGCCGGTGAACTGACCGTCACGATGCAGGACGGCAGGAGCTCCGACGTTGCGTACGACGAGCTCGGCTGCTTCACCATCCATCCGAAACCCGCGGGCGCATTCCGGCTTCAGCTGCCGGGCGAGGCGGCCGTCGTCACCGACTGGATCTCGCTCTAGGACTCCGCTCGGGCGGCGCATCGGCGGCTGCCCACAAGTCGGACGTCTCCAGATGTATCAACGGCGGTTTCCGACGATCCATCACAACGTCAGGGTTCGGTGGTTTCAGCCGCCGAGAGCTGAGGACGTCAGGGGGCTGTCCGTCCATCAGCTGCGTCCTCCATCCCCCGAGGAGTTGATCAACGGTGAACGGCGAAGTCATCCTTTCCGCTCTACCCGCCACACAACCGGCACTGCCGTGCCAGGTCTCCAGCCAGCTGTTCTTCGCCGAGCGTGAGGCCGACGTCGACGCGGCGAAGGCACTGTGCAACGACTGCCCGATCCGCACCGCGTGCCTGCTGGGCGCCATCGAGCGCCACGAGCCCTGGGGTGTCTGGGGCGGCGAGGTGTTCGTCGAGGGCGTCATCGTGGCGCACAAGCGCGGCCGCGGCCGCCCTCGCAAGCACCCGCTCGGCGCACCCCGCCCGCGCCGCACCGCCGCCGCCCAGGCCGCCGCAGCATAGTCAGTTTCGCCGCGAGCCCACAACAATCAGCTGTTGCCCCGGACAAGTGCGCCGAGCAGGTCGCGGTTGAGGCGGGAGATCGTCTCGAACGGAATGCCCTTGGGGCAGACGGCGGTGCACTCACCGATGTTCGTGCAGCCGCCGAAGCCCTCCTCGTCGTGCTGGGCGACCATGCCGAGCACCCGCGAGTGCCGCTCGGGCTGGCCCTGCGGCAGCAGACCGAGGTGAGTGATCTTCGCCGCCGTGAACAGCATCGCCGAGCCGTTCGGGCAGGCCGCGACGCAGGCGCCGCAGCCAATGCAGGTTGCGGCGTCGAACGCGTGGTCGGCGTCCCTCTTCGGGACCGGCACCGCGTGCGCCTCGGGTGCCGTGCCGGTTGGTGCGGAGATGTACCCACCAGCCGCGATGATCCGATCGAAGGCTCCGCGGTCGACTACCAGGTCCTTGATCACCGGGAATGCCTCGGCGCGCCACGGCTCGATGTCGATCACGTCACCGTCGGAGAAGCTGCGCATGTGCAACTGGCAGGTCGTGGTCTGCTGCGGCCCGTGGGCGATGCCGTTGATCACCAGACCGCACATGCCGCAGATACCCTCGCGGCAGTCGGAGTCGAACGCGATCGGGTCCTCGCCCTCCATGGTGAGGCGTTCGTTGAGAACGTCGAGCATCTCAAGGAACGACATGTGCTCACTGACGTCCGGCACCTCGTAGCCGACCATCCGCCCGGCGGCATCGGGGCTCGGCTGACGCCACACTCTGACCGTGATCCTCACTTGTACGACCTCTGCTTCATCTCGACGTACTCGTACACCAGTGACTCCTTGTGCAGGATCGGCTTGCCCCCGTCTCCGCCCCACTCCCAGGCCGACACGAAGGCGAACTCGTCGTCGTGCCGCAGCGCCTCGCCGTCCTCGGTCTGCGACTCGGCCCGGAAGTGCCCACCGCAGGACTCCCGGCGGACGAGTGCGTCGATGCACATCAGCTCGCCGAGCTCGATGAAGTCGGCCACCCGACCGGCCCGCTCGAGCGCCTGGTTCAGTTCTTCGTTGGTGCCGAGCACCCGGACGTCGGACCAGAACTCCTTGCGCAGCTCGCGGATCCGGGTGATCGCCTTGCGCAGCCCTTCATCGCTCCGCTCCATCCCGCAGTAGTCCCACATGATGTGGCCGAGCTCCTTGTGGAAGGAGTCGACGGTCCGACTGCCGTTCAGCGACAGGAAGGTCTCGATCCGGTCCTTCACCGCCTCGACCGCCTCGACGGCAGCCGGGTGGGTGGCGTCGACCTTCGGATACGGCCCGTCGGCAAGGTAGTTGGCGATCGTGTACGGCAGCACGAAGTAGCCGTCGGCCAGGCCCTGCATCAGCGCCGATGCGCCGAGCCGGTTCGCGCCGTGGTCAGAGAAGTTCGCCTCGCCCGCCACGAACAGACCGGGGATCGTGGACTCCAGGTCGTAGTCGACCCACAGACCGCCCATCGTGTAGTGCACGGCGGGGTAGATCCGCATCGGCGTCTCGTACGGGTTCTCACCGGTGATCTGGGCGTACATATCGAAGAGGTTGCCGTACTTGGCCTCGACCGCCTTGCGGCCGAGCCGGGAGATCGCGTCGGCGAAGTCGAGGTAGACCCCCAAACCACCGGGACCGACGCCGCGGCCCTCGTCGCAGACGTTCTTCGCCGCCCGCGACGCGATGTCGCGCGGCACCAGGTTGCCGAAGGCTGGATAGAGCCGCTCCAGGTAGTAGTCGCGCTCCTCCTCGGGGATCTGCCGGGTGTCACGCTTGTCCTCCCCCGACTTCGGCACCCAGATGCGACCGTCGTTGCGGAGGGACTCACTCATCAGGGTCAGCTTCGACTGGTAGTCGCCGGAGACCGGGATGCAGGTCGGGTGGATCTGGGTGTAGCACGGGTTGCCGAACAGAGCGCCCTTGCGGTGCGCCCGCCAGGTCGCCGTGACGTTGCAGCCCATCGCATTGGTGGACAGGAAGAAGACGTTGCCGTAGCCGCCGCTGGCCAGCACGACCGCGTCGGCGAAGTGGGTCTCGATCTCGCCGGTCGTCATGTCACGCGCGACGATGCCGCGGGCCTTGCCGTCGACGATGATCAGCTCGAGCATCTCGTGCCGGGTGTGCATGGTCACGGTGCCGGCGGCGATCTGCCGCTCCAGGGCCTGGTACGCGCCGATCAGCAGCTGCTGACCGGTCTGGCCCCGCGCATAGAACGTCCGGGAGACCTGCACGCCGCCGAACGAGCGGTTGTCGAGCAGACCGCCGTACTCCCGGGCGAACGGGACGCCCTGCGCGACGCACTGGTCGATGATGTTGGAGCTGACCTCGGCGAGGCGGTAGACGTTGGACTCGCGGGAGCGGAAGTCGCCGCCCTTGACGGTGTCGTAGAACAGCCGGTACGTCGAGTCGCCGTCGTTGCGATAGTTCTTGGCGGCGTTGATGCCGCCCTGCGCCGCGATCGAGTGGGCGCGGCGAGGACTGTCTTGATAACAGAAGCTCTCCACCTGGTAGCCGGCCTCGCCCAGTGTCGCCGCGGCTGAGCCGCCGGCCAGACCGGTGCCGACGATGATGATCGACAGCTTGCGGCGGTTCGCCGGGTTGACCAGTTTGGCCTTGAACTTGCGCTCCTCCCACCGCCGATCGATCGGGACGTTGGGTGCCTTGGTGTCGGCGATGTCGTCGCCGACGGTGTAGAGCGAGTCGGCGTCGACCGAGTTCACGTCGTTGGGGTTGAGTCCGGGGGTGTCGAGATCGGGGGTGTCGAGATCGGGGGTGTCGAGATCGGGGGTTGTCGTCATGTCAGCTCACCAGTCCGAACAAGATCGCGAAGGGGGGAAGGAGGAAGCCGAGCACCACGACGAACGCCACGGCGTAGGCCAGCAGGTTCAGTCGTCGCCGGGCCACCGCGCTGGTGTTGGCGCCGAGCGTCGTCAGGGCGCTCCAGACGCCGTGCCGCAGGTGGAAGCCGACGGCGAGCAGCGCTGCGGTGTAGGTGAGGACGACCCACCAGACGCTGAACCCGTTCACGACCCGCTGGTATGGGCTGGGCGACCCGCCGCCGGGGTGCACCCAGCCCCAGGTGAACTCCATCAGGTGGAAGATCACAAAGAGCACGATGATCACGCCGCCCCAGCGCAGGGTGAACGAGGAGTACGTGCGCTGCACACCCTTCTTGGCCTTGGCCGTCTGGTAGCGCTTCGTCGGCGACTCGCCGCCGCGAGCGGCCCTGTCCCGACGCCACAGCGTCACCGCCGCGTAGATGTGCGCGATGATCGCGGCCAGCAGGACGACCCGGATGATCCACAGGGCACCGCCGTACGGCAGGATCGGCTCGCCGATCGTCCGCAAATGGTGGGCGTACTCGTCGAACGCCGCCGGTCCAGCGAACACCTTGAGGTTGCCGTACATGTGGGCGAGCAGATAGCCGATCATGATCAGGCCACTCACCGCCATCAGCGCTTTCAGCGCCACCGTCGACCGCGCGGCTCGTTGCGCCGGAGTCAGTGTTGATAGGGCCACGCGCCCCACCCTAGAACGCCGGAGCGCGGCGATCCACGTAAGGCCACCGGAGTCACTGGTGTTTTTCGCCACGCCGGCCACCAACGCCCGCAGAACTGTGGGTGACTTCACAGCCTGGATCTAAGGTAAGGCGGTGAGCACAGGCCCGCCGGAACCGGAGACGATTGTCCGCACCGACCCGGACAGGTTCGGCTCCCAGCTCGAGAACCTCGCCCAGTTCCTGGACTACCACCGGGCCACGTTCGAGCAGAAGTGTGCCGGACTCGATGTCGATCAGCTGAAGCGCCGGGCGCTGCCGCCGTCGACGCTGTCACTGCTCGGTCTCGCTCGACATCTGTCGGAGGTCGAACGGCACTGGTTCGCGGCCACCATGGACGGCCAGGACGTCGACGACGTCTACTGCACCCCGGACAATCGTGACGGCGATTTCGACGACCTCGACAGCACGAGCGTCGCCGACGTCTGGCGGCACTATCGCGAACAGGTCGTCGAGGCGCGCCGGGTGCTGTCCACCTTCGGCTCGGCCGATGACTCGACCCGAGGTGGTTCGCAACGACGTCCGCCCAGCACCGTGCGCTGGGTGCTGTTGCACCTGCTCGAGGAGTACGCCCGACACAACGGTCATGCCGACCTCCTGCGCGAGGCCATCGACGGAAGGACCGGGGAGTAGATCGGTGCAGGTCGGAGTGCTGGGCCCGCTCCTCGTCGTCGACTCCGACGAGCGAGCAGTGAAGATCGCCGGACGACGGTTGCAGTCGCTGCTGATTCGGCTCGCGCTGGAGCCGGGCCGACGGGTGTCCGGCGCGGAGCTCGTCGACGCCGTCTGGACCGACGATGTGCCCGGCGATCCGGTCAACGCGCTGCAGTCACTCGTGTCCCGGCTGCGTCGGGCGCTGGGGAGCGCGGTGCTGATCGAGCAGGATGGTGTCGGTTACCGGCTGTCGGTCGCGCCCGAGTCCGTCGATGCCGTGCTGTTCGCCACGCTGGTGCAGCAGGGCCGTCGCAAGCTGTCGGACGGCGACCACCCTGGCGCACTGGCCGATCTCGTCGCCGCCGAGGCTCTGTGGCGCGGTGAGGCGCTGGCCGATGCGGGCGAGGGGTCCTACGCGGCGGGCCGGCGGTTGCAGCTCGCCGAGCTCAGGCTCGGCGCAAGTCTGGAGCGACTCGACATCGACGTGCGCAGCGGCCGGCCCACCGAGGCGATCGGCGAGCTCGAGGCGCTGGCCGAGAGCCACCCGATCAACGAGCCGCTCGCCGCAGCGCTGATCCGTGCGCTGGCGGCAGCCGGCCGTACGCCCGAGGCACTCGCGCGATTCGAGGCGAGCCGCCGGTTCCTGGCCGACAGTCTCGGCACCGATCCGGGCGCGGAGCTCCGGGCCCTGCACCTCCAGCTGCTCCGGGGCGAAATCTCGAGTCTGCCGCGGCTGCTGGCCGCCCCAACTGTCCCGACTGCCCCGGCTGCCCCGGCTGCCCCGAAGCGACGTAACAATCTGCGGGCCGCCCTGACCAGCTTCGTCGGCCGGGAGGACGATCTGGGACGAGTGCTGGCGGCACTGGAGTCCCATCGGCTGACCACGCTGATCGGCGCCGGTGGATGCGGCAAGACCAGGCTGGCGATGGAGGTCGCGAACCGCTGGCTAGCCGATCACGACCAGCCCGCCTGGCTGGTCGAGCTCGCGCCGATCACCGATCCGGACGACCTCGCCGGGGTAGTGCTCGCCACATTGGGCGGCCGGGACGCTCGGGTCACCGAACGGACCGAACGCTTCCCCACCGACGCTCGCGACCGGCTGCACGACCGGCTCCGCGACACCAGCTGCCTGTTGGTCGTCGACAACTGCGAGCACGTCATCGACGCGGTGGCGCACCTGGTGGACGAGATCTTGGCCGTCGCGCCGGACGTCCGGGTGCTGGCGACGAGTCGGGAGCTGCTGGGTCTCACCGGGGAGGCGCTGTGCTCGAGTCGCGCCGCTCCCCCTCCCCCCGCCGGATGTGCCGCTGGCCGATGCACCGAGCTACCCGGCCGTACGGCTGTGGCTGGACCGGGCGACCACTGCCCGCCCGCAGTTCGTCCTGGACGCAGCTGCCCTCGCGCCGGTGATCGAGATCGTCCGTCGGCTCGACGGCCTGCCGCTGGCCATCGAGCTGGCGGCCGCCCGACTGCGCGTGCTGCCGGTGGCCGAGATCGCCGAGCGGCTGTCGGACCGGTTCCGCCTGCTCACCGGAGGAAACCGGACGAGCCTTCCCCGACACCGGACGTTGCGCGCAGTCGTGGAGTGGAGCTGGGACCTGCTGACTCCGGCCGAACGGTTGCTGGCCGAACGACTGGCCGTCTTTCCCGCGGGCGCGGATGCCGCGAGCGCCACGGCGATCTGTGCCGATCCCCGGCTCCCGTCGGGCGAGATCGAGCCGCTGCTCGCTTCGCTGGTGGACAAGTCACTGCTGCAGACCGAGGTCTCGCGCTTCCCGGCCCTGGCCGAGGTGCGGTTCCGGATGCTCGAGACGATCCGTGAGTACGGCATCGAGCGGCTGGCCGAACGGGACGAGCTGGCCGCGGCGCGACTGGCACACGCCGAGCACTACGCCCGCGTTGTCGTCGAGTGCGAACCGGTGCTGCGAAGTCGCGGCCAACTCGCCGCACTCGCCCGGCTCGACGCGGACCGCGACAACGTCGCAGCAGCCCTGCGCTACCTCGCCGACTCCGGCCGCGGCGAGCAGGCGCTGACGATGATGCTGGCGCTGGCCTGGTACTGGTCGGTGCTGGACAACAACACCGAGATGGCCACCTGGGCCGGGCTGATCCTGGACGTGAACGCCGACGCGGACCTGCCCGAGTTGGCCTATGCGCGGGCCGCCCTGGTGATGGCGGACGTGACGGACGGCGGAGAGGGCGCGGAGGCGAAGCGGATCTCCTGGGATGCCATGCGCACTCGGCTTGCCCGAGTCAGCGAGGAGCTCGCCGCAGCCCCCGATCCGCCGTTCCCCGGGCTGGAGGTGCTCCGCTGCATGGTCGCCTCGTTCGCGGAACGGACCGATGTCGCCGATCAGCTGCTCGCCAAGGCGGCGGCCTCGCCGGACCGCTGGCTGCGGGCGGCCATCCAGGCGAGCCTGGCCAATCTCCACGAGAACGCCGGCGAGCTCGAGGCGATGCGGTCCGCGCTGCAGCTGGCCTACGACGACTTCGTCGAGATCGGGGATCGCTGGGGGCTGTCGACGACGCTGATCGCGCGGGCGCAGCTCGCAACGCTGGACGGCCGCCTCGACGACGCCATCGCAGACTTCACCGCAGCCCGCCGCTATGTCCGGGAGATGGTGTCGGCCGAGGACGACATGTACCTCCACATTCGGCTCGCCGATCTGCTGATCCGTCGCGGGGAGTTCGACGCGGCTCGGGCAGAGCTGGCGGCGCTGGAGCTGACCCCGGGCGCCGGCCTGGACGCCGAGCGCGCCCTGTTCGGGATGGCGGCGATCGTGATGATCGAGTGGCACACCGGCCACCACGAACGGGCCCGTACGCTCGCCGATCAGGTCCGCGCCGACCTCGCTCGTCGAGACGCGTCGGCGGCGCTGCTCGGACACCTCCGCGGCGTCATCCTGGCGGCAACCGGGTTGATCGCGGCTCTCGCCGGGGATCTCGAGCAGGCCACCGCCGACCTGATGACTGCGTACCCGTCGGCGCTGGAGACCCATGACCAGCCGATCATCGCCGCCGTTGGTACGGCGGTTGCCGGCTGGTTGACCGCTCGCGGTCGGTTCGAGGACGCTGCGGTGACGCTCGGCGCGGCGGCCTCGGTGCGCGGCGCGGACGACTGGACCGACCGTGCGGTGGCGACGACCACCGATGTGCTGCGGACCGAGCTCAGGACAGGTTTCGAGCCCTGCTACGGCCGAGGCCGGAACCTGGACCGGGCCGAGGCGCAGCAGCGCCTCGACCCGGAGCAGTACCTCTGAGCTGTGTTTCGATTTCAGTTGATGGCTCCTCAGCTACCAGCTGGGTATCAGGCCCGCTTGCGGTAACCCCACAGGGCGAGCGGTACGAAGACGACCAGCAGGACCGCCATCCAGCCGAGCGTCCAGACGAGGTTGTTGCCGTACGATCCGCCGAGCATCAGCGCCCGGACGGTCGAGACCAGGTGCGAGATCGGGTTGACGTTGACGAATGCCTGAAGCCAACCCGGCATCGTGTTGGTCGGCACGAACGTGTTGCTGCCGAAGCTCAGCGGCAGCACGATCAGGAAGCCGATCGCCTGGACCGAGCCGGATGTCCGGGCGACCATGCCGACGAACACCGAGATCCAGCAGAAGCACAGCGCGAACGCAATGCACAAAGCCATGGCGGCCAGGGTCAGGCCCCAGTTCGTCCCGATCCGGAAACCCATCAGGTAGCCGGCTCCCAGCGTCACGACGCACAGCGTGATGTAGCGCGCGACATCGGCCACCACTGCACCGACGAGCGGCACGGAACGGCCGATCGGCAGCGAGCGGAACCGGTCGAAGATCCCCTTCTCGATGTCGGTGTTGAGATTCGTGCCGAGCGCGATGCCGGCCATGGCGATGGTCTGGCCGAGGATGCCCGGCAGTAGGAATTGCAGGTACTGCTGCTGCGAACCGTTCGGGGCGATCGCTCCGCCGAAGATGTAGGTGAACATGGCCAGGAAGATGATCGGCTGGACGGTGACATCGATCAGCGCCTCGGGCGTACGCCAGGTCTTGATCAGGCTGCGCTTGGCGACGACGACGACATGGCGGAGATAGCCGATGAAGCTGCCGGCGGCCGGTCCCTCCGGAACCAGTGCCGGGGAGGGGGACGGCCGGGAGTCGACCCGGCGGGAGATCGTGTGGGTGGCGCTCATGCCGCCTTCCCTTCTGTGTTGGTGCCGGTGCTGGTCGGAGCCGTGCCGGCCTGAGCCGTGCCGGCCTGAGACGTGCGGGCCTGAGACGTGCCGGCCTGGCCGGCCTGGCCGGCGTCGACGACGTCGTCGTCGCCGGCTCGACGGCCGGTCAGGGTGAGGAAGACCTCGTCCAGGCTCGGCAGGTGCAGCGACAGCTCGGTGACGCCGATGTGTTCTTCGGTCAGGCGAGCGACCGCACGGGGCAGGCTCTCCTCGCCGGGCACCGGCACGGAGAGCTCGTTGCGGCCGGACGTCTCGGGCACGCCCGAGCCGATCTCGGCAAGGATCCGCGCGACGTCGTCCAACCGGCCGGCGTCGGTCGGCCGGACGGCGATCCGCTGCCCGCCGACGACGCGCTTGAGGCCTTCGGGCGTGTCGTGGGCGATCACCCTTCCGCGGTCGATCACGCTGATCTCGTCGGCGAGGGCATCGGCTTCGTCGAGGTACTGCGTGGTGAGAAGCACGGTCGAACCTTCCGTGACGAGGTTGCGGATGACCTCCCACATGTCCTCGCGCTTGGCCGGATCCAGCCCGGTGGTCGGCTCGTCGAGGAAGATCACCGCAGGTCGGCCGACGAGGCTGGCGGCCAGGTCGAGTCGGCGGCGCATGCCGCCGGAGTAGGTCTTGGCCATCTTGCCGGCCGCGGCGGTCAGGTCGAACCAGGCGAGCAGCTCGGCGGCCCGGGTCTTCGCCTGTCGGGTGCTCAGGTTGAGCAGCTGGCCGATCATCACGAGGTTCTGGGTGCCGGTGAGGTCTTCGTCGACCGAGGCGTACTGGCCGGTGAGGCCGACGGTGTTGCGGACCTTCTGGGGCTCCTTGACGACGTCGTAGCCGCCGATCCGGGCGGTGCCCGCGTCGGGCTGCAGCAAGGTGGCGAGCACGCGTACGGCGGTCGTCTTGCCTGCGCCATTGGGGCCCAGCACGCCGAGGACGCTGCCTTGACGCGCGGCCAGGTCGACCCCGTCGAGTGCTTGGGTGGTGCCGAACCGCTTCTTCAGTCCGGTTGCTTCGATCACGTTCATGACATCATCGTGACATCACGGGCTGACATCACGCGCACACGGCGCTGTCACGGGATCTGTGTCCTAGCGTTGGCAGGGTGAGCCGAGAAGTCGAGGATCTGAATCGGCGCCTACTGCGCGCCCGGGATCTGATGGACCGCGCCTACCCGGATCCGCTCGACGTGCGCGCTGTCGCCGCGGTGGCCCACATCTCACCGGCGTACTTCAGCCGCTGCTTTCGCGCCGTCTTCGGCGAGACCCCGCATCGTTACCTGCAGCGACGGCGGGTCGAGCGCTCGATGTTCCTGCTGCGCGAAACCGACCGCACCGTTACCGATGTGTGCTTCGATGTCGGCTTCACCAGCCTGGGAACGTTCAGCCGAACCTTCCGGAGGATCGTCGGTGAGACGCCGAGCGCCTATCGGCAGGGGCACGGCCCGGTCGTGGCACCGCACTGTGTTCAGCTCACTGCCCTGCGACCCCGGGCTGCTGCGGAACGGGCGGCTCCGAAAGAGCAGTTTTGAAGAAGGCGCTTCGATGGCGCGCTCCCTAGGATCGGTGGAAGTCGCACTGGCACCGAGAGCGGGAGAAACCATGATCAGCAGGCTGAGTGTCACGTCGATCTATGTCCTCGACAAAGAGGAAGCGCTCGACTTCTATGTGGACAAGCTCGGCCTCGAGAAGGGCAATGATGTCCAGCAGGGTGACTACCGCTGGCTCACGGTGCGCGTTCCCGGCGATCAGCTGACCGAGATCTCGCTCGAGCAGCCCGGTCCTCCGCTCCACGACAACGCGACGGCCGAGCGACTCCGCGAACTGGTCGCCAAGGGCGCCCTGGGCGGTCTCGTCTTCATCGCCGACGACGTCCACGCCCTCTACGACACGCTCCGTCAGCGCGGCGTCACCGACTTCACCCAAGAACCCACCGAGCACTTCTACGGCACCGACATGGGCCTCCGGGACCCTTTCGGCAACGCCATCCGAGTCCTGCAGCAGGGATAGGCCGAGCAACCAGCGGCCGACTGATCAGACCACGCGGGCCAAGAGTGGGCCGCGAACCCAAGCCGCACTGCCGACGAGACGGTGGCCGACCTCGAGCCGTCCCGCGATCGACTCAGCTGTGACGGCCCCGTCGTCGGCTCGTCACGAGAGCTATCGACGGCTTCGGGAATCCGTTCGTCGTGATCGGGAAGCTGCCGGCGACCTCCTCGGTAAAGCTCGCTGTCGATCCGCTCGTGAACTCCGCCGCCGAGGACACCAGTCGCGGTGTCGTCGTGGTTGTCGGCGAACGTGAGCCCGTCGGGCAGGTTGCCGGCGTCGACCCTGATCAGCGAGATCGGGAAGCCGCGGGTCGTGATGGTGAACTCGCGCGGAACGCCGACGGTGAACACGGCACGTGCGGGACTGGTGATCGTCGGCGGATCCAGATAGGCGCCGACCGAGTTGTCACGAACCGCGTCGGGCCTGATGCCGTTGCTCGCCGTGAGCCGGAGGGTGACCGGCGCGCTGGGCTCTGTCGGGTTGCCGCTGAACCGCCAGACGCCGGCGCCCTGCTTCGCCACCGTGAGCCAGTCCGGCAGGTCGGGCACCGTGAGCTCCGGATCCGGGAAGCCGGTGGTCCGGACCCCATCCGCACCGACTAAGACCTTGCCGCCGACCACCTCGTCCGCACCGACTCAGACGTTGCCGGCGACCGGTTCGGACGTGAACGCCACGCTCGCCACGGCCTTGGTCATCCGTCCCGCCGGGACGGTGCTGCTCGCCGTCGACCGCCGCCGGCTGCGGCGGATCCGACCCTGACCCCAGCCACAGTGAGGCGATGAGAATCCGCCCGCCCAGTTGTCTGTTGATGTGAAGTGCTGACGGACCCCGAGTGCGAGGAGCAGCAGATGAGCACTGTGGTGATGCACGCCGTGGCCTCGCTCGATGGCTATATCGCCGACGAGAACGACGAGGTCGGCCCGTTGTTCGAGTGGTACTTCAACGGCGACCAGCCGATCGTCGACGACGCCCTGGAGGAGCAGCATGCCCCGTTCCGCGTCTCGTCGACCTCGCTGTCCTACGTCCGGCGGTTCTGGGGCAGCATCCGAGCCACGATCCAGGGACGGCACCTGTTCGACCTGACCAACGGTTGGGAGGCCCAGCCGCCCGCCGGAGAGCACCTCCTCGTCGTGTCCCACCGACCCAAGCCGACGGGTTGGCACCCCGAGGCCGACGTACCGTTCTTCGACGACGTCGCCGCAGCCGTGGCGGAGGCGAGGCGTCGCGCCGGCGACGGTGTGGTAGCCATCTGTGCCGGCAACGTCGGCGGCCAGGCACTCGCGCTCGGTCTCGTCGACGAGGTCGCGATGGACGTGGTGCCCGTGGTCTTCGGCACGGGCAAGCCATACTTCGGCGACGTCGGCGGCCAGCAGCTGCTCGAGGATCCTGACGTCGTGATCCAGGGTGTCCGGGTGCTGCACCTTCGATTCACGGTGCGCCGCTAGGACCGCGGAACCTACTTGCGGACTCGGAAGCGGAGCATCGTGACCGGGCCGGACTGGGTGTTGCTGAAGGGTTCCAGATCGATCCTGCCGAGGCCCGAGGTCGAGAAGCGCACGCCGTCGCCGAGCAGCACCGGCAAGACGTAGACCAAGACCTCGTCGACGAGCCCTCGACGCAGGCACTGACTGGCAAGGTCGGCACCGAGAATCTCCAGGTTCTTCCCGCCCGCGGCGGCGCGCGCCGTGGTCACGGCCTCCGCGAGATCGCAGCTGAGGAAGGTGATGCCGCGCTCCGGCTCCTCCGGCGGTCGGTGCGTGAGGACGAAGACCTGACCCCCGTCGTAGTCCGTGTCCTGCTTGGGCATCCGCTTGCCGACCTCGTGCGTCCCGCGGCCGACCAGCATGGCGCCGGTGGCCGCCATCACGTCGGGGAACGAATCTGCTCTCAGGTACTCCAAGACCCAGTCCATCGCGTTGTCGGGACCGGCGATGAACCCGTCCAGCGACATCGCCCTGTTCACCACGACCTGGCCCAGGCCGTCATTCGTATCGGTCATGCCGGTGCTGACCCGGCCCACCGCACGAATTCATCGACCTCCCCCAACTGATCGCGAGGTCGGCTGTGCCGCACCTCGCTCACTTGTTCACCAGGTTCTTGCGGACCATGCTCTCCGCTGCGGCGACGATGGCCTCCTCAGGTTCCCGGGGGGTCCAGCCCAGGAGGCGGCGGGCCTTGTCGTTGGAGATCTTCTTGACGTAGTCGAGGTCGGGAACGGTGGAACGGAACTCCGTGGAGAACACGGATGCGATGCGCACGACGATGTTCGGGATGGAGCGAGTCGGGACGCGCCGTGCCGCATCGCCGAGGTTCGCCTTGAGGGTGGCCCCGATGTCCTTCAACGCGATCGGCGGTCCACTCGACAGCAAGAATCGTTCACCCGCGGCATCCGGACGCGTCATGGCCAGAAGGTGTGCGGCCGCGACGTCGCGCACATCGACGATCGGGATGGACAGGTGGGGAAAGCCGGGCATTCCGCCGTCGAGCATGACCTGGATGATGTGGTTGGACCCGGTGACGTCGTCGCCCATCACTGGGCCCATGACGGCGACGGGCAGCACCGTCGCCAGCTCCATCGAACCGCCCTCGGAAGCCATGAAGTCCCACGCGGCACGCTCGGCCAGGGTCTTGCTCTTGCCGTACGCATCGACGCCCGGCCCATCGAGGACCGTCCAGTCCTCCTCGGTGAAGGTGTGATCGGTGTGCGGGTGGCCCCAGCTGACCGCATGGAAGGCCGAGGTGAGAACGACCCGCTTGACACCGGCACCACGGGCGGCGCGGAGTACACGCAAGGCACCTTCACGCGCCGGGATGATCAGGTCGTCCTCGTTCTGCACGTGGCCCGGCCTGACCGGCGACGCCACGTGGAGCACGACGTCGACATCGGCAACAGCATCGGCCCAACCCGCATCGCTCATCAGATCCGCCGCGACGAAGGTCAGTGCGTCGGCATTGACCATTCCGGCATCGTCGAGCACCGCTCGCACCGCAGCCTCCCGCCCCAGCGAGCGGACGGTCGTACGCACGAGGTGGTCCTGCTCGAGAAGCTGAAGAATGACGTGCCCGGCGATGAAGCCGGACCCGCCCGTCACCAGAACCCGTTGCTGAGTCATGTCTCACAGTCTGCCTGCGCGACGCGGTCCGCTCCGTCGGGCATCCGGTTACGACGCGCTCGTTCCCGCGAGGTCGAGTCGCATGAGAACTCGTTGGCTGCTCGGCCGCTGGACGCACCGGAAACCCAGACGAGCGAAGACGCCCTCTCGGCCCACGTGCAGGACACCCGCCTGGCGTGCATCCGCCTGCCGGGCACCCGCGGCCAGCGGCCATCCCTCGACGGCCGAGGCACCGTTTCGCCGGGCAAGGTCGATCGCGCCTCGCAGCAGGGGCAGGACCAAGCCTGCGCTGCGGCGATCGCGTGCGACGAAGATGCAGGCAATCAGCCAGACGTCGGCGTCCTCGTTCCGGGATAGCTGCGCCAGCAGCTCACTACGCCCGCCGATGGCGGCGAGGTAGCGCAGGCGCGGACCGCAGGCGCACCATCCGACGGGCTGGCTGTCGACAGAGGCCACGATCCCCATCGGGAGATGGCCGGTGACAGCCAGCTCTTCGAAGCGACGACGATTACCGCCGCCGTACCAGCCCATGGCGAACTGCAGGTTGGTCGAACAGAACGCCATGCACCAGCAATGGCGCGTGGCCCGCTCCGTTTCGAACAGTTGCCGAACAAGACCGAGCTGCTCCGCGCCGACGCTTCGGATCTCGACCTCAGCCACGAGACGGAGGATACGCACGGATCCGGTCCTGATTCGAGGATGCCGACCGCAGGCCGCCTGTCTTGTGCTGATCCTCGCGCGCCTGCCGAGCCGGCCGATCGCGTCACGCTGGATCCCGGGAGGCAGTCGTGACCTGGCAGGCTGTGGATCGTGCAGTCCCTCGCCGAACGGTCACTGGCCGGGTGTCCCAAACGGATGGTGTACGGGCCCTGCGGCGGGGTCCGACCCGACGACGGCTGCGAGATGGTCGCAGCACCGTGCGTCTTTGCCGAGCTGGACGCTCTCCCCGAGAGTCCAGCTGCCGGCCGGCTCCCGGGGTCGCAGCCCGTCCGGGTGCCCCTCGTGCTGACCGATCTCAGTACGCCGCCCGCAGACGCGGCCACGCTGCGATCGACCGCACGACTGCTCACGCCGAGCTGTGACGCGTTGCTGGTCGGCGACCACCAGGACCGACCCGACTACCCGCCCAGCACGCTCGCCCGGCTGATCGCCGACGCCGGGGCGACCCCGTGGGTCACGCTGGCCTGCCGGGACCGGAACCGGATCGCGCTCGAGCAGGAGCTCCGAGCTCTCGCCCTGGACCGTTTGGCGACGGTGTTGTGTGTCACCGGGGACGGCCGGGCGTTCGACGTCCGCCCGGACGTCACCCAGGCGTTCGACCTCGACGGCACCAGGCTGGCAGTCCTCGCGGCCTCGCTCGGCCTCCCGGTTGCCGTCGCCGAGACCCCCACCGCGCGACCGCTTCGGCTGCGCCCCCGACGCCTCGTCCACAAGCAGCTTGCCGGCGCCGCCGTCGCGGTGCTCAACCATGTGCCGACCACTCCTCAGGTCGTCGACTTCCTCCGGGCCGCCCGATCGGCCGGGCTGACCATGCCGGTCGTCGCATCGGTGGCGGTCTTCACCGACGAACGCTCGGCCGCCGTACTGACTGCCCTGCCGGGACTGGAGATCGCGCCCTCCCGGGTCGAGACCGTGCTCACGGCGGACGACCCGGTCGAGGCCGGGATCGCCTCGGCGGTCGGTGAGGCGCTCGAGCTGCTCGCCGTCGACGGGATCGCCGGGGTGAACCTGTCCGGACTCGCATCGGCCGGTGGTGTGCAGGTCGCGGCGGAGATCCAGGCCGAGACGGGCCGACGCATCCGGGTTGCGATGGGTAGTCCACGATGAGCCAGCCGGCCGACTCGATGTCCGCAGAGTTCGACACGGTTGCGGAGTGGACGGCGGAGGTGGCCGCGGATCTCGGGCCGACGTACGCCATCCCGGCCGGTTGCCGCGGCAGCGGCAGTCCCGGCGTGCTGCACTGGTTTCTCGACCGGCTGGACGCCGCGGCGGGCCGGACGTTCCTGGACTGCGGGGCCGGTGTCGGCGGCCCGGCCGCGTTCGCCGCCCGCGAAGCCGGTGTCGTTCCCGTGCTGACCGACCCCGAGGCTGGAGCCTGCCGCGCAGCCCGTTCGCTTTTCGGTCTGCCGACGATCCGGGCCGACACGTCGCTGCCCATCGCGACGGGGTCGACCGGCGTCGGGTGGAGCCTGGGCGTGCTCTGCACCGTTCGTGATCAGCCGGCGTACCTCGCCGAGGTCCGCCGGGTGCTCCGGCCGGGCGCACGGTTCGGCCTGCTCGTCTATGCGGCATCGCATCCTGGGACGCTGAGCCACGATCCGCCCGACGGCAACAGATTCCCGACCGAGGAGGCTCTCGCGGACCTCCTCGGCCGGGCGTCTCTGCGCGTCGACACGAGCGGACGGTCCGACGACTTCGCTGCCAGCTCGCCGACCTGGCAGGAGGCTGCGACCGCGGTCGAGGCCGAGCTCGCCAGCCGCCATGGGCAAGATCCGCGCTGGCAGACGGCCGAGCGCCAGTCGGATCGGATGGGTCGGCTGCTGGATGCCGGCGAGGTGGTCGGCAGACTGCTGGTTCTTGTCCCGGTCTGAACGTACGAGGTGACAGTCGGCGCGAGAGGTGACCGCCGGCAGGATCAGCGGCCTCCGGGCGTGCCCGCCGATGAGCGATCACGCTGAGGCTCGTTCCCGCGACCCGCTACCCGACTCGTGCGGGCCTACTGGCATGATCCGCACTCGTGGCGCGGCGCTGTGCCGCCCACAAGACCCGATCAATCTAGAAGAAGGTGGCATCGTGGCCGAAGACCAGCCCGTCCTGAACGCACTCGCCGACATCACCGCAGTTTCTCTGGTACACGGCACCCTCCCCGCCCGCGAGCACGTGCTGGCCCGGATCGCCGCGCTCGTCGCGGTCGATGCGCCGGCCGCCTCCTATGTGCTGAACGTCGGCTCGGCCACCGACGTCGGCGTCACCGTCGAGGACGTCCAGGGACTCCTGGTGGCGGTGGCCCCGATCATCGGGACCGCAAGGGTCGTGTCGGCCGCCGGAAAGCTCAGCGAGGCGCTCGACTTCGTGATCGAGGTCGCCGTCGCCGAGATCGCGGCCGAGCTCGAGTTCGAGGCCGAGCTCGAGGCGGAAGAGGAGCTCGAGGCGGAGGAAGAAGCCGGTCAGCGCGACTGACCTGCTCGACCTCCTCGGACCGGTCACCAGCTGACCGGTCTGGAGGCACCCAGCTCGACTCTGCTCCTTGTAGACATCCTTGCGCCCTGTGTACAGGGCGCAAGGATGTCTGAAGGGAGCAAGGTTCCCGCGACGATAACGTTGCGGGCATGGACTTGGCAGTGGACCTCGTCGCCGGTCGCAGCGCGTGCTCGGAATCGGTCGGCGCGTTCGGACGAGCGGTCGACGCCTTCTCCGAGTACGAGCTGCTCGGCGCGTCGCGCTGTGTCGGCTGGACTCGACTGGACGTGGTCGTCCATGTGTTGGCGGGCTGGCAGGAGATGCTCGGCGGGATGGTCTCGGTGGTCGACGCGCAGCCCACCGTCGACGCCGCCAGCTACTGGTCGGCCTTCGCGGCCGCGTTCGGCTCCGAGGATCCGGTGACGAGTCTGATGTCTCAGCGACGCCGGACCGGTCTGTACGCCCGCCCCGCCTCCGCCGTCGAGCACTTGGCGGATGTCGGCGCGGCACTGGTTCGCGGTATCGCCGGACTGCCGGAGGCACACTTCCTGTGGCAAGGTCAGGTGTTCACCGCAGGTGACTACCTGGCGGTGTGGGCGGTCGAGAACGTCGTCCACCACCTCGATCTGCTGTCCGACGAGCCGGCGCCGCCGGACGCTCTCAGCCTGGCGCGCGCCACGATCGAGGCGCTGCTCGGTGAGACCCTGCCGTCGTCGTGCACCGATGCCGACGCGACCCTCATCGGAAGCGGTCGATCGGCTGTCCCCGCCGAGTTGGAGTCCATCGCCGCTCGGCTGCCCGTGCTGGGCTGATCACATCTCTGCGAGGGCGCTGGCTGGACCGGATGACCGGCGACGTGCCCGCGGCGGCACTCAGCCGGGCGTGGCCTTGGAACCGGCGCCGACCAGGCCGGAGCTCTCGTCGGACCCGAAGCGCACCCCTCTCGCCTCCGGGCCGAAGGCGGTCAGCAGGGCGACCGCGATCAGCACCGGGACGATCGTCACCGCCAGCGCGAACGGGTAGCCGTGCGACTGCGCCAGCGCCTCCTGAATGGGCAGGTTGAAGGCTGCGAGGCAGTTCCCGAGCTGGTACGTCACGCCCGGGTAGAAGCCGCGTATCTCGTCCGGCGACAACTCGGTCAGGTGGGCTGGGATGACGCCCCAGGCGCCCTGCACCATCAGCTGCATCAGGAACGACCCGAGGGCGAGCATGCCGGCAGTGTGTGAGAAGGCGAAGATCGGCACGATCGGCAAGCCGAGCACGGCACAGAACACGATGATCCGCCGCCGGCCGAACCGCTCCGAGAGCGTACCGAAGACCAGTCCGCCGATGATGGCGCCGATGTTGTAGATGATCGCGATGATCAGCGCGGTGGAGGCGGCGAGACCCGCGCCGCCGTTGTCGGTCTCCTTCAAGAACGTCGGGTACACGTCCTGCGTGCCGTGGCTCATCCAGTTGAACGCCGTCATCAACAAGATCAAGAAGATGAACCGGCGCACGATGGCTGGATTGGCGAACACCTTCGCCGCCGAGGTCTGGGTGGAGATCTTGCGAGCCTTCGCCTTCTCCCAGACCTCGGACTCCTGGACCCGGCTGCGGATGATCAAGGTGAGCAGTGCGGGCAGGATCGAGAACGCGAACAGCCAGCGCCAACCCAGGCCGAACGCCTCGTGCAGGATCAGGTAGACGACCGCGGCCAGCAGGTAGCCGAACGAGTAACCCTCCTGCAGCAGCCCGGAGAAGAACCCCCGCCGCTTGGTCGGGATCTTCTCCATCGCCAGTGCCGCGCCGAGCCCCCACTCCCCGCCCATGCCGATCCCGTACAGCAGACGGAGGATCAGCAGCACCGTGAAGTTCGGCGCAAAGGCACACAGGAAGCCGACCAGGCTGTAGAAGCAGACGTCGACGATGAGCGGGATCCGCCGCCCGACCCGGTCGGCCCAGACGCCGAAGATCAGTGCACCGACCGGTCGCATCAGCAAGGTCACCGTGGTGATGAACGCCATCTGGGTCAGCGGGACGCCGAACTCCTTCGCGATGTCGGCGTACACCAGCACGACGATGAAGTAGTCGAACGCATCCATCGTCCAGCCGAGGAACGCAGCGACGAAGGAGTTGCGCTGGTCGTGGGTCAACGGCTCGCGCGGGGAGCGCTCACGGGTCGAGGAAGGACTGGCAGATCCGGGCATGGCGAACTCGCTTTCCCGGCGGCGCCGGCAAGGCGTCGTCGCTGGACGGCCGTGTTTCTCACGACGTTAACGCCATACCCAGTCCGAATCCATAGCAACGCTAACTTTGTTTTGGCGCTGTCCCTCGATCACGTTCCATCACCACGATCGGCACCGAGCCGCGGACCTCGTGCGCGGTGATGCGATAGCCGCGTCGGGTGTAGAAGGCCTGGTTGAAGGTGCTGTTCGCGCCTGTCACGAGTACCGAGGAGGTAGCTTCGGCGGGCGCGGCGGCCTCGATCTCGTCGAGCAGCCGCCGGCCGAGCCCCTTGCCCTGGAGATCAGGCACGACCATCAGCCGGCCGATGAACCAGGCCGCGTCGTCCTGGAGCACCCCGAACACCGACCCGACCAGTCTGCCTGCCCGCCGGGCGACGAGGCAGGTGCTGGTCGCGATGATCTGCTCGGTCCTGGCCAGGTCGTCGGTGAGCGGTGGGAAGTCGAACGAGTCGTGCATCCGACCCTCGGGGACGTACGCGGCCCGCTGCAGGGTGAGCAGCTCGCCGGCATCGGCAGCGGTCGCCCTGGCAATGGTGATCGGCCCCTCCACCGGTGATGACCCGGCCGGCAGGTCCGGCGGGAGCAGGTCCGGACGGCGGTCCCGCGTCAGCTCGACAGCTCGGTCTCGACGCCAGGCTGCGATCTGGGCGTGGTGCCCGGAGAACAAGACCTCCGGCACGTCGAGACCGCGCCAGGTCGGCGGCTTGGTGTAGACCGGGTACTCCAGCAGCCGGTCATGGGCGGCCGAGTGCGACTCCTCCGCCAGCGACTCGGGATTGCCGATCACCCCGGGAAGCAGCCGGACGACCGCCTCGATGATCGCCAGCGCGGCGACCTCTCCCCCGTTCAGGACGTAGTCGCCGATGCTGACCTCGTCCACCCGGGTCCGGCTGCTGGCGTACGTCGCCACCCGGGCGTCGATCCCCTCGTACCTCCCGCAGGCGAAAACGAGATGGCGCTCGCCCGCCAGCTCGTCGGCGAGCCGCTGGTCGAACCGCCGGCCGGACGGGGACATGATCAACAGCCGGGAGTCGTGCTCGAGAACATCATCCAAGGCCTCCCCCCACGGCTCGGGCCTCATCACCATGCCGGCGCCGCCGCCGTACGGCGTGTCGTCGACCGTGCGGTGCCGGTCGTGGGTCCACTCCCTCAGATCATGCACCGCCAGCTGAACAAGCCCCGACTCGATCGCCTTGCCTACCAGGGACAGCTGCAGCGGCTGGAGATAGTCGGGAAAGATCGAGACGACGTCGATGCGCACCGCCATACGGTGTCATACCGCCCCACCGAACCGGTGCTGCGGCCTGCCGGCGTCCTTCCGCTACCGTCCCGTCCCGTCCCCGAAAACTGGTCACGTACAACAACTCTCATCGGCGTGTCGTTGTTGTTTGTGACCAGTTTTCGGGGACGGAAGGAAGGAGAGGTCAGCGCTGGGGCGGGGCAGCGGCGACGGCGTCGATCAGGGTCTGGCTGAACGCGGCGTCGTCCCGAGTCCGGACGTACGCATTCACCGCGTCGTAGAAGCCCTGCTGGAATGCCGGACTCATCGCCGAGCCGTGCACGATCGACCAGAGCACCCGCGAGTTGCGCAGCGCCGTCGAGGCCGACTGCTGGTACGCCGACAGCGAGCTCACGTCGACGTCGGTGCGCACCGGCACCGAGCCCTTCGCCTTGCTGAACGCCAGCTGGACGGTCGGATCGGCAATCACGGCCAAGAAGTCGGCGGCGTTCTTGCCGTTCGCGGCCGATCGGGCCTGGACGAAGGTGTCCACGACGGCGACGTACGTCGCCTCGGTGCCGGGGAACGGCACCTCGTGGAACGTCTTGCCGTCCACGTACCCGTCCTTGATCAGCTCACCGAACGCGGAGTCGTTCATCGTCTCGAAGGCGCACCCGCCATCACCGAGCTTCTTGGTCGCCTCGTCCCAGGACAGACCGGCTGCCGCCGGGTCGACGGCATCCAGCGCCTGGCCGAACAGATCGAGCGCCTCCTTGACCTGCGAGCCCTTCCAGTTGAAGCGGTCCGCGACGATCTGGTCCCAGCCCTCCGGGCCGATCACCGACAGCAGGATGTTCTCGAACAGCGCCGCCGTCGTGAACGAGTCCTTCGCCCCGACACACAACGGCACGGCACCGGAGTCCTTCACCTTCTTCAGGTCGGAGATCCACTGCTCGACGGTGTAGCCGGCGCCGGGGGGCGTGACGCCCGCCTTCTGTAGCAGCCCGAGGTTGAAGAACAACACGTTGCCGCGGTGCGAGCTGGTCGGAACCCCGTACTGCCGGCCGTCGACGGTCAGGCCGTCGAGGATCGTCTGCGGAAGCGCCTTGTCCAGCCCTGTCTGGGTGATCACCGAGCTGACGTCGGCCACCTGACGCTGGGACTCATAACTCTGCAGCGCGGCCGAGGGGAAGGTCTGCCAGACGTCCGGCGGGTCGCCGGCCAGTAGGCGCTGGGCCAGCACGACCTGGGCGTTGGCCCCGCCGCCGCCGACCACCGGTGCGTTGGACACGGTCACGCCAGAGTCTTTGGCCTTGAACGCATCGATCAGTACGTTCAATGCCTCGGCCTCCGATCCGGAGGTCCACCACGAGATCAGCTCGAGCTGATCCGTCGGTTCGGTGTTGCCCTGGGACTCGGTGCCGCAGGCCGCCAGTCCGACCACGAGGGACATCGACGCCGCGACGGCGGCGAGCGCACGCTTGATCATCGGACCATCTCCTCTTCGGCCGCGGACCTGAAGTGCACGTCTGCCTTCGCCTTCAAGTCGTAGAACGCGAACGAGGCGACCACGGAGAAGCAGATCGCCGGGATCAGGAACGAGAACGCGGCACTGGTGGCGTCGAGCAACCGGCCCTGGATCACCGGCATGATGGCGCCGCCGACGATGGCCATCACCAGGCCCGCGGCCCCGAACTTCGTCGCCGGCCCGAGCCCGGTGAGCGCCACTCCGTAGATCGTGGGGAACATCAGGGACAGGCAGAAGGACACGGCGACGAGCGCGATTACTCCGCTGAGGTTCGCCGCGATCATCGCGTAGAGGCAGAGCAGGACGGCCAGCACGGCCAGCGCGGCCAGCGCCTTGGTGGGCCGGACGCGACCGATCACGTACGTCATCACGAACCGCGAGATCAGGAACAGGATCAGGCTGATCTGGAGGACGAAACCACCGAGGGCGAGCGAGCCGCCGAGGACCTCCTGGACGTAGGCGATGATGTACGTCCAGGTGCAGACCTGCGCGGCCACGTTGAAGAACTGGGCGATCACGCCGAACCGGTAGCGCCGGCTGCTCCACAAGATCTTGAACATGGCGCCGGTGCTGAGATCGCCGGCGTCGGGGAACTCCTCGACGATCTTCGGCGACTTCTGCACGGCGATGAGGATCCAGATCACGAGGAGCAGCAGCCCGAGCCCGATGTAGGGGCCCATCACCGCAGCCAGCTGACCAGCACGTATGTCGTGGACTTGTTGTGGAGTGGCCGAGGCGAGGTCGACCGGCGCATCCAGCTTCGGCAGGATCAGGGCCGTCGCCAGCAGCACGCCGATGTTTGTTCCCACCGGGTTGAAGGCCTGGGCGAGGTTGAGTCGTCGGGTGGCGGTCTCTTCCGGGCCGAGCGACATCACGTACGGGTTCGCCGACGTCTCCAGGATCGAGCACCCTGCGGCCATCGCGAACAGGGCGACCAGGAATGCCGAGAAGGTCATGATCTTGCTGGCCGGGTAGAACAAGAACGCGCCGGCCGCGGCCAGCGCGAGCCCGGTGAGCAGGCCGACCTTGTAGCCGAACCGTTCATTGATGAACGCGGCCGGCAGCGCCAGCAGGAAGTACGCACCGAAGTACGCCAGCTGGACCAGGCTGGCCTGGAACGTGCTCATGTCGAAGATCCGTTTGAAGCCGGCGACCATCGGTGTGGTCAGGTCGGCGGCGATCCCCCAGGCGGTGAAACAGCCGACGATGGCGGCGAACAGCAGCCCCATCCCGGGATAGACCCATTTGGCCTTCGGAGCTGGGCCGCCGGGCGGCGGACTCGTCTCTTCGTTGGAAACCGTCTGCGCCATCGCGTGAAGCTCCTCGTCGTTGCGGACCGTCCCCCGATGGTCGGGTGGCGATCGTCGTCGATCACCACTGGTGTCTTCTGACGCTACTGCACCATGTTCTGGCGGCGGCCCCGGGTGGACGATGTCCTGATACCCCGCGAAAGTGGGCGCAAACTGCAACTCCGGAGTCCCAGAAGTTGCAGTTCGCGCCCACTCTCCGGTGAGGTGCTCCGGCGCCGTGCGCACCCGGGCCGCGGTCAGGCATCGGGTTGCTCGCTGAGAAGTCCCGGAACATCCGCGAGCGTGAGCGTTGCGGCGGCGAGGTCCACCTCGGGAACGATGGCCTGGACGAACGGGATCAGGTGGCGAGCGTTGTCACCCTGGACCTCGAGCAGGTCCTGCTCGAGGTGGTGCAGGACGCCTGCGACTCGACCGACGACTGACCCGTCGGCCGCCAGCACAGTGAGCCCGACCAGCTGGCGGTCGAAGTACTCCTCGGGGTCGGCCGGTCGCTCGGCGGGATCGACGTCGGTGACCAGCCGGATCCCGCGCGCCTGCTCGGCGGCCGTACGATCGCCGAGCTCGGCGAACCCCAGCAGCCATCGTCCGCTGTGCAGACGCGACGACACCACGCGAAACGTCCGGGTGGTGTCTTCGGCTCGCAAGATCTGGCCGACGGCGAAACGACGGTCCGGTTCGTCCGTGCGGGCGTCGATCACGACCTCGCCGCGGATTCCGTGGGCTCGGCCGATGACACCCACGACGACCTCTGTCAGTTCTGCCGACTCGCGCTCGCTGCGCGCCTGAAGACTCTCACTTTCTCCCTCACTCACAGCCGCGAGTCATCCCCGCTGCCGCCATCCGGCACGGCTGCTCGTTCGATCGGAAGTGAGAGCCCGGCGCTTCGCTGACCGACGCTCGCGCCAGGTAGTTCTGCCGACTCGCGCTCGCTGCGCGCCTCGCCCGCCGACACGTTGTCAGCGACGACGGTCGCCGCGAGAGCTCTCCCGCGGCCGGCGATCGACGTCGACGAAGTCGACACGGACCTGTTCCCGACCGGCCAGGGCGCCGACCACCGTACGCAATGCACTGGCTGTCCGGCCCGAACGACCGATCACCTTGCCGATGTCGGTCGGGTTGACCCGCACCTCGAGCATCCGGCCACGGCGCCCGTCCTTGTCCCGGACCACGACGTCGTCCGGGTGCGTGACGATGCCCCGGACCAGGTGATCCAGGGCGTCGGCGAGCATGCTCAGGCCTCGCTGGTCGCGTCGTCGGCAGGCTCGGCCGGGGTGCCCTCGGAACTGGACCGGCTGGACTTGCTCGAGATCGCCGACGAGCTCGGCGTGTCGCCCGACTCGGCCAGCGCGACGTTGAAGGCGGCCGTCTTGTCGGCCTTCTCCTTCTGCGGCAGCACGCCCGACGGCGACGTGTCGCCGGAGAACTTCTGCCAGTCACCGGTGCGCTTGAACAAGGCGACGACGGCCTCGGTCGGCTGGGCGCCGACGGACAACCAGTACTGAGCGCGCTCGGAGTCGACCTCGATGACGGACGGGTCGTTCTTCGGGTGGTACTTGCCGATCTCTTCGATCGAGCGGCCATCGCGCTTGGTGCGGGAATCGGCGACGACAATGCGGTAGTGCGGCGAGCGGATCTTGCCCAGCCGCTTCAGACGGATCTTGACAGCCACGAGTGTGGTAACTCCTGTGTATTCGTACGGTTGGTGTCCGTAGTGGGTGGACGGGCCGGTTCGGGTGGGTCCTCACGCGGTCTGTCCGAAGGAGGTCCGTGGCGCAGGCGTGAGAGGGCACCAACTCACAGACCAGCAGACCATTCTGCCAGATGCCTGCCGTCGGACGCGAACTCGGCGATGCATTCCGACGTCAGATGCTCCGCCGGCGCGATCCGAACCTCACCTCACACGAGTCAGACTACCGATCCAAGACGACGCCGGAGCATCGACCGTCACAGCTGGTCGTAGCTTGGCCGATATGGAGACCCGCAGCGAGGACCTCACCATCGACGGGCGTACCGCCGTGCTGACCCAACCCAGCGATCCCGGGCGCTGGCCCGGGGTCGTGATGATCCACGAAGCCTGGGGCATCGACGACGTGCTTCGGCGGCAGGCGGTGCGGCTGGCCTCCGCAGGCTACGTCGTGCTCGCACCCGACCTGCTCGGCGAGGGTCTGCGGATGCGCTGCATCGCTGCGGCCGTGAAGGCGCTGCAGTCCCGCCAGGGTCGCCCCTTCGAGGTGGTCGAATCGTGTCGGACCTGGCTCCTCGAGCAGCCTGGCAGCACCGACAAAATCGGCGTGATCGGGTTCTGCATGGGCGGCGGGTTCGCGGTGGTGCTGGCCTCCCGCGGGTTCGACGTGAGCTCGGTGAACTACGGGATGGTGCCCGACGACGTCGACGAGGTGCTGCGCGGCGCCTGCCCGGTGGTCGGTTCGTACGGCGGCAAGGACAAGCAGGTCGGACCGTACGCGGCGAAGCTGGAGGATGCCCTCACCCGGGCCGGGATCCCGCACGACGTCGAGGTCTACCCCTCGGCCGGACACAGTTTTCTCAACGACGATCGCAACGGACCCGCCGCCTTCCGCCCCTTCGCCCGGATCATGCATGCCGGCCCGGAACCAGCGGCTGCCGCTGACGCGTGGCGGCGGATCGAAGCGTTCTTCGAGCGCTATCTCGGTCCCGACTGACCAGCCTGGCCAAGAGTCTGCACACCGGCCTTCGGTGTACGAGGGCGTACGCAGACCTAGAGCCGGCGGCTGGCCAGCGAGATGGCGGACATGTCCTCGGCCCCATGACCGGCGTCGGAGGACTGGCGCAGCCGCTGCAGAGCTGTCCCGGCGATGTCCATCCGAATCCCGGCCCGATCGGCCGCGTCCAGGATCAGCGCGGCATCCTTGGCGGCACCGTCGACGGTGAACGCGGGCGGGAACTCCTTCGCGATCATCCCGGCTCCCTTGAGCTGGACGTACGGCGCATCCATCGCGCCACCCTTGATCGCCTCGAGGAACATCCCGGGGTCGAGCCCGAGTCCTTCGGCCAGGGTGAGCGACTCGGCGACTCCCTCGAGCACGGCCAGCACCCAGGCGTTCGCGACGAGCTTGAGGCGGCTGCCCTCGACCGATTCACCGACCCGGATGGTCCGCGAGCCGACGGCGTCGAACAACGGCACACACGCGTCGAGGTGTGCGACCTCACCGGCAGCGAGCACCACCAGCGTGCCGTCCTCGGCTGGCTTCTTCGTGCCGAGCACCGGGGCATCCACGAACCCGACCCCGAGGCGTCCGGCCAGCCCCTCTAGCGCCAGGGCCCCCTCCACGCCCACCGTGCTCATCTGAGCCCAGATCTGTCCGGCGGCGAACCCGGGCTCCGCTGCCGTCATCACCTCGGCCACCGAGTCGGCGTCGTACAGCATGGTCACCACCAGCTCTGCACCACCGACCGCGGCTCCGGGATTCGGCGCGACGACGGCACCAAGCTCTGCAAGCGGAGCCGCCTTGTCGGGGCTTCGGTTCCAGACGCTGAGTGGTAGTCCTGCCGCGAGGATGTTGCGCGCCATCCCGGCACCCATCGTGCCGAGGCCCAGCAGGGCGATGCGTGGGGCGATGCGTGGGGCGATGCGTGGCGATGCGTGGCACGTCGGCATCTGGCAAGTCGGTGGTCACGAGTCCCAGCCTCTCCCAGCCGCCGACCCGGGCGATCAGTGGGGCGCGACGACGGACGGGAGGTCACGCTGGATCTCCTCCTCCGCCCGCTGCTGACCCCGCCGCCCGGCACCGGGCGATCGCCGCAATCGGATCTCCAGCCAGATCGCCAGCCGGGTCAGGCAGAAATTGATCACCACGTAGATTGCGCTCACCACGACGAACGCCTGCAGCAGCAGCTTGGTGTTGTTGGCCAGCAGGTTCGCCTGCTTCATCAGCTCCGGGTAGCTGACGACGTAGCCCAGGGTGGAGTCCTTGACGATCGCGACCAGCTGGGTGACCAGCGCCGGGATGACGAGCCGGATGGCCTGCGGCATGATCACCAGCCGCATGGTCTGGGCACCGGTCATCCCCACGGCGTACGCAGCCTCTCGCTGGCCGCGGTCCAGCGCATTGATGCCGGCCCGGACCAGCTCGGCGATCACTGCCGCGTTGATCATGGTGATCGGGACGACCAGCTTGCCGAAGACGCCGAGGTTGAGCCCGATCCCCGGCAGCGCGAACAAGAACGTGTAGACCAGTAGCAGGGTGGGGACCGAGCGGAAGATCTCGACGTACGCCGTGCAGAGCCAGCGCACCACCGGGTTTCGACCGGACCGGCCGACGGCCAGCAGGGCTCCCAGGGGGAACGCCACCACCGAGGCCACCAAGGCCACGATCAGCGTCCCCTTGAGACCGGCGAGCATGAACCAGACGGCCCACTGCTGGACGAACGGCTTCCACTTCGGCCAGGCCAGCTCGCCGGTCGCCGACAGTGTCGTCCAGGCCCAGACCAGTGCCGCGACGACCGCCACGATGATCAGCACGGTCAGCAACCGGATCCGGCGCCGACCCCGTGGGCCGGGCTCGTCGAACAGGACGCGCACTGCCTGCTCGCTCACCGCTGCACCGCCAGTCGACGCTCCAGCACCGAACCCGCTCCCCCGCCGAGCATGGCGATCGCGATGTAGACGAGCGCACTGACGACGAACATCAGCATCGACTCCGCGGTCTGGTTGCCGACCTGCTGCGCGGTGTAGGTGAGCTCGGGCACCGCGATCGCCGCCGCCAGAGACGAGCCCAGCGCGACCCCGATGAACACGTTCACCAGCGGCTGGACCATGGTTCGCAGGGCCTGCGGCAGGATCACGGTCGCCAGCGACTGGGCAAACGTCAGGCCGATCGCCCGGGCCGCCTCGGCCTGCCCGACGGGGACCGCGTTGATCCCGCCCCGAACGGCCTCGCAGGTGAACGAGGCCGAGACCAGCAGCAGGCACACCACGGCGGTGGTGAAGAGCGACATCGAGATGCCGAGGTAAGGCAGGCCGTACGCGAACAGGATCAGCAGGCTGAGCAGCGGCACGTTGCGCAGCAGCTCGACGAAGACGGCGCCGATCACCCGGAGCGGCAGGATCGGGCTGACCCGGAAGACCGCCATCAGCGTGCCCAGCACCAGGGCGCCGGCGAACGCCAGGGCGGTCAGCGCGAGCGTGGTCAGCAACCCGTGCCACAGCGCGCCGAGATTGTCGAGGAGTACCCCGATCATGGGGGCTGCCAGATCCCGCGCATCGCTCAGGATCCGTCCGCCGCACCGAGCTTTGGCGGCTGCGGGGCATCGCCGGTGACGACCGTCCCGACGGTCGCCTTCCACATCTTGGCCCAGCTGCCGTCGGCGAAGATCTTCGCCAGCCACGCGTTCACGAACGCCTTCGCCTCGGGGTCCTCCCGGGTGACCCCGATGCCGTAGAAGTCGTTGGAGAACGGCTCACCGACCACCTTGAGGCTCTTGTCCGCGCTGGCGTTGGAAACCAGGATCGACTCGTCGATCACGTAGGCATCCGCACGGCCGGTCTTCAGCGCCTGCAGGCACTGCGGGTCGTCGGGCAGCAGCGTGACCTTGGCGTTCGGAGCGATCTGCTTGATCCGGTCGGCGGTGGTGGAGCCCTGCTGGGTGACGACATTCTTGCCGTCGAGATCCTTCACGCCGGTGATGTCGGTGTTGTCCGCCTTCACCATCACCCCGTCGCCGGAGCGGTAGTACGGCCCGGCAAAGGCGACCTTCTTGGCCCGCTGCGGCGTGATGGAGTACGTCGCGATGACGGTGTCGACCGTGCCGTTCTGGATCACCGTCTCCCGGGTGTCGACGGTGGTCACGGTGAGCGAAATCGGGCCGTCGGCCTTGCCGGTGATGTAGTGCGACAGCATCTGCGCCATCCCGGCGTCGAACCCGGTGATCTTGCCGGTCGAGGGGTCCTTCATCGAGAACAGCGGACCGGAGTCCGAACCACCGGTCAGCAGCTGCCCACGGTCCTTGATCTTCTTCGCCCACGCGTTGCCGTCCACGGTCGACGCGTCCGCGGTCGGCGCCGCCGCGATGATCTGGTCGTAGTCGCTGGTGTTGGTCTGGTTGCCCGACAGGGCGCTCTTGTCGTTGCCGCAGGCGGCCAGACCCGTGCCGACGAGCATTGCGGTCAGGGCTGCGGCACCTCCTCTCAGCACTGTTCGACGCGAGGCGATCTTGCTCGACAAGACGGGTGACACGGACGACTCCATTTCTGCGGGGGACACCATTTACACGCTAAGCCCGTCCAGCGGGATTTTCGCGGAGGGAAACGCCAGGGCAACCGCACCGTCCTCAGCTTGTGACCTGGGGCTTGTGGCCTGGGGCGCCGGGCTCAGCTCGTGATGTCCTTGCGCAGGAAGTGCCAGAAGGCAACCCCGGTGAGCAGCACGGCATATCCGATCGACCAGAGCGCACCGGTTGCCATGTCGGAGAAGTCGATCGTCGGCGACAAGGCGTCGGCCCAGTCGTACGCATAGTGTCCGGGCAGACCCTGCCGGATGTTCCCGAGAGCCGGGATCTGATCGAGGATCGCGGACAAGATCATCAGCAGCACCGCGCCACCGACCGCGGCGAGTGGCGCATCCGTCAGCACGCCGAGCAGGAAGGCGAAGGAACCGACCACCAGCAGGCTGATCAGTGAGTACCCGACGATGATCGCCAACCGGCCGACGAAGACGCCGAGGGTGAGCTGCTCTCCGGTCGGGCCGACGTACGGCCCCCAGCCGTACGCGATCCCGCCGACGACCAGCGTCCAGGCGGGCAGGAAGAGCAGCGCGACCACCGACGACATCGCAGCCACGATGATCTTCTGACGGAGCAGTCGCTCGCGCCGGACAGGTGCCGCCAGCAGATAGCGCAGGCTCGACCAGCTCGCTTCGGACGGCACGGTGTCCCCGGCGAACAGGGCGACGATGACGATCAGCAGGAAACCTGTCGAGGCGAACAGCGTGAACACCGTCAGGTTCGCCCCACTCTGCTGGGCAAGATCGACGAATGTCGCGGCTCCCGTGGTGGTGCCGTCGTCGTCACCGCCGATCCAGAAGGCCAGCACCAGGATCAGTGGGAGGAGCAGGAGCACGATGAAGATGCCCTGCGTCCGGCGCCGCTTCAGCTGGCGCATCAGCTCGGCTCGGATCGGGAGGGCCCGCCGGGTGCTCGGCCGCCGCTGTGCGGGGTGCGAGATCGGGCGTGCGTCGACGCCTGACTCAGTCATCGGCATTCGCTCCGAGTCGATCATCCGTGTTCGCTAGGGGTTCAATCATCCGCGTTCGCTCCGGGTTCAATCATCCGCGTTCGCTCCGGGTTCAATCATCCGCGTTCGCTCCGGGTTCAATCATCCGCGTTCGCTCCGGGTTCAATCATCCGCGTTCGCTCCGGGTTCGGTGATCCCGTCGGGGCCGACGAGTGTCATGAACACCTCCTCGAGCTGACGGTGACCGTCTACGAAGTCGATGCCGATCCCGGCACCGACCAGCGCCGCGACCAGCTCGGGCCGCGGCACCGGCCCGTGGGCTCGGATCAGACCGTCCTCGTCGAGGGTCGTCTCCATCCCCAGCCCGTCGACGAGCTCCCGCGCACGCGCCCGATCGGCCGGCGAGGTCAACCCCAGAACGGTCACGTCGTCGGTCGCGGTGAGCTCGGCCATCGAGCCGGTCAGGATCACCTTGCCCTTGTGCATCACGACGACGTCGGTACAGGTCTGCTGCACCTCCGAGAGCAGGTGGCTGGAGATCACCACGGTCCGCCCGGTCGCTGCGTAGTTGTGCAAAACCGTTCGCATCGCCTTGATCTGTGGTGGGTCGAGACCATTGGTCGGCTCGTCGAGCAGCAGCAGCTCCGGCCGACCGAGCATCGCCTGGGCGATACCCAGACGCTGCCGCATGCCCTGGCTGTAGCCGCGGACGCGCCGGTTGATCGCGTGGTCGAGGCCCGCGATCGCCAGCGCCTCCCCCATTGCCGCCTCCTCCAGGGGCCGCCCGGTCGCCGCCCAGTACGCCTGCAGGTTCTCCATCCCAGTCAGGTGCGGCAGGAATCCGGGACCCTCGATGAACGCTCCGACGGTGCCGAGCACGTCGGCACCCGCGTGCACCGGCTCGCCCGTGACGTACACCTCACCGCTGTCGGGCCGGATCAGTCCGACCATCATCCGCAGCACGGTCGTCTTGCCCGCACCGTTGGGGCCCAGCAACCCGACGACCTGCCCCGGACGGGCCTCGAACGAGACCCCGTTCACGGCCTTGAAACCGCCCCCTCGCCCGAACTGCTTGTACGTCTTCACCAGGTCGGAGACGACCAGCGGCACGTCGCGGAGATCTTCCCGCGCATGCGCCGCCCGCTGCCGGAGCCAGAAGGCGAGCGCAGCCCCGGCGCCAGCGAGGACCAGCGCGGAGACCGCGATGACCAGCGGGATCGGGACGTCCAGGCTGCCCGCCCCGGCCTGGGTGGCGTCGAGCTGCGGCAGGCTGAGCTGTGCCGGGCCGGCCAGCGCGATCCGATACACCGCGGGCTGGGTCGGTACCGCGAACGCCTGGTCGGTGCTCGAGACCACGACCTGTAGTCGATGCCCGACGGGCACTTGGTGAGAGACCGCCGGCAGCGCCACGTCGACCGGGGTGGCGCGGCCTGGCGTCAGGCCGGCGAGATAGACCGGCGCGACGGTGAGCTGCGGCAGGACTGCGGTTGCCGGCCTGGCGCGATCACCGTCCGGGGATTCCGCCGCCGGGGAGGCACTCGACACGACATCCGGACCGAGGTCCCAGACCGACGCAAACAGAGTGGCCGTGCCGGCCGACGAGGTCACCGAGAGCCGTACCCGGCCGCTGCCCACCATTTTCATCGGCTCGGTCAGTGGCTGGCTGGTGAACGCGGCCGACTGGTTCGGTAGCACGCCGAGTGCGTAGCCGGCGAAGCTCGAAGCGGTCGCCAGCACGCTGCCGGTGCCAGGCAGGCTGGTCAAAGACGCCGGGATCCCACCCGGCGGAGAGATGATTTGCTGGGTATCACCGGCGATCGGCAGGTTCTGCCAGGACATGTGGGCGCCGCCGACACCTGGGTACGCGGGCGCGGTCCAGGTCTGGCGGTTGCGCCGCTGAGCGCCCTCGCCGACCAGTGACGTCTGTGGGATGACCAGACTGAACGGCGAGTCCACCACCTGACTCCCCGCCGAGCCGGCCGGCACCGGCTCGTGCTTCAGGTACGTCGCGAACCAAGCCTGGAGCTGCGGCATCAGGTCGTCGAAGGAGATGGCGGCGTCGTGCCCTCCGTTGACCCACGACATCGCTGCCGTCGTGCCGTCCGGGAGGCCGCGCAGATTGGCGTCGGCCTGGTCCAGCGGGAACAACGTGTCCTGGATGCCGGCGATGATCAGGGTAGGCGCGGCGATCTTCGTAAGCTGTGGATCAAGGTCGGAGCGACCGAGCAACGACAGCATCGCCGCCGAAGGCCGGCCCGTCTCGGCGGCCTGGAGATAGGACCGACAAAGGGTTGGATCGAAGCGGCCGCAGACCGGCCCATCGATCCCGGTCTGCCCGTCGTCTCCAGTGTCGTCGGACCCCGACGCCCCGCCACGGAACAGCAGGGCGGCCCACCGCTGCTTGAAAACCCCCGGCTGGTCGATCGGCGAGAAGCCGGCCAGGGTGTTCGATGAGGCGTCGGTCGCCGACAATCGAGCCGCGTACTGCGGGAAGAGCGACTGGGTCAGGCTGTTGTAGGTGAATGCCGGCACGATCGCGTCGACCCGCCGGTCCAGCGCCGCGGCCAGGAACGTCGCGGCGCCGCCGTACGATGCCCCGGCGAACCCGATCACCGGGTCGTCGCTGCCGGTCTTGGCGACTTCGGGCCGGGACGCGGCGAGATCGACCAGCGTCGTGGTATCGGCCCCCTCGTAGTCCGGGTTGTCCAAATGGATCCGGCCGCCGGATCGGCCGAACCCACGAGCCGTGTACGTGATCACGACGTAGCCGGCATGGGCCAAGGTCTGCGCCGGCTCGCGACTGTCGGCCTTGGTGCCGCCGAACCCGTGCGCGAGGACGATCGCCGGGCGCGGTTGGCCGGGGTCCGTGGTGAACAGGGAGACATCGAGGCGGACCGGCGTGCCGTCCGGCTCAGGCACGGTGGACACCTCGAGCGCCGTCTCGGTGACGGCCGGCGCGGCCTCCGCCGGAGCAGTCGGCAGGACACCGAGGAGGATCCCCAGCAGCATCACCAACGCTGCCGCGACAGCAGCCCCGGTGCGGGTTGCCGGGCTGGGACGGCCCGCTGGTCTGAGCGGGCCCGCTGATCTGAGCCGGCTGAGCCGGGTCTCTGGTCTGAGCCGAGTCACCGGCGGGCCACGGGGCGACCGCGCAGCAGCACCAACCGAGGCTCGCGCAGCACGCTGAGGTCTTGGCGGGGGTCCTCGTCGAACACGACCAGATCGGCCGGCGCACCCTCGTCGAGCGCCGGACGACCGAGCCACTCCCGAGCCCGCCAGGAGCCGGCCCCGAGGACGTACTCGGGCGGGGCGAACTCGGCCATCCGAGCCACCTCTCGGCCGATCAGCCCGTGCGGCAGCGACCCACCGGCGTCGGTGCCGGCATAGATCGGCACACCCAGCTCGTACGCAGCCCGAAAGGTGTCCAGCCGGCGTTCGTAGAGCGCCCGCATGTGCTTTGCGTACGTCGGGAACTTCGCTTCGCCGGCGCTGGCGTAGCCCTCGAAGTTGTCCAGCTGGATCATCGTCGGCACCAGTGCGACCCGGCGCTGCGCCATCAACGTCAACGTGTCGGTGTCGAGCCCGGTGCCGTGCTCGATCCCGTCGATTCCCGCCCGGACCAGCTCGGCAGCCGCCTGCTCACCGAACACGTGGGCGGTGACCCGGACCCCCAGCTGGTGGGCTCGGGCGATCGCAGCCGTCACCACGTCGGCCGGCCACAGCGGCGCCAGGTCGCCCACGTCCCGGTCGATCCAGTCACCGACGATCTTCACCCAACCGTCGCCCCGGGCGGCCTGTCGCTCGACCGTGGCGAGGAGATCCTCGGGCTCGACCTCGTCGGCGAAGTTGCGCAGGTAGCGTCTCGGTCGGGCGATGTGCCGACCGGCCCGGATGATCTTCGGCAGATCTTCGCGGTCGTCGATCCACCTGGTGTCGGCCGGACTGCCGGCGTCACGGATCAGCAGGGCGCCGGCGTCCCGGTCGGCCAGCGCCTGCCGCTCCGCCTCGTCGTCCGGCACCGCGCCGTGGGCGGCGAGACCGACATGGCAGTGCGCATCGACCAGACCCGGCAGCACCCACCCCCGTGTCGTCAGGGTCTCCGCACCGGTCACCGGCTCGGTGTGGATGACCCCGTCGGCGATCCACAGGTCGCGGTGCTCCCCGTCCGGCAGCACGTGCCCGCTGAGACGGAAGCCCGTCATGCGCCCTGAGCCTGACGAAGGGCCGTCATGCGCCCTGAACCTGACGAAGGGCCGTCATGCGCCCTGGGCCTGAGGGCCCTCGGCGCGTCGATCCGCTCAGACCACGCAGCCGGGCATCCTGCATCGCCTCGCCTACTTGCCCTGATCGAACATCTTGCTGAGGTTGCCGGGCAGCTGGAAGTCCTTCATCGCTTCCTGAAGTGCGGCCGGATCCATCTGCTGGCCGAACGCCGCCGCCGGGTCGACCGCAGGCTGCTCGGCCGCGCCACCTTGCCCGGCCGCCCGCTTCGCCGGGTTGCCCGACACGCCGCGAGCGTTCTTCTTGGGCTTCTTCGGCTGCTGCTTGCGGTTGGCTCCGGGCAGCGCCGGCATGCCCGGCATCTTTCCGGTGGCCATGGCCGTCATCGCCTTGCGCGCGTCGAAGAATCGGTTCACCAAGGTGTTGACCTCGCTCACCTCGGTGCCCGATCCCTTGGCGATCCGGGCCCGCCGGGAGCCGTCGATGATCTTCGGGTTGTCCCGCTCGGTCGGCGTCATCGAGTGGATGATGGCCTCGATCCGGTCGACCTCGGACTCGTCGATGTTGTTGATCTGGTCCTTCAGATCCCCCATCCCGGGCAGCATCCCGAAGATCTTGGACAACGGACCCATCTTGCGGACCATCTGCATCTGCTGCAGGAAGTCGGCGAGTCCGAACTCGCCGCCCTGGCCGGTGAGCTTGGCGGCTGCCTTCGCCGACTGCTCGGCGTCGAACGTCTTCTCGGCCTGCTCGATCAGCGTCAGCATGTCACCCATGCCGAGGATCCGGCTGGCCATCCGGTCGGGATGGAAGACGTCGAAGTCCTTCAGCGACTCGCCGTTGGACGCGAACATGATGGGCTTGCCGGTGACCCGGGCGATCGACAGTGCTGCGCCGCCGCGGGCGTCACCGTCGAGCTTGGTGAGCACCACGCCGTCGAACCCGACCCCGTCGAGGAACGCGTTCGCCGTGTTGACCGCATCCTGGCCGATCATCGCGTCGACGACGAAGAGCACCTCGTCCGGACGCACCGCATCGCGGATGTCCGCCGCCTGCTTCATCAGCTCCGCATCGACGCCCAACCGGCCGGCCGTGTCGACGATGACCACGTCGTACAGCCGACGCTCGGCCTCCCAGATCGACTTCCGGGCCACGTCCACCGGGTCACCCTTGGTCTGGGCGTTCTCGCTGCCGCCGGCATTGCCCGGCTCGGGGGCGAAGACGTGCACCCCGGCCCGCTGCCCGACGATCTGGAGCTGGTTGACCGCATTCGGTCGCTGCAGGTCGGCAGCGACCAGCAGTGGTGAGTGACCCTGGTCCTTGAGCCAGACCGCGAGCTTGCCGGCCAGCGTTGTCTTGCCGGCGCCTTGCAGGCCGGCCAGCATGATGACGGTCGGCGGCCGCTTCGCATACCGGATCGTCCGGGTCTCACCGCCGAGGATGCTGACGAGCTCGTCGTCGACGATCTTGATGATCTGCTGGGCCGGGTTGAGCGCCCCGTGCAGCTCGACGCCGCGAGCGCGCTCCTTGACCGCGGCGACGAAGTCCTTGACCACGGCCAGGTTGACGTCAGCCTCGAGCAGCGCGCGCCGGATCTCCCGAGCGGTCTCGTCGATGTCGGCCTCGGTGATCCGGCCTTTGCCGCGGAGACTCTTGAACGTTGCCGCCAGACGGTCTTGCAGAGTGTCGAACACTACGTATTCCTCGAGGGTGCGTCAGTTGGGTGGTGCTCGTCTCAGCCTACTCAACGGTTCAGACGACCCGCTCGTTCAACCGCAGGACGGGACATCACTACATCATCAAGATGATTCAATGATGCGTCGCGAGGTAGGCTGGGGGTTGTGCGTACGACCGTGACTCTCACACCGGAGGCGGAGGCGCTCGTCCGGCAGGCGATGCGCGAGCGTGGCCTGACGTTCAAGGAGGCAGTCAACGCCGCGATCGTCAGCGCACTGTCGCGCAAGCAGGCGAGCACCACCTCGAGTACTCCGACGTTCGAGCTGGGCAGCGCCCGAACGTCTCTCGATCGTGCCGTCACGCTGGCAGCCGAGCTCGAGGACGATGAGCTGGCACGCAAGCGCTCGATGGGCAAATGAACGCTCTGAACCCTGCGCCGATGACACCGCCTGGCCGATGAAGCTCGTCGATGCGAACGTGCTGCTCTATGCAGTGGATCGAGGCGCCGAGCATCATCGGGCCGCCCGAGCCACGCTCGACGACGCCCTGACCGGGAACGAGACCGTTCTGCTCCCGTGGGTGAGCCTGCTGGCCTTCGTCCGCCTGGTCACCCATCCGACGATCTACGAGCACCCCCTGTCGCCCGATCAGGCTCTTGACGTCGTCGCGTTCTGGTTGGACCGACCCGCAGCCGTCGTGCCGGAAGCAGATGCCCGGCATGTCCACCGGCTGCGCGAGCTCCTGGGAGCGACCGGGCGCGGCGGCAATCTCGTCAACGACGCACACCTGGCGGCGCTCGCGCTCCGCTACGGCGCCACCGTGCTGACCTACGACAACGACTTCGGGCGGTTTCCGGGCGTCAGCTGGGTCCGGCCCGCTGATCTGTGACGTGCGCCGTACGGCGGTGAGCACGCGCCGCCCTCCGCACCCCTTATCGTGACCCGGTGCGACCCGACCACTTGAGCTACCGCCGACTGGTGAAGTCGGCGCTGGTCGGTGCGCTGATCGGTGTCGTGTTCGATCTCGCGGTCGCGTTCCTGACCAGGTCCGGCGGCCCGTTCAGTCTGGGCCAGGTGCCGTCGTACGTCGCCTTCGGCATCGTCGGTTTCGCGGGCGGCTGGCTGTTCGAGCTGTTCAAGGCGCAGACCGAGGTGACCGACGAGTCCGTTCGCGCGCTGACGGAGGTCCAGCGCAGCGTCGAGCAGCTGACCCGACGGCTCACGTACCAGGACGAGGCGCTGACCATGCTGTCGTCCTCGCCGCGACACAACGAGGCGCTCACCGCGCTGATCAAGGCGTCGCTCTGGGACAGCTTCCGCAGCATTCCGTACGTCGGAGTGCCCGCCTATCTGAAGCTGCTCGGGCTGGCGATCAGCCATGCGGACGCGTACGAAGGCACCCATCGGACGACGTTCCGCTGGTTCTTCGACAGCGACGCAGGTCACTACCTGAACGGCCTCCGAGACAAGACGATGTCGGTGAAGACCCGACTCGTGCTGATCGAGGACACCGACCTCGACGCCATGCGCGAGGATCTCGCCAATCCCGAGGTGATGGACTATTACTGGCGCCACACCGGGGACGTCGAGACGTACTGGATGACCGTCAGCGAATTTCGCAAAGCGTTCCCACGCCGCGACGTGCCACGCGACCTCGCCCTCTACGACCGCGAGCTGTGGGTCGCCTACGACGAGCCGAGCCAGACCCTGTCCTTCGACGTCGTCCCGCCGGATGCCGAGGTCTGCCGGCTGTTCAGCGACCTGCGCGGGATGATCGGCAACGGGCAGCCCGAGCTCAAGCGGGTCGAGCGCGGGTGAGCTAGCCGATCCGCCGATCAGCGGTGCAGCTTCGGCAGCACCTCGCGAGCGAAGGCCTCGATCCACTCCCGCTGGTTCCGCCCGACGTTGTGCAGATAGATCCGATCGAACCCGAGATCGGCGAACTTCTGGATGTATGCCCGGTGCTCGTCGGGGTCGGCGCTGATCACCATCCGGCCCTCGAAGTCCTCCGCGCGCACGAGCTTCGCCATCTGCTCGAACTCGAACGGCGAGCGGATGTCGGCCTTGGGAAACTTCATCCCACCGTTGGGCCACTCCACCATGGCGTTGGTCAGCGCCTCCTCGTCGGTGGCCGCCCACGAGAGATGGAGCTGCAGGATCTTGGGGAGTTCCTCCGGCGAGCGGTCGGACTCCCGGACGCCCTGGTCGAACTTCGCGAACAGCCCGTCGATCTTCTCCAGCGGGGCGCCCACGGTGATCAGTCCGTCGACGGTCTTGCCGGCCCGCCGCGCGGTGACCGGGCCGGCCGTGGCGATGTAGATCGGCGGAGCCTCCTCCGGCATGGTCCACAGCCGGGTCGACTCGAGCTTGAAGTACTGACCGCTGTGCTTGACGTCCTTTCCCGCGAGGGATCCGGCGAACAGCTTCTTGATGATCTCGATTGCCTCGAACATCATGTTGAGCCGCTCCGGCCCCTCCGGCCAGTACCCGCCGATCATGTGCTCGTTGAGTGCTTCGCCGGCGCCCAGCCCGAGCCAGTGGCGGCCCGGATACATCGCGGCAAGGGTGGCCGAGGCTTGCGCCACCATCGCCGGGTGCCAGCGGAAGCTGGGCGTGGTCACGCCAGGGCCGAGGTCGCCGGTGGTCACCTGGCCCAGGGCGCTCAGCACGTTCCAGACGAAGGCGCTCTGCCCTTGCTGCGGCACCCAGGGTTGGAAGTGGTCGGCCGCCATCACTCCGGAGAAGCCCTGGCTCTCCGCGTAGGCCGACAGCCCCAGCACCTCCGTCGGGTGGAACTGCTCGAGCATCGCCGCGTAGCCGATCTGCAGTGTCGTCACCCCTCCATCTTCTCCGATCCCCCCTCGGCTCGGCTGGCCCCCGCCCGATGGGCGTACGCAGCCGGCGGAGACTCCTCCGATCCGCGAGCGCGCGGACCGGTCCAGCGGCCGTACAGGTCTCATGACCTCGGACACGTATCGGTGCCGAAACTTGGAGAGCATACAGTCTCCGTGCTTGCCTGGAAGACATGGACCGGATCAAAGCACGCCTTGCCGCCCCCCTGCTGGTGCTGCCGCTGGCCCTGCTGGCCGCCTGTGGAGGTGGTGATCAGCAGCCGGCTGCCTCGAGCACGCCCGCTGCCCCCGTGAAGGTTGCGGGGTCCGTCGTGGCGACCGCGACGTCGACCGACGAGGCACAGGTCGCGGTGCCCGCGCCGGTCGCCGCCAGCTGGACCGCCCTGGGTCAGAAGGGCTCCGGCGTCGAGCTGGTCGAGGTCGGCGGCGACGCCAAGACCAGCACCACCCCGATCGATCTCGTCACGGCTGCCGACCAGGGCGCCGCACAGCTGACCACCACCATGAACGACAACGCGGCGACCGTCGATGGGCGCTCGGCCCTGACCGGTCTGGACGACGTCGACTCCCCGGCCGGTACGCCGGTCTGGGTGTTCTCCCCGCTGCTCGACACCACCGGAGGGCTCGACTTCAACGAGCTCGCCTTCGACACCTCGCCAACCACGGTGGTCAAGGGCCTGAAGAAGGCCGGCGACCTGCCCGACCTGAAGGGTCGCGAGGTGGTCTTCGTCGTGACCCCGACCACGGGAGCACAGAAGGCCCTGTCCAAGCTCCAGATCGGTTACCAGCGAGCAGTCTGGGAGGGCGTGGCGAAAGCCGCGGGCGCGAAGAAGGTCACCTTCTACGACGGCACCGGCAGCGGTGCCGGCAGCGGCACGATCTCGCCGGTGGCCGTCCCCGATCCCAACGACACCTTCGACTCCCAGACCGAGGGCAAGACCCGCACCTGCACCCTTCCCTCGCCGGCTCTGTTCGTCTCCGACCAGCCGACCTTGATCGACAAGAAGGCCACCAAGGCTGCGCTGAAGAAATGCATCGGCGATCTCGACATCACGACCAAGATCACGGTGGAGGGACACACCGCGGGCGTCTCCGGGGACGACAACTCCTTCGCCAAGACGCTTTCCACCCAGCGAGCAACCGAAGTCGCCGCCCTGCTCAAGGAGCTCGACGTACCGGCGAAGAACATCGTCAAGGTGGTCGGCTACGGCAGCTCGAAGCCGATCGTCAAACCGGGCTCGGACCCCAAGAACCGCGCCGTCGTCGTGACGTTCGTCTCTGCCTCCTGAGCGCCGTCGACGACCTCTCTGCAGGTCGGGAACGAGACGCGCGATCCTGGTGCCCTGACCCGGAGAATCCGGCACGGCCCGATCGAGGAGGATTCGCATGCCGCTGGACATTCCCTTCTACACCCCAGAAGTACAGGGTGCTTACGAGCTCGTCTCGATCGGTAGGTTCGAGCTCGACGAGGGCGGGGTGATCCCCGATCTGCAGCTCGCCGTCGCCACCTTCGGCACGTTGAGCGAGGCCAAGGACAACGCCATCCTGATCCCCACCTGGTTCTCCGGAACCCACCAGACCTGGGAGCAGGTCTACATCGGGCCCGGACGCGCGCTGGATCCGGAGAAGTACTTCATCATCGTCGTCAACCAGATCGGCAACGGGCTGTCGACGTCTCCGCATACCACCGACGACCCGTCGATCGCGATGTCGAAGTTCCCGCAGGTGCGGATCGGCGACGATGTGCGGGCGCAGGAGCAGCTGCTGCGGGAGGTCTCCGGGATCGAGCAGCTGGCGCTGGTGGTCGGCGGCTCGATGGGCGCTCAGCAGACCTGGGAGTGGGCCGTGCGGTTCCCCGACAAGGTGCTTCGCGCAGCACCGATCGCCGGCACCGCCCAGAACACGCCGCATGACTTCTTGTTCACCGAGACGCTGATGGACGCCATCACCTCCGACCCGGGCTGGAACGGCGGCGAGTACGGCTCGCCGGCCGAGGTCACCGCCGGTCTGCATCGACACGCCGACATCTGGGCGGTCCTCGGACTGACCACGGACTTCTGGAAGACCGAGTTCTGGAGGGGCATCCCACCGGTCGTCGAGGGGCTGGGCTGGGACACGTTCGCCGAGTTCCAGGAGAACTTCACCCGGCTGCTGTTCGGCATGATGGACCCGAACGCCTTGCTGTCGATGGGCTGGAAGTGGCAACGAGGCGACGTGGCCCGCAACACCGGCGGCGATCTCGCAGCGGCACTGGGCCGGATCACCGCGACGACGTACGTGATGCCGATCGAGCAGGACATGTTCTTCCCACCGCGCGACTGTGTTCCGGAGCAGGAGCTCACGCCCGGCAGCGAGCTCCGGATGCTGCACACCATCGGCGGCCACTTCGGGCTGTTCGGCTTCGAGCAGAGCTACCTCGACGAGGTCGACGGGCACCTGAGGGATCTGCTGGCCGTCGAACGCTGATCTGTCGCATCTCGCGCGCTCGACGTCGCGAAAGGCAAAGGCACCCGGCCGATAGCGTTGCCGCATGACCTCCTCGCAACCGATCAGGACGGCGATCATCGGCTACGGCACGGGTGGTCGGGTGTTCCACGGGCCGTTGCTGCAGGCCGATCCGCGCTTCGAGGTGTCGGCGGTCGTCGCGCGCGACGAGACGCGTCGCGGCCAGGCAGCCGCCGTCCACCCGGCCGCGGCACTGCTCGACTCTGCCGACCAGATCTACGACCTCGCGGAGCGGATCGAGCTCGTCGTCGTGACGACACCGCCCAGCTCGCACCACGAGCTGGCGGCAGCAGCGCTGGAGCACGGGGCGAATGTCGTGGTCGACAAACCGTTCGTGGTCCACGCCGAGCAGGGGCGCGACCTGATCGAACGGGCCGCGCGCGCCGACCTGATGCTGACCGTCTTCCACAACCGACGCTACGACGGCGACTTCCGAACCGTACGTCGACTGGTCGCGAGCGAGCTGCTCGGTGACATCCGGTCGCTCGAGTCGCGCTTCGAGTGGTGGAAACCAGGCGATTCCAAGGCGTGGAAGGCGCATGCCGGTCCAGAGGCCGGCGGCGGGATCCTGTACGACCTGGGGCCGCACCTGATCGACCAGGTGATCCAGCTGTTCGGGCCGGTCGAGTCGGTCCGGGCGGAGCTCACCCGATACCGCGACGGCGAGGGCGGAGACGACGAGGCGTTCGTCTCGATCGAGCACGCCGACGGGGTGCGCAGCCACCTGGCGATGAACTCTCTCGCGCCCATCGAGCGACCCAGGTTCACCCTCGTGGGATCGACGTCCGGCTTCGTGAAGTACGGCCTCGACGTGCAGGAGGGCCAGCTGGCTCGTGGGATGGCACCGACCGACGCGAGGTTCGGCCGCGAGGCGCCGCCGAGCTGGGGCCAGCTGGGCGGACGCGACGGCACGGAGCAGGTCTCCACCGAGCGCGGCAGGTATCCGGAATTCTACGGCGACCTCGCGCTCGCTCTCCTCGACGGCGGCACGCCACCGGTCGATCCGGCGGACGCGGTGAGGGTGATCGAGCTGATCGAACGCATCTACGCCGAGTCACAGATCCGGCGCGGGCGCTGAGATCGCGCGGCGGCGCCGTTCTCGCGCAGTCGGTCTCGGGTCGAGGCCTACGTGCGGCGCGTCGGTCCCGCCTCATCGAGCGACGCTCGCCGCACACGTGGAGCTCAGCCCGCGATCACCTTGCCGGGGTTCAAGATCCCATGCGGGTCGAGAGCACGGCGGAGCGCGCGATGCAGATCGAGCACTGCCGGTGACAGCTCCTGCGCCAGCCCGTCGCGCTTGAGCAGGCCAACGCCGTGCTCGCCGGTGACGGTGCCTCCGACTGCGAGCGCTTCGGTGATGATCACCGCAAAGGCTTCCTGCGCACGGATCCGGGCGGGTTCGTCGCCCGGATCGGTGATCAGCAACGGGTGTAGGTTTCCGTCGCCGGCGTGCGCGATGTTGGCGATCAGCACGTGGTGCTGCTCACCGATCTGCTGGATCCGCTGCAGCATCTCGGGCACCTTGGTGACCGGAACGCAGATGTCTTCGGTCAGCACCGGTCCGAGCCGCTCGACGGCCGGATACGCCAGGCGGCGGGCCGCAAACAAGGCATCGGCTTCGTCGGCGTCCTCCGATCGAGCGGACCACGTGGCGCCGGCCTCCTCGAAACAGGCCAGCACGTCGTCGGCCTCGGCGTCGCCGGCAGCGCCCGGAGCGTCGAGCCGGGCAAGCAGGATCGCCTCGGAGTCCGCCTCGAGTCCGAGATTCTTCCAGACGTTGACCGCCTTCAGACAATGCCTGTCCAACAGCTCCAGAGCCGACGGAATCACTCCGCGACGCGCCACCGCAGACACTGCCGCACCGGCCGCCACCACCGAGTCGAAGAAGCCGACGACCGTGTGCTCCGCGGGTCGGGCCGGACGGAGACGGACGGTGATCTCGGTGACCAGGCCGAGAGTCCCCTCCGATCCGACCATCAGCGACGCGAGGTCGTAGCCGGCCACTCCCTTGGCCGTCCGTCGACCGACCCTCACCAGCTCGCCGGTGCCGGTGACGAGTTGGAGGGCGAGCACGTAGTCGCCTGTGACGCCGTACTTCACGCAGCAGACGCCACCCGCGTTGGTGGCGACATTGCCCCCGATCGTCGACCACGGTGCACTGGCCGGATCCGGCGGATACCATAGCCCGATCTCGGCACACGCCGCTCGCAAGTCGTCGTTGATCACGCCGGGCTGGACCACCGCGAGGCGCTCGACGGGATCGATCTGCAGGATCTCGTTCATCTTCTCGAAGCTGACGATCACCGCCCCATCGACTGCGTTGGCTCCACCGGACAGTCCGGTGCCGGCACCTCGGGGAATCACCGGGACACGGTGCTCGATGCACCACTGGACGACCGCTTGGACCTGCGCCGCGTCCACCGGCCGGACGACGGCCAACGGCGTTCCGTAGGGCGCCCACTCCGCCTCGTCGTGGCTGTACCGCTCCATCGAGTCCGGGTTGGTGATCACCTCTGCAGCGGGGAGCAGCTCCGCCAGCTCGATCCTGAAGGTCTCGTTCTGGGAGATCTCGGTTCCGGGAACTTCGGTCGGCAGCTGGGCCACGTGCCCCAGCGTAGGTGCAGCCAGCGCAGGTGCGGCGATCGACGGGCTGAGCGCCTGCGGAACGGTGGTGGCCAGACCGAGGATGGCCAGGTTCCGCCCGGCTCTGCTGGCGCCGCGCAGGTTGGCCGGGAGCACCTCGGTCATCAGCGCCAGATCGATCGAGATGGAGGCGCCGAATCCCATTACCGATCGTGATGCCGATTCCGAAGCCGGCGGCCATCAGTGCGCCGCCGACCATCCAGGGGGTCCGGCGACCGAAACGCGACCGGCTGGCATCCGACAGGGCACCGGTGGGCGTCTGTTCGATGTCGGCGACGGGTTCGGACACCTCGGCGCCGGGGATGGTCTCCGGCAACTAGGACAACGTCATAGGCGCTCCTGCGGACTGAGGGCGGCTTTGCCCGCGGTAGGCAGGACGCTACGAGGCCTGACGGGTGTTGCCTATGGACCTGACCTCTATAAACCGCTCTCCCGAGTAGAGGAAGTTTCCGTCTCATGCAAGAAGTCGAGCAGGATCGCGTTGAACGCGTCCGGCTGATCCAGGCTGATCGCGTGACCGCTGTCCTCCACGATCACCGCCCGACCGTACGGATTGTCGGCAACCGCTGCTGCCGCGTGCTCGTACGGCCAGACCTGGCTCTCCCGCGCCGCCATCATCAAGACCGGCCGCGGGATCCTGGCCACCACGTCGCGCCAGTCCTGCACTGCGTGGTCGCTGAGCAGTCCGAGGGTCTCGGCGGCCGTACCGTCGCGGAATGCCGGCGGCCCACCGAGCCGTTCGACCAGCCGGATCAGCTGAGGCGTGGACTTGTCCACCGTGCGACCCCGACCGGTTTCCGGCACGCCTGCTGCGAACAGAGTGCCCGCGTTGTCGGCGTCGTAGCCGTAGAACCCGTACGGCCAGTCTGCGCTGTTCAGCATCTTGGGAGTCTGGTCGACGATCACCACCGCTCTCACCCGATCCGATCCGTACTGGTCGACGTACGCCCAGATCGCGTTGCCGCCCATCGACGCGCCGACCAGGGTGGCGTCGGCCAGCCCCAGATGCTCGAGGAACTCGCCGATGTCGCGTCCGTGCCGGGCCATCCGCTGGCCGTACGCCGGCGTCTCTGAGAGGCCGTGCGATCGTCGGTCCAAGGTGATCGCCCGATAGCCGTTCTCCAGCAGGGCGTCGATGGTGAACGCCCAGGCGGCCGCCGGTGCCGTATAGCCGTGGATCAGGACGATCGGGCGACCCGTGCCGTCGTCGGTGTACGCAAGAGTCACGTCGTCAGTGGTGCGGAAGGTGACCACGGGATCTCCTCGATCAGAGGGACGGTCTCCGACCGCATCGAGGGGTCGGTGAAGGCGCAGGGCAAGGTGGACTTCGAGCGTACGGCCAGGATCTTTCCAGCTCGGACCGAGCAGCTCGGTGATCGGAGCCAGTCGCTGGTAGAGCGTGTTCGGGTGGATGTGCAGCGTCGAACAGGTCTGGGCATGGCGCTGCGCCTGCTCCAGGTAGGTGGCGAGGGTCGTGGAAGCTGCGCACCCTACGGTCTGCCGCAAGCAGGACGCCGATGGTCTCGTCGCCCGCGATCAGCGGAACGCCGAGGATGCCTCCGCGCCTGGCGAGCGACCTCGGCAAGCACGTCCTGAGTACCACGCAAGCTCGCCAGTCGGCGAGCCAGGTCGTTGAGCACAGCCAGCTCATCGGCTCGCCGACTGAGCTCGAGCCAGGCATCCCTCTGATTCGAGCCCGAACGGTCGTTCGGCCTGCTGCCGCGCCCGGTCACGACGGCGCCGCCTGGTCGAGCATGGTCCGCAGCTCGACCGCCAGACCGGCGGCCGTCTCGATCTCCGACCGACGGTTGGACACGCTCTCGACATTGAACCCGATCGGCACGCCGAGTCGACGACCGAACCCGAGCAGGTCACCGGCGCTGCGCAAGCACTGCTCGGCAGACACGGTCAACGGATCGTCCGCGTGCCGCAGGTCGTTCTCTACCCAGCGGGGCACCACAACTCCCAGCCACTGCAGGAACTCGAGCGTCCTGAGCGAGCCGCAGACAGAGAGGGTGAAGATCACCGGACGGGGCCGGATTCCTCGCTCCGCGCAGGTGTAGGAGTAGTCCGAGAGCAGGCTCTTCGTCGCGTCCAGGTCGTAGACGACCTGGGAGATGAAGAACGCGCAACCCCTGTCCTGCTTGGTGAGCATCCGCAGGTGCTCGTCGGCGCGCGAGGTGTGTCGCTCGGAGATGGTGACGGCTCCCAGGGTCAGCTCCGGACGCAGCTGCTGGTGCAGGGCGTGGGCTCGTGGCAGGTCGGTGATCCCGCGCTTGGAGCTGGACGACGCTCCGACGAACACGCCGAGCACGTCTGCGATGTCGATCGCGGTGAGCCAGTCCGCCAGGTCGCGCTCCTCGTACTTGCCGACACAGCGGTAGATCACCACCGGCCGTGGCCACTGCGTCAGACATGTCGAGTAGAACTCCGCCGGATCGACGGTCGGCAGGTACGGAAAAGGACGATCGTCGGAGTTGCGGTCGCTCTCGTCGTCGATGTCGTAGAGGACGAGTCCGTCGATCTCGATCGCGCTGAGGCGGGCGGTCGTCACCGCCGCTATCTCGGCCATCCGCTGCGGACTCGCACTCACCCGCGGCGGGGTTAGTCCGAACAGCAAGATCCCGCCCTGGCGCGACTGGATCAGATGGTGCAGGGAGGGCCTCATCGCGCAGATCCGTGTCTGATCGACAGCTGCGCGGCGGACGGCCGTTCCACGACGCCGTCGGCTCGGCTGGTCATGGCTCCAGTCAAGCGCAGCGCCTTCAACAGCCGACGGCCACCGCACCGCCTCCGACGGCCACGCAGCCCCGCCCTGGTGGCGCACGAGTCGCTGGCTCGGCTCGGGCGGGCACTCCACCAGCGAGGTGCAAACACAGGCGTACGATCCAAGACGTGACGCGCCTCGGCTACCAGATCCCCAACTTCAGCTATCCCGGCACAGATCCCGCGACGTTGTTCGACGCGGTTGTGCGTCAGGCGAAGGATGCCGAAGCCAGCGGTTTCGACACGGTGCTGGTGATGGATCACTTCTACCAGCTTCCCGGTCTCGGGCGGCCCGAGCAGGAAATGCTGGAGTGCTACACGCTGCTCTCCGCGCTCGCTCAGCACACGTCGACGGTCAGGTTGTCTTCACTGGTGACGGGAAACACCTACCGCAACCCGACCCTGCTGGCCAAGATCATCACCGCTTTGGACGTGGTTTCGCATGGTCGTGCGCAGCTCGGCATCGGAGCCGGCTGGTACGAGCTGGAGCATGACTCGCTCGGTTACGAGTTCGGCACGTTCACCGAGCGGTTCCAGCGTCTCGAGGAGGCGCTCGTGATCATCACCGGCATGCTGCGCGGTGAGCGACCCAGCTTGGACGGCACGTGGTACAGGGTGCACGAGGCGATCAACTCGCCGGCTCCTGTGGGCAAGATCCCGATCATGATCGGCGGTGGCGGGGAGCGGAAGACGCTGCGCCTGGTCGCCCAGTACGCCGACGAGTCCAACCTGATCTGCGCCCCGGAGGACATTCCGCGCAAGCTGGAGGCGCTCGCCGGCCACTGCCAGAAGCTGGGGCGCGACCGCTCCGAGATCTCCGTGTCCTATCTCGCGTCGGCCTGTGTCGCGCCCACCCACGAGCAGGCAGTCGCGGAGCTGGAAGCCTTCCTCGTCGACAAGCCCGAGATGGTGGCCGAGCGCTCCCGGGCAGGCCTGGTCGGAACGCCCGACCATGTCGCCGAGCAGCTGGCGGGTCTGCTGGCGGCCGGGATCGACGGGATCACGGTGAACGCTCCAGCCAACGGCCATATCGAAGGACGGGTCACACTCCTCGGTGAGGCCCTCGCTCCGCTGCTGTTTCCAGCCCGCGGTTGATCATTCCCGAACGGCTGGCCAGTCCAGGATCGTCAGCTCGGGCCACTGTTGTTTCCAGCGAGCGGTCTTCGATTCGTAGACCGTTCGCGGAGCGAGCACGGGATTCGGCCGGACGATGAGATTGAAGATGTCGGACAGACCGTGCGGCGCGTACACCCGCCACCGACCGTCCGGCTCCAACCGCGCGCCGAGACAACAGGTCGTCGCGGCAAAGGAGTCGATGGCTCCTTCGGTTGAGGCGAACGGTAGAGCCGGTACGCCGAACTTCTGCTCGTACCAGAGGTGGACCCGCGCCTCGTTACGCACTTCGACCTCCGCCTCGATCCCGGCCAATGCTTCTGCGGCAGCACGAATCACTGCATCCTCAGCCCTCCAGGACAGATCGGAGTCGTCGAAGTAGAAGACGTCGTAGTCTCGGATGCCGTACGTCGGCGGTCGGCCGGTCACCACGTTCCACACGGTCTGGAACAAGCAACCGGCCGTGACGTAGGACTGTGGCAGCTCGAGGGCGGCCGTGCGCTCCATCACGTGAAGGAGCACCGAGTTCCGCTCCAGGACGGACCTCAGCTCCACGAGCTGCTCGTCGAGCGGAAGTTCTCCCAGCACCGGTCATCCCTATCACGGCTGATGCGGCAAGTGTCGGGTAGCGCGGCTGACTCAGCCTACGTTGCGCTGCACCACCCCGGCTGCACCCTGCCACGCAGTACGGCGCAGGGTCGAGACGAACCCGGTTGCAACAACACCGACACCGCCGCGCATCCAGCACGCCCGGTATTCGGAGTCGAAGCCTTCGTCGGCGGACGTCGCCGGTCAGCAAACCGTCCGTCCCGGATCCTGGTCGCAAACTACACAGTGATTTCCGTCCGTCCCAAATCTGTTGCTTGCGCCCTCTTCTACGGCGGCGGGTTCAGCGAACTCGACCGCCGGCCACCGATCTCAGTACGCAACATCGCCAATCGCCGGACATGAGTGACCTTCGCAACTGGACGGCTCACCCGCCCGAGTCACCGATGAACCCGGCAACTCTGGTCGCCGTCGACGATACCCAGGACCTGCTGGAGGCCGTGCTGCCTGCCGACCACGTGGGTGACCGTTGCCAGCCAGCATGAGGGTGCCGGCGCTGGTGAGCTTCCTGACGCTGGTGCCGGCGGGCAGGTCCGTCGGCACCGGCACGGGCCGGAAGCGCCTCCTGTCCGCCTGGACGAAGAAGGGCTACTCCGGCTTGGGCCGAGGAGACTCGGCCTTCTCGGTGGCTTCCGAAGCACTTGTGGGCGTGACCCATCCGGGGAACCCTTGGTGGGCGTGGTCCTTGACCTCCTCGCTCAGCCTTGCCGGACTCGACTGTGGCCGCCGGGATCTGGGCTCGAGCACGGCAGCCGGCCCGTCGCCGTGACACGTTCGCGCAGCTCTTAGTACGACTTGCCTGAGATGCCGTGCTCGGCACAGAAGGTTGTGACCGAGCCGCGCGGAGCGTCCTCAGGCCACTGTGCGATCGCGAGTCGGACACGAGGATCGATGGGTTTCATGGGCAGCCACCACCCAAGCCTCGCGGTGGAAGTGTTACCACCAAGACCACCGACATGTCACCGAATTCGTGAGGCAGAACTGTCACCGAAGTCGTGCGACACGACATGCCATTCGCAGGGCTCGAGGATTGAGTTCGAATGTATGTTCGACTAGAATTGCACAATGACGAGCTCGATCGATGCGATGGTGGCCACCGCGCTGCAGCACGCGTTGGACGGGTTCTCCACCGCCCTTGATCATCTGGTGAAAGTGGTCGAGGACGGAGCGTTGGAAGATCTGGACGCAAGCGGCATGGTCGGCTTCTTCCAAGCCGTCGAGCAGGTTCGCAATCGCATTCCCCTCGTCGATCACATGGCGATCTCCCATGCGGTGGAGCGGGAGCTACCTGCGAGGTTGTGTCAGCGCTCGATCGGTCGAGTGCTTGCATCGTCCCTGCACATCTCGATGGCCGAAGCCGGCCGCAGAGTGCGCGCGGCCGAGCATCTCGGCCCGCGGCACAGCATGATCGGCGAGGCCCTGGGTGCGTGGCGACCGCACCTGGCCCAGGCTCAGCGTCGAGGTGAGGTCACCCCGGAGCAGGTCGGCGTGATCGACACCGAGCTCCGGAAGGTGGACTGCCGTGGTTTCGACCCGGCCTCGGTCGAGGCCGGCGAGCGTATCCTCACCGACGCCACGAAGGCAGTCACACCGGAGGAGCTCCGCGGGCTGGCGGAGAGGGTCGTCGATGCCATCGACCCCGACGGCACGCTTCCGGACGACGAACATCAGAAGGTCAGCAGGTTCTTCCACCTCCGGCAGGCGAGGGACGGATCCTTCCGCGGCGAGTTCCGTCTCACCCCTGGTGTCGGGCAGAAGCTGAGAGCCGTCCTCGTCCCTCTCTCGGCTGCACGCACGACAACTTTCGACCTCGACGGTCGAGCAGACCCGACGACTTGCGCCGACGGCGACGCCGCCGAGGGCGGACAACCCGGTCTACGCGCTCAGGTGGGTCGACACGTGGTCGAGCCCGACCCTCGGACCCACGGCCAGCGCATGCACGACGCGATGGAATCGGTCTGTGACCGATTGTTGCGATCGGACAGCCTGCCTGACAGTGGGGGCACCCCCACTTCGCTCGTGATCATCATCAACGAGGACGATCTCGAGAAGCGGACAGGGGTCGGGCACTTCTCAGACGGGTCGTCGATTCGCGCGGATCGAGTCATCGATCTAGCCGACCAAGCAGAGGTCGCCTGGTGTCTGAAGAGTTCGAAAGGTGCTGTTCTCGCGCTCGGCCGGAGCCGTCGCCTCGCTTCGCCGGCACAGACACTTGCACTGACGGCGCGCGACGGTGGATGTTCGTTTCCAGGCTGCGACAGCCCGCCGGAGTGGTCCGAGCGACACCACATCGTCTCGTGGGTTGACGGTGGTTCGACCGACCTCGACAACCTCACGTTGCTCTGCCGCTATCACCACCACAATTTCGAGCAGCGTGGCTGGCGATGTCGGCTGACGGTCGACCGACTTCCGGCCTGGATCCCACCGAAGTGGGTGGATCGCGATCAACAGCCGATCGTGCATCCTCGGATCTTGATCAACCGTTGGAATCCGCAGGGTCCGCTGTCGACCGCCGACCCGCTCTGGTAGCGGGCGGCCCCTGACTACCGCGCTGAAAGCACCGAAGCACAGTCGCATTCCGGCGCCGTCGGGTGGAGCCGGCGATGCCCGGAATTCAGGCGCTGATCACGCCTGTCGAGCAAGTCGTCGCCGGTTCAGATCTAGGTTCTCGCCGAATCTGTCGGCGGCAAAGTGGCGCTGACTAGGCGGACGACAGATCGGGTGGCGCCCGCCGATTCTCACTATCTTGTCGGTTTCCTCAAGGCTGGCGGCCTTGAAGTGTTCGATTTCGGCCGGGCCAGGAGGTCGCCCGTCGGCCTCGCCGTAAGGGGACCGGTGTAAGGGCATCGCGTGATCAGCTGGCGCTGTCTCACATGCCGCGCTCAATCACCGTCGTGCGGGACGCAGGCAGTAGCCGACCGTTGTGCGAAATGAGGTCCTGTAGCTGCCTGGCGGCCTCATTGACCAGGTCGAAGTGCTCGCCGCGCCGTGGTCTTGCCCATGCGTCTGCGGATGCGTCCATCCGTCGCTCCTTGAGCCTGTTATGCCGACCGGCCGACCCGGCTACGGCAACCCGGTTCTTCAAGTGGATGTGGCGGTGTTCATATCCTCGAGGTTTGGCGACGCGGGAACAGCGGGCCGCCTCCGCCGATCCCGAGGCTGGCCAAACAGCCGAGGCGCAAAGCGGGCTGCGGCGCGTACGGGGTCGGAGATTCGGCGTACGGTCGCTGTCATGACGGCGATCGTGTCGCCTACCTGGCGGGCTCGCGGGACGGATCGGCCGCGGCTGGCGGTGGCCGTCTGGGTGGTTGCCGGAGTGGTGGTTCTGGCCCTCATGCTGGTCGCTGGCCGGTACGGATTTCACGGTGACGAGTTCTACTTTGTGGTGACTGGGCGTCATCTGCAGGTGGCTGCACCGGACAATCCGATGCTGGTGCCGTACCTGGCCGCAGGCTGGTACGAGTTGGTGGGCGGCCGGTTGTGGGCCTTTCGGGTTCTGCCGGCGTTGGCAGCGGGTGGCTATGTGCTGATCGGCGGTTTGATCGCAAGGGAGTTCGGCGCGCCGCCGCGCCATCAGCTGGCGGCCGCTGCGGCGGTGGCCATGACGGCCCTGACCCTGGCTGTCGGGCATCTGTTCGAAACGACGACGTTCGACATGCTGGCCACGGCAGCCGCCGTGTGGTGGTTGGTTCGAGCGATGCGATGCGAGCCGCAGCGGTGGATCCCCTGGATCCTCGCGGGAGTATCGACCGGGGTGGCGATGGAAATCAAGATCTTGGCCGCGCCGCTGCTGATGTGCTGTCTGCTCGGGGTCGCGATCTGCGGTCCACGGAGCCATCTGCGAAGCCCACAGCTGTGGGCTGCCGTTGCGATCGCGCTGCTGATGGCGGCTCCGAACCTGGTCTGGCAGGCGCTCCACGGCTTCCCGCTGCTGGAGGTCGCCGCCAACATCGCCGCCGGCGGATCAACGTCGTCGACTCCGCGCCTCGCCCTGGTACCGAGCGTGCTGCTGGCAGTCGGCCCAGTGGTCAGCATCGTGTTGATCGTCGGTTTGGTCGTTTTGTTGCGATCTGAGCGCAGAGGCATCGATGGATGGCTCGCGGCCGGCTTTCTGATCTTCGTCGCGTTCCTGCTGATCACCGGCGGCAAGGCCTACTACCCGGCGGGGCTCGTCCCAGCGGTGCTGGCCGCAGGCGCCGGGCCGGTGCTCGCGTGGGTGTGCCGGGGACGAGTCTGGCGGCGTGTGCTGACGGTCGGGCTGATCGTCTTCACCGTTGTCAACACGCCCCTGCTGACGCTCCCGGTAGGGCGTCCCGGTGGCCCCGTGTTCACGATCGCGGTCGATGCCAATCCGGATCTGGCCTCTGAGGTGGGCTGGCCGGGCTATGTCGATCAGGTCGGGCAGGTCGTGGCCAGCATTCCCGCGGCGCAGCGTCCCGACACGGTCGTGTTGACCCAGTCCTACCAGCAGGCGTCAGCGCTTGAGCTGCTCTGGCCCGCGAACGGGGTAACGATCCCGGCCGTGTACTCGGGTCACAACGGCTTCTGGTACTGGGGGCCGCCCCCGGAATCAGCCACCGATGCCGTCGTCATCGGAGAGTTCTCACCGTCCGATCTCGCCACCGTTTACGCCCATTGCGAGTTGGCCGCCACGGTCCAGACCCCGCCGGGCGTGGACAATGATCTGACCGGCACCCCGATTCACCACTGCACCGGCCTGCGACAGCCCTGGTCAGCGCTCTGGCCGAAGGTTGCCAACTTCGCCTGAAGGGTCGCGATGGAAGCCAAGTCAATCGAGTGACTCCTCGGACCCCTCTGAACTGAGTGAGATCGAGCCGTAGGCCGTCAGCGGACCGGCTGATATGGGGGGTCGGTCGTCGCAAGACGACGCTCCTGCGGGACGCACGCGGAGCCGCACCGCTACGTTCATCAGATCGATGTCTGACCGGAGGAACGCGATGAAACTGCACCACGTCCAGGTCGCGTGCGCCCGCGACAGCGAGGACGACGCTCGCCGCTTCTACGCCGAGGGACTGGGCACGACCGAGGTCGAAAAGCCAGCTCGTTGCCGGGGGAGTTGTGCCGCTGTGACCAGTCGGTCGCGAAACCAAGCCGGCTCAGCCGATCTGCGACCTTCTCCAGCTCGGCAACCTCGTCGACCCCGACGTGCAGTTGCCGACCCCTCAGCGGGCTGGGTCTAAGCCCGCGTCGGCGGCGGGCGCTACAGGCGCTGGTTGAGTCCATCTAGTAGCGGCGTCTGTTAACCCAGGCGCTGCAGTGATTGTTCTACGGCGATCTCAACGCGCGCTGTCATGCCCGACACGTCGACCGGGCGGCGCCCAGCAACCTGGCGAGAGATCGACGTTGGTACGTTGTCGCCATGGTGGAGGAGGGTGTACAAGTCCCACCAGGGCTGAAGCGGGACACCCGTGATCGATTCGTAGAGTGAGCGGAGTTCCTCGGCCCAATCGGGTGAGTAGAGCGCGGCCAGGTACCGCCGACATTGTCCAACATCGATGGCCCGAGATCCTCGGTGAATGCTGTTCCAATCGGTGAGTCCAGTGATCTTGCCGCGTGACCATAGCAGGTTGACGGGTAGGTAGTCGCCGTGCAGAAAGACGGCACGATCTTCAGGTGGTGGTGACTCCATGGCATCGAAGGCGGCAAGCCAGACCGCAGGCTTCTGGGCTCCGGCTGGTACCTGAAACTGTCCCAGGGGTGTGATCCATGAGTCGGTCCACGGTCGAAACGTTGGGGCTGGGAGGTCAATGGCATGCAGGCGGACGGCGTTCTCGGCGATCTCCTCGATCCACGGCCGGCGCTCTGCCGGGCTGAGGTGAAGGTGGCCGGGTAGCCGCGTCATCAGCAGCGACGGCGCTCCGCCTGTAGCAGTACCGGCAAGGTCAGCGGCCAGGATCTTTGGTACCGGCAGTCCACTGCCTGCCACCACCGTGAGGTTGGCGATTTCCTTTTCCATGGCGGTCCGAAGCGCGATACTTCCGGCTGGGTACTGCCGCAACACCACGAAGATTCGCGTGTCGTGTCGTTCGACGGTCAAGCGATGGACAGCAGAGTTGACACCTCCGGTCAGTCGGCGGTGGCTGAGGATGCGACTGCCTGTGCCGATGGAGGCGGTGACCCAGGCGAGGGTTTCGGTGGAGGGTTGACGTTGGAAGAACTCGTTCTCTCGCCAATCCCCGTCGAGCGGAGAGTCCTGGCCGACACGCTCGTCGCGAGTCATGCCCGAGACCCTACTGAGGGCGCTGTGACTGGGGGGCTGCGACTTCAGCATCGTTTACGTCCGTCCAGCGGAGCTGGTCCGGCCGGTGCTAGGGCCAGGTTGCACGAGGCCCATCGGCAGTGCCCGTAAGCCGTCCGGCTTGCGGAGCACGCGCGCCCATTGAGTGAGGAACGCTTCACAACGCGATCCTGCTCAGAAGGTGATTCGGGCGGCGGACAGGGCGGTCCGCAACTTCTCTGGAAGTTGATCGAACAGATTCGGATCGGTCTCGCGTCCAGACAGGTGGCGCAGGAACTCGACGGCATCCATCGCGGCGACTGAGCCATCCGCAGTCTCGCCCGGTCCAAGTCGCCAGGTGCCGCCGGCAGCGCCGTTCAGTCGCAGAGTTGACTCAGGTCCGCGCCAGGCCCGCTGCAGATCAGCTACGACCTGGGCCACCACTTCGGTGTCAGACGGGTCGAATCCGGCCATCCGTCCGGTCGCGCGGGCGATGTCGTGGCGGTGCGCGAAGCAGTCCCGCGGCAGCACGACGTCCACGAGGTAGCCGAACGTGGCGTACCGCGGAAGGTTGGCCACGCCCCGCAACGGCAGCGGTCGTGCCCATCCTGGGGCCACCGCCCGCGGAGCATCGCGACGAAGTACGTCCAGCAGCTGATCTTTGGTCCAGTTGCGACGCGCGCGCACGGCGGCTTGGTTGGTGCCGTCGAGGAAGCTGTGTCCGCGGTAGTGCCGGAGCCAGGTGGCGACGAGCTGGGCGTATGCGAGCGGGTTTCGGGTCCAGACCAGCTCGCCGGCGATGTGCGCGGCGATGTCGTGCACGGTCCAGGGGTCACATTCGGTCACGACCAGCCAGTCGCCCGGTTCGAGTTCCTCCAACTGGGCGATCAACGCGTCGTACTGCGCCAGGGCTACCGCGCCGTCCGCCACCGCTGTCGCCTCCCCGTGAGAACTTGCGGGCACCAGTATGTCGGGAATCGCCGCTCTGGTCTGTCCCAAACTTGAACGTAGCCGGGATGATTCGCGCCGTAGCCAACCGCTCTTGGACGGTCCCTGACGTGACACAGGACGCCACCCCCGCCGTGTGTCGATGGCCGACCGTCTACTGCGATTGAGCTGGCTCACTCGTAGGTTCGACGACGAGCATGAGGGTTCGACCGTTGAGGTACGCAGTGGGGCCGATGGCCGGCCGTAGGTGCCGGAAGAGAAGCTCTCGGCGGTCGGTTGGGGCGACTGCGTACTGCGACGTCGTTGACAGGAGCCCCAGATAATCGTCGACCGACATCGTGTGGTCCCACTCATAGGTCCTCGACTCGGCCAAGACCACGCTGGGCTCTGTGGCAATCTCGCCCTCCGCCCAGCTGGTGGTTGACCGGTGATCGTCCAGGTCGGAGGTGAACTCGCCACCATAGTCGGCATAGACGGCGCGCACTGACTCGACATCGTGACGAGTGCCATCAAGGCGCCATCCATTCCAGAACAAGAACGCCACACCACTCGCACCGAGGACCGAGGCCAAGCGCGGCCACCGCGTCCCCGGACTCGTCCAGTGGAACGACTGTGCCGCGACGACGACGTCAAAGTCGGCTGTCGAATCGACATCTTCAAACGTCGCTTGATGCACGGTCACGCGGTCCGAGAGGTGCTCGGTCTGCAATCGCTGGCTGAGCACTCGAAGCATGTCCGCCGAAGGCTCTACAACGTCGATGAGCGCCCCACGGCGTGCGAGCGGCAGGGTCGCCCGGCCGGTGCCGGCGCCGATCTCCAAGATGCGTCCGGCCGCTCGACTTGCCGCTCGCAAGTACAGATCATCGAACAAGCGCTCTGGGAACTCCGGCCGGAGCCGCTCGTAATCGGCGGCTCCCCGCGCGAATGATGCGGCACGTGCCGCCATCTCGTCGGAACTCATTGGGCAACGATGGCACGTGTGAACTATTGCCTGAGCTAAACCAGCGCTCCGAGAGCAACGCATCGGGTCCTCTCCCCACCGACGGTCGATGGAGGACCGTCAAACGTACCGGGCGGTGGGGGTTGACCGGTGTTTCACACGTGACGCTGAAGGGGTGTCATCTGCGAATCGATTGAGGTGGCCAGATTGATGCCCGCTTCGCTGATGTCAGTCTCAGTAGCGCCGATGCTCGAAGGGGGTGGCTCGCGCGCCAATCGCTGTCAGGGCCGGGTGCGCATCGTGGCGCCGCCCCGGTGTCCGCCCTGGTCACCCCGACAGGGGGCCTGGCTCCCGTTCTCGCTGCGACCGGCTGGCGGCGTCGGCGGTTCCGTCAGTGATAGCTCGGGCAACCATCGCCCGCAATCTCGGGTTGCGAGGGAAGTTACGGTGCCCGAAGTGGCGTCTCAGGCGCCAGTACTGCTGCTGCGCCTGGTCGCGGTCGCCGAGATCACCGAAGTAGTGCAATTAAAGCCTCGGCGCCAGGAATGCTGGCGTCGGGCTCACGGAGCTCCCGAACACAGCCGACCGCATGACGACGCGATCCAGCTCGGGTCGGCCTTGGTCGGCTAGCAACCGCAGGAGCACCGTGGCCGCGGCGTCCTCACTGACGTCGCTCGTGAGCACGAACAGATCGCGCCGCGTCTCACTCGACTGCCCTGACGCTTCGGTCACCTTGTCGAAGTCTGGGTCATCGACCGTGATGCACAGTCGCGACCCAACGACGTGAGCCGGCTGGGGTCCAGGCGCCTCTGGCCAGGCCGTGTTCGGCCCGCTGACCCAAAAGGCGTCCAGGTTGACGTAAAAACTCACTGCGGTGCTGCTGGTCCACTTGCCCTTCTGCCACTCCACATGATGGATGACGTCCGGACTGCCCGACCGGGTCCACAGTCGACCAGTTTCCCTCCGGAAGTCGTACGGCTCCAGACCCTCGACGGCCACACGACGAACCAGCCGCTCGAAGCGCGGCCGCTGGTCGAAGGCAGCTCCGGTCACAGCTCATTGTGACCGAGATGGGATCGCCCGGGGGGACGGTGGGCCGATACCGCCGACGGAGCGCAGATCGCGGGCCCACTCCGAAGAGAGTCCGTCTTGCGACCCAGCAATCGGACCGCCGATGACGAGATGACCTCGGACCGGCTGTGCAGAGTCGATCATCGCAAGGCGACCGTCCAGCGGGACATTGGCGGACGAAGCCACCGCAGCGCCACTGGTGCGCAGTCAGAAGGTAGGCGACACAGCGATGGCATCGATAGAGATCAGCAGCCCGCGGGGCAACCGCACGTTGGCGGGCGCCGACCGCGCCGGAGCGGGGTCAGGCATGTGCCGCGCATAGACCTCGTTGAGCCGGGTGAAGTCGTTGACGTCGGCATAGAAGATCGTCGTCTTGACGATGTCGCTCATCGACACCCCGGCCGCCTCCAGAACCGCCGCAAGGTTGATCAACGCCTGCTCGGTTTGCGCCTCGATACCTTCCGGTGCAGCGCCGGTGGCCGGGTCTATCCCGGCCATTCCGGAGCAGAACACCCAACCATTCGCGACAACCGCTTGGCTGTAGGTGCCGAGGGCGGCCGGGGCTCGATCTGTGGAGATGGCTTGTCGGGTCATGGTGGTCGTCCCTTTCGCTGGCGAGGCCATGGTGGCGCTCAGGAGGACTAACGGCCCTCTCGGAGCATCCTGCTAGGGCCGAGGTGTCTACCACCAGGCTGACCTCGTGACACGTCGCAAGCAACCGTCGTGCGTAGCCGACCGGCACGCGGGACGCTCGAAGTAGCCGAACGCAGCGCGGACGCACGCTGGGCTAGACCTACTCGACTAGTGCTTCGCGAGTTGAAGGAAGTACAACGCCCATGTCCCGCCGCAGAGCCCAAACGCCAGATACATGCCAATCTTCATCCCGGTGTCGGTTGGGGCTTCTTTGCCCGGAATTCCCCTGACTGCGTCGACCACGAACGCGATCACCATTCCAAGAGGGATTAACAGCAGTGAAGACGCTATGGCCGCCACTTTGATCGGCGTCCACGGCTCCGGATCCGAGGAGCCGTAGTGAGCGAGCAAGCCCCACCAGTCGCGACCGCGCGCCCAGGACCAGATGACCGTGCCAACAGCAATGAGCGGTGCAACGATCAGCGCAGCAGCAACGTTCACGCCGATCGCCTTCAGAAATGACCCTCGTTGCGGCCGCGTTTCCTCCATAGCGACTCATTATCGAGTACGGCTGCTCTCCGAACCTGGAAGGTCACCGATTGATCGGCCGGCATCCCGCAAGCCGTCCGTTATGCGACGCAGAATCGGGAAGCCGATGACGAGCTGATCTCGGACCAGCTGGTATAGCGGGTCGGTCGTCGCAAGGCGACCGTCAACCGGCGATCGACTGGGCCGAGCCGCAGGGTGTGGACGCGCTGGCCGCGTGGGGCGATGATGGGTCAGAGAGGGGGGATATGGCGACGGTAAGCGTACGGTACATCGTCGCAGACGTGGACACGGCGATCGCCTTCTACTGCGACCATTTCGGCTTCGTAGAGCAGATGCATCCGGCGCCGCAGTTCGCGATGCTGACCCTCGGCGACCTGCGTTTGGTGCTCAGCGCTCCCGGCGGCGGTCCCGGTGGCGGGCAGACCATGCCCGACGGCACCAGGCCCGAGCCGGGCGGGTGGAACCGTTTCTCGATCGAGGTCGAGGATCTCTCCGCGACAGTCCGGGCCCTCCGCGCTGCCGGGTTGCGTTTCCGCAACGACATCGTCACGGGCGTTGGGGGAAAGCAGATCCTTGTCGAAGACCCCTCGGGCAACCCGATCGAGCTGTTCGAGCCGACTCGTGGAGAAGCACGGCTCGACGGCAGTGATCCCGGCCCGCAGGCTGACTACCGCGTGCGGCCCATCGGCCGAGTCGAATCATCGCTGGTCAACCTCGCTGACGCACCGAATCAAGGTGGGGACGGCGCCCCTGACGCCTGGCTGGTGGTCGACCCGGAGTTCCGGGACGGGATCCGCGATCTCGGCGCCGGGTCGGACGTTTTCGTCCTGACCTGGTTGCACCGGGCACGCCGGGACGAGCTGGCCACTCGCTCCGGGGACGATCCAACCGGGCCGGAGCTCGGCGTCTTCAGCACGCGATCCCCGGCGCGACCCAATCCCGTCGGCCTGCACCGGGTATCGATCCTGGCGGTCGAGGAGGACCGGATTCGGGTGCACCCCCTCGAAGCGATCGACGGAACGCCGATCCTCGATATCAAGCCCATCATCGGACTCGACAACCCATAAGGCGCCGGGCTTGCGAGGATGGCGGTCGCCGCAAGGACCGTTGTACGGAAAGCACGCAGGTGCCGACCCTCATGGCAGTTAGGGGCCGATCATGAAGGCATGGAGCCCTTCGCGGTAGACGGCCGAGTCGACCTGGAGCAGATGCATGCGCTGCTCGACGCCCAAGCAGAGTACGCAACGCTGGACTACAAACAGACCTGCAACCTGTCCGACAAGAAAGCACGTGCCGAGTTCGTCAAGGACGCCGCGGCGATGATGTCCAACCCGAACGGCGGCTACCTCGTGGTCGGCGTAGATGGCAGGGGCTCGGCCGTCAACACCACCCTCGATGGATCGGCCTTCGACTCGGCCAAGCTAAAGACATCCTCACCAAGCACCTGAAAGGCGAGGTGCCGGTCATCAGCCAGCACCACCGCACCGAGGCCGGCGACGTCGTTGTCATCTACCTCGGACGCAGGGCCGACCGACTCGTCCCCGTCGTCAAGGCCAACATGACCTTCGTCGACGCGAAGGGGGAAGAGTCGTCCACTCGCGCGCAGGAGACGTCTACGTTCGCGACGGCACCAGCTCGCGGCGGTGGCGAACCTCCGACCTCACCGCGCTGCTCACGCCGTGCGCGGAGGTCATTCGCAACCAGGAGCATCCGGCAGGTCGACGGGCACGTCCACCCACACCAGTCATGGCTGCGCCACGCCGACATGTGGGCGTCGAGGACTCAGCAGTCCGAGAGCTTCACCGACGGCGGAACCGTCCCTGGGCTGCTGATCGCCGTCGCGCGGCAACGCTGGCAGGGGTGCCCGCCCTGCGCGCGGACCTTGCCGGCGCGAGCACTCCGCAGCCTATCGGCGAGCAGCCGGCCGAGCACGACGAGGCGATGGACTCTCTCTGTCATGCTGACTTCCTCTGGTGCGTTGTAGCCGCCGCCCAAGGACGTGGTCTGCAGGAGGCCTTCCCCAGCTTTGCCTCGCTGTTCCCCCGACGGACGGAACCGATGATCGAACGACTCAGTACCGACCCTGCGCTCGCCCAAGCGATTGCGCCCGACCAGACGGCAGAAGAACTAGAGAGCGTCGTCGCCGGAATCCTGAACGTGGCACGCAACCAGAACGGCCCTTGGTGGTGAGCGGCCACGCACCAATTGCTCGGCGTATGCCTGCTTCTGTCTGAGACGAGGGGCCGCGTAGCCGGCCAACCAGCCTCATCGTTAGCCGTCCGTCCTGCGAAGCAAAAAAAGTGTGGCAAGCCGACCGGCTATCGGGCGTCTTGCGATGCACCAGTGACCCAGCCTCAACGGGAAACGCGGTCAGCCCTTGGCTGAACCCTTCTGAAACAGTCTGAAGACTGACCCGCGATCGCCTCGCGTCGAATGGCGGAGCGAAGGAAGTTGCGCGGGCTGTGGCTTCGAACCGTGACGGCCACCATTGGTCAGCAGGCGATGCTGGCCGAGTGGCAGACCGTTGACATGGCTCGTTTGCTGGGCCGACCACCGCCGAGATCAGAGTGACGATTGCCCATCGACCGACGATCTCGCCCAGCTCGATACGGCGCCAGCCGTCAAAACCTCCCCAATCGCTACCACGAGCGCCAACACAGCCAGAATCAGTAGACTTAGGTCGTTGTAGGACTCAGGGAGCAACAACGAACCGGCGTACAGCAACGCAAGCACGACTGCTCTGACGGCGCCTTCCATCACGAAGAGGGGTGTCACGTGGCCGGACCGGTCGCTCACACCGCCCACTGTCGTTGATCGAAGCCCTCGCGGCTGGTGTCAAGTGCCGGCTCACCAATTGCCGCGGTTGTACACGCCGCCAATCCTGGCGATGCACGAATCAGTTGATTGGCCCGAGCTGACGACTAGCCGCTTGGTCACACGGGGACCGTCGTGCGGAGCACGCAGCGCGACCGCCTCAGGGACTGGCCCATCCGTCGTGCAAAATCGAGCTGTGGCGAAGACACCAGCTCCGCCTGAGAGCATCACCGCTGAGCAAGCACGAGCGTGGTGGAAGGCGCTCATCGCGTCCCGGTTCCTGCTCGCGCTCGCCGGTCTGACCCGGCTTGTCGGGACGCATCCCACGCCGCCGGCTGCTGGTGAGCGGGGTGGGTTCGCGTTCGTCGATGTCGACGACACCGTGGTCGAGGTCCACGGCCACGCCAAGCAGGGAGCCGGGTTCGGCTACAACAAGGTCCGCGGCCTGAACGCGCTGCTGGCCACCGTGACTACCGCAGACACCGCCCCGGTGATCGTGGCCCAACGGCTCCGGCGAGGAGCCTGTTCCTCACCGCGGGGTGGGAAACGTCTGGTCGGCGACGCGGTGAAGACCGCCCGCCGTCTTCTCGATCCGAAGACCCCGATCCTGGTGCGGATGGATTCAGCGTTCTACGGACGCAACCCGGTCCACGCCGCGCTGGCAGGCGGTGCGCAGGTGTCGGTCACGATCCGGATGGACTCCCGGGTCAAGGCGGCGATCGCCGGTATCGGTGAGGACGCCTGGACGATGATCGAGTACACCGACGCCGTCTTCGACGAGACCTCCGGGCAGTGGATCTCCCGGGCCGAGGTCGCCGAGATCGAATTCATCGCGTTCGCCGCCCAACCCAAGGCCGACCATGTGCCCGGTCGGCTGATCGTGCGCCGGATCCCGGACTTCCAGGCCGACAAGCACCGCGCCGCCGGACAGGACAGCCTGTTCGACGTGTGGCGATTCCACGCCTTCTTCACCACCACCGATCCGGACCTGCTCGACACCGTGACCGCGGACAAGATCCATCGCCAGCACGCGATCATCGAGCAGGTCCACGCGGACCTCAAAGGCTCCGCTCTGGCGCATCTGCCATCCGGGGTGTTCACCGCCAACGCCGCCTGGCTCGTGCTGGCGGTGATCGCGTTCAACCTCACCCGCGCCGCCGCCACCCTCGCCGCCCCGACGGCTGTTTCCGGCCTGGCCCGAGCGACAACAGCGACCGTGCGGCGCAAGCTGATCCAGATCCCCTGCCGGATCGCAACCTCAGCCCGTCGACTGGGCTAATCTAATGCATGCGCGCTTGTCGATGACGCGCACACTCTGGCAGAGCAAGGGAGCTTCGGACGGGCCGGCGCTCGTCGTCCTCGGGATGGAGGAGCTGGCCAAGGCGAGGTGGCTATACGAGGAAGCCTCGTGGCAGTGGAGCAAGCCGCTCGGCCTCTTCGGCATGGACCCGCAGCCCGCCGGTGAGGTCCTGATTCCTGAGTCACTGTCGCCCGTATCAGGGCAGATCCGGGTCTTGTGCGAGTGGCCGCTTGGCGAAGTCTCGACTGGCGCTGGTTAGGTGACACGGACAGCGGCGTCGGTGGCCGTCTGTCGCCGTTTGTTGGTCCAGTAGGCGGTGGCGATGATGAGCAGCCCGAGGAAGGTGACGGCGGCGCTGATGAGGAAGATGCCGCGTTGGCCGAAGACGGTGAGTGAGCCGACGGCGATGATCGGGCCGGCGACGATGGCGCCGATGCGGCGGGTGTTCATGTAGAGCCCGGTAGACAGGCCCGGCCGGGGAATGAGCTGCTGGAACAGGGGCAAGCCGATGCCGGCGATGCCGGCGAAGGACCACGCATTGAGCAGCTGCAGGCCGATCAGCAGTATCGGACCGTCGACGAAGGCGAGTCCGAGGAAGTAGACGATGCCGGCGACGCAGCTGGTGGCGATGAGGCCCAACTGGGAGTAGCGCTCGCTGAAACGGCCGATGAACAGGAGGGCCGGCACTTCGAGGGCTGCGGCAACGCCCAGGGCGATGCCGGCCCACATCACGTCGAGTCGCAGCGTCTCGGTGACGTAGACGGTGAGGATGGCCATGCCGGTGGCGTTGGCGGCTTGCAGGAGAACGAACGCGGCCATGATGAGCACGATCCCGGCTCGACCGATCGTCGACGGCTCGTCGGCCGCTGGTGCAGCAGAGCCGTCGGTGCCGGCGGCTGCGGCGGCGTCGGCTCGGCGATGGCTGATCATGATCGCGGTTGTGGCCACGTTGAGGACGGCGACAGCGGCGATGGCGAGCAGGATGGCGCGGTTGCCGAACCAGCCGATGATGAAGGTGGCCAGCGGTGGGCCGGCGACCCAGGCGACCGAGACGATGGCGCGGGTGTTGACGATGTCGGCGGGTCGGGCGCCGGAGTGGCGGAGGTGAGCGTAGAGCATGGAGCTGCCGATGCCAGCGGGGCCGCCGATCACGATCAGAGCGATCGCAGCAAGCGGCAGGGTGGTGACCAGGGCGAGCACGACCGCGAGCAGGAACGTGAGTGCACCGCAGGCCAACATCGGACCGAGGTAGTCGCGTTTGCGGTCGGCGTAGGCGGGGATCAGCAGCGAGAACACGAAGCCGCTGGCGTTGTAGATCGCCAACACCCAGCCGACCTCGCTGGTGGTGGCCCCGTACAGGTCGACCAGGATCAGCGCGAGGGCGGGGCTGAGGAACGCGAGCTGCAGCCCCCACAACAACGCCGAGGAGGGCACCAGCAGTCGTCTCACATCAAGTCCTTGGTCTTCGGTTTAGCAGGTGCGTCAGTGCGGGGTCAGCCGGGTTGGGCGGTGGGTCGAAGCAGGATCTCGTTGAGGGTCATGCGGCGGGGTCGGGTGACGGCGAAGGCGATGACGTCGGCGACGTCGGCGGCGGTGATAGCGAGCTGGGCGTAGAACTGCTCGGTGCCGGCCTTGGCGTCGGGGTCGGTGATGTGGTCGGTCAGCTCGGTCGCGACGGCGCCGGGTTCGATGACGGTGACCCGGATGTCCGGCTGCAGCTCCTGACGCAGGGCTTCGGACCAGCCGTTCATGCCCCACTTGGTGGCGGCGTAGACGGCGTTGCCGGCGCGGGCGGTGCGACCGGCAACGGAGGAGATGTTGACCAGGTCCCCGCCGCCGTCGCGGAGCTGGGACAGGAACACCTCGGTGGCGGTCATCGCGCCGAGCAGGTTCACCTCGACCATCCGTCGGGCCTCGTCGCGCTGCTCGGTGCCGAACGGTCCGAGCAGCATCACACCGGCGTTGTTGACCAGCACGCCCGCACCGCTCAGCTCGGTCTGGATGCGGTCGGCGGCGGCGAGGAGGGCGTTCCGGTCGGTGACGTCAGCGGCGATCGCCAACGTCTGCCCACCGAGCTCGGCGGCCAGCTGCTCGAGCCGGTCGGCACGGCGGGCCAGCAACGCCAGCCGGTAGCCGTGGCCGGCGAGCGCACGGGCGGTGGCGGCGCCGATGCCGGACGAGGCGCCGGTGATGACCGCGACCGGGGCGTTGCTGGTGTCAGTCATCAGGGTTTCCTTCATGTCGGTTGGCTCTGAGAAGCGTGGGCTAGTTGTCGGCGAAGACCTTCTTGGCGACCTGGACGGCGGACATGGCTTTGGGCCAGCCGGCGTAGAAGGCGAGGTGGATGAGGGCCTCCTTCAACTCGTCCTCGGTGAGGCCGTTGTCCTTCGCCCGCCGGAGGTGGCCGACCAGCTGCTCGGTGCTGCCGGAGGTGACCAGGCTGGCCACGGTGACCAGGCTGCGGTCCCGTTTAGACAGCTCCGGGCGTTCCCACACGTCGCCGAACAAGACGTCGTCGGTGAGCTCGGCCAGCTTGGGGGTGAAGTCCCCGACCAGCCGTTGGGCAGCAGTCAGATTGTCCTCGGACATGATGGTTCCTTCAGAAGAATTGTGGCGATGGGTGTGGGCTGGGGTTCAGCGGTAGGTCTCGTGGCCGCTGCCGCGGTCCCCGGTGACGGTAAGGCCGGCTGACCGCTGGTCGATCTCGTCGATCTGGTCTGCGGTGAGTTGGACGTCGGCGGCGGCGAGGTTCTCCTGGATCCGGGTGATCTTGCGGGAGCCGGGGATCGGGACGATGTGCGGGGCCTTGGCCAGTAGCCACGCCAACGCCACCTGGGCGGGGGTGACCTGCTTTCGGGCGGCGATGTCGACGACCAGGTCGACGACGGGCTGGTTCGCGTCCAACGCCTCCGCGGTGAAGCGGGGGAACCGGCTGCGGATGTCGTTGCTGTCGAAGCTCTGCCCGCGCTGAACGGTGCCGGTCAGGAAGCCCTGGCCGAGCGGGGACCAGGGCACGAACCCGATGCCGAGGTCGGCACAGGTCGGCAGCACCTCGACCTCGGACTCCCGGGCCCAGATCGAGTACTCGTTCTGCACCGCGGTAACGGGTTGGATGGCGTGGGCGCGGCGGATCGTGTCCGCTCCGGCCTCGGATAGTCCGAAGTGGGCGACCTTCCCGGCGTCGATCAGCTCCTTGACGGTGCCGGCCACCTCCTCGATCGGCACGTTCGGGTCGACACGGTGCTGGTACAGCAGGTCGATCCGGTCGGTCCGGAGCCGCTTCAGAGAGTCCTCCACCGAGCTGCGGATGGTGCCGGGTCGACTGTCCAGGCCGGCGCGGTCGGTGCCGTTGAACCCGAACCCGAACTTGGTGGCAATCACGACCCGGTCGCGGATCGGGGCCAAAGCTTCACCGACGAGTGTCTCGTTGGTGAAGGGGCCGTAGGCCTGGGCGGTGTCGAAGAACGTGACCCCGAGGTCGTGGGCGGCGCGGATCAGGGTGACGCCGGTGTCGGTGTCGAGCGGGTCGCCGTAGTTGGCGCTGAGGCCCATGCAGCCCAACCCGATGGCGGAGACCTCCAGGGTGCCCAGGGTGCGCTTGTCCATGCTGGCTCCTTCTTCTCGGCAACGCACATCGCGGTGCCGTGTGGGTGGATTGTCGGTGTGGTTAGCGGGTGGTGAGCCTGGCGTCGTGGAGCCAGGTGGCGAGCTGGCTGCGTTGCTGGGTGACTTCTTCGCCGCGGACAGCGAGACCCTCGCCGATCCGGGCGCCGGGACACGCGGTTGCGTAGTCCCGGTCGACGCCGGCGAGGCCGGAGACGGCGTAGGTGACGACCGGCAGCACGGTCTTGCCGGTGAAGTCGTAGGCGTCGGTGAACGTCGACATGATCATCGGCGCCCGCACGTTCCAGATGGGGCTGGCCAGCAGCACCGTGGAGTAGGCCTCGATCGAGTCCAGCGGGTCCGCCATGCTGGGTCGGGCGTTGTCGTTCTGCTCGGCGACGTTGCGGGCCACGGTGGCGTCGTAGTCGTCGGGATAGGGGTCGGCGGCGTCGATGCGGTGCACGTCGACCTCTGTGAGGTCGGCGATCATCTGGGCCAGACGCTCGGTGTTGCCGACGTCCAGGTTCCGGCGGCCGCCGTAGTAGTAGTTCTCCCCGGCGCGGGAGAAGTACGCCAGCAGCACCCGGCCGGCCGTCGGTGTATCGGGCATCGAGCTGGTCTCCGAGCTGCTGGTTGATGACGACCGCGGTGACGGGTCGGTTGAGGATGGAGCTGTGCAGGCGGAGCCGAGCCATCCGGCGCTACCCAGCAGGACGCCACTGGTCAGCACGGCCCGCCGCGACAACCGCCGTGGCCCGGTGGTCACGGTCGGGTTCTCGGAGTCGCGAGCCGGTCAGTCCTCGGGGATGGGGCGGCCGAAGCTCTGCAGCGTGATGGCTTCGGGCTCGGGCCCGCCGCGGCGGCCGGTGTCGAGGCCGTCGATGGCGGCGAGCTGGTCGTCGGTGAGGTCGAAGTCGAAGACGTCGAGGTTCTCGGCGATCCGGGCCGGCTTGGTCGACTTCGGGATCACCGAGCGGCCCTGCTGGATGCCCCACCGCAGCATCACCTGAGCCGGCGCTCTTGCCGTGCGCCTCGGCGAACTCCCGGCGATGACCGGGTCGTGCAGAGTGCTGGTGTGCTCACCGTCGCGGTAGAAGGTGATGCCACCGATCGGCGACCAGGCCTGGGTCAGGATGTTGTGCTCGGCGTTCTTGGCCTGCACTTCGGGCTGCTGGAAGTAGGGGTGGACCTCGATCTGGTTGACCGCCGGGACCACCGAAGCCACGTCCAAGAGCGGGTGAGGTGGTCGACCATGAAGTTGGAGACCCCGATCGCGCGGACCTTCCCGTCGGCCAGCAGGGTCTCCAGCGCCCGGTACGCCTCCAGTGTCTTCTCGAACTCCGTCGGCAGCGCCTGGTGCAGGATCAGCAGGTCGATCTGGTCGACACCGAGCTTGCGGGCCGACTTCTCGAAGCCGTGCAGGGTCTGGTCGTAGCCGTAGTCACTGATCCAGATCTTGGTCTCGACGAACACGTCGTCGCGGTCGACGTCGGAGGCGGCGATCGCCTCGCCGACCTGGCGCTCGTTGCCGTAGGCGGCGGCGGTGTCGATGTGTCGGTAGCCGGCCGCCAGGGCGGCGGTGACCGCGTCCCGGGTCTCATCCGGTGGGGTCTGGAACACGCCGAGGCCGAGGGTGGGCAGGGTGACGCCGTTGTTCAGCGTCACGGTGGAAACGTCGGGCATGAGGATCGTCCTTCGGGTTCGGGTGGTGGTCAGTCGGTTACGTCGCGCGCGGCCGGCTGCTGGCTGTGGGGGTGCTGGGTGGCCGCCCAGACGGCAAGGAGCTGCAGCTGTTCCTCGGCCGGTGAGCCGGAGTCGGCGGTGTAGGCGATCAGCACCAGGTCGTCGCCGGGCAGCTCGAGGGCGTTGCCGGTCAGCTCGATGTCGCCGATCACCTGGTTGTGGAGCCGCTTGCGAGTGGTGCGATGGATCCGGACGTTCTGCCGGGCCCAGCGGGTGGCGAACTCGTCGCTGCGGGTCGACAGCTCACCGATCAAATCGGTCAGGCTACGGTCGCGGACATCGCGGCCGGCCTGCATCCGCAAGGCGCCGACCGTGTCGTCGGCGACGGCGTCCCAGTCGCGGTAGAAGGCGCGCGAGTGCGGGTCGAGAAACAGGTAACGGGCCACGTTCAGCGGCAGCTTGTCCGGATCGAGCGCGCCGCCATAGAGGGCGCGGCACAGATCGTTGGCGGCCAGGATGTCCATCCGCGGGGTTCGCAGGTAGGCGGGGAGACCGGTCATGCTGTGCAGGATCGTCAGCGCCGCCTGCCGAGGCCCGGACGGTTGCGGCGTCGACCGGGTCCGGCGAGGGCGGGGCGCCGTGTTGCGGGCCAGGTCGAGCAGGTGCTGATGCTCGGCGTCGTCCAGCTGCAGCGCCCGGGCCACGGCGTCCAGCACCTCGTCCGAGGCGCCGGCCAGCTGACCGCGTTCCAGCCGGGAGTAGTAGTCGACGCTGACCCCGGCCAGCAGGGCCACCTCCTCACGGCGCAGCCCGGTGACCCGGCGGTGTCCGCCGTAGGCCGGCAGGCCGGCCTGCTTAGGGGTCAGCCGGGCCCGGCGGCTGGCCAGGAAGTCCCGGACATCTCGCTGCAGTTCCACGACCATGACGCTAGAGCCCGCGGCAGCGGTGAACCAGGACCTGTCAGTACACGGAACAGCAGGTCCTCCCACACGCCCGTGGAGAAGGGTTGACTGGCCACCGGCCAGCGTTCAACCAACCGTCTCCAGGAGAACCCATGCGTAGTCGCACCCTCGGCACCAGCGGCCTCGACGTCTCAGCGATCGGCTTCGGCTGCATGGGCCTGTCCCACGCCTACGGCCTCGACGTTCCCGAGTCCGACGGCATCAACGTCATCCAGGAAGCGGTCGACCTCGGGGTCACGTTCTTCGACACCGCCCAGGTCTACGGCCCGTACGCCAACGAGACCCTCGTCGGCAAAGCCGATCGCCGGGGTTCGCGACCAGGTCGTGATCGCCACCAAGTTCGGCTTCGGCATCCACGACGACGGCCCCAACACGCTGAGCAGCAATCCCGACCACATCCGCGCCACCGTGGAGGACTCCCTGCGCCGGCTCGACACCGACCGGATCGACCTGCTGTACCAGCATCGCGTCGACCCGAACGTGCCGATCGAGGACGTGGCCGGCACCGTCAAGGAGCTGATCGACGCCGGGAAGGTCGCCCACTTCGGGCTGTCCGAGGCCGGCGTCGACGTCATCCGCCGCGCCCACGCCGTCCAGCCGGTTACCGCCTTGCAGAGCGAGTACTCACTGTTCTGGCGCGAACCCGAAGCCGAGATCCTGCCCACCCTGGTCGAGCTGGGAATCGGGTTCGTGCCGTTCAGCCCGCTCGGCAAAGGCTTCCTCACCGGTGCCATCGACAGCTCCACCACCTTCGCCGCCGGTGACCTGCGCGGCCACCTGCCCCGCTTCACCGAAGACGCCCTCGCCGCCAACCAGGCCGTCGTCGACCTCCTCGCCGACATCGCCGGCCGGCACGACGCCACCCCCGCCCAGGTGGCGCTGGCCTGGCTCCTGGCCCAGCACGAATGGATCGTGCCCATTCCCGGCACCACCAAGATCCACCGGCTCCAAGAGAACACCGGCGCCGCCGACCTCCAGCTCACCGCCGACGAACTCGCCGAGCTGACCACCGCCGCCGACCAGATCGACCTCACCGTTGATCGCTACCCCGAAGCCATGCAGAAGTGGATCAACCGCTGACCTGCCGACCACGCACCCAGCCAACCGGAAGGCTTCAAGACCGCATGACCTCCCTAGAGCAGGACCTCATCGCCCTCTCCCAGCAGAAGTGGGATTGGATGTCCGCCCAAGACGTCACCCGCCTCGCGGCGCTGTTCCATGACGACGCCGTCTTCGTCCACATGGGTGCCACGTTCACCAAGCCCGAAGAGCTGAACGTGATCGACACCGGCTACATCCATTACCGCGACATCGACATCTCCGACGTCTCGGTTCGCATCATCGACACCACCGCCATCGTGCTCACCACCATGCAACTGGGGTCGGTTGTTGACGGCAGGGAGGTCAGCAACCCCTTCGTCGTCACCGAGGTCTACGTGCAACAAGGCGACACCTGGACCCTCGGATCGATGTCCTTCACCCGACTCATCACCCACTGACCCACAGAGCGCACCTCGCCAGAGCCGTTGCGGCCAATTGCTAGGCACCGCCACTCCGCCCCGGGCCGAGTCGTAAGCCGACAGCCCCTCGAGGTAGCACGAACCGCAGCACAGCAGCTCAACCGCAGTACACAGGCCGGCCGGAAGCAACAGAAATGCGTGTCACAAGTCGTCCGTTGTGCGGACTGATAAAGCGGGACGGTTCACGCCTCCGTCGACAGCCGCGTACGAGCAGCGCGAACAGCTTCGTCAGAGGGCGGCGCCGAGGTTCCACAGCGCGATCTGCTCGGCGACGGTGCTCGGCTCGCTTACTTTCTGGTCGGCCTCCCAGCGATGAAGCAGGTCGGACAACACGAGCAGTGTGTCGGAGTCGAGCACGACCGAGCGCGCTTGCTTTTGCTAGTCGACTGATTTGTTGGTGGGCGACCTGGAGTCGGGTCGGTCGCGGTCGAGGCTGTCGGCGGCGTCGGTCCGGTAGGCGGTGTAGGCGGGGCTGTCGGGGTCGACGGCGTACTGGTCTCCGGTGTAGGCAAATGTCGCCGCCGGTGGAGGCTTCCCAGAACACACGCCGAAGCTGCGGATCGGGCAAGGGTGACGGGTGAAGGTCGGTGGTGTCGGCGAGCGCACGGACGAGCAGGTCGAGGTCGCTGGCGAGGAGTCGTCGTCGCGGGTAGTCGATAGGCGGCGGTTTGGTCCGGAACTGGCGGATCAGCTGGTCGAGGTGGTGGTGGACGTCTGGCCAGATCCCGGCGCGGTCCCAGCTGGCGAGGACGGAGCCGACGCTGTTGGCCAGCGTGGTGGGCAGGCCGAGGTGGTTGCATCTCGGTCCAGGCGTCTGTGGTGCCGAGTTTCGCGAGGGCCATCGCCAGGCGGGCCCGGTGCAGCGGCGGGCATCGGTCGGCGAGCTCGCCGGGAAGCGCTTCGACCCAGAGGCCGCACCGGCCAGCCCGCCACCACGGCCTCAGCGTCGGCCCTAGATAAGGCGAGGAATGACAGGTCTGGCGAGAACCTACATCAGAGCGGACGTCTTCCTCGATCCTTGCCGTAATCGGTGATCCGACGTATGCTCTCACTATTCATCCGATTACAGTTCGGATCAAAAATGGAAGGTCATGACATGACGAGCAACGCAACGACCGCGTACGACGTGATGGAGAGGATGTTCGTGGACGGGTTCGCCACCGGCAACGCGGACGTGGTGGACGAGCTCTGCTCGGCAGACCTCGTCGAGCACCAGTTCGGTCTGGCCGGACTGACATCTGCCGAGGCGCTGGACCACGTCAAGAGCGCCATCCGCGACGTTCACCGTGCCGTGCCTGACATCAGCTTCACGATCGAGGAATCGGTCGAGCAGGACGACACGATCTGGGTGCGCGTCCGCGCCACGGGCAACGCGACCGGCCCTTTCTTCGGCCCAGCCAGCGGCAACCCGGTGGATTTCCTTGTCTTCGACATGGCCCGCGTGGCCGAGGGCCGGATCGTCGAGCACTGGGGCGTTCCGGATCGCTTCGCCATGCTGGCGCAGACGGGTGTCCTGGCTCGGCTGGGCTGACGACGATGAGCCCGCTGCCGGCCGAAGGACCGCATCCCCCCACCGTCGTGCTCGGAGGGGAGCCAGCCGTGAATGATCAAGCCGCCGAGCAGGCGACTGACCGGGTAGGGATCTGCCACAGCGGCGAATCCGAGCCGTTCTGGGCCCTGGGATCCCTCTTCGAACGTCTCGTCGCTGCCGAGCACACCGGCGGCAGCCTGGGCGCCATGATCGTCACTCAACCACCCGGAACCGCGACGCCGACCCATCTGCACACCCGGGAGGCGGAAGCGTGGTTCGTGCTGGACGGCACGGTGACCTACCGCGCGGGAGGCGAGCTGACGAGGCTCGGCTCGGGGGATTTCATCTACCTTCCAAAGGACGTGCCGCACGCCTTCCGGGTCGACGGTTCGCGCCCGGTGCGCTACCTGGCGCTGTCGTTTCCCGGCGCGTTACTCGATCTGTACACAGAGATCGGAGTTCCCGCCGGCCAGCGGCGGCTACCGGACGGTGGCTTGGCACCGGGAGATGTCGAGGCCTGGAACCGGCTGGCGCCGTCATACGGGTTGAGGATCGTCGGACCGCCCATCCCCGACCCGGCGGAGCGCGACGACCCGATCGGAGGGCCGCTCAACTGAGCGCTGACAAGGGGGACGATCGTCCCGCCGAGCGGCCACGGACCTACCACTCCCCCAGGAGAGCCGAGCAAGCGGCGGTCACGCGTGCCGCTGTTCTCGCCGCGGCACGCGAGCTGTTCGTGACGAAGGGCTACGTCGCAACCACGATTGCCGACATCGCGCGGCGCGCCCGGGTCGCCGTCGACACCGTGTACGCAACGGTGGGCCGCAAACCAGCGTTGCTTCGCGAGGTCCTGGAGACCGCACTCTCCGGCACGGACGCAGTCGTGCCGGCGCAAGAACGCGACTATGTGAAACGCACCCAGGAGGCAGCGTCTGCAGCGGACAAGATCAGTGCGTACGTCGACGGCCTCGTTCAGCTGCAGGATCGCCTTGCCCCGGTGTTCCTCGCCGTACGCGACGCCGGTGCGAGCGACCCGGACTCGGAGGCGGAGTGGCGGCGGATCGCCGAACGGCGGGCGCGGAACATGCGCTTGTTCGCCGCCGATCTGCGCACGACCGGCGAGCTGCGCGAGGACCTCTCCGACGATCAGGTCGCCGACATCATCTGGAGCATGAACGGTCCGGAGTACTGGCGACTGCTCGTGATCGAGCGGGGTTGGCCGCCGGTGGTGTTCGGGCGCCACCTGGTCGACGCCTGGACAAGGATCTTGCTCAGCCGGCCCGAGGCCTCGCTGTGAGCTGCTTCGCAGCAACCGACCTGGAGCCACCCAGCTCGAGCTCGCCGCGTTCGACGATCCGCCGGCGCCCGCCGGGGAGGTTGGTCCGCTCGGCGGGCTGAGCAGCCGGCCAAGATCAAGTCGGCAGTCGTGACAGGCTACGGACGCGCCTCCGGGGCAGCTGCGATCTTGCCGCGGTGGCCGCAGACGAATCCAAGACACATGTCGTCCATCTGATCGATGACCGCACCGGGGTGCGGACCGACGCCACCTACCAACGCGTCGGTGAGGTGGTGCTGCTCAAGTCGATCACCTTCGCCCATGCCGACGAGGTCACCAGCGCCCACCTGTTGAAGTTTCCCTGGTCCTTCGCCAAGGCCGAGGCCGAAAGTGCGCTGCGCTAGATCGGGACCCAGATCGAGTCGGCCAGAGCTCCGTCTGGTCCGGCCCGATCCGCCTCAGCGCTCGACGATCCAGCACACCTGTGTCAGCAGGACTTCGTCGCTCGGCGACTCCACCACGACTGACACGATGCCGGCACCTGCCAGCACCAGGGTCTCGGGGATCTGCTGAGATACCGTCATCGTCGTCGTGGCAACGACCGTGCCGGCCACGTCGAAGGCTGTCGCCGTCGCCGGCGTGGCGAAGCGGGTGAGGATGATCTCGACCTGCGTAACCGGCTGGGCGAAAGCAATGGTGGACGAGTGCCACAACCGTAGCCCCGTTGTGGACCCCCAGCTGACCACCGAGGTATCGGCGGTGGGTCCGTTGAGATCGCGAGTCTCGATGGTGAGCAGGCCCACGGCTCGGGGATTGACGTCGACATCGACGGCGTCGAACCGGACGCACTCCTTGGCAGGCTCACAGTTGCGGACCAGCACACCCTCGATCGTCCCGGCGAGACCACCCTCGCCGCCCCGGTCGCTGGGCTCGAACGCGAAGCGGTAGGCCGCCGTCACCTGAGCACCACGCAACGCCGGATCCTTGGCGCGCACGACCCGGCCGCAGAGCTGACCCTCCATCACGCCGATCTCGCCGCACTCTTGGCACCCTTTGAACGCCGGCTCGCGATGCGTACCTTCGTTGGTCATCCCCGACATCCGGCCCTGCACGACGCCGATGGCCGTGCGCAGCTGGAACCGTGCGGTGTGGAGGCCGCGACGCATCCCTGACGCGTCCGCGAAGACAGTGGTCAGATCCCGCACCACGAGCGTTCCGTCGAACAATGCCCCGAGCTCGGAGTCGCAGCGGTGCGAGATCACTTCCGCGCGGAGGAGGTGTTCGACAACCAGGGTCTTGCAGCCGAGCTTGTCACACACCCGATCTTCGACGTCGATGATCTTCAGCTCGCCCTTGACGTCCTTGGACAGGTCATCAAGGCAGAGCACAGACCGCGCCAGCTCCTCCGGCCGTCCGTCACACACGTTGTACGCCATCGCACCGCTCCCTCTGTTCGGGGTCCGTCTGATGTCGAGCCCACCAGTCCAGAGCGTCGCTGCGACGAATCCGATACACGTGCGAACGACGATGGTCAGGTCCTTCCGCCGGCAAATCCCTCGACTGGACAGGGATCCCTGCCCCAGCTGCAGGCGCTGGCAGGGAGCAGGTGACCACCGTGGTGTATCAATCCGCTGGCTGGCGCGTCTCATCGGACAGGAGATCAATCACCCCACGGAGCGAACATGTCACCAGCTGAGTCGTCGCGGCATCCGCTCCGGCTGTGGCCCGAACCCTGGGCGAGCCATGCCGCCATGAGGATCGCTGCCCTGCGAGGCGAGCTGACCCACACCGTCGCGGGACGCACGATGAGCGAGCAGGAGAACGCCACCGCGAACACGGTTGCCGCCATGCTGGATCAGGCCGAGGAAGCGACCCACCCGCAGCTCGGAAGGGGTTCGTTCCGCCGTCCGCTCGATCGTTGGCGGGGCACCTCAATCGAGCGCGCTCAATACTTCCTGCACGCCGCTCGGATCGCGATGGTGGATCTGATGAGCGACGCAGAGCTCGCCGCGTACCTGCCACCGGCGATGGCGCGACTCGACACCTGCCTGGCACCCACGGACGTCCGCCGAGCGGCCATCGAGAAGACGCTTCGCCGAGGGCAGCTGAGTCTCGCGGAGAAACGAGCCGCGCTGAAGAGCGCCCTGAAGATCGGGTACGACGCCTCGGACCAGCTGCACCAGCGGATCCGAGGGTTCCGCAACATCTTGATCACCGTCGGTGCGACCATCCTGATCTTCATGGCCGCGATGATCGTGGTGGTCGCGGTCTCGCCCGACTCCGTGCCGCTGTGCTTCGAACCGAGCATCACCGCGAGCCAGGTCGGCCAGACGTCGGACACCGCGTCCACTCGTACCGTGTGTCCCAGCGGCGAGGAGGCGATCGGTGGACCGACCCGATCACCCTCTCCGGAGGACGTCGCCATCGTTGCCGGGCTCGGCCTGTTGGGTGGGTCGCTGGCCGCGGCGCTGGCGATCCGCAATCTCAGAGGCACCTCACTGCCCTATGACGTGCCGCTGGCGCTTGCCTTCTTGAAGGTTCCGATGGGGGCGCTGACCGCGGTGGTCGGGATCCTCCTCCTCGGCGGCGGCTTCGTCCCAGGGCTGTCCGAGCTCGACTCGCAACGGCAGATCCTCGCGTACGCCTTGCTGCTCGGATTTGCTCAGCAGGTCGGCACGCAACTGATCGACAAGCAGGCGCAGAGTCTGCTGAACTCTGTTCCAAGCAAGGACCCTGAAGCGAAGCAACCCAGCCGGCCGGCGCCAGTCCCCGACCAGAGCCTGGCCGAGCTCGCGGCAGACGCCGCCGCTGGCCCGTCCGACGACCATCGCCGCCCCACCCGCGTCCGGACAGCGACACTGCCCGGCTGACCTCGGCATCGACCGACGGCACGGACGATCGCGCAGACGCCGAGAGGTCAGGTCAGACGTCCACGTCGGCGTACAGCAGGATCTGTGACCGCACCGCCTCGACGAAGTCGACCTCGTCCGGGGCGAGCAACCACTGCATGGTGGCACCGTCGCGCATCGCGGAGACGTGGATGGCCGCCTGAGCCGGGGTGAACGGGCGACCGCGGTACCTTCCTTGTTCCTCGAGCTTCGAGAAGGCGGCTGTCATTCGGGCACGCACGTTCGCGAACCAGCGGGTCATGTAGCCGTGGGCAGGATGACCGACCGTCAGCGCCTCGGCGGACAGCACGGCGAACAGTCGAGCGTTGTCCGGATCGGCCGCATCACTCGCGGCGGCCTGGACCAGGGCACGGAGAAAAGTATCTGGATCCTCGCTCTCCAGCGGAATGACGGCGGAGGCCCGCTCGACCCTGTCATCGAGCACCGCCTCGAGCAGACCGGGCTTGTCCGGGAAGTGATGGAGCAGCCCGGTGTGGGACAGGCCCGCCCGGGTCGCCACGTCTCGCAGCGAGGTCGCGTTGTATCCCGCCTCGGCGAACGCTGCTGCAGCGGCGGCGAGGATCTGAGTCCGGCGCTGCGCGGTGGCATCTGCTCGGACGCTCACCTTTCGCCTGACGACGACATCGTCGGTAAGGGGCATGACAGCCTCCGGCACTGTGGGATCGAGCTCTCAGTGTACAGGTGTCGCAATTTGACCTACCATTCGTACTGTTTTTACTTTACACATGGTCGGTCATCGGCTACGGTTTTCCCATCCGGGGTCCGCGGTGCGGCGCACCGCCCACATGAAGCAAGGGAGCTTTTGCATGTCGACGTCACCACTGCAGGGAGCCACGGCGGCCGAAGAGGCCGAGCTCGAGGCTGCCGCCGGCCGGCACGAACCCGTGGGTGGCTGGCGAAATCCAGGCGCTGGCTTTCTGGCCCTCCTCGGTCTCGCCGCGATCGGGGCCAACATGGCGGTCCTGGTGTCGGCCATCCTCACCCTCTCCCTCAAGTCGGCCGCCATCGACCCCGCTCACCAGACGACGATCCTCAGCATCGCCGTCGGCGTCTCGGGCCTGTTCGCACTCATCGGGTACCCGGTGTTCGGCCGGCTCAGTGACCGAACCACCTCACGGCTGGGTCGACGCAAGCCATTCCTCCTGCTGGGCGCGGCACTGATCGGGGTCGGTGCGGTGGCGACGCTGCTCGGCTCGACGACCCTTGCGCTCACCGTCGCCCAGGTGATCACAACCCTCGGCGGCACGGCGACCATCGTCGCCGCCACGTCGGTCATCCCCGACCAGTTCGCCCCGGGCCGCCGCGGGGCACCATCCGCACTCGTTGGCCTCAGCGCGCCGCTGGGAGCCCTGCTCGGGTTGTTCATCGCCCAGGCGGTCGCGCCGAACCTGACCCTGATGATCTTGCTGCCGGCAGGGATCGGTGCCATCGGCATCGTCTCGTTCGCCCTTGTGCTGAAGGATCATCGCCTCGACGCCGCCGATCGCCCGCGGTTCGAGCTGGTCGACTTCATCACCACGTTCTGGGTGAGCCCGCTCAAGCACCCGAACTTCGCGTGGGCCTGGTGGAGCCGGCTGTTGATCTTCTTCGGTGTGGCCGCCGTCAACGCCTATCAGGCCTTCTACCTGATCATCGTCCAGCACATCGCGCCCGACCAGGTCGCCTCCAAGATCTTCCTCGCCACCCTCGTGCTGACGGTCATCTCGATGATCTTCGCCCCTATCGCGGCCAAGGTGTCCGATCGGATCGGCCGCCGAAAGCCATTCGTGATCGTCGCCGCGTTGATCTTCGCGATCGGCCTCGGCGTGGTCGCGACCGCCGACAGCTACGGTCAGTTCCTGCTAGCCATCGCGATCGTCGGACTAGGCCAGGGCGTCTACTTCGCCGTGGATCTGGCGCTGGTGACCGAGGTCCTGCCCGACCCGGCCAGCGCGGCCAAGGATCTCGGCATCATGAACCTGGCCAACAACCTGCCCAGCTCGATCGTGCCCGCGGTCGCGCCCGCTCTGCTGGCGATCGGCGCCTCGGCGACACAGCCGCAGAACTTCTCCGCCCTGTTCCTCGCCGGAGCCGTCGCCGGTCTGATCGGCGCCGCACTGATCGTGCCGATCCGTCGGGTGCGATAGTCGATCATGGCCCCGAGCGACGACGCCCCTCACGGTCTGCGGGTCGAGCACCTCGACGGGGCGCTCGGTCTGCGAGTCACCTCGCCACGGTTGTCCTGGCGGCTGCCGACCGGCTCCGTCGGCCAGCTCGGCTATCGGATCCGGACCACTGACGGCTGGGACACCGGAAGAGTGGAGAGCAGCGCCAGCCTTCTCGTGCCGTACGGGGGACCGGCCGTCGGCTCGCGGCAACGGGTCGGCTGGCAGGTCAAGGTCTGGACCGATCTCGGCGAGTCCGGCTGGTCGGCTCCCGGATGGTTCGAGCTCGCGCTCGATCCGACCGACTGGACCGCCGCCTGGATCCGGCCACCCGAGCATGAACCGTCACCACCCGGCGAGCGTCCGGCACACCTCCTCCGGGCGAGGTTCGACTCGGACGCCCAGACAGTCGAGTCGGCACGGTTGTGGATCACCGCCCTCGGGACGTACGAGGCCTTCCTGAACGGGACGCGGATCGGAACGGCCGAGCTGACGCCCGGGCTTCACCCAGTACGACGAACACCTTCAGGTTCAGGCGTACGACGTGACGTCGCTGCTGCGGCCGGGAGCGAACTCGATCGGCGTGATCCTCGCGGACGGCTGGTACCGCGGACAGCTCGGAATGACCAGGGCCTCGGATCAGTGGGGCGATCGGACCGCGCTGCTCGCCCAGCTCGAGGTGACCCAGGACGACGGCACGACCACGGTGATCGGCACCGACCTCGGCTGGCGCAGCGGCAGTGGCCACGTCGTGGCGGCCGATCTGATCGCCGGCGAACGATGGGACCTGCGCCGCCTCCCGCGGGGATGGGACGAACCCGGGTTCGACGACAGCGCCTGGCCGTTCTGCGAGGCCGCCGCCGCACCGGCGGCGGACCTGGTCGACTCCCCCGCTCCGCCCGTACGTCGGGTGCAGGAGATCAGGCCGGTCTCGGTGACCCGGCTGGACGAGCGCCGCCAGATCGTCGACCTCGGCCAGAACATCAACGGCTGGACCCGGCTGTCGCGGCTCGGTCCCGCGGGCACCACCGTCCGACTCGTGCACGGCGAGTGGCTCGGACCCGACGGCGACGTCACCACCGAGCACCTCCGCCCCGCCGTCCCGTTCCTGCCCGCGCCGCTGTCGGCCGGTCAGGTCGACGAGGTCATCTCGGCTGGTGTCGACGGTGACGTGTTCGAGCCGCGGCGGACGACCCACGGCTTCCAGTTCGTGCGGATCGAGGACCATCCGGACGACCTCAGCCCCGACGATGTGACCGGCATCGTCGTGCACACGGACCTGCGGCGGACCGGCTGGTTCGCGTGCAGCGACGAGCGGATCAACCGGCTGCACGACGCGGCGGTCTGGAGCTTCCGCGACAACGCCTGCGACATCCCGACCGACTGCCCCCAACGTGAACGGGCCGGCTGGGTCGGTGACTGGCAGCTGTTCGTCCCGACCGCGTCCTTCCTCTACGACGTCGCAGGCTTCTCCGCCAAGTGGCTGCGCGATCTGGCGGCCGACCAGTGGCCCGACGGCACGATCTCGAACATGAGCCCGATGCCGAGGAGCGAGGGCCGCGACGGTCCGATTGCCTTCCTCAACGGGTCAGCGGGCTGGGAGGACGCGGCGGTGATCGTGCCGTGGGAGCTCTACCGGGCCTACGGCGACACCCGTATCCTGGCCGAGCTCTGGCCGACCATGATCACCTGGATGGACAAGGTCGAGCGGACCGCGCGGGAGCAGCGTCATCTCGACCGGGTCAGTCGCCGACCGCAGCCCGCCGAGCACGAGGCCTACCTCCGCGACGTGAATTTCCATTGGGGCGAGTGGCTCGAGCCTGGCACCGCGGTCGACGACTTCGGCACGTTCATCACGGCCGACAAGGGTGACGTCGCCACCGCGTACTTCGCGTACTCCACGAGCCTGCTGGCCCGGATCGCAACAGTGCTGGACAAGCCGACGGACGCGAGCCGCTACGCGGAGCTGTCCGAGCGGGTACGGCACGCCTGGCAGGCGGAATACATTGGTGCCGATGGCAGCATCTCCCCCGATACCCAGGCGAATCTCGTCCGGGCACTGGCGTTCGACCTCGTTCCGGCCGAGCTCCGGGCAGCCGCGGCCGAGCGGCTCGTTCAGCTGGTCCGGGAGGCGGGCACCCACCTCGGCACCGGCTTCCTGGCGACGCCGCAGCTGTTGCCGGTGCTGGCCGAGACCGGCCACCTCGACGTCGCGTACGAGCTGCTCTTCTCAGACACCGAGCCATCGTGGTTGACCATGATCGACCGTGGCGCGACGACGATGTGGGAACGCTGGGACGGCGTCCGGGCGGACGGGACGCCGTACGAGTCGCTGAACCACTACTCCAAGGGTGCGGTGATCTCGTTCCTGCACAGGCACGTAGCTGGCCTGGAGCTCCCAGCGGATGCCGAGCTGCTCGACCACGGGCCGGCGTACCAACGGTTCCGGGTCCGACCCCAGCCCGGTGGCGGGCTCACCTGGGCCGAGGCCGCCCACGAGTCGCCGTACGGTCTGATCGAGACCTCATGGCGGCTGACCGACGGGCGGTTGTCGGTGGCGGTCACGGTTCCGCCCGGGACCAAAGCGGAGGTCCTGCTGCCCGACGGTCGTCGCCACGAAGTGCGAACGGGCACACACCGGTTCGACGCCGATCTGCCCACGGAGATGCCGACTGACAAGATGCCACCAGCGACGACGACCTCACCGAGGAGGCTGAGATGAGTTTCGAGTACCTTGCCGATCCCGCCAGACCCGCCTGGACCGGAGCCCTGCCCGGCAGGCCGGAACCGTTCTTCCTCACCCGCGGCGATGGTGAGCACGCAAAGCTGTTCGCCGACACGTTCACGGTGCTGCTGAGCGGCGACGAGACCGAGGGTCAGTTCGGTGTCTTCACCGCCACCTGCCCGACCGGCGACATCATCCCGACGCACTCGCATGCCGACACGCACGAGACGTTCTACGTCGTGGAGGGCAAGGTCCGCCTCTTCGTCCAGCTGGCCGATGGTGAGAAGGTCTCGCGGCTGCTGAACGAGGGTGACTTCGGGTTCGTGTCGGCGGGCCGTCCGCACGCCTATCGGGTCGAGGCCCCGACCCGGATGCTCGGCGTCTCCAACGGTGGCTTCGAACGGTTCTTCCAGCAGATGGGCACGCTGGCCGACGCCATCGACGAGAGCTCGCCCCCGTTCATCCCGGACTTCCCGCGGATGCAGGCCGCCGCTCAGGCACACAACATGCAGTTCATGCCGGGCTTCGACTGGCCGGACGCCTGAGGGATGGTTCAGCCCGGCCCACCCTTACCCCCGCCGTTCCACGAGCTGCCGTTGCCGCCGGCGCGGATGAGCGCCGAGGGCGTACGCGTGCTGTCCGGCGTGCCGTACGCCGCGACTCCGGGCGTACGTCCGGTCGAACTCGATCTCTACCTGCCGCCGAGCGGTGACGCCCGCGTTCCGGCTGTCGTGTTCCTGCATGGTGGCGGGTGGCGGCTCGGCAGCCGGCGGGCTCTCGGCCCGGCCTACGCAGGCGTGAGTCCGCACCCGTTCGAGCAGGTCGCGAGCGCCGGGATCGCGGTGGCGAGCGTGGACTACCGGCTCAGCGGCGAGCAGCCATGGCCGGCCCAGGTGCACGACGCCAAGGCGGCTGTCCGCTGGCTGCGGGCGCGCGGCGCCGAGGTCGGCATCGACGCCGACCGAATCGCGGCCTGGGGCGAGTCGGCCGGGGCGCACCTGGCCCTGTTGCTGGGGCTGGCCGGACCCGAGCTGGACGGTGAGATCGGCGTGGTCGGTCCATCATCCGCGGTGACGTCGGTGGCGGCCTGGTATGCGCCGAGCGATCTCAGCAGACTCCCGGCCGACCTCGGCGCCGATCCCGCGGCGGCCGACACCCGCGAGGCGCAGCTGATCGGCGCGCCGTTGAGTGCCGCGCCGGCCCTTGTCCGCGAAGCCAGCCCGATCACGTACGTCCGCGCCGACGCCCCGCCCGTGCTGCTGCTGCACGGTCGCGACGACCGGCTGATTCCTTGTGTGCAGAGCGAACGGCTGTACGCCGCGCTGGCGGCGGTGGACGCGCCGGCACAGCTCGAGACCTACCCGGGCGCCGACCACATGTGGCTCGGCTCGAGCGACGCTGCGGACCTCGCGCTGGCCGGCACCATCACGTTCCTGCAGCACACGTTGTAAGCCGGACCCTGAGGAGGATCGATGGCCGCACCCGACTTCGGCCTGGACGGCCGGGTGGCGCTGGTCACCGGCGCCGGTAGCGGCATCGGCCGCGGGATCGCGCTGGGCATCGCCGCGTCCGGCGCTGCAGTCGCCTGCTTCGACCTCCCCGGTCCCGGACTGGACGAGACCTGCGCACAGATCGTGGCGGCGGCCGGAACGCCAGCACGAGCCTTGGCCGTCGCGGGCGACGTGACCGATCTGGCCTCGCTGACCGCCGGCGTCGAGGCCGCCCAGGACCGGCTCGGTCCGCTCACCCTGGCCGTGAACAGCGCCGGGATCGCGAACGCCGCACCGGCCGAAGAGATGTCGCTCGTCCAGTGGCAACGAGTCGTCGACGTCGACTACACCGGCGTCTTCCTCTCCTGCCAGGCGGAGGCCCGCGCCATGTTCGACCACGGTCGCGGCTCGATCGTCAACATCGCCTCGATGTCCGGCTCGATCGTCAACCGGGGCCTGCTGCAGGCGCACTACAACTCGGCGAAGGCCGCGGTGATCCAGCTCAGCAAGAGCCTGGCGATGGAGTGGTCGGACCGTGGGATCCGGGTCAACTCGGTCAGTCCGGGCTACACCGCCACCCCGATGAACACCCGGCCCGAGGTGGCGGAGCAGGTGCGCCGGTTCGAGGCCGACACACCGCTCGGCCGGATGGCGAGCGTCGACGAGATCGTCGGTCCGGCGATCTTCCTGCTCAGCGATGCCGCGAGCTTCTGCACCGGGATCGACCTCGTCGTCGACGGTGGCTTCACGTGCTGGTGAGTCCAGTGCTCGACCTATCCGGCCGGACGCCGGACAGTTGGGGCGAGGATGGACGGCTCGAGAATTCGGAGGATGACTGATGGCGAGCAGGCGAGTCGTGGGGCTGACGGCAACGGACCTGGGCGGCGGCGGCTCGGTGCACGTCGGCGCCATCGCGGAGTCCGGTGACACGGTCCGCGTGATCGCGACCCTCGAGGAGTTCTGGAAGAACGCCGCCGAGCTTCTGCTCGTCGAGCCGGACGGGCCGACCCTCAGCGTCGCCGACGTCACGCTCGTGCCGCCGGTGCTGCCAGGTGCGCGGGTGATCTGTATCGGACTCAACTACCTCAAGCACGTGGCCGAAGGGTCCTACGCCGACGCCGGAATCCCGTCGCACCCCACCTTGTTCGCCCGCTGGCCGGCGTCACTCACCGTCGGCGGCGTGGGTGTGCCCGTGCCGCCGGACGAGGACGGGCTGGACTGGGAGGGCGAGGTGATGGCGTACGTCGGTCGCACCCTGGTCGACGCCACCACAGAGGAAGCGCTCGACGCCGTGGTCGGCTACTCGACGTTCAACGATCTCACCGCGCGCCGCGCCCAAAAGCTCACCTCACAATGGATCCTGGGCAAGAACGCTGACTCCTCGGGGCCTCTCGGACCAATCGTGCCGGCCGCCGAGGTCGGCGATCTGCGCGACGGTCTGTACGTCCAGACCAGGGTCAATGGGACCGTCGTCCAGGACGGGCGGACCGACGAGATGGTCTACACCGTCGGCGACACCCTCGCGCTGATCTCCCGCACCTTCACGATCCGACCCGGCGACCTGCTCGCGACCGGAACCCCATCGGGCGTCGGCTACTCGCGGACTCCGGTCTGGTTGCTGCAGCCGGGCGACGTCGTCGAGGTGGAGGTCGAGCGGCTGGGCGTGCTCAGCAACCCGATCGTGGGCGCCGACCAGCGTCGGAGCTGATCAGCCGGGCCGGCCGACGGCTCGGCGCAGAGCCGGGACGAGCTCATCGACGCACGCCCCGCGCCACGCGACGTGCTGATCCGGGCGGACGAGCAGCATCGGCGCCTGCCACAGCTGGCTCAACGAGGAGTCGGGCCGACGCACCGAACGCAGCTCGACGGGCACCTCGTCGGCGTGCGCTTCGAGGGCCGTGCTGACGGCCTTCCGGTCGACCTCGGCGTCCGCATCGACCAGGACGGTGAAGCCGCGACCCAGCAGGTCGTAGATCGACGTGGCCTCGTCCAACCAGACGTGCGGCAACAGGCATCCTGGCACAGTCGACGGCTCGTAGCGGATCGGATCGGGCTTTGGCGGAGATGTGCCGTCGGAGGTGATCAAGGGCGAGCTCGCGTAGTCGTAGCCGAGCACCAGGCCCAGCGAGTGAAACTCGGATTCCTTGACCTGCAAGCTCTCTGCGGCGCGCTCACGTGCGCGATCGCCCGCCGGCCCCTCGGCGTCGAGGACCGGATCCATCAGGTCGTCGGCCAGTACGGTCCCGTTCGCGACGGCCTCGTCGATGGTTCGTCGGGCCACCGGACGGCGTTCCGCCTGGTAGCTGTCCAGCAGCTCCGACCCTGCCCAGCCGTCGATCTCGGCAGCCAGTTTCCAGGCCAGGTTGGCCGCGTCGCCGATGCAGGTGTTGAACCCGTGCCCGCCCCAGGGCGGGTTCGCGTGCGCAGCATCGCCGACCAGGAACATGTTGCCCACCCGGTACGTCGGCGACAGCAGCATCCGCGCCGTCCACGGATCCTCGGCCAGCACGGCGATGTCGACCACAGCCCCGACCTCGGCGCCGATCAGGGAACGGACGATCTCGGCCGAGGCGACGCCGGCGAAGTGCGGCGCGGCTGGGTCGTATCCCTGCACGATCGCCCACCACAGACCATCGAGGTCCATCGCCCCGACCATGCCGGCGTACATCTGACCGACCAGCCAGTACTGGACGGCGGGATCGATACGCACGCGCGCGCCCAGCGCCTCCGACCGGAAGAGTACACCGAGGTTCGACTTGGCGGCGGAACTACCTTCCAGACGTACGCCCAGCCCCTTCCGGACCGTGGATGACACCCCGTCTGCACCGACGAGGAACCTGCTGCGAATCCTCCGTTCGGCGCCTGCAGCGTCGACCAGATGTGACTCGATCCGGCTGCCGTCGCCGGACGGCAGCTCGTTCGCCCGGACGAACGATGCCCCCAGCTCGAGCCGGCCAGCCCCGCTGCGCTGCACGGCGGCGCGGAGAACCTGCTCCACCACGGGCTGCGCGACCTGCTGGCCACTCTCGGGCTGTGCCTCGTAGCGCTTCGCGGACAGCTGGAAGGCACCGCGGAACCGGGTCAGCTCGTGGCCGACCAGCGACGTGGCGAATATCACCGAGTCCGAGTAGCGGGGTGACAGCGGTGCCGCTGCTCGCAACTCGTCGGCCAGACCCAACCGGCGAAGGTGCGTCATGGTCCGTGCGTTGGTGGTCTTGGCCCTCGGGTGCAGCCAGTCCAGCTCGAGCCGCGGCTCGAGGACAACCGACTCGATCCCCCTCTGAGCCAGGTCGGCGGCGAGGAACAATCCGCTCGGACCACCGCCGGCGATCAGGACGTCCACCTCGGCAGGCAAGGTCGGCCCCTGTCCGGTGGCCGAAACGGGCTCGAGTCCAGAGGACATTCAGCGGCCTCCCTGTGGGCTATGGGCGAGCCTAGATGATGGTTCGGTTGTACTGCCATTGACTGTTTCCCGCCGGACCGTCCGCAAACCGGCACTCAGGAAGGACACACCCATGGGACCACTCTCCGACATCCTCGTGGTCGACCTGTCGCGAGCGCTCGCCGGACCGCACGCCACGATGATGCTCGGCGACCTCGGCGCCAGGGTGATCAAGGTGGAGGCGCCCGGTCACGGCGACGACACCCGTGGCTGGGGTCCACCCTTCGTCGGGTCGACCGAGCATCGGGAAGCAACGTACTTCTTGTCGGCGAATCGCAACAAGGAGTCGATCACCCTCGACCTGAAGAACCAGGCCGACGCCGAGGTCCTGCTCGCCCTGATCGACCGCGCCGACGTGCTAGTGGAGAACTTCCGCACCGGTGTCCTCGACCGGCTCGGACTGGGGATCTCTTCGCTGATGGAGCGCAATCCCCGACTGGTGGCGCTGTCGATCACCGGATTCGGCCACGACGGTCCCGAGGGTGGCCGCGCCGGGTACGACCAGATCGCCCAGGGCGAGGCCGGTCTGATGTCGCTGACCGGATCAGGCCCGGAGGATCCGCAACGCGTCGGGGTGCCGATCGCCGATCTGCTCGCCGGCATGTACGGCGCGTACGGTGTGGTGGCGGCGCTGAACGAGCGGAACCGCACCGGCCGGGGATCGCTGGTGCGCACCTCGCTGCTGGCCGCGGTGGTGGGCGTGCACGGCTTCCAGGGGACGCGCTGGACGGTGGCCGGCGAGGTGGGTGCGGCGGCAGGCAACCACCACCCCTCGATCTGCCCGTACGGGCTGTTCCGCTGCCATGACGGTTCGGTTCAGATCTCGGTCGGCAGTGAGGGTCTGTGGAAGCGCTTCTGCACGGGATTCGGGATCGACCCCGACATCGAGGGACTGTCGACCAACCCGGACCGGGTCGCCCGCCGCGAGCGAGTGATCGAGATCGTGGAGGCAGCCTTTGCAGGGTGGGAGGCCGAGGCTCTGCTGGCCCGGCTGGCCGAGGTGGGCGTTCCGGCCGGCAAGGTGCGCAACATCGGTGAGGTGTACGAGTGGGAGCAGACCGCCAGCCAGGGTCTGCTGATCGACGTCGAGCATGCGACGCTCGGCGCGATCACGCTGCCAGGTCCCCCGCTACGGTTCTTCGATGCCGAGGGCACTGAGCTGACCCATCGCGATCATGCCGCGCCACCGGTGCTGGACGCCGATGGCGAGTCGGTCCGGGCGTGGGTGAACTAGCCGAGAGTCCTTGGGTCGACGTGAACCTTCGGGCCGTGCCCGGAACCGAGGGGCCGACGGCCGGCCAGCACCGCTCCTACCTCGTCGAGGCCGACCGTCGCCGCCACGATGGGACGTGGGTCCACCGCCCCGCTGGCGTACGCGGCGATCGTCGGTTCGATACCCGATGAGGCGGACAGGATCCCGACGGCGGTGACGTCCTTGAGCGCCAGCGAACGGGTGTCGATCATGCTCGGCATCCCGGCAAGGCCGATGTAGACGAGCCGGCCGGACGGCTCGACGAGATCGAGGGCGAGCCTCGGCAGGCCCGCAGCGTTGGAGGCGTCGACCACGGCGTCGTACGCCAGATCCGGAACGGAGTCCTCGAGCCAGACATGCTCGAAGCCGAGCAGGCGGGCGAAACCGAGCGACGGTTCGTCGCGCCCCATCAGGTGCACCTCCGCACCGGCGGCTCGGAGGAACATCGCAGTCAGCAGCCCGATCGTGCCTGGCCCGAGGACCAGCACCCGATCCTTCGGTGTGGCCAGGGTGGCTTGCGCCGACCGCCAGGCATTGCCTCCCGGTTCGACCAGCGCACCCAGCACCTCGTCGACGGCTTCCGGAAGCTCGTGCAGAGAGGAGGCCGGCACGGCGAGCTGCTCGGCGAGCGCTCCCGGCCGGTTACCGCGGATGCCGACCTCCTGCCGCTGCTCGCAGACATGCTGGTGACCGCGCCGGCACCGTCGGCAGCTGCCATCACCGAGCATGGTTTCCCCCGTGACCCGCCGCCCCAGCCAGCCCCGATCGACGCCGTCGCCGAGCGCGACCACCCGACCCGCCCACTCGTGGCCCAGCCGCAGCGGGTAGCTCGCGAGACCGGAGTGCAGGTACGCCATGTCGCCGGTATAGAACTCCACGTCGGTGCCGCACACCCCGACCCGTTCGACGTCGACGACCACTTCACCTGGGGCAGCGACCGGGGGCGGCACGTCGTGCACCGCCCCCTCGCGCGGGCCCGTCAGCTCGTACGCGCGCACAGTGGAACTTTTCCACCTCCAACCAACCGCCGGCGAGCAACCCCCTCGAGGCCGCCCAGGGCGTACGCGCGAGTGCTGCCGAAGCGAGGGGCCCGCTCGCTGGTACCTCAGCCGAGGACGGCCAGCAGCTGGTTCAGTAGCGTGACGATCCCGTTGAGGATCCCGTTCAGGCCGGTGGAACCGTCCAACAGACCGGCTACCGCGCACAACAGGTTGCCGAGCAGGTTGCCAGGTCCACCCTGAGCCGTGATGTTCAGATGGACGGTGTCGAGATGGACCTGCAGGCCGAGCAGGTCGAGATCCAGCGGCCCGAGGACGAGATCGAGAATCTGACAGCTGAGCGCGGTCGCCGCCGGGGCCGCAGCAGGCGCCAGCTGCTCCTCGGTGTCCGATGAGAGGTTGTTCGCGACGCCGGCACGCTTCTCGGCCGCGGATGGCTTGTCCGCGCCGGCGACCGGCTCGGTAGCCAGTGGCATGGCGATCTTCTTGCTGACCGTGGTCACGGTCCCCGCCGCGTCGGTAATGGTTCCGGTGAACTTCCCCACCGCGACCAGTTCGCCGTCCTGCTTCTTGATCTTCGTGACGTTCAGCAGCCCGGCGACATGGCCGGTGCCGTCCTGCAACGTTCCCGTGACCTTGCCGCTCAAGGCGCTGGGCTCGGGCGGCGCTGCTTGGGCGGGGACGCTGCCGATCAGGCCTACGCACACGGTGACGACGAACGCCAGCACCGTGACCAGGATCCGTGATCCGCGTCGCCGCTGGCCGGGCTCTTGCGTCTTGCTGTCCATCGGTCGTTCCTTCCTTTGAACTTCGGCCAGCCGTCCCCACCCAGCGCGAGTGCCAGTCCCGCGCAACGCACCTTGATGCGGCAGACGTCTTTCGGCCCTGCATCCCTGACGACGACTTGGCCGCGGAGCCATGACGCGGACCGGGCCGCAGGCGCTCGGGCGCCTGAGCCTGGCATGCGCTGCGGATTCCGATCGACGCTGAACATTTCTGGCTCAGCGGCCGCGTCATGTGGCCCAGACCAAGACGTCTACGGAGGTGCCGGGATTGTGGTAGACCCAGCGGTAAGGCGCGATTCCGACGTCGCCGCTGATTCCGACGTAGGCGCAACTCGGCGGACCGGATCCGCACGTACGCGGTGGCTTGGCGAGGGAAAGTGTGCGCTTCGGGGTCGCACAGTCTCGCGCCGGGTAGGGTTCGCCGACGATGGACCTGGTGAGGCGCTGATGTTCGGGGGAACAGGGAGCAGGCAGGCGTGAACGTGGGCGGGACGCAGCGGCGGCAGTATGTGCAGTGGCTGCTGGAGGAGTCGATGCTCGGCGACGCCAGCGCGGCCGCAGGGCAGTCCTCGAGTGTCGGTGGGATGATGCAGAACCCGTTCGGGATCCCGAACCCGACGCGCGCGATCGAGATCGCTTCGGTCTGGTTCACCGCATACCCGGCCTCCATGATCACCAAGCGGGAGGAGTCGTTCCTGGCGACACTGAGCGACGATTCCTTGTGGGTGAGCTTCGAGTCGTTGGGGATCTCCGCGGTGCACACCGGACCGGTGAAGCGTGCTGGGGGGCTTGCGGGCTGGGATGCCACACCGAGCGTCGACGGCCAGTTCGACCGGATCAGCACCCAGATCGACGCTCTGTTCGGGACCGAGCAAGAGTTTCGGCGGTTGTGCGAGGTCGCCGCATCTCACGGCGGCATCGTGATCGACGACATCGTCCCCGGGCATACGGGAAAAGGCGCTGACTTCCGCCTGGCGGAGATGAATGTCGGGGACTACCCGGGCATCTACCACATGGTGGAGATCCGGCAGCCGGACTGGAGGTTGCTGCCGGACGTGCCGATCGGTGAGGACTCGGTCAACCTGGATGCCGAGACCGAGCGTCGGCTCGAACAGGCCGGATACATTGTCGGGCCGCTGCAACGGGTCATCTTCCGCGATCCGGGAACGAAAGACACCAACTGGAGCGTGACCGCGTCGGTGACCGGTGCAGACGGCGTGGTGCGACGCTGGGTGTACCTGCACTACTTCAAGGCGGGTCAGCCCTCGATCAACTGGCTGGACCCCACTTTCGCCGGCATGCGGTTGGTCGTCGGGGACGCGCTGCACTCACTTCGACATCTCGGCGCAGGCGCGTTGCGGCTCGACGCCAACGGGTTCCTGGGCATCGAGCCCGCTGATGAGGCCGGCCAACCTGCCTGGTCGGAAGGACATCCCCTGTCCGACGCGGTCAATCAGCTCATCGCGAGCATGGTGCGGAAGATGGGTGGTTTCACCTTCCAGGAGCTCAACCTGGCCATCGAAGACATCAAGAGGACCTCCGAGCACGGGGCCGACCTGTCCTACGACTTCGTCAACCGACCATCCTACGTGCATGCCCTGGCCACCGGCGACACCGAGTTCCTGCGGCTCACCCTCAATGCTGCCCTCGAGCAGAACGTCCAACCGGTCAACCTCGTGCACGCCCTGCAGAACCACGACGAGATGACGTATGAGCTCACTCACTTCGCCGACACACACGGCAGCGATCGATTCCGTTTCCGCGGCGTCGATCGCAGCGGGGACGAGCTTGCCCAGCTGATCCGATCTGAGCTGGTCGGCGTGCTGACCGGTCCCGCGGCGCCGTACAACCAGACATTCACCACCAACGGCATCGCGTCCACCCTGGCCACGATCTGTGCTGCCGCGCTCGGCTTCCAGAGCCTCGACAAGCTGTCGCCTGCACAGGTGGGGTCCATCAGCCAAGCCCATCTGCTGCTTGCCATGTTCAACGCCTGGCAGCCGGGCGTGTTCGCGTTGTCCGGCTGGGATCTGTGCGGGACGTTGACGCTCGAGGCCAGCCGCGTTCACAGCCTGGTAGCCGCCGGGGACACGCGGTGGATCCATCGGGCTGCCTACGACCTGATGGACTTTCAGCCGGATGCGGTCGAGTCAGCGTCGGGGATGCCGCGCGGCGCGAGTTTGTACGGACCGCTTCCACACCAGCTCACCGACCACAACTCTTTCGCCTCGCGGTTGCGCCGTGTCCTCGATGTCCGCAGTCGCTCGGGAGTGGCGACGGCTCACCAGCTGGCCGTGCCCGAGACATCGGATCCGGCGCTGCTCGTCATGATCCACCGCCTGCCGAGCGAGCACATCCAGGCAACTGCGCTGAACTTCTCGAGCCGTCACATATCGGGTCGAGCAAGGTCGGAGTACCTTGCCGGCGGGGACGAGGTGACCGACCTCTGGAACGACCGGTTGATCGGGCAGATCGAAGCCGATCGATCCATCCGCGTCGATCTGGCGCCCCACGCGGGAGCCTCATTGCTGATCACACGCCGATCGAACCCGCCTGGTTGACGCACCGCAGGAGAGCTGCGGTCCTCGAGGACCCTGGTTCGACAGTTGGCCTATTCGTCCGGCGATGACCCTATTCGTCCGGCGGCAGGCCTATTCGTCCGGCGGTAGCACCGGTGTGTCATCGCGAACCCCGGCCGGGGTCACGCTCGTGACTGGGCCCACTCCAGGAGGCCCGACAGTGAAGTCGATCACCACCCGAGCCTCATTCGATTCCGACACCGGCATCGACTGCTCGTCGATGTTGTCCATTGGTTCCGATTCGCACACCTTTGTCCCCCGATCTCGCGGCGCCGCCCCCGGCTTCGCCGCGTCGTTGTGCCTGCTGCAAGAGCCGATTGATCTTCGACTGGGGGCAGGCTCAAGTCAGTCGCAAGATCACCAGCACCAAGATGATGATGACCAGCACGCCGATGATGGCGGCGATGATTCCGCGGTTCATGCGTTCCTCCGTGTCTCTTGTCTAGCGTGATCGAAACTGTGATCCAGCCCGTCAAGTCCTACGCCTCCTGAATGCGCGTCACCACACCCGTTGGGGTGTGCTTCCGCGGCCCCCGGCTCACGCCCCTGGCTGAAAGGTCCAGTGGTCAGATCGGTCAACGCTCCAGGACTGGATCCATGGGCTCGACGGTGCCCTGATCGCTGGCGTCTGGTGCGCCACTGATATCGAGATAGTCCGGGATGTCGTGAAAAGTCAGCTTCGGTTCCGAGAGACCGAGGTCGCGCAGCGAGGGCTGGAGCACGGTCTCGATGAAGGACGTCAGAGGACGACGTGCCGACCAGATCTCGATCACCCGGATCCCGTCGGGATACTTCTTGAGCCAGTGGAAAACTGCGTTCGACGAGCCTCGGGCAGCTCGACTGAGCTCCAGTTGCTCGACCAGTCGGTCGTACTCAGCCGCCGTCATCGGCAGAAAATCCATGATCACCGCGATCGAGCCCGCACCGCTCGCCGTTCCGGGGACGGCACAAGTTGATATGTCCGCCGAAGGAACGCAAGCTGCGTCGGGACTACCTGTGGTTGGTGCCATGAAGTGCCTCTCGCATCTGTCGAGCCGCGGAATCCCCGGGTTCCGTTGTCGAAGACACCTTCACGCCCCGACCATGACGCGAACGGCTCAGACTGACCGCTCAGCCGACTCGGCCCGCACCTGCGCGGACTCATCGAGGAAGCTCCGGCGGGCGATCTCATAGGTGGCGAGTACTTCGACCAGAAAGGCTGAGGCGGCATCGACCAGGTGCTCGACGTCTCCCGGCGGGGTAGTGCGCAACACCTCGACGAGGACACGGTGATGGGTCTGAGCGAGATCCAGCAGACTGAGCCCGCCGGTCATGGCGGAACGACCGATCTCGTATCCGAGGTGAAGCGCTGCCTCGTCGCGACCGGGTAGATAGCGCAGGAACGCGGTTCGGTAGTTGCGCTGCAGTCGTTCGAGCTCTGTCACCGGGAGAGACCCGTGGAACGGTAGGTGGAGGGACCGAGGCTACGGTTGCGCGCCAGGTAGCTGAGGCCCTCCTCGAGATCGAGGGCGGTTTCGACCGTACCGGTGTCCATCCCGAGCTCGACCATCGCGAACGCGACGTCCGGCTGAATGCCGACGATCACCGTGCGAGCTCCGCGCAGCCTTGCCATCTCGGCGAGATTGCGCAGTGTGGCGGTCCCGAACGAGTCGATCACATCGAGCGAGGCGACGTCGATGATCACACCGCGGGAGCGGTGAAGTCCAACCTGATCGATCAGATCATGTTGGAATCGCACCATCTGCGAGTCATCGAGCGCGGTGTGAATGGACGCGATGAGGTTGTCGCCTTGTCGCAGGATGGAGACCAGTGCCGGGCCAGCGTCCACCTATCCTCCCGCCCCGTCGTCGCGGCTGACGGTGTAGCCGAGCAAACGCTCGGCTTCCTCCAGACCACCTTGCAGGTCGCCGATCGTGTTCATCTTGCCCAGGTCGACGCCGATGGTCACAAGAGTCTGCGCGATCTCGGGCGACAGACCGGTGATGATGACGCTCGCCCCCATCAATCGGGAGGCGTCGACGGTGCGCACCAGGTGGTTGGCCACAGCCTCATCCACGTCCGGGGCGCCGGTGATGTCGATGACGACGACCTTCGCGCGATGGGTCCGGATCGCAATCAGCAGCTGCCCGGTGAGCTGACGAGCGCGTTCGGTGTCGAGCACACCGATGATCGGCAAGATCAACAAGCGTTCCCGCACCGGGAGCACCGGCGTCGACAGTTCGCGGATCGAGTCCTGTTGTTGACGGATGACACGTTCGCGCTCGTCGACGAAGCTCACGGCCACGGTGTTGGCGATCCTGTTTGCGGCCGGCTCGTAGGCGTCCAGTACCCGATTGAGCAGTGCGAAGTCGCGCTGGTACTTCTCGAACAGGGAACGCGCGAGCACATCCCGCAGCAGCAGCACGATACCCACCACCTCGTGCGTCTCCACGCCGCGGGGAATGATCCGCTCGGACAGGTCGCGGGCATAGTGCTGCAGAGCCTCGACACTGCCTGTCTCCAGAACCTCCACGTAGTTGTCGTAGACCGAGGTCGTCTCGGCTGCCATCTCCTGCGGCGTCATCGCCTCCAACAGGTGCGCCTCGTTGATCCGGCCCGCCCAATCCTGCCGCAGCCTTGATCGATGCTCCCTCAGATGAGCGACGAGTTGCGGCAGCAGCTGCTCCTCGTCCTGTCGGTCGAGGGTCGGAAAATCTGCCGACGGGTCATCGGCACCAGACGGGTTCTGCGTCATGACATCATCCTTCCGATCGCCACTTTGTCATCGTCACGGTGGTTCCCTCTCCCACCTCCGACGTCAGGCTGAACTCGTCCATCAGTCGGCGAGCACCAGGTAGTCCGAGGCCCAGGCCGTTGTAGGTGCTGTAGCCGTCGGTCAACGCCTGCTCGACGTCCGCGATACCTGGACCGGTGTCCCGAGCCACGATCCGCACACCCGGCCGCGGTTCCTCGATCAGCCCCATCACGATCAGCCCGTCTCCAGCGAAACGTACGATGTTTCGGGCGATCTCGGAGACAGCCGTCGCGATCAACGTCGCGTCCGTCCGAGAGAAGTTCAACTGGGACGCCAACTGGCGGGCGTGCTTGCGCGCCTCCACGATGTCGGGGTCGCCATGGATACGGATCCGGATGCCGTCGTCCTCGGTTCTCCCGCGTTCGAGTAGAGGCCGGCTGAGCGCCGCGCACACGTCGCACTCCAGCAGGTGTCGCGCGGCATCGACTTCTCGCTGCCGACGCCGGTCCGCGCTGGACAGTGCCAACAGAACCGGTCGACACCGTGGCGTCGGCGGCTCGATGTCATGCAATGCAAGCAAGTACTCGACCCGCATCCGGGCCCGGGTGCGGTTCAACTGAGCCGCGACCGCACCGACGCTGAGGCCAAGCTCATCAGCCAGAGTCCTGGTGTCTCGGCCCGCAACCTCGTGGGCCATCAGGGTGTCACGATCTCGCTCCGAGAGCCTGCCGAGAGCCGCAGCGATCGCTTCCTGCTCCTCGCGTCGCAACAGCCCGTCATCCGGTGCCTCGTCCGGGGCAAGCTCGAGGACTCGATGTTGATTTCGACGGTCGCGGTCCCGTGCCTTCCACATCGACGCCACGAGGTTCCGGGCAGTCGCAATCGCGTACGGCTCGAGCATTCCCTCCTCCACGCGATCCGCAGCGGAAAGGACCTTCATCAACGTCTCCTGGACGAGATCCTCCGCCAATGCGGCGTTTGCAACCCGAGCGCGCACCACACGGCCGACGATCTGAATCAGCGAGGCGATATCGGACTCGGCGACCGGCTCCAGCGGAGCCGGCGACGCTTCGCCGACAGTCATGACTGGCACCTTACCCATCAGTGGCCGTCCCACCCCGTACGCAGTCGAGGCGAGCGGGGTGTTGAAGAATGAATGCAGCGCCGCCTTCAGTGGCAGCACCCGAGCAAACCTGATCTGTCAGACGATCTGCGATCGAGCAGGGTCCGGTGGGGCTGGTCGTGCGCGAATGACAGCACCGTGGGGCCGCTGAGGCTCGGGGGCACGCCCCTCCGACACCAAGAAGGAGCATCTCAGCCGCCTCGAGCGATTCAGTAGCCGGCCAGTGGATATGTCCCTCCACATAGCCGTCGGCCGCCCGGGGTCGTCAGAATCTGTGTACAGCCGACGCTTTGAAACCGAAAGGACGCTCGCTGCGCACGATCGACGTGGCAGCACGGCTTGACAGCACGGCTTGGCCCGACGTTCGCTGATCCGGCCGGCATGCTCGAGGAGGGGGGCACACATGGCAGGCCCGATGACGACCGAGGCTCGATATCGAGTTGGCCCGCTGCTCGGCCGCGGAGGAATGGCGGAGGTGAACCGCGGGACGGACACCCGACTCGACCGCCAGGTGGCGATCAAACGCCTGCGGCCCGAACTGGCGATGAACCCGGTCTTCCGGGCCCGGTTCCGGCGGGAGGCAGCCGCCGCGGCCAAACTCAACCACCCCGGAATTGTCGCCGTCCTCGACTCCGGCGAGTTCCAGGCAGGGAATCTCTCGATCCCCTTCATCGTGATGGAACTGATCGACGGCACCACCCTCCGCGACATCTTGTGCATCGAGGGAACGGTTGCTCCCGAGCGGGCGCTCGCGATGACCGCAGCGATTCTGGACGCCTTGGCCGCCAGTCACGCTGCCGGGGTGATCCATCGCGATATCAAGCCCGCCAACGTCATGCTCACCAAGTCTGGTCAGATCAAGGTGGCCGACTTCGGCATTGCCCGCGCAACGTCTGACGACGCGGCCACACTCACCCTGACCGCGACCGTGATGGGCACAGCGCAGTACATGTCGCCCGAGCAGGTCAGGGGCGAACCCGTCGATCCTCGCAGCGACCTCTACTCGGTCGGCTGCCTGCTGTACGAGCTGATCGTCGGCTGCCCACCATTCAACGGCAGCAATGCCATCAGCATTGCGTACCAACATGTCTCCGAAACCCCGGTTGCCCCCGCCGATCGCAACACGACGATCCCGACCGGCATCGACCGGATCGTCATGAAGGCCCTCGCCAAAGCACCTGCCGACCGGTATCAAACTGCTGAACGGATGAAGGCCGATATCGACGGCGTCCTGTCTGGTCGGCGCACGACGAGGTCCGCGGCTGCCTCGACGGCTGATTCGCGCAAAACGATGGGCTCATCCGCGAGCGATCACATCGCGTTGACGGCATCGCCGCGTGCCCGGCGCCATCGGCACGCCCTCTTGGCCATGGTGATTCTCCTGATGCTCGGCATCGCCGGCTACGGTTACGACAGATTCTCAGCATCGCAGCTGGCAGCCGCCAGCGAGGTTCCTGCCGTCCTCGGATTCAGCCGCACGCAAGCTGAAAGCGTGCTACGAAACGCACAACTCGTTCCTCGTGTTCATCTGGTCAACGGTCCCGCCACAGCCATCAATACGGTGATCAGTCAAACTCCCTCCGCGGGCCAACACGTCGCGGCCCACACGGTCGTCACAGTCGAGGTGGACATCGGTCCTCAGCAGGCCCCCATCCCGCGTGGCCTTCTCGGCCGCAGCGTCGAGCAGGTCCGAGACCTCCTGATCGAAGCCGGCTTCAGCAATGTCACTACACAGGCCGGCCCCTCCACAGCCAACGTCGCCACCGGCACCGTGACGGCGCTCTACCCGCCAGCGGGTGAAAGAATTGCGACGAGCGAGCGCATCATCGTGACTTACGTCGGGGACAGACAGACGAAGCTGACGAGACCGCCCGCACGGAGCAGCAACAGCACCTCGACCAGCGGGTCGAGCAGTTCGACCACCGACACGTCCCAGGGGAACGTCGAGCAGCGCAAAGCACCCGAGTCGGTCGGCAAGAATCCGAAGCAGTCCGAGAAGGTAGGTTCGTCCAAAAAGGCAAAGGAATCCAAGAAGGCAAAACGGTCCAAGAAGGCGAAACGGTCCAAGAAGGCAAAGACCAATAAGGTCGACCAGCCCGACAAACCCAAGAAGGCCTCCTGATGAGTCGTGGTGTTCCCGGTCAGACGTCGTCGTCGAGATCGCTGCTGCTTGGTCGCCAAAAGAGTCGATGTCTCTCCGTCAGAGTGCGCCGAGCAAGAGTTCTCACTGATCTCGTCGGACACCAAGACCGACGGTCGATGGAGAGGAAGTGGCCGACAGCATCATTCGGGTGGTGTGATCATCGGCTGCCGCCAACAGGGCGGCCAGACTGTCGCGTTCAGGTCCGTAGGGTCGGGATCCGTGGCGCCAAGCGACTGCATCGACGACTTGCTCGATGATCTCGTGGATCACGGCGGCGCGCAGCACGGCGTCGTCCGGCGGAGCCACCGCCTCGGTGATGGCGTCGGTCAGTTCCACCGGCAGTTCCGAAACGCAGGGGCTGCGTACCGTGTCTGGCGGTCCTACCGACGCACCGGTGGTTCTCGCACGCATGGTCATGCTCCGAGGCCGCCCATGGTTTCCGTCTGCGCCGACTGGCCGGGACCTCGGGTGAGGTAGCTGTGGACCTCGTAGACGGTTATCTCAGGTTGCGGCATCCGAGCCGCGGCCAGCCCGACGTTGAGTTCCTTCGCCCGGACGAGTTCGAACGCGCGGCGAGCCTGCCAGACCTCGGTGATCCGAACGCCGTCGAGCGTGGATCGTGACCACAGGAACAGGCTGCCCGGCGAACCGGCCTCACCGGTCGCGAGCTGCATGGCCTTCAGCAGCTGGTCGACCTGGGAGAGCGTGGCACCGACGAAGTCCATCACGACGGCGATCGGTCTCGCTGAGTCACCCGACGCTGGAACGGGCTCGCGCGTACCTTCTGAGGCGGCTTCTTCGGGTCTGGTCTGTTCAACGGTGGTCATGTCAGGGATCCTTCGATTGATCGTCGGTGACTCAATTGGGTCTTCGGCTTCGCAAAAGCGGTGGTCCAATCCGGACTGTGTGCCGACCCCCTAACGGGATCGGAGCAGTCCGGCGATGTCGGCGTCGAGGTCGAGTATCCAAGGGGTTAGTCGCTCCCTCACCCGTTGCGGCTCGGCCGGCGGTTCCTGCAACGCCGTCGGCCCCAGCAGATTCGAAGACGCTCGGCCCGGCTCGACTGATGTCGGTTGGTCCCCCAAGGCTTCTTCCATATGGCAAGCTTCCGGTCGACTCGATCGCACTGCCTGTGAACGACATGACTTTGGTCATCGAGACCTTCCTGCCTCAACCTGAACCCCATCGCCGAGTCTTGCCGAGTGCCGGGGCCGGCCCACAGGCGAAGACGCCCTACTCGTGCCGCCATGACGCGAACACGGCAGGATCTTGGTGGAAATCTCGACGTCGAATCGCCAGTCGACCGGCGGAACGCCGCCGACAGAGGAGATTTGGCGAGCATCGAGCGGCCGCATTCGCGTCGCGAGCACGTGGCTCACTGACAAATCAGCGGTGCGGGGGCCGCGGGCTGCCGCGCCGGGATGGCAGTCAGGAACTCAGGGCAGTCAGGAACTCAGGGCAGTCAGGAACTGGGTCAAGGCGGCGAAGTAGCTCTCCTGATCGTCCACGAAGGCGAAGTGACTGCCGTCGGCACAGTGGTGGTAGCGCCCATGAGGCAACTGGCCGGCCATCCACTCCAGGTGAGCTGGATCCATCGTGTCGTGGGTGCCGCCGATCACCAGCGTGGGCAGCTTGATCCGACCAAGGTCTGCGGTTCTGTCCCAGTCCGACAGGGTGCCGGTCACACCGAGCTCGCTCGGACCCTGGAGTAGGTGGTAGATCGCAGAATTCATGTGCGAACCACTCCGCTGAACCGGCTCCGGCCAGTCCTCGGGCGGCAGCCGGAGGAGGTGCTCGAGCAGGAAGTGCTTCATCACCAGTTCGTCGTAGTGCGGATCAGCCGTCCGACCGGTGTCCTCGAGCCGCTTGATCTCCGCCAGGGCAGTCTGGTCCATCTGCGGCATCAGGACCCGGGCCGCATACTCGTTGTACGCCGCTGCGCTGGCCATCATGCTCGAGATGACCAGCCCCTTGAGGTGCTGGGGATGGGCCAGCGCGTACTCGACAGCCAGCAGGCCGCCCCACGAGTGACCGAACAGGACGAAATTGCTCTCGTCCAGCTCCAGCGCGCTGCGGACCTGCTCGACCTCGTCGACAAACCGGTCGATCTGCCACAGTGATGGATCCGTGGGCTGGTCGCTGTAGGCCGAACCCAGCTGGTCGTAGTAGTAGTACTCGACGCCCGCGGCGGGCAGCCAGCTGTCGAACGGTTCGAGGTACTCGTGGGTCATGCCCGGGCCGCCGTGCAGCAGCAGGAGCTTCAGCCGGGGATTGTTCCCGACCCGTTTCGTCCAGACGCGAAAGTCACCGAGTGGCGTGGTGATCGGGATCATGCGCACGCCACCCGAGCGCAGATCGAGCCGTCCGGTGTTGTCGAACCAGTCGCTCACGATTCGAAGCCTTGCACCATCCCGCTCGACGAGCCAGAGGTTGGCGCACCCGATGTCACTTCGAGACGGTAGCCATATTCGGACGACCGGGCGGGAGTTCGGGGCCGGGTACGCGGTTTTCGAGCCCCACTCGGACGACCGGGCGGGAGTTCGGGGCCGGGTACGCGGTTTTCGAGCCCCACTCGGACGACCGGGCGGGAGTATGGGGCCGGGTACGCGGTTCCCGAGCCCCACTCGGACGACCGGGCGGGAGTATGGGGCCGGGTACGCGGTTCCCGAGCCCCACTCGGACGACCGGGCGGGAGTATGGGGCCGGGTACGCGGTTCCCGAGCCCCACTCGGACGACCGGGCGGGAGTATGAGGCCGTCGTCAACGATGCTGACCGATGGGACCGTGCTCCGGTCCGAAGGCGGCCAGGAACCGATCGCGGAAGGCGTCCATCCGCCACACGGGCGCATCGTCGGCCGGCCGCAGACCTGGGCTCCACTGCCAGCTGCTGATCTGCCTCATCACCGTCGGATCCTTCGCCACGATGGTGATCGGGACATCACGGCCGGCATGTTCACCGGTCACCACGGGCGAGGGCTGGTGGTCGCCGAGGATGATCATGACCAGATCGGGGTCGCCGTAGGTGAGCACGTAGGAGGTCAGGCTCTCGAGTGAGTACCCGACGGCGTGCGCGTAGTCCGCGCGGACGACGCGCGGATCGCGGGTCAGGATCGCCTCCGGCGGGTCATTCCGACCGCCCATCGACGCGTACGTCGAGCTCTCGCCAGCGACCGACCAGTCGACCATGGTGGGCACCGGAGCCCAGGGTGCGTGGCTCGACACCAGTGGTACGACTGCCATCACCGGGGCATGACCGGCAGCGGATCGCTCGAGCTGCTGGAAGTTCGCCAGGGTGTACTGGTCCGGCATCGCGGCCCAGCTGAAGCTCGGTCCGTGATAGTTCAGTTTCGCGTCGTCGTACACGCATTGATAGCCGTAGAACGTCGCCTCGGGCCACGCCCGCGTGGTGCCCGGAGCAACCGCGACCGTGCGCCATCCGGCCCGCGCGAACGCACCGGTCAGGGTGAGCCGATGACTCGTGACCAGATTCCGATAGCGCGACTGGTTGTCGATCCACAACCCGGAGAGCAGCGTGCCGTGCGCCAACCAGCTACCGCCGCCAGCCGTCGAGGAGGTCAGGTAGGCGCTGCGTGACCCGAATCCCGCCGCCGAAAGGGCGCGCGTGTCGTGGTCCAGCGCTCGATCGAGGTTCGAGTCGAACCGTGGATCGGTGATGGCCGACCGGCCGTAGCTCTCGACGACCGCGATCACGACGTCCTTGCCACGAAGTGCCGTGAGGAGAGAGTCGCCAGGCACCCCGGCGAAGGCGTCCACCGCCGACTCTTCGGTGAAGCGGCGCCGGTCGGCGAGCCCGTCGACCACCCGACCCGCCTCGCTGACCGCCAACCCGGTCTCGGCCGCGCTGGCCACCGGTAGTCCCGGCGCCAGCTGGACAGCGGTCAGCCAGATCGTCAGCCAGCCCACCGCGATCACTGTCACTGCCTGGGTGGCCGCGTTCCGGCGCGCGGCGAGAGCTCGGGCGAGACGTCGGACAGCGAAGGTGCACGCAACGATCACCCCGCAGAGCAACAGGGCGGCCAGAATCTGCACCCCGACGGCGGCCCATCGACCCATCGTCGCGGTGAGCAGGTGCAGCGCATCGCCGGTCAGTGTCGCGTCCAGCACGGGATCGAACGGTCGCGCCAGGGCAGTGTAGAAGCCCAGGTCGGCGATCTTCAGCAGGGTCAGGAGCCCGAGCAGCATGCCCAGCATCGTCGCCACCACCTGGCGGGGCTGAGCCGGTAGGAGGAGTAGGACCGCAGCGCCGAGGACGAGCTCTATCGGCACCGTGACAAAGCCGAGCGCCGTGAACGCGCTCGGCCGGTCGGGCAGGGCCAGCGCGGCCAGCACGACCGCGAGCGCAATCGGGTCGAGGACAGGGACCCGATAGGTCGCCACGCCGTTCGGCGCCACATCGTGGCGTGATGAGCTGAGCCCGATTGGCGCCGCCACCTCGTCCCCTGTCTTGTCCACGCACCGGAGAGGACGATTCAACGGGTCAACGGGTTCACCGGGCTTCCGCGAACGCTCGCGAGATGGCAAGGCCGTGTCACGTCTCATCGGCCGGTCGCGCCGGGCGTAGCTGCCGCCTGGCCGCAGCGCGGACAGCGGTCGTGAGGTCAGCCAGCGCCGTGGACTCGAGCCGCCAGCGCTGCCAGTAGAGCGCCACGTCGGTGACGTCTCGCGACAGGCGATCCAGACGACCGGCCGCGAAGTCCTCGCGCGCCTGAAGCAGCGGGACCATGGCCCAGCCGAGGCCCAGCAGCACCGCGGCATGGAAATCTGCAGAGGAAGGAACGCGATGCACCACGGGCGGAAGGGTCGTCACGCCCCGACGACGAAGCAGCTCGGGCTGTAGGTCGTCCTTGTCGTTGAACACCAGTGTCGGCATTGCGGCCCAGTCGAATCCGCGGCCACGACGCCAGCGTTCCGCGAACTCCTGCGTCGCGGCCGGGACGTAGCGCAACAGTCCAAGGGTCTCGACCGTGCAGCCCTGGACCGGCGTCGGATCGCTGGTCACGGCCGCGAGCACGTCGCCGGTCCGCAGCAGTTCCTGCGAGAAGGCCTGGTCCTCCACGTACAGCCGGATCGAGGTCCCCCGCCGGTCGGCCGCCACCGCCAGCACCTCGCGGAACCACGTCGCGAGCGAGTCGGCGTTCACCGCCACCGGGACGGCGACCGCCGTATCGGATCGGAGCTCTCGACCGGCCTCTTCGTAGAGCAGTCGGGTCTGCCGGCCCAGCCGCACCAGCCGCCGGCCCGGCGCCGTCGGCCGGGAGGGCGTGCCGCGGGTGATCAGGACCTGGCCGGCCGCCGCCTCGAGCGCCCGGATGCGCTGACTGATCGCGCTCGGGGTGACGTGCAGCTGACGCGCGGCAGCCTCGAAACTGCCGGAATCCGCGATCGCGACGAGCGCATCCAGCTGCGCGGGATTGAGGTCCACACCTCCAAGTCAAGCAGAGAGCGGGGAGAGCTGTGGTCCGCTCGCGGGAGCGCGACTCGGACGGAGCCTGCAACCCCGATGCGCTCAGCCGGCAGCAGCGACTCAGGTAAGCGAAATTGATCCAACATGAAAAACATTCGCTGGGCTTCAGAGCCGCCCAACCATAGCCTCGAGCCATGGTCCATGCCTCGCTCGCCGGTCTGCTCACCGGGCTGTCGTTGATCGCCGCCATCGGCGCGCAGAACGCCTACCTGCTCCGTCAGGGTCTACGACGATCGCACGTCGGCGCGATCGTCGGAGTCTGCGTCCTGTCCGACGTGTTGCTGATCGGCGCCGGCGTGTCCGGCATCGGCATCCTGGTGCAACGCGCGCCGTGGCTGATGTCAGTGGCCACCTGGCTCGGAGTGGCGTTCTTGACCTGGTACGGACTGTCGTCGGCCTGGCGGGCAGTGCGGCCGTCCTCGGTCCTCGACGCCGGGTCCCCCGACGACCTGATGTCTCCGGTCCCGGTGGTGCGCAAGGCCCTGGCGCTGACCTGGCTGAACCCGCACGTCTACCTCGACACCGTGATCCTGCTGGGTTCGATCGCCGCAGTCCACGGGTCGACCGGACGCTGGTGGTTCGCCGGCGGCGCCGTGACCGCGAGCGCGCTCTGGTTCACCGCACTCGGGTTCGGCGCCCGTCTGCTCGCTCCCCTGCTGTCCACCGCCCGGGCCTGGCGGGTGGTCGACCTGGCGGTCGCCGCGACCATGCTGGTCATCGCCGCCAGGCTGGCTCTCGGCTGAACCGCCAGGCCAGTCCGGCAGGTCATCGCCTGGTGTTCTCCGTAGCTAGCCGACAGCAGCGGTCAGTCCGGACAGCGTGAGCAGCGGACGAGAGAGCGCGGTATTGCCGGCACTGAACAAGGCGACGTCGAAGACGTACGCGTCCCCGGGCTGCAACCGCGGCGACGAAGTGGCAGCCCAGACCGCGATCTGGTCGCTCAACTGGCCGGCCAGCGCTGCGACGGTCACCGGCGAGTCACCGCCGACCACCGTCTGGGGCAGGTAGAGCACGGGCAGATAGCTGACCAGCGGCGGGTCAGCCGCCGCGGCGAGCGGCTGCGCATACCGACAGCCGAGCGTGATGGTGGCAGCCTGCGCGACGCCTCCCGACGGGGTGAGGAGATCGTCCAGCATCGTCGTCAGAGTCGCCGTCAGGTCCCGGGCAGGGCCGATGTCGATCACCTCAGCACAGACCAGAGCGGGAATCGCGGGGCTCTGGGCGCTCGTCCACGGCGTCCTATAGACGAAGTCGCCGGCGGTCGCAGCGTTCTCGACCAGACCCTCGTTCCTGGTGACCATCACCGACGCTCCGGCCTGCTGCACCGCGGCCGCGTCGAGTCCCGAGGCCCCGGTCTGACCCTCCACCCCGGGAAGCACGATCTCCAGCGACAACGGGATGAACGCGGCTATCCCGGAAGGGAACCGGTAGCTGCGACTGGGACCGACGGGCGGGTCGGCGACGAGCAGTCGGGCCGGTGTGGTGCCATCGGCGGGCAGGTAGATGTCTGGCCATGGGATCGCAGCCGCCTCGATCGACGCTGCCGGCGACCGCAGCGCCGTCGAGTCCGGTTCGGCGACCAGAGTCAGCTCCGCCAGCGTGATCGGTGCGGTCGCGTAGTCGTAGGTCGTGTCCATCCGCAGAGTCAGCGTCGACGACTCGTCCGACACCAAATCCAGCGCCGATCCGGCGGACATCGCAACGGCGACGGCCGACACCAGGCCGGCGAAGGTCTGCGCCACCTGAGCGGCGAGTGCGTCGCCGGATCCGAGCGGTAGCTCCTGCAAGCGGGTGAGATCGGGCTGCAGCAGGGGCCAGACCGACACGAACTGTGCCAGCGAAGCGAACACGTCGTCGGACGCACTCACGGCTGCGACTCCGGGCGCACCGAAGCTCACTTCGAGATACACGTCGTCCTGGGCCGCGGACTGCTGACGAAACGTCGTGTCGAACAGCCACGCCTTGGCCTCGGCGATCGTCTTCGGTGAAGCCACCGCCGGTTGGGCCACCTGGGCGGTGACTGTCGGCGCCGTCGGGCACGCGCGCAGTGGCAGTGGAACCGTCAGCTGGCCGAGATCTGTAGAGATGGCGCCATCGAAGGCGCCGGAGGTGATCGGGATGACAGGTCGCAGCCACTGGGACGACTGGTAACCCTCTGCAGCTGGAACGTCGGCGATGCCGAACTCGATCTCGTCCAGCGGGTAGTCCAGGCCGAACGTGAGACTGCGATAGCTGGCGTCGGCGGCGGTCGAGAACAAGAAACTGGCATGTGACGTGCCATTGGCCAGGGCCGTCTTCGCGGTGGAGAACGACGAGGCGGGTGCGGGTTGCAAGGCTCGCACGGGACTCGTCGACCCCAGCCAGCCGACGATCGGGGCGACTGTCGGCTGGATGACAAGCAGGCTCGGGGTCAGCTCGAGCGCAGCGGCGATGGTGATCAACGTATCCGTCGCCGTGACGGTGTGGCTGGCCGAGTCGGTCGTCACCACCGAACCCTCGACCAGGATGCCGAGCAGGTCCTGGTTGGCGAGGGCGAGCTCCGGGAGAGTGGTCTGGAACCCGGTGGCCAGGCTGGTGAAGGAGTCCGTGGCCGTCGGCAGATGGCTCATCGCGGTGAGCGGCATCACGAACCCGGACGTGAACAGTGCGACACCTGGATCGAGGACGGGCGCGCTCAGCAGGTCGACCACCGACGTCGCGAAGTGTGCCGCCAGAGAGGCGGGCGTATCTCCGGCCACGACCGTCACGGGCTCCGCCGCGCCGACCGCCAGCGCGATCCCGGTGGCGATCAAACCGCTCATATCGGCCAGGAACTCGGCCAGGTACTCGGGGCTCACACCGTAGTGCGCAACCACGTCGGCGAACGTCGCCCCGGGCGTGAGGATGTAGCGCTGCAGGCTGGCCTGGCCCGAGGTCCGCGGCGGAATCGGATCGGTCGAGATGGCGTGCCAGGTGATGGTCGGATCGAGGATGCCGGCCCGACTCACGACCGACCGGTCGGCGGCGACCGCCGCAGGCTGGCTGCCGAGCGCGGTCGCGATGTCGACCAGCGTCTCGCCGGGGAGCACGGAATGGCTCCTTCCTCCGACCGTGAGGACGGTGCCCGCCAGCACCAGACCCGGGAGGGTGCTGTTGGCGAGGCCGCAGGTGCCGGCGTCGACTCCGAGATAGGTCGCGACCGTGCCGAACGAGTCAGCCGCTCCCGGCGTCCGGCGCATCGACACCTCGCCCAGGGTGCTCGTGGCGAACAGCGAGCCGCCGCCCTGAACGGTCAGTTCAGCGGGCAGATCGCCGACCGGCACCGAGTAGACCTCGGCCAGCGTCTCGAGCGTGTCGTCGTTCCCGATCTGGTGGGGAGTGCCCGAGTAGGTGACGATGGCGCCGACGTTCAGTAGTCCGGTGGCTCGGGCGAGCCCGACCGCGACGCCTGCCGGAGTGACCTGGTAGGCGGCGGCGAGCGTGTCGAAGGTGTCGGTGGGGCCGACCGGACAGGGCTGCCCGTACGGAGAGCTGACCGCGACCGGCACGTCGATCACGGCATCGACGGAGTACGCGGTGGCCAACGACACGAGCATGCTCTGGTAGAGCGCTTCCTGGGCGGCGATCAGGGCCGGGTCGTCGCCGTCGGACTGGTCGCCGTCGGACTGGGTGCCCGGCGGCCCGACGAGGATCTCGGCCACCTTCGGTCGGAGCGCGGCCGCGATGGCCTGCTTGGCGGTCACGACGGTCTCCAGCGACTGGTGAGCGCCGAGTGAGAACGCGGCCGTGGCGGACTGCGGGGTGAGGAACGCGTCGACGGCGGTCAGCAGGGTCGAGAGCCAGGCGTCGACGTCGATCGAGGAGAACGCCTTGCTCGTCGTGGTTCCCAGCGAACCGGTCGCCGGGTCGTAGTCGGCGATGGGGACGCCGGATGCCGACACCGGCTCGGTGCTCATCGGCGCCAGTGCGAAGTAGCGGGCGGCGGCACCGTCGGCAACGATCCCGGCGAACCCATCCGCACCGAAGTCGATCACCCAGACCTGCCGCTGCCCAATCCCGGGAGTCGGACCGTTCGCGAGCGCCAGCCGACGATCGGCGAAGGCCGCGCCGAAGGCCGTCGCGAGCGGGATCAGGCTCGGTACGCCGCCCGCGCTGTCCTCGGCGGCCGGCGTGATCTCGGTCGCGGCCGAGCGTACCGAGGCCACTCCGGCGAACTCGGCGTCGATCAGGTCGGCGTCGCGGCTGAGGGTCACCGTCACGGCCAACGGGAAGATCGGCGCCGGGACGAAGGGTGTCGTCATCGGCAGCGTGATCGTGCCAGTGGCGGGTGGCACGACCACCAGGCTCGTGGTCACCAGCAGCCCGGGCACCGTCGCGTTCGCCCGCACCAGGCCGACCGAGTCGATCGTCACGCCCTGGGCGGCGAACCGGTACGCGATCGAGGCGAGCGTGTCCAGTGCGGTAGCGGTGACGGTGGCCTTCGATCCTGCGGTGAACACCGCTTGCGGACGGACCAGACCGGCGAGGGCGGCGTTGGCAGTGGCCAGCGCGTCGAGCGTCACGTCGAGCGCGGAGGCGAGGTCGGCGAAGGCGCGCTCACCTGCCACGGGCAACGGGATGACGAACAACGCTGCGCGCGCAACGAGCCCGGCGGTGCCGCTGATCGTCGTCGCCAGCTCCGCCACCGTCAGTCCCGCCGCGGCCGCCAGGCTCGAGAAGGTCGACGCAGTCCTCGTCGGTGTCGGCGGTGTGGTCGGAAGCTCTACCCCCGGGACGAAGAGATCGGGCATCGTGGCATTGGCGGTCGCGAGCTCGGTCACCGTCAGCCCGACCGCAACCGCGACGCTGCCGAGGGACGTGACAGCAGGATTGGTGTAGCCGGCGTGCTGGTCGGTCAGCTCCGGATCGATGCGCACGGCGCCGGGGATCGTCAGCTCCGCGCCGACGACGAGCGGGGTCGCGGTGTTCGCCATCAGCAGTGACTCGACCGTGCTGCCGCACGCCGCGGCGGTTGCCTCGACCGTCTCGCCCGGGATCGGCCGGTAGCTCGTCGTTCCGAAGAACAGCGCCGTACCGGCGGGAAACACTCCGGCCGCGGCGCCCGCGAACGACACCAGCTGCGCGCCGTCGAGGGTCGGCACGGCGGCCAGCACGTCGGTGACCGTCTGCCGGCTCGCCACCACATAGTCGACGATCCGCAGCGTGGCCCTCGGGGCGAGCAAGCCCGAGATGCGCTGCGCGGCGGCGGCCACGTCGGCGGCTCCGACAGGGAGGTCGAGGGCCACCCAGCGGGCAGCCAACGATGCGAAGGTGTCGCCGGCCTGCACCTGCTGGCTGACGCCGCGCACGCTGATGGTCGGCCCGGCCACGAGGAGACCCTCGAGCTGGGCGTTCGCGGCCGCCAGCACCGCCACCGTGCACTGCTGAGCAGCCGCGATCGAGCCGAGCGTGTCGCCGGCCACGACGACGTACGAACGGGTGCCGGCCGGCTCGGACGCCCGAGCCGCAACCGGCGCGACGGCGAACACGGCAGCGGCGGCCGGCAGGCCGGTCACCGCGGCGTTGGCCTCGGCGATCGCCGTCACGGTCGTCGTGACGCCCTCGGCGGCAAACCGCTGGACCAGCGAGTCGAACGAGTCACCGAGATCCACGTCGAGTGAGACTCCGCCCACCGACACCGTCACGCCGGTGGCCAGCAGGTCCGGTGTGCCGGCGTTGGCGATGGCGATGGTGTCCACGTCGGTGTCGACCAGCTGCGCCATCGCGGCGAGGGTGTCGTCGGCGACCGCCCGCACGCTGCGTACGCCGGTGGTCAGCACGGCCCCGGCCGCCAGGGGCAGATCGACGTTCTGCGGGAAGTCGAGGATCTGCAGCATCGACACGCCGGTGGCGGAGGCGATCGAGGCGAACGTGTCGCCGGCCGCCACCACGTGCTCCAGTGCCACCGTGACCGGACCGTCGAAGACATCGGTGGCGTCGGCGGTCGCGTTCGCCGAGCCGATGGCGCCGAGCGGCACGCCGTAGGTTCCGGCGACCCCGCCTGGAGTGGCGCCGGCCGGCGGGACGGTGAACTGGACCGGTTGGAGGCTCTGAGCCACCCCGAGGAAGAGATAGCTCGAGTCGGCGAAGGCGCGCAACGGCTGCAGCACGGCGCTGCCGCTGCCGGTCGGCACGCCGACGGCATCCATCGTGGTCCCGACGGTCGCCGACAGATCGGGCTGGTGGAGCTGACAGGAGATCGCGCCGTAGCGGACGTACGCCGCAGCCGCCGCCCGCGCCGCGGCCTGATAGGTCTGGGAGGCGTTCGGCAGGTAGCGGGCGCAACCCAGGCTGACCTCGACGGCCAGCACGGCTGCGCCGGCAGGGCCGCTGAATCCGTAGTCGGCCGTCGCCCCCGGCCAGCCGGACAGGCCCTGGACGTCGTCGGTGTAGCCGATCGGAACGGGCACGTCCGGCAGCGCGGTCGCGCCCTGCACGCCGTTGCCGAAGACGTCGCCGAACTCCAGTGCAAAGTTCGCCGTGCCGCCCAGTCCGGCGTACGGGTTGGCCGCCGCCGGTGGCAGACCCACTGCGAGGGCCGGTGCGGGAGGCGCCGCGAACCGGGCCACCGGCACGACCTGGGAGAAGTGCCAGCTCGCCGGGTCGCTGTTCGCACCGACCGCAGCGAACGCAGCCCTCCGTTCGGCGGGCTGGTCCGCCTCGGTCGGACCCACCGGGAGACCCGTCACCGGAGAGAAGCCGCCGCCGTCCTCGAGCGCCCAGCCGAGCAACCCAGCCAGGCTCCGGGTGCGCTGATCGGGACTGTCCGGTTCCAGGCTTGCATTGCGCCGAGACACCTCGAAGCCGACGCTGCCTTGAGGCACGGTCGCGGTCGTGGTCAGGTCCGAGTCGTCCGCGGCCTCCGCGTAGACCGATACCCGGCCCGGGTCGATGGTGTCCAGCACCACCGCGGAGGTGGAGTAGGTCCGCAGCGTGCGGTCCGGCTGCGGGCCGGTGGTCTGGGACGCGAGCATGACGATGAGCTGCAGCGTGACCTCGTCGCCGGCCGCGAAGACCGCGTCCGGGAGGCCCGCGCCACCGGTCGCCGCGTAGGTCAGGTAGTAGCCACCGGAGGAGGTCACGCTGCACTCCCACAGCTGCTGCAGAAAAGCCTGCGGTGCGGCGAGGGTGGCATAGGACTCCCCTGCCGGTACGACAGCGGCCTCCAGGGAGTCCGCCGCGCCGACTCCGCTGTGCGTGTCGGTGGACAAGTTCGTCCGGAGCACGGCCGTCAAGGACGGGTCCAACCCATCCGAGCGCAGTCCCGAGCCCGAGCCGGCGGGTGCGGGATAGAGCAGGAAGATCGACGCTGTCTCACCCGAAGCGGCGAGCGCGGTCCACAGATCGAGCAGCTGGTCGCGCCCGGCCTGCGGGACACCCGACAACTGATACGTGTTCGCCAGGTATTCCGTGCCCGCCGCGACCCGGCGGACCCCGAGCGGGAGCTGCGTCGCCCAGGCGTACGTACCGACCGGGGTCGGCGTCACGCCGGTCGCGGTGGGTACTCCGGTGAACAGGGCGTAGGGGTGCGCGGTGCCGGCGACCGCGACCTTCGCGACGAGGTCCGGAGGCAGCGGCCAGAGCGTCGGTTGGCCGTTCACCGGCGCCGCGTCCGCTGCTGCGGCAGCGCTCGCGACCGTGGGCGCCAGCGCCGCCTGCCACGGCGTGGGGTTCGACAGGCCGTAGTGCACCGGCGCCGTCTGCAACAGTGGCAGCCGGTCCGGGCCGCTGGTCAGCTCCGGGTCGAAGGTGGTGGCCGGCCACTGCTTCGTCTGCTGGTCGACGCTGAGCCCGACGTCGATCGTCGACTGTGGGACGGCGAGCGTGATCCCTTCGGTCAGGTCGGGCCAGTCGATGCCCGGGTTCAGCTGCTCGAGCCGGGTCGCGTCGCTCAGCGAGAAGGTCTTGATGATGCTGGCCAGGGTGTCGCCGTCCACCGTCACGTACTCGACGGCGGGCGCCAGCCACGGCACCGGCGTGGGGACGGTCAACTGGATGGCGAGATCCCCCGTGGGCGGCTGGACCGGTGGCGTCGCCACCGTGACCTGCTGTCCGGTCGCGACGGCGAACGGCACCGAGCCCTTGCCGCCTGCCGGATCGGGCAAGTCGAGCCCGTGCAGCAGGAACCTGCTGGTCATCCCGGCCGCGTGATTGGTCGCCCCGGAGCTCTCCAGTGAGGTGACCAGCTCGTCGAGGTCGGCCTGCCGGACGTTCGGCACGGTGAGCTTCGGCCCGAGCAGTCCGATCACCGGCGCCAGCCGACCGATCAGATCGTCGAGCCCGAAGCCGTAGGCGCCGGCCAGCGACACCAGGGTGTCCGAGGCGCTGGTCTGGTGCACCACGCTCGGCGGCAGAAGCACCGCAACACTGGGCGCGAGCATCGGGGCGTCGGCGTTCACCGTCGCCAGGTCCGCGACGCCGAGGTCGAACCGGTCGGCAAGGGTGGCCAGCGTCTCGCCGTCGACGATCGCGTGCGACTGGGCCGGGATCTGGATCGTGCTGCCCGCGGCGATGGTCGGGTTCAGCGTCTCGATCTGCTGGATCAGCGCCGCCAGCAGGTCCGGCGCCGTCTGCAGCGCGGCCTGGTAGCCGGCGACCAGGGCGAGGCTGTCTCCGGCCTTGGTCGAGTACGTCGTCGTCCCGGTCGGCTGCAGCCCATGATCACTCACCTGCACCGTCGGCACCGAGATGGTGGAACCGGGAACCGTGTAGTCGGCGGTCGGGTTGGTCGCGGAGATCGCGTTGGCGAACCAGGACGCGTACGGCAGCTCGGCCAGGCCGGCGTTGCGGACCTGGACGACGGCGGCGATGAGCGCAGCCGTGTCGCCGACTGCGACCATGTACGGAAACGTCGTGCCCGGCTGCGCACCACCGGCAGCCGCGATGGTGCAGGTGGCGCCGGTCAGCAGCAGTGCGGTGTCCCCGGCGTTGGCCTGCGCCAAGCCGGTCGCGTCGGTCTGGCCGAACCGGGTGACGGCGATGGACTCGAGCGTGTCCGACGCCTGGGTGCGGTAGACCACGCCACCCAGGGTCAGCGAGACGCCCGCCGCCAACGGCACGGTGAGGTTCGCGTCGGCGATGCCGACGACCCCGGCCGGCACCGGCACGGTCACGGTGGTGCCGGCCGGTGCGGTCGCGAAGTCGACCTTCGGGTTGGCGGCCTGGACCGCTGCGGCGGTAGCGGCGAAGCGGGTCGCAAGAGTAGCCAGCACGTTGCCCGCGGCGATGTCGGCCGGCAGCAGCACATAGGGCAGCGTTGTCATCGGCGGCGGCACGATCAGCGACGTGCCGGCCGACAGTGGGCGGTCGAAGTGCACCGTTGGGTTGGCATCGATCAGCTCCACGGCGTCGATCCCGAATGCGGCGGCGACCAGCGCGACGGTGTCGCCGGCTCGCACCGCGTAGCTGACGGTCGGGCAGTAGGTCGCGGCGAGCGTCGCCAGGCTGTCGGTCGAGGCAGTGAGATGGGTGAGAGTCCGGAGCCCGTCGATGGCGGCCTGGACCGATGCCTTGGCCAGCAGCAGCCAGTAGTCGTCGAAGACCACCGTCGGCACGGACTCGGTCGATCCGGACTCCATCGGTGCGCGGTCAGCACCGTCGACCCCGCGCGGCGGGACGAGACCGGCGTTGCGCTCCGTCGGGTCTGTCGCGGTCTGATCCCCGTAGGGGACCGTCAGTCCGGCGATGATCTCGGCGATCTGCGCCAGGTAGGCGGGACCGACCTGGTTGATCGCCCAGAACTCGACCGGCAGCGCGTTGCCGGCGGTCATCTGGAGCGGCGGCATGATCGGCATCGCAGCGCCGCTCATCTCCGGTGCCGAGCCGTCGCCCGGTCCGGTCACCGTCAGCACGAGGTTCGCGGCCAGGAACGCCGACAGATTCGTGAACCCGAACGCCTGGTCGGCCGCGGCAGCCGTGCCCAGGTCGGCGTAGATCATCTGCAGATCGACGGAGGTGACCGGTCCGTCGGCTCGGCCGAGCAACGACTGCACACCCCAGCGGAGCATCGCCTCGACCAGTCGGTTGAAGCCGACGTCCGCGGGATCGACACCCTCGGGCACGACCGTCTGCAGCAGCTCGGTGGCCGTGGCCGGCTCGGGACTGGCGGTCGTCGCGACGAACGGGACCAGGACCGCCTCCACCGACAGGGCCGGACCGCCGGCGACCGTCAGCACCGGCACCATCCGGACGCCGATCGGCACGGGCGCGTTCGCCAGCACCGCGACCGGAGCCCAGCTCAGCTCCGTCCCGGTAGCGGCGAGCGATCGCGGCCGCCGAATCGGACGCGCACTGAGTGCAGCCAGCGAGGAGTACGGCCGACGACGCTCGAGCACGCTCCGGGCGCCCTGCCCGCCACCGGCGCCGGGAGCAAGCGTCCACGGTGGTGTCGACGGCGACCCGATCGTGAACGACGCGTCGAGCTGCATCGTGAACGTGAAGTGGATCCGGATGAACAAGATCTTGATACTCGCCGTCACCGAGACGCCGACCGACAGCTCGATCAAGATCGGCTGGTAGGACTCGATGATCAAGGTCGCGCTGGCGAACGCGACGATCGAGATCTGCACGCTGATGATCTTGAAGTCGATGATCCCGTACAGCTTGCCGACGATCGCGATGCTGCCCTTGACCCAGTAGTAGCGGTCGCCGTTCGGACCGGGCCCGGTCGGGTTGAACGGCGCAACGGTGCCCTGCAACACTCCCTGCACGGTGACTGACAGCCCGGCCGAGAGCGGACCGGCGCTGAAGTCCTTGCCGACCCCGATGGCCAGCGCGAGCCCGAACTCGATGACCGGGTTGAATGTCCCGTTCGTGATCTGCGGCAACCCGGTGGCCGTGGCGGCGGACAGCTTGGCGAAGTAGAAGCCACCGGCGCCGACGAACGGGAAGACCTCGATCCCGAAGCAGACCGTCCAGTCGTTGTCGAACGGGAAGCCGAAGTCGATGGCGAAGTCGCCGTTGGTGTAGATGTCGAGGATGACGATCGGCAGCGTGATCGACACCTCCCCGAACTCCAGGTGCCGCATCACGTCGGGGAGCTTCAGCTCGATGTGGTAGACGCCGATGCTGTCGGTGACCTTGCGATACAGGATCTGGAAGTCCAGTCCGGCGAAGATGCCCGCCTTCTCCCCCGCCAGCGCGATCTGGACCCCGTAGAGCACCGGGTCGTTGAAGATCAACCCGAGCGACACGGTGTCCATCACCACGAACTGGGCGCCGACCAGCCAGCCCGATGACGCGTCGAACTTCAGCAGGTCCCAGGGCTGCACCTTGGAATCGGCGGCCGCGAGCACCGTCTGTTTCAGGTCGGCGAGGACCAGCGGCATGGTCGTCGCCTTGGGGTCGGCGAGCACGAGGTGCTGACCCACCCCGAGGTACTTCAGGTCCAGCATCTTGCTGCCGGCACCGGGCGTCGCCGGTGGGCTGGAGTTGAGCAGGTCCCAGGTCAGCGGCTTGTCGGTCGTGTACGTCTGGTCCAGGAATCGTCCGGTGATCGCGATGTCGACCGTGCCCTGACCGCCCTTGTGCAGATAGGTGAGCGCGATGGTGTCGATGTCCACCAGCCCGAGATCCTTGCCGACCTTGTAGGTCAAGCCGATGGTCCGCTGGGTGATGTCGGCGACGAGGGAGAAGTCGTCGAATGTGATCTGGTTCAACACGTCCCACGGCGACGACAAGCTGAAGTGCAGGGAGGGATCGACGAGATCGACGAGGAAGGTGATCACGTCACCGAAGCTCACCCCGGTGAGCGACGCGGTGAGGATGCTGTTGCCGGCCTTGTTCTTGGTCAGGGTGCAGGACAGCGCCAACCGGTTGAAGCCGAGCACGAAGACGTACACCGGCGCATCGCCGGCGGCGAACTGGTAGGTCACGCCGAGGGAGAGCTGGTCACTGCCGAAGTGGCTCTTCAGACTTCCCGACAGCTTGCCCGAGTAGGCGTAGCTGTCGACGGCGTCGATCACGTACGTCGTCCCGAGCGCATCTGTGGCGAAGCCGGCGCCTGGAACGCGTTTCCGACTCACCGTCGCGGCGGCATCGACCTCGAACGCGACGTCACCGAGGGTGAACGGCCAGCTCAGTGCGCCCTCGAAGGTGTAGGTACCCGAACCCGTGTCGGTGGTGAAGGACAACGTCGTGATCTGCAGACCGGCGACCTGCGCCGGAACCGTGGTCTGCGGGAAGAATCGCTTGACCAGGTCTGCGACCTTCAGTGGCTTCTCGAGCGCGCCGGTCAACACCCACGAGCCGTCCGCGCTGCGCTCCGCGGAGGCGATCAGGTACAAGGCGTCGGCGACCTCGATGTGCGCGATGACGAATCCGGACACCGAGAGTGCGCCGGAGCGCCAGTCGAGGACGAGTCCGAGCGAGACCGACTCCAGGATCAGGTACTCCGGCACGATCGTCCAGGGCTGCACGGTGTCCAACGACACCGAGAACAGCTCCAGCGCCGGCTTGGAGAGGTTGGCGTCCAGCTCCAGGGCACCGATCTCGAAGGCGAGCGTGTTCAGCGCGGCCGGCAGCTTGTCGCCGACGTCGGATCCCGCCAGGGCGGTCAGGTCACCGATGGTCGGCAGCGGAACGCTGTCGGCCTGGACCGCGAGGGTCCAGTCTCCGCCGGCCACCAGGCGCTGGACGGCGATCCCGACGTGTGCAGTGCCGATGGCGAACCTGCCGACGAGCTGGCCGGTGAGCTGCGGCGCGGTGAGCGGGTGCGCGACGTCGACGGCGATCATCAGCTCGTCCACCACCAGCTGTCCCGGCAGGACCGGCCACGCGGCCGTGGTGCTCAGCTGGACCGACACGTCGCTCAGCGGCTCCCCCGAAGGGTCGATCGTGACCGACACCTGGGTCAAGGCGAAGCCTCCGGCCAGCTTTCCGGCATCGGCGGGGAGCAGCTCGGCCAGTCCGCCGCCACCGATCAGCCGACCCAGAGGCTTCAGGTCGACGAGGCTCAGCTCGGGGTTGGCCGTCACGGTGATGGGCCCTGACCCGATGGGCAGGGTGACCATGGCGCCGACGGTGACACCGGAGTCCAGCGCCAACGATCCGGACACCCAGCCCGTGGTCTGCTTGGTCCCGCCGGCGATCGTGTTGACACTCAGCCCGACCCCGAGGCTGGTCAGCTCGATCACTCCCGGGACAAGGGTCCAGGCCAACGGGTGGTCGGTATCGCTCTGCACGACGAGGTCGACCGCGGTGTAGGCGGTGCGCTGGTAGTTCAGCGACACCGACAGGCTGGTGACCGGCAGCGAGACCGCGTTCTTCACCGCGTCCGGCACGATGCCCAGCAGCGGTACGCCGGTCAGCATCGCCAGCACCTGGGTGAGTGTGGCCGGATGGTCGGGCAACAGCGCCAACGACCACGCGCCGGAGGTGAACGGCACGCTGATGCCGAGCGGCAGGGTGGTCCCGCCCAACGCGGCGGTGCCCCAGACGGCGACGGACACACCGGAGATCGGCGCGTCGTCGGCGTCCAGTCCAGCCGTGCCCTGCAGCGCGAGTGCTAGCTGGGCGAGGGTGACCGAGGCCAGTCCGGTCACCGCGAACGGGACCGTCAGCTTCGGGTCCGGGGACGGGCCGTGCAGCGCCAGCGACTCGGCGGTCTTGCCGGTCGAGACCGGCCCGGCGAGCGCAACCGTTGCGGTCGACCAGCCCGGCACCAGCGTCACGGCACTCGCGACCGGAGGCGAGGAGGCCACGACGATCGAGGCTTCGAGGTTCAACCCGACCGGTTCGCCGACACCGAACGGGTCGGACGGCCCGGGCTGGGAGCGGAGCCGAAACGTCGGCGCCGCGGCAGAGCCGAAGGTCAGCTGAGCGAAGATCGTGGTGGCGAGCATCGGGAACGAGGTGGCCAGCGTCCAGCCGGACTGGCTCAACGTCATGTCCAGCTCGAGCGTCGAACCCGTGCTGGAGAAGATCCCCACGACCTGCGGTGCCGACATCCCCAGCAGCGGGGTCGTGCTCTGGCCGCTCACGGTCAGCGTGTCGGCGCCGTCGTCGGGGACGATCGACGCACTGCCGGGCAGCACGACCGAGGATGCGCCGAGATGATCGGTGAACAGCGTGACCAGCGCAGCGCCGGCAGTGCCGAGGGTGGTGGCGTTCAGCGGCACGACTCCCCCGGGCTTCGCCGACAGCGCCGACTGCAGGGCCGACAGCACCGGGTCCAGACCCGTCATCGCGCACCTCCCAACCACTCGGTCCGGGTGCCGGGGAAGTCGCCGGCGTGTCCGGTCAACCCGGCGCCAGCGGCGGGGGTGGCGCCTTGGCTCGCGAGTCGTGCGGCGGCGGCATTGCGGCGCGGTGGCAGCAACAGCCGGGCGAGCAAGCCGGGGTCGTCGAAGGCCTCGGCCAGCACGGTCGCCCAGACCGACCAGAATCCCGCATAGCGGATGGCGATCCTGGCCTGGGAGATCATCAGCTCGCGGAGCGTGGAATCGGAGCTGCCGAGCAGCGGCACAAGCCCGCTGGCCAGGTCCCAGGCCTGGGTCCGCAGCTCCAGCCGCGGGTCCGGCCAGGCCAGCGACGTGCCGGGTGGAAACTGCAGGCCCTGCTCGGCGGTCGGACCGGTGGCGAACGGCGTGTTCAGCGCGTAGTGCTGCACCGTCGCCTGGCCCCGGGTGTCCGCGCCGACCACCAGCACAAGCTCGGTCGGCACCCCGTCGACATCGATCGTGCGGCGCTCGTAGCGCAGCGGCGACTCCTCGCCGAGACTGAAGGTGAGATCCAGATCGGGTCGGAGGACCTCCGCGGCGGGCGGCGGTCCAACCGCCGTCAGCGCGTTCTCGACCGTCGCCTCGGTTCCGATGGCTGCGCCGGCGCAGCTGTCGCACAAGGGCAGGACGTTGCCGAAGCCGGCTGCGCTCGCCTGTCCGCCGATCAGCCGACCCGAGGTGACTTCGTAGAGGAAGGCCCCTACTGTCAGCGGCCGCTCGCACGCGGCGCAGTAGCGACCCAGCTGCTCGAACACGACGTCGACCAAGACGTGTCGGGACCAATCGGGATTCCAGGGCGGGCGGACGAAGGGACGCATCCGATCACGGCACCTGGGCAGTATCGGTGCCAGGGAAGGGACTGTTCGCGGCGCGACAGTCGTTCAGGAATCGGCTCAGCAGCGACCGACCGAAGACATCGGTGATGTTGAGGAGGTCGAGGATCCGCACCCACAAAGAGAAGTTGCCGACGATGTCGGCGAGCGGCAGGACGGTGTTGTTCCACCAGTCCTCGAATTCGCGATCCGGGATGAACCTGGCTCGACCCAACAGCCCGACCAGCGCGAACCACGCCGTCGTCCGGTCGAACTCCCGCCCGTCCGAGGTGGTCGGATTGTTGGGATCGTTGCCACCGCCTTGCTGGTCCAAACCCAGGTAGGTCTGCGACTCCGCCGCCCTTCCGGGAAGGGCCGCGTACGAGACGCGCACCCGCCGATAGAACAGGTCGGAGGTGTGGTCGAGATAGATGGCGGCGTTGATCGTCCGGGTCGGATAGTCCCACGACGTCCTTCTGATCCCAGGACCCACGGAGTCCGCGACCGGCACCGGGAGCCAGGCGACCTGGGATGCACTGAAGTACTCCAGCCGCGGAACCAGACTTCGGTACGCCAACTGCTCGTCGGGCCAGAGGTACTGGGCGCGGCATCGGGTGAAGTAGGTGAGCTCGTCCGCGATCGGCGCGGGATTCCAGCCGGCCACGGTCGCCCGCGCCGGCCCGGTGCCCTTGCCGGTGCCTTGGGTGTTGCACACGGTGCAGGTGTTCAGAAAGTTCGACCAGGCCAGTGAGAAGAGTGGGTAGTTGTCCTTCGGGACCATGTGCTCGACCGGCAGCGGCGACGGATTGGGCTTCTCACAGTAGGCGCAGAACCTGCCCATGTTGACGATCAGCTGGTTCGCCGCCAGCCGATACTGCTTGCCGATCCGCTTGGCGATCTTGGTCTGCGCGGCCCGTAGAGCCGCGATGTCGGCCGGCGAAGGGATCTGCCCGGCAGCGACCTGGCTGACCGTCAGCCAGACGTCACCGAGCTGTCGATCCAGCGTCGGGCTGGATCCGATCGTCCGGCGCACGGCCGGGGCGTTGTAGTTCAACGAGTAGTGCCGCAGGGAGGTGATGAGGTTGGCGTAGCTCGACATGTCGATGGTGTAGGGATAGGTGCCCTGAGCACCACGGATCAGCGGGCGCATCACGGCACCTGGGTGATGTCGGTGCCCGGGAAGCCGTTGCCTCCCAGGCAATCGGCGAGGAACCGGTCCAACAGCGTCTGACCCGGATTCTGCGGATCCGCGGTGTTCAGCTGGTCGAGAATCCTGACCCACAGCGAGAAGTGCCCGATGTTGGCCGCGTGGATCGGGATGTTCGCCCACCAGTTCCCCCAGTTGCCGAGCGGGATGACGGTGCCCACGCCGATGGTCGCCACGATGTCGAACCACGCCCGGGTCAGGTCGTACATCCGACCGTCGGAGGTCGCCGGATTGGCGCCACCGCCGCCCGGGCGATCGAGGCCGAAGTAGGCCAGCGAGCGGGTCGCCGGCGCGTTCTGCGGAACGTAGACGACGCGGACATCGCGTACCCGCAGGTTCGGGCCCGCGTTGATGTAGAGGCTCGCGGTGATTGTCCGGGTCGCGTAGGTCATCGTCGTGATCGTGATGCCCCAGCGCACCGAATCGGCCGCCGGGACTGGTATCCAGGCATTCTGGCTGTGGCTGAAGTACTCCAGGCGGGGAACCAGGTCCTGGTAGGCGGGCACATCGTCGGGCCACAGATAGCGGTTCTGACAGGCGGTGAAGTAGCCGAGCTCGTCCGCCGGCGCACCGGCCGGCCAGCCCCGCACCGTCGCACGTGCCGGCAGCACGCCCTTGCCGGAGCCGAGGGCGTTGCACACCGTGCAGGTGAGCAGGAAATTGGTCCAGGACAGCGAGAACAACGGGAAGTTGTCCTTGGGCACCATGTGCTCGACCGGTAGCGGAGCTGGGTTCGGCTTCTCGCAATAGGCGCAGAAGCGACCCATGTTGGCGATCAGCTGGTTGGCGGACAGCCGGTACTCGTCGCCGTTGCGGCTGACGATCGTCGGCTTGGCGAGCCGACGCGCCGCGATGTTTCCCGGAGCGCCGACCTCCCCCAGGTCGACGCGGGTGATCATAAGCCAGACGTAGTCGAGTTGGTCTTCCATGTCCGGGTTGGCCCCGAGCAGGTTGACCACACCGGCCGCCAGGTAGTTCAGCGTGTAGTTCTGCAGGGACCCGATCAGATTGCCGTACGTTGTCATGTCGATGTTGTAGGGATAGGGACCGCGTGGGCCGCGAATGACCGGTCTCATCGCCGTACCTCCAGCGTCTGGCCCGGCACGCGGTCAGGAGAGCCCAGGGCCGGCGGCTTGGGTTTCGGCGGGTCCTGCGCATAGCCGCCGTACCAGGCCAGGGTGTTCTTGGTCTGGCCGCCCGGATCGGCGAACAGCAAGATCTGGGTCTGGCCCGACGACGGGAAGGACAGCGACAACAGGCTCAGGCTGATGTCGTGCAGCGCGAGGACGTACGCCGTCCCGACCTTGCGCAGCGACAGGTCGGCGATCTTCAGCTTCAGCACGCTCTCCAGGCTGAGCAGTTTGTGCGGCCCGCCCGTGCCGGGCAGCTTCAGCCCGAAGGCGACGTTCAGTGCCTTCCCCGGCGTCCAGGCGGCGAGCAGTGACGCAGTGAATCCGGCCTCCGCGGCCAGCGCGCCGGCCGTACCGAGCGAGAGGTTGGCGACCAGACCGAACCACGGCGGTCCGAAGGCTCCTTGACTGAGCGGCACGTCGACGGGGAGGAACCCCAAGGTGCCCGGGGTGGGTGCCGTCTGACCGGATCCGCCCGCCGGTTTCGTGGTCTGGACGAAGCTGGTGAGGGTGAGCGGGAAGGCGTCGAACAGGCTGCCCGGCCTCGGGTTGCTCGCCGCGAGGTCGTAGGTCAGCCGGGTCGCGTCGAAGGCGTAGACGCTGGACTTCGGCGGGTCGGCGGGATCGTAGGTCAGATCGACTGCGAGGTCGGCGAACGCCAGCTGCCCGGCGGGCTTGCCGTCGGCGGTGTCACCGAAGGAGAACAGGTCGATCTCGAGGTCGTGGAACTTCAGGCTTCCCGACAGCACGAATCGTGACTCGGCCGAGATCTTCTGCCGCTCGGCGGCGTCGGCCGCCACCACGGTGACGAACTCGGCGCGGGTGACGTCCACCGCAGCGAGCACGGCTCCGGAGGAGACCGTGAACAGGGTGTCGCCGATCGTGGTGAACGCGTAGCTGCTCGACGCACCCTGTCGCTGGTAGACGCCGTCCAGCACGAGGTTGTTGCCATGACCGCCACCCACGAGCTCGACCGCGTCGCCGAACAGGGCGTTGACCAGGAGCTCGATCCGACTCGCGAATCCGACGACCGCGGACGCGACGAACCGTGCGGTCAGCGAGTTGACCTTGAACCGGTAGTCCGCCTGGGTGCCGACCAGGTCGGCGGGGTCCTCGTAGGCGACCAGCCCGAACAGTGAGGAGTCTTGTGGGGTGAGCACGCCGGCCGGCGCCTGCACCGGGGTCACCGTGATACCGAGGTGGTGGGCCCGGAACAGTGCGGGATCGATGCCGGCCGCGACCCCGCTCATCTGCTCGGGCAGCCCATCGAGCGGGACCGCGCAGTTGAGCACGAGAATCCCGTTCCAGGACGGGTCGGTCACCACGTCAGCGAACGCGACGAAGTCGTCGTCTCCATTGGCAGCCCGGGTGATCGCGGCGCAACAGAACGACAGCAGGGACTGCTGCTCGGCGGCGAGCGCGGCCGCGCTGCCGCCGTTGAGCACCTCGCCGAGCGACCAGGTCCCGACGTCGCCCAGCAGCTCCAGCAGCGAACGTCCCGCGAACTTCAGCAGTACAGCGGTGCCTCGCTCGGCCCAGCCCTCGGCGAAGACGTCGAAGGTCCAGGTGTCCGACGGGTTGAGGGCGATCCTCAGCCGGCCCTGGCCGTCGGTCAGCGTTGCCAGTCGGCCGAGGGCGTCTCGGTCGGAGGCGACCAGGAACAGTTGGCTGGACTGGAACGCCTGCACCAGTGGTGGCGCCAGATTGCCGAGGACGAGCTCATCCGCGCCGGACTTGCCGAGCAGCAGCGACATCGCGCCGTCGACGAAGGTCGCGTACAAGCCCTGCGGCGTGGTCGCACTGCCGGTCGTTCCGGCCAGTGCGGGGTGAGGGAGTGGAGTGCCGTCGTCGAGCGAAGTCACCGAAGTCGCGATCGGACCGACCGCCGCGGCGGCGATCGCCGCGATGGCCGCGCGGCGGGCAGGACTGATGGCGAGCAGCTCGAGCTGCTGAGCCGCGGACGGGTCGCCGACCAGGCCGGCCAGGCCCACCATCGGGAACAGGGTCGGCGGGGAGGCGCCGGAGTCGAACGCCGCCGGCAACTGCGTACCGGACAGCTCGAGATAGTCGAGCAGGGTCGGCACTGCACTGGCTGTGGAAAGCGGACCGGTCGTCGGGATCGGCTGATAGAGGGTCGCCGAGTCGGACTGGGCACGGTAGACGGCGGCCGAGGTCTGCGGCCCGACTAGGTAGGCCCAGGACGTGGTGGCGTCGCCCGTGAGCGTGCTGGACCCGCCTCCCGAGGGCGGCGGTGGGATGGGGCCGCCGCACGTCGTCACCACGGCCGCGAGCGAACGGGCGTCGGCGCCGGTTCGCCGGCTGCGCCAGCTCGGCGCCGGCGTGGTTCGTTCCGAGGTGATCGGGGTCGGAGCCGACGTGGCGGCATATCCGGGGTGGCCGCAGACGAGGTAGAGAACACTGCCCGCCAGTGCCGACACGGTCAGGTACTCCACGCCGGAGGTGCCGCACATCAGTTGTTGCTCGGCTCGTCCCTCCCCGACGGTGAAGGCGCCGACCGGGGTCAGGTAGTACGGGTCGGTGCTCCGGCTCGGCACGGTCAGGGCACGCACGGCCGGGACGAAGCCACAGGGATTGTCCGGGTCTCCGCCGGCGGTGAGGGTGATCGGCCGGCCGGTGGTGGACAACAGGGTCGAGCCGAAACCGGTGCCCTCGGCCAGGCCCAGCAGCGTCCGAGTTGGCAGCGTCGGAAACAGCGGGTCCAGCCGGACGCCCAGCGTTAGATCCGGCAGCGGCCCACTCAGCAGCGGGAAGCGCTGCGACGCGGTCTGCCAGGCCGGGACGCCACCGACCACAGCAGTGGTGGTCGGCTGGAAGTAGCGGAGTCCGATGTCCAACCGATCGACATCCGGTGGGTGCGAGAGACCGGTGTTGTCAACCGGGAGCTCGAAGCCGAGCGTGCCGGCCACCAGGTCACCGAACGGCAGGCCGAGTGATCCGGAAGCCGGCAGTGTCGCAGCCCCGGACTCGGCGGTGAGATACAGCCCAGAGGCATCGACCGGGGAGATGGTCAGGGCATCTTGCGCGACGGCCAACGCGACCGTCGAGCCACCGGCGACCCAGACGCCGAGATTACGCAGCTGGACGGCCGAGAGACCGACGGTCGTGGCAGTCCCTGCCTCGCCCAGCTGCCACGACAGCCAGCTCGCCCGCCAGGCCGCAGCCGGATCGTCAGGGTTGGCGAGCCAGACCGCGCCGAGTCCCGGACGGGCCTGGCGGAACCACTCGAATCCCGCAGCGAACGTCGTCGGGATCGCCGGCGCACTGGCCAGGAAGGCGTACGTGCCGGGATGGTCCTGCCAGGTCTGGGCGAGGGTGAGCGAGGTCGGCACACCGTTGGGCGAGACCGGGACGAAGACGACCTGATAGCTGCCCATCCCCGCTGGCAGCTCCGCCGTCAGGACCCACAGGTCTGCGTCGGATCGCGCGAAGGTCGGAGCCATGTCGTGGTCGGATCAGGATGCCTGCAGAGGCAGTGACAGATTGTCGCCGCCCAGCACCGGTAGATCGAAACTGTCCAGCGCCGGTCCGTAGCAGGCGTAGCCGCCCGGCTGGGTCGAGAAGCTGATCGCTGGAGTCGTCGTCGCGTTGGGCGGCTGGAACTGCCAGGTCGGGGGCGCGGTCTTGCCCAGGAGATTTGTCCGCTGCCGCGTGTAGAACTGCGTCGGCATCGTCACGGTGCCGGTGTCGAACCACGGAACCGCCGCGACCCCGGTGAGCAGGCCGCGGACCGTCGTGCCGAGCGGGATGTACTGACGCTCTCCCTGCAGGAAGATCGGTATCTCCGGCGCAACGCTGGCCCGGCCACGGAAGAACGCTGCAACCGCGCCCGCGCCGACCGTGCCCGACTGGACGTAGCTCGCGGTCGCCGCGAGCAGACCGGCAAAGGTCGGCGCTCCGATCAGTGTCGGGTTCTGCTGGATCCCGGTGAAGCCCACCCCGTCGCTGCTCGGCAGGTTCGCGGGATAGATCAGGCGGAAGTAGGGGTACGCATAGCTCTGGCCCTGGAGATCGAGGTCGCCGCCGGCACCACCGGTGTTGGGCGCCACCGACATCGCCTGCAGCAGGGGCAGGAAAGTGCCGAGGGCGAGGTCGGCCGAGCCTGGCGTGACCCCGACCTCGATGGTCGACTGCCCCGTGCCGACGAAGCCGTTCAGCGGGTTCTGTTGCGGATCCAACGCCTGGTGGGCCTGGAACGCCACCCGCAAGCGCATCCCAGGCAGCAGATCGACGCACCGCGCGGCCGGGTCGAGGCCGTAACGGTAGAAGAGCGTCTCGGTGAACGTCTGCGGCAGAGCCTGGGCGAGGTACTGCTGCAGCAGCCGCAGGCGGCCCGGTTTGAGCACCTGCGCCCCCGCGGTACCCGCGGCGTTCTCGACCGCGACGCAGAACTCGAGGAACGCATCGTGCAGAGCGGAACGGATCGGCGAGGCGTCGAACGACCAGGCGTCCCCGGTGGCCGACAGCGTCACCTTCCACGGGAGCTTGGGCTGCGGGTCGGTCGGCAGCGTCGGACCGAGCGTGAAGGGTCCGACGCTGATCGGCGCGGTCGGCGCCGTCACGAAGATGTCGTCGAGGAAAACGGTGACCGGGAATGGCGCACTGTTGCTGCCGACCGGGACGTACACGATGCACGGTGGCTGGCCGCTGATCGGCGCGGAGAAGTTGTAGCTGCTCGGACTGACCGGCCAGCTCACCGTTGCCATCTCGGGCTACAGATTGGTCTGGGGCTGCCCCGGACCCATGTTGATCGTCTGGCCGTTGTGGCCGAGATAGGCGTTGTTGTCCGACAGGCACGTGGAGACTGCTGCCTCCTTGTACAAGAAGAACAGCACGTCCTGGTTCTCCGAGTACTGGCCGAAGTCGATGTCCACCGTCACGCTCACCTTCCCGCCCGCGCCGCCGTCGAGGGTGTACGTGACCGTGTTCGTCGTGCCGAACTGATTCGCCTGGGGATCGGGAGTGTCGTACCGGTTGTACGGCCCGGCCGAGTGGTTCGGCGTGTAGTAGGCAGTGCTCGGCATCGCCGGGATGGTCTCCGGCGTATTCAAGGTTGCGTTGATCTGGAGCTCCAAAGACATCGACGTCATATTGTAGAAGATTGCTTGACCCATGATCGTTTCTTCTCTTTCTGTCTTCGAGTGGTTCAGGTGGAATAAGGGCGCACAAAAGGCCGCAACGGATATGACCGATGGCAGGAAAATGCGGTCAGCTGAAGGCTCTCGACCGGCCAAATCGCATAACGGAATCGTCGAACAAATGCGCGCACCAGCGATAGAGAGCTATTCACTGAAACAACTTATCGACAACGCGCAGCGACCGAGTGGTTGCTTCGCGCACGTCAGCCCGTGTCGCGCAAGAATCCCCGTGTCACAAGTGATGTCGTCCGATCGGAGCGGCTCACTCGACCACCGATGATCATGGGCGATATGGCCTCAGGTGCCGACACCGGCCGGCTGCGAACGACACGATGGAGCATCGCTCCTGTGCCGACGTCATTTTCCCAGCAGGTGCCGTTCAGCCTGTTCGGCGACAGCGCCTTCCCCCCAACAATGCCCACTGCTGATACTGCCTTACTCCCCGAGGAGCGGCCTTGATCTAGCCAAAGTGTGGCGCACCCGCCGAGATTAGGCAAGGCCGAGCGGCCAGCAATGAGAATGCCGTCGACGGCCCGAATCTCTTGTGCCGCGCTGGTCCCGGTTCAGCCCCCCAGCTCCTTGGCCAGCGGGCCGAGCAGTGAGTCCTGGATTGCCCGGATGGCAGCCAGGCGCGCCCCCGCGAGCGGCGCGGTCGCGTCCAGTAGGGCGAGTCGAACCGGAGTCGGGACGACCGCGGTGGCTGCCACGGCCTCGCTCAGCCGGTCGGTGAAGTCTGCGGTGCTGCTCCAGGGACCGCCGACCACGATGCCGGCGGGGTTGAGCAAGGTCACCATGACGTCGATCACCCCCGCCACTGCGTCCACGATCGCGTCGCGCGTCCGCCGGGCAGCCGTCGATCCGCCCTCCAGCGCGTGCTGGACCTCGAGCACGTCGATCGCCGGCGAGCCGGGCTGCAACAGGTCCAACACGCCGAAGCACTCGACCAGTCGCATGGCGCGACCGCGCGGCCCCCTGGTGATCACGTGCGCGGGCTCGCCGGCGAGCCCCGAACGGCCGCGGACGGGTTGTCCGTTCCGCAGGATGGCACCGCCCAGACCGCGGCCGAGATACAGATAGCAGAAGTCGTCCAGATCGGCCGCGGCTCCGGAGTGGTGCTCCGCACGGGCCGCCCAGTTCACGTCGTTGTCGATGATCAGCTCGCCGGTGCTGACGTCGGCGAGCAGCACCCGCGGATCGAGCTCGTCGACGAGGAACGGAGAGTCGGGCAGGTGGATCAGCCGCCCGCTGTCGCGATCGACCGGGCCTGCGACGCTGAGCGCGGTCGCCCGGATCGGGGCGGGAGCGCCGCCCACCGCGTCGCGCAGCAGACCGAGCAGCACGGGATCGAGCTGGGCCGCGGTCACCGGACTGGGGGTGGCTGCCTCCAGCCTGCTCAGCAGCTCTCCGCGGACACCGAGGGTCTCCGCGACCAGTCCGTCCGGGCCTGCGCTGACGGCGAGCGCCACACCGACGTCGTCGCGCAGTGCGTAGTAGACCCCCGCCCGGCCCGGTCGGCCGCTCGCCTGCTGACCCGCCTCCACGAGCACTCCGGCATGCGCCAGCCTTCGTACGCTTTCGGAGATCGTCGGCTTCGAGATGCCGGTCCTCGATGCGATCTCGGCCCGGGTCATCGCCGGCGCGCTCAACAGCTGGTCGATCACGTGCCGATCGGTGAGCTGTCGCAGCAGGTCGAGCGACGCCAGCGGGACGTCCTGCAGATCGCTCATGGCGTTGGCTCTCCTGACCCGTTCCGCAATATTTTGTAAGGACCCCTTGCACTTTATCGGAGATCTCGCCTATGGTTCTACCAGGATCAATAAGGACTCCTAATCAAACACTCCTGGAGGCTCGCATGACCACCACCGTCCCGACCAGCACCACGACCAGCAGCACGATCAGTCCGGTCACCGGGCTGCCGCACTGGGAGTCCATCCCCGACGACCTGCCCGCCGCGATCGCCGAGATCAAGGCCGCCATCGAGGCCAGGATCGAGGAGTCGGGACGGACCGTGGCAGAGGTGATCGCCGAGATCGAGACGTTCCTGGAGGGCGAGATCGCCGACATCCAGGCCGCGAAGGCCCGTGGCGAGGAGGTCTGGCCGGTGATCGACTACGCCGATATCGCTGCCGGGACGGTCAGCCCGGAGACCCTCGCGCTGCTGAAGCGTCGCGGCTGCGCCGTGGTCCGCGGCCACTTCGACCGCGCGCAGGCCGAGCAGTGGGACGCCGACGTGGTGGACTACGTGGAGTCCAACCACTTCTTCGAAAACTACGCCGGGCCGGCCGACGACTTCTTCGGGACGCTGAGTGCGGAGATGAGCAAGCCCGAGATCTATCCGATCTACTGGTCGAGCGCCCAGATGGAGGCGCGGACGCACCCGCGGATGGTAACAGTGCAGGCGTTCTTGAACAGCCAGTGGACCCATGCGTCGGAGGGCCGCGAGTGGTTCGACCCGGACACCGACACCCTCTACCCCGACCGGATTCGCCGACGCCCGCCGGGCGCCACCTCCGGTGGCCTCGGCACCCACCTCGATCCGGGCACGCTCGACCTGTGGATGACCGAGGGCTACCAGCAGCACTTCCGGCACCTGTTCGCCGGTGACGTCGCCGCGTACGACCCGTGGGACGCCGCCTACCGTACCGAGGCTGCGCAGTATCCCGGCTCGACCATGTGCTCGGCGTTCCGCACGTTCCAGGGCTGGACCGCGCTGAGTGAGATGGACAACGACCAGGGCGTCCTGCACACGGTGCCGATCCCGAAGGCGATGGCGTACCTGATGCTGCGACCGCTGCTCGACGACGTGCCCGCCGACGAGATGTGCGGCGTGCAGCCGAACAAGACGTTCCCGGCCAGCGAGAAGTACCACACGATCCTGTTGCGGGCCGTCTCCGCGATCCCGGACGTGAAGCCCGGCGACTCGGTCTGGTGGCACTGCGACATGATCCACTCCGTCGCACCGGTCACCGACCAGCAGGGCTGGGGCAACGTGATCTACATCCCCGCGGCACCGAAGTGCACGAAGAACGACGAGTATGCCGCCCTGGTCCGCGAGGCATTCCTGTCCGGCAAGAGCCCGTACGACTTCCCCGAAGAGCACTACGAGGCGAGCTGGCCCAACCGTTACGCCGAGGAGGACCTGAACGAGATCGGCCGACGCGGACTCGGCCTCTAGTACGGCACTAGCCGGCGCTCGCCACTTCGCGCGCTTTGTGTCACTTCGCGAGGGCTGCTGCTCCTTCGCGCGACGTACTCCTCGCGCGAAGTAGCCCTCCCCCGAGCGAAGTCGGGCGAACCCGTGACGGCTAACGCACACAGCCGCGGTCCAGCTCGTCCCCCGCGACGAGCACGGCGGCCGCGGTCCAGGCAAGCGGAGCGACGGAGGCCGGCGAACCGTCCGCGGTGACCTTCTCCGGGAGGGCGCCGATGGCGGTCCGATGGGCCGCGAGCCAGCCCAACCAGTGCCGAGCAGCTGCCGGGTCCGCGCAAGCGGCCGCCATGGCATACAGGGCCACCGTCGGTGTCCAGCTGATCCCGTCCCGGCGCCAGGAACCGCCCGGCGCCAGCCCACCGGCCGGTCTGGTCGTGGCCGCCGGCATCTGTTGCCACGCGGCCTCGACGCCGGGGAGGTCGAGATCACCGATCGGCGGCAGCAGGAACGAGACGCCGAGGTCGACCGCCCGTGGCCCGTCGCTCGCGGTTCGGGGATAGCCCCGCGGACCGTACTGCTCCACGATCGTCCTCTGGAGGTCTTCCGCTGCGTCGTCGAGCCCAGCCGGTGGAGCAACTCCCGAGACGTCGAAGAGATAGTCGGCGGACCGCATACCGGCGAGGGTGACCGCGGCCGTGGCCAGGGTGACCGTGCCTGCCGGCCAACGGGAGCTCGAGGTCTCCCAGTAGTCCGGCGACGGGAAGGGCAGACCGGTGCTGTGATCGATCCCCCTCAGCAGCGCGCCGGTCGACCGGTCGAGCAGCTGTCGATAGCGCTGCGCGTACGTCCGACGAAGCTCCGGCGGCGCCTGCCGGACGAGCTCGGCGAGTCCCCACAGTGCCCAGCCGGTGCCGTCGAACTGCACCCCACGATCGTCGGGGGCCACGCCCGGCCGATTGGGGACGTACCGCGCCTGGAAGATTCCGTGCTGATCTTGGGATGACTGCAGGAAGTTCAGCAGCGCCTCGGCCTCCGCAAGATGCCCGGTGCGGGCGAACGCGGACACGACCACCGCGGAGTCGCGGGGCCAGACGTAGCGCCACTGCGGCGTCCAGCCGGCCACCGTGACGCCGTCGTCCCGCCCGAGGACGTGCAGATCCAGCAGCGCACCGGTGAACAGCGAACGGTCGATGCCGGCGACGTCCGGCACCGTGCCGGCGGCCAGCCAGCGAAGCTGTTCTGCGCGCGCCTCCGCGGCCCCTCGCATTGCCCGGGCGTCGCCGTACACCGCCTCAGAAGAACCGACCACGACCGTCCGCCCGGCGGAGTCGACCGCGATCCCCAGCGCGTGCAGGGACACGGCACGCTGCTCGTGGAAGCGGTCGGCCAGCACCGCCATGGTCACCAGGAGCGACGCGCAGCAGCAGGCGCTGACCAGCTGCCGCAGACCCATGCCGCCATCTTGTCAGCCCGGACGGCTGTCGTCAGAGCGGCGATCGGCCGCGGAGCGCCTGGACGAGATCCACCGTACGGTTGATCAGGTCGACACCGTTCAGCACGCTGTCCAGCTGCGGCAGCGGCTCGCACAGCAGCGTGTCGTGCGCGATGATCTCGCCGTAGTCGGGCTCGGCCGCTGCCAGCGGAACGCCGAGAGTGGCCATCGCGTTCATCACCTCGCGGGCGATCAGCGAGTAGCCGAGCGTGGTCGGATGCACTCCGTCGAGGGAGATCAGGCCGCCCTGTGTCCGGCCGAAGCGGTCGGAGCCGAAGTACCGGGTGTCCGGCACGGGCGAGAGCTCGACGAAAGTCTCCGGCAGGTCGTACGGCGTCCACCAGTCCGGCTGCGCCTGGTCGTCGATCAGGTATCGCCGGAAGGCCAGCCGGTCCAGCAGTCCCGCGAGGTCGAGGACGAGCCACTGTGGGCCGGATGCCGACGAGGCAGCGCGCTCCGTGACTCGTTGGACGATGTGGTCGTTGTAGAGGTCGACGGCATAGTCGAGGACGCGCAGCTGGTCTCCGGTCAGGCAGGGGTGCCGGTTCGGGCTGAACTGATCATCACTGATCCACGGTCGGGTGTATCGGGCGAAGTAGCGGTCGTGATACATCTTGGCGCCGACGCCACGGACGCCGGGGACGATGGTCACGTGCGGCACGGTCATCACGATGACGTTCTTCGCGTCGATCTTGTCGACCTCCGCCAGCAGGAGGTCGTACTCGGACCGGAAGTGCTCGGGGGTCCAGGCGGTGAATTTCGCCTTGTGATCGACCTCGTCATAGCGGCCCAGACGTTCGTTGTCGGTCCAGTTGACGGTGAAGTCGATCACGCTGCTGAGGATGTTGTTCGCACCGAGCGCGACGACGAGGGTCTCGATCCCGCCGTCATCGCCGAGCACCCGGGCCAGCGACGTACACGTGTCGGTCCCTCGCGCGCCGACCATGGTGAGTGCGGCGGACCGTTCGTACGGCACCGACGGGGTCAGCGCCAACCGTTCGTCCCCTCGCTTCGGGGCGGTCTCGATCCGGTGCTGCAGGTTCTCCAGGGTGAGCCCGAACGCGTCTCGGACATCCTGGCCCCAGCAGGCGAGGTTGTCGTTGATCAGCTCGGGCCTCCGGCCCACGGCGTTCGCGGCGGCGGAGATCTGCCGAGCGCCGCGTCCGCGTTCCCAGTAGTCCTCCACACCGTCACAGAGCTCGTGCAGCCGGCGGACCAGCCGGACTTCGGTGACCAGGTCGGCGCCCGTCCGCGGCCACTCGATCCCGCGCAGCACCGCCTCGAGGTTCAGCGGGAACCCCGGGCACTCGGCGGGAGCATCGAAGGCGGGATGGCGGAAGGGCCCCAGACCTCCGTACCTGGCGACCATCGCCGGCCATGACCACTCGGTGTCGCTGATCGCGAGGCTGCGGAATCCTTGGCTGATCGAGTCGCCCAGCACGACGAGCTTGTGCTTCGGGCGTGGCTGCGTGGCCGACGCCGGGCTGACCACGCCGCTGGGCCGGGGAAGGGGGATGGGAACCCGAGGTTCCCAGCCGATCGTCTCCACGATCTCCGGTGGCGTCTTGGCGGGAGTCGGAGGTCGGCCGCCTCGGCGGCCGGGCGTGCTGCCGCCGGCTCCCGACGACGTCGACGATGGTGACGAGGTGGCGCCGGACGTCGCATTCATCTGTACTCCCCGCCTCGGCGCCGTTGTCGCGCAGGTCGTCCCAGACCACGACGGCCCGACGACAGCGCTCGGTTTCGAGCGTCCCAGCCCGATCCCGGCCGCGGCAAGGCAATTACTCCTGGCCGGCGAGCGCGACGAGATCGTCGAGGGAGGGCAGGAAGTAGTAGCCGCCCGTCTCGGCCTCGCTGTAGCGGGTGAGTGCGTCGCGCGGCTCACCGTCGATTCCGGCCATTCGACGCAGCATCTCGTGCAGGATGCGTTGCTCGGCAGAGAGTCCGACGAACATCGTGCCGTGCCGACTGACCGACCCGTAGGCGAGATTGCGTCGGACGATCTTGCCGACCTCGTCCTGGTCGGTACGCGCCGCGTGCGCGGTAACCGGCTTGTCCGCCAGCTCGACGCTGTCGCGCTTCGTCCGCCCGATCACCCGCTCCTGCGCGGCGACGTCGAGAGCCGCCCAGGTCGCGGTGTCGTGCCGCCAGCGCTGCAGCAGCAGCACCGTGCCACCGGCGCCCGGCCGATCCGGCCGGACGACAGCAACCGAGGGCGTCTCCGCCAGCGTGGGGTTCTCGGTCCCGTCCTCGAAACCGGTCAGGTCGCGATGATGCTGATAGGTCCAGCCCTCGGTCTCCTCCGACACCGCGGCGACGTCGGCGAGTCCGCGGACGGCTGCTGACGCAGCGTCGAACACCACGTCGCGGCTTCCGCCGGCGACCCACAGCACCAGGTCGTGCTGAGTAGCCGGCATCGTGAACCCGTCGTCGCCGACGACGGGCTGGTCGAAACCCGTCAGGCCGAGCGGAAACGCGCGGGGTGCCAGCTCATGCCAGACCTCGGGACGGAAACCGACGGTGACCGTGCAGCCGGCGCCGGTCAGGACAGCGTTGTCGACTGCCTCGACCGCGCGCGCGAGAGCCGCGGCGGGCACCTCCGGCTGCCGGTCCAGCTCGAGGTAGGCATGGTTCGTGGTACCGAACGCCAGCACCCCGAGCTGTGGTCGCGCCAGCCGACTCATGTCTTCACCTGTTCCCACGTCGCCACGTCGACGGCCCGCGCCGCGTTGTGCGCCGCCGACACTAACATCGCTGTGGCAATCGAATTCCGACGGAGGACGACGATGAGTCAGGTCAGTGTGGGTGCCCCGGGCCCGATCCGGCTCGACAGTGCGGCCGGTGCTGCGCTCCGACCGGCGACGGCCGCAGCCATCACCAGCGGTCTGTGGGCCGAACGCCGACGCGTGAATCGGGAGATCAGCGTCCCCGGTGCCTGGGACCGGCTGCACGAGGCCGGCAACTTCCACGACCTCGAGCTGGCCGCCGGTCGCACGAGCGGTGCGTACGTGAACGATCTGCCGTTCCTGGACAGCGATGTGTACAAGTGGCTGGAGGCCGTCGGCTGGGTGCTTGCCGACCCCGACCTGGATGCCGAGCGCGCCGACCGGCTGCGCAGCCAGCTGAGCGAGACCGAGGAGCTGCTGGCGGCGGCGCAGCAGCCCGACGGCTATCTGGACTCGCACTTCCAGGTCCGTTTCCCGGGCGAGCGCTTCGTCCAGCTGCCCTGGGGCCACGAGCTCTACTGCGCCGGACATCTGATCCAGGCCGCCGTTGCCGTCCACCGGACGACCGGCGACGAAGGGCTGCTGGCGATCGCCCGACGGGTCGCCGACCTCGTGGTGACCAGTTTCGGTCGCGAACCGGGCAGGATCGACGGGGTCTGCGGGCATCCCGAGATCGAGACCGCACTCGTCGAGCTCTATCGCGAGACCGGCGAACCCTCCTATCTCGAGCGGGCCCGCTACTTCATCGACCGGCGCGGCCACGGCCTCCTCGGCGGAGGACATTTCGGGCCGCAGTACTGGCAAGATCACCAACCGATCCGCGAGGCACCCTCGGTCGAAGGGCATGCCGTCCGCCAGCTCTATCTGCTGGCCGGAGTCGCCGACGTCCAGCTCGAGGACGGGGACCCGACTTTGCTCGAGGCTGCGCGGCGGCTGTGGGCCGAGATGGTGGCCACCAAGACCTACCTGACCGGCGGCATCGGCGCGCACCACAAGGACGAGGCGTTCGGAGATCCGTACGAGCTGCCCAACGAGCGCAGCTACTGCGAGACGTGTGCGGCGATCTCCTCCATCATGTTCTGCTGGCGGATGTTGATCATCACCGGCGAAGCGAAGTACGCCGAACTGCTGGAACGCACGCTGTACAACGGGTTCTTGGCCGGGTTGTCCCTGGATGGCCAGCACTACATCTACGCCAACCCGCTACAGGTGCGCGACGGCCACGTGGTCTCCGGGACCGATGGCGACTACGCGAGGGTGCCCTGGTTCTCCTGCGCGTGCTGCCCGCCGAACGTGATGCGCACGCTGGCCTCGCTGGAGCACTACGTGCTGCTGGGCGGCGATCGGCGCGTCGCCCTGCACCAGTACGTCCCGGGTTCCTACACCGCCGGGATCGGCGCAGACCAGGTGACCCTCGAGGTGGAGACCGACTATCCGTGGTCAGGCGTCGTTTCGATCCGGGTGGCCTCGGCGCCGACCGGGTCATGGGCACTGGCGGTCCGGGTCCCGGACTGGGCGGACGGTGCGAGCCTGGTCGTAGACGGTGTGCCGGCGCGGACCGCTCCGACCGATGGCTGGTGGGTGGTGGATCGGCAGTGGGCCGTGGGCGACGAGGTCACGCTGACCCTGCCGCTGACGCCCCGCTTCACCCGGGCAGACCCGCGAACCGACGTCGCACGCGGTTCGGTCGCTCTGGAGTACGGACCGCTCGTCTACTGCTTCGAGGCCGCAGACAACAGCGCCCACCGCCTGGACGACGTTGCCGTCGACGTCACCGCGCCGCTCGAGACAGGCCTCGCAGATCCCGCTCTCGGCGCCGTCACCGAGATCCGCGCCGTCGGCCGGGCGCGGACCCATCGACCCGACGCGTGGTGGCCGTACCGGCCCGTCGACGAGGAGCTGGCTGACGCGGAATCGGCGATCACGCTGACCGCAGTTCCCTACTACACCTGGGGCAACCGCGGCAGCGGTGCGATGCGGATCTGGGTGCCCACGACCTGAGTGGACCCGGCCTCTCACGACCGGATCTCAGTATGTGAACTCGAGTTGAGTGACCCGCGCGGCATTCCCTACAGTTCCTGTATGCAACATCGGCAACTCACCCAGCGAATGCCCGTCGCCAGCGCGACGCGGCGGTGTCGCCGGTCGAGCTGTCTCCTCGCCCGGCGCCGCTGATCAACTGTTGATCAACTGCTTGATCAGCCGCTGATCATCTCGGGCCTGCGGCTCGGCTGTGTTCGGCCGATTCGTCGGCGGCTCGCAGGCCCGCGCCTCTGTCTTGTACTTCGTCAAGCGTCCGGGCGTTCACCTCGCCCCGGACACATCCCATCCCGCCTGTGCGTGGCATCCCCCGCTGCACGGCACATCCCTGTCCAGAAAGGACTGTCATGACCATCATCCAGGACCGCCCGAGCGTTGCCACCGCGTTCGAGCCGGGCTACCAGTGGATCACCGTCGAGAAGGTGACCGAGTCGATCGGTGCCCGAATCGGTGGGATCCGGCTCGGCGGTGACCTCGGCCCGGAGATCGTCGCCGAGATCCGCCGTGCCCTGCTGTCGAACAAGGTGATCTTCTTCTCCGGCCAAGATCATCTCGACGACGCGGCACAATACGACTTCGCCACTCTGCTCGGCACTCCGACCCTGCCGCACCCGACCGTTCGGGGCAACGATCACGCTGTGCTGCCGATCAACTCCGACCACGGCAAGGCCAACAGCTGGCACTCCGACGTCACCTTCATCGACCGGGTGCCCGCGATCAGCATCCTGCGTGCTGTCCAGCTGCCGGCGTACGGCGGGACGACCGTTTGGGCCAACAGCGCCGAGGCCTATCGCCGGCTCGGTCCCGCGCTGCAGGCACTGGCCGATCGTCTCTGGGCCGTGCACACCAATCTGTACGACTACGTCGCCGAGCGGGACGAGAAGCGGATCGGTGGCATCGACGTCCAAGAACAGAGTTATCGCGACGAGTTCGCCTCCCAGGTGTTCGAGACCGAGCACCCAGTGGTCCGGATCCATCCCGAGACCGGTGAGCGAGTCCTGCTGCTCGGGCACTTCATCAAGCGCCTGGTCGGACTGAACACCCACGACTCGACGGACCTGTTCGATCTGTTGCAGCGCCACGTCACCCGGCTGGAGAACACGGTTCGCTGGTACTGGTCGCCCGGCGACCTCGCGATCTGGGACAACCGGGCCACCCAGCACTACGGCGTCGCCGACTACGGCGACCAGAAGCGGGTGCTGCATCGGATCACCCTTGCCGGCGACATCCCGCAGAGCATCGACGGGACCTACTCCACCCCGCGTTCGGGCGACGCCTCGCACTACTCCGCCGCGTAGTTTTGTGGGCTCGCGCCCGCTCCGCGCCCACAGACTCTGACCTGCTTCCTCACTCGCAGCCACAATCACCCGATCTACCGCAACCCGAGCACGGCTGCTCGTTCGGTCGCAGGTCAGAGCCGGCGCTGCGCTACCCGACGCTCGCCCACTGCCTCTGTGCGGTCTGGTGCGGCTCGCACATCTCCCTCTTGAAAGGCATTGTGCATGTCCATCACGTCGCGACCACTGAGTCGCCGGCTCTTGCTCCAAGGCATCGCGGGCGCCGGCCTCGCCGGCACCCTGTTCGGTGCCGCAGGCTGCACCTCGGCCGTCCAGGAGGCCAGAGGTCAGGCTGCAGCCGCGAGCGGCGCACCGCGCCGCGGCGGGACGATCAACGCCGGCATCTCCGAGGACCTGATTCCCGGCAACTTCTTCACCAACTCCACCGCCGGCATCACCACAGTGATCGGCCTCGCGTTCGACAGCCTGATCCGCTATCCGAACGATGGCGTGAAGCCGACGCCGCGGCTGGCCACCCAGTGGAAGCTCGCGGCTGACGGCACGTCGCTCGATCTGCAGCTGCGCGACGACGTGACCTTCCATAGCGGGCGAGCGTTCACGTCCGCCGACGCCGCCTTCTCGATCAAGACCTACGGCGATCCGCTGTGGACCGCCCAGCTGAAGAGCACCGCTCAGGCGATCACGAAGTACGACACGTCAGATCCGCACCGACTCGTGCTGCACTTCGCCCATCCGCTCGGCAACATCTTCGATCTCCTCGACACTGTGCCGATCGTCGACTCCGAGACGATCGACCAGCTGCGTGCAGGTGAGAAGCTGATCGGAACGGGACCGTTCAAGGTCGCCCAGTGGACGCCGAACGCCAAGCTCGCCTTCGAGCGCAATGAGAACTACTGGATCGCGGACCGGCCCTACGCGGACGCCGTCGACGTCAAGATCATCACCGACGCGAAGGCGTTGCTCTCAGCGCTGAAGTCCGGCCAGATCGACTTCGCCGACGGTCTCAGCTACTTGGACACCGAGAACCTGACCAAGTCAGGCGGCTACTCCGATATCCGGCTCGAGGGTGCGGAGACCCAGCTGTACGTCGGCGCCAACGTGAACGCCAAGCCGCTCGACGACGTGCGCGTCCGGCAGGCGATCGCGTACGCCCTCGACCGGGATCGGGTGGTCAGCGAGGTCCTTCGCGGTGTCGGCTACCCGATCAACCTGCCCTGGCCGAAGTACTCACCCGCCTACGACGAGGCTCGCAACACCAGGTACGCACGCAACATCGCGAAGGCGAAGGCACTCGTCGCAGAGGTGGGCACCATATCGACCATCCCGTATACCTACTCCAGCCCGAACCCGCTGGTCGAGGCGACGGCGACCATCGTCCAGGCGAACCTGGCCGAGATCGGCATCCCGGTCGAGCTGGACCCGGTCGACGGCGCACAGTTCGTCAAGCAACTGATCGGTGCCAAGTTCCCCGGCATCTGGACGACCTTCCACTCGTGGGCCCAGTACACCCCGTCGACCCTGACGGTGAGCGCCTACCCGTTCAATGCCCACAAGAACGCGTCGCAGTTCGTGGACAAGGACTACATCGCCGACGCCGACGGTGCCTGGCAGATCCCGGACGGCACGTCGGCGGAGGCGGTCGCCGCCTATGCCGAGGTCTCCGACGACCTGCTCGACGCGGCGTTCCTCGCCGAGATCGCCGTCGTGCTCCCGCAATGGGCACGGTCGAACAAGCTGCAGGGTGTCTCCTACACGAAGCGGTCCGAGCTGCAGCTCACCGACGCATGGGTCAACCAGGGCTGACGACCGATGAACCGCTATCTGCTGCGCCGGCTTCCGTCGGCACTGGCCGTCCTGCTGCTCGCCTCGATCGTGATCTTCGCGATCCTGCGGGTGGTGCCCGGTGATCCGGCGACGACCCTCGCGGGTCCCGATGCATCGCCGGAGACGATCGCCGCTATCCGGCACGAGCTCGGGCTCGACCAGGGTCTGCTGTCGCAGTATCTGAGCTGGATCGGCCATGTCCTCACCGGGGACCTCGGGCGCTCCTACCTGATCGGCGGGCAGATCTCCGACCTGGTCCGCACCGGCCTGATCAACACCGTGGTCCTCGCCGGCGCAGCAACGCTGATCGCGGTCGCCGGTAGTCTGCTCACGGCGCTCGTGTGGGTCAGCGTCGACAACCGGCCCGTCGACGCGGTGCTGACCGGGATCAACACCCTCGCGCTCGCCCTGCCGACCTTCGTCACGGGAGTGCTGCTCGTGGTGATCTTCGGGATCGTTCTGCAGGTGCTCCCGACCGGCGGAACGCCGCCGGACGGATTCATCGCCCGGCCCGACATCGCCGTCCAGTACCTGATCCTGCCGGCGGTCTGCCTGGCCTTGCCGGCGTACGCCTCGCTCACTCGTTTCCTGGCCGAGGCGTTGCGCACCGAGCTGGCCGCGCCGTACGTGACGACGGCGCGAGCCGCCGGTGTGCGACCGAACCGGATCCTGGTGGCGCACGCCCTGCCGGCGGCCCTGCCGCCGTATCTGACGGCACTCGGCATCCAGGCCGGTGCTCTGCTCGGTGGCGCCGTGCTGGTCGAGGCGGTGTTCACCTGGCCGGGACTCGGCCAGCTCGCGGCACACGCGATCGACAGCCGCGACTACCCCGTGGTGCAGGTCCTGCTCCTGCTGTCGGTTGCCGTCTTCGTGGTGGTCCAGCTGCTCACCGACATCGTCCACGCCTACCTCGACCCGCGGATCCGGATCGGAGGCCTGACATGAGCGCGCTCACGCTGCTGGACGACCCCTCTTCGCCAGCGCCCGGATCGCCGGCGAAGCTCGGCACCGTCGGCGGTTCCCGGCGGGCGGCCCGCTCGTGGCTGTCCGCGCTGCGCCGCGGGCCCGGACTGGCCGGCATCGTCCTGCTCGGGTTCGTCATCGTCCTCGGGGTGGCGGCACCGCTGCTCGCGCCGTACTCCCCCACCGAGCAGATCTCCGGGGCCAACCTGCTGCCCCCCAGCTGGACGCATCCGCTCGGCACGGACCAGGTGAATCGGGACGTCCTGTCGCGGACGCTGTACGGCATTCGCGCAGATCTGGTGATCGTGTTCGTTGCGGTCCCGATCGGGGCGACACTCGGGACGCTGGCCGCGCTTGCCGGCACGTTGTGGTCCGCCCTGGACGTCGGTCTGCAGCGGCTGTTCGATCTGGTGCTCGCCTTCCCGACACTGATCTTCGCGATCGGTCTGACCGCCGTTGCCGGACCGGGTGCCACCACGGTGATCATCGTCATCGCAGTGGTGGAGACCCCGATCTTCGCCCGGATGCTGCGCAGCTCGATCCTCAAGGTGCGTGCGCTGCCCTATGTCGACGCGGCCGAGACCGTCGGCGCGAGCCGGGTCCGCGTGCTGCGTCGACACGTGCTGCCGAACGCGGCCGAGCCGCTCGGGGTCCAGCTCGCCATCTCGTTGTCCCTCGCCGTGTTCGTGGAGAGCGCGATGAGCTTCCTGGGCATCGGCATCCGCCCACCGGCACCGTCGCTGGGCAGTCTGATCAGCGACGGCATCGACTACGCCGGCGCCAACCTCGGCTTCGTGCTCGGGCCGCTCGTCGTCGTCGTGATCTTGGTCCTGGCGCTTCAGCTGCTCGCCCGGGCCCTCGGCAAGAACAGGAGAGTCGTCCGATGAGTGGGGCGAACGGATCGAGCCAGGCCGGCCGCGCGGCCGCGTACGACGGCTTCGACGGGCGGATCGGCCGGACCATCTCCGAGTCCCGGCCGGCCTGGCCGGACGAACGAACCGCCCGACCCGGCAGCCCCAACGTCGTGGTGATCCTGGTCGACGACCTCGGCTACTCCGACATCGCGCCGTTCGGCAGCGAGATCCGCACGCCGAACCTCGACCGGATGGCCGACGACGGCGTGGTGCTGACGAACTACCACACCACGCCGCTGTGCTCCCCGTCCCGCGCGGCCCTGCTGACCGGGGTGAACCCGCACAAGGCAGGATTCGCGTTCCCGGCGAACGCCGACCCGGGCTATCCGGCGTACACGTTCGAGCTACCCGATCACGTCCCGACGCTGGCCGAGACGCTGCGCGCGAGCGGCTACGCGACGTACATGGTCGGCAAGTGGCACCTCACCGGCGACCGTTCGCAGCACGACGCCGCGGACCGTTCGTCGTGGCCGCTCCAGCGCGGCTTCGACCGCTACTTCGGCAGCCTGGAAGGATTCACCAGCCTGCATGCGCCCCATCGCCTGATCTGGGACAACTCTCCTTACCAGGTAGAGGAGTACGGCGAGGACTACTACCTCACCGACGAGCTGACCGCCCGGGCGAGTGGGATGATCAAGGGGCTGCGCGCCGCGGACGCCCGCAAGCCGTTCCTGCTCTACTTCGCCCACCACGCAGTACACGGCCCGATCCAGGCGCCGAAGGCCGACATCGACAGCTATGCCGGCGTCTACGACCGCGGTTGGGGCGAGCTCCGGCGCCTCCGGAACGAGCGCCAGCTCGAGTTCGGCATCGTCGGGCCGGACACCGTTCTTCCCGACTCCGACCCCGAGATCCCTTGCTGGGAAGCGCTGAGCCCGGAGCAGCAGCGACGATTCGCCCGCTACATGCAGACGTACGCGGGGGCGGTCGAGGCTGTCGATCGCAGCGTCGGCGAGATCGTCGATCTGCTGGAATCGTTGGGCGAGCTGGAGAACACGATCATCGTCTTCACCTCCGACAACGGCGGCACCGCCGAAGGTGGTGTCGAGGGCACCCGTAGCTACTTCAGCCAGTTCGCGCACGTGGCCGCGCTGCCGCCGGAGTGGGATCGCGACGTGGACCGCGACCTGGAGCTGATCGGTGGGCCACAGACCGCGGTGCACTATCCGCGCGGCTGGGGCGAGGTGTCCAACACCCCCTTCCGGTTGTTCAAGGGTGATACGTACGCCGGTGGGGTGCGTGCCCCGCTGATCGTGCACTGGCCGGCCGGCCTGGGGTCGGGCGCTTCGGGTCTTGATCTGCTGGGTTCGGGCGAGACGCAAAAAGGCCCTTCGACAGGCTCCGGGCACAGAACCGGCGGGCGACGACTGCGCCACCAGTACGTGCACGTCACCGACCTGATGCCGACTCTGCTCGACCTGGCCGGCATCGGCGTGCTGGACCAGCGAGCCGGACGCTCGGCCGAGCGGTTCGACGGGGTGAGCGCCGGCGGGATCCTCCGGTCGGCCCACGCTCCGGTCGTGCATCTGGCGCAGTACACCGAGACCGCCGGCAACCGGGCCTACCAGACCGACCGCTGGAAGATCGTCACCGCCCATCGGTACGGAGATCCCTTCGACGACAGGGAATGGCGGTTGTACGACCTGGCCGCCGATCCCACCGAGACCCGCGATCTGGCGCCTCGCCATCCCGACGTCGTCGCGGAGCTCGCGGCCGCCTGGGAGCAGGCTGCCTGGACCAACCGGGTCTTCCCGCTGGACGATCACGGTCCCGGATCGGCGCTGCGCCGACCCGCTGACGATCACTTCGCCGATGCGGTCACCCTGCTGCCCGGCACGCCGACCCTGGAACGGTTCCGCTCCGCGCAGCTGGTTCAGCATCGCGATGTGGTGATCACGGCGGAGCTGACGCTGGCGGCCGGGGACACCGGCGTCCTGATCGCCCATGGGGACCAGGGCGGCGGCTATCTCCTGGCGGTTGACACCGACGAGGACGGTGAGCCGGTGGCATCGGTGGTGATCAACGCGTACGGCCTCCTCCATCGCAGCGCAGCGCTGCCGCTGGCGCTCGGTGATCACTGCCTGGTGCTGCGGCTGCTGGTCCGCCCGCAGTTCCGGCTCGACGTCGAGCTGACCGACGCCCACCAGACCGTCTCGTTGACCGGACTGCCGCAGCTCGTCGGGATGGCGCCGTTCACGGGGATCAGCGTCGGCCGGGACGCCGGCGGCCCGGTGGACTGGCAGCGCTGGGCGCGAAACGGTTCGGACCCATTCGGCGGTCGGCTCCGCAGCGTCCACTACGCACCGGGTCCGCTCGCCCCCGATGCCCCTGCCGAACGCGCCCGGATCTGGGCCGAAGGAGCGAAGATCTATGACTGAGCTGACCACCTCGCGCCTCGACCTACGCCGACCGTACGTCGACGAACCGGGGCCACGACCGATCCGACGGAACGCCGTCCTCCGGGTCGAGGACCTGCGGGTCAGCTTCGGCGGCCGGCCGGCGGTCGACGACGTCTCCTTCTCCGTTGATCGCGGCGAGGTGCTCGCGCTGGTCGGGGAATCGGGCTCGGGCAAGACCGTGACCGCACTGTCGGTTCTCGGGCTGCTGCCGCGCTCGGCGACGGCTGGCGGGTCAATCCAGCTCACCGACGACCCGGCCGCCAGGCCGGCGCACCGGCAACCCAACCTGCTCGGTGCGCCCGAGCAGGCCTGGCACGGAGTGCGCGGCCGACTGGCCTCCATGGTGTTCCAGGAACCGCAGACCGCGCTGAACCCGGTGCGAACCGTCGGTTGGCAGCTCGCGGAGGCGCTCCGAGCCCATGGCCGGATCGGCCGTTCAGCGGCCCGGCAGCGGGTGGTCGAACTACTGCGCCAGGTCGGCATCTCGGATCCGGAGCGCCGGGCCGGTTCCTACCCGCACCAGCTCTCGGGCGGTCAAAAGCAGCGGGTGGTGATCGCGCTTGCGCTGGCCGGCGAGCCGGCCCTGCTGATCGCCGACGAGCCGACGACGGCGCTGGACGTGACCGTGCAGGCGGAGATCCTCGCCCTGCTGGACGATCTTCGCCACCGCCTCGGCACCGCCGTCTTGCTGATCACCCACAACATGGGCGTGGTGGCCGATCTCGCCGACCGCGTCCTGGTGATGCGCGACGCCAGGATGGTCGAGCGCGGCGAGGTGGTCTCACTGTTCAGCGACCCGTTCACCGACTACACCCGGGACCTGCTCGCCGCCGTCCCGCGGCTGCACGGCCCGGCCGCATCGAGTTCGCCCCACCAGCGTGGATCTGCCCCAGCTGCAGCCGGGGCAGATCCACGTACGTGGGGCGAACGCAGTGCGGTCGGGCCGGGGCGAGAGGTCGGGACTGGGTCTCGGGTCGGGGCTGGGTCTCGGGCCGGGGCTGGGTCTCGGGTCGGGACTGGGTCTGGGGTCGGGACTGGGTCTCGGGTCGGCGCTGCACTGAGCTTCACCGACGTCGTCGTCGCCTACCCCGGTCGGCTGGGCAGGCCGGGATTCCGTGCCCTGGACCAGGTCACCCTGGAGCTCCCGGCGGGTCGGGTGCTGGGCGTGGTCGGCGAGTCGGGCTCCGGAAAGACCACCGTGGCGAGGACCGCCGCCGGGAACCTCCCGATCGCTCACGGTCAGGTGCTGCTCGGCGGTCGCGAGCTGGCGGCAATGGGCGCCGCGGAGCTCCGTCGGCAGCGCGCTCTGATCGGTGTCGTGCACCAGGACCCGGCCGCCACTCTGGATCCGCTGCTCACGGTCGGCGAGAGCATCGCGGAGCCGCTGATCGTGCACAACGCGGCGAAGGGCAGCGAGTTGCGGTCACGCGTACGCGGCCTGCTGGCGGAGGTCTCGCTGCCCGCCGACTTCGAACGACGCCGGCCGCACGAGCTGTCCGGTGGCCAGCGGCAGCGGGTGGCGCTCGCTCGCGCCTTGGCGCTGCGCCCCGACCTGCTGATCGCGGACGAGCCGACCAGCGCATTGGATGTCACGGTGCAGGCGCGGATCCTGAAGCTCTTCGCCGAGCTGCAGGCCGCCCACGGCTTCGCCTGCTTGTTCATCAGCCACGACCTGGCCGTGGTGAACGAGGTCAGCGACTCGGTCGTGGTGCTCCGCCGCGGACGGATCGTCGAGTCCGGGGCGACCGCTGACGTGCTGCGCAACCCGCAGCAGACGTACACCCGCCAGCTCGTCGCGGCGCTGCCCGTGCCCGACCCGCTCGAGCAGCGGATCCGTCGCAGCCGCTGATCGGTCCTTGACCGGTGGGCCGATCGCGGTTCCCTGAGTCCGATTCGCGTTCCCCGGCCCGGATACTCCAACTTTGCGCCTCGGCGGGCCACTGTGCGCCTCGGCGCCGATGCGCAGAGTTGCCCGCCGGCGCGCAGAGTTGACCCCGGCTGGTGCCGCGTCCGGCGCGGCAAGAGTCAGGCCACCAGCTCGCGGCGGAGGAACTCGATCTCGGCGGCGACGACGCGGTCGTGCTGGTCGAGGAACGGCGCGTAGTGACCGCCCGGCACGCGAACCAGCTCGCCGTGCGGCGCCACCCGCGCGACACCCGCCGCCGGCCCGGCCAGGGCCGTCCGGTCGTCGTCGGCCACCACGACGAGAAGCGGACACCGAACGTCGGGGGCCCGTCGGCTCGAGCGGTGGAAGCCGACGGCCAGTGTCGACCGGGCGGCCACGGCCGGGAGCCAGTCGGAGTACTGCCCATCGGGGTCGAGCGCAGTTGCGGTGTCGGCCAGCGCATCCGGGGTGGACAACAGCGCCACCGTGCCGGGTTCCCCCACCAGCGGGACCAGCCGGGGCGGGCGACCCAGCAGCCCTCCGATCCCGTCGATCAGTCCGAGCCAGGTCAGCCTGACCATCGCTCCTGGGGTGGTGAATCGAACAGCGTTCCGGGTGGCCGCCGGCCCGTCGACATTCGGGGTCTGGGCGATGGCGGCCGCCACCCGAGGATCGGTTGCCGCGATCTCGACGACCTGCCCTCCCGACACCGAGAAGCCCCAGACGGCAAGCCGCGATGGATCGACCTCGGGAAGCCCGGCCACGAAGTCGAGCGCCGCGCTCCAGTCCTGCAGCTGCTCGCCGAGCCGGATGACCTGGCGCGGTGTGCCGTCACTCTCGCCGAGGTGCCGGTAGTCAAAAGCAAGGACGCTGAACCCGGCCGCGGCGAACTCGCCGGCGAACCGGTCGGTGCCGGGTTCCTTGGTGACCGCAAAGCCGCCGGCCATCACCACGCAGGCGCCGTTGCTACCGGGATAGTGCCAGCCGACGCAGCTCTCACCATGACTGTCGAAGCGCACCTTCTCACGTACGACTGATCTCATGAGATAAGTGAACCACGTGGTTCACATCTCGTCCAGGGTCACGCAGTCCCGAGAGTCAGTCCGGTCGTGCTTCCTCTCGGTCCAAGGCCCGAGCGAGGGCTTGGAGTCCTGCCTCGATCCTGGCCGGCTCGCCGGTGGTCCGCCAGTCCATCAGGAACCCTCGCATCACGGCCATGATCATCTCCGCCACCTCGAACTTGCGCCGGTCCGTCCAGCCGTCCGGGCAGAGCGCCAGCAAGCCGGGGAGGTACTGGGTCGCTGTCAGCCGGCCGAGATCGGCGTAGCGGTCGGGGTCGTACATCACCAGCCCGATCGCCTGATCGATCACCCGCAACCCGGTCTCGTCCGCGGCGAGGATCGGCCAGATGGCTCGCACCCGCTCAGCCAGCGTCGGGTAGTCGGCTGCCCGCACCGCGGTCAGCGCGTTGTCGATCCGCCGCTCGCGAAGCCGGAACATCGCCTGAGCGAGAAGGTCGTCGACGCTGTCGAAGTGGTAGAGCAGCACCTTGTGGGTTGTGCCGGCAGCACGGGCAGCGCGCCGAAGCGAGAAGTCCACCAGTCCGTTTGTGGCGAGGTCGTCGGTGATCCGGGTCAGCAGCTCTTGACGCCTCGCCTCACCCCGCGGCGTACGCACCGAACGCCGGTAGCCCGGCGAGTCCAGCCCGGTGGACGGTTCGGCGTTCACCCCGTCAGGATGCCAGGCATCGGCGAGATCTGGGCGCGGCGTCGCACTCCGCGGCCGTGTGCTGCACGACTGGGGCTCGGAGTCGTACGTGCTCGGCAGCCGGGGTGTCGTCGCTCACTGTGTCTGCAGTCAAGGGTTTTGCCATTTACCATGAATCTGCCGTGCAGCACGGGGCTGCGGCGGATGGAGGAGGTCAATGGCGCAGGTCAGCCGCCGCGCGGTCCTGCTGGGGATCGTCGGTGTCGGGGCCGCAGCCGGCGTCGGGGTCGGCGTCGCAGCGACCTCGAAGGCCAAGCCGTCCGGCGAGCCGGCACCGGTGCAGACCACGTCCCCGAGCCCGACCCCGAGCGTCGCGCCCAGCCCGTCGCCCAGCCCGACGACGCCGGTGGACACCCGGCCGCGCTGGCCGCTCACCGGCAGGTTGCTCAAGAACGAGAAGCAGGCGCGACACGCCGCCGTCGCGGTGAAGGTCCCCGACAACCAGCAGGAGCACCCGCAGCGCGGCATCGACAAGGCCGACATCGTGTTCGTCGAGCTGGAGGGCTACAAGGACGCGTCGGGCTACAGCGCAACGAGGCTGGTCCCGGTCTTCCACAGCAAGATGGCCGAGAGCGTCGAGCCGGTGAGGTCGATCCGCCCGGTCGACATCCCGCTGCTGAGCCCGATGAACGCCATCATCGGCAACACCGGCGCCGCGCCGTGGGTGGTCAACTACGTCAAGCACTACCGCAAGCATCTCGAAGGCATGCTCTCGTACATGAACACCCGCGGGACGGGTTCCTACGGCACCGATCCGTCGCGGGTCTACACCTACAACGGTCAGACCTACTACGACCGCGCCACCGTGTGTCATCCGGCGGTCCTGGCCAAGCAGACCAAGCGATTCCGGTCCGGTCCGCCGCAGGTCTACTTCCCCTACGCGTCCTCGGACGCGGAGGTCAGCGCCCGGAAGGGCAAGAAGGCGCGGACGATCAAGATCCCGTACAAGGGCGACGACTACTTCATGGGCTACAGCTACGACAAGAAGTCGAAGCGCTACAAACGCAGCATGCCGTGGGGGCCGCACGTGCTGGCCGACGGCACCCGCGTGTCGACCGACAACGTGCTCGTGATCAAGGCAAAGCAGCACTACGGCAAGATCTACAAGGGCGTCGGCCACGACGAGCCGTTGCACGACATCATCAAGAAGTCGGGCAGGTTCTACTACTTCAATCGGGGACGCTACGTCACCGGCACGTGGAGCAAGGGCACGATCGACGAGCTGTTCGTGTTCACCCTCTCCGACGGCACCCCGTTCAAGATGGCGCCAGGGCAGACGTTCGTCGAGCTACCCAATACGAAGGCCAAGCTGCGGATCAAGGACTGACTGATCGCAGCTAGACCCGGCGTCAGATAGCGGCGACCGCGCCACCGGCGCGGTGAATGGCCGTGACCGCGGTCTCGTCGTTTTGCTCCAGCGACTGCCGCAGCGTGGAGATGATGTCGCGGACTTCCTGCGCCTTGGTGTTCCAGCGCTGCTCCTTGCCGCGGTACTCCTCCGAGACTCCGGTTGCCTCGTAGTTCTCCATGGCCGCGTTCACCTGCTGCTGGCGCGCGTTCAACAACGTCTCGAGATTCGCGGCGGCGGTCTTGAAATTGGCCTGGGCCTCGGCCGACGTCGCCGTGTTGAATGCGCGATCTCCGGGGGCGGCTGCTGGCATGGTCCGATCTCCTCTGACTACGTTTTCGTTCGGTGTGCTGAAGGTGGTGGAAAGGTCGCGCTGAAAAGCGCCCGCTGGGCGATCAGGACCCGGAGGAGAACCGTGCCGAGTCGAACGACACCGACCCCATCAGCGTCCGGGTCTCGTCGGCCTGCTGCGTCTCGCCCTCGATGAACGCCCGATCCATCCCGCCGACGCCTTCGAGCACCGACGCCAGCGCCATGTTCAAGCCGTTGGCGATCGAGTCGGTGTTGGCCTTGAACTCCAAGAACACCTGCTTGGCTCGGCCCTGGAAGTCGTCCTGCACCGGGTCGGCGGCCTGGGCAAGCGCTCGCACGAGCGTGCCAAGATCCTGGTGAGACGTCGAGGTCTGCTTCGTCAGCGTCGACAAGGTATCCGCACCCATGGCGAACTTCATGGTCAATCTCCTTCCGTCTGCTCGACGGGCTACGTCGTAAACGCAACCAGCTTCTGTACGACCTTAAGCGTCGATCGGGGTCAGCGCCAAAGAATCCGAGGGATCGGATAGCTGAGTCACGTATTCGATCGCCGTCGACTTTGGTCGGCGACACCGGACTGGACTAGATTCCCCTGCGTCGACCGACGGTCCGCTCGGTCGATGAGGACCTGACCCCGACCGGTAGCAGGAGACGCAGTGCCCGCAGCCCTTCTCGGTGCGACCCGCTGCAGCCGATGCGGGCACGAGCAGTCACCGACGTCGACCTGCGATCACTGTCAGGCGCGCTGGGCCCCGGCAGCGATCGGCACCGTGACCGGCGCGCCCGAGGGTCCGCTCGCCGGCGTCGCCCGGGCGTCCGTCGGCCGACGCTACCTCGCCCATCTCATCGACCTGATCGTGCCTCTGGGGCTGGTCGGGCTGGCTCTCGCGTCGGTCGTCGACCTGCTGCCCGGCTCCCGTGCGTGGTGGTTCCTCGTCCTCGCCGTCGTGGTCGTGGTCGTCCAGTGCTCGACCGTGGCCGTCCGAGGTCGGAGCCTGGGACGGTTGGTCCTCGCCCAGCGCACCGTCGACGACCTGACCGGGACGCCGGTCCGATCCGGTCGATTCGTCCGCCAGCTCGCCCAGCGCGGCTGGTATCGGCACCTGGTCACCGCAGACCTGCGACGTGGCCGGGACCCGCTGGATATCCGGCTGCCGCCACCGGCTGCCGGTGACCACCCGACACCGACCGTCCCTTCGATGATCGGCCCGGTACCCACCGGCCCATCGACGACGAGCCTGCCAGTGCCGGGGCCGACCACCGGTTTGGACATCGGGCTGGAGGCTCGGATCGGTGTCGGCGCGGCTCGTCCGGCGAGCCCGGCAGGTCCGCCGAGTCCGGCAAGTCCGGCGAAACCGCCGCTCCCGGCAACCCCTGTGATCCCGGCAACCCCTGCGACGCGCAGATCCGTCGGCATCGTGCTGGACACCGGCGAACGGTACGAGATCAGCGAGTCGCTGCTGCTCGGTCGCAGCCCGGTCGATCCGTCCGGTCGCGGCGATCGGGCGTTGCTGGCCTGGCCGGACCTGACGAGACGAGTGGCCAAGACCCATGTGCTGCTGGAGTGGTCCGGCACCGTCTTGTGGGTCACCGACCTGCACTCGGTGACCGGGACCGTGCTGGTCGACCCGGCCGGGGACCGTCAGCTGCTGGCACCCGACGTACGGGCCGCTGCGGTCGTCGGATCGACGGTGGAGTGCGGGGGCCGGAGCGTGAAGGTCGTGCCCAATGGCTGATCGCGCGGCTCGGCGAGCGGGCGAGATCCGAACGCACAACAACGGGATCGGGGGCGACCGTGCCCAACCGTGACCTCATCCTGCTCGAGACGGTCAAGACCCACCGCGCCAGGCTGGCCTCCGCGTTCGTCTTCGGTGAGCTCACCGAGCGACGAGTCGCCAACGACAACGTACGTCGGCTGATCGGCGGGATCATCGCCGCTGCCGTGCTGTGCGCCGGCTGCGTCGGGTTCTCGTTCGTGTCCGGACTGCTCGGCCAACAGGCCGCCGCCCGGCAGGCCCAGGCCGGCACGGGACCGGCGACCGGAGCCGCGTTCGTCGCCGACACCTTCGACCGCACGGTCAGGGCGGGCTGGGGCACGGCCGAGCTCGGCGGACCCTGGACGGTGCAAGGCTCCCCGACGGCGTACGCAGTCTCGGCCGGCGCCGCGACCGTCACCCTTTCGGAGAATCAGGTGCGCGGCGGCTACCTCGGACGCCAGCTCCAGGATCGCTCGGACGTGACCGTGACCGTGCAACGCACGACGGCCGCCCGGAACGGCACCGTCGCCGTCGCCGTCATCGGTCGGCGGGTCTCCTCCACGCAGGACTACCGGGCGAATGTGATCCTCGGCGATGACGGCTCGGTCGCCCTGAACCTCAGCCGGCGGTCGGACCCGACCCGTCCGGACGAGCCTGCGGAAGCCAGCTTGTCCGACACCGTGATCCTGCTCGGGCCCGGCTCCGAGCCGGACGAGGAGCCACCGGCCGTCACCGTGCGGCTGCAGGTGATCGGCACCAACACCACGACGCTGCGGGCCAAGGCGTGGTTGGACCGCGAGCCCAACGAGTGGACGGTCCAGGCCGGCGACAACACCAGCGGCCTCCAGCGCCCCGGCTCGGTCGGGCTGCAGGCGGTGCGTACGCGGGGCGGCGAGGCTCCCAGCAACCTGTCCGTGCTCGACTTCGTCGGCCGAGTGGCCCCGTAGAGGGAGTTCAGATGACCGACTTCACCCGGCTCACCGTCGTGGGCACCGCGCACAAGGCCGAGCTCGTGGTGCCCGACGACGAGGCGATCGGCGCCCTGATCCCGCCGCTGATGGAGCTGCTCGACGAGCCCACCGGCCCGGTCGCCCGGCCGCTCGCCCTGGTCCGGACCAGCGGTGAGCAGCTCGACGCCGCCCGTTCCGCGGCCGAGCAGGACCTCGTGGACGGCGAGCAGCTCCGACTCGTCCGGGCCGACGACGCACCCCCGCCACCCGAGGTCGCCGACGTGACCGACGTGGTCGGCGACACCTACGCCGACCGACCGGGCCGTTGGTCTGTCGCGTCACGGCAGACCGCCGGCGCGATCTCGCTCGGCGCCGCCAGTTGCGTCGGACTTCTCGCCGTCTCACCATCGCCGACGACGGCCATCGGAATCGTCGTTGCGGCCACCGCAGTCGCGGTCCTGCTGGGACGGCTCGGCCGACGTTGGCCAGCCATCGCCCTGACCGCTGTGGCGACCGGCGCCGCGCCTGCGGCGGCTCCGTTGCTGCTGAGCGTGGCGGCCGTGCCGTCCGGTCCGGCAGCGTGGCTGGTGGTGACGGCCGCCATCGTCTGGGCCGTCCTCGGCTTCACGGTCGGCGCCGGCCTGCAGCTGCGTCCCGCTGTTTCCGGCAGCGTGGTCGGGGTGGGTCTCGCGCTGGTCCCGATGCTCCTCGCCGCCTGGGGACTGGGGACCGACGAGATCCTGGCCGTTTCCGCGGTCGCCGCCGCCGTGGTCTGCGGACTGCTCCCTTGGTACGCACTGTCGGCGTCCGGCCTGACCGGCCTGGACGACCAGGTGCTGGCGGGTCGACCGAGCCGTCGTCGGCACGTCCTCCAGACGGTCGACGAGGCGTACCGGACGATGAGCTGGTCGGTGCTCGCCGTCGCCCTCCCGCTCGGGCTGACGGCGACCATGCTGGTCCGTTCGGCCGATCCCTGGGCGGTCGTGCTCGGGCTCTCGGTGACGGTGCTGACCGCACTACGCACCCGCGCGTTCCCGCTCACCGTGCAGCAGCTACCGCTCTGCCTGGCGGCGGTCACGGCCACGCTGGTCGCGGTGCTGGCCCGACAGCCGCTGCTGGGAACCTCCGGGGTTGCGCTGGTGCTGATCGGCTTCGGGGTGCTCGTGGCAGTCGCAGTCGGCGCGCGCCCCGCTGAGCATCAGCGAGCCCGGCTGCGCCGGATCGGCAACCTGATCGAGGCCGTCCTGGTGATCGCCCTGATCCCGCTCGTTCTCGGTGTCTTCGGCGTGTACGCCGACCTGCTCGGAGCGTTTCGATGACGGGGGCTCGACTGGCGACCGGCCTGCGGACCCTGTTCGGCAGCACGGCAGGTGCGGCGTACGAGCTGACGACGGCCGACGCGACGGTGCGCAGGGGATTGTCGCTGAGCCGTCGGATCGGTGTCGTCGCGCTCGACGGCGGGAGTGGCACGACAGCTGTGGCCGTCGCGCTGTCGAGCCTGCTCGCCGCCCGACGTCCAGGTCCGGTGCTCGCGGTCGATGCCGCCGGCGGTCACGCCGGGCTGGTCGGCCGGACCATCGGCGACGACCCCGCACTGCGAGCCAGCAGTGCCGCGGGTGCGGACCAGCGCCGGACCGCGCGTACCGGGACGCAGGCCCGGGCCGGGCTGCCGCAGTCGGGCTCCGGACCGTACGTCCTGGACCTCGCTGGGCCCACCCGTCAGTCCGCTGTCGTCGAGACCTGGGCGCAGCAGGTGACGCCGATCGCCCGCTTCTACGACGTCGTGGTCACCGACTGGGGCGTCCGACCCGTCGGGCTGGATCTCGCCGAGTCCGTGGCGACCGGCCACCTGCTGGTGATGGTGAGCCGCGCCGATCGACACTCCGCGACCCGAGCGGCCGCCGCAGCGGCTGCAGTCGCCCAGCTGAGTGGCTCCTCGGGTGGCGCGGCGCGCGGGACCGGCGACCGGGTGCCACCGATCCTGGTGCTGGTCGATGTGAGCCGAACCGCCGATCGAGTCGCTCCGGCACTTCGCCGACGACTCGGAACGCCTGTGCACGTCCTGCCGCACGAGCTGGAGTGGTCGGCCGACGCGACGACGTCGAGCCGGCGGTTCGACGCCCGCACCCGACGCGCGCACATCCGCCTCGCCCGGGCGGTGATGGAGCAGGCCGTACGCAGCCAGGAGCCGGCGGCCCGGACGATCCCACCCCAGACCGACCCGACCCGGACGAGCCCGACCCGCGGGCCAGCGGTGGTGGCCGGATGACCATCCGCCTGGTCCACCGCCCGACCCGGATCACCGAGCCACTGGTCCGGGCGGTTCCGGAGACGATCGCTGCGCCGCCGACGACGGCTGACGGGCAGGTCGGCGGCGCTGCGCTGCACACCCTGCTGCCGGTGCTCGGGGCGCTGACCTCGGTGACCATGATCGTGGTGCTCCGGAACAACAACCCCCTCTTTCTCGTCGTGGGCGCCGTGCTGCTGATCGTGGCCCTGGTCGGTGGGGTGGGCCTCGCCGTCACGCAGCGCGGCAGTGCGGCTCGCACCCGGCGGACGCAGCGGGAGCTGTACCTGGACCATCTGGAAACCCTCCGAGCAACCATGCGCGAGCAGGCTCGCGGCGTGCGGGAGCAGGCCAACAACCTCGACCCCGAGCCCGCCGCCCTGCTCGAGCTGATCCGCGACCCGGGCCGGCTGTGGGAGCGCCGGCGATCCCATGCCGACTTCCTGCGGGTCCGGATCGGCTCGGGCGACCTGCCCTGGTTCGAGCTGACCGTGCCGCCGGAGGAGAACCCGGTCACCCCGTACGACCCGATCATGCTCGCCGAGGCTGAGGCGGTGGCCCGGCACTACTCGCTCGTGCTCGGCGTACCGATCACCACCGCGCTCGACGGCGCCGGTCAGGTTGCCGTGATCGGCGACCGAGCCGATGTGCTCGCCGTCGCACGGTCGATGATCCTCCAGCTGTCCGCCTTCCACTCACCGGACGATCTGCTGCTGGCCGCGAGCTTCGCCGCCTGAGGTCGCGGCGGACTGGGACGGCTTCGACCTGCTGCCCCACGCGGTCGACGGACGCCTGTTCGACGGTCCGGTGCGCGCCCGCCGGGTGGCCGCTTCGACCGACGAGCTGCGACGGGTGCTGGGCGCCGAGCTCGCCGATCGGGCACAGGTCGCCGCCGCGGCCAAGCGCAGCATCGGTCGGACCGAGGTGACCCCGATCTCGCGGCTGGTCGTGTTCTGCGACGACCATGGGCAGCTGGCCTCTGCGCTACCCGTCGCCGACGCCGATCTGAGCCTGCCTGATCTCCAGATCACCACCATCCACCTGCTCAGCGACCGACTGCACGAACCCTCCGACGTCACCGTGCGGGTCACCGTCGCCGACGGCCGGGCGACAGTGACCGACAGCCGGCCCGTGCCCTCAGCCAAGGGGCCGTCACCCGACGACCTGCCTGCGCCGCCGCGGACCGCCCTGATCGACCGACCCTCACCGGCCCTGTTCGCCACGATTGCCCGAGGCCTGACACCGCTCCGGCTCAGTCTCACCCGAGCCGAGGCCGCTGAGTCAGACCGCGGGATCGAGATCACCGAGCTGCTCGGCATCGACGATGTCGAGCAGGTGAGTCCGGACCTGTGGACGGCCCGCTCGTCACGCGACTTCCTGCGCGTGCCGATCGGTGTGGACGACTACGGCACGCCGTTGCTGCTCGACCTGAAGGAGTCCGCCGAGCTCGGCATGGGTCCGCACGGCATCTGCATCGGAGCGACCGGGTCGGGTAAGAGCGAGATGCTGCGTACGTTGGTGCTGGCGCTGGCACTGTCCCACCCGCCCGAGGACCTGAGCATGGTCCTGGTCGACTACAAGGGCGGTGCCGCGTTCGCCCCGTTCACCGGGCTGCCCCATGTCGCAGGCATCATCGACAACCTCGCCGACGACGCCCAGCTCACCGAACGGGCTCGAGCCAGCATCGCCGGCGAAGTGGTCCGCCGACAGGAGCAGCTGCGCGACGCCGGCTCCTCACCCTCGATCAGCCACTACCGGGAGCTCCGCAGGCAGCGACCCGAGCTGCCGCCGATGCCACACCTGTTCGTGGTGATCGACGAGTTCGGCGAGCTGCTCACCGCGGAGCCGGAGTTCGTCGAGCTGCTCATCTCCATCGGCCGGATCGGCCGCTCGATCGGGGTGCACCTGCTGCTGTCCAGCCAGCGGATCGAGTCCGGCCGGCTGCGCGGTCTGGACACCTACCTCTCGTACCGGATCGGACTCCGGACGTTCTCCGAGGCCGAGAGCGCGGTCGTGCTCGACACCCCCGACGCGTTCCACCTGCCCGCCATACCCGGCTACGGCTACCTCAAGGTCGACACCTCGGTCTACCGCCGCTTCCGGTCGGGGTACGTCTCCGGCCCGGCCCGAACCGGCTCGGCACCGGCACCGGACGCGGACCTGGATCAGGCCGGGCCACTGCTGCTGCCGACCTACAACACCTTGAGCGCGGGAGCGGACGGGGACGCGGGTGAGCAGGAGCTGCTGGCCCCGATGGTCAACCGGCCCCTGGTGGCGGAGTGCGTCGACCGGCTGCTGCCGGTCGCGCATGCCGGGACGGCGAATCGCAGCGTCGCTCCGGTCTGGCTGCCACCGCTCCCCGACCGGCTGGCGCTGGCCCGGGTCATCTCCGACGAGCTGGATCCGAGCGCGCATCGGCGTGCCGGCGTGGATCGGGGCGGGCTGGATCGGGGCGGGCTGGCGGTGCCGCTCGGTCTGCTGGATCACCCGGCTCGGCAGCGCCAGGAGCCGTGGATCGTGGATCTGGCCCGGGCGGGTGGGCACCATGCCGTGATCGGAGCGCCCGGCACCGGCCGAAGCACCTTCCTGCGTACGGTGGCGACGTCGCTGGCGCTGACCCACACACCGCGGGAGGTCAGCATCTACGGGATGGACCTGACCGGTGGTGGGCTGCGCCGGATCGAGGGCTTCCCACACGTCGGCGGGGTGGCGACCCGAGCCCATCCCGACCGGCTGCTCCGACTGCTGGAGGAGCTGAGCGGCATGCTGGCCGTCCGCGAGGCGGTCTTCCGCGATCGCTCGATCGACTCGCTCGGCCTGCTCCGGGCGCAGCACGCGGCTGGGCAGGTGCCAGAGCTGATCTCCGCTGAGGTCGTGCTGCTGATCGATGGTGTCTCGCTGCTGCGCAGCGACTTCGAGCAGCTCGAGACGCCGTTGGCCGATCTGCTGCAGCGCGCCGGCAGCTTCGGCATCCACCTGGTGCTGGGAATGACGCGGTGGAACGACATCCGGATGGCTCAGCAGCCGTTGATCGGGTCGCGCTACGAGCTGCGCCTCAACGATCCCGCCGAGTCGAGCATCGGCCGCAAGCTCAACGCTGTGCTCAGGCCAGATCAACCCGGCCGACTGATCACCGAGGACAAGTTGTTCGCGCAAGTCGCACTGCCCGTTCTGGACGATGTCGCCGACGAGGACCTCGGTGCTGCGCTGGTGGACCTGGCCGAACGCTCGGCCGCGAGCTGGCAGGGCCCGGCCGCGGCGCCGATCCGACTGCTGCCGACCGAGTTCGACGCGAGCGAGCTGCCGGACGCACTGGACGAGCCGGACGCGGTGCCGTACGGGCTTCGCCAGGACACCATGGAGCCGGCCCTGCTGGAGCTGGGCGTCACCGATCAGCACCTGCTGGTCTTCGGTGACACCGGCTCCGGCAAGACCACCGTGCTCCGCACCATCGTCCGCGGCCTGGTGGAGCGCTTCACCGCGGACGAGCTGGTGATTGCGGTGATGGATCTGCGCGGCGACGTGGCTGCGGAGGTTCCCGACGAGTACCTGGGCGGCCACGCGTCGACCAGCACGCTGGCCCGCGGGCTGTCCAGCGCCATCGCGACCGAGTTGGAGAAGCGCCTCGACCCCGCCACGGGCGCCTCGACGGAGGGGCCGCGGATCGTCGTACTCGTCGATGACTTCGACATCGTGGCGTCGGGCGGCACCGAGCCGCTCCGGCCGCTGCTCCCGTTCTTGCCGTCCGCCCGCGACCTGCGCCTGCACGTCCTGCTCACCCGACCCGTGGCCGGCGTCGGCCGGGCCATGTTCGATGTCAGCCTGCAGACGCTGCGCGACACCGGCGGTTCGCTGCTGCTGATGTCCGGCGAGCGGGGCGAGGGCCAGATCGTGCCAGGTGTGTACGCCGAGCAGATGGTGCCGGGCCGGGGGCGGTTGGTCCGACGCGGCGAGCGGCCCAGGATCGTCCAGGTCGCCAACACGCCTCCGTCGGCCTCCGGGAGTGAAGAGCCGGTCCCGCCGAACCGAAGAGGTCCGCATGCCGCCTGAGCTGGTACCGAGCCAGGTGCTCGATGATCGCGGTGCGCGGTGCAGGAACCCGATCGAGGAGGCGCCGTGACGCGTCAGCCGCGACGCGTCGTCATCGCCGGTACGGCGGGCGGCGTCGGTACGACGACGATCACCGCCCTGCTGTTCAGCGCCTGGACCGGCCGAGCCGGCGCGCCGCGGCTCGCCGACCACACCGCGGGCACCCTCGGGCTGCGGCTGCCCGCGGGCGACGAGGTCGGCCGGATCGACGACGGAGTGGTGCTGATCGATGCCGGCGCGTCCGCGTTCTCCGCCGCGAGCGAGAACGCAGCCGAGGAGGACGTACGTCTCGTGCTCGTCACGGCCGCCACCCCGCTGGGCTGCGGCCTCGCCGACCGCTGCCTGATCGGGCTGCGTCACGAGCTCGGTCCACGCACGGCCGCCGAAGCGCTGTCTCGGACGGTGCTCACCGTGGTCGGGACCTTCGGGCGCCGCCGGATCGGCAGCACCGTGCAGGCGCTCGCAGCGCGCCACCCGGAGCTGGCCGCGACGATGCTGCTCCCCCACGATCTGGCGCTCGCCGCGGGCGGCCGGATCCCGCTGTCGCGGCTGACCCGCCGTACCCGCCAGACGATCGACGAGCTGACGAGTCTCGTCTCGGGCCTGCCGACCGTCCCGGGGGTTAGGGTTTCGGGATGAACCAGAACCGTGGGCCCGACGGCGCTGAGGCAACGCCCGACGCACCACCGGTGCGCCCGACCGCGACCCCGCCCGGACAGTGGTCGGGCGATCCGGCATCGCGGCCCGGCCCGCAGTCCCAGCCGATGCCGAGCTCGCCGGCATTCGGTCAGCAGTCATCGGGTCCGCACCCATCCGGCCAACACTCACCCGGCCAACACTCACCCGGCCAACACTCACCCGGCCAGCACCCATCGGCTCCGCAGTCGTCCGGCCCGCTCACGCCAGGCCTGCCGACGGCGGGTCAGGTCCCTGCCGGGCCCGCCGATGGCTACGACACCGACGATCTGATGCGCCAGCTCCAGCCGGCCGAGCCGAAGCGATCGCGGCGTGGCTGGCGCTCGCTGTTCGGACTCCCCCCGTCCAAGGCCGAGCAGCGCGAGATGGCACAGCTCGACGCGGTCCGGTCGCAGTTCGCCCGGCCCGTCACGATCATGGTCGCCAACCCCAAGGGCGGCACCGGGAAGACACCGATCTCACTGCTGCTGGCCGGTGAGTTCGGCGAGGCGCGCGGCGGCGGCGTCGTGGTGATCGACAACAACGAGAATCGTGGCACGGCAGCGTTCCGCTCCTACTTCCCGCACCGACGTACGGTCGCAGATCTCCTGGAGGCGGCCGACCGGCTCGAACGGCCGGAGGCGCAGTTCACGGATCTGGCGTACTTCTTGGCCCACCAGAACGCCGGCAAGTACTACGTCCTGGCCTCCGACGAGTCGGTCACCCGGATGATCGACGAGGAGGTGTTCGCCCGGGTGCACCGGATTCTCAGCCGGTTCTTCGCGGTGATCATCATCGACTCGGGCAACAACGAGCTCGCCTCGAACTGGCTGGCCGCCCTCGACGTGGCCGACGGGCTGGTGGTCCCGACCCAGTGGCGCCAAGATCACGTCGTCACCGCCAACAAGATGCTGAAGACCCTCCGAGACCGGCAGCACCCGGTGCTGGAGCGGACGATGATCGTCGGCACCAACGCCCCCGCCGCCGCGCAAGCAGCCCCGAAGAAGGCGGCGTACGAGTGGTTCTACGGCCAGCACCGCCACCAGGTCGTCGAGATCCCGACGGACCCGCACATCCACGAGGGCGGGGTGCTCGACTACTCCAAGCTGTCCAAGAAGACCCGGCGGGCCGGGCTGGGAGCGGCTGCCGTCGCCAGCTTCCTGATCGTCGACGCCGCCGCGAGCCCCCGCCCGAGCTAGCGGACCGCTCCACCGCCCCCTGTCACCCGCCGATTGGGGTCCGTCCGCAGTCCGCTGCGAATCTTTGCTCCCTTTAGGCGTCTTTGCTCCCTCTGCACAGGGAGCAAAGATGTGCAAAGGGAGCAAAGATCCGCAAGGGAGCAGAGTTCCGCCGAGATGGTGCGGAGACGGGTGCCGTCCACCCAGCTCAGCCGGACCCGGCATCACTCGCTTCGGGTGAGCCGCGGAGCGTCTGCCTCCTGCGATCCTGGTTGAGAGGTCCGCTGTGACCCCGCTCCAGGACGCCTTCGAGAAAGTGAACACCACGATGTCGCCTCGTCAACCCCGCCTGTGGACCGCCCTCGGGGCGATCTGCGCGTTGCTCTGGCTGGTCGCCGGATGCGGCACCGACCCGACATCCAGCGCCTCGAGCCCGACCCAGTCCAGCCCAGCCGTATCGAGCCCCACCCCGACCGCCGCAACCTCCGACGGGTGCGAGGAGGCCACGGCGCTGAAGAGCTCACTCGCAGCGCTGAAGGACGTGAACGTACGCTCCGACGGGGTCGACGCCCTGAAGAGTGCCATCGCTGACGTGAAGACGAACCTGCAGGCCGCCCGGACGTCCGCGTCGAGCGTGCTGCGCCCCGAGCTCGACCAGGTCCAGAACGCGATCGACGCACTGCAGACCGCGACGACCGGGCTGGCCAAGGACAACCTGGCGCAGAAGGCGCCGCAGATCGCGACGGCACTGGCCCAGGTCGCCACCGCGGCGGCGTCTTTCACGGCCACCCTGTCGAAGTCCTGTCCGGCAAGCTGACGCCGTGCCGTCCTCCGGCCGCCCGGTCCTGACCGTCGGTTTCTGGCGAAGCCGACGATCCGCAGCGGTCGCGGGAATCATCTTCGCGATCCTCATCCTGATCGCCTTGGTCATGACGCGGATCGCACTCACCGAGGTCACCCTCGACGCGCTGCGGGCCGATCCCGAGCGGCGCAGGCTGATCCGGATCAGCCTCAACCTGGTCCCGTTCGCGGGGATCGCGTTCCTGTGGTTCATCGGCGTCATCCGCGACCAGCTCGGTGACGTCGAGGACCGGCTGTTCTCCACCGTCTTCCTCGGCAGCGGACTGCTCTTCTTGGCCATGCTGTTCTCCGGCACGGTCACCCTGACCGGGCTGATGGAGGTCGTCGCCACGACCGATCCCGATGTCGGTGTCTACGGCTTCGGTCGCAGCACCACGCAGACCCTGGTCTCGGTCTATGCGATGCGGATGGCGGCAGTCTTCACCCTCTCGGTGAGCACGGTCGGAATCCGCACCCGGTCGCTTCCGCGCTGGGTGTCCTACCTGGGTTACGTCGTCGCCCTCACCCTGATGGTGGCTGCCGGGGAACACAAGTGGACCCAGCTGGTCTTCCCGACCTGGGTCCTGCTCGTCAGCGTCGTCCTGCTCCTCGTCCGGCCACCTGTCAGGTCTGGGACACCCATTACGCCTGGAACACCCGTCACGCCTGGGACACCGGACTGATCACCAGCTCGTCGATCCGTACGTGTGTCGGCGCGTCGAGCACGAACAGGATGGCCGCCGCGACGTCGTCCGCCGACAGCATCACTGTGCGGGCCTCCCGGTCGGGGACCTGCGGCCGCAGCTGGAGGAAGCCGGTGTCCACATCACCCGGACACAGGTGACAGCTCCGGATCCCGTGCGCCGCCTCCTGCGCGTTGAGGGACTGGCAAATCGCTGCCAGTGCTGTCTTGGCAGCCGAGTACGCAACGCCGGCGTGCGGCGCGAACCGCCAGGCCGAGTACGAGGACACCACGACCACCTGACCGTGGCCGGCGGTGCGCATGCCGGGCAGCACCGTGTCGATGATCCGCGCCACCGCGGTGAGGTTCGTCGCCACGATCCGCTCGAACTCCTCGATCGACTGATCACTCCAGTAACGCTCGGGTGTGTTGAGACCGGCCGACAGGACCAGATCGGTGACCGTTCCCCAGGTTGCGACGATCCGCTCGTACCCGGCGGCGACCGCGGCGGGGTCGAGGACATCCAACGGCAGAGCGAGACCCTGCCCACCGGCCTGCTCGATCAGCCGAGCCGTCTCCTCGATCGCCGCTGCTCGCCGCCCGGTGAGCCCCACCCGCCAGCCCCGGGCCGCGGCGGCCACCGCAGCGGCGCGGCCCATCCCGCTGCCGGCCCCGGTGACCCACACGACGCCGGGCGTACTGTCCGCCGTCATTCGCGGGCCGCCAGCTCGTACGCCTTGGCCGGGATCTGGGTCGCCAACTTGCCGCCGCTCACGTCGATCAGCGCGCCGGTGAGGTAGCCGGCCGCATCACTGGCCAGGAAGCAGATCAGCGCGGCCACGTCGGCCGGGTCGCCCCAGCGGCGCAGCGAGAGCGTGTCCAGCAGCCGGTCCTGATCGGCCGCCGGCAGGTCGGTGAAGCCGTTCATCGCGGTCGGGATCATGCCCGGAGCGTAGGAGTTGACGGTGATGTTCCACGGGCCGAGCTCGCCGGCCAGGGTGCGGCTGAACTGCACGACCGCCGCCTTCGAGGCCGCGTACGCAGAGCTGCCGATGCTCGGCACGATCGCCGCGAACGAGGCGGCATTGATGATCCGGCCGGAGCGTTGCGCCTTCATGATGGGGATGACCGCTCGACACATCCGGAACGTCCCGCCGACGTTCACGTCGAAGCAGCGGTCCCACTGGTCATCGTCGAGATCCTCGACCAGGCCGTCCGCGATCACGCCGGCGTTGTTGATCAACACGTCGATCCGTCCGAACCGGGCGGTGATCTCCTCGATCACCGCGCCCACGCGTGCCGAGTTCCGTACGTCGCACCCGAACGACGCGCCGGGCCGAGCCGCATCGGTCCGTGCCTGGTCCAGCCAGCCCAGCAGACCGGCATCCAGATCGACACCGACGACGACGGCGTTCTCCGCCAGGAAGGTCTCCGCGATGACCCGGCCGATGCCGCGACCTGCACCGCTCACGACGACCACGCGGTCCCTCAGCTCGAGGTGCATTCTCGATCTCCTCGTCTCGTGTCGGAGGCTCTCGCGGCCCGCCGGGCTTCCCGATCTTGGCGTATCATGGCGGGTGCTGCTGATCACAGCCGGCCTGGGCCCAAGCCGCCGTTCCTTCCTGCCGCGGCTCGACGAGCATCCCGCTCCCGCCAGCACCCAACGCGACGTCCATCACGATCGGCAGTGTCATGACGGCATCCCTCCACGAACGCGAAGAACCAACCCGCCCCGGTGCAGACATCAGGCTGCAGCCGGCGCTTGGGACCATCAGCTCGGCCGTCGCCGAGAGGTCCAGCTCGTTCACCGCCCTGACCCGCAGCATCCACGAACTTGGTCTGATGCGGCGGCGATATGGCTACTACTGGACCAAGCTGATCGGCGCCATCCTCGTCGTCAGCGCCTGGGTCGTCGGCTTCGTGCTGATCGGCGACAGCTGGTGGCAGCTCGCCAGCGCCGTCGTGCTTGCTGTCGTGATGACCCAGATCGCTTTCCTCGGCCACGATGCCGCGCACCGGCAGATCTTCAAGTCCGGACGCTGGAACGACTGGGTCAGCCTGATCGTCGCCAACCTGCTGGTCGGGATCAGTTACGGCTGGTGGCAGAGCAAGCACAACCGCCACCACGCCAATCCCAACAAGGAGGGGGCCGACCCCGACATCGCGCTACGGGCGGTCGCGATGACACCGACAATGGCGACTCGACACTCCAGTCCGCTGGCGCGCTGGGTCGTGGCCCATCAAGGCTGGTACTTCTTTCCCATCCTGCTGCTCGAAGGCCTCTCCCTTCACACCTCCGGCGTCCGTCGGGTCTTGGGTCGCGGTCCGGTCCGGCGCCGGATGGTGGAGCTGCCCTTCCTCGCCGTCCGACTCGCCGGACTGATCGCCCTCGCCTTCCTCGTCCTCGCACCCGAGAAGGCGGTGGTCTTCCTCGCGGTGGAGCTCGCCGTTTTCGGGCTGTACATGGGATCGGCCTTCGCGCCGAACCACATCGGCATGCCGCTGGTCTCGGCGAGACTGAAGCTCGACTTCCTCCGGCGCCAGGTCCTGATGAGTCGCAACATCAGTGGTGGCCCGCTGGTGTCGATCTTCATGGGCGGCCTGAACTTCCAGATCGAGCACCACCTCTTCCCCTCGATGGCTCGACCCAACCTCCACAAGGCGCAGGCACTGGTGTCCGCCTACTGCGCCGCGAACGGGGTGCCGTACACCCGCACGACCTTGTGGCAGGGATACCGGAGCGTGATCACGTACCTCAACGGCGTCGGACTCAAGGGCAAGGATCCGTTCCTCTGCCCGCTGGTTGCCGAACGACGCTCCCTGTAGACCTCCAGGTCTCACCTCCCTCGCCGGGCAGCCGGCCAACCGATAGCCTCCGGCTATGGTGGTCGCCGCATTCGTCGCTCCGTATCTGCTCGAGGCCACCGCGCGGTTCGCGTTGTCGGCTGCGCGCGTCCCGGGTGTGCGGCTGGGCCTGATCACCACCGCGTCGGCGGCGGACGTGCCGGCGGAGCTCCGGGCCGCGCTGACGGGTCACTGGCAGGTCGGTGACGCGCTCGATCCGCAGCAGATCGCCGACGCCGTACGCGGTCTCCAGAGCCAGCTGGGCGGACCGGTAGAGCGGTTGATCGGCGCCCTCGAACAGCTTCAGGTACCGCTGGCCGAGGTACGCGATGCGCTCGGCATCCCCGGCATGGACACCGCCACCGCCTTGAACGTCCGGGACAAGTCGCGGATGAAGTCCGTGCTTCGGGCCGAAGGCATACCCTGTGCCCGCCACCAGCTCGTCGCCCGAACGGAGGAGGCCACCGACTTCCTCGCCGAGGTGGGACTGCCGCTGGTCGCCAAGCCGCCGGCCGGCGCCGGTGCCCTGGCGACGTACCGCCTCGACACCGAGAACGACTTCCACTCCTGGTTGCGTGCCGCCCAGGCGAATCCGGCCGAGGTATGGCTGCTCGAGGAGTTCCTCACCGGCCGAGAGCACACGTTCGACAGCGTGACGATCGGCGGTGACACCGTGTGGTCGTCGATCTCGGACTACCAGCCGCCGCCGTTGGAGGTGCTGCGGACGCCGTGGGTGCAGTGGACGGTCGTGCTGCCGCGAGACATCGGCGGTGCCGAGTACGCCTCGATCAAGGAGATCGGCCCTGCGGCTCTGCAGGCTCTCGGCGTGGACACCGCCTTCACCCACATGGAGTGGTTCGAACGCCCGGACGGGTCCGTGGCGGTCTCGGAGGTCGGCGCTCGGCCGCCCGGTGCCCAGCTGGCCTCGATGATCGGCTTCAGCCACAACGTCGACTTCTACTCGATGTGGGCCGAGCTGGTGCTGCTCGGGACGTTCAGTCCACCCGACCGGGTCTATGCCAGCGGCACCGCATACCTGCGTGGTCAGGGTCGCGGCCGGGTCCGGACCGTGCACGGCGTCGACGAGGTGCAACGCGCCCTCGGCGACCTGGTCGTCGACGCCAAGCTCCCCCGACCCGGCCAACCGGCTTCGACGTCGTACGAAGGTGAGGGCTTCGTCACCGTCCGCCACGAGGACACCGATGTTGTCCGGGCCGCTCTCGACACGATCATCACCACCCTCCGCGTCGAGCTGGTCGAAGCCGAATGAGCGTCGGAAAGCGGAGCGCCGGCGCGTGCCCTACACATCGAGGAGCCGCCATGCCGGCGAGCGTCGGTAAGCGAAGCGCCGGGCTCTGCTTTGCGACTGAACGAGCAGCCCTGTCCAGACAGCGGCAGCGCGCAGCAGCACGGGCTGCGAGTGAAGGAGCAAAGCAGAGTCTCAAGGGCGCGCAGCGAGCGCGAGCCGGACACAGGCGCGCAGCGGGCGCGAATCGGCATAGAAAGGGGGCCGAATGAGCGTCGGTCAGCGAAGCGCCGGCGCTGTCTTCCGACCGAGCGAGCAGCCCGCTGGAATCGCGGCAGCGGCAGCGGCTCTTCGGCTGCGAGCGAGGGAGAAAGTCAGCGTCTGTAGGCGCGCAGCGGGCGCGAATCGGCATAGAAAGGGGGCCGAATGAGCGTCGGTCAGCGAAGCGCCGGCGCTGTCTTCCGACCGAGCGAGCAGCCCGCTGGAATCGCGGCAGCGGCAGCGGCTCTTCGGCTGCGAGCGAGGGAGAAAGTCAGCGTCTGTAGGCGCGCAGCGGGCGCGAATCGGCATAGAAAGGGGGCCGAATGAACGTCGTGATGCTCTCGCCGGGGTTCCCCCTCGAGATGGCGTACTTCACCAGGGCGCTGGCCCAGGCCGGTGCGTCGGTGATCGGGGTGGGCGACCAGCCGATCCACGTCCTGCCGCCGGAGGCTCGAGACCACCTGGCGCACTACGAGCACGTCTCGCTCGCCGACGAGGAGGCCGTGCTCGCTGCCCTGCACGGACTGGCCCGGCACGCGCGGATCGATCAGGTGGAGTGCCTGTGGGAGCCGTACATGGTGCTCGCCGCCCGGATTCGCGAGAAGCTCGGCCTACCCGGAATGACGGTCGAGCAGACGCTCCCGTTTCGGGACAAGGAGCTGATGAAGCAGGTCCTCGACGAGGCCGGCATCCGCACCCCGCGGCATGCCAGCACCTCGACCGTGCAGGGCGTGTGGGAGGCCGCCGAACGGATCGGCTACCCGTTGATCGTTAAGCCGATCGCCGGCGCCGGCTCGGCCGACACGTTCCGGGTCGACTCGGCGGCTGAGCTGGCCGACGTACTGCCGATGATCCGGCATGTCGAGGTGGTCAGCGTCGAGGAGTTCATCGAAGCCGAGGAGTACACCTATGACACGGTGTGTGGCGCCGGCGACGTGCTGTTCGAGAACATCAGCTGGTACCGGCCACGACCCCTCCAGGCACGCAGCCACGAGTGGATCTCTCCGATGACCGTTGCACTGCGGGCGACCGACAGCGAGCAGCTCGCGGCGGGCCGGAGGATGGGCCGCGACGTCCTCCGCGCGCTTGGCTTCCACGCCGGCTTTACTCACATGGAGTGGTACCGCAAAGACGACGGCGAGGTCGTGTTCGGTGAGATCGGCGCCCGGCCACCGGGTGCACGCACGGTGGATGTGATGAACTACGCGACCGACGGCGACCTGTTCCGGATGTGGGCCGACGCCGTGCTCACCGGGACGTCGGCACCGCTGACCCACCACTACAACGCAGCCAGCATCTTCAAACGGGCCGTCGGATCGGGACACATCACCCGGGTCGAGGGGCTCGAGGAGCTGATGGCCGCGTACGCCGACAACATCTGCGTACTTGACCTGCTGCCCGTCGGCGCACACCGGCGCGACTGGCGCGCCACGCTCATCTCCGACGGCATGATCATCGTCCGGCATCCCGATCTGGACGCCCTGATCGAGCTCGGCGATCGCTTCGCCCGAGACCTTCGCATGTACGCGGGCTGATCCTGCCGTTGCCGAGACGCTACTAGAATTGCGGGACCGATCCACTGACCGGACTATCCGGACGATCAGCCACGCGATGAGGAACATGGCCACAGACGAGCCGGACGAACCGGCTGATGGCGCCGCCGCCGGCGGGCGAGAAGAGCAGCACGCGACCGAGGACCAGGACCTGCGCGACAGTCTCGCCGGTCTGTCCCGGCTGGCGACGAACCGGTTGCCGCTGGAGACACTGCTGACCCGGGTGGCGACGTACGCGGTGCAGGCCATTCCCGGTGCCGACGGTGCCGGTCTCACCGTGTCGGAGGAAGGTCGCTCGGACACGATCGTTGCCACCGCGCCGTTCGTCAGCCAGGTCGACGATGCCCAGTACACGCTCGGCGAGGGTCCCTGCATCAGCGCGGTGCGCGAGGGACAGACAGTCACGTCCGGTTCGCTCGGCGGGGACGCCCGGTGGCCCCGCTTCGGCGGGCAGGTGGCCCGGCTCGGCGTCCACAGCGTGCTGTCGCTGCCGCTGGTCACGCCCGACGGCGTGATGGGGGCGATGAACGTGTACGCCCGCGCCAAGTATGCGTTCGACGATCGGTCGGCCGAGCTGGGCGAGATCTTCGCCGTCCCGGCGGCGATCGCGGTCCAGAACGCACACGTGCTGGCTCGGACGCGCCGCCTCGCAGAGCAGCTCCAGACCGCGTTGGCGACGCGCGGTGTCATCGACCGCGCCGTCGGGATTCTGATGAGCCGGACGGGCGGCACTGAGGCAGAGGCACTCGAGCGGCTCAGGTCGATGAGTCAGAACGACCGTCGCAAACTCGCGGAGGTCGCTCGACAGTTCGTCGAGGAGGCGGTCCGCCGAGCCCGAGCACGGTACTGAGCAGACGTTCTGGCCGTACGACTGGCTGGCAGCTTTCGGGCGTCAGGCGAGCGCGCGGCTGAGCGTGGCGAAGTGACGGCCGCTGCGGATCATCTTCGGCAGCGCCTTGGCCAGTCCCTCCGCCGTCTTGCCCCCGGGCTGGTTGAAGTGGCTCAGCACGATGTCCTTGCTGCGGGCCTTCCGAAGATTTCTCACCACGACAGCCTTGCTCGCGGTCGCGCCGTAGTCGGCGTTGACACTGAATGCGGCCACCCGGACACCGAGCCTTCGGGCGATGGCCATGCCCACATCGTCCGCATAGGCCGTACCCGGCCGGAACCACAGCGGGCGCGATCCGGTCAGCTCCGCCACGGCGTCCAGGCCGCGGACGATCTCGTCGTACGCCTCCCCTGCGCTGCGGCTGCCCGCGATACCGTACGCCGACTGCCCGCCCACGGTCAGCGGGCGATGTAGCCAACCGTGGTTCCCGATCTCGAAGAGCGGATCCGCTGCCAGCTCGGCCGCCAGGCTGCGGTGCGCCTCGATCCAGCGCGAGTTCAGGAACAAGGTGGCCGGCACCTTCGCCTTGCGGAGGGTCGTGATCACCGCCTTGTCGTAGCGGCTCCCCCGCGGCCCACCGCAGGCATCGAAGGTGAGCGCCATCCGGCGCTTGCCATGTCGTACCGCCCCGGGCAGGAACAAACCGAACGTCTTCGGCTTGCGCCCCGCGAACTCGGCCACGATCTCAGCCCGGGTGGGCAGGACGGCCGCCGCAGGCGGGGCGGTGGCCGAGCTGGCGTGCGGGATCGGAGTTGCACCCGGCGTGCCGGCCCCGTTCTGCCCGATCGGCCCCGCCGCGCCGACGCTGAGATCGCCCACACCGGCGAGCACCAGTGCGCCGGCCGACACGAGGAACCCGCGGCGTGACCACACCAGACCCGGCGGCCGTCCAGCGAGTGTTCGTACGCGGTCTTGGGGCGCTTCGTCGGGATTCCCCTCGAACATCTCGTCGGACATCACGCACCCATCTGACCGGTCGGCCGGCCGGTACCTCCGGCGTCGGATCCGCCCATGCTAGTGGTCAGTCGACTCACTCGTGAGTCCACGTTTCGCACCCCGAGTCGGCAAACAAAGCCCGATCCGTCCCCCCGCCGACCCGTTTGCCACCCCGAGTCGGCAAACCTCGGCGACTGCGCCGACCCGTGAGCCAGGTCACACGTGACGGTCCGACCTGCAAGCCTCAGAAATCATTGTGCCGGAGCTTGCCCAACGCCTCGCGCGGACTCTGCGGTGACGAGCTGCTGATCGGCATCACGATGCTCGACAACCTCTGTCTCGGCGCGGCCCTTGACCTCGGCGCTCCGTCGGAGGTGAGGACCGCCCACGATCACGACTCTGCGCTTGCGAGGGCGTTGGCGAGCGCCGAGCGCCGAGCGGACGGACCGGTCCGGTTGGCCTTCTGATCGCCAGCTCGATCAGATCATCGCGACCCGACCACATACCGAGCTCATCGGCGCTGCACTCGGCCAGCCATCCGCCGCCGCGAAGCTCGTGGACACTCTCGAGGGAGCGTTCTCGGTCGCCCGCGAGCAGAATCCGATCCTTGTCGGCAAGCACGCGGCTTGCGCCGAGCTCTGGGGTGCCGACTTCACCGTCCTCGGCGCGAGCGCTCCCCGCACCCAGTTCCTGATCACCCTCGGGATGAGCTTGCCCCAGCAGCTCGCCGACCTCGTCGGCAAGGAGTACAACGCTCCGCTCAGCACCGAGAAGGTCGACCTGCTCGACGCCCTCGACGTCGTGGTGTGGACCACCGAGCACGACGCGACCACGGCCCTCCTCGAGCACGAGTTCGTCGCGGAACCTACGGACCACGAAGGAAGGTGATACGTGTTGGCACCCAATGGCGGCAACGACGACCTCCTCTACTCGATGGACTGGGGCAGCATCCTCAGCCATCGTTGGGCCGTCGAAAATGCGGTCCCTCGTCTCGTCCACGCCGTGGACGGCGATCCCGGCACCGATCCCAACACACCTTCCTCGTCAGCAGATCGACCCCTTACATCGAACGGCGAGGCTTCGGACCTGCAGAGTTCGTACGCTGACCCAAGCTGCGGCCCCATCGAACGTGGTGACCGAGAGCGCTTCAGCGCGGACTGCCACCTATCGCCGTACGATGCAGAGATCCAAGAAGGGGTCCGTAGCCGGTGAGCAGACGGTTCGAGGAACTCGCGTGGGAGCCGACGGCGATCGGTGAGGTGAGTCTTCGGCGACGCCAGGACCCGGCCACCGGCCTGGACATCTTCGAAATCAAACTCGGCGACGCGTACCTGATGTCCAGCAGGTTCACAATCGCGGAGCGCGCCCTGGCGGACCTGGCCCTTGGCTGGCTCGGGCGCCGCGGGACATCGACGACCGGGTGGGATGTCGTCGTCGGCGGCCTCGGCCTGGGCTACACGGCTGATGCAGTGCTGTCGGACGACCGGGTACGCCAGCTGGTCGTGGTCGACGCCCTCGCGCCGGTGATCAGCTGGCACCGGCGCGGGCTGGTCCCCTTGGGTCGGGCGCTGACCACGGACTCGCGCTGCCGGTTGGTGCACGGCGACTTCTTCGCGATGGTCGAAGACGCCGGCTTCGACCCGGAAACGCGTGACCGCCGGTTCGATGCAGTGCTGGTCGACATCGACCACTCGCCGCGCCACCAACTCGGGGCTGGCAACGAAGACTTCTACACGACAGCCGGTGTCCGTCGGTTGGCCGCACGGCTGACCCCCGGTGGCGTCTTCGGCCTGTGGTCAAACGACCCGCCTGACCAGGACTATCTAGACGTCCTGCGCACGGTGTTCCCGACTGTGGCCGCCGAGGTTGTCGCATTCCCCAACCCGCTCCAGCAGCGGCAGGCGACGAACACCATCTACCTCGCCCGCGGCGACGAGACCGCGTGATGCCGCGCACGAGCAAGCTGGTCGGCCGTACACCGTCGGGTCCCATGCCGATGCTGCGCACCGACGTCCTCGAAATCGCCTTTGGCGACCATGGAGACCGGACGGCTCCGCCCGTCGTCGTCGTTCACGGATGGCCGGATGCCGCCCACCGTCAGTGGCAGACATGGAGCCCGACGGGGTGGTTCGACCAGGCTGAGTTCGATGAAACGGCGTCGACCTTCCGCCACCCCGACTGGCCGGCGAGTGGGCTTTACGCAACGGCGGTCGGACGCTGCCGAACGGAAAGACCGTGGTCAGCGCGTCGACCACCCTGCCGGCAGACTTCAAGCGCATCGGCGAGATCCGATGGGTGGCCGGCCGCCTCACGCAGCGCGAGGGATGCCTGCACGGATCGGATCTGACAGCGCGTGCCAACGACGGGTTGGCGCGGCGGCATCCCATCACGTGGTGACGTCAGATCGGCAGACCGGCGTAGTTGTGCCAGAAGTCGACGATGGCATCGGTGGCATTGAAGTGGTGGGCGACGGGCGGGTTCCCCACTGTGGTCGGCGTCGGCCAGTTATGGCCACCGTTGATCACCGTGCCGTGCAGGTACGCCTCGTTCCCTCCGGTGAACAGCTGTAGCACAACCTCGGTGACGCCGGTGCTGCCGGGGATCAACGTCGCTGTTGCGGTGGTCGGCGTCAGTCCATTGCGGGTGAGCATCTGCCGCAGGGTGAAGAACGGCAACGTCTCGTCCAGCTGCCTTTCATCCTGGCTGAAGGGGGGTCGGAAGCCGCGGTCCGCTGTGCCCTGCAGGTAGAAGACCGGTGCGGCCGCCGGCGCAGTCCCGGCCGGAAATGTGTTGTTGTAGTGCGTGACCTTCTCTGGGTCCAGGGCCTTTCCCACGGCAGCGAATCCGCGTAACGACGTGCTGAGGTCGGAGTTGAGGAGTTGCCAGACCATCCCTCCGCCGTTGGAGAATCCCGCTACATAGATCATCTCGGGGTTCGCACTCACGCCGCCGACGGCTCCACCTGTGGCATAGGTCCGGGTGGTCAACTCGGTGATCAGATCGCGGACGAACTCCAGGTCGAAGGTCGGGAAGCCCGTGTCACCCGTCTGGAAGTGCACCCATTCGGAAGTCATCCGTGGGTCGCTCTCCGGGAAGGCCAAGAGGTAGTTGTCCAGCGGCGCCGGGGGCGGCCCCGACGGGGAGACGCCCCAGTTCCGGGCGATCACGTCGATGTCCTGACCGCCGCCATGGAACACGATGATGGCGGGGATCAACGCCAGTGGTGGGTTCGCCGGGACCTCGACGTGATAGGTCCTCCTGCCGAGGCTCGGCAGCTGCTGTCCGCTGAGCAGGGTCATGATCGTCCGCTCGCGAGCCGTCGGCCAGCGGGTGCGGTGCGCGCCTGCCTGGTCAGCACCGCCTTGGCGAGCGGGACGGTGCTGGCTGACGCGTCCGGCCATGGCATCGTTTCTCGTGACAACATGCATCCTCCTCGGATGGAGCGCTCCGGCCCGAGACCCAGCCGCGTCGAAGTCACGGCACCAGTTCTCGAGCTCTTGATCGCTTCTCTTCCGCGCCGCGGATGCGGCGCCGACTACAGAGTCCAATCCACCCATCAGTGCGGCGTCATAGTCGAATCAGGCGAGGAAACCGGGCTGATGGCTGCGACTGCTCTTGCTTCGGTGATGGGCAGTGTCCAGCTGCCTGGAGCACGACCTCGCGGACGCAGCTGGTCAACTTGCCGGCCGCAGACTCACCGTTCGCGGGCGAACGCCGAGCTCGGCCATGGCCGCCCGGTAATGCTTCGCCGCCAGCCTCGCCTGTCCGTGCCGGCCGCCGCTGATCAGCACCTCGAGCAAAGCGCGGTGCGCGTCTTCGTCATAGCGGTCTGCACTCAGCAAGCGACGGAGATAGCCGGCCGCCTGGTCGTGGTCACCGACGCTGCGACACTGCAGGGCCAGGAGCCTCAGCGCCTGGAGGTGGGCTGCCCGGGCCTGGTCGCGTAGGGGCGTCACCTCGTCGTCGTAGGGGACATCGGCGAACGGGTCGTCAACGAACTCCTCCACGGCCTGGCTGAGCAGCGCGCGCGAATCTGCCGTGGAGCCTCGGTCGTGGAGAATCACTCCGTCGGCGACGTCTGACAGGAACTGTTCGACGTCCACCGTGACGCGAGTTGGACAGAGGGCGACACAGGACGAGTCGCCGACCACGGCGTCCGCGCCCAGCACTCCGCGAACGATGGACAACAACACAGACAGCCGGTGCAGGGTCCGATCGGGGTCCTCGTCGGGCCAGAGCGCTTCGCAGATCTCCAGTCGGGGAACGGCTCGCCCACGACGGCACACGAGCAGCCGGACCAGGTCCCGAGCCCTTCGCGACTGCCAAGCGTCCGCCGGAACCGGTGCCTCGTCGACACAAACCTCGAGCCGGCCGAACGCCGTGATCCGCACCGATCGGTCACCGAGCGGGGCCACGAACCACGCGATGTCCAGCGCCCCGGTCGTCGCCAGTCGAGCCCAGGCGAGCCGGGCCGCGAGTCTGTCGGAGGCACTTGCCCGAGGTAGCCTGCCCAGCTGAAGGCGAACGCGGTCGGCGTGGTCGATCGCCCCGGCGCTCTCCCAGATCTGGAGTACCTCGATCAGCCCCGTTCGAGCCGGACCAGGGCGGTCGGTGATGGCGCGGAGCTCCAAGGCCTCGGCCAGCGCGGTGCGTTCCCTCCGACCCCGGGCGTGTTCCAGAGCCTGGACGGCGAGGTCACGGGCAGCGCCGACTCGGCCCGCAGCGAGGGCCACCCGCCCCGCCGCGAGCAGAGCGGGAATCCGGCTGGACTCCGTCGACTCCTCCAGGGCTTGCGAGGCAAGCTGCTCGGCCGGCGCGGCCTCCTCGGAGAGTAACGCGACGGCCAGCGCGGCCAACGCCTGCACTCTGACCTGCTGCTCGAGCTCTCTCGGGCCGAGTCGCAGCACCTGCTCCAGGGCCGCTCGAGCCTGCTCCCGAGCGCCACGGCGGAGCTGGATCCGCGCCAGAGACAACAGCGCCCCCGCCGTCGGACCGCTGCCGACCCGGGATGCCAGTGACACCGCTTGCAGACAACGGTCCTCAGCCTCGTCGTAGCGGGCGAGCCAGATCAGACCGTCGGCTTCGACGGTCAGCGCCCGGACGAGGATCGGCGCCAGATCGGTCTCCCCCGCCGTCACCCGCGCGAGCGCCGCAATCTCAGCCGTGGCGATCTCGACGGCCTCAGAGAATCGCGCGTCGGCGAGCAGGCGCTGGGTGTGGTCGAGCCGGGTCCCGGCGAGCGTGAACCGATCTGCGACCGGCTCGGCGCCAACATCGGCGCCGGCGCACCCCCCGTGCCGATCGACGACCGGCTCGCAGCCCTCGGCGATCGCCCTCCGATCTGGGCTCAGCGTCATCACCGAGTTGTCGACCTGCCGAACCGTCTCGATCCGGCGCACCTCACCGTTGCCGAGCAGCCTCATGCTCTCCTCCTTGGATGCCCCCGGGAGTTCCGGTCGCCATCAGAAGGAAGGAGCGCAAGGGCAGCCGACGGGCTACGTCAGATGACGTAGTCAGGCCGTTCGGCGCACTCAGATATCGCCGCGCGCTCCCGCCCCGAACGTGCGACCCTGGTCCGATGGTCCCCGCACCGCCGGTCGGCCGCGACCGGGAGCTGTCACAGCTGAACGACGCCCTGGCCGACGCCATGAGCAGTCGACCCAGGGTCGTGATCATCGACGGTGAAGCAGGGATCGGCAAGAGTCGACTGGCTGACGAAACCGTCCGCATCGCCTCGAGGGACGGGTTTCTGGCTGCGGTCGCCGGGTCCACTCCCGGAGAAGCCGCCCGCGTCCCGTACGGAACGGCCATAGAGCTCATGTTGGAACTGCGACGGCAGCAGCCGACGCTGGCCGAGGTGATCTCGCAGGAAGACTGGCACTCGCTGGAGCCACTGATCCGCGTTGGCAACGCAGAGCCGGTCGTCACCGATCCTGGACTGGCCACCCTGCGGCTGCTCAGCGCGTTTACGGAACTGGTCAAATCGCTCAGCCGCCGAGTTCCGTTACTGATCGTGATCGAAGACGGGCATTGGCTGGACGCGGCCACGCTGGATCTAGTGGAGTACGTGTGCAGGCGGCTGCGCGGCGATCGGATCATGGTGCTGATCACCAATCGGGCCGGTCATCTCGGAGCGCGTGGTCACGGTGCCCTCGTCGAGTTGCGCCGCCTGCCGACAAGTCGAGGGATCGCCCTCGGGCCGTTGGACGAGGCCTCTACAGCCACGTTGCTGAGCTCACTGCCGTTCCCGCCGTCTCCACAACGGCGGCGAGAGATCGTGACGGCCTCCCAGGGAGTCCCGTTCTATGCCGTTCATCTTGGCCGATTCGACGACGGAAGCATCATCACCCCGCATCTGCGTGATGTTCTTCTCGCGTCCATCTCGGGAATCAGTCCGGCAGAGCGAGCATCGCTGATCTTGGTTGCAGTGCTCGCCCGCGCCACGGAGCCCGGGCAGCTGAGAATGGCCATCGGTTGCTCGCTGAACGACTTCAGAAGCATCGAGCACACGCTCGTTGATCGGGGCCTGCTGGTTTCGGAAGGCCAGTCACTGACGTATCGGCACGGCCTTCTGCGCGAGATCGTCCTGGACGATGCGCGCCCAAGCGAGCTCGCCGAGGCGCACGGTCAGGCGGCATCGATCTTGCTTGCCTCGCCAGCTGACGTCCGTCGGCGGCGTGCGGTCGAGCTGGCGCACCACCTCCGCGAGGCCGGCGACCATCGCGCGATGCTCGAGCACGCGGTCGCCGCCGCCCGAGCCGCCGCCGCCGTCTGGGCGTTCAACGAATCTCGCGGGCTGTACGTGGCGGTGCGGAGCAGCTGGCACATGGTCGACGACTCGGACAGGATCGCCGGACTCAGTTACCCGAAACTGCTCTACGAGCTCGCGCGGACAGGGCGCTGGTGCGGAGACTTCGCCGAGTCACTCCGGCTGCTGGACGAGGCCCAATCGATCCCGGCCGACGACGTCGAGGCGGCCGATCTGGAGTATCTCCGCGGCCAGGTGCTGTGGTCGGCGGGCCAGATGTCGTCATCGCTCGCGGCGTATCAGCGGGCCGTCTCGTTGATCGACGCCGATGGAGGCAGTGGGCGTGCCGACATCCTGGCCGCTCTGGCACATGGCTGGCTGTCGACAGGGCGGGCAGAGGAGGCCGTCGCCGCGGCCGACCGCGCGGTTGTGGCCGCCGATGCGGCGGATCTCGATCGTCCGCGACTGCAGGCCATGATCACGCGCGCGGCTGCTCGGGCCCAGCTCGGACTCGTCGACGACGCCGTGGTCGAGCTGCGTCGTTCCCTGACGACATCGATCGAGCTGGACGACCTCGAGCTCGTGCTGCGCAGCTATGGCAACCTCACCTACGCCCTTGGCTTGGCGTGTCGCTACGGAGACCTGGCCGAGGCGGCTGAAGAGGGCCTCGCCGTCTGTCGGCGCTACGGTCCCGTCGGGGCGGTGGCCTCGACTCTGGTCAACAACCAGGTGAACGCGTTGATCAGCCTGGGTCGGTGGGACGAGGCGACCTCCGTGGCCACCGAGGCGCTCGACGAGGCCGGGGCCGGGGCGGTCTCCTCCCACTTGAGATCCCTGCTCGCGTCGGTAGCGGTGGCCCGGGGAGACCGGAGCGAGGCTCGAAAACAACTCGATCTGGCGCGCGAATCCGGCCACGACAATCCGTATCTCAGCTCCGCCCTGGCCGAGGTCGAGGCCGAGCTGGCTCTGTTGGACCACCACCCGACCGCCGCTCGCGCAGCGATCTCCGAGGCTCTGGCCGTGTTGGCCGATCACGACGATCCGATGCTGGTGCTCGACGCGTGCTGCCTCGGGCTTCGGGCCATCGCCGATGCTGCCGAGTTGACCATCCCGGCTCGTCGAGCACCACCCGAGGAGAGTCGAGACGATCTGCTGGCCATCGCCGCTCGCGCTGCGACGCGAACGGGACTGCCCGTCGTCGACGCCGTGCTGGCCGTGATAGAAGCCGAAGCTGCCCGCATCACCGGCGCCGACACCGCCGAGCAGTGGAGCGTTGCGGCGGAACGGCAGCAAGTCCTGCAGCGGCCGTACTGGCAGGCTTACTGTCTGTTCCGGCTCGGGACGGTGTGTTTGCGTGGACAGGCGCGGCGCCGAGCGGCCCGCGCTCTCGGCGCCGCGGCAGAGCTGGCGGAGGTCCTGGGCGCGAAGCCGTTGCTCGACGAGATCACAGTCGTGATGACGACGAGCGGCCTGCAAGCCGACCTCGCCCGCACCATGGAGCCGAAGCGGCAGGCACGATCGGCTCCGCTCGGCCTGACCCCCCGCGAACGACAGGTTCTTCCCTTGCTGGTCGCCGGCGCGACCAACCGGATGATCGCCCGCGCGTTGTTCATCAGCGAACGCACGGCGAGCGTGCATGTCAGCAACATCCTCGCCAAGTTAGGGGCGGCGAACCGCACCGAAGCGGCCCGGCTCGCGGTCACCATGCACCTGGACACCGATCCCGACGGCGGAGGATAGTGAGCGGATGCCGAACTACATGCCCTGCCGTACCGGTGACGACGGCGAGGCGCACCTGTACCGAGCGGAGAGTCCGGATCGTGCGCTCTGCGGCCAGCTCGTCGGCGACGCCGATCCCACGCCATCGGGCCGTCCGGTTTGCGTTCAATGCGGCAAGCGCCTGCTGATGGCGATCTTCAAGTACTCCGACGGTGGTGACATCTCCTCGGTCGAGGTCACCGTGCACACCTGAGGGCCGGCCAGCGGGGACACTCCAGCTCGACGAGATCGGCCAGCGACCTCAGTCCGACGCCGGTACTTCCGCTCGAGCGCTCCGGTCGGCCTCCGATCGCCCTCGGGCTGAGCGCACCCACCCCGGCGTGGCCCGCCGGGGTGCTTCGTCGCCGATGCCTCAGGTGTGGATGTGGTACACCATGTGGTAGTCGGCTCCCGACAGTTGGTGGAAGACACCGTCCTGGTTGTCGAGGTCCGGAAGCGTGTCGTGGATGGTGACTGTTCCGAGATTGTCGTCCGTTCCCGCGTCTTCCTCCATGAGCGTCACCTGCACGGACGTGGTGAACGGCTCGGTGACGTTGGGGCTCAGCGAGTCCCCCTTGGCCATCAGGTACGGTCCCCCGATCGTGCGGCCGCCGATCTTCAGAACGACGCTGTCCTTGCCGACGGTGTCCTGCTTCTTCACGCAGGTCAGCGTCTTGATGTGCACTTCGGTCATGATGTGATCTCCTGATCTGGTTGCCGGTCCGGCGTGTCTCGCCGGCCAAGACCTACGTTCCTCAGCGATGTCAGGGTCGGCTCACGGTGCGCTCAGCTCGGTCGACGCGTAACGGGCCGTCACGAAAGGACGACGAACCTGGCTGAACGGCTGCGCTCAGATCGTCGCCCGCGCGGTCGAGCGAGGCGAGATCCCCAACGTGCATCGCACGACCCGACTGATACCTGCCCTGATCGACCTTCTGCGCAGCTCACCCGAAGAAGCGAAGGCCTGGCGCGGGTTCTCCGGCAAGGCGACTGCCTGGCTCGCACTGGCCTGCGGCGGAGTACTCCTCGCTACTGGCGAGACCTGCGGCCGTGCTCACAACACCGCAGGCGAGGACGACCGCCAGCAGTATCCAGAAGCCTGTACGCGGCCAGTGCAGTATTTTGGTCAGTTCTCTCCGTCACGCGAGGACTGGGAGCCGTCAGGCCGGTTGGCGTTACCAGATCCTCGACGCGAAGTGGACCCGCTCAGCTGTACCGATGACTTTTCTCGGAGTGACCGGCGTCCCGGGTGCACACGCGGCCGTTCATGGACCTGTGCCCGCAGGGGGCATCACCCTCGGGTGCCGCGACGACGGTGCCGGCTCGAACGGCCTCGTTACTCGGTGAGAGGGCGGCCGGCGGCGTTGAGACTTCTCGAACTGTGGCCGCCTCACGACGGTTGGGGCCGCTGGCGTGGGCACGAGCGTATTTGGCTTCGCGCATCGCCCTCTGGGCGTCGACCTTGCTCATCGTTGGATCACTCCACGGAGCCTACGACGCCTGGCTGACGCTGCTCCACGACGCACCGCAAGACGACCGTCCTTGCGAAAAACCGGCGCTGGATCGGAGCTGCTTCTACCTCGACGGGCCCTCGCGACTGCTGGCCGTCCAGCTGGTCGGGTTGGGTGCCGACGTCGCGTCGGGCTCGAGCGACATGACCATCGCCATCTCCTGCTCGCCCAGGTCGAGGTCGGACGCCCGGGCCGGGCGGCGGTGGCCGGTGGTGCGGAATCCGACGTTCTTGCCGAAGCCGATCGCTCGGGCGTTGTCGGTGCCGACCCAGTAGTAGAGCCGTCGGTACCCGCGTTGGCTGGCCAGCGCGATCGCGGCGTCGACGAGGCGGGACGCGACACCGGTGCTGCGGGCGTCGGGGACGACGTACAGGCCGAAGAGCTCGGCGGCGGTCGGATCCGTCGCGTACGGTCCGACGCTCGCGATGCCGATGGTCGTTTCGCGTTCGGCCAGTAGCCGGAACGACCGGATCATCCGGTCGCGCCAGAACTGCTCGTCGCCGTCGGCTTCATCGGCCAGGCTCGAGGTGAAGGAGTCCGGGGACTCTTCGAGTGCCCGAAGCCGGGCTTCGCGATACAGCGACCACTCGGACTCGGCCAACACGCGTACCGTGATCTCCGCCATGGTTCATGGTGGCATCTCGAGACTGCGAGCCCAACCACCCCAGTCCTTCCTGATCGGTTGGTGTCAAGATGGCGAGAACCAGCAACGTCCAGGAGGGATCCCATGAGCACGTACGCCGTCATCGACCCGGCGACCGGTGAGCAGATCAAGAGCTACCCGGAAGCGAGCGACGCCGAGATCGAGAACGCGGTGGCGGCCGCGGCGCGGGCGTACTCGACCTGGTCGCGCACCACCACCGTTGCCGACAGAACCGCTCTGGTCCGGCGCGTCGGCGAGCTGCACAGCGAGCGACGTGCCGAGCTCGCGGCGATCATCGGCCGCGAGATGGGCAAGGACGAGGAAGCGTCGCTCGGCGAGGTCGACGTCTGCCGTGACATCTACGACTTCTACGCCGACCACGGAGAGGAGCTGCTCGCCGACCAGCCGGTGCCGCACCTCGCCGGCCCGGGCAGCGCCGTCATCCGGCGAAGCTCGTTCGGCGTCCTGCTGGGGATCATGCCCTGGAACTACCCCTACTACCAGGTTGCCCGGTTCGCCGCCCCGAACCTGGTGACCGGCAATCCGATCCTGCTCAAGCACGCGCCACAGTGTCCCGAGTCGGCCGCGGCACTGCAGGAGATCTTCACCGAGGCCGGATTCCCAGCCGGCGCGTACGTCAACATCTATGCGACGAACGACCAGGTGGCCACCATCATCGCCGACCCTCGCGTGTCGGGGGTGTCGTTGACCGGCTCAGCGCGCGCAGGCGCCGCCGTGGCCGAGCTCGCCGGCCGCCACCTCAAGAAGGTCGTGCTGGAGCTCGGCGGTTCCGATCCCTTCGTCCTGCTCGGCACCGACGATCTCGATGCGGCGGTCGAGGCCGCCACCCAGGCCCGGCTGGACAACACCGGCCAGGCGTGCAACGCAGCCAAGCGGTTCATCGTCACCGCGGACCTCTACGACGAGTTCATCCCCAAGTTCACCGAACGCATGCTGGCCGCCAGCTCCGAGCTGCCGCCGCTGTCGTCGGTTCGTGCCGCGGAGACGCTGGAGGCGCAGGTCGAACGAGCCGTGACCGGTGGCGCCCAGCTCGCCAGCGCGGGCAACCGCTCGGGCGGACACTTCCCGTCCGGCGTGCTGACCGGGGTCACGGCCGACAACCCGGTGTTCCACGAGGAGCTGTTCGGGCCGGTCGCGATGGTGTTCAGGGTGGCCTCCGAGGACGAGGCCGTCGAGCTCGCCAACGACACCCCGTTCGGGCTCGGCTCCTACGTGTTCACCAACGACCCGGAACAAGCCGCCCGGGTCGCCGACCGACTCGACGTCGGCATGGTGTTCGTCAACGGCGTCGGGATGGAGGGCGCGGAGCTGCCCTTCGGGGGCGTCAAAGCCTCCGGCTTCGGTCGCGAGCTCGGCACCCTCGGCATCGAGGAGTTCGTCAACAAGAAGGTGATCCGCACCGCCGGCTGACCCTGCCCCGTCCCGCCCCTACCCCCTGCCCTCCCCTCCTCCCCGGAAAGTGGGCGCAAACAACAACGACACGCCGGTCAGACGTGTGGTTCGCGCCCACTTTCCGAGGAGTCAGCTCGCCTTGATACGCAGAACTTCGCCGCCAGCTCCTCGACGCTCGCGGCGAGGCGTTCACGGGTGGCCTCGATATCCGCCTGGAGCTCCGCGGGAGTCGCACCCTCGGGCGGCTCGTCCGGGCGCTCGTTGGTCTCCGACTCGCTCATCTGCGTACGTGCTTCATGGACATCTGCCGTTGGTCGAAGCGCCGAGCCTGGCGTCCGTATCAGAGACGAGCGGCACAGGCGGGCGCCGATGAGTTTACGTTGTAAACGGCCGGTGGGAATCAGGTTCTGTCACTGCGGAACAGCCGGATCCAGCGATAGCCCCAACCGTGCAGCTGGAGACTTCGCAGCGAAGATGGAGGGGCGTCGTAGGGACCGTCGACGAGCAGATCGTACGGCTCGTCGCAGCCGTCCAGCGGACCGATGTCGACGGTGACGTCGACGTCGGCAAGGTTGTGGAGCAGCAGCACCGAGCCCGTCGGCGCGTCGAAGCGGTGCGCCAGCACCGGCCGTGGCAGTGCGACGTCGACGACCGAACAATCGCCGAGACCGATCTCCGGCGCGGTGCGCAGCGTGTGCACGAGATTCTCGAACCAGCGCAGCAACGAGTTGGGATCGCGGTTCTGAGCTCGCACATTCACCTGCTTGGCGCCGTACCTACCCCGCATCGTCACGGGCCGGGTCAGCTCGGCCGAGGGTGCGGTGGAGAAGCCCGCGTTCCGCCCGTCATCCCACTGCATCGGCGTGCGGATCGCGTCGCGATCGGCGAGCCCGAGGTTCTCCCCCATCCCGATCTCCTCGCCGTACCGCAGCACCGGCGTGCCCGGCAGCGAGAACTGCAGGGCGTAGCTAAGCTCGATCCGACGTCGGTCCCCGCGCAGCATCGGCGCGAGGCGTCGCCGGATGCCTCGGCCGTAGAGCCGCATCTCCGAGCGGGGCGCGAACTCGGAGAACACGTCCGCGCGTTGCTCCTCGGTGAGACGACTGAGGTCGAGCTCGTCGTGGTTTCGCAGGAACGTGGCCCACTGCCCACCCGTCGGCAGCTTGACGGCAGTCGTCAGTCCGTCGATCAGCGGTTCCGCATCCTGCCGGGCGAGGGCGAGCCAGGCCTTCGGGTTGATCAGGAAGTCGAACATCATCTGCGCGCGGTCGGCCGGTCCATCGGGCCTGGATCCGACGTACGCGCTGACGTCGCCGGCAGCCACGTTGGCCTCACACAACAAGACCGAGTCGCCTCGCTGCCACTGTGTGTCCTGCCGCCAGCCGTCCAGGATCGTGAAGTCCTTGGGACCCGGATCGACGCCCGGTCGGGTTTCCTCGATCACGAATGGCGCAGCGTCGATCCGGAAACCGGAGACGCCCAGCTGCAGCCAAAAGGCCATCACCTTGCCGATCTCCGCCCGGACGTCGGGATTGTCCCAGTTCAGATCGGGCTGGAAGTCGTAGAACCGGTGGAAGTACCACGCTCCGGCCTGCTCGTCATAGCTCCAGGTCTCCTTTTGCTCACCAGGGAACACGACCCCCTGCCGACGGTCCGGTGGCTCCGCCTCAGACCACACGTACCAGTCACGGAAGGGCGATGATCGGTCCTGGCGAGCCGAGGTGAACCAGGGATGCTGATCGGAGGTGTGATTGACGACCAGATCGATCAGGATCCGCAGGCCGCGCTCCTCTGCCCGACGGCACAGTTCTGCGAAGTCACCGAGACTGCCGAGAGCCGGGTCGATCCCGTAGTAGTCCGCGACGTCGTAGCCGTCGTCGCGAAGCGGACTGGGGTGCACCGGATTCAGCCACAGGCACGTGACGCCCAGCCGCGCGAGGTAGTCGAGCCGGCTGATCAGACCCCGCAGGTCACCGCAGCCGTCGCCGTCGGAGTCCTGGAACGAACGGACGTCGATGCAGTAGATCACAGCCTGCTGGTACCAGCGCGGAGTCGGCGTCACCGAACTCGTCCCCCGTTCCGGGTGGCGCGTGGAGTGATCATGTCGTTCCCTCGACCGCCCTCCGAGCATCGCTGCCGATCGTCAAGGCCGTCACGTCGCTGCATCCCTTTCGTCAAGCGTCGTCGGTCGTTCGTTCAGGCGATCTGCCGCCCGGCCGCCCAACCGGGTCACGACGTCGAGAATGCGACGGCTTCCGTGGTCCAACCGCCGAGCCGCCCGCCAGCCCGGTACGGTCTCCGATCGGCTGGACGATGGTGCCGCGGGTAACAGTCGGGCGACCAGGCCGAGGAACGCAGACGTCGTACGTGGGAAGAGGGCATCCACCCGAGGAGCGATCTTCGCCAGTGGGGTGAGCACGAGCACCGAGCGTCCGGCGATGACCCCCGAGACGATCCGTCGGGCGGCCCGCTCGGCGTCCATCGACAGCAACGGAAGCGAGGCAGCCGTGGAGAACCAGGCGTACTCACGCTGCTGCGCGCCGACGAACTGGGCGCGGAGATGGGAGCCGGTCCTCATCAGGCCCGGAGCAACTGTTGTCACGGTCACTCCGCTGCCGGCGAGCTCGGCCCGCAGACCTCGGCTGAAGCCGACGGCCCCGAACTTGGCCGTGCTGTAGGGCAGGAGGTGTGGAGGCGAGATCAAACCGCCGACGGACGTGATCACCCCGATCCGACCATGGCCCTGATCGACCATTCCTGGGATGATTGCCAGTGCCGTGTTGATCGGACCCCACAGCATGGTGTCGACCGCTTCGGTGAAGTGGCTGCGGCGCAGCGCGGCCAGCGGTCCGACCTGGATGATCCCCGCGACGCAGATCATCACCTCGATCGGTCCACGCTGCTCGATCACCCTGGCGATCAGGGCATTCACCTGTTCGGCCGCAGAAACGTCGCAGACCTCGCTGTGTACCCGGAACCCCTCGTCGGCAAATCGGTCGACCGCTCGGGCGAGCTCTCCAGCGTCCCGGGCGCAGATCACCACCTCGTATCCCCGACGACACAGCTGGCCCGCGATCAGGAGTCCGAGTCCGCGGGAGGCTCCAGCGACCACGGCGATAGGTCCCATCCGCTCTGAGATCGTGGCCCCCTTCAGTCGCTGATCATGGCTTGGTCCACGTCCGGCGCGAGTCAGCTGACCTGATCGTCCGCGCCGCTGTGGTCGGGCGAGTAGCCGATCTCCGCGTCGTCTTCGTCGGCGGTTCCGGCGACGTCCGCAGGATCGACCGTCTCTGCGCCCTCGTCCTCGACGGTAAGGCTGCCGTACTCCTCGGCGTCGAGGTCGGCGTCCGAAGTCGTCGACTCACGGGGGTCACTGCTCGGTTCGGACACTGGTGCGCTCCTTCGGTCAGGCGGTCGTTCGATCATCAGCTCGCTCGTCCTGCTGCTCGTCAGAGGATGGGACGGCTCGTCTTCTGAGACCGGCCCTCCTGACGGTACGCCAGGCCACTACCCGGTCATCGGCCGCCGCAACCATCCGGAGAATCGAGACACCGCGGTTCCCACCGATTCGCCCATCCGGCCGAATGCGGCGCGTAGCGGGCCAGCGCGCGCCGAACGATGGTCAGTGGTCGCGCAACATGGACACGAGCTCGGACTTCTTCTTGCCCGAGTAGCCGGACAGCCCCAGCTGCTTGGCCCGCTTGCGCAGGTCGTCGACGTTCCAGTCCTCGTACGAACCGGCTTTGCCACCCTTCGCGCCCACCGAGGACCGCGACCGGCCCTTCTGTGCGCCCGCGTTGGCGATCCGCGCCGCCTTCTCCTTCGAAGCGCCGTCGTCGCGCAGGGCCTCGTACGTCTTGTCGTCCTTGACGCTCGGTCCGGGCTTCTTCTTGCCAGGCATGACTCCTCCTTCGTCGCAGTTGTTCGGCCTGCTGGCTCCCTAGGTTTTCCGCGCCCGCGCAGAGGCTCGATCGTTCGCCTTCTGGATTGCGGCCACCAGCTCCTGCTTGGTCATCGTCGAGCGGCCCTTGATCTCCAGCCGCGTGGCCAGCTCGTAGAGGTGACGTTTGGATGCTCTGGCATCGACTCCACCGGCAGTCGGCCGGTCGGTGTCGGCTCCGCCGGCGGCCTGGTCATCGGACGGGCCGTTCTCGTCCTTGGGCTCCCAGTGGTCACCGACCTTTTCGTGCGTGTGCTTCAGAGCGCTGAACGCCACCCGATGTGCCCGCTCCTCGTCCTCGTACTGCTCGGCAGCGGCGTCGTGGGCCTTGGCGAAGGTTCGCTTGGCCTTCTCGTCCGAGCGTTGCAGGGTGCTCGGCAGCTCCTCGTCGCGTGGCTCACCTGAACGCGTGGTCTTCGGCATCGTGCCTCCAGCAACGACGAACTCACCTCGTGCAGAGTCGACTTGCACTCTTCAACGAGCAGTACCCGTCTGGGTCGACCTCTACCCAGACGTTCACGTGGTCCCAGATGGCGTGCGGTGGGATCGGCGGCACTGGATCGGCTCGACCCGACGACGAGCAGGGTGCCGCAGTCGTCCACCAGCTCGTGAGACGGGCGGGGATGTCAGTGCCGAACGGTTATCGGTCCTGCCGTCGGGGTAACTCCCATCGTCGGCGCATCATCGCCAGTCCGAAGGAAGGGCAGCTCATGAGTGATCAGGTCCCAGAAGACCGTGAAGACGCAATCCTGTCGCACGAGGCGGACATCGACGCCGGTTATGACGACGACGAGGGTGACAATGCCACCGACGGCCCCGTCGCCGGCTCGGACCTGCCGGCTGATACCGCGCCGCCGACCTCACACGAAGCCGACGTCGATGCCGGCTTCGACGGCGCCGGCAACTCGGCCGAAGGAACCGATCACTGAGGAGCCGATCGCGGACTCGCCCGGATCCGGGCTCCGTTGGATCCGGGCTCAATTGGATCCGGGCTCAATTGGATCCGGGCTCAATTGGATCCGGGCTCAATTGGATCCGGGCTCAATTGGATCCGGGCTCAATTGGATCCGGGCTCCATTAGATCGACAAAGTACTACCGGGGCGATGCCGACGCGGACGGCTGGCAACCGGCGCCTCGCCGAGGCCGCCGACTCCTCGACAGACCAGAAGGAGCAACACATGTGGGTGTTCATCAGTGCCCGACTCAGGGCCTGGGTCATCTTTGCCGTGATCGTTCCCGTGGCCACGACGGCGGTTCATTTGCTACGTAGACGGCTGGAATCTCGATCCGGACGGACGCCCTTGGTCATCGCGTTGAACAAGATCGAGAACCTCGGGGCGCGGGCGTCGCGCTGAGCCGCTCCCCAGGCAGGTCAGGCCGCGGCCGGTCAGTCCCGCGCTGGGATTCCGGCCGCCTGCGTACCTCTGCCCACAACCGCTGACGCACCTCCTTGCGACGTGTCCGGCGCGCGCTTACGCTGACCCCACCTGACAGCGGTACCACATCGGCCGCCCAGCGTGGTCGACAGCCGAGGGGGTAATCACAGGTGTCCGTTCTGTGACGGTGACTAGGGGGTCGTGGTGGCCAGTGTGACCGAGACCAGTTCCGACGTCGTCGGCGGCGAGGCCCAACGTGGCGCGCCTCGCCGGCGAAGCCGGGCAGCGCGCCGCGAGGCGCTCGCCGGCTACCTGTTCATCTCGCCCTGGATCATCGGGTTCCTGCTCTTCACCCTCGGGGCGATGATCTACAGCCTGGTGATCTCGTTCAGCCACTACAACCTGGCCACGGACCGGGCCAAGCCGGCCGGGCTGTCCAACTACCGGGAACTCGTCGAGGATCCGAAGGTCGCGACCTCGCTGGGGAACACGTTGTTCTACGCGATCATGGCTGTCCCGGCAGAGATTGTCTTCGCTCTTTTCCTGGCCTTGCTCCTCGATCGGGTCACGCGTGGCGCGGGCTTCTTTCGAACCACTTACTATCTGCCGAAGATGACGCCGGCAGTGGCCACCGCGTCGGTGTTCCTGCTGCTGCTCAACGGAAACACGGGTGCGATCAACCAGTTCCTCGGCTTCTTCGGCATCCAGGGCCCGCAGTGGCTGATCGATCCGGCCTGGGTGAAGCCGTCGATCGTGCTGATGACGCTATGGGGTGTCAGCGGCACGATGGTGATCTTCCTGGCGGCGTTGAAGAACGTGCCACGTGACCTGTACGAGGTTGCCGAGCTGGACGGCGCCGGCGCGATCTCGAAGTTCCGCAACATCACCCTGCCGATGATCTCGGGCTCGATCTTCTTCAATGTCATCGTGCTCACCATCGCGGCGATGCAGGTGTTCGACCAGGCCTACCTGCTGTTCTGGCGCGATCAGAACCAGGCCTCGCCTGAGGCCGCCTTGTTCTATGGCGTGTACTTGTACATGCAGGCGTTCCGGCAGTTCAACTTCGGCTTCGCCTCGGCCATGGCATGGTTGCTGTTCGTGATCATCCTGGGGATAAGCCTGATCCAGCTGAAGGTCGGCAACAGGTTCGTCTACTACGAGGGGGAGAAGTAGATGTCCAGCGAGTCCTCACCCGTCGCCGCTGGTCAACGCGAGCAGTACGTCGGATTGCAAGAGGTCAGATCCACGCCGTCCAGGGCGCGCTCCCGGGAGGCCGGGACAGGCGGACGACGCCCGGGTCGCATTGTGGGCAGAGTCGTGCTGTGGGCTCTCCTCATCGTCTTCACGATCATGTTCTTGTACCCGCTGGTCTGGCTGCTTTCGGCCAGCCTCAAGCCGCGCAGCGAGGTCTTCGACAACAAGCTGATTCCAGAGACCGTGGTCTGGAGCAACTACGTCGAGGTCTGGGATCAGTTGCCCCTGCTGAACTGGGCGATCAACAGCATCGCCATCGCCCTCCTGGCCGCGACTCTCGTCACGATCTCCAGCTCCTTGGTGGCGTTCGGATTCGCCTACTTCCAGTTCCCGGGGAGAAAGGTCCTGTTCTTTCTGGTGCTGGCCACGATGATGCTGCCGGGCGCAGTGACCATGGTCCCGCAGTACTTGATCTGGTTGAAGTTGGGTCTGGTCGGCACCTGGGTTCCGCTGTTCGGTATCAACCTCTTCGGCTCGGCGTTCTACATCTTTCTGCAGCGGCAGTTCTTCCTCGGCCTGCCCCGAGAGATGTTCGAAGCGGCCCGTGTGGATGGGGCAAGCTACTTCGGTTTGTTCCGCCGGATCGCCATCCCGCTGTCCATCCCATCCCTCATCATCATCTTCTTGTTCGAGTTCCAGGCCAGCTGGAACAATCTGCAGGCGGCCCTGATCTACCTCAACGCAGGTACGCCCGACGGCTTCACGGTCCCACTCGGCATCTCGTACGCCATGACCCTCTTCAGCCCGACCGCGGGTGGACAGGGCGACTACCAGTACGTGATGGTCGCCTCCTTCTTGGTGACCCTGCCCATGCTGTTGTTGTTCACCTTCGGTCAGCGATACTTCGTCGAGGGCGTCGCCACCCAGGGCCGGAAGGGCTAAGACGTGCCGCGAGCCCTTCGACAAGCTCAGCAGAGCGAGGCCTCGTCGAAGGGCTCAGTGGCGCAAGAGGTCAGCCGCCGAACTGGTCGTAGGCCCGCTTGGCGGCGGCCTGAGCGTCCGCAAGTGCCTTGGTCGGATCCTTCTGACCCAGCAGCACCGCGGCGATCGCGTTCTGCAGCTCGGTCTGGATCGCCTGTCCGGCCGGTGAGGAGCCCTGGGACTTGGCGTGGTCGAGCACCTCGTACGTCGTGGCAATCGCCTGGTCGAAGCCCTTGTCGCCGCTGGGCTTGACGAACTTGTCACGGATCGCCTTGTCCGGTCCGGGAGCTCCGGTGAACAGGCCGGTGTTGATCGACCCCGGCGTGTTGGCCAAGGTGGCGACCCGGGCTTGCTCCGCGGCCATCCAGTTGCCCTCGTTGGTCAGATTGATGACGTAGGCGCAGGCGGCGTCCTTGTTCTTGGCGCCAGCCGGGATGACGAACGACGTGCCGCCGGAGACCGACAGCGCCTCACCCGTCTGCGCCTTGAACGGCGTGCCCGCGATCTGGATGCTCTTGACGTACGGGGTCAGTACGTTGAGGTACCACTGCGCGTTCAGCTGCGCGCCGACCTGGTCCTTGACGAACTGGTTGTTCTTGCCGAACACGTCGAAGGAGTCGGTGAAGCTCTTCGCCTTGGCATAGCCGCCCTGGGCGTCGTACAGCTGCTTGAGGAAGGCCAGGGCCTTGGCGTTGTTGGGGTTGTCCAGCGTCGGCACTCCGGAGGTGTCCATCACTTGGCCACCGAAGCCGAGGATCCAGGCCGGCGCCTGTCCGGTGGCGACCGGATCGAAACCGATCGTGGTGGGCTTGCCGCCACTGGACTTGTACATCTTCTGGGCGACGGCGATCAGCTGGTCGTTCTTGGAGGTGTCGACGTCGGTCGCCTTCACGCCAGCCGCGTCCATCACCCGGGTGTTGAGCAGCACGATCGACGGCTGGAAGAACTGGGGAGCGGCCCAGACCTTGTCCTTGTACGTGACGTCCTCCACCACCGCCGGGTACCAGTACGACTTGGCGTCGACGCCGTACAGGCTGAAGCACTGGTCCAGCGGCAGGATGAGGTCCTGCGCCGCGTAGGTCGCCACGAACTGTCGGTCCATCTGGACTACGTCGGGCAGGGTCTTGCTGGCCGCGCGCGTGGTGAACTTCTGTGAGTCGAATCCGGTCGGGTCGAGGTTGATCTTGACTCCGCTGAGCTGCTGCTGGGCGTAGGCGAGTCGGGCCTTCCCCACGTCGTCGGCGTTGTTGAAGCCCCAGACGCTGAGCTCGCCGCTGACATTCTTGGTGAACTGGCTCTCCTCGCTGGAACCCTCGTTGCCGCCGCCGCCGCCCCCACAGCCCGCCAGGGCGCCCAGCGCGACGATCGATCCTGACAGCGTGGCCGCGAGGACTCGTTTGCCTAGCCTGCGCATCTGCTCAACTCCTTTGGACCCGACTTCGTCCCCGGCTGCTTCAGGGTCGATGCTTCCCGCCGAACGTAACGCCAGCCACATCCGTCGGGCAAGAAGTAACACCCGTGGCCCGCGGCTCATTGTGGTCACGATTCCCACACGGACCGACCGGGAGGTGCTGATAGGTGCTGGCCGACGGTGCCCCCGATCGCGCCACCTGCGGCCGTCAAGCGGAGTTCTGCGAGCTGATCGGTCCCGGCTGCCGGCGAAGGTTCTTGACGGAAGCGTCTACTTGTCTCGCTCCTGTGCAATCGTTACCATACCGGGCATGACCGATGCAGCAGGCATCGAGGAGTGTGCACACGGCGTCTTCCGAATCTTTGATACCTGCAACGTCTATGTGATCAAGTCACCTGATCGGCCCGAGGGGATCGCGATCGACTTCGGCTCCGGACGGGTGCTGGACCTTCTGCCGGAGTTGGGCATCGAACGGCTGACCCATGTGCTGATGACCCACCACCATCGGGACCAGGGTCAGGGGCTTCCGCGCGCGGTGGCGGAAGGAATCCAAATCTGGGTCCCGCCGGTCGAGCGCGACCTGTTCGACCGCGTCGACCAGATGTGGGCGTCCCGTCCGCTGAGCAACGACTACAACCTCAGGCAGGACCGATTCTCGCTGCTCGAGCCGGTGCCGGTCACCGGCGTCGTGCCGGAGTATCGGCGCTGCACCTGGGGTGGCGTGGCGCTGGACGTCGTGCCGACGCCGGGCCACACGAGCGGTTCGGTGACCTACCTGCTGGACAGCAACGGCGAGCGGATCGCCTTCACCGGCGACCTGATCTACGCGCCCGGCAAGGTCTGGTCGTTGGCCGCGACCCAGTGGAGCTATACCGACAACGAGGGTCCGGCAATGACCGTGCTCTCCAGCTACCTGCTGCGGCGCCGGAACGTCTCCCTGCTGCTGCCCTCGCATGGCGAGCCGATGGCCGATCCCGAGGCCGCGCTCGACCTGCTCGCCGACCGGATGCAGGCGTACGTCAACTCGCGGCGCCCGTTCGACTGGGATCTGGCGAGCCGACTCGACCACCCGTACGCCCGGATCACCCCCCACCTACTGCTGAACCGGTCCAGCATCGCCTGCAGCTATGCGTTGCTCTCCACCACCGGTGCGGCAATGATCATCGATTACGGCTACGACATGACGACGGGACTTCCGGCCGGTCGGGACCGGGCGTCGCGCCGGCCGTGGCTCGGCTCCCTCGACGCCCTCCACGGCGGCTTCGGCGTGCAGCGGGTCGAGGTCGCCATGCCGACCCACTACCACGACGATCACGTGGCCGGGTTGAACCTGCTCCGCGACGTCGAGGGTGCCCAGCTCTGGATCCCGGAGAACGTCGCGCCGATCCTGGCCGACCCGTTGCAGCGGGATCTGCCCTGCCAGTGGTATGACCCGATTCACGCCGACCGGGTGCTTGGCCTCGGCGAGACGGTCCGCTGGCACGAGTACGAGATCACAGTCCACGAGCTGCCCGGTCACACCCTGTACGCCGTCGCCTTCGAGTTCGAGGTCGACGGGGTCCGCGTGCTGGTCACCGGTGATCAGCAAGACGGCCTCGGTCTGGGCGACGGCCGGCGCGAGATCCTCAACTACCAGTACCGCAACGGATTCCGGATCGAGGACTATCGGCGCAGCGCAGCGCTCTATCGATCGGTACGCCCGGCACTGATCCTCAGCGGACACTGGGAGCCGCGCTGGGTCGACCCGTCCTATCTCGACCTGCTCAGCCGGCAGGGCGAAGAGGTCGTATCGCTGCATCATGGGCTGCTGCCGTTGGAGCAGCTCGACCTCGGCGCCGACAGCATTCTCGCCCGGGTCACGCCCTACCGGAGCTGCGCGGTACCCGGCGACTCCATCACTCTGACGGCGACCGTCCACAACCCCCACCCGTACGCCGCCGAGGCGGTTCTCACCATGGTGGTTCCCGACGGTTGGCTGGTCGAGCCGGTCACCTGGCGCGGCTGGATCCCGCCGGGGGAGCCGGCTATGGCCTCCTTCGCGGTCACCGCCGGCACGGAGCGACGGCGCCGCGCCCGTTGCGCGGTGGACGTGACGATCGGGGCGCTCGCCCTGGGCCAACACGCCGAGGCCTTGATCGACGTGGAGGTGACACTGCCGCCAGAGCGGCAACCGGCCGCGGCCCCGCCGGACGCTGAGGTCGGAGAGTTGAGATGAGCGAGACGATCACCCCGACGGCGCCGCGGCGACGGCGGACCACCATCCGAGATGTCGCCGAGGCGGCTGCAGTGTCGCAGTCGACCGCCTCCCGGGCGCTGAACGGCAACGGGTACGTCGCACCGGCGGTCCGGGCCCGAATCCAGCAAGCGGCGTCGGCGCTGGAGTACGTGCCGAGCGCCACCGCGCGGCACCTCCGCCGGCAGGTGAGCCAGACCTTCGGCCTGCTGGTGTCGGACCTGGCGAACCCTTTCTATGCCGAGCTTGCCGCGGGTGCCACCGAGCAGGCGCGGCGCCACGGATACACCACGATGCTGATCAACGCCGGCGCGCCGCCGGAGGCGGAGACCGGGTCGGTGCAGGCGTTTGCGGAGCTCGAGGTCGCGGGAGTGATCTTGGCCCCGAGCTCGGCGGAGGTCGGGAACTTCTTGCGCCGGCACCGGATCCCGACCGTGGAGGTGGACCGACAGTTCGCGGACGGCGTCTTCGACGGGGTCGTGATCGACAACACTGCCGCTGCTCTGCGCGTCAGTGCACTGCTCACCGACCTCGGCCACCGACGGATCGCGCTGCTGATCGACGAGACCCGCTGGGCCACCGGCCGGGATCGCTATGCGGGCTACCGAATCGCGTTGGAGAACGCCGCCCTGCCGCTGGATCCCACCCTGGTTGTCGTCGCCGGGTGGGACGCCCGCTCCGCTACGGCTGCCGCGCAACGGTTGCTGTCCGGCGCGCATCGGCCGACCGCGATCTTCGCGGCCAACAACATCCTGGCCGAGGGAGTCTGGCGCGCGGCCGATGGTCTCGGCCTGCGCATTCCCGACGATCTGAGTCTCGTCGGGTTCGACGACGTGCCGTGGATGTCTCTGGTCCGCCCCGGGCTGACGGTGGTCGCCTCGGACGTGGTCAGCCAGGGACGCACCGCGGTAGACGTGTTGATGGCCCGACTCGACGAACCGGAGGGAGCCGTCCGGACCGTAGTGGTGCCCTACCAGTTGATTCGGCGCGGGTCTGCCGGTCCACCCCCCAGCTAGTTGCACGCGGATCTCGACCTGCTTGACCTCCCCGCGGAGCAGATGATTATGTGGATACGTTCCCATCAACAGCGGCCGAGCGGGACTTCTCCGGAGTGATTGCTTCATGCAGAGGCCGGCCCAGCAGTCGAATTCGTCGAGTCGGAACGATCAGTCGAGTCGGGCGAGACCGACGGAGGGACATGCGCCGATGTCGAACGCGCCACTGGGCCACGAGTCGGCCCGGCTGCCTCAGCAGCGGCCGGTCGCCGCGCCGGCCCGGACCTTGCACTGGGTCGGCCATGCGCACCTCGACCCGGTCTGGCTGTGGCCGTGGCAGGAGGGCTACCAGGAGGCCCGTGCGACCTTCTGGTCGGTGATCCACCGGATGGAGGAATATCCGGACTTCGTCTTCACCTCCGACCAGGTCGTGCTGCTCGCGTGGGTGGAGGAGTCCGACCCGGAGCTGTTCGAGCGCATCCGCGCACGTGTTGCAGAGGGCCGCTGGGAGGTCGCCGGGGGCTGGTGGGTCGAGCCGGACTGCAACATGCCGGGCGGCGAGTCGTTCGTCCGGCAGGGCCTGTACGCCCAGCGCTACCTGGCCGAGAAGTTCGGCGTCACCGCGAGCGTGGGGATGAACGTCGACCCGTTCGGCCACTCCGCGATGCTGCCACAGATCCTGCGCGGACAGGGCCTGGACTCGTACGTCTTCCTGCGGCCTGGACCGCACGAAGCCCGACTGCCCGCCACGACGTTCTGGTGGGAGTCCCCGGACGGATCCCGCGTGCTCGCGTACCGGATCCCGTACGAGTACTGCAGCCCGCCCGGGGATCTGGCCGGCCAGGCGGACCGTTCCCTGGCCCAAATCGAGGCGGACATGGACGAGGCCATGGTGTTCTACGGTGTCGGCAACCACGGCGGCGGCCCGACCCGGACCAACATCGAGTCGATCTACCGCTACGACCGGATGGGCACCTACGGCCGGATGACGCTGTCCTCCGCACGCCGCTTCCTCGACGCCTACGCCGAACGTCTGGGGCCCGCTGGGTTGGCCAAGCTGCCGGTCTGGCGTGACGACCTTCAGCACCACGCGCCCGGCTGCTACTCCGCGCACTCCGGGATCAAGGCGTGGCAGCGGCGAGCTCAGGGGGCGGTGCTGGCCGCTGAGCGCTGGGCCGCCGTCGGGGCCTCGCTCACAGGTCTCGACTATCCGCGAGAGGAGCTGGGCCGTGCCTGGAAGCAGGTGTTGTTCAACCAGTTCCACGACATCCTGCCCGGCTCGGCGATCGAGGCTTCCTACGTCGACGCCCGCGACCAGCTGGGCGAAGCGATCTCGATTGCGAAGCGGATCACGACCCGCACTCACAACGTGCTGGCCCGGCAGATCGACATCGGCGTGTGGGCCGGCACCCAGCCGGTCGTCGTGTTCAATCCCCATCCCTGGCCGGTCGGGGAGATCGTCGAGCTCCAGTACGGCGTCGCGCCCGGTGGAGTGCACGTGGTTGACGCCGACGCCGCGCTGACCCCTAGCCAACCGATACAGTCCACCGCCACCACCGACGACAAGAACCGCGGGGCGGTGGCCTTCGACGCCGAGGTGCCGGCGCTGGGCTACCGCTTGTATCGGCTGGTGCCCGGACCGGCCGAGTTGCAGCCGCGGTGGAGCAACGAGCCGCCCGGGACGTTGCACGCGTCCGAGACGTTGTTGGAGAACGACCTGCTCCGGGCCGAGTTCGACCCGGTCAGCGGCTGGCTGACCTCCCTGCGGGACAAGTGCGCCGGGGCGGATCTGGTCGCTGGCGCGGTCGGCGAGCACACCCAGATCTGCGCAGACCCGACCGACACCTGGGGCCATCGGGTGGTGTCCTACAACTGGCCGGGCGAGGCCATGATCACCACCCGGATGGTGCTCGCGGAGGCCGGTCCGGTGCGAGCGCGGCTGCGGGTCGAGCGGGCCTGGGGCCGATCGAGGTTGACCGAGGAGTTTCTGCTCGGCCATCGCGGCGATCACCTGAAGGTCCGGGTGTGGCTCGACTGGCGAGAGCAGGCACACCTGCTCAAGCTCCGCTTCCCGACCGCGCTGGTCGACCCGCGGGCGACGTACGAGGTGCCGTTCGGGGTGGTCGAGCGACCACTGGACGGCGCGGAGAACCCGGCGCACAGCTGGGTCGATTTGTCCGGCACGATCGAGGTCGACAGCTCGCGCGTGCCGGCCGGACTGGCCGTGATCAACACCGCGAAACACGGCTTCGACACGTCCGCCGAGCCGAGCCCGAGCATCGGCATGACGACGGTGCGCAGCCCCGTCTACTCCTGGCACGACCCCCGGCGGATGGACGAGGAGGGGGTGTATTCCTATCAGGATCAGGGCATCCAGGAGTTCCGGTACGCGATCGTGCCGCACGCCGGGGACTGGCGGCAGCCGGCGGTGCTGCGGCGTTCGGCCGAGCTGGCTGCTTCCGTGCGGGCCATGCTGGAGAGCTTTCACAGCGGAGTGCTGCCGGATCGACTGAGCTTCGCCGGCGATGACGGCGGCCCGGTCATGATCACAGCAGTGAAGGGCAGCGAGGACGACGATGCGCTGATCGTGCGGGCGGTTGAGACCACCGGGCAGGCGGTGACTGCACGTTTGCAGCTGCCGGTGGCTGGTCGGCTGGTCGAGGCGGAGTTCGGCGCGCACCAGATCCGGACGTTCCGGGTGCCGACCACGCTCGACGAGCCGGTCACCGAGGTCAACCTGGTCGAGTGGCCGCTCGACGACGGGCCGCGGGATGCGCTGCGTGAGGAGCGGTTGGCGGACTCCCCGATCCGGGTGGGAGGGTTCGCCGTCAAACAGCAGCTCGACCGGGGAGCTTCTGCGCTCACCTCACCTGCCGAGTGGCTCGCCCCCGGTCAGGACGACGGCTGAGCTGAGAGAGACGTGATGATCAATTCCGTGTCGGCTCGTCGGCTCGCGGATGTGGCCGAGCAGCATGCCGACCAGGGCTACGTGCTGGTGAAGGGCCTGCTGGATCGGGGGAATGCGGCGGACCTGCGCGAGTTGACGCGTCCCACCGACCCGGCGCAGCTCTGGGCAGTGTGGCGGGGACCACGGGCTCCAACACGGACGGCCGCCCACGGTCGGCGGCCGCCGCGGCTGCTGGTCGAGCGCATCGACGGCCAAGACCAGTCCGGTGCTCTCGGGCAGGACCTCAGGTACGCCCTCGTACGCGTGATCCCGGTCGATCAGGAACCCTGACGCCAGCGGTCCCAGCTCGCGCGCTACGGCGACTTTGGAGTTGGGCGATGGCGCCAAGGGTGATCAAGTTGGACTCAGATCAACGCCAGGGTGGCCTCGTCCAGCTCGGGAGGCAGTTGCACGCTGTGCCCGAACTCACGGAACTTGTGCGCCACCATGCTCAGAGTCGACCGGCCGGCACTGTCGCTGACGTCCAGGCCGGTGAAGTCGAAGAGGGCGCCCGAGCCGACGATGTCGTGCAGACCCATGACGATCTGGCTGAACTCCGTCGTCGTATCCACGCCCAGACCGCCCGACACCTCGACCACCGTGGCCGCATGCACTCCGCCCAAGCTCAGCTTCACGTCCACGACGACCACCTCCTTCGCGCCTTATATACCCGAACCGTAAGTCGCTACCGCCGGGGAAGCAACCGGGCCGGGTGTTCGTTCGGGCGTTCGTGCCGGGCGTTCGTGCCGGGTGTTCGTAGGGTGAAGGTTTCGTCCCCCGCTGATGGGAGCCACGGTGGGCATCGCATTTCCTCCACGCTCCTGGCCATCCGCGGCCCGGGCTCGTCGTGCGCCGCTGAACGACTGCTCGTGTCGTTCGAGCTCCAGCGGGGTACCGTCGAAACAGACATCCGGTGCTGAGCCCGTCCACCCGGACGTAGGAGGAGAGGTCGCCATGGCAACAGCGACCGTCGATGGTTGCGCCGTGACCGGCAGGCGCTGTCGACAGGAGTGGACACCCCTACCCCGCTGGTCCGGCCCTACAGCCGGGACGGTCGGATCCGCGGCCCGCCGCGCTGAGGAGCCGGCATGAGTGTGGAGGCAGCCGACGCCGCAGCCCAACGTCTCGCGTCGGCGAGCGCTCGTCTGCGGGCCTTGCAAGAACGAGCCGATCGGCTCCGGTCCGGCGTGCCGGTCAGCCAGGACGACATCACGTCAGCTCAGCTCTGGGCGACCGCGCAGACCGCCGAGACCGGTCGGGCACGCGACCGGTTGGACATCGCGCAGACAGCCGCTGCCCGCAGACATCTCGAGACCGCCGCTCTGCTCGAGGCGTCCGGGCATCATGCACGTGCCGAGAACCTGCGCCGACTCGCTGGTCGCTACCAAGCCGCTGTGCGCGGGCCGGCCAGGGGCACCGACACCGCTCGATCGGCTTCCGAGGCAGCCCCGGGGGTCACGGTCGATTCCGGTTTCGCCACTACAGCGACGACGTCGATCCCACCGTCGGAGTGGAAGTCGGTGGAGACCTCCGGCTCCCCAGGCACGATGATCTCGCACTCACGCCAGCTCGCCTTGGCGAACGAACGGCTGCGTGCGCTGCTCATCGGCGTCGACCACCTCGGAACGCGACGACCGAGTGGGAAGGCGGCGGAACGCCGACGTGAACTGTGGGGGGCTGTTCTCGAGCGCTGCGGTGACGACAAGTGGCACGGCTGGGTACACGCCGTGTGTGCGGTAGGCGCCGCGGCACTGCCGAGTGTTGACGGGACGACCGTGTGCCTCTACGACGGCCAGAGCGCGGATCCCATCGCGGCCTCGGGCTCTTGGGCCGAGTCGATCGAAGAGGTCCAACAGGTGCTCGGAGAGGGACCCGGAGCGACCGCGTGTCGCTCCGGCACCCCGGTGTTGGTGTCCGACCCGGCGGAGCTCTCCAGGCGGTGGCCGGCGTACGCGAGCGCGACGGCGTCCAGCGGGCTCGGGAGCGTATGGGCAGTTCCCCTGAAAGTCGGCGAGGCGGCGGTCGGCGTGGTCACGTTCCTCCGACGATCCCGCTCGACGGCCGCCACCGAGGAACTCAACGACGTCGCCACCCTGACCGACCTCACGCTCGCGGCGGTGATGGGAGATCGTGACCAGACGACCGGCATCCTGCACCCCGATGTCAGTCCGGCGTTCCTCGACATCCACATCGCCGCCGGGATGATCGCCTACCGGATGGGGATCACCGCAACCGAGGCCATGCTGAGGCTTCGCGCGTACGCCTTCGGGTCCGGTCACCGCCTTCGGGCCGTTGCCGCCATGGTGATCAGCGGCGAGACGCCCCCGATCTGACCCTCCCGATCTGACCCACCGTGTGATGGCCCGCCGAGAGCTGGGCCGCGGCGAGCAGTCGTGCTCAGCCCGGATGTCGGCTGATGTCGTCGCGGCTGAGCTCCTCGAACATCACCAGCACCCCGCCGATCCGGTGGTCCCCGGTGAGCATGGCTGTCAGGGTCACCCGAAGCTCGACCGCTCGACCGCGCCGGTTCACCGCCTGTACGTGCTGGCCGTAGATACCTGTCTCATGGCCACCCATGACCGCGCTGAGCCAGGGCTCCAGCTCGGTCACCGGCAGCCCGCTGTCCAGCGCGAGCAGCGGCTGACCCACCGTCTCCTCCTCGCGGAGGCCCCACAGCTCCTCGGCCTGTTGAGTCCAGACCTGGACCCGCAGCTGAGGGTCGACGACGATGACCGCGGCGTCGAGGCTGCCCAGGATCGACTGCATGAAATCGTTCAGATCGGTGATCGCCGAGGTGCGGTCACGGAGCTGATCATTGGTGATCTGGAGCTCGTCGTTGGCCGACTGCAGCTCCTCGTTCATCGTCTCGAGCTCTTCATTGGTCGACTGGAGCTCTTCGTTGGTGGTCTCCAGCTCCTCCACGGTGCTCTGCAGCTCCTCGTTGGTGGTCTCCAGCTCCTCGTTGGTCGACTGCAGCTCCTCGTACGCCGTCTCCAGCTGACGATTGGCGGCCTCGACCTCGAGCTGGAGCTGCCGGAACCGGGTCACATCGGTCACGGTGATCGAGACGCCGATCACCTCGTTGGAAACGTCCACCAGCGGCACGAGCTCGACATCGAGAAAGGTCGGCTCGATGCCGTGCCGTCGCCACTCCATCTCCTTGAGGGCGACGACGAGCTTCGTGTCGAACACCTGGGCGAGCGGCGACCTCAGCTCGAGTGGTCGGTAGGACACCTCGAGATCGGAGAAGGTGCGGCCGACGTCTCGCGCGGACAGGCCCAGCATCGCGCTGGCCCGATGATTGACCATCTGCAGCCGACCGTCGGCACCGACACAGAACTGGGCAACCGGGTTCGTCATGATCAGTTCTTCGCGGAGCTGGCCGCCGTCGACGGAGTATGCCTCCCGCCGGTGGATCCGCCACGGCGGCGCCGCGATCGGCTCGTTGTGTTCCGACTTCGTCCGCTGGAAGAACCGTCTGCGCAGATCGATGGGGTGGAACACAGCGGTGTGATTGAGCAGCATCTCCGCCTTGCCGAGGAACAGCACGCCCTTGGGCCGAAGCGCGAACCCGAGCCGAGAGATCACCCTGGACTGCGTCTCTGCGTTGAAGTACATCAGCGTGTTACGACACAACAAGATGTCGATCCGGGAAATGGGTGCGTCCTGGGTCAGGTCGTTGCGACCGAAGATCACATTGCGGCGGAGCTCGGACAGCAGCGCCCATCGAGGGCCGGCCGGCTCGAAGTAGCGGTCGCGGAAGCGCTCTGGCAGGCCGCTCAGCTCTCGTTCGCTGTAGACCGCCTGGCGGGCATGATCGAGGGCATTGTCGTCGATGTCGGTGGCATAGATCTTGACCCTGTCCCGGAACTCCGCACCCAACATCTCGTGCAACACCATCGCGATCGAGTACGGTTCCTGGCCGGCCGAGCAGCCGGCGCTCCACACCCGGACCGGTCCGGCCGAAGTCGCTTCGAGCAGCTCTGGCAAGACGCTTCGCTGGAGGTGATCCCAGGCGTCGTCGTCGCGAAAGAAGCTGGTGACATTGATCAGGATCGTGTTGAACAGAGCGGTGAACTCCTCCGGCTGGAGCTGGAGGAGGTCAAGGTAGTCCTCCACCGACTCGATCCCGACCTCCTGCATCCGATAGCGGACCCGACGGACGAGGCTCGGCCGCTTGTAGCCGGTGAAGTCGAAGGCACGGCTTTCCTTCAGGAACTGGAGCAGGCGTTCGAACGCGGGATCATCGCTCGTGGCCGCTACGCTCGCGCTCAGCCCGGAGGGGTTCGAACCCTGATCGCCGCGATCGTCGGCGAGTCCGGACGAGCTCTGGTCATCCTCCGTCACCGTGCCGCACCTCCACCGAAATATCGCCAGCTTCCAGGTCGGCAACCGGATTGGCGTGACTCGGCTCCTGCAGGAGCCGACGTACGACCCCGGCGGCCTGAGTCGCTTCGTCCGCGCGTTCCAGGTAGCGCTCCCGAGACAGGCTATTGCCTCGTTCCGCTGCGCGGTCAGCCAACTGGCGGCTCAGTGCCGCCTTCTCCTCCAGACCGCGCAAGGCCATCCACAGCGCACTGTCCAGCGCCTCCGACTGCTCGACCATCAGACCGACCGATGACCAGGCGTGGCCGACGCGGCAGCGGAACCGGAGCATGCCTCCTTCCTCGATCTCGAACATCGTCCCGCTGCAGCTCGGACAGGAGTAGCCCGACGGTCGACCAGGACGGTCGGACCGGTTCATCGCGTCCGCGTCCATGCCGGCGACCCCGACCTCGACGCTCAACAGCTCCGACGGTGCGGAGAGCTCCGACGGTCCGGGGAGCTTCGAAGGTCTGGGCAGTTCCGGCGATCCGGGCAGCTTCGAAGGTCTGGGCGGTTCCGGCGATCCGGGCGGTTCCGACGATCGGGGCGGTTGCGGCTCGCGGCCATCGTGGCGCACCAGTCGGCCGACCAGCGCTCCGAGCTTCAGCGCCGAAGCGACGTGATCGGCCCCGACATGGTTCAGCACGCTGCGCGGCATGCTCGGATAGCTCGCGTCGGTCGGGTCTTGCACCAGCACGAGGCCACCACGCTGGCGGATCGCGATCATGCCGGCCGTGCCGTCGTCCAAGGCGCCCGACAAGATGACCCCGATCACTCGGGGCCCGTAGGCATGGGCTGCGCTGCGAAACAGCACGTCGACGGCCGGCCGATGCCCGTTCTCCCTCGGTCCCCGGGCCAGCACGACGTGGTCATCACTGATCAGCATGTGGTGGTCGGGCGGCGCGACGAGGGCTCGGCCGGGAGTCAATGGCGTTCTCTCCCCCGCGGGACTGACCGGGACGGTGCCGACTCGACTCAAGATCTTGGCCAGCAGGCTGATCCCGGTTGCCGGCACGTGCAGGACGATCAGGACAGCGGCCGGCAGATCCGGTGGAAGCCCGGAGAGGAAGTTGCGCAGGCTTTCGACGCCTCCCGCGGAGGCGCCGACGACGACGACGTCATGTTGCACGAACCAATCCTCTCCCGCCGACCCATTCCGAAGACGACGCGTCGCCAGGCAAGGGGCACCGGGCAATACCCGGAACCGGACTCGCTCAACCGACGCCGCAGACAGCGCCGGGTGACATCATCCGGCGAAACGCCCTGTTCACCTAGTCGCGCTGCTCGGACGGTCTGGGCAACACGCTTCGCGGGTCCGGCATCGTCGATGGCTCGGCTCCGGTCTCGACGAGTTCACGGGCGAGGTCGCGAAGCTTGCGATTGGACCGTTGGGAGGCGTCGACCAGCAGCTCGAACGCCTGCCGAGGAGTGATGCGGTGCCGTTCGACCAGAATCCCCACAGCCTCACCGATGTTCTGGCGGATCCCGATGGCGCGACGCAGCTCCGCGTCCGTCCGCGCTCGTCGGATGGCGATTCCGGCATGCACGCCGAAGGTGGCCAGAGCATTCAGATCGTCCTCGTCGAACACGCCGGCGCTGCCGGCCACAGCCACGAGCACCGCCCCTGCGTCGTCGAGCGGCACGGCGAGCAGCGCCCCGACGCGTGGTGGAAGCCTTTCGCGCAGCGCCGGCCAGCGGTCGTCGTCGGCCAGATCGGAGCTGAGCACCGAGACACCGTCCGCCGCATCCAGCACTGGTCCTTCCCGCACCGTACGCTGCAGCGCCGTGAGCTCACGCACGACCGGATCGCCGACCCCGACATCGAAGGGTGGCACGCCTTGCCCGAGCACCCGCACGGCCCGAGCCTGCGGGAGGTAGCCGACAGCGAGGCGAAGTACTTCGCGCACCACGTCATCGACGCTTTCCGGGCGGGCCAGTTGTCTCGCCGCCTGGGTGAGACGTTTCGCTGGATCGGCCGAGGCGGTTGGCAGCGCAGAGCTCGCAGACGGATGCTCGCTGATCACATCGAACGTCCACAACAGGTGCGATCCATGCTTCGCCCCAGCCACGGCGGGCCGCACAGTGCCCGTCACGATGACCGTTGCACCCGATCGCCGAATCGTGACGGGCGCCAGCTCGGCGGGCCTGGACGGGATCCGTTTGAGCCGGGTCAGCACGTCTCGTGCGGTCGCTCGATCCTCCGGGACGAACCAGGTGGCGATCGGGCGCGACCCAAACCCGTCCCGTCGACCCGTGATCGCGTCGGCCACCGGGCTCGTCCGCAGGACATTGCCATACTGATCTGTCAGCGCCATCGGCTGGGTCGCCGCCTCGAACAGGTGATCGATGAGCGAGACGGCTGCCCGCGCTGCGGCCCGAGCGTCGGCGAGCGCCTCCTCTTGAACCCGCAGCTCCTCGACCGCGACGCCGAGCTGCTCGCCGAGCCCCGTCAGTTCAGCGTGCCAGTCAGCCACTCCCTCGTCGACCTCGCCGGCAAGTGTCGAGAGTCTCTGCCGACGATGATCGAGCTCCGTCCGAAACCGATCCACGTCGTCTGCGGAGATCATGCGCTCTGCCATCGGCGCATCACCTACCTGTGCGATCCATCCAGCTGCCCGCTCCTCGTTCGTACGCACTGCGCGTGCGTACGCCGGCTTCGCGACTTCCAGCCGCGGGGCCGGGGATCAAGCATTCCATATCAGTCCGCGGGAAGCGCTGCTGCTCGTCGCTCGGTTCGCGCGCGACCCGCGGTACCCAGGCTGTGACGGATGTGCGGACCGATGGACGCCGCACCGCTCACACGTGTCGGTCCCAGACCCGATGGCGGGTGAGCAGCGCGGTGAGCTGAGTGATCACCTCGCTCGGATCGTCGGCCACCACGATCCCGTCGCCGTCACCCGGGATGCCGGCATGGTCGAGAACGGCTGATGCCGTGCCCCAGCCCCCGATGGCCTTGCAGTGCCGAAACATCTCGCTGATCATCAGATCTGTCTTCGGCGTACTGGTCCGTCCGTCAGCGACCGCCAGTGCGTCGAGCTCGATCGAGCGGCCGGTCAACAGGGTGCGTTGCACCGGCAGTGCTGCGGTGCCGGATCCCAGTTGCCCGCCGACGTCGGCAATGACTAACGGGGTCATGCCTTGCCGGGAGACCGCGGCAACGGCGGCCGCCACCATCTGGGGATCACTGCCCTCACCGGCGAGGATGCCGACGACGCGTCCTTCGACCGGCCACTCGCCACCCAGCTGGCTGAGCGCCGGACTCGGCTCGACGTCCGTCGCGGAATCGCTCGAGGCGGGCGGCTGCAGGCCGAGTCCCGCGGCCACGGCCGCAGAGAGGTCGGCGTCGATCTCGGCCAGCGCTGCCAGCTGACGCTCAGCGATGGCGGCTTCGTAGCACTTCCCGAGCTCGAAGGTGTACGCCTCCACGAGGTGCTGCTGCTCGATCGGCGTCAGGCTGCGGAAGAACAACCGTGGCTGACTGAAGTGATCGGAGTACGAGGCCGGCGCTGCCCGCACTTTACGTGAGGCCGGCAGTTCCTGCGCGACCTCGACGTACCCTCGGGCAGCGGCGTCCGCGGTGAACGGACAGCCGCCGTCCAGCGAGTTCGGCCGATAGGGCGCAACTCCAGCGTGCACCGCAGTCTGATGCATCCCGTCGCGCAACATGTCGTTGACGGCTGCGTGCGGACGGTTGATCGGCAGCTGGCCGAAGTTCGGGCCGCCCAGTCGGGTGATCTGGGTGTCGAGATAGGAGAACAACCGCCCGGCCAGCAATGGGTCGTCGGTGACGTCGATTCCTGGCACGAGGTTGCCGACGTGGAACGCCACCTGCTCGGTCTCTGCGAAGTAGTTGGTCGGGTTCCCGTTCAAGGTCATCACGCCGACCGGCTGAACCGGCGCCTCCTCCTCCGGGATGATCTTGGTCGGATCCAGCAGGTCGATGCCGTTGAAGGTCTGCTCTGCATTGTCTTCGAACACCTGGATGCCGAGCTCCCACTGCGGGAAGGCACCAGACTCGATGGCATCGGCCAGATCACGCCGATGGAAGTCCGGATCCATTCCCGAGATCATCTGGGCCTCTTCCCAGACCAGCGAGTGGACGCCGGCTGCCGGCTTCCAGTGCCACTTCACCAGCGTCGTCGACCCATCGGCCGCGACCAGCCGGAAGGTGTGGACGCCGAAGCCTTCCATCATCCGGTACGAGCGGGGGATCCCGCGGTCCGACATGTTCCACATCGTGTGGTGCTGCGCCTCGGTATGCAGCGAGACGAAGTCCCAGAAGGTGTCGTGGGCGCTCTGCGCTTGCGGGATCTCGCGATCAGGGTGCGGCTTGCCCGCATGGATGATGTCGGGGAACTTGATGCCGTCCTGGATGAAGAAGACCGGCATGTTGTTTCCCACCAGGTCGAACGTGCCCTCGCTGGTGTAGAACTTCGTCGCGAAACCGCGCGTGTCGCGGACGGTGTCGGCCGAGCCCCGCGAGCCCAGCACGGTCGAGAACCGGACGAAAACCGGCGTCTCCACGCCCTCGGCGAGGAAGGCGGCCTGCGTGTACGGGCTGGCGGTTCCGTACGAGCTGAAGACGCCGTGCGCACCCGCCCCACGGGCATGGACCACCCGCTCGGGAATGCGTTCATGATCGAAATGGGTGATCTTCTCGCGCAGATGATGATCACGGATCAGGATCGGCCCGCGCTCGCCGGCTTTGAGGGAGTGATCTGTGTCCGGCAGTCGAGTGCCCTGCGACGTCGTCAGATACGGGTCGGCCTGACTGCGAGCTGTCGGCGCTGCCCCGGTCGGCACGCCGGTCGGTGAGCGGTACTCGGGCGCACGCTGGTCGGGCTTGGGCGGCGGCGGGTCCTGCGGAACGGTGGGTTCATCCAAGGGCGGTGGCACGCTCGCTGGGCGGCCCGGGATCGATCCGGCCACCTGATCTGCCTGCTCGAGATTGTCGGTCATGGGTTACGCACCTTCGCATCGAACACTTTGGGTCGGGCCCTCGCTGGACCCGGCTTTGGGCCTACCCGGAACCATCCGAGCGAAACACGGCCCGAGGGCGGGCCCGTGGGGTCAACTCAGGATTCCGAGGGATTGTCCATCGGGCGCTCACCGGCAGGTGCGGTGTTGGTCGGCTCGCTGTCCTGGTCTTCGCTCAGATCGTCTTCGGTCGTCGTGGCGTCGGAGTCGGAATCGACCGGCTCATTCGGTGCATCGGTGGGCATGCTGGCTCCTTCATTCGCTGGTTTCTTGGCAATACCCGGCGTCCGCCCGTGGAAACGCGAGCGGGCGATCCTCGATCTCATCCCGAGCTCGATTCCGCCCGCCGATTGGCGTCGCGGTCTTCGGGTACTGCTACCCACATGGCGCTCACCTCGACAGCAACCGTGGAACTTCGCTCCGATTCCCCGCCGGCGGCCATCTGGGATGTTCTGAGCGACGGCTGGACGTACGCCAGCTGGGTCGTCGGCACGTCGCGAGTCCGAGACGTCGACCCGAGCTGGCCGCAACCTGGTGCTCGATTGCACCACTCTTTCGGGATCTGGCCGCTCGTGATCAACGACAACACCGAGGTGTTGGAGCTGGAGCCAGGCCGACGGATTCGACTGCGTGCGCGAGGTTGGCCCACCGGCGAGGCCACCGTCGAGATCACGACCTCCCCGGCAGACGGCGCATCGACCCAGTTGACCATCTCCGAGGATGTCACCTCGGGTCCGGCGCGACTGCTGCCCAAGCCGCTCCGCCAGACCGCGACCGTCCCGCGCAATCGGGAGACGCTACGTCGGCTGTCCCTGCTCGCCAGCGGTCGCCCGGGTTGAGCTTTGGGACAGCGCGTTGGCCCGGCCCGCCCCACTCCTCCCTAGAGAATGGGGCGCCCACCGGTGACCGCGATCCGGGCGCCCGAGATGTAACTGCCGGCGTCGGAGGCCAGCAGGACGTACGCAGGCGCGAGCTCGGCCGGCTGCCCCGGGCGACCCAGCGGCGTGTCCGTGCCGAACTTCTCGACCTTCTCCGGCGGTATGGTGGCCGGGATCAGCGGCGTCCAGATCGGCCCGGGCGCCACGCTGTTGACCCGGATGCCCTTCTCACCGAGCAGCTGGGCGAGGCTCGCACAGAAGTTGGCGATGGCCGCCTTGGTGGCCGCGTACGGCGCGAGCGTCGGTGACGGCATGTCGGAGTTCACCGAGGAGCTCCCGATGATCGACGAGCCCGGCTTGAGGTGTGGCACGGCAGCTTTGCAGAGATGGAACATGGCTCGCACGTTGACGTCGAACGTGTAGTCCCAGTCCTCGTCGGGCACGTCCTCCAGCGACTCGTACGTCATCTGGTAGGCGGCGTTGCTGACCAGGATGTCGATGCCGCCCAATCGGTCGACTGCAGTCGCTACGATGTCGCGGCAGTGCTGCGCATCGGCGAGATCGCCGCGGACCAGCACGGCTCGGCGACCGGCGTCCTCGACCAGCTTCTTGACTTCCTCCGCGTCGGAGTCCTCGCTGAGATAGCTGATCACCACGTCGGCTCCCTCACGCGCATACGCAATCGCCACAGCGCGTCCGATGCCGGAGTCGGCGCCGGTGATCACGGCGACCTTGTCGGTGAGCTGGCCGCTCCCGACGTAACTGGACTCGCCACAGTCCGGACGTGGCGTCATCTCAGACTGCAGTCCGGGTACGTCCTGCTGCTGCGCGGGCTGATTCATTGGGTGCCTTTCGCGATGATCGGGTTGTCGATGGTCGGAAAGTGGTGTCGTGCAATTCGGCCTTCGTGAGGCAGGACATACCCGTAGACCAGTGCGGCAAACGCCGCGCTGCCGCGCGTCTCGACCAGCTACCGTTCACGATCGACCAGCCAGTCCGAGGCTGCCACGCGGATGGGGACGCCGATACCACTGTGCACAGAAGACGATGATCACCAGGAGATGGACGGCATCGCCCGCGTAGTACATCAGGATGGTGCCTGACCGGGCGTCGGCGGCACCCACTCCGTCGGGCGGGTGGGTGTAGAGATACTTGGCCAAGATGTCGTGCGCAGCGATGGCGAGGACCAGCACCGTTGCACGATGCAGGTGACTGCGCCGGTGAGGCATCGGATCGACGCTGATCAAGGCGGCGGTGAACAGGTAGCCGACCAGCAGCAGGTGAACGTGAACCAGCACGTGCACGAGCGGCTGTGACTCCATCGCGGAGTAGAGACTTGTGGTGTAGAGCACCACGAGTCCACCCACGTTCAGCGCGGCGGCGACCCCGGGCTCGGTCAGCACCCGGACCGGACGACCGGCCAGCGTCCGGCTCAGGCGTCGGGCCCACGCCGTCGGCAGCCCTCGCAGCACAACCGTGATCGGTGCCGCCAGCACGAGCAGCAGCGGGACGGCCATCCCGAGCAGCACGTGGCCGGCCATGTGTTCGGTGAACTCGCCCGCTCCCGCCGACCGGCCAGCCCGGATGGAAGGCATGGCGAGCGCCGAAGCGCCGACGACGCAGCCGGCGGCCCACGCGACGCTACGGTGACGCGGCCAGTCGCGCCTGCCCTTCCCGACCAGCATCAGGTAACCGACCACGGCGAGCAGAGCGACCGCTGCGCCGATTCCCATTACCTGGAGGTCGGCATGCCCGCCGTGCTCACCCACGGCGGAGCACGCGCGGCCGGGTCCGGACCGTGAGCACGACTCCGACGATGATCATGACCAGCGCGAGGAGGTTCCAGGTCAGGTCGTAGGGCAGTAGATCCACGTCGTAGCGGATCTGGTGCAGGCCCATCAGCTTGTGCTGGATGGTGCCGTCGTAGAGCTGGAAGGCACCGGCACCCAGCGCGACACCGCCGATCCAGCGCAACCACCACAGACCCCGCCTGCGGCGCAGGTCCGCCAGCAAGAACAGCGAGACCACCACAGCGAACCAGCCGAAGGCGTGGAAGAACCCGTCGGAGACCAGCCCGACAGCAAGCGTCGATCGGTCGTAGAAGTGGTGCCAGTGCAACAGCTGATGAAAAACCGTCTCGTCGACGAAGGCGGCAAGACCGATGCCGAACAGCAGACCTGAGATCAGATTGCGCGTGTGCTCTGCCCGCCCGGGTGTGAGACGCCCCTGATCCGTGCCGTCAGCCGCTCGGGCACCGGTGCCCGGTCTCGCTGAGCCCGATGTCACATCGTCGGGGCCGCCGTCGCCTTCGGCCATGACGCCACCTCCCGAGTCGAGGTCCTCTGCAGGCTCGACTACCCGGCCCCGGCGCGGCGAAACGGTTCACAACGTGAAACGGCCCGGCTGAGCCGCCACGCGTGACGAGAGTTCATTCCTGCGACACGAAGATGCAGAACGGATGACCGTCGAGGTCGGCCAGCACATACAGCGGCTCATCGGCATCGTCCGTGCGATCCAAGAGCTCGGTGGCGCCGAGAGCCAGCGCGCGCTCACGCTGGGTCGCCAGTTCCTCTCGGCTCGAGACGGTCGTGTCGAGGTGATACATCTGCGGCACGGCCGCGTCGGGCCAGGTGGACGGGCGAACCCCTGCAGTCTGCTGGAAAGCCAGCTGCGGACCGCCGTCGGCACCGCGCAGCACGAGCCAGTCGCTGCCGCCCGGGTCCGGCTGCCCGTCAGCCGGCGGCTCGTCAGCCGGCGGCTCGTCACCGGCCCGGTACTCCAGGCCGAACAGTTGCCGATAGAACTCTGCGAGCCTGCGGGCGTCGGTCGTGTCGAGCACGACCTGGAGGATGTGAGGATACGGCTGCGTCATGAGGCTGATGGTGTCATTCAGGACCGACAGTTCCGTGGGCGATGGCCTGATCCCGATCCTGCAGAGGACTGATCAGCATCGATCGCTCGGGAGACCAGGGACGTCAGACTCTGCAGGATCGCCTCCACCGGGTCGCCGAGCTCGTCGGTCCGCTGTCGGAGCGTGCCCGCCCGCAGACTGAACTGTGGATCCTGCAGGATGCGCTGGACGGCCCGCCGAAGGGCCCGCGCCGAGGGCCGACCGGTCCGCAGATTGATCCCGGTGCCCGACCAGGCAACCCGGGCAGCCACCTCCTTCTTGTCCTCCGTCGCGCCGGCCACGACCATCGGCACTCCGTGAGCCAACGCCTGCTGAACACCGCCGAAGCCGCCGTTGGTGATCATGACCGCAGTGCTCGGCAGGAGACGGTCGTACGGCAGGAACTCCGCCGCTCGAGCGTTGCTCGGAAGCCGCCCGCCGAAGTCGCGGAGGAGTTCAGCCGTCGGTCGACCGCCGGTCGACGCGACGACCAGGACGTCGGAGTCGCGGAGGGCGTGCAGAACGGGTCCGACGAGCTTGTCGAGGCGGTGGTTGTCCAGGGTGCCCTGGGTGACGTGGACGACGGCCGGCCGGTCGTCCAGGTCGCTCCACCATGACGGCAGTGCGCTGTCGGGGGTTGGGGCCGGGTGCGGTGGACCAACGAAGTGGACTCGGGCGGGAAGTTCCCGCCGCGGATACTCCATTTCGGGCACGGTCAGATGGAACGCCTCGTCGTAGGCGGTGACGTGGTCGAAGTAGTCGAGACTTCGCGGTGGCAGGCCGTGCGGCGCCAGCGCGGTGTCGAGTGAGTCATAGAGCGGTTTGAGCCAGCCGTGCCGAAGAGCGGCCTGACTGATCGGATTGCGAAGTCGCGTATGAGAGGGGTGCCCGGGCATCATCCCGGACCCGAAAGGCGCGCAGTCGATGCTGACCACCGACAGCGGAGTCGTCGAGACGCCGACGACCGGTAGCCGTTCAGCCGCCGGGACCGTCAGCAGAAACGGCAGGGTGCCGAGGAACGCGGCCTCGGCGACGACGGCGTCGAAGCGCTGCCGGCGGAGGGCCGCCATCAGTGCGCGGTGCTGGCCGTGAATCGGTCGGATGAACAGATTGATCACGTCGTGGCAACCGGCGTCGATGCCGCGGCGGGTCGAGCGACCGGGCATCCAGGCGTCGAGGTCAGCATCGTCGTAGTCGATTTCCGGTGGGATGGGCCACCAGGTCAGATCGTTCTGCTCCGCGGCGGCCCGGTACTTGCGGCCGGTGAGCATGGTGACCGCATGGCCGCGGGATGCCAGGCCCCGGCCGATGTCGACCAGGGGACGGACGTGTCCGTGGATCGGCGTGGCACACAACAGGATCCGAAGTCGTTCTGCACTGGCGCGCGGGCTGTCGACGCGGCCTTGTACGGTCGTCACCTCCGACCCCTTATCCGCAGCGCTACGAGGGTCGCGATCGCCGCCGACGAGCCGATCAACCAGCCGCGGCGGCGCCGGCGGACGAGCTGGCTGTCGGCCTTCCGGATGGCCGGTGCGGGAGCGCCGAGTGCGCCACCGGACAGCCGGTTCAGCAGGTACGTGAACGCATAGTGATAGCCGTACGACACCAGGATCGTGTATGCCAGCCCCTGATTCATCCGGCGGGAGGACGTGCTGACCACGATGTCGGGATCCCACACGACGTAGCCACGACGACGCAGCCGCCGCAACAGGTCGACCTCGTCCCCGCCCTGGGTGAGGGTGACGTCGTAGCCGGGGAAACCCTCGCGAACGAAAGCGACATTCGTGGCCGAAAGGTAGCCCACCCATCCACAGAGCCGATGTACCAGAGCGACTCCGGCGAACCACAACGGCGGAAACACCGCGGCCCACCACAGCGGCGTGGCGTACCGGCACGGCCCTGCCACCGCCACCGCCGCGGGGGTGTCGCGAAACCGCCGATCGAGTCGGGTCAGCCAGTCGGTCGGATGCGTCGTGTCGGCGTCGGTGGACACGACGATCTCGCCGCGGGCGGCAAGGGTGCCGCACTGCCGGGCGGCACAGACTCCTCGCCGGGGCTCGTGCAGCACTCGCGCCCCGCGCCGAGCCGCCAGCTCGGCCGTACGATCGCTGCTGCCGTTGTCCACCACGATGATCTCCACCCGGCCGGCGAAGTCCTGCGCGGCCAGCGAGGAGAGAGTCGCGCTGATGTAGTCCATCTCGTCGAAGGCTGGGATGACCACGGAGAAACGGATCTGACCATCCTCGCGGGCGACATCGCTCACGCCAGGATCTCCTGCTCGTCGTGCGCCGGGAGCCGAGTTGTCAGCGGTTTCGCCCGCAGCAGGCTCAACACGCCGGCAGTGATGATCATGAGTGGCACCACGGCCAGCAGGATCGGTGTGAATGCGTCGTGATAAGCGCCGGCGATGCTGGAGCGGACGGGCTCCGGCAGCCCCTGCAGGCGCTCGGGAGTCAGTCCTGCGAGGGGATCTGGTAGGTCGGGAAGCCGTTCGGCCACCAGATCGGCGAGCCGGGTCGAGAAGGCCGATCCGATCGCCGCGGTGCCGAACGTGACGCCGAGCTCGCGGAAGAACCCGTTGGCCGCCGTTCCGGCGCCCTGCCGGGCGGCAGGCACGGCGTCCTGCACCACCACGACCAGGACCTCCCAGCCACATCCGATCCCCGTACCCAACAGGAACAGGTAGCCGGCGATCAGAGGCAGAGGTGACCCCAGTGTGAGAGTGGACAGCAGCGTGAGGGCGAGCGCCAAGATCAACGAACCCAGGAGCGGGAACATCCGATAACGGCCGAACCGTCGAACCAGCTGAGCGGAGGCGACCGTGGCCGAACCGACACCGGCGATCAGCGCGAGCATCAGAATGCCCGCCCGCAGGGGATCGAGTCCGACGACCATCTGCAGGTACGTCGGGAGATAATTGATCGTCCCGAATGCGGCGGCTCCGATCAGCAGACCGGCCACCACGGCCACCGCGAAATTCCGTCGGCCGAACAGATCGAGCGGGATGACCGGTTCGGCGGCGACCCGTTCGGCGGCGAGAAGCAGCCCCAGCGACAACGTCGCGACAGCGGCCAGGCCGATCGCCGACGGCGACGTCCAGCCTGCGCGCGCCCCGCGGGAGGCACACAGCACGAGGGCCGCAACGGTAACGGCCAGGAGCAGCGTCCCGCGCAGGTCGACCTGTATCGATCCTCTCCTTCGGCCACCGGGCGGCAGGAGCAGGACGGCGGCGACCAACGCGATCGAACCCAGTGGCAGGTTCAACCAGAATGCCCACCGCCACCCGATTCCCTCGCTCAGCCAGCCGCCGACCACGGGTCCGGCCAATGCTGCAAGCACGAACACCGCTCCGATCGCACTGAGATAGGGTGCCCGCTCACGCGCAGGAACGAGATCTGCGACGACCGCCTGGAGAAGGATCAGCAGTCCACCTCCCCCCAGGCCCTGGAGCGCCCGGGCGGCGATCAGTGCCGGCATGTTCCAGGCCAGACCACCAAGACACGAGCCGGCGAGGAAGATCAGCAAAGCGATCGAGAAGACGCCGCGCCTCCCGAACAGGTCGGAGAGCTGACCGTACAGCGGCATGGTCACCGCTCCGGCCAGGACGTACGCCGTGGCCACCCAGTGCTGCTGCTGGGATCCGTCGAGCTCACCGGACAGGGTCGGCAACACGGTGGTGAACACCGTGCCGTCGAGCTCGGCGAGCAGCAGCCCGAGGGCCAGTCCCGCCAGCAGGAGGTGACGGCGCGACCGACCGCTCCTCCCGGCGGTCGCCGAGCCGGCCGGCACGGCGGGCATGCCCATCGACTTCTCCCTCCGCCGACACTCCCCTGTCGGCACCCTGCTGCCGGCACTCCTCTGTCTCGTTGCCTTCGCCATACCCAGGTCTCTTGGATGCCGCACAGCACAGATTCCTCGGGCTCGGACACCGTCGAGATCTCGCGGTTTCGGTTACGCGGTCGCCGGGTAGAGCTTCGACGACGGTGGCCGCCGGTGCAGCTGAATACACAACGCGACATGATCGCGCTCCTCGGGGGGCGCCGCAGAGCCGGCGGCCACCACCCGACTCGGCAGGCAGATACCCCAGCCGGACGTCCGGGTTTCCGCAGCGGTCGACGTCGACAACTACGCGGTCAACGGATCACACGAAGCCATCCACCCAGGCCCAGTCGATCCGCTCCTGCTCGAGCCGCAGGCGCTGGCCGAGTCGGTCGGCGACCAGGTCGCGATAGAGATCCTGCTCGTCTGGCGTGAGTCGCCCGAGCCGGGCGGTCGTCGGCCGTTCCTCGGCGCCCCAGCGTTGCCGGTGGGCGAGCAGCGTCCGCCGGTCCATCAGCACGGAGCGAGTCTGTGGGAGCCAAGCGCGCAGGCGATCGAGAATCGCGAACCCGTGGGTGTCGATGTCGCCCCAGTAGACGATCTCGGCGTTTGCCAGCCAGGGCAGTCGGCCGACATGCGTCGACGTCGAAGCCCTTGCCCCAGATCACGACTCCGTCCACCGGCACATCCACACTCAGATAGGTGATCTCGTTCTCGATCACCACAGCCGTACGCGGTGCGATCGCGAGTTCCGACGCCTCATCCGTACGAACAGACAACTCGCTGAGGGGAGCCGGGAGGCCGAGCGAGGTTGCGACTCGCAGACGGATGAACTCGGGCTTGAGCCGGAGTCCGAGGCCGGAGAGAAAGCCGGTCGGCGTCGTCGGCACTCCGAGCATCGCTGCCAGCACCGGGCGGTGGCGTTCGGCGAACTTCGTGTCGACCCCGGGAGCGCTGATCTCGCGCAGGTACCGATTCGAGCCGCGATGCTCCTCGAGCCAGCGGTACGCAGCCAGCAGCCCCGGCATCTCGGCATGGAGCGCGACTGCGCGGTGCGGATACCCGACCACCCAGGCGCGGACCGCGGGATGCGGCGCGACGAGAGCCAGGATCTCGTCGAAGCGCCGAACGTCGCGGGCTACCCCGAGCAACGCCCACGCCTGTTCGAATCGGGATACGACTGCCCGCGAGGGCACGCGGTTGCGGCCGATGTGGCGGCCGCCGATCGAGGTCCACTCGAGGGTGTAGCGAGTGTCGTCGCGGCGGCCGGCGTCGAGGCGGGCCACCCAGTCGCGCGACGGCCCCGAGGTCCGTCGCCGATCTGCGACGCGGTGGGCCCGCGCAGCGGCACCTCGATCGAATCGAGCGGACCGCCGTCGGCGTACGCCCGAAGCATCGAGCCGTCGTCCCATCGGCGCCGAACCTTGGCGGCGATGTCCTCCGGCGTTGTCCATGCAGCGGTCACACGATGTCCGTCCCGTCGCGACCGGTACTCCTCGATCGTCATCGTCTGCAGCCGGGAGAAGGTTCCGGTCGGGTTGTCGACGAACCCGATCGCCTTCACGTACGGCTCGATGACGTGCACCTTCTGCAGCGGCGTGACGATGAGCAGCTGCAGGCCGAGCTTGGCGAAGAGCTCGAGCGCATACCGCGTCGAGGCGTCCGAACCACGACCGAAGGCCTCGTCGATCACGGCGAAGCGGAAGTCCTTCGACCTTGCGACACCCCACTCGAGGCCGAACTGGTAGGCCAGCGATGCGGCCAGGATCGTGTAGGCGAGCTTCTCCTTCTGCCCGCCGGACTTGCCGTCGGAGTCGCTGTAGTGCTCCCACTCGGCGTCGGTCTCGATGTCGCGCTCGGAAGCGGAGAACACGAACCAGTTGCGTACGTCGGTGACGCGCCGGGTCCATGATTTGTCCGACTCGGCGTAACCGTCGCGGCCCCGGAAGCGCTCGATGATCCGCTTCACGTCCAGGAAGCGCTGCTCGGAGTACTGGTCGCCGTCGACCACCAGGCTGTCATTGGTGAGACTGCGCAGGTCGGCGCGGAACAGCGCCACGTCGGAGTTGTTGGTGGGTTCCTTCTCCAGACGGATGTAGCGGCCGGGGTTGTATGGCACGGCTCCGAGCGCCTCGTTGATCCGGGAAACCCGTTCGTCGATGGCTGATGCCTGCTCGGTTGAGCCAGTTGTTGAATCCGGCAAGCTCCTGGATCGCGTTCTTGTTGAGCTGGTCCTTGAACTCGCTCTCGAAGCGTGGCAGGTCGTCGGTCGCGACCCGCTCGCGCAGGGCGACGAAATCGCCGCGAGACTCCACGTTGACGTCCATGTCCGCGCGCAGCTCCGGCCATCGGCGCAGCACCTCGCTCATGTACTGGCCGAGACTCTGCCCGTATCCGCCGAGCTCCCTGGTGAGGCGTTCGATTCGCCTGTGCAGCTCCGCCGACAGCTCCGTCTCGGCTTGGCCGCAGTCGGCGGAGCGCCCCGGCCGCGAGCTGCCGAGCCGCGCAGCGAGCGGACCGTAGGACGCTCGTGCGACGGTCAGCTCCTGATCCGGTTGGGACCTGACGTAGTCGTCGTCGCGAGCCTTGTCCTGCCTCGCTTGCCTGACCGTGGCCGCCGTCGTGGCCAGCCTGCCGGTGAGGTCCTCCACGATCAGGTCGGTCGCTGCGGCGAGCTCTGCGTTGCGGGCCAGGGCGCGGGTGATCTCCTCCAGTCGGGAGGAACCGGCCTCCAGCCGGGCGCGCTCGGCGTCGTACCCCTCGGCGCGTGACTCCGCCTCGGCGACGTCGAGATCTGACCAGGACTGGAAACCGTCGAGCCGGGCGAGCGCCTCGCGACGCCACTGCACCGAGTCGCGGCGACCGGTGAGCTCCGCAAGCTCCGCGCTGACCAGCAGGCGCTCGCGGTCCAGCTCGGCGAGCTCGGCCCGCAGCGCGGCGATCTTGCGCTCGTTGGCCCAGCCCAGGACCCAGCGCCGTGGGTCGTCCACGCGGTGCCGGTCGTCCTTCTCGTGCCGCTCGCCGGAGCGAACCTGGCCCTCTCGGGTGACGGCGCGACGTCTCGGAGCGGAACTCGGCCAGCGTCCGTGCGCACCGGAAGTCGGCCCGCCTGATGAGCTCTGCCAGCAGGTACTCCCGGAACGGTCCATCCTTCGACCTCGAGACAGTCGGCGAGCAAGAGTCCGCCCTGATCCTGGCGCTGGAGCGGAATCCGCCGGACCGACACGCGCTCGTACACCAGCTTGGCGCCGATCGGCCTCCCATCGCGGCCGCGATAGATGAGCCGGCGACCGTTCACCCACTGGGTGACCGCGTCGTAGTGCTCGCTGCGGCACCAGAAGCGAGAGCGCGAACCCGCGCAGCACCCGCTCGGCCGCGCCACGCCACTCGGCGTGCTCGGCGGTGACGTCGAGAAGCTCACCGGCATAGGGCAGCTCCTCCGGAGTCAGACCGAGATCGCCGCACAGCTGCGCCCGCAGCTGCGACCTGCTCGACCGGAAGATTGCTGGTGCGCTCCTCCAGGCTCGTCAGCTCCTCGCTGATCGCTTCGATCTTCGAGTCGAGTTCCTTCTCCCGGCCGATGGACTCGGCCACGGCCGCGTCCAGCGCACGCTTCTCCTCGGCCAGCCGGGGGCGCTGCTCGGCAACACGCGCGGTCAGCGCCGCGAACCCCTCTCCGCCGGTGATCGGGTCGATCTCTGCGTCCGCGACTGCCGCGTCGAAGCGAGTCCGCGCGACGCGTCGCTTCTCGGCCTGGAGCGTGTGCCTCGCGGGCCAGCCGCTCCAGCTCGCCGATGCGGTCGCCGCCGGCCGTGGCCCGCTCCTCGATCAGCGCGTCTCGCTGCCCCGCCAGCTCCTGATGACGCGTCTTCGCCTCGTCCTGCTCGATGCAACAGATCGCCGCCCATCGGCCTCCTTGCGTCGCGATCTCCTCGGCGAGCAGGCCGGATCGGAGCTCGGCGATGAACAGCCGGACCGCGGCGCGCTCATCGCTCCAGCTGATCGCGCTCGACCAGCGCCGCGTCGTACTTCTCGGCGGTGCTCACCAGCGGATCGAGCGCTTCGAGCTGTTCGCGTGCCCGCTTCACGGCATCGTGCGCCTTGGTCAGGTCCTCGAAGTGGGCGATGATGTCGCGCACGCGATCGGTCGCGTCGCTCGGCTCGAGCATGTGGTCGCGGACGAAGTCGTTGAGGTTGCCGACGGACTTCATCGAGACCGTCTGGTGGAACAGCTCGAGCGCCTGCTCGGAGCGGATCCCGAGCAGGCGGCGGAGCGCAGTGGCGTACTTCGGGAACTCGTCGAAGACCGTCGCGCCGGCGGCCCGCAGCCGCCGACGCAGGTCGCGCAGATCGGACCCGAAGTCGGCGAAGTCGGTGCCGATCGACAGTGCCTTGGTCGCGGTGACGAAGAAGCGGTACGGCTGCCCAGCGCTCTCTCGCTGCTGGAAGACCTGAGCGAGCGTGACGGTCTCGTCGTAACCGTCGTTGACGAAGACCCCGAGGATCACGGAGTACTTCCGGGTTCCCGATCGCAGCCCGATCGGCACGGGAGCGACCGGTGGCCTCGATCCGCTCGGACTTGTAGTGCCCTTCGACGTACGAGCGCAGCGTGCGTTCCCTGAGCGTCGGCGCCGGCCGCCTTGTTGTAGGCGATCTTGTGGGCCGGCATCAGCAGCGTGGTGAGCGCGTCGACCAGAGTCGACTTGCCCGAGCCGATGTCGCCGGTGAGCAGCGCGGTCTCGGCGCCGGGGATGAGTCGCCAGACCCGACCGTCGAAGGTCCCCCAGTTGAACACTTCGAGATGCTGTAGCCGGTAGCCGGCCCGGCCGACGCTGCCGAGCTCCACCGCGGAGAACAGTCCGTCACTCATCTGCGGTCACCGCTCCCGCGTACTCCTGGAGTTTCGCCGCGAAGTCCGACAGTGTCTGGGCGTCGACGTAAGCCTTCAGGATTCGCCGGATCTCCCAGTGGCCGGCCTGACTGCGCAGCGGCCTCAAGAATCCGAGCTCGGCAGCCTTGGCGATCGTCCGCTCGGCCTGGTCCACGACGCGCGCCTCGTTGGTGGAGTCCGCCTGGAACATCCGCAGCATCTCCACGATCTGCTCGGTCGTCAGCACCAGTCGGCCCTCGCTGCCGGACGTCTCGAACTCGACGAGTCGCTTGCGGAGCAACACCAGCAGCAGACTGACGTTGTAGGTCAGCGCCCTGCGCCGGACGAGACGCGGGAGCACCTCCTCACCGTCCACGTCGGGGCGGGAGCGCAGGTAGGCGTAGCCCTCGGCGTCATCGACGACCACGTCGACGCCGATCGTCGCGAAGTGGTCGCGGACACCCGCACCCCGCACGTTCCAACGTCAGCCCAGGTGTCCTCGTCGGACTCGCGATAGACCACTCCCTGCATCAGCCGGATGATGGCGCGAGCGACCGCATGCTCATCGGTCATCGGCGTCTCACCGTCACCTTCGGGAGCCGTGCTCGTCTGATCGTGTCTGGGTCCCACGGATCGGCATACTCCAGCAACGTCTCGTCACCCTCGTCCATCTCGACGATGACGTCGTCACCGCTCAGTGCGAGGTAGCCGACGATCTCGGCCGCGCCCTGCTCGATGGGATACATCATCACGATGTCGGACAGCAGCGCAGAGGAACGCTTCGGCAGCACGGCGCGGATGTTGTCGACCAGGCGCGCCTGATCGATGAAGGTCTGCGCGAAGAGCAGGTCGGTGTCCACTTCCTCGTTCATCGGCGGGATCACAGCTTTCCACGGCGACCGTCGCCTGGGGCTGGTACAGCGGGCGCTCGAACGGCAGCACGATCTCCAATCCAGGCTCGTCCACCTCGAGCCCGAGCGACGGAGGATCGGCGCGAACCTCGAGCGCGGCGCTCTCGACGGCGCGCACGAGATCCAGCACCCGGCGATTCTCCAGCCAGACCTGGTCGTCCAGGAACCGGCGCAGCTGCTCCGAGATCTGCCGGACCGTGCGCTGAGCTCGCTCGGCCGCCTCGGACCAGTCGTGGTGGATACCTCGCATGCGCCGATCGGTCTCGACCGTGTCCAGCGCCGCGACCCGCCTCAGCAGGTCGCCGAGCTCCTCCTGGCGCGCTTCGGACAGCAAGAACTCATAAAACGCCTGAAAGCTGCGGCCCTGGTCCGAGCCGGCGATCTCGGAACGACTGCCGACCAGCTCGAGCGAGCAGATCACCCTTGGATCCATCCCAGGACGCGATCTTCTCCCGCGCCGATCGGTCCAGCCTTCTGAAGTTCTCCTCGACCTCACGGAAGTCCGCCAGCAGCTCACGCGCAGTGGCCGAGAACTGCTGGTAACGGTCGCGCACACCGGTTGAATCGAGCACCGACACCTGGCCGGCCTCCACCGCGGCGATCTCGGCGTCGAGCTGATCGCGCCGGTGCCGCAAATCAGCCAGACGGAGGTCGGGATCGGCCTCGGTGCCGCGGACGATCTGCCGAAGCAACTCGACCACGGTGTGCAACCTGGACTCGGTCCCGACGAACGATCGGCCCTCCAGGGACACCACCCAGGCGTAGGCCTTCTCGAAAGAGGGCGTGACCTCGTAGTGCACTTCGTCGTCGCCGGGCGGATAGAACCGTCGCAGGTATCCCGCCTCGGAGGCAGACCAGTCCTCCAGGTACGCACGCGGCTCCTTGGGGAATCGCACCTCCCCGCTCTCGGCGGGCACCGCGACGTTCAAGGCGAAGATCTGCTCGTCCAGCGCCGCAGCGACGTCGCTCCCCGAGCACGCACCCCGGTTGCCTTCGACGAAGAAGCCACCGAGGAAAGAGAGGATCAACGTGGCGTTGCCGGCCCGCAGCAACCGCCAGGCCGCGTGCCGCTGCCGCAGTACGTCGATCGACTCGTAATCCACCGCTGTGCCTTCCTCGAAGCTCACCGCAAGCCTAGGGATCAGCGCAGACAATTCCGAGCTGATCGCGACCGTGCCGCCGAACCCGGGTGGCGAGCTCGGACTTGCGAGCTCGGGGCTGGCGGGCCCAGGGCTGTGGGACTCGGGGATGGCGGACTCGGGGATGGCGGGCTCAGGGCTGGCGGGCTCAGGGTCTGGCGGGCTCATGGCTCAGTGTGAGGACCGTGTCGAGGAGGTCGGAGCGGGTCCGCTCCCGGTTCAGCTCGCGCCGGCTCACGCTCTCGATCATGGTGATAGGCGTAGACGAACTTGCCCTGTGTGCAATTTTGCTCTGAGAGCAATCAGGTGTCCGTGGACTGAGCCGGACGGCTCATCAGCTCGATCAGCTCCTCCCCGCGTGAGCTTCGGGAGATCCAGACATGCTGACCGACGCGCTCGCGCAGGATCAGGCCGCTCGCGGCGAGCTTGTCGCACTGGAAGGTGACAGCGGCGGGTGACAGCGTGAGCATCAGCGCCAGGTCGCCCACGGTGCGCGGCTGCCCGACGCACAGCATCAGGGTCGCCCTCACCTTCCCGAGCAGCGCGTCGAAGCAGGACCCAGCGGTTTCGTTCGGCGCGTGGAAGAAGCCTGGGATCGGGTAACCGATCTTCACGAATCGGGGGTCGTCGAAGCCTGACGTGAGCATCCGGGGGCCGGCGAGCATCGGAACCAGGATGAGCGTCCGTCCGGCCAGTGCCACGTCCTCCGGTTGCGGATCGTCGAACGACAGCACGTTGCCGGACAACGCCAGCCGCGGGCTCAAGGAGGCAACGAACAGATCGAAGGTGCCGTTCTCGAAGGACTGCTGAGCCCGGTCGGATTCGCGGCTGATCGCTTCTCGCGCCCTTCTCCAATCGGGAGCGACAGCCTGTGCGACCTCGGCCGCTCCGCGAGCCACCGAGTCCATCCAGAGCCTTGGCGTGCGCAGCGGCTCCTGCCACCCGTCCGGCGGGCCGCCGCCGAGGTTCTCAGCGATGCTGTCGGCCACATCGCCAGACGTCGCGTCCCTGAGCGCCGCGATCGACTCCCCCAGCGGCAACAACCCTTCGGCCGGATACAGGCACGAGGGTGCCATCGTCCGCCGAGGGTCGGCCAAGGGAAGCATCGACCGGTGGCCTGACGTGGTCACCGCACTGTCGATCCGGCGAGACAGGGCCAACGGGAGACCTCGCGGCGTGTGCGCCAGCACCTCCTTCATCAAACCCATGATCGACAGGTACGGCCGGGCCACCACCCGCAGATCGACACACTGGAGCGGACCGAGGTCGATGCGGACAGCGCCGCCATCGATCGTTCGTGTGCTCATCTCGGGTCCCACCCTTGGTCTCGGTCGCCAAGAGATTCGCACGCCAGGGGACCACTTTCCGGCGAGTGTCAGGAGAATCGCCGAATTCTCGTGACATGCGGTGGCGAGCTTCGAGCCGGGCTCGGCGAGCAGTTAGAGAATCATCGAACACGCCGTTGACCCGTTCCGGTGATCTCACTGAGAGTGGGCCCACGAGAAGAACCGTCGTCGGGAACCCGCTGCCAGATCAGCCGCGGACAAGCCGTTCACCTCCACCGGCATCAGATCTGTGCCATCACCATCAAGGAGCAAGATGATCAAGAAGTCGGTCTTGGCGTCAGTCGCCGGGGCAACACTTGTCACGGCCGTGCTGGCCGGTTCGCCCGCGAATGCCGCGCCTGCAGTGCCGGGCTCGGTGAACCGAGGTACGAGCTTCTCCGACCATCTGACGTCGGGCCAGTACATTCAGAACGCCGGATTCCGACTGGTCATGCAATCCGACGGCAACCTCGTCGAATATCGGCTGAGCAACGCAAAACCCTGTTTCGACAGCCACACCTACGGCCAACCCGGCAACTACGTGACCTTCTGGCGGGCATGGCCGTCGTCGACAGCATCGATGGACGTCAGAGGACGCGACGGCACGATCAAGATCTCCTACGTCAGTCACTCCGGCGGGTCCAACGTCAACATCAACTCCAAGGGCGAGGTGTGGGTCGGCTACGCGCGGCTGACCAACAATCATTTCTGCTGACTACCGTCCGGGTCCGCGCACCATTTCCGCTCCACAGAGGAAGAAGAAGCTCGCCATGCACATGATCAAGAGGATCTTCGCGGCGACCATCGCGGTCGCTGCGCTCATCATGCTGACCCTGATCGTCCCGACCACGGCCTCCGCCGCGGTGCGCTGCACCAGCGTCGGCTCGTCCTTCAGCAGTGTTTTGACGCCGGGGCACTGCATCAAGAGCCCCAACGGCAAGTACGTCCTGGTAATGCAGCAGGACGGGAATCTTGTTCTCTATCGCAGCTCCGGTGGCGCTGCCTGCTGGGCATCGAGCTGGGGTGGCGGGAGCTATCACGCCGGTGACGAGGCGATCTTCACCACCGTCGGGGTACCGATCTACAACTCCGGTGACACCGAGTACGGTCTCGCGGTCGGACACTACGTGTGGGGCCCGTTCTTCAACGCGACGTGGCGTTATGACAACGGCGACTTCCACCTCGCACAACGCACCTACAACGTCAACGTGAACGATCGTGGGCAGCTCTGGGTCGCGTACGACCGAATCGGATCCTGCTGAGCCGACAAACCGACCCTGGGTCGTTGTTCTCAACTGAACGCTTCCTGCTTGACCAGTGGCGTTTGACCCGGCCGCACACGACACCGGGTGCGTTACCTCGCACGCCGCACCCGTCCACGACGAAAGGATCGAAGATGACTGTACGCAGATGGTTGACACGAGGTGGCGTCGCGTCGGCGCTGATCGCTCTGGTCGCAGTACCAACCACCTTCATCGGCGCCGCTCCGGCGGCTGCAGCGACATGTCCACGAGTGGATGTCGGCTACACGATCAAGGATGGCCACTACATCAAGGGATCGGGCAGCACCCCGAACTGCGGGCGCGTCACGGTCATGCTGCAGCGGAGTCGCTGGTGGGGGTGGGAAACCCTGGTGTCGGTGAATACGACTGCTCCCCGGAGCGTCGTGTACAACTGCACGGGTACCGGTACCTACACCTACCGGACCTACGTCTCGGCCCGGACCGTCAGCGGCAACTACATCCACAAGGAGTCGAACCATCTGAGGACCGGCTGCTAATTGCCTTCAGGCCCTCAGAGTCGAGCGCACGTCCGCTGCCGTCGGATTGCGAAGAACGCATGCTCCGACGAGCGCGGTCGGGGTGTACTCGTCGCCGCCATTGTGCCGACGGACCTCGCGGTTGGCCTCCTGGTCGACCCACACATTGACCCAGACGATGCCGCTGTCGTCGCGTAGGGTCCGGCGCAATCTGGTGCAATATGTGCAGGTGGGCTTCCAGAAGATCACGGCCCGCCGGTCAGACACCTGAGCGCTTGCCAGGGACCAAGGTGTGTGCGGTTCCCGGCGCAGGGTCGCTACCGTCAGACCGCCGCTCGCGGCCAATCCGGCCACCATCGCGATCGCCCCGGCGACTGACGAGGTCGGCCACGTGATCAGCCCGATGACGACGGCCGCGAGCAGGCAGGTCGCCGCCGAGAACAGGTTCCGCCTCACATCGGGTCTCCGGCTGGTCGCGCGGTCGTTGCGATACACGCCATACCACGACAATAGGCGGCGACGGACGCCCCCTTGTGCTCGATGTCGACAGCCCCGGGACCACTCAGGGGCCGAGCCGCATGCCCGGGTGCTCCGCGGCGATCCCAGCTGGCCTGGATCGTGAGGTTCGTCCCGTAGGCCGGCAAGGGGGTGCTGGCGGTGAACGACGACGGGGGTTCCCAGTACCGGATAGCCGAGCTTGCCGTCGCGAGGCAATCCAGCCTGCCGGTCACCTGGCTGATCATCGACGACGAACTATCAGGCGGCACCCTCCGTGCTCGCGATCATGACCTTGACGACTGCTGGTTGTGAGGATGCATAAGTGAGGGCCTGCGAGGCTTCCGCAAGCGGCAAGATACGAACCGGCAGCCGTCTCGTGCTGGGTAGATCGGATTCGACAGCTGCCACCGCCGCCGTGAAGTCCTCTTGACTGTAGACGCGGCTGCCGATCAGTCGCTGCTCGGCGAAAACGAGGGCGTGGAGATCAAGCGCCGCCGGTTGATGATGAAGGCCGGCGATGACGATGGTGCCGTGCTCTCGCGTCACTGCGGTCAGCAAGGGAGGCACCGCAGGGTGCCCGGCAGTGTCGAATGTGACATCGGCACCGATACCGGCGGTGAGGTGGAGGACGGCATCGCGGACGTCGCGTGCCGATCCTTCGACACCGATGAGGCCGGCCTCCTGGGCGACGGCTCGGCGATCGAGGTTCGGTTCCACTACCATGATCGGATCAGCGCCGGCCGCTTGCGCAACCAGGCCGGTCAAGATGCCGATCGGTCCGGCTCCGAAGATCATGACGGCGTCGCCCGGTTGGACCTGCGCTCGGCGCACGGCGCGGATCGCCACGGCAAGTGGTTCGACCAGGACCGCTGACCGGGCCGGAGTGTCGCGACCCATCGCCACCAGCGCGGCAGCCGGGACGGCTACGAGCTCCGCAAGGGACCCGTCGCGATCGATACCCAGCAACCGGAGCTGACGACAGGCGTGCGTCAGTCCGTTGCGGCACGGCCAGCACTGCTCACAGGGGAGCAGGGGATTGACGGCGACTCGGGTGCCCGGCGGTGGGCCGACGCCGTCCACGGCCTCGACGATGCCAACCATTTCGTGACCCATGACCAGCGGCGCTGCGGCCCGCTCGTGGTGGCCGGCGAAGATCGCCAAGTCAGTCCCGCACAGCCCGGTCAGCTCGACCCGGATCAGCGCACCGCCCGGCTCGAGCAGCGGCTCGGCGCGTTCCTCGATGGCGATCCGATTCGGGCCGCGCCACACCGCGGCCCTCATCGATCAGCGGTCTGCCGTCGAGGGCCGAGTGCGCGAGTCGAGGACGACGTGCACGCGGCGGCTGTGCCGTCGAGGTCGGCCGATACGTTCGTGCACCGTGCTGAGCTGAAGGCCAATTGGCGCGGTCCTGGTGGATGCGATTGATCAGAAGGTTTGCGTGGTCACCGCGGTCACACTGTGGCGTGCCGCTGGACGTCTCGAGAGTACATCTCGTCGTCACGTGGACAGGGCGGGCAGCCCCCGAGGGCCACTTCGTCCGCGCCCGAGAACTCGCCGCAGATGATCTGACGTGGCGCCCCCAAGACAGCAGAGATTGGACAGGACGTCCGAGATGCAGTATTTTCTTCGTCAACCCAACAATCACCTAATGGATCAGATGTCCGTTACGCGATAATTTGAGTAAGGGTGGAATGGCCGAGTGAAGCGTTCGACGATCTGGAACTCGATCACTCCGTCCGGCGCCACGCCATCTGCGCCATTGAACCGGTCCATCGTTCCCGACGGGATCGAGCGAGACAGCACCCGACAGGCGTACGAGGAGTGCGCCGCACAGTTGCCGCGCTAGAGCTGTACCTGGAACACAAGGAAAGGAAGGGTCGATGAAGACCGCCCCCCGCATAGGAGTCCACTCGTGAGCGCGCACGGCGCGTCGACCGCCGAGGCCGAGCTTCCGCCCCTGACTCCGGGCCCGCACCGCAAACGAATCGGCCTCATCTCGATCGTCGCCTGTTTCGGCGGCCTGCTGTTCGGCTACGACACCGGCGTATCCAGCGGCGCCGAGGGCCCGATGTCGGAGGAGCTCGGGCTGTCGCTGATCCAGACGGGCATCGTGATCAGCTCGCTGGTGTTCGCCGCCGCGGTCGGGGCCCTCCTCGGTGGCCGGATCTCGGACGCGATCGGTCGAAGGAAGACGATCCTCATCCTTGCCGTGATGTTCTTCTTCGGCGTGCTGTTGGTCGTCTTCGCACCCGGCTTCCCGGTCGTGGTGACTGGGCGTGTCGTCCTCGGGCTCGCCGTCGGCGGCGCCTCGACGGTCGTGCCGGTCTACTTGGCCGAGCTCGCCCCGTTCGAGATCCGCGGTTCGATCACCGGCCGCAATGAGATGGCGATCGTCGTCGGTCAGTTCGCGGCATTCACGGTCAATGCGATCCTCAACGCCACACTGGGCCATGTCGAAGGCCTGTGGCGCGTCATGTTCGCCGTGTGCGCCCTGCCGGCTGTCGCACTGTTCATCGGCATGCTCCGGATGCCGGAGTCCCCACGCTGGCTGATCGAGAAGGGACGCGACCAGGAAGCCCTTGCCGTGCTGAAAACGGTGCGCTCCGAAGATCGTGCTCTCGCCGAGTTCGCCCAGGTGGAGAATGTCGCCGAAGAGGAGAAGGCCGATGGCGATCAGCTCGGCCTCAAGGACGTCTTCCGCACCAGCTGGCTGCGCCGCATCGTGCTGGTCGGGATCGGTGTCGCGGTGACGCAGCAGCTCACCGGCATCAACACGATCATGTACTACGGGCCGCGGGTGCTGGAGGAATCAGGGTTCAACGAGACACAGGCCTTGACCGCCGCAACCGTCTTCGGCCTGGCCGCAGTCGTCGGCGGAGTCATCGCGCTCCGCAACATGGACCGGCTCGACCGGCGCAAGACGTTCTTCATCGGCCTGACCCTCACGACGATCTGCCACTGCCTGGTGGGTGTCGCCGGACTGGTCATCCCGGCGGGCAACCCCATCCGTCCGTACGTGGTCGCCGGCCTGGTCACCTTGTTCGTGCTGTCGATGCAGTCCTTCCTCAACATCGCTGTCTGGGTGTGGCTGGCGGAGATCTTCCCGCTGGCGGTCCGCGGCCTTGCGATCGGCATCTCCGTGTTCTTCGGCTGGTTCATCAACGGGCTTCTCGCCCTGTTCGTGCCGACCCTGCTGGGCGCGCTCGGGATGGGCACGTTCTTCCTGTTCGCGGGTATCGGGGTCATCATGCTCGGGTTCCTGTGGCACGAGGTTCCCGAGACCCGCAACCGATCGCTGGAGGCGCTGGAAGAGGATCTCATGACCGGTGAGATCTACAAGACTCTGCCTCGCCGTCTCCCGTTCGCAGGCGTCCTCTACGACCGCAAGTGATCATCGTGGATATTCGAGGAATGCTGCCCATCTCAACAACAACCATGGTGAGGAGACAACCATGACCATCGTCGCTGCCGTCACCGATAGTAAAGAAGGCCGCCAGGCGCTTGTCGAGGCCGTCGTCGAAGCCAGGCACCTCGGCGTCGACCTCGTCGCCGTCAACCTCGGCAGCATCGAGCTCAAAGCGAGCGATCTCGATGCCGACGGAGTCACGGTGACAGTCGTGGACCGCCAGGGCAAGGACAAGGAGGAGGCGGCCGAAGCGGTGTTCGACGAGATCGCCGCCCACAAGGCGACTCGCCTCGTCATCGGCGTCAAGCGCCGAACCCCGGTCGGCAAGGCGATCCTCGGAAGCCTGAGCCAGCGCCTGCTGCTCGAGAGCCCGGTGCCGGTGCTCGCTGTCAAGCTGCCCGATGACGGATTGCCGCTGAGTGCCTTCGACAGCCTGCCCGCCGGACTGCGTCGGGTGACCGGCTGACCGGTTGACCGGGCGACCGGATCCGACGACCCCCCCAAGCGCCGATCACGCAACCTGACGTGATCGGCGCTTGGTCGTGCTCCAGGATCGGGCGGCTTCGACGGCTCGACGCCGACGGTGCGCCCCCCTGAGCGCATCGAGGTGATCAGAGCCTCCGCGACCGCGGTCGCCTGGAGACCATCCGCTGCGGTGGCCAGTGGAGCCGGGAGGTTGCCGCCGATGGCGTCAACCCAGGCTGGAGTTCCAGCCGGTAGGCGTCGGCGAAGAACGGTCGCCGGACTCGCGCTGGAGATCATCGTCCTAGCTGTCTGGTCCAAGGGCGCGGATTCATTGGCCAAAATAGTTTCTATCGTCAAGTGGACAGATCGTCTGCAAAGCGATAGATTTCGGCACGGAGTAGACGCCTACATATTTCGGCGGACAGGGTCTGGAGTTGGTTCGCAAACGACGCGAATCGACCCGGGCCGGTTCGGGAAACGGAGCTGATCTGATGAGCACCCCCACGATCCTGGCCAAGGGATGGGACCCGGTGTCGCCGTCCGACGCAGGTTGGACGTACGTGTCGTTCGCCGTCGAGACGTTGGCGGCCGGTGAGACGATCTCGCTGCCCGCCGACGGCCAGGAACGTGCACTGGTGCCCCTATCTGGGTCCGCCGAGGTCACCGCAGGCGACCAGAGGTGGCAGCTCGGCGGTCGGCAGACCGTCTTCGAGGGACTGGGCTGGTGCCTGTACCTTCCGCTGGACACCGAGGCCACGCTGAGCGCCGCGACCGACCTCGAGATCGCGATCGCCGCCGCGCCGGCGACGACCCGGTACGAGCCGGTGCTGGTGACCCCCGACGACACGAACCTCGAGCTCCGCGGCGGAGGCAACGCCTCCCGCCAGGTGAACAGCCTGATGCTGCCGGACTTCCCGGCGGACCGGCTGCACGTGATCGAGGTCTGGACCCCGGGGGGCAACTGGTCGAGCTACCCGCCCCACAAGCACGAACACGACCGCGATGGCGAGTCAGAGCTCGAAGAGACCTACTACTACCGGCTCCGGGACCCGGAGAACGGTTGGGCGGTCCAGCGGGTGTATTCCCCCGAGCGGGAGTTCGACCTGGTCGAGACCGTCCGTGACGGGGATCTGCTGCTGATCCCGTGGGGCTACCACACCACCGCAGCGGCCCACGGTCACGACCTGTACTACCTCAACGTGCTGGCCGGCCCGGCGCCGAAGCGGACCTTGCAGGCGCTGCAGGACCCGTGCCTGAAGTCCACCCAGGACGCTTGGCCAGAATTGGGCATCGACGCACGACTCCCCTTCATCCCCCGCTACCCGAACTGACCTGAGGCCGCAGTGACCTGAGGGTCACCGACCTTCGACGTGGAAGGAACACCCGTGTCAAACACCACCGTCCGCCTCACCGTGGGACAGGCCGTCGTCCGCTTCCTCGCCGCGCAGCAGGTTGAGCGCGACGACGTGGTGCAACCGTTCTTCGGCGGTGCACTGGGCATCTTCGGCCACGGCAACGTGGCCGGCATCGGCCAGGCGCTCCTGCAGTACCGGAAGGACTTCCGGCTCTATCAGGGTCGCAACGAGCAGGGCATGGTCCACATCGCGACCGGCTACGCCAAGATGAAGAACCGGCTCGGTGCGATGGCGGTCACCACGTCAATCGGCCCGGGCGCGACCAACATGGTCACCGGGGCAGCCACCGCCACCGTGAACCGGCTGCCGGTGCTGTGCCTGCCCAGCGACATCTTCGCCAGCCGCCGCACCGGTCCGGTGCTGCAGCAGCTGGAGTCGAACTTCTCCTGGGACTACTCGGCCAGCGACTCGTTCAAGGCCGTCTCGAAGTACTGGGACCGGATCAACCGGCCCGAGCAGCTGCCGACCGCACTGCTCGAGGCGATGCGGACTCTGACCAGCCCGGCCGACACCGGCGCAGCGACGATCAGCCTGCCGCAGGACGTCCAGGCCGAAGCCTGGGACTTCCCCGAGCTGCTGTTCCGGTCGCGCACCTGGTACGTCCCGCGTGCCCGCGCCGACCGCGGCGCCGTGCGTCGCGCCGCCCAGATCATCGGCAGCGCCAAGCGGCCGGTGATCATCGCCGGCGGCGGGGTGATCTACTCCTCCGCGACGGCCGAGCTTGCCGAGTTCGTGTCGCGGACCGGCATCCCGGTCGGCGTCACCCAGGCAGGCAAGGCCAGCCTGGACTTCAACCACCCGCAGATGGTCAACGCACTCGGCGCCTCCGGATCGGTGTTCGCCAACAAGCTGGCCAACGATGCCGACGTGATCATCGGCATCGGCACCCGCTACACCGACTTCACGACCGCTTCGAACACCATGTTCACCAACCCCGACGTGCAGTTCGTCAACCTCAATGTCACCGAGCTCGACGCGTACAAGGAGTCTGCCCTCGGTCTGGTCGGCGATGCCAGGGAGTCGATCACCGAGCTCGACGAGCTGCTCGCGGACTACACGGTGAGTGCCGAGTACCGGACGGAGGTCGAGCAGGCCGCTGACGGCTGGCGCACCGAGGTCGACCGGATCATCGAGGTCCAGAACGGCCCGACGCTGTCGCAGGCTGAGGCGATCGGCATCGTCAACGCCGCGGCTGGCGACAACCACGTCGTGGTCAACGCCGCCGGCTCCATGCCGGGCGACCTGCACCGGCTGTGGCGGCCCAGCGACCCGAAGGCGTACGACCTGGAGTACGGCAACTCGTGCATGGGTTACGAGGTGGGCGGCGCGGTCGGCGCCAAGATGGCCGACCCGAGCCGGGACGTCTACTGCTTCATCGGCGACGGCACATTCCTGCTGTCCAGCCAGGAGATCATGACCGCGGTCCAGGAGGGTCTGAAGATCACGGTGCTGCTGGTCGACAACTACGGGTACGGCTCGATCGGCGCCTTGTCAGAGACCCGCGGCTCACAGGGCTTCGCCTGCCGGTTCAACTACCGCGGCGACGACGGCCAGTTCTCCGACGACCGGGTCGGCATCGACCTGCCGGCAAACGCAGCCAGCTACGGAGCCGACGTGCTCACCGCGACCACCGCCGAGGAGCTGCAGAAAGCGCTCGCTGAGGCGGCCGGCATCGACAACACCGTGGTGATCTACGTCAAGGTCGACGCCAAGGGCCGCTTCGGCGGATCCGGCGCCTGGTGGGACGTCCCGGTCCCGGAAGTCTCCGAGCTGGACAGCACCCTGCAGGCCCGCACCGAGTACGAGGCCGAGGTCGCAAACCAGAGGCTGTACCTGTGAGCGCGGCTACTGCGGCACCTTCGCACGTCAGTGCGGTTGTCAGCCGGGTGCCGACCCAGCTGATCATCGGTGGAGACCGCCGCGACTCCGCCGACGGGTCCACCTTCGACGTGATCGACCCGGCGACCGGCGATCCGCTTGCGGCGGTGGCCAGTGGCACGCCCGAGGACGCGTTGTCCTGTGTCGACGCCGCCCATCGAGCCGCGTCGGCGTGGGCGGCGACCGCGCCGCGGAAGCGGTCGGAGATCCTGCAACGGACCTACCAGCTGATGGTCGACCGGGCCGACGATCTCGCCCTGTTGATCAGCGCGGAGAACGGCAAGGCGCTGCCCGACGCACGTGGTGAGGTGCTGTACTCGGCGGAGTTCTTCCGCTGGTACGCCGAGGAAGCGGTCCGGATCCGCGGCGACATCCAGGTCGCGCCGAGCGGCACGAACAAGATCATCGTGCTGCATCAGCCGGTCGGGATCGCCGTATTGATCACGCCGTGGAACTTCCCGGCTGCAATGGCGGCCCGCAAGATCGCACCGGCGCTGGCTGCCGGCTGTACGACCGTACTCAAGCCGGCGAGCGAGACTCCGCTCACCGCGCTCGCCATCGCCGCGCTGATGGAAGAAGCCGGCCTACCGGCCGGCGTGGTGAACGTGCTCCCCTCCCAGCGGTCCGGCGCGGTGGTCACGGCCATGCTCGCCGACCCGCGGGTGCGGAAGCTGTCGTTCACCGGATCTACCGAGGTCGGTCGGGTCCTGCTGAACCAGGCCAACGATCACATCGTCAACGCGTCGATGGAGCTTGGAGGCAACGCTCCCTTCGTCGTCTTCGACGACGCAGATCTGGACGCCGTCATCGACGGCGCGATGATCGCCAAGATGCGTAACGGTGGCGAGGCGTGCACGGCGGCCAATAGGTTCTTCGTCCAAGCCGGCATTGCGGACGAGTTCGCCAATCGGCTCACCGAGGCGATGAATGGCCTGACCATGGGCCCCGGATACGTCGAGGGCACCACCCTCGGCCCCTTGGTGAACGCCAAGACACGCGACAAGGTCGCCGCACTGGTCGGCCAGGCGCTCAGCACCGGAGCCGAGCTCAGGGCCGGCGGTACGGTTCCGACCGGAGCGGGCTACTTCTATCCGCCGACCGTGCTGAGCGGCGTGGCCGCCGATGCCGCGATCCTGCAGACGGAGATCTTCGGCCCGGTTGCCCCGATCGTCACCTTCGACACCGAAGAAGAGGCTATTGCGCTGGCAAACAACACCGAATACGGCCTGGTCTCCTACGTCTACACCGGTGACCTCGCCCGCGGCCTGCGAGTGAGCGAGCGGATCGAGGCCGGCATGGTCGGTCTCAACCGTGGCCTCGTCTCCGACCCCGCCGCACCCTTCGGCGGCGTCAAGGAAAGCGGTCTCGGCCGCGAAGGCGGGGTCGAAGGACTCCTCGCCTTCACCGAGAGCAAATACATCGCCGTCAACTGGTGACAGCGACATACCGATGTGTAATTATGTCCTAACAAAGTCGGCAGACCGCCGCAACGTCGAAAGGGTTCACTCAATGAAGATGGTCCACATCAAGCGTGCGGCGATCGCCGCGACCGCCCTGGGGGCGGTCCTGGTCGCCACCGCCTGCAGCGGCGGCGGCGCCCCGCAGAGCTCCGGGTCTGGGGATACCGGAGGCGGCGGCGGGAACAGCGGTTACACCTTCGCCATGATCACCCACGAAACCCCGGGTGACACATTCTGGGACCGCATCCGCGCAGGCGCCCAGCAGGCAGCGAAGGACACCGGCTCGACCCTGAAGTACTCAGCTGACCCGGACGCCACCAAGCAGGCCGTCCTCATCCAGGGCGCCATCGACTCCAAGGTCGACGGCATCGCCACCACGCTGGTGACGCCGGACGCGCTGATTCCGACGGTCAAGAAGGCTGTTGCCGCCGGCATCCCGGTCGACTCGTTCAACTCCGGCAACGATTTCTTCGTCAAGGCCGGCTCGATCGCCCACTTCGCCTCCGACGAGTACCTCGCCGGTCAGCAGGCAGGCACGCGGGCCAAGGAAGGTGGCGCCACGAAGATCCTGTGCGTGATCCAGCAGACCGGTTCGGTCGCGCTGGAGGACCGCTGCGCAGGTGTCAAGAACACCTTCCCGAACACGGAGAACATCCAGGTGAACGGCGCGGACGACTCCGCGGTCACCTCGTCGCTGCAGGCGAAGCTGGCACAGGACAAGGACATCAACTGGATCATCACGCTCGGTGCCGCCCAAGGCCTGGACGCAATCAAGGCGTCGACCAACGCCGGGCGTACCGACGTCAAGATCGGGACGTTCGACCTGAACGCCAGTGCGGCGAAGGCGGTGCAGGCTGGACAGCTGCAGTTCTGCATCGACCAGCAGCCCTACCTGCAGGGCTATATGGCCATCACGCAGCTCTACCTGTACAAGAAGAACGGCAACGTCCTCGGCGCCGGCAAGCTCACGCTGACCGGTCCGTCGTTCGTCGACAAGACGAATGTCGACGCCATCCTGCCCTTCATCGACCAGAACACCCGCTAGTCCCATCCCCGTGACCGGGTGGCCGGGCGAGCGATCGTCCGGCCAGCCGGCGCCACCAACCTCGGAGCAGCTATGAGTCAAACTGTCAAGACTTCGCCGGCGGGTGCGCCCGCTGAGGCTTCGAACCGGGTCACACTCGGTCTGTCCAACCGTCTACTCGCGCGTCCCGAGATCGGGGCACTCGTCGCAGCCATCGTCATCTTCATCTTCTTCCTCGTCGTGGCGCCCTCGTTCCGGTCGCTGCCCTCGTTCTTCACCGTTCTGTACCAGTCCTCCACCATCGGCATCGTTGCGGTGGCGGTCGGCATGTTGATGATCGGCGGCGAGTTCGACCTGTCGGCCGGCGTGATCACGACGACCGCCGGTCTGTTCAACGCCATGTTCTGCTTCCAGCTCGGCATCAACTTGTGGGTCGGGGCGATCCTCAGCCTGGTCTTCTGCTTGTGCATCGGTTTCTTCAACGGCTACATGGTGATGCGAACAGGGATTCCGAGCTTCCTGATAACACTCGGTACGTTCTTCGTCCTGCAAGGCGCCAACCTCGGTGTCACCAAGCTCATCACCGGTTCGGTGTCCAGCCCCGACACCAGCGCGATGGACGGCTACGCCTCGCTCCAGTTCATCTTCGCCCACGTCTTCCAGATCGGTGCTGTGCAGCTCAACATCACCGTCATCTGGTGGCTGGTATTCACCGTGCTCGGCGCCTACATCCTGCAGCGCACCAAGATCGGGAACTGGATCTACGCCGTCGGCGGCAACGCGGCGTCGGCCCGGGCGGTCGGTGTCCCGGTGACCCGGGTCAAGATCGGCCTGTTCATGACGGTGTCCCTGCTCGGCTGGTTCATGGGAATGCACTACCTGTACAACTTCAACGTGCTCCAGGCCGGCAACGGTGTCGGCAACGAGTTCCTGTACATCATCGCCGCGGTGGTCGGCGGGACGCTGATGACCGGTGGCTACGGCAACACGATCGGCGTCGCGATCGGCTCCTTCATCTTCGGCATGACCAGCCTCGGCATCGTCTACGCCGGCTGGGACCCCAACTGGTTCCGCGCCTTCCTGGGCGTGATGCTGCTGCTCGCCGTGATGGTCAACCTGTACGTCAAGAAGCTATCGACCACCCGAAAGGTGGGCTGACCCATGAGTGACACCCTGCACGAGCACGCCGACCCCGAGCTGCACAAAGGCGAGTCGCTGATCCAGATGGTCGATATCGGCAAGACCTACGGCGCGATCCGGGCCCTCAAGGGGATCAACCTGACGGTCAACGCCGGCGAGGTCACCTGTGTCCTGGGCGACAACGGCGCGGGTAAGTCGACCTTGATCAAGATCATGGCCGGGCTGCACCCGCACAACGAGGGCGAGCTGCTCGTCGACGGTCAGCCCGTCTCGTTCGGCTCACCGCGCGAGGCGTTATCGCACGGCATCGCCACGGTCTATCAGGACCTCGCGGTGGTCGGTCTGATGGAAGTCTGGCGCAACTTCTTCCTCGGCTCGGAGATGACGGGCAGCAAGTTCCCGCTGTCGGGGATGAAGACGAAAGACATGAAACGCATCGCCGACGAAGAGCTCCGCAAGATGGGCATCGTAGTCAAGGCCATCGACCAGCCCATCGGCGAGCTGTCCGGCGGTCAGCGTCAGTGTGTCGCCATCGCCCGGGCCGTCTACTTCGGCGCCCGAGTGCTGATCCTCGACGAGCCGACCGCCGCACTCGGCGTGAAGCAGTCCGGCGTCGTACTGAAATACACCGCCGCCGCCCGGGATGCCGGCCTCGGCGTGGTCTTCATCACCCACAACCCACACCACGCCTACCTCGTCGGGAACCACTTCATCATCTTGAAGCTGGGCCAAGCCGTCCTCGACAAGAAACGCGCCGACGTCGGACTCGACGAACTCACCCGCCAGATGGCCGGCGGGGACGAGCTCGCCGAACTCAGCCACGAGCTGCAGAAGGCTGACGTCTGATCGAGGTTCCTGCACGTCGCGGGTGGGTCGACTCCTGGATGGGGTCGACCCACCCGTGCCTTACGGCCGGTCACGAGTCACCTACTGTAGATCGCCACGACGTGGCCCGCCGCTCACATCAACTACCGAGGAAGGCTTTGTCACCATGACAGTTGCACTGGCTCATCAACCCACTCCCACCGGTCATCTGGCGTTAACCGAGGCCGGTCGTGAGGCTGTCATGCGTCAGACAACGTTGGTGGTCATTCACGTCGTCGCGGCAATCGACCTCGACAACACAGCGGCGTTCACCGGTGGCATCACCGACGAGATCACCGACGTGGTCTCCGAAGCCGGACTCCACGGCCTGGACTGGCGTCTCGAGCTGGCAACTGCAAAGGACGATTCCGCGGTGGCAGATGCGATCCTCGACGTTGTCGCCCGCGTCGACGCCGAGTTGTTGATCATCGGCGCCCGTCGTCGTTCGCCGATCGGGAAGTTCCTGCTCGGAAGCAGCGCCCAGTCAATGATCTTGAAGGCCGATGTTCCGGTTCTCGTCGTCAAGTCCTGAACCGCCGAGGTGGGACTGACTGTCCCCCTTTGAGCCAGGGCCAGGCCGAGTGGACCCGACCCGGTGTGGCTGCCGACACCGCCTCGGCGAGCTGACTTCCCCCACAGAGTTCGCCCCATGAAGGTGGATTCGCCCCAGCTACAGCCGGGGCGAATCCATGCTCGTGGGGCGAACGGGGTTGTACGCGAGTGCTTTCCCAATACGGCGACCGAATCAGCCCGAATCTCCACCGTCTCCGCACCGCTGCGCCCAGACGGTGCAGGTCACGCCAGGCAACAGACTGGGCTTCGTGGAGGGCCCGGCTGAGTGGACGCTGATGGTCTTCCCCGCGTGCCTGGCTGCGCCCTTCGACTCCGACGCCCACCCGACCACCGGAATTTGCGGCAGTGAGTCGGAGCCCACTGACTCGTCTGGGTCGGTGGCTCGTCTGAGATCCGCTGGGCTGCGAGTGCGAGTTCGCGCGGCGACCACCAGGAACAGCTGAGCGCCCGAGATCGGCTTCGTCGAACCGCTGAATCCACGGCTGCCTTTGGGGTTGGCTGAGATCTGAGCAGCGGTCGTCGATCGTCGTCGATCTGGCCGGCAGCGACCAGGCTCGCCGGCGTTGTTTGCGTCAGGATCTAGCGCGAGATATCTGCTGTCACGAAGCAGTCGACTGAACCTTGGCGGGCCTCGACGAGAACCTGCCGGATCGGCTGCTGCCTCGAGGCGACCGACATGTGCTCGATTCCCCATGGGCCGCTCCAGCCGAGTGCTTGCACGGCGCGGATGAAGGCGGGGACATCGAAGGCGCCAGTGCCGCAGATCAGCCGGTTGTCGAAGGTGTCGGGCAAACCGTGGCCCTGGCCGGTAGGTCCTCCCGGGTCAGCCCGAAGCCGATGTAGCCGCAGCGGGCGACGGTCTCGATCCGGGTGCGGATGTCGACCGGGCTGGTCTTGACGCCGCGGAACGGAGCAACGTCGCCGGCCGAGGTCCAGCAGGCGGCCAGGAACTGCGGCTGGGCCTCGGTGGTCACGCGGTCGGCCGCGAGCTGCGGACCTCGTCCATCCGGATCGGGCGGTGCTCGCGCAGCGACTGGGTTGCCGCTTCGGCGATCCAACCGACCTCGACGGCATCGGCGACAGTGCACGGACTCTGGATCCGGCCGGCCACCACATCGGTGAACGCCGCCAGCTCCTTGCGGAAGGCGTCCGCGAACCGGTCCATGAAGAACGTGTGCGGTTCGCCGTCCGGGAAGCTGACGCCCGGCTCCGTGGACCGGATCGGCCACTTCGGTTCCAAGCCAGCCGCGACACTGTCCTTCGAGCCGTGCAGCTCGAGCCGGACGTCGTAGCCGCGGGCGTTGTAGCGGGAGTTCGAGACGACCGCCAACGCACCGGACTCCAGAGTGAGGATCGTTGCCGCCGTGTCGACGTCGTCGTACTCGGCGAAGATCGCGGCGCCCTGGTTGGAGCCCACCGCGTACACCTCGACGACCTCCTGACCGGTCACGTAGCGGACAGCATCGAAGTCGTGCACGCTGCAGTCGCGGAAGATGCCGCCCGAGGCCTTGATGTAGCCGTCCGGCGGTGGCGCCGGGTCCAGGGTCGTCGAGCGCACCGTGTGCAAGAACCCCAGCTCGCCGGCGGCGACCGCACGGCGGGCCTCGGCGAACGCGGTGTCGAATCGGCGCGGATACCCGATCTGCACCGGCACATCGCTGAGCTCGGTCTGCCGCAAGATCTCCACACTGTGGTACGGATCCTTCGACACGGGCTTCTCGCAGAAGGTCGGTAGACCGGCCGCAAGACTGGCCAAGATCAGCTCGGGATGGACATCGGTCGCGGCAGCGATCACCACGCCGTCGACACCTGCGGCGAGCAGGTCGTCGACGCTGGCGGCCGGCTCGGCGCCGAGCTTCTCGACGACCGAGTCGACCAGGGCCGCCGCCTGGTCGAAGACCACCAGCGAATCGACGGCGTCGAGGCCGGTGAGGGTTGTGGCGTGGAATGCGCCGATCCGGCCGAGGCCGATCAGACCAAGTCGCATGACGAGGACGCTTTCTGTTGTGGTGTGGGGATCAGGATGGCGTCACGCCGGAATCGGTACGTCGACCCAGCGCCGTTCGGCGGCGGACAGCTCCACGGCGTCGAGCACCTCCGACACCATCCAGCCCTCCTTGAAGTCGCCGTCGGGGCGACGGTCCTCCGCGATGGCGTTCAGCCACTCGTTGACCTCGATCGTCTTCAGTTCGTGCACGCCGAGCGGGACGCCGGCGAACGGCCAGAAGGCGCCGTAGTCGCCGTGGGACGGGCCGAGTTCGATCTCCTTGTAGCCCTTCGACTCGGCCGGGTCGCCGGCGATGTAGAGCCGGAGGGTGTGGATGTCCTGCTGGACGAACTGGAGCGAGCCCAGGCTGCCGATGATCTCGATGCTCTGGTGCCAGGTCCGGCCGGTGGCGACCCGGGAGGCGGCGATGTGGCCGCTCGCGCCCGAGGCGAACTCGATCAGGAACGTGGTGGCATCGTCGTTCTCGACCTGACGGCGCGGGGCCGACAGGTCGGCACCGCTGCCGTAGCCGAAGGCGCCGGTCGGTGCGGGACGGGTCTTGACGAAGGTCTTGCTGAGTCCGGCGACGGAGCTGATCGGGCCGACCAGCACCTGGGCCAGGGAGATGATGTGGGCACCCAGGTCACCCAGCGCGCCGGTGCCCGACAACTTGCGGTCGAACCGCCAGGTGAACGGTACGTCCGGGTCGGTGCAGGCGTCCAGCACGAACTGCCCGCTGAACGTCCAGAGCTCACCCAGGGCGCCACTCGCGATCAGCCGGCGGGCTTCGGCGATCGCCGGGTTGCGAAGGTAGTTGAACCCCACCAAGGTCTTCACCCCGGCCTCCTCCGCGGCCTCGTACATCTCCTTCGCCTCCGCCGCGGTCAGCGCCAACGGCTTCTCGCAGTAGACATGCTTGCCGGCGGCGATCGCGGCCATCGCGATCTCCTTGTGCAGGAAGTTCGGCGTCACGATGTCCACCACATCCACGCGTTCGTCGGTGACGGCCTCACGCCAGTCGATGGTCCACCGGTCATAACCCAGCGACTCCGCACCCGACCTCGCCAAGTCCTCCTTGGCGTCAGCGAGGATCTCGAAGCGCGGTCGGAACGGGGCCTTGCCGTAGACGCTCTCGACGTTGCGATATCCCATAGTGTGCGACTTGGCCATCAGACCGCTGCCGATCATGGCGACGCCGATCTCCGGGACGGTCGAGGTGACGTTGTGCAGAGTCATCGATGAGCTCCAACGGTTTGAGGGCCCGTCGACGGGCCTTGCGGAAAGACAATCGGCTGAACACATTCATTATCGCTCATCGGACACCTCGTCTGCAACATGAGATTAGCGGTCAGGCGGTGGACATCGGCTCGGCCGTCGGGCCACGCCCGAGCCGGCAAAGGGACGTTGCGGCGAAGGCGTCAGGGAAGGGTCGACGACAGCGACGTCGCGGCAGCCAACAGCGCATCCGCCAGCTCGGTGCGACGGGAACGGAATTCCTCGGCCAACCCCGCGACTGACAGCGCGCCGGCGAAGTCACCGGTGCGAGAGGTCCACAGCGGCGCGCCGAGCGCGCCGATGCCTTCGGTGACGTCCTCGTCGGACACGACGTAGCCCTGCGCCTTCGTGCCGGCGATGTCCTGGCTGAGTTGGGCTGCGCTGGTCAGGGTCCGATCCGTGAACGGCGGAAACGGAGCCTGCGCCAGATAGCCGTCGATGTCTTCGAAGCCGAGCGCGAGGCCCACTCGGCCTGCCGCCCCAGCGAACAGCGGCAGTGACCGGCCGGGCTTCAGCAGGAGCACATTGATCGCTTGCCCCTGGGCCCAGTCGATACACACCGACTCCTGCCCCCGGAGCACACTGAGAAAAACGGTCTGACCGGTCGAGGCAGCCAGCGCGTCGATGATGGGACGAGAGTGCCGCCACTCGCTCATCGCGGCCCGGGCAGCGTCCCCGAGCCGGAGCCAGCGCAGGCTCAGTTTCAGCTTGGAACCGGCCACCGTCTCAGTGAGGTGCGCTTGCTCGAGGGCGTCGCCGAGACGGTAGACCGTGGGCCGGGGCGTGTCGACCCGTTCGGCGATCTCGGCGGGACTCAGCGCTCCCTCGTCGGCGAGGAGCTGGACCAGATCTGCCGAGCGCTGCAGGATACCCATTGGACGTTCGACGCTCACGACGCCACCTGTCGACCCAGTGCCCTGCTGACTTGATCGGCGCCGGCGAGGATCAACTCGATGTTGCGTTGTTCCTGGCTGCCGAGGATCTGCGGACGCAGGCCGCTGATGGAGATGGCAGCCGCCAACTCGCCGCGATGGTTGAAGACCGGGGCGCCGAGGGCAGCGATCCCAGCCGTGACGTCGGCGTCGGAGACGGCATAGCCGCGCCGGCGGATCTGGTCGATGTCGGCCTCGATCTCGGCTGCCTCCGGCCGCGGCGGATCGCCGGCCTGCCCGGTCCGCACTTTCAACACCTCACGCTGCTCGGCGGGCGGGAGGAACGCGAGCAAGGACCGAGGGGCCGCACCGGCGTACAGAGGCAGCGAGCTTCCCAGCTGCATGGCCAGGGACCGGACGGCTTGTCCCTCGAGGCGTTCGACGCAGACGGCCCGCGCCTCACGGCGGACGCAAAGGAAGCTGGTGACGCCGATCTCATCGAGCAGGTGCCGCAGCGTCGGCAGGGCACACTCGCGGATGTCGAGCTGGTCCTCTAGCCGGCTCCCGACGGTCAGCAGCAGCAGGCCGAGCCGATACACGCCGCGGCGAGAGCCACGGTCGACCCAGCCGATCCCGGTCAGGCTCTGCAGCAGCCGGTACACCGAGCTGAGCGGCTCATTGGTGAGCCCTGCGATGTCGGCCGCGCTGGCCTCGCCGCGCTGCTCCAGGATGGTGATCACCGCATCGACCTTGCCGATCAGCTCCAGGCCGGCCGCGTCGCGATCATTCTGCTCGACCGATAGGTCGGCGACGGGTTCTGCAGTCGGGCGGCGACGACGACCGGCATTGTTGGTAACCACCTGCACCTCCGTCGCACCCGCGCACGCCTGCCCTGGGCAGATATTATCGCCCAGCGGACAATTTGTCTATATGTTGCGAGTCCGCACCTCCCCCATAACGTTGGACCTAGTCCGTGCCGCCGAGAACGTTCTGGTCCCAGTCGATGACCGACCCGGTGACGACGCCGGAACGTCGCGACAGCAGGAAGATCGCGAACTCCGCCAGCTCCTCCGGGCGACTGATCCGACCCATCGGCACCGAGGCGTCGGCCCTCACCAGCCAGTTGTCCTCCGCACCGTGCTCGGCCTGTTGCACCTTTGCCTCGGACTCGGTGGCCGTCCAGCCGATGTCGATGCCGTTGATGCGGATCTTGTCCCACTTGTGCGCGTGTGCGGCGTTGCGGGTGGCGCCGGCCAACCCCGCCTTCGCGGCGACGTACGGCGCCAGGTAGGGCTGTCCACCCAGCTCCGCAATCGAGATGATGTTGACGATGCTGCCGGGCGCCTTGCGCTCACGCAGGTGGCGGATCGTGTCGGCCATGATGAAGAACGGCGACTTCAGATTGACCGCGACGTGGGTGTCGAACAATTCCGGGGTCGTGTCGAGCATCGTGCCGCGGCTGGTCACCCCGGCAGCGTTGACGACTCCGTCCAGCTGGCCGAACCGCTCGATCGCGCCGGCGACCGACGCTCTCGCCTGGGCGACGTCGGTGAGATCGGTCCTCAGGAACAGGGCGGGTGTGCCGCCGGCCTCCAACTCCTCGGCCAGCTGCCGACCCGCCTGGTCGCTGCGTCCGGTGATGGTCACCGCGCCCGCACCTCGCGCAGCCGCCGCCCGGGCGATGGCAGCACCGAGCCCCTGCGTACCGCCGCTGATCAGTACGTTCTGGCCGGCCAGCCATGTCTCGATCGTCATGGACCGCTTCTCCTGTCCGCGATGTCCGGAGGGGTGTACGCGCTCCGGGAGTCTGTCAGTGGGAAATCAGTGCCGTTCCGCGGGGCACGAGGCCGGCGGAGCGGTAACAGTCGTCGATCAGGTCCATGTTTGCGACGGCGTCCGCCGTCGTGGTAGGGAACGGGCGTCCCTCGCGGACCGCACCGGCGAATGCCTCCAGCTGGTACGCATAGCTCGGGGTCGTCCCGAGGTGCTCGACCCGACGCCCCTCACCGGTGGTGATGATCAGCCGGCCGTCGTCGTGGACGTGGATGAAGTTGGGCAGCTCGAGTCGGCCGGCGGTGCCGGTCGCGGTCATGGCGAAGTTCCACGGTCCGTCCGGGTCGGCGATCGCGGTGGCCTCGGCACCATTGGGCAGCCGGAACGTCGCACTCGCCCGCTCGTCGATCTGACTGAGCCCGGACCGCACCTCGGCGGTCGCGTGCAGCAGTTCCGGCTCGCCGCCCTGGGCAGCGGCGAGGGAACGGATGGCGTGCAGGCAGTAGCAGCCGAGGTCCATCAAGGCGCCACCGCCCAGCGGCCACGACCAACGTAGGTCGTCCGGTGCCGGCGCGGGCATCTGCATCGCCACCTGGAAGTCGAGTTGACTCCATCGTCGTCGACCTTTCACGCGAGACTGGTCCCGCACTCGCGAAACCAGCCCTCAGACACTGCTCGGAAGAGCCCCTACTGACGAACCGGAAGGGTCCGCAGGACACGCTCGGCGATCAGCTCGACGGACAGGCCGTGCTTGGTCAGCATGAAGTCGTTCCCCGCAGACTCGCCCCAGCCGTCTTGGACCCCGATCCGCTCGACGCGCGGCGCAGGACCGGCCGACGTGAGCACCTCGGTGACCAGACCGCCGAGACCGCCGTAGATCGAGTGCTCCTCCACCGTGACGACCAGCTGGTGACCGTCCAGCGCCGACAAGAGCGCGGACTCGTCCAGGGGCTTGAGGCAGGGCAGGTGCACAACGGTCGCCTGCACACCGCGACCGGCCAGGGTGTCCGCCGCGGCCAGGACTCGACCGGTCTGCGGACCCGTCGAGACCAACGCCACATCGGCTCCACTGCGCAGCTGGTGGATGGCTCCAGGGGTGAACGTGTAGTCGGTGCCGAACAGGTCCGGCACCGCGTCGCGCACCAGCCGCAGGTAGACAGGCCCGGGGGTGGCGTTCGCCCAGTCCATCATCGCCACCAGCTCGGCTTCGTCGGCCGGGGCGAGGACCGTCATGTCCGGCATCGCCCGCATGATCGCCAGGTCCTCGATATCGAGGTGGGTCTTGCCGACCGCGCCGATCAGCAGACCGGAGTAGGAGCCGGCAATTTTCACATTGGCATGGCTCTGCGCGACCAGCATCCGGATCGGGTCGATCGCCCGGTGGGTGAAGAAGACGGCGAACGACGAGGTCCACGGCACGTAGCCCACGGCCGCAAGGCCGGCGGCCGCTCCGATCAGGTTCTGCTCGGCGATCCCCATCTGAAAGAACCGGTCCGGGTGCGCCTTGGCGAACTTGTCCGCCTTGGTCGAGTTCGCCAGGTCCCCGTCGAGCACGACGGTGCGTGGGTCGTTGTGGCCGAGTTCGACCAGCTTCTCGCCCCATACGTCCCTCATCGCCTTCACGCTGAAACTCCGTTCGTGCTCGCGCCGGCGGTTGCGCCGGTCTTGTTGATGTCAGTGCCGGACCCGTCGGCGCCGGAGTTGTCGGCAGAGGATCGACCATCAGCGTCGAGCAGATCCAGCTCGTCGGCCTCCAGCTCCTGCCGGGCCCGCTCGAAGTCATCCGCACTCGGCACGATGCTGTGCCAGGTGTGGACACCTTCGGCGAGGGACAGACCCTTGCCCTTCACGGTGTGCGCGATGATCACCGTCGGCCGACCGGCGTAGTCGCCCGCCTGCGCCAGTCGGTAGGCGCTCTCGATCTGCTCGTAGTCGTGGCCGTCGATCTCGATCACCCGCCAGCTGAAGGCCTGGAACACCGCGGCCAGATCGACCCCGAACCACGGATCACGACGATCCCCACGGTCGGTCTGGCTGGTCTCCGACGACGACGGCAGCCCGAACTGCTGCAGACCGTTCCGGTCGATGATGGCGGTCAGGTTGGACAGCTTGTATCGCGCCGCGACCTGAACTGCCTCCCAGACCATGCCCTCCTGGATCTCGCCGTCGCCGAGCATCACCCAGGTGTGGAACGACTTCGCGCCGAGCCGGGCCCCGAGCGCCATGCCGACCCCGACCGACAGGCCCTGCCCAAGCGAGCCGGTGGACGCGTCCAGCCCCGGCAGGCGTGTCACGTCCGGATGCCCCTGCAACCTGGAGTCGCCCTTGTCGAACGTCGGAAGCTCGTCCACGCTGAGATAGCCACGCAACGCCAGAACCGAGTAGAGACCGATGGCGGCATGTCCCTTGGACAGCACGAACCGGTCCCGGTCCTCCCACGTCGGATCCTCCGGGCGGATGTTCAAACGGTTGAAGTACAGACTGACCAGCAGGTCCATCATCGACAGTGGGCCGCCGATATGGCCCGCCTTGCTGCTGGTCACGGTCTTGATCACCTGCCAGCGAGCCTGCCTGGCGATGGCCGGGAGATCGTCATGGGTCGTGGCGACGGCTGTGTCGGAAGTCAAGGCAGCCCCTCGGGTCGGTCGGGATGAAGTCAGGTCAAAGTTACTGACTTGCGGACAATTTGTCCAGTAGGCAGTAATGATCTTCTCCACGCTGCCTCCTCGCAACCGCGCTGAACCAAATCACGAGTTAGACAGCTTGTCCGCTCAGCGGTAACATTTTCCCAGCGAGGCGAGGGTGCGCTCAGCGGTTCTCTCGACCTCTTACTACGACCCGCATGACCAGGAGACCCCGTGGCCAAGAACATCACGATCGGCACCGCCCCAGACTCCTGGGGAATCTGGTTCGCCGAGGACCCGAACCAGACCCCCTCCGGCCGGTTCCTCGACGAGGTCGTCCAGGCCGGCTACGAGTGGATCGAGATCGGCGCCTTCGGCTATCTCTCCACCGATCCGGCACAGCTACGCGACGAGCTCAGTGCACGTCGTCTCAAAGTCTCCGGCGGCACCACCTTCGCCCGGCTCCAGCATCCCGACACCATCGAGGACGTCTGGAAGCATGTCGCCCCGATCGCGTCTCTCACCGCTGCCATGGGTGCCGAGCACATGGTCGTGATCCCCGATCTGTGGCGCGACGACCTGACCGGCAACGAGAAGGAACCCCGCGATCTGACGGCCGAGCAGTGGACCGCACTGACCGAGGGCCACAACGAGCTCGGCAAGCGGATGCTCGAGGAGTACGGCGTCCACTCCCAGTTCCACTCCCATGCCGACAGCCATGTCGGATACCAGCCGGACGTCGAGCGTTTCGTCGAAGCCACCGACCCGGCCTATGTCAACCTGTGTCTCGACACCGGTCACGTCGCCTACTTCGGCGGGGACTCGGTCGAGCTGATCACCAAGTATCCCGAGCGGATCGGCTACCTCCACCTCAAGCAGGTCGACCCCGACCTCGCCGCCCGCGCCCTAGCGGAGGACATCTCGTTCTCCCAGACCGTCCGGATGGACATCATGGTCGAACCGCCCGCCGGCGTGCCCGACCTGGCCGAGGTCCTTCAGGCTGCCGGCAAGCTGCCGCAGAACCTCTTCGCGATCGTGGAGCAGGACATGTATCCCTGCAGCCCGGACCGGCCACTGCCGATCGCCCGACGTACCTACACCTACCTCTCCAGCTGCATGTAGGGCCTCTCCAGATACCTGGAGAGCGAACAACGCCGATGACTCCGTTTCCCGCGTCACTGCCGCTGCCACGCACGCCCGAACCGCGCACGGCACCCACCTTGCGCTGGGGTGTCCTGGGGAACCGGCTGGATCGCGGAGCGATTCGTCGCCTCCTTGCAGCAGCACTCCGGTCAGCAGGTGGTGGCCTTCGCCCGACAGCTCGGCATCGAGCGGGCCCGCCCGACCTATCACGATCTGGTTTCCGACCCAGCCGTCGCCGTCGTCTACGTCGCGACGCTGCGACCCCTTGCACTGAGCATCCAGACCCTGCTCAAGCCGCGCCACTGCTGGAGGACCCGGCCAAGCGATGGTCAAGCGCCGCCGCCAAGCGTTCCGAGACGGTCTCGATCGGACCGAACGCGTCGATCTCGATCAGCTGGCCGCGCTCGCGATAGACCTCGAGCAGCGGAGCCGTCTGGTCTGCATAGACCTGCTGTCGGACCAGGATGGTCGCTTCGTCGTCATCCGATCGACCAGCCGTCTCCGCACGGAGCAACAGCCGGGAGACGAGCTCGTCGATGCCCGCGTGCAGGGCGATGACGGCGTCGATGCGCCGGTTGTCGGCGGCCAGGAGTGTGTCGAGCGTACGTACCTGGTCGAGCGTGCGCGGATAGCCGTCCAGCAGGAAGCCGGGCAGACAATCGGGTTGGCCGAGTCGCTCGGCGACGATCGAGTTGGTGATCTCGTCGGTGACGTAGCCCCCGGACGCCATGATGGCGCGGACCTGAGCCGCCAGCGGGGTATCGGCCGTGCGCATGGCGCGGAAGATGTCGCCAGTGGAGATGGCCGGGATCTGGTAGCGGGCGGCCAAGAGCTCGGCCTGGGTGCCTTTGCCTGCGCCGGGTGGGCCCATGATGAGCAGTTGCATGTGCGGACTTCCTGTCGGGTGGTCGGGTGTCGATCAGACGGTGGAGGAAACCAACGTGCCGAGGCGGTTCCAGGTGTCGACGACGGTGGTGGGGGTTGAGCGACATCGACTCGATGCCCTGGTCCAAGAGCCACTCGGCAAGATCGGGATGGTCGGACGGTCCCTGGCCGCAGATGCCGACGTACTTGCCGCGCCGCTTGCATGCGGCGATGGCCAGGCTGAGCATGTGCTTGACCGCCGGGTCTCGCTCGTCGAAACCGGCTGCGACGAGGGCGGAGTCGCGGTCGAGACCGAGGGTCAGCTGGGTCATGTCGTTGGAGCCGATGGAGAAGCCGTCGAAGTGGTCGAGGAACTGGTCGGCGAGCACGGCGTTGGAGGGCAGCTCGCACATCATCACCACCTGCAGACCATTCTCGCCGCGGCGCAGTCCGTGCCGGCCGAGCAGCTCGATCACCCCGGCTGCTTCGGTGAGGGTACGGACGAACGGGATCATGATCTTGACGTTGGTCAGGCCCAATCTCGTTGCGGACGTACCGGAGCGCCTCGCACTCCATCGCGAAACACTCGGCGAAGTCAGGTGACAGGTATCGCGACGCTCCGCGGTAGCCGATCATCGGATTTTCCTCGTGCGGCTCGTACAGCTCGCCGCCGACCAGGTTGGCGTACTCGTTGGACTTGAAGTCGCTCATCCGGACGATCACCGGCTCGGTAGCGAACGCGGCGGCGAGGGTGGCCACGCCTTCGGCGACGCCAGGCACCGGCCGTCATCGACAACGCGGCGGTCAAGCCACTCGACCGTTCGGTCGACCTCGGCGGTTGACGTCGATCTTCACAGCGTGCGCCCCTTCGCGTACGTCGTCAGTAGCACTTCCCCTGGCGTCAATCTATCATTTGCCGGACAAAACGTACAGCTGATGATACGTTGTGGGAGAAGGTGGCCTTCCCAACCGCGCGAGGCTTTCTCACTGCCCGGCGGGGTCAGCGGTTCTGATCGAACCATGGCTCCAGGCGCCGGTAGGCGTCCATGAACTGTCGCGTACGCCGACCCGTAGCCGGCGTGCCGGTCACGGGTCGGGCAGCTGGGTGGACCAGCTCGGTCGAGAAGCGTCGGGCGACGTCGAAGTCGTCGAACAAGCCCACGCCGACGCCGGCGACGACGGCCGCACCGACGGCCGTCGCCTCGTCGACCAGGTCGCGTCGGGTCACCGGAACACCCCAGACGTCGGCGAGCACCTGCAGCAACAACGCCGAGTTGGCGGCCCCGCCGATCGCGTCGACAGCCACGATGTCGATGCCGTTCTCGGTCGATCGCCCGCAGTCCGGTGAAGAGGTTGAAGGCCACGCCTTCCAGCACCGCGCGGGTGAGGTGCGCCGGGCCGTGGTGCCGGGCGAGGCCGGCGAAGACCGCCCGGGCGGCCGGGTTCCAGTACGGCGACCGCTCGCCGAGCAGGTGGGGCAGGAAGTAGAGCCCGTCGGCGCTGGCCTCGACCTCGGCGGCCGCGCCGAGCAGAGTGCCGAACCGTTCTGGTTGATCATGGTCGGGGACAAGCGTGTCGACCACCCACTCCAGCGACGCGCCACCGGCCTGCATGGTGGCGGTCGGGACGTACCGGCCAGGGATGACGTGGTTGAAGGTCATGCTGCGCATCTGCGGGTCCAGCAGCGGCGCGTCGGCGGCCACCGATACCCAGGACGACGAGCCGAGGTAGGCGTACGCCCCGGACTTCGGGCCGATGATGCCGGCGCCGAGCGCGCCCATCGGTCCGTCTCCGCCGCCCATCACCACCGGCGTCCCGGCCCGAAGGCCGGTGGCGGCCGCGGCGTCGGCGGTGACCCGGCCGACCACCTGGGTGGAGGCGACGATCTCGGGGAACAGCGATGCGTGGCAGGTCGGCGGCGGCGAGCAGCTCGTCGGACCAGTCGCCGCGGGCCTGGTCGAAGGCGTTGGTGCTCGACGCGTCGGACGGGTCGGTGGCCAGCACCCCGGTCAGCCGGAAGACCGCGAAGTCCTTGGCGTTCAGCACGATCCGGGCCCGGTCGAAGACCTCGGGCTGCTGGTCGCGGACCCACATGATCTTCGACAGCGAGTACGTCGGGTTGAGCCGGTGTCCCGTGGTCGCGTACCCGCGCTCCATGCCGACCCGTTCCACCAGCGTGGCGGCCTGTGCCGTCGAGCGGGTGTCGGCCCAGATGATCGCGGGCCGGACCGGTGCCCCGGTCCCGTCGAGCAGCAGGGCGCCCATCATCTGACCCGAGAACGACACCGCCTCGACGCGGCCCGGATCCAGGTGCCTCTCGGGCGAGCAGGTCGCGGGTGGCCCGACAGAGCGCGTCCCACCAGGCCTCGGCGTCCTGCTCCGCCTTGCCTCCCGGCCCGAAGTCGGTGGCGTACCCGGCGGTGCAGGCAGCGACGACCTGTCCGGCCGCGTCGACCAGGGTGGCCTTGTCGCCGGTGGTCCCGAGGTCGTGGCTGATGATCACGCCGATGTCCCGTCGCAGCTCTGCTGTAGCCGCGGTGGTCGGGGTTGGGTCGGACCCGCGTAGCCGTCGCCGTCGGCCACGACCAGCGACGCCATCCCGCCGGCGCGTTCGATGATCGCGTAGTCCTGACCGGCGTCGGCGGCGTAGCAGAACAAGGTGCTGAAGCGCTCCGGCCCGACGTTGACGCTGCGGTGCACCCAGTGCCCCGGCACGTAGACGGCCCGGCCCGGCTCGACGTCGACGACCTCGCTGCGGCCGTCGAGCGTCTCCAAGATCATCACGCCGCGCCCGGCCAGCCCGACGTACAGCTCCGACCGGTCGGAGATCGCGTGCAGGTGGCCGCGGGTCATCGCGTACTCTCGCCGACCCGACCCGGCTCGAGCACGCTGATCCCGGTGATCAGGCCGCCCGGGCCGTCCTCGGTCGTGCTGCTCTCGACCCAGTAGACGGGGGACCCGTCGTCGGCGTCGAGTGCGCCGCGGTACGCCGCGGCGTCGCGGTAGAGCCCCGCAAGATCGGCCAGTCGCTTCTCGTAGCGACCGTTGCTGCCCTCCAGCCGCCCCTGATCGGGTCGCGGGGTCATGATCACCGGTGGCACCGGGGTCAGCTGATCGTTCATCGTCGCTTCTCCTGTCCTCCCGCTCAACCAGCGGGCCGGATTGGCGACCAGCACGGCCTGGACCAGCTCGGCCGACGTCTCCCGCTCCAGCCGCGGCAGCACCCGCTCCCCCAGGTAGGCCAGCCCGGGCATGCCGCCGTACGCCGCGGTAGCGGGTGCGGCGGGCGACGTCGCCGCCGAGCAGGATCCGGTCGCGCGCACCGCGCTCGGCCGCCGAACGCAGGCAGTCGATGATCACCGCGTCGGGCCAGCGCTGGGTGCGGGCGAAGCCGTCGTAGCCGAGGTAGGCCCCCGCCGCGGCCAGCTCGGCGTGCAGACCGGGATCGGGGTTGCGGTCTACGTGGGCGAGCGCGACCGCGGACGGCCGCGACCCCGTGCCGGCCCAGCAGCTCGAGCACCTCGAACGCCGCGCTGCCGTGCTCCAGGTGCACCATGACCGCGACGCCGGTCCGGTCGATGGCAGGCGGCCGCCGCGGCCAGCACGCGGTGCTCGAAGGCGCTGATGCTCCAGTAGCCGACACCGGCCTTGACCACCGCCGCCCGGACCGGTTCGCCGGTCGGGCCGGACGCCGGCGACGCCGGGTCGGAGTCCGTCGGCGACCGGCAGACCGTCGACGACGTCGGCGCAGAACCGGTCCGCCAGGGCTTGCTCGCTGAGTCCGAGAAGCCAGTGGTCGGCGCCGTAGTGCGGTTCACGATGGGCGCCGGTGGTGGCGACGACCCGCAGTCCGGTGGCGGCGCTGATCCGGGCCACCGCGTCGGGCCGCCGACCGAGTCCGATCGGGGTGGCGTCGACCATCGTGGCGAATCCGGACCCGGCCAGCGACGCCGCCTCGGCCCCGCTGGCCGCCTCGTCGTCGAGCTCGTCGCCCGGCAGCAGCGGACTGACCTGGAAGAGGTGCTCGTGGTAGTCGGTCCGACCCAGCTCGGCGAGCGGCACGTCACCGAGCACGGTGCTCACCGTGCCGCCGCCTTCCAGGCCGCTCGGGCTGAGCGTCGGGTCGGGAATTGTCCTCGGCAGCAGACATCGGAGCTCAGCGGTTCCGGGCGGCGATCGCGCCGAGCTCGTCGACGGTGGCGGGCGGCATCGGCACGTCGAACACCTCGGCCACCGCCTGCGTCCAGCCGTGGACGAAGTAGCGCCAGCCGTCGTGGACCTGCAGCCCCCGCTCGTCGCGCTGGGCCAGCGCCTGGTGCCAGAAGTCCAGCGGGCCGCGGTAGTTGAACTCCCAGACGACTCCGTCGACGGGGAAGCGCGACGTCCGGCCCGAGCGGCGAGCCGGGCCGGTCCTTGCCCATCCCGGTGGCGTTGACGACCAGGCTTCCCGCGGGAAGCCGGGCCATCAGCGCGTCGGTGTCGTCCGGACCGGCCGTGACCACGTAGCGGACCAGGTCGGACGCCATCCCCGAGCGCTGGTGCACCTCCCGGGCGTGGTCGAGCTCAGCCGCGGTCAACGCCGTGCAGGTGATCATGGTCGGCCGGTCGGCGCGGACGCCGAGCTGCTGGCTCAGCGCCGTCCCGGCCCCGCCGGAACCGAGGACCAGCGCCTCGGCCCCGGAGGTGCCGAAGTGGTCGGCGGGTAGGAACTCCTCGAGAGCGAGCCGGGCCGTCACCGGGTCCTTCGCGCTGCCGAGCAGACGGTCCTCGCGTTTGGCGATGCAGGAGATCTCGCCGAACGTCGTCGCCAGGTCGTCCAGCTCGTCGAACAGGTCGGCCGCTGCGGCGTGAACCGCCATCTTGTGGGTGGTCACCAGCGCCCCCCAGTGCTGCGGGTCGTCGGCGATGGCCGCGACCAGCTCCCGGTACGACGATGGCGACGCGTCCAGCGGCACGTCATGACCCACCAGGGTGCGGGTCGGCAGGCCGAGGGCGTCGGCCCAGTGCGGGAACACCGTACGGATGGACGACCCGCCCGTGCTGACGCCGACGAAGCCCATCTTGGTGTCCGGATCGCCGGCCCGAGGGCTGCGGGTCACGGACGGGCCGCCCGAGCGGCCTCGGCGAACCGCTCGGCGGCTGCGGTGATCGTCGCCCAGTCGCCAGTTCGCAGGGCGGCGGCGGGACACAGCTCGCCACCGGCCCCCACGGCGACCGCCCCGGCAGCAAGCCAGTCGCCGAGATTGTCGGGGTTCACCCCACCCGTCGGGCAGAACGCCAGGTCGGGGAACGGCCCGCGCAACGCCTTCAGCAAGCCGGGACCGCCGAGCGACGCCGGGAACAGCTTCACCACGTGCGCGCCGAGACTCGCCGCCGAGCATCACCTCGCTCGGGGTGTAGGCGCCGGACAGGACCGTCACCCCGGTACTGATCATGGTGCGGGTGAGCATCGGGTCAGTGCCAGGGCTGACCAGGAACTCGGCGCCGGCGGCGACCGCCTCGGTGGCGTGGTCCTCGCGTCAGCACCGTGCCGGCCCCGAGGTAGACGGCGTCGCCGTGGCGCTGTCGGACCTCGCGAATCGCCGCCGGCGCATCGGGGGTGCTGTAGGTGATCTCGATGCCGGTCACCCCACCCGCGACCAGCGCATCGGTGGCGGCGACAGCGGCTGCGGCCGAAGGTGCTCGGAGCACCGCGATCACGGTTGCCGCACGCAGCGCGCTCAGGTCGGCGGGGTCGGTCATCGTTCTCCTTCGGGGACGCTCACCAGGTTCGGGGGGTGCTCGTCTCGGAGCACGGCCAGGACGGCGTCGACGGAGCCGCGTCCCATTCCGTCCACCGCCTCGACGGTCTGCGCAGCCGTGTGCGGGGTCAACACCGTCCGGTCGGCCAGGTCCGGGGCCAGCAACGGACTCTCGATCGCTCCCGCCTCGCTCCCGAGCACGTCCGCGGCAAACCCGGACAGGCGGTCGGCGCGCAGCGCAGCGGCCACAGCGGCCTCGTCGACCAACGACGCCCGGGCGGTGTTGACCACGATCGCACCGGGCTCGAGCTGGTCGAGGAACGCGGCGTCGACGACGACTGCCTCGCCGGGCAGGTGCAGCGTGATCACGTCCGCGCGCGCCGCGAGACCCGACAGCTCGACGCCTTCGATGCCGAGCTCCAGCGCCTCGGCATCGACGTAGGGGTCGTAGCCGAGCAGCGTTGTGCCGAAGCCGCGGAGCCGGGTGGCCACGCCGCGACCGATCCGCCCGAGACCGACGATCCCGACGGTGAGCGACCCGAGCTCCCGGCCGCGATGAACCCCCCAGTCGCCACTCCGGACGGCCCGGTCCCCGGCCGTCACGTGGCGGAGCGCCGCCAGCATCAGCGCGACGGCGTGGTCGGCGACCGCCCCACTGTTGGCCCCCGGCGTGTTGGTCACGTGGATACCCCGGTCGGCCGCAGCGACGAGGTCGACGGCCTCGACGCCTACGCCGTAGCGAGCGACCAGTCGCAGCCGGCGCGCGGCGTCGAGGTGGTCGGCGGAGACGGGCCCGGTGCCGGCGATCCAGGCGACCGCGGTGGCCAGGACGTCGCGCAACGCGTCGAGATCGTGGTCCGGCGGACCGCTCACGAGGCGGCAACCGGCGGCCGTCAGCTCACCGGCCAGATCGAGGTCTCCCGAGGAGAAGGAACGGCTGGTCACCAGCACGACCGGCGGCTCCGTTGTCGACGACACGAGTCAGAATGTAGTCCTGTACGTACAGGACGTCAAGGCGTACGCTCGCTCCATGCACGCCGCGATCGATCGCAGCTCGCCGCTGCCCTTCTACTACCAGCTCAAGCAGATCCTGCTCGCCGACCTGCGGGAGCGCGACCTGGCTCCAGGGACGCGGTTGCCCGGTGATCATGAACTGTGCGGCAGGTACGACGTCTCCCGGACCGTGGTGCGCCAGGCGCTGGCCGAGCTCGAGACCGAGGGCGTGATCGAGCGGGTGAAGGGTCGCGGCACGTTCGTGGCTCAGCGGCGGACCGCCGAGCGGCTCGTCCAGTCCCTTACCGGCCTCTTCGAGGACGTCGCTGCGCGGGGCGGCCACTTGCGCAGTGACGTCCGGCGGCAGGAGGTCGTGCCGGCCGACGCGCAGATCGCCGATCAGCTGCAGCTCAGCCCGGGAGCACCGGTCGTGGTGATCGAGCGCCTGCGCCACGTCGACGATGAACCATGGGTGCTGGCCACGACCTACCTCCCCTACGACCTGGCTCCCGGCTTGGTGCACGACAACCTGACCGACCAGTCGCTGTACGCCCTGCTTGAAACGACGTACGGTGTCCGGCTGACACACGGGCGGCGGGGGGTTGAGGCGGCCACCGCCTCCGATGACCTGGCGGCCGCACTCGGCGTGAGGCCCGGCGCCGCCGTGCTGGTGCTGCGCAGCACCTCCTTCGCCGGAGACCGGCCGGTCGAGGTGTTCGTGGCCTATCACCGCGGTGACCGCAGCCGGTTCGAGGTCACGCTGCAGCGGAACGCGGCCGGGACATCGGCCGATCCGCTGATGCACGTCAGCGTCCATCGGCAGACGGACGAACCTGCCGCCCTGAAATGACCATCCGCATCCGAACGCTCGGTTCCGCGGCACAGCGTCTGGCCGAAGCCTGGCCAACTCTGTTGCCTAGCTCGAACAAGCAACCCGCGGCTGCGTGAGCAACGTTCTTCGTGCAACGCCATCGTGGGTCTCTCGGGCCCTCGGCGTCATGTGCTCCATGGCTCGCGGCTCACCCTTCACCACTGCGACGCCGGGCGGCAGGCGCAGCGGCGCAGGCCACACACGAGCGGGCCCCGGGCCGAGCCAACAAGCGTTCGTCAGGGATCTTCTGACCGCACCCCTCACACAATCCGTATGGGCCTGATGCGAGACGCTGCTGAGCCTGAGTGAGCTCGGTCAGCGTCTGTTCCAGTCGCTGATAGAGCGCCACATCACGGGCCTGATCCAACGACGGTGTCGAACCATCGGGATCATGCTCGTCGTCCGCGAGCGACAGGCTGCGCGCCACCCGGATTTCCTCGATGGCGCGCGCCAGTTCTGAGCGCTGAATCTGCGCCTGAGCGATCCGCTGGTTCAGCACGGCCGCGTAGGTCCGCATGATGTCCGCCACCCTTCCATTGTGGGGCTACGGGACCACGGAGGAAGTCGGAGTCTCTGGCGCGGAGGCGCGTGACTCGGCCGCAGTCAAGGCTCTACCAGGGCGGGTCGGCGACCGGTAGTGCATCCTGCGGGTCCCACCGGTTGATCAGGATCCGCGGATGAACGATCGGCCGTTGATCGCGATCGACCCACTTCGGTGGGATCCAGGCCGGAAGCCGGTCGGCGGTCAGTCGACATCGCCAACCACGCCGCTCGAAGTGGTGGTGGTGATAACGACACAGCAACGTCAGGTTGTCGAGGTCGGTCGGACCACCATCCACCCACGAAACGATGTGGTGCCGCTCGGACCACTTCGGCGGGCAGTCGCAACCAGGAAACGAACACCCACCGTCGCGCGCCGTCAACGCCAGCGTCTGCGCCGGCGAAGCGAGGCGACGACTCCGACCGAGCGACAGCACCGCACCCTTCGAATTCTTCACACACCAGGCGACATCTGCCTGGTCGGCCAGACCGATCACCCGTTCCGCGCGAATCGTTGACCCGTCCGAGAAGTGCCCGACCCCGGTCCGATTGGCACGATCGTCGGCATCGGTGACGATCACAAGCGCAGCCGTGCCGCCACTGTCGGGCAGCGTGTCCGAACGCAGCAGCCGATCACACACCGACTCCATCGCATCGTGCATCCGCTGGCCGTGAGTCCGAAGGTCGGGCTCGACCACATGCCGACCCGCCCGCACATCAGGACCCGATCGTCCGCCGCCGCCAGCGTCGCCGACCCCATCGGTGTCGGTCGTCGGCTCTGCTTTCCCGTCGAGGTCGAACGTTGTCGTGCGTGGAGCCGAGAGAGGTCCGAGGACGGCCTTCAGCTTCTGCCCGACACCGGCAGTGAGACGGAACTCGCCACGGAACGACCCGTCCTTCGCCTGCCGCAGATGGAAGAACCTGCTCACCTTCTGCTGCTCATCGTCCGGCAGCGTGCCGTCCGGGTCGATCGCATCGACCACCTTCGCGGCGAGCCCACGAACCTCCTCCGGTGCGACCACGCTCGCCGCGTCGGTGAGGATTCGCTCGCCGGCCTCCACAGAAGCCGGATCGAAATCACGACAGTCGACCTTCCGCAGCTCGGCGTCGATCACGCCAACCCGCTCCGGAGTGATCTCCCCCCGAACACTGAGTCGAGCTGCCGGACGGGTCTGGGCGGAGACGTACCAGGTCGTCGCGCAGACCGGCGCCGCCGGGGAGCTACCGATCGGCAAGCTCGATGCCGGCTCGACGCTGACCCTGCCCGGCCGGACCGTCGCCGTGCTCCAGGTCGACTGAGACCCGGCGTCTACTCACCCCGGCCTTCCTCCCCCAACTCTGCGCCTCGGCGGGCAACTCTGCGCCTCGGCGCCGAGGCGCAGAGTTGGCCGCCGAGGCGCAGAGTTGCGGCGCAGGCACGAAATGCGCCCTTGCTCAGTAACCCGCGCCTCTTCGGGGACGTACAGCACGCACCGTCCTCGACCACCTTTACCAGATGATCAAGCGACGTGGCGAACCCGTCCAAGCGTGCTGCAGCGCAGTTGCTCCTGCGGCATCGGGCGAGTTCGTCATTCTCCGATTCCCGTCGAACGTATGTTCGGTCTCGAGCGCGAGGAACCACGACTTTGCTGCAGGACAAGTAAAGTAGCCGCCGCCAGGAATCGCCCAGACCGACGATGCGCAGGCGGGAGCGCGGCGAAACCTCTGCTATGCCGGTAGGGACGGCCCGTCCCGCGAGCCATCCCGCCACGGCTATCGTCTAGTGCGCCAACTCAAGTCCGGAGGGCAGGCAAGTCAGGGATCAGAGCGGCCTTGACGACCGTGCTGTCGGCTACGGCGGTCAGGGCAGCGTCGTAGGCTTCGAGACCGAAGCGGTGGGTGATCAAGCCTGCGGCATCGACTCGTCCGGTGCGAAGCGCTGCGACCGCTCGGTCGAAGCTGAACTGCTGGGCGAAGGAGCCCTTGATCGTCAGCTCGCGGCGGAACACCTCGTAGGAGGGTACCGGCCACCGGGCGGCCTCAGGAGTCATGCCGTAGACGAAGATCGTCCCGCCGGTCCGGGTCAGGTCGATCGTCCGCTCGAGGACGGGAACTGCGCCCGTGGCGTCGATCACGATGTCGAAGCCTTCGGGTGCGAGATCACTCAACCGTTGCTCGGCGTCGCCATCCATGATCACGAGCTCGTCCGCACCCCGTATCCGGGCCAGCTCGAGCTTGGCAGTAGTCCGGGCCGCGACCGTCAGTCGGCCGACCCCACCGCTGGCCAGCAGCGAGGTGAGGACCAGCCCCGTCGGACCGGTGCCGAACAGCAGGACGTCCGCACCGGGACGCAAAGCCAGCACGTCGAGCCCGTGGACGACGCAGGCCACCGGCTCGGCAAGCACGGCAACCTCGGGCGCGAGATCATCGACCAGAAAGCAACGATCGGCGTCGGTGACTACGTAGTCGGCGAAGGCGCCGGGCGCGTTCACGCCCTGCGCGATCAGGTTGCGGCAGAACGCAGGCCGGGCTCGCCGGCACTCGAGGCAACGTCCGCACGAAGCGGTGTTGTCGACGACGACCCGGTGCCCGAGCAGCTCGTCGTCGGCAGCGGAGCCAACGGCATCCACCTCACCGACGAACTCGTGGCCGGGAGTCAGCGGGTAGGTCGGCCCGAACTCTCCTCGGTGCAGGTGCAGGTCGGTCCCGCACACACCAGCCATCAGGACCCGTAACCGGACCTCACCTGGTCCCGGCGCGGGAATCGGCAGCTCACGGATCGTGAAGCTCTCGGGGTGGTCGTAGACCACCGCACGCATCCAGCTCACCGGCCCTCCCGATCGGGCGAAACCCTGTCAGGCAAGGGAATACCCTCCGTCCATCAACAGCTCTGCGCCCACACAGAAGGATGACTCGTCGCCCAGCAACCAGCCTGCGGCCGCGGCGACCTCCCACGGCTCGGCGAACCGTCGCAGCGGGGTTGCGCCCTTCCACTGCTCGTGCAGATCGTGCTTGCTGCCCAGCAACGGGGTGTCGACGTAGCCTGGCGAGACGGCATTCACCCGAATTCCCCGAGCGGCCCACTCGAACGCGAGCGACTTCGTCAGCGCCACCAGTCCGCCCTTCGACGCGTTGTACGCCGCCTGCCGCTGCGGGACGTTCACGATGTGCGCCCCTGACATCGAGGCGATCGTGACGATGCTGCCGGCGCCTTGCGCGAGCATCACTCGGCCGACCGTACGACAGGTCAGGAACACCCCGGTCAGGTTGACCCCGATCGTGCGTTGCCACACGTCGAGACTCATCTCCTCCGCGGGTGTGGGCTCCTCCGACAGGCCGGCGGCCGCAACCAGCCCGTCGATCCGTCCAGCCGCTGCCCCGATCCCGGCAACGGCGGACTCGACGGATGACTCATCCAGAACATCGACCTCGACGAACGTTCCGACGACGTCGTCGGAACAGCGCCGGTCCAAGGAAAAGACGGTCGCGCCACGTTCTGTCAGCCAACGGGCCGTGGCGCGCCCGACGCCGCCCGAGGCTCCCGTGACGACCACCGTGCGGCCGCTCCAGTCGGTCGCACCCGGGGGTGTGGAGACAGTCACATCACTCCTGTGTGCTCGGGAAAGTCTTCAGAAGACACTGTTCGGGTCGTAGTACTCCTTGATGTTGTCGCATCCGATACCGACGGCTTTGGTGAAGGACTCCTTCGGGTAGTCGCTGGGCTTCTTCTTGCCGGTGGCGACGTCGATCGAGATCTTCAGGGCTTCCTCGGCGGCCAACGACGGAGAGTTGAGCCCGGGGTGGCAGCGTGGTGGTCTCCGTCATGGAGGTAGCTCCTTTGCTGATGACTTCGGGGGGAAGGGGGTGTCAGTCTTGATGGGAGAGAGCAGTACGGATCAGGTCGTCGGTGGTCGCGTGCTCGGGGTCGAACTCGCCGACGATCTGTCCGTTGCGCATGACCAGGATCCGGTGGCACAGCGACAGGAGTTCCTCCGCTTCACTGGACACCACGAGGACGCCCTTCCCGCGCGCGGCGAGACTGTGGATGATCTCGTAGATGTTCGCCCGGGCACCGACGTCGATGCCTTTGGTGGGCTCGTCGAGCACTACGAAATCGGGGTCGGTCTCGAGCCACTTGGCGACGACGACTTTCTGCTGGTTGCCACCACTGAGGGTTCGGGTGTACGTGTCGGTGCCGCCCTTGACCTGATACTCGGTGATCAGCTCCCGGACGCGCTTCTTCTCCACGGCGGCGTTGACCACTCCAGCGTTGGCCATCCTCGGCAGCACGACGAGGCTCATGTTCTCACCGTTGTCGAAGTCCTTGACGAAGCCTTCCAGGCGCCGGTCCTCGGTCAGGTACGCGATCCGCTTGGCCACACCGGAAGCCGGGGTGGGAAGGCTGACCGCGACGGCAGGCGATCGATCCGTTGATGCCTGACGCTGACCGGTGATCGTGCGCGCTACCGAGGACCGGCCGCTACCGACCAGCCCGTACAGGCCGAGGATCTCGCCCGGGTCGACATCGAGCGAGACGCCGCTCAGCGAGAGCATCTGTCGCTGCCCTGGGCCCAGATCGCGAGCCGGCTGGCGGGTCGAGAGCTGTCCGAGCCCGACCCCTTGGAGGACATCGCGCGTCTCGGCACTGATAGTGTCCACCTTCTTTGCCCACGGACGGATGTCCTTGCCCTCGCGAAGCTTGTAGAGCCAGACGTTTTCCCCCACGGTGAAGTCGTCGATGATCAGCGGCTCCTGGTGCATCATCAACACTCCGGCCTGCTCCGCCTGGGCGGCGTTGCGCACCGGATGCGGATAACCGGTGATGGTGATCTCCCCGTCCGTCGGAGTCTCCACCCCCGCGAGCAGTTTCGCGAAGGTCGATTTCCCGCGCCGTTGGCGCCGCAGACGCCGAGCACGCTTCCCGCGTAGCCCTCCAGGTCGACCCCGTCCAGAGCCTTGACGCCGGGATAGTGCTTCTTGACCCCGACAGCCTTGAACGCCACTTCCCCGGTTGGTAGCTGGTGGGCCTGCTCCTCGGTGTCTTCTCGGGTCACCATCACACGTACCTCCTGATCAGGGCGTTGTTTCCACTGAGTGGGCAACAGTCGACCCGGCGATGACAGACAGCGAACCGAGCATCCCATCGCCCTTGGTCACGTCCGCGATACTCGACGGACCCGCCACCGAGCCTCGAGAGGAACCCAGCTCCCATCCCTGAGGTCCGCAATGAGGTGTCGGTCGTACTCCGTGTTTGTACTCTCCTCCATACCCTGTCCATTGGCGACCCATCGCGGCGGCGAGTCGGCACTCGATCGCCCGACCCACGGATCGGCGCAGGAGGAGAGGTGCTTACGAGCTCACCAAGCCCGGTAATCCCGACCGTCGTGATGAGGGAGCTCCGCAGATGGCGCATGTGGTGTGTGTTGTGGCATACGTCAGGGGGGTCGGACGGGCTAGATGATGTGGACTTCGTGGAACAGCGAGCGCGCTTCAGTGAACCGGTCGGCGCTGAACGGGGTCGGGTCCATGAACGGCTCGCGGTCGAGGTAGAGATCGCGGATGATCTCCCCCACCGCTGGTCCCTGCAGGAAGCCGTGACCGGAGAAACCAGTGGCGTAGAAGATCCCGGGGACGTCGGCCTTGCCGATCATGGCGTTGTGGTCGGGTGTGTTCTCGTAGAGACCGGCCCACCCGCCGACCAGCTGCTGCCCGGCCAGGCTCGGGGCCACGATCGCGGCGGCGGCGTCGAAGGCACGGGTCCAGCCGTAGCTGAACTCGCGGCACAGGCCGGGCTCCTCGTCGGGGTTGGAGATGCCCAGCAAGAGCCCATTGCGGTGGTTGTGGAAGTAGAGGGTGGTCGACAGGTCGAGGGTGAACGGCACGATCGGGTGCGGCTTGGGCTGCTGCGGGGTGAAGCCGATCTGCCGACGGACTGGCTCGACAGGCAGGTGCACGCCGACCTTCTCTCCCATCCAGGTCGACCAGGCCCCGGCCGCGATCACCACCGCGTTGGCTCGTACGTTGCCCCGCTGAGTCGCGATGTGGTGCACGCCGTCGGCGTCGGTAGACAGGTCGAACACCTCGGTGAAATCGGCGAACCTGGCACCCAGCCGCTCGGCACCGGTCGCGTAACCAGCCACTACCAGCGCCGGCTCGGCGTAGCCGTCGCGCGGCGAGTACGAGGCGGCCAGCAGGCAGCCCGGATCGACGAACGGGTTGAGCTCGTACGCCTCCGCCGGACTGATCATCCGGCTGTCGCAGCCGATCGAGTTCTGCATCCGGACGCTGTCCTCCACCGCAGCGAGCTCGATCTCAGTCCGGCACAAGAACAGGTAGCCCACCTGCTGCAGCCCGATCGGGGTCCCGAAGCGGGCCTCGAAAGTCTCGAACGCCGCCAGGCTGCGATGCCCGAGCAGCACGTTGTTCCCGTCGGAGAAGGTCGCCCGGACCCCGCCCAGCGGCTTGGCCGAGGAGCCGGAGCCCAGACTGCTGCGCTCGAGCACGAGCACGTCGGTGACGCCCGCTTCCGCCAGGTGGTACGCGATAGAGGCGCCCATGATGCCGCCGCCGATCACGGCGACCTCGATGTTCGCGGGCAGCGCATCCACGGGATTGCCAAGCGGCACGACGTGCTCCAGTCGTTGCGCGGCATCGACCCGTTGGCCCTTCGTGATCATCGCGTTCCTCCAATGCTGGTTCTGCCGATCGTGCGTGGACAGCGCGTTCGTTGGTCAGGCGGCCGGGGCAGGCACTGCAGCCACTCGGATTCGGGCGCGCTCGGGCGGGTGCTCGCAGCGATGATCGCGCGGGGGTTCCGCGGCCGCACTGCCTGCCCGAGTGGAGATCCAGGAGGCGTTGGCGAAGTCGGCGAGCTGGACAGGACCGGACTGCGATTGGTAGTTCTCCGCACCAGGAGCTTCACCACCTCGGCGAGCAGCGGTGTCCTGCGTAGGCCAGCAGGCCAGACCTTCGGGACGAGGCGTAGTGATAGACCACGACGAGATCGAGATCGCCTTCGACCAGCCGTGGCAGGAGCAGCTCCGGCTCGCCGTCGTCGAAGCGGACGTCGACGTTTCGGAAGGTCCGAGCGAATCAGGCGAGGGCGCCCGGCACGAGGACTTCGCTGGCGTCGACAAGCAGCCGAGTCCGACCCGGCCGCGGGTCCCGGTCGCGATTTCGCGAACGGCCTCCTCCAGGCTGGCCGGTGCACCCAGCGCGTCTCCGGCCCGCTCGCTCAACAGCTCTGCGGCCGGCGTGGGGCGGATGCCGTGGGCGCCGCGTTGGAAGAGGCCGAGGCCGCTCTCGGCTTCCCGCGCCATCATCTGCTGCGAGACCGCCGACCTGTGTAGCCGAGCTGTCGTCCAGCGGCGGCGAAGGAACCAGCCCGCAGCACGACCGGCAACGTCCTCAGATGCAGCGGGTTCAGCATCTGTGCACGCTACTGCGGCGATCCCGCTCGGCGCATCACCAAGCGCCGGTCGACCGGATCATCGCGCGTCACGACGTGCTGATCGGTGGACTGGGTGATCGGTGGACTGGGTGATCGGTGGACTAGGTGATCGGTGGACTAGGTGATCGGAGTAAGCAACGGACCGCCTGGCGCCGCCGGCAACACTTCGACCACTGGCTCCCGACTCCTTCGCCCCGGTCGGGACACGTCACAAGCTGCGCCGACGTACCTTCTTGGCCTGCGCTGGCCGTCGGCAACCGAGTGCTTGCCAAGACCTCTCGGATATGACATTTTATACGTATGCACCTGACCCCCACCGACAAGTCACGCGTCGCCGGATCCTTCAGCGTCGTCCGCGAACCGGACCGCCCCGATGTTCCGGCCCAGTCAGACCCGGCGGTCATTTCGACCGTGTCGCAGATGCTGTCTGAGATCGAGCGTGACGGCCGCGCAGCGGTGCGCCGCTACGCCGAAAGGCTCGACGGCTGGACCGGCGGGGACGACTTCGAGATCACGAGCGCCGAGGTGGATCGACTGACAGACAGTCTTCCGGCGGATCTCTGCGCCGCCTTGGACGCGGGAGCCGAGCGCACCCGTCGCTTCGCGAGTATGCAACGCGCCCACTTGCACGATTTCGAGGACGAGGTGATCCCGGGGGTGGTATGCGGCCAGAAGTACATCCCGGTGAGCAACGTCGGTGCCTATCTCCCGGCGGGTCGGTTTCCGCTGCTGGCCAGCGCCTTCATGACCGTCGGCGTTGCTCGCGCAGCCGGCGTGCAGAACATCGTTTCGGCGACTCCGCCGTCACGAAACGGGCAGCCCCATCCAGCGGTGCTGTACTCGGCACGAGCCTCCGGTGCCGACCGGATCTTCGCACTCGGTGGCGTCCAGGCACTGGCGGCAATGGCCTTCGGCCTGTTGGATGGCGTCGGATCGGACATGATCGTCGGCGCGGGGAATGCGTATGTTGCGGAGGCCAAGCGCCAGTTGTACGGTCGGGTCGGGATCGACGTCTTGGCCGGCCCGTCCGAGGTCGCCGTGATCGCCGACGAGTCGGCGAGCGCAACCATGGTGGCGGCGGATCTCCTTGCCCAGGCCGAGCACGGACCGACATCTCCGGCGTGCCTGGTGACCACATCGTCGGAGCTGGCGGACGCGGTCGAGGCCGAAATCGAGCTGCAGCTGCGCGGACTGGCCACCCGCGAGATCGCCGGTGCCGCCTGGCGTGACTGGGGCTCGATCTACGTCGCGGACTCACCGAAGACCGCAATCGAGATCATGGACCTGCTGGCCCCGGAACACCTCGAGATCTTGACTGCCGATCCCGACTTCTATCTGGACAACCTGCACAACTACGGGTCACTGTTCCTCGGCGACTGGTCCACCGTCGCCTACGCCGACAAGGGCATGTCCGGCACGAACCATGTGCTGCCGACCGGTCGGGGTGCCCGATACACAGGCGGACTCTCGGTGACCGGCTACCTCAAGCAGCTCACTTACCAGCGGGCGACTCAAGAGGCCACTCGGCCACAGGCAGAGCTGGTGGTGACCATCGCCGATTTCGAGGAGATGCCCGCTCACCGAGACTCCGCCCAGCTACGGCTCGATCTGATCAGCAGAGACTGACTTGTTTGCCGGCTCGACGTGCATACGTATTTTGCCCCCGCCTGAACCCAAGGAGAGAAGATGCGCATTTCCCGATTGTCCAGATCGCTCGCGATCGGCCTGTTGACGGTCGGGCTGGCCGCCCTGTCCGCCTGCGGTGCCGGTTCACGCACCGGCGCCCAGACCGCAGCCACCGTCGCCTGCGACTTCGAGAACCCTTCTCAACCGACGACGGTGAACGTTCTCGCCTACAACTCCTCCGCTGTCGATCCGTTCACCAACACCATGGTGAAGAACTGCACCAGGGACAACGTGACGGTGAAACACGACCCGATCGACTTCGGTGGCCAGGTCCAGAAGACGGTGGCGACCCTGTCCGGAGACAAGGGCTCGTACGACATCATCGAGACCTACGGCTACATCATCCCCACCTACGCTGCCCAAGGATCGCTGCAACCGCTGGATGACCTGTTCGCAAAGTACAAGGACAAGTACAAGCTCGGCGACATCAACGAGGACATGCGCAAGTCGATGAGCTACGACGGCAAGCTCTACGGATTGCCCATGCAGGCCCAGGTGCTCGTCCTGGCCTATCGCAAGGACGTCTTCGACAAGCTCGGGCTCAAGCCGCCGACCACCTTCGAGGAACTCCGCGATGTGTCGAAGAAGATCCAGGATGCCGGCGAGATCAAGTACCCGCTGGCGCTGCCCTGGCTGGCCAGCGCCGATATCGTCACCGGCTACGGGGCCGCGCTCGGCTCTCAGGGGGTTCCCTACGTCGACGACGCCAGCCGGAAAGCCAACTTCACCTCGCCGGAGTCGACCAAGGCCCTGGAGCAGATGAAGTCCTTGCTCCCCTACATGGATCCGCAGGTCACCACCTTTGATCAGCCGAAGGTCCAGCAGCAGCTGTTCAACGGGTCGGCGGCCATGGGCATCATGTACTCGGGGCGGATGAATGACCTCCTGCAGTCGAGCAACACGAAGTACTCCAGCAACTTCGCCTTCGCGGCACCGCCCGCGGTCTTCCAGGGCGACAAGCAGTACGGTTCACTCTCTGTCGACGGCTGGTCGCTGCCGAAGAACACCACGATCGACCCTGATCTGCTGTTCCAGCTGATTGCGGCCTCGGTCAGCGAAGACGCGTCGAAGTCCGCCATTCCGGCTGCCTTCCCCGCTCGCACTCAGCTGGTGACGGATGAGAACACGCCGTATGCCGCGGCGGCCAAGGACGCCATCGCCCACGTACCGGCGGCCCAGCCGTATCCATACATCCCGGCCATCAGCGGAGACATCACACCGGTCATCGGCAAGGTCATCAACGGGGGCCAGTCCGTCGAGGACGGCACCCAGCAGATGCAACAGATCGCCGAAAAGGTTCTGGCGAAGCAGTAGTCGGCCGGTCGAGCGAGGGAGGAGGTGGGTCATGCGCAGACGCGAGTATGCGGCCCTGATTGCGCCAAGCGTGATCGTGATGTTCGGATTCTTGGTGATTCCGCTGTACCGCACGATCAAGTGGAGCTTGCAGAACGTCACCTACGGGCACCGCGGAACGTTCGTCGGACTCCAGAACTATGTCGGGGCACTCACCGACCCTCGCTTCGGCCGCGCGGTGCTGTTCACCGTGGGGCTGACCCTCACGGCGACCGCGGTGCTGATCGTGCTCGGCTACATCGTCGCCACCCTGATCAACCAGATCGGTCGCATTCGGCCGCTGGTCCTGGGCATCCTGCTGATCTCGTACGTGCTGCCGCACGTCGTCGGCGCGGCCGCCTTCTCCTGGCTGTTCGACTCGAACTTCGGCGGCGTGATCAACTACATCATCACCTCACTCGGCGGGCCGGAGATCTTGTGGTTCACCGATCCCTGGCCCAACCGGGTGATGATCTGTCTGAACGTCGTCTGGTCAATGCTGCCCTTCGCGATGCTGATCATCCTCGCCGGTCTGCAAGGCGTGCCCGAGGAGGTCATCGAGGCGGCCGAGATCGATGGAGCCTCATCCTGGAGACGCCATCTGCACGTGATCATCCCTAGCATCAGAGGCGTCCTGGGCTTTGCAATCCTGATCTCGATCATGGATATTCTGAGAGTCTTCGACAACCTGATCCCATTGGCCCCGCAGGCGGTCTCCATCGGCAACGAGTCGATCATGTTGTACATCTACAACGAAGCATTCCGCGAGGGTGATCAGAACCTGGGTGTCGGCAGCGCGGTCAGCGTGCTGACCATCATCTTGATCCTGATCATGCTGTTCCCCTTCATCCGCGGCGTATTCCGAGAGGCCAAGGCCAGATGACCATCGTCAATGTGGAGGACGCCAGCACAACCGGTGTCGCGGTAACCGAGCTGAAAGTCTCCGAACCCGGTGGCCGCCGCAAGTCCCGGACCTTCTGGGTGCTGACCGGCCTCTTCCTGACCGTGACCTGTCTCGTCATGCTCAGTCCGTTCATCTGGACCATCATGTCGGTCACCAAGCCGACCAGTGTCGCCTTCGTCGACCCGCCGGTGTTCTTCTATCAGCCGACACTCACGGCCTTCGTCGACCTGTGGCAGACGACCGACTTCTATCGCTATCTCGGCAACACCGTGATCGTCGCCGTCATCAGCACGGTCGTCGCCCTGCTGATCGGCCTACCGGCCGCCTACGCTCTCTCCCGTGTGCCGGGTTGGATCTCGGCGATCCTGCTGGTGCTGGCTCTGATCTTTCGGGCACTCCCCCGCTTCGCCGTCGTGCTACCGATGTATGAGATCACCAAGTCTCTCGGCATCTATGACACGACGTACGCTCTCGCCCTTGCCCTGATCGCGATCAATCAGCCCTTCAGCATCTGGCTGCTCCGCAACTTCTTCGCCGAGATCCCAGCGACGCTGGACGAAGCGGCCATGATCGATGGCTGCAGCCGCTTCCAGGTGCTCCGCCGGGTGATGATTCCGCTGATGGGACCAGGCATTCTCACCGCCGGCATCTTCGTCTTCCTGTTTGCCTTCCAGGAGTACCTGACGGCTTTGATCCTCACCGACGTCAACGCCAAGACGGTGCCCGTGTTCATCGCGACCCAGCTGGGTCAGACCCTCCCGATGCTCCAGCAGGCAGGCGCGGCCGCAATCCTCCTCACCATCCCGGTGATCGGGATCGCCTTCATCGCCCAGAAGTATCTAGTCGCTGGTCTCAACGCCGGCGCGGTCAAGGGCTGATCGAGTGGGGCTGCGCGCGACCGATGGCCCCGAGCCACTGGTGCTGCTGCCCGGGATGAACTGCTCCGCGCGGCTCTGGTCTCGGCTCGAGCTGGCCGGCGATCGGCCGATCATCACGGCGATGTTGACCGAACCGACGTTGACCGGTCAGGTCGAGCGCCTGATCGAGCAGCTCCCCGACAGATTCGCCCTGGCCGGCCTGTCGCTCGGCGCCATTGTGGCGATGGCCATGGCCCGCCGGCACCCGGACCGTGTCACGCGGCTATGCCTGATGGCGACCAACCCCCACCTCCCCACGATCCAGCAACGGACAGGCATGGTCTCGGCAGCGCGAGCAGCTGACCACCGGCCGAAGCGCCCGGGATCTCCAACACGATCTGTTGCCGTTGCTGCTCTCCCGCGACGTGGACGACGAACAACCGGCGCTCGTCGAACAGATCCTGCTGATGGCCGACGAGGTCGGCGTCGATCACCTAGACGCCCAGCTTCGGCTGCAGAGCACTCGGGTCGACGAACGCCCAGCGCTGCGCCGGCTGGCATGTCCGACTCTGGTTGTTGCGGCTCGCCACGACCGGATTTGCGACCTCGATCGACACGTCGAGCTGGCACGACTGATCACTGGTTCGACGCTCGTCATCGTGGAGGGCGCGGGTCACCTGGTCCCCCTCGAGCGGCCGGACGAGGTCGGCGGGCTCATCCGCGACTGGCTGTCGGCGACTGCGCGCATACGGCTGCGCTGAGTGATTCTGTGGATATGCTGCTGACGTCATGCGTTGCGAGAGGAGGACCGCGCTGTGGTGACGAGCCACGACGTCGCCCGACTTGCCGGCGTGTCCCAACCAACCGTGTCGCGGGCCCTGCGTGACAGCCCCAAGGTCTCCGAGGAGACCAAGCAGCGAGTTCGCGGAGCCGCGCGGGCCCTGGGCTACGTGCCGAGCGAGACGGGTCGAGCGCTGTCCAGCGGCCGCACGTATCGGATCGGTCTGCTCCTGACGGATCTGGACAACCAGTTCTACCCGCACATCATCGCGCCCATGCATGACGAGCTCGACGCCTTGGGCTATCAGCTGATGCTGCAGACCGAGACCACCGACACCGCGACCGTGGCCGAGCGGTTGATCGCCAACGCGCTCGACGGCGTGGTGCTCGCCACGACCACCGTCGACTCCGTCGTACCGGTACGGCTCCGCGACCGAGGCGTCCCGTTCGTCTACTTCAACCGCACTTCGGCCACGATCGAAGCCGATTCGGCCACCGTCGACCCCGGCCCGGGTTTGTCCGAGACGGCCGAGGCGATCGCCGGTCTGGGGCACCGCCGGGTCGGCGCGATCTTCGGACCACGGAACACCAGTACCGGTGCCGAACGTGAAGCGGCGTTGCGCGACGCGTTGGGGAGCGCGGGAATCACGATCGGCGCGCAATACACACACCGTGGACCTTTCGACTTCCAGACGGGTTACCTCGGCGCCCGAGCCCTGCTCGGCCGGACACCTCGTCCGACGGTCATCATCTGCGGAAATGATGTGGTGGCCATGGGTACGCTGAACGCCGCCCGTGAACTGGGCATCGCCGTGCCGGCCGAGGTGTCGGTCGTGGGGTTCGACGATCTGCCGCAGGCCGCGTGGCCCTTGATCCAGCTGACCACTGTCGCGTTCGACCTCGATCGCATGGCCCGCGCAGCGGCCGGTCTGCTCGTGAAACGCGCAGAAGGCGCATCCGAGGATGAATACCAGCATGCGATCTTCCCCAGTCGCCTCGTCAAGCGAGCCAGTCTCGGTGCACCCCCTCGAGCGTGACGCACCAGCAGGTGCTTCCCGAACTCGTCGAGCAACGGGAAGCACCTGCCCAGTTCAGTGGCGGAGGGGTGGTCAGTCGTCCTCGGTGGCTGTGATCATGACTGCCACCGGAGCCAGATAGCCGTTGGGATCGAGCATCCAGCCGGCGTCGAAAGCGGCCCCCACGACCTCGGGGGCCCATTCCAGCCGGACCCGAGCATCACTGCTGTTGACCACGAGCAGCTCGCCGGTACCCTCCGCCGCAGCGTCTGGCCCGGCCTCGACGAGCTCGACGGTGCGCCAGCTTCCGGCCGGCACGGACAAGGAGTCCTGGCGACTGATCTGGACCGTCTGAGCCTCGTCCCCGGTGTTCAGGGTGACCCGCCAGACCCCGGACTTGACGATCAGCACCTGGGTCTCGTCGTGCCGATGGCGGAGCAGGCCCTCCCCCGGCTGAGCACGCAGCCAGGCGAGATTGAATGAGTGGGGCTCGTGCACGCGAGGCACGGCGCGCCGGTCTTCCGACATGCCGTAGCCGATCCCGAGAGCCAGCTCGGCGTTTCCCCCCGGAAGACCGTTACACAAGAAGGAGCGTCGACTGTAGGTGCGATCCGCCGGCTGGATGACCCGCTGACGCATCTCTTCGACGGAGTAGCTGGTCAGCTCGTCGATGAATTCCTGCTTCATGGGCTTGATCAGCGGGACATCGGACGGGATCGAGTCGCCGGCAACGGTGTCGATCAGCCGATTGTCAGCGGTGAGATGGAGTCCGTACGAGTCGGCTTCCTTGAGCACCGACGGCCCCCAGATGATGCCGCCGGTCACGTCATGCCCGAGCACGGTCAGCAGGATGCCGTCGTCGGGCCCCTCGTTGGTGAACCCGCGGAAGATCCAGGTCGGCACGGTGATCACGTCGCCGTCGTTCGACACGTACTCCCCCTGCTTTCCGTCCACGCCCCAGCGGATCCGGAACGTGCCACCGAAGTTGATGAAGACCTCGGCGGTGAAGTGCAGATGGAGATTGTTGCTGATGCCGTTCGGCATCCCCGCGGCCCCGAGGTTGTACCCATGGAGCTCGGTCAGGTTCACGAACTGGTTTGCGTTCTGGGACACCCCGGATCCGATGAACGCATAGTTCGACTTCTGGTCCGATCCGGGCGTCCGGCAGTCGATGAAGGCTGCGTTGCAGGAAACCCAGTCAGATCGACGGATGGTGCGCCGCTCCAGCTCCTGGGCGGCGACGAGAACGTCGGTCATGAAACGATCCTTAGAACAGAGATACATACGTATGTACAGTAAACGACGGCGACGCGCGGATGTCAAGTCCGCGATCCCGCGGTGCGGGACTCCCTATTCCGAGCGTCCGCGGGCGAAGCTGAGCTGGCCTAGGTGCTGCATGATCGAGTGGGCAAGGTTGTAGACCACCAGGTTCGCGCCGTCCGCAAACGCTGCTTCGGCCTGCTCGACCCCCGCGACGATGTCCATCCGTAGCGCCGGCGAACCAGCCAACGCAGCATGCACCGACGCCACCAGGGTTGGCACGTCGGGATCGTCCGCGGCTCGTGCAGCTCCGAGATCGGCGGTCCCGATCATCGTGCCGTCCAGTCCCGGCACAGCAAGGATTGCGCCGGCCTCGGCCACGGCTGTCGGGGACTCGATCATGCCGATCACCAGCGTGTCGGCAAGGTAGCGCTGCCGATGTTCGGACGGGTCGACCAACCCGAACCGACCGACGCGCGAGTACGTGGCAAATCCTCGATGTCCGAGCGGCGGATAATGCACCGAGTCCACCAGGGCGCGGGCCTGTTCGGGCGAGTCGATGTGCGGGGCGACGATCCCGATCGCTCCTTGGTCCAGCGCCCGAAGCGCCAGTGCCGGCTCCTCCGATCCGATCCTGACCAGCACGTCGACGTCGTGGCAGGCCGCGAGCGCGATGTGGTTGCGGAGTGCGCCGACATCCGCCGGACCGTGCTCGCAGTCGATCAGGATGAAGTCGAATCCGCAGACCGCCACCATCTCGGTGAGTTCCTCCGACGGCATCCGCAACAGCACGCCCAGCAGCTGCTCACCTTGCGACAACCGGGATTTCATGGACTCACGTGAGTCTGGATCGCTCATCGGACCACCTTCGAATCGGGTCATGTCGGGCAGCGGATCTCGGCACATCACGACGCTGACAGACATACGCATGTCGGACGGCAATCTAGCACTCCCGAGTGGCCTTGCGAGAGAATGGCGTGGGAGTACCGAGGAGCGGGTTCACCTTGCACACCGGCCATGCATACGCATACGCTAGTCCCGACCCCGATCTTGTTCCCAGCTTAGGAGCTCTCTTTCCCATGGTCTTGGACCCGGTTGCCTACCAGCCGTACGCCGATCCCGACGACTTCATCCGTGAGGTCACCGACCTGATCTGGGTGAACCGGGCGATCGGCTACATCCGGGAGAACTACGAGCCGGACTCGATCGTGCACGGTGCGCTCGGCACGGTGATCGGTCGCGACGAGGTGATCGAAGGAAGCCTGATGCGGATCTCGGCGACTCCCGACCGGGTCGGCCAGGCGGCGGACGTCGTGTGGGAGGCGCGCGGCGACGACGCGTTTCTGAGCTCGCATCAGGTCCTCTCGGTCGATCCCGACCACGACTGGGTCAGCAAGACGATCGCCAACTGTCTGTACCGACGGGGCCGGATGGTCGAGGAGTGGGTCGTCCGCGACTCGCTGGCGATCGCTCTGCAACAGGGCCAGGACCCGGACGAGGTCGCCCGCACCTTGGCCTACCGTGGCTACAGCGGCTCCATGACCGGCCCGGCTCCTGCCGACGTGATCGCCGCCGGCGACAGCGGACCTCGCCCCGACGACCATCGCAGCGAAGTCGAGCTGGTCCTCGAGTTCATCGACAAGGTCTGGAACGACCGCGACCTCGAAAAGGTCGAGGACTTCTGGATCCGCGATCTGGTCCTCGAGACCGTCGGCAACCGCACGGTGGTCCGGCCGGAGGGCTACCGACGTGCCCTGCTCAAGCTGATCCGGCCCTTCCCGGCCGGGCAGTTCGAGATCCGGGACGTGGCCACCAACTTCGCCGAGCGCTACGCGGGCCTGCGTGTCGCTGTCACCTGGAAGTTCTCCGGCCACTACACCGGTACCGCCGACTTCGGTCCGCTCACCGGCTCTCCGGTCGATCTGCTCGGCATCTCCCAGTTCTTGATCCAAGACGGTCGAATCGTGAAGGAACTCCGCCTCTACGACGAGATCGCCCTGCGCGCACAGATCGCGGCCCGTCGCGGCGACACCCCTTACACGGCGGCGAACATCTACTGACATGCTGGGGAAGTCGATCGCGTCCCGGCTCTGACGGACGACTCACCGGCGGCCGGCCTCGGCCACCGGACCATGGGTGGATCGCAACACGAGGGTGGCCGGGGCCCGGTACTCCATCACCCGGGTCCCGCCCTCGATCTGCTCGATCAGCATCCGTACCGCTTCGGTGGCCATCCCTACGCGATCGACCCGGACCGTGGTCAGCCCGATCATCGGCCAACCCGCCATGGCGATGTCGTCGAACCCGATCACCGTCAGGTCGCGTGGCACGTGGAGTCCGCACTCGACGGCAGCTGACAAGACCCCCATCGCCATCACGTCGTTGCCGCAGACGACGGCTGTCGGCCGGTCGAACCCGGTCAACAGCTCGAAGGCCACCGCCCGGCCGGCGTCGTGACTGAACTCCGCCCGGACGCGGAGGTGTCGGCGCAGCTCCACGCCGCGCCTGCGAAGTCCGCGGGCCAGACCATCGGAGCGTTCATGGCCGGTCGAGGTGGCGTTCGGCCCCTGGATAGACGCGATCACGGTGTGGCCGAGGCTGACCAACAGGTCGGCGATCGCGGATGTTCCGCCTCGGTTGTCGACGCCGCAGCTGCTCGATTCCGCGTGGTCGAGCAGGCGGTTCACCAGCACGTGCGGGATACCGCGTTCGGTCAGCTCACGAGGCAGCCGCGACGCCCGTGTCGTCGTGGTCAAGATGACGCCGTCATACGATCCGTCCGCTAGCTCATCGAGCTCCACCGCCCCTTCGGCCCCGTCGGTGAGCAGCACGGTGCGATAGCCGTGGTCGGCCAGCTGCCGGCGGATCGGTTCGACGAGCTCGGGATAGTACGGATTGGTCAACGCTTCCGACACGACCGCAATCCGCTGGGTTCGTCGGCTCGACAGCACTCGACCGGAGTCGCTCGGAATATAGGACAGGGCCTTTGCGGCCTCGATCACGCGCATCCTCGTCTTCGCGGAGGTTCCGGGCAGATTGCGCAGAGCGCGCGAGACCGTCGGCTGCGAAACGCCGGCCAGCCGGGCGACATCGAATCCTGTTGTCGGCTTGGACACCGAACACCTCCTCGAGCACTCAGCGGGAGCCTACCTTGACAAGTATACGTATGCACGACAGGATATCGCGCAGAGTCTATCGATCGAGGAGAAGGCATGGCCCAGCACCTGAAGTCCCCCGCTGCCAAAGAACTGGACGACGAGCGCCTCGCCGGCGTCCGTGACACCGTGACCGAGGTCATCGCAGCGATCAGGTCGCGGGGCGACGAGGCTGTCCGGGAGTACTCGGCGAAGTTCGACACGTGGTCACCCGATCAGTTCAAGCTCGAGCATGATCAGATCGAGCGCATCATCGCCACCGTTCCGGAGCAGGCGATCGCCGACATCAAGACCGTCCAGGCCCGGGTGCGCGACTTCGCCCAGCACCAGCGGGATTCTCTGCAGGACTTCGAGGTCGAGCTGTCGCCCGGCGTTCATCTCGGCCAGCGGAACATCCCGGTCGCCGCATCGGGAGCCTACGTCCCGGGCGGTCGCTACCCACTTGTCGCCTCCGCCCACATGACGGTGGTGACCGCCAAGGTCGCCGGCGTCGAGCGGGTCACTGCCTGCACCCCGCCGATCCGGGGCGAGATCCCGGCGGCAACCGTAGCGGCGCTGCACCTGGCGGGCGCCGACGAGATCCTGCTCCTGGGCGGCACCCAGGCCGTCGCCGCCATGTCCCTCGGTACCGAGACGATCGGCAAGGTCGACCTGCTGGCCGGCCCTGGGAATGCGTATGTGGCGGAAGCTAAACGACAGCTCTTCGGCGAGGTCGGCATCGACCTGTTCGCCGGCCCCACCGAGACCTTGATCATCGCGGACGACTTCGCCGACCCGTTCGTCGTGGCGGTGGACCTGCTCAGCCAGGCCGAGCACGGACCCGACTCGCCCGCCGTGCTGATCACCACCAGCGACGCGCTCGGTCGCCGGGTGATCGAGCTGGTTCAGGAGATCCTGGTGGACATGCCGACCGCCGACTTCGCCCTTCCCGCCTGGCGTGACCACGGGGAAGTCGTCGTGGTGGACGACCTCGACGAGGCCTACGTGCTCGCCGACCGGTATGCCTCCGAACATGTCCAGATCCTGACCCATGAGCCCCGCGAGGCTCTGAAGAAGATGCGGAACTACGGTGCACTGTTCCTCGGCGAAGGCACCTGTGTGTCGTATGGCGACAAGGTGATCGGCACCAACCACACCTTGCCGACAAGAGGCGCCGCCAACTACACCGGCGGGCTCTGGGTCGGCAAGTACCTCAAGACTGTCACCTACCAGGAGGTCACCGACCGAGCCGCCAGCGCCGAGCTGGGCAGGCTGTGCGGCCGCGCTGCGCGGGTCGAGTTCTTCGAGGGTCACGCCCGCTCCGGAGACGTCCGCGCACACAAGTACGCAGGTGCTCCGCTGCCCTGGGCCCCGGCGAGCCGGTGAGCGCGGACCCCGCCGGCACCGATCGAGGGGATGGCCTCTCCCGTGCCATCGCGGGTCGGACCGCCCTGATCACCGGAGCCGGCAACGGTCTGGGCCGCGCCATCGCCTTGTCGCTGGCAGCGCACGGTGCCCGCACGATCCTGGTCGGCCGCCACCGGGGGAAGCTCGAACAGGTGGCCGCAGAGATCGGCCATACGGCGCGGGTCGAACCAGCCGACACCGGATCGGAGACCTCCGTCGCTGATCTTGCCGGAAGAATCGGGGTCGAGGAGGTGTCGATCCTGGTCAACAACGCCGGGATCGCCGGTCCGGTCGCTCCACTGGTCGAGATCGGCGTCGAGGAGTGGGACGAGGTCTTCGCGGTCAACGTCCGCGGGATCTTCTTGATCTGCCGCGCGTTCCTGCCCGGCATGATCAACCGCAGTGCCGGCGACGTGATCAACCTGGCATCGGTCAGCGGCAAGCGGCCGTTGGCCGGACGGACGCCCTACACCGCATCCAAGCTCGCGGTGATCGGCCTCACGGCGACCCTGGCGCACGAGGTAGGACCGCTCGGCGTCACCGTGAACACCTTGTCCCCAGGTCCGGTGAGCGGTCCTCGGATGGCCCGGAACTTCGCCCGGGAGGCCGAGCGGATCGGCAGCACGGTTGCCGCGGCGGAGCAGGAGTTCGTATCCCGCTCAGCGCTTCGCCGGATGGTCACCGAGGAAGAGGTCGCCTGTGCGGTGATCGCCATGCTCAACATGCCGGGACTGTGCGGGGCCGACATCGATCTGTCCGCCGGAATGATCGCCCGCTGAGCTGGTTCAGCCACCAGCTCGATACCCTCATGGTCGGAGTACCAGTCCGAAATCGACCTGGCCACGATTTCCTTCCCCAGATTGTCGGCCGCGTCCATCGAGGCTAGCCCCCCGGTAGCGAACCCTCGTTCGAGCCGGCATCGTATTGACGTCAATTCGTTACCGTCGCCTGACGGGCCAGTTGGGGGTGTCGCGATCGGTCTCCGTTCAGGCTGCGGACTGCTCCGGGTGATCGTCGCCGTCTTGCTCGTCTCGAATCAGCTGCTCGAGGTCGATCTGGAGATCGTCCGTGTCCTCGTCGCCATCACCCGCGACATTTGCCAGCCACTCGGCGGCGGCGAGCCGGTACTTCTCCGTCAAGAATCGAAGGCGGCATGCCTCCTGTGCACGATCATGGAGTAGTGCAACCGCGCCGGCATTCATTCCGGCGTTGAACACTGCCCCAACGATGGGCACCGCTTGGAGCAACTTCTGATGGGTGAGGCGGAATCCGGGCAAGATCGTGCTTACCACCGCGAACACAAGCCGCATCGCGGAGCCGTCCTGCGCTCTCCCAGGCCCCGAGCTACACGTGGACGCGTGTGCGGCGGCGACAAAAACCCGTTTCGCGGCCGACCTGCAGCCATTGATCCAACCGTTCAAGACTGCTGGCAAGAGCCGCCGTGGGCTTCAGCGGCCGAATGGGTCTGAGGGATACCCGCGAACCGCCTGCCGATTGCTCAGCGCGCACAGGTAGATCATGGCTGCGTCGGGAAGCCCGTTGAGCAGGCCGCCGTTGGGTTGGTAGAGATTCTCCTGCACCCGGAAGCCCGCCCGGAGTGCGTCGGCGCACCGATCCGCCGAAGGTGTCCCGTCGAACAGCAGCCTGAGTGCCTGGGTGATCGCCTTGCCGAACGCCTTCGACTGCGGGATGAAGGCGGTCAGCGATTCGAAGAATCCAACGAACTGGCTGGTGGATCCGCGTTCGACGGCGGCTCGTCCGAAGATCTGGGCACTCGAGCAAGCGACCGCGACGATCGCCTGGGTAGCGCCGCCCTCAAGATCGGTCTCGGTGTAGAGCGATGCCAGCGGCGGACGACCCCACTCCCCCGGGCCGCCGTGGCCGAAGAAGATCACGATGGCGGTGTCCGAAAGCGCATCGCGGATCGAGTCGCGGGTGACCGCCGGGCCACGGAGATCGCGGATCACCAGGCCGGATCCTTCGCTGGCCGACAGCAGCTGGTCGGCCCAGGTCGAGAACACCTTCTCGACCTGATCGCGTTCAGGGCGAAGGATCACAACGGTGCTCAACGCCGGACGCTCCCCGGTCCGCTCCCGCCGGCTCGGCGGCCGCGCAGGAACGCGCTCAGGTGGATCAGCCAGCGTTGCCACCAGCTCGCCGGCGGACGCGTCAGCATGGCGATCAACGCATCGAACTGGCGTTCGGCGACAGCAGCCGCCGCCATCCGTTCGATCCTCTCCGCGACCGGGCCTTCGACCACCATCTCCGTGGCCAGTTCACTCGGAGTCAGAAGACCGAGATTCCCGAGTAGCACAACGGGTCGGTTCGGCTGTCGGTGCTGACCGGCCCACGTACCGACCGCACGTCGAAGTGTCGCGCGTTCGGACTCGCCCAACGGATACAGTTCGCCGAAATCGCCGGAGTCGGTCATCCGTTCGCCCCTGATCGGCTGGGCGGGTCCGCCCGATTGGTGATGTAGGTCTCCCAGGCGGATACCAGCGGAGCCGCCACCGCCGTCGAGGCGGCACCCCAGGCGAATGCCTGGACGAAATCCCAGGGTGTGCCGAAAGGCTTGCCGATGACGAGTGTCTGCAGTCCTGCGCAGACCAGCAAGATCGCGATCAGCACCACAGCCAGCAGGCTGCGTACTCGCTCCGCCGCGACACTGGTCACCGGTGGCACAGCATCATCGGGGAGGGCCACCGAAACATCACCAACTGCGGGGCCACCGCCTCCCTGCACGATGTCAAAGTGCTGTCCCGCGCCGATGTTGATCAGCTTGGCGACGGCCAGGCGCGCGTCTTTCACCCCGTGGTCGCAGACGTCTCTCAGCTCCGCGTTGCTCCCGGCCAGGGCCAGGTCGGAGCACGTGTTGGCGAACACTCCCGTCGCTGAGTCGACAGAGTCCCGCTCCGAATCCTTCAGGCTTTCACGGACCGCCGCGAGTGCACTGAGCCGCGCACCCATCTGCTGCAGCTGCATCGCGACCGCGGGGAAGGCGAGCGCGAGCGCATGGGCCGAGCGGGCATCGGCGAGCCGTTGTGGAATTGACGCAACCGTCGCCGCGGTGGGGGTCAGCAGGTCTGACCGTGTCTGGGCGATCCACCCGGGGATGAACCCTGTGGCGTCGAGGAACGGCAGCTTCGCCTCCAGCCCGCGCAACTCCTCGGCCAACGGCTCGAGGTTGTCTGTCGAGGCCTCGATCTGCGCAATCTCGTTCGCGATCTTGGTGTACTCGGCATCATCGTCGGCCAAGGTGAATCGCTTGACGCCACCGAGCGCGTCAAGGCGCCGGTCGAGTTCGGAACGGCGTTCCGCCAGATCATCGAACAGGCTGAAATTTCCCCAGGCGCTGCTGCCGGCCGCTTCGCGGAACGCGACTGTCGCCGGTCCGGGATCGTTCGGCGTGCCGATCCGGTCCGCCGCCGATCCGAGGCGGCGGCGGAGCCGCCCGATCATGCCCATGGGCTTGCGGGCAAGGACGAACAGTGCCGCGGCCAGGCCGGCGGCCAGGGTGATGATCGGCAACAGCAACCCGCTGGTGCGCCGCACCGTGACGCTGACCATCGACCCGCTCAGGTCGAGCTTTCCGGAGAAGGTAGCGCCCGTGTAGCGCAGGCGGTCCTCGCCCGGAGAGGCAAAGCTGAGCTGCAACGTCGGCACGTCGCCAATGTCTGCACATGTCGCTGAAACGTTTGCGATCAGGCCGTTGTCGGTCCGCAGCTGGCCGAGATCGGACAAGGTTGCCGGGTCGACGAGGTTGCAGCTTCCCGGCGACTTCAGCGGGAGCTCGGCCTCGGTCGAGGTCGCAAAGAGATCGCGGAGCCAGGGCTTCGCCGGGAAAGCGCCCCAACGCGAGACCGCGATGACGGTGTCCACTGTCGGGACAGGCTTGGCCAGCGGGCCGACCGTGACGGGTCTTCTGATCACCGCCCCCGCCGGTAGGCCGACGGCCGGATCGGCCACGACAGTGAGGGTCGCCGTGTCTGCGTTAGCCGCGTCTGCGGAGACACTCATCGTCAGTGACGCGGCTTCGCCGGGACCGATGACGAGCTTCGCCGGCCGGACTTGAACGAGCTCAGGATCCGATGACGTCACCGTGCCGGTAATGGTCCGGCCGGTGTCGTTGTTGACCGCGGTCCGCTTCTCGGAGGCGGAACCGTCCATCGGGAAGCGGATCGCGGTGTCGTCGGCCCACGCGAGACCGCTGACATCACCCAACGCCTGCCGCGGCACGAGTGCGACGGTCACCAAGGCCAGGAGGAGCACCCAAGCGGTCCGTTGCCCTGGCCGGAACATGACCGTACGGTACTGACAATTCCGCGCATGTGGGGGTGGCTTCGATGATTCCTGCGGATCGCCGATTGCCGCGCTGTCGGCCGATGTCGTACCGTCCACCGCAACCGATCGGCGTCAATCCGGCGGGCGCCGCCTGAGGCGCAGCCCTCGCGCCGTGTGCCGGAACGGGTGGTCGACGGCGCGCAATGCCGCCCAGACCGAGCGCACAATGAGGGATGCCACAGCCTCCCTTCGCCCGCAACTCAGGGCACCGTTCGCCACCACCAGACCAGGCCTAGCCGCGCTGCCCAAGCGAGACAAGCTCGTCGAGCCGAATCGTCGACAGGTGCTGCCCCTCCCCCGCCATGGACTTGATCACCAACCCGACCCGAGAGCTCGGCTTCATCGACGCGAACCCCGTCTCGCGGCACTCCTAGTCTGAGCCACTTAGCACGAAGATGCTCGTACTTGCAGCCGATGCAGGTCGCCACAGATTCTGATAACGGCACCTATTCGAGAAGCGAATGCTCTTCCTTACGCAGTGACTGACGGCGCCTGGGACGCCATCGATCGACCGGTAGGAGGAATCCATCGGCCGTCAGCCCGTCGCGAGCAGGCGCTTGACTTGGGTCCAGGCAGTCGGACACCGGACTGATCGCGTGGCCTCGGTCAAGCCAGCGTGCCGAGTGACGGCGACGCCCTGTACCGCTGTCGAGGAGGTGCAGGGCGCTCGCCGCATCGGTTGGCCGTCAGTGGGTGGCGACCTTGGGCGAGGGTCCTCCTTCGATGGTGATGTAGTCGAGATGGACGGGAGCGGCGGCGCCGGTGCCAACGACCTTGAGGAGGTTGCGTCCTTTGACCAGGTCGACCCGGACTGACGCGGTCTTCCAGGCTCCGTTGGTGCCGGGGAGGTTGAGCCGGTAGCGGGCCGTTCGAGCGACCTTGGAGCCGGAGGTGACGGTGACCTGGACGTCTGCGCCGCGGCCGGTGGCGGTGGCGTAGCGGAGTTGGACGGTGCGTGTTCCGCCGGTGCCGCCGCCGGTGACGGCAAAGGACACAGTCGCGTCCTTCTTGTCGAGGTTGGTGGCGTAGCCGCGTGCGGTGTAGCCGGCTGTTTCGTTGTCGAAGACGGCTCCCAGCGACCAGCCGGCCACGGTGGAGTCGTAGCGGACGGGTCCTTCGGTGGGGGTGATCTTGAGCAGGGCGGATCCGTGGGTGGGGAGACCGGCTGAGTAGGAGGTCTTGGTGCCCAGGTCCCTGCGGGCCCACAGGTCGCGTACCTTGACGGGGTCGGTGATGCCGAGGTCCTTGGCGAAGTCGATGGCCCGGGTGTTGGGTGCGTCGCCGCGGTTGAACAGGCCCACGATCCAGGATCCGTCGCTGAGTTGGCCGATCCAGCGTTCGGTGTCGCGGGAGCTGGTGTCCCAGTTGAAGCCGTGGTTGTTGTTGAACAGGGGTTTGCCGGCGAGGCCGTCCTTGTTCAGGGCGATGACTTCGGGGTTTTGGAAGGCCCAGGCGTTGTCGCCGATGGTGTCGACGGTGTCGGAGATGCAGATCGGTGAGCCGGCGATGGTGAACAGCCCGACGGTGGTGCGTCGTTCGTCGTCGGTGGCGTAGGAGGAGGCGATCAGGAAGTCGGCGTCGAGGCCGATCAGGCCGGGGCCGTTGACGTCGGCCCAGCCGGTGAGTCCGGTGAACGGGTTGCTCCACTGGGTCCAGTAGGGTCGCCAGTCCTGCCGTCCCCCGCTGAGCCGGCCCCAGCCGCCCTTGTCGGCGTCGTCGTTGATCCGGAACGAGTCACCGCGGGATCGTTCCAGCTCGCCGTGGTTGGACATGCTCGGCATGACCAGGGAGACGACCATGTCCTTCCCGGCGGCTTCGTCGATCCAGTCCAGCAACGTCTCGTACGATTCGCGGCCGTGCTCGCGCATCACGACGCCGATGTTCTGGTCCCAGCCGGTTTCGAACCAGGCCAGGAAGTCCACCCGGAGCCGCGGCACGCCCATCGCCTTGAAGTGCTGCACGTAGCCTTGGACGTACTCCTTGGCCCCGTCGCGGTGCGGGTCGACCCAGTAGATCTTGTCCTTGGTGAACGGATCCCAGTCGGCGGTCAGGTCGGCGACGGCCACGTCGGGGCGGCCCTTGACCGTGATCGAACGGTCCTGGCGGGCGGACTCGGTGATCCAGAACGGGTTGTAGTAGATCGACAGCTTCATGTTGTAACCGGCGAGGTAGTCGATCCAGTACGGGAAGTCGTGGGTCCACTCGTCGTTCTGGGAGACGATGTAGCCGTTCTTGTCGACCCGCTGGCTGGACTCGATCCAGCCGTCGGTGCAGATCGTGTCGTAGCCGTACGGGGCGAACTCGCGGATCACCCAGTCGATGTTCTTCTTCCAGACGTCCTCGGGGATGTTGGCGTTGTTGGGCAGGTTGTAGCCGTAGGTCACCCACTGCAGACCGGGCTGGCCGGTCCGCATCCGCAGGCTGTTGCGTGCGGCGGGTCGGGGGACGGGATTGCCTACGGCGGCGATCGGGTCCGCGGCCGCGGTTTGAGTGCCGAGGCTGCCGGCTAACAGGGTTCCGGCACCGATCGCTCCGGACGTCCCGAGGAATGCGCGTCGACTGACGGGCATGAGTGCACCTCCATGTGCTGGGAATTGGGTGGCATTAGTTCTATGTCAGAATTCAAACGGTGTCAATAGTCTCTTGAGCTGGCACTTACGGCATGAGATAGTTTTGAGATGGAATCCTCGATCGGTCTGAGTGTTGCCACGGAACCTTCGTCGCCGGATCTATGGAAGACTCCAGCTGTGACGAGCCCCTCCCTGGCGCCCTGGGACTCCCGCAGCGATACCGAGCGGACTGTTGCGCTGGAGGTGTTACTGCACGGGCCACTGTCGCGTAGCGAGTTGGCGCGACGCCTCCGGCTGTCGCCCGCGTCGCTGACCCGGCTGGTGGGTCCGATGGTTTCCGGCGGGCTGCTGGAAGAAACCGGCGATGCCGGTACCAGTGTCCTGGGGAGACCCACCCGCCCCGTCCGCATCGCCGCCAACGCCGGCCACTTCATCGGTGTCCGGCTCACCCCTACCGAGGCGCACGGCGTCGTCACGAACCTGCGCGCGGAGGTCCTCGAATCCGCCACCGCCCGCCTCGACGACACGACCCCGGCCGGAGTTGTCGCCACGATCGCAGCCCTGGTCGATCGCCTGCGCGCCGCTCAGCAGGTCGACCCCTATCGGCTCGGAGTCAGTCTCGGCGGACTCGTCGACCAGCACACCCAGGTGCGATCCGCACATTTCTTCGGTTGGCCAGAACCTGTCGACCTGGCCGCAGATCTGCGCCGCGCGACCGGCATCCCCACCGTGGTCGACAACGATGTGATGGCAGTGACCAGGGCCCAGTCGTGGTTCGGACTCGGTCGCGGACTCGACCGGTTCGCCCTGATCACCCTCGGCGTCGGAATCGGCCTCGGCGTCGTCATGCACGGCCAGCTCATCGAAAGCCCCGACGCCGGCCTCGGACTGGTCCAGCACTTTCCTCTCAACGACAATGGGCCCGTATGTCCGCTCGGCCACAGAGGCTGCGCCCAGGCCATGCTGTCCGACGACGCCATCGCCGCCCAGACCAGCGTCGCACTCAGACGCCCCGTCACCGCCCGCGAAGCCCTTGATCTCGCCACCCAAGCACAACCGGCGGCAAGAACCGTAGTCGACCAATCCGGCCGAGCCCTGGGCCGGCTCGTCGCCGCCGTCGCCAACCTCACCATGTGCTACCGGATCATCATCACCGGCGAGGGCGGCCGCCTGGCCAGCGTCGCGGCTGCTGCGATGCAAACACAGATCAGCCTCGAACGAGACCCCGCCGCCGGCGAACTCGACCTATACACCCCCACTCTCGGCGCAGACGACTGGGCCCAAGGACCAGCCGTCCTCGCGATCCAAAACCTCGTCCGCCCCACAATGTGACAACGGGTCACGCAAACGCGCCGATCTCGTCTGGCAGCTCCCTGTACGCCAGCGGTCACTATCTCGCATTTCGGGACGTGCTGGTGGCGATTGGAGGGCGTCAGGCTGGAGGTGTTCGCATGGCCTCATTTCGCTGGGGGTCGCACACCCATCGCACCGTCCCCCGTGAAGCGCTCGTCGGACCCTCGGGCCAGTCGCGGGTTCCGTTCGATGGTGGTGATCGCTTGTCGTGGAGTGGAGGCCATGAACCCAGCCTCGTCGATGACTCCGTCGGGGCCTGAGGCATCGGCCTCAAGTCTGGTGAAGCACCTGCCTCCCGGGGCAGCAGCGGGGTGGGGCGTCCGTGCTTGCCAGGTACGCGGCCGGCGGAAGGGGCCCGCACGACGATGGCGTCACTTCAGTGGTCCTCCACCGCCGAGCGTGGCGGTCTGCCGGGAGTGGGGCGATCGACCCGGAAGCAGCACAGTCCGCACCAGGTGAGCGAGCATGGCGACCAGGGTGAGTGCCCAAGCTGCGAAAGCGACCCACAGCCAGGCCTTGCCGATCCAGCCGACGATCGGCAGATGGTCGGCGCGACCGAGGTAGATCCCGGCGACGGCATACATGCCGAGCGGGAAGACGATGCTCCACAGGGTCGCCTCGTAGCGCAGCGGTATCCGATGAGTCACGTGCCGCCACCAACCGGCGGCGACCAGCGCCGGGATCAGCCAGGTGGCGAATGCCCAGAACACGACCGCGGCGCCGGCGATCAGACCGCGAGTGGCTTCGACCATGGGCGCGTCGGCCATCTCCACGATCCGCGCGGCGGCCAGGACGGTGATGGCGCAGGCACCCATGGCCACCCAGTACGGGGGGTTGAGATCGGCCGGACGGAACTCGTACAACATCATCCGGGCAGCGACGAAGATGCCCGCAGCGGCGTACAGGAAGACGCCCACCGACCAGGAGAACACCGCCACCACTGCCAGCCCGTCGCGCAGCGACCGGTAGACCGGCTCGAGGGAGGCGGCGGAGACTGCGACGGACTGACTTGCCACCACCCAGATGAACCAGGTGCCGTTGGCGTTGGCGATGACGGGACGGTGATGATTGCTGAGGACGGCGGTCCAGGGGATCACATAGCCGAGCGCTAGCCAGCTGGTCACGGCCACCATGAGGAGCACCGCCGTCGCGAGGTAGCGAGCGTCCATCGCGAGCCGAACCCCGAGCACGTCGGTGCCCGCGATGAAGGTGAAGAAGCCGAACGCCCGGCCGGAGTCGGTGAAGTCGCTGACGACGTCGCCCCGGTAGGCGAGCAGCCGCCAGCCGGTGATGACGACCAAGACGGCGTACGACGCGGCACAGACGACCAGCAGCGCCGTCGACAACGTCTCATGGCTGTTGAGCCTCATCCCGACCGAGATGATTCCGCTGCCCATGACGATCGCGAAGTATCCCGGGGTCAAGCCGCGCACGGCGTGCCGGACCCGGTCTCCCAGGCTGGGCGTGATCGACATCGCGAACCGCTCTCAGAACTTGGTGCCCACCTTGCGCCAGCGCCGACCGCTGGTGCCGGGTTCATTGTGCGCTCGCGCCACCTGGCTCCGGAAGACGATGAACGGGCGCCACAAGTACCACAGCGGATAGCTCCAGGCGTGCACCAGTCTCGTGAAGGGCCAGACCGCCCAGACCAGCCACGAAGCCGTCGCGTGGATCTGATACAGCACCGGTGCACCGACCATCGCCGCAACGTCGGGGCGGAAGAAGAACAGACCGCGGAACCAGACGCCGACGGTGGAGCGGTAGTCGTAGGCGTGGCCGAACAGGTTGATGACGGTGGGAACGACCCCGGTGAGGATGATGATCAGAAGCAGGATCAGGGTGAACCAGTCGACCGGAGAGGTAGTGGCCCGGACCCGGGCGACGAACAGCCGCCGCAGCGCGAGGATGATGACCCCGGCAATGATCAAGACCGCCGCAAGAGTGCCAGCGGAGGCCGCGAACAGATGATAGAAGTGGTCGGGGATGCCGAGGAAATCGGTCACTGCGGCTGGGACGAGGATGCCGAGCACGTGTCCGCCGATGGCGGCGAAGGTCGCATAGTGGAAAATCGGCGACCCCCACTTCAACCATCGGCGTTCCTGTAGCTGAGTGGATCGGCTGGTCCAGCCGAACTGGTCGTATCGCCAGCGCCAGATGTGGCCGACCACGAAGATGGCCAGCGCGACATACGGCAGCACAACCCACCAGAACACGTTGACCAAGGTCATGTCCGCACCGCCCCACCACCCAGGTACTCCGGAGGCGCGAACGGTTCCAGGCCGACGTCCTCGCGCGGCGGACCGGCCTCCCACGAGTCGCTGACCCGACTCAGCTCGGCTCGCCGCAGCTTCGGCAGCTCGGCGCAGACGGCCTCGACGATGTGGAGGTAGGGCGTCTCGGCCTGGTGCAGCGCCCTGCGCAGCAGTTCCAGGTCGGCCCGGCAGCTGCGCAGCAACGACACCCCCCGTGGCGTCAAGGAGGCGAACTCCAAGACCAGAGGAAGGTAGTCAGGCAACTCGTCCTCGGAGGGGACGAAGTTCTCGTTGCGGTAGGACGTCTTGAACCTGAGCATCGCCATGCCACGCTTGCGGGTGTCGCCGTAGCGGTAGTAGGTGAGGTACAGAGCGCAGCGCCGGCGCAGGTCGAACGTCTCGACGTAGTGCTGCGCGACCTCCGTCGGCGGCGTCGTCGCCAGCCAGGTCAGGAACTGGCCGAACTCGTGCCGACTGGTGCGGGTCGGAATCGCCTCCGTCACCGTTCTCAGCGTGGTCGCCCCGTCGAAGAGACCCTGGGTCGGGTATTGCAGCAGTACCGACGCCAGCTTGAAGGTACTGACCGGGCCCGCTGCGCCTTCGCCGTTCATGTGGTGTCCTCGGACGGGAAGAGGTGCGGTGTTTCCCCACGGCCGTTCCAGCCGAGGAGATTGAAGTGTTCGCGCCCGTCGTCGCCACGGAACGTCTGGCGTCCGCCGGGTTGCCCGGCCGGATGGAACGACTCCACCGATGGGGGCGGACCGGAACCGCCCATCCCGGGACCGCCATCGGAGTCCAGGGCGCAGAACATCTGCTCGTGCTGGGCGGTCAGTCGGCCCGCATCCTCGGCGTGGGCCGGTGGGACGACGTAGCGGTCGTCGTACTTGGCAATCGCGAGCAGTCGGAACAGATCCGCCAGCTCGGCCGAACTCGTCTGCACCGCCTCCGCCAGCTTCTCGTTCGGTACCAGCCCGAGCTGCTCGGCCCGCATCGTGGACCGGATCGCCGCGAGCTTGCGCAGCACCCGGCGCACCGGCTCGACGTCACCGGCCGTGAACAGGTTGGCCAGATACTCCAGCGGGATCCGCAGCGAGTCGATGCTGGCGAACACCTGGTCGGCGTCCGCGTCGTCATAGCCGGCGGCGTGCACGATGTCGGCCACCGGAGACAGCGGCGGCACGTACCACACCATAGGCAGGGTGCGGTACTCCGGGTGCAGCGGCAAGGCGACCTTGTGCTTCACGGCAAGGGCATAGACCGGCGAGCGGCGGGCGGCCTCGATCCAGTCGTGCGGGATGCCCTGCCGGGCGGCCGCCTGCTGCACCGCGGGGTCCTCGGGATCGAGGAACACCGACAGCTGCGCTTCATACAGATCTTGCACCTCCGGCGTTGCGGCCGCCGCGAGCACCTTGTCCGCGTCGTAGAGGACCAGACCGAGATAGCGCAGCCGTCCGACACAGGTCTCGGAGCAGATGGTCGGCTCACCGCTCTCGATCCGTGGCGCACACAGGGTGCACTTCTCCGCTTTGCCGGTGCGGTGGTTGAAATAGACCTTCTTGTACGGGCAGCCCGACACGCAGAACCGCCAGCCGCGACAACGGTCCTGGTCCACCAGCACGATGCCGTCCTCCTCGCGCTTGTACATCGCCCCTGACGGACAGGACGCGACGCAGGAGGGGTTGAGGCAGTGCTCGCAGATCCGCGGCAGATAGAACATGAAGGCCTGCTCGAACTCCATCGCGACATGTTGTTCGATGTTTGCCAGGTTCGGGTCGGCGAGCGCGTGTTCTTGCGCACCGGCCAGGTCGTCGTCCCAGTTGCTACCCCACTGCGGGTTCATGGACTTGCCGGTCAGCGCCGAGTGCGAGTGCGCGCTGGGATTGGGAGTGCCCAGCGGCGCGTCGATCAAGGTCTGATAGTCGTACGTCCAAGGCTCGCCGTAGTCGTCGATCGAGGGGAGATCGGGGTTGTAGAAGATCGACAACAGCTTCTTCACTCGTCCGCCGGCCTTGAGCTTCAGCCGCCCCTTGTGATCAAGGGTCCACCCACCGTGCCACTGCTCCTGGTCCTCGTAGCGCTTCGGGTAGCCGATGCCTGGCTTGGTCTCCACATTGTTGAAGTAGACGTACTCGGTGCCGGGTCGGTTGGTCCACACCTGCTTGCACGTCACCGTGCAGGTGTGGCAGCCGATGCACTTGTCGATGTTCATCACCATCGACATCTGCGCCATGACCCTCATCAGACCCTCACCCTCATCCTCGTCAAAACTGAACGGACTGGGACCGGCGGCGAATCACGGTGACCTCGTCGCGCTGGTTGCCGGTGGGACCGTAGTAGTTGAATCCGGCGGTGAACTGGGCATAGCCGCCGATCATGTGCGTCGGTTTGACGACCAGCCGGGTCAGCGCGTTGTCCCCGCCGCCGTGCCAGCCGGAGATCTCCGACTTCGGCGTCATCACATGCCGGTCCTTGGCGTGGTACATGTACACGGTGCCCTCCGGCATCCGGTGACTGACCACCGCCCGGCAGGCGACCACACCGTTGCGGTTGTAGGCCTCGATCCACTCGTTGTCGGACACCCCGATCTTGGCCGCGTCCAACGGACTCATCCAGATAACCGGTCCGCCACGAAACAGGCGCAGCATGTGCAGGTTGTCCTGGTACTCGGAATGGATCGACCACTTCGAGTGCGGGGTCAGATAGCGCACCGTGATCTCCGGCCGCCCTGTGTCGCCCACGCCCTGGTCACCGAAGTGTCGGGCGTAGTTCAGTGGTGGTCGGTAGACAGGCAACGCCTCGCCGTACTCGTGGGTCCAGTCGTGGTCGAGGAAGAAGTGCATCCGTCCGGTAAGGGTGTGCCACGGTTTGCCCCGCTCGACGTTGACCACGAACGGGGAGTAGCGCCGCCCACCGGCCTCGCTGCCCGACCACTCCGGGGAGGTGATCACCGCTCGAGGCTGGACCTGGGTGTCGGCAAAGCTGATCTGCTCCCCGGAGCGTTCTTCGGCCAGGTCGGCGAGCCTCACGCCGGTCCGCTGCTCGAGCGCCTTCCAGCCCTGCACGGCGACCGATCCGTTGGTGGTGCCGGACAGGGCCAGGATCGCCTCAGCCAGATGGATGTCGCGGGCCAGCGACGGCCGGCCGTCTGCCACCCCGCCGCGGACGGTTCCGTTGGTCCGCCGCAGGTAGTCGATCGCCTGCACCGGTTTCCAGGTGACGCCCTTCACGCTCGTGCCCAGGGTGTCGAGCAGCGGGCCGACGGCGGCCATCTTCTCGGCCACCTGGGAGTAGTCGCGTTCGATCGTGATCAGCCGCGGCATCGTGACCCCGGGCACCGGCTCGGTCTCTCCGCGCGTCCAGTCGAGCATCCGGCCTCCGGGTTGGGCCGTCTCGTCGGGGGTGTCGTGCGCCAGCGGCGCGGCGATCACGTCGGTCCGGGTGCCCAGATGCTTCGCCGCCAGCCTCGAGAACTCGGCCGCGATGGTGGCGAAGGCGTCGAAGTCTGTGCGGGTCTCCCACGGCGGTGCGATGGCGGGGTTGAACGAGTGCACGAACGGGTGCATGTCGGTGGTCGAGATGTCGTGCTTCTCGTACCAGGTGGCGGCCGGCAGCACGATGTCGGAGTAGGTGCAGGTGCTGGTCATCCGGAAGTCGATGGTGGTGACCAGGTCCAGCTTTCCGCGCGGCGCCTTGTCTCGCCAGCGCACCTCGGCGGGCCGCATCTCGGGCCTGGACTCCTCCGCCCGCACGGCGTCCTCCACCCCGAGCAGGTGCCGCATGAAGTACTCCATGCCCTTGCCCGAGGAGCCGAGTAGGTTGGCCCGCCAGACCGTCATCACCCGCGGGAAGTTGACCGGGTTGTCCGGGTCGGTGTCGGCGAACTCGAGTCGGCCGGACCGGAGCTCGTCCACGATGTGGTCCGCGACCGGTCGGTCGGCGGCGGCCGCCTCGTCGGCCAGATCGAGCGGATTGCGATTGAACGTCGGATGCGACGGGGTCCAGCCCAACCGGCCCGCCTGGGCCAGGCAGTCGGCGAAGGTGCGACGCTCGAAGATTCCCCGGCCAAGCGGGCTGGCCAGCTCGGCGGCGTTGAAGTTCTCGTAGCGCCACTGATCGCTGTGCAGGTAGAAGAAGGACGTCCCGGTCATGTGCCGGGTCGGTCGCTGCCAGTCCAGTGCGAAGGCCATGTTCTGGAACCCGGTCAGGGGCCGGACCTTTTCCTGCCCGACGTAGTGGGCCCAGCCGCCGCCGTTGACCCCTTGGCAGCCGCACAGCATGGTCAGGGTGAAGAAGGTGCGGTAGATCTGGTCGGAGTGGAACCAGTGGTTCGTCCCCGCACCCATCGCGATCATCGAACGGCCCTTGGACAACTCGGCGTTGCGCGCGAACTCCCGCGCCACCCGGGTGACGGCCGCGGCCGGCACGGTGGTGATCTTCTCCTGCCACGCCGGGGTTCCCAGCCGGGGGTCGTCATAGCCGGTCGGCCACTCGCCGGGCAGCCCGTCGCGAGGGACCGCGTACTGGGCCATCAGCAGGTCGAACACCGTGGTCACCAGACGGTCACCGATCCTGCGGACCGGCACGCCGCGGCGGATCACCGAGCCGCCCTCGGTCTCGCCGATGTCGAACCGTGCCAGGTCGACCGGAACGGCCTCGGCGTCTGGACCGTACAGGCTGAGTAGCGGATCGACCTCACCGAGGTCGAGGTTCCACCGGCCCTCGCCGGAATTGGTGTAGCGGAAGCCGAGCGAGCCGTTGGGCACCGTGAGCTCACCGGTAGTCGCGTCGATCAGCACCGTCTTGTGCGCCGCACCCTCGGCGGCGGCCTCGTCGCCACCGAGATCGGCCGCGGTCAGGAACCGGTCCGCGGCATAGCCGCCGTCGCGTTCACGAAGGGTGACGAGGAACGGCAGGTCCGTGTGCTTCTTGACGTAGGAGGTGAAATAGGGGACCTGACGGTCCCGGAAGAACTCGGTCAAGATCACGTGACCCATGGCCATCGCCAGCGCCGCGTCGGTACCCGGGACGGCCGCCAGCCAGTCGTCGGCGAACTTGGTGTGGTCGGCATAGTCCGGGCTGACGACTACGACCTTCTGTCCGCGGTACCGTGCCTCCACCATGAAGTGAGCGTCCGGCGTCCGGGTGATCGGCAGGTTCGTGCCCCAGATGATCAGATAGCTGGCGTTCCACCAGTCCCCGGACTCCGGTACGTCGGTCTGGTCGCCGAAGACCTGCGGCGAGGCGATCGGCATGTCGGCGTACCAGTCGTAGAACGACAAGATCGTCCCGCCGATCATCGACAAGAACCGGGTGCCGGCGGAGTAGGAGACCTGCGACATCGCCGGGATCGGGGAAAATCCCACCACCCGGTCGGGGCCGTATTCCTTGATCGTGTGCACGTGGGCGGCCGCGATCAACTCGCTGACTTCGGGCCAGGTCGAACGGACGAGCCCTCCCTTGCCGCGGAACCGCTTGTAGTGGGCCGTCTTGTCCGGGTCGCCGCTGATCTCTGCCCAGGCCTCGACGGGGTCGAGGCGTTGCCGGGTTTCCCGCCACAACTGCAGCAGCGGGCCACGAACGTAGGGATAGCGGACCCGCGACGGTGAGTAGGTGTACCAGGAGAACGAGGCCCCGCGCGGACAACCACGCGGCTCGTACTCCGGCGAGTCGGGCCCGACCGAGGGATAGTCGGTCTGCTGGGTCTCCCAGGTGATGATGCCGTCCTTGACGTACACCTTCCACGAGCACGAACCGGTGCAGTTCACCCCGTGAGTGGAGCGCACCACCTTGTCGTGTCGCCAGCGCTCGTGCCAGAACTCCTCCGCCTCGCGGCCGCCCTTGCGGTGTACTTCGCGGTAGTCCTCGCTCGGCGTGCCGGGGGTGAAGAACTGGGCTCGTCGGAGAAGCCGCTCTATCGGTTCGCCGCCCGGCAGCAGCGGGGCCAGTAGTTCATTCCCATCGGTGGTCATAGCCATCCCGTCCCGTGAGAGACCGCCGAACCCACGGCAACACACCACACTGCTAGTCCGGCGCCCGTGCGGCGACCATAACCCTTGTCTCGGCCGGCCCATCCTTGGGTGGACCATAAGGGTTGAATACACCCACACCCAACGACGCGCGTGGCCTCGTCAAGGCAATGACGAACACCAAGGGTTCGCTCGGACGGTTGCTGGCGGCAGAACTGATAGCGCGGTACGGCGATCGTGCTCGCGTACTCGACGAGCCGGGATACTGGCCGCAGCCGCTGCAGGAGCTGCTGCGAAAGCTCCGGCACCTGCTGGGAGGAGACGCCGATGGATATCGTGCTCAGCCCTGAGCAGCGCCAAGCGGTCGAGACCACCAGCAGTGCGGTGGTCGTGGTGGCCGCCGCAGGAAGCGGCAAGACCGAGGTCGTCGCCCGACGGCTCGAGCGACTGCTCGGCGATGGGGACCCGGATGGTCCCCGCGCCCTGGCTCTGACCTACACGGTCAAGGCTGCCGACGAGCTCAGAGAGCGCCTAAGGCTGCAACTCGGAGATCTCGCCAGACGCGCCGACGCGGAAACGACCCACAGTTTCGCCTTCGACCTCCTTCGTCGGCATGGAACCCGGGTCGGGCTGCCCCAGGAGCCCGAGGTGCTCAGTCGGGACGAAGACCGCGCTGAGCTGCTCCTGGAATGGCTGGCAGACTCCGGGCAGAGCCCGCCAGAGGACATCAAGCAGACCCTCGCCAACGTGGATCTCGCGCGGGCAAGGTGCGAGGACGCGCCTTTTGTGAATGACTTGCGCTCCGCCCTGATGGATCGAGGAGCGGTCGACTACCCGGCGATGCTAGAGCACGCCGTCGAGCTGTTGAGAACTCCGTGGCTGCAGCGTCAGATGACGACGCTGTACGGCAACGTCGTGGTCGATGAGGCTCAGAACCTGACGCGCGCGCAGTACGCACTCCTGACCCGCATCGTGGGCGAACCAGCCACACATCACCTGGACGCAATGCTCGTTGGCGACGAACGGCAATCCATCGTGGGCTTCGCCGGTGCCGACTCCACATTGATCAGGACGTTCGAGAGGCAGTACTCCGCCGAGCGGATCGAGCTCACGACCAACTTTCGGTCGGCCGAGAAGATCGTGGCCGCCGGGCATCAGGTAGCGGAGGCCCTGGGCTTGGGATCGGTCAGCACCGGCCAGACCTACCCGGCGCGCGGGTCGATCCAGTATCGGCAGTTGCAGAGCGAAGATGAGGAGGCCCGTTTCCTGGCAGCTTGGGTCGATTCCCTACTCATCCACGGCATCGACGCGAGGGCCCTCGCACCCGGCGAGCCACCCACGGTGCAGCCCGCCGACATCGCTGTCTTGGCCCGCACGGCCGCTGCACTGCGCCTGACCAGAGAGGCGCTCGAGGACCGCAAGATCCCGGTAGCGATGTCGGTGTCGCCGGAGGACTGGGTGCGTAGCCCCGCCGCACGACTTACCACCGAGATGATCGGCTACCGTGCGGCGCCGGACCACCGGTCGGTCCGGCGGGCCATCGCAGCACTCTGCGCCGGCGACGCAGCATGGTCTGACCTCTCCACGGTCATAGCCCGAGCGGACCAGGTCGGGGTGCAACAGATGAAGGGGCTCTGCGACCTCGAAGAGGCAAGCGAGCTGCTGCCGTACCTCGAGTCGGTCACCATCGAGGACCAGGACTGGGACGACGATCTCGACCAGTTCCGCCAGGCGTGGGAGACGTTCGTCGATCGCTACGGTCCGGCTGATCGGACCTTCGCCAACCTTCGACAGCACATCGCCCGCTGGCAGCGCGGGGACAACCTCTCTGATGGAGTACGCCTTCTGACCGTGCACAAAGCCCAGGGGCGCACGTTCAGGGTTCTTGCTCTGGCCGCCTGCAACGAGGGGCAGATACCCGACTTTCGAGCCAGCACATCCGAAGAAGCGGCCGCCGAGCTTCGCATCTTCTACGTGGCCGTCACGCGGCCCTCCCGGGTCCTGCTGCTGACCAGGTCGACATCGCGCAAGACGCGATACGGTCCTCGGGCAAGCCAGCCATCGTCCTTCCTCGAACTGGTGTTGCGGACAAGATAGTGGCTCGCTCACTGCTTGAGTCGTCGTTGCAACTCTAAAGCAGATTGAGCTGCTCGGGCAGGGTGATGGGCGGCCGCCGCCGAAGGCCGAGGAAGTTCAAAGTGACTCTCTGATCAGGGGTGGAGCTATGGGGATTCGAACCCCAGACCTCTTCCATGCCATGGAAGCGCGCTACCAACTGCGCCATAGCCCCGCGTCGCGTTCGGACCGACGTACACCGATCTGAGCGCCTGGTCGATATTACAGGCTGGCTGCTCGGGGGTGAAATCGAGCGGGCAACACCCGACGCCCGGCGCGCAACCAGCCGAGCCCTTCGACAGACTGACGGCACATGGATACGCCCTCCAACAGGCTAAGGGCACATCGGGTGCGGCTCAACGCGAGACGCGCGTCACGAGCGGGGCGCGGTCACGTTGTAGTCGTCGATCCGCCAGTAGTCGCCGCTGCGGTGCCGCTCGACGCTGATCCAGCCGCAGTTGTGCAGGCTCCCGAGGGCCCGCCAAGCGTCGTGCGGGATCCCGACGAGCTGGCAGACGCCGACCTTGCCGGCCAGGCCGTGCATCACCACGATCACGGTGGAGCCGGACTCGGCCGCCGACCCGATCTCGGAAAGCGCCGCGGAAGCCCGAGACGCCACCTCGGCGACGGTCTCACCGGTCGGCGAACGACGTACGTCCTCCCCCGCCATGTACCGCGCGGCTTCGGCAGGATCGATCGAGGCCATGGCCTCCTCGATCGTCAGGCCCTCCCAGCTCCCGACGTTGATCTCGCGCAGCCGGGCATCCGTCCGCACGGAAAGGCCGGTCAGCCGTGCCAGGGGTTCGGCGGTCTGCTGCGCCCGGGAGAGGTCGCTGGCGACGATCGACGCGGGAGCCAGTTCGGCGAGCACCTGCGCAGCACGCTCGGCCTGAGCCACACCCCGCGAGTCGAGCGGGATGTCCGCCTGACCCTGAAACCGCCCGTTGGCATTCCACTCCGTCCGGCCGTGCCGGAGCACGACCAGCTGAGCTGCCGTCACCGGCGTACGTCCACACCGAGCTCGATCCGCGGGCAGTCGTGCCACAGCCGCTCGAGCGCGTAGTACTGCCGCTCGTCGCTGTGCTGCACATGCACGACCAGCTCGAGGTAGTCCAGCAGGACCCAGCGGAGCTGTCGGTCCCCCTCCCGCCGCACCGGCTTCGTACCGATCCCCCGCAGCGCCTCCTCGATCCCGTCGACGACGGCACTGACCTGACGCTCGTTGGAGGCGGTCACCACCAGGAACACGTCGGTGATCGCCAGCTGCTCGGACACGTCGTACGCCACGATGTCGGTGCCCAGCTTGTCGGCGGCGGCCGTCGCCGCGACCCGGGTCAGCGCCACTGCCTCCTCGGTTGCTGTCATGCTCGGCTCCTCACATCGATCACGGTGTACTTTCCTTCTCTCCTTGAACGTTCGCGGACTCCATGGTGGCCGACGCGTCGCGATAGAGCCCACGCTTCGCGATGTACTGCACGATGCCGTCCGGCACCAGGTACCAGATCGGCTCGTCGACCCTGACCCGGTCGCGGCAGGTCGTCGACGAGATCGCCAGCGCCGGGACCTCCAGCAGGGTGATCCGGTCGGCGGGAAGGCGGTCGATCGCCGGCTCGTGCAGCTCGACGCCCGGCCGCGTGCAGCCGACGAAGTGAGCCAGCTCGAAGAGCTGGTCGACCCCGCGCCAGGTGAGGATCTGGGCCAGCGCATCCGCGCCGGTGATGAAGAACAGGTCGACGTCCGACCCGCGTTCGGCCTGCAGGTCCCGAAGTGTGTCGACGGTGTAGGTCTCCCCCGGCCGATCGATGTCCACCCGGCTGACCGTGAAGCGCGGATTGGACGCCGTGGCGATCACGGTCATCAGGTAACGGTCCTCCGCCCCACTGACGTCTCGTCCGGTCTTCTGCCACGGGTGCCCGGTCGGCACGAACACGACCTCGTCCAGGCCAAACCGACTGGCCACTTCACTGGCGGCCACCAGGTGCCCGTGGTGGATCGGGTCGAACGTGCCACCCATCACGCCGAGGCTGTACCGCCGGTTCGACGGCGACGCACGACGCGCGAGCCCCGTCGCACCGACCCTGCCCGGTTCAGACAATGTGGAGATTTCGCCGCCCTACGCCGGCACAACTGGAGTGACCACTAGCTGTGCGGACGGCCCTTGCCGATCGACAGCGTGATCAGCATCAGGATCGCGAGCAGCCCGAACGCGATCAGCCCGAAACCCCAGGCCGGGATCGGGAGCTCGTTGACCTCGGTCTCGAGCGTAATCAGTGCCCACATGCGCCGCAGCCTACCGTGTCAGCCCCGGACCTGGCCGGAGCCGGTCACCACGTACTTCGTCGAGGTCATCTCGGGCAACCCCATCGGCCCGCGCGCGTGCAGCTTCTGAGTCGAGATCCCGATCTCGGCACCGAACCCGAACTCGCCACCGTCCACGAACCGGCTGGACGCGTTGACCAGCACGGCGGCCGCATCCACCTCGGCCGTGAACCGCGCGGCGGAGCGCTGGGAGTCGGTCACGATGGTCTCGCTGTGCCCGGTCGAGAAGCGCCGGATGTGAGCCAGTGCATCGTCGAAGGAATCCACCACACCGGCGGCGATGTCCAGCGACAGGTACTCGGTGGCGAAATCCTCCTCCGTCGCCGGAACGACCTCGGCCGCAGCGGCACCGGCGTACGAAGCCACCCGATCGTCGCCGTGCACCGTCACCCCGGCCTCGGTGAGAGCCTGCACGGCCCTGGGCACGAAGGTCTCCGCCGCATCGGCGTGCACCAGCACCGTCTCGATCGCGTTGCACACACTCGGCCGCTGCACCTTCGCGTTGATCAAGATCGCCAGCGCCATCTCGAGGTCGGCGGCGGCGTCGACGTACAGGTGGCAGTTGCCCACGCCGGTCTCGATCACCGGCACCTGCGAGTTGCGGACGACGGTGTCGATCAGGCCGGCTCCGCCGCGCGGGATGAGGACGTCCACCAGGCCGCGGGCGGCCATCAGCTCGTTGGTCACCTCCCGCGGGCCGGGGATCAGCTGGACCGCGTCGGGCGGCAGATCTGCATCGGCCAGACCTGTCTGTAGGGCGGCGACGATGGCGGCGTTGGAGCTGGCCGCACTGGACGATCCCCGAAGCAGGGCGGCATTGCCGGACTTGAGGCAGATGCCGCCGGCATCGGCGGTGACGTTGGGACGCGCCTCGTAGATGATCCCGACGACGCCGAACGGCACGCGTACCTGCCGGATCTCGACGCCGCCGGCGGTAGTCCAGCCACGGACGACGTCACCGACGGGATCCGGCAGACCGGCCAGCTGACGCAGACCGTCCACCATGCCGGCGATCCGGTCCGGGGTGAGCCGAAGCCGATCGATCAGGGCAGCACTCGTGCCGGACTGCTCGGCGCGGGCGACATCGTCGGCATTCGCTTCCAGTACGGCGGTCTCGGCCTTTGCCAGGGCGTCGGCCATGGCCTCGAGGCCGGCGTCCTTGGCGGCGCGGGTGGCTTGCGCGAGCACGATGGACGCGGTGCGGGCCTTCGCGGCCTGTTCGGCGACTGTCACGGAGGACAACTCTAGTCGCGACCCGTCAGGCGGAGAGCTCCGCGAGCCGGGCCCGGACGAGACCGTATCGGCGCATAGCCCCCCAGACCAGGTTCATCGCCATCAGTGAACCGACTGCGATCGCGCACAGGGTGATCGAGGTCTCCCCCGCCAGCACACCCCAGGTCAGCCAGAGGATCTGGTTCGCCACGTTCAAGATCAGGAACGTCATCGAGACGGCCCTGACATTGGGTGAGATCACCAGCGCCCGGAACTGGGCGAGCTGGGTGAACGCCGACGGGACCAGCGCCGCGAGGGCGAACACCACCGGGCCGGTCCAGATGTCCAGCGCGATCGACACCGCGCCGAGCGCCAGCCCGGGAGCGAACGTGGTCAGCAGCGGCAGTCGTCGATCGACGACGAGCCGGCACAGGATCGTCATGGTGATGATCAGGTAGCACAGGTTGGGCAGCCAGATGTTGGCGTGACCGGTGAGGAAGCCGTGGGCCAGCCAGGCGAGGTTGGCGCCCAGGGTGGCCTGCCACGCCGGAGCGGACAGTCCGGCGGTGGTACGGGTCTTGAACAGACGGATGACTTGGGGCAGTGCGACGCCGGCACCCAGCACGGCGGCGACCCAACCCAGGGCCTCGATGAACACGATCAACTGACTTTCTTACCGCGGTCGCGGCGGACGCGAGTGGTGTCGAGGCGAGCGAGGCCCCGAGCAGTGAAAATGGGCGCGCGGCAGTGCGCAGAGAGTTCGGGGGAGGCGTACCGTCTGGCCGAGTTCATCGGGGTTTCGGACAGTGATAATCGTACGGCCTGTCAGCCCGCTTTCAAAAACGATTAAGTACGTCGGCGTGTCGCCGGTTTCAGCCGTCTCGCTGCATATCCCGGGCGGCAGCTGGGGCGTTGCGGTGCGATAACGCAGGCCTTGGGTCCCGTCCGCCGCCACATCTGGGCGATGCGGTGCGATAACGCAGGCCTTGGGTCCCGTCCGCCGCCACATCTGGGCGATGCGGTGCGATAACGCAGGCCTTGGGTCCCGTCCGCCGCCACATCTGGGCGATGCGGTGCGATAACGCGGGAACCAGACCCGAGATGTGCGCGGAGACCGGGGTCGAGCCAGCGGCCGGTTAGAGCCCGTGCGTCTCCATCACGGCGTAGATCTCGTCGGCGATCGTCTCGGTGTCCTTGCCCCCGGCCTGACCGCGGTCCCAGATCTCACCGACCCGGTCCTCGATGGCCCGATAGCGGCGCTGGTAGCGCTCGGCCTCGGGGCGCCAGTAGCCGACGATGTCGTACCGCGCCGGTTTCCAACCCAGCTCGTGCCGGACGTACCGGCGGATCTCGCGGGAGCAGGACGCCTCTCCCGCCATCCAGATGTAGCCAGGACCGTCCGGCAGCGTGAACGCCCGAGTCGCCGGCGTCAACGGACTCCCCAGTCGTACGGGCATGGGATGGAACAGCCAGGAGACGTCGAGCTCGGCGGCCGACGAGATCGGCAGTACACAGTCCGGGTCGGGGGCCTCCAGGAGCGCGTACGCCTGCTGACCCGCCGGCAGCTCCTCCAGGATCCGCGACGCCGCAGCCAGTGCCGTCTGGTCGGCCACCACCAGCACCCACTCGGTGTCCGACGCCGGACCGAACCGCCCGGCGGGCGCAGATACCGAGATCGCATCGCCGGGCTGCGCCCGCTCCGCCCATCGCGTCGCTGCGCCGTGGTCGTGCACGACGATGTCCACCGTCAGCTCGCGCAAGCCGGCGTCCCAGCGCCGCACGCTGTACCAGCGGTTCAATGGATCGGGACCGGGCAGGGGGTCGGGACCCGGCCGGCCGGCCGCCTCGGCCGGGATGAACAGCTGCAGCCACTCGTCCGGGTACCCGCTGCTGCCGAACTCGGCCAGACCCGCCCCGCCGAGGACGACACGGCGCATCGCCGGCGTCAGCAGCGATGTACGTATCACCCGTGCCTCGAACACCCGGTCGTCATGGTCGACCATTGCGGCGATCGCCCTCCTTCGAACAACTCCGCAGCCTCGACCTGTCACCTTAACTCGCCGCCGGTCGGTACCAGCGGAGTCCGATCACCCCACCCATGGGCCGAAAGTGACAGGATTGGGCCGACGTGTACTCGGGCCGGGAGATATGAGGGTGGCTTGACCAAGCTGGTGCTGCCGGACCATCTGGCGGTGTTGATGTCAGGGCACCCCTACATCGACGTCGTCGGCGCCTCCCATCCGTGGGCGGTGCCCTCCGGCTGGTGGGAACGCACCCGCGGTCGTGTCCGCGAGCTCGTCGCCGACCCGCGCGCCGGGGCCACCCAGAACTGGACGGGCTGGCCGGAGAACACCCGTGACGCGGCGCCGTTCCTGCAGAACCTCGCCATGTCGCTCGGCGGGTACGTCGCCATCTTCGCCGGGGAGTTCGCCCAGTTCCCCGAGCAGCTGGTCGACGAGTTCCTGGCCCCCGACCAGCGGCGGGAGCCGCTGACCGCTCGCAACTGGTACATGACCGACAGCGAGTGGCCGCTGTTCCTGCTGAAGTATGCCGGAAACGACGCCCGCGCTCGCCTCGATGCCCTGCGGCTGTCCCAGGACTGCGTCGCGTTCCTGTCCGAGATCGGGCCGCTCGCACCGCGGGCCAAGGTGCTGCTCCACCTCTACGACCGGGTGCTGAACACCCCCCGGTTGACCGATCTGCACGCCTATGCGGCCATTCCCGAGATCAGCCGGCTGTGGCGGCACTCGCTGCTCGCCGAGGACGAGTACGCGATGCTTCCCGAGATCGCCGGCTGGGCCGCGGCCCTGGCCTGGTCGTACGAAGGGCTGGAGGCTGCCCACGCCCACATCGCGTCCGTCACCGCACGTCCGGAGTCGCTGCCGCAGGTGGTGGCGTCGATGGCGCTGGCCGACGGCCTCGACACGCTGCCGGCCGGGTTGGCGGTCGCTGTCGGCTCCGAGCGGTTCACCGCCATCGCGGCGGCGTTCGAGGAGCGCTCGCACGGCTTCGACGGCGTCGAGTGGCTGCAGGAGAACCGCGGTTGGCTGGCCCGTGGCATGCTCGCGGGCGAGATCGACGCGTGCCGAGCCTGGCTGGCCATGGCCGCCCAGGTCTCGCGCGTGGTGGCCGGGCTGCCGGGTCCGCCGTCGCCGTCAGCCTGCCCGGACACCATCGGGTTCGTCGCCGACATCGAGGAGCTGTTCAGCGTGCGGCGCGCCCACAACCCGCTGGTACGCAGCTTCGCGGCTCGTCGCAGCGAGCGGCTCGGTGCCGAGCGGGCGCTGCTCGCCGACTCCGACCCGACGTACCCGACCGTCGGCGACGGCACGGTCGGGACTGGCGGTCGGCTGCGGACCCGGACGATGAGCTCGCCGGAGGAAGACGAAGACAGCGACGACGAGACCGTCCCCGAGGTCGAGATCGGCGATCCACAGGGCGAGCTGGCGGAGTTGGTCGGGCTCGGGCCGATCAAGGACCGGGTACGGCGGCTGGTGGCCGAAGCCCGCGCCGACCAGATCCGTCTCACCGCAGGCATGCCGCCGGCGGATCGGTCTCGGCACATGGTCTTCGTCGGGAATCCGGGAACCGCCAAGACGACGATCGCCCGCTTGCTGGCCCGGATCTACGCCGAGCTCGGCACGCTCGCCAACGGTCACCTGATCGAAGCGAGCCGGGTCGACCTCGTTGGGCAGTACGTCGGACAGACCGCACCGAGGGTCCGCAAGATCTTCAACCGCGCCTCGGGCGGGGTGCTGTTCATCGACGAGGCGTACTCGCTCATCCCGCCGGACGCGCACCGAGACTTCGGGGTCGAGGCTGTCGCCACCCTGCTGAAGCTGATGGAGGATCGACGCGACGAGGTCGTGGTGATCGTTGCCGGGTATCCGCTCGAGATGGAACGCTTCCTCGCCTCCAATCCGGGCCTCGCCTCGCGGTTCCCGAAGACGCTGACGTTCACCGACTACGACGACGACGAGCTGGTCGAGATCTTCGCCCTGATCGCGGAGAAGCAGGGTTTCCGGCTGGCCGACGGCGCGAAGGATCGGTTGCGGGCGCTGATCCCGGAGCCACGGCCGGCCAACTTCGGCAACGGACGGTTCGTCCGGAACGTGTTCGAGGAGGCGGTGTCGATCCAGGCCGAGAGGCTGGTGGGGCTGGAGGATCCGGCACCGGAGGACGTGCGCACGTTGGTGCCCGAGGATCTGCCGGTCGAGCCACCCCCCGATCCGCCGCGGCTCTCGGGCCTGTACCTGTAGCCCAACCACGGTTTCCGCTGGTTACTCCGAGTGCCTCCTGTCGCCGAAAACTGGTCACGTACAACAACTCTCATCGGCGTGTCGCTGTTGTTGGTGACCACTTTTCGGGGAAGTGGGTGCCGGGATTCAGGGTGCGAGCACGACCAGGGCGTCGCGGTGGACGGCGGTGCGGTCGTAGCCCTCCCCCAGCTCAGCGGTCAGCTGGCGGGTGGTCCGGCCGAGCAGGCTCGGTAGCTCGTCGGAGTCGTAGTTGACCAGCCCGCGGGCGACAACCCGACCGTCCGGCGCGACCAGGTCCACCGGCTCGCCGATCGCGAACGAGCCGGTCACCCTCGTGATGCCGGCGGGCAGCAGCGATGCCTTCCGCTGCACGACGGCGCGGACGGCGCCCTCGTCCAGGTACAGCTCGCCGCGGGCGTCGCTCGCATGCGCGAGCCAGAGCAGCCTGGTCGGTCGCCGCTTGCCGGTCGGATGGAAACAGGTTCCGACCGGGCCGCCACCGAGCGCTCCCGCGACGTTGTCGGCCGAGGTCAGCACGACGGGGATGCCGGCCGAGGTGGCGATCCGGGCCGCCTCGATCTTCGTCACCATCCCACCGGTGCCGACCGCCGACCCACGCCGGGAGACGTCGACGCCGACCAGATCCGCATCGCTGCGGACGTCGGTGATCCGTTGCGAATCCGTCAGCTTCGGGGGGCCGGTGTAGAGGCTGTCCACGTCGCTGAGCAGGATCAGGGCGTCGGCGTGGACCAGGTGTGCGACGAGGGCCGCCAGTCGGTCGTTGTCGCCGAACCTGATCTCGTGGGTCGCCACGGTGTCGTTCTCGTTCACCACCGGGACCACGCCGAGCTCGAGCAGCCGGCCGAAGGTCTGGTACGCGTTGCGGTAGTGGCTGCGCCGGGTCACGTCGTCGACGGTGAGGAGCACCTGGCCGACCTCGAGGTCGTACCCGCCGAAGCGACGCGTGTAGTGCCCCATCAGCAGGCCCTGTCCGACCGACGCCGCTGCCTGCTGGGTCGCGAGATCCTGCGGACGCGACTTCAGCCCGAGCGGGGCCAACCCGGCGGCGATCGCTCCGGAGGAGACGAGGACGACCTCGCGACCGGCCAGCCGGACGGTGGCGAGTGCCGACACCAGATGTTCGATCCGGGTCGGGTCGATCCCGCCGGCCGTCGTGGTCAGCGACGACGAGCCGATCTTGACCACGACCCGGTGGGCACCGGCGAGCTGCGGACGGACGGCGTCAGCCGTCACCGGTGCTCCAACCGTCCCGAGCCAGCCGCCGGTCCGCCGCCGCCGGATCCGTCAGGCTTTCCCCGAAACTGGGCGCAAACCGCAACTGTCGACAGCACAGAGCTGCAGTTTGCGCCCACTTTCCGCGGAGTGCGGCAGACGTCGACGTCATTTCTCCTCAGCCTCGGTGTCGAACGCGTACTGGCCGTCGTCCTCGGCCTTGCGGGCGTGGTACTCCCGGTCGAGCTCGCGGCGCCGCTGCGCAGCCGGCCGCGGCGCCTCGAATCGCTGATCCTCGCCGCGCCGGCTCAAGATCTCGGCTCCGATGTCGATCTGGGGGGCGAAGTCGAACACGACAGCGTCCTCGCCGCCGATCGCCACTCCGTCGCCGGTGCGGGCCCCGAGCTCGAGCAGCTTGTCCTCGATCCCGATCCGGTTGAGCCGGTCCGCGAGATAGCCGACCGCCTCGGCATTGCCGAAATCGGTCTGCCGGACCCAACGCTCCGGTTTCGCGCCGCGGACGCGCCAGAGGTCGTTCTCGCGCCCGATCGTGAACTCCAGGTTTGATCCCCTACGCGCCCCGATCGGCTTCGGGCGCAGCACGATCCTCGTTGCCGGCGCCGGCAGGATCGCACGGCGCTCCAGGACCACCTCGGCCATGGCGAACATCAGCGCCTGCAAACCGGCCCCGCTCTTGGTCGAGATCGCGAAGACCCGCAGCCCCCGTGCCTCGAGATCGTCGCGGGCGATCTCGGCAAGCTCTGCCGCATCGGGTACGTCCACCTTGTTCAGGGCGACGAGACGGGGCCGGTCCTCCAGCCCGCCGTGCGCGGTCAGCTCGGCCTCGATCACGTCGAGATCGGTCAGCGGATCCCGGCCCGGCTCGAAGGTCGCGCAGTCGATCACGTGCACGATCGCGGCGCAGCGCTCGATGTGCCGAAGGAAGTCGAAGCCCAGTCCGCGGCCCTCGCTCGCCCCCTCGATCAGCCCGGGCACGTCCGCGACCGTATAGGTGACATCACCGGCAACTACGACACCCAGATTGGGCACCAAGGTGGTGAACGGGTAGTCGGCGATCTTCGGCCGGGCCCGAGAGATGGCGGCGATCAGAGACGACTTGCCGGCACTGGGAAAGCCCACCAGGCCCACATCGGCGACGACCTTCAGCTCGAGGGTGACGGTCCGGGTGTCGCCGTCCTCGCCGAGCAGGGCGAAGCCCGGTGCCTTGCGGCTGCTCGACGCGAGCGCGGCGTTGCCGAGCCCGCCGCGGCCACCGGCGGCCACCACCAGCTCGGCGCCGGCGCCGGTCAGGTCGGCAAGCTCCTCACCGGTGGCCGCGTCGCTCACGACGGTGCCGTCCGGCACGGTCAGCACGATGTCGTCACCGGTCGCGCCGTTGGCATGGTCGCCCCGGCCGGGCTGACCGTTGGTGGCGCGCCGATGGGACTCGCGGTGGTACTCGACCAGCGTCGTCAGGTTCGGGTCGACGCGGAGGACGACCGATCCACCGTCGCCGCCGTTGCCGCCGTCCGGGCCGCCGAGCGGTTTGAACTTCTCACGGTGCACCGACGCGCAGCCGTGGCCGCCGTTGCCGCCGTACACGTGAAGGGTGACCCGGTCGACGAAACTGGGAATCGCCACCGGTCTCAACTCCTCTTGATGAAACTGCTACAGAAATGGATCGAGGGTGGCCCCGTCCGGGACCACCCTCCATCAGATGTCGTACGGGCTGGGCGTCACTCAGCCGCAGCTGGGGTCACATTGATGACCCGTCGACCGCGGCGGGTGCCGAACTCGACCTGACCCGGGACAAGGGCGAATAGCGTGTCGTCGCCACCGCGACCGACACCGTCGCCGGGGTGGAAGTGGGTGCCGCGCTGACGGACGATGATCTCGCCGGCGTTGACGGTCTCGCCGCCGAAGCGCTTGACGCCCAACCGCTGGGAGTTGGAGTCACGACCGTTGCGGGTCGAGGACGCGCCCTTCTTGTGTGCCATCTGATGTGCCTCAGCTCTCGATACCGGTGACGCGGACCTGGGTGTACTTCTGGCGATGTCCCTGGCGCTTGCGGTAGCCGGTCTTGTTCTTGAACTTGATGATCCGGATCTTCGGGCCCTTGGTCTCACCCAGGACCTCGGCCGTCACATTCGCGCCGGTCACATCGGTGCTGACGGTTTCGCCGTCGACCAGGAGGAGCGGCTGCAGGCTCACGCTGGAACCGACCTCATCTGAGGTGCGGTCGATCTCGAGGACGTCGCCGACAGCGACCTTGTGCTGGCGGCCGCCACTGCGCACGATCGCGTACACGCCTGACCTACTCTCGTCGTTCTTGGTTTGGTGTCTTGCTCGATGGGGGCGCACACGGCAAAGACCGGGCGCACACCGAGGGTCTAGGTTACGCGGCACACCAAAGCGGGTCAAACCGTCGCGAGGTTCCGGCGTCGTCGGCGGGCGTCAGGATCAATCCGACCACTAGCCTAGCGGCGTGCTCCCGTTGATCACGGCGACGACGTACCTGACCGCGCTGCGCGAAGGCGGCTCGCTGCCTGGCCTGGTGGAAGCCGACGACTCGGGCACGTACGTCGTGAAGTTCACCGGAGCGGGCCAGGGGACGAAGGCCCTGGTCGCCGAGATCGTGGTCGGTGAGCTCGGGCGGCGATTGGGCATCGCGATCCCGGACATGGCCCTGATCGAAATCGACGCCGAGCTGGGCCGGCGCGAGCCGGATGAGGAGGTCCAGGACCTGATCAACGCCAGCGTCGGGGTCAATCTGGCCATCGACTTCCTGCCGGGCTCCGTGGGGTACGACCGCAGCTTCGAGCTCGATCCGGCCGATCTTGCCCCGATCGTCTGGCTCGATGCGTATGTCGCCAACGTGGACCGTAGTGCGCGCAACACCAACCTGCTGATCTGGCACAAGACGCTCTGGGCGATCGACCACGGCGCCTGTCTTCGATTCCACCACGCCTGGGGAGCGCCGGATGCGTTCGCGAATGCGCCGTACAACTACGGCGACCACGTGCTCGGTGCGCGCGCCGATCCACGAACCGTGCACGACCGACTCGGTGGCCTCGTCGACGCAACCCTGCTGGACGAGGTCATGTCGCTGGTGCCGGACGATTGGCTGCTGCCCGACCCGACCCGACCGGATCCGAAGGCCCCGCCGGATGCGGACGCGGCACGGGAGGCCTACCGGCGCTATCTGCTGATGAGGTTAGAGGCGGCCGAGACGTGGCTGCCGTGAGCGACGGCGTCAGGCGCTACGCCTTCCAGTACGCCGTGCTCCGCGCAGTGCCGCGGGTCGATCGAGGCGAGTTCGTCAACATCGGAGTGATCCTCTACTGCCAAGAGCTCGAGGTGCTTCGGGCGGCCGTGGCGGTCGACGAGGTCCGGCTGCGTGCCCTCGACTCAGAGGTCGACCTGGAGGCCGTGCGCACAGCCGCCTTGGGAACCGTCGAGGCGTGTCATCATCCGGTCGGATCGGCGCGGGAGAACTCCGGTCTGGCGACCCGGTTCGGGATGCTGGTCGCTCCGCGGAGCACCGTGGTGCAGCCGTCCCCGGTCCACGCCGGCCTCACTGCAGACCCGGAACGGACCCTTGTGGACTTGATGGGCCGGCTGGTGGGGCCCAGCCTGTCGATCAGCAACGACGTCGTCGAGCAGTAGGCGTCGCCGGGTCGCCGAGGACCGACCGCGGCGGCGCCACCACCTTTGGGGTCACCCGCGGCGCCCGGCCCGCGGCGCCGGCTGGGTGCCGAGCAGCTCGGTGGGCTGGTCTGTTCGGTCTGTCAGATGGCCCAGCACCATCGCGGCCGAACGGCCGGGCACGTCAGCGGTCGGAACCGCTGGAACGAACGGCGGGCAGCCGAACCTGTGCTCTGGCCCGTCGAAACGCTGGGCCCGTCGAAACGCTGGGCCCGTCGAAACGCTGAGCCCGTCGAAACGCTGAGCCCGTCGAAACGCTGAGCCCGTCGAAACGCTGAGCCCGTCGGCGCTTCGAGACGCTCAGCGCGCTGTCGAGCGGAGGAGGTCAGTCCACACACAGACAGAAGGGATGTCCCGCCGGGTCGAGGAAGACCCGGAACGTCGTGCCGGGCTGATGATCGTGCTTGGTGGCGCCGAGCTCGATCACGGCCGCCTCGGCCGCGTCGAGATCGTCGACCATGACGTCGATGTGCATCTGCTGCGGCAGGTCCTGGGCCGGCCATCGTGGGGCCGTGTAGTCCGCCACCTGCTGAAACCCGATGCACTGGCCGTAGTCGGCGCGGATTTCGGCCCAGCCGGAGTCGATGTCGACCTTCCAGTCCAACATTGCGCCGTAGAAGGTTGCCAGCGCACCCGGATCGGGACAGTCGACGACGACGCTCGGAAATCGTGCAATAGCCATGCCGGCACGCTATCCGGGGCCACCGACAGTTTCCGCTGTCGTCCGGCACGGTTTCACGGGACAACGTCGGGCCACCCTGCGCTTGGCAACTGGGGCCGATCGCAAGGAATCGGGGCATCGTGACTATTCGGCCGATTGCGAAGGCCGCGGGGCGGATCGCTACCAGCCCGGCCGATCGCGACAGCCGGGGGCGATCGGAGCGAAATGGGCCGGTCGGAGCCAGCTGGGACCCAACAGGGCAGCTGAGCAACTATGCGGCTGCCCATTTCTCGTCGGCGTCCTCGTCCCCGTTCTCGCGGGTTCGCATCGTGGAGAGCGCTCGGACGCACTCGTGGAGGTCGAAGCGTTCGCCTGCCCATCGCGGCCGGATCCGGCGCGCCTCGGGGTGCTCGAACCCGTCGACCTCCGCCAGCACCGCATCCCGCTGCGCGGCCAGCGGCGGCGCCTGCTGGGCGAGGACATAGGCCAGACCCTCCGCACTGTGCCACGGCTCATGGGCTCGCCCATCCGGCATCACGAACTGCCACCGACTCCCCCCACCCGGCTGCGACATGGGCCGGATCGCCATCCCGCCCTCGTGCACCACCGTGTGGTGGAACTGACACAACAGAATCAGATTGTCCAGATCCGTCGCTCCACCCTGCGACCACGCCACGATGTGATGCGCCTGCAGATGCCGGATCTGATCACAACCCGAAAACTGACACATCCCGTCCCGAATCATCAACGCCCGACGCTGACCCCGCGACACCAGCCGACGCGACCGACCGAACGCCAGCACCTCACCATCATCGCCGACCACAGCCACCGCGATCTCGGCATCGCAGGCCAGCCGACGAGCCGTCTCGGGTTCGATCCCACCCACCCCCTGGACGTGGCAGGTCGCCCCGCCCAACCGCTGCACACCCGACACCCGACCCGTCGAGACGCCCAACACACGATCCGACGTTCCCGCGGGAACGTTCCCGACCCCATCGACCGCAAGCAGCGCCTCAGAGCCGGACCGGGCACCGGCCCCGGACCCCGCTTCCCCAACCGCGACCGATTCGGCACCCGCGCCGGCCGGGGCAGCAGCGCCGGCCGGGGCAGCAGCGCCGGCCGGGGCAGCAGCGCCGGCCGGGACAGCAGCGCCGGCTGGGACAGCAGCGCCGGCCGGGACCGGGACAGTCGCTACCCCTGGCAACGTTCCCGCGGGAACGTCACCAGACCCGGCCAGCAGCTCCGCAGCAACCTGGACCACCACCAACGTCCGATCCTCACCCGACCGATCCTCCGGCGCCGCCGCCAGAAACGACCGGGCAACATCCAACACCGCATCCGCACCCCCGTAGGCCGGCGACGCCCCACCCGAGCCATCACCGTCACCATCACCGGCAGCCCGCTCCGGACAGGACACCGCAGGCGGCGCACCGAACTGATCCTTCGCCGCCGTCAACGCCGCAACCAGCACCGCCGCCTCCTCCGTCGGCAACCGGATCCGGAAATCGACCATCCCGTCCTCCCGCGCCACCCACACCGCCGACCGCTCCCGCTGCTGCCCGATCCGCAACCCCTCCGCCGTCCGGAACCCACGAACCATCCGCGCCAACTGCGAAGCCGTCGCCGTCAAGGCCAACTCAGCCAACCGCGCCTCATCGACCACACCCACCACCCGGGTCAGCTCACGAACCTTCGAATACGACAACCGGCCCTCCCGAAACGCCGCCGCCACCGAAGGCATCCGCCGCAACGCCCGCCCCACCCGAACATGCTCACGCGCCGTCCCCGGACTCATCGAACAACACCACGACAACCAGTGCGCCAACGACTTCACATCCCGCCACCACTTGATCGCACCCAACTCGTCGAACTCCCCGATCAACTCCACCAACGCACACTCCGACTGCGCGGCCAACCCCGCCGCCGCACAGATCCGACCCGCCAACACCTGCGCCTCCGCACGCTCCCGATCACCATCCACCCGGCCCCGATCACCATCCACCCGGCCCCGACCCGCATCCCCCATTGCAATGCCCTTTCCCGATTCACGACGATGAATCGAACATACGAGCGACCACTGACACTTCGCATCAGTTGCCGTGCCAGCCCACGGCTGCGGCGCAGCGGAGGACAGGGGTGCCATACCCGCGCCCGAGACTGGATGTCGTTCCCACCGGACGTGATCCGGACACCGACCCAGGGATCGTAGGCCGACGCCGTTCCCACCAAGCAGGGACGACATGGATGGCGCGGACCGCGAGCCGGACGTCATTCCTCCGGATAAATCCGCAGCTTGACGATCCGATGACAGTTGCGAGGCTCGCGTGCCCTTCGACATGCTCAGGGCACGTAACTCGCCTGCACAGCGCCCCTCGCCCGCCGGAGAGCCGCGGTTCCCATCCGCGATATCCCAGGCGCTACGACCCCCACACAGCACGAATCCCGGCCGAACGAAGTTCCCGCGGGAACGTTCACCGAAGTCCGGTTCGGGCAAAGGCCCAGGGCACATGACTCGATTTTGCGCAGCGCCATTCCCCCACCCGCGGGACCCCGGTACTTCGACCCGCCACACACCACGGATCCCGGCCGAACGACGTTCCCGCGGGAACGTTCACCGAAGTCCAGCTCGGGCACGGGGCTCCGGAGGGCGGGCACGACGACACTGCGCAACGGCGAACGAGCCGGGCGTGGTGGGCGCGCCGCCGACCGATCGCAGCCCAAGAGCGAGACGGCGCTGCCGGCCCTTGGCTCGGTCGCGACGTCCCCGCGGCGTCGTACGCAAGACGGCGATCCTGCTTTCTCCGCCAGTTGGGACCGGGCAGTAGCGTCTGCGCATGCGTGGATCCGTGACCGTGCACATGGCCGCACCGCCCGAGGCCGTCTGGAACGTGGTGAGCGATGTCACGCGGATCGGCGAGTTCAGTCCGGAGACGTTCGAGGCGGAATGGGTCGACGGCGCGACCGGTCCGGAGCTCGGCGCGCACTTCCGCGGGCACGTGAAGAGGAACGGCGTCGGCCCGGTCTACTGGACCTCCTGCAAGGTGACCGCCTGCACGCCCGGTGAGGAGTTCGGCTTCGCCGTCTACGCCGGCGGGACCCGGGTGAACAACTGGCACTATCGGCTGGAGCCTCGAGACGAGGGTACGGACGTCACCGAGTCTTTCGAGCTTGGGACCCATCCGGCGTTCAGGTTCTATTGGCGGCTGCTCGGTCGGTTCCGCGGCAAAACGAATGAGCAGGGCATGCGGCAGACGCTGGAGCGCGTCAAGTCCGTCGTCGAACGGGAATCGACCCCGATCCTGAGCCGGCCACCCGTCTCGGAGGATCACGACAGTCGGCGGTCGATGCCGACCTGATGATCGGAGCAGATCAGGTCGGACACTGCCCGCCCGATCCGCTCCGCTCTCGAGCGTCGAGCCCTCGACCAGCGCACGACCAGCGCACGACCAGCCCGGATCTCGAATGCCGCACCCCGACAGCTGTCCGCCGGTCACGTCGCAACGTCATCCCTGCGGTGGATCCTCACCGACGAGCCCGTCGATGGCTTCGCGGAACAGGTCGGCGTGGCCGACGTGCCGGGCGTACTCGGCCTGCAGATCGGTCAGCACCCGCCGCAGGTTGGGGGACTCCCCGGAGTCCCACCGAGCCCTCGACAAACGATGGAGACCCCCGTCCGCCAGTGCTGCCGACCAGGCCGCGCGCGACCGCCCGACCGCTCCCCGCCACAGGCTGGACAGCTCGGCGGCGCTGTCGTCCAGAGAGCTCTGGAAGTCCCAGACCGAATCCGCGGCGAAGTCGTCCTCGCGCCAGGGACCGGCCATCACGCCGGTGAGGTGCAGGGTGACGAACCAGTCCTCGAGCACGGCCAGGTGCTTGAGGATGCCACCGAGGGTCATCGCCGACGGTGGATGGCGTCGGTGCAGCGCCTCGGAGTCGAGGCCGCTGCACTTCCAGGCGAGCTGAGCGCGTGAGCGCTCCAGGGCGAAGGACAGCATTTCGGCCTCGCCGGCCGTCATCGACGGTTCCGTGAGGGCGATGGCATCGCTGAGATCCGTCTGCGCTTCAGGGGCGGCCGGAGCCGTGGTGTCGGTCATGCTGGTCAGGCTAGAGTCAATTCCGGACGGAATCCGACCGGAATTCAGCCGAATCACGATCGCTACGCGGGAATCATGCAGAGGATCACGCCATGATCGCCGATAGTTCTCCCGTCGCCCGCACGCTGACGACGCTCGAGCTGATCCAGGGCGCACCGGGGATCACTGCCGAACGACTCGCCACCCGGCTAGGCGTGTCCGAGCGTGCGGTCCGACGCTACGTCGACATGCTTCGCGAGGCGGGGATGCCGATCGAGTCGGCTCGCGGACCGTACGGTGGCTATCGCGCCGGCCGCGGGCTTCGGCTCCCACCGCTGATGTTCAGTGCCGCCGAGGCGCTCGGGCTGGTGATGGCCGTGCTGGACGGTCACCACAACGCCGCCGATCCCGACGATCCGGTGGCCACCGCGCTGGGCAAGATCATCCGGGCGTTGCCCGAGCGGATCGCGGCACCGGCAGAGGCGGTCCGGCGGACGGCGGCGGCCGTACCGGATCGGTCGGCCGCGCGACCCGATCCTGCTATCACGGCGGCCCTGGTCCAGGCCTGCTCGACCGGCCAACGCATCCGGATGGAGTATCGCAGCGAGGCGGGCAGCCAGTGGCAGTCCGACGTGGACCCCTGGGCGGTCGTGGTCCGCCACGGGCGCTGGTACCTGCTGTGCTGGTCCCACTCCGCCAAGGATCGCCGCGCCTTCCGGGTGGACCGGATCCATCGGGTCGAGGTGCTCGATGTCGTCGCCGACCGACCGAGCGACCTCGATCCGGTCGCCATGCTCGAGGAGCATCTCGCGATCGGCTGGGAGTACGAGGCCGAGGTCGTCTTCGAAGCCCCGTTCGCCGACGTCCGGCCCTGGATCTCGCGGGCGATCGGGAGACTCGAAGCCGTCGACGAGACGACCACCCGACTGACCGGCACGACGAGCAGTCCGCACTGGTACGTGCGCCAACTGGTCCCTATCCCGCAGACGTTCAGGATCGTACGAGGCGAAGAGGTTCGACAGGCGGCGCGAGAGCTCGGTCGCCAGCTGCTCTCGGCCGCCGACGTCGAGTGACCGCGTCTCACGTGCTGCTGATTAGCCGCCCCGAGTAGGCGACCCTTGATTAGCCGACCCGAGTAGCCGCCCCGAGTAGCCGCCTGAGCAGCCGCAGTGGGCGCGAAACACGCACGGACTACGCTGATCCCTCCGTCCACGACCTCCCGGGGAGCTCGCAGGAGTTGATCGATCGACTGAGCCGGGTGAGACGCAACCTCGGCCCCGACAAGGCGTCAGCCGCCCTGCTGCTGGCGGGGACGGTGCTGGCGCTGCTCTGGGCGAATCTCGCCACGACGTCCTACGCTGCCTTCTGGGCCGCGCCGTTCGAGATCACCGTCGGCAGTGCCCATCTCGAGCTGACGCTGGCTCACCTGGTCAACGACGGTCTGATGGCGTTCTTCTTCTTCGTCGTCGGCCTCGAGGTGAAGCGCGATCTCGTCGTCGGGGAGCTCGTCGATCGCAGCCGGGCCATCGTCCCGGTCGTCGCGGCGGTCGCCGGCCTCGTGCTGCCGGCACTGATCTTCCTGGGCCTCAACCTCGGCGGGCCGGCTCAGCACGCCTGGGGGACGGTGATCTCGACCGACACCGCCTTCCTGCTCGGTGCCCTGGCGATCATCGGGCCGAAGCACCCGGCGCGCCTGCGGACCTTCCTGCTCACGCTCGCGGTGGTCGACGACATCGGGGCGCTCGGCGCGATTGCGCTGTTCTACACCGACGACCTCCACGTCGTGCCGCTGATCGTCGCGCTCGTCGCCCTGGCCGGGATCTTCTTCGCCCGCCGGCTGCCGGTCGGGCGGGGTCTCGCGTACGGGATCTTGTCGTTCGTCGTCTGGCTGGGCTTCGACGAAGCCGGCATCCACGCGACACTCGCCGGTGTTGCCGTGGCGCTGCTGCTACCGGTCTTTCCGCCGAAGCGCAAGAAGGTGGAGCGCGCGCTGGCACTGGCCACGTCGTTCCGGCAGTCCCCCAATCCCATGTACGCGGCGGCCGCGACTCGTGGCCTGCGCGACTCGATCTCGATCAACGAGCGACTGCACGAGAGCTATGCGCCGTTCACCTCCTTCGTGGTCCTGCCGATCTTCGCGCTGGCCAATGCCGGCGTCGTGCTCGACGCGGCCACCCTCGGCGCAGCAGCCCGATCGCGCCTCACCTGGGGAATCGTCGCCGGCCTCGTGATCGGAAAGCTGCTCGGCATCACCCTCGCGACGGCAGCCGCCCAGCGTAGCGGCGTCGGCCGGCTCGCTCCCGGGCTGACGATCGGCCGCGTCACCGGCGGCGCCGCGCTGTCCGGCATCGGCTTCACGATCTCGCTGCTGATCGTGGACATCGCCATCGCCGATCCGGCACTGCGCGAGGAGGCCAGGATCGGCGTACTTGCCGCATCCGTGGTCGCGTTCGCCCTCGGCTGGGCGATCCTCACCACGCTCGATCGGATCCGCCCCGTCGCGGCCGTCGGCGCCACGCTGCTCCGACCAGTGGAGCCCGAGCGGGACCACGTCAAGGGCCGGGCCGATGCCCCGCTGGTGCTGGTCGAGTACGGTGACTTCCAGTGCCCGTTCTGCAGCCGGGCCACCGGGACGGTCGACGAGGTCCGCGCCTACTTCGGCGACGACCTGGCCTGGGTCTGGCGGCATCTACCCAAGGTCGCCGAGCATCCGGACGCGGAGCTGGCGGCGCGGGCCGCCGAGGCCGCCGACGCACAGGGCAGGTTCCTGGAGTTCGGACGGCGGATGTTCGACCAGCAAGACCATCTCGAGGCCGACGACCTGCTTCGGCTCGCCGAGGAGCTGGGTCTGGAGGTGGATCGGTTTGCCGAGGATCTCGCGTCGGACAAGGTCGCCCGTCGGGTGACCGACGACGCCGACGACGCCGACCTGATGGACTTGCTGGTCACCCCGACGTTCTTCGTCAACGGCAAGCGGCACGTCGGACCGTACGACACCGCTGCCCTGATCCGAGCGCTCGAAGCCGCCCGTTCCCGGCCGGAACGGGTAGTGCGAATGGCTCGGCGGCAAGAGGCTCAAGCTGCAGCAAGGATGTACGCTGCCATGGTCGCCGATGGTCTCCCGATAGAACACACGGCGCGGTACGGCAGCCGGATCCGGACGACCTGGTCCGTACGGTCGCTCGGCATGCGGAGACCTGCGGGTTCGAAGCGCTCCGATCCCGGTAGCATCATCAGGCGCCGTGATCGCATCCGGGGGCCACCTTCGGTGGATTCGAGGTGCCGTCGACGCTCGCAGTGGCCGATCCGCTGGAGTGCCTGACTTTCGTAGCCGCCCTCACCGATCGGATCCTGCTCGGCGACCGGGGGGCGTCCTACTGCTCCGTACCGGCATCCTGTGGTGCTGGCCAAGCAGCTGGCCACGATCGATCTGCTGTCCGCCGATGGCACCGACACGCCAACCGCTCGACCGTCAGGACTGCGGATCGCGAGCGGACTGGCAGTGGACTCTCATTCGCGCCAGCGCCGCCCCGAGAGCTGGCGCGTAGCTGGCTGCTCCCCCGAGCGATGCTGGTGGACCGGCGTCAGGACGTTCGCAAGTCACCCGCGGCCGACGTGCGGATGCTCACGTCCTGCGGGGCTAGCTGTGGGGCGGCGGGCATCGCTGCTGAGGGCAGCGAACAGTTCGGCCTCGTCCCGCACTTCGAGATCGATCATCGAATGTGTCAACGGTATCCTCGGTCACCCGCTCCGGATGCGAACGCTCCCCCGGCGCCGGGATACGAGGATGTAGGCAGGGTTCCATCCGTAGGACGTGATGCCGCCGCGCCAGCGCCGGCCTTCGCGCGTGGTCTCGACGACTAGTGATCCCGGAACGACCGGTCCGAGGTAAGAGAACGGCACCAGGTTCGCAGTAGCCATACCAAGGTGTCGCCGGAGCAGCATGGGTGCAACACCGACGGGACGGCCCTCACGGCTCACGACCAGGGGAACAAAGGTCGAGGAGAGCAGAGGAGCGATCCAGTCGAGCCATTCCCAGGAATGGTACGCAGTTCCGCCTGCCTGGTGAAGCAGGGTGTTCCACTCCCCGGCGTCTCGAGTCCGGTGAAGCGAGACGCCGGCGCCGCGACCGTCGAGGTCTTCTCTACTGGCGCGGGCGTTGAAACCGCTGATCGTTTTGGATCCCGTGCGGTGGTTCGTGAACGACCTGCGGGCTGCGGAAGACACCACTGCGGCATGCTGTTCGTCCAGCGCGACTGCGGGACGGCTGAAAAGACTCACAATGTGGAGAGCCTAGGCGGCGAATTCCTCCGAAAGGACACCTGAAGGGAATCTTGATGAGACCTTGAAGCTTCCCTTCGAGCTTCCTGCGTCTCACCAGCCCGTTATGCTCCGGTTGGCGTGTCGGGCACCTGCTCGCAGGCTCTCGATCCAATTTTGGACCGCCGATGGAATCGGAGAAGGGCTCCACGAATGAGGGTGGTCACCGCAATTCCCAGGCGAACGCGACTCGACCAGCTCGACGTCATGCGTTCTTCGGCACGGACCGCGGGCCGCGATCCGGGGGCTTGCAGTACACCCGCTGGGGGTCGATCGATCTTTCGTCGGACAGGATCGAGTCGTTCAGCGCCTCAAGGCGTCGGACCGACTGGTGACAACGCTATTCGAACAACAGAGCACGTCCGTCGGACGGGTCGAGGACCAGCGTGGAGAGCGTCTGGGTCTCGGCGCTCTGGTCCTGAGGATCGGGTGTCGCCCTGCAGCGATCATTCGCGCGACAACTCGGCGACGCGTCGCTGCTGGCGCCCGCGGGGTGGAGGGACGCACTGCCATGGCAGACCTTCAGTACGGTGACCAACCGGGTCTGGCACCTCGACAACCTGGCGATTGTCGGCGACGCCGCACACACGACCCACTTCTCGATCGGTTGCGGCACCAAGCTCGCGTTGCAGGACGCGATCGCGCTGGCCGACGAGTTGCATTCCCGGCAGACACTCGGCGAGGCCCTCGCCGGCTATCAGAGCAACCGACGTCGGGCGACGGAGCTCGCCCAGCGTGACGCGCGGCACAGCCTCAATTGGTTCCAGGACGTACCGCGCTACATCGACAGACCGGTCTCCCAGTTCGTGGAGCTGATGCACGCCCGCCGTTCGTCCCTCCAGGCCCATCTCCCGCCGGCCGCATATCTGGGCATCGTCATCTGGCCGACACCAGACCTGCGCTGCGGCGAAGTTGGGATCGACTCCTACACCGCTGACTGGCCGCCACCGACGTCCTCCGCTGCAGCCAGCAGATCGCTACGGTGCGCAAGCGTCGTCCGGCGCCGGCCGTGACTATGACCCAGATCGATCTCGGCGGCATCGATCCGGTGCCAGGCATCGACATCGAGGGGATGAATGCCGCGATCTGCCAGCAGCCGGTCGAGCTCGTGCGAGTCGTGGTGCGGCGTGACGACGCCATCACGGATGTCGGCGAGCAACGAGGTCACGGTCTCCACCGCGTCCGACTTGTTGGTGCCGATCACTCCGGTCGGGCCGCGCTTGATCCAGCCGGTGACGTACTCGTCAGCCGAGAACCCGCCGTCGCGGATCACCCGCCCCTCGGCGTGGGGCACCCGACCGGTCGCTGCATCGAAGGGCACCCCCGGCAGCTCGATCCCCCGATAGCCGACCGAACGGATCACCAGCTGCGCAGGGATGATCGTGCGCTCACCGGTCCCGACCACGGCACCCGAGGAGTCGATCATGGTGCGCTCGACCTCGATGGAGTCGACCGCTCCGTCGCCGTTGATCGACACCGGCCGGGTCCAGAAATGGAACCAGAGTCGCTGTCTCGCGCTGCCCGCGCTGCCCGCGCTGCCCGCGCTGTCCGCGCTGTCCGCGCTGCGAACCGTACGAGCGGCCCACTCCTGGAATAGTGCGACGTTGCGAGCGGCGACCTTGTCTCGGCCGACTACGGCGCGGCTCGACTCGTCCAGCGTCAGATCGGTGGGATTGATCATGATGTCGACGTCGGGAAGCTGACCGAGCTCGCGCAGCTCCTTGGTGGTGAACGAGGTGTACGCCGGGCCCCGTCGCCCGAGCAGATGCACATCGGTGATCTCCTTGCGGGCCAGCGATTCCAGCACCTCATCGGCCATGTCAGTGTCGGTCAACACCTCAGCGGACTTGATCAGCACCCGGGCGACGTCGAGGGCGACGTTGCCGACACCGACCACCACCGCCGAGTGCGCTTGGTTGATCAGCTCGACGTCCAGTCGCTCCCTGCCCGCGTCGAGGACGTCGGGATGGACGTCTGGATGTCCGCAGTACCAGGCCACGAACTCTGGTGCCGCCATCACTCCCGGCAGTTGTTCGCCCGGCACGTTCAGGACCTTGTGACTCCCCGCGCCGTACGCATAGATCACCGCGTCGACCGCTTCCCGGAGCTCGTCGACGGTCAGGTCGGCGCCGATCGTCACGTCGCCGAAGAACCGTACGCTCGGCTTCTCCAGCGTCCGCTCCAGGGTGTTGCGGATCGAGCGGATCGACTCGTGATCAGGAGCCACCCCGTAGCGGACCAGCCCGAACGGCACCGGCAGCCGGTCGATCACGGCCACCCGCACCGGCACGTCGGTCTGCTGGCTGAGCGCCTCCGCCGCGTAGATCCCCGACGGGCCGGCGCCGATCACGGCGACCACGAAGGGGCGCGGCTCGATCATCAGCTCGGTACGCCGCTCAGCCGACCGGCGCGGGCGCTCCCGCGGAGTGGTCACCGGAGTGGCCACCTGGCTGATCACCGGACCGGTCCCCCGAGTCGGTCCCGTTCGAGCCAGCGCCAGTAGAGCCGGCACCAGTAGAGCCGGCGCCGCCCGACCCGGAGCCGCCCGACCCGGAGCCGTTCGACCCGTGGCCGCCGGACGAACCCGAACCACCCCGGCCGCCGCCGCCTCCACCGCCGCCACCGCCGCGGCGCGGGCTCCGCGGGCGAACACGTTCCCTGGCTCCGCCGTCGGCCTGCTTCTGCGACTCGACCGGGACGTCGTGGATCTCGTACCCACGCCCGTGGCAGACCTCGCACTCGGTGCTGAACGCTTCCAGCAGCCCGGTGCCGATCTTCTTGCGGGTCATCTGCACCAGGCCGAGGCTGGTCACCTCGGCGACCTGATGTCGGGTACGGTCCCGGCCGAGGCACTCGACCAGTCGCCGCAGCAGCAGCTCACGGTTGCCGGGCAGCACCATGTCGATGAAGTCGATCACGATGATGCCGCCGATGTCGCGCAGCCGGAGCTGCCGGACGATCTCCTCCGCCGCCTCCAGGTTGTTGCTGGTCACCGTTGCCTCGAGGTTGCCACCGGTGCCGGTGAACTTGCCGGTGTTCACGTCGATGACCGTCATCGCCTCGGTCCGGTCGATGACCAGCGAGCCTCCCGAAGGCAGGAACACCTTCCGCTCCAGCGCCTTCGCGATCTGTTCGTCGATCCGGTGAGCGGCGAAGATGTCCGCGCCATCCTCCGGTGCCCAGCGCTTCAACCGGTCGGCCAAGTGGGGTGCCACGTGCGCGACATAGGCATCGATGGCGTCGTACGCGTCCTCCTGACCTTCGTTGCCGGCGACCAGCAGCTCCGAGAAGTCCTCGGTGAACAGGTCGCGAACGATCCGCAGCGTCAGGTCGGGCTCGCCGTAGAGCAGCAGCGGCGCCTGGCCCGCCTTGACCTTCTTCTCGATGTCCTCCCACTGCGCCTTCAGCCGGTTGACGTCGCGGACCAGCTCGTCCTCGCTCGCTCCTTCGGCCGCCGTCCGGACGATGACACTCGCCGACTCCGGTACGAGGTCGGCCAGGATGTCCTTCAGGCGCCGGCGCTCGGTGTCGGGCAGCTTCCGGGAGATGCCGGACAGGTGCCCGCCAGGGGCGTACACGATGTAGCGTCCCGGGATCGAGACGTGGTTGGTGAGACGGGCGCCCTTCGCGCCGACCGGATCCTTGGTGACCTGGACCAGCACGGTCTGGCCGGACTTCAGGACCTTCTCGACCTTGCGCGCCTGGCCCTCGGCACCGAACGACTCCCAGTCGACCTCACCGGCGTACAGCACGGCGTTGCGACCGCGACCGATGTCGATGAACGCAGCCTCCATCGACGGCAACACGTTCTGCACCCGACCGAGGTAGACGTTGCCGATCAGCGACGCCGCCGAGTCCCGGTCGACGTAGTGCTCCACGAGGATGTCGTCCTCGAGCACCGCGATCTGGGTGAGGTCTTCGCGCTGGCGGATGACCATCGTCCGCGCGACGGACTCGCGGCGGGCCAGGAACTCGGCCTCGCTCAGGATCGGTGCGCGTCGGCGGCCGGCCTCGCGGCCTTCCCGGCGACGCTGACGCTTGGCTTCGAGCCGGGTCGAACCCTCGATGCCGGCGGGCTGCTCGCTGGCGGCCTTGCGGCGACTGGCCGGCTCACGAACACGTACGACGACCTCGGCCGGGTCATCCGGCGAAGCGCCGCTGTCCTCACCCCGGCGCCGACGCCGACGACGCCGGCGGCGTTGTCCCTCGCCGTCGCCCGACGATGCGTCGTCGGAGCTGTCATCGCCGTCATCCGCCGAATCGTCGGCCGGTCCATCGGTTCCGGTCGAAGGGGTTTCCGCACCCTTGTCGGCGGGTGCCTCCGAGGAGCCCTTCGGCTCGCCGTCGGAGTCGGACTCAGCGGCGGGCTGGTCGGTCTGCGCCTCGTCGGCGGAGTCCCCGCCGCGACGACGACGGCGGCCCCCACGCCGCCGGCGGCGGCGGCGGGTGGGTTCCTCGTCCGAGGCGTCTGCGTCGGTGTCGTCGGTATCGCCTTCTTCGGTGTCGCCTTCTTCGGTGTCGTCGTCGGACTCGTCGTTGTCGTCGGCCTCGTCATCCTCGGGCTCGACAACCTCCGACTCAGGCGTTTCCAGCACGTCGGCCGAGTGATCGAGTGCGTCGCCAACAGCTGCGGCGCTGTCAGCTGCTGCCGGATCGGCCGGCGACTCGGGACCCGCTGGCTCGGCTTCGAGTGCGGCCGTCGATTCCGACGTTCCGGCCTCGACCGTCGCGCTGTCCGCGACCGGCTCCTCGCTGGCCGGAGCGTTCTCGTCGGCGGGAAGCCAGAGCTGCTCGACGCTCGGCGGTTGGACGGCGGACTGCAGGAAGGTCTCAGCCTCACCCGAAGCCACCGCACCCTCGACGGCGGCAAGCAGTGCAGCCTCCGACGGGGCGAGCACCATCTCGGAACCTTCGTGTGTGTCGGCGGCGAAAGGTGCGGAGCCACCGTCGGCAACCGATTCCGGCTGGAAGACCGCCTCCGGCTGGGAACCCGTCTCCGGCTGGCTGACCGGCTCTGGGTCGGTCGGCGGTGCCGCCGCGGTCTTCTTGGCGGCGCGCTTCCGAGGCGTACGAGGTGCCGTCCCCTCCGCCGCCGCCGCTGCCGTCTTCCGCGGGGCCCGCTTGGCGGCCTTCTTGGCCGGCGCCGGCGCCTCGGCCGTGGCGCCGGGTCCGGCCAGGTCCGTTGGGTCCTCGCCGTCGGTTCGCGCCTGGTTGGCCGGCGGCTGCTCGTTGGCAGCTTGATCGGCACCCGGTATCGCCTCAGTACCCGACGTCGGCTCCGGGCCCGGGGTAGCGCTCGGCGGGCCGGCCGGCCGGGTGGCGGCCCGGCGACGTCGCGGCCGGGAGGGCGTCTCGGCACCGCCTTGCTCGGCCGATGGTGAACCCGGATTGTCCTGCTGGTCGTTCTGCTCGATGTCGAGCATGCAAACTCCTTATGCCGCGAGTCAGACTCACGACCGTTCGTTCGCTGCGTCGGGGAATCCCGATCCCCGCGCCGCGGAAGCCTCCTTGGTCGATGGGGCAGCCCAGCGCTCCCGCGGTCAAGAACTGTGTTGTCCTCGTCGCGGTGGAGATCCGCTGGTACGTCCGCTGTGGCGGCCTGTCACCCCGCCACCACCATCGAGAGTCGAGCGCATTTCGCGCCGACCCGAACCAAGTATCCCACATCCAGGCGAAGGGCTCAGGCGAGCGGGTCGGCGACCTCGCCGGTGTCGCGATCGAGCGGCCCCTGAGCCTGCCGGGTCAGCACGGCGTCGGTCGAGACGCCGACCGTCGGATCGATCCCGACGACTGCTCTCACGACGTCGTCGGCCCGGACCAGCGGCACGCCGTGCTCCAGCACCAGACGCAGCGTCGACCCGTCGACGCGGAGCCCGACCAGAGCCGCCCGGACGTCGAACGACCGCATGCCGTTCTTGGTCATCCGCTCGACGGTGTACTGCTCCCGAGCGAGCAGTGTCTGTGCCGCGAGGCTCAGCGCCGGGCCGTCAGCAGTCGGCCAGTCCACGGTCCAGACCGAGCCGGTCAGCCGGTCGGCGAGCGCTCCCCCTACCGCCTCGACGACCTCGACCACATCCAGGCCCGGGGGGAGGGCCGCATCCAGCGCCCGACGTACCTGCTCCGGATCGCGGCGCTCCGCGAGGCCGATCTCGAGGTACTCGGCCTCACTCGCTGCCCCGGTCGGGGCCGCGTTGGCGTAGGAGATCCGCGGGTGCGGAGAGAAGCCCGAGCTGTAGGCCATCGGGACCCCCGCGCGCCGCAGCGCCCGCTCGAACGCTCGACCGAAGTCGCGATGACTCGCGAACCGTGCCCGGCCGCGCTTGGCGTAGCGGACCCGCAGCCGCTGGACCGGCGGGGCGTGCTGCTCGGGTTGGGATCGGGACGGCACAGTCGCGAGGATAGTGCGCTCGCGGCGGGCCGGATGTCGGCGCACCTACCCCAAGTCGGTCTCAAGTCCACCCGAAGTCGCTCGTCGCATCCTGGCCAGGACAGCCCGTCCAGATCTGGAGGACACGATGATCAACGACAACGTCAAGAACCCGGCGACTGGCGAACAGCGGATCGATGCCGGCTGGCCGGCCCAGCTGCTGCTCCCGGGCCAGGCGGCGGCTCCCGACGGCCCGGTCGACATGTTCATGATGTATTTGATCCACTTCGGCTTCCGTCGCGACCTGACGGCGTTCGCGGCCGCCGCCGCGGCGACACCGATCGCCGACCTGGACACCTGGACCGCGCTGGCGAAACGCTGGGACGTGTTCGCGCAGATCCTTCATCACCACCACAGCGGTGAGGACACCGGCCTCTGGCCGCTGCTGATGGAGCGCACCGACGACGCCGGGCGCGAGGTGCTCGAAGCGATGGAGGCCGAGCACGGCGAGATCGACCCGATCCTGCAGGCGTGCGAGGCCGGCTTCGCCAAGCTGGCCGCCGGAGCCGACGAGGACACCCGCAATGCCCTGGTCGTCCGGCTCTGCGCCGGCAAGGAGAGCCTCGGACGCCACCTCGCTCACGAGGAGACCGAGGCGATCGCCATCATCCAGCAGGTGATGAGCGACGACGACTGGCAGCGCCTGGAGGCCGAGCACTTCAAGCCGAAGATGACGCTGGCGTTGCTGCGCAGTGCAATCCCGTGGCTGCTGCAGGAGCTGCCACCCGCGGGACGGGCGAAGGCGTTCGCGGCTGCCGCTCCGCCACAGCATGTCGTCTGGTGGCTGACCCGCGGCGGCTTCGCCCGCCGCGAACGGCGAGCGTTCCGCTACCTGGCCTGATCACGCGGGAAGGCCCACGTCGGCTCGTTCCAGGTCAGAAACCCAGGCTGGCCCGCTGGTCGCGGAACCACTCCGTGGCCAGCGGGATCCGCCAGGTGTCCATCAGCCGGAGCGCATCGTCCGCGTGGCGTGCGGCCAGCTCCCGCTCACCCACCGCCGCCGCGGCAAAGGCCAGGTACGCGTCCACCGGGCCGATCGCGGTTCCCGATCCGGCGCAGGCCGTCCAACCGGCGTACGGCGCGAGCCGGGCGTACGCATCCGCGGCCAGCCGCGCGTCCGCAACCCAGGGGGAGATCGCCGCTGCGGAGGCCCAGATCAGCATCGACAGCCAGGTCTCCGGGCCTAGCTCGACCGGATGGGCGGCGTAGAAGTCCCGAGCGGCGTCGAGCTGCCCGGCCCTGATCCGGAACAGTACGGCGGGGGCGGCCATCGGCATCCCGTCGCTGACTTCTTCCAAGTCCGCCGAGACCTCGCCGGTCCGGCCCTGCCAGAACCGCAGGATCAGCATGGCGCCCCCGACGGCATCGCCGGACTGCTCCACCGAGATCTCGCCGGCCCGGCGGGCGATGTCGCTGAGCAGCTCCTCGGCGATGTCGAACTCCCCCGCCATGCCTCGCCACGGCAGCTCGAGCCCGTCCAGCACCACCTCGCCGAACGGGATGCGCAACCGGCGCGCCTCGGCCCGGGCGACGTCGATCGCGGCCCACATCTCCTCGATCCGGCCCAGCTCGCACAGCACCACCGCGCGCAACGTCGCGGAGACGACGTACGCCAGCTCCTCGCCCAGCTCGAGGGCCAGGGCCGCCGACTCCTCGGCATAGCGCAACCTGTCCTCGCCCGTGCTCGGACACCACAGCGCGGGGAACGCGATCTGGTTCGCGTCCAGCAGCAGCCGGCGATCGTCCAGCCGGCGGGCCATCGCCAGGCTCTCGGCGACCAACGCCGAGCGCTCCTCGAACGTCGCGCCGTAGTAGAGCTCGTTGGCCAGGCTCAGCATCACCCGACAGCGAAGCGGATCGTCCGCGGTGGGCAGGCCCTTCAAGCTCCGGCGCAGCGCGTCGACGATGCCGGTGTGTACCTGACCGAGCGGGGCCGACTGCCAGAGCACGCCGATGGTGGTGGCCGTCGCCGCTTGCGCCAGTAGTCGTACGTCCCCCAGCTCGTCGGCGACCGCGATCGCCTGCTCCGCTGTCTCGATCAGGCTCGGCCACTGGGCCGACCAGCGTTGGGCGTCGATCAGCGCGATCAGCAGCTCGTACCGGTCGAGCGCATCGGCAGCCGGATCGTCCGACATCGCCCGTAGGGCCTGGCCGAGCAGCTCCGCGGCCTGTTCGTGGGCGTGCAGTCGAGCAGCGAGCCGGGCCGCATCGACCGCGGCGGGCCAGGCCCGGCCCGCCTGCGCGGGGCCGGCCGCGAACCAGTGCCGGGCCCGCTCGGTCTCTCGTCCCGGCTGGTGCTCGAGCAGCTCGGCCAGCCGGACGTGCAGCCGCGAGCGGCGCGAGGCCGAGAGCTCCGCGTACGCGGCGTCACGGACCAGGGCGTGGGCGAAGGAGAAGCGGTCGATGCCGTCCTCGCGGATCAGCCCGGTGCCGCCGGCGGCCTCCAGGGCGTCCAACGCCGCATCCTCGGTCAGGCCGGATGCGTCGACCAGGGTGGCCAGATCGAACTGTCGACCGATGGCAGCGGCCGTCCGCAGGAGCGTGCGGGCCTGGTCGGGCAGTCGCTGCAGCCGCGCGGTGAGCACGTCCGAGACCGCTGCCGGCAGATCCGCGTCACCGCACCGCCTCGGCGGCGAGCCCGCGTTCGGCGGCAAGCCGGGCGTACTCGACCAGGAAGAACGGATTGCCGTCGGTACGCTCCCGCAGCGCGTCCGCAGCGCGCGGGCCGGGCCGCGTTCGGGTCACGCCTTCGACCACCGTCGCGGCCTCCTCGGCCGACAGCCCGATCAGGGCGAGCCGCAGGCCATGGCGGCGGGCCAGCATCTCGGCAAGATCGGCCAGCGCTCCGGTCGGAGCGGGATGGGCGCGCCAGGTGGTCAGCACGAGCATCGACGTCTGGTCGGTGCTTTCGGCGAGCAGCCGGAGGACCCGCAGCGTCGCCGGGTCTGCCCAGTGCAGGTCGTCCAGGACGAGCAGGGTGGGCTGCTCGCGGGCCGCAGCGAGCACTGTCTGGATGATCTGCTCCCAGACCGCGAACTGGCTGACGTCCTGCTCGTCGGCCCCCTCACCCGGAAGGGTGCGACCGAGTCCGCGCAGCACCGATGACCAGGGCCACAGCGGCGGCGCGCCGTCGTCTTGAGAACAGCGGCCGGTCAGCACCCGCACTCCGAGCTCGCCAGCGATGTCGATCAGCTCCAGGGAGAGCCGGGTCTTGCCGATCCCCGGTTCGCCGATCAGGGTCGCGAACCGCAGCGCGCCGGCCGCCGCGGCCGCGAGCTCGTCGCGAAGGGCGGCCAGCTCGGCGTCCCGACCGACCAACGGTGCGGCGGTTCGGCCGGCCGGGGTCGGTCCGCGGCCTTCTGGTCCGCTGTCCTCCGGGCCGCTCCCGGTCGACCCGACATTCGCCGGGCTCGGCGTTGCCTGGATCGCCGTTGCCGGGCTCGTCGTTACCTGGCCGGCCGTTGGCTGGCCGGCCGTTGGCTGGACCGCACGTCCGTCCACCGCAAGGTGGGCAGCCGTCTTCTCGTCCGCCCGCGCCATCACGCCGAGTGGGCTCCGCTCGGCCACGTCCTCGGCCGTCCAGCCGAGCGCAGGATCCTGGCGGAGTACGGCGGTCTGCAGCGCCTGCAGATCCCGCCCGGGCTCCAGCCCGAGCTCGTCATCGAGGACGTCGCGGAGCTTGCGCAAGGTGTCGAGGGACTCGGCCTGGCGTCCGGCCCGGGCCAGGGCGAGGGCTCGCAGCCCCCACAGTCGCTCGCGGAGCGGGTGGGCGGCGGTCAGTGGCTCGAGCTCGGCGGCGACGGTGGCTTGCTGACCGAGCCAGAGCCGAGCAAGTGCCCGGTCCTCGGTCGCGATCAGCTGGAGCTCCGCGAGCCGGGTCCGCTCGGCCCGGGCGTCGGGCGCATCGTCGAGCTCCAGGTACGGCTCGCCGCGCCACAGGGCGAGGGCGGCATCGAGCTCGTCGATGGCGTTCTGCAGAGCGGAGCGATCCGGCCGGGTGCGCGCACTCGGCTGTGGCACGAAGGCAGCGACCGAGCCGAGGCGCTGGTGCTGGGCGCTGACGATGGCGGTGAAACGACCGGCGTCGAGCTGGTCCGGCGGGATCCGCAGGGCGTACCCGCTGCCGACCGTGACCAGCAGCGCAGACGGTGCTCGCCGGCCGCGAGAGGGCTCGAGCGAGCGGCGCAGCCCGGAGACGTACGCCTGGAGGGTCCCGGTGACCGTTGCCGGCGGGTCATCGGCCCAGAGCAGGTCGATGATCGCGTCGGTCGAGACGGGCTTGCCGGCGTAGAGCGCGAGCGCGGCTAGCAGGCCGCGCTGCTTGCGGGTTCCGAGATCGACGAGATCGTCGCCACGACGCACCTGCGTCGGACCGAGGACCCCCACCTCCACGGTGGTCAGATTACGGTGAAGTCATGAGCGATGGGTACGACCTCGCGCGATTCGTGGACGCGCAGGACTCTGGCAGGACGTACGAGCAGGCGCTCGCCGAGCTGCGCGCCGGTCGGAAGACCAGCCACTGGATGTGGTTCGTGTTCCCCCAGATCGCCGGACTCGGACACAGTGGCATGGCGCAGCGCTATGCGATCGGGTCGCTGGACGAGGCGCGGGCCTACCTGGGCCATCCGGTGCTCGGCCCACGGCTGGTCGAGTGCGCCGGCGCGGTCGCCCAGCACGGGGACCGATCGGCGGAGCAGATCTTCGGTGGGATCGACGCGATCAAGCTGCGCTCGTCGATGACCCTGTTCGCTCGCGCGGATCCCGACGAGCGGGTCTTCGCTCAGGTGCTGGAGCTGTTCTTCGCCGCCCCGGACCCGGCGACGGAGCAGCGCCTCTGACGCGTCAGTGATGTGCCCCGAGCCTGCCTGATGTGGCGCGAGCCTGCCTGATGTGCCCCGAGCCTGCCTGATGTGCCCCGAGCCCGACCGGCCCGGCACCCGACTCAGCGCATCCACGGGACACCTCCCGCACCGGCGCCGCTGCGCAAAGTGGGCCGCCGGTGCGCAAAGTGACCCGCGGGCAGCCGCGGACCCCATGTCCAGCTTGAAGACGGCGAGCCGGATCAGCCCTGCATCCGATCAGCCCTGCATCCGATCAGCCCTGCATCCGATCAGCCTGCATCCGATCAGCCCTGCATCCGATCAGCCCTGCATCCGATCAGCCCTGCATCCGATCAGTCCTGCGTCCGGTCGGTCAGCGCGGCGTGGGCCTCGACCGCCAGCTCCTCCAACCCGGCCAGCGCTGACGCCTGAGCCGGATCGGAGCCCAGCTGCACATGCAGGAAGTCCAGCGCGCGCCGGCCGCAGGCGTACAGCCCGTTGATCAGCTCATCGGCGGGCAGCACGACGTCCGGACCGGGTTGTCCGGCGCCGTCCAGCACGCTGCCGCCCAGCCTGATCCCGTCCGACCTGCGGGTGAAGTTGATCTCGCCGGGATAGCGCTCCGTCCAGCTGATGAAGTCCGCGCCCGCCGCGAGCTGGGTCACCGCCTGGAAGCACGGCCCGCTGGCCAAGGAGGTCAGGTTGTCCTCGACCATTGCCCTGACCTGATCCGCCGCGCCGAACAGCAGCCGGCCGTACTGATCGTCGCCGCCCAGTTCGACGATCGGCCCAGCCGGCTCGACGGCGAACTGGTCCGGCCCGACTCGGACCGCGAAACGCACGAACGGGCGGGACTCGATCATGGCCGGACCCTAACCGACGATCTTGGCGATCGCATCGAGCACTGCCTTGGTCAGGGTCTGGACGCCGGGCCCGTTGGCCGGGAAGAACTGCCCGATGCTCGGCGCGGTGTTGGGCAGCTGCGTGCCGAACTGCACCTCGATGCCGCTGGGCAGCATCAGCCGGACCGGACCCTTGATCGTGCCGGCGGTGACCACGGAGTTCGACTGACCGCCGTTGAGCACCAGGCATGGGGTCGGCCGGGTGACCGGGTTCGGTCCCATGGTCCGGCTGGTGACGGCGGAGCCCGGGTTCTCGATCAGGTTGACGGCGGTCTGCAGCTCGGTCTGGACGTCGGCGGCCGTGTGTCCGGCCGGCCAGAAGCTCTGTCCGTTCGCGCCGGTCTTGGTGAAGTCGTAGTGGGCAATCGTGTGCTCGTCCAGGAAGTGCGGCATGTTCGAGCCGGTGTAGCGGCCCATCGGCGGACCGGCCGCACCGGGACGCGGCGTACGAGCCCCGAACAGCTTGGTCAGGTTCCCCAGCCGCTGGAACTCCGTGGCGTTGTTGCCCGCCTGCGCGATCAGGTCGGCGACGTCGCCCGCGGACTTGCCGCGCGCGACGGCCAGGTCCATCAGCTCGGCGAGCAGGGCCGCGCTGGGTTTGCCGCCGGCCGAGGTCAGCAGGTTGCGCAGCTTTACGCCGTCGTCCCCGAGCGCGGTCAGCATCCGTTGCAGCTGGGGGATGTCGTCGGTGGCGGTGATCAGCTGATCGAGCAACGGCGCATCGTTGCGCAGCCGGGTGAGCAGTCCGGCGAGCTCGGCCGGACTCGCGGTCCCCTGCAGCAGCCGGACCAACATCGGAGCGTTTCCGCCGGATCCGGTGACGATGCCGAGCAGCCGGCTGGCCTCGGCGACGCTGCCCGCTCTGGTCACGATGATCCTGAGCATCGCGGCGTCGCCACCCGCCGCCGCAACGGCACGGACGAGGGCCGCGATCTCGGTCCAGCCGGCCCCGGCACTCAGCAGCTCGTCCAGTAAGGCGCTGTCGCTGCCGAGCAAGGTCACGATGGCCTTCAGCTCGGCGACGCTGGGAGCGGCGCGCAAGAGCCGGATCAGCCGCGGAGTGTCGCCGATCAGCGCCTTGAGCTCGATGAACTCTGTGATGCTCGCGGTGCGTCGGACGATGACCATGATCTCTTCGATCGACCGGATCTCGGCGACGATCGCCCGCACCGCCACGATGTCGCCGCGGGCCCAGATCAGCAGCATCACGAACCGGGTCTGGCCGCCCAGCGACTCCACCAGCGTGGTCAGCCACTTCGCCTCGCCGAGGAACTTCAGCACGCGCCCGGGGATCAGGATCGACAAGATGTCGAAGACCGCTCGGCCGACGAGCTTGCCGCGTTCGTAGTCGGACAGGTCGTCGCGGGACCACGCCTGGTAGATCCGCCAGGCCGCGAGGGCGACGAGCACGACGATGCCGATCACGGCGAGCACGATCAGGATGACCTTGATCACTGCGGCGGCCGCCGCCAGGAACGCGGCTACGGCGGCGATGGCCTCGAGCAGCGCGGCGATGCCACCGATCGCCAGGATGATCAGCGCGATCACCAGCACGATCGCCAGCACGATCAGGATGATCCAGGCGAGAACCTTGACGAAGTCCCAGAGCTCCTGCAGGAACCCGATGAAGACGCCCGCGAGGAAGTGGGCGGCCCGGCTCAGCCAGCTCTCGTCGGCGATCTCCCGGGCTCGGTCGTCGATGTGCCCGCCGAGCTCGTTCACGGTCTGGTTCTGCTTGGCCAACGTGTCGTCGACCTTGCCGGCGGCTTGCCGCCTTCCCGCCTCGACCTGCTGACCCCAGCCCGTGTCGGCGTCGGTGACCGCCTTGCCGGCCTCGCGGTCGGCCACCGTCACAGCATCGGCCATGCCGTCGACAGCCTTCTTTGCCGAGTCGGCGATCGAGTCGTTGGTCTTCGTCAGCGTGTCGCCGGCCTGCTTCTCGAAGTCGGCCGCGGACTTGTCGACGGGCTCGCACACCTGTCCCGTCGCCGTCGCCAGCTGGCCGGTGATCGTCGTCGCCGTGGTGTCGAACGTGGTGGTCAGCTCCGAGACCTGCGCCTGCTGGGCGCTGTCGTACTCGCCGAGGGTGCCGGCCAGCTCGCCGTCGGCCTGCTCGACCACCTGCTGGGCTGCGTTGGCGGGCGCGCCGGCCAACGCCGAGGTCACCCGGTTCTGGAACGTGTCGATCGAGTTGTTGGCCGTCGCCGTCTGAGCGTCGATCTGGCCGGCCGCGGTCTCGCCCTGGCCGCGCAGGCCCTGGGCCGCGGACTGGCCCGCCTGCAGCAGGGTCGGTGCCATCTGGGCACGCTGGCTCTGGAGTCCGCTGGTCGCCTGAGCCGACGCCCGTTCCAGGCCACCGATCGCGTCGTCGGCGCACTTGTCGATTCCGTCGACCGCGGTCTTCCGCTCGTCCTCGATCTTCTTCCGGCCCGCGGTGCGTGCCTCTTCGAACTTGTCGGCGCCCTCGCGTGCTTCCCGGAGGAACTTCTCGGCGAGGTCGTTGGCGTCCTTGCGGACGGCCGCGGCCACCTCCGCGCCGGCGGCCTCGATCTTGGTCGCGGTGTCGGTGGCCATCTCCCGCGCATCAGCGGCGATCCGTGGGCCGCGCTTTGCGCCCTGGTACTGCTGCGCCTTCTGCTCGCCGATACCACGGGCCCGGCCGGCGGTGGTCGCGCACTCGCGGACGGCCCGGTTCGCCTCGGACTCCCCGAAGCCGCGAGCCGCTCGGGCCTGGGTGTCGGCCGCACCGAGCAGTTCTGTACGTCGCCGGTTCAGCGCCGCGTCGAGCGCCTCACGTTTGGTCCGCGCGCCGTCGTTGACCTCGGCCAGCTTGGTGCGCCGCTGGGTGTTGATGCCGTTCCGGGCATTGTCCAGGGCGATCCGGACCCGCTCCAGGGCCGCGTCGACCGAGGCCAGCATCGTCTGCCGTTCGGTGGCGGCGGCGCTCATCACGCTCTGCGCTGCGTTGTCTGAGGAGGTCCGGACCTGTTGCTGGCGCTCGGTCGCCGCGCTTCGGACGGCCTCCCGTCGGGCGGCCACGCGGGCTTCGACCCCGCTGGATCCGGCCGCGCCTCCTGCCCCGCTGTCCGCTCCGGGTGAGGTCGTCGTTGCGCCCGGTGTCGCTCCGGCGGGCGTCGCTCCGGCGGGCGTCGCTCCGGCGGGCGCCTGGGTCGTCGCTTCGCCGGCGGGAGCCGCGCCGGGCGATCCCGCACCGGATGCCGGCGTAGGACCGGAGGGCGCGGCGGCAGGCGCGGAGGTGGCCAGACTCGATGCGGCGGGCGCGGGCGAGCCGGGCGGCGCGGCCGGGGGCAAGGTCGGTGCCGCCGGGGAACCGGACTGGCCACCTGACCCGCTCGAGCCATTCGTCCCGGCCGAGCCGTTCGTGCCGCCCGAGCCATTCGTGCCGCCCGAGCCATTCGTCCGCCCGAGCCGTTCGTGCCATTGCCGCTGGATCCGTCAGGTGCGCCCCCGGTCGTCCCACCGGGCGAGCCCGAACCGTCCGCCCCTCCCGTCCCCGGCGGCGCCGTCCCCGGCGCAAGATCGACATCCCCCGGTGCGCGCTGGAGGAGCGGCACATCGGTCGTTTCCGGTTCAGCGGCAGCCGGCGCCGTGCTCGGGCCCTTGCCGCCCTGGCGACTGAGCAGAGCCGAGACGGCTCGCTGACCTGCCGCGCGCTGGAGCGCGATGACAGCCGACGGATTCATCGCGACGCGCGTCTGCGCGGGACGCCTGCCGGGCGGAGCCACCATCGGTCCCGCCGGGGCGCCGACCGCCTCCCGGCCCTTGCCGGCCGGCGCCGCACCACGCGTCTGCTGGTCCAGCTCGGCCTCGCCGGGTGCGCGGTGCATCACTCCATGATCAGCGCTGCACGCCCTCGAGCTGAAGGACCGAACGGGCAAGCGATCGGGCAACCGTAGCGTCCCCACCATCCGATCAGCCGCGGCCGACGGCCCACGACAGGCCCGGAGAACGATCCGCGGCCCAGTCTGGGAGCCCGTAGGAGCGCCGCCGGCCCCACCGCCGGCAGCCTCACCGCCGGCCAACCGAGTCGGCGTCCGACCGGTCAGACCTCGATGATCGATTCAGCTGGGATTGAGTGCTGAGTTCAGCCCGCCCTTGATCATCTTCGGTCCGACCAAGGGGAGCAGTGCACCGATCAGCTTGCCCTTGATGCCTTTGCCGGTGCGGTGCAACGTGACGTCGACACGAGTGCCGCCGTCGAGGGGCACCAGCCTGTAGTCCCACTGGCTGCCCGCGGCCCACAGGTTCGAGTCGACGGTGGTGGCGGTGACGGTTCCGGCGGCATCGTCCCAGCTGTAGCGCTCACGCTCCCAGCCGACGTTGTTGCCCTCGGTGACTTCGATCCAGTCCTCGCCGGAGTCGTGGATCTGTAGATGGGACAGATCGACGCCCGGCCAGGCGTCGGCCCGCGCTGGGGAGAAGTCGGTGAGGATCTGTCGTACCTCCTCAGGGGACTTCTTCGTGGTGACCTGGACCTTGATCGTCGACATGACGGCCCCTTTTCGGGCGATGGATTACTCAGGTGGCGTACAGCTTGGCTGCGTACTGCTCACCGTAGTACTCGGTCAGCTGCTCGACCGTCTGATCCTTCGCGTCCAGCTCATGGGCGATCACCGGACGCGAGGGCACCGGGTCGTTCCAGGTCTCGGGGCGCCACAGCTGTGAGCGGAGGAACGCCTTCGCGCAGTGGTGGAAGATCTCCTCGATCTCGACCACCAGGGCGAGGACCGGTCGGTGGCCCTTGACGATCATGTCGTCGAAGAAGGGTGCGTCGGTGACGAGGCGGGCGCGGCCGTTGATCCGCAGCGTGTCGCCGCGGCCGGGAATGATGAAGATCAGCCCGACGTGCGGGTTGGCCAAGATGTTGTGATACCCGTCGACGCGTCTGTTGCCAGGACGTTCGGCGATGGCGATGGTGACGTCGTCGAGGACGTACGCGAGCTGCCCAGCCGGGTCGCCCTTCGGTGACACGTCGCACCGGCCTTCCGCGTCGGACGTCGCCACCAGGCAGAACGGTGAAGCGGCCAGCCACTCGCGGTCCAGCTCGTGCAGGACAGGGCGGACCTTGTCCCGAACCCGATCGATCGGAACTCCGACCAGATCGACCAGCGCCTCGACGTCGGTGATCTGCGTCCAAGTGCTCTGGGTGACGGTCATGCCGACCACCCTAGGCATTCGGCGTCCGCCCGCCCAACTGGTTTGCTCCCGGCTCCCGGCTCCCGGCTCCCGGCGCCCGGCGAAGTCTGCGAGCGAGGGAACGCGGGTCAGGCGCCCTGGGTGACCGAGGCGATCGGAAGCAGGGTACGGCCGGTGGGTCCGACCTGGATGTCGGTGCCCATCTGCGGACAGACGCCGCAATCGAAGCAAGGCGTCCAGCGGCAGTCGTCGACCTCGACCTCCTCCAGCGCGTCCTGCCAGTCGTCCCAGAGCCACTCCTTGTCCAGTCCGGAGTCGAGGTGGTCCCACGGCAGCACTTCGTCGTGCTGCCGCTCACGGGTTGTGTACCAGTCCAGGTCGACACCGGTTCCGGCGAGTGCACTCGAGGCCGCCGAGGCCCAGCGATCGTACGAGAAGTGCTCGCTCCAGCCGTCGAACCGGCCGCCGCCGCGCCACACGTCTTCGATGACCGCACCGATCCGGCGGTCACCGCGGCTGAGCAGCCCTTCGATGGTGCCGGGCTTGCCGTCGTGGTAGCGAAACCCGATCGCCTTGCCGTACTGCCGATCGCTTCGGATCGTGTCCCGGAGCTTCTGCAGCCGCCGGTCGATCGTCTCGTGATCGTCTTGGGCGGCCCACTGGAACGGGGTGTGGGGTTTAGGCACGAAGCCGCCGATGCTCACCGTGCACCGGATGTCGCGCCGGCCACTCACCTGTCGGCCGGTGGCGATCACCTTGCGGGCCAGGTCCGCGATGGCCAGCACGTCCTCGTCAGTCTCGGTCGGCAGCCCGCACATGAAGTAGAGCTTCACCTGCCGCCAGCCCGAGGAGAACGCTGCGGCGACGGTGGCGATCAGATCGTCCTCGCTGACCATCTTGTTGATCACCTTGCGCAGCCGCTCCGATCCGCCCTCCGGCGCGAAGGTGAGGCCGGAGCGGCGGCCGTTGCGGGACAGCTCGTTCGCGAGATCGATGTTGAAGGCATCCACCCTCGTGCTGGGCAGGGACAGCGAGACGTTGCTGCCCTCGTACCGATCGGCGAGCTGGTGCGCGATCTCACCGATCTCGGAGTGGTCGGCGCTGGACAGGCTGAGCAACCCGACCTCCTCCAGGCCGGTGGCTGCGATGCCGCCGGCCACCATGGCCCCGATGGTCTGGATGTTCCGCTCCCGGACCGGCCTCGTGATCATGCCCGCTTGGCAGAACCGGCAACCGCGGGTGCAGCCGCGGAAGATCTCCACCGAGTAACGCTCGTGCACGGTCTCCGCGAGCGGCACGAGCGGCTTCTTCGGGTACGGCCAGGCGTCCAGGTCCATCACCGTGTGCTTGGCGATCTTCGTCGGCACGCCGCGGCGGTTGGGGATCACCCGCCGGATCCGTCCATCGTCGAGATAGTCGACGTCGTAGAACTTGGGCACGTAGACCCCGCCGCTCGCCGCCAGCCGCAGCAGCAGGCCGTCGCGTCCGCCCGGTCGATCCTCGGCCTTCCACTCCCCGATCACGTCCGAGATCGCGAGCGCGATCTCCTCACCGTCGCCGAGCACCGCCGCATCGATGAACGCGGCGATCGGCTCCGGATTGAACGCAGCATGGCCGCCGGCCAGCACGATCGGGTCGTCCTCGCGGCGATCGATCGCGTGCAGCGGGATCCCGGCCAGGTCGATCGCGGTCAGCAGATTCGTGTAGCCCAGCTCGGTCGCGAAGCTGACGCCGAGCACGTCGAACGCGGCGACCGGTCGGTGGGTGTCGAGGCTGAACTGCGGCACACCGTGCTCCCGCATCAGCGCTTCCATGTCGGGCCAGACCGCGTACGTCCGCTCGGCCAGGATGTTGGCGCGCTCGTTGAGCACCTCGTACAAGATGGCAACGCCCTGGTTGGGCTGGCCGATCTCGTACGCGTCCGGATACATCAGGCACCATCGGACGTCACACGCCGCCCAGTCCTTGACGACCGAGTTCAGCTCGCCGCCGACGTACTGGATGGGCTTGGAGACCCGCGCCAGCAGCGGCTCGAGCCGAGGAAACAGCGACGCCGGTGTCTCGCCGTCGAGGATCTGGGTCGCACTGGTGCTCATGGTCGTATCAGCCTAATCGACCCGTCGCCGGCCCCCGACCCCGGAAACTGGGCGCAAACTGCAACTCCCGGTGCCCAAGAGTTGCAGTTTGCGCCCACTTTCGCGGGAATGGAGGCAGTCCGGTCTGGAGGCGCGCGGCGCGCGCGAGCCCAGACAATCAGACCGCTACGTCCGCGCGGCGGCCACGGCGTTCGCAGATCGTGGTGCCGTCGGCGAACCGGACGCCGTCTTCGAAGCGGGCCTCGACCTGGCCGGACCCGAACTGCTCGATGTACAGCCGGGCATACAGGCCGCCGCGCGCCAGCAGCTCCGCATGCGTACCCCGCTCGACCAGCACACCGTCCTCCAGACCGAAGATGACGTCGGCGTTCTGGATGGTGGACAGCCGGTGGGCGATGGCGATCGTGGTCCGGCCCTGCGTCGCCCGGTCCAGCGCCTCCTGGACCAGCCGCTCGGTCTCGGTGTCCAACGCCGAGGTCGCCTCGTCGAGGACGAGCACCCGCGGGTTCATCAGCAGCACCCGGGCGATGGCCAGCCGCTGCTTCTCGCCGCCGGACAGCCGGTAGCCGCGCTCGCCGGTGATCGTGTCGTAACCCTCCGCGAAGCTCATGATCCGCTGGTGGATGTTGGCATCGCGGGCCGCCCGCTCGATCTCGGCTCGGGTCGCGCCCGGCTTGGCATAGGCGATGTTGTCGTAGATCGTGCCGTGGAACAGATACGGCTCCTGGGTCACCATGCCGACCGCCTCGGCCAGGGAACCCATGCTCAGGTCACGTACGTCGATCCCGTCGATCCGGACAGCACCCTCGGTGACGTCGTAGAACCGCGGCACGAGGTACGTCATCGTCGTCTTGCCGGAACCCGACGGTCCGACGATGGCCGCCATCTGGCCCGGCTCGACGGAAAGGGTCAGATCGCGCAGCGTCCAGCCGTCCGACTGGCCGGGTAGATCCGCGTCGTCGTCCGCCTGCTCCTCGACCAGACCACCGTCGACGGCGGCGAACGTGCCGAACCGCGGACCGGCCGGCGTCGAGCTCGCCAGGGTTCGCGGTTCCGGGTAGCGGAACCAGACCCCGTCGAACTCGATCCGACCTCCCGCGACGGAGGCCGGCAGGTGGCGGGCGTCGGCCCGCTCGACGATGGCGGGCTCGAGATCCAGGTACTCGAAGATCCGGCCGAACAGCGCCAGCGACGTCTGCACGTCCAGGGTCACCCGCATCAGCTGCACGAGCGGCATCTGCAACCGGGCCTGCAGGGTGGTGAAGGCGACCAGGGTGCCGGCGGTCAGCGCGTCGCCGCCGCCGATCCGGCCGGTCATCAGCAGGCCCGCCACGAGATAGATCAGCGCGGGCGTGATCGCAAAGAACGTCTGCACGATGGCGAAGAAGGCCCGACCGGTCATCGCCGCCTCGAGCTGCAGCCGGGTCTGGTTCTGGTTCTCCTGACGATAACGCTCGGTCTCCGCCTCGGCCCGGTTGAATACCTTCGCCAGCAGGATGCCGGAGACCGACAGCGCCTCCTCGGTGATCGCCGTCATCTCCGACAGCGACTCCTGGGTCCGGCGCGCCAACCGTTGCCGCCGCCGGCCGACACGCACCTGGATGAAGATGAAGAGCGGCATCAAGATCAGGGTGATCAACGTCAGCTGCCACGACAGCAGCACCATCGCGATGAAGGCCGAGATCACCGTCACCGAGTTCTGCAGGATCGTCGTCGCGGTGTCGGTGAGCACGGTCCGCACGCCGCTGACGTCGTTGGCCAGCCGGGACTGGATTGCGCCGGTCTTGGTGGCGGTGAAGAAGGCCAGCTCCATCCGCTGGAGATGCGCGAACAACGCACTCCGCAGATCCGCCATCGCGGAGTTGCCGATCTTGGTCGTCAGATAGTTCTGCGCGATCCCGATCATCGCGGTGACAAGCGGGATCGCGATCATCGCTGCGACCAGCCAGCCGAGCAGACCCAGGTTCACCGGCCCGCCGTCGACCGGGAACAGCGCCTGGTCGAAGACGGCACGGGTCAGGAAGGGCACGACCGAGGTCAGCACCGCCGCGACGACCACGGCCAGCAGCACCAACAGCATCGGGACCTTGTACGGCGCCAGCAGCCCCGCCACGCGCCGCAGCACCGGTGGCGGCGGTCGGTTGCTCTGGGGGGCAGCCCGCACGATGGTCTCGCTCATACTCAGCGATGCTAGGCGCGGTCACCGACAGTCGGCCCTCTCCGGCTCGCGCCCGCTTCGCGCCTGGGAGATCCGCTCTTCCCTCCTCTCTCGCGCGGCGCCGGTTCCTCCAGCGGCTCACTTACTCCACGAGTGCCGTGCTCACTCGTCAGTCCAGAGCGGATCGGGCGCTTCGCTACCCGACGCTCGCCGGGTGCAGCATAGTCACCGCAGCACTTTTGGTACCCGGGCGAGATCCGGGCGCTTCGCGAGCCCAGTGCCCGGCGACGCGCCGCGGAGCCCTCTGCCCAGCCAGGGCGCGAAGTACCGATGCGGCCACTGGACGTCATCGGCAAGATGCTCACGAGGGCGCAGGTGAAGTGGAACATCCGCCTGCGTAGCCGCCGGCCGAACGGATTCACCGAGGAAGGATCTGGCATGGTGAAGGTCACCACCGTGCAGTCGAGCTCGCGCGCCTCACCGAAGATCGCGGCGAGGTCGGCCCTGACAGCCGCGCTGGAGTCGCCGATCGCCACGTAACGTCGAAAAGCGGTCACGCGACGAGATGCCGGGGGCCGGGCGGCGCGACCAGTGGACGTAGCCGCAGCACGGACGACATGACCAGCCCGTACCCGCAGATCAGAGCCGCAAACCGGCACCGCTCGTGCGGATCGACGACCTGGGTCGACGGCCGTTCCCGCGCGGCCGGCACCGTGGGCCCGGCTCACCGACCAGCAGCGGTGAACCTGCCGACGTTCAGCCGCGCGGATCCGACGGGTCGACATCTGCACCGGCCAGATCGCCAATCGGGTCGCGGGCCGGATCGCCATCGCGATCGACCCGACGGAAGCCGGCCCGGGCGAGATCATCGGCCAGCTCGTCAGCGATCAGGGAGTCGTCGTCCAGCTGATGGGTCCGGTACGCCGTCCGGCTGACCATGTGCGCCGACACCGGCGCGGTGATCAGCTGGAGCACGGCGACCAGGAAGAGCAGGCCGAGCACCTGCGGCTGGCGCACTTCCAGAGCGACCCCGACCACCAGGAGCAGCAGTCCCAGGGTCTGCGGCTTGGTCGCGGCGTGCATCCGGCTGAGGACGTCGGGGAAACGCAGCAGTCCGACGGCGGCCGCGAAGCAGAGCAGAGCCCCGAGCAGCAGCAGCAGCGCTCCGGTGATGTCGGCGATCAGGCCCCAGCTCATCGCGGTCCCTCCTCGGTTCGCGCCGGTTCCCCGGCCGGTGCCTGCCATCGGGCTCGCGCCGAGCGCGTCGCCGCCCAGGTCAGCCGGCACGTCCCACTTCTTGGCCTTGTCCCGATCCGCAACGAATCGGGCCATGCTGAGGGCGCTGGCGAAGCCGAGCAGCGACAGCACGAGGATCACCGGGACCGTCGTACCGTGCCGGTTGAGCGCGGCTTCCAATCCGAGACCGGCGATCACGACCGCCAGCATCACGTCCGCGGCGACGACCCGATCGAGGGTGCTCGGGCCCTTCGCCATCCTGATCAGGACGAGGATCGCCGCCACCCCGAGCAAGAGCATCGCGACTCCGATGATGATGAGTCGGATCGTCGTCATGGCTGTCCCTCCCTGATCGATTCGCGTTCTGCCGCCGACCCGTACGCGGCGATCACCCTGGCCTCCGCGTCCAGCACGGACCGCCGAGCGTCCTCCAGGTCGCTCAGCTGCTCGACGTCCAGGACGTGCAGGTAGAGCGTCCGGGTGCTCCGCCTGGCCTCGACCACGATGCTGCCCGGAACGAGCGACACCAGCTCGCTGGTGAGGGTCTGGTACAGATCGGAGTCCGAACGCAGGTCGACCCGCACCATGGCGCTCTTCGGGGTCTCCCGGCGAAACGCCAGCAGGGCCACCGAGAAGCTCGACCGGACGAGGTCGCCGACCAGGCGCAACACCAGCCTCAGCTGGCCGATCGGGTGGAGACGACCGTGGAACTCCACCGGTGGCAGCGGAAAGACGATCGTGACGAGCAGTCCCAGGCAGAATCCGGCAACGATCGTGCCGATCGTCAGCTTGCCGAGGAGCAGCACCCAGACGATCGTCAAGATGACGATCATCTTCCACTGCATCCCGTACGTCCGTCGAGCGTTCATCGCCGCTCCTCCGATTCGCGCTGAGCACGTCGCACCTGATCAGACGTCATCGGCCCACCTCCGGTGAGAGAACGGCGGAGACGTACGCCCCTTGGCTGAGCAGGTCCGTCGCAGCCCGCTGGGTGTAGCCGTAGAGCGGACCGGCGATCACGGTCAGCCCGATGCCGAACGCCACGATGAAGCCGGCGGTCAGCACCATCCCGGTCGGCATCCGGCTCCCCTGCGCAACCCGACCCTGATCATCCGGCTCGGGACCGCCTCGCCAGAACGCCCGGTTCCAGACCTTCGCCATGGCGTACAGGGTCAGCAGGCTGGTCAGCACGCCGCCGGCGACGAGGACGTACGCCAGTGGCGTGCCGAACTGAACGCCGGCCTGCAGCAGACCGACCTTGCCGATGAAGCCCGAGAACGGCGGGATGCCCGCGAGGTTCATCGCCGGCACGAAGAACAGCACGGCCAGCACCGGCGCCAGTGCGGCCAGTCCGCCGAGCCGGTTGAGCGAGGTCGATCCGCCGCGGATCTCGATCAGTCCGGTCACCAGGAACAACGTCGTCTGGATGGTGATGTGGTGCACGGTGTAGAAGATCGCGCCGGCGTAGCCCGCGGTCGATGCCAGCGAGATGCCGAAGATCATGTACCCGATGTGACTCACCAGCGTGAACGACAGCATCCGCTTGATCTCGGCCTGGGCGATCGCACCGAGGATCCCGATGATCATCGTCAGCAGCGCCGCCCACATCAGCGGCCCCGACAACGGGCTCTGGGGGAACAGCACGGTCTGGGTCCGGATGATGGCGTAGACGCCGACCTTGGTCAGCAGCCCGGCGAACACCGCGGTGACTGGTGCCGGTGCGGTCGGGTAGGAGTCCGGCAGCCAGGCCGAGAGCGGGAAGACCGCAGCCTTGATCGAGAACACGGTCAGCAGCAGCAGCTGCAGGACGAGCTGGGTGTCCGGTTGCAGCTGGGCCAGCCGGACCGAGAGCTGCGCTAGGTTCACGGTTCCGGTCGCGGCGTAGATCGACGCGATCGCGATCAGGAACAGCATCGAGGACAAGACACTGACCACGACGTACGTCGTCCCGGCGCGCACCCGCGCCCCGGTGCCGCCGAGGGTGAGCAGGACGTACGAGGCGAACAGCAAGATCTCGAAACCGACGAACAGGTTGAACAGGTCGCCGGCCAAAAAGGCGTTGGAGACGCCGGCGGACAAGATCAACAGCGTCGGGTGGAAGATCGACACCGGCGTCTCGCGCTTGCGCTCGTCGATGTCTTGCACCATGGAGAAGACGAGCACGGTGAGCGTGACGATCGAGGAGACCAGCAGCATCAAGGCGCTCAGCCGATCGGCCACCAGCGCCACACCGAGCGGCTCCGGCCACGCGCCCACCCACAGCACGAGCGGTCCGTCGCGGTCGGTCAGGTAGACCAGCAGCGCCTCCACGGCGATCACCAGCACCAAGATGATCGTCGAGATCGCCCGCTGGGCCCGCGGGTGACGACCCAGCGCCAGGGCCAGACCCGCGCCGATGAAGGGCAGCAGGACCGGCAGCGGCAGGAGGTTGACGAGGTTGTTCACGACGGCTCCCCGCCCTCGTCCTCTGTCGAGCGATCGGAGGAGCCCCGGTCTACGTGCTCTGAGCCTGTCAAAGGGCCAAGGTCGTCCTGGTCGAGCTCTTCGTCCCGATCCAGCTCGTCCTCGTCGATCTCCTCCTCGGCGTAGTCCGGCGTCTCGTCTCCGACGACCTCGAACTCGATCTCCTCGTCGTCCTCGGACGGCAGCGAGCTGTCCACGTCGTCGTAGGACTGCGAGGCCAGGTCGGACTCCGCCAGGTCACGGATGTGCGCATCCTCGACGTCGTCGCGAACCTCGTCGTGGCCCTCCAGCTGGAAGCTACGATAAGCCAGGGTGAGCAAGAACGTCGCGACGCCGAGCGTGATCACGATCGCCGTGAGCACCATCGCCTGTGGCAGCGGGTCGCTGATCTCGTCCGGCCCGTTCAGCCCGATGATGGGCGCACCCTTGGCGCGACCCGAGGCGACCAGGAACAAGATGTTCACCCCGTTGCCGGCGAGCAGCACACCCACCAGGACCCGGGTGAGCGAGCGTTCCAGCATGAGGTAGACGCCGCACGAGATCAGCACCGCGGCCACGATGATCAGCGTCAGGTTGGGGCTCATCGCAGGCCGCCGCTTGTGCCGGCCGCGGACGCCGTGGACGCCGCGCCCGCTGCGGACGCCGCATTCGCGCGCGGTCCCGCGGTCATCGGACCGGGCGTGCGGTTGTCGGACTCGTGCTGATCGATGCCGGATCCGAGGCTGCGGGCGATGTCCAGCATCACGCCGATCACGACCAGGTACACGCCGATGTCGAAGAACAGCGACGTGACCAGATGGAACTCGCCGAACAGTGGGGCACCCCAGGGGAGAACCACGTCGGTCAGCCACGGCAGCCGGATCGCCGCGTCGTAGCTCTGCCCGATCCGACCGCCGATCAGCACCGGCCACAAGATGCCGGCCGCGGCAACCAGCAACCCGATTCCGAGCACCCGACCCGCATCCACCGGCGCGGCCTCGTCGAGCTCGTGGCTACCGCCGGCCAGGTAGCGGATGATCAACGCAAGCCCGGCGACCAGGCCGGCGGCGAACCCGCCGCCCGGTGCGTTGTGGCCGACGTAGAGGAAGTACAGCGAGCACATGATCATCACCGGGAAGAGCAGCCGGGTGATCACCTCGAACACGACGGAGCGGCGCAGCGGCGACAGCGCCTCGGTCCCCCGCAGCCACGTCGACCTCGTGGCCAGCGCCCGTGGGTGCCTGACCTCCGAGCGCCCCTCCCGGCGAACGCGCTCCACCCGCATGGGTCGCTCACCGACGTACCGGCGGCGGATGAAGATCAGGCTGGCCACCCCGGTGGCGGCGACGACCAGGACCGAGATCTCGCCCATGGTGTCCCAGGCGCGGATGTCGACCAGGGTGACGTTGACGATGTTCTTGCCGTAGCCGAACTCGTACGCTGCCTCGTAGTAGGCCTTCGACACCGGCTCGGCGATCCTGGAGCCGCTGGCGAGGAGCACGATCCCGGAGACCGTCACGCCGACCAGCACTGCGATGACCAGACGCCACCACCGGGTCACGTGCAGCGGACGGTTCGTGAAGTACTTCGGCAGCTTGCGCAGCACGAGCACGAAGGCGACCAGGGTGACCGTCTCCACCAGCACCTGGGTCAGCGCCAGGTCGGGTGCGCCATGCAGCACGAAGAGCAGTACCGTGCCGTAGCCGGTGACCCCGACCAGGACGACCGCCTTGAGCCGGCCGCGCGACGATGCGGCGAGGAAGGCGGCGGCGATCATGACGACCGCGACGATGACCTGACCGACGTTGTCCGCGACGATCGGCGCCATCGGCCAGTCGTCGACGAACAGCAGCACGCCGCCGGGCAGCACCACGAGCACGACCAGGATCACGCCGAGATAGATCGGCAGCGAACCGCGCTGGGTCCGCGCCGTGACCTCGACTGCCAACCCGTCGATCCCGCGCATCAGCTGCTGGTAGACCTCCTCGGCATCGGTGACGTGCGGCAGGCTGGACTGCACCTTGGCGACGAACCGCCTGCCGACGAACATCAACGCTCCGGCGCCGAGCGCGAAGGCCGACATCGCCAGAGGCACGCTGAATCCGTGCCAGAGCGCGATCCCGTGGCTCTCGTGGCCGACGGCGACCAGATCGACCGCCGGTTGGAGGGCATCGGTCAGCGGATGACCGACGAAGCCTCCGATCAAGGTGCACGCAGCCAACAGGATCGGCACCACGGCGATCGGGCCGACCGGGCTGACGGGCGTCGTCGCGACTTCTTCCTTGGTCCCGAAGGCCCCCCAGAGGAAACGGAAGGTGTACGCGACGGTGAGGGCGGAACCGGCCACGACGGCGCCGGTCAGCAGCAGCGCGGGCACCGGCGGCACCTGGGTACCGTCGCCGGCCACGAGGTAGGTCAGCGCCTCGAACGCCGACTCCTTGCTGGTGAACCCGAGCGTCGGCGGGATGGCCGCCATCGAGGCCCCTGCGACCATTGCGGCGCCGGCCACCCAGGGCATCGAGCGACCCACCCCAGACAGCCGGCGCAGGTCGCGGGTGCCGGTCCGGGTGTCGACCACGCCGACCACCAGGAACAGGGCCGACTTGAACAAGGCGTGGGAGATGATCAGCGCGATCCCGGCCAGCTGGGCCGCCCTGGTCCCCAGTCCACACATGATGATCATGAAGCCGAGCTGGCTGACCGTGCCGTACGCGAGCAGCAGCTTGATGTCGAGCTGCCGCAGCGCTCGCCAGCCGCCGAGGATCATCGTGGCCGAGCCGAGCAGCATGATCGTCGGCCGCCAGCCGGGCAGGTCGGCGAACGCCGGCGACAGCAGCGCGACGAGGTAGACACCGGCCTTCACCATGGCCGCCGCGTGCAGGTACGCACTCACCGGTGTCGGTGCGGCCATGGCTCCCGGAAGCCAGAAGTGGAACGGGATCAGCGCCGACTTGGACAAGGCTCCGACCAGCAGCAGCAAGACGGCGACCACGACGATCGGCGCGCGGGACTCGGTGATGGCCGGGTCGGCGAGGATGGTCGAGATCTCATACGTCCCGGCCAGCTGGCCGAGCATCACGATGCCGATCAGCATGGCCAGTCCGCCGAACGTCGTGACCATCAGCGCGGTCAGCGCCGCACGGCGGTTCGCGCTCCGCGCCGGGTTGTGCCCCACCAGCAGGTAGGAGAAGACGGTGGTGAGCTCCCAGTAGATGTAGAGCGCGATCAGGTCGTTCGCGGTGACCAGGCCGAGCATGGCACCGGCGAAGGCGGTCAGCACGCCCGCGGTCCGGGCCGGTGGGTCCGCGCTGGCGAAGTACCAGCGGCAGTAGACCAGGACCAACGCACCGATGCCGCTGACGATCAGCGCCAGCACCCACTGCAGCATCCCGATCCGGACGGAGAGGTCGATGCCGAGCGTCGGGATCCAGCTGACGGACTCGTCGACGGTGCCCCCGGCCAGGACGATCGGTGCCTTGGACAGGCACCAGACGAAGGCAGCGGCGGGCGCCAGCGCGAGCACGAAGAACGCGCGGTGCCTCAGGAGGCGGGTGAGCAGCGGCGCAGCACACGCCACCAGGAAGTGCACGGCGATGAGAAGGGTCACGGTGGGCCTCTCGTCGTCGGGGCAAGATGGCTTGGAGCAGGGGGTCCGGTTGGGGTGTCGGTCGGTACGTGTCGGTCTGAGTGGGCGTCCCGGTCGAGGCTATGACCCTATCGAAGCCGGACAAGCGGCCGGCCCGCCGAACGAGACCAGCGCCGACACCACCTCCCTCCACCTCATGCCGCGAAAGTGGGCGCAAACTGCAACTCGGCGGCCGGAATAGTTGCAGTTCGCGCCCACTTTCCGGCGACCTGCGCTCGCGCTGACCCGAGTCGTCCGGGTTGCCCAGAGTTGCCCGGAGCTGCCCCGAGCTGCCCCGAGTTGCCCGGGCGAGCGCCGGACAGGCAGGCTTACGGCCATGACTGCAGACGACGTACGCACGGCCGTGGCTCAGCGCTTTCCCGGGAGCGACGGGGCTCCCGCCGGCAACGAGTTCGTGATCTTCAGCAAGCCGGAGCTGGGCCGACTCACCGGCGAGGATCTGGACAAGGTGTGGGACCTGTTCGCCGAGCTGCTGGGGACGTACGACGTCACGGTGCACAAGACCATGACCCAGACCGGTCCCGAGCTCGAGGCGTCCGGCGCCATGCAGGACCACTACGGCGTCATCAACCAGATCTCGCGACTCGGCCGGCCGGCGCTCACCGAGCCCGCCGAGGCGGCCCTTGTCGAGGCCTACGGCGACACGTTGGCCGACGCGGTTGTGCTAGGCGGGCACCAGTTCCTCAGCGACTATCCAGACGTCAGCGCGTACGCCCTCGGGTTGCTGTTCGCGAACGCCGAGGTGAAACGGCTCGGACCGGGGACGTACGCCGGGCTGGTGAAGATCGACGGCACCCCGGTCGTCATCCTGAACGGCTTCCACCCGCGCCAGCTGAGCTTCTTCATCGCCGAGGACACCGTCTGCGCGTTTTTGCACGCCAGTAGCCCGACGAGCTGGGCCACGCTGCGTTCCGACCTGATCGGGACCACCGACCCGGCGAAGGCGGACGGCCCGTCGATCCGCGGCCGGCTGTTCGCCGACCCGGCTGGCTTCGGGCTGGAGACGGTCAGCTACAACTTCAACGGCGTTCACATGTCGGCCGGTCCGCTGGAAGGGCTGGCCGAGCTGAACCGGTTCTTCGGCTCGGGTGCGCCGATCGCGAGCTGGACGTTCGCACAGAAGCTTGCCGATGCCGGAGTGACCGAGGACGCGTTGAACGGTCTGCTGGAGAATCCGACGATCGAGGCCGGTGGCGAGCGCGGTACTGCCTTCGACCTCACCGAGGGCCGCGACGCAGCCGACGCCGCTCCCCTGCTCGCCGCCGCAAATCCCGCCTGACCACGCGAGTTGTCAGGCTCACGGTCGGCTATAGCCCACTGAGGACCTGACAACTCAGGGGTTGTGGGCAACATCCAACCGGCGGCCGAGGATGACCGTCAGCACCCAGATGGCGGCGAACATGCCGCCGACGGCGAACATCGCTGGGGTGGCGAAGCCGAGAGCGATACCCAGCAGCTGGGTGATCCAGCCGAGGACGTACCCGACGGGTGAGCGCAGCAGTGCCGCGCTGACCAGGGCGAGAACGGCCGCGGCGCCACCCAGCAGTGCGGCGCGATCCATCGGCACCGATGACACGAAGTACATCACCGGCACGGCAAGCCCGAACACGATCACCTCGAAGAACAACGTCACCGACAACACCCGCCGCATCGGGTTCTTCGCGCTCAGCATCGGCCCGTCACAACCTGCCGTCGAGGTCGATGGTCCCCTCGACACCGGAGTCGGCGTCGGCATCGTCAGCTGACTCCCAGTCGCCGTCGGAGTCCTGATCTCCATCGAGCTCGCTGTCACCAGCCTCCGCATCGGAGTCCCGGTCGGCGTCGGTCGCGGCATCGCGGACCAGCAGGTTGCGTGCCTCACCGACGAGGACGACCGAACCGGTGACGAGCACACCGGCCAGGCCGGCGCTTTCGGCGTCGGCCAGTGCCACCGCGGTCTCGATCGCGTCGTCGAGCCGCGGTACGACCGTGACCCGGTCCGGCCGGAAGACGTCCGCCGCCAGCGCCCCCAGCTCCTCAGCCGGCATCCCCCGCGACGTCGAGGCGACCTGGGTGACGACAACTCGGTCCATGATCGGTTCGTACGTCCGCAGCAGGCCCTCGGCATCCTTGTCGGCCATCACGGCGATGACCCCGATCAGGGGATTGAACGAGAACGCCTCCTCGACGGCCTGTGCGGTCGCGCGCGCCCCGTGCGGATTGTGGGCGGCATCGAGAATCACCGACGGCGAGCGGCGGACGAGCTCGAGCCGACCGGGGAACTCCACCTGGGCGAACCCGTCGCGAACGGTGTCGGCGCCGAGCGACTTCATCCCGAGGAAGGTCTCGACCGCGGCCAGGGCCATGGCGGCGTTCGCCGCCTGGTGAGCTCCGTGCAGCGGCAGGAAGACGTCGTCGACGGGTCCCTCGGCGCCGTTCAGCCGAAGCAGCTGACCGCCGACGGCCAGCTGACGATCGATCAGCCCGAAGTCGACACCCTCGAGGTGGACCAGGGCACCGACCTCGGTGCACCGCTCGAGCAGCACCTGGGCCGCCTCGACCGGCTGCCCGGCCAGCACCGCGTGAGCGCCCGGCTTGATGATGCCGGCCTTCTCTGTGGCGATCTCGGCGAGGGTATGCCCGAGCAAGTTCGTGTGGTCGTAGTCGATCGGGGTGACCACGGCGACATCGGCATCGGCGACGTTGGTGGCATCCCAGGTCCCGCCGAGGCCGACCTCGATCACCGCCACGTCGACGGGCGCATCGGCGAACGCCGCGAACGCCATCCCGGTGATGATCTCGAAGAACGTCATCGCCACGCCGTCGATCGCCTGGCCGTCCACGATCTGCACGTACGGCTCGAGCTCGCGCCAGAGCTCGTCGAAACGCCGGTCGCTGATCGGCTCGCCGTCGATCGCGATCCGCTCGTTGATGCTGCTGACGTGTGGGCTGGTGAACCGGCCGGTGCGCAGTCCGGTGGCCCGCAGCAGCGACTCGATCATCGCGGCGGTGCTGCCTTTGCCGTTGGTCCCGGTCAGCTGGATCACCGGGTACGCCCGTTGCGGGTCGCCGAGCAGCTCCGCGAGCGCCTGGATCCGGCCCAGGCTGGGTGCGATCCGGTGCTCGGGCCAGCGACTGGTCAGGGTGCCGACGATCTCGTCGTGAGTCTGTGTGGGCATAGCCCCCCGAGTCTATGGGCTAGCCGGGATCCGAGCTGGTCTTCGGGTCGCCGTCGATCGCGGCCTTCATCCTCGGGATGAGGCCCTCGAGGAGGTAGCCGACGCTGAGCACGGTGACGAACGAGTAGGCCTCGTACACCCCGTCGCCGGGCTTCATGAAGATCTCCCGGCTCTCCTGGTGGACCGGCAGCGACACGTACGCCTTGTTGCTCTCGACCGTCGTGCGGCCATCGCCCTCGACGAACCAGATGATGAGGTCGGTATCGAGCAGCTCCACGCGCTCCGCGCTCAGGTTGCCGCCGAAGTCGTCTCCGAGCTGGTCGTCCATGTTCTTCGGCAGGACCAGTCCGAGGTCGGTGAGCATCCGGGATCGGGGGTCCTCCGAGCCGTAGACGAACACGCCCTCCCATGGTGTGGCCACGATGCCTGACTTACCGGCGAAGGTTGGATTGGCTGCCCCGGCGTCGGTGATCGACCGCTTGGCCGCAGACACCAGCTCAGCCATCTTCGCCGGCCGACCGAGAATCTGACCGACGATGGTCGCCTGTACGTCCCACGGGATCCGGTAGTCGCTGTAGTCGGCCGACTGGACGACCGTTGGTGCGATCTGGGTCAGCTTGTCGTAGTCGGACTGGGTGACGCCGGAGTAGAGCGCGATGATGACATCGGGAGTCGCCGCCGCGATCTTCTCGAACTCGATCTTGTCCGTCGAGCTGAGCACGGTCGGGGAGGGCTTCGAGCCCAGCTCGTCCTTCGCCCAGGCGCCGAACAGCGGATCGCCGCCGAGGTCGAACCAGGTCGTCGACGCGACCGGGACCACACCCAGCGCCAGGCAGTCGTCCTGCTCCTTCAAGCCCGCGGTGACGACCCGCTTCGGCTCGGTGGTGATCGTCGTCTCGCCGAACTTGTGCTTGATCGTGACCGGGTACGCCCCGTCTTCCACCCCGCCGGCGTGCGCCGGGGCGGTGGGTGCCGCGCCGTCGGACCGAGCCGAGGCGTTGCAGGCCGACAGCCCGACGGCGACGGCAGAGAGGCCGGCAGCCGAGGTCAGGAGACGACGTCGCGACAAGGACATCTGAACATTCCTTCGAGTTAGGGCGGGCTAAGTTAGGGAAGCCCAACCTAACACTCCTCTCGCGGGCCCGTCCGGCTACCACCCCTCCCCCGATCTGCGAAAGTGGGCGCAAACCGCAACTCTCGACGCCGGAAAGTTGCAGTTTGCGCCCACTTTCCAGACGTAAGGGTGAGCAGCGCACTACGAAGCACTCGCGGCTGCCCGATATTCTTGGGCGCCGGTTTCCCCTTCTTCCTAGGATCGACACATGACCTCGACACCGACCGATCTCCGACCCGACGCGCCCGCCTCGAGCGCGCCGGTCGTACCGGAGAAGCCGGCGCTGGAGGGGCTCGAGGAGAAGTGGGCCAGGCACTGGGCCGAGCAGGGGACGTACGTCTTCGTGCGGCCCCAGAATGATCTCGAGCATGGTCGGGAGCAGGTCTACAGCATCGACACCCCGCCGCCGACGGTGTCGGGATCGCTGCACGTGGGCCATGTGTTCTCCTACACCCACACGGATCTGATCGCGCGCTACCAGCGGATGCGCGGCAAGCACGTCTTCTATCCGATCGGCTGGGACGACAACGGTTTGCCCACCGAGCGCCGGGTGCAGAACTACTACGGCGTGCGCTGCGACCCCAGCGTGCCCTACGACCCCGACTTCGCTCCCCCGGTCAAGCCGGACCCCAAGCGCCAGCTCGGGATCAGCCGGCGCAACTTCATCGAGCTGTGCCACGAGCTGACCCACATCGATGAGAAGTCGTTCGAGGAGCTGTGGCGCAAGGTCGGCCTCAGCGTGAACTGGTCGGATCTCTACACGACCATCTCCGACGACTCGGTTCGGGTGTCCCAGCTCGCCTTTCTCCGGAACCTGGCGCGCGACGAGGCGTACCTCTCCGAGGCGCCGACGATGTGGGACGTCACGTTCCAGACAGCGGTCGCCCAGGCCGAGCTGGAGGCACGCGATTACCCCGGCGCCTACCACAAGGTGTCGTTCCACCGTTCGGGTTCGGACGGTCCCGACGCCACACCCGCGGTGATCGAGACCACCCGCCCGGAGCTGATCGCGGCCTGCGTGGCGCTGATCGCACACCCGGACGACGACCGCTACAAAGACCTGATCGGCCAGACTGTCACCAGCCCGGTGTTCGGCGTAGAGCTTCCCGTGGTCAGCCACGAGCTGGCCGAGCCCGACAAGGGTTCCGGGCTGGTGATGTGCTGCACGTTCGGCGATCTCACCGACGTGACCTGGTGGCGTGAGCTGCAGCTGCCGACCCGGGTGATCATCGGCCGGGACGGCCGGATCCTGCGGGATCAGCCGGACTGGATCGCCGACGGTGAGCGCTGGGGACAGCTGGCCGGCAAGACGACCTTCAGCGCCCGCGAGCTGATGGTGGGCTGGCTGCGCGAATCGGGTGACCTGCTCGGCGAGCCGACCGCGACCCAGCGCAAGGCGAACTTCTACGAGAAGGGCGACAAGCCGCTGGAGATCGTCTCCACCCGACAGTGGTACATCCGCAACGGCGGTCGGGACGCCGACATCAAGGCGCTGATGCTGGCCCGGGGCGAGCAGCTCGGCTGGGTGCCGGAGCACATGAAGTACCGCTACGAGAACTGGGTCGGCGGCCTCAACGGCGACTGGCTGATCTCGCGCCAGCGGTTCTTCGGGGTTCCGTTCCCGGTCTGGTACCCCCTCGACGGCGACGGCCAGCCTCGTTATGACAGCCCGCTCACCCCCGAAGAGACGGAGCTGCCGATCGATCCGAGCTCGAGCGTGCCGGACGGCTACGCCGAGGAGCAGCGCGGCGTGCCGGGCGGGTTCATGGCCGACCCGGACGTGATGGACACCTGGGCGACCTCCTCGCTCAGCCCACAGATCGTCTGCGGCTGGGAGCGCGACCCGGAGCTGTTCGCGCTCACCTTTCCGATGGATCTGAACACCCACGCCCACGAGATCATCCGGACCTGGCTGTTCTCCCGGGTGGTGCGGGCGCACTACGAGAACCACTCGCTGCCCTGGACGCGGTCCATGATCAGTGGATTCGTGATGGACCCTGACCGTAAGAAGATGTCGAAGTCGCACGGCAATGTCGTGGTGCCGAGCGAGATCCTCGAGCGGTACGGCTCCGACGCCGTCCGCTGGCGGGCGGCGAAGGCGCGGCCCGGGCTGGACTCTCCGTTCGACGAGAAGGAGATGAAGGTCGGCCGTCGACTGGCGATGAAGGTGCTCAACGCCAGCAAGTTCGTCCTCGGGCTGGCCGGCGACACTCCCGACGGCGCTCCGGACGACCGGGCCGGCGCGGCCCAGTTGTCCGCGGTGACCGAACCTCTGGATCGGGCACTGCTGTCGGGGCTCGCTGGAACGATCACCGCAGCTACCCACTCCTTCGACACGTACGACTACACGGGCGCGCTGGAGGCGTGCGAGAAGTTCTTCTGGCAGTTCTGCGACGACTATCTGGAGACGGTGAAGGAACGCGCGTACGGGGCGGGGCCGAGCGCCGGTTCGGCGCAGGCCACGTTGGCGATCGCGCTGAAGGCACTGCTGCGGATGTTCGCGCCGATCATGCCGTTCGTGACCGAAGAGGTCTGGTCGTGGTGGCAGCCGGGATCGATCCACAACGCGCCGTGGCCGCGTGCCGATGAGGTGCTGATCGACGGGGACGCACTGCTGCTCGACGACCTGGCCCTGGCTCTCGCGGCCGTCCGCGGCGCGAAGTCGCAGGCGAAGGTGTCGATGCGGACGGAGGTGAGACGGGCCGAGCTCACCGGGCAGGCCGAGGTGCTCGACCGACTGAAGGAGATCGAGCCGGATCTCCGTGCCGTGGGACGGCTGACCGGCGAGCTGTTGTGGACCGCAGCCGACGTACCACTGGTGGTCGACGTCGAGCTGGTGCCATCGGCCTGAGCCGGCTTCGGCGCGGATTCGCGGGCTGACGGACCTCCTCGTCCACGCTTGCGGAGACCGATCTGGCAAGGTCGTATTTCGGGGGCTCGTCAGCGGTCTTAGTCAGCGAGACACTGAGGCTGATCGAACCTGGTCCGTCCGATCGCCGTCGCATCTGCACCCAAGGAGGGACCATGACCAACTACCTCATCGCCGAAGAGCAAGTCTCCGGACGCCGCCTCGGCCGCAACGTCAACCACGACGTTCGGTCCCTGCGCTTCCTGGTCAGCTCCCCGGCCCGCGAGCTGAAGAGCACCGAGCACGATCGGGTCATCCCGGTGCTCGACCAAGGCGATCTCGGCTCCTGTACCGGCAACGCCGCCGTCGGCGCCCTCGGCACGAAGCCGCTGTACGACGCCCTGCCGAGCGGCCATCCGGAGCTTGACGAAGATCTCGCGGTCAAGGTGTACTCCGCCGCCACGAGTCTCGACCCGTTCGATGGTCAGTACCCGCCCACCGACACGGGTTCCGACGGCCTCAGCGCGGCCAAGGCGTGCAAGAACCTGGGTCTGATCTCGGGCTATCTGCATGCGACCTCGCTGGAGGCGATGCAGAACGCACTTCAGGACACGCCGGTGATCGTCGGCGTGAACTGGTACGAGGGCTTCGACGACCCCGACAGTAACGGCCTGGTCTCCGTCTCTGGCAAGGTCCGGGGCGGCCACGAGTTCGAGGTCGTCGGCGTCGACATGGAGAAGGAGCGTTTCCACGCGATCAACTCGTGGGGACTCGGATTCGGCAAAGACGGGCACTTTTGGTTCTCCTTCGACTCGATGACCCGGCTGCTCAACGAGGACGGCGACTGCACCCAGCTCGTACCGCTGAGCGTGCCGGCCCCAGAGCCGACACCAACTCCGACGGACGTGACCTTCCCGGGTGCGACGGCAGAGGTCGAAGCCCGGATCCGAGCGGCCGCCTCACGGGCAGGTCTGAGTCTGACCGACTGGCAGAACAAGCACTACCGCAGCTACTTCAAGATGCACTGACCGTACGGGCCGGGCGGCTCGATGTTCCTGACGGCACGAGTCGCCCGACCGCTGCATTGTTCTCCACCGGCACACGCACGTTTCATGCCCCGAGTCGCGAAACGACGCGGCCCCAGCAACCCTCGAGCCCACGTTTCATGCCCCGAGTCGCGAAACGACACCCACCAGCAACCCTCACGCCCACGTTTCATGCCCCGGAGTCGCGAAACGACGCGGCGCCCCCGCCGATATCGAGCTCAGGGGTTGTGCAGAACCGCGGCACCGCCGAAGCGCCCGTGCTTCAGATCTCGCAGGGCCCGAGGCGCGTCGGCCATCGGATAGCCGACAGTGGTCGCCCGTACGCCGAGCCGCTCGGCCAGAGCCAGGAACGTCTCGCCGTCGCTGCGGGTGTTGGCGGTGACGCTGACCAGCCGCCGCTCGTGGAACAGCGTCTCGTCGTAGTTCAGCTGCGGGATGTCGCTCGACCAGATCCCCGCCATGGCCAGCGTCCCGCCTCGATCCAGCGCCTGTAGCGCGAACGGCACCAGATCGCCGGCCGGCGCGAACATGATGGCTCCGTCCAGTGGTTCTGGCGGAGAATCGGTGGCCCCGCCGACCGAGTCGGCACCGAGCTCGCGGGCCAGCGCCTGGTTGTGCTCGCCGCGGGTCAGCACGTGCACACGCAGCCCCTGAGCCAGCGCGACCTGAGCGGTCAGGTGCGCGCTACCCCCGAATCCGTAGATCCCTAGCCGTCCGCCGACGGGCACCGCCGCGCGGACCAGCGCCCGGTAACCGATGATCCCCGCGCAGAGCAGCGGCGCGGCTTCCTCGTCGTCAAGACCCTCCGGGATCTCGTACGCGTACGCCTCGTCGACCAGGCACGCGTCGGCGTACCCACCGTCCACGTCCCACCCGGTGAAGGTCGGGCGAAGGCACAGATTTTCGTCACCGCGTCGACAGAACCGACACGTCCGGTCGGTCCGCCCAAGCCAGGCCACGCCCACCCGATCGCCGACCTCGAACCGGCTCGCACCAGGGCCCAGGGCGTCGACCCGTCCGACGACCTCATGGCCCGGAGTGATCCTGGAGTGCTTGGGCGCCAGGTCTCCCTCGGCGAGGTGCAGATCGGTGCGGCAAACCCCGCAACAGGAGATCCGCACCCGAATCTCTCCGGCCCCTGGTTCGGACGGCTCTCGCTCGATCCGGAGCAGCGGTTCGCCGTCGATCGGTCCAGGATGGTCGACCACCCAGGCCTGCACGACGACGGCTCGGTTCAGGCGGAGCGCTCGCGACGCTCCCGCTTGACCAGCTTCTCCCGCGGCACCAGCGTCGGCAGCACGTTGTCCTTGACCACCTCGGCGGTGATGATGACCTGACCGATGTCTTCGCGGCTCGGCACGTCGTACATGACGTTGAGCAGGACTTCCTCCAGGATCGCGCGGAGTCCGCGGGCGCCGGTTCCCCGCAGCAGGGCCAGGTCGGCGATCGCCTCCACCGCGTCGTCGCTGAACTCCAGATCGACCCCGTCGAGCTCGAACAACTTCTTGAACTGCTTGACCAGCGCGTTGCGCGGCTCGATCAAGATCCGGATCAGCGCGTCGCGATCGAGCGGAGCAACCGAGGAGATCATCGGCAGGCGGCCGATGAACTCGGGGATCAAGCCGAACTTGACCAGGTCCTCCGGACGTACGTCGGCGAACGGGTCCTCGGCTTCGGGCTTGCGGGACTCCATCGCGTTGTTGAAACCCAGCGGCCGCTTGCCGACACGCGAGGCGATGATGTGGTCCAGCCCGGCGAACGCCCCACCGACGATGAACAACACGTTGGTGGTGTCGATCTGGATGAAGTCCTGATGCGGGTGCTTGCGACCGCCCTGCGGCGGCACCGAGGCCGACGTACCCTCCAAGATCTTCAGCAGCGCCTGCTGCACGCCTTCGCCGGAAACGTCGCGGGTGATCGAGGGGTTCTCGCTCTTGCGCGCGATCTTGTCGACCTCGTCGATGTAGATGATCCCGGTCTCGGCCTTCTTCACGTCGAAGTCGGCGGCCTGGATCAGCTTCAGCAGGATGTTCTCCACGTCCTCGCCGACATACCCGGCCTCGGTCAGAGCGGTCGCGTCGGCGATGGCGAACGGGACGTTGAGCATCTTCGCCAGCGTCTGGGCCAGATAGGTCTTGCCGCACCCGGTCGGGCCGATCAGGAGGATGTTGGACTTGCCGAGCTCGACCCCGTCGTCATCGTTGCGCCGGGTCGGGTTCGCCTGGGCCTGCACCCGCTTGTAGTGGTTGTAGACCGCGACCGCGAGCGCCTTCTTGGCGTTGTTCTGCCCGATCACATACCCGTCGAGGAACTGGCGGATCTGGTGGGGCTTGGGCAGCTCCTCGAGCAGACCGACTTCGGAGTTCTCGGAGAACTCCTCCTCGATGATCTCGTTGCACAGGTCGATGCACTCGTCGCAGATGTACACGCCGGGACCGGCGATGAGCTTCTTGACCTGCTTCTGACTCTTTCCGCAGAACGAGCACTTCAGCAGGTCGCCGCTCTCTCCGATGCGCGCCACTGGACCTCCTCCTGATGGATCTGCGGCTCCTCGGTGAGCCCGACCCTCCGCCGGTTTCTACACACTAGCCCGCCGTCGGACAGATGTGGAGGACATTGCCCCCACCGTCGGCGGGCCCGCTGTGACAGGCTCAGACGTCGACGGCCTTGAGCGACGTCAGCACCTCGTCGATGATCCCGTAGTCCTTCGCCTGCTCTGCTGTGAGGTACTTGTCGCGCTCGATGTCGCGGCTGACCTCGTCGGCAGTCTTGCCGGTGTCGGTCGACAGCATCTCCTCCATCAGCGACCGGATCCGCAGGATCTCTCGCGCCTGGATCTCGATGTCGGAAGACTGCCCGTAGCCGCCCTCGGTCGCCGGCTGGTGGATCAGGATCCGGCTGTTCGGCAGGGCGAGCCGCTTGCCTTTGGTGCCGGCGGCCAGGATCACCGCGGCAGCCGAGGCGGCTTGGCCGAGGCAGACGGTGCTCACGTCCGGCTTGATGTAGCGCATCGTGTCGTAGATCGCGGTCAGCGCGGTGAACGAGCCGCCTGGTGAGTTGATGTAGATGTCGATCTGCCGCTCGGCGTCCATCTGCTGCAGGCACAGCAGCTGGGCCATCACGGCATTGGCGATCTCGTCGGAGATCGGGGTGCCGAGGAAGATGATCCGATCCTCGAACAACTTGGTGTACGGATCGATCCGGCGCATGCCGTACGACGTGCGCTCTTCCCACTGCGGGATGTAGTAGTCCATGGTCGGCGCGAACTCGCGCGACTGCAGCATCGGGATGCCGGCCAGGTGGGCATAGGGATCGTAAGAGCTCATCGGTGGTTCCTCACTGATTCGGCGCAACGGGGCTGCCTCACTGGGTGGGCCTCACTGGTTCGGGCCTCACTGCTTTGGGGCCTCACTGGTTCGGGGCCTCGGGCGAGGGAATCTGCGCCGCCTGACGGTAGACGTGGTCGATGAAGCCGTAGTCGCGCGCCTGCTCGGCGGTGAACCACCGGTCGCGATCGGAGTCGGCCTCGATCTGCTCGAGCGTCTGATTGGTGTGCTCGGCGATCAACCGCTGCATCGTCGACTTGATGTGCAGCGACTGCTCGGCCTGGATCCGGATGTCGCTTGCCGTGCCACCAAGGCCACCGGACGGCTGATGCATCATGATCCGGCTGTGCGGCAGGGCGTAGCGCTTGCCGTGCGTGCCGGCGCAGAGCAGGAACTGCCCCATCGAGGCAGCCAGGCCCATGGCCACGGTCGCGACGTCATTGGAGATCCAGTTCATGGTGTCGTAGATCGCCATGCCCGAGTCGACCGAGCCGCCGGGCGAGTTGATGTAGAGGTAGATGTCCTTCTGGGGGTCCTCCGCGTTGAGCAGGAGCATCTGGGCGCAGATCGCGTTGGCGTTCTCGTCCTTCACCTCGGAGCCGAGAAAGATGATCCGGTTCTGCAGCAGGGCCTGGTAGACGTTGTCGTCCATCCCGATGTTGCCGCTGCGCGCCGCCGCGCGTGGTGAGTGAGTTGGTTGCACGCGCTTGAACCTACCCGGCCGGACTGACACTGCGGAGGGGATGGCTCACCTGTTCGCTATGGGCGCACGGGCGAGCTCGACTGCTTCGCTCGGCAAGCCTCGCTCCGCGCTCCGCTGCGCTTCAGGCCGGCTCGTTCGTCTTGTCTGGTGAAACGGAAGAGCGTGTTTCACCAGACACTCCTGCACTCGCCGGCGCGCAGCGTCGGCGCGTGCATGGTGCTGGCGCCGAAGCGTTTTAGGGGCGTGTTGTCCCGCCGATATTTTGACCCACTACCGACGCTGCGCGTCGCGGAGTGCAGGAGCAGATCGCGAAACACGCTTCTCCGTTTCACGATCTGTGACGAACGAGGCGACCTGAGGCGCAGCGGAGCGCGGAGCGAGGCTTGCCGAGCGGAGCAGTTCAATATGCAAACTGGCCGGGACCGGACACATCGTGTCCGAGCCCGGCCAGCTCACCCGCGGGATCAACCCCAAATCTGCCTCCCCCGAAGCAGTCGAGCAGTTTCCCTGCGTCGGCATGAGCTGCGTCCCCCCGAACGCTCGCTCATGCACTTCCTCTTGCGGCGCTTCGTGCCCCCTGACGATGGGCACAACCGCGCAAATCTCCCCGTCAACCAGCTCTCGAGCGTTCCCCCAAACAGCTCGATCACCACAGCCTTCGACTCGCGACCCCTCCCCTGACCTGGAGTCCCGCGCCTTGTTGCCATTGTCGTTCCGCCCCCCGACGGCCTGACATGGTTAATCATTCAACAGCGACCTCGGGTGATCCCTTGGCCACCTTTGAGATTTCCTCAAGATTGGCCCAAGCTTCGGCGTCGCAGCAGCAGCGAACCTCAAGATCTGGGGTCTGCGCGGTCGAGCGACCCCATCCGTACGCTCGCCCGAAGGCGCAGCGCCCGCGAACGACTCGGGCGGCTGGCTTCGCCGGCCGAAGCCGACGAGCCAACCGCCCGAGGAAGTCCTTTCGGGGTCCGACAGCCGTGTCAGCTGGTGGCCTTCGCCTCCGTGTCATATTCTTCGGCCCGAGAGGCGTCGGAATCTTCGGCCGCCGCCGCGGACACCTTATCGGCCGTCTCGTCGACCTGGACCTCGTCGACCTGGACCTCGTCGACCGAGTCGACCTCGTCCACCGAGCTGACCTCGTCGACCTGGGCGGTCTCGCCCGGAACGGAAAGGGTGCCGTCAGCCTGCAGGTTCGCGAGGTCGATCGGGTTGCCGGCGGTGTCGGTCACGGTCGCGGACTCCACGATCAGCGCGAGCGACTTCCCGCGTCGGATCTCCTGCATGTACTCGTCGATGTGATGCGGGTGCTCCTGCAGGTGATCGGCGATCTGCTGCGGCGTCGACCCCTCCTGCTGGGCCTTGCGGATGATGTGCTGGGTGAGATCGTTCTGGTCGAGGGTCAGCCCACGCTCCTCCGCCACCTTGTCCAAGACGATCTGCGCGAGCAGAGCGTCGGCTGAGCGCCGCTCCAGGTCGGCCCAGAACTCCTCTTCGGTCTCGGCCTCCTTCGACTCCTCGAGGTAGTCGGCGAGGCTTAGGTTCGCCGAGGCGAGCTGGTTGGTGATGGATTCCTTGCGGGTCGCCAGGTCGGCTTCCCGCAGATTCTCCGGGACCTCGACAGCAACCTTCTCGATCAGGTCCTCCAGCACCGCGTCGCGGGCTTTGCTGGCCTGATCGAGCCGGGCAAGCCGCAGCAGGCTCTCCTCGAAATCGGCGCGCATCTCTGCAAAGGTGTCGAATTCCGACGCCTGCTGTGCGAACTCGTCGTCCAGCTCCGGCAGCTCCTGCTCCTGCACTGCCGTGACGGTGACGGTGATGTCGGCGTCGGAGTCCTTGAGCGGACCGCCGACGAGGGTGGACGCGAACTCCGCCGACTCGCCGGCCGAGAGGCCGACCACGGCTTCGTCCAGGCCTTCGAGCATCGAGCCGGAGCCAATCGTGTAGTCGAGCCCTTCCGCGGTCGCGTCGGGCAGCGGCTCGCCGTCCTTGCTGGCCAGCAGATCGATGGTCACCACGTCACCCGCTGCCGCCGGACGTTCGACGGAGATCCGCGAGCCGAACCGCTGCCGCAGGGCGTCCAACCGCTCGTTGATGTCGTCCTCGGAGACGGCGGCCTCGTCGACGGTCGCAGACAGCAGTGAGAAGTCGGGCAGGTCGAACTCCGGACGTACGTCCACTTCCGCCGTGAACTCGATCAGGTCGCCGTCCTCGAGCTTGGTGACCTCGACCTCGGGCTGCGCAAGGGGAGTCAGCTTGTTCTCACTCACCGCGGCGTCGTAGAAGCGCGGGAGGGCGTCGTTGAGCGCTTGCTCGATGATGGCGCCACGACCGAAGCGCTGGTCGATCACCATCGGCGGGACCTTGCCCCGCCGAAAACCGGGGATGTTCACCTGCTTGGCGATGTCGCGGTACGCCTTGTCCATGCTCGGCTTGAGCTCGGCAAACGGGACCTCGACGGTGATCTTGACCCGGCTGGGGGTCAACTGCTCGACGGTGCTGGGCACGCTGTGACTCCTGGAAATCCTTGCGGAAGATAGCGGTGGCGGGCGGCATGCCCGCATGAAGGCTCGCGGAGAGCCTGGGCAATCCTACGGTCGGCCCCAGAGGCCGACAAATCATCCCGGTCCAGCGGCGTTGTGACGACGCGGCCGTTCCCCTACACTCAACGGGCTGCGTCGGAGCCTCACAGCCGACTCAATTGAGCTCCGGTGCGGCACCGATCCGGGGCGTAGCGTAGTGGCTAGCGCGTCTGCTTTGGGAGCAGAAGATCGCAGGTTCGAGTCCTGTCGCCCCGACAATTCCTTCTCGCTCGCGGGCCACCCCGCCTCCCCTCTCGCCTTGTGCTGCGCACCGCTCGGAGCTGTTGCATGGCCGGGCGGACGCTGCATCGTCATGCTCACGGAACGTTCCGCGCCCGTGGGTCGCAAACAGCGCCAGATCGGCGGAATTCGCCCACGTTTTGCGACCCATGGGGCCCAAGCGACACGCTCGGGCCGTCATCGCGCGGTACGGCGCGGAGATGAGGTGGCCAAGCCGAGGTGGGCGGGCCGATGACACGATGTGGCGGAAGGCGACGGGAATGCCGAACTGTCGAGGTCGGGCTGCTACAGTTCCGTGCGCTGCCAGGAGGTCGTACGCCCTTTTGTTGCGGCAGCACGAGGCCCGAGCGATGCGGTGATCCGCGTTGGGCGCCCGGCGGGTTCGAGTCCTGCACCTCGACTCCGTGGCCTGGTGGAGACTCGGGCTCGACCAGGTCACGGAACTCCAATGCGGGTGTAGCTCAATGGTAGAGCCCCAGCCTTCCAAGCTGGTCATGCGAGTTCGATTCTCGTCACCCGCTCCAGAACAAAACACCTACTCAGAACCTACATGCATCCGGGCCGATTAATCGAAAATCCCGGTGAACCCCGCCGCGTGCCCAAAACGTGCCCAAAACGATCCACGCCCTGAGCTGGTCGAACCGGGCCAGGCAAGCCGGCTCACTCCGCGCTCCGGATCATCTCGTCCAACGAATCCGCGATCATCCGGTCACGCTCAGCCGTCCGATGCTGATAGATCAGCGCTGCCCGCATGCTCGCGTGACCCATCCGGCCCATCAGTTCGCGCGTGCTCGCACCCGACGCCGCCGCGAAGTGATTCCCCGCATGCCGCAGATCATGAAAGTGCAACTCAGCCGGAATCCCGGGGCCGGCCACCGCCTTCGCCCGCTTCCAGATCGTCGCGAAGTTCCGCCGAAGCGGTGTCGCGCCATACGGCCCGACGAACACCCGACCATCCGGCCCAGGATCCGCGTACGTGTCCACATGGTGCCGCAGCTCGGGCACCAGCCATGAGGGCAACGCAACCGTCCGCAACCCTGCCTGCGTCTTCGGCGACTTCAACACGATCGTGGTTCCGACCTCGACCGCAGAGCGCTTGATATGGACGAACGCCTGGTCCAGGTCCAGATCGGACTGCCGCAACCCCATCAACTCACCCCACCGCATCGAAGCGAACACCGCCAGCAGCACGAGAGCTCGATACCGACCCGGCACAGCTGCCGCCAGCGCCATCACACCCGCCAAACCGATCACCGGCCGCTCAGGAGTCGCCTCGATACCGGCACCCCTGATCCGGCACGGATTCCGAGCGATCACCTCATCATCCGTAGCGGTATTCAGCACCGCCCGCAGCAGCCGGTACGACTTCGCCACCGTGCTCGCACCCACCCCGGCGTCGACCAAGCCCTGCCGCCACGTCCGCACCCGGGCCGGCGTGATCGACAACAGGTCAAGATCACCCAGCTTCGGCAACACCTGGCGATCCAACAGACCGCGATAAAGCTCCCGGGTCCGGTCTGACAGGTCACGCTCAGCAACCCAGCGGTGCGCGTACGTCCGCAGGCTCTCCGTGCCCGCGTTCGGGTCCCGCCACACTCCTCTCACGATGTCGGCCTCCGTCAGCGTCAACCACCGCCGCGCCAACGTCTTCGTCGAGAACGTCTGAGGAGCCACCCGCCGCAACCCATCCGGACCGGTGTACCGCACCTGCACCCGACCCGACGGCAGCACCCGGACGCTTCCCGAAGGCCGCCGCCCGATCGTCACCGCACACCCGCAGTCGGCGGCATCATCACCGGCACCCGGCCCGCGTCGACGAACTCCAGCAGAACCGCCTCCGAGAGCCGCACATGCCGGCCCACCCGCACGAACTCGATCCGACGCTCAGCGATCAACCGCCGAATGAACCGCGGCCCCGTATTCAAGAACTCCCCCGCCTCATCCACCGTCAACAACCGATCCATGATCAACTCGCCTCTCTGCGTGGTCGGGTGCTCGGCATCCCCCGATTTGGGAGTGTTGGGTCTCCGGACCGGTCCTCAAGGGCACTCGCTGCGCTCGTGTCACACGTGATTCGCTGCGCTCACCCTTGACCACCGGACCTCCGACCACATGCGGGCTGGTTATCGGGGGATGCCGAGCTGTGGTCTGCTCGCCAGCTGCACGTCACGCGGTCGCACAGACCCGTCCCGGTCACGGCGGCCGAGCAGAACTGCCGAACGAGTTATCCACAAGCCGCCTGGCTTTCGCAGCTTCGTACTGGGCACGCCACCGCAGCCGCTCCTGCACTGCCGCCAAGATCACCCGGGCATAGATCCTCGGGTCGGGTTTGGTGTCGGTCCACACGAACCGGGGCGACCCGTCCGGCAGGGTCACGGTGGCGGCCATCCGCTCGATCTCGGGTGCGACGATCCCCGCCGTGGCCAGCGCTTCCCGGACCACGGCTGCCCGGTCGGCTTTGTGATCGGCGAGGGTCTTGCCGGACCACTGCCTAGAGACGAGGACACGGCGGCCGCCGACACCCAGGTTCGCCCGATCATGCGCCGGCCGCTCACACCGCCCCGGTTCCAGACCAGGCCCGGCATCCTGAGGTTGGATGCCGTAGCGGAGCCAGTTCGCGCAACGTGGCGAGCACGGCAACCAGCGGAGCTCGGCATGCAACCGGTCGAGGTGCGCAAGATAGCCGGGTCGACGTCGGCCTGGTCGTCGCAGTGCGCCTCCGCGATCGCCTTGGTCAGGTACTTCGTCAGATACCGCACCGCCCGGTCCGCATCAGCTGACGGCGAGATGATGCCCTGCATATCGGACTGCCGGCCGAACCGGACCACATGCGCCGGCTCACCGTCCCGATCCAAGCCGGTCGACCGCCTGCCGCCAAGTGGGCAGCACTTCGCCCGTGTCGGGATCGCAGTAGTCGCCGGACGTCCCAGACCGGGAGCCGGTTTGTGTAGACGGGCCGGTCGAACGACGGCCACCACAGCTGCACATACGTCGCCGCGATCACCCGCTTCAACAACGCCCGTGGGATAGCACCTCGGATCGCCGCATGCGCGTGCGGAGCCAGCCGGCGCTGCGGTTCGACCGTGGCGAAGTACTGCACCCGGTAGCCGGCGCAGCGGCGGAGGTTCTGCCAGAACCGGTCGACCAGCTTCGCGAAATGCAACGCGTCCAACGCGGCACGCCGGTAGTCATAGGACGCCGGATGCCGCGGCGCACCCGACGACGACGACCGCACCGTACGACGGCAGCGTGACGGTGACGAACATCGACGGGCGGTACGTCGTGCCGTCCGGTGCGGTGAACGTCCGCCCGATCGTCCGGTCCTCGACCGGCACCCGAGGCAGGTCCGGCACATCCGACCGGTGCCGGGTCGACCGCACCCGACGAGCAGCCTCAGCCTCCTCGAGCTCCATCATCGTCGTCGAGCTCCTGGTCGTCGAGCTCCGTCCATCCTCGAGCTCGTCGTCGAGCTCCTGGTCGTCGAGCTCGTCGGCCTGGTCGTCGGGTTCGTGGTCGCGGTGCCAGCCTTCGCGGCATTGCTGCATCCGCAGCACCCGCGCCTTGTGGGCGCAGGGTGGGCAGACCGTCTCGCGGGTGGAGCCGCACGGGATCGCCACCGTGTCCTTGGTCCCGGTCTGCCGGTCCTCCACCCGGCGCAGCAGGGGTCGGACACAGACCCGTTGCGAGATCGCGAGCTCCCGCGCCATCTCCGGTGTGACCGCCAACGCCACATCGATCGCCGGCACCGACGCCGGTTCCGGTGCGAGGTCGAACAGTGCGGGCTGGCGACCGCTCACGCCGCATCACCCGACCCGGCCGCCGCCCGCGATGATCGTGGAGCCCTCGACGAGCGCGGCCGTGGCCTCGGCGGGTTCGGGGACGATGATCGGGATATCTGTCGGGGCGGGGAAGTGCTCCGCAGCGGTCCTGATCATCTCGTCCGACACGAAGCCGGCCCGGACCCGCACCGGCCGGTTGTCCTCCCCCAGCACATACCCGACACCCGGCGTCGACGTGGGGATCTTGTGACACAACGCCCCGGCTGCGATCGCGCCGTCGCCGAGGACCATCGCGACTTCTTCCCGGTCCCGGAGCCGCAGACCGATGGCTTGGGTGAACAGGTGCCGCATCCGCACCGTCTCCTTACGCGGATCCTGCAGGAACGCGAACACCAGGAAGCCGACCGCCCGACCTTGGGACAAGATCACCGACAGAGCCGCCTCAGCCCGCCGCACCAACTCCCGATCCGGGCTGTAGGCGATCAGGGCGGCGAGCTCGTCGATCACGATGACCACCAACGGATCGACCGTCGACGGCTCATGCTGCCGGGTCACCCCGCCAACCGGGCAGCCCTCGCCTGCAACGCTCGCTGCGGCGTCTTCGAGCAGGACCACGGCCGCGTCGGCGGTCTGGGCGTAGCGGGTGAACAGCGGCCGGCCCATCGACAGTTCCATCCCGCCCTTCAAATCGATCCCGTGCAGCTGCACCAACCCGACCGCATTCGCCGGCCCGAGCCCGAACACGAGACCCCAGATCAGCGACGCCTTGCCCGACCCCGAACAGCCGGCCGTCAACGTCGACAACCCGACCGGCAGCCGCCAGGCCCCGCCGTCCTCAGACCGCCCCAGCCGTACCGTCCGAAGATCACCAATCGGCGCACCCACGGCGGGAACGGTCGCGTTGAACGGACGGGCCAGCCGATCGGCGAAGGACCAGACGATCGTGCACGCCGTCAACGAGGGTTCGGCACCACCCGGCAGCGGTGCGCATCCAGTGCCACCCGCAACCGGTCCGCCACCGCCTGCACGTCGTCAACGGTCTGTCCCGTCAACAAGCCCGGCCACGCGACGAGCTCGCCGCGCACCCAGCGCAACCGGTGCAGGGTCGGCACGATGAGCTGATCGGCCGGAACCATCGTGCCGGCTCCAGTCCGGGTCACAGTCGGTGTGCGGCGAGTGAGGCCGACCGACTCCATCAACACCGGCCAGCCCTTCCTCAGCCGCCGTTTCAACCGCCGATCCTCCAACGGCCCCTGCAACCGGTCCCAATACGACACCGGCCAGACCCGTGCCCACAACGCGATCACCGACCACCGGCAGGGAGAGGATGATCGCGAAGAGCTCCAGCTGCACCCGCCACGCGACCACCGCCGCGATCGGATACAGGGTGGCGGTGATCTTGTGCCGCCACCACAACCGGCACGAGCCGGCCAGCCACCACCACAGTTCACGGCCCAGCCAGCCCACCCAACGGCCCAGCCAGCCGGCCCCGCGCCCGAGCTTCGACAAGAAGGCCATCGGTCAGGCCGCCGTGGGCCAGTCGACGAGCGGCGGCAACATCACCCAACCGCCGCCGTCCAGGACGGCATGGGTATGGCTCCCGGCCGCATGCGCGAGCGCGGCCAGGATCAGCTGCAACGTGTACCGATCCAGCGCACAGAACTGGTCACCCAGCCGATCGATCGGACGGCCCGTCGCCAGGGCTTCGACCAGGCCGAGGATCCGCTGCTCACCCGAGGACAGGACGCCGATGTGTGGGTGGATCTGGTCGGCGTCGAGCCAGACACAGCCCCGGTCGACACACACCCACGGCCACGACTGGCAGGCGAACCGGCCACCACACGACAAGATCAACAACTCCACCGCCGCCTCCAGCGAGTGCAGACCCCACGCCCACCCCCGCAGACCGGCCTCGACCTCGCAGCGGGCCATCACCTCCGAGCCGGCCATCACGCCACCCCCACCCCAGCCGGAACCCGGCCTGGCGTCGTGACCTTGACGAGCTCCTGCGCGGCCAGGGCCAGGGCGTCGATGAGCTCACAGATCGCCTCGTCGGTGGCGAAGTTCAGGCACAGCTGGCCGACACCGACCACGACGAAAGCCGGACCCGTCAACGGTGGCGGGGAAGCTCTGGCACTCATAGCAAGCGCCGGGGTCGACGTGGACCTCCGTACTCAGCTGCACCCGGCCGGTGTCGCAGGCCATCACGCCACCCCCGCCGACTCATGCCGCAACGCCGCCATCCGCAGCTGCTCACCTGCGGTCCGGCAGGCCGAGCTCAGATGCAGCAACGCCCGCTGATCGGTCACCAGCAACGACACATCACCGCCCGGCAACGTCAGCAGTACGTACGGCCCGTTCGCCGACGACAAGGTGTTGACCGACGTTGTGCCCGGTTCCAGCTGGCACACCATCCGGGTCACCTCCGCCCGGGCGGTCACGACGCGCACCTGCGCAGCCACGCCAACACCTCGGAGCGGCGGAACTTCAACACACCCTCAGCGTCGATCGGAGCCGGACCCCACGCCGTCCGCTGCCACGCCACCAGGGTGTCCCGCTTCACCCCCAACATCGCCGCCGTCTCCGTCGCCGTCAAAATCTCCACCCGCGCCGTCGACCGCCGAGGCAACGACCCCACCCGCGCCGGCTCCGCCTTCCCACGGCCGAGCGAGCTCCCAGCCGGCGACTTCACCGACGCGGACTTGACCGACCGTGCGGGTTCGAGACACGGGAGCCGGCAACTCCGGCCGCACGCCGAGTAGTTCGGCTGCTTCGATCGCCGCCGCCGCCAGCCGATCGACCACACCCGGACCGTCGAGCTCGATCGCCACACCACCCGGGCACGAGAGGACCGCCGCCCGGTCGCTGCCCTGGTCACGCAACGCGACCTCGAACGTGCAATCTGGCCGCAGCCGCAACACCGTCCGCAGCTGCGCCACCGCCTCGCCGGCCACGATCAGGCCGCCCGCTCAGACTTACGGACCGCGGGCCATCCCCGTCGCCCGCAACGAATAGGCGATCTTGGCGAAGTTGCCTTCCTTGATCCACGGCGTGATCGTCAGCCCCTCCAGCACCACCGGCCGGACCGGAGCACCCGCCACCGGCTCCGGAGGGACCGGCTGCACCGCCGCCGCGATCTTCACCTTGAACACCCGTTCCCGGGCGTCCGGGTCGAAATCCATCACCTCCACCTGCCACACCGGCAGACCCGAGTCCTTGTCCCGGGCCTGGACCCGCTTCTCCTTTGTCGACGCATCGAAATCGTCCAGCTGCGTCACCGCCCCCACCACACCCAGACCGTGCGGGAACACATCCCCGCACTCCACCTTGAACGGACCGTTGACGGCCATCCGGCCACCTCCTTTGGTTTGGTCCCCGAGATTTGTCACATCTAAGCTAGCTACCTTTAGCCATGTCCGCAACCACGAGTTTCAGCGCGCGCCCTCTACGCTTCTGCCATGACTGAGGACGCCACCCAACCTCTGGCGCAGTTCCAGCGCATTGCGCAGGTGATCCGGGACAGAGTGACCACCGGTGAATATCCGGTGCGCTCGCAGCTGCCGTCGATCGCGTCCCTGGCCGACGAATTGGGCTGCTCGCACATGACGATCAAGCAGGCGCTCGCAACCCTCGGCGCCGAAGGTGTTATCTCGACACGGCGGGGCGTACGCGCCGAGGTTGTCGGACTGCCGAGCACCGGCCCATCGCCCACGGTCACCGAAAGGCTCAGCCGCGTGGAAGCCCAGGTGTCGGAGCTCGCTCACCGCCTGGGCGCTCTCGAAGATCACGGAGACAAGTCCACCGGTCATCCACGGTCGGCACGATGAACATTCTCTGCACTTTCTGCGCACCTACACTGCACGTCACTGGAGTCACCAGCAGCAAATGAGGTCCAATAAGGCGTGGCCAATCCAATGCAAGCCTGGACGGGGGCCAGCGCCAGCCGCCTACAAGCGGCACTACGACTTTCGACCGAAGACTTCGCCCATCAGCTTGGCGTCGCACCTCGCACCATCGCAAACTGGCACGCCCAGCCTGAGCGAGTCCCTCGCCCCGAGATGCAGCAACTACTCGACACGATCCTCGAACGCGCCCCACAAGCTGCGCGCGCGAGGTTCGCGGCATCCCTGACGATGGACGCCCACCCCTCCGCCGGCCTCCACGTCGCAATCGCGATCGTCCAGCGGAAACACGGCGTCCTCCTGGTCCAACGCCGAGACGGCGACCTGCTGTCCTGGCAGTTCCCCGCAGGAATCGTCAAACCCGAGAGCTCCGCCCCCCGAGTAGCCGTTCACGAGACGAGGACCGAAACCGGAATTGATTGCGCCGTCGCCCGAGAGCTCGGCTCGCGGACACACCCGATCACCGGTGTGTTCTGCGTCTACTACTTGTGCGAATACCTCGCCGGCGAGGCAACCAACCTGGACATCGTTGAGAACGCCAGCGTGACTTGGGCGAACGCCCGCGATCTCTGCCGATTCATACCGACCGCCCGCATCTTCCCGCCGATCCTTGACGCAATTGGAGTTGCAGCATGAGTGAAGTCCCCGCTACCGAGCGCCCCGCAATCTCAGCCGGAATTATCACCAAGGACGGTTCAGTCCTACTCGTCCAGCGCAGAGTTAGCGAAGGTTCTCTGTCCTGGCAATTCCCAGCTGGCGAGGTAGAGCCGGGCGAAACATTGGAAGATGCCGCCGTGCGCGAGACGCTGGAGGAAACAGACCTAACCGTGCGATCACTTCGAGTTCTCGGGGAACGCATCCATCCGACGACCGGACGACGGATGGCCTACGTGGCGTGCCAGATCGTAAGTGGGATCGCACGCGTTGCCGATAGCGACGAGTTGGCGAATTTCGCATGGGTTCGGCCTAATCAGTTTGAATTATATGTTCCCTATGGTTTCGCGCTTCCTGTCGAGAAGTACCTAAAGCAAGCTCTTGCGAGCGCGCCATAAGATCCGGAATCTTGGAAACCGACTCAGCCGAGCATCAATGCGCACGGCTCCAGATCACGTACCTACTGCAAGTTCCCACAGCCAAGTCGGCTCCCTGCCGGCAGATTGCCAACGGTCCTCCAGCTTTGCCATTGCCACTTCGGCCGATCCGAAGGGTTGATCCACTCGGAGCTCCTCGGCACGGCGGCCTCCTCGTCGTGCCTGTCGAATGCCCTGCCCGAAATTCTGGAAGGCGATATGCAATAGCTCCCAAAGATCTGATAACCGGTACAAGGTCGTCACATTCGAGCGTACTGACGGCCAGGCCGAGTATGCGGCGGTACGCGCTTCTACGCTCTCCCCATCATCACCTAGCACCCACCAGTCGTGCACCACCCGGTTCCGCATGCGGAGCAGTTCGTTATTGATGTCAAGGCAACGGTCAAGTGCCGGCCGCAGGAGTTGCTCATCTTGCGTCCAGGCCCAGGACTTAACAGAACTCTTGAGTTCCGCGGCTTGCTGACCGAGCGACAGGTCGCTCACTTGACCTCCTTTCGGCGTGACGAGCGACGACGTCCCCGCCAGACCAACAAGGGCTTGTTGAAGCCCGATCGCGGATTCCGCGCTGTGGTTGCAGACGAGCGCGATCGCCATTAAAAAGCGTTCATACGCTCGCTGATCAGAATCGCCCACTTCACAATCATCTCCCTCCGATCCTCGCCGCTTCGGCTCTTTGCGACCGTCGTACCGGAGACGCCGCCTACCTCTCCCTGCCGAATCCGGCTCTATGGAGATCAAGGCGGCGCTGCGCGCCGCAAGGCTGGGTCGGCCTCCGGCTACGTGTCCTCGCTGCGCTGCGGGCCTCGCCGGAGGCCGACCCAGCCCAATCGGACGTCCGAGCTTGAACGATTCGCTTCGCCAAACCTACATGAATGCGCGAATGGACCTTTCGACAAGCACGATCGCGATCTCTGAACTCGAGTCGATCAGATGCGCCAGTTCGTCGGCTGACCCGCTCTTGTCCATATCGAGAATTGTGCGCCACTCGGCAGGGTGATAGCGAGCCAGCATAGAAAGTGAGTACAGGAGAATGTGCCAACCTACGAGTGGATGCTGCGGTTGACTACTGCTCCCAGTGGTCGGAATCATCCACCCGCTTTGTTCGGCCTGATCGGAGCGTGCTCGTCGCACATCTAGCAATTCACCCCAGCGCTCGCGCGGCAAGATCGTCCCCACAGGGTACCGCAACAGTGCATAGATCTCGTCCCCCATTCGTCCTTCGTCAGGATGAAGCGTGACGGCGTCTGTCACCGGCAACGAACTCAAAGTGGGGTACGCCTCAAACCATTCCGCGAGTTCGTCGCTCGACGGACTTACGAAGGTCAGCCCATATCGCCCGCCACTACCAGCCAGTTCGACTTCTTCTCGCCGAACATACTTCGACGGGACCGGCCCGACATATAACGTGTGCATTCCTTGATACACGGACAGCCAACTTGCATTCACCTGAACTGGATGCGGAAAGTCAGTAAATTCGCTGTGCCACTCATGGCCCCAGGTATTGGCAATAATTTCCGCCAGCGACGCAGGCTCGCATAGGACAGGGCTCCGCAGGGCGCGCCCAAGGGTCTGAATAAGGCCATAACCCTCCTCACGTACGATTACTTCCCGAAGATCGAGAATGCGGCCGCCCGTATCGGGACAATCTAGCTTAAGCCCGTGCGCTGCCGGAGCCTGCCATTCGTCGTTCCTGAGCCGACTGGCGGCGCAGACACTCTGCACGGCTTGAGCCAGCGCGTAATAGCGCAAGATCGGTCCGGCCAAAGGACTCACTGAATCGGCGGCGCGCCACAGCTCATCGGCCTGCGCAAGCCCTGTCCCAAATACTGTGGCGCGCCGCCCGCGGACCACAGCGCGCGGCCGGTTTGAACGCGTTCGCCGAAGGGCTCGCCACGGTTCGCTCAAGTCGGCGTCAGATGCGTCGACAATCACGCTTTCCCGCTTTTCAGACGTCCAATAACGCTAGGGTCAGCATCGGCTCGGAACGGGATAACTTCAGCTAACCAGCTCTGAGCCTCTAGAATCAACTCGCCGATGTCGGCGCCAGAATAATCTGCGAACTTCAGCACGCCATAGGTTGTCATGCCGTCCGCACATTTTAGGACTTCGGCCATTCCCTTGGGGTCAGGGAATCGGATAGCTCTGAAGTGGCCGGGTTCATACTCCTCGCCAGGAAGAATATCCTGAAGATCGATAGACGGCCAGTATTTTCCATGGGCCGAACCGCTGGCGGCCCTCCAAATGCGCTCAGCATCTTCCGCGTCTATATCTAGGTCCGTCGCTCCACACGCATCTTTAATGACGGCCAGGTATCCGCCTGGAGGACTGATCTGTTCTGGCGCAAATACGGTCGACACCCGGTCGAGCATGAGCTGTTCCCTCGCCTTCACTTTCTCCTTTTCAGCCAGGTCGAGCTTGCTCTTACGGTGCTCTTGGAGGTCCCAACGCATCAGGCTAAGGTGACGCCGTATACATTCCATGGGATCACGGGTCGTTAACATCCAAACAGCTTGAGCAGAGCTTTCCAATGCAGCGCGCGCAAGCGTATAGGCTGGCCGAAGGCTCAGCATCGTCTCCTGCGACTCATGAAACCTCAGCGGAGCGACGTAATCAGCCCAGAGAGTCAGGTGTTCTAGTGCAGCGCCAAGGTACGCGCGGCACCAATCGGACGGCTTCTCAAAGGGATAAATTGCGCCTATTCGAGCAAAATTCGAGTCTGGCCTAGGATCACCGACAGAACGCAGCAATCGCCCACTCATCCTCGCCGACTGCGCAACCTCTGTGAACGCTTGACTCGACTCAGCGTCGATAGGGAGCTTCATACTCATCCACCAGATACTAGTCACCGAGCCTTCCACCGATAGCGTCTGTGACGCTACAGCGGCCCATCATCAGATGGGACGGGGAACCCACCGGACAATCAGTAGAATGGGTCGGGCAGGTTCGGATTGCTCGTCACCGGCCACAGCCGCTCAGCCGGCAACCACTCCTGGACATACTTTGGCGGGCTCACGCCGTCCTCACGGACGTACAGCACCAGGGCCGACCACCGGTACGAGTGCCGCCGCCACTCCAGCACGAATCCCTGAGTCGGCGGCAGGAGGTTGCTCTCGTTTCGGATCCAGACGTGCCGCGTGTGGCGCGGCCGGGGCCAGTCGCGATCCTTGCGGCGAGCCCCCATCGGAACATAATAGAACGTCGGTTCGATGAATGCGCCCGCACCCGAACCACACTCGAGCATGCAGAAGCCGCCAGGCTCGATAATCGAACACCAGCGGCTCCGCGTGCCCAAAACGTGCCCATATTGGGCACGACACGGGGTCAACAGCGGTCAGTACCGGTCACTACTTCCCTTATCTACAAAGGAAACCACACCGCGCCGACCCCCTCCGGTTCGTCTTCCAAGCTGGTCATGCGAGTTCGATTCTCGTCACCCGCTCGACAACTGTCCGGCCTAATGGGACTCGTGACAGCTTCGCTTGTGGTGGATGCTGTTGTCCGAGCCGGTCGCCGGTGAGCACTGCTTAGGCCAGGCCTTCGAGGTCTATGACTAGATCGTGCGCCGGCGGTGGTGAGGAGACCGGGAGTGCTGGTGGGATGTCGTGCCGTTGAGCACTGATCCATTAGGTCGTAGCAGGTCTTCTCCGGCTCACGGATCGAGAGTGATCATCGAGGAGGCGCGGATGCTGTTCATCGGAGACGACTGGGCCGAGGCCCACCATGACATCGAGATCGAAGACGAGGCCGGCAGGCTGCTGGCCAGCAGACGGCTGCCGGAGGGGATCGGCGGGATCACCACGCTGCACGAGCTGGTCGCTGAGTATCTCGACCCTGCCGGTGAGCCGGATCAGGTGATCGTGGGGATCGAGACCGAACGCGGACCATGGGTCCAGGCCCTGCTCGCGGCCGGCTACCTGGTGTATGCGATCAACCCGCTGCAGGTGGCCCGGTATCGCGAACGGCATTCCACCTCGGGGGCGAAGTCGGATCCGGCGGATGCGCATCTGCTGGCCGAGATCGTCCGGTTGGACCGGGCTCACCACCGGCCGGTCGCCGGCGACTCGGAGTTGGCCGAGCACCTGAAGGTGGCTACCCGTGCTCATCAGACGATGATCTGGTCCCGGGTGCGGCAGGTGAATGCGCTGCGGTCGTTGCTGCGGGAGTACTACCCGGCAGCCCTGGCCGCGTTCGGCACCGATCTCGCCGACCGGGACGCGCTGGCCGTGTTGGCCGCTGCACCGTCCCCTGAGCAGGGCCGTCGGTTGTCCCTGACACGGATCGAAACCCTGCTCCGCAAGGCCGGCCGGCAACGCAACATCGCCGCCAGCGCCGCCAAGATCAAGGCGGCGCTGAGCGCGGGGCAGTTGAGCGCCCGGCCCGGGGTGGTGCCCGCGTATGCGGCGTCGGCGTCGGCGTTGGTCGCGGTCTTGTCCACGATGGTCGCGCAGACCGAGGTTCTCGCCGGGCAGGTGGAGCAGGGTTTTGGCCGGCACCCGGACGTTGAGATCTACCTGAGCCAACCCGGCCTCGGAACGATCCTCGGGGCCCGGGTGCTGGCCGAGTTCGGCGACGACTTCGACCGTTACGCCGACGCCAAAGCCCGCCGCAACTACTCCGGCATGTCACCGATCACCAAGGCGTCTGGCACCAGACGCATCGTGCTCGCCCGCTACGCCCGGAACCGCAGGCTCGGCGATGCGTTGCTGCTCCAGGCCTACTCGGCGTTGCGGGTCTCACCCGGCGCCCGCGCCTTCTACGACCGACAACGAGCCCGCGGCGCCACCCACTACCAAGCCCTCCGGGCCGTCGCGAACCGGCTCGTCGGCATCCTCCACGGCTGCCTACGACACCACACCCTTTACGACGAGGCCCAGGCCTGGCACACCGCACAACTCACCGCGGCCGCCTGATCCGGGCTAGCCCAAGCTTGACCGTCACCAGGCGGCCTCGCACCGGCCGGGGTTCCTCGTGACCAGCAATCCTGCCGGAGCGCAGCCACGGTCAACCATCCGCACAAACCCACGCCCGACCGCCCTGAGCTTGACCGTGGCGAGCACCGGCACATCATCGAATTCGGAGGAACCCCGGCTCAGAACTTGACTCGCACGAACGTGGGATGTCTAGTCGGAGCTCGGTTTCTCTACATCGGCCCTGCCCTCGCCACCTTGCCGTCCGGGCTTCGGGCCACGCATGGGCCACTTCTCCCCCGCCTCGCGCTGGATCCGAGCTCCCCAGCGCAGCCGCAATTTCACGGTCCCGGTCGCTCGTCGCATGCTGATAGATCAGCGCAGCGCGCATCGTCCCGTGGCCCATCCGATGCATCAACTCGCGCGTGCTCGCACCGCTGGCCGCCGCGAGCGTGTTCCCCGTATGTCGCAAGTCGTGGAAGTGAAAGCCCTCTGGGAGGCCGGCCTTCGTGACAAGCTCAGACCAACCAACCGACCGATGGAAGTTGTTCCGACGCAACGGCGCACCCTTCGGGCCGTGGAACACCAGTCCGTCGCCGACAGCCCGGTATTCCGCCAGATGCTCGATGAGGACCTGGACCAGCACCGGGGGCATCGCCACCGTGCGAACGCCGGCCGCAGACTTCGGAGGACCAGACTCGCGGCGACCGTTCTGCAGCTCGGCGAACTTGCGCGTCACGTGGACGGTTCCCAACACCAAGTCAATGTCTGATGCCCGCAGTGCGACCAGCTCACCCCATCGGAGCCCGGTAAATGCGGCGAGCAGTACCAGTGCGCGATACCGCCGCTCGATCAACTCGGCAAGGGTCAGCACCAACGAGACCGTCCCGACCGGTCGCTCGGCGCTGTCCTCCTTGTCGTAGCCAGGGATCCGGCACGGATTCTCCGCGATCAGACGGTCCTCGCGGATCGCGGTGTTGAAAATGGCGCGGAGCAGCCGATACGCCTTCGCCGCCACAATCGCAGAAGTGCCACCGGCCAGCAGCGTCTGCCGCCAGGTACGGATCATCTGCGCATTGACCTGGTCGACCGTCCGCGAGCCGAAGTACGGCGCGATGTGCCGCCGAAGCAGCGACTCGTAAAGCTCCCGCGTCCTAGGTTGCAATCGACGCTCGATGACCCACCGCTCCGCGTAGGCGCTCAGTCGCACTCGGGCCGCTAACGGCGAGATCCACTGCCCTCGAATGATCTGACCCTCCAGCAACGTCAGCCACCGTTCGGCATCAGACTTCCGCTCGAAAGTCATCGGAGCCGAATGCATGACGCCATCCGGCCCTCGATAGCGCGCTTGGAACCGTCCCGAGCCGCGCTGGCGAATGCTCCCAAAGCGCCGGCGCCGATCGCTGGTCACCTGAAGCTCAATAGATCAAGGGGGCGCGCTGTGCGAGAACATCGCCCACGTGCCGATGGTCGTCTTCCCTCGGATCAACGCCGCCCACGCGCGGCAACCCGCCTGGGCCGAACACATCGACCGCCTACGTTCCGTCGACGTCGACCTGGTCTACGGCGACGACGTGTGGCCTCTCGCCGAACCCCGCACCGCCGGCCCTCGCGAGTTGCCTTGGCACGCGATCATCAGCGCCGTCCTCTCGCACTGCTGATTCCGGCTCTATGAGGATCAAGCGCCTCGCTCCGCTCGGCGTGCGGCGCGTGTCCTCGCTCCGCTGCGGGCCGCGCCCCCGATGCTCCGGTGTGCCCTACACCTAGCTCAGAACGACATCAATGAGAGTCAGCGCACTCGCGTCGAGATCATTCCGAAACAGACCAGTCATTGGCGTCTCTCACGGCCGAGAGTCCTCGCGGCGGCCACCGAAACCGGAATTGCCACTGTTGTGTCCGCAGGACGGAACCTCGGGAGAGCCGGGCTGTCGACTCAAATTTCTCTGGCCTCCAGATGAAACCTTAGGTCACACTCACTTTGCGCGGGCGATGACCCGCTCCAGATTCTTTACCACCAAACCGGGGTCGGCTTGGTCCATCGAGTGCGGGGCACTAACCGACTCCCAGACGCCCGGCGACCAACGCCTGACGAACGCCTTCCGAAGCGTGTCGTCGTCGACGTCCCCGCGGTCAGATGGATCTTCGGCTGCCAGATAGATCAGCGGCACGTCTGGCTCTTGAGCGCGGCGGTCGTAGGCCCACTTCGCGAGCCGGCAATTGTCGATCTTCTCCAGCGATGTCGAGGCATCGGATTCGCGGTTTGTCTTGAGGCAAAGGCCCGGGAAGCCATGCCGTTTGTCGATGACATAGTCATCCGGGATCGAGGCGTCAAGTAGGAGGATCGCCGCTGTTCTGTCAGGGTGGGCAACGGCGTACGCTCCGGAGACGAGGCCACCGAAAGATGCTCCGAGTAGCACGAAGGGGCCTTTCTCGCCCAACGCGCCGAGTAGGCCATCCACGTCAGCGATGATGTCTTCTGGCGACTGTGTCCCCTCCACAGTCTCGCTGCGCCCCGTGTTACGGCGCTCGTATGAACAGATCCGATGCTTGCCCTGGTCGGCGGCCTCGATGGACCGAATCACACTGACGCCGCGCTTGCTCGGATCCGGCGCCCAACCAGTGAAATAGACGACGGTGGGAGAACCGGCCCCGCTGCAGCGCGCATAGATGTCGTGACCATTGACATCAACCAAACCTTCGACCGTCTCGCCCTTCTTGACAGGAAGATCGATCCGCGGAAGCGCCGAACCAGTCGCCGAAGCCGATGAAGATGAAGTCCCGAACGTCTGACCTGACGTTGGCGATGGAGCCGATGAGTTCCCGCCACATGCTGTGAGCACCACCGTGCTGATGACGACTCCGATCCGCCACCCAACCCGCGCGTCCACCAGAGAGAAGCTCCCTTCGGCACTTTAGACCGACGTTTTGAGACACTATCGCGCTGCGAATGCCCTGGCTGTCAAGAACAATCTCGGTCCGCCCCTCTCCGGATGATGCGAGAGTTGTTGGCAGCCACGTCGACGGCTAACCACCGAGACTGCCGCGGATGACAGTGGATGGGCGCGGGCGTCGACGGACTTACCGACACGTCCTGCTCGCGACTCGTTAGTGCGTAGCTCGTCCGGGCCCCAAACGGCCGCCACTCGACGGCTGACAGGGCTCGAACCGGCACAAATGGTGTACACACAGCGTTGGGCACGGCCCCTAGATGGTCGCTGGCATGTCTTCCCAAGCTGAGAGTCGGCAATCGCGATCGGGAGCCATCCGGGGAGCCAGATGCCAGAATGCTGAGGCGAACGCCGGCGACGCGTGGCGGACGAGCCGAGGAGTGCGCGAGCGCACGACGGGCAGCCCTGGACGGCCTCGCACGCCTAGTCGAAACCTACGGATTAGAAGGTTGGGGCAATCAGACAGCCCGGAGCCTCGGGCCGGCGGGCCCCATGAATGAGTCGCCCGAGGTACGGAGAGGTCGCTAGCGGCCGACTCCCGCTCAGCTCAGGCGATTCAGCGAGCTTCGGGCGTCTTCCAAAGCTGATAGCTCGCAGGTCAGTAGAACGGGAGGATGTCCCGAGTTCCGTGGAACTTCGGTGGCGGCCTTGTGATGTCAGGCGGCGCTCACGTGTTGATCATCATTGCAGCTGTTGGTGACAGTTTCTATTCCGACATGCCGGTGTAGTGCGGCGCGGAGTGCCGGTAGGTGGAGGTGGCCGTTGACCCGACGGAACTGTTGGCCGGCTTCGACCATGCCGGCGGCGCACCAACGCAGCGCCATTTGTCCGTCTCGCCAGCGTTTGACGTTGCGGGCGTGATCGCGGCAGATGCCGATCATCGACTCGATCGCGTTGGTCGAGCGGAGTGTCCGGGCCAGGGTGGGCGGCACGCCGAGTCGGAGCACGATCAACGTCTCGGCCAGGCCTTCGCGCACGCTGGCCGCGGCACCGGGATGGGTCTTGTCGAGCTCGGCGGCCAACGCCTCGAGCAGTGCCTGGGCTTCCAGCGCCGACGATGCGTGGTAGGCGTGTCGCATCCGCTGGCCGACCAGGCCGCGAAGCTTCTCCGGTAGATGATCTTGGACATTGCGTATTTTGTGGAGTTGGCAGCGGCCGATCACCGGATGGTCGAACACCTCCCTGACCGCCGCGGTGAGGGCCTTGGCACCATCCAGGACGGCCAGGATCGGACGGGTCACGTCCAAGCCCCGGTCCCGCAACCCGACCAGCAGACCCCGGACCAGGGTGGTGTTCTCCGTCGATCCCTCGACCAACGCCAACGGATGCTTCACACCGTCGATCCCTATCCCCCAAAGCGACCACGCACAGGTGGTCGGCGAAGTGGACCCCGTCGATCATGATCGCCACCAGGTCCAGCCCGGACAGGTCCGCGGCCAGCAGCTCGGCCAGGGCCGTCTCGGTCATCGCCACGAACTTCCGCGACACTGCCGACTTGCTGGTCGACTTCGCCTCAGCCTCAACCTGCTCGCCGACCGGTTCCAACGCGACCGGGTAGCGACGGGTCGACACCCCGGCCAGCATCCGCTCCACCGCCATCCGACCGAGCAGCTCGGTGGAGGAGAACAACTCATAGGCCGGCACCGGTACCTCCCCGGACCCGTCGGTGGCACGAACCCGGGGACGGGAGATGGGCACCCGCCGACCACCCAGGGTGACCGAGCCCTGCCCGGCGCCGTGCCGGGTCGCGGCCCGGTCCGGGTCGTGCCTCCCGCGCGGCCCGCACACCGCGACCACATCGGCCTCCATCAACTCCTGCATCACCTCCCGTCCCGGCCCCGACCGCGAGCGCGAGGAGTCCCTCACGCATGTCGGCGGCGATCTCGGCCATCGCAACGCTCACCTGCTCTGGCACGGCCAGCGCGTTCGCATCCAACGCGGTCGTCTGATACTTCTTGGTCACAGCGGTCCCCTGTCTCTTGGGTCTTCTTGGCGGAACACCCGAGACCTACCACTCGGCAGGCATCAGGCGGGGGACCGCCACCTCAAACTTCCACGAGACCCGGGACAACCTCGTAGAACGGACTAGGCAGGTTTGGGTCGCTCGACACGGGCCATAGCCGCTCGGCTGGCAGCCACTCCTGGACGTATTTCGGTGGGCTAACTCCGTCCTCGCGGACGTACTGGACCAGAGCCGACCAGCGGTACGAGTGCCGCCGCCACTCCAGCACGAACCCTTGAGTCGGCGGTAGCAGCTTGCTCTCGTTCCGGATCCAGACGTGCCGTGTGTGCCGGGGCCGGGGCCACTCACGATCCTTCCGACCAGAGCCCATGCGAATACATTAGAACGTACGTTCGCAGACATGGCCCTAGTTCGGCCCAATCTCTGGGCCACACCCGGGCCACAAGTCGGGCCCTTGCTGGTCACTCACGGCGCGCAGGCCGCCTGAGATGCGACGTCGGCGCACGTCAGCGGACGTCAGCGGACGTCTCGTCGGATACTCCAAGCTGGTCATGCGAGTTCGATTCTCGTCACCCGCTCCAGAACAAAATGCCTGGTCAGCCGACGCTTACCGATCGCCGAACGTCCGATGATCGGTCCTAGTCCGCCGTGTGCCCACGACGTGCACAAAATGATCCACGCGCGCTGACCAAGACGTGGTTCGCAGCGCAATCAGCGTTTGGTGAGCGAGCAGATTCAAGGGCCGCGCTCAGTGGAACGGATCAGGCATGTTCGGGTTGCTTGTGACCGGCCACAGCCGCTCGGCCGGTAGCCACTCCTGGACGTACTTCGGCGGGCTCACGCCGTCCTCGCGGACGTACTGGACCAGAGCCGACCAGCGGTACGAGTGCCGGCGCCACTCCAAGATGAACCCCTGGGTCGGCGGCAAGAGCTTGCTCTCGTTCCGGATCCAGACGTGCCGCGTGTGCCGGGGCCGGGGCCACTCGCGATCCTTCCGACGAGAGCCCACCCGTGCAGAATAGAACCTGCGTTCGAGAAACGCTGCCAAAGCGGCATCCGGAGCGACATCGTTGGCGCTCTCGAACGTGATGCCGGCGCTCGCCTCGGCTCTCGAACCTTCGGCTTCGGACGGGTGAGGACCGGGCGCGCAGCGTGATCGTGGCCACGAGTCCCTACGCAGCCTTCTCCGCAAGATCCAACGAGGACATCCTCTCCGAACCCAACCGGAGCTCCCCGGCAGGACCCATCAACGGCCCTTCGATCGACGGAGAACGCCCGTCCCAGCGCTCCCACCAGCCGGCGGGCAGAATCTCCCGTCGGATCGTGGTCCGGATTGGCCTCGACAACAGTCATTCCGATCACCCGAGGCTCGGCGAGCAGCTCGCCGAGCAGCGTCTCCAGATGATCGAGCTGCAGATCCGAGCCGTAGGTCGCGATATCGGCGAGCGGCAGGTGCAGCGCGTCGAGCACGTCGACATCGAGGTGCACGACGAGCGCGTCCTGCGGCAGCGCGCTCAGCGCCCGGCGGGCCGTACCGATCGGATCGGCGATGACATCCGACGCAGGGAACCTCGAGGCGGCGTCGACCAGGCCGTGGATGTCTTCCTCGTCGTCGGCATAACCGACGAACGCGACCGCACTGGGCGCCAGCAGCGGACGGCGGGGACCCACACCGGCAAGCTCGTCCAGGCACCCGGGCAGGTCCAGCATGTGCGCGACCCCCATCCCGTCCAGGATCGGCTCGCGGGGGTGATCCCCAGGAATCATGAGGTCCTGTCCGCCATCGACGTAGAGCAGCCCGACATCGGCGTAGTAGTCGAGCGCTGCTGCGACGAGAGCGACAGCGAGGGTGCAGTCGCCACCGAGAATCAGCGGCCGTCCAGCCCAGGCGATCGCCTCACCGATCTCCACGCGGCTCCGGTGGACGACGTCGACCGCTGCCCGCCAGTTATTGGGCTGAGGGTCCTCACGGAGGGCGGCCCATTGCTGTGCTGGCAGGTCTCCGTGATCAACCACCTCGATCCCGGCAGCCTCGAGCCGCGTCACAATTCCAGCGGCGCGCAGGGCAGCCGGTCCTTTCTCCAGGCCCGGCCAGTGTGCCGCCGCGCTGGTTGGGACCCCGATCAGGGCCCAGGTATCGGCAACCTGCTCTTCCGGCATCTGCTCACGGTAGCGAGGCCCGCCGACACTGCCGCGGGCCAGCAGTGACGATCCCCCACCACGACGCCTCGATCCACCACGCCTCGATCCACCACGCCTCGATCCACTACGCCTCGATCGCCTACGCCTCGATCCCCTGCGTCGTTTCCTTCGCACGATCGAACTCGTGCGCGTCCAGTAGTGCCTCGGCGGCGGCCAGCACCTCGTCGACGCCGATCTCGAGCAGACTCGGATCGGGTGCGTCGGCGTGGGGATCACCCCGCCCCCCATGCCAGAGCACGGTGTGCGGTCCGTCCACCGGCGGTCCCCACAGCGCCGGTGGCGTTGGACCGAACAACAGCACGGACGGGGTTGCGTACGCACTGGCCAGGTGAGCCACCCCAGTGTCACCGGAGATCACCAGAGACGCGTCAGCCACCAGGCCCGCGAGCTGATCAAGTGTCAGCCGGCCGGCTACCGACCCCACCTGGGGCAGGCCGGCTGCCGTGACCACCTCGTTGGCCAGGTCGAACTCGGACTCGCTACCGGTGACCAGCACCTGGCGACCGCTCCGCGCCAGATCCCCCGCCACGGTCCCGAAGCGTTCCACCGGCCAACGTCTCGAGCCGGCCGAGGCACCGGGGTGGATCACCACCACCCCGATGGACTCCGATCCCTGTGCAGGTGGGATGGCCGGACGAGCAAGTCGGAGATCGCCGGCGTCGACCGGCACACCAGACCATCGCAGCAGCCGACACCAGCGCTCCACCTCGTGCAGGTCCAACCGCCAGTCCGGTCCGTCCAGGTCGGGCCGCGCTGGATGGCAATGGGTGATGATCCTCTCGGTGCCGGTCCGCACGGCCGCGTCGATGCTCTGCGGTCCAGCGCCGTGCAGGTTCACCACCAGATCGGGAGTGGGCGACAGCGGTCCGATTCGATCCAGCGTGCTCACCTCGAACAAACCGTCCACAGCGTCGATCGGTTCCAGCAACGGGCGAAGCCAACCGGGAGCCGCCAAGGTGATCACGCTGCCCGGGTACGCCCGACGCAACCCGCGCAACGCAGGCACGGCCGTGAGCAGATCACCCAGGCCGAGCGCCCGGATGACCAGGATGTGCTGGTGTTCGTCTAGGGCCATGACCCCTCGGTCGAGCCACAGACCACGAGCTCTCGCAGCTCACTCCCCGCCGGCTGGGACAAGGCAAAGACGACCGCGGCAGCGACGTTCGCGGGATCGTTCAGCTTGGCGTCCGGCGGTGGCTTGTACTGCTCGTCGCGGCCATCGAAGAACGGGGTCTGCATCCCGCCGGGAATGAGCAGTGTCACGCCGACCTGGCCGGCGGTCTCCGCCGCCAGCGCACGGGTGAAGCCCACGACGCCGAACTTCGAGGCGCAGTACGCCGTCGCGTCGCCGACCGCCTTGATCCCGAGTGTCGACGCACATGTGACCAGCCGGCCCCCGGACGCCTTCAGCAGCGGCAGTGCGGCCCGGGCGACGGCCGCCGTACCGAGCAGGTTGACGAACAGTACGCGTTCCCAGTCCTTGGTCGGTACGCCGTCCAGGGGTCCACAGGAGTCGATCCCGGCCGCGGTGAAGACTCCGTTCAGCCGACCCCCATGATCGGCAACGAGCTCGGTCACCGCCTCTTCGGCAGCGGCGGAGTCGGCCAGGTCGACGAGTCGGTGAGCTACGCCCTCGACCGGTGCGACGCGGTCCAGAACCAGCGGTGTGCCGCCGGCCGCGCGGACCGCTTCGACGGTTGCAGCGCCGAGACCCGAGGAGCCACCGGTGATCAAGATCGTGCCCAGCGGTGTCGGAACAGGCGGTGTCGGAGCGAGGGGTGTGGAAGGGAGAGTGGTCATGGACATCCTTTCGACAGAAGCGGATCGACGGTCAACCGGCCGTCGCGGTGATGGCAGCGGAGTCGACCATCCGGGTGGTGGAGTATCCGGACAGCAGCGGCAGCAGCACGACCCGTCCGCCGTGGCCGGTCACCACGTCGGCCTCGGGCATCGGCTGGTCGGCGTAGTCGCTGCCCTTGACCCAGACATCGGGACGGATCTGTTCGAGCAGCTCGGCCGGGGTGTCCTCGTCGAAGACGACCACGGCATCGACGGCGCCCAGCGCGGACAGCACGCGGGCCCGGTCCTGCTGACCGACGACCGGGCGCGTCGGTCCTTTGGCCCGCCGTACCGACGCGTCGGAGTTGAGGCAGACCACGAGGAGATCACCGAGCCGGGCCGCCTGCTCCAGCAGATTGACGTGTCCGCGGTGCAGCAGGTCGAAACAGCCTCCGGTGGCAACGACTCGGCCGCCCGACCGGCGGGTCCGCGCGATCAACGTCGCCAGATCTGACGACTCGGGACCGCCTGCGCCCTGGAAACGTGGATCGAGCGGACCGGCAGGCTGCGGCGCCAGGACGGAGGCGGCGAAGGCGCCACCGGAGGCGACGTAGCGGGCCGCCTCCTCGACGCCGCACTCCACCGCCGCACGGACGCTGTGCCCGAGCCGGAGCGCATCGGCGGCCGCGCCTGCGAACCGGTCTCCGGCACCACAGGTATCCAGCAGCTCGGCACCTACGGCACGTTGGGCACCGTCGGCACGCGGTGGCACGGTGGGCACGGCGATCGATCCGGTGCCCTCGGCGTGCCGCTCGGTCAGCAACGCGCCTCGCTCGCCGACGGTGACCGCCACGGCCGCCGCATCCCAGTGCTCACACAACGTGCGCCCGCGGAGGTAAGCCGCATCTTCGGGTCCGGGGAGGAGCCGGGCAGCGGCGACGGCAGCGCCGGCAAGCACCCGGTCCGCCTCCGACTCGTTCGGAGTGATCAGGCTGGCTCCAGACACCGGACGAGCGCCGCGAGGGTGCGGATCCCAGATCAACGGCGAGTGCCTGCGGTCCGGACCGAGGAGCTCGCGCAGCTCGCTCTGACCCGCCATTCCTCGCCCGTAGTCCGACACGAGAATCGCGCCCGCCCGGGTGATCGCGCGGGCCGCCGCGGACGTCAGCGGCGCGGCACCGGCCACACCGTTGCCCGTGTCGAGTCGGAGCAGCGGCTCCGTCGTCGTCCGGACTCTGGTCTTCACCACCGTCGTGCCACGCATCTGCTGCGGCAGCACCTCGAGCTCGGCGCCGAGCAGCCGAAGCAGCGTGTCGCCGTCCTCGTCCTGGGCGATCCCGGTCACCAGCACCACCGGGACGCCCGCTCGGGCCGCCAGCAGGGCGGTCAGGCCGGCCCCACCCGGCCGCAACCACCGACGACGCAGGTCGACGACCGGGACCGGGGCGTCGGGACACAGTCGATCGGAGGAACCCTCCAGGTCGACGTCGAGCAGCGTGTCGCCGACCACGACCAGCGGCCGCCCACCCATCGAACCGCTCACGGTCCCGGTCATGAACCCACTCCGAGCGCCTCGTCGAAGGCCAGGCACAGCGCGTGCACGAGGCACAGATGGATCTCCTGCACTGTGGCCACGCTCGGCGCTTCGACGCAGACGGCGTCGTCCGACAGCGCGCCGAGTGGGTTGGGCGCGGCGCCGGTGAGGCTCCAGACGATCATGCCGACGTCGTGTGCGGCCTTGGCTGCGGCGATCACGTTGCTGCTCGTGCCGCTGGTCGACAAGGCCACCAGTACGTCGCCGGGACGTCCGTGGGCCATCACCTGCCGGGCGTACAGCTCGTCGCCGCCGTAGTCGTTGAGAATCGCGGTGCCGGCCGAGGTGTCCGCGTGCAAGGCGATCCCCGAAAACGGCCGCCGGTCGAGCCGAAAGCGGCCGACCAGCTCGCCGGTGAGGTGCTGGGCCTCCGCGGCGCTCCCACCGTTGCCGCAGGCCAGCAGCCGTCCGCCGGAGCCGAGGATCTCGGCCAGCTGGACCCCCCACTGATGGACAGTCGTTGCGGCGTCGGCGTTGCGCTCAGCTGCGCTGGACAGGGCGAGCAGATGGTCGCGGGTCGTCTGAACGGTCACGGCCGGCCTCCGGTCGGTACGTCGAGATTGGATCGGCCAGCGGGATCGACCGCAGGATCGAGCGCGAGGTGTACCGCTGGGTCGCCTGCTGGGTCACTCGCTGGGTGTCGCTCTGGGTCGAGGACCGAGCCGAGTGCGGATCCGTGGTCGGGCCGCGCGAGTGTCCGGACGGCCGCCACCACCTGCTCCGTCGGGATCGAGTCGAGACAGGGATGCCCCGGCACCGGGCAGATCCGCGCCCGCGTGTCCCGGCAGGCGGCGTGCTGGTCACCCAGCGCGATCACGGGGACGCCATAGGGAGCCCAGCGGGCGGCGGGTACGACCGGAGCGAACAACGAGACGACCGGCGTGCCGACCGCTGCGGCGAGATGGGCCGGACCGGTGTTTCCCACGACCACCACCTGCGCCCCGGCGAGGACCGCCGCCAGCCCGTGCAGATCCAGCTGCCCGGCGGCGTCGATCCCGGCGGTGCCGGCGACCTCCGCAACCAGGTGCCGCTCGCTGCCCGAGCCGGTGACCACGACCGGCCAGCCCGCCTCGGTAAGGGCGGCGACGAAGGCCCGGGATCGTGCCGGCGACGGACAGCGGGCGGGCACCGCCGCGCCCGGATGGACCACGACGTACGGCCGATCCGGCAGCCAGGCCGGCGGGCTGACCGTGGGTCGCCGCAACGCCAGCCGAGCACCGTCGGCGTCGGCAAGGAAACCCGCGGCCACGGCCAGCGACAGGTTCCGTTCCGCCTCCGGTACGTCCGCCGGCACCCGGTGGCGAAGGTCGAGCAACGCACCGGGATAGTCCTCGCTGATCGCTCCGATCCACGGCACACCGGCCAGCCGCAGCACCAGCGCGGTCGGCAGCGGGGACTGGTGGAAGGACGTGAAGATCAGCGCCTGGTCGAACCGGCGTCGACGGATGGCCCGGACGAGCCGGCCGACCGTCCGTGGCTGGACCGGTGTCGGCTCGAACGGCACCCACGGCGCATCGAACTCGAGTACGCCGTCCACTCCGGGCAGCAGTCGCGCAGTCGCCGCCTGGCCGCGGCCGACCAGCATGCTCACCCCGGCGGCCGATCCTGCGACGGCACGCACCGCACCGCCGGCCAGCAAGACGTCACCCATGCTGTCCAGCCGGACGACGAGCACGCGTCCGCTCACCATCGACCCGCCAGCGCATAACGGACCGCCGCGGTGACGTCCTCGGCAACCACCGCCGACGTCCGGGCATGAGCGACCTCGCTCGGCCGGGTGACCGGTGTGGGCACGAGGATTGCCCGCGCACCGGCCGACCTGGCCGCCTGTACGTCGGCACCGATGTCGCCGACCATCACACAGTCGGCCGGTGCGACGCCGAGGTCGCGGGCCGCAGCCTGGATCAGAGCCGGCGCCGGCTTGCGGCATCCGCAGCCGTCCTCGTCGCGGTGGACACAGACCTGCCAGGTGTCGAACGGACCGAGCAGCGCCTCGACCCGCTCGTTGACCGCCGACAGGTCGGCGGGACCGATCAGACCGCGAGCCACCCCGGACTGGTTGCTCACCACGCCGACCGGCACACCGAGTCGCCGCAACGCCGCCAGCGCTTCGGCTGCACCGGCCACCGGCCGCACGCCATCGGGATCGGCCAGGTACGGCACGTCGTGGATCAGCGTCCCGTCGCGATCGAACAGGACCGCCCGGGCCGGTCGCCGGTTCGGCGACCGGCGAACCGCGACCTCACCACGGAGCCGGTGGAACAGCGCGACCGGCGGGATGGCGGCGCTGCTGATGATCATCGCGGCGACCTCCGCAGCCGTCCGCGGACCGGGCAGGATCCGCCGAACGGCGAACTCCGCGGTCAGCGCCGCCCAGCCGGCAACACCCAGCGCGAGCGGCGCACGGCGGCCGGTGAGCAGACCACCGAGCGCCGTCGCCGCAGCGGCGACGGTGAGCAGGTGCCGTCCGGTTCGACCCTCGGGTTCCCCGATCACCTTCCGCCAGTGCCGGCCGAACTTCCTTCGCAGCAACGCATTGTCGGCATTTCCGGCCTGGGCCCGGATGCTGCCGACCCAGCCACCGCGCGCTCGGATGGGATGCTCGGTGACCCGTTCGCCCGCGACGATCTCGAACCCGGCCCGGATCGTCCGGGTGGCGAGATCGGAGTCCTCCCGGAACGCGCGTGGGAATCGCTCGTCGAACCCTCCGGTGGCCAACAGCGCCTCGCGTCGATAGGCCATGTCGGCGGTGATCCAGCGCGCCGAGGCCAGACCGACCGTCCGGCGTTCCTCGTCGGTCGGGCGGCGACCCTCCGGCAGCGGCACGACGATCCGTGCGGTGGAGGCGCCGACGCTCGCGGGCAGGTCCGCGAGATCGCGGGCGAGGGCTGCGGACCAGTCCGGGCTCAGCCGTACGTCGTCGTCCACGAACGCCACCCAGGCGGTGTCCGTGGCCAGCCAGCCGGCGTTCCGCGCCGCCGCCGGGCCGCGTCCGCGGCTCCGGACCACCCGGACGGGAACCGGCAGCTCCGGTAGGTCCAGTGGCGCGGCCGGGTCTGGGCGGTCGTCCGCGACCACGATCATCACCGGAGCCGGATCGCCGAGCGCGATCGTGCGGATCAGGTCTCCGAGCTCGGCTCGACCGATGGTCGGGATGACCACCGCGACCTCCGCCCTCGACACCGTCACCGCCTCCTCAGCAGGAACGGGCCGATGGCCAGCGCATCCACCGGCGCGGACCCGAACAGCTCCAATGCGTCGTACGGGCTGTCCACCATGGGGCGACCCGCGGTGTTCAGGCTGGTGTTCACTACCACCGGGACGCCGGTGCGAGCCGCGAACGCCCGCAGCAGGGCCGCGATCGCCGGGTTGGTCTCGTCGTCGACGGTCTGGATCCGTGCCGTGCCGTCGATGTGGGTGACCGCTTGCAGCCGGTCTCGCCACTGCGGCGCGACGTCGTGCACGAACAGCATGTACGGGCTGGGCAGCGGGCCGCGGGAGAAGATCTCGGCCGCGCGCTCCGCCAGCACCATCGGCGCCACCGGGCGGAACTGCTCGCGACCCTTGATGTCGTTCAGCCGCTCGACGTTGTCCGCGCGCGACGGGTGGGCCAGCAGGGAGCGGTAGCCGAGCGCGCGCGGGCCGTACTCGGCGCGACCGGTGAACCAGGCGACGATGCCGTTGTCGGCGATGATCGCGGCGACTGCATCGGGCAGGTCGTCGGGTCGTTCGTACCGGACCCGGGCGGTGCGCAGGATCGCTTCGATCGCCTCGTCGCTGAAACCACGGCCCAGGTCGGCGCTCGTCATCGGTTCGATCCGGTCGCCGGCCTCGGCAGCAACGGTCAACGCGGCCCCCAGTGCGGTGCCCGAGTCGCCGGCCGCCGGCTGTGGCCAGAGCTCGGTGAACGGCGACTCGGCGAACAACCGGGTGTTGGCGACGCAGTTCAGCGCCGTGCCGCCGGCCAGGGCGAGGTTGGGGTTCTGGGTGCGGTCCCACAACCAGGTGCACAGCTCCAGCAACACCTCCTCCAGCACGGCCTGGACGCTGGCCGCCAGGTCGGCGTGGGCATCGAGGAACTCCCCGTCCGGAGTACGCGCCGGCGCGAGCGCGTTCCAGTCCAGCGGCTCGGTGCGAAAACCACCGCCGTCGGCGTGGACCAGCCTGCGCAGCAGCGGCAGGTGCCGCGGCGTGCCGTACGAGGCCAGCGCCATCACCTTGTACTCGTCGCTCGACCGAGCGAAACCCAGATGGGCGGTGAGGTCCTCGTACAGCAGGCCGAGGGAGTGGGGCAGCGACTGCGCCGCCAGGATGTCCAGCTTCGCGTCTCGGTACTCGCCCAGCAGAGACGACGTCGCCTCACCGCGGCCGTCAGCCACCAGCACCGCACAGTCGCCGAACGGAGCGACCAATCCGGCCGAGGCCGCGTGGGCGACGTGGTGCCGGACGAAGCGGAAGGTCTGAGGATCGTACGTCGGCAGCACGGTGCGCAGGAAGTACGGCGCCCGCTCGGCGTACGTGGTGCGCAGGTGCTCCCACGTCGGGTCCAGCCCACCCGAAGCCGGATTCACCAGGCTCGGGTCATAGGAGTACGCCACCGCGTCCAGGTCGGCAGGTTCGAGTTCGGCCTCGGCCAGGCACCAGGCGATGGCCTGCTCTGGCAGCTCCCAGGTCGAGAACGGCACCGGACGCTTGCCGTGCTTGCGTCGGGAGAACCGCTCCTCCTCAGCGGCCGCGACGATGTGGCCGTCCACCACAACGGCGGCCGCCGAGTCGTGGAAGACGGCGTTGAGGCCGAGCACACGCATCAGATTCCTCGATTCTGCGCGGCCCGATGGCGTTTTGGTGCGCTGGCAGCCTTGTACCCGGGCTCATGGTGCCAAAACACCTATAGGTAATTCACTTCTCGCCGTCTCGCCTGCCTCGGTGAACCATGCGATGGTTCGCTGCAAACCGTCGTCGACTCCCACCGCCGGCGCCCAGCCGAGAGCGGCGCGCGCCAGCGTGATGTCGGGACAGCGTTGCCGTGGATCGTCCTCGACGGCCGGGATGAAGTCGATCGATGCGGACTGGCCGACCAGCCGGGCGATCTCGCAAGCGATCTCGAGCACCGTCTGCTCATGCGGGTTGCCGATGTTCACCGGACCCGACTCCGACGATCGCGCCAGCGCGAGAAGCCCGGCCACGGTGTCGGTCACATAGCACAGCGATCGGGTCTGTTGGCCGCTGCCGCTGACGGTCATCGGCAGGCCGGCCAGCGCCTGACCGATGAAAGTCGGCACCATCCGGCCGTCGTCGGGTCGCATCCTCGGGCCATAGGTGTTGAAGATCCGAGCGATCGCGGTGTCGGTGTCCAGACTTCGACGAAAGGCCGCAGTCATCGCCTCGGCATAACGCTTGGCCTCGTCGTACACGCTGCGTGGGCCGATCGGGTTCACCCGGCCCGGATAGGTCTCGGTCTGCGGGCTCTCCTCCGGATCACCGTAGACCTCACTGGTCGAGGCAAGGACGAATCGCGCACCCTGTTCGCGGGCGAGCCGGAGACCGTGCTCGGTGCCCAGTGCACCGGCGCGAAGCGTCTCGATCGGGAGCCGCTGGTAGTCCAGTGGCGAGGCGGCCGAGGCGAGGCAGAACACCCAGTCGAACCGACCCAGCTCGGGCAACGGGTCGGTGACGTCGTGCTCCACCACGGTGAAGGCCGCCCCCTGCCGAAGGTCGAGCAGGTTCTCGGCGCGACCGGTGCAGAAGTTGTCCACGCAGACGACATCGCAACCGTCGGCGACCAACGCCTCGCACAGGTGGGACCCAACGAATCCGGCTCCGCCCAGCACCAAACTCCGCCCTGGGCTACTCACCGCTTCGCCGCCGCGGCGAAGCTGCCCGAGCTCGCGACCGTGGTGCGCAACGTACGCCGATACGCCTCGTCGGTCTCAGCGGCAACCCGGTCCCACGAGTAGTCCTGTCGCGCCCGCCGGGCCGCAGCTGAGCCGTACGACCGTCGGAGCGCGGGTTGGTCGAGCAGACGGGCGACAGCACTCGCCAAGCCAGCAGCGTCTTGTGGCGGAACGAGCAGGCCGGTCACTTCCGGCAACACCGTGTCGAGCATCCCGCCGACCGCGCTGGCCACCACCGGCACACCGCAGGCCATGGCTTCGATCGGCACGATGCCGAACGGCTCGTACCACGGAGTGGCCACCACCACGTCTGCCGATCGCAGCAGGGCCGGCACCTCCGAGCGCGGCACCTGCGCCATCATCTCGACCCGGTCGGCGACTCCCAGCCGGTCGGCCTCGGCCAGCAGCCGGTTCCGCTCGGGATCGTCGCCCGGTGTCCCGCCTGCGATGATCAACTCGGTGTCGGGCAGTCGGGTCAGCGCCTGGACCACCGTGTCGAAGCCTTTTCGCGGCACGAGACGGCCGAGCGAGACGATTCGGTGGCGCTGCCGGCGTCCGTTCAGAACGGGTCCGTCCGGGGTGAATCGGGCGACGTCGACCCCGCAGGGCACGACGGAGATGTGCTGTGCCGCGGCTCCGACCGAGCGCAGCTCCGCGACCTCGTCCGAGCAGGTGGCGACCACCCGGTTCACGGATCGGGCGAGCTGGCGCTCGACGGCGAGCCGTGCGACCGGACTCGGATCGGCGGCTCCCAGATGCCGGTGCTTGACGGTGCCGAGCGCATGGAAGGTGATCGCGGTGGGCAGCTGCAGGCTTCGCGCAACTCGATGAGCGGCCCAGCCGGACATCCAGAAGTGGGCGTGGACGAGGTCGGGAGTATCCCGCTCGAGCTCGTCCCTGAGCGCTGCGGCGAACTCACTCATCAGCGGCCAGAGATCGTCTTTGGCCAGCACCTCGGCCGGACCGGCGTCGAGGTGCACCACCTCGTAGCCCTCGGCGACGACGAGGCGGTCTGGCAGCGCCGGATCGTCGCGGCGGGTGAACACCGAAACCTCGTGCCCGAGCCGGGTCAGTCCGGCAGCCAGCTCGGCGACGTGCACATTCTGACCACCCGCATCGACCCCGCCCAGAGCCGCAAGTGGACTCGCATGCTCGGACACGAACGCGATCCTCACCCCGTCCCCCTTCCTCCGCGCACCCGATCGCGTGCGCGGAACGATTGCGGAAGACGTACCCCGTGCGGCCGCCGTCAATCGAAGTGCCGGATGGTTTCGCCGCAAGCTCCGCGGGTATCGAATGCCAGCGTGCGCATATTGCTGTGGGACGTGCACGGGGGCTATACCGACGCGCTCACCCGGGGACCGCACGACTATCTCTTCCTGCGTGACGCATCCGTGGCCGACCTGCCCGGGCTGGTCGACAAGGGTGAGCTCTGTACCAAAGGGCTGATCCGGCTCGGTCAGAACCGGCCGTCGAACCTCCACGAGGTATCGGTTGAGGAGCTCCGCGATGCGCCCCCGGATCTGGTGCTCGCTCAACGCCTCGAAGAGGTCGACGCCTGCGCGGCGCTGCTGAGCCGGACGCCGGGTCGCGATTTGGGGGCGGTGTTTCTCGAACACAACACACCCAAGGGCGACGTGCCGGTCTCCCGGCATCCGCTGGCCGATCAACGGCAGTGGCCGATCGTGCACGTCACTCACTTCAACAGACTGTTCTGGGACTGCGGCAGCGCCGAGACGGCAGTGATCGAGCACGGGCTGCCCGATCCCGGCTACCGCTATAGCGGGACCCAGGAGCGGCTGGCCTTCGTCGTCAACGAGCCGGTACGGCGGTGGCGCACCACCGGGACAGACCTCCTGCCAGAGTTCGGCGACGCGCCGATCGACGCCTTCGGCATCGACGGCCACCTGCTCGCGTCGCTACTCCGGCCGCGGTGTCCGCAGCTGACCTTCGCCGGCAACCTCTCCCCCGCCGAGCTGGACGACGCGATGATCGAGCGCCGGGCATACCTGCACCTGAACCGTTGGACGTCGCTGGGTCTGTCGCTCATCCAGGCGATGCTGCTGGGCCTGCCGGTCGTGGTGCTGGACACGACCGACGCCTCGCGGGCGGTGCCTGAGACCGCCGGAGTACGTTCCAGCGATCCAGCCGAGCTCGTGACCGTGGCACGCCGGTTGCTCGCAGACCACGATCTGGCGATCGAGTGTGGCCGGGCGGCGCGCGCGCATGCGCTGGATCGCTACGACATCAACCGATTCCTCGACGCGTGGACCGAGCGCTTCGAGCAAGCCGCGCGCTGATCGATCCGCTCTGCGGGGTTGGCAGTCAGCCACCTTCGACGGGTGCCAGCTCCAAACGACGCATGATCTCGTCGGCCTGCTGCTCCGTGGTGGCCGTCTCGATCGAAACGTTGATGCCCTGCTCGTCGGGCTGCAGTGGCTCGAGGGTGAGCAGCTGGGAGTCCAGCAGCGAGGGCGGCATGAAGTGGTCGCCGCGCCTGCTGACTCGTTCGGCCAGAACCGCGCGGGCACCGTTCAGGTGCACGAAGACGACACCGAAGGAGAACAGCCGGTCGCGGTAGGCGCGGCGCAGTGCCGAGCAGGTGACGATTCCTGATCTTCCCTGCCGCAGGTGCTCGGTGATCCAGACGCGATCTCGTCCAACCATGGCCAGCGGTCCTCATCGGTCAGCGGCTCCGCGATCCGCATCTTCTCGACATTGCTCGCAGGATGGAGGTCGTCACCCTCGATGAACTCCCAGCCAAGCCGGTCGACCAAGATCTTCGCCACCGTGGACTTCCCGCAACCGGTCACGCCCATCAGCACCAGAACTCGTGGGTCGGCGACCCCGGCGACGGTCACGGTCGAACCTCCGTTCGGCGGCGACAACGCATTGGCTGATCGTAGCGAGAGCTCAGTGATAGCCGAATCTCACCGCGGACCTACGGATCTTTTCTGCCTGAGCGGTTCGCTGTCGCCTCTCCGGCCGTGACAGTGACCCTCCGCTGGGTCATCGCGTGATCACCTGGTGTCGGGACCGGTGGACGGTCTGCTAGAACGAGTTGTGTCTTGATCGGTCGACGGGAGCAACGTGCGTACGGCGAGAGGGTTGATCGGGTCGGCGTTGGTGGTGTGCCTTCTCCAGGGCTGCACCGGTGCGTCCGCCGTGCAAGACACCCTGTTGCAGGCCACCATCGACACCGAGGCCGCCGTACGATCCGGTTCCCTTGCCCTCGACCTGCTGGACACCGGAGCAGCCACCCGGGCCGTCACCGAGACGACCTTCATCGACATGAGTCGGCAGCTGGCCTCGGCTCAGAAGTCCGTGGTGGAGCTCGACCTCAGCTCGAGCGCCGATGCGGGTCTTCGCGACGACACGCTCGATGCCGTGAACAAAGGCACCGCCGCCGTCCTCGCCGGCCGGGACTGCGTACAGCTGGACAACCCGTGTGTCGCTGCCGAGGCAGCTCTGCGCCAGTCCGGCGATCGACTTGCCAAGCTCAAGGCCGATCTCGAGGCCGGGCGGTGAAACGCATCCTGGGCGTTGCCCTCGGCATCCTCACCGCGATCGGTGGCTTCCTCGACATCGGTGACATCGTCACCAACGGCGTGGTCGGTTCCCGCTTCGGGCTGTCCTTGGCCTGGGTGGTGGTGCTCGGCGTCGTGGGGATCTGCGTCTTCGCTCACATGTCCGGCAAGGTCGCCGCGGTCAGCGGACGGGCGACGTTCGAGATCATCCGCGAGCGACTCGGGCCGCGGTTAGCGGTGGCGAACCTCGGTGCCTCATTCCTGATCAACCTGATGACCGTCACCGCGGAGATCGGTGGCATTGCCCTGGCACTCCAGCTGGCCAGCAGCGTGAACTATCTCGCCTGGGTGCCGGTGGCCGCGCTCGCGGCCTGGCTGGTGGTCTGGCGGGTCAAGTTCCAGCTGCTGGAGAACGTCACCGGCCTCCTGGGCCTGACGCTGATCGTCTTCGCGGTCGCGCTTTTCCTGTTGGGGCCGGACTGGTCGGAGCTCGGCGCACAGGTGCTGCAGCAGGGAGCCTTGGCACAGGAGAAGCTGTCGACGTACCTGTACTACGCGGTGGCACTGTTCGGGGCGGCCATGACGCCGTACGAGGTGTTCTTCTTCTCCTCCGGCGCGGTGGAAGAGGGTTGGACGGCCAAGGATCTCGGCCAGTCCCGGATCAACGTCCTGATCGGCTTCCCGCTCGGCGGTCTGCTGTCGCTGGCCATTGCCGGCTGCGCCGCGGTGATCTTGCTGCCCGATGCCATCACGGTGACGTCGCTGTCCCAGGTGGCGCTGCCGGTCGCCGCAGCCGGCGGAAAGATCGCGCTCGCCGTGGTGATCGTCGGATTCGTCGCAGCCACGTTCGGCGCCACGCTCGAGACGACGTTGTCGGGCGGCTATACGCTGGCTCAGTTCTTCGGCTGGTCCTGGGGCAAGTTCCGACGTCCGGTGCACGCAGCGCGGTTCCATCTGACCATGATCATCTGTCTGCTGATCGGCATCGGCGTGATGATGACCGGAATCGATCCCGTCCAGCTCACCGAGTTCTCGGTGGTCTTCTCCGCGATCGCGCTGCCGCTGACCTATCTGCCGATCCTCATCGTGGCCAACGATCCCGAGTACATGGGACGCCACGTCAACGGACGCGGACTGAGTCTGGTCGGCCTGGTCTATCTGGTGATCATCCTGATCGTCTCGGTGGCCGCCATCCCACTGATGATCATCACGGGGGCTGGACAGTGAGGCACACCTACCCACCCGATCCCGATGCCCAGCGCCCCATGCTGGACGCCCGGCTGCACCTGCTGGACCGGCAGGTGATCGACGTCGACGGCGAGCCGGTGACGGCTGTCGACGATGTCGAGCTGTCCGACCCTCCCGATCCGACCCAGCTGTCCGCCAGCGATCCGCCGCCGGCGGTCACCGGACTGCTCAGCGGCATGACGCTCGGCACCCGGATCTTCGGTGGTCACACCCCACGGAGCCGACTGCACGCGATCGAGTGGAGCGTGGTGTCCGAAGTCGGGGTGACGATCAACCTCGCGATCGCGGCCGACCAGCTCGACATCGGCTGGACCGAGCGATGGGTACGTGACCGCATCATCACCAAGATCCCGGGAGGACGTCATGATCCTGAGTGATCTGCTCGGGCGACCGGCGTACGTCGACGGTGACCGGGTCGGTTGGGTGATCGACGTCCGACTACGACCCGAACCCGCAGACAGCGATCAGCCGATGCCCACCCTGCGTGCCCACGGCCTCATCGTGAGCCCGCACTCGAAGGCGTCCACGCTGGGATACGAACGCTCCACCGTCCGCTCACCGCGGCCCATCGCGGCGCTGCAACGATGGCGCCATCGCGAGACGTTCCTCGTCCCCTGGGCCGACGTCGCCGGCATCGAGAAGGACCGCGTCACACTACGACCTGAGCATCACCGCTACAGTCCCGAGCTGATCACCAGCGCATCCTCACCGCCGAACGAGAAGGACTTCGAGCACCGGTCAGAATGATGCGCGGGCACACAACCCGCACGCCGCGACCTGCCGCAACGCTGACTGGGACTGCGACAGTGAATCCCGGAATCGACGCCGACACGCGTCTGCGCCTCACGACTGGACAAAAACGCAGCGGTGTTTCGAAGTCTCGAGGTTTCGGCGCTCACGTAGCGGGTACCCGAACCAAAGCCGACGCGCAGACCGCGCGCCGCACCGATGCGGAAGGAGTCACGATGGCTACCGGTGAAACTGGGGTTCGACGATGTGACGTTCGACCTGATCTCGTTGCAGTACCACGCCCTCAAGGCCGGCCACGACTACGGCCAATACGTCCGCGATGCCAGGAACGCCGGCAAGGACGACATCGCCTCCTTCTTCTAACAGGTGATGTCCGACGACGCGTCTCGGGCGCAGAAATGCCACGACTTCCTCCGCGAGCTCGGAGGAACCGACAACACCCAACCCCGAGGCGACGCGTGAGGCTGTGCTCCTTCGGGGCACCGTCTCGGCGTTAGCCGGCCTGCCGTCTCGCCGACCCAGTAGATCAACAGGTTCCAACCAAGGAGAATCGACAGCGTGAGCACTGTTCGGAAGAGTGTAGAGGTGGATGTGCCGGTCAAAGTGGTCTACAACCAGTGGACCCAGTTCGAGTCGTTCCCTGAGTTCATGGACGGCGTGGAGTCGATCATCCAGACTGATGCCACCCACAGCCACTGGGTGGTGAAGGTCGGCGGGGTGACCCGCGAGTTCGACACCGAGATCCTGGAGCAAACCCCTGATCAGGTGGTGTCGTGGCGCAGCACCGGGGGCGACACCGGCGGTCACAGCGGTCGGGTCAGCTTCGAGACCCTCAGCGAAACCTCGACCCGGGTGAACATCGAGCTGGGCTGGGAACCCGAAGGGCTGGTCGAGAAGGCGGGCGCGGTGTTCAACATCGACCAACGTCAAGTCGACAAATCAGCTGAAGAGTTCAAGCGGTTCATCGAAAGCCGCGGCACCGCGACCGGGGAATGGCGCGGCGATGTGACCGGTGGTGACCCCACACTCTGATCGGCTGGCGACCTGTCCGTCCGGTTCCTGCGCAACGGGCCGATGCCCGAGGGCGGCCCTGCTCGCCGTCCGGCAAGGCCGTCCTCGGCCGACAGCTGTACGGGGTCCGAACGCGGTTCCATCGGCTCCAAAGTCGTTGTAGGGTGAGGATCGGTTGGGGAGACAGCCCGGTGCTATTGCACGCACCGACCGGGGTCTGCTTCAGAACGGCTTGGATGTGACATTTCCTGAATTCCGATTCCTCGATCAAAATGGTGTCCAGCGTCGGTTGAATAACCCGTCGCCAGAGAGCTCCACGGCATGAGGAATGTGAACGGCGCGGACGGCGACTGGCGCCAGTCCGCGGCCTGCGCCGACCACCCCGACCTGTTCTTCCCCATCGGGACCACCGGCACCGCGCTGGTCCAGCTGGAACAGGCCCGCCGGGTATGCCAGAGCTGCCAGGTCCGAAGCGCCTGCCTCGAATGGGCGCTGACAACCGGAGCCGACCACGGAGTCTGGGGTGGTCTCAGCGAAGAGGAACGCCGGGCACTACGTCGGAGAGATCGCCGACCCCCCACGGCACCTATCCCGGGCACACCGCGTCACAGTCCATAGCGCGACGACGGGCCCGCCACCGTTACCTCGCTAGTTCTGGGCTTCATCTGTCTCGCGCAGAAGAACTGATCGGCGCGGGGTGGCTTTTCGCGGTCTCACGGAACAGTCGCCGCAACGTTTACCCGAGCGGCGGGTGGGGGCTGCTGCAACTGGGGATCGAAGGTATCTGGAACGCCGAGCCCGATAGAGTCCCGCTGGGTGGTGGGCTTTGAGGTGGTCTCGGGTGCGCTACTCGCCGCTCGATCTCCTCAATGGAGGGCTCAACAACTCGTTTGTCGTTGTCATTGTCGGAGTTGTCGCCGAAGCCGTGACAGCCAGCGACACGTATTCACGATCCGTGGTCATGGGCGAGCGTTCTGACTGCGCATCGCGCCGGCGTGCGTCGATCGGATCGTCCGCACAGGCCCAGCTACTTGTCCTCGGCGAAGCGTTGCCAAGCCGACTGTCGAGCAATTCCGATCGCCTGGCCGATGCGTGACCAGCTGATTCCGCGGTCGCGCGCTCGCTGCACCCAGACGTGCAGGTTGTCCTCGACTTGTGTTGCAACTGAGGCGATCCGCGGAAGTTGATCGAGCAGACGCGAGTCGTTCATCGACTCCCAGTACGGCAGTTCGGCGTCGCCATCTCGGCCTCCACCGCCTTCGAAGATTTCCACACACACCGCGACGCACTCATTGCAGATGTATACGCCAGGACCGGCGACCATCTGAGCGATTTCATGCTCTTGTTTGCCACAGAACGAGCACCGGGTCGTGTCGCTGACCGTCGTCCTTGCGTTCATCGATATCTCCAGCTCAGCTGTCAGGACCATCCTGACATAGTGTCAGGTAAGGCCTGACAGCGCAAGCGCTCGGAGGCGAAGGAGTCGGCGATCGCCACAACAACTGCACGCCCCTGCTCGGCATTGCCAAGCGCAGACCATTCCCTTCTCCACGTGCTGTTCCATATCGCCTCGGCGGCCCCGCTGACGCCTTCCGCGACGAAGCTATGTCGCGTCAGCCGACGACCTTTGCGGCTCCCAGACATACGCAGGCTGGGCGGTTCGGGCGGCCGCGCTGCAGGACCGCCCGAGCCTTGCGAGGAGTCGGTCCGGCCCGACACGCTCACATACCGGTGAGGATGCCCGAAGGATCGGAAGCCGAAACGTATCTCTTGCCTTTCCGGCCGAGGTTTGTGCCCGGAATGAGAGGGTAGTGCCGCAGGTCCGCTAGGCACGACTGATCAAAGTCGGGTCGCTTTCGGTTCACACCAACAGGTCGATTCTCGACCGGATGGACACCGATCCGTGACCCAGTCCGAATCCTCCGACCTTGTCGGCGTCTTCCAACGGCTCCAATCACTGGTGTTGTCGAGCAGCGGCCTCGAGGCTTTCCTGCAGCAACTCAGCGAGCTGGCCACCGGCGCCACCGACCAGCCGATGTCGTGCGGAATCACATCCCGCCGCGACGGACAACCGTTGAGGTCGCCTCCAGCGATCCCCGCGCCAGCGATCTGGACGAATCCCAATACGAGGCCGACCAAGGCCCCTGCCTGCACACCCTGACCACCGGCGAAATCGTCCCGATCGACGACCTCGACCGAGAAACCCGCTGGCCGATTGGGACCGCATCCGTAGCAGCGTGAAGGCCCGATGCAACACCGAACTCGCACGCAGTTCCTCCGCTCGCTCCGCTATGCCGACCTACCCACACCGAGGAGGTCCGCCGGAGCAGCCCGCCACCCGTTCACCGCCTGTTGCGGATCCGATCCGAACGTCGTCCGGTGACGGAGAACGCGTGGTCTGAGTCTCGCTTCGGCGATGGTCGCCGATCCGTTGCAGGGCGCCGAGCACGGTTTCGACGGGTGAGGTCAGCAGGCCGGTGGCGTGTGCGACCGCGATGTGCCGGACGCCGCTGTCTCCAGCCAACGGGCGGATGACGAGGTTGTGCTGGTTGACGATCACGGTGAGTTCGTAGGTGAGCGTGACGCCGCGGCCAACAGCGACCAGGGCCTGCGCCTCGACCGGCTCATCGCCGTGTCCGGCCAACAGCCGGGCCGGGTTCAGGTTGTGCCGGGCCAGGAAGTGCTCGGCCAGGTCGGCGGCACCGCCGTCGTGGGCACGGATCCAGACTTCGTCAGCGAGGTCAGCTGGGTCGATGACCGCGTCACTGGCGAGCCGGTGACTCGCGGGCAGCAGGATCCGGACGGGGTCGTCGAACAGCCGACGGACGGTCAAGCTCGCCGGAACGGCAGCGGGCTGGCCGTCTTTCAGGCCGCCATCTGCCTCGGACGGCTGATCGGTGACCGGCTCGTCGACCGCAGCGGGCCGAGTCGCACTTTCGCGGCCGGCGCACTGCTCGCCGGCAGCGGCTTCATCACCGGCCTGCTGATCAACACCAGCGGCTCCGCCCTCGCCGGCCTCGCCCTGCTCGGCCTCGGTCTGGCGACCCTCCTCCCGATCACCATCAGCGCCGCCACCGCCGCTAGCAGCCTTCCTGCGCCCGTCGCCGTCGCCCGCATCTCCACCCTCGGCTACCTCGGCTCCTTCACCGGCCCCGCCCTGATCCGCTACCTCGCCCACCACTACGGCCTCCCGACCGCCCTACTGGTGCCCGCAATCGCCGTCGCTGCCACAGCAGGCACAGCCCGTGCCGTGCGGAGCTCCCGACACCAATCAGCAGACCAGGCGCCGACCGAGCCACATCCCGGGGCGCACCACTGATTCACGAATACCGTTGTGAGCCGACTCCGGCGGTGCCAATGCTTCGGCAACCCATTCCCTGGGCTGTCGGTCGACATTGGGAAGCGGCGCGCTCGGAAGGCTTGTCTACCGACTCGACGGCAGAGCCCATGCCCTTGTTCAGCCTGGGCGATCGGTGGAGCGACGACGCCAGCGTGCCGCCGACCAGACCGCGGGCAGAGCAGTGACCCGGTAGATGATCCGCGGAGGCAGCAGTTGCACGAGGGCGGCCGCGATCGCGGCGTCGACACCCACGACGCGACGCGGTCGCGGTCTGCTGGCCTCCAAGGCCTCCACGACGGCCCTCGCGACCTTGTCGGCTGAACCGCCTCGGCGGCTGAGGGTCGAGACGTGTCGCTGAGCGAAGTCCATCACCGGGCCGTACGGGCCGCCACCGTCTGGCAGCCGCGGTTGCAGCTCACCGAGCACACCTGTGCCGCGTTGCCAGATGGGGGTGGCGACTGCCCCCGGTTCGAGCAAGACGACCTTGATCCGCGCGGGGTACAACTCGGAGCGGAGCCCGTCGGCCAGTCCGACCAAGCCATGCTTGGAAGCCGCGTACGGGCCGAAGAGTGGCCCAACGAGCCGTGCATCGAAGGAACCCATCAAGACGATGCGGGCGTCCCCCCAAGCGCCGGTACCGCTGCGTAGGGCGGGTAGCAGTGCCTGAGTGACCCGGAGTTGTCCGGTCAAGTTCACGTCGATCTGTCGCTCGAACTGCTCGATCGGGAGGTACTCCAGAGGTCCAGGAAAAGCGGCGCCGGCGTTGTTGACCAGGCCGAAAAGAGGTCCGGCAGAGATCACCTCCTCCGCAGCATCGTGAATCGCGTCGCTGTCGGTCAGGTCGAAAGCGAGCGCGCGAACAGACTCACCGAAGCGCGCAATGAGTCGCTGCCGGCCGGGTTCGTCTCGGGCGACGGCCCAGACGCGGTATCCCGTCCGCAGCAAAGCTTCGACCGTTGCCGTGCCGATGCCACCGGTAGCTCCGGTCACCAGGACCGTGCGCGAGCCGTTCTCGTCCGAGGTCTGGCTACTCGGCTGCGCTTTGTGTCGTTCGGGCCGCCCGACCGCGCCGGCGCTGTCACCTGGCATGGGGACCGTCGAGGTCAGGGCTGGCTGCTGCCTTGACCGTCGCCATGATCTGGGAAACTACCTTCTGCACGGGGTCGTTGCGGATCAGCGCAGCCGACAGTTCGGACTGTAGGGCACGGGTCTGGCTCGGCGTGAGGTCTGGGCAGCTGATGGAGTCGCTGACGGTGTCGTAAGTGATCTTCACGGGCCGGTCTCTTCCTCGTCGATGGCGCCTGCTGACTGGTGCATACCCGATTCGTCAGCGCTGAACCTTCCGGTGTCCGGACCAGGCGATCGGTCGAACGTCGTGGTCAACGTGCGTCCCTGTGGAGAAGGGCGCCGACGTGCTCCAGCCGCAGCAACCCCTGTGCAGCGCCCGATCAGGACGAGAGAACGGTCCGGGCTCGCACCCTCGCGACGTCAGCCGGCAGTGGAATCTCCTGGGTGATTCGCATGATCATCGTACCGATCGTGGCGTCATCGACCGGCGATTCGGAACCGTCAGACAGCCGAGCCACGATCGACTCGACCTCGTCGTCGCACAACCGACGCGGCAAGACCGACAACACCGAAAGGTACGGCCGCTCGGGGCCGCCCAGCGGCAGACCCGACCGTAGTCGTTCGAAGAATCGCCGACCCGCGTCGACTCCTCCACCGACATGCATAGCGTCCAGATACCCACTTGGGCGCGCATCGTAACGCGTGCGGGCCGTACCAGCTGTCCTCTGATTTCGCCCTCGACGTCGACGACACCTGGCAGACGGAGTTTGCAGTTCTTCTTTGCTGCCGATATGTGTCTGACAAGGAAAGTCGTGCTGGATGCTCGGTCAAGCGGCGGATCTCATGGTGTGAGCCACGATTTCCAGCGGACTGGCTCCACTCGCCACGGTGGTTGCTGGAGAGGCGTGGTCGGGTACAGGTAGATCCGCTGTTGCGGACCGCGGGCAGCCGCTGGTCGGCGGGCGAAGCGCCGGTCGTAGGCGGCGCGTCGGCCCGGATCGCGCAGGACCGCGTGGGCGGTCAGCACATCTTGCAGGGCTGCGTCGGCGGCGGCTTCGTCTGCTGGATCCCCGGAGCGTGCGAGTGTCTGGATGGTAGCGACGCAGCAGGGTGCGGTAGGCATGACCGATCTGCTCCTGGGTGGCCTCGCGGGTCAGCCCCAGGATCGCGTACAGGTCGGGTAGTTGGTTCGCCATGGTCGCTCCAGTCAGTCGAAGAGTGGTGGAGCTGCCCGTCCGGCCCGCCACACGGTGCGGGGGTTGCGCGGCGGCGCTCGGCTCGGACGGCTGCAGAAACAGGCGGGCAGGACGGGCAGTCACCTAGTACCGTGTCGCCGACACGGCACTAGCTCGGATATGCGTCAGTCGATGATCACCCCCATCGTGTCAAGCGTCGACGCTGTGGTCGCGTCTACCCGATCCCGATACGGACCGGGGACATCGGCTCCATCCCAGACGTCAGGCGTTGATCGCCTGCCGGTCCCCACCGCCTTCACTGGTGACGGTGATCTTGCGGGGCTTCGCCTGTTCGGCGACCGGGATGGTCAAGGTCAGCACTCCGGCGTCGTAGCCGGCGGCGATCCGATCGGTGTCCAGATTGTCGCCGAGGATCAACTGGCGACTGAACACACCTCGAGGCCGTTCCGCGGCGATCAGTTCGGCGTCGCTGGCCCGCGCGGGCCGTTCAGCCCTGACCGTGACCACGTTCCGTTCGACGTCCAGGTCGATCGAAGCCGGATCGACGCCGGGCAGGTCGAACTCGACGTGAAACGTGTCACCCTCGCGCCAGGCGTCCATCGGCATCACCGACGGGCGGGCCAGCGTGCCGTCGGTGCCGAACACGTGTTGAGTAAGTCGGTCCAGCTCACGGAAGGGATCAGTGCGCATCAGCATCGTCTTCACCTCCATCTGTCGTCTGTTGATGCTCTGGTGGACCACAGATCACCCGGTGCAATCTGTGGTATGCGCTATAGATTTCTTTTAGCACAAGTGAGATGTTGAAAGCAACAGGCAACCTAAAGAAGTTCGAGGAGGCTTTGCGATGGTCGGCATGCCCAGCCCGGATCGGCAGCGCGGCGTCTACGGCATCTCCGTCGCGGCGGAGCTGGTCGGCATGGGCGTGCAGAACCTGCGTTCCTACGAGGCCCACGGACTCCTCGAGCCCGACCGCACCGAAGGCGGCACCCGCCGCTACAGCCGCGACGACCTGGATCGGCTCCGACGGATCGGCGACCTGCTCGACGCCGGGCTCAACCTCGCCGGCATCGGCATGGTCCTCGATCTGGAAACAGAAAACGGTCGACTCCGAGCGGAGCAGGCCGAACAACAGTCGCTCACGATCCCGCCAACGCCGGCGAAGCGACCCACCAACCGGGCCGTCGCGACCAGCTGATCCGAGTCATCAAGACCGCCGTAACGATCTGGCCAGCGGTCAGGGCACGAACCGGTAGCCGACACCTGGGTCGGTGATGAAGTGGCGGGGGCGCCCCGGTTCGATCTCGAGCTTGCGGCGGAGCTGCCCGAGGTAGACCCGGAGGTAGTGGCTCTCCTTGTCGTAGGGGGCGCCCCATACCTCCTTGAGCAGGTCGGTCTGCCGGATCAGGCTGCCGGGGCGGCGGGTCAGCACCTCGACGAGCCGCCATTCGGTCGGCGTCAGGTGCACCGGCTCGCCGTTTCTGGTGGCAACGTGATCTCCGAGATCGAGTCGTAGCGTCGGCGTGATGACCACCCGCGCCTCGGTGGCCGAGTCGATCGCGCCATGTCGTAGCGCTGCGCGGATCCGGGCGAGTAGTTCCTCCATACCGAACGGCTTGGTGACGTAGTCGTCTGCGCCGAGATCGAGCGCCTCCACTTTGTCATCTGATGAGTGTCGGGCGGACAGCACCACGACCGGTGTGTCGCTGAACTGACGCAGCCGACGCAGCACGCCGATACCGTCGACGTCGGGCAGGCCGAGGTCGAGTAGCACGGCGTCCGGTGGATCCTCGGCCAGGATCTGCAGCGCGGTCCGTCCGTCATAGGCCAGCTGAACTGCGTAGTCGCGGGCCCTCAGGTTGATCGCCAGAGTTCTGACGATGGCCGGGTCGTCGTCGACGATGAGGATGGTGGTCATTGGGCCGCCTCGGCCTGGATGTCTCGATCGGGGACGGTGGGCTCGATGACAACCGGGATCGGCTCGTCGGCCATCGGTAGGTCGATCACCATGGTGAGCCCGCCGCCGGGAGTTTCCTCAGCGCTGAGCATGCCACCCATGGCCTCCAGCAAGCCGCGGGCGACTGCGAGGCCGAGGCCCACGCCATCTCCGCGTGGGACGTCCCCGAGTCGTTGGAAGGGCTCGAATATCGTGGCGAGCGACTCCGGTGGCACGCCCGGCCCGTGGTCGCTCACCCGCAGCGAGACCCAGCGTCCACCGTCGGGATCCGACCAACTGGAAGGGCGTATTTCGACCGGTGATCTTCCGGCGTGTCTGATCGCGTTCTCGACCACGTTGGCGATCACCCGCTCCAGAAGCCCGGCGTCGCCGCGGGCCAGGACCACCGATTCGGCGCCGTCGATCTGTACCCGGTCGGCGTCTGCGACGCCGGACAGGGTCCACTCGACGGTGGCGACCAGGTCGATCTCGGCGAGCAGCGGGCTGATGGTCTGGGTCTGCAGCCGGCTCATGTCGAGCAGGTTCGCGACGAGCGCGTCGAGTCGGTCCGCGGATTCCTCGATGGTGGCCAGCAGCTCATGCTCGTCCTCTGGCGACCAGACGATGTCGGCGTTGCGCAGACTGCTGATGGCGGCCTTGATGGCGGCCAGCGGGCTGCGCAGGTCATGAGAGACCGCAGCGAGCAGCGCGGTCCGGATGCGGTTCCCCTCGGTGAGGTCCCGGACCTGCGACGCTTCCGCCTCGGCGGCGCGACGCTCCGCGAGCAGGGCGAAGTGGGCGGCGTATGCCGTCAGCAGGCTCTGATCCTCGGCACGTAGTGGACGTCCACGCAGCAGGAGCTCCCGACCGGGACCGATCTCGATGCGGGCATCGGCCGACGTAGCGGTCGTCATCGCCTCACCCCAGGAGGCCTCGATGCCCGGCTGCTCGCCGTCGGTCGTCAAGATCGCTGCTCCGGTCATTCCGAACACCTGTCCGGTCTGGGCCAGCAGATCGGCCGGTTCGTCGCCGCTGTGCACGATGCTGTGGGCAAGTACCGCCAGCGCGTTGGCCTCGGTTCGAGCCCGCACCGCCTCCTCGGTACGACGCGCCGAGGCGTCCACGACCAAGGCCACGGCGACCCCTGTCAGCACGAAAAGCACGACGGCGAAAGCGTTCTCCGGATCGGACATCGTCAATGTCCTGGTCGGTGCCACGAAGAAGTAGTTGAGGGCGATCCCGCCGAGCACGGCGCCGACGACCGCCGGCAACAGCCCACCGACCAGGGCGGTCGCGACCACCAACGCGAGCATCAGCAATGCTTCGGTCGGGAGCCCGTGCAGGTTGGGGGTGAGTCCGAGCCCGAGCGTCAACAGGGCCGTTCCCGCCGTCGCAAGCAGGCCGCCGACCACCAGCCGCCGAGTGGTCAGGGCCGTCCGTCGCCGACGGCGAAGTCCACGCCGGTGGGCGAAGTCGTGGCTGACCACGTGGACGTCGACGTCTCCGGACCGGGCGATCACGGTTTCCCCCACACCGGGTCGGAGCACGGTCGACAAGCGCGATCTTCGGCTCGCACCGATCAGAACCTGGGTGGCGTTGACACCTCGGGCGAAGTCCAGCAGGCCGTCGGCGGAGTCGTGCGCGACGACCGCGTGGAAAGTGCCCCCCATCTCCTCGGCGGCGGTCCGCAGCACCTCGAGCGCCTTCGGAGACATACCGGTCAGTCCGTCGCGGCGACTGACATGGACCGCCTGCCACTCACCCCCGCCGGTGCGGCTGGCGATCCTGGCGGCCCGTCGCATCAACGTCTGCGACTCCTTGCCACCGGACACACCGACGACGACGCGCTCCCGGGTGGCCCAGGTGACTCCGATCTGGTGCTGGTCGCGATAGCGGTCCATCCCTTCGTCGACCCGATCGGCCAACCAGAGCAGCGCGAGCTCACGCAGCGCCGCAAGGTTTCCCTCCCGGAAGTAGTGCGACAGCGCGGTGTCGATCCGGTCGGATCGATAGATGTTGCCGTGCGCCATCCTCCGGCGCAGAGCCTGCGGGCTCATGTCGACCAGTTCCACCGCTTCGGCCGCTCGGACCACCCGGTCCGGCACCGTCTCCGTCTGCCGGACCCCGGTCACCTGCGCTACTACGTCGTTCAGCGACTCCAGGTGCTGGATGTTCACCGTGGTGATCACGTCGATCCCCGCCTCTAGCAGACTCTGCACGTCCTGCCAGCGTTTCGCGTGCGGGTCGGGATCGGCCGGATCGATCGCGTTCGTGTGGGCGAGCTCGTCGACCAACGCCACCTCGGGTGCGCGGGCGAGGATCGCCCCGAGATCCAGTTCCCCGACGGTCAGGCCTCGATAGCTGATCATTCGCCGCGGGACGACCTCCAAATCTCCTAGCGCCGCCTCGGTCTTGGCTCGGCCGTGGCTCTCGACGTAGCCGATCACCACATCGGTGCCACGCTCGGCCCGCCGCTGGCCCTCCTGCAACATGGCGAACGTCTTGCCGACGCCAGGAGCGGCGCCGAGGTAGACCCGCAAACTGCCTCGTTCCACGCTCACAGTCTGCCTCCACCCCATCACGATCGTCTGTCTGTCAGGCACCGCTCAGCGCCAGATTCAGTTCGACCACGTTGACCCGCGGCTCGCCCAGGAAGCCGAGGACACGACCCTGGGAGTGCTGCTCGACCAGGGCACGTACCTGCTGCTCGCTCATCTGGCGGACGCGAGCGACCCGGGCGATCTGCAGCGCCGCGTACTCGGGTGAGATGAAGGGGTCCAGCCCGGAGCCCGATGCGGTGACGGCGTCGGCCGGCACGCTTGCCGGGGTCACCTTTTCCCGTGACGCCACCTCAGCGCGGCGTTCTTCGATCGTGGCGACCAGGTCGTTGCTGTTCGGTCCCTTGTTGCTCCCGCCGCTGGCCTGGGCGTCGTAGCTCACCGCGGACGGTCGCGGCTGGAACCACTGGTCACCCTCGAAGGGTTGGGCGATCAGTGACGATCCCACGACGCTGCCGCCGCTGGTGATCAAGGAGCCGGTTCGCTGCTGCGGGAACGGTGACCCGAGAACCATGACCACCAGCGGGTAGGCGATGCCGAGGATGACGGTGAGGACGATCAGGACCCGGAGACCGGTGAGGGACTGACGTATTGCTTCTGGCATGTTCACGAGCCTCCAAGGGACAGGCCGGGGATGACGATCCCGAGGCCCAGCAGCACGAGATCGATGATCTTGATACCGATGAACGGAAGGAGGAGGCCACCGATCCCGTAGATGAGCAGGTTGCGGCGTAGCAGCCGTCCGGCGCTGGTCGGCCGGTAGCGCACTCCGCGGAGGGCCAGCGGGATCAGGGCGATGATGATCAAGGCGTTGAAGATGACGGCGGACATGACAGCGGACTGAGCGGAGTGCAGCTGCATGATGTTCAAGGCCTGCAGACCGGGGTAGACGGTGGCAAACATCGCCGGGATGATGGCGAAGTACTTGGCGATGTCGTTGGCGATCGAGAACGTGGTGAGGGAGCCCCGCGTGATCAGCAGCTGCTTGCCGATCTCGACCACGTCGATCAACTTGGTCGGGTCGGAGTCGAGGTCGACCATGTTGCCGGCCTCCTTCGCTGCGGAGGTCCCGGAGTTCATCGCTACGCCGACGTCGGCGGCGGCGAGCGCCGGTGCGTCGTTGGTGCCGTCGCCGGTCATCGCCACCATTCGGCCGCCGGTCTGCTCCTGTCGGATCAGGGTCATCTTGTCCTCCGGCGTGGCCTCGGCGAGAAAGTCGTCGACCCCGGCCTCGTCGGCGATGGCCTTGGCGGTGAGCGGATTGTCTCCGGTGATCATCACGGTCTTGATGCCCATGGCCCGCAGCTGGTCGAAACGATCCCGCATGCCAGGCTTCACGACGTCTTTCAAACCGACGACACCGAGCACGCGCTCGTCATTGCCGGCCGGCTCGTCTGCGGTCTTGGCGGCCACTACCAGCGGGGTGCCGCCCGCCGCGGCGATCTCGTCGATGGTCGTGGTGAGGGCTGCCGGCCAGCCCGGCCGGCCCAGCCAGTCGCGGATCGCCGAGCCGGCGCCCTTACGGATCTGTTGCCGAAGCTCGTGCGGTCCGGCGATGTCCACCCCCGACATCCGGGTCTGGGCGCTGAACTCGACGAACGTGGCCCCGCTGGGCAGTTCGTCATCGGATGATCCCTGCGTCAGCGCCAAGGCCACGATGGAGCGACCTTCCGGCGTCTGGTCGGCCAGGCTCGCCAGCCGTGCTGCGTCGCGTAGTTCTTCAGCGGGGACGCCCGGGGCAGGCCAGAGCTCGGTGGCCTGCCGGTTGCCGTAGGTGATGGTGCCGGTCTTGTCCAACAGCAGGGTGCTGACGTCGCCGGCGGCTTCAACGGCCCGCCCTGACATGGCCAACACGTTGCTGCGGACCAGACGGTCCATGCCGGCGATGCCAATGGCGCTCAGCAACGCGCCGATGGTGGTAGGGATCAGACAGACCAGGAGGGCCACGAGGACAACCACCGACGGCTGCTCTCCGGCGTACGCGGCCATCGGGGCCAAGGTCACCACGGCCAGAACGAAGATGATCGTCAGGGCGGAAAGCAGGATCGACAACGCGATCTCGTTGGGTGTCTTGCGCCGCGACGTGCCCTCGACCAACGCGATCATCCGATCCAGGAAGGACTCCCCGGGCGCAGCCGTGATGAGCACCTCGATCTGGTCCGACAGTACGGTCGTGCCGCCGGTCACAGCGCACCGGTCGCCGCCGGCCTCGCGAATCACCGGGGCGGACTCTCCGGTGATCGCCGACTCGTCGACACTGGCCACTCCGAGGACGATGTCCCCGTCGCCGGGGATGACCTCGCCGGCGCCGACCCGAACGCGGTCGCCCGGCCGGAGCTGGCTGCTCGGCGCGAGCTCCTCGGTGCCCTCACCCGGCTCGCCGTCGACGATTCGCCGGGCCAGGGTGTCGGTTCGCGCAGCCCGCAGCGTGGCGGCCTGCGCCTTGCCGCGGCCCTCGGCCACCGATTCGGCCAGGTTGCCGAACAGCACGGTCAGCCACAGCCAGACCGCAATGCCGATGGTGAACGGACCAGGTGTCACCACCGCGCCGATCGTGGTGAGGATCGAGCAGATCCAGACGAGAAACATCACCGGGCTCCGCCACAAGTGACGCGGGCTGAGTTTACCGAACGCGCCGGGCAGCGCGCCGCGGAGCTGCGCGACGCTCAACGAGCTCGGCGGGGCAACCCGATCGTGACGGGCGGGTCGGGTCGACTTCTCGCGTTCGGTCGTCGTCGGCGTCAGCACGCTCATGACAGCGCCTCCGCGACGGGCCCGAGCGCGAGAGCCGGGAAGAAGGTGAGGCCACCGACGAGCACGATCACGCCGATCAACAAGGTGACGAACAAGGGGGTGGCGGTGGGCAGTGTCCCGGCGGTGAGCGGTACGGTCCGGCTACGGGCCAGACGTCCGGCCAGACCCAGCACCAGCACGATCGGTGCCAGTCGACCGATCAACATCACCGCAGCCAGGCTGAGTTGGAAAAACGTCGAGGTGACGGTCAAGCCGCCGAATGCGCTGCCGTTGTTGTTGCCTGCGGATGCGAAGGCGTACAGCACTTCCGAGAAGCCGTGGCCCCCCGGGTTGGCCATCGCCGACGTCGTCTGCGGCAGCGCGATCGCCACACCCAGCCCGACCAGCACCACCGCCGGTGTCGTCAAGACGTACAAGGCGACGTAGGTCATCTCCTGGTGGCCGATCTTCTTACCCAAGAACTCCGGGGTGCGGCCGACCATCAGGCCGGCGACGAAGACGGCGACGATCGCGGCGATCAGGATGCCGTACAGACCGGAGCCGGTGCCGCCGGGCGACACCTCGCCGAGCAGCATGTTGAACAGCACCACTCCCCCGCCGGCCGCGGTCATGGAATCGTGCATGCTGTTCACCGCGCCCGTGGAGGTGCCGGTGGTGCTGGTGGCGAACAGGGCGCTGGCCCAGATTCCGAGCCGGGTTTCCTTGCCCTCCATCGCCGCTCCTGCGGCGGCGGTCGCCGCGCCGTTGGCGGCCGTCTCCGCCCAAGTGGTCACAGCGAGGGCAATCCCCCACAAGACAGCCATCGCGGCCAGCAAGGCGGTGCCTTGGCGACGATTGCGAAGCATCGTGCCGGCTGTGCGAGTCAGGCAGACGGGGATGAGCAGCAAGGCGAAGATCTCCAGCAGGTTCGACCATGCGTTCGGGTTCTCGTACGGGTGGGCCGAGTTGGCGTTGAAGAAGCCGCCTCCGTTGGTGCCGAGCTCCTTGATCGCCTCCTGGCTGGCCACCGGGCCCCCAGGAAGCGTCTGGCTGCCACCCGCGATGGTGGTGATGGTGTGGTCGGCGACGAAGTTCTGGATCACGCCGCTGCCGATCAGCACGACCGCGAGGATTGTCGCCAGGGGCAGCAGCAGCCGCAGGTTGACCCGGACCAGGTCCACCCAGAAGTTGCCGACCTCGTCGGTCTGACGGGCGAGAAAGCCCCGGATCAAGGCCGCGGCGACGGCGATCCCGACGGCGGCCGAGGCGAAGTTCTGCACGGCCAGGCCGGCCATCTGGGCGGTGTAGCCGAGAGTGGACTCGCCCGCATACGACTGCCAGTTCGTGTTGGTCACGAACGAGATGGCGGTGTTGAGCGCCATCGGCAACGACATGCCGGCCATGCCTCGGCTGTACGGGAGCAGAGCCTGACCGATCAGAATCGCACCGAGCACCACGATCGAGATGCAGGAGAACGCCAGTACCGCGATCGTGTAGCTGCGGCCACTCTGCCGGCCTTCCGGGTCGACGCCCATGGCGCGGTACAGGCCGCGCTCGACCGGGGTGTGCCTGGTCGGGGTGAGTACCGCCGCCATGTAGTCGCCGAGCGGCACGTACGCCAGGGCGAGCATGCCCAGCAGTGCGGCGATGCTCAGCAGTCCGGCCGTCGGGTCGGACATCAAGGGGAAGATGGTCGACGGCATCAGAAACGCTCCGGGAAGATCAGCGAGCCGACCAGGTAGGCCACCACGGCGGCGGCAAGAACGAGCAGGACAATCGCGAGCATCGTCATCGGCTCAGTGACCCGTCACGGTTGATTCGGTCGCTGGAGTCGAGTGCGATACCGGCCTGATCGGCAAGAAGCGCGGCGACCCGGCGCCGGTCCACGCTCGGTCGGGCAATATGCGTGGCGGCAGTGAGCCGGAACTCCCCGAGATGTCGACCACCGACCCGCACCGGCAGGATGATCTCGGTGTCGGTGGGTAGCCCGTCACGATGAACATCGACGACACGACCTGCCTCGACGAGGCGACCATCGGGTTCCAGCCGCGGCAGATCCGACGCCGCGACCCGGTAGAAGTGAGCGGCATCGAGATCGAGAATCCGGACCAGCTGGTGCTCGATGTGCTCGACCACGGTTGCCGGGGTCGCCGAGCCGCCGCCGACCTCCTGAGCAGCCTCGAGCACACCGTCCAGGAAGCCGCTCTGCTCGCTGGCCCGGCCCTGCTGACGACGGCCCCACAAGGCAAGCTCGGTAACGGCCACCCCGACGGCAAGCAGCAGCACGGCCGTCTCGATGTCGGCGCGATCCAAGATCCGGAGCGTGTAGTACGGCGCCGTCAGGAAGTAGTCGAAGCTCGCAGCCGCGGACAGCGCGGCGAGCAGCCCCGCCGCCCGCAGCCCCGTCGAGGCCGCACCGACGACCAGGAGCACCAGAACCAGGGCGGCGCTCGTGTTCGCGACCAAGGGCGAAGTGACACTCAACAAGACCGACATCGCTGCCGGCGCAAGGACAGCGAGGCAGAGGACCAGCGTGCGATGGTTCAGCACGAATCGATCGGTGGACATGGCTCTATCAAAAGCCCGCCGTTGCCCCCGCTGCCCGGTTTTGATGCGGTCCTGACGCGTCCTGACGTTTTCTTTACGAGGTCAGCCATCGGGACTCGTCTGTGCAGTAGCCAAGGCGCCCGTGCGCCTCGTTGGCCGCCGGCTAAGCGCCGCAGCGCCGGCCCGGCCCGATCCGCGCACCTCTTCGCAGATCTTTGCTCCCTTTGCGCGTCCTTGCTCCCTTTGCACAGGGAGCAAAGAACTCTAAAGAGAGCAAGGATTTCGACGGGTGCCAGTGCGGCGTTGTGCTCATGTTGATCGAGCCCCTCTCCCGTGCGGAGCCGCTCCTCGAACGCGGCCGCCTTCGTCGATGCCGAGGATGTGGCAGCGGTGGCGGCGACAGCGCTGTTGGATCGGGCGGACCATGCGGGCAAGGCGTGGACGGTCACCGGTCCCCGTGCGCTGAGCTATGCCGAGGTCGCCACGATCCTGAGCAACGAACTGGGGCGGCCCCATCCGGTACGGCCGTCCCGGAGTTGTGCGGTATGTCCGTCATGCCCGCCGGCAGCTGGAAATGCCGTGGCCGATGGTGGCGGTGACCACCGCGATCTACACCACGGCCCGGCTGGGCCTGGCCGCCGGACTGACCGACGACGTCCGCCGCGTCCTTGGTCGGGAGCCGATCGACTTCACCGAGTTCGCCCACCGAGAACGAGCCACCTGGACACCGACATCCTGATCGAGTCACTCCGAACCACGCCGTCAACTCGAGGTTGACGGACAGACCCCGACGGTAGAGATCGGAACCAGTTGAGTTGGATGGAGGCATGACTTCCATCGACTACACCGACCCTTCGGTCCCTCTCGGCCAGCACCGGATGCCCTCACTCGGCTTCGGGACGTGGCAGATCGAAAACGAGGACGCACCGCAGGCCACCGCCACGGCGTTGGAGCTCGGTTACCGTCACATCGACACCGCCACCGGCTATGGCAATGAGTCCGGGATCGGTTCGGCGCTAGCCGACTCCGGGGTGGACCGCGATGCCATCTTCATCACCACCAAGCTCCCGCCCGAACACGCTGGGCGGGAGCGCCAGACCATCGAGGAAAGCTTGACCAACCTGGGCGTCGATCATGTCGACCTGTGGCTGGTGCACTGGCCGCCGAACAAGCAGGCCTCTCCCGAGGTGTGGACTGAGGTCATCAAAGCTCAGCAGGACGGCTTGGCCACCAACATCGGAGTCAGTAACTACTCGCTGGCTCAGATCGACGAGCTCACCGCCGCGACCGGTGTCAGCCCGGTGGTCAACCAGATCCGTTGGAGTCCCGGTATCTACGACGCCTCCATCGCCGCTGGGCTGGCCGAACGCGGCGTTGTCCTCGAGGGCTACAGCCCGTTCAGAGCCAGCAACCTCGACGACCCGACCCTGGTCCGGATCGCCGAAGCCCACGACGCCACGACCGCCCAGGTCATCGTGGCGTGGCATGTGGCCCACGGCTTCGTCGTGATCCCCAAGTCGGTGCATCGGGAGCGGATCAAGGCCAACGCCGCCGGTGCAGAGATCCAGCTGACCGACGAGGAAGTGGCCGCCATCGACAGGCGTGGGAAACTGAACAGCGCGACGCGAGCGTGCCGCTAGCCCGACGTCCACATTCACTCGTCTCACCGCCTACAGGGCCGGCCCGGCGCCCTGAGGTCTTAGCGCCGTTCAACGAAGCATTGACGCGTCGGGCGCGTGTCCCGAACACGATCAACGACTGGCCCGTCAGGTAGCTCGCCTTGATGATGCCACCGGCCCAGCGTGACCGAGTCGGCAGGACGAACGTGGTCAGCGCGATGAGAAAATCAGAGACGAGGAAACTGGCCGCGCCGGCGGCGGTCAGCGGATGCACACCGGTAGCGAGACCAGCCATCAGGCCGACCGAGCAGCCGTAGACGAGGACCGCCGGCGACATCGTTCCGGCGCGCATCGCAACCCAGGCCACCGATGCGCCGACCACAAGTGCAAAGATCACGCACCATTCCCATCGCTCGAGGATGCTGCCGGCTCGGTATGGCCAGAACGCAGCCACGTAGCAGATGTGTGCGGCCAAGAAGAAGACGAGCTTGACAACCACCGTCGTACCCAGATCACCGACCCAGTCCCCCAGCCACGAGTACAGCAGGGCAGCCACGACCAACCACGACGAGTCCTGCAGCGACTCATCGGCCAGCACCGTCGCAACCAGACTCGGCATGGCCAGGAACAGACTCACCGAAGACAGCCGGTGCAGCTCGAACAGTTCCGACGTGACGTTGACTGCCGACACCACCCCATAACCGGCCAGCCAGAACGCAGCGGACTCGGTCAGCTTGACACTCCCCAGATCACGGTAGCGAAGGTCGTTCGTGCACGGCTCAACAACCTCCGCATCGAAGGCACAACATCGCCGAATGCGATCTCGGGTCGGAACACGGTGATCAGCTCGAGCGGTGGGCTTTGGACCAGGCAACGATCCAACCGAGCTCGGCGGCCGCATCCATCAGGTACGTCGGCGAGATCCGTCGTGTCGGCACATACACCAGATCAATCGCCGCAAGCACGACCGCCGTTCCGATGCCGAGGCGACGGGCCACCAGTAGCGCCTCGACCGAACGGCGACTAGACAACTGGGTCAGACCGTTGACCACAAGCAGGCCACTCACTGTCTCGACCAGCCAACGGTCGACCTTGGGCCCGAACACCGCTTCGAAACTTCGCATATGCAGCAGTGGCCACAGACCGCCGACAAGATTCGCCACGCCCTGCGCCATCGCCACCGAGGATTCCTTGGGCACCTCTGGATCTCCTTCACTGCAGACCGACTCCTGGTGCGTACCCGGAACTGAACGCGAACAACTGATCTATTTGCGCCGGGCGCGACGCCCAACGCCGATGATCTAAGCTCGTCCGGTGTCGGCAGTCTGCAGCCCGACCTCCGGCAAGGATGTGTGTCTGGGCGCCGTTCTCGCGCAGGAACGGCCCGCGGATTCCCCGCCGTTGCCTAGCCGGCCTGGCTGGCCTGGGCGACGATCCGGAAGGTGTTCAACTCGGGGTCCGACGCGTCCGGGATGGTCATGCCCGCCTGCTGGCCGGCACGCAGGTAGTCGACAACGGCCTTGTTGAACTTTTCCCCCGGCAGGATGGCAGGCACCCCCGGCGGGTACGGGCTGATCATCTCGGCCGAGATGCGGCCAACGGGATCGGCAACCTGTTCGGTCTTGGCGAAGTAGGCCTCGCGGGGCGACATCACCTGATCCAGGTTCAGCTCTTCCAACGGCGGAACCGTAGGGGCCGGCCGGTCAGGCTCGGGCGGGTCGGCTGCCAACCGCTCCACTATGTCGGCCAATCGGTCGACCGCGGCGTCATCGTCGGCATAGGTGAGGGAGAACACCAACCGTCGCGCGTCACCCAACTGCGCGGCGATCTGATGGGTCTCGCGCAGCCAGTCCTTGGCCTGGTAGCCCGAGATGCCCAGCGCAGACACATCCACCGACAGCTTGAGCGGGTCCCACTCCGCCACACCCTCGGTGTCGTGGATCGTCGAGTCGATCACCTCCAGGCCAGCGACATGCTGCAGCCGGTCGCGGATCCGGGACGCCCGATCCAGCGCGCCGTCGATCAGCTCCTTCCCGTTCAACGCCAGATGTCGTCGCCAACCGTCGATCGAGGAATACATCAACGGCGAGGGGCTGGTGGTAGTGATCAGATCGAGCCGTAGCCGCAGATCGACCGGATCGACCAGATCGCCACCGAGCAGAATCATCGATGACTGACACAAGCCACCGTCGGCTTTGTGGAGACTCTGCACTGCCAGATCGGCACCTGCCTGCACGGCGGCCGTCGGCGGGTCGGGATGGAACCCGAAGTGGCCACCCCACGCCTCATCCACCAGCAACGGGATGCCGCGGCCGTGGCAGAGCTCCGCCACGGCTCGCGACATCGGCACCCGTGCCGTACTCGGTCGGGGTGATCATGATGACTGCCGCCACATCGCGATGGCCATCAAGCGCCTCCCGGACCGAGTCGGCGGTCGCCGGATGCGCAATCTGGCGTCGGTGATCCCAGCACGGCCGTAGCCATATCGGATCGGCACCGGCCAGGATCAACGAGGCCACCACCGACTTGTGGACGTTCCGGTCGACCAGCACCTTCTGGCCGGGGCCGATGATCGTCAGCACGGCCGTGTGGATGGAGATGCTCGATCCGCAGGTCGTGAAGACGGCGTGCTTGGCGCCGACCGCATCGGCGTACAACTCCTCGGCCTCCGGAACTGAGGACTTGGCCAACATCACATCTGCGGCGAAGGTCTCTCGCGACAGCACGGCGGCGGTGCGGTCGTCTATTCCGAGGCCGAGTCGGTGCCCCGGCAACGAGAACGAGTACAAACCCTTCCGCCGAAGCTCCTCGATGGCATCCAGCACCGGTGTCGCGTCTTGATTCATAGCCGACCACTACCCATTTTCTTCCTGACAACCGTCGCCTGTCTTCCCGAGAACCGGCGCCGTCGGCGTCGGGCTGGGTCGTGCCCTCACTCTGAGGTAGCGACTCCACGCCCGACCCGGCTCCCCGGTCCAGCGCACCAGGTAGCGGTATCGATCCGTCCCTGGTAGAGCGGCAGCTCCAGAGCCCGGTCACCGTCGCCGAACTGTTGCCACATCCGGTTGAGGCCGCTGGTGCCGTAGCGACGCACCCGGGTCACGGCATCGAGGTCGAGCACGTCGCTGATCACCGTGGCGCCCTCGCCGGCCTGGTGTCGGACGAGACCCTCCGGGTCGACGATGAGGCTGCGGCCGGTGCCGTACGGAGCGGCACCGTTCACGCTCACCACGAAGACCTGATTGGCGATGGCATTGGCCTGGGTCAGCACCAGCTCCTGCGGACGGTCGCTGGTCGGGGTCAACGTCGGCACCACGATCACCTCCGCACCCATCCAAGCCAGGTGGCGGGCCACCTCCGGAAACCAGGTGTCGTAGCAGATCGAAAGGCCGATGCGGCCTCGATCGGGAATCTCGACCGTGACGAACCGATCGCCGGGCCGGCACACCTCGTACGGCCGCCACGGGAACATCTTCCGATAACTGGCAGCGACTGTTCCCTGCGGGGACAGCAACACCGTGGTGTTGTAGAGGTCACCCTCCGCCGATCGCTCGTACACCGTGCCGGGAAGGATCCAGCGGCCCAGATCACCGGCGATCTCTCGAAGTCGCCGCAGCCGCGGGCCGTCGAGAGGTTCCGCCACCTCGTTCATCTGAGCGTCGCGTTCCTCGGCTCGGCCGTTGAGGCCGCAGAGATAGAGCTCGGGATAGATCAGCAGCTCCGCCTGCGGGAAGTCAGCCGCAACACCTGTGACATGGCGGGCGAAAACGTCGACGGCACCGTCGACCGCAACCGGTTCCGCCTGGACAACCGCAATCGGCAGGCACCGAGTCATCAGCCCACCATTCCTTGCTGCTCGTGCTGCTCGGCATGGTCGCCGAAAGCCGCCGGAACCGTGGTCTTCGGCGGCTCCCAGTCGTGCCGAGTGAACAGCGATCGCCGTTCCGCGAAGCGCCGGCGGTCCAACAGCTGGAGCTGGTCATCCAGACCCGGCTCCATCGGCTGCCGCTCACGCAGAACCCACGGCAGCCCCCGCAGCGCCATACCGACGCCACGCAGCCAGCTCACGTTCTTCGGCCGATCTGCGAGGCTGAACACGGTCCAGCGCAATGCACTGAGCCACCGGCGATGCAGCCATGCGTTCCACAACGTGTTGCGCAGACCGTACGGTCTCAGCTTGACGACATTGGCAACGCTCGGCAGGTGATGAACCACGACGTCATCGCGGTAGCGCATCTGCCAGCCTTCCTTCGCCAGCCTGAAGCTCAGCGTCTCCTCCTCTCCGCCGATGAAGAAGCGGGGATCGTAACCGCCCACCTGCAGATAGGCGCTCCGGCGCACGACGACGGCTCCAGCCATGAAACCCAACAGCACTTGACCCGGGATGCCAGCCGTCTCCGGCAGCGGACTGGCAGCCATCTCGGCCGATATCGGGTCCAGGCGCTCATTCTCACCGACGACAATGCGAGCATTGACCAGCGCCAGCTCGGGGAACCGGTCCAGGAGATCGGCAGCGATCCGCAGGCCGTCGGCCTCGTACCAGCCGTCGTCGTCACACATCGCCACATAGGGGGTTCCGGCCCGCAGCACCCCCTGGTTGCGTGCTGCCGCGCCGATGTTGGTGGGTAGCGAGACCACCTCGAGCGACTTCCGCTCCCTCAACGCCTGAACAGTTGCGTCGGTCGAGCCATTGTCGACCGCGATGATCGGAATCTCGAGCCCGGACAGCTGGTCGAGGATGCCGGCGATGCGGTGGGCGCAGTTGTACGTCAGCAGGACCAGCGACACTCGCGCGCCCAGATCGGTGTGCATGGCAGCCCGTTATCCGGGTGCTCCGGCTACGAAACACGGAGCGGCGTCGAAGGCATGGAACGCGGCTCGGCTGGTTCCTGCCTCTGTTGGATCCGGCTTGCACCGCCGAGTACGGTGAAGCTGGTTGGGGACACAGCCAACGCTGTTTCGTGCGCCACCGGCTCCGAACCGAGGGCTGCGCCTTGACAACGACCTCCGACCGGGCGCTCGGCGCGCGCTTCATCGTCGCTGCGGACAGCGACGCCGACTTCCTGCTTCCGGACAGCATCCGCCCGTTCCACCTCGACACCGCCACCGACGCTGACGCTCCAGACGTCGCCGAGCTGATCGAGGAGAACCATCACCTCCGTGCTCGGCTCGACACGTTGCCGATCATCGAGCAGCCCAAAGGGATCTTGATGCTCCGGTACCACATCGACGGTCCCACCGCGTTCGCCCTGCTGCGCCGCTGGTCCTCTCACAGCAACCACAAGCTCCGACATCTCAGCCGCCTGATCGTCGATGCCGCCACGCGCGATGCCCGATCTCACGGCGCCATGACTCGAACCACTGTCGGGCCCACCCTGGAGGATGTGCTCGGCTGGCTGCAGGAAGAGGCCGGCGACTGAACCGATCCTCCGCAGTGCGATCACTCACCGATCGAGATGACGACTCGGGCGACGCCGATTGAGTCGACCGCCGGACGGGCGGAGATTCTGGTCGGCGTAAAGCGAGCAACGTTGGGTACAGAGCTTGTATGCGGCGGTGGCACTGGGGACTGGTGATCACGTGCATCCTGGTGACGTTCGGATGCGCGCCTGTCGGAGCGGATGAGGCCCGCCGGACCGCCGCCGACTTCCAGGACAGCGTCGGTGCAGCGGATTGGACGGGCGCCTGCGATCTGCTGTCCGAGCATGCTCGGCGAGGGCTGGAGGCGGCGTCGGCGCGCACCTGTGTCGAAGCGCTGCCGACGCTGCGACTGCCGACCGCTTCGATCGGCAGCACCGAGGTGTGGGGACGCAACGCCGGCGTGCAAGTGGGCTCGGGCGCGGTGTTCTTGTCACGCTTCACCAATGGGTGGCGGGTGATCGGCGCTGGGTGCACGCCTCAGGGCACGGACCGCCCGTACGACTGCACGATCGGTGGCTGATCATGCGGATCATGTTCATCGGCGTATTGACGTTCATCGTGCTCGGTCTCGCATACATGATCGTGATCGGACTGCTGCAACGGTGAAACGCTTCCTGAGCGAGAACAGCTTGAGCTTGTTCTTCGTCGCCATCCTGCTGCTGGCGCTCGCCGGGCAGTCGGTGGCGGGGTTGGCGGAGTACAACTCGCAGCAGACCACCGCCGGGTTGGAGACCGTGAGCTACGGCCTGTACCTGACCAGCTCGGACTTCGCCGTGGATGTTGCCGAGAACTGGCAGTCGGAGTTCCTTCAGTTCACGTTGTACATCTTGGCCACTGTGTACCTGGTGCAACGCGGCTCGAGTGAGTCGAAGAAACCGGGAAAAGGCGGCCTGGAGTCCGACGCGGATCAGAAGGTCGCCGAGCACTCCAGACCTGACTCACCGTCGTGGGCCAAGACCCGCGGCTGGCGGCTCAGCTTGTACTCGCGCTCGCTCACGCTGTTGATGGCAGTGATCTTCGTGGCGTCGTGGCTGGCCCAGTCCATCGCCGGCCGAGCGGCGTACAACGAACAGCAGCTCGGCCAGCTGGAGGACCCGGTCAGCTGGTTCGGCTACGTGACGTCCTCGGATTTCTGGAGCAGAACCCTACAGAACTGGCAGTCGGAGTTCCTTGCCGTGGCAGCCATGGCGGTCTTCGCCATCTATCTGCGCCAACGCGGATCTCCGGAGTCAAAGCCGGTGGGCGCCGCTCATGACAGCACGGGATCGGAGGAGTGACACAGGTCTATCGCGCAAGAGCAGCCCCAGACCGTCGATGAGACTCAATCGGTGCCGAATGCATCGCCAGAAGTCCGGTGTTGCGAGGACCCGGCACGAGGACTCCGGCCCGCGGGTTGCTGCGGCGCTTCGGTAGCCGGCAGATACTCGGGCAGATCCATCCGGACCGGGCAGTCCGGGTAGAGAGCGACCGATCGGCCGCAGTGCACCAGCTCGACAGCGCTGTCGGGCGCGTCGGGGGCCCTCCCGCACTTCGGATCCGATCCCATCAGTCGGTACTCCACCTCGGCTGCTGAGATGGCGACCCGGATGGTGCGTCCGCGCCACCGCACGGCGAACTCCAGCCGGCTGATGGTGCGCGGCAGTCGCGGTGCCATTCGGAGCTGACCGCCGTGGTCTCGTAAGCCGCCGAATCCGCAGACGAGTCCGATCCATCCCCCTGCCAACGAGGCCATGTGCAACCCGTCGTCGGTGTCGTGCTCGAGGTCGTCGAGGTCCATCAGGGCCGCCTCACGGACGTATGCGTGGGCCAGGTCGAGATGACCCAGGTCGGCGGCCAGTACAGCCTGCGTCGAGGCGGACAACGACGAGTCGCGAACGGTGATCTTCTCGTAGTGGGAGAACGCGCGCGACCGCTGCTCGGTCGGAAAACGGTCGCCTTGCCAGTGCATGGCCAGCATCAGATCGGATTGCTTGACCACCTGCTTGCGGTAGATCTCGACGTAGGGGTAGTGCTTCTGCAACGGATAACCGCCGATCTCGGCCGTGGCCTCGAAGTCCCAGCACTGTCTTTTCGTCGAGTCGCGGAACTGTTGCGGCATTGAGAGCGCTTCGTCGTACGGGATCGCCATCGTCTTCGCCGCACTCGACCAGCTCATGATCTCGGACTCGCTGACGTTGCAGCGAGCAGCGTCCGCCGGCCACCGGCGAACCACCCGCGCAGCCTCCGACAGATTGTGGGCAGCCATCACGTTCGTGTAGGTGTTGTCATCGACCAGCGCGCTGTACTCGTCCGGTCCCGTGACGCCGTCGATGTGGAATCGTCCGTCACTGCCCAGATAACCCAGCGACATCCACAACCGGGCAGTCTCCACCAGCAGGTCGATGCCGTACGTGCGCTCGAAGTCCTGGTCTGCTGTCCAGCGCACATACGCCGACGCCGCCGCCGCCACATCGGCGTTGACGTGGAAGGCTGCCGTGCCGGCGGGCCAGTACGCGCCACACTCACGGCCGCTGATAGTGCGCCAAGGCAGTGTGGCACCGTGATAGCCGAGCTGAGTCGCTCGGGCCCGTGCCAGGGGAAGCGTCGAGTGGCGCCAGGCCAGGGCGTCGGCCGCGGCCGACGGCATCAAGGCAGTGAGGACCGGCAGAACGAACATCTCGGTCTCCCAGAACGCGTGCCCGAGGTAGCCGGATCCGGTCAGTCCCTTCGCCGGAATCGGGTGGCCCTCTGCCCGAGCACTGGCCTGCAGCAGGTGGAACAGGCCGAAACGAACACCCTGCTGCACCTCCGGATCGCCCTCGACCCGCACGTCGGCGCAGTTCCAGAAGTCATCGAGAAAACGGCGTTGCTCGGCGACCAACCCATCCCAGCCGCTGGCGAGCGCCCGTGACAAGCCGGCATCCGTCTGGTCCCGCAGGGCGGCAACGGAGGAGCTCGGCGACCACTCGTAGCAGATGAACTTGGTCAGTCTGAGCCGCTCATCCGGACGCAGGACGGCGGTCACCGTGGTTCGCGCGCAGTCCGGTTCGACCGACGTCTCCACCTCGAACGCACCATCGACGCGGTGCTCGACCGCAGCAGCGAGCCTCAGCCCGCTGTCGGCGGTGCGATGGACGAGAAACGCACGGTCCCCGGTGACGTGCTGGTCCTCGGCCGACAGCGGCTGGGCAACTACCCCGCGGAGCGCCTCGTTCCCGGACGGCTCGTCGACCTCTTCGTTGGCCAGCAGCTCGCTCTGCAGCAGCAGACGGACGTCGCGCTCCATCGCCTCGACGACGTAGTCGATCGCCAGCACAGAGCGCTGGGTGAACGAGACCAACCGGGTGGAGACGATCGAGACGACCTGACCGGCCGGGGAGCGCCAGCGCAGCGAACGCCGCAGCGTACCGGCGCGGAAGTCCAGGGTGCGCTCGGAGCTCAGGAGCTGTCCCGTTCGGACATCGAACGGCTCGTCGTCGACGAGCAGTCTGATCAACTTGCCGTTCGTTGCGTTGATCATCAGCTCGCCACAGTCGGGATCGCCGAACGCGGTCTCGGCGTAGCTGAGCGGATATGCCTCGTACAACCCGTTGAGATAGCTGCCCGGCAGATCGCCCGGTTCGCCCTCGTCGAGGTTGCCTCGGACGCCCAGATGGCCGTTGGACAGCGCGAAGAGCGATTCGGTGCGACCGAGTCGAGTGAGGTCGACGCCAACCTCTCGCAGCTGCCATGGCTCGACCCGGAGCCGCCAGTCGGAGCTCATCGAGCCCGTTCTCCACCACTCGAGCTCCGGGCTGCGAGCCGCTCGACGGCCGTCGCGCTGAGCTCTGGTCGGCCGCCGGCATGCCCGACGGTCAGGCCGGCCGCGGCCGTGGCCAGCTGCACTGCGTGCTCCGGATCTGCCCCACCGGCCAGCGACCACGACAAGGCAGCGACGAACGCGTCACCGCCGCCGGTAGTGTCCACCACCTCGGACGCGTCGATCAGCGGCACCATCACCTCACCGTCCGACCAGACCGCCAGATTGCCCTCTTCGCCGACCGCGAGCACGACCATGGCTGGACCGGCCTCCAAGAAGTCGCGGGCGACGCTACGGGCGACGTCTTGATCCGATATCCCGCGCTTCGCAATCAACTCGGCCTCGTGCGCGTCGCAGCGAAGCACTGTGGCCGCTTCGAGCAGCCGGCGCCGGGATCGGTCATCTGCAGCGGGCACACCATCCAGAATCAGACGGCACTGCGGTGTTACCAGGTCCAGCGCGGCCAGCACCGCGGTGGCGGGCTGCTGGAGCTGCAAGACCACGGTGCTCGCCCCGCGCAACAGCTCGCCCGCCGAGCGGACGTCGGCGTCGGTGAGGAGAGTTCCGGGCGGCACCGACTCCAAGTAGCGCCACCGACCATCACCGGTCACGATGTCGACCATCAGCGCCGACTCCGAGCCAGCGCGGCGGACGACGGCCTGAGTGTCGATGCCGTCGCGCTCGCGCTGAATCGCACGACCTCACTCATCTCCGATCTATGAACAACACCAGGGGTGGTCATCGTCGGAGTGGATGCCGCTCTCAGCTGACCTTTGAATTGTGCCGTGATGGTCGTTTACGTTGTACGCTCTGAGTGGTTCGAGAAGCCGGGCCGCCGAACTCACGCAATCGGAGACGGTGGATGAATCGAGCTGTCAACACGCGCAAGAAGAGGTCACGCGCCCCTGAGGACGTGCCCGGAGCAGACGCGGACGTACCCGGAGCAGATGCGGACCGCCCGAGCGAGATCGGCCGGGCCGGCTGGATCCAGATCGCCAAGCGCGGCTGGGCCGAGGCGAAGGCCGATCAGGTGCCACTGCTGGCGGCAGGCCTCGCCTACTACGGGTTCCTGGCGATCTTCCCCGCGATGGTGGCCGCCGTGTCGCTGTACGGCCTGTTTGCCGACCCCTCGCGAATCGCGGACCAGGCATCCACCGCACTTGCCGGACTGCCGGCCGATGCCCGGGACCTCATCGTCGAACAACTGCGCATGCTCGGCTCTCGCCAAGCGAGCCTGACGATCGGGGCGATCATCGCGATCGTCATCGCGTTGTGGTCGGCATCGGGCGGGGTCGGTCAGCTGCTGACCGCAATCACCACCGCCTACGACGAGGACGAGGAGCGGTCGTTCCTCGCCAAGCGCGGTCTCGCGCTGCTCGTCACCCTCGGTGCGATCGTGTTCATGGCGGTCGTCTTCAGCCTGGTCGCCGTGCTGCCGGCACTCGCCGGCCAATGGGGCCTGACCGGACCGCTGCGGTGGCTGCTCGAGCTCGTCCGTTGGCTGCTGATCGCCGCAATGGTCACCGTCGCGCTGGCGGTGCTGTATCGCATCGGGCCCGACCGGGACGCGCCGAAGATCCGGTGGGTGTCCGTCGGCGCCGTGATCGCCACCGTGCTCTGGCTGATCGCTTCGCTCGGGTTCTCCTTCTACGTCGCGACGTTCGGTAATTACGCGAAGACCTACGGTGCGGTCGCCGGCATCGTCGTCATGCTGCTCTGGTTGTGGATCACGTCCTACGCCATCCTGCTCGGCGCCGAGATCAATGCCGAGTCCGAGCAGCAGACGGTCCGCGACAGCACGCGCGGCCCGGAGCAGCCATTGGGCCAGCGTGGCGCCGTCAAGGCGGACTCGCTGCCTGACGACGGTGCGCGCGAGTCCTCCGATGGCCGACGATGACGCGACGCGCAATCGTTCGGCGATGGGAATGACGTCATCACTCAGCCGGTATGTGGCGTTCGATGTCGGCGAGCCAGACGGCGGCGTTGCCGTCCGACGGCGCTCGCCAGTCCCCGCGCGGGCTCAATGACCCGCCGTGCGAGACCTTCGGACCGTTCGGCATGGCCGATCGCTTGAACTGCGCGAACCCGAAGAACCGTCGGACGAAGACCGTCAACCACTGCCGGATCGCCGGCACGTCGTAGGCACGTCGCCGCTCGGCGGGGAAGTTGGGCGGCCAGGCGCCGCGATCGACGTCACCCCACGCGTGCATCGCGAGGAAGGCGATTTTCGAAGGCCGAAAGCCGTATCGCAATGTGTAGAACAGGTTGAAGTCCTGCAACTCGTAGGGACCGATCGACTTCTCGGTGCTCTGCGGCGCCTCCCCTTCCTTGACCGGGATGAGTTCGGGTGAGATCTCGGTGCCGAGAATGTCCAGCAGGATGTCGTCGACGCGGTTGGAGAAGTCCTCCAGGCCGGCGACCCACCGGATGAGGTGCTGGATCAGCGTCTTGGGGACACCGGCGTTCACGTTGTAGTGAGACATCTGGTCACCGACGCCGTAGGTGCTCCAGCCCAGCGCGAGCTCGGACAGGTCGCCGGTGCCGAGCACGATCGCCTGATGGTAGTTCGCCAGCCGGAACAGGTAGTCCGTTCGCAGTCCTGCCTGGACATTCTCGAACGTGACGTCGTAGACCTCCTCACCCCTGGCGAACGGATGATCAAGACCCTCGAGCATCTGCCGCGCCGTCGGCCGGATGTCGAGCTCCGCCGCGCTGATGCCGAGCGCCTCCATCAGCTTCCAGGCGTTGCTCTTGGTGACGTCGCCGGTGGCGAAGCCGGGCATCGTGTAGCCGAGGATGTTGGTCCGCGGCAGGCCCAGCAGATCCATGGCCCGAGCGGCGACGATCAGCGCATGGGTCGAGTCCAGGCCGCCGGACACTCCGATGACGACCTTGTTGGTGCTGATCGCGCGCAGCCGCTGAGCCAGCCCGTCGACCTGGATGTTGTACGCCTCGTAGCAGTCCTGGGCCAGCCGCTCCCGATCGGCCGGCACGAACGGAAAGCGCTCCACCACACGCAGCAGGCCCAGATCCCCTTCCGGCGGGGCGAGGCTGAACTCGACCGTGCGGTACCGCGCGTCGGGCGTGGCCACCCGTCGGTTGTCCTCGAACGTGCCCTGTCGCGCGCGCTCCTGACGGAGGAGGTCGAGGTCCACATCGGCGATGGTGAGCTGCGGCTCCTCCTCGAAGCGGGCGCCTTGACCGAGCTGGTTGCCGTTCTCGAAGATGCTCGTCTGACCGTCCCAGGACAGGTCGGTGGTCGACTCGCCCTGCCCCGCCGCCGCGTAGAGGTATGCGGCAAGGCAGCGCATCGACTGAGTGCGGCACAACACGCTGCGCGTGTCGGCCCGCCCGATGGTGATGGGACTCCCCGACAGGTTTGCCAGCACGGTAGCCCCGGCCAGCGCGAGCCCACTGGAGGGTGGCACCGGCACGAACATGTCCTCGCAGATCTCGACCCCGATGGTGAGGCCGGGGACGTCGGTGGCCTCGAAGAGCAAATCGGTGCCGAACGGTGCCCGCCGACCGGCGATGGTGATCTCGAGCCCCGTGATACCGCGGCCGGAAGCGAACTGACGCCGCTCGTAGAACTCCCGGTAGTTGGGCAGATGCACTTTGGGAACGACGCCGAGAATGCGGCCGCGGTGGATCACGACGCCGGTGTTGAACAACCTGGCACCGTGCCGCAACGGGGCGCCGACGATGATCACCGGCACGAGCTCTGTGCTGGCCTGCACGATCGTCTCCAGGCCCTCGTGCACAGCGTCCAGCACGACATCGGCACCGAGCAGGTCGTCGATGGCGTAGCCGGTGAGCGCAAGCTCGGGAAAGACCGCCACCGCAACTCCGAACTCGGACAGCCGTCGGCTGACCTCGACGACGCTTTCGGCGTTGCGAAGCGGGTCGGCGACGTACACGTCGGCGGTGCACGCGGCGACCCTTGCGAATCCGTGCGCGTACAGCGAAGAAAACGTCATGGCGTCATCCTCTGACGGAAAGGTCTATGGACTGTCGGCAGGTCGCGGATTCCAGTCGATCGAGGCCCGAAAGCCGACGCGCTGACGATGGCGGCTCGCCCTGCCTGTCGGTCGAGCATCACAGCCGCCCGGTGCGCGCGGCGGCCAACACAGCTCGAGCGGCGTTCGCACCGCACGCCCCGTGGACGCCGCCGCCTGGATGGGCCGATGCCGATCCCAGGAACAGGCCGCGGATGGGAGTGTCGGCCCGTCCCAGGCCGGGGATGGGCCGGAAGATCAACTGCTGGTGCAGGCTGGCCGTTCCGCCGTTGAGCGCGCCGTTGATCAAATTCTCGTTCCGGGCCTGAAGCTGGTGCGGCCCGAGCACACGTCGGCGCAGGACCCGCGAACCGAAACCGGGGGCGTAGCGTTCCAGACGGGCCTGCATGCGATCGGCGAACCGCTCGATCTCGCTGTCGTCCCAGCAGCCGGTGACCTCCTCCGCCTCGTCGGCGTGTACGTCCTGTGGGACGTGGGTGTAGGCCCACAGCGACTCCGTCCCGGCCGGTGAGCGGACGGGGTCGGTGGTCGTCATCTGACCGACCAGCAAGAAGGGGTCGGCGGGGATCACGTGCGCGTGGATCTTGTCCTGGCTCGATGTCAGCTCGTCGAGGGAGTCGGCGATGTGCACCGTTCCCGGAGCCGCCTCCGGGGCAGTCGCCCAGGGCACCGGACCCGAGAGGGCCCAGTCCACCTTGACCGTGGACGGATCCTGCTCGAATCGCAGCATCCGCCGATGCACGCGAGGCGGGAGCTCGCCCCAGGGCACCAAACCGCCGTAGAGCGCCGGAGCGGCGACATCGGCGACCACGGCGACAGCCTCGTATCGTTCCCCCTCAGCGGTCAGCACACCGGTGACCCGACCGCGATCGGTCTCGATCCGTTCGACCCGCGTGCGCAGCCGGATGGTGCCGCCGCTGTCCTCGAACCGCCGCACGAGGGCGGCGGCGAACTCGCCGGCACCTCCCTCTGGCACCGGGAAGCCGACCGTCTGACCCAGCATGGCCATCAAGACGCCGAAGAGGCCCGATCCCGGTGCGGTCATCGGGATGTCGGCGTGCATGGCGTTGCCGGACAGCAGGAGCTGAGCACCTTCGGACCTGAACCGGTTCTGGACGAGGCTGGCGGCCGGCTCGATCAGCTCCCGCACAAGATCCAGCCCGCCGGCCCGCGGCAGTCGTGCCAGCAGGCCCAGTCCGCCTCGCACCGGAGGGAATGGCGTGAGCAGAGCCGAGATCAGCGACGGCCCGATGACCGACCAGGTCCGGTGCAGCTCGAGCCAGGCTTCGCCGTCCCCGCGGCAGAGCCGGTCGAGACCGGCCGCCGTGCGCTCGACGTCGCGGTGCAGCAGCGCCCACTCCCCGCTCGGCAGCGGATGGCCGACCACCGCGGGCGCATGCCGCCAGCGCAGACCGTACCGCTCGAGCTGCAGCCGATCGATCACGTCGGAGGCAGCAGCCAGCGGATAGAAGCTGCTGAAGGTGTCGTGTACGAATTCCGGCGCGACGTCGTTGTCGCTGGCCACCGCTCCCCCAGGTCGATCCTGCGCTTCCAGCACGACCACGTCCCAGCCGGCGTCGGCCAGTAGATTTGCCGCGACCAATCCGTTCGGTCCCGCGCCGATCACCGCCGCGACCCGCGACCGATTTCTACGCACCTCGAGCCTCCTCGGCCTCGGCACCACGGCGCTCGCCGCCGTATCGGCATGGGATACCCATCGGTGGCGACGCCAAACCCGCCCGTCGGCGCCAACCGGTCGACGACCCGGGACCGTGCAGGCATTGATGGGCGGCCGACCAGCGGCGAACGATTACCAGCGGGCAGAACGGGGCATGATCGGAGTGTGAACGCGAATCGAGACGGAGACGAGCAGGACATCCCGGACCCCGAACAGCGCATCGCCGACGCGCTGACCCGCACCGACCACACCGCTGCAGCCGCCGAGTCGCTGACCGGCGGAAACGTGAGCGCCGAACTGAGTGCGATCGAAGGTGCGAGCAACTGGTTCCTCGGTGCGGTCGTCGCCTACGCCGAGAAGGTGAAGTTCGATCTACTGGATGTTCCGCCCGGTCCGGTGATCACGGCCGACTGCGCACAACAGATGGCGGTCGGCGTTGCGCGTTTGCTCGGCGCTGACTTCGCGGTCGCAACAACCGGAGTCGGCGGTCCGGGCCCGCAGGAGGGGTTGCCCCAGGGGACGGTATTCATCGCCGTGGCTACTCCGGACGGGAGCCGCTCTCGCCAGTACTCGTTCGACGGCGAGCCGGCTCAGGTGGTGCAGGACTGCACCCGCCGAGCACTCCACGACCTTGCCGCCGAGATCGACGCATTTCTTGTCTCCGAGCACATCTGACGTCGACGCCGCCTATCCGGCGCACCGGGCGTGACCACACTTCCCTTGTCGACACGAGCGATACCCAGCCGCTTCCTGGGTATGGAGGTGTGGTGACCAACAAGCGACCAGCCGAGACTCCCGACGACGAGCAAGAGGACCTGCAGGTGTCCCAGGGTCCGTCCAGCCTGACGCCCACCGAAGCTGCCGGTGGTGCGGATGCGGTGCCGGAGACTCCCGACAACGTTCCCGCCGACCGACTCGCCGAAGAGGACCGCGGTACCGCGTCTACCACGCAGTGATCGTCCTCCGGACGTGCGCGTCCGCCAGGCCGGCATGCGGGAAGCAGCTGTTGTGGCCTCCCGGAAGTGCCAGGCAGGGGCCGTCGGCCGTCGCGGCAAGGCGTCGGCACCATGGTGGCGAGGCGACTCCGTCATGTTCTCCGGCGATGACCAACGCCGGCACATGAAGATCGGCGATCTGCCGCTCAGGCCGATCGGCCAATGCCGACCTGATCAAGGTCTGTACCGGTCGAACCCCGGCGGCGACGATCGATTCGGCCACGGCAGCCAGGGCGTTCCGCAGCCATGCCACCGCGGCGGCACCGACGCCGTCGACGGTCGGGGCGCAGCTGACCGCGTGTCGATGGCAGCAACCCGGCAGATCGAGCAGGATTGGCGGCCGACGGACGAGAGGGGGTCGTGGTGATCTTCGCGACCTTGGCAGCGTTGGCCTCAGCTGCGTGCTTCGCGGGTGGGTCGGCGATGCAGCACCGGGTGGCCACTGCATCCTCTCCCGAGAAGGAATCGCGCACCGCCTTTCTCGTGCGCCTGGTTCGACGCCCGTCCTGGGTGCTCGGGCTCGGGTTGAGTGCCCTCGCGTTCGCACTACACGCCATCGCGCTCGGTCACGGCGATCTGGCACTCGTGCAGCCGATCATCGTCAGCGGCATCGTGTTCACCGTGTTGATCCGGGCGGCGATGGAGCACCGGCGCCCGGGGCGAGCGACCATGGTGTGGCTGCTGCTCACCTGGGCCGGTCTCGCGTTGCTCCTCGTGGTGCGGCCAGACACCGTCACCGCCGGGACGCATACCGGTCGTGCGCCGATCTTCGTCGCCGGCGCTGCTGGCCTCAGTCTCCTCCTACTGGTCGCGGCTCGATACGCCTCACCCGATCGCCGACGGGGATTCCTTCTCGCCGCAGCGGCCGGACTGCTGTTCGGACTGGTGGCCGGCTTGGTGAAGCTGGTCCTTTCACTGACCACGCAGGGTTGGCATCAGGTCGTCTGGAGCTGGCCCCTGTGGGCTCTGGTGCTGATCGGGGTGAGCGCCGTCCTCACCAACCAGCGCGCCTACCAGGCAACCCTGATGTCGGTGACCACCCCGGTGCTGAACATCGCGCAGGTGCTGGTCGCGATCAGCTTCGGCGTGGTGATCTTCGGCGAGGACCCAGGCTCCACCATCCCGGTCGTCGCGGGTGAGGTGCTCGGGTTGACCCTCATCCTGATCAGCGTCGCGAAGTTGGCGACGGGATCGCGCGACGCCACCGCGTGATTGACTCCGTCCCCTCGGGGCGAACGCGGCACTTTCGTCGAAGAGCCGGTGGAGCGCGAGAAGATCAGCGTCCGGCATCGACAGCATCCACGACGGCATGCCGAGCGGCGACGACAGCAGCTTCCGCCCCACCTCGCCACGCCGCTCCGTGGCCAGGCAACACGATCCGCGCACCGCAGCCGACCAGCCGACCGAGCGACTCCAACGCGAGATCGCTGTCGGCCGTAGCTGCGGGAGCGACCAACCGTGGGCCCCGACGACCCGTATAGGGATCGAGGGTGACCAGCGCGTCCCCACTCAGCAGCACTCCGCGGTCGGACAGCAGCAACGCGCACTGACCGGCCGTGTGGCCAGGGGTGTGGATGACGCGAGGGCGGCCCGGCACCGGTAGTACGTCCCCATCGGCGAAGACGTCGTCCGCGTCGACACCGCGAACGGCGAGCGCACCAGCCAGTACCATCCGTCCGAGGATCGGCCATGACCGACCATGTCCCAGGGAGAACGCAACCCGATTCCGCTCAGGGCGGTAACGGTACGGATGAGCAGCAAGCATCCGGTCGGCGCCGTGGACCCAGACCGGCGTGCCGAGCGAGGATTTGAGGCCGCGAGCGAAGCCGACGTGATCGAAGTGGCCGTGGGTCAGCAGCAGGGCCCGGATGTCACGCGGCGTGCGACCGATCCTCGCCAGCAGCTCCACGACCGCGGCTGCGGTGGACGGGAAGCAGGCGTCGACCAAGGTGACGCCTTCTGCATCCTCCACCAGATAGCAGTTGGTATGGGCATGCTCGACGCCATGGACGCCCTCAGCGAGGTCTGTCATCAAAACCGCCTGCCGTCGCTCGCGCGGTCGTCGGGCGAAGCGCATGTCGACCTCCTCCGAACGGCGCTGTCGTCGGCTTGACATATCCCGGGCCGAACGACCCGAAACGCACCTGACGATCGCGCCTGAGGAGTTGCCGACCAGTTCGCAGCTTCGGGCCGGCTACCGAGCGGAGCTGTAGCGCCGCGTTTCATGCTTGGTCGGTTCACCGTGTGTTTGAGACCTCCGCGGGCGGCTACCGTAACGTCGATTCAGCAGCGAGTCGCTCCACCTATTCGAGGTGAGCCATGACTCGTCATCGACTGATCCGCTGCGACCTCGACCGGTTGGCCGGCTGTGCCAGGCAGCTGCACCCCGATCTGGACGGCGTCCTCCCGGACGAGACGATGCGCTGGTTCTCCCATCGCGTCCCATCGGGAGTGGCCGCGTTGAGCTGGTCGGCTCGAGGGCCGGTCGGTGCGCTGTCGTGTTGCCTGGAGGTCGAGCGAGGCGCATGCGGGGTCTTGGTCCATCTCACGGTGACGCCACTGCTGGGCCCGCGGTCACTCAGGTCCCGTCGCGTGACTCGAGGCCTGACAGAGATCTGGGCGGCACGCCAGCTCGCCTCCCTGAGTCGGCTCGTCGACGCGACATCGTCGAAGACCTCCTCCAAGGCGGCCTGACGCGTGGGCGACTCCGCAGATCACGACGGATTCGGCGGAGCTCGCCGCTCCGTCGATCGCGCACCGGAGGAAGCGCTCAGCGGCCCTCCTCGGCCGGCTTTCCTCCGCTCCGACGAACGGCGGTCGGGCGGTCCTTCAACGGTGCAGCGGTGATCAACGCGTTCACCCAGCTCGCGGGCACCGAGTTGTCGAGGAGCAGCGATTTGACGAACAAGGTGGCGGGAATGGCCAGGAGCGCGCCCAGCGTGCCGAGCACGTACGCCCAGAAGATCAGCGAGACGAAAGCGACGGTCGCACTGATCCCGACGGCATCACCGGTGAAGCGGGGTTGGATGATCGTCTGCACGACCACGTTGATCAGGGTATAGGCCGCCAGCCGGCCCGGCCGATCTCGCTCGGGCGGTCCGCATCTGCTCCGGGTACGTCCGCGTCTGCTCCGGGCACGTCCTCAGGGGCGCGTGACCTCTTCTTGCGCGTGTTGACAGCTCGATTCCCGAAGCCGAGCTGGGTCGACACTGCGAGGAGATAGCTGAAGATCCGATCGAAGGCACTCGCGTACTCAACGTGTTCGCGACTTCGTCAGACGTCTGTGCTGTTACCCGATGGCGCGGGTGACCATGCCGCCGTCGGACGACGGTTCCGTCCGGTCGAGTTCGCCGGCACCTGGACTGGCCGGTCGATCATTCAGACGTCGTCCTGCTGGTGCCGGGCGAGCGGCCTGGTGGCCGGCCCTTCGAGAACGGTGCCGTCGGGCGCGAAGCGTGACCCGTGGAGCGGGCAGTCCCACGATCGCTCGAGGTCGTTGTAACGCAGCACTCCCCCAAGATGGGTGCACACCGCGCTGACGGCGCACGTGCGATCGTCGAGCGTCGACACGGCGACGGGGCGGGCGCCGATCCGGCCGACGACCCCCCGGCCCTCGGCGGGTCGGCGATCCTCCTCCGACAGCGGACGCAGCTCAGCGCCCGTCCAGCCCAGCATCGCGGCGGCGCCGACAGCCAGATTGGCTCCCGCGCTGCGCCCCACAGCGGCCGGCTTGGTGACCCGCGTGCCGAGGGTTCTGGCCCAGTCGCGCGGTGCGGCTTCGGTCAGCTCGTCAGACAGCCGTAGCGCCGCCGCGACGGCGTTGGTCATGCCCCACTTGCTGTACCCGGTGGCCACGAACACCTTGCCGTTCCCCCGCGGGAGCTTGCCGACGAACGGCACCCCGTTGTGCGACGAGTAGTCCTGAGCCGACCACACGAAGCACTGCTGGGCACCCGGAAATCGCTGTTCCGTCCACTCTCGCAGGTCGCGGACCAACGCCGAGGGTGCCTGCGAATGGCGGCCCACCGGATGGCCGTTGCCACCGACGAGCAGCAGCTCCTCGCCGCCGTACGGCGCGGTACGCAGCGATCGGGTCGGCTGGTCGGCCGACAGATACATGCCACGCGGGATCATCCCCGGGACGGAGAAGGCGAGAGCGTAGGAGCGCTCGGCTGTGACCTTGGCGAAGTACAGGCCCCGGTCGGTGAAGGGGACGCCGGTCGCGACGATCACCTGATCGGCCCTCACGGTGCCCTGTGGGGTGACGAGATCGATCGGAGAACCTGAGCGGAGACGACTGACCGGGCAGTCGGTCACCAGCACGCCACCGGCTTGCCGCAGCTCCTCGGTCAGCACCCTCAGCAGGACCATGGGGTCGAACTGCGCCTGCTCGGGCAGCCTGATTGCGTCGGTCACGTCGAACGGCAGGTCCTCGGTCAACCCTCGCTGCACGTCCAAGCCCGCACCTCTGGCCGCGTCGAACTCCTTGCGCACCGACGATGCGCCCGACCTGGTGGTGGCATAGGTATAGGCATCACGTCGCTGTACCGGCACCTCGTGCTCGGCACAGTAGCTGAGCAGCCAATCGAACGCGTCGCGATTCGCGTTCAGGTAGGCGACCGCGACCTTGCGACTGTGGTAACGCCGCAGTCGGGAGAACGTCGTTCCCTGGAGCAAACTGATCTTGGCAGTCGTGTTGCCGGTGGTGACGGCGCCGACCTGACGACGTTCCAGCACTGCGACCGTGCGACCGGCCCTGGCCAGAAGGACCGCGCTGACCAGACCGGTGAGTCCGGCACCGATCACCACGACGTCGTACACGGTCCCAGGCCGCAGCGGATCGGAGGCTGCACGCTCGGCGTGCGCCAACCAGGGTGAGGTCATCGGGCTCCCTTCGCATGGCAGGCCAACGCTGTCCGATCAGCCCAGCGCGATTGATCCGTTTACATCGTAAACAGTCGGGTATCGCTGAACGTGACCGAGGGTCCGATTCCTCGGCAATCGCAAAGGAGGCAGCACAGTGCTTGATCAGAACCAGATCGACACCGCGATCGGTCAGGAGGTGTACGGCTCGGACGGCGACAAGATCGGTACCGCCCGCCAGGTCTACGCCGACGACCAGACGGGCCGCCCGGAGTGGGTCACGGTGACCACCGGCCTGTTCGGCACCAAGGAGTCGTTCATCCCGCTGGCCGATGCTTCCCTGTCGGGCAACGGGATCACCGTTCCCTACACGAAGGCGTTCGTGAAGGACGCGCCGAACATCGACGAGGACGGCCACCTGTCGCCCGAGCAGGAACGGCAGCTGTACGACTACTACAGCCGGAACGACTACAACGACCGGAACGGCTACGACGATCGGGGCGACGCCGACAGTGCCCGCACCGATGATGCGGTGCACCGCCGGAGTCGGCGATCGCGGTGTCGCAGGCCGTGAGCGCGGAACGGAGGGCTACGACACTTCCGGCCCGAGGACGGACGACGCCATGACCGTCTCGGAAGAGCGGCTGAGCGTCGACACCCAGCAACGCGAGGCCGGTCGAGCGCGACTGCGGAAGTACGTCGTGACCGAGAACGTCACGCAGACCGTACCCGTTCAGCGTGAGGAAGTTCGGCTGGAGCGGGAGCCCGTCACCGATGCCAATCGTGGCGAGGCGCTGGGCGGACCGGAGATCTCCGAGGAGGAGCACGAAGTCGTCCTGCACGAAGAGCGTCCAGTGGTGCAGAAGGAAACCGTGCCAGTGGAGCGCGTCCGTCTCGGAACCGAGACGGTCACCGAGCAGCAGACGGTTGATGAAGAAGTCCGTAAGGAGCGGGTCGACGTCGACAACGACGTCGCCAGGGACGATCGGGTCTAGGCCTTCGACCCGACCTGAGAAGCGCAAGGGCGGCCGACGCGAGTCGGCCGCCCGTGCACTGTTCATCACTCTCCCGATGCGTCGGCGTGCTGCAGCTCGACCATGCAGACAGACCTTTCGTCTGGCTCGAAGGGTCTCTTGTCGGCCTCTGATGCTCGGCTCGTACCCGGCTCTCGTCGCGCGAAACGCCGGGCCGCCGACCCGGACCGTCCACGGCGCGCGCCGATGATGATCTCGTGCAGCTCGTTGCAGGTCCGGAAGCGATGATCGAGCAAGAGACGGGGCAGAGCATCCGTGCGACGTGCCGGAGCAGAAGGTCTTGTCATGGTGCTGGGGAGCTCGTCGAGAGATGAGGCGATGGAGGAATCGACGACGTCAGATCCGGGACTGTTCGGTCCCGACTCGATCACCTGGCGTATCCACGGCGACCCGGCGATGCTGATGGCGGGTCACCGCGCGCTGCTGCTGCAGGCAGTGCATCCCCTTGCCATGGCGGGCTTCGACGACAACTCGCTGTTCCGGAAGGATCCGTGGAAGCGGTTGCTACGCACTGGCGAGTGGATCTCGACCGTCACCTACGGAACGACCGCTGAGGCGGAGAAAGCCGGTGCGAGACTGCGCCGGCTGCACGCTCGGTTGAACCCTGGCGTGGAGCCGGAGACCGGTCGGACGTACAAGGTGGACGACCCGGAGCTGCTGCTCTGGGTGCACTGCACGGAAGTGGAGTCCTTCCTGACGACGTATCGCCGCTGTGGTGGTCGACTGCGGCGCGGTGAAGGAGACCGATATGTCGACGAGATGCGGGAGAGCGCCCGACTGGTCGGGCTGGATCCAACGACTGTGCCGGCCAGTGAGGCGGAGATCGCCGACTACTATGCCTCGATCAGACCCGAGCTGCGAGTGACCGAGGTGGCGCGACGCAATGTGCTGTGGGGCTTCACGCCGCCGATGCCGCTGTGGGTTCGCCTGGGCACGCCGGCCCGACCGGCCTGGATCGCGCTGACGGCGCTCGCGGCCGCGATGCTCCCGCGGTGGGCGCGCCGACTGTACGGACTTCCCGGGCTGCCCACGACAGACCTCGGCGCCGACCTCAACGGTCGAGCGCTGCGTGCAGGAGTGTCGGTGCTGCCCTACATCGGACGCAACCCGGCGCACCGGGCAGCGCTCGAGCGAGTGGCAGGCCACCGACGGGTAGCAGTTTGAGGGGACCGATCCCCGAGGCGTCTTCGATCACTGGCTCAGATCGAGCTCCAGCCGGTCGAGCAACGTCTCCAGCGCGATCTCGAACTCCTCGGCGCTACGATCCTCGCTGAGCAACGCACGACAGCGGACGATGGTCGGTTGCCCGGTCAGGTCCAGCTGTCCGTCCTCGTTGGCGATCTGAGCGCCGCCTTCGTCAAGCGGTTCCTCGATCGGTGAGGTCTCGGCTCCGCGTTGAGCAGCCTCCAACAACAGGTTTCCGAGCAGGAAGCTGGTGAAGGCTCGATAGATCCCCACGACCTGCTCGTCGCTCAGGCCGTGCCCAGCCAGCGTGTCGAGAAAGTCCTCTACCAGCTCCAGACTGCGCAGCGGTGGTCGCAGCCATGGCGCTGCGGGATGCCGGGTGGCCACCAGCGGAAAGATCCCGGGGTGCTCGACAGCGATCCGCCGCACCCGGTGCGCCAGTGCCTGCAGGTAGCCCTGCCAGCTGTCGGTGAGCCCGTCGTCGAGGTCTTCGCGGAGGCCGGCGAGGAGCTCTGCGATGACCGCCTCCAGCAGATCCTCCCGACCGGTCACGTACCGGTAGAGCGCCATCGCCTCGACACCCAGCCGTTGGCCGAGTCCCCGCATCGTCAAGCCCTGCACGCCGTACTGATCGATCAGAGCGATTGCTGCGTGCACGATTCCTTCGCGCGAGAGTCGCTCTCCGGCCCCGGCGCCGTCGGTCAAGTCCTGGCTTGTGCCGGCCGCATTCCCTCCAGGCATCTCAGCGCTCCTCTCGGGCTCCGCCCGATTCACTCTGAATCGAGCCTATCCCCTTGCGCGCTGCCCCCGTCCGAGTTGCGCCGCGGATTCGAGTCCGGCCGGACCGGGTATCTCGACGAGGTGAACACCGTTCGGCGTGAGCTGCTCGGCGCCTGGCTGATGCGGCGCAGTCCGTCGGGCATCGATGTGGCGGCTCTGGTCGCATCAGGGGTCACGGCTCGGTGGTGTGTTCGGCCGAGCTATCGATTGGGCTTGATCCGGCCCGGCGATCGATTGCTGCTATGGCTGTCCGGCCGAGATCCCCTTCATCCGCGGGGGTTGTGGGCCGCTGGTGAGATCGCCGGAACCAGCGACGGGGAAACAGTCGGGATCCGGCTTCGGGCGCTGTCTCGACCGCTGACCGACGTCGAGCTGCGCAGCCATGGCATCGACGACCTGGAGGTGCAACGTCAGCCGATGGGCAGCAACCCGTCGTGGGTCTCTCGTCGGCAGTGGACGCAGATCAGCTCCCTGCTCGATTCTGGCGATGCCGAGGTATGAATGGACCCTGGGATGACTGGGCAGGTCCGCCGTACGGCTGGCAGTCGACGCGTTCAGCTGCTTCACGGCGGATGACGACGGCGGTGCGCTGCCACCCTCCTCGGCCCGCCTGGTCATCAGCTCGATGATGGCCTGCTGGTCGGCCGCCGAAGGCAGACCCCATTCCGGTGGGTAGTGATAGACGTCGCGCAGCGACGTCGATGCCGTACGTCCGTCCAGGATCTCCACCGAGTCCACGTCGATCAGGCCAGGATGCTCGACCCCACACGCCTCGGCGACCTTCATCAGATCCCGACGCAGCGTCTTGATGTAGTTGGCGAGCCGGACAGACTTCAGCTCCGGATCCAGACCTCTCGCGAGCCAGCGGTTCTGGGTGGCCACACCGGTCGGACACGTGTCGGTGTGACACTTCTGAGCTTGGATACAGCCGATGGCCAGCATCGCCTCGCGGCCGACATTGACCATGTCGCAGCCGAGGGCGAACGCGACCACGGCGTTGTCGGGCAGTCCCAGCTTGCCGGCACCGATGAAGGTCACCTGCTCGTGCAGCCCTCGCGCGGCGAACGCCTTGTAGACGCGGCTGAACCCCAGCTGGAACGGCAACGACACCGAGTCGGTGAAGATCAACGGCGCGGCTCCGGTGCCACCCTCGCCGCCGTCGACGGTGACAAAGTCCACCCCGCGACCGGTGTCTGCCATCAACGTCGTCAGCTCGTCCCAGAAGCCGAGGTCGCCGACCGCTGACTTGATGCCCACCGGCAGTCCGGTCTCGGCGGCCAGCAGCTCCACCCAGTCCAGCAACGAGTCGCAGTCGGAGAACTCGGCATGCCGCGACGGGCTGATGCAGTCGACGCCTTCCGGGACTCCGCGGGTGGCGGCGATCTCGGGAGACACCTTTGCTGCCGGCAAGACACCCCCCAGACCGGGCTTGGCGCCCTGACTCAGCTTGATCTCCAGGGCCCGTACCGGTGCGCCGGCGACGAGATCTCGGAGCCGGTCCAAGCTGAACCGGCCCTGCTCGTCACGGCAGCCGAAGTATGCGGTGCCGATCTGGAGGATCAGCTCGCCACCTCGGCGGTGGTACGGCGAGATCCCGCCCTCGCCAGTGTTGTGCAGACAGCCCGCCAGGGCTGAGCCGGCGTTCAGCGCCGCAATGGCCGCACCCGACAATGATCCGAAGCTCATCGCGGAGATGTTCACCACCGACTGGGGCCGGAACGCTCGGGCGCGCCCGCGGCCAGCGCCCATCACCTTCGCCGACGGGAGCTCGACCTCGTGGCCTGCGGTCGGAGTGGAGGGCGGGACCGCGCGGCCGAACGTACGGTGGTTGATGACCGGATAGCCCGCGGTGTACTCGATGTCGTTGTCGGTCCCGAATCCGAAATAGTTGTTCTCGTGCTTGGCCGAGGCGTAGACCCAGCGGCGCTGGTCGCGAGTGAACGGCCGTTCCTCGTTGTTCCCAGCTACCAGGTACTGCCGAAGCTCCGGACCGATTTCCTCCAGCAGATACCTCGCATGACCGATCAACGGGAAGTTTCGGAGCAGCGCATGATTGCGCTGCAAGAGATCTCTCGCTGCCACGCCAGCAGCAGCGGCCGCCACCAGCGCCGGTACCGCCTTCGATTTCCGCACGTTCCGCTCCTCCGGTCCGAGCCGTACGGCTCGCTTGTGCCCTCTTTCCCCGTTCGCCCGACCACCACGATCAGCGATCCCTCCGAGCCGAGCTCAAGGCGTCGGCGAACCACCGTTCGCGTTCAAGGTCTCACCAATCACGTAACTGGATTCAGGGCTGGCCAGGAAGACGAACGCCGGTGCCAGCTCGGCCGGCTGTCCGGGTCGTCCAATCGGCGCGTTGCCGCCGAACTGTTCCAGCTTCTCCTGCGGCTGGCCGCCGGCGACCTGCAGTGGAGTCCAGATCGGACCGGGAGCCACCGCGTTCACCCGGATCCCCTTTTCGGCTACCTGCTGGGCCAAGGCCTTGGTGAAGCCATTGATCGCCCACTTCGACGAGGCGTAGTCGAGCAGGATCGGAGACGGTTGGTAAGCCTCTTTCGACGCGACGTTGATGATCGTCGCGCCCGGCTGCATGTGTGCCAGCGCTGCCCGGCACAGCCAGAACATCGAGTAGACGTTCGTCTTGTAGGTCTCGTCGAACTGCTCTGTGGTGAGATCAGCGATGTCGGGGACGAACTGTTGCTTACCTGCGTTGTTGACCAAGATGTCGATGCCACCAAGGAGATCGACGGTCGTCCGCACCAGATCTCGGCAGTACTCCTCGTCCTTCACGTCACCCGGCACGGCGATCGCGGAACGACCGGCCTCCTGGATCAGTCTGACCACCTCGTCGGCGTCGGCTTGTTCCTCGGGCAGGTAGGACAGTACGACATCTGCGCCTTCGCGCGCGAACGCTATCGCCACAGCTCGCCCGATGCCACTGTCGGCACCGGTCACCAGAGCCTTTCGGCCGGTCAGCCGACCCGAGCCACGGTAGCTGGTCTCGCCGTGATCGGGTCGTGGACTCATGTCCCGGGCCAGGCCGGGACCCTCTTGCTGCTGGGCCCACTCCTCGTTCGAGGGCTCGTACTGCTTGGTCGGGTCCTGCAGCGTGTACTGGTCGGTCACCTGTCGCTCCTCGTCCATCGACGGCATTTTGCATCCCTCCGGCTGTACCCGGCCAGGCCAGGGACAAACGCCGCTCGCAGCGGATAGCGCCGAACAGGGAGCGACGAGTTGACCAAGACGCGGCTGGATATGACGTCGGCATGAGTGAGCCGAAAGACAACAGCAGTCTGACCGAAACGGGCACGGCCCGATCAGCGCCTCCTCCGGCGCCGCCGGTGGAGTCCCAGCCCGATCCGGACTCCACCGATGAGATCTCCGACGAGGAGCGACGCGGCTGGCCCGACGAACCGACCACGAGCTGACTGCCTCAGCCGAGGTTCTGGGCGTTTCCGGCCGACGTGGGGACACTGCCCTTCGTCGGCTCAGGTCTGCGGTGGCATCAGCTGGGCGTTCAAGAAGGCAGCCAGATCTTTGATCTCCTCGTTCGACACGTTGTGGCCGAGACCGGGATAGACCTTGCTCGTCAGTGTGGCGTGGGTTCCAAGCCATCGCTCGGTGAGGACGACCAGGGGCCGAGGCACCAAGGCATCGGCCGCACCGCGGCCGGAGAACACCGGTGGACGGATCCGAGCCAGTTCACGATCACCGCGGGCGGGCAGCGGGTTCATGAATCCTGACAGCACGACTGCGTAGACAAAGTCCATGGGTCGTTCGCGCAGGCACTGTACCGCGATCGCCGAACCCTGCGAGAAACCGAGCAGACCGACCGAGCTGTGGTCGTCGGGTTGTTCGTCCAGCCAGCTCAACACTGCCGCGACCGCCGATGCCACATGGCCGAGACTGAAGCTGGCATCGAGCGGAAACCAGCCATATCCGGCCCGCGCCCGCAACGGTCCCCGAAGCGACGCAATCACCAGCGAGGAAGGAAGTTCATGACGCAGCTCGAACCCGATTCGCTCGTTCATCCCGTGCCCATGCAACAGCACCAGGAGCGGCCGGCCGGCGCGTTCGGACTCGGGAACCGACCACAAGACTTGGTCCGCCTCGATTCGCACTACGCTCCGGCGGTGCCGGAGCTGTCGGGCATGGGGTCCGACGAGGCGGCGGCGTCACCCACGGCCGCCCCCGGGTCGAAGGGCGCCTGCTCGGAGGCTGATGACCCGTTCTCCGGATCGCTCGGATCGGGTGCGTCGCCACCCAGGCCTTGCAGTTCGGGTGCATCGGACTCGGTCGGCATCCCGCCTGCCGCCGGGTCGGACGACCCGAGGTCACCGCCCGTCGCGGCTGAACCAGTGCTCTCACTCATCGCCGTTCTCCTGCCAATCGGGGATACCCCCAGCTACCCAACTTCGCGAGCGACCAACCGAGTCCGGTGACGCCGACGGCCCGCTCAGCGCCAGCCGTCCGGACCGGTCGATCCGGCCGGGTACGTCTCCAGAGGTACCGCACCGCGACGCCAGCACTCCAGCACCGGATCGACGATCCGCCAGCACTGTTCGGCGGTGTCACCGCGGACCGACAAGAACGGATCCGCGTCCAACAGTCCGGCCAGCACCTCTCCGTATGCCGGCAGGCGACCCGGGCTGAGGTCGGCGTCCAGCGTGGCACGATCCAGCTCCATCGGATCGTGGGGACCGTTGACGTTCAGATCGAGGGCCATCTGGTCGGGACCCATCGAGAGCCGCAGGCGAGCCGGGGGAAGGTCACCGCTCAGTCCGGCGGGAAGATGTGGCACCGGTTTGAAGTTGACCACGATCTCCTTCCGACGACTCTGCAGCGCCTTGCCCGAGCGGAGCCGGAAAGGCACCCCCGCCCAGCGCCAGTTGTCGACACCCACCACCAGCTCGGCCAGGGTCTCGGTATGACGCTCAGGATCGACACCCGGCTCGGCGACGTAGTCGGGCACAGCGCGACCGTCGATCGAACCGCTGCTGTAGATGGCTCGCCGCCCAGCCGCAACCGGATCATCCTTCCAGGGCCGGCAGGCGCGGAGAACGGTCGCCTTCGCATCCCGCAGCTCCACGGCATCCACAGCTGCCGGGGGTTCCATGGCAACCAGCGCAAGGACCTGGAGCAGGTGGGACTGGATCATGTCGGTCAGCGCGCCGGCGCGATCGTAGTATCCGGCCCGGTTCTCCAGCGCCAGCTGCTCGTCGTAGACGATGTCGACCGAATCGATGTGGGTGTTGTTCCACAACGGCTCGAGCAGCCGATTGGCGAAACGCACTCCGACGAGGTTGAGCACCGTCGCCCGGCCGAGGAAGTGGTCGACTCGCTGGATCTGGTTCTCCGGCACCAGCTCGGCGAGCAGCCGGTTGAGCGATGCGGCACTGGCCGCGTCGGTTCCGAAGGGCTTCTCGAGGGCCAGCACCGTGTCGGCCGGGAGATCGAGGGCCTTCATCGCTGTGCACGCGGCGACCGCCACCGCGGGCGGAAGGGCGAAGTAGATCGCGGGTGAGGGTGGGCCGGCCGCGATAAGCCTCCGCAGGTCGCTCTCGGCGGTGACGTCGGCTCGCTCGTACCGCGTGGCTGCCAAGACGGCCTCGGTGGTTTCCGCCGACACCTCAGCGGCCGCGAAGCTCGAGCGGACCCGTTCGCGCCAGGCGTCCTGGCTCCAGTCCTCCGCCCCGGCACCGATCAGCACCAGCTCGCGCCGCTGCGGCTCTGCGTCGAGCAGCTGTCCCAGGGCCGGCAGCAGCAGCCGACCGGACAGGTCGCCGCTGGCCCCCAAGAGCAGGAATGTTCCGATCGGGCTCGACATCAATCCTCTGTTCCTGACACGCCGCAATGGATCGACGAGCAGGCGACCGAGGGAACGGTCGCGCCCGCTTCTGGAGAGCCAGGTACCCGCCAACCGAACGGTCGAAACGCCTGTTCACAGCCAGTCTCCCGCGACGGGCCGGATTCAGCGGCACGGCATTGGGTACTACCACGGCGATCCGTTAGTACGCACTGCCTGACTTGACACACCAAACCGAGGAGAACTGATGAGCACCGACGCGATCGTGCTGCTGCGTGACGACCACAAGGAGATCCGGCGGCTGTTCCGCGAGTTCTCCCGTGCCGGTGCAGGTGCACACGCCACCCAGCAACAGCTGGCGGACAAGATCATCGAGGCGCTGACCGTGCACACCTACATCGAGAACGAGACGATGTATCCCGAGGTGCGCCGGCTGCTGCCCGATCTCGAGGACGACGTCTTGGAGTCGTACGAGGAACACCACGTGGCGGACGTCTTGGTGATGGAGCTGGCGGCGATGTCGCCCGAGGACGAACGGTTCCGGGCGAAGATGACCGTGCTGCAGGAGAACGTGACACACCACATGGACGAGGAGGAACAGGACTGGTTCCCCAAGGTGCGCGCCGGACTGGGCCGCAAGCAGCTGGCCGAGTTGGGGCAGCGGATGGCCGAGCAGAAGAAGAGCGCACCCCGGTCCCCGGCGCAGCCCAGCGCGCTGAAAAAGACGATCGACGCTGTCCTCGACTGAGCCCTGATCGGACTCGACACGATCCGGTGCGATCGTGGCAGTACGCCAGCAGGTGCGCGCCAGGTCAGCCCTGCAGCAGGGACTGGGCTCCGTCGATCCACAATTCGGTGCCGCTGATGTGGCTGGCCTCGTCCGAGGCCAAGAAGGCGATCAGCTGACCGACCTGCTCGGCCGACCCGGAGCGACCGCCGGTCAGCGGGATGTTGCCCTCGGGATACTCGACGGGGATCTTGACATCGTCGTTGTCGGCCTCGGTGTTGTCGGAGATCTCGGTGCTGATCGCGCCTGGGCAGATCACGTTCACACGGATCTTGTCCGGGCCCAGCTCGACGGCCAGCATCTTGGCCAGCGCCACCTGCCCTGCCTTGCTGCTGGAGTACGCCGAAGCTCCCGAGTTGGAGAAGATGCGGGTGCCGTTCACCGAAGAGGTGATGATCACCGAGCCGCCCTGGCGCTTGAGATGGGGAACGGCGTACTTGATCGTGATGAAGGTGCCCACGAGGTTGATGTCGAGGGTGGAGCGGAAGTCTTCCACCGTGAGATCCTCGATACCGGCCCACGTGCCGTTGACTCCGGCGTTGGCCACCACCACGTCCAGCCGACCCCACTTCTCCACTGTGGAAGCGATGGCGGAGCGGACAGACTCCTCGTCGCTCACGTCGCAGGTGACGGTGATGGCCTCGCCGCCTGCGCGGCCGATCGCCTCGGCGACCTCGGTGAGCTCCTCCGGCGTTCGGCCCGCCAGTGCGACGCGAACTCCGCGTCGGGCCAGCAACGATGCCGCCGCCTGTCCGATCCCCGAACCGCCACCACTGATGAACGCAACGTTGTCCTGCATGTCGCCACCTCACTGCTTTGCGGTCGCCCTTGCCGGCCATCCGAAGAACTGACCCGCTGGTCTGCCTGCTGGTCTGCCTGCGCGACCCACTGTCCGACACCGTGTCTGTGCCGGTCGCCCTCGAGTCGAGGGCGACCGGCACATGCGTCCAAATGCCTCGGTCAGGCGTTCTGGACGTTCTCCTTGGAGTCCTGCACCTGCTGCCGGACATCACCGGCGGCACCGGATCCCTCGGCCTTCACATTGTCCGCCGCCTGGGTCGCGGTCTCCTTCACCGAGTCGACAGCCTGCTGCGTCGGCTCTTTCAAACCGGCCGCGAGATCGGAGGCAGCCTGAGAGATCTGCTCCTTCAACGGCTCCGCCTTCTCCTGGAGACGCCCGACCGCTTCCTGCTCCTTCTGCGAGGAGGGAATCAGCGAAGAGATCAACAACCCCGCACCGAAAGCGATCAGCCCGGCCGCAAGCGGATTGCCCCTCGTTCTGGCCCGGGTGGAGTCCGGGACGCCGCTCAACGTGTCCTTCGCCGACGCGGCCCGATCCGACAACGCACCCTGTGCGTCGGACAAGCCACTACCGACGTCGTCGGCCTTGCCCATCACCGAATCCGTGATCGAGTCCTTCAACGACACCGCCGCCTCCTTTGCCCGATCGACCTGGCGCCGAGCCACATTCTTGGGAGCAGCCGACTCACCGAGCCGATCCACGTCCTCACTCAACTGAGCCCGAGTCTGCTCGATCTCGGCCCGGATCTCGTCCGGGTCACTGCTGGTGGTCATCGGTTCCTCTCCTCTTGTCCTTTCAACGCGTTGGGCACCTTGGCCAACGTGTCGCTCGTCTGCTCCAACCCATTGATCCGCTCGAGCTGCTTCTTCGCCACCAGCGCCAACACCGCACCAGCTATCGCCCAGATGAAGGCGACGATGAGCGCGGCCCAACCCAGACCCGTACGGTCACCGATGGCCCACCACAAGGCGATGGACAAGAACAGCACAAACAAGAACGCTGCCACCGCCGCACCAGCGAACATGCCCGCGCTCTGCCCGGCCCGGCTCGCCGACTGACGCACCTCCGCCTTGGCCAGAGCGACTTCCTGCTGCATCAAGGTGGAGATGTCCCGCGTGACCGCGCTGAGCGCCTCACCCAAACCGGTCTCTGCTCCGGTGTCACTTTGGACCAGCGAGGCCGAGGACCCCGTGGCAGTGTGCGTGGCGGGAACTCCCGTCCGCGTCGGATCACTCATGACCGAAACTCACCCTGACCACGTCCGGGCTGATCAGTGAGCGGCAGCGATCCCTCGACCTCGAAGCCACTTCCAGCAGAACTCAGCGGCGGCCCGTCCAACGTGCCCGTCTCTCCCGGCAGCGGACCACCAGGATCACTCTGCGGCGCGGCTGAGCCCGCCGGTGCCCGACCGTAGTCCTGCTCCGGCGGCCACTCCTGCACGGCCGCTCCGGCACCGGCGGCGTACGGCCCCGGTGCAGCTGACGGCGTGACATCAGCACCGATCGATGCAGTGTACGGACCAGGTGAGGTCGCATACCCGGCCGTGGAGGGACCCGTACCGACGGCGAGGGTACGGTCGGAGGTCCCCGAGTCCGGCGAGTCGAGGCTGGTGTTCGCCGCCACGGCCCCTCGGGTCAGCCGACCAACGACGATCCCGGCCGCCGCGCACATGGCGAGGAACGCGAACGGACGGCGACGCGCGTACCGCTTGACCTCGTCCAGTACGTCGGCGGGCTCGTGGTTCTCCAACCAGTGCGCGATCTCGCCGCCTTTACGGCTGGCCTGATGAGCCAGATCGGTGACCGGACCGTTCTCCTCCGACTTCGACGCCATCGAGCCCAGCTCCTTCGACAGCGAGTGCAGGGTAGAGGCGATCCGATCCTTCTGGCCGGCACCCTGCTCCCGGGCGTCGGAGCGGAGCTGATCGAGCAGGCCACGGGCTTGAGTGCCTACCTCCTGCGCGACGTTGCCGACTTCCTGCTTGGCCGTGCTGGCGACGTCGGACCCGGCGCTCAGCGCCGTGTCCTTGACGTCAGAAGCCTCGGACTTGACCGCGTCCGATTTCGAACCGGCATCGGATCCGCTGCCCGAGTCCGACGATGAGAGGTACGTGGGCCGGTCGCTGGAACCCGTTTGGCCGCCGCCCGGTACCGACTCGGTCGTCGTGTACTCGGTCGCTACCGGATAGCCTGCCCGGTCCTCCCCCGATGAGGGAAGGATTCCCTCATCGGGTGTCACTGCTTCGGTCGATGTGTAGCGACCGACGTCTTCGGCGGTTCCGCCGATCCCTTCCGAGCGCTCGCCTGGATTGGGGTAAGTCGTCACGGCAAGATCTCCTTTCCTGAGATGACCCAATGCATACCCGCACGCTTACTGCGTAAACGACGATTTGTTGCTCGATCAGCCGGGTACATCGCAATGACCGGCGCCGGTACGGCAGAGTCGGCGTCAAACAGTCGGCACCGGCTCTTGCTCGGCAGCGTCGACCGCTCGTGCCGACGTGCGAGCGGACCTGAACCATGAGGAGGACCTGGGATGACTGAACCGTCCCACGGCGACGCCGGCAGCGACCAAGGCGATGTGGCTCCGACCGACTCCCCGGAGGAACCCCCGCCGGAAGGTGAGGCGACACCGGAGCAGCCGGTGGTGCACAACCATGGCGTGCCCACGACCGTCCCGCCGGACGCCGCGTCCGGATGATCCTGGTCAGCGTTACTCCGTCAACCTGATGGCCGCCTCGGTGACCACGCCGTACGCGAGATGCGGCACGAGGTCGGCGAGCCAGTCCGTCGTTGTCCAGGTCTTGGGCTCGGAAACTCCGGACAGCTTGAGCGGGACATCTGACGCAACCATCGCCGAAGCGCCGATGAGGAGCGCGCCGACGAGGAACGGAAGTCGCCGACCTCGGCCGAGCAGCAGATGATGGATCACGCCGGCAGCCGATCCGACGCCGGCTCCGACGCCGATGCCGAGCAGCGGTGCCAGTCCCGAGACCCGATTTTGTCGTTCCTCACCGGTACCAGGTATCTCGATCTTGGCGATCCCGGACGCCTTGTCGACCAGCTGTTCTGGCGTCGTGCTCGCCGGACGAGCCCGGAGCACCATGTCCAGGTAGGTGATCGCATTGAGTGCGGTCGTGCCGGCAGCACCTGACATCGCGCCCCGAAGAAAACCTGTCACGATCAATCTCCGTCCGTTCGTTCGGCTTGCCTGCTGAATCGGTAGCAACGCAAGGATCTGGTGTCCACAACGCCGTACCGGCACGCATCGACACCCGGCACGTCTCGATTACCCGTCCAAAGCAGGGCGAAACCCAGCGCGATCGCGCTGAGTCGAGGCTGAGCGTGATCCCAGGGCAGCCCAAGGCGACGACAACCTCGCACATCGAGCAGAACGCGGAGCTCGACGTCGAGATCTCGGCCGCCGACATGGATCTCCTCGACGCGATGCGGGAACCGAGAAGCACGAGGACGCGATGGACTTCCGGTGGTCCTGACCGGCGCTCAGGCAGTCGTCACGCACGCGCCGAGCCTGCGAAATAGGGTTTGGGTGGGCGGTTCGGAGTTGGCCGCTGTCGGTCACGGTTCGGGAGCGGCGGGTGTCGTCGTCGGATCCTCCTCGACCCGGACCTCGCCGTGGCTGGCCAGGCTGACCGCGCCGAGCACGGCGAGGATGAAGCCCGCGGCCGCGGCCCAGCCCCAACCGGCCCGCGGTGCGTCGCCGAACATGAGCAGTCCGACCAGTGCCGGCGCGATAGTCTCGGCCACTACCAGCGGAGCCGTTGCCTGAGTGACCGTGCCGCGCTGCAGTGCCGTTGACAGGGCCAGCAACCCGACCGGCGCGGCGATGATCAGGGCGTACGTCGCCGGATCGGTGAGTAGGACGCGCGGATCGTAGGAGGCGGGCAGGATCCGCGCCGCGACCGCAACGACACCGAACTGCAGGCCCGCGACACTGCCGAGCGCCGCGGCCCCGAGTCGTCCGCGCAGCCGAGCCAGCGCGACGGCCAGACCGCTCAGCACGACAGCCGAGATCAGCACCCCCCAGCGTTGAGCCGAGGTGACGTCGACGACATGGTCCTCGGCGGCGGACAGGGCCAGCAGGATCAGCCCGGCGACCACGACACCGACGGCGACTTTCTCCCGGACGCTCAGACCCATGTGCAGCACGATCGCCCCGAGCACGGCCGTGACCGCCAGACTGCTGGCGATCACGCCCTGGACCAGGAACAGCGGCAGCGTCCGCAGGGCCACGAGCGAGAGCAGGAACCCCAGCACGTCCAGTCCCAGTCCGGCGACGTAGGGCACCGACTTCAGCAGCCGCAGGAACAGGCGTGGGTCGAGGCCTTCGGCTGTTGCCGTCCGGCGAGCCGCCAGGGCCTGTAGCACCGAGGCCACGCCGTAGCAGATTGCGGCACCGAAGGCGCCGATCAGGCCGAGGACCATAGGGCGATGCTACGGGCCGTCGCTCGGCGGGGTGATGTTCGACGTTCAGTGTCGCAGTTCGCGGTCGGGGCTGAAGGAGGCGACTTGCTTGTGGTTTCCGTCGCAGTACGGCAGCAGAGCACTGCGGCCACACCGGCAAAGGGCAACCACTCGCCGACGAGGGTTCACGACCTGGCCGTCCACGCCGACCAGCTCGACATCACCGCGGATGATCAGAGGTCCTCCCGGATACAACCGCAACTGGGGTTGCCGACGAGCGCCGGAGGCCACCGATTCATCGTCCACGCAAGCGCGATACCCACGATCGGGGAAGACCAATCGGGTCGGTCCCTTGTCCTCGAGCGGTTACCGGCCGGTCCGGGCGGGTACTTGCTGACCATGACGCAACGAACACGCGCCAGCAGTCAACCGGGTCGGCCTCGGCCGCCGGAGCCACGTGGCGCCCTGAGTGCGGCGCTGCTGCGTGCGCTGCGCCACAGTCCCGAATCGCTGGCTGGGCAGTCGACTGAAGACCTGTCGGACATTGCGCAGCGGACGGCGGCAGGGCCGGTGGAGAGCGACGACTTCCAGCTCAGCTTGTGGCTGCTGTACCAGTTGCACTACCGGGGACTGGCAGAGATCGATGACCGCTGGGAGTGGCATCCGAGCTTGATGTCGGTGACTCGGATCCTCGAGCGACCGTTCGAGCAGCAGCTGCGGGCGCTTGCGGCACCACACCTGCCGGCCGACGTCGTGGAACCCGACGACGTGCCTCAGGCTCTGGCCGATGTGATCCGCAGCGCGGACGGTCCCTCTCTTTCCAGCTATCTGGCACGGCACGCGACCAGGGAGCAGTTCGCAGAGTTCCTGGTCCATCGTTCCGTCTACCATTTGATCGAAGCCGATCCGCACAGTTGGGCCATACCTCGGTTGAGCGGAGCTCCGAAGGTGGCCCTCGTCGAGATCCAAGCCGACGAGTACGGCGGCGGCCGGCCCGAGTGGATGCACGCGCAGCTGTTCGCCGACACGATGGAAGACTTCGGCCTGGACACGACCTACGCGAGCTACGTCGACGTGGTCCCTGCGCTGACCTTGCTGTGGGTGAACACCATGTCGCTGTTCGGACTGCACCGCCGACTTCGCGGGGCAGCATGCGGCCACCTCGCTGCGTTGGAGATGACCTCGTCGCTGCCGAACCGCCGCTACGGGAATGGCCTCCGCCGGCTCGGTCTGTCCGCGCCATCCACGACGTGCTACTTCGACGAGCATGTCGAAGCGGATGCGGTTCACGAACAGATCGCCGCCCATGATCTCGCCGCCGCGCTGGCGCGTCAGGACTCGACCGTGGTCACCGACATCCTGTTCGGTGCCGCCTGCGCCGTGCTCACCGACGCAGCGGTCGCCACCCATCTGCTGGAGCGGTGGAAGCGACATCCAGGCTCACCCAGCGAAGGACGTGCCTCCCTCATCCCCGCGGGCTCGCTCGGATAGCGGTTCGTCAGGCTGGTGGTCCGAACTCTCGCCGAGCGAGCCGTCGGTGCGCTCGAGAGGAGTGACCACGGCCGCCTGTCGACGCAGCGTCGACAGCCGGTGCGCTGCGAGCAGAACTCGCCGATCGCCGTACCGAACGCCACCGCGCAGACGGCACCCCAGCGCGATCCAGACACAGATCGCTCGCTCGAGCAGCCACACCGGTGTCCACAGCGACGCGGTGGAGGAGAACACGACTGCACCACCGTCTCGTCGTCGGCCCACCTCGGCCGCACAAACCGCCACCGCCGCGACCCCGGAGAGCGCCCCGGCCAACCCTTGCCAGCCGCAGCGTCGCCGAGCCGCCCGTCCGAGAGCGACCAGTCCGGGCAGCATGGCGACTTCCGCCAGGAGGCGAGCCGGCTGGGCCAGGCTGTCATACGCCTGACGGACCCGCTGCCGCAGGAAGTGCCCGGCGCTGGGCGGCCGGCGAGCGACGAACAGATCATCGACCCGCAGCTCGTGCCCGCCGGCAGCACGGATCGTCCGGGCCATCTCCAGGTTCTCGAACATGGCATCGCCGTCGTACCCGCCCATTCGCAGGAAGGTGTCTCGACGCAGGACGTACGTGCCGGGGTAGTCCGAACCGAAGGCACGGTTCACGAGAGTGCGGCTCGTATCCCATCGAGCGTGCCAGGGCAGCACCGAGAAGTAGTTCTGCGGCCTCACCAGATCTGCCCGATCCAGCAGCTGCGCGCCCCGCCGGACAGCGTCCACCTCCCAGCGAACATCGTCGTCGGCGATCACCACCCGAGGATGCCTGGCGGCGCGCACGCCGGTGACGACGCCGGCGACCTTTCCATTGCTGCCCGGCCACCGATCGGGCGCGACATGTCGGATCCTGGGATGCCACAACCGGTGATGATGATCGAACAGCTCGCGGCGACTGCCATCGACGACGGTGACATCCATCCACTCCGCCAGGCGGTAGAGATAGCCGGTCAAGTCCGCGAGCTCGTCATCGGCGTCCCACTTCAGCGGTAGCACGTACTCCACCGCCAGACGGCTCGGCGACGAGAACCCGACCACTGGATTCGGGGAGTTCGGCCTCATGGTCGAGCTATACCCGGGCAGCTCGTGCGAACACTTCGCCGGAGGGCAGACATCGAAGGTGCCGGTCCGTGGACGATGCCCCACCAGCACCGTGGGCAGACCGATAGCTTGGCACTCATGATCGGAGTTGGCGCCGTCGATCGGGCGTACGCGAACCTCGGCACCGTCGTCACCCGGACACCGCTGGAGCTCTGTCTCCGGCACAGTTCCGCCGCCGGCGCCAGAGTGTGGCTGAAGCGCGAAGATCTCCAGATCGTGCGCTCGTACAAGGTGCGCGGCGCGTACAACCTGATCTCCTCGCTGCCGCGCGAGGTCGCTGACAATGGTGTGGTCTGCGCCAGCGCCGGCAATCACGCCCAAGGAGTCGCGTACGCGTGTGCGCGGCTCGGAGTCAGCGCGACGATCTACGTCCCGCGGACCACTCCACGGCAGAAACGCGACCGGATCCGCGTCCTGGGCGGCTCGCGGGTGGAGCTTCGAGTCGAGGGTGACACCTATGAGGAGTCGGCCGAGCTCGCGCACGCGGACGCGGTCGCCTCGGGCAGTTTCCAGGTGCCGGCCTTCGACCACCCCGATGTGATCGCCGGCCAGGGCACGGTGATGCGGGAGATCGTCGAGCAGCTGGAGCACGTCCCCGACCTGGTCGTGATCCCGGTCGGCGGCGGCGGCCTGCTGGCCGGCTGCCTCGCCTGGCTGGCCGAGCACCATCCCACGACCTCTGTGCTGGCCGTCGAGCCGGCCGGCGCGGCCAGCCTGACCGCAGCACTGGCTGCGGGCCACCCGGTGCCGCTGGAGACGCTGGACACCTTCGTCGACGGAGCGTCGGTCCGGCAGATCGGCGCCGAGCCGATGTCGATCATCACCGCCTATCCCGGTCCACTCCAGGTGCGGGCCGTCGAGGTCGGCACGATCTGTGAGGAGATGATCGAGCTCTTCCAGACCGAGGGTCTGATCGCCGAGCCGGCCGGCGCGCTCGCCCCCGCGGCGCTGCGCGATCTCGCCCCGGAACAACCGGCCGCCGATGGCCGACGCGACATCGTCTGCGTCGTCTCCGGCGGCAATCAGGACATCAGCCGCTATGCGGAGGTGGCCGAGCGCGCGCTGGTCTCGGAGGGTGTGAAGCACTACTTCATCGTGGAGTTCCCGCAAGAACCCGGGGCGCTGCGCCGCTTCCTCGACGACGTGCTCGGACCGGACGACGACATCACCTTGTTCGAGTACGTCAAGCGCACCAGCCGAGAGGTCGGCCCGGCCCTGGTCGGCATCGAGCTGAGTTCACGCGACGATCTGCCGCGCCTGCTGAAGAGCATGGCCGACTCCCCGATCCACGCCCAGCTGGTCGACCCCGACAACCCCGTCTTTCGCTACCTGATCTGAACCGAGCCGGCCGATCGGAAGGGGCTCCGGCGGCGCCGGCAACGGTGGACGTCCGGACGTGACCACTAGATTTCGGGCTGTGAACGAACCGGGCCGGCGGGCCGTGAACGCTCGATCGAGGCGGTCGGCATGACGATCCTCACCCAGTGGCTCCCGCTCTCGGTCTACCTGATCGAGCTGGTGATCAAGATCATCGCGCTCGGCACGATTCCACGGAATCGTCGGCCTTCGTCCTCGCTGGCCTGGCTGCTGCTGATCGTGGTCACGCCGGTGCTCGGGCTGATCTTGTTCTTTCTGATCGGCAGTCCGTTCGTCCGCGGCCGGCGAGAGCGGATCCAGCTCGAGGCCAACGAGGTGATCATCGAGCGGACCGCCGACCTGCCGGAGCTGCCCAGCAACTCCGAGCTGCCCGGCGGTCTGGACAGCTTGGTTCGGCTGAACCGGCGCCTCGGGTCGCTGCCGATCATGACGGGAACGAGCCACGGGCTGTTGAGCGACTACGACGCGTCGATCGCCGCCATGACCGCGGCCGTTCGGGAAGCGCAGCAACGCATCCACGTCGAGATCTACATCATGGCGTGGGACCACACCACCGACGCATTCTTCACCGCACTTGCCGACGCCGTCCAGCGCGGTGTGAAGGTCCGTCTGCTGTACGACCACATCGGCTCGCGAAAGTATCCGGGGTTTCGCCGGATGAACAAGAAGCTGACTCTGGCCGGGATCGAGTGGCACCAGATGATGCCGATCCATCCGCTCAAGGGTCGCTGGCGCCGGCCCGACCTGCGTAACCATCGCAAGCTGCTCGTCGTCGACGGCGAGGTCGCATTCATGGGATCGCAGAACATGATCGACGCCAGTTATCTGACGAAGAAGAATCTGCAGATCGGTCGAACGTGGCACGACCTGAACATCAAGCTCAGTGGCCAGATCGTGTCCGCCCTGGCCGCGGTGTTCGCCCTCGACTGGTACACCGAGACCGGCGAGTCGTTGGTCGAGGAGATCACGGCGCCGGAGGACTATCCGGTGGGCGACCAGGCGATGCAGCTGCTGCCGTCGGGACCCGGGTATCTCACCATCCCGAATCTCCGGCTGTTCACGGCCCTGGTGCACCGCTCCCAGCACAGGCTGTCGCTGACCAGCCCGTACTTCGTCCCGGACGACTCGCTGCTGGAGGCGATCACCACCGCCTCGTACCGCGGAGTGGACGTCGAGCTGTTCGTCTCCGAGCTCGCCGATCAGTTCATGGTGCAGCACGCGCAGTCCTCCTACTACGAAGAGCTCCTGGACGCCGGCGTACGGATCTACCTCTACCCCAAACCGACCGTGCTGCACGCGAAGTTCTTCACCGTCGACGACATCGTCGGCGTGATCGGCTCGTCCAACATGGACTACCGCTCCTTCGGGCTCGACTACGAGATCTCGCTGATGGGCACGGATCCGGGGTTCGTCGCCGATCTGCACCGGATCTCCGACGAGTACCGCGCGATCTGCCACGAGCTCACCGGCGAGGACTGGGCCCATCGGCCCCGGCTCAAGCGGTACGTCGACAACGTCATGCGGCTGCTGTCTGCCCTGCAGTAGGCCCTCCGACCGCCCCCGACTGGATCGGGTTGCCCGTCGCCGTCCGCCGGCACCCGACCACCGGGCCGGACGACCACGACATCGCCCGCGCTGAGCTCGGCCGGCGAGACCTTTACGGTTGTCCCGCCGTCGACCCGAGCCAGTGACCCAGCAGCATGATGATGATCAGCAGCGCCAGCTCCCACCAGAAGTCAAGGGAGTGGTCGAGCAGGCCGAGCTGGGCGCCCCAGGACGCCACGAACGCGACCGTGATCGCCAGGGCGACCAGCAGCATCATCCCGGGCGCACGGCTCCTGACCTCCGCCACCGCTCCGGTGAGGAACGGGCGGCCACCGACGACATACATGACCGTGCCGAGCACGGGGGAGACCCAGCTGATCAAGGGCAGATCCGGCAGCGAGTAGCCGAGGATGTCGGCGAACATGCCGCTGAGAAACACCACCGGAATGCCGAGGCACCCGCGATCCTGGCGACGCGGTGGTGGCGGGCACCGTCTCGACCGACTCGGCGATCCGGGTCCGGGTCACCGCGGTCGGCGACGACACCGCCTTGGCCGGTATCCAGCGCCTCGTCGCCGAGGCGCAGGGATCCAGCTCTCGAGCTCAGCTGCTGGCCGACCGGGCAGCCGGCTGGCTGTTCTGGTTCGCGCTCGGCGCTGGTGTGATCACGGCCGTCGTCTGGACGCTGCTCGGGCATCCCGACCAGGCTCTGGTCCGGACCATCACGGTGCTCGTCGTCGCCTGTCCGCATGCGTTGGGTCTGGCCATCCCTCTGGTGGTGGCGATCGCGACCGAGCGGGCCGCCCGCGGTGGCGTGCTGATCACCGACCGCCAGGCGATGGAGTCGATGCGCACGGTGGACGTCGTGATGTTCGACAAGACCGGCACCCTGACCAAGGGCGAACCGGTCGTCGATCATCTGCACGCGGTCGACGGAGACAGCGACGCGTTGCTGGCCCTGGCAGCGTCCGCCGAGGCCGACAGCGAGCATCCGGTCGCCAGGGCGATCGTCGCGGCCGCCGCTGGTCGCTCGCTCAGCGTCCCTGCTGCCACCGAGTTCACCGCGACCACCGGCGTCGGAGTGCGGGCGGTCGTCGACGGACGTACGGTCCGGGTCGGTGGGCCCGCACTGCTGCGCGACGCGGGACTCGAGCCGCTGCCCGAGACAGCGGACTGGTCCGCGCAGGGCGCCACCGTGCTGCACGTGGTGATCGACGATCGCTCGGCCGGCGCCATCGGTCTGTCGGACGAGATCCGGGCCGAGTCTCGCGAGGCCGTCGACGCACTGCACGCCAGCGGTCGGCGGGTGGTCATGATCACCGGCGACGCTGAGCCCGTCGCCGAGGCGGTCGGAGCCGAGCTCGGGATCGACCAGGTCTTTGCCGGCGTACGGCCGGAGGACAAGGGCAGCGCGGTGGCGGAGCTGCAAGGTCAGGGACGCCGGGTCGCCATGGTGGGTGACGGGGTGAACGATGCGCCGGCACTCGCCCAGGCCGATGTCGGCATCGCCATCGGGGCAGGGACGGACGTCGCGGTCGCCACGGCAGGTGTGGTGCTGGCCGGCAGCGACCCGCGCTCGGTGTTGTCGGTGATCGAGCTGTCCCAGCAGAGCTACCGGAAGATGAAGCAGAACCTCGCGTGGGCCGCAGGCTACAACCTGATCACCGTGCCGCTCGCCGCCGGCGTGCTGGCTCCGATCGGCTTCGTGCTGCCGATGGCTGTCGGTGCCCTGCTGATGTCGGTCTCCACGATCGTGGTCGCCGCCAATGCTCAGCTGCTGCGCCGGCTCGATCTTCGCCCCGACGCGAGTGTGCGCCGCTTCCTCACCGACTGACTGCCGTCAACAGCTGCCTGCCGCTCGCCGGCCGCTCGTCCCAGACCTACCAGACCCGAGTTCGACGTGAGCCGGCCTGAAGGGTGGTGATCGGGCCGGCAGGGTACGTCTGACGACCATCCTTCCGTTCGCCGGTCAGGTCAGTGTCGATGGCGGCGGGGGCTCCCTCTGGATCCTCGAAGTCGGCATCGACGAAGCGAACCGGTGGCAGATCTGTCCCGCCGATGACGCCAGTCGCTGAGTTGTCGAACGCTTCGGGCAGCTGGGTCTCCAGATAAACCTGACTTCCTTCGTCGACCACCCGGACGGTGACGTCGTCGTGATCGAGAACGAGGGCACCCGTCTCGGCTTCGAATGGCTCCGCTCCGCCGACGTACACGTTGTCGCGGATGTACACAGGCTGCTTCACGTCCATGAAGCGCTCATGGTCGCCTCGGGTGGGATCGGCGATGAGTCTGCGATACTCCTCCATCGAGGCTGGGTGGCCGTTGTACCCGGCTGTTCCGTAACCCGCGCTGTGACCGCGAGCGAACGACGGACCGTAGGCCAGCGTGGCATCCCCCCCGAGATAGATGTTCCCGATATGCCGGTCGTCGCCGCCGTGGATCGCTGCGTAACCGGCCACCTGCGTGCTGTGCGGCGTGTGATAGGGGGTTGGGCGTTCGAGGACGGATCGCAACAACACAGTCCCGCAGACGAGGTTGTTGACGTACGCGCCGCCCTGACTGAACGATTCCAGCGCGGCCGCCGACCCGAAGACATTGTGGTCGATGAGATACGGTCCGTGGCTTACCTCGACGAAAAGGTCACGAGTGTTTGCGTAGAAGAGATTGCGGGATACCCGCGTGCCCTGAGTCTGCCAGTCGAGCCAGGTGCCGAGGGTGCAATCGTGGATGCGGTTGTGCCGGATGACGACGTCGATCGCGGCATGGAGTTTGATGCCTCCGATCTCGTAACCGTAGAACTCGCGTTTGATCGCGATGTTGTAGATGTGGTTGTCCTCGATCGTCGAGAACACACAACCGAGGTGGCCGACAATTCCGTTCTGGCCGCAGTCGAAGATGGTGTTGCGCCGGATGACGTGCGATCCGATGTGCTCCTTGTCCCAGCCGATCTGGCGAGCGGTGAAGACCGACTCCAGCTGGTACTGGTAGCCCGGTTTGTCACCGCGGACGGTCGCGTAGTTGTGGCCGGTGGAGCTCTCCTTGCCGATCGAGATGGCCGAGCACTTGGCGTCGTGAATGACATTGTCCTCGATGATCCATCCCTTCGCCCAGTTCGGCCCGATGAGTCCCGGCTGGTCGGCCGTCGGCGGAGCCCACGGCGTGGCGGCATGGGCCAGTTCGAACCCTCGTACGGTGATGTAGTCGATGTGGTTCTCGCTGGGGTAGAAGATCGAACGCCTGACGTTGATCTCGACGAGCTCTGCGTTGGGATCAGCACCCTGGAAGTTGGCCCAGATCGTCGTCTGGTCGGCACCGACCTCGGCAAACCAGACGAGCTGTGTCTGCTCCGGGTTGCGGACAGGATCAGCCAACATCGTCCACTGGTCGATCATTTCGGTCCGACGCGGCGGGTCGGCCACCTCGGCGATGGACGTCACCTCACAAAAGCTCGTGCCGTTGAGATAGACATCGCCGAGATGCTTCTTCGGAGTGCTCGGGTCCGCGTAGACGATCCAGTCGCCGTCGATCTCCTCGGCAAAGGGATTGAAGGATCCGAAGACCTCATTGGGCACTGCGACCTGCCATACGGTTGATTCCACCTGCTGCCACCCGGTCGCCTGCTCGGAGCCTTTGATGACCACGTGCTCACCGGCCGCAGCGGCGTAGGTGATACGACGTCGGTCGCTGAGCCCAGAGTTCCGGGGGCGGACCCACTCCCGATAGACACCGCCGTGGACGACGACCGTGTCTCCTGGCTGGGCGAGGCGCGCCGCTCGACTGATGGACTGGAACGGGTGCAGCTCGGACCCGTCGGCTCGATCAGATCCGGTCGTTGCGACGTGGAGTTGCGAAGGCATTGTGTGTGTCGACCCTTCATTGTCGTCGGTGGTGTGTGAAGACTGATGATCAAGGACTGACGTGGAGCGGGTTGGGGGCAGAGGCCGGCGCTTGGCCCGTCGCCAGCCCGGCTCTGAACGCGAACCCTCGCCGCTGACCGTCGGCTATCGAGGAGCGAACTCGTTGAACGCTTCGTGGCCCGCGCGCAGGGAGCCGTCGACATCGATGAAATGCAACCACTCCGGGCGACCGACGGGGCCCCACTCGTCGCGGTGCAGGTCGGCGACCAGGCTGTGGTTCAGTGCATGCACCGTGAAACCGATGGCACGCCGGGTCAGCTGACCAAGCGTGTACCGCATCACCTCCACGTGTGTGGCGTCATCCCGCGCACCCCAGACTGTTTCGCTGGCAATCAACTCCTTGCCGGCGCGGCGGGCAATGGCCATGCACTGGTCCAGGTAACCCTCGAAGTCCGCTTTGGAACTGGTCGGCAACTGGTTTCCGCTGACGTTCCACATGTAGTAGGGATGGAAGCTGAGGATGTCGCTGATCGGCTCGGTCAGCTCCAGCGCCTTCACATTCGCGTAGTTGCCGATTGTCAGTGGCTGCTGCGCGCCGAGATCCTTGCAGACCCGGAAGCACCAGGTCAGCCAGGTCAGCTCCGCCTTGCGGATCGGGCTCTGCTCGTCGTCGACGTAGCTGCCCATCAGCGGCTCGTTGCACAGGTCCCAGGCGTAGATTCGCTCGTCGTTCACGTGCGCGCCGACCACATCCGTCAGGTAGCGGTGGAAGAGCGCCTGCACGGGAGCGGCGACGGATTCCCCGGCGTCGGGGTTGACGAAGAGATCATCTGCGCCCGTCCATGCACTGTGATGCGGAATCAGGTGGTCCAGCGGGACGCCGCCGAAGTCACAAACCGGGTCTCGCCACCGGTTGAACAGGAACGGCATCACCTGGATGTCATGCTGAGCGAAGAGCCCGAGCCCCGCCTCGAAGTTGGCCAGGAAGCGCTGTGGGTCGCGCTGGTGGGCCTCGTGGGAGAGCCACCAGCGGGCAACATTCCAGCCCGGGAAGTACTCCTTGCCTCTGGCGATCTCCACCGACATCTTGCCGTGGTCGTGATGCTGCCACAGGTCCAGGCCACTGGTCCCCCAGGACCCGTCGTAGTTGAACCCGTGCACGTCCTTGCTCTTCACGCGCAGCTCCTACCCGTGCCCTTGGAGACGGATTCGCGAACCGAGGTCGTTCACTGACCGGCGAGCGACCCGCCGATCCCGCCGACACTGAAGTACCTGTTCAGTGCCGCGAACAAGATCACCGGTGGCAACATCATCATCACCGCTACGGCCATCACCAGGCCCCAGTTCGTGGCGTTCTGCTGGAAGAAGCTCTGCAGTCCCACCGGGAACGTGAACTTGTTGCTCGACCGAAGGAAGACGAGGGCGACCAGGTAATCGTTCCAGGACAGCAAGAAAGCGAAGATGGAGGTGGACAAGATGCCGGGCAGCGAGTTCCGCAGCACGACCCGGAGGAAACCGCCGAAGACGGAGCAGCCGTCCATCCACGCTGCCTCCTCGAGGTTGATCGGGATGGAGTCGTAGTAGGCCGCCATCATCCAGATGGCCACCGACATGGTCGAGCCGACATAGATGATGATGATCCCCGGCAAGGGTGTCGACGAGGCCGAACTGGGCGAACAGGATGAACAGCGGGATCACCGCGGTGATGATGGGCAGCGACTGCACGATGAACAGCATCAACGAGAACCCGGAGACCATGCGGCTCCGCCCCCGGGACAGCACATACCCGGCGGGTGCGGCGACGGCGACCGACACCACGACTGTCACCACCGTCACCGTCAAGCTGTTCTTCAGCCAGGTCAAGACATCAGTCTGGCTGAAGATGTTGACGAAATTCTCCAGCGTGAACTTCGCCGTACTCGTGCTGCCCAGGGCAGGCTGGAGGGAAAGGAGGACCACTGCGATGATCGGGACGAGTACTACGGCAGTGATCACCAAGATGACGACGAACCGCCACCAGGTGCCTCGCTTTTCGGGTTCGACCTTGCGGCGGGTCGGCGCGACGCTCGCCTGCGTCGCGTTCCCGCTTTCGGAGATCGCCGCTGTGCTCATAGGATCTGCACCTTCCGAATCTGCCGATACAAGACGACCGAGATGATGGTCAGGACGATCGTCATCAGGAACGCGATCGCTACTCCAGGACCGGTCTCGAAGTTCTGGAAGACCGTGACGTATGCGAGCACCACCAGCGTCTGGGTGGCGTTCACCGGTCCGCCGCCGGTCAGCAAGAAGATGGAGGGGAAGTCGTTCACACAGAAGATCGTCATCAGGATCCAGCTGATGTAGGTCGATCGCGAGATCATGGGCAAGGTGATGTCGGTGAGCTCCTTCCACCTGCTCGCACCATCGACCCGGGCCGCCTCGTACACGTTGTTGTCCACCGACGCCAGAGCGGCGGACATCATCATCATCATGAACGGGAAGCTGATCCAGACCTTGAAGACACAGACCGTCACCTTCGCCAGCAGAGGATCGGCCAGGAACAAGACGTTGCCGAATCCCAGCGCTTGGGCCAGGACGGGAAGCGGGCTCTGCGGGGTGGCGACCAGCCAGTTCCACGAGGTCGCGGAGACCACGACCGGCACCACCCATGGCAGCAGGAGCAGCACCTTGAAGACGCCCTTGCCCGGGATTCTCGTCTTCAGCAAGATGGCGATGGCGAGTCCCACGAGCCAACTCCCGAACACGCCCACCACGGTGAAGACCAGCGTGAAGCGAGCTGCCTGCCAGAAGGTCGGGTCGCTCAAAACCTTGGCGTAGTTCTCCAAGCCGACGAAGTCGCCGACATCGATCAGACTGCCGTCCCGCAAGCTCTGGTATCCCGCATAGATCACCGGATAGAGATTGATCAGCAGCAGCAGGAACAGCGAAGGCACCGCGAACAGGAGCAGCGTCAAAGCGCCGGCGCCCGGTCGCCGACCCTTGCGCTGCTTCTGCGGAGATCCCGAACCGGCGACCGCGACGCCACTTCGCGCTCGGGCCAGGCGCTGCCCGGCGGTTGGAGTTGACACTTGGCTCACATCCTTGGCTGCGGGCGGCGCGCCTCGACCACGGCCGTCATCGCGCGCCGCTCACGTGTCGGGCCGTCCTCATCGGCTGGAGAAAGGGACGTCAGGACTTCATGGTGGACTTGATCGCATCCTGAAGCTTGGTCAATGCCGACTTGGCGTCCGTCGACCCACCGAGGATGGACTGGGTGAAGACGTTCATCGCAGGAGTCGCGTCGACCGTCGTGACGTTCAAGAAGTTGGCATCTCCACCGGGAGCAGCCCACGTCTTGGAGATCGGCTGCCACTCCTCGATGATGCGCACCTTGTTCTTGTCGGCTTGGAACTCTTCGGTCTTGCTGATCGACTTGAGGGGCGGGAGACCGATGCCGGTGTTCTCGGTCCACAGCGGCGCCATGTTCTGGTAGTAGTACGTGAGGAACGCTTCCGTGCCCTTGATGCTCGGATTGTTCTTGTAGATCATGATGTTGTTCGGGAAGTAGAGGGCACCCTTCTTACCGGATGGCGACGAAAGCGGGCTGATCACTGTCACGGCCTTGCCCACGTCCCCGCCGAGGTTGTCCGCCAGTCCACCCGTGTCGTACCCCATGGCGAACTTCTTCGCTTTCCACTGGCTCTGGACGTTGGCAGAGGTGTAGGTAGCGCTGGCGGGATCGACGTAACCCTTCTGCACCATCTCGAGGACGAAGTCCACGGCCTCGATGTTCTCAGGGGTGACACAGTTCGGTTGCTTCTGTGCATCGAAGAGTCCACCACCGTTGTTGATCATCCAACAGACGATCGCGTGCTGGCCGGTGTATGCCCCGGCACCGGAACCGGTGCCGTATCCGTAGATGTTGTTCTTCTTCAGCGCCGCGGCAGCATCCAAGTACGACTGCCAGTCCGTGGGCACCTTGGCGCCCGCCTCGTCGAGAAGGCTCTTGTTGATCCAGATGACTCGCATGTCGAGGTTGTACGGGACGGCCGCGTAGCCCTTCTCCACCTTCAGGGTGTCGATCAACCCGGGCAGGAAGTCGTCGTAGAGTCCGTTGGTCTTCCAGGTGGCGTAGAGGTCGTCGACGTAGGAGAGGGCGCCCTGGTCCTCGAACTGGAAGGCCTGCGTTCCGCCTCCGGAACTGACCGCCGGATTGGTCCGCGAGGCCACCGCCGAGGCGAACGTCTGAGTGAAGTTCGCCCACTGGATGACCTGGTAGGTCATGGCGGGCATACCCTCTGCGGGCTTGTAGGCCGTGGTGATCTTCTCGTCCAACGGATTGAACGTGGTCTGACCCCAAGGCATGTTCCAGAACTTGAGCGGCTCGCTGCTGCCGCCACCACCACCTCCGCCGCTGCCGCTGCTGTTCGAGCATCCGGCGAGCACCGGCGCGGCGACTGCGGCTGCGCTCAGCGCCAAGAACGAGCGACGTGTCAAACCTGAGTTGCTTCCCATCGATGGGCCCCTTTGCTCGAGACAGTGGTTGGGTCTGGCGGTTCTGCTGAGTCGTGCTCTCAGGCGGGTTGTCGCGTGCTCAGCCACCGCAGCCCGCGCTGGTGCTCTGGCGATCCGCGCTGGCTCCGAACTCGTACGACGCCATGTCGAGCTCGGGCCGCGATCGAGAGATTTTCGGAGGAGTACGAAACATCCGGTCTAGGAGCACAATAGGCCTCTGCCCTTCGCCGGTCAACGCTCCGGACAAAGTTACTTGACAGGCAAGGCAGAAACGGCTTGCCTTGGCTCTATCTCGTTCAGGCTCCTCGTCGCCACGGCGGTCCGAAAGATTTTCGATTGCTTGAGATCGGCATCCCGGCGGGCCCTGCCCACGGGAGGTGCGGCCGAGAGGAGTGGAGCAGTGAGCAGAAGTAACCGCACCACTTTGAGCACCGTGGCGGCCGCCGCGGGTGTCTCGCTGGCCACGGTTTCGAAGGTGCTCAACGACCGCGCCGACGTCTCGGCGGAGACACGCGCACGCGTACAGCGGCTGCTGGTCCAGTACGAGTACGTGCCACCTGGCCGACCACAGGTCGGCCGGTTCACCGGCGGACGCCCTTTGATCGACCTGGTCTTCACTGTCTTGGACAGCCCGTACTCCGTCGAGATCCTGCGCGGTGTCACCTCGAGTCCGATGGACGTCGTGGTGTCCTCCATGCTCAACCCTTCCGACTCGCGTCCGTGGTCCACCGGTCTGGTCTCGGCCGGGCGGTTGGGAGCCATCATCGTCGCCTCTGAACTCACCTCCTTGGATCAGCGCATCCTGGCCGATGCTCACGTGCCGTACGTGTTGATCGATCCGGCGGCCCAGTTGCCAGGGCCCGATGTCGCCACCGTCGGCGCGACGAACTGGGCCGGCGGCCTCTCGGCGGCACGGCATCTGCTCGAGCTCGGTCACCGGCGCATCGCCGTGGTCAGCGGACCGCCGGCCATGCTCTGCAGCCGCGCCCGCATCGACGGATACCGCGCTGCACTGGAGTCCGCGGGCGTCGAGGTCGACCCCGCTCTGATCCGTTCCGGCAACTTCCACCACATCGGTGGCTATCAGGCAGCTCGGGCGTTTTTCGAGCTTGATGATCCGCCCACCGCGATCTTTGCCGGTAGCGATGAACAGGCATTCGGGGTTGCCGAGGCGGCGCGCGTCACCGGGCGACGGATACCGGAGGACCTCAGTATCGTGGGGTTTGACGATCTGCCGATGTCTCGTTGGGTGTCTCCCCCGCTCACGACCATCCGTCAGCCGCTGGCGGAGATGGGTCGTACCGCAGCGGAGATGCTGTTGACGATGATCGACCGACGCGAGCCCTTCGGCCGCCAGGTGGAGCTGGCAACAGAGCTCATCGTCCGTTCCTCGACGGCCCCACCGCCAGCACACGCGATGCAGCCTGCCGGCTCGGCCGCCCGGGCTCGCGGCCTACCGTGAGCTGACCAACGACGTTTCGGGATCGGACCCTCTGAGTTGACGATGTGAGAGGACCAGATGGCTGGAGTCGAAAATTCGTCGAGCGCGCGTCGATGGCTCGAGGTCACCGAGTCTGCCGAGCTGCGGGCGGCGGTGGACCGTGTCATTCCGGCCGACCAGTGGCCCGGGGGCTGGCAGGGTGGCGTCGGACAGTATCTGACCGAGAGCGGCACGGAGCTTCGATGGGCTCTGGATGCCATCGAACGGCTGGTCGATGAGCTCCGGCAGCACGGCTTTGTCGCAGCGGAGCCCGACGAGCAGGACCGGATTCTGCGAGAGATCTCCGAGCAGCGGATGGCTGCTGACTTCGCCGGACTACTTCGACTGTGTTGGGAAGGCTTCTACGCGACCCGTCAGAGCGCAGCCGTTCGGGGTCACGGCGGGTCATGGCCAGCTGGGCTTGCCATGATCGGCTTTCGTGACGTTCCTGAGGGAGTGGTGCCGATTGAACCGGAGCTGCCGGCGGCGACACCGCCCGGTCGTCTGCGGGCTCACTACGACGTGATCGTGGTCGGCTCCGGTCCCGGTGGAGGTGTGGCGGCGCAGACCCTGGCCGCCGCCGGACACAGCGTGCTGATCGTCGAGCGCGCCGCTGCCCTGTCCAACGCCCAGCTGCGGGGTGATCATCTGCACGGAAAGCGCAACGCGGTCTACAACTCGGTTGCTGGTCCGGGAGATGACCATCCGCGGATCTCTGTACAGGATGCCGATCAGGGCCGTCTGCACGAGCGGGTCGTCGACGGTGACGGAGACGCCTGGGCGTATGGGTTGAACGCGTACGCCTTCGGCGGCGGCACCCGCCTCTGGCAAGGAATGGCCTGGCGATTCTTTCCCGAGGACTTCGAGATGGCCCGTACGTACGGCAATCCAGACGGAGCGACGCTGGCCGACTGGCCGATCGACTACGACGAGATGGAGCCCTACTACACCCGCGCCGAGTGGGAGCTCGGCGTCGCTGGCGAGGAGGGTGCCCTGACAGCGCGGACGCCGAGATCGAAGGGCTACCCGATGCCCCCGATGGGGACCGAGCCGGCGCGTGAGCTGTTGGCGGCCGCGGCGGAGCGGCTGGGGTGGACCTGGGGGTCGATCCCGCTGGCGATCAACAGTGTGCCCTCAGCCGGCCGTGCCGCTTGCGTGCGCTGCTCGTCGTGCGTCGGACACGCCTGCCCGGTCGACGCCAAGAACGGCGCGCACAACACATTCCTGCCGCGTGCTCTGGCCACCGGATATGCGGAGATCATCTTCGACGCAGAAGCCATCGCCGTGCGTGACGAGCCGGGTGCCGCCTCGGTCGATGTGATGACCGACTGCTCCGCCGAACCTGCCTTGCACTCTCTCCATGCCGACGTCGTCGTCGTCGCCGCCGGCGCGGTCGAGTCGGCGCGGCTGCTACTTGCCAGTGGACTCGGTAATGATCAACTCGGCCGGAATCTTCACGATCATCGCTTCGTCAGCCTCCGCTGCGAGGTCGACCAACCGATCAAGAACGGGTTGGGCCCTGGCCACTCGATCGCCACCCTCGATCACGTCCACGCGGACTCGATCCCCTGGGGCGGCGGCGTGATCGTCGATCTCATGAGCGTGCTGCCGCTGACATCCGCTACCGACCCGACCAGCGGCGTTCCGCGGTGGGGAGCCGCTCACAAGCAGTGGATGCGACTCCGGCGGCCGTACGCTTTCGGCGTCTTCGGCATGGGGCAGGAAATCCCGAGCGAGACCTCTGCCGTCAGCCTGGCCAAGGTCTCCGATCGCTGGGGAATGCCTGGGGCCCGGCTGCGGAAGAGCGCCCACCCGGCGTCGCTCCAAGTCGAGGCTGGCATGGCCGAGTACGGGACTCGTTGGCTCCGCGCCGCTGGTGCACGAGACATCCGCCGTCAGCGCGGCGGCGCGACCGCCTCGGCCGCCGGCGAGCACTCCTGCGGCACCGCACGGATGAGTGACGACCCGGCTACCGGCGCCACCGATCGTTATGGACGGCTCTGGGGCAGCAGCCGAGTGGTGGTCTGCGACTCGTCCTTGCATCCCACCAACGGCAGCGTGAACCCGACGCTGACGATCGTGGCGAACGCGATGCGCGTGGCCGAGCACCTCGTCGCCGAGTGGCCGAAATGAGCACGGCATTCGAGTGACGTACCGACGTCGATGACCGGGCGGCTCGGTCGGACCCCACCGCAGCACCGCAGACACCCACGCCTGACCGAGCCCACCCGCGGCTATGGCTGGCCGGCTACTGGGACTTCTGTGCAGCAGACGGCGCCGCCTGCTTGGCACGCTCGGTGGCTTGCCGGCGCTCCGGCTCCGGCACGGCCAAGGTGGACAAAACCACCAGCGAGTGCGCGGCGACCGAGTGCTTGGACCGCGCCCGCCAGGGTGTCCCAGGCTGATCGACCGTGCCCGCCCGGGTGTCGAGTCGGACCAGCCAGTTGCTCCCGAAGCCCTTCGGAGGCAGGTGGAAGTCGATCTTGTCCGTGTGAGCGTTGAACAGCAGCAGGAAATGATCATCGGTGATCCGTCGACCTGCAGAATCGGGTTCGGGGATCGCGTCGCCGTTCAGGAAGACCATCATGCTCCGCGCGAAGCCGGAGTTCCAGTCCTCGTCCTCCATGGAGTTCCCGTCCGGCTTGAGCCACTCGATGTCGCCGAGCTCGCTCTTGCCACCATGGGCGGCGTCACCGGCGAAGAATCGGCGGCGGCGGAACACCGGGTGGGCCTTGCGAAGGGCGATCAGCGCCGACGTGAAGTCCAGCAGATCGCGATGCTCCTCGTCCAGGTTCCAGTCGACCCAGGAGATCTCGTTGTCCTGGGCGTACACATTGTTGTTGCCGCCCTGGGTGCGTCCTAGCTCGTCGCCATGCGCGATCATCGGGACGCCCTGGCTCAGCATCAAAGTGGTGAGGAAGTTGCGCTGCTGACGCAAGCGGATCGCGTTCACCCGTGGATCGTTGGTCTCACCTTCGACCCCGCAGTTCCACGATCTGTTGTGGCTCTCCCCGTCGTTGCCGCCCTCGCCGTTCGCTTCGTTGTGCTTGGAGTTGTAGGACACGAGATCGCGCAGCGTGAACCCGTCGTGGGCGACGACGAAGTTGATGGACGCTGTCGGGCGTCGGTTCGAGTGGGCGTACAGGTCGCTGGATCCGGTGAGGCGAGAAGCGAACTCGGCCAGCGACGCAGGCTCACCACGCCAGTAGTCGCGAACCGTGTCGCGGTACTTGCCGTTCCACTCCGTCCACAGCGGTGGGAAGTTGCCCACCTGGTAACCGCCGTCGCCCAGGTCCCACGGCTCGGCGATCAGCTTGACCTGTGAGATCACCGGGTCCTGCTGGATGATGTCGAAGAACGCGGACAGCTTGTCCACTTCGTGGAACTGCCGGGCGAGGGTGGCGGCGAGATCGAACCGGAATCCGTCGACGTGCATGTCGAGCACCCAGTAGCGCAGCGAGTCCATGATCAGCTGCAGGACGTGCGGACTACGCATCAGCAGGCTGTTGCCCGTGCCGGTGGTGTCGTAGTAGTGCTGCTTGGCACCGTCCACCAGCCGGTAGTACGACGCGTTGTCGATGCCACGGAACGCAATCGTCGGACCCTTGTCGTTGCCCTCCGCCGTGTGGTTGTAGACGACGTCCAAGATCACTTCGATGTCCGCGTCGTGCAGCGCCTTCACCATCGCCTTGAACTCGTTGGTCTGCTGTCCCCTGGTCCCCGCGCTGGAGTAGGCATTGTGCGGAGCCAGGAAGCCGATGGTGTTGTATCCCCAGTAGTTCGACAGCCCGTTGTCGACCAGGTGCGAGTCGTTGACGAACTGATGCACCGGGAGCAGCTCGACCGCGGTGACCCCGAGCCTGGTCAGGTGCTCGATGATCGCCGGGTGCGCGATTCCCGCGTACGTTCCGCGGATCGCCTCTGGCACGTCCGGGTGCGTCATCGACAGGCCCTTGACGTGCATCTCGTAGATCACGCTGTCGTGGTACTCGTGATTCGGCGGCCGGTCGTGGCCCCAGTCGAAGAACGGGGTCGTCACCACCGAGAACATCGTGTGCTCGAGCGAGTCGAGGTCGTTGAACGCGGTCGGGTCGTCGAACCGGTAGGAGAACAAGGACTGGTCACCATCGATCATGCCGTCGATCGCCTTGGCATACGGGTCGAGCAGCAGCTTGCTCGGGTTGCAGCGGTGCCCGTTGGCCGGATCGTACGGCCCGTGAACGCGGAAACCGTAGCGTTGACCGGGCTGGATGCCGGGGAGATAGACGTGCCAGACGTACCCGTCTACCTCGGTCATCGCGATCCGGGTCTCGACGAGGTCGTCGTCGACGAGACACAGCTCGATGCCGTCCGCAACCTCGGAGAAGAGGGTGAAGTTCACCCCTGTGCCGTCGAATGTGGCACCGAGCGGATACGGCTTACCCGGCCAGGTCTCCATGGAGACTCCTTCGTGAAAGATCAACGTGCTGGCGTCCGCGCCGATGCGGACGCGTTGGAAAGTCGGTCCCAACGCTTTGGTGCCTGTGCCCTCCCGTTGTCTCGAGCCAGCCCGGCGCTCGTCGAGCATACCGAGTGAGATCAGAGCTGAGAGCCAACCCTGGCCAACCGCCCTCCCGGCGGGAGATACTGCCCAGAACCTGCCCGCCGACGGAAGGGTGTCGAGGATGACCCGCGTCCCGCTCCGACTCGCAATGAGCATGATCGCGCTCCTGGCCGTGCTCGCCGGATCGTCGCTGGTAGCGCAACCGCTTGCCTCGGCGGCGACGAGCTACCCGAAGTACGGCCAGCGCGGCTCTGCGGTGCGCTCACTGCAGGAGAAGCTGGTCGACGCCGGAGTACTCCGTGCGGACCGCCGGACTGGTTACTTCGGGACGTACACCCGTTCGGCGATCAAGACGATCCAGAAGCGTTACAAGCTGAAGGCGAGCGGCAAGGTCAACGCCTCGACGACCAGAGCGATCGACAAGGCGGTGGTCGCGATGACCGGTCCCGCCACCTGGTATCACCGGGAGACGATCGGCACCTCCGCCGGTGGCCGGAACATCGTCGCCTATCGGGCCGGCGAGCCGGGCAAACCGGTCGTCGTCGTCACGGCCACCATGCACGGCGAGGAGGACTTCGGCCAGTACGTCGTCCGCGGCCTGATGGAAGGCAAGAAGATCGAGGGCGTCGACCTCTGGTTGCTGCCGGTGCTCAACCCCGACGGGCTGGCCAAAGACCGGCGGTGGGTGGCACACCACGTCGACCTCAATCGCAACTTTCCGAACCGGTTCATCGTGCGCGCCAACTCCGGGCCGAAGGCCGCCTCGGCGAACGAGACCCGGGTGATCACGAAGTTCCTGGACCGGGTGCGGCCGACGTACCTCGTGTCCTGGCACCAGCCGCTCTACGCGGTGGACTCGTACCGGGTCAAGGACAAGGCCCTGATGAAGCGGCTCTCCAGCGGGCTGAAGCTGCCCGTGAAGTCGCTGAACTGTCATGGCAGCTGCCACGGCACGATGACCGGGTGGTACAACGCCAACCATGCCGGCGCAGCGATCACGGTCGAGTACGGCTCGAAGGCCCGTTCGGTGAAGCGGATGAAGGGTCGCGATGCCGATGCCGTGCTGACCGCGGTCGGCGGCAGACGAGTCGGCTAGGACGCGATCTGGCCCTCCTCGGTCGTCAACAGGGTCCGACCGTCCTCGGTGATCGTCCAGAACGGGTTGTGCGCGACCTCCCACGGGTGCCCGTCGGGGTCGACGAAGACGCCGGAGTAGCCACCCCAGAACGTCTCGGCACCGGGACGACCGATCCGCGCACCCGCGGCTTCCGCCTGGGACAGCACCGCATCGACCTCCGCCGGGCTGCGGACGTTCTGGGCCAGCGTCACACCGCCCCAGCCGTCGGAGTCGGCCACCGCGGAGTCCTCGGCCAGCTCCTCGCGGCCCCACAACGCCAGCACGAAGCCGCCGGCTTGGAAGAAGACGACATCGTCGTCACCCGGGTGTGGCTGCCAGCCGAGTGCCTCGTAGAAAGCCTTGGCGCGGTCGAGATCGCTGACCCCGAGCGTCACCAGACTGAGTCTTTGCTCCATGACCCAGACGCTACCGAGACCCACCGACACCCACTGACACCCCAGCACCATGATCCGTCGAGCGCCCGTTGCCTCCCCGAAAAGTGGTCGCAAACAACAGCGACACGCCGAGCGGAGTTGTTGTTGGTGACCAGTTTTCGGAGGCGACGCGACAGGCGACAAGGGAGAAAGTGAGAGTCGTCGAGGCGCGTAGCGTGCGCGAGCCGGACGACACAGATCAGCTTGCGAGCGGGACGGTCAGGGTGTCGACCGCGGTCTGCTTGCTGTAGGTCTTGGCCTTGGGCGCGGTCTGCTGCAGGAGCTGGTAGGTGAAGGTGAGCGTCACCGAGGTCGCCGTCGGGTCGACCGAGCCGACGGTGAACACTCCCCCGTACGAGTTCGGCTTGGTGATGACGTAGCCGGGCTTCACCGACGCCTCGTCGGTCTGCGCCGCGGGGGCCTGAAGTGCTCCGGTCGGACCGGATACGGCGACAGCGAGGCTCACCGAGGTCAGGAAGATGTCCTGCTCGCTGCCGTCGGCGAAGGCGCCGGTGGCGGAGAGGTTCACCGGCTTCGCGGCAGTCGGGGTCCAGTCGGCCAGATCGAGGGTCGACCAGTAGTTCACGGTGAGCTCGACGCCTCCCGCGCTCAGCTTTCGCTTCAGCGATCCCTTCGCGAGGTCATTGTGCACCGGGCTCGCTGCCCCCGACGGCGTCGCCGTGACACTCGGGCTCGCGGCTGCCGAGGAGCTCGGCGAGGCAGAGCTGCCCGCATCCCAGGGCGGGCTTCCGCATCCCCCGAGCAGCGCCAGGGCCGTCAGGGCGGCACCGAGGATCAGCAATCGGCGCGGCGGCAGCACTCGGTTCACGCGTAGACCTCCGGTCCAGCAGAAAGCTGATCAACATCCCCGAGAGGCTCGACCTTAGCAAGCATGATCGATCGGGTTGGTGAGGATCGTCGGATCGAGCGGTCAGAATGGTCCGGTGCGTCGCGAGGCATCCGTCCTGCATCTCGATCTGGACGCGTTCTTCGCATCCGTCGAGCAGCGGGACAAGCCGTCGTTGCGAGGCAAGCCGGTGATCGTCGGTGGGGTCGGTCAGCGGGGTGTGGTGGCAACCGCTTCGTACGAGGCCCGCGTGTTCGGCGTGCGGTCGGCCATGCCGAGCCACGAAGCACGTCGACGGTGCCCGCATGCGGCGTTCCTCTCAGGTCGGTTCGGGGCCTATCGGGCCGCCAGCGAGCAGGTCATGCGAGTGCTTCGAGAGTTGTCGCCGCTGGTCGAGCCGCTGTCCCTCGACGAGGCGTTTGTCGACCTGGTGGCGGCGCCCGAACCGGTGGACCTGTCGTCGGCGGGTCTGGACGACGCCCTTCGACAGCTCCGGCGGGACGTCTCGGAGGTGACGGGTGGGCTCGCAGCCTCGGTCGGCGCCGCGAGCTCGAAGTTCATGGCGAAGCTCGCGAGTGAGCTCGCCAAGCCGAATGGCCAGCGGGTGATCGAGCCCGGCACCGAGCTGGAGCTGCTGGCACCGATGCCGGTCTCCGTCATCCCCGGCGTCGGGCCGGTGACCGCTGAGAAGCTGCGCCGACTCGGCCTGACCACCATCTCCGATCTGCGTCAGATCTCGGTCGAGGAGCTCGCTCAGGCGGTCGGACGGGTGCATGCCCAGGGCCTGATCGAGCTGGCGTACGGCCGCGACGATCGGCCCGTCGTCGCAGAGCGGGAAACCAAGTCGATCTCGGTCGAGGACACGTTCGAGACCGACCTGGTCGACCAGGCGTGGATGCTGGCCATCCTGGATCGCGACGCCCGGTCCGTCGCAGCCAGGCTGCGTGCGGCCAACCTGTTCGCCCGAACCGTGACGATCAAGGTCCGGCTGCACGACTTCTCCACGCACACCCGGGCACGCAGCCTGCTCAGCGCGACCGACGACCCCGACGTGATCGCCGAGATCGCCCGCTCGCTGCTGAGTGCCGTCGACGTCGCCGGCGGCGTACGACTGCTGGGAGCTGGGGTGGCCGGATTGACCGACATACTGCAGGAGGGCCTGTTCGACGCCGAGCCCAGCGCCGGGCCCGCTGCGGAGGCCTCCGACGGGCTCGAAGGTCCCCGGCAAGAGTCGACGACGATCGTCGAACCCGCGAGCACCGCAGCGGAGCCTGATCTGGAGGGCTCAGCTGAGCCGGCGGACCCCCTCGGTGGACCGGCCGCCGGAGTGCGGCAGCGCTCGGGATGGCCGCCAGGTGCCGATGTCCGGCATGCGACGTACGGCCCCGGCTGGGTCTGGGGCTCCGGTCTCGGCCGGGTGACCGTCCGATTCGAGACTCGCGACACCCCGCCCGGCCCGGTTCGTACGTTCGCCGTGGACGACCCCGACCTCCAGCTCCTCTGATCTGGTGGGCACAATCCCTCAAACCCAGAGACTCCTACTCGGAAACTGGGCTCAAACTGCAACTCTGGGAGCCGAATAGTTGCAGTTTGCGCCCACTTTCCGAGTCAGGGTGAGGGCCGGCGCAGCAGAGCAGTCGGATGAGCTACAGGGGGTGGCCGGAGGCGGCGGCCACCAGGCCGGCGAACAGGCCCTGGTCGTCGGCGGTCTCCGGGTGCCACTGGACGCCGATCCGGAACCGACTGCCGGGGTCCTCGATCGCCTCGACCGTCCCGTCCCGGGCCCAGGCACTCGCCACCAATCCCGGGTAGGCGCTCACTGCCTGGTGGTGGTGGCACGAGACCTCGACCTCATCGCCGATCAGCCGGTGCACCTGCGAGTCCGGCGCTACCGAGATGCCCATGGTGCCGTACGAGTCCGCTCCGGGCGAATGCTCGTCGTGCCCCACGACATCCGGTACGTGCTGCTGCAACGCCCCGCCGACCGACACGGCGAGCAGTTGCATTCCCCGGCACACGCCGAGCAGCGGCAGGCCGGCTGCGTTCGCCGCGTCCAGCAGCGCCAGCTCCCATGCGTCGCGATCGGTTCGCCAGCCGACGGTTCGTGGGTGCGGCTCCGCCTTGTAGCGGGCGGGATCGACATCCGAACCGCCGGAGATGATCAGACCGTCCAGCCGGGCGATCAGCACGGCGGCCGCCTCGGCCCGTTGGGGCGGCAACAGCACGGGCGCTCCGCCGGCGGCCTCGACCGAGCGGGCGTACGCGGCGTGCAGCACGTCGGCCGTCACGTCCCACATCCGGAACCGGGTCTGTTCGCGATAGGTACTGATCCCGATCACCGGCGGAGTGCGGTCCGACTCGATACCGGAGCCGAGCGCCTCGAACGGGGCGCTCACAGCGGCGTCACATAGGCCGCAGAGATGCCGCCGTCAACCAGGAAGGTGCTGGCGGTGATGAAGCTCGACTCGTCTGACGCCAGGAACAGTACGGCGTTGGCGATCTCCTCCGGCTCGGCGAAACGCCCGATCGGCACGTGCACGAGCCGGCGGGCGGCACGTTCTGGATCCGAGGCGAACAGCTCGCGCAGCAGCGGCGTGTTCACAGGTCCCGGACAGAGCGCATTGACCCTGATCCCCTGCCGGGCGAACTGGACGCCCAGCTCGCGGCTCATCGAGAGCACACCGCCCTTGGACGCGGAGTAGGAGATCTGCGAGGTCGCGGCACCCATCACCGCGACGAAGGACGCGGTGTTGATGATCGAACCGCTGCCCTTGACCAGCATGTACGGCAGCACTGTCTTACAGCACAGGTAGACGCTCGTCAGGTTGACGTCCTGGACGCGTCGCCACGCGTCGAGGTTGGTGTCGAGGATGGAGTCGTCCTCCGGCGGGGAGATGCCGGCGTTGTTGAAGGCGATGTCCACCCGGCCGTACGCATGGTGCGCGGCGGCGTACAGCGCGATCACCTGCTCCGCAGACGTCACATCGGTGTGCACGTACCGCCCTTGTACCTGCGCCGCGACCTCCGGCCCACGCTCGTCGTCGACGTCACCGATCACGACAAGGGCGCCTTCGGAGGCGAGCCGCCGAGCCGAGGCCAGGCCGATCCCCGAGCAGCCGCCGGTGACGACAGCCACCTTGCCCTCGACTCTCCCCTGTCGCGGTTCCGCGGCGGGCCGGCCCGGGTCGGGCGACGGATCGGGCCCGGCGTCGTCGGTCATAGCTGATCTTCCCCTTCTCAATCGGATGCGATGAAGACGTTCTTCTCCTCGGTGAACGCGTACGGCGCCTCGGGGCCGAGCTCGCGTCCGAGTCCGGACTGCTTGTAGCCACCGAACGGTGTCCAGTACCGCACCGAGGAGTGGGAGTTCACACTGAGATTGCCGGACTGGACGGCCCGCGACACGCGAAGCGCCCGGCCAAGATCGCGAGTGAAGATCGAACCGGACAAGCCGTACTCGGTGTCGTTCGCGAGCTCGACCGCATCGCCTTCGTCGTCGAACGGCAGCACGGCGACCACCGGCCCGAACACCTCCTCCCGCCAGATCCGCTGCGCCGTCGAGTCGGCCAGCACGACGCTCGGTGGCAGCCAGAATCCGGGGCCGTCGGGTACCTGACCGGCGAAGGCGACGTGGACCTCGTCCAGGAATCCGCGGACGGTGCCTCGCTGGTCAGCCGAGATCAGCGGTCCCATCTCCGCCGCGTCGTCGGTCGGATCGCCCACCCGCAGTTGCTTCACCGCCGGTTCGAGCAATGCGAGGAACTCGTCGTACGCACTGCGCTGGACCAGGATCCGCGACCGCGCGCAGCAGTCTTGCCCGGCGTTGTCGAAGACGGCGTACGGCGCACTCGCCGCTGCCTTCGCCAGGTCCGCGTCGGCGAAGATGATGTTGGCACTCTTCCCGCCCAGCTCCAGTGTGCAGCGCTTCACCTGTCGGGCGCAGTCGGCCATGATCGACTTCCCGACCTCGGTCGAGCCGGTGAAGCAGATCTTGCGCACCGACGGGTGCTCGACAAACCGTTGTCCGACAACGGAACCGCGACCCGGGATCACTGTGAAGACGCCCTCCGGCAGCCCGGCTTCCAGCGCCAGCTCACCGAGCCGGATCGCCGTCATCGGCGTGAGCTCCGCCGGCTTGAGCACGACACAGTTCCCGGCCGCCAGCGCGGGCGCGAGACCCCAAGCCGCGATCGGCATCGGGAAGTTCCACGGGACGATGATGCCGACGACGCCTAGGGGCTCGTGGAAGGTGAGGTCGACACCGCCCGGCACCGGGATCTGCTTGCCCAGCAGGCGTTCGGGCGACCCGGCATAGTACGTGAGCACGTCGGCGACGTTGCCGGCCTCCCAACGCGCGTTGCCGATGGTGTGCCCGGAGTTGATCACCTCCAGTCGCGCCAGCTCCTCGAGATGACCACGCACGACCCGGCCGAAACTGTTCAACAGCCGGGCGCGATCCCCCGGTGCGACGTCACGCCAGACGGGAAAGGCCGCCACAGCGCGTTCGATCAGCACATCGGTGTCGGCGGCCGACGTCGAGGGCACGGTCGTCACCGTCTCCTCCGTGGCTGGATTGATCACGACCGACCCCGCGCTCATGATCACATCCGCTCGAAGGAGCGAAAGCGCTCCCAGTCGGTGACGGACGACTCGAAGGCCCTCAGCTCCACCTCGGCCATGTTCGTGTAGTGCCCGACGACGTCGTCACCGAGCAGCTCGCGGGCCACCGCGGACCCCGAGAAGGCGTCCCGGGCGTCGCGGAGAGTACCCGGCACGTGCGGCAGGTCGGCAAGATAGGCATTGCCGGTGATCGGGTCGGGCAGCTGCAGCTCGTGGTCGATGCCGTACAGACCGCCGGCCAGCATGGCGGCCAGCGCGAGATAGGGATTCACATCGGCGCCCGGGACCCGGTTCTCGAGCCGCGCGCTCGCTCCTCGGCCCACCAGCCGGACGGCGCAGGTCCGGTTGTCCTCTCCCCAGGCGATCGCCGTCGGAGCGAACGAGCCCTCGGCGTACCGCTTGTAGGAGTTGACGTTCGGTGCGTAGAGCAGGGTGAAGTCGGCCATGGTGGCCAGCACGCCTGCGATGAACGAGTCGTAGACCGGCGTTCGGCCGTCGGCGCCCCAGAAGACGACGTCGCCGTTGCCCGCATCGCGCAACGACAGGTGGATGTGGCACGAGCTACCCTCACGCTCGTCGTACTTCGCCATGAAGGTGATCGCCCGCCCTTGGGCATCGGCGATCTCCTTCGCGACGGTCTTGTACACGGCGTGGTTGTCGGCCGTGGTGAGCGCGTCGGCATACAGGAACCCGATCTCGTGCTGGCCGAGGTTGCACTCGCCCTTGGCCGACTCGACGTCCATTCCCGCGGCGAAGCAGGTGTTTCGGATCTCGCGAAGCAGCGGCTCGACCCGGCTGGTGCCGAGAATCGAGTAGTCCACGTTGTACAGATTGGCCGGGCGCAGATCGCGATAGCCCGAGCGCCATGCATCGGCATAGCCAGTGTCGAACGCGATGAACTCCAGCTCGGTGCCGGTCAGTGCCGTGAACCCGCGTTCGGCCGCGGCTGCGACCTGTCTGGTCAGCATGGTCCGCGGTGAGGCGGCGACCTCGGCGCCGTCCAACCAACTGAGGTCGCACTGGACCATGGCCGTTCCGGGCAGGTGCGGGAGTAGCCGAATGGTCTGCAGGTCGAGCACGAACTGCATGTCACCATAGCCGCGCTCCCATGACGACATTGCGTAGCCCGAGACGGTGTTCATGTCGATGTCCACTGCCAGCAGATAGTTGCAGCCCTCGGTGCCGTGGTCGAGCACATGATCGACGAAGTATGCGGCGTGCATCCGCTTGCCCTGCAGTCGGCCCTGCATGTCGGTGAACGCCACGACCACGGTGTCGATCTCGCTCTCAGCGATCCGTCGTTTCAGATCGTGCAGGCTGAGCATCCGATCGTTTCGTTGACTCATCGGCATCGCGTCCTCCCTGAGCGTGTTCGACGTGACCTGAGCGTGTCGAAGGGCACCCCGTTCGTTCTCACCCCGATCATGTCAGCAGTCCGCGGAGCAGCGCGGCGGTGTCGTCGCAGTGGCTCGCCATCGTGCCCCGTGCTCGCCTGCGGTCGTTGCCGAGGATCGCGTCGACGATCACCCGGTGCTGGGCCCCGGAGTGCTCGATGTTCACCGGGAGGACTGGGATGGCGATCAGCATGTCGTGCAGATCTGCCTGGACCGAGGTGACCGCGTTGATGATCGACGGGGACTCGGTGATCGAGGCGATGGCGAGGTGCAATCGGGAGTCGGCCTGTCGGTGAGCGGCCGCATCCGTCGCGGACTCGACCGCAGTCAGCGCCTCGACCAGGAAACCACGTTGCTCGTGGCGCAGCGTGCGCGAGGCCGCCAGCTCGCATGCCCCCGGCTCGACGATCCGTCGGAAGACGAGCGCATCCATCAGCTCGTCCCGCCGCCCCGCGAGGCCGCTGGAGTCGCCGACACCCGGCGACGGCGGCGCGTGCACCACCACGGTGCCACCGCCCCGGCCGCGGGTGGTCTTCACCATCCCCGCGCTTCGCAGTCCGGCCATGGCCTCGCGCAAGGTGGCACGCGAGACGCCCATCGTGACGGCGAGCTCGCGCTCCGGCGGCAGCACGCTGCCATCGGGGTACGCGCCGAGCCGGATCGCGGTGGCCAATCGCTCCACACAGTCCTCGAACGCGTGCCTTCCGCGGTTCGACGCCAGCACCGCCGAGCCCAACACGGCTCCACCGAGATCACCCGAGCCGACAGGCCCGGCTGCGTCGGAGGTCATCTACTCGTCCAGGATCTTGTCCAGTGACCTGGTCGTGTGCTCGTCCCTTGCCTTCTGCATGAAGTGCTGCTTTCCGGCGACGAACCAGCTGACGGTCGCGAAGATGATCACGACCACGACGGCGATCGGCGCATAGTTGAACGTGTCGATGGTGACGGGTGAGGCCGGTGGCAGCACGAACAGGATGCAGATGAAGATCACCCAGCCGATCGCCACCCAGCCGACCAGCGGGCTCCAGCGGCCGAGGTTCCACGGACCGGTGGTGAACTCGCTGCTGCGCCGGCGCAGGAAGACCGGGACGACGTACGCGATGTAGAGACCGATCACCGCGATGGACGTCACCGCCAGGTACGCCGTGGTGTTGAACAGCGCCGGCGAGGCCAGCAGGATCGAAAGCACCACGCACAACCAGATCGAGTTGGTCGGCGTGCCCGTCCGCGGGTTCACCTTGGACCAGATCCGCGACCCGGGCAGCGCGTTGTCGCGGGAGAATGCGAACGACATCCGTGAGTTGGCGGTCACCGACGCCATTCCGCAGAAGAACTGCGCCACGCAGACGATGAACAGCAAGAACTTCGCCACGGCGGGGCTGCCGAGCGCGTCGAGGAAGATCTGGGCCGGCGGCAGGCCCGTGTCGGACGCCGCCAGGGCGCTCAGACCATCCGGAGAGTTGTCCGTGATGGAGGCGGTGATCGAGAACAGCAGGATGAAACCACCGATCACCGAGACGAGCACGCTCAGCACGATGCCGCGTGGCGCGGTGCGCGACGCGCCCCGAGTCTCCTCGGCCACATGGGCCGAGGCGTCGTAGCCGGTGTAGGTGTACTGGGCCATCAGCAGACCCATCAAGAAGACGTACGGCAGAAAGGTCCAGCCGGTCTCGTTGTTCCAGCCGGTGAGCGTCCAGGACACCGACTGGTGCTTCTCCGGCAGTGCCCACAGCGCGACCACGATGATCAGCACGCCGACCACGTGCCACCAGGCGGAGATGTTGGACAGCATGCTGACCAGGTTCACGCCGAACGTGTTCAGCAGCGCGTGGCACAAGATGATCAAGACGAACACCAAGAAGGTCGTCTGCGCCGTGGCCTCGACACCCCAGACCAGGTTGGCGAAGGCAACCCAGGTGGTCGCGCAGCCGAAGTCGATCGCAGCGGTCACGGCGACCTCGCCGAGGAAGTTGAACCAGCCGACGTACCAGGCCCACTGTCGCTTGTTCTTCTTTGCCAGCCGTCCGGCCCAGTAGTACAGGCCGCCGGCGGTGGGATAGCGCGAGCACACCTCCGCCATCGCGCCGGCGACGGCCAGCACCATGATGCCGACGATCAGCCAGCCGAGGACGATGGTGGACGGTCCGCCGGAGACCAGGGCGATCTTGTACGACGTGATGCAGCCCGCCAGGATCGAGATGATCGAGAAGGACACGGCGAAGTTGGAGAAGCCGGACATCCGGCGGTGCAGCTCCTGGGTGTATCCGAGCTCCGCCAGTGCGCGGGCATCATCGTCGAGGTCATCGGTCGACATCTCTCACTCCCCGAATGCTTGGGCGGCGAACACGATGCCTCGCAGTCTGCTGAGCCGTCAGCCCTGCTGTCAATGGTTCGACCTCATACCATTCGGCGGGCCGAGAGCTTCTGCTCCATCCGCCGGAAAGTGGGCGCCAACAACAACTTTGAAACGTTCACATATGTGGTTAGCGACCAGTTTCGGGGACGGCAGCACGAACTGGGTGCAGATCCCCTTGACGGAACCTCGCGAGAGTTCCTAGTATTCCATCAAACAGAAGTGACTTTCCACATTGCGAAATGTCACCAGACACCTTGTCCCTCACAAGTTCGGAGCAACGATGACCGACACCACCGACGTCGCCTCACACCATGATTTCGAGGACACTCCGGGTCATCCGGCTGGGGATGGGGTGATCAAGGATTTCTATGATGATCGGTTGGCGAACTCGGATCTGGCGCCGTTGCGGAAGCAGACCTGGGGTTCGTACAACATTTTCGCGTTCTGGATGTCGGATGTGCACTCGGTCGGTGGCTATGTGACGGCCGGGGCACTGTTCTCGTTGGGGATCGCGTCGTGGCAGGTGCTGGTGTCGTTGATCATCGGGATCATGATCGTGATGGTGTTCTGCAACCTGGTCGCGAAGCCCTCGCAGGTGACCGGGGTGCCGTATCCGGTGATCAACCGGGCCATCTTCGGAGTCCGGGGGGCGAACATCCCGGCCATCATCCGGGGCTGTATCGCGATCGCCTGGTACGGGGTGCAGACCTTCTTGGCGTCGACCTCGTTGATGATCATCTTCTTGAAGTTCCTGCCCGGCTCGGCGGCGTTGACCGGGCCGTCGTTCTTGGGCCTGTCCGCGTTGGGTTGGATCTGCTACGCCATCTTGTGGGTCGCCCAAGCCGCCGTGTTCTGGCGGGGGATGAACGCGATCCGCAAGTTCATCGACTTCGCCGGCCCCGCCGTGTATGTGGTGATGATCGCACTGTGTATCTACCTGGTCGTCAAGGCCGGCGGGCTGGGCAACATCAGCCTGAACCTGTCCACCGTGCACCGCAGCTTCGCCGAGTCGATCCCGGTGATGATCGCCGCCGTCGCCGTCGTCGTCTCCTACTTCTCCGGCCCGATGCTGAACTTCGGCGACTTCTCCCGCTACGGCAAGAGCTTCAAAGCCGTCCGGAAAGGCAACTGGTTGGGTCTGCCGCTGAACTTTCTGTTCTTCTCCATCCTGACCGTGCTGACCGCCTCCGCCACCGTCCCGGTGTTCGGTGAGCTGATCACCGACCCGATCGAAACCGTCCAGAAAATCGACTCCGCCTTCGTCATCCTGCTCGGCGGCCTCACCTTCGTCATCGCCACCATCGGCATCAACATCGTCGCCAACTTCATCTCCCCAGCGTTCGACTTCTCCAACGTCAACCCGAAGAAGATCTCCTGGCGGATGGGCGGCATGATCGCCGCCGTCGGCTCAGTCGTCCTCACCCCCTGGAACTGGTACAACTCCGACGCCGGCATCCTCTACACACTGGGCATCCTCGGCGGCCTGATCGGCCCCCTGTTCGGCATCCTGATCGCCGGCTACTACCTGGTCTCCAAGCAGAAAGTCTGGGTCGACGACATGTTCACCATGAAACCAACCGGCCGCTACTGGTTCACAAACGGCTACAACCCCAACGCCGTCGCCGCCGTCCTGATCGGCGGCATCCCCGCCATCGCCCTCGTCCTGATCGCCGGCACCATGTTCGGAAAATCCGACAACGTCCTCCTCTCCCACGGCGGCGACTTCTCCTGGTTCATCGGCTGCGGACTCGGCCTCCTCGCCTTCTGGCTCCTCGAAAAGAACAACCCACGAATCGCTAGGCTCGAGGAGAACGTGGCGCTCGCCACCGACGGCACCGGGCAGTGAGCTCCCGAGAGGAGGATCCGGACGATGACCATGCTCGAGGCTCACGCGCGACGGATCGCCCTGATCAACCCCAACACCACCGTCTCGATGACGCAGCTGATGGCGGACTGCGTCTCGCGTGTGGTCGACGCGAGCACCGAGGTCTGGGCGATCACCAACCAGCATGGACCGGCATCGATCGAGTCGCACACCGATGAGGCACTGGCCGTACCGGGGCTTCTGGCGGAGGTACGAGCCGCCGAGGCTCGCGGAGCGGATGGATTCGTCATTGCGTGCTTCGGAGACCCGGGCCTGGATGCCGCCCGGGAGATCGCGTCGGGGCCGGTGGTCGGTATCGCCGAGGCCGGCTTCCACGCGTCGACCATGCTCGGCCGGTCGTTCAGCGTGGTCACCACCCTGGCCCGGACGATCGGCCAGGCCGAGCATCTCGTCCACCGCTACGGCTTCGCCGACAAGTGCCGGAGCATTTACGCGTGCGAGGTTGCGGTGCTCGAGCTCGAGGACCCGGCCTCGGACGCCCGCAAGCTGGTCGTCGACTACTGCCGGCGCGCCGTCGAGAAGGACGAAGCCGACTCGATCGTGCTCGGCTGCGCGGGCATGGCCGACTTCTGTCGCGAGGTCTCCGAGCAGGTCGGCGTGCCCGTGATCGACGGTGTGACCGCCGGCGTCACTTTCGTCGAGTCGCTGGTGAAGCTCGGGCTCAGGACCAGCACTCGCAGCGAGTACGCCGCTCCGCTACCGAAGGCGTACGTCTGACGGTCTGCTCAGGGTCCGCCACGCCAGTGGTCGATCCGGTGGTGATCCGGCTGGAACCCGTGCCGGACGCCCCAGAGCACGGCCTGGGTCCGGCTCGATACGTCGATCTTGCGGTAGATCGAACGGATGTAGGACTTGATCGTGTTCGGCGAGAGGAACGTCAGGTCCGCGATGTCGGCGTTGCTCATCCCCTGGGTGATCAGCGCCAGCACCTCCGACTCACGGTCGGTGAGGCCTTCGGACCGACCGGGCCAGTCCAGTCCGTTGGCCGCACGCGCGCGACCGGGCGGCTCACTCACCACGACCTCGCCCGAGCTGACCGCCTCCAGCGCGGATACCAGTTCGGCGGCCGGTAGCGTCTTGGAGAGGTAGCCCGTCGCGCCCTGCCGACGAGCCTGCTCGACCAGGGCCGGCTGGAAGTTCCAGGTGTAGACCGCCACATGGCGCGACCGCGGGTTGTCGGCCAGCGACTGGATCTCCTGCTTGTCGGACTCCGGTTGGGCGAAGGAGTCGTAGAGGACCACGTCCACAGGGTCGGCCACCGACTCGTTGGTGTCGATCTCCGCGATCACCACCCGATCCCCGTACGCCTCGAGCATCCGCGCGACGCCGAGCACCACGACCTCGTAGTCGTTGACCAGCGCTACCGAGATACATGGCCCTCTTGCGGGAGGTTCGCTCATGACACGCAACGCTAACCCCCTTAAGGGTGTAATGCACCACCCCAAAGGGGTGCTTTACTGCGTAAGGAGCAATCGCTCCGCGGCCACCGCCGCCACTCACAGAGAAAGGCACCACCATGCTCGGACTCATCGTCAGCATCATCGTCATCGGCTTGATCGCGGGCGCCGTCGCCCGTCTCGTCGTCCCCGGAAAGCAGAACCTGTCCATCGTGATGACGATCGTGCTCGGCATCATCGGGTCGTTCGTCGGTGGGTTCCTCGGCTACCTGCTGTTCGGCAAGGACGCCGGCAGCGGCTTCTTCCAGCCGGCAGGCATCATCGGATCGATCATCGGTGCCATCCTGGTGCTGATCATCTGGGGCGCCGTCCAGAAGCGCCACGCCACCGCTGCCTGACCTCGCCGTTCCACAGGCTCAGAACACATCCGACCTAACCGCATCCGACTCAGGCCACATCCGGGCAGATCCGGCTCAGCCGGCCGGGGCAACCCACTGCGGGTCCCGGCCGGCTCCGCCGAGCACGCGGTCGAGCAGCGAGGCATCGGCCGGCACCGCCACCACCGGACCGAACAGACCCTGGCGTGCCTCCGGCGTGTCCGGTGTCGCCGAGACCATCTGCCACGACGCTTCGAGATTCGGGCCGGCAACCTCGAATCGTTGTCCCGATGCGACCGCAAGGTCCCAGCCGTGTAGTACGAGCTCGTTGTTGGCCACCACTGCCGTCACCGAGCCTGGCATCCTGACGCCCCCGGCCTGGGTCATCCCGTCCCAGGCGGCAGAGTCACGCCAGGCCGCGGCCAGCTCGGACAGCCGGCCCGGTGCGATCTGCCGCCAGTCCTGCGGCAGCGCCGGTAGGGCGCTGGTCGGCGGCGTCGAGGTCGTTGGACCATCCACCTTTGCCGCTGCGTCGCGAAATGCCACCGACAGCATCAGCACGTGAGCGATCAGCTCACCGACCGTTGTCTCGCCACACGGGGTGGCGCGACCCAGCTGATCGTCCTCGATTCCTTCGATCATGGCGGTCATCGTCGTCGCGGGTGCACCGAGATCCAGCACGAACACTCCTCCATCGCTTGAAGACTCTTTCCTCAATCCTGACCCGCGCCGCCGCAGAGACTCATCGGGGTCCGGCCCGGGTGATCGAAGGACGGCCCTGGAGGAGCGCGTGCCGAGTCCGCAGGTGGGTAGCCCTTCACCATGTCCATCAGCAAGGGGTCGATCAGCAAGGGCGACTCGGTCGCCTGGAACACCTCGCAAGCCGAAACGCACGGCAAGGCGGTCGAGAAGCGTACCCACCGATTCACCTTCGCGGGTCAGAAGTTCGCCGCCAGCGACGAGGAGCCGTACTGGATCGTCGAGTCAGCCAAGACCGGCGCCCGGGCCGCGCACAAGGAGTCGTCGCTGAAGAAGCACTGACCGCGAGCCGTTTCCGCGACGTCGGACGCGTGGTGCGTGCTTCGTGACGCCTCGTCGTACCGCTCAGCGCTCAGCCGTCGCGGATGGTTTCAGCGGCCACCCGAAGATCGGCTACCAGTTCCGCGTACGCCTGCTCGTGCTCTTCTCCGCGCATCCGCAGCACGGCGGACGGGTGCATCGTGGCGAGGACTCGACGCACCCCGACCGGCGTCTCGGCCTCGAGAACCTCGCCGCGCTGCTTCGTCACCCGAAAGCCCGCACCCAGCACCGAACGAGCAGCGGTCGCGCCGAGCACCACGATCAGCGAGGGATCGACCCGGACGATCTCGGCCTCCAGCCAGGGCCGGCAGGCAACGATGTGGGACACCTGCGGGGTCTGGTGGATCCGCCGCTTGCCACGAACGGTGAATCGGAAGTGCTTGACCGCGTTGGTCACGTAGACATCGCTGCGAGCGATTCCCGCATCGTCGACGGCCCGCTGGAGGAGACGCCCGGCCGGCCCCACGAACGGCAGACCCTCGCGGTCCTCCACGTCACCGGGCTGTTCGCCGACCAGCATGAGCCGGCCGGCGGCGTTTCCACCCGAGAACACGACCTGAGTGGCCGGCTCCCAGAGCTCGCAGCCCCGACAGTGCTCGGCCGCTGCGCGTAGCTCCGAGATGTCGGCGCCGGGCGGCACCCAGGCGGCGGCGGTGGTCGACGACATGCTGAGGTCCTACCCAGGCGGGGCGCCGGATACTCGTCGCTCACCAGGCCGGGCCCACAACGACGAGACTTCCCGGAGAGACGGATCGTTGGCGGCGCCGGGCCGTCGTCCGGGGCACAATGGCGGCATGTGGGTGGGGTGGATCGAGTTCGACCTGCTGCTCGGTGCGGTCGGGTCGCTGAAGGAGAAGCGGTCGATCGTACGGCCGCTGGTGGCCGAGATCCGGCGCCGGTTCGAGGTCAGCGTGGCCGAGGTCGATCATCTCGATCTGCATCGACGTAGCGTCATCGGCGCCTCGCTGGTGAGTAGCGACTCCGCACACGTGACGGATGTGCTGGACGGTGTCGAGCGGCTGGTCGCCGGTCGACCGGAGGTGGAGCTGCTGTCGGCCCGGCGCGCGCTGCGTACGTCCGAGGATTGACCACGCGCGAGAGCAGCGCCACGACCGTCGCGCACCCGTAGCGCGGACGTTTGCGACCCACGGCGACCCAACGACCCCCGCCGAGAAGCTCCGCACCTCGTCAGCCACCCACGGCGACCGGACAAGGTCGGGTGGAGCAGTCCGGCGCACAGCGCGACGCGATCGTGTGGAGGCTGCCGATTGCGGCGGGAACCGGGGTCGGATCGGTAGCATGAGCGTCGTACGAGTCACGAGGTCATCCGCGACCGCGCACCCGAAGGGCCTACACCGAGACCCGACCATGAAGCTCTCTCTCTGCACGACCTGCATGGGCAGGACGCACCACCTCAAGCAGACGCTGCCGCGCAACCTCGCCGACAACGTCGACTGGTCCCGACCGGATGCCGTCGAGTTCGTCGTCCTCGACTACAGCAGCCGAGACGGCCTGGCGGAGTGGCTCACCACCGACCGTCACCTGCGTCCCTATCTGGACGCCGGAATCCTGCGGTTGGCGCGTACCGAGGGGCACACTCACTTCCGGCACAGCCATGCCAAGAACATGGCCCACTCGCTCGCGCTCGGCGACTTCGTCTGCAACGTCGACGCGGACAACTACACCGGCCCGGGATTCGCCGACTACCTGCGATCCGTATTCCGGCGCCGTCCCAACGCTGTCGTCGCCACCAACCGCTTCGACCGCCGACTGAATGCCGAGACGTACAAGGGCAGCATGGGACGCGTTGCCCTGTCGGCGGAGAACTTCGGGCTGCTCGGCGGGTACGACGAAAGTGCCCGCTTCCGCGGCTGGTCCGGTGAGGACACCGATCTGCTGATCCGAGCCTTCCGGCTGCGACTGAGACTGATCATGATCCGGAAGAGACGCTTCCTCGAAGTCGTATCGCACAGCGACCTGGAGCGGATCTGGAACACCGAGTACGTCGACGCAGCTGCCGAGCTGGCCAAGATCAACTCCTACGACGGCTACACCATGCGACCGATCCTGCGCTATCTGGCCGGTCGCGCCGTCGCGCCGCGGATCGCCAACCAGGGTCGCCTGATCGGGGCCGGCGTGGTCACCTGGCTCGACGACGAGGACGTCCTCCGCTCAGCCTGAGCCGCGCGACGGCGGCGTCAGGGCAGGGATCGGACGGCGGCGGCGATGGCGTCCGGGCGGTCGAGCATCATCAGGTGGCGTGAGCCGGCTACCACGGAGTGCTCGGCTCGAAGCTGGTCGGCCAACCACGCTTGGGCCCGGACCCAGGAGTCGCCACCGTCGCCGGCGGCGGTCAGCACCCGGACCGGCAGCAACGGCCACGCCTGCTGCTTCCGCAACGCGGCCAGGTCGGCGATCTGGGCCGCGTACGCAGCCTGCTCGGCAATCACGCTCGCAATCGCGTCGGGTTCGCGGTAGACGGTCCGCTGGGCACCCGGCCGCGGAGTGGTCAGCCGGAGCTGAGTGCTCTGCACGCTGCTGAGCAGTCGATCGGCGAACGAGCCGAGCGGCCGGGTGGGCGGCACGAGGCGCATCACCCGGTCGGCCGTCGCCGCGAGCCGGCGCCAGCCGTCGCCGCTGCCGGGCGTCGTGGGTTCGCGTTCGACGCTGCCGTCGACGAGCACCAGGCCTGCGACGCGGTCGGGGAATCGTCGGACCAGACCCTCGGCGTGCAGCCCGCCCATCGAGTGGGCCACGACCACCGGCGCGGACCCGAGAGCCTCGATCAGATCGGCGAGTGTGGCGATCTCCTCCTCCAGGGTCGGCAGCCGACCAGGCCACGGCGTGCCCGCCAGACCTGGCCGGTCCAGCCGGAGGACGCGTCGATCTGCCAGCAGCGCAACCACCGGATCCCACACGTAGAACGGCACACCGCACCCGCCGACCAGCAGCACGGCAGGAGGCGCGCCGCCCTGCTCGACCACATGCACGGCCCGACCACCGGCGGTGACCACCCGCCCGGGAAGAGCGCCCGGATCAGTGGGCACTGATGTCTGCTCGCTCACCGATGGCGGCCGTCTTGGCCTCCAGCGGCGCTCCGAGGACGCCGAACCCCACGGCCGCGAACCAGATCGAGGCGACCAGCACGATGACGGCCTGTGGGATCCCCAGCCAGGGCAGGTCCGCCGCGATCATCACCAGCATGATCGCCAGCGCGCCCACCTCGACGACACAGCCGGCGAGCAGCCACCAGCGACGATGGATCGCCAGCGGGTCGCTGCGGCGAAGCGCGATGTACGCCGCCAGGATCGAGGTCACCACACCGGTCTGGGCGATCACGCTGGTGTAGGTGTGCGCGTAGTGGATCGAGGACAGCTGCCCGGTCTCCTCGGCGATCCGGCAGGCCTCGCTCAGGGTCGGTGAGCAGTCCATGGCGAAGAACGCATCGAAGAAGGTCGCCACGGCGAACGCGATCAGGGCCCACGCGGAGACCAGCCACCACGCGCTTCGGGCACGGTGCCGCCAGACCAGCACCGCCCGGATCCCCAGTGCGCCGACGATCAGGGCGGTGATCAGGTCGCCGCCGCGGAAGAACAGGTCGTTGCGCTGGTCCGACGCCGACAGCTCGGAGAGGTAGCCGTCCAGGATGTGGGGGTGGCCGTTGACGGGAATCCACAGCACCCAGGTGTTGTACGTGATCATGGCGATCACCCCGAGCACCGGCCAGAGCAGCGCCCGGCGGGGGTGCGGGTCGACGGGAGGGGTGGCCGAAGGGTCGGGGGGGTGCCCTTCGACCGGCTCAGGGCCCAGAACGGATGCCTGCCCTTCGACCGGCTCCGGGCGCGTGCTGGGGACCGGCTCAGGGCGCGTGCTGGGGACCGGCTCGGGCGGCAGGCCGGCGAAGGGTTCGGGGTGCGTCATGATCGGCGGCGGGGCCGGACCAGCGGGAAGGCGATGGTCTCGCGAATCGTGGTGTCGGTGAGCAGCATGACGAGCCGGTCGAGACCCATACCGAGTCCGCCCGAGGGCGGCATCGCGTACTCCAGTGCGACCAGGAACTCCTCGTCCAGCTCCATCGCCTCTGGGTCACCGCCCGCGGCCTGCAACGACTGGGCGGTCAGCCGGTCGCGCTGCTCGACGGGATCGACCAGCTCGGAGTACGCGGTGCCGATCTCTGCACCGAACCCGACCAGGTCCCAGCGCTCCGCCAGCCGCGGATCGTCCCGGTGTGCGCGGGTCAGGGGGGAGACCTCCGCTGGAAAGTCGGTGTAGAACGTCGGTCGGACCGTGACGTCTTCGACGAGGTGCTCGTACAGCTCGAGGACAACCGCTCCCCTGGTCCAGCGCGGGTCGACGGCGATACCCAGCCCGTCGGCGATCCGGCTCAGCTGCTCTCGATCGGTGTCCGCAGTGACCTGCTGCCCGCAGGCCACCGAGATGGCGTCGTTGACCGTGATCACCGGCCAGTCCTCCGCGAGGTCCACCTCGTGCCACTCGCCACGATGATCTCGCCCCCGGACGACGGCCTCTCCGTGCACGGCCCGGGCGGCCGAGGTGATGATCTCCTGCGCCACCAGGCGCATCGTGGTGTAGTCGCCGTACGCCTCGTACGCCTCCAGCATGGTGAACTCGGGGTTGTGGGTCGCGTCGGCGCCCTCGTTGCGGAAGTTGCGGCCGATCTCGAAGATCTTGTCGATCCCGCCGACCATCAGCCGCTTCAGGTAGAGCTCGGGTGCGATCCGCAGATAGAGGTCGAGATCGTACGCGTTGATGTGGGTCCGGAACGGCCGCGCGTTCGCCCCGCCGTGGATGGTCTGCAGGATCGGCGTCTCGACCTCGGTGAAACCGCGGACGTCGAGCGTCTGCCGGACCGCGCGGATCGCCCGGGAGCGGGCGGTCAGCTGGCGGCGGGCCGACGGATTCACGGCCAGGTCGAGGTAGCGCTGCCGCACCTTCGCTTCGGGGTCGCTGATCCCGCGCACCTTGTCCGGCGGCGGCCGCAGCGACTTGGCCGTCAGCAGCCAGGCGGCGAGCTCCAGCGAGGTCTCGCCCGATCGGGACCGGGTCACCCGACCGGACGCGCCGACCTGATCGCCGAGGTCGACCACCCGCCGGAACCTGTCCATCGCCTCGTCGCCGGTCACCGAACGGGTCAGCATCAGCTGCGCGTCGCCGCTCCAGTCCCGCAGCTTCACGAAGATCACGCCGCCGAAGTCGCGGATCGCCAGCACTCGACCAGCGATCCGTACGTCGGCGAGCGGCCTTTCCTGGGGTGGCCTTTCCTGGGACGGCCTTTCCTGGGGCGGCCTGTCCTGGGACGGCAGGTCCTCGGCGGGCGGGCCGTCGGCGGGCGCAAGGAGCAGCGCAGCGCAGGTCGCCGTTGGGCGAAACCAGGGCGGGTACGGGTCGACCCCGTCGGCCAGCAGCTGCTCGCGGACGGCCATCCGCTGACGTACCTGCTCGGGCAGCCGGAGTCGATCCGCCGGCCGATCCGGCCGCTGCGGCGACGGGACGGCGGCAGCGATGGGCGGCAGCTCCGCCAGCGGGCGCGCGGCCTCGACTTCTGGCGCACGCATGAAGCTCGGCAGGTCGATGAAGCCCTCGGCCACTCCCGAGGCGGCCCCGACCAGCGCGATGTCCCGCGTCTCGTCGAAGCACAGGAAGCGTGGCTGCCAGGCGGGCCGGTACTTCACGTTCGAGCGGAACAGCGACTCGATCTGCCACCAGCGGGAGGCGACCAGCAACAACCGGCGCCACAGCCGCAGGATCGGTCCCGCTCCGATCCGGGCGCCCTCTTCGAAGGCGGAACGGAACACGGCGAAGTTCAGCGACAGGCGTCGGTAGCCGAGATCGCGTCCTGCGGTCAGGACGTGGGTGACCATGAACTCGGTGATCCCGTTGTCGGCCTGCGGGCTGCGGCGCATGACGTCGAGGGAGTACCCGTCGCGGCCCCACGGCACGAACGACAAGATCCCGGCCACGTCACCGGCCGGCTCCGGCTGCCGCAGATCGGTCGGGAACACCGCCTCCACCATCAGGCAGTCGCCGTCGGCCGGATCGCCGAGCCGGCCCAGGGCCATCGAGAAACCGCGTTCCGTCTCGGTGTCACGCCAGGCGACGGTCTTGGCGATCAGCGCTCCCAGCTCCTCGTGGCCGATGTCTCGGTGGCGGCGGATCCTGGCGGTGTAGCCGAGCTTCTCCATCCGGGCGACCGCCTGCCGGACCGGCCGCATCTCGGGTGCGTCCAGGTGGAACAGCCGGGTTTCCAAGATGGCCTCGTCGCCGAGCCGGATGACCCGCAATCCGGCCCGGTCGTAGGCCGTCGCACCGGCCTCACTCGCGCCGAGCACGGCCGGAGTCCAGCCGTAGGTCTCGACCAGCGATCGCCAGGCGTTGATCGCACCGGGCCAGTGGTCCCGGGGCCCGATCGGGTCGCTACTGGCCAGACACACCCCGAGGTCGACCCGGTAGAGGATCGCGCTGCGGCCGTCTGCGGCGAAGACGACCGACTTGTCCCGACGGGTGGCGAAGTAGGCGAGCGAGTCGTCCTCGGACTCGGCTACCAGGGCGCGAATGCGGGGCTCGTCCTCGGCGCTGACCAGCGCGGCCCGGCGCTGGGAGCGCATCAGCGCGATCACCGTGGCCAACAGCGTCAGGCCGACCATGATGCCGATGATCGTGTTGATCCATCCGGGAGGCGCACTGACCGGTGCGTTCAGCGTCGACGTGTCCCCGGCGACCAGACCGATCCCGATCCGGCGCGCGATCCAGGCGATCCGGCCGGTCGGGCCCTCGAGCCCACCGGGGAACATCTGCACCAGCAGCCAGCCAACGGTGAACGTGATCACCAGCCCGACCACCAGGGTGATCAGTGCCTTGCGGATGCTGCCTGGCTGCCGACGAGCGGAGAACTCGCTGCGGTACACCATCAGGAACGCATAGACCACGCCGAGCGAGGCGAGATTGAAGCCGAATCGGGCCAGCGTCGGTAGATCGGGGAAGTCGTTCTGGCCGGTCATCACCAACAGCGCGAGCACGACGACGGTGAACAGGTCGACCAGCAGCAAGCCACCCAGCCAGACCACGGTGATCACCCAGGCGACGCGCTTGCGTCGGGCCAGCGCCGCGCCCAGGACCAGCAGGAACGCCGCAATCGCCACCGATCCACTGTCGATCGGGATGAACAGCGTGGAGTAGAAGTCGACGATCGGTCCGAGCCAGAAGGCTGCCGGCAGCAGACCCTGGAGCAGCAGCAGGAATGCGCCGACGAACATCAGCCGGGAGATCACATACGGCAGTCGCCGCATTCGGCGCGCCGGACGCTCGGCCGCCTCGCGCCTCAACCCGGGTGGGAGCGCCTCGGAAACTGCCACGTCCTCCACTCTGCCAGGTCGACTATCGCGGTTGGCCGATCCGACCGCACGTTGCGGATCTTCGGGCGACGATCAGTCCATCCCGGCGAGCAGGCCGAGCCAGACGTGGCCCGCATCGACCTCGCGGCCGAGCAATCCGGCGATCAGTGTCGGCACCCGTTGTCCGGCCAGGTCGGCCGCCGAAACGCCCCACGTACGTCCTCCGGTCGGTTCGGCCAGTGTGTCCGGCAGCATCTGGAGCGCGACGAGCAGGTGCCCGAGCTCGGCGACGGGCAGCGGACGTACGGGATCGCCCGGCAGTCCTGCGCCGAGCGCGGCCCCGAACACGGCGATGATCTCGAGCAGGGGGTCGTCGGCCCGAGGCGTGGTCGACAGTGACGGCGCCGCGGCCCTGGTGAGCGCCAGCAGCTCGGCCGCGCTGGCGAGCCCGTCGAGATCTGCTGCTGCGGCGTGCTCTCGGCGCGCCAACTTCAGCAGATGGTCCATGATCGACTGCGGGGACAGCCCGAGCGCCACTCGGGCCAGACTGACCCTGGTCGCAGCCACACCGAGCCCCGGCGCGGCACGGGTGGCGCCCAGCACGTGGCTCGTTGCCGCGTCGAGCAGGTCTCGGTCGCCGCTGCGCTCGTACTCACCGACCAGGTAGAGGGCCACCAGACCCACGTCGGCGTCGGAGGCTAGCCCAGTCGTGAGCAGCCCAGTCGTGAGCAGCCCAGTCGTGAGCAGCCCAGTCGTGAGCAGCCCAGTGGTGAGCAGCCGGGCCGTGAACAGATCGAGGGCGTCGGCAGCGTCGTCAGGCGCATCCAGGGTCTCGGCGGCGAGCACCCACTGCACGGTCAGCGCCGCATCCAGGCCGGGCAGCCCGATCACCCCCGCCGGTCCCGGCGGAATGGCGAGAAGTCGGTTCGCCGACTCACGCAGCAGCTCACCAGGGGTCGGCGTCCATTGCACCTGGAGCCGCCGCAGCCCGCGCGCGGAGCGGAGCTCGACGTGCGTGACCAGCGGCTCGACCGAGCAGAGCTCGTACGCTTCCTGGCTGCTGGACGCCAGCACGACGTCGTCGTTGGACACGATGGCGACGTCGGGCCCGCCGGGGAGGACGACCACGTCACCGCGGAGCACGGTGGTCGCCCGCGGGTGGATCGTCGGACGCCTCCGGACGTACGCGGCCGCTCGCGGGAGCCAGTCCCACTCCCAGCCGAGGACGTAGCGGGCGCCCGGGCCCAACGTCACCTCCGGCAGGACGAAACCGTCGGAGGTGATCCGCTCGACAGATCCCTGGCGAAGGCGACCGGCCAGGATCGGGCCGCGACCGTCCCACGGCTGGACGAAGACCTCTGCCTCGGCACCTTCGGCGACCGCCCGGCCTACCGTCTCCGCGCCCAGGGCGAGAGGCAGCCGGAGCTTCACCGATCGGGTGTCGGTCGAGGGGTTGTACAGCGCACAACGGAACTGCCACCCCGCGACGAACGTGTGCCGCACCGTGAGCTCGAGACCGGCGTCGCCGGTGTAGGTGGCCTCTACCTCGTCGTCGTCGATGGCGAGTCCGGTGCTCGACCACTCCGGGGCGAGTGCCGTCGGTAGGTCCATCCGGAGGTAGCTCAGTGTGGGTCGGCCGGCGTGAGCAACGGAGCTGACCACACCACGGCGGTCGACGCTGACTACCGTGTCGCGTACGTCGAACCTCGATAGGCTGTCGGGCATGTCAGGTCAGCCCCATCCGGGGCCGCCACCCGGTGAGCACCATGCGCGCTCCCGCGAACCTGAGCGCCCTGGACCAGCTGAGCGCCCCGGGGAATCGGATCGCCCCGGACCACCTGAGCGCCCTGGGGAATCGGATCGCCCTGGGGAATCGGATCGCCCTGGGGAATCTGGGCGGGTCGAAGAACCGGGGCGCCCGTCGGATCTGGCGCGCCGCGGCGAGCACGCCCGTCCAGGTGACCACGGGAAGGCCGGTGACGGCCGTGACCTCTGGCCGCGCGACTTCGGCCGCGACGGTGTCTCCGGGCTGGTCAGCCTCGACCGGGCGCTGCGAGCGCGTGATGTGAGTCGGCCGAGCCCCGCCGACGAGCTCGCTGCAGAGTCGGTGCTGGCGGACCTGCTGGCGCGGGCCGAGGGTCGGCCGCGGAGCGACTCGCGTCCCAAACCGAACCGAGCGACCGGCGGGTCGAACCAACCGGTGCCTCATCCACCACCTCAGCGCAGCGACTCCTAGCTCCCGCCGGAGCTAGTACCGTGTCGCCGAGATATCTTCACGTTTCGCGACCCCCAGGCACGCACCTCGCTGCGTTCTCCTCGGTCGAGATACGACCGGTATCCCTTCCTCGTCGGCCTTGCGATGCACGCACCTGGACGCCGCCAAACGAAAAGTAATCTCGACGACACGGCACTAGCGGGCCTCGTACTCGGTCATCAGCTCGATCCGCCGCAGATGGCGCGGGTCGTTGCTGAAGGGAGTGGACAAGAACAACCGGATGAGATCGAGCGCCTCGGTCTCGCTGTGCATCCTCGCGCCGATGGAGATCACGTTGGCGTCGTTGTGCTCGCGGGCGAGCCGGGCGGTGTCCTCGTTGTAGGCCAGGGCCGCCCTCGTCCCCTTCACCTTGTTGGCGGCGATCTGCTCGCCGTTGCCCGAGCCGCCCACCACGATGCAGAGCGATCCCGGGTCGGCGACGGCGCCCTCCGCGGCCGGGATGCAGTAGACGGGATAGTCGTCCTCGGCGTCGTAGGTCGACGGTCCGTGGTCGACCACGTCGTAGCCGTCGTCGGTGAGATTCTCGACGAGATAGTTCTTGAGGTCGTAGCCGGCATGATCGCTGCCGATGTGGACGCGCATGGCAGAACCTTATCTATTGCTGGCTCGCGCCCGCTGCGCGCCTTCGAGACCCTGACTTGCTCCATCGCTCCCAGCGTGTGCTGGCTCGCGCCGGTACTCGCCATCTGGGCGATGCGGTGCGATAACGAGGGCGAAAGGAGCTCGTACCGACCACATCTGGGCGATGCGGTGCGACAACGGGGGGACGGAGCGGCTTCCGGCCGAGGCGGTCCGGTGCGAGACGTCAGTCGAAGATCGGCCCCTGCGTACGGGTGCGCTTGAGCTCGTAGAAGCCCGGGTACGTCGCCAGCTCGCGGACGGCGTCGAAGAGGCGGCCGGCGGCCTCGCCCTTGGGAGCGGGAGTGATCACCGGGCCGAACCAGGCCACGTCGCCGATGTGGATCACGGGCGTCCCGACCTCGTACCCGACGGGGTCCATCCCGCGATGGTGTGAGGCGCGGAGGTCGTCGTCCCAGTCGCCGGTGTCGCCCAGGTCGGCCAGCTCCGTCGGCAGCCCGACGTCGGACAGCGCCTTCTCGATCGTCCCGCGATCGCGATCCTCACCCTGCGGGTGGTAACGCGTACCGATGGCGGTGTAGAAAGCGGCGAGCTGTTCCTGGCCGTACTCACGCTCGACCGCGAGCGCGACCCGGACCGCTGCCCAGGTGTTGTTCAGTCCGGCGCGGTAGTCGTCGGAGATGTCCTTGTCCTGGTTGAGCACCGCCAGGCTCATCACGTGGAAGATCGTCTTCACCGGACGGACCTGCTCGACCTCGAGCATCCACCGAGACGTCATCCAGGCCCACGGACAGGCCGGGTCGAACCAGAAGTCGACGACCGTCGGCTCGACTGCGACCGTCTCCACCGATGCGGGGTCTGCGCCGGTTGCTCGGGCGGCCACCTTCTCGGCCTTGCGTGCGGTGGCCTCGAGCTTCGTCTTCAGCTCCTTCGCCAGGCCTTTCCGCTTGGAGCCGCCCTTGCGCTTCGCCTCGCCCTTGTGCTTCGCCTCGGCCTTACCGTTCTTCCGCCTGGTGTCCTTGCGATCCTTCTTGGGGTTCTTGCCCTTTGCCATGACGTCAACCCTAGTTGGCGCTCCTCGGTCGGACTCGATGGTCGGCTTCCGTACGCGAGACTGCAGGTTCCAGTCGCCGTCGGCCTCGGCGTTCGATCCCCGTGACAAGATCGAAGCCATGTTTCCCGACAACCTGACCCGGGCCGAGGCGAAGGCGCGCTCGGCGCTGATCCAGACCGAGAGCTATCGAGTCGAGATCGACCTGAGCGATCGTTCGCCGGCCGACGGAACGACGACCTTCCGCTCGACCAGCACGATCCGGTTCAGCGCTCGTGACGCCGGCGCACTGCACGTCGACCTGATCGCCGACGACGTGCTGTCGGCCAGCCTCGACGGTGCCGCGCTCGATCCGGCAAGCTTCGCCGACTCTCGGTTCCCGCTGAGGGTCGCGGCCGGCGAACACGAGGTGCGCGTCGAGGCCTTGTGCCGTTACAGCCGGACCGGTGAGGGTCTGCATCGCTTCGTCGACCCGGCTGACGATCGGGTCTACCTCTACACGCAGTTCGAGCCGGCCGAAGCGCGCCGGATGTTCGCCTGCTTCGAGCAGCCCGATCTCAAGGCCCGCTACACGACGTCGGTGATCGCGCCGGAGGGCTGGACGGTCGTCTCCAACGGCGCCGAAACGAGACGTACGTCGCTCGACGGAGGACTCGCTCGTTGGGACTTCGCGGAGACCCAGCTGGTCTCGAGCTACCTGACCGCCCTGGTCGCCGGCGACTACCACGCGGTGCGGACGACGCACCCGGTCGGCGCGGGCGAGCTGCAGCTGAGCCTGCTCTGCCGAGCCTCGCTCGCGGAGCACCTGGATGCGGATCGGATCTTCGCCATCACCAAGGGCGGCTTCGACGTCTTCGAGCGGCACTTCGCCTACCCGTACCCCTTCGGAAAGTACGACCAGGTCTTCGTCCCGGAGTACAACAGCGGTGCGATGGAGAACATCGGCTGCGTGGTGATCCGCGACGAGTACGTGTTCCGCGGTCGGGTGACCGAGGCCTCGTACCGGAGCCGCGACGACACGATCCTGCACGAGCTGTCCCACATGTGGTTCGGTGATCTGGTCACCATGAGCTGGTGGGACGACCTGTGGTTGAAGGAGTCGTTCGCCACCTGGGCATCCCACTTCGCCACTGGAGAGCTCAGCGACCCCGATGCCAACTGGGCGAGCTTCTGCAACGCGATGAAGACGTGGGCCTACCGCCAAGACCAGCTCCCGTCGACCCACCCGATTGCCGCCGACATGGTCGATCTCGAGGCGGTGGAGCTGAACTTCGACGGCATCACGTATGCCAAAGGTGCGTCGGTGCTCGTCCAGCTGGTCGCGTTCGTCGGCCGGGACGCGTTCTTGAAGGGCGTCCGCGGCTACTTCGCCAAGCACGCCTTCGGCAACACGAGGCTGAGCGACCTGCTGGACGCCCTCGAGCTCGCGTCCGGTCGAGACCTCGAGTCCTGGTCCGCGCAGTGGTTGGAGACGGCCGGCGTGAACACGATCACGCCGGAGTTCAGCGTCGACGCCGACGGCCGGTTCGCCTCGTTCGAGCTGCTGCAGAGCGCGGTCGAGAGCCATCCGACCCTGCGTGATCATCGGCTCGCGGTGGGCCTCTACACACTGGGTTCCGACGAGTCGGATCCGCCGGGGCTGATCCGGCGCCAGCGGGTGGAGATCGACGTCAGCGGTGCCCGTACGTCCGTGCCGGAGCTCGTCGGCAAACCGGCGCCGGACCTGGTGCTGGTGAACGACGACGACCTGACGTACGCCAAGGTTCGGCTGGATCCCCGCTCGCTTCAGACGCTGCTGGACCACATGCACGAGCTGCCGACCGCGCTCGCCCGCGCCGTCTGCTGGGGCGCTGCCTGGGACATGTGCCGCGACGCCGAGCTGCCGGCCGCGGACTACGTCCGACTGGTGCTGCACGGGGCGGCCGTTGAGTCGGACCTGACCGCGATCAACGCGGTGCTCGGCGGCGCATCAAAGTCATCGACCGCGTTCAGTCCCCTTGACCGCCGCGCGGCTGTGCTGCAGACCTGGCAGGACGGCGTACGCGGGCTGCTCGATGCCGCCGAACCCGGCTCGGACCACCAGCTGGCGTTCGTCCGGGCGTACGCGGCAGCCGCCGAGGACGCGACTGCCGCAGCTGACCTGGAGTCCTGGCTGGCCGGGCGTGACGTGCCCGATGGCCTGGTGATCGACTCCGAGCTGCGCTGGAGCCTGGTCCGCCACTTGGCACGGCTGGGCCGCCTGGACGACGCCGCCATCGCGGCGGAGGAAGACCGGGACAAGACGGTGGCCGGAGCGGAGTACGCGGCGGCGGCCCGCGCGGCCCAACCGACCGCTGAGGCGAAGGCTGCGGCCTGGCGTGCCGCGGTCGAGGAGAACACCGTGACGGCCACGACCCAGCGAGCGATCTGCCAGGCGTTCTGGCAGCGTGGCCAGGACGAAGTGCTGGCGCCGTACGTCGACCGCTACTTCGCCATGGCGGAGGACATCTCGGCCGGTCGCGGACCGTGGCAGGAGAAGGGCACGCAGCTGAGGACCAATGCGCTCGCGAACCTGTTCCCGCAGCCGGCGGACCTCGCCGATCTGCTGACCCGGCTCGACGCGTGGCTGGCCGACATGGAGCTGGCCGACTTCGCGACACGGATCATCGCCGAGCGCCGGGACGACGCCGCCCGCTCGCTGAGCTGCCAGCAGGCCGCCTCCAGATGAACGGCCTCCGTGCCCTTCGACAAGCTCAGGGCGCATCACGGGCGGTACACCTGCGCCCTGAGCCCGTCGACGTGGCAGCTACCTGTGCCGAGAGCCTGTCGAAGGGCACTCGAGGCGAGGAAGCGCCACATGTGCCCTGAGCCTGTCGAAGGGTCGTTGACGTGACCGAATTGCTGGTCGCGGACATCGCGGCACTGCTCGAGGAGTGGTATCCCCCGTCGCTGGCGGAGGACTGGGACGTCGTCGGGTTGACCCTCGGCGCACCCGACGCCACGGTGACCCGGATCCAGCTCGCGGTTGAACCGACCCTGGCCGTGCTGGACGAGGCTGCGCGGGCCGGTGCAGACCTGTTGATCACCCACCATCCGCTGCTGCTGCGTGGCGTCGACCGAGTCCGCTTCGACTCGCCGAAGGGTGCCCTGATCGAGGCGATGATCCGCGCGCGGATGGCCCTTCTGGTGGCACACACCAATGCCGACTCGGGCGTGGGCGGCGTGGTCGACTGTCTCGCCGATGCGCTGGGTCTGAGCGGCTGCGAGCCGCTGGCACCCGCAGCTGTGGACGTCGTCGTCGACGCGCCGGCCGAGCAACGCGGCAGCGAGCTCGGACTGGGAAGGGTGGGCAGCGTCGCCCGGCCCGTCTCACTGCGGGACTTCGCCGGTCGGGTCGCTCGAGCCTTGCCGGCGACCCCGGCCGGCATCCGGGTCGGTGGCGACCTCGATCGTCCGGTCCGGCGCGTCGCGGTGCTGGCCGGTGCCGGCGACAGCCTGCTCGACGCAGCCCGCGCGTCGGGCGCTGACGTCTACGTCACGTCTGACCTGCGCCATCATCCGGCCAGCGAGGCGCTCGCCTGGCCGGGCGCACCGGCGCTGATCGACATTCCGCACTGGGCCGCGGAATGGCTCTGGCTGCCCGCGCTGCAACGCCGGCTGTCCGCGGCCGTGATTGCGCGCGGAGCAGATGTGTCCGTGGAGGTGTCCGCGCTCGTCACCGATCCGTGGGCGCTCCACCTGGCCTGAGCGGTCCTTTCGACAGGCTCAGGGCGCATCTGGGCCGCGACTGCCCTTCGACAGGCTCAGGGCGCATTGACACCGGCTCCGCGCCGGCAGAGGCCCACGGGCGAGTGGCGGTGCGGCTGATCGTTCGGTTACGACTCAGTTGCGGTGCTGGCTGTGCAGCGTACGAGGGGCGCGGGCAGCCTCGCCGAGCTGCTGGATGCCCAGCACCAGCCCGCCGACGATGTCACCGGCGGCGAAATTCGACTCCATCGAGGCGGCAGCGAGGGCACACTCGGTGTCGGTCAGCGTGCGCCGGGCGAGCGAACCGGTGACGATCTCCAGCGCGTGACGGTCTGGGTCGCAGAGGACGAGCACAGAGCTCTCGGACGCGACGAGCGACGCGTGCAGAGCCTCAGCTGCTGATCGGGTCGGGCCTTCGGTCGGCCCCAGATACAACGCGAAGCTGAGCTCTCGCGACGCAGCCTCTGCGTTGCGAACGGCTCGATCGAGACGACCCTGTTCGGTCGGCGTCAGCGTGCTACCAGCGGGCACTCGCCCCACCCCTGTTGCCCGAGCCCCTGTCGCCCGAGTCCCTGTCGCCCGAACCTGCCGCGCCCGAACCCAACGCGCCCGAGTCAGAACTCGACGTGCCGCTCGCGGCCTGGCTCGATGCGGCCTCATCCGCGGCGGTCACGGCCCGCCGACCGCCCGGTCGCTCGGTGATGGCCTCCGGTGCGCCGCTGCCCACCCAGAAGGCCTCGCGCTCCTGCATCGAGTCGTACGCGCTCTTCGCCGGACGCAGTGCCGAGATGCCCAGCACGATCAGGAACATCAGCAGCGGTATGCCGACCAGCAGCAACAGCGTGCGGACCACCGACACCGGTGGAGCAGCAGGCCAACCGGACAGGGTTTCCAGGGGCACTAGCATGCTCAGGAGGTTCACGCCCCTACCGTAGCGAGGCAGCCGTCGGAGTGGGAGAGCGGTCGGGCCGGTCCAGGCGAGTCGAGAGGGTCGATCAACCAGGTGACTGAGATGGTGTCCCCCACCGCGGGCTCGCCCGGGTCCGAGGCGTCCGGGCCGGGATCGGGTGCGATCGGGTCGTCCCGAGTCGTGATGGAAGCCGACCAGATCTCTCGGGCATGTGCCCGGATGGCCCACCAGATCCTGGAGGCCAACCGGGGCGCGAGCGGGCTGATGCTGCTCGGCATCCCGACCCGGGGCGTGCCGCTGGCTCGGCGGCTGTCGGCCGCGATGAGCGAGGTCGAGGGAGTGGAGATCCCGACCGGCGCGCTGGACGTGACGATGTATCGCGATGATCTGCGCCGGCATCCGACCCGGGTCGTCGGTCGCAGCCAGATCCCGGGGACCGTCGACGACGCGATCGTGGTGCTGGTCGACGACGTGCTGTACTCGGGTCGGACCGTGCGGGCGGCGCTGGACGCCCTCGGTGATCTGGGCCGGCCGCGCGCGGTGCGGCTGGCTGTGCTGATCGATCGCGGCCACCGCGAGCTGCCGATCCGGGCCGATCACGTGGGCAAGAATCTGCCGACATCCGACGAGGAACGAGTGAGCGTGGCGCTGGAGGAGATCGACGGAGTGACCGAGGTGACCATTTCCCGAGATGCCGATGAGCCGACGCCCAACCTGGCATCCGACCTGGCATCCGACCCGGCGGGGGGCACGAGCTGATGCGGCACCTGCTGTCGGCCGCCGATCTCGATATCGGTGAGATCGGGGTGATCCTCGACCTGGCCGAGGAGATGGCCCAGGTTCTGCACAGACCGGTGAAGAAGTTGCCGGCGCTGCGCGGACGTACGGCCGTGAATCTGTTCTTCGAGGACTCTACCCGGACCCGGTCGTCGTTCGAGATCGCCGGCAAGTGGCTCTCGGCCGACGTGATCAACATCAGTGCCAAGGGCTCGTCGGTGTCCAAGGGCGAGTCGCTGCGCGACACCGTCCTGACCGTGGCGGCGATGGGCGTGGATGCGCTGATCATCCGGCACTCCGCGTCGGGTGCCCCGTGGCAGGCCGCGAACTGGCTCGCCGAACAGGGCCGAGACGTCCACGTCCTCAACGCCGGCGACGGTACGCACGAGCACCCGACCCAGGCGCTGCTCGACTCGTTCACGCTGCGCCGACACTTCCGTGCCGACGAGCCGGGTCTGACCGACTTCCATGGCCGCAGGATCGCCATTGTCGGCGACGTCACCCACTCCCGGGTGGCGCGCAGCAACGTCGCGCTACTGGCCACGCTGGGCGCCGACGTGACGATCGTGGCACCGCCGACCCTGCTGCCATCTGGGGTGTCGACCTGGCCGGTGACCGTGTCGAGCGATCTGGACGCGGTGCTGCCCGAGATGGACGCGGTGATGATGCTGCGGGTGCAGCGGGAGCGGATGTCGGGTGGCTACTTCCCGACCCCGCGCGAGTACACCATCGGCTACGGGCTGACCCGGGCCAGGTTGGGCCTGTTGCGGCCAGGCACTGCGATCTGCCATCCGGGACCGATGAACCGTGGCCTGGAGATCTCCGCGGACGCGGCCGACGCGGCCAACTCCCTGATCCTCGACCAGGTGGCTGCGGGCGTGGCGGTACGGATGAGCGTGCTGTACGAGCTGCTCGGCGGCGACGACGAGGATCTTCCGGTGACGGCTCGGGGCGGACAGACCACCGCTCGCCGGTCTCCGGTCGGCCAGCCAGTCGGTCAGTCCGTGCCCGAGGGCGTGAGCGTGTGAGCGGCTTGCTGGTCACCGGTGCCGCCGTGCTGGGTGGAGACGCCGCGGATCTGTACGTCGACGACGGCCGGTTCGCCGACCCGGCGTCGGCAACCGGCGACGTGGAACGGTTCGATGCCGCCGGACTGATTGCCCTGCCTGGACTGGTCGATCTGCACACCCACCTGCGCGAACCTGGGCGCGAGGACGCGGAGACGGTCGAGACCGGGACGCTGGCCGCCGCCCGCGGGGGCTATACGGCGGTGCTCGCGATGGCGAACACCACGCCGGTCACCGACACCGGGGAGGCGGCGGAGCACCTGCTGGAGCTGGGCCGGCGGCACGGGTCGTGCCAGGTGGTGCCGATCGGCGCGGTCAGCAAGGGGCTGGCCGGCTCCGAGCTCGCCGAGCTGGGTCTGATGGCGCGCGGCGCCGCCGGAGTCCGGGTGTTTTCCGACGACGGTGCCTGCGTCGCCGACTCGCGGCTGATGCGCCGGGCACTGGAGTACGTCCGCGCCTTCGACGGCTGCATCGCCCAGCACGCCCAGGACCCAGCGCTGGCCGGACCGGACGCCTGCTGCCACGAGGGCGAGATCTCCGGGCGGCTCGGGCTGCCCGGCTGGCCGTCGGCGGCGGAGGCGACGATCGTCGCGCGCGACGTCTCGCTGGCGGAGCTGACCGGGTCGCGGGTGCACGTCTGCCACGTGTCCACCGCCGAGACGGTCGACGTGCTCCGCTGGGCGAAGGGTCGTGGGATCGACGTGACCGCCGAGGTCACTCCGCACCATTTGCTGCTGACCACGGACGAGGTGACGAGCTACGACCCGACGTACAAGGTGAATCCACCCCTGCGGCCCAGCGAGCACGTCGAAGCCGTCCGGGAGGCGCTGGCCGACGGGACGATCGACGCCGTCGCGACCGACCACGCCCCGCACGCCCGGCACGACAAGGAGCACGCGTTCGTCGACGCCCGGCCCGGGATGCTCGGGCTGGAGACGGCGCTGGCCGTGGTGATCGAGACGATGGTGAACTCCGGGTCGGCTGAGCTGGGCGCGGGTGGCCGAGGTGATGTCGACCGTGCCGGCGAGGATCGCCCGGCTGTCGGACCAGGGACGGCCGCTGAGTGCCGGTGAGCCGGCGAACTTCGTGCTGGTCGACCCTGGCGCCCGGGCGGTCGTCGACCGCGAGGCCTCGGCGTCACTGTCCCGGAACAATCCGTGGCACGGTCGGGAGCTACCCGACCCGGTGGTCGCGACGTACTGGAACGGGCGGCCGACGTACCGGCGCGAGGTGGCCTAGCCGATGCCGAGCTGGTTGCCGAGCACCTTTACCGAGGTCGTCGCCTGGCCGCCGGTGCGGATTGTCATGCTGATCCTGGTCGCGATACTCGCCCGGTTGATCGCCCACCACCTGATCGACCGCACCGTCCGTCGGTCGATCGCCAAGCCGTTGAAGTGGCGGCCGGCACAGGTCCTGGAGAGCGCCTCGGGGCTGCCGGTCGAACGGCGGAGCCAGCGGATCCTGGCCCTCGGGTCGCTGGCGAAGAGCCTGATCACCGTGGCCGTCTTGGTGGTCACCCTGGTGATGGTGCTGTCGGAGCTCGGGTTCAACGTCACGGCGCTGGTCGCCGGCACGTCACTGATCGCGGCCGCGGTCGCGTTCGGCACCCAGAGCATCGTCAAGGACCTGCTGTCGGGCATCTTCATGCTCGTCGAGGACCAGCTGGGGGTCGGCGACTACGTGGACATGCAACTGGCCAACGGCACGGTGGAGGAGATCGGGCTGCGGGTCACGCAGCTCCGGTCCGACGACGGCACGATCTGGTACGTCCGCAACGGCGAGGTGCTCCGGCTCGCCAACCTCAGCAAGGGCGGGCCGGACCGGCCGATGCCAGCGGTGCAGAACGTGGCGGTGCGGATGGTGGCCCCGGAGGAACCGAAGCAGGAGCCGACACCGGACCAGGACTGAGCCGACTCAAACCTGGCCCGAAGACGTGCTCGAACTCCCACCTCCGACATCCCCCTGCGAACTTTGCTCCCTTTCGGCGTCTTTGCGCCCTGTGCACAGGGCGCAAAGACGCCTAAAGGGAGCAAAGTTCTCCGAGGAGCTGCGGGCGGTCCGGATGTCAGCGGCTGATCCCAGCCGTCGCCGCGGCTCCGAACCAAGCCGGCGTCACTCGTCGAGCGTGGCCTCCAGCGTGATGGTGGTGCCGGTGAGCGCCTGGCTGACCGGGCAGTTCTGCTTGGCGTCCTGGGCTGCGGCCTCGAACTGATCGGCGGTCAGGCCGGGCACCTTGGCGTGCACGGTGAGCTTGATGCCGGTGATGCCCTCGCCCGCCTGGAAGGTGACGTCGGCTCGAGTGTCGACGGTCTCCGGCGGGGTCCCACCCTTGGCGAGTCCATTGGAGAGCGCCATCGAGAAACAGGTCGAGTGGGCCGCCGCGATCAGCTCCTCGGGGCTGGTCTTGCCGTTGGCCGCCTCCGCCCGCGAGGCCCAGTTGACCTCGAAGCTGCCGACGCCGGACGAGACGAGCTCGACCTCGCCCTGACCCTCGAACAGCGAGCCTTCCCAGTGGGCTTCCGCGGTCCTGACTGTTGCCATGCGTATCTCCTGTGCTCAAGCCGCTGGTGCGCGGCGCGTACTGACCGGTCCATCCTGCCAACCTGCCCCGCCGCGCCGGGCGCCCGGGGTCGTTGACGACTCGCGCTCGCGCACCCTTTCGTCCGCTCGCGCACCCTTTCGTCCGCTCGCGCACCCTTTCGACAACCGAGGCACCGTCTGCAGAGGGTGCCTCGACCTACGTCCCGGTGCCTCGGCGTGGGGTGCCCGATCGCGACGCCGAGTTCCGCCTCCGCGGAACGATCGAGGACCCATGTCGATGAGGGACAATGGATCGCGATGTCCACCACACCGTTCCAGCTCACGTTCTATGAGGCCGTCGGCGGCCATGACACGTTCGTCGCGCTGGTCAAGCGCTTCTACGAGGGTGTCGCCACCGACCCCGAGCTTCGCGCCCTCTATCCGGAGGAGGACCTCGGTCCCGCCGAGGAGCGTTTCCGGATGTTCCTCGAGCAGTACTGGGGCGGCCCCACCACATACAGCGATCAGCGCGGGCACCCCCGGCTGCGGATGCGCCATGCCCCGTTCGCCGTCACGCCGTACATGCGGGACCGCTGGCTGCACCACATGCGAGCCGCGGTCGACTCACTGCAGCTTGCTGCCGAGCATGAGCAGGAGCTCTGGAGCTACCTCGAGCGCGCCGCGTACTTCATGGTGAACACCCTCGACGAGAACGACGCTGGCCCGCAACGGATGCCCGGCTTGATGCCGTAGAACGCCCGCGGGACTGGACGTCGGCGGTTGCGACGGGCTAGGAAGGGGTACCGGGTCGGAAAAGTCCCAGGGCACCCCCCAGCTCGAGGAGATTCTGCGCATGCCGCGTTCAGTCGTACGTCCGCTCGTCGTCACCTTCAGCACCCTGGCGCTGCTGACCGCCGGGATCGCGCCCGCCCAAGCGAGTCCAGCGCCCGCCAGGCCGAGCCCGGACCGGTCGGCCGGGAGAGTCACCGAGAAGGTCCCGGTCGCGTACGGCTGGGGTGGGGCGGTCGCCAGCGTCGACCCCGAAGCAACGGCGGCGGGCCTGAAGGTGCTCCGCAGCGGTGGCAACGCAGTTGATGCGGCCGTCGCCACGGCCGCCGCGCTGGGCGTGACCGAGCCGTACTCCACCGGCGTCGGCGGTGGCGGCTACTTCGTCTACTACGACGCCAAGACGCACAAGGTGCAGACCATCGACGGCCGGGAGACCGCGCCGAAGTCGATGCCGCACGACGCGTTCATCGACCCGAGCACTGGCAAGGCGTACAACTTCACCCCAGAGCTGGTCACCAGCGGAGTCTCGGTCGGCGTCCCCGGCACGCCGGCCACCTGGGAGCGGGCACTGCAGCGCTGGGGTCGCAAGTCGCTGGCCGAGAACCTGCAACCGGCCATCGGCATCGCCAAGCGCGGCTTCGTCGTCGACGCGACGTTCCGGCAGCAGACGCTGGACAACAAGGAGCGCTTCGAGGCGTTCCCGGCGACCGCCGCGCTGTATCTGCCGAAAGGCGACGCGCCCGCCGTCGGGTCGATCTTCCGCAATGCCGACCTGGCGAAGACGTACAAGCTGATGGCGAAACAGGGCGCCGACGCGATCTACCGCGGCCCCATCGCCCGCGAGATCGTCCGGAACGTCCGGCATCCGAAGAAGTCCTCGACGACCACGCTACCGGTGCCCGCCGGATACCTGAAGCTGTCCGACCTGACGTCGTACGAGGCCCTGAACCAGAAACCGACCCACATCGACTATCGCGGGCTGGACATCTACTCGATGGCGCCGTCCTCGAGCGGCGGCACGACGGTCGGCGAGGCGTTGAACATCCTGGAGAACTACAAGCTCTCGACGATGACGATGCCGCAGGCCCTGCACTACTACCTGGACGCTTCCGCCCTGGCCTTCGCCGACCGAGGCGCGTACGTCGGTGATCCGGCCTTCGTCCACGTGCCGACCAAGACGCTGCTGTCGCAACGGTTCGCCGACTCCCGTGCCTGCTTGATCCCGCGCGCCAAGGCGCTCCCCACCCCGGCTAAGCCCGGCGTGCTGAACGGCGGCGACTGCTCGCAGGGTTCTTCAGCCGGCCGCAACGAGCAGGGCATGTCGACCAGTCACCTCGTCACCTCTGATCGCTGGGGAAACGTGGTCTCGTACACGCTGACCATCGAGCAGACCGGCGGCTCGGGGATGCTCGTCCCCGGCCGCGGGTTCCTGCTGAACAACGAGCTGACCGACTTCACCGCGGTCTGGGACGAGGCCGATCCGAATCGGATCGAACCCGGCAAGCGGCCGCGGTCGTCGATGTCGCCCACGATCGTGCTGCGCGACGGCAGGCCCTATCTCGCGGTCGGCTCCCCCGGCGGGTCCACCATCATCACCACCGTGCTGCAGACGCTGGTCAACCGGATCGACCTTGGAATGACACTCCCGCAGGCCGTCGCGGCGCCGCGCGCGTCGCTGCGCAACACGGCCGCGGTGACGGCGGAGCCGACGTTCATCACGCAGTACAAGACGGCGCTGACACCGTACGGCTACACGCTGACCCCGAGCGGCGACGGCTTGACCAGCGCGACCGACATCGGCGCCGTGGCGGCTCTGGAGTTCAAGAAGCACGGGTTCGTCCAGGCGGTCGCTGAGCCGACCCGGCGCGGCGGTGGATCCGCCGGGGTCGTCGTCCCGACCCGCTGATGACCCGGACCGCCATCGTCACCGGAGCCGCGCGCGGAATCGGCGCAGCAACGGCTCGGCGGCTGGCCGGCGACGGTCATGCCGTCGCGGTGCTCGACCTCGACGAGAGTGCCTGCGCCGACACGGTCACGGCGATCGAGGCGGCCGGTGGTCAGGCCATCGCGGTCGGCGCCGACGTCGCGGACGCGAATGCGGTGACTGCTGCGGTCGGCCGCGTCGCCGAGGAGCTCGGAGTACCGACGATCCTGGTCAACAATGCCGGGATCATCCGGGACAACCTGCTGTTCAAGATGACCGACGACGACTGGGACGCCGTGCTGAACGTGCATCTGCGCGGCGCGTTCTTGATGAGTCGCGCCGTCCAGCAGCACCAGGTCGCGGCGAAGTGGGGTCGGATCGTCAACCTCTCCAGCACCTCGGCCCTCGGCAACCGCGGCCAGGCGAACTACTCCGCGGCGAAAGCCGGCATGCAGGGCCTGACCAAGACGCTGGCGATCGAGCTCGGCCGGTACGGCGTGACCGCCAACGCCATCGCCCCGGGCTTCATCGCCACCGACATGACCCGAGCTACCGCCGACCGGATCGGAGTCGGCTTCGAGGAGTTCATGGCCGCGATGGCGAAGGAGATCCCGATCGGCCGCGCGGGCCAGCCGGAAGATGTCGCGGCCGCCGTGTCGTTCTTCTGTCGCGAGGACGCCGGCTTCGTCTCCGGCCAGGTGCTGTACGTCGCGGGCGGGCCCCGCGGATGAGCAGGGTGATCGTCGACTCCCCTCCGATCTGGTCGCGGCACGGCGATGGTGGTCGATTACGGCCTGGACAAGGTGCGATTCTTGCAGCCGGTGGCCAGCGGGCCCCGAGTTCGAGCCACCACTGGGCTGATCTCGGTCGAACCGAGCGGGCAGGGCTTCCGCGCCGGCCTGCGGACGACGGTCGAGATCGAGGGCGGCGCACGGCCGGCACTGGTCGCCGAGAGACCATCGCCTTGTTCGTGCCGGAGCCGAGCCGCTGACGAAAGCTCCCCACACGGTCCTCGCGGGCCGATTCCGGGGCATTGGCGGTGTCGGCGTCGCGCTCGTCAGCGTGATGTTCATCAAACCGCGTGGGTTCAGACGAACGCGGCGATGCCGGTGATCGCCCGCCCGACGATCAGGCTGTTCATGTCGAAGGTCCCCTCGAACGTGTAGACCGCCTCGGCGTCGGCGAAGAACCGGGCGACACCATGGTCCAGCTGGATGCCGTTGCCACCGACGATCTCCCGGCACAGCGCGACGGTCTCGCGCATCCGGGCGGTCACATACGCCTTGGCCATCGCGGAGTGCTGGTCGCGCTGGATGCCTTCGTCCTGCAGCTGTGAGACCCGAACGCACATCCCCAGGCACGCGGTGATGTTGCCGAGGCAGTTCGCAAGCTTCTGCTGGACGAGCTGGTAGGAGGCGATCGGCTTGCCGAACTGGACGCGTTCCTTCGCGTAGCCGAGTGCGGCCTCGTAGGCCCCGACGGCGACACCCAGTGCCTGCCAGGCGACGCCGGCCCGGGTGAGTCGGAGCACGACAGCGACGTCACGGAAGCCGTGGATGTTCTGCAAGCGATCGCGTTCGGCGACGACCACGTCGTCCAGCACGATGTCGGCGTTCTCGACCGCCCGCAGCGACACCTTGCGCTCGATCTTGGTCGCCGCGAAACCGGGCGTGGGCGTCCGGACCAGGAAGCCCTTGACCTGCCCGTCGGCGACATCGCGAGCCCAGATCACGACGACGTCGGCGAACGCACCGTTCCCGATCCAGCGCTTGGTGCCGTTCAGCACCCACTCCTCGCCCCGACGCTCTGCAGTGGTCTCCAGACCCTTGGCGGTGTCGGAGCCGTGACCCGGCTCGGTCAGCCCGAACGCGCCGAGGATCTCGCCGCTCGCCATCCGCGGCATCCAGTACGCCCGTTGCTCCTCGGAGCCGCCGACGTCGACCGACGTCATCGTCAGCCCGGAGTGCACGCCGATGAACGTCGCAGTCGACGGGTCCACCCGCGAGATCTCCATCGCCACCCAGCCGCGGTACACGCAGCTGTTCTCGAACAGCCGGGTCTCGTCGAAGGCGTCGCCGAACAGGCCGAGCTCGGCCAGTCGCGGCACGAGATGACGCGGGCTCTCGCCTCGTTCCCAGAACTCGTTCGCGCGCGGACGTACCGCTGCCTCCAGGAACTCTCGGACCCGGCCCAGCGCCCGCTGCTCGGTGTCGGTCAGCAGCTCCTGGAAGCCGTAGAAGTCGGCCGCCAGCGCCTCGGCGGGCTCGTCGCCGTGCGTGACCGGCGGTTCCAGGGTGGATGTCATGGTGCTCCGATCCTCTGGCTTGTGCTACCCATCATCTGCGCTGGTCACCGACCCCGCCCACGGCGCCGCCGAGAAACTGCGCGGTACGCTGCCCGCCGACGGCGGCCAACGTCGGTCGGCTGCTGCGAAGGATGGTCGCGGATCGAATGACGGATCTACCCGGGTTAAATGTGGCTGGACTGCAGGCGTGGCTCGGCAGTGCACATCCCGAGCTCGTGGCGGACGAGCTCGGCGCCGAGGTCATTGCCGGCGGCCGGTCCAACCTCACGTACAGCATCGAGGGCGCGACGATACCCCTGGTGCTGCGTCGGCCGCCGCTCGGTCACGTGCTCTCCAGCGCCCACGACATGCGCCGCGAGCACCGGGTCATCTCCGCGCTGCGCCGGACGACCGTGCCGGTGCCGGTGGCCGTCGATCTGGTGGACGACACCGACGCCGGCACGATCACCGGTACGCCGTTCTTCGTGATGGAGCGGGCGCCCGGCATCGTGGTGAACCGGCCTCGACACAATGCCGCATTCACCCGCGCAGGCATCCGGGCCCTGAGCGTCGAGCTCATCCAGCACCTGGCCGACCTGCACGCCGTCGACCCGGCATCGGTGGGGCTGACCGACTTCGGGCGCCCGCAGGGTTATCTCGCCCGGCAGCTCTCGACGTGGCGCCGGCAGCTGGACGCGTCGCGTTCCCGGGAGCTCCCGACGCTGGACGCCCTGCAGGCAGGGCTCACCGAGCAGGTGCCGGGCCCGACTCGCACCGGCATCGTGCACGGCGACTACCGTCTCGACAACGCGCTCGTCGTCGGCAGCGGTGACGAGCCGCACATCTCGGCGATCTTGGACTGGGAGATGTCGACCCTCGGCGACCCATACGTCGACCTCGGCATCTTCGCGCTGTACTGGGAGATCGGCCAGCTGCCGGGCTCGTTCGCCGGCGTCGTACCGAGTGCCGTCGACCCGGCCGCCGGCTACCCGTCCTTCGACGAGCTCCTCGATACCTACGCCGCCCGCGCCGGCAGCCCGGTCCCGGCCCTCGGCTGGTACCGGGCCTTCGCGGCGTACAAGCTGGCGGTGATCCTGGAAGGGATTCACTTCCGCTATCTCGCCGGCGAAACCGTCGGCGAAGGCTTCGAGCACCTGGGCGAGCTCGTGGAACCACTCGCCCGGCAGGGACTCCAGCACGGATCGGACAGAGCCTGATGGACTTCACCCCGGACCTTCGCACCCGGTCGCTGACCGAGCAGGCACACGCCTTCGTCGCCGAGCACGCAATACCCGCCGAGCCGGTGCTGGACGAGCAGCTCGCGGCCGCACCCGAGGCGTGGAGTCTGCGACCGATCGTGCCCGAGTTGCAGGCCCGGGCCCGAGCCGATGGGCTGTGGAACCTGTTCCTGCCCGGTGAACGCGGCGCCGGTCTGACGAACCTGCAGTACGCCCCGATCGCGGAGATCACGGGCCGGAGCCTTCGGCTGGCTCCCGTCGCGTTCAACTGCAGCGCGCCGGACACCGGGAACATGGAGGTGCTGAACGACTTCGGCACCCCGGAGCAGAAGGCGCAGTGGCTGGAACCGCTGCTCGATGCCCGGATCCGTTCAGCGTTCTGTATGACCGAGCCGGACGTCGCCTCCTCCGACGCCACGAACATCGGCACTCGGATCCGCCGCAGACGGCGACCACTACGTCGTCGACGGCCGGAAGTGGTGGTCGACCGGTGCGATGAACCCCGACGCGACGATCTTCATCGTGATGGGCAAGACCGATCCGGACGCGCCACGGCATCGGCAGCAGTCGATGATCCTGGTGCCGCGGGACACGCCGGGCGTGCGGGTGGTGCGGCCGCTGAGCGTCTTCGGGTACGACGACCGCGAGCACGGCGGTCACGCCGAGATCGAGTTCCACGAGGTCCGGGTGCCGGCGGCCAACCGGATCGCGGGCGAGGGCGACGGTTTCGCGATCGCCCAGGCGCGCCTCGGGCCCGGTCGGATCCACCACTGCATGCGGGCCATCGGCGTCGGCGAACGAGCCCTGGCCCTGGTCAAGGAGCGGGCCAACGAGCGGGTGGCGTTCGGGCGCACGCTCGCCGAGCAAGGGGTGATCCGGGAATGGGTCGCCGAGGCGCGGATCCAGCTGGAGGCGCTGCGACTGCTCGTCCTCAAGACCGCGTGGCTGATGGACACGGTCGGCAACAAGCAGGCGATGACCGAGATCCAGGCGATCAAGATCGCTGTCCCGCGGGCGATCCAGCAGATCCTCGACCGAGCCATCCAGGTGTACGGCGGTGCTGGGGTCTCCGGCGACACCCCACTGGCCGGCCTGTACGCCGGCATCCGCACCCTGCGCCTGGCCGACGGCCCCGACGAGGTGCACCTGAACAGTCTGGGTCGGGCCGAGCTGCGGCCCTAGCCGCGGTCGTACGCACGTTCCGGCTGAGCCTGAGCTCGCGACCAGGTGCCCTGAGTCACGTGCCCTGAGCCTGTCGAGGGCCATCAGCCCTACCCAATGTGCCCTCGAGCCGGTCGAAGGGCAGAGCCACGATCACGGACCGATCGCCGCTGCGGACCCCACTCCGCAGCGGTTCGCGATCCCGAGTACCACGTTCGCGACCCACGGCGACCCAACGAGCCCAGATCACGTCGGCGGCGGCGACGATCTGCTGCGCGCTCGTGTAGGCGTACCTCTACACGGCGAACAGCTCGACGGCCGACCGCGCGACGGCGCGGGCGGGGGCGACACTGGTGCGCTGCTTCACGTCGAAGACGTCTTCGCTCGCCCGCTGTCAACCGATGGAACGGATGGACGCGCCACCGTCGATGATCATCGTCTGACCGGTGACCCAGCCGGCGTCGTCGGACAGCAGGAAGGCGACCGGCCCGGCGACGTCGTCCGGCTCCCCCAGCCGGCGCATCGGGTAGACGGCGGCCGCCTGCTCCTCGCGGCCCTCGTACAGTGCGCGAGCGAACGCGGTCTTGATCACGGCGGGCGCGACCGCGTTCACCCGTACGTCCGGCGCGAGCTCGTCGGCCAGCTGGATGGTGAGGTTGATCAGCGCCGCCTTGGACACGCCGTAGAACGCGATGTTGGGGCTCGCCGAGACACCTGCGATCGAGGAGATGTTGACCACCGAGCGGGTGGACCCGGCGGCGACGGCATCACGCGTCCAGTCCAGGGCAGACAGCACGTTCACCTCCAAGATCTTCCGGGCGACGGCGACATCGACGCCGAGCAGCGGTCCGTAGCTCGGGTTGATGCCGGTGTTGTTGACCAGATGATCGAGCCGCCCGTGCCGCTCGGCGACGTGGGCGAAGACGGCTGCCCGGTGCTCGGCGTCGTCCGCGCGGCCGATGACGCCGGTGGCGGCCTCCCCCAGCTCGCCGACGGCTGCGTCGAGCGCGTCAGGCTTGCGTCCGGTGATGACCACCTGACCGCCTTCGGCGACGATCCGCCGGGCGATCGCGAATCCGATGCCCCGGCTCGCGCCGGTGATCAGCGCTACCCGTCCTGCGAACCTCTGCACTCGCGCCTCCTGCCGATCTCCATCGCAGCGTAGCGTCCGATCGGTACGACGCCTCCCCCGGAAAGTGGGCCCTAACAACAACGACACGCCGGTGGGATGTGTTGTTTGTGACCACTTTTCGGGGACCGACACCGGGCGGGGGCTGTGACGGACACCCCCTCAGGAGCTGGCCCGACAGCCGTCAGGGCTGGTTCGGGTACACCACGGGCTTGAGGCTGTGCGGATCGGTCTTCGACGCCTGCAGCGCCTCGGCCACCTGGGACAGCCCGAACCGGCCGGTGACCAGCGCGTCCAGATCGACCACACCGGAGGCCGCGAGCGCGATCGCGGCCGGGTAGCAGTTCGCATAGCGGAACGTGCCGGTCACCCAGATCTCCTTGACCTGGATCAGCGCGACCGGCAGCTCCAGGTCGGCCGCGCCCATGCCGACGAGGACGACCCGGGCGGCGGGCGCCGCGACCGAGAAGGCGCCGCGGATGGCGGGCGCCGCACCCGAGCACTCCAAGATCACGTCGACCGGATCGATCTGCTCGACGAGCGGACCGTCGGCGGCGTTCAGCGCGGCATTCGCGCCACGCTCCTTCGCCACGCCCAGTCGGTACGCGTTCGTGTCGCTGACCCCTACCCAGGCGGCGCCCCGCGCGCGGGCCACGTCGGCACACAGCAGCCCGACCGGTCCGGCGCCGGTGACCAGCACCCGGTCCCCCGGTTGGACGGCTGCCTTCTGGTTGGCCCAGACCCCGACCGACAGCGGCTCGACCAGCGCGGCCGCCTCGTCCGACAGCGCGTCCGGGACCGGGTGGGCGCGGTGGGACTCGAGCACCACGTACTGGGCGAAGGCCCCGTGGATCGGTGGGGTCGCGAAGAAACGTACGTCCGGGCACAGGTTGTACCGCCCCGACTGGCACTGCACGCAGCGTCCGCACGTCTCCTGCGGTTCCATCGCGACGCGCTGACCGACCTCACGGTCGGTGACCGCCGAGCCGATCGCCCGGATCGTGCCGGAGGCCTCGTGGCCGAGCACCAACGGTTCGCGTACGACGAAGTCGGCGATCCGGCCATGATCGAAGTAGTGCACATCGGACCCGCAGATCCCGACCGCGGCGACCTCGATCAGTACCTGGGTCGGGCCGGGCGTCGGGATCTCGGCGGCATCGTCGACAGTGACCTCGTGCTCGCGCAGCAGGAGGGATCGGGACTGGGTTTCGGCGGTCATGCAACTCAATCTAGGTCCGCCGGGCATCCGCCTCCATCGGGGCCTCGCCCTCTTCGTCCTCGGAAAGTGGGCGTCAACCGCACGTTCGGCGGCCCAGAGCTTGCAGTCTGCGCCCACTTTGCGGGGAGGTGGGGTCCCGAGGAAGTGGGGCAGTACGAGGTCGGTACCAGAGTCAGCTGGCGGCGTAGCGGGCGAGGGTGGTCCGCTGGGGCTCGGTCACCGGCGACGGGCTGACCAGCACCGTCCGCGCGGTGGCATACACCGTCCCGGTCGGCGGGTCCCACAGCTCTACGCTCAGCGTGATCGAGCGGTTGCCGACGGCGACGACTCCGGTGGCGACCTCGTACGGTTCGAGCCGGAAGTCCAGCGGTCGGAGGTATTCCAGGTCCTGTCGGGCGATCACCCAGACCTCACCTCTCGACCCGTTCGACCCCTCCGACCCTTCCGACCCGTCCGTATCCCTTGAACCGGCCCGGAACCCGAGCGCCTCGGCCATCAGCGCCAGCCGGGCCTCCTGTGCGTAGTCGTAGAACTTCACGTTGTTGACGTGCCCGTACGAATCCAGATCGGACCAGCGCACCCGGATTTTGAACCGGTGCGGGTGCTTGCCCACACCGACCTTCGCGAGCCGCCGCAGCGGTTCGCCGGCGTCGAGCCAGGCCGCGAACCCGGCGCGTTCCTCGGGGAGCAAGCGACGCAGCGAGGCACCGGTGAGGTCGTACGCGACCCCGACCGTCCGCGCCCGGCCGGTCAGCCGGTGGGCGTTGGAGATGTCGTAGCCGATCTCGAACCGGGCGCCACCGACCGAGGAGACCCACAGCTCCAGCTCGACCGGACTGCCGTCGTAGCCGATCGGCGCCAGGTACTCCACCTGATGAGCCGCGACCAGCACGCCGGTCGCCAGCAGCTGGTGCATCACGGGCGGGCCGTTGAGCAGGAACTCCACCCGCGCCTCCTGCAGATACTCCAGCAGGACGGCGTTGTTGACGTGACCCTGCGCGTCGAGGTCACCCCACCGCATCGGGCAGCTGTAGTGGAACCGGCTCACCCGGGCATCCTCGCAGAGCGGCGGTCTCGCCACGATAACGCTCCAATCGCTCCGATCCCTCGCCGCCAGCTCGTTCACCAGCACGTCGGTCAGCTCGTCGCGCCCACCAGTCGACGGAGCAGCTCCTCGTAGGCGTCCTGACCGTCCCGAGTGGCGGCCGCCGGGTCGGGCGAGGTCGCGACCACCAAGGCGATCTCCGTCGTGGCGGCGAGCACGACGTGCGCGAACAGCCGGACGTGCCGCTGCTCGATCCGACCCCGATCGGCGGCCCAGCCGAGCGCCTCCTCGATCCGGCCGAGCGTGCCCTGCTCGGCCGCGGCCCGCCAGCGCTGCCAGCCGAGCACCGCCGGCGCATCGAGCAGGACGAGTCGGCGAACCTCGGGATCGTTCGCCAGCGCGATCCAGGTCAGGTATGCGATCCGCAGGGCGTCGATCGGGTCGGTCGCCACCTCCATCGCGGCCTCCGCCGTCACCCGGACGCGCTCGTCGACTCGATCGAGCACCGCCAGGAACAGTGCCTCCTTGCTGGCGAAGTGGTGATAAAGCGAACCGCGACTGACACCGGACTCACGGAGCACCGCCTCGGTGGAGGTGTTGTCGTATCCGTGCTCGGTGAACAGCCGGGTCGCGATCTCCAGCAGCCGCGTCCGTGTGCTGCGGCCACGCTCGAGGTTCCGATTCACGCCGACCCTTCCTGAAAACGCGCTTGACCGATTCGCGGGATGGTCTCACTCTAGAGATAGACCGACAGTCGGTTTAGACCCGCCACGCTGTCGACCCGAAGGGAAATCCATCGTCATGTCATCGCAAGATCTCGCGATCGATCGCCACCGGCGGCAAGTCGTCACGTCAGCTGGGCCCGCGAGCTACCTCGACACCGGTGGACACGGCGCGCCGGCCGTCTTCGTACACGGCGTCGGCACCAGCAGCTACCTGTGGCGGCACGTGATCGAGGCGCTGGCCGAGGAGCGGCGCTGCATCGCGGTCGACCTGCCACTGCACGGACGTACGCCGGCCGTAGCGGGCCAGGACTTCTCGCTGGGTGTACTCGCCTCGTTCATCGCCGACTTCTGCGACGCGCTCGACCTCGACGGCATCGACCTCGTCGCCAACGACACCGGCGGCGCGGTCGCTCAGATCGTCGCCGCCCGCAACCCGGGCCGGCTACGCTCGCTCACCCTGACCAACTGCGAGACGCACACCAACGTGCCACCGCCGGCCTTCCTCCCGTCGGTTCTCCTGGCGCGGGTCGGGCTGTTCGCCCGCTTGTCCGGCGGCCTGCTCGACGACCTGCCGCGAGCCCGTCGACGGGTCTACGGCACTGGGTACGTCGAAGTCGAGCGGCTTCCGCTCGACGTGGTTCGAGCCTGGTTGGAGCCGTTGGTCGAGACACCCGCCGCCCGGCTCGAGTTCCAGCGCTGGATCGCCGGGCTCCGGCCGCGCGACCTGGTGGCCGTCGAGCCGGAGCTCCGCCGGCTCGAGGTGCCGACCCTGATCGTCTGGGGCACCGGTGACGTGTTCTTCACCCGGCGCTGGGCACGCTGGTTGCAGAACACCATCCCCGGAGCGGGCGAGGTGGTCGAGATAGCCGGGGCGAAGCTCTTCTTCCCCGATGAGCGGGCCGACGAGCTCGTCGCCGCTCTGCGCCGCCACTGGCACACTCTGGTGCCCTGAGCGCACGGGCACCACCGTCAGGTGGCGGGAGACGACCCAGAACGGGCCGGGCCTGTCAGTCGTCGTAGAGGCTGTTCAGGACGTGCTCGTACTTCCTCTCCACCGTCTTGCGGCGGATCTTGAGGCTCGGGGTGACCTCGCCCTCGTCGATCGAGAGCTCCTTCGGCAAGATCTCGAACTTCTTGATCGTCTCCCAGCGCTCGAGCTGGGAGTTCGCCTGCGCGACATTGCCCTCGATCAGCGCCCGAACGTCCGGATCACGGGCCAGCGTGGAGAGATCGTCGCTCTTCCCGTGCGCGGCCGCCCACTCACCGATGGCGTCGGGATCCAGGGTGAACAGCGCACTCACGTACTTGCGACCCTCGCCGTGCACGATGACTTGACTGACGTACGGGCACGCCGCCTTGACCGCACCCTCGACCTTCTGCGGGGCGACGTACTTGCCGCCCGAGGTCTTGATCAGGTCCTTCTTGCGGTCGGTGATCCGCAGGTAGCCGGCGTCGTCGAGCTCGCCGATGTCGCCCGTGTGGAACCAGCCGTCCTCGAACGCCTCCGCCGTCGCCTCGTTGAGATTGTGATAGCCCTGCATCACCCCGGGGCCCTTGACCAGGATCTCGCCGTCGTCGGCGATCCGCACCTCGGTGCCCGGCACCGGCGGACCGACCGTCCCGAACCGGGTGGCCCGTGGGTTGTTGACGAACGTCGCCGCGCTGGTCTCGGTCAGGCCGTAGCCCTCGAGCACCAGCAGTCCGGCGGCGTAGAACCACTCCTGGACCTCGCGGCTGAGCGCGGCCGAGCCCGACACGAAGAACTTGATCCGGCCTCCCATTCGAGTCTTGATCTTGCTGAACACCAGCTTGTCCGCGATGGCCTGCTGGATGCCGAGCAGCCCGGTCGGCTTGTCGCCGCGGAGCCGGATCGGCATGGTCCTGCGGCCGACGTCGAACGCCCAGCCGGCGATCTTGGCCTTGGCCCCCGTGGAGCTGGTCAGCATCACCCGGGCCCGGACCTTCTCGAAGATCCGCGGCGCACCGGCCATGAACGTCGGATTGACCGCACCGAGGTTGTCGACGATTCGATCGATCTGACCATCGACCGCAGTCGCGAAGCCGATCCGCAGCTGGACGGCGATCAGCGCCTTGCCGAAGACGTGGCTCAACGGCAGCCAGAGATACTGCAGATCCTCCGCCGTGAGGATGTCGAACTCCTCGATCGAAGCGCCCAGATACGTCCAGCAGTCCTGGATCAGCCGTACGCCCTTGGGCCGCCCGGTGGTGCCCGAGGTGTAGATCAGCGTCGCCAGGTGGTCGGGTCCGAGCGCGGCGATCGCCTGGTCGACGCAGTCGGGATTCGCCGCCAGGTGGTCCCGGCCGCGCGACACGAACTCGGCCCAGCTGACCACTTTCGGGTGATCCACCTTGCCGTCGATCTGGACGATCGACACCAGGTCGGGCAGCTCCTCGAGATGCTCGACGATCTTGGCCACCTGACCGTCGTCCTCGGCGAAGACCACCTTCGACTCCGAGTCGCCGATGATGAAACCCACGTCCTCGTGCTGGGTCGTCGGATAGACGGTGGTCGTCGCGCCGCCGGCGCACATGATGCCGAGGTCGGCGAGGATCCACTCGATCCGAGTGCTACAGGCGATCGCCGCCCGATCCTCGCGCTCGATGCCGAGGGCGAGCAGCCCCGCCGCGAGCTCGAAGACCTTGTCCTTGAGCTGGTTCCAGGTCAGCGACACCCAGCGACTGCCGTCGAGGTAGCGGAAGGCCTCGTCCGGCCCGGATGCCCGCACCCGCTCCAGCAGCATGGCACCTACCGACGGCGGGCGCGTCGCCAGCCGGTCCGCAACGGTCTCGGTCATCTGCGCAGGCCTCCAGCCCTAGAGATGGTCGGGGAATACGGATCGCGCACCCCGACGCAGCGCTGCGAGCCACGACCGCAGCCCCGCCGCGCGGTCGTGACCGAAAGCCTAGCTGTTGGCCCCCGGCTCGCGCCCGCTCCGCGCCTTCATGACTCTGCCTTGCTCCCTCACTCGCAGCCGTGAGCGCGCTCGCTGCCGCCAGTTCCTCGCGGCTGCTCGTTCAAGTCGCAAAGCAGAGCCCGGCGCTTCGCTACCCGACGCTCGCCGGTAGCGGCTCGCATCCGGGCACCTACCCGAGCCGTTCGAGGATGATCGCCATCCCCTGACCGCCGCCGACGCACATCGTCTCCAGCCCGTACTGTGCATCGCGGGTCTGCATCGCGTTGATCAGCGTGGTCATGATCCGGGCGCCGGTGGAGCCGAACGGGTGGCCGAGTGCGATGGCGCCGCCGTGCACGTTGAGCCGATCGATATCGATCTTCAGCTCCTGCGCCGAGGCCAGCACCTGGACGGCGAACGCCTCGTTGATCTCGACCAGATCGATGTCGGAGATGTCCATCCCGGCACCTCCCAGGGCGCGACGGCTGGCCTCGACCGGACCGAGGCCCATGATCTCGGGGCTGAGGCCGCTCACCCCCGTGGCGACGATCCGAGCCAGCGGGGTGAGTCCCAGTTCGGCAGCCCGGGTGTCGCTCATGATCACGACCGCCGCCGCGCCGTCGTTCAGCGGGCAGCAGTTGCCCGCGGTGATCGTGCCGTCGGCGCGGAAGACCGGCTTGAGGGCGGACACGCCCTCGATCGTCACACCCTTCCGCGGTCCGTCGTCGAGGCTGACCACCCGTCCGTCCGGCAGCGTCACCGGGACGATCTCCCGCTCGAACACTCCCGCGGCGATCGCCGCCTCGGCGTTGTTCTGGGACCGTACGCCGAACTCGTCCTGCTCGGCCCGGCCGATCCCCCAAGCCGTCGCCACGTTCTCGGCGGTCTGGCCCATGGCGATGTAGACGTCCGGGATCAGGCCGTCGAGCCGTGGATCATGCCATGGCTCGTTGCTCTGCGCAGTGGCGATCGTGCGGGTCTCGGCGTCGGCGAAGACGGGATTGTGGGTTTCGATCGGATCGACGCCTGCCGAGCCGAAGCCGCGGTAACGCGATACGCACTCGACCCCGGCGGAGACGAACGCGTGTCCCTCGCCGGCCTTGATGGCGTGGAACGCCATCCGCGCCGTCTGCACGCTGGACGCGCAGAACCGGTTGATGGTCGCGGCCGGAACGGTGTCCAGCCCGAGCTGGACGGCGACCCGCCGCGCCATGTTGCCGCCGTGCTCGTCACGCGGCTCGGCGCAGCCCAGATAGAGGTCGTCGAGCGTCGTCGGGTCGAAGCCCGCGAGCTTGCCGAGCACCGCGTCGATCACGCCGGCGGCGAGATCGTCGGGACGGATGTCGACCAGCGACCCCTTGCCGGCCCGACCGATCGGTGTCCGCGCGGTGGAGACGATGACTGCTTCAACCATGGCGGTGCTGCCCTCTTTCCGTGCGCGACGGCGCTCTACAGGCCGAGGTCGCGGCCGATGAGTTCCTTCATGATCTCGTTGGAGCCGGCCCAGATCTTGCTCACCCGGGCATCCTGCCAGGCCCGGGCGACCCGGTACTCGTTCATGTAGCCGTAGCCTCCCCAGAACTGGACGCAGGCGTCGAGCACGTCGTTCTGCACCTGCGCGGAGAACCATTTGGCCTTGGCGGCGTCGACGGCGGTGAGGGTGCCGTTGACCTGCTCCAGGACCGCGGTGTCGACGAAGGCCTGGGTCACCTCGACGGTCGTGACGAGCTCCGCGAGCCGGTGCTTGTTGGCCTGGAAGGAGCCGACGGCCTGGCCGAACGCCTTGCGCTCCTTCACGTACGCCAGCGTCTCGTCCAGGATCTGCCGGGCGTGCGACAGGTTGTTCACCGCCGAGCCGATTCGCTCGCCGACCAGCCGCTGCATCATGTAGATGAATCCCATTCCGGGCTCGCCGATCACGTTCTCGGCGGGGATCCGGACGTCGGCGAAGAACAGCTCGGAGGTGTCGGCCTCGGGCTGGCCGACCTTCTCCAGCCGGCGGCCCCGCTCGAAGCCAGGCATCCCGGCTTCGACGCCGAACAGTGTGATGCCCTTGGCACCCTTTGCGGGATCGGTCCGGGCGGCGACCAGCACCAGGTCGCAGGAGTAGCCGTTGGTGATGAAGGTCTTGGAGCCGTTCAGCACCCAGTCGTCACCGTCGCGGACCGCGTTGGTCTTCAGCGCGGCGAGATCGGAACCGCCGGACGGCTCGGTCATCGCGATCGCTGTGATCAGCTCACCGGTGCAGAACCTCGGCAGCCAGCGCTGCTTCTGTTCCTCGGTACACAGATCGACCAGGTACGGCGCAACGCAGTCGGAATGGATGCCGACGCAGGAGGAGTAGGCGAAGGAGAGCTTGGACAGCTCCTCGGCGAGGATCATGGAGAACCGCGGGTCGCCGTTGCTGGAGCCGCCGTACGCCTCCGGGATGTTGAGGCCGAGCAGATCCTGCTTGCCCAGCTCGAGCCACATCTGCCGGCCGAAACCGTGGTCGGCGGCGTGCTTCTCCTGGTTCGGACGGAGCTGGCGGTCCACGAACGTCGTGCAGCTCTCGCGGAACGCGTCGTGATCCTCGTCGAAAATCGTACGCTTCATGGCGGCCCTCGCTCAGCTTGTTACTCGTGAGTAACCAAGCCTACGCGCGCAGCCGACGCGGATCCTGCCTTCCGTGCTGGTCGAGGCGAAACGCCACGACGCCTACAAGACCGCTCTGGGCGACCACGCGTCCCGACTTCACGGCGGCGGCCAGCGCCTCGTAGTCTCGCTCGTTCTGATCCGCGTACGCGGCAGAGAAGTCGGCGATCGCCCGATCGAAGGTTTCGCCGTTGCCGAGGTAGGACGCAATGGCGATCCGGTCCCCGGAGCGGGCGTGGGCGCGAGCCAGCGCGGCTGCACAGATCTGCGAGTAGAGCTTCATCGTCGCGAGCGGCATCGTGTCGACGTCGGCGGAGCCCTTCCAGTCCCGGAGCTGGCGGACGTAGAAGTCACGGGGCTGGCCGTCATAGCCGTCGACCCGCTGCCAACCGAGGAAGATGTCGCTGGCCGCCTGCATCAGCCGCTGCCCCGCCACGACTCGCCGCGCGTGGCTGTCGTAGCGGCTCTTGCCGACGAACCGCTCGAGCACGGACTCCTGCGCCTCCTTCGCCTGCAGGAAGAGCGGGTCCTGACCGTCACGACCCAGCAGGAGCATGATCCAGGCGCGGGTGCCGACACTGCCGACACCGACCACCTTGCGAGCCATGTGGACATAGTCGAAGTTCTCGAGCAGGTGACGTCGATCGGTCTCCAGCGTGCGCCGGTAGGACCTGAGGATGCCGCGCATCTCGCCCTCGACATCGTCTCGCTCGCCGCCCGGCGGCAATCAGAGTCCTCGATCGGCACGATCAACGGCGGATCGGACACGATCCGACGGTCCCCGTCGACCTCGTGGGTGAGCTTGGCGAACACCTGCAGGTTGTCGCGGGTCCTCGCCTTCGCCACGTTGGCCTGCGCCTTGGCCAGAGCCTTGGCATTGGCGCTGGCTCGCAGCTCCTCGAGCAGCTGGTCCACGGCGACGTGGGAGTACCAGACGTCCAGGTTCTTCCTTCCGGCCGCCTCCCGCATCCGAGCCCGGTACTCCGCCACCCCGGTCAGCACGACGGCACGCCGGTCGGACTTGCCGAATCCGCGATTGCGTCCGGCGATCTCGAAACTCGCCGCCAGCCGCTTGACGTCCCACTCCCAGGGCCCGGGCAGCGTCTCGTCGAAGTCGTTGATGTCGAAGATCAGCTTGCGCTCGGGAGAGGCGAAGACCCCGAAGTTCGACAGATGGGCGTCTCCGCAGATCTGGGTCGTCAGGCCCGAGCGAGGCGTGCCCGCCAGGTCGGACGCCATGATCAGCGCCGCCCCGCGGTAGAACGTGAACGGGGAGACCAGCATCCGGCCGTACCGGATCGGCACCAGCTCGGGGACCCGGCTCGCCGCCTGCTCCTCGAGCAGCGCGACGGGATCCGGCCGATCGGCCGCGGGCCGCCAGCCGGCATGGCTCGAGCGGGGTACGTCGTTGCGGGCCGCCTTGCCCCGGGCCGTGCGCTCCTGCGGGGTCAGGTGCGCCACCTTCCGGGGCGCCTCGGTCCGCCGCCCACCGTCTGAGGTTGCTGCTGCCGGGGTCTCCGTCTGAATGCTCATCTGCGCTCCTCGTGTCGTGAGAACAGAATCGCATCACCGAGCCACCACCGCCCTCGCCCGTTTCGGGTGACGCGCACGGCTGCCGGCTCTCACTCAGGGTGCTGGCTGACGCCGGCTCCAGCTCAGGAGCCGAACGTGAATCGGCTTCGGACAGAACGCGTCCGAAGCCGACTCGACGGTCTGACCGCGACTCAGGCCTTGGTGGCCTGCACGGCCAGCGTGATCTCGACCTTGTCGCCGACCAGGAACTTGCCGCTCTCCAGCGCCTGGTTCCAGTTGACGCCGAAGTCCTTGCGGTTGATCGAGGTGGTGGCCTCGGCGCCAAGCTTGGTCTGCCCGTACGGGTCGACCTCGACGCCGAGGAAGTCGGCGGCCAGATCCACGGTCTTGGTAATGCCGTTGATGGTCAGCTCACCGGTGATGACGTAGCCGTCGGCGCTCTCGGTGATCCCGGTGCTGACGAAGTGGAGCTCGCCACCCTTGGTGGGGTCGAAGAAGTCGGCCGAGCGCAGGTGCGCGTCGCGCTGCTCGTTGTGCGTGGTGATCGAGGAGCTCTTGATGGTCACCTCGACCGAGGAGTCGATGATGTTCTCGGCGGTGGTGATCGTGCCGGAGAAGTCGGTGAAGCTGCCGCGCACCTTGCTCATCAGGTGGCGCACGCTGAAGCCGGCCTCGGAGTGCGAGAGGTCGATGTTCCACGTGCCGGCGACAAGTCCGGTTTGCACGTCCTGGGTCATGATGGGGGTTCCCTTCGGAGGATTGGTTGATGTTTCAACTAACTGCAACTCTACCCCCGCTCAGTTGAAGAGTCAACTTTTCCTGATAAGCTGAATTCATGAGCCCCGAGCCGCAATGGCTGTCCGCTGACCAGCAGCGGGTCTGGCGTGCGTACCTGCTGGGGGTCGCACGGCTGTCCGAGGCGATGGACGCCGATCTCCGGCAGTTCGACGTCGATCTGCCCGAGTACGAGATCCTCGTCGCCTTGTCCGAGTCACCCGATCGCCAGCTGCGGATGTCTGAGCTTGCCACCGCCGTCCACCAGTCCCGCTCGCGTCTGACGCATACCATCGCTCGGATGGAAAAGGACAACCTCGTGACCCGGGTCGGCTGTCCGACCGATCGCCGCGGCGTCTGGGCAACGCTGACCGACACCGGCGCCGAGATGCTGCGCACGGCCGCCCCGAGTCACGTCGCCACCGTCCGGAAGTTCTTCGTGGATGCTGCCGGCGCCGATGACTATGCCGCCCTGGGCCGCGCGTTCGAGGCCGTGATCAGGGCCACCGAACCGCAGTAGCGGTTTCAGCACACTTCCACCCGGAGAGCCTGGAAAGGCGGCACAGCCTCGGGGAGTTTCCGCATTTTCGTCAGTGCGCAAAGTTCAGCGAGGGTGTGCAGATCTCCCGTGCGTAGGATCGCCCCGTGACCGCGATCGCCCTGCCGGAGCAGACCTCGGACCTGGCCTCGGCACTGACCCGGGCAGGTCTGGGCGACCTGCTGGACACGACCGCACTGGCCCGGGCGCTCTACTCGACGGATGCCTCGCTCTACCGGGTCGTTCCGCAGGCGGTGGCGCGTCCTCGTACGGTGGACGAGCTGGGCAGAGTCCTGGAGGCGGCCCGCGCGGTCGGGATGCCGGTCACCACCCGAGGAGCAGGTACGTCCTGCGCCGGCAACGCCGTCGGCCCCGGCCTGATCGTGGACACGGCCCGACACCTGAACCGGATCGTGTCCATCGACCCCGACGCGCAGACCGCCACCGTCGAGCCTGGCGTGGTGCAGTCGCTGCTGACCGCCGCGGGCAGTTCCCACGGCCTTCGGTTCGGACCCGATCCCTCGACCCACACCCGCTGCACGATCGGCGGCATGATCGGCAACAACGCCTGCGGTCCGCGGGCCCTCGGCTACGGCCGCAGCGCCGACAACGTCGTCGGGCTCGACGTGATCAGCGGCACCGGCGAGGAGCTGCGGCTGGACGCCTCGACCACGCGCGACTCCTCCCCGACACTGGCCGCACTGGGCCGGGTCGTCGACGGCGGTCTGGGCACGATCCGGCCCGAGTTCGGGCGATTCGGCCGCCAGGTGTCGGGATACAGCCTCGAGCACCTGCTGCCCGAGCACCGGTTCGACGTTGCCCGCTTCATGGCCGGCACCGAAGGCACGCTGGCCGTGATCACCCAGGCGACGGTCCGACTGGTCCGCGACCCGGCGCACAAGATCATGGTCGCCCTGGGGTACCCGAGCATGGCCGATGCCGGTGATGCCGCGTCGGTGATCACGGAGTTCTCCCCCACCGCCTGTGAGGGTCTCGGCCGGCGGATCGTCGACGTGGTCGCGCGGACCCACGGGCCGTCGGCCGTGCCGCCGCTCCCCCGCGGCGACGGCTGGATGTTCGTCGAGCTGGCCGGCGAGGACGTCGGCGAGATCCGCGCACGCGCTGACCGACTGCTGGCTGCCGCCGGGGCACTGGAGGGGTACGTCGTCGAGGACCCTCGCCAGGTCGCCGCGCTCTGGAAGATCCGGGAGGACGGCGCGGGTCTGGCCGGAGTCAGCTTGCCGACCCCGGCGTACGCGGGGTGGGAGGACGCGGCTGTCCCCCCGGCGAAGCTGGGCGCCTATCTGCGGGACTTCGACGCGCTGCTGACCGAGCGGGGGCTGCTCGGGCTGCCGTACGGGCACTTCGGCGACGGGTGCGTGCACATCCGGATCGACTTCCCGCTGACCTCACCGGGTGGGTCGGCGGTCTACCGCGAGTTCGTCGAGGCGGCCGCCGACCTGGTGGCGGGCTACGGCGGTTCGATGTCCGGCGAGCACGGGGACGGCCGGGCGCGGTCGGCACTGCTCCCGAGGATGTACTCGGCCGCGGCCCTGGAGCTGTTCGGGCAGGTGAAGGCAGTGTTCGACCCACAAAATCTGATGAACCCGGGCGTCCTCGTCGATCCACGGCCGATCGACGCCGACCTCCGAGCCCTGGCACTGGTCGGGCTGGTCGGCCGGGACTCGCACTTCGCCGCCGAGGTGCATCGCTGCACCGGTGTCGGCAAGTGTCTGGCGAACACCACCGCTGGGCTCGGCGTGATGTGCCCGTCGTACCAGGCGACCCGGGAGGAGAAGGACTCCACCCGCGGCCGGGCCCGGGTGCTCCAGGAGATGATCCGAGGCGGTCGTGATGGGGCCTCGCCGGTCGACGGTCCGCTGATCGAGGGCTGGCGCTCTCCGGCGGTCCACGCGGCGTTGGATCTGTGCCTGTCCTGCAAGGGGTGCGCGCGGGACTGCCCGACCGGGATCGACATGGCGACGTACAAGTCGGAGGTCTTGGACAAGACCTATCGCGGGCGGTTACGGCCGCGCTCGCACTACGCGCTGGGCTGGTTGCCGCGCTGGGGCCGGCTGATCACCCGCATCCGCGTGCTGGCCCCGCTGGTCAACGCACTGACCGCGACTCCGGGGCTCCGGAATCTCGTCCGATGGAGCGCCGGTGTCGACCAGCGGCGTGATCTGCCGCGGTTTGCCGACCGTCCGGCTCGGTCGCGGCTCGCGCAGCGTACGGCGCGGGTGCGCGGCAGCCGAGGGGACGCGGGAGAGCTGCTGCCGGAAGCCGCGCCCGTCGTGGTGTGGGTCGACTCGTTCTCGGACTGTTTCACCGGCGGCGGGGTAGAGGCGGTGGTGGACGTGCTGGAGAAGGCGGGTTATGCACCGCAGCTGCTGGAACGGTCTGCCTGCTGCGGACTGACCTGGATCACGACGGGTCAGCACGACGGCGCCCGGCGCCAGCTCCGCAACGCCCTCGACGTGCTGCACCCGATCGCGGCCGCCGGGACTCCGATCGTCGGGCTGGAGCCGTCGTGCACCGCGGTCTGGCGCAGCGACGCCGCCGAGCTGCTGCCGGACGATGCGCGGGTGCCTGTGGTGAGCGCCGCAGTGGTGACCCTCGCCGAGCTGCTCGCCCGGACACCGAGCTGGGAGCCGCCCGACCTGAGCGGGGTCGACCTCGTGGTCCAGCCACACTGTCACCACGCCTCCATCCTGGGCTGGAAGACCGACGCGGCCCTGCTGGCCCGGACCGGCGCGGCGGTGACAACCGTCGGTGGCTGCTGCGGGCTGGCCGGCAACTTCGGGGTGGAGCTGGGCCACTACGACGTGTCGGTGAAGGTGGCCGAGCACGATCTGCTGCCGGCCGTACGCGCTCATCCGAACGCCGTTGTGCTGGCTGACGGCTTCTCCTGCCGCACCCAGCTCGCCGAGCTCGCCGATCGTCGCGCGATCACGCTCGCCGAGCTGCTGGCCGGCCGCCGCTGAGGGTTCGGCTCGGCTCGGCAGCCGGCACGATTCGCACTTGTACGATCGCGATCACTTCGCGCGACCTGCATCACTTCGCAACCTGCATCACTCCGCGCGACCTGCATCACTTCGCGCGAGTTGATGCGACTTCGCGCGCCTTCGGGGTCGCGCGAAGTAACGCCGACTCGCGCGAAGTCGGCCTGATCGGCCGAGGGTCCAGGCTGCGCGAGCACCCGACCAGAATCACCGCTCGGGGCGGCAGGTCCGCGTACGGATGAGCTCAGGCCACCTGCGTCGAGTCGCCCGCGGCGCGGAAGTAGTGGCCCGCCGCGAGATCGTCCAGCAACTCGGGATGGGTCGGCGTCCAGCCCAGCAGCTCCCTGGTCCGCTCGCTCGAGCCCTGCATGTCAAGACCGAAGAAGGCCCCGATCCAGCCGAAGTGGGCAGCAGCGTCCTCGGGCGCGATCGACACCACAGGCACCTCGAGCTGCTGGCCGATGGCCTGGGCGATGTCCCGCGCAGGGATACCCTGCTCGGCCACGGCATGCATCCGCGATCCGGCCGGTGCCTTGTCGAGGGCGAGCCGCACCATGGTCGCGGCATCGAATCGGTGCACCGCAGCCCAGGAGTTGGAGCCGTCGCCGACGTAACCGGCGGCTCCCTTCTCACGGGCGATCTGCACCAGCACGGCCATGAAGCCGTGGTCGCCGGAACCGTGCACGGTCGGTGCGAATCGCAGACTGACTGATCGCACTCCACGATCGGCATACTCCAGGGCCAGTCGCTCGGCACCACCGCGCGGCGAGTCGGGCCCGGCGGATGGGGACTCATCCAGCTCGGTCGCCGGCCTCCCCGGCGACAACATCGCGACGCCGGACGCGAACAGGAGGGGCCGACCCGATCCCTCGAGCGTCGTGAGGAGCGTCTGGATCGCGGCCCGCTCCGTATGCCCCGCGCCCACGTAGTCGGAGAAGTCGTGCTTGAAAGCGAGATGGACGACTGCGTCGGCCTGCGAGGCGCCCTCCCGAAGGCTGTCGAGGTCGTCGAGGCTGCCGCGCCGCACCTCGACCTCGGCGTCGCTCAACGCGTCGGCCGAGTCGTCGGAACGGGCGAGCCCGACGACCTGATGTCCTGCGGCCTGCAGCTCAGGGACGACGGCGGCACCGATCCAGCCGGACGCTCCGGTCATGAACACACGCATACTGGCACTCCTTTCGTGACCGTCCGACGAGCCATCGGGACGGTAATGTCAGTCACTGTCGTCAGTATAGCAACTCGATGACAGCAACTGTCATCACTACACTGAACAGCATGGGACGGTGGCAGCCAGGTGCGCGCGGACGGCTGGCGCGCGCAGCCTTGGAGCTGTACGCCGAGCGCGGCTACGAGCAGACGACCGTTGCCGACATCGCCCTGCGAGCCGGCGTCACCGAGCGGACCTTCTTCCGGCACTTCGCCGACAAACGGGAGGTGCTGTTCGACGGGTCCCAGACTTTGCAGGCGGCGATCGTCGAGGCCGTCGCGTCGGCCCCGGATGCGACGCCACCGATCGAGATCGCCAGCGCGGCGATGATGACCGGCTCGGCGATGCTTGTCGATCGCGACTACTCCCGCCGCCGCGCCGCCGTGATCGCCGCGAATCCGAGCCTGCAGGAGCGCGAGCTGCTCAAGCTCGCCGCCCTCGGGGCAGCTGTGGCAGCGGCCCTACGAGAGCGCGGCATCGGCGAACCGACGGCCGGACTGGCCGCCGAAACCGGGGTCGCGGTCTTCAAGATCGGCTTCGAGACCTGGATCGGCGATCGGGCCCCGGAGGGCGCCGCACCTGGGGACCTGGGGGGTTGCATCCGGGCGGCGGCCGACCGACTGAAGGCACTGGCCGCCGAGACCTGATCGCAGACTCGGTGTCGACCGGCGCCGGCTGATGCCTAGGCTGGATCGATGCCCGATAGCTCCAGATCCAACTCTGCGTCAACGGAGGCAGGCGAGCCGCCGGAGCGGTCATTCGCCTGGTGGGACATGTTCGTCCATCCGGATGCCGACCCGCGTTCGGACGGGCCGGGAGAGAACAGCGAACGCGCGGTCCTGATGGACTACCTGAAGGATCAGCGGCTCACGCTGCAGCTCAAGTGCGCCGATCTCGACACCGAACAGCTGGCTCGTCGCTCGGTCCCGCCGTCGGACCTGTCCCTGCTCGGACTCGTCAGGCATCTCGCCGGCGTCGAGCAGGTATGGATGCAGATTCGGATGTCCGGCGAGCAGGTCCCCCGGCTGTATCGCGCCGCCTCCGGCCCGAGTCAGACGGGTCAGAGCCATACCGGCCTGAGCCAGACCGGCCCGAATCGAGTTCGGGCAGCACGAGTTCACCGGTGCCGTCGCTGATCCGGCCGTCGTCGACGAGGCTTGGGCGGCGTGGCGGCGCCAGGTCGCCTACACCGATGCGTACGTCGCCGCCACCGACCTCGGCCAGGTCGGCGCCGAAGGCGATCACCTCCGTGGTGTGCTCGTTCACCTGATCGAGGAGTACGCGCGGCACAACGGCCACGCCGACCTCCTGCGGGAGCGGATCGACGGCCGGGTCGGCCAGTAGCCGTGCACCGCTTCACCCAGGTCGACGTCTTCACCGACGAGCTGACGTACGGCAACCCCGTCGCAGTGGTCCACGATGCCGACGGCGCGAGCGAGCAGGAGATGCTCGCCTTCGCGCGCTGGACGAACCTGAGCGAGACGACGTTCCTGAGCCGGCCGTCGGATCCGCGAGCGGACTATGCCGTCCGGATCTTCACCACGCAGCGCGAGCTGCCGTTCGCCGGACATCCCACGCTGGGCTCTGCCCACGCTTGGCTCGAGGCTGGCGGTGCCTCCGTTGATCCCGAGCTCGTGATCCAGGAGTGCGGGGCCGGTCTGATCCACCTCCGGCGCGATCGCGGGCGGCTCTGGTTCGCCGCTCCCCGGCTGCGTCGAAGCGGTCCGTTGACTCCGGACGATCTCGCGGAGGTGCTAGGCAGTCTGGGCATCGAGCCGAACGTCGTCGTCGACGCGCAGTGGGCCGACAACGGACCGCCCTGGGTTGCGGTGCTGCTGGCCGATGCGGAGGCGGTGCTGTCGGTACGTCCGCGGCCGGCGAAGGCGGGCCGGATCCACTTCATCGGGGTCGTCGGACGTCGGCCGGCCGGTTCGGCGACGGCGTTCGAGGTCCGCGCGTTCGTCCTGTCCGAGGGCTCGATGGAGGACCCGGCGACCGGCAGTCTCAACGCGGCCATCGGCCAGTGGCTGATCGGCACCGGCCGGGCGCCGGAGCGCTACGTCGCGGCGCAGGGCACCATGATCGGTCGACGTGGCCGGATCCACGTCGAGCGGCGCGGCACCGAGGTCTGGGTCGGGGGTGGAACGGTCACGGGAGTCAGCGGTATCACCGGTTGGTGAGGCTCGGTGGGCTCACTCGGCTCGGACGCAAGCCGCCGCCCCCTCTCGACACTGCGGGTCAGTCAGGGGAGCCGGTCAGGGGGAGCCGGTAAGGGGAAGCCGGTCAGTCAGGGGGAAGCCGGTCAGTCAGGAGGAGCCGGTCAGTCGACCAGGGCGCCGCAGCTGACGTTGACGGTGGCGGCGGTCATGGTCGCCGCCCGATCCGAGGCGACGAAGGCAGCCACGGCGGCGACATCGGCGAGCGTGGCCGTACGGCCGAGCAGTGAGTCCTGGCTCATCGAATCGATGATCGCCTGGCGTCCTTCGAAGTCCGCCGGGAGCGATTCCGGGATGCCGCCGGTGCGCAGACTCACGACCCGGATCCCGTACCGCCCGAGCTCGCTCGACAGCTGACGTCGCATCGCTTCGACGGCCTCGAAGGCCGTCAGCACGCCGCCGATGAAGTAGTCGGTGAACGGCGCCCGGTTCGGTGCTCCGCCGAAGTAGAGGATCACTCCGCCGCCTCGGGTCTTCATGTGGCGGGCGGCGGCCCGGGCAGTCAGGAACTTCGACCGGATGTTCGTGACCACCGGCGCCAGGTAGTCCTCGACGTCCATCTCGACCAGGGGTGTGCCCTGCACGTCGTTGTCGCTGATCGCGGTGAACGAGATATCCAGCCGCCCGGTCGCCGCGACCACCGCATCCGCATGCCGGTCGACCGAGTCGGCGTCCAACGCGTCGACCACGGCCGCCTCGGCGCGGCCACCGGCGGCCACGATCTCCTCGGCGACCCTGGTCAGCGGCTCGATCGTGCGACCGGCCAGGAAGACCGTGGCACCCTCGGCGGCCAGTCCGCGCGCCACGGCCGAACCGATCGAGCCCGCGCCGCCGTACACGATTGCGGTCTTTCCCTCGAGCAACATCTGAACATCTCCCGTCGTAGCGCGTCGTGGTCCCCTGCGATAACCGACTCCTCAGCGATCACAACCTCATCGGGGCTGGCCGCGCTTCGCGCAGTCGTGGGCACCCAACGGCGTCCCGTTCGCCCGGCCCGGCATCTTCGCGCACCGGCGGGCGGCTCCGCGGATCGGCGCCGACGCGCGAGGTGGCCCGTCGATGCGCGGAGTTGTGGATCGGCCGAGATGTCGCGTGGCGAGAACCGCTCAGACGTCACGCGGGGTGGCTTCGTGACCCGGGTGTCCCTCGCTGCGCTCATCTTGCTTGAGCCGAGCTTCGAACAGATGGCGTACGCCGCCGGCGAGCTCGTCGCGAGCCGTCCGTTCGAGCTCGCGGAAGACACTCCAGTACGTGTCGTCGTAGTCCTCGATGATCTGGAACGTCCAGCGCCCCGGCAGCACGTTGCGACCGACGAGCTCGGAGTCGATCCGGTCGGCGATATCGGTGTGTCCGGCCTCGCGAAGCGCTTCGACCGCCTGGCCAAGCTCGATGTCGGCCGAACCGGTCAGCTGATGGAAGTCGTACAGATGGCCCCTGGCCCGCTCGCAGGTCTCGAGCGCCTCGGACAGCTTGCCGAGGGCGGCTACGGTCGCGTCGCTGACCCCGTCCGGCGTGCTGTGCGCAGGGTCCGGCAGATCTTCTCTCGATACGTCGCTCATGATCCCAGCCTGCCCGAACCTGTACCTCGCCCTTCGACAGGCTCAGGGCACATCCCTACCGGCACCCGCAGCGGTCGAAGCACAATGCGCGCCGACCCTTAGGACACGCCCGCTCGACGTTCTATGCGCGCTGAGCCTGTCGAAGCGACAGATTCTGCCTGTGCGTTGACCAGCTCGAGTCGCATAAATCCCGACCTCACCGGGTGAGGCGGCGGTGGGTGGCCCGGTGCGGACGGGCCGCCTCGGCACCGAGTCGGGCGATCTTGTTGGCCTCGTAGTCGGCGAAGTTGCCCTCGAACCAGAACCACTTCGACTGGTCGTCGTCGTCGCCCTCCCACGCGAGGATGTGGGTGGCCACCCGGTCGAGGAACCAGCGATCGTGAGAAATCACCACGGCGCAGCCCGGGAACTCCAGCAGCGCATCCTCGAGCGACTGCAGTGTCTCGACGTCCAGGTCGTTGGTCGGCTCGTCGAGCAGCAGCAGGTTGCCGCCCATCTTCAGCGTCAGCGCGAGGTTCAACCGGTTGCGCTCACCGCCGGACAGGACCCCGGCTGGCTTCTGCTGGTCAGGCCCCTTGAAGCCGAACGACGCGACGTACGCCCGTGAGGGCATCTCGAAACTGGCGACCTTGATGTGGTCGAGCCCGTCCGAAACCAGCTCCCAGACGTTCTTCTTCGGGTCGAGTCCCGACCGGCTCTGATCCACGTAGGAGATCTTCACCGTGTCGCCCAGGCTGAGCGCACCGGCGTCCGGCTTCTCCTCGCCGACGATCATCTTGAACAGCGTCGACTTGCCGACGCCGTTCGGACCGACGACGCCGACGATGCCGGCGCGCGGCAGGGTGAAGCTGAGCCCGTCGAACAGTGTCCGATCGCCGAAGCCCTTGACCAGCTTTTCGGCCTGGAGGACATTGCTGCCGAGCCGCGGACCCGGCGGCACGTTGATCTCCTCGAAGTCCAGCTTGCGGTTGCGCTCGGCCTCCGATGCCATCTCCTCATACCGGGTCAGCCGAGCCTTGTTCTTCGCCTGCCTGGCCTTCGGATTGGAACGGGCCCACTCCAGCTCTCGCTCGAGGATCTTGGCCCGCTTGGCGTCGCGCTTGCCCTCGACCTGAAGGCGGGCCCGCTTGCTGTCCAGGTACGTCGAGTAGTTGCCCTCGTACGGGTGCGTGCGCCCGCGGTCGAGCTCGAGGATCCACTCCGCGACGTTGTCCAGGAAGTACCGGTCGTGGGTCACGGCCAGCACGGCGCCGGCGTAGCTCTTCAGGTGTCCCTCGAGCCAGTTGACGGACTCGGCGTCCAGGTGGTTGGTCGGCTCGTCGAGCAGCAACAGGTCGGGTTGCTGCAGAAGCAGCTTGCAGAGGGCGACCCGCCGCCGTTCGCCACCGGACAAGATGTCGACCGGGGCGTCGGACGGCGGGCAGCGCAGCGCATCCATCGCCTGCTCCAGCCGACTGTCGATGTCCCAGGCCTCGAGGTGGTCGAGATCGGTCTGCAGATCGCCCATCTCGCCCAGCAGCGCGTCGTAGTCGGCGTCCGGGTCGGCAAGCTCTTCGGAGATCTCGTTGAACCGGGCGAGCTTGCCCTTGGTGTCGGCCACCGCCTCTTCGATGTTCTCGAGGACGGTCTTGTCCTCGGTCAGCGGCGGTTCCTGGAGCAGGATCCCGACGGAAGCCTCCTTGGCCAGCGTGGCGTCACCGTTGTTCGGCTTCTCCAGACCGGCCATGATCTTCAGCAGCGTCGACTTTCCGGTGCCGTTCGGGCCGACGACGCCGATCTTGGCGCCCGGGTAGAACGACAGGGTCACGTTGTCGAGGACGACCTTGTCGCCCAGTGCCTTGCGGACGTTGTGCATCGTGTAGATGAACTCAGGCATGGTGGGGCAGGAACCTTCTCATCGGCTGGTCTGTCGGAGCTCGCGGTCGAGCGGCGGGTCGATCCCGGTGGGCGCCCGATCCGAAGCACAAACCTAGCGGTCGGCGCCGCCCCACCCAACCCCGCGGCCCGTACCGGCCTGCAGATCCCTCGCCCCGCAGACCCATCGCCCCACAGACCCCTCGCCCCGCAGACCCCTCGCCCCGCAGACCCATCGCCCCACAGACCCATCGCGCCGCAGACCCATCGCCGCGCAGACCCCTCCCCCGCAGACCCATCGCCGCGCAGACCCCTCCCCTGCAGACCCCTCCCCCCGCAGACCCCTCGCCCCGCAGATCCCCCGCTCTGTGGATCCATCCGCCGGCCGTCGATCGGCCCTGGAGATCGACCGGGGCCAGGAGACCGGGATCTGAAGACCGGACCTTGAAGACCGGACCTTGAAGACCTGGGGCTGACCCCACGTGGAGACCGAGCCCCGGAGACCGAGACGGGGGCCTGAAGATTGGGGCCTGAAGATCGGGGCCTGAAGATCGGGGCCTGAAGATCGGGGCCTGAAGATCGGGGCCTGAAGGTCGCGGCCCTCGAGATCGGATCTGGAGACCGATCGGCCCGGCGCCCCCGACGCGCCGGACCGATCGACACACTCGTCGGCACCTCCGCCGATGCCGGCCGATCGCACCCAGCCGCCGCCTACCCAGCGGCCGCCCCTGCGCCCGCGAGGTGCTCGTCGAGCTCTCGCTCCAGCTCGCCGTCCCCCAGCTCGCCGTCCCTCAAGCTCGCCGGTCCGGGGCCCATCGCCGCGGATCTCACCCGTCTCCAGGTCGATGTCATCAGACTCCTCGTCTGTGCGCGGGGTGTCCGGCTTGGCGTTCTTGTGGAAGTGCGACATCCCCCGCCGCAGGTCCGGCCCGACCGTGACGGCATCGAGCTCGAGCCGCTCGTACGTCTGTCCGTCCCGTTCCCACGACGATGTCCGAAGCCGGCCGATCACGATCACCGGATCACCGCGCCGCAGGCTCCCCGCGACATTGACGGCCAGCACCCGGAACGCCTTCACCGTGATCCAGGTCGTCGGGCCGTCGGTCCAGCCGCCGTCGCGGAACACCCGCGGCGTCGACGCCAACCGGAAGTCCGCGACCGGCACGCTGGCCTGGCGGAGATTGACGTCACCTCCGACGTACCCGGTCATCTGCACGAATGCTTCCATCTCGTCCTCCTCGTCTCCCCCGTTGGGATCTCTCCCTTGAACACTGGTGAGCCCGAGGCGTTTCGATTCACCCGCCACGAAATCTGTGGACAGTGCTTCGAGGAGACCCGAACCTGTGGACAACTCGGGCAGACCGAATCGACTCGTGTCGGCCAATCTGGGGTCGGAACCGCAGCTCATACCGCCCGCCCCGGGGCTCGCAACCAGACTCGGTCCTGTCGGCCATCCGGGCGATGCGGTGCGCAAACGAGGGCCCGAACAGCCCCAACCGGCCCCATCTGGGCGATGCGGTGCGAAGACGAGCGAACACGGTCCGCCAGCCGACCCCCAGCTGGGCGATGCGGTGCGCAAACGAGGGCCCGAACAGCCCCAACCGCCCCCATCTGGGCGATGCGGTGCAAAGACGAGTGAAACAGTCCGGCGAAGCGCCTCGTTCGGGCGAGTGCGGCGGAGCCTACCCGCGGTCCGGCGTGACGCCGCCCGGTCAGCGGACGAAGCGCAGTGTGACGAGCTGGAACGCCCGCAGCTCCAGCTCGATCGAGGCACCGTCCGCGTGCGCCCCGTCAGCGAGGCGCCGTTCCAGCAGATCGGTGGTGTGCACCGACCCGACCGCGGCGTCGGCCGCCACCACTGCCCGTGCCCGCCCACCCCGCGACTCGTACAGCCGCACCACGAGGTCTCCGCTGCCGTCCTCGGCGAGCTTGACGGCCTCGACGACCACCGCCGGGTTGGACACCGTGACCACCGGATCGACCGGATGGTCCCCTCGGACGATGCGCAGCGGCAGATTCGTCCGGTACCCCTCCTCGATCGCATCGGCGACCGAGGTCCCTGGTCGGACGGTGGTCCGCAGCACATGCCGGCCCTGGTCGGCGCCCGGATCGGGATACAGCGGAGCTCGGAGCAGCGACTGCCGCACGGTCGTCGTCGTCCCCCCGTCCGGCCGGGTGCGTCGGCTGACGTCGTGGCCGTACGTCGAGTCGTTCGTCACCGCGACGCCGTAGCCAGGCTCGTCGACGTACAGGAAACGGTGCGCACAGATCTCGAACCGGGCGAACTCCCAGGACGTGTTGGTGTGGGTCGGCCGGAACACGTGACCGAACTGCGTCTCCGCCGCCGATCGCTCCGCGTGGACGTCGAAGCCGAAGCCGAGCTTGAGCAGCTTCTGCTTCTCGTGCCAGTCGATCATGCTGGTGATCTCGACCGACGGAGCACCGGCCGCAAGGGCCAGCCGCTGCTCGATCCGGGAGCTGCCGAACGAGCGCACCACCACGACCGCGGCTTCCTCGGGCTTGCTCTCCAGCCGGATCTCGTCCACGGCGTCGAGCTCGCGGACCGTACGTCGGTAGTGCTCGTCGACGTCCCACGCGTCCCACTGGTTCGGGATGTCGCGGTGCAGCTGGAGGCGGTTGCCGCGGTCCCCCGGCGCGATCGCCTCGCGACCGCTGGCCGCATCCACCAGCGAGGTGATCTGACCGGCAGCGTCGATCACCACCCGCAGCAGGCCGTTGTCCAGCGTGAAACCGGCCGCGTCCTCGGTCGCGACGACCTCGTCGAGCCCGGAGACGACGACCCCGCCGCCCAGTGCCGGAACGCCGTCCCTGGCATGCGGAGCGGCGTTCAGCGCGACGCCACGGTCACCTTCGCCGACCAGGGCACCGATCGCCTCGGCGATCAGTCGCTCGGCCCGCTCGGCGATCGCGGTGTAGTTGCGCTCGGCGTCGTGGTGCACCCAGGCGATCGAGCTGCCGGGCAGGATGTCGTGGAACTGCTGCAGCAGCACCAGCTCCCACAACTGCTTCAGCTCGGCGGCCGGATAGCCGTACCCGGTCCGCAGCGTCGCCGTCGCCGACCAGAGCTCGGCCTCGCGGAGCAGGTGCTCGCTGCGTCGGTTGCCCTGCTTGGTCCTGGCCTGGCTGGTGTACGTCCCCCGGTGCAGCTCGAGATACATCTCCCCGCGCCAGACCGGGGCATCAAGGTACTCGGCCTCGGCGGCGGCGAAGAACGCGGCCGGTGAGTCGATCCGCAGCGTGGGCGAGCCCTCCAGCGAACCGAGCCGGTGGGCGGCGGCCATCATCTCCCGGTTGGGCCCGCCGCCGCCGTCGCCGTAGCCGAAGAGCATCAGTGAGGTGGTGCCACGACCTTTCTCCCGGTACTGACGATCGGCCCGGGCGAGCTCGGCACCGGACAGCGTGGAGTTGTAGGTGTCCGACGGCGGGAAGTGGGTGAACACGCGGCTGCCGTCGATCCCCTCCCACCAGAAGGTGTGGTGCGGCATCGCGTTGATCTGGTTCCAGGAGATCTTCTGGGTCAGGAACCAACGGGATCCGGATGCCCGGACGATCTGTGGCAGCGCCGCGGAGTAGCCGAAGGAGTCCGGCAGCCAGACCTCCTGGGTCTCCACCCCGAAGTTCTCGGCGAAGAAGCTCTTGCCCGCCACGAACTGACGGGCCATCGCCTCACCGCCTGGCATGTTGGTGTCGGACTCAACCCACATCCCGCCGACGGGCAGGAACTGACCGGTGCGGACCTTCTCGGTGATCCGGGCGAACAGCTCCGGGTAGTACTGCTTCATCCAGGCGTACTGCTGGGCCGAGGAGCACGCGAACTTGAAGGTCGGGTCGGCATCGGCGAGCTGGACGACGTTGGAGAATGTGCGGGCGCACTTGCGGATCGTCTCCCGGATCGGCCACAACCAGGCGCTGTCGATGTGGGCATGGCCAACCGCGACCGTTCGGTGCGCGCTGGCCGACGCCGGCCGCGACAGCACCTCGGTGAGCTCGGCCCGGGCCTCAGCGACGGTTCCCGGTAGATCGTCCGGATCGGCGACGTCGATCGCGCGTTGCAGGGCGAGCAGGATCTCCGCCCGTCGCCCGGACTCGATCGGCAGCTCGTGCATCAGACCCGACAGGGTCCAGATGTCCGCCATCAACTCCCACGCCTGTACGTCGCGCAAGACCAGGTCGATCCGTTCGATCACATAGATCGGGCTGTCGACAACCGTCGCCAGATCGCCGTTCGGGGTGGGGCGGAACCCGGTGTTCCCGACGTCCGGATTGGCCGCGCACTCCAGGTAGATGTCGATCTTCTGCCCAGGCGACACCGGGACGTGGTTGTTCAGCGGCGAGACCGCCTTGATCGTCGTGCCGTCGGGGCGCCAGGCGAGCGCCTCGCTCTGGAAGCCGGGTTGGGCGGTGAAGCCCAGGTCGACCAGCACCTCGGGTTCGGTTCCCTCGACACCGGCCCAGTCCGTAGGCACCTCACCGGTGACGTGGATCCAGAGCGTGCTCCACGGCCGGCCCCACGGCAGACCGGCCTGGATCGGTTCGTATTGCTGAGTCACCGCCTCCGCGAACGGCACCGGCTCAGCCGGCACAGGCCACGCCTCCAGGGTCAGCGGAACGGTGGCCCGGTGGACAGCCCGGGTCAGGTGATCGGCTGTGAAGCGTGCGAGGCGGCCTTCGAGCAGACGCCGATCGTCGTGCATGTCAATCCTCACTGCAGTGCCGGGATCGTCTGGACGACATTAACTCAATCGAATTGACATGACGAGCACGGGTCAGTCCATCATCAGCACCGAGGCGCGCGGCGACAAGAAGTGGTCGAGAACCAGCGCCGCTGCGCCCTGTGCGGCGACGTGCTCGCCAACCGCCGACCCCTCCACCGCGAGCGGCTGTCGAGCCGCGACGATCTGGGGCTGGATCATCGCCGGCAAGGTGGCCAGCACGTGGCTGCTGATCCGCGACCAGATCGGTCCGCCGAGCACCACCCGGTCGACGTCGAGCGCGTTGACCAGCACGGCCAGACCCGAGCCGAGCGCCGACGACGCGAGGTCCAGCAGGCGAAGGCAACCGGTGTCGCCGGCGTACGCACGTTCGCACAGCTGGGTGAACGCGTCGTCGACGGCGACGAAGTCGTTTGACGACACCGAGTCGTCCAGCAGACCGCGGCGCTGGCCCCGGGCGACGAGGGCCTGCGGCAGGCAGGTCCCGGCCAAGGTGCCCGGCAGGCCGACCCCGACGTCCTCGCCGTCACACTCGACGAGGATGTTGCCGATCTCCCCGATGTTGTTGCTGGTCCCGCGCAGGACAAGATCATCCATCACGATCCCCGCGCCGACACCGGACCCCAGATAGCAGAAGACGAAGTGATGTCGAGAGCCGCCCTGGGCCCATCGCTCGCCGGTGGCTGCTGCCGTCACATCCTTGTCCAGCAGAACATGGAGACCAGTCGCCCGGTGAAGGTCCGGCCGGACTCGGACCCGTTCCCAGCCTTGCAGCTGGGGTGGGTTGATCAAGGAACCCTCCACCACGTCGACCGGACCCGGGGCGGCCACCCCGAGCCCGAGCACGAGCGCCGGATCCACCCCGGACGCATCGATCATCCGCTGCACCTCGGCAGCGATCCCCGCTACCACCTGATCCGGCCGCCCGGTGTCCTGGGTCCGGCGACGAGCGTATGAGCGAACCGAGCCCTCGATGTCGATCAAGACATAGGTGACGGTCGCGGGGTCGATGTGTACACCGACGGCGAAGCGGGCCGAGCTGTTCACCCGCAGCAGCGTTCGCGGCTTGCCGCGGCTCGTCGGGCGCACCCGCCCGGTCTCGATCACCAGCTCTTCGTCGAGCAGTCGTCGGACGATATTGCTCACCGTCTGCGCCGTCAGACCGGTCTCACCGACGAGCTCGACCCGGCTGATGCCGTCGGTCGCGCGACGGATCGCATCCAGCACCACGACCTGGTTGAAGTCGCCCAGCCGACTGAGATTGGAGCCGCGAGCCACGCCCGCTCCTTCCGATCGCTGATTCCGCAATCGCTGACCCGCGATCGCTGACCCCGCGACCGTTGACTCGCGACCGTTGACGAGGGCAGAACCATACCGTACGGTGATCGAGGAATAACTCAATCGAAGTTAGGTAATCTTCGCCACCGATTGACGGTTCGTGTCAAGATCCATCCTGACCGACCGCCGCCCCCCCACTTCGGGCCTCGATCCCCCGGGTCCCCTCCCCCAAGGAGTGACGTGCGCAGACGCGAGTTCCTTCTCACTGCCGCCGGCCTCGGCGCCACCGCCACACTCGCCGCCTGTGGTGGCAGTACCGGCGGCAGCACCTCGCCCGGCACAGCGGCCAGCAGCGGCGGCGAGATCACCGGTGAGGTCAAGGTCACCTTCCAGCAGTTCGGCAACTCCAAGATCCAGGCGAACTTCCTCGGCGAGATGGCGAAGAAGTTCAGCGCCGCACATCCGCAGGCAAGCGTCAAGCTGCAACCGATCGTGGCCTCGGAGAACGACTACTACACCAAGCTGCAGCTGTCCATGCGATCGCCACGAACCGCCCCGGACATGTGCTATGAGGATACGTTCTTGATCAACTCCGACATCGCCGCCGGCTACCTCAGCCCGCTCGACGACCGGATCAGCGGCTGGTCGGACTGGAGCCAGTTCAAGGACACCGCCAAGACCGCTGCCCAGGCGCTCGACGGCAAGACGTACGGCATTCCCGACGGTACCGACGTGCGAGCGATCTGGTTCAACAAGAAGATCTTGCAGTCTGCGGGCCTGCCGGCCGACTGGCAGCCCAAGAGCTGGGCCGACATCATGACGGCGGCGCAGACGATCAAGCAGAAGGTGCCGGGCGTCATCCCGTTGAACATCTACGCGGGCACCGGCGTCGGTGAGGCGGCATCGATGCAGGGCTTCGAGATGCTCCTGTACGGAACCCCCAACGGAACGCTGTTCGACAAGCAGAGCCAGAAGTGGGTCGTTGGCTCGAAGGGCTTCGTCGATGCGCTCACCGTGTACCAGCAGGTGTGGAGCGGCGGCCTCGGTCCCACGCCCCAGCAGGCCTTGGCCCCGACCTGGGCGAACACGGTTGGCCAGGAGATGCTGCCGAAGCAGAAGCTGGCCATCGATCTCGATGGCAGCTGGCTTTCCGGCAACTGGCTCAGCGGTGGTGCCACGCCGTGGACCGAGTGGAACGACGTCCTCGGCAACGCGTACATGCCCACTCAGAACGGCGAGGGCAGCGGCAAGGTGACGATGTCGGGGGGGTGGACCTGGGCGATCCCGAAGAACGCCCAGAATGCCAACGCTGCCTGGGAATTCATCAAGATGTTGACCTCGAAGGAGGGTGAGCTGGAGTTCGACATCAAGAACGTCCAGATCCCCGTTCGCTCCGATGTCGCCGAGGACCCGAGCTACGTCAAGGCGAACCCGACGAACAAGTTCTTCTCCGATCTGGTGGAGAGCACCATCTACCGGCCCGCCTATGCCGAGTACGCCAAGATCTCGCTGCTGCTCCAACAGGCCACCGAGAAGGTCGTCACCAACACCGCGGACCCTGCGGCCGCGGCCACGTTCTACGACGACGGTGTCAAGCAGATCGTCGGACCCGACAAGGTCACGACGGCCTGATGACCCGGGTCACCACGCTCTGATGGCGACCTGGGCCCAGACCCGCCCGACAGCACCGCCGAGCCGGTCGACGCGCTCGAACCCGCGACGCACCGTGCTGCGGGGCCTGCCGGTCGTCCCGTCGGTGGTGCTGTTGGTGGTCTTCCTCGCCGGTCCGATCATCTACTGCATCTACGCGGCGTTCACCAATATGGCTCTCACCGGCCAGGAGGGCACCCAGTTCGTCGGATTCGCCAACTTCACCCGGGCATTCACCGACGACGCGTTCTGGTCCTCCGTGGGGCTGACCCTGATCTTCACGATCGTCTCGGCGATCATCGGTCAGAACGTGCTCGGGATGCTGCTCGCACTGCTGATGCGGTCGAGCTTGGCGGTCGTGAGAGCGCTGACATCGGCGGTGGTGATCGGCGCCTGGGTGCTGCCCGAGGTGGTCGCCGCGTATCTGTGGCAGGCGGTGCTCGGCCCCGACGGGTCCTGGAACTCGATCACCGGGTTCTTCCACATCCCGCCGCAGAACTGGCTCTACACCACACCGATCCTGGCCGTCTCCATCGCCAACATCTGGCGTGGCACGGCGTTCTCCATGCTGGTCTACTCCGCCGCCCTGTCGGAGGTGCCGCGCGACCTGGAGGAGGCCGCGCTGGTGGATGGGGCCGGGCGCCTGCGGCTACTCGTCTCCGTGACGATCCCGCTGGTCCGCAGGACCATTGCCACGAATCTGATGCTGATCACCCTGCAGACGTTGTCGGTGTTCGGACTGATCTACACGATGACCAAGGGCGGCCCGAGCAACAAGAGCATGACCCTGCCGCTGTTCGCGTACAACGAGGCGTTCGTCTCCTCCGACCTCGGCTACGGCACGGCGATCGCGCTACTGCTGCTGCTGATCGGCGGGGTCTTCTCGGTGATCTATCTCCGGGCGCTGAACAAGTCGGAGCCGATCCGATGACGGTGTTCGATGGTCGCGCTCCGCGCTCCGTGGTCCCGAGCTGCGCCACGTCTCGCTCGTTCGTCCCGATTCCGGACGACGAAGAAGCGAGTCGTCCGGAATCCCTCCTCACTCCCGAGCGGCTCCGCTCGTGACCGTGTCCACTCAGGAAGAGGCCACCGCGTCGTCGGGCCAGAGCGTTCGGATCCACCACCCCGGCCGTTATCGCTTGTCCGGGCGGATGATCGCGAGCCTGATCCTGCTGCTGCTGGCGGCTGCGTTCGTCGTGCCGCTGCTCTGGGTGGTGCTGGCGGCCGTCAACGGCGACCCGTCACAGGGCATCCAGATCATGTGGCCACATCCGTTCACCCTGAACAACTTCCGCGCCGTGATGACGCCGGAGACGACGTACATCCCGTTGCTGAACGGCATGATCCTGTGCGTCGGCGGCACGCTCGTGACCATGATCTGCGCGACCCTGGCGGCCTATCCGCTGTCGCGCTACCGCTCCCGGCTCAAGCGGCCGTTCCTGGTCACGATCTTGTTCTCGACCGGGCTGCCGATCACCGCGATCATGGTCCCGGTCTACGGGCTGTTCGTGCAGCTGGCGCTGGACGACTCGATCCCGGCGACGATGGTGTTCATGGCCACGACGGCCCTGCCGATCTCGATCTGGTTGTGCAAGAACTTCATGGACGGCGTGCCGATCGAGCTGGAGGAGGCGGCCTGGACCGATGGCGCCAGCCCGATGCAGGGCCTGCGCCGGATCATCCTGCCGCTGATGGGACCGGGCCTGTCGGTGATCGCGATCTACACCTTCATCGGGCTGTGGGGGAACTTCTTCGTCCCGTTCATCTTGTTGCTGACCCCGGAGAAGCAGCCGATGTCGGTGACCATCTACACCTTCTTCGGACAGTACGGCCAGGTCGTCTACGGCCAGCTGGCCGCGTACTCGCTGCTCTACTCCCTGCCCTCGGTCCTGCTGTACCTGGTGCTCAACCGGCGGCTCGGTGGCGCCTTCGCGTTCGGCGGCGGCGTCAAGGGCTGAATCGCGCAGCGAGGCCTCCCCTCCCCACGCCTGCCTGCCCGTCCTACGCCTGCCTCCCTCCCCGGAAAGTGGGCGCATACTGCAGAGTTCTCGCGTGCCAGAAGTTGCAGTTTGCGCCCAGTTTCGGGCGAGGGGAGCTGGGTTGGTGGGAGGCGTCAGGCGCGGGCACGCTCGAGCGCGGCGCGGGCTTGCTCGTAGCGGTCCAGCTCGACCTTCACCGGCGCGACCACCAGCTCTCGGGTGACTCCGGCGATCGAGCGGCGGAGTGCCTTGCCGGCCGCCCGCTCCCTGCGACGGGCGCCCACCACGACTCCGATCCGGGCCAGTCCGGCGGTCAGCAGGCCAGCCAGCACGCCACCGACCAGCAGTACGGTCGGTGCCGGGAGTCCCCACCACGTCACCTTCGGCAGCGGCGGGAGCTGCATGAACGCGAGGACGAACGCCGAGGCCAGCCAGCCGAGGCCGGCCAGGACGGCGACGACGAACACCCACTGCAGCACCCGGACGAGCTGCCACCAGCCCCGATGCCGGTCCAGGTCCAGGTCGGTGCCGGCGATCGCGCCGTCCAGCTGGTCCGGCAGCACCGCCGTCTCCGAGCGAGCCGCCGCCTTGATCGCGTCGGCCCAGCCCCGCGACAACCCGGACGACGCCTGATCGGCGAAGGCGCGGACCGCGGCGTCGACGCCGGCTCGCTGGATGCCCGTGGTCGCCGGCAACGACGTACGCCCCGGGGGTCGGCCTCCATCGCCCCGGCCTCGATTGCCGCCTTCTTGCGCCCGCCGGGGATCCGATCCAGGTGCAGTCGGCGCAGCGGATCGGGCTTGAACTTGGCCACCCACGCGAGCACCGGCCAGCCGGTAGCCAGTCCGCCACGATGCCGCCAGGCCTTGCCGACGGCCTCGCTGACCACGACGACGCCCGCCGCTTTCCCGAGCGCCGCGTTCATCCGGTCGACTTCGCCCTTGCCGATGTCCGGCGCCGGCGAGACGCCGGACACCACGCTCAGCCGGTCGGCGGCCACCACGACGTCGGCCGCCAACCGCTGCGCCGCGGCACGTTTCTCACGCACCAGCTGGGTGAGCCTGGCCTGGAGCCGTTCGACACCTTCGCCGGTCTCGGCGGAGACGGGGAGCACGTCGACCCCGGTCAGCCCTTCGGACGAGAGCAGCCGAACGAGATCGCGTACGCACGCCTCGCGCGCGTCCGGAGCGAGCCGGTCGATCTGGTTGAGCACGACGGTCATCACGCCGGCGTGCTGGGCAAGTGGCTTGAGATAGCGGTCGTGCAGGGCGGCGTCGGCGTACTTCTGCGGATCGAGCACCCAGATCATCGCGTCGACCAGCTCGACCAGCCGGTCGACCTCGAGCCGGTGCGCGACCTCGGTGGAGTCATGGTCGGGCAGGTCGAGCAGCACGAGTCCGTCGAGCTCCGAGCCCGATCCATCGACCGGCCCCTGCTCACTCGACGGCTCCAGCGCATGCCGGCGCGGGATGTCCAGCCAGTCCAGGAGCTCTTCGGTCGGCTCGCTCCCCCAGACCCCGGCCAGGGCCTTCGACGTCGTCGGTCGACGAATGCCGACCACCGCGACCTCGCTCCGAGTCAGCGCATTGAACAGGCTCGACTTGCCCGATCCCGTTGCGCCCGCCAGGGCGACCACGGTCGCCGCGCCGGAGAACGCCAGTCTGCGATCGGCCTGGGCGACCAACCGCGCGGCCGCGCTGACCGCCGCCTCGTCCGCCCGCCCATCGCACAGCTGGGCGGCGGCCTCGAGCGCCCTGATCCGTGGAGCCAGTGCCTCGGCCGGATCCGCGCGCGACCGCAACCGGCTCAGTGCCGAGGCCATCAGCGCAGCTCCTCGGGATCCGGCATCGGACGCGAGTACGCAGTCGGCGAGACCCTTGGCGCCTCGACCGGCTCGACCCGCGCGACCGGCTCGACGATCTCGGCGTCCACGATGTCGTCGACGTCCCGCGGCGCGTCGAGCGGGACCTGCTGAACGCGCGGCGCTTCCAGCTCCAAGAGTTCGTCCGCAGCCGCCAATGCCTTCTCGCCACTGTCCTGGGCCGAGGCCGGTACGTCGTCGCCGGCCGCGGTCACGTCGCGCGACAGCTCACGCAACCGCTGCGGCACGCTCTCGTCCAGCCCGAGCTCGGTCGAGCACGGCGTGGTAACGGACCAGCTCACCCGAGAGGAGCACCTGCACCCGGCTGTCCAGGTCGTCCTTCGCCGTCTGGGCCAGCCGACGGACGGCCTGGTCACCGAACACCGCCTCGAGCACCCGCTGAGCCAGCACCGCCGTACCGCCGGCGACGCCGATCTCCGCACCGACCAACCCGCCGGTGTGCGCGAACACCACGATCATCAACGCCACCCCGACGCCGTTCACGCCGAGCGCCAGGAACCGCGCCTTGGAGCGCCGACCCATGCCCTCATCGGCCACCAGGTCCAGCACGCCGCCCTGCCAGTCGCGGATCATCCGCGCACTCGCCGTCGGGAAGGTGTCGGAGGATCGTGACAGGTCTTCCGACGTACGTCCCAACAGGGCCCGACCGGCCGAGTTGGCCTGCCACGACGCCTCGGCCCGCTCTGCCGCCGCATCGGCCTCGGCATTGATCAACATCTCCAGACCCGACTCCACGGCGACCTTGAGATTCGCCGCAGCCGGCGGCTCACCGCGGAACGCAGCACTGATCCGGTCCCGCAGCCAGCCGACCTTCTGCTCGAGCACCCGGAAGATCTCGCCGGTGCCGACGAAGTCGTGCCAGCGCGCCAGCACCTCTCCACGCAGCAGGGTGCCGTCCTCGGTCTGCACCTGGATGGTGCGCACGGCTTCGGCGAAGGAGTGGTCGACCTCGGCGCGCAGCTGGTCGACGACCCCAGCTTGTTCGTCCACCGCGTCCGCGATGGTCGAGGTCCGCGCCGCCACCGCCGCGATGGCGCCGTCCAGCGTCTGCCGGACGACTGCCGCGCGGCTGCCCTGGTCGCGCGCGAGTGCGGCCAGCCAGCCGCGGATCGGCTGCACCGCGGCGGCCGGTAGCAGGCCCTCGGCGTCGACGTTCGTCTCCGGGACCCCGAACAGCGGTGCGTCGGCGAGGCCGCGCTCGGTCATCAGCTGGCCGAGATGGGCCGGCACGTCCTGCATGGCCCGCGGCGGCACCCGATCGAGGACGACCGCCAGCGCGGCGCTTCGCTCGGCCGCTGAATGCAGGAACTCCCAAGGCACCGCGTCGGCGTAGCGGGCCGCCGAGGTGACGAACAACCACAGGTCGGCGGCGGACAGCAGCTGACCGGCCAGCTCCCGGTTCTCCGCGACGACCGAGTCGATGTCCGGTGCGTCCAGGATCGCCAGCCCGCGCGGAATTGTCTCGTCGGGCACCAGCTGCAGCGAACGTCGGTCGGTGCTGGGCCCGGTCGTCCGAGCCAGGCTCGGCAGGATCCTGGTGTCGCTGAACCAGCTCGCGTCGTCTATGTGATGCACCAGCACCGGCGCGCGGGTGGTCGGTCGGATCACTCCCGGCGCGCTCACCCGCCGCCCGACCAGGGAGTTGACCAGGGTCGACTTGCCAGCACCGGTGGACCCACCGACCACAGCGAGCAGCGGCGCGTCGATGCTGGCCAGCCGAGGCAGGATGTAGTCGTCGAGCTGGGTGACGACCTCGCGAGCCGCGGCCTGCTGCTCCGCCGCGCCGGGCAACGGCAGCGGCAGCGATACTCCGGCCAGCAGCGTGCGGGTCTGGGTCAAGGCGGCGACCAGCGCGGATTCGCGGCTGCCGCTCATGAGCCTCCTCGCGTCGCACGCCGACCGGACCCACTCCGAGCGCGGGTTCGCCCGATCCGGACGGCTAGCCCTCCGGAGGCTTCCAGCTCGGGTCCACCTCGGAGTACTGGGTAGCAGTCTGCCCCAACGGCGCGAGCCCCGCGACGGGCACGCCGCCGGGCGCCGTGGGAAGCAGGCTCGGCGGTGCCGCCCCGACGGGCATCCCAGCCGCGCATCCCAGCCGGTGCCGGATAGTAGCCGCCGATGCCTGCCGGCCCGGGATAGGTCGCTGCCGGGAAGGCCAGCGCGGACTGCTTTCGGCGCCGCAGATTCGGGTACGCCGCCCGGCCGACCGGTGCGATGACGGCGAGCGGGCGCTGGGTCCGGATCTTGGTCAGCAGCGCCTTCTCTCGCTTCAGACCCGCAGCGTCCACCAGCCCCCGCGCCATCGCGTCGCGGAGATAGGCCAGCTCGGTGGCGGCGCGCTGGAACCTGATCGTGGCCAGGAACGCGTCCGGTCCGAGGAAAACGGAGTGCCACAAGGCCTTGAACCGGGTCCGCAGCCGGGACAACTTCTGCGGATCCTCCGCCGGCAGCCAGCCCACCCGGACGTAGTCGGTCAGCCGCTCGCGGATGAGTCGACCCTCCCGGAACTCCTGGCGGACGACGAACACGATCAGCCCGACGACCAGCGGCAGCGCGATGGCGAGATACATGATCAGGAGCTGGGTGCCGCCCACCAGGCTGACGGTGGAGTTGAAGAGCATGTGCAACAGCGCCGCGCAGCAGAAGCCCGCCAGCGGCGCCACGACGCGGACCACCTTGCTCTTGCTCCGCATCGCGATCGCCAGCCCGATGCCCGTCATCGACGTGAACAGCGGATGCCCGAAGAAGGTCAGCAGCCCACGCTGGAACGCGATCCCCTGCAGGGCCTCCATCGGAGTCACCTCGCCGAACGTCTGCGCGGCATAACGGTAGGCCCGGCCGTAGTAGAGAATGTTCTCCACGAACGCGAACGCCGCGCCGGAAAGCCCGGCGAGCACGATGCCGGTCAGCCGGCTGACCCACTGGTACCGCATCAGGATCGCCAGCCAGAACAGCACCGTCGCCTTGGATGCCTCCTCGACGAAGGGTGCGACGTAGATGGCCGCCCGCGGGCCTGTCGCCGGATCGCCGTCGCCGACGATGCTCAGGTGTCCGGCCGCCCAGGTGTTGATCTGGGCGGCAACGAAGGTCGCTACGCAGGCACCCCAGCCGAACGTGATCAGCCAGACCCAGAACCGCTGCGGTCGATAGCGGTCGGCCCACAGGAAGGCCAGTGTCAGTGGGATGACCGTGAGCGCCGCGTACTTGGTGGCCACCGGGATGGCCTCGGTGCCCAGCCCGATGATCCGCCCGCCCGGGACCTCCTGGTCGGGCACTACCTGGAGATAGAGCAGGACCAGTGCGGTCGCGTACACCCCGAGCATCACGATGGTCAGCCAGAAGAACTTGCTCTTGAGCAGCCGCTTCGGGTACGGCTCGGTGAGGTCGGGATCGCGTGGGATGCCGGACTTCGCGAACGCACGACGGTCCTCGCGGGTCAACGACATGGCGACAAGGCTACCCAGCCCGCCGGGTCGCCCGGGCTTTCGGAATCGAGAACGGTTGACCCTCTCTATTGGGGTCAACCGTTCTCGATTCCGCGGCGCAGCAGGCAGACCGGCGCAAACAGTATCGTTGGGCGGTGCGCCCGGCCCCCGTAGCTCAGCGGATAGAGCAGGAGCCTTCTAATCTCTTGGTCGCAGGTTCGATTCCTGCCGGGGGCGCATGAGTTTCGGCCAGCCGGGGCCGCCGGTGAGCTGGCGCACCATCGCCCTCACCGCGTACGGGCCGACGGCACTCGTCTCGGTCGGAACCGGCGCCATCGTGCCGCTGATCGCGCTCAGCGCCCGCGATCTGGGAGCAAGCCTCGGCACTGCAGCGCTCGTGGTCGCCCTGGCCGGCGTCGGCCAGCTGGTCGGTGACCTGCCGGCCGGCGCGCTGGCCGCCCGGATCGGCGAGAAGTACGCACTGATGGCGGCCTGCGCGGTCGATGCCGTGGCACTGCTGGGCGCCTACCTCGCCGGCCGGGCGGACTCGCTCGTTGGACTCGGCACGGCTGTCTTCGTCACCGGACTGGCGAATGCCGTCTTCAGCCTGGCCCGCCAGGCGTACTTGACCGAGGCCGTACCGATCCATGCCCGGGCGCGCGCGATGTCGACCCTCGGCGGCGTCTTCCGGCTCGGCTCGTTCATCGGCCCGTTCGCCGGTGCGCTGGTGGTGAGCCGGTTCTCGATCGGCGCTGCGTACGCGTTCGCCGCGGCAATGAGCCTGCTGGCCGCGGTGCTGGTCGCGTTCCTCCCTGACGTCGGCCGAACCCGTGGAGCTGCCGCCGATCGTTCCACGGTCGTCCAGCCGAGCGTGCTGTCCGTCCTGGCCCAGCACCGGAGGGTGCTCCTGACCCTCGGACTCGGCGTGCTGGTCATCTCCGCGGTCCGAGCCACCCGGCAGGTGATCATCCCGTTGTGGGCCGAAGCCGTCGGGATCGGTCCTGCGGCCACCAGCCTGATCTTCGGCATCTCGGCCGGAGTGGACCTGCTGATGTTCTACCCCGGCGGCGCGGTGATGGACCGGTTCGGCCGGGTCTGGGTGGCGGTGCCGAGCATGATCATCATGGGACTCGGACTGCTGCTGCTGCCACTGACGACCTCCGCCTTGACCATCACCCTGGTCGCCTGCGTGTTGGGCTTCGGGAACGGGATCTCGTCGGGCATCGTGCTGACCCTCGGTGCGGACACCTCCCCGGATGTCGGCCGCGCCCAGTATCTGGGTGGTTGGCGGGTCTGCGCGGACCTCGGCAACACCCTCGGTCCGCTGATCATCAGTGCGATCACGGCAGTCGCGTCCCTGGTGGTGGCGGCGCTGGTGATGGGCGGACTGGCCTGGGTAGGCGCTGCCTGGCTGGCACGCCTCGTGCCGCGTTACGCACTGCCCGGCCGGCGCTCGCAGGCGCCGCGGGCGACGCAGGCCGGGGCCGGAGAACCGTAGAGTGATCAGCGTGAACGAGCTGCTCGTCTGGATGGACTGCGAGATGACCGGCCTCGACCTCGAGCAGGACGAGCTCGTCGAGGTGGCCGCACTGGTCACTGATGGCGACCTGAACGTCCTCGGCGACGGCGTCGACCTGGTGATCAAGCCGAGCCCGCAGGCCCTGGAGCAGATGGGCGACTTCGTCCGGGGGATGCACACCGCATCCGGGCTGCTGGACGTGCTGGCCGACGGGTTGAGCATGGCCGAGGCCGAGGAAAAGGTCCTCGCCTACCTCCGCGAGTACGTCCCTGAGGCCCGGAAGGCCCCGCTCGCCGGGAACACCATCGGCACCGACCGCGCCTTCCTCGCCCGCCAGATGCCGACGCTGGAGTCGTACGTCCACTACCGCAACGTCGACGTCTCCTCGATCAAGGAGCTGGTCCGGCGCTGGTACCCGCGCGCCTACTACTCCGCCCCGGCCAAGTCGGGCAACCATCGCGCCCTGGCCGACGTCCAGGAGTCGATCGAGGAGCTGCGGTACTACCGCGACGCGGTGTTCGTGCCGCAGCCGGGACCGGACAGTGCGACGTCGAAGGTGATCGCCGCGAGGCACGAGGCGGCTCTCACCGGCGGCGGGGACGGCCAGAGCTGATCAGCCGCTCCACTCACAACGGGCCGGAAGATACGTGCTCAGCCGGATCGAGTCGATCGGGCCCCAGTTCCAGTCGCTGACGCCGTTGGTGTTGAAGCCGAAGCACTTACCCGTCGCGTTGGGGCCGTAGTAGGCGATCACGTAAGCGCCGCCCCATTGGTTGTTGAACAGCCAGTGCCGACCTGTGACGCCGTGCAAGTTGTAGACGCCGTAGTGGTAGTACTTCTTCGACGGCGTGGAATGCCGGAAGTCCTTTCCCTCCGGATACAGGCACACGTCGCCGCGTGGGCAGCCGAACCGGGTCGCGGCATCGGCCGGCTGAGCGGTCACCGTCAAGGGAACCAGCAACGCGGCCGCACCCACGATGACGCCGACAGCCTTCTTCAGAACAGACATCCTCACCCTTTCGTGTTCTCCGACTTGCTCAACGTACGACGGAGACGGATCGACGGCGCTGGATCTGCTCGATTGATCCGGGGTCTTGAGAGTGGATGGACTTGTGGTGGGTACTCCCACCACGAGTCCATCCATTCGGCTGGTCCGGCGTTGGGACCGGGCCTCCGCTACAATTCCTCAGGTTGCCCGGTCGGACCGGGCTCCATGGTGGGTGTAGCTCAGTTGGTAGAGCCCCTGGTTGTGGTCCAGGATGTCGCGGGTTCGAGTCCCGTCACTCACCCCACAAGTTCCGCACAACAGGTTTCGGCCGAACAGGCTTTGTAGGTATCCGGAGGTCGCGATGAGCAGCTGGCGGGATGACTACGCCCGCTATGGACCCGACCTCTACCCGCAGACGTACGTCTACCTGCCGCAACAGCACCGCTCCTCCACCGCGCACCTGGTGTTCGCGTGGTTGGCTGCCGTGCTCAGCGCCGGCTACATGTTGCCGTGGGCGATCGGCGCCACCCGCAACCGGACGAACTGCGCTGCGACCGCGCTCGTCAACTTCTTCTTCGGCTGGACCCTGATCGGCTGGGTGATCGCGCTGGTGATGGCGTGCGGGTCCGAGCCCGCGCAGCCCGTCGTCGTACAGACGATCCCAGCACCGCCGTACGGCACGGGCCCGCAGGTCGCCCTCAGCCCGACACCGGCCCCGGCCCCGGCCCCCCGCTCCGGCCCCGGCCTATCCCGCATACCCGGCCGTGCCCGGCAGCCAGCCATCGACGGCTGAGGTCACCATGCCGCTGCCTGCGTACGGAGATCCGCGGCACCTGCGCTGACCGGTCGATCGCTCCTGGTGGCGGAGATCTCGCGGAACGCAACAGGTCTGGCGCGGACCGACCTTGCCCGGCCCGGCAGAATGGCCCGCATGCCGCCGTCCTCGACCGACCTGCTCCCCTCGGCAGCGGCACGCCCTCCGCGCTCTGCTGCCTCGCGAGCCCGCCTGGCGGTCGCCACGGTCGCCGGCCGGCTCGCCGCTGTCGCATCGCGAGCAGCCGGTCGTGGCAGCGGAACCGCGATCCGGGGCCAGGTGATGCTGACCCTGGACCCGGCCGCACTCGCCAAGCTGCTCGCTGGGCGTCGGATCGCGATGGTCTCAGGCACGAACGGCAAGACCACGACGACCCACTTCTTGGCGGCCGCAGTCCGTCAGGCGCTTGGACCGGACGCGGGTCGGCTGGTCCACAACGCCGACGGCGCGAACCTGCACGGCGGGATCGCGTCCGCGCTGTCGGAGCGCCCGAAGGCCGACCTGGCCATGCTGGAGACCGACGAGCGGGTGGTGGCCGACGTCGTCCGCCTGGGCAGACCCGAGGTGCTCGTCCTGTTGAACTTCAGTCGCGACCAGCTGGACCGGCACCACGAGATCACGGCGCTGGGTCGCCGCTGGCGGAACGCCCTGACCGAGGCCGGAACGGACGGTCCGGTGGTCGTCGCGAACGCCGACGAGCCCTTGATCGTCTGGGCGGCCCAGACTGCGAAGAAGGTCGTCTGGGTCAACACCGCGGGCACCTGGGTTCAGGATGCGTCGCTGTGCCCGAGCTGCGGAGCGGTCCTGGTCCGCCATCAGCCCGACGAGACCGGACGCTCCAGCTGGGCCTGCTCGGGCTGCGACCTCGCCCAGCCTCGCGGCGACTACACCGTGATCGGCGACACGATCACCGACCCCGACGGCCATGTCTGGAGCCCCGAGCTCAACGTCCCCGGCTCGTTCAACGTCAGCAACGCCGCGTGCGCTCTGGCCGCCGCCTCGTTGCTCGGCGTGCCCGCGGACGTCGCTCTGACCGGGATGCGCACCGTCACGTCACCGGCGGGCCGCTTCGCCACGACCCGGTTCGGTGACACCACCGCCCGGCTGCTGCTGGCCAAGAACCCGGCCGGTTGGGCCGAGGCGCTCCCCCTGGCCACCACGAACACCGTGGTTCTGGCGATCGACTCCGCCGCCGCCGACGGCCGGGACGTTTCCTGGCTGTGGGACGTCGACTACGAGCAGCTGGCCGGTCGGACCGTCGTCGCCACCGGTCCGCGGGCGCAGGATCTCGCCGTCCGCCTGCTGTACGCCGGGGTCGAGCACCGTTGCGTACCCGACCTGGCCGCCGCGCTGGCCGGCCACTCCGAGCCGGTGGATGTGATCGCGACGTACACGCCGTTCCAGCGGCTCCGAAAGATGGGGGGCGTGTGATGGCGGCCTCGGTGGCCGACGGCGGGCGGGTCGAGATCGTGCTGATCTACCAGTCGCTGCTCGGCATCTACGGTGATCGCGGCAATGCCAGCGTGCTGATGAAGCGTCTGGAGTGGCGCGGATTCGGCCCCGTCCTGACGGTGGTCGAGCCGGGCGACCCGCTGCCCGACGGCGGTCACGTCTACCTGCTCGGCGGCGGCGAGGATGCGGCCCAGATCACCGCCGTACGCGAACTCAGCGCCGATGGCGGCCTGCACCGTGCCCGCGATCGGGGCGCCGTGGTGTTCGCGGTCTGCGCGGGGTATCAGATCGTCGGCAACTCGTTCACCGTCGGCGATCGGGACGAGGTGATCACCGGTCTGGGACTGCTGGACGTGACGACGACCCGCGGTCCGGTACGCGCGGTGGGTGAGATCTTGTCCCGCTGGCGCGGCCACGAGGGCGATCTCGGCGACGAAGCGTTGATCAGCGGGTTCGAGAATCACGGCGGCTACACCGTGCTCGGTCCGAGCGCGGAACCACTGGCCGACGTCGAGGTCGGCGTCGGAAACTGCAACGACGGCACCGAGGGCGCCGTGAACGGGACCGTGATCGGGACGTACCCGCACGGGCCGGTGCTCGTCCGCAACCCGGCGCTCGCCGACCACGTCCTCGAGCTGGCGCTGGGCCGGGAGCTCGACCCGGTCCCCCGCCCCGAGCTCACCGAGCTCCGCCGCCAGCGCCTCGCCGCCGCGCGGCGCACGGCCCGCTGAGTCGTCCCGCGACGGCCCGACCGGCTGGCCCACACCCGCTGACCGTTCGGCGGCGGCTGGTCGACCGCTGACCGTCCGACAGCTGCCCTGCGCTCCCAGGAAAAGTGGTCACTAACAACAAATTCCACCGGCGTGTCGTTGTTGTTGGTGACCAGTTTTCGGGGGCTCACACCGAAATTCCGTGTACGTGGTCCGGCCCGGTTTCTACTCTGGAGGAATGGAACTACGGCGTCCGGCGCGAGCGTGGCTGATCGCGTACGCCGTCGTGGCGGTGACGGATCTGGTCGCCGAGCTGGCGCACTGGAACGTCGTGTCCCTGGTCGCCCTTGCCCTCGCGATGCCGATGTTGCTCGGCTTCCTGCTGACCGCCCGCCCGAGGGATCGCCTCACCACCCTGGTGGCGATCGGACTGGTGTTCTCCTGGTGCGGGGACGTCTTCGGGTACGCGATCTTGATCAAGATCGCGTTCTTCCTGATCGCCCAGCTCTGCTACGCCGGCGCGTTCTGGCCCTATCGTGCGCGCAGTGTCCTGCGTCGGCGTCCGTCTCTCGCCGCCCTGTACGGCGTTGCCGTCGTGGCCATCGTCGTCGTGGTGGCCCCAGCGGCGGGAGTCCTGGCACCGGCAGTGATCATCTACGGCGCCACGATCGGCACGATGGCCGTGCTGGCCTCGGGGATCAGTCGGCTCACCGCCGTCGGCGCAGCGATCTTCGTCGTCTCCGACACGATCATCGCCGTCACGACGTTCGTGATCCCCGGTCGGCTGGGGATCGACAGCTTCTTGATCATGACGACGTACCTGGTCGCGCAGGGGCTGATCGTGCTGGGCGTCGTCCGTGCGCCCGCGCCGATGGCGGTCCCACCGGCCAGAGCGCCGGCGGCCCAGCGCTAACCTCACCAGGGTGCAGACACGACAGCTCGGACCGTTCACCGTCTCCGCCATCGGCCTGGGCGCCATGCCCTTTTCGATGAACAACGACAACGTGTATCCGTCCGAAGACGAGGCCATCGCCACCGTCCACGCCGCCTTGGACGCCGGTGTCAGCTACATCGACACCGCCGACGTCTACGCGCCGACCTGGAACACGATGGGCCACAACGAGCAGATCGTGGGCAAGGCGCTCCGGAGCTACGGCGGCAGCACCGAGGGTGTCGTCGTGGGCACCAAGGGCGGTATCACCCGCAGCCCAACGGACGTCCGTGGCCGCGACGGCACGCTGCCGTATCTCCGCGAGGCGGTGGAGAAGTCGCTGCGCGCGCTCGGCGTGGACGTGATCGACCTCTACCAGTGGCATCGGCCGGACCGATGGCAGGTGTACGGCGACGTGATCGGCAACTTCAAGACCCTGCAGGACGAGGGCAAGATCAAGGCGATCGGGATCTCGAACGCGAATGTGGAGGAGATCTCGATCGCCGTCGAGGTGCTCGGTGAGGGCGGCCTGGCCAGCGTGCAGAACGAGTTCTCCCCCAAGTTCCGCTGCAGTAGCGACGAGCTCGCCTGGTGCGGCGAGCACGGGGTCGCGTTCCTGCCGTGGAGCCCGCTCGGTGGGACGGGCGGTGGTGCGAAGGAGGTCGGCGACCGGTTCGCGGTGTTCGCCGAGATCGGCGAGGCCCGCGGAGTCAGTCCGCAGCAGGTCGTGCTCGCCTGGGAGCTCTCCCTCGGTGCCCACGTCATCCCCATCCCAGGGGCACGTCGACCAGCCTCCATCACGGATTCCGCGAAGGCTGCCGATCTCGAGCTGACCGAGGACGAGATCGCCCGCTGTTCCGCGACCGCAGGACTCCACTGAGATGGTCGATCCGCAGGTGATCATCATCGGGGGCGGTCACAACGGACTGGTCGCCGCGACCTACCTGGCCCGGGCCGGGCTGACCGTGACCGTGCTAGAGGCGACCGATCGGTTCGGCGGTGCCGTCCAGAGCGCGCAGGTGTTCGCGGGTGTCGACGTCGCCGTGTCGAGATTCTCCTACCTGGTCTCCTTGCTTCCCCAGACGATCATCGACGAGCTCGGACTGGACCTGGAGCTCCGCTCTCGGCGGGTAGCCTCGTACACGCCGACGTCCAGCGGTCACCTCCTGGTGGAGCGGACGGCGGGTGAAGCGACGAGGGCGTCGTTCCACGACCTGACCGGCGGTGACGAGGAGTGGCACGGCTGGCAGCATCTGGAGAGCCTCCTGCAGCGGTACGCAACGGTCGTCGCGCCGACCCTGACCGAAGCCCTGCCCGAGGAATCAGCCCTGCGCGCTGCCTTCGGCGACGACCAGGTGTGGGACGCCCTGACCCGACACCCGATCGGCAACCTGATCGAAGCGACCCTGGCCAACGATGTGGTCCGTGGCGTCGTACTCACCGATGCCCTGATCGGCACGTTCGCTCGTGCGCACGACACCTCGCTGCAGCAGAACGTCTGCTTCACCTACCACATGATCGGCGGCGGGACCGGCGAGTGGAAGGTGCCGGTCGGTGGGATGGGGCGGGTGGCTGAGGAGCTCGAGCAGGTTGCCCGATCCTCCGGTGCCGAGCTGATCGCGAACGCTCGGGCCGAGGCCGTGCTCAAGGTCCCAGGCGGTGGTTGGGACGTTGTGCTTGCCGACGGGACGCACCATCGCTCCGGCTACGTCCTCGCGGGCTGCGCGCCGTACGTCCTCGATCGGCTGCGAGCCCGTCCCGGTCACAAGCCGCAGGGCAGCCAGACCAAGATCAACCTGGTCCTCCGCCGACTCCCGAGGCTCGCCTCCGGAATCGATCCGGCGACCGGCTTTGCCGGGACGCTGCACCTGAACCAGTCGTACGAGCAGCTTCAGCGGGCCTACGAGGCCGCATCCGCTGGTGAGATCCCTGACCCGCTGCCGGTCGAGGTCTACTGCCACACGCTGACCGACGACTCGATCCTCGGTCCGGCGCCGCGATTCTCCCGCTGGCACACCCTGACGATGTTCGCGCTGCATACCCCGGCCGCGCTGTTCGAATCCGACCCGCGCGGTACGAAACAGCACGTCGGAGAGGCGGCGCTGCGTTCCTTGCAGTCCGCGCTCGCCGAGCCCCTCGAGCCCTGCCTGGCGCCCGACCTGTACGGGCGCCCCTGCATCGAGGCGATGACACCCGGCGACGTCGAGACCGCGGTCGGAATGCCCGGCGGTCAGATCTTCCACGGCGATCTCAGCTGGCCGTGGCTGCCCTCCGGCGCTACGGCGAACACTCCGGCCGAGCGCTGGGGCGTCGCCACGGCCGACGACGGGATTCTGATGTGTGGCTCCGGTGCCGTCCGCGGCGGGGCAGTCAGCGGGCTCGGCGGCCACAACGCGGCACGCGCACTGCTGGAGCTGATCGACTGACCCAGGTTGGATTCGCGAGGTCACCCGGTCGTTTGCTAATGTTGCTCCTCGCGCGCCGCTAGCTCAATTGGCAGAGCAGCTGACTCTTAATCAGCGGGTTGGGGGTTCGATTCCCTCGCGGCGCACCCATCCGACCTAGTCGGAGCCCTCTTTAGTCGACCTCACTGGACTCGTCGCTAGCCGATCCGGTTACCTTCCGGTTTTCATCGACCTCGACAAAACCCCAGGACCTCCGACGCTGCGATCGGATGCACCTCCTGGCGACCCATGTAGACGTCCTGCGTCATCGAAATCCGGGCGTGCCCCAGCTGAGCGCAGTCGGGCCGATATCAGGCAGCCGTGGCTCCCTCGGACGACCTGGACGGTCTACCTGTTCGACCCGCCACGTCACTTCTCCGGGCGCAGCCGCACCGGCACAGTCGAAACCGTGGGAAGCCACCTGCTCCAAGACCGCGGTCAGATCACGATCGCAACCTTCGAGATCCAACATCAGGGGTCCTTCTCGTCAATGGTCGCCCTGCTGATCGGGCCACTCGCCCGGCATCACATGGACCGCGAGCTGGCGGGACTTCGAATGCGTGCCGAGCAGGTGGCCAACACCAATCGTGGTTGAGGCGCACGGCGACGATGTCAGCGTCACGTTTCCGGTCGCCATCGTCAACTCCTTCGACACGACGTTTCCCGCTCTGAGCATGTACTCGATCTGCCCGGATGGCTCAGGGCTGGCTTCGCTCAGACTCCTGATCATTGTTCGCCCACCCGACCGTGTCCACTGTGGTCTTGACGTTATTCAGTCGATCGACTTCGCCGGCCAGCGTTCGGCGATCTTGCCGATGCGAGACAGCGCCGGTGGGATCGACGATGATGCCATGCCACCACAACGGACCACATTGCTCGAATACACCGAGACAGGAATCGGGCCGACGATTGTCTTCCTCCACGGCGTTCTGATGGCAGGAACAGTCTGGAACCCAGTTGTCCAACGCCTGCAAGAAGACTTCCGCTGCATCGTGCCCACGCTTCCGCTCGATGCCCACCGATTCCCCGTACCCTCCCGCACCGACCTCTCCCTCGACGGCTACGGCCGGATGGTGCACGAGTTCCTCGACGAGTTGCATCTGCGCGACGTCACTCTGGTCGGCAACGGCCACGCCGCGGTCCTTGCCGCCGCCGCCCTGCCCTCGACCCGGATCACCCGACTTGTCATCACCTCCTGCGAGGCGTTCGAGAACTACCCACCCGGTCTTCCGGGCAACAACCTCCGACTCACCGCCGCACTGCCCGGAGGACTTTTCTTGATCGCGAACCTTCTCCGATTCCGAGCACTGCGGCGGCTCCCCCTCACCCTCGGCTGGCTGAGCAAGCGGCCACTTCCCGACAGCCTCGTCGATGCATGGCTGACACCGCTGCGAACCGACCCGGAGGTCCGGCGAGACCTGCGTCGCTACGCTCTCGGAGCGCGCCGGCGACAGATGACGAGTCTGTGCGAACGATTGGCCGACGTCAGAACACCGAATTCACCCTCTTCGAGGAGCACTGGTCCCCCAAGATCATCGCCCAGGCCAACGGATGGGAGATCAAGCTCGTCAGGGCCCAGGGCACCTTCATCTGGCACGACCACGACGTCGACGAGGTCTTCTGCGTCTTCGCCGGCCAGCTGAGCATCCACCTCGAGGATCAACCCAGCATCCACCTGCGGCCCGGGGAGATCTTCGTCGTGCCGCGCGGCATGCGGCACCGGCCCGAAGCGCGCAGCGAATGCCAGCTGCTGCTGCTCGAGCCTCCCGGCGCGATCAACACCGGGCAGTCGGCAGGCAAACTGACCGCAGTCGACGAATGGATCTGAGGTCGCTGGATGCTCCCTGCCTGAGTCGACTGCGAGTCCGCCTTGAGCGCGACCCTCGGCGGGGCGAGAGAGTCGTCGATCTCGGGTGCCGCCCGGCTCACGGGACGAGGGCGATCTTGCCGGACCGGCCGGCGTCGGCGAGCTCGTAGGCGGCCGCGGCGTCGGCCAGCGGGAAGCTGTCGGAGACGATGACCTCAGGGTGCAGGTTCCAGTAGGGCAGCCTGCTCACCAGTTCCCGCATGTGCGCGAGGCTGGTCACCCAGGACCCGATGATCGTGATGGATGGGTGGATCAAGGTGGGGCTGACCTCGGGCACGGTCATCCCGTTGCCCTCCCCGACCAGCACGACCCGGCCGCGCTCGCGGACCAGGGAGATCGCGGTTCCTCGGCCGGGTTCGCTGCCGGAGCAGTCGATCGCCACATCGGCGCCGCCGCCCAGTGCTTGCCGGGCGGCTTCGATGTCGTGCGGGGCGTACGCGGCGTCGACGGCGCCGAGCCGCTGCGCCAGCTCACGTCGCTCCAGGCTGGGATCCAGCCCGACCCGCGGGACGGCGCCGAGCTTGCCGCCGAGCAGGCCGGCGGCAAGCCCGACCGGTCCGAGCCCGATCACGGCGAGAGCGTCGCGGCCGCTGGTGTTGGCCCGGAGCAGACCCTCGTACGCGGTGCCGAACCCGCACGCGACGCAGGCGCCGTCGAGGAACGTGACGAAGTCGGGGAGCACGATGCAGTCGCGTTCCTCGGCCAGAATCAGGTCGGCATGGCCGCCGTCTCGCTGCCAGCCGTAGGCGGCACGGCGAGGTGAGGAGCAGCTGATCTGGTAGCCGCGGACGCAGGAGCCGCACTGTCCGCAGCCGCTGATGTGGTAAACGCAGACCCGATCACCGACCTCCAGCCGTACCGCTCCCGGGCCGACCGCGACCACCTCGCCGGCCGGTTCGTGGCCGGCCACGACGCCCTGGTACATCTCGGCCGGATCGCCCTGGGCGTGTTCGCGGTAGATGGCTCGGATGTCGGAGCCGCAAATGGTCGAGGCGCGCATGGCGAGCAGCACCTGTCCGGGGCCGGGCTCGGGGTCCGGTAGCTCGAGAAGGTCGGTGGTGGAGTTTCCGGGCAGGATCACGCCGCGCATGAGGGCTCCTTCGTCGGGTCTGTACGACCGCATCGTCGGGGGTGTGTGGCGCTGGAGAGACTCCTAGGCCGTGGACAGAAGGTTACGCGGATTACTTCCCTGAGCGCAAGACGTCGTCTCAGACACCTCCATACGCTCATCGACGCAGGGATCCACCACCGTTCGCGCGCGTTACTGCTACCGTGGTTGTCAAAGAAGAAGAAGCCGGCGGAAGGGCGGCGCGGTGGCACGGAAATCAGCGAGCACGTCCGGCCGAGGAGCTGTCACGCGGGCCGACGTCGCGCGGTACGCCGGGGTCAGCGACGCGGTCGTGAGCTTCGTCGTCAATGGCGGACCGAAGTCGGTGTCGGAGCCGACGGCCGCCCGGGTGCGCGCCGCGATCGAGCAGCTGGGCTACCGACCGAACAGCACCGCCCGAGCACTCGCGCTGGGGACCACCAGGACCCTCGGCCTGGTCGTCCCCGACAGCACCAACCCGTTCTACGCGGAGTACACCGTGGCGATCCAGCGCGCCGCAGCCAAGCTCGGCTTCGCGTTGCTGACCATCAGCTCGGGATTCGACCCAGCGGTCGAGCTCCGCGGCATGCTGGAGCTCTGCGACCGACAGATCGACGGTCTCCTGCTGGCGCGCGGACCCGGTACCAACGGCGCCGGCGAGCTGGCCCGACGCGGCGTGCGCACCCCGCTCGTGCTGATCGACTCCGCCACGCCCTACCCCGGTTACCCCACGATCGGCCCGGCCGCGGCCGACGGCATCGACGCCGTGGTCGACCACCTTCTCCGCGTTCATGGTCATCTGTCCGTGTCGATGATCCTCGGTGACACGGTGGACGCCAGCACCGACGGTCGTGAGGCCGGTTGGCTGAAGGCGCATGCCCGAAACCGGCGCTCTCCTGGCGCGGTGGAGCCGGCGCCGTTCACCCGGGTCGGCGGCTACCACGCCGGGTTACGACTGCTGCAGGGGCCTGAGCCGCCGACCGCGGTCGTCACCGGGTCCGACCTTCAAGCCGTCGGGCTGCTTCGCGCCGCACGCGAGCTGAGGTTGCGCATTCCCGACGACGTAGCCCTGGCGAGCTTCGACGGTACCGAGGAAGCGAGCTTCACCGGGCCGCCCCTGACCACCAGCCGCCAGCCGATCGACGCGATGGCCGAGGCAGCGGTCACCGCCGTTCTCGCGCCCGGACCCCCGGACGGACACCAGGTCTTCGGCACCGAGCTGATCATCGGCGAGTCCTGCGGCTGCTGACCCCGCACCGAGAACAATTCGTCGTGGTCCGGGCGACCGGCGCGGGAGGCTCGACCACGCACTGCGCACTTGACTTCTGGATCGGCGAGTTCAACTCCGGCGAGGGCTTCCGCGAGTCGCACATCGCCTTCAGCGCGCCCGACCGCGCGGCGGTGCGAGCCTTCTTCGACGCCGCGACTGCGCTCGGCGCGGAGGTGCTGCATGAGCCACGGCTCTGGCCGGAGTACCACGAGTCGTACTACGGCGCCTTCGTTCGTGATCCCGATGGCAACAACGTCGAGGCGGTCTGTCACCGACCCGAGGACTGACGGCCGGAGTCCGCCGATCGGCTACTCCGGCCGCCCGACGTACCAAACACCCGGGAGCCAGACGCCACCGCACAGCACAGCCACGGGTGCACAACGTCGGTCCTACGACCGGCTCGGGACCTAGCGATCCTGGCCGCACAGCCAGTCGTCCTACGGTGGCAGATATGGATCAGCTGCGCGCACACCTGATGCTGGCCCTGTGGGTGCTGGTCGGTTCAGCCATCCCCTTCGTGCCTACGGGCGAGGTGGTCAGCGCAGCGGCCGCGGTCGGGTCGTACTCCAAGCTCAATGCCTGGCTGATCTTTCTGATCACCTGGGTGTGCTCGGTGATCGGCGACTGCCTGCTCCTGCTCCAGGTCCGCTTCGGCGCCCGGTGGCTACGCCCCCGGATCGAGCGGAGCAGGTTCGCACCGCAGGTCGGTCAAGCTCAGACCGCGTTGACTCAGAACTCGTTCCACGCCATCGTCACCGGCCGGCTCATTCCTGGCGGACGTACGCCGGTGATCGCCGCCCTCGGTCTGTCGCACTTCCCGATGCGCCGGTTCCTGCCGGCCAGCATCGTGGCATGCGCGATCTGGGCCGGGATCTACTCCTCAGTCGGCACGATCGGCGGCAAGATCGCCCACCACCCGTTCTGGGCAACCGTCATCGCGATCACCTTCGCGATCTCCATCGGAGTCGGAGTGCAACAGCTACAGCGGCTGTGGCAGGCCCGCAAGGCCCGGCAGGCAGCCGGGGCCGAAGCGGTCGCGCAGACCGACGGCGCGACCGGCCACGATCCGGACCACTGAGACAGCTCTGGCGTAGCCGCCGGAGCGACTACGCCAGAGATGGGAATTCAGTTGTGCGTCCTTCGACAGGCTCAGGGCACGGGGTTTGCTACTTCACGCCACCTGCGGTGAGGCCGGCGACGATGCGGCGCTGGAAGATCAGCACCGCGATGAGGAGTGGCACGGTGACGATCACGCCAGCGGCCATGATGGTGCCGTACGGGGTGTCGAACCCGGAGGTGCCGGTGAACTTGCTGATGGCCACTGTGGCGGTCTGCTTGGACGGGTCCTGCAGGAACGTCAGTGCCAGCAAGAACTCGTTCCACGATCCGATGAACACGATGATCGCGGTGGTGAACACGCCGGGTGCGGCGAGCGGCAGGATCACTTTGCGGAACGCCACACCGGGGGTGCAGCCGTCGACCATGGCGGCTTGTTCCAGCTCGACCGGGAGCTGCTTGAAGAACGCGGTCAGGTTCCAGACTGCCAGCGGCAGCCCGAAGCTCAGGCCTGGGATGATGACCGACTGGTAGGTGTTCACCCAGTACGGGAACCAGGTGAACGGTTCGGTCGAGGAGAACATTTTCAGCAGCGGCGGCAGCAGCACGACCAGCGGGAACATCGAGCAGGCCATGATCACCCACAACACGCCACCCTTGCCGCGGAAGCTCAGCCGGGCCAGGGCGTACGCCGCGACGATGCCGAACAACAGGGTGAGGATGGTCGTCGTCCCCGACACGATCAAAGAGTTGACCAGTGACCGGCCGAAGTTGTTGCTCGGCCCGAACACCGCCTTGTAGTTCTCCAACGATGCCGGGTTCGGGATGAACGCGGTGTCACGACCCATCGACGGGAGCCGCAACGAGGACACGATCATCCAGTAGAACGGGATGATGCAGTAGAGCACGATGATCGCCATCCCGACATAGGACGCGATCTTTCCGATCCGTGCCTTTGGGCTCGGCTTCGGGTGGGCGAGGGCCGTAACCTCTTCGGAGGTCAGATGAGACTCGACCGGAGCCTCAGGTGCTGACGTCGACATCAGTGTGCCCCTCCCATCAGCTCCACGCCCTGCACCGGGACCGCATCCGGTTGATCATCGCCGGCATCCTTCTTCTTCTTTTTCTTCGGCGGTGCACTGTCACCGATCACGTCCGCACCAAGAATCCGGACGAACAAGAACGCCACCAGCAGCACGTAGATGAACAAAACGATCGCGTACGCCGCAGCCGGCCCGTACCGGTTCTGCGTCGCCTCCAGATAGGAGAAGATCGACAGCGTCTCCACGTGGTACTTACCCGGACCGATCATGCCGTACGGCAGATCGAACATCCGCAACGTGTCGAGGGTACGGAACAGCACCGCGACGACCAGCGTCGGCCTGACCATCGGCAGCGTGATCCGGACGAACTGCTGCCAGGTAGTGGCACCGTCCACCTTCGCCGCCTCATACACCTCGGCCGGAATCGTTTGCAGACCCGCCAAGGTCAGCAGACCGATGAACGGTGCCGTCTTCCACACATCCGCGATGAACACCGCCCAAAACGCGGGCGTGTTGTCGGCAAGCCACAAGATCTGGGTGCCGAGGATCCGGTTCATCACACCGGCCTCGTCGAAGATCAGCTTCCACATCAACGCCGACACGATCGTCGGGATCGCCCACGGCACCAAGATGCCGGCCCGGACCAGACCCTTCCCCCGGAACGCCTTGGCCATGATCAGGGCCATCGCGACACCGATGACGGTCTCCGCGATCACACAGACAATGGTGATCGCCGTGGTATTCCAAAACGCATTCCAGAACCGGCCGATCTGTCCGAAGTTGCCCTGGACCTGGTCCTGGCCGGTGAACACGTTCGTGAAGTTCTGCAACCCGACGAACTGCTCGCCCTGGGCGATCAGACCGGTGGCGGGATCGACACCGGTATTGGACTGGAAGAACGACTCCCGGATCGACAACAGCACCGGAATCCCGGCGACGACGATGATGATGATCAGGGTCGGGGCCAGCAGAATCCACGCAAGGCGCCCCTGACCGTCGCTCAGCGCATTCTTCTTGTGCTTGTGACCGTCGCCTTGAACGGTCGGTGATGCCGCGGTGGCTGTCGCCATGCGGTCAACCCTCCTTACCTGGTTTGCAGCCAAGTCCCCGGCACTGCCATGGCGGCCGCACCGGGGACTTCGCTGACCATTTGGGTCACTGCTGGGCTGGAACTACTTGATCAAAGTCTCCAACTTGGCCTGCATCTGCTGCAAGGCCTGATCGGTAGGAATCTGCTGCTGCAGCGCCGAGTAGGACGAGTCCTGGATCGCGAGCGTGACGTCGCCGTAGTTGACGACCTTGGGTCGCGGTATCGCCCCCTGGATCGACTTCAGCAGTGTCGGGTACATCGGGAACGCCTTGACCAGCTCGGGATCGCTGTAGAGCGACTCGAGCACCGGCGAGCTGGAGGTGGCCAGCGCGTTGGCCTTCTGGTTCTCAGCCGATGTCATGTACTTGACGAAGTCCAGAGCGGTGCCCTTGTTCTCAGCTGTCTTGGCGATACCGAAGCTGTGGCCGCCCAGACTCGAGACGCCCGGGACCACGGTGATGCCCGGCAGCGGGGCGGTCGCGAACTTGCCGTTGACCTTCGACGAACCGTCGGTCGCATCGGCCAGGTTGTAGACGTAGCCCCAGTTGCGGAGGAAGACCAAGTCACCAGCCTGGAAGGCGCGGCGGCCGTCCTCCTCCTGCCAGGTGATGGCACCCTTCGGGATGAGGCCTTCCTTGAACCAGTCGACCAGCGTGCCGAGGCCCTGGTTGGCCTGCGGGGTATTGACGTTCGGCTTACCGTCGTCGCCGACGATCACGCCGCCCGCGCTGTTGATCGCCTCGGAAACGTTCACCGTCAGGCCCTCGTACTTGTTGTACTGACCGGCGAAGCAGGCGAGCTTCGAGTCCTTCTCGCCCGGCAGGATCTTCTCGCAGGCGGCCTTCATCTCATCGAAGGTGGTCGGCGGTTTGGCAATGCCATACTTCTTGAGCAGGTCTGTGCGGTAGTACAGCAGGCCGCCGTCAGAGGTGCTGGGCATCACGTACAGCTTGTTGAAGTAGGTGGCCGCGTTGACCGCAGCCTTCAGGAAGCCGTCGGTGCTGAGCGCGCCGTCCGGCGGAGCCTCGACATAGCCGTTGGCGGCGAACTCAGACGTCCACACCACGTCGACGCTGAGCACGGCCATCTTCGGGTTCTTGATCTGGACGTTCTGGATCATCTGCTGACGCTGCTGGTCGGCATTGTCAGGCAGCTCGTGGAGGGTGACCTTGCCGTTGGGGTGCTGAGCATTGAAGGCGTCGATGGTCTTCTGCAGCCAGCCGCTCTGGGAGGTGTCCTTGCCCTGCCAGTACTCGATGTCGCCTTGCTTGGTCCAGTCGGCGCCACCCGCGGCGGCGCTCGACCCACCGCCGCTCGGTGCATTGCCGCTACCGCCACACGCGGCGGCTACGAACACGGCGCTCAGCGCCGCGGCGGCGATGAGTCCCCGCCGCGCTTGACGAACGAAAGTCATGAAGCCTCACTTCTTCGACGAGGCGTCCAGCGGATACTGGACCCATCTCGACACCCTAGGACGCAAACCGTGAGTTAGGCCACAATTTCTCACCTGGAGTTCAGATTCGTTATCAATGGGTCTCGCAAGATCATCTGCGAACGTTTCACAGATACAGTCCGGTCTTTCCGTCAGAGGTTCGCTCGGCCGACACAGCGTGCAGGTCACGCTCTCGAAGCAGGACATAGTCCTTGCCGCGAAGCTCTACCTCCGCACGATCCTCCGGATCGAACAGCACTCGGTCCCCGACCTTGACCGAACGTACGTTGGCTCCGGCCGCGACGACCAGCGCCCAGGCAAGCCGACGGCCGATGGCGACGGTGGCGGGAATGACGATGCCGCCGCCGCTGCGCCGCTCGCCCGTCTCGCCCTCGGTCGAGACCAGCACGCGGTCGTGGAGCATCCGGATCGGAAGCGCGTCCCGATCGACCTCGTCGCTCACGGGATCCCTCAGGCTCGCTTCCCGCGCTGCACCAGAGCCCGCAGGATGAGGATGAACGAGATCGCACCGGCGACCGCACCGGCCACACCGACGACCCTCTTCGTGCGCAGATCGCCGCGGGCGGTGAAGACCAGCCCGCGCGCTTCTTCGACCTGATCGCGAGCGGTCTGCTTCGCGGTCGCGATCGTACGCTGCTTGACCCGGTTCGGGTGCACGGTGTCGATCAACGACTCGACAGAGCTCGTAAGCCGCGACCGCGTCGCCGCGAGGTCGGCCTCGATCTGAGACTGGGTGCGCGGGGGTCGCGACGGGATGCTGTCAGACACAGCGTGTTCCTCTCCTTGCGATGCACGGCCCGGCGAGGCGTGCCCTGCGCCGACCTGCCCACAGCGTATTGCAGCATCCTCGCGCGTCATCGACGGAGCGTGCCCGGGTCGTCGCGAGCGCGTTCGCCGAGACGGACGTGACCGGCCGCCACTCGAGCGGGCGGGGCCTCGGCATGGGTATCGGGCGCGACCAGCAACGCGACTATTAAGGTGACCGCCATGACCACGCGACTCACCGCCGGCGATCCGGCTCCCGCCTTCAGTCTGCCCGACGCCGACGGCAACGAGGTGTCTCTCGCGGACTACGCCGGGCGGCGGGTGGTCGTCTACTTCTACCCGGCAGCGATGACCCCCGGCTGCACGACACAGGCGGTCGACTTCACCGCCGCGATGCATGAGTTCGACGCAGCCGGGATTGCCGTGCTCGGCGTATCGCCGGATCCGCAGCCCAAGCTGGCCCAGTTCCGCTCCCAGCAGTCCGTCTCCTTTCCGCTGCTCTCCGACGAGGACCGGACCGTGCTGGTTGCCTACGGCGCCTACGGAGAGAAGCTGCTCTACGGCAAGCTCATCGAGGGCGTCATCCGGTCGACGTTCATCGTCGATGTCGACGCCTCGGGTGCCGGCACGATTGCCATCGCGCAGTACAACGTGAAGGCCACCGGGCACGTCGACCGGCTACGTCGCGAGCTCGCCGTCTGAGCCGTACGATGTGAGGCCGCGGCGGCGTCCCCGGTCGGGCCCCGTCGAAGCAGGCCGGAGTGGTGGAACTGGTAGACACGCAGGATTTAGGTTCCTGTGCCCATGGCGTGAGGGTTCGAGTCCCTCCTTCGGCACTGTGCTCGATGGCGGCGCTCCGCGCCGCGTGGATCGCGCTCTGTTCGATGGCGGCGCTCCGCGCCGCGTGGATCGCGCTCTGTTCGATGGCGGCGCTCCGCGCTGCGTGGATCGCGCTGGGTCCCGGTCGTGTCGTCCTTCTTCGTGAAGGCGCCGGCCTTTCCTGCCCTATCCTTCGGACAGCGTACGTGGCGCCTTTACTCATCACTCCTCCATCGACCGGAGCGCGATCCGGGAAGGAGAAGGCGTACCGAGCCGCGCTCACTCCCGTACGAACCCCTCCCAGCCGCCCAACCCCCATACACCCGCCCGGTCAGGCAAATGCAGGCAGGACCGGGCCGAACGGCACCCAAACGCCCGCCCGGTCAGGCAAATGCAGAGCGATCCGGGTCTCCAGGCAGATATCTGCCCGCCCGGTCAGGCGAATGTGGGCGAAACCGGGCCCCCGGCCACCCATACACCCGCCCGGTCAGGCAAATGCAGGCAGGACCGGGCCGAACGGCACCCATACGCCCGCCCGGTCAGGCAAATGCAGAGCGATCCGGGTCTCCAGGCAGATATCTGCCCGCCCGGGCGTCCAAATGACGGTGATTCGTGGATGGCGCCCGGATCTCGCCAACGTCCGGCGGGCAACCGTGCCGGAGACAGCACACTGCCCGCCCGGGTCAGACCCGGACGGGCAGTGGTCAACTCATGGGCAAGAGCGCGCAGCTCCATCGACCGAGCGGCGCGCAGTCGCCACCTCGCTGCAGTCGCCCTCGAGCTCAGTCGGCTGCGCGCGGGGCGGTGCCGACGTCCGGGTTGTTGCCGATACCGACGTCGACGGGATTCTTCGCACCGGTGATAGCCGCGTACGTCGCCCCGGCGATGGCCGCACCGGCGATCGGAGCCACGATGAACAGCCAGACCTGGATCAGCGGAGGCCCGCCGACGAAGAACGCGACCGCCAGCGAACGAGCCGGGTTGACCGACGTGTTCGTGACGGGGATCGACACCAGGTGGATGAGGGTGAGGCAGAGACCGATCGCGAGCCCAGCGAACCCCTTCGGCGCCCGGTCGTCGGTCGCACCGAGAATGACGAAGACGAACACGGCAGTCAGCACGACCTCCGTCAAGAGGCAGGCCAGCAGTCCGTAGTCCCCGGGTGAACCGAAGGCGCCCGGCAGCGCGCCGTAACCGTTCGTGGCGAAGCCGCTCAACCGCACCGCGGTCGCTCCGACCCCGTCCTTACCCGCGGCGATCACGAACAGCACGCCCGCGGCGACCGTACCCGCGACGATCTGGGTGAGCGCGTACGGCCCGACGAGCTTCCAGTCGAACCGCTTCGCCACCGCGAGGCCGATGCTCACGGCCGGATTGAAGTGGCCACCGGAGACATGACCAAACGCGTACACGCCAGTCAGCACCGTCAGACCGAACGCAATCGCCACACCGACGAACCCGATACCCAGCTGGGTGTTGTCGGGATCGACGAGGAACTTCGCCGCCAGCACGGCACTACCGCAACCCCCGAACACCAGCCAGAAAGTCCCCAAGGCCTCGGCGCCGAGCTTGGCGCTGAGCTTTGGCTCCGACATGTTGTGCTCCTATTTCCATCTCCGGCCCGCCGGATGCAGGCCGATTGCGCTCGACACTATGGACCGTCTGAGCGTGCGGCGACGGCGACTCGCCCGATGGAACGACATTGTTCGTCGATCGTCATTTACACGTGATGACGCTGTCGAAGATAGGTCACGAACGCGAACCCTCGGTGCTGCTCGCGGCCGGTCTCCCGCCAGGCAGCGGGTTCGATCGTCGGGAACGTGGCATCTCCCTCAGGCTCGATGTCCACCTCGGTCAGCTCGAGTCGGTCGAGTCTGGCCCACGCCGCGCGGTAGATCTCGCCTCCACCGGCCACCCAGACGACCGGCGAGTCCGAGGCCATGCCCAGGTCGATGGCCTCGTCGACGGCCGGCACTGCGCGTACGCCGTTGTCACGCCACATCCGGTCCCGGGTGATCACGTACGTCGTCCGCCCCGGCAGCGGTCGCCCGATGGAGTCGTACGTCTTCCGGCCCATGATCAGCACCTGGCCCATGGTGAGCCGCTTGAAGCGAGCCCAGTCCTCCGGGATCCGCCAGGGGATGTCACCCCCGGCGCCGATCACGCCGTTGCGGGCGACGGCGGCGATCGCAGCGAGCTCAGGCATCAGTGATCTCAGGCATCCGCAATTTCAGCCATCGGGTGATCTCAGGCATCCGCAAATCTCAGGCATCGGTGATCTCAGGAATCCGTGATCTGGGCGTCGCGGTCAGACCGCGATCGGCGCCTTGATGCCGGGGTGCGGATCGTATCCGGTGATGGTGATGTCGGAGATCTCGAACTCGTCGATCTCGGTCCGGCTTGGGTTGAGCTCCAATCTCGGCAGCGGCCGCGGTTCGCGGGTCAGCTGCAGCCTGGCCTGGTCGAGGTGGTTGATGTAGAGATGCGCATCGCCGAGGGTGTGCACGAAGTCACCGACACCGAGGTCGGTGACTTGGGCGACCAGATGGGTGAGCAGGGCGTACGACGCGATGTTGAACGGCACGCCCAAGAAGACGTCTGCCGAGCGCTGGTAGAGCTGGCAGGACAGTCTTCCGCGCTGATCGGGATCCCCGGCCGGAGCAGGGGCGACGTAGAACTGGAACATCGTGTGGCACGGCGGCAGCGCCATCTGGTCCAGGTCCGAGACGTTCCAGGCACTGACCAGATGCCGGCGCGAGTCGGGACTCGTCCTGATCGCAGCGATCACACGCGCGATCTGGTCGATGTGGCCATCGTCGGGAGTCGGCCACGACCGCCACTGATAGCCGTAGATCGGACCCAGCTCGCCGCTCTCGTCGGCCCACTCGTCCCAGATCGTGACGCCCTGTTCGTGCAGCCACTTGACGTTGGTCGAGCCCTGCAGGAACCACAGCAGCTCCGCGACGATCGACCGGGTGTGCAGCTTCTTGGTGGTGAGCAGCGGAAACCCGGCAGTCAGGTCGAACCGCATCTGATAGCCGAACACGCTGAGCGTTCCGGTACCGGTGCGGTCCGTCTTCCGGCTGCCGTGGGCGAGCACGTGGTCGAGCAGATCGAGGTAGGTCTTCATCCCAACGCTTCTTCCTCTACGCGTTCGCGAGCTCGTCGATCAGCAGCGGCGCGATGGCTCGCAGCGCCTGGGCCCGGTGGCTGAAGGCGTCCTTCTCCTCCGGCGTGAGCTCACCGTTGGTGCGCTCCTGGCCCAGCGCGACGAACATCGGGTCGTAACCGAAGCCATTCTGCCCGCGCAGCTCGCCGATCAGGGCACCAGCCATCTCGCCACGCCGGACATGCTCGGTGCCGTCCGGCAGGACCAAGGCGACCGCGCAGACGAACCGGGCGGCCCTCCGCTCCGGCGGTACATCGGACAGCTGATGGAGCAGGAGATCGTTGTTGTCGTCGTCGCTCGCGTGCGGCCCGGCCCAGCGGGCCGAGCGGACGCCGGGCATGCCGTTCAGCACGTCGACGGCGAGCCCGGAGTCGTCGGCCAGCGCCGGCAACCCCGTCGAGCGGACGCAGATCCGGGCCTTGAGCAGGGCGTTGCCCTCGAACGTCGACTCGGTCTCTACCGGCTCGGGATAGAAGGGTACGTCGGCCAGCCCGACGATCTCGATCCGACCAGCGGCGTCGGTCCGGTCCTCGTCGGCCGCCGCCGCGGCGAGGATCCGCCGCAGTTCGATCAGCTTCTTGGCGTTGTTGGTCGCCAGAACCACCCGGCTCATCCGTGCTGACGCCCTTCGACGGGCTCGAGGCGCATCGGGCCATTCATGCTCGCTGAGCCTGTCCAAGTGCGGCCTCCTGCAGCCGGGTGAGCTCGGCACAGCCACCGGCGGCCAGCTCCAGCAACCGGTCCAGGGTCGCCCGGTCGAACGGAACGCCCTCGGCTGTGCCCTGGATCTCGATGTAGGCACCAGCTCCACTCATCACCACGTTCATATCGGTGTCGGCGGCGGAGTCCTCGACGTAGCAGAGGTCGAGCATCGGCTCGCCACCGACCACACCGACCGACACGGCGGCGACCGAGCCAGTCAACGGCTCGCCGTTCAGGGCGTTGCGCTCGCGCAGCCAGCCGACGGCGTCGTGCAGTGCGACGTACGCGCCGGTGATCGAGGCCGTCCGCGTGCCGCCATCCGCCTGCAGCACGTCGCAGTCGATGACGATGGTGTTCTCGCCCAGCGCGGCGTAGTCGATCACCGCCCGCAGGCTGCGCCCGATCAGCCGGCTGATCTCGTGCGTCCGTCCGCCGATCCGGCCTTTCACCGACTCACGGTCCGAGCGCGTGTTCGTGGCCCGCGGCAGCATCGCATACTCACTGGTCACCCAACCCAGTCCCGAGCCCTTGCGCCAGCGCGGCACACCTTCGGTCACGCTCGCCGCGACCAGCACCCTGGTCGAGCCGTACTCCACCAGCACCGAACCCTCGGCCTGCTCCAGCCAGCCGCGGGTGAACCGAACCGGTCTGAGCTCGTCGGGGCGGCGGCCGTCACTGCGCGAAACCATGCCGGCAACCCTAGGCGCCCGCACTGACAGCAAACGTGCCGCCCGGTGTGGCGAGATCGATCGGTCCGGCGAAGTGCGGGCCGGCCTCGGCGAGCACCTGCTCGGCCGAGACCCACGCCGGGATGTGGGTCAGCACGAGCCGGCCGACGCCGGCCCGGGTTGCGACCTCGGCAGCGTCGCGACCTGACAGGTGCATGCCGGGCGGGTTGTCGGGGACATCGATAAACGCGGCCTCGGACAGCAGCAGCTGCGCGCCTCCGGCCAGATCCGGGAGCGCCGGGTTCGGACCCGTGTCGCCTGTGAAGACGAGCGATGCACCGGCCGGATCCGTCACCCGAAGCGAGTAGGCATCCACCGGATGAGCGGCCGCAATGGTGGTGAGCTTGAACGGGCCGATCTGCTGGGTGGCCTGCCAGGTCCGGTAGTCGAAGCGGTCGGCGATGCCGGGGCCCGGCTCGCGCGGAGCGCCGGGGACGTCGTACGCCGCCGCCATCCGCTGTGCGGTTCCGGCGGGTCCGTAAATCGGAATGGTCGGCCACGGCGCGGTTGGTGAGTGGCTGGCGGCGACGAAGAAGCCGGTCAGATCAAGACAGTGGTCAGGGTGCAGGTGCGACAGGCCGATGGCATCGATGGTCGCCGGATCGAGATAGCGGTACAGCTGCCCGAAGGAGCCCGGACCCAGGTCGAGGACCAGCGAGAACGTACGGCCCTCGTACCGTGTCCGAAGGAGGTAGCAGGATGCCGCCGAGCTCGGTCCCGACGCCGAGCCGCTGCTGCCGACGATCGTCAGTTCCACGGTTGCACTCGTTTCGGCTCAGGCGAACTGCTCGACGCCGGACACGAGCCCACCCATCAGCCGATGCCCGATGCCCTCGAACAACTCCGGGCTGCCCGTGGTCAAGAACCGGTAGCTCGGGGTCCGAGGGGCGTCGTGGGTGAGGCCTCGCCGGGTCAGCACCGCGTACACCTCTTTGGCGCACTCGTCCGCACTGGAGACCAGGTTGATCGCGTCGCCGAGGACGTAGCTGATCACGCCGGTGAGCAGCGGATAGTGGGTGCAGCCCAGAATGAGTGTGTCGATCTGCGCCTCCTGGAGGGGGCGCAGGTACTGCTCCGCGCACGCCAGCAACTCCGGTCCGCCGGTGACCCCGGCCTCGACGAAGGCGACGAATCGGGGACAGGCCGACGTGGTCAAGGTGACCTGAGGCGCCACGGCAAAGGCATCGTCGTACGCCTGCGAGGTGGCCGTCGCCTCGGTACAGATCACCCCGACCCGACCGTTCCGGCTCGCCGAGACCGCACGCCGGGCAGCGGGCAGGATCACCTCCACGACGGGCACCGCGTAGCGTTCGCGCGCGTCCCGGAGCACCGCGGCGCTGCCCGAGTTGCACGCGATCACCAGCATCTTCACGCCCTGCGCGACCAGATGGTCCAGACACTCGAGGGCGAACTCGCGGACGCTGGCGATCGGCTGTTCACCGTACGGCGCCCGCGCGGTGTCCCCGAGATAGACGATGTCCTCGTTCGGCAGCTGGTCGATCACCGCCCGCGCCACCGTCAGTCCCCCGAAGCCGGAGTCGAAGATCCCGATCGGCGCCTCGGAGTCAGGTCTCACGGCGGCCAACCCTACGCTGCCCGACCCAGCACGCGCCCGACGCCGTCCGATTCCCGCGCCCCGCCCCACGTTCGCCCCACCTACATGGATCTGCCCCTGCTGCAGCCGGGGCAGATCCACCTTCGTGGGGCGAACGTGCTTTGGGGCACGAGTTCTCGCCCTTCGAGAAGGTCAGGGGCACAGACGCGACGGGCTTCCGTCGACCGGCCCCGCCGCGAGCAGGTCTGAGCGGAGCGAGGACCAACAAGCCAGCATGAGCCGCCGCGGCGAGTGAGGAGTGAGCGGACACGCTTTCCGTCCGCGAACGACGACGAACCGAGCCGCGTCCGCGGCTCATGCGAGCCCGTCCGAGCGGAGCGAGGACCATCAAACACTGCGTGACGGGCGCTCGCGAGTGAGGAGGAGTAGGTGAAGGGAGCGCATTTTGCCCTTCACCTACGACGACGAACCGAGCGAGCCGAAGCCCGTCACGCCCAGACTTGGGTGTCCAGGAAGTCCTCGGTGGCGTCCATGTCTTCGTTGTACGCGCCGGTCGACAGATACTTCCAGCCAGCATCGGGGACGATCACGACGATGTCGGCGGGCTCGCCGGCCTTGACCGCCCGGGTCGCCATGCCCAGCGCGGCATGCAGGATCGCGCCGGTCGACAGACCGGCGAAGATGCCCTCGCGCTCGAGTAGCTCCCGGACTCGACGGATCGCGTCCCGGGCGCCGACGGAAAAGCGCGTGGTCACGTACGCAGCGTCGTAGAGCTCCGGCACGAAGCCTTCGTCGATGTTGCGCAGACCGTAGACCAGCTCGCCGTAGCGCGGCTCGGCAGCCACGATCTTGACGTCTGGCTTCCTTTCGCCGAAGAACCGGCCGACCCCCATCAGCGTGCCGGTCGTGCCCAGACCCGCCACCACATGGCTCACCTCGGGAAGGTCGGCGAGGATCTCAGGACCCGTGCCGAGGTAGTGCGCTTCGGCGTTCGCGGGGTTGCCGTACTGGTAGAGCATCACCCAGTCGGGGTGCTCGGCGGCCAGCTGCTTCGCGATCGCAACCGCCTGGTTGGATCCGCCGGCCGCCGGCGAGGACACGATCTCCGCGCCCCACATCCGCAGCAGCTGGCGACGCTCCGGCGAGGTGTTCTCCGGCATCACGCAGATCAGGTGGTAACCCGCCAAGGTCGCCGCCATCGCGAGCGAGATCCCGGTGTTTCCGCTGGTCGGCTCCAAGATGGTGCAGCCGGGCCGGAGAGTTCCGTCGGCCTCCGCTGCCCTGATCATCTGCAGCGCCGCCCGGTCCTTGATCGAACCGGTCGGGTTGCGGTCCTCCAACTTTGCCCAGAGACGTACGTCCCCGCCCGGCGACAGCCGAGGCAGTCCGACGAGCGGGGTGTTGCCGACCGAGGCGGCGAGATCGGCGTACCGTGTCACAGGCTTGTTCAGCCCCCGGCGACGGCCGGCAGCACGACGACGACGTCACCGTCGGCGGTCGGGGCGCCCAGGCCGCCGGTGAACCGGACGTCTTCGTCGTTGACGTACACGTTGACGAATCGGCGCAGGGCGCTGTCCTCCACGAGCCTGTTCTTCAGACCCGGATGGCGGGTCTCGACGTCGTCGATAACCTGCTGCAACGTGGAACCGTCACCCTCCACGGTCTTGGCTCCGCCCGTGAAGTTCCGCAAGATCGTCGGGATCTTGACCTCAACCGCCATTCGACACTTCTCCTCGTACGAGAATCCTTGTTGTTGCTTCAACCGACCGCCGCTGACAGCTATTCCGTGATCCGGATCTCCTCTTCGGTGACCTCGTCGTCGATGATCCGGAACGAACGCACCGGCACGTCACCGCCTGCGTCGTCGGCGAGGGAGACCAGGACGTAATGGGCCTGCGGCTCTACCGCGAGCCCGATGTCCGTCCGCGAGGGGAACGCCTCGGTGAACGTGTGGGAGTGGTAGACGACGATGATCTCCTCGTCGTTGGCGTCCATCTCCTTGTAGAGCGCCAGCTGCTCACCGGGGTCGAACTGGAAGAACGTCGGCGAGCGCTCCGCGTTGGTCATCTTCACGTACCGCTCGGGTGAGTCGGAGCCCTCGGGGCCCACCACGACGCCGCAGGCCTCGTCGGGGAAGTCGGCCCGCGCGTGAGCGATGATGGCGTCGACGTGCGCCCGGGCGATGGTCAGCACGCCGCCGAGCGTAGGTGGGCGGTCCGACTGGTGAGTACGACGCCCGCTGGCTGAGACGCGTGCTGGCTGAGACGCGCGTCCCCGACACGCCCCAGCCAGCCAGCCCCAGCCAGCCAGCCAGCCCGAGCCCGACTCCGTGCCGTCTCAGCCCTGGCACCGATCTCCTCCCGATCCTTGCTCCCTTTAGGCGTCTTTGCGCCCTTTGCACAGGGTGCAAGGAGGCGTAAAGGGAGCGAGGATTTGGAAGCGTGGATCTGGGAGCGTGGCGGGGTGAGCGGGGCAGGGTGAGCGACCGCGCTGGAGCTGGCCGATCGCGATGGCCTGAAGGCGCTGTCGATGCGACGGCTGGCCACCGCGCTGGGCGTGGAGGCGATGACGCTGTACCACTACGTGCCAACCAAGGACGCCCTGCTGGACGGTCTGGTGGAGACCGTCTTCGCCCAGTCGCATGACGGGGTTCGAGAGGCGACACCGTTCGACGCCGACTGCTCGACCTGGCTGCTCGTGATGACCGGGTACGCCGACACGCTGCGTCGCACGCTGCTCGAACACCCAGGAGTGCTGAGCCTGGTGATCGCCCGGCCGGCCGTGACACCGGCCACCCTCGCGCGCGTCGAAGAGGCCTTGGCGCTGCTGACCCACGCCGGCTTCCCGCTCGCCCGTGCCGTCGATCTGATCAACTGCCTGAGCCTGTTCGTTGCGGCGCACGCCCAGAGCGAGATCGCGACGGCGCACACCACCGACGGCTCGAGTGCCGCCCTCGCGCGGCTCGACCCGACGACGTATCCGCTGGTGGTGGAGGCCGCCCGGACGGGGTCGGGTGTCGACGACGCGACCCGGTTTCGGATCGGGGTGCGGGCCATCCTGCGAGGGTTCGAGCTCGGCTGGGCCGACGACGCGTGGGAGCCTGCGCAGGCGTAAACGCCCCGAGCGCGGAGAAAGCGGCCGCCGGCCGCGTGCCCAGCTCGCCGGCGCGCACCTTCTCGACTTGCTCAGAGGGCGGAGATCAGGGTCTCCTCGGCGAAGCCGAGCCAGTCGTAGATGCTCGCCATGAAGGCCCGCGGATCATCCTCGGGCAAATCAGCGAGCTCGTCCGCCGAATCGGCATCGCTGATTCCCAGCCGGACCGCTACCGCGAGTCGGAGACTGGTCAGCGTACGCAGCCAGACGTCGGCCTCGGCGACCGGGATCTTGACCTCGTACGCCCCTCCCTGGGTCTGCTCCAAGCCGGCACGGACCGCAAGCGCCTCGGTGACCTTCTTGTCGCCGAGCTCCCGCTGGGTGAACCGCCGGAAGTCCGCAGATGCTTCCGGATCGCCCGGATAGGCGTCGGGGAACAGCCGGCGCAGCACCGGGTCCTCGGGCGGGTCGGACTTGTGCTCGAGATCGCGCGCCAGCGCCTCGAACGGGTCGGCGTCGGCGTCCGGAAGCGGCTGGTCCTCGGCAACCATGCCGATCAGCTGGTCCACCAGATTCATCAGCAGCGACACCTCGTACTCGCTGAGGTGACTGCTGATCACCGTGCCCCGCCGCTTGAACTTCTTCATGCCCCGAACTTCTCCATATTCCTGAACTTCTCCATGCCCCTGAGCTTCTCCATGCCCCGAGACTTCTCCCTGCACTCGATCTGTCTCACGCCGACCCCGTCCCACGCCGACCCCGTCCCACGCCCGGTCTGCGCCGCGCCCGAACCCACGCCGCGGATCAGCCCTCGGTGGTGTCCAGGGTGGCCCACAGACCGTACTCGTGCATGGCCTTCACGTCGCGCTCCATCTCCTCACGGGTACCACTGGAGACGATCGCCTTGCCCTCCAGATGGACTTGGAGCATCAGCTTGTTGGCCTTTGCCTTGGCATAGCCGAAATAGGTCTGGAAGACATGCGTGACGTACGACATCAAGTTCACCGGGTCATCCCAGACGATGGTCACCCACGGTGTCTGGACCAGCTCTTTCTCGATCGGCCGCTCGACAACGGCGGTGTCCCCGGCCGGGGTCACGCTGGTGTCGGATTCAGGCATGCCGCCCATTGTCGCAAAGAGCTGGCGGGTGTCGTACGCCGCAAGCTCCGGCCCACATCGCGGACTCAGCCGTTCCGCGCGTGATGATCGGCCAGACCCTAGGGTGTGGTGGGTGACCACCGCGTTGCTCACCGATCACTACGAGCTGACCATGCTGCAGGGCGCTCGGCAGGCCGGCACCGCCGATCGTCAGTGCGTCTTCGAGCTGTTCGCGCGGCGGCTGCCGGACGGGCGACGCTATGGCGTGGTCGCGGGCGTAGGTCGCGCGCTCGACGCGATAGAGCAGTTCCGGTTCGACGACGCCGACCTCGACTACCTCGCCGAGCACGCCGTGGTCGACGAGGAGACCCTGGCCTGGCTGGCCGACTACCGATTCTCCGGTGATCTCTGGGGCTACCCGGAAGGCGAGATCTACTTCCCCGGCTCACCGGTGCTCGTCGCCGCGGGCAGCTTCGCCGAGTGCGTCCTGCTCGAGACGGTGCTGCTGAGCATCTACAACCACGACTCGGCGATCGCCTCCGCGGCGTCCAGGATGACCGGCGCGGCGGGCGATCGGCCGTGTATCGAGATGGGGTCACGGCGCACCCACGAGCGGTCGGCCGTCGCCGCCGCTCGGGCAGCGTACGTCGCCGGCTTCCGAGCGACCTCGAACCTCCAGGCCGGCCGGCTGTACGGCGTGCCGACCACCGGAACCGCCGCGCACGCGTTCACGCTGCTGCACGACACCGAGCGAGAGGCGTTCGAGGCCCAGCTCGCGGCGCTCGGAGAGGACACCACACTGCTGGTCGACACGTACGACGTGATGCCGGCGGTGCGGCTGGGCATCGAGCTGACCGAGGGCCGACTCGGCGCAGTGCGACTCGACTCCGGCGACCTCGGCGCGCTGGCCGCGCAGGTACGCGAGCTGCTGGACTCCCTCGGCGCCACAAAGACGCGGATCATCGTGACCAGCGACCTCGACGAGTGGCAGATCGCGGCTTTGGCCAGCGCGCCGGTCGACGGCTACGGCGTCGGTACGTCGCTGGTCACCGGTAGCGGCCACCCGACCTGCGGCTTCGTCTACAAGCTGGTCAGTCGGGCGACCTCGAGCGCCCCCGGTGCGCCGCTGTACCCGGTGGCCAAGAAGAGCAAGGACAAGCTCAGTATCGGCGGCCGAAAGCTCGCGCTGCGCCGACTGACCGACTGCGTGGCGAGTGCCGAGGTGATCGCAATCGACCGGCCGACCGACGGCGATCACGACGACCGCGAGCTGCTGGTCCAGCTGATCCGCCAAGGCGAGATCGTCGCCGCCGAACCGCTGACCGAAGCCCGCGAGCGGCATCTCCGATCCCGGGCGGAGCTGCCGATGGACGCCATGAAGCTCTCGCGGGGCGAGCCTGTGATCAAGACCAGCTACCTGGAGGCCGACCATGCCTGAGTCCCCCGCCGCCGAGTCCTCGGGCGTCGGCTCCCCGGGCGCCAGCTCCCCGGGCGCCAGCTCCCCGGGTGCCAGCTCCCCGGGCGCTGACTCCAGAGCCGAAGACACCCCAAGCACCGACACCCCAGCGGCGGAATCCCCAGCCGCTCAGGACGATCGGCGCGCGCTGATCGTCGTCGACGTCCAGCGCGACTTCTGCGAAGGCGGCTCGCTCGCCGTCGCAGGCGGGGCAGAGGTCGCCGCCCGGATCAGCGATCTGTTGAGCGGTGATCATGGCTACGCCGCAGTGCTGGCGACCCGCGACCACCACATCGACCCAGGCGAGCACTTCGCCCACGAGCCTGATTTCGTGAGCTCGTGGCCGGCCCACTGCATCGTCGGCACCGGCGGAGTCGAGTTCCATGATCAGCTCACCTTCCGCGACTTCGACGCGGTCTTCGACAAGGGTGAGTACGCGGCCGCGTACTCCGGCTTCGAGGGCAGGGCCGCCGATGGCAGCACCCTGGCGGGCTGGCTCCGGGACCGTGGGATCCAGAACGTCGATGTCTGTGGCATAGCGACCGACTACTGCGTTCACGCCACTGCGCTGGACGCCGCCAGCGAGGGCTTCGCCACCACCGTGCTCGTCGACCTGACCGCCGCCGTCGCGCCCGACGGGCTGCCTGAGGTCCGTGACCAGTGGCGTGACGCCGGCGTCGACGTACGCAGCTCCTGATCTTGTGGGTTCGCGCACGCTGCGCCCCTCCGGACGCTGACCTTCTCTCCTCGCCTCGCAGCCATCGATCCCTGCGCTGCCGCGAGACGCGTTCGGTCGCCGCGGGTCGCAACGAATGGACAACGGCCCGATCTACCCGCGAGCACGCGGGCAGGCGAGCGAGCGAGCCGCGCGCCCTGGATAGCCCGACTAGGTTTGGGCCGTGACGTGGACGACGCAGCAGATCCCCGACCAACAGGGTCGGACCATCATCATCACCGGCGGCAACAGCGGGATCGGGCTGGAGGCGGCGAAGGTCCTGGCCGCCAAGGGCGCCCGAGTCGTGCTTGCCGTCCGGAACACCACCAAGGGTGCCGAGGCGGCCGCGCAGATCGGCGGAAAGGCGGAGGTCGCCGAGCTGGACCTGGCCGATCTCGGCTCGGTCCGCGACTTCGCCGCACGGTGGAGCGATCCCGTGGACGTGCTGATCAACAATGCCGGCGTGATGGCGGTGCCACTCGGTCGCACCAAGGATGGGTTCGAGCTGCAGTTCGGCACCAATCATCTCGGCCACTTCGCCCTGACCAACCTGCTGCTGCCCAGGATCACCGAGCGGGTCGTCAGCGTCTCGTCCGGGGCGCACACCGCCGGCGACGACCTCGATCTGGCGGACCTCAACTGGGAGCGCCGGAGCTATCGCCGCTGGCCGGCGTACGGGCAGTCCAAGCTGGCGAACCTGTTGTTCATCCTCGAGCTCGAACGGCGCCTCGCTGCTACTGGATCCCTCGTCCGGGCGACCGCGGCCCATCCCGGCTTCGCCGCAACCAACCTGCAGAACCACACCGGCAACGCCCGACTGGACAAGGTCTTCATGGCCGTCAGCAAGGTCGTGGCACAAAGTGCCGAGGCGGGTGCGTGGCCGACGCTGTTCGCGGCTACGGCTGACATCCCCGGCGGTAGCTATGCCGGGCCGGCCGGTCGATCCGGACGCGGGCTGCCGACGCTGGTCGGGCGGTCGGCGAAGGCGAGCGACCCCGAACTGGCCCAGCAGCTCTGGACGGCTTCCGAGCAGCTGACCGGCATCGCCTTCCCCGCCCTCACCGCATAGACCCGGCGAAACTTTAGAAGGTTCAAGCGGTCCACACGCGCCTGAACCTTCTAAATTCTCCACCGGGCCATCCGAGTTGGCCATCCCAACGAGTCGCCGACACCAGAAAGGCCACGATGATGCCCTCCGATCGCAGCGCCGCGACCCCAACCCCGATCGGTCACACGTCAGCGGTCCACACCCCGATCCATCGGTTCGAGCTGACCGGCACCGCAGTAGGGATCGAGCCGGCGATCGAACGCCGAGTGGCTGCCGGCGGTCGTGCCGGGCGGGGTGCACGAGAGCCTGCTGGCGGCCGGCCGGATCGGGCACCCGTACGTCGACCGCAACGAGGCCGGGATCGGCTGGATCGAGGAGCGGGACTGGTGGTTCCGTGCCCCGGTCGAGCTCCCCGACGACCTCGCGCCCGACGAGCGGCTGCGGCTGGTCTGCCACGGTCTGGACACCGTCGCCACCCTCTACCTGGACGGCGAAGAGCTCGGGCGGCACGCCAACCAGCACCGGCCGTACGAGGTCGACCTGACCGATCGGGCGCCCGGTAGTCACGAGCTGATGATCAGGTTCTCTCCACCGCTGGCCGGTCTGGACCCCTCGCCGGCGGCCACGGCGACGTACGAGCGGCTCGGCGCGGTGTTCGGTGAGCTCGCTCCCGAGGAGTCGACCACCTCCGGCGAGGACGGCTCGCAACCCGAGCCGGCCGGGCTGTTCTCCGACACCATGGCGAAGGCGACCAGACGCCGTAAGGCGATGTTCTCCTGGGGCTGGGACTTCGGGCCGCGAGTGCCGTCTGTCGGAGTCTGGGAGCCGGTCGAGCTGCGCCGCGAGAAGCAAGCCGTGATCGAGGGACACCACGTCCGCGCGCTCGAAGTCGATCCTGCAGCCGGCACGGCCACCGTCGAGGTCCTGGTCGAGGTCGATGCCTTCGCTGAACACGGTGCTCTTGCGGCCATCGTGACCCTGCGCAACCCGTCCGGGCTCGAAACCGTGGCGACGCTGCCCCTGCCGCCGACGAGAGCTGGCGGGCCGGACGCGGCAGGTCACGGGCCTGGCGCGGGGCGCGCGGCGCGCGCGCAGCTCGCTGTCTCCGAGGCCGAGCTGTGGTGGACCCACGATCTCGGCGGGCAGCCGCTCTACGACGTACGGATCGAAGTCACCGACGGTGACGACACGCTCGACGTGATCGAGGACCGGATCGGGTTGCGCACGATCCGGCTCGATCGCTCCCCCGACCCCGAAGGCGGGCGGTTCTTCCGCTTCCTGCTCAACGGCGTGCCGATCTTCGCCCGCGGCGCGGCCTGGCTGCCGCCGAGCATGCTGGTCGGCTCGACGACGCCCGAACGGTATCGCGATCTCGTCAGCCTCGCCCGAGCCGGCGAGATGACCATGCTCCGCATCTGGGGCGGCGGCGTCTACGAGAAGGACGCCTTCTGGGCGGCGTGCGACAAGGCCGGGGTGCTGGTCTGGCTCGACTTCATGTTCGCCTGCATCGACTACCCCGCCGACGAACCGGACCTGGCGCGCGAGGTCGGGCTGGAGGCGGTGCACCAGGTCCGACGGCTGCGCAATCGGGCCAGCCTCGGACTGTGGTGCGGCAACAACGAGGTGCACATGGTGCATGAGGCCGCCTACTCCGGCGTCGGCCCGGGTGCTTGGGGCTACGACTTCTTTCACGATCTGCTGCCGCGCACCGTCGCCGAGCACTGCCCGGGTGTCGACTACTGGCCCGGCAGCCCGTACGGCGAAGACGACCCGCTTGGTGTGAACGGGGTGAACGACGGCGACCGGCACGCCTGGGAGGTCTGGCACGGCATAGACTTCGGCACCGGCGACGCCACGACGTACGACGGTCTCGGCGAGGCGCGACACTTCTGGCGCTACGAGCGCGACCGGGGCAAGTTCATCAGCGAGTTCGGCATCCACGCCTCGCCCGAGTTGTCGACGCTGCGCCGCTGGCTGCCCGAGGACGGGCTCGCCGTGCACAGCCCCTCGTTCGACCACCACAACAAGGACAACCCGAAGAACAAGGGCGACGCGCTGCTGGAGGTGGAGACCGGACTGCCCGAGGGCATCGAGCAGTACGTCGACTTCACCATGGCCACCCAGGCCGAGGGCCTGAAGTTCGGGGTGGAGCACTATCGGCGTCGCCAGCCACACAACTCCGGCACGTTGGTCTGGCAGTTCAACGACGTCTGGCCCGGCTTCAGCTGGTCGGTCGTCGATCACGACCTCGTGCCCAAGGCCGGCTACTACTTCCTCAAGCGGGCGTACGCGCCGGTGATCGCCACCTTCCGCCGGACCGCTGGTCAGCTGGAGCTGTGGGTGGCCAACAGCACACGCCACGACGTGCGCACGCAGGCGGTCGTCGAGCTCGCGTCCTTCGACGGCGCCTGGCACCGCAGAGTGACCGTGCCGGTCGACGTGCCGGCGGGCACTGCGGCGTGGGTCTGGGAGGGCGAGCCCGGCGAGGCGACGAGCGAGCGGTACGCCTGGGTGTCCAGCCCGGACGGCGCCTTCCCAGCGAACAGGCTGTTCTTCGACCATCTGAAGAACCTGGCGATGGCCCCGGCGGAGCTGTCCGTCGAGATCACATCCACCTCGGTGACCTCGGCGACGGTATCGATCGCGGCAGCGGGCTTCGCGTACTTCGTGCACGTGCTCAGCCCCGCGCCCGGCGTCACATTCAGCGACAACTACGTCGACCTGCGCGCCGGCGAGCGGACGGTGATCGAGGTGCGGGGGCTACCGAAGGACTTCGAACCGCAGGATCTGGTCGTGGAGTCCTATCGCGGCGCGGAGTCCCATCGTGGCGTCCAGGCGTCGGCGTTCGTCGACCCGGGGAACGGGTAGGACCACGGGGTGCCTGCTGAAACCGACCCGACCGTCTTCATCGTCTACGGAGCCACCGGCGACCTGGCCAAGAGAATGGTGCTGCCCGCCTTCTACGCCCTGTACCTGAACGACCTGCTCCCGCAGCGGTGGAGACTGATCGGGAACGGCCGCGGCGATGTTGCCCACGAGGACTTCCGGGCGCACTTCCACGACTCGCTCGTGGAGTTCGACGAGGCGCCGGAACCGGAGCAGTGGGAGACGTTCGCAACCAACCTGCTGTTTGCCGGCGGCGGCTTCCGCAGTGAGGATCCCGGCAGCCTGCTGGACGTCATCGACTCCACCCGCGACTCCCTCGGCGACGACGTCGACCTGATCCACTACCTGGCCATCCCGCCGTCGGCGTTCGGGCCGACAACCGAGGCGATCAAGACGCACGGTCTGAACAAGGGCGCGAAGGCGGTTTACGAGAAGCCGTACGGTGAGTCGCTGGCGAGCTTCGAGGAGCTCGACACCCAGGTGCACGATGCTTTCGAGGAGGATCAGGTCTTCCGGATCGACCATTTCCTCGGCAAGGAGGCGACCCAGAACGTCCACATGCTCCGGTTCGCCAACCGGTTGTTCGGCGGTACGTGGAACTCCGATTTCGTCTCCGAGGTCCAGATCGACGTGCCCGAGACGCTGGATATCGCCGACCGGGCGGAGTTCTACGACGCCACCGGCGCCGCGCTCGACATGCTGGTCACCCATCTTTTCCAGGTTGCCGCGGAGGTGGCGATGGAGCCTCCGACGTCGTTCGCCGCCGCCGACCTGCAGTTCGCCCGGGAGTCGGTGATCGCAGCCTTCCGGCCGCTCGACCCGGACGAGGTGGTGCTGGGTCAGTTCCAGACCTATCGACAGACCGAAGGCATCGCCGACGACTCCACGACCGACACCTTCGTTGCCGCACGGCTCTGGGTGGACACCGATCGATGGCGCGGCGTGCCGTTCCTGCTCCGGACCGGCAAGCGACTGGCCGCCAGCGGCGAGCGGGTCAGCCTGGTGTTCCGGCAGGCGGAGGGTCCGCTGCACTCGACCGGCCGTCACCCCGGGGCACTGAGCTTCGACCTGTCGGGCATCGGCGCGATCGAGCTGGAGATGACGGTGAAACGACCCGGCCCGGTGCTCGAGCCGGACGACACCGACAACGTGCTGCGGCTGGACAAGGTCGCCCCGAACGGCCTGGCGCCGTACACCTCGTTGCTGCACGACGTGATCGCCGGCGACCGGTCGCTGTTCACCAGCTCCGAGGGGCTGCGTAACGCCTTCATCGCGTTCGCGCCGCTGCAAGGGCCGGGCCGACCCGCGGTGATCAGCTATCCCGACGGAAGCTGGGGGCCCGAGGAGGCCGACGCCCTGGCCGGGCCGCACGGGTGGCTGCTGAGCTCCGGTGGAGCGACGACCGCGGAGTAGTCCGTATCAGTCCGGCAGCAGCCGACGTACCGTCGGCGGGGCGATCGTACGGAAGGCATCGAGCGCGATCGCGTCCAGCTCGGACTGGTCGACGGTGAGCAGGTGGACGCCGAGCCAGCCACGGTGACCGACGTACGGCGGACGGAAGAAGCGGTCGGGCTCGGTCTCGATCAGCTCCGCCTGGACCCCGTCGGGGGCGGCACACCAGATCGCGAGCCGGCCGTCCTCGTGATGGTCGTCCAGGAACATCACGAAGCACACCTTGTCGCGGATGAAGAACGCCGGCCCGCCGTGACTGGGCCGCTCCGAGGTTTCCGGCAGCCCCAGGCAGGCTGCCCTGACCATCGTCAGGGTGCGCTTGACATCCGCGTCCGTGTAGTGCGCCACGCTCGCATTGTGCCGCGTCGGCCAGTGCCGCGCCGGTATCGGCAGGCACCATTCGGACGACCGGGCTGGCAAATGCGGGCGGAATCGGGTCGGGCGACCCACATTCGCATGACCGGGCTGGCAAATGCGGGCGGAACGGGTCGGACGACCCACTTTCGGACGACCGGGCTGGCAAACGGGGGCAGGATCGGGTCCGGCGACCCACATTCGGACGACTGGGCTGGCAAACGGGGGCAGGATCGGGTCCGGCGACCCACATTCGGACGACCGGGCTGGCACTTGCGGAAGCCGGTAGGTGAGCGGGTGGGTCGACAGACTGGGCCGGCGGGCTGGCTAGGGTGCTGGGCGTGGGAGCCTTTGACCGACTGATCGACGACGCGGCGACGATGTCGCCGGCGAACCCCTCGGCGGATGACGTGGTCGCCGGGCACCGCCTTCTCCGCGCTTCGACAGCCGGCAACCTGATCGGCCCGCTGGTCGTTCCCGAGCAGAATCTCGCTCAGGTCGGCCGCGCGTGCGGTCATGGATCGCTCGAGGTCGCCGTCGTCATCTCCGGTGGTGCCGGCGGCCTGCTGGCAGTGGCTCGCCGTGACGTCGCCGGCGTGCACGTGGTCGCCGTCGAGTCGGCGCTGCGCGATCTGGACGACCTGGCCGGAAACGCGGCCCGGGTGGCGGCGGCGGCTCAGGACCTCGGCGACGAGGTGGGGGTCTTCGTGCAGATTCCGTACGCCCACGGCTGGATCGGCGCGGTCGAGGAGATCGAGGCAGCCGGGCTGCTCGGCGCGATCGGGGTGGGTGGTGCCGACGCGGCCGATCGGCCGAGCGCCGAGCAGCTGGCCGAACAGTTGTCCGGCCTGGTCGAGGCGGATCTGCCGTTCAAGTTGACCGGCAGCCTGCGTCGCGGCTGGCCGACCGCTGCCGGACACGGGTACCTGACCGTGATGCTCGCTCTCGAAGCGCTGATCGACGGCGCCGAGGTGAGCGATGCGGCGGAGCTCCTGCGGCTCGATGATCAGGAAGGAATCAAGACCGCGTTCTCGACCTGGGACGACGCGACCGCGGCACGCGTACGACGTCGGCTGCGCAGCATCGACTGCGACGACGCCCGCGCAGCGGTCGCCGACCTGGCCGCCCTCGATCTGGTCGCCTACTCGTCCTGACGCACGCTCCGGGTGAGCTACCACCCCAACGCGACTGTGCCGCAACGTTCAGACGGACAGTTGCTGCGACGGCAGCACACGCGTCGGACGGATCACCTGGGTCCGGGCCGCGAGGTCGTGCAGTGCCTGACGCTTCGGCTGCCACAGCGGGAAGAGCCCGTCGATCACGCGGAAGATGATCAGGAAGCTGGATACCCCTGGCAGCACCCAGACCAGCGTCCGGATCACGACGGAGTTCCACGACAACGGCCCCGGGAAATGTCCCTCGTCGACGGGGACGACCCGCAACGCGCAGATCAGTTTTCCGGGCGTCGCTGACCTCCAACGCAGGAAGGCGATGTTGTAGACCAGAGCGACCCCGATCTGGATGGCCAACAGCGCGACCTGGTCGGTGCTGCTGAGGAACGAGGTGACCGCCGGCTGTGCCGGCGGAGCCTGCCCGGACTGTGCCGCGCTGAGCACTTCATTGAAGTACGCGGCGATCGACACGTACATCCGCCGGTAGATCGGGAATGCCGGGATCGCGACGAGCAGTGAGACGAAGATGCCGTCCAGCCAGGCCGCGAGCACCCGCCACCACCAGCCGCTGAGCGGTACGCCGTCGGCTGTGATGGTCGCCTGGGCGCGCCCCCCGAGCGCGGCCGGGGCGGTCGGCGCGACCTGGTTGCCGTAGGGCCCGCCCGCGTACGGCTGCTGACCCGGGTAGGGCTCACCGGGATACGGCTGCTGGCCCTGGGACTGCTGACCGGAGTAAGGCCCCTGGGAAGAACCCGGCTGGCCACCGTAGGGCTGATCCCCGTAGGACTGGCCACCGTACGTCTGGCCTCCGTAGGGCTGGCCGCCGTGAGGCTGGCCCGCGGACGACTGGGGCGCGGCGCCCTCGCGCGGGCGGGTGTTCCGCGACCACTGCCAGCCGTCCCAGTAGCGCTCCTGAGCGGCGTCGATCGGGTCCGGGTACCACCCACCGGGTGCCGCGTGCCGGCCTGGCGGGGAGGGCGGGGTGCCGATCGGGATGTCACTCACACGATCAATCCTAGGGAGCGCTGCCCAGTCCACCCGCGACACCGGCTGGGGTGGCTCGGGAAAATCCGTACCCAGTCCCGCCAGAAACGATCTGCTGAAGCCTGACGGAAAGCCGCATTCCGCACTGGGGTACGGATTTCCCGAAAGCACCGCGGGGAACGCCGGCCCAGGGCCCATGGGTGGGAGCGACCGGTCCGCTACGGCTGCTCGGGCGCGAAGATCTCCTCGTGCAGCCGGTCGTCGATCACCAGTGCGCTGCCGGGCGGGACCTCGCGCCACACTCCGGGCAGCGAGATCAGCGGCTCCGAGACGACCACGCGGGCGTTGTCGGAGAAGTGGGCGAACCGTTCCGCCTCGGGGTAGAGCGCCCGTAACGAGGCGACGTCCTCGCTGACCGAAAGGGTGTTCACCACCTCCCCGCTGGCATAGCGCACCGCGTACAGCCGGCGGCCGTCGCTCAGCCCGATCGTCATCTGGAGCGGATCGGCAACGCCGGCCCGGCCCGCCACGTCCTCGACGAAACCCGCCATCCGGCGCAGCCCGCCGATCGGGTCGTCGACCAGACCGAAGGTCAGGGCCAGATGGAACATCAGTTCCGAATCAGTGGACCCGGCGATGTTCCCGAACAGTCCCGGGTCGACCGCGAACAGCAGATCGCGGCGCAGGCGGTCGTACTCGGCGATGAAGCCGTTGTGCACGAAGAGCCAGTTCCGGTAGCGGAACGGATGACAGTTCGTCTCCTGCACGGGCGTCCCGGTACCGGCTCGAACATGCGCCAGGAACAGTCCCGAACGTACCTCGGCCGCCAGCTCACGCAGATTGGCGTCCTCCCAGGCCGGACCGGCACTGCGGAACATCGCCGGAGTGTCTCGATTGCCGTACCAACCGAGACCGTTGCCGTCACCGTTCGGCAGGGCCACCTCGGCGGAGTGCCGCCGGCTCTGCTCGATCAGCGATCGCTCCGGGCCGTACAGCAGCTCGTGCGGGTGGATCGGGCTTCCGAGATATCCCAGCCATCGGCACACGGGTCCTCCTTCAGCGCAGGGTCGGACCTCATCGTCTCAGGGCCCCTGCCGGCCGGAACATCCCCGGCCGGACCAGGCGGAGGTCAGCCCGTGATCGAGTCCTCGTAGTCGCTGATCTCGCACACGCTGGCGTTGGAGTGACTCGTCGGGTCGAACGCGTAGCCCAACCACTCCTGCGCGAGTCGCCGCGCCAGCTGCAGGCCGATCACCCGCTGCCCCATGGTCAGCACCTGGCAGTTGTTGGACAGGATCGAACGCTCGATGCTGAACGAGTCGTGCGCCACGGTCGCCCGGATGCCCGGCACCTTGTTGGCCGCGATCGCGACGCCGATCCCGGTGCCACAGATGAGGATGGCCCGATCAGCCTCACCGGCGGCGACCTTCTCGGCCGCCGCGATCGCCACCGACGGATACGACGAAGCATCGAGGTCGTCGGCCATCACGCCGAGGTTCTCGACCACCTCGACTCGATCGTCGGCCATCATGTCGGCGAGGATCGCTTCCTTGTAGTCGAATCCCGCCTTGTCGCTGCCCATCAGCAGCCTGATCTTCTCCGTCATCTCATTCCTCCCCTTCTCAGTTCTTCGTTGAGTTCGGCGACGCCGGCTCGGCGGTCGCGTCTTCGAGCACCTTGCCGATCGCCGTCACGATCAGTCCCATCGACACCGCGCCCGGATCCGGCGTGCCGACGCTGCGTTCGGCCAGCGGCCGAGCCCGCCCGATCTTGGGTACGAGCGACGCCGTGGCCTCCGCCGCCTCCACGCAGACCTGCGCCGCGCTGGCCCAGGCCGTGGCCAGTGATTCGCCCTTGCCCGCCTCGGCGACGAGTGCGTCGACGAACGGGAACAGCGCATCGAGCATCGTCTTGTCGCCGGGCTGGGCCTTGCTGAAGGCCTGCAGATCGGTGACCGACTGCCGGACCGCGTTCACCACCGCATCGGTCGTCACCTTCTCGGTGTTGCCCAGGCTCTTGCCCACACCGTCCAGTAGCAGGCCCCACAAGATCCCGCTGGTGCCGCCGGCCTTGTCGCCGAACGCGGCACCCGCCGCGCCGAGCACGGTCTGCACGCCACCTTCGGTCTGGGCGGCGGCCTCGGCTGCCGCCCGGGCGCCGCGCGACATGCCGATCCCGTGGTCGCCGTCGCCGGCCACCGCATCGATCTGGCCGAGGTAGTCCTTGTGCTCCTCGACGGTGGCGCTGATCGCCAGGACCGCACTGCGAGCGACCGCGGCCGCCGCGATCGAGTCGTCGCTGGCCTCTTCGACGGCGACGGTAGCGACCTCGTCGGTAGCCTCGCGGTGCTTGGTGAACGTCGTCGACACCGCGGCGTTGCCGCGCTTGAATGCCGCCGTGTCGGCCGGCGCCAGCCAGTACTTCTCCAGCTCGTCGTCCAGCCAGGTGACAGACAACGAGCATCCCGCCATGTCGAGGCTGGTGACCAGCTCGCCGACCTCGGGGGCCACGATCTGGACGCCGGCGTCGGTCAGCAGCGTCGCGATGTCGCCGTACAGGGCGAACAGCTCCTCGTACTTGGTGGCCCCCAGCCCATTGACCACCACCGCGGCGCGCTCGGTGCCGTCCGGACGCTCGGCGAGCACCTTCTCGACCAGGGTCGCCGCGAGGTCGCTCGCGTTCATCCAGTCCACCGAGCTGATCCCCGGCTCGCCGTGGATGCCGAGCCCGAAGTCCATCGTGCCCTTTTCCACCCTGAACAGCGGTTCCTCCGCGCCGGGCAGCGTGCACCCGTCGAAGGCCACGCCGAAGGAGTACGTCGCAGCGTTCGCCGCAGCCATCACCCGCTCCACCTCGTCCAGGTCGGCGCCGGCCTCCGCAGCGGCGCCGGCGATCTTGTAGACGGTGAACGTGCCGGCGATACCACGCCGTTTACCCTGCTCCTCCAGCGATGCCGAGGCGATGTCATCGGTCACGTAGACGATCCGGGTGTCGATACCCTCCGCGATCAGCCGGTCCGCCGCCACCTTGAAGTTGAGCCGGTCACCGGCGTAGTTGCCGAAGCCCAGCACGACTCCCGCGCCGCCGTTCGCCGCTCGGGCGATCCGGTAGACCTGTTCGGCGGACGGCGAGGCGAAGATGTCGCCCAGCACGGCACCGTCGGCGAAACCCGTGCCGACCACGCCGTTGTACGACGGGTAGTGCCCCGAGCCGCCACCGATGACCAGGCTCACCTTGCCCTCCAGGGCGCCTCCGGCCCGGACAAACCCGGACGCACCCTCGACCCGGTCGACGTAGCTCGAAAAGGCCAGCGCGAAACCGCGGAGTACGTCCTCCTTGAAGTTCGCGGGGTCGTTGTACACGTGCGTCATCGCAGTCCTCCAGAGTGCATGAATCGGTTGGTCGAGCGGGTCTGTCTCCGACTTGTCAGCGGGAGAAGCGGCTGTGGCCGCTTGTGACGCTGACACGTCGGGGTTGGGGTGGTCAGGTGTGGCGTTCGGCGATCTCGTACGCGATCTCCGCAGCGGTCCAGGCGGCCAGCACCGCGGAATCCGCGGCATCGTCGGTGATGATCAGGTCGAGCTCGGTCAGGGCCGCGATCTTCAGCAGTGCCCGCCGGTTGAGCTTGGTGTGGTCGATCAACAGGTAGCGCTTGCTGGCCGAGTTCAACATCTCCCGCTTCAGCGCCGCGACCTGCTCCTCCTGGTGATACATGTCGGTCAGAGAGACGGCCGAGGTCGACATGAAGACGGCGTCCACGTGGATCCCCTGAACATGGGAGTTGGTCTGCACACCGACGAACGAGTCGTGGGCGACGTCGTACCGCCCGCCGATGCCGATCAGGGTGATGTCGTGGTCGGCGGCCAGCTCGCTGAGCCGCCGCATCCCGGTGACGAAGGTGGTGGCCACATGCAGCGGGGCCCGCTCGGCCAGCCCGTCGATCATCGCCAGCACGGTGGTGCTGTCGTCGAGCAGGATCGACATGCCGGGCTCGACGTAGCCGAGCGCAGTCTGGGCGATGGCCTCCTTCTCCGCGGTCATCGAGGCCAGCCGGTACGGCATCTGTGACTCGAAGACGCCTGAGGGCTGGGCGCTTACCCCGCCGTGGAACTTGCGGACCACCCCGCGGCGCTCGAGCTCGTCGAGATCGCGGTGGATGGTGACCAGGCTGACCCCGAACTGGTTGGCCAGATCTTGGGCGGTGGCCGAGCCGGAAGCGAGCACCGCATCCGTGATCAGCCGCTTACGCGTCTCGGCCTTGCTCTCCCGGTGCGCCGTGTCCGACCTGGAGTGCGCAGCAGGTCGAGCCGGGAAGCTCGCCACGCCACCTCCTGCCCTCTGATCCACAGGTGCCCGACCGGGACTCGGGGCCGAGCCCGAGTCCACGGCCGAGAGAACCTGTCGTCCGATCATCCCACAGCCTCGTGTTTCGCCGATCTAGCCGCTGTAGACGAAGTTGTTGACGTTGGCCGCGTTCTCCTTGGTGATGAGGACGCAGTCGATCGCCTGCTTCTCCTCCGGTACGCCGGTCTCGCCGGTCCGGATGACGCTGTCCAGCTGGCCGATGGCCTTCTTGGTGGCCTCGACGATCGGCTGCAGCACGGTGGCGACCATGGTGCCGGCGGTGACCGCGTCGACGGCGTCCTGGTTTCCGTCGAAGCCGAGCACCTTCACCTTGTCGAGCTTCTTGGCCTCCTTCAGCGCATTGATCGCGCCGAGCGCCATCTCGTCGTTGCCGGCGATGACACCCTGGACGTCAGGGTTCTTGCTCAGCAGCGACTCCATCTTCTCCTGACCCTGCTGGCGGTCCCAGTTGGCGATCTCCTTGCCGACGACCTTCAGGTCGGGGTACTGGGAAATGACCGCCTTGTAGCCGTCGGAGCGGACCTGGGCGTTGTTGTCGCTGGGCTTGCCGAACAGCTCGACGTACGTCCCCTTGTAGTTCATCGCCTTGGCCCACTCCTCGGCGCCGATGGTCGCACCCTGGGCGTTGTTGGAGACGATCTGGGCCTTCGCCAGGCCGGTCTGGGAGATCTCCGCATTGATCAGCACGACCGGGATCTTGGCGTCGACGGCCTTCTGGACGGCCGCGACGCTCTCGTCGGCGCCAGCCGGGTCGAGCAGGATGCCCGCCACCTTGTCGTTGATCGCGGTCTCGATCAGCTGGTTCTGGGTCTCCGGGTCGTTGTTGTTCGCCGACACGGTGGTCTTGTAGCCGAGCTTCTCTGCCTCGGCCTTGGCGGTGTCGGCTTCGGCCTTCCAGTACGGGTTCGACGGATCGACGGTGATGATGGCGATGGTCTTGCCGGCGGCGTCGCCGCCCGCGGCCGAGCCGGAGGCGGCCGGCTCGGCCGAGCCACCGCTGCCTCCGCCGCAAGCGGCGAGGCTGAGCATCAACGCACCGGCGGCGAGGCCGGCAAGGCGTGAGCGTGTGAACATTCGGATTCCTCTCACAGTGACCGGGTAGCTGCCCGGTGACTCAGGTGTGTACGGAGGGCCCCCCGTACGGGGTCGGGCGAATGATTCGACGCTTGACTCGGGGTCGGTCAGGCGGCGTTGTGCGCGGCCCGCTCCTTGCTGGCTTGCTTGGCTGCGACGACCGCTCGGCGGGCGCTGCGCTGGCGCTGGACGATCTGCTGGATCTGGTCGACGGCCACGGCCAGGATGATCACGGCGCCCGTGATGACCTTCTGCCAGAACGGCGATACGCCGACGATGACCAGACCGTTGGCGAGGAAGCCGATCACGAACGCACCGATGATCGTGCCGCGGACGGTGCCCCGGCCGCCCGAGAGAGCCGCGCCGCCGATGACCACGGCGGCGATGGCGTTCAGCTCGTAGAAGGTGCCCAGATCGGCGGTCGAGGAGCTGATGTTGGCCATCTGCAGGATGCCGACGATCCCTGCGCACAGGCCGGCGAGGACGTACACGCTGGTCTGCACCTTCTTGATCGGGACACCGGCCAGCTCGGCGGACCGCTCGTTACTGCCGGTGGCGTAGAGCCAACGCCCGAACGGGGTGCGGGTGAGGACGATCGAAAACGCCACCGCGATCACGATCATCACCCAGGCCGAGATCGGCAGCCCCAGCGGTCGGCTGGCGAAGATCCCGAAGAACCCCGTGTTACCCAGGGCCTCCTGGCCACGGAGCTCGGAGGTGATGTTCTGGCCGTTCAACATGACCTCGGTCAGACCGCGGGCCACATAGAGCATGCCGAGAGTGACGATGAACGGAGCCAGGTTGAGTCGCGATATCAGCAACCCGTTGATCCACCCGACCAGCATCCCGATAGCTACCGAGACCACGACGATCACCCAGACGCTCGGGAACATGATCACGTCGCTGAGCGGGAGGTTCACCCCCCGGAACAGGTTGCCGGCCACCGCTGCCGTCATCCCGACGATGGAGCCAACGGAGAGGTCGATACCGCCGTTCAGGATCACCATCAGCATGCCCAGCGCGATGATCGCGTTGAAAGCCACCTGCTTCGTGATCGTGGTCAGGTTGCCGGCAGTGAGGTAGTTGTCGCTGAGTGCGGCGAAGATGATGATGATGATCACCAGGGCGATCAGCGCGCGGCCCTCCATCAGGACCGCGTTCAGATTGATCGAGCGCCCCTTCGGCTTGTCCTGCGCGGCCGGTCCGGCGCCACTCGGCCCCTGGTTCGACGACACTGTCGTGGCGGTCGTGCTCATGCGTGGTCTCCGTTCTCGTGCTCGTCATCAGACTCGTGCTCGCCGGACGCCGTCATGATCTCGTCGCGGGTGCAGGTGCGGGGATCGAACTCGCCCACGATGCGGCCTTTGCTCATCACCAGGATCCGATGGGACGCGGTGAGCGCTTCGCCCACCTCAGAGGTGACATAGAGGACGGCGAGTCCACGCCGAGCCTCCCGAAACAGCAGCGAGAAGATCTCGCCTTTGGCTCCGACGTCGATGCCTCGAGTCGGCTCGTCGAGCAGCATCACCTTGGGGTCGGTGAGCAGCATCTTGCCGATCACGACCTTCTGCTGGTTGCCGCCGGACAGTGAGGTGATCAGCGCGTTCGAGCTGGCCGTCTTCACCTTCACGTCCGTGACCATCGCGTCGATCTTCTGCTGCTCCAGCTTCTTGTTGATGAATCCGCGCTTGACAAAGGCCTTGAGGCTGGCCAGCGAAAGGTTCTTACCGACCGACAGCATCTGCACCAGACCGTCGCGCTGCCGGTCCTCGGGCACGAGTCCCATCCCGGCCGAGATGCGCTGCTCGATGTCGAGGTCGGCGACGTCGTCGCCGACCAGCAGGACCCGTCCGCCCGACAGCGCGTCGCGACCGGCCAGTGCCTCCATCAGCTCAGTACGGCCAGCACCCATCAGGCCGTAGAGGCAGACGATCTCGCCCTCCCGTACGTCGAGCGACACGTTGTTCACCGTGACCCGGCCGCTGTCCAGGTCGGCCACTGTCACGCCCTGGATCGACAAGGCGACGTCGCCGTACTCGCGGGGCTCGTCTCGGAAGTCGTAGTCCGCCTCACGGCCGACCATCTGGCGCACGACCCACGGCAGATCGATGTTCGCTGCTTCCTCGGTCGCCACCAGCTCACCGTCGCGGAACACCACGGCGTAGTCGGCGATCTCGATCGCCTCCTCGAGATGGTGGGAGATGTAGACGATCGCAACCCCGTTTGCGGTGAGGTCGCGGATCACCTTGAACAGCACCTCGACCTCGCTGGCGCTCAGGGCCGACGTGGGCTCGTCCATGATCAGGATGCGGCAGTCCGTCGCCAGTGCACGCGCGATCTCGATGATCTGCTGCTGACCGACCCGCAGGTCTTGGACGAGCGTGCCGGCCGGGATCTGTTCCTCCAGGCGCTGCATGAGCTGCTGAGCGATCTTCCGTTCGGCCGCATAGTCGATCGCGCCGGTCCGCCTACGCAGCTCGCGACCCAGGAAGATGTTGTCCCTGACGCTGAGGTTCGGGGCGAGGTTCAGCTCCTGGTGAATGATCGAGATGCCGAGGTCGACGGCCTGGGTGGTCGAGCCGAGCTCGACCCTTTGTCCATCCAGCTCCAGGTGCCCGTCGGTCGGTGGCGTCACCCCGGAGAGAATTTTCATCAGAGTGGACTTGCCGGCCCCGTTCTCACCGAACAGCACGGTGACCTTGCCCTTGCGGACGTCGAAGTTGACGCCCTTCAGCGCCTTGGTGACGCCGTACGTCTTGCTGATGTCCACCGCGCGGAGGACCACCTCGCCGTCGGCGTCGGAGGGGGTCGCCGGGGCCTCGTCCAGGACGTCCGACGTCATCAGCCGACCTCGATCTTGATCGGCTGGACGTTGACAGGTTTGGCCTTCGGCTGCGGGGCGCCGTTGTTCTGCACCGCGATCATCCCGATGACCTGGACCTGCTTGCCCTTGGTGGCACCGGATGCCTGCTCCTGCATCGCGGCTTGCATGAGCTTCTTCAGCTCGTCCCCGACGTACTGGTAGTCCGTCTGGCCAGGGGCGTCCGCGAACTTGAATCCCATCCCGTCGCGGACGACCGTGCCCTGGATCGCGGTGTCCAGCGGCACGATCACCGTGGTCTCCTCTGGCACACCCGGGATCTTCAACCGGATGGCCTGGTCGGTTGCCTCCGTGACGACACCCGTGCCTCGGACGGCGTAGACCCAGGTCGACTCGTTGGGCGCGACGGCACCGTACTTCTCTGCCGCTGCCTTGGGATCGGTCTGCACGGCGGTGATGACATCGCCGAGGGGACTGGCCTTCGAGGCCACCTGCGACTCGGCCCTGCCGTACAGCTCCTTGGCCACGGCAGCCGGCTCGAACGGCTTGGGCAGCGCCTCCGCCAGCTCCTGGGGAGTGAGGAACTTGGTGCTGAGGATCATGGCCACCAAGAGGACCAGGACCGCTCCAGCGCCGATCAGGCGATTGCGAGTCTTCTTGCGATGCGGACTTTGCATCAACGCTCCTCACGCTTCCGACACGGCACCGCTGCACGTGTCGCTCCGGTTGACCGGACGACTGAAAACTACAGTCCGTCGGCTCAACTTTGCAAGTCTTTCTGAAACTTTGTCGGATAGTTTTGTTAGATTGAGCTGGAATCGTCCCCATCGACGTGTCGAACAGCGATCTCGAGCAGCCGGATGAAGCCGTCCGGCTGCCACGCCGCCCGGCCCACGAACAATCCGTCCGCGTGTGGATCGCCGAGCAGCGCTGCGGCGTTGTCGAGATTCACGCTGCCGCCGTAGAGCAGGGCGCGCAGCCTCCCGCCGTCGGCGAGGTCGGCCGCGGTCGTCGAGATGGCGGCCATCACCGGTGCGATCTCGACTTCGGTTGCCGGCCGACCGGACTCGCCGATTGCCCAGATCGGCTCGTACGCGACGAGGCAGCCCCCGATCTCGCCCGGAGACACCCGGGACAGGGCGGCTCGGACCTGCGCGGCGATGAAGGGCTCGGCCTCCCCGGCGTCTCGCACCGCCAGCGGCTCACCGACGCAGATCAGAGGCGTCAGACCGTGCTGGATCGCGGCCGCGGTCTTGGCGGCAACGGTGTCGTCGGTCTCCGCGAAGTGCTCGCGGCGCTCGGAATGACCGATCTCGACCAGCGTCGCCCCGGCGTCGGCCGCCATCCGCATCGAGATCTCGCCCGTCCACGCCCCCTCCGGAGCCCAGTGCGCGTTCTGTGCGCCCAGCAGGACGGGCGAGTCGGCGGCGAGTCGCGCCCGTACCGCGGCCAGCGCCGTGTGCGGGGGCAGCACGAAGGGCTGGACCCCCGCCGGGATCTGCACCGACGCGAGCGCGTCGACGAACGCGCCGGCCTCGGCCAGCGTCTTGTTCATCTTCCAGCTCGTGCCGATCCAGACCGGTTCGTTCGTCAGCTGCATCAGATCGTCTCGGGGGGCTAGAGATCGGATGTTGGGTTCACATCGTCCGGGAGTCGATCAGGGAATGAGCGACACCTTGACCGACTCCTTCCCGCTGGCGACCAGGTCCAAACCCTTCTGGAACTCGGCGAGCGGAAGCTGGTGGGTGCAGATCTTGTCCATCGGGAGAATCCCCGACTCCAGCATCCGGACCGCCGCCGGCCAGGTGTGCGGACCGAGGTGTGCACCGAGCACGTCGAGCTCCTTGTCATCGCTGATGATCGACCAGTCGACGCTGACATCACTGCCGAACACGCTGTACTCGACGTAGGTGCCGAGCTTGCGCAGGATGTTCAGACCTTGAGCGACCGCTGAAGGGTGGCCGGTGCCCTCCAGGTAGACATCGGCTCCGTAGCCGCCGGTCATGTCCTTGACGGCCGCGACGGCGTCCTCTTCGCCGATGTTGATCGCCACGTCGGCACCGCACTCCAGCGCGAGTTTCAGCTTGTCCGGTGCCATGTCCAAGGCGACGATCTTGGCCGGGTACTTGGCCCGCGAGCCCGCGATCATGCCCAGCCCGATCGGCCCACAGCCGGCCACCACGACCACGTCGTCGAAGGTCAGGTTCGCCCGCTCGACGGCGTGCAGCGCGCACGATAGCGGTTCCACGAACGCCGCATGGGCGGGCGGCAGATCCGCGCTGATCTTGTGCACCAAGGCGTCGCCGGAGTAGACCATGTAGCTGGCCATCGCACCGGGCGTACGCCGCTTGAAACCGTAGAGATCGTGCGGGGCACACATGTGGTACTGCCCGCGCAGACAGTAGCGACACTTCCAGCACGGCACGATCTGCTCGCTGGTCACCCGGTCGCCGACCGTGACGCCCCAGCGCTCGGCGGCCTCATCGTCGAGCTGAACAATCGTTCCGACGAACTCGTGGCCTGGGATCACCTCGGTCTCCGCCCAGGCCGGGCGATTCGCATCCCCCCAGAACTTCGCGGCCCCGTGGTAGCACTTCAGATCGCTGGCACAGATGCCGACCGCCTCGACCTTCACCAGCGCCTCGCCGCGTCCGACTGTAGGCACCGGAACCTCTTCCAGGACATAGTTCTCGGGACCGTGGCAGATCACTGCCTGCATCGTGTCGGGAAGATCTGCGCCAGTAGTGGACATGGGTAACGCCTCCAAGAAAAGGTAGTGTCGTCGCAACCCTAGCGGGGGCTGCGCACGAGCGTCCAGAACGTCGGTTCAGTGCATGCCGGTTCGTGAACAGATGACAGAGCGGAGGTAGTCACGATGGCGGAGACTCCCTCCTCGAGAGCGACCGGCGGCTCGAGGACGGCGGAGGTCGCTGGTCCGTGGACTCCTCCGCTGCTGTACGCCGCGGCCAGGATGTACTACCAGAACGAAGCTACCCAGGCCGAGATCGCCTCACACCTGGGGGTCAGTCGGCCGACCGTTTCGCGGTTGCTGTCCGAGGCGCGTCGTCAGGGCATCGTCAAGATCACGGTGACCGAACCGGCCCCGCCGGCCGACGACGAGCTCCGAAGGCAAGTGGAGCGCGTGCTGGAGTTGAAACGTGTCTTCCTGACGGCCGCGCCGGCGGGCGAGACGGCCGGCAGTCCGCTCGGTCTGGGTCCGCTGCTGGGGCCCGCCGTCGGCCGCGCCCTGGAGGCGGCCGGACTGGCGCACGGCGACGTCTTGCTGGTGTCGTCGGGCCGCACCGTGTATGAAGTGGCACGCACCCGGCTGCCCCAGCTGCCGGGCGTGGTCGTGGCGCCGACCGTCGGCGGCATCGACCAGCCCGAGGACTGGTTCCAGACCAACGAGATCAGCCGGCTGATCGCGACCGGCATCGGCGGCCGCGCTCTGTATCTGTTCGCTCCCGCGCTGCCCGGGCCGAGCTTGTACCGCACGCTGCGCCGCGACCCGACCATCCAGCGTGTCCTCCGCCTCTGGCCACAAGCCAAGGCGGTCCTGACCGGAGTTGGCGCGGCGCCGGTGCTCCGCGCTCGGGTGCCGCAGTACGTGCCGACGGATGCCGAGCAGCTCTGGGATGCGGTCGGCGACGTCTGTGGGCGGTTCTTCGATCGGCATGGGGAGCCGGTCGAGTTCCCTGGCAGCGACCGTCTCATCGCCCTCGAGCTGGCGGACCTGCGTCAGGTCCCGGTGGTGATCGCTGTCGCCTCCGGAGCGGAAAAGGTCGTGCCGATCATCGTCGGAGCGAGAGCTGGCTACTTCAATCAGCTGGTGACCGATCCGCTCACCGCCGAACAAATCCTGGCGCGCGCCTGAGGCCCCGCGCTGGGCAACGGCGTTGTACACGGAAAGATCGACGTCGAGGGCACGTGAGAGATTGGTCCAGTGGCCGAGAATAAGAGATCCAAGCAGCGCCAGCAGTCGGAGATCGCGACCTTCGCCGCGACGCCGGCGGATCGGCCGAGGATCCGCCGCCCAAGATGAAGACGAAGGCGTACGAGGCCGAGATGGAACGCCTGCAAGGCGAGCTCGTGACCATGCAGGAGTGGGTGAAGTCCTCTGGCGCCAAGATCTGCATAGTGTTCGAGGGCCGTGACACGCGCCGGAAAGGGCGGCACGATCAAGCGGATCACCGAGCGGGTGAGCCCGCGCGTGTTCCGGGTCGCCGCGCTGCCGGCGCCGACGAGCGCGAAGGAACGGTCGCAGATGTACATGCAGCGCTACGTCGCGCACTTCCCGTCGGCGGGCGAGGTGGTCATCTTCGACCGCAGCTGGTACAACCGTGCGGGTGTGGAGCGGGTGATGGGTTTCTGTACGCCGAGGAGGTCGACAGCGTTCCTGCGAAGTCGTGCCGCTCCTGGAGAGGCGATGATCGACTCCGGGATCATGTTGATCAAGTACTGGCTCGAGGTGAGTCCCGATGAGCAGACGCGCCGGCTGAAGGGTCGGATCAACGACCCGCGGAAGATCTGGAAGCTCTCGGACATGGATCTGAAGTCATACAGCCGCTGGTATGACTACTCGCGTGCCCGAGACGACATGTTCGCGGCGACCGACACCGACGCCTCGCCGTGGCACGTTGCGCACACCGATGACAAGAAGCGTGCCCGGCTGAACATCATCAGCCATCTCCTGAGCCAGATCCCGTACGAGCCGTTGCCCGAGAGCGAGGTCAAGCTTCCTCGCAGACAAGGCCAAGGGCGAGCTATCGGAGAGCCTGAGCATCCGAAGCGTTACATCCCGACCCCGTACTGAGGCCGACCCGTACCGAGCCGATCTTGTGGTGAGGCGGACCTGTCATGAGGCTGACCGTCACGACGTCGACCCCCCTGAGGAGCTCCCGATGACCGTGCTGAACAACCAGACGCTGGCCGACGTCGAGATCGCGACGCCGACGTACGACCGGTCCCGACTGCGGCCGGGATCGTGCATATCGGGGTCGGCGGCTTCCACCGCGCACACCAGGCGATGTACGTCGACGCCCTGCTGAACAGCGGCGACGAGGACGCCTACGACTGGGCGATCTGCGGGGTCGGCGTGATGCCCGGCGACGCCCGGATGCGGGATGCGCTGAAGACCCAGGACGGCCTCTACACGCTGGTGCTCAAGGACTCCGACGGCACCTGGGAGCCGCGAGTGATCGGCTCGATCGTGGACTACCTGCTACGCTCCGGACGACCCCGAGGCGGTGATCGAGCAGATGGCGTCGGAGCGACCAGGATCGTCTCGCTGACCGTCACCGAGGGCGGCTACAACGTGCACCCGGTCACCGGCGAGTTCGACGCGACCAACCCCGCGGTGCTGCCGACCTCGAGCCGGGCGCGACCCCGCGGACGACGTTCGGGCTGGTCACCGAGGCGCTGCGCCGGCGGCGCTCCCGCGGGCTCGAGCCGTTCACCGTGATGTCCTGCGACAACATCCAGGGCAACGGTCACGTCGCGGCCAAGATGTTCACCGCTTTCGCGCGGCTGCGCGATCCCGAGCTCGGCGAGTGGATGGCCGCGAACGTGCGCTTCCCGAACTCGATGGTGGACCGGATCACGCCGGTGACCACCGACGAGGACCGGGCGGCGGTCGCCGAGCGGTTCGGCATCGACGACGGCTGGCCGGTGGTCTGCGAGCCGTTCACCCAGTGGGTGCTGGAGGACGACTTCAGCCTGGGTCGGCCGGCGGTGGAGGAGGTAGGCGTGCAGGTCGTCGAGGACGTGACGCCGTACGAGCTGATGAAGCTCCGGCTGCTGAACGCCAGCCACCAGGCGCTGTGCTACTTCGGCTACCTGGCGGGCTACCGGCTGGTGCACGAGGTCGCCCAGGACCAGCTGTTCGCCGACTTCCTGCTGGCCTACATGGAACGTGAGGGCAGCCCGACGCTGGCGCCGGTGCCCGGGATCGACCTGGCCGCCTACCGGCGCAGCTGATCGAGCGGTTCTCCAACTCCCACGTGCGGGACACCGTCGCGCGGCTGTGCGCGGAGAGCTCGGACCGGATCCCCAAGTGGGTGCTGCCGGTGATCCGGGAGAACCTGGCCGCCGGGCGGGACGTGCGACTCGGCGAGCGCCGTCGTGGCGAGCTGGGCCCGCTACGCCGAGGGCGTGGACGAGCAGGGCGAGCCGATCGAGGTCGTCGACCGGCTGGCCGACACCTCACCGAGCGGGCTCGACAGCAGCGGGCCGACCCGCTGGCGTTCGTCCGGGACCGCGAGCTGTTCGGCGACCTGATCGATCACGAGCCGTTCGTCACCGCGTACCTGGACACGCTCTCGTCGCTGTACGAGCGCGGCTCGCGGGCGACCTTGGAGCGACTGATGGCTGCGGTGAGCTGAGTGCCTTCGACAAGCTCGGGGCGCATCTACGCGCGCTGAGCCCGTCGAAGCGCCCCAGGCCGAGGACCCAGCGCCGGCGCAGGGGCCCTGATGCGGCTGGCGACGTACAACATCCTGCACGGCCGCTCGCCGGCAGACGGCGTCATCGACCCGGCACGGCTGGCCCAGGCCGTCGCCGAGCTGGACCCGGACGTGCTCGGCCTTCAGGAGGTCGACCGGGCACAGGATCGCTCGGGACGATCCGATCTGACGGCGGTGGCGGCCGAGGCGATGGGCGCGGTTGCGTATCGGTACGAGCCGTGTCTGCTCGGCACGCCGGGCGGGCTGTGGGTCCCGGCGCTGGCGGCCGCCCCCGACCGGGCCAGCTTCGGCGTCGCGCTGCTCTCCCGCTATCCGGTGACCCGCTGGGACGTCCTGCAGCTGCCGTGGATCGGGGCCGGGTTCGCGCTGCCGCTGCCCGGCGTCGGCAAGGGCATCATGATCCGCGAGGAGCCGCGGGTCGCCATCGTCGCCCACCTGGACACGCCGTGGGGACCGAGGGTGGTGGTCAACACGCATTTGACGTACGTCCCTGGCTGGGGCCGGCGACAGCTGCGGAGGCTGCGGGACGATCTGGCCGGGTTCGACGGGCCGCTGGCCTTGATGGGCGACCTGAACATGTTCGGTTCGCAACCCGGTGCGATCACCGGCTATCGGAGCCTGGCCGCCCATCGGACGTTCCCGGGGCGCTCCCCGCGCGTCCAGCTGGACCACATCCTCGCCCGCGGTCGGTGGGGGGACGTGCTCGCCAGCCGAGCGGTCAGGCTGGGCGTGTCGGATCATCTTGCCCTGGTGGTCGACGTGGCCGATCCACCTGAGCCCGATTCTGGGCGAGAATGACGCTCACCCATGGACACCATCGGACGCTATCGCCTCGAACGCCGTCTCGGCGCGGGCTCGTTCGCCACCGTCTGGCTCGGTCACGACGACGACCTCGACGTTCCGGTGGCGGTCAAGGTGCTGGCGGAGAACTGGTCGGACAACGCCGACGTCCGCAACCGCTTCCTGGGTGAGGCGCGGATCCTGCGGCGGATCCGCGATCCCCGGATCGTCTCCGTGTACGACATCGGGGCGATGCCGGACGGGCGCCCGTACTTCGTGATGGACTTCGTCAACGGTGGGTCGCTGGAGGATCTGCGCAAGACCGGCGTCGCGCCGACGGTGGCGCTTCGGCTGTGCGCTGAGGCCTGTCGGGCCATCGACGTGCTGCACGCTCACCATGTCCTGCATCGCGACGTGACGCCGGGAAACCTGCTGATCCAGCGCAGCCCGGACTCTCACCCGCAGGTCGTGCTGGCCGATCTCGGCGTCGCCAAGGCGATGGCCGAGACCAGCGAGATGACGATGACCGCGGGGACGCCGGCCTTCATGTCCCCGGAGCAGGCCACCGGCGGTGCCCTCGACGGTCGGGTCGACGTCTACTCGCTGGCCGCGGTCAGCTATGCGATGCTCGCCCGGCGACCACCGTTCGTCGTGCGGAACGTCACAGACATCATCAGCCGCGACCCGAACCTGAACCCGCCCCCACTGGCTGCCGAGATCGGTGCGCCGGCCAGCCTGGACACCGTGCTGGCGGCCGGGCTGGCCTACCGGGTCGACCGCCGCCCGCCGACCGCCGCCATCCTGGCGGACGCCCTGGACGTCGTCGCGACGGAGATGGAGCGGAGTCAGGGCATCGCCGCGCCGCCTTCGGAGACGCGAACCGTCATCACGCCGGCGGAACCACGGCAGCCGGAGCCGGGGCCGGTCGGGCGGTCGGGCGTAGCGTCGCCTGGTCCGTACCCCGCTACCCCGGGTTCTCCGGGGACGATGAGTCCGCGCTCCGGAGAGCTCTGGCTTCCCGACATCCTCCTCGCCGTCACCGATGAGCAGTCTGCCGCCACAGCCGGTGAACAACATGCCGCCACCGCCGATGAACAGCCGGCCGCACAGCCGATGAACAGCCTGCAGCCGCAGCCGCTCCGCCGGGACGGGATCCGGCGAGCGTCCCCGACGCTCGAGAGCGGCCTTCATCGCGATGGTCGTGCTCGCCTGTGCGGCCCTGTTCGCGCTGTCGCTGCTGATCACCGTCGTACTGCTCCGGTAGTCCCGTCCCCCGAAAGTGGGCACGAACAACACTTCTCATCGGCGTGTCGGTGTTGTTGGCGACCAGTTTCGGGGAAAGGAACCGGTTTCGAGGGGAGGTGACTAGTCGTCGGTCGATCGGATCACACCGATCCGGAGCGATGCGAGGACGGCCAGTACGCCGACGGCCGCCATGCTGAGCAGCAGCGCGCCGAACGTCAGCGGCATGTTGCCGGTGGGATGCAGCGCGGCGAACAGCGTGCCGGCCAGACCGACGAAGATCCCCGAACCGAGTGCATCGAACAGATTCAGGGAGGAGGCGTTGCGGCCCTGCTCCCCTTCGGGGGACAACGACATGACCGCAACGGACGTACTGGAGACGGCCAGCCCCATGCCCAGTCCGGAGAAGATCCAGCCGAGCCCGACGATGCCGAACCAGATGCCCGGGAAAAGCGCGGTGAGCGCCACGATCGCCAGGCCGAGCGCCACCGACGCACAGCCAAGGCTGATCAGCCGATCACGACGTACCCGCAGCCAGGTCTGGGACTGGAGCCAGGAGCCGGTGGTCCAACCGATGGCGCCGACCGTCAGGGCGGCGCCGGCGAGCACCAGGGCGATGCCGCGTTCCTCGACCAGCATCAGCGGGACGAAGGCCTCGCCGCCGAAGAAGGCGCCAGGCAGCAGCCCCCGGACCAGGATCACAGCCGGCAGCCCGCGCCGAAGCCGAAGAAAGCCCGCCGGCATCAGCCGCGGCAGGCCGACCAGCAGGGCCGCGATCCCGCCGACCGCCAGAGCGACGGCGATCAGATCGAGGCGCTGACCGGCGGCCTGGAGGGCAGCGGCCCCGATCGCCACCAGGCCGGCGGCCAGGATGGACTGCGGCTTGACCGTCCGACGCCGCGGGCGGCCGATGCGTGCGGATCAGCTGCAGCAGCGACGGCGCGAGCATGGCGCCGCCCACCACGACCAGCGGCAGCACGGCGAAGAACACCCAGTGCCAGCTCAGGTTGTGGGTCAGCCAGGCCGAGATCGGCGGGCCGACGAAGGACGGCACCACCCAGGCCGTCGAGATGTAGGTGAACACCCGCGGCCGCTGGCCCGGCGCGAAGATCAGCGCGACACAGACGAAGATCGCCGTGTTGATCACACCACCGCCGAGACCCTGGACCAGACGACCACCGACCAGCTGAATCATGGTGCCAGCTGTGCCGGCCAGCACCAGTCCGCCCGCGAAGACGACCAGGCCGACCAGCAGCGGCTTGGCCGGCCCGATCCGGTCGCACAGCCGCCCCGACACCACGGTCGCGAGCAACATGCCGATCAGGAACAGTGAGAAGGACCAGGCGTAGTAGGGCAGCCCGTTCAGGTCCTGCGCCGCGATCGGCATGGCCGTCGCCACGGCGATCGACTCGAACGCGATGGCCACGATGGTGACACAGAGGCCCACGACGAGCCGCCGTTGCGACACGCCGGCACCCGGCGCTGTCCGGCGGCACGCGGCGACTCTGCGCTCGTATCGGTGGTGGGCGTTGTCATGTTCGGCAAGTTCACCACTTCGAGTGGGGTTCAGGTCAAGCGGGATTCCCGTGAGATCCGGCTGCGCGACCCCGTTGCCCTGCTGGCGAGGCTGTCTAGACTGACCCACGTGAGCCAGCAGACGAGCCCCGGAGCGAAGACCATCGTCGACGAGCGCACCGAGACGCGCCCGGACTACTCCGTCGAGGAGGGTGATCACGAACGCTTCTCCCACTACGTGCCGCGGGACAAGCTCACCGAGGCGATGGTGATGGGTACGCCGGTGGTCGCACTGTGCGGCAAGGTCTGGGTGCCCAGCCGCGATCCCGAGCGGTTCCCCGTCTGCCCCGAGTGCAAAGAGATCTGGGACGGGCTGCCGCAAGGCGGTGGCGACGACGACTGACCGGTTTCTGCTCGGCTCAGGCGACTTCCTGGGGCACGGTCGCCTCGAGCTCCGCGGGATCCAGGTCGCCCGTCTCTCCGGCTTTCACGGCCCGTCTGCCGAGCGTGAAGACGTAGGCCAAAAAGGCGACCCACACCGTCGCACCGATGGCCAGACGTTCGGGGGCGGAGAGCCGCGACGGCGTGACGAACCCCTCGACAAGCCCGAGACCAGTAGCCACACACCGAGGCCGAGCGCCATCGCGCCGGCCGCACGGCCCTCGGTCGCCAGGGCGCTGGCTCGTGTCCTGGGCCCGGGTGCGATCCAGCTCCAGCCGAGCCGCAGTCCGGCGCCGGCCGCGACGAAGATGATCGTGAGCTCGAGCAGGCCGTGTGGGAGCAGCAGCCCGTAGAACACATCGGCACGGCCGGCACCGATCATCACTCCCGCGATCAGGCCGAGGTTCGCCAGATTGACCCAGAGCACGACCACGACGGGGACGATCAGCACCCCGAGGACGAGACAGACGGCGGTCACCCTGGCGTTGTTGAGCCAGACCTGGAACGCGAAGTCGGCAGCGGGATTCTCCGAGTAGTACTTGGCGAAGTCGTGATCGACCAGTTGCTGGGCCTGCTCCGACGACAACAGCGAGTCGGCCAGTCCTGGCACGGTGACCACCCGCCAGGTGATCAGCGCGACGGTGGCCACCGATACCAGACCGACGGTGATCCACCAGGCGCGGGCCCGATAGACGGCCGCTGGAAACGTTGCGGTGAAGAACCGGCCGATGGTCTGCCAGACCGGCACGTTGACGCCGGTGATGAGCGATCGGGCGGACGCGACCAGACCAGAGAGCCGGGCCTCCAGCACCGGATCGGCCGCTGTGCTGCGGACGACCGAGAGGTGGGTCGACACCCGCGGATAGAGATCGATCAGCTCGTCGGCCTCGGCACCGGTCATCGTGCGCCGCTGGGCGGTCAGCTCGGCGAGCCGGTCCCACTGCCGACCGTGCTGGAGGACGTACGAATCCAGGTCCACGGGCCACACCCTAGTGGTGACGGGGTTGCACGCCGTTTTCGCCGCAGAAGCGTGCCGGGGTCAGAGCCGGTGAGGGCAGGGAAGCACGTGGTTAAGGGGTGTCGGAGGAGCCGTCCGGCCGTTAGGGTGCACGTGATGAGCCAGTTGGTGACCGGGGATGCGGTCCTGCTCGACCTCCGCCCGGCCCGGGTGCCGACCCGGATGCTGAGTGCGATGATCGACGTCGCGATCACGTTCGGTGCGATCTACCTCTGGGGTTACGTCGTCTCGCAGGTGGGCGGCTCGCAAGCCCGGCAGGATGCCGTCACCATCGCGGGAGCCCTGATCGTGATGTTCGGGTACCCGATCGCGATGGAGACGCTGACCCGCGGTCGGACCGTCGGCTCGTACGCACTAGGCCTGCGCGCTGTCCGCGACGACGGCGGGGCGGTCCGGTTCCGTCAGGCGCTGCTGCGCGGGCTGACCTTCTGGGCCGTGGACTTCGCGATCTGGACGGGCTTCTGCGGCGGACTGGTCTGTGCCGCGGTCAACTCGCGCGGTAAGCGGTTCGGCGACCTGCTCGCCGGCACCATCGTGATCCGCAGCCGCTCCCCACAGCGACCGCCTGCGCTACCGGCGGTCGCGCCGGACCTGTTCGGCTGGGCCGAGTCACTCGAGCTCAGCCGGCTCTCCGACGAGCTGGTGACCGCAAGCCGGCACCTCGTTCAACGGTTTCCCCGCCTCCTCGGTTATCCACGCGCCCAGCTGGCCACGGAGCTGGCTCGGCAGGTCGCGGCCAGAACCGCACCGCCTCCACCGCGGCTGCTCGAGCCGCAGGAGTTCTTGGCGGTCGTGGTCGCTGAGCGACGGCGCCGCGAGACGGACCGGCTGCGGGTCGGACAGTGGGTGCCCACTGCGGCGGACCTGCCGAGCGGATGGCGATGAAGAGCGAACGACGGACGCTGATCCTGCTCCGGCACGCGAAGTCGGCCTGGGACGATCCGGACCTCGACGACCAGGCGCGGCCGCTGGCCGAGCGTGGTCGACGGGATGCGACCGCCGTCGGTCGGGTGCTTGCCGAACGGCGGATCCGACCCGATCTGGTGCTGTGCTCGAGCTCGGAGCGCACGCGTCAGACCTGGCGTCGGGCGGAGCGGGCCGGGGCCCGAGCTGCCGAGGTGCGCTACGAGGATCGCGTCTACGACGCATCGTCCTACGAGCTGCTCCGGCTCGTGCACACTGTGCCGGACGACGTGCGCAGCCTGATGCTGGTCGGACACGGCCCGGGACTTCCCGATCTGGCAGAGCGCCTCGGGGTCGAGTCCACGTCCGAGCCGGCACGGCGGATGCGCCTCAAGTTCCCCACCAGTGGGCTGGCGGTGTTCGCTGTCACCGTCGGATGGGCAGAGCTCCGCGAGGCAAGTCTGCTCGACTTCGTGGTGCCTCGCGGCTGAACCTGGTTTCCCACGCCAGTGGTGCCGAGCACCCGAAATCCGCGCCATTTCGCGATCGAGGTGAGGAAAGGTCGGTGATCACAGGCTCGGCCGTTGGAGGCTGTCACAGATCTGGGGGTGATAGATAGACGCCGGGATGCGGAGTGTCAAGGTGTGACATCCGTGAACAAATCGCCGCGTGCTCGCCGACGACGAAGTGATCCTGCGACGCGAACATCCCAGCTGGAGAGGCCATCGACTGGCAGGTCCGGTGCCGCAGCTGACAGCTGTGTTGCGGGGGGTCTACACGACCCCGGAGGCGGCGCACGACCACACGTGCTGATGGCGGCCATCGCGCGGGCGTGTCCGGAGGCGGTGATCACCGGCGCGGCGGCGGCGCGACTGACGCACTGGCCGAGGCGCGGGTGAGCGTGGTGACGGCAACTGCGCGACACCGGCGAGCCGGACGACGCGGGATCTGTGGGAGCGAAGAGAGATCCCGCCGGAGCTGGTGCTGATGCGGGGAGGACACGGCAGCGCTCCTCGCTGAGCGCGCTGGACCTGTCGAATCTGGATCACACCGAGGCGCTGGACGTGCTTGCGCAAGCGGGTCGTGACCCTGCAGAGCCTGCGCGAGGCGCTCGAGCTCACGCGCAATCGAAGCGGAAACGCGGCACGGTGGGCGGTGTTCCTGGATTCTCGAAGCAATGCGTGGTCGTATCCGGAGCGACTCGGTCATCGTCTACTGCGACGAGAGGGGATCACAGGCTGGAGAGCGAATGCGCCGTTCCTGGAACCGGACGGCAACCTCTACTACATCGATATCGCGTTCGAGCGGCTCAAGCTGGCCATCGAGATCGACGGTCGAGTGAGCACGACCGCAGGTGTTCGAGTCGGATCGACGGCGACAGAACGCCCCTCGTCCAGGCGCAGTGGCGCGTGCTGAGGTTCACCTACCGCATGATGGTCGAGCACCCTGAGGACTTCATCGCAGCAGTGCGGAAGGCGCTCCCCTGATTTCCGCACGCTCGTCACGATCTCGAGGTCAGTATTCGGCCCTGGGCAGCGACTGGCGGGTGAAAATCAGGTGCTGGCCTCGCCGACCACACGGGCCACAAAGTCGAGCTTGGCGATCACGGGCTCGGTGAGTAGAAACGGATAGAGGTCGCCCTTGCCCAGGCTCTTGTTGATCTGGTTGAGCGCCCGGCTGAGCGGCAGCCAGTCTTCGGCGATCACATCGGCGAAGGTTCGATCTGAACGCGCCGGGCGATCGGCCCTCGCCGACCCGACCGAGAGACCGAACGCGGCCGCGGTCTGAAGAGTGTCGGTGATGTGCAGGAAGTGGGCGAATGTCTCGGCGAAGTCCTCGAGCGGATGCATGGCCGCGTACCCGCTGATCAGGTCGACCGGCCAGCGGCTGCCAGGTCCGCCGGAGTAGTGCTCGACCAGTGCTCCGGAGTACGACCGGGTCTCGTCGCCGAACAGCGCTCGGAACTCCTCGCCCCTGCCCGCGGTCAGCACCAGCAGCTCGCAGTAGTAGTGCCCGATCTCGTGCCGGAAGTGACCGAGGACCGTGCGATAGGGCTCGGCCATGCTCAACCGGAGCTGCTCGCGATGCGCGTCGTTCGTCTCGGCCAGATCGAACGTGATGACTCCGTTGAAGTAGCCGGTCGTCACCGCGGACTGCGCGCTGGACAGCAGGTCGAACGCGAGCCCGAGGTAGCCGTCACTGACCTTCACCGGGAGCCCCAGCTCGTCGAGGGAGAACACCAGCCACCGCTTGGCCGCCTCCGCCACGTAGTAGTCGGCGAGTCCTGACAGGTCCGCATCGGCGGGACGGGTCCTGGTCAGTCGGCAGCTGAAGCAGAAGCCGCTGGTCGAGCTCGGATCGGCCAGCCAGTTGCACCCGTTGAGGTCGAGGTTGGCGCAGACGTCGCGGCCCTCGACGAGGACGAGCTCCCGGATGTCGCGGTCGTACGCCACCGCAGAGCCACACGTGACACACAGCGAGTTCTCGAAATAGAGCGGAGCGCCGCAGGATGGGCAGCTGAACGAACGCACCTGGCCCAGCCTGCCAGGGCACCCGGTCGCCGACTGGACCGAGTCGTCGGCGACGCCTTGCAACTCACCGCAAAACACCCGGCCGGACGCCAGGCGCGACTTCGCGCGCCGACGGGCTTCTGGGCGCGTCTGCGCCGATGCGCGAAGTGTGCCGCCGATGCGCGAAGTGTGCCGCCGATGCGCGAAGTGTGCCGACGATGCGCGAAAGTGCGGACGAGCGATGGCAGGTCCGGGGGGAGCTTCGAGCGAGCGGTCAGAGGCGGGCCATGTCCACGCCGACCTTCAGCTTGGACTTCTTCGACTCGGTGAAGATCACGCCCTTGACCGGCGGTACGTCGCTGTAGTCCCGGCCGAAGGCCACGGTGGCGTGCGAGACGTCGGTAACACGATTGTTGGTCGGGTCGAGATAGAGCCAGCCGGCACCGGGCACCCACACTCCTACCCAGGCGTGGCTGGCGTCGGCGCCGACCACCCGTTCCTTACCAGGCGGCGTGACAGTGGCCAGGTAGCCGCTGACGTACCGTCCGGCGAGTCCAAGGCTTCGGAGGCAGGCGACGGTGAAGTGCGCGTAGTCCTGGCAGACCCCCATCTTGCGCTCCAGCAGGTCGCTGACCCGGGTCGCCACCGTTGTCGAGCCCGACTTGTACGTGAAGTCGGCATGCACCCGGTGCATCAGGTCGATCGCCGCCTCGCCGATCGCCCGGCCGGGCGTGAAGCTCGCGGCGGCGTACGCGCTGACGCCGTCGGGAACGTCGATCATCGGCGAGCTGAACGTGAAGTCTGTGGCGCGCCAGGAGTCGGGAGCCTCGATGGCCATGGCAGGGCGGGCCGACTCCCAGGGCAGGGCCAACCGGTCGGGGTCCAGCAACCGGTCGGAGATCTCCACGGTCGAGATGCCGGTGATCACGAGCTCGCTGTGCGGAGTGAGCACGTGGTAGTACGTCTTCGTGTTGCCGTACACGTCCTCGTGCCGGAACATGTCGGCCGGCTCGGGGGTGACCACCACCTCGTGGTCCAGGCAGTGCTGCCAGTCCAGGTCGCGCGGCCGCAGATGGAACTGCCCGTAGCTTCCGGTCACGTCCGACTCGTAGGTGTACGTCGTCGTGTGCTGGATCCGGTACGTGCTCATGCCGAGGCCCCGTTCGTCCAGGACTGCGACATCGCCTGCTGCGGAGGCGGCGGCTGCTGGTAGGCGCGCCGGATCGCCTCCGACAGCTCGCGCAACCGGGACTGGCAGTCACCCAGGAATGCCTCGAGCGCCGTCCGGCGGCCACCGACGGTCAGGGCGAGCTCGGACAGGTCCACCTCGGCCAGCCGGTGCCCGAGCTCGCCCACCAGATCCATTGGCCGCGACCCGGCGCTGCCGGGCATTGCCTCGAGATCGGCCAGCACCCGCTTGAGCTGATAGGCGACCGAGCGCGGGTTGAACTGATCGAGCACCAGCAGCTCGATCAGCGGCTCGATCCCGGTCAGACCCCGATAGCGTCGACGGAAGGTGACGATCGACTCGGTGCCGGTCAGCACCCCTTCCATGACCATCCGTTCGGTGTCGGAATCCTGCTCGATGCAGACGGTCACCCGGAGCAGCCCCAGGACCTGGAGCGCCCGCTCCAGACCGCGGCCGGAGTCCAACATGTACCAGCCGGGGTCGCGCACCATGTTCTCGCTGACGATGCCGGCCAGCGCCAGCAGTCCCGAGAGCACCCGCTCGGCCGCATCGGTGAGCTGGAGCCCCTGGTCGTACGGGTTGGCGGCCAGCGCGGCCAGCGCCCGGTCCACGTCGGCCAGCACCATCCAGACGTCCTCGGACAGCTGGTCACGGACTCCCTGCGCGGCCCGCGAGAGCGACCCGATCGCCTGGGCCGCCGTGCCCGTCCGGTGCCGGTCGAGCAGCATCGCCCGGAGCTCCGGCATCATCGTCGCCTTCGGGTCGAGGAAGCCGGGGTACGCCGTACTGACGTGGGTGATCGCTTGCAGCAGCGCGCCGAGCGCTCTGCCCTGGGCCACGTCGACGTCGGCGTCGAGAGCGACGGTCCGGGTGGCCAGCACCAGCCGGAGCAGATCCTCGGCGCGTTCGGCGTAGCGGCCGAACCAGTAGAGGTCCGACAGCACCCGTGGCACCATGGCGGCCGACGGCGGGGAAGCGTGAGCGAGGATCGGCTCGCCGATCTGCCGAAGCCGCTGCGTCGCGCGCCGCTGCTCGATCGGTGTCGGGCTGACCACCCACACGTCCTTGGACAGTCCCCCGTCCGGAGCGGTGACCAGCACGCCGCGGGACTCGTCGCCATCGCCGGTGACGCGGCCCAGGCCGCCGAACATGGTCGCGTACGAGTCTCCGCTGCGGACCGTGAACGAGCGCAGCACCACGCTCCGCCGGACCAGGCGATCGTGCTCGGACGTCGGAGCGGCCGAGAGGGCCAGCACTTCCTGGCCGACGAAACGGTGCGGCGTCGCGCGGATCCGATCGACCAGCCGCTGCTTCTGGGCGGCGGTGAGTGCCGACCCCCGGACGCTGCGGCCGCCGCCTCGGCTGACCGGTCGCACGACCAGCTCGTCGAGATGGGTGATCACGTGGTCTCGAGCAACGTCGTCCCCGCACCACCAGGTGTCGACGGATGACAGCTTCAAGTCCTCGCCGAGCAGTCGCTGACAGAGCTCCGGCAGCAGCGGCATCAGCGCCGGGTTCTCCAGCAGGCCCGAACCGAGCGGGTTGATCACGCTGACCGTTCCCTGCCGGACGCACTCGGCCAGACCGGCGACACCGAGTCGAGAGCCTGGTCGCAGCTCCAGCGGGTCGCACCAGTACGAGTCGACCCGGCGCAAGATCACGTCGACGGGTTCGAGCTTGCCGAGCACCCGCATCCAGACCTTGCCCTCGCGGACGGTCAGGTCGCTGCCCTCGATCAGGGGGAAGCCGAGCACGGAGGCGAGAAACGCCTGGTCGAACGCGGTTTCGGAATGGGTGCCCGGACTCAGCACGACCACCCGCGGATTCTCCGCCTGCCGTGGTGCGGCGTTGAGTGCGGCCGTCCGCATGGTCTGGAAGAACGGAGTCAGTCGACGCAGGTGGGCCGACTGGTAGATGTCGGGGATCACCCGCGAGACCACCCGACGGTTGGCCATCGCGTAGCCGGCGCCTGACGGGGCCTGAGTGCGGTCCGAGATCGCCTTCCACTGGCCGTCGGCGCCGCGGCCCAGATCGACCGCCACCAGGAACAACGGCTGGCGCAGGCTCGGATCGATTCCGACCATCGGGCGCAGGTACTCCGGGTGGTCGAAGATCGCCGAGGCCGGGATGTGCCGGCTGGACAGCAGCCGTTGGACGCCGTACAGATCGGCGAGGATCGCGTCGAGTAGCTCGGTCCGCTGGACGAGTGCCGGCTCGAGGGCAGCCCACTCGCGATCGTCGAGGATCAGCGGCAGCGGGTCGAGCTGCCAGCGCCGGGCGCTGGCGATCGGCTGGCTCGGCGCGGTCTCGATCACGTCGGCGTCGTCGGCGATGGAGATCGACGACATCGGGCTCGGGACGTACGTGACCCCGTCGTCCTCGAGCAGCCGAGCCACCTCCCGCTGCGCGCCCAGCAGGTTGGTCTCGGTGAACTCGTCGAGCCGGCCCATCAACGGCACCCAGCCGCGCCGGACCGAGCCGTCCGGCGCGGCGAACTCGTCGAAGGTCGGCGCGGCGGGCGTCGCACCGAAGGCCGCCCCGTCCCGAGCCAGCTCGAGCTCGTCGAACTGGCTGGCGCTGGCGAGGTAGCGACCGAGGACGGTCAACAGGCGTCCCGCAGGCTTTGCGCCGGTCCTCGACGCGGAAAGTGGGCGCAAACTCCACGGTGGAACGCTTCAGAGTTGCACTGTGCGCCCAGTTTCACGGGAGGGTGGGATGCCATCACGAGCGGCCCCAGCTCTTCGGCAGGCGACGACGCAAATCGAGGGTGAGCGGATAGTCGTCTGCCCCGTGGCGCCGCCAGGCGGCCTGTGACTCGAGAGCGTCGATGTCGATCACCCCGGTAGTGTGCCCCATCGCCTCGAATCGGCGGGCACGCCGGGCCTCCGCCTCCTTGGCATTCACCGGCGGATGATCGTACGAACGCCCGCCCGGATGGCTGACGTGATACGTCGCACCGCCCAGTGAGACCGAGCTCGAGACGTCGACCAGCTCGAAGGTGAGCGGTGAGTCGACCTCCAGCGTCGGGTGCAGCGCGGACCACGGCTTCCAGGCGCGATAGCGCACACCGGCGACGTACTCCCCCGGCGTTCCGGTGGGCTGGAGCGGTACCGCCACGCCGTTGCAGGTGACCACGTGCCGGCCGGGAACCAGCCCGACGACCCGCAGCTGGATCCGCTCTGTCGAGGAGTCCACGTAGCGGGCGGTGCCGGTGGCCGAGGCCTCCTCGCCCAGCACGTGCCACGGCTCGATCGCGGTCCGCAGCTCGAGCATGCAGTTGGCGACGTGGGTCGCACCGATCGGCGGGAAGCGGAACTCCAGGTACGGGTCCAGCCAGCTCAGGTCGAACTCGATGTCGTGCGCCCGGAGGTCCGCGACGACGTCGGCGATGTCGGCCGCGCAGTAGTGCGGCAGCAAGAACCGCTCGTGCAGCGCGGTCCCCCAACGGACCAGCGGTGCCGAGAACGGGTCTTCGGCGAACCGGAGCAGCAGCGCGCGCACCAGCAGTGCCTGCACCAGACCCATCTCCGGGTGGGGCGGCATCTCGAACCCGCGTAGCTCGACCAGACCGAGCCGGCCGCGCAGCGAGTCGGGGCTGTACAGCTTGTCGATGCAGAACTCGGCCCGGTGGGTGTTGCCGGTGATGTCGGTGAGCAGGTGCCGCAGCGCGCGGTCCACGATCCACGGCCGCCGCTCGCTGTCCGGCAGCTTGGCGATCTCGGCGAACGCGATCTCGAGCTCGTACAGGGTCTCCGGGCGACCCTCGTCCACCCGGGGTGCCTGGCTGGTCGGCCCGATGAACCGACCGGAGAACAGGTACGACAGCGCGGGGTGATGCTGCCAGTAGCCGACCATGCTGGTCAGCAGCTCGGGGCGGCGCAGCATCGGCGACACCTTCGGTTCGGCTCCGCCGAGGGTGATGTGGTTCCCGCCGCCGGTTCCGCTGTGCCGGCCGTCCAGCGCGAACGTCTCGGTGCCGAGCCGGCAGCGACGGGCGATGTCGTACAGGTCGGTGGTGACCTCGGCCAGCTCGTCCCAGCTCGAGGTCGGCTGCAGGTTGACCTCGATCACGCCGGGATCGGGGGTGACCATCAGCGTCCGCAGCCGCGGGTCACCAGGCGGGGGGTAGCCCTCGAGGATCACCCCGGTCTGAGTGGTGCGCGCGACGCGCTCGAGCAGTCGGATCAGCTGGCAGAACTGCTCGAGCTTCTCCAGCGGCGGCAGGAAGATGTGAACGTATCCCTCGCGCGCCTGCACCACCAGCGCCGTCCGCGTCGGCGCTTCGTCCGGGTCGACGACGACCGCGCTGAGCGGCGATTCCGGCTCGGGCAGACCCTCCTCGAGCCGGCCGTTGATGCTCTCCTCGCCGCCGAAGTCGGGGTCCTTCCAGGCCACCGAGGACAGCGGGAGCCGTTGGCCGGCCGGTGAGTCGCCGGGAATCAGGACGAGGCGCCCGCGCCGGGTCCGCCAGGCGGGGCTGGCCCAGCCCTCGCCCCACCAGGCGGGGATCAGCGGAAGTGCCCACGCAACTGGCTGCTCGGCCGCATCGAGCGCCGCCACCAGGTCCGCGCCCGCGCGGGGCTCGGCAGATCGCGGCCCCTCAGGCTGGGAAAGCTCGGCGGCCAGCGCGGCCAGTGGGTCCTCGTAGCAGGGCAGGCACTGCTCCTCGGGCAGCCCGAACTCGGTTGCGACGCCCTTGGCGTAGGTCTCGGCGCGAGCCTCGGCGTCCTCGCGAGCCTGTTCGGGGTCGAACGGGTCCGCGGACAGCGCGGGATCGTTCCACAGCGGCTCGCCGTCGGTCCGCCAGTGCATTCCGATCTGCCAGCGCGGCAGCGGCTCGCCCGGATACCACTTGCCCTGGCTGCGCTGGACCAGTCCACCGGTGGCGAAACGCTCTGCCAGGGCGGCGGACAGCCGGTTCGCCAGCTCGCGCTTGTGCGCGCCGTCGGCGGCCACCGTCCACTCCGCCGACGTCATGTCGTCGACCGAGACGAAGGTCGGCTCGCCACCCATCGTGAGCGGTATGCCGGCGGCGGCGAGCCGGATGTCGACGCTGCGGCCGAGCTCGTGCAGATGGTCGACCTGCTGCGGCGTGTACGGCTTGGTGACCCGTGGGTCCTCGTGGACCCGGGTGACGGTGTTGGCGAAGTCGAACGTGACCTGACACGGATCGGTCGCGCCGGCGATCGGCGCGGCGTTCGCCGGGTGGGGCGTGGCGGCCAGGGGAATGTGGCCCTCGCCGGCGAACAGCGCCGAGGTCGGGTCCAGACCGACCCAGCCGGCGCCCGGGATGAAGACCTCGGCCCAGGCGTGCAGATCGGTGAAGTCCTCCTTCGGCCCCGACGGCCCGTCGAGTGACTCGGTGTCGGAGGCGAGCTGGATGAGGTAGCCGGACACGAAGCGCGCGGCCAGCCCGAAGTGGCGCATCGCCGCGACCAGCAGCCAGGCGGAGTCTCGACAGGAGCCGATCGCTCGGGTCAGCGTGGCGGACGGCGACTGGACGCCCGGCTCCATCCGGACCGAGTAGCCCACGTCGGAGTAGACCTTGGTGTTGAGCTCGACGAGGAAGTCGACGGTCGAGATGCCGTCCCGGACCGGAATGGCGGCCAGCCAGTCGCTGAGCACCCGGTCCGGGCCGGCACCGGGTGTGTCCTCGACCGTCGCGAGATAAGGCTCGAGGTCGGCGGCGAGCGAGGTGGGGTAGGTGAAGGGGTAACCCTCGGCGTACTCCTCGATGAAGAAGTCGAACGGATTGATCACGCCCATGTCCGCGACCAGCCCGACGGTGATCTCGAGCCTGTTCGACTTGGTCGGGAACACCAGCCGGGCGAGGTAGTTGCCGAACGGATCCTGCTGCCAGTTGACGAAGTGATCAGCCGGGCTGACGCTCAGCGAGTAGGACTCGATGGGCGTCCGGGCATGGGGCGCCGGGCGCAGTCGGACGATGTGTGGCCCGATGCCGACGGACCGATCGAAGTGGTACGTCGTCCGGTGCTCCAGCGCGACCTTGATCGTCATGCGCACTCCCTCTACTTCGCTCGCGCCCGGCGCTGCGAGCCTGGTGTTTCGCGGTCACCTCTCGTGCGATCCACCCGCATCGGCCTCAGACTCCCATCGGCATATCGCCCGCTCGACGGCCACGAAACACCAGAGCGCGCCTACCCGACGCTCGCGAAGCGCGCGTCAGGATGCCGCCAGCCTGACAGATGCACGTTACGGGGGCGAGAAGCCTTTCGACCCGTGGCTGCGGATGACCGGGCTCGAAGCGCCGGGCGCGAGCGAACAGAACTCAGTAGCGGTACTGGTCGGACTTGTACGGGCCGTCGACCGAGATGCCCAGGTAGTCGGCCTGACTCGGCGTCAGCTCGGTGAGCTGAACGCCGAGGGGGGCCAGGTGGAGTCGCGCGACGGCCTCGTCGAGGTGCTTCGGCAACGTGTAGACGCCGGTCGGGTACTCGGCCGGCTTGGTGAAGAGCTCGATCTGGGCCAGCACCTGGTTGGTGAAGGAGTTGCTCATCACGAAGCTCGGGTGCCCGGTCGCGTTGCCGAGATTCATCAGCCGGCCCTCGCTGAGCACGATGATCGAGCGCTGTTCGGCACTGTCGGCGTCGAAGACCCACTCGTCGACCTGCGGCTTGATGTTGATCCTGCTCGCCCGTGGGTGACGCTCGAGACCGGCCATGTCGATCTCGTTGTCGAAGTGCCCGATGTTGGACACGATCGCCTGGTGCTTCATCCGGCTCATCTGGTCGGCGGTGATCACGTCCTTGTTACCGGTCGCGGTGACATAGATGTCGGCGATCGGCAACGCCTCTTCCAGCGTGGTCACCTGGAATCCGTCCATCGCGGCCTGCAGCGCGCAGATCGGGTCGATCTCGGTCACGATCACCCGGGCGCCCTGGCCGCGCAGCGACTCCGCACAGCCCTTGCCGACGTCGCCGTACCCGCAGACGACGGCGACCTTGCCGCCGATCAGGACGTCCGTGGCACGGTTCAGGCCGTCGATCAGCGAGTGGCGGACGCCGTACTTGTTGTCGAACTTGGACTTGGTGACCGAGTCGTTGACGTTGATCGCCGGGAAGAGCAGCGAGCCGCGCTTGTAGGACTCGTAGAGCCGATGCACACCGGTGGTGGTCTCCTCGGTGACACCCTTGATCTCATTGGCGATCTTGACCCACGAGACAGCGTCGGCCAGCGACTGCTTGATGGTGGCCAGCAGGACCTGCACCTCGTGCGAGTCCTCCTCGGTCGGCTCGCGCACCTCGCCGGCCTTCTCGGCCTCGACGCCCATGTGCACCAACAGCGTCGCATCGCCGCCATCGTCGAGGATCATGTTCGCCAGCTCACCCTCGGGCCAGACGAGGATCTCCCTGGTGCACTCCCAGTACTCCTCCAGCGACTCGCCCTTCCAGGCGAACACGGGTACACCGTCGGGTGCGTCCGGCGACCCGGTCGGGCCGACGACGACCGCCGCAGCCGCATGGTCCTGGGTCGAGAAGATGTTGCAGCTGGCCCATCGCACATCGGCGCCGAGCGCCACGAGGGTCTCGATCAGGACCGCGGTCTGCACCGTCATGTGCAGCGACCCGGCGATCCTCGCCCCAGCGAGCGGCTTGGCCTCACCGAACTGCTCCCGCATCGCGATCAGCCCGGGCATCTCGTGCTCGGCGAGCCTGATTTCCTTACGACCGAACTCAGCCAGACCGAGGTCGGCAACGCGAAACTCCATGCCGGGCAGCCTAGGTGCTCCGTCCGACAGCGGCCAACACCACCAGCCGCGGCGGACCGTATGTCCCCGAAAAGTGGTCGCAAACACCACGTCTCACCGGCGTGTCGCTGTTGTTGGTGACCACTTTTCGGGGCAGTCGGGGGTGCCGTCGTACGTCAGTGAGAGGGGGCGGCGGGGGCCTCGGGCCGGGAGGCCGGGGTGTAGTCGGCACGGTAGATGTCGGGCTCGAGGTAGAGCGAGGTGACCATCGGCTCGGCCTCGCGGATGGCAATCTCGGCGCGGTCGATGGTCGCGGCGACGTCGGCCGCCGTCTCGGCCGCGGGGACGGCGATCTTGGCCGCGACCAGGATCTCCTCCGGCCCGAGATGCAGCGTCTTCATGTGGATCACCCTGTCCACCCCGTCGACACCGGTCAGCGCCTCGGCGATCCTGGTCCGGGCCTCCGGCGAAGCCGACTCGCCCAGCAGCAGGCTCTTCGTCTCGATCGCCAGCGCCACCGCCACCGCCACGAGCAGCAGGCCGATCAACGCCGTCCCGATCACGTCGAACAGGCCGTTGTGGGTGATCAGCGTCATCCCGACGCCGAACAGGGCGAAGACCAGTCCGATCAGCGCCGCGAAGTCCTCCAGCAGCACCACCGGGAGCTCGGGCGCCTTGGCCGAACGGATGAACTTCGTCCAGCGCTGCCGTCCCCGCGTCTTGTTCGACTCGCGGATAGCGGTCCGAAACGACATGCCCTCGGCGACGATCGCGGCTGTCAGGATCACCAGCGGTACCCACCACCAGCGGCTCTCGAGCAGGGTGTCCGGGTGACCGAGGGCCATCTCGTGCCACTTGTGATACGCCTCGTACAGGGCGAACACACCGCCGACGCTGAACAAGACGATGGAGACGATGAAGGCGAAGATGTAGCGTTCCCGGCCGTATCCGAACGGGTGCTCTTCATCCGCCTCTCGCTTGGACCGCTTCCCGCCGATCAGCAGCAGCGCCTGGTTGCCAGAGTCCGCCATCGAGTGGATCGCCTCGGCCAGCATCGACGACGCCCCGGTCAGGGCCCAGGCGCCGAACTTCGTCGCGGCGATGAACAGGTTGGCGGTGAGGGCGGCGACGACCGCCCTGGTGCCTCCTTCGGTGCTCACGGGTTCCCTTCGGTTCAGTTCTCGAGGTCGGCGTACTTGCCCAGTCCGATGGCGAGGTACACCGCGGCGAACATGCCGGTCTGGAGCAGCGTCGCGTACCGCTCGACGTCGGAGCCGGAGGCGTGCTCGATGACGCAGACGCGTACGTCGTTGCGTTCCGCTGCCGCCTTCAGCCGCGCCTGTGCCGCGCGCACCAGCTCCGCGCTGTTGCCGTCGTCGAGGACGATCAGCCCGGGCCTGCGATCGGCCGAGCCGGCGTCCACGAACGGGTCGGCGAACGGATCGCGGGGCGCGACGAGCTCGATCACCGGTGCCAGGGCATCCGCATCGGCGGCGAGCGCGGCCCGACCGGTGGCGGCGCGCAGGGCCTCCGCGACCCGGCGACTGGCCCGCGCGGCGAGCACCGAGCCTCCCCAGACCAGGGGCTGAGCATCGGCCAGGCCCAGCGCGATGTCCTTGGCGGGGTTCAGCGAGACATCGGCGTACGGCGAGCAGTCCTCGGCCACCACGTCCATCGCATCCGCCACGGCGTCGGGTCGGACCTCCGGGCCGAGCTGCATCTCGTGCAACGCCGACAGCATCACGACGGCCGCCGCGAGCGGATCACCGGTCGCGGTCGGCAACAGAACGCTCGATGACGAGCCCGCATGCTCGGCGATCAGCGACGGGCGCGGGGCGGCGATGACCAGCAGGGCGCCCCGACGTACGGCCTCGTGGACCGACGCGATCAGTCCCGGCGGCGCCGCGTCGCTGGCCATCACGACCACCAGGTCGAGGGCGCCGACCCAGCCCGGCAGGCCGTGCGCGGGCCAGGCGACGAACGGAACAGGGCAGACCGGCTCGAGGATGGCCCTGATGAAACGTGCTTCGGAGCCGCACGCGATCACGGCGCGCGGGCGGGGCAGGTCGACCAGCCCACGGATCGGATCCAGGGCGTCGACGGTCTCACGGCGCAGCCGTGCACCGGCCTCGGCAAGTCTGCGGAGCACGCCGTCAGCGGCGTGCCAGGCCTGCGGGTCGTCCAACCACGAGTCGTCGAACATGGCGCCGTGCCGCGCGCTCACTGCCCCGAAGTGGCAGGACCGGTGCTGGCGGAACCCGGACTGGCGGGACCGGGATCGGCGCTGTCGGAGCTGGCGTTATCGGAGCCGGAAGAGAGGTCGATGTCGTCGGACGGGATGTCGTCGGACGGGATGTCGTCGGAGGGGATGTCGTCGGAGGGGACGGCGTCGGCCGACGCATCGCCCGGCATGCCAGGGCGCCGGGCCTCGTCGACCAGCATCACCGGGATCCCGTCGACCACCGGGTACGCCAGGCCGCAGTCCGAGGCGACACAGACCAGCTCGTCCCGTTCGTCGTCGACGGCCAGGGCGCTGTGGCAGTTCGGACAGGCCAGGATCTCGAGCAACTCGGGGGCCAGGTCGACGGGCATGCGGCTCTCCTTGGTCGTGGCGTGCTGGTTTCGTCGTACGAGTCGATCAGGTCGATTGTTCTCGGGTCGGGGCTGCGGCGCCAGACCGGGGTCCGAGTTCAGCCGCGGATGACGGCCAGTGCGTCGTCGCGCAGCGACGCCATCTGCGCCTCGTCGCGGGCCTCCACGTTGAGTCGGAGCAGCGGCTCGGTATTGCTCGGACGGACGTTCACCCACCAGTCCGAGCCCGTGATGGTCAGTCCGTCCATCCAGTCCGCCTCGCCGCGCCCCGCGAACGCGGCGGCAACCGCGTCCATCACGCCGCGCTGATCCTCGACCAGGGTGTTGATCTCACCGGAGGCCGTGTACCGGGTGAACGCTGCGGTCAGCTCCGACAGCGGCCGATCGGTCGCACCGGCCACAGCGAGCACGTGCAGCGCCGCCAGCATGCCGGTGTCTGCGCCCCAGAAGTCACGGAAGTAGTAGTGCGCGGAGTGCTCGCCGCCGAAGATGGCCTGCTGCTCCGCCATCGCGGCCTTGACGAACGTGTGGCCGACCCTGGTCATCTCGATCCGCCCACCGGCGTCGGTCACGATCTCGGCCACCGCGCGCGAGGTGATCTTGTTGATCACGACGGTCGCACCCGGCTCGCGGCGGAGCTCGTTGTAGGCGATCATCGCCGTCACCGTGGACGGGTTCACCACCTCCCCCCGCTCGTCGATGATGAAGCACCGGTCGGCATCGCCGTCGAAGACGAGGGCGAGGTCGGCACCGTGCTCGAGCACCGCGGCCTGAGCATCGACCAGATTCTCCGGCTCCAGCGGGTTCGGCGCGTGGTTGGGAAAGGTGCCGTCGGGGTCGGTGTACAGCCCGATGATCTCCAGGTTCTGGGTGCCCAGCACGGCCGGCAGGGTGTGCCCCGCCATGCCGTTGCCCGCATCCGCAACGACCTTCAGCCGGCGTATCCCGGACAGGTCAACGAGGGAGTGCAGGTGGGCCGCGTACGCCGGCAGCAGGTCCCGCTCGCTGTAGCTGCCCGGCTGCTCGACGGCTTCGGATGCCGGTCGGGTGGCTCGATCGGCGAGTTCGCGGAGCAGCTCCGGGGAGACCGGACGGGCGCCGGTCAGGCAGAACTTGATCCCGTTGTAGTGGCCCGGGTTGTGGCTGGCAGTGAACATCACGCCCGGCCGCTCGAGATGACCGGAGGCGAACCACAGCTCGTCCGTGCTGGCCAGGCCGATGTCGATCACGTCGGCGCCACGGCTCAGGGCTCCCGCGACGAAGGCCTTCGACAGCTCCGGGCTGGTCGTCCGCATGTCGCGGCCCAGCACGAGCGCACCCTCGGCCGTGGTGAGGTCGAGGGCGTCGACCAGGGCCGCGCCGAGGACGTACGCGCCGTCGGTATCCCACTGGCGGTCGTCGCCGGTGGCGATCCCGCGGATGTCGTTGGCTTTGAAGATTCCGGGTTCGATCATGTCCTCGTCGGCGCTCTCTTCGGTCGACGCAGTCGATGTCTCGGCTCAGGCGTCGGGGTCGGCCAGCACGGTCAGGTGCCCGCGGCGGCCGAGCTCCACGATCCCGTTGCGCCGCGGGGCGACTCCGCTGTCGTTCGCAGGCTGATCATAGGACAGGCCGACCTCGCGGACCGCATCCGCGAGGGCGAGCAGATCGTCGGTGTTGGGTGGCGGGGTCGGGATCGATGGCCAACCGGATGACCTCCCAGCCGCGGGGCACCGACAAGGCTCCGGCGTGCTGGGCGCACAGGTCGTACCCATGCGGTTCTGCCTGGGTGGCGAGCGGCCCGAGGACGGCCGTCGATTCGACATAGACGTAGGTGAGCGTCGCAACTGCCTCGCCGCCGCAACCTGCTCGAGAACAGCGCCGAGATCTCACCTGGCCGACGCTACCGGCGGCGACATCCCGGCACGGGTAGCCGGGCCGCGTGTCTGCCGCGTATCGGTGGTCGCTCCAGAAATTTAGAAGGTTCAGGCGCGCCTGGTGCGCTTGAACCTTCTAAATTTCCGAGCGGGCATCCGCACTAGAGTGAATGGCATGTCCAGCCGGCGCCGCGACCGCCATCAACGCGGGATCCGAGGACCGCTCGCGCTGCCAAACGCGTTGACTCCACGACCGGCGCGACCGGCTCGACCGGCAGATCGGGCGACGTTCTTCCTGGACGCCGTCCAGAGCTCGGTGGACCAGATCGCCAGCCAGGCACCCGATGCCCTGCTCGGAGTGACATTCGGCATCGAGGACGTGCCGTATCTGGAGACGGCGTGGTCGGGAAGCCAGGTGCCGCTGGCGGCCGCGGTCGAGGCGGCCCCGGGACGCCCTGCGCAGGTCGTCGTGTATCGCCGGCCGCTTGAGCATCGAGCGGCCACCCGCAACGGGCTGCGCATCCTCGTCTATCGAACGATCGTCGAGCAGCTGGCCTCCCTCACCGGCCGCAGCGTGGACGAGATCGATCCCGCCGGTGGGCGAGAAGAAGACTTCTAGCCCTTTCCGCGCCGCGCCACCCTCAGCGACCCACGGACGGATCGGGCACGGCCACCCGAGATCGAGCGGCCAGATCGGGCGACATCACCGGCAGCGAGGTCAGTCCCGCAATCGAGCCACTGGTCTGCGCGAAGTCCAGCGCGCCGTGGATCTCGGCGCCGTCGGGCACGTCGACCACGACGTACGCCGGACCGTCGGAGGCGTCCATATTGCGAGTGGACGTGCCATGTGCCGGTACCAGGATGGTGCCTTGGCGGATGGTCACGCCGCTGAGGTTGGAAACAGTGAACGACACCGTGGTGTCGGCGTCGCCGGCGTTGCTCAGCATCAGGGTGCCGTCGGTGTCGGTGACCGCGGCGATCGGGCTGACACCCTGACGTCCCAGGGCCGCCGTCGCCGGTTCGACGGCGATGTCCGGCTGAGCCGCCGAGCCGGTGCTGGCCACGGACCGTGACGAGGTGGAGATCACCGCTGCGCTGACCGATCGGTCGGCCGACAACTCGATTCCGGCACCCTGCCCGGCGAGCCCGGTGTCGAGCGACATCGTGGTCGTGCTCTCCGGCGGTACCTCGACCTGTTCGGCGCCCACCGGTGTGAACGGGCCTGTCGCCCCGAGCACCCTCACGCTCACGATCGCCCGGGTCATGCCCGGATTCACCAGCTGGAGCTCACGGGCCCCGGCACCCTCGGGCACGCCGGGAACGACGAGGCTGCGCCGAGGGCCGACCGAGCCGGGGTGCCAGTCGACTCCTGCGGGGTCCAGGCCGACGCTGCGGAGGTCGCGGGCCATCGCGGACACCCTCCCGGAGGTCGCCCGAACCCAGACCGTCATCGGGCCGGCCTGGGCGACCAGGGACTCCAGCGAGACCGTACGCGTGTCATGCGCTGGCACGATCAGGCCGGGACTGCCCGGCACCACCACGCGGCCCGCTCGGCCGAAGAAGCGAAGGTCCACCTCGGCCTGGGCGTCGTCGGGATTGCTCAGCACGAGCTCGGTCCGATTGGTCGCCTCGGCACCGACCCCGACGAACCACTGACTGGTGGACGGCGCGGTGCACGGGGCTGCGGACAGTCCCGTCAGCTCGCCGGAGTCGGCCTGCGCGATGATCGCACCGCTGCTCGCGGTCGACATGATCCCCACGGCCTGCAGCAGCAACGGTGCTGTCGGCGCCTGGATCTGCGCCCCGAAGCCCTGCTGGTCCACCTGCAGCAGCGGATCGCCGCCGGCCAGTGGGGTTCCGGTGAGCACGCCCTGACGGTCCGGCGCCTGCCGGATCGCCACGGCTGTCACCGATGCGTCGGGTTGGTCGTCGTTGTCGCCGCCGTTCTGCGCGGCGACCGGGCAGACCGCGCTCGTCCGCCCGACCAGCGGCGCGGCCGCGACGTCGGTCGATGCGACCTGGACCGGGAGGAAGGAGCCGCCGACGACGATCGCCACTGCGATCAGGACAACCGATCCGATGACCAGCAACTGACGGCCGCGGCCTACGAACCTTCGAGAGAGCCGGCGGCTCCGAATCGGAGTGCCCCAGTCGTCGTACGCTTCGCCGGTCGTTCGTGATCGCCCACGATCGGACGGCCGACGTCTGGTCGTGGCGCCCACCTCACCGAAGCCAGCATCGTCGACGTTCGGATCGCCGAAGCCCGAGTCGTCCGAACCCGAACGGCCGACGTCTGAGTCCCCGCGTCCGGAGTCCCCGTATCCGGAGTCCTCGAAACCGTCCCCGTCTCGCCCGCGGCGCCGATCCGGGCTCATGGACGTCCCCCCAGCACGCTCGCCGCGCGACGGGCGGATCGAGTGGGATCGCGGACCTCAGGTCGGCGTACGGCCGGTGCCGCCAGCACGATGGCCACCAGCCAGACCAGCCCCTGCCCGATCAGCAACCAGCCTGCGATCGAGTTCAGCCGGTAGTCGATCGTCCCAGCGGCCCCGGAAACGGCGAACGCCTGCTGCCACCCGGCACCGACAGGGACGAGTGCGGTCCCGTCGAGCTCGGCGCGCCAGCGCGGGTCGGCCGCCTCGCCGAGGAGCAGCTGGCGTCCATCCGGTCCGGCCGGCACGGTCACGGGCGAGGGCCCGAGCTTGATCGATGGCGAGTCGGGGGCGGTCAGCGACACCCGCGACACGCCCTGATCGACCTGCCAGATCGTGTCGTCATCGGTTCCGCTCGCCGCGCCCAGCCCGGGCGTGTTGTCGATCCGCGCCTTGTCCTCCTCCCCGGCCTCGCGCACCCAGACGTAGCCGATGCCCAGCTGGCGCAGCTGCGGCACGATGTCGTCGTCGGCCGTGCCGGCCACCAGACGCAGGACGAGATCGCGAGCCTCGTCGTCGGCGGTCTCGGAGCCACCGAAGGTGAAGCCGCGGTCCGCGTCGCCCAGCCGTTGTCCCTCACCGGCCAGCACCGCATAGCTCGCGAGGCGGCGGCCGGACAGGTCGATCGCCAGCACCCTGGTCTGGGCGTCGGACAGCATGGCGTTGCGGACGTACGGCGGGATCGAGTCGAGCCGGTAGCGATCGATCGGGCCGGACGCGCCGTCGATGACCCACCATGCCGCGCCCCCCAGGGTGACCGCAGCCATGGCCACGGCCAGCAGGACGCTCGCCGGCTGCAGCCAGCTGAAGCTCTGTGCGCGGACCTGGCCGGCGAGCCCGTCGAGCCCGGCCGCGCCCGCCAGGATCAGGCCAGCGAACACGATCAACAACAAGACGCCGACCGCTGGTCGCACCTGGGTCCCGGTCGGCGGCACGGTGACCACCAGCCGGGAGACCGCAATCGCCAGAGCCAGGGCCAGCAGCGCCGCGGTCCAGGCACCGAGCACCGCGGGACGGGTCGCGCTGCGGACCAGACCGCCGAGCGCGATCACCCAGAACGCGCCGAACACCACCAGGCCGACCCACAGCGGCGGCAGTCCGGCGCCACGTTCGCGGCCGAGCAGCAGCTCCCACACCTGTGGCGCTGCCGGGGCCCCGCGCAGCGCCGAGTCGGGCCCGACGAACAGCCGGCCCCAGTCCGCCACGATGCTCGGCCACCACGGCGCGAGCACGAGCAGCGGCACCCCCAAGGCGATGCCGATCCGGCCGATCTTGCGGGGCGTGCGATGCAGAGCCACCGCGCCGGCAATGGCGACTGGCAGGGCCAGCACGAGCAGCACGGGTTCGTACGCGATCAGCACGACCAGGACCACGCCCGCGCCCCAGCCGCCGCGCCAGGCTTCCGGCGCGCGAACCCGGCGCAGGGCGATCGCCCGCACGCCGAGCACCAGGAGCGGCAGTAGCACCGCGACAACGCTCAGAGCCAGCCGTCCTTGGTTCGTACCGCCGAGCAGGACCGGCAGCAGGGCGTACGAGACGGCCGCCCACAGCCGCAACCGGCGGTCCGCGATGAGCTGGCGTACAACGGGATAGGCGGTGACGATCGCCAGCGGTACGACCAGGCAGAGCGCAACGGTGACGAACCATTCCGGTCGTCCGAGCACGATGGTCGATCCGAGCGCGGTCAGTGCGATCCAGGGTGGACTGATCTGATCCGGTGCGCCGGGGATCGCGCTCCACGCCTCGTTCCAGAGCTGGCCGAGATCGGGCGCCGGCAGCAGGGCGGGTCCGGCCAAGGCACCCGTGCCGAACAGGTCTCTTGCCGCGATCACACTCGCGACGATGCTGAGCACGGTGGCGACGACGACCGGGCGCAGCCAGGGGTTGACCTGCTTCTCCTCACCCACGGCCGCGAAGTCGTCGCCGGTCAGCTCGTCGAGGCTGGCCGCGTCCAGCTCGCCGGCGACCGAGCGATAGCGCTCCGCCATCGCGCCGGTGATCGTCTCGCCTGCCACTCGCAGGCTCGACCACCACGGCGGCCGGAGCTGCCGGATCACCTCCACCGAACCGGCTGCGGGCCGCCGGCTGCGAACCCGCCGCCGGTACGCGTGGATCCGGCCCGGATGGACCACGAACGAGCCCAGCGCTGTCAGCTCGTCGGCACTGCGCCCGGGCACCTTGCCCAACAGGTAGCCGATCGAACGGATCAGGCAGCTGAGGACGAGTCGGATCCAGACGAACGGCAGGGCGGCGGGTCTGGCGTGCCCAACGACGACGAGCATCCCGAGCTGACGGTCGAGCTTGCCCGGGCGGTGACCGATCAGGCTGTCCTCGCGCAGGCCGGCGCGGCCGACCTGGCGGTGGGTGAACTCCGCCTGCGGGCAGGTGACCACCCGGTGGCCGGCGGCGTGCGCGCGCCAGCCGAACTCGACTCCGTCGCGGAAGACAGGGAGGGCCGGATCGAGACCGCCGAGACTGTTCCAGACCGAGGTACGGACCAGCATGCCGGCCGTCGACACGCCGAGTCGTTCGTGCGGCACATCGCGTTGTCCCTGATCGATCTCGCCCGGTTCGATCATCAGCTCACGACGGCCGGTGCCCGAGATCGAGACGCCGATCTCCGCGATCGGGTGGCCGGCGCGCCGCCTGCGCGGCAGCAGCAGCTTGGGGCCGGAGACGTCGATGCTGGGCTCTGCGGCGACCTGGGCGAGCAGTCTGGTCAGTGCGTCCGGCGCCGGCACGGCGTCGTCGTGCAGCAGCCACAGCCAGTCGTTGGGTTGCGGCTCCGGCGGAGCAGGCGTGCGGTCGGGAGGATCGAGGTCGGCTTCGGACCGTTCCACGCCGTCACCGCCCTGAGTGACGTCATCGCCGTCGCCGAGCTTCTGCCCGGCATCGAGATGGTCGGCGTCATCGGCCTGGTCGGCGTCACCGGCCTGGTCGGCGTCACCGGCCTGGTCAGCGTCACCGGCCTGGTCAGCGTCACCGAGCTCGTCAGTCTCATGGACTAGGTCCGCGTCATGGGCCAGGTACCCGTCCCCGGCCACATCAGCGATCGGCCGATCAGGCTGATCCGCCGTGGGATGCCCCTGGTCCCGCTGCAGCGCCTCGGCAACTGCCTCGCCGAATCCAAAACGCCGGTCGCCCTCGTACAGCGCATCGAGCACTTCCTGGTCCAACGCCCGACGCAGCAGCCGACGCGTCGCGTCCGTGCTCTCGTTGTCGATCGCGATCAGCCGCGCCGGGCGTACCTCGAGCGCGGCCAGCCCGGCGAGGGTTTCTGGGAGCCAGCGTTCGGCGTCCAGCGTGACCAGCACCGCGGTGACCCGGTGCCCCGCGATGTCGACGAGCGAGGAGGCTTCGACCTCGGAGTCGATCCAGGCCCATGCATTCGGCTGGATCTCCGGCAGCGCTTCGATCGCGCGGAGCGACTGGGTCCACTCGTCAGGATCCTCGTCGAGGTGGCCCCGGACTCGAATCTCCGTCGGCCGATCGTCCTCGCGTCTGGAGTCGGCCGAGCCTGGCTGGGCGCCGTCGGAGACATCGTTGACCATGAGTGTGGAGCGCAACCTCTGGCGGTGGGTCGGGTCGGCGCGTCGAGTACGCCGCACGAGGCGCCCCAATACCGTTCGACGTGGGGCAGTTCACGGTCTGAGGCACAGCAGCACTCGGCGCCCGCTGGGCGCGGCCAGTCTAGTCGAAACCGCCCCAGTGACCCGCGAACCGGACCGCGCGGACCCTAGACGGCGCGCTTCTTGAGCCGCCGTCGCTCGCGCTCGCTGAGCCCGCCCCAGATGCCGAACCGCTCGTCGTGGCCGAGTGCGTACTCCAGGCACTCGGCCCGGACGTCACAAGACAGGCACACCTTCTTCGCCTCGCGGGTGGACCCGCCCTTCTCCGGGAAGAAGGCCTCCGGGTCGGTCTGCGCGCACAGTGCACGCTCCTGCCACCCCAAGATCCCTTCGTCCTCCAGCGGTGCCTCATTCATTCCGTGTGCCTCCTCGACCCCGAACTTGTGGTCGGTCCGGTCCGGACCGATCTCGGTCGGGCCTGCTCGGCGCAAGCCCCGCATGCTGCCTCTCCGCGTCCTGCCTCTGTGCAGCCGTCCGGGAATTCGCGGTTCCCGGCACCGGCGCCAACCCGATCCGCACCGGCGTGTCGGCCCCGGCGCAGTAACGACTTGGATCAGTGAATGACATCAGTGAAATTACATGCCTGCAAATACTACGAAGTCAAGGGTTGGTTTGGTAATGGGGTTCCGAAACACGAACCTTTTCGCCATTAGCACACCCGCGTGTCACCAGTGTTTCGGGTGTGACATGTGTGACCGGTGATACGCTGCCCGACCCATCGACTCCCACCTACCAACGCCTCTGACGACACGCCCGAACGCGGGGTTGTCCGAATCGTGACCTATGGCCGGGGCGCGATCTACCCGCGGTTCGGCTGCGCCTGGTCCGGCGGTGCGCTGTCGCCCGCGTCGGGTGGTTTCGTGTCGGCCGACCAGTCTGCCGGCTCCCAGCTCGTCGCGCTTCCGGATCCCCAGCCGGCGGCCGAGCCGCCCTTGGCCGCCTCGCCGGCGCTCGTCCAGGCCGCTCCCGCGGCCTCATCCGGCGCCCAGCCGGCAGGTTCTCCATACAACGGCTCGGCCTCTTCCGGCTCTGCGGCGAGCAGGTCGGTCTCGGCCGGCGGCAGGGCAGCCGGTGGCGGCGTGGGCTCTGGGTGTCGGCGCCCCCCGCGCGATGCCCGCGCACAGCGCAACAGCACCGCCGCGGCCAGGATGGGCACGACGAGCCAGATCAGCTGGATCAGCAGCGAGACGATCTGGAGGTCTGCGCCGGCCATCAGCGGGACCATCGCGAGCGTCGCCACGACCGACAGCACGATCTGCGCGCTCACCAGGACAAAGGCGGTGAGGGCCAGCCCATGCGCGCCGCGTACGCCGTCGTCGGCACACCACCAGCACACGGCCGCCAGTGCCACGCACAAGAAGATCTCCCCCGCGCCGACGCTGCCACCGGCGAGCGCGGTCAGCATCCCCGAGCTGCCGGCCGAGGCGCCGAGGATGCCCGCCAGCGAGACGCCGACCCGCACTGCCATCGCGAGTAGCAGGATCACGGCCACCGGCACGCGCCACGGCCGGAGATCCACCATGGAGTCAGCGTACGGCTCGCTCTCCAGGCGGCCGAGCGAGCACGCGAGCCGTCGATCGCTCGCTCCGCTGGCCCATTCGGACGACCGGGCTGGCAAACGAGGGCCGATCCGTGCACATCCCACCCCATTCGGACGACCGGGCTGACAAACGCGGGCCGATCCGGGCGCAACCCACCCCATTCGGACGACCGGGCTGACAAATGAGGCCAGAACCGACCCCATCCGGCCCCATTCGGACGACCGGGCTGACAAACGAGGGCGGATCCGGGCGCAACCGGCCCCATTCGGACGACCGGGCTGACAAACGAGGGCGGATCCGACCCCATCCCACCCATTCGGACGACCGGGCTGACAAACGAGCGCGGATCCGGGCGCAACCGGCCCCATTCGGACGACCGGGCTGACAAAGGAGGGCACGTGCGTGGGTCGAACGTTGCGCGGAGCCTCGGAGCGCGGCAAATAGGCTGTCCCGATGCAGATCGTGGTTCTCGCCGGCGGAGTCGGTGGGTCTCGTTTCACGACCGGCGTCCGCGCGGCCTATCCCGACGCCGAGATCACCGTCGTGGTCAACACCGCCGACGACATCACCCTGCACGGACTGCGGATCTGTCCCGACCTCGACACGATGATGTACGCCCTCGGTGGCGGTGCCGACACGGAGCGCGGCTGGGGCCGGGCCGGCGAGACCTGGAGCGTGCTGGATGAGCTGGGCGCGTATGGCGTCGAGCCGCTGTGGTTCTCCCTCGGCGACCGCGACATCGCGACTCACCTCGTCCGCACCCAGTTGATGAACGCCGGCTACCCCTTGTCCGAAGTCACCGCCGCGCTGTGCAGTCGCTGGCTCGCGCACGACCCGCTGCTACGGCTGCTGCCGATGACCGACGACCGGGCCGAGACTCATGTCGTGATCGCCGATCCGGATCAGTCGTCGGGTCGGCGGGCGGTGCACTTCCAGGAGTACTGGGTCCGGCTGCACGCCGAGCCGGATGCCCTGGCCGTCGTCCAGGTCGGGATCGAGGCCACCACTCCCGGCCCGGGGGTCGTCGAGGCAATCACAGCGGCGGACCTGATCTTGCTGGCACCGAGCAACCCGGTGGTCTCGATCGGACCGATCGTGGCCGTGCCGGGCGTCCGCTCGGCGCTGCTCGGCGCAACAGCACCGGTGATCGGCTTCAGCGGGATTCTCGGCGGCGCTCCGGTGCTGGGCATGGCGCACAAGCTGCTGCCGGCCATCGGCGTCGAGGTGGACGCGGCCGCAGTGGGTCGGCACTACGGCGTACGCAGCCGGGGCGGCCTGCTCGACCTGTGGGTCGTCGATGCCCGCGACGCGGCTTCCGCGGAGAGCCTGAGCGCCGAGGGCCAGCCGAGCGTGGCCATCGACTTGATGATGAGCTCGCCAGATGCGACGTCGACCTTCGTCCGGACCGCCGTAGCCTCGCTGTCGTGATCACGATCTTCGCGCCTGCCGGGATCGGCGAGGTGGTCGAGGGCGACGACCTCGGCCGCCTCGTTGCCGATGCCGTCGCCGCAGATCCGGAGGGTCCGCTGAGTCCCGGGGACATCGTCGTCGTCACGTCGAAGATCGTCAGCAAGGCCGAGGGTCGCCGGGCGCCCGCCGGCGAGCGGGAGCAGGCCATCTCGCAGGAGTCGGTGGCCACGGTCGCGTGGCGCGGCCCGATGCGGATCGTACGAACCCGGCTCGGACTGGTCCAGGCCGCTGCCGGAGTGGACAACTCGAACGTCTCCCCCGCGGACATCCTGCTGCTGCCCGAGGATCCGGACGCCAGCGCCGCTGTGCTGTGCAAGCAGTTGTCGAGCGCCGCCGGTGGCGCGGTCGGCGTGATCGTGTCCGACACTGCCGGACGAGCCTGGCGGATCGGCCAGACCGATCACGCCATCGGCGCGTCGGGGGTCCTGGTCGGCCGCTCGTACGCGGGCCTGACCGACAGCTACGGCAATCCACTGCAGGTGACCCTGATGGCGCTGGCCGACGAGCTGGCCGCCGCGGCCGACCTGGTCAAGGGCAAACTCGGTCAGCACCCGGTCGCGGTGGTCCGCGGCCTCACCGACCTGGTGGTCGACCAGGGCCCCGCTGCCACCGAGCTCGTCCGCCCCGCCGGCGAGGACATGTTCGCCCGCGGCAGCCGGGAAGCGGTGGTGGCAGCCGTGCTGGCCGCTGTCGGTCGCCCGGACGCGTACGAGCAGGTCGTCGGGCTGGAGGGCGAAGACCTCCTCGCGGCCGTACTCGAGCACTGCAGCCCCGACGACCGGGACCTGGTGGCCCGCATCCTGCGTGCCCGAGCCTGAGCCAGCCGTCCACCTTCCGTCCCCGAAAACTGGTCGCAAACAACAGCGACACGCCGACAGAGGTTGTTGTTGGTGACCAGTTCTCGGGGACGGAGGCCCGGCCGAGTCCAGACGGCCGCGCTGCCGGTCGGCGGAGCGAGCGGTCCATCCGGCACAGCGGGACCGACTAGACTTCGCGCGCGCTCCGGCTCATCCAGCTCACCGCGTACGCCCTTTGCACACGACTTTCGGAGGACCTCGACCGTGGCCACTGCCAAGCCGAAGAAGAGTGCGGCGACCGCCGACTCCGGCAGTTCCGGAGGATCGCGACGGGCCCGGATGGCTTCGTTCGAGGCGGCCCGCAAGAAGGAGCAGCGACGCCGGTCGATTCTCCTGCTCGGCATCTGCGTGATCCTGGCCGGCGCGCTGCTGGCCTACCCGGTCTACCTGTTCGTGCAGGACTACCAGGCGCGGAACGCGACGATCGCCGAGATCGGCGTCCCAGCTTCGGCCGCGGGCTGCGACGCGGTGTCCGAGCACGCCGCCACGGGAAACCAGGAACACGTCGCCGAGGGCACCGAGGTCAAGTACGACCAGACCCCGCCCGACTCCGGCAAGCACTACCCGAGCCCGGCACCGTTCACGAAGCGTTTCTACACGACCGCGGACCGCCCGGCGGTCGAGACCCTGGTGCACAACCTGGAGCACGGCTACACCGTCGTCTGGTATCGCGACGGCATGCCGGCCGACCAGGTCGATCAGCTCCAGGCGATCGCGAAGACCTTCACCGCCGAGGACTACGACCAGGCGGACAAGTTCATCGCCGCACCCTGGACCGACGCGGACGGCGCCGGCTTCCCCGAGGGCAAGAACGTGGTCTTGACCAGGTGGTACGCAGACCCGACCAATCCGTCGGAGCAGTCGCTGCAGAAGGGTGCCCGGCAACCCTGTGCGTCGGTCAGCGGCGAGGCGATCCAGCAGTTCATGACGAAGTACCCGTCGACGAGCGCCCCGGAGCCCAACGGGGCCTGATCGCCGTAGTTTCGGCCTGGCGGTCCGAAGCCGGCGGTCCGAAGCTCGGCGGTCCGAAGCTCGGCGGTCCGAAGCTCGGCGGTCCGAAGCTCGGCGACCCGCTGCTCGGCAGCGGCTCAGGCGTACCCGCGACCCAGTTGACTGGTCACCTGGGCAACCAGCTCCTTGACCCGCTCGGCGTCGTTCATCGGACAGACCAAGGTGATCTGCGGGGTCTGCACGATGACCGTGTCCGACAACCCCATCACGGCGACCAACCGGCCGGGCTCGGCATTGTTGATCACCAGGTTGTCGTGCGCATCGACCAGGACGCTGGCCCCCTGGGTCGCATTGCCCTGCTGGTCGCGGGGCAGCTGCTCACTCAGTGCGGCGAACCCGCCGACGTCGTGCCAGGTGATCGGCAACCGAACGGCCACGACGTGCGCCGTGCCCCGACCGAGCGAGACCGGCTCCATCACCGCGTAGTCGACGCTGATCTTGACCAGGCTCGGGTAGATCTCGGCGAGCCGCTCGGGCTGGGCGGCCAGCTGGTTGACCAGGCTGTGGGTCTCGGGCAGCAGCAGCCGCAGCTGATCGAGCAGGGTGGTCGCGCGCCAGACGAACATCCCCGAGTTCCACCAGTACTCCCCGGTGGCCAGGTAGGCCTGGGCGGTCGCCAGATCGGGCTTCTCCTTGAACGCGAGCACCCGACTCACCGTCTCGCGGCCGGGCAGCTCCTCGCCGCGCTGCAGGTAGCCGTAGCCGGTGTGCGGCGCGGTCGGCACGACCCCGAACGTGACGAGCGCGGACGGATCCGACTCGGCCACCGCGAAGCCCTCCTCGAGCGCGACCCTGAACGCGGAGACCGGGTGCATGATCTGGTCGGCGGTGACGACGGCCACCACGGCATCCGGGTCGCGGGTGGCGAGCACGGCAGCCGGCCAGGCGACCGCGTTGAGCGAGTCGCGACCCTCGGGCTCGCCGAGGATGTTGGCGGTCGGCACCTCCGGCAGCTCCTGCGCCACCACGTCGGCGTAGTCCGCGCCGGTGCACACCAGCACCCGTTCGGGCGGCACGATCCCGTCCAGCCGTTCGTACGCGATCCGCAGCAGGCTGCGGCCGCCGACCACCTTGAGCAGCTGTTTGGGCATGTCCTGCCGAGACAGCGGCCACAAGCGCTTGCCCGAGCCACCGGCCATGATCAGCACGTAACGCATGGCGGTCAGCCTAACGGCCTGTCACTAGGCTGGTTGCTCGTGAACATGCTCGTCGCAGACCTGTTACGGGCCCGTCTCCGGGTCGCGGGTGCCGATCCGCTAGTCACCTACTACGACGTCGGAAAGGGCGAGCGGGTCGAGCTGTCTGCCGTGACGTTCGCGAACTGGGTGGCGAAGACGGCGAACCTGCTCAGCTTGGAGGTCTCCACGGCACCCGGCGATGCAGTGGCCCTGCCGCTGGCGCTGAGCGCGCCCGGGCACTGGATGACCGCGATCTGGGAGGTCGCCCTGTGGCAGACCGGCGCGTACGTCGATCTGACGGCCGACGCGCACGAGCGAGCAGCCGTGGTGGTCTGCGGACCGGACTGGCAGCCGTACGCCGAGGCGACGGCAGACGTACTGGCCTGCTCGCTCCATCCCTTCGCAACCGGTCTCGGCGCGGGACTGCCGCCGTCTGTCATCGACGTCGACCTGGCGATCCGCGCCCAGCCAGACAGTTACACCCCGGTGCCGGTCGACCCCACCGCCGTGGCCTGGGTCGACGGACCGCATCGGTGGTCCCAGGCCGACCTGTCTGCCGGCCCGGCTGGATCCACTGGAACGGCTGGATCAGCGTCAGCGACCGAATCGCCTGGCCGGGCTGATTCGACAGCTCCGACCCGCCGGCTGATCGTGCCGAGCGACCCCTGGAGCACGGCACAGGAGGGCATCATCGCTGCGCTGCGTTCCGGCGGTTCAGTCGTCGTCGTTGTCGGCGGCTCCGCCGGGGACCAGGCGAAGATCGGCACGGCCGAACACGCCGTCGTCGGCTGACGTCCCACCGAGAGGATCGGGCAGCACGAGCTCCATCTCGATCTCGATCAGCCCAGGATCCCGCTCCATCGGATGGGTCCGCCCGGTCGGTGAGAATCCGTAGCGCAGATACGTGCGAAAGGCCGTGTCGTTGCCCGCTACGACGTCGAGCAGCACTCGGTCCGCGCCGCGAACCACGGCGATCAGCCGGATCCTGGTGAGCAGCTGGTGTGCCAGGCCGCGGCCCCTGGCCTCGGGCGTGACATACATCGCGACCAGGTGCATGCCGCCCGCTCGGTCCCACCAGCCGGTGGCGGTGCCGACGACCCGACGGCCATCGATCGCGAGATAGGTGAAGCCGGTCGCGACGAGCTCCTCCCAGTCGAGCGGGGAGTAGCCGAGCTCACGCTCCAACGTTGACGCGTACGCATCCGGCTCCTCAGTCAGGGCGCGCAGCCGGATCGGGCGATAACGCCGCCAGTCCTTGGGCTCGGCGCGAACGATGCGTACGGTCACACCGCCATGGTGGACCGCGGCACCGACAGTTCGCGAGGAGTTTTCCGCCCGGTCCGCAACACGGACCGGGCGGAAGGTGGGCTCAGCGGTTCAGCCTGAGCCTTGGACGCTCCGACGGGTGCTCGATATCAGACGTTCTGGGGGAAGCCGAGGTTGAGCCCACCGTGGCTGGGATCGAGCCAGCGGGAGGTGACGACCTTGCCCCGGGTGAAGAAATGCACACCCTCCATCCCGTGGGCATGACTGTCACCGAACAGCGAGTTCTTCCACCCACCGAAGGAGTAGTACGCCATCGGCACCGGCACCGGCACATTGATCCCGATCATCCCCACACTGACCTCGTTGGAGAACCGCCGCGCCGCGCCTCCGTCGTTGGTGAAGATCGCCACCCCGTTGCCGTACGGGTTGTCGTTGATCAGCTTCACACCCTCGTCGTAGGAGTCGACCCGGACCACGGACAACACCGGACCGAAGATCTCGTCGGTGTAGATGCTCATGTCGGTGTTCACATGGTCGAACAGGGTCGGACCGACGAAGAACCCCTCACCGTCGGCATCGACCGCTGGCTCCCGTCCGTCGACCACCAGGGTCGCTCCGGCCGCTTCCCCGGCGTCGATGTAGCCCGAGACCCGCTGCTGCGACGCCGCTGTCACCAACGGACCCATGTCACAACCGCGGGTGCCGTCACCCGTCCGCAGGCCGACCGCACGCTGACGGATCTTGTCGACCAGCTCGTCGCCGATCTCCCCGACCGCGAGTACGGCCGAGATCGCCATGCACCGCTCACCCGCCGAACCGAACCCAGCGTTGATCGCCTGATCGGCGGCCAGATCCAGATCGGCGTCCGGCAGCACCAGCATGTGGTTCTTCGCCCCACCGAGAGCCTGGACCCGCTTCCCGTGTGACGTACCGGTCTCGTACACGTACCGCGCGATCGGCGTCGACCCGACGAACGAGATCGACGACACGTCCGGATGCGTCAACAAGCCGTCGACGGCGACCTTGTCACCGTTCAACACATTGAACACACCGTCCGGCAGACCCGCCTCCTTCCACAGCTCCGCCATCCACAGCGCCGCCGTCGGCACCTTCTCACTCGGCTTCAACACCACCGTGTTCCCAGCCGCGATCGCGATCGGGAAGAACCACATCGGCACCATCGCCGGGAAGTTGAACGGCGAGATGATCCCGGCCACACCCAGCGGCTGGCGGACCGAGTGCACATCGACCTTGGTCGAGGCGTTCTCGGTGAACGCGCCCTTGACCAGGTGCGGCATGCCGCAGGCGAACTCCACGACCTCCTGGCCGCGGCTCACCTCACCCAACGCATCGGACAGCACCTTGCCGTGCTCGGCCGTGATGATCGCCGCCAGCTCCGACTTCCGGGCGTTCAACAGCTCGCGGAACGCGAACAGCACCTGGGTCCGCCGCGCCAGCGACGTGTCCCGCCAGCCGGGGAACGCCGCCTTGGCAGCCGCCACCACCTCGTCCACGTCTGCCTGCGACGCCAGCGCCAGCTGCGCCGTCACCGCACCCGTCGCCGGATTCGTCACATCCGAGAACCGGCCACCCGTGCCCTCGAAGATCGCGCCGTTCTTCCAATGATTCAGCGTCGTTGCCATGTCGATTTCCTTACTGTGTGTCGGTTGTGACGAGTGTCGAGGAGTTGGTGGGTGACGCTTCGACGCTGCCGAAGTGCTTGTCGTCGAGCTGGTCCGCCGCATGCGCTCGGGTCGGGCGATGTGGGCGCCGCGGATCGTGCGGCTTGGTCATGCCGACTCCTCGATCAGGTCGGGCGCACGCACACCAGGTGTCGGTTCCGCGTCGGCGGCGGCCGCCGGCACGGAGAGTCCGGCCAGCTGGACGTACTCCTTGCGGCCGCTGCGGACGGCGGCCACGCCGGCCTCGCAGACCGCGACCGCGGCGTACCCGTCCCAGGCGCCCGGACCGTCGATCGTGCCCTTGGCCGCCGCGTCGACCCAGCGCTGGAGCTCGACGTCGTACGCCTGCTGGAATCGCTGGACGAATCCCGGGGAGATCTGACCGCCCCAGCGGCCGTCGGTGCTCTTCAGCTGCAGGTTCTGGTCCAGACCGATCGTCGCACTGCCGGTCTCACCGACGACCTCGGTCCGCACCTCGTACGCCACCCCCGAGCGGACGAAGATCTCGTCGGTGACGATCCGACCCGACTCGGTCTCGAACACCACCAGCATCGGATCGTTCGTCCCCGCCGGCGCGCTCGACGTCGCCACCCCCTTGATCACCTGCACCGACACGATCTCCTCACCCAGCAAGAACCGCGCCACATCGACCTCGTGCACCACGGAGTCGCGGATCATGAACTCGGAGTTGAAGTGCTCGGGCACGTTCGGGTTGCGATGCGTGCAGTGCACCATCAACAGGTTCCCGAGCCCGCCCGAGACGATCAGCTGCTGCAACGCCGCATACTCCGGATCGAACCGGCGCATGAACCCGACCTGGATCAACTCACGACCGAGCGACTTCTGCTTCTCCACGATCGCGTACGACGACGCGATGTCGGTCGTCAACGGCTTCTCACACAACACCGGCTTTCCGGCATCCAGGCACGCGTTGACCTGCGCGTCGTGCGCCGCACCGGGGCTGGCGATCAGCACGGCGTCGACCTCGGGGTCGTTGATCGCCTCGATCGGGTCGGCGACGACCCGAGCTCCGACGGCGTCGGCAACCTCGCGCGCCTTGTCGGCGAAATAGTCGCTGACCACTGCCACGCGCACGCCGCGGGTCCGGGTGCTGAGCGCGTCCACGTGGAACGCGCCCATCAGGCCGACCCCGAGAACGGCGACCCGCAGCTCGCCAGTCTCTTGATGAGTCACGCGACCCTCCCCATATCGATCTTGACATTGCTGCAGGAGCTCAGATATGCCTTCGTCCGCTTGGCGATCGGCAACGGGAGGTCCGGCGAGCACGGATACAGATCGTGCTCGATGATCCCCTTGATATCGCGGCCCAGCGCGGCGAGCGCCTCGAGCACCGGTGGCATGTCGGGAACGCCGAGCGGTGGCTCGGTCATTGCTCCCATCCGAACGGCTTCCGGCCAGATGATGTTGTGGTCGCGGACCTGCTCCATCACGACCGGGTTCACCTGCTTGAGGTGGACGTAACCGATCCGCGACGGGTACGTCGTGATCAGCTCGACGCAGTCGCCGCCGTAGTAGGCGATGTGCCCGGTGTCGAGGCAGAGGTTCACGAACTCCGGGTTCGTCGCCTCCAGGAAGCGCTCGACCTCAGGCTGGTAGCCGACGTGGCTCTCGGCGTGCGGGTGGAACTGCACGCGCAGGCCGTACTCGCTGAAAATCCGGCGGCCCAGCTCGTCGGTCTGACTGGTGAGTCGGCTCCACTGCTCGTCGGTCAGCGTCGAGGGCTCCAGGTCGGCACCGGTCTTCTCGTCGCGATACATGCTCGGGATCACGACGATGTGCTCGCCGCCCATCGCCTGGGTCAGGGCGGCGACGTCGGTCACCTGCTTCCAGGTGTAGTCCCACGAGTCTTCCTGGTGGAGGCGGGAGAACACCGTGCCGGCCAGCACCGAGAGGTTGTGCCGTTCCAGCGCCTCCTTCAGCTCGCCCGGGTCCGTCGGTAGGTAGCCGTACGGACCGAGCTCGATCGCCTCGTAACCCGCTTCGGCGACCTCGGCAAGGAACTGGTCGGCCGGCAGCTGCTCGGGGTCACTGGGGAACCAGACTCCCCAGGAATCTGGCGCAGTGCCGATCGTGATCTTGGACAATGGGTTTCACACTCCTGTACTGGTGGAGACTTGGGCTGATGGAGGCCTGGGCTGATGGAGGCCTGGGCTGATGGAGGCCTGGCTGATGGAGGCCTGGCTGATGGAGGCTCGGGACTCGTCGGAAGCTCGAGCCGGGCCGTCTGGGCGACGCTCACGCGTCCTTTGCGCTCAATCGGGGATCTGCGCTCTGGTCGACCCAGGTGCCGCGCACCCAGGCATGGTCGGGGTGGTCGGAGATCTTCCAGGCGCGCTCGACGCCGGGTCCGGCCATCACATTCAAGTAGTACATGTCGAAGCCGGGCGCGGCTACGCAGGGCCCGTGCCAGCCGTACGGCACGAGCACGAGGTCGCGGTCGTGGACCTCTTCCAGCAGGTCGATCTCGTGACCGGGCGAGGAAGACGTCCGCATGAAGCCGAAGCCCGGCTGGCCGTCCGGACCGGCGGCGATCTCGAAGTAGTAGATCTCCTCCAGCTCCGACTCGGTCTCGGTGACCTCGTCATGCTTGTGGGCCGGGTAGGACGACCAGTTGCCACCAGGGGTGATCACCTCACAGGCAATGATCTTGCTGGCCGGCATCGTGTCCGGCGTAGCGAAGTTGCGGACCTGGCGACTGGACTGCCCCGCCCCGCGTAGCTCGACCGGAATCGCCGCCGCTGCCAGGTACCGGGACGGGAGTCGCTCGTCGGTCCGTGCACCGCAGAGCGCGAATCGACCGCCCGCCTCGGAGTACAGCTGGACGGTGCTGTCCGGCGCAAGGTAGGCGACGTCGGTCGGTCCGGCGAAGACGTTTTCCCGCCCGACCAGAGAACAGAACTCTGCGCCCTCGGTCTCCACCGCGACCGAGCCGGACAGTGGGACGACGACGACCTCGTCACCGGCGCTGGAGAACTGATAGGTCCCTCCCGCGGCAATCTGCACGATCCGCAGCGACGAGTACCCCCAGCCGGCCGACTCCGGCGTGACCTCGACCTCGTACGCTCCGCCGCCGGCCGTGCCGGCAGGCAGGTAGAACTCCGATTTCATCGGACCCCCTCACTCATCGAACCAGTACTCATCGAACCCTTACATGGCACTGGGCTCATCGAACCCTTAGTGATGGCCGGCTCATCGACCGGGCCTCGACTCATCGAACCGGGGCTCATCGAACCGGAGCTCATCGAACCAGTGAGGCGGCCGTGTCGACCGCCTTCGCCACGTCCCCGTCGGCCGGGTAGAGCATCGTCCGCCCGACCATCAGGCCGCGGACCGACGGCAGCTGCAAGGCGGCCTGCCAGGCTGCGTACGTCTCGTCGGGCGAGCCTTCGGGATCACCACCGAGCAGCAGCGTCGGCAGCGTGGTCGCGTCCATCACCCGTTCCATCTCCGACACCACCGGCAGCTTCAACCAGGTGTACGCACTGGAGGCACCGAGCCCTTGGGCGATGTGCATCGACTTGATCACCGCATCGGGCGACAGGTCGTTCACGACCTTCCCGCCGGCCCTGCTCGACATGAACGGCTCCACCATCGCGATGGTCCGGCGCCGGTTGAGCTCGGTGATGATCCCTGCCTGGGTCTCCAGGGTGCGCACGGTCGCGGGATCGTCCAGATCGATCCGCGTGAGCATCTTCAGTCCGTCGAACCCGCCCTCGACCGTGGCCTGCACGTCGTAGCCGGTATTGCGGTCGTCCATCTCGAAGCTCGAACCCTGCAGGCCGCCGCGATTCAGTGACGCGAAGACCACCTTGCCCTCCAGGGCGCCCAGCAGGAGCAGGTCCTCGACGATGTCGGCGGTGGCCAGCAGGCCGTCGACCCCTGGTCGAGACAGGGCCGTCACCAGCCGGTCCAGCAGCTCGGTCCGGCTCGCCATCGCCGTCGGGCGGCCCTGCGCCGCGAGCGCGCCGCGGGCGGGGTGGTCGCAGGCGATGATCATCAGCCTGCCATCGGCGCCGAGCAGCGGTCGGCGCTCTCGGGTCGCCAGGAGCCTGGCGATCCGCTGGGGCTCGCGCGCCCGGATCTCGCTGATCTCGGCGATCGAGCCGGCGAACTCCTTGCCCACGGCTTCCTTTTCCGCGGTTCCCTGTCCGGCGGTTCCCTGTCCGGCGGTTCCCTGTCCGGCGGTTCCCTGTCCGGCGGTTCCCTGTCCGGCGGCCAGGGTGCTGGCCACGACGGCGGTCACGACCGGACCCCCGCTCCGACCGAACCCGAGGCGTCGAAGTGCACCGCCAGCGAGTCGGCAAGCCGCTCGTTCGGGTCACCGCCGCCGATCAGCGTCTCGATCTCGGCCTCGGTCGGCATCGCGGTCGAGCACTCGAGCCGCGACGCCACGATGGCACCGGCCGCATTCGCGTACTGCAACACCTTCTCCAACGGCCAGCCACGGAGCATGCCATGACACAGCGATCCCCCGAAGGAGTCACCAGCGCCGAGTCCGTTGAGCGGCCGGATCGGGATGGGAGGCGACTCCAGCCGCTCGGTGCGGGTCTTCGCCAGGACGCCCTTCGGTCCCTGCTTGACGATCGCCAGCTCGACACCGGCGGCGAGCAGCGCGTCGGCCGCCCGCTCGGGTTCGGTCTCGCCGATGGCGACCTCGCACTCCTCGCGGTTGCCGACGGCCACCGTGACGTACGGCAGCGCCTTCTGGATCTGCTCGGTCGCCGCCGCGGGGCTCTCCCAGAACATCGGCCGGTAGTCCAGATCCAGCACGGTGAACGGCCTGCGGGCCCGCGCCTCGAGCACGGCGAAGTGCGACTCGCGGCTGGGCTCCTCGCTGAAGCCGGTGACCGAGAGCCACATCAGCCGGGTGCTGCGAACGACGTCGAAGTCGATGTCGGACGGCTTGACCTGGAGATCGGGCGCGGTCGGCTTGCGATAGAACCAGAGCGGGAAGTCGTCCGGCGGGAAGATCTCACAGAACGTGACCGGAGTTGCGTACTCGAAGTTGGTGACGACATGGGAGTCGTCGACGCCGAGCTCGCGCAACGCCTTCCGGACGAATCGGCCGAACGGATCGTTGCCGACCCCGGTGATGATGCCGGCTCGTTCCCCGAGCCGTGCCGCCGCGACGGCCACGTTGGCCGTGGTGCCACCCAGGTACTTGCCGAACGTCTCGACGTCCTCCAGTCCGACCCCGATCTGGAGCGGGTACACATCGACTCCGGCTCGACCGAACGTCAAGACGTCCAAGCGGGTCGGGACCGGACTCGGCGTAGCGGCCGCACTCGTCGAGGAATTCAGGCCAGGGTCGCTCATCGCGCTCTCCTTCGAGGTTCCGTACTGGTTCGGCCGATTCGTAGTCCGTCGAAAACCTAGAGCTTCGAACCCACCAATGTCAATACTTTGTACAGACAAAATATCATGAGAGTGCCGGGATCGGCATTCAGTCCCCTGAACCGGGGGCTTCGGTGGATGTCTCCTACAGTTCACCTTCCAGGAACTGCGCGCGCCCGTGACCGAACGACCAGTCCGCGCGCTCGTTGGCCATCACCGAGATGATCAGATCCGTGGGCTTGACCGCGCACTCCGCCGCCAGACGGTCTGCCAGCAGCGCGTACGCAGCCTTCTTCTGCTCGGCGGTACGACCCTGCTGGAAGATCTGGACGACGGTCACACCGGTGCTCCGCTCGAATCCCAGACCCGTGTCCTCGGCGATGATGTGACCGACCGGGTGCTCGGTGATGATCTGGTAGCGATCCCGCGGCGGCGCGGCGAAGACGTCGAGCATGACCTCCTGAACCACGTCCGCGAGCTTGCGCAGCTCTTCCGGCGTACGGCCGGCCTGGACATCGATCCGTACCAACGGCATCTCTCGAACCTCATCTCGAACGGGGATGAGTCCACCCTATCTTTGTAAGGACATACAGTCAAACTGTGCCAGAATGCCTGTGAGAATGACTCAGCAGCCAAGGTGGCGAACGACGAAACGGAAAAAGTGCGGGTCCGTGACAGCACTGTCGGGGGTTGCCAGCCCGCAGCAGGTGGGTCAACGGGCCACGAGCACGCACTTTTTCCGCGAACCACGCCCGAGTCCCCAAACCACACCCTGTGCGCCGAGCCCGACCCTCCGGCGCGCGCCTGCTAACCGCGGCGACCCACCAGGAACCCGCTCCCCCAGGCCAGGTGAGTGCCGGCCAGCACGGCCGGCAGCCAGCGCCTGGCCGCGGGCGACACCGAGTGCGGCGCGGTGGCGGTGACGTAGCCGACGAACACGCCGTAGCCGACCGGTCCGAGGGCACCGAGCTGCAGTAGCCGCGACCCGGTTCGCCGCCCGAGCACCGCTGCCAGCGTCCCGCCGACGATGCCGACCACAGCAGCGGGCGGTGCCAGATAGCGGACGCTGGCCGTGTCGCGGTGTCGCCGGACGACCTCACGTCGCCACTTGCCGGTGTCGTACATCTGCCTGACCAGCGCCTGCAGGCTGGACCGTGGGCGGTAGGTCACCCGCAGCTCTGGGGAGAAGTAGACAAGGCGACCCGAGTTTCGCAACCGGTAGTTGAGCTCCCAGTCCTGCGCGCGATGCATGGTCTCGTCGAAGCCGCCGACCGCCACCAGATCCGCCTTGTTGAAGACGCCCAGGAACACGGTCTCCGCGGGTCCGGCGGCTACGTCGCCCTGGTGGAAGGCGGCGCCGCCGAGACCGTACGGGCTGGTGTAGATGTAGGCCACTGCCTCCTCGAACGGCGTCGCGCCCTGGGCATCCATCACTCCGCCGACGTTCGCCGCACCGGTCTCCTCCAGCAGAGCCACCGCTCGCGCGATGTAGTGATCGCCCAACTCCCCGTGGCCGTCGACCCGGACGAGGACGCCGTACCGGGATTCCGCGATCGCGAGGTTGAGCGCGTGCGGTGTCCGGCCGGCGGGGTTGGCCACCACACGCAGCCGCTCGTCGCCAGCGGCCAGCTCGGTGGCGATCGCGCCGGTCCGGTCGCGGCTCGGACCGACCGCCATGATCACCTCGAGCGGTCCGGGATAGTCCTGGGCGAGCACGCGTCCGACGGCCGCCACGAGGTGCGGCTCCTCGTTCAGCACCGGCATCACCACGCTGACCCCGGGCCACTCGCGCTGCCGGGCGTCGGGTTCGGCTGAAGTCACCCGTCGCATTCTTCCCTACCGATCCCGCAGTCGACGCTCCGTGACACCGCCGACGAAACTTAGAAGGCTCAGGCGCCTCAGGAGCGCCTGAACCTTCTAAATATTCATCGCGGTGGCGAGCGACGCGGATCAGGCGGAGCAGACCGCGCTCACGTCGTCGGCGTTCGATGCGCTGGTGACCTTCTTCTTCTTGCTCGAGCTCGCCTTCGGTGAGGCGCTACCCGACGCTCCCGACGATCCGCTGGGCGCCGCCGCGCTCGGCGAGGGCGCCGGGGTGGGACTGTCGGCAGCCTCGGCCGCGGCCACCTTGGCAGCGACCATCTTGTGCATCGTGTCGAAGTTCGGGTCGCCCGGATAGATCTTCGGAGGCACGAAGCCAAGGGTGGCCAACGGCTTGGCCTTTGCCTTCATCGCCAGATCCATCATGGTGTCCACCCGGCTGGTCGGGATGTCAGTGGCGACGATCTCCTTGCCCGCGGAGGCGATCTGGTTGAAGTTGGTCAGCACGGTCACCGGATCCAGCTGCTGCAGCATCGCGCTCATCACGCACTTCTGCCGCGCCATCCGGTCGTAGTCGGAGGAGTCCGAGCGGGACCGGGCGAACCACAGCGCCGACCGGCCGTCGAGGTGCTGGTTCTTGCCCTTCTTGACGTAGCCGTACAACTTCGCATGACCGCCGCCGATCGGGATGTCGCGATTGACGTCGATCGTGATCCCGCCGACGGCGTCGACGAGCGCCTCGAACCCCTTGAGGTCGATCAGCGCCCAGTAGTTGATCTTCAGCCCGGTGGCGCCCTCGACCGCCTCCTTGGTCGCCTGGGCGCCGGGATTACGGACGCCGGGGTAGAGGTCCTTGTGGCCCATCGCGTACGTGTACACGGCGTTGAGCATGCAGGAGTGGTCCGCGCAGCTGTAGCCCTTGGGGAACTTCTTGTGCAGCGGTGAGGACTCCGGGAACGGCACGTCCTCGAGGTTGCGCGGGAGGCTGATCAGCACGGTGCGCCCGGTCTCGGCGTCGACGCTGGCCACCGTCATGCTGTCCGGCCGCAGACCGGTCCGGTCTTTGCCTGCGTCGCCACCCATCAACAAGATGTTGTATCGCCCAGCGGTCGCCTTCTTCTCCCCGCCGCCGGCGAACACCGAGCTCACCAGGTCGCGCTGCGCCGATACGACCCCGGCCGACGCCACCAAGCCGCCGACGATCAGCGCCACCAGGCCCAGACTCAGCAGCGCGAAGAACGGCCGGTGCCGCCGCGCCAGATCCGGCGGCCGCGCGATCCGCCAGGCGTCGAGCATCAGCAGCCCCCAGCAGATGCCGAGCACGATGAGGCCGAACTGGACCACCCGTAGGGTCAGCGGATAAGTGAACAGCGCGATCGCGCCGTTGCGCCAGACCAGCGCCAGCAGACCCGAGAACAACAGCAGACCCCACAAGACCGCCCAGGTCCGCAGCGCGAACCGTCCGACCCGCTTGTTGCCGGCCGCCAGCTGGGCGGATCCGGGGAGCACCAAGGTCATCCCCAGAAAGGTGAGGGCGCGACGGAGCTTGACCCGATCACTGTGGACACCGGGCTTCTGCAGGCCCGACGGGAGGTGCTGTCGACCACCGCCACCGGCGGATTCCGGTTGGGAACCGTTGTCGGTGCTGGGGTCGTCGACGACGGTCTGAGACACGTGCCAGCCTTTCGGTTGGGGAAGGAACCGAGCAGTGGCTGTCAGTATCTCCGCGCTGGGTCGGTGGGAAGGCCGTGCCACGCCGACGCCGTACAGTCGGTTTCCTGCTCCGGTCAGCCGAGCGGCACCGGTTCGCGTCCGGTCGCGGTACCCGCTCGGCAGGTACCCTCGCTGATATGTCTAGCCGTGACGACGACCTCGACTGGCTGTACGGCCGGGACACGCCGTCACGCTCGGCTCCCGAGCCGACCCAGGTGATGCCCGGCTCATTCGGCCCTTCCGGCGGGTCCGCGGGAGGTCCGATTCCTCCGATGACGCCGGCCCCGCCGGGTGCGCGTCCGCCCGGCCAGCCGGTGCCGGGCCAGTCCGTGCCGGGACAGTCCGTGCCGGGCCCGGAGCAGAGTGCGCCGTTCGACACCTCTGCCTACGGTGCGGTGCCGGCGTACGGGCAGGGCTCGAGCAGACCGCAGGCGTACCAGGACTGGCGCCAGACCGGTGGCACGCCGGGCTCGCCCCGCCAGCCGCCGGCGCCGACAGGAAAGGGGTCGAAGCCTCCCCGAAGGCGCCACCCGGTGCGCAACGTCTTCCTCATCCTGATCCTGCTGGTCCTCGCTACTGCCACCTGGCTGGTCGCGGTCCCCCTCCATGCCTGGAGCCAGGTCCAGCGGGTGGACGACACCCCGTCGGGGCAGCGGCCGGCGACGCAGCCGGGGACCACGTACCTGCTGGTCGGGTCCGACTCCCGGGAGGGGCTCTCGAAGGCCGAGCGCAAGAAGCTCGGCACGGGAAGCTCAGCGGGTCAGCGGACCGACACCATGATGATCATGTACATCCCGACGAGCGGGAAGCCGGCACTGATCTCCATCCCGCGTGACTCCTACGTCCCGATTCCTGGAAACGGGAAGAACAAGATCAATGCTGCGTACGCCTTCGGTGGCCCGAAGCTGCTCGTCAAGACCATCGAGCAGAACACCGGGCTGCGGGTCGACGCCTACATGGAGATCGGCTTCGGCGGATTCGTCAACATCATCGACGCCCTCGGCGGGATCGACATGTGCATCCCGAAGGCGATCAAGGACACCGACAGCCACCTGAACCTCAAGAAGGGCTGCCAGAACCTGGACGGCACGACCGCGCTCGGCTACGTCCGGATGCGCAAGGCCGACCCCCTGGGCGACCTGGGGCGGGTGCAACGACAGCGGCAGATGCTGGCCGCGATAGCCAAGAAGTCGGCCACCCCGTTGACGGTGTTCAATCCGGTCCGCTACTGGACGCTGACCCATGCCGTGGCCGACTCGATCAGCGTCGGAGAGGACACCAGCCTGCTCGAGACCACCTCGATGGCGCTCGCGATGCGCAAGGTGGCCAACGACGAGGGGTACACCCTGACCGTCCCGGTCTCCAATCCAGGAGCGAGCACTCCGGCAGGCTCTGCGGTGCTCTGGGACACAGCCGAGGCGCAGGCGATGTTCAAGGCGCTGGCGAGCGGCGACACGTCGGGGATGGACAAGTACGCCAAGTAACCCGCCCCCGTGACCCCGCCGCCCCCCACTCCCGACTTGGCATCGTTGTGGGACTGGCTAGCCTCAGATGACGTGCCGGAGATAACGCATCGGCGCGTCGAGGAAGCGGCGGTAGTGGTCGACTACGTCCAGGTCTTCCCAGGTGGTCGGAGTAAGACCGTGCTCGTCCAGCTGCAGCAGGGTCGCGTCCGGCACCGCGGCCAGCACCGGTGAGTGCGTTGCCATCAGCACCTGCGTACGCGAGTCGCGGCTCAGCTCGGCCAGCTGACCGACCAGCGCGAGCTGGGCGGTGAAGGACAGCCCCGCCTCCGGTTCGTCGAGGACGAAGAACCCCGGATCGAGGAACCGTCGGCTGCTGAGCATGGCGAGAAAGGACTCGCCGTGACTCAGCTCGTGGAACGCCGGGTCCTCGCGGCCGGGATTGGCTTCGAGGTAGGAGAACAGGCCGTGCATGGTCTCCGCCCGGAGGAAGTAGCCCCACCGGCTGGCGCCGGCACCGCGGGTCAGGCGCAGGCTGGCACCGAGCGGCGACTCACTGGGCCGGGTGGAGTGCATCGCGCCCGTCGAGCCGCCCTCCGGGGAGAGCCCGTACGCGATCGCGACGCCCTCGACGATGGTCGACTTACCGGTGCCGTTCTCGCCGACCAGGACGGTCAGGGCGCCGAGCTCCAGACCCTCGTCCAGCAGCTGGCGGACCGGAGGCAGGGTGGCCGGCCAGGCGCGGCGCCCAAGCGGACGGTCCTGCCGCTCGGCGATGGAGCGGACCGGCCGCTGGTTCAGCACCCAATGATTCATCCCACCGCCCTCCCCTGCCCCCGAGTTGTCAGATGCTCAGCACCATATGTGGTGCCGAGCTTCTGACAACTCGGTTGGGGCCGGGTGCCGAGTGGCGGATGGGAGGCTCTCAGCGGGCGAGCAGCTGACGGGCCATCACGATCCGCTGGACCTGGTTGGTGCCCTCGTAGATCTGGGTGATCTTGGCGTCGCGCATCATCCGCTCGACCGGGTAGTCCTTGGTGTAGCCGTAGCCGCCGAGCAGTTGGACGGCATCGGTGGTGATCTCCATCGCAACATCGGACGCGAAGCACTTCGCCGTCGCGCCGAAGTACGTGAGGTCGGCGTCACCGCGCTCGGACTTGGCCGCGGCGGCATAGGTGAGCTGGCGGGCCGCTTCGAGCTTCATCCCCATCTCGGCGAGCATGAACTGCAGCCCCTGGAACTCCGCGATCGCCTTACCGAACTGCCTGCGCTCCTTGACATAGCCCAGCGAGTAGTCCAGCGCGCCCTGGGCGATCCCGATCGCCTGGGCCGCGATCGTGACGCGGGTGTGGTCGAGGGTCTTCATCGCCGTCCCGAAGCCCGTGCCGGGCTCGCCGATCATCCGGTCCGCCGGAATGCGTACGTTGTCGAAGTAGACCTCGCAGGTCGGCGAGCCCTTGATGCCGAGCTTTTTTTCCGGGGCCCCGAACGACACCCCCGTGTCGTTCTTCTCGACCACGAACGCGCTGATACCTCTGCTGCGGGCATCGGGATCGGTGACGGCGAAAACGGTGTAGAAGTCGGAAACGCCCGCATTTGTGATCCAGCGCTTGACACCGTTCAGGACGTAGTCGTCTCCGTCGCGGACGGCGCGCGTCTTCATGCTCGCGGCATCTGAGCCGGCTTCGGGCTCGGACAGACAGTAGGAGGCCATCGCGTCGCCGCGCGCAATCGGCGGCAGATAGCGCTGCTTGAGCTCCTCCGACGCCGAGATCAGCCACGGCAGAGAGGCGAGCTTGTTCACCGCGGGGATGAGGGAGCTGGACGCGCAGGCCCGGGCGACCTCCTCGATCACGATCACCGTGGCCAGTGCATCGGCACCCACGCCGTCATAGCGCTCCGGGATGTGCGGTGCGTGGAAGTCGGCCGCCCGCAGCGCCTCGTACGAGGCTTTCGGGAACTCCGCAAGCTCGTCGGTCTCCGCTGCGCGCGGCGCGACCTTTGCGTCGCAGACCTCGCGGACCGCGGCCCGGAAAGCCTCGTGCTCCTCGGTCGGGGAATACATCTCGCTGAAGTCGCTCACGCTGCGAATCCTACTGGCGGGTAACAATTTCCGGGAGGCTTCCGCGCGTCCCCGGAAGTGGGCAAACTGCAAGTTCCGGACAAGGAAACCTGCAGTTCGGGCCCACTTTCCGGGAATCGAGCCGGAGGTGCCGGATCTACTGAAGCGTCGCGGCCATCGGGTCCCAGTCCGCGGGCAGCGGAGCGGGAATCGAGACGGTGCTCTCCAGCTCGACGTACGCGCCGGAGGTGATCGCCTCGTCGATCGAGATCATCGCGTCCAGCACGTGGTAGGCCTGCGCGCCCTGTGCCCGGTGCGGCCGACCCTCACGAATCGCCCGCGCCATGTCGAGCGCACCGGTGCCGCGCGCCGACTGCATCGTGGTGGTGGCCACCACGGCCGGCTCCTCGTCCTCGCGACGCTGGACCGAGATCTTTCCGTCGAACATGTTCGGATCGGGCAGGATCATAGTCGCCTCGGTCCCGGTGATCTCCAGCAACGTCCGCCGGCGCGGCGAGTCGAAGGAGAAGATCAGGGTCGCCGACTGACCGGACTCGAACTTGGCCGAGGCACTGACGTGGGTCGGCACCGTGACGTCGAATTCCTCGCCCGCCTTGGGCCCGGACCCGATCACCCGGGTCTCCCGCGACTTGGAGCCGACGGCGGAGACCGACGCGATCGGCCCCAGGGACTGCACCAGGGCGGTCAGGTAATACGGGCCGATGTCGAACAGCGGGCCTGCACCCTCTTGGAACAAGAAGGCGGGGTCGGGGTGCCAGGACTCCGGGCCGGGCGACTGCAGCAGCACCAGCGCGGTCAGCGGAGTCCCGATCGTGCCGTCCTCGATCAGCTTGCGGGCCTGCTGCAGACCGCTGCCAAGGAAGGTGTCCGGCGCGCAACCGACCCGCAGACCGGCAGCCTCGGCGCGCTCCAGCAGCGTCTTGGCACTGGCCCGATCCAGGGCGAGCGGCTTCTCGTTCCAGACGTGTTTGCCCGCGTCGATCGCCGACCGGGCCACCTCGGCGTGCGCCGACGGAACGGTCAGATCGACCACCAGCTCCACGTCGGGGTGGTCGAGCACGACCTCGTTCGTTCCCCAGGCGGCGACGCCGAACTCCTCCGCCCGGGCCTTCGCCTTCTCGGGAATGATGTCGCTGATAGCGAGCACGTTGACGTCGGGAAAGCTGTTCAGGTTCTCCAGATATGTGCCGGAGATGACGCCGGCACCGATCACCCCGACGCCGACCGGTCCGGTCCTCTGCGCGGGGCTCATCGGGCATCACCGGCCAGGAGGTAGTCGCGGCTGGCCCTGATGGCCTCGACCCGATCGCCCTCGCTGTCGTCGAGCTCGACCACGCGCAGAGCATCCGGCGCGGCGGCGATGAAGTCCCAGACGGGAATCACACCGGAGCCGACCGCAACCTGCTTCTTGTTGTCCCGGGTGCCATCGCCGTCCTTGACGTGCAGCGCCACGACCCGATCACCGAGCCTGTTCAACAGGGCGGGAACGTCCGCACCGCCGACGTACGCCCAGTAGGTGTCGACTTCCAAGACGACTTCCGGCGCAAGGTGGTCGGCGAGCACCTCCAGTCCGTGCTTGCCGTCGAAGTCGGTCTCGAGCTCCCACCAGTGGTTGTGGTATCCGACCTTCAGGCCGCGCTCGGCGGCCTTCTGCGCGGCGGCGTTCAGCTGCTCGGCCGTAGCCGCGATGTCGTCGACGCTGGTCCAGCGCTCGGCGGTGACCGCCGGGTCGATCACGGTCGTGATGCCGAGCTCGGCCGCGAGGTCGAGGATGGCGTCCGCGTCTCCGCGGAGCAGGCCGACATGCGCGGTCGGTGCGGACAACCCGTGCTTGGGCAGGCCCTCGCGCAACTGGTCGGCGAAGCCGTCGAAGCCGAACGGCTCGACGGTGTCGAATCCGAACCCGGCAATCTTCGCCAGGGTGCCGTCGAAGTCCTCGGCAAGGGCTTCGCGGACGGTGTAGAGCTGGACGGACAGCTTGGGCGCAGGCATACGGCTCCTCGGTCGGGCTGGCTGGATGGCGGGCCGAGTCACCGTGCTGAAGCGGTTAAGCAAGGCCCGGTGCCATACTCTACGACTTCCGGATCTGAGGTCGCGAAGCACTCTCCGCGGTCGGCCGATCGGCGCCGAGGAGCTCGCGCGCGAGCAGCGTGCCGCCCGCCGCTGCAGCCGGAAACACGACGATAGCCAGGAAGGGAACCGCGAGCAGGGCGAAGGTGGGCGCGGCGAAGCCCCAGACGTGCAGCCGCCGAGTACGCATCGCGGATCGCCGCTCCCGGATGGTGAGTAGGCCGCGGCGCTCGAACGGTGCGCCCAGGAGCTCGATGGCCAGCAGCCAACCGCCGAACATGGCCGCAACCACCGGCACCACGCTCTGGCCGACGATGGGGATGAAGCCGGCGAGGAAGAGCGGGAGGGCTCCGAGGGCGCTGACTGCGATCAGGGCGAGGGACTGTCTGACGGCCCTTGCGACGCCGCGGACCAACGGTTCGTCGTACGTCGGCCGAGTGCCTGCCTGACCGGCTTCGGCCTGACCGGTTTCGGCCTGACCGGCTCGTGCCTGACCGGTTTCGGCCCGGCCGGCTTGGGCCTGGCGGGCTTCGACCTGACCGGCCTCGGCCTGACCGGCTCCTGCCTGGCCCGTTTCGGACTCGTCGAGGCTCAGCTCGCCGTCGACGTACGCGCCGATCTTGTCGTAGATCGGACCGCCGATCGCCAGCGTCAGCGCGGTGAACGTGACCACCATGATCAAGACGGTGACCCCGACCAGAGCAGCACCGATCGCGACCTGGACGGCGGTGGCTGCAGCATCGGACCAGCCCGCGGGCGAACGGGGTGAGCGCTTCGGTGATGGGCCGGATGCCGCCGATGAGCAGCCCGATCACGATCGCGAACAACACAGACGTGATGGCCGGCGGGATCGCGCCGAGGCCGAAGTTGCGCGGCCGTCGAGCCACCAGGGCGAACCCGCGGATCAACAGCACGAAACCGCTGACGGCCTCGGACACCGGATTCGCCATCCTTCGAGGCTAGCCGACGGCCGGTCCCAGCCCCTTCTCTCCTTCATTTCCCCGGAAAGTGGGCGCAAACAACAACTTTGAAACGTTCGCATATGTTGTTTGCGCCCAGTTTTCCGGGATAGGAGCCCGGTCCAGGTGAGCCGGGTCGAGGTGATCCGGGTCGAGGTGAGCCGGGTCCGGGTGAGCTCGGTTCAGGCGACGGCAGGCTCGTGATCGGTGTCCGCGCGCTCGGGGCGGGGAACGGCGGCAAACTTGGAGGGGGCGAACCATGCGGGTACGGCTCGTCGGATGGCCGGCTCGCCTTTGACCTCGACCAGGCCACCACTGATGGCCCGAGTCCAGTCCAGATCACCACGCCAGATCTCGACCATCCGCCGCAGCTCACCCGTGACCTGCACGGACACCCCGAAGCCGGGATCGAAGTCGCACACGTCGACGTCGTCTGGTGACAGCACGAGCCACCAGCGACGTACCTTGCTCGGTACGTCCGGGAACGTGAACGCCACCACCCGGCGCTCGGACGGCAGCAGGGCGTGGTCGACGTTGCGGTGCAGGTCCCACATGAGCAGCTTCGGATCGAGGTCGGCGTCTCCGAGCTCACCGACCCACCGGACGCCCCATGCGCCGATCGCCTCCAGGATCGGTCGGAGCTCCTCCCCGGCTCGGGTCGCTCGGTAGACCACCACACCGTTCTCCGCAATCCGATCCACCATGCCGGCCCGGACCAGCTGCTGCATCCGCTTGGACAGCAGGGTCGGCGACATGGTCGGCAGGCCACGGCGCAGCTCATTGAATCGGCTACTGCCGGACAGCAGCTCGCGCATGATCAACATCGTCCAGCGTTCGTCGAGCAGCTCCATCGCCTTCGCAACGGGACAGAACTGGCGGTACGGGGCTCCCATGATCGAGACGGTAGGCGGCGGTCGTGCCGACCAGCCACCAACAACGCCCGGACAGTACAGATCCTGTACCGGGCCGGACCGGGTGCAGTACAGATCCAGCACTGGAGGTGGTCGGGCTCGAGTTCCTACCGTCGGTGTCAGATCCCGATATCCCACCAAGGGGGAAACGCATGACCAGCACGATCGAGACGCCACGGCACCTTCCCGCCGCAGACCGCGGCGATGCCGACCAGGCGCTCAAGACCCGACACCGCGCGATGTGGTCGCTCGGCGACTACTCTGCTGTCGCATCCGAGATCATCTCCGGATTCGGTCCGATCCTCGTCGAGGCAGCCGGCATCGAAGCCGGTCAGCTGGTGCTGGACGTGGCGGCCGGCTCCGGCAACATCTCGATCCCGGCGGCATTGCGCGGCGCCCGGGTCACCGCGTCCGACCTGACGCCGGATCTGCTCGAGATCGGTCGGGCCGAGGCCGAGGCTGCGGACCTCGACATCGCGTGGGAGATCGGCGACGCCGAAGCCCTTCCGTACGCCGATGCCCAGTTCGACGTGGTCACTTCCTGTGTCGGGGTGATGTTCGCGCCGCACCACCAGCCGGCCGCCGACGAGCTGGTCCGGGTCTGCAAACCGGGCGGCACGATCGCACTGATCGCCTGGACGCCGACGGGCTTCATCGGGCAGCTGTTCGCGACGATGAAGCCGTACGCTCCCCCGCCGCCGCCCGGTGCCCAGCCGCCGCCGCTGTGGGGGGACGAGCAGCACGTACGTGAGCTGCTCGGCGATCGGGTCGAAGTGGTTCGGGTCACCACGGCCGCTCTGGCGATCACGAACTATGCCGGCGGGGCCGAGTTCCGGGACTACTTCAAGGCCAACTACGGCCCGACGATCGCCGCCTACCGCGGAATCGCCGACGATCCGGACAAAGTCGCGACGCTCGACCGGGCGCTGGCGGAGCTGGGCGAGAGATTCGGTGCATCGTCGGGCTCGATGGAGTGGGAGTACCTGCTGATGGTCGGACGCCGACGAGCCTGAGCCTCCTCCCCCCGGCGCGGGCGCACCACCTGACGACTCCCCGGTGCGCCCGCGCCCTTGCCTCGACGGGCGCAGTTTCTCGCGTCATCGCACCGCATCGCCCAGACGAGGAGTCAGACGGCCTGCGAAGCGCTCGTTATCGCACCGCATCGCCCAGACGAGTGATCAGACGGACCGGAAACCGCTCGTTATCGCACCGCATCGCCCAGACGGGTCCCCGCTCATCTCCGCGCTCCTGCGGGACACTTCGCGTGTCGGCGCCGATCCGCGAAGTGGCCCGCAGGCGCGGGAAGTGGACCGCGGGCGAGACAAGTGGGCGCAGGCGCGCGAAGTGAGCCGCGGCCGAGAAGTGCGGAGCGGCGTCGCCGCCTGGAGTGAACGGCGCACCTGCGGGCAGGGCTCGAGTCGGATGATTCCCCAGGTTTCCCGTCAGGCCGAGGGACCGTTCCCCTGCTGGGGCTTGTGGGCCCGCAGCGAGCCGGCGTGCGCCTTGGCGTCCGGGTGCCCACGGGTCTTGACCAGGCTTGCGACGGTGACCACGACGAGGACGGCGATGATGATCCCCAGACTGACCAGGGTCGGGATCTCTGGCACCCGCGGATCGATGTCGACGTGGGCCCAGTGCAAGATCAGTTTGACACCGATGAAGGCCAGGATGATCGACAGGCCCGTGGACAGGTACACCAGCCGATCCAGCAGGCCCTTGACCAGGAAGAACAAGGCCCTCAGGCCAAGCAGCGCAAACGCATTGGCCACGAACACGATGTAGGCCTCGCTGGTCACACCGAAAACAGCCGGGATCGAGTCGAGCGCGAACAGCAGGTCGATGCTGCCGATGGCGATCAGGACAAGGAACAGCGGCGTGACCATTCGCCGGTGGTCGATCCGGGTGACGATCTTGCCGCCGACGTACTCATCGGTGATCGGCAGCACGCGGCGAGCCGTCCTGACCACGACGTTGTCCTCGATGTCCGGATCCTCGTCCCGGTGCCGGAACAGCTGGATGGCGGTGAAGATCAGCAGCAGCCCGAACAGCAGGAAGACGACGGAGAACAGCGACAGCAGCGCCGCACCGAGGGCGATGAAGATCGCGCGCATGATCAGCGCGAGCACGATGCCGAACGTGAGGACCTTGTGCTGGTGCTCCTCCGGCACGGCGAACGTCGTCATGATGATCACGAAGACGAACAGGTTGTCGACCGAGAGGCTCTTCTCCACCAGATAACCGGCGAAGTACTGCACGCCGAAGTCCCCGCCGTAGGCCAGCGTGAACCAGACGCCGAAGCCGATCGCCACGCCGACGTAGACGACCGACCAGATCAGTGCTTCGCGAAAGCCGACCTTGTGCGGACGGATCGCTGCCGAGACGAGGTCGACAGCCAAGAGCAGCAAGATCAGACCGATGGTCACGGCCCAGACGAGCGGGGTCAGTTCGAGCACCCGATCAAGCGTAGTGGTCGATTCCAACCACCAGCCGTGCTCTGCAAATTCCTTACTGGGCGGCAGAAGCGGAGCGTACGGCCTCGCCCTTGGCCAACGCCGCTTGCCGGAGCTGGTCTTGGAAGCCGAGCATCTTCTGCAGCAGCCGTGCGTCCGACGCCGCCAGGATCCGGGCCGCCAGGAGGCCGGCGTTGCGAGCATTGCCGATGCTCACTGTCGCGACCGGGACACCTGCGGGCATCTGCACGATCGAGAGCAGGGAGTCCATTCCGTCCAGGTACTTCAGCGCGACCGGAACCCCGATCACCGGAAGTGGTGTGAGCGCGGCCAGCATGCCCGGCAGGTGAGCGGCCCCGCCCGCGCCGGCGATGATCACTCGCAAACCACGAGTGTGCGCTTCCCGACCGTAACGAACCATCTCGTCCGGCATCCGGTGCGCCGAGACGACATCGGCCTCGTAGGCGATGTCGAACTCGCTCAGCGCCTGCGCGGCCGCGCTCATCGTGGGCCAGTCGGAGTCCGAGCCCATCACGATCCCGACCAGCGGTCCGGCTTGCGCGTCCTCGGCCGTACGCGCGGACTGGTCACTCATCGGGCTCTCCTCGATCAGCTGGGCCTTGATCAGCTGGGCCTCGATCAGCTGGACCTCGATCAGCTCTGGGCCCTGATCAACTGGGCCTTGATCAGCTGGGCCTTCATCGGCTGGGCGGCCCATCAAGTAGTCGGCTGCATGCCGGGCACGCTTGCGTACGTCGGCAAGATCGTGTCCGTACGCGGTCACGTGGCCGACCTTGCGACCCGGCTTGACCTGCTTGCCGTACAGCTCGACGCGCAGCTTCGGGTCGCGGGCGAAGCAGTGCAGCAAGGCCGACGGCAGGTCCTCGACCGACCCGCCGAGCACATTGGTCATCACCGTGACGGGCGCCCGGGCGGTCGGATCGCCGAGGGGCAGATCGAGCACCGCGCGCAGGTGGTTCGCGAACTGGGAGGTGTGGGCACCGTCGATGCTCCAGTGGCCGGTGTTGTGCGGCCGCATGGCGAGCTCGTTGATCACCACAGTCGCCCGTCCGACCTCGCCTGTCGACCACCGACCGATCGACGCTGCATCAGCTCCACGGCCAGCACGCCGACCACGCCGAGCTCGTGGGCGATCCGCAACCCGAGCTGCTCGATGGCGATCCGTTGATCATCGGACAGGTCCGGCGCCGGCGTGATGGTCTCCACGCAGACGCCGTTCTGCTGCAGCGTCTCCGAAACGGGGTACGCCACGGCCTGGCCCGATGGTGAGCGCACCACGAGCACACTGAGCTCACGGGCGAAGTCCACGAACTCCTCGGCGATGATCACCACGCCGTGGGCGAGCCCGACGAACGGCACACCTGCCTCGGCAGGAGAGTCGATCTTGAAAACTCCCTTGCCGTCGTACCCGCCGCGGGAGGTCTTGGCGATCACCGGCCAGCCGTGCTCGTCTCCGAACGCGATCAGCGCTTCGGGGTCGGCGGTCACCCGGTAGGCCGGGCAAGGCGCACCGAGCGCTGTCATTCGCTCGCGCATGACGACCTTGTCCTGGGCATGGACCAGGGCATCCGGCCCGGGCCGGACCGCGACGCCGGAGGCTTCGAGCTCCACCAGCAAGGCGGTCGGCACGTGCTCGTGGTCGAAGGTGATCACGTCGCAGCCGGCCGCGAACTCCTTCACGGTGTCCGCGTCGGTGTAGTCGCCAACGGTCACATCGTGCACCACCGTGGCGGCGGACACGTCCGGCCCCTCGGCCAGCAGCCGCACGTCGATGCCGAGCGGGATCGACGCCTCGTACATCATCCGGGCGAGCTGACCGCCACCGATGATGCCGACAGTGAACCTCCGCACGCTGGTCACGCTGCGGAACCCTACCAACCCACATCGACTGTGCGGGCGCCCAACGGGTCAGCGTTACAGCCGGCTCTGACCGATCGTCGCGCTGACAGGTCGAGCGCCAACCCGGCGGCGCGGAGGAGGTCAGCCGCGGAGGACCTCCTGCATCGCGTCGTACAGGGCGGGAGTTGTGGCCACCAGCCAGTTACCCGCGATCAGGGCGTCGCCCGCGAGATAGTCGTTGGTCACTCCCCCGGCCGCCTCCAGCACGGCGATCCCACCGAGGCAGTCCCAGGAGTTGATGTGCGGCTCGATCATGCCGAGCAGCCGGCCGCAGGCGACGTCGCAGATGCCCAGCGCGCCCGAGCCGTTGCGGACGTACATCCCGCGGCGGCGCATCAGCCGATCGAAGACCGGCACGATGTCGTCCGCAGTGACCCGCGCCGAGCACCCGAGGTACGTCATCCCGTCGGTCAGCGCTGTGCCGGGGTGAAGGCTGAGCGGGATGTCGTTGCGGGTGGCCGGCACGCCCCGCCCGCCGACGAACAGCTCCCGGTGGGCGGGTGCGTTGACGAGACCGAACTGGACCTGACCAGCACGGACGTACGCGATCGAGACGCACCATGTGCCGAGCCCACTCAGGAACGGCTGGGTCCCGTCGATCGGATCGACCACCCAGATCCCGGTGCTGCCGGGAAAGTCGGCGTGCCCGGTCTCCTCACCGAGAAACGCGTCCGTCGGCCAGGCGTCCGCGATTCGTGCCTTGATCAGCTGCTCCACCTCGACATCGGCTTCGGAGACAACGTCTTGGACACCCTTGTTGCTCACCGTGAGCGAGGCGAGGCGTTCGAAGTAGCTCATTGCCACGTGGCCGGCCGCGGTGATCAGCTCGCGGGCGAAGTCGAGACGGGGCTGAAGGTCATCGGGCACGGACACTCCTGGGTGATCGGCTGAGAGGCCTCGATTCTGTACCGTGGCGCCATGTCTGCAGCGGCCGGTCGACGAAACGACGGCTCCCGACGCGATCTGCTGATCGACACCGCGCTGGAGGTCATCGCCGAGCACGGAGTCGCCGGGACCACCCACCGCCGGGTCGCCGCCGCGGCCGGCGTACCGCTCGGGTCGACTACCTATTACTTCGCCGATCTGGGTGACCTGTTCCGGGCCGCCTTCGGGCGTCTGGCCGACCAGGTCTCGGAACGGTTCGAGGCCCGGCTGGCGTCGGCCCGGACGCCCGCAGAGGCGATCGACGGGATCACCGACTACATCCTGTACGACCTCGAGGATCCGCGTGAGGCGGCCTTGAGCTACGAGTTCTACGCGTACGCGATCCGTCATCCGGAGGTCCGCTCGATGGTCGAGGCGTGGTTCGCGCGGAGCCAGGTCGCGCTCAGCCGCTACTTCGACCCGGAGACGGCACGACTGGTCGACACGATGATCGAGGGTCTGTGCACCTATCGCGGGCTGGCCAGCGGGATCGGCGAGGCGCAGATCCGGCGGGCACTGAACGTGCTGAGCTCCGCCGGCAGTTGAGCTCCTCAGGGTGGGCTGCTCACCCTTGCCCAGGCTCAGGCGGCACATGAAGCGCGCCATTCGACAGCTCGAGGCAGATGGAACCAGAGCCAAGAACGTCGCCGGAATAAACGTACGATCTCACTGCTTGTACAGACGTACACAATTTGTGTACGATCGTACAGAAGCGGTGGCACCGACGCCGCCCAACGCACAGAAATTGCATCGAGGTCCACCAATGTCCACCCCGCGCCTGACCGGCTCGGACTCTCCAGCTCCAGCTCAACGACAGATCGCCCGGCTCCGCGACGCCCGCCGCTGGCGCAACGCCATGTTCGTCGTGTTCGCCGCCTGCGGCTTCGCGCTGGCCGCATGGGTCTCTCGCACCCCCGCCGTCCGGGAAGGACTCGGTGCGTCGACCGCCGAGATGGGATGGCTGATCTTCGCGATCGCCGCTGGCGCCATCTTCGGCCTCACCGCTGCCGGCGTCCTGGTCGGGCGCTTCGGCGTACGTCCCGTGATCCGGATCGCTCTGCTCACCGCTGCTGCCGGCCTCGTCGTCGTGGGCCTGGGCGCGGCGCTCGCCTCGTTCGCGGTGGTCGCCGCCGGTCTGATCGTTTTCGGCCTCGGCTTCGGCACCACCGACGTGTCGATGAACGTCGCCGGGGCCGCCAACGAAGGCGCGCTCGGCCGGACGATCATGCCGATCTTCCACGCGACGTACAGCATCGGCACCCTGCTGGGCGCCGGCCTCGGCGTCCTGGCCCAACACCTCGGTCTCGACGTCGGGATCCACCTGGCGCTGGCGGCCGTCGTGATGGTCGCCGCCATCATCCCGGCTACCCGGATGCTGCCGGCCGGAATCGGTGTGGCCACCCCCGGTCAGCCGAAGCTGACCCGATCCGAGCGACTCGCCATCTGGCGCGACCCGCGTACGCTCCTGATCGGCTTGATGGTGCTCGGCATGGGTCTGGCCGAAGGTGCGGCCGAGGACTGGCTGCCGCTCGCCATGGTCGACGGGTACGGCGTGAACGAGACGTCCGCGGCTGCCCTGTTCGGCGTGTTCGTGGTGACCATGACGCTGGGCCGGCTGTTCGGCGTCATCCTGATCGACCGGTTCGGCCGGGTCGCGATGCTGCGGGCGTCGGCTCTGGTCGCGACCCTCGGCCTGGTCCTCGTGATCTTCGGTCCCGAGCTGTTCGGAGCGAGCGCGGCGACCGCGGCCATCGGCATCGCCTTGTGGGGTCTCGGCACCTCGCTCGGACTCCCGGTCGGCATGTCGGCCGCAGCGGACGACCCGCGTACGGCGTCGGCTCGGGTGAGCGCCGCGGCGACCGTCGGTTACGCCGCGTTCCTGTTCGGTCCGCCGGTGCTGGCCTTCGCCGGCGAGCACGTCGGACTCCTGCACTCGTTCCTGATCGTGCTGGCACTGGTCGTGGTTGCCGGTCTGATTGCGCCGGTGGCTCGGCCGCTGATCGGCCCTTCGGATGACGAGCTGGCCGCTGGCCCCGCGGATTGGCCCGCAACGGAGCGAGAACTCACCTCCGTAAGCTGAGCGGGTGATAGCCCTGAGCCCCGCGCAACGGTCGACGAACCTCGACCGGCTGGCCACCGAGCACTTCGACGTGCTGGTGGTCGGCGCGGGGGTGACCGGCGCGGGCTCGGCCCTCGACGCGGTCACCCGCGGGCTGAAGGTCGGTCTGGTCGAGGCGCGCGACTTCGCGGCGGGCACGTCGAGCCGGTCCAGCAAGCTCTTTCATGGCGGTTTGCGCTATCTCGAGCAGTTCGACTTCCACCTCGTCTTCGAGGCGCTCAAGGAGCGCAAGCTAGCGCTGGAGAAGCTCTGCCCGCACCTGGCGAAACCGGTCCGGTTCCTCTACCCGCTGCGCAAGCCGGCGTTCGACCGGGCGTACGCCGGTCTCGGCATCGGCGTGTACGACGTGATGGGTGCCGGTCGCGGCGTACCGTCCCGGCTGCGACACCTCGGCCGGAAGAGCACGCTGGAGCTGTTCCCCTCCGCGGACCGGAACGCCATCCGTGGCTCGATTGCCTTCTACGAGGGTCAGGTCGACGACGCCCGGCACACGATGATGATCGCGCGGACGGCCGCGTACTTCGGCGCGGTTGTCGCGACCAGTGCGCGGGTGACCGGCTTCCTGCGGGATCAGGACCGGGTGACGGGGGTCCATGTCCGAGACCTGGAGACCGGCCGCGAGCTCGAGGTGCACGCCGACGTCGTGATCAATGCCTGCGGCGTCTGGATCGACGAGATCCAGCAGATGGTCGGCGGCCGTGGCGCGTTTCGAGTGCGAGCGTCGAAGGGCATCCACCTGGTCGTCCCGCAGAACCGGATCATGTCCACCACCGGGCTGATCACGCGCACCGAGAAGAGTCTGCTGTTCATCATCCCGTGGGGTCAGGGAGCAGCCGGGTCGGGAGGCTACTGGCTGATCGGCACCACCGACACTGCCTGGGACCTCGATCTGGCCCATCCCGCGGCCAGCGAGGCAGACATCGACTACTTGCTGGACCACGCCAACGGGTTGCTGGCCGACAAGCTCACCCGCGACGACGTGGTCGGGGTCTACGCCGGTCTTCGTCCGCTGCTGGCAGGTGAGTCCGACTCCACGTCCAAGCTGTCCCGCGAGCACGCCGTCGCCTCGCCGGTCCGGGGTCTGGTGGTGGTCGCCGGCGGCAAGTACACGACGTATCGGATCATGGCCGCGGACGCGGTCGACGCCGCCGTGCACGGCCTCAACCGGACGGTCGCGCCGTCGTGCACCGAGGACGTACCGCTGCTGGGGGCGGAGGGCTACCACGGGCTGTGGAACACCCGCCGCCACCTGGCCGACTCGTTGCGGATCAGTGTCGGCCAGACCGAACGTCTGCTCGGCCGCTACGGATCGCTGATCGGCGAGCTGGCGGCACTGGTCGCCGAGCGGCCGGAGCTGGCCGAGCCGCTCGACGCCGCGCCGGAGTACCTGAAGGTCGAGGCGCTGTACGCCGCTACCCACGAGGGCGCGTTGCACCTGGACGACATCCTGGCGCGACGGACCCGGATCTCCATCGAGACCTGGGACCGCGGAGTGGCCGCCGCCGCGGAGGTCGCCGAGCTCGTCGCGCCCGTGCTCGGCTGGGACGCCGACGCGATCGCCCGCGAGGTGGAGCACTATCGCACGCGGGTCGGCGCGGAGCGGGAGAGCCAGCACCAGCCGGACGACCTCTCCGCCGACGCTGCTCGGTTGGGCGCGCCGGACGTACGCATGGGGGGTGCCGCCGGCTGAGCGCCGACCGTGGACAGGTTGTGCGCGCCCCGGTTCTCGACTCGGGGCACGTTCTCAACTCGGGGCACGAAACGTCGCGCGCGAGACCCATCCACACCCCGTTTCCCGACTCCGGGCACGAAACGACGCGCGCCAGATCCCATCCACACCCCGTTTCCCGACTCCGGGCACGAAACGACGCGCGCCAGATCCCATCCACCCCCATCTCCCGACTCCGGGCACGAAACGCGGGCAGTCGCGAGCATTCCGCGGAGCACTGATATCAGCCCCAGGACGGAGATCGGGCGCCGGTCGTCGGGTGGGAAACCTGAAGCAGTCGCCAGTGCGCCGATCCGTGCGGCCGCCGCGTCTGGAACAGTGAGCTCAAGGAGTTCGGTGTCGACCCGCTCGAGTCTCGAAGGAGTTCGCGAATGCCTCTCGTCGTCGGTGTACCCAAGGAGATCAAGGACAACGAGAACCGGGTGTCGGTGGTGCCGGACGGAGTCGCCGAACTGGTCCACCACGGGCACCAGGTGCTGGTGGAGTCGGGCGCGGGCGCGGGTTCGCGCTTCAGCGACGACGAGTACGAGGCCGCCGGCGCAACCCTTGTGCCGACGGCCGACGACGTGTTCGCGGGCGCGGACCTCATCGTCAAGGTGAAGGAGCCGATCGCCGCGGAGTACCACCGCTTCCGGGAGGGCCAGCAGCTGTTCACCTACCTGCACCTGGCCGCCGACAAGCCGCTGACCGAGTTCCTGCTGGATCGGCGGATCGACTCGATCGCGTACGAGACGGTCCAGACCGCCGATCGCAAGCTCCCGCTGCTCACTCCGATGAGCGAGGTGGCCGGACGAATGTCGGTCCAGGCCGCGGCACATGCCCTGGAAAGCCCCGCCGGCGGCGCCGGCATCCTGCTCGGTGGCGTCCCGGGCACGCCCGCTGCGAAGGTGACGATCATCGGCGGCGGCGTCTCTGGCACCGAGGCCGCGAAGATCGCCATCGGCATGCGCGCGATCGTCCGGGTGCTCGACACGAATCCCAGCCGGCTCGCCTATCTCTCCGACGTCTTCGGTGGTCGGCTGGATCTCGTGATGCCGAACCGGGCCATCACCGCCGCGTCTGTCGCCGAGTCCGACGTGGTGATCGGGGCGGTGCTGGTCCCCGGCGCGAAGGCGCCGAAGTTGGTCACGCGCGAGATGATCAAGACCATGCGGCCGGGCAGTGTCGTGGTCGACATCGCGATCGACCAGGGTGGCTGCTTCGAGACCAGCCGGCCGACCACCCACTCCGATCCGACGTACGTCGAGGAAGGGGTCGTGCACTACTGCGTCGCCAACATCCCGGGCGCTGTCGCCCGCACGTCCACGATGGCCTTGACTGCGGCAACGCTTCCTTATCTGGTGCGGGTCGCCGGTCACGGTGTGAGCGGAGCCGCCTCCGCCGATCCTGCGCTGGCGCTCGGACTGTCAACGGTCGGCGGCGACCTGACGAACGAGGCCGTTGCCCAGGCGCACGGGCTGGCCTACCGCAGCACGGCCGAGGTGCTGACCGCCTGACGCTGGTCGGTGCCGCGCCCCGAGTCGGCGGCCGAACGGAAAAACTGCGGGCCAGTGCGCAGTGCAAGCGCCGAGGTGAGCGCGGCGGGTCCAATCGAGCCGCGACTGGCCCGCACTTTTTTCCGCGAACGGCCGCTGAACGTCGCGCCAGCGACCCGCGGCATGGCGGCACCTTTGCGCGCACGGCATCTGGGAGCGGCTACCTCAGCTTGAAGATGATCGAGCGCTGGACGACGAAGTTCACGGTGGTGGCGACGCCCTGGGCGATCACGAAACCGATCACCTGGACGGCCAGCTGGCTCAGCCGGGGCTCCAGCGCGGTGTAGAGGAGCGAGAACAACCCGACCTGCAGCGCGAACGTGACGGCGTAGAGAACGACGACGGCGAGGAAGCGGCGTTTGGAGGGGGCGGCGCGGAACGTCCAGCGACGGTTGATCAGGTACGCCGTCGTGGTGCCCGCGACGAAAGACAGCGCCTTGGCGGGGGTATGGCCGATGCCGAAGTGCATCAGCAAGACCAAGAGCCCGAAGTCGACGATCGCCGAAAGCCCGCCGGTGATCACGAACCGGATCAGTTGTGCCCGCAGCGGTAGCTGGCTCGCCAGCTCGTGGACCGGTAGCTCGACCGGCTGCGGCAGCTGGGGGGCCGGCTCACTCACTCCGGTCTCCGCGGGCCGGGATCAGTCGCCCCCGGCAAGCCGGAATGAGTCCCGCCGCGGCGCCACCGGGGTGTGCGCCGCTCGTTGAAGGCCGCAATGCCCTCGCGGCGGTCATCGGAGTAGGCGGCGTCCTCCCACGCCAGATTCTCCACCACCAGGGCGCTCTCGAGGTCGAGGTCGCTCCCCCGGCGGAGCGCTCGCTTGGCGGCGCGCAGCGCGATCGGCGAGCGGCTCGCGATCTGGTTCGCGACGTCCAGTGCTACCGCTCGCGCCTCGCCTGCGTCGACCAAGCGGTCGACGATGCCGAGCCGATCGGCCTCCTCGGCTCCCACATGGCGGGCCGTGAAGATCAGGTCCGCAGCCCGGTTGGACCCGACCCGCCTGACCAGTAGCTGGGTGCCGCCGCCACCGGGCACCAGCCCGACGCCGGCCTCGGGCAGCCCCAGCACCGCCGAGCGGGACGCAACGATCAGGTCACACGAGAGGGCGAGCTCGAAGCCGCCACCCAGCGCGTACCCCTCGACGGCCGCAACCGTCGGCACCGGCAGATCCAGCAGTGCTCCGAACGCCTGTCGGAAGACCGGTCGCTGCTCGGCAAGCCGGGCGTCGTCGAAGGAGTTCCGTTCCTTCAGGTCGGCTCCGACGCAGAAGGCCTTCGGTGAGCTGCTGGTGATGATCACCACACTCGGTCCGTCGTCGGCGGCGAGCTCGGCGCAGGCCGAGATGATCGCGCGGGCCTCGGCCGTCGAGATCGCGTTCAGAGCCTCCGGACGGTCCAGGACGAGCTCACCCACCGCCTCGGCGGGGCGCTCGATCCGTACGCTCACGCCCACTCCGGCTGGTCGACGCCGAACAACAGCTCACTCATCACCGCGTGCACGTGCTCGACGTGGGGCACGTCGACGAGGGTGACTGTGCCGTTCTCGCCGGCGGTCTGCACCTCGAGCGTGCCGCAGCCGAACATCCGGTCGGACAGGCTCTGGTCGTACGACACGTCGTTCACCCTGATCAGCGGCAGGTCCTTGCCGACCCGGTGCAGGATGCCGCTGCGGGTGAGCAGTCGGTGGGTGGTGATGGTGTACGTCGTGCTGAGCCAGCGCAGGAACGGCCGGACGATCAGCCAGACGACCGCCAAAGAGCCGAGGGCGGCAACCACGATCTGGCCGACGGGGCGAAAACTCGACGGCACGATCGCGGTGCCGGACCCGATCAGCCCGCCCAGCACGATCAGCCCGATCGACGGCCAGATCAGCGCCTTCCCGTGGGTCCGGGTGCGGACGACGACGTACTCGTCGTCGCTGATCAGCCGGACGCCACCCACGCGTCCATGCTGACACACGCCGGCCGTTCGGAACGGCTCCGTCGAGACGCACAGTCCCGGCACAGGAACTAAGGATAGCCTTACTCATCATGAGCGAACGTCCCCGTCCCAAGCGTGTTGCCCGATCCGCCACCGTCCTGCGCACCGAGACGCTGAGTCCGTCGCTCGTCCGGGTCGTCCTCGGCGGTCCAGATCTCGCGGCTCTGCCCGAGCTCACCTTCACCGACCACTACGTGAAGCTGCTGTTTCCGCCGGCCGGCGCCGACTACGCCTGGCCCTTCGATCCCGAAGAGATCCGCGCGAGTCGCCCGGCCGAGCAGTGGCCGGTCACCCGGACGTACACGATCCGCTCCTTCGACCGCGAGACCGGAGAGCTGCTCATCGACTTCGTCGTGCACGGCGACTCGGGTCTGGCCGGGCCGTGGGCGGCGAACGCGCAGCCCGGCGACATGATCGGGTTCAACGGGCCGGGCGGTGCGTACACTCCCGACCCGGAGGCCAGCCACCTACTGGCCGGCGACGAGGCCGCCCTGCCGGCCATCGCCGCCGCGTTGGAGCGGCTGCCCACCGACGCCGAGGCCGAGGTCTTCGTCGAGGTGGCCGACGCGGCGCACGAGATCCCGCTGCGGATCACCGAGCGCACCCGGCTCACCTGGGTGCACCGTGGCGACGCGCCGTACGGCCTTCCGCTGTCCCGAGCCGTGCGCCGCCAGTGGACGCCGCGGGCCGACTCGCAGGTCTTCGTGCACGGCAACGCCGAGCTCGTCCGGGACCTGCGGCGATTCCTGTTCGTCGAGCACAAGGTCGACCGGAAGGCCGTCTCGATTTCGGGCTACTGGCGCACGGGGTACACCGAGGACCGCTGGCAGAGCACCAAGCGCGAGCTGGCCGAGCAGATGGAGCGGGAGGAGCGCGCCGCAGGAGTGCCTGCCTGATCTTCGCGAGCCGGAACTCCCCGACGAGCGTCGTTAGCGAAGGGCCCGATCCGGTCTGGACTGAGGAGTACGCAGGGCACTCAGACCCCGAACGTAAAGCGCGCAGGCGAACCGGTGCCCTGCCAACGACGAGGGAAGACCGGATCCTCAGGCGCGAAGCGTGCGCGAGCCGGGATTATCTGAGGTGCGTGACGTCGCCGGCGCTGAACACCTCGCGGCCGGACGCCGTGCGGACCACCAGCCGACCGGCATCGTCGATCGCCTCGGCGTCGCCTTCGACCACGCGACCCCCGGTCAGCTCGACCCGTACCCGTCGACCGATGGTGGCGGACCGGGCGACGTACGAGGCGGCGAACGCCGAGTCGTCGTCGCGGCGCTGCCACTCCGCGAAGATCAGCTCGAAGGCGCCGAGTACGGCAGCGACCACACGTGACGACGACGGCGCGGCGTCTCCGAGCAGTAGCGCCAGCGAGGTCGCTGTCGGCACCGGCAGCTGGTCGGCGGCGAGGCCGACGTTGATCCCGATCCCCACCACGCAGGCTGGTCCGCGCGGCGTCTCGACCCGCTCGGCGAGGATGCCGCAGAGCTTTCGATCACCGACGAGGACGTCGTTCGGCCACTTCAGTGCCGCACTTACGTCGGCTATCCGCCGGAGTCCCTCCACGACAGCCAGCCCGGTCAACAGCGACAGCCAGCTCCAGCGCTCCGAAACGATGTCGTACGGCGCGACGATCAGTGAGATTGCCACCGACGTACCGGGTGGAGCGGTCCACTGCCGACCCTGCCGGCCTCGACCTGACGACTGGTACCCCGTCACCAGCACCGAGCCGGCGCTCACCTCACCCGCACGTGCCCGGGTGGCAAGGTCGGCGTTGGTGGAGCCGGTCTGTTCCACGACTTCGATCTGTCGCCACAGCGAGCCGGGGCGGACCAGCTCGTCGCTCAGCCAGGCGCCGTCGATCGGGTCGCGTCCGCCGACCGGATCGGATCCCGGAGGGCGATGACCGTTGGTTCCCGACACGGCGCGAGGCTACCTCCAGACGGCGAGGCCGCGCGGTGTCGCGCTGGCCCGGCACCCCTTCCCCCACGTCTGCGCACCGCATCGCCCAGATACAGTCCCCTCACCGCGCCTTCCCGCACGTCTGCGCACCGCATCGCCCAAATACAGCCCCGGTCACCCCGATCAGCCTCGTCTGCGCACCGCATCGCCCAGATGCGGCCGGTCGGATGCGCCTCGACTCGGCACCGGGAGCTCTGGACAAGCACCTGCTCGGCCCGTGAAGCGATCGGGACAGGCGACTCGTTATGGTGCGAGCTATGGAGCAGGGAGCGTGAGCGCCGCGAAGGACGGGAGCTCCGGCGCGAATCGGCACACCACCGCCGGCAAGCTGGCCGATCTCGCCGAACGGATCGACGAGGCCGTCCATGCCGGCTCCGAGGCTGCGGTCGAGAAGCAGCACGCCCGCGGCAAGAAGACCGCGCGCGAGCGGATCGAGCTGCTGCTCGACAAGGACTCCTTCACCGAGATCGACGAGTTCGCCCGGCACCGCGCCCACTCCTTCGGGATGCAGAAGCGGCGCCCGTACGGGGACGGCGTGATCACCGGCTTCGGCACCATCGACGATCGTCCCGTCTGCGTGTTCAGCCAGGACGTGACGGTGTTCGGCGGAAGTCTCGGGCAGGTGTACGGCGAGAAGATCGTCAAGATCATGGAGTTCGCGCTGAAGACGGGCTGCCCGCTCATCGGTCTGGTCGAGGGTGGCGGGGCGCGGATCCAGGAGGGTGTGGTTTCGCTCGGTCTGTACGGCGAGATCTTCCGCCTCAACACGCACGCCTCGGGGGTGATCCCGCAGATCTCGGTGATCATGGGTGCCGCGGCCGGCGGGCATGTCTACTCCCCTGCACTCACGGACTTCGTGGTGATGGTCGACCAGACGTCGCAGATGTTCATCACCGGTCCGGACGTGATCAAGACGGTCACCGGCGAGGACGTCTCGATGGAGGAGCTCGGCGGCGGACGTACGCACAACACGAAGTCGGGCAACGCCCACTACCTCGCCGCCGACGAGGAGGATGCGATCGGTTACGTCCAGGCCCTGGTCGGATTCCTGCCTCAGAACAACCTCGAGGACCCGCCGAGCTTCGACGTGGCCAACCGCCTGGAGGTGACCGACGGCGACCGCGAGCTCGACACGCTCATCCCGGACTCGCCGAACCAGCCGTACGACATGCACGGCGTCTTGTCGGCGGTGCTGGACGACGGCGACTTCCTCGAGGTGCACGAGCTGTTCGCGCCGAACATCGTGGTCGGTTTCGGCCACCTCGACGGACGATCCGTGGGCGTGGTGGCCAATCAGCCGCTGCACTTCGCCGGTTGTCTCGATATCGACGCGTCGGAGAAGGCGGCGCGTTTCGTGCGGACCTGCGACGCGTTCAACATCCCGGTGCTGACCTTCGTCGACGTCCCCGGCTTCCTGCCCGGAACCGATCAGGAGTGGAACGGGATCATCCGGCGCGGAGCAAAGTTGATCTACGCCTACGCCGAGGCCACTGTGCCGCTGCTGACGGTGATCACCCGGAAGGCGTACGGCGGTGCGTACGACGTGATGGGCTCCAAGCATCTCGGCGCCGACTTCAACCTGGCCTGGCCCACCGCGCAGATTGCGGTGATGGGCGCGCAGGGAGCGGTGAACATCTTGTATCGCAAGGAACTGGCCAAGTCCGACGACCCGGAGCAGCTCCGGGCCAAGCTGGTCGCCGAGTACGACGACGAGCTCGCCAACCCCTACCTGGCCGCTGACCGCGGCTTTGTCGACGCGGTGATCTCCCCGCACGAGACCCGGGCTGAGCTCACCCGGGTGCTGCGACTGCTGCGGACCAAGCGGCAGTCGCTGCCGCCCAAAAAGCACGGGAACATTCCCCTGTGAGCGCAGCGAACGAATCGGACACCGTGAGCGCAGCGAACGAATCGGACACCGTGAGCGCAGCGAACGAATCGGACACCGTGAGCGCAGCGAACGAATCGGACACCGTGAGCGCAGCGAACGAATCGGACACCGTGAGCGAAGACGAGACGCCGGTCGCGCCGATGATCACTGTGGTGAAGGGCGATCCCACACCGGAGGAGATCGCTGCCGTCGTGGTGGCGATCGCCAGCCTGCAGGCAGCTGGGGCAGACCGGCCGGCGCCGCGGGTGAGCCAGTGGTCGGCGTACTGGAGGAGTCTGCGGGCACCGGTCGCGCCGGGTCCCGGCTCGTGGCGTCAGTCTGCTCGCTCCGGCTGACGCGGCTCAGCCGACGCGGCTCAGCCGACGGTACGGGCGATCGGTTGGGAACCCGTCCCGTCCACACCCAGCTGACGATATGACGGGCCGCAGCCGGATGAACTCGGGGACAAGCTCGGAACCGCGGGTTGATCGTCTCGCCCCGCTGTGGTGAAGCTGCGCATCGCAGCGGAACTCGATCGCATGCGCACCGTCGGCTGACGCGTCGTCGACCAGCCGGGACGGACCTCGATACTTCCGGGCAGGCAGCGCAGTGGAGACTGGCGATAGCAGACTGCCAGCACAACATTGGCCTGACCGAGAGGTTCGAGGATGAGCACGCTCGACGACATCATGGCCCAGATCCCGATGGCCTCGCTGGCTCAGCAGCTCGGCGTGGACGAGCAGACTGCGCAGTCGGCCGTCCGCCAGGCCCTGCCCGCTCTCGTCGGCGGCCTGGAGGCCAACGCCGCGGACCCCGCCGGCGCGGCGTCTCTCGCCGGCGCGCTCGACCAGCACTCGCCGGCACTGATCGACGGTGGGGTGAATCTCGACGACGTCGACACCAACGACGGCGAGAAGATCGTCAGCCATGTGTTCGGCGGAAACTCCGAGCAGGTGGCTCAGACCCTCGGCGGAAACCTCGGTGGTGGAGCGGGCGGCGATCTGGTCAAGCGTCTGCTGCCGATCCTGGCCCCGATCGTGCTGTCCTACCTGACCAAACGGCTGCAAGGTGGCGGCCAGGGCCAGCCCGCCGGGGGCGGTGGCCTGCAGGACATCCTCGGCTCCATCCTGGGCGGGATGTCCGGTAGTGGCTCGGGGTCGAGCGGCGGTTCGATCATGGATGTGCTCGGAGGGCTGCTCGGCGGCGGGCGCCGCTGAGCTCGACCGCTCGCTCGATTCCTTTCCGACCTCTTGACAACGCGATGGAGTCTGCGCGATAGTTTCCGTATTAGTTAATTAACTATCAGGTTAAGAGTTCATGGACGATCAGCTCAGCGTCACCTTTGCCGCCCTGGCCGACCCCACCCGCCGCGCGATTCTCGAGCGGTTGGCGCGCGGCGATGCCACGGTCGGCGAGCTCGCCGAGCCGTTCGCCATGAGCCTGCCGGCCATCTCCAAGCACATCGCGGCCTTGGAGCGGGCCGGCCTCGTCACCAAGAGCGTGCACGGGCAGCACCGGAGCTGTCGCGTCACGGTCACCCCCCTGAAGAACGCGTACGGCTGGATCGAGACGTACCGCCGGCACTGGGAGGCGAATCTGGAGAATCTCGACGCCTACCTCGTACGCCTGCAGGCCACGACATCCGAACCCTCAGCCCCCCGCGTCACGACACCCGAGCCCACCAGACCCGAACCCATTACACCGAACCACCGAGCCCGAACTCGGCTAACGCCGAACCCACCAGATCGAAGGAGAGAGCATGAGCACCACCGACACGAAGAAGGCCGCCGTCAGCTACCCGTCCGACACCGAGATGGTGATCGCCCGGACCTTCGATGCGCCCCGCGAGCTGGTCTTCGCCGCTCTCACCCAACCGGAGCACGTCCGTGCCTGGTACGGCATGTCGGCGGACGGCATGCTCGTCTGCGACATCGACTTCCGGGTCGGCGGAGCATGGCACTACGTGCTGGCCGGCGAGCCCGGCGGAGAGGACCACTCCTTCTCCGGTGAGTACCTGGAGATCGATGCCCCGAATCGAGTCGTCAACACCGAGCGCTACGACAACATGCCCGGCGCAGAGTACGTCGCCACGGTCACCCTGGACGAGTCCGAGGGCGTGACGACCCTGACGAACCATCTCCGCTACCCGTCGCAGGAGATGCGCGACGGTCACGTCAGCTCGGGCATGGAGTACGGCATGAACATCAGTTACGGCCGGCTGGACACGCTGCTCGCCACTCTGGGTTCGTGAGGGCGGTCACCGCCGGCATCAGACGATCGGTGTCGGCGGAGACCGTTAGGGTCGAAGCGTGCCCATCCCGACCCTGACCGTGATCAGTGGACCGCCCGGCGCAGGCAAGACCACCCTTGCTCACGCGCTCGCCGATCGGATCGGCGGTCCGGCGATCTGCCGGGACGCGATCAAGGAGGGGATGGTGCTCGCGGCCGGTCCGGACTTCCGGCCGGCGGATCATGACCGGCTGAACTGGCGCACCCTGGACGCCTTCTTCGCCGTGCTGGAGACGCTGGTTCGCGCCGAGGTCAGCGCGGTCGCGGAGGCCGCCTTCCAGGATCGGCTCTGGCGACCCGGCCTCACTCCACTGCTGCCGTTGGCTCGGATCCTGATCATCCGCTGCCACGTGAGTGTCGAGCTGGCCCGCAGTCGCCAGCACGAGCGGCTGGCCACCGATCCGCGGCGTTCGGCGCACGCCGATTCGACCCACCTGGCTCTGCTCGACGACACATCCCGTGATCCGGGCGAGTTCGACTGGCCACGGCTGGACGTGCCAACCCTTGATCTGGGAACGGACACAGATCTCACGAAGGCAGTCGACGCTGCCGCCGAATTCGTACTCACCGCCGGAGGTGCCCGATGAGCGACTCCCGGCCGGTGGATCTCGTCGCCGACACGTACGTCGCCGAGTGCGTCGAGCGGTATCCGGAGGTGGCCACCAGTCTGGGCGCGCCGGGCCATGACCACGAGTGGAGCGACTACTCCCCCACGGGGCTCGGCGCCCAGCTCGATCATCTGCGGCGCACGTTGGGCGACTTGACCGCGGCGGAACCGTCCGATTCCCGCGAGCTGATCGCTCAGGAGGCGATGCTCGAGCGCCTCGGGCTCGAGGTCGAGCTGCACGAGGCACACATCACCCCGGGCCGGGTCAGCATCGTCGCCGGAGCCGTCCAGGGTTTGATCAACATCATCGATCTGATGCCCGACGACTCGGTCGAGGCGTGGTCCTCGATCGAGGAGCGGCTGCGCACGGTGGACCGTCCGCTGCGCCAGATCGCCGAGACCCTCGGCCGCGAAGCGGATGCCGGCCACGTCTCCGCCGTCCGACAGATCGAAGCCACCACCGAGCAGATCCGGATCTGGACGGGCCAGAAAGGTGATGACGACTACTTCGAGGCGCTGCAGCACCGCGTGCCCGCTGAACTTGCCGCGCAGGTCGGTCCGGCGCTATCGGCCGCGGGGGCACGGGCACGGGCCGCGTTCGGCGAGTTCGGTCAATGGCTCGGCCGCGAGCTCGCGCCACGCGCACCCCATACCGACGCCGTCGGTCGGGAGCAGTACGCACTCGAGTCCAGATACTTCCTCGGGGCGACGGTGGACCTGGACGACACGTACCGCTGGGGATTCGTCGAGCTGCACCGGCTGCAGGAGGAGCAGCGTGCCATCGCCCGCAGCCTGACCGGCACCACCGACATCGCGGTGGCCTGCGCGGCCCTGGACGCCGATCCGGCACGGCTGATCCACGGCCCGGAGGCCTTCCGGGACTGGATGCAGCAGCTGGCCGACCGCGTCGTGGCCGAGCTCGAAGGCGTCCATTTCGACATCCCAGCGGAGATCCGAACGCTCGAGTGCTGCATCGCCCCGACACACGATGGGCTGGTCTACTACACCGGGCCGACCGAGGACTTCAGCCGTCCCGGCCGGATGTGGTGGTCGGTTCCACTCGGCATCGATGTCTTCTCCACCTGGAAGGAAACGACCACGGTCTTCCACGAGGGGGTGCCGGGCCACCATCTGCAGATCGGTCAGAACGCCGTGCACAGCGACCTGTTGAACCGGTGGCAGCGCCAGCTGGCGTTCGTCTCCGGACACGGCGAAGGATGGGCGCTGTACGCAGAGCGACTGATGGACGACCTGGGCTACCTCGCCGACCCGGGCGATCGGATGGGGATGCTCGACGCCCAGGCGTTCCGGGCCGCGCGGGTGGTGATCGACATCGGCATGCACCTGCAGCTGGAGATCCCGCGGGACAACCCGATGGGCTTCCATCCGGGCGAAACCTGGACGCCCGACCTCGGGTACGAGTTCATGCGAGCCTGCACGGCCATGGACGAACCGACGATTCGCTTCGAGATCGACCGCTATCTCGGCTGGCCGGGCCAAGCACCGTCGTACAAGGTCGGTGAGCGGATCTGGCTCGAGGCGCGGGACGCCGTGCGGGCCCGCCAGGGAGCGGCGTTCGACCTGCGGCGTTTCCACGCCGACGCCTTGAACCTCGGCTCACTCGGTCTCGATCCGCTCCGCGCTGCACTCGAGCGGCTCTGAAGACTTCCCGATGCGTGTCGTCCTTGCCTCGGCCTCGCCGGCCCGGCTGCGTACCCTTCGCTCGGCCGGGCTGGATCCGGAGGTGATCGTCTCCGGTGTCGACGAGGAAGCGATCTCCGCCGCCGGCGTACCGGAGCTCGTGGCGGCGCTCGCCGAAGCCAAAGCGGGCGCGGTCGCGGCGGCATCCGACTTCCACGGCGACGAGGACGTGCTGGTGATCGGTTGCGACTCGATGCTGGAGCTGGACGGTCGCGCGCTCGGCAAGCCGCACACGCCGGCGCAGGCAACCGCCCGTTGGCGGGCGATGCGCGGCCGCGACGGCGTGCTGCACACCGGTCACCACCTGGTTCTGCAGACTCGAGGCGGCATCGAGCGTCGAACGGCGGTCGCCTCGACCACGGTCACGTTCGCCGATGTCGACGACGACGAGATCGCGGCGTACGTCGCCACCGGCGAGCCGCTGCTCGTTGCCGGCGCGTTCACCATCGACGGTCTCGGCGGGGCCTTCGTGACCAGCCTGAGCGGCGACCCGCACAACGTGGTCGGGATCAGCCTTCCCCTGCTCCGCCGGATGCTCGCCGATCTCGGCCTGCGCTGGACCGACCTTTGGTCACCCTCCTGAGCTCGACCTCTCAGCCGACCGCTAGACGCCTGATCCGCCTGACTCCCTCGGAAAGTGGTCACAAACAGCAATTCTAGCCATCGGCGTGTCGCTGTTGCTGGTGACCAGATTTCGGGGAAGTGGGCAGCAGGGCTGGTCAGCGGACAAGCAGCACGATCAGCGCGGCGTTGAAAGTCACGACCACTGCCACCACCGTCCAGGCGAGCACGATCGTCAGCCGGCGGCTCGGCGCGAGGGCCATCAGCGTGCGGTCGCTGGTGATCCGCACCAGCGGCACCAAGGCGAACGGGATGCCGAACGAGAGCACCACCTGGCTGAGGATCAGTAGGCCGGTGGGATCCAGGCCGATCGCCAGCAGGACGAGCGCGGGCACTGCGGTGATCAACCGCCGAGCCAGCAGCGGGATCCGGCGGTGCAGCAGTCCGTCCATGATCACGGCGCCGGCGTACCCGCCGACCGACGTCGACGCCAGTCCGCTGGCCAGCAACCCCAGCGCGAACATCGTCGCGACGACCGGGCCGAGGGTGGCCCGCACGGCCGCCTGCGCCCCTTCCAGACCGTCAACCGGCAGCCCGAACAGTGTGCTGGCCGCCAGCAGCAGCATGCCGACGTTGACGGTGCCGGCCACCAGCATCGCGGACACCACGTCGACCCGGATCGCTCCCAGGGTGCTGACCGCGCAGTCGGGGTCGGCCTTGCCGTGCCGGTCCCGGACCAGCGCCGAGTGTAGATAGACCGCGTGCGGCATGATCGTTGCGCCGAGCATGCCGACGGCGAGCAGCGCCGATTCGGCGCCGGCCAGCCGAGGTATCAGTCCCCGGACGGCTGCGGCAGGGTCGGGTGGCGAGATCACCAGGCCGGACAGGAAGCCTACGAAGACGATCGCCAGCAAACCGGTGATCACTCGTTCGAACGTACGTTGGCTGCGCCGGTTCTGCACCACCAGCAGCGCTGTCGACACCGCGGTGGTGATCACGGCGCCGACCACCAGCGGCAGATCGAACAACAGTCCGAGCGCGACCGCACCGCCGACGATCTCGGCCAGGTCGGTGGCCAGCGCGACCGCTTCGGCCTGCAGCCAGTAGGCCCGGCGACTCCACCGTCCGGTGCGCTCGCCGACCAGAGCGGGCAACGACTCGCCGGTCAGCCAGCCAGCCTTGGCTGAGAGGTACTGCACCAGACCGGCCATCGCGGTCGCGGCGACCAGCACCCACAGCAGGAGGTAGCCGTACTCGGCCCCCGCCGCGGTGTTGGTGGCGACGTTGCCGGGGTCGACGTACGCCACGGCGGCGACGAACGCCGGACCCAACAGCCGGGTCCGGCCGAGCAGCCGCGGGACCCCGACGCTCATCCCGGGCGGAGGGAGACGGCGGTGGCGTCGCCGGAACCGGTGAGTGCGCCCGTCCAGCCTTGGCCCGCGAAGGTCAGGGTGCTCGTCGCCGGGTCGTCGGCGGTGATCGTGAAGCCGCCCGCCGGCAGCGCGCGCCGATAGTAGTCGGCCAACGCGGCCGGACGCGGGGCACTCATCACGATCGTCACCGCGTTCGGCTGGTCGACCCGATCGGTGACCACCGCGCTCGTCGGGATCGAAAACGTGTCGAGCGGGCCGTTGCTGAACCCGAGCTCGCCGAGGGTGACGCCGTTCGCCGGAATGCTGGGTGTGATCGTCGGCGACGGCTTCGCGGTCGACGAGATCGCGCTGGGGCTGGGCTCGGGTCCGGCGGCGCCACACCCGATCAGCAGCCCCGGAACCGCGATCAGCACGGCCGACGCGACGGCGCACCGGGTCCAGCGTGGCTGAACACACATGGGGTCCAACGTAGTGTCCAGATAGGTTGGTGGGCGCTATGACAGAGCAGCAACTCGCCGTGCCCGCCTCGAAGCGGCTGACGGCACCCATCCGCGCCATGCGGCCGCGACAGTGGACGAAGAACGTCCTCGTCGCCACCGCACCGCTGGCGGCCGGGCAATTGCTCCATCCCGACGTGTTGTGGGGCGTGGCGCTCGCTTTCGTCTCGTTCTGCCTGGTCAGTGCCGCGGTCTATCTCCTCAACGACGTACGCGACGTCGAGGAGGACCGGCTGCACCCGAAGAAGCGGTTCCGGCCGATCGCCGCCGGCGAGCTCAGTCCAGGCTTCGCGCTCGGACTGGCGGCGGTGGTCGGGATCGCCGGTCTGGTCCTCGGCTTCGTCACCGCAGTGCCGTTGGGCATCACCCTCGTCGTGTACGTCGGGATCCAGGTCGTCTACTCGCTCTGGCTCAAGCACCTGCCGGTGGTCGATCTGGCGGTCGTCGCCTCCGGGTTCTTGCTGCGCGCGATCGCCGGCGGCGTGGCGACCGACATCCCGCTGAGCCAGTGGTTCCTGCTGGTCGCGGCGTTCGGCTCGTTCTTCATGGTGGCCGGCAAGCGCTACTCGGAGATGAAACATCTCGGCGCCGACGTCGGTACCCGCAAGTCGCTGACCCGCTACTCCGAGTCCTATCTGCGGTTCGCCTGGATGCTGGCGGCAGTGATGGTGCTGATCTCCTACAGCCTGTGGGCGTTCGAGACCGCGAGCCACTCCCCGTTGCTCGGGGTCCCGTGGACAGCGGTGTCCATCGCACCGTTCACCCTCGGCCTGTTGCAGTACGCGCTGGAGGTCGACGCGGGACAGGCCGACGCGCCCGAGGAGGTCGTCTTGTCCGATCACGTCCTGCAAGGCATCGGCCTGGTCTGGCTGGTGACCATCTCACTGGCGGTGTTCTTTTGAGTCCTGCAACCGAGCGTACGAGCGACCAGACGGGCGACACGACGGGTGGCAATCTGCCCGACATCAAGCCATCGCCGGCGGTGGAGGCCCAGCCCGCGGTGCCACTGGAGCTGACCAGCCTGCACGGCTGGGGACGTACGGCCGCGAGCCGGTCCCACCTCGCCTCGATCGACTCGGTGGCCGACGCGGTCTCGGCGCTGCGGACGTCCGCAGGCCAGCGCGGCGTGGTTCCGCGCGGGCTCGGCCGCAGCTACGGCGACGCGGCTCAAAACGCCGGCGGCACGACGCTGGAGCTGACCAAGCTCAACAAGATCCTGCACGTCGACGCCGAGTCCGAGCCGCCGACCGTGACCGTCCAGGCCGGGGTGTCGCTGGATCAGCTGATGAAGGCGCTGCTGCCGTTCGGGCTGTGGGTGCCGGTGCTGCCGGGCACCCGGCAGGTGACCATCGGCGGGGCGATCGCCGCCGACGTCCACGGCAAGAACCACCACACCCAGGGCAGCTTCGGCAACCACGTACGTTCGTTGCAGCTGCTGTGCGCTGACGGCGAGGTGCACACCGTGACGCCGGATGGCGAGGACCCGGACCTGTTCTGGGCCACCGTCGGCGGGATGGGTCTGACCGGGGTGATCCTCGGCGCGACCGTCGTCGTCCAACACGTCGAGACCGCCTACTTCACCGTCGACACCGATCGCTGCGGCGACATCGACGAGCTGATGGAGCAGATGAGCGTCGGGGACCAGAACTACACCTACTCGGTGGCCTGGTTCGACGCCGTCACCCGAGGCAAGCACATGGGCCGGGCCGTGCTCACCCGCGGAAACAAGGCTCGCCTCTCGGATCTGAGCGTCAAGCAGCGGCGCGATCCGCTCAAGTTCGTGGCACCGGAGTTCGGCACCATCCCGGAGGTGTTCCCGAACCGGATGGTGAACAAGGCGACCGCCAAGGCGTTCAGCGAGTTCTGGTTCCGTAAGGCGCCCGCCCACAAGGTAGGTCAGGTACAGAACATCACCCAGTTCTTCCATCCGCTCGACATCGTCGCCGAGTGGAACCGGGTGTACGGCCCGAACGGCTTTCTGCAGTACCAGTTCGTGGTGCCGTTCGAGGCAGCCGACATCTTCCGCACCGCTTTCGTCACGATCGTGGAGTCCGGTCACCTGTCCTGCCTGAACGTGCTCAAGCGGTTCGGCCCTGGGAACCCCTCGCCGCTGTCCTTTCCGATGCCTGGTTGGACGCTGACAGTCGATCTGCCGATCGAGCCGGGCTTGGACCGGTTGTGCAACCAGCTCGACGAGCTGGTGGTCTCCGCCGGCGGCCGGGGCTACCTGGCCAAGGACTCGCGGCTCTCGGCGGAGACGTTCCGCAAGATGTACCCGAGGCTGGATGACTTCCTGGCCGTACGTCGCCGGGTCGACCCCACCGGCCTGTTCACCTCCGACCTGTCCCGCCGGCTCCAGCTGTGAACCCACTTTCGTTGCTGCCCCGAAAACTGGTCACCAACAACAGGTTTGAATCGATCCACAGTGTTGTTGGTGACCAGTTTTCGGGGACGGAGCGCCGAGCAAACGATGCACGACGAGGAGATCTGTCGACGATGATCAATGCCGTTGGTACCCCCCAGTCCCTGCTGCTGCTCGGCGGTACGTCCGACATCGCCCTGGCGACCGCTCGGCTCTACGCCGAGACCGGGCATCCCCGGGTCGTACTGGCGGCCCGGCCGAGCGAACGACGCGCCGCGGCCGCCGAGGAGCTGCGTCGGCTCGGCTGCAGCGTCTCCGAGGTCGACTTCGATGCCCGTGACACAGCGACGCACGCGGCAGCGATCGAGGCGGCGTTCGCCGGCGGTGACATCGACGTTGCCGTGGTGGCGTTCGGGCTGCTGGGCGATCCCGAGCAGGCCTGGACCGACCCGGATCTGGCGCTGGAGCTCGCGGAGGTGAACTACACCGCACCCGTCCACGTCGGGGTGCTGCTGGCCGGCAAGATGCGCAGCCAGGGCCACGGCCGGATCGTCGCGCTGTCGAGCGTGGCGGGCGAGCGCGTACGTCGGTCCAACTTCGTCTACGGCTCCACCAAGGCCGGCTTCGACGGCTTTTTCATGGGGCTCGGCGAGGCGCTGCGCGACTCGGGTGTGGGCGTTCTCGTCGTCCGGCCCGGCTTCGTACGCTCCAAGATGACCGAAGGCCTGGACGCGGCACCGCTGTCGGTGACGCCGGAGCAGGTGGCCGAGGCGATCGTGGACGGCGTCCGGCACCATCGTGACCTGATCTGGGTGCCCGCGACGATGCGTGCGGTGATGTCGGGCCTGCGCCACGTACCGCGGCCGTTGTTCCGCAAGCTGCCACTCTGATCGCAGCCGCAGCCTCATGCGCCCTGAGCCTGTCGAAGGGCATCAGACCTGGACGGCGCTGCGCATCGACCGGCTCAGCGGAGATCCGCTGTGATTCCCATCCGTGGCGGCTCGGAGCTGATGAGCGGTGGGCCTAGGATCGCGGGCATGGTGCTCGAAGTCGCCCTGATCGACGTGACCGACCCCGAGGCCTTCGAGGCCGCCTACCTCCGCGCGCGGGAGGTGCTGATCAGCGCGCCGGGCTGCCTGAGCGTACGGATGACGCACGGCATCGAGACACCGAGTCGATTCGTGCTCATGGTCGAGTGGGAGTCGGTCGCCGCACACGATGAGAACTTTCGCGCGACCGAGCGCTTCGCCCAGTGGCGCGGCGCGATCGGTCCCTTCTTCGCAACGGCGCCGCGGGTCGAGCACTTCGACGACGTCGACCCGGAGCGCGCCTCGAGTTGATTCGGGTCGCAGGCTTCGTCAGCCTCGTCGTCACCGCGGCTGCGGTGGCGTTCGTCCCCCGACGCGTGCTGGGCGTGCCGGTGGGAGGGATCCGTTCGGTCGTGGTCGGCATGATCATGATCTCCGCGGTCGGCGCGGCCCTGCCCTACCTCGGCGCGCGGTTCGGCATGATGCGCGAGCTGACTAGCATCCCGTCCCCGGTGCCGATCAAAGCCGGACACACATCCCGTCCCCGGTGGCCATACGTCGTCGTCCGGTCAGTCACGGTACAGCCGAGCGTCGGTCGGGACCGTGAGGGTGTACCGATCGCTGTCGTGGCTGTAGATGCCGTAGTCGGCACGGACGACCTCGACCCGGTCGGGAAAGGCTGACAAGATCATCACGGTGATGACCTCCCCGTTGTCCAGTCGGAGCAGCCATCGCTCCGACAGACTCGTCAGGCCGTCGCGCTCCAGCACCTCGATCGCCTCGCGCCAGTCGACCGGCTCCGCAAGCGGGCTCCCGAACACCGTCAATGGCGCGGCCAGCTCACCCTCCCGGGCGAGGTAGCCGACCAGCTCGCCGTCGCGCGGGCGACGATACGGAGTCCAGTGGGTGGGAATCATCGACCCATTCAAGGCACTGTGCCCGCTCGGCACAACCGGATAACTGGAGCCTCTGACGAATCTGCGCCGTTGCGATTGCTCGGTGCGATCCCCGATCGACCGAGCGCAGAACGCAGCTGACCCCATGCCGGGATAGCGTCCGGACGCCGGGTCGACATCCCCAGAAGAAGGAGCGCAATGAAGCAAGCACTCAGGGCGGCGGCGGCTTCGGCCGCAGTCCTGCTCTCGACGGCGGGCCTTGCCGTCGGCGGCGCAGGGACGGCGAGCGCCGCCTGCCCGGACGACGTCCGCTACTCGCTGAAGTCCAGCTCGACGTACCTGCCGTTCAAGGGTCTTCCCACCTTCAAGGACGGCAGAGGTGGAACGCTCAGCGTCACCAAGGACTTCACCAAGTCCGTCAGTTACCAGGTGACCGCCGGCGCCGAGACGGAGGCCGGTGCGATCTTCGCGAAGGCCAAGGTCTCGGTGAGCGCCTCGATCACGAAGACCAACAGCAGCACCGTGACCCACAACTACTCGCACAAGATCAGCGCGAACAAGTACGGTCACGCCCAGTACGTCGCATGGAGCAAGCGGATCACCTGGGCGAAGTACCGGGACACCCCGCAGTGCAAGACGGAGAAGATCGGTTCTGGCGTGATCACCTTCCCGACGACGTCGGAGGGCTGGCGTTACTGGGAGACCAGCAGCTGAATCGCTGAACGAGACGGGCGCTCGGTGCCTGTGGACTTCCGTCCGACTCGACCCGGCACGCGCCGTCCGTCCGTCTCGTCGCCCGTCTTCACGTCGCTGTCCTCGTGGCCGCGTTGTCGTCGCCTCGCGGCCGTCGTCATCCGCCCACCCCGCGCGTCCGCCGAGGAACCTCGGTCGCCGCCGATGGTCAATGACGAGACTGGCGTTGTACGCGTTCGGCCTCCTGTGTCACCCGGAGGAAGACGGCCCGGTCCAGCGCCGCACCCTCACGCCGGACCGCAGCGACCGGTAGCCGGAGAACCCGATCGAGTCGCACCTCGCTCGGCCGACGCCTCGGGTCCCAGGGCCCGGATCCGATGTCCATCCAGAACCTTCCCCAGCGAGCCTCGTCCGCGATGTCGCGGTCGTGGTCCTTGCTGGTCAGCATCAGCGCCCGCAGCTCGGTACGGCCGAGCGAGAGCACCAGCACCGGACGGTCCTTGCCGCGTCCGTCGTTCTCCTCGTACGGCACCCAGGCCCAGACGATCTCGCCCGGATCCGGCTTGCCGTCGCGGCGCGGGGCGTAGTCGGCGCGGAACGGTTCTTCGGCGACGACCGCGCGGCGGCGCGGGGTCAGCAGCTGTCGGAGCCGGGAGAGCAGGGGCACCCCACCATTGTGGCGGGCATCCGACGGTACCGCCCACAACTGGTCCCCGAGCCACCACTCGGATAGTTCCCGAACCATCACTCGGACGGTTCCCGAACCATCACTCGGACGACCGGGCTGGCAGGTGGCACCGAAACCGGCCCCGACCCGACCCAGTCGGACGACCGGGCTGGCGGATGGGGCCGTACCGGCCCGAATCAGGGCCCACTCGGACGACCGGGCTGGCAAATGGGGCAGAACCGGGCCGAATCAGGGCCCACTCGGACGACCGGGCTGGCAAATGCGGCAGAACCGGGCCGAATCAGGCCCACTCGGACGACCGGGCTGGCAAATGAGGTTCCGGCCAGACCAGTCTCAGACCGGTGGGACCCCGTGCCGGCGAGTGGAGAAGTGCCGGTCACGCGAAGCGGCCGCCGCGAACCGGGCCACGAGTTCTGCCCGGAGCTCACCGGGTGTGATCACCGCGTCGACCACCAGCTCGCTGGCCAGCCGCAGGATGTCGATGTCCGCCTCGTACTCGGCCTGCAGCTTGGCGACGTAGGCCTCCCGCTCATCGGCGTCGCCGATCGCGGCGATCTTGTTCGCGTAGACGGCGTTGATCGCCGCCTCCGGCCCCATCACCGCGATCTTCGCGCTCGGCAGCGCCAAGCAGGCATCCGGCCCGAAGCCCGGCCCGCACATCGCATAGAGCCCGGCGCCGTACGCCTTGCGGATGATCACCGAGATCCTCGGCACGGTCGTCTCGGCCACCGCGGTGATCATCTTCGCGCCGTGCCGGATGATGCCCTGCCGCTCGACGGCGCTGCCGATCATGAAGCCTGGCACGTCCGCCAGATACAGCAGCGGCAGGTTGAAAGCGTCGCACTGCCAGATGAACCTGGCCGCCTTGTCGGCGGAGTCGACGAACAGCACGCCGCCCTTGACCGCCGGCTGGTTGGCGACGATGCCGAGCGGATGACCTTCCAGCAAGGCAAAGCCGGTGACCAGCTCGGGTGCGAAGAGCGGCTTCAGCTCCAGGAAGGAGTCGGCGTCGACCAACGCGTCGATGACCGATCTGATGTCGTAGCCAGTCGCCTCGTCCGACGGCACAAGATCGTCGGTGAAGGCGCGTGCGGGCTCCAGCGGTGCGTACGTCGGCGGCTGCGACCGCCAGTTGCCCGGCAGGTAGGAGAAGTACTGCCTGGCTTGATCGATCGCATCCGCATCGTCGGTCGCGAGCTGGTCGCCGCAGCCGGAGACCTCGGCGTGCATCCGAGCCCCGCCCATCTCCTCGAGCGTGACCTTCTCACCGATCACCATCTCGGCCATCCGCGGCGAGCCGAGATACATCGAGGCGTTGCCCTCGACCATGATCACCACATCGCAGAAGGACGGGATGTACGCCCCCCCGGCGGCACTCGGCCCGAAGAGACAACAGATCTGCGGGACCCGGCCGGACAACGCGACCTGGTTGCAGAAGATCCGACCCGCACCGCGTCGTCCGGGGAAGAGGTCCACCTGGTCGGTGATCCTGGCACCGGCGGAGTCGACGAACCAGAAGATCGGCAGCTCGCTGCGCAGCGCCACTTCGGTCACTCGGATGATCTTCTCGACAGTCCGAGCGCCCCATGACCCCGCCTTGACAGTCGGGTCGTTGGCCACCACCAGTGCCGGGCGTCCGTCCACCAGCCCCCGCCCGGTGACCACGCCGTCCGTCGGCAAGTTGGCTGCTGCGGCGTTGGCCAACTGGCCATCCTCCACGAACGTACCGTCGTCGAACAGCAGCGCGAGCCGGTCGCGGACGAACAACTTGCCCTGAGCGGCCAGCTTCGCCGCGGCCGCGTCGCTCGGTGCCATCGTCCGGCCGCGTGCGGCGGCGACGTCGGCGGCGTGCTGTGCACCAGGCACACCTACCGCCTGCTCTCCCGATCGGCTCATGACTGCGTTTCTACTCCACGGTGACTCGATCGGCGGTTCTGACTCGACCAGCGCGCCTATTCGACCGGCAGCCCGAGCGCACGAGCGAGGAGGAGTCGCTGGACCTCCGAGGTGCCTTCGCCGATCTCCAGCACCTTGGCGTCGCGGTAGAAGCGGGCGATCGGATACTCCTCCATGAACCCGTACCCGCCGAAAACCTGGGTCGCGATCCGAGTCGCGGTGACCGCGTTCTCGGTGGTGACCAGCTTGGCGATGCTGGCCGCTCGGGCGATCGCCGCCGGTGCGGCGTCGGCATCCTTCATGGCCGCTGCCGAGTAGACGAGCAGGTGCGCGGTGTGCGCCATCGCGTCGAGGTCCGCGATCTGAAACGCGACCGCCTGCTTGCGACCGATCGGCACACCGAACGATGTCCGCTCCAGTGCATAGTCTCGGGCCAGGTCCCGGCAGGCCCGGATGCAACCGAGCGCCAGTGCAGCGATGGCGATCCGGCCGTCGTCGAGGGTGGCGAGGAACTGTGAGTAGCCCCTGCCCTCCTGGCCGAGCAGCGCGTCCGCTCCGACTCGGACATCGGTCAGGGTCAGCGGATGGGTGTCGGAGGCATGCCAGCCGAGCTTGTCGTACGCGGGCTCCGCGATAAAACCCGGCGTGCCCATGGGCACGATCAGCGTCGAGATCTCGGCCTTGCCGTCGGTCCGGCGACCCGTCCGTGCGGTGACCGTGACCAGGGACGTGATGTCGGTTCCGGAGTTGGTGATGAACTGTTTGCTGCCGTTGATCACCCAGTCCTCGCCGTCGCGGCGTGCCGTCGTGGCCATCCCGCCGGCGTCGGACCCGGAACCCGGTTCGGTCAGTCCGAATCCGGCCAGCGCGTGACCGGCAAGCAGATCGGGAAGCCAGCGCTGCTTCTGCGCGCTCGTCCCGTACCGAGCGATCGGGCTGCTGCCCAGACCGACTGCGGCCTCGAGCGTGATGCCGAGCGACTGGTCGACGCGCCCGATCTCCTCGATCGCGATGCACAGGCTCGTGAAGTCCCCGGCCCCGCCGTACTCCTCCGGACCGCTCAGCCCGAACAGACCGAGCCCGGCCATGGCCTTGACCGCGTCCAGGGGCAGCGTGTGCAGGCTGTTCCAGTGCGCGACCTGGGGAGCCAGCTCGGCCTCGGCGAAGTCCCGCACGACGGCTCGGAAGTCTTCGTGCTCCTCACTCAGCTGGAAACCAGTCATCGAACTCACCTTCGTCGTAGGGCACTCATCGAGGGTTGGGCATTGTGATGGGAGCACCGGAAGTCTAGCTTACGTTTACGTAAGCGGAAGCTACCGCGATACGGTGGCCATATGACGCGTACGTGGTCGATCGGCGAGCTCGCGGACCAGTTCCAGACCACGCTGCGCACGATCCGGCACTACGAGGAGCTCGGCCTGATCAGCCCGAGTCGCAACGGCCAGCAGCGGGTGTACGCCGGACGGGACCGTGTCCGGCTGCAGCTGATCCTGCGCGGAAAGCGGCTCGGCTTCACCCTCGACGAGATCGCGCACATCATCAATCTGTACGACGACCCGCCCGGCGAGGCGGGTCAGCTCGAGTTCCTGCTCGCCGAGATCCGTCGGCGACGGTCGGACCTGGTGCAGCGCCGAGCCGATCTGGACGCGGTCCTCGCGGAGCTGGACGAGCTCGAGCATCGCTGCCGTACCGACCTGGAAGCTCTCGCCTGAGCCTGTCGAAGGGCCCGATGCAGTGGGGTCCGGAGGGGGTGGGGTCCGGAGGGGGTGGGGTCCGGAGGGGGTGGGATGCCGGGGCGCGGTGGGGTGCGGACGGACGGCCGAGAGGTCAGTCGGGATCGGGGGCGATGATCGCCGCGGCTTCTTGCTGGCCCGTGACGTCGTACAGGTGGTGGATGACGTCGTGCAGCACGTATTGGGCGAAGGTGCGGACTGTGAACTCGGCACCGTCGGAGCGCCGCGCACGCCGATCGAGCTGCGAGGGCTCGAGCCCCTGCAGTCGCACCGCGAACGCTTCGGCCGCGACGGCGAGCTCGTCGGCGACGTCCTCCGGATCGGCATCGGCGTAGCCCTCGGTCAACGCAGTCTCGTCCTGATCCCAGTTGGCGAAGGTCGGCTCGTCCTCCACCAGCATCAGGGCCAGCCGGGCATCGGAGAGGCGAAACACGTCCCGGACATGGGCGCCGTACTCGAGCGCGGACCAGACACCCGGTCCGGGACGGACGTTCACCGCAGGGCTGGCGGTCAGGATCTGAACCCACTCGCCGGAGGCGAGCTCTGCCCGCACAGCCACCTCGTCGATCGAAATCTCGCCCGCCGACAGACCACACTCGTCACAGCGCCGGGTCAGCGTCCAGGTCCAGTCCTTGGTGTCCGGCTCCGGCTCCATGAGCATGAGGCTATCGCCAGGCCGTACAACGTTCGGCGGCAGCCCGTTGTCCACAGCAGAACCCACAGAATGTGGAGAACCGAGCCAGTTTCGGTGCATGACGACGTGCCGTCGGTGGACAACCCGGTGGATAGCGGACTCTCAGGATTTCCTTGCTCCGAAGGGCTTGCGGAGACCGCTGCTGCTGGTCGAGACTCTTCAACAAGCACCCCGCAAGGAGTGCCGGATCGATCGAAACCGAAGGGTCCATACGGCGAGGCGACTCGCCGCAGCAGCCGGTGACGGGCTGATGGGATCCCGGTCCGATGGATCGGCAGGAGACGTCACTTCACTCCCGCCAACCCGTGGGCCGCTTCCACTCATACTGGTGGCGGCCCACACCCATGTTCCGGCCAGATTGATGCGCGGCTTGATGCGCGGCGAGTTCGAGGAGTGCATGCGTACGACGGTGCGATTGCTCGCCGTCGTCCTCGCCGGCCTGGTGTCGGTGCTCGTCGTCGCCGGCCTCGGAGCGACCGCCCTGGCTCAGGCACCCAGCCGAGTTCCGGGAGCGCCTGCCGCGGCGACCGCGACTCCTGAACCGACGGCCGATCCGGCGGAGCCCACGGAGCCCGACGACCCGACCACGGCTCCACCGACAACCGCCGATCCAGCGGAGCCGACCGAGCCAGCCGCGCCCACCGAGCCCAGTCGGGCCACCTCCTCAGCGCCGGCATCCACGACACCAACACCCACACCCACGCCCACTCCGAGCTCGGCGACCCCGACGCCGACTCCAACCCCCACGCCGTCCCCGACGCCCGTGGCGGCGCGGCCGGCGACCCCGCCGGTCGCCGCCTCCAGCTCCGTCCCGCTGTGGTCGCTGATCATCGCCCTCGCCGTGCTGGGGGTGGCGATCCCCGTGCTCGTCCGGCTCAGCCGAGCGGCGCCGGATCGGTTCGCCGACACCGGACCGACGACCATCAACCCCGCCGACGACGGCAGCGCGACGCTCGTCTTGATGAGCGAGGCCGGCGAGGCCATGATCGACTCTGGGTACGACGTCACCTCCGTCCAGGCGGCGATGGACGACATCGCGTTCGCGAACGGCCTGCGCCATGCCGAGTCGATCGCGCTGCCGACGGCGATCCTCGTCTCCGCCAGGATCCGGGGTCAGGTGCGGACGGCCGCCGTCGCGACCGGGCGCCAGGTGCTGCGGCTGCACCAGATCGAAGAACTCGACGAGGTCATCGCCGACGCCAGACGCGGCCTCGTCACCCCGGCCGACGCGTTGGCGGGAATAGCTCGGGTTCGAGCCCTACCGCCGCCGTACTCGCCGCCGATCCAGCTACTGGGGTCGGTGCTGACCTCCGCCGGCATCTCGGTGCTGCTCGGGGCCTCCCTGCTCGGTATCGGAGTGTCGGCGGTGCTCGGTGCCCTCGTCGGCGCGTTCCTGCTCGCGGGAACTCGGATCCCAACGCGGTATCAGGTCCTCATCACGGTCCAGGCCTCCTTCGTGGTGGGACTCTCGGTCTTCCTGCTGTCCCGAACCAGCCTCGACTTCGGGGTCCTGCCCGCGCTGGTCGCGCCGCTGGCCATGCTGCTCCCGGGCGCGCTGCTGACGACCTCGGTGATCGAGTTGTCCACCGGGCAGATGATCTCCGGTGCGGGACGGCTCGCGGCCGGCGCGATGCAGCTGGTCCTGCTGGCGCTCGGCATCGTCGCCGCGGCCGCGCTGGTGGGCATCCCGGCCATCGAGCTGACCGCGGCAGAGGCACCCCTCGGGCCGATCGGGCCATGGCTGGCGGTGGCCGTCTTCGGGCTCGGCGTGGTCCTGAATCGCTGCGCCCGGACCCGATCGCTGGGCTGGATCCTGCTCGTCCTCTACGTCGCGTACGGCGCCCAGGTCGTCGGCAACATCTTCCTGGGTGGCGTGCTGTCGGCGTTCGTCGGCGCGGCCGCGATGACCCCGGTCGCCGCGATCGTGGCGCGGCAGCGGACCGGGCCGCCGGCGATGGTGAGCTTCACACCGGCGTTCTGGCTCCTGGTTCCAGGAGCTCTGGGTCTGGTCGGCGTGACCACCATCCTGGACGGCGATGCCAGCGGCATGCAGACCCTGCTGACAACCGTCCTGACCATGGTCGCGATCGCCCTCGGCGTGCTCGTCGGCTGGGCGCTGACTGGGCTCTTCCGGCGGATGCGGAGGCAGCGGCGAGGCGCGGATCGCTATGCCTCGCTCGACGACAGGGTCGACGAGACTCTCGACGACACCCGACCGGAGTGATCGGGCCGGTCTTGGAACAATGATCGCGTGGTGGTCCCCCGGCCGCGAGACGAATCACCTGGCCGTCGACGGCTGCTGCCGTACGGCGAGCGGGCGCTGCTGGTCGAGTGCGGCGACCTCGACGAGGCACTCGGCCTGATGGCCGCCCTGCAGCGACAGCCGATGGAGGTGGTCGAGGAGATCGTCCCGGGGGCGCGCTCGCTGCTGCTGCGCCTGCGCCGACCGCTGACGCACCGCGAGGAGCGGGACATCACGGGACGCGAACGCGCCGACCCGGTCGGGGAAGCGGCCAGCGAGGTCGAGATCGAGGTCGACTACGACGGTGAAGATCTCGAGGAGGTCGCCGAGCTGACCGGGCTGAGCCCGGAGGAGGTCGTCTCGACCCACACCGGGCAGTCCTGGACGGTCGGCTTCTGCGGATTCGCGCCCGGCTTCGCTTATCTCCGAGGCGAGCACGATCGGCTCCGGGTGCCTCGCCGCACCACTCCGCGGACGAGGGTGCCTGCCGGATCGGTCGGGCTGGCCGACCAGTGGTCCGGGGTGTATCCACGTCGAGGCCCCGGCGGCTGGCAGTTGATCGGCCACACGGACCGAGCCACCTGGGACCTCCGCCGCGAGCCACCGGCGCTGCTGCACCCGGGCGCCGTCGTCCGCTTCGTGGACCGGCGCGCATGATCGTCGTCGAACAGACCGGACCGCTCGCGCTGATCACGGACAGGGGACGCCCGGGGCTCGCCCACCTGGGCGTCTCCGCGTCCGGCGCGGCGGACCGCACGGCGTACGACCTCGGCAACCGGCTGATCGGCAATCCCCCGCGCGCCGCGGCCATCGAGGTCACGGCTGGCGGATTCCAGATGAGCGTCGACACGCTCACCTGGATCGCTGTCACCGGCGCGCCCACGCAGGTCCGGGTGAACGCCACCCCGACGGCCTCACACACCCCGATCGTGCTCGAACCCGGCGACCGGCTACGGGTCAACGCTCCCCCGCTCGGGCTGCGCAACTACTTGTGTGTACGCGGTGGCCTGCGCTGCCCTCGTACGCTCGGCAGCCGCTCCACCGACACCTTGTCGGGGCTCGGCCCTCCGCCGCTGCGCCAGGGAGATCAGCTCGAGGTCGGCGTGCCCAGCAAGGACATGCCCGGGATCGACCTGGTGGCGCCGAACCAGCCGCGTAAGGAGCTCGAGCTCGATTCCGGACCCCGTCGGGACTGGTTCACCGAGCAGGCCTGGCGGCGGCTGATCGGGACGTCCTGGTCGGTGACCAACGACTGCGACCGGGTCGGCGTCCGGCTCGCCGGCGCCCGACTGCCACGCGAGGTCGACGGCGAGCTCCCGTCGGAGGGTCTGGTCCGCGGTGCGATCCAGGTGCCCGCCTCCGGCCAGCCGCTGATCTTCCTGGCCGACCACCCGGTCACCGGCGGCTACCCCGTGATCGCGGTGCTGACCCAGCGCGACGCCGACCATGCCGGCCAGCTCCGACCGGGTGACGAGGTCCGCTTCCGGGCGCGACACCGACCGTGAGCGCGGTGAACCGCGTTCTCAGGCCGCACCTGCGTGGCGAGTTCGTCGAGGAGCAACGGTGGTTAGACTCCGCCAAAGGTGCAGATTCTCGGCTCCTCTGGACCGGCAAAACCAGGACACGACGGGAGGAAACCCGTGGCAATCAGCAAGGTGCTCATCGCCAATCGTGGTGAAATCGCCGTCCGCGTCGTCCGTGCCGCCGCCGATGCCGGTCTGCACAGCGTCGCGGCGTACGCCGACCCAGACTCCGATGCGCTGTTCGTCCGGCTCGCCGACGAGGCATACGCCCTCCGCGGCGCCACTCCAGCCGAGACCTACCTGGACATCGACAAGCTCCTCGGGGTGGCCGCCGAGAGCGGCGCGGACGCGGTCCACCCGGGGTACGGCTTCCTCGCTGAGAACGCAGGTTTCGCCCGAGCCGTGATCGAGGCCGGCCTGACCTGGATCGGCCCGCCACCGGAGGCTATCGACGCTCTCGGCGACAAGGTCAAGGCCCGGCACATCGCCGAGAAGGTCGGTGCCCCCTTGGTCCCCGGCACGGCGGACCCGGTCGCCGACGCTGACGAGGTGATCGCCTTCGCCGAAGAGCACGGTCTGCCGATCGCGATCAAGGCCGCGTTCGGCGGCGGGGGCCGCGGGCTCAAGGTCGCCCGCGAGCTGGCCGAGATCCCCGACCTCTTCGAGTCCGCGACCCGCGAGGCCGTGACCGCGTTCGGCCGCGGCGAGTGCTTCGTCGAGCGCTACCTGGACAGACCGCGACACGTCGAGACTCAGTGCCTGGCCGACTCCCACGGCAACGTGGTGGTCGTTTCCACCCGCGACTGCTCGCTGCAGCGCCGACACCAGAAGCTCGTCGAGGAGGCGCCGGCGCCCTTCCTGTCGACCGATCAGGTCGACCGGTTGTACGCGGCGTCCAAGGCGATCCTGCTCGAGGCCGGCTACGTCGGAGCGGGCACCTGTGAGTTCCTGGTCGGTCAGGACGGCACGATCTCCTTCCTCGAGGTCAACACCCGCCTGCAGGTGGAGCACCCGGTCTCCGAAGAGGTCAGCGGCCTGGATCTGGTCCGGGAGATGTTCCGGATCGCCGACGGCGAGGCGCTCGGCTACAGCGACCCTCAGCTGCGTGGCCACTCGATCGAGTTCCGGATCAACGCAGAGGACGCCGGTCGCAACTTCATGCCAGCCCCCGGCACCCTGCTCACCTGGCGCCCACCGGGCGGCCCGGGGGTGAGGATCGACGAGGGCTATCTCGCCGGAATGGCCGTCCCGGGCAGCTTCGACTCCCTCGTGGCCAAGATCATCGTCTCCGGGGCCGACCGCGAGCAGGCGATCCAACGCTCCCGACGTGCCCTACGGGAGCTCGAGCTCGACGGGATGCCGACGGTCGTCCCGTTCCATCGGGCCGTGCTCGACGACCCGGCATTCACCGCGGTGGACGGCACGTTCGGCGTTCACACCCGTTGGATCGAGACTGAGTTCGGCGGCGGGATCGCGCCGTACGCCGGGCCGTCCGCCGAGACACCCGAGGCGGCCGAGAAGACCAGGATGGTGGTCGAGGTCAACGGCAAGCGGCTCGAGGTCGTCGTGCCGGCCGGGCTCGGTGCCGGTGGCAACGGCGGGAATGGCGGCGCTGGAGGATCCAGGGCCGCGAAGCGGCCTGGCCGCCGATCCGCCGGCGGAGCGAGCGCCAATGCACCGTCCGGCAACGCTCTGACCTCTCCGATGCAGGGCACGATCGCCAAGGTCGCCGTGGCCGACGGCGACGTCGTGGAGGCCGGCGACCTGGTCGTCGTGCTCGAGGCGATGAAGATGGAGCAACCGCTGAACGCACACCGCAGCGGCAAGATCACGGGCCTGGCAGCGTCGCCGGGTCAGACCGTGTCCAGCGGGTCGATCCTGTGCGAGATCATCGATCCGGACCAGGGATCCACGCCCTAAGAGTGAACTAAAAACTGGCCGTGGGCACAGTGAGTCCACAACTCCTCGGGGGAGACTGAAAGCCATGCCCGAATTGGTCGTTCTGCTGCTGATCTTCATCCTGGTCGGCGGCGGTGTCGCGCTCTACCGCCGACACGCGATCGCCCAACGCGCGGCTGAAGAGCGACGCGAGCTCGAGACGCAGCTGACCACGTCCAAGCGCGCCGCCGACGAGGACGTGACAAAGTTCGGCGAGGAGTTGCAGCGTCTCGACGTCGACGTCGCCGGACATCCGCTCGACGAGGCCATGAACCAGGACTATCAGCGTGCCCTGGACGCGTACGACAACGCGAAGATGAGCCTCGATGCCGTCACGAAGCCCGACGAGATCAAGCACGTCACGGAGATCTTGGAGGACGGTCGGTACGCCGTCGCCTGCGTCAAGGCGCGGGTCGCCGGTGATCCGTTGCCGGCCAAGCGACCGCCGTGCTTCTTCAATCCCGCGCACGGCCCGTCGTCGCAGGACGTCGACTGGGCCCCGCCCGGGGGCGTCCCGAGAGCGGTGCCGGCCTGCGCGGCCGACGCCGAGCGGGTGCTCGCCGGAGCAGACCCCTACATTCGTACGGTCCAGGTCGGTGCCCAACGGGTGCCGTACTGGGAGGGCGGCCAGGCGTACGCACCATGGGCACAGGGTTACTACAGCCACTGGCGCGGCAGCGACCTGCTGTCGGGCGTGCTGATCGGCAGCTTCCTGTTCGGCGGCGGGGGCGGCCTGTTCGACGGCATCGGCGACGGCGCCGGTGACCTGATGGGTGGCATCGGCGAGGGGCTGGGCGACATGGGCGAGGGGCTGGGAGACATCGGCTCCGGCATCGGCGACATGTTCGGGGACCTGTTCGATTGAGAGCGCCCTTTCTGCCGGTTCGCGCCCGCTGCGCGCCTCTGAGACGCTGCACCGGCGCGAGAATTTAGAAGGTTGAGGCGCCCCACGTGCGCCTGAGCCTTCTAAATTCTGGCGGGGCGGTGAGCCGGGGGTGTGAGTTCCAGGATCTGTCCGCGCGCCGCACTGACGGGCGGGGTGCCGGGCGTGACAATGGGAGCCTTCCTGCGTCTGAGAGGCACTTCCCATGACTGAGTCCATCGTCGTCGTGTCGGAGGAGTTCGCGCCGGTCGCCAAGCGGGCGTGGATCTGGTCCATCGTGCGCGGCGGGCTGATGATCGTCTTCGGCATCCTCGCCCTGGTCTGGCCGCTCGGCACGGCGGTAGGGCTCGCCATCTTCGTCGGCATCTTCGCCCTCGTGGACGGTGTGATCGACATCATCGACGCCATCCGCTTCCGCGGCTCCCCTGGCGTCGGGCTGCGGGTCTTCCTCGGCGTCGTCAGCCTCGTGTTCGGCGCTCTGCTGCTGTTCTGGCCGCAGATCTCGCTCGGTGTCCTGGTGATCTTCGTCGCGATCTGGTCGATCCTGATCGGCGCGCTGCAGATCATCGCCAACGTCAGCCTGCGTACGCAGTCCGGTCGTAGCTGGGTCTGGGGCGTGATCGCCGGCGCGATCGGCGTGGTCTTCGGCATCCTGGTGCTGATCTGGCCGAAGGCCGGCGTGGTCACGCTGATCTGGCTGATCGGCATCTGGGCGATCGTCTTCGGCATCGCGCTGGTCGTGCTCGGGATCCAGCTGCGCAAGGCCGCCCGATCCGTCGTAGCCCCGTAGCCCAGCCGTCAGCCACTCAGCGCCGCCAGCAGGGCGGTCAGCGTCTCCGAGCAGCCAGCGTCCAGCTTCACACTCGCCCGCTCATCACCCCTGGTCGATCCACGGTTGATGATCACGACGGGTCGGCCGCGTTTGACCTGGTGGCGAACGAACCGCAGGCCCGACATCACCGTCAGCGAGGACCCGACCACGACGAGCACATCGGTGGCGTCCACCAGCGCGTAGGAGGCCGCAACCCGCGGCTTGGGCACCGACTCCCCGAAGAACACGACGTCCGGTTTGAGCCGCCCACCGCAGGTCAGGCACGGCGCCAGGACGAAGTCGTGCCAGTCGTCCACGATCGCATCACCGTCGGGCCGCAGCTCGGCGTGCCCCGGATCGACCGGCGCGCCAACTCCGGGATTGAGCAGGGCGAGCCGATCCTGCAGGGCCTTTCTCGGCGTACGCTCGCCGCAGTCCAGGCAGATCACCATGGCGATCTCCCCGTGCAGATCGATCACCGTCGTGCTGCCGGCGGCAGCATGCAGCCCATCGACGTTCTGGGTGATCACGCCGTGCAGGCCGTGTGCCTCCAGCGCGACCAGAGCCCGATGGCCGTCGTTCGGCCGGGCCTGGCCGATCCGTCGCCAGCCCAGATACGACCGCGCCCAGTAGCGCTGCTGCGCCTCCCGGCTGCCGACGAACTCGCTGTACAGCATCGGCGTCGCCCGCACCGAGGTCGGCCCGCGATAGTCCGGGATACCGCTGTCGGTGGAGGCTCCGGCCCCGCTCAGCACGGTCCACGGCCGACCGGCCAGCAGACCGGCGACCCGGCGGACCGCCGAAGGGTCGACGACCTGGTGCGGGACCGGCTGCACGAGCGCCGCCTGCGCTGTCATGGAGCGGAACCTACTCTGACCGGCAAGAGCCGCCCCGTCACTCCTGGCGGGTCAGCTCGGCACCGTGCAGGTGCAACTGACGGGCGGCCTCCGCGAGCGACCCCGAAACGGAGGGATAGACCGTGAACGACGCGGCAACCTGATCGACAGTGAGCCGTTGCGACACGGCGATCGCCAGCGGATAGATCAGCTCACTCGCCCGCGGGGCGACAACGACACCGCCGACGACGATTCCGGTGACCGGCAGGCAGAAGACCTTGACGAAACCTTCTCGCAGCCCCTGCATCTTGGCGCGCGCGTTGCCCTGCAGGGCGAGCTTGACCGTGGCCACCTTGGGCTCCGACACGTCGGCCTGGGACTGGCTCATCCCGACCGTCGCGATCTCTGGGGCGGTGAACACGTTGCTCGAGACGATCTTCAGGTCGAGCGGGGACACCGCATCACCGAGCGCGTGCCACATGGCGATCCGACCCTGCATCGCGGCGACCGACGCGAGCATCAGCACCCCGGTGCAGTCTCCCGCGGCGTAGATGCCGCGGGCGGACGTCCGCGACACCTTGTCCACCGTCACGAAGCCGCCTCGGCCCAGGCCTACTCCGGCTTCCTCGAGTCCCATCTCGGCAGTGTTCGGAATCGAGCCGACGGCCAGCAGACAGTGCGATCCGGTGATCTCCCGACCGTCGCTCAACCGCACGGTCACGACGTCGCCGTCGCGGCTGACCGACGCCGCGCGCGACCGCCCGAGAACGGTCAGCCCTCGCCGACTGAAGACGTCTTCCAGCACCTGAGCCGCATCAGCGTCCTCGCCGGGCAGCACGCGATCCCTCGACGATACGAGGACGACCTCGACACCCAAGGCGTCGTACGCGCTCGCGAACTCCGCGCCGGTGACGCCCGACCCGACCACGATCAACTTCTCCGGCAGCTGGTCGAGCGCATAGACCTGAGTCCAGGTCAAGATCCGCTCGCCATCCGGCACAGAGTCGGGCAGGACGCGGGGATGCGCACCGGTCGCGATCAGCATCACATCGGCGTCGAAGCTCCGCTCTCCGGCGTCCGTCTCGGCGATCACCCGCTCCGGCCCGTCGAGTCGACCCCGGCCACGGACGATGGTGACTCCGGCGTCAACCAGCCGGGCGGCGATGTCGGTGGACTGGCGATCCGCCAGGTCGAGCACCCGGGCGTTGACCGCCGCGAGGTCGACATGCACCGCAGTCTCGGGGCTCGACTCGTTCCGGGCGCCGAACCGGATCCCGAGCTCGTACGACTCACGCACGCCGGTCATCACCTCGGCGGTGGCGATCAGGGTCTTCGACGGTACGCAGTCGGTCAGCACGGCCGAGCCGCCCAGTCCGTCGGAGTCGATCAGTGTCACCTCCCCGCCGAGCTGTGCTGCTACGAGGGCTGCCTCGTAGCCGCCTGGTCCACCACCGACGATCACGACGCGGGTCACAGGGGCATCCTTCCACTGCGGCGTTACGGCCCGTCGCGCGATATGCCGCAGGTCCGGCCGCGCTTCGCTACCCTGCCTAACGTGCTGTACGCCGCCTATGGGAGCAATCTCGATCCTCAGCAGATGGCCGAGCGCTGCCCCCACTCGCCGCTGCAGCAGACCGGATGGCTGACCGGCTGGCGGATCACGTTCGGTGGCGAAGGCTGGGACGGTGCCCTGCCGACCGTCGTCGAGGACACCGAAGCCCAGGTGTTCGTGGCGCTGTACGACATCACGGAGTCCGACGAGAGTGCGCTGGACGCCTGGGAGAGCGCCGACTCAGGCCTGTATCGCAAGGTCCGGGTCCGGGTTGCGACGCTCGAGGGCGAGGCTGCCGCCTGGGCGTACGTCCTCGACGACTTCGAGGGCGGAATCCCGAGTGCCCGCACCCTGGGAATCCTTGCCGACGCCGCGGATGCTGCCGGAGCACCGGCCGACTACGTCGACGAGCTGCGCAGCCGCCCCTGCAACTCTGGTTGGTGAGACGGCAGATGCTCCACCGATTCGCCGAGTTGATCACGTCACGCCTGATCTCGGGCATCGCGGAGCGACGGCGGAGCATCTGCCGTCGGGATCGATAGAGTCCGGGCATGGCTAGCGATCCGTATGTCCGCGCCGAGGAAGCCGCGGAGGCACTGAGGAGCCGGTTCGGCGTCGAAAGCGTGGACGTCGCGTTCGTGCTCGGGTCCGGGTGGTCGGCGGCCGCGGGGTCGCTCGGCGCCGAGATCGGGCAGTGCCCACTCGAGGAGCTGCCGCACTTCGCCGCGCCGGTGGTGCTCGGCCACGGCGGGCTGCTCAGGCTGGTCCGGACCCGGGCCGGGAAGGTCGCTGCGATCTTCACCGGCCGCACTCATCTCTACGAGGGCCGCGGCGTCGAAGCCGTCGTCCACGGCGTCCGTACCGCGATCGCTGCGAGCGCCGGGGTGATCGTGCTGACCAACGGCTGCGGCGGGCTGCGGCGCGAGTGGACGCCCGGAACGCCCGTGCTGTTGTCCGACCACATCAACCTCAGCGGAGCAACCCCGCTGGTCGGCGCGCGATTCATCGATCTGACAGCGGTCTACTCACCGCGGTTGCGGGCCGTCGCCCGCGAGGTGGAGCCACAGCTGCCAGAGGGTGTCTACGTGCAGTTCCACGGCCCGCAGTTCGAGACCCCCGCGGAGGTCCGGATGGCCGGGGTGCTCGGCGGCGATCTGGTCGGCATGTCCACGACGGTCGAGGCTGTCGCGGCGCGCGAGCTCGGTGCCGAAGTGCTCGGGATCTCGCTGGTCACCAACCTGGCGGCGGGGATCTCACCGGAGCCGCTCAACCACCACGAGGTGCTGGAGGCGGGCGCAGCGGCGGCGCCGCGACTCACCACGCTGCTGGCCGGGATCGCGGACCGGCTGTGAGTTCCGTTCTCGACCCGGGCCTGCAGCGCGCGGTCGCGGCCTGGTCGGCGCAGGATCCCGATCCGGCCACCCGGGCCGAGCTGGACCGGCTGATCACGGCGACTGAGGCCGGCGACGCCGAAGCACTCACAGAGCTGACCGATGCCTTCGACGGGCGTCTGGCGTTCGGCACGGCCGGGCTGCGCGGCGCACTCGGTCCCGGCCCGAACCGGATGAACCGGGTGCTGGTCGGTCAGGCGGCGGCTGGGCTGGCGACGTACCTGCTCGACCAGGGGTTGGCCGGTGGCCGGGTGATCGTCGGGTTCGACGCCCGGCACAACTCCGACGCGTTCGCCCGCGACACCACCGAGATCATGGCAGGTGCCGGCTTCGAGGCCCTGCTCACCGCCGGCCCGCTGCCGACGCCCGTCGTCGCCTTCGGCATCCGGCACTTCGGCTGCGTCGCAGGCGTCGTGGTGACCGCGTCCCACAACCCGCCGCACGACAACGGCTACAAGGTCTATCTGGGCGACGGCTCCCAGATCGTGCCGCCGGCCGACGAGGAGATCGCCGCCCGGATCGAGGAGGTGAGCAAGCACGAGCTCGCCGACGTACCCCGTTCGAACAGCTACCGGACCATCGGCCAGGAGCTGACCGAGGCCTACCTCGACCGAGTCGCCGCCCTGGTGCCGCCCGAGGCGCCGCGCACGCTGACCTGGGCGTACACCCCGCTGCACGGTGTCGGGGGCAACGTCGTGGCAGCCGCGGTGGCGCGCGCCGGGTTCGAACCGGCAGCCGTCGTCGAGGCGCAGGCCAGGCCCGATCCGGACTTCCCGACCGTGTCGTTCCCGAATCCGGAGGAGCCTGGCGCCATCGATCTGGCGCTCGCGCTCGGCCAGGAGCACGGTGCAGATCTGGTGGTGGCCAACGACCCGGACGCCGATCGCTGCGCGGTGGCTGCCCCGATCGACGGGACCTGGCGGATGCTGCGAGGCGATGAGCTGGGGGCGCTGCTCGGCCACGACGCGCTGCGTCGGGGGGTACGGGGGACGTACGCCTGCTCGGTGGTCTCCTCGACCCTGCTCGAGACGATGGCCCGCGCGCACGAGCAGCCGTTCGTCACGACCCTGACCGGCTTCAAGTGGATCGGGCGCGTGCCCGGACTGTCGTTCGGGTACGAGGAGGCGATCGGCTACTGCGTCGATCCGGCCACCGTGCCGGACAAGGACGGCATCTCGGCTCTGGTCACGGTGCTCGGGCTGGCCGCCCGGCTGCGAGCGGACGGGCGAACCGTCGGTGATCGGCTGGACGAGATCGAACGGGCGTACGGCGTGCACAGCACCGGTCAGTGGGCCGTCCGCGTCGACGACCTCACGATCATCACCGATGCGATGGCCCGGCTACGGGCGCAACCGCCCAGCCACCTGGCCGGCGAGCCGGTGGAGGTCACCGATCTGGCGCTCGGCTCGCCGGACCTGCCGCCGACCGACGGGATCTTGCTGGCGGGGGCGGCCGTCCGGGTGGTGGTCCGGCCGTCCGGCACCGAACCCAAGCTGAAGTGCTATCTGCAGGCGCGCCGGTCGCTGGCCGAGAGTCGGGAGGATCTGACCGCCGCCCGCGCCGCCGCTGCGCAGGTGCTGGACGTTCTGCAGGCTGATATCGCCGACGCCTTGGGCCTAGCGCTCTGACGCGGTGCGGATGGTCGCGTCCGCCGGGTCGGTCGCTTCGGCCGGGTCGGCCGAGTCCGCCGCGTCCGCCGAGTCCGCCGCTTCCGCCGGGTGGGCCGCTTCGGCCGGGTCGGCCGGGTCGGTGGGGTCTGTACCGTCGATCTCCGGGCTGGCTTCCGCAGCTGTCGGCGAGTCGACCTGGGCGGACGGACTCGGTTCGGCGAGCCGGGCCCCGGCCACCTGATCGGTCGGTGTGCTCGCGCGTCGTGCTGCCTCGGCCGCCTGCTGGGCTTTGACGGAGCGGTGGGACACCTCGACGTTGATCTGGGCACCGAGCAGCACCGCGAAGGACAGCATCCAGAACCAGATCAGGGTGATCACGATGCCCGCCAACGTGCCGTACGTCCTGCTCAGGCTCGAGAAGTTCGAGATGTAGAGCGAGTAGCCGCCGGAAGCGATCAGGAACAGCAGGGTGGCGATGATCGCCCCGAGGGAGGCCCACCGAAAGGTGGGCGGCGGGTTCTCGGGAAAGAACCGGTAGATCAGGGACAGGGCGCTGGCGAAGATGACGGCCGTCAGCAGCCAGCGACCCACCTCCAGGGCCCACCGGGGAGCCCCGCCGATGTGGAAGAACGAGAGCAGCGCCGGCACCACCGCGACCAGGCCGAGCATCAGCACGATGAACACCACCGCTGCGAGCATCGCCCCGAAGGAGATCACTCGACGGGTGAAGTAGCCACGCTGCTGCACGATCCCGTAGATCGCATTGATAGCTGTCATCAGGTTGCTGATCCCGCTCGAGGCGCTGACCACTGCCACGATCAGCGAGACCACCAGCCCGGCGCCGAGGTTCTCGGGCTGGGTCACGAGCACCTGCACCTGGTCCATGATCAGGCTCTGCGCCTCGGCCGGGAGCCCATTGGTCGCCTTGGTCGCCATGTCGATGATCTCGTCGGCGTCGGCGAACAGACCGAACAGCAGGACACCCGCGATCAGCGCCGGGAAGATGGCGAGGAACGTGTGGTACGCCAGTCCCGCCGCGAGCAGGAAGAGCTGTCGGGCGCGCGAGGTCTGGTAGCCGTCCATCACATCGCTGACGAGCTCCGCCAGCTTGGCCGGCAGGAACGGCAGGATGCGGTTGACGATGCGTACCGAGATGAGCTGGCTCTCCGGCGTGGGGGCCGGGTTGGGGCTCGTCTGGCTCACGAACACATTGAGCCTGGCCGGAGGCCGGTTCGGCAACTCCCCCGGCACCTCGGCGAGTCCATGCAGATTGCTGGAAATCGGGAGAGTCTGTCGTCTAGACTCCTCTCAAGCGCCAAATCTCGCGCGTTCGTACGGAATTCAAGGAGGATCTCGTGGCCGAACAGACTCAGGTGGCACCCGAAGACGTTCACGAGGTGCTCGGTCACCACGTCCTGACCGACGGAATGAAATTGGTGCTGGATCTGCAGCGCAGCCAGGGCAGCACGATCGTGGACGCCCGATCCGGCGAGCGCTACCTCGACATGTACACCTTCTTCGCGTCAGCACCCCTCGGCCTCAACCCGGCCGGACTCGTCGACGACCCGACATTCATGGCCGAGCTCGCCGCCGCCGCCGCCAACAAGCCCGCCAACCCGGACATGTACTCGACCGCGTACGCGGAGTTCGTCGAGACGTTCGCCCGGGTGCTCGGCGATCCCGCGCTGCCTCACCTGTTCTTCGTCGAGGGCGGCGCGCTCGCCGTGGAGAACGCTCTCAAGGTCGCCTTCGACTGGAAGAGCCGGCTCAACGAGGCGGCGGGCCGCGACCCCCGGCTCGGCACCAAGATCATCCATCTGACCAAGGCGTTCCACGGTCGCAGCGGCTACACCCTGTCACTGACCAACACCGAGCCGAACAAGACGGACCGGTTCCCGAAGTTCGACTGGCCACGGATCGACGTGCCGACCATCACGTTCCCGCTGGCGGATCACCTGACCGAGCTGGAGAGTGCCGAGGAGCACGCGCTCGAGCAGATCCGGGCGGCGTTCGCCGAGCACGGCCACGACATCGCAGCATTCATCGCCGAGCCCATCCAGGGCGAGGGTGGCGACAACCACATCCGCGGCGAGTTCTTCGCAGCGGTGCTCGAGATCGTCCACGCGAACGATGCGCTGTTCATCTTCGACGAGGTACAGACCGGCGCCGGCGCGACCGGGACGCCGTGGGCCTACCAGCAGCTGGGGATCAGCCCGGACATCGTGGCATTCGCCAAGAAGGTCCAGCTCGGCGGAATCATGGCCGGCGGTCGGGTCGACGAGGTCGCCGACAACGTGTTCGCGGTCTCCGGTCGGATCAACTCGACCTGGGGCGGCGGTCTGGCCGATATGGTCCGCTCCCGCCGGCTGCTCGAGATCGTCGAGGCCAACGGTCTGATCGAGGCAGCCGGGATCAAGGGCCGTCGGTTCCTGTCCGGGCTCACCGAACTCGCAACCGAGCACAGTGGCTTCGTGGAGAATCCGCGCGGGCGTGGGCTCTTCCTGGCCATCGACATCGCGAGCAGCGAGCTCCGCGACGCAGTCGTCCGCGACCTGCATGATGTGGAGCACGTCATCGTCCTGCCCTGCGGCCACCGCTCGCTCCGCTTCCGCCCGGCGCTGTCGGTGAGCGAGGATGAGATCGAGCACGCGCTGGCGGCGCTGCGCCGATCGGTCGCTCGGGTGAACGGGAGTATTGCGTGACGCAGGTCTTCAGCTCGGTCGTCAACGGCTCGCCGGTGATCGGCTCCCGCACCGTGTCGAGCACGAACCCCGCTCGGTTGGACGAGGTCGTCGGCGACGTCTCGTACGGCGACGCCGACACGTTCGTCGGCGCGGCAGAGGCGGCCCGAAAGGCCCAGACGTCGTGGGCGGCCGTGCCCGCGCCGATTCGCGGGCGGGCCATCGCGCACATCGGACGGCTGGTCGAGGACAACGCCGAAGCGCTGGCCCGGTTGGTCACCGCCGAGATCGGCAAACCGTACGCCGAGGCGCTCGGTGAGGTACGCGAGATCGTCGACACCTGCGACTTCTTCCTCGGCGAGGGTCGGCGGCTGTACGGCCAGACCGTGCCGAGCGAGATGGCCGACAAGCAGTTGTTCACGTTCCGCAAGCCGGTTGGCACGGTCGCGGTGATCACCGCCGGGAACTTCCCGGTGGCGGTGCCGTCCTGGTACATCGTGCCGGCGCTGCTGGCCGGCAACACGATCGTCTGGAAGCCGGCCGACTACTCCCCGGTCGTCTCCAACGCGTTCTTCGAGCTGTTCGTCCGCGGCGGCGGGCTACCGGACGGTGTGCTGAATCTCGTGCACGCGGACGGGCCGGGCACGTTCGCCGGGCTGGAGCGATCGCTGGAGCAGGGGCTGATCGACAAGGTCGGTTTCACCGGCTCGTCGGCGGTCGGCCGGGAGATCGGTGCGCTCACCGGGCGGCACCTGCAGACCGCCTGCCTGGAGCTCGGCGGCAAGAACCCGCTGGTCGTCACGCCCAGTGCCGACCTGGACCTGGCCGTGGAGGGTGCGCTGTTCTCCGGCTTCGGCACCGCGGGTCAGCGCTGTACGTCGCTCGGCACGGTGATCGTGCACGAGTCGGTGCACGACGAGTTCCTAGCGCGTTTCACGGCCGCCGTCGCGTCGGCCAAGGTTGGTGATCCGGCGCAGGACGTGCTGATGGGCCCGCTGCTGGACGCCAAGTTCGCTGAGCGCTACGAGGAGTACCTCGACTGGATCGAGCCACACCACAGTGTTGCCGCGGCTCGCGGCCGGATCACCGCAGACAACCCGCGCGACGGCTTCGTCGGGGACCCGGACGCCGGCTTGTTCTACCATCCGGTCGTCGTCGACGGGGTGCGTCGCGGCGACAAGATCTTCGAGGAGGAGACGTTCGGACCCCTGGTCGGGGTGACGTCGTACCGCTCGCTGGACGAGGCCATCGACCTGGCGAACGCGCCCGGGTACGGCCTGTCCAGCTCGATCTACACCACCGACCCGAAAGACGCCTTCACGTTCCGGGACCGGATCGGGGCTGGGATGGTGTCGATCAACAACTCGACCTCAGGCGCGGAGGCCCATCTGCCGTTCGGCGGCAACGGCAAGTCCGGGAACGGCTCGCGGCAGTCGGGAATCTGGGTACTGGACCAGTTCACCCGCTGGCAGTCGGTCAACTGGGACTACTCGGGCCGGCTGCAGAAGGCCCAGATGGACACCGTCGAGCTGACCCCGGACACGACGTACCGCCTCGACCGCTGACCCATCGCTGAACCATGCCGACCGCACCCACCGACGCCCTCGACGCCGCCTTCCGCCGCTCTCTCTCCGAGTTGTCAGGCTCTCAGTCGGCCATAGCCACCCCTGCGCCTGACAAGTCGGCGGAGTTGGCGATGTGGTGGAGGGTGTTCGAGGCACAGGCGGCCAGTCGCTGGCTCGACGTGGTGGCCCGCGAGCTGCAGGCTCAGGGCGAGGGTTTCTACACGATCGGATCGGCCGGGCACGAGGCGAACGCCCTGGTCGCGGACGCCTTGCGACCGACCGACCCGGCCCTGCTGCACTATCGCTCGGGGGCGTTCTATCTGGCCCGCGCCGCCCAGGTGCCGGGCTCGTCGGGCATTCGGGACGTGCTGCAGGGCCTGATGGGGCTGGCCGCCGAGCCGATCGCGGGTGGGCGGCACAAGGTGTTCGGACACCGCGAGCTGAACGTCATCCCGCAGACGTCGACGATCGCCTCCCACCTGCCGCGGGCGGTCGGTCTGGCGATGGCTCTGCAGCGAGCACGACGGCTGGGGGTGGAGTCCGGCTACCCGGAGGACGCGGTGGTGGTCTGCTCGTTCGGCGACGCCTCCGCGAACCACTCGACCGCGGTCGGCGCGATCAACACCGCGCTCAACGCCGCCTTTCGCGGTCTGCCCGTGCCGATCCTGTTCGTCTGCGAGGACAACGGACTGGGTATCTCGGTGCCGACACCGGACGGCTGGATCGCCGACGCGTACGGCCACCGGCCGGGCTTGCGCTACGACCCTGCTGAGGGGGACGCGCCGACCGTTGCCAGGGCGGCGATCCGCGACGCGGTGACACACGTACGTTCCCAGCGCCGGCCCGTGTTCCTGCATCTGCGGTCCGTCCGATTCCTCGGCCACGCAGGGTCCGACGTTGAGATGAGCTATCGCCGGCCGGGTGCGGTCGAGGCCGACTATGCCCACGATCCGCTGCTGGCCACGGCTCGGGCTCTGGTGCAGTGCGGTGCGACACCCGGCGACGTGCTGCAGCGCTACGACGGCATCGGTGCCGAGGTCCGCGCTGAGGCCGCCAGGTTGAGCGGTGGCCGCCGACTGGGCTCGAGTGCGGAGGTGATCGAGCCGCTGGCGCCGCGTCGGCCCGCGCTGGTGAGCTCGGCCGCCGCCGATTTCTTCGCCGGCCGGGATCTCTCGACTGACGACCCCTCGTACGCTCGCGGAGTCGATCAACGCAGCTCTGGCGCAGATCCTGGCCGCCGATCGGCGGGTGATGGTGTTCGGTGAGGACGTCGGCGTGAAGGGCGGTGTGTACGGCGTCACCCGCGGCCTGCAGCGGCGCTTCGGCAGCGCCCGGGTCTTCGACACCATCCTGGACGAGCAGTCGATCCTCGGTCTCGGGCTGGGCGCCGGGCTCGCCGGCCTCATCCCGATCCCGGAGATCCAGTACCTCGCGTACCTGCACAACGCCGAGGACCAGCTCCGCGGCGAGGCGGCGACACTCCGGTTCTTCTCCACCGGTGCGTACGTCAACCCGATGGTCGTGCGAATCGCCGGACTCGCGTACCAGAAGGGATTCGGCGGCCACTTCCACAACGACAACGCCGTCGCCGTGCTGCGGGACATCCCCGGCGTGGTCGTCGCCTGCCCGTCCCGCGGCGACGACGCCGCCGCGATGCTCCGCACCTGCGTCGCGGCGGCGGCGACCGACGGCACCGTGTCGGTGTTCCTCGAACCGATTGCGCTGTATCACACCCACGATCTCCACAGCCCCGGCGACGACGGCTGGCTGGCGGTCGACCACGGCACCGACGTACCGATCGGCAGCGCACGGCACTATCCGGCTCGCGAGTCCGACCGTGAGGCCGACCTCGCCCTGATCACCTTCGGCAACGGGGTTCCGATGAGCCTCCGGGTCGCCGAACGCCTGTCCCGGCGGGGAATCCGGGCCGATGTCTTGGACCTGCGCTGGCTCGCGCCGCTGCCGGTCGACGACCTGCTGGCCGCCGCCCGCGCCGCCGGCAAGGCACTGGTGGTCGACGAGACCCGGCACGGCGCAGGTGTCGGCGAGGGCGTGATCACCGCCCTGGTCGAGCACGGGTTCACGGGTGCGATGGCCCGGGTCTGTAGTCAGGACAGCTTCGTACCCCTCGGCCGGGCCGCGAATCACGTCCTGTTGAGTGAGCACGAGATCGAGAAGGCTGCGACCGCCTTGTCGGAAAGGAACTCCTAGCCCGATGGCTACCATGCGTCCGCTCGACCTGCTGAAGGTCGACCACCTGTTCTCCGACGACGAGCTCGACATCGCCGCCGCGGTCCGCGAGTTCGTCGACGAACGCGTCCGGCCCGACATCGCCGACTGGTTCGAGCAGGGCACCATCGACCTCGGGCTGATGAAAGAGGCCGGTGCGCTCGGGCTGCTCGGCATGCACCTGACCGGCTACGGGTGCGCGGGCACGAATGCGGTGTCGTACGGCCTGGCCTGCCTCGAGCTCGAGGCCGGAGACTCCGGGGTGCGCAGCATGGTGTCGGTCCAGGGATCGCTGGCCATGTTCGCGATCTGGAAGTTCGGCAGCGAGGCGCAGAAGCAGACCTGGCTGCCGCGGATGGCGGCCGGCGAGGCAATCGGCTGCTTCGGGCTGACCGAGGCGGACTTCGGTTCCAACCCGGCCGGGATGCGCACCCGTGCGAAGCGCGACGGCGATGAGTGGGTGCTCGACGGCACGAAGATGTGGATCACCAACGGTTCGGTGGCCGACGTCGCGGTGGTCTGGGCGCGGGTCGTCGAGGACGGAGCCGATGGCGGCATCCGCGGGTTCCTGGTGCCGACCGACACGCCCGGCTTCTCGGCACCCAAGATCGGCAAGAAGCTGTCGCTGCGGGCCTCGATCACCTCCGAGCTGGTCCTGGAGGGGGTACGGCTGCCGGCGGACGCCGTGCTGCCCGAGGTGACCGGCCTGCGTGGACCCCTGTCGTGCCTGAGCGAAGCGAGGTTCGGCATCGTCTGGGGTGCGCTGGGAGCGGCCCGCGACTGCCTGGAGACGGCGATCTCCTACGCGGCGAGCCGCGAGGTCTTCGACCGACCGCTGGCCGCGTTCCAGCTTACGCAGGCGAAGCTGGCGGACATGGCCCTGGAGCTGCAGAAGGGTTTCCTGCTGGCCGTGCACCTGGGCCGGCTGAAGGACGCCGGGAAGCTGGATCCTCGCCAAGTCAGTCTGGGCAAGCTCAACAACGTCCGCGAGTCGCTCGCGATCGCCCGGGAGTGCCGCACCATCCTGGGCGCGAACGGGATCACCCTGGAGTACCCCGTGATCCGGCACGCGAACAACCTGGAGTCCGTGCTGACGTACGAGGGGACTTCCGAGGTGCACCAGCTGGTGATCGGGCAGGCGCTGACCGGGGAGTCCGCCTTCAGTTGAGCGTTCCGAGGTGCGTGCGGCCATCCGCCGGCTCAGGGCATGTTCTCCGCACCTTGACGCAGCTGGGCGATGCGGTGCGAAGACGGCGATGAGCCACGCTCTACGCCCACCATCTGGGCGATGCGGTGCGAAGACGGCGGTGAGCCACGCTCTGCGCCCACCATCTGGGCGATGCGGTGCGAAGACGGCTGAGTGGGGCTCCACGGTCGGGACTGGCTTACGGTAGGCCGGTGAAACGGTGGCCGGTCGTGATGGTTGCACTGGTCGTCCTGGCAGGTTGTGCCGGCCCCGCGCCCGGTCCGGTGGATTCAGCATCACCGGCCCGCCCGAGCAGCTCCGCAACGATCGGCCCGAGCAGCACCGCGTCCGCTCAGTCGGGATCAGCGTCGCCCTCGGCCGATCCGACGCCGATCAGCGCGACACCGACCCCGTCGCACGCGTCGTCCGCGCCGAAACCCTCGGCCAGCAAGAGCCAGCCTGCCGCCCGCCCGGTGATCGTCATCGACCCGGGCCACAGCGGCCGCTCGATCCGGAGCCGGACCATCAACGGGCTGCTGGACTTCGACTACCCGAACTATCCCGAAATCACCGAGATGTTCGACATCAGTACGTGTGTGTCGAAGGGTCTGCGGGCCGACGGCTACCGGGTGATCCTGACCAAGAAACGGGCGAGCGACAGTGTCAGCCTGACCAAGCGGGCGGAGATCGCCAATCGGGCCAAGGCCGCCCTGGCGATCAGTGTGCACGACGACCACGGTCAGGGGCCGTCATTCCAGGCGACGTACAGCCAGCGTGGGGTCGAGCACCACGGCAGCTATCACGAGATGTATCGCGGGACCGGCAGCCGACGTACGGTATTCGACCGTCCGTCGGTCGCGAAGGCCAGCGAACGGGCGGCTCGGATCATCGCCGACGAGCGAGCCGAGGCTCAGGGGCGGCCGGTGAGTGTCCGCGAGAACTCGTTCAACGGGCGTGCCCCGCTCGAGCCAGGCAACCTGGCGCTGGTCCAGTTGCTCAGCGAGGTCCCTTGGGTCTACAACGAGATGGGTGCCCTGACCGGCGGCAGTACCTCTAAGCGACTGACACTGGACGCGGAGACCGGCTACGCCAAGGGGCTGCTGGACGGGATCGAGGCGGCCGTACCGATCGACGGTGCGAGCAGCCCGACCTCGACCGCCGAGCTCCGCTCCTGCCTCCGCGGTCGCCGCGGCTGATGGATCCGAGCCCCGCCAACTCCCCGGAAAGTGGGCGCAAACAACAACTTTGAACCGATTCACAATGTTGTTAGCGCCCAGTTTTCGGGAACGAGGCATCGGGAAGGGTGCAACGGGAACGGCCGGCTGGCGATGCGGCTCGGGCGTCTAGGATCGGTGGAATGGCGACCGGGACGCACGTGAGACTGCCGGCCCATCTGGCCGACGCGACGACCGACGACGCGAGCCTTCGGCAGTTCCTGTTCGGGCTGCCCGGCGTGGACCCGGTCGGGATCGAGCAGCGAGCGGCGACGCTTGCCAGCCGCTCGATCAAGAAGGAATCAAAGCTCGCGGCGATCGACCTGGCCATCTCGATGGTCGACCTGACCACGCTGGAGGGCGCTGACACCCCGGGCAAGGTACGCAACCTGTGCCGCAAGGCGATCCTGCCCGACCCCGATCAGCCCGAGACACCGAGACCGGCGGCGATCTGCATCTATCCCGACCTGGTCGCGGTCGCCAAGGCCGAGCTCGCCGGCACCGGCGTCAAGGTCGCCTCCGTCGCCACCGCGTTCCCGGCCGGACGCGCGAGTCTGGAGGTGAAGCTCGCCGACGTCCGGCTGGCCGTCGACGCGGGAGCGGACGAGGTCGACATGGTGATCGACCGCGGAGCGTTCCTGGCCGGTCGATACGGCCTGGTCTTCGACCAGATCCAGGACGTGAAGGCCGCGTGCGGCTCCGCCCGGCTGAAGGTGATCCTGGAGACCGGGGAGCTGGCGACGTACGATAACGTGCGCCGGGCGTCCTGGCTGGCGCTGCTCGCCGGCGGCGACTTCATCAAGACCTCGACCGGCAAGGTCTCTCCGGCCGCGACCCTGCCGGTGACCCACGTGATGCTCCAGGCCGTCAAGGACTGGCGGGCCCAGACCGGCCAGCAGCGCGCCGTCAAGCCCGCGGGCGGGATCCGGAACACCAAGGACGCGATCCGTTATCTGGTGGCGGTGCACGAGGTCGCCGGACCCGACTGGCTCAGCCCGCACTGGTTCCGGTTCGGCGCGTCGTCGGTGCTCAACGACTTGATCATGCAGCGTCGTACGCAGACCGAGGGCCACTACTCAGGTTCCGACTACGTGACGCTCGACTGAAGGGTTCAACGATTGTGACACTCACCACCCCCAGTCCGTCGAGCAGTCCATCGAGCAGTCCGTCGCGCAGTCCGTCGAGCAGTCCGTCGACCTCAGGGCTGAGCTGGGAGTACGCACCGGCCCCCGAGTCCGCCACGATCGCTCGGGTCAGGGATCGCTATCTGACCTTTGTGGGCGGGGAGTTCGTCGAAGGCAACGGCGATGATCTGGAGACGATCAATCCCGGCACGGGCGAGGTCCTGGCCACCGTCTCGACCGCCTCCACCGCCGACGTCGACAACGCGATCCGCACGGCCAGGAAGGCGTACGACTCCGTCTGGTCGAAGCTGTCGGGGGCCGAGCGAGGCAAGTTCTTGTTCCGGATCGCCCGCGGGATCGCCGAGCGGTCCCGTGAGCTGGCCGTGATCGAGACGTTGGACAACGGGAAGCCGATCAAGGAGACCCGCGACTTCGACGTACCGACGGCGGCGCAGCACTTCTTCTACCACGCCGGCTGGGCCGACAAGCTCCAGCACCTCGGCCTGGGTCTGGCGCCGAGATCGCTCGGCGTCGCCGGGCAGGTGATCCCGTGGAACTTCCCATTGCTGATGGCCGCGTGGAAGATCGCGCCTGCGCTGGCCGCCGGCAACACCGTGGTGATCAAGCCGGCCGAGACCACGCCGCTGTCCGTGCTGGTGCTGGCCGAGATCATCGCCGACGCGGACCTGCCGCCAGGGGTGGTGAACATCGTGACCGGCGCCGGTGACATCGGGTCGCACCTGGTGACCCACGACGGCGTGGACAAGGTCGCCTTCACCGGCTCGACCGCGGTCGGACGCCGGATCCAGTCCGAGCTGGCCGGCACCGGTCGCAAGCTCACGCTCGAGCTCGGCGGCAAAGGTGCCAACATCGTCTTCGAGGACGCCGCGATCGACCAGGCAGTGGAAGGCATCGTCAACGGGATCTTCTTCAATCAGGGCCAAGTCTGCTGTGCTGGTTCGCGGCTGATCGTCCAGGAGTCCATCGCTGAGGAGTTCGTGGATCGGTTGAAGGACCGGGTGGAGACGCTGCGGGTGGGCAATCCGCTGGACAAGAACACCGACGTGGGAGCGATCAACTCCGCCCGTCAGCTGGAGCGGATCAGCGACCTCGTCGAAGCCGGCGTGGCCGAGGGTGCCGAGCCGTGGACCTCGTCCTGCCCGCTGCCCGAACGCGGCTTCTACGCGGCCCCGACGATCTTCACGCACGCCACCCAGTCGATGCGGGTCTCCCGCGAGGAGATCTTCGGGCCGGTGCTGACGGCGATGACGTTCCGGACCCCCGACGAGGCGGTGGCCAAGGCCAACAACACCGCGTACGGCCTCTCCGCCGGGGTCTGGACCGAGAAGGGATCGCGGGCGATGGGGATGGCCGCGGCTCTGCGGGCCGGAGTGGTCTGGGACAACACGTTCAATCGCTTCGACCCGACCGCCAGCTTCGGGGGCTATCGCGAGTCCGGGTTCGGGCGGGAGGGCGGACCGTCCGGTCTGGCCGCCTATCTGGACACCGACGACGAGCCGGTGAGGGAGGCGTGATGAGCCCGTCGACAGGGTCCGGTCACAGGCCGACAAGCAGCCCGACGTCAGGTTCGGGCCACCTGCCCGTGCCCAAGACCTACAAATTGTACGTCGGCGGCGCCTTCCCGCGCTCGGAGTCGGGCCGGACCTATCCCGTCCATGGTGCCGACGGCGACTTCCTCGCCAACGCCGCGCTGGCTTCCCGCAAGGACGCCCGGGACGCGGTCGTGGCGGCTCGGAAGGGCTTCGGCTCCTGGTCCAAGGCGACCCCCTACAACCGCGGACAGGTGATCTACCGGATCGCGGAGATGCTCGAGGGACGTCGGGCCGAGTTCGCCGACCTGCTCGAGCGCGGGTCGACGACATCGGTTCCCCACGAGATCGACCTGGCGGTGGACCGTCTGGTGCACTACGCCGGCTGGACCGACAAGCTGGCCGCGGTGTTCGGCGGTGCCAACCCGGTCTCCGGGCCGTACTTCTCCTACTCCGCACCGGAGCCGACCGGGGTGGTCGGTGTCGTCGCGCCGACCGGCGCTCCGCTGCTCGGTCTGGTGTCGGTGCTGGCCCCGATCATCGCGAGCGGCAACTCGGCGGTTGTCGTTGCGGCGGAACCGGACGCCTGCGTGGCCATCACCCTGGGCGAGGTCCTGGCCACCTCCGACGTGCCCGGTGGGGTGGTCAACCTGCTCACCGGCAAGTCTGCCGAGATCGCACCGCACCTGGCCGCTCACGGCGACGTGAATGCCCTCGATCTGACGGGCGCCGACACGGATCTGCGGACCGAGCTGGAGCGGGCCGCGTCGCAGACCGTCAAACGGGTCTACGCGCCGTCGGGTGTGCCCGACTTCAGCCAGCCGCCCGGCACCGCGCGGCTGCGTGCGTTCCTGGAGATCAAGACCGTCTGGCACCCGACCGGCGCCCTGTCGCTGGCCGGCGGATCTGCGTACTGACCTTGCCCGAATGCTGGCCGACTGCCCCGCTCGAGCTCACACCCCGTCTCTCGTCCCCGAAAATTGGTCGCTAACAACAATCCTCACCGGCGTGTCGATGTTGTACGTGACCACGTTTCGGGGCGGTGAGATAGGGACAGAGATGAGTCGGGGATGAGGCAGGGATGAGGCGGGTGGTCTTGCTGGCCGGTCCGTCGGGCAGTGGGAAGTCCCGAGTGGCTCGGCTGTCGGGCTGCCCGCAGCTCGCGCTGGACGACTTCTACCACGACGCCGACTACCCGGGCCTGCCGCGGACGCTCGGCATCGTCGACTGGGACGACGTGGCCAGCTGGGACGCCGATGCGGCGATGCGTGCCATCGTCGACCTGGCCGCGCTGGGCGTGACCGAGGTGCCGACGTACGACATCTCCCGCAGCCGGCGGACCGGCGCCGTACGCCTCGATCTGGCCGGAGCGGCCTGTTTCGTCGCCGAGGGACTGTTCGCTCCGGAGATCGTCGGCCGCTGTCGCGACGCCGGCGTGCTCGCTGACGCCCTCTATCTCGACCGGCCGCGAACCCTGACCATGGTGCTTCGCTTCGTCCGGGACGTCCGAGAACACCGCAAACCGCTCGGTGTGCTGATTCGGCGCGGCCTTGCGCTGTGGCGAGCAGAGCCGGCGGTACGCGCCCACGCGCTTGCCGCGGGCTGCCGACCGGTCAGTCTGCGGGAAGCGCTCCGAGTGGTCCAGACCAGGATGCAGACTAGGGCCTCGTGACTGGTCAAGCCGGAAAAGGACGCACGCAGCGGATCGCCTATCAGGGTGAACCTGGCGCCAACTCACACATCGTCTGCTTGGAGAACTATCCGCAGTCCGACGCGGTGGCCTGTGCGTCGTTCGAGGACGTCTTCGCCGCCGTCGACTCCGGTGACGCCGACCTCGCCATGATCCCGATCGACAACTCGGTCGCCGGCCGGGTCGCCGACATCCACCACTTCCTGCCCACCTCGAGCCTGCACATCATCGCCGAGCACTTCCTGCGGATCCGCTTCCACCTGATGGGCGTCGCCGGGACCACGCTGGACTCGATCGCGACGGTACACAGTCACGTCCATGCGCTCGGCCAGTGCCGCAAGATCATCTCCAAGAACGGGTGGACGCCGATGATCGCCGGCGACACCGCAGGAGCCGCCCGCGAGATCGCCGAGGCCGACGACATCACCCAGGCCGCCATCGCGCCGCCACTGGCCGAGCAGATCTACGGTCTGCAGGTGATCGCCCGAGACGTCGAGGACGAGGACCACAACACGACCCGGTTCGTGGTGCTGTCCCCCGAGCCGATCCAGGCACCCGCCGGCAACGGCCCGGTGGTGACCAGTTTCGTGTTCAACGTCCGCAACCTGCCAGCCGCGCTGTACAAGGCGCTCGGAGGTTTCGCGACGAACGGGATCAACATGACGAAGCTGGAGTCGTACATGGTGGGCGGGGAGTTCATCGCCACCCAGTTCCTGGCCGAGGTGGATGGCCACCCGGACGAGATCGGGCTCGCCCGGGCGCTGGAGGAGCTGCGGTTCTTCACCACCGACGTGAAGATCATGGGCGTCTATCCCGCAGACCCGTTCCGCACCACGGCCGGCGCCTGAGCGAACCTGTCGGACACCATCCGTACGCTGAGCGACCATGGAGGGAGTTCCGCAGTGGGCGGCGATCGTCGTCGCGCTGATCGCACTGGTAGGCGTGGTGATCACCGGGACCATCGCGTATCGCACCCAGCAGCAGCTGCGCCGTGATCGGCGTGCCGAGGTCGAGGCGTCCCAGGCACGCGCAGAGCAGGACGCCGGCGATGCCGAGCGCCGCGACCGACGCGACCGTGCGGTCGAGATCTACCAGTGGGCCGCGGAGCTGGCGGTCTCACCCGATTCCCGCCAGGCGCAGGTCGGGGTGGACGCCTTGACCGGGCTACTGGACGGTGCTCTGCTTGACGAGGACACGAAGCTACTCGTCGAGTCCGCGCTCGCCAGCGCGAGCTCAGCCCCCGTCAAGGCGATCGAGCAGGCCCTCGACGACGGCCTCGAGATCCGGGTCGTGCAGGTGAAGCTTGAGGAGCTCGGGGCTTCGGACGTAGCCTTGAGGGCAGAGCAGCCGCCCGGCGACAGTGCGGGCGCAGACCAGGAGGGCGGGAATGGTTAAGACCGTGCTCGTGACACCTGCGCAGGTGGACGCCGCCAGAGCAGTCGTCCAGCGCCGCTCCGAGAGTGGACGTCCGGTGCCGGAGGCACTGCGTCGGATCGCCGAGGCCGATCATGACGACTCCGGCGAGACCGCTTCGCCGCTCGAAGCACCCCGTTCGGCGATCGCAGGCTGATCCGCGGACGAGGTTCGATCGGCGATTCGATCGGGAGCCTCAGCTGTCCGCTGCGGTCAGCTCCATCGCCTCGTCGTAGCTCTCCTCGACGAGATGGCTGTCGATCGGGGCAAGGTGTCGTCGACCGGCGAACAGGATCCCGACGGCAACGAGCAGTCCGGCGCAGCCCACCCAGTACGGCGCACCTGAGCCGAGCGCTGCAGCAATGACCCCGGCCACGGCAGGCGCGATCGAGCCGCCGACGAACCGGACGCCGGAGTAGGTCGAGGACGCCACCGAGCGCGGTAGATCGGTTGCGTGCATCACCGACTCGGTGAGCACGGTGTTCATCACGCCGAGGAACAGGCCGCCGACGACGATCCCGACGATCAGCACCCACAGGCTGTCCACGTTGGTGGCGAGCACGGCCATCAAGACGGCGAGCGCGAGCAGCATCGCGTACAGCGTGCGGCGCCGACCGAACCGGTGGGTCAGAACCGGTGCCACGAAAACGGACGTGACAGCGAGCGCGATGCCCCAGGCGCAGAAGACCAGTCCGAGCTGGTGCGCCCCGAACGTCGCGAACCCGGCGGCGTGGGCGGCATCCTCGAGCGGGAAGGGGCTCCAGGCCAGCAGGCTGAAGAAGCCGAAGTTGTAGAAGAGTGCGGTCAGGCCGAGGGTCAGCAGGGCGGGATTGCGCAACGCGCGGAAGGTCGCCGAGAGGCGGACCGGCGTCGGCTTCTCGCTCGGCTTGCCGAGCAGCACCAGCAGGGCCACCAGACCGATCGCCATCAGCACGGCGGTACCGAAGAACGGTCCGCGCCAGGAGATCGCGCCGAGTGCGCCCCCGACCAGGGGACCGATGGCGATGCCGAGGCCGAGTGCGGCCTCGTACAGGATGATCGCGCTGTCAGCGCCGCCCGAGGCAGCCCCGACGATCGTCGCGAGCGCGGTCGAGATGAACAGGGCGTTGCCGAGGCCCCAGCCGGCGCGGAAGCCGATGATCATGCCGACGCTGTTCGAGGCGCCGGCGAGGGCGGCGAAGACCACGATCAGGGCGAGGCCGATCAGCAGCGTCTTCTTGGCGCCGATCCGGCTCGATACGAAACTCGTGAAGAACATCGCGAGGCCGGTGACGAGCAGATAGCTGGTGAACAGCAGCATCGTCTGAGCCTCGGTCGCACCGAGGTCGTGGCTGATGGCAGGGAGGATCGGATCGACCAGTCCGATCCCCATGAAGGCGATCACGCACGCGAAGGCGACCGCCCAGACGGCGCGCGGTTGGCGGAGGATGCTGGTCGAGGTATCTGAACTGTCTGAAGTGCGGCGGGACACGCGTGAAACTCCTGTAACAAGGACGATTACTTAGCTCTGCTATATATCTTAGCAGGCTGAGCACTTCCTGTCAGCCTCGGGCTGTCGGCCCGTTCGGCACGCTGCGCCACCAGGCCGAGCGCGAGACCGATCAGCTACGCACCTGCAGCGGGTGTGACGCCATGTTGGCGAGGTTCGTGCTGCTCTGCTCGACGAGCATCCGCAGCACAGGTGGCGGCTGCACAGCGACGACCACACTGACCACGAGCACGATCACCGCGTAGCTGACGCCGAGGTCGCGACCCGACCACCACGCCCGGAACGGCACCGGCCACTGGCTGCGCAACCAGACCTTCAGCTCGGCCGCGCGTCCGGGGCGTCCGGCGGATTCATGGGTCACCTTCGCATTCTCCGGCACGACATGTTCCCCCCGGGCGACGCCGGTGTTAGCGTCGGCAGGTCGCCCCGATGACTTGGCCGTCGCCATGGCCGACGGGGCTCAGCATCCACGACGAAAGGGGACGTTCGTGCGTCTGCGCAGGTTGATCACCGGGGTCGTCGCTGTCGGGTTGGGGTGCGCGCTGCTCCAGTCACCGGCCGGAGCGGCGCCGAAGTCGTCGAGTGCGTCGCGCGCGCCGAGCGGCGCCAGCGCCTCGATCGGCAAGGACACGAAGCGGCTGACGCCGCGGACCCACTTCACGATGAAGCCGGACGGGTCGAGCGGTTTGACCGCCGGTGGAGAGCGCATCCCCAACATCGACTCCGTCAAGAAGACGATCTACGCGTACTACGGCGATCCGGGCACCGGGATCGCCGACAAGAACAGCTCACCGTACATCTCCGAGCTCGATGCCCTGCTCGACCGCGAGATGCGCAAGCTGCCCGGGCTCTACAAGAAGGCCAAGCAGCGCGGCGACAAGCCCGCGCTGGTGTTCGACACCGACGACACCACCTTGTGGACGTACGACATGGAAGTCGCCGCGATGCACTTCAACTTCGACCCCGCACTGCAGGACGTGTACGTCCAGGGCCAGAAGTTCCCCGCCACGCCGGGCATGGTCGCCTTCGTCAACAAGGCCGAGGACATGGGCTTCACCATCTTCGGGTTGACCGGACGAAACGACAACCAGAAGGTGGCCACGCTCAAGAACCTGCGCACTGTCGGCTACGACTCCGACACCTTCAAGTCCCGGCGGTTCTTCACCAAGTGGGTCTCCGGTGGTACGCCGCCGCCGTACGTTCACTGCGTTGCCACCTGCACCACGGTGGAGTACAAAGCCGGCACGCGCCGCTACATCGAGAAGAAGCTGCACTACACCATCGTCGGCAACTATGGCGACCAGTGGTCCGACCTGCAGGGTGGGTACGCCGACCGTGCCGTGAAACTGCCCAACCCCACGTACTACCTGCCGAGTGCCGACCTGCCGAGCGTGCATGAGCCGTGGCTGGCGCCGCGTACGCACTTCACCATGAAGCCGGACGGCTCGAGCGGGCTGACCGTCGGCGGCGAGGGCATCCCCAACATCGACTCGGTCAAGAAGACGATCTACACCTACTACGGCGACACCGGTGACGGAAAGGCGAACAAGGAGAAGTCGCCGTACATCTCGGAGCTGAAGAAGATCACCAAGCAGCAGAAGGCGACGCTGGTGAAGCGGTACGCACAGGCGATCCGGCACAAGGAGAAGCCGGCACTCGTGTTCGACACCGACGACACGACCTTGTGGACGTACGACATGGAAGTCGCCGGGATGCACTTCAACTTCGACCCCGCACTGCAGGACGTGTATGTCCAGGGCCAGAAGTTCCCAGCGACCCCGATGATGGTGAGCTATGTGAACACGGCCCAGGAGATGGGGTACACCGTCTTCGGGCTCACCGGTCGCAACGACGACCAGAAGGCCGCCACGATCGCGAATCTGCAGAAGGTCGGCTACAGCTCGAAGGCGTTCACCGAGGACAGGTTCTTCACCAAGTGGACCGGCGTCGGCTCCAGCCAGCAGCCGACGTACATCTCGTGCGCGGCGGCGAAGTGCACGACGATCGAGTACAAGTCCCAGACCCGTCGCCACATCGAAGACTCTGGCTACACCATCGTCGCGAACTACGGCGACCAGTACTCCGACCTGATCGGCGGGTACGCCGACCACACCGTCAAGCTCCCCAACCCGACCTACTACCTGCCCTGACGTCTTCCGCGTTGGCGGAAGCTCCGCACCATATGTGGTGTGGAGCTCCTGACAACTCGGCTACCGGCAGATCACGACGTTTCGACCGGCGCCCAGTCGGGACCGGTCATACCGAGGTTCTCGTCGAGCTTGGCGAACAGCGGAGTCGGCTTGACCAGCGGTCGGCCGACCTCGATCGGCGTGCTGGACCAGCGAGCCTGCTCGCCGGCGTAGTCCCCCATCAGCACCGGGTAATCCGGTCCGTCGGTCTCGCCGACGGTCCGGATCTCCGGCTGCGCCGCCCAGACGCCGGAGCCGCCCAGCGCCTCGTGCACCTTCTGTGCAGCGTGCGGCAGGAACGGGGTGAGCAGCGTGTTGGTGTCCGAGACCACCTGCAGGGCGGTGTGCAGCACGGTGTCGCGGCGGGCCGGGTCGCCGGACAGCTTCCAGGGCTCGCAGTCGGAGAGGTACTTGTTGGCTGCACCCGCCAGCCGCATCGCCTCGGTGGCGGCCTGCTTGAACCGGCTGCTGCGCAGCGCCTCGCCGACCGTGTCGAACGACGCTCGGGCCGTCCCCAGCAGCTGGTGGTCGATGTCACGCAGGTCGGTCGGCGCCGGGATGGCGCCGTTGTTCTTGTGCGCCATCGAGATCGACCGGTTGACCAGGTTGCCCCACTCGTTGGCGAGCTCGAAGTTGGTTCGGCGCACGAACTCGTCCCAGGTGAAGTCTGAGTCGGTGGTCTCCGGCCCGGCCACAGCGATGAAGTAGCGCAACGCGTCCGGCCCGAAGTCCCGCAGGAAGTCACCGACGTAGATGACCTTGCCGCGGCTGGTGGAGAACTTCGACCCGCTCATCGTCAGGAACTCACTCGACACGACCTCGTCGGGGAGCCGGAGCTCCCCCATCGGGCCGGTATCCCCGCCGTGATCGCCCTCTCCGTTGTGACCGAGCAGCATGCCCGGCCAGATGACGGAGTGGAAGACGATGTTGTCCTTGCCCATGAAGTAGTAGCTCCGGGCGTCGGGGTTGATCCACCACTGCTGCCAAGCGTCCGGGTCGCCGGAACGTCGCGCCCACTCCACCGACGCCGACAGGTAGCCGATCACCGCGTCGAACCAGACGTACAGCCGCTTCATCGGCTGATCCCGCCAACCGTCCAACGGAATGGGCACGCCCCAGTCGAGATCGCGGGTGATGGCGCGCGGTCTGAGGTCCTCGAGCAGGTTCTGGGAGAACTTCAAGACGTTGGGCCGCCAGTCGGTGCGCGCAGCGAGCCACTTGCCGAGCGATCCAGCCAGGGCCGGCAGGTCGAGAAAAAAATGCTCGGTCTCGACGAAGATCGGCGTCTCGCCGTTGATCCGGGACCTTGGGTTGATCAGATCGACAGGGTCGAGCTGGTTGCCGCAGTTGTCGCACTGGTCGCCGCGGGCCCCCTCGAAGCCGCAGATCGGACAGGTGCCCTCGATGTAGCGGTCCGGCAGGGTCCGCCCGGTCGACGGGCTGATTGCGCCCATCGCCGTCTTGGGCACGACGTAGCCGTTCTCGTACAGCCCGAGGAAGAGCTTCTGCACGACCTCGTAGTGGTTGCGGGTGGTGGTCCGGGTGAACAGGTCGTACGAGAGTCCGAGTCCCTGCAGATCCTCTACGATCACCCGGTTGTACTTGTCGGCGAGCTGCCGGGTGGTCAGCCCCTCCTTCTCGGCCTGGACCGAGATCGGCGTGCCGTGCTCATCGGTGCCGGACACCATCAAGACGTCGTGCCCACTCATCCGCATGAACCGGGAGAAGACGTCGGACGGGACCCCGAAACCGGAGACGTGACCGATGTGGCGCGGGCCGTTGGCATACGGCCAGGCCACGGCGGTCAGCACGCGTGAGCTCATGCGCCCAACCCTATCCGGACGGCCCGGCGGGGATCGGATCCCCGCTGGGCTCGATCACGTTGCCGCTCGTCGAACTCCACGCCGGCCAGGTATCCCTCGACTCGTCGAGTCCCATCGACGAAAGCCTGGCTGTGGCACCGGTCCCAGACGAGGCTTGTGGTGCCTTCCAGGCGTCGTAGTAACTGCAGCGCGCGGCCGCTGGCAGCCCGTAGAGAGAGCATCCGTTGGCCCCGTCGAGGTGTCGACACGTGGTCGCGATGTCAATGACCAGCCCTCGTCTCCAATTCCCGCCTCGACGCCGGGAAAGCCGAGGCAGAAGCGCCAGTAGTCGAGCTGCACGTTCGTTGACGGGCGCGGCTTCGGGAACACCAGGTGGGTGCAGCAATGGGCAGCGCAGTCTGCACAGGGTGTACGCAGGCCGTCGAAGGACCGCGGCTGCGGCTGTGCGACCTCGGCGGCCCCTCCGCGGAGCCTCGTCGCGCCGAGCGCAACGAAGACGGCGGAACGAGGCTTGGGTGCTGCCGGGGGTGGACCGGCCCCGGCGAGCAGCGAGTCCCACGACGGGACCTCGATGATCCTGCGGAACTCGTCGAAGACCACCCGATCGGCCAGTTGGTCCAGATGCTCCCAATCGAACCAGAGGAAGTCATCAACCGGCTGGCTGAAAGCTCGCCGGTACCAACACGAGTAGGGGTTGTAGGTCGCGCAGATGTTCGGCTGACGCTCGGTGGCGTGGATCGTGCAGGTCGCGTCGCCCGGATCCAGGAACCGGCAGGGGCGCGCGTAGTACACGCTCCACTCCCCCGACGGCGCCAGCCCAGGTCGATATCGGCGAAATTGAGCAGGTAGCGCGCGTTGTCCAGATCCATGAGTGCCGTCATGGTGAACGAGTCCAGCGCGGTGCGTCAACAGGGAGACGTCGAGCAGGTCAGGCACGCGACCGACGCGCGTCGGCAAGTGACAGGCGTTGCCCGCGGTCGGACGCCTCCACCGGGACGGTCGGTGGCGATGTCGTGCTCACCCGCCGTCCCCCTCGGCGAGCGTGCGGGCTGACGTCGGACTTCCTGCCGCCAGGCCTGCGCGTCGGGCCCGGCGAAGTCGCGCCTGCCAACCAGTTCCGCCTGGGCGCGGATCTCCCGGCCAGCTCGGTTCTGCCGCGCGAGCCGATCACGATGGGCATCGACCAGGTCAGATAGCTCACCAACCCCTCGGGCCCGCTCGTCCGCATGACGTGCAGCAGCCGACGAGCCAGCTCCACCAGTTTGCTGTCCGGCAGCTGGTCGCTGAGCGGTGCACGAGCTGCTGATCTCCCGGGCCGCGCGTCCGGACGACCGGGCGCCGGAGGAACCGCTCGACGAGCTCCGGGAGGTCACTCGTCGTCCGAGCGAGCAGCTCGAAGCCGGCGACGTAGCCACGGCGGGCTGGGAGTCCGGGCCCGAGAGTTGCTGCTCGACCACCGCCTCGCCGGCACCCGACTCGTCCAGGCGCGAATGATCCTGACGGCGCGTGGCAGGTCGTCGTCAGGGCCCAGCAGAGCCCGGACAACCACGGGATCGGACAGCAGACAAAGAACGAGGGTTGGGTTGTCCTGCGGCGCCTGGTCCCAGTACGACACGGAGCGCAGCCGGTCCGGCGGGAAGCGATCCTCGTGGGGACCGACCCGGTGCTCCGGCGGCCGGCTGGTCTGACCGGCAGCCCACCGTGTCGGCCGGTGCCGTTCGAACAGCCTCCGGTCCACCTCGACCTCTGCCACGAGCGCGTAGCCCGGCCCTCGACGAGTTTCGGTGGCGGGCCCTGCCGGTCACTGGCCAGCCGGGCAGTCCCGATAAAGCCTGCCGAGGCCCTCGACCACGCTGAGCCAGGATCGCGGCTGGGGTGAGCGGCGTGATCTCATGTCCATACGCCCCGGAGGAGGTCACCACGTCGTCGTCACCGTCGTCGTCACGTCGTTCGCCACAGGATCGTTGTGGATCGGCCACTTCCCGCCGACCCGTGCGGTGCCGGTGACCTTGAGCCCGAAGTCGCTGTCGGCGTCACGACGCTGCCGCCGAGAGGCCGTTGAAGGCGACTGTCGTCCCGTAGTTCACTCCCAGTCCGCGTAGTTGAGGGGAATCGCGGTCTGCGAGCTCTGTCCTCACCGCAAGCCAGCTGCGGACTGTCGTAGCCGTCGGTCCTCACCAAGTGCTGCTCATCGGTGGCGAGCCCGTCGTCCAGCCCATGAAGGAACCTGGCGTGTCGGACATGGTGCTGGCCTCGTGCTGGGCTCGGCTTGGCAAACTGATCGACAGCCCACCGTACCACGGCCGCCCCGGCGTCCCGCGCGGACGGGCAGGGGCGAGGGGCCGCACCGCGCCACCGAAGAGGCGGAGCCAGGCGAGCGCGCCGGCGGACGGGCGGCCGAGAGAAGCGGACACGGACGGCGCAGGAACCGACCGACGCGCCACCGGCGGGACGAGGGACCGGCCGCCGCGGAGACGGGGGACGGAGGTGGAGGGAATGGCCAGTGCCCCGGTCCGGTGGCGGACTCGAAGGTCACGGCGCCGGTCAGCGCGGCTGTGGGACCGCCGAGTCCGATGATGGAGGCCGCGTTGGCGACCACACCGTCCGTCGTGGTGTAGCGCTGGACCTCCCGCGTGAACGGATTCGACCGCCGTTCAGGCTCGCCACGAAACAGCGTGGCCTCCGCCAGGCCGACGCAGCCCCCACGCGCGGCCCCACCACCGCCGCCAACCGGTCGACGAGCCGAGATCTCGGAGTTGATCGCCGCCTGGTCGTCCTCGGTCAACTCGCGGCGGCGGCCCACCATGCCCGCCACCGCCCGGTTGCCTGCCGTGCGTTGGAGAGCGACGATCCACGCGGCATCGCCGCGCCGTCGATCGGCGGCAGCCGTTCGACCCGATTCGGCCGTCGATCGATCCGACCGTTCCGCTGAGCCGGAAGGCGCCTCGCCGAGAGCACCTCGCTGTCGGGCTCAACCTGCCCTGGCCGATGGGTCTGGATCACCTCCTCATCGCACTCCGCTCCTCGGCACGTCCAGACAGTATCGCTCGAAGTCGGCAAGAAACCGGCAACCCGACCAGGCCGTCAAGGGTGCAGGACGGCTTGCCCGAAAGGGCAGGAACGATCCGGGACAGACGATCCGGATCAGTCCGCGGGCCGCGCACCTGGAGTCGGTCTCGCTCAGCAGGAAGACCTCTCCGTCGACACCGCTGACCGCCGCCATCCGGCCGAACGGGGTATCGAACGGGTCGGTGACGACCGACCCACCGAGCTCGAGGACCTTGGCCAGCGTGGCGTCGAGATCGTCCACAGCAAAGTACGTCCGCCAGTGCGGCGGCACGCCGTTCCCCACGGAGCTGGCGGTGCCGAGCCCGCCGACGGTGCGTCCGTCGAGCTCAACCGTCGAGTACGCGAAACCCTCGTCGCCGATCTCGGTGTAGCCGAACCCGAAGACCGCCGCGTAGAACTCCTTGCCGGATTCGTAGTCGCCCACCATCGCCTCGTTCCAGGTCAGTGCGCCATGCTCGTTGTAGCGGTTGACGCCGGTATGGCCGCCGGACTGCCACAGCCCGAAGAACGCGCCGGTCGGATCGACGGCCAACGCCATCGTGCCGAAGTCTCCGACCGCCATCGGCGGCGCGAACACGGTGCCGCCGGCATCGACGACTCTGGCCGCGATCGCCTCGGCATCGTCCACGGCGAGATACGTCGTCCAGGCGGGCGGCGGCCCGTCGGAAACCTGCGTCGGACCGATCCCGGCAACCGCCTCGCCGTCCAGAGTGGCGATGGCGTAGTAGCCGAACTCCTCACCGCTCTCGCTGAACTCCCAGCCGAACACGCCGCCGTAGAAGTCCTTCGCGGCCGCGAAGTCCGACGCCATCAGGTCCACCCAGGCCGGCGTTCCCTCTGGCCACGCATCCTGCTTGACCGGCATTCCGCTCCCCTCCGGACCGCAACCTGCGGCCCGGAATCGAGACTAGAGCCGGCCTCTGACAGAAAGCGGCGGACGCGCTATTCGTGAGTGCCGCGGGAGGCGCGTCGCCGACGTGCGACGAACAGCAGTGCACCGCCACCGAGCAGCAACACACCGCCGAAGACGATCGTGCCGATGCCGACGTCAGACCCGGTCGAGGCCAGCGAGTCGCCGTCGTTTCCGTCCCCGTCGCTGTCGGACGTGGAGGTCGGCTCAGACGTCGCGGTCGACGTGGCTGTGGACGTGGCTGTCGACGTGGCTGTGGCTGTCGCCGTTGGAGTGGGTGTCGGCGACTCCTCGGCCGGCGGCAACCACGGCCACCGCCGTAGGCGATCGCCCTCGCCACCGTCCTTGTCGGTCGCAGTGAAGGACGCCTCGAAGGTTCCGGCGGTCGCGTAGGTATGCGTCACCGGCGGATCGAACGGCCCGACGAGCTCTGGACCGGCGATCCATCTCCCCAGTCGACGGTGTACGTGAAGTCGGCTGCCATGTCCGCCGACGACGGGTCATCGGCGCCGACCTTGACCGTGAACGGCACACCGACGGTCGCGGTCAGTCCGCCGGTGATCACCGAGATGGGTGCGGTGTTGGTGACGATGATCGTGCTGACCGATGTCTGCTCCTGCGATCCGGAGGTCACCCGGAGCGCGATCGGATATGCGGTCGGCACGGTCAAGCCGTCGTCGATGCCGAACGGCTCCTCCAGCTGCTTCCACGTGAGCTCTGGCGAAGGGCCGGAGGCGTCACCGAAGATGCCGTCGCCGTTCAGGTCCCATTCGTAACTGTCCGCTCCGGGCGAGGACCCGGAACCGTTCAGCGTGATGCTCTGTCCCTCGGCGATGTCGTATGGCCCGCCGGCGTCGACCAACCACGACGACCTGCGTGATCGAGTCCGACGTGTTGCCTGGTAGTAGGCGCTGGCGACGTATTCGGCGACGATCGTGTGGATGCCGGCCGAAGGGGCTCGTCTCGTAGGTGGCGTGTCCGTAGACATCGGCGGCGCGGCCTCGACCACCGCCCCGTCGACGCTGAACGACAGAGCCGCTGTCGACGTCGGGGCCGGCGGATCAGCGGTGACCGCGGCCGTGTAGCTCACCTCCGCTCCGAGCGCGGCCGTCGCCGGGCCGGTGAGTCGGTGTCCGTTGCCGCCGGCGTCCGGTCTGGGTCACCTCGTCGGAACTGACGACGATACTCCGTGGTGCCGGAGAACGCCGCGGTGATCGTGTGCGTTCCGCACCCAGGTCGGCGTAGACACAGGTCGCCGTCCCATCGGACTCGACCGGGCACGTCCTCACACAACACGGCGTCGCCTTCGTCACGGAACTCGACAGTGCCGCCGGAGACGCGCTCGGCGCCCGCAGGGTCCGCGCTGACGGTTGCCCTGAATGCGACCTGCTGGCCGAACATCGACGGAGTTGGGCTCGAGGTGACCGACGTCGACGAAGCCGCCTGACTCACAGCCAGGTCCCGGCTGCCGACGCTGCCGGCGACCTCGGGCGTGCCGACGTACGTCGCGGCGATAGTGTGCGTGCCCACGCCGAGTTGGTCGGCCTGAGAGCCGTGCCAGGCGCGTCGACCGTGGCCGCTCCCGAATTCGGTGTCGCTTGCTGAACCGGACGGATCCCACCGTGGCGGGCCCACCGGCCGCTGTCACGGTGGCGGTGAATGTCACGTCTGCGCCGACCGTCGACGGACGGAGCTGGAGGTGAGAGAGGTCGACGACTCTTGTTGACCTGCACGTCGATCTGTCGTCGCTCTCCGTGTACTTGGCTGTGCCGAGGTAGGCGGCGGTGATGCTGTGCGCCCCCGCCGCCAGGGTGCTGGTCAAGGTCGCAGTGCCGTCGGTGGCGAGGTTGACCGCGCCCAGCGCCGTTCGCGCCGTCGCTGAACTGGACCGGCCCGGAGGTCGACCGGATCCATTCCGGCGATCACGGTCGCGGTGAAGGTGATCGACTGGCCGACCACCGAGGGATCGTCGCTCGAGGGCGACGTCGGTGACCGTCTCCACCTTCTTCACCTGCTGGCTGAGGTCGTCGTCGCTGGTCGCGAGTGTGGCCGTGCCGCTGTAGGTCGCGGTGATCGGAGTGGGTGCCGGCCGTCAGCGTGTTCGTGGTGAATGTCGCGACGCCGCCAGCGACGATCGCCACCGGCGTCCCGAGGTCGGTGCCGCCGCAGCTGAACGGGACGGTGCCGGAGGTCATCGGCGTCCTCGTCAGCGTTGACGATCGCCCTGAAGCGTGACGTCGTCGCCCACGTGCGACGGAGTCAGGCTGGAGGTGAGCGCCGTCGTCGTCGGGACCAGGTTCACGACCTGGCTGGTCGTCGTGACTTTCGGCGAGGGTGCTCGTGCCGACGTACGTCGCCATGATCGGGTGGGTGCCGAGGCTCAGGGTCGAGCTGGTGTAGGTCGCCACACCACTGGCCGACCGGGCACCGGGGCGCCGAGGTCGGTGCCGTTGTCGCTGAACTGGACTGACCCGGTGGTGACCGGGCTGCCGCCGGACGTCACCGTTGAAGCTGAAGGTGACGGACTGGCCGACCAGCGACGGATTCTTCGACGAGGTGAGCGCGGTCGTGGTCGGGCTCTGCGAGGTGATCGTCAGGCACCAGCCGCCACTGATCTGGCCAGCGTCGCCGGTCGCGTCGTCGACGACCCACAGGCTCCAGGTGCCGTTCGCGCTCGCGCCGTTGAAGGTCGACAGCGCGGTTGCGGCGCTCAGGGCCGGAGCGGGATCGGGAAAGGTGTCGGCTGGCCGTCAGGGTCGATGTCCGTCGGTCGATACGTGCCGCTGACGATTGGGATCGGCACCGCGCTGCCGCCGCGTCATCGAACGTCAGGTTCGCGTTGGTGACCGGGTTGCGTCCCACCGGCGTCGCTGAGCAGGATCAGGTTGGTGGTGGGCGTCGGACCGGACAGCATGATGTCCAGGTCGATCGGAGCCTCGTGTGATCAGTCCCTTGAGCGTGGCCGTGACCTTCGTGACGGTCCCGGTCAGGCCGGAGACGAAGATCCTCGACGGGTACGGCGTCGCGGAACCGGTGGCTCGGAACCGTGATCGATCCCGGGTTGCAAAACGTGGACCCGGTCACGACCGTCCGGTTGTCGACCCGCTGCGGGACGGTTTCGTTGCTGGTCAGGAAGCCGGTCGCGCCGCTGTACGTCGCCGTGATCAGGTGGGTGCCCTCGGTCAGCGACGACGTGGTGAACGTGCGCCGACGCCGGACCGTTGACGGTGACCGCCGAGCCGAGGTTCGTCGCCGTCGGCTGAACTGCACGGTCCCGCTGGTGACGGCGGTCGCTCCGGCCTAGACGGTCGCGGTGAACGTGACCGGGTCACCGGTGAACGAGGTGCGGGTCGGACGAGGAGACGGTGGTCGTCGTGCTGACCGCGGCGACGTCGGTCGTGATGATCAGGCTCCAACCGCCGGCCATCGTGCCGACTCGCCGTCCGGTGTCGTCGACCGCGAACAACTGCCAGATGCCATTCGGGTTGATGCCGGTGAACGCCCCGGCCAGAGTGGTCTGGTTCGACGGCGTCGGCGCCGGCGACGGGAAGTTATCGGCACTGGCCCTGGTTCGTGGGCTTGTAGGTGCCCGTCGGATGATCAGCTGACCGGTCGGCACCGTGGATGCCGCGGCGTCGTCAAACGTCAATGTCGCATTGCGTCGCGGACGGGAAGTCTGGTCGCCGTCGAGGACGTCGGAGAACACCACGAGGTTCGCACCCGTCGGGCGCAACCACCATCGCGTCGATGTCGCTGGCGATCGGGTGAGTCAGGTTGTTGAAACGCACCTGACCTTCGTTGACGACCCCGGTCATCCCGAGACGGTGATGTTCGACGGGTACGGGCTCGCCGGACCCTCGGAGGGCGGGATCTGATTCCCGGGAATGGCGATCGGGGTGGTGTTGCTGAACGTCGTCGGTCCGTCGGCCACCGCTGTCGGGGCGCCGAGGACGTACGAGCCGATCACGAGCAGGAACGCGCTCAGCAGAGCCAAGACGCGGGCACGCCGAACGATCCGCACGTCCTGGGCAGACCTCGGCATCGGGCAAACTCCCCCCACGGAGCGGCACCCCCGGCGTCGGGGAAACAGGGGCTAGCGCGTACTCCGTCGTCACGGCACACTATGTCGAGTTCGGGACGAAATGGCTAGATCTGATCGCCACCCATTCCGCACCGTGACATCCATCCCCCACTCCTACAGGAGGCACGTCGTGGACCCGTTCATCGGTGAGCTCAGGTTGTTCGGCTTCAATTTCGCCCCGCGCGGCTGGGCCCTGTGTCAGGGTCAGCTGATGTCCATCTCGCAGAACACCGCACTGTTCTCGCTGCTGGGCACCATGTACGGCGGCAATGGTCAGACCACGTTCGGCCTGCCGGACCTCCGCGGCCGAACCGCGCTCGGCTTCGGTCAGGGCCCCGGTCTTTCGCCGTACGAGCAGGGTCAGCCCGGCGGCGCGGAGCAGGTGACCCTGCTCGCCGGTCAGCTGCCGCCGCACAGCCACACGGTCAGCGCCTCATCCGCCGCGACCGGCAAGAACCCGGCGAACTCGTTCCCTGCCTTCACCGCCGACGCATCGACGTACGGCTCGACCGCCGATCTGACGATGAACCCAGCCATGGTGAGCGGCGGCGGCAGCGCCCAGCCGGTCGTCGTGACGTCGCCGTACCTCGTGCTCAACTGGTGCATCGCGCTGGAGGGCGTCTTCCCGTCGCGTAACTGAGGCTCGCTCTTTCTTGGCGGTCGCTCCGATCAGCGGGCGCGAACCCTCGACGCTCGCCCGAGAGAGCCTGGCGACTACCGCCAGAGCCGGCGGCGCATCCACCGGAAGCGATCGCGTTGACTTCAAACGCACGGCGCCCAAGGCCGTCAGGAGAATCGCGCCGACGAGACCCAGCTGAGCAGGTGGTTGGATGTGTCAGCGGTGGGCACGACGCGATCGCGGTTGGACCGAATCCGCCTCCAGGTAGGGGATCGGGCGCTGTGGAAGCAGAGTTCGTCGCCGGCAGCGCCGACGTCCCCTCCCGGACCTGCACCGAGAAGGACACTGGTGCTGCCCGCCGGTGCGCCGGTCGGTGACGGTATAGCGGACCTGGTGCTGGCCAGGTCGAGTGAAGATGTGACTGACGACCGCTTCACCGGCACCGTCGACCGTCTGCACCGGCGAGCCGTCACCCCAGTCGACGGTGTAGGTCAATGTCGAGCCGGGTGCCGATGAGAGACCGGTTGGTAGGAGATGCACCGTCACGGGCGCATCCACTGGTGCGGAGTTGTCAGAGGCCGTCGACAGGATCCGGATCGGTCCCGGCGTGGGCATCGGCTCGGCGCTCACATCGAGCGTCGTCTTGGCGTACTCGAGTGTCCCGGTGCCCGCGGCGACCCGCACGGTGACTGCGTATCGTGCAGGTCGAGCTCGGACACCCAACGCCTGTAGGTCGGCCCAGCTGACGGACGGCGAGGAGCCGCTCGCATCGTCGAAGCTGCCGTCGCCGTCGAGATCCCAGTCGTACACGGCTCCCGGCGAGCACTTCGATCCGTCCAGGACGAGAGCGTCGCCGACGGCGATCCGATAGGGGCCCCCGGCATTCGCCACGGGTCGGACGATCGGGAACACCTCTCCATTGCTTGCTGCATGCTCCCGCGTTCCGGAGTAGGCGGCGACGATCTCATGCGCTCCAGCAGCCAGCGAGTCGACGACGAAGGTCGCCGAACCGTCGGTCCCGACCTCTGCCGAATCGCCGAGGATGGCTCCATCCGCGTCACGCAGTCGCACCGAGCCATCGACCACCGGCTCCCCGGCGGCGGTGACCGCGGCTGTGAACGTCACGGGTTCGCCGGCAATCGGTTCACCCTTCGACACGACCGTGGTCCTGGTCGGGATCAGAGACTCGACGCTGACGCACCAGCCACCCGACAGCGACCCGCTGGCAGCGGTCGACCCATCGACAGCCCAGAGGCTCCACGTGCCGTTGGGGTCGATCCCGTCGAGCTGAGACAGCTGCGAGGTGCTGCTCGGGTGCGGCGCCCGCGCGCCGAACAGCGGCGTCTGATTGATCGTCGGCCTGAAGCTCCCTGATCGAATCGAGGACGACGAGACGGGCGCGGCTGCGTCGTCGTCGAGGGACACAGTCAGATCCTGCACGGCGGCGTCGCCGCCGGCACCGCCGAGCAGCACGACGTTGCGCCCTCCATGCGGGGCCGCCAGCATCATGCCGAGGTCCACCGGTGCTGACAGCGACAGCCCGCGCAGCCTGACCCTGACCCTGCTGACCAGGCCCTTGAGCCTTGAGACGTCGACGGTCGACGGATACCGAGGTCCCTCTGCGCCCGACAGCGCGACCGGACCCGTATTGCAGAATGATCGACCTTCGACGACCGTCGCGTTGGCAACCTGGCGGGTGACCTCGACCTTGCTGCCGATGTAGCCGTCGGCGCCGCCGTAGATCGCTTCGATGTCGTGCGTTCCTTCGGCCAGATTCCCTGCAGCCAACACGGCTTCACCGGAGTCGCCGAGCCGGACCGGGTCGCCCGCGGGTCGCCCGTCGACAATCAGCCGCACCGACCCACGGGTCACATCCTCCCCGCCAGCCTGCACCGTGGCGACGAAGGTCGCCGGTTCTCCCCTCGAGACGTCGTGCGACGAGTCGAGGGTGATGGTGGTAGGTCGGTGGTGGTGGTGGTGGTGGTGATCGTCAGGCTCCAGCCGCCGGCGAGCTGGCCAGACCCACCTGACCCGTCGGCCAGGTACAACCTCCAGTCGGCGTTCGGCTCGATACCGCAAAACGCTCCGGCCAACGTGCTCTCGCTACGACGGCTCAGGCGCCGGCGCGGCAAAACTCGAAGGGACGCCTGCGCTGGTCGGCCGGAATCGGCCGCTCGGTACGTCGCCAGTCGGTACGTGGCGCATCCGCAGAGTCGGCGAAGACGATCGCGGCTCTGGTGGTCCTGGCCGGACCGTCGATTCCCGACAGCAGCACAAGATTCTCACCGGAAGGCGCCACCAACATGACGGCGAGCCGTCCCAGGTCGGGATGGGTCAGCCCGCGAAGTTTCACAGTGAGCTTGTCGATCGCGCCGGAAAGCCCTGTGACCTCGATCGTCGTCCGGGATTGTGTGGTGGAGTCGCCGCTCGCACCGGGCAACTCGACGGGTGCCGTATTGGCAAAAGTCTCCCTCGAATCCGCCATCGCGGTGGATGGGGAGCAGACGACCCAGCCGACGGCGAGAAGCGCAGCGAGCAAGGCAATCAGCCTTGGTCTCGCGCTCCACCTCCGTGATCCGGCTGCCGCCAACGTCGTTCCCCCGAGTTCGGTGCGGACCATCACGGATCAAGGCCGACGTGACGATCACGGGCCCGGATGACCAATCATGCCATCCAATTGCCCAACTCGTTATCAAGCCGAGACAACTTCGATTCGCCGGCTGCGAGACGATTGGTCGTCGACGTCGGCCGGCTAGAAGTCGGTGATGCGGTCGACCAGGCGACCCTTCAGGTCCCATGGCGCGAAGGCGCTGTGGGCGGCGTTCAGGGCCAGCCGGCGGCAGTCCTCCAGGTCGTAGTCGAACTGGTCCGCGATCAGGGAGAACTCGCGGCTCAGGGTCGTGCCGCTCATCAGCTGGTTGTCGGCGTTGAGGGTCACCCGGAAGCCGAGGGCATCCAGCTTCGGCAACGGGTGCTCGGCCAACGACGCCACGGCGCCGGTCTGCAGATTCGACGACGGGCACATCTCGAGCGCGATCTGTTGATCACGGACGTACGCGGCGAAGTCGCCGACGACGTCGTTGCCGTCGACGTCGGTGGTGACGTCCTCGATGATCGCGACGCCGTGCCCGATCCGGTTCGCATCGCACAGGTTGACAGCGCCGCGGATCGACGCGATGTCATCGGCCTCGCCCGCATGGATCGTGTAGTACGCACTGGCCCGGCGGAGCAGCCGGAACGAGTCTCCGAACCGCTCAGCCGGGAAGCCCTTCTCGGCGCCGGCGATGTCGAAGCCGGCGACGCCGTCGTCGCGGTAGCGCAGAGCCAGCTCGGCGATCTCTGTCGTCGGCTCCGGCACGTGGCGCATGGCCGTCACCAGCTGGCGTACGACGATGTCCTGACTGTGCCCGGCCGCCGCGGCCATTCCCTCGGCCAGCCCGTCGCGGACAGCCTCGATCGCCTGAGCCGTCGTCAAACCGGCCTGCGTGTGCTGCTCCGGCGCCCAACGCGCCTCGCCGTAGATCACGCCGTCGGCGGCCAGATCCTCGACGAACTCGGCTGCCACTCGACGCAGGTCCTGCTCGCGCTGCATGACCGCGATGGTGTGGTCGAAGGTCACCAGGTAATCGACCAGCGACCCTGAGTTGCACGAGTCCACGAACCAGGTCCGAAGAGTGTCGGGATCATCGGCCGGGAGGTCGTGCCCGATCTCTGCGGCGATCTCGACGATCGTCGCGGGCCTGAGCCCGCCGTCGAGGTGGTCGTGCAGTGAGACCTTGGGCAGGGCGCGCAGCTGATCGAGATCACTCACGAGGGTCCATCCTGCACATCGCGCACCCGATGCAGGTCCTCGGGTCCGAACGCCATCGGCAGCACGTCGGTCATCGGCAGGATGCCGGCGGGGGTGTCGACCAGCAGCTCGGGACCGCCGTGCTCCCACAGGAGCTGACGACAGCGGCCGCACGGCATCAAGACCTCGCCGGCGTCATCCACACAGGCGAAGGCCACGAGCCGGCCACCCCCGCCGGCGAACAGGCTGGAGATCAGGCTGCACTCGGCGCACAGGGTCAGCCCGTACGAGGCGTTCTCGACGTTACAGCCCACGACGATCCGGTCATCGTCGGTCAGTGCCGCGGCGCCGACCCGGTAGTGGGAGTAGGGGACGTATGCCTTGGTCGAGATCTCCCGAGCAGCAGCGCGGAGAGCGTCCCAGTCGATCCCGGCTGCTCCAACGTCACCGCCGGTCACGGCTTCTCGTAGGGAATGCCGTCTGCGGCGGGCGCCCGAACCCTGCCGACCAGTCCGGCCACGGCGATGATGGTGGCGAGATAGGGCAGGATCAGCAGGAACTGGCTCGGCATCGGGGTGCTCAGCGTCTGCAGCTGGGAGGCCATCTGGGTCACGAAGCCGAAGAACAGGGCCATCAGGGCCGCGTACACCGGGTGCCAACGGCCCATGATCAATGCGGCGAGCGCGATGAACCCGTTGCCGACGGTGAACTCCTTGGAGAACGAACCAGTGGAGGCGAGCGTGAAGTACGCCCCGCCGAGCCCGGCGAAAACGCCCCCCGCCAGCACGGCGGACCAGCGGATCGCGCGGACGCTGATGCCGACGGTGTCGGCCGCCTCTGGATGTTCACCGACAGAGCGGATCCGCAGCCCCCAGATGGTCTTGAACAAGATCAGCCAGACGACGAGCACCGAGATCGCAGCGATGTAGGCCAGGACGGTCTGCTCGAACAGCACCCGCCCGAAGAACGGGATCTTGCTCAGGCCTGGGATGGAGATCGTCTGCAGCACCGGGGCGGCGTTGTACTTGTCCGCGGCCGGCTGCACCAGCTGATCGAACAAGAAGCCGGTGATGCCGACGGCCAAGAGATTCAGCACGACGCCGAGGACGACTTGGTTGACCAGGTACGTGATCGCGAACAGTGCCAGCAGCGCCGCCATCGCGACGCCGGCCAGTACGGCGGCGATCAGAGCCGCCGCGACCGATTGGGTGATGCTGCCGACGATCGCCGCGGCGAAAGCGGCGGTCAGGAACTGGCCCTCGATCGACACGTTCACCACGCCGGAGCGCTCGCACAGCACGCCGCAGAGCGCACCCAGCACCAGCGGCGTCGCCAGCGACAGGGTGCCGGCGAACTGGTTGGCGACTGGGAACGGCAAATCCCGACCGGCGGCCGCCCAGGTCAGGAAGCCGATCACGACCGCCAGACCGGCGACCACGGCCGCTACGACCGGCCACCAGCGGCGCATCCGGCCGGACAGGAAGGCGGCGCCGCACAGCAGGCACAGCACGGCGCAGATAGCCACAGTCGGTAGTCCCGGCACCGACACCGTCGGCAGCTGGACCGGGTCGAAGGCGTCGGACAGGGCGAACCGCGCAGCTCCCGTCGTCGAAACGAGCAGGATCAGCAGCAGCACGCCGACGACGGCGATCAGGATGCCGGTCGAGCGGCGCTGGCGACGCTTCTCCGCCGACTCGACGTACGACGGCTGTTCCTCGACCTGCTCCGGGCGTTCGGTGGTGGGGGCGCTCATCCCAGCCCCCCTTCCATCGCGGGAATGGCCGTACTGGCCTTGGTCTTTCGGGCCTTGAGGAACGGGACCAGTGTCGAGACCAGCGCCGGCGCGGCGACGAACAGCACGATCAGTGCCTGCAGCACGGTCGTCAGGGTGAGCGGGGTCTGCGCCTCGCTCTGCATCGCCAGTCCGCCGGCGTGCAACCCACCGAACAACAGCCCGGCCAGCACGATGCCGACGGGTTTGGAGCGGCCCAGCAGGGCAACGGTGATCGCGTCGAACCCGATCGAACCGACCAGCCCGAGGGACAGGGGCACCGGCGTTCCGTCCACACTCGGCGCGAGCGCTGCCTGGACGCCCGCCAGACCGGCGAGCCCGCCGGCGATCAGCATGGTGATCACCGTGGTCCGGGCGACACTCATCCCGGCGGTCGCCGCCGCGTGCGGGTTGGCGCCGACGGCTCGGATGGCGAAGCCGGTGGTGGAACGATCGAGCAGCCACCAATAGCCGACCGCGGCTGCGATCGCGAGCAGGAAACCGAAATGCAGCCGGGAGCCCTCGAGTCGGGCGAGGGTGGCGTTCCAGTCGACGACCGGCGAGATCGGGTCGGTCCGGCCGGGCCGCTGGAACGCCACGGTGGTCAGCAGATAGGCCAGCATGCCGGCGGCGATGTAGTTGAGCATGATCGTCACGATCACCTCGTGGGCACCCGTCCTGGCCTTCAGCCAGCCGACGATGCCGCCCCACAGGGCGCCGCCGATGATGCCGGCAACGATCGCGAGACCGGCATGGATCACCGGCGGCAGGTGGAACGTGAAGCCGACGTACGCGGCCAGTATCGCGCCCCAGATCGCCTGGCCCTGGGCGCCGATGTTGAACAGACCGGCCCGGAACGCCAGCCCCACACCCAGGCCGGCGCAGATCAGCGGAGCGGCCTGGGCCGTCGTCTCGGTGATCGCACCCCAGCCGCCGATGGCGCCCTTGATCAACGCTCCGTACGCCGTCGACACCTTCTCCCATGACGCGCTCAGCGCATCGCCGGGCCGGGCGAAGAAGTAGGAGAACGTCGATCGCACCTCGGTGTCGGAGACGATCATCAGGATGGCGCCGACCAAGAAAGCCAGGAAGAAGGCTGCGACCGTGGTGGCGACGTCCTGCCAGAGGCTTCGCGAGGTCCAGCGCCGCCGCAGCATTTCCCCGTAGGAAGGCTTGTCGGGCTGGATTCTGACGGGCCGCTTCTCGGCCTGCTTCTTCTCTGGCTGGTCCGCGGTCATCGTGCCTCCTCCCCGGCCTGGCTGCCTTCGCCCTCGACCCGTTCGCGCGCCGCCTCGAGCTCGGCGGCCTCCTCCTCGGCGGCCGACGTGTTCGTTGCGGCTGCCATCGCCTCGTCCGTGGGCACGCCGGCCATCATCAGGCCCAGCACCTCCCGCGACGTGGCTGGCCCGACGATGCCGACGATCTTGCCGCGATACATCACCGCGATCCGGTCGGCGAGCGCCGACACCTCGTCGAGCTCGGTCGAGACGATCATGACTGCGGTGCCACGGTCGCGTTCGGCGACCAGACGCTGGTGCAGGAACTCGATGGCTCCGACGTCCACGCCACGAGTGGGCTGGCTGGCGATCAGCAGCGACAACGGTCGCGAGAGCTCGCGGGCCAGCACCACCTTCTGCTGGTTGCCCCCGGACAGTGACGAGACGGGCGTGTCGATCGACTGCGTACGAATGTCGAACTCATCGACGAGTTCCTCGGCGGTCGATCGTACGGCCCGCAGATCCAGCGCAATGCCCGTGGAGAAGGGCTTCTCGTCGAACGTGTTCAGCACCAGGTTCTCGGCCACGCTGAAACTGCCCACGAACCCGTCGTGCTTGCGATCCTCCGGGACGAAGCCGAGCCCGGCGGCGATGGTCTGCTTCGGCGACGCGTCGGTGATCACGTTGCCGTCCAAGCGGACCTCACCGCCAGTCACCGGAGTGACGCCCAGCAGGGCCTCCGCGAGCTCGGTCTGGCCGTTGCCCTGGACACCAGCGATGCAGAGGATCTCACCGCCGTGCACGTCCAGATCGATACCGTCGACGACGACGGCGCCACTCGGACCGGCGATCGACACCCCGCGCAGCACCAACCGTGCCTCGTCCGTCGCCTTCGGTGCCTCCTTGGCCACCGTCAGGCTGACGGCGCGGCCGACCATCAGCTCCGCCAGCGCTCCCTCGGAGTCGGTCGGCTCGGCGGTGCCGACCACCTTGCCGCGCCGGATCACGGTGATCGTGTCGGCGATCGCACGGACCTCACGAAGTTTATGGGTGATGAAGACGATGGCCTTGCCCTCGTCCCGCAGCGATCGCATGACCTCGATCAGCTCGTCGATCTCCTGCGGGGTGAGCACGGCAGTCGGCTCGTCGAAGATCAGGTACGTTGCGTCGTTGGCCAGCGCCTTCAAGATCTCGACCCGCTGCTGGATGCCGACCGGGAGATCCTCGACGAGGGTGTCCGGATCGACCGCGAGGTTGTAGCGGTCGCTGAGCTCTCGGACCAACGTGCGCGCGGAGCGCATGTCGAGCACGCCGGCGCCACCCGGCTCGCGACCGAGCACCATGTTCTCGGCGACGCTGAACACGTCGACGAGCATGAAGTGCTGGTGCACCATGCCGATGCCGGCCGCCATCGCCTCCTTGGGGTTGCGGGAAGTGTGCGGACGACCGTCGATGGTGATGGTGCCCTCGTCGGGCTGGAGCAGGCCGTACAGGACATTCATCAGCGTCGACTTGCCGGCGCCGTTCTCGCCGAGCAGGCAATGGATCTCACCCGGCAGGATGTCCAGGTCGATCCGGTCGTTGGCGACCAGCGACCCGAACCGCTTGGTGATGCCGCGCAGTCGCAGTCCCGAGAGGTCCGCGTCACTCGGCGCCGGTTGTTCGATGACCGCGGTCACAGCCAGATCCTCTCACCGGGTTTGGTAGCTCGCACAGGCAAGCCGTACGAGATGCACCTCGCTCCGCGCCGCGGGGCCGCTCGACCCGCACCGACGCTGCGCGCCGGCGAGTGCAGGAGCGTCCGGTGAAACACGCCTTTCCGTTTCACCGGACGCGACGAACGAACCGGCCTGTAGCGCAGCGGAGCGCGGAGCGAGGGCTCGCCCCAGTGGAGCAATCACATCAGCTGGCGGGCTGGGACTTGGAGGTGATTTTGATCGTGCCGGCCTGGATGTCGGACTTGATCTTGTCCAGCTCGGACTTCAGGTCCGCCGGGACCTTGGAGTCGAAGTCGTGGAAGGGGGCCAGACCGGTGCCGTTGTTCTCCAGTGTGCCGACGAACGGCTCGTTGGAGAAGCTGCCGTCCTGGGCGGCCTTGATCGCGTCGAACACAGCCAGATCCATGCCCTTGTAGACGCTGCTGATCAGCTGCGGGCAGTACTGCGCCACGCTCGTGCAGCCGTCGGTGTCGACCCAGATCCCGTTGACCTTGCCGCTGCTCGCCTTCGCCGCCTGCAGTGCCCCGAGGCCGGACTCGCCGGCGACCGGGAAGACGATGTCGGCTCCCTGGCTGATCAGACCCTGGGCAACGCGCTGGCCGCCTGCGGTGTCCTTGAACGGATTGGAGCCGGGGACGAACTGGCCGTCCTGCTTCGCCGCGTCCCAGCCGAGCACCGAGACGGACTTGCCCTTCTGCTGGTTGTAGTAGTCCACGCCCTGGGCGAAGCCGTCCATGAAGATCGTCACCGTCGGGATCTTGGCCCCACCGAATGTGCCGACCTTGTTGGTCTTGGTCATCCCGCCCGCGAGATAGCCGGCCATGAAGCTGGACTCGGCGGTGTTGAACACCAGCGGCTTGAGGTTCTTCACCGCGTCGGCGCCCTTTGGCGTGTCGTCCACGATGGCGAAGTCCACGTCGGGGTTCTTCTTGGCTGCAGCCAAGGTGGCGTCGCTCAGCAGGAAGCCGACCGTGACGATGATGTTGCACTTCGCGTCGACCATCGACTGGATGTTCTTGGCGTAGTCGGCGTTGGCCGAGGACTCGACTTCGCCGGTCTGGATGCCGAGCTGTGCCTTGGCATCGTCCATGCCCTTGTGCGATGTCTGGTTGAACGACTTGTCGTCGAAGCCCCCGGAGTCCGACACCATGCAGGCCTTGAAGTCGGAGGCGCCTGCGCCGCCGCTGGGCGCCGCGCTGGCGGCGGGGGTATCGGCCGAGGTCTCGGGCGTGTTGCCGGGTGGCTGCGCACAACTGGTCAAGGTCAGGGCGAGCGCGCTGAGCACCCCCGCCACGAAAGAGACCTTCTTCACATCGTCCTCCTCGGCTACTTCGACATTTTCTTCGGTCCGGGACGCTTCTGGCGGTGCTTTCTTTCCCGTGACCCGAGAACTCTAGCCCGCAGATCCCCGATCGTGCGGGTCGGCCGGACATCTCTGTGGCGTGAAACCTGATTGTGACCCAGGGTTCTCTCAGCCGACTCCTCGCATCCAGCCGGTCCCCTGACCACCCCAGATCGCTTCACATCCGGCTCGCGGCTACCCCGATCCCCGGAAACTGGTCACAAACAACAACTCTGAATCGATTCACAGTGTTGTTTCTGACCAGTTTTCCGGGACTGGGCAGGCTGCGCAGGTCTGGGGAAGGTCGGGCAAAGGGGGCGGCGGGCGATTAGTCGCGCGTCGCGGCAGTCGAGCTGGCGAGTTCGGACAGCACCTTGACGCCGACGCCGATGCAGGCCTCGTCGACATTGAACGCCGCCTGGTGGATGTCGGGCGCAGTTCGGGCTCCCACCGGACGTACGCCCAGCCGGGCCAGCGCTCCGGGGACCTGCTGCAACATCCAGGAGAAATCCTCACCGCCGAGCGACTGCTCGGTCGTTCCGACGCTGCCGCGACCGATGACGGCCTTCGCGGCGGCGCTGAACCGATCGACGCCTTGGGCGTGGTTGACCGCAGGTGGCACGCCGGCGGTGATCGAGACATGGATGCCCACGCCGTACGGGGCGACGACCTGGGTCGCCAGCGAGGCCAGGATCTGCTGCGCGTCGCGCCAACCCTGCACACTGAGCGCTCGCAACGTGCCCTCGATCTCGCCGCTGGCCGGGATGGCGTTGGACACCCCGCCGGCCCGGATCCGGCCCCAGACGAGGGAGACGCCGCTGCGCGGATCGACTCGTCGGGTGAGCAACAACGGCATGGTGGTGGCGAGCGCCCCGAGGGCGCCGACGAGATCGCCGGTCAGATGAGGTCGAGAGGTGTGCCCACCCGCACTGGTCAGCTTGATCAACACGCTGTCGACCGCGGAGGTGATCGCCCCGGTGCGCAACGCGATCCGACCCACGTCGGTCCGTGGATCGCAGTGCACCGCGTAGACCTCCGAGAGTCCCTCGAGAGCTCCACCGTCGATCGCGTCCAGCGCACCACCGGGACTGAGCTCTTCGGCCGGCTGGAAGATCAGCCGGACGCCGTGATCGAGGAGCTCCTCCTCGCGTAGCTCGGCCACGATCAGCCCGACGCCGAGCACGATCGCGGTGTGCACGTCGTGACCGCAGGCGTGACACATTCCCGGATAGACCGAACGGTAGGAGACATCGTTCGACTCCTGGATCGGGAGGGCGTCGATGTCCGCGCGGAGACCAACCAGCGGCGCGTCCTTGCTGCCGCCCGGGACGATGTCGCACAGCGCGCCCGTCCCGACGTCGAGCACCTTCGGCGACAATCCGGCAGCTGCCAGCGTGTCCATGATCACCCGAGTGGTGCGATGCTCGGCGTTGCCGATCTCGGGGTGGGCGTGGATGTCACGTCGGATGGCAACCAGCCGGTCGTTCAGCCGCTCCGCCGCGCGGGTGATCACTTGCCGTCTGTGCACGCCGCCCAGCCTATTTCAGCGCGCTCGCGCCCGCTCCGCGCCTGACCCCAACCAGAGAATTTAGAAGGCTGAGGCGCCGGTAGCACGCCTCAGCCTTCTAAATTCCGCGGAGATCGTCCGCGCCCACAGACTCAGGCCTGTGTCCCGGCTTCGAGCCAGTGGACCTCGCGGCGGGCGGCTTGCTCGGCTTCCTCGCGGGTGGCGTAGCGGTGCTCGGCGAAGTAGGCGACGTCGTACCAGGTGCCCATGTCCTCGGGATCGCGGCGGAACTCCTCGAAACCGTACGTCTCGTCGGGTCGAGCGAAGACGTCGACGCAGCGGTTGTGCTCCTGGGTCTCATAACTGGCCAGGATCGTCCAAGTCGGGTCGAGATGAGTCACATTCGCACACTAGCGGCATACCACCCGGTCCAGATTGGTTCGGGTACGACATCGACGAGCCGATCCGGCGTACGCTCACAGCGTGCTGGGGCCGACCGCGGGGAGTACTCCTCCCCCACCCGGTCCCACCGGAGGCGCGGACGCTCCACGGGCAGACGACGGCCCGGCCGCGGACCTGCCGATCCTTCGCCAGCGCCTGGTGCCGAGAACCAGTCTGCTCGAGCGGCTCGTCGCCTCACCCGAGCGGGTGGTCAGCATCGTCGCACCGCCAGGTTATGGAAAGACCACCTTGCTGTCCCAGCTGGCAGAGCGGGTCGGTCCGCGGCTCGCGTGGGTGTCCTGCGAACGGGCCGACAACGACCCGGTGGTGCTCTGGAGCCACGTGCTCGCCGCTCTCGATCGGTTCGCGCCTGTCGCTGCGGATGGCGCCGCCGTGCTGGCGGGGGCTGGCGGCGGGGTGGAGGCCGTGCCGAAATTGATGTCGGTGATCGACCGACTTGCAGCACCAGTGACCATCGTGCTGGACCATCTCGACGCGATCGACAGCCCACAGTGCGCCTTGTCGATCGCAGAGCTCGCCCACCGCGTGCCCGACGGATGGCGACTGGCGCTGGCCTCCCGAGATGCGACGGCCGTCCCGCTCACCAAGCTGAGGATGGAGCGACGGCTGCTCGAGGTCGGTGTCGATCAGCTCGCCATGACCGACGAAGAGGCGGCAGTTCTGCTCCGCGAGGCGGGTGCAGACGTCTCGGTCGCCGAAGCCGCCGAGCTCGTGACGCGTACCGAGGGCTGGCCGGCCGGCCTCTATCTCGCCGCACTCGCGATCAGGTCCGGCGCCCCGGTCTCGGGGTTCGGGTTCACCGGCGACGACCGGTTGGTCGACGACTACATCCGCTCGGAGCTGCTCGCCCGGCTGACGACGTCACAGCTGGGCTTCCTGATCGAGACCTCCATTCTCGAGCGGCTGACCGGGCCGCTCTGCGACGCGGTGCTGGCCGGCAGGGGCTCCGGGCGAGGCCTGGAGGAGCTCGCCCGACGCAACTTGCTCGTCGTTCCACTCGACCGCCGCGGCGAGTGGTACCGCTATCACCACCTGTTGCGTGAGCTGTTGCAGGCCGAGCTCCGCCGCGGTGATCCGGATCGGGCTGGCGAGCTCCACTCCCGAGCCGCCGACTGGTACGAGGCCAACGACATGGCCGAGGCCGCCATCGAGCACGTCGCCGCCGCGGGCGACACCGAGCGGCTGGCGCGGCTCGTCCTGGAGCTGATGCAACCGGTCTGGGCAAGCGGTCGGGTGGACACGGTCCGGGGCTGGATGGAGCTGCTGGACAAGCGGCCGGTCACCGATTGTCATGCGGCCATCGCCGCCCACGGGGCACTGACCTTCGCCCTGCTCGGACATGCCCGCGAGGCCGAACGCTGGGTCGCGGTCGCCGAGAGCCTGCCCGCCATCGGCGTCCTCCCGGACGGCAGCACCGTCGGCGGAACTCTTGCCTACCTGCGTGCCATCATCGGCCGGGACGGACCGGCAGCGATGCGCACCGACGCGACGCTTGCCCTCGAGACGCTCAGTCCAGCCAGCCCGTACCGCGCCACGATGCTTCACACCCAAGCCATTTCGTACGTCCTCGAGGGCGACCTCACCCGGGCCGGCCGACTCTTCACCCATGCCGGCGATGTCGCGGAAGCCTTCGGCGCGACCCCGTTGTTCGCGATGGTGCTCGCGGAGCAGGCGTTGATCTGTGCTGAGCTGGACCAGGACCTGCGCGCCGAGGCGTTGCTCGCGCGCGCCGTCGAGATCGTCGACAGCCAGCAGCTCGACGCCTACTGGACCAGCGCGCTCGTGTTCGCCGCCGACGCCCACTGTGCGGCCCGCCGAGGCGACCTCGGCACGGCTCGCCGACTCGTCCAGCGCGCGGCGCGCCTCCGCCCGCTGCTGACCTACGTCCTGCCGGTCGGGTCGGTGCAGGTCTCCGTCGAGCTCGTCCGGACCTACCTGGCGCTGGGCGATACAGCCGGCGCAACGGCCGTACTCGAAGAGGCCGAGGGAATACTCGATCGACGACCGGATCTCGGCACTCTCGGAACCAGCGTCCACCACCTGCGGCAACAGGTGGACCAGATCGCCGGCGCCCGCGCGGCCGGTGCATCCTCGCTGACCGTCGCCGAGCTGCGACTGGTTCCGCTGCTCCCGACCCACCTGTCGCTCCCCCAGATCGCCGACCGGCTCTACGTGTCGCCGCACACGGTCAAGGCGCAGGTGAAATCGGTCTACCGCAAGCTCGGCGTCTCCTCCCGCGCCGAGGCGGTCGAGGCGATGACCGATCTCGGGGTGTCGGCCTAGCCGAGGCTGGTTGATCGAGTACGAAAGGTCACATCACCCTCGCGGGGTGATCCCGGTGGGACGATGATCGGTCCACGCTGGAATCGCAACTGGAGCCGCAGTGCCACCGGCCGGCTGGGCGCGAGCAGGAGGAAACCCACGTGACCGTGCTGGAGACTTTCATCGGTTTGACGCCACTGGACGCCGACCCGGTCAGATGGGCGCGCTCGCAGATGGCCTTCACCCTCGGCTTCCACATCATCCTGGTCCCGCTAGGAGTCTCCTGGGCGTTCCTGACCCTGATCGCCAACTTCCGGGGGATCCGCAAGAACGACAGCGCTGCGCTGCTGCTCGCCCAGCGCTGGTCGAAGTACATGGCCGTCACGTTTGCGGTCGGTGCAGTCACCGGCACGGTACTCAGCTTCGAGTTCGGTCTGCTCTGGCCGAAGTTCATGGGCACCTGGGGTGAGGCCTTCGGCGTCCCCTTCGCCTTCGAGGGGCTGTTCTTCTTCACCGAGTCGATCTTCGTCGCCATCTACATCTTCGGCTGGCGACGGCTGAAGCCGTGGACCCACTTCTGGACCGGTGTCCCGATCGTCGTCGCCGGCGTGTTCGGGTCCATCTCGGTCGTCGCGGCCAACGCCTGGATGAACGCACCGGGCGGCTTCACGCTGAACTCGAGCAGTGAGGTGATCGCTGTCGACCCGATCGGGGTGATCTTCAACAAGTCCATGCCGTTACAGGCTGCGCACATGGTCGTCGCGGCCTACATCGTCGGCGGTTTCCTGATCGCGTCCGTCTACGCCACCGCGATCCTGCGTGGCCGCAACAACCACTACCACCGGCTCGGCTTCGCCATCCCGTTCACCGTCGCCGCCATCATGACCCCTGTGCAGATGGGAGTCGGTGACCTGTTGGCACGTTGGGTGTATGAGAACCAGCCCGTCAAATTCGCCGTGATCGAGCTGGTGCCGACCACCAGCTCGGACGTCCCGGAGCGGCTGCTGGGCAAGCTCAACGCCGACGGAACGGTCAGCGGTGGGATTCCGATTCCCGGACTAGCGTCATGGCTGTCCGATCCGAGCACCGGTAAGGCGACGGTCGTCCAGGGCCTGGACTCCGTGCCTCCTGACGATCGACCGACCGTCCGGGCGACAAATCTCGTCCACCTCTGCTGGGACGTCATGGTCGGGGTCGGCACGCTGCTGTTCCTGCTCGCAGTCTGGTACGCCGCCATCGGGATCCTCCGCCGACGGCTGCCGAGGACCAAGTGGTTCTATCGCGTCGCGGCCGTCAGCGGCGTGCTGGCGGTGATCTGCATGGAGGCCGGCTGGATCGTCACCGAGGTCGGGCGCCAGCCGTGGATCGTCTACAACATCATGCGGGTCGAGGATGCGGCGACTGCCAATCCCGGAGTTTGGATCACCTTCATCGCCGTCGTACTGCTCTACGCCGCGCTCGGTACGACGACGATCCTCGTCCTCCGCGCCATGAGCCGGCGCTTCCGCAGGGCGGGTGGGTTCATCGACCATGACACACCGTACGGCCCGAGCAGCCCCGACGACGCTCCCGAGACCGCGGTAGTCGCGCCAGCTGCGGAGACCGAGCCGTGACCATGTGGGTCGCGGCGATCTTGATGGTCGCGCTGATCGCGTACGCAGTGTTCGGCGGTGCGGACTTCGGTGCGGGCTTCTGGGACCTGACTGCCGGCAACGCCAAGCGGGGCGCGCGTCCCCGCGCGGTGATCGCCCGATCGATCGGACCGGTGTGGGAGGCCAACCACGTCTGGCTGATCTTCATCCTGGTGGTGACCTGGACCGCGTTCCCCTCTGCGTACGCCTCGATCATGCTCACCCTGTTCGTGCCGCTCACCATCGCCGCCCTCGGCATCGTCATGCGGGGCGCGAGCTTCGCGTTTCGCAAGGCCGTCGTCGGCCTTCGCTACCAGCGTGTCTTCGGAGGGCTGTTCGCCCTCTCCTCGGTACTCGTGCCGTTCTGCATGGGTGCGGTGGCCGGCGGCATCGTCTCCGGTCAGGTGCCGGCGGGGGGCAAGGCCGGCGATCCCGTCCACAGCTGGTTGAACCCGACCTCGATCGTCGTCGGGATCCTGGCAATCGCGATGGCGGCGTACCTGGCCGCCGTCTATCTCGTCTGGGACGCGCGGGGCAACGACGAGCAGGACCTGGCCGCGTACTTCCGTCGGCGTGCGGTGATCGCCGGTGTCGTCGCGGCCGTGCTCGCCGCTGTCGGCTTCGTCGTCCTGCACGCCGAGGCGCCCACGGTGTTCGCCGGTCTGACCTCACGAGCGCTGCCGCTGGTGATCCTCAGCGTGGTGTGCGGGATCGGTGCGCTGGTCCTGCTCGCACGCGACGCCGCCCGCGGCGCCCGGCTGCTGGCCGTTCTCGCGGTGGCATCCGTGGTCGCGAGCTGGGGCGTTGCGCAGTGGCCGTACATCCTGCCGGACTCGCTCACCGTGGCAGACGCGGTGGCGACCTCCGGGACCCTGGCCGCGATCCTGGTCGCCTGCGGTCTGGCCGTCCTGCTCGTCGTGCCGGGCTTCATCCTGCTGTACGTGCTGGACCAGCGCCGACTGCTGCCCGACGAAGGTGTCGAGGACGTCGGCGACAGCACACTGGGAGCGTCCGCGGACTGAGCCCGGTGAGCAGCCTCAGCAGCCGACTCCCCGCTGACCGCTGACGATCCGGTTCAGCGCTCGACGAGAATGTTCGGACGGTCGGCTACCTCGTCCTCCCAGGCGATCCGCGCCGGGTTGGCAGCCGCCTCGATCATGGCCGGATGGTCCCGGTCGAAGTAGTCCCATGCCCAGGACATGAACGCGTCGGCCCTGCTGTGTGCACCGCTGAGCAGCATCGCGTGGACACCGAGCCAGGCGGCGAAGGCCACGGGCCCTTCGACCTGGTGTCGATGGCTGCCCACCTCGGCGACGGCCGCGTTGCGGCCGATCATGGCCATGATCCCCTTGTCCTTGTAGCGGAAGGCCGCTGCCGGGTCTCCGCGCAGCTGACGCAGGATGTTCTCGGCAGCCCAGCGCCCCGCCTGCTGGGCGACCGATCCGAGCTGCGGCAGGATCGACCCGTCCGGGCCCGGGATGTTCGCGGCATCCCCGATCGCGTACACCTGCGGCAGGCCCTCGACACTCAGGTCCCGTTTTACACTCACCCGGCCACCGCGACCAGTGGGCAGACCGGCCGAGCCCAGCACAGCGGACGCGCTCTCGCCACCGGCCCAGATCACCGTTCTGGTCTCGATCACGCTGCCATCGGTGAGCTCCACCCGATCGTCGTAGACGGCCGCGACTCCGGACTGGAGCCGAAGCTCGACGCCGGCATTCGTCAGCTTCGTCTGCGCGTACGTGTGTGATCGTTCCGAGAACGGCGCCAGGACGTTCGCTCCGCGATCGACGAGCGTGACCCGCCATCCCGGTGGCAACCCATCCGTCGCGGCCAGCGCCGCCAGGAGCTCGGCCAGGGCGCCGGCGGTCTCGACCCCGGTCGGGCCGCCACCGACCACCACGATCTGGAGCGGCGGAGCACCAGCGGACGCTGCTGCAGCAGATTTCAGCAGCACCTGCACGTGCAGCCGGAGCCGTTCGGCATCCGCCACGGAGTAGAGCGGGAACGCGTGTTCTTCCGCGCCCGGCACGCCGAAGAACTCCGGCCGAGCACCCGCGGCGACCACCAGGTGCGACCCACTCACCGTCTCGCCGTCGGCCAGGGTGAACCGGCATGCCGCCGGATCGATCGCCACCACCTCGCCGGAGCGCAGCTCGACCGTCGGATGCGCCCGGAAGATCGTCCTGTGCGGACGCGCGATGTCCTCGGCCGGCAGCTGCGATGTCGCCACCTGATACAGCAGCGGCTGGAACTGGTGGTAGTCGTTTCGATCCGTCAGCGAGACGCGAACGCCCTCGTCGCCGAGCCGATGGGCACAGGCGACCCCGGCGAGTCCACCACCCAGCACCACAACGTGCGGGGAAGAGGTGTCCTGAGGGTGGTGCCCGCCAGTGCGATTACCAGCACGAGTGGACTTTCCCGACATCGCGGCACTCACCTCGGTAGCTCCTCCCGTTCAGCACCCACATCCCACGGGCACACGTGCCATGATCCGACGCCGGTCGCGACCCGACATCCTCCGCGGCAGACGACCGGCGCGTGTGAGGCTCTTCGAGTCCTGATCTCAGACCAAACCCAGATCGCGGCCGCGCCGCACCGCCTCGTAGCGTCGCGACACTCCGAGCTTCTCGAGGATTCGCCGCACATGCGTTCGGACCGTGTTCACCGAGATGAAGAGCTGTGCAGCGATCTCCTCGGTCGTGTACAGGTCCCCGAGGTGGCGAAGCACCTCCAGCTCTCGGGCGGAGAGATCGACTCGGAGGGGTTCTCGGTCCATGTTCGAGCGGCGGCCAGACGCCGGTCCGGTGAGGTCGGGCTTCAGCCAGCCGGCCTTGGCCTGCAGCTCGTGATCGCTGCGAAGCAGCGAGCGGGTCTCGGCCGGCAGGTGCGCGAACGGTCGGCGCAGCTGTTCGCCCTCCGCGATGCACAGGGCGTGGGTGAGGCCAGTCCGTGCAGCGCCGAGATCACCCGCGAGTCTGCAGGCGTGCGCGAGCACCAACCCCTCGTGCACCCGCTCGGCGATCGATCCGGCGGGCGCCGAACGAAGCTCCTCGACATCGACGGGCACGCCGACCGCCATCGCTTCAGAGCGAACCAGCGGAGCGAGCCAGTCGTGCGCGAGCTCGATCCCGGCGAGCAGGTGGCGAGCACCCGCGAGGTCGCCGCGGTCACGAAGCAGACGTGCGCGAAGCAGCATCGACACCGAGTCGAGCAGTCCGTCACCGGCCGCCGGCCGGAGCCTCGCCAGCGAGTCGAGGGCGTCACGACCTCGTCGGAGGTCCTGTCGCTCGATCGCGACCCACGCCAGAGCCAGCCATCCCGCGACCGGCACGTCGCCGATCCTCACTAACTCGTCGACCAGCCCCTGGCTGATTGTCAGACGTCCGCGACAGGCCTCGGCCAGGGCAAGGGTCGCGAGACAGTGCCGACGCAGGTCCTCACCGCCGCCTGCGGCCGCCTCCGATACAGCTCGGAGGGCGTCGCACGCACCATCGAGGTCGCCCCCGCGCAGGCGTGCCGATCCCTCCGCCTGCCGCACCAACGCCCGCAACACCTCGCTGTGCGGGTCACGTCGGTCGGTCGGGACGGGCAGCTGCTCCCGGAGCCGCCCGGCTGCGGACAGCGTCTGGTCGACGTCGCCCGCAAGATCACACAGAAGAGTACGGACCACAGCGGCAGTCAGAGCACGCTTGCGACCTCCCCTGCCAACAGGCGACGCATGGCCGGCCTCCTCGACCCGGGCCACGGCAGCCCTGGCCGAGTCGGGCCGGCGTTCGCCCACCGCGATGACAGCGTGCACCAGCTGGACATCGTGAGCGTCCAGATCCGGCATCGAGGCCAGGCAGGTCGCGAGACGGATTCCCGTCGACGACATCTGGAGGAGGTCGGCGACGCCGCCACCGTCGAGAACGAAACCCGCTGCACGCTCCCAGTCCCCGATCGCCGCGGCATGCTCGACCGCGAGCCGAATCTCCCCCTGGGCCGCGTACCAGTCGGCTGCTCGGCCGTGCAGCTCGGTGACGGCTTCGGGCTCTCGCTGGCCGAGGCGAGTGGTCAGGACCTGGCGGAGCACAGGATGGATCCGATACCCGGGCAGCATCGGTATCGGCAGCACGAAGGTGTTGCCCGACGACATCCGCTTGAGCAGCTCGTCGGCGTCGAGGCGGTCAGTGAGTGTCGACGCGAGGCCGGGCGGCAGGTCGTCCACCACGCTCAACCGGAGCAGCAGCTCACGATCGGAATCGGCGAGCGCGTCCAGCACCTCCGCCTCGAGGTAGTCCGCGACGGCATCGTTCTGTCGAGAGTCCGGCTGGCCCCGCTGGAGACACACTGCAGCGATCCGCACGCCGGCCGGCCAGCCCTCGAGCCTGCTCAGGGCACGCCTCGACGGTTGGCCGCTCGGCGGGACGCCGTGAGCCTTCAACGCCGCGGCCTTCTCAGGATCGGTGAATACGAGATCGTCGAAGCGAATCTCGGTGACCGTGCCGTCCAGCCGGTAGCGGTGAAGCGGCATCGGGGGGTCGGCCCGGGCTGTCATCACGACCCGCACCCGCGCGCCGGCGTGCTCGAGCAGGCGGGCGAGTTCGGCGAAGACCGTCCGGCTCTGGACCTTCTCGGCGCCGTCGAGCACCAAGACGACCGGGCCGGCGACGAGTAACACCTCACCGAGCTCCTCGAGGTCGAAGCCGTCGGTCAGGATCGGCGGAAGGTCTGCGGCGAGGACTCCGACGCAGGCAAACGCCATCAGCACGCGGGACCAGAAGACGTTCGGCTGCCCGTCACGGTCGGTGAGGGTCAGCCAGGCGACCGGCCGATTCTGCTGCGACCTGGTCCAAGCGGCCGCCAGCACCGTCTTTCCGTATCCTGCGGGCGCGCTGATCAGAGTGAGCGGTGAATCCTCGACAGCGTCGGAGAGCCGGTCGATCAGTCGTGGCCGATCGATCAGGTGCCGCGTGGGCGCGGGCGGACGGACTCGGCTCGAGGTCTGACGGGACGAGCCGAGTACGCCCGGAGCGGTACGGCCCGCGACCTGCCGCGAGTTCCATGGCGCGGGGGGAAGCGCCACGTTCCTCGACGTCGGGTCAGCTGTCATCGCACTCAACTCCTCGAAGATCGGCCCCGCCCTCCGATGTGGCGGAGGTCTGCTTCACGGCCGACTCCGATCACACGATCTCGCTCGGCGCCCTGGAGCGCATCACCCGATCAGGGCTAAACCGGACCAGACCGTGCGTGCTGCGCAAGGGCGGCGAGCCGGGTCGGCTCCGGGAGGTCAGGCGATCCAGGGTCCGCGCCAGCCGCCGTAGCCGGCGATCAGCCGCTGGGCCGAGTCCGGCCCCCAGGTCTGCGGTCGATAGGACTCCACGGGCGGTGGTGACTCGACCAGCGGCTGCAGGATCCGCCAGTTTTCCTCGACCACATCCTGCTTGGCGAAGCGGGCGGTCCTGCCGATCATGGCTGCGTGCAGCAGCACCTCGTACGGGGTCGGCGCCTCCCCGCCCTCGTCGGCGAATTCCATGTCCAGCGTGATCGGCTCCGGACTCACCCCATCGGCCCGCCGGGCGTCGAGAACGAGCCGGATCCCGGTGCCGGGATCGACTTTCACCACCAGCTGCACGTTGCCGGGCCGACGAGAGCGGTCGAGGCCGAAGCCGAAGTCGAACTCCGGCGGCTCGCGGAAGATGACCCGGACCTCGGTCCCGGTCATGGGCATCATCTTTCCGGTGCGGATGAAGAACGGCACACCAGACCAGCGCCAGTTCTCGATGTCGAGCCGGAGAGCGGCGAAGGTCTCGGTGGTCGAGTCGGCCGCCACCCCGGGGATCGACTGGTAACCCTCGTACTGGCCGCGTACATAGTTCGCCGGTTCGGCGGTGCGGACCGTTCGCAGCAGCGCGACCTGGGCATTCCTGATCGCGTCGTTGTCGCTGCCCGCGGGTGGCTCGATCGCGATCGCGGCGACCACCTGCATCAGATGGTTGACCACCACGTCACGGAGCGCACCGACCGGATCGTAGAAGTGGCCGCGCTGCTCGACCCCGAACGACTCGGCCATCGTGATCTCGACCGCCTTGACGTACGACCGGTTCCACAGCGGCTCGAAGATCGAGTTCGCGAAGCGGAGGTAGAGGATCTCCTCGATGGCCATCTTGCCGAGATAGTGGTCGATCCGGCAGAGCTGGGACTCGTCGATGTATTGATGCAGCTCGGCGGCCAGCTCGCGAGCCGACTGGAGATCCTGGCCGAACGGCTTCTCCACGACCACCCGGGCTCCGGTCGTGAGGTCAGCCTCGGCGAGGCCCTTGACCACGGTCGCGAACAAGAACGGCGGGACCTCGAGATAGAAGACCGGGCGTTCATGGTCCCGGATGGCTTCGCCCACCCGTTGATATGTCGCGGCCTCACCGAAGTCTCCCGAGACATAGGACAACCGCGCGGCGAACCTCGCGAACACAGCCTCGTCGACCGGCCCGATCTTGGCCTCGATCGAGTCCCGAGCCCGCTGGACGAGCTGATCGACGGTCCAGTCGTTCACGGCGACACCGACGACCGGGCAGGTCAGCAGGCCGCGCTCCTCGAGCTTGTAGAGCGAGCGGAAGGTCATCACCCTGGCCAGATCGCCGGTGATCCCGAAGATGACCAGGACGTCGCCTTCGGTGTTGGGAGTCGTCTGGGCGTTCGTTGCCATCGCCTTGGTCCATGCCCTTCTCGGTTGCTGACGACGAGTCAGCGCGTGCCGTCGCCGGAGTCCGGCCCGTTGCTGGGCCGCGACCGATCCTCCTCCATCGCGCGTCGTGACCACATCACCCGCGCCGGGCGATTCGTTTGGTCGCCGAGCAGAATGACCAGCATGATCGACACCGATCGTTTCATCCGCTTCGTCCTGGTCGACGACGTCCGGGAGACCCCGCACGGCCTGGAGGCGTCACTGCACGACGAACGCCTCCGACTCGAGCCGGTGCGAGCCGATGTCGTCCGGGTGACGATGAGTCGTGCCGGGCGCTTCGAGGAGTCACCGACGTACGCGGTCTGCGTGGATCCACTCGCCGAGGCGGTGCCTTTCGAGGTCGAACGAACCGACGGCCGTGTACGGCTGATCACCGAGGCGATGAGCGTGACGTTGTGGCTCGATCCGTTCCGGCTGGACGTCCACCGCGCCGACGGCAGCGCGGTGGTGGAGACGGCTGCCGACGCCGATGGCAACTACTGGACGTACGCCACCTTGAACGACGCGTTCACGCTGCGCCGGCGCTGTCGGCGGGAGGACGCGTTCTACGGGCTCGGCGAGAAGGCAGGCAGGCTCAACAAGCAGGGCCGAGACTTCACGATGTGGAACCTGGACGTGTTGTCGCCGGCGGAGAGCGCCGAGTTCACCTCGCGCTACCCGGCCGGCGATCCGCGGGCGGACCGGACGAGTGCGGAGATGGACCCGTACTACGTGAACATCCCGCTGCTCTACCACTGTGACTATCCTGCCGGTGCGGTCACGGGATCCTTTGTGGACAACGGATTCCGCGGCTCCTACGACTTCAGTGACGGTGAGCAGTACGCGATCGGCTTCGAGGGAGGCCAGTACACGGAGTACATCTTCGCCGGGCCGGAGATCCCGGACATCCTCGCGACGTACACCTGGCTGACCGGCCGGATGCAGCCGCCTCCGCTGTGGTCTCTCGGCCACCATCAGTGCCGCTGGTTCGACTACACCCAGGCCTCGGTGCTCGAGCTGGCCGCCGAGCACCGCGAGCACGACATTCCCTGCGACGCGTTGTGGCTCGACATCGAGTACATGGCCGGCTACCGCGTGTTCACCTGGCACCCCGACCGCTTCCCCGATCCACCGGCGCTGTTGGAAGCACTCGCAGAGCAGGGCTTCCGGGTGATCACGATCATCGACCCAGGGGTGAAGTGGGACCCGGGCTATGCCGTCTTCGACGCCGGTCGGCAGCGCGACCTGTTCTGCAAGACCGAGGCCGGTGACACCTATCTCGGCCAGGTGTGGCCGGGCAACACGGCCTTCCCGGACTTCGTCCTGGAGGAGGCCCGGGAGTGGTGGGGCGAGCTCAACGCCGACCACGTCCGGTCCGGTCTTGCCGGAATCTGGAACGACATGAACGAGCCGGCCACCGGCGCGATCCCGCCGTTCCGGATGCGCTTCGGCGCGGGCCGGTACTCCCATGAGCGCTATCGCAACCAGTACGCGCTGCTGATGGCGATGGCCACGACGCACGGGTTGCTGGCGGCGATGCCCGGGCTGCGCACGTTCGTGCTGTCCCGCTCCGGGTTCGCCGGCATCCAGCGGTACGCCGCCAACTGGCTGGGCGACAACCAGGCCCGTTGGGATCACCTGTGGGTGTCGATGCCGATGGCGATGGGCTTCGGTCTGTCCGGCCAGCCGTTCCTCGGTGCCGACGTCGGCGGTTTCGAGGGAAACACCCAGCCCGAGCTGTTCCTGCGTTGGATGCAGTACGGCACGCTGACGCCCTTCTTCCGCAACCACTCCGAGATCGGCAACGTCGACCAGTACGCGTGGTCGTTCGGCCCGGTGATCGAGGATCTGGTGCGCGACGCGATCAAGCTGCGCTATCGGCTGCTGCCCTATCTCTATGCGGCGTTCCTGCTGGCGTCGGAGACGGGTGCGCCTGTGCAGCGTCCGCTCGTCTTCGACCATCAGCACGACGCCACCGTGCGCGACATCGATGACGAGTACCTCCTCGGGCCCGATCTGCTGGTGGCGCCGGTCGTCACTCCTGGCGCGACGGCACGCCAGGTCTATCTGCCCGCCGGGAGCTGGTACGACCTGCACGCCGCGCTGGCCGGTGATTCTGTGGATACGGTCCCCGGCCGGCGATTCGTGACAGTGCCGACGCCGATGGAGTCGATTCCGGTCTTCGCCCGTGGCGGCGCGGTACTGCCGATCTGGACCGACGCCCCGGACTCGACCGCCGGCTACGCACCGGTTGTGATGGAGCTGCACCTGTTCGTTCCGGACTCCGACGGGACGTACACCTCGATGCTGCAGGAGGACGACGGGCTCACTTTCGCCGCGCTTTCGGGGGCGCGCTTCCGGACCACGTTCACGGTGAGCCGGTCCGGATCCGCACTGATCCTCTCCGCCGCGGTGGCGGGCGACGGCTTCCCCGAGTTCCGGCGCGAGGCGTTCGACCTCGTGGTGCACGGGGCCGTGGTCGAGGAGGTCACCCTGGACGGCGAGCAAGTCGCGGCCTCGCCGGCAGGCTCCTTCCGCCTCCCCCGGGCCGGCCTGGACTTCCGCCTGGAGCTCGAGCTCAGCTGAGTACCCCCGGCACTCGCTCCCCCGCCTGCCCACCTTGGCCGAGACGATGGATCCAGCCGAGACGACTGGCTTGACACATGCCGATATGGGCATATGATTTGGACATGGCACGCGCAGCGACCACGTCGGACGTCTTCAACGCGATCGCCGAGCCGCAGCGCCGGGAGATCCTGGTGCTGCTGCGAAGGGGTGATCGGCCGGTGACCGAGTTGGCCCAGGAGCTTGGGATGACCCAGCCGGGGGCCTCCAAACACCTGCGGGTGCTCCGTGAGGTCGGTCTGGTGCGGGACCGCAAGGCCGGCAAGCAGCGCCTGTACGGCCTCGAAGCCGACGGACTGCGGCCGGTGCACGAGTGGACCGGCGGGTTCGAGCGGTTCTGGAACGAGAGTTTCGACCGGCTGGACGCGTACGTGCAGGACCTCGAGCAGGCAAAGCAGGAGGAGTGAGGCGATGGCAGGGACAAGACCGAACGCGCCGGCGCAGTCCGCGACGGCCGACCGGGAGATCGTGATCTCCCGGGTGATCAGTGCCCCACGAGAGCAGGTGTTCGAGGCCTTCACCGAAGTCCGGCACCTGTCGCGATGGTGGGGACCGGAAGGCTTCAGCACCACCACGCGGGCGTTCGAGTTCCGCGTCGGCGGGGAGTGGGACTTCGTCATGCACGGCCCGGACGGGACGGACTACTCCGAGTGGATCTCCTGGACCGAGATCGCTGCGCCGGAGCGGATCGCGCTGCTGCACGGTGAGTCCCGCGACGACCCGGACGCCTTCGAGTCGGTCCTCACGTTCGCGCCCCACGGCGCGGCGACCCGGATCGAGATGTACACGGTGTTCCGCACCAAGGAGCTTCGCGACGAGGCGGTCGAGAAGTACCACGCGATCGAGGGCGGCCGACAGACCCTCGGCAACCTGGCTGCCTACGTCACCGAGCTCCTTCGGAAGGAAGCTGAGGGCTGATGGCCGGGAAGGTGTTCTTCAGCGTGTCGATGTCACTGGACGGTTTCATCGCCCCCGAGTCCCTCGGGGAGCTGATGGGGCAGCAGTGGATGGAGCTGCAGCAGTGGGTCTTCCCGCAGCGGTTCTTTCGGGAGAACCTGAAGCTCGGCGACGGTGGCGAGGAAGGACGCGACAACGACATCCTGCGGGAGACGCATCTGCGCACCGGCGCGAGCGTGATGGGCAAGCGGATGTTCGACGCCGGCGAGCAGATGTGGCCGGAGGATGCGCCGTTCCACACGCCGGTCTTCGTCGTGACCCACGAGAAGCGTGACCCCTGGGAGCGTTCGGGCGGGACCACCTTCCACTTTGTCGACGACGGTATCGAGGCCGCGCTCGACCAGGCCCACGAGTGCGCCGGCGACCGGGACGCCCGGATCGCGGGCGGCGGTGCAACGATCCTGGAGTTCCTCAACGCCGGCCTGATCGAGGAGTTCTCCATCGCGCTCTCACCCGTGCTGCTCGGCTCCGGAATCCGGCTGTTCGAGGGCGTGGACGCGGGCCGCATAGCACTGGATCCGGTCGGTGTGGAGCCGACGCAGCGGGTGACCCATCTGACCTATCAGGTCCGGAAGCGGTAACGGTCTCGACCTCAGCTCTCCCGCCGAGTCAGTCGCGATCGGAGCGACGTGGAAGGAGCTTCGACAGACCGAGCAGTTCGCCACGTCACGTCACAGCCGCCGCACGCGAACCGGTCGATGCCGCTGGTCGCGAACCTCGCTGACAGATCGGCCTGATCGGCGGCGAGGAAGTTGACCACCAGCGGATCGGTCTCGCTGCAACGCCGGCCACAACGGCCTCGACGTGCCGGTGATCGAGAAGGCGAGCAAGGGAACTGAGCCGGTGCCCTCTGGCCGCCCGACCATCCGCGCGAGCCGCTGCTCCTCAGCGGCTGCCCGATGACGAGCCGCTGCGCATTCCTGGCGGTGCTGCGTCCGCTGCATCGATCGGGCGATGGCCGACGCCGATGGAGCAGGCTTCAGAGAGCGGGATCCGCGCGAACACGTCCAGCATGGCGTGGTGGGCCGCAGCCCACAGTGACGGCAGCTGCAGCCGCATCCGGTCGCCGGAATCGGGATGGGGATCGGGATCGGCGGTGCTTTCCACCTCGGTCCCATCTGCCAGGGTCAGGGGACCGTCGATGGCTCGGATGATCTCGCTGAGCATGATGTCGTGTGCCGGTCTCGCCAGCCGGAGACCACCCGCCTGGCCGCGCTGCATCGTGACGAAGCCGGCTCGACGGAGGTCGCCGACGATGGCGAGAAGATAGGTGTAGGACAGGTCCAGCCGCTCGGCGAGTGTGTTCGCCGGAATCGTCGATGTCTCGGAGTCGGCGAGCGCGACCATTGCCTGGAGGGCGTAGTCGACGCGAGCTGTCACGTGCACGAGCTGCCACCCTCAGGTCGGCCAACAGCGGAGGACCCGTCCTTGTCGCCGACCTTTTCGGGTGGACGGGGTCGGGAGTCGATCACGTCCTGACCCTCAGCCTGCGAGCTCGCTGACGGGTTCGATCGCTCCGATCTTGTCCGTGGTCCCGACCGCGATCTGCGATGCCCCTTGAACTGGCTTGATCCACACGGCTGCACCGTCGTCGAGCTGCTTGGCTGTTGCCTCGGCCCTGGTCAGGGTGATCAGCACAGGTGATGTCTGTGGGGCGTCGACCAGTTCCGCCTCGAGACGAACCTCGAATCCGACCCGCGTGGAGCGGACGATCCGCGCGGCGTGTGCGTCGGGGAAGGGGACGGACACCACTTCGATGTCGTGCGGACGGACGAGTGTGCCGTCGAGCAGCGTGACCGGGCCGAGGAAGCTCATCACGAAGTCCGAGGACGGTGCATCGTACAGCTCGTCGGGTTTGCCGATCTGTTCGATCCGGCCGTCGTTGATGACGACGATCTGGTCGGCGACCTCGAGGGCCTCTTCTTGGTCGTGGGTGACGAAGACGGTGGTCACGTGCACCTCGTCGTGGAGACGTCTCAGCCAGGCGCGCAGCTCCTTGCGGACCTTGGCGTCCAAGGCACCGAAAGGCTCGTCGAGCAGCAAGACCTTGGGCTCGATCGCCAGCGCGCGAGCCAGCGCCATTCGCTGCCGCTGTCCACCGGACAGCTGTGAGGGCAGCCGGTCGGCGAACTGCGACAGGTGGACGAGTGACAGCATCTCGTCGACCTTGGCGGCGATCTCCTGCTTCGACCGTTTGCGGATCTTGAGCCCGTACCCGACATTTGCAGCGACGGTCATGTGACGGAAGGCCGCGTAGTGCTGGAAGACGAAGCCGACGTTGCGCTTCTGGGCCGGCAGCCCGGTGGCGTCGATGCCTTCGATCTCGACGGTACCGGTGTCGGACAGCTCGAGTCCGGCGATGATCCGCAGGAGCGTCGACTTGCCGCCGCCGCTCGGCCCGAGCAGGGCGGTGAGCTGTCCGGAAGGTATGTCGAGGTCGATGTCGGACAGCGCGACGAAGTCGCCGAACTGCTTGCCGACGCCGGAGATCTTGATGCTCATCGGGAGTCCTCCTTGGGACGCAGTGCGGTCACGACCACCAGCGCGAGCACGGCGATCAGGGCCAGGATGAACGCCGCGGTGTAGGCGGTGATGGTGTTGTCGACGCCGAACTGCTGGTATCGCTCTTCCACCAGCAAGGTGGCGGTCTGGGTGCGCATGGCCACGCCACCGGAGACGATCTTGACCGCACCGAACTCACCGAGGGATCGGGCCAGGCTCAGCACGACGCCGTAGAGGAGGGCCCACTTGATCGCCGGCAACGTGATCTGCAGAAAGCTCTGCAGCGGCGATGCGCCGAGACTGCGGGCGGCTTGTTCCTGGTCGGTGCCGATCTCGGTCAGCACCGGGACGAGCTCGCGGATCACCAACGGCAGGCTGACGAACGCGGTGGCCATGATCATGCCGGGTGGAGCGTAGATGATCTGGAGTCCGGCCGATTCGAGTACCTGCCCGAACCAACCGGTGCGCCCGCTGTAGACCAGCAGCAGCGCCAGACCGACCACGATGGGTGACACCGACAGTGGGACGTCGATCATCGCCGACAGCGCGCGCTTGCCCGGGAAGGTGTAGCGCACCAGCAGGAGCGAGATGACGATGCCGAATGCAGTGTTGATGATGACCGCCCAGAAGGCGATCGACAGGGTGAGTTTGAAGGCGAAGACCACGTCGGGTTGCTGCAAGGCCTCCAGTACCGGAGCCAGGCCTTCGGCGAAGGTGGCTTTGGCGACGAGCGCCACCGGCCAGATGACCAGGAAGAACAGGTAGGCGATGACGATGATCCGGAGCACCCAACGGAATGGCGAGCGGCTCCGAACCGTCACCACCTTTCCGCGGGATCGCTTGGTCGGTGCCGCCGGTGCGGTCAGCGTGTCAGCCACGGCGAGCCACCCTTCGGGAGATGATGTCGAGGGTGACGATGACCACCAGCGCGACGACGAGGAGAATTGACGCGACGGCCGCAGCCTCGGTCAGTTTGTCGCCTTCGACGTAGGAGAGGATCCGGACCGAGGCGACTTCGGTGGAGTAGGGCAGGTTGCCGGACAGCAGCACGAGCGAGCCGTACTCGCTGATCCCGCGAGCAAAGCTCAACGCGGCCCCGGAGGTGATGGCCGGAGCGAGGGCGGGCACGATGATCGTCCGGAATGTGGTGAACCGGCTGGCGCCGAGCGAGGCGGCTGCCTCTTCTACCTCGGGTTCGAGCTCGATCAGCACCGGTTGCACGGTTCGCACGACGAACGGCAGGGTGACGAACAAGAAGGCCAGGAAGACTGCCACCTTGGTGTTGGCCCAGTCCACTCCCAACGGGCTGGACGGTCCGTACAGGCTGAGCAGGACGAGCCCGGCGACGATGGTGGGCAGCGCGAACGGGATGTCGATGACCACCTCCAAGATCTGTTTGCCCCAGAAGCGGTCGCGAACGAGGACCCAGGCGATCGCCGTGCCCATCACGATGTTGACTCCGGTGACGAGCAGCGCCTGGCTGACCGTCAGCCGGAGGGCGGCTGCAGTCTGCGGGCTCGTCAGGGCATCCCAGTAAGCCTGCCAGCCACCCTGCGACGCCTGCACGACGATCGCGATCAGTGGGATCAGGACCAGCAAACTGAACCAGAGCATCGTGATACCGAGTCCCAACCCGGCGATCGGTGTCAGCGAGGTGGTCTGACGGCGCCGCCGCCGACCACGAGAGTGGTTCGGTGGCGGCGCGCCGTCCGGTCGTTCGACTAGTGGTGCGACGGCCGAGGCGGTCACTGCTGCTTGCCCGTGGCCTTCTGGATCTGAGGCACGACGCCGGTGTTCTCTTCGAAGAACTTGGCGTTGACCGCATCCCAGCCACCAAGGTCGGCGATGGTGAAGAGCTTGCTCGGCACCGGGAAGGGATTCGCGGGATCGTTGGCCCCTTCGACGGTGCCGACAGGTGTGCCTTCGACGACCGGGCGGAAGCCCTTCTTGACGAACTCCTCCTGCCCGGCGCTGCTGAGCACGAAGTCCAGGTACGCCTTGGCCTTGGGGTTCGCGTCCTTCAGTACCGCGCCCGGGTTCTCGATCTTCAGCGTCGCGTCGGGAACGATGTAGTCGAAGTCCTCACCGGACTGACGGGCGAGGATGGCCTCGTTCTCGTACGAGATCAGCGCATTGCCCGAACCCTGGAGGAAGGCGTTCGTGGCGTCACGACCGCTGCCCGGCAGAGCGACCACGTTGTTGAAGAACTTGCTCAGGTACGCCTTGGCGTCGGCTTCGCTGCCGCCGTTGGCGATCACCTGCTGGTACGCGGCCAGGATGTTCCACCGGGCCGAACCGGACGACGCCGGGTTCGGCGTGATGATCTTGACGCCCGGGTTGATCAGATCGTCCCAACCCTTGATGCCCTGCGGGTTGCCCTTGGGCACGACGATGACGACGACTGAGTCGGTCACGATGCCCTTGGTCGGCCCGTCCTTCCAGTCGTCGGCGACGAGACCGGCCTTGACCAGGCGGCTGACATCGCCCTCGAGGGAGAAGTTGACGTAATCGGCCTTCAACCCGTTGGCCACCGCTCGGCTCTGATCGCCCGAGGCGCCGTAGGACTCCTCCCAGACGACACCCTTGCCCTCGGGTGTGTCGGCGAACTTCTTCTGGGCCGCGTTGTTCGCTTCCTTCGGCACGGCGAATCCGACCAGATGGAGCGTGGTCGAGCCTGAGGCGTCCGACGCCGGCTGCGCCGCTCCGCCGACGCAACCTGACAGCGTCGCTGTCAGGCCGAGGGCAATGGCGCCCGCTGCGGCCTGGAGCACTCGACGTCGCGTGGTGTTTGACATGTGTAGTCCCGATTCCTGACGAGAGAAGTTCCCAATTCCTAGTGGTACACCCGAGAATGTAGAGAACGATGCAGTCCGTCCAATCCGGAGTTCAACATGTGAGACTCGATGGCTGAGCTCGGCCAGCCGACTCGGGCTCATCCGCGCAGACCGGCGACAGGTCCGCCTTCGCTCCTGTCTGCGGTCGTTCAGGCCGCTTTCCCGACCTTCGACGCTTCGGTTACCTCGATCAGGCGGCCGTTGCTCACGTCGTAGAGATAGCCGTAGATCGGGATGGTCGGTGGCACCAGGGGGTGAGACCGGATGCGGCTCACGTCCTCGGTCACGCTCTGCTCCTGGTCGCTGATGGTGAGCCAGTCGATGTATCTCGCCTCCGCCGACCCCGGCCCGACTCCGACGTCATAGAACCCGTCCGGCCCCAAGGCCGCCGTCTCCAGACTGGCGCCCAGTAATTTGCGGATGACGTCGTCGGTGAAGAACTCCATCCCGCAATTGGTGTGGTGGATGACGAACCACTCCTTCGTGCCGAGCAGCTTGTAGGAGATCACGAGCGAACGGATCGCGTCGTCGCTGGCCCGCCCGCCGGCATTGCGGATCACGTGGGCGTCACCCTCGGCGAGCCCGGCATACTTGGCCGGATCGAGCCTGGCATCCATGCAGGTGAGGATGGCGAAGCCGCGCGCCGGGGGCAGAGCGAGCTCGCCCTTCGCGCCGAAGGACTCCGCATATCGGTTGTTCGCACTGAGGACCTCATCGAGGATTCCCATCAGACTTCTCCTTGGCTAGGTGTCCAGCCGCGCCGGACGGCGTGTGGATCGACAACTGGAGCGCGGCTCTGTCGGATTTTCCCTGGGCGATGCCGGGCAGCGAGTCCCGCGCGCCGCCTTCTCGTTGACCGGATGAGGGATGCCGATGACCTCGCGACCGGGCGATGGGGACGCATCGACCCCGACGCCGACCCCGACCCGACCGACATTGTCTGGCTTCCCTGTAGGGATGGTTCCGACCATACCCCTCCTGGCCCGACGGGCACCCGCAGTCTGAGAACCCTCGATATCGCGTCCCGTATCCCCCGTTATCGCACCGCATCGCCCAGATGTGTCCCGATCAGCCCCCTCACGCCTGCGTTATCGCACCGCATCGCCCAGATGTGCCCCGATCAGCCCCCTCACGCCTGCGTTATCGCACCGCATCGCCCAGACGATCGGGGTCTGGTCGACGAGTGGCGCCAGGGTGCAGTCGCGCCACCGCGGCGGTCTTCGCCGAGAAGGCCGCCGCGCAGTCAGAAGGCGTCGTTGGGGACGTACGTTCCCCAGACGCCGCGCAGTGCGTCGCAGACCTCACCGACAGTGGCGCGGAGGGAGAGCGCAGCCTTCAGCGGGACCAGGACATTGCCGGTTCCGGTCGCCGTCGCTTTCAGCTCCGCCAGTGCGGCGTCCACGGCAGGCGCATCGCGCGACGCTCGGAGGGAAGCAAGCCGATCGCACTGCGCCCGCTCGATGGCGGGGTCGACACGCAGGGGCTCGTACGGCTCCTCCTCGTCCAGCGCGAATCGGTTGACCCCCACCACGACGCGCGAGCCGTCGTCGATCTGCCGGGCGATCTCGTACGCCGAGCGTTCGATCTCCGACTTCTGGAACCCCTGCTCGATCGCCGCAACCGCTCCACCGCGCGCGGCGACCTGCGCCATCAGGTCCAGCGCCGCCGCCTCCACGTCGTCGGTGAGCGACTCGACGACATAAGACCCCGCGAAGGGGTCGACGGTCTTGGTCACATCCGTCTCGTACGCCAACACCTGCTGAGTGCGCAGCGCCAGCCGCGCCGACTTCTGGGTGGGCAGCGCGATCGCCTCGTCGAAGGAGTTCGTGTGCAGCGACTGGGTGCCGCCCAGCACGGCGGCCAGTCCTTGCACGGCCACCCGAACGAGATTCACCTCCGGCTGTTGCGCGGTCAGCTGGACCCCGGCGGTCTGGGTGTGGAAGCGGAGCATCTGGGACTTCGGGTTCTGCGCACCGAAGTGGTCGCGCATCACGTGGGCCCAGATCCGCCGGGCCGCCCGGAACTTCGCCACCTCCTCCAGCAGCGTCGTCCGGGAGACGAAGAAGAACGACAGCCGCGGCGCGAACTCGTCCACCGCGAGCCCGGCGGCCAGTGCGGCTTCGACGTACGCGATCCCGTCCGCCAGGGTGAACGCGATCTCCTGCGCCGGCGTGGCGCCCGCCTCGGCCATGTGATAGCCGGAGATCGAGATGGTGTTCCACCGCGGAAGTTGCTCGCGACAGTAGGCGAACGTATCGCTGACGAGGCGTAACGAGGCGGCAGGCGGATAGATGTAGGTCCCGCGCGCGATGTATTCCTTGAGCACGTCGTTCTGGATCGTGCCGGTCAGCGTGGCGGGGTCGACGCCTTGTTCCTCGGCGACCAGCTGGTAGAGCAGCAGCAGCACGGCCGCCGGGGCGTTGATCGTCATCGAGGTGGACACCTCGCCCAGCGGGATGCCTCCGAACAGGGTCCGCATGTCCTCGATCGAGTCGATTGCGACCCCGACCTTGCCGACCTCGCCGCTGACCCGGGGAGAGTCGGAGTCGTAGCCCATCTGGGTCGGCAGATCGAAGGCGACCGACAGCCCGGTCGTGCCGTGCGCGATCAGCTCCAGGTAGCGCGCGTTCGACTCGGCCGCGGTGCCGAACCCGGCGTACTGGCGCATCGTCCAGGGACGAGCCGTGTACATCGAGGCGTACGGGCCACGGGTGAACGGGAACTCGCCAGGTTCGCCTAGCGCAGTGGCCGGATCGAAGTCCGCCAGATCCTCGGGCCCGGACACCGTCTTGAAGGGCGTGCCGGACTCGGTCCGGTCTCGCGAACCGTTGCCGTCGGTCATCGAACCACCACCTTCTCGCCTGGAAAATCCGCCCGGTCTGCAGGAGTGCCCACCATCGACTCATTCATCCACGTGACCGCGTTTGGCATGCTCGCACAATCGGCGGACCTGCCGGCATCGAGGCGCCCCCGGGGTCGACCTGCTCGCACGCTGGCGGATGATGCCGGGAGGACTGGCACTCGGCCACCTCGATCCCCACTCATCGCCTTCAGGAGCTGGAAGCCAATGGCGCTCATCCGAATCAGCCGGTTCGTTGGTCCGGCGGCAGCCGTGCTGGGACTGCTCACGCTCGCCGCAGCGAGCCTCGTCGCCCAGCCCGCGTCCGCCCGCCCCGGATCACCGGCTCACCCGGGACCGCCGGCCCATCGTTCTTCCGGCTACGTCGCGCTGGGGGACTCCTACGCCGCCGGCGAGGGTCTCGCACCGTTCGTCTCGGGCACGGAAGGCCCCGGTGGTTGCCATCGCTCAGCGGAGCAGAGCTATCCGACGCTGCTTGCCGACTCGGGTAGACGCCGCTTCGACCGGCTGGTCTCGGTGGCCTGCTCCGGAGCCGTGACCGCCGACCTTGTCGTGGCCCGCGCGGGATCGACGCGACCGCCGCAGCTCGCCGCGCTCGATGCCCGGACCGAGACGGTGACCGTGACGATCGGCGGCAACGACACCGGGTTCGGCGTGATCTTCGGAGACTGCGTGTACTCCCCCGAACCGACTCTGCAAGCCGCGCTGCCCGGCGATGGTCCCGGCTGCGAAACGCGCAACGACACCGAGGTCAGCACGCGGATCGCTGCCCTGTCCGGCGACCCGGCAGCGCCGGCCGTGCCCGGTATCGTGCCGCTGCCGGTCCTGCTGGCGCAGATCGACGCCCGCTCACCCCGAGCCACGATCTACCTGACCGGCTACCCGTCGATGTTCGGCACCAGGACTACTGATGTCGCCGGCTGCCGGGTCAGCACCGTCGCCCCGCTGTACGTGGCCGGCTCCGACGCCGCCTGGATCCGGAGCAAGGCGACCGAGCTGAACGCGACGATCCGGTCGGCAGCCGCCGCGGCTCGCGCGTCCGGAGTCAACGTCCGCTACGTCGATGTCGCCAAGAGCTTCCGAGGCCACAACCTGTGCGACTTCAAGACGCCCTGGTTGAACGGGGTCGTGCTGGCGTCGACGGCACCACCCCAACTGTCGGCGGCCACGTTCCATCCGACCGCCCGGGGGCAGCGGGCGTACGCGAGGGCTGTGCTGAAGACCGCCGACCAGCGTCAGAGGGCGTCGTACGGAATCCAGCCGCGCCCCTGATTGAGGAAAACTGGGCGCAAACAACAAGCTCGCCCGGCGTGTCGATGTTGTTTGCGACCAGTTTTCGGGGAGACGAGGCGCACACAGGAACCGAGTCGGGACAGCGTGGGCTGCGCCGCCCGGCCCGGCCTGAGATCAGCCGGCGCTGAGCAGCAGCTGCTCCGCGCGCGACACGATGGCCTCGGTAGCCTGCTGCCAGCCAGGCTGCTGGGTGCGGTACGGCCCGGTGGCCAGGGACACGACGATGGCGGCGGCCTTCAGCCGTAGCTCGACGGGATCGACCCGCCGGTCGAACACGCTGACCCACTCCGCCGCCAAGCGGTCGACCCGCTTCTCTTGCTCCGTCGTCATCCCCTGGATGGTGGCGAGATGGCCGACCAGGCAGGCCAGGTCGTCCGCCCGGTGGCCGGGCCCGACCCGGTCCACATCGAGCAGCCCGACGATCCGGCCCCCGTGGACGAAGACCTGACCCTCGTGGAAGTCGCCGTGCGTTGGCTCGCTGCCGAGCGGGATCGAGTCGACTCCGGCGCCGACGCGCTCCTGGATCGCAGCGAGTCGTGGCTGGAGAGTCGGCAGCGCGGCGGCGACGGTACGGGCGTACTGCCCGATCGCTGTTGCCCACGGCGTGTGTCGCGGCAGCTCCGCAGCTTCCGCCGGCAGCGCATCCAGCAGCTCGACCAGAGCTTCGCCGCTGCACGGCGCAGATCCGTCGTCGAACAGCGCTTGCGCGAGCGTACGTCCCGGCAGAGAGGGCAGCACCAGGATCTGGTCGTCGGTCACCGCGATCACCTCCGGCACCGGCAAGCCGGCCTCCCTCAGCAGCTCGTGCCGCCGGACGGTCGGGGCCACGGCGTCGTCCTTCAGCACCTTGAGGAAGACCGTCCGCGGTCCGTCGGGACCGGCGATGTCGGCCCGCAGGACGGCCCGTCGACGCGGGCGGTAGCCGACGAGCTCCAGACGCACCTGTGCCGGCGCCACCGGCCGCCCGAGCACCAGGTGCTGACTGAGCAGCTGGGCAACTCCGTCCGCGAAAGCCGCTCTGACGAGGCCGGCGAAGGTCCGGGTCGCGTGGATACAGCCAAGCTGCCACCTGCCGGTCGCCGGCGGCGAAGATCACCGCGTCGGCATCGGTGCCGGCCGCGCCACCGACCCGGGCGCTCACCCCGAGCAGCTCGGTCCGCGAGCCGAAAGGCCACTCCACCTCTGTGCGGTACGTCGCCGTCGTCTGCAGACCTGGCTCCGCATCCACGCCGTCGACCTGCCAGGAGCGCAGCACACCGCCGCCGTGGGCGACGGCGGCGGTCAGCAGCTCACCGATGCTCGGCGACGTCAGCAGCGCCCAGCCCGCCGGGTCGTCCTCCATCCCCATCCGGCGACCCTAACCGGGCTGGGTGTCGTCTGGCAGCATTGCCCGGTGCACATCGCTCTGAGTCTGCTCGCCATCGCGGCGGCCGTCGTCGCGGTGACGGCGCTCGCGGAGAGGGTCAGATTCTCCGCGCCACTGCTCCTGATGCTTGTCGGCATCGGGGCCTCGTTCGTGCCGTTCATCCACGAGCCGTCGCTCAACACCGACATCGTCCTGATCGGTTTTCTGCCGCCGCTGCTCTATGCGACCGCGATCCGCAGCTCGATCATCGACTTCCGGACCAATGTTCGATCGATCGCTTACCTTTCGGTCCTGCTCGTCATCGTGACCGCCCTCGGGATCGGCCTGATCACCTGGCTGATCCTGCCCGTGCCGTTCGCCCTCGCGTTCGCGTTCGGCGCGGTGGTTGCGCCGCCGGACGCCGTCGCCGCCACCACGATCGCCCGCCGGGTCGGTCTGCCGAGGCGACTGGTGACGATCCTCGAGGGCGAGTCCCTGCTGAACGACGCCACCGCGATCACCTGCGTACGCGTCGGGCTGGTCGCGATCGCCACCAGCGTGAGTGCGTTCGACGTCGCCGCCGGCTTCGTCGTCGCCGCGGTCGGCGGCGCGGCCGCGGGTTTCGTCGTCGCCTGGCTCGCCACCCTCGTCCGAAAGCACATCACGCAGCCGGTGTTCGACACGGCGATCTCGTTCATGGTGCCGTGGGCGGCCTATCTAGCGGCCGAAGGGATCAAGTACCACGAGTTCCATGGCTCCGGCGTGATCGCGGTGGTCGTCGCCGGGCTCATCCTCGGCCACAAGTCACCTCTCATCCAGAGCGGCCTGTCGCGGCTCAGCGAGCGGGTGAACTGGAGCACCATCCAGTTCCTGCTGGAGAACACGGTCTTCCTGCTGATCGGTCTGCAGGCACGCCTGATCGTGGCGAACCTCGCCACGTCCGAGCTCAGCGCGGGCCGGATCGCCTGGTTCTGCGTTGCGGTGCTGCTCGGAGTGATGGTGATCCGGATGCTCTGGGTGATCGGCGGTCGGTTCGGGCTGCTGCCGCGGGACTCGAAGTTCCGATCGCAGAGTCTGCCGTGGTCGCACACGGTCGTGCTCGGCTGGGCGGGTCTGCGGGGTGTCGTCACGCTGGCGACGGCGCTGCTGATCCCGAGCCGGATCGAGAACCGGGATGTCCTCGTTTTCGGCGCCATGATCGTCGTTGCCGGCACCTTGCTGATCCAAGGTCTGACGCTGCCCGTGCTCGTCCGTCGGCTCGGTCTGCGCGGACCCGATCCGCGCTCCGACGCACTGCAGGCAGCTACCGTCCTGCAGACCGCGAGCAACGCCGCGTTGGCCGAGCTGGACAAGATCAGCGCCGACGACGACCCCGACGTGGTCCACCGGGTCCGCGATCGGATCGCGGCGCGGCCGGAAGCGCTGTGGGAACGGCTCGGCTCCGACGACGAGACGCCGGCCGAGGAGTATCGACGGCTGCGGCTGCTGACGATCAACGCCGAACGTGCCGAGGTGCTCCGGATCCGGTCCACCGGAACGGTCGACCACGACGTGATCGAAGAGGTGCTCGGTTCCCTCGACATCGAGGAGTCGATGCTGACCATCGCCACCGAGCGGTCTGAGCAGCTGGACGAGGGTGGGCCGGTCGAGGTGCCCCTCGTCGACGAGGGACCGTGCGACGACCTGCAGAGCGCGCCGTCGGACACCCGGCCGCTGTCCGAGGTCTGCGAGGACTGCGTTCGCGAGGGAACTCGTACCGTCCACCTGCGGATGTGCCTGACCTGCGGAAACGTCGGGTGCTGCGACTCCTCCGTCGGACAACATGCCACCCGCCACTTCCGCGACAACGGGCACCTCGTCATGCGCAGCTTCGAGCCGGGCGAGGCATGGCGCTGGTGCTATCTGCACGAGCGGCTGGGCTGATCCTCGCCGCGACGCCGGATGCGCGCTGGGTTTGACGTCAGTTCGGCACACGCGCTGAGCCAGTCGAATCGCGAGTAGCACATTGCCCTTCGACAGGTTCAGGGCACCTGAACCGGGCTCGCCTCTCGACAGGCTCAGGGCACATGAAGCCCGACTCGCCGTTCGCAGGCTCAGGCACCAGACACCGGCAGGTCAGCGGTTGGCCTCCACCATCTGGCGCAGCTCCTTCTTCAGCTCCGAGATCTCGTCACGAAGCCGCGCGGCGACCTCGAACTGGAGATCGGCCGCAGCGGCGTGCATCTGGTCGGTCAGCTGCTGGACGAGATCGGCCAGATCGCCGGCCGGCATCCCGGCGAGCTCGCGGGCGTGCGCTCCGATGTCTTTGTTGCCGAGGCTCGGGACCGGCGAACGGCCCTTGCGCTGCCGCGTGCTGAGCAGCTCGTCGGTGTCGGCGTCCTCGCGGGCCAGCATGTCGGTGATGTCGGCGATCTTCTTGCGCAACGGCTGCGGGTCGACGCCGTGCGCCGTGTTGTAGGCGACCTGCTTCTCCCGGCGACGGTTGGTCTCGTCGATCGCGGCAGCCATCGAGTCGGTGATCGAGTCCGCATACATGTGGACTTGCCCGGACACGTTCCGGGCGGCCCGACCGATCGTCTGGATGAGACTCTTCGCACTCCGCAGGAAGCCCTCTTTGTCGGCGTCCAGGATCGCCACCAGAGAGACCTCGGGAAGGTCGAGGCCTTCGCGGAGCAGGTTGATGCCGACCAGAACGTCGAACTCACCCAGCCGCAGGCCACGCAACAGGGCGATGCGCTGCAGCGTGTCGACCTCGGAGTGCAGGTAACGGGTCTTGATCCCGTTCTCGAGTAGATAATCCGTGAGGTCCTCCGCCATCTTCTTGGTCAGGGTGGTGACGAGCACCCGCTCGCTCACGGCCGTCCGTTGCTTGATCTCGCTCATCAAATCGTCGATCTGACCCTGGGTCGGCTTGACGATGACCTCCGGATCGACCAGCCCGGTGGGCCGGATCAGCTGCTCGACATAGCCGTCGGACTTGGCCAGCTCGTAGTTTCCGGGGGTTGCGGACAGATAGACCGTCTGCCCGATCCGCTCGGTGAACTCCTCGAACCGCAGGGGCCGGTTGTCCATCGCGCTGGGCAGCCGGAACCCGTGCTCGACGAGCGTCCGCTTGCGGGACATGTCTCCCTCGTACATCCCGCCGATCTGCGGAACGGTCACGTGCGACTCGTCGATGACCAGCAAGAAGTCCTCGGGGAAGTAGTCGAGCAGGCAGTTCGGCGGCGTGCCCGGTCCGCGACCGTCGATGTGCCGCGAGTAGTTCTCGATGCCGGAGCAGGTGCCGATCTGGCGCATCATCTCGATGTCGTACGTGGTGCGCATCCGCAGTCGCTGTGCCTCCAACAACCGATGCTCCGCCTCGAGCTCGGCCAGCCGCTCGCCCAGCTCGACCTCGATCCCGTCGATCGCCCGCTCCATCCGCTCCGGACCGGCGACGTAGTGGCTCGCCGGGAAGAGGTAGACCTCCTTGTCCTCGTCGGTCACCACCTCACCGGTCAGCGGGTGCAGGGTCGACAGGTGCTCGACCTCGTCGCCGAAGAACTCGATCCGGACCGCGAGCTCCTCATACATCGGGAACACCTCGAGGGTGTCGCCGCGCACCCGGAACGTGCCGCGGGTGCCGGCGAGGTCGTTGCGCGCGTACTGGATGCCGACCAGCCGCCGCAGCAGGACATCGCGGTCGATCTCCTGACCGAGCTTCAGCCGGACCATCCGATCCAGGTACTCCTGCGGGGTGCCGAGTCCGTAGATCGCCGACACCGTGGCGACCACGATGACGTCGCGCCTGGTCAACAGCGAGTTGGTGGCGGAATGGCGGAGTCGCTCGACCTCCTCGTTGAGCGAGGAGTCCTTCTCGATGTAGGTGTCGGTCTGCGGAACATACGCCTCAGGTTGGTAGTAGTCGTAGTAGGAGACGAAGTACTCCACGGCATTGTTCGGGAAGAACTGCCGGAGCTCGTTGGCGAACTGCGCGGCGAGGGTCTTGTTCGGCTGCATGACCAGCGTCGGCCGTTGCAGCCGCTCGGCCAGCCAGGCGACGGTGGCCGTCTTGCCGGTGCCGGTGGCGCCGAGCAGCACGACGTCCTGCTCGCCGCCGTTCACCCGTCGCTCGAGGTCCTCGATCGCGGTCGGCTGGTCGCCGGACGGCGAGAAGTCCGCGACCACCTGGAAGGGTGCCACGGTGCGCTGGAGGTCTTCGATCGGACGCATAGCCGCGAGCCTACGTGCGCGCTCGGACAGTTTTCATTCTCGCTCGCGCCCGGCGCTTCGAGCCCGGTCATCCGTGGCCACGGCTGGGAAGGCCTACTCTCCTCGCGGACGACAGCCGCAACGGGTTTGCCTTCCTCGCCGCGACTACGGAAGACCAGCGCGCCTACCCGACTCTCACGAGAGGCGCTCGCGCCTGGTTTGCCGGGGGGTGGGTCAGGAGACCTGGGTGGTGAGCATGCTCGACAGCATGGTTCCGGCGTCGGTCTTGGTCTGAGCGTCGGTGCTCTTGACGAACAGCAAGGTGCCCACAACCGTCAGGCCGTCGCTCTTGCGCACCGAGACGAGGCTCGAGACGAACACCTGCATCGACTGGTCGCCGCTGGTCTCGGTGTACGCCGCACCGCAGGTGGCGGCGCTGAGCTTGGGTGATCCGACGTCGGCCGCCTGAGCGTCCCCGAACTTCGCGTTGCTCGCCGACTTCAGGGCCGCACGGTTGAACGAGTCGCAGAACTGGGCTGGGTTGGTTCCCTTGTCCAGCTTGATCTGCCGCCCGTAGAACACGCCTTGGCCGTTGGTCAGCGATGCCACGCCGGAGGACTGATCCTGCACCGACCATCCCGCCGCAGGGGTGAGACCGATCCCGTTCCCGAGGTCGATCGTGTCGCCCGTCGGTTGGGTCGGTTGGCTGGGCGCCGTCGACGGACTGCTCGGCTGACTCGTTTTCCCGCTCGGCTCGGTAGTCGGCCTGCTCGGCTGAGAAGTCGGCTGCTCTGGGGTGATCGTCGAGCTCGGCTCGTCACTTCCGCCACCACTGAGCGCGATGAAGATGCCACCAACCGCGACCAGTAGCACCACCGCCGCGACCACGATCCCGATGATCAGCCCGGGACTCTTCTTGGTCGGCGGCCGACCTCCCGACTGGTAGGAGCCGGGTGGTTGCTGGCCGTACGCCCCCGTCCCGCCGACATTCGCGGTTTGCCCGTACGCACCCTGTCCGTAGCCGGGCTGCTGGCCGTAGCCACCTTGCTGTGGCACACCGCCTTGTGGTGCGTACCCTCCCTGCTGGGCGTACCCCTGTTGCGAATACGTCGGCTGACCACCCTGCTGGGGGTACATCAGCTGACCACCCTGCTGCGGGTACGTCGGCTGACCACCCTGCTGGGGGTACGTCGGCTGACCACCCTGCTGGGGGTACGTCGGCTGACCACCCTGCTGGGGGTACGTCGGCTGTCCGCCCTGCTGGGGATAGCCCTGGGGTTGCCCCGGCTGTGGCGGCTGACCACCCTGCGCCGGATACCCCGGACCGGTCGGATTCCACTGACCAGGATTCTGAGTCATGCCCGACCCTCCTCGTCCGGATCGGACGCCGGTGGCCGCGGCGCAGATCCACGGGGCTCGGATGGCGCTCGCGGGTCGTCTGCCAGCTGGTCGTAGACGCCGCTTTCGGTCCGAGACGGCTGCGGCGAGCTCGGCGTCGGCGCCCCGATCGGGCCAGTATCGACCGGGCCAGTATCGACCGGGCCAGTATCGACCGGGCCAGTATCGACCGGGCCAGTGTCCTCGGTGCGGGCGAAGCCGCCCGGGCCGCTCGGGCCGTCCGGGCCGTCAGCGCCGGCAGCGCCGGCAGCGCCGGCGACGACCACCGAGGCACCCGACCCGTCCCCGGTCGCCGGTGTTGCCCCCACTCGTGCAGCGACCTTGGGTCTCGACGCCTTGGCTTGAGCACTGACCGCGGTGCCGCAGGCATTGCAGAACGAGGCGTTCTCGACCAGAGGCATCTCGCAGTGTGCGCAGAACTCGATCTCCCCAGCCGGACCGGCCGCACCGTGGCGCGCCGCCTTCTCCAGAGCGGCCTCCATCAAACCGGTGTGCAGCACCACTCTGACCCGGAGCAGCAGCGTGCCGAGAATGATCAGACCCCAGAGGATCTGGAGTGTCGTGCCCAGGGTCGGCGAACCGACGAAGGAGAACAGGTAGCCACCCGCCTGGTAAGCCACGTTGGCCAGGATCGCGGAGACCAGACCGCCGAAGTATCGCGGCGTGAACCCGTCGTAGCCCTTGCCGAGCCCGGAGAACTCCGCACAAGCAATGCCGGTCGCCGTGCCCATGATCAACGGCTTGACGAAGCCCTCGAGGAAGATCAGCGCGACCCAGTGCCCGGGGTCCACCAGGGCGATCCCACCGGTCAGCAGGGACCAGTGGCGGACCAGTGTGTCGAAGCAGGCGTACGCGACTCCGCTGATCACGCCGAACGTCAGACCGTCCATCAGGTCGTCGAACTGAGGCCGACTCGCCAGCACCAGCGGACCGATCTCGCGAATCGCCTCACCGACGATCGGGACGACCAGCGCGATGATCAAGAACGTACCGACGGTCGGGGTGCCGATCACGAAGCCGTCGAGGTCGGTCAACGAGATGGTCAGCGGGACGAGGTGGGTCCACAACACCGTGAACAGCGCCGCCAGCAGACCCGTGAGGCCGAACGCCAGCGCCGTAACGGGCAGCGGCTCGTCCTCCCACATGTTCACGTCGTAGAGATAGACGATGTAGACGATCGGAATCGCGAACGCGGCGACCAGCACGGCGATCGGCAGCGCGCCGAAGATCGCCGCGACCAGAGCTACGACCATTGCGATGCCCAGGGCGATCCGGTACGTCTGCGGCTGCTGACCCGCCGTCCCCCGCGGCATGATCGAGGAGATCAGAGCGAACGACGCGACCGGCTCGTCCGGTTTGGCCGCGAAGGAGCGCCGCCGGGACTGATCATCCGATCTCAGGTCCTGGCCGCACACCTGGCAGAAGTGCGCGACCTCGGGGACATTCGATCGACAACGTGGACACTGCACCACAAACCTCCTCGGCCGGGAAACCTCCTGGTCAGGTTCGCAGTATGTCATCCAACGGTGCTGGCGAACCGGAGGAATCGGGTGATCATTTGCCCGGGGTGATCGTCCGCAGCTGTGTCCACAACTGCTCGGCCCGGGCGCTCAGCTCCGCCCGGGAGCCGGTGTTGTCGATCACGACGTCGGCCGCCGCGAGCCGATCCTGCCGCGACGCCTGAGCGGCGATCCGCGACTCGGCCTCGGCGCGGCTGAAGCCATTGCGCTCACGCAGCCGATCGATCTGCGTCTCCGGATCGACATCGACCACGACCACGACGTCGAAGGAGTCCTGCTGCCCGGTCTCGACCAGCAGCGGGATGACATGGACGACGATCGCGTCATGGCCGGCAACGGCCTCGAGCTCGGCCGCGCGAGCACGTACGGCCGGATGGATGATCGCCTCGAGATCTCGGCGGGCAGCCGGATCGGCGAACACGATCCGGCCCATCGCCGCTCGATCGAGCCCACCCCCGGCGATCACCTCCGGACCGAATCGGGCCTCGATCGCCGACAGCGCCCCCGTACCGGGTGCCACGACCTCCCGGGCCAGCAGATCGGCATCGATGATCACCGCGCCGCGTTCGGCCAGCTCCTCGGCGACCGCGCTCTTGCCGGACGCGATCCCGCCCGTCAGTCCCACCCGTGTCACCGAGTCAGGGTAGTCGGACCGTCGGTGGATGCGGGGCTGCACGACGAGCAGTCTGGTGCCACCGACGTCGGACGAACCCGGTGATCCCGACGGCGGCTAGGCTGCGCCGATGACGGACCGGACATCGACCGGGCGTACGCAGATCGCAGCCGTGGCGCTCGCCCTTCCGTTCGAGGGTCGTTGGCTCGCACAGAACAGCCCGGCCCGCCGGGTGCCGAGCCACGGCACCGACCTGCTGGGCGAGTCGTACGCCATCGACTTCGTCGCGGTGGACGGTCGTCATCGCACCGCTCGCCGCCGAGACTGGCGCACGTATCTTGCCACCGAACCGGCCGATCGGTTCTTCGGTTTCGCCCGCCCGCTGTTGGCGCCGGCTGACGGGACGGTCGTCGACGTCCACGACGGGGAGGTCGACCATGCGGCTCGCCGATCTCAGCTGCGACTGCTGGGATATGCGTTGAGCCAGCAGAATCGCTTGCGGCAAGGCATTCCGGCGATCGCGGGCAACTATCTGATCATCGAGCTGCGGAGCGGCAGCGGCTTCGTCGCGCTGGTACATCTCCGTGCCGGGACGCTGCGGGTGGCTGTCGGCGACCAGGTGAGGACCGCCCAGCGCGTCGCCGAGTGCGGGAACTCCGGCAACTCGACCCAGCCACACGTGCACGTGCAGGTGATGGACTCCCTCGACCTGTCCGTCGCCCGAGGCATACCGATTGCGTTCAGGAAGTTCCGAGAGTGGTCACACGGGCGAGGACAGGACGGGCAGATCAGGGACCTCGGCCTGCCCGGCGAGGGATCGGTGGTCGAGCCGATCATGAGCTAGCGTCGCGGCTCACACCCAGCCCGACCACGTCGAACGGCCCCGACCAGACGAGCTGGACGGGGCCGTTGACGATCAGCCGACGATCGAAACTACGCGCCGCCGCCGGTGAGCTTCTCGCGAAGCGCCTGGAGCGCCTCGTCCGAAGCCAGCGAGCCAGCCGGGGCAGAACTCGGCGCCGCACTCGACGGAGCGCTGCTCGGGCTCGGGCTCGAGGTGGAGCTCGAGTAGTTGGCCGGAGCCGCCGCGGCACCCGCCGCCTGCTCGGCCTCCTCAACCTGCTTCTTGTGCGCCTCCCAGCGGGCGTGCGCCTCGGCGTACTGCTGCTCCCACGCGTGCCGCTGCTCGTCGTAGCCCTCGAGCCACTCGCCCGTCTCCGGATCGAAGCCCTCGGGGTAGAGGTAGTTGCCCTGATCGTCGTAGGACGCCGCCATGCCGTACAGGGTCGGATCGAAGTCCTCCGCCGAGATGTCGACACCCTCGTTGGCCTGCTTCAGCGATAGCGAGATCCGGCGCCGCTCCAGGTCGATGTCGATGATCTTGACCAGCACGTCGTCGTTGACCTGGACGACCTGCTCCGGGATCTCGACGTGGCGCTCGGCCAGCTCGGACACGTGCACCAGGCCCTCGATGCCCTCCTCGACGCGGACGAACGCGCCGAACGGCACCAGCTTGGTGACCTTGCCCGGCACGATCTGACCGATCTGGTGGGTCCGGGCAAAGGCCTGCCACGGATCCTCCTGGGTCGCCTTCAGCGACAGCGAGACACGCTCGCGATCCAGGTCGACGTCGAGCACCTCGACGGTGACCTCCTGGCCGACCTCGACGACCTCCGAGGGGTGGTCGATGTGCTTCCAGGACAGTTCGGAGACGTGCACCAGGCCGTCCACGCCACCGAGGTCCACGAAGGCACCGAAGTTGACGATGGAAGACACGACACCCTTGCGGATCTGGCCCTTCTGGAGCTGGGTGAGGAAGTTCTGGCGGACCTCGGACTGGGTCTGCTCCAGCCATGCCCGGCGGGACAGCACCACATTGTTGCGGTTCTTGTCGAGCTCGATGATCTTGGCCTCGAGCTCCTGGCCGACGTACGGCTGGAGGTCGCGGACGCGACGCATCTCGACCAGGGATGCCGGGAGGAAGCCGCGCAGCCCGATGTCGATGATCAGACCGCCCTTGACGACCTCGATCACCGAACCGGTGACGACGCCGTCCTCTTCCTTGATCTTCTCGATCGTGCCCCAAGCGCGCTCGTACTGAGCCCGCTTCTTGGACAGGATCAGTCGACCCTCTTTGTCCTCCTTCTGCTGGACGAGAGCCTCGATCTCGTCACCGACGCTGACCACCTCGAAGGGGTCGACGTCGTGCTTGATGGAGAGTTCCTTGGAGGGAATCACGCCTTCGGTCTTGTAACCGATGTCGAGCAGCACCTCGTCGCGGTCGATCTTGACGACCGTGCCGGTGACGATGTCACCGTCGTTGAAGTACTTGATTGTTGCGTCGATCGCCTCCATGAAGGCTTCCGGCGAACCGAGGTCGTCGAACGCGACCTGGGGTGGTGCCTCGAGAGATGAGGTCATGTAGTAGGGCTCCGATATGGGTGGACTCGTTTGACGGCGTGCTGCAGCCCGATCCGTACAAACCAGAACTGCTTCGAGAAACCGACCCGTACGAGCGTGACCCACTCCGTCTGGAGTCGCGCAGGCCACAGCGACAGTCCAGACTACCCGCGCCTGAGAACGGTGGTCAATTTTGTCTCGCTCGCGCCCGCTCCGCGCCAACAGACTCTGTCTTCCTCACTCACGCGCAACCGCAAACGTCCACTGCCGCTGCCGCAGTGCCTCAGCGGCTGCGCCTTCACTCGTCCAGACAGAGCCGGCGCTACGCTACCCGACGCTCGCGAGGAATTTGTCTCGCTCGCGCCCGCTCCGCGCCAACAGACTCTGTCTTCCTCACTCACGCGCAACCGCAAACGTCCACTGCCGCTGCCGCAGTCCCTCAGCGGCTACGCGTTCACTCGTCCAGACAAAGCCGGCGCTTCGCTACCCGACGCTCGCGAGGAATTTGTCTCGCTCGCTGCGCGCTGTCAGGGCCTGAACAGCTCGCCGGCCAGGCGCACGGCGTGCGTACGATCGCGGAGCTGGAGCTTGGCGAACAGGTTGTTGATGTGGGTCTTCACAGTGGAGGTGCTGACGAACAGCTGATCGGCGATCTCGGTGTTGGTCAGCCCGTCGCCGATCAGTCTGAGCACCTCCTGCTCACGGCGGGTCAGCCCCGCGAGGCGGGGGTCGGAGGGCCTGGCTGAGGCAGGCGAGGCCGGCGACGCCTCGGGCGGGGACGGGGGGCCGGCCAGACCGGCGATCAGCCGGGCCGAAACGGCGGGATCGAAGGTGGCCTGGCCACGCGCGACCGCCCGGATCGCCACGGCGATGTCCTCCCGGGACGCGTCCTTGGTGAGGTAGCCTCGGGCACCGGCACGCAGGGCCCGGCTGATCGAGGCGTCGTCGGCGTACGTCGTCAGCACCAGCACCGAAGTCGAAGGAAGCTCGGCCAGGAGCGCTGCGGTCGCGTCGGCGCCGTCCAGCTCCGGCATCCGCAGGTCCATCAGCACCACGTCGGGCCGCAGCCGAAGGCTCAGCTCGAGCGCCTGCCGCCCGTTCGCCGCCGATCCGACCACGTCCACGTCGTCGAGCAGGGACAACACCGTGACCAGCCCGTCGCGGACGATGCTCTGGTCGTCGGCCACCAGAACGGTGATGGGCGCGCTCACCGGCGAAGCTCCCCGCGCGCCCAGGGCCCGTCGCCCGCCATGGTCGCCGAGTCCCCCACCGCGCTAGGGCCCCGCACCGCGTCGGTCTCCCCTGAGGCCGGCGTCGGGCACTGCGCGGACACCACCCAGCGCTGCCCCTCAGGTCCGGCCTCCAGTCGGCCGCCCACGCTTCTCAGCCGCTCTCGACACCCTGCCAGACCGGATCCCCCACCGGTCTCGGCCAGCTCGGCGGCTCCGCCGTCCAGCGCGACGAGCCCGTTGACGATCTCCAGCCGGAGATTCATCGGGGCGAAGATCAGGGTGACCGATACCGCGGCACCCGGAGCGTGCTTGGTGGCGTTGGTCAAGGCCTCGCGGGTCGTGGTGGTCAGCGCGTGGGCGGTGGCCGCGCTGACGGGACGCGGGTCGCCGACCACATCCAGCTCGGCAGCCAGCTGCAGACCGACCGGACCCCGGACGACTCGCTCCACGGCGTCGACGAGATCGGTCGGGGCGTCGGCGACAACTCGCTCGGCACCGGTCCTCAGCTCCTCCACGGCGGTCCGCGCCTCGCGCAGGCCGTCGACGGCGAGCTGCCTGGACAGCAAGATCCGGGTGGCCGCCTCCGCCGTCTGCCCCTTTTCCAGCTCGGCGCTGGCCGCGTCGAGCTGGACGACCAGGCCGCCCAGTGAGTGCGCCAGAACGTCGTGCAGATCAGCTGCGATCCGGCTGCGCTGCTCCAGCTCGGTGGCCCGCGCGGTCTCCCGCAGCCGCAGTACGCGCTGCCGCCGGTTCGCACCGAACAGCACCACTGCGACGGCGCCGAACAGGGTGCTCAGCAGCACCGTCCACTCGGAATTCGCAGCCACGGCACGAATCACGAGTCCGATCGACAGCACGGCGGTGATCGAGACACCCAGCCGGACCGGCACCTCGGGCTGGCCGACCAGGATGATCCCGCCGATCACGAAGAAGACGCTGCCGAGATAGTCGATGGACGGATTCAGCACGACGCCGAGGCCCATCAGCGCGGTGGTCAGCACCAGCGCCCACCGGTCGAAGGGCCGCCACGCCCGCATCAGCAGCAGAACCAGCGCTATCGCGATCGCCGCCCCGGTGCCGACGGCGACCCACAGCGGTCCGGTGAACGCACCGGAGGTGATCAGCAAATAGCCGAAGAAGCCGAGCCCGATCAGTCGCAGGGCGAGACGGATCGTCCCGCTGCGGCCACCCCAGCGATCCTCGATCGCATCGGTCCAGCTCATCGCAGCGATGCTACGCGGCACTCCTGGGCGACGCCGCCGGGTCCGCACGGGAGCGCAGGCCGCATGCTCAGCGCAGGCTGTCGACGTACGTCGACGGTCGGTCCGCCGCGAGATGCCGGACCACTCGGCTGTGCACCATCAGACCTTGGACGCCCTTGATCACCGCGATCACGATCAGGGTCGCGCCGGGCATCGCCGCGAGTGAGGCGCCCAGCAACGCGGCGGCCACCCCGAACCCGATCCGGAGGGCGATGAATCCGAGCCAGACCGCGATGCCGGCCGGCACGAGCTTGGACTTGGTGCCGTCGGCGAACGTCCGGATCTCGGTGAGCCGGCCGATCAACCAGCCGGCGACGACACCGATCGTCAGCTCGGCACCGAGCAGAGCGATGTCCAGCACCGTGATGTGTTGGTGCAGCAGCTGCGGACCCGAGCCCGCGAGGCTGATCAGGCCGACGACGCCGAGGATCAGCGGCATCCGGATCAGCCTGGAAGGTCGGACCGACTGCCACTGGCTCAGTCGGTAGGTGATGAAGGCGATGATCGCGAGGCCGATGACGATGGTCTCGACGGTGTGCTGGTCCATGGCGAAGCTTTCTCCCGGCCCGGTCGTCCGACGACCGGAGTTGTGATCAGGTACTCCTCACAGTCTTCGAGAAAGACCTCCGACAACCCACCACCCGCGGATGGAGATCCGGGTGGAGATCCCCGACCAGACGGGTGGAGATCGCTCATGGCGCAAGTTCGCCCCGGCTAGGTGGATCTGCCCCTGCTGCAGCTGGGGCAGATCCACGTACGTGGGGCGAACTCCTCAGTCGGGTGCCGGGTCCGCGTGGTCGAGGCGGGTCGGAAGCTGCACGCGGTCGCTGTGCCCACCGGCCCCGGCCAGCAGTGCGGCGGCTGCGGTGTGCCCGTTGCGGACGGCGATCTCGTACGCCGTCGAGTCACCGAGGATCGGGTGGTATCCCCGCGTGTTCGGGTCGACGCCGTGAGCGAGCAGCGTCGCGACCCGGGCGGTGAAGCCCCTCTCGGCGGCGGTTCTCAGGTGCTCGCCCACCATCTGGGCCGGGGACGGGTAGGCGTCGCCGAGCCGGTCACGCCACACCGACGGGTGCTGGCGACCGGCGCCGTGCCCGAGGAGCGGTGGCAGATGAGTGTCGTCCGGCCGGAACTGCCGGTTGTAGAAGGCCTGGTTGTCGTTCGGGTCGGCACCAGCGTCCAGCAGCATCGTGGCCAGTACGACGGCGTGGCGGTGCGGCGGCTCGTCTCGCTCTCCTCCGCCGAGCACCCCGGTCAGGGCGGTGAACGGAGACGGCAGACCCTGCCACAAGAATCCACTGTCAGGGTCGGCTCCGGCAGCCAGCAGGACGCGCAGGGTGGCGATCGGGTCACCACGGTCCAGTCGCGAGTAGCACAGGTAGAGCAGTGGAGGCCAGCGGTGCGGCCCCGATTCGCGCAGCGCCGCTGCGGGATCCCGGGCGAGGAACTCGGCCAACGCCTCCGCGCGGCTGCAGGCGGCCAAGGTCGCTGCGGTCGCGTCGGCCAAGGACGGCTCGTCCTGCAACTGGGTGCGGGCACTGTCGGCTGCGTACGGCGTCGTATAGCTCAGACAGGCGAGGCGGAGAAACGCATCCACTCGGTCGTCGTCGGAGTGCACGGGATCCATCTCGCGCGTCCAGGTCGCGATGACGTCGAGGTGACGCAGCAGGTGGGACCAGCCGTTGAAGCCGTACGCCCTGGCAAGAACCCGTTGCGCGCGGGCCAGCGGCACACCGCCGGGTCCAGGATCGTAGGTCGCGACGAGCTCGGCAGCAACCGGCTCACCCACATCGACCGCGTGATGGAGCTGCTTGGCCTGCTTACGCAGATGTTCGAGGCTGGGCCGGTCCGGAAGGGACCAACGCGCGGCAGGTCCACGCCTCGAGGCCGGATCGGGCCCAGCAGGATCGGGTGCGGACGGGTCGGGCATGGCAGCCTCCTTCGCGGCAGTCCCGGTGTCCGCGCGTCGGGGCGAAAGAGGTGGTTTCGACAGATCGCAGTGCTCAGGTGGGCTGTGCCCTGTCCGCGGACCGGTGGCGCCCTGCGCGCCAGGTCGACTGTACGTCGGGCGCAGCGCGCAGAGAAGGGGACATCGCTCGGTACGCCGAAGGGCTCATGCCTCCTCAGCGGCCCGCAACATTGCATGCGACGGCTCGAGATTCTTCTCTTGGTCGATGCAATACTCCAGTTGTGTTCCGCACGGTGGTCGGCGTTGCGTCGGTCGTCGGACTGTTGGGAATCAGCTGGATCATCGTCGCCCGATCACCGAGCTCCCGGGTGGCAACCGCAGTCCTGTACCTCCTCTTCTATGCGGCATTTGCCGCCTTTACGATCAGCATCGCGTCTCGTTGGCAAGCCGACTCGGCCGAGGGGCTGGGACCTCCTCACTGGCGGCCACGCCTCATCGGGCTCAGCGCGGCGGCCGTCGCCACCGGCGTCTTCGCCGCGGTGGTCGCGAATCTCCCGAGCAACCCTCCATCGCCTGCCGAGTCGTCCTCGGCTGAGACGTCCGGCCAACAGAGCATCAGCATGAGCCCGCTGCAGGCGTCGCCAGCGCCAACCTCACCCACCGCACCTGGGACCGAGCGCCCCTCGGCGACCGCCGCCCCTCCACAATCGACTGCTCTCCCATCGACTGCTCCTCCCCCATCGACTGGCCGCCGATCGTCGCCGCCGCCTTCAGGCTCTCCATCGACATCTCAACCAGGGACCGACCCAGCCGGCTATGGATGCTCACGCGGCGATGTCTGTCTCTACCCGGGCTCAGACTCGGCACATACCAAGCCGTCGCACACGTGGTTCGACTACAAGGTGTACAACCTCAAAGGCGTCTACGGCCGCCACGTCGCGTTCAACAACCAGTGGGGTGACGCATATCTCGTCGCCTACGAAGGCTACAACGGCGAGGGTTCGTGCCTCCACTACAGCGGGCCTGGATTCGTCACGTGGAACTGGACGCCGATCAACTCGATTCGTCTCACCCGCAGCCTTCCCCGGAACTGCCGAGATCGCCCTTAGCCCACGAGCAGCAGCGCACCCATCCCCACCTAAGCGATCCGGAGCAGTGACCCGGGCTCAGTGCGCCGCGTCGTGCCAGGAGCGCCCGACGCCGACCGACACGTCCAGCGGGACCGCCAGCTCGACCGCGTGCCCCATCTTCTCCCTGACCAAACTGGTCAACGTCTCCTGCTCCCCCGGTGCGATCTCGAAGACGAGCTCGTCGTGCACCTGGAGCAGCATCCGGCTGCGCATCCCGGCGTCGTCGAGCGCCTTCTCCACGTCCAGCATCGCGACCTTGATGATGTCGGCCGCCGACCCCTGGATCGGCGCGTTGAGGGCCATCCGCTCGGCCATCTCGCGCCGCTGGCGGTTGTCGCTCATCAGGTCCGGCAGGTAGCGCCGACGGCCGAGCAGCGTCTCGGTGAACTCCGTCTTGCGCGCCTCCGCGACGAGTCCTCGCAGGTACTCCCGCACCCCGCCGAACCGCTCGAAGTACTCATCCATCAAGGCCTTGGCCTCGGACGTGTCGATGGCGAGCTGCTGGCTCAGACCGAACGCACTCAGCCCGTACGCCAACCCGTAGTTCATCGCCTTGATCTTCGCCCGCTCGCCTGGCGACACGGCCTCAGGTGCGACCCCGAACACCCGGGACGCGGTGACGGTGTGGAAGTCCATCCCCGACTTGAACGCCTCGATCAGGCTCGCGTCCTCGCTGGCGTGGGCCATGATCCGCATCTCGATCTGGCTGTAGTCCGCGCTCATCAACGACTCGAACCCGTCTCCGACGACGAACGCCTGTCGGATCCGGCGGCCCTCCTCGGTCCGGATCGGGATGTTCTGCAGGTTGGGGTCGGTGCTGGACAGCCGGCCGGTGGCGGCGATCGTCTGGACGTACGTCGTGTGGATCCGCCCGTCGTCGGCGACCGACTTGAGCAGACCCTCGACGGTCTGCTTGAGCCGGATCGCGTCGCGATGGATCAGCATCTGGGCCAGGAACGGGTGCTCGGTCTTGATGTACAGCTGCTGGAGTGCCTCGGCATCGGTGGTGTATCCGGTCCGGGTGCGCCGGGTCTTCGGCATGCCGAGCTCATCGAACAGCACCACCTGCAGCTGCTTGGGTGAGCCGAGGTTGATCTGCTTGCCGAGCACCCGATAGGCCTCCTCGGCGGCAGCGTTGACCGTCGCCCCGAATTCCGACTCCAGCGCGTGCAGATGGCCGAGATCGACCGCGACTCCGGTCTGTTCCATCCGAGCCAGGGTGCGCTGCAGGGGGAGCTCGACACCGTAGAGCAGCTCGGTGCCGCCGTGCTCGGCCACCTCGGCGTCGAGGGCGTCGGCGAGGTCGATCACGGCTCGGGCGCGCACCATCGACGCCTGCGCTGCGACCGCGGTGCCGGAGTCGTCGTCACCGAAGTCGAGGGCCAGCTGGTCGTCGGCCTCGCTTCCGGCGTCGGCGGCGGAGGCGGCGCCCTCGACCTTGAGCTCGCGCTTGAGATGGCGCAGCGTGAGGTCGGCGAGATCGTACGTCCGCTGGTCGGGCTTGTTCAGGTACGCCGCCAGCTGGGTGTCCGAGGTCAGTCCGCCCAGGTCCCACCCGCGGGACCACAGCGCCAGCAGCGGTCCCTTGGCGTCGTGCATCGCCTTGGAGTGGCCGGGGTCGGCCAGCCAGCCGGCCAGTGCATCGTCGTCATCCGGCGAGACCTCGGTGACATCGATGTACGCCGCCGCCCCATCCGCCGCGGCGATGGCAAATGCCCGCAGGTCGCCGGCACCCGAGCCCCAGTGCCCGACGACGTCCACGCCCGCGCGGTTGGAGACGGCCCCGACCTCGGTCTCCACCGCCTTGGAGGTGTGCTCGGCCAGCCAGCTGCGCACCTCGCCGGGTTCGAGCACCAGTCCGCTCAGCTCGAAGCCGCCCTCGGGTTCGAGCTCCTCGGTCGGCAGCGCCTCGAGCAGCCGATCGCGGAGCACCCGAAACTCCAGCCCGTCGAACAGGGTGTGGGTCGCTTCGCGGTTCCAGGCGCGACGCTCCATGTCGTGCACGGTCACCGGAAGGTCGAGGTCGCGGATCAGCGCGTTGATCCGCCGGTTCCGCAGCACGTCCTCGGTGCGTGCCTGGAACGCCTCGGCCGCCTTGCCCTTGAGCTCGCCGGCGTGGGCGACGAGATTCTCCAGGCCGTCGTAGGTCTCCAACCACTTGGCTGCGGTCTTCGGACCGACGCCGGGCACGCCCGGCAGGTTGTCGCTGGTCTCCCCGACCAGGGCTGCCAGCTCGGGATAGCGCGCCGGGGCGGTGAAGTACTTCTCCTCCACGGCCGCCGGAGTCATCCGGCCGAGGTCGGACACCCCCTTCCGCGGGTAGAGCACGGTCACGTGCTCGGTCACGAGCTGGAAGGCGTCCCGGTCGCCGGTGCAGATCAGCACGTCGAAGCCAGCCTGCTCGGCCTGGGTGGCCAACGTGCCGATCACGTCGTCGGCCTCGAAGCCCTCCTTCTGCACGTGCACGATGTTGAGCGCCTCGAGCACCTCCTTGACAAGGTCGAGCTGGCCGCGGAACTCGTCGGGCGTCTTCGACCGGTTCGCCTTGTACTCGGGGTAGACCTCGGCCCGGAAGGTCTGCCGGGACACGTCGAAGGCCACGCCGACGTGGGTCGGCTGCTCGTCGCGCAGCACGTTGATCAGCATCGAGGTGAAGCCGAAGACGCCGTTGGTGTGCTGGCCGGTCTGGGTCGAGAAGTTCTCCACCGGGAGCGCGAAGAACGCCCGGTACGCGATCGAGTGGCCGTCGATCAGCAGCAGCTTGGGTCGGCTGGAAACAGCCTGCTCGGGCGGCTTCGGCTTCGCGGTCGGCACGGGTGAGACTCTATCCGCGACCTCCGACACCGAGCAGCCGCAGCCGCGCTCACCCCAGTCGTCCCGATCCGCCTCGCCAGCGCCGAAGACATGACAGACTCCATTCACAGCTTTCGTATTCGGGGGGATCGATGGCGTTGCAGACGAGGGTGTCGCAGTGGGCACGGCGAGGGCCGGCGTTGGTCGCCGCGGGCCTGTTGACGATGGGCGTGGCGGCCTGCACGCCGGGTGTTCCGACGACCCAGCCGGCGCCATCATCGACCTCGACAGCGCCGAGCCCGCTACCAACGCCCCAACCGGACAAAGCGGATGATCTGGACCGAGCCAAGCAAGCTCTGATCACCGCAGCTGAGCTCGGGAAGCCTTGGGTCGCCGTAAAGGCGGTGAACAGCGTCGGAACGAAGGGGGAGGCCTGCCCGGGCCGGCCGAACACCGATGCGAGCATCGCGCCGTTGGCCAGCACCAGCGCACAGTTCACCGCAGGGAAGGAGGCGGGCGCCGCGATCGGTGTCTTCTCGGTGTGGACCTACCCCGACCAGGCCGCCGTCGATGCCTACCGCAAGGCGCTGCCGAAGGTTCTCCACGACTGCCGGAGCTATACGGACCGATCGAAGTTGTCCGTGGTGCTGACACCTGCGGACAGCACGGCGCTCGCCGGTACCGAGGAAACCTGGCGCTACACAGAGCGGATCTACTACGACAAGCAGCATGCCAAGCTCGCCTACGCGCGGCAGTACGTGATCGCGCGACATGGCCGTGTGCTGAGCAGCGTGCAGTACGCCTTTCTGACCAGCAAGTCCGACCCCAAGGCCAAGGACTTCTCGACGACCGATGGAATGGCCCTGCAGCAGCTGAGCAAGGTGATAACCGGCTTCGCCTAAGACGCGCCTAGACGAGGTTCAGCCTGGCAGCCTCGTGCGCGGCCGCAGTCCTGCTGGATACCCCGAGTTTGCCGAAGATCGACCGAATGTGCGTGTGAACCGTGCGGGGGCTGATCACCAGCCTGCGCGCGATGTCGTCGTTGCTGAGCCCTACCGCCAGCAGCCGCATGACATCGAGCTCACGTTCGGTCAGTCCGGCGCCCTGATGTCTGACTGTCGAGAGCAGCTCCTCGATGGCCTCGCCACAGAGCCGCACCGCTTCGAGAATGCTCATCTGGTCGCCAACGGCGTAGTGCAGCTGCCAGACGTGCGCACCCAGGCGGCGGTGGGAGGTGGCCTGGCCGAGTTGATAGGACTGCTCGAGGTGAGGGTACCTGTCGTATCCGCACTCGCGACGCGACGACGAGGCTGCGCCGAACAGCCGCGCCGCCAGCTCGGCTGCATTCAGCTCGGCAGCCACGGTGCCGAGACCCTCGAGCAGGCTCGAAAAGTGCAGCCGAAAGTAGATCTCGCGGCGGAGCTCGAACCCCAACCGGAACCAGTCCAGTGCACGATCCGGCTCGCCCGCTTGCAGATGCAGATGCCCGAGCAGCAGACGCGAGCGATACACGCCGACCGGCATCCGCAGCCGCTCGAACTGCCCGAGCGCGTCCTGCAGGTAGCTCCCGCACCGCGCCAGGTCGCCTGCCGCCATCGCGATCTCTCCCAGATCGTGGAGGCACCAGGCGGTGCCCGCACGGTCACCTCCGTCGTGGCTGAGCGCCAAGCTCCGCTCGACATACAGCCTGGCCGAGCGACAGTCACGGGTCAGCAGCAGAGCGTGAGCGTAACCGCGGAGTGCCCAACTCAGCGCAACCCGATCGTCCAGCTGCTCGAACCATGCGATGCCTTCGGCGAACCGCTCGAACGCCTGATCGAACCGCGAGTCCGAGAGAGCCTTGTAGCCGGCCACGACCAGCGTCCGGCCACGGGCTCTGACGGCGACGGGCGACGAGACGTCAACCGAGAGCTCGAGCGTGTGCTCCAACAGTTCCGCCGGGGCCCGCGGCGATGACAGGTAGACCCAGCATTCGGCGAGTCCGGCAACCATCCGCAGTGCCCGCTCGGCGTCTCCGCGGTCCAACGCCCACATGAAAGCCGCACGAATGTCAGCCTGGTCAGCTCGGATCGCGTCGAACCACTCCGGTTGTGGCCGCTCCCAGGTCGACTCGGTCCGTTCGATCAGGGCGAGGAAGTGGTCGCAGTGCCGAGCGTGTACGTCCTCGGCGGCCAACCGGTCCTGGGCGATCTGCCGCTCCCACGCGTCCAGCCGGACCAGCTCGTGGATCTGATATCGCGTGCCGCCGAGCGCGGCCGGTATCCGCTGGACCAGGGACTTCTCGGTGAGCGAGGCAAGGATGGACAGATCCGCGCCGGCAACGGAGCGGGCCGCCTCCCGAGTGAACCCGGCGATGAACACACCCAACCGAGCAAGCACCACGCGTTCTTGCTCGCCGAGCCACTGCCAGGAGCTGTCCAGCACGGCGCGCATGCTCCGGTGCCTCTCGTCGACTTCCGGGTCGGTCGTGGAGAGGATGTCCAGGTTGCGCCGGATCTCGTCGCGGAGATCCTGTGCGGAGAGAACTCGGATCCATCCTGCCGCCAGCTCGATCGCCAGCGGCATCCCGTTCAGCATCGAACAGATCTCGTCGATCATCGCCGTGTTCGGCTCGATCGCCAGATAGACCGGCGCGACCCGAGCGGCGCGGTCGATGAAGAGGTCGACGGCCTCGCCGGCGAGTGGGGCCAGCCGGATCACCTGCTCCAGCTCGGATCCCACAACGGTTCGACTGGTCGCCAGCACGACGACTCCGGGACAGGCTGCGAGAACCTGCTCGACGAGCGGCGTGCAGCCTTCGGCGAGCTGCTCACAGCTGTCCAGGACCACCAGAGCCTGCGCTCGGGCCAAGCGGGCGAGCGCCCCGTTCAACGACTCGCCGGAGTTCTCGGAGGGTGACAAGGCAACGGCCAGCAGCCTCGACAGCATCGACGGCTGGGTGACGGCGCTCAGCGAGACCCAAAAGACCCCGTCGGGAAATGCCCCGGAGTCAGCACCGGCGAGCTCGCGCGCGCACTCCAGCGCCAGCCTGGTCTTTCCCGATCCCCCCATCGCGCTGATGGTGACCAGTTGCGATCCCCCGGTCAGCGCGGCAGACAGTTGTGCCAGCTCCTCGCGGCGGCCGACGAAGCGGGTCAGGTACGTCGGAAGACCGTCCGAGACGAACTCGCGATCGCCCATGCCAAGCCTCCTGCCCCCATCGGCATTCTGGCCCGTCACACCGACCGCGGCATCGCACATTCGTGCAGACCCTGGCCGAAACCGGCAGATCTGCCGATGCCGAGAGGGTCGTCCGACTCGTAGCGTCGAGCCAGGCGAGTCGGAGGGCGGCGAACCGCCAGGGACCACAAGGAGGACGAGATGGCCGATCTGGTGCGATGGTTGAGTGCCGTTGGGCCCGTCCTCCAGCGTGCTGCCGAGGCAGGCGATTCCCTCGGCGGCGCAGGGGTGGTCTCGATGTGCGGCCCGAACGGTGGCCCGGTCTGGGTCCTATCGGCCGAACCGCGGCTAGATCATGACACCGAAGCCTTCGAGGAGATACCGCCGCTTACCTGGGTGTCCGACGCCGATGGAGTGCTGCTCACCTCGAACTCGATCCTGCGCCTCGAACCGCCGACCCAGTCCGCTTGCGACCCGGTCCTGACGGGCGCGGAGCATCGTCGGCCGGTACTGGGGCTGCGGGGACGAGAGTCGCAGGTGCGCTCGATCGGGAAAACCCGTACCTAGTGGTCGCTGAGCCCGGCAGGTTCCTGCGTGGAGCGCCAAAGGCGGACCACTGGGTACGACTTCTCCTCGGACCGAGGGTTCGACCGGCCGAGTCGCGCAGCTCGTACGCCGCACACGTTTGCGACCCATGGACGCACAACGGCCGCCGTACGCCGGAAATCGACGCCGTTTGCGACCCATGGACGCACAACGGCCAGTACGGCAGCGAAAACGACGCCGTGTGCGACCCACGGGCGCACAACGACGCCACCGCGACCAGATCGGAGCCGATCCAGCGGTCCGCTCCCGCACTTCGCGGGAAAGCGCTACTTCGCGCGTGCGGGAAGTGGCGCGAGGTAGCAGCTGCTCGCGCGAAGGGGCCGTACCAGCGCGAAGTTGGCTGCGCCCGTGCAACGTGGATCACGTCGCTGGTGCGGATCAGCGTGCCAGGATGTCGGAAAGGTCTCGGGACCACAGCGCGCCGCCACTGTCGTCGGTGACCAGGTACAGCCTGGAGCCGACCAGCAGCGCCGACCTGACCACCCCGTCCGGGGCGGTGTAGGCACGCCAGTCCCCGGCCCGGCCGACCAGCAGTCGTCCCTTGCCGGCCGAGCTCAGCACGGCGAGCGTACGATCGCCACCGAGCAGCAGCACCCCGTTGTCGTGGTCGTCCACCGTCACGTCCGGCACCCGCGCACGCGTGTCGTCCTCCCAGACCGCGACCGCCCCGTCACGGGACCCGAGCGTCGTACAGCCGGCGGCGCAGTCGGTGGACCAGGCCTCGCTCCGGCGGCCGGGATCGGGCAGCACGATGAGGCTCCATCGGGCTCCCGATCCGCGCCAGATCGCAGCCGACTGGCGGACACCGCCGGCCAGCTCGACGACTGATCCGCTGATCACCGTGGCGCTACCTCGTGACTCGGCAACCCGAGGACCCATTTGCCGGGCGACGGTGTTGACCAGAGACGGGATCGGCGCCGCCCGTGACCAGGTCTCCCCTTCCACCCGCCAGATTCGTCCGTCCAGACCGTGCTTCCCGAGCCACGAGCCGACGATCATCGGGCCGCGATCGTCCCAGGCAACGTCGATCAGGTCGCCCGCCTCCTGACCACCGAAAGCGTAGAAGATCTGTGGGCGATCGATGACCCTTCGCGGGGTGCCCGACCAGATCGTCCACCGCGAGTTGGCATGGGCGCCTCCGTGAGCCGCTCCGAGCGCGACGATCGATGAACCGTCGGTGGCCAATGAGACGAAGTCGGCGACCTTGCCATAAGGGCTTCGCGCTCGTACGTCGGCGGAGGTGAAGTGTGGGTCAGTCGCCGCGCCGTAGACCAACGCCGGCGTCCGATCGTCTCCGGTGCCGACGTGGCCGCCGACCACGAGGTTCGGCCCGACCAGGGCAAGGCTCGACGCCGCCATCGACCCCGGGAGCGGCCATCGGGTCCACCCCTCCAGCGGCAGCGCTACGTCGCCGGTAGCGGCGGAGCTGGGTGCGGAAGAACTGAGTGCGGGCGGTCGCGGCACGACGCTGCAGGCACCGGTGCTGGCCAGCAGTCCCAGGACCAGGACAGCGACGTGACCAGCGACGACCCGGGCTCGAAGGCCGCTTCGCACCACCACGCCACTCTAAGGCGCGACATCGGTGAGGTGGCCAGTCGGCACCGAGCGCCGATGCTCAGTCCTCCCCGAGATAGGCCTTTCGGACGTTCTCGTCGGTGAGCAGGGCCCGGCCGGTGCCGTCCAGAACGATCTTGCCGACTTCCAGCACGTAGCCGTGATCTGCCAGCGACAGGGCCGCCTGAGCGTTCTGCTCGACCAAGAGGATCGTCACGCCCTCTGCCTGGAGCTCCTTGATCGTGCTCATGATGCGCTGCATCATCAGGGGCGACAGGCCCATCGACGGTTCGTCCAGCATCAGCAACTTGGGCTTGCTCATCATGGCCCGGCCGATGGCGAGCATCTGCTGTTCGCCGCCGGAGAAGGTTCCTGCCGGCTGGGCGCGACGCTCCCGCAGGATCGGGAAGAGATCGAACGCACGATTCAGGTCCTTGCTCACGCCCGCCCGGTCCTTCCGCGCGAAGGCTCCGAGCATCAGATTCTCCTCGACCGTGAGCCGTGGGAAGATGCGGCGGCCCTCCGGCGAGTGGGCCAGGCCGCGGGTGACGACCTCGTGTGCTGGCGTTCCGTCGATTCGCTTGCCGTCGAACCAGATCTCGCCCGACTCCGGTTGAAGAAGGCCCGAGATGGTCTTCAGCGTCGTGGTCTTGCCGGCTCCGTTGGTGCCGACCAGGGTGACCACCTGGCCTTCGTCGACGGCGAAGCTGATGCCCTTCACCGCCCGGACCCGGCCGTACGCGACGTGCAGATCCTTGACCTCGAGCATCATCGTCGGGTCTCCGGGTCCGCTGCGCCGTTCGCCGTCTCGTTCTCCGTCTCGTCGTTCTCCGTCTCGTCGTCCGACTCGGTCGGACCGGTTCCGATGTAAGCCTCGATCACGCGCGGGTCGGACTGGACCTCCTCCGGCGTGCCTTCGATCAATGTCCGCCCCTGAACGAGGCAGAGCACCCGGTCGCAGAGGTTGAAGATGAACCGCATGTCGTGTTCGATCACGACGACGGCTAGTCCCAGGTCACGGATCCTGAAGATCAGGTCCTCGGCCTGGCGGGTCTCCTGCGGGTTCATGCCGGCGGTCGGCTCGTCCAGCAGGACCAACTTGGGGTCGGTGGCCAGGGCGCGGGCGATCTCCAACCGGCGCTGATCGCCATAGGGAAGATTGCGTGCCAGATTGTCGGTAGTCGGCCCCAGACCGACGAAATCCAGTAGTTCCTGGGCCCGCGCAGTGGTCGCTGCCTCGTCCCGCCGGAACTTGGGACCGCGAAGGATGGAGGTCAGCGGGCCGGTCGTCGTGCGGCAGTACCGACCGACCATCACGTTCTCGAGCGCCGTCATGTTGCTGAACAGACGGATGTTCTGGAACGTTCGGGCCATTCCCGCCCGGACGACCTTCCCGGGCTTCGGCGGAAGCACGTTGCCGTCGAACACCACCCGGCCCGACGTCGGCTGATAGAGACCGGTCAGGCAGTTGAAGAACGTCGTCTTGCCGGCGCCGTTCGGCCCGATCAGGCCCATGATCTCGCCGCTGTTCACTCGAAAGCTGACCGAGTCCACGGCGACCAGGCCGCCGAACCGCATCGTGACGTCCTCCGCCACCAGGATCGGGGCACCATCGGACCCGGACCGACTTGCCGCCGACGCCTGGACGCTCGTCATGTCGCCGCCCCCTTGATGATGCCCGTTTCCTCGACCTGCTCCTCGATCCGCTCCACCAGATCCTCGTCCTCCTCGTGGAACTCGAGCTGGCGGCGCTGATTCGGGATCAGGCCCTCCGGCCGGAACCGCATCATCACGATCAGCAGGAGGCCGAAGATCAGCAACCGGTACTCGTTGAGGAACCGCAGCTTCTCGGGCATCAGCTTGAGCAGGGTCGCACCGACGAGCACCCCGAGCACCGTGCCCATGCCACCGAGCACGATGGCGGCGAGCAGGAACGCAGACTCGAGGAAGACGAACTGCTCGGGGGTGACCGAGACGTCGATGTGTGCCTTGATCGCACCGGCGACGCCGGCCAGGAATGCTCCGCTGGCGAAGGCGAACAGCTTCAGGCCGAAGACGTTCACCCCCATCGCCTCGGCCGCCTTCTCGTCCTCGCGAATGGCAACCCAGCCCCGACCGATCCGGCTGTTGTTGAGTCGGACGAAGATGAGAATGACGATGGCGAGCAGGACAAGCAGCAGGAAGTAGTAGTTCGCGAAGCGGCCGATCGCGATGCCGAACAGGACGTGCGGCTCGCCGAAGTCGAAGCCGAAGAGGACGAGGTCGGGGATGGCGGGAATGCCGTTGGGGCCGTGGGTGATGTTCGGACCGTTCTGGCCGTCCAGATTGTTCATCGAGATCCGGAAGATCTCGCCGAATGCCAGCGTGACGATGGCCAGGTAGTCGCCGGACACGCGCAGCGTCGGCGAGCCGATCAACAGGCCGAGGGCGGCAGCTGTGCAGCCGCTCATCAAGACGATGACGATGAAGGGCGGATGGATGTGGGCCGTGGCGAACGTGGACGTGGAGAAGACGGCCGCGACGTACGCCCCGGCGCCGAGGAACGCGATGTAGCCGAGGTCGAGAAGGCCGGCCAGTCCGACCACGATGTTCAGGCCCATCGCCGTTCCGGCGAAGATGATCACCTGGGTGGCGATCGACATGTTCGCGTTCGACCCGTTCTGGGTCAGCGGGAAGGCGAACGCGGTCATGAACGCGGCGAGCACGAGTACCTTGCGGTGCCGCTGGGAGACGCCGGAATAGAAGGTGATGAGTCCGGACCGGATCGAGATGGCCACGAACACAGCCAGCGCGGTGATGAAGGATACGAAGGATCCGCCGTCCCGCAGCCCGAGGGCGTACGCGGCCGCAAACAGCACGACCAGCATCAGTGCGGCGATGGCGAGGATCTCCACCCACGGTTTCGCGACCAGCAGATGCAGGGTCTGCGGCGGGCCGGCCGGCAGCAGCAGGGTGCCGACGAAGGCCAGCAGAGCACCGATCAGCGCCAACCAGCCGCCGATCTCGACGTTGATCGATCCGCCGAGCTCGACGGAGATGGCAAGGATGATCACGCCGAGGTAGACCAACGCACCGATGCCGGCCGCCTTGGCGGCGCCGATCCAGCCGACCCGCGGACGGCCGCGGACCGGCTTCACCAGGATCGAGCCGACGAGAACGCCGGCGAGCACGATACCCATGGCCATGGCCATGAACTGCAGCACCGACGGGTAGCCGACCACCGTCATGTTGTCCAGCGCGTCACCGTCGTATGCCCACGGCAGGAAGGGCGTGACCACCAAGAGCGCCGCACCAGCCAGCGCGGCGATGCGGGCAGGTTTCTGCAACCGGTCCTGCAACGCCGGTGTCACGATCGTCGGGATCCTCATGCTCGGTCCACGACTCTGGCCCCGAGCAGCCCCTGGGGTCTGAACACCAGGACCAGGATCAGCAGCACGAACGCCCACACGTCCTTCCAGGCGGAACCGCCGAACTGGCCGGGGATGAAGGTCGCCATCGACTCGGTGACGCCCAGCACCAAGCCACCGACGACCGCGCCGGTGATGTTGCCGATGCCACCGAGTACCGCCGCCGTGAAGGCCTTGAGCCCGCCGATGAAGCCCATCTTGAAGTTGATCGTCGAGATGCTGAGGCCCTGCGCAACGCCCGCGATCGCGGCGAGCGCGGCGCCGAGGGCGAACGCCACCATGATGATCCGATTGACGTTGACGCCCATCAACCGGGCCGTGTCAGGATCCTGGGAGGTGGCCTGCATGGCTCGGCCGAGGCGGGTCCGATTCACGAAGAAGTAGAGGAAGACGGCGGAGACGGTCAAGGCCCCGAAGGTGAACAGGTCGGCGCGCTGGACGATGATGCCGTCGATGTCGAGCGACGGTCCGGTGACGACGTCGATGGAGGGGTAGACGATGTTCTGCTTCGCATCGGGGAAGCCGGGGATCTGGCCGTAGAAGAGCCGGACGGCCTCCTGGAGCACCACCGAGACGCCGATCGCGGTGATCAGCGGCGCGAGCCGGGGCGCGTTCCGCAGCGGTCGGTAGGCCAGCCGCTCGGTCAGCAGCGCAATACCGACTGCGGCGACCATGCCGCCGATGATCATCAGCGGCAGCATCCACAGCCCGTTGGACTGGCCGAGGAGATACCAGGTCGTCAGCGAGCCGAACGCCCCGATCATGAAGATCTCGCCGTGAGCGAAGTTGATCAACTGGATGATGCCGTAGACAACGGTGTAGCCGACCGCGATCAGGGCGTACAGCGATCCCGTCGCCAGGCCGTTCACCAACTGCTGAAGGACTTCCACGCAGGTCTCCCGAGGTGAGCACGATCACGGTCGAAGCGTCGCGCCGGACGGCGGGTGGTTCTGTGTCGAACCACCCGCCCTCGGCATTGGCTTGCTGCTCAGCTGCCGGTCTTGACCGGAACCCACTTGCCGCCGTCCACCTTGTAGACGGTCAGTGTCTTCACCTTGGTGTCTCCGAACTCGTCGAAACCGACGCTTCCGGTGGCTCCCTCGAAGGTCACCTTCCCGACCTCGTCGATCGTCTTCTGCCGGACCGAGGACACGTCCGCTGCGCCGTTCATCGACACCTTCATCGCATTGATGATCGCGTTGGCCGCGTCGAAGGCGTAGGCGCCATAAGCTCCGTAGGGCTCCTTGAACCCAGCGGCGGCGTAGTCGGTGACGAACTGCTTGGCCGAAGCCAGCGTGCTGGTCGGAGCACCGACGGACGTGGCCAGGTCACCGTCTGACTGGGAACCGGCGAGCTCGATGAACTTCGGGTCGTAGATGCCGTCACCGCCCATCAGCGGGATCTTCAGGCCCGCCTGCTTCATCTGGGCACTCAGCGGGCCGGCTTCGGGGTACTGCCCGCCGTAGTAGACGGCCTCCGGGCCGCCGTTGCTGATCCGGGTGATCACGGTGTTGAACTTGGTCTCACCCGGGTTGATCGTCTCGTTCGCGGTGATCGTGCCGCCGCCCGCCTTGAAGGCGTCGCTGAAGGTGGCGACGAGCCCCTGACCGTAGGTCTGCTTGTCATTGACCGTGGCGACCTTCTTGATGCCCTGGTCCAGCAGGTATTTGGCCGCGAACGGGCCCTGGACAGCGTCCGTGGTGCAGGTCCTGAAGTAGTTCGGGTACGTCCGCTTCGGCGCGGTCTGCCAGTCGGCGCCCTTGGTCAGGGTCGGGTTGGTGTTGGCCGGCGAGATCTGGACGATGTTGGCCGAGTTCAGCACCGGCTGGACCTGCTGTGCAACGCCGGAGTTCAGGGTGCCGACGACGCCGACCACCTGGTCGTCGCCCGCCAGCGCGGTCGCGGCGTTCTTGCCGACGTCTGGCGTGGCCTGATCGTCCTGGGCGTCGAGCTCGATCTTCCAGCCTGGCACCGTGTTGTTCTTGTTGGCCTGCTGAATTGCCAGGTCGACGCCGTTCTTGATGCCGAGGCCCAGCGGCGATAGATCGCCGGTCAACGGAGCAATGACTCCGATCTTGACGACCTTGGTGTCGGCGCTGCCGCCGGTGCTCGGCGTCTCGCTGCGGGTGCCGCATGCGGACAGGGCCAAGCCGGCGGCGAGCATGGTGATGCCCGCCGCGACGAGCCGTTGCTTGCGCACGTGTTCTCCTCCTGTAGTGGCTGATCCGGCTCCTTGCCGGAACCGGAACTCAGGTCGGATGCCCGCCGAAAGCGGTCTCCCGAGCCCTCGACTCCCCCGAGTCTGAAGCGCACCCTACGTCCGCGATTCTCAGGATCCGCCAGCATTCTTCAGCGTGTTGCCAGTTTGTTACATGATTGCAAGCGCAGCGGCGCGATGAGGCTACTTCTTCTTGCCTGCGCCGGCTCCGTGCTCGATGACTCCCTCAGCCACTTCGCGCATTGACTTGCGCAGGTCCATCGCGGTCTTCTGGATCCAACGGAACGCCTCCGGCTCGGTCAGCCCCAGGCCCGTCTGCAGCAGACCCTTGGCCCGATCGACCGCCTTGCGGGACTCGAGACGCTCGGTCAGATCGGTCACCTCGGCCTCGACCGCGACGATCTCGGCGTAGCGGGCAACGGCTATCTCGATGGCCGGGATGAGGTCGGCCTTGCCGAACGGCTTGACGACGTACGCCATCGCGCCGGCCTGTCGCGCTCGGTCGACCAGCTCGCGCTGGCTGAACGCGGTCAGCATCACGACCGGGGCCACCCGCTCGGCGGCGATCTGCTCGGCGGCGCTGATCCCGTCGAGCTTCGGCATCTTGACATCCATCACGACCAGATCCGGCTTGAGCTCACTCGCGAGCGCGACTGCGGCCTCGCCGTCGCCGGCCTCGCCGACCACCTCATAGCCCTCTTCGGTGAGCATCTCGACCAGGTCGAGCCGGATCAGCACCTCGTCCTCGGCAACCAACACGCGGGTAGGACCATGCTCGGCACTGGCCTTCTTGTTTCCGTTCGTCACATGCTCACCTTAGCGAGCAACTGTTACGAGCCAGGTTCAACCGACGCCGCCGCGGACAGCAGAACGGGACGGCTGTGGCAGAATATGGCCCGTTTGCAGACCTCGCGGGCGCTGTGCGCGCGGGTCCGTGACGCCGGGGTGGCGGAAAGGTATACGCGGACGGCTCAAACCCGTCTGTTCGAAAGGACATAGGGGTTCGACTCCCCTCCTCGGCACGGGCTCTCTGTTGCCCGGCTCGCGCACGCGGCGCCCCACGTCCTGCTCGAGTCGTCACTCTTCGCGAAGGGCGGAAAAGCGTTGCCCTTCACTCATCGCTCCTCCCTCCCAGGAGGGCGCCGCTAACGACGCTCGCCGGGTTCTTGCCCGGCTCGCGCACGCGGCGCCCCACGTCCTGCTCGAGTCGTCACCCTTCGCGAAGGGCGGAAAAGCGTTGCCCTTCACTCATCGCTCCTCCCTCCCAGGAGGGCGCCGCTAACGACGCTCGCCGGGTTCTTGCCCGGCTCGCCGGCTCCAGACGCTCGCCAAATCCTGTGCGGCGCTCGGCTTGGGGTCTTGCCAGGTACCCCGGCCCCCCGGATATGTGTCCTGAGCCGGTCGAAGGGCTAGGGAGCCAGCGTACGGGCCAGGGTGGAAGGCAGGTAGTCGTAGCGGGCGAAGGTGCGGGTGAACGACCCGGTGCCGTGGGAGACCGAGCGCAGGTCGATCGGGTAGCGGGCGAGCTCGTGCGCCGGGACCTCGGCGTGGACTCTCACGTATCCCTGGACGTCGCCGGCCTCGGTGCCGTGGACGAAGCCGCGCCGCCCGCGCAGATCGGCCAGCACCGAGCCGAGCGACTCCTCCGCGACGGTGATCTCGACCGCGTCGATCGGCTCCAGCAGCGAGACGTTGGACTCGTTGGCGGCCTCTCGAAGGGCGAGCGCTGCAGCGGTCTGGAACGCCATGTCGGAGGAGTCGACCGAGTGGGACTTGCCGTCCACGAGTGTGACCCGGACATCCACGACCGGATAACCGGCCAGCACGCCCTTCTCCAGCTGGCTGCGAGCACCCTTCTCCACCGACTGGATGTACTGCTTCGGCACGGCGCCGCCGACGACCCGGTCGGCGAACTGGATCCCGGCGCCACGCTCCAGCGGTTCGATCTCGAGCTTGCAGACGGCGTACTGGCCGTGCCCGCCGGACTGCTTGACCAGCCGGCCCAGCACCTGGACGGGGCGGACGAACGTCTCCCGGAGGGATGTCCGCACCGGCTCGACCTCCACCTGCACATGCCAGGTGTCCCGGAGCGAGCCGAGCAGTCTGTCGATGTGCGCCGGACCCATCGCCCAGAGCACGATCTGGTGGGTCTCGGGATTGTGCTCCAGCCGCATGGTGACGTCCTCGGCGACGAGGCGTTGCAGCGCGGAGGCCAGCCGCTCCTCCTCGGCTCGCGAGGCAGCGTGGACGGCGACCGGCAGCAGCGGTTCGGGCAGCAACCAGGGTTCGACCAGCGCCGGCTGCTCAGGGGTGGACAAGGTGTCGGACGTCTCGGCCGCGCCGAGCTTGGAGACCAGCACGATGTCGCCCGCGACGGCGTGTGGGGACGGCCGGTTGTCCTCCCCCACCGGCGTCGCGAGCGGACCGAGCCGTTCGTCATCGACGTCGTGGTCGGCGTGCGCCTCGATGTGGTGGAACGCGAACTGCTGCAGGTGCCCGCAGACGTGCAGCGCGCTGTCCGGCGTCAGAGTCCCCGAGAAGACTCGGACGAGCGAGAGCCGTCCGACGTACGGCTCGCTGGTGGTCCGGACGACCTCGGCCACCAGCGGGCCGCGGGGATCACAGCTCAGCTCACCGAACGGCCGCCCGTCCGGCCTGACGACGCTCGGCAGTGCGGCCGCGGTCGGAGCTGGGAAGCCCTGCTCGAACAGGATGTACAGGGCCTCCAGCCCGATTCCGGCGCTGGCGTGGGTCGGGATGATCGGGAAGAACCTGGCCGTCGCCACCGCCGCGCGGAGGTCGCCGATGACCGTGTCGAGCTCGATCTCCTCGCCGTTCAGGTGACGTTCGAGAAGCTCTTCGTCCTCGGACTCGGTGATGATCGACTCCATCAGCTCAGCCCGCCGCTCGGCGAGCAGCTCGCCCTCGGCGGCGTCCGGCGGGCGGGGCGTCAGATCGCCGGCCACGTTGACGGCCTGGCGCAGCAGGTCTAACAGGCCCGTCACCGAACCGTCCTCGATCAGTGGCAGAGCGACCGGCTGCGCGTCGCCGAAGATCCGCTGGCAGCGTTGGGTCGTCTCGTCGAAGTCGGCCCGGGCCTGCTCGAGCTTCGTGACCGCGACCGCGCGCGGCTTGCCGTTCACCTCGCACTCGCGCCACAGCAGCCGGGTTGCGTCGTCGATCTCCCCGGCCGCCGAGATGACGAACAGCACGGCGTCCGCGGCTCGGAGACCGGCCCGTACGTCGCCCACGAAGTCCGGCTGTCCGGGCGTGTCCAGCAAGTTGATGGTCACGCCGCCGCTGACCACAGATCCAGCGGCGAGCGACTGGGTCGCCGCCGGCTCCCCCTTCAGATGGCGACCCGGCAGGCGGGCGGCCAGCAGATGCTCGAACAGCGTCGTCTTGCCGGCTCCGGACGGGCCGACGAGCACGATGTTGCGAATGCTGTCCGGAGACGTTGTGCGGTCATGGGCATCGGCGGCCATGACGGCACGTTATCGCTGCACCTTCGCCGTTCCGCGACAGGACGGCGACCAGGCCTCACAACGTACGCAGACGCCCAACCACCCTCCGCCCTCACAGACTCAGGCCGTACGCCGCGAGGCCCCCACCGTCTGGGCGATCCGGTGCGATAACGAGGGCCGAATCAGGCCGGTCGCCCACCGTCTGGGCGATGCGGTGCGATCACGAGGCCAAATCAGGACGATCGACCCGGGCCTGAAGCGCGCCATCGCGCGAGCCCGGGAGCACCGAGGGCGAGCGTCGGTTGATGGCGCGCTCCGGGGAGAGAGGAGCGAAGAGTGAAGGCAACGCTTTTCCGCCTTCATGATGAGTGACGATCGACCCGGGCCTGCAGCGCGCCATCGCGCGAGCCCGGGATATCTAAAGGGGCGCGCCGATCCGACGTACGCGGACCATGTTGGTGTGGCCGGCAACACCGGGTGGCGAACCGGCGACGATCACGACGCGCTCGCCCTCGGCAATCCGGCCGGTGTCGATCAGGGCCTTGTCGACCTGCCGGATCATGTCGTCGGTATGACCGACCATGGGCACCAGGAACGACTCGATCCCCCAGCTCAGGGTCAGCGTGTAGCGAGTCGCCTCGATCGGGGTGAAGGCCAGCACGGGGATCGGCGAGCGCAGCCGTGACAACCGCAGGGCCGAGTCGCCGGAGTGGGTGAACGCGACGAGGAACTTCGCGTCGATTCGCTGGGCGACGTCCATCGCGGCCTTCGTGATCACGCCGCTGGTCGTGTGGGGGTCCCAGATGATGCCGTGCATCTGGTCCATTCCGTGGGACTCGGTGTTCTCGATGATCCGGGCCATCGTCTCCACCGTGATCACCGGGTACTCACCGACGCTGGTCTCACCGGACAGCATCACGGCGTCGGCGCCGTCGAGGACGGCGTTGGCGACGTCAGAGGCCTCGGCCCGGGTCGGACGTGGAGCGGAGATCATCGACTCGAGCATCTGGGTGGCCACGATGACCGGCTTGGCCCACCGGCGTGCCGCGGTCACGATCTGCTTCTGGACCAGCGGCACCTCTTCCAGCGGCAGCTCGACGCCGAGATCGCCGCGAGCGACCATGAACGCGTCGAAGCTGTCGATGATGTCCTCGAGGTTCTCGACCGCCTGCGGCTTCTCGATCTTGGCGATCACCGGGACTCGACGTCCCTCCTCGTCCATCACCTGGTGGACGAGCTCGATGTCCTTCGAGCTCCGGACGAACGACAGCGCCACCATGTCGACGCCGTGCCGCAGGGCCCAGCGCAGATCCTCGGTGTCCTTCTCGCTCATCGCGGGCACACTCACTGCCACGCCGGGCAGGTTGATGCCCTTGTTGTTGCTCACCGGGCCACCGACGACGACCTTCGTCACCACGTCGGTCGCGGTCACCTCGGTCGCCTCGAGCGCGATCCGGCCGTCGTCGATCAGGATGGAGTCGCCGGGGCTGACGTCACCGGGCAAGCCCTTGTACGTCGTCGAGCACCGGTTCACGTCGCCGGCGATGTCGTCGATGGTGATGGTGAAGGTGGCCCCATAGGTCAGGGTCTCCTTGCCGTTCGCGAACCGACCGAGTCGGATCTTCGGGCCCTGGAGGTCGGCGAACACGCCGATCGGGCGGCCGGCCTGCTCCGAGGCCGCGCGCACGGCGTTGAGATTCTTCTCATGGTCGCTGTAGTCGCCGTGACTCATGTTCAGTCGGGCGACGTCCATACCTGCGGCGACCAGCTCCGCGAGGCGTTCCGGCGCTGAGGAAGCTGGCCCCAGCGTGCACACGATTTTGGCTCTACGCACGCTTCGACACTAGCGACAAGAGTTCCGGCTGTTTGGGACCACCCTGGTGGGTGGTCCCTTCACTGCGGGAGGGCTCAGCCGGCTCCGGCGATCACGTCCAAGGCGTGGACCAGATCCGTCGGATAATCGGAGGCGAAGTCCAGGTCGTCACCGCTGATCGGATGGACGAATCCGAGTCGCACCGCGTGCAGCCACTGACGACGCAGACCGAGTCGGTCGGCCAGCACCGGGTCGGCTCCGTAGCCGACGTCGCCCACACAGGGATGGTGGATGGCCGACATGTGCACCCGGATCTGATGCGTCCGACCGGTCTCCAGCTTGATCTCGAGCAGGGTGGTGCCGACGTACGCCTCGATGGTGTCGTAGTGGGTCACGCTGTGCCGGCCGCCCGAGATGACCGCCATCTTGTACTCACCACTCGGGTGTCGTCCGATCGGCGCCTCGATGGTGCCGGTGAACGGGTCCGGATGGCCCTGAACCAGCGAGTGATAGGTCTTGTCGACGGTTCGCGAGCGAAACGCCCGCTTGAGCACGGTGTAGGCCCGCTCGCTCTTCGCCACGACCATGAGTCCGGAGGTGCCCACGTCGAGGCGCTGCACGATGCCCTGGCGCTCGGGCACTCCCGAAGTCGAGATCTGGAAGCCGGCGCCGGCGAGATGACCCAGCACCGACGGACCGGTCCAGCCCAGACTCGGGTGCGCGGCCACCCAAGCCGGCTTGTCCACCACCACGATCGCGTCGTCGTCGTAGACGATCCTGATTCCTTCGACGGTCTCCGGGACGACCGCCGGACCGGTGGACTCGTTCTCGATCATGGCCTCGAGCATTGCTCCGGCATGCACCCGCTCTGACTTGCCGACCACGTTGCCGTCGAGCTGGACGTGGCCCGCCGCGATCAGGTCGGCGATCTTGCTCCGTGACAGACCGAGCATCCGGGCGAGGACGGCGTCGACCCGCTCCCCTTCCAGTCCCTCGGGGACGAGCACGACGCGCTGATCAGCCATGGGGATCAGCCACGGGGATATCTCGTGCCGTCGAGCCCGACGCCCTTGATCATCGCCAGCACGATGATCAAGACTGCTGCGGCGGTGATGCACATGTCGGCGACGTTGAAGATCGCGAAGTGTGGCAGCTGGAAGAAGTCGACGACATGACCGCGAAGCACCCCGGGGGCCCGGAAGAGGCGATCGATCAGGTTGCCGGTGATCCCGGCACATAGCAGTCCCAAGGCGACGGCCCAGCCGGCGTGGGCGAGCCGCGGCACCAGCCGGATCAGGATGAAGAGCAGCACACCGATGGCGAGGAGCGCGAAGACGTACGTGAAGCGTTCCCCGAGGCTGAATGCGGCGCCCGGATTGCGGATCAGTCGCAACGTGAGAAGCCCGCCCAGCAATCGGATCGGGGCGTCGGGATCGAGGTGGCGGACGGCCAGCACCTTGGCGGCCACGTCCAGCAGGACGCCGGCCACCGCGACGGCGGCGAACAGTCCGATCAGCTTGGCCCGGGCGGGCCGAGAGTTGTCGTCAGGCGCGACCGGCGTCTCGCCGGCTATCGACGCTCCTCGCGCTGCTTGCAGCTGACACACAGGGTCGCCCGCGGGAAGGCCTGCAGGCGGCCCTTGCCGATCGGCTTCCCGCAGTTGTCACAGCTCCCGTACGTCCCCAGCTGGATGTGGCGCAGCGCCAGCTTGGACTGGTCCAGCATCTCGCGGGCGTTGTTGGCCAGCGACATCTCGGCGTCACGCTCGAAGTTGGCCGAGCCGACATCCGCCGGATCGCGGCCCGCACCCTCGTTGCCGTCGCGGAGCAGACCGACCAACTCGGCCGTCGAGATCTCGATCTGGCTCTCGAACCGGACGATGTCTTCTTCGAGGGCGGCCCGAACCTCGTCCAGTTCCTCCGCCGTCCAGGGGTCCTCGCCGTCGCGAACCGGGAGCTGACTGGCGAGCGTGGCGGACGAGGCGCTCTCGGCGCTCGCCTTGGCGGTTGACAATTCGGTCTCCCCCTCGGGGCCGTCGGGTGTGTCGGAGAGACACTAGGCTGCATTCGGGTCCAGTTCAACGATCCCGGGCAATTTGTGTCGCTTTCGCGACCCGCGGTCTCAGCCGCGGACGCGAGCGGCCGACGTGAACCCGGTTTTGCCGGTCTGACCAGCGGTCACACCGGTCGAGGCAGCAGCAGACAGCACCCGATGTCAGGCCGCTCCCCGACGGTCCTTCCGCCGGCCTCCAACCGATCTCGCGGGTACACGGCCGCCCACACCACTGCCGTCGTCGCGAAAGGACTCCGTCGATCGCCCGCGATCAGCGCTGGTCGCCCAGCAGGGCGTCCAGTCGCGGGGTGTCACTGACCTGCACGGTGGCGTCGGGATCGGCCTCGAACTCTTCGTCGGCCGACCCGTCCTCGGCCCCGTCCTCTGCGGCCGCGACCACCGCGTCTCCGGCACCCGCATCCTCGCCGGTGGCCTCCGCGACAGTGCTTGCCGAGGCGTTGGCGAGATCCGGCACGTCGCCGGGCTCGGCGTGACCAGACTCCAAGATGTCGATGTGGCGGCGCAGTTGATCGGTCAGGTTGCTGCGGAAGGTCTGCTCGAACTGACGCAGCTCTTCGATCGCTCCCGCGAGCGAGGTGCGCTCCTGGTCGAGGGCACCGAAGAGCTGCTGGCGACGTTCGGTCGTCTCGGCGTCCAGCTGCGCCGCCCTGGACTTGGCCTCGGCTCGTACGCTCTCGGCTCGTTCTCGCGCCTCCGCGGCCAGCCGCTCGGCTTCGGTCTGGGTGTCGGAGCTCAGCTTCTGCGCGGCCTGGTCGGCCTCCGCCCGGATACGCTCCGCCTCGGCGGCGGCCTCGGCCACCAACTGCTCGGCGTGCTCGGTAGACAGCTGGACCAGCCGGACGACGGCCACGCTGGCTTCGCTGCTGGTCGTCACCACGACGGTCTCCGGCTCGGCCGGCTCGCGCGGAGCCGCAGCGGCGACGGCAGGCGCAACCGTTGCGTCGTCGGAGGGGCTGGCGTCGGGGCGGTCTGCGTCGGAGCGGCCGGCATCGGGGGCCTCGTCACCCAGCGCGTCGATCTGCTTCTTGAGGTTCTCGTTCTCCTCGATGAGCTGGGCGAACGACTCCTGCAGCTGATCGAGGAAGTCGTCGACCTCGGCGACCTCGTACCCCGACTTGCGGGCCAACCGGAATCGCTTGTTCCGCACGTCGTCAAGCGACAGCGCCATCGTTCACCTCAACTAGAACTGGCCAATTCGAAACTGCGGTGGCATCCTGCCTACCGCCGGTTCCCTACCGTACCCAATGGCGCACCTACCGATGGCCGGAACCGCCGGACAAGGACGTACGACCGCTCGGGGAACCCATCTGTTGCGTCGTCACACCCGCAGCAAGAAGGCGGCGTTCACCTGCATCAAGATGGCGACCATGATGGCCAGACCGATGAAGGCCAGATCAAGCATCATGTTGCCCACCCGAACCGGGCGCAGCACCTTGCGGATCAGCTTCAGCGGTGGGTCCGTGATCGAGTAGATGATCTCGGCGAACACCAGCATGGGCCCCTTGGGCTCCCAGTCGCGCACCAGAACGGGCACCCAGGACAAGATCATCCGGGCGAACAGGACAAGGAGGAAGACCCAGAGCACCCACTGGATGATGCTTCCGACAATCCACATGGTGTAAGTCAACGCCTAACGCTCGTGTTTCGCCAACACCGGCGCGGATGGTCCGACCGGGCCGTGACGAGCGAGCGATCAGCTCTGGTTGAAGAACCCGCCGGCGATCCGTTCTTTGTCCTCGGAGCTGACGTCGACGTTCGGCGGGCAGAGCAGGAAGACCTTGCTCGTCACACGTTCGATGGTGCCACGCAGCCCAAAGATGAGGCCGGCGGCGAAGTCGACCAACCGCTTCGCGTCCGCATCCTCCATCTCGGACAGGTTCATGATGACCGGGACCCCGTCACGGAAGTGCTCCCCGATCACCCGAGCCTCGTTGTACGTCCGCGGGTGGACAGTGGTGATTCGTGCCATGTCAGCCGTCCGAGGAGTGATGGTGGCGGTTGGGCCAGCGTTCGAGGCGACAGCGCTCGATCCGGCACCGTTCGATCCGGACCCGTTCGAGCCAGACCCGTTCGAGCCAGACCCGTTCGAGCCGGGCGTGCCGGACGTCGCGCTCGACGCCGAGTTCGGTGAGTGCTGGGCAGCTCCGGCCGGGCGACGAGACTCGAGTTTGGTCACGTTGCCGGTGTCTTCCCGGCCACTGCCGTCGGCCAGCAGGTCCTCGCGGCTGATTCCTTCGGTGAGCTCGACGCTCTCGTCGTGATCGTCGTAGTCGCCGTAACGGTCGTCGGTGACCAGGCCCAGCCACGCCGCTGCCCGCTTGAGTCGCTCCGCCATCTGACTTGTCCCTCACCTTGTGGATGCTGCTCGCTGGATGGGCGGTACCGCTCGGTATGCCCTCGGCCAGTGACCGATGGCGACCCACCCCGATTCTGGCTCGACATTACCGGCCGGTTCCCCCGATCCCAGGTAGGTCGCGACCCGACACGCGGCCCACCCGAGACTCACACCCGACACCCACTCGGCACCGGCAACCGCAGATAGGCCGAGAAACGAGAAACCCAGGTCTCGGACGCGAGACCTGGGCTGCCCGTACGGCTCACTCGGCGCTGAGCTGCGCCGGCAAGGGCGCTACTTCAAGAAGTCCGGTACGTCCAGGTCGTCATCGTCGGCAGCCGCCGGCCGAGCGACCGGCTGCGGCGGCGCCGACGGGCGGCTCGGAGCCGGACCGTTCGGCGCGAACGGGTTGCCGGGCAAGGTCGTCGGCTGCTGCGCCGGCTGGCTCACCGTCGACGGCGACTGGTTGACCGCGGTCGGCCGCTGGGCCGGCGCACGCAGGTCCGGCGACCGGGTGATTCCCGGCTGACGACGCGGCAGCTGACCGCCCTCGAACCCGGCCGCGATGACCGTCACCTTCACCTCGTCGCCGAGTGCGTCGTCGATCACCGTGCCGAAGATGATGTTCGCGTCCTCGTGGGCGGCCTCCTGGATCAGATTCGCCGCGGCCGACACCTCGAACAGGCCGAGGTCGGAGCCGCCCGCGATGGACAGCAGCACACCGTGGGCGCCCTCGATGCTCGCCTCCAGCAGCGGCGACGACACAGCCATCTCCGCAGCCGCCCGGGCGCGATCCTCCCCGCGCGCCGAGCCGATGCCCATCAGCGCCGATCCGGCGTTGGACATCACGGCTTTCACGTCGGCGAAGTCGAGATTGATCAGTCCCGGTGTGGTGATCAGGTCGGTGATGCCCGACACACCCTGCAGCAGCACTTGATCGGCCTGCCGGAACGCGTCCAGGATGGCGATCTGGTGATCGATCATCTGGAGCAGTTTGTCGTTGGGGATGGTGATCAGGGTGTCGACCTCTTCGCGCAGGCTGGTGATCCCCTGCTCGGCCTGGGTCGCACGGCGCTTGCCTTCGAACGAGAACGGTCGGGTGACGACACCGATCGTCAGCGCGCCGAGCGCTCTCGCGATCCGGGCCACGACCGGTGCGCCACCGGTGCCGGTGCCGCCGCCCTCGCCTGCCGTGACGAACACCATGTCTGCGCCCTTCAGGGCGTCCTCGATGTCCTGGGCGTGGTCCTCGGCCGCCTGCCTGCCCTTGTCCGGGTCGGCTCCCGCACCGAGACCGCGGGTCAGCTCGCGGCCGATGTCGAGCTTCACGTCGGCATCGCTCATCAGCAGGGCCTGCGCGTCGGTGTTCACCGCGATGAACTCGACGCCGCGCAAACCGGCCTCGATCATTCGGTTCACCGCGTTGACGCCGCCACCGCCGACGCCGACGACCTTGATGATGGCCAGGTAGTTCTGTGATGCAGAGACCACGGATTACGCCTCTTCCTGCTTCGTATCGAACCTCCGCTGTGCCCGCGGAGAGGTGCACGCCAAGTCTTGACCTCTACTCGACGGGGAAGAGTTCTCAGCGGGTAGACGCGACGTCGCTCGAAAGGTTATGAGATCGGTTCTGACAGAGTCCAACAGGTCTCACGTGACACGCGGGCGAGGTCACGAATCGGCCACATTTCTGCACCTCAGGTTGATGGTTATGCGCGCGCCGAGCACGTCGACCCGATCCGGTCCCCACTCGCCTGACCGGGCTGACAAACGAAGGGCGTACGACCCGAACCAGGCCCCACTCGCCTGACCGGGCTGGCAAACGAAGGACGTACGACCCGAACCGGGCCCCACTCGCCTGACCGGGCGGACAAACGAAGGGCGTACGACCCGAACCAGGCCCCACTCGCCTGACCGGGCTGACAAACGAAGGGCGTACGACCCGAACCGAGACCCATTCGCCTGACCGGGCTGACAAACGAAGGACGGGGCTGAGGGGACGGCAGGGGGCCGACCCGCGGCGAAGGCGGCGGGTCAGCGGACGGCGGGGCTGTGCGGTGCCGAGACGTCGATGGCTTTCGGCTTCTGCTTCAGGAGCAGCAGGGCGACCTGGCCCTTGAGGGCCGACTCGTCGGCGCTGCCCCAGGTGACCACCAGCCCCGAGTCGAGGTGCACACGGAACGAGTCGGGAGCGTCGGCGGTGATCGTGGCGACCTGGTCGCGCAAGGCGTTCGGCAGCGCGCTGACGATGGTCCCGGAGTCGACGAGCAGCGGGGCGTTGCCGCTGGCGATCCCGACCTCGACCACACCAGCGGGAAGCAAAGACGCGGTCTCGAAGCCGACTCCGGTGTGATCCACCAGCAGATAACCGCCCGAGGCCTTGACGGCGACCAGCGGCGTACGTTCGACCACCTTGATGCTCATGGTGTTCGGCCAGCTGCGATCCACCGTCACCACCTCGACCGGCGCGAGTCCGGCGACCCGCTCGGCGATCGCCGTGGTGTCCTGGCGAGCGAGCGGCAGCCCGAGCGGGACCGCCGCGGCCTTCTTCACACCGTCGACGCTCAACAGCCTGGTGCCCGAGACAGCGACCCGCTCTGTGGCGAGCACCGGGGAGAAGCCGACCAGCCAGCCGGCCGCGGCGAGCAGCGCGATAACCAGCACGACGACCAGCGTCCGCTTGATCCGGCGGATTCGACGCTCGTGACGGCGCCGCTGCTCGGCCAACGAGGGGCGGTTGGACCGGTGGCGGTTGGATCCACTGCCGCCTGACGAGGTGCCGGCCGGTCGTCTGGTGGCCGTGCTGGCGCTCACGAGGTCGCTCCCGCGCCGATCGCCCGAGCATGTCCGCGCCGCAGCTCCTCGACGATCTTCGGTGCCACCTTGGTCACGTCACCGCAACCGACGGTGATCACCAGATCGCCGGGCCGCGCGATGCGGGCCACGGTCGGCGCCGCCAGGTCCCACTCGGGTTCATACGTCACCCGGGCGGTCCCGGGCGCCACCGCGTCGGCCACGAGCGCGCCGTCCACGCCGGGGATCGGGTCCTCCCGGTCGCCGCAGACGTCCATCACGATCGCCTCGTCGGCGAGCTCCATCGCTGCGGCCAGCTCACGCCAGAAGTCCCGGGTCCGGGTGTACAGGTGGGGCTGGAAGCACACCACGACCCGACCGTCACCGACGCCCGTTCGAGCCGCTCGCAGCGTGTTGGCGACCTCGGTCGGGTGGTGGGCGTAGTCGTCGTAGACCCTGATCTCGTCGACCGTGCCGACCAGCTCGAACCGGCGGTGGGTGCCGCCGTACCCGTCCAGCGCATCGCGGATCCGTGCCTCGACGCCACCCAGCCAGCTCACCACTGCGTACGTCGCCGCCCCGTTCCAGGCGTTGTAGCGGCCGGGCACGGACAACCGGACCGGGCCGCCGGACGTACGCGCGGTGAGCGTGAAGGTCGAGCCGGTGCCGGCCAGCTCCAGGTCGCTGATCCGGACATCGGCGTCCGCGGCCTCGCCGAACGTCACGATCTCCAACCCGGGTGGCGCCTGCGCGCGTACTGCGGCGGTCAGCGCGACCGCACCGGCGTCGTCGGCACTGACCACCAGCAACCGGATGCTCGTCCCCGTGGCGAACCGGACGAAGCCGGCCGCGTAGTTCTCCGGGGTCCCCCAGTTCACCAGGTGGTCCGGGTCGACGTTGGTGACCACAGCGATCTCCGCCGGGTACTGCAGGAACGAGCCGTCGCTCTCGTCCGCCTCGACCACGAACGTGTCGCCCCTGCCGAGGTGACCGCCGGTCTTGGTGCCGGTCAGGGCGCCGCCGATCACGTACGACGGATCGAACCTGCACTCGGTGAGCACGTGGGAGATCATCGCCGTGGTCGTGGTCTTGCCGTGCGTGCCGGCGACCGCGATCCCCCGCCGGCCGAGCATCAGCGAGCCGAGCGCGGCACTGCGGTGCAGCACGGTCAGCCCGCGTTCGCGGGCCAGCGCCAGCTCCGGGTTGTCCTCCCGGATCGCCGACGACGCCACCACCGTTCGAGCGTCGCCGAGCTGCTCAGCGCGATGCCCGACGTACACCGTCGCGCCCAGCTTCTCCAGCGCCCGCAGGTACGCCGAGTCCTGCCGATCGCTGCCGCTCACCTGCAGCCCGAGCTGGACCATCGCCGACGCGATGCCGTTCATCCCCGAGCCACCGATGGCGATGAAGTGCACCGGCGACAGGGTCGTCGGGTCGGGCAGCTCGATCGGTTCGATCAGGCCCACGCTCGTGCCACCTCCAGAGTCCGTCGGGCGAGCGTACTCGCCGCGTCGCCTCGGGCAACGCCGCGCAGCGCCACGGACATTCCGGCCAGCCGGCCGGGCTCATCGACCAGCTCCGGGATCCGAGCGGCCACCAGCTCCGGCGTGCAGTCGGCGTCATCGACCAGCTGTCCGCCGCCGGCCTCGACGACCAGCCGGGCGTTGCGGCGCTGCTCGCCGTTGCCGTGCGGATACGGCACGAACACGGCCGGCAGCCCGACGACTGCGGTCTCGAGCACGGTGCTCGCGCCGCAGCGACCGAGCATCAGATCCGCGGCTGCGTACGCCCGTTCCATCCGCTCGACGTAGGCCAGCGGCTGATAGACCGCTCCGTTGCCCGGATGGGTGTACGTCGTCTCCGCCCCGAAGTTGCGTGGACCGAGCACGTGCAAGATCTGGATCCCCGAGGCGAGCAGGTCGTCTCGAGCTCCCTCGACGGCAGTGTTGATCTGGGCCGCTCCCTGCGAGCCTCCGCTGACCAGCAGTACCGGGCGGTCGGCCGCGAGGCCGAACTCGGCCCGCGCCGACGCACGTTCGGCCGCCCGGTCCAGCTCGGTGATCGAGCGGCGCATCGGCAGCCCGATCCACTTGGCGTGCGGCAGCTCGGTCTCGGCGAAGGAGGTGTAGACGTGGTCGGTGAACCGGGCGGCGAGCTTGTTGGCCAGGCCGGGCAGCACGTTCTGCTCGTGGACGACGATCGGCAGCTTCAGCCGGCGGGCCGCGAGGTAGGCGGGCGTGGAGACGTAGCCGCCGAAGCCGAGTACGACCCCGGCCCGGACCTCGCGCAGCACCTTCTCGGCCGCTTTGACCGACGCCCGGAGTCGGCCCGGCACCCTGAACAGGTCCGGAGTCGGCTTCCGCGGCATCGGCACCGGCGGGATGAGCTCGAGCGAGAGGCCGGCGGCGGGCACGACCGTGGTCTCCAGGCCGCGCTCGGTGCCGAGCGCGGTGATCCGGATGCCTGGGTGCTGCTCGGCCAGCTCGTGCGCGGTCGCGATCAGGGGTGAGGTGTGGCCGGCCGTCCCGCCACCTGCCAGCACGACGCTCAGCCCCGAGGTGGCGGAGAGCGCGTCACCGGTACTGCCGCTGGCGCTCAACCCTTGCCCCTCGTACGCGATCCGACGACCGTCGTCATCCTCGGCTTCGGACCGCTGCGGCGACGCTGTAGAACGGCGCGCGCACCGGGTTCACGACGGGCGCAGGCCAGCAGCAACCCGATGCCGGCCAGGTTGGCCATCAGCGCCGAACCGCCGTAGGACACCAGCGGCAGCGGCACGCCGGCGATCGGGAGCAACCGCAGTACACAGCCGAGATTGATCAGCGCCTGCACCATGAACCAGGCGGTGACGCCCGCGGCGACGTAGCGGTTGAAATCGTCGTCGGAGCGCAACGCGATCCGAATGCCGGCGTAGGCCAGCACCAGGAACATCAGCAGCACGACGAGGCTCCCGAACAGTCCGAGCTCCTCACCGATCACCGCGAAGATGAAGTCCGAGTGCGCCTCCGGCAGGGATCCCCACTTCTGCCGGCTGGCACCGAGCCCCACGCCCCACCAACCACCCGACGCGATGGCATACATCCCGACCGTCGACTGGTGGTTGATCCCGTCGACCGCGACGGTCGGATTGAGGAACGCCTCGAACCGACTCATCCGGGTCGGACTGCTGAGCACGAGTGCGGCCATTCCCGCGACGCCGAGACCGGCCAGCCCGACGAACAGCCGGAGCGGCGCACCGACCATCCACAGCACGGCGGCGACCATCCCGATCACCACGGCCGCGGTACCGGCGTCGCCCTGGAACACGATCAGCAGCACGATCAGCCCGGCGGCCGGCAGATAGGGCACGAACAGGTGCTTCGGCTGGTCCAGCAGCTTCTGCTTGCGGGCCAGCACGTCGGCGCCCCAGACCACCAGGGCGAGCTTGGCGAACTCCGACGGCTGCAGCCGAAGGAACGACGGCCCCAGCTGCACCCAGTTGCGGTTGCCCTGGAACTCGTACCCGAGGGGGGTGTAGGTCAAGATCAGCAGCAGCGCGCTGCCGATCAGTCCGACCCAGCCCGCGATCTTGAGCCCCCGGACCGGCAGCTTGACGATCACCACGATCGCCGCAAGGCCGACGAAGAGGAAGAAGGCCTGACGCTTGACGTAGAAGTAGGAGTCGTCGTAATTGACGTAGGCGGAGACGCTGGAGGCGGACAGCACCATCAGCATGCCGAGCGCCGAGAGCAGTCCGGCGGCTCCCAGCACGAGGTGATAGCTGGTCAGGGGACGGTCGAGCAACGCTTTGATCCACGTCGACACCCGACGCTTGCCGGACACCGCCTGACTCGTCCCGGGCCAACGGGTCCCGGGAGCGGAGCGACCTTCCCCCAAGTCTCGCGGGGTCAGAGTTGCCACGCCGTGCTGCCTCCTCGTGTCGAACGTCGCCACCAGGTCACCGGTGGAGGTCGCGCACCGCCTCGGCGAACGCGTCTCCACGGGCGGCATACCCGGAGAACATGTCAAGACTGGCGCAACCAGGAGCGAGGAGGACCACGTCTCCGGGCCGAGCCAGCGAGTCGGCCGCCTCGACGGCCTGCCTCATCGCCCTAGTCTCGCCGTCGGAGATGGCAATGACGGGCACCTCGGGCGCGTGTCGGGCGAGCGCATCGGCGATCAGTCCGCGATCGACGCCGAGCAGCACGGCACCGCGCAGTCTGCCCCGATGGGTGCGTACGAGGTCGTCGAACGTGGTGCCCTTGGCCTGGCCGCCGGCAATCCAGACGACCTTGCCGCGCTCACCTGCACCGGCGTGCTCACCTGCACCGCCGGGCACCGATTCGTCGACCTCCACATCGTCGGTGCTGCCATAGGCCCGCAGCGACGCGTCGGCGGCGTGCGGATTGGTGGCCTTGGAGTCGTCGACGTAGGAGACGCCGCCGTACTCGGCGACCAGCTCGATCTTGTGGGCGCCGACCCGGACGTTCCGCAGACCGTCGCGGACGGCCTTCGCCGGGACGCCGTACGAACGGGCGAGCGCAGCCGCGGCCAAGGCGTTGGCCACGTTGTGCGGCGCGGCGGGGTGGATGTCGCCGATCTTGGCGAGCTCGAGCGCGGAGTCCCGGCGCTGCTCGATGAAGGCTCGATCCACGAGCAGGTCGTCGACTACGCCCAGCATCGACAGCCCCGGCGTACCGAGGGTGAAGCCGATGGCGCGCGCCCCCTCGACCACCTCGGCCTCCTCGACCATCCGCTCCGTCTCGGGATCGGCCACGTTGTAGACGCAGCTGTGCTCGATCCCGGAATAGATCCGGGCCTTGGCGTCGCGGTAGCCCTGAGCCCCGCCGTGCCACTCGTAGTGGTCGGGCTGCAGGTTCAGCACGACCGCGGAGTGCAGGGCCAGTGAGTTGGACCAGTGCAGCTGGTGGCTGGACAGCTCGACGGCGAGGACGTCGTACGGCTCGGGGTCGAGGACGGTCTCCATGATCGGCCGACCGATGTTGCCGACGGCGGCGGTGCGTAGGCCCGCCGCGCGCAGGATGGACTCCAGCATCTGGGTGGTGGTGGTCTTGCCGTTGGTGCCGGTGATGCCCAGCCAGGGGACCACGCGGTCCGGACGGCTCAGCCGCCAGGCCAGCTCGACCTCGCTCCAGATCGGCACTCGGCGGGCCGCCGCCTGGACCAGCAGCGGGTGCGCCGGGCTGAATCCGGTGGTGATCACCAGGTGCGCGACCGGCGGTAGCTCGGCAGTCGAGCCCGGCCCGAGCCGGACGGTCGCACCGAGGGTCTCCAGCAGGGTCGCCTTCTCGCGGTTCGCCTCGGTGTCGGCGTCGTCCAGCACCACGACGTTCGCGCCGAACTCCAGCAGCCCGTCCGCCGCCGCGAACCCGGACACGCCGATGCCCGCGACGACCACGACCGCCTGGGCCCAGGGCGAGTTCCGGTCCGCGACCGCCAACCATTCCAACTCACTCACCGACCGCGAACCTCCTCGGCGCTTGTCCTAGCCGGCACCGCCGCCCCTCGTCTCCGGAAAGTGGGCGCAAACTGCAACTCCTCGGCCCGAAAACTTGCGGTTTGCGCCCACTTTCCGGGGTGGTTGGGGCGGCGAGGGAGAGAGGCGGCCGGTGGGTCCCGGCGTGGGTGGACCAGCTCACGTGCCGGACACCCACTCGGCGTAGAAGATGCCGAGGCCGGCGGCGACGCAGAGGCCGGCGATGATCCAGAACCGCATCACGATGGTGACCTGGGCCCAGCCGAGCAGCTCGAAGTGGTGATGGAACGGGGTCATCTTGAACAGCCGCTGGGGCGTCCCGGTTATTCGTCGGGTCAGTTTGAAGAAGCCGGTCTGCAGGATCACCGACATCACCTCGATCACCAGCAGCCCGCCGAGGATGATCAGCAGCAGCTCGGTCCGGGTCAAGATGGCCAGTCCCGCCAGCGCCCCGCCCAGCGACAGCGAACCGGTGTCGCCCATGAAGATCTTGGCCGGCTCGGCGTTCCACCACAAGAAGCCGAAGCACGCACCGGCGAGCGCGACGGCAACGACGGCGAGGTCGTACGGGTCCCTGACCTCGTAGCATTTCGGCCCGGCCGAGGAGGTGTAGGCGCAGGACTGGTTGTACTGCCAGATGTTCACCAGCGTGTAGGCGCCGAAGATCATCACGCAGGCGCCGGTGGCCAGCCCGTCGAGCCCGTCGGTGAGGTTCACTCCGTTGCTGGCAGCGGCGATCAGGAACAGGATCCAGATCAGGGCCACGATCAGCGGCAGCTCGGGGAGGGACGCGATGTCGCGCAGGAACGAGATCGACTTCGAGGCGGGGTAGATGCCGCGGTCGTCGGGAAAGAACATCAGCGCGAGCACGCCGAAGATGACCGCGACGACGGACTGACCGGCGATCTTGGCCTTGCTCCGCAGCCCGAGCGAGCGCTGCTTCCTGATCTTGATGAAGTCGTCCAGGAAGCCGACCATGCCCAGTCCGACGGTGAGGAACAAGACCAGCACGGCGGACGCGCTCGGTGGAGTCCAGGTCAGTAGGTGCGATCCGATGTAGGCAAGCACCACGGCCGCGATGATGACCAGGCCACCCATCGTCGGCGTGCCGCGCTTGGTGTGGTGGGTCGTCGGCCCGTCGTCGCGGATGAGCTGGCCGTACCCCTTCTTCACCAACCAGCGGATGGCCAGTCGGGTGCCGAGCAGCGTGCCGAGCAGCGCGATGATGCCGGCGAAGACGATCGTCTTCATCGGCCGGTGCCCTCCTTGCTCGTACCTTCCTGTGCTGGCTCGCGCCCGGGCGCGAACGTCAGCAGGTCGGCGGCCACGGTGTCCAAGGCTAAGCCACGGGATGCCTTGACCAGTACGGAGTCGCCGGCGCGGGCGGCCGAGCGCACTTCGGCGGTCATCGCCCGCTTGTCCGGGACGACGGCGCCCCGGTCGGCGGCCAGGCCGGCCGCCCGTGCTCCGGCGAGGACCGTCTCGGCGAACGCGCCGACCACCAGCAGCCGGTCGATCCCGGCCTCGACCACACGCCGGCCGAGTGCGGCGTGCGCGGCCTCGGCCTCGTCCCCGAGCTCGAGCATGTCGCCCAGCAGTGCCCAGGTCGATCCGGTACGCCGACGGCCGAGCGCAGCCAGCGCGTCCAGCGCGGCGACCATCGACTCCGGGTTCGCGTTGTAGGAGTCATTGAGGACGACCAGCCCGTCGGCGCGCTCGGTGAGCTCCATCCGCCAGCGCGACCGAGGACCGGCGCCCGACAGCGCCTCGGCGCTCCGGTCGAGCGGCACGTCGAGCGCGAGCGCCGCAGCGGCAGCAGCGACTGCGTTGGCGACGTGGTGCCGGCCGACCAGGCGGAGCCGGACGTCCACCGCGACCTCGGCCTCGGAGCCGCGGGCCGCGTGCAGGACGAACGTGGCGCGGCCCAGCTCGTCCAGCTCGATCTCAGTCGCCCAGAGCGCGTCGGGGTGGTCAGGACGAGCGACGGCAGAGAACGCGAGCACCCGCGCCGGCGTCACTGCCCGCATGCCCCAGACGTACGGATCGTCGGCATTCAGCACGGCCACACCGTCGGGCGGTAGGGCAGCGACGAGCTCCGACTTGGCCCGCGCGATGGCCGGCTGACCACCGAACTCGCCGACGTGCGCATGGCCGACGTTCAGCTCGATTCCGACCTGGGGTGGCGCGATCGTGCACAGGTACGCGATGTGTCCGATTCCGCGGGCACCCATCTCTGCCACCAGGAACCGGGTGTCCGGCCCGAGCCGCGCGACGGTCACCGGCAGGCCGAGCTCGTTGTTCAGATTGCCGACCGGCGCCACCGTCGGACCCGCGGTCTCCAGCACAGCGGCCAGCAGATCCTTGGTCGAGGTCTTGCCCTGCGATCCCGTCACCCCCACCACCCGCAGCCCGCCGGCGGCACCGGCGTCGACCTGCCGCCGGGCGATCGCGCCGAAGGCCGCCAGCGGATCGGCCACCACGAGGCAGGGCGCGCCGGGCAGCGGCGAAGCGGTCAGCGCCGCGACTGCCCCGGCCGCCACCGCGCCCGGGACGAAGTCCCGGCCGTCGACCCGCTCACCCGGCAGCGCCACGAACAGCGAGCCGGGCTCGACCTGACGCGAGTCGGCGGTCAGCTGCCGGACCACGACGTCCGGGTCGGGGACGCCGATCAGCTCGGCGCCGGCCGCCGCCGCGAGCTCCGCGATGGTCATCGGGATCATGCGCCGACTTCCTGCCAGGTCTGCCGCAGTACGTCGACGTCGGAGAACGGGTGGATCCGGCCGCCGATCTCCTGGCCCGGTTCATGGCCCTTCCCCAAGACGGCCACCACGTCGCCCGCGCCCGCGGTGCGAAGGGCGAATGCGATGGCGGAGCGCCGATCGCCGCCGTCGACGACCTGTGCGTCGGCCCCGCCGGAGCGGATCTCGGCGAGCGCTCCGGCCAGCACCTCGGCCCGGATGGCGGCCGGATCCTCGGTCCGCGGGTTGTCGTCGGTCACCACGACCACGTCCGCGCCGCGGACGGCGGCCGCGCCCATCGGCCGGCGCTTCGCCGGGTCACGGTCTCCGCCGCAGCCCAGCACGACCAGCACCCGGCGGCCCGCGAACGCGGCCAGGGCGGCCGTCACGGCCTGCGGCGTGTGGGCGAAGTCGACGTACGCGTCGGGGGCCTCGGGCCCGAGGTCCACCCGCTGCATCCGACCCGGCACCCAGGCCGACGCCAGTCCCGCGGCAGCCTTCGCGAGATCCACGTCCCCAGCTGGCCCCTCCCCAGCGGACCGCTTTTCAGCTGCAACGTCGATCATGGCCAGGGCGGTGAGGGCGTTGCGGACGTTGAAGTCACCCGGCAAGGCCAGATCGAAGGACAGCCGGCGCCCGGCCAGAGACGCGTCGACCCGGGTGAGCCCACCGATCGTCTCCCAGTGCTCCGCCCGATAGTCGGCGTCCGGCGCATCCAGTGCAACCGTCACGCACGCCAGCCCGGCCGCGAGGCAGCGCCGCCGGAGCTCGACGCCGCGCTCGTCGTCGACGTTCAGCACCGCAGCACGCGTTCGTCCACTGGTGAACAGCGACGCCTTCGCCTCGAAGTACGACGTCAGGTCGCCATGGAAGTCCAGGTGGTCTCGGCCGAAGTTGGTGAACGCCGCGACGTCGAACGTAATGGCGTCCACCCGACCGAGCGCCAGCGCATGAGAGGACGCCTCCATCACCAACGAGTCGGCGCCGCCGTCGCGCATCCGGGCGAGCAGGGCCTGGAGCTCCGGTGACTCCGGAGTGGTGACGGTGGTCCGCGCTCCGGCCACCGGATGGCCGTCCAGCAGGAAGCCGATGGTGCCGATCACACCGACGTGCCGGCCGGCCGCCCGCAGGGCGGCGGCCAGCAGGAACGACGTGGTCGTCTTGCCGTTGGTGCCGGTGACGGCGTACATCGTCATCGCCCGGCTCGGTTCGCCGTGGACCCGCGCCGCCAGACCGGCCATCGCCGCCCGTGGTTCGTCGACGACGACCACGGGTCGGTCGAGCGGGCCGGCGATCCGGGCACCCTCGTTGTCCGTCAGCACGGCCACTGCCCCGCGGCCGATCGCCTCGGCGGCGAACTCGGCACCGTGATGGGTGCGACCCGGTAACGCCACGTACAGATCACCTGGGCAGATGAGGCGACTGTCCAAGGTCATGCCCGTGACCGTCACTCCCGTCGCTCGATCGGGGACGTCGGTCGGCCCGAACAGCTCGTCCAGACGCACCGTCGACTCCCTCCTCACGACCCGAAACTACCGACCGGACAGCTGCCTTCTCCATTCGCCGGCGCCCGGCGCGTCGAACCCGGTCATCCTGTGGCCGCTCTCGGACCGGTCCACTCGCTCACGGGCGGCTGTCCGACGCTCGGCTCTCAGCCCCACCGACGCTGGGCTTTCGGACCCCACTCGATCGGCTTGACCTTGTGTTTCGTCGTGGTCTGCGGGATGGAGTAGCGCGGCAACGCGTACTGCAGGACCGACTTCACGACCGGCGCCGACACCGACGTGCCGGAGTCGCCGTGCTTCGGGTCGGTGAGAACGACGTACGTGAGCAGCTGCGGATCCTCGATCGGCGCCACCCCGACGTAGGAGGTGACGTAACCCTTGTAGCAACCGCACTTGGCGTTGGCCAGCTGTGCGGTGCCGGTCTTGCCGCCGGAGTTCCAGCCGTCCAGCTGCAGGTTCTTCTGCCCGTTGTGGCTGTCGGTGACGGCCTGCATCAGGTCGCGGACGTGCGCCGACGTGTCGGCCGAGACGACCTGCCGAGAGGCCTTCGCCGGGATGGCGACCGAGTTGCCGTCGCTGTCCGTCGCGCCCTTGATCACGGTCGGGGAGTGATACAGCCCACCGTTGACGATGCCGGCGATCGCCGCCGCCTCCTGAACGGTCGTCACCGCGAGTCCCTGACCGAAAGCGACCTGGTCGCGGGTGTAGTCCGGCATGTTTGCCGACGGCAGGATGCCCGCGGCCTCGCCCGGGACCTCGATCCCGGTGGGCGCTCCGAGGCCGAACTTCTTCAGGTACGCCTGCAGCTCGGCCTTCGGCATCTGCCGGGAGAACAGGGCAGCACCGATGTTGGACGAATCGGCGATCACTCCGCGCAGCAGATAGTGCAGCTCGCCGTGCTTGAACGCGTCCTTGATCGTCAACGGACCGGAGTGCAGGCGCTGGGGGATCGTCACCCGGGTGTTGGGCGTGATCGGCTGACCGCCGACGGTGGCGCCGGAGTCCATCACGGCAGCGGCGGTGAGCACCTTCTCGACGCTGCCGGGCTCGTAGGGCGAGGAGACCGCGCGGTTGCCGCGATCGGCCTTGTCAGCGGCGACCGGGTTGGAGGAGTCGAACGTCGGTGCATTCGCCAGCGCCAGCACCTCACCGGTCTTGACGTTCAGGACGATGGCGGTGCCGTACTTCGCTCCCGAGCTGCGGACCCGGTCAGCCAGCGCCTTCTCGGTGACCCACTGCAGCTCGGCGTCGAGGGTGAGGGTGTAGTTGAGACCGTTCTGCGCCGGGGTCGTCTCCGAGTCGCCCAGCGGGATCTTGCCGCCGTTCGGTGCGGCCTCGTAGCTCTCCGTGCCCTGGACTCCGGCGAGCTTGGAGTTCAATGCATACTCCAACCCGCCCAGGCCCTTGCCGTCGGCGCCGACGTAGCCGATGACCGAGGCGCCGACGCTGCCGTTCGGGTACGTCCGGATCGGGTCGCTCTCGCGGTAGACGCCGGGGATGTCGGCATCGGCGAGGTCGGCAGAGATCTTCGAGTAGATCAGTGCAGGGACCTTCTTCTGCACGTACGAGAAACGCGTCTTCGGCTTGGTCAGCGCGGCGAGCACCGCCGGCCGGTCGATCGTCAGGTACGCGCTCATGATGTCGGCGATCTTGTCCGCGTTCGGCGCGGTCAAGGTCGGGTCGGCGGTGATGGCAACGGCCGCCTCGGTCGCGGCCATCACCACGCCGTTGCGGTCGGTGATCTCGCCCCGGGTGGGTAGCAGCGGAAGGGTCTGGGTCAGCTGCTTGGCGGCGATGGCGCCGTACGCGGCCGAGTCGAACCCCTGTAGCTGCAGCAGCCGCCCCGCGCAGAGCGACAGTGCGATGGCGACGGCGATGAACGCCACGTGCATCCGGCGGGACCGGTCTGCCAGCGGCAGGCGGAGCGTACGGGTGGGGCGCCGCGCTGATCCCTTGGCCGGACCGCCCGACCGACCGGAGCCTCCCGACCGACCGGAGCCACCGGAGCGGCCTGACCCGCCAGACCGACCGGAGCCACCGTCGCCGCTCGTGGCGCTGCGTGAACGGGCCGATCCACTCGCGCTCGAACGTGTCGTGGGCCGGCCTCGTCCGGGGTCGGACCGCTCAGCCGACGGATGGTTCCGGCGGCCGGCTCGACCTGGCTGCTCGTCGGCGGACGGATGCGGTCGACTCGTCACACCCGGGTGCGGTCGACGTTCGCTCGGCATCAGCGGTTCCCCCCACTGCTCGACTCGCTCTTCTGCCCGGAGCTCGTTCCGTCGGCATTCGCCCCGTCCGCTTTGGCCTTGTCGGCCTGCGCTTTGGCCTTGTCGGCCTGTGCCTTGGCCTCGGCGGCAGCGATCGCCTGGTAGTCCGCCCGTAGCGCCCGGGCTCGGGTCGCGACCACCTTGTCGGCAGCTTTCCGGGCCCGCTTCGCTGCTGTCTTGGCGTCGTCTGCGGCCAGCTCCCGCTCCGTCTTGACGACGAGTCCAGGCATCTCGTTGCCCTTCACCCGGTACGTCTTCCCGATCACCTTGCCGCTCGGCACGACCAGGAAGGCCGGCTTCGGGTTGGCGCGCATCCCGAGATCGGAGGCGCGGCGAGCCAGCTCGGGTGCTGCCGCCATCGTGTCGAGCTGCGTCTGGAGGTCGACCTGGACGTGCGCGAGCTCGGTCGCCTGCCGATTCAGCGACCGCGACTCGAATGCCTGGTTCTGCAACGTCGTGTTGAGCATCAGCAGACCGGTCATGCCGACCCCGAACAGCACGATCAGCACGACGGCGAAGGGCCGGCGGGCCAGCCGAGGCTGGGCAGCCGGAACCGGCCGCAGCGTGCGGGCGGACTCGCCGCGTACGCCGACGGGGTCCGGCGACTGCCAACCGGTCAGGCCCGTCCAGAGTGCACTCACTGGCCTGCCTCCCTGCCTCGCCCAGGGATCTGGACGACTCGATGTGTGCGGCGGACGCGCTCCGGCGCGGGTCTGTCGCGGCGCGACCGACCCTGGCCGGGGCGGGCCGGGGCGGGGCGCGCCGGTGCGGGGCCGGACCGGGCCGGGTGGTCGGCGATCCGCTCGGCGGCGCGCAACCGGGCAGAGGCAGCGCGCGGGTTGTGCGCCGCCTCATCGGTGCCCGGCCGCTCCGCGCCACGGGTCAGTAGGCGCAGCTCTGGGGCGTACTCCTCGGGAACGACCGGCAGGTCACGCGGTGCCGCGTCGGCGGCGCCCAGCGCGAACAGCTGCTTGACCAATCGGTCCTCGAGCGAGTGGTACGCCAGAACCGCGATCCGGCCGCCGATCGCCAGCGCCGCGACGGCACTGGGCAGCGCTGACTCCAGCGACGACAGCTCGGCGTTGACCTCGATCCGCAGCGCCTGGAACGTGCGCTTCGCCGGATGGCCGCCCGTCTTGCGGGCCTGGGCGGGGATCGCGCCGTAGAGCAGCTCGACCAGTCGCCCCGAGGTGCTGAACGGCTCACGCTCCCGCTCGCGCACGACTCGAGCGGCGATCCGGTCGGCGAACCGCTCTTCGCCGTAACGACGCAGGATGGTCGTCAGTTCGCGCGCGCTGTAGGTATTGAGGACGTCGGCGGCGCTGAGCGGGTCGTCGGGGCTCATCCGCATGTCGAGCGGTGCGTCGACGGCGTAGGCGAATCCGCGCTCACGATCGTCGATCTGCAGCGACGACAGGCCGAGGTCGAGCAGCACTGCCTGGACGCGCGACAAGCCGAGATCGAGGAGGACCTCCGGCAGCTGGTCGTACACCGCCTCGACCAGGATGACCCGATCGGCGTACGGCTCGAGCCGCTGACGGGCGATCGAGAGCGCCTCAGGGTCTCGATCCAGGCCGATCAACTGGGCCTGCGGGCACGCTTCCAGCAGCGCGGTCGCGTGTCCGGCGAGCCCGAGTGTGCAGTCGACCAAGACGGGCGGCTCGGCGCCGGCGGCCGGATCCAGGGCGGGCGTCAGCAGCGCGAGGATCTCGGCCAGCATCACGGGCACATGACCCGGGCTCACCCCAGCCATGCGCTCACCGCCCAGATCGTGGCGGCCACGAGGACCGAGCCGACCAGCGAGACGGCGGCCGCCGTGGCGGCGTCGCGAGCCTGGTGGCGCACTCGAGGAGTCGGGCGGCGCGAGACGACCGGCCGTGAGCGTGCGGACTCGGGCGTCGGCTGGGGTGCGGACCCGGATATCGGTGGCCCGCTCGCGGGTCGGGAGCTTCGCTGGCCTGCCTCCTGGCGGAGGGTGTGGCTCGGCGACTCGGTTGGCAAATCTCGACCCTCTGCTTCTCACACCCGGCGAGAGGTGCTGGCGTGCGTACGAACGGATGGCTCGTGCAAAGAGGTTTCAACCCGAGATCGATTGCAGTTCGGCGACCTGGCACAGGGGAAGTTGTGTCAGGGCGCTGAGACCTGCGGGTTGAAGCCACTCGGCGCGAGCCCGGGCGGAGCTAGAGGCCGGGGAACACGTCGTCGTTCATCTCGGCGAACTCCGCTTCTTGGGCCTCGGAGTAGGTCTGCCACGCGGCGGCATCCCACACCTCGACCCGATTGATCGCCCCGACCACCACGACGTCCTTGTCCAGTCCCGCGTACGTCCGCAGCGGGGGCGGGATGGTGAGTCGACCCTGCTTGTCGAGCGTCTCGTCCGAGGCGCCCGAGGCGAGCATGCGTTGGTAGTCGCGGACCTGTTTGCTGCTGGATGGGGCATTGCGGAGCTGCTGGGTCTGCTCGACGAAGTCGGCCACGGGCCAGATCGCCAGGCAGCGATCCTGCCCGCGCGTGATGACCAGGCCGTCGGCCAGACCATCACGGAACTTCGCGGGTAGGAAGATCCGGCCCTTGTCGTCGAGCTTCGGAGTGTGGGTGCCGAGGAACACGTGTCCTCACCTCCCAGCTCCATTCGCTCCACGATCATCACCAGTTCTACCCCATTCGCTCCACTTTCCGCCACTGTACTCCACTTTGCTCCACCGAAGTCCCGGTCGCGGGCGTTTCTGAACCCGATTCGCACGGATGCCGTCTGCATGAAGGTGACGGCGCGACGCAACGCACGTGGCGCATCGCAGCTCTGTGACGGCGCGGCTCTCCCCCTCCACTGCCGCGTTCGGTCGCCATGGGTCGCGAACGTCGCGCTCCCTGGCCCGGCCGAGCCCGTACGACGCCCATGGGTCGCAAAGGATGGGTTCGATTCCCCTCCACCACCCCGTTCGGCCGCCATGGGTCGCGGACGACGGTTGGCTTCGGCCGGGCACGCGCCGCGAGCACGGCGACAGCCGGAGGCTCCGATGAGTGCGCATAGGGTTGTGGCGCGTGAGCCGGTCGCGGCGGGGGGCCGACTCATCGGTTTCACTCGTGCGCGTACGCGCGGCGTCTTAGCATGGTCGAGGGCTCGGTTCCGGGTCCGGACCCCGGACACGGAGGTGCTGTGAGCCTGAGTTTCGGAGGCGGCGGTCTCGGAGCGGAGCGCGCCGGTGCGGCCGCGCCTGCCGTCGACGTGGACAGCCCTGCGAGATCAGCTGTCGACCTCCAGGGCACCCACAGCAACGGGTACGACCGGGAGTCCGCCGCGACCTCGTTCTCGCTGGGCGACGTGGTCACCGTGATGGGCCGAGTCCGGGAGGCGATCGAGAAGGTCATCGAGGGCAAGCGGTCCTCGATCGACCTGGCGCTGGCAGTCCTGCTCGCTGAGGGCCATCTGCTGGTCGAGGACGTGCCGGGCGTCGGCAAGACGATGCTCGCCAAGGCGATCGGCCGTTCCATCGACTGCAGCGTGCGGCGCATCCAGTTCACCCCGGACCTGCTGCCGTCCGACATCACCGGCGTCTCGGTGTTCAATCAGGAGACCCGCGACTTCGAGTTCAAGCCCGGCGGCATCTTCGCCAACATCGTTGTCGGGGACGAGATCAACCGAGCCTCGCCGAAGACCCAGTCCGCGCTGCTGGAGTCGATGGAGGAGCGGCAGGTGAGCGTCGACGGCACGACGTACCTGCTCGAGCCGCCGTTCATGGTCGTGGCGACCCAGAACCCGATCGAGATGGAGGGCACCTATCCGCTGCCCGAAGCCCAGCGGGACCGGTTCATGGCGCGGATCGAGATGGGTTACCCGACGCCGAACGCGGAGCTGCAGATCCTCGACTCGCACGGCAGCTCGGATCCGTTGAACGAGTTGCGCCCCGTCACCGACGGCGAGACGATCCGTGGCCTGATCGACGCGGTGAAGACGGTGTACGTCGCACCCGCGGTCAGGCACTACCTCGTATCGGTGGTCAACGCGACGAGAAACACCCGCGATCTCCGGCTCGGCGCCTCTCCCCGCGCAACGCTGCAGCTGCTCCGGATCAGCCGGGCCGCGGCCGCACTGACAGGCCGCGACTTCGTCACTCCCGACGACGTGGCGGCGCTGGCCGGGGTGGTGCTCGCCCACCGTGTGCTGCCATCGACCGATGCGCAGCTGGCCCGACGCAGCGTCGGCGACATCATTTCCCACGCCGTCGCGTCGGTGCACATCCCGGACCGGAGGTAGCAGTGGCGGCGACCTCCGGGCGTGGCCTCACAGTGCAGGTGCGCTGATGGGCAAGCCCTGGCGGCTGCTCACCGGACGCGGCCGGGCGTTCGTGATCGTCGGACTGGCCATCGTGATCGTGGCGATGCTGACCGGGCAGCGCGACATCATGCGAATCGGACTGCTGGTCCTCCTGCTCCCCGTCGTCGCCGCTGTCCTGGTCGCCCGGGCCCGGCTACGGATGTCGTGCGAACGGCACGTCGAACCGGCTCAGGTGCCGCTCGGCTCACCGCTGCGCGGGCGGCTCGTGCTCGGCCAGGAAGGTCGGCTGCCTGCCGGCATCTTGATGCTGGAGGACGCCGTTCCGGCCGATCTCGGCTCGCGGCCGCGGTTCCTCGTCGACCGGGCGGACCTCAGCTGGCGACGCGAGGTGGAGTACCCGTTGCTCGGCCGAGTTCGCGGCCGCTTCCACACCGGGCCGCTGATGGTGCGCACCACCGACCCGTTCGGGCTGGTCCGGCTGGACCGGCGATTCGTGGCCACCAGTGAGGTCATGATCACTCCGCAGGTGTTTCCGCTGCCGGCGATGCGCGCCGCCGGTGGCGCCGGCAGCGCCGGGGAGGCCCGGCCGCACCGGATCGGCGTGGTCGGCCAGGACGACGCTCTGGTCCGGGAGTATCGCCAAGGCGACGACGTACGTCGGATCCACTGGCGCTCGACCGCCCGGCTCGGCGCCCTGATGGTGCGTCGGGAGGAGCAGGCCTGGGACCCGAGCGCGTCGATCATCCTCGACTCCCGGGCGCGCGCGCACGCCGGACGCGGGATGCACAGCTCGCTGGAGTGGGCGATCTCGGCCGCGGCCTCGGTAGCGATCCACTTCCTCTCCGACGGGTTCAGTGTCGAGATCTACGAGGCCGACGGGTCGATGCGGATCGGCGGGAGCCTCGGGCAGCACAGCTCCGCCTCGGGCGAGGTGGTGCTCAATCGGCTGACCGACCTCCGACCGCGAAGCGCCCAGTCCCTGCACTACGCGGTCGAGTCCGCCGGCGTGGACCAGCCGAGCCAGCTCGTGGTGGCGATCATGGGCCGACTCACCAGCGAGGACGCGAACGTCCTGCTCCGCGCCCGGCGCAACCGGGCGCATGGGCTGGCCATGCTGCTGGACGTCGACAGCTTCGCCGAGTCGCCCGCGGAACCGGGCTGGAAGAGCCAGCACGAGCGCGCCGTCGAGCTGCTGCGGGAGAACCAGTGGCGGGTGATCGAGGTGACCCGCGGGATGGGGGTGCCCGAGACCTGGGCAGCGCTGGATCGACTCGGGACGCCCGGATGAGCGCGCTCACGTCACCTGCCGGCCACGCTCAGTACACGACCACGCCCGGCGGCCGGCTGCGAAGCACCGATCGGCTCGGCATCGCGACCGCGCTGGCGATGGTGCTGGCCAGCTTCACGGTCCTGCCGCTCACCAGCGATCGGGCGTTCCTCGGCTCCAGCTGGCTGCTGATCGCCCTGATTGCCGGCATCGGGATCACGCTGCGCAGACTCCGACTCGGGGCGCTCACGGTCGTTCTTGCGCAGGTCGTCGTGCTTGCGGCGTATTTGTTCGTCCTGGTCGTTGCCATGCCCGGGGAGTCCGAGGGATGGTTCGACCATCTCGGGAACCTGGTTCGGTCCGGGATCGAGCACATGCAGACCCAGTCCGCTCCGATGGCCCCGAACGACGGTGTCAGGCTGATGATCGTCTCGACCATCGGCGTACTGATGGTGATCTTGGACGTACTGGCCATCGGACTGAACCGGCCGGCCTGGTCCCTGCTACCGACGGCGACGGTCTTTGCCGTGCCGGCCGTCGGACTGGGCGCCGACACCGGAGTGGTCAGCTTCGCCTGCATCGCCATCGGCTACCTCGGGATTCTCGTGGCCGACGGGTTCAACATGACCGCCAGATGGACCCGCGGTCTCTCCCGCGACTCGGCCGACGGCTACGGGACCGCCAATCCCGTGGTGTGGCGTGCCGCCGGTCTGATCGGGGCACCCGCGCTGATCGGGACCGTCGTGCTGGCCATCTTGCTGCCGACGTTCACCCTGCCCGGCGGTGGTCTCGGCGCCGGGGTCGGCGGCGGCGGACCGCTCCAGCTGGCCGACCCGACCCTGGACCTGCGTCGCAATCTCAACCAGCCGCGAAACGCGGAGGTCCTGCGCTACGAGACGGACAGTCCGGGCGGGGAGTACCTCCGGATGGCATCACTCCCCCGCTTCAGTGCGGCGGGTTGGGGCAACGTGCAGATGCGGCTGACCGACGGCAACTCGCTCGGCCAGGTGCCGGGCCTGAACGACAGCGGAATGCGGCAGGAGACCACGTCGATCCAGATCCTCGACTTCGGTTCGGAGTACCTGCCCCTGCCGTACGCGCCACGCAGCTTCAGCGCGGCCGGCAACTGGGCGTACGACCCGAACTCGCTGATGGTGCTGTCGACGACGCGAGCGAACCGGATCGACTCGACCCGGCATCTGACGTACACCGTGCGGAGCGTCGACACCACACCCGACTCGGACCAGTTCGCGAGCGCCGGCATCGGCAACCCCGCGGACGCCGACGTCACCAAACCACTGCCTGACGACTTCCCGAGCTCGATCAGAGGGCTGGCCACTCAGATCACCGCCGACGCTCGGACACCGGTCGACAAGGCAGCGGCGATCCAGGCGTATCTGCGAAGCAACCGGTTCACCTACAACACGGACCCGCAGCCCGGCAGCGGCTATCAAGCCCTCGAGAACTTCCTCCTCCGGGACCGGACCGGCTACTGCGAGCAGTTTGCCGCCTCGATGGCCGTGCTGGCCCGGGCCGTGGGGATCCCCTCGCGGGTGGCCGTCGGGTTCCTGCCCGGTAAGAAGGTGAACGGCAACACCTGGAGCGTGAGCATCCACGACATGCACGCCTGGCCGGAGCTGTTCTTCGCGGGGTTCGGCTGGGTGCGCTTCGAGCCGACGCCGGCCAGCGTGACCGGCAGCGCACCATCGTGGACGTTGAACTCGAGCGATCAGCCGACCGGGCCGACGTCGAGCGAGCCGAGCATCTCGGCGAGCGCCTCCGCTCGCGAATCTGCCGCCGCTGCGACCGACGACGTCACCGACAGCGGTGGCAACGCCGGCAGCTCATCGACGAGCAGCGGAGGACGTACGGCGCTGATGGTCCTGCTCGGTCTCGTCGGACTCCTCGTCCTCGCAGCGCCTGCAACCCTGCGCGTGCGCCGGCGGAGCGCCCGGCTCTCGACCGATGCGCCGCCGGTCGAGCGGATCGAGTCGGCCTGGGCCGAGATCCGCGACAGCGTCGACGACTACGGCGGGTCGTGGCCGGACGGGGAGTCGCCGCGGCAGATCGGTCGGGAGATCGGCGGTCGCCTCGCCCCGGAGGAGTCGGTGGCGATGGGCCACGTGGCCGCGTTGGTGGAGCAGTCCCGCTACGCGCGAGCCTTCGACGACGCCGACGGCACCCGGCGGTTGGCGACGATGACCAGGGACGTACGTCGTGGGTTGGCCCGGCCACAGAGCCGATGGCGACGGTTCTGGGCCGCGGTGCTGCCCCGCTCGTTGTTCCGTCGTCGCTGACGCTGGGGGCGTACGTCGCGCGACCTACGTCACTCCGCGCGTCTTGCATCGACTTCGCGCGACTCCCGAGTAGCGCGAAGTAGGTCTAGCCCGTGCGGAGTTGGTCACGATCGATGCGGGGGCTCCGAGGCCTGTACCTGGACGCGAAGCGGCTCGAGACCGTCAGCACGCACCCGATCCAATCGGAGTGGAGCGTAAACACTGGGGACAGCAAAGGGCCACCGGTGACACCAGAGGAGGTGCCAACCCGGTGGCCCGAGCGGAGAAGGCAGCGGTCAGAAGCCGGATTCGTCTCGACGACGCCGCCAGCGCTCCTCCATCTTGTCCATGAATCCGTGCGCATCGCTCGACCCAGAGGGCTGCCGCGCACTGGGCCGGACGCCGCCATCGCCGGGATCGTTGCCGCCGCCGCCGATGTGGCGCCAGGCGTAGATACCCGTGACTGCCGCCGCGACCATGACACAGAAGCCGAGAACGCTGAGGAAGAACGTCGTGGACATCCCGACTACGAGCAGGGTGAGGCCGACGAAGAACGCAAAGCCGGCGATGGCCGCACGCCGGCGATGGAGCCGCCGCATTCCGGTCCCGCGCATGGCGTTGACCAGCTTCGGGTCCTCGGCAGCTAGCGCAGCCTCCATCTGATCAAGGAGCCGCTGCTCCTCCTCCGAGAGGGCCACTGGCCACCTCCGCGTCTCGTCGCCGTCTCGCGTCCCACCACGGTCCAAGAGACTCGGCGACGACGCTCGATACGCCGACGCTGGCCAGGATGTGATGCGAAACTTGTCTAACCGCCCGGGTATCCGGGCGATCTGTCGGTAAGTTTATGCGGCTACGGGGTGATGTGAAACCCAGACCGGGAATCCGGGCCAACTCTGTATCCACCCTGTGATAACCCTGACAGATATTCGGGGGCGACCAAGCCTTCTGAGCCCGCGAAAAGTGTCGACTCGATCACCCGCGAACGCGCTTCCACTCCGTCGAACAGGCCTGAAGAGCAACCGGGCGGCGCGTGCGGACCAAGAGCCTGCGCAGCCCTGAGGGTCCAGGACGAACGAGCGCGTGCGGCTAACGATGAACGGAGGGCCCGAGAGGACACTTGGGGGCGACTCTGCAGTCCGGCGCGGATTGCCCAACCCCTACGACCAACTCTTCGGACAAGTCACTTTCGGACCCTTCTTCCACACAGCCTACGACAGCCGAACGAGCCGCTTGACCACCACTGACACACCGGCCTGCGCGCAGCGCAGCCACCTGCCAGGTGAGGTGACGGACCGTGTGGGCGCCGCCCACCCGCCACGTGTCCCCGAGCCCTCAACGCCGGGCCAGCGAAGCTCGACGGACCGCCTCCGGTCCGAACCGGCCGACCGCTACATCAGTCGCCTGCTCCGCTTCCCGCCATCCACGCGCCGGATCGGTCAGCTGGGGCTGGCGTTCGGCCCGACTCGCGTCGACCAGCCCCTCCACCCGCACCCCAATCCGGCGGATCCGAGCCCTGTCGATGCCCAGTCGCTCATACAGCCCGACCGCGACGGCATAGATCTCGGCGGCCACGTCGGTCGGCGTCGGTGCCTGGGCCGACCGGGTCACCTCGGTGAAGTCCGCGAACCGGATCGACAGCGCCACGGTGCGTCCCAGCAGCTGCGCCTTCCGCATGCGACGAGCCACCCGATCCGCCATCCTGAGGATCTCCCGCCGGACGGTTTCGGGGCTCTCGGTGTCGCGGCCCAGCGTCTCTTGATGACCGATGCTCCGCTCCACCGGGCGAACCACGACCGGTCGGGTGTCCCTACCCCAGGCCAGGTGCTGCAGCATCGAACCGGCATGCGGGCCGAAGGCGCGCTGCAGCGCGTCCCGCGGAGTATGGGCCAGGTCTCCCACCGTGAAGACGCCGATGCGGTTCAGCTTCTCGGTGGTCGAGCGACCGACACCCCACATCGCCTCGACCGGCATCGGATGGAGGAAGTCCGTCACCCGGTCGGGCGCAACTTCGAGCAGACCATCTGGCTTCGCGGCCCGCGAAGCGACCTTCGCGACGAACTTGGTCGGACCGATTCCGACCGAGCAGGTGATCCGCTGTTCGTCCGAGACGACGGCCCGAATGATCTCTCCGATCTCCGCCGCCGATCCGAACATCCGAACGGCACCGGTCACGTCGAGGAACGCCTCGTCGATCGACACTGCCTCGACCACGGAGGTGAAGGTCGAGAACACGGCGACGATGGCCTTCGAGATGGCGGTGTAGTCGTCGAAGGTCGGTGGCAGGAAGGCGAGCTGGGGCGCCTGCCGGAGCGCGTGCGCCGACGACATCCCGGACTTGATGCCGAGCGCTCGCGCCTCGTAGCTCGCCGACAGCACGACTCCGCGCGGATATCCGCCGACGACGACCGGGCGACCGCGCAGCTCCGGATGGCGTCGCAGCTCCACCGACACATAGAACGCGTCCATGTCGACGTGCATGATCGTGCTCATTGCGACATCACCAGAGCACGGCCCTTCGACAGGCTCAGGGCACACCCAGGTGAGCAACCCTTCGACAGGCTGAGGCCGCGGCCCACCGGGCAGGCCGGCGATGGGCTCAGAGCGGGTTCGCGCCAGTGGGCTGGGCAAAGACATGGAGATACGGCGCCAACGCACGAAACGCAGGATCCTGACTGATCTGCCGCTCCAGTTGGATCAGTTCCTCGTACGCCCCCGACTCCGCCTCGATCATCGCTTCCGGCACGTGGTCGGCAATGGCGCCCAACCCGTGGCTGGCTGTTGGCTCCAGGCCCGCGGAGCTGACCAGCTCCAGGATCTGGTCGTGATCGAACCGGTCGGTGTCGGCCCACGTCCGACGCGCGAGCGCCAGGTGTCCCGCCAACGCCTGACTGAGCACGGCCGATCGGCGCTGGCTGACCACCAGGCTCAGCGCGCCGTCCGGCGCCAGCACGTCGGCGATCGAACGGAGGGCCGCCGCCGGCGAGTCGACGACCTCGAGCACTCGATGACAGATCACCAGATCGGCACTGGCCGGTCCGATCAGTTCCACCAGGTCCCCGGCGTCCCCCTGCCGGCCGCGGATCCGACCACCCAGACCCGCATCGCTGGTCCGCCGCTCGAGCGATGCCAGCGCATCCGGGCTCGGATCGATGACCGTCACGCCGTAGCCCAATGAGGCGAGCGAGATGGCGATGACGCCCGTGCCACCGCCGAGATCGACCACGCGCATCTCCTCGGTCGGTGCCCGGCGCGGCGCCGACCAGTCGCGCAGCTGGCCCAGCAACAGATCGAGCAGGAAGGACTGCGACACGGAACGGCGTCGGAGCCGATCGGTCATCCCTTCCTCCTGGGCCGATCCCGGTCGGCACGGGTGCCCCGGGGAGTCCGCTCAGCCTACCGGTGGCGACCGCCGACGCGCTCTGACCGGTCATCGGTCCGCGCCGACCCCTGCCGGACGAGCGATGGTGGAATCAATCGAGCGCAGCCGCCAATGGCCGCTCGGGTAGGCCTGGACGAGCTCGCAGGTCACCTCCGCGCCCGAGCGCCCGTCGGCGACGAGGACGCGCCAGACATGACGAGCCGACTGATCCGAGGCGTTCGAGCGGCACACCGCGTACGCCGAGATCTTGCGCACGGACCAGAGCCGGTCGGACCACAGGAAGAGGTCCGGCACCTCGCGGCCGTGGTGCGTCCTGACGCGCACGTGGATGGGCTCGTCTCCGAGCGCGTGATCGATCTGGGCACCGGCGTCGGCGGTTTCGGACATGGCAGATTCCCCTGTGATCGGTTGAGCTTCTCCGTAGTCATGTCGGCGGCCTCGGTGCGACCGGGGGTCGAGGTCCGGTCGCACCGAGGCAAGCCCAGCAGCAGGGTGCCGCGAACACCTCACTGGTTCGAGCGGTTCCCGAGGCACCGCCGTCGCCGGTCTTCCCCAAGCCCGGCGAACAGTGGCACTTTTAGAACATCTGTTCGAACAACCACAACACTACACTCCCCCTCTGACATTTCGTCAAGAGCTTCGATTCGGCGCGGCGCGCAAGCGTTCGTGCGGCTTCCCAGCCCTTCGACAGGCTCAGAGCACATCTCGGCGGCCCTTCGACCGGCTCAGGGCACATCCCGGGAACCCTTCGACAGGCACGGACATCGGCGCCCGGCATCATGACTGACGTGACCACCTATCTCTGCGCGACCTGCGCGGTCGAGACCGCAGGCCCTCGTACGCCGGAACAGATCTGCCCGATCTGCGCGGACGAGCGCCAGTACCTGCCGAAGGGCGGACAGCGCTGGACCACCGTCGACGAGCTGATCGACGCCGGACACCGACTCCGCTGGTTCGACGTCGACGATGGTCTGCTCGGGATGACGACCGAGCCCGCGGTCGGTATCGGCCAACAGGCGATGCTTGCCAAGGGCGCGGAAGGCAACCTGCTCTGGGACCCGCCCGGCCTGATCACCCCCGAGGCGGTCGGTGAGATCAGACGCCTCGGACCGGTGCTGGCTGTCGCCGCGAGTCATCCGCACATGTTCGGCGTCCAGCTGGAGTGGGGCGCAGCCCTCGACGCGCCCGTGCTGGTGAGCGAGCCCGACGTGTCCTGGGTCCAGCGACCGGGAGATGCAATCCGGACCTGGAACGGCGAGCTTCGGCTGTCGGCGGACCTGACCCTGATCCGGCTGGGCGGGCACTTCGTCGGCAGTGCGGTGGCGCTGTGGTCCGGCGGCGCCGCAGGCAAGGGAGTGCTGCTCTCCGGCGACACGATCTCTGCAAATCCGGACGGAACCGCCTCATTCATGCGCAGCTACCCCAACCGGATACCGCTCTCCGGCGCCGTCGTGCAGCGGCTGGCCGACGCCACCGACGCCTTGGAGTTCGACCGGCTCTACAACAACTTCGGCGGCGTGATCACCAGCGACGCACGGTCGGTCGTCCGATTCTCCGCCGACCGGCACGCCGCCTGGGTCCGCGGCGACTTCGACCACCTGACCTGAGCCTCAACTTGCCAGACCCGGCGAGACCGACACCCGAATCCGCCGAATCTGCGTCGACGGTTGGGGCCTCGCTGCCATGCTGGACGCATGGATGCCCCGAGCGGACCGCACGTCGTCATCACGTACTGCACCCAGTGCAAGTGGCTGCTCCGCGCGACGTGGCTGGCGCAGGAGCTGCTGACCTCGTTCACCGTCGAGATCGCCGAGCTGACCCTGCGACCCGGCACCGGCGGTGTCTTTCGGATCGCTATCGACGACGAGGTCGTCTGGGACCGCAAGGTCGACGGCGGCTTCCCCGAGATCGGTCGGCTGAAGCGCCTCGTCCGGGACCGGATCGCGCCCGAGCGCGACCTCGGCCACACCGACCGGGCAGCGATCGCCGAAGAACTCCAGACCTGAACCAGCAAGAAACCAGCGAAGGAGAGGCGGGCAGGCGCGATCGGGGAGAGCCGGCGCCCGGTGCGCTCTCCCACCAGAACACCCGACCGCGCGTACGCTGCCGTCCATGACCGAGGCCAGCAGCGACCTCCCGACGACACGACCCGCGCCCGACCTCGAGCCCGTCAGCGAGGACTGGCAGCGGGCGCTCTGCGTGGTCGCGCATCCCGACGACCTCGAGTTCGGTGCGGCGGCCGCGATCGCCCGGTGGACCGGCCAGGGCAAGACCGTGGTCTACGCCATGGTGACCAGCGGGGAGGCCGGCATCGACGGGCTGGACCCCGACGAGTGCCGCCGGGTCCGCGAGGCCGAGCAGATCGAGTCCGGCCGGATCGTCGGGGTCGACGTCGTCGATTTCCTCGGTCAGCCGGATGGCGTGCTCGACTACGGCGTAGCGCTCCGCGAGGTGATCTGTGCGGTCGTCCGCCGGCACCGGCCCGAGATCGTGATCACCAACAACTTCCGGGACACCTGGGGCGGCACCTCGCTCAACACCGCGGATCACATCGCGACCGGCAAGGCGACCCTCGACGCGGTCCGAGATGCCGGCAACCGCTGGGTGTTCCGCAGCCAGATCGAGGCCGACGGGCTCGAACAGTGGGGCGGCGTCACCCAGGTCTGGGCCGCCGGCTCACCGGACGCGACGCACGCCGTGGACACCACGGAGACGTTCGACGCCGGGGTCGCTTCGCTGGAGGCGCACCGGGCCTATATCGACGGTCTGGGCTGGGAGCTCTTCGATCCAGAGGAGTTTCTGGAGGGCGGGGCGAGGGCGGCGGGCACCAGGCTGGGCGTGCCGAAGGCCGCGACCTTCGAGGTGTTCACGATGGGTTGGGGCGAGTAGTGGGCTCACTCCTGATCGAGACCGGTAGCTCGCTCGAACGGCCATGGTGGAGCAGCTGACCGGCACAGCAGGCCGGCCCAGCGCGCGGACCGAGGGACCCGAGCGCTCGGCGAAAGCGATCGTCGTGATCGGTGGCGGGCTGGCCGGCCTCGCGGCGGCCGCGCGGCTGGCAAAACAGCACTACCGTGTCGAGCTGTTCGAGCGCAGCGACCGACTCGGTGGCGCCTGGGCACCACACCAGCTGGGGTCCACCACGGTGGACGACGCGCCGCCGGTGATCGGGTTCCCGGCCCCCTGGCGGGACCTGTTCCGCAAGAGCGGCCGTCCGCTGGAGACCGAGCTCACCCGATGCGGTCGCGCACTCGAACCGGCACCGGCACCGCGCTACGTCTTCGACGACGAGACCAGCCTGGTCCTTCCCAGCGATCGCGGCGGCGCGTACGAGGCGTTGTCCGCCGCATACGGGGCAACGGTCGCGGCCGGCTGGGGTGAGCTGCTCGACTCGCTCGACCAGACCTGGCAGGCGCTGCGCCCGCTGGGTGTCGAGGCCGAGCTCGCCGACCGCCGGCTGGCCGCCAAGGCCGCGCGTCGGCTCACCCCGAAGGGCAGCGTCGCCGATCTCGCCGGCCGCGCACCACACCCCCACCTCGCCGCCGTAGTCCGCAGCGTCGCGTACCGACAGGGTTCGGACCCCGACCACACGCCGGCCTGGTGCGCCGTCGACCTGGTGCTGGCGAGGACGTTCGGCCGGTGGATCATCGACAACGGCCGTACGTCGGTGCTGGTCGACGCGCTCGCCGAGCGGCTCGCGCTCCGCAAGGTCGCCGTTCGACTGAACACCGGCGTCGAACGCGTCCTGGTCGACAGAGGCCAGGTCGCCGGAGTCGTCACCGAGAGCGGCCGCACCGTCGCCGCACAGGCGGTGGTCAGCACCGTCGACCCGTGGCAGCTCACCGACCGGCTGCTGTCGAGCTCATCGCCGTCCGGCGCGCCGTCGGCTGGCCCGTTGCTGGTCCGGGTCCGTCGCGACCTGTTCCGGCTCCATCCAGCGAACGCCCCGTCGGTCGACCACGAGCTGATCGGTTCCCCCGGCGGCGCGGTGACGGAGGACATCGCCCTCGACTCTCGAGGCCGGCCGGTGATCACGTACGTCCGTCCCGGTCTGCGGACCGTGCACGACTTCACGGTCGACAACCCCGATCCGGCGTGGGGCCCGGCCTGGAGCCGGCGCAGCGACCTGGTCCGGCGTACGCCGATCACATCCGAGGTGGCGGGACTGTTCATCGCCGGCGCCGCTTCCGCGGGCGGCAACGGGCCGTCGCAGGTCATCCAGACGGGTGCGCTGGCCTCCACGGCCTGCGCGGATTATGCTGAAAGGTCTGGTTTTCCGGGGTAAGGAACCGATTCTTTGAGTCAAGCCCATGCTCGACCGACCGCGTCCGACGACGGCCATTCCCAGGAGCCCTCCGAGGACGAGGTGGACATCGACGCGTCGACGATCGAACGCGAGCTCGCCATCGAACAGGCCCACGTGGATCTCGTCTACGCGCGCCTGGAGGAGGCCACCGCTGCGGCCCAGCAGGTCGCCCGGGCGGGGCGATCGCTGTTCCAGTCCGACCGGAGCAGCTTCGTCCGCGAGGAGGACGGCACCGGTCTGTTCGAACGGGACGTGTTCGCCTATCAGGCGGCCAAGCGACTGGCCGAGCTCGACGCCGAGACCGAGGGTCTCGTCTTCGGCCGGATCGACCGCACCGACCACGAGATCCGCTACATCGGCCGGATCGGTGTCCGGGATGCCGACTACGAGCCGCTGGTGATCGACTGGCGAGCGCCGGCCGCCGAGCCGTTCTACCGGGCGACGCCGACCCACCCGATGGACGTCGTCCGGCGCCGGGTGCTGCGCTGCCAGGGCGAGCGGGTGACCGGCATCGAGGACGACCTGCTGGACGCGGACCACGACGCCGGGCACCTCGTCGTGCTCGGCGAGGGTGCGCTGATGGCCGCGCTCTCCCGCGCCCGCGGCCACCAGATGCGCGACATCGTGGCGACCATCCAGTCCGAGCAGGACGAAGCGATCCGGGCGCCGTGGCAGGGTTTCACGCTCATCTCCGGCGGCCCGGGGACGGGCAAGACGGTCGTCGCCCTGCATCGGGCCGCCTTCTTGCTCTACTCCAACCGGCGACGCTTCGAGAACGGTGGCGTGCTCGTCGTCGGACCGAGCCGCGTGTTCATGAACTACATCGAGCGGGTGCTCCCCTCGCTCGGCGAGGACTCGGTCGTGCTGCGCTCGATCGGCTCGGTGGCCTCCGACGTGGTGTCGGTCTCCGGCGATGCCGTGGACTCCGCCGAGGTCGCGGCGATCAAGGGCAGCCTGCGGATGGTCACGGTGCTGCGCAACCTCGTCCGCACCCCACCGCAGTCGGTGCCGCTCGACCTGCGGCTGACCATGAAGGGCCATGCCCTCGTGCTGCGACCAGCCGCGCTCGATCGGATCCGAGCCGACGTCCTCGCCCATCACAAGCTGAACGCCGGGCGGGAGCCGGCCGAGAAGGCGCTGATCGCGGCGCTGTGGCGTGGCCGGCCGGCCGAGCTGGACGTGGAGCGGGACGAGTTCGAGGAGGAGGTCCGCAGTCATCCGGCGTACCGGATGTTCGGCAATGCCTGGTGGCCGACGATGGCGGCGCCGGCCGTGCTGCAGCGGCTCGCCGACCCGGTGCTGACCGCCCGGGTCGCCGGACCGATGCTGTCGCAGACCGAGCAGGAGCTGCTCAGCGCGAGCTACGCCGGACTGTCCGTGCACCACGGCCCGCCGCCGTGGACGGCCGCAGACGGCGCCCTGCTGGACGAGCTGGTGAGTCTGCTCGGGCCGGTGCCGGCGGAGGAGAACCAGGAGGTCTCGCTGTTCCTCGAGGGCGACGATGCCGAGGTCTCCGAGGTCGTCACCACGATGGAACGGCTCAGCCAGCCGCAGGAGGTGGACCCGTTCGCCACCGTGCACGACACGTACGCCCACATCCTCGTCGACGAGGCGCAGGACGTCACGCCGATGCAGTGGCGGATGCTCCGCCGGCGAGGTGCCAGCGCGAGCTGGACGATCGTCGGCGACCCGGCGCAGAGCTCGTGGCCGGACGCGGGTGAGTACGAGCGCGCGATCGAGGAGCTGATCGGCCGCGCGCCGGTCCGCCGGTTCCGGATGAGCACCAACTACCGCAGCCCGGCTGAGGTGTTCGAGCTGGCCGCTCGGGTGGTCGCGACCGAGTTCCCGACGGTCGACATCCCCGCCGCGGTGCGTTCGACCGGGATCGAGCCGGACCTCCGGTCGGTCGCCGCCGACCGCGTGGCGGAGGAGTCGGTCGAGATCGTCCGGTCTTTGCTGTCACTGGTGGCCGGCACGATCGGGGTGATCGGCCCACCGGGTCGCCAGGCTGCGCTGGCCCGGGCACTGCACGACGCGGATCTTCCGGGCGCGTCGCGAGTCGTGGTCGTCACGGCACTGCAGGCCAAGGGGCTGGAGTACGACGCCGTGCTCGTCGTCGGGCCGGACGAGATCGTCGCGGAGTCTGCCGGCGGAATCCGTACGCTCTACGTCGCCCTGACCCGGCCAACCCAGCGCCTCGTCACGCTCGACCCGCTCCAGGGCTACGGGCCGGCGGGCAACGGGAGCGCGGGTGCCGGCTGGCGGCGCGGCCTGAGCTGACGTCGTCGAATCGCGTCAGGCGCTCGGCGCCGGCTCGCGCGCGGTCGGGGCTGACAGGCGCGCGGTAGGGGCGGACAAGCCGAGCCGGGCATAGATCTCCCGGGTCGCCGGCGAACGGTTCATCGTGATGAAGTGCAGCCCCGGTACGCCGACCGACAGCAGCTCCTCGCACAGTTCCGTGGCGAGCTGGATACCGACCTCGCGGACGGCCTGCTCGTCGTCGGCGACGGCGTTCAGCCGATCGACGACTGGCCCCGGCAGGTCCGCCCCCGACAGATCCGCGAAGCGCTGGATCTGACTGATCCTGGTGACCGGCATGATGCCCGGGATGATCGGCAGATCTGAGCCGAGCGTACGGACCCGATCGACCAGCTCGAAGTAGCGGCTCGCGGTGAAGAACAGCTGGGTGATCGCGAAGCTGGCCCCTGCCCGGTGCTTTTCCACCAGGATCGCGGGCGTCCAGGTCCGCGTCGTGACGCTCCGGATGGAGATCCGGGAACGCGGCGACCCCGATACAGAAGTCGCTCAGCTCGCGGATCATGGCGACCAGCTCGGTCGCGTTGGCGAGCCCCTCGGGATGGCGCTCCCACGGCACCGTCGGGCCGCCCGGCATGTCGCCACGGATCGCCAGCACGTGCCGGATACCCGCATCGGCGTACGACCCCACGACCTGGCGCAGCTCCCCGCGGGACTGGCTGGCGCAGGTCAAGTGGGCCATCGCCCGCAGCGTCGTGTGCTGCGCGATCGCCTCGGTCGCCACGATGGTGCGGTCCCGGGTGGAGCCGCTCGCGCCGTACGTCATCGAGACGAAGTCGGGCCCCAACGCCTCGAGCTCACGGATCGTCCGCCAGAGCTGGCGATGCTGTGCCTCGTCCTTGGGCGGGAACAGCTCGAACGAGGTCAGCGGTCGCCCGCGGGCGGCAGCGTCGGCCAGCAGCTCTGCGATCGTGGGCGGTCGATCGCTGAGTCCCCGGGCCGGCATGGTGCCAACCCTAGACGGGCGAGGCGAGCGGACTTCGTACGCTTCGTCATGTGGTCGGAGTCTCGAACGTCACCGAAACCGAAGCCGTCGTACGCGGTCCCGGGCTGACACTGGATCCCCGGCATCCGCTGTCCAGGGCCTTGCGTCGGTCCGTTTCGGATGCACTGGTCTCGTTCGTGGACGGCCAGCGATCCGCGCTCGAGGCGGTCGGCCCCGAGCTCGAGCCGGTGCTCGCGATGGCGCATCAGGCGTTGTCGGGCGGGAAACGCATCCGGCCGGCGTTCTTCGTCTGGAGCTACCTCGCGGCCGGCGGCGACTCCGAACAGCTGTCGGCCGTGATCCGTGCGGCGGCGAGCCTGGAGCTCCTGCATGTCAGCGCCCTGGTGCACGACGACGTGATGGACGCCTCCGATCTGCGCCGCGGCGCGCCCGCCGCGCACCGGGTGTTCGAGGCGATGCACATGGAGTCGAGCTGGCTCGGTGATCCGGCCACCTTCGGACGGTCCGGTGCCATCTTGTTGGGCGATCTGCTCCTGATGTGGTCGGTGCAGCTGCTGCAGCGCTCCGGTCTGGCCCCGGCTGCCCTGGAGCGGGCGCTGCCACTGGTGGAGGCGATGCGGGTGGAGGTGACCTGCGGGCAGTACCTCGATGTGGTCGCCCAGGCGCAGCCGCTGCGCGCCGGAGCCGAGAATGGCGCCGGGGGAGGTGCTGGGGGTGGCGCCGAGATCGGCCGCGCGCTCGACGAGGCGAGCCGGGTGGTCGAGTACAAGTCGGCCCGTTACACGGTGCTCCGGCCGTGCCAGGCCGGCGCCGCGACGGCGGACGCGTCGGCGGAGCTGACCGAGGCGCTGGCCGCATACGGATCACCGCTCGGGCGCGCCTTCCAGTTCCGCGACGACCTGCTCGGCGTTTTCGGTGACCCGCAGCTGACCGGGAAGCCGGCCGGCGACGACCTGCGGGAGGGCAAGCGGACCGTCCTGGTGGCGCACGCCATCGCCGGAGCTGATGCCCGCGGGCGCGAGCTCCTGGCTCGGCGTCTCGGGGACCCAGAGCTGGACGAGGCCGGGGTGGCCGAGCTCCAGGACGTGATCACCGCGTCAGGGGCCCGTGAGGAGGTGGAGGCGATGATCGCCGCGGGGCATCGGCAGGCCATCCGTGCACTGGCCGATGCCGACCTGACCTCCGTCGGGCGTACGGCCCTGACCGCACTCGCCGACCTCGCCGTCCGTCGGGACGCCTGAGCCTGATTCCCCGAGAAGTGGGCGCAAACAACAGGTTTGAAACGTCTCACATTGTTGTTTGCGCCCACTTTTCGAGGAGAGGGAGGGGTGACGGGGCAGCCGGGTCAGATCCAGCCGCGCTCGCGGGCCACCCGGGCCGCTTCGTGTCGGTTGGACACGCCGAGCTTGCTGACCGATGCGGACAGATAGTTCCGGACGGTGCCGGCAGACAGTGACACCCGCTGCGCGATCTCCTCGACCGGGCTGCCGTCCGCCGCCAACGCCAAGACATCTGCCTCCCGGGCCGTGAGCGGCGAGTCCCCGGCGCCGATCGCCTCGGCCGCGAGCTGCGGGTCGACGTAGCGACCGCCTGCGGCGACGGTCCGGATGGCGGTGGCCAGATCGCGGGCGGACACCGACTTGGGTAGGAACCCGCGTACGCCCGCCGCCAGTGCCTGCTTCAGATAACCCGGGCGGCCGTGCGACGTGAGGATGATGGACGCACAGCCCGGTACGTCGGTACGCAGTCGTTGGGCAACCGCGATCCCGTCGAGGCCGGGCATCTGGAGGTCGAGCAGCGCGACCTGCGGGCCGTGGTGGCGCGCCGCGGCGAGCGCTTCGGTCCCGGAGGCGGCGACCGCGACCACTTTGATGGCCGGTTCGAGACCAAGCAGCATGGCCAACGCGTCGCGAATCAGCGTCTCGTCGTCGGCGAGGAGCACGGTCGTGGCGCCACCTCCTGTCTCGGGCCGAACCGGTTCGGGCGTCACGGTTCCGGCGTCATCGGTTCGGGCCTCATCGGTTCGGGCCTCATCGGTTCGGGCCTCATCGGTTCGGGCCTCATCGGTGCGGGCCGCTCGTCGCTGGCTGGAGCACCGGCACCACGGCCTCGACACCGAACCGGCCGGCGGTGCTCCAGTGCTCGAGCCGGCCGCCGACCGCGGAGAGCCGCTCCCCCATCCCGATCAACCCGGAGCCGGCACCCGGCGGACGGTCGGTGAGACCTGCCCGTACTCCGTCGTTGGTCACCGCCAGTCGCACCTCGCGGCCCTCGGTCACCGTCACGTAGCACTCTCTGGCGTCGGAGTGCCGGATCACGTTGGTCACCGCCTCGCGCAGCGACCAGGCCAGGGCGGACGCCCCATCGGCTCCGAGGGTGGTCGGCGCACGGCCCTCGACCACGCACCGAATGCCCGCACTGTCCAGGAGCGAGCGCGCTCCGGCCAGCTCGGCGGCGAGATCGGCCTCGCGATAGCCGTGGACGAGCTGACGCATCTCTCGACCGGACTGGTCGGCGATCACACGGACGGCGCCGATCTCCTCGGCCGCCGTCTCGACCCGTCCGCGACGAATCAGCTCGGCGGCGAGCTCACTCTTCACCGCGACCGTTGCGAGAGTCCGCCCGTACAGGTCGTGCAGATCACGCGCGATGCGCAGCCGCTCCTCCGCGATCGCGAGCTCGGCCGCGCTCCTACGGGCCTCGTCGAGCTCCCAGACCACCTTCAGCATCCATCCCGACAGCCAGAAGGAGAACCCGAGCCCGACCAGGGCGAACGACAGCCCGACCGCAACCCCGGCCGCAGTCGGTCCGTCGACCACACCGAGGGCGAAGAACAGGGCACCGGTCAACGCGGCGCCGACCAACGCCGCCACGAGCACGTACCTGGCCCGAAGCGCCGGAGCGATCGCCGCGACCGAGGAGCCGACCACACCGGTCAGGGTCGTTCCGATCGTCTGGGAGAAATCGATCCCGACGATGATCACCACGACCGACGCGATGCTGAGGGCGAGCCACCCGGCGAGCCCGAGCACCGTGCGCCGATCGAGTCTGATCGGCCGTGCCCGGATCGAGGAGAGCGCCCACCGGCAGACGAGGATGTTGGCCGCCAGGTGCACGAGGGCGACACAGAACGGCACCACGCGACTGCCCTGCGGGAGGCCACCCAAGATGAGCAGCGGCTCGAAGGCGAGCAGGACGTACAACGAGATGCGCACGTAGAGCTCGAAACGGCGCGTGTTGGTCTGCAGTCCGGCGCTGCTGGTCATCCCTCGATTCTCACAGACGTACGCTGCGGGACCGCTGCGCTCAGCGGCGTGGCTCCGCGGCATGATCGGCCTCCGGGTCGGATGCAAGCTCGTCCGGTGCGGCCGGCGCCGTCTCGCGCACCACTGAATTGCGACGTGACCACCACTCGATGGCCATCACCGCGACGACCATCGCGACCATCGGCATCAGCACCCACGGTCCGCCGGCGCCCGGACCACGATCGAACGCCTGGCTCAGATCGCCGAACAGGGCGGCTGGCACCAGGAAGATCACGTTGTTGACGGCGTGGACGAGGACCGGTGCTTCCAGCCCGCCCGTGCGCCAGGCGACGACGCCGAGCGCGGCGCCGAACACGAAGTAGTAGGTCAGCAGCCACGGGTCCGTTGCCGCGTGGGCGACCATGAAGAGCAGGTTGGACACCACCAGCGCGATCACCAGCGCGATCCTCGGATCGGCCGCCCAGGAGCCGGAGGCTCGGGCGATCAGACCCCGGGCGCCGTACTCCTCGCCGGCGGCCTGGAACGGTGTGGTGAGCAGGATGACGACCAGCATCAAGATCGCGTCCGCCGCCAGCCGACCGCTCGGCAGCGGCTCGACCAGCGTCATCAACCCGGCGTACACGACCCAGATCGGCACGATCACGAGCGCCGCGCGGCCGAACCAGCGCCAACGGAACCGGCCCTCCACCGAGCTCAGCCAGCGCGGCCGCTGCCCGAAGAATCCCCACTGCAGCAGCATCGAGATCGGCAGCAGCGCGGCCAGCGACAGGTTGTTGGCCAGGAACAGCATCGGGGTCATCGTGATCGAACCGCTGCCGTAGTCACTCAGGCTCGTCCGCCCGGTGCCGATGTCGACCGCGACCGCCAGTGCGCCGAGCACGAGGCTGACCACGAGGTACGCGGCCACCAGACTCACGATCGCGAGCACGCCGCGCCACCAGGCCGCGCGGGGTGTACGCAGGAAGTGGTGGTACGCCCTCGGCTCGGTCGGCAGCGCCGGCCGCGCGGACCAGTCCGGCGATGGCATCGATCCGCCGGCCGCGGCTTGACGCGGGGCGACCTGGCCTTGACCCGGGGCGACCTGGCCTGGCTCGGATCGAGGCTCGGCGATCGCCTCGGCCTGGGGGGAGGTGTCGAGGTTGCTCATGTTCTCCACCGTCTCCCGAGGCGGGCCCGATCGTCAGTGCGCTGCCTCACCGGCCGGCATGACCCTCTCACCCCATCGCCATGACGGATGTCACAACGGGTCGGCGCGCCTCCGATGCCCGACCTTCGCGCGCCGATGGCAACACTGCGCCTCGGTGGGCAACTCTGCGCGTCGGCGCCGAGGCGCACAGTGTCCCGTGGGGGCGCAGAGATGGCGGGGAAGCTGGGGGCCGAGGTAAGGCGTCGAGACAGAGCTCAGAGGTGGGGGCCCCGAGGTAGGGCCGGCTGCCTGGTCGATCAGTCCAGGGCGCCGAAGGCGTACGACGTCATCGCCGGATCGTCGTTCCAGGCCTCCCGGAGCCGACCGGACAAGGCCTCCGCGGCCGCCCGCGGATCATCGGCCCGGGTGATCGCCCGCACCACGCAGATCCGGCGCGCACCGGCGCCGATCACCTCGTCCAGATGCGCCTGGTCGATCCCGCCGATCGCGAACCACGGCTTGGCGCCGAGGTCTCCGGGCGGGGCGACCCGCGCCGCATAGGACACGAGGTCGAGCCCGACCGGCACGTAGTCCGGCTTGGTCGGCGTCGCGTAGACCGGTCCGATGCAGAAGTAGTCCGTGTGCTCGTCGGCGATCGCCTTGTCCGCCTCGCGCTCGGCGTGGGTCGACCGGCCGAGCAGCCCCCAAGCGTGCAGCCGCTTCTTCGCCTTCCGTGCGGAACCGTCGGTCTGTCCGAGGTGGACCATGTCGGCGCCGAACCGCTCCGCCAGCCGCGGTGAGTCGTTCACGCAGACGATCGCCCGAGGGAAGCGCTGAGCAACCGTCCGAGCCGTCTCCAACGCCGCCAGCTCGGTCTCGGGATCGAGGTCCTTCTGCCGGACCTGAACGATGTCGACGCCGCCGAGGAACGCCTCGGTCAGGAAGTCGGCGAGGTCGCCCTGCTCCGAGCGGGTGTCGGTGCACAGGTAGAGCCGGGCGAGCTTGAGGCGGGTAGCGAGTCCCATCAGGGCGGTCACGCCCGCCAGCGTAACGGCAGCCCTCCCTAGACTGGACGCCATGACCGGGCTGAATGGTCGCGCTCCGCGCTCCGCGATCTCGCTCCGCGCTCCCGAGAAGCTGCGCCGATGACCGGGCTGAATGGTCACCCTCCGACCTCCGACGTCATCGTCGTCGGCGGCGGGCTGATCGGTTCTTCGATCGCCTGGCGGCTGGCGGCTGCGGGACGTACGGTCCGGATGGTTCCCGGCGAACCCGCGGCCGCAGCGTCGCGGGTGGCCGCCGGCATGCTCGCACCGATCACCGAGATCAGCTTCACCGAGCAGCTGCTGGTCCCGCTGAACCTCGCCTCCGTGCAGCGGTACGAGGCCTTCGTCGCCGAGGCCGAGGAGGCGAGCGGCCTGCCGGCCGGGCTGAGCCGGACACCGACCGTCTCGGTGGCGTACGACAGCGACGACCTGGCCCGGCTGATGGTGCTGAAGGACTTCGTGGACCGGATCGGGCTGAGGGCCGAGCGGCTGTTCAGCCGCGATGCCCGACGGCTCGAACCTCTGCTGTCACCCCAGGTCACCGGCGGTTTGCTGGTCGAGGCGGACTGGAGCGTGGACAACCGTCTGCTCTGGTCCGCGCTGCTGGCGGCGGGGCGCCGAGCGGGGGTGCTCGAGAGCGCGGGCTTCGTACACGAGATCCGCAGTCTCGGCGACCGGGTGGTCGGCGTGACACTCGCCGACGGCACCCAGCTCGACGCCCCGGTCGTCGTGCTGGCGTGCGGCTCGTGGGCCGGCCAGATCACCGGCATCGAGCCGGTGCCGGTCCGTCCGATCAAGGGCCAGATCCTGCGGCTGGACCCGCGCGGGCTGCCGCAGCCGGCGCAGACCGTGCGGGCGATCACCCAGGGCAGCGAGGTGTACGTGGTGCCACGGGCCAGCGGTCGCGAGGTCGTCGTCGGAGCGACGGTGGAGGAGAAGGGCTTCGACGGCTCGGTGACCGCCGACGGGGTGTACGAGCTGCTCCGCGACGCCCGTCGCGTGCTGCCGATGACGGCGGAGTACGCGCTCGCCGAGACCACGGTCGGCTGGCGCCCCGGGACGCCGGACAACGCACCGATCCTCGGACCGGGTTCGCTCGACGGCCTGGTGCTGGCGACCGGGCACTACCGCAACGGGGTGCTGCTGACGCCGGTCACCGCGGACGTGATCAGCTCGTACGTCCTGACCGGCGAGCTCCCCGACCTGGCCCGGCCGTTCACGATCGACCGCTTCCGCCCCAGCTCCCCGAAAAGTGGTCACCAACAACAACGACACGCCGTATGAATGTGTGGTTGGTGACCACTTTTCGGGGACGGAACGGAAGAGGACGTCGGGGTGTGCGGAGGATAGTACGAACTCGAGCAGGAGTGTGATGAGGATCTACGTGAACGGTGATCATCGCGAGGTCGCCGGTGCGGCCACCGTGGCGGACGTGGTCGCGCCGGGCGCGAAGTCGACGCCGCGGGGAATCGCCGTGGCGGTGGACGGGACGGTGCTGCCCCGCGCCCAGCACGCCACCACTACCCTGCACGAGGGCGCCCGGATCGAGATCGTCACGGCGGTACAAGGTGGTTGACCAGATGAACGAGACCGGAGCCCTTCGAGCACCCGTGCACCCGTCCGACCTGCGCCCTGAGCCGGCCGAAAATCAGTCGGCCAGCACGGCCGAACCATCACCCAGCTACTCGGCAACCAGCGACCTGCTGCGGATCGCGGACCGCGAGTTCGGCTCGCGGTTGATCATGGGCACCGGCGGCGCCCCGAGCTTGGAGGTGATGGAGGCGGCCCTGCTCGCGTCCGGGACCGAACTGACCACCGTGGCAATGCGTCGGATCGACCCGAACGCACCCGGCTCGGTGCTGGACCTCCTCGACAAGCACGGCATCGCCGTACTCCCGAACACCGCCGGCTGCTACACCTCCGCCGACGCTGTGCTCACCGCCCAGCTGGCCCGCGAGGCCCTGGAGACCGACTGGGTGAAGCTGGAGGTGATCGCCGACGAGGTGACCCTGCTGCCCGATCCGATCGAGCTGCTGGATGCCGCCGAACGCCTGGTCAGCGACGGTTTCGTGGTGCTGCCGTACACCAATGACGACCCGGTGCTGGCCCGCAAGCTGCAGGAGGTCGGCTGTGCTGCGGTGATGCCGCTCGGCGCCCCGATCGGCTCCGGACTCGGCATCCGCAACCCCCACAACATCGAGCTGATCGTCGGCGCGGCCACCGTTCCGGTCGTGCTCGACGCGGGCATCGGCACCGCCTCGGAGGCCGCGCTCGCGATGGAGCTGGGCTGCGACGCCGTACTCCTCGCCTCGGCCGTGACCCGCTGCGAGGATCCCGTCCGGATGGCGCATGCCATGCGGCTCGCGGTCCAGGGTGGTCGGCTCGCTCGCGGTGCCGGCCGGATCCCGGTGCGTCGCTACGCGCGGGCCTCGACCACCGACGCCGGCCGGATCGACTGACCCTCCCGACCCCGACCGAAACCTTGCTGTGAGCCGAGCACCGAATCGGCGTGTGCCAGCGGGCCAACCGAACCCACCCGTGATCCGGCTGTGACCGAACCCACGATTCCCGGCGTGGCCTCCCCCGCCGGGGACGTACAGACTCCTAGACTCGCGGGTACGGCCCACACGGGCATCTTCCCCACCGTGTCTGGAGCGCATGTGACCACGACGAGTGTTGGCGACCCCTTGCTGGGGCACTCGCTCGAGGGTCGCTATCAGATCGTCGAGCGACTCGCCCGCGGCGGGATGGCGACCGTCTACAAGGCCATCGACACCCGGCTGACCAGGATCGTCGCCGTCAAGGTCATGCATGTCGGCCTCGGTGACGACGCCGAGTTCGCCCGCAAGTTCGACCGCGAGGCACGCGCCGCGGCGCGACTCTCCCACCCCTGCGTGGTGTCTGTCTTCGACCAGGGCACCGACGATGGCCGGCCGTACATCGTGATGGAGTACGTCGAAGGTCCGACCCTGCGTGACGTGATCAACCGCGAGGCGCCGCTGCCTCCGCTCCGGGCCCTGGAGCTGATCGAGCCGGTGCTCAGCGCGCTGGCGGCGGCCCACGAGGCCGGTCTGATCCATCGCGACGTCAAGCCCGAGAACGTCTTGATCACCCCTCGCGGGCAGCTCAAGGTCGCCGACTTCGGGCTGGCCAAGGCGATCACATCGCAGACCTCGACCGCGACCCAGGGCCTGCTGATCGGCACGGTGTCCTACCTGCCACCCGAGCTGGTGATGTCGGGCAAGGCCGACGCCCGCTCCGACGTCTACAGCGCCGGCATCGTGCTGTTCGAACTGCTCACCGGCCGCAAGCCGCACCAGGGCGACACTCCCATCCAGGTCGCGTACGCCCACGTCCACAAGGACGTGCCCCCGCCGTCGGCGTTCCGCACGGCCGGCCCGATCCCGCCCTACCTCGATGCGCTGATCGCCCGCGCCACCGCTCGCGACCCCGATCTGCGGCCGCGGGACGCCAAGATCATGCTCAGCCAGGTCCGTCGGGTGCGGACGGCGCTGCGCGATGGGGTGATGGATGACCCGGAGCTGACCCAAGACCTCTCTGGCGTCCTGGCCGTACGAGCCGCGGCGGAGGAGACCACCGAGCCCCAGCCCTCTGGGTACTCAGACTACGGGGACTCCGAGCACCAGGGAGACTTCCGCTCGCCCATGTTCGTACCCGCGAGCCCGGCCAGCCCTCGCTCGCCCGCGTCGCCGTACGAACCCGCCGAGGACACCCCGCCCCGGACGGTTCTGGACGCTCCCCCGCCAGGTGTACCCCTCCGCGCCGACCATCCGCGGGGCGAGCACTCGCGCACCGATGCACCTACCCATCACACCGATCTGAAAGCCGAGCGTGTCTACGCAGAGCGCGACCGGCGACGCCGCGGGCGCCGCCGCGGACTGATCACCCTGCTTCTGGTGCTGATGCTGACCGCGGCCGCCGCGCTCGCCGGCTGGTACCTCACCGAAGGCAGGTTCACCACCGCCCCGGCGCTGGAGATGCTGTCCCAGGCCGAGGCGCAGACAGTCGCCGACAAGTCCGGCCTCAGCGTGCAGTTCGACCAGGCCTACAGCGAGACCACCCCGGTCGGGCTGGTCGCGACCACCGACCCTGGGCCGGGAGCGAAGGTCCGCGACGGCGGCCAGCTGGTCGCCTACCTGTCCAAGGGGCCGGAACGCCATCCCATGCCGACCGTAGCGGGACTGTCGGTGCAGGCCGCGACGGCCGCGCTGGACGCCGCGAGCCTCTCGGTCGGCAAGGTCACCGAGAGCTACAGCGACGCCGTGGCCAAGGGGACGGTGATCAGCGCCCAGTACAAGCCCGGCACCTCGCTGAAGCCCGATGCACCGGTCGATCTCGTCGTCTCCATCGGCCCCAAACCGATCACCATCACCGACGTCACCGGCAAGAAGACCGCCGACGCGAAGAAGGTGCTGGAGAAGGCCGGCTTCGAGGTCACCGTCGAGGAGAAGAACTCCGATGACGTCGACAAGGGCCTGGTGATCAGCCAGGACCCGGCGAAGGGCACCGGCAAGAAGGGCGACGAGATCACCCTGACCTCGTCGAAGGGCCCCGTCATGGTGACGGTGCCGAACGTCCGGGCGATGGGCACCAGAGCCGCCGAGTCGGTGATGACCAAGGCAGGGTTCAAGGTTCGCACGAGAGCGGTCAAGACCAACTACCTCGGACTGGGCTTCGTCGCCTACACCGACCCACGCGCCCGCAGCCAAGCACCAAAGGGCTCCACCATCACCCTGTACGTCGTCTGAATTTGCCAGCTCGCGCCCGCTGCGCGCCTCAGAGACTTTCACTTTCTCCCTCACTCGCAGCCGCGATATCGCGATGCTGCCGCCAGCACACTCTCGGCTGCTCCTTCGCTTCGGGCGTGAAAGCCCGGCGCTTCGCTACCCGACGCTCGCCGGCGGGCGCCTCAGCGCAGATTCGTGCCCCTAGCTTGTCGAAGGGCAGATCTCGCAGAGCGACCAGCCGGCGCTCTCTAGGCTGGGCCGATGCGAACCGGAGATCGTCGTGAGCTCGGAGCGTTCCTCGCTCTGCTGACGGTCACCGCCGCCTGGGGCTCGACGTTCTTCATGATCAAGGACATCGTGACCCGGCTGCCGGTCGCCGACCTGCTCGCCGTCCGGTTCGCGATCGCCAGCCTCACCCTGCTCGTCTTCTCGATCGGCCGGCTCCGGCTGAACCGCCGTACGCTGCAGCGCGGTCTGCTGCTCGGCGTGCTGTACGGCATCGCCCAGATCCTGCAGACCGCCGGCCTGGCGCACACCGCGGCGAGCGTGTCCGGCTTCATCACCGGCCTGTACGTCGTCGCCACCCCACTGCTCTCCGCCCTGATCCTGCGCACCAAGATCCCGCGCACCACCTGGTTCGCCACCGTGCTCGCCACGATCGGGCTGGGCGTGCTGAGCCTCAACGGGTTCAGCATCGGCTACGGCGAGCTGCTGACCCTGGCGTCGGCGATCATCTACGCCCTGCACATCGTCGCCCTGAGCCGGCTGAGCGACGGCACCGACGCCCTTTCGTTGTCGGTCGTGCAGATGGTCGTCATCACGCTCTGCTGCACGGTCGTCGCGCTCCCGGGCGGCATCACCTTGCCCGACAACCGGACCGACTGGCTGATCGTGATCTATCTCGCCGTCATCGCCGGAGCCCTCACGATGTTCGCGCAGACCTGGGCCCAGGCTCGGATGGACGCCTCCCGCGCCGCGGTGATCATGGCCCTCGAACCGGTCTGGGCGGCCTTCTTCGCCGTTACCCTTGGCGGCGAGTCGATCACGGTCCGCATGATCATCGGCGGGTCGGCGATCCTGGGCGCGATCTACCTGGTCGAGCTCGCTCCGCGCCTGTCGAACCGCCGAGAGAAAGCAGCGCAGCCATGAGTACCGCTGGTTGGATCATCCTCGCTGTCGTGGTGGTCATCCTGGCCGTCGTCGGCCTGCTGATCTTCCGCCGCGTCCACTACGTCCGAAGTCTCAAGGCGCGCGGGTGGGTCTTCGAGTCGTCGCCACAGCTGCCCGCGGTGCTCGACCATCATGCGCCACCGTTCGGGATCGGCTTCGATCGCAAGCCCGACGAGTACGTCTCGGGCACCACCAGCGCGGGCATCCCCTTCCGCGTCTTCGAGTACTCCTACACCGGCGGCGGACCGAAGTTCGACGAGCGGCTGGCCAGCCTGACCCTGCCGATCGCGCTCCCCGACCTGTTCATCGCCGCCGGCCGACCCCGGATCGGGATCACCGCGCCGGCGTACGACATCGAAGCTGGGCTCACGGTCAGCGCCGACGACCCGGTCTACGCCCGCACGATCCTGGATGCGGCCGTGCCGGCGATCCGGGCCTTCAGCGGTGCCGAGCGCGGCGTCGACCTGAGCATCGATGGCCAGCAGCTGGTGTCGGTCGGCGCCCCGAAGAATCCCGACGAGCTGTCGGCCTACCTCGAGGCACTCGCACCGGTCGCACAGGCCATCGCGTCGGCCGCCGGGACGTACGCCACCCCGGCGCCGCCGCCCGGCTTCGGCTTCTACCGTCGCGACTGGTTCTACGTCGGACGGGACGACAACCTGATCGGCAAGTACGGCCTGACCACCGTCGGCCACGGGCACCGCACCGAGAACGTGGTCCGCGGGAACAACGACGGGCTGCCGCTCGAGGGATTCGTGCACCGCTGGGAGACGACCCATACGGAGACCAGCACCGACTCCGAGGGTCGGACCACGACCCGGACGGTGACCGACCACCACAACGAGACCGTGCTCGCGATGTCGATGCCCTTCCCGCTGCCGATGCTCTCGGTCGGGGTCGGCGGCTGGGGCGGGGAGAAGGTGCGCTTCGAGAGCGAGGAGTTCAACGACGCCTTCAAGGTGCGTACCTCCTCGGCGAAGTTCGCCTCCGACGTGATCCATCCGCGCCAGATGGAGTACCTGATGGCGCACCGGCCGCCCGGCTTCACCATCGACGGAGCGTGGATCCGGTTCTTCCCGGCTCAGCACGACACCCTGCTGATCGGTCTGTGCGCCGATGTGGCCCACGGCTTCCTCGCCCGGGTTCCCGCGTTCGTCTGGAAGGACCTGCAGGTCGTCCCACCGGCCTTCCGCGCCTGAGGCACGGTTCGACCGAACGCTCACACGGGCCGGCCGCGCCGTCTCGCGGAAATTCTGCGGGCCAGTCAGCCGTTTGCCGGTCCGGCCACGCCTGGAGGCGGCAGGCTGTGCACCACTGACCCGCACTTTTTCCGCGAAGGACGGAGACAGATGTGACCACGATCCACGATCAGGTCGGCTGGATCCACGTGATGCTCGACCTGCCACCGGAGTCCGCGGAACCGACGACGACCTTCTGGGCCGACGCCCTCGGCTGGCCGTTGGGCGAGCCCTGGCCGGGACACGGTGAGTTCGCCAGCTTCACCCCGCCGAACGGTGACGCGTACGTCCACCGCCAGCTCGGCGACCACGGACCACGCGTGCACCTCGATCTCGAGGTGGAGAACCCAGCCGCCAGCACGGAGCGGCTGGCCGCGCTGGGTGCCGACGTCGGACCGGCGCACCCGCACTGGCAGGTGATGAGCTCGCCGGGCGGGCTGCCGTTCTGCCTGGTCCGCATGCGACCGCGAGAACGACCCGGCCCACTCGCGTGCGGCGAGGGGCACCGGACCCGGCTCGCCCAGGTCTGCATCGACTCACCCGCCGGCCGGCACGAGGCCGAGGTCGCCTTCTGGCGCGCGGCGACCGGATGGCGCTGGGTACCGGGCGACGCGCCGGAGTTCGCCGGCAAGCTCTACGGCGCGTCCGGATCTCCGATTCAGCTACTGTTCCAGCGGCTGGGCGACGACGACCCGGGGACGTCGACGCGGGCACACGTCGATCTGGCCAGCAACGACATCGAGGCCGATGCAGATCGCCTGGTCGCGCTCGGGGCGGAGCCGATCGGCCCCGGTCACGGTTGGATCGCCCTCCGCGACCCGGCGGGGCTGTCGTTCTGCACCACCGGCAACCCACCCGACTGACCGGCAGGTCCGGCTCCTCAGCTCCCGGCTCCTCAGCTCCCGGCTCCCGGCTGCTCAGCTCCCCGGCTCCCGGCTCCCGGCTCCCGGCTCCCGGCTCCCGGCTCCCGGCTCCCGGCTCCCGGCTCCCGGCTCCCGGAAAGTTTGCTCCCTTTGCGCGTCCTTGCACCCTGTGCAAAGGGCGCAAGGTCACCGAAAGGGAGCAAGGTCGGCGGGGTCCAGCTGGCCTGCCTCGTGGCGACCCTGGCGGCTAGAACTCCCGCGTCGTGCCGTTGCGAAGATCGAAGGCCTTGGTCTCGGTCATGTCGTTGACGCGCCCGAAGATCAGCCCGAAACCACGCTCGTTCAGCAGGCCCTCGTGGATCGGGAAACCCTCCATGGCACCGACGGCCCGGACGAAGTCGATCGTCTCCTTCAACGCCGCCCACGGTCCGTACGCCGGCACGGCCAGCACGTCCACTCCACCCGGCGCCACGTCGAGGGAGTCGCCCGGGTGGAAGAAGGTGGGCTGGCCTTCGCTGCGCAGGACGTACCCCACGTTGCCGATCCGCGGGATGTCGTGGTGGATGATCGCGTGATGTCCACCGACGGCGTCGACCAGGACGTCGCCGATCGCGGTCTGCTCGCCGGTGTGGATCGGATCGGCCGGACCGAGATCGGGCAGCTTGCCGGCCTCGATCAGCCCGATGATCGACGGCTCGACCATCACCCTGGCCTGCGGATTGGCTTTGATCAGGGCGGGTACGTGCTCGGGATCCAGGTGATCCGGGTGCTGGTGGGTGACCAGGATCGCGTCCAGGTCGGTCAGCCCGTGCCAGGCGTTGGTGAAGTTTCCGGGGTCGACCAGGACTCGGGCACCGTCGGTCTCGACGAGCACTGCGGAGTGACCGAGATGGGTGATCTTCATGCCGCCAACCTACCGACCGCAACTCGGTGGGAAGATCCGGAGAGGGCTCGGCCGTAGCCTCGCCCTTCGGTCCGAGGAGTTCTCGGGCTCAGCGCGCTGAAAGCACCGGCGCACGCGAAGCCCGACGAAACGCGACGCTCATGATCACGACGACGCCGGCGGCGATCACCACATTGGCGGCGTACCGGGCGATCGGGTCGGGCTGCCCCAGCGGCTCGATCAGGAACGCGTTCAGCGCCTGGACCGCCAGCACGGCCGCGCACAGCGCGAGCACCTGACGCTGACCCCACTCCGGGCTACGCGACCACCAGGCGATGCCGAGCGCCAGCGTTCCCAGCAGCACGACGTCGACGCCGACCCCGGGCCAGCTGGTCGGAGCGAGCTCGTGCCACGCCCAGGCGACGGCACCCAGGAGCCCGATGAACAGCGGGCGCGGTGCGGGTCGCGTGGCAACCACGGCCGGGTGCGGCCGCGCCTCCGACCGCGGTAGGGCGAGAGCGATCACAACGAGCGCGACAACGACGATGCCGGTCACCGCCAGCTGACCGGCGGTCGGAGTGAAGCCCAGGCTGCGCTCGTCGTACCAGATGAAGGCGGCCCCGACGACGTACCCGAGGGACACCACGACGAGGCCGAACGGACCGAGCCATGGCTGCCGGGCGCCCTCGCCCCCGACCAGCGACTCGACCACCGCGATCGGCACGGCGAAGCTCCGCACCAGGTGCCCGATCAGGAAGTTCATCAGCATGTAGGCGCTCGTGCCGAGTGCCGGCAGGTACGTCGGTTCGCGCATCAGCGCCCAGTACGGGATGCCGCGGTAGTCCGGGTTGAACAGGGACTGGTCGATCAGCCCGGCCTGGACCAGCCCGAAGGCCAGTGCCAGCAGCAGCATGGTCGGCCAGCCGCGGCCGGTCCGGCGAGTGATCTCGCGGATGAGGACCGCTGCACAGCCGTACAGCGGACCGAGGATCAGCAGACCGAACACCAGGGTGAGTGGTTGGCCGATGGTGTCGTCGTAGCCGATCAGGTACTCCGCCGCGATCGGAGACAGCACGATCAGCCCGAGCACCGCGGCAATCCGGTGGCGAGGTCGAGGTCGATGAGCCACGTTCAACATTAACAGAGTACGTGCTCTATTAATAGTCTCGGTCCCGGTAAGCTGCGTGACCACCATGCGTACCGTCAATCCCGAGCAGCACGCACTCCGCCGGGGCGCGATCATCGGCGCCGCGGCCCAGGAGTTTGCCGAGAACGGGATCGACGCCACGTCCACGGCCAGCATCTGCAGACGAGCAGGGATCGGGTCTGGCACCCTGTTCCACTACTTCCGCACCAAGCGGGACATCGTGCACGCCATGTTCGCGGACGATCTCCAGACCAACGCGCGAGCGTGCGAAGCGGCACTTGCCGACGGCGATCCGGCAGCCGGACTCGACGGACTACTCACTCACCTGCTTCGAGACCTGGGTGACCCGCTCGTCCCGGGGCTGATGGCAACCGCCCTGCTCCAGGTCAACCGCGACCCCGAGTTCGCCGCGCTGCTCGCCGCCGACGAGGACGTGATCCGCGCGACCCTGCTCCAGCTGCTGGAGCGTTTGGGCGAGCGCGGCATCGTTCCCCGGTTTCCGCCCGCCTCGACGGCCCGGTGGATCCAGCGGCTGATCGATGCCGCATTCCTGGGCGCCGGCGACTCCGACTTCGACGCAGAGCGGCAGACGGCCGAGCTCCGCCGCGTCGTGGCCTTCCTCCTCGGCCGAGCCGATGGCACTGCCTGAGCGCACCCGTGCCCACACAGCTAGGTGCCCACGCCCAGTCCCCGAAAACTGGTCGTCAACAACGACTCTCATCGGCGTGTCGGTGTTGTTTCTGACCAGTTTTCGGGGACGTGGGTCAGTGAGTGTCCGCAAGCAGGCTGCCCAGGATCTCTCCGGCGTCGTGGCACTGCTCGGCCGAGACGCCGAGATGGGTGACCGCGCGGATCATGTGAGCCCCGAGGGCCGACACCAGCACGCCGCGGACGGCCGCCTCGGCCGCGATCGGTCCGGCCGCGGCGTCGGCGGTGTCCAGTACGACGATGTTGGTTTCCACGCTGGTCGGGTCGACCGCCGCCGGGGCCTTATCGGCCACCGCTGCCGCGAAACCCGTCGCTGCTGCGTGATCGTCCGCCAGCCGGGCGACGTTGTGGTCCAGGGCGTACGCCGCGCCCGCAGCGAGGATCCCTGCCTGCCGCCAGCCTGCGCCGAGCCGCTTGCGCCAGATGCGCGCCCGGGCGATGTTGTCGGCCGAGCTGACCAGGATCGACCCGACAGGTGCCCCGAGTCCCTTGGAGAAGCAGACGCTGACGGTGTCGAACAGTCGACCGTACTCGAGGATGTCGATCCCCGTCGCGACATGCGCGTTCCACAGCCGGGCACCATCCAGGTGGTAGCGCATGCCGGAGCTTCGGCACAGCTCGGCGACGGCGACGAGCTCGTCGTACGGCTGGATGGTCCCGCCGCCGAAGTTATGGGTGTTCTCCACTGCCACCGCGGCCGTCGAGACGAGGTATGGCCCCGCGTCCGGCGCCACGATCGCCGCCACCTGCCCGGCGTCGAGCCGGCCGCGGACCGACGGGAAGGTCCGCATCGTCAGTCCGTGCAAGGCAGCATGGGCGCCCATCTCCGCCCGTGCGATGTGTGCGGTGACATCGCAGACCACCTCTTGGCCCGGCTCGACGAGCAGCCGGACGCCGAGCACGTTGGCCAAGGATCCGCTCGCGCAGAACAGGCCGGCCTCGTGCCCGAGCATCGTCGCGACCTGCTGCTCCAGTGCTTGGACCGTCGGGTCCTCGCCATAGACGTCGTCGCCGACCGGAGCCTCGGCCATCGCCGCTCGCATCGCCTCGGTCGGCTTGGTCACCGTGTCAGAACGCAGATCGATCACGAAGGGTCATCCTGCCAAGCGCGACCCGGACCGACTTCGGGTGGTCACTTCGGTTCGACAGCGAGCACGAACTGGCCACCACACGACGACGTTCAGCTGGCCTCCTCACTGGCTCGCACCCGAAAGGCCCGCGGACTGTCCCCGTTGACGGCGCTGAACTGCCGAGAGAAGTAGAACGGGTCGGGATAACCGACGGCTGCCGCGATCTCGGCCACGCTGTGATCGCTGGTGATCAGGAGCTGCCGGGCCCGTGCCATTCGTAGCCGCTTGACGTACTCGGTCACCGAGAAGCCGGTGACCGAACGGAACCGAGCCGAGAAGTGGGATGGGCTGAAGCCGGCCAGCTCTGCCAGCACCGGAACGCTCACTGGCGAGGCGAGATGCTCGCGCAGGTGGGCCTGGACGCGACCGATCGGCTCGCCGCCGACGGACCGCCCCGCCCGCTCCGCCGCCAGCTGGGCCATCAGGTGCCAGGCGGCTCCGGCGGCTGCGGTCAGGCTGGCCCAGGTCTCGTCGGTGTCCAGGTGGTCGCAGACGGTCTCGGTCAGGGCGAAGGCGCCGATCGGATCGGCCATTGGCGCAGTGGGCACGTCGGCGGACAGCCCGATCGCGGCGAGCAGGTCCGGTACGTCCTGGCCGGTGACATGCAGCCACCAGATCGACCACGGCCGATCGGCGTCGGCGTAGTAGCGGTGCGCGAGCCGGGGCGGGATGATCAACACCTCGCCCGGCCCCACCCGGTGTCCGACGCCGTCCAGCTCGCACCAGCCCGAGCCGTCGGCGCACATGATCACGATGGCCTGCGCGGAGCCCGTGCGACGAACCCGACCGTGCATCGCCGCGTGCGGGAAATATCCAGCGTCGGTGACGAGCATTCGAGACGTTGGCGTCCGCGCCAGCGCCTCCTTGACCAGCGGGGTCGGCAGTACGTGCAGCCGCTGGCCCGGGAACCCGTCGCGCAGATACATGGACACAGCGTAGGCGAATCAGAGAATCGTCCAGGTTGATCGTCGAATTGTGCATTCCGTCACAGCCTTACGGCGACCTAGCGTGGCCGCATGCTCGACGACGCGTTCGATCTGCCGGCCCGTCCGGACCGGTTGCGCGGTGCGCCGATTGCCGCCTGGTCCGCGCCGATGACACTGCCGACCTACCTGCCCGAGCAGCCCGACCGCTACCCCGCCTACCTCGACCGCCGGGTCTATCAGGGCTCAACAGGCCGGGTCTTCCCGCTCCCCTTCCACGACCGGATCAGCGAGACGCGGACCGACCACGTCTGGCAAGGGCTGCACCTGGAGAACGCGTACCTGCGACTCCTCGTCCTGCCCGAGCTCGGCGGCCGGATCCAGTACGCCCTGGACAAGCGCACCGGCTATCCGCTGTTCTACGCCAACCCTGTGATCAAGCCCGCGCTCGTCGGCCTCGCCGGGCCCTGGCTCGCCGGCGGCGTCGAGTTCAACTGGCCGCAGCACCACCGTCCGGCGACGTTCCTGCCCACGGCCTGGACGATCGAGGAGACCGACGAATCCGTCACGGCGTGGTGCTCAGACCACGACCCGTTCGCCCGGATGAAGGGGATGCACGGGATCCGGCTCACTCCCGACTCCACGGTGATCGAGCTGCTCGTCCGACTGTTCAATCGCAGTGACGAGTCCCAGACGTTCCTGTGGTGGGCCAACGTCGCAGCCCAGGTGCACTCGGACTACCAGTCGTTCTTCCCCGACGACGTGGCGATGGTGGCCGACCATGCCAAGCGCGCCCTGAGCACCTTCCCGAGCGCGACCGCGTCCTACTACGGCATCGACTACCCCGCCCGCCGGGAGTTCGACAGCCGCAGGGACAGTCCTCGCCGGGTGCCCGGGGATCGGCTCGACTGGCCGCGAAACATCCCCGTGCCGACGTCGTACATGTGTCTGGACTCCACCGGCGACTTCTTCGGCGGGTACGACCACCGAGCCGGAGCTGGCTTCGTGCACTGGGCCGACCACCACTACGCGGTGGGCAAGAAGCAGTGGACGTGGGGTGACGATGCGTTCGGCCACGCCTGGAATCGCAACCTGGCCGACGACGACGCGGCCTACATCGAGTTGATGGCTGGTGTCTACACCGACAACCAGCCGGACTTCGCACACCTGGCCCCCGGCGAGACCAAGACGTTCTCCCAGTTCTGGTACCCGATCGCCGGCACTGGGCCGGCCGTAGCCGCCGGACTGGACGCCGCGCTGGGCGTGCGGGTCGAGAGCGGCTCGACGGTGCTCATCGTCGACGCAACCCACGAACTGCCCGCTGCCCGGCTGTCTGTGGATGGCCGCGACACGGCTCGACTATTGTGCGACATCGCGGTCGCGCTGGGCCCGGCAGCACCGCGCGAGATCGTGCTGGACACCACCGAGCCGCTACGGGTCAGCCTCACCAGCGACGCCCGAACGCTGCTCGACTGGACGCAACCGGCGGACCGGTATCGCAGCGACCAGCTCGCCGCGGACCCTGCCCCCTCGGCCGCGATCGAGCCCGCGGCACCGGAGGAGCACACCAGTGTCGAGGAGCTCTACCTCACCGGCCGCCACCTCGAGCAGTACCGGCACGCAACCCGCTCACCGGAGCCCTACTGGCGTGAGGGCCTGCGTCGGGACCCCGGTCATGCCGCGATCCACACCGCGCTCGCAGCCCGAAGCTACCGGGAGGCCCGCTACGTCGAGGCCGAGCTGCACGCCCGGGCGGCGATCGACCGGCTCACCTGGCTCAATCCCAACCCCGCCGAGGGCGAACCGCACTATCTGCTCGGTCTCACGCTCGTCCGGCTGGACCGCGACGACGAGGCTTACTCGGCTTTGGCGAAGGCCAGCTGGCTCGACGGATGGCTGGCCGCAGCCAGTCTGCAGATGGCGATCATCGACGCCAGGCACGGGCGCGACGATGCGGCCCTGACCAGGGTCCGCGTCGCCTTGGCGGCCCGCCCGGACCACCTGCAGGCGCGCGATCTCGAGGTCGTTCTGCTTCGACGGCTGGGACATGTCGCCGAGGCTCAGACCCGGCTGGACGCGGCGCTCAGGCTCGATCCGCTCGACGCGTGGACGCTGCAGCTCGCGGGCCGACTCGACACCACGCCGGGCGCGGCCGAGGCCCAGACTCTGATCGACGTCGGACTGGAGAATGCCCGGATCGGCGAGTGCGCGGTCGCCGTCAGGCTGTTCGCGCGCGCACGCGATGCCGACCGCGAACGACCGCTGGGGCAGACCGCCTGCGGCGTGCTGGCCGATTACCACGCCGCAGCCGCGCTGGAGCAGACGGGCGAGCCAACTGCGGCCGCCGAGGCCCGCGACCGAGCCCGGGCTACGGACCGGACGTGGAACTTCGCGTCGCGGCTGGACGACGTAGGCGCCCTGGAGCAGGCGCTGGCCGCCGATCCGAGCGACCCGACCGCAGCGGCACTGCTCGGTCACTGGATGTATGCACACGGCCGGCCCGAGCGAGCGATCGAGCTGTGGACCGCGTCGACGAGCACCGACCCGGGCGATCCGGTGGTCTGGCGCAATCTGGGCGTCGCCGCCTTCAACCACCGCCACGAGCCGACCCAGGCGACGACCACGTACGAACGGGCCCTCGCCCTGGCACCGACCGACAGCCGGCTCTGGTACGAGAGTGACCAGCTGTTCGCCCGGATCGGGGCACCGTCGGCCCTCCGGCTGCACCGGCTGGAAGCCGCGCCGCGCGGGGTTGCCACCGCCCGCGACGACCTCGCCGTGGCGTACGTCCACCTGCTGCTGACCGCGGGCCGCGCGGACGACGCGCTGGCCATTCTCCGGGACCGTCGCTTCCAACCGTGGGAAGGCGGGGAAGGGCAGGTGCTGCGGGCCTGGGAACGAACCCAGCTGATGCTGGCCGACCGGGCACTCCGCGCCGACGATCCCGACGCGGCGCTGCGACACGCCCGCTCGGCTCTTGACACCCCGGACAGCCTCGGTGAGGCCCGTCATCCGCTGGCCAATCCGGCCCAGGTGCTGCTGGCCCTCGGTGACGCGGCCGACGCCGCCGGAAGTGCGGCGGAGGCCGAGGGCTTCTGGCGCGCAGCGGCCCAGACCCGCAGCGACTTCGCAGACATGGCGCCCCGGGCGTACTCGGAGAACACGTACTTCGCCGTGCTGGCCGCCCGCCGGCTGGGCGACGACGAAGCGGCGGACGCGCTCGTCGCCGGGCTGACCCGCTACACCGCGGAGCTGGCCCGGACGCCGGCGGTGATCGACTACTTCGCCACCTCCCTCCCTGCCCTGCTGCTGTTCGACGACGACCCGCAGCGCCACCGCGACGTGACTGTCGCGCTGCTGACGGCCGAGCTGGCCCTGCTCGCCGGCGACGAGCCGACCGCGCTGCGCCACCTCCGGGTCGTGCTGGACGCCGATCCCGGGTACGACCTGGCTCTGGAGCTGAGCCACCACCTCCAACCCACCGGGAGCATGTCGTGAGCTATCGCCCCGTGCCGATCGCTGCCCATCTGCCCGAGCGGCTCACCATCACGCTCTGGGACTTCTCGTGGTACGTCCGCACCGGCCCTGGCGAGCCGTTCGAGGACCTCGATACCGCGTTCGCGGAGGCGGTCGAGCGCGGATACAACACGATCCGGATCTGCGCCATGCCCTATCTGTTGTTCGGCAGTGGTCTGGACACGACGGCGCTCCGGCTCGGACCGCTCGGGAACGGCTACGGCTCCCGCGTCCGCTGGTACGACGTCGAGCAGCCGACCACGATCGATGCGCGTGCTCAGCTGCTGGCCCTGTTCGAGGCGGCGAAGCGCCACGACTGCTTCGTCATCGTCTCGTCGTGGGAGTACCAGCAGAGCTCGTCGTTCGCCGCCGAGCCGGCCTGGTGCGAGGCGCTGATGGCGATCGATCCCGAGCACCGCGCCGAGGCACAGGCCGTCGCGCTCGCCGATCTGATCGACTTCCTGGCCGAGCACGACCTGGCCGACCGGGTGGCCTTCACCGAGATCCACAACGAGGTGCAGGTCGGACACCTCGCCGACGGGCTGCCCGCCGACCCGGACGCCCGGATGGTTGCGCTGCGGCCGCGCCTCGAACGCGGGCTGGCAGCCTTCCACCGCCGCCATCCCGACCGGCCAGTGACGGTGAACTACGCCCGGGTCCCGGTCGGCTCCATGCGCGGCATCCCGGAGACCATCGACGTCCTCGTCACCCATCCGTACGTGTACGGCGTGCTCGGCGCCTTCATCGAGGCGTACGGCCTGCGTGGCCGGCCGGAGGACTTCGACCAGACGCGGGCCGAGCGTGAGCTGCTGCTTCCCGGCGCGCCGAAGCTCGCCGAGTGGGTTCCGGATCAGCCGTGGCGGCTGACGGCGACGATCGTGGCCGAGCCCGAGATCTACGTCCACGACTGGGGCGACGCCGATGCCATCGACCGCTGGCTCTACCGCCACTACCCGGCCTGGGAGCAGGAGATGGCGTCCACGCTACGGCTGTGGCTCGACGTGGCCCGCGACTGGGCCCTGGTCCACGACGTACCGCTCGTGTTCGGCGAGGGCTGGGTCGGCTACACGCCCAGGGACGGCCGGTTCGAGGAGGGACCGATCGGCGCCGAGTTCTGCCGGCTGGCCATCGAGGAGTCCACCCGGGTCGGCGCCTGGGGCACCATCGTCTGCTCCAACGCCGCGCCCCAGCACGCGATGTGGGCCGACGTCGCGCTCCAGCAGCAGTGCAACGCGGACTTCCGCGCCGGCACCAACCTGACCACGTCCACCTGATCACCGCAGGTGGGCGGACCGTCCGGTCCACTCACCCGTCCCATCCAGCGCACCGCCCAGCTCGTCCGCCCGCTCCACCGTTCGAAGGAGAACCACGATCATGACTCCAGCAGCCTTTTCCGCCGCCACGGTCTCTCGACGCAGTCTGCTCTTGGGAGGCGCGGCCCTGGGCAGCTCGTTCCTGCTCAGCGGTTGCATCGGCGGCAGCCCGGAACCGACCTCGTCCGCGAGCGGATCGGCCGCCTCGTCCGGTCCGCTCACGCTCCAGTCGGACCTGTCCGACCCCAAGCCGAAGGCGGCCCTCGAAGCGGTCGTGAAGGGCTACACCAACAATCCGGTCACCCTCAACACGGTTGCCACCGAACAGTTCCGGGCCCAGCTGTCGACGTACCTCACCTCGGCCAACCCGCCGGACGTGATCACCTGGTTGGCCGGGTCGGTCGCCCGCGACTACGCGAGCAAGGGCCTGCTGCTGGACGTGTCGGACATGTGGACCGGCGACGGCGCGTGCGCCAGCTTCTCGCCGGCCCTCAAGGCGCTGTCGAGCGGGGACGACGGCAAGCAGATCTTCGTGCCCACCAGCTACTACTGGTGGAGCATCTTCTACCGCAAGTCAGCGTTCGAGGAGTGGGGCGTGAAGATCCCCACCACCTGGGACGAGTTCATGACCTTGAACGAGACGCTGAAGGGCAAGGGCGTCTACCCGCTGACCAACGGCACCGGCTCGACGGCGTGGATGGCCTCGGGCTGGTTCGACTACCTGAACCTGCGGATCAACGGTGCGGCGTTCCACCGCGAGCTGCTGGCCGGCAAGCACTCGTTCGACAGCGCCGAGGTGCGCAAGGTGATGGACACCTACGCGACCCTGATCCCCTACTTCGACCCGAAGGGACGCTCGTACAGCTGGCAGGAGGCCGCGACGCCGCTGATCAACAAGAAGGCCGGCATGTACCTGATCGGCGCCTTCTTGACCACCGCCTTCCCCTCCGACGCCCAGGACGACATCGACTTCTTCTCGGTGCCGACCATCGACGCAGCCATCCCGTCGGCGGAGGAGGCACCGACGGACGGCTTCTTCGCCAGCTCCAAGACCAAGAACCCGGTCGGGACGAAGGACCTGCTGTCCTACCTGGCCTCGCCGGAGCAGCAGCAGGCCTACATCGAAGGGTCCGGCTCGTCCAACCTGCCGACTTCACCGGATGTCGACACCTCGAAGTTCTCCCCCCTGGTGCAGAAGGGCATCAAGCTGCTGACCGACACCAAGGAGATCACCCAGTTCTTCAACCGCGACTCCAGCGACGCGCTGCAGACCACCGCGGACACCGCGCTGACCAAGTTCCTCGACCATCCCGACCAGGTCGCCACCATCCTCAAGGACTGGCAGGCCGCCGCACAGCAGGTCTGGAACTCGTGATCGCGATGGTGCCCCGATGAGCTCGGCAGCAACCAGCACGGACACCGCCGGTCCGCCGGACGCGCCTACCCCGACGGCGGGCGGGAGACGGCGGTTGTTCGCCCGGCGGCCGGTGACCCGCCGGGTGCCGCCGATCGTCTGGCTGCTGCTCCTCGTGCCGTTGATCGTCGAGATGTTCTGGGTGTTCTGGCCGGCGTTCAACAGCTTCCAGCTGTCGTTCACCAAGTGGAGCGGCGTCGGGCCGGCCGAGCCGGTCGGCCTGAAGAACTATCGGACCCTGATCCACGACCCGATCTTCCACACCGCGATCAAGAACAACATTCTCTGGATCATCGGGTTCGGCGGGCTCTCGGTGCTGATGGGACTGGCGCTGGCACTGGCACTCAACAAGCCTCGGCGTGGCGTCGGCGTCTATCGCAGCGCGATCTACCTGCCGATGGTGTTCTCACTCGCCGTCACCGGCCTGTTCTGGCGGGTGCTCTACCAACCGGACGGCCCGATCAACTCGATCCTGCTGGCGATCGGCATCGACACCGGCCAGCACCAGTGGCTGGCCGATCCGAACACGGCGCTCGGTGCGATCCTGATCGCCGCCATCTGGCGGCAGGCCGGCTACATCATGGTGCTCTACCTGGCCGGGCTGAAGGGGTGCGACCCGAGCCTGGAGGAGGCCGCGGCCGTCGACGGCGCGACCTGGTGGCAGCGCTTTCGCTTCATCGTGTTCCCCCAGCTGCGCAACGTGAACACGGTGATCTTCGCGGTGACGGTGATCGACTCGCTGCGGACGTTCGACATCGTCTGGGCGATGACCCGCGGGGGGCCGTACAACAGTACCCAGCTGCTCAGCACGTACATGTACCAGGTCGGGTTCACGTTGGTGAACCTCGGCTACGGCTCGGCGCTGGCCGTGGTGATCTTCCTGCTGGCGATCGCCTTCATCATCACCTACCTGGTCCGCGCGACCCGAGACGAGGAGTGAGATGACCGCCGCAACCATGACCCCGGCCTCCACCGCCGATGTCGCGCCCGGGCCGCGGCGGGGAAAGCGCGGTTGGGTCTTCCATGCCGTGATGGGCCCGATCGCGGTGCTCTGGGTGCTGCCGCTGGTGTTCGTGATCCTGGTCGCCGTGCGCAGCTTCGACGACATCGCCCAGAACGGCCTGGGCACCTGGCCGCAGTCGTTCAGCCTGGGCGCCTTCAAGACCGCCTGGGTCGACGGTGATATCGGAATCGCCTTGCGAAACAGCGTGATCGTCACCGTGTGCACGGTGATCGCCGTGCTGTTCTTGTCCTCGTTGTCCGCCTTCGCGCTCAGCCGGTACCGGATCCCGTTCGGTCGGGCCATCTTGTTGATCATGCTCGCCGGGAACCTGCTCCCGCCGCAGATCCTGCTGATCCCGGTCTCCAAGATCTGCGAGATGCTCGGGATCTACGACACGCTGTTCGCGCTGATGGTGGTCCAGGTCGGTTTCGGCATGGGCTTCTTCACCTTCGTGCTGTACGGGTTCATGCGCTCGCTGCCGCAGGAGATGTTCGAGGCCGCCAAGATCGACGGCGCCGGGGACCTGCGGATCTACGGCACGATCGTGCTGCCGCTGTGCCGGCCGGCGCTGGCCGCGCTGGCCGCGCTGGAGAGCACCTGGGTGTTCAACGACCTGCTCTGGGCGCTGACGGTGCTGCGGACCGACACGAAGTTCCCGATCACGGCCGCGCTGCTGAACCTGCAGGGCGGCTACACCACCGCGTGGAACGTGGTCGCCGCCGGTGCGCTGATCGCCGCGGTACCGACGACGATCGTGTTCTTCGCATTCCAGAAGCAGTTCGTCTCCGGCCTGCTGGTGGGTGCGAACAAGTGAGCTGGTCCCTGCCGACGGCCACCACGACCTACACCGTCGCGCTGGCCGACGACAGCGCCGGTCCGGTGCTCCAGGACTGGAGCGACGAGCCTGCCCGCGACTGGAAGCCGGCTGCGCGGCAAGGCTTCGAGGCCGATCTCGACCGGTTGCCGTCGGAGTTCTCGGCGCTGGGCAGCCGGCAGGTCCGAGGAGCGGACCTCATCGTCGACCACGGCGGCGGGCTGGTCGGCGCCCGATTGGTGTGGGACGACGACTCGGTCGGGGTAGTCCAGGACGGGCCCGTGAGCCGGCTGACGGCCCTCGGCCGCGATACGACCGGACACCTCGTCGCCGAGCTCGTGATCGAGACATCCCGAGCGCACGACGTCGTGCGCAAGTGGGTCACCCTGACCAACGCGGGCGGCTCGCCGCTGCGGCTGGAGCGGGCGTTCGGGCCGTCCTGGGAGCTGCCGATTGGGCCGGGTGCGTCGGTCGATTATCTGGCGGGGGCTTGGTCGCGGGAGTTCACACCGTTGCGGATCGCACTGCCGGCCGGCGAGTTCACCGTCGGTAGCCGACAAGGCATCACATCGCACACGTTCTCCCCCACGCTGCGCGTCGCACCGCTGGATCGGCCGGACGGTCCCGCGTACGGTCTCGCACTGGCCTGCAGCGGGTCGTGGCGGCTGCTGGTCGACGCGCCGCCGTTCCGCGAGCGGGTCCGGGTCGCGGGAGGAGTGGAGGACGAGTCGAGTGTGATCACGCTGCTGCCGGGCGAGGCGTTCACCACCCCGGCGGCGCTCGGGGTGTTCGCGCCCGATGGCGCGGACGGCGTCCGGCACCGATGGCACGACTACCAGCGCGGGTGGTTGGCTCGCGACCTCGGTCTCGAGCACCGGCCGATCGTCTACAACTCCTGGTACGCGACCACGTTCGACGTGCGGGAGGAGCACCAGCTGGCGCTGGCCGACGTCGCCGCCGAGCTCGGCGTCGAGGTGTTCGTGATCGACGACGGCTGGTTCGCCGGCCGTCGCGACGACCGCAGCGGGCTCGGCAACTGGTGGCCGGACCCGGAGATCTTCCCGGCCGGCCTCGACGCGTTGATCAACGGCGTCGTGGCCCGGGGGATGCGCTTCGGCGTATGGGTCGAGCCAGAGGCGGTGAACCCCGGTGGCGAAGTACTTCTCGCTCACCCGGACTGGGTCTACCGGGCCCGCGACCGTCCGTTGGTCACCGTTCGGGGCAACCAGCAGGTGCTCGACTTCGGACGCCCGGAAGTCCTGGACTGGACCGAGTCCTGGCTGCGTGCGCTGCTCTCGGACGCGAGGATCACATACCTGAAGTGGGACATGAACCGGCCGGTCAGCGACGGCGGCCGACCCGGCGACGATCATGGCCGACAGTGGTCGGTGCAGCACGCGGAGGGCTACTACCGCGTGATGCGGATGCTACGGGCGGAGTTCCCGCACGTGACCGTCGAAGCGTGCAGCGGCGGCGGCGGCCGGATCGATGCGGCCGTGCTTGCCCTCAGCGATGTGGTCTGGCCCAGCGACGAGACCGGGCCGCGAGATCGGGCAGCCATCCAGCATGGGTTCCTGACCGCGTACGGGCCGCACGTGATGAGCTCCTGGGTCACCGACGAACCGGACCGACTCGACACCGAGCCGGCCAGTTTCGAGTATCGGTTCGTGGTCGCCATGGCCGGGGTGTTCGGGATCGGCTCCGACCTGCTCGCCTGGACCGGGGATCAGCGGTCCCGGGCGACGGAGCTGGTCGACCTCTACCGATCGATCCGGACGACGATCCACACCGGTCGGGTCGAACTGCACGGAGTGCCGACCGATCCCGTGCACGCTGTGGAGTACGGCTCGGCGGAGCAGACGGTGCTGCTGGTCTACGGCCGGGCGGCACCCCGCGATCGCGTCGTGCTGACTCCCAAGACGGTGCGGGCCGACCGGACGTACCGGATCGTCGGCACGGACCGGCGGCTCTCCGGCGCAGACGCCCGGCAGCGCGTGATCGTGCCGTTCAACCTCGCGCCTGACGCCGACGTGATCATCCTCCAGGCGCTGCCGTGACGGCCGGCGAGTGGCGAGACGTACCGCTGCGCCTGGAGACCGATCTGGAGCACGGCGGCCGCTGGACGTCGCTGCGCACGGCCGATCGCGAGTGGCTCTGGACCAACCCGGACGTCCGGACCATCGAAGCTCGGCCGGCCGCCGGGCCCGGGGCCGCCTTCGTCGATGCCGGCGGCGTCGAGGAGTGCCTGCCGACCGTGCGCGGAGTCCCGGACCACGGTGACGCGTGGTCGCGGCGCTGGACCGGCACGGCCGACGACGCCCGAGTCGAGCTGCCCGAGCTGGGCCGGCTGGAGCGCAGGATCAGCCGTGGCACCGATCTCCGCGTGGATTACCGATTCACCGCGCCGCCCGGAACGCCGTTCCTGCACGCGGTCCACGCCCTACTAGACCTGACGCCGGACGCCGTCCTGACGGTGCCCGATGCCCGGACCATGATCATCCTCGACGGAGAAGATCGACCCGGCAGCTGGCCGGGCGGCCTGGACCGCCTCGGCCCGGACGACGGCTCCGCGATCTGTGCGCTTCTCCCGGGTTGCCGCGACGCTACCGTGATCGATGGCGACCACTCGCTGCGCTTCGGCTGGGACGCGCCGGGCCGGTCCGACCTCTGCTCGCTGATGCTCTGGCGCAACCTCGGCGGTTGGCCCGCCGCGCGGCCGTATCGATCGATCGGGATCGAGCCGATGATCGGTCGCGCAGCGGACCTGTCTGCGGCCTATCCGAACGACTGCGTTCGCGTCGGCGCTTCGGGCCAGGTCGACTGGACGCTGTCCGTGACCGCGTCGCTCCGCACCAACATATCCCCCTCGACCCGAACCGAACCCGAAAGGATCCTGATCAGATGACCACCACTCTGCCCCAGGAAGCCCCGCAGAACCCGACCGTCGAGTTGATCGACTCGACCCCGCTGCTCAGCGACCCCGCGGCCATGCTGGAGCGGGCGGCCACCGACGGCTACCTGTTCTTCCGTGGCCTGCTCGACCGAGACAAGGTGCTCGACCTCCGCCGGCAGATGATGGACGTCGTCGCGGCCCACGGGTGGCTACAACCGACGGCACCGACCCGATGGACGGGATCGCCGACGTGGCCGCATTCGACCAGGTCGACCCGATCGCCGCGGCGCTTCTGCGGCACCGGTATGCCGATCGAGGCCTATCGAGACATCTACCGGCTGCAGGACTTCCACGCGATCGGCCACGACCCGGCGCTGATCTCGCTGTACAACGCGCTGCTCGGCGGTGACGTGGTCCGGCAGCCGCTGTCGATCGCGCGGGTGATGGTGCCCGGCAGCCGCTTCGTGCCGACGCCGGCCCACCAGGACTTCATCCACATCCAGGGCACCAAGAACGTCTGGACGGCGTGGTTCCCGCTCGGCGACTGCCCGGTCGAGCTCGGTGGTCTGTCCGTCCTCGTCGGGTCGCAGGCCGACGGTCTGCTGACCTATCACGCGGCCTCCGGGCGCCGGCGAGCTCGAGGCGTACATCTGCGAGTCCGGCTATCCGTGGGGCGTCGCGAACTTCGAGGCCGGCGACGTGCTGACCTTCACGAGCCTGACCGTGCACCGCGGCACCCCGAACCAGCGCGGCGAGCAGGTGCGACTCTCGATCGACATGCGCTACCAGCGCGCCGACGAGCCGATCACCGAGTCCTCTACCCAGACGCACTGCCAGATCCTGGACTGGGACGAGGTCTACGAAGGCTGGACCGACGAGTCGCTGCAGTACTACTGGCGCGACCGGGACCTGACCACGGTCGCGCACGACGAGAACCTGCGCTGGCAGAAGCACAAGATCTGCTGAGCCGTTGATCTCCACTGGTCAATGCGATTCGACTGCGCGCACGAACTGACCACCAGCCGAGCCGAGTCCGGCTCACATGGACAGCGGTAGGAACGACTGCACCGGGATTGGCACGCTTGATCCGGCCGGTGGTGAGTCGCTCGGCGACCAGAAATGCGAGCTCGAGCGACTGGTTCCGGTTGAGCCGAGGGTCGCACAGCGTCTCGTAACGGTTCACCAGATCGGCCTCGACCAGGTCGTCCGAGCCGCCGACGCACTCGGTCACGTCGTCGCCCGTCAGCTCGACATGTACCCCACCGGGCCAGGTGCCGAGCTCCTCGTGCACGTCGAAGAAGCCGTTCAGCTCGGCCATCACGTCGGAGAACGCTCGCGTCTTGTAGCCGTTGCGGGCCTCGAACGTGTTGCCATGCATCGGGTCACACACCCAGGCGACCTGGCGGCCGCTGGCGGTCACCTTCGCCACGACCTCGGGCAGCACGTCGCGGACCTTGCCGGCGCCCATCCGGGTGATGAACGTGATCCGACCGGGCTCGTGGTCCGGGTCGAGCCGATCGGCCAGCTCCAGCGCCGTGTCGGCGGTCGTGGTCGGACCGAGCTTGACGCCCAGCGGATTGCGGACGTGGCGCAACAGCTCCACGTGCGCTCCTTCCAGCTGCCGTGTCCGCTCCCCGATCCACAGGAAATGGCCCGATGTCCCGTACGGCTTCGAGGTCCGCGAGTCGATCCGGGTCATAGCGTGCTCGTACTCCATCACCAGCGCCTCGTGGCTGGAGAAGAAGTCGACGGTGCCGAACACGTTGTCGTCGATCCCGCAGGCCACCATGAACGCCAGCGCGCGATCGATCTCGTTCGCCAGGTTCTGGTACTGCACCCCGGCTGCGGAGTTCTTCACGAAGTCGGCGTTCCAGCTGTGCACGCTGCGCAGGTGGGCGAAGCCACCGGTCACGAACGCCCGAGTGAGGTTCCAGGTCGCCGACGAGGCGTTGTAGACGCCGAGCAGCCGCTGCGGGTCCGGCCGGCGCGTCGCAGGGTCGAACGCGAACCCGTTGATCGCGTCTCCCCGGTAGGCCGGCAGGGTCACCCCGCTGCGGGTCTCCACCGCCGAGCTGCGTGGCTTCGCGTACTGGCCCGCCATCCGGCCGACCTTGACGATCGGCACCTGTGCGGCGTACGTCAGCACGACCGCCATCGACAACAGCGTGCGCAACTTGTTCTGGATGTTCGAGGCGGTGACCCCGTCGAACGTCTCGGCACAGTCGCCGCCCTGCAGCAGGAACGCCTCACCGGCCGCGACGCTGGCCATCTTGGTCCGCAGCTTGTCGCACTCGGCGGCGAACACCAGCGGCGGCAGCTTACGCAGCCGCGCGATCACCGTCGCCACCTCGTCGACGTCGTCGTACGTCGGCTGCTGGAGCGGGTTCAGCGCATGCAGGTCGTCGAGCGAGGGCACGTCTGGCAGGTCGGGCACGCAGAAACTCTAGACGCCTGCCGCCAGCCGCTCGGCGCGATTTTCAACGCGCGGACCTGAGACGGCCTCGCGACCGGCGCCATTCCAGAAAACTGGGAGCAAACTGCAGCACTTCCGAACCGAGAGTTGCCGTTTCCACCCAATTCCGACTACGTTCCGGTCGCGCGGGCGGTCGCTCCGATGGAGGTCGCTCAGGTCTGCGGGGAGACCTCGTCCTCTTCATCCCGCTTCGCCTGAGCGGCGGCCTGGGCCTTGGCGGTCGGGGCGTACGTGTCGACGTACTCCTGGCCGGACAGCTCCATGATCGCGTACATGATCTCGTCGGTGATCGAGCGCAGGATGAAGCGGTCCTCGCTCATTCCGGCGTAGCGGGAAAAATCGAGCGGGGCGCCGAACTTCACGGTCGGGCTGACGATCCGGCTGACGATCTTCCCCGGGGGCGCGATCACGTCGGTGCCGATCACCGCCGTGGGGATCACCGGGACTTCGGCCTCCAGCGCCAACCTTGCGACGCCCGTACGCCCCTTGTAGAGCTTGCCGTCGTGGCTGCGGGTGCCTTCGGGGTAGATCCCGAAGAGATCGCCGCCCTGCAGCACCTTGAGACCGGCGCGGAGCGCGCCCATGGAGGCCCGGCCTCCGCTGCGGTCGATCGGCACCTGCCCGGTGCCGGCGAAGAAGCGCTTCTGGGTCCAGCCCTTGATCCCGGCGCCGGTGAAGTAGTCCGCCTTGGCCACGAAGGTCACCCGGCGATCGAGCACGATCGGCATGAACACCCAGTCGGCGTACGACAGGTGGTTGCTGGCAAGGATCGCCGGCCCGGTGTCCGGCACGTTCTCCGCACCCTCGACGATCGGCCGGAAGAGCTTGCGCACCGCCGGACCGACGATGACGTTCTTCAGCGCCCAGTAGATCCCGCGCCCGTTGTGGCCGCCGGAGTCCGGCTCGACGGTGACCAACTCGTCGCTCATCGGGGTCCTTCTCCGACGGCGGGGGGCAGGTCGGCCAGGTCCGCGGCGGTGATCGCATCCTTGGACGAGCGACCCTGCCGCTGGGTCGGCAGGACGGATGCAGCTGGGGTGGGGGTCGGGTCAGCTGGGGTCGGGTCAGCTGGGGTCGGGTGGGGCGGCGTCGGCGCGATGCCGTCCCCCGGACGGCTGACCACCCGCACCGGAAAGTCTCGGCCCTCCTCCAGCGCCTCCTTGACCGAGCTGCCGTAGGCGTCCACGTACGTCTGACCGGACAGCTCCATCACGGCATTCATGATCTCGTCGGTGACGTACCGCAACACGTTGCGGTTGTTGCCGGCGCCCGCGTACGCGGTGAAGTCCAACGGCTTGCCGATCCGGATGCCCGGGCGGCGGATCGTCTTGACGCCGGGGATCCGGGACGGAACGAACTGGGTGTTGATCATGCCGATCGGGATCACCGGCACCCCGGCCTTGAGTACCAGACGAGCGACACCCGTCTTGCCCTTGTAGAGCCGACCGTCGGGCGATCGGGTGCCTTCGGGGTAGATGCCGAGCAGATCGCCCTGCTCCAGCACCGACAGCACACCGTCCATGCTGGTCGCGCTGGCCCGGCCACCGGAGCGATCCATCGGTAGCTGCCCGATCCCTCGCATGAACCAGCCGACGAACCGTCCTCTGAGCCCCTGGCCCTCGAACAGCTCCTGCTTGGCGGGGAAGGTCAGCCGCCGCTTCATCATGGCCGGCAGGACGAACGTGTCGCCCGCGGAGATGTGGTTGCTGACCAGCACCGCGCCGCCGGATGCGGGGATGTTCTCCTCGCCCTCCATCCAGGGGCGGAACAGCAGCCGGACGAGCGGCCCGACCACCAACAACCTCAGGAACCAGTAGAGCAACGCAGACCTCCTGTTGCCCACACCTTAGTGTCGGCGCGCTGACCGTGCGAACCCTCGCTCGGCGGTGGCCCACCACTCGGGCGCGAACGCTGTGCGCGACGGCCCGCCTGCGTCTAGCATGCGGGGGTGACGACCTCGCCGGCAGCGCCGCCGCACCCGCGCCCCATCGACAGCCTGCGATCGTGGCTGGGGCGGTCCACCCGTCGGATCCGCGACCGGTCCGGCACTGAGGTCGGTTGCGCGCCGGTCTTGCCCGAGGCAGAGCAGTACCAGGGCGGGTCCGGCCCGCTCGGGGTGCTGCTGCTCCACGGGTTCACCGGCAATCCGTCGTCGATGCGGCCCTGGGCCGACCAGCTCGAGCGCGACGGGTTCCGAGTGTCGGTGCCACGGTTGGCCGGTCACGGTACGACCTGGCAGGAGCTGAACCAGACCCGATGGGAGGACTGGTACGAGACGGTGGAGAGCGCGTTCGACAACCTCAGCGCACAGTGCCAGCGCACCTTCGTGTGTGGTTTGTCGATGGGTGGCGGGCTGGCGTTGCTGCTCGCGGCCCGCCACGGTAGCCGAGTCGCCGGTCTCGCCCTGACGAACCCGTCGGTCCACTCCCCGGACCCGCGCCGATTCGGGCTGCCCGTACTTCGTCACGTCCTTCCATCGCTCGCGGCGATCGGCGGAGACATCGCTCAGCCGGACATCACGGAAAGTGCCTACGAGCGCACTCCCTTACACGCCGCCTGGTCGGTCACCGAACTGTTCCGCACGATCCGGCAGGACCTTCCGCGAGTGGATCAACCCATGATCATCTACAAGTCCCGGGTCGACCACGTCCTCGGGGACAGATCGCTGGAGATCATTCGGGAAGGCGTACGCAGCCGGGACATCGCGGTCGTGAACCTGGAGCGCAGCTACCACGTTGCCACGCTGGACTACGATGCAGATCTGATCTTCTCCGGCACCAGTGAGTTCTTCACCCAGCTGGCCGCGGCGACAAAGTAGGTCCCAGATGAGCGCACCGCGCGACGACGACCGTGAGGCGATCGACCGAGCCTTCGCCGAGCTGGTCGCCGGCTACCACCTGACCGCGGATCGACCCGATCCGCTGCCGCCCCTGCACGTCGATCGAGAGTCCGCACTCCCGCCGAGTCCAACGGGGCAGAATCCAGCTGGACCGAATCAGACCGGGACGAACCCGACCGGTCCGAATCCGCCTACCGCGGGCGCGCCCACCTCGAACCCCCTGCCGAGCACCGCCTGGGCGGACAGCCACCCGCTGTTCGTCACCCCGGAGCCGACTCCGGTAGCGCCTGAACCCGAGCCCGATGAACGTTACGTCCCCGAGCCGCAGCCGCCGCTGGCGCGGCCCCGACTACCCATCCTGCTGGCCTGGGCGGGTATCGCCTACGCGGCGATCGTTGTGTTGCTGGCCGCCTTCGGTCTGAAGCTGCCGTCGTGGATGGGCTGGCTGGCGCTGAGTGGTTTTCTGGGCGGCTTCGGTGTGCTGGTGTTCAACCTTCCCCGCTCCCGACCCCCGGACGACGACGGCGCCGTACTTTGATTCTCGGCTCGGCCCTGCTGCGAGCGCATGGCTCCATTCCCCGAAAAGTGGGCGCTAACAACAACTTCTGTCGGCGTGTCGGTGTTGTTTGCGACCACTTTTCGGGGACAGAAGGTGTGATCAGGGTTTCAGCTGGCGCGGGTGGCGGGCACGCCGGCGGGCCTGGCGGGCCTTGCGTCGGGGCCAGAAGCCGAAGCGAGCCGACTCGGGGGGTTCGCTCATCGCCCGCCGGGCCAGGTCGGCAGCCCCGATCAGCCCGGCGTCGTTGCGGAAATGGGCCAGCTCGAGCCGCGCCTCGGCACGGAAGCCGCGGCCGGTGAGCGTACGGGAGAACATCCGCCGGGCCGGCTCCAGCAGCAGGTCGCCGGCCGCGCTCACACCACCGCCGATCACGAAGAGGTCCGGATCGAGCGCGGCCGCGAGGTTGGCGATGCCCTGCCCCAGCCAGCTGCCGACGTCGGCCAGCAGCTCGATCGCCGTCTGCTCGCCCTCCAGCGCTGCGGCAGTCACGCTGGGACCGGTGATGGCCTCGATGTCGCCGCCCATCAGCTCCAGCAGTCGGTACGCCATCGGCGAGTTGGTGCTGGCCAGCTCCCTCGCCTCGCGGACCAGAGCGTTGCCGGAGGCGTACTGCTCCCAGCAGCCACGGTTGCCGCACTCACAGCGGTGGCCGCCGGGCACGCTGATCATGTGACCCCACTCACCCGCCATCCCATACGTCCCGCGGAAGAGTCGGCCGTCGATGACGAGCCCACCACCGATTCCGGTGCCCAGGGTCAGACAGACCATCACCGAGGCGCCCCTGCCGCTTCCGAACCGGTACTCCGCCCAAGCGGCCGCGTTCGCATCGTTGTCGACGATCAGCGGCAGGTCGATCCGCGTGCTCAGCCGATCCTTCAGCGGCTCCTCGCGCCAGGCCAGGTGGGGGGAGAACCGGACGATCGACTGCGTGTTGTCCACCCAGCCGGCGGCGCCGATGCCAACCGACTGCACCCGGTGCCGGGTGCGGAGGTCGTCGACGGTGGACACGATCGCGTCCTCGACCGCCTGCGGACTGTGCGATGGAGTCGGCCGCTGGAGTCGCTCGAGAATGGTCCCCTGATCGTCCACCACGCCGGCCGCGACCTTGGTCCCACCGATGTCGATCCCGATGCTCAACGTCGACGCTGCGCCGGTCCGGAGGGTGTGGCTCGCTCTGGACCCTGCGGAGCGCGGGCCGGGCGAGCCACCGGGAAGGCTCAGCCCTCCACCCGCTGCTTGAGGCCCTTGAGGGCGCCGTCGACGATCGTCTTCTCCGCCTTGCGCCGGAACATGCCGATCATCGGCATGTTCACATCGACCGTCAGGTTGTAGGTGACGGTCGTGACGTCACCCTTCGGGGTGAGGACGTACGACCCGTCCATCACCTTCAGCAGGGTGCCTTCGACGAGCTTCCACGAGGCGACGTTCTCGACCCAGTCGTACTCGAGGACGTACACGTCCTTGACCAGCGCATGGTCGAGCGTGATCCGCACGGTCTTGGCCCAGCCGTCGTCGTAGTAGGTCAGCACCTCGGCCGACTTCATGTCGTCGACCCATTCCGGGTAGGAGTCGAAGTCGGCGATCACGCCCATGATCTCGTCGGCGGGAGCCGCGATGTCGATCGAAGCGTTGGTCTGGTCGGGCACGCTCGCTACCTCTCTCGTCCCGTCGATCCGAGCCGGGGTCGATCCGCGCTGGGTCGATCCGCGTTGGGTCGATCCGCGTGGGTCGATCCGCGCTGGTCGATCCGCGCTGGCTGTGGACCGAAGGCTCGGGCGACCGCGTCGTGAGCGACAGACTAGTGGCAGTGCGAGGACCGTCGCCAAGCCCGCGCCGCGAAGTGGATCTTGCACAGGCTGTCGGCCGGTGGCCCGTGCGGCCGGCGATCCCTGATTTGGTCACGCTCGTCGCGCGATCAGGTGCCGGTTGCACCGCTTTCGGGCTGCTGGCGTGAGACTTTCAGATTCAGGCCACCTCCGAGAGCTCGTCCGGATGACGCTACGGACCGGTTCCGCGGAGGGTGCGACGACGACATCAGTCGAGCGCGAGCAGGGCACGCAGGTGCATACGGGCCCAAGCGGCGCCGAAGCCTTTCTCGACGTGCGTGCGTCCGGCCGCGCCCATCGCGGCACGCCGGGTGTGGTCGGCCAGCAGCTCGACGAGCCGACCGGACAGCGCGGCCGGGTCCTCAGGTGCGACCACGAACCCACTTCGACCCGCGAGCACCGTTTCGGGTGCCCCACCGGACTCGCCGACCACCACCGGCAGGCCGCACGCTGCGGCCTCGAGCGCGGCCAGACCGAGCCCCTCGGCGTCCAGTCCGCCCAGTTGGACGCGCATCGGGAGGGCGAACACCTGGGAGCGCCACAACCACTCCCGTACGCCGACCGGATCGAGCCCACCGGTGAACCTCACCGACGCATCGACGCCGAGCCGCCGCGCCAGGTCGGTCAGCCGGGATCGCTGTGGACCCTCTCCCACCACGACCAGCTCGGCGCCGAGTACCCCCCGGCGAACCTCCGGCCAGGCCCGGAGCAGCGTGTCGACGCCCTTGCGCCGGACCAGCCGCCCGACGGCGATACAGCGAGGTGGCCGCCCTGCGCTGAGCGCGCCGGTCGTGGAGTCGGCGGAGTCCGTGGAGTCGGGAGAGCCTCCGCCACCTGGGGTGAAGAACGTCGTGTCCACCGGCGGCGGCAGCCTCGTGAGCTTGTGCCGGTCCCGCGGGTCGAGTGCCGGAGCCAAGCGAGCGGCGGTGTAGGTGGAGATGGTGGTCAACGCATCCACTTCGCGTCCGATCCGACGCAGCTGCTGCCGAGCCCCCGGCACCCGGGCCCACCAGGTCTCGTGACCGTGCGACAGCGCGACGATCCGCTCCGCGCCCGCCCGCCGAAGGTCGTCCGCCAGCAGGCCGAGCGGCGCGGCAGCGCCGAACACCACCCGACTGGCACCGGAACGCCGCAGCAGGGCTCGGGCCTCCCGAGCGACGGACCGGGTCGGCAGCAGGACCCGGTCGCGACGGACGACCTCGTAGGGCAACCCGGCGTCATACGGCGAAGCGCCCGGCTCGGTGGAGGTCAAGACGATGACGTCGTCGTCGCAGAACCCGCACACCTGCGACACGAAGCGTTCGATACCGCCGATCCGTGGCGGGAAGTCGTTGCTGACGACGAGGGTGGTCGGCACGCTCACGCCTGCCGGGACATCATCGGTCGGCCTCGTGCTCCAACCACGCCTGCCAGCGGTGCAGCAGGGTCTGCTCGTCGATCCCGAGCACGTCGTGCAAGGCGCTCGGCAAGGACTTGCCGGCGTCTGTCTCGGCATAGAACCGCACCAGCTGCGCACCCGACCACGTGTCGGCGATGAATCGGCACAGCAGCCAGGCACGGCCGTACGTCAGGTCGAGGTCCGCGGCATCCGGGCGGAAGTCGGTGTCGGCCGGAAAGCTCGGAGGCGCGCCGTGCCGCCGCACGTCGCTCAGGACGAGATCCTGCGTCGGTGGGGCGGCCGCCGGAGAGCGATCGAAGGCAACCCAGTCGGCGAAGCCTTCGACCAACCAGATCGGGGCCGGCGAGACACCCGATCGGGTCAGTACGTGCGTTGCCTCGTGAGTGATCAGCACGGCGAGGCGGTCGTCGTCCAGCGATCCGGCGAGCTCGGGATTGACAACAACTCGGACCGCCGCCGTCGAGGGATCCGGGCCTTGCGGCCATGCGACGGCGGCGATCTGGTCGTAACTTCCCGGCTCCACCCCGAGCACCTGGTCGAATGCCGAGGCGGTGCTCGGGAGCTCGATCACCAGGCCCTTGGTCCAGCGCGGGTTCGCTTGTTGCGCGATCCGCTTGCGGACGGCCCGCTCGGCGGACTCGGCCCGGCGCAACCATGCCGCCAGATCGGTCCGGCGGCTGCCCGCCACGACCGTCGCGCTCGGACCGGTGACCAGCCGGATCCGCTGGGTGAGCCAGAGTGGACGGCCTTTTGCGGCGTCGCCGGGGTCGCCGGGGTCGTCGGCCAGTCCACCGAGCCGAACGCCGTCCCCCGCCTCGACCACAGCCAGCCAGACCTCGTACGTCGATGGTCCGACGTCGTGGCTGAGTCGAGAGCTGACCGTGATCAGCTGTCCCCAACCGCCGGGCAGCGCCGCGAGCTGTGCGGCCGGGAGGGACGCTGTGCTGGTCTCGGCGCGGAGCTCGACGTCGGTAGGCAGGGTGGTCAGGTTGGCGTACAGCCGGTCGGCGAACGTCGACTCGGGCGATGCCAGGTGGGTGTCGAAGTCAGTTCGGTCCCCGAGTCGGACGGCGGCGAGCACCGCGTCGAGGCTGGACTGCACCGCGGCCGTCCGATCGGGCGGGGTCTGACGATCAGGGGTTGGGGTGAGGGACGGGGAGACGACGCCGGGAGTCGGCCGCGTTCGGAGATCGGGGACCGACCAGGCACAGCCTGAACCGAGACCCAGGGTGCAGAGGAGAGAAATGAGCCCGGCCCCGAGACGGGCCGGGCAACTGCGACGGACGGCGCTCAGCCGACGCGGCGGGCGCCGGCGAACGGCATCGAGTCGAGCTTCGCGTAGCGCACGTTGGAGCCGGGATGCGGCGCGTGGATGATGGTGCCGTTGCCGACATACAGCGCGACGTGGCTGATGCCGGAGTAGTAGAAGACGAGGTCACCTGGCTGAAGGTCGGACTTGGAGACCGACTTGCCGGCGCCGTACTGCGTCTGGGACGTGCGCGGAATACTCACGCCGGCGGCCTTCCAGGCTGCAGAAGTCAGTCCGGAGCAGTCGTACGCGTTCGGGCCCGCCGCGGCATAGACGTACGGCTTGCCGAGCTGGGCCTTCGCGAACGCGATCGCCTTCGCGGCACGACCAGAACCCGCGACGGCAGTCCCGTCGGTCGCCGTGGAGTCGGAGGTCGTGACAGCGTTGGCATCCTGCTGGGCCGCCTGCGCGAGCCGCGCCTCCTCGGCGGCGATCCGCTGTCGCTCCTCGTCGGTGAGCTTGGCCAGCACAGCCTTCGCCTCGGTGATCTTGGCGTCGGACTGCTTGCGCAGATCGGTCAGGCTCTTCTGCTGTGCCTCCAGCTGGGCCAGGTCGGTGGCCGTGGAGCGCTCGAGACTGGCGAGCTCAGCCTGCTCCGACTGGTAGTCCTGCAACGCGGAGTTCTGGTTCTGGCTGACCTTCTCCACGGTGGACACCTGGTTGAGGAATCCATCAGTGTCCTCGGTCAGCAACAGCCGAGCGGTCGTGTTGAGTGAGCGGTTCTGGAACTGAGCGAGAGCCACCTGGCCGACCTGCTGACGCATCTGCGTCACCTTCGCGGTCTGCGTGGCGACATCGGACCGCTTCTCCTTGAGCTTGGCCTTGCTCGACTTGATCTGTTCCTTGACGCCCACCGACTCCTGGTCGATCGCGGCTGCGTCGGCCTCGAGACCGGCAACCTGCGCTTTGGCATCGTCGACAGTCAACGGAGTGTCGGAGGGGTCAGCCGCAGCGGGAGATGCAAGAGTGGCGATCAGACCGAGAGTGCCCACGGCCACGCCAACACAGCGGACGAGCGTTTTCACTCGTCCGGCGGCGCGACTCCGCGACAACACCCGGTTCTCCCCTTCTCTCCTACGCCGGTCTTGCAGGCCTTCTTCTCACGCTGGCCTTGCGGGTTGGTCGGTCCCCATCCGTGCCAGCCCTCAGCGTCGTTCAACGGTACTGCCGAACAGAAAGTGCCGCAGCCCCTCGAACGAATACGACCAGGCACCCACAACGAGGGATACCACGCCTATCGGCGTAACGAGAAGGTTAGGTCACGAAATGGTCACCGTGCAAACTCGATGACGTGAGATCCGTCGCATCGGTGGCCCGGACGAGAGGTCATCCGAGCTCGGGCCAGTCCAGCGGCTGCTGGACCGCATGACCTCGGCGCGCGCCGGGAATCAGCCGCAGCGGCGGCACCAGCCCCCCGTCGGCAAGTGCCTGGAGAGCCGTCTGCTCGTCGCTGTCGAGATCCATCGGACGACGGGAGATGTCCAGCACGACGCTGACGACGCAGTCTTCACACGCCGGGCCTCTGGCCACACAGCCACCGCAGTCCACCCGCAACACGTCCATAACCGCTCCTCTTCGCTCGTCTTGACTTCGTCGGCACTCTCGGATGTACGCCGGCCTCGCCCTCGATGCCCACGGACCGGTCCATGCCGACAACAGTGCCGGGCAGGTCGGACACTTCTCGGGTGACACGGGAGACGTACACCCACGGACACGCCGCGCCGGTGCTGCGGTCGCACTCCTGGCGGACCGCCGAGAACTCTGCGGGCTACCTGTTGGCCAGGCTGCAGCCCACCGATCGGTTGCTGGACGTCGGTGTCGGACCAGGCACCATCACCCTCGATCTCGCCACCCGGCTCACCGCCGGCTGGGTGGAAGGCATCGACAGCGCGCCGGCCGCCGTCGCGGCCGCGCAGCAGGCGGCGGCCGAAGCGGCCGTGGACCGCGTCCGGTTCGCGGTCGGCGATGTGTACGCCCTCGACTTCGCCGACGACAGCTTCGACGTGACCCACGCTCATCAGGTCCTGCAGCACCTCGGCGACCCGGTCGCCGCACTGCGCGAGATGCGCCGAGTGACCCGTCCGGGCGGCCTGGTCGCCGTGCGCGACGCCGACTACGCCGCGATGACGTGGTATCCGGCCGAACCGGGCCTGGACCGTTGGCAGGCCGTCTATCGAGACGTGGCGCGCGCCATGGGCGGCGAACCCGATGCCGGTCGTCGACTGAGGGACTGGGCGTTCCAGGCCGGCTTCGCCGAGGTGCGCTCGTCGGCGTCGGTGTGGTGCTTCGCGGACCCGGCCGACCTCGCCTGGTGGAGCCAGACCTGGGCCGAGCGAATCCGTACGTCCGACCTTGCGGAGCACGCACGTGCCCTGGGAGTGGACCAGGCGGAGCTCGACGACCTGGCGGCAGCCTGGCAGGCGTGGGCCGAGAGGTCGGGTGCCTGGTTCGCCGTGCTGCACGGCGAGGTCATCGCGACCGCCTAGCACCGTGTCGGCACCAGCGCTTCGCGCGACTGACGTGAAGATGTGGACGCTGTGATCGGATTTCACCCTTAGGGGTCTTGAACAGGCGGGATCCGCGTGATTTGCTGAAGCCACATCCGTTCGTGCCGTTCTGGCACAGACCTGTGGTGAAGCCATCGCCACCTCCCTGCGATCTATCGAGGTTGTCGATGGCTCCGTACCAGTCCCCCGCGCGTCCCACATCACCTGCATCGGACGCAGATCTCGACGCGGCAGAAACCACTGCCCCTGTCGATACGGCCGAACTGTTCCGACAGGCGGCGCAGGCCGATCCGATCGAGCGTCAGCGCCTGCTGGGCCAGATCGTCGAGCGTCACCTCGGCCTGGCCGACGCACTTGCGCGGCGCTACGGCCGGTCCCGCACCGATGCCGAGGACCTGCGACAGGTGGCCCGGATCGGGCTGATCGAGGCCGCCCGGCGGTTCGACCCGGCCAAAGGCGACTTCGTCGCGTTCGCGGTGCCGACCATCAGCGGTGTGATCAAGCGACACTTCCGCGACCACGCCTGGCTGGTCCGGCCGCCCCGGTCGACCCAGGAGCTGTCGATCCGGATCCGAGATCGCTGGCCGGACCTGGCCCAGCGGCTGGGCGCCGAGCCGAGCACCGTCGACCTCGCGCACGAGCTGAGCAACAGCCCGCACACGGTGTCAGTGGCCAAGACCGCCGCCGTCGGCTTCACCGGCGCCGCGTTGCTGCCCAACGACCCCGGTCTGTGCTCGACCGAAGCGCAGACCGACTTCGATCGAGCGGAAGCGAAACTGGTCGTCGACGCGTTGATGCCGAAGCTCACCCCGGACGAGCGGGAGGTCCTCCGCTACCGGTTCTACTTCCGGATGTCGCAGGAGGAGATCGCGATGCGAACCGGCACCAACCAGATGCACGTGTCTCGTCAGCTGAGCCGCTTGCTGTCGAAGCTCCGCGACATGCTGGGCACGCTGGACGATCCGGTCGCCGACTGACGACACGCCGTTCCCCCGTCGGAACGGAGAACTGTCCGAGCCGCTTCGTACGGTTCGACCTATGGCATCCTCGCCGGCGCAGTCGTCGTTCGACGACCTCGGCACTCACCTGTCGCAGGTCACGTTCTGCGTCGTCGACCTCGAGACGACCGGTAGCGCCGTCGAGGACACGATCACCGAGTTCGGTGCGGTCAAGGTGCGGGGTGGGGAAGTGCTCGGCGAGTTCCAGACGCTGGTGAACCCGCGGACGGCCATCCCGCCCCTGATCGCCGTGCTGACGGGGATCACGAATCAGATGGTGGCGGCCGCGCCGACGCTGGCCCAGGTGCTGCCGTCCTTCCTGGCGTTCGCCGGGGACAGTGTCATCGTGGCTCACAACGCCGCCTTCGACACCGGCTTCCTGCGCCGGGCCTGCGAGCAGCACGGCTACCCACCGCCGCGTTGGACGGTGGTCGACACCGTCGGGCTGGCTCGCCAGATCCTGCTGCGGGACGAGGTGCCGAACTGCCGGCTGGCCACCCTGGCACGGCACTTCCACAGTCCCACCGCGCCCAACCATCGAGCCCTCACCGATGCGCAGGCGACCGTCGATGTGTTGCACGGTCTGCTCGAGCGGGTCGGCAATCTCGGGGTGCACACCATCGAGGACCTGTCCGAGTTCACCCGTCGGGTGTCCCCGCAACGCCGCGCCAAGCGGACCTGGGCCAGCGATCTACCCACCAAAGCCGGCGTCTACCTGTTCGTGGCCGAGCACGACGACAAGGACGGCGACCCGCATCGGCAGGTGCTGTACGTCGGCAAGTCCACCAACCTCCGGGCCCGCGTCCGGACGTATTTCACCGCGGCCGAGACCCGGCCACGAATGGATGAGATGGTGCGGCTCTCCACGGGCGTGGAGACGATCGTCTGCGACAGCCCGTTGCAGGCCGAGGTCACCGAGCTGAGGCTGATCGCCGCCCATGCGCCGCCGTACAACCGACGGTCGAAGTATCCCGAGCGCACCCAGTGGATCAAGATCACCGACGAGGCGTTCCCCCGGCTGTCGATCGTGCGGGCGGTGCGCGACGACGGGGCGACGTACTTCGGGCCCTTCCACCGTCGCCAGGCGGCGGAGGACGTCGTGCTGGCGATCTACGACGGATTCCCGATCCGGCAGTGCAGTCCCCGACTCAGTGTGAAACACCCGGTGAACGCGTGTGCCCTGGCCGGAATGGGCCGGTGCAGTGCGCCGTGCGACGGTTCGGTGTCGCCCGAGGCGTACGCGATCATCGTCGAGCAGGTCCGCACGGCCCTGTCCAGCGACGTCCGACCGGCGGTGGCCGGGGTGAGCGAGCGGCTGAGTCGGCTGGTGCGGCAGCAGCGGTTCGAGGAGGCCGACGTCATCCGCCGGCGGCTGGACACCCTGGTCCGCACCGGCCGCCGGTTCCACCGGGTTCGCAGCCTGGCCGCCTGTCCCGAGATCGTCGCTGCCTTCCGTCGGGGCGAGAACTGGGAGATCCACGTGATCCGGCACGGCCGGCTGGCGGCGTCGGGCGTCGCGACCCCGCGCGACGTCCCGCAGGCGGTCGCCCGCGACGTCCGGGCGACCGCCGAGACCGTACTGAGGCCGCCGGCGCCCCTGCCGGCCGCCGGGATCGAGGAGACCGAGCGGATCGCGGACTGGCTCGAACAGCCAGGCACCCGGATCATCGAGATGGTCGGCGACTGGATGTGGCCGCTGAACGCGGTGCTCGATCACGACGGTCTGGTCCGGCACGCGCTCGTCCCCGACGGCGCGCTGGCTACGGTGAGTCCATGACGGACCCGGAACTGAACTACCTGGCGCACCTCGCCGACGACTCGGAGCGCTTCGCCGAGGTGCTCACGGGGCTCGACCCCACCACCCGGGTGCCGACCTGTCCGGACTGGACGGCTGCGGACCTCGTCTGGCACCTGGGCGAGGTGCAGTGGTTCTGGTCCCGGGTGATCCGCCACCGCCCGGTGCACCCACGCGACATCACCGAGCCGGACCCGGCCCGACCCGGTTCGTACGAGGCCCTGTTGCTGTTCGCCGAGCAGTCGGCGATGGACCTGGTCGGCGCGCTGGACGCCGCGGCACCGAGCGAGTCCGCCTGGACCTGGTCACGCGAGCAGACCGTGGGATTCACCTATCGCCGGCAGGCCCAGGAGGCGCTGATCCACCGCCTCGACGCGGAGCTCACTGCCGGCAAGCGGAGTCCGATGGATGCCGCCCTGTGTTCGGACGGGGTCGACGAGGCGATCCGGATCATGTTCGGTGGCTCCCCTACCGACGGGGAGATCTCCGCCGATCCGGCGGCCACGGTCCGTTTCACAGCGAGCGACACCGGTCGGCAGTGGTTCGTCACGCTCGGCCGGGTCCGCGGTGAGCGGGACGGCAAGCCGTACGACAAGGCGGCGTTCATCCCGGCCGAGGAGGATCCCGGCGAGCAGGCTGCCGCAGATATCACCGCGAGTGCGGAAGACCTCGACTGCTGGCTGTGGAGTCGTCCCTCGCGTCATCGGGTCGATCACCACGGCGACCACGACGTCCTGGCCCGCGTTGCCGCCATCGTGCACGAGGGTATCGACTGAAAGGCACGGCCTGCCCCCGGCCAGTCGTCCCTTCCCACCGCCCCGCCCGCGTTCCGTCCCTGCCCATGCGCGAAAAGTGGGCGCAAACTGCAACATCTGAGGCCGCAGAGCTGCAGTTCGCGCCACTTTCGGACGTGAGATTCGGGGTCAGATCCCGCCGGCGAGTGCCTCCTCGATCCGCCGGGCCGGGTGGCCGGTCAGGCGTTCGACGTCGGCGCTCACGGCCGCTACCTCGCCCCGCGCGATGGCCAGGTAGGTACTGACCCACGCATCGAGCTGCCACTGCTCAGCGCCGAAGACGGCGCGCGACGCGTACGCCTCGTCGATCGTCTGGTCGCGGAAGCTCAGCTCCCGACCGATCGCCGCGCCGGCCCGCGCGGCGACCTCGGCCAGGGTGAGCGCTTCCGGACCGGTCAGCTCGTACGTCGCGTCGACGTGGGATCCGAGGTCGCGCAGCACGGCAACCGCGACGTCGGCCACGTCGGCACGAGCGACTGCGGCCACCAGCCCCCCGCCGGCTGGTCCCTTGATGACACCCGCGTCGTCGGCGAAGTACGGCAGCAGATCGCTGTAGAAGTTGTCCCGCAGCAACGTGTGGCGCATCCCACTGCCGGCGATCGCGACCTCGGCGTCGCCGTGGTCACGGCCCAGGGTGAAGACGGCGTCCGGCGCAGCTCCGACGAACGAGGTGTAGACGATGTGCCCGACCCCCGCGTCTGCCGCCGCCGCGATGAACGTCCGGTGCTCTTCGCGACGGGTTGCCGACTCGGCCGCCGACACCATGAACACGGCGTCGACGCCCTCCAGGGCGGCGACGGAGGCTTCGCGATCGCCGTAGGTGGCCACCCGGACCTGCATCTCGGGCAGGTCGGGAGCACGGGAAGCATCGCGGACGACGAGCCGGAGCGGGACCGCACCGGCAAGCGCCTCGGCAACCCGCCGGCCCACGTGGCCGGTGGATCCGGTGATGGCGTACATGGTCATGAGTGGAGCCTCTCGGGAGTGCGGAGCGATTCAGCGTGACATGCTCGGCGAGCTGAGCGAGCTCATCGGCAATTCCGTCGTCCAGCGTGGCGGTCAGCGAGCCAGGCCAGGCGCGAGGCGAGGCGAGGCGAGCGCGCCAGGTCAGTCTGAATGAGGCAGCGGCTCGGCCAGCGCCGCGCGCGATCGGGGCGGGTCGAAGGGGTCGGCAAAGTACTGGGTCTCGTGGACGACGAGGCCGCCGGAGAACTCCATGATGCTCACCGAGTGGGTGGGCACGCCGTCATAGCTGATCACGCACTCGCTCACCCACACGCTCCCGCTGCCGCTGATCCGCGCCAAGGTGAAGTGCCGGTTCGCCGGATGGCCGCCACGCTGAGCCGCAATGGTCGCTCGGCCCCGGAACCGTTCCCCGGACTGCGGGTAGTCCAAGATGCCGTCCTCGGCGTAGATGGCATGCTCCACCGCGCTGTCCTCCTGCTCGGAGGCCCGCCAATGCTCCGCGATCCTTGCCCTGAGCTCGCCGTCACCGTCCACTGGGCTGCCCAGCCGTCCACTCATCCGGTCCGGTCAACCGCGTCTCCCTGGCCTCTCGTTCGGCGGACGGCTGCTGACCGAGTTCCTGACTGAGGATCGGTCAGCGCTCCTGCTCTGACGACGATCGAGCCAAGGCGTGGCACATCCGGTCAGCGACCCGGATGGCTCCTGCCTGATGCTCGGCGTCGGCGATGGGAGCGCGGAGCCCGTCGATGACGCCGCGACGGTCCGCATCGGATCGGTTCTGGCTCAGTTTGGCCTTGCCCTCGATCCGCGTGACCGTCACTTCGATGCCGACGATGCCGCGCAGCTGGCCCTCGATGTAGGACGCCGGGGCATCGGTCACCTGCCACGGGTGCTCGCGCGCATCCTCATGGGTGTCGGTCAGCTCGGAGACCGCGGCGCGCAGCCATTCGCTGTCCTGATGCACTCGCGCGGTGCCGGTCAGCTGCACAGCGCTGTAGTTCCAGGTCGGGACGACCCTGCCGTGCTCCGACTTGGCCGCGTACCACGACGGTGAGATGTACGCCTCGGCGCCGCCGACGATCAGTAAGACCGGCGCGGCGTCGCCGATCTGCTTCCACTGCGGATTCGCTCTTGCCATGTGCGCAATCACCGTCTGGTCCCGCCACATGATCGGAAGTGATGTCGCGACCGGAATGCCGCCGTCATCGACGGTCACCAACCAGGCTGTCCGTTCCGAAGCCACCATCGCGCGGATCTCATCCTCGTCGTCGACGACGTTGAACGGCGGGGTGTACATGCCCGAACTATAGGTTGCCGTCGCCGACCCGCAGCCATCGTTCTGCGTCTGAGGCCGCGGCCGATCCCGCTGGGGCTTCGGCGTAGGTACCGGGGCCAGCCCTACGATGAATCCATGGTGACCGCGATCGTCTTCGTCAAGGCCGAGGTGGCCAAGATCTCGGAGGTGGCCGAAGCCATCGCCGCTCTTCCCGGGGTCAGCGAGGCTTATTCGGTGACCGGAGCGATCGATCTGATCGTCATCGTCCGGGTGTCGAGTCACGATCAGGTCGCCGAGGTGGTCGCCGATCGGCTCAACAAAGTCACCGGCGTGCTCAGCACGGAAACCCATATCGCCTTCCGCGCGTACTCGCAGCACGATCTCGAGGCCGCCTTCTCCCTCGGTGGCTGACCGCCGAGGGCTCTCCGACCGGCTCGTGTTGGGCGGTCTGGCACTGGCGGTCGTCGTACTGCTGGCCACGATCGCCGTGGCCGTGGTGGCGTACGTCAACCCGACCGTTCCCGCACTGAGCCTGCCGACAGCCAGTAGCCGTTGAGAACCGCCAGCCCGGCGAGGCGCTGCCGGCAGCGCTCGCCGGCTCAGCTGATCGCGATCTTCGCGACCACCGCGATCAAACACAGCAGGACGACGGCCAGCAGACCGACGGCCTGGATCGCCGTGCGGCTCTGTCGCGGGGCGAACGCCAAGATCGCGCCGGACAGGGCGCCGACGAGGGCGCCGCCGATCATCCCCAGCCAACCGAAGCTCTGGAATCCGATCAGGATGTTGTAGAGGATCAGCAGCACCAGCAGGCTGATGTCGCCCCGGATGTCCTCATGCGTCTTCAGCTTGCCGATGGCGTTGGCGGCCAGCAGGCCGATGATCGAGAACGCCGCCCCGCTGGCGCTGACCAGTCCGGGCGGGCCGAGGACGAAGCAGAGGGTCGTGCCACCCAGGCCGGCGACCACGTAGAGCGCGCCGAAACGCCAGGTTCCCAGCTCGCTCTCGATCGGCCGCCCGACGAGCCACAAGACGAGCAGGTTCAGCAACGTGGCGAACAGCCCGACACTGGCGAACGACGAGGTGACGAGGCGCCAGAACTGCCCAGCGGCAACCGCCTCGTTACTCATCACCAGCAGACCGGCAACCAGTCCCCGGGTCAAGAGATTGAGGACGTACGTCACCGCAAGCACGCCCATCAGCACCATGGTCCCGGTGGAACCCCCTGGCCTGAGTGTCGCGCCGAACAACGTACGCGGCGCACGCACGTTGGCTCGCGCCGGACGAGACGCACTGCGGGCACTGGAACCCGACCGAGGCCGGACGCATGCACTCGCCGCAGATCGGCCGATGACAACGCTGGCAGTGGATGCCGGTCTGCCGATCCGGGTGCCGATAGCAGGCGACGAAGCCGGGAGCTCTGAACTCCGGGCCGGACCCGCTCTCAGAGCTCACCGACCGGTCCCGCGCGACGAGCTCACTGAGAGATGTCGACCGAGGTGATCACCACCGGGTCGACCGGACGGTCCGCGCGACCCGTGTCCACCGCGGAGATCTCGTCGACGACGGCCTGACTGGCGGGGTCCGTGATCTCGCCGAAGATCGTGTGCCGACGGTTGAGGTGGGGAGTCGGGCCGACGGTGATGAAGAACTGCGATCCGTTCGTGCCGGGTCCAGCATTGGCCATCGCAAGCAGATACGGCTTGTTGAACACCAGGTCCGGGTGGAACTCGTCGGCGAAGGTGTAGCCCGGGCCGCCGGTGCCGGTGCCCAGCGGGCAGCCACCCTGGATCATGAAACCGTCGATGACCCGGTGGAAGGTCAGCCCGTCGTAGAACTTGCCCTTCGTCGGCTGCCCGGTCTCGAGGTTGCGGTACTCCTTCGTGCCGGAGGCGAGCCCGACGAAGTTCGCCACGGTCTTCGGCGCCTGGTCGGGCAAGAGATCGATCACGATGTCGCCGTGATTGGTGTGCAAGGTAGCCGTCTGAGCCACGAAGAAGCGCCTTTCTGATGCCGAATGAGGCCGTGTCGTTCTGGGTACAGGTTCAGCTGTCGCGATGGTTAGGACACCCATCCTGGGCCGTTGTGTGGGAGCCATCCTGTCATGGCGGGCCAAGCCCTGAGATCGATCGTCCGCAGGCGGGCGGTAAGTTGGAAGGCGTTGCGGCAGGGCCGCGCAGGTGCCACTACGGAGGATCATGAACCGCAAGAACGCCAAGCAGGTCGAGACTGTTGTCGAACCGGCCGGGGACTTCGTCCATACGGTGGCCGAGCGCGTCGGCCCGATCGCGCAGACGGCCGCCGACAAGGTGAGCGCCGCCGCCGACCAGGTCGGACCGTTGGCTCACGCCGCGGCCGATCGGATGGGCCCGTTCGCCCAGTCGGCAGCCGACAAGGTCGGTCCATACGCGCAGTCAGCCGTCGAGAGATTCAGCCCGTACGCGCACTCGGCAGTCGGCACCGTCACTCCGTACGCGCAGAGTGCCGCCGAAAAGATCAGCCCGTACACCCATCAGGCCGTTGACTACATCGGTCCGCTCGCCAGCAACGCCAGGCGCAAGGGTGCACGGGCCGCCCAGGACGCGGTCGAGGTCTTGGGTCCGAAGCTGGAGGATGCGCTCGAGCGGGTGCCACCGGCGGTCGACCTGGCGCGCGAGAAGCTCAGCGACGAGGTGCTGCCCAGGCTCGCCGAGGTGCTGGCTGCTGCTGCCGCGACCCCGGCGGTGGCGGAGGCGAGCAGTCGGGCCAAGTCGACCGTCGCAGCGGCCAAGGGCGAGCTCGTCCTCGTCGAGCCGAAGAAGAAGGGCCGCTGGCTCAAGCGGATCGCCGTCGTCGCCCTCGTCGGCGGCGTCGTGGTCGTCGTCGCACGCAAGCTGCTCGGCGGCGGCAAGGAGTCGGAGTGGCAGGCAGCGCGGCCGAGCACGCCGTACGCTCCCCCGAAGCCGTCGGACAGCAAGCCGAGTGCCTGGAAGGATGCGACCGACTCCGCGGCCGCCGCGGCGACCGCGGTGAAGGACAAGGCGGCCGATCTCGCCGACGCCGCCAAGGACAAGGCAGCCGATCTCGTCGACACGGCCAAGGACAAGGCCGCGGATCTCGCCGATGCTGCCACGGACAAGGCATCGGACCTTGCTGACACGGCCAAGGACAAGGCCTCCGACGCGGCCGACGCCGTCGGGGACGCCGCGGAATCGGCGAAGGACGCCGCCGCGGACGCCGCTGACGCCGCCCATGACACGGTCGACGACGCGACGGACGCTGTCGAGGACAAGGCCGACGACGTGGCGAATGCCGCCGCCGACGCCGCCGACGCGACTCAGGACAAGGCCGAGGATCTTGCCGATCAGGCCCACCAGGGCGTCGATGCTGCGCAGGACGCAGTCTCGAACGCGTCCGACGCTGCCGGGGACAAAGCGGACGATGCCGCCGATGCGGTGGCCGACAAGGCGGACGGGGCGCAGGACAAGTCCGAGCAGTCCTGATTCGCACCATGTCGAAGAAAGTCGGAGTCGATCGCTAACATTCGGGCCGCTGCGCGGGCCTTCTCTTCATAGAGAGTCCTCTCTTCCTGGGGAGGGCGCCTGCGCAGAGAGGTCCAGCGATGACCGTCGCCGTTGTTCTCGATTCACGTTCCCCCACTGGTGCCGTCGGATGGAATGCTGCAGCCAGACGCGGTCGTCGAGGCCGCGAGGCCGAGGAACCGTGGCTCGACTCCGCTCCCTTCCGGGCCCACGTCGTGCACGTGATGTCCGCCTCGGGACTGTCGGCCCGCGAGCTGGCGGCATTGAGCCACGTCTCGGTCCGGCTGATCCGTCGGCTCGTGCACGGCCGGGACGGTCGGCCGGTCCGGCGGATCGATCCGCTGAGTGCTCGCCGACTCTTCGGCGTGACCGCGCTCGACGCGACGCTGGTCCGCTCCAGGGTCGTACCCGCCGGCTGCGCGAGAGCCACGGTCTTGCTTCTCCTCACGCGCGGTCGTTCCGTCGGGTCGTTGGCGCGCCTTACCGGGCTCACCTCGGTCGACCTCTCGCGGTTGGTCGACGGCAACCTGACGACCGTCTGCCAGATCGTGGAGCTCCGGCTGACCGCAGCGCTGATCGAGCTGGACGGCTCGGCCGATCGGGTGGCGGATTCGGCCGAGCTGGCGATGACCGGGTTGGCAGACGCCGCGTGATGAGTTCTGCCCCGGTCCGGCCTCGGCAGCGGCGATGACCGACGCCCTGACCCCTGTGCTGACGACCCTGCTGACGACCCTGCTCCCGGCGGCACTGATCGCCGCCGTGGTCGGGCTCGTTGCACGACCTGTCCTCCGGAGGCTGCCAGAGCCCGATCCAGCCGACGTGCCTGTCGACGAGAGCAAGACACCGTATGCGGCGCTCGCCGATCGGAGATTCGCGCTCGGGGCCACGCTCACGGCCCTTGCCTTCGGCGTGACCTCGTGGACGCTGCTCGCACCGGCGGCGCAACCACCGTGGGTCGTGCTGGCGAGTGTCGGCACGTTGTTGGCGCTGATCGACCTGCGAACGACGTGGCTGCCGCTTCGTCTCACCCGGCTCGGCTGGCTGCTGATGGCGCTCGCCCTCGGGCTCGCCGCTGTGCTGTCCAACGACCTCCAGCCGCTGCTCGGTGGTTTCCTCGGCGCAACTGCCGCCGCAGCGTTGTACTGGCTGGTCTGGGCGATCAGTCGCGGTGGCTTCGGCTACGGAGACGTCCGGTTCGCGCCGCTGGTCGGGGCGGCGGCAGGAAGCGTGTCGTGGTCGACGTTGGCCTGGGGGTTGCTGCTCGGCACCGTGGCCGGCGGAGTGGTCGGCATCGCCCGGCTCGTCCGCCGACAGCGTGGAGCGTTCCCGTACGCGCCCTCGATGCTGCTCGGCTGCTATCTGGCGCTGGCGGGGCTGGCACTGGCCTGACTGTCACGGGCCTGCGTGTCAGTGGCCTGACGAAAGACGTACAGCAGGGCGAGCGCGTACGCGTCGGAGGCCTCCGACTGAGGCTCGGTGTGGAAGGCTCGCCCCGGCCCGCTCACTGTGACCACGAAGCCATCGCCGCCGGCATCCAGGGACAAGAAGGTGGAGCCGATCAGCTGCCGGAGCTGGTCTTCGCGCGGCAACCAGATCACGTCGGCCGACTCGACGGAGTCCAGCGCCCACTCCACCGTTCCGTTGAAGTGGAAGCGCGACTCACCGTTGCGGACGATCAGCTCCACCACCATGTCGCTGACGGTGAACACGGACTCCGCGATCTCGGGCCGCGGGATGTAGAACCTGTCCCCGTTGGCCGGGACCCAGTCCAGGTGCGGCGCCAGTTGCTCGGCCAGCTCGCGAGAGATCATGGCATCCAGTATTCCTGTCGCTGCCGGCCGACTCGAGGTGCAGCGCGTGCGGCAGCGCATTCGTCCAGCCCGAGCCGACCGCCAGCCCGAGCCGACCGCCAACCCGAGCCGACCAGCCGAGCGGAGCCGACCGCCAGCCCGAGCCGACCAGCCGAGCGCAGAGATGAATTCCCCCGGCCCCAACCATCGTCAGCGCCATATTCCCGCCCGGTCAGGCGAATGCGGCCGGAATCCACGCATCACCCCCATACGCCCGCCCGGTCAGGCGAATGCGGCCGGAATCCCAGGACCCCCATACGCCCGCCCGGTCAGGCGAATGCGGCCGGAATCGGCGCCCAGGACCCCCATACGCCCGCCCGGTCAGGCGAATGCGGCCGGAATCGGCGCCCAGGACCCCCATACGCCCGCCCGGTCAGCCGAATGACTCGGAAATCGGTGATCCCCAACTCGATGGCAATCGAGGATTCGAGAGCATCCAAATGCCGCGAGAAAAAAGTTATCCACAGATTTCAAAGTCCATGGGTGCAAACCGGTAGGAGGGGGCTCACGATTCCCGGCATGAATCCATCACACTCGAATGACCAACACAGCAGAACCACTGGTTCGGTCTTCAGCAGGGCGACCGCACGCGAGTCCGAGGTCCCGTTGACCCGCTTACTCAGTCCCGAGTTCGTCAAACTCTTCCACAACACGTACGTCCCGTCGAAGCTCGAACCGACACTTCCCGTACGGGTGGCGGCCGCGCTCCAGGTGGTCAGCCCTGGCGCGCACGTCAGCCATCACACCGCAGTCGAGCTCTGGGGCGGCGTCGCCCCGGCTACCAGCCGGATTCACCTCACCTTCGCAGATCGCCACGACCGTTGTCAGCGCGAGGAGATCGCCGCTCATCACGGACCGCGGCAACCGGTAACGACTCGACGGAAGGGCATGCCGATCTCCAGCCCCGTCCAGGCATTCCTCGACCTGGCCTCGGCCGGCGTGGAACTGGTCGATCTCGTGATCGCCGGCGACTCGCTCGCCAAGGCGACCAAGGCTCCGCCGAGCGAGTTCATCGCAGCCGCTGAGAGTTGGCGCGGGAACCGGTCCCGAGTCGCACGTTCCGCCGCCGCACTGATCCGCGAGGGCGTCGACTCGCCGATGGAGACGAAGCTGCGGTTGTTGCTCGTGTTCGCTGGGTTTCCGGAGCCAACCGTGAACCTGATTCTTCGTGCTCCCGACGGTGAGTGGATCGTACGTTTCGATCTCTGCTACGAGCAGTGGAAGGTGATCATCGAGTACGACGGCCGCCAACACGCGTTCGACACAAAGCAGTGGGCGAGCGACATCGAACGCCGCGAGGCGCTCGATCGGCTCGGTTGGCGACTGATCGTGGTTCGTGCCGAGGATGTCTACCGCTACCCGGAGCGCACCCTGTCTCGGGTGCGCGACGCGCTGGTCGAGTGCGGAGCCCGCGAGCTTCCGACTGAGCTTCGGGCTGAGTGGAGTCGACACTTCCCCGTTCGCGGCCGCGACGGCTCTGCGCAGGGCTGAGGACTCCCTGGCATCGCAGAACACTGAGGTGGGTCGCCCTGATTCCGGCTGGTTCGCCCGCCCGGGCGGGCGAATGGGGGTCAGGTGCAGACGATTCCACCTGCATTCGGACGACCGGGCTGGCAAACGAGGCAGGTCCGGGTCGATTCGAGGCACATTCGGACGACCGGGCTGGCAAACGAGGCAGGTCCGGGTCGATTCGAGGCACATTCGGACGACCGGGCTGGCAAACGAGGCAGGTCCGGGTCGATTCGAGGCACATTCGGACGACCGGGCTGGCAAACGAGGCGAGGCCGTACGTTCCAGCGCGCACCCTGCCTGTCGTCTTCGTGCGTGGACCAGATCGGGCGAGCTTGCCAGCGAGCGAGCCGGATTGGGGCGCCCGGCTAGGCTCCGATCGTGACCGGCGCGAGACCTGGGTGGTATCCCGATCCAGGGGGTGACCAGGGGCGTTTCCGCTGGTGGGACGGCTCCGGCTGGACCAGCGCGGTGAGCGATTCGGCACATGCTGCGCCGCCCGCCCGATCACGCTCGCTCCGAAACGCCGCAGCGTCTCGACGTTCCTTGGCGGCCTGGAGCCTCGGCCTCGCTCTGGTCGCCGTTGCCGGCGTCGTCCTGGGGCTGGTGTTCTGGCACGATCCGACCGGTTCGTCTCGGAGCGCCGCAGCCGGCGTCACCGCGAAACCATCGCCGTCGGGCGTGCCGGGTGAGCTGGACCAGTCATCGCGCGAGGCACGGATCGGAGACGCCTCGATGCGGCTGCCCGGTGATCCGTACCAGCTCCGCGCCGACCCGATGCGCGTGAAGAACTTGTTCGACAGCTACTTCGCGGCGGGCGCGATCGTTCACGAGGACTATCACAAGGGCCAGGACTGGTCCGCCGTCGTCGGGCTTGCCCACGTCGCCCCGACAGCAACGCGCGACGAGGTGGACGCCACCGCAGCCACGGTCGGACAGCAAATCGCGGCCACCTTCTTCGATCACAGCCCCACCACGATCGAACGAGCGTCGGTCGCCGAGCACTCGGTCGACGGCTGCTCGGGCTACGTCTTCACCGCCGTCGTGAGCTACCTCATCCCGGGCCTGGCAAGCCGCGCGGACGAGCTGACAGTGATCGTCGTTCGGCTCGATGACGGCACCCGGGTGGCTGCGTTCAGCTCGGTGCCGACCGATGCACCCCAGACTGTGCGGACCCAGGCCGCAGCAGCCCTGGAGTCTCTGCACGTCGGCTGATCACCCGACGCCCAGGTCTGGGTCAGACCCGCAAGGTGCGAGTCGCCGCTCTCCAGTCGGCGAGCTTGGCCTTGGCCGCACCACTGTCGACCGCCTCCGCCGCCCGAGCCAGCTGCGGCGCGAACTGCTCGGTCAGCGACCGCCCATCGACACCGTCGTACGCGAGCAGCGCGGCCGCCGCATTGAGCAGCACGATGTCGCGGACCGGTCCCGGTTTGCCGTCGAGGAACTCCGTCGCGACGGCCGCATTCAGGTCCGCACTCCCGCCGACCAGCTCCGCCGGCTCTCCGCGAGGGATGCCGAGCTCAGCCGGCTCCAGCACTCCGGTCGTGACCGACCCGTCGACGTAGAGCCAGACCTGTGACGCCGTCGTCGTGGTGAGCTCGTCCAGCCCGTCCTCGCCGTGGAAGACCAGGCCTTGATTGCCCCGACCGGCGAACACCCCAGCCATCAGCTCGGCCATTCGGACGTCGGCCACCCCGACCGCCTGCGCGACGGGCTGTGCAGGGTTCGCCAGCGGCCCGAGGAAGTTGAAGGTGGTGGGGATGCCGAGCTGGCTGCGGACCGGTCCGGCGTGCCGCAGTGCGGGGTGGTACAGCGGCGCGAACAAGAACCCGATGCCTACCTGGTCGACGACCTGTATCTGCTCCTCGGGACGTAGGTCGATGACGATGCCCAACGCCTCCAGCACATCCGCTGCCCCGCAGGCCGACGACGCGGCCCGATTGCCGTGCTTCACCACCCGAGCGCCCGCGCCCGCGGCAACGATCGCGGCCATGGTCGAGATGTTGACCGTGTTCGCCCGGTCGGCGCCCGTGCCGACGATGTCGACAGCATGCTCGCCGATCTCGATCGGGGTGGCGAACTCCAGCATGGTGTCTGCCATGGCGGACAGTTCCTCGACCGTCTCTCCCTTGGCCCGCAGAGCGACGACGTACGCCCCCAGCTGAGCCGGTGTGGCCTCGCCCGCGAGGATCTGACGCATCGCCCAGACGGCGTCGTCCCGCGGGAGATCGCGTCGACCGCAGAGCTCGGTCAACACTCCTGGCCAGGTCATATGCTCCCGGCCCCGGACCCGGCGATCCGACCGGCACGAAGGAGCTGAGCTGCCACCGCCGGCAGTCGGACTGGATCGATCGGGTGCGCTACCGCACCGTCGGCGCGGGACCAGGTCGCCAACCACGCGTCGTCAGGGCGCCCGGTGATCAGCAGGATCGGGGGGCACAGGTGGATCTCGTCCTTGAGCTGGCGAGCCAGCCCCATACCGCCCGGCACCGCCTCCCCGTCCAGGATCGCCAGGTCGATCCCGCCACCGTCCATCGCGGTGATCACGGCCGGCTGGGTCGCCACCTCGAGCACCCGGACCTCCGGAAGATCGGCAGCGACCTTCCGGCCGAGCGCAAATCGTACGTTCTCCCGGGTCGACCGGTCCGAGGCGTACAGCAAGATCGTCAGCGTCGATCCACCGGCGTCGTCGTGCCCGCCGGCGCCTGTCTGGTCACTCATCGGTTCTCCTCGCCACCGGCACGCGCCGGCACTGCTGCCCTCGGCGCCCGATCGTAGCCGGGTCGGCGCTGCCGCTCGCGAGACGCTCGCGAGATTGTGCTGCTCACGCCCGCTCGAGCACGCCCTCTGCACCGCTCGTGAGGCGGCTCCGACGGCCGATCCGAGACCGATCGTCGACCCGTCCGCTGGTTAGGGTGCCCTGACCTGCGCAAACGTGATCATCGACATGTCATGCCCAGGGGTGACCCCGCAGACCGATACGGCAATAATGACCCCGTGGCGCTACACACTCACGCGACGAGCGGCTCGCTGACCCGCCCAGCGGGCTCCCTGCACCCGATCCCGCAGACCCGACTGCGCGGTCGCGACGACCGTCCCGATCCGGTCGCGGTGGGTGTGATCATCTGGCTCGCCTCGGAGCTGATGTTCTTCGCCGCCCTGTTCGCGGCTTACTTCACGATCCGCAACGTGACCAACGCCCAGGCCGCCGCCGCTGGTGTGCCGTCGTTGTGGGAGACCCAGACAGCGCTGCTGAACGTGCCGTTCGCGATCTTGAACACCAGCGTGCTGGTGGCCAGCTCGTTCACCTGCCAGATGGGGGTGTTCGCCGCAGAGCGCGGCCAGGTGAAGCGAACCGGCGGCTTGGGCAACATCAAGGGTTGGGGCCTGCGCGAGTGGTATGTGCTGACGTACTTCATGGGTGCCTTCTTCATCGGCGGCCAGGTGTTCGAGTACGCGTCGCTGTTCTCCGAGGCCGGCCTGACGATGTCGGCCAACGTGTACGGCTCCGTGTTCTTCTTGGCCACCGGCTTCCACGGCCTGCACGTGACCGGCGGCCTGATCGCCTTCGCCGTCCTTCTCGGCCGGACCTTCCTGGCCCGTACGTTCACCCACGAGCAAGCGGTCGCGTCCGTCGTCGTGTCGTACTACTGGCACTTCGTCGACGTCGTTTGGATCGCTTTGTTCGGTGTGATCTACATCCTGCGTTGATCGCGACGCTGCATCCGCCGCGACCGGTGTGACAGAAACAACCGGAGAACCCTTCCGGACAACCGAATAGTCCGACATCGCACCATCACCAACGACTGAGAGGGCTCACCACGTGAGGTTCCTGTCTTCCAGACGGCGCCACCCGGCAGCCAAGGTTCTGCTGCTGGTGGCCGGCCTGTTCGTGATGGGTGCGTCGTGGGCTGTACTGGCCCCCTCGCAACAGGTCTCGGCCGACACCAACACGACGCAGCAGATTGCCGAGGGCAAGGCCCTCTTCGCGGTCGGCTGTGCCTCCTGCCACGGCCTGAACGGCGAGGGGCAGGTCTCCGATCACATCCAGGGTCCGACGCTGGTCGGCACCGGTGCGGCGGCGGTCGAGTTCCAGGTGAGCACCGGTCGGATGCCGATGTCGCAGCCCGGTGAGCAGGCCCCGGCCAAGCCGACCCGCTACAGCGAGGACGAGATCCTCGCGCTGGCGGCATACGTCCAGTCCCTCGGTCCCGGCCCCGAGATCCCGACCGAAGATCAGGTCAACCCCGGCAACCTGTCCGACGAGGACCTGTCCCGCGGCGGCGAGCTGTTCCGGACGAACTGCTCGGCCTGCCACAACTTCGAAGGGGCCGGCGGTGCGCTGCCGAACGGCAAGTACGCCCCGTCGTTGATCGGCGTCTCCAACCTGCACCTCTACGAGGCGATGATCACCGGTCCGCAGCAGATGCCGGTCTTCTCCGACCAGGTGCTGACCCCCGACGACAAGCGGGCGATCATCGGCTACCTGGAGACGTTGCATGCCAAGCCGAACCAGGGAGGTCTCGCGCTGGGTGGTCTCGGACCGGTCAGCGAGGGCCTGTGGGCGTGGATCCTCGGACTGGGGTCCATCATCGGCATCGGCATCTGGATCGCAGCAAAGGGAGCGAAGGCACGATGAGCCACGGAACGCACGAGGGGCAGCCGGAGCTGGAGTCGGCATCGCACGGGGACCTGGCGGTCCAAACCGACCCCGACCGGTTCCCCGTTCCCGATCCCGGTCTCGAAGAGCACCTCCCGCGGCTCACGGACGTCGACGAGAAGGCCGCCGACCGCGCCACCCGACAGGTGGCGACGTTCTTCGGCCTCGTGCCGCTGCTGGCCGTCGCCTTCGTCGTCGTCTACTTTGCGGTCCCCTCTGACTGGACCATCGACTTCGGGATGCTGCACTCCAACGCGCAGCACGTGCTGCTCGGACTGACGCTCGGCCTGGCGGTGCTGCTGCTGGGCATGGGCGCGATCCAGTGGGCCCGGACGCTGATGGGCGACGAGGAGATCGTCGACATCCGCCACCCGATGGTCTCGACCGACGAAGCTCGCGCCTCGGTCATGGCAGACGTCAACGAGGGCCTGGCCGAGACCCAGCTCACCCGCCGAAAGGTGATCGGCCGCAGCCTCATCGGGGCGGTCGCCGCCCTGGGTCTGCCCGTCATCGTCGGTCTCGCCGACCTCGGACCGTGGCCGACGAAGAGCACCCGCGCCGAAACCATCGAGCGGACCATCTGGGCACCCGGCATCCGACTGGTCCAAGACGTCACGTTCACCCCGATCAAGGCCTCTGATGTCGTGATCGGGCAGCTGATCAACGGTCAACCGGAGAATCTCCAGGACTACGAGGGCACCGACTTCCTCGTCGAGAAGGCGAAGGCCTCGATCATCGTCGTCCGGATGAATCCGAACACCATCAAGATCCCCGACTCACGCCGCGACTGGCAGGTCGGCGGGATCCTCTGCTACTCCAAGATCTGCACTCACGTGGGCTGCCCGATCAGTCTGTGGGAGCAGCAGACCCATCACCTGCTCTGCCCCTGCCACCAGTCGACATTCGACCTCGGCAACTCCGGGGTGGTCGTGTTCGGTCCCGCCAAACGGGCGCTGCCGCAGCTGCCGATCACCACCGACGCCGAGGGTTACCTGGTGGCCAGGAGCGATTTCACCGTGCCGGTCGGCCCGAGCTTCTTCGAGCGCGACTCGCAAAACGACTTCCGCGAGGGTGAAAACTGATGGCCAAGCCAGCACCCATCTCAGACGACAGCTCTGCTGTCGCGGCCGAGAATCCGCCCGCCGAGCTCGGACCCGTCTTCAAGCGGCTTGCCGGACCGACGAAGTGGGCCGACGAGCGGCTGGGGTTGGCTACCCTGGTCCGCAACGACGGCAAGAAGGCCTTCTACCTGCGCAAGGTCTTCCCCGACCACTGGTCGTTCCTGCTCGGTGAGATCGCCCTTTACTCGTTCATCACCCTGCTGCTGACCGGCGTCTTCTTGACATTGTGGTTCAAGCCGTCGATGGGCGAGGTCGAGTATCAGGGCAGCTACCAGCTGCTGCGCGGCCTACACGTCTCGGAGGCGTACGCGTCCACGCTGGCACTGTCGTTCGACGTCCGCGGTGGCCTGCTCATGCGGCAGGCCCACCACTGGGCGGCGATGCTGTTCATCGCTGCGATGCTCACCCACAGCCTGCGGATCTTCTTCACCGGTGCGTTCCGCAAACCACGCGAGATCAACTGGCTGATCGGCGTGGCGCTGATCGGCATCGGTCTGGTCGAGGGATTCGCCGGCTACTCGCTGCCCGACGACCTGCTGTCCGGCACCGGTCTTCGATTCGTCGACGGCCTCATCCGGGCGGTCCCGCTGATCGGCACCTGGGCCGAGTTCTTCATGTTCGGCGGCGAGTTCCCGGGCTCGCTCATCATTCCGCGCCTCTACATGGCGCACATCTTGCTGATCCCGGCCGTCATCCTCGGCCTGATCGCAGCGCACCTTGCGCTGGTCTTCTACCACAAGCACACCCAGTACCCAGGACCCGGCCGCAACGAGAACAACGTGGTGGGGTACCCGCTCTACCCCGTCTACATGGCCAAGGCCGGCGGCTTCTTCTTCATCGTCACCGGGGTCATCCTGTTGATGGGCGGGCTGCTGCAGATCAACCCGGTCTGGGTGTTCGGCCCGTACAACCCGGCCGAGGTGACCGCCGGTTCGCAACCGGACTGGTACATGGGCTTCGTCGAGGGTGCCATCCGGATCATGCCCAACTGGGAGTGGCACATCGCTGGCACCACCTGGTCGTGGAATGTCTTCATCCCGGGCATCGGCTTGATGACCTTGATGTTCGGGGTGATGGGGTTGTATCCCTTCATCGAGCGCTGGGTGACCGGCGACACCAATGAGCATCACATCCTCGACCGGCCGCGCAACGCGCCGACCCGCACTGCGTTCGGCGTCGCCGGCATGACGGGGTACGCCCTGTTCTGGATCGCAGGCGGTAACGACCTGGTGGCCACCCAGTTCCACGTGTCACTGAACTCGGTCACCTACTTCATGCGCGTGTTCGTGTTCGTCGGTCCGGTGCTGGCGTTCCTGATCACCAAGCGGATCTGCATCGCCCTGCAGCGCGTCGACCACGAGCGGTTGCTGCACGGCGCGGAGAGCGGCGTCATCGTCCGGTCTCCCTCCGGCGGCTACCACGAGCGGCACCGGCCGATCACGCAGGAGGAGGCGTACATGCGTACGCAGCACCTGGAGGGCGAGCCACTGCTCCCAGTGGCCGCCGGTCAGCTTCCGGACAAGCAGCTCAAGAAGGAGAACCGTCGCCGCAAGGCCACGCGCTTCTGGTATCTCGACTCCCTTCGCAAGCCGACCCGGGAAGAGCTCGAGGACGCCGCACACCATCACGGCGAGGAGCACGACGACCAGGGATATTCCACCGAGGACTCGATCGCGCACAACGGACATCATCACGAGATCACCTCCGACGGCTCCGAGATCGACGACAAGACCGAGTTCAAACCGGCGCACTGAGCTCCGGACCGACTCTCCTCACACCCCCTTCCGCTCCGGCGGGAGGGGGTGTGTGTTTTCTCACTCTTGGCCGATTGTGCGAATAAGCCGCGGCTTCGTACGTTCAAACTCATGGAAGATGCCGCGCGCCGCAGGGCGGCTCGCACCGTCCAGCAACCCCAGCGAAGGCCATGAGTACCGATCTGAGACCCCCGAACAATCCGAATCCGACCGGCAGCAAGAACCCGCCCGATCCGACCGAGGAGAAGAAGAAGGTCTTCGACCTCTCCATGACCCAGGTCGCGGGTGGAGCGTTGGCTGCGATGACCGCTGCCGCTCTCGGCTCGACGCTCGGCGTGGCCGGGACCATCGTGGGCGCCGCGCTGGCCAGCGTGGTCGCCGGCGTAGCGGGGTCGCTGTACACCGCGTCACTGCGCACCGGTCGGGAGAAGGTCCGGACCGTGTTCCGCGGCCAGAGCACGGATGCCGGCTCGGCGCCACCAGCTCCGGTCGATCCGGCGACCACATTCTCCGCGACGCGGACCTCGGCGTCGGCGACCAACGGCCGCGCACTCGAGGAGACCCAGGCCCTTCCCGCGTGGGATCCGCTGCCGCTGGAGAAGTCATCTCGGACGAAGCGAGCACGGGCGCCGTTCCCTTGGAAGCGAGCGGTCGCGGTCAGCCTGTCCGTGTTCGCACTCGCGGCCGTCCTGATCACCGGTTACGAGCGGGTCAGCGGACAGCCGCTGTCCGGCGGCACCGGGACGACCGTGTCCCAGGTGGGGAGCGACACGTCATCCGGCTCCGACGACGGGAACACCACGACGACACAGAGCGCAACTCCGTCGCCCTCCAGCACTCCGAGTGCGAGCGAGAGCACACCCACGGCGTCCACCTCGCCGGCGATCGGGACTGAGCCGTCCGCCTCAGAATCGGGCAAGTCGCCGAGCCCCAGCGCGAGTGAGTCGACGCCCGAGTCGGCGGCGCCGTCCGTAGGGACCGACGGCGCTGGCGAGGCTGCCCCGTCTCAGTAGTTGCGACCTGGCCCGGCGCGCCCGTCGGGCGGACCGCTCGCCCCTTTCCCGAAAGTGGGCGCACACTGCAAAGGTTTCGGTCGTTCAACCGTGCAGTTTGCGCCCACTTTTCGGGAAGCGGTTTGACGATTTGATTCCTGAAACGAATCAAATGTTCGCCTGGCGAACAGTGACAGGCGTCCGTCTAACGATGTAACGCTTCAGTAATTCGATCGGGACATGCCACAATATGGCCCATGACGGGGACTCAGGTGAGCATCAAGGACGTCGCGGAGCGGGCTGGCGTTGCCCTCGGGACGGTGTCCAACGTGCTCAACCGGCCCGAGAAAGTGGCCGAGCCGACCCGCGCCCGGGTGATCGCCGCCATCGAGCAGCTCGGCTTCGTCCGCAATGACGCTGCCCGCCAGCTCAAGGCGGGCAAGAGCTCGTCGATCGGCTTCATCCTGCTCGACGTACGCAACCCGTTCTTCACCGACGTCGGACGCGGAGCCGAGCAGCAGGCCGCGGAGCACGGATTGAGCGTCCTGCTCGCCAACAGCGACGACCTGCCCGAGCGGGAGTCCGCCCACCTCGATCTGTTCGAGCAACAGCGGGTCCGCGGCCTGCTGGTCTCCCCGATCGGCAGCGTCTTCGACCGACTGGAGCGGCTGCGTACGCACGGGATCGTCACCGTCCTCGTCGACCGTGTCGCCGATGGTCGCCCCTTTTCCTCGGTGTCGGTGGACGACGTCGCGGGCGGCTATCTCGCCGTGACGCACCTCATCGAGCAGGGTTGCCGGCGAATCGCCTTCATCGGCGGTCCGGTGACCATCCGGCAGGTCGCCGACCGCCTGCTCGGTGCCAACAAGGCCGTCGCGGAGCACGACGACGTCGATCTCGAGATCCTGCTGAAGGACGGCCTGACGGTTCAACACGGTCGGGCAGCCGCAGACACGATCCTGCAACGCCCGGTCGGGCGTCGGCCCGACGGCGTGTTCTGCGCCAACGACCTGCTCGCCGTGGGGGCGCTGCAGTCGTTCACGATGCTGAGCCGGCAGATCGATGTCCCGGGCGACATCGCGCTGATCGGGTACGACGACATCGACTTCGCCAGCGCCACCGTGGTCCCGCTGAGCTCCATCAGGCAGCCGTCGGTGCTCATGGGCCGGACAGCGGTGGACCTGCTGATCGAGCAGATCGAGGCCGGACCCGGCAGCTCGGACCAGCCGCGCAGCGTCGTCTTCCAGCCCGAGCTCGTCGTCCGCGAGTCCACCCGTCGCACCTGACGCCCGTCTCCGCTTCCCTCTCGCCTTCCCTCCGTCCCCGAAAAGTGGTCACCAACAACAGCGACACGCCGGTGGATGTTGTTGTTTGTGACCAGTTTTCGGGGAAGGGAGCCGTGGCAGAGAGAGAGAAGGGAGAGAGAGAGAGAGCTCGCAGGACCCGCGTGGACGGGCGGGACAGCTAGCCGACGAGGATCACTTCGAGCGTGCGGGGACCGTGGACGCCTTCGACCCGATTGAGCTCGATGTCGCTGGTGGCGCTGGGTCCGCTGATCATGGTCAGTGGTCGGGTCGGCGTCATCCGGGCGATCATCTCGGGTACGTCGGGAACGATGGCGTCGACGGCCACCACGCAGAGGTGGTAGTCCGGAACGAGGGTGATCGCCCGGCGGCCCTGGTCGGGTGAGGCGTCCAGCACGAGCGAGCCGGTCTCGGCGGCGGCGACCGCGCACCCGGTGATCACACCGTCGACCGAGTCGAGCTGCGGCACCGACAGTGGTTCGTCGGGCTGGTCGATGATGAGCTCGACATCGAGGCTCTCGGTCCACTCGGGCGGCAGGCCGGGCGGGACGACGAGCCGGTGGAGTCCGCGTTCGCTGATCGCAGCCGCGATCGTGCCGGAGAGCTCCGCCGCGGTGCACTGGCGGACCAGAGCCTTGTAGTCGATCAGCCGGTCAACCAGCAGCTCCACCACGTCGTCCATCGAGCGGTTCGGCTGCTCGCGGTACGACCGGTCGATCTCTGGATAGGCTGGCGCGTCCGGCGGCGCCAGCTCGTGAGCCTCGCGAATCCGGTTGAGGATGTCCTGCCGCGCACTCATGCTGCTACCTGTTCGCTCGCGCCCGGCGGTGAGAAGCCGGTGCCTACTCCACGCTCGCTCACGTTTCCACCTCGGTGTGCTCGGCGGCCCACCAGTCGCGGAACGACTGTTTCGGCGGCCGCGGAATGTCCCGCGCTCCCGTCCAGGCGCTTGCCAGCGGCAGCGGGATCGGACCGATCACGTTGCGTTTCCGGCCCAGTACGCGGCCGGCCCGAGCACCGCGGACCGCCGCGGACCACCGGGTCTCATCGCTCATCACCCAGGATGCAGCGGCCATGATCGCACTCTCCGCGGTCGGCACCCGGTGCTCGGCGCGATGAGTCTCCACGTGCGCCGCGCGGAGATGGACCAGCATCGACGGGATGTCGATCTTCACCGGGCAGGCGTCGTAGCAGGCACCACACAACGAGCTCGCATAGGGCAGCGACGCGTTGTCCTCGACCCCGGTCAGCTGCGGCGACAAGACGGCTCCGATCGGCCCCGGATACACCGAGCCGTACGCGTGACCGCCGGCCCGTTCATACACCGGACACACGTTCAGGCAGGCGCTGCACCGGATGCAGTTCAACGCATCCCGCCCCTGGGCGTCGGACAGCACCGCGGTCCGTCCGTTGTCGAGCAGCACCAGGTGGAACTCCTGCGGCCCGTCGCCGGGCGTCACCCCGGTCCACATCGACGTGTACGGGTTCATCCGCTCCCCCGTCGACGACCGCGGCAGTAGCTGCAGGAACACCTCCAGGTCGGTCCAGCGAGGGACGAGCTTCTCGATCCCCATCACCGTGATCAAGGTCTGCGGCAACGTCAGGCACATCCGGCCGTTGCCCTCGGACTCCACGACGCCGAGGGTGCCGGACTCGGCGATGCCGAAGTTCGCGCCGCTGATCGCCACCCGCGCCGACAGGAACTTCCGCCGCAGGTGCTTCCGCGCCGCCGCCGCCAACACCGCCGGCTCGTCCGTCAGCTCCGGATCGACATCGTCCATCTCGGCCAAGAAGATCTCCCGGATCTCGGCCCGGTTGCGATGGATCGCCGGCACCAGGATGTGCGACGGCTTGTCGTGCCCCAGCTGGACGATCAGCTCGGCCAGATCCGTCTCGTGCGCAGCGATCCCGGCCGCCTCCAGATGCTCGTTCAGCCCGATCTCCTGGGTGGCCATCGACTTCACCTTGACGACCTCGTCAGCCCCGGTTGCCTTGATCAGGTCCGTCACGATCTCGTTCGCCTCGGCCGCGTCCCGCGCCCAGTGCACCACCCCGCCGCGTGCGGTGACGTTCTCCTCCAGCTCGACCAGATACTGCTCCAGCTCTGCCATCGTGTGGGTCTTCAGCTGCCGACCGGCCTCCCGGAGCGCCTCCCAGCCGGCCACCTCACCAACCACCTGCGCCCGCTTGTTCCGAATGGTGTGGGTCGCGTTGCCGAGGTTGGCGCGCAGCTGTGCATTGGCGAGCGCCCTGCGGGCCGCGACCGGGAATGTCTCCTCGCCCCGCAGGTTGCCGACTCCGCGCGGCGATGTCGGCGGCGTCGGCATCCCGAGCAGCACCGGCTCACGACGGCTACTCATCGCGAGTCTCCGCGAGGATCTCGGCCAGGTGAATGGTCCGGGTGCCGGTCCGCAACCGGGAGAGTCCGCCGCCGATGTGCATCAGGCACGAGCTGTCCCCGGCCGAGCAGAACTCCGCGCCGGTGTCCAGCACGTTGCGCATCTTGTCGGCCAGCATCGCAGTCGAGGTGTCGGCGTTCTTGATCGCGAACGTCCCGCCGAAACCGCAGCACTGGTCGGCGCCGGGCAGCTCGACCAGCCTGATCGCCTCCACGTCCCGCAACAGCTGCAGGGGCTTGTCGCCGACCCGCAGCATCCGCAGCGAGTGACAGGTCGGGTGATACGTCACCCGATGCGGAAAGTACGCCCCCACGTCGGTGACGCCCAGCCGGTCGACCAGCAGCTCCGACAGCTCGTACGTCCGATCCCCCACCTGCTCGGCATCGGCCACCAGGCCGGGGCTGCCGAACCGAGACGCGACCAGGGCATGCTGGTGGCGCACCGAACCGACGCATGACCCCGACGGGGCGACGATCGCGTCGTAGGACTCGAACGTGCGAACGTAGCGTTCCACCAGCGGCAGTGCCTCGCGCTGATAACCCGTGTTGACATGCATCTGACCGCAACAGGTCTGCTCACGCGGAAAGGCCACCTCGTGCCCCAGCCGCTCCAGCAGACGCACGGTCGCCTGACCGACCTGGGGGAACATCGCGTCCGCCAGGCACGTGACAAACAGTGCGATCTTCACCGGCTCACCTCGCTCACGACGATAGTGCCCCTGACTTTTGATGCTGTCGTGCGTCGCTTCGGGCGCATCTGGGAGTGGTTCGTACTCCTCCAGGGTCAGCCCTGCTCGGACGGCAGCCCTGAGCGCCTCGAGGTCACCCTCGATCACCCCGGCAGCCCGGGCCTGCACCATCACATTTCCCAGCGCGGTTGCCTCGACCGGCCCGGCGAGCACCGGTCGCCCCGACAAATCCGCGGTCAACTGACACAGCAAGGCGTTCTGACAGCCGCCTCCGACGATGTGGATGACCGACACCGTACGTCCGGCGAGCCGCTCGCCGTCCGCCACCGTCCGGGCGTAGCCGACCGCCAGCGAGTCGAGGATGCAGCGCACGATCTCCGCCTGCGTCTGCGGCACCTGCTGCCCGGAGTCGCGGCAGGCCGCCTGGATCCGCGCCGGCATGTTGTCCGGAGCAATGAAAGCCGAGTCGTCGACGTCGATCACCGGCCCGTCGGGCGGCACGTCGGCAGCCTTGGCCAGCAGCCCGCTCAACTCGTGCTCATCCCCGTCGATCGACCACTGCCGCTGCGACTCCTGCAGCAGCCACAGCCCCCCGACGTTGCGGAGAAACCGGACCCGGTGATCGACACCACCCTCGTTGGTGAAGTTCGCGGCGCGGCTGTCATCGGTGATCACCGGCTCGTCCAGCTCGAGCCCGACCAGGGACCACGTCCCGGACGACACGTACGCGATGTCGCGTTCGAGTGCCGGCACCGCCACCACCGCCGAGGCGGTGTCGTGCGTCCCGACAGCGATGACGGTCGTCGTCTCGGGCAAACCGGTCCGGGCCGCGAGGTCTGCTGTGATCGGCCCCAGGGTCTCCCCCGGTTCGATCAGCGGCGGGAAGAGGTCGAGCGGGAGCCCGAGCGCGTGGAACGCCTCTGCCGACCACGATCGGGCGCGGGCATCGAACAGCCCGGTGGTCGAGGCGTTGGTGGCCTCGGTCCGCAGCCGACCGGTCAGCCAGTACGCCAGGAGGTCCGGCAGCATCACGGCGTGCGCGACGCGCGACCAGTGCTCGGCCCGCTGCTCTGCCGCGAGCTGGTACAGCGTGTTGAACGGCAGGAACTGCAGTCCGCTGATCTCGTACTGCCGCTGCCGACTGAGGCGACGGTCGACGTGATCGATCACCGCGTCCGTCCGGTCGTCTCGATAGGCGACCGGCTCGGCCAGCAGCCGCCCTTCCCCATCCAGCAGAGCGTAGTCGACGGCCCAGGTGTCGATGCCGATGCTCGTCACGTCCGGATGCATGGACGCCAGCGCCTGCAGGCCCCACTCGACCTCGGCGAACAACCCGGTCAGATTCCATCGCAGGTGGCCGTCGCGCTGCTTCGCCCCATTGGGAAAGCGGTGGATGATCTCGGTCCGGAAACCGTCGCCGTCGGAGATCCCCGCGACCACCCGGCCGCTGGAGGCCCCGATGTCGACCGCCGCAAAGACGGCTCCTCGCGCCATGACCCGATCCCCCTAACGGAGGAACGCGGCCGCGACGCCGGCGTCGACCGGGATGTGCAGACCCGTCGTGTGGGACAGGTCGGCCGAGCAGAGCACGAACACGGCGTTCGCGACGTGTTCGGGCAGCACCTCGCGCTTGAGCAGGGTGCGCTGCGCGTAGTACTTGCCCAGATCCTCCTCGTCCACACCGTAGACAGCAGCCCGCTTGGCACCCCAGCCACCGGCGAAGATGCCGGAGCCACGGACGACGCCGTCGGGGTTGATGCCGTTCACCTTGACGCCGTACTCGCCCAGCTCCGCGGCCAGCAGCCGGACCTGGTGGGCCTGATCAGCCTTCGTCGCGGAGTACGCGATGTTGTTCGGGCCGGCGAAGATCGAGTTCTTGCTCGAGATGTAGACGACATCGCCGCCCAGCCCCTGCTCGATCAGCACCTTCGCCGCCGCTCGGGAGACCAGGAACGAGCCCTTCGCCATCACGTTGTGCTGCAGGTCCCAATCGGCCACCGTGGTATCCAGCAATGCCTTGGACAGCGAGAGTCCGGCATTGTTGATCACGATGTCCAGGCCGCCGAACGCGAGCACGGTCGCGTCGACCGCCGCCTGCACCGCAGCCTCGTCGGTCACGTTCGCCGCGATCCCAACGGCCACATCGGCCGTGCCGAGCTCGGCGGCGGCGGCCTGCGCCTTGTCGGCATCGAGGTCGGCGATCACGACACACGCACCTTCGGCGGCGAGCCGGGTGGCGATGGCCTTGCCGATGCCGGAGGCGGCGCCGGTGACAAGCGCGATCCGGGACGCGAGCGGCTTCGGCTTCGGCATCCGTGCGAGCTTCGCCTCCTCCAGCGCCCAGTACTCGATCCGGAACTTCTCGCTCTCGTCGATCGGCGCGTACGTCGAGATGCCCTCCGCCCCACGCATCACGTTGATCGCGTTCAGATAGAACTCACCGGCCACCCGGGCGGTCTGCTTGTCCTTGCCGTAGGAGAACATGCCCACCCCGGGGACCAGGATGATCGCCGGATCCGCACCACGGATCGCCGGGCTGTCATCGGTGGCGTTCCGGTCGTAGTAGCCCTGGTAGTCCTCGCGGTACGCCTGGTGCAACTCCTTGAGCCGCGCCACGCTGTCCTCGATCGAGGCGTCGGCCGGCCGGTCGAGGACCAGCGGCTTCACCTTCGTACGAAGGAAATGGTCCGGGCAGGACGTACCCAGCGCGGCCAGCCGCGGATGCTCGGCCGAGGTCAGGAACTCCAGCACCCGCGGATCGTCGGTGTAGTGACCGACCATCGGCTTGTCCGCCGACGCGATCGAGCGCAAGGTCGCCGCCAACGCAGCAGCCTTGGCGTGCCGCTCGGTTTCCGGCAGGGCGCCGTAGCCGTCCAGCGCCGGCCCGAAGGGTTCCGCCTTGGAGTGCTCGGCAATGTAGTCCGCCGCCGTGTCGATGATCCACAGTGAGTTCCGCTCGGACTCTTCGCTCGTGTCGCCCCACGCGGTGATCCCATGACCACCGAGGATGCAACCGATCGCCTGCGGGTTGTCCGACTTGATCTTCGCGATGTCCAGCCCCAGCTGGAATCCCGGGCGGCGCCACGGCACCCAGACGACTTTGTCGCCGAAGATCTCCTTGGTCAGCTGCTCCCCGTCGGCCGATGTCGCGATCGCGATCCCCGAGTCCGGATGCAGATGATCGACGTGCGCCGCATCCACCAGACCATGCATCGCCGTGTCGATGCTCGGCGCCGCGCCGCCCTTGCCATGCAGGCAGAAGTCGAAGGCCGCTACCATCTCGTCCTCGCGGTCCACGCCCGGGTAGACCCCGACCAGCGCGCGCATCCGGTCCAGCCGTAGCGCCGCCAGACCCTTCTCGGTCAGCGTGCCCAGATCACCGCCCGAGCCCTTGACCCACACCAGCTCGACATCGTCGCCGGTCACCGGATCGGTCTCGGTCCCCTTCGCCGACGTGTTTCCACCGGCGTAGTTGGTGTTCTTCGGATCGGCGCCGAGTCGGTTGCTCCGCTCGATCAGCTCGGTCACTGCCTGGTTCGTCATTTGGGTCTGTTCACTTCCTCGGGCTACCAGCCCGTTGGGGGATTTCGTCATCTGGCTTGTTCAGCTCGGCCGGGTTCGGTCTGGCACGCCCTTCGACAGGCTGAGGGCACATCGGCGGTTCGGTCGGTGTGGTCTATCCTTCGACAAGCTCAGGGCGATCGCGACCCCGGCACAAGGCTCGGGTCTGGTGGGTGTCGCGAAGGACGTGGTTGGGTCTGGCGGGAGCGCGAGCCTGCGAGCGCGGATGGTAGTCCGAGCGACACCCACCAGGCACGAGCCGTTCCCGAGCCGTCGACGGCCGAGCACGGGCGCGAGCCTCAGGCGCCCCAGCCGGCTTGCGTTCCGCCGACCCGGTCGGTCTCGATCGTCTTCTGGTAGCCCGACTCCGCGTACGCCTTCATCGGGTCCGCAGGCAGTCCCCGAGTCTCGCGCCACGCCGCCAGATCCGGGCGTACGTCGGTATAGAACGCGTCCATGAAGATCGCGTTTGCGCCCAGCACGTCGCCGGCCTGCTGTGCCGCACCCAGCGCTTCCGCGTCCACCAACAGAGCTCGGGCCGTCATCTCCTGGACGTTGAGGACCGAGCGGATCTGGCCTGGGATCTTGTCCTCGACGTTGTGGCACTGGTCGAGCATGAAGGCCACGCCCGCCGCCGGGTCGAGCCCCCCGCCGCGGACGACCTCGTAGATGATCCGGAACAGCTGGAACGGGTCGGCCGCGCCGACGATCAGGTCGTCATCGGCGTAGAAGCGGGAGTTGAAGTCGAAGGAGCCGAGTTTGCCGAGCCGCAGCAGCTGGGCCACGATGAACTCGATATTGGTTCCTGGCGCATGATGGCCGGTGTCCAGACAGACGAACGCCCGATCGCCGAGCGCCATTACCTGCGCGTACGACGTGCCCCAGTCCGGGACGTCGGTGTGGTAGAACGCCGGCTCGAAGAACTTGTACTCCAGCACCAGCCGCTGTTCCGGACCGATCCGGTCGTAGATCTGCGCCAGGCTGTCGGCCAGCCTGTCCTGGCGTCCGCGGATGTCGCCCTGCCCCGGATAGTTCGTGCCATCGGCGAGCCAGATCTTCAGATCCCGCGAACCGGTCTGGTTCATCACCTCGATGCACTCGAAGTGGTGATCGATCGCCTTCTGCCGCACCACCGAGTCCACGTGGGTGAGGCTGCCGAACTTGTAGCTGTCGTCCTGAAACGTGTTCGAGTTGATCGTGCCCAGCGTAACGCCGAGATCCTCCGCGTACCGGCTCAGCTCCGCGTAGTCGTCGACCTTGTCCCATGGAATATGCAGCGCGACCTTCGGCGCCAACGCCGTCAGCTCGTTGACCTTCGCGGCATCGGCGAGCTTCTCCTGGACCGTGCGGGGGGTCCCGGCGGTGGCGAAGACCTTGAACCTCGTCCCCGAGTTGCCGAACGCCCAGGATGGGAGCTCGATGGCCTGATCGGCCAGCTGATCCAGGATGCTGTCGTTGAGTGCCATGACTCGATCCTCACTTTCTCCAATCGGCTGGCCTCGGCCAGCCCGGCGACCTCGGGATTGTGTCGCCTACTATAACCAGACTTTGAAAGGTTTCACAACCCCAATTGCCGCGTACTCACGCCTCATCTGCTGCGATCCCGTCGAGGGATATCGAAACATTTCAATCAGCGACTACCGCCACTGGGTGATGATGCTGTCCCGAGCCTAGAACGACGGGGTCCACGCCGGGAAGGTCGAGATCGGCCTCGACACCTTCCGGTACGTCGACGTCGATCTGCAGGCCGTCGTCGGCGATCTCCCAGCGCACCGCGACCCTGCCGTGCGGCGTGTCGAGCGAGGTCGAGGCCCAGCTGAGCTCACCACCGGGCCGCGGAGCGATCCGCACTCGGGCATAGCCGGGCTCGGCGGGACTCAGACCGCCGATCACCCGGTGCATCCAGTCCGCCACGGCACCGAGCGCGTAGTGGTTGAAGCTGGTCATCTCCCCGGGGTTGATCGTGCCGTCGGGAAGCATCGAGTCCCAGCGCTCCCAGATGGTCGTCGCGCCCATCGACACCGGATACAGCCATGACGGGCACTCGCGCTCGAGCAAGATCTTGTAGGCCACGTCGAGGTGTCCGGTCTGCGTCAGCGCGTCACTGATGTACGGAGTGCCGGCGAAGCCCGTCGCGATCCGGTAACCGTTCTCCTCGACGAGCTCGACCAGCCGCTCCCCCGCTCTGCCCAGCTGAGGCTCGTCCAGCAACCCGAACGTGATCGCCAGGGCATAGACGGTCGCACAATCGCTCTTCACTCGGCCGTCGTCGGACACGTAGTGCTCGTCGAACGCCGCCTTGGTGTGCGCCGCGAGCGCCGCGAACGACGCGCTGTCGTCCTCGTGGCCGAGGATCTCAGCGATCTCGGAGAGGGTCGCTGCGCTGCGATACAGACAGGCGGTCGCGACCACCCCTTTGTCGGCGCGCGCGTCGCCTGGTCGGTCCGGCGGGGCGGCCGGGTCGAGCCAGTCGCCGAACTGGAAGCCCGTGTCCCACAGCCCGTTGTCGCTCCGCAGGCTCTCGGTTCGCCGAACGTGCGCGGCCATAGCCGGGTACGCCGCCGCAAGACCGTCACGATCGCCGTAGGCCTGCCACAAGGCCCACGGCACCCAGACGGCGGCGTCGCTCCAGATAGCCGCCGTGTCCGGCTTCGGCCGGTCTGGCCTCTGCGGCGTGTACTTCAAGATGTCCGGGATGACGAAGGGCACCAGACCTTCGGCGTGTGACTGCTCCAGGTCCAGATCGACCAACCAGTCCTTCAGGAAGCCGTTGACATCGAACAGGTACGCGGCGGTCGGTGCGAAGACTGCCAGGTCACCGGTCCAGCCGAGCCGCTCGTCGCGTTGCGGGCAGTCGGTCGGCACGTCGACGAAGTTGCCTCGCTGCCCCCAGACGACGTTGCTGTGCAGCTGGTTGAGGTCGTCGTTGCTGCACTCGAACTGACCGATTCGACGAAGATCGGACGACACCACGACTGCCACCAATGCACCCTGAGCCTGGGCAAGGGCATCGATGCCGCCGGGCCAGCCCTCGATCTCGGCATATCGGAAGCCGTGGAACGTGAGGGTCGGCTCGAACGTGTCCCGCCCACCACTCAGAATGAACCGATCGGTGGCCTTGGCCGATCGCAGCGGTCGGGTGCCGAGCTCGTCGTGCTCCAGCACCTCAGCGTGCTTGATGATGATCGTCGTGCCTGCCGCGCCCTGCACGCTGAACTTCAACCAGCCGACGAGATTCTGTCCGAAATCGATCAGGGTTCGGCCCGCCGGCGACGTCCAGATCTTCGTCGGTGCGATCTCCTCGTGTCGGACCACCGGAGGGCCGATGTAGGGCGCCAGTTTGTCCGTGTCGAAGTCGACCACCACCCGCGCGGCGCTCCAGGCATCGTCGGTGAAGCCGGGCTGCAGCCACGCATCGGAGAACAGCCGGGCATCGATGGTCTCACCGTCGTAGATGTCGTTCTCGATGACTGCGGACGGACCGGCAGTCCAGCTCTCGTCGGTGACCACCGTCTGGCGGTGGCCATCGGTGAAGGAGATCTCGAGCTGGGCCAAGGCCGCCACCCCGTCGCTGTAGGTGCGGCGGAGACTGTCCCAGGTCAGGCGTCCACAGCTCCAGCCGTTGCCGAGTGCCAGGCCGAGCACTACCGGTCCCTCCGCGGCGCGTCAGCGCGTCCGCGACGTCGTACTCCCGATATCGCACGCGCCACTCGTAGCTGGACCAGCCCGGACTGAGCACGTCCGCGCTGACCGGCGCCCCGCCGAGATAGGCCTCGAAGATCCCCTGCGCACTGACCAGCCAGCGCGCGGAGAAGATGTCTCCGTGGCCGCTGTCGGGGACGAACTCTGTGCGGAGCAGTGGGGCATCATGATCGAAATCGGGAGCGATCATGCGAGCAGACCAGGTCTGGGACATCATTTCCTTCCGGGGCGGACAAGGGATGGCCACGAGTTCGGAGATCCGTAAGATGTCGGGCCGTGCGACATCACGAAGACACGTTGGAGAACTTCACCCGGCTGCAGGCCGCGAGGCCCGAAGTGCTGGGGGTGGTGCTGGTCGGCTCGGTGGCGCGCGGAGACGAGCGAACCGACTCCGACGTCGATGTCTACGTGGTGATCACCGACGACGCGTACGCCGTGGCCGAGCGGAAGGGCCGGATCGCCCTCGTCAGCCACGATGGTGTGACCTACGACGGTGGGTACGTCGACATCAAGCTCTGCAGTCCGGGCTATCTGGCAGCTGCCGCCGGACGGGCCGACGACCCGACTCGGGCCTCGTTCCTCGGCGCCCGGGTGACGCTGGATCGGATCGACGGGCTCGCCGAGATCGTGGACGCGATCACCGAGCTGCCGGAGGAGGTCTGGACTCGCCGGGTTCGCGCCTACCAGTCGCAGGTCGCGCTGTACGGCGGCTACTTCCTTCCGCAGGCGTACGAGCGGGGTGACGGCTTCCTGCTGCGCCACTCCGGTCTGCACACGGCACTCGCGGCCGGCCGAGCGGCTCTCGCCTTGCATGGACGCCTCTTTCGCGGTCAGAAGTACCTGAGCAAAGACATCGCCGCCTTGACCGAGCTGCCCGGTTCGTTCCGGACGGCCTGGACCGGCGTGCTCGCCGACCCTTCTCCGACCAGTGCCGCCGCGATGATCGGTGAGCTCGACTCGCTGGTCGGATCGTCGCTGAGCGTGGACGAGTCGCTGTCGCAGTTCATCGCCGACAACGAGCTTGCCTGGCGAGGGGCACGATCCCGCCCGAGTTCTGGTGAGCGGCTCTCTCACCTGCGGCTCACCCCTTGACGGCCCCACTGGTCATGCCCGCCACGATCTTGCGGTTGAAGATGATGTACATGATCAGCGGCGGGATGGTGATCAGCAGGATGTCGGCGAACAGCAGGTTCCACTGGTTGAGCGTCTGACTCTGGAAGTTGTACAGCGTCAGCTGGACGGTGACGCCGTCGTTGCCGGGCAGGAAGTACAGCGGACCGGCGAAGTCGTTGAACACTACGACCGCCTGCACCACGATCACCGTGATCATCACCGGTCGTAGCAACGGCATGATCACGCTGAAGAACAGTCGGAACGGACCGGCACCGTCGACGATGGCGGCCTCGTCCAGCTCCTTCGGGATCGTCGAGACGAAGGCTCGGAACAGCAGGATGCAGAACGCGAGACCGAACGTGACCTCGATCAAGATCATGCCTGGCATGCGTCTTGTAGAGACCGATCCGCTGCAGCACCCAGATCGTGGGCACTACCGCTGGCGGCACGATCAGCCCAGCGAGAACGAAGAAGTTGACGATGCCGTTGATTCGGGAACGACGCCGTTGCAGGACGTAGCCGGTCATGGCAGCGAAGACGACCATGATGGCCACGCTGACCACGGTCAGGGTGGTGCTGTTGATGAATGCGCGGACCACGACGAAGTCGTCGGTGCGGAGTACGGCCTGGATGTTCTGCCAGAGCATCCACTGGGTCGGAGGCGCCAGTCTGAAGTCCGACGCCTCGGTCGAGGTCTTCGACGCCGTGAACAGGATGAAGATGAACGGGATGACGAAGACGACGATCGAGACGACAATGGCGATCAGCCCGACGATCCAGTTGCGCTGGTCCGATCCCGTCTCATCGCGTCACCTCCCGTCGGGTCAGCCACCAGTTCAGTGGCACGACGATCGCTGTCACCACGAGGAACAGCACCACGTTGCCCGCGGTGGAGAGACCGTAGAAGCCGGCCTGGTACTGCTTGTAGATCACCGACGCGATCACGTCACTGCTGAAACCGGGGCCGCCGCCGGTTGTCGCCCAGATGAGATCGAACGACCGCAGTCCGCCGATCAGGGCCAGCAGGATCACCGTCGACGGTGGCCGGCCGCAGCAGCGGCAGCGTCACGCCCCAGAAGATCTGCCAGCCCGCTGGCTCCGTCCACCTTGGCCGCCTCGTAGTACTCCGAGGGAATGGCCACGATGCCGGCGATGAAGATCAGGGTAGCGATCCCGACGCCCTTCCAGATGTCGATCCCCGCCACACTGAAGAGCGCCAAATCGGGGTTCGTCAGCCACCCGGGACCGGTGATTCCGATCCTGGCCAGCGCAGCGTTCACCGGGCCATGGAACGGGATCGAGCAGGATCTGGAAGGTGAAGCCGACACCGATCGCGGAGACCAGCACCGGGAAGAAGATCACCGCGCGCAGGTATCCGCGCCCGATCAGTGCCGAGGTGAGCAGGACGGCGAGGCCGATGCCGAACACGATCTTCGCAAAGCAGGTGATGAACGCGTAGATCAGGGTGTGGATGAAGCTGGAGTAGAGGGTGTCCTCGGTGAAGAAGGTGACGAAATTGTCCAGACCGATGAAGTGGACGTCGAACAGCGTCCACCGGGTCAGGCTGAAGTAGAAGGACGTGAACGTCGGCAGCACGAAGAGCACGAGGAACAAGATCCCGGCTGGCAGGTAGAACCAGAGCGGGTACGCGACTCTTCATCCTCTTTCGGGCCGGCGCCTTGACCGGATGTCCGATGATCGGCTGGCTGGTGGTGGTCGAGGCCATACGGCACTCCCTACAGTAACGAACGGCGCCGACCGGCCGACGGGCGAGCAGGGCGGCGGGGGAACAGACGAGGGACGGCCCTGTCGAAGCGGCCGTCCCCACGTGCGAAGATCACCAGCCAGGAAGACCCAGCTGCTGCGCCTGCTTCTTCACATCGTCATCGTAGGACCTTCGCGCCCTGCTGGGCGGTCTTGATGCCGGAACCGACCTCGACGGTGATCTTCTCCAGGTTCGGGCCCTTGATCGGGGAGATGAACTCCAGCGCGGGACCGGACTTGTCGGCCTTCAGGTAGACGTCCAGATCCTTGACGGCCTGCGGAACGCTGTCCGGCAGGGTGCAGGAGCTGATCGCGTACGGTCCGGCGACCGAGGCCACCTTGTTCTGGACCGCGCAGCCGGCGCTCGAGTCGACCCAGGCGATGAACTTCTTGGCGGCGTCGAGCTTCGCGCCCTCGGTCGTCTTGGGGATGTACAAGGCGTTCGGGAACCAGATCGTGGCCCGGGTGTTCGCAGCGTCCTGCGCCGGGCAGGGCGAAGTAGCCGACGTCAGCGACCTTGTCCGGGTAGTTCTGGACGATCGTGGAGAGCGCCCCGGTCAGCATCGGGTAGTGCGCAGCGGTGCCGTTGGCGATCGCCTTCATCGCCGCATCGAACGTCGCTGAGGCGTAGTCCTTGTTGTAGAAGCCGTCGTCATGGGCCTGCTGCTGGTTCAAGAAGCCCTGCAGTGCTGGCTGGTCGACGTACTTCGCCTTGTTGTCGGTGTAGTTCTCCGCCCAGCTGGGGTCTTGGGCCGCCACGTTGGCGAAGTCGCCGAGCACGAACAGCTGCGCCGTCCAGGTAAACGTTGAGCCATAGCTCTGGAAGATCGGGGTGACCTTGCCGGCGGCCTTGATCTTCTCGTTGTTGGCCCGGAACTCGGCCCAGCTCGTGGGCACCTTCAGGCCGAGATCGGCGTAGACCTTCTTGTTGTAGAGCACGCCGCCGGACGAGGTCGTGCCGATCGGCGCGCCGTAGGTGCCCTTGTCCGTGCTGACCACGGACTTCATGCTCCGCCGACATCTGGCTGACCCACGGCTCGTCGGTCAACGGCTGCAGATTGGTATCAGGATTGAGGGCGTGGAACAGCGAGCCGGGGTTGTACAAGAACACGTCGGACATCTCGCCGGTCGACAGCTTGGTCTTGGTGAGGTTGTCACCGTCGGTTCCGCCGGGCTGCGTCTCTGACGTGATCTTGATGTTCGGGTTCTCGGCGGTCGAAGCCGTCGATCAGCGCCTTGCCGAGCGCTCTGGGTGGCGGAGTCGTTCTGGAACAGGAACGAGATCTCGGTGGTGCTGGCCGAGCACCGCCGCTGCCACTGTCGCCACCGATCGAGCCGACCGAGCAACCGGAGACGACGACGACCAGGGCGGCTGCTGCCGCGAGCGGCCGGGCTAGCCGGCGGGTGCGTGCTGAGAGCACTCTTTACCTCCTCGTAAAGTTTGAGCGAGAGCCGTCTTGTAACGATTCATCGCACTAGTTACCGTATGGGTGGATCCATGCCTCGTCAAGAGATCAGGTCCAAATCGTGATGCTTCGCGACCCACCGGAAAAACATCGGCGGACGTCGCCTTCGACCTCCTGTCTGTAACGATTCGTTTCGTCTGTCGGGTGTGATAACTGAACGAAACTCAGTCGTTTCCTCAGCAATTGGGACAACGTGCGAGCTGCCGCAGTCGGTTCCCTCGCCGCACGAGTTTCGATGCCACAACTCTCGACCCGCGAGCTCACGGGCTCAGCTCGAGCAGCAGGTCGCCGACGAGCTCGAGCGCGATCGTCCCTTCACCTGTCAGACTCGGCGACGACAGTTCGCTGCCCGTGCCCGGGGCGAAGGCGCGCACCGCTCGGACGCTCTCCGGCAACTGCAGCCGACAGCGCACCACACCCGTCGCCGGCCGGCGACGCGTGCCCTCGGACGGGTCGGCGAGGTAGACGAGCCGTGCACTCCGATCGACGCCTCCGATCCGGCAGGCGACCATCACCACGTCGCCGTCGAGCAGTCGTACGTCGTCGGTCGTTGGGGCCGAGGCCAGCTCCCATCGCTCGCAGGCGTCGCCGAGGAACTCGGTCCAGACCCGAAGGTCACGCTCCGCATCCGGCGACCCGAGGGGCAGGCCGGGACGAATCGTGAAGTCGATCATGTCGTAGTGGCAGCCGCTCAGCACCGCGACCCAGGCCCGCTTGCGATGGATGGTCCAGCCGAAGGGATCGGTGTACTGACTGGCGGCGTTGTCCTCGTCCAGATTCACCGGCTTGCCCTCGCGGGCCGCCGCGGCGCAGAAGTCGTGCACTGCCGACAGCTGCAGGTCGCCGGACATGAACCGGCCGAGATCGTACGTCCGACCACCGAGCGTGGTGCCCGGCAGCGGATGGACGTTGACGATGTCGACGTCCATCTCGTTCATCGAACGATCCAGCGGCTGATCCCACGGCTCGTACCGGAAGGCCTCCTGGCCCGCAACCAGGTGGCGGCCGCCGTCGACCTCTCGGATGGCCGCGATCACGCTGTCGAGCCAGCTGTTCACCTCCGCCTGATCGACCGGCACCAGCGGTGGTTCGACCATCGCGCCCGCACCCGGCTCGTTGCACGGTTCGAAGATCACGTTCGGGTGATCGCGACACTCCCCGACGATCTTCTGCACGAGTGTCAGGTGACGCTGGAGTCGGTCCGGCTGGCGAGCGGTGGTGTGCTCACTCCAGTGGATCGGGCTCAGCCCGTTGACATTGTTGCCGTGATGGAGCGGATTCAGCTCCCAGATCTGGTCGGCGTAGGTGTTGCTGAACAACGTCAACTCGACCGTCACGCTCAAGGCGGCGGCTCGTCCGATGAAGTCGTGCAGGCGCTCGAAGAAGGTGTCGTCCCACCGGTTCAGATCGAACTTCGGTTGTCCGTCCAGCGCGGTCGGATCCGCCCGCGCTGCGTCGATCCTGGCGTACGGCGCGAGATAGTCGATCGACTCGGGCTTGCAGGTCGAGTACGGGTTCACCGCGCTCTGGAGCTCGCGGAACAAGACGAAGGTGCGGGTGAGGTTTCCGCCTGACGCGGCCAACATGGACAGGTAGGAAACGTAGTCGAAGGCCCCGTTGAGGATCGCACCGTAGTGCTCGGTCGCCGTCCGTAGGACGACCGGCCGACCGTCGCGTAGCACCCGAGGTCGCCTCTCGAGGACGTCGGTGGACAGCCGACCGATGGCCTCGACCGCTCCCGAGGCACTCGTCCTACGCGACCCCATGGCACCCGCTCCCCCGTCTTGGTAACGTTTCCAACCGTACCGGACTTCAGGAGTGTTGATGAGTCTTCCGCGGGGTGTCCGTGAAGTCGTCGTGCCGTCGGATCGTGGTCGGCGTGTCGCTGAAGCCGTCGTGACCGATCCGACCGGTGAGCGCGTCGTGCCCACGTTCGTCGCCACTGACGGAAGCACCCGGGTGCGGGTCCGCAATCACCTGGGCGGGGACTACGCGGTGGGGATCTCTGGGGAACCGGAACCCTTCGCGCAGTGGCGGGTGCATGCCGAGCGACCACCGACGGCGCCGCTGCTACGGAGGACCGGGCGACGCCTCATCGACGAGGCCGGCGATCCGTTCTTCTGGCTGGCCGACACCTGGTGGTTCGCCCTCTGCGATCGGGTGAGTGAGCCAGAGCTCCGGACACTGGCCCGACGACGGGTCGACCAGGGGTTCTCCGTTGTCCAGGTGGTCGCGGGCCTGTTCCCGGAGGTCGAGGCGTACGAGGACCTCGGCGAGCTCGGCGGCCGCTGGCCGTGGACTCCCGGGCTGGCCGAGATCGAGTCACGCTGGTGGGACGAGGCCGACCGCCGGCTCACCTTGATCATCGAAGCGGGCCTGACGCCGGCGGTGGTCGGCGCCTGGAGCTACTACCTGCTCGATCTGGGTCCCGAGCGGATGCGGCAGCACTGGCGCGAGGTGATTGCGCGCTGGGCAGCCTTTCCCGTCGTCTGGTGCGTGGCCGGCGAGGCAGGCCTGCCGCACTATCCGCAGCTCGACGAGCCCGGCCTGGACACCGCGGTCGCCGAGCTGAGCGCAGGGTGGCGCGCCATCACCTCCGAGGTGCGCGCTCTGGACGGCTACCGCAACCTCCGGACGGTGCACCCGTGTCCTGCATTTGCCCACTTCAGCAGTACCGATGCCATCGGCGACGCGGATGATCTCGACCTGATCTGGCTGCAGACCGGTCATGCGGACCGCTCGTCGGTGCCGGACAGCCTCACCGCGCTGGAGCGCGAGCTGGCCGCCGAGCACGGGTTGCCGGTGATCAACAGCGAGGTCTGCTACGAGGGCATCGCGGGCGGGTCGGCGGCCACCGTGCAGCGCTTCCTGTTCTTCTCTCACCTGCTCTCCGGCGCCGCCGGACATACGTACGGCGCCCAGGGTTTGTGGGCGTTCCGCCGCGCCGAGGACCGCGGACCCGGCATCATGTGGGGCGACTCGACCTGGCAGGAGGCCGCGGCGCTGCCCGGGTCGGCGCAGTTGGGTAGGTCCGCTGCGTTCTTGCGCAATCTCGACTGGACAGCCATGGTGCCCGCCCCCGAAGCGTTGTCGGTGCATGCGAGCCCCGAGCAGCGCTTGCTGCCGTACGCGGCACGGATCGGTCCGGAGCTGATCGCGTACTTCCCGGCGGTGAGCCTGCTGCCCGCCGATCGTGGGATCAGCCAGGCGCTCCGCGACGTCAGCTTCCGCGGCCTGACTCCGGGCCGATGGCGGGTCAGCTACTGGAATCCACGTCGCGAGGACGATCCGCTCGAATCACCGGCCGCCGGATTCGAGGCGGACGTCGCCGACGACGGCGTGCTGGCGCTGCGCCAGGTGACCAGACGATCGGCCGTGCCGAGCATGGAGGACTGGGTCGTCCGGGTCTCCCCCACCTGATCCACCGCCGGCGGCCGGATAATGACCACCGTGGCCGGCAGCACGAAGAGTGAGGCGATCGCGCAGGCGATTCGTCGCCGCGTGCTGTCCGGTGAGTATCCACGGGGTCAGCGGCTGCGCCAGGACGAGCTGGCCGCAGACTTCGACGTGAGCATCACGCCGGTGCGTGAAGCGCTGCGGATCCTGGAGTCCGAGCGACTGCTGGTCGCCGAGCCGCATCGCGGCGTACGGGTGGCCGAGCTGATCGACATCGACGCGATCCGCGCATCGTATGTCGTCCGTCGGCTGACCGAGACGTTTGCGGTCCGGCGGGCCGCGACCCGGCTGTCCCGGCACGACCTCACTGTGCTCGGCCGGCTGCTCGACGAGGCCGAGACCGGCAGCGACTCGGCGGACCCACACGAAGCCAACCACGCCTTCCACTTCTACTTCTACGAACGCTGCGGCGTTCCCGGGCTGGCGGAGCGAATCGAGCAGCTGTGGCTGACGTTCCCCTGGGACGTGATGCTGGCCGACCGTCGGCGAGCCGCTGCGTCCCGTGTCGAGCACCGCAAGATCTTGTCGGCCGCGAGATCGGCCGACGCCGACCGCTTGGCCGCAGCCTTCGAGGCGCATCTCGCGGCGGGCATGGCCGCGCTTGCCGCGGCCCAGGGCGCGGCGACCGACGACCCGTTCGACATCGATGCTTCCTGAAGCCTGTCCTCACGTGCCCTGAGCCCGTCGAAGGGCAGCGCCGCGCTCAGCGCTCGGCCTTACCGCGCCAGCGCGCCTGGCCCTCGAGATACAGGTCGCCGCCGTGCAGGTCGTTGACCACGAAGGCCGGGAAGTCGGCCACGGTCAGCCGGCGTACGGCCTCGGTGCCGAGATCGTCGTACGCGATCACCTCCGAGGCGGTGATGCAGGAGGAGAGCAGCGCGGCGGTGCCCTCCACCGCGCCGAAGTAGACGCAGCCGTACTCGATCATGCTCTGCTTCACCGCCGCGCTCCGGCGTCCCTTGCCGATCATGGCCTTCAGTCCGCGCTCGATCAGCAGCGGCGAGTAAGGGTCCATCCTCGAGGCGGTCGTCGGACCGGCGGACCCGATGACGTGTCCCGGCCGTGCGGGCGTCGGACCGACGAAGTAGATCGTCTGACCGTCCACCTCCACGGGCAGTTCCTCTCCGGCGGCGATCGCCCGGGCGAAGCGCTCGTGCGCGGCGTCTCGGGCCGTCAGCACGGTGCCGGAGATCAACACCGGGTCTCCGGACCGCAGCTCCGTGAGGACGGATGGCTCGAACGGAGTGGCCAGCTGCCGGGGAGCGCTGCTCACAGCGACAGCTCCTGGACCCGGTGGGAGTGGCAGTCGAGATTGATCGCCACCGGATAGGACGCGATGTGGGTTGCCATGGTCTCGATGTGCACCGCGAGCGCTGTGACCGTCCCACCGAAACCGGCCGGCCCGATCCCGGTGGCGTTGACCGCGTCCAGCACCCGCCGCTCCAGATCGGCGATCTCGGGGTCGGGACTCGGCTCGCCCGATCGTCGGGTGAGGGCGCGCTTGGCCATCGCCGCTGCGCGGTCGAACGTTCCACCGAGCCCGATGCCGATCGTCACCGGCGGGCTGGCACTGGGACCGGCGCGCTCGATCGTCTCGACCACGAAGTCGATCATGGCCGGGGTGCCTTCGGCCGGAGTGAGCATCCGGAGTGCACTCATGTTGTCACAACCGGCACCCTTGATCAGCACCGTGATCTGCATGCCCTCGCCGGGAACCAGCGCGATGTCGATCATTGCCGGCGTGTTGTCGTCGGTATTCACCCGATCGATCGGGGTGCGGACCAGCGATGCACGGAGATAGCCGGCGCGATAGCCCTCGGCCACACCGCGGTTGACCGCCGCGGTCAGCTCCCCACCGGCGAAGTGCACGTCTTGCCCGACGGTGAGGTAGACCACGGCATAGCCGGTGTCCTGGCAGAACGCGATTCGCTCGGTGCGGGCGACGTCTGCGTTGCGCAGCAGGGAGTCGAGCACCTGGCAACCGATGGGCGAACGCTCCTCCGCCCGGGCCCGGCGTAGCGCGACCAGGTGGTCGCCCCGGATCTCGTGGTTGGCGCGGATACACAGCTCCCGCACCGCGTCGCCCACCGCGGCGACGTCGACCGTCCGCATTCTCGACCTCCTGGATAATGCATTATCTGACTACTTTGTGCATGATATAGGCATGGGATTGCCGCTCGAGGGTGTCACCGTGGTGTCGTGCGAACAGGCAGTCGCGGCGCCACTGGCCAGCCGCCAGCTGGCCGACCTCGGGGCGCGGGTGATCAAGATCGAACGACCCGGGGGTGGGGACTTCGCCCGCCGGTACGACCGCACGGTGCGCGGTCTGTCGAGCCACTTCGTCTGGCTGAACCGGTCGAAGGAGTCCGTGACCCTCGATCTGAAGGACGACGACGACCGGACGTCGCTGTTGCGGTTGATCGACGGCGCCGATGTCTTCCTGCAGAACTACGGCCCGGGCGCGGCCGAGCGGCTGGGACTGGGCGCCGACCAGCTCCGCCGGACCCGGCCCGAGCTGATCTGCTGCTCGGTGTCGGGCTACGGGACGTCGGGCCCGCTGCGGGACGCGAAGGCGTACGACCTGCTCGTCCAGGCCGAGACGGGCCTGGTCTCGATCACGGGCACCGAGGATGCGCCGGCCAAGAGCGGGATCCCGGCCGCCGACATCGCCGCCGGAATGTATGCGTTCTCCGCCGTCCTGGCCGCGCTCTACCACCGGTCGGTCACCGGCGAAGGGGCAACGCTGCACGTCAATCTCTTCGACTCGTTGCTGGAGTGGATGGGCTACCCCCTGTACTACACCCGTTACGGGGGCCGCCAACCTCGCCGGGCGGGCACCAGCCACGCCGCAATCGCCCCGTACGGCACCTATCGCGCCGGTGACGGGACGGCCGTGGTCTTGTCCGTGCAGAACGAGGGTGAGTGGCTGCGGTTCTGCGAGGTCGTGCTGCAGCGGCCGGACCTCGCGACGGCGGCCGAGTTCTCCACTCAGTCGGACCGGGTCGCCCACCGCTCCGCGCTGGATGCCCAGATCGACGCTGCCCTGGCGACCATGGACGGCACAGAGCTGGTCCGACGGCTCGAGACGGCCGGCATCGCCAACGCCCGGCAGCGCGATCTGGTCGACGTGATCCAGCATCCGCAGCTCACGGAGCGCGAGCGGTGGGTGCCGCTCGAGACTCCGGCGGGTCTGGTCCAGGCGCTCCGGCCGCCGATCGAGTGGGCGGGGATGGACCTGCGGATGGACGCGGTGCCAGAGGTCGGTCAGCACACCAACAGCGTGCTGAGCGAACTCGCCGGCCCGAGAGTTTGACGGTGCACTCAGCGTTGGTAACGTTTCCACAACCGCACTCGACCCAGCACCTGCACGGTCGGCCGACGGCGGGATGATCATCGGAGCTGGTGGAACGCGCTCGAGCGGCAAGGAGGCGGTGATGACCTGGGACCTCGGAGCGGGGCTGGACGGACGAGTGGTGATGGTGACCGGCGCGGGCGGCGGGATCGGTTCGGCGACCGCGTCGGCGTTCATCGCCGCCGGCGCCCGGGTCGTGGCGGTTGACCTCGACGCGGACCGCGTCCGCGCTGCCGTCGGGGCTGACGGGGTTGAGCCGGCCCTCGCGCTGAGCTCAGACCTCACCAGGATCGACACCCACGACGCGCTGGTGGAGCAGGCTGCCACGCTGGGTCCGGTGTATGCGCTGGTGCACTGTGCCGCGGTGCTGCGGCGCCGGGCCGACGTTCGTGAGATCACCGAAGAGGACTGGGACGCCCAGCTCGACACGAACCTCAAGGCGTCCTTCTTCTTGTGCCGCTCGGCGGCGGAGTCCATGCGCGCCGCGGGGACCGCGGGCCGGATCGTCACCTTCTCATCGCAGGGCTGGTGGACGGGAGGTTTCGGCGGGTCGGTGGTCTACGCAGCGAGCAAGGGCGGGATCGTGTCGATGACCCGCGGCCTGGCACGGACGTACGGTCCGTTCGGCATCACGGTGAACACCATCGCCCCTGGGCAGGCCAACACCCCCATGCTGCTCGACGACATCGCGCCCGAGGTGCTGCAGCGGATGACGGCCGAGACGCCGTTGGGCCGGATCGGCGAGCCCAGCGAGATCGCCGGAGTCGCGGTCTTCCTCGCCAGCCAGCATGCCTCCTTCGTCTCCGGAGCCACGCTGAACGTCAGCGGCGGCTTTCTCATGTACTGAGCCGATGACCAGCAGCCTCCTCGAGTCCTATGCGACCGCCTTGCAAGCCCGGGCGGCGGCAGCGCCGACCCCAGGCGAGGTGCGGCGGGCCGCGGTGCTGCTGGCGGACTTCCTGCACTGCCGCGACGGTTCGCCGAGCCGCGAGCCACTACCCGGCTGGGCGGCGTCGGTCGTCGAACGGGCCGAGGAGGCCTCGGTGTCCGCCCGGGCCGAGGACCGTGACGACGTGCACTGGGCGAGCCTCACCCATCCCGGTTCGGTGGTCTGGCCGGTCGTCACCGAGCTCGGCGCAGCGGTGGGTGTCGCCGGACCGACCCGGCTGGCGGCGGCCACGACCGGCTACGCGACGATCGCCGGCGTGGCAGTCGCTCTCGGACCCGAGCACGGATCGATCTTCCACTCCACCGCGACGGCCGGAACGGTCGCCGCAGCCGCCACCGCTGCGGTGCTGCTCGGGCTGGGTGAGGACCGCTGGCCGCATGCGCTCGGCCATGCTTTGTCGGTGATCGGTGGCTCTCGCGGGGCGCTGATCGAGTACAGCGGGACACGCTGCTTCCACAGCGCCCACGCGGTCCGAACGGGGATCGCCGCGGCCCTCGCCGCCGCGCGTGGGCTGGACGCGACGCGCTCGGATCTGGATCGGCGCCAGGGCGCGCTGGCCACGTTGGATCCGGATCGGCTGCTCACCGTCGACGACGATGCACTTGCCGAGAGCTCGCTGCGCGTCTTCCCGACGTCCGGCTGGAACCAGGCCGCGTACGAGGCCGGCTTCACCGCGGCACGCGACTTTGTTTCGATTGGCTGCGCACAGGGAGCCGCCGGCCATGCGATCGACTCGATCACCATCCAGACGCCGTCGGCACCGCCTTCCGGAGTAGCCGAAGCCGTGGCGGCGGCGATCGTCGCGGCGGTCCCGGACAGCTCACTGGCCGGCCTGCCTGACCTGATCCAGCTCCGACCCGACACGGGGGTGACCGCCGTGCAGATCCGCGCCCGCGAACGCTCCGCCGAGTCGGCCGTTGCGGTCCCGCTCGACCATCCCTCCCGGACGGCCGACCTCACCCAGCTGGCCGCCTGGAAGTGGCACTGCTCGGCCGACGCCGCCACCGAGCGGGTCGAGCGCCTCGCGGCCGAGCTCACCGGAACCGCCGACAAGGAGCAGGCGTGAACGTTCGTACGCTCGAAGCCATTCCGGTCGCCTATCCCGAACCCAACGACAACGGAGCGACCCGGCACCTGTGCCTGGTCCGGCTCACCACCGACGACGGTGTCGTCGGCTGGGGTGAGTCCATCACCCAGTGGCCGGAGGCATCCCGGGCCACCCGCGAGATCATCAACGGGATGGCGCCCCTGGTCATCGGCCGACCGGTCACTGACGTGATCGGGATCTGGCGCAGTCTGGTCGACCACGCCTGGTGGTACGGCTGGCGAGGCGGCATCGCCTACAACGCGATCGCCGCGATCGACATCGCCCTGTGGGATGCCAAGGGTCGTACGCTCGGTGCCAGCTTGCTCGAGCTCCTCGGCGGTGCCGTCCATGATCGTCTGCCGGCCATCGCCTCCTGCCATGCGTTCAAGCCGCGGCTGGCGGAGCTCGTCGAGGACATGGGCTCGTGGGTCGCGGGCGGCCTGCAAGGCGTCAAGGTCGGCTTCGGCAAGATGGGCGACGCCCGGTTGGGGTACGAGCACGACCGCGACGTCGCGTTCGTGAAGCAGCTGCGGGCCGCGATCGGTCCCGACGCCGCCCTGATGGTCGACCTCGGCGTCGCCGTCTACTGGGACCCACCGACCGCCATCTCACGCGTGCACGCCTTCGCCGAGCACGGCCTCAGCTGGATCGAGGAACCGCTCGGCCCATGGGATCCGGAGGGCTACCGGCGGCTGCGGTCCGCCGTCGACACTGCCCTCGCCTGGGGCGAGCGTGAGTGGGACGCCCGTGGCTACGACGAGGTGCTCGACACGGGCTGCGTCGACGTGGTGGGTGTCGATCCCGGGCGGGTCCGCGGGATCACAGGCTTCCAGCAGATCGCCGCCCGGGTCGAGGACACCCGTCGTCAGCTGAACGCCCACGCCTGGTCGAGCTCGATCGTCTCGGCGGCCAGCCTGGCCGCGTCGTTCGCCAGCCCGGCGGCCAAGCTGTTCGAGCTCAAGCCACTGCCGAATCCGATGCAGGACGAGCTGGTCACCGAACCCATCACGCACCACCAGGGCTGGATGCTGCCGCCGACGGGCGATGGGCTGGGCATCGACGTGCGGCCCGAGGTCGTCGAGCGTTTTCGGCTGGACCGATGATCGAGAAGAGGAGTTGACCGATGACGAAGATGAGGATGAACAAGGCGATCGCGGCAGCGATCGCCGATGAGATGCGGGCCGACGAACGTGTGCTGCTGCTGGGTGAGGACGTCGGCGCGGCCGAGGGTGTCTTCAAGACGTCGGAAGGCCTGCTGGCCGAGTTCGGTCCCGAACGGGTCCGGGACACACCCATCGCCGAGATGGGGTTCCTGGGTGTGGCCGTGGGAGTTGCGGCGGCGGGTTTCCGTCCCGTCGCCGAGATCATGTTCGCCGAGTTCCTGGGCGTCGCGCTCGACCAGATCGTCACAGAGGCAGCGAAGCTCCGCTACCTGTCCCGCGGCAGCTATCCGGTGCCGCTCGTGGTGCGAGCCTCCTCCGGTCCCGGGCTCGGTTTCGGCGCGCAGCACTCGCAGACGCTCGAGACGTGGTTCACCAGCACCCCCGGCCTGAAGGTGGTCGTGGCTTCGGGCGCCGACAGCGCGTACGGCCTGCTCCGGGCAGCCATTCGCGACGACGATCCGGTCGTGTTCTTCGAACCGCGAGCCCTGTACGGCGACCGTGAGGAGGTGGTCACCGATCCCGACCAGCTCCCGGTCATCGGCAGGATCCGGACGATCCGCTCCGGTGATCAGCTCAGCGTGCTCGCCCTCGGCCAGACCGTGAAGCTGGCCCAGTCGCTGCGGTCGAGGCAGCGGGCCTCGATGCCGAGGTGATCGACCTGGCAACGGTCGTCCCGTGGGATGTCGACGGCGTGCTCGCATCGGTCGAGCGGACCGGCCGGCTGGCCACCGTCGAGGCCAACCCGTACACCGGCGGTTGGGGCACGATCGTCGCCGCCGAGATCTCGACCCGGGCCTTCGGCCGGCTCCGCGCCCCGATCGTCCGGATCACCGCGCCCGACGTACCCGTGCCGTATGCGAAGAATCTCGAGACCGCGTACGTTCCCAGCGTCGACTACATCGCCGAGCAGCTCACGTCGCTGGTGAGGACCGATCGAACGCCGTCGCCCTGGTGGGAGGAGACCGCCGATGTCTGATCCGGAGCAGTCCGAGCGCGAGCTGAGCCGCCGCGAAGCGTTGTCCGAGCCCGTCGAGCGGCTCCGGCGGATGATGGAGATCCGGCACGCCGAGGATCTGATCAAGGGACTGTTTGCCAGCGGGCTGGTGGCCGGCTCGACGCACACCTGCCAGGGTCAGGAGGCGGTCTGCGTCGGCATCGCGGCCAGCGTCCGGCCGACCGACGCGGTCTGCTGCACCTACCGCGGGCACGGACACGCGATGGCCCTGGGGATGGCGCCGGAGCAGGTCGTCGGCGAGATCCTGGGCCGGACCACCGGATGCGTTGGCGGAGTCGGCGGCTCGATGCATCTGTCCAGCCGGCAGATCGGGCTGATGCCGACGATGGCGATCATCGGCGCCGGCATCCCGATCGCGGCCGGCGTCGCCTGGGGAGCGCAGCTTCGCGGCAGCGACGACGTGGCAGTTTCGATCTTCGGCGACGGCACCGCCAACATCGGCGCGTTCCACGAGGGGCTGAACATCGCCGCTGTCTGGCGGCTGCCGGTGATCTTCGTCTGCGAGAACAACCTGTACGGCGAGTACAGCCCGCTGGCCACCACTACCGCGGTGAAGGACATCGCCGAGCGCGCGACGTCGTACGCGATGCCGTCGGCCGTGGTGGACGGGCAGGATCTGGACGCCGTCACGGCGGCGATGGGCGTTGCTGTCGACCGGGCCCGCTCCGGCGGGGGGCCCACCCTGCTGGAGATGAAGACGTACCGCTACTCGGGCCACTCGCGCTCCGACCCCGCGACCTATCGACCCGAGGGTGAGCTGGACGAGTGGCTGGCCCGCGACCCCATCGACATCTACGCCGCTCGGCTGCAGAGCCAAGGCGTGCTGGATGCCGATGCGGTGGCGGGACTGCGGGCCGACATCGGCGCCGAGGTGGATCGCGCCGTGGAATCGGCGAAGCAGGGCCCAGAGCCCGATCGATCGGACATGTTCGCGCACGTCTACGCGTCCTGAGCGGAGAAGATCATGCAGACAACGGTGAAACTGCCGAAGCTCGCCGAGACGACCGACGTGATTGTCATCGACGAATGGCTCGTCGCCGAGGGTGAGCCGGTCGCGGAAGGTCAGGCGCTGGCCAGCGTCGAGACGGACAAGGCGCTGGTGGAGATGCCGAGCCCGCTGGCCGGCACGGTCGTGAAACTGCTGGTGCCAACCGGGGAGGAGGCAACCACCGGCGACGACATCTGCATCATCGAGCACTCGTAGTTGCAGGCGTGACCACTAACCCGGGCAGCCATGCACTAAGGTCTGGCGACAGGGACCAGTCCTGCGAAAAGTGGTCAGCAACAACAGACTCCGTCGGCGTGTCGTTGTTGTTGGTGACCAGTTTCGGCAGGTGACGGAGGAGGTGTGAGCCCGGTGGCGCCTGCCCTCCCGCCTGACCGCCCTGTTGCCCCGCGTGACCGGCCCGCTCCGCCGCGTGACGGGCCGCCTGACACTGCGGCGGATCCAGCCTCCTCTCCCGAGGAGAAGGTCACCATGCGCGAGGTGGCTCTGCGCGCCGGCGTCGGGCTCGGCTCGGTATCGCGGGTGCTGAGCGGCCACTCGGCCGTCAGCGAGTCACTGCGTCAGAAGGTGCTGCTCGCGGTGTCGGAGCTCGACTACGAGCCCGACTTCACGGCCATGAGCCTGCGCCGCGGATCGTCTATGACAGTGGCGTTCCTCGTGCGTGACATCGCCAACCCGCTGTTCTCCGACATGGTGAAGGCCGCCGAGTCCGTCCTGCATCCCGTGGGCTACTCCGTGCTGCTGTTGAACTCCGACGCCGATGCCGGCCGCGACGCCGAGCACATCCGGCTGTTCGCCCGCCGGCGGGTGGACGGACTGATCGCCAGCCTGGCCACCGAGAGCCACCAAGACTCCCTCTCCGCACTCCGGTCCTTCAAGGCACCGGTCGTGCTGGTTGACCGACACGTGCCGGAGATCGATGCCAGCGTGGTGAGCTCGGACCACTACACGGGCGTCCGCCTGGCAGTGAAGCACTTGGCGGGTCGCGGTCACCAGCGGATCGCCTTGATCACCGGACCGCGGACCGTGCTGGCGTCGCGGGAGCGGACCCGCGGATACAAGGCGGGGCTGCGATCGGCCGGGCTTCGGTTCGATCCAGGGCTGCTGCGGACCGAGGCGTACGACGCCGAGTTCGGTTCCCACCAGACCACCGAGCTCTTGACCTCCGCGGACGCTCCGACGGCGATCATCGCCGGCGGCCTGATGGTCGGGTATGGCGCCCTGCGGGCGATCCGTGCACTGGGCCGCGAGATCCCGAGCGAGATCGACCTCGTGCCGTGCGACTCGTGGCCATTTCCCGAGCTGTTCGCGCCGTCGCTGTCCTACGTCCACCGCGACGCCGCCCTGATGGGACGTACGGCGGCCGAGCTGCTGCTCGCTCGCATCCAGCGAGGCATCACCCGGGAAGTGATCTTGCCGACCGAGTTCGTCATCAACGACTGAACGACGCGTTTCCCTTCCCACCTTCATCCTTGACGCTCGGAGGCCTCGCCTGTAACTTCCATGGAAACGTTACCAAACCGCCTTGCAGGGAGGACGCATTGACCCTCATCGACGCCATCGAAACCATCCCGATCCGCGTCCCGCTCGAGCACCTCTATCGCGGTAGCTACTACAAGATGCGGAATCGCTGCACGATCATCACGACCGTGCGCACCTCCGACGGAGCCTTCGGCATCGCATACAACGCGGACTCCGACGAGGAGCAGGACGAGATCCTCGCGATCATCCACGACGAGATCGCACCGCTGGTCACCGGGCTCGACGTGATGCAGACCGAGCGGGTCTGGGAGGCGATGCTTCCGGTCACGTTCGACCAGCTCCGCGACCGTCGTCTGGCCATGCAAGCGATGGCCTGTGTCGATACCGCCGTCTGGGACTGTGTGGGCCGCGTGCTCGGCCAACCGCTCTGGCGCCTGTGGGGCGGCTACCGCGACAGGATTCCGATGATCGGGATCGGTGGCTACTACGGCACGAGCGAGGCCGATATCGCCAAGGACATGGCGTTCTTCGCCGAGGAGCATGGCATGGTCGGGATGAAGTTCAAGATCGGCGGCAAGCCGCCGGAGGAGGACGTCGCCCGGCTCGTCCACGCCCGATCCTTCGTCGACGACGACTTCGTGTTCGTGGTCGATGCCAACCAGGGCTACACCGTCCGAGAGGCGTTGGATTTCGTCCGGAAGCTTCCCGACGGCCTGGAGCTGCGCTGGTTCGAGGAACCGACCCGGTGGCACGCCGACCTGGCCGGGCTGCGCGACGTACGACTGAAGGGAAACGTCCGGGTCGCCGCCGGGCAGAGCGAGATCTCCCGGGTGGGCATGCGGACCATGATCACGACGGGTGCGATCGACGTCTGCAACTTCGACGCCTCGTGGGGCGGCGGGCCGACCGAGTGGCGGCGGGTGGCGGCGCTGGCACTGACGTACGACGTCGAGCTCGGTCACCACGAAGAGGGCCAGGTGTCCTCCCACCTGTTGGCGTCGGTGCCGAACGGGACGTACGTCGAGGCGTTCACCCCGCAGCGCGACCCGATCTACTGGGAGATGGTGACCAACCGCAAACCACTGGAGGACGGCACACTGGTGCTACCCCAGGAGCCGGGTCTGGGCTGGGAACTGGATCAAGAGTTCGTCGACCGGTTCCGGGCAGACCGCTGAGGGTCGATCGTCGGTCGGAGCGACGGCAGAGCACGAGGAGGAGACTGCGGCGGTGTCGAAGCTGAAGCTGGGGGTGATCGGGGCCGGGTCCTGGGCGGTCGCGTCCCATCTGCCGAACCTCGCGAAGCGTCCCGAGGTCGAGTTCACGGCGGTCTGCCGGCACGGCGCGGAGGCGCTGGAGCAGATCAAACAGGACTGGGGATTCAGCCACGCCAGCGAGAACTATGCCGACGTGCTCGAGACCGGCCCCGACATCGTGGTCGTGGCCAGCCCTGCCGCGCTGCACTACGAGCACGCGAAGGCCGCACTGCAGACCGGTGCGCACGTGATGGTGGAGAAGCCATTCACCTTGAGCGCGCCGGAGGCCTGGGACCTGGTCGACACCGCACGCTCCGTGGGGAGCCAGATCGTGGTCGCCCTCGGCTACAACTACAAGCCGCTGTTCGCCGCCGGGTCCGCCTTCATGGCCGAACCGTACGGCGTGGGTCGGGTCGAGCACCTCGCGATCGCCATGTGCTCTGGCACCCGCACGCTACTGACCGAGGCCGGCGCGTACGTCAAGGCGGCCAAGGGCTTCGCCCCCGAGCCGGGGACCTGGACCGATCCCGCGCTGTCAGGGGGCGGCTACGCACAGGCTCAGCTCAGTCACGCGCTGGGTATCGGTCTGTACCTGACGGGCCTGAGCGCGCGGGAGGTCTTCGCCTTGACCTACACCTCGGAGGGCGCGCGGGTCGAGATCAACGACGCAGCGGTGATCGCGTACGACGGTGGCGCGATCGGAACCTTGTCCGGTTCCTCGGCGCATCCGGGCTACCTGGCCGAGCGTGACCTGCTGCGGATCGACGTCGTGGGTGAGTCGGGCCAGCTGAACCTCGACTTCCAGACGGACGAGGTGAGCTGGCACCAACCGGGTCAGGGCACGCGTTCGGCCGAGCTGAACCCCGGTGACGGCAGCTACGACTGCGACGGCCCACCCAACCGTCTCGTCGACCTGGCGCTCGGCCGGACGGACGAGAACCCCTCGCCCGGGGAGCTCGGAGCCCGGTCGGTCGAGATCGTGGAGGCGCTCTACGCCAGCGCTGCGAGCCGCAGCTCGGTCCAGATCGGTCGCCATCCGAAGGAGACGATGTGAAGCCGGAGTTCATCGACACCCATGTGCACTTCTGGGACCTCAGGCACCCCGAGCTCACGTACGGCTGGCTGCAGCCCGAGGCGGTCCATCCGATCCTGGGCAACATCGACCCGATCAAGTCCGTCCGCTTCGACTCAACCGCACTATGGGCAGAGGCCCGCTTCACCGGGCTGGCCGGCGCCGTGCACGTCCAGGCCGCGGTCGGCACTCCCGACCCCGTGGTCGAGACCGCCTGGCTGTCCGAGATGGCGGCGACCAGCCCGGTCCCGTTCGTGATCGTGGCATCCCAAGACCTCAGCGCTTCCGACGTCGCCGCCCAGCTCGACCGGCACATCGAGCATCCACTGGTCCGCGGCGTCCGCGATTTCGGCACCGGCGACTTCCTGGTCGACCCCCGGTTCGACGCGGGGGTGTCCCTGCTGGCCGGGCGGGAGCTGATGCTTGATCTTGACTGCGCCTGGCAGGACATGGGCAAGGCACGAGATCTCGCCCGTCGGCACGAAAACCTGACGATCGTGCTCGAGCACATCGGCTATCCGCGGGACACCGCCGATCCGGTCTATCTCGACAACTGGCGGTCCGGGATCGCCACGCTGGCCTCGGCGCCGAACGTCGCGTGCAAGATCTCCGGGCTCGGGATGAACCGTGCCGGCTGGACGATCGACGGACTGCGACCGTGGGTGGAGCACTGCATCGAGCAGTTCGGCCCGCAACGCTGCCTGTTCGGCACGAACTGGCCGGTCGATCGGCTCTGGGGTTCCTACGGCGACTACGTCGATGCCTTCGAGACCTTGATCGACGGCTACTCCCCTGACGAGCAGGAGGCGATGCTGATCGGCAACGCTCGCGACACCTATCGCTGGCCGAGCAGCTGACGTGACCCAAAGTCTCGCAGGAACCGGCATCCGCGCGATCATCACGGGCGCGACCGGCACCGTCGGACACGCCTGCGCGCGCGCACTTGCCGAGCAGGCCTGCGAGCTGACGCTGGTCGGCCGCCGCCGATCGGCGCTCGAGGCGCTGGTTGCCGAGCTCGACGGCCAGGGTGTGGGGTCCGAGGCGATCGTGTGGGACCAGGCGGGCCAGGACCTGATCGACATCGCGCCGGAGTGGCGCTCGGAACGGCTGGTGCTGGTGAATGCGGCTGCCGTGTTCGGCCCGCTCGCCCCGTTCGCGGAGACGGATCTGGACACCTGGACGTCGACCGTCGCCGTCGACTTCCTGGGCGCCGCTCGACTGATCCACCAGCTGCTGCCGATCATGATCGAGATCGGCTGGGGCCGCATCGTCCAGATCAGCTCGGCCGCCGCGCGCGACGTGCCTGGTCCGTTCAACACCGCGTACGCCGTCAGCAAGTCGGCGCTGGATCGGCTGCTCGCCCAGCTCGCCACGGAGCTGGTCGGCACCGGCGTCACGGTCTGCTCTCTCCATCCGGGGGAGATCCGTTCTGCGATGCGCGACCACATCGCCGATCAGGCGGCCCTCGACGCACGGCTCGCTGGCTGGGCCGGCTGGGCCGAACGCACCGCCTCGCACGGGGACGATCCGGCCGTGGCAGCTGCGTGGGTCGGGCGGCTGCTCGACGACGACACGGCAGCGGCCGCCCACGGCCGGTTCGCCTATCCCCAGCACGGCGGTCGCAGCGAGCCGCTCTGAGCCGGACGAGCCTCAGGCACAGCCCCGGGCCTCCCAATGAAACGGATTCGCCCCACGTACGTGGATTCGCCCCTGCTACAGATGGGGCGGATCCATCCTCATGGGGCGGATGCGGCTGGGCGCGCCACGAACCTCCCGGTCTGATCAGGAAATCGCTCGAGGATCCGGCGTGCTCGTTCGACCACCGGCCGATCGACCATCTGGCCGCCGATCTGCACGGCTCCGCCTTCCGCGTCCAGCACTGACCGCGCCCACTCGATCTCGGCGTCGGACGGTCGGAACGCATCGCGTACGACGCTCACCTGCGCCGGATGGATGCAGAGCTTCCCGCCGAAGCCTTGTGCGCGAGCCGTCCGAGCCGAGTCGGCAACGGCGTCGAGATCGGCGACCTGGGTCGCAGGCGAGTCGAAGGGGGCTGCGATCCCTGCCGCTCGCGAGGCGATCACGAGCTGGGCGCGGGCGTAGCCGACGGTCGTCGACCCCAGGTCAGCACCGACATCCAGGGTGAAGTCCAATGCACCGAACGCCAGCCGGGTCACGCCAGGGACGGCGGCGAGATCGACGGCGCGGACCACCCCGCGCGCGGACTCGACCAGCGGGATCACCGCAAGATCGCTACCGTCGGGCGGCGTCATCGTCGCGATCAGCTCGGCAATCACATCAGGGTTCTCGGCCTTGGGCACCATGAGCCCGATCAGCCCGTGGCCGCGCCGGTTGATCAGTTGGCTCAGCGCGGCGATCTCGCCGGCCGCGCCGGGGCTACCGGACGGATTCACCCGGACCATGCTCCGGATGGCACTTGTGCTCCCGTCCGCGGCAGACGACGGGGGCTGCGGTGACAAGGCGGCGAGGATCGCTTCCAGGGCAGCGGACTTCGCATCCGCAGCGACCGCATCCTCGAGGTCGATGATCACGAGATCGGGACCCGCGGCGACTGCCTTGGCGAATCGTTCGGGCCGGTCGCCGGGCACGAACAGAGCCGTCACAGCGTCGACCGGAGCAGTCATCCGATCACTCTAGGGCCCGCGGACCCCGAACCTGGGTTCACGGGTCGGCTCGCTGGCTACGCTGAGCGGGTGCGGCGATCCTGCGGTGGTCAGCGATGAACCTGTTCGATCTCTCCGGCAAGACGGCACTGGTCACCGGCTCGAGCCGAGGGATCGGGTATGCCCTCGCTCAGGGCCTGCTCGAAGCCGGCGCCCGAGTGGTGGTGCACGGCCGCAACGCAGCCGGGGCGGAGGCGGCGGCCGAACGACTGCGCGACGCCACCGGCGGCGAGCCGGCCGTGTCCACGTTCGACGTCACCGATCCAGACGCGGTCGATGACGGAATCGCGACGATCGAGCGCTTGTGGGGCACGCCGGACATCTGCGTCAACAACGCCGGGATCCAGCGCCGCGCCCCGTTCACCGAGTTTGCGGTGCAGGACTGGAACGACCTGGTGGCGACCAACCTGACGAGTGCGTTCCTCGTCGGCCGGCGGGTCGCCCGCGGCATGGTCGCCCGCGGCAGCGGCAAGATCATCAATGTCGGCTCCGTGCAGAGCAAGATCGCCCGGCCGGGCATTGCGCCGTACAGCGCCACCAAGGGCGGCATCGTCATGCTGACCCAGGGCATGTGCGCCGACCTCGGACCACACGGGATCCAGGCCAACGCGCTCGCTCCCGGCTACTTCGCGACCGAGCTCACCGAGGCCCTGGTCGAGGACGAGACGTTCAGCGCCTGGGTGGCCCAGCGCACGCCAGCCGGCCGCTGGGGGCAGGTGCGCGAGCTGGTCGGCGCGCTGGTTTTCCTGTCGTCAGCCGCGTCGGACTTCGTCAACGGGCAGGTCATCTACGTCGACGGCGGCATGACGGCGGTGGTCTGACCCGCGGTGATCGCTTGATCGCCTCACGTCCACGTCCCACGTCCCACGTCCCACGTCCAGGGATCCCGACCTGCGTCAGTCGAGCCCGAGACGGGTGACTACGGTCGCGTCCCCGCTGACCACGACCCCGAACCCGGCGGCCACTGCGATCGGCAGCTTGCCTGAGATCACGCCGAGCACGGGTTTGGGTGGCCCGGAGATCACGAGGTCCGGTCGATCATCTTGTCGATCCTGGGGCGTGCCAGCTCGCGCCCGGATCTCGCCCCCGCTCACCTCGACGACCACCGGCTCGTCTCCGGTACGGACCTCCACCCGCACCGCCGGGTCACCGGGGCGATGATCTGCCAGCAGCCCCTCGATCGGGACGACCAGCCAGCGGCTTCGGAAGTCCTGCTCGTCGGACGCAGCGGGAACCCGCTCTCCACCCCAGACCGCGAGGGCCTCGACGGCCGGCCGGAGCGCGCGGCCGTACTCGGTCAGCCGGAACACCGGGGTCGCCACCGGCGGACGCGGCTCATCGCGACGCACCACACCAGACTCCTGCAGGTCACGCAGCCGATCGGCCAGCAGGTTCGTGGCCACGCCGGGCAGCCCGTCGCGCAGATCGGTGTAACGGACGCCTTCCGGTCGCACCAGGAGCTCCCGCACGATGAGTAGGCTCCAGCGGTCTCCGATCACGTCGAGGGCAAGAGCCAGGCCGCACAGCTGGTTGTACGAACGCGACACGGAGTCACCTCCTTCCATTCGTTCGCAGGTCGATACGGACACGTAGTCGAACCACATTGACCACTGAACAGCGGACGGAGCGATCGGTTGACTTCATCCAGTAGCTACTTTAGTTTTTCAAGTATGACAGATCCGATCGGGACCTTCACACTGACCACGCAGGCCATTGCCGCGATCATCGATACCGAGCCGGACCCGCGGGCGGAGACGCCATGCCCGGAATGGAACTACGCCCAGCTGCTCGGCCACCTCGTCGGGGGAGACCGCCTGTTCGCGCGGATCCTGACCGGTGAGGGCGGCGCGCCGAAGGCACCAGGGATGGCGCCTGACCCGGATCGGGCACCGCCGACGGCGCGGGACTACCGCGAGGCCAGCAGCCGGATCGCCGAGCTGCTCTCCGACGAGGCCGTTCGCGGCGCCGTCCATCAGGTTCCGGTCGGCCCGATCCCGGGCCACCAGGTAGTGGTGCTGCGTTCGGTCGAGCACGTTTTGCACGGCTGGGATCTGGCGAAGGCTGCGGGTGCGTCGACGAGCGGCCTGGAGCCGGCCGCCACCGCGCTCACCGAACCGGCCCTGCAGCTGCTGGGTGCCGTCGGCGAGCGAACGCTGGCCGACCGTCGGCCGTTCGGAGGCGCGGTCGCGGTCGATGAGACCTGCTCCGACCTGGACCGCCTCGTCGCCGCCTTCGGGCGCGATCCGCAGTGGAGACCGACCGGGACCAGGGCTACACCCGGCTGAAGGAGCGGTTCGCCACGGATCGCGCGGTCGGCGGTCAGAGTGCGGCGAGCTCGGTGGCGCTGAGCCCGGCGAGTCCGAGGTGCGCCAGTGTCCGCGGTGCCCCAGAGTCCGAGGTGCCGGGGGCGGCGAGGTCCCGATCGAGCAGGACGGACGCGACCCGGATCAGCGCGTCCATGGTCGGCGTCGGCACGCCCGCCAGTCGACCCAGCTCGGTGAAGAGCACGAGCGTGTAACCGACATCCTCGGTCAGGTACCGGTCTTCGAGGCTGCGCTGCGCCTTGATCCCCTTGAACCCCGGCGCGGTCGAGTAGCCGGTGTCGTAGTTCTCTTCGACCATGTAGCCCTGGATGACACCCATGGCCGGGTCGGAGAGGATGGTCTGCCCGTACGCTGCCGCAATCGCCTGCCGCTCGTCGTCGACGGCCCGCATCAATCGGCCGACGGCCGGAGTGACACCGTCTTCGTAGAAGTCAAACACCGTTCCACCGTCGATGCGGGCAGCGTTACTGATCGTGACGGCCGGATGGATCACCGGATTGCCGTTCTGCAACGTGGTCGCGAGCACGCTGCCGGCAGCCCTCATCCCGGGATACACCTCCGCCAGTACCGCGGTGAGTCGCTCGGTGTCGGCACGTGGAGATGCCGCGCACCAGATGCCGGCGCCGAGCTTGAGGAAGATGTTGATCGTCGCGGGCGCGGTGATCCGCACCGCGTACGGCAGGGTGCTGGTCTCCCCCACCGTAAACCGGTCGTCGTCCGGCGCAAGCCCGGCTGCGCGACGGAAGGCAAGGCTACCCAGGCACGAGGTCGGGCAGACGACGACATCCTGGCCGGGGGCGAGATGTGGACCCACCGCACTCGCGAGCGCCTCGGTGGCGTAAGCCGGTCCGACGACGAAGATCAGCTCTGCGCCGGACACCGCGCGCTCGGGATCGGAGCCGGCGTAAGAGATCGGTGCGACGCCGGCCTCCTGGCCGGTGCAGACGATCTCGCCGCGCTCGGCCACCGCAGGGCTCTCGCCCGGGTAGTCCTCGGCGGAGAACAACCGGACCGAATGACCGGCCCGCGCCCAGTCGTAGGCGACCGCACACCCGCCGTTGCCGGCACCGAGCACCGCGACGTCCATTGCGCACCTCCCGCGCCGACCGCCGCCATCGGTGGTCGCCTGTTGTCGAGCCTATGGCGCGGGCGGCCGAGCGGGCGGACGGGTCGCGGTCGTGGGCAGACTGCGCCATCCTTGTGCCGTGCGCATCGCCTACGGGCCGGATCCGAGCCAGTTCGGCGAGCTGTACCTTCCCGGCGGGGAGAAACCGGTCCCAGGTCCGTGGCCCGTGGTTGTGGTCATCCACGGCGGATTCTGGAGAGCCCGCTATGGCCTTTCGCTGGGTACACCGCTAGCTGCGGATCTCCTCACCCAGGGGTTCGCGGTCTGGAACATCGAGTACCGGCGGGTGGGAAACGGTGGCGGCTGGCCGACCACGCTCATCGACGTCGCGGCGGCGGTGGACCATCTCGCGGTCATTGCCCAGCTGGGTCCCGAGGTCTTTCGACAAGCTCACGGCACATCGGGGGGACGGGCTCGAGACGCACCGGGAGAACCGGCTCGAGGCACGATCGATCTGAGCCGAGTGATCGCGCTGGGTCACTCGGCTGGCGGACATCTGGCGGCATGGCTGGGGGCCAGACCCAGACTGGCTCCACCGTACGGTCCGCCGCTCGTCGCCGTCACTGGAGTGGTCAGCCAGGCGGGAGTGTTGGATCTCGAGGGAGCTTCGAGCGATCGGCTCGGCGACGGGGCAACCGACGCGTTCATGGCCGGCGCGCCGCGCCCAACCGACTGGGCCACGGCCTCCCCCATCCGGCAACTGCCGCTCGACGTCCCGATTCGCTGCGTGCACGGGGATCGCGACGACACGGTGCCGATCGAGCAGTCGGCCCGATATGTCTCCTCAGCCCGCCTGCTCGGCGGCGACGCGGAGTTGATCACGGTCCCCGGCGGTGATCATTTCGGCGTGATCACCCCGGGTGATCCCGGCTGGACGGCTTGTGCTCGAGCTGTGCGGGACCTCGCCGCGACGAGCTGAGCCAGCTCGTCCCTGATCACGGCGAGCCCCGCGCCGACCTCGGCGAAGGACGTGCTGAGCGGGCTCAGACCGAGCCGAAGCCCTTGTGGGGAACGGAAGTCGGGGATGACGCCGGCAGCCCACAGGGTCGGGGTCAGCTCGCGGAACAACGAGTGCTCCACCGTGACGTGACCACCGCGCTGCTGCGGGTCCGGCGGTGACGCGAGCTGTACGCCGAGCGGTGTCAGCCACTGTCGGCAGACCTCCACGGCAAACTCCGTGAGCATGATCGACTTCGCCCGGACGGCGGGCATCCCCGCCGTCGCGATCAGGTCGATGGTGTCCTGCACCGCGAGCATTCCCAGGATCGGTGGGGTTCCGCTGAGTAGGCGCCGGATCCCGTCCGCCGGCTCGTACCCCAGCGCCATCTCGAAGGCGTCCCGACGACCCATCCAGCCCCAGATCGGTTGCCGGAAGGCATCCTGGTGCTCGCCGCGCACGTAGCCGAAGGCCGGCGACCCAGGGCCGCCGTTGAGGTACTTGTACGTACACCCGACTGCCACGTCGACGCCCCACGCATCCAGCTCCAGTGGCACCGCGCCCACCGAGTGCGACAGGTCCCACAAGACCACGGCCCCGGCGTCGTGCACGGCCCGGGTGATCGCCTCGACGTCGGCGAGATGTCCAGACCGGTACGCGACGTGGCTGAGCAGTACGAGCGCGGTTCGTTCGCTGAGCACCGGCTCCAAGAGCTCCGGCTCGACTCCCGAACGCGGATCGGTTGCGACCCAGCGGATCGTCAGGCCCAGCTCGGCCGCGATGCCTTCGGCGACGTACCGATCGGTCGGGAAGTTGTCGGTGTCGACCACGATCTCGCTGCGTCCGGGCCGCAGCGCGACCGCACCCCGGGCGAGCTTGTAGAGCAGGACAGTGGTCGAGTCCCCGATCGTCGTCTGCCCGGGCCCGGCACCGAGCACCACCTCGCCGAGCCGGTCACCGATCCGCATCGGCAGCTCCAGCCAGTCCTCGTCCCAGCCACGGATCAGTCGACCGGCCCAGGCCCGCTGGACGAACGCGCTGATCCGATCGGCGCTGGCCCGCAGCGGCCGGCCGAGCGAGTTGCCGTCGAGGTAGGCCACCACGTCGTCGTCCGGAGCCCTCAGATAGAGGTCACGGCAGTGCGCCAGCGGGTCCAACCGATCAAGCTCGGCCGCTCGATCGAACACGTTGTCCACGGGCATCGTGCTCAGGCTCCGATCTCGGTGCGGACCGCGAACAGCTCCGGGAAGAACGTCAGGTTCAGCGCGCGCTGCAGGAAGCCCACACCCGACGACCCGCCGGTGCCCCGCTTCGTGCCGATGGTGCGCAGCACCGTCCGCAGATGGCGGAACCGCCAGACCTGGAAGTTGTCCTCCAGATCGACGAGCTCCTCGCATGCCTCGTACGCCCGCCAGTGGGTCTCCGCCTCGTCGTAGATCTGCTTGATCAGCGGCAGGAGGTCCGGGTTGAACTCGTACGGCGCGTGCACGTCGCGCTCGAGGGCCGATGTGGGCACCGGATAGCCCTCACGGGCGAGGCTGCGCCAGAACTCGTCGTACAGGGTGGGCGTGACGAGCAGATGATGGAGCTGCTCGTAGGCGGCCGGATCGGAACGGAAGACCTCGAGAACTGCCGCGTTCTTGTTGCCGAGGATGAACTCGACCGCGCGGTACTGATGCGACTGGAATCCCGACGCATTCCCCAGGAAGCCACGGAACTGGGCGTACTCGTGCGGAGTCAGGGTGGCCAGCACCGACCACTGCTCGGTGACGACCCGCTGGATGTGCTTCACCCGCGCGACGTTCTTCAAGGCACGCCCGACGTCGTCGACGGTCAAGGCGCGACGCGCAGCCTCCAGCTCGTGCAACATCAGCTTGAACCAGAGTTCGGTCGTCTGGTGCTGGACGATGAACAACAGCTCGTCGTGGTGCTCCGGCTCGCTGACCGGGTGCTGGGCGCTGAGCAGCGTCGGCAGGTCCAGGTACTCGGCGTAGCTCATCCGGGAGGAGAAGTCCCGCACGACGGTCTCCTCGACCTCGCGTACGTTCCTCTCTGACTGGTGGTCCGTCGGCTGGTTCACCTATCCAGCATGGCAGTTGGCACGGCAATCCACAGCGACTGGTACCCAGCTGACAGCGAGGTCGCGCGGCGCCCACGGAACGTGGTCGGCGCGCCACCAGTGCGGACCGTGCGCCTGCGGCCTGATCGAGAGGTGACCGCCAGAGCGTGCAGATCGGGATCGGGTTGGCCCAGCGGCACCGACGCTCGATGGACGGGAGTCGGCTCAGCCGCGGCCGCCCGCGCTGGGCGGTGCAGCGCCGGACCCACGGATGGTGCCGCGCAGCTCACCGGTGCGAACGAGCTCATCGGCAACGTCGCGGAGCTTGACGTTGCTTCTTTGGGAAGCATGAGTCAGCAGCGTGAAGGCCTGCTGCTCGGTGATCCTGTGCCGCTCGATCAAGATGCCCTTCGCTTGCTCGATCACCGCCCGGGACTGCATGGCAATCCGAAGGTGCTCGAGCTCCTCACTGGTCCGGGCGGCGGCCTCGGCGTTACCGATCGCCAGAGCTATCCAGGAGGCGACCTGCTCGGCGGCCGCGACGTCGTCCTCACCGAAGGCGTGTGGTCTTCCGGCGTAGCTGTTCAACGCTCCGATGGTGGCGCTCTGGAAAGGTAGCGGCGACGACAGTGAGGACCCGATCCCGTGTGCGGCGGCATGACGGGTGTAGTCGGGCCATCGCTCCTCAGCGGTCATGTCGTCGATGAGCATGATCTGCCCGGCCAGGCCGGCGTCGAGACAAGGCCCGTAGCCGCGTTCGTACTGCAGCTCGTCGGCGTCCAGCGCCATCTGAGCGTCGTATGCGGCAGTGAAAGCCTTCTCGCCGCGGATCAGTGTGATCGACATCGCCTCCGCAGCGGGCGTCGCCCGCCTAGCCACCTTGGTGATGTCGTTGAGTACGTCACTGAGGTCTCGACCGGCCAGCACCACCTGGGCAAGATCCTCGTGCAACTGAAGACCATTCAGCACCTGACAAGCTCCTCTACCTCGATGTGGGAGTTCGGTTCGGCGTCTCTCCGTTCGACGTCGAAGCCAGGGACCAGCGCCGCCGACCTGGTCGATCCCGGCGTCGCTGGCGTCCTCGACACGTTCGCCGCCCGCCTTGTCACTTGACCGCCTCCTTTCCGCCGACGAAAGTCCACCGCCCAAGTGATTGCGTTGCTCCGTGCCACACGTTCCGTGCTGCTCGGGCTCAGTTTCCTGTCAGGTCCTTCGCCTTGGCGGTGACCTTCTCCACCAGGTTCGACTTGTCGGTCGTGCCGTACAGGCGCGGATCGGGATGGGTGACGTCGGGCATGGGAGCGCTGGTCGTCGGCCCGTCATGATAGGAGAACTCGCCCTTGCCGTCGGGGGTCGGACCATTGGCCCAAGTGCCTTCGGCGGCGTGCTTTCCATCGGAGAAGTTCAGGTACTGGTACGACACCGGCCGGTACTCGTTGCTCTGCGGGAAGTTGCTGGGCACCGGCAGGTCCTCCAGTCCTTCGGCACGTAGTTCGGCGGCCGCGGCGATCCACTGGTTCTGGTGCATCGTGTCACGCGCCAGCAGGAACGAGAGAAAGTCTTGGACGTTCTTGTCGTCGGTCATGTGGTAGATCCGCGCCACCTGCAGCCGGCCCTGCATCTCCGCGTTCGCATTCGCCGTGAAGTCGGCCAGCAGGTTGCCGCTTGCGGTGATGTAGGCGCCCTGCCAGGGATTGCCGCGGCTGTCGACGGCACGAGCACCGGCGCCAGCCACGATCGCATGCTGGATGTCCGTGCCGCCCATGACCGCGGCGATAACCGGGTCGGAATCGACGGCTGCCTCCTGGTCGGTGGCAGGTGCCTTCTCCAAAAGCTGGGCGATCATGATGGCAATCATCTCGACGTGACCGAATTCCTCCGCACCGATCCCGTAGAGGAGATCCCGCCACTTGCCAGGGATGTGCATATTCCAGGCCTGGAATCCGTACTGCATCGCGACGGTGATCTCGCCATACTGCCCACCAAGGATCTCCTGCATCCGGTTGGCGTACAACGCATCCGGCTTGGTCGGCTGAGTCTTGTACTGCAGCTCTTGCTTGTGGAAGAACATGCACTGCCTCCAAGGGGTCGGGGCCGACGCTTCTGTGCCGACCGATGGTTTACCAGTTACCCAGCCAGATGGCCGCCAATCCGGTCGATGTCGCATCGCTCGCGGATGGGTGGTCGCACCGCTTCCGACGCCCTGTTCGACGAAGAGCCCGTCCTCGGCCGAAGCCGGCGGCCGCGTTTGGCGTGCGGATCGTCAGACCTCACTACCGACACGGAGAGCCGCCAGACCTCGACGGATCGCCGGCGATTCGATTCCGGTGCCACACCCGCGGTCTCGCAATAGCAGTCATCAGATATGACCGGCTGAATCCCACCTGACGGATCGCCACCGTCGCTCGATCGAACCGATCCACGAGCCGTCGTATCTGCTCACCTCGTGCGATCCACTCGGTGAATCAACCCTCGGGCGTGCGGGCGGTGCTTCAGGCGACCGAGTCTGTCGGCATCGGGCTCGGCTGGAGGATGTCGGTGCCCACCGGTACAGCTCTGCTGGGCGGCCGCGCCAGCGGCGACTGGGCGAGATCGCTGCCCAGGTAGCGGATCAGCGTGCTGGCCGGCTCTGCCAGCTCGAATCGGACAGCACCAGCACCGGTGTCCGGGGTGTCCGCGCCGAGGACCAGAAGGGAGTCGATGACGCGGTGCTGACCCAGCAGGCCGGGTCCGTGCCTGTCTTGCGGATCGAGCAGCAGGTCCTCGATCAGGATGGGACTTCCCTCGCGCTGCACCCGCATCCGGCTGCGGATTGCGCCGCCCACCTCGCCCGAACGGCCGAGCACGATGGTCTCGCGCAGGATAGCGCTGGCGTCGTCGGAAAGATCGATGCTCGTGCGTCGGGTGACGCGGGCACCGTCGGCAACCACCAACGGTTCGCCGGCCCAGGTCAGCTGGGCTCCGCGACCGAGGGTGATGTTCGTCGTCCACTTCGCACGCCGGCCGCGACCTGCGTACGCCACCGTGCCGGCCACCTCGGAGAGCTCGAGCACCGCACCGGATCCCACCTCGATCTGCAGCTCCACCTCGTCGCCGCCGAGCAGCAAGGCGGTCTGACCGACCAGAGCGACCCGTGCGCGATCGGGCGGGCCGTGCAGTCGCTGGGCCCGGAGCAGTCCGTGCCGCATCCGGACCTGGTGCCGACCCTCGACGAGCTCGACGGTGAGCGTAGTCGCGGTCACCGGTCAGTTCGCGTGCGCGTGGTCGCCACCGCGATGGGTGTGCAACGTGCCGTCCGCGTGGAAGTGCGGCGCCATCGGGCCGGGGTCGGTCGGCTGATGGGTGCCGGTGCGGAAGGCGGCAAGCGTGTCCAGCACCCAGGCCCGCACCTCTGCGACCGACTCGGGATCGGTTCTGGACAAGGCGATCACGGGACGACCGTCCCGGGCTGCCTCGGCATCGGCGACCATCTGTGCGACGTCGACGCCGACGTACGGTGCGAGATCGGTCTTGTTCACGATCAGGACGTCGGCACCGGCGATGCCCGGACCGCCCTTCCGTGCCACGTCTCCCCCGCCGGCGACGTCGAGGACGAAGAACTGCGCGTCCACCAGCGCCGGTGAGAAGGTGGCGGTCAGGTTGTCGCCCCCGGACTCGACCAGGACGAGATCGAGCGGGTCGAAGTCGTGCTCGAGATCCTCGACGGCGATCAGGTTCTGGGTCACGTCGTCGCGGATCGCCGTGTGCGGACAGGCGCCGGTCTCGACGGCGCGGATCCGCTCGGGATCGAGCACGCCGGCCGAGCGGAGGAATCGGGCATCCTCGTCGGTGTAGATGTCATTGGTGATCACACCGATGCGCAGCTCGGTGCCTAGTTCGGAGCACAGCAAGGCAATCAGCGAGCTCTTGCCCGTGCCGACCGGACCGGCCACACCGAGTCGGAGCGCACGCGCGCCGCCGCCCAGGTTCCCTGAGCTTGTCGAAGGGTCAGGCACGGAACAACCGCCTCTCGCTGTGCTTGTGGAGCTGGGCCCAGTGCTCGAGCTGCGGGGCCGCGTACGCAGGGAGGTCGTCGGTGTCGGTGAGCCCGGCCACCCGGGCCACCATGTCCTCGACCGGTCGTGCAGCAGCCATCGACCATGCCGCCCCGACCGCCGGATCGAATGGGCGGAGCTTGAGCGCAGCGGCGATCGCTGTCTGGACGTCCTCGAAGCCCACGAGCCGCGCCGTCTGCGCCGGATCGAGGCCCGCCTCGGCCGCCATCACACCGAGAACGGCGGGCCGGCACCACGTACGTCCCGCGAGGGCCCCGAGATCCCACAGTCGGCTGCCCAGTCTGAGATAGCCACGGCCGAGCAGGTCCGAAGCGTCACGGATGGCATCCGACGCGGTCCGGGCTCGCCAGGCGCGATCGATCAGCTGGAGGGTCTCCACACGCGACCCCCCGGAATCACCGTGCCCTGAGCCTGTCGAAGGGCCTCTCGATCCAGCACACCAGGCATGCCGGGCAACCACCGCAGTGGCTGCCTCCACCTCGGTCACTGTACGAAGTCGGACCTCGAGATAGGCCGGCAGCTGCTCGAGTGTCATGCCCGCCTGGAAAGCAGGCTCGATCCCGGCGGACTGGGTGTGCGCACCGACCGGCAACCGTCCGTCGGCGAGCAGCAGTACCAGGTAGTCCGCGGTCATGATCAAACGCTCAGAACATCTTGTACAGCTGGGCGAGCGGCAACCGTTCGGCCGGCGCGGGCGTGATCAGATCGCCGTCGATGGTGATCGCATGGGTCTCCGGATCGATCTCGATGCTCGGCAAGGCATCGTTGTTGATCATCTGAGCCTTGCCGACCTCGCGGGTGGGCCGGATCGCCACGAGCGTACGGCCCAGTCCGAGCTCGCCGGCCAGCCCGGACTCCAGAGCCGCGGGTGCGACATAGGACTGGGACAACCATGGAGCACCGGGGCCGTACAGCGCCGGGCGCATCAGCATCGGTTGTGGAGTGGGGATCGAGGCGTTCGGATCGCCGAGAGCACCGACGACGATGCCGCCACCCTTGATCACCACGCTCGGGCTGACCCCGAAGAACTTGGGCTCCCAGAGCACCAGGTCGGCGAGCTTGCCGATCTCGACCGAACCGATCTCATGATCGACTCCGTGGGAGATGGCCGGGTTGATCGTGTACTTGGCGACATAGCGGCGAGCCCGGAAGTTATCTGCCGGCAGCCCACCGGCAAGATCACCACGGACGTGTTTCATCACGTGGGCGACCTGCCAGGTGCGGGTGATCACCTCGCCGATCCGGCCCATCGCCTGAGCGTCGGAGGAGGTGATCGAGATCGCGCCCAAGTCGTGCAAATGATCTTCGGCAGCGATCGTCGTGGCCCGGATCCGGGACTCGGCGAACGCGAGATCCTCCGGCACGGCCGGATTGAGGTGGTGACACACCATCAGCATGTCGAGGTGCTCGGCGACCGTGTTGACGGTGTGCGGCAGGGTCGGGTTGGTGGAGCCGGGCAGGACGTTCGGCAGCCCCGCGATGGTGAGGATGTCGGGCGCATGTCCGCCGCCGGCGCCCTCGACATGGAACGCGGAGATGCTTCGACCCTTGAACGCCGCAATCGTGCTGGCGACGAAGCCTGCCTCGTTGAGCGAGTCCGAGTGCAGCGCGACCTGCAGGCCCCAGCGAGCCGCCCCGGTCAGCGCAGCGTCGACGGCAGCCGGGGTCGACCCCCAGTCCTCGTGCACCTTGTAGCCACCGGCGCCTGCGAGTGCCTGCTCTTCGAAGGCCGCCTCCGAGACGGTGTTGCCCTTGCCGAGCACGAGCAGGTTCACCGGGAACTCGTCCAGCGAGCGGTGGAACTGCTTCAGGTGCCATGCGCCGGGCGTGACCGTCGTGGCCTTCGAACCCTCCGACGGTCCAGTCCCGCCGCCACCGAGAGTGGTCAGCCCGGCGGCCAGTGCCTCGGTGATCTGCGACGGCGACAGGAAGTGGACGTGGGAGTCGAAGCCACCGGCGGTCAGGATCTTGCCCTCGCCCGAGATCACGTCGGTGCCCGGCCCGATGACCAGCTCCGGGTCGACACCGTCGGCGATGTCGGGGTTGCCGCTACGGCCGATCCCGACGATCCGGCCGCCACGGATGCCGATGTCGGCTCGGATGATCCCCCAGTGGTCCAGAATGATCGCGTTCGTGATCACGGTGTCGAGCGCACCCTCGGCTGACGAGGCGAGCGACTGGTTCATCGACTCCCTGATGGACTTGCCACCCCCGAAGACCGACTCCTCGCCGCCGAAAGTCAGATCGTGCTCGATCTCGATCCACAAGTCGGTGTCGCCGAGTCGGATCTGATCGCCCGCGGTCGGGCCGAAGATCGCGGCATAGTCGTCGCGGCCGATCCTGCTCATGCCTGGCCGTCCCCGATCTGGCCGCCTTCTGCCTGGCCGCCTCCGACCTGCCCGCCTTCGACCTGCCCGCCCTCGACCTGCCCGCCCTCGACCTGCCCGCCCTCTCTTCGGCCACCCCTGATCTGGATGCCTGGCACGAGACGACGACCGCGAAGGGCGACGATGCCGACCGTGCGTGAGACGCCGGGCTCGAAGCGCACCGACGTACCGGCAGCGATGTCCAGCCGGAAGCCGCGCGCGGCATCGCGATCGAACTGCAGACCCGCGTTCACGTCGGGTAGGTGGATGTGGGACCCGATCTGGATCGGCCGGTCGGCGGTGTTGACGAACGTCAGCTCGCCGCGCTCGTCCGGGCCGCGGTCGGCATTGAGCTCGAGCTCGCCTGGCGCGACCCGGATCGCGCCCGGTCCGTCCCCCGATGCTCCGGCCATCTCAGCTCTCCTCCCTCCAACCCCGGAAACTGTGCGCAAACTGCAGGTAACCGGCTCCGTAAGTTGCAGTTCGCGCCCACTTTCCGGGGAGGGAGGGGGTACGCGGCCGGCAACTGGTGCGCCGGACCGGCTACTGGATCGGTTGATGCAACGTGACGAGCTTGCGGCCGTCGGGGAAGGTGGCCTCGACCTGGACGTCGGAGATCATCTCGGCGACGCCATCCATCACCTCGCCGCGGGTGAGCACCTCACGTCCATCGGTCATCAGGTCCTCCACTCGGGCACCCTCCCGGGCCCGCTCGATCACCCAGGTGCTGAGCAGGGCGACCGACTCGGGATAGTTCAGCCGGATTCCTCGGTCCAGCCGGTCCCGGGCGACGATGCCGGCGATGGCCAGCAGCAGCTTCTCGGCATCGGAGGGGGCCAGGTTCATTGCGGATCCGTTCGTCGGCGAGCAGCGGAGTCACGGTGACCGTACCCCGGCAATGTTTCGCCCGCGTTGCGGGATCCGAGTGCGTACGAGGACGGACGCCGTTGCGACTTCGCGCGTCGGCCGGCGACTTCGCGCATCGGCGCCGACGCGCGAGGCAGCCCGTGGGCGCGCAGAGTACGAATTCGGCGCCATTCGGACGACCGGGCTGGCATCTGGAGGCGTTCGGGCCGGGATCGGGCCACATTCGGACGACCGGGCTGGCATCTGGAGGCGTTCGGGCCGGGATCGGGCCACATTCGGACGACCGGGCTGGCATCTGGGGTCGTTTGGGGATGCGGGCGGAGCACGTTGAAGAGGCCAGGGATGCGGGCGGACTAGATGAGTTCGGCGAGCATCGAGGCGGCGCGCGCGGCGCCGTCCGTCTCGACCGGCAGCGAGGAGACCGGCGCCTCGAGCACTCCGATCAGCGCATCCACGAGGGCGTCCGGGTCGGCGGCCTGCTCGTAGTCCAGGCACTGGCCCGCGCCGTAGCGTTCCAGCCGGTTGCGGACGTGGAAGTTCTGCTCGAAGTGGTGTCGGAGCGGGACGTACAGGAACGGCCGCGCAGCCGCCGCGAGCTCCATGCAGGTGCTCAGGCCGCCTTGCACGACGGCCACATCGCAGGCCGCGATGTGCTCGGTGCAGCTCGGGCAGGTAGCCGACCACCGTCGCACCGTCCGGCGTCGGAAGTCGGTCCGGATCGATCCGCGGACCGGCCACCACGACGAACCGGAGATCCGGAATCCGTCGACGAGCCAGCGGCACCGCCGCCAGCACCCGACGGAGCAGCGCCTCCCCGACCCCCGAGCCGCCGACCGAGACCAGACAGATCCGCTCATCGGCGGCGTACCCGAGCCAAGCGCGCAGCCGCCCCCGATCGGCAGCGGACACGGGTTCCACGTCGGTCACATAGCCGGCGAAGTCGAAGTTGGCCTCGGTCCACTCACGAATGCCGGGTAGCCCCGGCCCGAATACGTCCGGCACGATGTCGTCCCGACCGCCCACGAAGATCGAACGATCGCGCAGCCGCCGGAACCGCGCGCGCTGCTCGATCATCTCCGCGTTGTAATCGGCGGTCAGCGTTGCTTCGCGGGCGCCGCCGTCCGGCATCGGCAGCCAGCCGACGAAGTCGGTGAACCAGGCGTACGCGAACCGTTTGCGCTCCGGGTTCTCGTGCAGGAAGTAGTCGACGTCCCAGGCCTCGTCGCCGATCACGAGGTCGTACCCCCCGTCGGCCACCACGTCGTCGAAGACCATGAAGTTGTTGATCAAGATCTCATCCATCCGGCGGATCGCCTGGAACGCGTGCAGATCGTGGTCCAGCGCCTCGGCCTCGATGTGCGCGGACTCATTGACCAGCCAGTTCGACGCGGGATGGATCGTCTCCTGCCGATCGGCCAGCAGCCGGGTCACCGGGTGCTGGGCCAACCAGTCGATCCGTACGTCCGGCTGGAGCGTCCGGAGCTCGTGGGCGATTGCGATGTCGCGCCGGGCGTGGCCGAGGCCGATCGGCGAGCTCAGGTAGAGCACCCGCTTGGGCCGCGCGGCCGGCCGGGTCCAGGTTCGGGTTGCCGGACGCGGCAGGACGCGTTCGACCAGGGCACGGATCTCGGTGTTGATCAGGACGGGTTCGCGGGCGATCGGCCCGTGGCCGACACCCTCGAGCTCGATCAGCTGACCACCGGTCAGCTCCACGACCCGGCGGGCGGTCGCGATCGGACGGATCCGATCGTCGAGCCCGTGCACGATCACGACCGGGCAACGGACCGCAGCGCAGATCGGCTCGATCGCCGGACAGATGGCACCGTTGCAGCCCAGTCGACCATCGGTGCAGGCAATCGCGGTCTCGGGGTCGACATCGAGCGCGTACGCGATCATGTCCTCGATCTGCTTCGTCGAGTGCGGCTCGCTGAACAGCTGCGCCATGAAGAACTCGAGGAAGTCGGGGTAGCCGCCGCGCCGCCAGTAGTCCCGGTTGTACTTTGCCCAACCCTCGGTCGTCTCGTACACCTGATCCCAGTGGTAGACCTCCCGCTCGGGATGGCTGAAGCCGAGTCCACAGGCCGGCGCGACGCCGAAGAGTCCGGCCACCCGTTCGGGATGCCGGGCAGCGGCATGCAGGGCGTACGTCACCCCGCAGGAGAACCCCACCAGCACGGCGCGATCGACCCCCACCGCGTCGAGAACAGCGATCGCGTCCTCAGCGAATGCGTCGTCGGCGTACAGAGCTGCCTCCGTCGGCCGGTCGGACTTGCCGCATCCCCGCCCGTCGAACGTGACGACGTGGAAGTGCCGGGCCAGATAACCCACCTGGGCCTTCCAGCACCGCGAGTCGACGATCGACCAGGTGGGCAGCAAGAGCACGGTCGGATGAGCCGGATCGCCGTAGCTCGCCCAGGCGAGCTTGATCCCGTCCCGGACCGCCCAGCCCTCGGCGTCGGGCTCCCGGGCGCGCCCGGAGGGGCGGCCCACGATCGGGGCCGCCGTCTCGACGGGATGGGACTGCACTACGTGTTGGGACTGGGTCACTTACGCACCTCGAACACATTGTTGAACGGAGTGCTGGCAACCGTCGAGAACCTGCTGAAACCGGCCGCCACGGTGACGTCGCGGATCCGGGCCGGGCCGGCCTGGGTGCCGAGCGCCAGGCCGGGGCTCTGGGACAGCGAGGCCGGGGTGCAGAGCAGCGTCGAGAAGCCGTAGTAGACCCGTCCGACCGGATTGAAGTTGTCCTCGATGTGGTCCCCGGCGATCGGCTCGACGACCATCCAGGTGCCGTCGTCGTCCAGGGCGTCGAACACGTGCCGCGCCGCACCCACCGGGTCTCCCATGTCGTGCAGCGCGTCGAAGGTGGTGACCAGATCGAAGCCGCTCCCGGTGAACCCGGTCGCGGGCGCCACCTCGAACTGCGCCGTCTCGCCGACGCCCGCCTCCGCGGCTCGCTCGCGAGCGGTCTCGATGGAGGCTTCGTGGTAGTCGGAGCCGACGAACCGCGAGGCTGGGAAGGCCGAGGCCATCAGCACCGTCGATGCACCGAAGCCGCAGCCGATGTCGGCGACCCGGCCACCGCGGCGCAACTTGTCCACCACGCCGTCCAGGGCCGGGAGCCAGGCGTCGACCAGACTGGCGAGATATCCGGGCCGGAAGAACCGTTCGCAGCCCTCGTGCACGTCGGAGTTGTGGTCGTGCCAGCCGAGCCCGTCGCCGCTCCGGGCCAGCTCGATGATCCGCGACGCGTCCCGGATGGTGCCGTGGGCGATCTGGAACAGGCCGGGCAGGAAGGCAGGACTGGTCTCGTCGGTGAGGGCGATCGCGTACTCCGGGCAGATCTCGTACGTCCCCGCGGACGGGTCGTAGGAGATGTAGGACCCCGCAGCCTGTGCGTTCAGCCACTCGCGGGCGTACTTGTCACCAGTCGACGTCAACCGGGCGAGCTGGGTGGCGGTGATCGGCCCGTGCTCGGCCAGCGCCCGGTAGTAGCCGAGCTGGTCGCCCATCACGACCAGAGCGGCATTCAGGGCGGCGCCGACCTCGTCCACGGCCCGAAACACGAACGCCATCAGCTTCTCGGGGTCGATCGTGACGGCTGGGGTCTGCTCGTCGATGGTCATGGTGGTTCTCCTGTCGATCGTTGCGGTTCGGCTCCCGATCCCTTCGGGTGCCGCTGTGCCAGCCTCGTGCTGATCGGCCCCGCACCGCATCAGGTGGGGGTCCTAGTCCTCCCGGCCGGCTACCCGAGGCAGGACAATCCACAGCGGCATGGAACCGGGGCGGGATACATTCGACGGCGGGTTGGTCAGGCGTCGGGTCGGGGTTGGAGCGGGCATGCTGGTCGGGCGTGAGTCGGAGCGTCGCCGGCTCGACGCCCTGCTGGCCTCGGCGCGGCTCGGGGAGAGCGGCGTCCTGGTCGTCACCGGCGAGGCCGGCATCGGGAAGACCGCACTGCTCGACGACACCCGCGCCCGCGCGAGTGACATGCGGGTGCTCAGCGTGACGGGCACCGAGACCGAGCACGACCTGCCGTTCGCCGGACTGGCCCAGCTGCTGCGGATCACGGCCGCCGATCTCGATCGGCTGCCCACTCCCCAGTCCGAGGCGTTGGGGATCGCACTCGCGCTGCGCGCGGGCGACGCGGCCGACCGGTTCGCCGTCGGAGCCGGCCTGCTGACCCTGCTGACGCAGCGCAGCGAGGACGCCACCCTGTGTCTGGTCGTCGACGATGCCCACCAGCTCGACCTGCCGTCGCAGGACGCTCTGCTGTTCGTCGCCCGACGGCTGCTCGCCGACTCGATCGCGCTGATCGTGGCCTGCCGAGCCGGCGAGCCTTGCCGGCTGGCCGATCCTGGGCTTCCTCAGCTGACTTTGACCGGCATCGACCGCGCCGCGACCGGCGAGCTCGTCCGCGCCGAGCTCGGCGCCCAGAACGCGCGGTTGGTCGACCGGGTCGTCACGCTTTCGGTCGGCAACCCGCTGGCGGTCCGCGAGCTGATCGCCGACCCGACCGTCCTCGTCGACCAGCCCGCCGACTTCCCGCCCCCGCTCCCGGTCTCCCTCAGCCAGGTGTACGCCCGTCGCGCACTCGAGCTCGATCCGGAGGCACTGACGGCCGCGCGCTGTGCCGCGGTGGCGGGCCAGGACCTCGGCGTCGTCAGCCGGGCGTGCGCCGAGCTCGGCGTCAGGGTGGTCGCCCTCGAACGCGCCGAGGCGCTCGGGCTGCTCATGGTCGGCGCCGGCGAGGTTCGGTTCCGGCACCCGTTGGTCCGGTCGGCGCTGTACGCCACCGCCTCGCCCGCGGTTCGGCGAGGGCTGCACGCCTCCGTGGCCCGTGCCGTGGCCGATCGTGACCCGGATCGACACGCCTGGCACCTGAGCGAGTCCGTGCTCGGAGCGGACGAGGCGGCCGCGGCGGCGATGGAGGGTGCTGCGCAGCGAGCGGCTGATCGGGCCGCGTATGCGGTAGCTGCCAGCGCAGCCGAGCGTGCGGCAGCACTGGCCGTGTCCACTCCGGACCGCGCCCGACGTCTCGTGCTGGCCGGAAGCTGGGCCTGGCTCGCGGGCGAGGCCGAGGATGCGCGGCGCTCGTTGCAACGGGCCGTCGAGATCGACCGTTCCCCCGATACCCAGGCGCGCGGTGCGCATCTGCTGGGGGTGATCGCCGCTCGGAGCGGATCGATCGAGGAAGCCCGCGACCTGCTGCTGCACGCCGCAGCCCATGCGGCGGAGCCGGCGCAGTCCTTCGCGAGCCTCGCCGAGGCGATCGATGTCTGCTTCTACCTCGGCGACGCCGCGACCGCGGTCGAGGTCGCCCGCGCCATCGAGGCGTCCCTGCCCGACAGCATCGACGCCCAGACGTGGGCTCTCGGCTCGGTGGCGGCCGGCTGCGCCCGGATCCTCGCCGGCGAGGATGGCAGCCGCCAGATCCGCGACGGCCTCAGTCGGCTGCGGACGGTCGATTTCGGCCGCGGCGAGCCGTCACTGACCACCTGGGCGGTGATCGGTCCGCTCTTCCTGCGCGACTCCGGCACGGGACGAGAACAGCTCGAGCGAGCTGTCAGCGATCGACGCGCCCGCTCGGCGGTCGGCGAGCTTCCCCACCTGCTGTTCCACATCGCCCGCGACGAGGCGGCCAGCGACCGGTGGGACGGCGCGGAAGCCGACTACGCCGAGGCCATCGGCCTGGCGCGTGAGCTCGGACAGAGCACCGAGCTGGCGTGTGCCCTGGCCGGCCTCGCGTGGCTCGACGCGCGCCGCGGTCGGTTCGCGGCGGCGACCGCAGGTGCCGAAGAGGCCCTCGAGCTGTGCGAACGACACCACGTGCACGTGATGGAGACCTGGTCCCGGCTGGCCACGGCCGACGTCGCGTACGGCCTCGGCGAGGTCGAGCAGGCGCTGGATCGCTATCAGGGAGTAGCCGGCCGACTCACCGAGCTAGGCCTGCGCGACGTCGACCTGTCCCCGGCGCCGGAGATCGTCGAGTGCCTGGTCCGGCTCAACCGAGCTGATCAGGCCGGCGACATCGCGGCCGAGCACGCCCGACGGGCCCAGTCGAAGGGTCAGCCCTGGGCACTGGCCCGTGCCGCCCGCGCCCAGGCCCTGCTGGCTGAGGACTCCGACCTGGACGCCGCCTTCGGGCTCGCGCTCGACCGTCATGCGTCCACGCTCGATGTCTATGAACGTGCCCGGACCCAGCTGGCTTACGGCGGTCGGTTGCGGCGTGCCCGGCGCCGGATCGACGCCCGCGCGGTGCTCCAGCCGGCCCTGGACACATTCGTCCGGCTCGGTGCCCAGCCTTGGGCCGACGCCGCCGCGGATGAGCTCGCCGCGAGCGGGGCCACCGTCGCCCGCCCCGACCAGAATCCGGTCAGCAGACTGACGCCGCGTGAGCTGCAGATCGCGCGGCTGCTGACCGCGGGGCGAACGACACGCGAGGCTGCCGGCGCACTGTTCCTCAGCCCCAAGACGGTGGAGTACCACCTGCGCAACATCTACACCAAGCTCGGCATCGCTTCACGAGCCCAGCTCGCCGATCAGCTGGAGCGTCACTGAGCGTGGTCTCGGCGAAAAATAGAAGGTTCATGCGCACCTGGTGCGCCTGAACCTTCTAAATTTCTGCGTGGGATCACCAGGTCGGCGGCAGCGGTGCCCAGTCCGCCGGTGGCACCGTCTCCTCCGGCCGTGGCGGCCCGGGTGGGATGCCGTCGCCGAACGGCCGCCCGCCGAGCTGCTCGCGGTAGTGCGGGCTCAGCCAGTTGGCCAGGTCCGGCCCGGCCGGCACGATCCGAGTCGGGTTGATGCCGGTGTGCACGACGTAGTAGTGCTTCTTGATCTGGCTGAAGTCGATGGTGTCGCCGAAGCCTGGGGTCTGGAACAGGTCGCGGGCGTACGCCCAGAGCACCGGCAGCTCCGACAGCTTCTGCCGGTTGCACTTGAAGTGGCCGTGATACACCGCGTCGAACCGGGCTAGCGTCGGGAACAACCGCACGTCCGCCTCGGTGATCGTGTCGCCGACCAGATAGCGCCGGTCCGTCAGCCGGTCGCTCAGCCAGTCGAGCCGCGCCCAGAGCTGGGCGTAGGCGTGTTCGTAGGAGCGCTGCGAGCCCGCGAAGCCGCACCGGTACACCCCATTGTTGACGTCGGTGTAGACCGCCTGGGCCACCTCGTCGATCTCGCCGCGCAGCGGCTCCGGGTAGAGGTCCGGTGCGCCGGGTCGATGGAAGTCACTCCACTCCGTGGAGAAGTCGAGGGTGAGCTGGGCGTAGTCGTTGGTGGCGACCGCCTTGCTCGGGACGTCGACGAGCGCCGGCACGGTGATCCCGCGCTCGTATCCGGGAAAGCGCGCGAAGTACGCCTGTTGCAGCCGCTGGTAGCCCAGCACGGGGTCGACACCACCGGGGTCGAGATCGAAGGTCCAGCTCCGCTCGTCGTGGGTCGGCCCGCACAACCCTAGCGAGATGGCGTCCTCGAGTCCGAGCAGCCGCCGAACGATGACCGTCCGGTTTGCCCATGGGCACGCGCGGGCGGCGACCAACCGGTAGCGCCCGGACGCGACGGGATAACCGTCGCGCCCGTCACGGGTCACCCTGGTCTCGATGTAGCGGGTGTCCCGACTGAACTCCTGGCCCTGATCGACGTTGCTCGGCGTCGAACCCTCGTCACTCACCCGGTCAACCTACCCAGGGACAGCGGGCGCAGACGGCGTCAGGGTGTGGTCGGTCCGGTCAGGGTCGATTCGCTCGTGATCGTCGTTGTGGTCGACGCGCTGGTGGGCTCTGAGGCGGCCGCCTGGGCCGTCGTCGAATCAGTAACGCTCGGTTCAGCACTCGGACTGGACGGTGCGCTCGGAGAAGATGTCGGAGTCGGCGTCGGTGTCGGCGTCGGCGTCGGCAGCGTGACAGAGACGCTTGCCGTCGTCACTGCATTGCCGTCGGCGTCAGTGACTGTTACCGAGTATCGAGCTGTCGAAGCGCCCGTGGCAGCGGCACCGGCATCGACGAACGTCAGCGTCGGCCTCGCCCAGAACGGGGCGCTCGACGTCTGCGTGTTGATCACGACGCCGTTCCGGCTGAGCCGGTAGGTGAGCCGGAGATCGTCCCGGTCCCAGTTGGCGAGCCAGCTCAGTGAAACGGTCCCGTCGGTGCGCAGAACGGCCTTGGGTGTGGTCGCAGTGCTCTTGTCGACCGGCCCCATCTTCCGAGGTGCTTTGGCCGGCACCGCCATCCGTACGAGACCTTGTTGTGCCGTGCCGTTGACCTTGGTGAACTCACCGCCGAGAGCGACGTAGGTCCCGTTGCCCACGGCAGACCACGCGGCCTGCGTCATCCCCGTGTAGGTTCCCGGGGTCAGGTCCGGGAACCAGTTGATCAAGCCGGGCGCCGACTTGCCCGCGAAGTTCGTGTACGTCTTCGCCGACGTCTGCCCGTTCTTGGCGACAGTCCCCGCCGCGGTCTTCGTGACGGCCAGTGCGCGATACCAGGCCTTGCGGGGACTGGTGTCGGGGAAGCCGCCGATATTGGAGCAGTAGTGCGCATGACCGACGCTGTACACGATGTCGCCGATGACGGCTACGTCGTAGGTGTCTCCGTGGCAGTCCTGCAACCAACGCAGCGTGCCGTCCGTGCTCGATGCGGCGTACACGCCCTCGAAGTTGCCGGTGCCGTAGGTGTACCCGCTGGCGTAGACCGTGCTGCCGTCGGTGACCAGGCTCAAGATGGCCGACGACTTGCCGCCGTTCTTGACGACCAGGTTGACTTTCCAGGCCTTGGTCTTGCCGTCGACCGGGCTGACCGCACCGGACCCCGACGCTGCGGTCGAGTTCAGCTTGGTGAACTGCCCTCCAACCACGAGGAGCTTGCTGGCGCTGGTCAAGACGAGTGCGTTGACCCCTGAGTTGGCCTTGGCAACCCACCTCGTCAGCGCGCCGGTGCTTGCCGTCACTGCGGCCAGTCGGCTCCGGGCGTGACCGTTCACTGCGGTGAACTCGCCCCCGGCGTACACGGTCGTCGAGTTCACCGCGAGCGCATTGACCGTGCTGTTGAACGACGGGCTTCGCCGACCCCAGCCTGCCGCTCGTCACGTTCAGCGCAGCGAAGTGCCCGCGGGCGGTCGAGCCGACCTTTGTGAACTTGCCGCCGACGTACAGGGTCTTCTTGTCGGCGGAGACGGCCAGGGCTTTCACCGCTCCGTTGAACGCACCCGGGGCGAACGTGGTGATCAGCTTGCCGGTGGTGATGTCGTAGGCCAGCAGGTTCTTTCGGGCGACCTGCTGAGTGCCGCCGGCCGCTCCGGCGGGGCGGGCGGAGGTGAACTCGCCGCCGGCGTACACGACGTTGCCGATGATCACCTGGGTCCAGACAACACCGTTGATCTGGACGGTCGGCAGCGCATCGGCCGTCACGGTCTGGACACTCCGCTGGCGGATGCTCACGGTGCCCGCCTCGGCCAGCGCAGGACTCACCAGAGCGGCCAGGACGAGCGCAACACCCAGCACACTCGCAGCACGGCGACTCCACGCGTGCAGGTGCAAACTGAAAAGCTGGCGGCGCACTGGCTTCCCCCGAAAGCATGGCGTCGGTGACGAATTCCCCGAACTTCTTCCCCAAGCGACATGCTATCTGCCGTGCTCGAGTGGTCCAGAACGATCAAGCCAATCCTTGGCGGGATCCAAGGAGAAGATGAGGTTCGCGGCGCAACGGGCCAGAATGGATCCATGCGCTTTCTGACCGGCACCCCGGGACACGACCTGACCTATTCCGACGTGTTCATGGTGCCCCGCCGATCCGCCGTCACCTCGCGCCTCGACGTCGACCTGACCAGTGGCGACGGCGTGGGCACCACCCTTCCGCTCGTGGTGGCGAACATGACCGCCATCTCGGGTCGCCGGATGGCGGAGACGGTGGCCCGGCGCGGCGGCGTCGCGATCATCCCGCAGGACATCCCGACCGACGTCGTCGCCAGCTCGGTGCGCAAGGTCAAGGCGTCCCATCCGGTGTTCGACACGCCGGTGTCCGTCGCACCCCACAGCACGGTCGGGGAGGCGATCTCGCTGTTGCCCAAGCGCGCACACGGGCTCGTCGTCGTGGTCGAGGACGGCCGCCCGATCGGCACGGTCAGCGAGGCGGAGGCCGCTGGCGTGGACAGGTTCGCCCAGGTGCACGAGGTGATGTCGCACGACCTGCTGCTGGTTTCCCCCGAGCTGTCGCCGCGGGAGATCTTCGACGAGCTGGCGACCCATCACCTCGACGTCGCGCTCGTGGTGGACGACGGTCGGCTGCTTGGAGTGATGACTCCGAAACACGCACTGCGCTCGACGCTGTACCGGCCGGCCCTGGATGCCGACGGGACGCTGCTCGTCGGCGCCGCCGTCGGGATCAACGGCGACGTCGGTGCGCGGGCCGAGCAGCTCCTGGCGGGTGGCATCGACGTGCTGGTCGTCGACACGGCGCACGGCCACCAGGAGAAGATGATCATGGCCCTGAAGGCGGTCCGGGAGGTGCGGGACCGGCTGGCCGAGTCCGGCGGGCGCCGGGTGCCACTGGTGGCGGGCAATGTCGTGTCGGCCGACGGAGTGACCGACCTCGTCGAGGCGGGTGCCGACGTGATCAAGGTCGGGGTCGGGCCGGGCGCGATGTGTACGACGCGGATGATGACCGGGGTCGGCCGGCCCCAGTTCAGTGCCGTGCTCGAGTGTGCGACCGCGGCCCGCGAGCTCGGCAGGTCGATCTGGGCCGATGGTGGCGTGCGTTACCCGCGAGATGTCGCACTGGCGCTCGCTGCCGGGGCCGGCTCGGTGATGATCGGCTCGTGGTTCGCGGGGACGTACGAGAGCACAGGCAACCTGCTGACCGATGCGCAGGGTCGGATGTACAAGGAGTCGTACGGGATGGCATCGGCCCGCGCGGTGAAGATGCGGACCAAGGACTCCAGCGGTTTCGATCGCGCGCGGGCGGCATTGTTCGAGGAAGGTATCTCCTCGTCGCGGATGTACCTCGATCCCGAGCGGCCGAGCGTCGAGGACCTGATCGACTCGATCGTCGCCGGGGTACGCAGCAGCTTCACCTACGCGGGCGCCGCGAACCTCGACGAGTTCCACGAGCTCGCCCTGGTCGGCGTGCAGTCCGGGTCGGGCTACGAGGAGGGCCGACCGCTGCACGCGAGCTGGTGAGCCCCGAGCTTGTAGGCGATGAGCGACCCCATCACGCGAACAGGCTCGAACCCAGCGGTCGGTGGGTGTCGAATCCGGGCAGCACCAGAAAGCTGCCGGTGGCGGTGAGCCTCGCATAACCCACCAGATCGTCGACCTCGTCGAGCCGCTGCTGGGTGCGGATGAAGGTGTCGAGATCGCGCTGGAAGCACCGGAACAGCAGTCCACGCGACCCGGTGCTCTCGCCGAACGTGTAGCTGCCGCGAAGCATGGTCGTGCTTCCCGTGAACGACGGGTGGGCCGCCCGGGGGTGGGATCGGGCCGGGGTCAGGTATCTCCCGTCGACCGTTTTCGCCTGCAGATCCACCTGGGCCATCGGACCGCCGCCGGAGAGCGGCGAACCGTCCGACCGGTGTCGCCCGATGATCTCGTCCTGGCGTCGGGCGGTCTCACCGCGGAACCGGTCGACGTCGACCCGGAGCCGACGCAGTACGCAGATCGTCCCGTGCTGCGCCGACCCGTCGGGAATCCAGACGCCGGTGTCGAGCTCGGCCTGAGTCCTCGGGATCACGATGCCGTCGAGATAACCGACGACATTCCGAGCAACGCCCGGCTGAGAGTTGGCCACCCCGCGGAACCCTTGCTGCTGCCACCGGACCGACAGCGCGCGCCGCGGGGCGACGATCGATGAAAGTTCGCTCCGTCCGGAACCGAGACCGAGGGCAGCCGGTCACCGTCGATCGCCACCAACCTGATCGTCTCGGACGCGCCAGCGCATCCCTTGCTCAGCTGAGCGGCCAGGTCGTCGGGCAGCGTCGTTGCCGACGGCTGCATGCATGTATCGCTGGCGGGTGCTCGGTCGGCGGAGATGTTGGCCAGGTCGACGCCGTTCGCGGCGAACCGGTTGGCCTCGAAACGGTTGCCGGTGGCCGGCAGGTCCTCGGTGTTGGCGAGCAGCACACCCGCGCGAGGGTTGTGCTCGATCCGGTTGCGACTGATCCGGTTGTCCACCCCACCGGCGATGCCGATATCGGTGCCGTAGCCGCCGTCGGCCTGCGCCGGCGAGTCGGTTGCGGTGTTGTCGCTGATCACGTTGCCCGCGACGACGTTGCCCTTCTCCGGCCGGAACGCCTCCTGGTAGTTCGACAGCAGCGTCAGGCCCACCCGATTGCTGCTGAACCGGTTACCCACGATGGTGAGGGGCCGAGGCGTTGGCGTTCTCGAACCCGACGGCATTGCGTTCGGCGACGTTGCCCTGCACCAGGATGTCGCACTGCCTGCACTGGCCGACGTAGAAGCCGCTGTCCGCGGAGCCGGAGGCGTAGGAGTCGGCGATCACGCCGTGCTGGGCGTCGAACGCATAGATCCCGTACAGACCGTTGTTGTGGGCCGTGACGTAGGAGATCGAGAACCGCTGGACGGGTGGGAACCTCGCCGGGTCGAACGGTTCGTACGCGTCGCCGTTGTTGGCCCGCGGTCCACCGGCGTCGTGCAGCCCGGTGATCAGGACCCCGTAGAACGTGGGGTTGCGCACGGTGAGGTTCTGCACCCGAATCCCGTCGGCGATGCCGACCACGCCGTACGGCCGGCTGCCGTCGCCGTCGATGATGGTGGAATTGCGGTCGGTGCCGCGGATCGTGACATCGGGTGTCGAGATCGTGACGCTCTGTTCGTACGTCCCCGGCTCGACCTCGATGACACCACCCGCGGCCACGCGACCGGCCGCCTCCTGGAGAGTGGCCACGTCGGTCGGCACCCGGACCAGCGCACTCTTCGACGTCGGCTCACTTGTCGGTGTCGGCCCGCTCTTCGGGGTCGGCACGGAGTCCGAGCACGCACCGACTATCAGCACCGTAACGGCAGCCGCGGCCAGGAGTGCCGCGCGCCGAAGTGCCATGGTGGGAATTCTAGGTGAGTCAGCGGATCCGGGCCGGGTAGCGCCGGAAGGCATCCGCGCAGGTCACGCGCGGTTTACAAGAGTTGCGCTTTGCTGTGCCTTCCCTGAGTCACAGATCGGTAAACAAGCCGGTCGGACCAGCTCAGATCTCGGGGGAGATTGCCTGTGCGTACCGACGGTCGTCGAGGACCTCGCCGCAGCGCCGCTGCGATTTCTGCTGCCCTGTTCCTCGGCCTGGTCGCGGTCTTCGCGGCTCCGGTCCCGGCCGCGCAGGCTGCTGCCGGGTCGGTATCCGGCAGCGTGTTCCGCGACTTCGACGGCGACGGCGCCCGGGATGCGGGCAACACGGACGAAGGTGTGCAGACCGATCTGCCGATGTCCGGTATCCATGTCGTCGCGTACGACGCCCACAACAATGTCGTCGGTGAAGACACCACCGGGACTGACGGGACGTACAGCATCGACACCGACTCAGCCGCGGACGGAACTCCCCTGCGAATCGAGTTCGACGACGCCCAGCGGCCCGGTGACGACAATGCTCTGCCCGGCGACTACCAGTCTTCCTTCCACGGTGACGACAACGGCACCAGTGTGCGGTTCACCACCGCCGGTGCGGAGAACGTCGACTTCGGCGTGCTGGATCCCGAGGACTACGCCGCACACGACGCGCCCATCATCGTCGGCATCCAATACGCCGGACTCCGAACCCGCGACGATGCTGCCGATCTTCCCGCCGTCGCGGCGACCCCATGGGTCGTGCCGAACAACGAGGCACCGGACTTCCCGTCCCGAGTGAACCTGGCGACGTACGAGCAAGTCGGATCCGTGTGGGGGGTCGCATTCGACCGCCCACAGAACGATGCGTACGTCGCAGCCAACTACAAGCGGATCTCCGATCTCGGCCCGCTCGGCATCGGCAGCATCTACAAGGTCACCGACGTGCTCGACGGCGCCGGAGCACTCAACGACCCGGCCACCGGCTCGGTGCAGGAATGGCTGGACGTCAACAGCCTGGCCGGCGTCGATGTCGGGACGGTGCCGTCCGACCGAGGACTCCGCGCTCCCAACGGCCTGACCCGCGACGAGGACGCGTTCCGCAACGCAGGCAAGGTCGGCATCGGTGGTGTCGCGACGAGTGAGGACGGCGACTCGCTGTTCTTTGTCAACCTGAAGGACAAGAACGTCTACGCGCTGGACGTGAGCGGCGGTGCCAAGCCGACGTCGGCGACCAAGGTGAATCTCGCCTCGACGCTGGACGACGATCAGCGCCCGTGGGCCGTCTCAGTCCATCGAGACCGCCTTTACGTGGGCTACGTCGACACCGACGGCGACGGCGCCGACCCCGGGAGCAAGAACGGCGGCAGCTTCCATGTCGTCTCGACCACGGTCGCATCCGCCGAGAACGGGACGCCGGACTGGCGTAACGAGCTGACCGGCTCGCTCGTCTACGTCAAGGGCAACGCCATGGCCAACTGGGGGACGGCGATCCGGGGAACAAGCCGCCAGCTCAGGTGCTGCGCTGGAACAGCTGGAGCGATGAGTGGTACTGGGGAGACGACGACTCCCAGTCGGTGGGATTCAGCACCAACTGGGGCTGGGTGCAGACCTACCCGCAGCCGATTCTCGGCACCATCGCGTTCGACTCCAACGGCTTCATGAACATCGGTTTCGTCGACCGGACCAGTGTGCAGGGCGGCAACCGACAGTGGGGCTCCGAACCCCCGCCGGGCGGCGGAGACGACGACGACAACCGCTATTACCAGACGGTCTCCAGCGGCGATTTGCTGCTCGCCGCACCCGGTGGCGACGGAGCCAACCGATTCACGCTCGAGAACAACGGATCCGTCGGCGACCGTACCGGTGCATCCGACACCGTAGACCAGGGGCCGGGCGGCCGCGAATTCTTCAACGACCGGAACAACTTGGGTCAGGGCACGAACCACTACGAGAACACTCTCGGCTCGGTCGCGACGTACGCGGGAGTCCCGGAGGTGGCATCGACGGCAATGGACCCGCTGGATGCGGTCCGGCTCACCGGCACCACCTGGTTCTCCCTCGACGACGGGACGCCCGAACGCGGGTACGAGCACACGCGCGATCCCGGTGCCGGAGACAGACCCGACGATCCCTTCTTCCAGAAGGGCGGTGGCCTGGGTGCCGTCGCCCTGCTGACCCGCGAAGCGCCGGTGGAGATCGGCAACCGGGTCTGGCTGGACGCGGACTTCAACGGTCGCCAGGATGCCGACTAGCCTGCGATCGAAGGTGCGGTCGTCCAACTGTTTGCTGCCGACGACGGGCAACCCAGTGGCAAAGCTCTCGCGTCTACCGAGACCGACGCGAACGGAGAGTACTACTTCCGCAGTGACGATCCGAAGATCGACGGCTTCGACCCGGACGGGTCGTACGTCGTGGTGTTCGGTAAGGGCGCGGGCGACGTCCAGCTGCACGGGCCGAATGCCGACAACCCTGGCTTCGCCGGACTGACCTGGGACGATCTGGACTTCACCAAGCAGGAGGCCAAGGGCGCGGCGATCAACAACGACTCCAATCCGGACCCGGCCAACGGTCGGGCGCCGGTCACGGTCGGCGACCCCGGTCACAACGACCACACGATCGACGCGGGCTTCAACGCGACCGGCACGTTCGCGATCCAGAAGCTGATCGACGAGACGGGCGGCCAACCAGCCGACGGGCAGACGTTCACGTTCAACGTAAAGGCTGCGACCGACTTCCGTGGTGACGACGTCCTCGACTCGATCGAGCAGACACCGATCAAGGTCGAGGCCGGCAAGACCGCACCGGCAGAGGCCGATCGACAGCAGATCCCCATTGGCACCAAGATCACCATCGCCGAGCGGGACGCCGCCAAGTACGACAAGATCACCTACGACCCGTCGGCGACCCAGCTGATCACTGCGAACAGCGGCCGGACCACGACGTTCCGGGTCACCGACAAGCTGGCGTTGCCTGGGTCTTTCACGGTGGAGAAGCTGCTGACCGGTGACGACGCGGCGATCGCCGCCGCCCGTGACGTGTCGTTCAACGTCGCCTGGAAGACCAAGGGTGGCGGCCAGTCCGGGACCATCTCCGTTCGTGGCGGCGAGGTGTCCGATCCGGTGGAACTGCCGCCGGGGACGGTCGTCCAGCTGACTGAGGCCGAGCCGACGAACCTGCCCGACGGAGTCGACTGGGACGGCTACACCTGGGCACCTACGGACGGCGTCACGATCTCCGCCGACGGCAAGACCGCGACGATCACCATCACGTCGCAGCAGACCGTCGCTCTGAAGCTGACCAACACCGTCAAGACTCCGCCGACGACACCACCGACAACCACGCCCCCGACCGTTCCGCCGAAGCTGCCGAACACCGGGTCGGACGTCTCGTTGCCGCTGATCATCGCTGGTGGTCTAGCCGTGATCGGAGGGCTTGGCGCACTGCTGATCTCGCGTCGTCGAGGTCGACTCGAGCGCTGATCTGGGCGTTCGCCGCGCGCGATTTTGACATGGCTTACCGAAATCCGGCGGAATTTCGCCGGTGTGTCTATCGCAAGTTGATCACGATCCGTTACGTTGACCTCGTAAACTCAGGTGCCCCGCGGGGGTAGGGCCCTACGAGAAGGGTCCCTGGATGTCGTCTCGCCCCGGCGATCGGCGTCGTCCGCCGAAGCGCTCGCTGTTCATCCTGGTCGCGTTCGTGGTCAGCATCTTCGGCCTGCTCGGGCCGATGGCTGCGTACGCCGCTCCGACGCCCAGCGCCTCGGACACCGCGACCCGGAGGCGAAGAAGGCTCGACGACAAGGCGGCGGACCAGGCTGATGCGGCCGACGGCAATGCCGATCCGGCCGAGACCCCCAGCGAGTCGGCGAGTCAGAAGGACGGCGACGAGAAGAGCGCTGAACCCAGCGCGAGTCCGTCGGATGATCAGACTTCGGAGGATCCGTCACCGAAGCCCTCCGAGTCGGCCGACGATCCGACCACTAAGCCGTCCGAGACCGACAGCCCGTCGCCGACGCCGAGCACCCAGGCCGCAGAGGGCGGCGTCACAGCGCAAGTGGTGCCGCCGGCCACCGGTAACGACGCCGTCATCTCGGTCAAGGTCGGCGGCACCCGCACCGGCACGACGGCCGTGAGCTCGCTGGCCGGAGTTCAGCTCGGGTTCTACGACACCGCCGACGGGAACTACCGCCGCGTTCACGTGCACCTCCGACAGCCGACGGCGACTGCTCGGTCACGGTGCCGAACACGCAGGCTGCCCAAGGCGGACAGCCAGCGGGCGCCAACCGCGACCGCCAGTTCTGGGTGCGCCAGATCAGTGCACCGGGAACGAACTACACGAACCCAAGCCTTGGCCTCGACGGCACCACAAACAACCCGATCAGCTCCAATCCCTACCGCTTCCAGACCTGCACGCAACTCCGCGCCGGCAGCACCTGCCTATCGACGGCCACGGGCAACAACGGCTTCATGCTGTCCACGGGCCTCGACAACAACCTGGCGTCCGGAGGCATCTGGCAGAACTCCCGAAACAATCCCGTCGTTCCCGGCGAAGTGCGGTATCAACGTCGCCCTGGTGCTGGACTTCTCCAATTCGGTCACCAACGCCCAGCTACTTCAGCTCAAGGCCGCGGCGAACGGCTTCGTCGACTCCCTGACCGGCACGCCATCGCAGGTCGGCACCTTCACGTTTGCCACCAACGCCCCGGCCTCGACCGGCGACACGCTCGGCCTGACGTCGGTTTCCACCGCGGCTGGGGCCACCACGGTGAAGAACAAGATCACCAATTACACGCGACCCGGCGCAGGCTGTCGGTGGAACCAACTGGGATCGCGGCCTCTACCAGGTCGCCCAGTCGACGGCCGCCTTCGATGTCGCCGTCGTGATCACCGATGGCAACCCAACGCAGTACAACAGCCCCGCTGAAGGTCCTGGCAGCCGGACCCGGTTCCGCGAGGTGGAGAACGGCATCTTCTCCGCCAACGCCATCAAGGCCAAGAACACCAAGGTGATCGCGTTCGGAGTCGGCGATGGCGTCGGCAACACCGGCAGCGGCCAGAACCTCCGGTCGATCTCCGGCCCGGACCTCAACTCCGACTACTACCAGACCAACAACTACGCGGCGGCCGGCGACGCGCTCCGTGCGCTCGCTCTGGGGAACTGCGTCGGTTCCATCAGCGTTGTGAAGCAGGTGGTGCCGGTCGGCACGCCCGCCAACTCGACCGCCGGAGCGGTGCCGCAGGGCGGCTGGACCTTCACCGGCACCGGGTCGACCGGCATCACGTTCGACAGTCCAAATGCTCGCGTGACCGCCGGCGGCACCGGCGCCGCCAACTTCCCGCTCACCTTCGCCGCTGGCACCACGACCGGCCCGGTCACGCTGAACGAGACTCTGCAGTCCGGCTACACCCTGCACATGATCAACGGCAACAACGCCACCTGCACCCGGGTCGACACGGGCGCCAGCGTGCCCGCGACGAACAGTGGCGCGACCGGCTTCACTGTCACCGCCGCCTCCACCTATCCGGTGAGCTGCGTCGTGTACAACGTGCCGCCTCAGCCGCTGGCCTCGGTGATCCTGCACAAGCGCTGGAACGTCAACGGGACGCTGTACAACCAGGGCGAACAGCCGACCGGGCTCGTGGCCGCGGCGCTGCTCAACGCGGTGCCCCGCGAGTGGGACAACGAGATCTCAGGGTTCCGACAGGGCGACCAAGTCACGGTCAACGAGGAGGCCGTCGCCGTGCTGCCCCTGTGCCAGGTCACCAGCCGACTGCTCACCGACCGAACGGCGCAACGGTCAATCTCGCCCTTCCTAACAGCCAGACCCTGAACGCCGGCGTCAACAACTACACGATCACGAACACGGTCTCCTGCACCACCCGCCTGCAGCTTGCCAAGACTGTCGAGGGTGGCATCGACCCACCGCCCGCGGCCGACTGGACGTTGACGGCGACACCACCTACCGGCCCGGTTTTGAGCGGCAGCACCGGAGTCAACGACCTGGTAACCGCCGGAGTCCGCTATACCCTGAGCGAGAATGACGTCCATCCTGAGTACCAGCAGTTCGTCGACCCGAACGCTGCCTTGATCCCGAACTCCTCCGGCAGCTGGAACTGCCAGGAGCTCAGCGCCGACGGCAACACAGTCATCCCCGGCTTCGCGGACGGTCTGAACGGCGGCGTGATCGTGCCCTTCGGTCGGTACGTCCGCTGCACGGCCGTGAATCAAACGGCCAGCCTCGCCCTGGTGAAGGAGGTCAACAACGACTTCGGCGGCACCGCCGTTCCGTCCGACTGGCAGCTGCACGCCACACCCACCGGGGACTTCCCGCCCGGTCTGCCGACCGTGACCCAGACCGGCGCGGATGTCGCCAATGCCGTGCCCGTGAACGTGCGCCCGGGCGTGACCTACGCGCTCTCCGAGTCCGGCGGACCAGACGGCTACCAGTTGGTATCCACCGAGTGTGCCGTCATCGATCCTCGCCGACCCGCCACCGATATAGAGCTCGAACCGGGTCAGCAGGCCACCTGCTACTTCACCAACCAGGACAGGCCCGCTCGGCTGACACTGATCAAGCACGTGGAGAACGGCACGACCGGAGCGACCGCCGAACCGGCTGACTTCACCCTGACCGCGACCGGGCCTGCGGCTACCGTCGCCGGTCCGGGCAACAGCCCGGATGTCACCGATCAGGTCGTCCCAGCCGGGAACTACACTCTCAGCGAGACGCTTCTTCCTGGTTACATGCGGAGCCCATGGTCCTGCACCGGCGGAACCCTGGCCGGTGCTACCGTCACCGTGCCGAACGGCGGTGACGTGACCTGCGAGATCACCAACACCGCCGCCCAGGCCCACCTCACCCTGGTCAAGACCGTGACCAACGACAACGGCGGGCACGGCCGAGGCCACCGACTGGACGCTGACGCGACCGGCGGGCCGACGACTGGCATCTCCGGCCCCACCGACAGCGCGGCTGTCACCGCTGACCGGTGGAGCCGGGGACGTACACCTCGCCGAGTCGGCGGTCCTGGCGGCTACACCCCAGTGCCTGGTCCTGCACCGGCGGGTACCCAGGATGGCGCGCGCGTCCAGCGTAGGCGTCGGCGACGATGTCACCTGCACGATCGACAACAACGACAACCGGCCGACCTGACCCTGGTCAAGGTCGTCGACAACGGCACCACGGGCGCAACGGCGACCGAAGCCGACTGGACCCTGACAGCAGACGGACCGACTGCCATCAGCGGAACCGGAGACTCGGTCGACAGTCGTCGAACCAGACGGTGGACGCGGGCGCGTACGCCCTGTCGGAGTCCGGCCCCGGCGGCTACACCGCGTGCGACTGGGACTGCGGCGGCGGCACCCTCGACGGTGCCACGGTTATCGTGCCCAGCGGTGGCGACGTCACCTGCACCATCACCAACACCGATCATCCAGCCGAACCTGACCCTGGTCAAGAACGTGAACAACGGGACACGGGCGGCACCGGCGAGCCGGCCAACTGGACCCTGACGGCCGACCCACGGCGGCGGCACCATCACCGGTCCCGGCAACTCCGCCCAGATCACCAACCAGGCCGTTCAGGTCGGCAAGTACGAACCTGTCCGAGTCCGGCGGACCGGCGGCTACACGCCAGCGACTGGTCCTGCGCGGCGCCACCTTCACCGACGGCCAGCGTCACCATCGCCGCCGGCAACGACGCGTCTGCACGATCACCAACACCGCAATCGCGCCGACCAGCTGACCCTGGTAAAGGTCGTGACAACGGCGACACCGGCGCCACCACCGCGGCCACCGAATGGACGCTGACCGCGGTGAACGGCACATCCACGATCACCGGCGCCACCGGCAGCACGGGCCGGTGACCGACGCCGACGCGATCGTCGGGACGTACGCACTGTCCGAGAGCCGGCCCGGCCGGCTACACCGCCTCCGACTGGGTCTGCACCGGAGGCGCCGCCAGCACGGCCACCTCGGTGACCCTGGCCCTTGGCGACCACGCGACCTGCACCATCACCAACACCGCACAGCGGGCGCACCTGACCCTGGTCAAGACGGTCACCAACGACAACGGCGGCACCGCCGAGGCCGACCGACTGGACCCTGACCGCGGACGGGCCGACCACCGGCATCACCGGACCGTCGGCGACCCGGCCGTTACCGAGGTACCGGTCGCGATCGGCGCCTACGACCTGTCCGAGGCCGACGGACCCACCGGCTACACCGCCGGTCCCTGGATCCTGCACCGAGCGGCCTCACCGGGACAACGGTCACGGTGGCGCTGGGCGACGACGTCACCTGCACGATCAACAACGACGACCAGCCGGCCCGGCTCACCCTGGTCAAGACCGTTGACAACGGCGACACCGGCGCCACCACCGCGCGACCGACTGGACGCTGACGCCGCGGCACCGACTCCATCCGGGCGCGACCGGCGACCCCGCAGTCACCGACGCCGCCGTGGACGCCGGCGACTACACGCTTTCCGGAGTCGGGTCCGGCCGGCTACACCGCCGGCGACTGGAGCTGCGGCGAGGGCGCCCAGGTCACCGGCGCCGTGGTCACCGTGCCCAGCGGCGGCGACGTCACCTGCACGATCACCAACACCGCACAGCAACCGACACCTGACGCTGGTCAAGACCGTCACCAACGACAACGGCGGAACCGCCGAACCGACCGATTGGACGCTGACCGCCGCCGGCCCGACCACCGGGATCAGCGGTCCGGTCGACGACCCCGCGGTCACCGACGTAGCCGTGCGGATCGGTGACTACGACCTGGCCGAGGCCGACGGACCACCGAACTACACCGCGGGCGCCTGGTCGTGCAACGGCGGCACCCTCGAAGGAAGCATGGTCACCGTTGCTCTCGGTGAGGACGTAATTTGCACGATCAACAACGACGACGTCGCGCCGGTGTGGCGACTGGCCAAGACCAGTAACCCGGAGACGGGCGCGACGGTGAACCCAGGTGACACCATCGAGTACACGGTGACCGCCACGAAGGTCAGCGGCGTGGATCCGACGAACCTGACCGTCACCGACGACCTCAGCGACGTGCTGAACAACGCGGTCCTCATCGACGGCCCGACCGCCAGCACCGGAACCGCACTCGTGTCGGGCAACGCCATGACCTGGACCATCCCGACCCTCTCCGACGTCGCGACCGTGACCTACACGGTGCAGGTCAACGACGACGCGTACGGCGTCACCCTGGCCAACGTCGTCACCGGCACGGGTAGCGAGACCTGTCCGGAGCCGGAGGAACCAGCCGTGCGCGCGGCGGCTCTCGCGGCGGCGGCGGACGATGACGAGTGCGACACGGTGCACTACACACCGGCGTGGGAGCTCACCAAGACCAGCAGTCCCTCCTCTGGCTCGACCGTGCAGCCGGGCAGCACCATCGACTACACGTTGACGGCCACGAACACGTCGGACAACGCGACGCTGAGCGGGGCCACGGCTACCGACGATCTGAGCGACGTCCTGGACCACGGGACACTGGTCGCGGTGCCCGACGACGCAACGCTCGCTGGCACCACGCTGACCTGGGAGATTCCTGACCTCGGTCCCGGTGAGTCGGCAACGCTCACCTATCAGGTGCGACTCGACGAAGACGCCTGGGACGTCACGGTGACGAACGTCGCGACGCCCGGCAATGGTGGTACCTGCCCGAGCGAGTGCACGACCGACCACAACACCCCACCCAAGCCAATCGAGCCCAACGAGCCGAATCTGCCGAACACCGGTGGACCGGCCCTGGCCGTCGTCGGTGTCGGATTGGCCCTGCTGGTCGGCGGCAGCGGCCTGATGCTGTGGACCAGACGGAAGAGGGCGAACTGAGCCGGCGCTGACGAGCGCTCCGTAGATCCCTGATCATGCTCGGACTCGACCTGAACGGGGCGTCTACGGAGCGCTGGTCAGCGCCGCAGCGTAACCGCGAACTCGCACACCGGGCTCATCGGCGACCAGCTCGACCGTCAACAGGCTCGGCCGACCCATGTCCTCACCCTGCCGGATGGTGAAGGTCGCCGTCTGGTCGAGGAGTCCGTAGCAGCGCAGATAGCCGCCGAATGCGGCCGCCGCGGCGCCGGTCGCGGGGTCCTCGACGACCCCGCCCGGTGGGAAGGGGTCGCGGGCGTGGAAGAGCAGTGGGGACTCGGGCCAGACCAGCTGCAGCGTGATCAGGTCGTGCTCGCGCATCAGCGCGGCGAGGGTGCCGAAATCGTACGCGAGATCGGCCAGCCGCTGCCGGCTCCGGACGACCAGGACGAGGTGGTTGGCGCCGGCGTTGGCGATCGCCACCGGGTAGCCGGGATCGAGCTGGTCGGCCGACCAGTGCAAAGCCGCGAGTGCTGCCTCGACAAGCGCGGGGGCTGGCTCGCGGACCGTCGGCGCAATGCTGGTGAGCTCGGCGACCGGGCCGTCGACATCTCGCGACGTCCGGAGGGCCACCTCGCCCGCCGGTGTGTGAAACGTGAGATCGGCCGGGGCACCCCGCTCAGCCAGGGCCACGCCGGTGGCGATCGTCGCGTGGCCGCAGAAGGGCACCTCCTGCTCAGGTGCGAAGTAGCGGACGTCGTACGTCCCCTCCTCGCCGGGACGCGTCAGCAGGAACGCCGTCTCCGAGTAGCCGATCTCGGCGGCGACGGCGAGCATCTCAGCGTCCGTCATGCCGGTGGCGTCGAGCACGATCCCGGCCGGATTTCCGCCCTGGCCGTCGACCGTGAAGGCCGCGTACCGCAGGATCTCTCGATTCATCGAGCGTCAGGCGGTGGCGTAACGCTTCGCGGCTCGGGCCCGGGCCTTCAAAGCCTCCTCCTCGCGATTCTTCGGCGGAGCAGTCGTGCTCAGATGATCCAGCAGGTGCTGGGTAGCGTGCGCGACGGCGTGTACGGCCTCCTCGAACGCTTCCTCGTTGGCCTTCGACGGCTTGGTCGTCCCGGCGACCTTGCGGACGTACTGCAGCGCGGCCTCGTGCACCTCACGACTGGTGGCAGGCGGCTCGAAGTTGTGGAGCTGGCGAATGTTGCGGCACATTTCTCTATTGTGCGCTGCTCGCGCAGATGCACAGAAAGTTCCCGCTCGGCGATACGCCTCACGAACGCGGACCACCTGGCATGAGCATCGCCTTGCGCGATTCGTTCGACGCAGCACCGAGCGGGAACGTGCGGTCCGACGCTCGCAGCGCAGTGGTGGGTGAGCAGGTGGAGATGCCCTTCGACAGGCTCAGGGCACATAACGACGCCAACATTTGACAGGCTCAGGGCATGGAGCCGCACGTCAGAGGCAGCGCCTTGCACCGAGCGCCAGCCGACAAGCGCGGCGCGAGCGTCGGACCGTGCGTCCGCGTTCGGGCGGTGCCGAGCGAAACACGCTTTTCCGTTTCGTGAGGTGCCGTCCGAGCGCGGACTCCCAGCACATCTGCGCGAGCCCCGCGCCAAAAAAAGGGGCTAGTGCGCGTGGTCTCCGCGGTAGAACTCGTACACCCAGCCGGTCAACGCGACAGAACCGAAAGCGGCGCCGAGGAACAGCAGCCACCAGCCGAAGACGGGGCCGAGGGCCACCAGCACGATGACCGCCGCGGCAGCGAGTGGCCAGATGGACCGAGGCGGGAAGAAGCCGAGCTCGCCCGCACCCTCGGCGATCTCGCCGTCCTTGCGGTCCTCCGGACGCTCATCGATCCGGCGGGCGACGAGGCTGAGGAATACCGCCAGCATCAAGGTCATGAAGAATGTCAGGATCAGCGCGACGGTGCCCGTGATCTCGTGGCTGATGAACCAGTAGATCGGCGTCACCACCAAGAAGAAGACCGTCAAGATGATGAAGATCCGCGCTTCGATCCTCACTGACGATCACCTTCCCCAGGCTCTGGCGATTGACTCGGGTGATGGGCCTCGTATGCGACCGCCGGGTCGTCGGACTCACCCCTCGTCCGGGCAACCAGCTCCTCGGCCCGTCCTGAGTCATCGCCGGCGTCGAGCAGCTGACCCGATGGCGTGGTGTTGTCCTCGTACTCCGACGCGGCCACCTCGGGATGATGCAGATCGAAGGCCGGGGACTCGGACCGGATCCGCGGGAGCGACGTGAAGTTGTGCCGCGGCGGCGGGCAGCTGGTCGCCCACTCCAAGCGATCGGCCCCATCCCCAGGGGTCGTCGGTGTTCACCATCGGATTCTTCCGGGACTTCACGACGTTCCAGAAGAACGGCAACATCGAGAGGCCGAGAATGAACGCGCCCGCCGAGGAGATCTCGTTCAGGGTGGTGAATCCCTCGTTGGGCAGATAGTCGGCGTACCGACGCGGCATACCCTCGACGCCGAGCCAGTGCTGCACCAAGAACGTGGTGTGGAAGCCGATGAACAGCATCCAGAAATGCACCTTGCCCAGGTTCTCGTCGAGCATCCGTCCGGTGAACTTCGGCCACCAGAAGTAGAACCCGGCGAACATCGCGAACACCACCGTGCCGAACACGACGTAGTGGAAGTGCGCCACCACGAAGTAGGAGTCAGACAGCTGGAAGTCCAACGGTGGGCTGGCCAAGATCACGCCGGTGATGCCGCCGAACAGGAATGTGGTCAAGAAGCCGACAGCCCACAGCATGGGCGTCTGCATGGATATGTTCCCGCCCCACATCGTGCCTATCCAGTTGAAGAACTTCACACCGGTCGGCACAGCGATCAGGAAGGTCATGAACGAGAAGAACGGCAGGTTCACCGCGCCGGTGACGTACATGTGGTGAGCCCACACCGCCATCGACAAGGCTGCGATCATCAGCGTCGCACCGACCAGGCCGACGTAACCGAAGATCGGCTTCTTGGAGAAGACCGGTAGCACTTCGGTGATGATGCCGAAGAAGGGCAGCGCGATGATGTAGACCTCGGGATGCCCGAAGAACCAGAACAGGTGCTGCCACAAGATCGGCCCACCGTTCGCCGCGTCGAACACATGGGCACCGAGCTGACGGTCCGCTTCGAGCGCCAGCAAGGCGACCGCGAACACCGGGAACACCATCAGCACCAGGATCGAGGTGACCAGGATGTTCCAGGTGAAGATCGGCATCCGGAACATGGTCATCCCGGGAGCGCGCATGGTGAGGATCGTGGTGACGAAGTTCACCGCGCCGAGGATGGTGCCGAGACCGGCCAGGTAGAACCCCATGATCCACAGGTCGCAGCCGATGCCCGGAGAGTTCACGGCGTCGTTCAGCGGTGCGTACGCGAACCAGCCGAAGCTCGCCGCCCCCGCCGGAGTGAGGAAGCCCGAGCAGGCCATCAGACCGCCGAAAAGATACAGCCAGTACGAGAACATGTTCAGCCGCGGGAACGCGACGTCCGGCGAACCGATTTGTAAGGGCATGATCGCGTTGGCGAAGCCGGCGAACAGCGGCGTCGCGAACAGCAGCAGCATGATCGCGCCGTGCATGGTGAAGAACTGGTTGTAGACCTCGTACGACAAGAACTGCAGGCCTGGGTGGGCCAGCTCCGCCCGGATGCACAGGGCCAGCACACCGCCGAACAGGAAGAACCCGATCGACGTAACGAAGTAGAGCTGGCCGATCACCTTGTGGTCGGTGGTGGTCATCCACCGCCAGATGTTCGTCCCGAGGGCCCGGGTCGGCTGAGCTATCTCGGCGGGGGTGGCCGTACGCTCGAGAGTCGTCATCCCGTGCCCTCCTCACTTGCTGTGGTCGCTTCCGGGTTCGGGTTCACCGGCGAGTTGGCGTCCTTGGGACCCTTCGCCTCGCCGATCTGACCCTTGGCGACCAGGGTCTTCAGGTAGGCGTTGTAGTCGGCCTCGCTGACGATGTGGACGTTGAAGATCATGGCCGAGTGGTACGTCCCGCACAGCTCGGCGCACTTGCCCGGGAACGTGCCCATCGTGGTCGGCGTCGTGAAGAAGTGGTTGTCACGACCCGGGACGATGTCGAGCTTGGTATAGAAGGACGGGATCCAGAAGGAGTGGATCACGTCCGGGGAGGAGAGGTTGAAGCGGATCGACTGACCGACCGGTAGGTAGAGATCGGGCGAGCGGTTGATCGTGCCCGACTCCCAGACGTCTTGTCCTACCTCGGGATTGTCCGCTTCCTTGTAGTTGAACGTCCACGACCACTTCTGCCCGACGACGTCGATCGTGTGCTGCGGAGCCGGGTCCGTCGCCAGCACCTTGTGCTGGACAACGATGGTGTAGTAGAAGAGCACGCCGATGATGATGAACGGCACAATCGTGTACATGATCTCCATCGGGAGGTTGTACCGATTCTGCTTCGGGATGTAGTTCGGGTCCTTGCGCTTGTAGCGCCGCGCTGCCCAGCCGATCAAGCCCCAGACCAGGATCCCGACGAATGCTGCGGCGATCCAGGCGCCGATCCACAGGCTCTGGATGTAGGGCGTCCGGTCACCCGCAGGTGGCGGATACCCCAACCGCTCCCACTGCTGGATGTCCGCCTCCGAGCACCCGGCCAGCACCAGGACAGCTAGAGACAGCCCCACCAGCAGCAGGCGGCGCGAGGACCGACCTGCCGACCGAGAAGTGTTGCCACCCACATCGAGCCTTTCTGGTTCAGCGTCTGATCGAGATGCAGCTTCACGGGCACGACGAACGATCATGATCGCCCACCGACCTCGTAGGCACACACTAACGCAGGCCGACCGGGGCGACGCCGCTTGGTCTGGCGTAAGTTTCGGGTGTGGCGGAGGTCAGCGTTCCGGTGTATCTGGACGCGTCGTCGGGCGAGCCGCTGCTGCCGCAGGCCCGGGCCGCATGGCTGGCCGCGCAGGACGCCGGCTGGGGTGACCCGGCACGCCTGCATCGGCCCGGCCGGCTGGCCGCGCAGGCATTGGACCGGGCTCGCGAGGTCGTCGCGGCGTCGGTCGGCGCCCGACCTGAGGAGGTGGTCTTCACCGGCTCCGGGGTGCAGTCGACGTACGCCTCGATCGCTGGTCTGGCCCGCGGACGACGCCGGGTCGGGAGCGGGATCGTGACCTCGGCGATCGAGCACTCCTCGACCCTGGCCGCCGCGGAGACGTACGGAACGCGGGTGTCGGTCCCGGTGGACGGACTGGGGCAGCTGGACCTGGAGCAGTGGACCGCCGACGTCGGTGCCGCCGGGATCGCAGCGGCCTGCCTGCAGGTGGCCAACCACGAGGTCGGCACCCGACAACCGTTCGAGGCGGCTGCGGAGGTCTGCCGGCGGGCGGACGTACCACTGGTGCTGGATGCCACGAGCGCACTCGGTCGGCTCGAGCTCAGCTCGCCGGACGTCGGCTGGTCGGTTCTGACCGGGGCAGCCGGAGCGTTCGGCGGACCGGTCTCGGTCGGCTTCCTGGTCCTCCGACGGGGTACGCGGTGGCGGGCGCCCTATCCGGTCGACGACTACCAGGACGGCCGCTGGCCGGGTTTGCCCGACGTGCCCGCGATCGTCGCCGCGGCGGTCGCCCTGGAGACCTGGCTGGCGGACCGAGACCGGGTCGCTGCCGGCCAGCACGCTCTGATCGACCGGCTCCGAGTCGGCATCGCCGAGCGGGTGAACGACGTCGACGTGGTCGGCGACCCGCTCCGACGGGTGCCGCACCTGCTGACCTGCTCGGTCTTGTACGTCGACGGCGAGACTGTGACGCTGGAGCTCGACCGGGCCGGGATCGCCGTCTCCAGTGGCTCCGCCTGCAGTGCCAGCAGCGAGACACCGTCCCACGTCTTGTCCGCGATGGGCGCCCTCACCCACGGCAATCTCCGCATCGGACTGACCCGGACCACCACCGAGGCCGAGGTCGACACCCTGCTGGCCGCCCTACCCCCGATCGTGGATCGCATCCGAGTCTCGTTGGGCGCCCCATGAGCATGTCAGGCGCCCGATGAGCGAGCCGACCGTCACCGTCGACTGCCTGGGCATGGCCTGTCCGCGACCGATCATCGAGCTGGCCCGGCGGATCGCCGACGTCGAGATCGGCGCGACGATCGAGCTGCTCGCCGACGATCCGGCGGCGGCCGCCGACCTGGTCGCCTGGTGTCGGATGCGGGGTCAGCGACTGGTCGACGCAACTCCCCCGCGCTTCGTCATCGCCCGGATCAGCTAGTCCCGCGGGCGTCGTCGTCAGCTGGAGGTAGCCGTGCCCTACTCCGGGCGCGGCGGTAGCTGCTGCAGGGTGAAGTGGTTGCCGTCGGGGTCCCGGAAGTCCACGAAGCGCCCCCAGCCGAGGTCGGCCACGCCGTTGGCCTGGATGCCGCGTTCGGTGAGCATGGCCAGCGCTTCATCGGCGTCGGGGATGACGAGTTGCACCGCGTCGAGGCTGCCGGGCGCCATCGGACTGATTCCTTTGCCGAAAGCGATCGAGCAGGCCGAGCCGGGTGGTGTGATCTGGACGAACCGGATCTCCTCGCTCACCGTGCTGTCGTAGTCGACGTGCCAGCCGATGCCCGCCCAGAAATCCCGGGCCCGATCCACGTCGGTCACCGGGACGAGGATGAGCTCGATCTTCATGTCCATGACGGTCTCCCTTTGTCGTTGTACGAGGACCCTCACGCTACGGACCGGCTCTGACATTTCTTCCTGTCTCGACCCCGGCCACCGCCCCTAGGCAAAACGAAACTCCCTGCCCCGGGACTCGGTCGGGGCAGGGAGTTGCGATCAGGTGGGCCCAACAGTTGGCGTTGCGGGCCCGGTTCGCGGACCGATCAGTGGAAGCTGTCGCCGCAGGCGCAGGAGCCGGTGGCGTTCGGGTTGTCGATCGTGAAGCCCTGCTTCTCGATGGTGTCGACGAAGTCGATCGTCGCGCCCATCAGATACGGAGCGCTCATCCGGTCGGTGACGACGTTCACGCCGCCGAAATCCTTGACGATGTCACCGTCGAGATTGCGCTCGTCGAAGAACAGCTGGTAGCGCAGACCCGAGCAGCCGCCCGGCTGAACGGCCACGCGCAGGGCCAGGTCGTCGCGACCCTCGCCGTCGAGCAACGCCTTGACCTTGGAAGCGGCCTCACCGGTGAGGACGATGCCGTCGACGATGGGAGTGGTGACCGTGCCCTGGTCTGTTGCCGTCATATCTGTCTCCTGAGCTGGGTGGAGTTGAGCGTGCGCGGATGGGTGGAGCGTCAACGATTGACAACCGCCGACCGACAGACGCTATTCCGTCGACAACAGTCTAAAGCCGCACGGCAGTGAGCCCAAGCCTGCATCCGCCTGGCCTCGGCGCTACCAGCTCCAGGTCCGCGCGACGCGACGCGCGAGGGTCGCGAGATCGTCCTCGCCGGGCGAGGCATCCACCGGCGCACCTGCGGGTGCCGGGCCGCTCTCGGGACGGACCGCGTACGCCGCCTCGATCCCCAGGGCGCGCATCTCTCGCGCACCGACGTACACCTCGCCGGCGAGCACGACGCACGGGGCGAGCACACCGCTCGCCAGTCGGGCGACCTCGGCGACCACGCCGCCGCCACGGTGCGCGAAGTCGAACACGCCACAGCCGGTGAGTACCAGATCGGGCCGCAACCGCCGCGGAAGTGTGTTCAATGTCACGCTCGGCCCGGTCACCAGCCGGCCGCCCAGCGCCAGCACGAGGAAGCCCAACCCTCCGCACGCGCCGGCGCCTGGTGCGCCCGCGATCTCGGCGCCGCCGGCGACGGTCGCAAACCGCTCCAGGGCGGCATCTATCCGCAGCATCGTGGCTGGATCCTCGTTGATCTCACGACCTCGCCGCGCCGTGATCCCCCGCAAGCCGAGCAGCCGTGCCGACAGCTCCGCCTCGGGCACGACTCCGATCAACTCGGTACGGGCCAACTCGGTATGGGCCAGCAGCGCGCGGACGGGAGCCAGCTCGAGTCGCGAGAGCCCGGAGAGCGGCACGACCCCATCGTCCAGCGAGACGTCGGCCGAAGCCCCGAGCGCGGCAAGAGCTCCGGCTCCCGCGTCGTGCACGACCGGGCCGACCAGGTCGACGTAGACCACGGGCGGGCGTCGCGCGAGCACGTCTCGCAGCGCCTCGCCCCAGGCCCACGACGAAGCGGCGTACGGAATCGGCTCGGTCGGTGCGGTGGCCGGCTCCCAGGACATCGCGGCCCCTTCGTCGGCAGCGGCCAGCGTCACCACGCCGGATTCGTCGGCGACCGTGTCGGTCTCCACGCCGCACGCGTCGGCGTACGCCTGCACGAAGCCTCGCCCCGCCTCACCCACCGGCACCACCCGGCTGCTGGCGGCCGGCCAGCCGGACGCGATCACCTCACCGGCTCGGCTCGAGCTCAACGCCCCGATGCGGTCGCTGGCGACGAGGATCTGCACGTCCGGCATCATTCCAGCCCGGTCTGCGGCCAGCGTTCCGGTCAGAGGAGTCTGGACGGCCGGTCCCAGGAGTCTGGACGGCTAGCTGAAAAATGTCAGTGGGACACGATTGGCTGATGGCATGACAGATCAGATGGACTGGACCACCGAGCTGGTCGACCAGCTCGACTGGCACTGGCAGCACCAGGCGCGTCCGCGGCTCGAGGGTTTGAGCGACGCCGAGTACTTCTGGGAGCCGGTGCCCGACAGCTGGAACATCCGACCGCGCGGCACCGGCCACTACCTCGAGGTCGGCACCGGCCCCTTTGTCGTGGACTTCGCGTTTCCCGAACCCGATCCGGCTCCGGTCACCACCATCGCGTGGCGGCTGTCGCACCTCATCGTCGGTGTCTTCGGAGCGCGGAGTGCGACGTACTTCGACGGGCCGCCGATCAGCTACCCGGATTACGACTATCCCGGCACCGCTGCGGCGGGCCTCGCTGCGCTCGATGACGGTTACGCGGTCTGGCGCAACGGCGTCCGCTCACTCGGGCCCGATCAACTCGCGGAGCGGTGCCGAGAAGAGGGCTATCGCGAGCTGTCGATGGCCGCCCTGGTGCTGCACATCAATCGCGAGGCGATCCACCACCTGGCCGAGATCGCTCTGCTGCGTGATCTGTGGCGGGCGCGATCGGTGGCAGGCGCTCCAGACCCGTGATCGGCGTGACCATCGTCATGCCGCCAGCATCCGTCGAGGCGGTTCTCGTGAGCGGGCAAACGGTTACGCTGATCCGATGACGACCACCTCACCCACGGTGCCGACCGCGCCTGGGAAGCGGAGCCTGTCGCTGTACATCCTCGGAACGCAGGCCGACGTGCACTCCGAGCGAGGCGTCGAGTGCCCCGGAGATCTCCCCGCTGCCTCTGATCCCGGTCTGGTGGCGCGGGCCCGGAAGGCGAAGGAAACCCTGGGCAACCGCGTGTTCGTGCTGGGTCACCACTACCAGCGTGACGAGGTCATCCAGTTCGCCGACGTGACCGGCGACTCGTTCAAGCTGGCGAAGGACGCCGCAGCGCGACCCGACGCGGAGTTCATCGTCTTCTGCGGCGTGCACTTCATGGCCGAGTCCGCCGACATCCTCACGTCGCCGGACCAGAAGGTGATCCTCCCCGACCTCGCCGCCGGTTGCTCGATGGCCGACATGGCCCGGCTCGCCCAGGTCGAGGACGCCTGGGACACCCTGACGGACGCCGGGGTGGCCGACGTGACCGTGCCCGTGACGTACATGAACTCTTCCGCAGACATCAAGGCGTTCTGCGGCCGCAACGACGGCGTGGTCTGTACGTCCTCGAACGCCAAGGCGGTCCTGCGCTGGGCCTTCCAGCGCGGCGAGAAGGTGTTGTTCCTTCCCGACCAGCACCTCGGTCGCAACACCGCGGTGCTCGAGCTGGGTCTGAGCCTCGACGACTGCGTGGTCTACGACCCGCGTCGCCCGGGCGGCGGTCTGACCGCCGACCAGCTGCGTGCCGCCAAGGTGATCCTGTGGAAGGGCCATTGTTCCGTGCACGGCCGCTTCACCCCGGAGGCGGTCGACGAGGTGCGCACGAGGATCCCGGGCGTCCAGGTGCTCGTCCATCCGGAGTGCCAGCACGAGGTCGTGCTGAAAGCCGATCTGATCGGCTCGACGGAGTTCATCATCCGGACGATCGAGCAGGCGCCGGCCGGCTCGAAGTGGGCCATCGGCACCGAGCTGAATCTCGTCAAGCGGCTGGCGAACAACTACCCGGACAAGCAGATCACGTTCCTCGAGCAGCACGTCTGCTACTGCGCCACGATGAACCGGATCGATCTCCCCCATCTGGTCTGGGCTCTGGAAAGCCTGGTCGCCGGCGAGGTCGTGAACCAGATCGTGGTGGACCCCGAAACAGAGCGCTACGCGAAGGAAGCTCTGCAGCGGATGCTCGACCTTCCCGGCGAGACCTCACGCGACTGACCGCCGTCGGCCCACCTCGCTACGAAAGTGGGCGCAAACTGCATCTCTCAGAGCCGAGAAGTAGCAGTTTGCGCCCAGTTTCGAGGTTGCCGGTTCGGTGGGCCGGGATCAGGGCACCGATCAGCCGGGGATCAGGCCCTCGCCGGCCGGATTCAGCAGGGCTCGTACGTCCTCGATCGTCGCGTCGGAAGCCGGCAGGATCAGGTCGGAGTCGCGGAGATCGTCGTCGGGCACCTGGGTGCCCTTGCTCCGCACCTCGCCGAGCAGCCGCTGCAAGGCCGCCGAGAGCTCTTCCTGGTCGCCCGCGCCGACCGCCCGCTCGACCTCGGCGTCGAGCTCGTTGAGGTCGGCGACGTCGGCAGATGCCACCTGCCACTGTCCTTCACCGAGAATGCGTACGATCACCGCAGCTCCCCCGAATTCGGCTGGGACTGGGGCTCGTACTGCTGAGGCGGTTGATATCCGCCCGGCTGCGGCTGACCGGGCGGCAGCTGCTGGGGGACTGACTGAGCGGGAGCAGCCTGCGGGGTGGCCTGACTGCTCGGCGCACCTTGGCCCGAGGGCTGGTTCTCGATCGCCGGGGCTGCTGCACTCGAACCGGCGCCTAGCGAAGCCTTCATCCGGGCCAGCTCGTTCTCCACCTCCGACGTCGAGGCCAGCTGCTCGAGCTCGAGGGTGATGTCATCCTTGGCCATCCCGGTCGGATCGTCCAGCGCACCGCTGGCGAGCAGCTCGTCGATGGCACCGGCTCGGGCCTGCATCTGGGCGGTCTTGTCCTCGGCGCGCTGGATGGCCATCCCGACGTCGCCCATCTCCTCGCTGATGCCGGAGAAGGCCTCGTTGATCCGGGTCTGCGCCTCGGCCGCGGAGTAGGTCGCCTTGATGGTCTCCTTGCGGGTCCGGAAGGCGTCGACCTTGGCCTGCAGCCGCTGGCTGGCCCGAGTGAGCTTCTCCTCCTCGCCCTGCAGCTGAGCGTGCTGCGCCTGGAGATCGGCCATCTGCTGCTGCAGCCCGGACCGTCGAGTCAACGCCTCGCGGGCCAGGTCCTCGCGGCCCACCTCGAGCGCCTTCTGCGCCTGCTGGGTGAGCTTGTCGATCTGCAGGTTGAGCTGGTTGGCCTGGATCTCCACCCGCTTGCGGCTGGTGGCGACATCGGCGACTCCGCGACGCACCTTCTGGAGCAGCTCGAGCTGCCGCTGATAGGAGTAGTCGAGCGTCTGCCGCGGATCCTCGAGCTTGTCCAAGGCCTTGTCGGTCTTGGCGCGAAAGATCAAAGACATGCGTTGAAAGATGCCCATGAGCTGTGGCTGGTCCTTCCGGTCACGAGCGCGCAGCTACTCCGACGAGCCGTCCGCCCTCGGCCGTGCCACGCGACATCAAGACGTCCAGACTATGCCCGGGTCGAAACGCTCACACAGCCCATCACAGGTAGTAGTTTCGTTTTGGGTCGACCCCCTGAGAGAATTCCGGGGTTCACCGACCGATCCCCTGATGTGCGGCGCCTGCCGTCGCCGGTCGAGCGGGACGATCTGAGGAGAGGACATCGTGGCACTGTTCGGGCGTAGGTCGGCCGCCGACGAGGAACCAGAGCCGACGCCGCCGTTGGTCGAGGAAGTCGGTGGAGGCGCGAGCACCCCGAAGAAGGGCCGCCCCACGCCGTCGCGCAAGGAGGCCGAGGACGCCCGCCGTAACCGGGTCACCCGGACGCTGACGAAGAAGGAGGCGCGCGCCGAGAACACCCGGCAGAATCGGGTCGAACGTGCCAAGTCGATGAGCGCGCGCGAGTCCGTGCCGGAGAAGGCGCTGATGCGGGACTACGTGGACTCTCGCTTCAGCATCGGTGAGTTCCTGCTGCCTGCCCTGGTCATCATCCTCGCGCTGACCTTCCTCAGCACCGCCGTTCCCCGGATCGCCCTGATCAGCACGATCGCGATGTACGCGTTCATCCTGCTCGTGCTGTTCGACTGCTTCTTGATGTGGCGAGGCTTCAAGAAGGTCTTGGCCGAGCGGCTGCCGAAGGCGTCGCCTAAGGGGCTGTTGATGTACGGCATGAACCGCTCGATCCAGATCCGTCGCTTCCGCATGCCGGCCGCCCGGATCAAGCGCGGCGAGGAGTACTGAATCTAGTTGCGTCGCTCGGCAAGCCTCGCTCCGCGCTCCGCTGCGCCGGAGGTCAGCTCGTTCGTCGCGTTCGGTGAAACGAAAAGCGTGTTTCACCGAACGCTCCTGCACTCGCCGACGCGCAGCGTCGGTGCCAACTACGCACCCAGCAGCAGCTCCCGGCGATTTCGCATCAACCCGCCGCCTCCCAGCATCAACTTCGCGCACTTTTGCAACCGCTTCGCAGCACAAGCTAGACGCGCGAACTAGGTCGTACTCGCCCGAAGATGGGCTCCCGGGACGGGCGGGTCGCGCAGATAGAGCAGTCGCCCAGCACGCTCAGCCCGCCTCGATCCGGAGCAGTTTCGGTGGGCGTGCACGACCCGACCCTCGGCGTTCCAGCCCGACGTATGGACGTCGTCGTACGGGAACGCGTAGCCCTCGCCGCCGACGCTGAAGCGGTGCACCAGTCGGGCGTAGTGGTTGGTCCGCGCTGATGTGCAGAAGTGCTTCGTGGTCGTGTCCGGCTGGTGAGCCCGGGACAGCAGGGTGGTGCGGTTCAGCGCTGCGGCGAGCCGGGCGCTGAGATTGCCCTTCAGTCGTTGGCTCTGTGGAACGGCGCAACGCTGCAGTTGAACACCGCGTACGTCGACGGCCGAGCGAAACTGCCGGCGCCGCGGAAGGTGAGCAGCCCGTTCGAGCCGACCTGTCCGTTCAGCTTGCCTCAGCGTGACTGGGTGTCGACGAGCTTGCCCCAGCCGGAGCCATCCTTCCCAGACTGGGAACGAAGCCCCGCCGCGATCTTGGCCAGACCGTTGCTGCACCACGCCGGCGGGGGCGGGCGTGGCAGATCGAATGATCGGACGTCACGGATCGGACGTTGCGGGCGGCTCGGCAGCGAGTGGTTGGCCAGCGCCCGGCCTGGAGGCTGTGGATGAACCAGGCCTGGCAGCTGCGGTGAGCTGGACCTGCACACGCTCGGGGTACAGCTCGCCGGCCCCTCCGAGCGGTGCCGACATCGGCAACCGGAGACCAGCAGAAGGATGGATCGTGCCACAGGGATTGTGTGTGCGTTGTTTCGTCCGCGTTACTGTGCAAGGCGGTCAGGCGCGACGAGGCGCGGACCGTGTGAGCAACCCGACACTGGATCTTTGCAGGGAGATGAGTTCATTGGAGTTCCGCTATCTGGGTGACAGCGGTCTGAAGGTCTCGGCGATCAGCTACGGCAACTGGGTGACCCATGGGTCGCAGGTCGAGGCCGATCGGGCGACCGCGTGCGTCCGGGCCGCCCTGGAGGCCGGGATCACGACCTTCGACACCGCCGACGTGTACGCGAACGGCAAGGCAGAGTCGATCCTCGGCGACGCGCTGGCCGGGGAACGGCGCGAGGGTCTTGAGATCTTCACCAAGGTCTACTTCCCGACCGGTGAGAAGGCGCACAACGACACGGGCCTGTCCCGCAAGCACATTCGTGAGTCGATCGACAACTCACTGAGGCGGCTGCGTACGGACTATGTCGATCTGTACCAGGCGCACCGCTACGACCACTTCACGCCGCTGGAGGAGACGATGGAGGCCTTCGCCGACGTCGTCCGGGCCGGCAAGGCGCTCTACATCGGGGTCAGCGAGTGGACCCCGGACCAGCTGCGAGCCGGCCACGCGCTCGCGCGGGAGCTGCGGATTCCCTTCGTGTCGAACCAGCCGCAGTACAGCGCGTTGTACCGGATCATCGAGGACGAGGTCGTACCCACCTCGCGGGAGCTCGGGATCAGCCAGATCGTGTTCTCCCCGATCGCCCAGGGCGTGCTGACCGGTAAGTACCAGCCGGGTCAGCCGCCCCCGGAGGGTTCGCGAGCGACCGATGAAGCCGGCGGCGGTGCGGTGTTCATCAAGAACCTGGTCGAGAACGACGAGCTCCTGACACGGGTGCAGAAGCTCGCGCCGCTGGCCGAGAACGAGGGGCTGACGATGGCGCAGCTGGCCGTCGCGTGGGTGCTTCAGAACGACAACGTCGCCTCCGCCATCACCGGCGGCTCCCGCCCCGAGCAGGTCGAGGCGAACGTCGTTGCGGCGGGCAAGAGGCTGTCGGCGGAGACGATGGCCGGGATCGACGAGGCGCTCGGCGATGCCGTCCAACGCGACAGCTCGCAGGTCGGCAAGGCGTCACCGGCCAAGCGGCTCACGTGAGGGTCCGGGAGAATCCAGACATGAGCTGGCACTGGAAGGGCGACCCGGCGCTCCGAGACACCGGGCTCGACAAGACCTTTCCTACCCAGGGCGAAGCGGAGACCTGGCTCGGCGAGTGGTACCCCGATCTGCTCGAGGCCGGGGTCCGCGCCGTCAGCCTGTACGAAGAGAACCGCCTTGTCTACGGCCCGATGCGCCTCGATCCCGAGGTCTGAACTGCACCTCGGTCTCGAGGTCTGACCCTGCTGCGTCCGGTCCCACCTCCCCGGAAAGTGGGCGCTAACAACAACTGCCGTCGGCGTGTCGTTGTTGTTTGTGACCAGTTTTCGGGGAGGTGGTCAGGGGTGGGCGATCCGGTCAGGCGATCCGGTCGGCGAGACTGGTGCCGTGCCGACACCGCAATACATCCTGGACCTGCGCGAACACATCGGATCTGCGTTGCTCTACCTGCCCGGAGTCTCCGGCGTCGTGCTCCGCGGGACCGCGCCAGATCAGGAGCTGCTGCTGGTCCGCCGCAGCGACAACGGCCGGTGGTCGCTGCCGGCCGGCATCGTCGAGCCCGGCGAGCAGCCCGCCGCCTGCATCCAGCGCGAGATCTTGGAGGAGACCTGCGTCGAGGCACGCGTCGAACGGCTCGCGCTGCTGCACACGGACGCGCCGAAGACGTACCCGAACGGCGATCGCTGTCAGTTCTTGTCGATGGCCTTCCGCTGCAGCTACGTCGCCGGCGAGGCCGGCGTCGGCGACGAGGAGTCGACCGCGGTCGAGTGGTACCGCCTCGAGGACCTACCCGATCTCGGCGAACGGGATCGTGAGCGGATCGCGGCGGCGCTGCCGGAACGAGGCGAGACCATCTTCACGCTGGCTTGATCACCGGTCCAGCGCCCCTGCCGCCCGCCGCCCGCCGCCCGCCGCCCGCCGAAAAGTGGGCGCAAACAACAGTTTTGAAACGCATCACAGTGTGGTTTGTGACCAGTTTCCGGGGAAGGAGGTGGTCGATCGGCGGCGCCCGCCGACCAGCAGGGCGATGCCGAATGCCGCCACCCCGAGACCGACGACCACGATGATCGGCTTGGCGGCGTTCGCACTGGCGACGCGCTTCTCGTAGGTTTCCATCGCCGATCCGTCCGCCTTGGCGCAGGTCTGCCCCGGGCTCATCGGCACGCCACGACAGCTGATGGTCGGCGACGCGCCGAGCGTGAACGGGTACAGCGCGATCAGCAGACCGGCGACGATCAGTGCGACCTGGGCGGCACGCCACCTCACCGCTCGCGCACCCTGGGACTCACGAACGGCGGCTTGGTCACCAGGAAAGCTTCGGTCCGCCCGCGAATGTCCACAGCGACGGTGTCGTCGAGCTTGACGGCCGAGTCGATCAGGGCCAGCGCGACACCCGTCTTGAGCGTCGGCGAGAACGTGCCGGACGTGATCGTGCCGAGCTCGACGCCGTCTGCCGAGCGGACGGTCATCCCGGGTCGCGGAATCCCGCGGCGGACCGCCTTCAGGCCACGAAGCGTACGAACGGGGCCGGCCTCCTTCTCAGCGCGCAGCGCAGCGTCGCCGAAGAAGTGCGGCTTGCCCCAGCCGATCGCCCAACCCAGTCGGGCCTGGACCGGTGTGATGGTCGGGGAGATGTCCTGGCCGTGCAACGGGTAGCCCATCTCGGTCCGCAAGGTGTCCCGGGCTCCGAGCCCCGCCGGCTGCAGACCGTACGGCTCGCCGGCCGCCATCAGCGCGTCCCAGACGTCCTCGGCGGCGGCCGACGGGACGATCAGCTCGTAGCCGCGCTCGCCGGTGTAGCCCGTCCGGCAGACAGTCACCGGGACCCCGTCACGGTCCACCTCGACGAAGCTCATGTAGTCGTGGCCGACGGGCAGCCCCGCCTCGGCCAGCACCTCGTCGGACTCGGTTCCCTGGACCGCGATCAGCGCGAAGTCGGTGTGCCGGTCGGCCACCTCGACGCCAGTCGGCGCCGCGGCGGCCAGGATCGAGACCACCGTGCCGCAGTTGGCGGCGTTCGGCACGAGCAGCAGGTCCTCGTCGGTGCGGAGGTAGACGATCAGGTCGTCGACCACCCCCCCGTCGGCATCGCAGAGCAGGGTGTACTGCGCCTGGCCCGGCGCGATCTTGCCCAGGTCGGCGGTGAGGCAATCGTCGAGAAAGGCCCGCGCGCCCGGACCGCGAACAGCGGCCTTGCCGAGGTGGCTGACGTCGAAGACACCGACCGCAGACCGCACCGCGGTGTGCTCGGCGAGAACTCCCGCGCCCGCGTACTCCAACGGCATGGTCCAGCCGCCGAACGGCGCGAACTTCGCCCCGAGGGCGACATGCCTGGCATGCAACGGCGACTGCTGCGCCGCACTTGAAGCGGTCGGGTCGATGGGGTCGCTCACGGCCTCTCCTCACCACTGTCGGCCACGGATCCGGCACTCGACTGAGGCGAACCTACCCCACCGCGAACGTCCACTACGAGCACCGAGCCCGAGCGCATGCCCGACGGGCTAGCCTGTCGTCGTGCCCATCTCGACCCTTCCCCCGCTCGACGTCGCCACCGCACTGCCTCGCGACAGCGACGTCCTGGTCGTCGGCCTGACGGAGACCGGTGTGATCGGTGTGCCGCCCGAGGTCGACAGCGCCTACGCCGACGCGTTCGCCGTCGGGGTTGCCGAGATGGCCCGCACACTCGGCGCGAAGTCGTCCGCCGGTAAGACCCGGACGCTCCCCCCGGCCGGGCGTGGACCGCGCATCCTGGTGGTCGGCGTCGGTAACGGCTCACCGACGCCGGAGGACCTGCGCAAGACCGCCGGCGCCGGCATCCGTCAGGCCGCGGGCCTGGCCGACGGTGCCGCCTTGTCGGTCGTCATCTCCCTCGGCGCGGACGAGCCGGAAACAGTGCAGGCGATTGCCGAAGGTGCGCTGCTGGGGTCGTACGACTACGCCCCGGTCAGCGGTCGTGACCCGAAACCGCGCGGAATCGGGCTGATCACCGTGCTGAGCCCCGCCAAGCCGGATGACGGCCTCGTGAAGAGGGTCGAGACCATCGTCCGAGCCGTGCTGACCACCCGTGAGTGGGTCAACATCCCGCCGAACCTGCTCTACCCGCAGTCCTTCGCCGACCAGGCCAAGGCGCTGGTCCGCGACGCCAAGGTCTCCGTCGACGTACTCGACGACACCGCACTCGTGAAGGGCGGCTACGGCGGGATCATGGCGGTCGGCGGCGGCTCGTCCCGGCTGCCTCGGCTGGTCCGGCTGAGCTACGCCCCGCGCGGCGCGTCGTTCCACCTGGGGCTCGTCGGCAAGGGCATCACGTTCGACTCCGGCGGCCTCAACCTCAAGCCCGGCGACAGCATGTACACGATGAAGTGCGACATGGCCGGCGCCGCGACGGTGATCGCCGCAACCGACGCGATCGCCAGGCTCGGCCTGCGGATCAAGGTGACGACGTACGCCTCGCTGGCCGAGAACCTTCCGTCGGACACTGCGTACCGACCGTCGGACGTGCTCACGATGTACGGCGGCAAGACCGTCGAGAACGGCAACACCGACGCCGAGGGCCGACTGGTGATGGCCGACGCGATCGCCCGGGCCAGCGAGGACGAACCGGACCTGCTGATCGACGTGGCCACGCTGACCGGTGCCGCGGTCGTCGCGCTCGGTGATCGGACGGCCGCATTGATGGCGACCGACGACGAGACCGCCGACCGCATCCTCGACGCGGCGGAGTCGGCCGGTGAGGATCTCTGGCAGCTGCCGATCCCACGCGAGATCCGCCCACGGCTGGAGTCCTCGGTGGCGGACCTACGTTCCACCGCCAAGGAGAAGGTGGCCGGCGCCCTGGTCGCCGCGGCGTTCCTCCGCGACTTCGTCGGGCCCGACATCGCCTGGGCGCACCTGGACATCGCGGGTCCGGCGTACAACGACAAGGGTGCGTACGGCCACGTCAGCGCCGGTGGCACCGGGTACGGCGTCCGGACGCTCGTCGCGCTCGCTACCGCGCTCCAGGGCTGATCGCTGGTTCGGGGCTCGACACCCCACCGCGCCGACCCGGCTCAACGCAGGTCGCGCGGATCCTCGTGGGTGCTGGGCGGCAGCTGGTACTCCTGCTCGAGGTCGTCGATGAACTCCCGCTGCTCGCTGGCTCGGTCGGCGAAGTCCGAGCCCGGAGCCTGGCCAGACGCGGGTTGGATCGGCCAGGCGGGGGCGCCCGGAACGGCCTGCTCGGGTCCGTCGACCTTGCGGCTGAGCCGGCTGTTGTAGTCCCGCATTCGCTGCGGATAGCCCACCACCAAGGCGTCGTAGCCGGGGATCTGGAGGGACTCGGCGAAGGAGTACGCCCATCGTGGCGAAGGCACCCGGCGGCGGGTCCACTCGCCGTCCCACGCGACCAGCAGGATCGTGGTCTGGGTGATGATCGTCTGGGGTTCGACGTACGCCTCGACGCCCCGCCGGGTGCGGACGAACTCGGTGAGGTGATTCGCGATCGTGGGGTCGATCGGCGCGCTCGATCCGCCGCCCGACTTGGACCGGCTGCGGGACGGGCTCAGCTTGTCGGCGGCACGGCGGAAGAACCCCATGCACCGATTATGTCGGGCCGACCCAACCGGACAGCCTCCTTCGCCCTTCGAAAGGCTCAAGGCGCCGATAGCCCAACGAAGGCCGACGCTGCGCGGCCCGGAGTGCAAGCCTGCCGAGCGACACGATAGGCGGATTGCCACCCACACCGACGCTGCGCGGCCCGGAGTGCAGGAGCGTTCGGTGAAACACGCTTTTCGTTTCACCGAACGTGACGAACGACGGGTCTATTGGCGCAGCGGAGCGCGGAGCGAGGCTTGCCGAGCGGAGCAATCAGACCGGCGCAGCGGAGCGCGGAGCGAGGCCTGCCGAGCGACGCAATCAATACGCACGCTCCAGCAGCGCCAGGGTGCGCGCCCAGGCATCGGCCGCCGTACCGGCGTCGTACGTGTGCGGGTTGGTGTCGTTGAAGAACGCGTGCCCGACGCCGGGATAGACCTGCGCGGTGAAATCGACCCCCGCCGCGGCCATCTGCTCGCGGACCGCCGGCAGCCCCGTCATCAGCCGCTCGTCGGTCTCGCCGTAGAACGCGAGCACCGGTCCGACGATGTTGCCCACAGTTGTCTGGTCGGGCGGCGAGCCGTAGAACGGTACCGCGACCCTGATCCGAGAGTCCGCCGCCGCGAGCGCGAAGCTGTAGCTCCCACCGAAGCAGAACCCCATCACCCCGAGCCGGTCGCCGACCCCGTCGGAGTCGGCCAGATGGTCGACCGTGCGCTGCAGCGCTGCAACGGCCCACTGCCCGTACGCAGGGTCCTGCATCGGCGCCATCTTCTCGCGCATCACGGGCTGCATCCGGGCCTGCTCCTCGGGCGAGGCACTGGTCCGCAGTCGCAGCAGCTCCGCACCCACCTGCGGGGTGATACCGGCCTGACTCAGCAGGTCCGGCGCCATAGCCAGATACCCCTCGGCGGCCACCCGGTCGGCGACGTCGGTGATGTGATCGGCGAGCCCCCAGATCTCGTGGATGACGACGAGTCCGCCCCGCGGCTCACCGTCGGGCTGCGCGACGTAGGTGTCGAAGTCGTCTCCGGCCAGGCGGTTCAGCTCTCCCATGGGCTCATCGTCACACGTCGCCGCTGAGCGCGCGGGAGGCGTCAGCCGCCCTGACCACGCAGGAAGCTATCAGCTGCGCTGGATGGTCCTGACCGTCTTCACGCCCAGCGCAGCGGCGCCGACGATCAGCACGACGCCGAGGAGTTGCAGGCCCGGCGAGTCGTCGGCTCCGCCGTACACCACGCCGATGGCACCAAGAGCGATCGCCGCCACGATCGCCAGGACGACGGGTCGATGCGTCATGACTCTCCTCGTTGTGGTTGCGGCCGACGCTGTGGGGATCGCGGCGAGATCTCGGTGCCGCCGGGGACGTCCTCGACCCACTCGAGCAGCTCACCGGGCTGGCAGTCGAGGACCCGGCACATTGCCTCCAGGGTGCTGAATCGAACCGCCTTCGCGCGACCGTTCTTCAGCACCGCCACGTTCGCCGGGGTGAGCCCGATCCGATCGGCGAAGTCGCCCACGCTCATCTTGCGTCTCGCGAGCTCGACGTCGATGCGTACGACGATCGGCATCAGATCACCGCTTCCATGTCCGTGCGCAGTCTCGTGGCCTGTCGCAACAGCTCCCGCATCACCAGCATCAACAAACCCAGCACGGTGACGCCGACCGCAAGGAGGAAGAGCAGCATGGGCAGTCCGGGGTCGTTCGCGTTCACGCCGACGTAGAGCAGCACGCCTCCGAGCACCAGCCACGCAGCGGCGATCGCGAAGACGATCCCGTTCACCCACACCATGGAGGCCTCCGTGAAGATGCGATCGTTCCTGACCAGGGTGAGCAGCTGCCACGTGCACACGATCACCACCTGGATGCACAACAGCCAGAACACGGTCACGGCGGTCGCCGGCCACCTCAGATAGGCATGTACGGGATCTTGTTGCGCCAGGTAGGCGAACTGTCCCGGTAGTGAGAGCAACTGGAACACCAGCAGCACGCCGAACAGCACGATCAAGAACCCTCGAAGCGGAGCAACGATCCGATTGACGCCTGACATGCATTGAGTCTCAGTTATTTTCTATCGAAAGTCAACACATTCAGTGCGGACAGACGACGGCGATGCGACGTGCTGACGGAGTCAGACGGTGAGACGCAAAGCCATCGCTCGGCGCCCTCTGCTTCCGAGGCGTACGCGCGACGCAGGGCCGGCTGCCAAGATGGCGGCATGGAAGCCGCCTACGACCTCGTGGTGCTCGGCGCGGGCAGCGGTGGGTACGCCTGCGCTCTCCGTGCCGCCCAGCTCGGTCTGAACGTCGCCCTGGTGGAGAAGGACCTCCTCGGTGGCACCTGCCTGCATCGTGGCTGCATCCCGACGAAGGCGTATCTGCACGCCGCCGAGGTCGCCGACGCCGCGCGCGACGGAGCCCAGTTCGGCGTGCACGCGACGCTGGACCGGGTGGACCTCGCCGAGGTGCGCGACTACGCCGACGCCGTCGTCTCGCGGCTTTACAAGGGCCTCACCGGTTTGATCAAGCAGCGCGGGATCACCGTCGTCGCCGGCGAAGGACGCCTCGAAGGTGGTGACCGCGGGAAGCCGCCGGCAGTCGTCGTCGGTGCAGATCGGTTGACCGCGCCGGCGATCGTGCTGGCCACCGGTTCGACCTCGCGGACGCTGCCCGGACTGACGATCGACGGCGAGCGGGTGCTGACCAGCGAGCACGCCCTCCGGCTGGAAAAGCTTCCGGCCTCGGCGATCGTGCTCGGCGGCGGTGTGATCGGCGTCGAGTTCGGCTCGGCGTGGCACTCCTTCGGCAGCCAGGTCACGGTGGTCGAGGCACTCCCCCGGCTGGTCCCGAACGAAGAACCGGAGATCAGCGCCGCGCTGCAGCGGGCCTTCCGGAAGCGCAAGATCACCGCGATCACCGGTAACGGCTTCGCGAGTGCGAACACCGGGACCGACGGGGTGCAGGTCACCCTCGCCGACGGCACGGAACTGTCGGCCGAGATCTTGCTGGTGGCGGTCGGGCGCGGCCCGGTCAGTGCCGGGATGGGCTTCGAGGAGGCCGGGGTCGAGCTGGAGCGGGGCTTCGTCCGGACCGATGATCGGCTCGCCACCTCCGTCCCCGGTGTGTACGCCGTCGGCGACCTGGTCTTCGGTCTGCAGCTCGCCCACCGGGGATTCGCCCAAGGCATCTTCCTCGCCGAGGACATCGCCCACCGAGTCGGCAGACTCGATCGTGCGCCGGCGCCCATCGTCGATCGCGACATCCCACGGGTCACCTACAGCGACCCGGAGATCGCATCGGTGGGGCTGGGCGAGGCGGCGGCCCGCGAGGAGTACGGCGAGGTCGAGACACTGACGTACGACCTCAGCGGCAACGGCAAGTCCCAGATACTCAAGACGGCCGGATTCGTCAAGCTCGTCCGACGGGTCGACGGCCCGGTCGTCGGCGTGCACATCATCGGGGCGCGCGCCGGTGAGCTGATCGGCGAGGCGCAGCTGATCACGAGCTGGGAGGCCCATCCCAGCGACGTCGCCGGTCTCGTTCATGCCCATCCGACGCAGAACGAGGCTCTCGGCGAAGCGCATCTCGCGCTCGCCGGCAAGCCGCTGCACGCGCACGGCTGAACCGTGCCCTTTACGGGTGGTCGACCCTCGTCAGCCCGCGAATGGCTGAGGCTAGGCTGAGCCCCAACCGAGCATGAGTCGTCCCCATGAAGGAGTCCCAGCACCCATGTCGACTTCCGTCACCCTCCCAGCGTTGGGCGAAAGCGTCACCGAAGGCACGGTCACCCGTTGGCTGAAGCAGGTCGGCGACCGCGTCGAGGCGGACGAGCCGTTGCTGGAGGTCTCGACCGACAAGGTCGACACCGAGATCCCGTCTCCGGCCGCCGGCGTCCTGCTGGAGATCAAGGCCGCAGAGGACGAGACGGTCGAGGTCGGCGCCGTGCTGGCCGTGATCGGTGACGAGAGCGAGGCCGGCGGCGACAGCGCCGGCGGCTCCGACGACAGCGGTTCGGCGGAAGAGTCTCGCGCCGCGGAGCCCGCGCCGGAACCCACGTCTGCAGCGGACGAGGAGAAGGCTGCGGAGGCCGAGCCCGAGCCCAGTAGTAGCGGTTCGGGAGGCGGTGGTTCGAGCAGCGGTTCCGGCGGGTCGAGCGGTGGCGGCTCGGGTGGCGGCGGCGCGGCCAGCGGCACCGAGGTCACCTTGCCCGCACTCGGCGAAAGCGTGACCGAAGGAACCGTCACCCGTTGGCTCAAGCAGGTCGGCGACTCGGTCGAAGCTGACGAGCCGCTGCTCGAGGTCTCGACCGACAAGGTCGACACGGAGATCCCGTCCCCGGTCGCAGGGACGCTGTTGGACATCAAGGTCGCCGAGGACGAGACGGTCGAGGTCGGTGCCGTGCTGGCGATCGTCGGCGACGCATCGCAGTCCGGCGGCTCCGCCCCGGACGCGGAGGCTCCGTCCAACGAGACGGCCACGGTCGACAGCGCCGACACCGTGGAGGAGCAGACTGCGGCCGGAGACGAGGGCGGCCAGGAGCCGATGTCGGCGCCGGCCGCCGAGCCGGAGCCCGCCCCGGCCGAGGCCAAGTCCGAACCCGCTCCGGCTGCAGAAGAGGCGACCCGCGCCACCCCCCCGGCCGAGAGCTCGCCCAGCTCACCCGAGCGCACCGAGTCCTCCGGCGAAGACTTCACCGGGTACGCGACCCCGCTGGTCCGCAAGCTCGCGGCCGACAACAACGTCGACCTGTCCTCGGTCAAGGGGACCGGTGTCGGCGGCCGGATCCGCAAGCAGGACATTCTCGCCGCGGCCGACGAAGCCAAGAAGGCCGCCGAGGAAGCGAAGAAGGCTGCCGCAGCACCGGCACCCGCCGCAGCGGCACCGGCCGCCTCCGCACCCTCGGCCGCGAGCGCTCCGAAGCTCGAGCCGAGCAACCTGCGCGGCACGACCGAGAAGATGTCCCGGTTGCGCAAGACCATCGCCAAGCGGATGGTCGAGTCGCTCCAGGTCTCCGCCCAGCTCACCGCGACCGTCGAGGTCGATCTCACGGCGATCTCGCGGATCCGGGCCCGCTTCAAGGACGACTTCAAGGCCCGTGAGGGTGCGAGCCTGTCGTACCTGCCGTTCATCACGAAGGCGACGGTCGAGGCGCTCAAGGTGTTCCCGAAGGTCAACGCGACCATCGACACCGAAGCCGGCGAGATCAGCTACCCGAGCGCGGAGCACGTCGGCATCGCCGTCGACACCCCGCGCGGACTGCTGGTGCCGGTGATCAAGGATGCCGGCGACCTGAACATCGCCGGGCTGGCGAAGAAGATCGCCGACCTCGCCACCCGCACCCGCGCCAGCAAGGTGACCCCGGACGAGCTGAGTGGTGGCACCTTCACCATCACCAACTACGGCTCGGCCGGCACCTTGATGGACACCCCGATCGTCAACCAGCCGCAGGTGGCGATCCTCGGCACCGGCGCGCTGGTCAAGCGACCGATGGTGATCAAGGATCCGCGGCTCGGTGAGGTCATCGCAGTGCGCGACATGATGTATCTCTCGATGTCGTACGATCACCGGCTCGTCGACGGCGCCGACGCCGCTCGCTTCCTGTCGCACGTGAAGGCGCGACTCGAAGAGGGCGACTTCGGCTCGGAGTTCGGGCTCTGACGTCTCGGTCCTCGGGTCAGGTCCCCGAAAAGTGGTCACTTACAACAGCTTCACACGGCGTGTCGATGTGGTTCGTGACCAGTTTTCGGGGACCAACCAGCTGCCCTCGGGGTGCGGCGATGGGTAGGTGGCGCCGATGAGATATCTGCTGGCCGGAGCGTCGGGCTTCCTGGGTACGGCGCTGCGGGTCGACCTGGCGGCTCAGGGTCACCAGGCTGCCCGACTGGTCCGACGAGACCCCGGCACGGCGACCGAGTATCGCTGGGACCCCGATCACGGCTCTCTCGATCCGGCCGTGTTCGACGGGGTCGAGGCGGTGGTGAACCTCTGCGGCGTCGGGATCGCCGATCGGCCCTGGACGCGGTCGCGGCGGGAGCTGTTGCGTTCCTCCCGGATCAATCCCACCAGAACGCTGGCGCTGGCGCTGGCCGAGCGAGCCGACCCTCCCGTACTGATCCAGGCGAGCGCGATCGGGTGGTACGGCACCGAACGCACCGATGGACCGCAGACCGAGGACGCTCCCGCCGCGGAGGACTTCGTCGGCGAGCTGGTCGAGGACTGGGAGCGGGCGGCCGGACCGGCGATCGAGGCGGGCGTGCGAACGGTGTTCCTGCGTACGTCGCCGGTGCTGGACCGTAGTGGTGGCGCCTTCGTGCCGATGCGCAGGGCGTGGTCTCTGGGCCTGGCGGCGAAGCTCGGCGACGGCACCCAGCACATGCCGATGATCAGTCTCGAGGACTACCTACGGGCCGTGCAGTGGACGGCGGAGAACCCGGACGCCTCGGGTGCCTACAACCTGACGATCCCGCAGCCGGCCACGAACGCCGAGTTCACCGATGCGCTGGCCGACGCGCTGCATCGACCGAGCCTGTTCAAGGCACCCGCGGCACTCGTCCGGGTCGGGCTGGGCGAGTTGGCCGAGCAGCTGGTCGGTGACATCTGGGTCGTGCCGCAACGGCTTGTCGACGAGGGATTCGTCTTCACCGCACCGGACGTACGAAGCACGATCCAGGCCGCCCTGCGCCGCGGCTGAGGCGGGATCATCTGGCCGCCATCACGGTGGCTCGTCGGGACGACTGAGGTAGCTGTGGCCGGTCGGTGTAGTGGTCCGGACGGTGTGGGAGTCGGCGTCGACCAGCCGGACCGTCCAACCGGGCAGCTCGCGGACGTAGTTGCCCCGCTCGCACAACCCGCGGCCGTTGGTCGCCGTCGTCGCACCGCCATCGGCGAATCGGACGATGTGATCGTGGTGCCGGATCGGTGCAGTCCAGAACGGATCTCGACAGTGCCTGTCCCGGGCCGTGATCAGATCCGCCATCCCGCCGGTGAACCGGCGCCGGCGCGCGTCGATCCCGACGACGACCCGGCCCTCGCCTGCGTCGGTGGGTCTGGTGAACAGCCGTCTCCAGAAACACTCACCGTCCGTCCGGGCGAGGATGTCGCGCACCAAAGTTGCCGGCAGCGGACCGAGGTCGGAGACGTCGGACGGTGTCGGATCGTCGGGATCGAGCAGCGCGGCCAGCGGCATCACGATCTGCACCTCGACCGGCACATCAGCCGCCGCCGCCTGACCGGTGACCCGCTCGACCAGGGTGTCGGCCATGATCTGACCCTTCCCCCGCCGATCCCCCGCCGCCCTGCGGTGGACAGCTTCGCGTTCCAGCGCGGCCAGACACGCGACACCCTGCTCGACCGGCAGCAACCCCGACAACACACTCATCGTGTCCGGGGCGGGCCGCAGCGTGACCCGCCGATCCGACCGTGCCTGCCGGCCACGCTCGACAGCGCCTTCCGGATCAGCCACGTACGCAAGCCGGCGGGCCGCCGCCGTCGCAGCCTGCGGCGACTTCTCACCCAACCGCGCCCCGACCAACTTCGGATCGACCTCCTGGCGGGTGGCCCGATCCAGATGCGACAGCTCACCGGCCACCAGCCGGGCGGTCCAACCGCCGATCTCACCGGCCGTCAACAAACCCAGCACGACCGGCAGGTCCAGAGACAGGTCGCGTGCCACGTGGAGCCGGCGCGACCCTTCCGTCGGAGACACCTTGCAGGCCAGCGCGATCTAGTCGGCGATGCCCCGCCCGAGCTTGCGCGGATCCACGTCGAGGCTCTGCTGCTCGGCGACCTGGGAGCGGGCGAACGCCACGATCTCGACCGCCTGCAACGCCTCCAACGCCGCCTTCACCCGCTCCGCCAGAGCGATCCGATCGATCCGGGTCCTGTCATCTGCCAGATCCGGCGCCGCCACCACCTCAGCCACCCAAGACAACATCTCGCCCAGGCGCGCCGCGACATCATCCGGCGACGGCACCCCTGCCGCCGGCTCCATCATGACCGCTGCCGACATACCTCACACGCTAGACGAACCCACTGACAAAAATCGCACACCAGTTCGACACCGATCCTGCGGTGCTTCATCGTCCTGACCCGCCGAAGCCTTCGGCGGTGTGTCTGGGACCGTCGATCCACCGGTGCCGGGCTGCCGGTCGAACGCGTGAGGACGACGGACAACTCTTGACCTCGGTCGGCGGGGAGGGTCTATCGTGACCCGAGTTGGCCACGCGACGTAGCGAGAGGATGACTTCGTGTCACGGTTACGAGCGCTTCGCACGGTGTCCTTCGCGATAGGCCTGTTCCTCATGATCAGCATCGGGTTCCCCACCGCCGCGAATGCCGCCGGACCCGAGCAGATCACCAACGGAACTTTCGACAACGGCCTGGTCGGCTGGACCGCGTACCCCACCAGCTCGGTCGTCGACGGCCAGGGATGCATCAGCGTGCCGGCCGGGACCGGCGCCTACGGTGCAGCCATCTCACAGCAGGTCCCGCTGGTCGCCGGCGAGACGTACCAGCTCAGCTTCGACATCAACAGCGACCCCTCGACCAACGGCTACATCCGGGTCGTGGTGCAGTCCGGGCCGGACCTGAACTACATCCAGTTCCTGACGGCGCAGAAGTTCGAGATCCCGACGGCCACCACGTCCAGGTCGTTCACGTTCACCGCCTCGGCGGACTATCCGAACGCCGATGTCTTGTTCCAGCAGGATGTCGTCAACGACGAGGCGTATCGGCTGTGCCTGGACAACGTGTCGCTGACCGGCGGCGCCGCTCCAGAGGTATACCACCCGAACACCGGCCCCCGGGTCCGCGTCAACCAGGTCGGCTATCTACCGAATGGGCCGAAGCAGGCAACCCTGGTCACGGACAGCACTGCACCGACGGAGTGGGCGTTGGAGAACGCGGCCGGTCGGACGGTTCGGACCGGCTGGACGAGGCCGGTCGGCGTCGACCCCAGCTCCGGACTGAACGTCGCCACCATCGACTTCAGTGATGTCCGCCGGTCAGGAGTGGGCTACACCCTGGTCGCAGACCAAGAGACGTCCTATCCCTTCACCATCGGGGCGAACATCTACGCCGCCCTGCGAACGGACGCGAAGACGCTCTTCTACACCCAGCGCAGCGGCACCCCGATCCTCGACTCCCTGGCTCCCGGGTACGGACGCTCGGCGGGCCATGTCGGCGTCGCTCCCAACCAGGGTGACACGGCTGCCGTCTGCCTCCCGCTCGACGACGACGCCCAGTTGCTGTACGACCATCCGTGGACCTGCACCGGTCCGCGTGACGTCTCCGGCGGCTGGTACGACGCCGGCGACCACGGCAAGTACGTCGTCAACGGTGGAATCTCGGTCGCTCAGCTGATGCAGGAGTACGAACGCACGCTGAACGCTCCGACCGCCAGTCGCCGCGCCCTGGGCGACGGCACCCTCGCCATTCCGGAGCGCGACAACGGCATTCCCGATCTCCTCGATCAGATCCGTTGGGAGCTGGAGTGGATGCTGAAGATGCAGGTTCCCGCCGGCGAACCGTATGCCGGTCTGGCGTACCACAAGGTGGCCGACGCCGACTGGACCGGTCTGCCCACCGATCCGGCGGCCGATCCGCAGCCTCGGTACCTGTTCCGGCCGTCCACTGCGGCCGGCCTCAATCTCGCCGCCGCGACGGCGCAGGGTGCCCGACTGTTCGAGCGATACGACCGGCGGTTCGCTGCGAAGCTGTTGCAGGCGTCGGTCAGGGCGTACGCGGCTGCGGAGAAGACTCCCGATCTGTACGCACCGGCAGCGGACGCGACCCTCGATCCGAACCCGGGAAGCGGTCCGTACGACGATGCCGATGTCAGTGACGAGTTCTACTGGGCGGCCGCCGAGCTGTACCTGACCACCGGCTCGCCCGGCTATCGTCGCGACGTCCTCGACTCACCGCACCACACGGGTCCCGTGTTCGACGCGGGTGGGTTCAGCTGGAGTGCGGTGGCCGCCCTCGGACGCCTCGACCTGGCTACGGTGCCCAACCGCCTTCCGGATCGGGCACGAGTGATCAGATCGGTGACGAAGGCCGCGGACGGCTACCTCGCTATCGAGAAGCGGCACCCGTTCGGCAGCCCGTACGCGCCCGAGGGTGGCAGCTATGCCTGGGGCTCGAACTCCGCAGTCCTCAACATCCTCCAGGTGGTGGGGACGGCGTACGACCTGACCGGCCGAACTCGCTACGCCGACGCCGTGCTCCGCGGGGTGGACTACCTCTTCGGCCGCAACGCCCTCAACATCAGCTACGTCACCGGCTACGGCACCTACACCAGCCAGAACCAGCACAGCCGGATGTATGCCCACCAGCTCGATCCCCGGCTACCCAACCCACCGCGCGGCACGGTGGCCGGTGGTCCGAACGGCACGGCCACCAGCACCGGCGATCCGGTCGCGGCCGCCAAGCTGACCGGGTGCATCCAGCAGTTCTGCTACATCGACGACATCGGCTCCTGGTCGACGAACGAGCTCACCATCAACTGGAACGCCCCGTTGTCGTGGATGGGGTCCTTCCTGGCTGACCTCGGACGCGAAGGCCGATCCGTTCACCCTCGACCGTGAGCTTCGGCCGATGGTCGAGGTCAGCCGTGACCGTCGATCGGGGCAGCCTGAGTTCAGCCTTGCCGCCACTCGTCTGAGGTGATGTGCGACCCACCCTGCGGTCCCATCTGCAGCATGCCACCATCCACCGGCCAGGACGCGCCGGTCACGTAGCTGGCCTGAGGTGAGGCGAGAAAGGCGATCACGTGTGCGATCTCCCACGCGTTCCCGGGCCGACCGAGCGGGATGCCCGGCCGCTTCTCCTTCGTGGGGTCGGTGTCGGTCTGCCCGGTCATCGGGGTGGCGATCTCGCCGGGAGCCACCGCGTTGCAGGTGATGCCGTGCTCGGCCAGCTCGAGGGCAGCAGTCTTGATCAACCCGCCGAGGCCGTGCTTCGCGGCGTCGTAGGCACTGGAGCCGACCCGCGGTTGGTGCTCGTGCACGCTGGTCACGGCGATGATCCGGCCGCCACGGCCCGCGGAGATCATCCGCCGGGCCGCTCGCTGGATGCACACGAACGCGCCGTCCAGGTCTGCGGCCACGGTGTGGCGCCAGTCCTCCAAGGTCATCTCCACCAACGGTGAGTTGTCTCCGGTGCCGGAGTTGTTGACGAAGACGTCGCAGCTCCCCAGCTCGTCGATCATGCCGTCCACGACGTCTCCGCATGCGGACAACTCTGTGGTGTCCAGCTGCGCCACCACACAGCTGCGACCCAGTTGGCGAACCTCCTCCGCCGTCTCCTCGCCCCCTTTCTCGTCACTGTGCCAGGTGACACCCACGTCGAGCCCGGCCTGGGCCAGGGCGACCGCCGTCGCGCGTCCGATGCCGGAGTCCGAGCCCGTGACGATCGCGGTCCGGGGGGTGAAGTCGTCGATAGCCATGGTCGGCTGATATCCGCTGACCTGGTGTTGAAACTCGATGGTCCCGACACCCGCGGCGCCGCCGGCACAGGCTCGTCTCGGTGCTACCCGGTGATCAGCGGCAGTGGAGCGAAGGTGTGGTCCTGCCAGATCAGACGGGAGCGCTCTTCGGGGTAGGCGATGACTGCCGACCGGGTGTCGAAGCACTGGACGAGACGTCGAGCGGTGTCGTAGGCCGGCCAGCCGGGATCGCCGTGGGCGGCGAACGACGTCCACGCGGCCCGCATCTCCGCAGACAAAGCCTCCGCCTCCGGCGAAGGTGGCTCACCGATCAGCATGGCCGGCTGGCCCCGGTCCAGATTGCCGAAGACAAGCGGTACGTCCAGTCCGTGGCAGGCGCCGAAGGCGCCGCCCATGCCCGGTGCAGCCCACGTCAGCTCGTAGACGTGTGCGCTCCCGCCGCCGGCCACCTGCGCCTCCGCGAGGTGCAGCGACGGCATCCGGAACAGCCAGTCGGAGTGGACGAGTTCGTACAGCTCCTCAGGGCCTGCCGCCGGGAAGGCGTCTCGGTAGCGGCGGACGCCGTCCGAGCCGGGCGCCAAGATGTGCAGGGCGTTCGCCGCTTGCTCCTCACTCACCGCACCGAGCAGACCACTGATCGCGGTCAGCAGACGCTGCTCGTCACGGGTGTGGCCGACGAGCAGCTCGATCCCGCGGCCGGCGCCGCCGGTCAGGGCCTGCCACGGTGTGACGGCCAAGACCTCCCCGTCGACGACCGGCGAGAAGGGGATCGATGTGTACGCGGGTCGGCCCCAGCGTTGCGTCCGCTCCTCCATCGTGGCGCCGACTGTGTCCGCGGCGGCGGACAACCGGCGGGGGTCGACGCCGGCCAGGTCGGCCACCCTGGGACCCAGCCCGAGCTCCGCGGCGCAGGCGGCGGCGATGTCCGCGGCAAGCTCCAAGGAGAAGAACGTGCCCGGCACACTCTGGGCGACCGCCCGACTGAAGAGCCCTGACGCACTGTCCATCGCCAGCAGGGCGGCGACCGAGCCGGCTCCCGCCGACTCGCCGAAGATGGTGACGCGGTCGGGGTCGCCGCCGAACGCCCGGATGTTGTCGCGTACCCACCGTAGTGCGGCGACCTGGTCCAGTAGACCCCGATTCGGACGTGCCCCCTCGAGCTGCCCGAAGCCCTCGATCCCCACGCGGTAGTTGAACGTCACGACGACGACACCACCGTCCGCCGCGAGCCGGCTGCCGTCGTACTCGGGGAGACCAGACATGCCGATGACGTAGGCCCCGCCCTGGATCCACACCATCACCGGTAGCCCCGCCCCCGCCTCGGGGCGCGGCGACCAGACGTTGACTGTCAGCCAGTCGTCGCCGGCCACACCCTCCGATCGCGCTGCCATCCCGAAGTGGCCGCCTTGCGGGGGTGGCGGACCGTACGACAGGGCTTCTCGCACCCCGGTCCACGCGGGTACGGGCTCCGGTTCCGCGAAGCGCAGCACGCCGACCGGGGGTTCGGCGAACGGGATTCCGCGGAAGACCGCCACCCCCGCCTCCCAGTTGCCGCGCAGCCTGCCAGCGGTCGCGCGGACTTCGGGCCGTGGGCCGGATGGTCGGGACCCGGAAATGGTCATCGCCACTCTTCCTCTCGGCCCGGGCTCGCGCACCCAGGAATGCACCGAGCGACAACGAGCGTGGTCGATGTGAGTACACACGATGGAACCCGACCCGGGCGCCCCGGTCTCCCACCGCGCCCGAGTGGGCCGGACATAGACTCCCGAGCATGGCGCCGAGCTACCTGGATCTCCTCACCGAACCCGACTTCGTGGACTACCAGAAGGCGTGGGACCTCCAGCGAGAGATCCACGCCGAGGTGGCGGCGGGCACCCGCCCAGCGACCGTGATCCTGCTCGAGCACGCTCCGGTCTACACCGCCGGCAAACGGACCGAGCCGCACGAGCGTCCGCTCGACGGGACGCCGGTGATCGACGTCGACCGCGGCGGCAAGATCACCTGGCACGGTCCCGGTCAGCTGGTCGGCTATCCGATCGTCAAGCTGCCCGAGTCGGTGGGCGTCGTCGACTACGTACGTCGGCTCGAGGAGGCGCTGATCCGGGCCTTCGCTGCGTACGGCCTCAGCACCGGCCGGGTGCCGGGTCGCTCAGGTGTGTGGTTGTCAGCGGCGGGCGCCAAGCCGGAGCGCAAGATCGCCGCGATCGGGGTCCGGGTCGCCGGCGGCACGACGATGCACGGCTTCGCGGCCAACATCGATCCCGATCTCGGCTGGTTCGGCCGGATCATCCCGTGCGGGATCACCGATGCCGGCGTCACGTCGCTCGCCGCCGAGATCGACGATGCCCCGACACTTGCCGGGTTCGCGGAGACCCTGAAGCCGCATCTGGACGAACTGCTGGCCTTCCGGGCGTACGAGAAGTCCCGCGATCTGCCGGAACGTCCCGCCGAGCCGGTGGTCACGTACGGCCTCGCGGTCGCCGCCGGCCACTGACTCTGCCGCACAGGGCCCCTCGGCCGCACCGCCCCTTGCCCGCCACTCCGCGGAAACTGGTCACAAACAACAACTTCCACCGGCGTGTCGTTGTTGTTTGTGACCAGTTTTGCAGGATTCGAGCGCCGAACAGCGAGGAAGCGGCTGGGAGGGATCGTGAGCTAGAGCTGACTACCAGGGGGCGCTGGGTCCGACGGCGCGGACCCGAACGACGGCCTCGCCGGCCTCGTCGCTGGCAGCGAGGTCGATCTCGGCGCTGATCGAGTAGTCGTGGTCGCCGGCCGGGTCGTCGAGGATCTGCCGCACCCGCCAGATTCCGGGCTGCCCGGGCTGTCCGGGCTGCTCGTCGATGATCAACAACGCCGGTCCGCGGGCATTCGCGCCGGTCTGGACGATCTCGTGCTCGGTGAAGTACGACTCCATCGCGGTCTGCCACGCATCCGCACTCCAGCCGTGGTCAGCGTCCAGCTCGCCGAGGTCGTACCAACGCCGGCGCGCCGCCAGCTCGACCCGGCGGAACAGCGCGTTGCGGACGAGCACGGTGAACGCCCGCTTGTTGGTCGTGACCGCGGGCGGCCGTCGATCCGCCTCGGCAACCAGCTCCGCCTCCGGGTCGGGGTTGCGCAGTTTCTCCCACTCGTCCAGCAGGCTCGAGTCGGTCTGCCGGACCAGCTCCCCCAGCCAGGCGATCAGGTCCTCCAGCGGCTCGGTCCGCTTGGTCTCCGGCACGGTCTGCCGCAGCGCCTTGTACGCGTCCGCGAGATAGCGCAGCACCAGTCCCTCGGCGCGGGCCAGGCCGTAGAACGCGACGTACTCGGTGAAGGTCATCGACCGCTCGGCGAGATCACGGGCGACCGACTTGGGCTTGAGCTCGTGGTCCAGCACCCACGGATGGCTCTTCGCGTACGCCCGGTAGCCGACCTCGAGCAGCTCGCGCAGCGGCTGCGGATACGTGATGTCCTCCAGCAGCTCCATCCGCTCCTCGTACTCCAGACCCTCGGCCTTCATGGCCTGGACAGCCTCGCCGCGGACCATCGAGCGCTGCGCGGACAGCACCGGACCGGGATTCTCCAGCGTCGACTCGATCACCGACAGCGCGTCCAGGTGATAGTCATCCGACTCGGCATCGAGCAGGTCCACCGCAGCCAGCGCGAACGGGGACAGCGGCTGGTTCAGCGCGAAGTCGGCCTGCAGGTCGACGGTCAGCCGAGCCAGCCGACCATGATCATCCGGCTCGGGCAGTCTCTCCACGACCCCGGTCGACAACAGCCCACGATAGATCGTCAGCGCGCTGTGCACGTGCCGGCGACGACGGACGGGCGGCTCGTCGTTGTCGGTCAGCAACCGTTCCATCGCGGTCCAGCAGTTCCCGGGCCGCGACACGGTGTTGATGATCATCGCGTGGGTGACGCCGAAGGACGACTCCAGCGGTTCCGGCTCGGCGGACACCAACCGGTCGTACGTCGGCTCGCCGTAGCCGACCGTGCCCTCCGGCGGCTTCTTCCGGACGACCTTGCGGCGCTTCTTCGGATCGTCGCCGGCCTTCGCCAGCGCCTTGAGGTTGGCCACGACGTGATCCGGGGCCTGGACCAGCACGGTGCCGGCGCTGTCGTACCCGGCCCGACCGGCTCGGCCCGCGATCTGGTGGAACTCCCGGGCGGTGAGCAGCCTGGCCTTGACGCCGTCGTACTTGCTCAGCGAGGTGAAGAGGACGGTCCGGATCGGTACGTTGATCCCCACGCCGAGGGTGTCCGTCCCGCAGATGATCTTGAGCAGTCCGGCCTGGGCCAGCAGCTCGACCAGCCGACGGTACTTCGGCAGCATCCCGGCGTGGTGGACACCGATCCCGTTGCGGACCAGCCGGGACAGCACCTTGCCGAAGCCGGCCGCGAAGCGGAAGTTGCCGATCAGATCCGCGATCTGGTCCTTCTCCTCGCGGGTGCAGACCCGCAGGCTGTTCAGTGCCTGCGCCTGCTCGATCGCTGCCGCCCGGCTGAAGTGCACGATGTACATCGGCGCCTGGTGGGTGGCCAGCCGCTCCTCGACCGTCTCGTGCACCGGTGTGGTGACCCACTCGTAGTGCAGCGGGACCGGACGCTCGGCGGACGTGATCACCGCGGTGTCGCGGCCGGTACGTCGGGTCAGGTCGCGTTCGAACCGGGTGACGTCCCCGAGCGTCGCCGACATCAGCAGGAACTGCGCGTCGCGAAGCTCCAGCAGCGGCACCTGCCAGGCCCAGCCGCGGTCGGGGTCGGCGTAGAAGTGGAACTCGTCCATCACGACGCTCGCGATCCAGGCGCCCTGTCCCTGGCCGCCTGACCCTTGCCGCAGCGCAAGGTTCGCGAGCACCTCCGCGGTGCAGCAGATGATCTCCGCATCGGCATTCACCGAGGCATCGCCGGTCAGCATGCCGACCCGCTCCGAGCCGAAGATCTCCACGGCGGCGAAGAACTTCTCGCTGACGAGCGCCTTGATCGGCGCGGTGTAGAACGTCCGCCCGCCACGGACCGAGGTCGCGAACTCCAGACCGGTCGCGACCAGGCTTTTTCCCGAGCCGGTCGGGGTCGCCAGGATCACGTTCGATCCGGAGACGAGCTCGATCAGCGCGTCCGCCTGGGCCGGATAGGGCGTCAACCCGCGGCCCTCCGCCCAGCCGGTGAACGCCTCGTAGATCGCATCCGGTTCGGCTGCGACGACGGCCGGATCAAGGAGAGTCATGAGGCCTCGATCGTAGGGGGTGCGCCAGGTAGGGTGCGGAGTTCCCGGATCCGAACCCGGCGAGAGGTAGGCATGACCGAGACCACTGCGCTAGCGCGCCCCCCGTCGGGGTATGCCGTCGAGGCGCTCGGGCTGCGCAAGACGTATCGCACCCGGGGCGGACGGCAGGCCGCCGTGGCCGACCTCGATCTGCGGGTCCCGGCGGGCGGCGTGCACGGCTTCCTCGGGCCGAACGGCTCCGGGAAGACGACGACGATCCGGATGCTGCTCGGCCTGATCACCGCCGATGCCGGGCGGATGCGCGTCTTCGACACCGAGGTCCCGGAGCACCTGCCGAGCGTCGTCGACCGGATCGGTGCGATCGTCGAGCAGCCGAAGTTCTTCCCGGCGTTCTCCGGCCGCAAGAACCTCCAGCTGCTCGCCCAGGCGATCGGTGCCGACCGTGACCAGGTCGGACGGGTGCTGGAGGAGGTCGGGCTGGCTGACCGTGGCAGGAGCAAGTACCGGACCTACTCGCTCGGCATGAAGCAGCGGCTCGCCATCGCCGCCACGCTGCTGAAGGACCCGGAGCTGCTGATCTTCGACGAGCCGACCAACGGGCTCGACCCGGCCGGCATCCACGAGATCCGTTCCACGATGCGGGGGCTCGCCGACCGCGGAAAGACGGTCCTCGTCTCCAGCCACATCCTCAGTGAGGTCCAGCAGGTCGCCGACACCGTGACGATCATCGGCCGAGGTCACTTGCTGGCCGAGGGCACGGTCGCCGAGATCCTGGCCCGCGGGGCTCAGAGCGCGTGCCGAGTGGTCGTGGCGGATCCCGAGCGGGCCGCGCGCACCCTGAAGCTGACCGGCTACGCGGTGGAGCAGCTGCCGGACCAGTCGCTGATGGTCCGGCCGTCCGCCCCGGCGGCCGGCACCGATCCGGCCCGGATCACCGAGATCCTGGCTCGGGAGGGTATGTACGTCCGCGAGCTCATTCCGGTCCGTCCGGACCTTGAACAGGTCTTCCTCAGCCTGACCGTCGAGCAGCAGCTCGGCGGCGCCGCGGGTCCCCAGCAGCCCGGAGTCCAGCAGCCCGGACCCCCGCAACCCGGGCCCCAGCAGCCCGGACCCCAGCAACCCGGACCCCAGCAGCCCGGACCCCAGCAGCCCGGGCCCCAGCAGCCCGGTCCGAACGGAGGTCAGCGATGATCCGCCTCGTCGGCGCCGAAGTGAATCGGCTGCTGAGCCGGCGCCTGACCCTGATTCTCACGCTCGCCGTGCTCGCCGTCGTCGCACTTTTCCAGATCGCCGTCGTCCAGGGGGTCACACCGCCCTCGGCCGAACAGGTTGCGGCGGCGCGCCAGGGCTACGAGCAGGATCGTAAGGACTGGCAGGAGAACCACGAGGCGATGAGGCAGCAGTGCCTCGCGCAGGGCTACAGCGAGGACGAGTGCGTCATCGCCGAACCCACCGAGTCTGATTACGGGTTGACCCCCACGCCGTTCGACCAGATCGTCAAGCTCGGTGTGGGCTTCTCGGCGGCGGCCGCTGTTCTGGCCGGGTTCTTGCTGGCCGCGTCGTTCATCGGTGCCGAGTACAGCAGTGGTTCGCTCGGGAACTGGCTGACGTTCGTCCCCCGACGGGACAAGGTCTATGCGGCCAAGGTCGCCGCGCTCGCGATGGGCGCTGTGGTGCTGGGCATCCTCACCGAGCTGCTGATGGTCGGTGCGGCCGTGATCATCACGAGCATCATCGGCCAGCCACTCACCGGCATCGGGGGTGTGGTCGCGATGGCCGCGCGCTCGATCCCGGCAGTCGTGTTCGCCGCCCTCGTGGGGTTCTGTATCGCGATGCTGACCAGGCACACGGTCGCTGCCCTCGGCGTTCTGCTCGGCTACGGGCTGCTGGTGCTCGGGCTGAACATCGTGACCTACCTCGTGCCGACGCTCGGCGTACTGAAGCGCTGGCAGCTGGAGACCAACATCCAGGCCTTCGTCGCTCACGGCTACACGTACACGACGTATCGCCGGACCGTCACCGCGCAAGGGGTCAGCCTGGACCCGGTCGATCACGTCCTGAGCTTCGGCGCCGCGTCGGCGTACCTGGCCATCGTGCTCATCGCCCTGCTGACCCTCACCCTGCTCGTCTTCCGCCGCCGCGACGTCACCTGACCCACCTGCGGCCGACTTGTCAGCGCCTCAGAGGGCGATGGCCGGTTCTCCCGCTGACAAGTCGGGGGAGTCCATCGGGGGCTGTCCGCGAGTAGAGTGAGCAGGTGACGATCGCCCCCGAAGGTCGCAAGCTGCTGCGTCTGGAAGTGCGTAACGCCAGCGTGCCGATCGAGAAGAAGCCGCCGTGGATCAAGACCACCGCGCGGCTCGGTCCGCAGTACCGCGATCTCCAGCAGCTGGTGAAGAGCGAGGGCCTGCACACGGTCTGCCAGGAGGCGGGCTGTCCGAACATCTTCGAGTGCTGGGAAGACCGCGAGGCGACGTTCCTGATCGGCGGCGACCAGTGCACCCGGCGCTGCGACTTCTGCCAGATCGACACTGGCAAGCCGGCCGACTTCGACGCCGGTGAGCCTCTCCGCGTCGCCGAGTCGGTGCAGAAGATGAACCTACGGTATGCAACGGTCACCGGGGTATGCCGCGACGACCTGCCCGACGAAGGCGCCTGGCTGTACGCGGAGACGATCCGGCAGATCCATGCCCTCAACCGCGACACCGGGGTCGAGATGCTGGCGCCCGACTTCACCGGTCACAAGCACTACCTCGAGCAGATCTTCGCGACCGCGCCCGAGGTGTTCGCACACAACGTGGAGACCGTGCCGCGGATCTTCAAGCGGATCCGTCCGGGCTTTCGCTATGACCGCTCGCTGCAGGTGCTGTCCTGGTCGCGGGAGGCCGGCCTGGTCACCAAGTCCAACCTGATCCTCGGCATGGGCGAGACCCGTGAGGAGATCAGCGAGGCGATGCGCGATCTGCACGCCGCGGGCACCGAGATCTTGACGATCACCCAGTACCTCCGGCCGTCGCCGCGGCATCATCCGGTCGAGCGCTGGGTGAAGCCCGAGGAGTTCGTCGAGCTCCGCGAGGAGGCGCTGGAGCTGGGCTTCGCCGGCGTGATGAGCGGTCCGCTCGTCCGTTCGTCGTACCGGGCTGGGCGGCTGTATCGTCAGGCGCTGGACAACCGTGGGTCAGAGCAGTCCCCCGAGTCGACGCGGTCCGCCGAGTCGACGCGGACGGGGGCAGAAGAGGTGGTCGATGGCTGACGAGAACGTGAAGGCTCAGCTGGCCGCAGCCAAGGCGCGAGCCAAGGAGGCCGAGCAGAAGGCCAAGGCGGACAAGAAGGCCCGCAAGAAGAACGCAACCAATCCGGCCGAAATGGGTCGGTTCCGCCAGATCGTCCGCGCGTATCAGGTGACCCACGAGTACGATCCGGCGCTGCCGTGGATCATGGTCGGCGCGTTCGTGCTGCCGATCGTGATCGGGGCGATCTTCGGCGTCATCACCGGACACTGGATCTACCTGCCGATCCTCGGCGCGACGATCGGTGTCCTGCTGGCCATGATCGTGCTGGTGAACCGGGCCAAGAAGGCCACCTACAAGCGGTACGCCGGCCAGGCCGGTTCGGCCGAGGTCGCCCTCGGCATGCTGCCCAAGCAGTGGGTCTCAACGCCGGTGATCGCGGTCACCCGGCAACGCGACGCCGTGCACCGGACGGTGGGGCCGGGCGGCATCGTGCTGATCGGCGAAGGTGAACCGGGTCGGCTCAAGGCCATGCTCGCCAGCGAGGTGAAGAAGCACGAGCGGGTCGCGTACGGCGTCACCGTGACCACGATCATCATGGGCGACAAGGAGGGTCAGGTCCCGCTGAACAAGCTGGCCGACCGCATCCGCAAGCTGCCGAAGGTCCTGCAGCCGCACCAGATCACCGACGTCAAGCAGCGCCTGCGGGCACTCGATGCCGTCCGCCCACAGATCCCGGTGCCCAAGGGTCCGATGCCGACCAATGCCCGGCAGATGAAGGGCGCGAAGCAGGCTATGCGGGGCCGCTGAGCCGGCGCTGTGCCGGTAGTACGCCTCCGGCTCGCTGCGTCGCTCGATCGATCACCGAGCGGTGGCCGCGATGCAGCACCTGGGTCAGTGCCATGCCACCGACTCCTGCTGTGGTCGCCGTGAGAATCGCGACCACCACATAGCCGGGCTCACCGCCGAGGACCACCGCCAGCGCACCGAGCAGCGCGATGCCGACCGTGCCGACCAGCGCGACGAGGGCGAGCACATCCATAGCCGACCAGGGCGTACCGGTCGGAGTCGGGACGGTTGCCGTCGGCGATCGCACCGTCGCGGCGGACGGCAGGTCGCCGAGCAGCGGACGAAGGTCCGCCCAGGTCTGGGCCAGCATCGCCGCGGTGACCCGATGATCCAGCTCGTCATCGGTCAGCCGGCCGGCGGCGTAGTGACCGGAGAGCTCCTCGCAGACCGTCGAGCGCTCGACGTCGCCGATCCGCTGATCGCCGGTCCGCTGGATACTGTTCCGCTGGATGCCTGTTGCCGGGATGCCTGTTGCCGGGATGCCTGGTGCCGTGGGCAGCCGCTGCACGGCGGGAGATGAGTGGCGTCGGCTCGGGATACTGGCTGCTCATGATCGACATGCTGCCCCGCCGCTGGCTCACTCGACCAGGGACGAGAGGCGATCCAAGACCGTGGTCCGATGGCGGTGCGGGACCTCGCGACCTGGGTCGTAGCCGCGGGAAGCAAGGCGGCCGCTGGAGAGGTATCGATCGCCCTGTGGTCGATCGACCTGTCGTCGACTGACGTACTGCCAGCAGTATCGTACGATATTATCGGCAGTATGAAGACGACGTTCGACATCCCGGAGCCTTTGCTGCGCGAGGCTCAGCAGCTGGCGGCCGCCAGCGGGACGACGACCAAGTCGATCGTCGAGCAGGCCCTCATCCGGTTCATCGCCGAGCGTCGATCCTCCGATCCGTTCGTGCTGGCGGATCTGAGTGTGCCAGGGACCGGTCTGCAACCGGAGTTCGCCGGAGCCGACTGGCGCTCGATCCGCGACGCTGTCTACGGCGCGGCAGACTGAGCGTGCTTGCCGTCGACACCAATGTGCTGGTCTACGCACATCGCCAGGACTCGCCATTCCACGACGCTGCCGCCGACCTCGTCCGCCGGTTGGCCGAAGGTGCCGCGACCTGGGCCATCCCGTGGGCCTGTCTGCACGAGTTCTATGCGATCGTCAGCCATCGGCGGATCTACAGGCCACCGAGCACCCCGGAGCAGGCGGCGGCCCAGGTCAGGGCCTGGCTGCAGTCGCCGAGTCTGGTCCTGGTCGGTGAGTCGGAGGGCTACTGGGACACGATCGAGCCGCTGCTGCTCGGTGGCCGGGTGAGCGGTCCGATCGTGCACGACGCGCGGGTCGCTGCGATCTGTGCGCAGCACGGCGTCCGTGAGCTGATCACCCAGGATCGCGACTTCTCCAGGTTCCCGCAGGTGCGAGTCCGGCGGTTGCTGGCATGAGCAACCTGATCAACGCGGAGGCCATCTCGATCGCGTTCGGCACCCGGGTGCTGCTCGATCGGGTGAGTCTCGGGCTGTCCCGCGGCGATGTGATCGGAGTCGTCGGGCGCAACGGCGACGGCAAGACGACCCTGCTGGAGATCCTGACCGGAGTCCAGCAGCCCGACTCGGGGCGGGTCACCCGCACCGGGTCGACCTCGATCGGCTACCTGGCGCAGACGGACACGTACGCGGCCACGGCCAGCGTCCGTGACGTCATCGTCGGCGGTGAACCCGACCACGTCTGGGCGGCCAACGCCGAGACCCGTGCCGTGGTCCATCACCTGCTGGCCGACATCTCGCTCGAGGCGACGGTCGGCTCGCTCAGCGGCGGGGAGCGACGACGGACGGCGCTGGTCGCGCTGATGCTCGGCGGCCACGACCTGCTGGTGCTGGACGAGCCGACCAACCACCTCGACGTCGAGGCCGTGGCCTGGCTGGCGGAGCACCTGCGCTCGCTGCAGGCCCGCGACGTGGCGATGCTCGTGGTCAGCCACGACCGCTGGTTCCTGGACGCGATCTGCACCCGGATCTGGGAGGTGCACGACGCGGTCGTGGACGCGTACGACGGCGGCTATGCCGCGTACGTCCTCGCCCGCGCCGAGCGGTCCCGGCAGGCCGCCGGGATCGCTGCTCGGCGGAAGAACCTGCTCCGCAAGGAGCTGGCCTGGCTGCGCCGGGGACCGCCGGCGCGGACGTCGAAGCCGAAGTTCAGGATCGATGCGGCGAACACGCTGATCGCCGACGAGCCGCCACCGCGCGACACGCTCGCGTTGCAGCAGTTCTCGGTCACCAGGCTCGGTAAGGACGTCTTCGACCTGGTGGACGTCACCTACGGCGTCGGCTCTCCCGACGAGCGACGGGTCCTGCTGGACCACCTCAGCTGGTCGATCGGACCGGGCATGCGGATCGGTCTGGTCGGGGTCAACGGCACCGGCAAGACCTCACTGCTGCGGCTGCTGATGGGCGAGCTGACCCCCGACTCCGGGCGGGTCAAGCGTGGCCGGACGCTGCAGATCGGCCATCTCAGCCAGAACATCGATGAGCTGTCCGGGGCCAAGCGAGTGCTCGAGGTCGTGGAGGAGCAGCGCCGGGTGACGGCGCTCGCCGGGGGCGGCGAGGCGACCACCAGCACCCTGCTCGAGGACTTCGGGTTCACCCAGAACAGGCTGACGACCCGGCTGGACGACCTCTCCGGTGGGGAGCGCCGCCGGTTGCAGTTCCTCCGGCTGCTGCTGAGCGAGCCCAACGTGCTGCTGCTCGACGAACCGACCAACGACCTGGACATCGACACCCTGACGGTGATCGAGGACTACCTGGACACCTGGCCCGGCACGCTGATCGTGGTCAGCCACGACCGGTACTTCCTCGAGCGGGTCTGCGACGTCACGTACGCGCTCGTCGGCGGCGGGCGGTGCGTGCTGCTGCCCGGCGGCGTCGAGCAGTACCTTGCCGATCGTCGGGCGGCGGACGCGGATCCGACCTCGGGCGCAGCGGCGGGTGCGGGAGGTGCGGCCGGCGGAGGCGGAGCCGGCGCTGCCGGAAGTGCCAACAGTGCCGCCGATGTCAGGCAGGCGCGCAAGGAGCTGGCCCGGCTCGAGTCACAGCTGGCCAAGCTGGAGCTCCGGATCACCAAGCTCCATGCCGAGATGGCGACCTCGGCCAGCGACTACACCCAGTTGGCCACGTTGCAGACCGAGCTGGACGAGCTGCTGGCCGGCAAGGACGAGCTGGAGATCGCCTGGTTGGAGGCGGCCGAGCGCGTCGGCTGATCTCGGCCCTTCGACCGGCACACTGTTGAGCTTGTCGCAAGCTCAGAGCGCTGAGTTCGCCCCGCGTACGTGCGTTTGCCCCGGCTTCAACCGCGGCGAACGCACCCAGATGGGGCAAACTCGCGCTGGACGCGGTCTCGGGGGTTGACGCATACCCTCGGGCGCGCAAGTCCGGCGAGAGTTGCACTGCGCAGGCTGTGAGCCCGTTGGAACCGTTCACACCGTCCGCCCGGATCTCCACCTGATCGAGGGACTTGCACGACTCTCACGGCCCGCGCAACTCTTCCGCAAGCGTCAGGGTGAGTGACCGTTTCTGCGCCGCCCCGCGCAACCGGCGATCGACGAGACCGAGAGCGGTCAGGCCGATCACGGTGATCACGAGATGCGGAAGCCAGCTGGGTACGTGTCCCACACGGCATGCATCGTGACCGTTGCGAGCAGAGTGCCGAGCAGGACCGCGACCGCGACGACGCGCGGCCGGAGCCGCTGGCTGTCACGCCACGTCCCGGGTCCAGGGAGGGCCAGTAGCAGCATGGTGGCCGCCGCAGCGTTCAGGGCACTCCAGGTCAGGTGAGTGGCGGGGCTGAAGAGGCCACGGACAGCCAGCAGCTCGTCGACCGTCCGCAACGACGCTCCGTCCTCTACAACGGCCGCGTACGCGTAGCCGAGCGTCTCCAAGACCGCGAAGCCGGCCCCGACCGCCAAGCCACAGAACAGGCCGATGCGGACGGTGTCGGCGGCGGACGTCCTGATCGCGGGGGTCGACGAGGAGCTGCCCGCGGTTCGGGAGCTCATGCTGCTGCTCCCGAGCACCGCGTACGGGCAGGTCATGGTCGAGACCGCCGCTGATGCCGCGTTGCTCGGCGCTGACCACCCCGCCCCGGGTCACCGTTACGCAGTTGGGCCGCGGTGCCGACGCGGCGCCGGGCGATCTGCTCACCGTTGCGGTGCACGCCTGGCTGACCGAGTGGACGCCGGAGGATCCCGATCCGGACCGGCGTTCACCATCTGGCTCGGCAGATCGGTTCGCGATCGCATCGACGCTCAGGGCGCGACGCTGGAGAGCCTCTGAGAGCACGGTCCGTGTCATTGCGCCTATGACGCCTGCGTAGGGCGCTATCGCTCGAGCCGCGGGTCCATAGCCTGGAGGTTCGCGCTCGATTCATCAGGTCGTCGACGGCGTCGGCCGCCGACGCGGCGTCCAGCGGGGGTCCGAAGCCCAGGCTCAGCACGTCGACCGCGCCGTTGTCGATCATGGTCAGCACGAACGTACCGATTCGCAGCACGTCGGCGACGTCGCTGCCTGGCCATGCGGGCGCGAGGGCGAGCTCGTCGGGGAGCAACAAGGCTCGTTGTGCAGGCAGATAGAAGGCCAGTCGGTCGCACCCGGCAGTCGCCTCGAGCACCACCAGTCCGGTCTCCACCCGCCAGCCCGTCCAGCTTGCCCCGCCGATCCACACCGGCCCGGCCGGCCCGAACACTCCGAGGTCATGGCAAGGCAGGGCGGTCGGACGAACCCGGGGGTACGCCGCCGACATCGGTCGCATCCACGTATCGGCGCCGCAGGACGGCGGGGGGCCGACGTGTCGGCGTACGTCGGCGTCCAGGCAATCGAGCAGGTCGTTGTTGCCGACCAGACCCGGATGACTACCGCTGTTGATCAAAGTGGCCTCGGCCGATCGAGCAAAGCTGGCCGTGATCGCCCGGACCGCCGCACGAGCCAGCGGTCCGGCACCGGTGTCGAGCAGATACAGACGTCGGCCCGAGCGTAGGACGGCCGGACCGGGCAGAGCGACGAGCGGCCAAGTCGGCCAGACGCCCTCGACCAGGAACAGGTTCTCGTCGACCGCATGGATCGTGCCTCTCGCCATGTCCACAGCCTGCCCGCCGGCTCTCGCATCCGACTTTCGCAGAATCGACATCCGTGCAAGTTCGGCGCGAGATGGCCGAGAGTGGGTCCGCCAGAATCCTTGCTCCCTTTACGCATCTTTGCTCCCTTTGCACAGGGCGCAAAGAAGCGTAAAGGGAGCAAAGTTCAGAGAGGGCAGAGCGGCTGATCAATCGGGAGTCGCTGCCGGCTCCCAGGTGCCACCGGCCTTCGCGGCCTCGACGGCGGCGCGGCCGGCCTCCGCCATGAGACCGGCCTCTTCCAGCTCGGCGACCCGCCTGCGGTTCGGCTCGGACCAGTTGCTCTTCGCCCGGCGCGGTGTGAGCAGCATCTGGGTACGGGTCTCGTCCAGGCCCCGACCCCGGATATCCACCCAGCCGAAGCAGAGACACTGCCGGACGATCTCCTCGTACGGGATGCAGCGGTCGCCGGCGTTCTTCTTGCCGTACACCGCCCAGATCCCTGTCGAGGTGGCATGATTCTCCGCCAGCCAGGCACGCAGTTCGGCGGCGCCGGCGAACTCGATCTGCTCGTACTCCTGCACGGCTGAGACTCTAACCGGCGGGCTAAGTTGGGCGACATGGTCGATGTCGACTCCTTGAGGTCCGCGCTGCCCGACGGTGTAGTGGTCACCGAGGCCGCCACGCTGGAGAACTACCGTTACGACTGGTCGCGTGATCCCGCCGCCGGCACACCGATCGCCGTGGTGCGTCCGACCGACGCGCAGCAGGTGCAGACGGTGGTGCGCTGGGCGGCCGCCAACAGGATCGGCATCGTGCCGCGCGGGGCCGGCACCAGCCTGTCCGGCGGATCGAGCGCCGTCGACGGCGGCATCGTGTTGTCGATGGAACGAATGCGCGCGATCGAGATCGACACCACGACCCGGGTCGCCGTCGTCGAGCCCGGAGCGTTCAACGCCGAGGTGAAGGCAGCCGCCGACGAGCACGGACTGTGGTATCCCCCGGACCCGTCCTCGTACGAGATCTGCTCGATCGGCGGCAACATCGCCACCAACGCCGGCGGGCTGTGCTGCGTGAAGTACGGCGTGACCACCGACTACGTGCTCGGCCTGGACGTGGTGCTCGCGGACGGGGAGAAGATCACGCTAGGCGGCAAGCGGATCAAGGACGTGGCCGGGCTGTCGCTGCTGAAACTCTTCGTGGGCTCGGAAGGCACCCTCGGCATCATCACCCGCGCGATCCTGCGCCTGGTACCGGCTCAGCCATCGAGGGCGACCCTGGTGGCGACCTTCGCCGACGCCGAGTCGGCCGCCCGGGCCGTGGTCGAGCTGGGGCTCGTGGCGCGCCCATCGATGGTCGAGCTGATGGACAACGCCTCGATCAACATCGTCGAGGACGCCCGCAAGATGGGCCTGGACCGGACTGCCGGGGCGTTGCTGGTGATCCAGTCCGACGCTCCCGGCGCGGCCTGTGGCGCCGAGATCGAGATCGCCGAAGCCGCCTGCGAGAAGCACGGCGCCACCGAGTGCTTCAGTACCGACGACCCGGACGAGGGCGAGCTGTTCGTCGAGGCTCGCCGCGCGTTCTTCCCGGCTCTGGAGGGTCGGGGCGCACTGATGCTGGAGGATGTCGGAGCGCCAGTACCGCAGCTGCCAGCACTGCTGGCCGGGATCGAGAAGATCGCCGCGAACCGTGCCGTCGACATCCCTGTGGTGGCGCACGCCGGTGACGGCAACACCCACCCGACGATCGTCTTCGACCCGCTAGACGAGGCCGCCAAGGAGCGGGCCGCGATCGCGTTCACCGAGATCATGGAGCTCGCCATTTCCCTCGGCGGCACGATCACCGGCGAGCACGGCGTCGGTCGCCTCAAGAAGGAGCTGCTGCCGACCCAGCTCGGCTCACGCGTGATGGGCCTGAACCGCCAGGTGAAACAGCTCTTCGATCCCGACGGGATCCTCAACCCCGGCGCCGGCCTCTAGAGCCAACGAACCAAAGCCGAGTTGTCAAAGGGCTCACCACCAGAGGTGATGCCGAGCTCTTTGACGTCGCGGGTCTTCAGCGAGGGATGTGGCCGCCCAGCTCGTCCTCGACGTGGGCGCGAATGATCTCGTCCATCGATGCGTCGGCTGTGAAGCCGAGCTCGCGGGCCCGACGGGCATCCAATCTCGGCGCCCAGCCGGAGACCATCCGCGTGATCGTCTCGTCGGGCTCGCGGCGGATCAGGGCGTCGGCGCGATCACCCGCGGCGCGGCGCAGCGCCTCGATCTGCTCGCCGACGGTGGCGCTGACCCCCGGCATGGCCAGGGTCCGGTCCGGGCCGAGCAGATCGGAGTCGATCGTCGAGGCGCGCACCAGGAAGCCGACGGCCGATCGCGGCGAGGCAAACCAATGACGTACGTCGTCGGGCACCGGCAGGACCGCCTCCCGCCCGATCAGCGGCTCGCGCAGGATCGAGGAGAAGAAGCCTGACGCGGCCAGGTTGGGCCTGCCCGGCCGGATGCAGATCGTCGGCAGCCGGATCCCCACGCCGTCGACGAAACCGCGCCGGGTGAAATCGGCCAGCAGCAGCTCGCAGATCGCCTTCTGGGTGCCGTAACTGGTCCGCGGCGTCGTCGGGAAGTCGTCCGGGATGGGATCCGGCAGTGGAGCGCCGTAGACCGCGATCGACGACGTGAACACCAACCGCGGCAGGTAGCCGTCGGCCAGGTGCGCGCGGCGGATCGCCTCCAACAGCTGCCGAGTGCCGTCGAGATTGACCCGATAGCCCTTCTCGAAGTCCGCCTCGGCCTCGCCGGACACCACCGCGGCCAGGTGGAAGATCAGGTCGGGCCGGCCGGCCACGACGACGTCCGCAGAGCCCGGCGCGCCCAGGTCGACGGCTATCGAATCGACCGAGCCGGCCCACTTCCCCGGCAGCGAGGGCTCCACCACGTCGTACAGGCTGAGACTCCTGATCGCCGACGCGCCCAGACCGCCGTCCGCGACCAGCCGCTCGGTGAGCTTCCGACCGATCATCCCGGCCGCTCCGGTGATGGCAACCCGCATCCCCTACACCCCTCCCCCTCCGAGTTGTCAGCGTTACAAGCGGCTACAGCCGTTCCTGGCGCTGACAGGTCGGCGTGTTACTTCCGATTGACCACGACGGTGCCGGCGGCAAGGTCGTGGAGCCCGCGGCGGTCCGGGCCGATCGCCACTGCGGGAATGACCAGACAGACCAGCAAGGCGCGGCCGTACGCCCTTAGCGGCCCCAGCGGCTCACGGTCGAGCCTGACGACCGCGATCTTGGCCAGGAGCTGGCCGAGGCTGCCGCCGAACAGCATCGAGGCCGTACCGGTCTGCACGAAGAACACGGCCAGCGGCATCAGGGTCTGCCAGCCGCTCCCGGACAGCGCTGCCCGGCCGAACAGCACGGCCACAATCACCAGCGACGCCGCCCAGTCGACGAGAAGGGCCGCGGCGCGGGCCCGCCACGACGCCAACGAGCCGAGGCCGGTTTCGGGCAGACCGAGCCGCTGACCGGGATAGGTCTCGCTCTCGGACGGGGGCGTCGACACGCCCTGCAGGCTACCCGGCTGCACCGCCGACGGTAGGTGCGCGTCACACCGCCGGAACGTCACGGACACATGAGCGCCGTACCGTCGGCAGACCCCAGCTCGTGCGATCTCGCGCGTGCCCGACCGATCCCGAAGACCACCAGAGTTCGTGAACTGCATGAGGAGCATCGCATGAGTGGAAGCGTGTCCAGGCGGCAGGCCATCGAGGCCGTCACCAGCTTCGCCATTCCTGACAAGGACTTCACCGAGCCGCTCGGCGAGCTGTTCGGCAAGAACGTGTTCGGCCCGTCCGCGATGAAGTCCCGGCTGCCGAAGCAGGTCTACAAGTCCGTGCTGGCGACGATGGAGCAGGGCGCGCCGCTGGACCCGTCGATCGCCGACGCCGTCGCCTCGGCGATGCGCGACTGGGCGCTGGAGAACGGTGCGTCGCACTACGCGCACGTGTTCTACCCGTTGACCGGGCTGACGGCGGAGAAGCACGACTCGTTCCTCGAGCCCGACGACAACGGCAGCTCGCTGGCGCAGTTCACCGGCAAGACGCTGACCCAGGGCGAGCCGGACGGGTCGAGCTTTCCCAGCGGCGGCATCCGGAGCACGTTCGAGGCCCGCGGCTACACCGGCTGGGACGTGACCAGCCCGGCGTACATCCTGGAGAACCCGAACGGCAACACGCTCTGCATCCCGACGATCTTCATCTCCTGGACCGGCGAGGCGCTGGACAAGAAGACGCCGCTGCTTCGTTCGCAGCAGGCGATGAGCGCGCAGGCAGCCCGGGTGCTGAAGCTGTTCGGGCACACCGACGTCGACACGGTCGTCTCCTTCGCGGGTGCGGAGCAGGAGTACTTTCTGATCGACGAGCACTTCTACTACGCGCGTCCGGACCTGATGGCCGCCGGCCGTACGCTCTTCGGCGCCAAGCCGTCCAAGGGCCAGGAGTTCGACGACCACTACTTCGGCGCCATCCCGGAGCGGGTGCTGGCGTACATGATCGAGGTCGACCGGGAGCTGTTCAAGCAAGGCATCCTGGCGAAGACCCGGCACAACGAAGTCGCCCCCGGCCAGTTCGAGATCGCGCCGTTGTTCGAGAAGTCCAACCTCGCCCATGATCATCAACAGCTGATGATGACCACCTTGAAGAAAGTGGCGGAGCGCTACGGGATGACCTGCCTGCTGCACGAGAAGCCGTTCGCCGGCGTCAACGGATCCGGCAAGCACGTGAACTTCTCGCTCGGCAACGGCAACCAGGGTAACCTGCTCAATCCCGGCGATACCCCGCACGAGAACGCACAGTTCCTCGTCTTCTGCGCCGCGATCATCCGCGGTGTCCATCTGTACGGCGGCCTGCTCCGCGCCGTCGTCGCCTCGGCGAGCAACGACTTCCGGCTCGGCGCCAACGAGGCACCGCCGGCGATCATCTCGGTCTTCCTCGGCGACCAGCTGATGGACGTGTACGACCAGATCGCCAAGGGTGGCGCGACGGGCTCGAAGGCCTCCGGCACCCTCGAGGTCGGCGTCGACACCCTGCCGAAGCTGAAGGCGGATCCGGGTGATCGCAACCGAACCAGTCCGTTCGCCTTCACCGGCAACCGGTTCGAGTTCCGGGCGCCGGGCTCCGGACAGTCGATCTCCGGTCCGATGGTCGCGATCAACGCGATCCTTGCCGACTCGCTGGACTACATCGCAATCGAGCTGGAGACGGCCCTCGCGGACGGTCTCGACTTCAACGAAGCCGTCCAGAAGGTGCTCGAGGCGATCGTCACCGAGCACGGCGCGGTGATCTTCAACGGTGACGGCTACTCCCAGGCGTGGCAGGAAGAGGCTGCGCAGCGCGGTCTGAAGAACCTGCGGACTACCGTCGACGCCCTGCCCGAGCTGGCCGACCCAGCTGTGATCGCGATGCTCGACAAGTACAAGGTGCTCAGCCCGCGTGAGCTCGCCAGCCGGCTCGCGGTCTACCTCGAGCACTACATCCTCAGCGTCTCGGTCGAGGCCAAGGAGACCGTCGAGCTGGCCAAGACCAAGATCCTGCCGGCCGCGCTGCGTTATCAGGGTGAGCTCGCCGGGATCGCGGCGAACCTGAAGGCTGTCGAGCTGACTCCGAACATGAGGTCGCTGGACACCGTCACCTCCCTGGTCGGCAAGCTGACCGGCGGGATCTCAGCCCTCGAGGATGCGCTGGCCCACGAGGGCGGCGATTCCTCGATGGACCACGCGACGTACGCCAAGGAGGCGCTCGTTCCGGCGATGGCCGTCGTCCGCGAGGCGGCCGATGGGCTGGAGGCCGTGGTGGCCGACGATCTGTGGCCGCTGCCGACGTACCAGGAGATGCTCTACATCCTGTGAATGTGATCTGACGACGGCCGGGCTCCCCCGCGGGGAACCCGGCTGTGTCACACCGGCGAAACAATCGCGCAACCCCGCGGAAACGGACTCTCCGTATGTTCGCCCATGACCGAGGGCGATAGTGTCGCGCTCGTCCAGCCAGCCGTGTCCACCGGCACGGACCCGATCTCATTCGCGCGTACGCGCCTGAACCGGAGGTTCAATGTTCACCAGCGCCGAGGAACTCTTGGCCTACATCAAGGACGAGGGTGTCGAGATCGTCGACATCCGGTTCTGTGATCTGCCCGGCATCATGCAGCACTTCACCGTCCCGGCTGGCTCCTTCGACGAGGCGGTGTTCGAGGACGGGCTCGCCTTCGACGGGTCCTCGATCCGTGGCTTCCAGAAGATCCACGAGTCGGACATGGCCCTGCTGCCGGACCCGACCACGGCGTACCTCGACCCATTCCGGGCTGCCAAGACACTCTGCATCAACTTCTTCGTGCACGACCCGCTCACCAAGGAGCCGTACAGCCGCGACCCGCGCAACATCGCGCGCAAGGCTGAGGCCTACCTGGCCTCGACCGGCATCGGAGACACCGCGTTCTTCGCTCCCGAGGCCGAGTTCTACGTCTTCGACGACGTCCGGTTCGAGACAAAGGCGAACACCGGCTACTACGCCATCGACTCCGTCGCCGGCGCCTGGAACACCGGTCGGGTCGAGGACGGCGGCAACCGAGGCTACAAGGTCCGCTACAAGGGTGGCTACTTCCCCGTCCCGCCGGTCGACCACTTCGCCGACCTTCGCGACGTGATGACCAAGAACCTGGAGGACGCCGGGCTGGTCGTCGAGCGCGCGCACCACGAGGTGGGCACCGCCGGCCAGGCGGAGATCAACTACCGGTTCTCCACCATGCTGAGCGCTGGCGACGACCTGCAGAAGTTCAAGTACATCATCAAGAACACCGCCTGGGCGGCCGGGAAGACCGCGACCTTCATGCCGAAGCCGATCTTCGGTGACAACGGCTCGGGCATGCACGTGCACTCCTCGCTGTGGAACAACGGCACGCCGCTGTTCTACGACGAGGCCGGGTACGGCGGCCTGTCCGACCTCGCCCGCTGGTACATCGGCGGCATCCTGACCCACGCCCCGGCGCTGCTGGCATTCACCAACCCGAGCGTGAACTCCTACCACCGTCTGGTGCCGGGCTTCGAGGCACCGGTGAACCTGGTCTACAGCTCGCGCAACCGCTCCGCCGCGATGCGGATCCCGATCACGGGCTCCAACCCGAAGGCGAAGCGCGTCGAGTTCCGCTGCCCCGACCCGTCGTCGAACCCGTACCTGGCGTTCGCGGCGCTGCTACTCGCCGGCATCGACGGTATCCAGAACAAGACCGAGCCGCCGGCCCCGATCGACAAGGACCTCTACGAGCTGCCGCCCGAGGAGCACGCCAACGTGCCGACCGTGCCGGACAGCCTCGGCGGCGTCCTCGACGCGCTCGAGGCCGACCACGAGTTCCTGCTGCAGGGCGACGTCTTCACCTCCGATCTGATCGAGACCTGGGTCGAGCTGAAGCGGGCCGACATCGACGCCGTGCGGCTGCGTCCGCACCCGCACGAGTTCGAGCTGTACTACGACGTGTAGGTCCGAGACGCGGTTTGATCTCACGCACCGAATGGCGGTCCTGGTTCTTCCGGGTCCGCCATTCGGCTTTTTTGCTGACGAGCGCGACGCGGACGAGACCTCGGGCGCGCCGGGCCGGCGATTGGCGGCTTGGCGTCGCGCTGGTCAGCGGCCGAGTGCACGGCGGATGATCTCGATGACCCATTGCGGGTCGTCTCGCACCTGTCGAGCAGTGAAGTTGAGCACGCGGTACCCGGCCGCCTCGATCTGATTGCGGCGCCGCCGATCGGCCTCGAACGCGAACCGGGTGCCGTGCACCTCCCAGCCGTCCAGCTCGACGACCAGCCTTTCTGCCCGGAACAGGATGTCGACCAGATATTCGAGGACGGGTGCATTGGTGATCCAGCCCGAGAAGCCAGCTGAATCGAGCAGCGTGTGCGTGTCGCGCTCGAGCTCGGACCACGGCTCGTGCCTGGATTCGGTGAGCATTCGGGTCCGCAGAGCGTTGCCCCTCCGGTGCGGAGTGCTCTCCAGCGCCGCCCACATCTGGTCCAGAGTGCCCGATCGAGTTCGCAGAACCTGGTCGATCACCGCGCCGCCTGAGCGCGAATCGGCCAGGTCGACCGCGGTCAGGCTCGGCCGGGTGACAGCCCATCTCCCCCGGTGACAGACGAGCTCGTCCGGTATGTGCCGGTGCTCAAGACGCAGCCACGGTCGCCCCCGCAACCCCGTCGTGGTCAGAGCAACGCTCACCACAGGCACCGTCACCCCAGGCCAGAATGTCCAGCGAGCAGCCGCCCAGCCGGTCAGCACCGCGCCCGCTCCGGACCAGGTGAGTGCCGCGAGGATCCTGATGTCGACGTTGTCGGCGCTGGACGGCAGGCAGTAGATGCCCGGCAGCATGACCATCAGCTGTCCGTTCCGGAGCGCCCGATCCAGTGGCCCGCTCAGATCGCGATTGGTGCGTCGATCGATCACACCGCGGCCGAACTCCAACCGGTCCAGGATCTCTCTCATGACCAGACACTCCGCAAGCGGACCGGATCCGAGTCACCGAGCGGCCGGATCTGTGGACGATGGCACGAAGGCGCTCGAGCTGTGGATAACCGTGTCGCTGATGGATGCGACGTCGACCTCCGCGCGAGTCCACCGTGCATCCTTTCGGGGCGTCCACGTCGCGCTGATCAGCGCGCGACGGAACTCACCACTCCGCCCCGGACGGCGAGCCGCTCGCGCGCGACACCGACCCGAAGTGCGGCCGCGAGCCGCTCGCGGGCGGCCCCGGTGAGCCGGTTGCCGCCGAAAAGCTTGTACGTCTGCTTGCACAGCTCGTCCTCGCCGATGCCCATTGCCTGTCCGGCGACGTACGCCATGGCGTTCGCGATCTCGATCAGCGCGATGTCGGTGAGTGGACGGCTCTTCAGGTCGTCGGAGGCGCGGAAGCCGGTCCAGTCCTGTGGGCTCCGGTCAGCAGGCCAGAGGAAGGTCTCCTCGCGGTCCCGGCGGACGCTCTGCGGCACCATCGCGCGGAGCTGGGCCAGCCGGTCACCGACCAACCGGGTCCGGCCGTAAGCCTTCACCACGCGACGGCCGAGCCGCTCCATGCTGATCGGGCCGGACTCCTCGACGATCGCGTTGATCAGATCCGCCACCTGCTCCCGGGCGCGTGGGTCGTCGTCGAGCCGTTCGAGCACGCTCGAAGGGAAGGGGCCGAAGTCGCTCTCGCGGTACATCTCGGGCCAGCCGGTGGAAGCAGATCCGCCCGCCGACAGGCTCAGGGCACGTTCCTCATAAGGGTCGGCGGCGCCTTTCGGCAGGCTCAGGGCACGTTCCTCGTGCGGTTCACCGGCTATGGGCGCTGAGCCGGTCGAAGGTCCGGAGCCAGGCTCGACCTCGGAGTCGTCGCCCGCGCTCGGAGTCGTCGCCCGCGTCGGAGTCGTCGTCCGCGTCGGAGCCCTCGTCCGCGTCGGCATCGCTCACCGCGTCACCACCAGCCTCGTACGTCGCCCAGCCGATCGAGGTGGTCGCCTCACCCAGCTGGCGAACGGCCTCAGCGGACGCGGTCGCCCGAACCACGAGATCGCGTACGACCTCGTCGGGGTCGGACAGCCAGGCGGGCAGCCAGACCCGGGCGACGGCCGGCCAGCCCATGATCTGCTCGAGGACGCTGACCGGCGCGCCGTCACGGTCCCCCGTGGTCACCCGGTCGGCCCAGGTGGGACCGTCCAGGAGCACCGCCAGCGTCGGAACGTCACCGGACCCTGGCGCCGCGACGGCCAGGTCGATCCGGAAGTCCGACAGCCCGACCTCGGTCCGTACCGCGCAGCCGGCCGCACGGAGGGCGACCGCGATCTGTTCGGCGTGCCGGTCGATGGCGACCTCGCTCCGCACCCGCTCCGGGACGCCGTACTTCGCCTGCTCCAGATAGGCACGCAGGTGCTTGATGCCGACCGACGACGTCTGCTCGGTCCGCAGGTCCTCCGGCTCGAACGACGAGAACACCATCACCCGACGGCGGGCCCGGGTCACCGCAACGTTCAGTCGGCGCTCGCCGCCCGAGCGGTTCAGTGGCCCGAAGTTCAGCGGCAGCACCCCGTTCGTATCGACCGAGAAACCGGTGGAGAAGATGATCACATCGCGCTCGTCGCCCTGCACGTTCTCCAAGTTCTTCACGAACAGACCGTCGTCTTTCTGGGCCAGCGCTTCACGAATGCCATCGAGCTCGCTGTCCCACAGCATCTTCTCGATCAGTGCCCGCTGCTGGATGTTGAAGGTCACCACACCGATCGAGCGCTCGCGCTGCTGCCAGCGCCGCAGCACCTCCTCGACCACCGCCGTCGCCTCGACCGGATTGGTGCGCAGCAGCCCTTTCTCGGTGCCGCGGCTGCTGCTGCGGTGGAAGGTCCCCTCGACCCGGGTGAAGCTGACCCCGGTGTCGAACAGCTGTCCCGGAAAGGCCGGGAACGAGGACAGCCGGCCCTCGTAGTACTGCGTGTTGGAGAAGCTGATCAAGCTCTCGTCCTGGCTGCGGTAGTGCCACGACAACCACAGCCGCGGCAGGCCGGCCTGGACGCACTCGGACAGGATGCTCTCCTCATCCGGGATGACGACGAAGTCGTCGGCAGCCTCCTCGGCCTCGTCGTCGGTGCCCGGAGCACCGAAGGTGTACGGCGGCATCTGCTTGGAGTCCCCCGCCACCACGCAGCCCGCGGCTCGGCCGAGCGCGCCGATCGCGTCCGGCACCGTGATCTGGGACGCCTCGTCGAACACGACCAGGTCGAACTCCATCGCACCGGGAGCGATGAAGCGGGCGAGGGAGTCGGGGCTGACCAGCACGCACGGGGTGATCGCCGAAATCACCTCGCCATAACTACTGACCAGGGACCGTACGCTCAAGCCGCCGCGCGTACGTCCCACCTCCCGCTCCAGGGCGGCCACCTTGCCGAACACCGCGCCCGTGCCGAACGGCCTGGCCTGCACCAGGGTCGACGGCAGCACCGTGGTGAGGGCCGAGCGGACGGCGGTGCTCGCCGCCAGGAACCGGCTGATCGACCGGTCCTGCCCCGTGGCGTCGAAGGCGCGGAAACCACCTGCGTCCCACCGCTCGACCAGCGAGCCCCCGGCGACCCCGCGTTCCAGCGCGCCGAGCGCCTCGGAGCCGGCGATCCGACCGCTCAGCAGCTGCCAGCGCGCCTCCGGCAGCTCGGCCGCCATCGGTTCCAGAGCCTCCGCGGCCCGGGCCCAGCGCCGCAGCCCACCGCCGTGCGGCGCGTCCGCGCTGCGTGCGGGCGTACCGTCGCGCCAGGCGGCCAGCAGACCGTCCGCCCCGTACGAGGCCTGGTCTCGCGTACGGCTGTGCGCGACCGCGAACACGGCAGCCAGTCGTGCCAGCGCCTCCTGGACCGCCTGGGTCGTCGGACCCGGGAGCGGCGGATTCTGCTGCCGCTCCGCGATCACCCGGGCCGCCGTGGCTGGACCGAGTCGCTCGAGAGCCTTCAGGTGACGGTCCACCTCGGCGAGCGCGGCGTCCAACCGCTCCGCGCCGTCGTCGGTCAGCAGGTTGAGCCGCGGCGGCAACCAGCTGAGACCGGGAAGTGCCTGCCAGCCGGCGGCGACCGCCCGCTGCTGGTTGGCCAGAGCCGCAAGTGCCTCGATCCGGGCCGGCAGCTCCTTCGGCCCCACGGTGCGGCCCGGCCGAAGCTGTGTCAGCACGGGAGCTGCGGCCGAGATCAGCCTGCCCTTCCGCCCGAGAAAGAACGAGTTCTCCGCGATCCTCAGGCCCTGCCGTACCGGCTCGAGGTCGACATCCAGTACGTCCGCGGCGAAGTCGACGAGCGCGGGCGCAGCCGCCTGTCGCAGCGCCTCCGTGCGGGCGGTCAGCTCCGCGTGGGCTGCCGCCCACCGGGCACTGCTGAGCTCGGCGAGCTCGTACCCGCTGCCGGGGGCCGACAGCAGCTGGGTCAGGTCCGAGAGCTGTTGCCAGGTCGGGGCCCGGGCCAGCAGCTGGCCAGATCCGGGCGGCGCCGCCTCGAGCGCCACCAGGGCCGAGCCGACGGCAGCCTCTGCCGCCGGCAGGACGGCGAACACCGCGCCGGGATCGACGGGCAGCTCTCCGACCCCCACGAAACCCCAGCTGAGCGACACGTCCGGATCCAGTGCCGCCAGATCGCCGGCGGCACCGCTCAGGACGCGACGCAACTGGTCGAGGTCCAGATGATCGGCTTCCCCACTGCCCGCGCCGGTCTCCTCGGCCCGCACGCCGGTCTCCTCCGACAGCACGGCGGGCGGCACGGTCAGCGACGGTCCCGTCCCGCGAGCCAGCGCGGTTGCCCGGGCGCTCCACAACGACAGCCCGGCGCGGTTCGGCTGGTGCAGCCGCTCGGCGTAGCCGCGCAGCGCGGACGAGGAACCCTCGACCTCGCCGAGCGCGGCCCGGTAGCCGTCCAGATCGGGCCGGACGTGCTGAGCCAGGGCGGTGCGGATCCGGGCCCGGACCTCTGCCGGTCGGGCGTTGTGATCGTGCAGGTCGAGGGCGTACGGCAGCAGGCCGATCTCGCCCAGCCGATGGCGCACGACGTCGAGGGCGGCGCCCTTCTCGGCCACGAACAGCACCCGGCGGCCCTGGGCCATCTGATCGGCCAAGATGTTGGTGATCGTCTGCGACTTGCCCGTGCCCGGCGGCCCCTCGAGGACGAAGCTGTGCCCGGCCCGGGCGGCGGCGATCGCGTGGGCCTGGGAGCCGTCGGCGGGGATGGGTGCGACGGCCACCACGCTGTCCAGGGCCGCGTGCGCGACCTCGGCCAGCGGTGGGACGTCGTTCAACGTGCCGTCGAGCAGCTGACGCACCAACGGCCGTTGCGCGAATCGCTGCCAGTGCTCGTCCAGGTCCCGCCACAGCAGGAAGCCGGTGAAGCCACCGATGATCAGCCGCGCCTCGCTCTCGACCCGGAACGCCAGCCCGGAGGCGGCGATCGCCTCACGGAAACGACGTACCACCGCCTCCACGTCGACCGCGTCGCCCTCCTTTGCGTCAGGACGGACCGGGAGGGTGTCGAGGCCGGGCACGCTGAATCCGAACTCCACCCGGAGCTTCTCCAGCAGCGACAGGTTGAGGGTGACCGTGCCGGTCGGGTCCGCGGCCAGCCGGAACGGCATCACGACGCCCTTGATGTCGACCGGCAGCAGCAGCAACGGTGCGGCGAGCTTCCGGTCGCCCAGCTCCCAGTCCAGCCGGCCGAGGGTCAGCATCAGCGGATTGGCACCGGTCTCCTCACGCCCGGTTCGGGCCCGGTAGCGCAGCCGGGCGAACGCTCGCTCGTGCTCCCCGCGGGCGTGGCCGGAGTAGATCGTGCTCTTGCTGACCAGCATGGCGCGCTGCACATCGGCCGGCAGGGCGTACGCGTCCCCGGAGCCTTCGCTGACCACGGCGCCGGTGAGGTCGTCGACGGCGCGGACCGAGATCGTCCGTCCGTCCTGCAGCTGGTCGGCCAGCGCCCCGAGGTGCTCGGCCGGCAGCAGCAGCGGCACCTGGGTCATCGGCTGGCGCAGATTGAGCAGCTTGTTGCGCAGCGTCAGGTCGAGCAGGGAGTTCTTCCAGGACTGCACCCGCGGCGGGACGGGTTCGGCGGGCTGGGCACCAGATCGAGCCGGGACACGGTTTTCGGTCTCCCGGGCGGAGTCGGCGCTGATCGAGGTCGTGGATGGCGCCGTCGCCGGCTGGCTGGGCGGGACGTACTCGATCACCTCGACGACGCCGTCGGACCGCTCGCGTCGGGCCGGCAGCGGATAGACGTGCAGCATCCGAGCCATCCCGACGTCGACCACTCCGACGAGATCGCCGGTGCCGCCGGTGAAGAAGCCGTCCCGCGGAGCCTGTCGGGCCCGCCGGACGAGATCGCGAGGCGGCTGGCGCTCGCGGGTGACCATGGTCGTCTCGACGACGCCCATCAGCTCGAGATCGACCGAGTTGGCCGGGATGGCGATCTGGGTGCTGGCCGCGTCCGGCAGGCCGCGTTCGGACTCGCGCCAGTAGCCCAGGAACGCGTGGCCGAGGGCGATCCAGACGACGGGCGTGATCCCGATGTGCTCCAGCGCCGACGCCAGCAAGATCGTGGTGTCCAGGCAGGTGCCGACCCGGTCGGTGAGGACATCGCCGGGCGTCCGGATCTTCTGGCCGTAGCCCCAGCTGGCCGGCGGCTCGGCGTAGAAGATGCCGCGGTCGTGCACAGCGGTGAAGACCGCGCCGACGATCTCGTCGATCCGCGTGCGGGTGGCGTAGTGCACCCCCAGCGATCCGCTGCCGGTGGTCGTCGCCAGTAGCTGGGCGGCCTCGGAGACCAGCGGCGGAAGCGCCGGATGATTGGGCTGGACGAACGCCGCAAGAAGCTCCAGCGACAGCACCGGCGAGCTCGGGTCGAGGGTCCACTGACGGGCGGCCAGAACTCGGATCGGGTGTGTGGTCGTTGCCAGCAGAACGCCGCCAGCCGTGACCTCCACGACTATTTCGGCGCCGGTCTCCTCCTCGACCCCGGCGAGGTAGGCGGGGTCGAGCCGGAGGGCCGGCTGCTCGACAGCGAGCGGGTGCCCGGCCTCCACCCGCTCTGCGAAGTGCTGCCACGGCCGACTGAGCACCGTACCGAAGGCGTCGACCACGCGGGCACTGACCAGCACCTCGGCGAGTGGCTCGGTCGACGCAACGACCAGTCGGTGCAGGAACGGCAGGCCGTTGTGGGCCATCGCGTGATTCACCTGCGGCGCGGCGAGCACCTCGATCGTCACCCCCGCCGCCATGCCGACCACCCTATTTCGCCGGCCACTTCCCCGAAAACTGGTCAGAAACCACAACGACACGCCGGTGACAGTTGTTGTTGGTGACCACTTTTCGGGGAGGAGAGTCGCGGGGTGGAGGTACGCTCGTCCGGCGGCGAGACCCAGTTCGTACGGGCTGCAGACCGGACCGCAGGAGGTGGCACGTGGCCCTCGGCCATCCGCGACGGGTCGCGATGATCAGTCTGCACACCTCCCCGCTCGCCACCCCGGGCGTCGGTGACGCGGGTGGCCTCAATGTGTACGTCGCGGAGTTGTCGCGCCGGCTCGGCGAGCGCGGACTCAAGGTCGACGTCTTCACCCGGGCCGACGGCGACGGCCCGGAAGTCGTCGAGGTCAACGAGCACACCCGGGTGATCAATCTCCAGGTGGGACCGCGGGAACCGGTCGTCAAGGAGGCGCTGCCGGGACTGGTCGCCGAGTTCGCCGACCGGCTCGAGCCCGGGATCGAGCGGTACGACCTCGTGCACTCCCACTACTGGCTGTCCGGGGTCGCGGGGGTCGAGCTCAAGCGGCGGCACGGCATCCCGCTGGTACACACCATGCACACCATGGCCAGAGTGAAGAACGCGGCCCTGGGTGCCGCTCAGCAGGCCGAGCCCGACGTACGCGATCAGGGTGAGGCCGAGATCGTCGCCGCGGCCGACGGGCTGACCGCCAACACCAGCGACGAGGCGACCGAGCTGATCGAGCTGTACGGCGCCCGCCCGGAGCAGATCACTGTCGTCCCCCCCGGCGTCGACCTACACACGTTCCATCCCTGCGACCAGCCCAAGTCGCGCGCCCAGCTCGGCGTGCCGCTCCGAGCCCAGGTGATCTTGTTCGTCGGACGGGTGCAGCCGCTGAAGGCGCCGGATGTGTTGATCAAGGCCGTGGCCGAGCTGGTCCGAGCCGAGCCGGCGCGCCGAGAACGACTGCAGCTGATCATCATCGGCAGCCCGAGCGGGCCGGAGTCGGACTGGGCCCGAACCCTTCCGGTGCTCGCGGCCGAGTTGGGCGTCGCCGATCTGGTGGACTTCCGCCCGCACTCGGCCCGCTCGGAGCTATTCCGCTGGTACTGCGCTTCCGACCTGGTCGGCGTGCCCTCGTACAACGAGTCGTTCGGCCTGGTTGCCCTGGAGGCGCAGGCGTGTGCTCGGCCGGTGGTCGCAACGGACGTCGGCGGGCTACGGCACGCCGTGGACGACGGCCAGACGGGCCTGCTGGTCGCTGATCATGGTCCCGAGGACTGGGCCAAGGCGATGGCCGCGGTGCTGGACGACCCGGACGAGGCACTTCGACTCGGCATCAACGCAGCCATCCATGCCTCCGCGTTCAGCTGGGACAACACCGCCGCCGCCACCCTCGGCGCGTACCACCACGCCCTCGCCCCCTGACCTCGACCGGCCGTCGACCCCTCTCCGGGCCCCCTCCTCGCCTCTTCTTCCCGAAAAGTGGTCACAAACAACACGTCGCACCGGCGTGTCGCTGTTGTTAGCGACCACTTTTCGGGGGCTGCACCCGCGCGCAGGGTCTGGGGTCGGACCCGCGGGCACAGAAGGGGGACGCGGGGTCAGGAGACTCCCCAGAACACCCGGTCGACGACCCCACGGGCCCTGCGGGTGACCCGACGGTAGTCGGCCAGCAGGTGTGAGGCCTCGCTCGGCCCGTAGCCCAGCAGCTCCGCCAGCGCCGCCAGCTCCCGGGTGTCGGTGGGCAGTGAGTCGGAGCCACGCCCACGGACCAGCATGATCTGGTTGCGGATCCGGCTGGCCAGCATCCACGCCGCCTCGAGATGGCCGGCGTCCTCGACCGAGATCAAGTCGGCCGCACGCGCTGCACGCAGCGCCACGATCGTCTTCGGTGTCCGCAGCTCCGGGTGGTCGTACCCGTGCTCCAGCTGAAGCATCTGAACGGTCCACTCGACGTCGGCCAGTCCACCCGGCCCGAGCTTGGTGTGCTTGGCCGGATTCGCTCCCCGGGGCAGGCGCTCCGCCTCGACCCGGGCCTTCAGCTTGCGGATCTCCGACAGCTGGGTCTGGGTCAACCCGCCCTGCGGCCAGCGCTTCGCATCGATCAGCTGGAGCAGCTCCTGTCCGAGCTCCAGGTTTCCGGCCGGAGCATCCGCGCGGATCAAGGCCTGCATCTCCCAGGTCGAGGACCAGCGGCTGTAGTAGTTCCGGTACGCCCCGAGCGAGCGGATCAGCGCTCCGCCCTTCCCTTCCGGACGGAGATCGGCGTCGACGCTCAGCACCGGATCCGCTCCGGGGCGAGTCAGCAGCTTGCGCATCTCCGTGATGACGGCACCGGCGATCTTGGTCGGGTCCCCGGAGGCGATGTCCTCGTCGTCCATCACGAACATGGCATCGGCATCGGAGGCGTAGGACAGCTCGCCGCCGCCCCAACGTCCCATCGCGATCACCGCGATCTCGGGCACCCGCTCGGCCTCCGACGAGCGGCGTACGACCTGCAGGGCCGCGTCGATGGTCGCCGACGCCAGGTTGCTCAGGGCGTCCCCGACCTGCAGGACGTCGTTGAGACCGAGCAGGTCGCCGGCGGCGACCCGGAACAGCTCGCGGCGACGGATCGCGCGGATCGCTTCCACCGCAGCGATCGGCGTGCTCTGCCGACCGGCCGCGGCGTGCATCTCGACCTCGAGATCGGCCAGCGACCGGGGCTCCAGCTCGTTGTCGTCGGCCAGCATCTGCACCGTCTGCGGTGCGCGGGTGAGCAGGGAGACGGCGTAGCGGCTCGACGCCAGGATGCGGGCCAGCCGCTCTGCCATCATGCCCTCGTCCCGCAGCGCCCGGAGATACCAGGGCGTGTTCCCCAGTGCCTCCGACACCTGCCGGAAGGCCAGCAGGCCGGCATCTGGGTTCGGACCGCCCGCAAACCAGCCGAGCATCGCCGGCAGCAGCTGGCGTTGGATCTCGGCCTGCCGGGTGACCCCCTGGGACAGTGCCGCGATATGCCGCAGGGCGGCCTTCGGATCGGCGTAACCGAGCGCGGCCAACCGGTCCTGTGCGGCGTCGGTGGTGAGCCGCAGCTCCGAGGTGGGGATCCGGGCCACCGCGTCGAGCAGCGGTGAGTAGAAAACCCGCTCGTGCAGCGTACGGACGCGCTGGGTGCACGAGCGCCAGGTCCGCTCGACCCGGTTCGCCGGGTCGGAGTACTCCAGCGACCGCCCGATCCGTCGCAGATCGTCTGGACCCTCCGGCAGCAGATGGGTACGTCGCAGGTTGTACAGCTGCACCCGATGCTCCAGCGTCCGCAGGAAACGGTACGACAGGGCCAGGCTCTTGCCGTCCTCGCGGCCGACGTACCCGTGGTCGACGAGCGCCCGCAGCGCCGGCAGGGTGCCGCGCTCGCGCAGCCGCTCGTCCACCCGGCCGTGTACCAGCTGCAGCAGCTGGACGGAGAACTCCACGTCGCGCAGCCCGCCCCGCCCGAGCTTCAGCTCCCGCGACGCCTCCTTGGCGGGGATGTGCTCGATCACCCGCTTGCGCATTGACTGGGTGTCGGCGACGAAGTTCTCCCGCTCCGCGGCCCGCCAGACCATCGGCGACACCATGTCAACGAACTCCTGGCCGAGCTCCCGGTCGCCGGCCGCCGGCCGCGCCTTGAGCATCGCCTGGAACTCCCAGGTCTTGGCCCACTTCTGGTAGTAGGTCTGGTGGCTGGAGAGCGTACGAACGAGCTGGCCGGCCTTGCCTTCGGGACGAAGAGCTGCGTCCACTTCCCAGATCGTGCCGGCACCCGTGTGCGCCGAGCAGACCCGGGTGAGGTCCGCCGCCATCCGGGTGGCGAGGGTGATGGCCTGGGCGGAGGGGATCAGCGGCTCACCGTCGTCGCCGAGCGCTGGCTCGGCGATGTACAACACGTCGACATCGCTGACGTAGTTGAGCTCCTGCGCACCACACTTGCCGAGGGCGATGACGGCCAGTCGGCACTTGAGCGCCTCCGGACCACAGCGGGCCCGGGCGATCGAGAGCGCCGTCTCGAGCGTCGCGTCGGCCAGGTCGGAGAGCTCGGCGACGACGGAGTCGAAGGACTCGATCGGCTCGGGCTCGCACAGGTCGCGGGCGGCGATCCGCAGAAGTGCGCCGCGGTAAGCGATCCGCAAACCGTCGCCGCTGAGGTCTTCGGCGAGTGGCGCAGTCGAGTCAGGATCGGCGCCGACGGATCTCAGCAGCTCCGCCCGCAGCTCGGCTGCCGAGCTCGACACGACCTGCTCCGCGAGCAGGTCGATCTGCTCCGGATGGGCCACCAGATGGCGACCGAGAGACGCGCTGGCACCCAGCACCCGGGTCAGCTGGAACGCGAGCGCCGATGAGTCGAGCAGGAGAGCCGGAAGATCGGGCCGCACCGACGCCAGCCGATCGAGCGACGACAGGGCGAGGTCCGGGTCGGCGACATCGGCCAGCAGAGTGAGGATCTCTTCCGACTCCGAGCCCCAATCAGCCAGCAGCCGTTCGGCGGTCGAGGAGTCGCTGAATCCCAGCCGGGCCAGGGTGCCCTGGGTCGTCTGGATGCGGTCCACGACTCGATGCTAGCGATTCGAGTCCTGGTGACCCGCATCACAGGGGAGTGCATCCGGGAGGGCGCCATGCCGAGAACAGCTGTCGTGAACCGCGACGGGAGCGGTTCGAAGAGGAGCTCGATCGATGAAGATCAGTCGTCGCATCATCGCCCTGGCAGCTGGCCTGGCGCTCACCGCGAGCACGGTGCTGCTGACCGCCGCACCTGCGGAGGCTCACGCCAAGAACCAGCTGGGTCAGCGCAGCCTGGCCGCGCTGCTCGCCAAGGACGGGTCGTCGTTCGACCGGAACTGGAACGACTACGACATCTTGGACAAGGCGGTCGGCGCGGTTCTGGCGGCGGATCCCGAGCTCGCCAGTCGCGGTGCTCGCCGACGGATCGGTGCCGTTGACCGCGTTCTTGCCGACGGACCGAGCGTTCCGTCGGCTGGCCTCCGACCTGACCGGAAAGTCCTACTCCAGCGAGTCGGCGGTGTTCACCGACGTCGCCTCGCTCGGGATTCCGACGATCGAGAAGGTGCTGCTCTACCACGTGGTGCCCGGCTCGACGATCACCTATCGCACGGCCCTGAAGTCGAACGGCGCAAAGCTGGCCACTGCCCTTCCTGGCGCCGAGCATCACGGTGAAGGTGCGTTACTGCGTCTTCGTCCAGCTGTCCGATGCCGATCCCGACGACGCCAATCCGTACGTCGTCCGAGCCGATCTGAACAAGGGAAACCGGCAGATCGCCCACGGCATCGACCGGGTTCTGCGCCCGCTGGATCTGTAACTCACCGCGCCCTCAAGCCTGCCTCCCCCAGTACGGACAGCCCGCGTTCCCAGCCCGCCGCCGGGAACGCGGGCTGTCCCCTGTTCTGACCTCGCTCGCGTGCCGGGTGCCTGCTGCCCGGGTGTCAGCTACCGGGTGTCAGCTGCCCGGGTGTCAGCTGCCCGGGTGTCTGCGTCCCGGAACTGGCTGTCCGGACCGGCTTGTACCGTGTCACGCGGTCGGGCTGAGAGGAGGCGTGATGGCGGACAAGCAGCGCCGGGTCGGTGATGCGCTGATCGCCCAGGGCCGCTCGCTGCGGGCCTGGCTGGCGGAGCTCTCGGTGGCCGACTTCGCCGAGCCGAGCGTGCTCCCGGGCTGGGACGTCCATACGCTGGTCGGTCACCTCGTGCTGGTGGTGCGCGGCTTCGACGCGGCGCTGGCCCGGCCGACGACGGCCCGGCCGGTGCCTCGCCTGGGAGCTGGTCCGCCGCTATCGCCGAGACGTCGCGCAGATCGAGTCACGGACCCGCGCGGTCGCCGCCGACGCCTCGGGTCCCGATCTCGTGGCCGGCTTCACCGCCGGACTCGAGGCGGTTGCCGAGACTCTCGCCGGAGGACTGCCGAGCGTGATCGAGTCTCCCCGCGGACCGGCCAGCGTGCTCGACTTCACCGAGACCAGAGTGGTCGAGCTTGCCGTACACAGTGACGACCTGTCCCGATCACTCCCTGACCGGCCGTCCGTGCCGATCGAGCGTGCCGCGCTGGGCGCCGCCTCGCGCACACTCGCGGCCATCCTGGCCGGGCAGTCCCCTGGCCGGTCGATCGAGGTCCGGATCCCGCCGTATGCGGCCGTCCAGTGCGGGCTGCCCGCCGACCCCGGCCCGACCCACACCCGGGGCACACCGCCGAACGTCGTCGAGACGGACGCACTGACCTTCTTGCGGCTCGGCACTGGACGTACGTCCTGGGCGGACGCGCGCGCCGCTCACCTGATCAAGGCCAGCGGTCGCCAGGCCGACCTCTCCCAGGTCCTCCCGCTGCTGTCCTGAGCAGCCCGGCCAGCCGAATCCCCATCTCTCCCGTCCCCGAAAAGTGGGCGCCAACAACAACTTTGAAACGTTCACATATGTGGTTTGTGACCAGTTTTCGAGGACTGGTGGCCGGCGACTGGGAAAACAAGACGGGGGTTGGTGCGAGCGCCAGAGACCGAGGGGGGCGCCTACAGGACGGGGAGCATCCGGATGAGCTCCATCGGTGTGACCTGACGCCGGTACTCGTCGAACTCGGCCCGCTTGTTCCGCAGGAAGAAGTCGAAGACGTGCTCACCGAGGGTCTCCGCGACCAGATCCGATCGCTCCATCACCCGGATCGCCTCGTCGAGGTTGCGAGGCAGCGGCTCGATGCCGAGTGCTTGGCGCTCCCGTTCGGTGAGCGACCAGACGTCGTCCTCCGCACCCTCGGGCAGCTCGTACTCCCCCTCGACCCCGGCCAGCCCCGCCGCGAGCATGAGGGCGAACGCCAGGTACGGGTTGCAGGCGGAGTCGACCGACCGGAGCTCGACCCGGGCCGATGCTCCCTTGTTCGGCTTGTACATCGGCACCCTGACCAGGGCGGAGCGGTTGTTGCGACCCCAGCAGATGTAGCTCGGCGCCTCGCTACCACCCACCAGCCGCTTGTAGCTGTTCACCCACTGGTTGGTCACTGCCGTGATCTCGGCCGCGTGCCGCAGCAGTCCCGCGATGAAGTAGCGCGCCGTCTTGGACAGGTGGTACTCCGCGCTCGCGTCGTAGAACGCGTTGTTGTCACCCTCGAACAGCGAGACGTGGGTGTGCATCCCGGAGCCGGCGTGATCGGTGAACGGCTTCGGCATGAAGGAGGCATTGATGCCCTGCGACAGCGCGACCTCCTTGACCACCACCCGGAAGGTCATCAGGTTGTCGGCCATCGACAGCGCATCCGCGTAGCGCAGGTCGATCTCCTGCTGACCCGGGGCGCCCTCGTGGTGGGAGAACTCGACCGAGATACCCATCTGCTCGAGCATGGTGATCGCCCGGCGCCGGAAGTCGCTGCCCGTGCTCTGTGGGGTGTGGTCGAAGTAGCCGGAGGAGTCCACCGGCGTCGGCGGCACGCCTGGCACGACCGGGTCCTTGAACAAGAAGAACTCGACCTCGGGGTGGGTATAGAAGGTGAAGCCCAGATCGGCCGCCTTCTTCAGGGTCCGTTTGAGGACGTAGCGAGGATCGGCGTAGGAGGGTGATCCGTCCGGCATTGCGATGTCGCAGAACATCCGGGCCGTCGCCGGGCTGGTGTCACGCCACGGCAGCACCTGGAACGTCGACGGATCGGGGTGCAGCACCATGTCGGACTCGTAGACCCTTGCGAAGCCTTCGATCGCCGATCCGTCGAAGCCGAGTCCCTCGGAGAACGCGCCCTCGAGCTCGGCCGGCGCGATCGCCACCGACTTCAGAAATCCGAGTACGTCGGTGAACCACATCCGCACGAAGCGGACGTCGCGCTCCTCGATTGCCCGCAACACGAACTCGGTCTGCTTGTCCATGCGGGCCAGTCTGCCGACCGTCGTGTTACAGCGCTGTTACGGCGCGCCAGCTCGCTGATGTCGTCACGGAAGAAGTGCGGGCCAGTGGCCCTCGGCCGCTCCGGTCCACGCGGCGGCGGCAGCTTCAGCCGCGCACTGGCCCGCACTTTTTACGCAGACCCGAACGCTGGTCGCAGGAGCACAATGGCAGGGTGACCGGCGCGCCGGGATGGTATCCAGACCCAGGCGGTCAGCCCGATCGCTACCGATACTGGGACGGCGCCTCTTGGTCCGCGGAGACCACCGGCGACCCGCACCGGACCGCACCCGAGACCATGACGCAGGCGCCGCTCGCGAGTCGGCCACATGCTGTCCGCTGGCTGATCCTGATCACCGTTCTTGCCGTCGTTGTTGCGGCCGGATCGCTGGCCTTCCGATTCCACAACCGGCAGTCCGAGCAGCCGGTACTCTTCCCGACACCGTCCACCAGTGCCCCCAGTCCCACCAGGAACGACCGGGACGACAGCCCGTCGGGGCTGACGAGTCACCCTGGCCCGAACACCCCTGACGCGAACAGAACCCCGAGGCCCACCTCCGCCGCACCCCGCGCGATCGGTTGTCCCGAGGGCGCGCCCGACGCCAGGTCTCCCCATCCGTCCGACGGTCGGGTGCATGGCGGAAACCTGTCGTTCCCACGGGTCGACAGCTTCGTCCCCGAGGCGCCGGAGAACCGGCTGACGTTCGCGTACGACGTCGTGCAGCAGGTCCGCACGGTCAGCCTGGACCCGCCCTGGATCGCCCAGCTCGGGCTCGGCCGGCTGCTCGCCGACGGCTACCCGAGAACGGCCCAGCACACCGCCGAGCTGGTCACCGAGTGCATCGTGGCAAGCGATCTGTACCGCCCGTACGACCCACATCGGCGCGACGTGGACAGCCGTCCGATCACCGTCAGCGGCACCGACGGCTGGTTGATCACCACAGATCTCGAGGTCGGCGTGGCCGGCCTGCCGTTCGCCGGCGATCACGTTGCCGTCGTGGTGGTTCCCGACGGAGCCGACTGGGGCGTGTTCTTCGGTGCCGTCCCGATCGGTGATCGCACGCTGACCGACACGCTGACCACGACGGTGCTCGGCCTGCGAGTTGGCTGAGAGCTCGCGCCGCGTAGCGTCGGAAGCGTGAACTCATCGACCTTCAACCTCGCCGGCCAGACCATCGGACGGGTCGGCTTCGGCGCCATGCAGCTCCCGGGACCCGGCGTGATGGGACCGCCCCGCGACCGTGACGAGGCGCTCGCCGTGCTGCGCCGGGTGATCGAGACCGGGGTCAACCACATCGACACCGCTCAGTACTACGGCCCGAACGTCTCGAACGAGCTCATCCGCGAGGCCCTCTCCCCCTACCCCGACAATCTGGTGATCGTGTCGAAGGTCGGCGCCGAGCGGGACGCCGAGGGCGGGTGGATCCCGACCCAGCTACCGGCGAAGTTGCGCTCCGGCGTTGAAGACAACCTGCGTGCGCTCGGCGTCGACCACCTCGGCGCGGTCAACCTCCGACTGCTCGACCATCCGGCGCCGCCCTCGGAACGGGCCTCCCTGGAGGACCAGCTGGCCGAGATGAGCGCACTGCGCGACGAGGGCAAGATCATCGGGATCGGCATCTCGACCGCCACCCTCGACCAGGTCCGTCAGGCGCACGAGAGCGTCGGTCTGGCGTGTGTCCAGAACGCGTACTCGCTGCTCTCCCGTGACGATCAACCCGTGCTGGACTACTGCACCGAGAACGACATCGCGTACGTCCCGTACTTCCCGCTGGGCTCGGCCTTTCCCGGCATGCCGAAGGTCACCGATGATCCCGGGGTGCGGGCACTGGCCGCCGAGAAGGGCGCCACACCCGCTCAGATCGGGCTTGCCTGGCTCCTCGGCCGTGCACCGAACGTGTGCCTGATCCCGGGTACGTCGTCGCTGATCCACCTCGAGGAGAACCTGGCGGTCGCCGACGTCGAGCTCAGTGCGGAGGACACCGATCGACTGACACGGGCCGCCACCTGACCAGGTCCGGAGAACCGATGGAACCTGCGCCGCAGGGCGTACGTCGCCGCCGGCTACGGCTGCCAGACGACGCCGGATGTCGGGTTCTGGACGGACGCGGTGACCCTCCTCGTCCGGCCAACCTGGGGGACATCGCCGATTCTCCGGCCAGCACGGCCGGGCGGCGACACCCAGGAGGAGGGTCCATGTCCACGTCAGCTCCCAGCACCCAGCAGTCCAACACCCAGCAGTCCAGCACCCAGCAGTCCAGCACCACCCCACGTCGCGGCCGGACGAAGGTCGCGGCGCTCGTCGCCGCCGGCGCGCTGCTCAGCGGCGCGGCCTCGTACGCCATGTTCGCCGGCACCGCGGAGGCCGTCCCGGGCGCGCAGGAGAAGTGCGCGTTCGGTCTGAAGGAGATCGACGTCTCGCAAGGCTGGAAGCCGCTCGGGCTCGCCGTGTCGGTCGACAACGGCACGAAGGCGCGCAAGGTGGTCGCGCAGCTGTCCGCGGACATGGGGGTGAGCGACGAAGCCGAGATCCGGGTCGGCTACTCCGTCGACGGTGGACCGGTCCGCGAGAAGTACTACGGCCCGGGCAACCTGGCGAACCACACTCAGTACTGGCAGACCCGCAACGCGATGGCGGTCATCCCGCTCAAGAAGGGCCGGCACACCATCACCCCGTACTGGCGGATCAGCGGCAGCGCCGGCAAGGGTGGAGCGTTCGAGGGCGGCTGCTTCGTGGTCGAGGGCCGCACCAGCTGAGCCTGTCGGCCAGCAGATCTTGGATCCCGCCGGATAGCACGATGACGCGCGTCTCACACCGACGCCGTCGACGAGTCACGGCCGTGGCGGCAGCGGATCATCGGCATCGAGCAGGTGCCGCCGGTACGCGTACGCCACGGCCTGCGACCGGTCGTGCAGCCCGAGCTTGATCAAGATCCGGCCGACGTGGGTCTTCGTCGTGGTCTCGGCGATGGTGAAGAACCGGGAGATCTCGGCGTTGGTCATTCCGTGGGCCATCAGTCTCAGCACCTCGCGCTCACGCACGGTGAGCTCAGGCGCGGTCGTCCGATCGGGTGGTTCGCCGGCCACCGGTTCGCGGGCGAAGTCGTTCAACAGGCTGCGAGCAACCGCCGGATCGAGCCAGGCCTCACCCGCGGCGACCGCCCGGACGGCCGAGACCAGCTCGTCCGGGGCCGCATCCTTCAGCACGTACCCGGAGGCGCCCGCCCGCAGCGCGGCGCGTACCTGTTCGTCGGCCCGGTACGTCGTCAGCATCAGCACCGCAGCCCGGACGTTCGGCGCCGCGACGATCTGCCGGGTCGTCTCGATCCCGTCCAGGACCGGCATCCGGACGTCCATCACGACCACATCGGGGTCGAGTCGGGCCATTGCCGCCAGCGCCTCGGCGCCGTTCGCGGCCTGACCGACCACCGTCAGGTCCGGCTCGGCAGTCATGATCATCGCCAGCCCGGTACGGATCAGCTGCTCGTCGTCGACCAGCAGGACCTCGATCACCTGCGGCCGGCTCCGAGAAGTTCATCGGCCGGCACCGGCCCGGCAGTCGGCAGCACCGCGCGGACCCGATAGCCCGGACCGTCCGTTCGAGGCCCGGTGGTCAACCGACCACCGATCAGGTGGACCCGCTCGGCCAGGCCCACCAGCCCGAACCCACTGGACTCGTACGTCGGCACGGGCCCGCCGCTGTGCGCAGGGCCGGCATCGGAGACCTCGATCACCACTTCCCCGGTCTGCCAGCCGACCCGAACCACAGCCTGCGCCCCCGGCCCGGCGTGCTTGTGGACGTTGGTGAGCGCCTCTTGGACGAGCCGGTAGGCCGCAAGGTCGACGCTCGGATCGAGTTGCTGCTGGTTCCCGTGGGACTCGACGCGGACGGCGACACCGGCCACACCGACGCGAGCGGTCAGCATCGGGAGGTCGACCAGGCCCGCGGCGCGATTCTCGGCCGCCTCCGAGTCCGGCTGTGCTGGCCGAACGTCACCGTCTCTCTCCTCGGCGCGCAGCACCGTCAGCAGCCGCCGGAGCTCCGCGACGGCCTGCTGGCCCACGCTCTGTACGGCCTCCATCGCCTCGGCCGCCAGCTCAGGGTCACGGGTGATCACCCGGCGGGCGCCTGCGGTCTGGACCACCATCAGGGTCACCGCGTGCGCCACGATGTCGTGCAGCTCGCGAGCGATCCGTAACCGCTCGTCGTCGACGGCCTGCGCGGCGGCGGCGGCGCGAGACGCCTCGATCTGTCGTGCGCGGGTCCGGGCCGCCGCGCTCGCACCCCACCGTCCGGCCGCGAACGTGGCTACGTCCAGCAGGGCGTACACCGTAGCGACCGCCAGCACCGCGAACGTCGACGTGTCGGTGAACGACGCCTCGTACGCGACCGCAACCGCGTGCGCACTCAGCGCCGCCGCCAGACAGAGCACGGCCCTTCGCCGACTCGACCACACGGCGGCGGTGTAGAGCGCGACCAGGACCGAGATCAGCGGACGCGAGCCCATGGTGGCGGTCGAGACGAGGGCGTACGCAGCGAGCGACAGGCAGACTGCTGTCGGCCAGCGCCGGCGGAACGACAGCGCGATGACGGTAAGCGCACCGGAGCCGATGATCAGGCCGGGGGGCACCGATCGAGCAACCCAGGCGGTCTGATCCGGCGGGTCGGACATCTGGGTGAACAAGATCAGGTCGAGACCCACGGCGAGCACGGCCACGGCGACGTCGAGCGGTCGGACCGTCCGGCTGGTGCGGACGCGGTTGTCACGGAGATGCCTGCCGCGGACCTGCCTGCCGCGGACCTGTCTTCCGCCGACCTCCCGGCCGCGGAGCTGGCTGCCGCCCCTGTCGGATCGACTGGAGCGCGCGGCGCGACGTTCCATCAGGATCAGTCCCATCGGAAGATCCGGCAGATCGAGAAGGCCACCGACTTCGGCGGACCGTTCGTGACAAGGACCGTCTCCGGCAGTGCCGTGGCCGGTGGACGCGTACCGCCGGCTCCTGAACCGCCGATCGGTGGGAGCGACCGCGACCGCGCACCGAGTCCACCGAACCGGTCGGGCCCGAGCGACGGCAAGGCAGCCCGTGGGTTCTGGGTCTGGAGCGCATCGATGATGTCCTGCTCGCTCACCTGCGCTCCCCGCTCGACAGCCGGGGCCGCATAGGGCAGCAGTCGCACCATGGCGACGTTGTTCCGCTCGGCGGCCCCGTCGAGGCGGGGGATGTGCACCTCCGACGGCAGGGCCCACGCGTCGCCCACGCCGTCCACGATGATCCGCACGGCGAACGGGTTCTTGTAGCCGAGCTTCGCCGGCCACGGCGAGAAGATCGCCGCATCCTCCTCGGCGAGCACTCCGGCCACGCCGCTGATCAGACCCTTCGGCCCGTACAGGTATGCCTTCGGATTCGACACGCACTCCCCCTCGCGCGAGCGCTCGCTCGTCTCTGGGAGTTCCGGCGAGCGGATCCAGTACATCGAGTCCGGGCCCATCCCACAAGCTTTTTCGGCCTGCCGCTGGGTACGTCTCCCGAGCGGTGTCGCGACGGCTGTCCTCGAGTGCCCGCCGGAACGGGTCAGCCGAACACCGTCAGGGTGCGTGGACGGTCCAGCGACGACCCGGGCACGGTCGGCAGATCCAGTACGTCGGTGACGAGGTTCGCCACGTCGCCGTTGCGGATGGGCTGTGGGCCGTCGTAATCGGGTCGGCTCCGGCCGGGATCGACAAAAGTGGGGTTGAGGGCGTACAGATCCTCGCCCTTCGGCACGCCCGGACCCCAGGCCAGGAAGGGAATGCGGTAGTCGGCGAGCTTCGTCGGATCGATGTGGTTGGCACCCAGCCCGCCATGATCGGCGGTGACCAGGACGAGCATGTGGCCGGCCGTCGCGGGCCGGGACTCGATCGTGGCGAGCACTCGACCGAGCAGGACGTCGGTCTGCTGGACCGCCTTCAGATAGTCCTTCCCCATGAAGCCGTGGGCGTGGCCCGCCACGTCCGGCAGCGAGATGTGCAGGAACCTGAACTCCCGCGGCGTGGTCAGCAGGTCGGCGTCGAGGGTGCGCACCAGGCGGGCGTTGTCGGTGTCCAGCACGACCCGGTCGATCTTCTTCCGGCCGTTGTCGGCACCGACGTGATCGGGCGCGCCCGCCGCGTTCCAGCTCCGAGCGAAGAAGGCGAACTTCTCCTTGGCCGAGAACAGCGCGGTCTGCCCACCATGGTCGTGGACGACGTCGAAGACGCTCGCGACGTACTCGCCGGCGGCACGGTGGACCGTCTTGCCGTTGTCGACGTTGAACGTGACACCGTGCCCGCCGTCCTTCTTCGCGACCCGGCGTCCGGTGAGCATGCCGGTGTGGTTCGGCAAGGTGATGGTCAGCTCCTGCTCGGTCCGGGCGTTCAGTGTCCAGGCGCCTTCGCGCATCAACCGGTGGAAGGTCGGTGTCTTGCCGGGCCCGAGCTCGGTGATCGCGTCCGGATTGAGGGCGTCGACGGAGACGGCCAGCACCTGGTCGACCGGCTCGTCGGGTGCCGGCGTCGCACTTGGGCTCGCGCTGCTGCTCGGCGCGCCGGTCGGGGTGCCGGTGGGTGAGCTGACAGAGGCGGAAGGGGACGGCTCGACGGCCGAGGAGCTCGGGGCGGTCGCGCTGACAACGGGCTGTGGCGTCTGCTGAGCTGGTGGAGCGCTGGTCGGCTGGCAGCCGGCCAGGGCTGAGGAGACAGCGAGCGCGAGGACGAGCAGTGCCGCGTCTCGCCTGCGCGGGACTCCCGCTGACGCTCGTCTCACGGGGGAACCGTACGTCCTCGGTGGTCGGACCGGCCACCGCCGGCGCCGACCGGCTCAGCCGTCGACGAGGAACTGCTCGCGCAACGCGTCCTGGCGCTGAGCGTCGATCCCCAGACCGTCCGCGAAATAGCGATCGATGCTGCCGTACTCCTCGTGCATCACCGCGAGCGCCCGCTCGAGGTAGGAACGCTGCACCCCGAGCACCGGGAGGAGCTCGGCCCGATCGCCCCCCGCGGCCTCGAACGCTGCAAACACCGGCTCGAGGGCCGGCACCAGCTGCTCGTTGGTCAGCAGGTAGTCCTCGAACACGTCGTCCTCGGCCACGCCCATCAGGGTCAGGAACGAGGCCGCCGCCCAGCCGGTCCGGTCTTTGCCTGTGGTGCAGTGGAACAAGGACGGTGCAGGATGCTCGCCGAGCAGCCCGCGATAGAACTCCCGATACGACGTCAGCGCACTCGGCAGCGTGATCAGCTGGTCGTAGCTACCGAGCATCAGCTGCTCGACACTGCCGCCGTACCGCTGCTGTGCGCCGGCGAGCAGCACCGGATCGGCCAGCACAGTCGTCAGATTGCCCGGGATGGCCTGCGGCGAGTCGGCGAGCACGTCGAGAGCGATGTTCTCGATGCCGTCCAGATCGACGTCCGGCTCGGTGGTTCGCTCGGCGGCGGATCGGAAGTCATAAATCGTCCGAATTCCGAGCTCGGCCACTGCGTCGTGGTCGGCGCCCGCCAGCTTGTTCAGATCGGTCGAGCGGAACAGCACACCGCGACGAACCGTCCGTCCGTCGGCCGCCTGCCACCGGCCGAGATCTCTGAGGTTCGGCAGGGTCGCCAATCGGATGGACTCGCCGGGGACCCTAGTCATGCGTACTCACGGCGCCATCCTTCCAAGGCTGACGTCCCCGAAAAGTGGGCGCAAACAACAACTTTCGTCGGCGTGTCGTTGTTGTTTATGACCACTTTCGGGAGGTGAGGGACCGTCGATTGGACAAGAAGACGGCGAGCCCGGGAGCTCAGGCCTTGTTGACGGGGGTGTCCGGGTCGTCGTTGGCCGGAGCCGGGCCGTGCGGCTCGACGCCGGGACCGTTGACCAGCTCGGCGACCGCGTCGCCGGTGGCCTTGTCGACGTTGCGCCAGTAGTCGAACACGCGCTCGCGGATGTCCGCTCGCACGGTGCCAAGGGTCGAGGCCACCGTCTCCACCAGGCGCTGACGCTCGCCGTCGTCCATCACCTGGGTGAGCAGGGCGTTCGGCTGGCTGAAGTCGTCGTCCTCGGCGCGCAGCGTGTACGCCGTGCGCACCATGTCGCCGTCGCTCTCCCAGCTGTGCCCGGAGAACAGATCGGCGTGCACCGCGGGGCCACCTTCACTGTTCGGGGAGTAGACGGGCTGGCCCGCGTTGAAGCCATACCGCATCGGGCCGTCGAACTGGTACGTGTTCACCGGGACCTGCGGCTGGTTGACCGGCAGCTGCAAGTAATTCGGGCCGATCCGGTAGCGGTGCGTGTCGGCGTACGCGAACACCCGGCCGAGCAGCATCTTGTCCGGACTGAACCCGATGCCCGGGACGACCGCGCTCGGCTCGAACGCCGCCTGCTCGATCTGAGCGAAGAAGTTCTCCGGGTTCCGGTTCAAGATCATCTTGCCGACCTCGGTCAGCGGGTAGTCGCTGTGCGGCCAGACCTTGGTCAGGTCGAAGGGGTTGATCCGGTACGTCTTCGCATCTTCGTACGGCATGATCTGCACATACATCGTCCAGCTCGGGAAGCTGCCGGCCTTGATGGTGTCGAACAGGTCGCGCCGATGCGCGTCCGGGTCGGTCGCCGCCGTCTGCGCGCCGTCGGAGTTGCTGAGGTTCTCCACCCCCTGATCGCTGTGGAAGTGGTACTTCACCCAGAACCGCTCGCCTCCGGCGTTGACCCACATGTAGGTGTGCGAGCCGTAACCGTTCATGTGCCGCCAGCTCTTCGGGATGCCGCGGTCACCCATCACGTAGGTCACCTGATGGGCCGACTCCGGCTGGAGCGTCCAGAAGTCCCAGCGCATGTTCCAGTCCTGCAGGCCGGAGTCCGGCTGCCGCTTCTGGGTGCGGATGAAGTGCGGGAACTTCATCGTGTCGCGGATGAAGAAGACCGGTGTGTTGTTACCGACCAGGTCGTAGTTTCCCTCGCTGGTGTAGAACTTCAGGGCGAATCCGCGCGGATCGCGGACGGTGTCGGCCGAACCCTGCTCGCCGGCCACGGTGGAGAAGCGGGCCAGCATGTCGCTCTTCGCACCTTGCTGGAACAGCGCAGCCTTCGTGTAGGGACTCATGTCACCGGTGGTGACGAAGGTCCCGAATGCACCCCCGCCCTTGGCGTGTACGTTCCGCTCAGGCACCCGCTCCCGGTTGAAGTGCGCCATCTGGTTCACGAAATGGAAGTCGTGCAGCAGGATCGGGCCGTCGGACCCGACGGTGAGCGAGAACTGGTCGCTGGGGGCCGGAGCGCCGGTATCGGTAGTGGACACGGTCGGCGAGATCTGACCGTCAGGGGTGGTTGCGTTGACCTCGGTCGTCATGGAGCTCACTCTCTTGGGTTCGCGATGGGCGGGTTGGGGATTGGACGGGTTGAGTATGGACGGGTGGCGATGAGCCGTTGCTCACCGATCAAGATCTGGAGCCGACGGGGTCCGGCGCTCCCGCGGTTCTTGCCGCGCACTCGGCGCAGGTTCCCCAGTAGGTGACCTCCGCCTCGTCCACGACGAAGCCCTTGGTGTCGCTCGGCACGGCACACGGAATCGTGCCGACCGCACAGTCCACGTCGACGACCGAGCCGCAGGTGCGGCACACCAGGTGGTGGTGGTTGTCACCCTCGTTGGTCTCGAACCGCATCACCGAGCCGGCCGGCTCGAAGCGGCGCAGGATCCGGTGATCGGTCAGGGTGTTGAGGGCGTCGTAGACGGCCTGGGTCGAGACCGTGCCCAACGCCGTTCGTACGCGTTCGGCAACCTGGTCGGCAGAGATGTGCGGGTTGGAGTGCACGGCGTCCAGAACTGCCAGTCGCGGCTGCGTCACCCGCAGCCCCACCGCACGGAGTCGATCGGGCCACGGCTCGTGAACCCAGGTCGTCTCCACGCCTCTTACTCAACCACTTTCTCTGGAATCATTCAAGATAAACGATCCTGAGAATCCGCCCTGATCCGTGCCCTGAGCCTGGGGGACCCGACGAATTTGTGCCCTGAGCCTGTCGCAGGGCACCCAGTCAACAGGTGCCCTGAGCCCGTCGAGCGGCATCGCCAAGGCTTCTGCTCACACGGCCGGCCGCGGCGCCTTCACCAAGATGGCCAGGCCGATGCCGGCGCCGACGGTGCACAGCAAGGCACCGAGCCAGCCGATGCCCAGCACGCTGACCACCATTCCGGCGATGAACAGCACCACGGCGACCAGGATCATGACCACACCCATGCGCTCACCGTAGCCCTTCTCGTTCAGCCGAACTGGCAGCATCGCCCTTCGACAGGCTCAGGGCACGTCTGCACGCCACGCACAGCCGGTGCGCTGAGCTGGTCGGAGCGCAGCCACCCACTCGAACGCGGACAGGCTCAGTCCTCGCCCCATTCGTCGTCCTGCCAGGCCGCGTTGCGCTCATCGACCTTCTCGAGGGCGCGCTCGGCCTCGGCCCTCGATCCGTACGGCCCGAGGCGGTCGGTCGCCTTCGAGGAGTTCTTCGGTTCCGACACCGCCGTCTTGGTCTTCAGGTCGAACCACCACTGATCGTCGTCGGCCACGGCCGCGTCCTCCTCACGTCTCGGTTCTGATCTGGACGCTACCCGCCCGGTGCGTCCGCAACCAGTGGGTGTGCGCTCGCCAGCTTCGTTCGCGGGCCGGAAACGGCAGCGATCAGAACGCGATCAGGTAGCCGGCACCGAGCGTGAGCAGCATGGTCCCGATGCCGATCGCGAGCGCCCGCCCGACCGTACGCCCGACGCTGACCCGACCGCTGCGCGCCGCGACCACCGACGTGATCACCAACGCGATCGAGACCACGACCAGAGTCCAGAGCGCTCGGGCGTCGGCCGGGGCGATCAGGATCGCGAGCAGCGGCACCCCGGAACCGAGCGCAAAACAGACGCCGGCAAGGGCCGCCACCGGCGCCGGATGAGTGAGATCGGACGTGGAGAGCCCGTGCTCGGCCCGCAGATGCGCGCCGAGCGCATCGCTCGCCGTCAGCTCCGCGGCGACCTGCTCGGCCAGCTCGATCGACAGTCCGCGGGCTCGGTAGTGCTCGGCGAGCTCGGTGAACTCCTCCTGCGGCGAGAGCGCCAGCTGCCGGCGTTCCTCCTCCATCAACGACAGCTCCGCGTCTCGGTCCCCCGCGGCCTCGGCGTACTTGGCGCCGGCGAGCGCGATCGTGCCGGCGATCATCGCCGAGACGGCGGCGATGATCAGGGTGACCAGGTTCGCCCCAGCACCGGAGAAGCCCTCGACGATGCCGGCGGTGGCGATGATCCCGTCGTTGGCATCGACGGTCATCGCGCGGATCCGCTCCCGGTCGAAACCCCAGCGGGTGAACCAGCTCCTGAGCTTGCGCGCCGCCGTCACCCTCTCCGCCTGGACCTGCCCTGGTGGAGCTGAAGCGTACTCGCGCCGAACCACGGCGGTGACCCTGTCCGGGATTTACGGTGTACGCGGCACAGCGCGGCGAGCAAGGGAGAAACGGATGATCATCAGACGACACCTTCAACGGGCGGCGGTGGTGCTGCTCGGAAGCCTGCTGGTGGTCGCCGGCCTCGGCGTCACGCCGGCGCAGGCGGCTCCGAACTGGCTCGCCACCCGGGGCTATTTCAACGACCCGCGCGCGACCGGTGACGCGAGCAATGTCACCAGGAACCTGGTCATCCACCATTTCGACCACGCGCCGTCGGGTTCGATCGTCCGCGGGACGACTTGGAACCTCACCGACACAGCGATCAGCGGCGCGATGGTGCGGGCGATCAACCGTGGCGTCACCGTGCGAATGATCGTTGCGAAGTCGAACTGCGGCAGCTCGGCGGTCGTGTCGGTCCAACTCGCGGCACTGCTGCACCTGAGCTCGTACGTCCGTTGCTCGGTCGGCTCGGCCCGAAGCGCCGGCGGGACCATGCACCAGAAGTCGTACACGTTCTCCTCGGTCGACAGCACCCACTACGTCACCGTGGTGGGCTCGGCCAATGCGACCGTCGAGGGGTACGCCGACCAGTGGACCGACCTCTTCCAGTTCGTGAACCGCAAGGACATCTATCAGGCGTACAACTCCGTCTTCGCGCTACAAGCCAAGGACAAGAACCTGGCCAAGCCCTACCGCTCGTACAACTTCAACGGCGGGAAGGGCAACGCGCAGTTCTACCCGGTGAACGATCCGACGCCGACGGCGGCCGACGACCCTGTGCACACCCGACTGACGACGCTGCCCAAGGGCAAGGGCACGGTGATCCGGGTGGCGACGTACGCGATGCAGGGCAAGCGGGGGAACTGGCTGGCCTCGGACCTGATCGCGCACAAGAAGGCGGGATCGACGGTCGTCGTGCTCACCGGACCGCCCGCCAGCGATGCGATCGAGAAGCGCCTCCGAGGCGCGGGCATCTCGGTGACCCGGGCCTTCGATCCGGGCTGCCGCGAGGTCGAGACCAGCAGCTGCAACTACATCCACCTCAAGCTGATGACGGCGACGTACGTTCGCGGCGGAACACGGGAGTATCGCGTCTGGACCGGCTCGGACAACTGGTCCGATGCATCCCTGAACAGCGACGAGGTGTCGCACAAGATCGCCGGCAAGGCGCCGTACACCCAGTACACGGGATTCATCGACAAGATCCGCCGGGTCTACTGAGCGACTCACCGCACATAAGATCGCCGGGTGACCATCCAGCCGGCGGTGATCTCGCCGCGTCGCTTCGTCCCAGCCTCGATCGATCGGCCCGAGTACGTCGATCAAGCGGCTCCGCTGCCCTACCACGGGCCGCACGTGCAGACGGCAGAGACGATCGAGAAGATGCGGATCGCAGGCCGGCTGGCCGCACAGGCCATGGCCGCGGCGGGCGCGGTGGTGGCGCCGGGGGTCACCACGGACCGGTTGGACGAGATCGTGCACGATTTCCTGCTCGATCATGGCGCCTACCCGTCGACGCTGGGCTATCGAGGCTTCCCGAAGTCGTGCTGCACGTCGGTCAACGAGGTGATCTGCCACGGGATCCCGGACGCTCGCCCGCTGGACGACGGCGACCTGGTCAAGATCGACGTCACCGCCTACATCGGCGGTGTGCACGGCGACAACTGTGCGACGTACTTCTGCGGTGAGGTGGACTCCGACGCTCGGCTGCTGACCGAGCGCACCCAGGAGGCGCTGAACCGGGCCATCGAGGCGGTCAAGCCCGGGCGGCCGGTCAGCGTGCTCGGCCGGGTGATCGAGGCCTATGCCAAGCGGTTCGGCTATGGGGTGGTCAAGGAGTACACCGGGCACGGCGTGCACACGACGTTCCACTCCGGCCTGGTCATCCCGCACTACGACGAGCCGCGCTACGACACCGTGATCGAACCCGGCATGACCTTCACCATCGAGCCGATGATCACCCTGGGCAGCGGGCAGAGCTACATGTGGGACGACGACTGGACGGTGCTGACCGTCGACGGCAGCCGGTGCGCCCAGTTCGAGCAGACGCTGGTGGTCACCGGGTCAGGCGCCGAGGTGCTCACACTGCCCTGAACCTGATTTCCGGGGGGCGATACCATCGGCCGCGGACGAGTCGGCCAGGCGATCGCGGCGAGGCAGCCAGCCCCGCTGAGGAAAGTCCGGACTCCACAGAGCACGGTGGTGGGTAACGCCCACCCGGGGTGACCCGCGGGACAGTGCCACAGAAAGCAGACCGCCGCCGGAGACGGCGGTAAGGGTGAAACGGTGGTGTAAGAGACCACCAGCACCCCAGGTGACTGGGGTGGCTCGGTAAACCCCACCCGGAGCAAGGCCAAGAGGACGCGCAAGCGTCTGCGGGAGCGTACGAGGGCTGCTCGCCCGAGCTCCCGGGTAGGCCGCACCAGGCCGCTGGCGACAGCGGTCGCAGATGGATGATCGCCGGCTTGCGCGAGCGAGTCACAGAATCCGGCTTATCGGCCGACTCGTCCCCCGCGATCTCTTCTGTCACACCGGTCTCGTGGGTTAGCCTGCTGGCGCAACCACCTCCCCCGATCGACAGGTTTCCTCGTGAACCCAGACAGCACCTCGGCGGGCGTCAGGCGGAGTCCGCGGCGAGCGGTACGGGGGTTCGTCGCCGCAGGCACGCTGCTGTCCCTTCTGACGCTTCCGCTGGTCGCCAACGCCGACCCGAGCCAGGAGTCTCCCGCGCCGTCGGGTACGGCGACGTCGGCGCCGGACGAGACCGAGACCGCAGCGCCGACACCGACTCCGCTCGCGTCCGGCGTCGAGTCCGACAGCCCCTCGTCACCAAGCGTCCCCGCCGCGCCGGCCGACCCGAGCACGAGTGCCGGCACGCCCGACGCCAGCCCGACCAGCGGCGTCACTCCCCGCGCCACGACCGGAGCAGGCCGGGCCGCCGCCGGCGAGTCGAGCGCCATCTCCCTCGCCGTGACAGCGGCTGCCACTCCCGTCGCAGGGCACTACTTCGAGGACATCGGCCGATTCGCGATCACCGGTTCGGTCGGCGCCGACAGCGTAGGCGCAACCGTGACCGTCTATCGCCGGGCCAGCGCCGGCACGGCGTGGAGCAAGGTCGCCGATGCAACCTCCGACGCGGCCGGCGCGTTCAGCCTGTCCGTCCCGGTGACCGAGCGCGGGGCGTTCACGTTCGCAGCCACCATCGGCGGAAGCCCGACCGCGGCCACGGCTGTGGTCAGTAACCAGGTCGGGGTCACCGTCGAGAACTCCTACGTCGTCGTTGAACAAGCTCGTCGGGCTCCATCGACTCGCTGAAGAACCCGACCGTCGCCGGCCGGGTGGTCCCCGCCCGAGCGGGGGTCAAGATCATCGTCGAGGTGCTGAAGTCCGGCGCGTACGTCCAGACAGCGACCGCCACCACGACCGCCGCCGGCACGTACGCGACCACGACGGCCTACGGGCGAGGTCACCTGGCGAGCTACCAGGTCCGCACCCGATACGTCACGGCGAACCGGCCGACGCGTTCGGAAGCCAGCACGGCGTACACGTTCAAGCGGATCGCGGTGACCAACGCAGTCGTGACCGGCACGACAGCGGCGGAGGTGGCCAAGACCTACCGCGCCGGATGCCCGGTAGGACGCTCGAAGCTGAAGACGATCACGATCAACTTCTACGGCTTCGACAAGCTGATGCACCGCGGAGTGATCATCGTCCGCAAGGACCTGACCACGAGGGTCGTCCGGGGGTTCTCCTCCGCGCTCGCCCACAGGTACCCCATCGCGAAGATGAACAACCCCAACGTGTACGGCGGCAACGACCCGAAGCAGATGGCCGCCGACAACACCAGTGGGTTCAACTGCCGCAAGGTGGTCGGCAACCCGTACAAGATGTCGCCGCACAGCTACGGCATCGCGATCGACGTGAACACCGTACGGAACCCGTATCGCGACTCCAAGGGCAAGTGGTGGCCCGCCAACGGTAAGAAGTACGTCAAGCGCACCCCCAAGAAGTGGGGCATGCTGACGAAGAACTCCTACCTGACGAAGTCGCTGAGCAAGGACAAGTTCTTCTGGGGAGGCCGCTGGTCCCCGGGGAAGGACTACCAGCACTTCGAGTACCGCGGATGAGACGCGTCCTGCTTCGCGCGCGCCGACCGAGCGGAATGGGCGGGCGGGGTAACGCGGGCTGTCCGCACGCTGCCGTGCGGTCGTCTGAGGTGACGTGCGGCTGAGGGGTCAGCGACCGGATCGAAACGTACGGCGGTGGTACCGATCAGGTGCCGGAACTCTCGTGCTTCTCCTGGCGACCGGCGCGCTGGCACTCGGCGCGTGCTCCGGGCCCGATCCCACCCCCGGATCGCCCGGGACCCCCGGGCCGACCACGATGTCACCGGCTGCGGGCCGCACGCAGACGCCCACCGCGGCGCCGACTGAGCCGTCCGAGATCCCCGAGCCGACGACCACCAACACGCTGCCACCCCCGGCGGCGCCGACCAAGGCGGCTCCATCGACCGCCGGCGGCCTGGATGCGACGTCGCTACCGGTGCCGTCCGGCTGGAAGACGATCGCGCGTGCGGGCGGTGAGGAGGAGGGCTATCTTGGCAATGGGACGTGGGTGCACCAACGCGATCCGCGGTACGCCGCCTTCGACGTGATCACCATCGGCTGCGCGGCCGTCACGAGGGACGACTACACCGATCCGACCGCCGCGCTGGAGGGGACGTACGAACGCAAGGGCGAGCCGGGCATCGGTCTCGTGCTGGAGTTCGCCACTCCGCCCCAGGCAGCTGCGTACTTCGATCTGTACCAGCGGCAGGTCACGGCGTGCCAGGACGAGGACGCCCCCGTCCAGATCACCCGCGTCCACAGTCCGACGGGGCTGATCGATCGCCGGGCCTACCCCGACGGGGACTGGACCGAGGTCGGCAACGTGTCCGACCGACGAGTCACCCTGATCATCCTGAGCGACCCGGGCATGCGGATCAGTGCGCGCGACGCACGGACCCTGTTGACGCAGATCGATTGATCGGGCGGCGTCCGATCGGACGGCCGTCGTATCGGGCGGGCCGTCGACGTGTCGTCAGTCCCAGGCCGACTGGGCGCGCCTCGGCACGCCGTCCGCCTGCGGAACACCTTCGAGCAGCCGCCGTGGCGCGACATCGACCTGGGACCCGGACCCGGCACGGCCGCGCCAGAGCCGCCATCGCCGAGTCGTCCCGCCGGCCTGATCACCGACTGGCTGCTGCACCTGACTGTCACCATTGACCACGATTGCCATCCCCCCAGACGGATCGTCGGGTGCTGGCGGGCCGGCCGCCTGACACGGCCGTTTCAACGTTCAGCACCCGCGCGTGAGCCTAGGGGAGTCCGACTCAGCACGGGATGCAGACAAGCGAAACCTTGGCGAAGCTTGAGGGAGGCCGCATCCACCCCGACGGCTAGACCACCTCGAACGTGACGATCCCCTTCTCTGCGTCGACGGAGGAGATCCGGACGCTCACTTCGTGCCCGAGCGGCAGCCCGGTGCCGACGACTCGGGCCTCGACCGCCGGCTCCGCGAGCATCACCGTGCCGCGTCGCAGGTTGGCGTCGACGTCGACGACCGTCCCGGTGAACGTCTCGTCGCGACGGCCACCCATCATGAACGCCTCGATCAGGTCGACGATCGCCCGTTCGTACTTCTTCGCCCGCTGGTCCGCCGCCTGCATCTGCTCCGGCAGTGCGTCCAGCGCCGCGACCACCCAGTCCGGCACCGGTCCGGCAGCGCTCAGGGCGAGGCAGATCTCGCCTGCGTAGCGGTCGACCCGGCGGCGCAGCGGCGCGGTCACGTGGGCGTAGTCGGTCGCCAGCGCCGCATGGCTGGTAATCGCGGGCACCTCACCGTTGAACGAGGCGTAGCCGGCACCGCGGAACAGCGACGTACAGGCGTTCATCATGGCCGCGTCGGCCGGGGCGGCCGGATCGAGGCTCCGGACGAACTCCGGGTAGGCCCACTCGGTGGGCCAGCGGATGCGCAGCGCCTTGGCCACCTGCCGCAGCCGGCGGACTGAACCCGGATCTGCCGGCGGAACCGTGCGCAGGATGCCGACCCGGCCGGCGATCATCAGCTGCGCGGCGGCCATCCCGGTGAGCAGGGAGATCTGTGCGTTCCAGCCCTCGATCGGTTGCGGGGTCCGATACGCCAGCGACCAGCCGCCCGGGCCGGTGCGGGTCTCCTGCTCAGGGAGGTTCAGACTGACCCCGCCCCGGTCGCGTTCGCGCTGCTCACGAAGCGGCCCGACCTTGGCGAGCAGGGAGAGCGTCTCCCGAGCCGAGCCCCCGTCGATCTCCGCCTGCGCCTGCTCGTAGGAGAGCTGGTCGCGGCTGCGTACCCGGGCCCGAACGACCTCGGTGTGCTGCAGCTCGGCCCGATCGTCGACGCGTAGCGTCCACAGCAGGGCCGGGCGCAGCTCGCCCGGCAGCAGGCTCGCTGCGCCCTCGCTCAGCCCCGGCGGATGCAGCGGCGTACGGCCGTCGGGCGCATAGAGGGTCACCCCGCGGCTGGCCGCCTCGACGTCGATCGGATCGCCCGCGGTGACGAAGGCGGCGACGTCGGCGATGGCGTACGAGATGACGTAGCCGGCGCCGTCGCGGGCGATGTGCAGCGCCTGGTCGAGGTCTCGCGACCCTTCCGGGTCGATGGTGATCAGCTCCAGATCCGTGCAATCACGATCGGGAAGCCGCGGCGACGCGGCAGCCAGCTCGGCGGCCTTCAAGACCTCGGCCGGAAATGAGGCGGGAATCTCGAGTCTGGCCCGCAACGCGGCCAGACCCGCGGCCAGCTCGGCCGGTACGTCCGTGGCGGCGACCTTGCGAGCGGGCATGACGCGAGCCTACTTCTCCGGCCTACTTCTCCGGCCTACTTCGCTGGTCTGCGTCCGCGAGCCGGCAGACTCACAGCCCGGACTCGGCCGTACGGATCAGGATCCGGCTGCACTCCTCGCAACGCAGCACCTCATCGGCGGGCGCTCCGGCGAACTGGCGTAGCTCGGCGGCATTGATCTCGAGCTGGCAACCGGTGCAGCGGCGGCGACGCAGCTCGGCGGCTCCGACCCCGCCATGGCTGGTGGCGATCTTGACGTACAGGCCCAGTAGGTCGGTCGGCAGCGCGGCCGCGACCGACGCCCGCTCGGTCTGATGGTCGGCCAGCTCACCGCCGATCTTCCCCAGCTGGGCGTCCCGGGCCTTGGTGGTCGTCTCGATCTGCCCGTCGATGTCGTCGGCCTGACCACGGAGCTTCGAGCGATCGGCTTCGGCGGCCTCGAGCGACTCCATCACCTCGAGCTCGGCGTCCTCCAGGTCGCCGATCCGGCGCCTGAGGTGGGTCACCTCGTCCACCAGACCGGACAACGCCTTGGCGTCGCTGACCGAGCCGTCGGCGATCCGCTTCTCGTCCCGGATCAGCCGCTGACGCACCGGCTCCAGATCGGCCTCGGCCCTGGACTGATCCTCTTCCAGATCGAGGACCCGGGTGTCGGCCGCGACCAGATCGGAGGCGAGCTTGGCCCGCTCGGCCTGGAGACGGGCCAGGTCGGCATGCTCGGCCAGCGTGCGACGGCGATGCTCGAGCTGGGCGATCGCGCTGTCGATGGTCTGCAGATCCAGCAGTCTGAGCTGGACAGCCGGGTCGGCCTTGATGTCAGTTCCCCCTGTCGGCGCCGGGACGGGCAAGGAAGCGTACGTCCGGACGCCCACCGCCCCCGCTCGTCACCCTACTGACCCACCGAATCCGGAGAAAACTGGGCGCTAACCACATGTTCCACCGGCGTGTCGTTGTTGTTGGTGACCACTTTTCCTGGGAGCAAGCAGGTGTACGGGAAACCGTTCCGAAGGAAAAGCTCTGAGAATCTCAGGACTTCGGGAATGAACCGCCACCACACCAGGTTGCACCGTTTCATACGCCGCTCCAGGCTTCGTGTCCGAGGCGGTGTGAGCAGTCGGCCGATTCAACGGTGTGCCGGACGACGTCTCTTCCGAGAAGTCTCTCGTCCATTCGAGGAATCGCCTCCATGACTGCGCTTGCGCCGCCGCCCGCCACCGCCCCTGTTTCTGCAACCGGCGCCCCTAAGGCTGCCATCGCCGTGACCGCTGTCGAGCCTCCGCTCGCCGAACGGTTCGTCGGCCGTCGCTACCTCCAGCTCGTCCTCGTCCTCGGTGCCCTGAGCGCGATCGGTCCGCTCACGATCGACACGTACCTGCCCGCTCTCCCGACCCTGACCGCCGACCTCGGCGCGACGGACGTCCAGGCGCAGACGACCATCACCGGCCTGCTGATCGGGCTCGGCCTCGGTCAGCTGGTGATCGGCCCGCTGTCCGACGCCGTCGGTCGCCGCAAGCCGCTGCTGATGGGCCTGGCCGGCCACGGCCTGATGTCCGTTCTGTGCGCCCTGGTGCCGAGCATCACCATGCTGGCGATCACTCGTACGCTGCAGGGTGTCGCCGGTGCCGCGGTCGCAGTGGTGGCGATGGCGATCGTCCGCGACCTGTTCTCGGGTTACAAGGCTGCCCAGCTGCTGTCCCGGCTCGTCCTGGTGCTCGGCATCGCGCCGATCCTGGCGCCCTCCCTGGGTGGCGCGCTGCTCCAGATCACGTCGTGGCGGGGGATCTTCGTGGTGCTGGCCGCCATCGCACTCGGCCTGTTCCTGCTCGCCATGTTCGCGCTGCCCGAGACGCTGCCGCCGTCGCGCCGGATCCCGGCATCGCTTCGTGGCTCGCTGAAGGCGTACCGCGGTCTGTTCGCCGACCGCGCATTTCTCGTCCTGGTCGCCGTCGCTGCGCTGATGTTCTCGGTGCTCTTCGCCTACATCGCCGGCTCGTCGTTCATCCTGCAGGGGATGTATGGCCTCACCCCGCAGCAGTTCGGCCTCGCGTTCAGCTCCACCGCCGTCGGCCTGATCATCGCCACCCAGCTGAACCCGCTGCTGCTGAAGCGCTGGACACCGATCCAGATCCTGTCCGCGGCGGTCGTCATCGCGCTCGCCGGTGGCCTCGTGCTGCTGACGACCTCGATCACCGGGTTCGGTGGCTTGGCCGGGTTCTTGGCTCCGCTGTGGATCATGGTCGGCGCCCTCGGGCTGTCGTTCCCGAACGCCCCAGCCGCGGCCCTCAGCCGGCACGGCGAGACGGCCGGAACGGCAGCGGCCATGCTCGGCGCCAGCCAGTTCGTGATGGGCGGTCTGGTCGCTCCGCTGGTCGGCGCACTCGACAACGGCACCCCGGTGCCGATGGCTGCGATCATGGTCACCGCACTGACCGTCGCCGGCGCGCTGCTGCTCGTCTCCCGCAAGGCGCTGCGCGCCTCCTGAGGCGAGGTCTCAGGCCCCGGGGTCAGGCGAGGCCGAGCTCCACGGAGTCAGTGACCCAGGCGTACGCCTGCTCGCTGAGCGTGAAGCCCAGCCCGGGGCGCTCCGGGACCCACATCCTGCCGTCGCGGATCTCCAGCCGCTCGTTGAACAGCGGGTTCAGCCACTCGAAGTGCTCCACCCACGGCTCCCGCGGATAGCACGCCGCCAGGTGCAGGTGGATCTCCATCGCGAAGTGCGGCGCGAGCTGCAGGTTTGCCTGGTCGGCCAGCGCGGCCAGCCGCAGGAACGGCGTGATACCGCCGATCCGCGGAGCGTCCGGCTGGATGATGTCGGCGGAGCGGTGCTCGATCAGAGCGATGTGCTCCGCGACGCTGGACAGCATCTCGCCGGTCGCGATCGGCGTGTCGAGCGCAGCCGCGAGCTGGGCGTGGCCCTCGGCGTCGTACGCGTCCAGCGGCTCCTCGATCCAGACCAGCCCGAACTGCTCGAGCACGCGGCCGAACCTCAGCGCGGTCGGCCGGTCCCACTGCTGGTTGGCGTCGACCATCAGCGGCACGTCGTCACCCAGATGCTCGCGGACCGCAGTCACCCGCGCCAGGTCGATCGAGGAGTCCGGCTGACCGACCTTGATCTTGATCCCGCCGATCCCCTCGGCCAGCGACTGGGTGGCCCGCGCCTTGACCTCCTCGATCGGCGCATGCAGGAAACCGCCGGAGGTGTTGTACGTCTGCACCGAGTCGCGGTACGCCCCGAGCAGCTTCGCGAGCGGCAGGCCGGCGCGCTTGGCCTTGAGGTCGTACAGCGCGATGTCGATGGCGGCGATCGCCTGTGTGGCCACGCCGCTGCGACCGACGGAGGCGCCGGCCCAGAGCAGCTTGGTGTAGATCTTGCCGATGTCACTCGGGTCCTCACCGATCAGGTTGTCGGCGATCTCGCGCGCGTGCGCGTACTGCGCCGGACCACCAGCCCGCTTGGAGTAGCTGAACCCGATCCCGTGCTGGCCGGCCTCCGTCGCGATCTCGGCAAAGAGAAAGACGATCTCGGTCATCGGCTTCTGCCGGCCGGTCAGCACCTTCGCGTCGCTGATCGGGACCTCTAGCGGCAACGTCAGGCTCGACAGCTTCACGTGACGGATCCGGTCGGCAGTCGTTCCGGACATCGTCGACTCGGCGAGGGGGTGCGCTGCGTCGGTGATCGTCATACCGGTGATCAGTCTCCGTTCCGAAATGGCTTGCGTCTACATATGTAGACAAGAGTTGGATATGGAGAATTGTGCTCGATGGGCGGTAGAGTGTCAATCCAGGCGAGATCGACCGGCCGGCACCTCGGAAGGCAACGGATGACGGCGGAAACCGCAGGCTCTGTAGGCGTCGAGGTGGCCGCCGACCTCGACCGGACCGGGGTCCGCGAAGTGAAGTCGGCGGCCCGCACCGTCGAGCTGCTCGAGCTGCTGGCCGCTCGGCGCAACGCTCCGGCCCGGCTGCGAGAGCTGAGCGACGAGCTGGGCGCGCCGCGGAGCAGCGTGTATGCGCTGCTCCGGACGCTGGTGGACCGGGGTTGGGTCCGGACCGACCCGACCGGCACGCTCTACAGCATCGGCATCCAGGCCCTGATCGCCGGCACGACGTATCTCGACGTGGATCCCCTGTTGCGGATCATCCAGCCGCAGGTCAGCGAGCTCAGCACCCGACTCGACGAGACAATCCACTACGGCCGACTGCAGGGCACCGAGATCGTCTATCTGGCGACCCACGAGTCCACCCAGTACGTCCGCCCCTACAGCCGGGTCGGCCGCCGACTGCCGGCGTACGCGACGGCGATGGGAAAGGCGATCCTCGCGGCGCGGCTCGCCGAGGGCGGACCAGGAGCCATTGTCGCGCATCTTCCGACCGAGCTCACTGCCCTCACCGCGAGGACCATCACCGACCGTCGAGCGCTGCTCGCCGAGCTCGAGGCGACGGCCATCCGCGGCTATGCGATCGATGACGAGGAGAACGTTCTCGGCCTCCGCTGCTTCGCCTTAGCGCTCCGGCTCGGAGCCCTTCGGCCAGGCCGGTCCGCCGCCGACGCCGTCAGCTGCTCGGTGCCACTCGAGCGGTTGGCTGGGCGGGAGGACGACATCGTCGCGGCCATCCGGGGAACCGTCGCCACCATCGAGCGGATGGTTCCGCTGGACGGTTGACGCGTCCGCGGAGCTACTCCACCGGGGCATTCCAGCGCCGGATGCTGCGACCGGCTTCGTCGTCGATCAGCACCGACACGGTCGCGGTGTCGAGCTCGAAGTGGGCCCCGAGGCCGATGTCGAGTCCCAACCAGACCACGGTAAGCGCCCGCAGCGCATGCCCGTGGGCGAAGCAGATCACCGGATCCGCGTCGGAGGCCTCGACCCGTTCGATCAGCCGGCGCATCCGGGTGACCATCTCGGGGATGCTCTCGCCGCCGGCACCCCCACCATGGGTCCAGATCAGCCAGTTCGGCACGGTCTCGTGAATCTGCTTACGAGTCAGGCCCTCGTACGCCCCGTAGTTCCACTCGGCGAGGTCGTCCTCGATCCGTGGCTCGTACTCACCGGTGAAGCCGGCCAGCTCGGCCGTCTCCCGCGCCCGCTGCCGCGGACTCGACAGCACCAGCCCGAATCGCGCCGGGTCGAGCCGTCCGAGCAGCATCCGCGCCTGGTCACGACCGTTGTCGGTCAACGGCAGGTCCGTGTACGAAGTGTGCTGGCCGCTGCGGCTCCACTCCGTCTCGCCGTGCCGGACGAGGTACAGGCTGGTCATCGATCCTCCTGGGGCGTGGACGCCTGGGGAATCCGCCCGCGGCGGAGCGTCCAGTGCTCCCCTGCGTCGAGTCGATCCAGCACCGCTCGCTCAAGGCTTGTCGTGCGCGGCAGCGCAGCGAGATCGAGCCGGTATCCCGGGTCGGGCCGCCGGGCGAACGTGAAGAACAATGCGTCCTCGTCGCCGTCGTCGACGCGATCATCCAGCGTCCAACGCTGCTGGAACGCCGCGATGTTGGAACCCGGCAGCGCTTCGGCGAGCTCCGGGGCGAGCAGCCAGCTGTGGCACCAGAAATCACTGGTCGGGACATCCCGGAAGTGTCCGGCGAAGTAGTCGACCGCCCGCCCGAACGAGGCATCGACACTCGCCGGGGTGAGCGCTCCCGACCGCGGTCCGTCGTCGTCGGAGCTGCGCCGCGGGATGTGGGTCGACAAGACCCACTCCCCGGTATCCGGCAGATGCTGCAGATTGAACTGGAGCCTGCCCAGCCAGGCGAACCCACCCGCCCACGCGATCCGCAACCAACCGTGCGTGTGCAGCCCGAACCGCCCGTACGTCTGTCGATGAACCCGGACCTGCTGGCCCAGGTCGGAGAGATTTCGCCAGGCGGTGTCTTCGGCGACGCCGCGACCGACCTGGTAGGCGACGACCTCATCTGCGGTGATCAGCAGTGCGAGCAGGGGCAGCAGTCCGTTGTCCGGTCCTGCGGGTAGACCGGCCCACGGATCGTCGCCGGAGACGGTCAGCTCGCCGATCCCCGCACGTACGCGTTCGGCCCGATCGGCCAGCTCGTGGCGATGCCGGAGATCGCCCAACCACGGAGCGGCCGCCGCCCGAAGGTCGGCAAGGTCGTCGTCACGGAACCCGAGCTTGCGCGCCCGATCGAGGAGTGTGTCGACGGCGATCCCTGCGGGGTCGACCGAGGGTTGGATGGGCACCCGGTCACCCTATGCGGGCGTCTGGGTCCGTGTCGCGGGCGCCTGAAACCGAGCGCCGGGGCCCGGATCGTCGAGGTGGCTACAGCGAACCGAAACCGGTCCCCGTGCCCACCGACGGTCACAACTCCGCCCAACCGGTCGACCCGAGAGGTGCGCTGGGTGCGGATGTCTCGATTGTGGAGCATCATGCTTGGACCATGAGGATGGAAGAGATCATCGAGACCGTACGAGACCTGGAGGGTGCGCTCGTGCAGCAGCCGGAACCCGGCTCCGACGTTCCCGAGATCGCGTGGGGCGATGCCTTCTTCTACTACGCCCCCGACGGTGAGCTGCCGCGCAATGTCCAGCCCTACGGGACCGTCGTCACCAAGGACTACCCCGGTGACATCGGCTCCGACCTCGACCCGCCCGATCGCTGGCGGGTGAACGTGCACGTCGACTCGAAGTCGTTCGTCGAGCTCGTCGGTGAGGAACCACGCAGCCTGTCGCGATCCCGCGACCACGCCGCCGCCGACGTGGTGAATCCCCACCCGGTCTACGGCGCGCTGAGCTGGATCTGCGTCGTCAATCCGGGCGAGCGCACCGCGGCCACGGTCCTGAAGCTGCTGCAGGACGCCCACGGGGCCGCCCGGCTGAGATCCGAGCGCCGAGCCGGGATGGACCGAGGCGAGGAGGCCTGAACGCGAGCCGACGTCGCGACTACAGCAGCGAGCTGATGAACCGGCCGGCCCGCAGCGCCGCCGCGGCCCGATCGCCGTTCTCGACGTCGCGGGTCTCCAGCTCGAGGGAGAACTTGCCGTCGTACCCGATCTCGTCCAGGGCCGCGACGGTATCGGCGAAGTCGACCTGGCCGTTCCCGATGCTGTGATGGATGTAGCCGGGCTCGGCGTCGCGCAGATGAACGTGGGTCGTCTGCGCCCCGAGCCGCCGAACGAACTCACGCGGCGTCGAGCCGGACGCAACGATGTGGCTGACGTCGCAGATCAGTCCGACGCCTGCGGGCAGCAACTCGGCCAAGGCCTCGGCGCGATCGACGTCGTAGCAGAGTCGGAAGAAGTGCGGTGCCTCGACCCAGAGCTCGATGCCCGCGGTGGCGCACAGTTCGGCGACCTCGGCGATCTGCTCGGCGACCAGGGCCAGATCATCGTCGAAGCTACGGATCGGTTCGTGTTGCTGAGCACCGTTGGGCAGCACCAGCGCCGTGCTCCCGACGGCCACGCACAGCTCGACCAGCCGCTCGGCATGCTGCCGGCGCTCGGCTGTCTCCCTCGAATCGAGCGGCCGGTTGAGATCGCCGATGTCGGCGTTGACCGAACGGACGATCAGCCCCGAGCCATTCACCGTCGCCGCCACCTCGCGTACGGCCTCGGCAGTCAGTTCATAGGGCACGTGGTCGCACACCCCCGGCAGCGCGCCCAGATCGATCTCGGTGAAGCCGAGGTCGGCGATGGTGCTCAGCGCCTGGTCGAGCGGCAGATAGCGCAGAGTGATGGTCGAGCAGATCACCCGTTCAGCGTTCAGGGTGGGCAGCGCGTCGACGGCTGTGTCCGTGGTCATGCCGTGAACCGTACAGTGATGAACTGTTAACAGTCAAGCACTCAGACGCCAGTACCGCTATGCTCGGTGGGTGAGCACCGCGAACGTCAAGGGCATCGGGGCCATCCCGCTCCAAACCCGACGAGAACTGATCCTGACCCGCGTGCGCGAGGCGATCAGCTCCGGTGAGCTCCCGCCCGGCACGCATCTGGCGGAGGTCGAGCTGAGCGAGGCGCTGGGGGTCAGCCGCGGCACGCTGCGCGAGGCACTGCGCCATCTGCAGCAGGAGGGTCTGCTCAGCGTCGACGCGCGCGGCCGGCTGTCCGTCCGAGTGGTCACCGTCAAGGAGGTCGGCGAGATCTTCTCGGTCCGCTGTGCGATCGAGTCGCTGGCGTTCAAGGAGATCTGCGCGTCCGCCGACCGCCCCGCGATCGTCGCCGATCTCACCCGCCAGCTCGAGAAGCTGCGCGCAGCCGAAGGTGACTTCACCGCCCAGCTCGAGGCCGACCTCGCATTCCACGAACGGATGTGCGAGCTGAGCGGCAACGCCACACTGCTCTACACCTGGCACACGGTCAGCGGACTGGCTCGCGCCGCGATCACGGCCGCGGGTCCGGAGACTGCCCTGCACAACATGGCGTACGACCGGCACCGCCCGATCGTCGATCTGATCGAAGCGGGCGACATCGCCGGCGGCGCGACGTTCCTGGACGGCCACATGAGCGACGCCGCAGAGCGAGTCATCGCCCGGATGATTCTGTCCGCCGCGTCCGCCTGACCCAGCCCACCCGCCCGCGCCCCCTGCCCCCTGCCCCCACCCAGCTCCCCGAAAAGTGGTCACAAACAACAACGACACGCCGGAGGAAGTTGGTGTTAGCGACCACTTTTCGGGGGACTGACCGCGGCAGCAGCTGAAACGGCTGGATCGGAGCGTTCGACGAACGACGGGAACTTCCCTCTTGCCAACGTCCTACTGTTAACAGTACGATCGTCAGCATCAGCCGCCGACAGTGAAGAGCGGCCTGTCAAAGGAGATGGGAATGTCAGAGCAGACATATGACGTGAACGCGGGTGATCCCGTGCTCGGTACGCAGCACAAGCTCCGCGTCGCGATCGGCAGTGGCGTGGGCACCACGGTCGAGAACTTCGACTTCATCGGCTACGGCACCGCTGCCGCCTTGTACTTCGGCCACGCCTTCTTCCCCAACTCCGACCCCGTCGCCGGGACGCTGCTCGCGTTCGCGACCTTGGGTATCGGGTTCGCGGCCCGCCCGCTGGGCGGCATCATCGGCGGCTACCTGGGCGACAAGGTCGGCCGGCGTCCGGTGCTGATCACCTCGCTGCTCGTGATGGGCATCGCGACCGTGATGATCGGCCTGCTGCCGACGTACCAGCAGGTAGGGATCCTGGCACCGATCCTGCTCGTCACGGTCCGGGTGATCCAGGGCCTGGCGTTCGGCGCCGAGTGGGGCGGCGCGATCCTGATGACGTTCGAGCACGCACCCTGGAAGAAGAAGGGCCAGTACACCGCGATCCCGCAGGCCGGCTTCCCGCTCGGACTGCTGCTGGCCAACCTGGCCTTCCTCGCTGCCTCCGGGCTGCCCGGTGACTGGGCCTGGCGCCTGCCGTTCCTGCTCAGCGCATTCCTGATCGGCGCCGGCCTCTACATCCGGCTCAAGGTCGAGGAGTCGCCGGAGTTCGAGCTGGCCAAGGAGGAGGGCACCCTGGTCAAGAACCCGCTCCTCACCGTCCTCCGCAACGACTGGCGCAACCTCCTCCGGGCGTTCGGCCTGCGGGTCGCCGAGACTGCCGGCTATGCGGTCGCGATCACCTACGTCACCTCCTACCTCATCTCCCACCACCTGGCGACCAAGCCGGAGACGATCCTGGCCATCGTGATCGCCGCCCTGTGCGGCTTCCCGGCCACGCTGCTCTGGGGCCGGCTGAACGACCGGATCGGCCGCAAGCCCGTCTATCTCTTCGGCACCACCGCAATCGTCCTGTTCGGCATCCCGATGTTCCTGCTGCTCAACACCGGCCTGCTGGCCGTGATCATCGTGGTCTTCGTGGTCGCCTTCGCGATCTGCCAGAACTCCCTCGCCGCTACCCAGGGCGCCTGGTTCTCCGAGCTGTTCGCGACCAACACCCGCTCCTCCGGCGCATCGCTCGCCTACCAGCTGTCCGCGGTCGTCTCCGGCTTCACGGCCTTCTGGGCGGTCTCGCTCTACCAGAGCTTCGGCTGGGCCGGCCCGGCCGTTCTGTTCTGCTCGTACGGTCTGGTCGGCCTGATCGCCGCCCTCGCCACGCCGGAGACCAACGGTGCGGCCCGCCGGGCGCACGTCGCGGAGCTCACCCGGCAGGCTGAGCAGCAGCTCGAGCTCGCCAGCCGCTGACCGCCATCCGAAACAGCACTCCCCGAACAAGCACTCCCGAACCAGCACTCCCAAACCAGCACTCCCAAACCAGAACGAAAGGCACCCAGATGAGCTACAACACCGGAGTCGGTCAGCGCACCGCCGTCGTCACCGGGGCAGCCGCCCCCCGCGGGATCGGCTTCGCCACCGCCCGCCGCTTCGCAGCCGAAGGCTGGGCCGTGGCCCTGCTCGACATCGACTCGATCGGGGTGAAGAACGCCGAGCAGGCCCTCGCCGAGGAGTACGACGTCCCGACCGTCGCCCTCGCCGTCGATGTCACCGATCCCGAGAGCGTGCGGAGGTCAGTCGCCGAGATCGCCGAAGCGGGCCTGCCCCCGGTCGGGCGCGCTGGCCAACATCGCCGGCATGGCCTCGCCGGTGCCGTTCCTCGAGGTCAGCCTGGAGCTGTGGCACAAGGTGATGGACGTGAACCTGACGAGCACCTTCTTGATGTCCCAGGCGTACCTGCCGCAGATGATCGAGAACGGCTACGGCCGGATCGTCAACATGTCCTCGGTCTCGGCCCAGCAGGGCGGCGGCGTCTTCTCCAAGACGCCTTACTCGGCAGCCAAGGCCGGCATCCTGGGCCTTACCCGGTCGCTAGCCCGCGAGATGGCACCCCACGGGATCACCGTGAACGCCGTCAGCCCCGGCGTGGTGGACACCGACATCCGGGCCGGAGCGACCGACGCCGACAACGAGGCCCGCCTCGCAGCCGCGGTGCCGATCGGCCGGCAGGCCAGCACCGGTGACATCGCGGCGCTGTTCGTCTGGCTCTCCAGCGAGGACGCGTCGTACATCACCGGCGGCACGCACAACATCAACGGCGGCTCGTACATCGCCTGATCCCGTCCCTCGCGGAAAAAGTGCGGGCCAGTGCCGACGCGGCGACCTCTTCCCCACGTGGAGGGTCATCGCGATCGACCACTGGCCCGCACTTTTTCCGTCAGGTCGGTTCTGCTGTCAGTCGTCGAGGCTCCCCATTGGGCACCAGGTGTAAGAATGCGAGCATGAGCGAGCGTCAGCCCGAGTCGCCCAGCAGGCAGTCCAGCTACTCCGACGCCTTCCGGGCTTTCATCGGCACCGGGTGGACGCCGTTCGCCGCCGACCTTCCCTCTCCGCTGGCCGCGTCCGGCCCGGCAGCGGAGCGTCGGCGCCAGGTCAGCCAGGCGTATCCGGGCGAGCGTCTGGTGATCCCCGCCGGCGGGCTGAAGATCCGCTCCAACGACACCGACTACCGGTTCCGGCCGCACTCGGCGTTCGCCCACCTGACCGGGCTGGGGACCGATCGAGAGCCCGAGGCAGTCCTCGTCCTCGAGCCGACCGACTCCGGCCACGACGCGACGCTCTACTTCACCCCTCGCGCGCCGCGGGACTCCGAGGAGTTCTACTCCGACACGCGTTACGGCGAGCTGTGGGTCGGCCGGCGCCCAACGCTGGACGAGCTGGCCGCACTGTGCGGGATCCGCTGCGCCGCCATCGACGACCTCGAGCACGACCTCGGCAAGAACGCCGAGGCCACGACGATCCGCGTGCTCCGGGCGGCCGACGCCGCGATCACCGCAGTGGTCGACGCGCTCCGCGGCGACGAGTCGATCGAGAACGACCAGGCGCGGGACCACGAGCTCGCGGTCGCGCTGTCGGAGCTGCGGCTGGTCAAGGATCAGTTCGAGATCGAGCAGATGCGCGAGGCCTGCGCCCGTAGCGCAGAGGCGTTCGAGGAGGTCGTCGCCCAGCTCCCTGCAGCCGTACGTCGCGGTCGCGGCGAGCGCTGGGTCGAGGGCGTCTTCGGGCTGCACGCCCGCCACGTCGGCAACGCCGTCGGCTACGACACCATCGCGGCGTCGGGTGATCACGCCTGCACCCTGCACTGGATCCGCAACGACGGCGACCTCGACGCCGACGACCTGCTGCTGATGGACGCCGGGATCGAGCTCGACACCCTCTACACCGCCGACATCACCCGCACGATGCCGATCTCCGGGCGGTTCAGCGACGCCCAGCGGGAGGTGTACGAGGCGGTGCTGGCGGCCCAGGAAGCCGGCATCGCCGCCGCGCAGCCCGGGGTGACCTTCTCCGACGTCCACAAGGCCGCGGTCGCCGTGCTGGCCCGCAGGCTCGAAGCCTGGGGAATGCTCCCGGTCGGTGCCGAGGAGTCGCTGACCGAGGAGGGCGGGCACCACCGCCGCTGGATGGTGCACGGGACGTCCCACCACCTCGGCATCGACGTGCACGACTGCGCGCAGGCCCGCAGGGAGACCTACAAACAGGGACCGCTGAAGCCGGGCATGATCATCACCGTCGAGCCGGGGCTCTACTTCTCCGCCGACGACGAGCTGGTGCCGGAACGGTTCCGCGGGATCGGCGTACGGATCGAGGACGACATCTTGATCACCGAGACCGGCAACGAGAACTTGTCCGCCCAGTTGCCCCGCGCCAGCCACGACGTCGAGTCGTGGATGGCTGGCATCCTGGGCACCGGAGACTAGATTTCAACGCCGGAGGGCACACCAACGACGGTTTGACCGAACGCAAGGGAGGCGGCCATGGCCAGCACGCCGCAACGTCGTCATCTGCCGTCCCTGCGAGGGCTGAACCAGCGCATCCCGTACGTCCCGATCGACGTCCTGACGCGCGTGCAGAACAAACCGCAGGGCGGCGAGATCGCCATCCCGACCCCACCGCCGAGCTCGGTGGTCGCCTGGGGATGGTACGTCGACGGCGTCCGTCAGCCGGTCGAGGACCTCGGTGTCGCGGCCCGGCTGGCCTGCGGCGGCGCGGGGTTCGTCTGGCTCGGCCTCAAGGATCCGCAGCCCGAGGACCTGGACGAGCTGGCCGAGCAGTTCGACCTGCACCCGCTCGCCATCGAGGACGCCGCCCACGGGCACACCCGATCCAAGCTGGAGATGTTCGGCGACGATCTGTTCATGGTGATCTCCACCGTTGCCTACGTCGAGCACGACGAGCTCACCGAGACCTCTGAGATCGTCTCCACCGGCCAGGTGATGGTCTTCCTCGGGCCACACTTCGTGATCACGGTCCGACACGGCGAGCACGCTCAGCTCAGCGCGCTACGCCGCTCGCTGGAGGACGACCCGGAGCGGCTGGCCCAGGGGCCGGCGATGGTGCTGTACTGCATCGCCGACAAGATCATCGACGACTACCTCGCGGTGGTGGGCGAGTTCGAGACCGACGTCGACGAGGTCGAGGAACGCGTCTTCTCCCGCGGCGGCAGCCACGAGGTCGATCAGGTCTACCAGCTGAAGCGCGAGCTGATCGAGTTCAAGCGCTCGGTCAACCCGCTCGGGCCGCCGCTGCTGCGGCTGGCGACCCGCGATCTACCAGTGATCTCCGAGGACACCAGGGCCTACTTCCGCGAGCTGGCCGATCACCACACGGAAGCGCGCGAGGCGATCGCGTCCTTCGACGAGGTGCTGAGCTCCATCCTGCAGGCCGGCCTGGCCCGCGCCTCGGTCGCCGACAACGAGGACATGCGCAAGATCTCCGCCTGGGTGGCGATCGTGGCCGTGCCGACGATGGTGGCCGGCATCTACGGAATGAACTTCGACTACATGCCGGAGCTCCGCTGGCACTTCGGCTACTTCGGCGTCCTCGCCCTGATCGGCCTGATCATGCTCGGCCTCTTCATCAACTTCAAACGGAATAAGTGGCTTTGAACTGCGTGAGCGCGGAGGGCGCTTCGGGAGTGCAGGAGCGTTCTTGCGAATCGCCTTTCCATTTCGACAGAACGCGACGAACGAGCCGACTCGCGCCCGTGCGCGAACCCCTCAACTGCGTGAGCGCCGGAGGGCGCCCGGGATCAGGAGCGTTCTTGCGAAACAGCCTTCCGTTTCGCACGAACGCGACGAACGACCCGGACTTCAGCGCCCGTGCGCGAACGCGGCTCTATTCAAACGCGCTCGCGCGAGAGCCCGGCATCTGGTGGAGCTTCTCGCGAGCCTCGGCGGCCACCTTGTGCTCGCAGAGCACTTCGTACTTCGTTGCCACGATCTGACTCACCGAGGTGAAGTCGCGCTTGCCGCGAGACAACGCGTACGCCGCCGCCTGGAACCCGACGCCGATGGCGATGCCGACCGCCAACGAGCCCACGATCAGCAGGAACCAGCTGGTCGGCCGGCCGAAGATCAGCAAGACGATCGCCACCAGCAGACCGGTGGAGATCCCCGACTGCACACCCTGACCGAGCACGGTGCCCCAGCTCTTGCGGCCCAGCACCCGCTCGACCGAGCGCAGCTCGGTGCCGACAATGGCCATGTTCTCCACCGGGAACTTCTCGTCCGCAAGATAGTCGACGGCCTTCTGCGCTTCGGCGTAGCTGTTGTAGATCCCGACCGACTGCGGGAACTGCAGCTCGAACAGCGAGCTCGGCTGACGGGACAGCGACATGGCGGAAACCTCCTGGGTCCAGACCAAATCTACCGCCGACGTCACCGGTCCCAGTTGGCGAGCGTGACGACCAGGCTGTTCTCGACCGGGCGGGGCGACGTACCGCTGTACTGACTGAGCATCGAGAAGGCGTACAGGTGCCCGTTGCGGCCCTTCACATAGCCGCTGAGTCCGGTCACACCGGTCAGCGAGCCGGTCTTCGCGTGCGCATTGTTCGCCGCCCGAGTTCCACTCATCCGATAGCGCAGCGTGCCGCCGACCGACCGCTTGCTGTTGCCGGCGACGGGCAGAGCCGCGTAGAAGGACCCGAACCAGGACTCCGATCGGACGCCGACCAGCACTCGGGTGACGGCGCGCGGGGTCAGCTTCGTCGCCCGGCTGAGCCCCGACCCGTCGACCAGCACGATGCCCGTCATCGGAGCGCCGAGCTTCGCCATGTACGCCTTCGTCTCGGCGATTCCGTCCGCCCAGGTCCCCGCTCCCCCGGTCTTGCGGCTCATTGCCTTGGTCAGCGCCTCGGCATGCATGTTGTTGGAGTACTTCAAGAACGGCTTCAGCATCGACGAGAGCTTCATCGACGTGTCCTTGCCGATCACGTGCCGGGAGGTGGCCGGGGTCGTGGCGATGATCGTCTTGCCGGCGACGCTGACGCCGACCTTCGCCAGCTCGGATCGGAGCACGGCTCCGGCGTACAGCTCAGGCCTGTTCACCGTGATCTGGACGCTGCTCGTGCCGCGCCCGGTCGGCACGTGGCCGCTGACCGTGATCGTGTTCGTGCCGTACGTCCGATTGATCCTGATCGTGTTGGATCGACCGCCGCTGGTGGAGGAGTTGGCAATGGTCAAGATCTTGCCGGCGGCCGCCGGCGACACGGTGATCAGGGCCTTCTTTCCCTTCTTGCCTGGCTTGTATCTCACGTACACGGTGCCGGAGTCATAGTCGGCGTTGGGGGCAACCGTGAGCGCGGAGATCTGCGCCGCGTAGTACGCGGACGCGTAGCTCTTGGACCAGTGAGGGTTGTATCGAACAGGCTCGAACCAGCTTCCGTCGACCACGAGCCGACCGGTGAAGCGGCTGATGCCCTGCGCCTTGATCTGACGCGCGAGCGATGCATAGTCCGACACCCGGGAGGTCGGATCGCCGTATCCCTTGAGATACAGCCGGCCCTGCACCACTCCCTTCACGACCGTGCCACGCCGGATGGCCTCGGTCTTGAACCGGTACGACGGGCCGAGCACGTGCATCGCGGTGACGGCCGTGACGATCTTGGTGTTCGACGCCGGGGTGGTAGCGCGCGTCGCGTGATAGCCGTAGACCTCCATGCCCAGCGTGGTGTCGAAGACCGCGGCCGCCGTCTTCGCCTTCTTCACCCGCTTGTCCGACATCAGCTTGCCGAGCTTGCTGGCCAGCGCGGGATCCTTGCTGGCCGCGAGTGCGGGCGTCGTCGGGCCGGTCGGACCGGCCAGCGCGAGGCCGCCGAGAACGATCATGATCAACGAGGCGCGCGCGCCCAGCATCATCCGCACGGGCGAACTCCTTTGCTCCCAGGCCCCGAGCGGCGAAAGCGTAACCCGTGGGACGGTTGGGACAACAGACCCGACATCGCGGACCGGGCCAGAGTCTCAACGGCTCGTCGAGTCTTGGTCACAACGCCTCAGGCTCGGCGAGCCCAGGCGGGTTCAGTCGAGGACCATCAGCGGACAGCCCAGCCGTGTGCCCAGCCGTGTGCCGGTGTGCCCCAGCCGTGTGCCCAGCCGTGTGCCCAGCCGAGTGCTCAGTCGCGGGCGAACACGCAGAACTCGTTGCCCTCCGGGTCGGCGAGCACGTCCCAACAGATCTCGCCCTCCGCGAGTGACGCCCCGAGCTCTCCGTCGCGAGGGCGGAGCAGGGTCGCACCGGCTGCGACGAGCGCCGACGTGTCCCCCCAGACGTCCCAGTGGATCCGGTTCTTCACCGTCTTCGCCTCGGGCACGGCACCGAAGACCAGTTCCCAGGGCAGCCCCGCGCCGGGCCCGATCGCCGACGCGCCGTCCTCGCTGTCCACCTCCAGGCCGAGCACATCGGCCCACCAACCAGCGATGGCGGCGGGATCCGCGCTGTCCACAACGACCTCGTACAGCCGGTATCCGCCCAGGGCATCCGGCTCGCGGACGAACCCGCAGAGCTCCCCACCCTCCGGATCGGTGAGCACGGTCCACGGCAGGGACGTGTCGACGACGGTCGCGCCGTTACCGACCAGGCGCGCAATGGCGTCGGTGTTCACGTCGAGGTGGACCCGCTGCTTGACGCTCTTCTCCTCGGGTACGACGTTCAGCCAGACCGCGTGCTCGTCCACATCGTCGCGGAGCAGGACGTTGCTGCCGCGCTGCTCGATTCGAAGACCGAGTGCGGCCGACCAGAACTCGGCCATCGGGGTCACATCGTTGACGTCGAGGCACAGGTCCTTGAAGGTCGTCCGCCCCTGGTACCTCATCTTCTCGGTGCCGCCAGTGAGACGTGAAGGGTCGCTCATCACGGCAGCGTACGACCCTGGTCCGCTGGGATAACCTCGCACCGTGGCTTCCTCGACGGCCAACTCGGTCTTCATCTCGCGCGTCCGGGGCCTGCCCGTCCTGGACGCCGCGGCCGACCAGGTCGGTCGGGTCCGCGATGTTGTCGTGCTACGCCGGATCGAGGGCCGGGCTCCGCGGGTGAAGGGGCTGGTCGTGGAGCTCTTCGCCCGTCGCCGGATCTTCATCCCGATGGAGCGGGTGCGCAGCGTCGACCCCTCGCAGGTCGTGATCGGCGGCGTGGTGAACACCCGGCGGTTCGAGCGTCGCGAGTCCGAGACGCTGGTGATCGACGATCTGTTCGATCTCGTCGTGCAGCGCCACGATCACCCGGGCAGCGCGGTGATCTTCGACGTGGCGATGAAACCGGTCCGCAGCCGGGAGTGGGAGCTGTCCGAGATCGCCCTTCGCGACCAGGCGAGCCCGATGCGGTTCGGGGTGCAGCGGTTCGGCCGGCCCGGCCACGTGGTGATCGTGGACTGGCACGAGGTCGCGCTGTTCACGTCGGAGCAGACCCGGACCACCGATCAGTTGATCGCGCAGATGGAGGACATGAAGCCCGCCGACGTGGCGCGCGAGCTGCACGACATGTCGCCGGAGCGTCGCACGGAGGTGGCCTCCGCGCTCGATGACAGCAAGCTGGCCGACGCGCTCGAGGAGCTGCCCGAGGACGAGCAGGTGCAGCTCATCTCCGAGCTGGACACCGAGCGGGCGGCCGACATCCTCGAGGAGATGGATCCCGACGACGCGGCGGACCTGATCGCGGAGCTGACGCCGGAGATGGCCGAGGTGCTGCTGGCTCGGATGGAGCCCGATGAGGCCCGAGATGTCCGCCGGCTGCTGAACTACGCCGAGTTCACCGCCGGCGGCATGATGACTCCCGAACCGGTGATCCTCCCGCCGGACGCCACGGTCGCCGACGCCCTGGCGATGGTCCGCGACGCCGAGCTCACCCCGGCGCTGGCCTGCATGGTCTACGTCTGCCGGCCGCCGCTGGAAACGCCGACCGGACGGTTCGTCGGTGGTGTCCACATCCAGCGGCTGCTCCGCGAGCCGCCGTCGACCCTGGTCTCGGGCCTGATCGACACCGAGCTCGAACCGCTGCAGGACAGCGCAAACCTGCACGCAGTGAGCCGGTACTTCGCGACGTACAACCTCGTCAACGCTCCGGTGATCGACGCCCAGCACCGGCTGATCGGCGCCGTGACCGTGGACGACGTCCTCGACCACGTCCTGCCGCCCGACTGGCGCGGCACCCAGCTGGATGCCATGTCGAGCCAGTCCGCCGACCGCGACCTGCCGCGGCTCTCCGGTGGGGTGGGGCGTGGCTAGGGCCGACGACCCGCAGCGGCTGAACGTGCCGGGCCGCCGCAAGCGGTCCATGCTGCCCAAGGTCCGGCTCGATCCGGACACCTTCGGCCGCTTCGCCGAAGGCTTCGCCAGGTTCATGGGCACCGCCCGGTTCCTGGTCTGGATGACGCTGATCATCATCGCCTGGGTGCTGTGGAATCTGCCGTACGGACCGCCGCGTCCGCGCTTCGACGAGTACCCGTTCATCTTCTTGACGCTGATCTTGTCGCTGCAGGCCTCCTACGCTGCCCCGCTCATCCTGCTCGCGCAGAATCGACAGGAGGCCCGGGACCGGGTGGCGATCGACCGGGACCGCGAGCAGGCCGCGCAGAGCCGGGCCGACATGGACTTCGTGGCGCGTGAGATCGCCGGACTGCGGATGTCGGTGGGCGAGCTGGCGACCCGGGACTACGTCCGCTCCGAGCTCCGCGCCGAGCTGCGGGCCATCCTTGCCGAGCTGGAGGTGGCGGGACACCTCGAGACCGACGACGCCCCCGAGCCTGCTCCCCGCCCCTCGCTGCGTACCTCGGTCGAGCGCCGCCGCCGCCCCCGCGACTCCTGACCATCCCCTGTCCCCACCGCTCTCCCGCCCCCACCCTCTGCCCAGACCTACCTCCCCGAAAAGTGGTCACCAACAACAACGACACGCCGGTGGAACATGTTGTACGTGACCACTTTTCGGGAAAGTGGGGTGGGAAGTCGGGGACCAGCCTCCGGTCGGCCCGCAACGTACGTTCCCGGCAGCCACCTAGGCTGGCAGGCATGTCCGCCAGCACGACCTCCTCGCTCGAGTCCGACGTCCGCCGCGCCCTGTCCGGGGTCAACGACCCCGAGATCCGGCGCCCGATCACCGATCTGGGCATGGTGGACAGCGTCGACGTGGGCGAGGACGGCACGGCCCGCGTACGAGTGCTGCTCACCGTTTCCGGCTGCCCGCTGAAGGACACCCTGCGACGCGACGTCACGGCAGCGGTCGGCGGCGTCCGTGGCGTCAGCAGCGTCGAGGTGGATCTCGGCGTGATGAGCGACCAGCAGCGCGGCGAGCTCCGCAACCAGCTCAGCGGTGGCCAGGCCGAGCGGGAGATCCCGTTCGCCAAGCCGGGCTCACTGACCACCGTGATCGCGATCGCGTCGGGCAAAGGCGGCGTCGGCAAGTCGTCGGTGACGGTGAATCTGGCCGCTGCGCTCGCCGCTCAGGGCCGCAGCGTCGGTGTGCTGGATGCGGACATCTACGGCCACTCCATTCCGACCATGCTGGGTGTTGCCGACGCGCGGCCGACCTCGATCGATGACATGATCCTGCCCGTGCCGGTGAACGGCCTGAAGGTCATCTCGATCGGGATGCTGAAGCCACGGCGCGATCAGGTGGTCGCCTGGCGTGGGCCCATCCTCGACCGGGCGCTTACCCAGCTGCTCGCCGACGTGTTCTGGGGTGACCTGGACTTCCTGCTGCTCGACCTGCCCCCGGGCACCGGCGATGTGGCGATCTCGCTGGGCCAGAAGCTGCCCAGTGCCGAGGTGCTGGTGGTGACGACGCCGCAGGCCGCCGCCGCCGAGGTGGCCGAGCGCGCCGGGACGATGGCGTCGATGATGAACCAGCGAGTGATCGGCGTGATCGAGAACATGGCGTATCTCCAGACCACCTGCCCGCACTGCCACGAGACCCACCGGGTCGACGTCTTCGGCACCGGGGGCGGCACCGCCGTTGCCGGTACGCTCAGCGCCCGGCTCGGCTACGACGTCCCGCTGCTGGCGGAGGTCCCACTCGACCCGGCGCTCCGGGCCGGCGGAGACGAGGGCGTACCGCTGGTCAGCTCGGCGCCCGACAATCCGGCGGCCGCTGCGCTGGCCCGTGTCGCGCGCGATCTGGCCAAGCGCGGCAAGGGCCTGCTCGGCCGGCAGCTCGGGCTGGACCCGATCGGCCGCTGAGGTCCTCCGGAGTTGTCAGCGTCTCAGTCGGCTCTGGCCGACTGAGACGCTGACGAGTCGGGTGTCAGGTCAGGAGGTCGACGGCGCCTCGACGGCGGGCTCGGCGACCCGGACGTCGGGGGCCGGCTCCGGAGCCGGCCGACCGGGCAGGAACATGGCGACGCCCATCGCCACCACGGCGAACCCGATCGCCCACCAGAAGGCGGCGTCGAAGGCGGCAGCCACCGCTGCTGGCGTCGTCGCGCCGACCAGGCCGGCCTGCAGAATCACTGCCAGGATCGCCGTTCCGAACGCTCCGCCGATCTGCTGGGCCAGCCTGGTGATGATGCTCGCGTGCGGCACTTCCGCGCGGTCGAGGCCGACGAACGCCACGGACATCACTGGAATGGTGATGGCGCCGAGGCCGAAGCCACGTACGAGCAGCACCAGCATCAGCCACCACTCGTTGGTGCTCGTCACCGCCAGCGCGAAGGGAATGGTGGCCGCGCCGGTGATGACGAACCCGACCAGTGCCACCCAGCGTGCGCCGACCGAGTCGGTCAGTCTGCCGGCGAGGGTACGACTCAGCAGAGCTCCGACGCCCTGCGGGATCAGGAGGAGGCCGGCCGCCAGGGCGTCAGCACCGCGGAGGCCCTGGAAGTAGAGCGGCAGCAGCAGCATCGGTCCGTAGAGCGACGCGCCGGACAAGAAGAGCACCGCCGAGGAGGAGGCGAGCCCACGGCGTCGCAGCAGCCCGACGTCGAGAAGGGCACGCTCCGGCCGGCGGACCGCCGTCACGACGAATCCGGCCAACAGCAGGACACCGACGACGGCCGGCACCCAGACATCCGTGCGGCCGAACCCGCCGTCCTTGCCGACGTTGGACAGGCCGTACAGGATGCCGACCAGCGCGGGCGTCAGCAGTCCCAAGCCGAGCAGGTCCAGCCGGACCCGGCGCGTCGGTCCATCGGCGGGCAGGAAGCGCCGGGCCAGCACGAGCCCGACGACGCAGAACGGCACGTTGACCCAGAACAACCAGCGCCAGTCGAGCTGACTGAGGATGATCCCGCCGAGCACGGGCCCGATGATCGGGCCCAGCGCGGCCGGCAGGCTGACGACGGCCATCAGCTTGCCGAGCGATCGGCCACCCGCGGCCTGTACTGCCAGGGTTGCCATCAACGGCATCATCAGCCCGCCACCGATGCCCTGCACGATCCGGAACGCGATCAGGCTGGGCGCGCTCCACGCCAGGCTCGCCGCGATCGAGCCGACGGCGAAGATCACGAGCGCGATCATCCACAGCCGTTTGCCGCCGATCCTGGCCTGCGCCCAGCCGACCAGCGGAATGGTCGCGCCGAGTGCCAGCAAGTAGCCGGTGCTCACCCACTGGATCACCGCGACGCTGGCGTTCAGCTCCTGCGCGAGCGTGTGCAGCGCGACGCTGACGATGGTGGTGTCGAAGATGACGGCAAGACCGCCGACCACCAGCACGAGCGCAGTCACAAGGGTGTTGCGGTCGATCTTGTCCGAACCGGTCGACATTCTGATTCTCCGTACGCTTTTAAGATACGAGACTGTATCTACTAACGCAGATTAGCCCGCTGCGCTAAGATACGCAAGTGGATCTTCAGACGACGCCCAAGAGGCGTCGGGGTGCGGAGCTCGAAGCGGCGCTGCTCGAGGCGGCCTGGGAGCAGCTGATCTCCGGCGGTTACGGCGCGTTCACCATCGAGGCCGTCGCCGAACGGGCGCAGACCAGTCGGCCGGTGATCTATCGGCGGTGGCCTGATCGCGCGTCCCTCGCCCTCGCCGCCGTGACCTACGGCGTCAACCGTGACGCCGTCGAGGTACCGGACACCGGCAACGTGCGGACAGATCTCATCGAGCTGATGCGCCGGTCGAACGCAGCGCGAGCTCCACTGATCCCGCTGCTGAGCCTGCAGCTCGGCGCGTACTACTCAGAAACCGGCACCAGCCTCGCCGACATCCGTCGCGAGATCCTGAAAGATCGCCGGATCAGGGGAATCGATCCCATCCTCGAACGCGGGATTGCCCGCGGAGAGGTCGACCCCAGGCGTGTCACCGACCGTATTCGCACGTTGCCGTTCGACCTCTTCCGGCACGAAGCGCTGATGACACTGCAGCCGCTGAGCGACGCTGCGATCACGGAGATCGTCGACGAGATCTTCCTGCCGTTGGTCCGACCGACGGGCCCGTGAGCGTCGGTAGATGGCGCGCCCGGCGTGCGGAGGAACGAAGGGTGAAGGCAACGCTTCTCCGCCTTCACGATGAGCGACGACGTAGCCGGTGAACGCGCGCCATCGCGCGAACGGGCAAATCAAGCCCGTGAGCGTCGGTAGATGGCGCGCCCGGCGTGCGGAGGAACGAAGAGTGAAGGCAACGCTTCTCCGCCTTCACGATGAGCGACGACGTAGCCGGTGAACGCGCGCCATCGCGCGAACGGGCCCCATCAAGTTGCGTCGGGATCGAAGGGTGAGTGCACGCCCGGCGTTCCCGCGGGTGCGGCGGCAGTCTGGGCGGTCGGGCCACCGGAGGAGATGGACTTCTGCCCGATCGCACCCGCCACGTCGTCCCGGGCGCTCTTGCCGGTGCTGGCGACGTCGGTGAACTCCTTCTTGACGTCGTCCACGAGCGGGTCGATGTCGTCCAGCAGGTGCTTTTGGACGAACGCCTTCGGGTTCAGGTCGCGGATGTCGAGATCCTTGAACTCCGGCCCGAGCTCCTGGCTCAGCTGGTCCTGGGCGTTGCCCGCGATGTTGCGGAGATAGCGCAGCACTCGGGCGGCCTTGCGGGCGAAGTCGGGCAGCTTCTCCGGGCCGAACAAGACGATGGCGATGACCACCAGCACCAAGAACTCTGGCGCGTTGATGTCGAACATCGCTTGCTAACCCTCCCGGCTTCCCAGCGTAACCTCGGCCTCGCGTGCTTGACCGTTCCGCTGGTACGTGAGCGTGACCCGATCCCCCGGCCGATGCGATCGTACGGCCACGATGAGCTCCTCGGTGGCGCTCACCCGCTGTCCGTCGATCTTGGTCACCACGTCGTCCTTGCGCAACCCGGCACGGTCGGCAGGGCCGTTGCCGGTGACCGAGCTGAGCCGGACGCCGGCCAGATCGCCCGAGTCGGCAACGTCCGCACCGATCACCGGGTACGTCGCCTTGCCGTCGGCGATCAGCAGCTTGCCGATCTCCATGGCCTGGTTGATCGGGATGGCGAAACCGAGACCGATGTTGCCCGCCTGCTGCCGATCGGCCCCGAGCGTCAGGATCGCCGAGTTCACCCCGATCACCCGGCCGCCGGCATCCAGCAGCGGACCGCCGGAGTTGCCCGGGTTGATCGGGGCGTCGGTCTGAGTGCCGTTGATGTACGCGTTGGCCGACGGACCGTCGCTACCGACCGCCACCGGTCGATTCCTGGCACTCACGATGCCCTCGGTGACCGTGCCCGGTAGGCCGAGCGGCGATCCGATCGCAAGCACGCTCTCCCCGACCTGAGTCGCGTCGGAGTCCCCGATCGGCATCGGCACCAGCGCGTGCGCGGTCTTCACCCGGATCACCGCGATGTCGTACGTCGGCGAGCGGCCGACCAGGCTGGCTCCGGCGACCGTACCGTCGGAGAACACCACCCGCAGCCGTTGGCCTTCAGCGGCGTCAGCCACGACATGGTTGTTGGTCATGATCAAGCCGCTGGCGTCGAGCACGAAACCCGAGCCGATCGAGCCGTCGTCTCCACTCCCCACGCGGATCATCACCGCACTCGGCAGCGCCGCCGCCGCCACCTTGACGGCGTCGAGGGTGTTCGGCGCCGGAGCGACGGAGGTCCGTGAGGCGCTGGGGCTCGGTGTCTGCTGTTGCGGAGTCGGTGCCGGGACCGAGGATGACGCAGCCGGTGCGGACGTCTCGGTCGTTCGTTCGGCGAGTCTGGACCCTGCATAGCCCGCGCCGCCGCCGATCAGCAGGGCGGTGATCGCAGCGACCGCAATCACCGTTCCGGCGCGGACCGGTCGTCGCTGCTTCCTCGCGGCGCCGGGCGGTTGGCCCGGTTGCGAATGGTTCGGGGGCGGATAGTGGGGGGACGGAAAGTTCGGCTGCGGATAGTTCGGCTGGGTCTGATTCGGCTGGGTCTGATTCGGCTGGGTCTGATTCGGCTGGGTCTGATTCGGCGCGGAGTAGCTCGGGGGTGCGTATCCGAAGGCAGCCTGCGCGGGTGTCCGTGACGGCAATGGCGGGACGCCGCCGGGCGCCGGGTAGGCCGATTGGTCATGCGCGGCGAACGACGGTCCCGCGGGCGGTATCGGTCGAGTGTCCTCCGCCCAGCTACCGATGCTCAGAGGGTCCGGCCCGCCGGAGCCGGGCTGGTCGTACGGGCCGCGATATCGAGAATCCGATTGCTCCGGCGACCATGCCGAATCACCGACCCCGTCGGAGCGGGGGTCGTCTTCGGCCATGGTCAACCTGTCACGGATTCGAGAATGCGGGACCAGCCCGCGCGGACGCGATCAATCGTAGTCCGCGGCGGTGTGACCTCATGGGGCAAAGCTGTGATCGTGGAGTCGAGCAGATCGGGCGAACCGTCGGTGACTACGGTGTAGACGGTCGTGCCCGACTGCCAGGTCGCGACCTTGGCCGCTCCCCCGCGGACGTACGCCTTCAGGTCGGCGTCCCAACCCGCGCCGCTGGGTGCGTGAGCAAGCGTGCCGTGCTGCTCGAAGACGCTCACCGACGAGACGCCGTCGGAGTAGGCAAGGTGGACCACCGTCGGATCGTCCGCCGAGTCGGTCCGCAGGCGCACCAGCGACAGACCGGCGAGGTCGTCCGGGCAGAGCCAGCCCCGGGTCACCAGCGATCCGGTGCTGGCCAGCGTCAGGGATGTGTTGGTCAGCGGGACGGTGGCCCCCACCGAGGCGTGTCCGACCGTGTCCGGCTGTCCGACCTGGACGCTGGTGAATCCGGCGGAGATGGTGGTCCGACCGGAGGTGTCGTACGTCGCGTGCCATAGCAGCAGACCGGAGTCGTCGTCGACCCACCAGCGCGCGGCCGTCTGACCGGAGGGCCGGTATGCCGACACCACCGTCGCGGACCGACCCGCGACCTCGGCACCCCGGCTCGCGCCGAGCAGGTAGTTGTCGGCGAGCAGGCTCAGCTCGTCGGAGTCGACGACGCGGGATGGCGTCCCGGCCGCGATCGAGCTCAGCATCCGGCCACTCGCGTCGTAGACCGCCACCTCTCGGCCATTTCCGAGACGGGTCTCCACCGTCAACTGGGCGCTGAGCAGCTGACCGTCGCTGAGCACCTGGAAGACCTGCGAGCCCCGATAGCTGATCTGTGCAGCTGAGGTGGCGGCCCGGCGAAGGACCGCCAACGCGGCGTCGGAGTCCAACTCCTGGGTGCCGATCAGGGTGGCGGAGGGACCCATCGACTGGGCCCCGGAGGTCGACAGCGAGGCGGCCAGCACCTGACCGCTCCCCATCACCACGCTCCCTGCCGAGTCCGCCAGCGGCAGCTGCGCCGACAGCGCGCTGAACTCGGCCTGGGCGCCAACCGTCGGATCGGCAATGGTGGCTGCCATCGGAGGTGCGGCGGCCAGCCCTACAGCGACCACCAGGACGGCGCCGGCCCCGAGCGTGCCGGCCGTGGCAACGGTCCTTGCGGCCAGGCGGCGGCCGCGGCGTAGCGATCCGGCGGCTGTCTGCCGGAAGGGCGCCGCGAGGAGCGGCTCCCGGGCGTCGGATCCGGCGATGGCGACCAACCGGTCGGCGAGCTCGTCGGATGGCGAAGCGTCCGGAGTCGCGCCCGAGCTGAGCAGCCGCCGGAGCCGTCGCAGCTCGGCGACCTCGGCGCGGCAGGCAGCGCAGCCGACGAGGTGAGTGAGCACCCGTTCGCGGTCGGCGTCGTTCAGCGCGCCGTCGACCAGCGCGGATCGTTGCTCGGACAGGGCCTCGCAGGCACGGTCCCGACGCCCGGAGCCGGTCGACGGGAGCGCGTCAGCCATCGGGTGACCCAGGCATCACAACGCCCTCGCGGGCTCCCGGCCGGCTTCGACCTCGACGCCGAAGTAACGCTCGTGCTCGTCGGTCGGTCGGCGGTGGGCCAAGGCCGCCCGAAGCTGGGAGCGGCCGCGATGGATCCGGCTACGGACGGTGCCGATCTTGACGTCCAGCACGGCCGAGATCTCCTCGTACGACAGCCCTTCGATGTCGCACAGCACGACCGCGGCCCGGAACTCGGGCGAGAGGGCAGCCAGGGCTGCTGCGACGTCGTGATCCAGGCCGGCGTCCATCAGTGCGTCCGACGGGGTGGGCCAGCGGCTGGGCAGCCGATCGTCGGAACCGTCGGCGAGAGCGGAGAAACGGATCTTCTGCCTACGGCGGGCGGAGTCGAGGAACAGGTTCGTGGTGATCCGGTGCAACCAGCCCTCGAAGGTCCCGGGCTGGAAGCGATGCAGCGAGTTGAAGACGCGGATGAAGACGTCCTGCGTCAGGTCCTCCGCATCATGGGAGTTGCCGGTCAGCCGGTAGGCGAGGCGGTAGACGCGGGACCCATGGTCGCGGACGACTTCCTCCCAGGTGGGCGGGGCCCACTCCGGGACGGACGGCTCTTCCCGGTCGGCGGCGGAGGTGGCTGGCGGCTGCCAGGTCTGAGGATCGGGAGCGGGCCACATGGTTGCTGCCCACCTCCTGTTCGTCGTCCGGGTCCCAGTACGGGCGGACTTACTATTTTGTCGGATCGTCCTGGCAATCTGCTGAGTGAAACCTGGCAGGCAACTGTGAGGCGGTGACGTGAGGTCTATCGCGCAGAACCGCGCAGACGACAAAACGTACGGCGTCGCACCGGTGTTCCCGCGAGGAGTCATTTCGCGTTCCTGGATCGATGCCGCGGGGCGGTAGCGTCGTCCCATGACCGGATCGAATTGTCGCGCTCCGCGCTCGGAGGTCCTGAGCTGCGCCACGTCTCGCTCGTTCGTCCCGATTCAGGACGACGAAATGACTAGATCGGTTCGCGCCGCTCGCGGGGCGTGTCGTCCTGAATCGCTCCTCACTCCCGAGAGGCTCCGCTCATGACCGGATCGAACGGCTCCCCACTCGCCACTGCGCAGGCACCCTTCGGCCGGGTGCTGACGGCCATGATCACCCCGTTCACCCCCGACGGCGAGCTCGATCTGGTGATGGCACAGAAGGTGGCGGCCTACCTCGTCGACAACGGCAACGATGGCCTGGTCGTGAGCGGCACCACCGGGGAGTCGCCCACCACCAACCCCGACGAGGACGGACGGCTACTGACCGCTGTCCTCGAGGCAGTGGGTGATCGGGCCACCATCGTCGCCGGCGTGGGCAACAACGACACCCAGGCCTCCGCGCGACTCGCCCTTCAGGCGGCGGCCGAGGGCGCCCACGGACTACTACTGGTGTCGCCGTACTACAACAAGCCGCCGCAGGCCGGCCTGGTCAAGCACTTCCTGACTGTGACCGAGGCCGGCGGTTCCACCCCGGTGATGCTGTACGACATTCCCGGTCGTGCCGGCGTCCGGATTGCCTTCGACAGCTATCTCGCGGTTGCTCGCGACGAACGGATCGTTGCCGTCAAGGACGCGGTGGGCGATCTGCCCGGCGGCTGCCGGGTGATGGCCGAGACCGGACTGGCGCTCTACTCCGGCGACGACGGGCTGAACCTGCCGTGGCTCGCCTGCGGCGCCGCGGGCGTCGTATCGGTGGTCGCCCACGTGGCAGGCCGGGCGTACGCCGACATGGTGGCCGCCGTCGACACCGGCGACCTGGCAACGGCGCGGCGGATCAACACCGAGCTGCTGCCCGTCGTCGCCGCGATCATGCCACCCACCTCCCAAGGCGCGATCATGTCGAAGGCCGCGTTGCAGCTGCTCGGTGTGCTGGAGCACCGGACGGTCCGTTCGCCGTACGTCGAGGCCGACGACGACCAGGTTGCCGGGCTCCGTACGGTGCTCGAGTCAACCGGCTTCCTCGCCCGTCCCTGACTCCCCTCCCGATCCTCGAAAACTGGTCACTAACAACATCGACACGCCGGTAGTAGGTGTTGTTGGTGACCACTTTTTCGGGGACGGTACGTCGGACGCGCGGATGGCGGTGAGCAAGGCGGAGGCGCGCCCGGCTCACCCAGTAGGCTGACCGCCGTGAATCCTCCGGCTACCAGCACCGCTGCCAAGTCCGCACCCAAGGCCGCCTCCTGGGCGTACGCGGAGACGTTCCGCCCAGAGTCCGAGGCAGCGGCCGCGGCTCGGGAGAGCGCGGTCGATCTGGGCGTGATGCCGCTCGGCCGCGGCACCGCGGCACTGCTGACCCTGCTGGCCCGGACCGTCTCGGCCAAGGCCGTGGTGGAGATCGGCACCGGCACCGGGGTCTCCGGTCTGGCCCTGTTCGCCGGCATGCAGTCCGACGGGATCCTGACCTCGGTCGATATCGAGCCCGAGCACCAGCAGCTCGCCCGCAAGGCGTTCCTGCAGGTCGGTATCCCCACCCAGCGGTTCCGTTTGATCAGCGGTGCCGCCCTGAGCGTGCTGCCGAGGCTGCGTGACGGTGCGTACGATCTCGTGTTCGTCGACGCCGAGAAGGTCGAGTACGCCGACTACGTCGAGCAGGGCCTCCGACTGCTGCGGCCCGGCGGCATCCTCGCCGTGGACAACGCGCTGCGCCACGACCGGGTCGCCGATCCCAACAACCAGGACGACGACGTCGAAGTCATTCGCGAGACGCTGAATGCGGTCGCCGAGAACGAAGAGCTGGTCAGCGCGTTGGTGCCCGTCGGCGACGGACTGCTGGTGGCCGTCAAGTCCTGACCCCACGAGCGCCGAGTTGTCAGAAGCTCAGCACCAGATCTGGTGCTGAGCTTCTGACAACTCGGGCTCTTTCCCGGCCGGGCGGGCCGGGTGGCAGGGCTCAACGCCGGACGCGGACGCCCTTGCCCACCGTGGTGATGCCGCCATCGGAGATCGAGAAGCCGCGGGCGCGGTCGGCCTCGGGATCGACGCCGATCTGCGCACCCTCCTCGACCACGACGTTCTTGTCGAGGATGGCGCGATGCACTACTGCGTTGCGACCGATGTGGACATTGGCGAAGAGGACGGAGTTGTCCACTCGTGAACCTTCGTGGACGCGGACGTTCGGAGACAGCACGGAACGTTCGATCGCGCCGCCGGAGATGATGCAGCCGGCGCTGACGATCGAGTCGAGCGCGCGTCCACGAAGGGTGAACTTGGCACCCGGCATCTGCACCGCGTACGTCCAGATCGGCCAGTCGTTGTTGTACAGGTTGAATACCGGGTCCACCGACACCAGGTCCATGTGCGCCTCGTGGAATGCGTCGATGGTTCCGACGTCGCGCCAGTACGCTTGCTCCCGGCCCGTCGAACCTGGCACTTGGTTTTGGGTGAAGTCGTAGACCTGCGCCTCGCCCTGGTTGACGAACGACGGAATGATGTTGCCGCCCATGTCATGGCGGGAGTCACCGTCGTCGGCGTCGCTCTGCAGCGCGTCGATCAGGGCATCGGTGGAGAAAATGTAGTTGCCCATCGACGCGAAGCTGGCCTCGGGGTCGTCGGGAAGTCCTGGAGGGTTGGCCGGCTTCTCGAGAAACTCCTTGATCTTGTTGTCCGCGGCCGCGTCGATCACGCCGAACTCGGTGGCCTGGCTGCGCGGGACCCGGATTCCGGCGATGGTGGCGCTCAGCCCGCCGTCGATGTGCGCGTCGACCATCTGCGAGACGTCCATCCGGTAGATGTTGTCCGCGCCGAAGACGACGATGTGATCTGGCTTCTCGTCGTTGATCAGATTGAGCGACTGGTAGATCGCGTCGGCGCTGCCCTGGTACCACCGCGGGCCCAGCCGCTGCTGGGCCGGCACCGGGGTGACGTAGTTGCCGAGCAACGTCGACATCCGCCAGGTCAACGAGATGTGCTTGTCGAGCGAGTGCGACTTGTACTGGGTGAGCACCGCGATCTGCCGCAACTCGCCGTTGACGAGGTTGGACAGCACGAAGTCGATCAGGCGATAGGTCCCGCCGAACGGCACAGCGGGCTTGGCCCGGTCCGCGGTCAGCGGCATGAGCCGTTTGCCTTCTCCACCAGCGAGGACGATTGCGAGCACCTTCGGACGCGTCACCACGATCCAAAACCTAGGTGGTCGGCGTTGCGGGCGACAAGGGGGGTCGCCATGAACCCTGGGCATCTGCCCGATGTCACCGCCTTCGTAGGATCGCCGAGCACCTTCCCGCGCGGTGTCGCGCTGTGACACGATCGGGCTCATGGCGCAACCAGGCACCGAAGCCGAGTCCCCCGTTCCCGACGCCCCGAGCACGTCGCGGATGAAGATCTCGCTGCTCACCCGCGAGTACCCGCCGAGCATCTACGGCGGTGCCGGAGTCCACGTGGCCCAGCTGGTTCCACAGCTGCGCAAGCTGATCGACGTGGACGTGCAGTGCATGGGCGAGCCCCGCGAGGGTGCCACCGCCCACGCGGAGAACTTCCCGCCCGGCGCGAACCCGGCGCTGCGGGTCTTCGGCGCCGACCTGTCGATGACGGCGGCGGTGCCCGACGACGTACAGCTCGTGCACTCCCACACCTGGTATGCCAATCTCGCCGGCCACCTATCCGGGCTGATGCACGACATCCCGCACGTCGTCAGCGCGCACTCCCTCGAGCCGCACCGCCCGTGGAAGGCCGAGCAGCTCGGTGGTGGCTACAAGCTGTCGTCATGGGCGGAGCAGACGGCCTTCGAGGGCGCCGATGCGGTGATCGCGGTGAGCGCCGGGATGCGGACCGACACCCTGGCCTCGTACGGCAATCTGGACCCGGAGAAGGTCCATGTCGTCCGCAACGGCATCGACACCGGCGAGTTCAAGCCGGACACGGGCACCGAGTTCATGAGCGACCTCGGCATCGACCTGGACGCGCCGTCGGTCGTCTTCGTCGGCCGGATCACCCGCCAGAAGGGCCTCATCCACCTGGTCCGCGCCGCCGAGCAGCTCGATCCCGGCACCCAGCTCGTGCTGCTGGCCGGAGCACCAGACACTCCGGAGATCGCGCAGCAGATCGGTGACGCGTTCGCCCACCTGCAGTCCAGCCGTGGCAACGTGATCTGGATCGAGCAGATGCTGCCGCGCGCGCAGGTCCGCCAGGTGCTGTCCCATGCCACGGTCTTCGCCTGCCCGTCGGTCTACGAGCCGCTCGGCATCGTCAACCTCGAGGCGATGGCCTGCGAGACCGCGGTGGTCGCCTCGGCGGTCGGCGGGATCCCCGAGGTCGTCGTCGACGGCGAGACGGGCTACCTCGTGCCGTACGACCCCGCGCAGGCCGGCGATCCGGCCTTCGTCGCCGCGTTCGAGGCCGACCTGGCCGCGAAGATCAACTCGCTGACGGCGGATCCGGCGAAGGCGACCGCGTTCGGAGTGGCCGGCCGCGAGCGCTGTATCGCCGAGTTCGACTGGGCCAAGATCGCCGCCGAGACGGTGGGCGTCTACGAGACGGCGATCGCGGTCCACGGGTCCTAGGCAGCCCTCGGTCCCCCAGCCCCTCCTCCCCCAGAAAGTGGTCGCAAACAACAGCGACACGCCGGTGGTTGTTGTTGTTGGCGACCAGTTTTCGAGGAGTCGGGCGATAGGAGCCGAGCAGGCACAGGACTCGGGCTGAAGGAGTCAGAATGCCACGTCGAGATCCGTACCGGGATCGGGCGGAAGCCGGCGACGTGCTGGCCGATGCGCTCGTCGACGCGACGGTCGGCGGCCTCGGGGATGAACCGGCGATCGTGCTGGCGCTGCCGCGCGGTGGGGTCCCGGTCGCGGTCCCGGTGGCGCGGCGACTTGCGGCGCCACTTGCGCTGATGCTCGTGCGCAAGCTCGGGGTGCCGGGCCGCCCAGAGCTGGCCATGGGCGCAATCGCCAGGACCGGGGACACCGTCGAGGTCGTGCGGAACGATCAGGTGATCGCCGAGGCTCGGGTTGACGAGGCCGCGTTCGCGCGGGTCCGGCGGCGCGAGGAGGCGCTGCTGGCAGAACGGGCCGAGCGGTACGGTTCCCCTTCCGCGGGGGCGGCTCCCGGCGACGCTGGAGGACGTACGGTCGTGCTGGTCGACGACGGCCTGGCGACCGGGATGACAGCGCTGGCCGCAGTGGCGGCCGCCCGAGCCCTGCGACCGAGCCGGGTCGTGATGGCTGCGCCGGTGGGCAGCCCGATCGCGGTAGAGCTGGTCGGCGGCCAAGCCGACCTGGTCGTCTGCCCGCTTGCGCCGCCGGGCTTCAGTGCGGTCAGCCAGTGGTACCGCAGCTTCGACCAGGTCAGCGATGCCGAAGTGCTGGACGCTCTCGCCCAGGCCCGACAGCCCTGACCCGGACACCCTGCCCTTCCCTTCGTCCCCGAAAACTGGGCGCAAACAACATCGACACGCCGGTCAGAGTTGTTGTTTGCGACCACTTTTCGGGGACGCTAGCCCGCGGATCAGGAGGCGATCAGGAGCGCGGGCGACGATCAGGAGGGTGCGGCGACCCGACAGACGGTGCCGGCGGTGATCCGGACGAGGTCGTCGAAGCTGATCGGGAACACCGCGTGCGGGATGCCGCCGGCGGCCCAGAGCTCGTCGTACGCCGCCAGGTCGCGGTCGACCAGCGTACGGATCGGCGCTGGGTGGGCGACCGGCGCGACGCCTCCGATCGGCTGGCTCGTGACGGTCCGGACGAAGTCCACACTGGCTCGCTTGATGGTGGCGCCGATCCCGGCACCGACCAGGGCCGTGTCCACCCGGTGGGCCCCGCTGGTCATGATCAACAACGGCGCGCCGGTGTCGGTCGCGAAGACCAACGAGTTCGCGATCGCCCCCACCGCACACCCCAGCTGATCAGCGGCGGCCTGCGCCGTAGGAGCCGCTTCGGGCAGCAACCTCACCCGGCCGGGAACCGCCGCCCCGGCCAGTACGGCGTCGACGGCACGGCAGCTGGGATGTAGCTCGGTCACCGAGAATCCTTTCTACGCAAGAGCCTGCGCAACGGAAAGGGGGCCCGCCGCCGTGCGGCGAGACCCCCTCTTCGAGGAATGAGACGGAGGGTTCCCCGTAGCTCAGCCGACCACTTCCTTGAGGGCGCCGGCGAGCTCTGCGGCCTCGCTGGCATTGAGCTCGACGACCAGTCGCCCTCCACCTTCGAGTGGCACCCGCATGACGATCCCTCGGCCTTCCTTGGTGACCTCCATCGGGCCGTCCCCGGTCCGAGGTTTCATCGCAGCCATCGTGCACCCTTCTCTGTGTATCGACCCGGCGTGTGAGAACTCCGCTCAGTGCCCCTGCCGGCCCGAGAGCCCCAGTTGCTGCGTCAATTATTCCGTACGAGTGCGCGTTCGGCACAGCCGGGTCAGGCCGCGTGCCCGGCAGTGCCCGACTCCCCGTCAGCGGCACTACAGTCGGGTCCATGACCGGGTCCGCCGTGCTCAGCAGTGTCGCCGACGGTGTCGCGACCATCACCTTCGCCCGGCCCGAGGCGATGAACGCTGTCGACCTCGACACCAAGACACAGCTGCTCGACGCGCTCAGCGACGCCGCGCAGGACACCGGGGTCCGTTGCGTGGTGCTGACCGGGACGGGCCGAGCGTTCAGCGTCGGTCAGGATCTGAAGGAGCACATCGTCGGCCTGCAGACCCTATCACCGGCACAGATGTGGGCCACCGTCCCCGAGCACTACAACCCGATCGCGCTGGCCCTGCACACGATGGACAAGCCGGTGGTCGCCGCTGTGAACGGTGTCGCCGCCGGCGCCGGCGCATCGCTGGCCTTCCTGGCCGACATCAGGATCGTTGCGGCCTCGGCCGGCTTCAACCTGGCCTTCGCCGGCATCGGGCTGTCCTGCGACACCGGTTGCTCGTGGACGCTGCCGCGGTTGGTCGGCCCGACCCGGGCGATCGATCTGCTCTTCCGCCCCCGCACCATCACCGCCGACGAGGCTCTGGCACTCGGAATCGCGACAGAGGTCGTCCCGGACGACGAGTTCGCCGCACGAGTGGCCGCGGTCGGTGCAACGCTGGCGACCGGCCCGACCCTGGCGTACGCCTCGATCCGGCACGCGGTCGGCTATGCGGCCACCCACTCCCTCGAGGAGTCGCTGGTCTTCGAGGCCGACCTGATGGCGCGCACCGGCGGTTCGGTCGACCATCGCCGAGCGGTGGAGGCCTTCCTCGCCAAGCAGCGTCCGGCGTTCGACGGATCCTGAGGAGGTAGCCGATGCGGATCGCCGCGATCCAGATGCTCAGCTCGGCCGACCCGGCCGCCAACCTGGCGACCGTCGTCGAGCGTACGGCCGACGCCGCCGCCCAGGGTGCCCAGCTGGTCGTGTTTCCGGAGGCGACGATGCGGTGCTTCGGCCGCTCGCTGACCGAGGTCGCCGAACCGCTGGACGGGCCCTGGGCCGCCGGGGTCGCGGCCGTCGCACGCGAGCACGGAGTCGTGGTCGTCGCCGGCATGTTCACCCCGGCACCCGGCGGGCGCGTGACGAACACCCTGTACGTCGTCGGCCCCGAGATCGAGCAGCACTACGACAAGATCCACCTGTTCGACGCGTACGGGTTCGCCGAGTCCGACACCGTCGCTCCAGGGAACGATCCACTTGTGGCAGACATCGCCGGTGTCCGAGTCGGCTTCGCCACCTGCTACGACGTACGGTTCCCGAACCTGTTCACCACGCTGGCCGACCGCGGTGCACAACTCGTCGTGCTGCCCGCGTCATGGGGTGCCGGACCGGGCAAGCTCGATCAGTGGCGGCTGCTGGTCCGGGCCCGCGCGCTCGACGCCACGACGTACGTCGTCGCCGCCGGCCAGGCCGATCCCGCCTCGGTCGACGAAGCAGTCAGTGGAAAGGCGCCGACCGGCATCGGGCACAGTATGGCGGTCGGCCCCACCGGGGAGGTGCTCGGCGAGCTCGGCGCCGAGCCCGGACTCCTGCTCGTCGACCTCGACCCGGATGGCGTCACCGAGGCCCGGAAGACCCTCCCGGTGCTGGCCAACCGCCGGATCTGAGTAGCTGCAGCACCCCTTCGTCGCTCCTGCACCCCTTCGTGCGCTCTCGCACCCCTTCGTACGCTCCGGCACCCTTTCGTACGCTCCGCCCGCCCCCCTTTCGTACGCTCCCGCCCCCTTTCGTACGCTCCCGCACCGGGACGCCAACCGAGGCACCCTCTGCAGAGGGTGCGTGGGTTGACCAAAGGGTGCGCCGGCGGCGGGGCACGCGAGCGACGGCGAGTCAGCCCTCGCAGATCGCGGCGAGCCGGCGGAGGCTGTACGTGAAACCACGGGACATCAGCGGAAGCAGCAGCCTGCCCGGTGTCTCGGTGAGCGTTCCGCCGGGGAGATCGAACACCTCGACGCAGTCCACCCTCGCGCCTCCCGGAGCCGCGGTCACGGTGAACGCTCCCGGACCGGTGAAGTAGGGACCGAGATGCAGCACCTCCAGCCGGCCGGGATCGTCGCCGGGAGGCTTCCAGTCGGTGACGACGAACCGATCCAGCAGACCGATCGGCACCCGACCCAGCCAGAATCCCGACAAGGCGTCGGCGCGGACGCCGATTCCGATGCCGGGGCCGGCCACCCGAACGGTGGTGAACGGGATCCACCGCCGTTGCCCGACCCAGTCTGTCAGCTCGGACCAGACCCGAGCCGGCGCTGCTCGCACGGTTGCCGAAGCGGTGAGCCGCAGCGTCACCGGAGATCCGTCGGGACCTCGTCGGAGGGGTCCGCCACCGTCTCGGAGCCGACGGTCGGCGACGACCAGGACATCGACAACGCGGCGTCGTCGATCAGCGGCTCGGCCTCGTCGCCCACCGCGGGCTGGGTTGCGCGCAACTGCGTGATCAGCTCGTCACGTTCGGCGATCTCCCGCGACAACCGGTCGAGGATGTCGTCCACCTGGTCCATCGCGTAGCCCCGTAGCGCCGTCCCGAACCGGAGCGCGTTGATCTCCGCCGCGGCCAGCGGGCGGTCGTCGGGCAGGTCTTGTCGATACACGTCGCGCACCGGCTCCTTCGCCATTCCGCCGAGGCCACCCGCCGCCGCAACGGCCGCCACACCCAAGGCGGCGACGATCACGACGGCGATGAACCACTCCATGGACACCAATCTAGGCGAGCTCCAGCCGGGCTCCAGCCGGGCTCCAGCCGAGGTCTAGCCGGGCTCACGAGATCGCAGCATCAACGACACCACCTCGTCCGGATCGTCGCTGACGATCAGGCTGTCCAGATCGGGCTCGGCGATGAAGCGCTCGGCCAGCATCGTGCCGCGCAGCCAGTCGAGCAGCCCGGTCCAGTAGGCGCTGTCGTAGAGCACCACCGGGAAGGACGTGACCTTCCTCGTCTGGACCAGGGTGAGCGCCTCGAACAGCTCGTCGAGCGTGCCGAAGCCGCCGGGAAGAACGACGAACCCTTGGGAGTACTTTACGAACATTGTCTTGCGCGCGAAGAAGTAGCGGAAGTTGATGCCGAGGTTGACGTACGGATTGAGCCCGCTCTCGAACGGCAGCTCGATTCCGAGCCCGACCGAGACCCCGTCGACCGACGATGCGCCCTTGTTGGCCGCCTCCATCATGCCCGGGCCGCCGCCGGTGATCACCGCAAAACCGGCCTGGCTGACCGCTGCCGCCAACTGCTCGGCGGCGGCGTACCAGGGATGCGGCGGCCGTACTCGAGCCGACCCGAAGAAGGCAACGGCCGGGCCCAGCTCGCTGAGCGTGCCGAACCCCTCGACGAACTCGGACTGGATCCGCAGCACCCGCCAGGGATCGGTGTGCACCCAGTCGGTCGGGCCGCGGCTGTCGAGCAGCCGCTGGTCGGTGGTCGACGCCTCGTCCTGGTCGGGACCGCGCAGCACGGGTCCGGCGCGCCGACGGTCGCGCGGTGGGTTCTGGGTCACCCGGTCACAGTACGGCCGGTCAGCTCAGCCAGCGCACCAGCGCGTCGAAACAGGTGGTCAGCTCCGCGGCCGGGCAGAACTCGTCGTCGGCATGCGCCTTGCTCGGATTGCCGGGACCGAAGTTCACCGCCGGTACGCCCATCGCCGAGAACCGCGCGACGTCGGTCCAACCGAACTTCGCACTCGGTTCGGCCCCCACCGCGGCCACGAACGCGGCAGCAGCGGGCTGGTCCAACCCGGGACGGGCACCGGCGGCGGCGTCGAGCACCTCCAGCTCGAAGCCGGCCAGCACGTCGTCGCGGAGGTACGCGATCGCCTCCTCGGCGCTCTTGTCCGGCGCGAAGCGATAGTTGATCTCCACCGTGCAGCGGTCCGGGATGACGTTCCCGGCGATGCCACCGCTGATCGCGACCGCGTTCAGACCCTCGCGGTAGGTCAGCCCGTCGACGACGACCTTCCTGGGCTCGTACGTCGCCAGCCGGTTCAGCAGCGGCGCCGCGCCGTGGATCGCGTTGCTGCCCATCCAGGCACGGGCGGAGTGCGCCGCGACCCCGGTGATCGTGATGGACACCCGCAGCGTCCCCTGGCAACCGCCCTCGATCCCGGCGTTCGACGGCTCACCGAGCACGGCGAACGAGCCGGCCAGCCAGTCCGGATGGTTCCGGGCGACCCGGGCCAGTCCGTTGTGCTCCTCGGCGACCTCCTCGTTGTCGTAGAAGATCCAGCTGACATCGCGGTTGGGCTCTTGCAGCCGAGCGGCGGCGGCGAGCTGGACGGCGACCCCGCCCTTCATGTCGCAGCTGCCCCGGCCCCAGATCAGCAGCTCGTCGCCGTCACCGGTGGTCCAGGAAGGCAGATTGTCCGCCACCGGCACCGTGTCCAGATGCCCGGCGATCACGATCCGCTCGCCCCGGCCGAGGTCGGTCCGGGCCATCACGAGGTCGCCGTCGCGCTGCACGTCGAGGTGGTCGTAGCTGCTCAACGCCTCCTGCACCTCATCGGCGATGGCGCGTTCGTTGCCACTGACGGACTCGAGATCGACGAGCGCGCGAAGCAGGGTGACCAGGTCACCTTCCAGATCCAAGGCGGGCATGGACGTCACCCTACGAGATCGGCTCTGCCGCTCAGCTTGTCGCTTCGGCACGCTCGACGCCCGGATTGGGCACCGGAACAAAGGAACGTCGGTTCGAGCGTGCGGAAAGCGTCACAGCGCTACGTGCCCCACCCCGGTGGCGGGATCGAGGCTAAGGTTTGGCCATGTCCGACGCGCCTGACCCGACGCCGTCCACCACGTCCGAGCCCACCGCTGGACGCGAGGGCACCCGTTCCGCTGCCGGTTGGGGAATCGCCTCGATCCACACCACCGGCCAGGTGCTCGACGCCTACTTCCCCTATCCCACACTCGACGCCGATCCGGGCGAGCCGCCGGCCGAGCTCTCCGAGTCGGTCGGTGAGGATCAGCTGCGGCAGGTGACGACGACGCTGGTACGGGTCAGCATCGACCTCGACGCGCCACCGGCCGACACGTCCGACGCGTACCTTCGGCTGCACCTGCTGAGCCACCGGCTGGTCCAGCCGCGCACGGTCAATCTCGACGGGATCTTCGGCGCCCTGCCGAACGTCGTCTGGACCTCCGCCGGCCCCTGTGCCGTCGAGGGCTTCGAGACGGTCCGGACCCGGCTCCGCGGTGCCCGGGGTCATGTCACGGTCTTCGGCATCGACAAGTTCCCGCGGATGGTCGACTACGTCCTGCCCTCCGGTGTGAGGATCGCCGACGCCGATCGAGTCCGCCTCGGCGCTCACCTGGCCGAGGGCACGACAGTGATGCACGAGGGCTTCGTCAACTACAACGCCGGAACGCTCGGTACGTCGATGGTCGAGGGCCGAATCTCCGCCGGAGTCGTGGTCGGCAAGGACTCCGATGTCGGAGGCGGCGCCTCGATCATGGGCACCCTCTCCGGCGGCGGCAAGCAGGTGATCTCCATCGGCGAGCGCTGCCTGCTCGGAGCCAACGCCGGGATCGGGATCGCGCTCGGCGACGACTGCGTCGTCGAGGCGGGCCTGTACGTCACCGCCGGCACCAAGGTCACGCTACCCGGCGGAGCAGTCGTCAAGGCGATGGAGCTCTCCGGCGAGAGCGGTCTGCTTTTCATCCGCAACTCGATCACCGGCACGATCGAGGTCCGGCGTCGGCAGGGCAAGGGCGTCGAGCTGAACGCGGCCCTGCACTCCAACTAGTGCCGCACTAGTGCCTGACTCCGACTAGTGCCTTCCCCCGGCAGAGGCAACACAGTCAAGACAGCGCGCGTCGTCGGCGTCCTCGTCGCCGCCTTCGTGTTGCTCGCAGTCGCCGCCTTGGCGGTCTACGGCATCCTGCGGAGTCGAGGGGTCGCGCCGCCGACTCCCGGTCAGCAGCGCTGTGTGGCTACCGCGAGCGGCAGCTCGACGGCGCTGACCCTGGACCAGGCGCACTACGCCTCGATCATCGTCGGGGTGTCGGTGAAGCGTGACCTGCCCCCGCGGGCGGCGACCATTGCGCTCGCGACGGCGTACCAGGAGACCGGGATCCGGAACCTCGACTACGGCGACCGCGACTCGGTTGGCCTCTTCCAGCAGCGCCCGTCGCAGGGGTGGGGCACCGAGAAGCAGCTGATGGACCCGTACTACGCGACCAACACGTTCTACAACGCGCTCGTCAAGGTGAAGAACTGGACGAAGCGCGACATCACCAAGGTGGCGCAGGCCGTCCAGCGCAGTGCCTATCCAGACGCCTACCGCGATCACGAAGCCGATGCCCGAAACATCGCGAGCGCCCTCACCGGGCAATCACCTGGCGGATTCACCTGCCTCGAGCGGGAAGGAAATCCGGGAAAGCCGGCCCAACTGGTCAAAGCGCTGAACAAGACGTTCGGCAAGCTCGAGACCGAGCGGACGGACAAGATCGTCGTCGTCCGGGCGGACAGTGTCGAGCACGCCTGGGCGTACGGCAGCTTCGCGGTCGCGAACTCACGGACGTACGGGACGGTGGAGGTGGTGGTCGGCGATCAGCAGTGGCGCACCGACGCCTTCAACCTGCCAGCCTGGGTCGATGCCGACGACCCGGTCGCGGCGACCGAGGTCCGCATCACCCTGCGCTGACGTACTTTGCCGGCTCGCGCCCGCTGCGCGCCTCGAGACTCTGACTTGCTCCCTCTCTCACAGCCACGGCAACCTGCCGCTGCCGCGACGTCACCAGGGCTGTTCGATCGGTCGCAAGACAGAGCCCGGCGCTCCGCTACCCGACGCTCGCCGGCGTTTGTCCGGCTCGCGCCCGCTGCGCGCCTCAAGACTCTGCCGGCGGTAGCACAACCGAAAGTGGGCGCAAACTGCATGTCTGGAGACGGAAAAGTTGCAGTTTGCGCCCACTTTTCGGGCTTGGCGTGGGGCGGGACGACCGGACGGGAAGGGACCGGGGATCAGCTGGCGAGGCGGGATGCTGCGGCGGAGACGCGCTCGTCGGTGGCGGTGAGGGCAACCCGGACGTACGAGGCGGCGGCCTCGCCGTAGAAGTCGCCCGGGGCGGCGAGGATCCCGCGGGAGGCCAGGAAGTCCACCGAGGCCCGGCCCGGCGCGTCCCGGGTCGCCCAGAGGTAGAGCGAGCCCTCGGAGTGCTCGACGCGGAATCCGGCAGACTCCAGCGCGGGCCGCAGTAGCGCACGGCGGGCGAGGTAGCGCGAGCGCTGCTGCTCCACATGGTCCTGGTCTCCGAGCAACGCGACCATCGCGTCCTGCACAGGTCGCGGCATGATCATCCCGGCGTGCTTGCGGACCGCGAGCAGGTCGGCGACGACCTGCGGATCGCCGGCCACGAAACCAGCCCGATAGCCCGCCAGATTCGACCGCTTGGACAGCGAGTGGACCGCGAGCAGGCCGTCGTGACTTCCGCCACACACGTCTGGACGCAGGACCGACACCGGCTTGGCATCCCAACCGAACTCGCCGTAGCACTCGTCGGAGGCGACCAGCGCCCCGTGCTCTCGGGCCCACGCCACCCGGCGGGTCAGCTCGTCCGCCGGCAGGATCTGCCCCGTCGGGTTGGACGGTGAGTTCAGCCAGATCAGCGCGGGACGCCGATCGCCCAGGGACTCCAGATCGTCGCAGGGCACCGGGGTGCAGCCGGCGATCCGGGCCCCGACCTCGTACGTCGGATAGGCGCAGGTCGGAAAGACCACCAGGTCCCCGGCGCCGAGCCCGAGCAGGGTCGGCAGCCAAGCGACCAGCTCCTTCGTGCCGATGGCCGGCAGCGTGTGGTCCGGCTCGAGCCCGACCGCACCCCAGCGCTTCGCCAGGTAGCCGGCCATCGCCTCCCGGAGGTCGATCGTGCCCGACGTCAGCGGGTAGCCCGGACTGTTCGCGGCACGGGTCAGCGCGTCGATGCCGAGCTGCGGCGTCGGGTCGACCGGCGTGCCGACCGAGAGGTCGACGAGGCCCCCAGGATGAGAACTGGCCACGGCTTTCGCCGCGGCCAGAGTGTCCCAGGGAAAGTCGGGAAGCGCGTCGGCGAGCCTCACGCGTCCTGCTCGTGCGCCGCCGGCATCACTCGTCGTGCTCCTGGATCGGCAGAGCCTCGATCAGCGGGTGGTCCTTGTCGATCACACCGACCTTCGCCGCACCGCCGGGAGAACCCAGATCGTCGAAGAAGTTCACATTGGCGTTGTAGTACTCCTTCCACTCCTCCGGCGTGTCGTCTTCGTAGAAGATCGCCTCGACCGGGCACACCGGCTCGCAGGCGCCGCAGTCGACGCACTCGTCCGGGTGGATGTAGAGCATCCGCTTGCCCTCGTAGATGCAGTCGACCGGACACTCCTCGACGCACGCCCGGTCCTTGAGGTCAACACAGGGCTGCGCAATGACGTACGTCACGGTCCTTCTCCTCCGCTTGTTCCAGGCTCGTTCGAAACCTGATCTAGTATCGCGCTTTCCAACTTCTCACACGAAGGCACCTCATTCGGTGGACGACCACTCTTCCGCGCTCGACCGCGCCCGACCCGGCGAGCGCTGGGTCATCCGGTCGCGGCTGGCCGACGGATCCGCCACCGATCTCATCGGCTGGGTCGAGCTGGTGACGGCGGAAACGGTCCGGCTGTGGACCATCCAGGCCGGGACGACGACGCTGCAGCGCTCAGCGGTGATCCTGGCTCGTCGTGCACCGGCCGCGCCGGGTGGTGCCGACCCGGTGCGGGTGCCGGCCGACGAGCTGGAGCGACACGCGCTGCCGGGGTGGCTGGCCGACAGCGAGCCGCTGGGTGAGTGGACGCTTCGAGCCGGCGGCGGCTTCACCGGTCGGGCGAACTCGTGCCTCGCGATCGGCGACCCCGGCCGGGTCGTTCCGGAGGCCGCAGCGGCGATCGAGTCGTGGTCTGCTGCCCACGGCATCCGCCCTCGAGCGCAGGTGATCGTCGGATCCCAACCCGATCGTGACTTGTCCGATCTCGGCTGGCAGGAGACGTACGTCGCCACCGACGTCATGGTCGCCCGGCTCGGCGCCTTCCTCGGCACAGGGCTTCCCTCCCCCGACGTACGCGTCACGGAGGATTTGGCGCCCGAGTGGCTGGCGGCATACTCCAGGAGCCGGCCGAACGATGCCGACCCGGCCGTGCTCGAGAAGATCCTGGCCGGCAATTCACCGCGTGCCTTCGCCTCGGTCGGTTCGCCCGAGCACGTGGCGATCGCCCGCGGGCATGTCAGCGGTCTTTGGCTGGGCCTGGCCACGATATGGGTCGACCCGGGGCACCGGCGACGCGGCATCGCGACGGCCATGATGCGGGCGCTCGGGCACTGGGCCGCCCGTCGGGGTGCGCGACAGGTCTATCTGCAGGTCGCCGCGGCGAACGCAGACGCCATCGCGGCGTACGAGCGTCTCGGCTTCGCCCGGCACCACACCTACCGCTACCTGACGCCCGCCCAGTCTCCGCTCGACTCCCCGAAAACTGGGCGCTAACAACAGTTCCGCGCGGCGTGTCGATGTTGTAAGTGACCACTTTTCGGGGTCGTGACCTGCGCCGGCTAGAGGTGTCGGTAGCTGCCCCGATAGTACGTGAGCGGCGCCCTCCCGAGCTGAGGATCAGCCACCCAGACGACCTCGCCGACGACGATGGTGTGGTCACCGGCATCGTGCCGCGCGTAGGTGACGCACTCCAACCACATCGTCGCGCCGACGATCAGTGGCGCACCCGAGATCGGCGCGGCCTCGTGCGGCACGTCGTCGAACTGGGTCAGCAGGTCCCGTCCGCTGTGCGAGAAGTGGCGAGCGAGCGGTTCCTGGTCAGCGGCGAGGATCGACACCGCCCAGCGGTCGGTGTGTCCTGCTGCCGCATGGAAACGGCTGGCCTTCCCGACGCAGACCAGACCCAACGGCGGATCGAGGGAGACCGAGGAGAACGCCGTCGCGGTCATCGCATGCGCGACTCCGTCGACCAGTGCCGTCACGATGGTGACTCCGGACGCGAAATGCGACATGGCGTGCCGTAGTGCCTCCGGCGAGACACCCGCTGCTGCCGACGACCGCGGCGCCGATTCCGATGTCGATACCGGCATCGATCGTTCGAACAGGCTGGGGGCCGGCTCGGTCGAGGAGGCGTCCTCCATCTCGGCCCGGTCTCACACCAGGCCGGCGAACAGGTCGTCGGCCCAGCCGCTCGCCGGGTAGGGAGTGCCGGCGGCCAGCCGGTAGTACTCCTGCGACCAGACGGCCTCGCCGAGCCCATCCGACATCGCGAACATCTGCGTGTTGACCTGGGTCGCGTGGGCGCGAAGAGCCTTCAGCTTCCGAGCCACCCAGTTCGTACCGTCGATCGCCACGGCAATGGCCTCGTCGGACGCGAAGGCCGACTCCATCGGGCCGCCCTCGGCGATGGCCTCGCCCCACCGCTCGTACTCGGTTCCCTTGGCCTGTGCGGCCTGTGCCAGCGCCCGGCTGCGGCTCATCGTCGTCCACAGCACGCGGTCGATCAGCCATGGTTCGCCGAGGTCGAGCCGGTACGACGGTGTCCCCGCGAGCAGGTAGCCGTACATCGCCACCCGGTGCGCCTGGATGTGGTCGGGGTGGCCGTAGTTGCCGTGCTCGTTGTAGGTGATCAGTACCTGCGGCCGACGCTGCCTGATCAGTGTGACCAGCTCGTTGGCCGCTTCCAGCAGGTCGGCGGTCCAGAAGATTCCCGGCCTCAGCACGTCCCGGGCGACTGCGTGCTGTCGCTCGTCGTACGCCATTCCCGAGTCCCGGAAGCGTCCGTCGCCCCCGAGCCGGACGAAGTCGGTGACCCCGAGGATCGCCATGGCGTCTCCGAGCTCGGTGAGTCGGTGCGCCCCCAGGCTGTCCTGGTGCTCGGCTGCCAGGTGCTCCAGATCGGGAACCAACACCTCCCCCTCCTCACCGAGGGTGCAGGTGACCAGGGTGAGCGCGGCTCCCTCGTCGACGTAGCGCGCCATCGTCGCGCCGTTGTTGAGGCACTCGTCGTCGGGATGGGCATGGACCAGCATCAACCGGCGATCCGGCTGGCCTTGGGCGGAGACAGTCACCCCCACACGATAACGAGCGCTACATAGCGGCCCGATGAATGCTCAGGGCGCGACGATCCGCGGCTCGACCGTGGGCACGTCGACAACCTGTCGGCCAGGCTCGGTCCGATCGCCGGCGGGCCCGGAACGGAGCCGACCGAACTCGGCATCGGAGACCACGAACCAGTTGGCATTGGAGTCGGCGACCAGCCAGTCGCCCAGTTGTCCCTGCCAGCGTCGATCGACACCGGCCGATCGGCGTGAGAACGTGACGTCGACACCATCCAGACCGAAGGTCGCTTCGAGCAGGTCGCAGATGTCGATCAGATTGTGCTCGAGGATCCGGATCGGCGGCGCGACTCCGGTGGAGTCTGTGCGGGAGCTCTCATCCGAGCCGTTCATGGCGGCCTTCCACTCGAGACGGTCGATGTCCCCGCGACGTGCGGGCCCAGACGATCGGGCTCCCCGCCACACACGTGCGATCATGCTATCCCCACGGCCGTCCATAGCGCCCGTGCCGGTGTCAGACGACGGCGCGCGGCTCGGCGAAGTGGCAGGCGGAGAGATGCTCCGAGATGCCGTCCGACCGCGGAATCAGGGGCGGCTCCTCGACGCTGCAGATCTCCTGAGCCTTCCAGCAGCGGGTGTGGAACCGGCATCCGCTCGGCGGGTTCGCCGGGCTCGGCACGTCACCGGTGAGCACGATCTGCTCGCGCGAGGCCCGGAGCGTCGGATCGGGAACCGGGACCGCTGACAACAGCGCCTGGGTATAGGGGTGCGTCGGCCGGCCGTAGATCTGATCTTCGTCGCCGAGCTCCACCAACTTGCCGAGGTACATCACGCCGACCCGGTCGGAGATGTGCCGAACGACCGACAGGTCGTGGGCGATGAAGATGTACGCCAGACCGAGCTCGCGTTGCAGGTCTTTGAGCAGGTTGACCACCTGCGCCTGGACCGATACGTCCAGCGCCGAGACCGGCTCGTCGCAGATGATCACCTTCGGGTTGAGAGCAACCCCGCGCGCGATGCCGATCCGCTGTCGCTGCCCACCGGAAAACTGGTGCGGGTAGCGGTTCAGGTGCTCGGGGTTGAGGCCGACCAGGTCGAGCAGCTCCTGTACTCGCTGGCGGCGACGGCCCTTCGGCACGACGTCGGGATGGATGTCGAACGGCTCGCCGATGATGTCGCCGACCGTCATCCGCGGGTTGAGCGAGGTGTACGGGTCCTGGAAGACGATCTGGATGTCGCGGCGCAACTTCCGCATGGCGGCGCCCTGCTGGGCGAACATGTCGACACCGTCGAAGGTCACCTTGCCCGACGTGGGCTCTTCCAGCCGCATCAGCGTGCGGCCGAGGGTGGACTTGCCACAACCGGACTCGCCGACGATGCCCAGCGTCTCGCCCTTGTACAGCTCGAAAGAGACGCCGTCGACGGCCTTGACGTGGCCTACCGTACGTCGGATGACACCTGCTTTGATCGGGTAGTGCTTGACCAGGTCCTCGGCCTGGAGAATGACCTCCCGGGCGCGAGCCGGCGTGGCCACGGCGACCGGCTGCTCATCGGGCATCGGTACGGACCGCCTCTCCGGCCAACACGGCCTCGGCGAAATGGCAGGCCGACTCGCGATGGTGCCCCACCTGGTAGAGCGGCGGAGGCGGATCGGCGCGGCAGACATCTTGGGCGTACCGGCAGCGTGGGTTGAACGCGCAGCCCGCGGGGATCTTGGTCAGGTTGGGCGGGAGGCCTTTGATCGCCGCCAGCTGCTGCCCCTTCTGGTCCAGGCGCGGGATCGACTCCAGCAGCCCTTCGGTGTAGGGGTGGGCGGGCTGGCCGTAGACGTCATACACATCCGCCCGCTCGACGATCCGGCCGGCGTACATGACCGCGATCTTGTCCGCGACATCGGCCACCACGCCGAGGTCGTGCGTGATCAGGATAAGCCCCATCTTCCGCTCCTCCTGAAGCTCCTTCAGCAGGCCCATGATCTGAGCCTGCACCGTGACGTCCAGCGCGGTGGTCGGCTCGTCGGCGATGAGTACGGCGGGGTCGAGTGCGATCGCGACGGCGATCATGATCCGCTGCCGCATTCCGCCCGAGAACTGGTGGGGGAAGACCTTCAGCCGTTGCCGTGCGCCGGGGATCTGCACCCGTTCCATCAGCCGCGCGGCGCCCTCCATCGCGTCGGTCTTGTTCATTCCGCGGTGCTGGCGGAACATCTCCGCGATCTGCCAGCCGACCGGGAACACCGGGTTCAGTGCCGACAACGCGTCCTGGAAGACCATGGAGATCTCTGGGCCACGAATCTCGCGGTGGCGCTTGTCCGACAGCGTGAGCAGGTTCTTCCCGCAGTAGCGGATCTCGCCACCGGTGACGAATCCCGGCGGAGAGTCGAGGATGCCCATGATGGCCTGTGCGGTCACCGATTTCCCGGATCCCGACTCGCCGAGAATGGCGAGTGTCTCGCCTTCCCGGAGGTCGAATGACACCCCGTTGATGGCCTTCGCCACGCCGTACCGGGTGCGGAACTCGACCCGGAGGTCGTCCACCTCCAGCAGCAGCCCGTCCTGCGGCTGCCACCGGCTGCCGGTGGTCAGTGTCTCCACCGTCGATGAATCGGACATGCGGCCTCCTACCGGAGCTTCGGATCGAGGGCGTCGCGGACACAGTCCCCGAGCATGATGAACGCCAGCACGGTCAGGGACAGGAACAGACTCGGGAAGAACAGCATGTGCGGAGCGGCTCGGATCGTGCCGATGCCGGACGCCTCGGAGATCTGGATGCCCCAGGAGATGGCCGGGGGCTGCAGGCCGATGCCGAGGAAGGACAGACTTGCCTCGACGGAGATGAAGGCGCCGAGATTGATGGTGGACACCACGATCACCGAGGCCAGCGAGTTGGGCAGGATGTGGCCGTTGATGATCCTGGTGGGCGACGCCCCCAACGCGCGGGCCGCCTGGACGTAGTCGTTCGGCTTGACCTGCAGCACGCTCGATCGCATCAACCGCATGATCGACGGCCAGCCGAGGAGGCCCAGCACCAGGGCCACCTTGGACACCTGCACCAGGAACGGCGTGGTCAACGGGTCGTTCGGGAAGACGTACAGGAACAGGATTCCACCGAGGAACAGCGGGATGCCGAGGAAGATCTCCGCGATGCGACTGAGCACGGAATCGACCCAACCGGCCCGGTAGCCGGCGATGACGCCGACGAACGCGCCGAACACCGCGACGAACAGGGTGGCCAAGATGCCGACCATGATCGAGGCTCGGGCCCCGTAGATCGTCCGGGCATAGACGTCGTAGCCCTGTCCGTCCCGCCCGAACCACGCATCCGCCGACGGCGCCTCGCGCGCCTTGGACAGATCCGCGGCGTATGGGTCGGTGTTGGTGAACAGCTGCGGGACCGCCGCCATCAAGACGAAGATGACGATCAAGACCAACGAGATCCAGAACATCGGCCGGTGCCGGAGCTCCTCCCAGGCATCCGTGCCGAGGGATCGCGATTTCTCCCCTCTCGGGGTGGCCCCCAGCGGAGCATCCAGCCCGCCGGTGGGGTCGGTGACGAGCGGAACGACCGAAGTCGAGTCGAGGCCGGAGTCGGTCGTGTCAGTCATGGGAGATCCTCGGATCCAGGAAGCCGTACAAGATGTCGACCACGAGGTTGACCAGCAGGTAGATCAGCACCAGGCAGAGCACCGTGCCGACCACCGAGGCGCCGTCCTTCTGGCCGATGCTGCGGTACAGGAAGTTGCCGATGCCGTTGATGTTGAAGATCCGTTCGGTGATGATGGCGCCTCCCATCAGCGCACCGATGTCGAGCCCGATGAAGGTCACCACCGGGATCAGCGAGTTCCGGAGCGTGTGGACGCCGACCGTTCGCGCGTTGGTCAGCCCCTTCGCCTTCGCCGTTCGCACGTAGTCGGCACGCAGGTTCTCGGCCAGGTTGGCCCGCATCAGTCTGGCCACGTAGGCCACCGAGACCGACGCCAGCACGAAGGCGGGCATGATCAACTGGTAGAACGTGCCCTGGGTTGCCGTCACCGGGAACCAGCCCAGTCGGACCCCGAAGATCAGCTGGGCGAAGCTGCCGATGACGAACAGTGGGATCGAGATCAGGAGCAAGGTGCTCACGGTGACCAGCGTGTCGATGAACTTGCCTCGCCGGAGACCGGCCAGCACGCCTGCCGAGATCCCGATGACGGTCTCGATGAAAACCGCCATGATGCCGAGCTTGAGCGTGGTCGGCCATCGCGCGGCCAGCTCGTCGATCACCTTGTGGCCGAAGAAGTTCACGCCCAGGTCACCCCGCACCAGGTTGCCCATGTACAGCACGTACTGCACCACCAGCGGCTTGTCGAGGTTGTAGTCGGACCTGAACTTGGCGATGTAGCCGGGCGGGCAGGCACGCTCGCCGCAGCGCCCCACCGTCGGATCCCCGAGCGAGAAGACCGCGACGTAGATGATGAACGTGACGCCGATGATGACCGGGATCATCTGCAGCAACCGCCGGATGATGTACTTGCCCACCCCGATCCCCTCCTAAAGGTTCGGAAGAGCTTCCTGAACGAAACATAGCGTCGGCCCGCCGGAATTGCTCCGGCGGGCCGACACTTTCAACGATCTTTCACGTCGATCGGCGTTCACTTCACCTTGATTGCTGCGAAGTCGAGGACTCCGAAGGCGTTGACCTTCACGTCGGTGACCTTGTCCGACCAGGCCGACGTGGTCTTCGGGTACCACAGCGGAGCAGTCGGCATGTCCTGCCCGAGCAGCGCCTCGGCCTGCTGGTAGAGGGCGTTGGCCTCGTCCGACGTCTTCGCCGCCGCCGCCTGGGCGGTCAGCTTCTCGAACTCCGGGTTGTCGTAGTGCGACCAGTTCGAACCGCCGTTGGCGATGGCTCCCTTGGCGTAGATCGGGGTGAGGAAGTTCTCGATCGAGGGGTAGTCCATCTGCCACGAGCTGCGGAAGATGCCCTTGAGCTCGTTGGCGTGGATCTTCTTCTGGTAGGTGGCGAAGTCGACCGTTGGCACGGCGGTGCACTCGATGCCCAGCGTGTTCTTGATCGAGTTGCAGACCGCCTCCGACCAGGCCTTGTTCGGCGAGTCGGCGTTGTAGGTCATGGTCAGGGTGCCCTTGTAGCCACCGGCGGCGGTGAAGGCGGCCTTCGCCGCCGCAGCGTCGAAGGTGCAGGAGTCGCCGCAGGCGCCGGCCTTGTAGCCGTCCACCACCGGCGACACCCATCCGGTAGCCGGCGTGACCGTGCCGTTGAAGATCTGCTTCGCGATCAGATCGCGGTCGATGGCCCGCGAGATGGCCTTGCGCAGAGGCGACGTTGTCCTTGAGCTGCGGGTCGTTCGGGGAGAAGTTGACCCAGCTGATCCGGCCGGCTTCGCGCTGCGAGGTGCGGTCAGGGAAGTCGCTCTTGTACGCATCGCCGATGAACTGGTCCTGCGGGATGTTCGAGTCGTCGATGTAGTCGAGGCTGCCGGCCACGGCGTCGGCGTAGGCCGCGGAGGGGTCCTGGTAGATCCGGAAGGTGAGCTTGTCGGCGTTCGCCTTGCTGGTGCCCGAGTAGTCGGCGAACTTGCTCAGCACGTACTCGGTGTTGCTGATCGAGTCCACCTTGAACGGCCCGGCGCCGATCGGCTTGGCCTCGAAGGCCTTCTCGTCGGTGAAGAAGGAGTCCGGCAGCGGGGCGAACGCGGAGTAGCCGAGGCGCACCGGCAGGTTCGACACCGGTTCGCTGGTCTGGATCGTGAACGTCGTGTCGTCGACCACCTTCAGACCCGACAACTTCTCGGCCTTGGGCTTGGACTTGCAGTCCGCGTCCGGGCACTGCGTGTCCGCGTAGCCGGCGATCGGGCGCGAAGAAGTAGCTGCCCGCCTGGCCGTTCGGCCCGTACGCGGTGTAGTTCCAGGCGTCGACGAAGTTCTTGGCCTTGACGTCGGTGCCGTCCTGGAACTTGTACGGCTTCAGCTTCACGGTGAAGAGCTTGTTGTCCGAGGTGTCGATTGACTGCGCGATGTCCATCTCCGGCGCGGCATTGTCGGTGTTGTAGTGCACCAACCCGGCGGACATGGCGCTGATGATGTCGCCACCACAGGCCTCGCTGGTGTTGCCCGGAATGAGCGCATTCTTGGGCGTACAGCCGGCAACGACGACCTCGCCGCCCGGCGGCGCCGGCGCTACTCCGTGGTGCCCGGACGACGTGTCACCCCACCGCCACCGCACGCCGCGGCCACCAGGGCCAGCGGAGCGATGGCGGAGACGATCATGAGGCGAGTTTTTCCTCGCATGAATTCTCCTCCTCCAAGGACAGAACAGCCCGGATCCGGGCGTCACTGATCCCCCGCTCGGTACGCGCGGGACCTCAACAGTTCTAGGACATCCGAGTAAAAACCTCAAGTCCTCGCGGGGAATCGCGCAAACGCGCAACATGATTGTGACCTGCGGGTAGATCTGAGAGTCGTTTGTCAGGTCTTTAGGAAAATCACGCCCTTCGAGCGTTCAGCGCTCGCCGCAGCTCGTCGGTTCCATCGGCCAGCGAGCGACGGATCGGGGCGGCCAGACCCGGCGCCTCCAGGGCCGACTCGGCCCACGCCAGCGCGCTCGAGGGCGCTGCCGTGGGGAAGGCGAGGAGGGCCGTACGGCCGAGCGCCCAGCCGGTCCGGAACTCCGCAGTCGCTGCGATCTCGGTGAAGTAGCGCCGAACATACGGCTCCGTCAGTTCGTGCTGCCACGGCAGGAAGAATCCCTCGGCGGTCGCATAGAGCTCGTACGCACTCAGCCCGGACGGCCTGGTCAGGCGCCCCCACGCTTCGGCTTTCGCCGCCTCGTCCGGCCGGCTGGCGCGAGCCCGGGCAGCGTGCACCTCGGCCGACGCGGACCGGTCGATGGCAACGGTGTCTTCGATCAGCTCCGGATCGCCACCAAGGGTCACCAGCCGCTCGACCACCCCCCAGGTGAGCTCCGGATCGAGCCGCAGCCCGCCGGGTAGGTGTCGCCCCGACAACCAGTCGGACAGCTCCGCCGTGTCAGCGGTGGTGGCGATCGTCGCCCGGAAGGCGACCAGCTGCCGGTCCGAGCCGGGGGCCGCGGTCAGCAGCAGGACCCGGGCGGTCGCGTTCACCGTCGCCATCCGAGCTGCACGATCGGCCGTGTCGGCGTAGTTCCCGGCGAGTGAGTCGCGGGCGAACCGGAGCATCGACGACACGACCACGTCGGCCGGCTCACTCGTCATCGAGGCGCAGATGATCTCGAGCGCACGGCTCGGTTCGAGCTCGGCATCGCGCACGGCGTCCCGGATCGCGTTGAAGATCACCACCCTGGTCGGTGCCGGCGGCCGTCCGGCCATCACTCCCGGGACGAGCGACCAGGCGGCGTCGCTGCCGAACCGGATCTTTGCCCAGGTGTCGTCCCCCGCGTCCGGCACGACCAGCGCCGAGCGCGGCAGGTGGATGGTCTCTCCCATCGATCCGAGCCGGATCGCCGCCCGCGCCTGCTCGACGCCGGAGTCGTCGAAGCCCGCAACATCGATCGCGTGCAAGCGGCTCGCAGCCGATCCGAGCGGTGGTCGCCGACGAACCGTCACGACCTCGCCCGCCGCCGAGGCTGGACCGACCTCCTCGCCGACCTCGGCGGTGATCGTGTCCATTCCGGACGTACGCAGCCACTGCCCGGCCCAGTCGTCCAGGCCGACTGCGCCTGCAGCGGTCCACGCGGCGAGCAGGTCGCCGAACTCGGCGTTCGCGAAGGCATGGGCGTCGAAGTAACGCCGCAGCCCGGCGAAGAAGACTCGGTCGGACACGAACGCCACCAGCTGCTTGAGCAGCGAGGCGCCCTTCGCGTAAGAGATCCCGTCGAAGTCCTGCAACGCCGACTCCGCGTCCACCGCCCCGTTCCCGGCGACCGGATGGGTGGACGGGCCCTGATCGGCGGCACTGCCCCAGGACTTGCGGACGATCCCGAACTCGGTCCACAGCGGATAGCCGGTCACTTCAGTACAGCACCGGTGGGCCATGTACTCCGCAAACGACTCGTTCAGCCACAGGTCGTCCCACCACCGCATCGTGACCAGGTCCCCGAACCACTGGTGCGCCATCTCGTGGGCGATCACACCGGCCCGGCTGGCCCGTTCGGCCTCGGTCGCCCGCGCCCGGAAGACAAAGGAGTCCCGGAACGTTACGCAGCCAGGGTTCTCCATCGCTCCCGCGTTGAAGTCCGGCACGAAAGCCTGGTGGTAGTCGCCGAAGGGATACCGGATTCCGAAGACCCGGTGGTAGTAGTCGAAACACGCCTTCGTCACGGCGAACATGTCGGCGGCTTCGGCCTCGAGATGCTCACCCAGAGACGCCCGGACGTGCAGACCGAGCCGGATCTGTTCGCCGTCGGCCCCCAGATAACTGTCGTGCACCGAGACGTACGGCCCCGCAACCAGCGTGACGAAGTACGTCGACAGCGGGTGCTCGGCGCGGATCCGCCATCGCCCGGGCGAGACCGGACGGCTCGGCCCGTTGCCGATCACCGTCCAGTCCTCCGGTGCGCGGACCTCGAAGCTGTACGGCGACTTCAGGTCCGGCTGGTCGAAGCAGGCGAACCAGCGAGGCGCGGCGTCCAAAAAGGACATCGCGTACAGATAGGTCTGCTTGTCGGCAGGGTCGACATGTCGATGCAGACCCTCGCCGTCGCTGGAGTACGCCATCAGCCCACTGATCACCAGCGTGTTCTGCTCGCCGAGATCATCCAGCGGCAGCCGACCGCGGCGCCACGCGGCGATGTCGAGCGGTCGATCGTTCAGCGAGGCCGACCACAGCTCGGTGCCCTTGAAGTCGACGAAGGTCGACGATCCGGGCGAGCTGCAGTCGAACGTGATCGTCGTGGTCGAGGTGAACGACGCCGGTTCGGTCAGGTCCAGCTCCACGATGCTGTCGCGGATCCGCAACAGAGCGGACCGTTCGGCGGCCTCGGTGCGCAGCAGGCTCGTGTGGGACGGACTGCCGTGAGCGGCGGAAGGCACCTCGCGAGCCTATTCCCAGGGAGTACTCAGGCTGCGCGCGGTTTACGGCTGACCCCGCCGGAGCGCTGAGCCGCTTCACGCGCACTGAGCCTGTCGAAGCGCGCTGAGCCGTTCGATCCGCGCTGAGCCGCTGCAGGTGCGCTGAGCCTGTCGAAGCGCACGCGGCTACTCCGTCGCAGCGCCCTCCGATGGCACCATCCAGGGCATCGGGCCTTCCGGGATCAGCCGGTAGACGTCGAACAGCACCGCCGCCTCCACCCCGATCGCGGGTCCACTCTGAGTGGCGAAGAACGTGAGGAACGGCGCGACGTCGAAACCCGCACCGCCAAGACCGGCGGTGTACTGAGCATGCGCCTCGAGTGAGCTGATGCCGCGGGCAAGCGGTTCCCCGGTGACGTCCACGCCGTGGCTGGGTCGCTCGCCGCCGACCACGGCCACGAACCGGACTCCGCCCCACGGCTCGAGTCCTTCGTCTCCGAGCTCGGGAAAGATCCATCGGTTGCCGGCGTCACGGGCGGCGTCCAGGGCGGCCAGCCCGACCGCACGATGATCGGGCTGGTTGCTGAACACCCCGCCCGGGCCGCGGACCTCGAACCCGCCCGTGACCATGATCTCCGGGCGATGCCGACGGATCGCCCGAGCGATGTCGCGGCGCAGGCCGAGGGTGTTCTCCACGACGCCGTCGGTGTAATCGAGGAACTCGACCACGTCGACGCCGACTCTGGCCGCCCCGGTGCGTTCCTCCTGCTCACGCAGCGGAGCCGCCTGCTCCGGAGGGATGGAGTCGATGCCCGCCTCACCCCTCGTCGCCAGCAGATAGGTGACGGTCTTTCCCTGGGACGTCCAGCGGGCCACCGCAGCCGCGCCGCCGTACTCGATGTCGTCGGGATGGGCGACGACGCACATCGCACGATCCCAGTCCTCGGCCAGCAGGGGCAAGAGCTCGGTCACGGCTCGACTCTAGGGCGGACGGTCGCCCCGCGCACAGGGTTTGGGAAGGTCCGGCGAGGATGCTTTCATGGCGATCAGCGTGCGCAGGTTGACCGGCGACGACGCGGAGGCGTCGCGCCGGCTGGGGTGGGAGGCATTCGGCACCCCCGGCTCGCCACCCGCCGAGACCGCCGCCGAGGCGATGACACGAGCGGGACGTACCTTCTTCGGGGCCTTCGACGACTCTCGACTCGTCGCCCGGATGGCCTGGCGGGACTACGACTCCTGGTTCGGCGGCCGGCTGGTTCGAACGGCCGGCATCGCGAGCGTGACCGTGGCCGCAGAGGCCCGCGGCCGAGGCCTGCTGAGCCCGCTGTGCGCGGCCACCCTGTCCGATGCCCATGCTGCAGGTGCCGTCATCTCGACCCTGTTCCCGTCGGCGGCCGGGATCTATCGCCGGTTCGGCTACGAGCTGGTGAGCGACTACACGACGGTGTCGCTGCCGAGCTGGGTACTGGCCGGTGTCAGCCGCCCTGAGGGGGTGACGACGCGGCGGGCCGAGGTCGCCGACGTGCCGGGGATTCGCAGCGTGTACGACCGCTGGGCGGCGGCTCAGAACGGACCGCTGTCGCGACGGGGGGTCTCGTTTCCGGAGACCGAGGAGGACGTCCTGGCCGACTTCACCGGAGTGAGCGTTGCGGTCGGTGCCGAGGGCGAGATCTGCGGCTTCGCGTCGTGGGACCGGGGCAAGGGCTATGGTCCGGAGGCGGTGCTCGAGGTCAGCGATCTGCTCGCGCTCGAGGTGGACGGCTACCGGGCGCTGCTGGCGGCCATCGGCAGCTTCGTCAGCGTCACGCCGACGACCAAGATCGACACCTCCGGCAACGACATCGCCCGGCTGCTGCTTGCCACCACCGACTGGCTGGTCACCGGCTCGGACCCGTACATGCTCGCCGTGCTGGACGTGGCCGGCGCGCTCACCGCCTTGTCCTATCCGCCGGGGATCGACGCCGAGCTGCCGTTCCGGGTGTTGGGCCTCGTGCTGCCGGGTGCCGACGGCACGTACGTCTTGCGGGTGGCGGGCGGGAGGTCGGCGTGTGAGCCGGCTCCGACCGGTGATGAGCGGGTGTTCGCCGCGCGAGGGCTGTCCTTGCTGTACGCCGGGGTCCAGACCTGCGCCAACCTGCGGTTCGCCGGGCTGCTGGCCGATGGCGACCCGGCTCAAGACGCCGTCTGGGACTGTCTGTTCTCCGGCCGCCCGGCGCACATCCGAGACTACTTCTGATTTTCGTGCGGTCTGGCCTGACTCCTCGGACGTCGAGAGGGAGCTCAGGAGCCGAAGACGGCGAGCAGGACCACCAGGATCACAAAGACGACGAGGACGAGGAGGAGGGTGACGAAGCAGCCGATGCCCTTGCGCTGCTGCGGCGTGAATCCGAGGTCGCCGGTGGTGAACTGGTGCAGCGGTGGCGCATAGAAGACCTCGACCATCGCGTTCGGCGGGACCTGGACGTCGAGTGCCGCCTGTCCGTAGCGCCGCAGCCACTGGCTGTAGACCTCGAGGTGGTGCTGACCCGGCTGGATCGGGATCACCGTCGACCCGGTCGTCGCGGGTGCCGGGAAGCCGTCGATGGTCAGCGTCGGCGGCACGAGATTGCTCGTCAGGACGCTGCCCTGCACCGTGAACTTGAGCGCCGACGACGGCCCGGGCTGGCCCGGCTGCCCCTGCTGCGGCGGATAGGGCGGCTGAGGTGGCATCGTCACGGCCGCCGATGCTACGCCGATTGCGGGGTCGGAGCGTTCGTGTTGCTCCGAGGCTCGATCAGGTGATCAAAGCGGACCCCAAATCCCCGCGGAAATACTGCGGGTCAGTCGGCGACCAGGCGTCCCAGCCGAGCGTGCATCCGAGGCGACACGGTGCCACTGGCCCGCAGTATTTCCGTTTGAGCTCGCCGGCGCCGCCCCGGCCTCGGCCGACGTCCGACCTGGCTGCGGTTGCATGCCCAGGCTCAGACGTTGAACCTGAACTCCACCACGTCACCGTCGGCCATCACGTAGTCCTTGCCCTCCAGCCGGACTTTGCCTTTGGCCTTGGCGGCGAGCACCGAACCGGCCTCCACCAGGTCGTCGTACGAAACGATCTCGGCCTTGATGAAGCCCTTCTGGAAGTCGGTGTGGATCACACCGGCCGCCTCGGGGGCCGTCGCGCCCTTGGGGATGGTCCAGGCTCGTGACTCCTTCGGGCCGGCGGTCAGGTACGTCTGCAGCCCCAGGGTGTCGAACCCGACCCGGGCCAGGACGTCCAGGCCGGGCTCCTCCACATCCATCTCGGCGAGGAACTCGCGCGCCTCGTCCGGCTCCATCTCCACCAGCTCGGACTCGATCTTGGCGTCGAGGAAGATCGCCTCGGCCGGTGCGACGATCTCCCGAAGCCGCTGCTTGAGCTCGTCGTCAGCGAGCTCGTCGGAGTCGCAGTTGAAGACGTACAGGAAGGGCTTGGCGGTGAGCAGGAACAGCTCGCGCAGAGGCGCACGGTCCAGTCCGGCACCGAACACCCCCCGACCGCTGTCGAGGACGGCTTGGGCTTCCTTGACCGCGACGAGCGTGGCTTGCTTGTCCTTGTTCATCCGGGCTTCCTTCTCCAACCGGGGGATCGCTCTCTCCACGGTCTGCAGGTCGGCCAGGATCAGCTCGGTGTTGATCGTCTCGATGTCGCCGCCCGGATTGACCTTGCCGTCGACGTGAGTGACGTCGGCGTCGGTGAAGACCCTGGTCACCTGGCAGATGGCGTCGGCCTCACGGATGTGGGACAGGAACGCATTGCCCATCCCCTCACCCTGGCTGGCCCCGCGGACGATGCCGGCGATGTCGACGAAGCTGACCGTCGCGGGCAGGATGCGTTCGGAGCTGAAGATCTTCGCCAGCACATCGAGCCGGGGGTCAGGGACACCGACCACGCCGATGTTCGGTTCGATGGTGGCGAACGGATAGTTCGCCGCGAGGACGTCGTTGCGGGTGAGAGCGTTGAAGAGGGTCGACTTGCCCGCATTAGGCAGGCCGACGATACCGATGGTGAGTGCCACGAGGGGGAAGCCTATCCCGGCGTACTCATCGCGCCCGGGTCTCGCGGAGCGTCCTGAACAACGAGCTGCTACGCCCCGTTCGAGCAGCAGGGTGACCCGGCCGAGGAACTTTGCTCCCTTTCGGCATCCTTGCGCCCTCTGCACAGGGTGCGAGGACTCCGAAAGGGAGCCAAGTTTCAGCCCGGGTTGACATGTGGCCCGGGCGCCGAGTCGTCACCCGTCGGCAAGGAAGGCGGCAGCGGCGCGGGTCAGGGCCAGCGGGTCGGCCGTGCCTGCCAGCTCGCGGGCGGAGTGCATCGACAGCAGTGGGAGCCCGACGTCGACGGTCCGGATGCCGAGCGCTGTAGCCGTGATCGGTCCGATCGTGGACCCGCACGGGATCGCGTTGTTGGAGACGAACTCCTGGACACCGACCCCGACAGATCGGCACGCGCGGCGCCAAGCCGCGGCACCGACGGCATCGGTGGCGTACCGCTGGTTGGCGTTGATCTTCAGCAGCGGACCCTTGCCGAGCAGCGGGTGGTTGGCCGGATCGTGCCGCCCCGCGTAGTTGGGGTGGACGGCGTGGCCTGCGTCGACGGAGAGGCAGAAGGATCGCGCGTACGCCCGGTGCCGGTCGTCGGGACCGGCGCCGAGGGCGTACGAGATCCGGTCGAGAACGTCGGCCAGGAACGGCCCGGCGGCCCCGGAACGGGTCTCGCTCCCGACCTCCTCGTGGTCGAAGGCGGCGAGCAACGTGATCGCGGGCGATGCCTCGGCCGTGAGCAGCGCGGCGAGACCGGCATGCACGCCGCTGAGGTTGTCCAGCCGGGCAGAGGCGAGGAACTCCTGCTCGGCGCCGAAGATCGCGGGCGCGGCCGAGTCGTAGGCAATGACGTCCCAGCCGGCGACATCCTCCTCGGCGGCACCGACCTCGTCGGCGAGTCGGTCGAGGATCCGCAGATCCCGCCGGTCCACTCCCCAGATCGGAGTCAGGTGCTGCTGCTTGTCGAGCCTGAGGCCATCGTCGTTCACGCCGCGATCGAGGTGGATGGCCAGCTGCGGGATCCGCATGATCGCACCGGTCCGGACCAGTCGCTGCTCACCCGACACCAGCACCAACCGACCGGCTAGCCCGAGCTCTCGATCGAGCCAGGAGTTCAGCAGCGGACCGCCGTAGACCTCCATCCCGAGCTGCTGCCAGCCCGCCGAAGTGAGGTCGGGCCGCGGCTTGAGCTTGAACGTCGGTGAGTCGGTGTGGGCGCCGATGATCCGGAACGGCGTCGTCGGCCCGGCATCGGTCGGCAGCCGCCAGGCGATCACCGCTCCGTCACGGACGACGAATCCGGAACCCATCGCCCACTCGTCCGACTCGTCCTGCTCGACCAGTCCGGCCGCCCTCAGCCGTCGCGACAGCTCCGCCGCCGCATGGAACGGCGAGGGCGACGAGGCGACGAAGTCGCAGAGATCGCGGGCGTGGTCGATCGCGGACGTCATGATCCTCACGCTAGCGGCGAGTCTTGTGCCCCCCTGCCGAGGCCCGAAACCTGATGTCGTCCCGCCAGCCGCCCTGGATCCTCGATCTGAACGCTTCCGGCACTGGCTGGAGTGCCGAAATCAGGTCGATCCGACACGCACGGGGCTCGGGCTCCCAGGAACTGTCCGGGCCTCCCGGCAGAATCGAAAACATGAACGTACTCCCGATCGCCGCCCTCGTCATCGGTGTGCTGTTGGGCCTGGCGCTCGGCGCGGTCGTCGGTGTGGTCGTCGTCCGCTCGCGGGGGGACGCGAAGGACGCCGAGGCCGACAGCTTCCAGGCCGCCGCACGCAGCGACGTCGCGCAGGCCAGGACCGAGGCGGCGACCGCACGGACCGAGGTCGCCCGAGCCCAGACGGAGCTGGCCCGCACAGGCGAGCAGGTCGCAGCAGCCGGTGCCGTCGCTGCCGAGGCGCGGACCGAGGCCGCACTGGCCCAGGCTGAGGCGGCCGAGGTCGGCGCTCAGCTGGCAGCGGCGATCGCCCAGCGTGACTCGGCGGTGCAGCGGGTCGCGGAGATGGCGGCAGACCGAGAGACCATGGTCAACCAGTTCAAGGTGCTGGCGGCCGAGACCGCCGAGCGCCAGGGAAAGTCCGTGGACGCCTCCGCCGAGGCTCGGCTGAAGGCGACCGAGCAGCTGATGGCGCCCGTGCGGGCCAGCTTGGAGGCGTTCAACCTCCGGTTGGCCGACGTGGAGAAGGAACGGGTGGCGGTGGCCACCGATCTCCGCAACCAGGTGCGGGCCGTCCAGCTGACCGGCGAGCAGCTGCGCCGGGAGGCGAATGCACTGACAACGGCCCTGCGCAAGCCACAGATCCGTGGTTCCTGGGGTGAGACACAGCTCAAACGGGTGGCAGAGCTGGCCGGCATGCTCGAGCGCTGCGACTTCGACCTGCAGCGCACCATGACCGCGGACGACACGACCATGCGCCCCGACATGCGGGTCAATCTCGCAGAAGGCAAGCACATCTTCGTCGATTCGAAGGTGCCGCTGTCGGCGTTCCTGGACGCAGCCGAGGCCGCTGACGAGCGGGTCCAGACCGAGGCGCTGGCCCGCTACGCGAAGAACGTCCGAACGCACGTCGACCAGCTGTCCGCCAAGCGGTACTGGAAGGCCGCGGACAGCCCGGAGTTCGTCGTGCTCTTCCTGCCCAGCGAGGCCTTCTTCGCGGCTGCCCTTGACCAGATCCCGGACCTGTACGAGTACAGCGCCCGACGTGACATCGTGCTCGCCACACCGACCACGCTGATCGGGCTGCTGCGGGCGGTGGCGTACGGCTGGAAGCAGACCGCGTTGGCAGAGAGCGCCACCGAGGTGTTCCGGCTCGGTCGGGAGCTGTACGGCCGGCTCGGCCTGATGGGCAACCGCTTCGACAAGCTGGGCCGGGCGCTGCGGACGTCGGTGAACGCGTACAACGAGACGATCGCCACAGTGGAGGGCACGGTGCTGGTCGGTGCCCGCCGGTTCCGCGACCTGAAGGTGAGCGACTCCGAGCTCGGCGGCCTGACCAGCGTCGACGAGCCGATCCGTCAGATCCAGGCACCCGAGCTCGTCGAGGATGCGGTGCGGATCGAGCCGCTGGTCGGCCGCGAATCACGCCGTGCCGGCAGCCACCTCGAGATGCCCGAGGCGGCCGAGCTCGTCCGCAGCGACCCTGATCTGCTCGAGCTCGTCAGCGACGCCGAAGCGCCTGCTGCTCGTGAGCGGCGCACATCCTGAGCGGCGGACCGGCTGGAGGCGGGGTGTGAGCTGCCCACCCACGACAGAAATGCTCCTGAGCCCGTCGAAGGTCGAGTCCGTCAGTCGTTGATCGCGCCCCTGCGCAGATCGCGGCGCAGCTCCGGCGGAAGGGCGAATACCAGCGACTCCTCGGTCAGCCGCTCCTCGGTCGCCACCGGGAAACCCCTGCTGACCAGGAAGTCCAGGACACCGTGGACGAGGTCGTCCGGCACGGAGGCGCCACTGGTGACGCCGACGTTGCGTACTCCTTCGAGCCAGGCCTCGTCGATCTCCGTCGCGTTGTCCACCCGGTACGACGCCTTGGCGCCGACCTCGAGGGCCACCTCGACCAGGCGTACGGAGTTGGAGGAGTTGGCCGAACCCACCACGATCACCAGATCGGAGTGCTGGGCGATCTGCTTGATGGCCAGCTGGCGGTTCTGGGTGGCGTAGCAGATGTCGTCGCTCGGCGGGTTGATCAGCAGCGGGAACTTCTGGCGTAGCCGACTGACCGTCTCCAAGGTCTCGTCCACGCTCAGGGTGGTCTGGCTGAGCCAGGCCACTCGGGACGGATCGCGTACCTCGACTCCGTCGACATCGGTCGGCGACTGGACCAGTGTGATGTGCTCGGGCGCCTCGCCGGTCGTGCCCTCGACCTCCTCGTGCCCGGCATGACCGATCAACAAGATGTCGATGTCATCACGGGCGAACCGCTTCGCCTCGTGATGCACCTTCGTGACGAGCGGGCAGGTGGCGTCGATGGCCTTCAGGCCACGGTCCTTGGCCTCGGCGTGCACCGCCGGTGAGACGCCGTGAGCAGAGAAGACGACGGTGGCTCCGGTCGGAACGGCGTCGAGCTCCTCGACGAAGATCGCGCCACGCGCCTCGAGATTCTCGACGACATGTCGGTTGTGCACGATCTGCTTGCGGACATAGATCGGCGGACCGTACGTGTCCAGCGCCTTCTCGACCGTGATGACCGCTCGGTCCACGCCCGCGCAGTAGCCGCGCGGGGCCGCGACGACCACGGACCTGGTGGCCTGGTCGGTGCGGGCGGACGCCGACGAAGGGACTGCGCTCATGCCACCCAGTCTATGAGCCGCTCCGCGCGAGGCCCGATCGTGCACGCGCGCTGCTCCCGCACTCGCGCCCTCTGCCGGGATCTTCCGACCTCCGAAAAGTGGGCGCGCACAACAACTTTGAAACGCTTCGACATGTTGTTAGCGCCCACTTTTCGGGGAGGCGGCAGCGGTGGGCCTGTCGGGTCGAGCCCATGTCGGTGGCGTTGTCTAGGCTCTCCCCGTGCCGCTGGAGTCCTCACCCGAGCACCCGCAACCGCTGCGGGCGATCACGAACGCCGTCCGCGGCTGGGTGGACCGGTTGGGAGCGGTCTGGGTCGAAGCCCAGCTGATCGAGCTCAATCGACGATCGGCCAGCAAGATCGTGTTCCTCACGCTGCGTGACACGCTCGCCAACGTCTCGGTGTCGGCGACGATCTCGCCGGTGACTCTGGACAGTGCCGGGCCACTGAGCGAGGGCGCGACCGTGGTGGCCCGGCTGAAGCCGACGTACTACGAGACGGCCGGCCGGCTGACGTACTCCTGCGACGCGATCACCCCGGTCGGCGAGGGCCGGCTGCTCGCCCGGCTGGAGCAGACCAAGCGCCTGCTGCAGGCCGAGGGCCTCTTCGATCCGGCACGCAAGCTGCGACTTCCGCTGCTGCCGACCCGAGTCGGCCTGATCACCGCCGCGGGTAGCGCAGCCGAGCGCGACGTGGTCGAGAACGCACGGCGTCGATGGCCGGGGCTGGTGCTCGAGATCCGACACGTACTGGTCCAGGGCCCGCAGGCTGCGGAGCAGCTCATCGCCGCGGTTCGCGAGCTCGACGGGCAGCGTGAGGTGGACGTGATCGTGGTGGCTCGAGGAGGCGGTTCGGTCGAGGACCTGCTGCCCTTCTCCGACGAGGGCCTGATCCGCGCTGTCGCCGCCTGCCGCACCCCTGTCGTGAGCGCGATCGGGCACGAGACGGACGCCCCGATCCTGGATCTGGTGGCCGATGTCCGGGCCTCGACCCCGACGGACGCCGCCAAGCGCGTGGTGCCCGACGTCGTGGACGAGCTGCACCGGCTCGGGCAGGCCCGCAGCCGTCTCGGCGGAGCGATTCGGGGACTCGTCCGACGGCAGCAGGATCAGCTGGACTCCTTGCGCAGCCGACCGGTCCTCGCCGACCCACGGGCCAGCCTTGTTCCACGCTACGAGCAACTCGGGTCCCTCCGCGACCGGAGTGGTCGGGCGGTTCGGCACCGGCTGGACCGGGAGGCCGCGGGTCTCGTGCACACCATCGCCAGGGTCCGGGCGATGTCGCCGAAGGCGACCCTCGAGCGGGGGTACGCGATCGTCGTCGACGCCCACGGCCGGGCCATCACGTCGGTGGGCGACGTCCGGGTGGCTGACGGCGTACGCGCGTATCTGGCGGACGGTCAGCTCGTCGGCCGCGTCGACGAGATCGTTCCCGGGTCGATCGGGGACCGAGAGAAGGCTCAAGAGCCGGCCGGTGCGTCGATCGTGGCCGAGATGGAGGAACGCGATGACTGAACAGGTCCAACCGGAGCAGGCAGCCGGCCCGAGCTACGAGACGGCCCGTGACGAGCTGGTGCAGATCGTCCAACGGCTCGAGTCCGGCGGCGCACCGCTCGACGAGGCACTCGCACTCTGGGAGCGCGGCGAGGAGCTGGCGGCCATCTGCCAGCGCTGGCTGGACGGCGCAAAGGCGAAGATCGACGCGGCGCGACCGCCGGCCGAGGTGGAGTGAGACGACCGGCGCTTCGACAGGCCTAGCTGTGCTGACCGCACACATTGATCGGCTGGCGCTTCGACAGGCTCAGCGCACACGGGGCTCTGTCCGGCTACGGGCACGCGCTTCGACACATGCTCAGCGCACATCCGAGATGTGCCCTGAGCCGGTCGACGGGCCAACTCAGGCCGCTGTCTCGTCGTCTCGTGGGCAGAACCGACGACGATAGTCCGCGGGCGACAACCCGATCTGCCGCCGGAAGTGTTCGCGCAGCACGACCGCCGAGTTGAATCCGACGCGTCCGGCAATCTGCTCGACGCCGAGGTCTGTCTCCTCCAGCATCGCTCGTGCCGCGAGCACGCGCTGTTGGACCAGCCACTTGTGGGCAGTCGTCCCGGTCTCGGCGGCGAATCGGCGGGCGAACGTCCGCTCACTCATCATCGCTTGGCGAGCCATCGAAGCAGCCGTGTGCTGATCGTCCAGGCGCTCCAGCACCCACGCCAGCAGCGGCGCGAGGCTGTCGGCGCTGCACTGGGGAATCGGCACCTCCACGAACTGCAGCTGACCTCCGTCGCGTTGCGGCGGCACCACCATCCGGCGGGCGATCTTGGTGGCGATCGCCGTGCCCAGCTCCCGCCGCACCAGGTGCAGGCAAGCATCGATCCCGGCAGCGGTGCCGGCGCTGGTGATGATCTGCCCGTCATCGACGTACAGCACTCGGGGATCGACCGTCGCTGCTGGGAACCGCTCGGCCATCGCGTCGGCGTACATCCAGTGGGTCGTGCAGCGGCGCCCGTCCAGCAGACCGGCGGCACCGAGGATGAAGGAGCCCGAACAGAGAGTCAGCAGGGTCGCACCGTTGTCGTACGCCGCTCGCAGGGCATCGAGGATCTCGGTCGGATACTCCGGCCGCGGCATGGTCGGCGCGAGGACGACGAGATCGCTGTCCGGCACGACGTCCAGACCATGACTGGCCGCGACCGTGAAGGACGACAGGTTCTTTGTCTCCATCGGCACGCCCGGCTCTCCGGCGCAGACTCGGAAGTCGAAGTTGGGGATGCCGTCGTCGGACCGATCCAAGCCGAACACCTCGACGGCGACCCCGAACTCGAACATGGCGACCGGCTCGACCAGGACCACGCTCACCTTGTGCAGAGGCATGCGCTCATCCTAGGTGGCAGGTATCTTTCGCACAACGTCATCTTTGCCAGTAGTGGCGAGAATCAATCGGAGCAATGATTCTTGCCATGAGTGGATTCATCACATTCCTGGTGATCGTCGGCCTACTGATCGTCGTGCTGGAGTACAGCCGGCGGCGTCACGCCCTGTTCGTCCCGCCCGGCACAGACCCGAGCCTGGACCGGGACCGGCAACGGGTGCTGGCTGATCTCCGCGCTCACCGGCGGGACTGACCTGGGACCGTCTGGTCCCGCCCGGAGCTCGGGCGCCGAGCGAGGAGCAGTCCGCCAGAACCGGGTCCCCGGAGCGCCGAGCGTCACCGCAATCAGCTCGAGCGGAGCGTGGAAACGTACGCCTCGAGCGCCTCGTAGTCCACGTCGCCGACCACTGCGCTGGTCACCTTCGGCGCAACCAGCACCAGCGAGCGGGTACGGCCATCCAGACTGAGCAGGCGCTGCCACGTCTGACCGCCGACGGTGCTGGAGCCGTCGGGCACTCCCTGACGGCTCGCCGACGACACCATGTCCTCGGTCTCCGCGTCGCCCTGGTAGATCGAGATGTAGGTGTCGCTGGGGTCGAGGAAGCCTAGGGTCCACGAGTTCCGCGGCGACGGTTGACCGTCCGCCGCGAGCTTGCCGGTCTGCACCCAGAACGCCTGGGTCGGTCGCCAGGACGAGGGCAGATTGACCGGCGCCAGCACCGGGTACGGCGCCTCGGCCCGCGCCTGGGCGAGAATCGGCTGATAGTCCACGACCTTGACCGGATGATCGCCGAGGTTGCGGCTGAAGAAGAACGTGATGACCAGCAGCGGCACGATGATCACCGCCAGCGACCGGATCATGTCACCGGACGTCGCGTTCTTGGTGCTGCTGCGTGCCACCCGCCCATCGTTCCATGCGCAGCGAAGCAGTTCCGCTCGTCGGGGTGCCATCATCGATCACATGTCCGGCCCAGAGGCGATCCACGCGCTGGAGAGTCGCACGCGAGAGGTCCGTACGCTCGCCCGCTCCGACGGCGTGGGCGGCGAGGTGGCACTCCGGCGGCGGACCGGCGAACACGGCACCGTGGACGAGCTGATCGTGAACGGAGCGTTCGCGATGGACTCCGCCGAGGTCTCGACCGAGCTCGCCCTCGCCCGGATCGGCGCCCGCACGGCCGGCCGGGTGCTCGTCGGAGGGCTGGGTCTCGGCTTCACCGTCGGTGAGCTGCTTCGTAGCGACGTCCGGGCGATCGATGTCGTCGAGCTGGAAGCGTGCCTGATCGACTGGGCCCGCGCGGGCGTCACCGACCTGCTGGGCCAGGTGGCAGAAGACCCCCGAACCCGGCTGTACGTCGCCGACGTGGCCGACGTGCTGCTCGGCGCACCAGGCTGCCCCATCCCGCCCGATCAGCAGTGGGACGCCATCCTGCTCGATGTCGACAACGGCCCCGACTTCTTGATCCACGACGCGAACGCCCGCATCTACGGTGCTGATCTGCTCGGAGCGGCGGCGCGACGGCTCGCTCCCGGCGGCACCCTCGCCGTCTGGTGCCAGGGCCCAGCACCCGAGCTCGCGGAGACCCTGCGCAACATCGGCGGCCGGGCGGTCCGGGTCGACAGTCAGCTGATCGAGGTCCTTCGCGACGGCCGCTGGCTGACGTACGCGATCTACACCCTGATCCGCTGACCAGCGCGACGCCGATGCCCGTTCCGCCTCGAGATCGGGTGATTTCGACCACCTTCGGAGCGCTCGTCAGCGCCGGTGCCACGGAACCACCGACGCGAGTGGTCCAGAATGTCCCGCATGGCTGACGACTTCCGCATCGAGCACGACACCATGGGCGAGGTCCGGGTGCCCGCCGCCGCCCTGTACAAGGCCCAGACCCAGCGGGCCGTGGAGAACTTCCCGATCTCCGGCGTGCCGATCGATCCAGCCCTCATCGCCGCTCTCGGCCTGATCAAGGGCGCCGCCGCGCAGACCAACGCGAAACTGGGCGTGCTCACCGCCGAGCGCGCCGATGCGATCGCCAAGGCCGCCGCCGAGGTCGCGGCCGGTGCGCACAACGACGAGTTCCCGATCGACGTCTTCCAGACCGGTTCCGGGACGTCGTCCAACATGAACACCAACGAGGTGATCGCGACGCTGGCCAGCGCTATCGCCGGCGAGACGATCCACCCGAACGACCACGTCAACGCCTCCCAGTCCAGCAACGACGTGTTCCCCAGCGCGATCCACATCGCCGCGACCCAGAGCCTGGTGAACACGCTCGTCCCCGCCCTGCAGCACCTGCAGCAGGCGTTCGAGGCGAAGGCCGAGGAGTTCGCCGAGGTGGTGAAGAGCGGCCGGACGCACCTGATGGACGCCACTCCGGTGACCCTCGGCCAGGAGTTCGGCGGCTACGCGGCAGCGATCGGGTACGGCGTCGAGCGGGTCGAGGCCACGCTCCCCCGGGTAGCGGAGCTGCCGCTGGGTGGCACGGCGGTCGGCACCGGGATCAACACGCCTGCCGGGTTCGCCGGCTCGGTGATCGGGATCATCGCCGAACAGACCGGACTGCCGCTGACCGAGGCCCGGAACCACTTCGAGGCCCAGGGCGCCCGCGACGGTCTGGTCGAGGCATCCGGGGCCCTGCGCACGATCGCGGTCAGCCTGAACAAGATCGCCAACGACCTGCGCTGGATGGGATCCGGCCCACGAGCCGGCCTCGGCGAGATCGCGCTGCCCGATCTGCAGCCCGGCTCCTCGATCATGCCGGGGAAGGTCAACCCGGTGATCTGCGAAGCGACCACGATGGTGGCGGCGCAGGTGATCGGCAACGATGCCGCTGTTGCGTTCTCCGGCGCCTCTGGGGCGTTCGAGCTGAACGTGATGCTGCCCGTGATGGCCCGCAACGTGCTCGAGTCGATCCGCCTGCTCGCCAACGTCAGCCGGCTGCTTGCCGACCGCTGCGTGGCCGGCATCGAGGCCAACGTCGACCACTGCCGCACGCTGGCCGAGTCCTCGCCGTCGATCGTGACCCCGCTGAACCGCTACATCGGCTACGAGAATGCGGCCGCCGTCGCCAAGAAGGCGCTCAAGGACGGCAAGACGATCCGGCAGGTCGTGATCGAGTCCGGATTCGTCGACGACGGCAAGCTCACCGAGGACCAGCTCGACGCCGCTCTCGACGTCTTGGCGATGACCCGCCCGCCGAGCTGACGTCTCAGCACCGTTGCGCGAGCAGAAATTTACTGGACCCGCGGCAGAACCGGTAGGGCTCATATCCTGAGCCCGATGCGTACGCTCACCGAGATCGCCGGGCTGATCCGGTCCGCCGGCAGCGTCTGGTGGCGGTTCGCGATCCGGATGACCTTCTGGTACCTCGCCGGCTTCGTGCTGCATCAGCTCGGCAACTACCTGTCGGTGCTGCTCGGCTCAGCTCACCAGGTCGCCGCAACGCTCTCGTTCGTGATCGGTCTGGTCGCGATGGTCGCCGCCGCGGTCCTGATCATCCAGTGCTGCATGCCGGCGGTCCGTGGCCACGAGGAGATGGCCGGCGACGCGGCGACCGACACCCGGCCGACGGCTGGGCAGCTCGAGGTGCTCTCGATGACCATCGGCCCTTTTCTCGCCGCATACGCACTGTGGGGGCTCGTCGAGGACGAGGTCAGCTCGCTGTTCGTCATCAACGTCGCGCTCACCGGCCTCGGCGGCTACGAACAGTGGTCGATCAACCTGCAGTGGACCCGGTTCTACATCACGCTCGCGGTCGTCGCCTGGCTGCTGCGCCAGCTGCTGGCCGCCGCCAACCGGCGGGTGTCCTCGACCTGGCTGCTCGTGCCGACGGTGATCACCGAAGGTTTGTGGGTCGTCGCGAGCCTCGTGGCAGCGTTCGGGCTGCTCCACCGAGGGCTGCGTTGGCTCGAGGGACGCGCAGTGTGGCACTGGATGCTCGAGATCTGGTACGCGTTCATCGGCCGGCTGCCGGACCTGCGGCTGCCGTTCGATCTCACGCTTCCACAGGTCCTGACCCGGTTCGGCGAATGGTTCTGGCACACCCTGCTCCCGGGACTCGCCGACGGTGTCCTGCTCCCGCTGGTCTGGCTGGCGCTCACTGCCACAGTCTTCGGCTGGCGCGAGCTCATCGCCCGCGACGTGATCGCTGGAAGCCCGCTCGAGGCGCCGGCGGGGCGGGTCCGCGCCCGCTGGTCGGCTCGGACGGCCACACCGGTCGGTCGGCTTCTGATCGGGACCGGCGCGCTGCTCACCGCAGACCTGAGGACCAAGTTCCTGCCCGTGGCGCACGCCGGCCGGCTCGTGCTGCGGGCCGGTCCGGCGTTCATGGGCGCCTATCTCGTGGTGGCTGCGCTCGCCCGGGCCGTGCCGGCCTTCGGGTACGCCGCTCTGGACTTTCTGATCGGCCCGCAGTCCCAGGCGGACTACCTGGCTCGGATGGCCGCGTCCGATCTGGTGATCGGCTGGTTGGGGATCACGGTCGCGGTTGCGGTGTACGTCGCCGCCTTCGCGCGGGTCCGAGCCGTCAGCGGTGGAACTGCAGGATCTGCTCCTGCCACCCTTGCTCGATCCGCAGACTGACCTCGCCCGCCAGCTCGGCCGGGATCTCGAACGCCGTGCCGACCTCGTACGGTCGACCGATGGTCAGCGGCAGATCCGCGTTGCTCGCACACGTCACCCGCTCTGGACCGGCCGCCTTGTACGCGTCGTCGGACGGCTGCCACGCGCGCCCGTCCGGGGCGACCAGGCTGAATCCGCAGTACACCTTCGTCAGGTCGCGGCCGGGGTCGTCCACCCGCACCGTGACGACATTGCGGACCAGGACCGCCCCGGTCATGGCTCGGAGCGGCCCGGCACCCTTCTTCGCCGGCAGCTGCGTCGCCACGGTGAAGGTGTCGACCCGAAACGTCACCCCTTGGGAGCTGACCGAGTCGCCGACAGCCGCGATCACGTCCGGCTGCGGGTCGCGGAACCGCAGGATCGCCACCGCCTGGACGGCGCACAACACAGCGGCGAGGACGGCGGCCACTAAGGTCGCGACGACCCAGCGCGTGCGGACCGGAACCCGCTTCATCGCGTCACCCAGACAGTGCCGTCGGCGAGCGTCAGCGGGCCGGGCTCGATCGGTACGTCCTTGCCGAGCCCGCGGTCGACGAGCCCGAGATCCACCAGCACCGCGGCGTCGTACCTGGTCACTTCCCCGCCGAGCGGACCGATGAAGAGTCTGGCGTCCGCGACCCGTCCGGCCGGAACCTCGAACACCACGTCTCCGCGTGCGCTGAACCCGGGTTGGGTGATCGGCGGTGCGGCCGTGGACCACTCGGGTCGTGGGTCGTAACGGTGGCCGTCGCCGGTACGGAGCTCGAGATGGGTGAAGTACTGGGTATCGGTGCGTACGTCGGCCTCGACTGTGACCACGACGTAGACGTGGTCGGTGGTGAGCGGGTCGCCGTACTTGTCGATGGAGCGGGTCAGCCGCACCCCGGTCGCGGTCGCGTCGAACTCCCTGAGCTCGCCTCGCTCCCCGAGACGCACCCGGTCGTAGACATAACGCGACTCGGCACCGAACACTGGCGTGACCAGGCTGATCAACGCCACGGCGGCCAGGCAGGCGACCATCGAGACGACCGTGGCGATGGTGGCGTTCGCGCCTGTCGCTCGGATCGACCGGGACGAGCGTCGCGGGACTCCGGTCACGACGACCCCCGGCGGTGGTCAGGACAGCTCATCGTGACGCTCGCGGCAGGCTCCTCGGCCACCCAGTTGTCGGTGAGGACGAAGTTGGCTCGGTCCCGCTCCCGATGGATGTCGAGGGTGAGTTCTTGGGTGGCGGGATCGCCCGTGATATCGGCGCCCTCGGACAGTGCAAAGTCGTACGCTCCGATCACGGCCACGTCGGGGTCGAAGTTCAGCTCCGAGCGCGTCTGTCCAGGTGACCAGCGCGGTTCGGGAAGATTGTCGGCACCGAGCCGGGCCGTCAGGATGCCATCGCTCGGTATCTGGATCGTCCGGTCAGTCCGATTCACGATCCGGACCACGACTCTGGCCGCCGAATCGGTCTCGTACTCGCCGGCGACGTCGCGATCGACGTACTCACACGACTGGACGGTGATCGTCCATCGCTCGAGGTCGACCGCCTCACCGGGGGCAGTGGGACGCCCCACGGCCTGGGCCGGGCGGAAACCGCCGGTCACCCAGATCAGGCCGACGACGACCAGGCCGACCGCGAGCACGATCAGCAGCGGCCGTGCGAGCTCCCGGTCCAGCGCCACCCGGTCACCCTAAATTGTGATCGGCTCCCTCGCAGCGAGCACAAGGCGGTCGCCCGCCGGAGGATCAGTACCAACCGTGCGAGCTCTTGAAGCCCCACGCACCGCACGGGCTGCCGTAGCGGTCCTTCATGTACTCGATGCCCCAGGTGATCTGGGTGGCGGGGTTGGTCCGCCAGTCCGAGGCGATGGTCGCCATCTTGCTGCCGGGCAGCGCCTGCGGGATGCCGTACGCCCCGGAGCTTGCGTTCGTCGCGTTGATGTCCCACATCGACTCGCGCATGATGATGTTGTCGAAGCAGGAGAACTGGTCGGAGCCGTACCCGTACTTGTTCTTCAGGATCTGCTTGGCGATCGACTTTGGGCTCGTGGTTCCCGGCTCGTAGCCGAGCTTGGCGATCCGTGCCTTGCGCTTCTTCTCGGCAGCGATCTTCTTCTTGCGAACCGCCTCGGCCTTCTTCTTCATGGCGGCCTGCTGCACGGCGATGGCGTGCGCCTGCTTCTCCCGCGCCGCGACCCGACGCTCGGTGGATGCGCTGATCTGAGTCGCGGCTGCCGCGAGCGCCTCGCGGTCGGTGTCACGCGACGTTCCCTGATCGCCGCGAACGGCATCCTGGATGGCGCTGATCGGGCTCGGCACGGAGGCGTCGGCCGCCCCCTCGGCCAGCGCGACGTTGGTCTGGGCAGGCGAAATCAGACCACCGACCACCACGAGGGCAGTCAGCAGCAGGACACCCGCTCCGACCATGGCATGAAGGAAGACTCGTCGCACGCTGGCGACCCTGCCACACGGACGTTATCAAAACGAAATCAAACTGAGACCAGTTCGAGGCTGGTCTTGCGTTGACAGAGCCTGAAGTGGCCAACCTCACATTTCGTCTGCACGGCGCCCCAGATCTGTGAGACCGCCGCCAAGTCCCCGAAAAGTGGTCACTTACAGCAGCGACACGCCGAGAAAACCTGTTGTGTGTGACCACTTTTTCGGAGGTGACGGGTGCTAGGTGGTCGGCCGCGGCGCCAGGGTCCGTCGCGGGGCGGCAGTGCAGGAGCGACGTTCGACTCGCTAGAGGGAGATGTCCTCCAGCAGGTCGGTGACCAGGGCGGCGATCGGCGAGCGCTCGGAGCGGTGCAGCGTCACGTGGGCGAACAGCGGATGGCCCTTCAGCTTCTCCACGACGGCGACCACGCCGTCGTGCCGGCCAACTCGGAGGTTGTCTCGCTGGGCCACGTCATGGGTCAGCACGACCCGGGAGTCCTGCCCGATCCGGCTCAGCACGGTCAGCAGTACGTTGCGCTCCAGCGACTGCGCCTCGTCGACGATCACGAACGCATCGTGCAGCGAGCGGCCCCGGATGTGGGTCAGCGGCAGCACTTCGAGCATCCCGCGCTCCAGGATCTCCTCGATCACCACCTTGGAGGTGACAGCCCCGAGGGTGTCGAACACTGCCTGTGCCCAGGGCGCCATCTTCTCGCCCTCGGTGCCCGGCAGATAGCCGAGCTCCTGGCCGCCGACGGCGTACAGCGGCCGGAAGACGACCACCTTGCTGTGCTGACGCCGCTCCATCACCGCTTCCAGCCCGGCACACAGGGCGAGTGCCGACTTGCCCGTCCCGGCGCGGCCGCCCATCGAGACGATCCCGATGGACGGATCGAGCAGCAGATCCAGCGCGACCCGCTGCTCGGCGGAGCGGCCGTGGATCCCGAACGCGTCCCGTTCGGACTTGATCAGCCGCAGCTCCTTGTTCGGCGTCACCCGCGCCAGCGCCGTGTGCGAGCCGCCCAGGAGCACGACTCCTGTGTGGCACGGCAGCTCCCGGGCCCCATCGCAATCGAGCGCACCGGTCTCGTACAGCGTGTCGATCTCGCCGGAGCCGACCTCGATCTCCGCCATTCCGGTCCAGCCGGACTCGACCGCCAGCTCAGCCCGGTACTCCTCCGCGTTCAGCCCGACCGCCGATGCCTTGACTCGCATCGGCAGGTCTTTGGAGACCAGCGTGACCTGACGGCCCTCGGCCGCGAAGTTCAGCGCGACGGCGAGGATGCGCGAGTCGTTGTCGCCGAGCCGGAAGCCGGCCGGTAGAACTGCTGGATCGGTGTGGTTCAGCTCGACGTGGACCGTGCCACCCAGGTCGTTGACGGGGACGGGGGCATCGAGCCGACCGTACGCGATCCGGAGGTCGTCGAGATGGCGGAGCGCGGTGCGGGCGAAGTAGCCGAGCTCGGCATGGTGCCGCTTCGCCTCGAGCTCGGTGATGACGACCACCGGCAGGACGATGTCGTGCTCGGCGAACCGGCGTAGCGCGTGCGGGTCGCTGAGCAGGACGGACGTGTCCACCACGTAGGTTCGACGCCCGTCGGGCAGCTCGGACTCGGTGAGTTTTCCACGCTCGGCAGGGCTGGCGGCAGTGAGTGCAGACGACACGTTCTGTCCTCTTCTGCGCGGCCGTACGTCACCTGCGTCCGGCCGCACTGGCTAGCAGGTAGGCCGGGATGGTCGGCGGGCCGGTGGCCCGCTGGCTCTGTCCGTCGGACGACGGTGCATCGATCGCCTCCCGTACGAGTCCACGATGGTGCAGGCTCGCAGTTCAGACGCTACGTGGCGGTGAGGGTCGAAAACCCCTGCCACGCCGCTCCAGGCTGGAGGTTTCACGAGATCGTCACGCCGCGGACACAGGGGCGTGCCGCGGCGGTGAGGTCGGCGCGGAAATAGTGCGGGCTCGCACTATCCGGAGCCGGGGGCGGCAGGCGGGGCCAGGGCACGGTCAGGCTTACTGACCCGCACTATTTCCGCGCTGGCTTCCGCAGGCGCCTCGTGTCAGTTACCGAACCGGCGCTCGCGTTGGCCGTACGACCGCAGGGCACGGATGAAGTCGACCTTGCGGAAGTCCGGCCAGAGGGCCTCGCAGAAGTAGAACTCGCTGTGCGCCGACTGCCACATCAAGAAGCCGGAGAGCCGCTGCTCTCCCGAGGTCCGGATGATCAGATCGGGATCGGGTTGGCCGCGGGTGTAGAGATGGTCCGCGATGTGCTCGATGTCCAGCGTCTGGGACAGCTCGGCGATGGTGGTCCCGCGCTCCGCCTCCTCGGCGAGCAGCGAGCGCACCGCGTCCCGTAGCTCGTGCCGGCCGCCGTAGGAGACCGCGATGTTGACGAGCATGCCGTCGATCCCGGCGGTGTCCCGATCAGCCCGCTTGAGCGTCTCCGCCGACTCGGCCGGCAGCAGATCGAGCGCACCCACCGGATGCACCCGCCAGCGCTTGCGGGCAGCCAGGTCGGTGACCATTGTCTCGATCACGTCGAGCAACGGGCCGATCTCGTCCTCGCCGCTGCGAGTGAAGTTGTCGGTGGACAGCACCCACAACGTGACGACGCGGACGCCGAGCTCGTCACACCACTCGACGAAGTCCTTCAGCCGATCGGCACCGGCCTGGTAGCCCGCCACCAACGGTTGCCCCGGAGCGTTGGCGCGGGCCCAGCGGCGGTTCCCATCGGCCAGCACGGCGACGTGTCCGGGTAGTCGTTCGGGATCGAGCTCGGCGATCAGTCGGTGTTCGTACGTGCCGTACAGCAGCCCCGAGGGATGCAGTCGGTCGACGAACTCGCGCACGCGCTCCACCCGCCGGCCCATGACTCCGCAGCGTAGCGCCGCTCAGCCCGAACGGATACGACGCGCCCTCGGCGGTGTCGACTTGCGGGGTCGATCGGCGAGGTCGATCAGTGGGGTCGCTCGGCCGGGGTCGATCCGCGGGGTCGATCGGCAGCGCAGTGGCGAGACGCAGCTGCCGGCCTCGCACCGCGATCTCTTACCTGCTGTTTACCTACGGAACCGTAACTTACGGTACCGTAGGTTGTGTTCTGCGACCGTTCGGACGGCTCACACGGACCGACATCAGGAGGTGGAAGATGAACAGCACCATGACACCCGGCGACCCGCATGGGGACCTCGCCCCTGCGACCGAGACGGATCCGCAGGAGAGCGTCCCGCAGGAGATCCTCGATCAGATCAAGCCGCGGCTACGCGGCTGGCTGCACGCCGCGATGACGCCGCTGGCCGCAGCGGCCGGCATCGTCTTGATCTGTCTGGCACCGACCGCCACCGGCAAGATCGGTGGCGCGATCTACCTCGCGGCCTCCTTGCTGCTGTTCGGCACCAGCGGGGTCTACCACCGTGGTTCGCCGTGGGGACCGCGCGGCGAGGCGATCCTGCGCCGAATGGACCATGCGAACATCTACGTGTTCATCGCGGCGACGTACACCCCGCTGGCTCTGATGATGCTCACCGGCACCTCTCGCGTCCTGCTGCTGACTGTGGTCTGGTCGGCTGCCCTGCTCGGGCTGCTGTTCCGCCTGTTCTGGCTGAGCGCACCGCGCTGGCTCTACACCGCGCTCTATCTGCTGATGGGCTGGGCGGCGGTCGGTTGGCTCCCCCAGTTCTACGCTGCGGGCGGTGCCGCGGTGCTGATCCTGATCGTCGCCGGCGGTCTGCTCTACACCCTCGGCGCGGTGGTGTACGCGCTCAAGCGGCCCGATCCTTGGCCCGCCTGGTTCGGGTTCCACGAGATCTTCCACGCGTTCACCATCGCTGCATTCATCTGCCACTACATCGCGATCTCGATCGTCACGTACACCTGATCACTCGCACGGACACCTGATCACAGGTCTCGTCCCCCGGTCCCCACGTCCCCGAAAAGTGGGCGCAAACAACACTTCTCGTCGGCGTGTCGTTGTTGTTTGTGACCACTTTCCGGGAACGGAGGGGCGGTCGGGAAGGGCCGGGGGCGTCAGTCGGGGGCAGTGGCGTCACTCGGGGGTGGGGACGTCAGTCGGGGGCGGGTGGCGTCAGTCGCCGGCGAGCTGGGCCTCCAGGTCCGCGAGCGTGGTGACTGGCAGCTTGCAGACGAAGTGCCGACAGACGTACGCGGTCGGCTGCCCCCCGATCATGGTCCGATCCGCCAGCAGCGGCAGTCCGGCAGCGTCCGGCGAGCCCGCCACGATCACCGAGCCGCCCGGCGCCGAGCGGTAGGCGGCAGTCAGCATCGCTCTCGCTTCCGGCGCATCGACCGGTCCGACAACGGCGACCTGCACGGGTGGCTGCCGCAGCCGGGTGACTGCGTCGGCCAGCAGCCAGCCTGCGAATCGCGGAGCTCCCCGGACGAGCCTTCCCGCGCCCGCGGCCGCCCGATCGGCCCGTTCTGCGTACGCATCCTCACCGGTGAACTCGGCCAGCGCCCGAAGTGCGTGCACCGTGGCGCTGAGGCCCGACGGGGTGGCGTTGTCCGTCGGATCGGCAGGTCGGGTGAACAGCGCCTCGGCGTCGGCAGCGGTGTCGAAGTAGCCGCCGTCGCCGTCGTCGAACTGCTCCTCGATCACCGCGACCAGGGCTCGGGCGCGATCCGACCAAGTCGAGTCGCTATGGACGGCGGCCAGCCGGACAAACGCCTGGGCGAGCGCCGCGTAGTCCTCGAGGATGCCGGGAGCATCGCCGACCACACCAACCCGGGACGTGCGGCGCAGTCGAGCACCGTCCCAGTGCAGCCGCCAGATCAGCTCGGCCGCCTCCGTCGCGGCGGCGACCCACGCGGGTCGCTCGAACACCATCCCGGCCACCGCCAACGCGTCGATCAACCAGCCGTTCCACGCAGCCACGACCTTGTCGTCGAGGCCCGGCCGGGAGCGCCGGGCCCGGGCAGCAAGCAACCGGCGACGTACGTCCGCAAGCCGGTCCGGCTCCGGGTCACCGACCAGTCGGAGCGTCGACGAACCGCCCTCGAAGGTGCCGCCGGGCGTCACGCCGAACGTCTCGGCGGCGAACAGGCCATCCGGCTCGCCGAGCTCGGCGACCAGCTGGTCGCGCGTCCAGACGTAGTACGCGCCCTCGTGGGGGTGGCCCTCGTCGTCCAGGGAGTCGGCGTCGAGGCTGGCGGCGAACCCGCCCTGCGCGGTACGCATCTCGCGCAGCAACCAACCGACCAGCTCCTCGACCACGTCGCGGGCCAGTGACGAGCCGGAGCGCCGCCACCAGTGCGTGTAGACCCCGAGCAGCAGCGCGTTGTCGTACAGCATCTTCTCGAAGTGCGGCACCACCCAGCCGGCGTCGACGCTGTAGCGGGCGAATCCACCGCCCAGCTGGTCGCAGATGCCGCCCCGCGCCATCGCCTCCAGGGTGGCGGCGGTCATCGCCGTCGCGTCGCCGGTGCCGATTCGCAGCAGCGCCTCGAGCACCATCGACGGCGGGAACTTCGGTGCTCCGCCGAACCCTCCGCGCTCGGCGTCGTACTCCCGCTGCAGGATCGCGACCGCGCCGTCCAGGTCGGGATCGGCCACCTCCCCGCTGAGCGACTCCGGCCTGGCCTCGGCGGCGAGCTGCCGGGCGATCTCGCCGGCGCTGGTCACCACCTCGTCCCGGCGGTCCCGCCAGGCGTCTGCGATGGCGCCCAGCACCTGCCCGAAACCGGGAAGGCCGTGTCGAGGAGCCGGCGGGAAGTACGTTCCCGCATAGAAGGGCCGTCGGTCCGGGGTCAGGAAGACCGTCATCGGCCAGCCGCCCTGACCGGTCATCGCCTGGGTGGCCCGCATGTAGACGGCGTCGACGTCGGGCCGTTCCTCGCGATCGACCTTGATCGGCACGAACCGGTCGTTGATCGCGGCCGCCGTCCCGTCATCCTCGAACGACTCGTGCGCCATCACGTGACACCAGTGGCAGGCCGCATAGCCGACGGACAACAGCACCGGGACGCCGCGCCGCTCAGCTTCGGCGAACGCATCCGGTCCCCACTCCCACCAGTCGACGGGGTTGTCCGCGTGCTGGAGGAGATAGGGGCTGGTCGCAGACGCAAGACGGTTCACCAGACCATGATTGCGTCTGCGCATTGTCTCGGCCGGGCCGAGGCCCGCGCGGGGCAGAGCGATCGGGACGGCAGTGGCGCTGCCCAGTCACCTGACCGGCCGAGTGTGGCCGACGGCCGCCCGCACGGTCGCCGACGGCCGCCCGCTGGTAGACACGTGGCCCATGAGCACGCCATCCACGTTCAGCCAGCAGCTGTGGGACGCGGCCGCCCCGATCTACGACGCGATCGGTGTTCACCCGTTCATCACCGGCCTGGCCGACGGAACCTTGCCGAAGGAGTGCTTCGGCTACTTCATCGTCCAGGACAGCCACTATCTTCGCGACTACTCCCGAGCGCTGGCGCTGACCGCAGCCCGCGCCCACCACGAGGACGAGGTCGCCATGTTCGCCGGTCATGCCGCCAACGCGATCGCGGTCGAGCGGGACCTGCACGCCGGGCTGCTCGGCGACCTCGACCTGACCTCGGCGGACGTCGACGCCGCCGGGTCGGGGCCGGTCACCACGGCGTACATGTCCTATCTGACCGCGATCTGCGCTACCGGCTCGTATGCCGAGGCCGTCGCCACGGTGCTGCCCTGCTACTGGATCTATCGCGAGATCGGGCATCTTCTGACGGCACGATCCTCACCCGATCCGCTGTACGCCCGCTGGATCTCCACCTACGGCTCGCCGGAGTTCGACGCGATCGTCAACCTGGTGCTGACCGCCGCCGACCGGCTCGGCGCGGATCTCGGTGCCGCCGAACGAGAGCGGTGCCTACGCCACTTCACGGCAACCGCGCGGTACGAGTGGATGTTCTGGGATGCCGCCTACCGGCGGCTGGAGTGGCCGGTCTGACCTTCCGAGCACCGACTCGATAGCGCTTCGACAGGCTGGGCGCACCTTTGAGCCCTGAGCTTGTCGAGAGCACGGCTTCGGTCTTGCCAGCTCAGCTCTTCTTGCCAGCTCAGCCCTTCTTGGCGGTGTCGCTCTTACTGCTAGGGCTGCGCTTCTTACCCGTGATGTCGGGGGCGGGTGGCGCGGGCTCGGCAGTTCCGGCAGCCGCCCCGTCGACCTCGTCGGAATAGGGCAGATCGGAGTCGATCTTGCGAACCTGTCGGCGCAGACTGAAGTAGAGCAGCAGCAGGGCTGCACCGATGAAAACGGTCACCAGCAGAGCCGTCCAGCCGGGCTTGACGATGCCCGGGTCGACGTCCAACAAGACGAGTGCCGGGTTCATCCGCGCCACCCCCTCGACAAGTTCATGCGCTCTCCTCTTCTCGGACTGTACCCGCCGAGACCAGCTCGGCAGCGACGGCGATCCCGGCGAACAGGTCCTCCTCCGGCAGCTCGACGTCGACGTGGCTGGTGACGAGCTCGTAGTCTTCGGTCGGCCAGACCTGCTGATGCACCTCGAGCGGCACGCTGAACCAATGGCCTTCCGGATCGATCTGGGTCGCATGGGCGAGCAGTGCGTGATCGCGGATGGCGAAGTACTCGGCGCACGGCACGCGGGTCACCGCAAATGGCCGCGACGCACGGTCCTTCGGCCAGCGGCGGAGCCACTCGACATATTGCGGTTCGCCACCTCGGGCGATCATCGCCGCATCCAGGGCCTCGAACCGGTCACGGTTGCCGCTTAGGTGGTAGTAGAGCTTCTGCACCTGCCACGCCGGTCCGAACTCACGGAGCGCCTCCGGATCCCCGGCCTGCTCGAACGCGGCGACCGAGACCTCGTGACAGCGGATGTGATCCGGGTGCGGGTAGCCGCCGTTCTCGTCATACGTCGTCATCACGTGCGGACGGAACTCGCGGATCACCCGGACCAGGGCGGCGACCTCGACCTCGAGATCGACGGTGGCGAAGCACCCCGGTGAAAGTGGCGGCAGTGGGTCGCCCTCAGGCAGCCCGGAGTCGACGAAGCCCAGCCACACCTGCTCGATGCCGAGGATCTCGCGGGCGCGATCCATCTCCTGCTTCCGGATCTCGGCGATGTTGGCGAGCACATCGGGGCGGTCCATGGCTGGATTGAGGATCGATCCGCGCTCCCCACCGGTGCAGGTCGCGACCATCACCTCGACGCCCTCGGCGACATATTTCGCCGTCGTAGCCGCACCCTTGCTCGACTCGTCATCGGGGTGCGCGTGGACGTGCAGCAGCCGCAGCGGTTCCCCGCTGCGATCCACCCTCAGAGCCGGACCCGCCATGGCTTCATGCTGCCACGCTCCGGCGACAGTTCCAGCGCCCGTCTCGCTCGCTTCGCGGCTCTCCTGCCTCGTTCCCTGATCTGCCCACAGGCTGACGCGCCTCCACGACGAGGTTCACCTTGCGGCTTGTCCTGCACAATGGGCGGCGTGAACGAGGCCGAGCAGCGCGGTGCCACCCAGCGCGGTGCCACCCAGCGCGGTGCCCAGGCTCGCAGTACCCAGGCCCCCAGTACCCAGGCCCCCAGTGCCGAGGCCGCGGAGCGACTGCGGCGGCGATACCCACGATCCCGGCTGCCCCGGCCGGTCGTCATCGTCGGGGTCGGCGTCGTGGCGGCGCTGGGTCTCGGCTGGTTGATCTGGGCCGGACTGGTGTATGCGACGCCGCAGGTCGACGCCCAGATCGCCTCGTACGTCGTCAAGGACGACCAGACCATCTCCGTCGTCGTGACCGTGGAACGCCGAGATCCCTCGATCCCTGCGACGTGTCGAGTCATCGCCCAAGCGAGCGACTTCGAGACTGTCGGCGAGCTGGAGGTGGCCGTTCCTCCTGGTCAGCAGACGCTGACCAATATCGACAAGACCATCGTCACGTTGCGTCGGGCCACCACCGCCGTCGCCAAGGGCTGCACGAGCGGAGGCTGACGCGCGTCGTCGGCGTTGCTACGCTGTTCGAATGTCTGAAACCGAGCAGCAGGTCATCTGGTTGACCCAGGAGGCGTACCAGAAGCTCTCCGACGAGCTGGATCATCTGTCCGGACCCGGGCGCGCCGAGGTGACGGCGAAGATCGCCCAAGCCCGTGACGAGGGTGACCTCCGCGAGAACGGCGGTTATCACGCCGCCCGTGAAGAGCAGGGCCAGCAGGAGGCCCGGATCCGCCAGCTCGCCGACATGCTGCGCCGCGCCCAGGTCGGCGAGGCGCCGGCGAACGCAGATGAGGTCGCGCCGGGCACCCAGGTCACCATCGCCTTCGACGGCGACGAGACCGACACCGACACCTTCGTCCTCGGGTCCCGAGAGCTGCTCGGCCTCGATGCCTCTGTCGATGTCAATGTCTACAGTCCCCAGTCCCCGCTGGGGGCGGCGATCCTGGGCAAGAAGAAGGGCGACGCAGTCTCCTACGTCGCCCCCAACGGCAAGTCCATCGACGTCACGGTCGTGACGGTCGAGGCGTACCGGTCGTAAGCCGATCGGGCCGTGCCGCCCGTCCCGATGTGCGCCTGAGCCTGTGAAGGGCCGCCCAATCAGCAGGTGTGCCCTGAGCCTGTCGAAGGGCCGCCCAGTCAGCAGGTGTGCCCTGAGCCTGTCGAAGGGTCCAGTCAGCAAATGCCCTGAGCCTGTCGAAGGACCAGTCAGAACGTGCCCTGAGCCTGTCGAAGGACCAGGCGTCAGCCCGCGACCGCGGTCAGCAGGCGCTCAGCCTCCTCCGGCGTGACTGCACCACTCGCGACGTCGGCGAGGATCTGCTCGCGCGTTCGCACCGGTGGCGCCGGCTCGTCGACCAGCCCGAGCCTCACGAGCACATCAGTGAATCGTTGCCGCGCGGTCGGGTACGACACCCCGAGGTGCTTCTCCACCTCCCGCATGTTGCCTCGGGAGGTGAGGAAGACCCGCAGGAGGTCCAGGTCCTTCTGCCCGAGCGAGCAGAACGGGCAGGACGCGAACATGCCGGCCAGCTCCGTCCCGCAGGACGTGCAACCGAGCCTGGTCACCGACAGATGCTCGCCGCACACCGGGCAGTCGTTGGGTGCTCGGTGCTCGTGCTGCTCACCGTCGAGTGGGCCGGATGAGATGCGCTGCGACATCACACTCCGGCCTCGGCCTGCTGCGCCGAGCCCAGCCGGACCTGCGCGTGACCCATCACGACCTCGACTTCGAGCCTGGCACTGCCGTTGCCCATCACGACCTCGTCGACGGTGCCGTTGTGCCCCTGTCCGCCGGTCCAGCTGACCTTGCCGAGCTGCGCGTCGCCGGTGACCGTGACGTTGGAGTCGTCGGCCAGGTGGATGGAAAGCGAGCCCGACTCTGCTCGGACCCGCGAGCGCCCGACGCTGATGGCGCCCTTGATCGTGGCCGAACCGGCCTGGATCAGAGCGTCGTTGATCTCGCGCACGTCGAGCAGTTTCGCGCCACCCGCAGTCACCCGGACCTTCCCGAGGTGTGGCACCCGCTCGGTGTTGAGGCTGCCGGCTGTTACCTCGACGTCGACGACGATGTTGGGGTTGACCTTGATCAACAGCTCCTTGCCGAGGCCGAGGGCACGGATGTCGTCGAGGTTCCTCGGCGCCCGGAGGATCGAGAAGCCGTCCAAAGACGAACCCATCTCACCGTCGCTGGAGACCTCGAGGACCGAGCCGTTGCGGCGCAGCACATGAGGGCCGTCCGCGGAGATCGTGGCCACGGTGGTCTCGCCGATGATCCTGACCCGGCGACCGACCGCGCGAACGCTGATCTTGGTGACGCCGCCACTGCCGGGCTTGCGCGGCGGGACGGTCGTCGTCGGTTCCTCGCGGATCGGATCGCTGGGTGCGCTCGCGCTCGCGCCGGCGGTAGCCGCGCTCGGAAACGGGTCCGTGCCGAACGTGGTCGACTGCGGGCGGTCGGTCTGCGTAGCCCAGGCGTCGCTACTGATCGAGTCGGCGGCGGTCGCAGCGGCCAGGTCCTCGTTCGTCGGTTCTGCCCGATCGTGGGTCTGCGCATCGGCGTCCTGCGCGGGCTGTGGCTCGACGTTGTTCACGCTGAGGGCGTCGATGCGCCGGGCCGCTTCAGCGGCGTCGATCCGGCCGGCGGCCAGGTCCTGGAGGATGATAGACATGTCGGGCGTAGTGGTCATGCACCAAATGTAAAGCGACTCTTTCCAGAACGAAAGGTCAACTTTCTATTTCAGGGTGAACCCTGACCTCCACGTTCGTACGCCCGGCCCGCCGGTCCCCGCCAGTCCGCCGCGCCATCCCCGAAAGTGGGCATAAACAACAACAGCTGTCGGCGTGTCGATGTTGTTCGCGCCCACCTTCGGGAGCTGCTAGCCCACGGTCTGACGATGGAGCGTGGTTTCGGTGCCCGACAGGGCAGACCGGGAAAGCAGACCGACCAGGTCTGAACCGACCCCGATGACGCCGGTCAGCGTGACGCCCTCGGCGTCAATGGGCGCCGTGCCGGCCAGCTCCAGGGACCGCCAGGACGTCCCGTCGTCCGACTTCCACGCGAGCGGCTCGGGCGATCCGCCCGTACGAAGTCCGACGATCACGAAGTGGGACGTGGTGGAGGCCAGCTGGAGCACGGCGGGGTCGACCTGATCCTCGGCGACCCGCATCGTCCGCCACGACCGACCATCGTCGTCGGACAGCCAGCTCAGCGGAACCGCCTTCGATGACCCTGGTCGCCACCCCACACCTACCGCGACGGTTCTGGACCCGCGACTGCTCACCGCCGAGGCCTGCGACCGTTGGAACCCAGCTGCGGGCAGCGGCGTCAGGCTCCAGACCTTCCCGTTCGCCGAGCGCCACGTCGCGGCGGAAGGAGCGTCGTCCGTACCGGTGGAACCCACCGCAACCAGCCCGCGGGACGTGCCGGTGATCGCGGTCGTCCGGCGGCTCACATTGTCCGAGCCCGACAGGTCGCTCAGCTCGTACCCACCGTCGGTGGCCCGACGGCTGACCTTCGCCGCCGTGCCGGCGACCCATGACCTTCCGTCGGTCGATGAGAAGATCAGGGCCGAGACGTTGGCCGAGCCGTTGTCACTTCGTTCGCCGACCGCGTACCAGCGCTTGCCGATGTTGGCCACCGCCGCGATCCGGCTGTATGCGTAGTCCGACATGCTGGTCTGGAACGTCGGCAGTCCACCCCGAGACCACGCACCCGAACCTGAGCGGAGCCACGTCACTGCGACCGTGCCGTTGGCCCCCCTCTGGTGTGTACCGAAGGCCAAGAGCTGGTCACCGGAGCTCGCGAGGCCGTCCAGTCCGTCGCCAACGGTCGTCGAAACGGGCTCGGGCGGACCGAAAGCCAGCCCCGATGAGTCCCCCGCCCAGACCACAGGCAGACCCTGACTCGTTCCGCCGGCGATCAGCTGGTTCGTGGCCGTGGTCAGCGCGAAGGGCACCACCAGGGGTCGGGTGTCACCCGACCAAGGAGCAGAAACACGCGTCAGTCGACCGTTTGCGCTGGTCGACCTCCAGATCTCGCTGCTGAGCCCGCTGTTCGCCTGGCGCTGCACCAGGACCAGCCACCCGGCGCGACTCGGGGCAACCGAGCGGAGGACCCAGGAAATGCCCTGTGCCCGCCCCGTCCCGCTGGTCGGCGGAGTAGCAACCTCCGACCAACGGGCTCCGTCGAGCAGCCATCCTCTGACGCCATCGCGCGACTCCGTGACCGAGGTGGCGACGAAAACCTCGCTGTCGGAGGCGGCGACCAGGTCGGCGGACGAGCTGCCTGCCGAGCCGATGGCACCCGAGCCGACTTGGTGCCACTGCCGTCCGTCGGCGGATCGGTAGACGATCGGCACGTACCTGGTGGTCCAGGCGTCGCCTACCGCGACGAATCCGTTCGGGCCGGCCGCAACGTCGGAGAACTCGCGACGGAAATCCGAGTCTCCGCTCGGTGTGGGGACCTGGCTTGCCCGCTGCCAGGTCCGACCAGAGTCGGCCGAACGCGCGACCAGGAAGGTGTCGTCGTCAGATCCGGCAGCAACGACGACGGGTCCGCGAGCTGCGACACCGCGCAGCTCACCCATGCCCGCAATCGGACTCGCCGCCCATACTGTCCCATCGGCGCTCGTCCAAGCCATCGGCCGCGCCGCACCTCCGGCGGGTGTGCGCGATCCGACCGCCACGAGGCTGCTGCCGACCACGGTCAGCTCTTCCACCCCGTCGGTGTCCGGGTCGAGCACGCGCCGATCGAGCTCGATCCGACGCCAGACCTGCCCGTCGACACTGTCCCAGGCGAGCACCTTGTCGTTGGAGTGTCCGATCGCGTACCAGCGTCCCGGCAGACGGACGACCCGCCCGACCTGCTCGTCCGCACCGGCCCGGGTGGCAGCTGCCGATCCGTCGTCGAGTCGGCCCTCCTGCCAGGTCGCACCCGCGTCGCGGGACACCCGAAAGGTGGGAAAGATCACCCCGTTGTGCACGGCACCGACAATCACCGCCGTGGCTCCGTCGGTCGCTACGTCAGCCAGGTACTCGGAGTTCCCCGTCTCGCTCCGGTCCGCGATCGGTAGGAACACCTGCGGTGGCGGAGGCGGTTCGCGATGCTCGTCGGACCGGCCCGTACAGCCCGCCGCAACGATCAGGGCCGCCAGCACGACCAGAAGCCATCGCTGTCCCGTCCGCCTCATGCCTCCCCTTGGTTCGCAGGTGCCGAAAGTCAACCGCCAACCGGGGGCCCAGCCAAGAGCCGAGCTGGACCAATAAGAAAAGTGGGCGCAAACAACAACAACTGTCGGCGTGTCGATGTTGTTTGCGACCACTTTTCCGGGAGCCGGGGCGGGCCGGCAGGGGTCAGGTGCCCTTGACGTTCACCAGCTGGTGCAGGGTGTGGCGGATCTCGACCAGCGACGACGCGTCGGCCATCACCTGGTCGATGTCCTTGTAGGCCGCCGGGATCTCGTCCAGGAACGCCTCGGAGTCGCGGAACTCGATCCCCACCATCGCCGCCCGCAGCTGCTCGTGGGTGAAGGTGCGGCGAGCCGCCGTCCGCGAGTAGGCCCGGCCGGCCCCGTGCGGTGCGGAGTGCAGCGCCGGCGGGTAGCCGCGGCCGCTGACGACGTACGACGCCGTGCCCATCGAACCCGGGATCAGGCCCGGCTGACCCACCCGCGCCTCGATCGCCCCCTTGCGGGAGACCCACACCTCCCGGCCGAAGTGCCGTTCCAGCTGGGTGAAGTTGTGGTGGCAGTTGATCCGCTCCAGCTCGACCACCTCGCGTCCCAGGAACTCCGCCAGACAGCCGACGACCCGGTCCATCATCTCCTCGCGATTCAGCAGCGCAAACGACTGCGCCCAGCGGAGCTCGCGGACGTACGTCTCGAACTCGTCCGTGCCTTCGACCAGGTAGGCGAGGTCGGGATCGGGCAGCGAGATCCAGTAGCGCTCCATCAGACCGCGGGCGACCTCGGTGTGATGCTGGGCGATCTTGTTGCCGACTCCGCGAGATCCGGAGTGCAGGAACAGCCATACCCGATCCGCTTCGTCTCCGCTGACCTCGATGAAGTGGTTCCCCGATCCGAGGCTGCCCAGCTGCTCCCGCCAGTGCGCCAGATAGCGCTCCGGCTCGACGTCCGGGACAGCCTCCAGCTCGGCGACCCGGGCGGTTGCGGTCGCGGTCAGCTTCTGGTTCCGACCGCCGGCCGACAGCGGGACGGCCCGCTCGATGGACTGGCGCAGCGGAGCCAGCGGCCGACCGGCCAGGTCGTCGACGATGAACTCGGTCCGGACCGCGATCATCCCGCAACCGATGTCCACCCCGACTGCGGCCGGCATGACCGCCCGCAGCGTCGGGATCACCGAACCAACGGTGGCTCCCTTGCCGAGGTGCGCGTCCGGCATCAGCGCGAGGTGCGGGTAGACGAAGGGCATGGTCGACGTACGCACAGCTTGGGATCGGGTGCGCTCATCCAGGAGGGATGCCCAGTTGAGCAGCTTGTCGGTGATCTTCTCCATGGCCCACCTCCCTCATCTCGTGTTCGGGCCGCGCACAACAGTGCCCGAGCGGGCCGCGGAGTGCACCTGGTTAAGTGCGGTGAGTGGAGTTCGAGTCGCTACTGAACGAGGGCCTGTCGGTCGACGTCGAAGCGTTCTGGGGAGCCGGCTTCCTCACCGAGCGCTACCGGCCCGGCCTGATCTCATGGGACTGGTCCGACGTCGTACGTCCGCTGCTACCCGGCGCGACCCGCCTTCTGGACATGGGCACGGGTGAGGGCGGCGTCCTCGCCGGTCTCGCGCCGCTTCCTCCGCTGACGGTGGCGTACGAGCCGTGGCCGCCGACCATTCCGGCCGCCGTCGATACGCTGCGCCCACTCGGCGTGCACCTGGTGCAGGCGTCGAGCAGCAGCGACAACGTGGCCCATCCCGGCGACGAACAGCCGGGCACTGGCCTCTCCGACGGCGAACGCCGGCCGGCGTTGCCGTTCGCCGACTCCGTGTTCGACCTTGTGCTGAGCCGGCACGAGGCGTACGACCCCACCGACGTCCGACGGATCATCAGCGACGGTGGCAGCTTCCTCACCCAGCAGGTCGGCAGCAACGAGGAGGCCTCGGTCCGATCCTTGTTCGACCTGCCGATCGACGGGCCCAGCTGGGATGCAGGCGTCGCGGTGGCCCAGCTGGAGGCGGTCGGTTGGCGGATCATCGACGTCCGCGAGGAGCGCGCACTCAGCGAGTTCACCGACATCGCCGCCCTGATTGCGTACGTCCGCAGTCTCCCCTGGGCCTATTGGGACCTCGACCTGGAGCAGGCAGTACCGAGGCTCCGCCAGCTCCACGATCAAGCCCGCGTGCGTCCAATTCCTGCCGTCACCCACCGCTTTCTCGTCCGCGCAGATCGCTGAACCGGGCCTGGCGGCCACGTCGCCCGGCGGTTCCTGTTCCTCTCCTCCCACACAACCGAAAAGTGGGCCCAAACAACAACTCTTACCGGCGTGTCGATGTTGTTAGCGCCCAGTTTTCGGGAAGGTGGGCTGGGGCTGCGGGTCGAGCACCCGCGTCGGAGCTGGGGACAGCAGTGAGCCAGATCTCATTTGCTTGCAGCATGCAAATAGATATATGCTTGCGTCATGCAACAAACTTCACCCGTCGAGGAAACCGCGAGTCCCGCGGTCGACTCGGTCATCGGGGCGATCCACTCCATCGGGAGGCTGATCAGGCAGCGGGTGACCGGGGATGACCTGGATCCGGGCAGCTTCTGGATGCTGAAGACCCTGGCCAAGATGGGAGCGCTGCGGGTGACCGAGCTGGCCAGTCACGCCAATCTCGACACCTCCACCGTCTCGCGACACGTGACTCAGCTGGAACGCACCGGTCTCGTCGGCCGTACGCCCGACCCGGAAGACCGCCGCGCCCAGCTCGTGGAGCTGAACGACGCCGGTCGCAATCGACTTCATTCCGCCATGGCGCAACGCCGCGCTCTGCTCACCGCCGGTCTCCAGGACTGGCCCGCCGAAGATGTCACCGAGCTCGCTCGGCTGCTCGAGCGGTTCGTGAGCGACATCGACACCACCAACGCTCCGCAGGAGAACGCATGACCAAGCAACAAACAGCACCGCGGCGGGCGCTGGCCGACGACTCGACCACACTGTCCGATGCGCCGCCCGCTCCCCCGCACGCCGCGGAGCTGACGCCGACCGGTGACTACATGAGCCATCGCCAGATCCTCGTCATCATGGGCGGCCTGATGGCCGGCATGTTCCTGGCCGCGCTGGATCAGAGCATCGTCGGCGTCGCCCTGCCGAAGATCACCTCCGAGCTCGGCGGCCTCGGCAAGCTGTCCTGGGTCGTCACGGCCTATCTGCTCACCTCGACCGCTGCGACCCCGCTCTGGGGCAAGATCTCCGACCTGCGTGGTCGGCGTCCGATCTTCCAGGCCGCGATCGTCGTCTTCCTGATCGGTTCGCTGATCTGCGGCTTCGCACTGCCGATCTCCGAGGCGCTCGGCGTCTCCGGGATCGACGTGATGATCGCCGGTCGAGCCGTCCAGGGCCTCGGTGGCGGTGGTCTGATGTCCCTGGCGCTGGCCGTCATCGGCGATGTCATCCCGCCGCGTGAGCGGGGTCGCTACCAGGGCCTGTTCGGCGCGGTCTTCGGCGTCTCGTCGGTGGCCGGTCCGCTGCTCGGCGGCCTGTTCACCGACCACCTGGGTTGGCAGTGGATCTTCTTCATCAACCTGCCGATCGGTATCGCGGCGCTGGTCGTCACGTCCTTCGCCCTCAAGCTGCATCACGTTCCGCGGAACGCCTCGGTCGACTACCTCGGTGCGGCGACCATCGTCGGCTCGGTGACCAGCCTCATCCTGTACCTCAGCTGGGCCGGTCCCGAGAAGGGCTGGACGTCGGCAACGGGAATCTTCCTGCTCGTCATGATGGTCGTCCTGGCCGGACTGTTCGTCCTGGTCGAGAGCCGCGCCAAGGAGCCGATCCTGCCGCTCGAGCTGTTCAAGCACTGGACGTTCGACTCCAACATCTTGTTCGCGATGATCATGGGCGTCGGGATGTTCGGCGGCCTGATCTACATGCCGATCTACCTGCAGGCGGTCAAGGGGATGAGCGCGACCGAGTCCGGCCTCGCGATGCTCCCGATGGTGGTCGGCATGTTCACCACCTCGATCGGCGGCGGCCAGATCATGTCCCGCACCGGTCGCTACAAGTGGATGCCGATCGCCGGCGCGCTGATCGTGGGCCTGGCTCTGTTCGGCTTCTCGAACCTGGCCGTGGACACGCCGTACTGGACCGTGGCGCTCATCATGTTCGCGTTCGGCCTCGGCCTCGGCCTCACCATGCAGGTCGTCGTCACCGCCGTCCAGAACAGCGTCGAGCGCAAGCACATGGGCGTGGCCACCGCGTCGGTCGCCTTCTTCCGCTCGATGGGCGGCGCGATCGGCGTGGCCCTGTTCGGAGCCATCCTCAACACCCGGCTCACCCGGCACCTGGCCGAGGTGGTACCGGCCCAGGCCCAGTCCCAGATGTCCGGCGCCTCGCAGTCGGTGAACGACGTGACCGCCATCCAGGCACTGCCCGAGCCGGTCAAGGGCTGGGTGCTGGAGGCGTTCACCCGCTCGATGGACGATGTGTTCCTGATCGCCGTGCCGTTCATGGCGGTGGCCTTCATCATCGCGCTGACGATGAAGGAGAAGGAACTCCAGGGACGGGCGGTACCGCCGAGTGCCGCGAGCGCCACCGAAGACAGCGCCACCGCGGACAGCGCCACCGAAGACCCGGCCGCGCTCACTGCGGCCGCGCACTGAACCAGATCGTCGGCGGCAGCGTCAGGAACACCAGGGAGTGTTCCGACGCTGACCCCGACGAGTTTGGTGCCAGTTCGGTCACACCCACGGCGCTCCATTAGGAAAATGGCCGTTTGGGATGGCACATTATTGAGGGGGATGTCGTCTGCCTATAGCAGACCGACGAACTCTGGACCGCTCGGCCCCCGTCGAGTCCGGTCGTCGTCGGGTCGCGCAGGCGCCAGGGCGGCATACGCAGCTAGCACCAGGAGTGGTCGGTTCATGTCGGTCAAGAAGTCGCCTCTGACGATGGCGGGAGCGCTCGCGACAGTCGCGCTGCTCGCGTTCACCGCCGCGTGTGGGACGGCTCCCGCGGCCACCACTCCACAGGCCCAGACAAGTGCCTCCGGGTCCTCCGGCGGCAGCACGACCTCCGGACCGAGCAGCACGCCGACACCTGAGGCGAAGCCGGTCGTGATGACCGCCAACGTCGCTGATGGCGCCGGCAAGGTGAAGGTCGACACGCTGGTCGCGGTCAAGGCAAGTGAGGGCACCCTGAAAGGCGTCAAGCTGACGTACAAGGGGACCGACGCCAAGGGCAACAAGATCTCTGGCAGGGTCGGCGGCACGCTGAACGCGCAGAAGACATCGTGGGCCGCCGGTGGTCGACTGGAGCCCTCGTCGACGTACACCCTGTCGATGACCGGCACCGCGGCGAGCGACGGAACGGCGACGACCACCAAGTCGAGCTTCAAGACCGCCAACCTGAGCCTGCAGCAGCAGACGTTCCCCACTCTCTACCCGCTGAAGAACAGCAAGGTCGGCGTCGGCATGCCCGTCGTGCTGACCTTCGACGTTCCGGTCAAGGACAAGAAGTCGATCGAGAAGAACCTGCACGTCACCACCGTCCCGAAGCAGACCGGTAGCTGGCACTGGCTCTCCTCGACCGAGGTTCGCTACCGCCCGGCGAAGTACTGGAAGGCCGGTACGAAGGTGTCGGTCAAGGCAGATGTCAACGGAGTCAGCGCCGGGAACGGCATCTATGGGCAGAACTCGGCCAGCACCAACTTCACCGTCGGTCGCTCGATGGTCATCAAGATCAGCCTCAGGTCCGACACAGCGAAGGTCTACAAGAACGGCAAGAAGGTCCGCACGATCTACGTCAGCGGCGGTAAGCAGGGTTGGGAGACCCGCAGCGGCACCAAGCTGATCATGTCGCATGAGTACAACAAGAAGATGACCAACGAGATGATCGGCGCCAAGGAGGACTACAGCCTCAACGTCGCGTACGCAATGCGGATCACCAACTCCGGAGAGTTCCTGCACTCCGCGCCGTGGAACGCCGGCTACTTCGGCCGGACGAACGCGAGCCACGGCTGCACCGGTATGAGCACCGCCAATGCCGCCTGGCTGATGAACAACACGCTGATCGGTGACCCGGTGGTCTTCACCGGGAGCAGCCGGCATATGACGATCGACAACGGCTGGGGCGACTGGAACGAGTCGTACAAGACGTACAAGAAGGGCTCAGCGCTGAGCTGATTGCGCTGAGCTGATTGCGCAGCTCGCAGGCTCGCTCCGCTGCGGCGCTGCCCTGAGCTGATTGCGTCGCTCGCAGGCTCGCTCCGCTGCGGCGCTGCCCTGAGCTGATTGCGTCGCTCGCAGGCTCGCTCCGCTGCGGCGCTGCGCCTCAGGTCAGCTCGTTCGTCACGTTCGGTGAAACGGTGAAGCGTGTTTCACCGAACGCTCCTGCACTCGCTGACGCGCAGCGCCGGTGTCCGGTGGTGCCTCACACGAAGCCCACTCGGACGACCGGCTGGCAAACGAGCCACCAACGCCCCCGAACGGGCCCCACTCGGACGACCGGGCTGGCAAACGCGCCGCCCACGACCCCGAACCGACCCCACTCGGACGACCGGGCTGGCAAATGATGCGGTTTCCGGATCCACGTCGACCCCACTCGGACGACCGGGCTGGCAAATGGGGTGCGTCAGCCCGAACCGGACCTCATTCGGACGACCGGGCTGGCAAATGGGTGCGTACGGGCCAGGGTCCCGCGCCCCCCCAGCCCCGCGGTCAGCGGAACTGGCGGGCGGGTGGCTGGAGGCCGGTCTCGGCGGACTCGTTGAGATCTTGGACGAACGTCTTGACGTACGCCAGCAGCGGGACCGCCATCAGTGCCCCGACGATCCCGGCCATGATCACGCCGATGGCGATCGCCAGGATCACGGCGAGCGGGTGCAGCTTGACCGCGCGGCCGAGCAGGAACGGCTGCAGCACGTGCCCCTCGAGCTGCATGACGCCGATGATGATCGCCAGCATGATCAGGGCCTTCACCCAGCCGAGCGCGACCAGGGCAACCAGTACGGCCACACAACCGGAGACGAACGCGCCGACGATCGGCACGAACGCTCCGATGAAGACCAGCGCGGCCAGCGCAGGCGCCAGCGGGACGCCGAGGATGAGCGCGCCGATCAGCACGCCGATCGCGTCCACGAGCGCCACCAGGATGACGGCCCGGACGTAGTGCGACAGTGACGTCCAGCCGCCTCGAGCGGCGTGGTCGACCCGATCGCGGGCCGCATGCGGCACGAACTTCAGCAAGAAGCTGAAGATCGTCCGGCCCTGGTAGAGGAAGTAGAACAACGAGAACAGCACGATCGCGATGCCGGCGAGGAAGTGGCCGAGCTGGGAGCCGAACTCCGAGGCGTACGTCGTGATGGTGCCCTGGCTGTCGGCCAGGAAGCTCTGCACCCGCTTGCCCCACTCGTCGAGGTTGAACCAGCTCGAGCTGACGTGCAGCGGGCCGTTCTGCAGCCACTCGACGAAGGTGTTGAAGCCGGAGACCACGTTCGATCCGAGGCTGCTGGCCTGGCCGGCGATCTGGGTCCCGATCAGGGTCAGTACGCCGCCGATCAGCAGGATCCCGCCGAGCACCGAGATGCCGGCGGCGGCGCCACGCGGCAGTCCCCAGCGGGTGAGCCGGTTGGTGAGCGGCCCGATCATGGCGGCGAGCAGGATCGCGACGGCGACCGGGATGACGACCTCGGAGACGTAGCGGAAGCCGAGACCGAGGCCGTACAGCATGATCGCGATGATGATCACCCGCCAGGACCAGGCCGCCGCGATCTGCAGCCCGCGCGGCACGGCCCGATCGAACTCGGACGAGTCGGTGGCGACGATCGGGGCGACGCCGGTGCTGGAGTCTCGCGTGTGAACGGCCATGATCATCTCGGGTGGCACCGGCGCGGACGTCGCTTGCACCGTTGCTGCGCCGGCGCCGAGCGCACGGGACGCACCGTTTCCGCGCGATTCGGCGGACGGGCTATCACCATCAGGTACGTCGTCGCCGAGGTCGATGGAGTCGTCCGCTGGCACGGTCACCGGCTCCGGCGGCTCCGGGTGATCCGTCCGGTGACGACCGGCGCCTTGGCGATCGCGACCGGGACGTTCGCCGATCGGCAGCCCGTTCGCCCGAAACTGGGCCATCCGCTCCTTGAAGGTCTTGCGGTCTGCCACGGGTGCTCCTCTGATCGGTCCGGCGCTGGTCGTGTACCGGCCGGATCAACGGTAACCCGGTCTCACCAGGCAGACTGTGCTGGTGGTCAGGCGGCGGGTCGATGTCGGCACGACGCGGCGTCGAATAGTTCGCCTGCCGCGCGATGTCGTCGTGCTCGGCCTGATCGCCTTCTGCGTCGCCGTCGGGTTCGGGGTGCTGGTCCCCGTGCTGCCCGTGTTCGCGCGCAGCTTCGGGGTCGGCCAGGTCGAGGTCGGCGCGGTGATCTCGGTATTCGCGCTGATGCGGCTGGCGTCGAGCCCGTTCTGTGGTCGGCTGATCAATCGGTTCGGCGAACGGGCCGTGCTGAGCATCGGTATCTACATCGTGGCCATTTCCAGCGGTTTGGCGGGGATCGCCCAGAACTACCCGCAGCTGCTCGTGATGCGCGGGGTGGGCGGAATCGGCTCGGCCATGTTCACCGTTTCGGCCATGACCTTGCTGCTGCACTCGGTCGGTCCGGAGCTGCGCGGTCGCGCCTCGGGGTTCTTCCAAGGCGGGTTCCTGATCGGTGGGATGACCGGCCCGGCCATCGGCGGCTTGCTGTCGGCCATCTCGCTGACCGCGCCGTTCTTCTTCTACGCGGCGACACTGGCTGTCGCGGGCACGGTGGGTCTGGTTCTCCTGCGCCGGCACGACGCCGCACCGCCGACCGGCGAGCAGCCGGTCCTCCGACCGTTCCGTACCGTGCTCCGCGATCCGCGCTACCAGGCTGCGCTGCTGACGAACTTCTCGCAGGGCTGGACGTCGTTCGGGGTCCGCTCCGCGCTGGTGCCGGTGCTCGTCGTCGAGGTACTGCACCGGCCCACGACCTGGACCGGTGCGGCGTTCGCCTCCGCTGCGGTCTGCCAGACCCTTGCGGTCGGTCCGGCCGGCAAGTTCGTCGACACCGTCGGGCGCCGACCGGCCATGATCGGCGGTGGCCTCCTTGCGGGCTTGTCGATCCTGGCGGTCCCGTTCGCTCCGGACATCGGCTGGCTGATCGTGGCGCTGTCGGCGTACGGGGTCGCCGCCGCCTTTCTCGGCACCGCGCCGGCGGCCGCAGTCGGCGACGCGGCCGGGGCCCGCGGCGGAACGGCCATCGCGGTCTTCTCGATGAGCTCCGACATCGGCGCGATCATCGGCCCGCTGGTGGCGGGGCTGCTCGCCGAGCAGATCTCCTATGGCGCCGCGTTCGGTCTGGGCGCCGCGCTGAGCATCCTGGCCGCGCTGAACGCGTTCCGGATGCCGCGGGGCCGACCGGGCGCCGACGGCGAGGCTCCCGCTGGACGCGACGTACGGAAGGAGATCGTGGATGAGCCGGAAGCCTCTCTCTGAGCTGATCGCTGCCGACTGGGCCGCTGCTCTGTCGCCGGTCGAGGGCGACGTCGCCGCGATGGGTGAGTTCCTGCGGGCCGAGGTCGCCGCCGGCCGGGGCTATCTGCCGGCGGGACCGCATGTGCTAAGGGCCTTCACCCGGCCGCTCGAGGACGTACGCGTGCTGATCGTCGGCCAGGATCCCTACCCCACGCCCGGCCACCCGGTCGGGCTGTCCTTCTCGGTGGCGCCGGACGTACGTCCGCTGCCGCGCAGCCTGGACAACATCTACGCCGAGCTGAACACCGACCTCGGCATCCCACCGGCCCGATCCGGCGACCTGACGCCGTGGTTCAGCCAGGGCGTCCTGCTGCTGAACAGGGTGCTGACGGTGCAGCCGGGCAAGTCCGCCTCGCATCGCGGGAAGGGATGGGAGAAGGTCACCCAGCGGGCGATCGAAGCGCTCGTCGAGAGCGGCGGACCGCTGGTCGCCATCTTGTGGGGCCGCGACGCGCAGTCACTGATCCCGATGCTGGGCGAGGTGCCGTATGTGGCCAGCGCCCATCCCTCTCCCCTGTCGGCCCGGAGCGGCTTCTTCGGATCTCGCCCTTTCAGCCGGGCGAACGCGATGCTGGAGCAGGCCGGTGGGCAGCCGATCGACTGGCGCCTGGAGTAGGGGCTGGATCAGCGGCTGGAGTAGCCCGGCGCATCCGCACGGTCCCCGAAAAGTGGTCACTAACAACAGGTTTCCACGGCGTGTCGTTGTTGTTTGCGACCAGTTTTCGGCGAGGTGAGAGGCTGGGGTGCCAGCGACACCTCAACGCCCCGATCGGCCGGGCTCAGGTGCCCCCGGGGCCGCTCAAACCGTTGTTCGCCGTGCCGACCACGGCCGGCACCGGCGCAGAGAGCACGAACGTCTGCATCATGGACATCTTGTCGATGAAGGTGAAGAGCGGGATCAGTCACTGGCGGCTGCGGCCGACCATGGCGATCATCGACCCGGCACTGACCATGACCCTGCCGCCCGAGGTGACCGCATCGGCAGGGATGGACATCCTCTGCCACGCCGCGGAGTCGTACACCGCAAAGTGGTACGCGGACTTCGACGCCAAGACCGCCGAGCAGCGGGTCACGTACTGCGGCGCCAACCCGGTGTCGGACATCTGGTCGGAGAAGGCGATGACGCTGCTGGCCACATCGTTCCGGCGGGCGGTGCACGAGGGAGACCGCGAGTCGCGCAGCGACATGATGATGGCCGCAGCGTTCGCCGGGATGGGGTTCGGCAATGCCGGCGTCCACATCCCGCACGCCAACGCATACCCGATCGCGGGGATGGTGAAGGAATTCCGCCCGACCGGCTACCCGCAGGAGGAGCCGATGGTGCCGCACGGGATGTCGGTGTCGCTGACCGCGCCGGCTGCGTTCCGGTTCGGTTTCGATGCCGCTCCGGAACGTCACCTGACGGTGGCCCGGCTGCTCGGCCCGGATGCCGAGCAGGTGTCCGACCCGGCCGAGCAGCTGCCGAGCGTGCTCGTGGACCTGATGCGCGAGATCGGGATCCCGAACGGGATCGGTGGCGTGGGCTACACCGAGGCGGACGTGCCCGACCTCGTACCCGGCACGATGAAGCAGCAGCGGCTGCTCGCCACCTGCGCCAAGACCCCTACCGAGGAGGACATCGCCGCGATTCTCACGGCCTCCATCGAGAACTGGTGAGCCCGACCGCCGCACCTTCCCGCGCTGTCGTGTGCCCGAGTGTCCTGGTGCCCGGCCCCGGAAAGTGGTCGCAAACAACAGTTTTGAAACGTTCTCAGTTGTTGTTTGCGCCCAGTTTTCGGGGGAGGGAGGGGGCGGGCTGGCGCGGAGTCGGGTGCCCCGCGGGGTCCGGGGTCGGCCGGCGGGATCAGCCCGCGGGGTGGGGGTCGGGCGGCTGGATCAGCTCGCGAGGGCCTGGTCGAGGTCGGCGATCAGATCGTCGATGTCCTCGATGCCGACACTCAGACGGATCAGGTCAGGCGGCACCTCGAGCGCGGTGCCGGCTACCGAGGCATGCGTCATCTTGCCGGGGTGCTCGATCAGCGACTCGACGCCACCGAGCGACTCGCCCAGGGTGATCACCTTCGTACCGGCGCAGACCTCGAGCGCCCGCTGCTCGCCGCCGCCGACCCGGAAACTCACCATTCCGCCGAACCGGCGCATCTGGCGCTTCGCCAGGTCGTGGCCCGGATGGGAGTCGAGTCCGGGAAAAAAGACCTCCTCCACCTTCGCATGGGCGTCGAGGAACTCCGCGACCCGCTCGGCGTTGTCGCTGTGCCGCTCCATCCGTACGGCCAGCGTCTTCAGACCGCGCAGCACCAGCCAGGCGTCGAAGGGTCCGGCGATCGCGCCCATCGCGTTCTGGTGGAACTTCAGCTTCTCGGCCAGCTCGTCGTCGTTCACCACCAGCGCACCGCCGACCACGTCGGAGTGCCCGCCGCAGTACTTGGTGGTCGAGTGCAGCACCACATCGGCACCCAGCTGGAGCGGCTGCTGCAGATACGGCGTCGCGAACGTGTTGTCGACGACGACCAGCGCCCCGGCGGCATGGGCCAGGTCGGCGATGGCGCCGATGTCGGCGATGGCCAGCAAGGGGTTGGTCGGGGTCTCGATCCACACCGCGGTCGTCTCGCCCGGCCGGATCGCCCGTTCCACGCCCGCCAGGTCGCTGATCGGTGCCGGATCGGCCACGATCCCCCACCGGCGGTGCACCTTGTCGAGCAGCCGGAACGTGCCGCCGTACGCATCGTGCGGCAGCACCACGTGGCTGCCCGGATCGCAGATCGACCGGAGCAGGGTGTCTTCGGCCGCCAGGCCGCTGGCGAAAGCGAAGCCCTTCGACCCACCCTCCAATGCCGCCATGCACTCCTCGAGCGCCGTCCGGGTCGGATTGGCCGAGCGCGAGTACTCGTAGCCGCCGGTCCGAGTGTTGCCGACACCGTCTTGGACGTACGTCGACGTGGCGTAGATGGGCGTGATCACCGAGCCGGTGGCCGGGTCGGGCTCCTGGCCGGCATGGATGGCGCGGGTGGAGAAGCCGGAGGGTTCAGACACGACTGCGAGCGTACGCGGTCGTGCCGGTCCGACGATGGACTGCACCGCCGTCTCCGCGGTCGGTCTTGGCCGCCGCGCTGGCTGGCGTCCCTGCCAGCTGCCCTGGTTGGCGTCGCTGGACGAAGTCTCATCCGTCCATCTGCCCGCCGAGTCATCCGCATGGGCCCGAATCTGGGGCTTACGGCCCGCATATGCCCGCCCAGTCATCCGAATGGGGTACCAACGGCCCCGATCCCCCTGCACTTGCCTGACCGGGCGGGCGAATGGGGTACCAACGGCCCCGATCCCCCTGCACTTGCCTGACCGGGCGGGCGAATGGGGTACCAACGGCCCCGATCCCGCTGCACTTGCCTGACCGGGCGGGCGAATGGGGTACCAACGGCCCCGATCCCGCTGCACTTGCCTGACCGGGCGGGCGAATGCGGTGCCAACTGCCCCGATCCCGCTGCACTTGCCTGACCGGGCGGGCGAATGCGGTACCAACTGCCCCCATCCGGCTGCAAGCCCGGCAGCGGGGCTGAGCCTGCGAGCGAGCCCGTCGAACACGGGAACACGGCCCCGGACGTACGTGTTGTGTAAGCGCTGGGCGATTCAAGACTCGCCCGCAGAGAGGCAGACTGACACCATGTTGTTCAGCCAGATGAAGACCACCCTGATCGCGCCGGAGAAGGCGCTCCCGGGCCGCGACCGCGAGGTGCTGGCCGATCCCACGTTCCACGAGGTCTACGGCATCCCGGTGCAGAGCGTTCCCGCCGGCTCCGAGGTCGCGTACTTCGCACTCGGCTGCTTCTGGGGCGCGGAGAAGCTGTTCTGGAAGACGCCGGGCGTGACGAACACCGCGGTCGGCTATGCGGGCGGGTTCACCAAGAACCCGACGTACGAGGAGGTCTGCAGTGCGCGGACCGGGCACACCGAGATCGTCAAGGTGAGCTACGACCCGGCCAGGGTCAGCTATGCCCAGCTGCTCAAGACCTTCTTCGAGAACCACAACCCGACCCAGGGCATGCGCCAGGGCAACGACGTCGGCACCCAGTACCGCTCGGCGATCTACACCACGACGCCCGAGCAGGCCGAGACCGCGGACAAGGTGTTCGACGAGTTCCAGGTCGAGTTCAACCGGGCGGGATACGGCCGGATCACGACCGAGGTCAAGGCGTTCGACAACTTCTTCTACGCCGAGGACTACCACCAGCAGTACCTCGACAAGAACCCGTTCGGCTACTGCCCGGTGCACGCCACCGGCGTGACCTGCGGCTGACGGTTCGGCCGTCCGACTCGGCCGACGAGCGCGCAGCGGAGTAGATCGGGTGGGGAGTTCCCCACCTGATCTACCGCAGTCTTCGCTTCGAACCTCGACGCCGCGAGTGATCTCGGGGCGCGGCGCGCCAAGGGCTCACTCACCGGGTAGGCGTCGGGGTCTTGCGGGACAGTTTCCGCCAGATCCAGCTCGACGGGATGTGATCGCCCGACAAGACGTACGCGGCCGCCGCGTCGATCACCATGGTGCCCTCCAGCTCGCGACGGGCGAAGCTCTCGCCGGCGAACAGCAGCTCGTCGTCGGCGGCGAGCACCATGTCGTCGTCGGGGGTGAGGGTCGCCTCGTCGCCGCGTAGCACCAGCAGCGGGACAACTTTCAGGCGCCGCTCACGCTCCTCCGGACTGCGCACCAGGTCACCGAGGACGACCTGCTCCTCGGCCAGCGGTCCTTGCAGCGCCGGTGCCTGATCGGAGTCCAGCTTGACCTTCCACAGGGCCGGCAGCTCGTGGCCGCAGTTGGCCAGCAGGCGATGGAGCAGATCAGCCGCCCACTCGTCACCTTGGGCGGGCACGCCCTGGATGAACCGCCAGAGCAGCGGCGTGCTGATCTGTGCGTACACCTCGTGGGCGACGACCTCGGTCGGCACCAGCAAGGCGTCCAGGTGCATGGCCTCGAACAGCGCTGCGCTCGTCGGCTTGTTCTGCCGCGCCGCCAGGAAGAGCTCGGGGTTCATCCGCCGGGCGTTCGCCAGCATCGAGAGGTTCGTCGTGTCGTTGTCGGTGCCGGCGACCAGACCGATGGCGCCGCGCAGGTCGGCCTGCTCCAACACGCTGGGTTCACATGCGTCTCCGATGATCACCCCGGCCGGATGGTCGCGCGCCACCCGCGGCTCGATGATCGTCACCTCGAAACCCTGGTCCTGCAGGTCTTCGGTCAGCTCGCGGCCGAACCGGCCGTAGCCGCACATCACCCATCGACCCTCCGGCGGCGGCACCGCCCTGACCGGCAGCGGCGCACCGGGACCCGCCTCCAGCCAGGTCAGCAGCTGGTAGCTCGCTGGTGCGTTCAGCGCCAGCCGTAGATGGTCCCCGAACCGGTCGAACGGGTTCACCACCGATGGCGTCCCGAAGGCGTGCATCCGATCCGCGACGGTCGTCGAGATCGTCCGCGCGACGATCGGCAGCTCGGGTCGCAGCAGAGCGGCCGCCATGGTCACCGCGAGGTTGGTCTCGTCGTCGTTGGTCAGCGCCAGGATCCCCGAACAGTTGGGGTGTCCGAGGCCGGCGATGCTCAGATAGTGCGGGTTGCCAGCGTTGGCGGCCAGACCGGGTACGTCGGCGTGGTACGACGCCAGCTCCAGCGCGTCGATCCGATCGCTGGACTCGTCGATCACCACCACCCGCTGACCGAGTGCGTCGAACGACTTGACCAGCAGCTCACCCGCCCGCCCGTAGCCGGCGAGCAGCAGGAACGGTTCGCGCAGCCGGGCGACCTTGCGGGTGAACTGCTGCAGAGCCAGCGCGTGGCGGAACGAGCGATCCTGCAGCAGCGTCAGCAGCGAGCCGATCGCGTACGCCCAGCCGACCACCGACAGGTAGATCGAGAACGTCACCCACAACCGCTGGGCGGGGGTGAACGGCCACGGCAGCTCACCGAACCCGATGGTGGTGGCGGTGTAGCTCATGAAGTAGAAGGCGTCGAACAGCGACATCGTTGCCGGCTGTCCGTCGGCATCGACCCCGGGGATCAGCGCCAGCCCGGCGACGCTCACCGAGAAGATCACGATCAGCGTGATCAACGGCACCCGCATCCGCCGCATGATCAAGAAGATCGTCGCCGAGGCCTGGTGGGAGAACTCCTGCTGGGCACGCGACAGCGCCCGATCCACCGGTTGGCGCTTGCCGAAGATCTGCTCCCAGAAGACCAGCAGCGGGCTGCTCACCTGCGGCGTCTCGTCAGCCGCGGTGGAAGGTGACGGTCTCGGTCACCAGCAGGACGACCGAGACCAGGTTGGCCAGCAACGCGCCGCCGGACAGGGACACGACGCTGGCGGTCGCGGCGACCGTCATCCCGGAGTCCATCACCTGGTCGGCCCAGACCCAGACGACGATGGCCGCGGCGAGCTGGAGATCGGCCACCAGACTCGTCGCCAGATGGACGGCGCCGAGCTGGGTGCGATCACCGAACTTCAGCACAGTGGCTATCAGGCTGACGGTGAGCGCGGCGAACAGCTCGTAGATGTTGTGCACGTCCGGGTTGCCGATGTCGCCGATGAAGAACCCGAAGTTGAGGGTCGCGGCGAGCAGCACGAAGAAGCCGAAGATGACCTTCTCGAGATTCATGCCTCTCCTGTCCGTCCGTGGCCCGACCCAAGGGTGCCTTCGCCTACCGTCTCACTACCCGCCGGAGCGGTGTCGCAGGCGCAGCACGTCGGCTCGGCCTCAGGCGGTCGCCGGCTGTCCGAGCAGGCTATCCGAGCAGCGGTACGTCCAGGTCGTAGGCGAGGACGACGGCGCGGGCCAGCTGCGCCTCCTGCTCGCTGTCGAGATAGCCGATCGTTCGGCCCAGCAGCGCGACGGGCACCGTGACGACATTGTCCAGCGAGACCGCGCAATCGTGGTCGAGCCCATTGGCCGGTCCGACGCCGATCTCGCTGGACAGTCCTTTGACGGTCGTGGTGATCGGGGCGACCGTGACCTTGGTCATCGCAGCTCGGGCCGCGTCACGGGTGAGGACGAGCGCCGGCCTGGTCTTGTCGAGACGGACCAGACAGATCTCACGCACCCGCTCAGTCGTCGATCTCGAGCCGACCGGCGGTCCAGACCACGAGCTCGTCGAGATCATCGGCGCTGCCCTGGCGCCTCAGGACCGCCGCATCGTGCTCGGCCAGCTGCCGTCTCATCTCCCGCTCGAGCGCGGACGTCACCAGCGCGGCCCGACTGGGCGCCTTGCCGCTGGCGACCACCCGGTCGAGAAACGCGACCGTCTCGTCGGGCAGGCGAATCGCGATCTGGGTACTCACGCAGCCAGCATACCAATCTGCATCCCAGATCGGGATGCAGATGACTCACAACCGCGTTGTCGAGAAATGCCACCGGCGACCGCGAACAACCCGCGTTGCTCGTAGGTTGTCGATCACGTCACCGCGGACGCCACGAACCCTTCTCCGAAGGAAGTCGTCGGATGACGTCCACTCTCCTCGACTCGGCGCGTCGCCCGGCACCGACCGTACGTCGCACCAACCTCGCCCTGTTCGCCCTGGCCATCGGCGCGTTCGCGATCGGCACCACCGAGTTCGCGACGATGGGCCTGCTGCCCCAGATCGCCGCCGGGATCGACATCGACATTCCGACCGCCGGTCGGCTGATCTCCGCGTACGCCCTCGGCGTGGTCGTCGGTGCGCCACTGATCGTGGCGCTCGGCGCCTGGCTCGGTGGGATCGTGCTGGCCGCCGGCCTGTCGTACGCCTGGCCGAGTCGGGTCGCCGTCGTGCTGCCGCTGCTCGGCCTCGCCGTGCTGGCTGTGGGTCGCTGGGTGGAGCGGCGCTCGGCGCGATCCTCCTGACCGAATCGACGGCCAGGCCTGATCAGGGCCCCATGATCTGGGTCCAGTGTGCTTCCGCCGCGTCGGAGCGGCCGGCGCCGTAAGTCCTGAGCAGCTCGGCGATCTCCGGGTTGCGCTCGGCCACGAGATCGGCGACCTCGATCCACTCCAACGCCCCCGCCACGGCGCGAAAGAGCTGTTGGACGCCCCGGGCCGAGGAGGCATGCAGCGACTGGGTGCGGACGGTCGCGGTCTCGCCGGCGAGCGCCGCGCCCGAGCTCGCGATGGTCTGCAAGCGGGTCGAGACGTCCTCAGGCGTCGCCTCTCCCGACGAAACGTCACCGGCGAGGGCTCGCAGCTGCATCAGTCGCGCACCGGCCACCGGGTTGCCGATCTTCACCCGCCGGGCACTGATCAGGTGGGACAGCATCGGTGCGGACAGTCCGAGCAGTGAGGCGATCTCGGCCTGGCTCAGCCCGAGGCTGGAACCGATGAAACGCAGGATGTCGGCCAGGGGTTCGCCGTACAGTTCAATCTGCTGGCGCCGATTCTCGGCGGCGTGCTCGGGCTCCGTCACGTCGAAGACTCTACGCCAGAGTTGACGAACGGAAAGACAAGCGCTTGACACTTTCCGAATGTACTCTATCTTTACTTTAGTAAAGACACGAGACCGAGGAAGGGTCCGGCTATGAGGAAGTTCCTGGCGATCGTCGTGGCGGCGATCTTGGCCTCCATGGTGGCGCTCACGCCGACGGCGGCGTACGCAGATCCGCCGACCGGGAAGCTCCTGCTCGTGCTGGATTCCTCTGGATCGATGAAGGAGCCCGCCGGCGACGGCCACAGCAAGATCACAAACGCGAAGAAGGCTCTCAGCACCGTGGTGAGCTCGCTGGATCCTGCCGCGCAGGTGGGCATGCGGGTCTACGGCGCGACGGTGTTCGACAAGTCCAAGCCCGGCGCTTGCACCGACAGTCAGCTCGTCGTCCCGATCGGACCGGCGGGCGACAAGAAGAAGCTCGAAGCGGCCATCGCGAAGTACAAGCCGTACGGCGAGACGCCGATCGCGTACGCCCTCCGTCAGGCCGGCAAGGACCTCGGCAGCAGCGGACAGCGCACGATCGTGCTGGTGTCCGACGGCGAGGAGACCTGCAACTCCGATCCCTGCGAGGTGGCAAAGGATCTCGCCGGCCAGGGCATCGACCTCCGGATCGACGTGATCGGTCTGGACGTCTCCGGCAAGGCCCGCAATCAGCTGAAGTGCGTCGCGTCGAAGGGCAAGGGCAGCTATACCGACGCAGACAACGTGGACGAGCTGACCAAGCAGCTCGACACCGCGAAGGAGCGGGCGCTGAGACCGTTCCAGGTCACCGGGACCCCGGTCAAGGGAGCAGAGGACCAGCTGAGCGCCCCGGCGATCGGGAGTGGACGCTGGAGCGACAAGATGCCGAGCCGGCAGAGCGGGAAGTTCTACAAGCTGCGTCGGACGATGGCGGGCTCGACTTTCTGGGTCGGCATCAGCGCCGAGATCAAGCTCGCCGGCGCCGGCTCCAGCGGGGTCGACCTCACGCTCGACACCGAGGGCGGCGAGACCTGCGGGCGCGGCGAGCCGACCATCTTCGGCGCCGGCACGGGGAGCACGACGGGACTGCTGTTCGGGATGGCGGTCAGCCGACGCCAGTACAACAAGCCCGACTGCTCCACCGGCGACTTGATCCTCAACGTCAGCCAGCGCAGCGTCAACAAGACCGACGCCGGTGGCGCTCCGGTGCAGCTCGACGTGTTCGAGGAACCGCCGGTGACCAACGCCGGGGATCTGCCGCCGAAGGCCGATCAAGCGGTCTGGACGCAGATGGCCCTCGGCAGCTCGTCGCGCATCACCGGTGGCACGACCTTCGACAACGCTCCCCCGCTGGAGAACGGGGGGACGTACACCTTCGACATCGCGCCGGGCGACGTCCAGATCTTCAAGGTCCCCGCCAGCTGGGGGCAACGGATCCAGGTCCTCGCCGCCGTCGGTAGCTTCCAGCCCACGCGGAACGGTGGGAGCGCGCAGGTCCACCTCGACGTCGTCGGACCGTACGGCGGCCGAGCCGACACGGTTTTCGCGAAGAGCATGCCCGCTGCGCCGCTGCTGTCCGGCTCAGAGGGCTCCAAGGCGGCGCGGCTGACTCCCGAGATCCGCTACAACAACATCGGCACCGGCGGCACAGTGACCGCCGCGGCCCTCGCCGGCAACTACTACGTCACCGTGTCCTACCCGAACACGAAGAACGGTTCGTTCCCGATCCTGCCGCTGGTGATGAAGACGGCCGTGTTGGGCACGGCCGGCGAGGGGGCACCGACGTACGTCAAGGACGGCAGCACCGTCGGCCCCAGCGCCAGCCCGAGCTCGTCCGCCAGCGCCAGCGCGTCGTCGAGCCCGATCGTGGTGCCGCCCGACTACTCACTCGACCAGGAGAAGCACAAGCCTTGGGGACTGATCGGCGGACTGGTCGCCGGCGGTCTGCTACTCGGCGGCGTCGGAGTGGTTGCCGTCCGGCTGCTGCGGAAGCACTGATCTCTCGCCGCCGCCCGCGTCGGCTCGGCACCGGGCTGGATCAGCGGACCAGGACGACCACGGCTGCGACGAGAAGCGCGACCATGCCGACGAAGCAGACGATGGCGACCACTCGCAGCGCCCGTCGCCTGGACTCCGGCCCAACGCCTCGGTCGGGTGGTCCCGTCGTCGTACGTCGGACCGTCGGCTGGTCCGAGCGCGGGTTCGACAATCCTGACAGCGGGGACGGCACGAGCACGCGCGACACAGGGGGCGGCGCCGGAGACTCAGGGGGCCCCGGAGACTCAGGGGGCGCCGGAGAAGCAGTCCGGAAGGCATCCGGCGTCGGCGTCGCACGTACCGGGTCGGGTCCGAGCTGGTCGAAGACCTCCGGCGGATCGTCGCTCGCCGCCCACGGAGCACCGGCCGGCACGCCGAGCGTACGGAGCTCCGCAATTGCCAGTGCAGCCGACGCGGGCCGGTCCGCCGAAGTGGGGCTGGACAGGCGCTGCAGCCAGGACCACAGCCTCGAGCCGCCCTTGTCCGGCAGCAGTCGGGGCGGGCTGCCGGACAGCAGCACCCGGCCCAGGACGCCGACGGCATAGAGATCCTGGGGTGGTTCGGCTTCCGCACCGGCGGCCTGCTCGGGCGACATGTAGCCGAGCGTGCCGATGCTGCTGGCCGCGTGCGTCAGGCGAGGCTCGTCCACGACGGCGGCGATACCGAAGTCGGATAGGCGCAGGCGGGGGCGATCGGTTCCGGTGACGTCGAGGAGCAGGTTCGCCGGTTTGACGTCGCGGTGCACGACCCCGACGGCGTGCACCGCGCTCAGCGCGTCCAGCACCTGGTCGAGCAGCACGGCGACATAGTTTTCGGGTAGCGGCCCGTGATCGCCCATCAAGGTGGCAACAGAGCCACCACGGACGAGGTCCATCCGGAGCACAACGCGGTCGTCGTCGGCGGCCCAGCCGCTCGGGGCGACCACGTTCGGATGATGGACCCGGAGTGACTGCTCCCGGACGAACCGGAGCACCATCGCGGCATCGGTGTGAGTCAGCAACTTGGCGGCGACGAACTCACCGTGCTTCCGGTCGTACGCCCGCCAGACCGAGCCGGCACCGCCACGGCCGATCTGGTCGTACAGCTCGAACCGCCCGGCGACGAGCTCTCCGTGGCGGTTCAGACGGCGTCCTTGGCAAACGTGTCGCACTGGTTCGGGTCGCCGGTCTGGTAGCCGGTCAGCAGCCACTTCTTGCGGTTGGCGGCCGAGCCGTGGGTCCAGCTCTCCGGGTTGACCTGACCCTGCATCTTCTGCTGGATCCGATCGTCACCGACCGCACCCGCCGCGTCGACCGCCTTGCGCAGATCGTCCTCCGAGATCTCGGCGATCGGCGAGCTCGGGTCCTGCGCGGCGTGGGCAAACCAGACGCCGGCGTAGCAGTCGGCCTGCAGCTCCAGCCGTACGCCGGGCGACTTCGGGCCGGTCTGATTGCCCTGGCTCTGCACCTGTCGCATGGTTCCGGTCTGCTGCTGGATGTGGTGTCCGAACTCGTGAGCGAGGACGTACGCCTCCGCGGCGTCGCCGCCTTCCGCACCGAGGGTGCCGGTCAGCTCATCGAAGAAGCCCGTGTCGAGATACACGGTCTGGTCGGCGCCGCAGTAGAACGGACCGACCGCCGAGGTGGCGTTCCCACAGGCCGTGGCCACCGATCCGGTGAAGGTGTGCACCTGGATCGTCTTGTAGCCCTCCAGCGCGCCCTTCCAGTACGACTGGATCGAGTTCGTGTACGCGACGAAGCGGCAGTCGCGGTTGGCGGAGATGTCGGACCCGCGGCTGCACTGGGCGTACGGACTCGTCGCCTCGGTCGAGCCCATGCCCGGATCGGAGCTGCCGAGCAGCTGACCGGGATCGATGCCGAGGAACAGCGCGACGATCAGCACCACCAGTCCCGCGCCCCCGCCGATGGCGATCTTGCCGCCGTTTCCGCGGCCGCCGCCACCGCCCAGCTGCGACGGGTCGAGATTGGCTCCCTCGTTGTACTTCACGTCCGCCTCCGCCCCTCGGGTCACCATCGGGCAAGCCGACGCCGGCGCCCTGGTCGGAGCCTAGTGCCGTGTCGCCGAGATATCTTTACGTTTCGCGACCCCCAGGCACGCACCTCGCTGCGTTCTCCTCGGTCGAGATACGACCCGGTATCCCTCTCTCGTCGGCCTTGCGATGCACGCACCTGGACGCCGCCAAACGAAAAGGAACCTCGACGACACGACACTATTGGCCCGACCAGGACGGGGACGGGGATACCGCAGCGACTCAGCCCGAGAACCAGGAGTCGAACGTCTCGAGGACCACGCCGGGCAGCCAGGCTTCGAGGAACACGAAGGCGAGCAGCGCCAGGCCCAGCGCAACGAGGATGCGGACGGTGATCCGGACCAGCACCCCGCACCAGCGGGTCGTGAGCCGGCTCGATGCCGCTCGACGAGTCACGTCCTCGCCTGACGGCGAAGCGGCGGCTCGCACGAGTTGCCGCGGAGCGGCGGATCGTACGAGGTCTGTCATGACAGTGCCCTTCCGAGTCGGGATGGCCAGCCGCTTCCTAATCGATGGAAACGTGCCGGTTTGTCTAGACGGAGTGGCCCCGCGGCCGGCTGATACGGCGGCCAGGGTGGAATAGAGGGGCACCCCGAAGGGTTACATCTGCCAGATAGTTGAAATCTCAATTACTTGTAGATCCCAGGAGGATCGAGATGCAGTTCGGAATCTTCAGCGTCGGTGACGTGACCATGGACCCGACGACCGGACGTACGCCAGGAGAAGGTGAGCGCATCAAGGCGATCATGCAGATCGCCCTCAAGGCAGAAGAGGTCGGGCTCGATGTCTTCGCCACCGGCGAGCACCACAACCCGCCCTTCGTGCCCTCGTCGCCGACCACGATGCTCGGCTGGATCGCGGCTCGCACAGAGCGCCTGATCCTGTCCACCGCGACCACGCTGATCACCACCAACGACCCGGTGAAGATCGCGGAGGACTACGCGATGCTGCAGCACCTGGCCGACGGCCGGGTCGACCTGATGATGGGCCGCGGCAACACCGGCCCGGTCTACCCGTGGTTCGGCAAGGACATCCGGACCGGCATCCCGCTGGCGATCGAGAACTACGATCTGTTGCGCCGGCTGTGGCGCGAGGACGTCGTCGACTGGAACGGCGAGTTCCGCACACCGCTGCAGTCGTTCACCTCGACGCCGCGCCCCCTCGACGAGGTACCACCGTTCGTCTGGCACGGCTCGATCCGGAGTCCCGAGATCGCCGAGCAGGCCGCCTACTACGGCGACGGTTTCTTCGCGAACCACATCTTCTGGCCGACATACCACTTCCAGCAGCTGATCAGCCTCTACCGGCAGCGCTACGAGCACTATGGGCACGGCAGCGCCGATACCGCGATCGTCGGGCTGGGTGGTCAGGCGTTCATGCACAAGAACTCCCAGGAGGCCAAGCGGATCTTCCGGCCGTACTTCGACAACGCTCCCGTCTACGGCCACGGGCCGAGCCTGGAGGACTTCACCGACCAGACGCCACTGACCGTGGGCAGCCCGCAGGAGGTCATCGAGAAGACGCTCACCTTCCGCGAGCACTTCGGCGACTACCAGCGTCAGCTGTTCTTGATGGACCACGCCGGACTGCCGTTGAAGACCGTGCTCGAGCAGCTCGACCTGCTGGGCGAGATCGTCCCCGTGCTGCGGGCGGAGCTCGACGCCAAGCGGCCGGCGCACGTGCCGGACGCGCCGACCCACCAGTCACTGCTCGCGGCGAAGACGGCGGCAGATGCTGCGGACGCCGCGGATGCTGCCAAGCCGCGGGACGAGGTTGCCGATACCGACTCCGTCGAGCTCGAGACGAGCCAGCCGTGACCGCGTCTGTCGTCGTCATCACCGCAGGCCTGAGCCAGCCGTCCTCGAGCCGGCTGCTCGCGGACCGGTTGGCCCAGTCGGTCAGTAACGCATTGGGCGAGCTCGGCGAGAACGCCGACATCACCGTCGTCGAGCTGCGGGACCATGCGAAGGACCTGGCCAACCACTTCGTCAGCGGGTTCCCGGCGCCGAAGCTGGCAGCGGTCCTGCAGAAGGTCACCGAGGCCGACGCGGTGATCGCGGTGTCTCCGATCTTCAGTGCCTCGTTCTCGGGGCTGTTCAAGATGTTCTTCGACGTGCTGGAGGTGGATGCGCTGGCGGACAAGCCGGTGCTCGTCGGTGCCACCGGTGGCACCGCCCGGCACTCGCTGGCCCTGGAGTACGCACTGCGGCCACTCTTCACGTACCTGCACGCGATCGTCGTCCCCACCGCAATCTTCGCCGCGCCGGAGGACTGGGCGTCGGAGAACGTGCTGGCCGAGCGGCTGGCCCGTGCGGGCGACGAGCTCGCCCGGTTGATCACGAACCGACCGGCGTCCTCCCGCAACGGCGACGCCGAGGTCGTACCGTTCGAGCGGCTGCTTCAGCGCGGCCGCAACGCCTGAGCAAACAACACCCCCGAGTTGTCAGCGTCTCAACCGGCTATAGCAAGCTGAGAAGCTGACAAGTCGGCGCCTTCGGTATGGGAGCGGGAACATGACAGTGGTAGTCAGTGACCAGCCGTCGGACGGACGGTACGAGGCGACGGTCGATGGGAGGTACGCGGGTGGCGCCTGGTACGAGCTGAAGGGCGACGTGATCACCTTCACCCATACCGTGGTCGAGCCTGAGTTCGAGGGGCAGGGCGTCGGCAGCAGCCTCGCCCGGTACGCCCTGGACGACGTCCGCGAGCGAAAGCTGCAGGTCGTCCCGCGGTGCCCCTTCATCAAACGCTGGATCCAGCGGCACCCGGATTATGCCGATCTGGTCCGCGAGGCGCACTGAACCGCGATGCCCGACTACGGTCGCGAACCGACTTTCGGAACGTTCATCACCCCGTCCAACGCCGATTCCGCGCGGGTGATCGAGCTGAGCCAGCTGAGCGAGGAGCTCGGGCTGGATCTGGTCACCTTCCAGGACCATCCGTACCAGCCGGCGTTCCTGGACACCTGGACGCTGATGTCGTACGTCGCTGCCCAGACGATCCGCGTCTCCCTCGCTCCGAACGTGGCGAACCTTCCGCTGCGACCGCCGGCCGTGCTGGCTCGGGCCGCCGCGAGTCTGGACCTGCTCAGCGGTGGGCGGGTCGAGTTGGGTCTCGGCGCGGGAGCGTTCTGGGACGCGATCGTAGCCATGGGAGAGGCGCGTCGAACGCCAGGTGAGGCTGTGGACGCGACCAGCGAGGCGATCGAGATCATCCGGGCGATCTGGGACCCGGCCACCCGCGGCGGGGTCCGGGTGGAGGGTCAGCAGTACCAGGTGGTCGGCGCGAAGCGCGGCCCGGCACCGGCGCACCCGATCGGGATCTGGCTCGGGGCGTACGGTCCGCGGATGCTGCGGCTGACCGGCCGCGCCGCGGACGGTTGGTTGCCGTCGGCCGGTTATCTGGGTCCGGACAAGCTGGCGGGCGCGAACGCCGTCATCGACGCGGCGGCGGGAAAAGCCGGCAGAGAACCGAGTGAGATCCGCCGGCTCTACAACGTCAACGGACGGTTCTCGGCCCGTTCGTCGGGATTTCTCGACGGTCCACCCGAGGACTGGGTGGCGCAGCTGACCGCACTGGTGGCCGAGTCCGGGATGGACACCTTCATTCTCGGCTCGGACGATCCTGCGGTGATCGGTACGTTCGCGCGGGAGGTCGTGCCGGCCGTCCGGCTGGCGGTTGCGGACCGGCGCGCTGCCGGAGCTACCCGCGCTGAGCCTGTCGAAGCTACTCGCGCTGAGCATGTCGGGGCTACCCGCGCTGAGCCTGTCGGGGCGCGAGTGGCGCGGAGCAGCTTCAGCGTGGAGCCGACCGAGGACCACGGCGAACGACTGACCAGCCATGGCCTCTGGAACGAGCGCACTCGTCCGGCAGGACCCCAGCCCGATCCGGACCGCAGCTACACACCGCACGAGCTGGCCACCGCTCAGCACCTGATCGACGTCCACGATCATCTGCGTGCCGAGCTGGGCCAGATCCGAGATCTCGTCGCTCAGGTGGCCGACGGCGCGGCTGACCCGGCTCAGGTCCGCAACCGGATCAACGAGATGACGATCCGGCAGAACAACTGGACCGTCGGCGCCTACTGTGCCCAGTACTGCCGGCTGGTCACCACGCACCACACCATCGAGGACCGCTCGATGTTCCCGGCGCTTCGACACGGCGACCCGCGACTGAGCGACGTGATCGCTCGTCTCGAGGAAGAGCACCACGTGATCCACGGCACGCTCGAAGGCGTGGATCGGGCGCTGGTGGGGTTCGTCGACGAGGGCGGCCACGGGCCGGAGCTGATCGAGGCCGTCGACGTGCTGACCGACACGCTCCTGTCACATTTGTCGTACGAGGAACGGGAGCTGGTCGAACCGATCGCCCGGCTCGGCCTCGGCAGCTGACGAGGCCAAGCGGCTGCATCGAGTAGTGGATGGATTTGTGGTGTGAGTACCCCGCACAAATCCATCCACTATCGCGGTCAGGGCTGCGGACGGGTCTTGTAGAGCCAGAGCAGGCCGAGGATCGGGAGCACCACCGGCACGAACCCGTACCCGATGCCATAGATCGACCAGACGGTCGCGCGTGGGAACGCGGCCGGATCGAGGACGCTGAGAGTGCCCACCGTGAGCACACCGATCAACTCGATGATCACCGCGACCAGCGCGATCCGACGAGCCCGCGGCGTGCCCCGCCCCAAGGTGAAGGTGGCGACGATGTAGACCACCGCGGCGAATGCGGAGAGCAGATAGGCCAAGGGCGCCTCGGAGAACCGAGTGGCGATCTGCACGGCAGCCCGGGACGTCGCGGCGAGCGCAAACACCCCGTAGACGGCGATCAGGGCACGCCCGGCCCCCGAGTTCGTGCGCTTGGGGGTTGCTGGCCCTTCGACAGGCTCAGTGCGCATTGTTGGGTCAGGCTCGGGGCGCGTGGGAAGGTCGGGCTCGGGCCGCTGGGGTGACGGCGAGGGTTCGCTCATGCCGGGGTCCAGAGCACGAGCAAGCGGAGGGTCATCGCGGCCACTGCGGCGGCAGCGACCGCGAGCACGACGCCGGAGAAACGGGTCCGTTCGACGTTGGCCCAGAACCAGGCGAGCGGGATCAGTACGACGATACCGATCAGGTAGCCGATGGTCGTCGCGAACTCGGCCGGCCGAAAACCGCCGATGATCATGATCGCCGCGATCACACTCTGCACCAGGACGGCCGCCTCCACGCCGGCCGCATAGATCAGCTGTGCCTTGCCGGGCGGCTTGTCCGCGATGGCTGTGACGAGCCCCCAGATCATGGACACGAGCGCCGACCCGATCACGACGTACGCCAGCACGGTGATCACGACAGGGGTTCCACTCCGGCCGACAACACGACTGGCAACCTACCCGCCGAGTCCGCTGACCCCGGCCGACGTCCCCGAAAAGTGGTCACCAACAACACCGACACGCCGGCAGAACCTGTTGTACGCGCCCAGTTTTCGGGGAGGTTCGCCGCCGACGACGGATGTGTGATCCTTGATGACGGGCGGGTCAGCCGGCAGACGAGGAGTGCAGCGGAGAGTGGACGGGGTCGGCGGGGCGGTGAGATCGGGACGTCGTCCGGGCAACCAGGACACCCGCGGCACGATCTTGTCCGCGGCGCGCACCGCGTTTGCCGCCAAAGGCTTCTCGGGCGCCTCGATCCGAGGGATTGCGGCCGACGCCGGCGTCGACGCGGCGCTGGTCCACCACTACTTCGGCACGAAGCAGGAGCTGTTCCTGGCCACCGTGGAGCTCCCGGTGCCGATCCCGGAGATCTTCGCGAGCCTGCTGGAGTACGGCCTCGACGGCTTCGGGCTGCGGTTGCTGGAGACGACGCTGGGCATCTGGGAGTCCGACGCCCAGCCGGCGCTGGTCGCCGGGCTGCGCTCGATCATCGCCGACCCGGCCATGACCAGGAGCATGCGGGAGTTCGCCACGGCGGAGCTGATCGGCCGGGTGATCGACGCGTACGACCTCCCCCGCGCCGAGGCGGAGCGGAGAGCCGGCCTGGTGGCCGCCCAGCTGCTGGGCCTCTTCACAGCTCGCTATCTTCTCGAGCTGCCGGCCGCCGTCGCGCCGTCACGAGCGGAGCTGGTCGCCGCTGTCGGCCCTACCCTCCAGCGCTACCTTGACGGGGACTTCGGACGTCCCGCGACGGAGCCGACGGAGCCGCCGGAGCTCCCGGAGCGGACGGAGTTCAATGCGCCGACCACGCCGATCATGATGCCGAGCCCGCCGCGGGCGCCGGTGGAGAGGACAGCCCCATGAGCGAGACCCCCAAGAGCGAGACCGAATGAGCGACACTTCGCCACGGCCGGCCGCGCCTGTCTGGGACGACGCCCGGGTCGCGGGCTGGCTGGCCAGCGCCCCCGCGCGGGAGCGGCAGCTCGCGCCGATCTCGGAAGCGCTGTTCGCGCATGCCGCACTGCGCCCCGGCGAACGGGTTCTCGATGTCGGAGTCGGCACCGGGCCGACCACGGCGACCGCACGTGAGGCGGTCCAGCCCGACGGCACGGTCACCGGGATCGACATCGCCGAGGCCATGATCGAGGCGGCCAAACGGGTGGTCTCCGCGCCCGACATCGAGTGGTTGGTCGGCGACGTGACGACGTACGCATTCGCGGCGGCCGCGTACGACGTGGTGATCTCCCGCTTCGGCGTGATGTTCTTCTCCGATCCGGTAGCGGCCTTCACGAGGCTGCACGATGCGGTCCGGCCCGGCGGCCGGCTGGCCGTCGCCACCTGGTGCCGGTTGGACGCCACCGCACTGTTCGGCATTCCGTACACGATCGCCACTACGACACTGAATCGGCTCGGCGTCGACTACACCCCGGTGCCGCCGGACTTCACGATGTTCAGTCTCGGCGAACCGGACCGCGTCAGCGAGCTGCTCGGATCGGCCGGGTGGCGGGAAGTGCGCTCCGTGCCGGACAACCGGATCGTGTACGCCGGCGGCGCCTCCACCGCGGAGGCTGCGGCGGACGACACCATCCAGTCCGGGCCGTTGCGGATGCTCCTGGACGGACTGCCCGACGATGCGGTGGCCGAGGTCCGTCAGGCGCTGCTCGACGACTTCACCCGTCGCGCCGACGGCAACGGCGTCCCGTTCCCGGCCGGTTTCATGATCACCACGGCGGTCCGAGCCTGAGTGCAACAGTCCCTCGGGATACCCGGAGTACATCCCTGAGCTGACCCCCGAGTCGGCTCCTGGGATGGCCCTGGAGCGATCCTGAATCAGCTTCCAGGCTGATGCGCCGACCGGGTGCGACGCGGCACGATCATGGACATGTCCACGATCACCGCATCCGCTCCGACCCGCCCGCTGAGCACCGGTACCGCTCCGGCCCGCCGGCTGATCGTCGCCGCCGTGCTCGCGATCGTCGTCACGGGAACCGGCCTGCTGGCGCAGCTGGGCTGTGACCGGATGCGCGAGATCGCACCGCTCGGCTCGACCGACTCTTCCGGCCGTACGGTGACCGGCTACAGCTGGTCGGTCCGGCCGGCCGGCTTCACGGTCCGCTACGACGACGGGGGCTCGACCACCCAGCTGTGGTGGTGACCGACATCCCCTGAGTTGTCAGAAGCTCAGCACCAGATCTGGTGCTGAGCTTCTGACAACTCGGCGGCGAGCTCGGGGAAGATGGGGCTGTGCGGATCGTCGGGCTGGCTGAACGAGGTGGACCGGTGCTGTTCGACCGCCCGCTCGACCACGGCGAGCATCCGGAGACGGCGGCGTACGCCGCAGGTTTCCTGCTGGCCGCGCCGATCGATGCGCTCCGAGACAGCACCGGTGAGCTGGTCGTGCGGTGGATCGCCAGCCCGGCCGGCGACGCAGCGGCGCCGATGGTGCCGACGCGCGGTCAGGATCCCGAGCTGGACCTCGCCGGGATCGAACCGGTGGCGAAGCAGCGAGTGGCCGCGTACGCCCTGGTCCGGTCCGTCCGCGGCCTGCTGGCCACCGAGTTCTCCGACCGGACCGGCTCGCCCGGTCGGTGGGGACTCCCCGGCGGTGGGATCGAGGATCTCGAGGATCCGGCTGACGCCGTGCTGCGGGAGACGGTCGAGGAGACGGATCAGCGGATCGTCCTCGGCCGGTTGAGCGCAGTGCAGACGTCGCACTGGATCGGACGCAGTCCGCGTGGGGTGATCCAGGACTTCCACGCGATCCGACTCGTGTACCGGGCCGATTGCCCCGATCCGACCCACCCGCGCGTGCTGGACGTCGGCGGCACGACCGCGAGTGCCCGCTGGGTGGCGATCAATCGCTGGCGGCGGCTCGCCTGGACGGCAGGTTGGCGAGCCCTCTTACCGGAGCTTCTCGCCGGATAGCACCGGACGCCGCAGCTCGTCGGACTCGCCGCAGTCCCGCCCAGGGTGACGCATGACCAGCAGTGGATCGGCACCGGTGATGGGGAACGTCTGGGCCAGCGGAAAGTAGTGCGGATCCACCACGTGGCCGTCGAACTCCACGAAGTGGATCCCGCGGCGCGCACACGCCCGCAGTGCCGCTGCGATCGTGGCGCCCAGGATCTCCGTCCCCGACGGCGTACAACGGTGCACGGTCTCGGTCACCAGGAAGGATCGGTTGTCCCACTGGTCCGGCAGCACGCAGGCCAGCGCGACGATCCGGTCGTCGACGACGGCGACCCGGCTGAGCTCGAAGTCGACCTCGGCCATCCCGGAGGCGGCGAACATCTCGTGCACGACGGCGCGCTCGACGGTGGGCGACCACTCCTCGTGGATCCAGACATACAGATCGACCCAGGCATCGAGGAACTCCTCGAACCGGCGCTCCTGGGCGGCGACGATGCTCACCCCGGCGGGAGCCCGGTGACACTCGATCCAGCTTGCGGTGGCCAGCGAACCGGGATGGAGCTGCGGCGACGGACAGCGCATCAGCACGTCGAACCCCAGTGACCGGGCGAAATCCTGGCGGATGGGCTGCGAGGACATAGCGCGGGTGAGGATCGGATACGGCGCCGGAGTGCTGTCGAGCAGCGCGTCGAACAGCGTCCGACCCACCCCCTGGCGACGGACCTCCGGCTCGACCTGGACCTCGCAGTAGTAAGAGTTCCGGTGGACGTTGGACAGCAACATCGTGCCCATCCCGAGCACGTCGCCATGATCTTCCGCAACCAGCGTCCGCTGCCAGCCAGCTCCGTCCGATGATGCTCCCCGGCCCTCACCGTCCTGGGAGGGGCCATGGATCCCCTCGGCCAGATCACCGTCGGCGAAATCACGCAGCAGCATGCACCGACTTCAGTCCGGTTCGCGGTGAATAGCAAGACATATTTGTGCACCCGGTCGCCCGGTTGCTGCACGACAGGGGCCGCGGAAAGGCGAGGCCCGCAGATTCAGGCCGTGAGAATCAAGCCGCCCTCAGCCGATGTCGCTGAGCAGATCCTGACGGGTGAGCACTCCGACCGGCTTGCCGTCGTCCAGCACGAGCAGTGCGTCATTCTCCTCGAGCACGGTCACCGCCTGCGACACCGGCTCCGAGGCTCCGAGCATCGTCAGCGCCGGTTCCATCACCGACTCCACCGCGTCGGGCGGGCGGACGCGCTTGGCGAACAACGCACCGAGCAGCCCTCGCTCGCTCACCGAGCCAACCACCTCTGCAGCCATCACCGGCGGCTCAGCCCGGACGACCGGCATCTGGGAGACGCCGTACTCGCGGAGGATCTGCACTGCCTCCGCGATCGTCTCGCCCGGATGGGTGTGCACCAGCGACGGCAGGTCGCCCGACTTCTCGCGTAAGACGTCCCCGACGACGCGCACGTCGCTGCCCGGACGCGACGCGAAGCCATAGCGGCGGAGCCACGCGTCACTGAACACCTTGGTCAGATACCCCCGCCCGGAGTCCGGCAGCAGGACGACGATCACCGCGTCAGGATCGTCCAGCTCGTGGGCCAGTCGGATGGCGGCCGCCGCGGCCATCCCCGACGAACCGCCGACCAGCAACGCCTCTTCCCGGGCGAGCCGGCGGGTCATGGCGAAGGAGTCCGCATCGGAGATCTCGATCACCCGGTCGCAGACGGACTTGTCGTAGTTGGCGGGCCAGAAGTCCTCGCCGACCCCCTCGACCAGGTACGGCCGGCCGTCGCCGCCGGAGTAGACCGAACCGGACGGGTCGGCACCGATGATCTGGACCCGACCGCCGGAGACCTCCTTGAGGTAGCGGCCCGTCCCGCTGATGGTGCCGCCGGTGCCGATGCCGGTGACGAAGTGGGTGATCCGACCGTCTGTCTGCTGCCAGACCTCGGGACCCGTCGACTCGTAGTGACTCAGCGGGTTGTTGGGATTGGAGTACTGGTCGGGCTTCCAGGCGCCGTCGATCTCGCGGACCAGCCGGTCGGAGGTGGAGTAGTAGGAGTTCGGGTGATCCGGCTCGACGGCGGTGGGACAGACGACGACCTCGGCACCGTACGCGGCCAGCACGTTCCGCTTGTCCTCGCTCACCTTGTCCGGACAGACGAAGACGCATTTGTACCCCTTCGCCTGGGCGACGATCGCCAGCCCGACACCGGTGTTTCCGCTGGTGGGTTCCACGATCGTGCCGCCCGGCTTCAGCTTGCCCTCGCGCTCGGCCGCCTCGATCATCTTCACGGCGATCCGGTCCTTCACCGATCCGCCCGGATTGAGGTACTCCACCTTGGCCAGGATCAGCGGCTTGGCGCCGTCAGTGGTCTTGGAGAGCCGCAGCAGCGGGGTGTTGCCGACAAGATCGATCAGGGACTCGACATATTCCACGAGCTCAGTATTGTCCGGCTCGTTGTCGGCCCACGCATGACTCCTGAGGATCCGAGCCTCGCCACTCGCGGACCCTGATTTTTGCACTCTCACCCTGCAGCGCGAGATCGAGCGCCGGATCGACGGGTTCGTGGGCTGCACGGATCCAGCCGTGCTGGCGGCCGTTGGTGCGTACCGGGAAACAGAAGGGCCGCCCACCCCTGCGGGATGAGCGGCCACTTCGACTGAGGTGCCTATCCGTTATCGGCGGATGTAGGACAGGATTCGCAGGATCTCCACGTAGAGCCAGACCATGGTGACGGTCAGACCGAAGGCGGCACGCCATGACTCCTGAGCCGGGGCCCCGATGGCGATCCCCTGCTCGATGTAGTCGAAGTCGAGGATCAGGTTCAACACGGCCAGCGTGACGCCGACGGCCGAGACCAGCAGACCCAGCATCCCCATCCGGATACCGAGGCCGGGCACGAACAACGTCACGATGAAGTTGATGAACAACGTCGCCGCGTACGCGATGGTGGCGATCACCACGATCTGACGGAACTTGGAGCTGACCCGGATCCGGAAGATCTTGTACGTCGCCAGTGTCACGCCGGCGGCCACGAACGTGCCGATCACGGCTTGGACGACGATGCCCGGGTACCACTGCTCGAACAGCTTGCTGAACATGCCGATGAAGACGCCCTCGATCACTGCGTACAAGAACATCAGCGGCGGGGAGACCTTGCGCCGGAACGACACCAGCAGCACCGTGCCGAAGCCGACCAGGGACGACAGGATCAGAGCACCGTAGGTGAGCTGAACCGGGATGAACCACCACGAAAGGGCAGCCGAGATCACCAGCAGGCCCATCACGGCCGCCGTCTTGGTGATCACGTCGTCGAGGGTCATCCGGCCCTCGGTCTGCACCGGCGCGCCGCCGTACGGACCCGAGCCCTGCGGCTGGCCGTACGGGTTCTGCTGATAGGGATCCTGGCCGGGGTACGGCGCATAGCCACCGGCGTTCGGTGCTGCGGGTGTGAACGCATCCTTCTTGGAGAGGATGGGGTTCGAACTGCGCAACATGGTGAATGTTCCTCCTGATGACGGGCACCGCGGCGGTGCACCGGACTCCATTCTACTGAACGTTGCAGGACCTCGGTTTGTTTCGCCGCCTGCAGTGCCCCCGATGGGACTCGAACCCATACTCGAGCGGGTTTAAGCCGCCTGCCTCTGCCGATTGGGCTACGGGGGCGCACCTTCGTCGTCCGGTACCTGTTGTTCCTTCCGGCACCTTCCCCAGAAAGTGGTCACCAACAACAACGACACGCCGGTGACAGTTGTTGTTGGTGACCAGTATTCCGGGGGTCGAGCGAGCGACCGGACGCGAGGCGGTCAGCGAGCGGGTTCGGGGGTCGGGGTCGGAGTAGCGCCTTGCAGCCGTTCCAGCGTGTCAGGGGGAATATCGCTGATCCGGCCGGTCGTGATCCGCTCGGTGATCGTCACCGTGCCGTCGGTGTTGAAGTGCACCGGCTGGATCGAGGTGATCAGCCCGGTGGCGTTGTCGCGGAAGTAGAAGTAGCAGTCGGCCCGGACGAGTGGCGGCGAGAAGGGCGTACTGAAGGACGTGATGGTCGGCTGCTTCACCCCGCCCGCGGTCCCCTGCTGCATGCCGACCGTCCACGTGCCGTCGTCGTGCTCGACGACGTACGGCCCCGCCTGGGAGTGCATGTGTCCCCAGAGCACGAGCCGCGCCGGCGGGTTGGCCGCGCTCATGATCGGAGCCGACGCGGCGGGCTGGTGAACCATGATCACGTCCACCGGCGAGGCTGTCGCCACCTGGACCATCCGCTGGCCGAACTGCTCCTCGGTCTCGGGACGGACCTGCGTACGATCCACGCTGAACGGGATGTTGTGCTCCGGATCGGAGTCGCCGAGTACCGAGATCCCAGCCTCGGGGACACGAACGGGCTTGCCGTTCATCACCACCATGCCCGCAGCCGACATCTGCTGTGCGGTGACGAGCGAGTCATGGTTTCCCGGCGAGACGAGCAGCGGCCGGCCGCCGGCGATCCCGATCTCGCGGGTGATGCAGCCCCGCTCGGCCGCCGTTCCGTGAACCGTGTCGTCGCCCGAGCTGAGCACGACCGCGGGGTTGCTGACGGCGACGAGCCGCTCGAGCAACGACGTCATCGCCTGGTTGCAGTGCAGGTCGCTGTACCCGAAGAGCATCGTCTCGCTCGCAGTCGGTGCCGGCAGCAGTGCGAGCTGCTTGGACAAGCTGAGGGTCGCACTGTCGACGTACGCCTGAACGGCCGCCACCTGGCGCTCGCTGAGCAGCTCGACACCGGAGATGCCCCGAGTCAGCAGACTCGAGAGCAGTACGTTGTCGACCGTCAGGTCGAGATGCTCGCCGGCGACGTTCACCTCGACGGGGATCCGGGGAGTCGGCGGGGTCGGTGTGGGCGCCAGCACCGACCCGATCACGAGGGTCGACACGCCCGCCCAGACCAGCATCACCCGGCGTCTCGACATCTGTCCGACCAGCCGGGGCGCCAGCAGCCGGCGGCGCAGCAGCCAGACCGACACGACCAGCATGATCACGAGCTCTGCCCGCGCGGTATGGATGATGACACTCTGCGCGACCCGTTCGGTGATTCCCGTAACGACCTCGTTCGGGTCCGCGTAGAGGGCGGCGTACGCCGACAGCGTCTGATCGGAGAACAGCGACGTACCCGCCACTGTGCCGCTCACTCCGCCGATCGCGATCGTGACGCCGATCGGCGCAGCCGGGCTGGGGACGTACGCGTTGCCGAGTGGGCCCAGATCGACCTCGACGTCGCCGGAGAAGTCGGTGGTGATGGTCGCCCGGTGCGGCCCGAGGTAGTCGTCGACCCGGGCATGGCCGACACCCCAGGCGATGGCGAACGGCAGGGCGAGAAAGGCGGCGAGGACGGCCAGCCCGAACGCGCGGAGCACCCGGCGTGAAACGGTCCGGCGGCTGGCCCGATCGTGCGCCGCGACCCGACCGGCCAGGAACCGCCAGCTCGCGCGCGGGACCCCGGCTGCACGTCGGGTGCCGGCGCGGTGCCGATCCGGGGACGGCGTACTCCCCTGAGTCATGGCGACGACGTCACCTCCAGGGTCGGAGGGCTCGCCGATTGCTCATAGTGCTCTCGACCCTACCTTCGAGAACCGGGGAGAACTCGGGCCCGATCGATCCGTCGGCCGACTGGAATTCGACGCGCCCAGCACGGAAAAGTGGGCGCAAACAACGTGGTGAATCGCTTCAGAGTTGTTGTTTGCGCCCACTTTTCGGGGAGTTCAGGCCGTATGTTCAGTCGGGCGGAGCGGGCAGGTAGACCTTGCGGGCGTACAGGGCATGGGCGCCGGCCACTCGATCGATGAACAGGAAGCCGTCGCAGTGGTCGATCTCGTGCAGCAACGCTCGCGCCTCGAAGGCGTCGGTGGTCAGCTCGATCGTCTCGCCGCTCACCGGTAGCCGGCCGCGCAGCGTCAATCGGGTCGCCCGCTTGACGTCACCGGTGAGATCGGGCACCGACATGCACCCCTCGCGGGCCTTCTCGTTCCGGCTGGTCTCGACCACGGTGGCATTCACCAGCACGATCAGCCCGTGGCTGGTCCGGGTCTTCGAATGGGTGCTGACGTCGACGCAGAACGCCTTTCCGGCTACCCCGATCTGGGGGGCCGCAAGTCCGACGCAGCCGGGCGAGACCCGCATCGTCGCAACCAGGTCGGCGCACAGCTGCACCGTGGATGGATCGGTGGGATCGAGCTCGGGGCCGGCATCGGACAGGATCTTGGCTGGCGCGCGGACCACCGTTCGCACCTGCCCCTCGGGCAGTAGCGGCAGCGTGAACGTCACAGCTCGTCGCGCTCCATCGGACGCAGGCTCGCCTCCACACCGAGGCCGGCAGCCACCTCGGTCAAGGTCTTGTGCAGCTCGCTCACGGCGGCATCGGTGGGGAGGTCCACCTCTGCCACGAGGACGTAGAGGTCCCCGACCAGTCGCGTGGTGAGGTCGGTGATGTTCCCACCGGCGTCGGCCACCACGCCGGCCAGCTGGGCGACGATACCGAGCCGATCGGCACCGTGGACGGTCACCAGGTAGGGCCGTCCGGCCGGAACCGACTCGGTCTCGCCGGCCATCTCTCGCACGCTCACGGTCAGCGAACGGTCCGCCTCCAGCGGCGCCAGGGCTGCCGCGATGTCCGCGACCGGCGCGTCACCGTCGCAGATCAACGTCATGGCGAAATGGCCCCGAAGCAGCGTCATCGACGAGTCCTCGAGGTTCATCCCCGCAGCCGCCAGCACCTCTGCGGTCTGCGCGATGATGCCGGGACGATCATGGCCCAAGACGGTGATGGCGAGGTAGGTCACCGGCCGATTCTGTCACCTGTGAGCCCACAGCCGCGCGCGTCGCCCCGCCGACCCTCGCCCCGCCGACCCTCGACCCTCGACCCTCGACCGAGTTGTCAGAAGCGCAGCACCAGATGTGGTGCACACGTCTGACAAGTCGGAGCGTTGGCTACGCCGGATGCGAGCCGAGGATCTCCAGCGCCAGTCCGTCGAGGATGTCGGCGATGCTGACTACGAGACCCGGGGTCGGCAGCCGGGCGGTGATCCGAGCGGCGATCAGCGCTCCGGCGGTGATCACGTCGGCGCGACCGGGATGCATGCCCGGGATGGCTCGGATCTCCTCTGGCGTCATTCCGCTCAACCGCGCGAGTACGCCGTCCAGACCGTCCCGAGGGAGGAACGCGCCGGCGACCTGCTGAGGATCGGCGCCCTGTTGCGGATCAGAGGACGTAGCGCCCGAGAGCCAGGCGAGCGTGACGACCGTCCCGGCGACGCCGACCGCACCGCCCACCCGGCTCAGGTCCAGACCGGCGCCGTCGAGCAGTCCGTCGACGTACGCCGTGGCCGCTGCCAGGTCGGCGGCCGTCGGTCGCCCGGCGGTGAAGAACCGTTCGGTCAGCCGCACCGATCCCATCGTCAGCGAGCCGGCGCCGGCGACCCGGCCGTCGCGATCCCCGAGCACAAGCTCGGTCGAGCCGCCGCCGATGTCGACCACCAGCACCGGACGGGCGGGGGCGAGCTGCTCCCGGACCGCGGCCGAGCTCAGGGCGCCGACGAAAGACAGCCGAGCCTCCCGATCGCCGCTGATCACCTCCGGCTCGACCCGGACTCGCGCCCGAACGCCGGCCAGGAACCTGTCGCGGTTGCTCACGTCGCGGGCGGCGGACGTTGCCACCATCCGGGTCCGGTCGGGACTCACACCGGCGTCGGCGAGCACCGTCGCGTAGCCGTCCAGCACCGCGAACGTCCGGCTCAGCGCCTCGTCCGCGAAGGCTCCGGTGGCATCGACCCCCTGCCCGAGCCGGACGATCTCGGTCCGGCGGAGAATCTCGACCAGCGCGCCGTCAGGCCCGGCCTCGGCCAGCAGCAGTCGTAGCGAGTTGGTGCCGCAGTCGATGGCGGCGACGGGAGGTGCGCCTTGCTCAGCTGACATCGACCGGTGTTTCGTCGGGGTGCGATTCTTCGGGGTGTGGTTCTTCGGGCTGTGTCTCTTCGGGCGGGGTTTCCGGGAGACAGGGGCGCTGCCAGAACTCACCGATGGCGTCGCGGGTCTCGTCGCCGAACGGGTTCACTCCCGATCCTGCCGCCAGTGCCTGACCGAGGAGGGCGTGCAGGCACTTCACCCGGTCGGGCATCCCGCCGGCGCTCACACCGACGATCTCCGGTACGTCGCCGAGCGCCGTACGGTCGGCGAGATAAGCCTGGTGGGCGCGGCGGTAGCGGTCCGCCAGATCCGGGTCGCGACCGAGCCGCTCCGTCATCTCAGCCATCAGGCCCGAGGCCTCCAGGGTCGAGCAGGCCGAGGTCGCTCGTGGGCAGGTGAGGTAGTACGTGGTCGGGAACGGGGTTCCGCCGGGGAGACGCGGTGCGGTCGCGACGACGCCAGCCTTGCCGCACGGACAGCGCCAGGCGACTCCGACGACTCCGCGCGGCGGCCGCCCGAGCTGAGCCGTGATCGCCGCCTCGTCTGCGTCGGTCATCGGCTCGATGGTCGCCACCACTCCCTCTCCGTCCGTCGGAGTTGTCAGCGTCATGATCGGCTATAGCCAGCTGAGACGCTGACAACTCGGGGTTCTCGTCCGGCGACCAACCCTACTGAGCCACCGTCTCCACCACGTACGTCGCCACGACGATCCCCGTCGCCGACGTCCAGCTGGACGTGACCTTCAGCGGAGTGTACGTGTCACTGAACAGTCGGGAGCCGCTGCCGAGAACGACCGGCAGGATGGTCAAGATGTACGCGTCGACGAGGCCGGCGGCAGCGAGATCGCGAAGCAGGACGCCGCTGCCGAGGACGACGATGTCCCCCTCCCCCTCCGCCTTCAGGCTCGCGACGGCTGCGGTCGCCTCGCCGTCGAGGAGGATCGAGTTCGGATACGCCAGGGGCTCGGTCAGCGTGCGGGAGGCGACGTACTTCGGGGTGTCTCGCAGGATGTCGGTGAACGGGTTCGGTTCGGTGGTCGAGAGCCAGTGACCTACGAGGTGGAGGTACGTTCGACGCCCGAACAGCATGGCGGTGCTCTGACCGCCTTGGCGGCCCATCGCTGCCTGCGCCGCCTCGGGGTCGGCCGCCAGCGAGCTCTGCCGCCCAGCCGCCGCGGGTGAAGTCGCCACTGGGGTCCTCGTCCGGGCTTGCCGGCGACTGCATCACACCATCCAGCGAGACGTTCTCCACCGCTACCACTCTGCGCATTCCGCTTCCTCCTCGGTTTCCAACGTTGTCCCTCGACGAACTCAGGGCGCATGCCGGCGACAGGCCCCAGCCGGTTGCCTCTCCGCGCTCGCCCGGCCCCTTCGAGAGGCTCGAGGGCGCACGGCCCCTCTGAGACCCGTCGGCGGACTCAGTGCTATCAGGATGACTAGCGGGACGCGCCGAGCTCATCGGCGATCGCGCGCCCGATCTCCAGCGAGGCAGTAGCGGCCGGCGATGGCGCGTTGAGGACGTGGATCTGGTGCGGGCCGCGGGCGTACAGGAAGTCGTCGACCAAGGAGCCGTCGCGGCGCAGCGCCTGTGCTCGGACTCCGGCCGGTGCCGGCACGAGGCAGTCGTCGGGCAGTGACGGGACCAGCTCCCGCAGGCTGGCCAGGAACCGGCGCCGCGAGGCCGACCGCAGCACCTCCGCCGCACCGGTTCTCCAGAACCGTTTGCCGAGCCGCCACAGCCCCGGCCAGCGCAGGTAGTCGGCGATGTCACGCGGCCGGATCGTGCGCCAGTCGTACCCCTCCCGGGCCAGCGCGAGCACGGCGTTGGGGCCGGCATGGATGCCACCGTGGATCATCCGGGTGAGGTGGACGCCCAGGAACGGCAGGGTCGGATCGGGCACCGGGTAGATCAACCCGCGGACGCGATGCTCCTGGTCGGGGGTGAGCTCGAAGTACTCGCCGCGAAACGGCACGATCGAGACGTCGGGCTCGAGTCCCGCCAGCCGCGCCAGTCGATCCGACTGCAGACCCGTGCAGTTGACGAGCTCGTCGGCGCGGAGCTCCTCGTGCTCAGTGCTGACGAGCACGCCGCCTCGCTCGGCCGCGATGCCGGAGACCGGCGTACCGAGCTCGAGGCGCCCGCCGGCTTCAACGAGCTGGCGGACCAGCACGTCGCATACCGCGCGGTAGTCGACGATGCCGGTCGACTCGACCCGCAGGGCGGCGACGCATCGGACGTACGGCTCGAACTCGGCCGCCTCGGCCTGCCCGATCAGCCTGACCGGTACCCCGTTGGCCCGACCGCGGTCGTACAGCTTCATCAGGGCTGGTCGCTGGTCCTCCCGGGTGGCGACGACGAGCTTGCCGCAGATGTCGACCGGCACCCCGTGCTCGGCGGCGAAGTCGCGCATCGAGCGGGCTCCGGCCGCGCCGAGCCTGGCCTTGAGGCTGCCGGGGGTGTAATAGAGACCCGAGTGGATCACGCCGGAGTTTCGGCCGGTCTGGTGGGCCGCGATCGTGCCCTCCTTCTCCAGCACGGTCACTCGATCGCCGCGCCGGGTCAGCTCGGCCGCAGTCGCCAGCCCGACGATGCCCGCGCCGGCCACGATGACGTGGCGCTCCATTCCGATTGCCTCCCAGGCCTTGTTCTCTCGAGGTTGGTACGGCATCCAAGTTGACCACGCGTCGGGGAGACTCCGCGGCTCGTTTCGCGAATGGTAGAGCTGTGGTCGGTGAGCTGGTCGTGAGGCTGGCGGCGAGATCGATCTCGAGAAGGTCTGGTGGTGCGGGGTGGCCGAGGTGATGGTGCTGTCGGGAGCGGGACGCTACGCCGACCCGTGGCACGACTTCCCTGGCACGTCGGCCCGGCTCGCCGAGATAGTGAGCGGGCCGGGCCGGTTGGTGAGGATCGTCGACGATGTCGAGTCGGGGCTGGCCGGGCTGGACGGGGTCGATCTGCTGGTGGTCAACGTCGGCAACCCCGCCGACGGCGAGCCGAACCCGGATGCCGCAGCAGCGATCCGCGGGCTGCGGACGTACGTCGACGCGGGTGGTTCCCTACTCGCGATTCATGCCGCGGCTACCACCTTCACCACCGAGGAGCGCTGGGCGCAGATGATCGGCGGACGCTGGGTCCGCGGCACCTCGATGCATCCGCCCTACGGTCCCGCGCGACTGACGGTGGTCGGTCCGGACCATCCGGTCACTGCGGGGCTGGGCGATCTCGAGCTGCCTGACGAGCGGTACAGCTATCTCGCGACCGAGCCGGGGATCACTGTCTTGTACGAGCACGCGCACGACGGGATGCGGCACCCGGTGATCTGGGCGCTGGATTCCGACGGGCGGCGGGCGGTCTACGACGGGCTCGGGCACGCTCTGCCGACGTACGACAATGCCGCGCACAGTCGACTGCTGCGACAGGCGGTCGGCTGGCTGCTCCACGAAACGTGACCCGCGTTGCTGCACGGACCGCTGCCCCATTTCGAACTCCATTCGCCCGCCCGGTCAGGCGAATGTGCGGGCAAACGGGCCCGATCCAGCCGCACTTGCCTGACCGGGCGGGAATATGGGTCTGTACCACCACCCACCACCCGTCCCACCCGATCCAACCCCATTCGCCCGCCCAGTCAGGCGAATGGAGTGGGGGTACCAGCTGAGCCGGCGCGGATCTGCCCGGGCCTGGGAAGGTTCATCCAAGTCTGGGAGCTGTCGGAGGTGAAAACTGTCGGTGATCTGGCTTACGCTCTCGACTCGTGACCGCCACCGTGACGACACCGACCGACCTCGGTCGACTCCGTCGACGGACGCTCGGGTTGCTGGCCGCCGGCCAGATCCTCGGCGGACTCGGCACGGGCGCGGCGCTGTCGGTCGGTGCGCTGGCGGCGTACGACCTGGCGGGCGAGACCTGGTCGGGCATGGCGGCGACGATGAGCACGCTGGGCGCCGCGGCGCTCGCGATCCCGCTGGCCCGACTGGCTGACCGGCACGGCCGGCGGATCTCGCTCAGCACGGCAGCGCTGGTCGCCGCTCTGGGCTTGTGCCTGTGCGTCCTCGGCGTTGCGCTGAGCTTGGTGATCGTGCTGTTCCTCGGTCTGGGTGCGGCCGGCGCGGCAACGGCGGCGGCGCTGCAGTCCCGATTCGCGGCCACCGATCTCGCCGCGCCGGCCACCCGGGGCCGCGACCTCTCTCTCGTCGTCTGGTCGACGACCATCGGGGCCGTGATCGGGCCGAACCTGGCCCAACCCGGCGAGACGCTCGGTCAGGCGCTGGGTCTGCCCGGACTGTCCGGGGTGTTCGTGTTCGCGGTGGCCGCCCAGCTGCTGGCTGCGAGCTCGTACGCCCTCTTCCTCCGGCCGGACCCGCTGAAGGTCAGCCGTGAGCTCCAGCTCGACCGGTTGAGGCTGCCAGAGGATGGTGAAACCGTCCCGGCGCCCGACCCGGCCGGACAGCCAGCTCTGGTCCGGCTCGCCATCCTGGCCGTGTCCTTGAGCCACGCGACGATGGTCGCGTTGATGGCCATGACACCGGTGCATCTCGTCCACGGCGGTGCGACGCTCTCGGTGGTCGGCCTGACGCTCAGCCTGCACATCGCCGGCATGTTCGGCCTGTCCCCGGTGTTCGGCGTGCTGTCCGATCGGATCGGCCGGATCCCGACGATCCTGCTGGGCCAGGGCTTGCTGATGCTCGCTGCACTGACCACCGCGCTCGGCTCGGAGTCGCACCACCTGGTGATGCTCGGGCTGTTCACCCTCGGCCTGGGCTGGAGCGCGTCCACCGTCGCCGGTTCCGCACTGCTCAGCGACGCGGCTCCGGCCGCCGATCGCGTACGACTGCAGGGACGCAGCGACCTGGCAATGAACCTGTCCGGCGCCATCGGTGGTGCCCTGGCCGGCCCGACCTTGTTCCTTTTCGGGTACGCCGGCCTCGCCTGGGGTCTGCTGCTGCCGATCGTCGTCGTGATCGCCGCCTCCACGCTCCGACTCACCCGAAGCCCCGTCGAGCAGCGTCGGTAGTCGCCCAAGCCCAAACGCCGCTCGGCCCGACGGAAAGTGGGCACAAACTGCAACTTTGGAAGCTCAGAGGTTGACGTTCGCGCCCCAGTTCCCGGCGAAGGTGAGAGGGAATTCAGCCGCCGGGCTTGGTCTTGACCGTCACCATGGGCGGCGCGCTCTTCTTCGCCGCGGGCGGCGTCGGGTCGTCGGCGGCAGCGACGGAGTCGCGCAGCTTGGTCCACCACGCCGACTTGTCGGGCCCGGCCGTGCCGGTCGTCCCGCCTTCGATCTGCTCGCCGCCGCCCACCGGGTTGCCCTTGGCGTCGACGACGCGATAGCCGATCTCTCCGGGCACGACCCAGCCGAGCCGTTCCCGCGCCTGTGCCTTGACGTAGTCGGGGTCGTCCCACCGCGTACGTTCGGCCTGCAGCTCCTCGATCACCTGGGTGCGCTGGGCGATCTCGGCCTTGGTCTCGGCGATCTCGTGAGCCTGGGCGAAGTAGACACGCAGGCTGGATGCGTACGAGATCACCAGGATCAAGATCACCACGGCCAGGGCGATCGCTCGGCCGGTGAGGCTGGCCCGCGGGACCTTCGGCTTCCTGGCCGCCACCGGCTTCGCCGCCGCAGCACCCGCCGACGATGTTCGTGACGGGCCGGCGCCGGACGGGGCCTGGGTCACCCCCGCCGGGCCGGCGGCCGTGCCGGCGGGCGAGTTCGAACGGTCCCCGGTCTGCTGCGATGGAGGCATCGTTCCGGTTGCCGCCCCGGCGGCCCGGCCCGGCTGACTGCGGGCGCGCGGTCGCCCCCGTCCGGGACCTGCTCCCGGACGGGCGGTCGGCCGCGGCCCACCTGGCATGCTCAGCCCTGGAACCGCGGGAACGCGGCTGCCCCGGCGTACCGGGCCGCGTCGTCGAGGTCCTCCTCGATCCGCAGGAGCTGGTTGTACTTGGCAACCCGGTCCGTCCGGGCCGGAGCGCCGGACTTGATCTGGCCACAGTTCGTCGCGACCGCGAGATCGGCGATCGTGGTGTCCTCGGTCTCACCCGAGCGGTGGCTCATCATGCAGGCGAAGCCGGCGCGGTGGGCCAGATCGACGGCGTCGAGGGTCTCCGTCAGTGAACCGATCTGGTTCACCTTGACCAGCAGGGCGCTGGCAGCCTTCTCGGTGATCCCGCGCTGCAGCCGCTCGACGTTGGTCACGAACAGGTCGTCGCCGACGACCTGGATCTTGTCGCCGATCTTGCCGACGAGGGCACTCCAGCCCGCCCAGTCGTCCTCGGCCAACGGGTCCTCGATCGAGACGATCGGGAAGGCGTCGATCCACTGGGTGTAGATGTCGGTCATCTCGTCGGCGCTGAGCTCGCGGCCCTCGAAGTTGTAGACGGCCTTGTCAGCGTCGTAGAACTCGGTGCTCGCAACGTCCAGAGCAAGCCCGATGTCGGTCCCCAGCTTCAGCCCGGCGGCGTCCACCGCCTTGGCGATCAGCTCGAGCGCGGCGACGTTCGCCGGCAGGTTGGGCGCGAAGCCACCCTCGTCGCCGAGGCCGGTGGAGAGGCCTTCCTTCTTCAGCACCGACTTGAGCGCGTGATAGACGCTGGCGCCGTACTCGAGCGCCTCCCGGAACGTCGAGGCGCCGATCGGAGCGATCATGAACTCCTGGACGTCGACGTCGGAGTCGGCATGCGCGCCGCCGTTCACGATGTTCATCATCGGGACCGGCAGAGTGTGCGCGTTCGGGCCACCGACGTAGCGATACAGCGGCAGGTCCGCGGAGTTCGCCGCCGCGTGCGCGACCGCCAGCGAGACGCCGAGGATGGCGTTGGCGCCGATGTTCGACTTGTTGGGGGTGCCGTCGAGGTCGAGCATCGCCTGGTCGACGAGCCGCTGCTCGCTGGCGTCGTACCCGACCACTTCGGGTCCGAGCTGGTCGATGACGTTCAAGACGGCCCGGCTGACGCCCTTGCCGCCGTAGCGGGACTCCCCATCGCGGAGCTCCACCGCCTCGAACGCGCCGGTGGACGCGCCGGACGGGACGGCCGCGCGGCCCTCCGAGCCGTCGTCGAGGATCACCTCGACCTCGACTGTGGGGTTGCCGCGCGAGTCGAGGATCTCGCGGGCGCCGACGAACTCGATACTGGCCACGAACGTGTGCCTTTCGCAAAGCGGCTCGGAAATCCCCCGAGCGCGATCGGTTGATGCTCGGGTCAGCCTATCGGCGCACGACGCTCAGCCCGCACAGGCGGTACGGGTGCGTCACGCCTTCATTGGGCGGGCTCGCGCCCGCTGCGCGCCGCTGAGACTCTGCCTTGCTCCATCACTCACAGCCCGCAGTCAGCAATCGCTGGCAATCTGAGCACGGCTGCTCGTTCAGTCGGAAGACAGCGCTGCGGTCAGCGCCGGTGGCCGTTCCAGGCGGCGGCCACGTTGACGCCGACGATGCCCGCCCAGGCGACCAGGACCCCGAGCAGGCCGGGGTGGACGTTCACGGCAGCGATCGCGGTGATCGGCACCCCCATGCCGAGGGAGACGATCCCCAACGTGAAGCGCTGGTTGCGCCGCATCCGCTCCGCGCCGGACTCGACGGCTTGCTGGCCGGCCTGGGCACGCAGCTCGGCCGTTCGGTACGCCACCAGCTGCTCGACCTTGTCGGCCAGGCCGGCCGCGATGGCGTCGTCGTACTCGTGTCCGAGCTCGCGGCTGGCCTCGACGGCGGCTCCCGCCTCGCGGCGCAGCTCACGCTCCCCGGCACTGCGCTCGTACGGGTCGGCGGCGTGTCCCGGCTGAGCCGGGTAGGACGAAAACTGCGGCTGGCTCACCCGGCTCAGGCTAGTTCCAGACAGGTCGCCGGGCCTCAGGGTTCACCCTGGTCTGCCGCCGACTCGGCGGCGCGGACCTGACCCTCCAGCCCCCGTACGGCATCCCGCAGTGCCTGGTCCGGATCGACACCCGACGCCTGGGCCCGGGCCACCAGAGCCAACAGCTCGGCACCGACCTGGGCCTCGACGACCGGCTCGCCGGGCAGCTCGATCACCACCTGTCGCGACCGTGCCCGAGAAATGATCTTGTTCGCCCGGGCGAGGCTGGAGAGCTGTTCGGGAATGCCTTCCAGCACCGAGCGCCGACCCTTCTCGCGGGCCTTGCGCTGCTCCCAGCTGCCGTGCAGGTCTTCCGGGACGTCCTCGCTGGCGAACACGTACGGATGCCGAGCGATCAGCTTGTCCGCCACGCCCGCGGCCACGTCGTCCAGGTCGAAACCCGGATCGGACTCGGCCGCGATCTCGGCATGGAACACGACCTGGAGCAGCAGGTCGCCGAGCTCCTCGAGCAGATGAGCCCGGTCACCCGCCTCGATCGCCTCGACCGTCTCGGCGGTCTCCTCGATCAGGTACTGGACGAGCGACCGGTGGGTCTGCTGTGCGTCCCACGGGCACGCCTGCCGCAGCGTGGCCATCACCTCGGCCAGCCGTTCGACCTGGGGCAAGCTCATCCGCCCGCGGCGGGAGCCGGAGTCGACAGCGAACCGCTGCTGGCGTCGATGATCATCTTCTGGGTCTCGTCCAGCTGACCGAACCGCGGGTTGAGCTCGACCGGCGTCTTCTTCACGGCAGCGAGGTACGCGTCCGCTCCGACCTTGGTCGGCACGATCTGGGTGTCAGCGACGTCGTACGCGATCTGCTTCGCGGCCGGGACGTTCAGCAGTGGAGCGAGGTTGGAGCTGGCGAGGACCTTGTCACGATCCGCATCGGTGACGGTGATGTTGTTCGCCGCCGCTACCTGCGCGGCGATCTCGCCGTGGATCATCGCGTTGATCACGGCCGACTGCGCCACCGACTGGCCCGGCTCGAGCGTCTGGCTGATGCCGCTCACCGCCGCGTCGAGGTCGGTCTGGGTCACCCGGCCGTCGTCACCGACGTACGCGACCACGCTCGGGTTCGCCCTGCTGCACCCAGCCGTGGCCAGCACCGCCACGATCGCGCCGGCCGCCAGCAACCGCCGGCCCCGCCTGGATCCGAACCCCATCAGCCACCTCATTCATCACGCGGAAGTCCCGGGCGATCATAGCCGGGCAAACCGTGGGCGGCGCCGATCATCGCGACCGGCCCATCCTGGACTGAGCCGCACACCAATGGCCTCGACCTTTAGATCGGCTGAGGGCTGGTGCCTCCTGCTTCCGAGTGGGTCGTTGCGACTGCAGTCTGGAGGCATGGCAGACCTGAACGAGGCGGCCGCGGTACGGCGGCTGGTCGACCGGCTGGGCTTCGGCGCCGGCGGCGACGGCCTCGCGGTGCTGCAGCAGCGAGGGCTCGACGCCACCGTCGAGTCGCTGCTCCACCCGTCCGGCGAGGACATCGGCGTGACCGCAACGCCCGCTCCCCGGCTTGCGCTGCTGCCGCGGCCGACCAAAGGGGCCGATGGCAAGCCGGATCGGGCGGCCCTGAAGACGTGGCGCAAACAGCTGCGCGAGCAGCAGACCGAGCTCGCGGTCTGGTGGCTGGATCGGATGGTCGCCGCCGGGCAGCCGACCCGCGAGCGTCTCACCTGGTTCTGGCACGGTCATTTCGCCACCAGCGTGCAGAAGGTGAAGAGCGCAGCGCTGATGCTCCAGCAGAACGAGGCGATGCGCACCCTCGGACTCGGCGGCTTCGGACCGCTGGCGCACGCCATGATCGTCGATCCGGCGATGCTGGTCTGGCTGGACGGCAACGACAACACCGCCAAGGCACCGAACGAGAATCTCGGCCGCGAGTTCATGGAGCTGTTCGGTCTGGGGCATGGCAACTACAGCGAGAGCGATGTACGCGAGGCGGCCCGAGCCCTGACCGGCTGGAAGCTCGACAAGCGGACCGGCACGGCCGTACTCCGCCCCAAGCTGCACGACACCGGTAGCAAGACCCTGCTCGGCACGACCGGCGATCTCGGCGCCGAGGAGTTCGTCAGCGTGGTCGTGGACCAGCCGGCCAGCGCGGAGTTCATCGTCTCGCGACTCTGGTTCCGGCTGGTCTCGACCGAGACCCCGCCGACCGAAGCCGTCAAGGCGGAGCTGTTGTCGACGTACGGGGCCCAGCGCGATGTCACCGCCGTCCTGGCGGCGATGGTCGCGAGTCCCCCGTTCCGAGCCGGCACGACCAGCCTGGTCAAGCAGCCCGTCGAGTGGTTCGTCGGCCTGTGCCGAGTGCTGAACGTACGTCCATCGAGGCTCGACGAGGCCGAACGCAAACGAGCGCTGGCGACCCTTCGCGGAATGGGCCAGCTGCCGTTCCGGCCGCCGAGCGTCGGGGGTTGGCCGGCCGGTGCAGGCTGGCTGACCACCGCATCGGCGCTGGCCCGGATGAACGCGGCTCGGCTGCTCGCGGCCGCCGCCGATCTCGACGAGCTGCGGACATCCGCCAGGACCCGAACCGAGGCCGTACGTCGGCTGCTGGGTGTGGACCACTTCTCGACCCGCACAGCGAACGCCGTGGCGCAGGTGGCGGACCGGCCGGCTGCGGCCGTCGCCGTCGCGGCCGCCTCCCCCGAGTACTCCGTCTCCGCGTGAGGTGTGATCTATGAACCAGAACTGCTCCGAGGACCGTCGCGAGCTCGGCGGCCACCCGCTGTCCGCCAGCACGGCACCGCCGTGCGACCGCACCCCGGCCCCGCGCGCGCACGGCCTGTCCACCCGAGTCAGCGCGGTGACCCGACGCCGGTTCCTGGCGTTCACCGGTGTGGCGGCGGCCGGCGCCCTGGCGGCCGGGGCGACCCAGGTCCGCTGGTCCGACCTGCTGGCCGCCGCAGCCCAGACCCCGCTGGATCCGGCCGCCGGAGTCCTGGTGATGGTGACGTTGTACGGCGGCAACGACGGTCTCAACACCGTCGTACCCGCTGCCGATCCGGCGTACCAGTCGGCGCGGGCCGAGCTGGCGTACGCGCCGTCGGATGTGCTGGATCTCGGCGAGGGCCTGGGGCTGAACCCGGGCCTGACGGGTCTGCACGACCTCTGGGGAAGTAAGGAGCTGGCCGTGCTCCGCGGGGTCGGCTACCCCGAGCCGGATCGCAGCCACTTCCGTTCGATGGCGATCTGGCAGACGGCTTCTCCGCAGACCGCATCGACGACTGGTTGGCTGGGCCGCTGGCTGGATGCGTCGGGCGATGACCCGCTGCAAGCCGTCTCCCTCGACGCCCTGGTCCCGCCGATGCTGGCCGGTGCGAAAACCGCTGCTGCGGCGTTCCCGGTCACCGGGCTGAAGCTGCCCAAGGATGCACTGGGCAGATCGCTGGCCCTGCTCGGTGCGCCGGATGCCGGCGATGGGATCTGGCAGGCCCGAGCGGCGAAGGCCATCGCTGATCTGCAGCAGGCCGCCCGGGTGCTCGGGCCGGCAGCGGCCGACCGGGCTGGCGGGCCGTCGGCGAGTCCTGGGTCGACGCCGGCGCCGGGCTCGACCGCTACGCCGGCGCCGGGCTCGACCGCTACGCCGGCGCCCGGCTCGAGCGATTCCGAGGACGGCGACGACCAGCAGACCAAGGGCGCGTCCGCGGGCGGGCAGAGCGAGCTCGCCGCGCAGCTCGACACCGTCGCCGGCCTGATCGAGCTCGGCGTACCGACCCGGGTCTATTCGGTCTCGCTCGGCGGTTTCGACACCCACTCCGACGAACGGGCCACCCAACAGCGGCTGCTGACCGAGTTGGACAACGCACTGACGAGCTTTCATCGGCGGCTGCAGATCACCGAGCGCGGACGGCAGGTGGTGACGGCGGTCTACTCGGAGTTCGGCCGGCGGGTCACCGCCAACGCCAGCGACGGCACCGACCACGGCACGGCTGGTCCGATGTTCGTCCTCGGCCGCGGCGTCGCCGGCGGGTTCTACGGGACCGAGCCGAGCCTGACCGACCTTGACGACGGCGATCTGCGAGCGGGCCTCGACTTCCGCTCGGTGTATGCCAGCTTGCTCCAGCACGTGCTCGGCGCCGAGCCGGAGCCGCTGCTCGGCGGCTGGGACCAGCGGGTGGAGGGGCTGCTGGGTTGACTGTCCCGGGCGGGACGCGGGGGGCCGACAGCTGCTGGACAGGGAGGGCCAGACGCTGACGGGTCCCGCCCGGGCCACCTTCCCCGAAAACTGGTCAGCAACAACAACTTCGTCCGGCGTGTCGGTGTTGTTGGTGACCAGTTTTCGGGAGGCTGCGGGAGAGGACGAGGACTAGCTGGGTACGAGGGGAAGGGTCAGGCGGAACAGGGCACCCCAGCCGGCCGGGGGCTGGAGGCAGACCAGATCGCCGCTGTGGGCAAGCGCGTAGCCGCGGGCGATCGCCAGCCCGAGTCCGGACCCACCGGCCGTGCTTCCCCGGTCCGGATCGAGCCGCACCAGCCGCTCGAAGATCCGCTCCCGATCGGCCGGCGGTACGCCGGGACCGGAGTCGAGGACATCGACGTACGCCCATCGCTGGTCCGCGGCCAGGGCCACCGCGATCCGGCCCCCCGACCCTGCGGCCCGGGCGGCGTTGTCGAGCAGGTTCCGCAGCACGCCGCCGATCCGATCCGGGTCGCACCGGATCACGACATCGGGGCCGCTCACCGTCACGTCGACGTCCGGACGGAGCAACCGCGAGCGGTCGGCCTCGGCCGCGGCGAGTCCGCCGAGCGATGTCGGCACCGGCTCGAGCTGAAGCCCCGCGTCGAGCCGCGCCGTGGCAAGCAGATCCGAGATCAGGGTGCCCGCCCGGCGCGCCTCGCGGATCAGCAGCACCTCGAGCTGCTCCCGCTGCGCGCGATCGAGTGACGATCCCTCGTGCAGGAGAGTCTCGGCGGCGGCCTGGACGCCGGCGATCGGCGTACGTAGCTCGTGGGCCGCGTCGGCCAGGAAGCGCCGGCTGCCCTCCTCCGCCTGCCGGGCACGTGCCTCCGCACCTTCCAACGCATCCAGCATCTCGTCCAGGGCTTGGGCGGTCTGGCCGAGCTCGGTGTCGGTCCGGTCAGGTCGGAGTCGGCCGCCACGCTGCCCGCTGGTGATGCTCCGCGCCAGCCCAGCCACATCGTCCAACGGACGCAGGGCGATCCGAACGATCAGCACCACCAGTGCGGCGCTCGCTGCAAGGGCGATCAGGGATCCCAGGATCAGCACTCGGCGCAGTCGCTGCTGCGCCGCGCGTACCTGGCTGACATCGACGCTGACCGTGAGCGTGGCCCCGTCGACCCGACCGGCGTTCAGCCCGGCGCTCACCGAGCGGGCGTCAACGGCCCCTGGCGCCCCCGCCGAGAAGACCGATCCGTTCTTCTGCTCCAGCCGCGCCGACACTCCGTCCGCACTGACCCGATTGACGATCTGCTGCGGCCCGACTCCAGCCCGGGACAGCTGCCGCGCCAGCTGGACCCGACCCGCCAGCAGGGCGTCGAGGTTGCGCTCGGACTGGGCGACGAAGATCGCGTTGACGATCACACACAGCATGGTCAGCACGACGGCCAGTCCGGCGATCACTCCAACCGCCACCCGGGTACGCACTGAACCGGCGGTGAAGCCCCCGGTCATGACGCCGGGCCCCATCACGCCGTGCTCAGGTCGCTGCTCAGGTCGCTGCTCATGACGCTGCTCACGACGCTGTTCATGGCGCCCCGAGGCGGTAGCCGCGGCCGCGCACTGTGTGCAGCAGCCGCTCTCTCCCGCCTGCCTCCAGCTTGCGGCGCAACGAGGACACGTACACCTCGACCACGTTGTCGTCGAAACCGTCGTACCCCCAGACGGCGGTCAGGATCTGGGTCTTGCTGACCACCTGCTCGCGGTGAGCCGCGAGATAGCCGAGCACCCGCCGCTCGGTCTCGGTCAGCTCGATCTCCGCCTCGGCCCGCCGGACCCGGTTGGCATCCGGCGTGAGCTCGAGATCACCCACTCTGAGCACGGCGCCACCGGGACGGGTCCGGCGCAGCACGGCATCGACTCGGGCGATCAGCTCCGCCATGGCGAACGGCTTCACCAGGTAGTCGTCCGCGCCGGCGCTCAGTCCATGCACCCGATCCACCGTCGCATCCCGTGCGGTGAGCATGATCACGGCCGCGGTGCTCGCCGCACGGACCAGATCGAGCAGCGCGAATCCATCGCGCCCGGGCAGCATCACGTCGAGCAGGACCAGGTCGGGGTGATGCGCGGCGAGCTCGGTCTCCATCCCCGACCCGTCGCGGAAGGCACTCACGTCGTAGCCGTGACTGCGCAGCGCGGTGGCCACGGCGAGCCGGATGGTCTCGCCGTCCTCGACGATCATGATCCGGCTGGCAGGCATGCCGCCCATTCTTCCCGGGCCCACCGGCTGACCGACAGATCGTCAGCGGATCCTCAGTAAGACTGCGATCGGGTCAGCCCGGCCGGCGGGCACCCGCGTACGGCATGTAGCTGATCTTGGTGTACTCGACCTTCTTGCCCGGGCGCGGCGCGTGGATGATCATGCCCTGACCGGCGTACAGGCCGACGTGGCTCGGACTCGGACCATAGAAGAAGACGAGGTCGCCGAGCTTCAGGTCTGCCTTGGCGACGACCTTGCCGAACTTGTACTGGGTGGTGGTCACTCGGGGGATCGACACCCCGGCCGCCTTCCAGGCGGTCTGCGCCAGGCCCGAGCAGTCGTACGCGTTCGGTCCTTCCGCGCCGTAGACGTACGGCTTGCCCAGCTGGCTGCGGGCGAACGCGAGGGCCACCTCGCCGCGATTGGACGGCGTCGGCGACGCCGCCGGGGGTTTGGCGCCGACCGACTTCGCGAGATAGCTCAACGAGACCCAGCGCTTGGCGCCGGCGTAGGAGAACTCCGCGAACCCAGACCGGAACCTGCCGGTGATCTTGACCCCGGTTCCCTCGGCGAGGGAACCGACGATCCGATAGGTCGTGCCCGGCCCGGTTCGTACGTTGAGGGTCGCGGTCGTGATCTTGCTGCCCGTGCTGATCTTGGTCGGCGCGGCCGGCAGTCCCTTCCCGGTCTGGTTCAGGTACTTGCCGGACATGTAGGCCGTCGTGCGCTTGAAGCGGACCTTGACCCAGCCACTGCCGGCCGAGCCGGTGACGCTGATCCGCTGGCCCCGGACCAGCTCGCCGACGACCGCCTTGCCGGTACTGGGTCCAGACCGGATGTTGACCGTCGTGGTGGCGACACCGGTCTTCGTCGCCGCGTCGGCCGGCAGGGCGGTGCTTGCCGCCACGAGGGTCAGTCCACCCGCGACAGCCAGGCTGGTCACCAGCCTCCACCGCATCACGCTGACCATCGCCGGCTCCAGTCACTCAGGTCACAGGGACCACTCAAACCTCAGAAACACTCAGGACACTAACCAGGTCACACACGGCGCCGCAAGGGTTTGAGTGAGCTTTTCGTGACTTTCGCAACCCGACACGCCGCGCGTGTCGCAATTGTTGTCGCTGATTTGTTCAGGTCGCTGCCGTCGCCTCGCGGCCCTCGGCCCAGGCCATCACGCGGTTCCTCGAGATCGAGAAAAGTGGTCGCAAACACCATTCTGGATCGTTTCAAACTTGGTGTTTGTGACCAGTTTTCGGGGAAGCGGGCCCCGGAGACCGGGTCAGTCGGTGAAGATCGCCTTCACGACGCCGGCACACCAGTCGAGGAGCTCGGCGTCCCGAGGAGCCGGGTCGCCGACGGTCGCGCCCCGCGGACGGGGCACAAGAATCATCTTCGCCACGTCCTTGATCACCGCACCCGGGTAGAGGCGCTTCAACCGCAGCTGGCGGGACTCGAGCAGATCCGCCGGACCGAACCGGATGAAGTTGCCCTGGGAGACGACCTCGCTCAACCCCGCCGATCGGGCCAGGACGCGGAACCGCGCCACCGCAAGCAGTGCCTCGACCTCGGCCGGCAGCGGCCCGTAGCGATCAACCAGCTCGTCCGCCACCGCGGTGAGATCGGCCTCCGCCCGGACCTCGGCCAATCGCTTGTACATCTCCAGTCGCAGCCGCTCGGACTCGACGTAGTCCGTCGGCAGGTGCGCGTCGATCGGGAGCTCGATCCGCATCTCGGCCTCGGGTTCGGAATCGTCCCCACGGAACTCGGCGACCGCCTCCCCCACCAACCGGATGTAGAGATCGAAGCCGACGTCAGCGATGTGTCCGGACTGCTCGCCGCCCAGCAGATTGCCGGCACCGCGGATCTCGAGATCCTTCATGGCGACGGCCATCCCGGCGCCGAGATCGGTGTGCGCGGCGATCGTGGCGAGGCGATCGTGCGCGAGCTCGGTGAGCGGCTTCTCCGGCGGATACAGGAAGTACGCGTACCCGCGCTCCCGGCCGCGCCCGACCCGACCGCGGAGCTGGTGCAACTGGGACAGCCCCATCAGGTCGGCCCGCTCGACCAGCAGGGTGTTGGCTGAGGAGATGTCCAGGCCCGCCTCGACGATGGTGGTGCAGACCAGCACGTCCGCCCGGCGCTCCCAGAAGTCGACCATCACCTGCTCGAGGCGCTGCTCGCTCATCTGGCCGTGGGCGGTGACCACCCGGGCCTCCGGCACGAGCTCGCTCAGCCGCTTCGCCACCTTGTCGATGCTCTGCACCCGGTTGTGGATGTAGAACACCTGACCCTCTCGCAGCAGCTCGCGGCGGACCGCGGCCACGACCTGGCCTTCGTCGTACGGCCCCGCGAAGGTCAGCACCGGATGCCGTTCCTCCGGTGGTGTGGTGATCGTGCTCATCTCCCGGATGCCGGTGATGGCCATCTCCAACGTACGCGGGATCGGCGTCGCCGACATCGCCAGGACGTCGACCGCCGTCCGCAGTCGCTTCAGCTGCTCCTTGTGCTCGACGCCGAAGCGCTGCTCCTCGTCGATGATCACCAGACCCAGATCCTTGAAGCCCACTTCCTTGCCCAGCAAGCGATGCGTGCCCACCACGACGTCGACCTTGCCGTCGGCCAGGCCTTCCATGGTGGCCTTGATCTCGCTGTCGGTCTGGAACCTCGACATCGGTGCGACGTTCACCGGGAACCCTGCGTAGCGATCGGCGAACGTCGCATGATGTTGCTGCACCAGCAGGGTTGTCGGCACCAGGACCGCGACCTGCTTGCCGTCCTGTACCGCCTTGAACGCGGCCCGGACAGCGATCTCGGTCTTGCCGTAGCCCACGTCGCCGCAGATCAGCCGGTCCATCGGAACGATCTGCTCCATGTCCCGCTTGACGTCCTCGACGGCACCGAGCTGATCCGGCGTCTCGACGAAGTTGAAGGCGTCCTCCAGCTCGCGCTGCCAGGCGGTGTCGGCCGAGAAGGCGTGGCCGCGGGTCGCCTGCCTGGCCGCGTACAGCTTGATCAGCTCCGCGGCGATCTCGCGGACGGCCCGGCGGGCCCGACCCTTGCGCTTCGCCCAGTCGCCGCCGCCCATCTTGTCCAGCGTGGGATTCTCGCCGCCGACGTAGCGGGTGACCTGGTCGAGCGCGTCCATCGGGACATACAGCCGGTCACGGGGCTGACCGCGCTTGGACGGCGCGTACTCGATCACCAGGTACTCACGCACCGAGCCCGCGACCGAGCGCTGACTCATCTCGACGTACCGGCCGACGCCGTGTTGATCATGGACCACCGCGTCGCCGGGCTTCAGCTCCAGCGGGTCGATCTGGTTCTTGCGCCGGCTCGGCATCACCCGAGCGGACTTGTCGGGGGCCCGCTGGCCGGACAGATCGGAGGTCGTGAATGTCGCGAGCCGGATCTCGTCGACGAGGAAGCCGTGGTCGAGCTCACCGGTGGTGACGGTGACCAGTCCCGGCACGGGGGTGGCCTCCAGCGCCAGTACGAAGCGGGCCGGGATCTCCTGCTCGGCCAGCAGCTCCGCGATCCGGGCTCCCGTGCCCTTGCCCTCGGCCACCAGCACGACGTGCCACTGCTCGCGGGCCAGCCGCCCGATGTCGCGGAGCGCACCCTCGGTGTCACCGCGGTAGCCCGGTGCCGGCCGGGCCGCGATGATGTGCGTCGCAACACCGCGGGTGTCGACCTGGGCGGAGAAGTCGATGATCTCCCCGTCCTCGGTCCGGACCGGTGCGGCGTGAGCCGGTGCGGTGTGGGTTTCGCCCTTCGACATGCTCAGGGCTCGTGCTCCGACCGCTGAAACCGCAGCCCCGTCCGATGTGCCGTGCGGCCCGCCCGAGGTGCCCGGAGCCGGTCGAAGGGCACTCTCCAGGCCATCCGCATCCTCCGGGCCTGCGGTGAACGGGGACAGCGTCCACCAGGCGACGTCATTGTCCAGCGCGGCGCTGCGCACGGTCCCCAGCGGCTGGTACGCCGACGCGCCGAGGTCGATCGGCGCCTTGCCACCACCGGCTGCGGCGGCCCAGGAAGCCTGCAGGAACTCAGCACTCGTGGCGACCAGGTCGAGCGCCCGGCCGCGGACCAGCTCCGGGTCGCAGACCAGGACCAGCGACCCGGACGGCAGCAGCTCGACCAGCAGCTCCATCCCGTCCACCAGTGCCGGGGACAGCGCCTCCATCCCGTCGACAGCATGGCCCTGGGCGATCCGTTCGAGCATGTCGGTCAGCTCGGGATGGTCCTGGATCAGCTCCGCCGCGCGCTTCTTCACGTCGTCGGTGAGCAGTAGCTCCCGGCACGGCGAAGCGATCACCTCCGAGCGCTCGGTGTTCGGTTGGGAGCGCTGGTCGGCGACCGAGAATCCACTGATCGACTCGACCGTGTCGCCGAAGAAGTCGATCCGGACCGGATGCTCCTCCGTCGGCGGGAAGACGTCGACGATCCCGCCGCGCACGGCGAACTCGCCGCGCCGCTCGACGAGGTCCACCCGGACGTACGCCGCACCGACCAGCGCCGTGCCCAGCTCGTCGAGATCGAAGTCCTCCCCGACGACCAGCCGGACCGGCAGCAGATCGGCCAGTCCCTTCACCTGCGGCTGCAGCACGCTCCGGATCGGCGCGACGATGATGCGCAGCGGTGCCGAGCCGGGCTCGTTGCCGGCCAACCGCCGCAAGACCGCCAACCGCCGGCCGACCGTGTCGGAGCGCGGACTGAGCCGTTCATGGGGCAGGGTCTCCCAGGCCGGGTAGTACGCCACCTCATCGGGTGGCAGGAACGACCGGCAGGCCTCCGTCAGCTGCTCCGCCTCACGGTAGGTGGCGGTGACCAGCAGCATGGGTCGGTCCGGTGTGGCGTCGGCCAGCGCGGCGGCGATCAGGGGCCGCATCGGGGACGGCGCGGACACGTCGAGGGTCCGGACGGCATGCGAGCGCGCCGCACCCCGGAGGTCGGCGAGGGTGGGGTCGGCGGAGCTGAGTTTCACGAGTCCCGCGAGGGTCACCGGGCAAAGGTACTCGCCGCCGGCGACAACCCCTCCGACTTGTCAGCGTCAGGGACGGCTATAGCCGTCCCTGACGCTGACAAGTCGGGTGATTCAGGGCTTGATCCGGCTGAGCGGACCGGCGAGTGCCGGGAACTGGCGGGTACTCATCGCCTGCACCCCGGCGTTGTGCTCACCGTTGAACGGGGTCGTGGCGTCGAGGCAGCCCGCCTTGGCGGCGTCCTTGGGCGAGTTGAACCAGAAGCCCAGGTGGTACTGGTGCACCGGAGGAGTGGCCGGGTTCTTGTCGGCATCGGGGAACGGCTGGTCGTCGTGGGTGACCGGGGCCGGCAGCACATTCGGCGCAACCGAGAAGGTCTCCTCGTTGAACCGACCGACGTACTTGACGTACGCCCGACCGTTCTTGTCGCTCTGCAGGTCACCCTGGTACCACGACAGGCCGAACGGCGCGTCAGGCTGTTGCAGCACGAAGAAGTCGAACTCGGTGTTCTTCGGCAGGCCGGATGCGTACACCTTCATGATCTCGACTTCTTCGGTCTGCTCGATGCTGACCTTTGCCTTCGCGTAGGGCAGGCAGCCCTTGGCCACCGAAGCCGTGCTGCGGACGAGGTCGAAGCTGGCGACCTTGTGGCCGTGCTTCTTCGACCACGTGACGACCGGCTTGGGCAGTGGCGCGGTCGCAGTGCGTACGGACCCGGCGGCCGGGCCGGAGTCGGCCGGTCCGGAGGCGACCGGTCCGGCAGCGACCGAGGTGCTGGCGCCGGCGAGGGCGGCGGCGGCCAGTGCGGCGGAGCCGAGCACCGAGCCGATGGCGACGGATGTGCGATTCATCGCAGTTCCCTTTCGTGTCTGGGTTGGGGACGACTCAACGGTCGCGGGTGACTGCGTGGGGAACTGCGTGGTGATGCTTGGTGGCGGGGTGACCTGCGACGTTGCTGCGTCGGCCGATGGTCCGGCACTCGGGCCACCTGGCAGACACACCGCTAGCGGGCCGCGGCCATCCGGTGGTGCAGGCTGTCTCGGACGGCTGTGGTCTGCGGGTCGGGTCCGACTCCAAGCTGCTCGTGCAGCGTGGCTCGCACGGCCTCGTACTGGCGAAGAGCCCGCCCGCGCTCGCCGAGCGCCGCGAAGCACAGCATGAGCTCGCGATGTGCCACCTCGGCCAGCGGATCGAGCTCGATCAAGCGCTCGTACGCCGCGATGGCGCTCGCGGAGCGACCCGACCTGTGTGCCAGCCGCGCGGCCGCCAGCAGAGCTCGCCGGTGCATGTTGCGCAGCTCGTCCCTGCCGGCCTCGACCCACGGAGCACACCACGCCGGCAGGAAGTCCCCGGGACACAGCGACAACGCGTGCTCCAGCAGCTCCAGCTCACTGACCACCGCGCTCCGCCGGCCCTCGGCCCGGGAGTCCCTGGCCGCTCGAGCCGCTGCCAGGCCTTGCCGGAAACCGTCCGCGTCGTAGCGCAGCTCCGACTCCGCCAACCGATATCTCCCGCCAGCGAAGATCACCCGGTCCGCTCCGACAGCACGCCGGAGGTGGTGCAACGTCGTGTGGAACGCGCTCCGCAGCTCGGTCGAGGACGCCTCCGGCCACAGGGCGAGCCCGATCTGGCTCTTGTCCGCCGAGCCCCGCTCAGCCAGGAAGAAGAGTAGTTCGCGCGGCTTGGCGTAGCCGAAGTCAGCAGGGGACAGCGGCCGTCCCCCCAGTCGTACGTCCTCGCCGCCCAGTGCCCGCAGATCGAGGGGCTGACAGCCGGCGACAGGCGGACGGCGCCGCGCCGCGGTCGGCACGAGCGCCCCGGGTGGTTCGAGCGCGCCGGGTGGTTCGGCAGGCCGACACAGGTCCGCCGCGACGTTCGCGATGGGATCTCGCGGTACCGGCGCCCGATCGGACCTGACTCCCTCCGTCGCGGAAGGAGCCGCCGGGCCGCTCAACAGGTTCTGTCCCAGGCCGCCGACCGCCTCGCCGAGCGGTGCACGACGCCCGGAGCGCTCGGCGCGATCCACCGCCGACTCGCCCAGCAGGTGAACGAGCCTTGACCGCACCCGATCCCGCGCCGACCGGTCGACCGGCGGGAGCGCGCCCCCGATCCGCTCGAGCACACCGGCCGAGGCGCCCAGCGCCCGTGCCGCGGAACCCGGCCGGCCGAGGCTCAGCTCGCACACGGCCGCGTTGACCAGGACCGACGCTGTCCGCCAGAGGTCGCCCAGGTCGTACTGACGTTGCAGCGCCTCGGCAAGAAGCCGCCCCGACGCCTCGAGCTGACCCCGCTCCCGGGCCACGACAGCCAGCCACTCGACCGCGTACGCCCGCGCCTCGGCCAGGTCGTCCCGTTCCGCCCGGTCCAACGCCTCCCCGATCACGTCGGCGGCGCTGTCGAGGTCGCCTGCGGCGAGGGATGCACCGCCGAGGACGAGGAGGCTGTCGGCGATCGCGCTGGTGTCCGCCCGTGCGTACGCCGACGGCAGCGCATCCTCGGCCAGTTGGCGGGCACGTTCGATCGAGCCCGCGAGCAGCGACGTGAAGGCCAGTCCGATCGCCGCCAGCTCGGCCGCTTCGTGGTCGCCGGCATCGGCCCAGCAGGCGCGCGCCTGCTCCAGGGTCTCGACGGCCGAGGCGTAGTCGCCGCGTTCGCGAGCGATGCCGGCGAGCGCCTGCAAACACTGAGCTCGGCCACCCGGGTCAGCGAGGAGCCGAAAGCCGGCCTCGGCCTGGGCCAGCCGACGTACCGCACGGGGGTAGTCGCACTGCAGGAACGCCAGCTTTCCCGCGCTCTGCCGGGCGCGGGCGAGCAGCGCGCCTCGAGCAACCGCCGTTCCGGGGACGGGAGGATCGGTGGGTGATCGGGCGGCACCGGGCTCGGTCGGATCGGTCGCCGAGTCCGCCAGCGCCAGCTCGAGCCAGGCCCGCCCCTCCCGGTGCAGGCCGCCGGCGGTAGCAAACGGTGCGAGGTCGGCTGCGACCCTCAGCCCGGTCCACGCCTGGCCGGACGCGTGCGCCCAGGCCAGCGCGGCCCGAAGATCGGGAAGGTCGGCGCGAAGTCGGGTGAACCACGCCGCCTGCTCGACGGATCCGGCGCGGGTCGACGCCGCAGCGGCGCGCCGGACGTACCAGCCAAGATGCCGATTCCGAACCTCTGCCGCCCGACCCGACTGCTCCAGCCGGCGGCGCGCGTACTGCCGGACCGGGTCGGCGAGCTCGAACCGACGTCCGTCGGTCGGACCGCCCGGACCGGCGGTGGGGCGGACAAGGGAGTGCTCGACGAGTGCAGTCACGGTGTCCAGGCAGTCCGAGCCGATCACCGCGCAGATCGTCTCGAGGTCCACCGATCCCGCGAAGCCACCCATTGTCGCGAACAGAGCGGCCTGCTCGGGACTCAGCAACCGGTAGCTCCAGTCGAGGGCATCCCACAGGCTCCGGTGCCGCGGCGGGCCGGTCCGACTCCTGCCGGCCAGCAGCCGACCCGCGTCGTCCAGAGCGTCACCGAGCTGCGAGAGCCCGAGCACCTGGGTCCGGGCAGCGCACAGCTCGATCGCCAACGGATTGCCGTCCAGCCGCCGACAGATCGCGGCGACTCTGGCGGCATCCTCACCGTCGCGCTCGACCTCGAAATCCGGCCGGACCGCTCTGGCACGATCGACGAACAGTCGGACGGCGTCGTACTCGAGCAGCCCGACACGCTCATCCGCGTCCGGCAGACCGAGCGGAGGAAGGGGCCAGCGACGTTCACCGGACAGTCCGAGGGGCGCGCGGCTGGTGACCAGGACGCGGAGGTCAGAGCCGGTGCCGAGCAGCCCGTCGATCAGGTCGACCACGGCGTCGATCAGGTGCTCGCAGTTGTCGAGCACCACCAGGGCATTCTCTGCACCGATGCCGGCCGACCAGTGCTCCGCGGCCGTCTCGCCGGAGCCCACGATCGCTGCGAACTGCTCGGCGACGAGCTCAGGTTCGTCCGTTGCGGCCAGCGCCACCCAGGCGACCTGGGCCCCTGGGTGTACGGCCGCCCACTGCTGTGCCGCCGCCAAGGCCAACCGGGTCTTGCCGCCGCCGGCCGGACCGGTCACGGTGACCAGTCGGCTAGCGGCGAGGAGCTTTGCGACCTCGGCCGCCTCCACCAGTCGACCGACGAGCGAGGTGAGGGGCGTGGGCGCGCCGACGACCTGCGCCGCCCCGGCCTGCGCGGGCGTCGGGTCCATGCCGCTCAGCAGGTCCTCCACACGTCCTCTTGAGTGACACGGTCGGCCGGCGATACATCCGGCCGGAACAAACCACGCAGGGTTTGGCGGCCGGCGTAACGCGCCCGGGTCGCCCGGGCGGACCGGTCGGGTCCGCTCATCTAGCCTTGCCGTCATGCAGCCGACCGCAGCCCCGCCGCCGACCGCGTACCGTCCCCAGTTCGGGCGGACTGTCGCGACGGTCGGTGTTCCGACGTCGGTCCTGATCCTCGCCGGCATCGCCACGGCGCTCGCGCTGAGCTTCGACGTCGTCGCCAATCCGGTGCTCGCCACCGTGGGCATCGTGCTGTCCGGCGCCGCCTGCGGCATCGTCGTGCTCTGCTACCTGTGGCTCGACCGCTGGGAGCCCGAGCCGCCCAGGCTGCTGCTGTTCGCCTGGTTGTGGGGCGGCGTGGCAGTCGTCCTCTCGTTGCTGACCAGCCTGCTCGATCGCGACTTCTTCGTCGCCACGGTGATCCGCGCGCCGTTGGTCGAGGAGTTCGCCAAGGCGCTGTTCCTGCTCATCATGGCCACCGGCGTCCGGCGCCGGGAACTGAATACCCTGATCGACTGCCTGGTCTATGCGGGTCTGGTCGGTGCCTCGTTCGGCTTCATCGAGAACGTCTTGTACCTGGCGCGCGGCGACGACATCTACGGCACGATCGGGGTCGCCATCATCCGGCTGTCGACGCCGTTCCTGCACTCCTTCTTCGTCTCGATCAGTGCGATCGGGCTGTACATCGGACTGCGCCGGCCGGGCAAGTACGCGTGGCTCGGCTTCCTCGGTCTCGGGTACGTCGGCGCAGTGATCCTGCACATGATCTGGAACGCCTCGCCGCTGCGGGTCCACTTCGTCTTGTTCGTGCCGTTGTTCGGCGCGGCGGTGGCGCTCGCGATCGTCGCTCGCCACCGGGAGCAGAAGGTCTTGCTGAGCCAGCTGCCGGGCATCGTCGGCACCGGGCTGATCTCCTGGCTGGAGGGCTCGTGGCTCACCACCCTCCGGGGACGGAAGGTCTGGGCGGATCAGGCTGAGCAGAGTCTGGGCAAGGACGCCAGGCGGGTGGTGCAGACGTTCGCCGAGGCCGTTACCGAGCTCGCCTTCGTCCGGGAGCGTTTCGAGCGCGGCGGCGGTTCACCCGACGCCGCCGAACGGCACGCCGAGCTGGTCGCAGTCGTGCTGGGACTGCACCGGCCACCCGTGCCGCCGGGCTTCCCGCCGCTCCCACCCGGCATGGTGCAGCCGGTAGGGTCGGCTCAGGGGCTTCAGCATCCGCCGCCGCAGGCGCAACGGCCCGCCTGGACAGGTGGCGCGCCGGCCTTCGATCCGTACGGTCCCGCGACCTGGAACCCGATTCCCGGCCCGCCCTGACCCGGAGGCGCGCGAGTTCGGCCACAACCATTGCCTCAGGGCGACGTGTGTCGCGGATCCGCTCGGATCAGAGTCCTGCGGCCGGGGGAAGATGCCGGGCCAGAGTCGCCGCGTGTCCAGTCCCCTCCCAGCCGGCGCGGTCGCCGATCACGTACAGCCGATCCTTGGCGCGTGTCACCGCGACGTTGAGCAAGTTGGGCGTGCCGGCAGCCCAGCTTCGGGCGCCCGCCGTCGCTCCGCCCAGGACGAGGATGACGACGTCGTACTGCCGACCCTGGAAGGTGTGAACGGTGCCGACCCGCACCGCATCGACGGCTTTGTCGATCTGATCCGAGGAGAGGGGACTCGGCTGCTGGTGCAGATGGAATCTGACGACATCGGGCAGCAGCTTCTGCAGAGCCTTTGTCACCTTCTTGAACGGACTGATGACGGCGATCGACGGCGGGGGGTCCCAGCTGACCTTGGTCAGCAGCTCCTGAACCGCTTCCCAGTCCATACTGAAAAAGTGATCATGACCTCCCGGTGACCGCGGAACGTCGATCCATCGGCTCGGTCCGAGGCACTGATAGTCGGGACCCTGCTTCGTGCGTCCGAACACCATCTTGTTCTCGTACGCCATCTCGTTCGAAATCGCGAACATCGGATCCAGGCAGCGGTTGTGCACCAGCAGCGGCAACGAGACCCACCGCCCGGTCCGCACGGTTCCGAGCGCAACGATCGAGTCGGCCAGCGTCTGCACCGAGGCGCGCGTCGGCGCCAGGTCGGTGGGTGCCTGATGGTGGCGGAGGAGCTGGTCGACGAGTGCCCGTGGAAGCGTGACGACGGGCTCGAGCTGAGATGGATCACCGACGATCACCGCGCGCTGGAAGCGAGCCAGGCCGCCGACCGCCGCCGATGGGATCGCCTGCCCGGCCTCGTCGATGATCAGCCAGCCGAGCGACGCTGTCGGTATCCGTTGCATCAGGCGAGACATCGACGCGAAGGTGGTCGAGACGAGCGGCACGAGCAAGAACAGGCTTCGCCAGGCTCCCAGCGCCGCCTCGTCGGCCGACTGACGCTGGACCTCGCTCGACTGCAGAGCCAGCCAGGTGCGTAGGTTGGCCCCGACTTGCCTACCACATGTCCGCAGGAAGCACTCGTGCACGGCGAGCGCCGCCTCGAACAGCTCTTCGCGAAGCTGCTGCAGATCTGGTTCGACCCACGCGGTGCCGAGCTCCACTTCATCGCGAAGCTCGTCGTCCTCGCGCCGGGCCCACCAATCCTCATCGACCCAGTTGCTGCGATCAGTGCCGGACAACGACTGGCTCAATGCCGTGATCCGGGACTTGTCTTGCATCTCGGCCTCGCTGGCTTCCGCGAGCGCTTGTCGCGCCAACGACTCCTCTCGCAGGCGCGCCGCCAGCACCTCCACTCGGCCCGAATGATCGGCCGCTGCCTCGTTCGCCGCCTCCTTCAGCCGAGTCTCGGTCCTCTCCCAGTCCAGAAACGACTGGGACTTGGTGAGCCGAGCCCACCATCCAGGTCTTGTTCGCAGATGAGCCTCCAGCTTCAGCGCACTGGCTCGCGCCGCTCCCTCGTACCTCGTCACTTGGTCGCGCGCCGTGCCAGTGGCCAGCCGTGCTTCACCGAGGGCATTCCGGGCTGCGACCGTCGCCTCGGAACGAGCCGACGATGCTGCCGTCAACTCCGACAGCGTCCTCACATCCGCCACGCTGGCGGAGATGGCATCGATGGCCTGCTCGACGGCCCGTGCCGCTTGCTCGAACCGACACCGGGCGTCGTACCACTCCTCGCGCGGCGGCGGTGGTTGAGCCAGGATCCTCAACATCGACCCGGGAGCGCGCCTGCTGGTGTAGCGAGCCACCACTTCCTCGAAGCGACCGACTCGGTCCCGACTTCCGAGCGCCACCGCGGCGAATCCCCACGCCAGGCCGTCCGGCGCAAGCAGTCCTGGCCGGAGATCGAGTCCGCTGTAGTTCTTGGGACGGCTGCGGGTGTCCTCCAGGAGTGCTTCGCAGTTGGCCGCCGTCCGGAAGTAGCTCAGCCGCTGCCCCACCGGACCGGTGACCTCGTGCCGGGCCGGAAGCTCTTTGGTGACGTTCTCCGCGGCGGCGTTGTTGCTCGATGCGACAAGCATTTCGAAGCCGCACAACTTCGGGTGCGGCTGGTAGAGCGTCCATCGCTGATCGTTCATCGAGCCCAGCTGCTGTTCGGGTCCGAATGCCTTGGTCGGGTCGTCGAAGGTGATCATCATGGCAGCTCGGCGGGCGACCAGGTTTGCATAGAGGTCGCGTAGCAGAGTGGTCTTGCCCGTGCCCGGGGGACCGTTGACGGCCATCAGCGGGTCAGCCTCCTCGGCCAGGATGGCGGTCAACGCCACTTGCTGTGAAAGCCTGAGCCGATGGCCGGAGGGCCAGGCGGCTCGAGGCAGCCGAGACCGTTCGAGCAACGGTTCCAGGTGCGAGCGGTCCGCCAGATCACGGGCGATCGAGGGCGTGGTGTCCGGACGGCCGGAGAGGAACGTCCTGACCAGGGGCGAGGTGGGATGCGTTGCCGCCTGCAACAAGTCACTGCGAAAGAACGCCGGCAACTGGCCCGCGGGATCGTCGTCCGGCCCGACCCAGGTGGTGCAGTAGCGGGTCTGATCGTCACGAACCCGCACGCCGGACAGCAGGAGAGCGACCGAGGAATAGCCGCGGCCGGCGGACTGGATGATCTCATCCCACGTGTCGCGCAGCCGCTCCTCGCGCGCATTGATGGCGGTCAGAGCCGATGCGACGGCTTCATCGAGGGACTTCGAGCGGGTCAGGAAGTGCTCGACATGACGAGCGAAGTCGATCAACGGCGCGTACTCGAACGAGCCGGGTACCAGGTTGCCCTGAGCGTCGACGCCGAAGGCACCGCGATACGTCTGCTGCTGCCGAGCGGACGGCGTCTTCCTCTTCGAGGGCCGCGCAGGCCGAATCCCCGTCTGGACGAACCGCAGGTCGTCTGAGAACAGTCGATCGAGAAGATCTTCGAGCACTCGGATCTCGGTACACCCGAACATCAATCGGGTGTTGAGCACCTTCCTTGACCTCGTGCTCGGATCAGGGGACCTCTCGGGCACCGGTGGCCAGGGAACAGGCTCGAGGTCGCGCTCCACCACACCGACCGCGGCCCACCCCTCTTCTCTGTCCAGTGGCACCAACGGAACCTCGAACCGATCCAGATCGGCCCAGGCCCTCAGGGCGGCGACAGCCTCGGCTGGTAATCGTTCCTGACCGCGACGCCCGAGCCACGATCCATCCGAGTACGACATGGCCTGAGTATGTCGCGCGCTCCGGACAAATTCGCCCGAGCCGGACACCTCGAAGATCGAACCCGGGAGGGGGCGCGAGCGGGCGCGAGCCGGACACCCCGGCGAGCGTCGTTAGCGAGCGCCCCGGGTTCGATCTGGACTGAGGAGTCCACACGGCACTCGACCCACCCAACGCGACTCGCGAACCCACCGCGTGCGGTGCGGACGACGAGGGAAGATCGAACCGGGAGGGGGCGCGAGCGTGCGCGAGCCGGAAATCACGAGTTGAACGCGCTCTGCGTACGTTCGAGGCCGACGCCGATCAGTGACTCGACAGCGTCGGCGGCGCGATCGACCTCGATGGCGACGTCCGAGCGGGCCGACGCCGGGAAATTGCTGAGCAAGAAGTCAGCCGGGTCCTGGCGGCCGGGCGGTCGGCCGACACCGATCCGGACTCGGTAGAACTCACCCGTGCCGAGCGACTTGCGGATCGACTTCAGACCGTTGTGGCCGTTGTCTCCGCCGCCGAGCTTCACCCGAAGCTGACCGGGCTCGATGTCCAGCTCGTCGTGCGCGACGATCATCCGTTCGGGCGCGCTGCGGTAGTAGGACAGCACCGCGGCAACGGCGGCCCCGGTCTCGTTCATGTACGTCCGCGACTTGACCAGGATCAGCCGGATCCCGCTGGGCGGTGCCCCGAGCCGACCGTCGGCGACCTCGGCTCGCAGCCCCTTGGGTGCGGTGAACCGGGTTGACATCCGAGCCGCCAGCTCGTCGGCAACAAGAAAGCCGACGTTGTGCCGGTGCCCCGCGTACGTCGGTCCGGGGTTGCCCAGACCGACGACGATCCACGGTTCCATGATGTTCGGGGCCCTACCCGCGAAGGATCAAGCGTTCTGAGGCTCGGGGGTCCGCTCGGACTCCTCGGCGCTCTCGGCTTCCTCGGTGACGGTCGGGGTGATCCCGGCTTCCGCCTCGGCTTCGGCCAGCTCCGCCTCAGCAGCCTCGGCCGACTGGGCGTTCGTGACGTTGACGATCAGGGCGTCGTCGTCGCCGGCCAGGGACGCACCCTCGGGCAGCTTCAGATCCCGCGCGAGGATCTGGGTGCCCGCCTGGAGCCCCTCGACGGACACGACGATCTCGTTCGGAATGTGGGTCGCCTCGGCCTCGATCGAGATCGTGGCCTGGTCGACCACGACGAGCGTGTCGGATGCGGCCTCGCCCTCGACCTGCAGCCGAATGTCCACGGTGACCTTCTCGCCGCGGCGGACGAGCACGAGGTCGACGTGCTCGATGGTGTGCTTGATCGGGTCGCGCTGCACCTGCTTCGGCAGCGCGAGCTGGGAGCTGCCGTTCACGTCGATGGAGAGCAGGGCGTTGGCGACGCGGAGCGCCAGCAGGGTCTCGTGACCAGGCAGCGTGATGTGCACCGGGTCGGTGCCGTGGCCGTACAGAACGGCGGGGATCTTGTCAGCGCGACGGATCCGGCGGGCAGCACCCTTGCCGAACTCCGAGCGCAATTCGGCAGTGAGCTTGACCTCGGGCACGAACGAACTCCTCGAAATATTTGCTGTGTTCACATTGGCGAGCGCCAGGGAGAGAGAACGAACCTCAACCTTGTCGATCACGGTCAGCATCGACCCTCGCCCAGGCAACCGGTCTACCTTAGCCCAGCCCCCCGCATGGGGGAAAGTCGAGCGTCGCAGTTTGGGCGCCCGCTCCGCCTCCTGTCCGCACTCTTCCGTACGCTCCCGCACCATTCGTACGCTCCCGCACCCTCTTTCGTACGGTCCGGCACCCTTTCGTACGGCCCGGGCACCCTTTCGTACGGTCCGGCACCGGGACGGTAACCGAAGCACCGTCTGCAGCGGGTGCCTCGGTTGTCCAAGAGGTGCCCGGGCGACGAAGCCCGAAAGTCGACGCCCGGAGCGCGGCGGCAGGCAGCCGAACGCGAGCGCTGCGGAACTCGAAAGCTATGCCTGGCCGCCGAAGAGGCTGGTCACGGAACCGTCCTCGAACACCTCGTGGATCGCCCGCGAGATCAGCGGAGCGATGGAGAGCACCGTCAGCTTGTCGAACTGGCGCTCCGCGGGAATCGGAAGCGTGTTGGTGACGATGACCTCCTCGATCGGTGAGGATTTGAGCCGATCGACCGCCGGGCCGGAGAGGACCGGGTGCGTGGCGGAGGCGATGACCGACTTGGCACCCCGGGCCATCAGTGCATCGGCCGCCTGGCAGATCGTCCCGGCGGTGTCGATCATGTCGTCGACCAGCAGGCAGACCCGACCCTCGACCTCGCCGACCACCTCGTGCACAACCACGGTATTCGCGACGTTCGGATCGCGTCGCTTGTGGATGATGGCCAGCGGAACATTCAGCCGGTCGCTCCACATGTCGGCCAATCGCACCCGGCCGGCATCGGGTGAGACGACGGTCATCTCGGCGGTGTCGTACGACTCCTCGACGTAGTTCGACAGCACGGGCAGCGCCCAGAGGTGGTCGACCGGACCATCGAAGAAGCCCTGGATCTGGGCGGCGTGCAGGTCGACCGACATGATCCGGTTGGCGCCCGCGACCCGGAACAGGTCGGCGATCAGTCGCGCCGAGATCGGCTCGCGTCCGGCGTGCTTCTTGTCTTGGCGGGCGTACGGATAGAACGGCGCAACGACGGTGATCCGCTTCGCCGAGGCCCGCTTCAGGGCGTCGACCATGATCAGCTGCTCCATCACCCACTCGTTCACCGGGGCGGCATGGGACTGGATGACGTATGCGTCACAGCCGCGGACCGACTCCTCGAACCGCACGTACGTCTCGGAGTTGGCGTAGTTCAGCGCTCTGGTCGGGACGATCTCCACCTGCATGAGATCGGCCACCTCCTGGGCGAGCTCGGGATAGGCGCGCCCGCTGAAAAGCATCAGGTGCTTCTCATTGGCCTTCTTGACCCCGGTCATGGGCGGAGCCTCTCGGGAGTGCGGAGTGATTCTTGGCGACACGCCTCTCCGTCGCCGAGAATCGCGACGAACGACCGAGACCCCGCGCAGCCCATGACCGCGGAGCGCGGAGCGCGACCGTTGGACAGAGTCATGGGCGGAGCCTCTCGGGAGTGCGGAGTGATTCTTGGCGACACGCCTCTCCGTCGCCGAGAATCGCGACGAACGACCGAGACCCCGCGCAGCCCATGACCGCGGAGCGCGGAGGCTTGAACATCATCACGAGTGCTCCTCCTGGCCAGACGCCTCTTCGGCGGCCCGAGCCGTTTTCGTGCCGGCGCGCTTCCTCAGCACCCAACCGGGGATATTGCGCTGACGCGCTCGGCTGACGCCGAGCTCGCCGACACCGACATCGGTGGTGATCGCGGAGCCGGCGGCGACGTACGCCCCGTCGGCGATGCGTACCGGTGCCGCCAGCACCGAGTTGCTCCCGACGAAGCTGGCGCGACCCACCGTCGAGGTGGACTTGGTGACCCCGTCGTAGTTGGCGAAGATCACTCCTGCGCCGATGTTGGCGCCCTCCTCGATCACCGCGTCGCCGGCATAGCTGAGGTGTGGGACCTTGGCGCCCGGACCGATCTGCGCGTTCTTGGTCTCCACGAAAGTGCCGATCTTGCCCTTCTCGCCCAGCTGCGTGCCGGGCCGCAGATACGCGAACGGGCCGACGCTGGCGCCCGCCCCGATCACGGCCAGCGAGCCGTGAGTCCGCGTCACCGTGGCACCATCTCCCACTTCGACGTCGACGAGCGTGGTGTCGGGGCCGATGACCGCGCCCGCCGCAACCGACGTAGCGCCCTCCAGGGAGGTGTTCGGTAGCAGCGTAACGTCTTGTCCGAGGTCGACGGAGGCATGGACCCAGGTCGTCGCGGGATCGATCACGGTCACGCCGGCTCGCATCCAACGGTCCAGGATCCGGCGGTTGAGCTCGGCATTCATCCGGGCGAGCTGGACCCGATCATTGATTCCCTCGGTCTGCCACAGGTCGTCCGTCACGTGAGCGGCGACGGCGAGCCCTTGACGGCGGGCGACGGTGACCACGTCGGTCAGATACAGCTCGCCCGAGGCGTTGTCGGTGGTGATCTCGGTCAGCCCGCGCCGCAGAGCGGCGCCGTCGAAGACGTAGATGCCGGAGTTGATCTCGGTCACGGCCCGTTCGTCCGGCGAGGCGTCCTTGTGCTCGACGATCCGGCTGACCAGGTCGTCATCGTCGCGGATCACCCGACCGTAGCCGGTCGGATCGGGCACGTGGGCGGTGAGCACGGTCGCCGCCGAGCCACGAGCACGGTGATCGGCCACCAACCCAGCCAGGGTCTCGGTGGTCAGCAGCGGGACGTCGCCGTACGTCACCACGATCTCTCCGTGGACCTGGCCGACGACGTCGAGGGCGCACTGCACGGCGTACCCCGTCCCGTACGCGTCGTCGCCCTGGACGGCGATCGTGACGTGCGGGGCAACCTCGGCCAGGTGCGCCTCCACCTGCTCCCGCAGATAGCCGACGACCACAACGATGCGCTCGGGCTGCAGCGCAGTGGCCGCGTCGACGGCATAACTGAGCATCGGATGACCGCCGAGCTCGTGCAGCAGCTTCGACCGGGCGGACTTCATCCGTGTCCCCTCGCCGGCGGCAAGGATCACGACGGCACCGACCGGTGGTTGACCAGGTTGCTGGGATACGTCGACGTCGGGTTGGGCCACCAGTGGATCTCCTCGCGAAGTCGTACGCAGGCGCAGCGGAAGGGCTTTTCGCTCCCCGGGTAGGAGTCGAACCTACGTCGCTAGTCCTGATTCAAAGTCAGGCGGGCCCTGCCGACAGACCAACCGGGGAATGTACGACCTCGCCGGCTTCGCCGGCAGGATCGCACCTCGTGCTGCCGACTCCCTGCGATGAGACATCCGGGCGTCGGCCAGGGAATAGCGTACGCAAGCCGCCGGGGTGCCGCACACGGCTCGGGGAACGCGGCCGTTTCACGATCTTGCCTCGGCGAGTGCCGCAGGCGCTCAACCGGCTCCCCCGGCCCGGACGTACGTTCGCCCGCCCGGACGTCCACATGAGCCGGGGATCGCCCTCTCCGCGCACCCCTTCGCCGGCCCGGACGTCCGAATGAACCCGAATCGCCCTCCCCGCGCACCCATTCGCCCGCCCGGAGTCCACATGAGCCGCGGGCCGCCGACAGCGGAGTTTGCCGATGCTCGGCCCAGCGCGAAGACTGTGGCCTCATGGCCGCCACGCGAAGCTCGTCTCCCAAGGAACCCACGCGGGCTCGGCGGTCCTCCCGAGTGCGGATGACCGGCGCAGAACGCCGCGAGCAACTCATCGCCGTCTCGCGACAGTTGTTCGCCGCCCGCGGCTACGAGGGCACCTCGGTCGAGGAGATCGCAGCGCGCGCTGAGGTGAGCAAGCCCGTGGTGTACGAGCACTTCGGCGGCAAGGAAGGTCTCTACGCGGTAGTGGTCGACCGCGAGGTGAACACGCTCCTGGACGGGATCTTGTCGTCGTTGGATGCGGAGTCGCTGGCGGTAGCGAATCCCGACCATCGACAGCGCGAGCTGATCGAACGCGCGGCGCTGGCCCTGCTGGACTACATCGAGAGCAACACCGACGGCTTCCGCATCCTGTCCCGGGACTCATCGGTCGGGCAGTCGACGGGCTCGTTCGCCAGCCTGTTGAGCGACATCGCCTCCCAGGTCGAGGGCATCCTGGTGGCAGAGTTTCGCAGCCGGGGTCTCGATGCCAAGACGGCCCCGATGTATGCGCAGATGCTTGTCGGGATGGTCGCGCTCACAGGTCAGTGGTGGCTGGACACCCGCCGCCCGAAGAAGTCCGAAGTGGCGGCACATGTGGTCAATCTCGCCTGGAACGGGCTGAGCGATCTCGAGGCGAAACCGCGCCTGCTGACGCGACGCTGACCGTCTGTCGTCAGTCGGAGCCCTGCCATCTGCGGTTCGTCCACGTCCCCGTACGTCAGCGCGCGGTCGACGGGCCACCGCGGAAATAGTGCGGGCCAGTGGTCGAAGCGGACGTACCGCCACGCTCAGCACCATCGATCGGGCGGGCACCAGCCCGCAGCTTTTCCGTTTGGCGCGCGCCGCCCGTGGACTTGCCGATCGGGGCCCTCGCCAGTTAAGCTTTCTTAAACGTTTTAGTTAATCGATCCAGGACGACGCCCCATGACCTCCGAGACCACCCTCACACCGACCGATGCGCTGACCGAGCGACTTGCCCGGACGAAGTCCGCCGTCGCGGTGACCCTGCTGTTCGCCGTCAACGGCATGATCATCGGCGGGTACGGAGGCACCCTTCCCTCGATTCGGGACCGGGTCGACATCGACGCGACCCACATCGCGCTGATGCTGTTCTGTGGCAGCCTCGCAGGCATCTTGTCGATGCAGGTCGGCGGTCGACTCGCCGACATGATCGGCGCCCGTACGGTCGCTCTCGCCGGTCTGCCGTTCCTCATCGCATCAGCAGTCACGTTCTCCCTGGCGTCGAGCTACCCCATCGCGGTCCTCGGGGCCGTTCTGCTGGGCCTCGGCAACGGCGCCATGGACGTCGCGATGAACGCGCTCGGCGTTCAGGTCGAATCAGCTCGCCGGCGCCCCATCATGAGCTTCTTCCATGCCTTCTGGTCGGTCGGCAGCTTCGTCGGTGCCGGCTCCGTGCTCATCGTGGCGACCCTGGTGGGGCTGACCGGCGGACACATCGTCGCACCCGTCATGCTGACGCTGGCCGCTCTCGCGTCCGTCGCACTGGTTGTCGCCTTCAAGATCACTCCACCGGCCGCCGTGGTCGAGCACAAGGTGGACGGCGTACGGACGAAGATCCCGCGGATCGCTTGGCTCCTCGCCATCATGGCACTCGCATTCGGCCTCTCGGAGGGTACGGCCACCGACTGGTCGGCCCTCCATGTCACCGAGGTCGCGCAGGTCGACTCCACCACCGGATCGCTGGGTCTCGTCGCGGTCACCGGCTTCATGGTCGTGATCCGCCTGCTCGGCGACCGCCTCGTCGCCCGCTTCGGTCGCCGCGCTGTGGTCCGGTTCGGCGGCGCGTGTGCAGCGATCGGCTATCTCACGGTCAGCCTGGTCAACGGACTGCCCCTGTTGCTGGTCGGCTGGGCACTGGTCGGCTTCGGCGTCGGGATGATCGCGCCGCAGGTGTACGCCGCGGCCGGCCACATCGGCGGCGGCCGTGTTCTGGCCGTGGTCGTCACGTTCGGGTACGCCGCCTTCCTGGCCGGACCGGCCGTGGTGGGCTTCCTGGTCAACCACCTCGGGCTGCACCACGCGATGATCATTCCGGCGGTGCTCTGCGCCGGCATCGTCGGGCTCGCCGCCACCATGCCCAAGACCGACAGCGATCTGGCACCCGCGTCGCACTGACACTCGCCGCCACCTGGCCACCCGGAGCAGCACGACACTCGGACGACCGGGCTGACAAACGAGGCCCGCGTACGCCCAAACCAGCCGCACTCGGACGACCGGGCTGACAAACGAGGCCGGCGTACGCCCAAACCAGGCCGCACTCGGACGACCGGGCTGACAAACGAGGTCCGCTACGCCCGAGCGGCGGTCAGGGTAGGAACGACGAGAGGCCGGGCTGATCGATCCGAGCCGCTGCCTAGACTGCGGTCCGTGCCCGACTTCCCAGCCGACGAGGTCGATCACATCGTCGCGGCGTGGCAGCGGGAACGACCGGACCTGGACGTCGAACCGATGCGGGTCCTCTCGCGAGTCACCCGGCTGGCCCGCCATCTCGATCGGGAGCGTAGCCGCGCTTTCTCCACGCACGAGCTCGAGACCTGGGAGTTCGACGTACTCGCGGCTCTCCGACGGGCCGGCGAGCCCTATCGGCTGACCCCGGGCCAGCTGGTGCGGCAGACGATGGTCACATCGGGCACTATGACGAATCGAGTCGACCGGCTCGCCGCTCGCCGACTGGTGAGTCGCGAGGTGCATCCCGACGATCGGCGGGGGGTCCTGGTCACCCTCACCTCGTCCGGCCGCGAGCAGGTGGACGCCGCGTTGGCCGATCTGCTCGAGGCGGAGCGCGCCATCATGGCCGAACTGACGACGGCCGAAGGGGCGGCACTCGCCGCGTCGCTCCGCCTGCTTCTTCTGCGCTACTCGGAACCGACCACAGACGCGACCTGATCGAGCTCGCCCAGAGCCGTAGCCTCAGGCGGCCACCGCCGACGTCCTGGCGACCTGTCGCAGCTCGGTGACTAGTAAGGCAGCCAGCACCAGCCCGGCGAGCAGCTCCGGAAGCGCACTGAAGGTGCAGGCGAGCACCAGAGCGATGGCGATCACGAACGGCAGTCCGGCCCGCGAGGACGGGTCGTGCTGTCGGAGCTGGATGACGTACAGGGCCGCCATCAGCACGGCGATCGGCACGGTCACCGCGGCAGCCGAAGCAAGGCGCGGAATCTCCTCCGGATGCACCCAGTACTCCGCCCGAACGGCCAGCCCGGCACCCACCGCCGCGCCCGAGGCGAAGATGAAGTAGTGGCCGAAACCCCACACGTACTCGAATCTCGTGCCCTCTTCGCGCGCTCGCTCCAGCACGACGCTGGCGTCTCGGGCGAAGTAGAGCCACCACATCCCGAACACGATGAGCACCCCGCCGACCATCACCACCAGCGCGTCGAGAGCGTGCGCGAGATCGGTCCATGCTCCCTGGATCGCCAGCGTCGCCGCCAGGATCGACTCGCCCAGCACGATGATGAAGAAGGCGGCATACCGGTCGACGATGTGCTCCGGGTGCCACGGTGTGGCCCCGGCCCGTTCCGCCCACATCGGCACGCAGAGATCGAGCACCGCCAACGGGATCCACACCAGCGGCTTGTACTCGTGCGGCACTGCCAAGAAGGCGATCCACATCAGCTGGACCACGACCAGCGCACCGGCGTAGCGCAGACACGTCCGACGCGTCCGGGGGTCCCCACGCGCCGCGCGCAGCCACTGGATGACCAGAGCGATTCGCATCACGACATAGCCGATGACGACGAGCACGAAGTTGTCCTCGAAGATGCCCGGGATGCCCGCCGCAACCAGCAGCACACCAATGATCTGCACAATGGTCAGCAGCCGATAGACGACGTCGTCGTTGTCGTAGGCCGAGGCGAACCAGCTGAAGTTGAGCCAGGTCCACCAGATCGCGAAGAACGCGATGCCGAAGCCGATCAGGCCGTGACTGAAGTGGTCCTCGGCGATCGCGTGGTGCAGACCGGCCGAGGCCTGCGCGACCGCCACGACGAAGCACAGATCGGTGAGCAGCTCGAGCGGGGTCGAGACCCGGTGCTCCTCCTGCGGATCCCGCGGCGCCAGGGCACGGACGAACTTGACGGGCGATCCCGAACTCACGCGCGTCAGCCTAGTGATCGCCGGCGATCGCTGACGAGCGCGGCGCCGAACGTGATCCGGGGCCCGAAACGGGCGATGTGGCCGTCGACGTCGCGCTGGTCAGCGGAATCAGATCGGGCGTGCTCCCGGCACCGGCCCGCTTGTCCGCCGGACGGAACGGCACAGTCCTTCGGCGCTCAGCGCAACCGCCAGATCGATGGCACCCGCCTCGTCGGCGGCCAGAAAAGCGATCGTCGGGCCGGATCCGGACACGATCGCGCCGACCGCGCCGAGCTCCAAACCTGCGGAGATCGTACGTCCCAGTCGGGGCTGCAGATCCAGCGCCGGTTGCTGCAGGTCGTTGACCAGGGCGGCCCCGAGAGCGACCGGATCGCCCGCCCGGAGGGCCTCCATCAGCTCGACCGGCACGACCGGCGCCGCGGGACGTGGATGGAGCTCGTCGAACCGGTGATAGACCGCCGGTGTCGACAGTCCCTGTTGCCCGAACCCGAGAACCCAGTGGAACGTCCCGCGGGCCAGCGCGGGCATCACTTCCTCGCCCCGACCGCTGCCGACCGCAGTGCCTCCGAGCAGGGCGAAGGGCACGTCGCTGCCCAGCAGGGCCGCGACGCGACGCAGCTGCTCCGCGGACAGGTCGAGCTCCCACAGCTGGGCGCAGGCCACCAGCGCCGCCGCACCGTCCGCGGATCCACCGGCGAGTCCCCCCGCCACCGGGATCGACTTGGCGATCTCCAGCCGCACTCCCGCAACTCGCTCGTCCCCGAAGGAGCTCGCCAGCAGCTTCGCGGCCCTGAGCGCGAGGTTGCTGTCGTCCCGCGGCACCGATGCGGCGCCTTCGCCGGTCACCGTGACGCTGAAGCGACCCGGTTTGGCGTGACTCACGGTGATCTCGTCGAAGAGCGAGACCGCGTGGTAAACGGTGGCCAAAGGGTGGAAACCGTCGCGTCGTCGTGGGCCGACCTTCAGCGCGAGATTCACCTTGGCCGGCACCCGCACGCGGACGCCGTCATTCGTCGGCGGGACGGGTGAGACCACGAGGCGAGGCTAGTGTGCGTCCGGATCAGAAGTGGTTCGGGTCCGCGCCACGGCAAGCTGCTCGGCCACCCGGGCGAACTGGCCGACCTCGAGCACCTCGCCGCGCGCCTGCGGATCGACCCCCGCGGCCTGCAGCACAGCACTGGCCGCGGCGGACGATCCGGCCAGAGCGGACAGCGAGGATCGCAGCATCTTGCGCCGTTGGGCGAATGCCGCGTCGACCACGCCGAAGACCTCCTCACGAGTAGCCGAGGTCTCCGGTGGCGGCCGGCGTCGGATGCCCACCAGGCCGGACTCGACGTTCGGTGCCGGCCAGAAGACCGACGCGGAGACGCTGCCCGCCCAGCCGGACTCGGCGTACCAGGCGAGCTTCACCGAGGGAATGCCGTAGATCTTGCCGCCGGGCTCGGCCACCAGCCGCCGGGCGACCTCGGCCTGCACCATCACCAAGCCCCGGCTCCACGAGTCGAATCGCGCGAGCAGGTGGAGCAGGATCGGAACGGCGACGTTGTACGGGAGATTGGCCACGACCGCGGTCGTCGCCATCGGAAGGCTGTCGACCCGCATCGCATCGGCGCAGACGACGCTGAGGGCATCCGCCCGAGACGGCATTCTCGTCCGCACGGTCTCCGGCAGGGCTTCGGCCAGCAGGTCATCGATCTCCACGGCCACCACCCGTGCGCCAGTCTCGAGCAGCCCGAGGGTCAGCGAGCCCAGTCCCGGCCCGATCTCCAGCACCACGTCGTCGGCGCCCACCTGCGCCGCGAGCACGATCCGGCGGACGGTGTTGGCGTCGACGACGAAGTTCTGGCCGCGCTGCTTGGTCGGCCGCAACCCGAGCCGGGAAGCCAGTGCCCGGATCGAGGAGGGGTCGAGCAGCCCGGTATCCGTCACGGCTTGGAGCCTAGATGGCCCCGCCCGTGAGCGTCGGGAGACAGCGCGCCCGGCGAGTGAGGAGGGATGAGTGAAGGCGCCTTTTCCTTCACGAAGACTGACGAACCGAGCCGGTGAACGCGCGCTGTCGCGCGAACGGGCGCATCCCGCCCGTGAGCGTCGGGAGACAGCGCGCCCGGCGAGTGAGGAGGGATGAGTGAAGGCGCCTTTTCCTTCACGAAGACTGACGAACCGAGCCGGTGAACGCGCGCTGTCGCGCGAACGGGCGCATCAAGGAGTCAGCGGAGGCCGGCCTTGCGCGAGCAGGCGGGCCACTGGCCCCAGCCTGCCGCCGCCTGGACCTTCTTGGCGATCGCGATCTGCTCCTCCCGGCTGTGGCTGCTCGGCAGGCCGCTGCCGCCGTACGCATGCCACGTGCTCAGGCTGAACTGCAGCCCGCCGTAATAGCCGTTGCCGGTGTTGATGTGCCAGTTGCCGCCGGACTCGCACTGGGCGAGCTTGTCCCAGGCGCTGCCCGAGGCGACCGACGGTGCGCTCCCGCCGGACGAGCTGCTCGAGGAGGAGGAAGAAGAAGAAGAAGAAGAAGGCTTCTTGGTGCCGATCAGCAGGATCCGGGTGGTCGGCTTGTCCGTCACGGTCGTCTTGACGGCCTTGCGCGACTTGACCTTGCCGTCGTACCGGACTTCGCGGTAGACGACCTTCTTGCTGCCCGACTTGCCGCTCCGGTCGACGACGGTCTTGCCCTTGGCGAGGCTGGAGGAGTTCTTGCGCACGGTCTCGTACGCGATCGACTCCTTCTTGGTCGTGTTCTTGATGTCGACCTTCGTGTACGTCACAGTCGAGCCGTCCTTGACCGCGGCCGATCGATCCGCACTGATCAGGTCGTCGCTGTCCGGGGTGATCGCGGCTGCCGCGAGCGCCTCGCCGACAGTGGTAGCGGTCGTCTCGACCTTTTTCGCCTGACCGGCGGCCTTGACCGTCACCGTCTTCAGGGTGGCGAGGTCGAACGTGAGGCCTTGGCGGCCGATCGTCGTGCTGCGCGAGGTGGAAAGCTTGGCGCCCTCGGCGACGATCCCTTGGCTGGTCAGCGCCTGGTCGACGCTGGTCGCAGTCGTCCAGAACGTCTGGGTCTTGCCGTCGACTTTCACCGTGACCTGGCGCGCGAACTGAACCGCGATCCGGGTGCCGTCGGTGACCTTGGCGTCGAGCGAAGGCGCCACGACATCGCGGTCACCGACGCTGACTCCCTGGTCGGCAAGGACCTCGCCGACCGTACCGGCGGTCGTCGCCACCTCGATGGACGCGCCGTCGACGGCCAACGTGACATCTTTGTTGGCGATCACGTAACCGAACGTGCCGCCGGCCACGGCCAGAGCCGTGACACCGGCAGCAACTACCGGGATGATCTTCCGCACAAGCACTCCCCACAGGGGTCCGTCTGACGTTTGCGGACCCGATCGGTGTGGCGACGGTCACCGGGACCAGCCGCATCGGTCACGGAATCATAACGGTTCACGTGACTCACCCCAAAATCCTTGCCATCATCCCAGCTGTCAGGCCCCGTCCGCAGGCTTTTTGGCATTCCAGGATCCCCGCCTGATCCGTACGTCGCGCGCCAGCTTCGGACGGGTCGCCGCTGACCCGCGGTCGCCGCCGCCAGCGGGGTGGCCGATCGCGACGACTCCGACGCACAGCTGGTCCTCCGGTACGCCGAGATGCGTGCGGACGGCATCGTGCAGGTGCGCGGGCACCCCGAAGAAGCACGCGCCCAGCCCCTCGTCCACGACGGTGAGCAGCACGTTCATCGCGGCCATCCCGGCATCGACCCACCAGTACGGCGCCGTCCAGCGCGACTCGTCGCGATCGGTCCAGCCCTTGTCCGGCTCGGCGTAGCGATCCAGGTACGCGGTCTTGCTCGTCCAGACGGTGACCAGCAGCGGCGCGGTCCGCATGCCGCGAAGCCAGCTGTCGTCGGTGTCCGCGGGATCCCCGGCGGTCACCCGCCAGTACGACGCGATCTGGTCCGGCTCCTCCAGCGCGAGCACGGTGACTCCCTGGGTGTGGCCAGCCGATGGCGCGCGGAGTGCAGCGTCCAGGATCCGATCGATCGTCTCGGCGGCCACTGGTCGCTCGGGATCGAACCGGCGCACGCTCCGGCGGCGGCGCAGCGCCTCGCTCAGCTCCATCTCGTCAGCTCACCCCATCGTCGCCGGCGTCGTCTCCCGCGTCGTGGCCACACATGTCGAAAAGCCCCTTCACCACCGACCTCCGAACGCAACCTCGGCGTTGGCGTCGAGCGCCGCGCACAGCTCGGCGAGCTGCGAGCCGAGCACCTCGGCCATGAAGCGTGCCGTGTGCGGAATGAGATAGGACGCGTTCGGCCGACCCCGGAAGGGCATCGGGGTCAGATAGGGCGCGTCGGTCTCGACCACGATCCGATCGCGTGGCGCCAGTCTCAGGGCCTCGCGGAGGTGCTCGTTGGCCTTGAACGTGACCGTGCCGGCGAACGACAGGTGCGCGCCACGATCCAGGCACTTCCGGGCGAAGGCGGCATCGCCTGAGAAGCAGTGCATGACGATCCGGTCCGGGGCACCTTCGGCGTCGAGCACCTGCAGGACGGCGTCGTGCGCGTCGCGGTCGTGGATGACGAGCGTCTTGTCGTACGTCTTGGCCAGCGCGATGTGCGCAGCGAAACTGTCCCGCTGTCGCTGCTGACCGTCCGGGTCCCGGGTGCGGTAGAAGTCCAGCCCGGTCTCGCCCACCGCCCGCACTCGCGGCTCGGCGGCCAGCCGCTCGATCTCGGCCAGGGCCGCGGGCAGCGCCGGTCCCGATCGGGCGGCGTCGTTGGGGTGCATCGCCACCGACGCGACCACACTGTCCCAGCGCAGGGCTGCCTCGACGGCCCAGCGCGAGCTCTCGACGTCGCAGCCGACCTGGACCAGCCGACGTACGTTCACCGCCGTCGCCTGCTCCAGCGCATCCGCGGGCGCGAGGCCCGAGAACTCTTCGGTCGAGTCCAGGTGGCAGTGCGTGTCGACGACCGGTCCGGGCAAGGGTTCGGGCAGCGGCGGAAGCTCGGACGGCACCCTGGCGACTCTACTGAGCCACTCTCCCCCGCCGTTATCGCACCGCATCGCCCCAGATGCAGCCCGAAACCGCCCGCAACCCGTCGTTATCGCACCGCATCGCCCACATGCAGTCCCCAACCCGCCCCCGACCCGCGTTATCGCACCGCATCGCCCAGATGCAGCCCCGAAACCGCCCGCAACCCCTCGTTATCGCACCGCATCGCCCACATGTAGGTCCGAACCCGCCCCCGACCCGCCCTTCGACACGTTCGGGGAGCGTTTGACACCCTGAGGTCGTGGTGACCTCGGGTGAGCGCGGCGTCCTGGTGCTGGCGGCGACCCCGATCGGCTCCGCCGACGACGCCTCCCCTCGGCTTCGCGAGGAGCTGACGACCGCCGACGTGATCGCCGCCGAGGACACCCGCCGGCTGCGGGCCCTGCTGGATCGGCTCGGGATCCAGACCCGGGCCAGGATCACCTCCTACTTCGAGGGCAACGAAGCCGCTCGCGCCGCAGAGCTCGTCGCGGCACTCCAGGAAGGGGCCCGGGTGGTCGTCGCCACGGATGCGGGCATGCCCTCGGTGTCAGACCCCGGCTACCGCGTCGTGGTGGCCGCGATCGAGGCCGGCATCCGGGTGACGGCGGTTCCCGGGCCGTCGGCGGTGCTGACGGCCCTCGCGGTGTCGGGTCTACCCGTGGACCGGTTCTGCTTCGAGGGATTCCTCCCTCGCAAAGCCGGCGAACGCGCCCGGAGGCTGGCCGAGCTCGCCCGGGAGCCGCGCACCATGGTGTTCTTCGAGGCGCCGCATCGCACCGCCGAGGCCCTGACTGCGCTGGCCGAGGCCTTCGGTCGCGATCGCCCGGGTGCTGTCTGCCGGGAGCTGACCAAGACGTACGAGGAGGTGGTCCGGGGCCGGCTGTGTGAGCTGGCCGACTGGGCGACCGAGGGCGTACGAGGCGAGGTCACGCTGGTCGTCGCGGGCGCGCCGGAGTCGGCAGCCGACCTGGAGACGGCGGTCGCCGATGTCGCCGACCTGGTCGCCGACGGCGTACGGCTGAAGACAGCGGTGGCCGGGGTCGCTGAACGGACAGGACTGGCGAAGAACGCCCTGTACGCCGAAGCCCTCAAACGCCGCTAGCCCAGCCGGACCCGCTTGCGGTACTCCCGACTGTCCCGACCCGAGCCCAGAGCCCAGCCCCAAGCCCCCGAAAACTGGTCACCAACAACAACTTCTACCGGCGTGTCGCTGTTGTTGGTGACCACTTTTCGGGGACGTGACGGGGGGCAGGGTCACGAGCACGGGGACGCACATGCTCGCCACCTAAGATGTGCCGGTGCCCAGCGAGCTCCTCGACGACGCGCCAGCCCGGCCCGTCACCGACCGGCCCGCAGAACAAGCACCGGCGAAGCAGCGGTCACGACGCAGACTGATGCCACGGCCGCCTGCACCGGACGCGAGCACACTCGATCGGCTGCGGGTGCCAACGCTGACCGACCGGCTCACCGGCTGGCTGGTCACGCTGAGCATCACCGCCATCGCCTTCGCCATCCGCGTCGTGGGCCTGGCCAATCCGAACAAGTTGGTCTTCGACGAGACCTACTACGCCAAGGACGCGTACGCCCTGCTGAAGTTCGGCTACGAGCGGCAGTGGCCCGACAATGCCAACGCCTCCATCGTCGCGGGCAACGTCGACGTGATGAAGACGGCGGCGTCCTTCATCGTCCACCCGCCGGTCGGCAAGTGGCTGATCGCGGCCGGCGAGGCCGCCTTCGGGATGAACTCGTTCGGCTGGCGGGTCGCCCCGCTGGTCTTCGGCACCTTGCTGGTCCTGATCACCATCCGGCTGGTCCGGCGGGTCTCCCGCTCCACCCTGATCGGTGGTGTGGCCGGGTTGTTGCTGACGTTCGACGGACTGGCCTTCGTGATGTCGCGGACGGCTCTGCTCGACATCTTCCTGGCGTTCTTCGTCGTCGCCGCAGTGGCCTGCCTGGCCGCCGATCGGGACTGGTTCCGCAACAAGCTCGCCGACCACCTGGTCACCGCGCGGCTGCCGGACCTGGGCGGGACGTTCGGACCGGCGCTGATCGTACGGCCCTGGCGGATCGCGGCCGGCCTGTGCTTCGGCCTGGCGCTGGGTACGAAGTGGAACGCGCTCTACATCCTCGCCGCGTTCGCCCTGCTGTCCCTGGCCTGGGACGTCGGTGCGCGACGGGTCGCCGGGGCGGGTCGGCGTGCCGGCTGGGCGCTGATCCGCGACGGTGTACCGGCTTTCGTGTCGCTCGTGCTGCTCTCCGCCGCCGTGTACGTGATCACCTGGATCGGCTGGTTCGCCACCAGCGGCGGGTACGACCGGCAGTGGGGCTCGCAACACCCCGACGCCTGGACGACGCGAGCGTTCGGGCGCGCCTTCGCCTCGTTCCTGCACTACCAGCGCGACATCTGGAACTTCCACACCGGCGACTTCATCATGAACGCCCAGCACACCTATCGGGCGAACCCGATCGGCTGGCTCGTGCTCGCCCGACCGCTCGGCATCGACGCCGTCAACGACATCCAGCCCGGCACCGGCACCTGCGCCGGCCCGGAGAACTGTCTGAGCGTGATCAGCGCGATCGGCACCCCCGCGCTGTGGTGGGGAGCGGTGTTTGCCCTGGTCGCCGCGGCGATCTTGTGGATCGGCGCGCGCGACTGGCGGTTCGGGATCCCCGTGGTGGGCGTGCTGGCCGGCTGGCTGCCGTGGTTCCAGTACGAGGCCCGGCCACTGTTCTTCTTCTACGCGATCGCGATCATCCCGTTCTCGGTGATGGCCGTCGCACTGTGTATCGGGCGACTGCTCGGACCCGACGAACCCACGGATCGTCGGATGATCGGCGGCATCCTCGCCGGCGCGTACGTCGCGCTGGTCGGCGCCAACTTCGCGTATCTGTATCCGATCCTCACCGACCAGGTGCTGCCGCACTCGAAGTGGCTTGCCCGGATGTGGCTGCGCAGCTGGATCTGAGATCTCGTCTCTCCATCTGAGATCGCCGTCCACGTCACGAGAGGTCCTCCGGTCCCATCACGACCACGCGCCGGTTTCCACCGTCGATTCGTTGCGGCTCGGTGAAGAATCACCCAGCGGTGGGTGAAATTCTCAGCTTCGGGGTTAGAGTCCTTGGTTGTCACCGGCTGTCAGGACCGGGGCCACGCAGAGAGGCGAGGTGGATGGGGTCCTACGTTGCGCGCCGCACGCTCAACTACGTGATCTTGCTGTTCATCGCTGTGTCACTCAGCTATCTCCTGGCCGCGACCGCGCTGCACCCTCGTCAGCTCTACGCGATCATCAATCCGCCACTGCCACCGGAGTCGATCGAGAACAGCCTCCGCGAGAAGAACTTGTCCGATCAGGTGCCGCTGTTCCAGCGGTACTGGACCTGGCTGACGAACATCATCCTGCACTGGGACTGGGGAGAGGCGCCCAAGGGCGGCAGCGTGAACGCCGAGGTGAGTCGGCGGATGTGGGTCAGTCTGCGGCTGATCACGATCGGCTCGCTGCTCGGCACGGTGATCGGCGTCGCGCTCGGAGCATGGACGGCAACCCGGCAGTACAAGATCTCCGACCGGGCGGCGACGGTCCTGTCACTGTTCGTCCTCTCGGTCCCGGCCTTCGTCATCGCCAGCGCGCTCCAGGTCTGGGGGACGAACGTCAACGAGGCAACCGGCCTGCGCATCTTCGAGTTCGTCGGCGAAACCGGGCAGTCTGGTGACTACTGGGGTGCGACCGTCGCCGACCGAATACAGCATCTCGTGCTGCCCACGTTCGCGCTCATCCTGATCAACGGCGCCTTCTTCAGCAGGATCCAGCGCAACCTGATGCTGGACGCCCTCGGCTCCGACTTCGTCCGGACAGCCCGAGCGAAAGGCCTGCGGCAGTCGAAAGCGGTGATGAAGCATGCCCTCCGTACGTCGCTCATCCCGACGGGCACCTACTTCGCCTTCAGCATCGCCACCCTGTTCACCGGCGCGACCTTCATGGAGATCATGTTCTCCTTCCACGGCATGGGCGAGTACGGCGTCACCACCATCACCGGCCAGGACGTGAACGGCACGGTGGCCGTCGTGGCCTTCTCCGGGGCCTGCGTGTTGTTCGGCGCCGTGCTGTCCGACATCGCCGTCGCCATTCTCGACCCGCGCGTCAGACTGGGCTAGGAGTCAACGATGGCCGAACCGCTGATGGAGCTCGCTACCGAAGAACCGGTCGAGACCCCGACTCCGCGTCGCGGCGAGTCGAAGCGGCTCACCCGACGCCAGCTCATCGTCCGCCGCTTCCTGCGCAACAAGACCGCCGTGGCCGGTCTGATCGTGATCATTTTGCTGGTGATCATCGCAGTGATCGGTCCGTACCTCAGCCAGTGGACGTACGACCAGGTCGATCGTCACGCCTACCTGAAGCCGCCGAGCGAGTCGCATCCGCTGGGCACCACCCAGAGCGGCCGTGACATGTGGGCGCTGACGCTGCGCGGCTTGCGCAAGTCGCTGCTGATCGGCTTCCTGGTGGCGTTGCTGTCCACCGGCATCGCGGCCGTCGTCGGCTCGTTCGCGGCGTACTTCGGCGGCTGGTTCGAGCGAATCGGGCTGTGGATCATCGACCTCCTGCTGGTCATCCCGTCGTTCCTGATCATCGCCGTGATCTCCACCGGAGCGGCGAAAGGACCGTACGGCTGGTTGCTGCTGGTCGTCCTGCTGGCGGGCTTCGGCTGGATGCTGTCCGCCCGTGTCGTGCGTAGCCTGACCATGTCGATCAAGGAACGTGAGTATGTCCAGGCAGCCAAGTTCATGGGTCTCGGGGCTCCCCCGACGATCTTCCGGCACATCCTGCCGAACATCTCCTCGCTGTTGATCATCGACGCGACCCTGAACGTCAGCGCGGCGATCCTCGCCGAGACAGGACTGTCGTTCTTCGGCTTCGGCGTGCAGCCACCCGACACCTCGCTGGGAACGCTGCTGGGTGAGGGAGCTCGCCAGGTGAACAGCTTTCCGTGGCTGTTCACCGGCCCGGCGGTGGCCGTGGTGCTGCTCGTGCTCAGCGTGAACGCCGTGGGCGATGGGCTCCGGGATGCGTTGGATCCCAGCTCGGCTTCGGGTGGGTCGGCCCGATGACGGCCGCCACCAGCCCGGCGGGCAAGGTCCGACGTACGACCTCGGGCACCGTACTGAGCATCGAGGACCTGTACGTCACCTTCCCCAGCGAGGCGGGGCCCGTGAAGGCCGTACGCGGTCTCAGCTTCGACCTCGCCGCCGGCGAGACGATGGCGATCGTCGGCGAGTCGGGCTCCGGCAAGTCGGTGACCTCCCTGGCCGTGCTGGGCCTGCACCCGAAGACGGCCAAGATCACCGGGTCGATCAAGCTGCACGGCGACGAGCTGCTCGGGCTGAACGACGACAAGATGTCGAAGATCCGTGGCGAGTCGCTCGCGATGATCTTCCAGGACCCGCTGTCGGCGCTCACGCCGGTCTACAGCATCGGTGACCAGATCGTGGAGGCCATCCAGGTCCACCACGACGTCAGCCGCGGAGCTGCCATGGGGCGAGCTGTCGAGCTGCTCGACCTGGTCGGTATCCCGAATCCGCAGGCGCGGGCGCGCGCGTTCCCGCACGAGTTCTCCGGCGGGATGCGGCAGCGAGCCATGATTGCCATGGCGATCGCCAACGATCCGGACGTGATCATCGCCGACGAGCCCACTACGGCGCTCGACGTGACCATCCAGGCCCAGGTGCTCGAGGTGCTGAAGAAGGCCCAGCGTGAGACCGGCGCAGCCATGATCATGATCACCCACGATCTCGGCGTCGTCGCCGGCATCGCGGACCGGGTGACGGTCATGTATGCCGGTCGCCCGGTCGAGCAGGGCACCGTCGACGAGATCTACTACAGCCCGCGGATGCCGTACACCATCGGGCTGCTTGGTGCTGTGCCGCGGCTCGACGCGCACGAGAAGAAGGCGCTCGCGACGCTCGAGGGCAACCCGCCGTCGGTCGTCAACCTGCCACCGGGCTGCCCGTTCTCACCGCGTTGCCCGATGTCGACCGACGCCTGCACCACCGACGAGCCCGACCTGTCGCCGACCGACCAACCGGATCATCTCGCCGCCTGCATCTACTCCGGGCGGATCGCGGAGGAGAATCTGGACTACGACCAGATCTTCCCGGTCCCGCCGTTGAACACGTCCCCACTGCTGAGTGTTCCGCGGAACGAGCGCAAGACCGTCCTCAGACTGGACGGGATGCAGCGGCACTACCCGTTGATGAAAGGCGCGATCTATCGACGACGGGTCGGCACCGTGTACGCCGTCGACGGGATCGACCTGGACATCGTCGAGGGGGAGACGCTGGGCCTGGTCGGGGAGTCCGGCTGCGGCAAGAGCACCACGCTGCTGGAAGTGCTGCACCTCAAGCAACCGACGGCCGGCCGGATCGAGGTCCTCGGTCGAGAGGTCTCGACCATGAGCCGCTCCGATCGCAAGGCGATGCGCCAGGACCTCCAGGTGGTCTTCCAGGACCCGATGGCCTCCCTCGACCCGCGGATGCCGGTCTACGACCTGATTGCCGAGCCGATGGGGGTCTTCAGGTACGACAAGAGCAAGGTCGAGGCCAGGGTCCGCGAGCTGATGAGTCTGGTCGGGCTCGAGCCGTCGCACGCCGATCGCTATCCGCAGCAGTTCTCCGGCGGACAGCGGCAGCGGATCGGTATCGCCCGCGCACTGGCACTCGAACCCGACCTGATCGTCCTCGACGAGCCGGTGAGCGCACTGGACGTCTCGATCCAGGCAGGCGTGATCAACCTGCTGGACGAGTTGAAGGCGAAGCTGAGCCTGTCGTACCTGTTCGTCGCGCACGACCTGGCGGTGATCCGGCACATCGCGGACCGGGTCGCGGTGATGTATCTCGGCAAGATCGTCGAGATCGGCGAGGTCGGCTCGGTGTACGACCACCCGACGCATCCCTATACGCAGGCGCTGCTGTCAGCGATCCCGATCCCGGACCCGGACAAGGAACGATCCCGACAGCGCATCATCTTGACCGGCGACCTGCCCAGCCCGGCGAACCCGCCGTCGGGCTGCCGGTTCCGGACGCGCTGCCAGAAGTTCCCCACCCTGACCGAGGATCAGCAGAAACGCTGTATCAACGAGATCCCGGAGCTGCGCACGATCCCGCTGCAGCCCGGATCGGACCCGACTGATGTCGACCACACCTCGGCCTGCCACTACAACGAGGAAGTGGTGGTCGTCTGAGTCGTCCGCAACGCTCCGGCTCGCATCGTTAGCAGGATGTGACCAGGGGCCATCCGCGAAAGCCTGAGACACACTCGTAGGGTTTTCTCACCTTGGCAGCTCTCGGAGCGCCAATTCTAGGAAATGTTGGAGGACATGTGAAGGGACGCAAGCTTGTCTGGGCCCCGCTCGCCGCGGGCGCCATGATGCTCGCCGCGTGTGGCGGCGGAAGTGGTGGCAACAGCCAGAACCCCGGCGGCGACCAGAGCAGTGAGTCGCTGGCACCGATGACGTCGGTCGACATCAACGCTCAGGATCGAGGGGCTCTCAAGCAGGGTGGCGAGCTCCGGCTGGCGATCAGCTCGTTCGCGCCGAACTGGAACTTCATGAACATCAACGGCAACGAAGCGGAGACCTCCGGGCCGCAGGGCGTGACGAACTCCCTGTACCCCCAGATCTTCAACATCGATGCCAATGGAAAGCCAACAGCGAATCCGAACTACCTGGTGTCGGCCAAGGTGACGCAGGAGAAGCCGACCGTCGCGGTCTTCCAGTTCAATCCCAAGGCGAAGTGGGGTGACGGAACCCAGGTCGGAGCCGCAGACCTGACCGCGATGTGGAAAGCCTGCAACGGGGAGAACCAGAAGTTCCAGTGCGCGTCCACGGACGGTTACGACCAGGTCGCCAGCATCAAGGGCAACGCCGACGGCACCGAGGCCACGATCACCTTCAAGAGCGCCTTCCCGGACTGGACTCAGCCGTTCTCGGAGATGGCTCACGCACCAGGTCTGAAGGATCCGAACACGTTCAACAACGGTTGGAACTCTCCCAACGACGACTGGATGTCGGGCCCGTTCAAGGTCGGCACGAACGACAAGACCCAGCAGACGGTAACGCTGGTCCCCAATGACAAGTGGTGGGGCGACAAGCCACTGCTGGACAAGATCAGTTTCCGGACGATCGCCTCCGACGCCACACCGAACGCCTTCGTCAACAACGAGATCGACAGCTTCGACATCGGCTCGGACCCCAACGGCTACCAGCAGGCCTCGAAGGTGACCGACGGCACCATCCGTAAGGCCGCCGGCCCGAACTGGCGCCACATCACCATGAACAGCAAGTCACCGGTGCTGTCGGATGAGGCGGTGCGGCAGGCGATTGTGATGGGGCTGGATCGGGTGGCCATCGGCGAGTCCGACCTGGCCGGCGTCGACTGGCCGTTCCAGGCGCTGAACAACGGCATCTTCTTGTCCAACCAGGACGGGTACGTCGACATGGCCAAGAAGACCGGCATCGACTACGACGTCGAGAAGGCGAAGTCCACCCTGGACGCGGCCGGCTGGAAGGCCGGTTCGGATGGCATCCGGGAGAAGGACGGCAAGAAGCTGGAGGTGAAGTTCACCACGCTGGACGGCGTGGCCGCCTCCCAGAACGAGGGTCTGCAGACGCAGAACCAGCTGAAGGACCTCGGCATCAAGGTCGACATCGCCAACATCTCGACGGACAAGTTCAGCACCACGCTGTCTGGTCACGAGTTCGACATGATCGCCTTCACCTGGGTGGGCACGCCGTGGCCGTTCGCGAACATCTACCAGCTCTACGGCTCCAAGTCCGACAGCAACTACCAGCAGATCTCGCTCCCGGAGGTCGACGCCCTCACCGATCAGATCAAGTCCGAGACCGATCCGCAGAAGCGGATCGACCTGGCCAACCAGGCCGCCGAGCTGATCTGGAAGAGCGCCGGCATCGTGCCGCTCTACCAGCGGCCGTCCTTGATCGCAGGCAAGTCCAGCCTGGCGAACTGGGGCGCGTTCGGGCTGCAGAGCACCCAGTGGCAGGACATCGGCTACAAGCAGTAGTCCGCCAGCTCCTGTAGACATGCAACAGGGCCGACAGCCGATTGGGGCTGTCGGCCCTGTTGCGTCTCCCGAGGATCTCCTGGCCGGGACTCGGGTGGCGACCGGAGATGAGGCGGACGAGGCACCCGCGGCTCGAGCCCTCGCAAGTCTTTCGGCGACACGAAGAAGATCACCCGAATCGGAGGGTGTCCGGGGGCGCGCACCTGTGGAATCGTGGGCAGTCTCGGGGCGACAGTGCGACCACGAGCTCGACCCGGAAGGACTGAGGATGAGCGACACATCACCCGCCGACATCGAGCTGCGGGCTCGGATCGCCCAACTGGAAGCAGAGAACGACGCGCTCCGGCGCGGAGCCGACACGCCCCCGCCCCGGGCCAGCCTCCAGGCCAGCTCGCCGGCCCTCGCGCCGGTTCGCCGATCCGGGCGCTGGCGACCGTTCGTCGCGGTCGTCCTGATCCTGTTCGGCTGCCTGCTGGCACCAGTCGCGGTCGTCGCCGGGTGGGCGAAGGTGACGCTGACCGACACGGATCAGTTCGTGGCGACGTACGCACCGCTGGCGAAGGACCCGGCCGTCCAGGCGTACGTCGTTGACCAGGCGATGACGGCGATCAACCAGAACATCGACGTCACCCAGCTCACGTCGGACGCGATCGACGGGATCAAGCAGCTCGGGGTCGGTCCGCGCGCCAGCACCGCACTCGATCTGCTGAAAGGCCCGGCAGCCAACGGCGTCGAGAACCTGATGCGCAACGGGGTGACTGCCTTCGTCACCTCCGATGCATTCGCCACGACGTGGGAGCGGGCCCTTCGGCTGAGTCACGCCCAGCTGATCGCCACCATGCAGAACGATCCGAACGCACTGATCAGCGCGCAGCAGGACGGCACGATCGGGATCCAGCTCGGACCGATCATCGACGACGCCAAGCAGGCCCTGATCGCCCGCGGCATCACGGTGGCTTCCCGCATCCCGGCCGTCGACCGGACTATTCCGATTGCACAGTCCGACGACATCCCGACGATCCAGCTCGCGTACCAGGGGGTCGTGGCAGCGGGAACCTGGTTGCCGTGGGTCGCGTTGATCCTGATCGCCGCGGGCGTGCTGGTCGCCCGACACCGGGCCCGGACGCTGATCTGGGCCGCTGTGGGATTCTCGCTCGGCATGATCCTGCTGCTGTCCGGACGCGTCATCGGGAGAGCCGTGCTGGTGACGTCGCTGCCACCGGCAGTGGTGCCGAGCAGCGTCAGCACGCTGCTGTACGACACCGCGACCGTGGCGATGGAGGACACCGCGACGGTCGCGCTGGTGCTTGGGCTGGTCGTCGCGATCGTCGCCTGGTTCGCCGGGCCGTTCGCGGCTCCGCGCAAGCTGCGTGGCCTGTATCTCGAGGGCGTCGGCAACCTGAGGCGAGTCGCGGAACGACGAGGTGTGACCACCGGCAAGGTCGGCAGCTGGCTGTACGCCCAGCGTCGGGTGCTGCAGACGCTGGTCGCCCTCGGCGCGGTGGCCGCCCTCCTTCTGCTGCGGCCGCTGACGATCCGCGAGATCATCGCGACCCTCGTCGTCGTGCTGATCGTGCTGATCGTCCTGAGTATCGTCGAGCGCCCGCCGGCACCGGAGGGTGCCCCGATCGCGCTCGAGCCGAGCGATCCGGCAGCCGACAGTCCGACCATGCCACTCCCGGCGACAACGGTTTCGCGGATGTCTGGCCCGACAGCGGGCGGCTCCGCGACGACGACGACTGGACCCGCCGCCGACTCCGCCTGACTCGCCCTTCGCCTCTCTCATCCTCCGAAAAGTGGGCGCTAACAACAACGACACGCCGGTCGTTGTTGTTGTTAGCGCCCACTTTTCGGGTTAAGCGCCCTCCGGTCACCAAACCGGGAGGAGGGGGATTTAGTGTCCTGAGGACACTTGACCGCAGCATTCGAACTGTGTTTGGATCGTTTCAGCGACCAGAGTCTCCTGACGCCTGGCCCCCCGATCCCGGCGTACGTTCGAAGGAGAACCCCAGCGATGAGCCTCGAAGACCTGACCAGACTGCTCGCCGACCCGGCCATCGAGTACCGTCCGGAGCTGCGCTGGTGGCTCGCCGAGGGGCTGCACACCGACGAGACGCTGCGTTTCGAGATCGACGCCGCCCACCGTCTCGGCTTCGGCGGGATGGAGTTCCTGGCGATGGACGAAGAAGCAATCGATCACTCCCGCTACGGCTGGGGCGCTGAGGAGTGGGTGCACGACTCGCAGATCGTCGTGGAAGAGACCACCCGGCGCAACATGTCGGTCAGCTTCACCTCGGGCACGAACTGGTCGAACGCCAACTTGCCGACCATTGATCCCGAGCACCCGGCCGCCGCCAAGGAACTGAACGTGACGATCGAGGACGTGCCGGGCGGTACGTCGCGCAGCGGCGCTCTGACCCGGGTCGACCTCAGCACAGCTCAAGTGGAGTCTGTGGTCCCAGGCCATCGCGGCGAAGTTCGTGAGCAGTCACTTGTCGCCGTCGTCGCCGCTCGGGTCGAGGAGCTCACGAAGGTCGGTGCCGTGCTGGCGCTCGACTCGATCGTCGATCTCACCGGCCGCGTCGCCGACGATGCCCTGGACTGGTCCGCCCCGAACGAGGGCGCCTGGCGGCTGTTCACGTTCTGGATGCACGGCACCGGCCAAACGGCTTCGCCCTCGGCATCGATCAACTACACGGTGAACTACCTCGACCCGGACGGCGCGCTGGCGGTGATCGACTACTGGGAGTCGGTGGTGCTCACACCGGAGCTACGCGCCGAGATCGCCAAGAACCCTCGCACTCAGATGTACATGGACTCCCTCGAGCTCACGACGTACGGTGCTGCCGGTCTGTTCTGGGGACACACCGTGGCGAAGGAGTTCCGGGCCCGGCGCGGCTACGACATCACCCCCTGGCTGCCCTTCCTCACCCGCAGCGTGTTCTTGATGGCGGCATCGACGACTTACCACAACGAACCGCAGGACAACGACAAGATCACCGTCGAGAAGGTCAGGTTCGACTACGTCCGCACCCTGACCGATCTCTACATCGAGAACATGCTGCGACCGTTCGCACAGTTCCTGCACAGCAACGGAATGCAGCTCCGTTCGGAGATCAGCTACGGACTGCCATTCGAGCTCACCAGGCCAGGCCCCGAAGTCGACGGCATCGAGACCGAGTCACTGGAGTTCGGATCGCAGATCGATGCGTACCGCCTGCTGGCCGGACCGGCGCACCTGTTCGGCAAGCAGTACTCCTCCGAGACCGGCGCAACCACCCGCAACCACATCCTCGACCACCGCTTCTACGACCAGATCATCGCCACCCAACTGGCTGCGGGCATCACCAAGACGGTGCTGCACGGCTGGGCCAGCACCGCCGGCGCGGAGGGTGCCACCGAGTGGCCGGGTCACGAGGGCATGTGGCCGATGTTCTCCGAGCGGTTCGACACCCGACAGCCGGCCGCAGAGTTCTACCCGCTGTGGAACGCCGCGATCGGGCGCTACCAGTGCCTCCTGCGGCAGGGAAAGCCGCGAATCGACGTCGGCATTCTCCGGACCGATCACTTCACCGACAACATGTCCGGCCTCGCCGTGAACGATCCGGACGGTCGCCGGGTGACCGACGAGGAGGCATACGGTCGCCGCTGGATGCGTAACCGACAGAACCACTGGTGGTCCGACCTCGGTATGCAGGACGCGGGGTGGACGTATGAGTTCTTCGACGGCTCGCTGCTGCTGCGCGACGACGTGTCATTCGACGGCGGCCTGGTGCAACCGGATGGTCCCGGCTACCAGGCCTTGATCGTCTACCAGAGCGAGCTGGATGCCGACGTCGCCGCTCACCTCCTTCGCTGGGCCCAGCAGGGGCTGAGGGTCCTGATCGTGCACGGCGCTCGTGAGGCAAAGCTGGTGCTTGCCGGTCACTACACCACTCACGAGCGAGCGGCAGTCCGGACACCCGGTCTCGACGGACGCGATGCCGAGCTCACCGAGGCCCTCAGCGAGCTGCTGGCCCTGCCCGGTGTGAGGGAGATCGACGATCCGGCGGACACCGTCGGTGCGCTTCGCGATCTCGGAGTTCGAGGTCGCGCCGAGTTCGTCACCGACAATCTCAACGTGCTCACGCATCTGCGCGAGGACGGCGACCTGCTGCACGTGTATGCGTACCACTTCCTGTACGAAACCGGCAATCCGACCCAGGTCGAGATCTCACTCCCCGGCGTGAGTGCTGCGTATCGCATCGACGGTTGGACCGGCGCCGTCCGACCGTACTCCGGGGTGCGCTATGCAGACGACCGGACGATCGTGATCTTGGATCTTGCCCCGGGGGAGACGGCACTGCTCACGCTCGACCGGTCGAGTGGAGCAGCCGTCGGGTCGCTGCCGGCGACGTACGAGACGGTGGCCGATCTGGCGGAGTGGGACCTCACCGTCGAGAGCTGGGACGCCGGCGACCCGCAATTGATCACCGAGGACCGCGGTCTCGGCTATGTCACGCGGGAGGTCCGGCCGACGACCGCGGTGACCCGGCTCGAGGTCGGCACGGGAACGCTGCGGCCCTGGCGGGCGCTGACCGAGGTCGGGCCGGACGTCTCCGGCGTCGGCGAGTACGTCGCGCGGTTCACGCTCGCTGAGGGGATAGAGGGCGTGCGGTATCTGCTCGATCTTGGTTCGACCGCGGGTGGGCTGGGCTCGGTGTCGATCAACGACCGCGCACCGCGGGGCTTCGACACGTCTCGTCCGACCGTTGATGTCACCGACGATCTCCGGTCTGGCGAGAACACGGTCCGGGTGCGGGTGGCGAGCTCACTGAACAACCGGCTGCTCGCCCGCGGATACTACGATCAGGTGCCGGACATCGGTTTGCAGCTCTTCGGTAAGGAAGGGATGCAGCAGACCGAGCCTCACGACCACGGTCTGCTCGGCCCAGTCCGGCTGCTGCGCGAGGTGTCTTGAAGGGAGCGCGATGCCGCGACGGCAGGAGTCCAGTACGCGCGCTGAGCCCGTCGAAGCCCCAACGCGCGCCGAGCCCGTCGAAGCGCAGCACTCTGATCTGCGCGCCGAGCCCGTCGAAGCGGAGCAGTCTGTCGATGCCGTCGACCTGTCCCCCGTACTCGATGCGGACCCGCTGGATCTGAGGGTGTCGCTGGCCTCGATCGTGCACTGGGCGGACAGCCACGAGCTACGGATCAGGCTGATGCAGGAGGTCGACTTCCCGGTCGATGACCTGTCGATGTTCCTGACCGTGAACCAGCTCAGCTATCGAGGAGCGATGCGGCCGACCGACCTCGCGCTGATCCTCGGCACCGGCAAGGCGAACATGAGCAAGATCGCCCGTCGGTTGGAAAATGCGGGACTACTGGTTCGGGTGCCGGCCACCGACGACGAGCGGAGCGTGCTGCTCGCCCTCACTCCATCAGGGCGCGAGATCGGTGAACGCATCATGAGCCGGGCTCAGGCGACGCTGGACGCATCCCTCGCCGGCTGGTCGCCCGCGGAGATCCAGATGTTGCGTCGAATGCTCGCGCATCTTGCGGGACTGACGTCCGACCGACCTTGACCTGGTCGAACGCGCCAGATCCGGGCCCAGAAGTCAGCGGCGACCAGTGCTGAAGCCCGCCGCGCTGTGCCGACCGGCCGAGTTGTTCTGCCCGGATGCCGAACGTGATGAGCTGCGCTGTCCGGTGCTGCCCTGGCCGGAACTGCGCTGGCCGGAACTGCGCTGGCCTGCACTGCGTCCTGAACTGGGCTGACTGGAGCTCGGCTGCCCCGACGAAGGGCGCGACGAGCTCGAGCGCTGGCTCCTGGCTCCATCTGACGGGCCGCCACCTGCGCGCCCATTCGAGCTGCGCCGGCGACCGCGCTGTCCGCCGCCGCCATTTCGCTGCCCGCCACCGGCGTTCGACGGCTGCTGCTGAACCGGAGCAGCCTCGAACGGACCGGCAAGCACCCGTTCGCCCGGAGCCAGCTCGGCCAGCACCGGGTGAGCGCTGCCGGGTATCCGGGTGACGGTCGGGACAATCGATGCCGCCTTGGTCAGCGCACGCACATCGCGCACCTGCTCGCCGGTCATCAAGGTGACGACCGTGCCGGCGTTGCCGGCGCGAGCCGTACGTCCGGAGCGGTGCAGGTACGCCTTGTGCTCGGTGGGCGGGTCGGCGTGGATGACCAGAGTCACGTCGTCCACATGGATCCCGCGGGCAGCGATGTCAGTCGCGACGAGCACAGATGCGCGCCCGGCGTGGAACGCGTCGAGGTTGCGGGTCCGGGCGTTCTGACCCAGGTTTCCGTGCAGATCGACCGACGGCACGCCGCTGCGGTTGAGCTGGCGAGACAGCGCCTGAGCGCCGTGCTTGGTGCGAGTGAAGACGACCGTACGGCCGGGCGCGCTGGCCAGGTCGACCAGGATCGACAGCCGATGCTCGCGCTCGATCTGCAACAGGTGGTGCGACATCTCACTGACCGGCTCCTGGGAGTCGGCCTGGTGGGTCACCGGATTGGTCAGGAATTGACGGACGAGGACGTCGATCGCCTTGTCCAACGTGGCCGAGAACAGCAACCGCTGGCCATTGCGGGGCGTCTGGGCGAGCAGCCGACGAACGGCGGGGAGGAAGCCGAGATCGGCCATGTGGTCGGCCTCGTCGAGGACTGTCACCTCGACAGCGGAGAGCACGCAGTGGCCCTGCTTGATCAGATCTTCGAGGCGGCCCGGGCAGGCGATCACGACATCGACTCCGCGACGGAGGGCCGCGACCTGCGGGCCCTGACCGACGCCACCGAAGACGGTACGGACGCTCAACCCGGCGGACTGGGCCAGGGGGGCCAGTGCGGCCTCGATCTGCCCGACCAGCTCACGCGTCGGCGCCAAGATCATCGCGCGCGGAGCGCCCGGCCGAGCGCGCCGACCGTCGGACAGCCGAGCGACGAGCGGAAGCAGGAAGGCGTACGTCTTGCCCGAGCCCGTCCGTCCGCGGCCGAGCACGTCGCGACCGGCGAGGGCGTCGGGCAGGGTAGCGGCCTGGATGGGGGTCGGGGTGTCGATGCCGAAACCGGTGAGGATGTCGGCAAGGCGTGCTGGCACGCCGAGAGTGGTGAAGGAAGACAAAGGAAGTTTCGCAATCTGTACTGATATCCCACCGACAGCCGTTGACCCGAGGTTTCGGACGGCCACGCACGGAGCAGATGCCAAGTGCTACGACGTGCGATCAACTCGCGGCGAGAGTTCAACGAGCTGAGGCTGCCAGTCTACCGGAGATCTTTCCCCATCCCGTACGCCGGCGCGGTGTGCGTGGTCACACCGGCGACTCACGAGGACGCGCGCCGCCGTCGTACGCAGGACTCACTGCCGCCCGGATCGGCCATCACGACCCAGGCCGACCTCGCCCTGGCCGCTGTCGGCTCGATCGGCTCCCAGCGACTGGAGACGGCCTCCGGTTGGTCACTGCCGATAACGGAGCGGGGTCGCAGTACAACCCTCTTTCACGACGGCGCTCGAGCGGACGCTCAATCGGTCGACGACGTGAACGCGCCGGCGGATCCATGATCTGAGGGATACGGCCGCATGCTTGTGGCTGGCTCGCGGGGTGGATCCTGTGACGGTCCAGACGTGGATGGGGCACGCGTCTATCGCGACGACGAACCTCTATCTGCACCATCTCGGAACGTCTGCTGACAAGGCTGGATTGGCTCGTCTGAACGCTCGGGGGCACGCCGGGGGCACGCGGACGGGGGTCGAGTCGGAGTGACAGTCGTGGGATTCGGTGCGCCGGTTGGCGTCGGGCCTGGTGGGAGCCCTGTTTCGGTGGGTGGAGCTAAGGGGATTCGAACCCCTGACCTTCTCGTTGCGAACGAGACGCGCTACCAACTGCGCCATAGCCCCGCGATCCCGCTGGCCGGGCAACCGTGACCCCGGGCGGAACAGCACGGAGACTTTACCATCCCCGGGCCGGAGTGCCCGACATCAGAACTGACCAGACTGCCGTCACCGGTCGCCGATCAACGCCCGCCCGGCCGGGTGTCCGGTGCGTTCGCCCCGTGAAGGTGGATTCGCCCCTGCTGCAGCCGGGGCAAATCCACGTTCGTGGGGCGAACTCTGGATCTCGGGGGTTTCACGTGGCCGGCGGTGACGCCCCGCCGAGCCGATCCCCGTCGGAGCTGAGCTCAGGCACCGGCGGACCCGCACTCGGGCGGACAGCTCAGGCGGAGGCGATCCGGCCGGTGTCGCCGCTGTCCGACTCCGGCTCAGTCGTCTCGGCGGCCGGGGCTTCCGGCGCCTCGGCGACGACCGGGTGGTTGTGCCGAGCCGCGCTGGCCACGTCGGGACCGGAAAGGTCGATCGTTCGAACGGTACGAGGCGCGAGCGGCTTGGAGACATACGTCGGCATGGTGATGGGCACCGGGTCCCAGAGACCGCCGGCGGCAGGCTTGGGATCCTTGGTCGCGGCTTGGCCCGCGTTGTCCCCCGCCTTGGCCGTCGAAACGGGTGCGGCGTCCTCGGACTTCTTGCGGCTGAGGAACACCGTCTTCTCGTGGCCGCCTGAGACGATCTCGTTGTAGCGCCCGTCGAGACCACGCCGCATCAGGTGCACGCTGACCCGCGAAACGACGAAAAACATCGCAAGCAGACCGCCGGGGATCGCCACCGACCACCACGGTAGCCAGCCGACCGCGCAGACCCCGATCACCGCACTGATCACGGCCAGCAGGACCAGCAGGACTCGGCGACGTCGCGTCGCGGCCAGCCGATCCAGGCGGCGCAGATCCGCGATCGCGGCCCGTCGGGTCAGCGGGGTGGACACCTCGTACTCGGCGATCGGTTCCAGATCTTGATCAAGAAGGGGCGCGGTGCCGTGCCGGACGATGTGCACGTTCTCGGAAAACCGATCGGCGGGATCGGACTCGAGCTCCGGCTCGTCGCCACGCCGCCGGACGAAGTGAGGAACCAGATAGGCCAGCCAGGCGATCGCAATCGCCGCAAAGATCACACCGGTCGTCCCCACACCCCAGACCGTAGGGTGCCGCGCACGTGGACTCGGCGATCTTGGTCGGTGTGTCGCGCCTCTCAGTGAACTTTGGGGCTATTGGCGTCCGATATCGGCCCTTCGACAGGCTCAGGGCACCTGGGCGGGACTCAGCGCACAGTTGCCGGGCTGAGAGCGACGTACGACTGTCGAGGAGGGACGCCTGCGAAGCAAGATCAGCTTCTGCTGAGATCCCAGCGCCGCAGCAGGCCATCGGGTACTTCCTCGCTGTTCAGGGCGAAGACCAGATGATCACGCCAGTCGCCGTCGATGTGCAGATAGCGCGGTCTGGTGCCCTCTGGCCGGAACTGCAGCTTCTCCACGACGCGCAGGCTCTTGACGTTCTCCGGACGGATGGCGATCTCGATCCGGTGCAGCTTCATCACCGTGAAGCAGTAGTCGGTCGCCAGCGCCACCGCCGTCGGGGTGATCCCGCGGCCGGCCCAGCGTTGGTCCAGCCAGTACCCGATCTGCCCCCACGATGCAGAGCCACCGACGATTCCGCTGACCGTGAGCTGACCGGCGAGCACCGGGCGACCGTCGCCGGCATCGTAGTGCACCAGCCACGGCAGCAGGCGGCCCTCGCGAGCCTGTCGCCCGAACATTCGCACCAGTCCGCTGTACGTCGCCGGCCCGGCCTGGCTCCCCCGAGGCAGGGTTGCCTCCCACGGCTTCAACCAGGCTGAGTTGCGTCTCCGGACCTCCTCCCAGGCCGCCCGGTCGCGCTGCCGCATCGGTGCCAAGGTGACCGATCCGTGGGAGATCGTCACCGGCCAGCGATGCGAACCGAGCCGCGTGAGGTCGGTGCCGGAGCGGGACTGACCGAGTCCGGGGTCCATCTCAGTGCTCCCGCCGGTTCCGGCGGTTCCCCCGCTCGATCGCGAGCCGGGTGGGCAGGTGCGGCTGCGTGAGCTCCATCGGCCGTGCGGGCACCCGCGGCTGCGCGACCACTAGTGGTCGCCACCCCGCAGCTGGTCCACCGCATGGACGAGCACCGGCCGCAGTACGGCCATCCCGTCCCGGGCGCCGCCGCTCGATCCCGGCAGATTGACGATCAACGTACGTCCGGCCGTGCCCGCCAGCCCTCGGCTGAGCACGGCGGTCGGAACTCCATGGTCGACACCGTAGCGGGCGATCGCCGCCGCAAGGTGCGGGAGCCGCCGATCGAGCACCGCGGCGGTCTGTTCGGGAGTGTGGTCGTTCGGGTTGATGCCGGTCCCGCCGGTCGTGATCACCAGGGCTGTGTCGTCGGCGATCGCAGCCCGCAGTGCCTCGCCGACCGAGCCGCCGTCCGGCACGATCCTCGGTGCGCCGACCAAGAAGCCGAGCGCGGCCAGATCTTCGGCGACGATCGGTCCGGAGGCGTCGGCGTACACGCCGGCCGATGCCCGCGTCGACACGGTGATCACGATGGCGCGTCGGTCGCTCACGAGGCTGTGATTCCTCCCCGGCTGTGCTCGCCGCCGCGATCGGAGTCGCGGCGCCAGTCGCCACTGCGGCCGCCGGACTTGCTCAGCACGCGTACGTCGGTGATCACCGCGGCCTTGTCGATCGCCTTGATCATGTCGACCAGACTGAGCGCGGCGATACTGACTGCGGTGAGCGCCTCCATCTCCACGCCCGTGCGATCGGTGGTCTTGACGGTGGCCGTGATCGCCACTCCGTCGTCGCGAACGTCGGCGCGGACGTCGACGCCGCTGATCGAGAGCGGGTGGCACAGCGGGATCAGGTCGGGGGTGCGCTTCGCGCCCTGGATGCCGGCGATCCGGGCGACGGCCAGCGCGTCACCCTTCGGCACGGACTGGTCGCGCAGGGCGGCCACGCACTCGGCGCTGAGTCGGACGAATCCAGCCGCGGTCGCGGTCCTGGCCGTGACGGCCTTCGCCGAGACGTCGACCATCCGGGCTTCACCGGCCGAACTGAGGTGCGGCAGCTCCGGTCCGGGCGTGGGCACCTCGGGCAGCTCAGGCATCAGGGCGATTCAGTGGTGGTCGGCCAGCATCCAGACCGAGACCTCTTCGCCGTTGCCGACGAGATCGGTGTCCTCGGGCAGGATGACCAACGCGTTGGCTCGGGTGAGCTCGCCGAGCAGGTGAGAACCGTGGCCCCCGACGAGGGAGACCTGGCGGTGTCCGTCCTCGCCGACACTGACGTGGCCGCGAGCGAACTGCCGCTTGCCCGGGATCGATGTCATGGCATGGGCTGCGCGGCAGCGAACCTCCGTACGGACGTACGGGGTCGAGCCCATCATCTTGCGCAGAACGGGACGGACGAACACCTCGAACGACACGAAAGCGCTCACCGGGTTGCCCGGCATCATGATGATGGGCACCTCGTCCTCACCGATCAGCCCGAAACCCTGCGGCTTTCCGGGCTGCATCGCGACACCGGCGAAATCGGTCCGGCCCAGCTCGGGCATCACCTGTTTCACGACGTCGTAGTCACCCTGGCTGACACCGCCGGTGGTGAGGATCAGGTCTGCCCGGATGAGCTGGTCGGTGATCACTTCCTTGACCTTCTCGGGATCATCGCCGACCCGGCCCACTCGGTAGACCTGTGCTCCTGCGGCTCGGCAGGCTGCGGCGAGCAGGAAGGAGTTCGAGTCGTAGATCTGATGCTCGGACTCGCGCAGATAGCCCGGTTCGGCGAGCTCGGAACCCGTGGAGACGATCACCACCCGCGGTCTGGGCCGGACCATCACCGCGTCCATCCCCATCGCAGCGAGCAGGCCGATGTCGCGAGGTCCGAGCTGATCCCCGACGTGGTAGATGACGGTGCCGGCCGCGATGTCCTCACCGGCCCGACGGATGTGCTGGCCATACTCCGACAGCGCCCAGATCGTGACGTCGACCGCACCGCGATCGGTGTTCTCGTACGGGACGATGGCGTCAGCACCCTCCGGCACCGGAGCCCCGGTCATGATCTTCATCGCCGTGCCCGGGGCCAGCGGATGGGAGGGCGCCCAGCCGGCGGCGACCTCGCCGACGACCGGGAGGACGACCGGGTCGTCGTCGCTCGCCCGGTCCACGTCGGCGGCCCGGACCGCGTAACCGTCCATGGCCGAGTTGTCGAAACCGGGCAGGCTCAGCGACGCGACGACGTCCTCGCAGATGCTCAGGTCGATCACATCCAGCAGCTGCTGCCGAAATGGTGGCAGCTCGGTGACCATGCTCAGCAGGTAGTCGCGATGGTCGTCGACCGAACGCATCCCGCCTGGTCCAGGCGGCGGAGCGTCCGGCAGCGACACCACCTCAGGTGCTGTCACCTCCGGCTCGGTTGTCTTGCGTCGACCGAACAGCGGCATGCGCCCACCCTACGATGGGCGGCCGTGCCGGGCCGTCAGCCGCGGTGCGAGCCGAGAATCCAGAACGGTTGGCCCCGAATATCGGGGCCAACCGTTCTCGATTCCGCGAGGCAGCCCTGGATCAGGCGGGCCACTCCGTCAGCCAGACGGTGGTCTCCCCCGGCAGCAGCCCGTCGGCGACGGGACCGCTCGCCACTCGGACGACGCCGGCAGGGAGCGCGACCGGAGCCACTCCGAAGTTGCTGACGCAGTGCCAGCCACCCGGTCGGACAAAGTGCAGGACGTCGTCATGCCCGGTCTCCACCCACTCCAGCGCCTCGGTCGTCTGCAGCTGGCGACGCAGCTGGAGTGCCGATCGGTACAGCTCGAGCGTCGAGTCGGCGTGCCCCTGCTGGGCGGCGACCGCCGTACGCGAGAAGCCGGCCGGCTGCGGCAGGTGCGCGTTGCCTGCACCGAAACCGTACGAACGACCGTCGTTCTCCCACGGCAGCGGCACCCGGCAGCCGTCGCGTCCCTTCTTGGTGTTCTCTGTCCGCAGCCAGATCGGGTCCTGCAGCGCCTCGCGCGGGATGTCGGCGACCTCGTGCAGGCCGAGCTCCTCGCCCTGGTAGAGGTACGACGACCCCGGCAGCGCGAACATCAGCAGCGTCGCGGCGCGGGCCCGACGCAGACCTCGTGCCTCGATCGAGCACCGGCAGCGTTCCGTCGGTCATCAACCACTCGTCGTAGTCCAGGCCGGCGGGCAGGCCGTACCGGGTGGCATGCCGGACGACGTCGTGGTTGGACAGCACCCAGGTCGAGGACGAGCCGGTCTTGGTCGCCTCGTTCAGGCAGAACGCGATCACGTCATGGAAGTCGCGCGCACTGTAGTCGGCCTTCAGCAGGTCGAAGTTGAAGGCCTGGCCGAGTCCGGTCGGGCGGGCGTAGAGGGCCCGACGCTCCGACGGCGCGTACGCCTCGGCGACAGCGGTGCGCGGCGGGTCGTACTCCTCGAACACCTGACGCCACTCGGCGTAGATCTCGTGCACCTCGTCACGGTCGTAGAGCGGATCGGAGCCGTCGAGCGGCACGCCCTCGTCTTCCAGCGTCGGCTTGCTGCGCAGCGGCCAGGACAGGTCCTTGGCGAGCGCGTGGGCGACGTCGACCCGGTAACCGTCGACGCCTCGGTCCGCCCAGAACCGCAGCGTGGTCTTGAAGTCCTCCCGGACCTCTGGATTGTCCCAGTTCAGGTCGGGCTGCTCGGGCGCGAACAGGTGGCAGTACCACTGGCCGCCGACGCCATCCACCTCGGGAAGCCGGGTCCAGGCCGGCCCACCGAAGTGGGAGATCCAGTCGCTCGGCGGCTGGGAGCCGTCGACGCCGAGACCATCACGGAAGATGTAGCGGTTGCGCGCGGCAGAGCCCGGCTCGGACGCGAGGGCCTCGACGAACCAGGGATGCAGGTCGGAGGTGTGGTTCGGAACGATGTCGACGACCACCTTGATGCCCACGGCGTGCGCCGCGGCAACCATCGCGTCGAAGTCGTCGAGCGTGCCGAGCTCCGGGGCGACGTTGCGGTAGTCGGCGACGTCGTACCCACCATCGGCCAGGGCCGAGGGATAGAACGGGCTGAGCCAGACCGCGTCGACGCCGAGCGCCGCGAGGTAGGGAATCCGGCTGGTCACACCGGCGATGTCGCCGATGCCGTCGGCGTTGCTGTCGGCGAAGCTGCGCGGGTAGACCTGGTAGACGACCGCCTGGCGCCACCAGTCGGCGTCGAGGCGGGTGTCGGCGGTGAGCAGCGCGGATTCGGTCATGAGACGTCCTCGATGGAACTAGGTGGTGGGTGCGGGATAGCGCCGATCCAAACCGGCATGACAGCGCTTGCAAAAAGCGTACGCCGGTGGCCGGACCGACGGCAACACCCGTGCCATCGTCACGCCTGTTAGTCCGCTCACACCTCCCCGGGCAACTGGTCACAAACAACAACGACACGCCGGTGAACGGTGTTGTTTGTGACCACTTTTCGCGGACTCGTGACGTGACGGGGTGACGCGGTGAGTAGCGGATATTCTGACTGCGCTTGCACAAGATCCCGCATTCCCAGAGAGGGGCAGCGAGTGGGAGCCGACGAACGATCGACCATGGCCGACGTGGCCGCGCGGGCCGGCGTATCCGTCGCGACCGTTTCCCGAGCGTTGCGCGACTCTCCGCTGGTGTCGAAGGCGACGAAGGACAAGGTGCTCGCCGCCGCCGACGAGCTGGACTTCGCAGTCTCGCGCGCAGCATCGTCGCTCGCCACCGGCCGCGTCGGCCGGGTCGCCGTGCTGGTCAGCGGCCGCCTGCAGTCGTGGTTCAACGGCACCGTCCTCGACGGCCTGTACGACGGGCTACGGCCGGCGGATCAGGAGCTGTCGATCTACCGAGTCACCAATCTCGTCGAGCGCGACGCCTTCTTCGCCGAGCTCCCGGTCCGCCGCAATGCGGACGCACTGGTGGTCACATCGTTCGCCCTGACCGGTGAGGAGCGGGAGCGGCTGAGCTCCATCGGAGTGCCGCTGGTCTACGTGAACCAGCGCGTCGCGGGATCGGCAAGCGTGGCGATCGACGACGTCGAGGCAACTCGGCTGGGCATCCGGCACCTGATCAACCTCGGTCATCGCCGGCCGGCCTTCGTCCGGATGGACAACCGGGCGGGCTTCTCCTACAGCGCACTCGGCAGGCTGGACGGCTACCGCGCGGAGCTCGCGGCCCACGGATCCGACGCGGCGGCCGAACAGGTGCTGCGGGCGAGCGACACCGACGAGGGCGAGTCGGTGGTGGGCCAGCTTCTCGCCCTGCCGACTCGGCCGAGTGCGGTGATGGCGGAGTCCGACGAGCTGGCGATGAGCGTGATCTCGGCCTGGACCCGACTCGGATTGCGGGTCCCCGAGGACCTTTCAGTGCTGGGTTTCGACGGTCATGCGCTCGCGGCGACGTACGGCCTCAGCACCGTCGCCCAGCCGGTGGCTGCGCTCGGACGGCGCGCCGCCGCGATGGCGCTCGACCTTGCCGGTGGGAAGCCACTGAACGAGCTCGAGGTGCGGATGCCGGTCTCGCTCGTGCTGCGCCGGAGCACCGCGGCGCCCTTACGATGAGCCGGTGACGAACGGCCCGGCAGACGGGGCGCCGGCAGAAGACCCGGCGGTGTCGGCGGCGAAGCGGGCGCTTCGTGCGGACGTACGTCGTCGGCGGGCCGAGCGATCGACCGGGCTTCGTCGGGTCGACGACGCGGCCAGGACCCAGGTACTGATCGACTGGCTGGTCACGGTTCACCCGGGCTGCGTCGCGGCGTATCTCTCGGCGGGGACCGAGCCGGACACCTTCGGGTTCCTCGGATGGCTCGCGGGCGAGTCCGTCCGCGTGCTGCTGCCTGCGTCCACCGACGCGTCCTGGTCGACAGCCGCCTGGGCAGAGCATCGCGGCGTCGAGCAGCTCCGGATGGGTCCGCTAGACATCGCCGAGCCGACGGGAGACCGGCTCCCGGCCGCAGCCGTCGGGGAAGCGGACGTGGTGCTGTGCCCCGGGCTCGCCGGCACCACCACCGGCGAGCGTCTGGGTCGTGGTGGCGGTTGGTACGACCGCGTTCTCCCACTGAAACGCGCGAGCGTCCCCGTCCTGCTGCTGCTGAACGATGATGAGGTCGTCGACGACCTTCCCACCGGCCCTCTCGATCACAGGGTCGACGCGATCGTGACCCCGACTCGGCGGTTGGACTGCGATTCGGCTCCTTGACCGGTCACGCCACCTGGAGCGGATCTGGCTCGCGGATCTGGCTGATCTGGCTAGCGAACCTGGCTAGCGGATCTGGAAGCCACTTTCGCCGGCCGGTTGCTCGTCCACCACCTCGATGTTGGTGACGTAGGCATGGGCCGGACCGGTGCGCGCCCACTCGATCACCTCTTCGACGGCATCCGGCTCGCCCTCGAAGACCGCCTCGACCCGGCCGTCCTCCCGGTTGAGCGCCCATCCCCGGACGCCGAGGCGGTTCGCCTCGCGCTCGCAGCTGTCCCGGAAGAACACACCCTGGACTCGACCGGTCACCACCACCCGCCGTCTGATCACCACCCCAGTTTGACGCAGCCGCCGGGTCCGCGATCCACGGCCACCCAGGTCCGGGTGGCAACCCGGAGCAGTGGCGCCTTCCAATCCTCGCACCCCGTTCTCGTGGCCGGCCACACTTCGCACTCCAGCAGTCGACGTCGCACCTCGTACGCGCGGTGCGACGTCACACGGCGGGGTGCAGAGGGGGCGTGCGGGCCAGGAATTTCGACCGGCAGTAACACGCCAATTCTCCTTGCCGGAGACGAACGTCGTACGCCACCATGCAGTGACGACGGTCCGGGACGCCCAGCCGGGCCGGGGGCTGGGCGAAGCAGTGGGGAGGCGCCGTGCCGAGCGCAAAGACCGGCGACTCCTCGCGCGACGCGCCCGGACGTCCGGAACGCTACCTGTGGGGCCTCGTCGTTGCGGTTCTGGCCGCAGCGCTCGTCGCACTGATCGAGATCGATGCCCAGTCCGAGCGGGTGGTCGATGCCCAGGGCCGCGCCTGGCCTTTTTCGGTTCTGGTCGGGCTCGATCTGACCGAGCGCACCGCAGGCTGGCCAGAGGTGGTCGGCAGTGGACTGATCGGCGATCCGTTGTATCGAACTCTGCTCGGCTGGCACCTGGTGGCCGACTTCGTGTTCCTGGCCGCGTACGGGTTCGTGCTGCTCGGTCTGGTCCGGGCGACGTTCCGGACGCCCGGCGCCCGGCGGTTCGTCGGGAGCCTGGTCGTTCTGGCCGTGATCAGCGACGTCGTCGAGAACCTCGCCATCATCGCGTTGCTGGCGTCTGGGTCCGGCTCCGGGCCTGTGCTGGCCCTGCTGGCGGTGGCGACCACGGCCAAATGGGTCCTCGTGCTTGCCGCGATCATCTCGATCGCCGTTCGGTTCCTGGTGCCCCAGCATCCGTCTCGGGTCTCCGATCCGAGGCCGACGGCGATGCGCACGCTGCGCGCACTGATGCACCACCGCTTCTCGGTGGCCCTCGTCGTCCCCTTGTTCGTGCTGACCGTGCTGTCCGGTAGCGCGATCTTGGAACAGCTTCCAGACGTCCAGCGCCGGTGGGTCTCCGATGGCGTACGCGGCGGGGTGCAGGCCGGCTGCGCGATTCTCGCCCTGCTGGCCGTGGCGGTGTTCTTGGAGGTGCTGGCACGCTTCCGGACGGGCTGGGCGAGACGTCATCGGATCGAGGACGACGACTCCCCGCCGATCACGGCGAGCCACGAGCCGGACGGACCGTGGCTGGCGCCCCTGCTGCGCCGGCTCGCGGCGGACCTCCGGCTGATCACGATCATGGTCGGTGAGCTGTTCACCGATCGGCCACGGCTTCGACGCCGGCTGCAGTACCTTGCCGACAAGCGGGATGCGTTGCTCAGCATCTGGCTGGTCGGCGTGCTGCTGCCACTGGCCGTTGCGCTGGTGGCCGCCGCCGTGATGGCTGCCCCAGTGCTGCCACGGCTGGCCGTGTTCTGCGCCGTGCCGACCATTGTCGTGCTCGCCTCCTGGATCCTGCGCCGCGCCTGGCAGATCCGGCCGAGCTGGGCGGTGTCGGACCGGCCGCCGCGCTTCAGCGGATCGGAGGTTGCGACGATCGAGTTCACCGGTCACGCCCTCGCCCTCGTCGCGGTCACCATCGGTGGGCTCGGGCTGATCCGATCGTACGTGTCCGTGGTGATGCTGGGACCGACCATCACCGGCGTCGGTCGGATGGGAGGGGCGTTCTTCCTGACCGTCGGTGTGCTGGCGGTGGTGCTGCCCTGGCTGGTGAGCTGGGCGATCGCGACCGACCGGACGCCGGCGCTGAAGGACCCGCTGCAGCGGGTCGGAGCCGAACCGCCGGCTCGGCTGGTGGGCAGATGGCTGCTCCTCGGTGCGGTGCTGACGATCTTCGTAGGGCTGGCGGTGCTGCCAGGGTTCGCAGCCCGGCTCGGGGTCTCGGCTGCGGCGGTCCTCAGCCTGAGCGCCCTGATCGGGATCCCGGCCGCCGCCGCGCTGCTGATCCAGGAGCGTCCCACGGCAGAGGCCTTCCGCGTTCTCGGGTTGCGCCGGACCCCGCTGGTCAGCGTGCTGGTGATCACGGTCGTGCTGGCCGGACTCACGGCGGGCGGCAGCACCATCCACGAGGTGATCGACCATCCCGAAACGGCACCCGCGCCGACGCGGGCCGAGGTCTCCGGCTTCGTGGCCGACTGGCTGCACCAGCCGGGCTGCGCTGTGCGGGTGAACGGCCAGGCCGTACGTCCGATGGTCATGATCGCCGCCGAGGGCGGCGGGATCCGGGCGGCGTACTGGACGGTGAAAGGGCTCGCGGCGATCCAGGAAGGCACGGGTGGCTGCGGGGCACAATCCACGCTCTTCTCCGGCGGCGCCAGCGGCGGATCGGTCGGGCTGACGGTGGCTCGCTTCTCGGGCACCCCGAGCGACCCAGGCGCGGACCGGGCCGTCCATGCCGTACGCGCAATGGCAGAACCCGCGACGCTAGCCCAGGCCGTGGTCGGCACGTTCGTCCGCGACCCCGCCTACGCTGCCACCGGCATTCCCGTGGGCACGAACGGCATCGCGCCGGCACGGACCTGGGCCGACCGAGCACGACTGATCGAACTGGGGTGGAACGCCTCGGCCGCGGGTCAGCCATGGGGCACCCAGCCGTTCCTCTCCGATCCCGCCACCCTCTCACCGGTCACCGGACCCCTCGTCCTCAACTCCAGCAGCGTGGCCGGCGAGTGCCGCGCCTGGCTGAGCCAGCTGAATCTCGAGCAGCCTGCGCCTTCCGACGGCGAGCAACAGTGCGACCAGCGGCTGAGCCCTGGTGCGCGAACTGTCGACCTGTTCGCCGCCTACGGGCCCGTCAGCGGCTCCGGCCAGGACTGCCTCGGGCCTGTCGACGCGTCCACGGCGGCGCTGCTGACCGCCCGGTTCCCGTACGTCACCCCGGGTGGGGTCGTCGGCGGCTGCGGCGTGGCTGGCACCGGTGACACGTCGTTCTGGCCACGGACGCAGCTGATCGACGGCGGCTACATCGAGAACACCGGGCTCGCCACGATCACCGACCTCTCGGCGCAGTGGCTCGCCCAGGTACGCGCCCACAACGACGCCGTGGTCGCCGCCGGCCGTCGCGACGATCCGTTGATCATGCCGTTCGTGGTGTTCCTGACCAACGAGCAGGCGACGGCTGGCCGGCTCACCCAGCCGCCCAAACTGCAGAGCGAGCTCCTGCTGCCGGCCGTCGGTTACCTGCGTGGCAAGGCGACGCTGACTCGGACCGACGCCCTGCTGCAGCGCGCGGCGACGACCGTACGCACCCGCTCCATCTGCCCCACGCCCGGCACCGGCTGCGTGGCAGTGGCAGTGGCAGTGGCAGTGGCACGATCGACTGCGACGCGGTCGCCGCGGCCTTTCCCCGCCGGGTGATCGTGGTCGACCGCAGCGCGCAGCCCGAAGTCACCGCCCCCTTGGGCTGGGTGCTCTCCACCGCCAGCATGACCGCTCTCGACTCCGCCATGCAGCACCAGGTGAACACCACCTGCGAGACGTCGCCGACCGAGCCGGCGTGTCTTCGCGGTTACGGCACGCTCGGTGACCTGCTCGGGTCTCTCGAAGGTCACTGATCTGCAACGAGGACGCAACGGTCGCGGACCTAGCCTCAAGCCATGGGAGCCGATGTCGAGTTGGAGGCTTTCTTTCGTACATCTGGGATGATAACGTTGTCAACACTGATGACAACGGTATCAACTCTCCATCTCGACGGAAACCGCCCATGAGAATCACCTTCGGAGTCGACGACTCACCCGAGCGCCGACGGCAGTTCGCTACCTGGTGGCACGCCAACGGCCTGGCCCACTGTGAGGCCGTCGGGCCGATCCGCGTCGACAACGGACGCCGGACGATCACGTTCTCTCGGATCGTCGACGATGCGCAGCCGGGTGACCCGGACTTTCCGGAACTTCGCCGTGACATCGAGAACAACCCGCTGACCGAGGAAGCCGCCGTGCCGCTGCTCGTCGATCCGCCCGACGGGCTGTGGACCCGCTGGACCGAGTCGCAGGTCGCCTGAGCGGCGTCCCGCCGCGTCCGCGCCTCGACAGGCTCAGTGCACATATGCCTGGAGCTCAGCGCTCTCTTGCGCCCTGAGCCTGTCGAAGGGCACCTGAATCAGGCGGCGACCTTGGCCACCGAGACGGTGATCTTGTGACCGTCGCCGAGGACCACGGTCTCCCCGGCGTCCACGTCGCTCACCTCGAGCGTGACGGCCAGCGTTTCGGTCTTGATCAGCTCCGCGTGCAGCTCCACCGCCTCGCGCGTCACGTCGCTGCCGCCGAGCACCAGCACGATCCGGTCGCTGACCTGAAGTCCCGCGTCCCGTCGGGTCTGCTGGACGGCCCGCACGACGTCCCGGGCGAGGCCCTCGGCGGCCAGCTCCGGGGTGACCGCACAGTCCAGGATCACGAAGCCGCCGCCGGGCAACATCGCCACCGCCCTCTGGTCCGCCGGATCCGCGTCGGCCACTACCGTTGCCAGTGCGTACTCACCGTCCAGCAGCGCGATCCCGCCGGACGTCACCGAACCATCGGCGCCCACTGCCCAGTCGCCGGCCTTGCTGCCCTTGATCGCGAGCTGCACGTCGCGGCCCAGTCGTGGCCCGGCGGCGCGGGCATTCACGGTCAGCGTCTGCCGTACGCCGAACGAGCCCTCGTCGGCCGACGCCAGATCGGTGAGCACCAGCGACTTCACGTTCAGCTCGTCGGTGATCAGACCGGCGAGCGGCTCCAGCGCTGCCACATCGTCGACCACCACGGTCAGCGAGGACAGCGGCAACCGCACCCGCAGACCGGACGCCTTGCGAAGCGCCGATCCGGTCGAGCAGACCTCCCGCACCCGATCCATCGCCACGGCGAGTGAGGCGTCGCTCTCGCGTCGCCGCCGACGGCCAGTCGGTGAGATGCACCGAGCGTCCGCCCGTGAGGCCACGCCAGATCTCCTCGGTGGTCAGCGGCAGCAGCGGAGCGACCACCCGGGTGGTCTGTTCCAGCACCGTGTAGAGCGTGTCGAACGCCGCGAGCGACTCGGCGGATTCCCCGTCCCAGAAGCGATCCCGGGAACGTCGGATGTACCAGTTGGACAAGACCTCGAGGAACGATCGAGTCGAGTCACAGGCAGCGGCCACGTTCAGCGCTTCGAGCTCGTCCCCGACCGAGGTGGTGAACTCGTCCAACTTGGCGAGGATGTAGCGATCCAGCACGTCTGTGGAGGCGCTGCTGATCCGAGCGTCGTACCCCTGACCACCCCGAGCCGCGTTCGCGTACAGGGTGAAGAAGTAGTACGCGTTCCACAGCGGGATCAGCACCTGCCGGACACCCTCGCGGATGCCCTGCTCGGTGACGATCAGGTTGCCACCGCGCAGGATCGGCGACGACATCAAAAACCAGCGCATCGCGTCGGCACCGTCGCGGTCGAAGACCTCGTTGACGTCGGGGTAGTTGCGCAGTGACTTGGACATCTTCTGACCGTCGCTGCCCAGCACGATCCCATGACTGATGCAGTTCAAGAAGGCCGGTCGGTCGAACAACGCGGTCGCCAGCACGTGCATCAGGTAGAACCAGCCGCGGGTCTGCCCGATGTACTCCACGATGAAGTCGCCCGGGTAGTGGTGCTCGAACCAGTCGCGATTCTCGAACGGGTAGTGCACCTGGGCGTACGGCATCGAGCCCGAGTCGAACCAGACGTCGAGGATGTCGGTGACCCGGCGCATGGTCGAGCGGCCGGTCGGGTCGTCCGGATTCGGCCGGGTCAGCTCGTCGATGTAGGGCCGGTGCAGGTCGAACACCTTCACGCCGAAGTCGGCCTCGAGCTCGGCGATCGAGCCGTACACGTCGGTCCGCGGATAGGTCGGGTCGTCGGACTGCCAGATCGGGATCGGGCTGCCGAAGTAGCGGTTCCGGCTGATCGACCAGTCCCGGGCGTTCGACAGCCACTTGCCGAACTGGCCGTCCTTGACGTGCTCGGGAACCCAGTTGATCTGCTGGTTCAGCTCGACCATTCGCTCGCGGAAGGAGGTCACCGAAACGAACCAGCTCGACACCGCCTTGTAGATCAGCGGGTTCTTGCACCGCCAGCAGTGCGGGTAGGAGTGGACGTACGACTCGTGCCGCAGCAACACGGTGCCCTCGGTGACGGAGTGCCCGTCACCGCCGCGGGTCCGCGCCAAGAGGTCGTCGATGATGTGCGGGTTGGCGTCGAACACGAGCATGCCGGCGTACTCGTCGACGGGGGCAGTGAACGTGCCGTCGGGACCGACCGGCAGCACGACCTTGATCCCCTCGCGGTCGGTGACCTGCATGTCCTCCTCGCCGAAACCGCCGGCGCTGTGCACGAGTCCGGTCCCGTCCTCGGTCGTGACGAAGTCGGCCGCCACGACCCGGTGCGCGTTCTCGTGACCGAGGTAGTAGGAGAACGGCGGGGTGTAGTGCCGGCCGAGCAGCTCGGCGCCGGTCAGCCGCTCGACCACGTGCGATTCCCAGTCGGCCCCCTTGCCCGAGGTCGCCGGGTCGCCGAACAGCTCACGGGCGTACGCGGCCATCCGGGCCTCGGCGAGCACATATCGCTCGATGGTTCCGGTGACGTCGGACTCGACCACGACGTAGTCGATATCGGGCCGGACCATGATCGCCAGGTTGCTGGGCAGCGTCCAGGGCGTCGTGGTCCAGATCAGCGCCAGCTCGCCGGTCTCCAGCCGCAGCCCCACGGTGACAGCGGGATCGCTCCGATCCTGGTAGACCTCGTCATCCATCCGCAGCTCGTGGTTGGACAGCGGCGTCTCGTCGTTCCAGCAGTACGGCAGGACCCGCAGACCCTCGTACACCAGCCCCTTGTCGTAGAGCGACTTGAACGCCCACAGCACGCTCTCCATGAACGTGATGTCGAGCGTCTTGTAGTCGTGCTCGAAGTCCACCCAGCGGGCCTGCCGGGTGACGTAGGCCTGCCACTCCTCGGTGTAGGCCAACACCGACTCGCGGCACGCCGCGTTGAACGCCTCGACGCCCATCTCCTCGATGTCGGCCTTCGTCTTCAGCCCGAGCTGGGACATGGTCTCGAGCTCGGCCGGCAGCCCGTGGCAGTCCCAGCCGAACCGGCGCTCGACCCGGCGACCCCTCATGGTCTGGAACCGCGGCACGATGTCCTTCACGTAACCGGTCAACAGGTGGCCGTAGTGCGGCAGACCGTTGGCGAACGGCGGTCCGTCGTAGAAGACGAACTCGTTCGAGCCGCTGTCCCCCGCCGGGTTCTTCTCCACCGAGGCCTGGAAGGTGTCGTCGGCCTTCCAGTAGGCCAGCACCCGCTCCTCCAGCTCGGGGAAGGACGGGCTCGCCTGGACCTTCGAAGGATCGGGCGTTCGCTGCTCGTCGACGGGCTCGGTCGACGTCCGCGGACCGTCGGTGGTCGCCTTGGGGTAGGTCATTGCAGTCTTCTCTCGTCACTCGCGTCGTCACCAACCAACGCGAGGACGATGTCACCACCGCGGTACCACCCCGCTTGCCGGAGCGCTCACGGCGCTCCGACCACTCGTCGCGGGCTGTCACGGGCCCACCCGTCCGGTTCTACTGGAGCGTTGCCGCTCGTTCTTCCGGAGGCTCACCGGTGATGGCCGGATCACTGCCTGTATGCACGATCCTAACGCGGCGTCGGCATGCGATCATCCGGGTTTGCGGCGGGCGCCTCAGCCGGTCGGGACCAGCTCCAGCCGATGTGCGGTCGTTGCGTCGACCGCGGCCCGGCCGAACGGGAACGCAAGCAACTGGTTGTCGATCCACAACGGCAGCTGATCGTCGTAGTTCGGGTGGTAGGCATGACCGGAGTTCCCGCTCTGGTTGACCCAGCGCGAGTCGTCGAGATTCGACAGGTCCACCAGCATCCGCATCGTCGGTCCGTACGTCACCGCGTAGCCCTCGGTCGTGTCGTAGCCCATCGCATTCACCACGGCCGATCCGCCGGGCGCCGGATAGTCGCCCCGGTTGAAAAGTCGTTCGACGGCACCGACCCCGCTCTCCCCCAGGGTCGTGTTGCGAAGCGTGACCCGGTGGATCCGGCCCCACGACCACTGCCCTGTGTCGCGCGCCATCAGCGAGGTGGCCTCCTTACGGGCATCGGTCATCGCGGCCAGCAGCACGTCGTCGCGGCGCTCGACCACGTTCGGCGTGGTCGTGTCGTCCCACCAGCGGTTGTTGGGCTGGTCCAGCAGGGTGCTGAGCACCGCGTACCAGCGATCGCCTCCGGTCGGCCACAGCTCCTGGGGCATCTCGTCGCGGAACGTTCGCTTGAGAATGTCGTGGACGACGATGCTGAAGTACGCCGCCGGGGCCGAGTCGGCGCCGGCGCCGTAGTCCCAACCGACCAGGGTCTGCTGGCCCTCGCGGATCCAGGGGTCGGCGACCTTGATCTTGAGCAGCACCGGCACCAGGTCGGCCGCGAACCGGATCGTGTCGTTGTAGAACAGCTCGCTCGCGGCGGCGGGGCTGATCTTGCCGGCACCTGCGATCAGGTCCTTCAGCTGCTGGCTGCGCCAGCCGTAGGAGTAGTCCGAACCGATGTGGTACGGGTACTGCCGCCCGATGACCTGCTGGTTCGCCGCGACGATGTAACCAGCGGGCGGGTCGTAGGCGTAGGGCAGCCGGGCGAAAGGCACCAGGCCTTTCCACTCGTACGCCGGGTCCCAGCCGCGGGCCGGCGTCAGGCCGTTCCCCCGGTTGCGATCCGGGACCGATCCCATCAGCTGATAGCCGATGTGCCCGGCGGTGTCGGCGTAGACGAGGCTCTGCGAAGGCGCCGTGACGAGTTTCACCGCGGCCCGGAACTGCTCGAAGTTCTTGGCCACCATCACCTGCATCAGACCGTCCATGCTGCGACCCGGCGTGAGCGCGGTCCAGGCCAGCGCCACGGCGTACGGCGGCTGGCCGGCAGGGGTCGACAGCTCGCCGACCTGGCGGACCAGCGGATCCACATCGGACATCAGCGGACCGTGCTTGGTCGAGCGGACCATGATGTGGCGCGGCGTGTCCTCACCCCGGACCCGGATGTCCTCGGTACGTGTGGTCAGCGGCACAGTCGTGCTGCCTTCCCGCACGCTCGCTCCGCTCAGCTGCTCGAGATAGAGATCTTGAGCGTCGACATAGCTGGTCGTCATCCCCCAGGAGACCTGAGCGTTGTGCCCGATCACGACGCCGGGGAGGCCGGCCATGCTGTAGCCGGCAACCTCGAACGGGCAGCTCTGGGACACCGTCCGACAGTGCAGGCCGAGCTGGGAGAACAGCGAGGGAATCGAGGTGTCGACGTGGGGATCGTTGCCGAGCAGCGGCTTGCCGGTCGTGGTCCGGCTGCCGGAGATCACCCACGAGTTCGAGCCGATCTCGCCCGACATGGTCCGGGACTGGAGCCACTGGCGGAGCACCGCGCCGACCTCACCGGGGCTCGTGCTCGACGAGGTGCCGGCCGTCGAGACGTTGGCCGACGAGCTGTCGGCCGACGGGCTGTTCGCCGACGAGCTGTTCGCCGACGGGGAGGGTGTGGACGACACCCGCCCGGTGGTCGTCGGGTTGGAGGTATCGCCCACCGGTGCGGGCCGGGCCCGACCGGCCGACGCGCTTGGGTCGAAGCGGTCGCCGACCACCGTGCCACGGGTGACGATCGGGTCGAAGCCGTTCAGCGGGTACGTCGGGAAGAGTTCGGCCGCGCGTCCCGCACCGACCTTGGCCGACATCACGGCCAGCTCCGTCTCCTGGTCGAGGTTGGCACCGAGGTCCCAGGCCATCGCCTTCAACCAGGCCAGCGAATCGGCCGCCGTCCAGTCCTCGGGCGTGTAGTCCAGGCCCTGCACGCCGAGCAGGCTGTACTCGAGCGAGATGTCGGCCGTGGACCGGCCGCGCAGGTAGGAGTTGACGCCGGCGGCGTACGCGTCGAGGTAGCGCCGGGTGCTGGCCGAGAGCAGCGGCAGCTCGGCCTCTGCGACCCGGTGCCAGCCCAGCGTCCGCAGGTAGGTGTCCGTCTCGACCTGGCCTGCCCCGAACAGCTCGGACAGCCGGCCGGCGGTGATGTGGCGGCGGACGTCCATCTCGTAGAACCGGTCCTGAGCCTGGACGAACCCCTGGGCCTGGAAGAGATCCTCGGCATCGTCGGCGTAGATCTGGACCACCCCGTGCCCGTCACGCAACACGTCCACCCGGCCATCGAGACCAGCAAGGCTGACCTGCCCGTCGGTGACCGGGAAGGGTCGACGGACCGTCGCGATGGACAACCCCGCGAGGCCGGCTGCGGCGATCAGTACGAGGACGAGGGTAAAGATCACCCATCGAGGAATGCGCCGCACCGGGCCAGCCTAAGGGGCGGACATCCGCCGAGTCGGGTGTCGGTGTGCGGGACTGGGTGGAGCGCGCCGATCGGCGGCGCGGGTTCCCGCTTGCGGGTTAGCAGTCGCTATGCTTGAGTGCTAAACGAACCGCTTCGTCTCGAGGAGCCCGCGTGCCGACCTACCAGTACCGCTGCACCCAGTGCGGCAACGAGCTCGAGGTCGTCCAGAAGTTCACCGACGCTGCCCTCACTGAGTGCGACGAGTGCCATGGCGCGCTGCGCAAGGTCTACAACGCCGTCGGCGTGGTCTTCAAGGGAAGCGGCTTCTACCGCACTGACAGTCGCGCAGACGGCAAGGCCAATGGCGCCGGAGCGAAGTCGGCCGAGACGTCGGAGAAGTCCGATCGCGGCGAGAAGTCAGACAAGGGCGAGAAGTCCGACCGGGGCGAGAAGGCCGATCGAGGCGAGAAGGCCGGAAGCGCAGCGCCCGCCGCCTCGAGCTCGCGCGACGGATCGGGTGGTTCTAGCTCGGGAGGCTCCTCGACCTCGACCGGCGGCTCGGAGAAGAAGAAGTCGACCGCGTCATCCACAGCCGCCTGAGGTCCGCCTCCGCCTGTGGATAACCGCGCACGTCTCGGGCGTGGCTGCTTAGCGTCCAGTCGTGACGCGTACCTCCGGACAACGACATTTCCTTCGCGACCTCGGCCGAGCCGTGTCGTGGCACCGACGCAAGCTGGCTGTGGTGGCCGCCGTTGCTGCCGTGATCACGGGCATCAGCGCCGCGCGGCCGCCTGACCCGCCTAGTGTCGGGGTCGTGCGCGCGACCCACCAGCTGGCGGCCGGCACGACCCTGTCGGCAAGTGACCTACAGGTCGACACGATCCCTCGTACGGCCGCGCCGGAGTCGCCGGTCACTGATCCTGAGCAGGTGATCGGGACTGCGGTGAACTCGCCGGTCGCCGACGGGCAGGTCCTCACCGAGCTGGCAATCGGGACCCGCCGGGCCAGCAGCCCGGGGATGGTGGTCGCCCCGCTCCGGCTGAGTGATGCCGACATGGCCGCGCTGATCCGGCTGGGCGACCGGGTCGATGTGATCGCCGCCACCGACTCCGGCGCTAAGGCGCGGGTCGTGGCGAGTCGGGTGCTCGTGGTGGGTCTCCCGGTTGCCGCCGGAGACGGTGCGCTGGCCGGCGGCAACGGCTCCGGAGCGCTGATCCTGATCGAGGTCGACCTCCCCACCGCCACTGCCTTGAACGACACCGCCGCCGCGGGACGGCTGAGCATCGTCCTTCGCTGACCTCGGGATGGTGCGCGACCTGCGGACTGTTCTGTGGGCGCCGCGATCTGGAAGCTCGGGACGACCGCGACCCGCCTCCGCTTCCTCCGCCGCCTACTCCGCGCCCCGGCCGCATTGGATCGGGACCCTCACAGCGAATGCCACCGGCCGCCGGCGCGCCGCCGCAGGGATCTTTGCTCCCTTTGCGCATCTTTGCTCCCATTGCAAAGGGTGCAAGGAAGCGTAAAGGGAGCAAGGATTCTGCGGCTCGAGCCGGGCCGCGGCCGAGCAGTGGTCCCAAACGGCCGGCGCTGCCGACCAGACAGCGCGTCGGATCGAGCGGGAGCAAGCTCCCGAACAGCGTCCGCCGAGCGAACAGTTCAGCCGACCCAGTTACATCCGTCTGTTAGCGTCACGGACGTTCGAGCACCAGAGCAGCTGCGGCCGACCAGAGCGAAGCGGAGGACCATGAAGGGTTTCAAAGAGTTCTTGATGCGCGGCAACCTCATCGAGTTGGCCGTCGCGGTCATCATGGGCACCGCCTTCAACTCGGTCGTCAAGTCGTTCACCGATCTGCTGCTGGACATCCTCGGTCGGATCGGCGGGCGCCCCGACTTCAGCAGCGTTTCGATCGCCGGGATCGCCCTCGGCGCGTTCTTGTCATCGTTGTTCGCGTTCGTGCTGACCGCGACGGTCGTCTACTTCGGCATCGTGCTCCCGTACAACAAGATGGCGAGCCTGCGCAAGAAGGACGAGCCCGAGGCAGCTGCGTCGAGCGAGGATCTACTCGGTGAGATCCGCGACCTGCTCAAGGAGCAGAACGCGCGGGCTGCAGGAGGCGGGAACACGCCTCAAATCTGATCCGATCCCCCGCCGCTCCCCGATCTCAGCTCCCGTGGTGCGGCGGCACCTCCCGGAGCAGAGCCTGCTCGGCGGCATCGGGAGACCGACCGCTCACGGTTCGTTGCTGCTGGCCCTCGAGCCCGAGGCACCGACGCAGCTCCGTCAGTGCGGCGGCGAACTGGGCCGGCCCGAGCTCCGTTCGGAGATCGGGCGGCACGACCCGCGGCCAAGGGACATCGCTCGCCCGTCGCGCGACGGCAATCGTCTCGATCAGCTCGGTTCGACCGCCGGGGAACAGCCCGTCCAGATCCTCGACCAGCGCCGCCAGGTCCGGATTCCGCTGTGTGCCGAGGGACGGGTGGACCTCTCCGAGCAGTGCGTACGCGAGCGCCTGATGCCACCGATGCCGCGCGTCATCCGACTCAGACCGGTCGTTGGGCACCATGCGAGGCATTCTCGCAACCTCCGGTGTGTGCTGCGTGGTGTGTGAGGCACCTCTCGGCAGCGGCGGAATAGTCGTTATTGATTGACGGTTCAACAATATGTGACCGAACTTCTCAATCTTGAACTCGATCTTGCCGATTTCGAAACCGACCTCGGCGGTCTCGCCCTCTCCGCCGATGCCCAGGATCTGCTCTTCCGCGACGCGCATACCGCGTACGCGTTCACCGACGAACCGGTGACCGACGAGCAGCTGAAGGCTGTCTACGACCTCGTCAAGTGGGCGCCGACCGCGATGAACAGCCAGCCGCTGCGGGTCGTGCTCGTCCGCACGCCGGACGCACGCGCTCGGCTGGTCCAGCACATGGGTGGCAACAATCAGGCGCGGGTTTCCACTGCCCCCGTGGTGGCCATCCTGGCCGCCGACGTCGACTTCCACGACGAGCTGCACAAGACGTTCCCCGTGGTGCCGAGTGCTCGCGAGATGTTCGTCGCCGACGAAGCCGCACGCGAGCGCACCGCCAGGTTCAGCGCGGCGCTGCAGGCGGCGTACTTCTTGGTGGGCGTCCGCGCCGCCGGGCTGGGTGCCGGCCCGATGACGGGGTTCGACGCCGCCGGTGTCGACGCCGAGTTCTTCCCCGATGGCGACCACAAGACGCTGATGGTGGTCAACATCGGACGTACGGCCGACGACGGTCAGCGGCCACGCCTCCCCCGCCTCGACTTCGACGAGGTCGTCGCCAGCATCTGACCGCCCGCTGGCTACCCCTGCCCCCTGCCCCCTGCCCCCTGCCCCCGCGCCACAGATCGCCGAAAACTGGGCGCTGACAACAACTCTGCCCGGCGTGTCGATGTTGTTGCTGACCACTTTTCGGGGACAGGCGGAGCGGGACTCGAGCGGGACGTGGGGCGCCGCGTGCGCGAGCAGGACTGAACTCCTGCGAGCGTCGTTAGCGGCGCCCTCCCGCGAGGGAGGAACGAGGAGGGCGACACGCTTTTCGTCGCCCGATCGAGCGACGACTCGAGCGGGACGTGGGGCGCCGCGTGCGCGAGCAGGACTGATCAGACCAGCGTGGTGCCTGAGCTGACAACGCGGGGCTCGCCCGGATCGTCCAGGGTGACGGCCCCGATGACCTTGACGTCGTCCTCGAAGGTCCAGTCGCCCTTGACACCGAGACTGGTCGCCTCGTTGAGCGACGGTGCACCACCCGGGAAGCGATCCTCGAACTTGCCGATCGTCTTGTAGAACCTCGAGTCGAGCTCGATCAGTGGCGCCTTCTCCACGACCTTGGTCAACCGCCCGTCGGAGCCGACCTCGTACACGTCGGAACGCAGCAGCAGCAGGTCGTTGGTGGTCTTGACCGGAAGGAACCGCTCGCGCCCGACGCCGATTGCGGTGGCACCCGGGAACACCTCGATCGCGGCACCCATCGCGCTCTCGATCTGGACGACCGCCGGTGACGAGGAGTCGGCCGGGTCGACGGTCTTCTCGTTCTTGATCAGGGGCAACCCGAGGACGGAGTTGCGCTCCTTGAGCGTGCGCGACAGCACTTCCAGGTCGAACCACAGGTTGTTGGTGTGGAAGTAGGGGTGACGGAACTCGTCGGTGAAGAAGTGCATCTCGTCCTCGGCCGTCTGGGCAGTGTCGCGGAGGATGAGCTGCTGGTCGGCCTTGCGGATCGCGAGGTGACCGCCCTTGCGGTCGGCCGCCGTCCGCTGGCAGATCTCGGCCGCGTACGGCGCGCCGCTCGCAGCGAACCAGCCGGCGATCGTCGCATCGGGCGCTGCTCCGAGGTTGTCGGAATTGGACACGCTGGCGTAGCGATAGCCCTTCGCCAGCAGCCGATCGAGAATGCCCGACCCCTCGAGTGCGGTGTAGAGATCTCCGTGGCCGGGTGGGCACCACTCCAGCGTCGGATCTGCGGGCCACTCGGCGGGCGTCAGGTCGGCGGCCAAGAGCTTGGGTTCGGAATTCTGCAGGAAGTCCAGGCCGAGGTCGTCGACCTCCAGGTCGGCGTAGGGGGCGAGCGCGGCCAGGGTGTCGTCCTGGGTGCGGAAGCTGTTCATGAACAGCAGGGGAAGCTTCGCGGCGTACGTCTCGCGGGCGGCCTGCACCTGGGCGACGATGAGGTCGAGGAAGGTCTTGCCGCTGCGCACCGGCAGCAACGACTTCGCTTTGTCCATGCCCATCGACGTCCCCAGGCCGCCGTTGAGCTTGATGATGACCGTCTTCGCCAGCGCGGCCCCGGCCTGCTCGTCACTGACCTCGACGTCGGACAGCAAGTCCGGTGATGTCAGCGGCTCGATGGAGTCCTCGGCGATGAACCCGGTGACGCCTTCCTCCAGCTGGTGGTAGTAGTGGCTGAAGACCTCGATCGCCTGGGGGGCGACGCCGGCGGCCGTCATCTTGTCGCGGGCCGCCTGCAGACCTGATTCGCTCATGGCCGCATCGTAGGGGACCGGCGTAACACTCCGATGACCTGCTCACGCCGCACGGTCGGAGTTCGTTCGACGAGCGGCTATTTCTTCGGCTTGGGCGGCGGCGGCTGGAACGATGCGAGGAACTTCACACTCGCGTCCACGATCTGCTTCTGAGCTGTGGCTCTGTCCACCGTGGTGGTGCCATCGCCCGGCTGGGCTCCATAGTCGCCGAAGTACGCGTGCAGCCCGCCCGTCACCTCGACGTACTGGGTGTCGGGCGGGAGCATCGACTTGTGGTCCTCGATCTTCGTCGGCGTGGCCAGCCCGTCCTCCGTGCCGTAGATCGACATCACCGACAGGTCGGTGCGGGTCAGCGGGCTCGCCGGGTACGACGCCCACAGCAGGAGCCCCTTGACCTGCGGGTGCGACTCGGCGAACGATGCGGCGGCCGTCCCACCCAGTGAGTGTCCACCCACCACCCAGGACGCGATCTCGCTGTGCACCACCATCGGCCGGGCCGCGTGATCTGGGTCGGCGAGCGCGATACCCAGCGGGTCCTTCAGCACGATGACGAGGTTTCCGGCCTTGGCCAGCGGAATGAGCAGCGGTGTGTACGCCCGCGGGTCCACCCGGGCTCCCGGCGCGAAGACCAGCCCGACCTTCGGGACGACGACGTCGCCGGCCGCGTCGCGGGCGGTCGGCGTCAGCTCGTACCAGGTCACGGTGTCGGTGACTTTCACGCCCGGATCGGACCGCATGGCGGTCACCACCCCGGCCGCCGGAGGGAACGGTCTCGCCCAGGCGACCACGGCAACGAGGACGACACACACCAGCAGTGCCGGCACCGCCAGTGCCAACCGGAGCTCGGCACGCCTCCGGAGCTGCTTCGGTGTCCTCGTCCGCTGGTGGCGAGGGTTGTCGTCACGCAGATCCTGACGGTCGCCGGCGACCAGCGTCGCGATCGACCAGACCATGGCGATCATGCCGAAGACGGCGCAGGCAACGGTAGCCACCAGAAGCGCGGGATGGCCGTTCAACAACGGCTCCCAGCGGGTCCAGCCCACTCCGCCGGCGACGCCAAGCATCACGATGCCGAGGATCAGCCAGATGACGGCCAGCACCGTTCGGCTCGTGCTCCCCGGCTGAGACATGCGCTCGATTGTAGGTGAGCAGTTGGCTGGGGCCTGAGTCTTCGCCCGAAACCGCACGCGATCATGCCGGCGGCCACAGCTCTCATCTCACCAGGTCGGCGACCGTCGCATCGAACGCCGCCACGAGCTTGTCGACGTCGACAAAGGCGCTGTAGCCGTGTCCGCCCGCGCCCATCGCCACCCAGCGCCCGCGGAGCCGCTCGTCGACGTACACGGGCCAGGACGGCTTGCTCCCGATGGGGGTGATCGTTCCTCGCTCGTAACCGGTGGCCTGCAAGGCGCCGTCGGCGTCGGGCATGGACAGCTTGTTCACGCCGAGGAGCCCCCGGAGCTTCGGCCACGAGAAGGTGGCGTCGCCGCCGACGACGACGAACAGATGGTCGCCGTCGGGCAGCCGGACCACCAGTGTCTTGGCGATGTCGGCGGGCTCGATCCCGAGGATCGCGGCGGCTTCGGGGAGGCTGTCGGCGGCCGGCCGGACGCGAAGGTCAACCGGCAGTCCCAGGTCTTCGGCGGCCGTCAGCATGCGCCGGACGCCGGCGGGCAGCTCCTCGCTCATCGATCCTCCTGTGGGCCTGCTCTGAGACGACGAGCAGGAGAGACGACGCAACCCCCGACCGAGCGACGGTCGAGGGTTGTGGGGTGACGAGATCAACCCAGAAGCTTGGCCTTCGCCTGGGCGAACTCGGCATCGGTCAAGATGCCGGAAGCATGCAACTGGCCCAGCTGCTGAAGCTGGCCGAGCAGATCGCTCTCGGGCGCCGCCGCTGCCGGGGCCGGGGCGGCCGCCTGCTGGGCTGCTGCTTGCTGGTCCGCCACCTGCTGCGCAGCCTCCATGGCCAACCGCTGCTGCTCGGCTTGGGCGTCGGCTTGCTGCTGGGCCTGCGCCTGAGCCTGGGAGTCGTACTTCTGCTGCTGGTGATGAGAGACCGCACCGGCTGTGGCCGATGCCGTGCCGGCGACCACGGCCGTCCGCGCGGCCATACCGACCAAGCCTGGCCGTCCCATTCGACGTCGTCCCATCGGCATGTCGTCCCTCTTTCTGCTATGCGGTTTCGGCAGCGTTGAAGCCGGCGAGTTCTGCTACGTCGTTCACCACATCGGCGGGGAATCGCTCGACCGCCAGCACCGTCGCACCCGCGTCGCGGACCGCAGCAGTCACCGCCCGCGCCCAGGTGTTCTCCAGTAGTACCACCAGAGCGGAACTGCCCGGCGGGAGCTCGCTGGTGAACTGGTCGAGGTCTTCCTCACCGATCAGGCCGGGGGCTGGAAGCTCGATCTCCGTCAGCTCGATCTCATCGCCGAGCACGTCGATCTCGAGGACATCGACCGACCCGTCCTCCAGCCGCTTGACGACGGTGAGGTCGAGCAGCGTGATGGCACCGCTCGCAATGGTTGCCAGCAAGGACTCCCGCACGGGTGCCGGGATGTGGTCCTCGGGAAACGCAACCACATACAGGTCGGCTGGGCCGAAGGTCGTCATCGAGCCTCTTCCTGGAACGTGCGGACTGAACTGAGAGCGCTCAGGCCAGCGCCTTGGCCTTGAGCTGGTCGAACTCGGTCTGGCTGATCGTACCGGCATCGAGCAACGCCTTCGCCGATGCGATCTGGTCGGCGGGCGCGGACTGAGAGGCGACGGACTGGATGTATTGGTCGGTCGCCTTCTGGGCGGTCTGCACCGCCGCCATGTGCCGCTCGGCCATTCCCTTGCCACGAGCGATGAGGTAGATCAACGCGACGATGAAGGGGAGGACGATCAACCCGATGATCCACAGGGCCTTCCACCCGCCGCCGAGGTCGCGATCGCGGAACAGGTCGCCGATGATCTGGAACAGCACCATCAGGTACGCGACGAAGACGAAGCTCCAGATGAGCAGGTAGAGAAAGTGCCAGAAATCCATTTGTTGTACGCACGCTTTCAGCTCGTAATCCGATGGATCCAACGCAGATCCGGGTGGAACCCTAGCGCAGCCGAAGCGGTGCGACAGCCGGCTGAGGCCGTGCCGCACAAATCTTCACCCAGTTGGGGTGATCCTGCTCACCAAGGGACAGCCACGGCGGCCCACCGAGGTTTGTGCCGGTGGGACGCTTCTCTTTCGCGCAGGCCCTCGAAACGGGTCGGCTAGATGAGTTTCCGGCGTACGCCAGGTCTTAGCAATATCCCCACCACCCAAAGCGATCACACCAGGAGTTCAGATGACCGACGACTCGACGACCGCAGCCGTCCAGACGGGCGAGTACGCCGACGTCAACGGGATCAGCCTGTACTACGAGACGCACGGCTCGGGCCGACCGATGATCTTGCTGCACGGCGGGCTCATGTCGGGTGAGATGTTCGGCCCGGTGCTGGAAGCGTTGGCGGAACGGCACCAGGTGATCACTGTCGACCTGCAAGGGCATGGGCGCACAGCAGACATAGATCGGCCGATCGACATCAGGCTCATGGCCGATGACATCGCGGCCCTCATCGACCATCTCGGGCTCGAGAATCCAGACGTCGTCGGCTACTCCCTCGGCGGCGGTGTTGCATTGTTCACTGCCGTCAAGCACCCGGAGAAGGTTCGCAAACTGGTCTGCGCGGCCGCACATATCCGCCGCGACGCGATCCCGGCCGAGATGCTCAGCCCAGCAAGCCCAGGTCAACGCGGCGGCCGTCGAGTTCATGAAGGACACGCCGATGTACGAGCTCTACCAGCGGGTTGCGCCGCGGCCCGACGACTTCGGGCGGTTGCTGGACAAGATCGGCGCGTCGATGAGCAAGGACTTCGACTTCACCGCGGAGGTCCGTGGTCTACAGGTGCCCACGCTGATCGTCTGCGCCGATGCTGACATGGCACCACCCAGCCACTACGTCGAGATCTTCAAGCTGCTCGACGGTGGCCTCCGCGACGGGGGCTGGATGGGCGAGGGCCGGCCACAAGGCGGACACGCCCTCGCGGTCCTGCCCGGCCTGACCCACTACAACCTCGGCATCTCACCGCTCTTTGCCGCTGTCACCGTCGACTTCCTCGATTCGGAAGGCGGTATCTAGGTCAACGGTCTACTTCGGGCTCAGAGCCGGCAGCGCCCCCAGCAGGATTCGAACCTGCGACACAAGGTTTAGAAATGGTGGGTGATCGTCAGTGAGACGTAAGGACCTCAAATGAACCCTGACAAGGCAATTTGGTGTGCAAAGGACCCCGCTGATTATGGCCGATGAGCTATCGTGAAGGATCATGTAGGGAGCGATGTCGGGAGCGATGGTGCAGACCGGGTGTGCTGGGGAGCACCGGCTTGGTCTCCCTGTCGATGTAAATTCGGCCCGCCTCTGGACAAGGGTCCGCTCGTTGGTGATCGTAGGTCCAATGGGTGACCACTCCAGTCATCGTCGGACGCCTTGTTCACGCGCTTTACCCGAACTTGAATCGATCCCAAGGCGCAAGTTGACGAGAGTGGTTCTGTGAGCAATCGGTGAGCCGGGCATCTGACCTCGGAGCGGCACTGCGGGCCGCCGCGAGGCGGCGTGAAGCCGGTCCGGAAATCTGGAGCTCTGGATTAGATAGTCATGTGTTGGGCCGTGTTGGCTCGGAGGCTGGCGAGGAGTAGTGCGAGGGCGATGGCTTGGGTTGCGGCGACAGCGCCGACCAGGAGGAGTGCGGAATAGTTGTGGAGGGCGCCGGCCATGACACCTCCGAGGATGGCGGTGGCGCCCTTGAACGGCGGCGAAGGCCATAGGCGGTAGCCCGATTCGGGTGGGGAACGAGGTCGGCGACGAGGGCTTTGACGGTGGAGTCCTGAACTCCAACCGCGGCGCCCCAGAGCAGGACCCCCCGCGAGCGCCGCGGCGGGCGTGTCCGCGAACGCGAAGGCGGGCACGGCCACTACCAGTGGAGGGAGTGCCAACAGAACGCGGCCCTTGATTCGGTCGTAGGACCAGCCGTCGCAAGCGCAGCGAATGCTGCGGCGGCCATCGCTGCTGCGTACACGACGGGGATAGCTGGGACGGGGACGACCTGGTCGCGGGTCAGGTGGTAGGAGATCACCCCGAACGTGACAAGCCCTGCGGTCGTGGCCCCCGCGGACAGGGCGAACAGCCAGAACCTGCTCGGCAGAGCGGCAACGCTGCCCCGCCTCTCGACCCATGTCGCCGGCGGCAGGGGTGATGCCGGTTGCGGTCTCTTGCTCGCCTCGCGGTTGGCGCTGCGGTGCCGGATGAACAGCAGGGCGTCGATGGCGGCGGCGCCGAGGACGGCGAGCAGGGCCATTGCGGGCCAGATGGCGCCGGTGGCGGCGAGGACGGCGGCTACGAGCAGTGGCCTGGCGACGGCACCGGCCTGGTCGAGTGCCTTGTGGACGGCGAAGCCACGGTCCAGCCCGACGCCCGCGGCCGCCTCGCCGAGGAGGGTGGTCTTGGCGGGGCTGCGGGTGGCCTTGCCGGTTCGCTCGGTCAGGATGAGGAAGCAGGCAACGGCCAGCCCGGCGCCCGCCAGGAATGGCGTGATGGCAAGCGCGGGAACGCAGACGGCGGTGAGTGCGTACCCGGTCACGGTCAGAGCCCAGTAGCGGCCGGTGCGGTCGGCCGACGGGCCGAAGACCAGCCGGAGCACGAGGGCCAGGGCCTCCCCGGCGCCGGTGACCAGTCCGATGACGACACCGGAGGCTCCTAGGCCGGCCAGCAGCGGACCGGTGATCGAACGGGCTCCTTCGTAGACCATGTCGGCGGCGAGCCTGACCAGGCCGAATCCGACGACGGCACGCCAGGGCGACCAGGCAATCGACCTTGGCTCGCCCGGGCCTGCGGTCGACCCGCTGCGACGGGGAACGGTGTCGGGCGGTATCTCGTGCCCGGGTTCCCGCTCCTGGAGTCATCCTCGGTCCGTCCTCGGCTCAGGCGGGCGGATGGGCGGGCCGGGACTCGTCTTATCCCGGGCCGGCTGGGCGGTGTCTCGGACGGCTCTGGCCGCTCGGTAACCTGTCCAGGGTGGTGTTGCGCTCGTGCGAGCTTCGGTTGCCGGCTAGCGGCGGCGCGTCTTGAGTGACTACTCCTTCCCGGTGCATCTGAAAGACAGTCACGACGACGTCCGCGGGACCAGGCGTGAGCGGCTCAGCGCAATAAGCGGTCTAATCGCACTGTGAGGAGGAGCATTCATGTCAATCCCTGAACCGTCCGGCGCGGCCTCGGGTCGAGGCGTTGTGATTGCGGCCGGGCGCTTGTGGGCGGGCGGGATAGCGGCTGGCTGCGTAGCGGCCCTGGTGGCAGCGGTCGGTGTTCTGTTGTGCAGCTCGGTGCTGGACGTGGCCCTCGTTCCCACCCTCGTGGTGTCGGTCACCGACTCGCTCGCACTCAACTACGCGATCACCGCGTTCGTGCTGGCGCTGGTGGCGACCGGGGTCGCTCACTTGTTGTCGTCGACGACGCCTCGTCCGCGGGTGTTCTTTGGCTGGCTCGTCGGACTGGCCACGGTGGCGGCGATGGTGATGCCGTTTGCCTTCGAGGGCACCCTGGTCGGCAAGATCAGCACCGCGCTAATCAATCTGGCCATCGGGATCGCGATCGGCTCCTTGCTGACAGCCGTACTGTCTCGAACCGTCACCGATCCTGAGCGGTCCTGGCAACGTCGCTAATTCGGGGCGCCTCGTGGTGATCATGTCGCTCGTCTTATCGCACACCACCCGGTGCGCGCTGACAGCGGGCCGGGCTTCGACGAGTGCCGCCTCTTCTCGATGATTGCAGCTGATCGAGATCAGCAAGCATCCAGCGCCGCCCGCACTCAGGGACATCGATGTCGGCAGCTATTTGCTAGGCGGTGTAGGTCGTGGGCGTCCCGAAGGGCGGGGGTCTGCTTTTCTGGCTTCCTGCCGTGTGACACACTCTCGCTGCGCCGAACCACGGCGACTCAACGACGAGAGGAAACCTGATGAGCGACAAGGACAAGGACGACGCCACGCAGGATCTGTACGTGGCCGCCTACAGCGATCCTGGCACGGCCGAAGAGGACTGGAACGCGCTGAAGAACCTCACCACCGAAGGCGATGATCAAGGTCGAGGCGCTGGCCCTGGTGAACCGCGACAGCGACGGCAAGGTCCACGTCAAGGACACCACGAACGAACCCGCCATCGGAGCCGTGGCCGGAGCCATCGGCGGCGCCCTGGTCGGTTTGATCTTCCCCCCGGCGCTGCTCGCCTCGGCCGCGGTCGGGGCCGGCGTCGGTGCCGGTACCGGTACGGTCATCGATCGGGTGACGAAGCGCAAGATCAAGTCCGACGTCGAGTGGGCCGTCCCGGTCGGCGGCTCAGGCATCGTGGTGGTCTTCGACGAGCAGTGGGTGAACGAGGTCGAGAAAGCACTCACCCGAGCGGACAACATCTCCCGACACCACCTCCACGACGACGACGCCGAGAAGACCACCACGACGTAGCAGATCGGGCGCGTAATAGCCGCTGCTCGATCCGGCCGTAATCGTCCGGTGCGGCGGGGCGTTGGCACCGTCTCCAACCTCCGCCGCACCCGCGGCGAAGCTGACCCCGCACAAGCCCGGTTGGACTGATGTAGCCCGGCATTCGTTCGCCTGGCACCGTGGACGACTGACCCCTCGGCCGGACCACGATGCAGCGGCCGCCGAACGCGATCACAGAGCTGATGCGATTGGCGGCCGACTCAGCCGAATTCCGCGAATCGTCGGGTTCCACTCCGGCGCGCCGGTCGAGTTGCAGGTCGGCAGATCCCGCGATCATGGAAAGCTGGCGGCCATGGCAACCAAGGACCACCAGATGTCAGCGTCGTCGGCTCACGGCATCAGTTTCTTCGCCGGCTTGCTGTTGATGATCGCCGGCGTGTTCCAAGCCCTCGAAGCGCTGTCGGCGATCGTCCACGACCAGTATCTCGTGGTGGCGCCGCGGTACATCTACACCTTCGACCTGACCGCCTGGGGCTGGATCCACCTCCTGATCGGACTGGCCCTGGTCGGCGATCGGTATCTGCCTGCTGCTCGGTCAGGGATGGGCGCTGATGGCCGGCATCGTCATCGCCGCCCTATCGGCGGTGATCAACTTCACCTGGCTGCCCTACTCGCCCTTCTGGGCCATCCTGTTGATCGCGGTCGACCTCCTCATCATCTGGGCCCTCGCCTCGGCACGCGCGCAGACGAGGACCGCCTAGCGCACCCCAATCGCCCTAGAAGGGCGTCGGGATACGGTGTAGCGCCAGATTCGGCTCGTCATATCCCCGCGGACTGGGCTTGCGGGGCATCTTCACGCTTCGGGCCGGGAGCGGTTATACGGCATCTGGCTCAGCAGGTGGCTGATGATGTTGAGCCGGCCGCGCTTCTTGTCGTCGTTGTCGACGACGAACCACGGGGCCCATTCCGTATCGGTAGCGGCGATCATCGTGTCGCGGGCCCTGCAGTAGTCGAAGTGACGGCTGTAGGACTTCAAGTCGGTCGGGGACAGCTTCCAGACCTTGCGCGGGTCCTCGATCCGGTTCTCCAGCCGCCGGGTCTGCTCCTCCACACTCACGTTGAGCCAGTACTTGATCAAAATGATGCCGTTGTCGACCATCGCCTTCTCGACCGCCGGTACCAACTCGAGAAAGCGGGCGCTCTGCTCCGGGATGCAGTAGCCCATCACGAGTTCGACACCGGCACGGTTGTACCAACTGCGGTCGAAGATCGCGACCTCACCCGCGGAGGGGAAGTGAGCGACGTAGCGCTGGACATACATCTGGGACTTCTCACGCTCGGTCGGGGTTGGCAAGGCGATGTGCTTGAACACGCGTGGACTGGTGCGCTCGGTGATCCGCCGGATCGTGCCACCCTTGCCTGCCGAGTCCAGTCCCTCGAACACGATGCACACTTTGGCGCCCGTGACCAGGACCCACTTCTGCATGGCCACCAGCTCGCCCTGCAGGTGACGCATCTTCTTCTGGTATTCCTTCGCCTTCATCTTGGGCTGGTCGGCAGCCACCGCGTTGCCGACGACGGACTCCGTCGGCACAACTGCCTCCTCCGGCGCCGACCTGCTCGACTTCCTTCCCGTGCTCGGCTTCGCGCTCATCGGCTGATCCCTTCCCGAAGTTCGTCAGACGTTTGCCTTTCGCCCGAACGGAGTCCACGTTAGTCGGATCGTCCTCGGGTAGTGGGGCAACGCTGGGCAGCACGAGTGCTCAGAACGGTGCTGAGCCTGCCGACGGCCGTTCCAGGGCGGTACGACGCCGGCTTGCAGGAGTGCTCAGAAAGGCGCCAAGCCCTGTCGACGATCGGTCCAGCTCGAATTTCCCGGCGAAGGTAATCCGCAGATCTAGTCCGCTCGGCTTCGTTGACGAGCGTCGAGGAGTCTCCGTCCACTCGCGCAGATCCCATCCAACAACCATGCAGTCCAGCGGATCTACCTCTCCGGAGGTCACGGATCCCGATCGGTCGGTTGAACTCCCCGAATGGGTGGATCGGTGTCAAGCCAGCAAGCGTTCGTAGCGGCCTTCCGACTGGTCGCGCGCCATTGGTAGGCGGTCGCGCCGGTGAAATGCCGAAACGCGTTGAGGTCCTCACCGAGCCGTACACCGGCGAGTTCCAGACCGGCCACTACAGCGACGAGCGGATCGACAGACCGCACGAACCCGTCACACGTCATGCGTGTCCGGACCCGAATGATCGAACCAGATCCCTGATCCGCCATCCGAGCCGGCGCATGCACGTTGCGCTGGGCAAAGCCTGATCGGGAACGGGACCCGTATGCCGCGTCGACTGCAGCAGCTTCACCGGCGCGCGCGACTGGCATCCAGCCCACCTAGAAAACGTAAGAAGAAACGCCATTCGCGTCCGAGCAAACGACGCCGCCGTCAACGTCCAACCCGAAATCTCACCGATGAACCGACTCGGCTACGGACACATACGCCATCGAAGTCCGCTACGTTGACGTGACACGGATTGCCGCACCGCGGCGATGTGCGACGGTGCCTGATGTTGTGCAACTCCCAAGAGCGGCAAGCAGATCGCTGCCGTCAGCCGTTCAGGATGGTTGTGCCAGGTCTGGGTCGGGGCGGTCGGCGACGGCGGCGTGAACGGTCGGATAGAGGTGGTCGTCGCCGATGAGGTCGAGAACGCCGGCTTCTTTAAGGTGCTCGACCATCGGGCCCTTGAGTCGGGCGCAGACGAAGGTGATGTCTTCTTTTCGTAGTGACTCGATCAGTTCGGTCAGGAAGTCGACGCCGCTGGCATCGACGTTGCTGAGCCCCTCGGCGTCGAAAACCAGCCAGTGGACGGGTGTGGGTGATCCAGCGATCGCCTCCCGAATCCTGGACTGGACATAGTTGACGTTGGCGAAGAACAGCCGATCGTCGAGTCGATAGACAAGTACACCAGGACTGACCGTCGCCGACGGGTGGAACCTCACATCGGCATAGCGGTCGAGGCGGTCGACCCGGCCGAGTACAGCGTCGTGGGGTTTGGCGCTTCGCCGGATCGCGTCGATGACCGCCAGAGCGACGGCCAGCAGCAGTGCCTGCAGGACGCCGACGGTGATGACCCCGATCATGGTGATGGCGGCGATGGCGACCTCGACCTTGCTGACCCGGGCGAGTCCGCGCCACGCATCCGGGTCGATCAGCCCAATCGAGGCCGTGACGATCACCGCACCGAGTGTGGCTTTGGGCAGGTACTGCATCGGAGCGGTGAGGAACAGCAGGACCAGGGCGATCACGCCGGCGGCGAGCAGACCGGCGAACTGGGTTCGGCCGCCCATCTGGTCATTGACGGCGGTCCGGGACCCGCTGGCACCGATCGGCATGCCCTGGCTGATGCCGGCCACAAGGCTGGCGGCACCCAGGGCGGTAAGCTCGGCGTCGGCGCGGACGTGTTGGGCGTGACGCCCGGCGAAGGAGCGTGCGACCAGGATCTCGTCGGAGAAGCTGACGAAGAAGATTCCCAACGCCGCTGGAACAAGATCCAGAATCGCCCTCACGTTCAGGTCGGGCAGCGTCAGGTCGGGCAGCCCAGGCCGGAATCTCTCCAACTTGGGCAACGCCGTACCCGGCCAGCCCCACGGCGGCGGACACCGCGATGGCGAGGACCACCACGATCAGCGGGGCCGGAAGTTTGGGGTCAGCCACCGACCGAGAAGCAGCAAGGCCAGACAGACCGTGCCGACGGCAACGGTTGGCCAGCTCACCTGGCCGAACTCGCGGACGGCTTCGATCACCTGGCCCGGTGGTGTCTCCGCACTGATGTCGAGGCCGGACAGCTTTCCCAGCTGACCGACGATCATGACCACCGCCACACCCTGGAGATAGCCGATCAGCACCGGCCGGGACAGATAGTCCGCGATCCAGCCGAGCCGGGCGACCAGGGCTGCGATGTAGGCGGCCCCGACCAGCAGGGCCAGCAGCGCCGCCAACGATGCCCGTTGCTCGGGATCGGGAGTCATCGGGATCAGGGCCGCACCGACCATGGCGGCAATCGCGCCCTCCGGGCCGACAATCACCTGGCGAGAAGAACCCAGGACCGCATAGGCGACCGCCGGCAGCAACAGTGTGTACAGACCGACAACCGGGGGCAGCCCGGCCAGCTCGGCATACGCCATCGCCGCCGGCAGGGCCAGCGCCGCGACCGTGACCCCCGCCAGCGCGTCACGCCTCGCAAAGCTTGCCGCGGTAGCTCCGTACCTGCTCCGCGAGCGGCACCAGCCGTTGGATCAGCGGCCGATGCGGCGGTGGGCGGAACGGCGAACTGTCGGCCTCATACCCCTGACTGGGCCCAGTCGCCGACTCGTCGCTGTCCATGCCTCAAATCCCGCGGATCCTCGCACCTGGATCGTCCCACTGCCGCAGACAGCGCACAACCGACCGGGGCGCCGAGCTGGCCGGAGTCGCGTTGCCGCCCAGGTCATCGACGGAGCCGTGGTCAGCCTCTTTCGGTGCTGGACAGATAGATGGCGAGCTTGTTGGTCCGCCAGGCCAGGAGCCGGCGGGCGACCCAGATGCCGACAGCTGCGGCGACGATGGCCGTAGCGCAGACCAGCGCGGCCGAGACGCCGAACTGGGCTGCGGTCAGCCGCTGGCCAGGCAGCTTCATGGAACGGGCGAGCTGCACACCGGGGCTCAGGATGGCCACGCCGATCAGCGGAACGTAGAGGAACGGGGCAAAGACCAGGAGCGCCCACCGCAGGTGCGTGCGCCAGGCTCGGCGGTGCTGCCAACGCCAGCGCAGGGTACGAGGATGGTACGGGAACACGATCCCGAGCCATGCCGCGACCGGAAGCACTCCGATCGGGAGGAGCGCAACGAGCGCACAGGCCCAGACGATCTCGCTCCACGGATAGTTTCCGATGCCGACGTACATCACACCGATCGCACATGCGAGGCCGATGATGGAGCCGATCACGATGCATCGGGCAGCTAGCCAGCGCCAGTACGCGGTCTGCTCCTGCAGAACGGACAGGGCCAGAGTCGGGTTGGAGCCCATGGCGTTGGTCGCCGGGGTATCGGCCAACATCCAGGAGGCCAGGATCACTGGAAAGGCCAGCGGCCCATTCAGGCTGAACATCACATCGTGGAGACGTGGCGGGAGCAGAAACCAGGCCGCAATCATCAAAGCGCCATTGGTCACCAGGACCGTCGGGATCTCCCACGGTGGTCTCACCACCCGCCGGTACTCGTTCGCTACCGCGACGCGCAGCCCCGGCACGGCCTCCATGATCACATCATTGTCTGAGGTAGCCGATTCGAACAAGCCTTGCCGTCGTGCTGGCCCGTTCGGGGAAAGCGCGCACGTGCGACATCATGTCCAGTTGACCTGCGAACCGCACGTTCACGACACGATGCCAGATTTGTCGACGTGCTCACCATCGGGCAAAGGCGGCGGGCGGGAGCCGGACGCGGTCCTTGCGCGTCTTCATGTGCTTGCCGTCGGCCACTGCTGTGGGCCATGCTCGTCATGGCGGTCGATCTTTTGTCACCTGGGCGCCGCTCTTGTCCCGACAGCAGACAGGGGTTGTCTGATCGTCCCGCAGATCAGGAGGGCGAGCATGACCACATCTGCGTCGGAGAGCTCGCCTAGATCCGACCGACCTGCCTATGTGCTCACTGCCGTTGCTGTGCTCGCCGATCTCGGCTCCGACGGCGCAGCGGGGTTGACCGAGGTCGAGGCCGCCCAGCGGCTGACGAGATACGGTCGGAACCAGATCGCGGCTGAGAAACCGCCGTCGATTGTGGCCGTCGCGCTCGGTCAGTTGCGAGACCCGATGAATCATCATGCTGGTCGCGGTGGCGCTGGTCAGCCTGGTCATCGGTGAAATCTCGACCGGAGTGATCGTCGGCGTTGTTGATCGTGCTCAACCTCGTCCTGGGAACCCGGCAGGAGCTCAAGGCCAGGGCCAGCGTGGACGCCCTGGCCAAGCTCCAGGTGCCGCAGGCCCGGGTGGTACGAGACGGCGACGGTAAGGCTGGTCGCGGCCCCCGACATCGTGCCGGGCGACGTGGTCAACATCGAGGCTGGAGACATCATCCCGGCGGACGGACGGATCCTCCGATCGGCGACGCTGGAGACCCAGGAAGCCGCTCTGACCGGGGAGAGTGCGCCGATCCCCAAAGCCGCGAAGGCGCTCGACTCGAGCGATATCGGTCTTGGCGACCAGACGAACATGCTGTTCCAGAACACCTCGGTGACGCGAGGGACCGGATCGATGGTGGTCACCGCCACCGGCATGCAGACCCAGATGGGTCAGATCGCGACCATGCTGACGAGGGTGTCACGGACCCGGTCGCCGTTGCAGAAGGAGCTCGACTCACTGACCAAGGTGCTGGGTCTCATCGCGTGGGGTGCGGTCGCGGTGATCATCATCGTCGGTTTCGTGCGTGGCGTTCCGGCTCAGGAGCTCCTGCTGCTGGGGACCGCGATGGCTATCTCGGCCATCCCGACCGGCCTACCCGCCTTCGTGTCCGGGCTGCTGTCGATGGGAGCGAAGCAGCTCGCTGAGGCAAAGGCGGTGGTGAAGAACCTCGCGCGACGTCGAGACCCTGGGGGCCACCAGCGCGATCAACACCGACAAGACCGGCACCTTGACCCTGAACCAGATGATGGTGTCGACGTTGTATGCCAGCGGAGTGTGGTTCTCGGTGGCCGGTGAGGGTTACGCGAAGACCGGGGCGATCACCTCGGTGGCCGGCGGTCCGGTCCCAGATTTCACCCGTCTGGCGTCTCGGTCTGGCGCTGGACACCGATGCGGTGGTGGGGGACGACGGGTCGGTGGTCGGGGATCCGACCGAAGCCGCCCTGGTGGTGTTGGCCGCGAAGCTGGGGATCGACGTCGAGGCGACCCGACGGGCGTATCCGCGGCTGGCCGAGGTGCCGTTCGACTCCGACTACAAGTTCATGGCGACGTTCCACCGCATTCCCTCGACGGCGTCGAGCACCTGGTCGAGCTGGTCAAGGGCGCGCCGGACGTCGTCCTCGCACGGTGCTCGATGGCGGGTGGTCCGCTGAGCGGATCGCAGGTTCCGATCGACCAGGCCGGCACGGCGATCGCCGACTGCCAACGAGCGGATGGGTCAGCACGGCCTGCGAGTGCTCGCGTTCGCGGTCCGGCTGATCGACGAGCGACGCGACCGGGCGGCCATGACAGGCCGATCCGATGTCGCTGACCCAGCGATCTCGCGTTCGCCGGGATGGCCGGGCATCATCGACCCGCTGCGCAGCGGAGGCGAAGGAGGCAGTTCGGATCGCGCTGTCGGCCGGCATCGACGTCCGGATGATCACCGGCGATCACGCGGTGACAGCCCAGGCGATCGGCGCCGTCCTGGGTCTGGGTCCCGGTGCGATCAGCGGCACCGAGCTGCGGAAGCTGTCCGACGACGATCTGCAGCGACGGCTCCCGAGCTGCACGTGTTCGGTCGGGTCACTCCGGAGGACAAGCTCCGGCTCGCCCGAACCATGCAGGAGCAGGGTCTGATCGTGGCGATGACCGGCGATGCGGTCAACGACGCGGCCGCCTTCAAGCAGGCCGACATCGGAGTCGCGATGGGCAGCGGCAGCGAGGTCACCAAACAGGCCGCGCGGATGATCTTGACCGACGACAACTTCGGCACCCTCGTCCATGCGGTCGAAATCGGTCGCCGCGTGTACGACAAGATCGTCTCCTACGTGCGCTACCAGATGACCCAGCTGATGTCATTGGTCCTGCTGTTCCTGGCCGCGACCGTCTTCGACATCAACGACGGCGTCGCGCTGACCCCGCCGATGGTGCTGTATCTGCTGTTCTTCGCCACTGCCGTCGGCGTGGCCATCATCGCCGTCGACCCGGGTGACCCCGACGTGATGCACCGGCCCCGCGCGATCCCGAGCTTGCGATCACCAACCGCGACTGCGGTGATCATGTGGATCGGATATGCCGCCGTCCTGTTCCTCGCCGCCTTCGCTTCCGCTGGTGGCCGGACCCGACGAGCCGAGCGCCGAGCACGGCCCAGCGTCTCGTTGACGATGACGTTCGTGATCATGGGCCTCGGCACAGTGTTCAATGCCATCGTGAACCGACGAGACCCGGCCAGCGGACTCGGCGCGCCGATCCTGAAGGCGCTGGTGATCGGCTTGATCCCGGTCACGATGCTGATGCTCGGCACCCAGCTGCCGACTCTTCAACAGGCGCTGCTGACCACCACCCTCAGCCCGCGCGAGTGGTTGGTGTGCTTCGCCCTGGCCGCAGTCCTGCCACTGGCAGTCGAGACCAGCAAAGCAATCCGCCGCCGCCGATCACCAAAGACCCGCGCGGCCGATACCCAGCACACCGTCAACCCCGACCGTGCACTCACCGACACCCGTCACAGCTCTAGTTGAAAGTCCCAGTAGGCCGAGATGGCCGTCGGCAAAAGGACGACGATCAGCAGCGGCGAGTAGGTGCCGCCGGTTGATGACCAGACACGACAGCCGTTGTGAGGAGACCGGTCACTCCGGCCATCACCAATAGATCGACCGCGCTCGCGGCGTCGAGATCAGCCGACCCGATCGCCGTGTAGAGAACCAGAACGCACGAGATGGAGCCACCGACAACCATCGCGAGCGCCGAGATCACGACACGTTGGACAAGATCGAGACTGCGTGCATCCTCCTCGTCCTCACGCTGTTGCAGACTTGTCTGCGCGGCGTCCGCTGCTCAGATGGGACGCACGACAACGGATGGTCGGCTCGGACCCTGAGATGCGCGAACAAGAGCCGACCAACGGCGGAGGCGGATGGCCGCACGACCCTGGTCGCTCGTGCTGCTGCGCGTCGCGCGAAGTCGGCGACGCCTCGATGAGGCGGGTAGCGTCGTGACCGCGAGCACCTGCTCACGGATCGCCGGCCACCGGCAAGAGTGGAGACGTATGGAGCTCGAACGCCATGACGCCGCCGCTCGGCGCACGGCACACATCGTCCTGCGCGGCGACATTCCCACCGATCTACAAGATCTTCCTGCCAGTGAGATCGAGTTGGTGGAGGGCGACACCCACATCGCCGCTCGGGTAGCGAATCCGCTCCAGCTGTACGACATCCTTGACCGACTGCGAGAAATCAAGGCGACCTTGTTGAGCTTGTGGACCTCTAAACAGCCGCCGAGGTGAGTGGTCCAAGTCCAAATTAGGCTCACTCAGAAGTGCCGTTTGACTAGGGGGTATAGCGCCAGAGATGCGGAGTGATACCGCTGTAGCTGTAGGTGCCCGAGGGCACTGCAGGGCAACGGCGGCTCTATCGCGTCTCGAGGAGTTCGGTGACCTGACGGCCACACGGCGCACCAGCAGGATCGGGGCCGATCTCGATGACTTGACCACCGACGGGCGCGCCGCGGTGATCCTCAGTCGTCTGGGCGCCACCACCTACGAGGAACTCTCATCGCCCGGTGCGGTAGGTTCCGGGGGTTCGATTCAACTGGTCCGGCGCGACGAACGGAGCGGTATGGGCGGCAAGAAGAAGGCACGCGCGATCGAAGAGCTCACTGATACTAACCGGGATCTGAAGAAGACTTTGGCCAGCGCTCGCGGTCAGCTGACCAAGACCGAGGCCAAGCTTGCCAAGGCGAACGAGAGAGCGGAGCGCTGGAAGAAGGAAGCGGCAGCGCACCGCACGGCCGCGTCCCGCTCCGACGCCCGAGTGGAGAAACTGCAGAAGAAGCTGGATCGTGCCACGGCAGCCTTGAAGCCAGCCTCTGGGCCGAACCAGGCTGGTGCGGCAGGTCGTTCGGTGGCCGAGCCCACCGGACCCGCCGGGCTCACCGTCCCAGACAGGACGTGGACAGTGGTCCAGCTCCGGGCCGAGGCCCGTGCGCGCGGACTGACCGGAACGTCAAAGAAGTCGAAGACGCAACTGCTCGCAGCCCTGACCCGACAGACGTCGAGGCGACGATCCAAGAACTAGCCCTTCGCTCCGCTTTGTCCGTCAGACGACAACCTGTCTGACCTCCTTTCACCCACCGAGAAGGGCGTCCAGCCGGTCGACAGCGTCGTCGGGGCCGTCCTCGAACATCCTCCGTAGCGGGTAGGTAGAGGCCACGTCGCGGTTCCGCGTCTGGCTGCGGCCGGGCGCGGCAGATGTGCCGCGCCGCCCACGGACGCGAGCTGGACTCACCGGCCAAATTAGGGCGGCGGAGCGCCTTGAAGCCGCGAGAGATCTGGCACACGGCCGGCTGCGGTCATCAGCGGAGTGCCGCCCAAGTCCGAGCGAGGTATACCGACGCTGTCGGATCGAAGGCCTCATCCCGGCGCATCGGGCTCAACGCGGCGGCGAATGCGATCGGTCTGGAAAGGAGCCGCTGCTCGCCTGTGAGCTGGAACGCGCGACCATCTGCGGCCGCGCGCTGGCGTTGCCTCAAGAACCTGAGGGCCGCCCATCGAGGTTTACGATCATTGTCCGAGCCGGAGCGCCGAACCCGACGCTAAGGAGGCGAAGATTCCGCACACCCACACCTGCCGCGCACCGGACTGCAACCAGGAGCAAGCGACAAGAAACGCCGCAGCATCAACGCGCTGCGGTTCTTCACGGCTAGTTCGACTATCGTCGGATCCGGCGCCCTCCGTTGAGGGGGGCCCGTGCGACATTATCGGTAATTGATCTCCGCACCGCGGCAACCTCAACACATCGAAGGCGCGCGAAGCTGGGCAGCTCCGGGCGACCCCGGGGCGCGGGCGTGCCACTCGGCGCCAGTGGCACATTTGTCCAGCTGGCGGGCGAAGCGGGAAGACCCGAACGCGAGCTTGACCGGGCCTGGTATACCTGTCACCACCCCGCGACCTATGCGGCACAAGCTGCTCGGCGGGTGGTGATCAATCGGCTGGGACGATGATCAGCGGGCAGTGCGTTCGTTTCGCGACGGCATGCGCGATCGAACGCTTCCAGCCCATGGCGCCGTGCCCGTGTGGACGCCCGACGACGGCCGCGGCCGCGATGGCCGACTCCAGCACCAGCTCATTGTCCGGGTGGCCTTGGAGGATGCAGGTCTCGACCGTGACCCCCGGGTCGACCTGCCGGGCCTCGGCCACTCGAGCGGCCAGAGCGAGCTCGTGCTGCTCGACCTCGGCGTACGGAATGGCGTGATGGACCACGTCGACCGCGAGCACGCTCAGTCCCGAGGCGCCTCGCTTCGGCGATCGCGGTGGAGAGCGTCGCCTGGCCAGAATGCTCGTCGCTCAGCGCCACGACTGGCTGCTTGCTGAGCGGCGGCGGGTCCCACGATGCCGGCACGATCACCACCGGGCACCGCGCGGTCTCGGCAAGGTGGGCTGCAACGGATCCGAACATCATCCGGTCGAACAGTGTCGCCGTGTCCTGGCCGACGACCACCATCGACGCAGTTCCGGCCAATCGGTGGAGAAACGGGATCGGCTTTTCGGCGGCTATCACTGTCTCGATCGATGCCGGGCAGGTCTGGCGCAACTCGGCGGCCAACCCGTCGACCAGCTTTCTCGCTGCCGCCTCCAGATGGCCTACGATGCCCTGGCCCGCGACGTCCATCGGGCCCGACGGCTTCGGGTATGCGTGGGCCAGCAGCAGCGTCCTGCCCGAGGGGCCGGCGAGCCGTGCCGCGTAGGTTGCCGCGGCGCGTGCCTCAGGTGAGCCGTCGACGCCGACCACGATTCGGTCCGGCCGGCGTTCCTGACCCCTCCGTCTCAGATTTTTCCGGTCCGGCCGTTGTCTGTGTGCGTCATCGCTCGTTCACCTTTTCGCGTGTTGTTGGCTTATCGAAATGCGCGGCGGCGCGACCCATGAAGTGCAGTCGGCCGTGATCGTGACTGTGTACGACCCGGAGGGATCCGGCTGGATAACCGGGCGCAGCGGAGTCCGAGACGGCTGCGCCACACCCGCCTGGCTGATCGACTTGATCGTGGCTGGGTTCATCAGCCCACTGTTTCGGCGGTCCGCGTGGGCGATCCGCCGTGGCTTCGTCGTTGGACCGCCTTCCAGATTTCGGAGACGATCAGGATCGTCAGTGCCAGTGCGAGGCAGATCAGCCATTGCTGGACGGTCAGGGCGACAGTGTCCAGGAAGGCCTGGAGGGGTCCGAGAACGGTGGCCAGGATCAGAGTCAGGATGGAAATGCCGGTGGCTCTGGCGAAGGTCTTGTCGGAGATGGTGTCGAGTGTGAAAGCGGTTCGCTGCTGGTCCTTGGTGGCGATCGAGAACAGCAGTGTGAACAGTGAGAAGGTGACGACGCCCATGGTGTGGGCGACGGGTTCGCTGTACAGCGCGTTCGGCCCAGGCGATCACGCCGAGTGTGCCTGCGCCGATGATGACGCCGGCGGTGACGAGCCAGATCAGCAGTCCTCGGGTGAGGATCGGCGTGTTGGGCGAGCGCGGTTGCCGTTCCATCAGCTCCCTCCGCTGGTTGACCGTAGCCGAGTCCGATGGCCTGGAACAGCAGGGTGGTGAAGTTGATCCACAGCGTCTGGAGCGGGAGGAATGGCACCCCGGCGAGAATGTTGAGGATGCTCGAGCCGAGGAACGTCACGATGAATCCGAACAGGCATCCCATCTGGAAGCGGATGTAGCGGGTCAGGTTGTCGTAGAGCCCGCGGCCGAGCTCGACGGCTTTGACGATCGTGGCGAAGTTGTCGTCGGTGAGGATCATCACTGCGGCTTCTTTGGAGACCTCGGTGCCCGGTAATTCCCATGGCGATGCCGATGTCGGCCTTCTTCAACGCTGGCGCGTCGTTGACACCGTCACCGGTCATGGCGACGATCTCACCTTTGCGTTGCAGCAGGTCCACCAGACGAACCTTGTCCTGAGGTGTGACCCTCGCGATAACACCGACGTCGTCGATCTCGGTGAGGGCATCGGCGTCGTTCAGCGAGGCAAAGTCGGCACCGGTGATTACCTTGCCGTCGATACCGAGCTCTGTCGCTATCGCCTCCGCTGTGACCGCATGATCGCCAGTGATCATCCGGACCGGATGCCGGCGGACCGCGCCGTTGCGATAGAGGCCTTGGCTGCGGGGCGGTCCACGATGCCGACGAGCGCGAGCAGCTCGAGGTCGCTGATCGCGGCCAGCAGGTCGCCTGACGGGTCGAACGTCGCCGGGTCGATATCTTTACGGGCCGTGGCGAGCACTCGAAGACCCTGCTCACCGAGCCGACGGTTCTCTGCCAGATACCGCTCCCTGACATCGCCGTCGACCTGAACTGCACCCCTGTCTGCGTCATAGACGGTGACGGCGCGGGCGAGTAGCTGGTCGGGGCGCCCTTGATGAAGCACCGGACGATGTCGCGGCCAGCCTGGTCTTGCATGTGGTGGAAGGTCGCCATCAGTTTGTAGTCCGCGTCGAAAGGCAGTTCGGCGATCCGTGGGTACGCCTGCCGAGTCGCGGTGGCGTCGACCCCTCCCTTGGCCGCCAGAGCGACAAGTGCACCTTCGGTCGGGTCGCCGATCAGCTCGCCACCGCTGATGACCGCGTCGGAGGCCAGAACCATCGGCAGCAGGAACTCGTCCATGCGAATCGGTGGGTCGCCGGCGACTCGCTTGATGTTGCCGGTTGTCGAGTAGCCTGTGCCGTCGACCGCAAAGCGGCGGACCGACCACCGCCATCTGTACGGCCGTCATCTCATTCAAGGTCAGCGTGCCGGTCTTGTCGGAATTGATCGCTGAGGTCGAGCCGAGTGTTTCGGTCGACTGCATCCGTTTCATGATCGCACCGGCTTTGGCCAACGCCTGAGTACCAGACGCGAGGATGGTGGTGACCACGGCCGGCAGGTTCTCGGGGAGTGCGCCGATCGCGAACGCCACGGCGCCGGCGAAAAGTGCAGCGAACTCGGCACCACGTGCCAGGTTCAACACCATCGACACCACCAGCGCGATTCCCGCGATCCACAGAATCTGCCGGGTCAGCTTGGCAAGCTGCCGGGTCAGCGGAGACTCGTCTCGTCCTGGGACTGCAGCAGACCGGAGATTTTGCCGACCTCGGTTCCCATCCCGATTGCGGTGACCACGAACTCTCCCGAACCGCGGGTCACGTTCGTGTTCATATAGACCATGTCGGTCCGGTCACCCAACGGCGTGTCCGGCTCCATGACCGCATCGATCCCTTTGGCGACGGGCAGGCTTTCCCCGGTCAGTGCGGATTCCGCGGCCTCGAGCGTCGCCACCCGCAGCAGCCGGCCGTCGGCCGGGATGACGTCGCCGGCCTCGACCGCGACCACATCACCGGGCACGAGCTGCTCCGCAGGGATCTGTTGCAGTTCGCCGTCTCGCACAACACGTGCGGTGACGATCATCATCTTCTGCAGTGCGGCGACAGCGGCAGCGGCCTTCCCCTCCTGACGCAGACCCAACACAGCATTGAAAAGGGTCAGAAGGATCAGCACCACGCCGGTTTCCAACTCCTTGAGCGGGTAGAGACTGACAATCCCGCCGACCAGCAAGACGACCTGCATCGGGTCGGCGTATTGACGCAGGAAGGCCCGCGAGCGTGGTTCGACCTTGCCCGCCGCGAACCGGTTCGGACCGGATGCTCGCGCCCGCGACGCCACCTCAGCAGAGGTCAAACCCCGGGCACGGTCAACCTCCAGGACCCGCAGCACCTGCTCGGCAGGCAAAGTGTGCCAAGCATGATCGGCGCCATCAGGCGCCGCAACCACCGTTGACATCGGAGGCCCCTTCGTCTGGTCCAGAGCTGTTGTCTAATCGGTTGGTGGGTCCTGCGGCCGGGCCGGCGCGAACAGCGAACGCCGTAGCGCTGTCCGCGCCAAGGGCACCCGTTGCGCTGGCCATCACGTGGCTCATGAGCCATGCCTGCCACGCCAAACGGTTCTGTGCCCCGTCGGCCAGACAATTGAACTCCGGCCGATGTTCGGTCCCCGCGGCTACGCCACAGCGCCAGGAGTACTCCAACCGCCGCTTAGCGGACATGGGAGATGGTAGCCACCGAGGGTGACGCCCGACGCTGGCACCTAGGCTCCTCGCCACTTGATGATGATCTGGCTGATCTACCCTCTCAGTAGTCATCTGCACCGTCTCTCGATCGCCGTTCTTCAACCGATGGCGGTGCTAGTACATCTCGAGCCCGGGCGCGCTGGCGGTGACCGAGGTGCCAGCCGTGCCGTTCAGGAGAGACGGTGTTTGGGTGATCGAGCCGATGACCGCTAGGCCGCCGGTATTCTCGACGAAGGTGCATGCGGCACGTACCTTGGGGCCCATGGACCCTGTTGCGAATTCCCTTTGGGCGAGGGAGGCTGGGGTCGCGCGTTTGATGGCGTGCTGTTGGGATGTGCCCCACCCGGCGTAGACGGCGTCGACGTCGGTGACGATCAATAAGGCGTCGGCGCCGAGGTCGGCGGCGAGCAGCGCACTGGCCAGATCTTTGTCGATGACTGCTTCGACCCCGACCATTTGACGGCCGGCCGGTGCTGGAAGGTCGGTGTACATGACGGGGATCCCGCCACCGCCGGCACAGATCACCACACATTGACGTTCGAGCAGCCACCCGACTGCTTCGATTCCGAAGATCCGCTGCGGCACCGGCGACGGCACGACCCGTCTGAAGCTGGCGCCGTCGGGCTTGAAGGTCCAGCCCTTGGTCTGCGCGAGTGCGGTGGCCTCTGTTTCGTCGTAGATCGGACCGATGGGTTTGGTCGGATCACCGAAGGCCGGATCGTCAGGGTCGACCTGAATCAGCGTGAGCAGTGAGGCGATGTGCTGGTCGGGCGGCAGCTGATTCCCCAGCTCCTGCTGGATAAGATAGCCGATCATGCCCTCGGTCTGGGCGCCGAGCACGTCCAGCGGGTACGGCTCGACCTCCTTGTACGCCGAGCCCTGTAGGGCCAGCAGACCCACCTGGGGGCCGTTGCCGTGACTGATCACCAGTTCGTGGTCGCGGGCCAGTGGCGCGAGCGCTACACAGGCCGCGAGGACGTTGGCCCGCTGGTTGGCGGCGGTCATCGGTTCGCCTCGCCGAAGCAGCGCATTGCCTCCCAGTGCGACGACAACTCGCATGATCAGCCGGCCAGGGTGGCGACCAGAACGGCCTTGATCGTATGCAGCCGGTTCTCGGCCTCGTCGAACACCAGCGAGGCGGGTGACTCAAAGACCTCTTCGGTCACCTCCAATGACTCGCGGCCGAACTTGTCGGAGATCTCGCGACCCATCTGGGTGTCTGCGTTGTGGAATGCGGGAAGGCAGTGCATGAACTTGACGTCCGGGTTGCCCGTGGCCTCCATTGCCGCGGCATTCACCTGGTAAGGGGACAGCAATCTGATCCGCTCGGCCCAGACGTCGTCCGGCTCGCCCATCGACACCCAGACATCGGTGATCAAGACGTCGCAGCCGGCGACCGCCGCCGCAACGTCGTCGGTCACGGTGATCGTGGCCCCGGTTTCGCCGGCCACCGTACGCGCCTGGTCGACGATCTCGTCGCGGGGCCACAGTGAGCTGGGGCTGCAGACGCGAACGTCCATCCCCAGCTTCGCTGCCCCGATCAGGTAGGAGTCGGCCATGTTGAACCGGGCGTCACCGAGGTAGCAGAACACGACCTCGTTCAACGGCTTGGCAACGTGCTCACGGAACGTCAGGAAGTCCGCAAGGATCTGGGTCGGGTGCCATTCGTCGGTCAGACCGTTGTAGACGGGCACACCGGCCCAGCGGGCCAGGTCCTCCGCGGTCTGTTGGGCGAACCCGCGGTACTCGATCGCGTCGTACATCCGTCCCAGAACACGGGCGGTGTCTTTGACGGTCTCCTTGTGACCCATATGTGAGCCGGACGGGCCGATGAAGGTGACGTGAGCGCCTTGATCGTACGCGGCAACCTCGAACGCGCACCGAGTACGGGTCGAGTCCTTCTCGAAGATCAACGCGATCTCCCTCCCGTTCAGCTGCTGAGTTTCCCGTCCCTGGCGCTTGGCGTCCTTGAGCTCGGCCGCCAGGTCGAGTAGGTAGAGGATCTCAGCCGGGCTGAAGTCGGCCAGCCGCAACAGATGTCGACCTTTCAGGTTCATCTCGCCTCCTCGGGCGTTTGGTGCGAATGGAAAGGTGTGAGCCTTAGTTGATGGCCTTGCTGGTCTCAATCGCGCGGATTCCTCATCAACTCACCTCGCCGGATGCAAGACGGCTCCGTCGCCGCTTCCAGCCAACATCAAGACCGGCGCTGAGCAGCAGAATCAGGATCAGGGCGATCGCCGATACGGGCTCGGTGACCAGGGTGGTGAAGACGAACGTGAGGAATGCGAGACCCGTGGTGACAATACCGAGTACCAGCACGGCGGTCCGGGCGCCGGTCTGGGTACGCACCCGCAGATGACCCACCGTGACCATTGTGAAGATCAGCAGCGCCGCGGCGCTGCCGATGGAGGCGATGGCGGTGAGGCTGAACCCGACCGCCAGCAGCACCGCACCGGCGGCGGTGATCAGCAGCCCCACCGGCAGCCGATTCCCCAGTCGGCGTCCCATCAGTGGCGGGAACTGCCCGCCCTTCGCGAGTTGTTCGCACAGACCGGCTGCCGGGTAGAGCCCCCCGTTGGTGGCACCAGCGGTCGCGAACAGGCCCGTGACGCTCATCAGCCAGTAGCCGGCCTGGCCGAGGCTGGGTTCGGCAGCGACCGCCAGCGCGGTTCCGCCCGAAGCAATGACCGCGTCGACCGTCAACGTGCCGAACACGCCCAGCGAGACCGCGACATAGATGACGGCGGCGATACCCAGGGCGAGGTACATCGCACGCGGCAGCTCACGGCTCGGCTCTCGGAGATCCTTGGCCGTGAACGTCACGATCCCGAAGCCGAGAAAGGCGAAGAACGTGAGAGCCACGCTGGAGAAAATGTCCCGGAACGGTGGATAACCGGACGGCGCGAGCAGTGCGGGGTTCATGTTCGTGATCGTGACAATCGCGAACAGCGCCAAGATGCCGATCACAATCACGACGATCACGCTCTGCGCGCGGGCGACCAGGGTCGAGCCCGCCACGTTCACCATCATCATGACCAGCACGATCAGACCCGCGAACACCTTCGCCCAGACCACGCTGTCGTTCGCGAACATCTCACTGGCATAGCTGCCGAACGACACCGCCACCATCGCCGTCACAATGGTGTTCACCGAATACGTCATCCAGGCCGCAATGCCGGTGAAATGCCCGTCGCCGAACCCACGACGGACGTATTCCAGCAGTCCCGCCGCCGACGGGAACGCGGCCCCCAGCTTGGCGAACGAGTACCCCTGCAAACCGGCGATGATTCCCGCCAGGACGAAGGACAGCCAGACAGCCGATCCGGCGACCTCCCCGGCGGCACCGAGGAGGGAGAAGATGCCCGCCCCCACCATGGCGGCAACCCCGATGAACGCCGCCTGCGGCCACGAGATGTACTTCTTTCCCTGCGCCGGCCCAGACTCTGTCAAAGCGACACCTTCTCTGTCCAGCAGGTCCGACCGAGGCGTCCGAGACTTACTCGACCGGGACCGGTGCGCACGGTACTCAGACGACTGCTTCGCGTTCGATCGGACATGACATACACCGGGGACCCCCACGCCCGCGACCCAGCTCGGAACCGGCAATGGTGACGATCTCGATCCCCTGTTTCCGGAGGAAGGTGTTCGACGTGGTGTTGCGCTCGTACCCGAAGATCACGCCAGGGGCGACGGCGAGGAAGTTGTTCCCATCGTCCCACTGCTCCCGCTGGGCGCCGAGAACATCGATCGGGGTCCGCAGAACCCGGAGCTTCTCGACACCCAATGCGTCGGCGACGACCGGGAACAGTTCGGCGTTCTCGACCACGCGGTAATCACCGCCGGTGCCGACCGGGGTCAACGTGAACGAACGAAGCGTCTCCGGAAGGAAGGGATAAACACTGAACGCGTCGCGGTCCACCATGGTCATCGCCGTGTCCAGGTGCATGAAAGCGCGTTCCTTGGGCAGCTCAACGGCAATCACCTTGGTCACCGAACCGTGGGCGAAGTACTGTCGGGCGAGGAACTCCACACCCTGTGGGCTGGTCCGCTCCCCCATCCCCACCATCACCGAGCCGTTGCCGATCACCACGATGTCCCCGCCCTCGCAGTTGGCCGGATCGTGCGACGCGGAATCATTGCCGTAGTAGAAGTGCAGTGGCGACTCTGCGTCGCGGAACATCGGATGGAAGTTCCACACCACCCGCGAGTTGATCGTCTCGCGCTTCCGGGCCGGCTTGCTCATCGGGTTGACCGACAGACCGTCATACACCCAGGCCGAGTTGTCACGCTGGAACAGATGATTCGGCAGCGGCTTCAAAAGAAGTCGTCCGGACCCAGGTATTGCAGCAGCAGGCTCGACGGATCCACCAGATCGAGATCCCGCTTGAGGACGCCACCGATCAAAGCCTCCGACAACCGGTCGGCGGGCGCCGAGCCAACGAGCTCGTCGAGCGGCCTGTCGAGGGCCGGCCCGAACCGCGTGGCCGTGGTCAGTTCATTTTGCACGAACTCTCGGGCGCCCGGCTGATCCAAGGCCTGGGCCAGCAGCTCGTGGAACAGGTGCACCGTCACACCCTTGTTTCGCAGCTTCTGCACGAAGGCGTCATGCTCCTCCTGGGCACGCTGAGCCCACATCACGTCGTCGAACAACAGGTCATCCACGTTGTTCGGCGTCAGCCTCATGAGTTCGAGGCCGGGCCGATGAACGATGACCTGCTTGAGGACGCCAACCTCGGAGTCAACATGGAACGCCATGGCTCACCTCACTCCTTCGATGGGACTGCGTACTGCGGGACCGGCTGCGGGGGAGCCATGTGAGCGCGCTGCGCCAGATAGACGGGGATTCCGACCAGGAACGCCGCGCCGCAGAAGATGAACGGCAGCCACACCTTCCACGCCGCCTCCTCCCCGGTATTGCGCGAGAACCAGATAAACAGCACCGAGAACACCACCGAGACCACCGCCACAGTCACGTCGCGGGCAACCCGGGGTGTGTGCAGTTGCCGGCCGTCCCGGATGCGCCACTTGATCTGGGCGAGCGCGGAAAAGCCGTACGGAATTGCGGCAGTGATGCCAGACATGAACACCAACGTGTTGAACACCGTGTAACCGGCGCTGCCGAGATAACTCAGCACTGTGAAAACGCTCGCCAAGAGCGTCGAGATCACAATGCCAAACGTGGGCACCCCCTTGGGGGACAGCCGACCGAAACGCTCGGGAAACAGCCCGTCGTTCGCTGCAGCCAGCGGCATCTCGGCGCAGATCATCGTCCACCCGTTCAGAGCCCCGAACCCCGAGATCACAACAGCGATACCCATCGCGTAACCGGCCCAGCTCCCTCCGAACATGGTGTTCACCGCGGTTGAGAATGGTGCGTTCGACTGCTGCAGCTCACTGTTCGGAACCACCCCGAACACGACGAACAACGAAACCAGGTAGACCACTGCGCACGCGAGCGTTCCCAACGTGCTTGCCCTTGGCACGTTGCGATCGGGATCACGGACCTTGCCCGCCGCGACCGCCGCAGTCTCCACCCCCAGGTAACTGAACAACCCCAGAGCAAGGCCGGTGCCGACCGCTGCCAGGTCCGAACCTCCCGACACGTTCCATGGACGGAAGTTGGCGGTGTTGATGAAGAACAGACCTGCGATTGACACCACCGCCAACGCGAGGAACTTCAGCACAGTGGTGATCACCTGTACCGACGCCACCTTCGACACACCATTCAGGTTGATCAACGCCGGCAACCAGAGGCCCACGAGCGCGATCGCGATCAGTGCCCACTTCGCCAAAGGTGGCTGCGCGCCGCCCTGGGTCAGCAGGTACTCCACATACAACACCCATCCGGTCACGATCGCGGCATTGCCCGCCCACGCAGTGATCCAGTACGACCAGGCATTCACGAACCCGATCCGGTTGCCGAACGCCACCCGAGAGTATGCGTACGGTCCGCCGTCGGAAGGTAGGCGCCGAGACAGCCCCGCAAAGAGCAGCGCCAAGGCCAACGCACCGGCAGTCACCAGCACCATTGACAGCAGAGTGATCGGGCCATACGCGGACAACGAACCCGGCAAATTGAAGATCCCGACACCAATGATGTTGCCGACAATCAGAGCGATAGCCTGTCGAAGACCGAACCCTCCTCCAGGCCGGGCATCGGTGCCGGATGCGGCCGCAGGTCCAGCGTTCGAAGACACGAGACCTCGATTCGGAGAAGCGATTGTCGTCTTGTTCGGAACTCTAGACCTCATCGCGGGCGGCGTAAACTGCCTGGTCATCCCTGCGTGGGGTCCGCCAACATCTCGTCCTTCGGACGTTTCGGAGCACCGGCACACTTCGTCTGGAGTTCACTAATTGTTCATCGCATCGACACTCCAACGGCATCGCTGGCGATGCTACGAAGGACGCGGCTACCACCGTGGCAGCTCCAATTCGGCTTGACCAAATGCCCGTCCGAGTACCGATGACGATTGCGGGCTTTCAACGCAAGACGCACGAAACGGTCTCCTGCGCGGTAGGGGGAGCTGGTTTGTACCGCTGGCGTTCGGATGGTCGATGTGAGCCGCCACATCGTGGCCGTTCCAGTGGCTCGAACGCCTGGAAGCCGCCACCGACGATCATCATCACGCCGGCGAACACCGTGAGGCCGTGCACCCACGAGGCGGTCATCCGGAACTTCTGGTCGAACATCGCTCGTCACCTTCGGTCGATGTCAGCATCAATCGTAGTAAGGATCGGATGAGTTAAGGTTCACCCTGATCGGGTGAATCTGGTCAGCCGGATCTGTCAGCTGGTCGTACGAGGTGTCGGACGCTCACCTCGGACGGTTCCGCGGGCGCAGGCTCGGCGCCGGGTGGTCGATGCCCGGCGTACCAACCGACCAGCGGTCCTGCCGTCAGACCATGGAGCAACACGCTCAGTAGCACGGTGAGCCCGATCGTGGCGACCACCTCTCCGACGGCCCCGGGCACATCGTGCAAGTCCTCCAGTGCGATCAAGGCAAACACCACCGACGCGAGTCCGCGCGGTCCGAACCAGCCGATGAACACAACCGACCGCCAGTCGGTGCGGGAGGCCAGCAGACAGAGTGCAACCGGCACCATCCGGACGACCGTCAAGCTGAGTACGGCGTACACCAGGATCTGCCAACTCCAGTCCGCAGCGAGTGTCGGCACCGCCACCGCGCCGAACAGCATCCAGCACACCATCGAGGCCAGCCCGCAGGTCTGCTCGACGTAGTAGACCTCGGACGTGCCTCCGCGGCCGGCGGTCGCACCGAAAGCGATGCCGGCGACGAACGCGGCCACATAGCCGTTGGCGGAGAGCAAACTGGCGACTGCGAACGCGGCGACCGCCAACGCCAGCACGGCGGGACCGGCAAGCTCTTCCGAAGCCCAGCCCCGCCGGTGCGACAGCCGAAGTGCCGTGCCGCCGGCGAAGCCGAGCACGACGCCGATCACGGCGCCGAGGGGCAACCCGAGGAGGGCACGAGCAAGTGTGAACTCATTGTCCAGACCGAACTGGATGATGATGGCCGCCACCGCGGTCGTGACGATCGGGGTAGCGATGCCGTCGTTGAGTCCACTCTCCACATTCAGCGTCTGCCGGATCCGATACGGCACCCGCTGGTCGGTCATCACGGCCGCGCCGAGCGCGGCGTCCGTCGGCCCGAGGGCAGCCCCCAGTAGCAGCGCGTACCACGGGCTGATGCCGAGGACCCCGGCTGCCGCAAGCGTCCCTGCCACGACCGTCAGCGGGAGCCCGACGCCCAACAGTCGGGCATAGAGCGCGGCATCGTGACGCAACGTCGACGCCCGCACCCGACTCGCGTCGGCGAAGAGCACCCAGACCAGGGTGACCTCGGCCAACAGCTTGGTCGCGTGCGGGTCCGGCGCAACGTGCAGAACTCGAACCCCTTCGGCCAGCACGAGCCCGATCACCACGAAGAAGATCGGAGCCGTGATCGCGGTCGCCCGAGCCGAGATCAGCGCCCAGACGAAGACGGCAGCGAGGATCAGTGTCAGCGCCAGCAGTTCCACTGAACAGCCTCCGTCCGCTCGGTCACCTTGACTCAGGACTCGTTCGATCGAAGACCTGCGTCGGCCTCGATGGCCTGTTGGACGCCGGCGTGGACCCGATCCGCACCCAGGGTGGCCAGCACCCCGTCTCGCTCGAGAACTGCCGCGACCGCCGACTTCAGCCGCACCACGCGGAAGCTCACGCCCGCCTCCCGGAGAGCCGGAGAAGTTCCAGCAGCTCGGCCGAACCCTGGGAGTCGATGAAGTTCAATCCCTCGCAGTCCAGCACGAGCAGTCTCAGGTCAGTCCGCTCGTGGATCAGATCGCGGACCCGATCTTCGACCGCGTCCGCGGTGGCGAAGAAGAGGCCGCCATCCACTCGGATCACCGCGACCCCGGCCACCTGCTCGTCGCCGGGATGTGCGGCGAGGTCCCGGAAAGCCTCCGTGCCCGGCTTTCGGCCGAGCAGCGGCAGGTTGGGATGGGTGCTCACTGCGATCAGCCAGACGAGTGAAAGACCGATACCGATCACCACGCCGGCCAGCACACCGACCAGCAGAGTCGCCACGACCGCCAGGAGGGCGACCAGGAAGTCGAACCGCTGGACTCGGGCGAGTCGACGCATCTCCGGGACATCCATCATGCCCTTCACCACCGCCTCGATGATCAAGGCGGCAAGCACCGGCGTGGGCAGACCGGAGAAGAGAGGCGCCAAGAACACCAGAGTGAGCAGCACGATCACGCCAGACGCGATCGAAGCCAGCCCGGACCGAGCACCGGTGTGGTCGTTCAGGGAGCTGGCCGACAGGCTGGTCGACACCGGCATGCCCTGGACCAACCCCGAGCCGGTGTTGGCGAGGGCCTGAGCCACCGACTCCTGGTTGATGTCGATCTGATACTTGTGCTTCGCCGCGAAGGAGCGCGCGTCGCCGGCGGTCTGGGAGAACCCGATCAGCAACAGCGCGACCGCTGCCGTCGCAGCCGTGCCCGCGTGCTCCCACAACAGACCGGTGTCCGGCACGCTCAGCTGCGGGAGTCCGCTCGGGATCTCACCGACCAGCGCCACCCCCCGCTGGCCGAGATCCAACACGAGGTTGGCGAGCAGTCCACCGACCACGAGGACCAGTGCGCCCGGCACCTTGGGGGTAACCAGCCCGAGCCCGAACACGACGACCAGGGCGACGGCACCGACCATCACCGTCGGTGCGTGCGCGTCCGGCAGCGTCTTCAGCCACGACAGCAGCTCCCAGATGGAGTTCGAACCGTCCGCATCCGTCCCCGTCAACATCGGCAGCTCGCCGATCACGACGTCGATCGCTGCGCCGAACAGGAATCCGGTGACGACCGCCCGGGAAAGGAACTGGGCGATCCAGCCCATCTTCGCGACAGCGAGTACGAGGAAGAGAATCCCGGAGAGCAGGGTGATCCCGGCGACGAATGCGGCAGTATCTGCTTCACTGGTGACCCCGGCGGCGAACACGGCGCTGGCGGCGACGGCCGCGAGCCCCGAGCTCGGGCCCATCGAGATCTGGCGGCACGTTCCGAAGATCGCGTACAGGATGGCTCCCGCCGCCGCGGCGTACAAGCCGTTCTGCAGCGGGATGCCGGCAATTTTCCGGCGTACCTGAGGTTCTTCGGGATGATCAACGCAGCGACCGCGAGGCCGGCGACGAGGTCACCCCGCAGCCAGGACCGGTCGTACGAACGCAGCAAGCCGATCAGCGGTATCAGCCTGGGGCCGGCCCGGCGGGCGGACGGGCTACCGCGTTCCTCGCGTCCGACACTCAACGGACCGCAGCCTCCTCCCGACCGTGGGGATCAGTTCTTGGGTGAGCGTGCGAACAAGCGCGGATTCCGGCTGACGCACCTGCGCCCCCAGCAGGATTCGAACCTGCGACACAAGGTTTAGGAAACCTTTGCTCTATCCCCTGAGCTATGGGGGCCAGTGTCACAGGGTAGCGGCCACGCGATGCGGTGCAACGCGCGGAATGAGCCTCGTACAGCCGCCATCTGGGCGATGCGGTGCGATAACGCAGGGAACCCGGCTAAGACCGGGCAACATCTGGGCGAATGCGGTGCGATAACGGACGCGCAGATCCCGACTCGGGCTGCATCTGGGCGATGCGGTGCGATAACGCAGCCAGGGTGGCGCGAAGGCCAGCACATCTGGGCGATGCGGTGCGATAACGCGCGGGATGGCGGCTCAGACCGGCAACATCTGGGCGATGCGGTGCGATAACGCGGGCGAGGGCGGCTCAGCGGCTGCGGGGACGTACGACGTTGCCACGACGCGAGAGGCCGCGCAGCCGCACCGGTCTGGCGATCGGTGCTGCGCGGCCCGCGTCTCAGGAACGTTCGAGAAGTGATCCGATCGGCCGGACTGCGTGCGTACGCGTCAGTGGCCGTGCTCCTCCTGGAGCTTCGCGACCTGCGCGTGGACCTCGGCCATGTCCAGGTCCTTGACCGCTTGGACGACCTGCTTCAGTGCCGCTGGCGGCAGAGCTCCGGCCTGGTTGAAGACCAGGACACCCTCGCGGAACGCCATCAGGGTGGGAATGCCCTCGATGCCGAGGCCCTGGGACAGCTCCTGGTTGGCGTCGGTGTCGAGCTTGGCGAAGACGATCTGCTCGTTCTCCTCCGACACCTTCTCGTAGACGGGCGCGAAACGCTTGCACGGGCCACACCAGTCGGCCCAGAAGTCCACGAGCACGATGTCGTTGTCGGTGATCGTCGACTCGAAGTCGGTCGCGTCGATGTTGATGGTCGCCATGAAAAGCTCTGCTCCTCGAGATGGTGTGTTCTGTACCGAACAACAGCACGCGGCGAGGCGCTATTCCCGCGATGCCGGCTCCCGAGCCCGCTGTCGCGGAGGTCACTTGATGGCGACGACGCGGCGCATCGGGATGGCGACCTCGAAGGGTCCGCGACGAGACAACCGATCCTCCAGCAGCTCGATGGCCGACTCGACCCGCGACCAGCGGGTGCTCGGCAGGTACAGGGCCCGCATCACCAGCTCGGCGTCGGCACGGGATCGTACGGTGAACTGGTACCGCTCCCGGCCGTCCTCCACCCGCCGGAGACCTTGTCCCTCGGCGATCCTGGTGAATCCGACCAGCTCCAGGGGTCCGGGAAACTGCGGCTTCGTCCGCAGCCGGGTGTTGATCCTGGTGAGCACCCGAAGGTCCTTCGGGCCGAGCGGCCGCATCGCCGGAGCGATCGCAGCCAGTACGCCTCCCGGCCGGAGCACCCGCGCGCACTCGGCGACGACATCGCTCAGCGGCGTCAGCACGGCCAGTCCGATCGAGCTGGTCACGGCGTCCATGCTGCCGTCGGCGAAGGGCAGCGCCAGGCCATCGGCGCGGACCCACGGGCCAGGGCCGCGCTGCACGGCCAGGGCGAGCTCCTCGGCGCTGAGGTCGAGGCCGATGATCGTACGTCCGGGCTGGGCGAGCTCTCGCGACATCGGTCCCGACCCGCAGGCCAGGTCCAGCACCAGCTTGGCGTCGGCCGAAACCGCGCGCGCCAACCAGCGGTACGGGGAGTGATCGCCGCCCATCGACCGGGAGAGCACCGCCTCCACCACGCCGGCCCGATCGCGATGGAAGTCGGTGAGATAGCGCCGCCAGTTGACCTCGTCGTCGCTCACGGCACCATCATGGCCCGAAGCGGCGTCGACAGCTCAGGCGAGGGTCACGAACAGATGCGTCGAAGCCTCCGTGTCGATCTCGCACACCGGCGCGTCCGGCGCGGACAGCCGAACGCCGAGGCCGCCCAGCTCGGCGCTCACCTCGACGCCCGGCTGGATACCGGCCTCGCGAAGGGTGCCCATCATGGCAACGTCCTTCTGGATCTCCTCGCTCATCCGCTGGATGACAACTCGGATCGGGGCACCGGGGTGCCCCCGCACCACCGACTGGAGCTGCTCGTTGCCGTCCCGGAACTCCGCCCGGTGACCGCTGACCCCGAGCTCGTCGAGCCCTGGGATCGGGTTGCCGTACGGCGACTCGGTCGGCGTGTTCAGCAGCACCACGAGGCGGCGCTCCACGTCCTCGGAGATGACATGCTCCCAGCGACACGCCTCGTCGTGGACCATCTCCCAGTCGAGCCCGATGACGTCGATCAGGAGACGCTCGGCGAGCCGGTGCTTGCGCATCACCCGGGTCGCCCGCGCGCGACCTTCGTCGGTCAGCTCCAGGTGCCGATCGCCCTGGACCTGCACCAGGTTGTCGCGCTCCATCCGGGCCACGGTCTGGGAGACGGTCGGCCCGCTCTGATGCAACCGCTCTGCGATCCGCGCCCGGAGCGGGACGATGCCCTCCTCTTCCAGCTCGTAGATCGTGCGCAGATACATCTCGGTGGTGTCGATCAGGTCGCTCACGACGCCTTCTTCTCCGCTCGGTGCGGTCTCGGACGGGCCCGGACGTCGGGCCGCTTCCCCGGAACAGAGGAACTGTCAGGGGCCGCTGCAAGACTAGATCATGGCTCCAGAACAGAAACCGACGATCTGGTGGGTCCGACGCGACCTCCGCCTGCGCGACAATCCGGCCCTGGGGGCGGCCTGCCACGAGGGCGCGGCCGTGCTGCCGTTGTTCGTCCTCGACCAGTCGCTGCTGGCCAGTGCGGGCCCGGTGCGGACGGCCTGGCTACACGCCGCGCTGCACGTCCTGGACGCGGACCTACGCGAGCGGGGAGGACCCGGCCTGAGCGTCGTGACCGGCAAGCCCACCGTCGTCATCCCCCGGCTGGCCAAGAGGCTCGATGCGAGCGCGGTGCACGTCAGCGCCGACTTCGGCCCGTACGGCCGTCGCCGCGACGGCCGGGTCGCCGCGGAGCTGGCCAAGCGAGATGTCCCGCTGACGGCCACCGGCTCGCCGTACGGCGTGGCACCGGGAGCGCTGCTGAACGGTTCCGGGAGCCCGTTCCAGGTGTTCACCCCGTTCTTCCGGGCCTGGACCGACCGCGGTGTGCACTCCCCCGCACCCAGTCTCCGACTCGCCGACGTGGACTGGCTGCAGGCCGACCACCGGAGCCAGGTCGACGCCGACCCGGAGCTGGTCCAGCAGGCCGGCGAGGAGGTCGCCCTGCGTCGGTGGCACTCCTGGCTGGAGTCCGGCTCGGGCGGGGTCGCCGACTATGCCGACCTGCACGACGATCCCGGCGCGGATGCGACGTCGCACCTGTCGATCGCCCTGCGCTGGGGTCATGTCCACCCGCGCACCCTGTTGGCGGACCTGGGTTCGCGGCGCTCGAAGGGCGCCGCCGCACTCACCCGACAGCTGGCCTGGCGCGACTTCTTCGCCGACGTGCTGTTCCACCGGCCGGACGCGGTCAGCCAGCCGATTCGTCCCGAGTTCATCCGGATGCCGACCGACGAGCCGGCGAAGACCAAGCGCGCGGCGGATCGACTGGCGGCCTGGCAGCACGGCCGGACCGGGTATCCGCTGGTCGATGCGGGCATGCGACAGCTGCTGGCGGAGGGCTGGATGCACAACCGGGTGCGGATGGTGGTGGCGTCCTTCTTGATCAAGGATCTGCATGTCGGCTGGTGGCACGGCGCGCACTGGTTCATGGAGCGTCTCCGCGACGGCGACATCGCCCAGAACCAGCTGAACTGGCAGTGGGTGGCCGGCTGCGGGACCGATGCGGCGCCGTACTTCCGGGTGTTCAACCCAACCACGCAGGCGAAGAAGTTCGACCCGGCCGGGACGTACATCCGTCGCTTCGTCCCCGAGCTCGCCGACGTTGCCGACGAGCACATCCATGAGCCCTGGTCGGCGCCCGGTGGAGTCCCGGCTGGCTATCCGGAACCGATCGTCGACCACGCCGCGGAGCGGAAGGAGGCCCTCGATCGATACGACGTGGTGAAGCGCGGTGGCTAGCCCATCGGGTTTCGTGACCGCGAGACCCCAGTCGCCGGCAACGCGGCTCAGACCCAGCAGCCTGCTCGCATCACGCGTTGGAGGCGGCCGGCATCGTCGACGAGGCAGAAGTCCGCCCGCCGGCCGGCCTCGATCACCCCCACCTCGCCGAATCCGTGCCGGATCGCCGGTGTCGTCGCGGCCATCAGGGCAGCATCGACGATCGGGATACCGAGACCGACAACGAGCTCGAACGCGGCGCCCATCGTCAAGGTCGAGCCGGCGATCGAGCCGAGGCTGCCGTCGGTGTCGATCAGCCGCGCCTGCCCGTCGCTGACCTCCACCGCGAGGCTGCCCAACCGATAGCGGCCGTCCGCAGCGCCGGCGGCAAGCATGGCATCGGTCACCAGAGCGACCCGCGCCGGGCCCGCCGTGTCCACCACCATGGTGATCACGTCCGGGTGCAGGTGGAAGCCGTCGCAGATCATCTCCACGGTGACCCGCGGGTCGGTCAGCAGCCGCGGCACCGGGCCCGGCTCACGGTGGTGGATCGGACGCATCGCGTTGAACAGGTGAGTGGCCACCCGCGCTCCCGCCGTGATGGCATCGCGTACCACCGCTTCGTCGGCGTCGCTGTGACCGAAGGCGACCACCACACCGGCGTCGACCAGGCGTTCGATCGCAACCAGCCCGCCGGGCAGCTCCGGAGCCAGCGTCATCATCCGGATCGAGCCGTCTCCGGCGTCGATCAGCCGCTGGACGGCGTCGGCACTCGGCTGGGCCAGCAGCGCGGGGTCGTGGGCGCCAGGTTGCTCCGGCGACAGGAACGGTCCCTCGAGGTGAACGCCGGCCAGCTCACCGGCGGCCACCAGCGGGGCGAGGGTCGCGAGCTGCTCGTCGTAGGTCTCCGGTGCTGCAGTCACCAGGCTCGCGAGCGTCGTGGTCGTGCCGTGCGCGAGGTGGAACGCCAAGGCCCGTCGGACCTCGTCTGGATCTGTGGTCGCGAAGTCGGCACCACCGCCGCCGTGGTTGTGGGTATCGACGAACCCGGGCACGAGCCAGCCCCCGAGGCGTTGGCTGTCGGCCCCGGCAGCCTTCGGTTCGAGCGGCCGAGTGTCCGAGCCGGACTCGGGCGGAACGACGTCGGCGATCCGCCCGTCCCGGACGACGACGTACGCCTGGTCGAGCACGCGGTCACCGGTCACCACGTGATCGGCCAGCAGCCACTGCTCACTCATCCCGGCTCGCTCATCCCGGCTCATTCATACCCTGTCCGCCACTTCTCCTCCAGCACTTCTCCTGGGCCGCCCGACCCGGTCCCAGCCGAGCATCCCGGCGCCGATCACCCCGGCGTCGGCGCCCAGTCCGGCGCGGACGATCTGCGGTTCGAGCTCGAACGTGAGGTTTGCCCTGATCACCGCGGTGATCGGTGGAATCAGTAGGTCGGCCGCCGCCGACAAGCCGCCGCCGAGGACGATCAGCCGCGGTCCGAGCAAGGTGAGATACCGGCCGAACGCCTCGGCCATGGCGGCTGCAGCCCGGGCGAAGGTGTCGAGGGCGGCCTGGTGACCGCTCCGAGCCAGATCCGCCACCTCTTGGGCGCTCGCCGCAGACCCACCGGCTCGGGCGTACTCCCGAATGATCCCGGCAGCCGAGGAGACGGTCTCCAGGCAGGCCGTACGTCCGCAGGCACACCGGCGACCGGCCGCCTCGGCGACAGACCAGTGGCCGATCTCCCCCGCGTACCCGCCCGCCTCCAGCAACCGGCCGTCGACCACGGGCGCACCCGCGATACCGGTGCCGAGTGCGACGAACAACAGATCGGTCTGCGCCGGCTGGTGCAGCCGCCACTCGGCCAGCCCGGCCGTTCGCACGTCGTGGCCGACGGCGCCGGACAATCCGCTGAGCTCCTCCAGCCGATCGCGGAGCGGCACCTCCCGCCAGCCGAGATTCGGCGCGACCCGGACCACCCCGGCCGCGGCATCCACGATCCCCGGCGCGACGACACCGAATCCTTCGACGTTGTCGCGGGTTGCGGCGTGCTGGCCGATCAGCTCGGCCAGCCAGGCCACGGAGACCGACTCGCCCTGACGCTGCGTCGGCACCCGACTCACCGGCTCAGGTCCGAGCCGGCCGTCGGGTCGCGCCCAGGCCAGCTTGGTCAGTGTGCCGCCGATGTCGACCGCCAGCACGACCCCAGGCTCGTCATCCATCAGACCAGGATGACCGAGCGGGTCAGACTGCGAGGACGGTCCGGATCGAGGCCGAGATCGAGAGCGCGCTGGACTGCGACTCGCTGCGCCAGGACCAGGTCCACCAAGGCGTCGCGATCGTGGTGCACGAAGCCGGCCCCGGTGGCCGCCACGTCGGCCGACAGCCCGACCGGCGGCTCGCCGAACATCCAGACGGCGCGTCCGGGTTGGGCGATGGCGATCGGGCCGTGGCGGTAGTCGTACGCCGGGTAGGCCTCGGCCCAGCTCGAGGACGACTCGCGGAACTTCAGGGCCGCCTCGTTGGCGATCCCGATCGTCCAGCCGCGGCCGAGGAAGGTGAGCTGGTCGACGCCGAGGGCCGCGCCGGGCAGCGACTCCTCCAGGACCGACGTGACTTGGTCTGCGAGCGCGTCGACATCCTCACCCCAGCACGCTCGGAACAGCGCCAGCGTCGAGGTGGCGAACCTGGTCTGCACGACGGACTTCTCGTCGGCGAAGGACAGGTCGATCACGGTGTCGGCGGCGGTCGCCGCGGGTGTGTCCAGGTCGCCGAGCACAACGGTGGTCGGCACCCGACCCCGGAGCCGGGTCAACACGTCGATCACCTCCGACGTCGTTCCGGACCGGGTCAGGGCGATCACGCGGTCGTAGGCCCGGGCCGGCACTTCGGTCGCCGTGAATGCGTCGGACTCGCCCCGGCCCCCCGACTCGCGGAGCGACGCGAGCGCCTGTCCGACGAACCAGGAAGTGCCGCAGCCGACGAACGCGACCCGTTCACCGTCGACCGGCAGGCCGGCGGGAGCCGTGCGGGCCAGGTCGCCCGCGCGCCGCCAGCACTGTGGCTGACTGGCGATCTCGGAGGAGACGTACGGCGTCATTGCGCTCCTTGGTCTGTCTACTGCGAGCGTCGTCGGGCGACTGACGGGTCAGAGCACCGAAGCACGACACACGCATGATTTGTGAAAATAATGCACGTTTATGGCATCAAACGAGCAGATATGAACATATCATGCGGAACATGACCCGTGCCGAACGTCTGGCCGCCATCTTGGAGCTGCTGGTCGGCGCGGGTCGGATCGATGTCGACGAGGCGGCGGAGGCCTTCTCGGTCTCGACGGCGACAATCCGCCGCGACCTGGACCATCTGGCGGATCAACAGCTCCTGTCTCGTACCCATGGCGGAGCCGTGCCCAACAGCACGAGCTACGACCTGCCGATGCGATACAAGGCCATCGGCCGGCACCCGGCGAAGTCGAAGATCGCCGAACGGGCAGCGGCCATGCTGTGGCCGGGCTGCGTCGTCGCGCTGAACGGCGGCACGACCACCGTCGAGGTGGCGCGCGCGATCGCGACGTCGGGGGCGCTGCACAGCGGTGTCACCGTCGTGACCAATGCACTGAACATCGCGACCGAGCTGACCGTCCGGCCGTTCATCAAGATCGTCGTCTGCGGCGGGGTCGCGCGGCCACAGAGCTACGAGCTGGTCGGCTCGCTGGCCGGGGACACGATGGGACAGCTGACCAGCGACATCTGCTTCCTCGGAGCCACCGGCGTCGACGCCGGCGGCGGCATCACCATCGCCGACGAAGCGGAAGCACCGGTCAACCGGGTGATGGTCACCCAGGCGAAGCGAAGCTACGTCGTCGCGGACTCCTCCAAGCTCGGCGAGGTGGGCTTCTTCCGGATCTGCCGGCTCTCCGAGGTGACAGGGTTGATCACCGACGACGCCGTGGAGCCAGCGCTGCTGAAGGAGATCAGAGACACCGGCATCGAGGTCATCCTCGTCTGAGCCCCTGGGCACAGCTCCGAGCGATCTGCAGCAGATATCGACCTGAAAACCCCATTGACCGACCCTTGATCGCGCGCATACGTTTGTGGCACACGGAAAGGAGGTGGTCCGAGGAATGAGTGACTCTTGGACATGTGAGGTGACGGCCAGCTAGCCGCCGCACCTGTGTGAACTGGTCGCCTGGCGGCCGGCTAATCCACAGCCAACACCCGAACCCGCGAGTGCCGGAGTTGTCCCCCGGCCGTCGTTCGTCACCGAACCTGGTGGCGAGGGCGAAAGCTCGCGGGTTTGTCCATTTCCGTTGCACGGCGATTTTCGGAGCAAGGCGACGGGCCGTCGCGCAGAGGGGGCAGCAGATGCGGACGGTCACGGTCGATGCCGCCCGGCTCGAACGCTGGCTGACCGGCTTCGCCGAGCGACACGGTCCGACCGCGGTCGCGGCCGACGCGAACTCGGTGCAGCTCACGGCGGAGGACGGCGCGACTGCCGCGGTGCACGTTCCTTTCCCACCCCTCCTCGAGACGACACTGGGCGGTCTGGTCGCCCACGCAGCGTCGGAACGTACGGTCGGCGCCCTGCTCATCCGTCGCGGCGGCGTCGCGGTCGGAGTGTTCGAGGGTCGGCGACTCGTGGCATCCAAGATCGAGACGGCGTACGTCCAGGGCCGGACCAAGGCCGGCGGCTGGTCCCAGCAGCGCTACGCCCGGCGGCGTGGCAATCAAGCGCGAAAACTCGGCGAGACCGCGGCCGAGCTGATGGTCGCGCTCGTGCTGCCGAGGGCGGATCGACTGGCAGCGCTGGCGACCGGCGGCGATCGGGCAAGCGTCGATGCCGTGCTGGCCGACCCGAGACTGGATGTGCTCCGCAGGCTGGCCATGGACCGGGTCTATCCCGTCCCCGATCCGCGACAGGCCGTCCTCGAGAAGTTCCCGGAACAGTTCCTGTCGATCGAGATCGAGCTGAACGAGCTCGCCTGAGCGGCCCTTCGACAGGCTCAGGGCGTGCAGCGGGGTCACGGGGCGAGGCGGGTGAGTGTCCAGTTCTCCGCTGCCCGCCGGTAGAGCAGCCGATCGTGCATCCGAGACGGCTGCCCCTGCCAGAACTCGATCGTCTCGGGCGCGACCCGGAAGCCACCCCAGTGTGGCGGGCAGGGCACCTCGCCGTCACCGAACCGCTCCTCGGCCACTCGATAGCTCGCGGTCAACGTCTCCGCCGAGGGGACCTCGCTCGACTGCGCCGATGCCCAGGCTCCGAGCTGGGAACCACGAGGACGGGTGGCGAAGTACGCCTCCGACTCGGCCCGGTCCACTCGCGATGCCGATCCCTCGACCCGCACCTGCCGCTGCAAGGCGTACCAGCCGAAGAGGAGTGCGACCGCCGGGTTGTCGGCCAGCTCGCGGCCCTTCCGGGACTCGTAGTTGGTGAAGAAGACGAACCCGCTGGCGTCGGCATCCTTGAGCAGAACGGTCCGCGAGCTGGGCCGATCGCCGTCGACCGTGGAGACGACCATGGCCGTCGGCTCGGGCAGCGCCCCGGTCTCCTTGGCAGCGAACGCGTCGGCCAACCAGGCCTGGAACAGGCTGAGCGGGTCCGCCGGCACCTCGGACTCGGTCAGGTGTCGACCCAGGTAGTCGATGCGTTCGGCGGCAAGATCCATGGCCTCAGTCTCGTCCCGGCCGGCCCACTCCCCGAAAAGTGGTCACCAACAACAACTGTCATCGGCGTGTCGGTGTGGTTAGCGACCAGTTTTCGGGGATGGCACCGGGCAGGAATGCAGGTGCGGGTCAGGGGCGGCGAACGACCGCGACGACGACGCCGGCAGCGACCGCAACGGCAGCGGCCAGACCCAGCGCCAGCATCGTGCCCCGCCCGCTGACCGCGCTCGAGCTCTCGTCGACGTCGGGGTCGGTGCTGCCGTCATCGCTGTCCGATGGCCGACTGCGAGGCGCTCGGGCTGGCCGAGGGATCGGCGGGCGGGGTGGCGGCCGCCTTCGGCACCTTTGCGTCCTTCGTCGGCACCGGAACGACGTACGTCGTCGACGGGCTGCCCTCGCTGCCGAGCAGCAGTCTCTTCCCTTCGGAGCTGAGCGCGATCGTCTCGCCCTGGGGCTGCAGCGGAGCCGCCGACTGACCCGTGGTCTCGTAGCTGATCGCATCGACCATGATCACCGAGACGTACGTCCGCAGAGCGATCTGCTCGTTGTTGCCCATGAAGACGCCGTCGGTCACGTACGCCGGCGCCTTGCCGACCTTGACCAGCCGGTTCAAGGCGGTTCGCGATGGCACGCCTGGTGCTGAGTAGATCGCACCCTTCTTGTCCTTGGTCACGATGTAGAGCCGGCCGGCCGCGTCGACGAGCAGTGTCTCGGCGTCGTGGGCGCCATCGGGATAGGCGAAGTCGTACGACCTGAACTTCACCGTGCTGCCGTCCGTGGGCGGATCGCTGAAGTAGTAGACCGTGACGAAATCGCGCTTCTTCGCGTTGTCGCCGATGTCGGCGACGTAGAGGCGCTTGCCGAAGCGGGCGAGTGCCTCGACATCGGTCGGGCTGGCTGCGTACCGGAAGCTGCCGGTCACCTTGCCCTTGGGGTCCAGCGCATAGACGACACCACCGTCACCCGAGTCGTTCACGGTCCAGTAGCCGTCGTGACCGGAGTTGCGAACCAGTCCGGAGGACTCGGTGATCCGAGGATCGGTGATGGTGAACGCCACCTTGTCCTCGGCCGCGGCGAGCGCGGGAGCCCAGAGCGAGGCCAGCAGGGCAAGGATGAGAGCGGCCGCCCCCCGGGCGCCCCTTCGCGACCGAACCATCGTCGTGGGTGAACCTTTCGTCGTTCTTCCACGTGGGAGCGTACGCGACGTCTGGTCGTCGGACCGGAGGCTCGTGGTTGTGCCCGCGAAGTTCGTCGGACGTCGCCACATCCCGACAACGCCTGCATCGGCAGCTACACACAGAGAAGGATGGTTGAGTTTTGCCATGGAGATCCTCGGGCTACCCCTGCACCCGCTCATCCTTCACGCCACGGTCGTCATCGTTCCGCTCGCAGCTCTCGGCGCGATCGTGATCTCGCTGCTGAAGTGGGCACGGCTGCGTTACTCCGAGCTGGTGCTGGCAGCCGCGATCGCAGCACCGATCTTGACATTCGTCACCCAGGAGGCCGGCGAGGATTTCAGCAAGCGTTTCGCGAACCCCTCCCCAGCGCTGCAGAGACACGAGGCGCTCGGCGGCACGCTCTTGTGGTGGACCGTCGGGCTGCTGGTCGGCGTCGTTCTGGTCTACCTCGGCCAGCGGCTGGTGACCGCGGAGAACCCGAGAGGTCGGCTGATGTTGATCATCGGGTCGGTCGTGAGCATCGTGTTCGGGATCGTCTGCATCGTCCAGGTCGTCCGAATCGGCCACGCCGGTGCGACCGCGGCATGGGGCGGCGGATAGGACGGAGGCTGGCCCTTCGACAGGCTCCGGGCACACTCGACGGGCTCAGGGGGCACATTCGACAGGCTCAGGGGCACACTCGACAGGCTCAGGGCAGATGAGCCGAGCTCAGCGGGTCGAGCGGACGACAGCCGTGACCAGCACGATCAGCAGCATGGCTGCCAGCACCCCGGACACGATGAGACGTCGGGTCCGGGGATTCATGCGCTCAGAATAGGCGGAGCCTCGGCTACGGTTCTGTCATGGGCGAGCTCCGGCTGTACGCCGTCGGCATCGACGAGATGCGCGGCATGGTTGGCGCCGACGAGGCGTACGCAGCGCACCTGCACGGTCTCGCGCAGCAGGCCCTGGCCCCGGAACCCGTCGGGGCGCGATCCGGTGGCCTGCTGTCCCGGCTCGGCCCGATCTTCCGCCGGGTGCCGGCCGCACCGGTCGTCTCGCCGACCGATCCCGAGCCGCATGACGTGCAGGTGCTGCTCGCCGGTGCGTACGTGCCGCCCGAACGGGCCGGGGCGACCTGGCGCGTGCTGGAGGTGCTCGTCCAGGGCATGGCGTGGGGATCGACGAAGCTCGAGCTCACCGCCACCCAGATGGACGATCTGGACTTCGCCCTGGCGCGGGGCGGAGTATCCGCGGCGGTGGGTCTGCGACACCTCCTGAACTCCACGACCAGCGTCGGACTGCTGCCGGTCACCGGTCTGACGGTCGGCTGGCACCCGTACGAGAAGGCGCTGATGATGGCGAGCGCCTACCGCACCGCGATGGCCGAGCTGAAGACGCAGGACCAGCAGGAGCTGGTCGCCGCACTGGTCGTCTGGCTCGACGGGTTCGTGCCGTGGTCCGAGGTCGCCCGGCAGCTCGGCCGGCCAACACCGGACCTGGTCGGCTTCTACGCCGGCTAAGCGCGCGCCCCGCCGATCAGTGGCCGGCACCCACCGACGCTTCGCCTTACGTCCCCGAAAAGTGGTCACAAACAACAACTTCCGTCGGCGTGTCGTTGTTGTTGGTGACCAGTTTTCGGGGAGGCGAGGTCAGGGACGCGAGACGCTCAAGAAATGACGAGCACCAGGTCGCCGCCTTCGACCTGCTGGATCGACCCGAGGGCAAGACGCTGAACCGTGCCGGACTTGGTGGCGGTGATCGCTGCCTCCATCTTCATGGCCTCGATGGTCGCCACCGTCGCGCCGTCCTCGACCTGGTCACCCTCGGCAACCCCGACCGAGACCACGCCGGCGAACGGGGCCGCGACGTGTCCCGGATTGCCCGGGTCGGCCTTCTCGGCGACCTTCACGTCGACCTTGATCGAGGTGTCGCGCACCCGGATCGGGCGTAGCTGGCCGTTGATCGTGCACATCACGGTGCGCATGCCGCGCTCGTCCGGCGACCCGATCGCCTCCAGGCCCAGGATCAGACTGACGCCGCGGCCGAGCGGCACGGTGTGCTCGTCGCCGGGGCGCAGCCCGTACAGGTAGTCCAGGGTGTCCAGGCGCCCGACCCGGCCGTACGTCTCCCGGGCGGACATGAACTCCTTCGTCGGCCCCGGGAACAGCAGCCGGTTCAGGGTCTCCTGGCGCCCACGACCGGACTCGTCCAAGGCCGCCGAGTCTTCCGCGGACAGCTCGGTCTCCCGCAACGGCACGGTCCGACCCTGCAGCGCCTTGCTGCGGAAAGGCTCCGGCCAGCCGCCGGGTGGGTCGCCCAGCTCACCGCCGAGGAAGCCGATCACGGAGTCCGGGATGTCGTAGTTCTGCGGATTCTCCGCGAAATCGTCCGGGTCGGCGCCAGCGGCGACGAGCTGCAGCGCCAGGTCGCCGACCACCTTCGACGACGGGGTGACCTTGGTTGGCCGGCCGAGGATCCGCGACGCGGCGGCGTACATCGCCTCGATCGCCTCGAACTTCTCCCCCAGGCCCAGCGCGATCGCCTGTTGGCGCAGGTTGGACAGCTGCCCGCCCGGGATCTCGTGGTCGTACACCCGCCCGGTCGGCGACGGCAGCCCGGACTCGAACGGCGCGTAGATCTTGCGAACGGCCTCCCAGTACGGCTCCAGGTCCATCACCGCGCGCAGGTCGAGGTTCGTCGACCGCTCGGTGTTGGCCAGCGCCGCTACCAGCGCAGAGGCCGGCGGCTGAGAGGTCGTTGCCGCCATCGGCGCTGACGCGACGTCGACCGCGTCCACCCCGGCGTCGACCGCGGCTAGCAGGGTCGCCAGCTGACCGCCCGCCGTGTCGTGGGTGTGCAGGTGGACCGGCAGGTCGAACCGCTCGCGCAGTGCCGTCACCAGCTTCTTCGCGGCGGGCGGGCGGAGCAGTCCGGCCATGTCCTTGATCGCCAGGACGTGGGCGCCCGCCTCGACGATCTGCTCGGCGAGGCGCAGGTAGTAGTCCAGCGTGTACAGGGTCTCGCCCGGATCGTTCAGGTCCGCGGTGTAGCAGAGCGCGACCTCGGCGATCGTCGTGCCTGTCTCGCGGACCGCGTCGATCGCGGGACGCATCTGCTCGATGTCGTTGAGCGCGTCGAAGATCCGGAAGATGTCGATGCCGGTCTCGGCCGCCTCGGCGACGAAGGACGTCGTCACCTTGGTGGGATACGGCGTGTAGCCGACCGTGTTCCGGCCGCGCAGCAGCATCTGCAGACACAGCCCCGGCATGTTGTAGCGCAGCGCCGCGAGGCGCTCCCACGGGTCCTCGTTGAGGAACCGCAGCGCCACGTCGTACGTCGCCCCGCCCCAGCACTCGACGCTGAGCAGCTCCGGTGTCATCCGGCCGACGTACGGTGCCACTCGGAGCAGGTCCTTGGTCCGCACCCGGGTAGCGAGCAACGACTGGTGAGCGTCGCGGAAGGTGGTGTCGGTGACCTCGACATTGGTCCTCGCCCGCAGATCGGCCGCGAACCCGTCCGGGCCGAGCTCGAGCAGCCGTTGCCGCGAGCCGGCCGGTGACGGCTCGGAGAGGTTCACCCCGGCCGGCAGCTTCGCCTTCGGATCCAGCAGGGTCGGCGCCTTGCCGTTGGGCTCGTTGACCGTCACTTCGGCCAGCCAGCGCAGCAGCCGGGTGCCGCGGTCGGCCGGCGCATGGGTGGTCAGCAGCCCGGGTCGTTGCTCGATGAAGGCGGTGGACACGTCGCCGGCGATGAAGTCCGGGTCCTCGAGCACCGACTGCAGGAACGGGATGTTCGTGCTGACGCCACGGATCCTGAACTCCGCCAGCGCTCGCCGGGCGCGGGCGACAGCTGCTTGGAACGTACGGCCGCGGCAGGTCAGCTTGACCAGCATCGAGTCGAAATGTGCGCTGATCTCCACGCCGGTGTCGACGGTGCCGCCGTCCAGCCGGACGCCGGCACCGCCGGCGGACCGGTACGCGGTGATCGTGCCGGTATCCGGGCGGAAGCCGTTGGCCGGGTCCTCGGTGGTGATCCGGCACTGCAGCGCGGCGCCGTTGATCCGCACCTTGTCCTGGGACAGGCCGAGATCGGCCAGCGACGAGCCGGAGGCGATCAGCATCTGCGACTGGACGAGGTCCACGTCGCTGATCTCCTCGGTCACCGTGTGCTCGACCTGGATCCGCGGGTTCATCTCGATGAAGACGTGCTGACCGGCCCGCTCGCCCACGGTCTCGACCAGGAACTCCACGGTTCCGGCGCAGGAGTAGTTGATCGACTCCGCGAACTTCACCGCATCCGCGCACAGCGCCGCTCGCAGCTCCTCGGAGATGTTCGGCGCCGGCGCGATCTCGATGACCTTCTGGTGCCGGCGCTGGATCGAGCAGTCCCGCTCGAACAGGTGCAATACGGCACCGCCCTGATCGGCCAGGATCTGCACCTCGATGTGCCGCGGTCGGCCGACGGCCTGCTCGATGAACGCCGTCGGGTCGCCGAAGGCGCCCTCCGCTTCGCGCATCGCGGCCTCGGTCAGCTCGCGCAGCTTCGACGGGTCGTCGACCCGCCGCATGCCGCGGCCGCCGCCACCGGCGACGGCCTTCACGAAGACGGGGAAACCGATCTCCTCCGCCCCTGCGACCAGCTCATCCAGATCGGCGGACGGCGGAGTGGACCGCAGCGTCGGGATGCCGGCCTCCTTCGCGGCCTGCAGCGCTCGTACCTTGTTGCCGGCGAGCTCCAGCACCTCGGCCGGCGGTCCGATGAACGCGATCCCCGCGTCGACGCACGCGCGCGCGAGGTCAGGGTTCTCACTCAGGAAGCCATAGCCGGGATAGATCGCGTCGGCCCCGCAGCGGACAGCCGCCGAGACGATGCTGTCGACGTCGAGATAGGCCCGGACCGGGTGGCCGCGCTCGCCGATCTCGTACGCCTCGTCGGCCTTGATCCGGTGGACGGCGTTGCGGTCCTCGTAGGGGTAGACCGCGACAGTGGCGGCGCCGAGCTCGTAGGCAGCACGAAACGCCCGTACCGCGATCTCTCCCCGGTTGGCGACCAAGACCTTGGCAAACATGGTCGAGAATCTAGCGGCTGATTGTTACCGCACTGAGACGACGGTCAGCTCTCGGGAGCGGGAGAGGTCATCGTGAACCGCAGCGTGACCTGACCGGACACCGTCTGGGGCTGTGGCTCGAAGTCGAACGCCGCTTCGGCCGCCCCGCCCTTGGCCGACGCCGCGAACGCCATCCCCCGCGCCATCGGAGCGTCGAAGCCGCCGCCGGTGTCGGAGATCTCGAGCAGATCGGCCACCTGGGCTCCGAACGCCGCAGCGTAGTCATCCGCCCGTCGGCGGCCCTCGGCGATGGCATCCAGCCGTACGTCGCGATAGGCCGCGGCATCCGGCCGGAGCGACCACCAGGGGCCGGACAGCTCGGCCCGCGGGACGGCGCTGAGCGCCAGCACCAGGTCCGACAGCAGCGCGAAGTCGTGCACCATGATCTGGCACGTGTTGGTCCCGCGGTAGCCGGTGATCTTGGTGGCGTTGCGCCGATCGGTGACCGGGTGGACGTACAGGCCGGAACTGGTGGAGCGCTCGACGGCGACGGCAAAGCGTTCCACGACGGCTGCGAGCTGCTCGCTCCCGGCGGCCAGATCGGCGGTGACCTGCTCGGCCGACGCGCCGCTGGCCGAGACACTGGCGGAGAGGGTCGCCAGCTCGGGTTCCACCTCGCGGGTGGCTTCGCCACGAACGGTGACGATGGGCTGGTTCACTCGTGACCTCCTTGCCGTTTGGCCGGGCGCTCGGCAAGCCGAGCAGCTCGACGATACACAGCGTGATCAGCAGGGACGCTGTCTCCGACTGGCTTCGAATGCTGTCACCCGCCCGGGGTGAACCGACCGGGCCGCCGGTGACGGGAGCGTGCGGTGGTGGCACGATCTGGAGGAGCACATCCGTCTGAGCACAAGGAGCATCCGTGGCCACACTGAGCGTCTGGAAGTTCGAGAAGCCGCAGGGCGCCGCGCAGGCGTTGCGTACCGTCAAGGACCTGAACAACGAAGGCCTGATCGCGCTGCAGGACGCGGCGTACGTCGAGTGGCCAGAAGGTCAGAAGAAGCCGAAGACCCATCAGCTCCAGGACTTCGTCGGCAAGTACTCACTCGGCGGCGCCTTCTGGGGCTTCCTGTTCGGCCTGCTGTTCTTCATCCCGTTCCTGGGACTGGCCGTCGGTGCAGCCGCGGGTGCGGGAGCCGGCGCCCTGCGCGACGTCGGCATCGACGACGACTTCATCAAGAAGGTGAAGCTGTCCGTCACGCCCGGCACGTCCGCGCTGTTCCTGCTCACCTCCAGCGCCGTCCAGGATCGCGTCCGGCAGCGGTTCATCGGCACCGAGATGGAGCTGATCTACACCAACCTGTCCGATGACGAAGAGGCCAAGCTGCGCGAGGCGTTCGGCGACGACTGACCGACGCAGACCCCTCGCCGAAATGCCCCCGGAATCGACGGAAACCTAGAGGGCCCGGTCGCTGGCTGATGCCGAGACCTTGGGCAACAGCCAGACAGCGACTGCGAGCACCCCGAGGATGGTGAGCGCGCCGCCGCCGATCAGCGTCCAACGCGGCCCGAACACCTGCCCGATCCAGCCGATCACCGGTGCGCCGACGGGCGTACCGCCCATCAGCACCATCGCGTACAGGGCCATCACCCGGCCGCGCAGCAGCGGGTCGACGCCCATCTGGACTGACGCGTTGGACGCGGTGAGGGTGAGCAGGGTGGCAAGGCCGAGCGCCGGCAAGGAGGCGGCGAAGGCCCAGTACGTCGGCATCAGCCCGGACACGATCTCGAGGGCCCCGAAGATCAGCGCGGCCGTCACCACGTAGCGACCCGACGGGGCCGACGTGCGCCGAGCCGCCAGCAACGCACCCGCCAGCGAACCGACGGCCATGAACGTGCCGAGGATGCCGTACTGCTCCGCTCCGCGGTGGAACTCCTGCTGGGCCATCAGCGCGGACGTGAGCTGGAAGTTCATCCCGAAGGTGCCGACGCAGAAGGCGACCAGCATGACGAGCAGGATGTCGGGTCGACCGCGGACGTAGGCGACTCCCTCCCGGATCTGGCGCTTCGCCTTGAGCACGATCGGTGGCGGTTGGAGCGCTCGACCATCCATCGCGACGAGCGCGACGATGAAGGCGGCGTACGTCACCGCGTTGGACAGGATCGCCCAGCCCGATCCGAAGGCCGCGATGACCAGACCGGCCACGGCCGGGCCGATGATCCGGGCGCCGTGGAACGTCGCCGAGTTGAGAGCGATCGCATTCGGGAGCAGCGGACCACCGACCACCTCGGAGACGAAGCTCTGTCGCGCCGGGTTGTCGAACGCGGTGCCGATCCCGAACAGGAAGGCACAGACGTACACCTGCCAGGTCTGGGCGACGCCGGTGACCGCCAGGATGCCGAGCAGAGCCGCGCAGCCGGCCAGCCAGAACTGGGTCACCTTGAGCACGGAACGTTTGGAGAACCGGTCCGCGACCAACCCGCCGATCGGGGACAGCAGCAGCATCGGCAGGAACTGCAGTGCGGTCGTGATGCCGACCGCTACGCCGGAGCCGCCGGACAGCTCGAGCACGAACCAGTCCTGGGCGACCCGCTGCATCCAGGTGCCGATGTTGGAGACGAAGGCGCCGGCCATCCAGATCCGGTAGTTCGGCACGCTCAGCGCGGCGAACATCCGGGGGCGCGGCGGCCTGAGTGGCTTCGGGTGCTTCGGGAACTCGGGCTGCTCCGGCGATCCGGCCGCTGTCGGGCTTGCCGCTGTCGGGCTTGCCGCTGTCTGGTCTGCCGCGGTCTGGGTGTCGGCGGCGAGATCGCCGTCGATCGCCTCGTCCAGCTCTTCGCCGGACCGGGCGCGGGAGTCGAGACTCACGCGTTGTGGATCCGGTCGAGGATCACCACGGCACGCCGGAGCGTCTCCTGATCGTCGTCGGTCAGCTGCTCGATCTGCCGGGCAAGCCACTCGTCGCGGCGGCGCCGGTTGGCGAGCAGCACGTCCCGGCCGGCATCGGTCAACGCGACGACGCACTGCCGTCGATCACGCTCCGACGGCTTGCGGACCACCATTCCGCGCTCCTCGAGCCCGTTGACGATCCGGGTCATCGACGGCGGCTGGATCCGTTCCAGACCGGCGAGCTCACCCATCAGCTGGTCGCCGTGGTTGAGCAGGCTGCCCATCGCGGACAGCTGGCTCCCCGTCAGCTCCAGATCGTCGGCACGCATCTGGCGAAGTCGACGGGCCAGCCGCAGGGTGGTCGTGCGCAGAGCGCTCGCCAGCCCGGGCGTACTCGTCAGGTCATGCGTGTTCACGCCTCCGAGGATATTACTTCGCAATGCTAAATACAAGTGCTATGTACACGGCGGAGCGAGGATTGCCGAGCGGAGCCAGATGGTTGCGACCCGACCTGCACCGACGCTGCGCGGCCCGGAGTGCAGGAGCGTTCGGTGAAACACGCTTTTCGTTTCACCGAACGTGACGAACGACGGGTCCTTGGCGCAGCGGAGCGCGGAGCGAGGCTTGCCGAGCGGAGCAATGAAGCTCAGTTGAGGTAGGTCCGCTCTCCCTCTCAACTCACCAGGAAGGTGAGGACTCCCTGGACGAAGTAGATGACGAACAGGCCGGCAACCACCCACATCAGCGGGTGCACCATCCGGGCCTTGCCCCGCACTGACTTGAGGACGACGTACATGATGAAGCCCGCACCGATGCCGATCGTGATGGAGAACGTGAACGGCATCAGGGCCATGGTCAAGAAGGCCGGCAGGCCGTCCTCGATGTCGTCCCAGTTCACCTTGGTGACCTGGCTCATCATCAAGAAGCCGACGAAGACCAGCGCGGGGGTCGCCGCCTCGGACGGCACGATGTTGATCAGCGGTGCGAAGAACATGGCGAGCAGGAAACCGACGCCGGTCACCACCGATGCCAGCCCGGTCCGGGCCCCTTCGCCGACGCCGGCGGCCGACTCGATGTAAGACGTGTTCGACGACACCGATCCCAGACCACCCGCGGCGGCGGCCACGGAGTCGACTGCCAGGATCGCGCCGAGATGAGGCGGGTGTCCGCGGTCGTCGAGCAGGTTGCCTTCGGCGCCGACAGCAACCACGGTGCCCATGGTGTCGAAGAAGTCAGCCAGCAGCAGCGAGAAGACCAGCAGCACCAGGGGCAGGAACAGGTGCAGGTCGAACCCGCCCGAAAAGGCGGCGCCGAACGCGCCGAACACGCTGACGTCACCGACGATGCTGAGATCGGGAAGCGCGATGATCTTGTTGAACTCCGGCACGTTCAAGGCCCAACCGGTGGCGTGCTCGGCCGTCTTCGGTCCGATCTGGGCGATCGCCTCGATGATCACCGCCACGATGGTGGTGGCCGCGATCGAGATGAGCATCGCGCCTTTGACCTTCTTCGCCCACAGGATCGCGACGAGAAAGAGCCCGATCACGAACACCAGCATCGGCCAGCCGATCAGGGACCCGTTGATGCCGAGTTCGACCGGCGGCGTACCCACCGGCTTACGGACGACGCCGCCGTCGAACAGGCCGACGAACGCGATGAACAGCCCGATGCCGATCGAGATGCCGACCCGGAGCGAGCGGGGAACGGCGCGGAACACCGCCGTACGGAAGCCGGTGAAGACCAGCAGGGTGATCAGCAGGCCCTCGATGACGATCAGCCCCATCGCCTGCGGCCAGGTCATCCGCGGAGCGATGCTGAACGCCAGCAGAGCGTTGATGCCGAGCCCGGCGGCGATGCCGATCGGGAAGCGTCCGATCACACCCATTCCGATGGTCATGATCCCGGCGACGAGCGCCGTGGCCGCGGCGACCATGGTGATCGTGTGATCGACGTTCGCCCCGATGATGGCGCCGCCCGCGTCCTTGTACGGCGCCCCGCCGATCAGGTTGCCCTGGCCGTCCGGCGCCGTGCCGATGATGAGCGGGTTGAGGGCGATGATGTACGCCATCGTGAAGAAGGTGACCAGCCCGCCGCGGATCTCCCGAGCAACGGTCGAGCCTCGGGCGGTGATCCCGAAATAGGAGTCGATCGTCGAGATCTGCTTCTCGTGCGACGGGATCGGCGCAGCCTTGGGAGACTTGGTGACCATGCTGGAGATCCTAGGGATTTCGACAGGGCATTGGGATTTCGGCAGGGCATTCGGGTCAGGTGGCTAGTGTCTGTTACATGAGCGACTCGCGGCCGACTGAGCGAAGCGCCGACACCGAACAAGCTGAGCGAAGCGCCGGCACCGGCCACGAAACTTCGGTGCACGGGCTGCTGGTCCAGGCGCCGATCGCGCCCCTGGATGAGAACGGCATCGTGGTGACCACGGTCGGCACGGCGGCGTTTGCGGTGGCAGCTGTGGTGCTCGGCCTCCAGTACGGCCGGCTGGCGGCGGCGGGTGACGGCTGGTGGCTCTGGGTGGCGATCACCGGGGTCGTCCTCGGACTGATCGGACTGAGCTACTGCTGGCTCCGCCGCAGTCGTCGCTCACCAAACGAAAACTGATCTGACCCGCTAGAGCTCGGTCTTGTCCAGATTGTCGATCATCCGTTCCAGCAGCCCGACCAGCGAGTCCACCTGCTCGTCGTCGAGCTCGGCCAGCAGACCCGACTCGACCACGTTGGCCTCTCGGATCGCGGTGGCGAACTGTTGCCAGCCGGCGTCGGTGAGCCGGACCAGGACCCGCGTCCGGTTGGTCGGATCGATGTCGCGGGTGATCAGCCCGCGCTCGACCATCCGATCCAGCCGGTGAGTCATCGACGACGGCGCGATGTTGCCCTCCGCCGCTAGCTGGGAGGGGGTCAGGGCGTCGTCGCCGGCCAGCCGCCCCAGGGCGCTGAGCACCGACCACTCGCCCGCGCTGAGATCATGGCCGGCGAGCTGACCGTCGTACCACCGAGTGAGACGTCGGGACAGCCGGTGGACCGCGGTGACCACGCGCTGGACGGACTCGTCGGCACCGGCGGCGACGTACGCCGCAACCTCGGCACGTACGTCGTCGATCTCGCTACGCTGCGTACGCTTCGACCGTTTGGGCACGGCCCTATCCTGTCGCCACCTCGCCGCCGGTCTGCCGGCCGCGTCCGATGCGAGCGCCGCGGTCCCCCGAAAAGTGGGCGCTAACAACAACTCTCACCGGCGTGTCGATGTTGTTTGTGACCACTTTTCCGGGAGGTGGAGGTGGTTGCCCAGAGTGAGGAGCGGTGTGCTCAGTCGAACAGGGAGATCGGTTCGTCCCACTCGATGGTTTCCCAGGCCGGGGAGGGCAGCTCCTCGGGCTGGTTCTGGGCGGCGACCGAGGAGTGCGCCCCACAACCGTGATCGACGCTGACGACGTGACCGTCGGCGGCGGAGTAGACGTTTGCACAGACGCCGAACATCCCCGCGAGGCCACCCTGCAGCCTGACGAAGAACCCGCAGGTCTCGCAGACCCCGGGCGACATCTTGGTCATCTGGTTGTCCGGCCCGCCGTCGCCGCCGATCCAGCGCTCCGCCGCGTCGTCACGACCGTACGGCGTCAGCACTCGTTCTCGGCCGAGTCCCAGCTCCGCCACCACGATTCGCGCCAGGCTCGCGTCGGCCGGCTCCAGACTCGCCGCGCTGTCGCCGCCGGTGAAGCCCGGCTCCAGGCGCGGGTCGTCGTCGGGGCTGGGCATCAACAGCCCCGGCGTGACGTCGCCGGCTTGCACCCGCTCGGCCCACGGCACCCAGCGCGGACTTTGCAGGGAGTCGACGCCGGGCACCAGGACGACCTCGTTGACGGTCGGGACCTTGGCGCGCGAGGCTCGGGTCAAAGTCACCGACCACTGCCAGCCGGCATAGCCGGCGTGCTCGGCGGCAAAGCTGTGTGTGACGACTCGCTCGGCGTCCGCATGCATCCCGAGATGCGCCCCGACGCCCACGATGTCGGCCGCGTCGAGCGCCGCCTCTCGCGCCAGATCGACCGCGTCAGCGCAGATCTGGTCGAGCTTCACTGCACGCGTACGCGTCGTCGTCGCCATGTCACCCATCCTCGCAGCCATCGACCGAAACGCAGCTTCGAACCCGAACGGAACCCGAGGCCGGGACGCCCGGCCTCGTCGGCCTAGAGCTCGAGCTCGTCGGCCACCGCACGCAGCACGCTGGCGACCTTCTGACCGGTGCGCGCGTCTGGATACCGGCCGCGCCGGTAACCGTTGCCCACGCCGTCGAGCATCTTGATCAGGTCCTCCACGATGACGGTCATCTGGTCCGTGGGCTTGCGGTGCGCCTTGGACAGCGACGGCGGAGCCTCCAGCACCCGAACCGACAGGGCCTGTTCGCCCTTGCGCCCCTCGACCACTCCGAACTCGACCTTCTGACCGGTCTTCAGTGAGGTGACCCCGTCCGGGAGCGCGCTCGAGCGCACGTAGACGTCGCCGCCCTCATCCTTGGTCAAGAAGCCGAAACCCTTGTCGGCGTCGTAGAACCGCACCTTCCCAACAGGCACTGCCCCTACCCTCACGTGCTCGTACGCGCATTGCGCGACATCGTCTGATGGCCGCGGGTGGTCCCGCAGCCGCCCAAGCGTAGTCCCGCGCCCGGCGCACACCAAGTGAGTTCTGCAGAGTGGGGCCCGGGGAGCGAGTTCGGCGAGCGAGTTGGGTGGACCGAGTCGTACGAACTGGACCGATTGCCGGCTCAGGGCTGCATCGGCGTCAGCCTGAGGTTGAGGATCGAGGAGCTGAGCGCCTCGACCGGCTCGCGCGCCGAGCGGGGGTTGGCGACCAGTGCCATCTCGACGTCGGGCAGTAGCGGGAGCTCGAACCGCCCGGAGAGATTGTGCAGCCCGGAAGGCACCCGGCTCTGAGCGAGCACGCAGATGCCCAAACCGGCCCGGGCGGCGGCCAGCACGCCGTTGATCTCCCGGGTGTTGCACGTGATCCGCCACGTTCGGCCGGCGCTCTGCAGCGCGGTGATCGCGGCGGACCGGCTCAGGCTCGGCGCATGGTACGTGATCACCGGCACGGGCTGGCCGGACTCGATCTGAATCCGTTCCAGCCCCACCCAGACCAAGCGATCGCGGCGGACCAACCGACCCCGCCCCGAGTCGGCGGACTGGTTGATGAACACCAGGTCCAGGTAGTTCGCCTCCAGCCGGCGCAGCAGCGTGCCGCTCTGGGTCACGGTCAGCTCCAAGTTGATCCGAGGGTAGAGCTGCCGGAAGTCCCGCAGGATCGTCGGCAGCTCACTGAGCGCGAGCTCGTCGGCGGCGCCGAACCGCAGCCGGCCGCGCATGGCCGATCCGGTGAAGTAGGCCACTGCCTCGTCGTGGACGGCCAGGATCGAGCGGGCGAAGCCGGCCATCGCCTCGCCGTTGTCGGTCAGCGCGACCGTGCGCGTGTCGCGGTTGATCAGCTGCCGCCCGGCGGCCTCCTCCAGCCGACGTACGTGTTGGGAGACGGTGGGCTGGCTGAGCCCGAGCTGCTCGGCGGCCCGGGTGAAGCTCAACCCCGTCGCCACCGCGAGGAATGTCCGCAGCAGGATCGGGTCGAACGTCTGCGCCATCTGCTCACCTCACCTTCGCTCGCTCGTAGTCACCATCGTTCAGCCGGGCAGGACCAGCGCCGACTCTCGCTCGTCCACTGGCTGATATTTGTCATCGTCGACTGGCCGACCCTCGCTCCGGATCGGCCACGGGACCTGCCTGCAGCTGCCTGTCACCTGCCTGCCAGCTGCCTGCAGCTGCCTGCCATCTGCCTTGCCAGCTACCTCCAGCTGCCTGCCATCTGCCCTGCCAGCTGCCTGAATCTGCCTGTCACCTGCCCCAGCCGCCCCCACTGCGCCCGCTGACTGCCCGACTGCGCCGACTGCGCCGACTGCCCATTTGCCCGCCCAATCGGGCGAATGGGGCTGGAATCGGAAGGCTCGGACCCGATTTGCCTGACCGGGCTGGCGTATGAGGCCCGGCTCCCGTCTGCCACCCGCCATTTGCCTGACCGGGCGGCCATATGGGCTGGAATCGGGGCGTATCGGCTGCCACTCGCCTGACCGGGCTGGCGAATGGCGCGCGGCGGCGGGGCGAATGGCCGGCCGCGAGGCGCATGCCACCTCTGACCTCAGCCGCCACCTCTGCCCTCGGCCGCCACCTCTGACCAGGCCCGCCAGTTCCGAACCCAAAGCCACTCCCCACCGGCCACCTCGCCAACAGGCCCGGTCCACCGACTCATTACAGGTCGCAATAGTACATATAGCCCTCATCCGGTGGCGTTATTGAAACGGTTTCACCTACGGTGGAGAGGTAGGTCCGCGACGAGGCGGGCCGATCCGGTTTCCAGCCCGGTTGTCCAGCCCGACCACCAGCCGACCAACTCCAGAACGGTTCACCTCGTCGTGTCTGCGCGCCCCATCGAACGCGTCCCAGCCCACCACCTCTCGCTCGTCCCCGCCGAGCCGGTCGATCCGGCCGACCGGGCAAACGCCCCTGCCGAGATTGTCTCGACCCGGTCCCACGCGGGTCGGGCACCGGCTCAGCCGTCCGCCGAGATCGTCCCGATCCGCCGCACGCCGGATCCCCAGCCCGTACGTCGCCGCCGCGGCTGGCCGACCGCTCTGTCGGCCCTGTCGGTGCCGGCGTACCGGCTGTGGCTGTCGTCGCAGGTGATCGCGACCACCGGGCTGTGGATGCAGCGGATCGCCCAGGACTGGCTGGTGCTGGAGATCAGCGGCAGCGTGGCGGCCGTCGGCGTGGCGGTGGCGCTGCAGTTCCTGCCGGTGCTGCTGTTCGGCCTGGTCGGTGGCGTGATCGTGGACCGCTTCCCGAAGCGGACCCTGTTGATCATCACCCAGTCGGTCGCCGCACTGCTCGCGGCGACCCTCGGCGTACTGGCCCTCAGCGGTGCCGCCCAGGTCTGGCAGGTCTACCTGGTCGCGTTCGCGCTGGGCATGGTCACCGTGGTCGACAACCCGACCCGTCAGGTGTTCGTGGCCGAGCTCGTCGGCGACCAGCACATCGGCAACGCGGTCAGCCTGAACTCCTCGGTCTTCCAGTTCGGCGCGCTGGTCGGCCCGGCTCTGACCGGCATCCTGATCGCCGCGGTCGGACAGGGCTGGTCCTTCCTGATCAACGCGGCCGCCTGCCTGCTGGTGGTCGCCATGGTCGCGGTCATCCGGCCGACCCAGATCCGCGCACCCAAGCCGGCTGTCGCCGGCGAGACCCAGACCCAGCGGGCCCAGACCCAGCAGGCCCAGACCCAGCGCGGCCAGCTCCGGGCCGGCCTCGGCTACATCCGGCACACCTCCGAAGTGGCCTGGGCGATCGTTCTCGTCGGCACCATCGGCGTGCTGGGCCTGAACCTGCCGGTGCTGCTGACCGCCTTCGCCGACCACGAGTTCGGCACCGGCGTCGGCGGCTACAGCCTCTACAACTCCGCGAACGCGGCCGGCGCCTTCCTCGGCGCCGTGCTGTCGGCCCGGCGGACGCACATCCCGCGGATCCGGATGCTGGTGATCTTCCTGATCGCGTTCGGCGCCGTCACCGCGGTCATCTCGCTGGCACCCAACCAGTGGCTGTTCATGTCCGGCCTGGTGCTCGCCGGAACCCTCACCCTGCTGTTCCTCACCGGCGCGAACTCGCTGGTCCAGACATCGGTTCCGGCGGCCCTGCGCGGCCGGGTGATGAGCGTCTACATCCTCGTCCTGCTCGGCGGCCAGGCCCTCGGTGGTCCCGTGGTGGGCTGGCTGGCCGATCAGTTCGGCGCCCGGCCGAGCATGGCGCTGTGCGGCGGGCTGATCGCGCTGGTCGTGGCGACGTACGCCGTCAGGATCGCCCGGCACTCTCACCTGGGTCTGGCGATGGATCTGCACCACCAGCACGGGCGCTCACCGATCCGGATCGTGGCGAGCTGACCGGTGGGTCGTCGCACGGCCGGGTGCGGAGCCTGAGCGCCCCGGTCAGCACCAGTACGCCGATCGTCAGCGCCATCACCAGCCATCCGGTCCAGCCCAGCAAACCACTGGTGAGGGCGCTCGGCTGGTGGCTCAGCGGAACCAGCAGCAGCGAGAGAGAGCCGGCCGTGTTGAGCGCACCGTGCGCGAGCGCGGTCGGCCAGATCGAGGTGCCGACCGTCCGCAGCCACTCCAGCAGCGCGGCAGCCAGCGTCGTGAACACCACCATGCAGCCGAGCGCGACGACCGGCGGCAGGTGTGGATAGTTGTAGCCGAGCAGGATGATCGGAGCGTGCCACAGCCCCCAGATCAGGCCCGTGGCGAGGATCAGCGCCCAGCGCGGCAGCACCGACAACTCGTCGCGGAGGAAGCCGCGCCAGCCGATCTCCTCGCCCGCAGCGAGCGCGCCGGCGATCCACACGTTGGCCAGCACCGACGACGCGATGCTGATCAGCAGCAGCGTGGACAACGTCATGGGCAGCGGCACGTTCGGCAGGGTTGCGCGGAAGGTCGACCAGGTGCCCCAGTCGATCGCGAACTGACCGACCAGCACGGCCAGCGCCACAGCCACGGCGACCAGCAGCGGTGGCCCCAGCCACCCGACCAGCAGCGTCCACCACCATCGCCGGAACGGCGCCGGTCGCAGCCCTAGCACGTCCACGATCCGGCGGCCGTCCGGCCGGACCAGCACCGTCACCAGCCCGGCGAGGGCGGGGGTGAACATCATCGCCACGATCCAGGCCCTGGCGTGGGGCGTACGCAGTCCCTGACCCAGCCACAACGGCAGGCAGAACAGCCAGGCGCCGCCGTACGCGATCACGACGTACGTCGTCAACCGTCGCCACCTGACGCGGCGCCTCGTCATGGACTCGGCCATCACACCTCCAGGTTTACCCCGCCGGACGAACCGCGACGCTCACTAGGATGGGTCAATGGCCACCTGGGAGGACGGTCCGGAGTACGCCCCGATCGAGCGTCCGGATGAGTTCTCCACGCCCGACGCGGCGCCGCTGGGCGACACCGAGCCGTACGTCCAGCCGTCGGCGAACGCTCCGGTCCAGCGACCGGCCTTCGGAGATCCGCAGGCACCCGTGATCGCCCTCGCCGACCTCGTCCCGGCGCCGGAGGTGCAACGCGATCCGACCGTGCCGTACGAGGTCGTCAGCAGTGCGGTCACCAGCGGCGACTCCGCCTGGACGGCCATGCACTCGCAGGCGCCCACTAGCCCGATCGCCACGTCGGCGTCGCCGTGGACGGGTGGTTCCCCGGGCACGATCCCCCTCGGCACGGCAGCGGCCGGCACGGCGTCCTTTGGTGCCTGGCCGACCGGACCGATCACCACCTCGGCGCCGCCGATGCAGGGGCCGACAGGACTTCCGGCTCCCGGCACTGCTCAGTGGTTCGCTCCGCCGCCGTACGCACCGCCGCCGGCCCCGCTGCCGATCACGACCAAGGATCTCGTGAACGCCGTCACGCCGGCCCTGCTGATCGTGCTCGCCCTGGGCGGACTGATCCACCCCGTCTCGCCGATCACCCTGGTCATCGCCTGGGCGCTGTCCACCCGAGCCACCGTCGCCAAGCAGGAGATCCGGGTCGCGTTCGTCGTGGCCGTCGCCGCGCTCGCCGTGCTCGGCCTCTTCATCGGACTGGCAGGCGCTCTCGACTTCAGCGAATGGTGGAACGGACTGTCCTGGATCGCCCTGGTGCTCTCCTGGGGCTTGATCGCGGCCGTCCTGCTGCTGGCTCGGCGAGCCTTCCAGCAGGGGCAACGACCGCCCGTGCGCCCGAACACCTGGGGCTGAACGATGGGGCCGCGTACGCTCACCGACCACCTGCGAGGCCTCAGCCGAGACCATCTGGTCGACCTGCTGGACCTGCGTCCCGACCTCACCTTCCCCCGCCCGGCGGACCTGGTGGAGGTGGCGACCCGTTCCACCACGTCGACGTCGATCGCCCGCGCGCTGGAGAGTCTCGACGCATATCAGCGGCTGGTGGCCGAAGCCGCGGCCGCCCTGACCACCCCGACGTCGGTAGCCGAGATCGCAGCGCTGCTCCGGTCCGAGTCGGACCCGGTGGTGCGGGCGGTCGCCGCCCTGCGGGACCGCGCCCTGGTCTGGGGCCCGGACGAGACGGTGAACCTCGTCCGCGCGGTCCGGGAGGTGTTCGAGCCCTATCCGGGTGGACTGGCGCCGCCGTCACACCAGACGCTGTCCGACGACGAGATCGCCGAACGGTTGGCGGCGTGCGACGAGACCGTCCGGCCGGTCCTGGACCGGCTGGCCTGGTCGCCGACCGGGGCCGTGCGCAACGCCAGCAGGCAGGTCGAGCCGGCGCAGGCGCAGAGCCCGATCGACCAGCTGCTCGCCCACCGGCTCATCCGCCCGCTGGACTCCGACACGGTGATCCTGCCCCGAGAGGTCGCCCTGTACGTCCGTGGCGGCCGCTTCACGGTAGAACCCGTCCCTGCCACCCAGCCTGCGGTCCGCGGCCCGGAACGCAAGCCAGAGCTGGTCGACCGTGCTGCCGCCGGCGCGGCCTTCGCACTGCTGCACGACCTCGAGCTCGCCATCCACACGCTCGAGAACACCCCGCACCGGCTGCTGCGGGCCGGCGGGCTCGGCACCCGGGACGTCGCTAACCTCGGTCGTGCGCTCGACAGCTCCGCCGCGCACGCGGGCTTCGTCCTGGAGTGCGCCGCAGCGGCTGGGCTGGTGGCGCCCGGGAGCAACCTCTGCCTGCTGCCGACCGCAGCGTTCGACCGATGGCTGACCCATGACGCTGCGGTCCGGTGGCGGATCGTCGCCGACGCGTGGCTCGATGTCGACCGGCTTCCTTCGAGGGCCGCCGAGCCCGGTGCCCACGTGCTCGGGCCAGAGGCAGGCAGCCGGGGCGCGGCCGACATCCGGGCCGCCCTGCTCACCATCGCCACCGAGGCGGGGACGGGCCGGACGCTCGATCTCGAACAGCTGACTGCCGCACTGGCCTGGCAGCGACCCCGAGTCTCCCGAGCGGGTGGACCGGGCGCTGCGACGCTGGTCGACTGGATCTGGCGAGAGGGTACCTGGCTCGGCGTGGTGAGCCTCGGCTGCCTGTCGTCATTCGGCCCGGTCCTGCTGAACCCGGGCGACCCACTGCCACTGGAGCTGACCGAGCTCTTTCCGGCGCCGGTCGAGCAGGTGATCATCCAGGCGGATCTGACGGCTGTCGCGCCCGGCCCGCTGCCGCACCGGATCTCGCGCGAGCTGCGACTGTTGGCTGACCAGGAGTCGCGTGGCGGTGCCGGCGTTTTCCGGTTCAGCCCCGCCTCGGTCCGCCGCGGCTTCGATGCGGGCTGGGCGGCGGCGGAGATCCACGCGTGGCTGGAGCAGCACTCCGCGACCGGGGTGCCGCAGCCGCTGCGCTATCTCATCGACGACGTGGCCCGCCAGTTCGGCAGCATCCGGGTCGGCAGCGCGGTGACGTACCTGCGCAGCGACGACCCGGCCCAGACGGCCGCACTGCTTGCCCATCCGGAGGCCGCCTATCTCGGGCTGCGGGAGATCTCGCCGGGCGTACTGGTCTGCAACGCGGACACGTACGAGGTCGTGTCGGTGCTGCGCAGCGCCGGGCTCAATCCGGCGGTCGAGGACGAGACCGGACGTACGCTCAGCGCACCTCCGCAGCTGCGCGCACCGGCGCCGTTGGTCGAGCGGCAGCCGCGGCCACCGTCGGCGGAGGAGGTGGCCGACGCCCTGGTCCGCCGGTCTCCTGGACGGGTCGGGCCACCCGCGGACCAGCTTGTCGCCGAGCTGACCGGCGCACTGACTGCCGGTGGATCGATCGACCTGACCTATACCGATGCCGACGGGATGCCCTCGGTGCTCGCCTTCACCCCGCTCGGGCTGGACGCCGGTGTCCTCACCGGTGTCGGCACCCGGTCCCGAAGAGTGCTGAGCTTCCCGCTGTCGCGCATCGTTCGGGTGGAGCACACTGAATCCGGCGACAACGAGCCGTCTCAACGGTCCGGCAAATCGTTCGACCGGAACTAGAATATCGGGGTGCACCCGGTCACGCTTCGACGAAGTCTCGTCTTCGGCGTGTGTGCACTCGGCGTCGCCGGTCTGTATCTGGTGCCGAGCATCGCCGGCACTCCCTCCCGGCTGACCGATGCCCGAACCGAGCAGGAGCCGCGGAGCGCGTTGCAGCCCGTCGGTTTCCGCAACGAGCAGCCGGTCGACAGCGCCGCTCGCGGCAGCACGACATCCAATCCCGACGTCGACGTCGACGTCCACACCGACGCGAACGCGCAGCCGAGCGCGGCCGCGACGACACTCCTCGCGGACGGCACGGACGGGACCGCCGACCGCACTGGGCGTGCAACCGCGCCCGCCCAGACGGCTGGCCAGCACGCGTATCGGCAACCCGGCGGCGCCGCAGCGCGGGAGCGGGGCGAAACCCCCGACCGGATGGCGCCCTCGACGGTGAGCGACCTGTCGTTCCTGAATGTGACCGCCGAGCGGGTGACCATCCGCTGGGCCCCGGCCACCGACAACGTCGGCGTGGCCGGTTACCGGATCTGGCTCAACGGCTTCCGGGTCGCGGACACGACGAGTGTCGAGGTGGCGGTCCCGTGGTTCAACGACGGCTCGCCGGAGCAGGTGGTCCAGGTGCGGGCGTTCGACGCCGCCGGCAACCAGTCCAGTGCGGCTCCCGCACGACTGGTGGAGCGGCCGCTGCCAGGCCCCGAGCCTGTGACGTCCGACAGCTCCGTGCCCTCCGCCGCGCCAGGATCGACTCGGGCGCCGTCCGCCGATCCGTCGAACGGCGACACCGTCGAATGAGTCCAACGCCCGGACCACTCGTGGTCCAGTCCGACCGCACCCTGCTGCTCGAGGTCGATCACCCGCTGGCCACCGAGTGCCGAATGGCGATCGCCCCGTTCGCGGAGCTGGAGCGCGCACCGGAGCACATCCACACCTACCGGCTGACCTCGCTCGGACTCTGGAACGCCCGGGCCGCGGGCCACGATGCCGAGCAGGTCGTGGACGCGCTGCTGACGTACAGCCGCTATCCCGTGCCGAGTTCGTTGCTGGTCGACGTGACCGACACCATGGGGCGCTACGGTCGGCTGCGGATCGAGAAGCATCCGACCCACGGGCTCGTGCTGGTCAGCACAGATCGCCCGGTGCTGGCCGAGGTGCTGCGCAGCGCCAAGATCAAAGGTCTGCTCGGCGCTCGGGTCGACGAGGACACCGTCGTCGTTCACCCGAGCGAGCGCGGCCGGCTCAAGCAGGTCCTGCTCAAGATCGGCTGGCCCGCCGAGGATCTCGCGGGCTACGTCGACGGCGAGGCGCACGAGATCGCGCTGGACGAGAACGGCTGGGGGCTGCGGCCGTACCAGCAGATGGCGGCGGAGTCCTTCTGGTACGGCGGATCCGGCGTGGTCGTGCTGCCCTGCGGTGCCGGCAAGACGATCGTCGGGGCGACCGCGATGGGGCTGGCGAAGGCCACCACGTTGATCTTGGTCACCAACACCGTGTCGGCCCGGCAATGGCGCGACGAGCTGCTGCGCCGAACGACGCTGACGGCGGAGGAGATCGGCGAGTACTCCGGTGCGAAGAAGGAGATCCGGCCGGTCACCATCGCGACATACCAGGTGATCACCACCAAGCGCGGCGGAGTGCATACGCACCTGGAGCTGTTCGGCGCCCGGGACTGGGGCCTGGTGATCTACGACGAGGTGCACCTCCTGCCGGCGCCGGTGTTCCGGATGACTGCCGACCTGCAGGCGCGTCGCCGACTGGGGCTGACCGCCACCCTGGTCCGCGAGGACGGCCGGGAAGGTGACGTGTTCTCCCTGATCGGTCCGAAACGGTTCGACGCCCCATGGAAGGACATCGAGGCGCAGGGCTACATCGCGCCGGCGGACTGCATCGAGGTCCGGGTCAGTCTGACCGAGGACGAGCGGATGACGTACGCGATGGCGGAGCCGGACGTGAAGTACCGACTGGCCTCCACCGCGGAGTCCAAGACCCGGGTGATCGTGGACCTGGTGAAGAAGCACCGCGGCGTGCCGATGCTGGTGATCGGGCAGTACGTCGACCAGCTCGACGACCTCGCGGAGCGGCTGAACGCCCCACTGATCAAGGGCGAGACGACCGTCCGGCAGCGGGAGAAGTTGTACGAGGCCTTCCGGGCCGGTGAGGTCGACCTGCTGGTCGTCAGCAAGGTCGCGAACTTCTCCGTCGACCTGCCGAGCGCGCAGGTCGCGATCCAGGTCTCCGGAGCGTTCGGGTCCCGCCAGGAGGAGGCGCAGCGTCTCGGACGACTGCTGCGCCCCAAGGCGGACGGCAAGATCGCCCGGTTCTATGCCGTCGTCTCCCGCGACACCGTCGACGCCGAGTTCGCCGCGCACCGCCAGCGGTTCCTCGCCGAGCAGGGCTACGCGTACACGATCATGGACGCCGAGGACGCCCTCGCCGCCGACTGATCTATGTCGGTTCGCGCTCGCTGCGCGCCCCACCCCCGATCTGCAGTCCCCGAAAAGTGGTCACCAACAACACCGACACGCCGATGGCGGTTGTTGTTCGTGACCACTTTTCCTGGACAGGAACGCTCCTGGCCAGAACGGCGCCCCGGAGGCTACTCGGTGTCGAGGACGGTGGACTCTTCCTGGGCGCCGAGGTGGACCGGCCAGCGGGCGGGTTCGCCGGCCAGCGACCACAGCTCCACCAGCTCGTGCGGCCAGATCCACTCGTCGGTGTGCCGCAGATCGTCGTGGGACCACCAGCGGTGGGACAAGATGGTGAACTTCTCGTCGGCCGTGTGCTGGGAGGTGTCCACGTCGAACTGGTCCAGGAAGGCGACGTAGAACGCCTCATCCTGCTCGATCACCTGGTCGGAGTAGCCGTGCACCACATGACGGGTCGCAATCGGGCCGATCAGCCGGTCTTCGACGAGCATGCAGCCGGTTTCCTCCGCCACCTCGCGGACCGCCGCCGCGCGCTCGGACTCGCCCGGATCGATGCCGCCGCCCGGGGTGACCCACCATCGACTGTCCGCCACGCCGGGGTCGCTGTCCTCGAACAGCAACGTCCGACCCTGGTTCGGGTCGATCAGGATCACCCGTACGGTCGAGCGCTCCTTGCGTGGTCGGTCGGCGGGATTCTCGACGGGGACGTACGTACGTTCCAGCTCTGGATCGGACACCTGCTCACCCTACGAGCGTCCGATTCCGGCGTGCAGACCGGCCTGCTGGAGCTCGGACCCGCGGTCGGCGGGCGGGACGACACGACGTCTGCGACCCACAGCGACCCAACGTCCTACGGGGTGGGCTCAGCGCCGCCGTGTCCGTCGTGATCGCGCTTGGCGTGGACGACCGCGAGCGGCCGGGCGGTCTCCTGCATCACCGTCCGGCTGACCGAACCCAGCAGGGCTCGAGTGATCGCACCCCTGCCCCGGGACCCGACCACCGTCAAGATGGCACCCCGACCGGCCTCGACCAGTGCTTCCGCCGGCTTCGCGTCCACCACCTCGATCTCGCACCTTCAGGCTCTCGTCCGCGGTGGCGCCGACCTTGTCCAGAGCGTGCTCCACGATGTGCCTGGCCTGCGCCCGCTCCGAGGCGTCCAGCTGGGCGATGAGATCGGGCTCGACCGGACGGGACAGCCTGCCCACGTGGTAGGCGATGACCGCCTTGACCGCGACGTCACAGAGCTTGGCCTCGGCGATGGCGAGCCGAAGCGCCGCGTAGGAATGGTCCGACCCGTCGACGCCGACCACGACCGGATCGGCTGAACAGACGACCGGATCCCACTCGGGCGGGATGACGTACGTCGGGCAGCACGCCTTGACCGACACCCGGACGCTGACCGAACCGAGCACCTTGCCGGCGATCGCACCCAGCCCGCGCGTACCGACCACGAGGCCGGCGGCCGTCTTCGACTCGTCGATCAGCACGGCGGCGGGCGGCCCCTCGCGCAGCGCTGTCGAGACCTCGACACTCGGATCGATCCGCTGCGCCGCTTCCGTCGCCGCCTGCAACAACCCCTTCGAGTACGCGGAGAGCTCGTCGACATCCGGCCGCGTCATCACCATCCCGTACGCGTCCGAGACGACCGGGATCAGCAGTGCGTAGACCAGCTTCACCGAGTAGCCACGGCGGGCCGCCTGGAGCATCGCCCAGCGCAGCGCAACCGCGCTCTCTTCCGAACCATCGATCCCGACCACCAGATGATCAGTCATCGCATTTCCTCCCTGCCGGACGAGCTGATTCGTCCATCCTGCCCATAAACCCACCCGCAGGCCAGAGCGACTCAGTCCGGTCCGGCAGGGCCGAAGGTCCGGGTGGTGCGAAAGTCGGTGGCGGCGGCGAGCCGGCGGAGGTACCGTGTTCTGCCGCTTCCACGTCCCAACCGTCCGCCTTGACCCACCGAGCGATCGGAGGATCGTCCGTGCCCGCCCCCGCCCAGGAGACCGACACCACCCTCGCCCACGAACGTACGCACCTGACGGACTCCCGCGACGCGCTCCGCCGGATGCGCGAGCACACCGCCGGGCTGACCGCCATCGGCGGCGACCACGTCTCGACCCAGCACCTCAAGCAGGTGCTCTACCGACGGATGAAGGCTCTCGAGGACGACCCCGACGTGCCGCTGTTCTTCGGCCGGCTCGACTACGACACAGCACTGGGGGCGGAGGCCGACGAGACGCTCTACATCGGCCGCCGCCACGTCACCGGCGAGGCCGGCGGGGAACCGCTGGTGATCGACTGGCGGGCCGGGATGGCGCTCCCCTTCTACCGGGCCAGCCCTGCCGAACCCATGCAAGTCAGGCTCCGCCGCCGGTTCGGTTTCTCGCACGGGAAGCTGACGGCGTACGAGGACGAGGACTTGGCCGGCGGGCAGGCAAACGCCATCTCCGACATTCTCGAGTCCGAGATCGAACGGCCCCGAACGGGACCGATGCGCGACATCGTCGCCACCATCCAGCCCGAGCAGGATCTGATCGTCCGCGCCGACCTGGCGCACTCACTGTGCATCCAGGGAGCCCCGGGCACCGGGAAGACGGCGGTCGGTCTGCACCGGGCGGCCTTCCTGCTGTACGCGTACCGTGATCAACTTTCCCGCTCGGGCGTGTTGGTGGTCGGGCCGAACGACAGTTTCCTCTCCTACATCGGCGACGTGCTGCCCGCGCTGGGCGAGATCGACGCTACCCAGGCGACGGTGGAATCCCTGGTGTGCAAGGCGAATGCGGTGAGCGTGCGTGGTGTGGACACCGTTCCGGCGGCACTGGTCAAGGGCGACGCACGGATGGCGCAGGTGATCCGGCGGGCGGCCTGGGGGCAGTTGCAGGTGCCCAACGAGTCCCTCGTGGTGCCCCGCGGTTCCTATCAGTGGCGGGTCGCGGCGTATCTCGTCGAGGAGATGATCATCGAGCTCCGCCGGCGCGGCGTGCGGTACGAGGCGGGCCGGGCGATGCTGCCGCAACGACTGGCTCACCAGGTGCTGCTGAAGATGGAGGCCGCCGGCGACTCGCCCGACGACCGGGTGCAGAACGCGGTGGCCCGCAGCAAGCCGGTGAAGACGTACGCCGAGGCCTGCTGGCCCACTCTGGATGCGTCGAAGTTGATCTTGCGTCTGCTGACTGACACCGAGTTCCTGGCCGAGGCTGCGGACGGGATCCTCAGCACACAAGAGCAGTCCACGATCTCGATGGCCAAACCGGCGCGGAGTGTCGGCACCGCTCGCTGGAGCCTGGCCGACGTGATCTTGATCGATGAGGCGGCCGATGTCTTGTCGCGCACGCCGAGTCTCGGTCACGTGATCCTCGACGAGGCACAGGATCTCTCGCCGATGCAGCTGCGGGCAGTCGGTCGGCGGGCGAGCACCGGGTCGGTCACCGTGCTCGGTGATCTTGCCCAGGCAACGACGCCGTGGGCGACCCGATCGTGGCAGGAGTCGCTGGCTCACCTCGGCCAGCCCGACGCCGCCATCGAGGAGCTGGTCGCCGGCTTTCGGGTGCCGGGCGCGGTGATCGACTTCGCGGCTCGGCTGCTGCCGCACATCGCTCCGGCGCTGACGCCCCCGCACTCGGTCCGCCGCCACCGCGGCGAGCTGGACCTGCGGGCTCGGCAGGCCGCCACCCTGGTCGAGGCGGTCGCGGAGACGATGCAGAACGAGGGCACCGTCGGTGTGATCGTGGCCGATGCGGCCGTGCCCGTGGTGCGCAAGCAGCTCGAGCGTGTCGGAATCCGCTACGACCTGCTGGGTGAGGACGCGCAGATCTTCGACGCCCGGGTGGATCTCGTGCCCGCCACACTGGCCAAGGGCCTGGAGTTCGACCACGTCGTGCTGCTGGAGCCGACGGAGATCGTCGCCGGGGAGCCGGACGAGGTCACCGGGCTCCGTCGCCTCTATGTGTGCCTCACCCGAGCGGTCACCTCACTCGTCGTGGTGCACGGTGACCCGCTCCCCGCCGCGCTCGCCGCCTGAGTCCGTCCGCACCGCCAGACTGAGAGTGCCACCGCCGGGCGTGACGTCGAGCCGTACGTCCGCGCCGAGTGGGAGCGCCAGGTTGCGTGACCCGTGGCCGACGTCCAGCCCAGCCAAGATCGGGACACCGAGCGGACCGAGCCGATCGAGCAGGAGCGTGTCGTCCGGCACCCCGAGGTCGCCGACCACGACCCCGACGACATTCTCGAACCGGCCCGACCGGAGGAGCTGCGTGAGCATCCGATCGATCCGGTACGCCGGCTCGTTCACTTCTTCGAGCAACAGGATCGTCGGCTCACTGGGTGCCAGCTCGATCCCGACGTCCGCCGCAAGCAGACTCAGATTCCCGCCGGCCAGCCGACCAGCAACGTGCCCGGAGCCCGTCGAAGGGCTCGAGGCCGGACGTCCGGTCGCCAGTACGCTGCCAGGTCGCAGCTCACCGAACAGCAGCGCGTGCAGCGCACGAGCAACCGCGGGGTCGGCCAGCTGATCGACCGAGGCCAGTCCCGGGCCGTGGATGGTGACCTGGTCCAGCTCGCGGCCCAGCCGGGCATGCAGCGCCGTGACATCGGAGAACCCGATCATGTGCTTGCGACCCGCCGCTCGCATCGCCGCCCCGTCGAGCAGATCGACCATCCGCTGCGCGCCGTACCCTCCGCGCACGGCCCACACCGCACGTACGTCCGGATCACACCAGGCCTGCTGGAGGCCCGCCGCCCGGGCCTCGTCGGGTGCCGCAAGATAACCGAGACGATCATGGCCGCTGAAGACGTGTGGTGCGACCCGAACCCGCAACCCCCAGGACTCCGCCACCGCGATCCCGTGGGTCACCCGAGCCGGGTCCGCCGGGCCGCTCGGAGCCACGGCGACGACCAGATCACCCCGCCGTAGCAGCGGCGGCCAGGCGCGAGGCACAACGCTCAGCCGAGCACCGACGCCGGGGCGACCAACGGCAGTCGCGCCTGGAACCGGGTGTCACCCGGCACCGAAACGACGCGGAGATCTCCGCCGTGGCGTTGGGTGATCACCCGGTAGCAGATGTCTAGGCCCAGGCCCGTCCCCTCACCCACCGGCTTGGTGGTGAAGAAGGGCTCGAAGATCTTGCTGGCCAGCTCGGGCGGCACACCCGGGCCGGTATCGCCGATCTCCACCAGCACGCAGCTGTCCTCCAGTGCCGTACGGATGCTCAGGGTCCCGCCGTCCGGCATGGCCTGCAGGGCGTTGTCGATCAGGTTCGTCCAGACCTGGTTGAGCTCCGCCGGATGCGCCGGCACCAGCGGCAGGTCCTTCGCGAAGTCCTTCACCACGGTGATGGTCGGTCCCGCCTTGATCTTGTGGCCGAGCATGATCAAGGTGCTGACGATACCTTCCTTGACATTGATGTCCTGCAGCGTCGCGCGGTCCACCTGCGAGTACGTCTTCGCCGCACCGACCAGGGTCGAGATCCGGATGGTGGAGTCCTCGATCTCGCGCATCAGCTGTTCGGTCTCCAAGGCGTACGCCAGCCAGTGGATCCCGTCGCTCATCAGCTCCGGCGCGACCTTGGCGGACACCTCGTCCAGCCAGTCCGGGTCGACGCCGGCCGCCACCAGCGCCGGCGCGAGGTCCCAGCTGTTGGCCACGTCGTGCTCGTCCAGCCAGTCACCGATGGCGTCCTCGGCGTCGGCGACCTCCATCGGCGAGAGCTCCTCGACCTTGGCCATCCGCTCCAGTGCCGCGTCCTGCACCTCGACCAGCACCTGCAGCGCCTCCGGGTCGACCTTCCCGGACGCGAGGTGGGCGAGCTTGCCGCGCATCCGGCTGACCCGCTCCCGGAGGGCCGCGGTCGCCCGGACCGCCGCGGCGGCAGGGTTGTTCAGCTCGTGGGTGAGACCGGCGGACAGCCGACCGAGGGAGAGCAACCGCTCGCGCTGGCCGACCGCAGCCTGGCTGGAGCGCATGCCGATCGTCAGGCCCTCGAGCATGTGGGTCGCCATCGGGAACCACTCCCGGATCTTGGCCCCGAACTCGTCTGCGGCGATCACCCAGAAACGGCAGTCGGTGACGGCCGTGACGCGGTTGAGGTACACCGGGTTCTGGCCCGGCATGAACGCCTGCGTCGCGCCGGCGTACACGCCGATCTGGTCGGTCCGGCTGATCTCGACGTCGGTGTTCTCCACCCGCCGGTGCATCGACATGGTGCCGGCCAGCAGCACGAAGAAGCACGTCGCGGGCTCGCCCTCGCCGTACACAGTGTCGCCCTGGCGACGGTCCTCGACGCGGCCCTGCTCGCTGAGCCAGGCCAGCTGGTCGTCGTCCAGCGACTCGAACAAGAACAGCTCGCGCAACGCATTCGGACCGAGCCGGATCGGTTCGTCCATGATCGAATACTCCTTCACTCCGCCAGGTAGCGGTGGACCAACGTCACGGCCAGCGCGCCTTCACCGACCGCCGAGGCGACCCGCTTCACCGACTGGGCCCGGACGTCGCCCGCCACGAAAACGCCCGGGATGCTCGCCTCGAGCAGGTACGGGTCCCGGTCCAGATCCCATCCCGGCGGTCGTTCTCCGCCACTCACCAGCTCCGAGCCGGTCCGGACGAAGCCGGCCCGGTCGCGGAGGAGGTCGTCCGGCAGCCAGTCCGTCAGCGGGGCCGCGCCGATGAACACGAACAGGTGGCCGGCATCGACGACCTCGACCGACTCGTCGCGGACGTCGATCAGGGTCACGCACTGCAGATGATCGAGACCCTCGCACTTCTCCACCCGGGTGTTGAGGCGGACCTCGATGTTGTCGATGCCCTCGATCTGCTCGATCAGGTACGTCGACATCGAGCGGGTCAGCGAGTCCCCGCGGACCGCCATCGTCACCTTCGCCGCGTGCGCGGAGAAGAACACCGCCGCCTGGCCGGCCGAGTTGGCGCCGCCGACGATGATCACGTGGTCGCCCGCACAGGACGCGGCCTGGGTCGATGCGGACCCGTAGTACACACCGCGCCCGACCAGGTCGTCCGCGCCGGCCGCCGGCAGCTGCCGATAGCTGACGCCGGTCGCCAGCACGACCGCATGGCTCAACACGCTGGATCCGTCGTCGAAGATCACCCGTCGGGCCGGGCCCTTCACCTCCAGACCGACCGCAGACCGGGCGGTGATCAGCTCCGCGCCGAACCGGACGGCCTGTCGTCGGGCCCGATCGGTGAGCTGGCCACCGGACACGCCGTCGGGGAACCCCAGGTAGTTCTCGATCCGCGAGCTCTGCCCGGCCTGTCCACCAGCCGCTGCTCGCTCGATGATCACCGTCTTCAGGCCCTCTGAGGCCCCGTAGACGGCAGCGCCGAGACCGGCCGGCCCGCCACCGACGATGACCAGGTCGTAGAAGTCCTCGGCCGGCGCGGTGGTCAGTCCGACGGCGTCGGCCACCTCGGCTAGACCGGGTTGCACCAGCGGGGCGCCACCGGTGGTGATCACCACCGGGATCTGGTCGGCGTGCACGCCCGCCGCCGCGAGCAGCCGCTGCCCGTCGGGGTCCTCGACGTTGTACCAGCGGTAGGGAACCATGTTGCGGGCCAGGAAGTCGCGGACCTCGTAGGACGCCACCGACCACGGATGGCCCAGGATCTTGATCTTGTGCTCCGGCTCGCGACCCTCCCGCTGCCAGGCGGCCAGCAGGTCGTCGACAACCGGATAGAGCTTCTCCTCCGGCGGCTCCCACGGCTTCAGCAGGTAGTGGTCGACGTCGACGACGTTGATCGCCGCGATCGCGGCACTGGTGTCGGCGTACGCGGTGAGCAGTGCGCGGCGAGCGTGCGGGACCAGATCCATGGCCTGCTCGAGGAAGTCGATGCCGTTCATCCGCGGCATCCGGTAGTCCGCCAGGATCGCGGCCACGTGCTCGCCGCGGAGAACGACCTCGCGGATCGCCTCGAGCGCGTCCGCGCCCGAGTCGGCTCGGAGAATCCGGTAGTCGTTGCCGTAGCGTCGCCGCAGGTCACGAGCCACCGCGCGCGACACCGAAGGGTCGTCGTCGACGGTCAGCAGGACGGGCCGCGACTGCCGCGGCTCCGCACCACGAGCGTTTTCGGGCTGAGCTTCAGGCGTCACGCACCGACCTCGTCGGCGTAGCACCATCGCCAGCGCTCCCCCGGCTCGGCCGAGGTGATCACCGGATGGCTGGTGGCATGGAAGTGGGCGGTGGCGTGCTTGGAGGGGGAGGAGTCACAGCACGCGACGTGGTCGCAGGTCAGGCAGCGACGCAGATGGACCCACTGACCGCCGTCGACGGCACAGTCCAGACAGAACGGTTCGAAGTCGGACGGCACCGGCGTCAGCGGCGATGCATCGAGATGCTCACAGGTAGCCACGGGAGGGCCTCCTTTCACAGGCAGGGCCTATCTTGCTCCGCCGCACAAGAGGCACCACATCCACGTCCGAGCGGCGTGCCCTGCGCCCGTACAAGGCGGGTCAGGGCGCGTCGGGGCTGAGCCGGGAGATCTTGCGGCGACGCAGCCCGCCGGCGTACAGCCGCGCGACGATCTCACGCGACGTGACCGGCACCGCCCCCGCCCGGACCGCCGCCTCGTACCGATCGGCGATGACGTCGTAATGGTCCCGCTCGAACGCTCGCGGCGGGATGCCGAGTCCGGCGGCGAAGTCGTGCAGCTCGTCGTACGAGGTGTCGCTGATCATGTGCGACCACAGTCGGCCGTGACCCGGCCAGGTCGGGGAGTCGATGTAGACCGCCACGCTCAGCCTGCCTGCCCCGCCCGTCCCGACGGCTCCGCTCCGACGGCACGCGCAACGGCATCGTCGACCAGGCGACGCCAGCTGCGGACGAGCTCGGTATCGAGATAGGCCTTCCACGACCCGAGCGGTCGGGCCGCCGATCCGATGTGGAACGCCCGTACGCCGGCCCGCGCGAGCCAGGGCACGTGCTCGGGCAGGAGCCCGCCGCCGGCCATGATGGTCGCTCGCGCGAACGGGTCAGCCTTCGCCCGCGCGACCAGGTCGTCGAGGCCGTCCGACACACCGCGGGCAGCGCCGGCGGTGAGCACCTGATCAAGCCCGGGCAGGGTCTGCAGCGTCCGCCAGTTGCGGTCCGCCTCCAGGCAGGAGTCGATCGCCCGGTGGAAGGTCCAGCCGAAGTCCGGGGAGTCGCCGACCAGCTCGGTCACGACGCCGATGTCGACGTCGGTGTGCCCGTTCAGGAACCCGAGCACCACCCCGTCGGCACCGGTCGCGCGATAGTCGGCCAGCAGCCCACGCAGTCGGGTCGCCTCGCCGCCGTCGGTGCCGAAGCCGTCGCGCAGCCGGAGCATCACCCGGATCGGCAGCGCGGTCGCCCGCCGCACCTCCCCGACCAGGGCAGGCTCGGGCGACAACCCGCCGTGCTCCATGGTCCCCACTAGCTCGATCCGGTCGGCGCCACCGGCCTCGGCCCGCTCGGCGTCGGCCCCGTGCAGGGCGATCACCTCGAGCAGACCGCGCTGCTGGCTGCCCACAGGTGTCCTCCTCGTCGACCCCGCACCCAGAGGAGGAGGCTCGCCCCAGCGTACGAGATCATCCGCAGGGTCCCGGAGAATTTAGAAGGTTCAGGCGCCTCTGATGCGCCTCAACCTTCTAAATTCCTCGGGGCGCGGCGAGCGCTTGGAGCAGATAGCCGACGACGTAGGCGGTGGACATGACGGCGGCGCGGTGGTGAGCCGGAGCGCTCTTCGTCACCAGGCCGAGCCCGCCGGCGAACACCCAACCAAGGTCGGGCGCGAGACCGAAGGCGACCGAGCCGGCCCCCAGCGCCGCCAGACCAGCCAGCATCGCGGCCCGGCGTGGGGGGACGAGCACCGGCCGCCCGCTGCGCCTCGGCTACCTCGACCCGGCCGGCGCGGAGGTGCCGCTCGCCGAGGTCGAGATCGCCCGCGGACCGGGCGCGACTCGAGACTGAGGACTGGCGCTGGACCTGGCGGCGACCAGAGCACCAGGTCGCCGTGCCCATCATCAGCGCGATCACGCAGCCGCTGAACGCCTCGATGTCGTCCACGGTGCCCCACGGCGCGGCCGGCCCGCCCAGCTCCCACGGGGCAACGAGCCAGGAGGCGACCAGAGTCAGCGCACCGCAGGACAGGCCGGCGATCCCGATCAGACGCGCCCAGCGTCCGACGGGCTCACCACGTCGCCCGGCCCGCCGCAGACCGACCAGTGTGAAGGCGGCGATCACCAGTGCAAATGCGCCGAGCCAGGTGAAGGCGTGCGACACCCCGTCCACGCCGGGCGTACGCAGTGGCGCACTCGCGGCGCGACCGACGAGCAGCCAGGCGGCCAGCACCACCGCATAGCCCGGACCGAGCACCAGGGCCGCCCGTCGACCGGCACGACCCAGCGCGATGTCGGCGAACTCCGCGGCCACCCGGTCCAGATCTCCGAAGTCCTCGACGGCCCGCGCGGTGGCATCCTCCGGCTTCAGGCCGGCGGCTCGATATGCGTCGGCCGCATCCGCCAGGCCGTCACCGATCTCGCGTAACAACCCTCGACGGGCCACCCACCGCGGCATCCGCGCCCGGAGGGCCGCGACCGTCTCGTCGATGACCGCGGTCTCCGCTGGACGACCGGTGCTCGCCCTGGTCACGACTCGGCTCACGATCGGCCGCCCAGCACGCTGGAGATGCTGCCCGCGAACTCCTGCCAGGCGATGCGCTCCCGGCTGAGCGCTCGTCGACCGGCCGCCGTCAGCGTGTAGGTACGGCGCTTGCGCCCGCCCACCACCGACCACGAGCCCTTGATCCATCGCGCGTCCTCGAGCCTGCGCAGTGCGGGATACACGGTCCCGGTCGGGAGGTCGAGGCTCCCGCCGGATCGCCGCTGGAGCGCCTCGATCACGGCATAACCGTGCAGCGGTTCGTCCTCCAGCACAGCGAGCAGGAGACCGTCGAGGTGACCCTTGACCCGATCGCTCGCCATGAGTAGACAGCCTACTCACTTGGCGCAAGACGTCCACCCTGAAAGGGAACACCGGGGTCTCGCCAGGGTCGAGCCGGCTTGATATGTAGATATCCTACTTATAGCGTCGCCGACATGAGCTCGGCTCGGAACCACGACCACGACAGCGTCGACGATCACGTCGACCGGGCCGCCGCGACGCCGCGCCTTCGGCTTCTGGCTCGGCCTGCTCCGCGTGCTCGCCCTGCTGCATGCCGCGGTCTTGATCGGCCAACCCCTGTCGATCGGCCAGTACCTCGGCGGCCTGTACGGCTGGCTCGGCGTCCACAGCGCCGGCGCGACGGCGGTGGTCCTGATCAGCCTTCTGCTCGCCACGACGAGCATCGGGTACGCCGTGGCCGGCGGCCGGATCGTCGTACCGATCGGCTGCTGGCTGTTGCTGGTCGCGGAGGTCGTCCAGACCGCAATGGGGTACGCCCGGATCCTCGCCGTGCACATCCCGCTCGGTGTGCTCGTGGTGACGGCCGGCGTGCTGCTGGCGATCTGGTCGCTGTCCCGCTCGGCCCGCCGGTGTCGCCCCCGCCGGCGTCCGACCCGTGCGCGCCGCCGACCACCGAGGGCCAGCGATGAGGATCAGCCGCCGGACCGTGCTTGCCGGTGCTTTGAGCGGCTTCGCCGGCGCGTCCGTGCTCGGTGCCGCCGGCTGTGGCCGCAACGCCTCTGCCGACCAGACCGCGCAGTTGCTGCCCAGCGGATTGCCGCTCCCGAAGCGGTTCACGGTTCCGTTCGCGGTGCCGCCGGTCAAGCGAGCGACGTCGCGAACGAGCCGCACTGACGACGTACGAGATCGTGCAACGGGCCGCCGACGTCGAGATCCTGCCCGGACTGCAGACGCGAGATCATGGCGTACGACGGCCTGCTGCCCGGTCCTACCATCAAGGCTCGACGCGGCGAACAGGTCAGCGTCACCCACCGCAACCGGCTGGCCGTTCCGACGGTGGTCCATCTGCACGGCGGACACACGCCGGCCGAGAGCGACGGTTATCCGATCGATCTCGTCCTGCCGGAGGGCGGAACTGCGGCCCACCACGGTCACCTCCACACCGACCCCGGCGGCGTCGATCACCACCGGCTCACGGCGACTACCGCTATCCGAACGACCAGCCCGCAGCGACCCTGTGGTACCACGATCACCGGATGGACTTCACCGGTCCGCAGGTCTGGCGCGGGCTGGCCGGGTTCCACCTGATCGCCGACGACGTCGAGGAAGCACTGGACCTGCCGAGCGGAGACCGCGACGTACCGCTGATGATCATGGACCGGTCCTTCGCCGCGGACGGATCGCTTGCGCTACCCGGCGCTGGACCCGGAGCTGATGGACCCACCCGGCGTCTACGGGAACTACGTCGCCGGCGTGCTCGGCGACGTGATCCTGGTCAACGGCAAGCCGTGGCCGGCGATGGAGGTGGCGGCGGTGCGCTACCGGTTCCGGATCCTCAACGGCTCCAATGCGCGCCGCTACCGTCTCGCGCTGGATCCGCCGCCACCGGAAGGTCCGGCGTTCGTCCAGATCGCCTCGGACGGCGGCTTGCTCGACGGCTCCGCTGGAGCACGACGCGATCCAGCTCGCGGCGGCCGAGCGGTTCGACGTGGTGATCGACTTCGGTGCGTACCCGGTTGGTTCGCTGATCACGGTGACCAACGCGCTCGGAGTCGGCAGCACCGACGCGGTGATGCAGTTCCGGGTGGCTCGCACTGGCGCGGGAGTCCTCGACGTGCCCAGCGACCCTTGCCGAGATCGAACCACTCCAGCCCCGACCGGGCGCGATCGTGCGGGAGTGGAAGTTCAGCCGCGGCGCGGCCGGTGGAGCCGGCGGTCCCGCGCACTGGGTGATCAACGGACGGCCCTTCGACCCGAGCCGGATGGACGCCTCGGTCCCGCTGGGCCAGACCGAGATCTGGCGGTTCTCCAGCGATCTGCACCATCCGGTTCACGTGCACCTGGACCAGTTCCAGGTGCTGCACCGCGGCAACCACGGGCCCGGCGAGTGGGACCACGGCTGGAAGGACACCCTCGACCTGCTGCCACTGGAGACCGCGGAGGTCGCGATCCGGTTCAACGACCACGCCGGAAGGTTCCTGCTGCACTGCCACAACCTCGAGCACGAGGACATGATGATGATGTCTGCCTTCGAGACCCTCGCCTGAGGTTCCGACACACGACCCATCCCCACCCAGATGCCCGCCCGGTCAGGCGAATGAGACACGAAACCCCCACATCCCCGCCAATACGCCCGCCCGGTCAGGCGAGTGAGACACGTACTGCCTCGATTTCCGCCCAGATGCCCGCCCGGTCAGGCGAATGAGCCGGCACAACCCCTCATCCAAGCCCATCCGCCCGCCCGGTCAGCCACGTGAGTCGGGACTGTCCGAATTCGCTCGCCGCAAATGCCGACTTCGGTGGCAGGCTCGAAGAATGCGAACCGAACCGATCGACAAGCGGGTCCGCGGCATCGTCAGCGAGACGGTCGTCGTCGACTCGCGGCAGCCGCTGCTGTTCTGGGAGGACGGCTTCCCGGTGCCGAACTACGCGTACGACCCCGCCGACGTTCGGACGGACCTGCTGGTGCCGACCGCGTCGGCGCCACGGGAAGGGTTCGACTTCTTCGGCCCACATGGAGCTGTCGCGCGCGACGTACGACCTCGTCCTCGACGGCCGGACACTGTCGCGAGCGGCCTGGCGGCGCGACGACCCCGCGCTCGCCGACCGGATCGTGCTTTCCTGGCAGCCCGGTCTGCTCGATCGCTGGCTGGAGGAGGACGAGGAGGTCGGCGGCCACCCGCGCGATCCGTACCACCGGGTGGAGGTGCTGAACAGCAGCCGACACGTGGTGGTGAGCCTGGACGGTGTGGCGCTGGCCGAGTCCCGCCGGCCGGTGCTGCTGTTCGAGACGAGCCTGCCGACCCGCTACTACCTCCCCGAGGAGGACGTGAACGCCGAAGCACTCGAGGCCGGCACCGCCCATAGCTTCTGCCCGTACAAGGGCAAGGCCGACCGCTACTGGAGCGTTCGGGATCGGGCCGGTGCCGCCGACATCGCCTGGTGCTACGACAGTCCCCTGCCGGCGGTCGGGAAGATCGCCGGCCGGGTCGCCTTCTACAACGAGCTCGTCGAGCTGACCGTCGACGGTGTCCGGCTCGCGCAGGCAGACTCGCCGTTCAAGCGCCCGGAGCATCGGCCGAGCGCGGACTAGCGCCGAGTCGGCGCCGTGCGTGGCTCGCGCGCCGAACTGGCTGCAGCACTTCGCTCGCTCGTAGCGCGGCCAGCACCCCGACCACACCCGTCAGGCCGAGCAGGAACAACTGGCAGGTGAACAGTGCCGGCGACAGCGCGTCGTTGCGCAGCCCCCGTCGAAGAACGCCGACCCGACGCTGACCGCGCAGGCCGCACTCAACAGGCCGGCCGGGATCGCGGTCCACCGGCGCTGCGGACGTACGGCAAGCCAGGTCAGCAGGAGCTGGCCGAGGACCATCGGCGCCGGCGCCGCAAGCAGCGCGGTGTTCCCCCAGGCCGAGGACCAGGTGTTCACGCCGGCGGAGATACTCAGCAAGCCCCCGGCGAGTCCGTGCCGACGAGCGCACAGACGCCGATGACGAGTCGGCCACTCGCTCGTCTCGCGTTCGGACGCGGTCGGTCCGCCATGCCGTCGGCGGACTGCTGCGAGCTGCGTTCTTCGTTCTCCATCGTCCACCCCCTGTGCCCGTGACTGACTGCGCAGCACCGACTCTGCCGGCATCGGCTTGGCCGGGACTTGTGCCGCACTCGAGCCGCCGGTGGCGGCTATTGTGAGCTCGTGGCCAGGGGGCGCGCCCGGATCGCTCGAATGGCGTGGTCCAGCTGGGCGTTGGTCGTCCTGGTCATGCTCGCCGGTTGCAGCCAATCGCGCCAGGAGCCCGGTCTGTTCCATCCCCGGCCCGCTACGCCGCCGCCCCCACCCAGCACGTCGGCCGACGCGACCAGACCGCCGCTCGACCGGCTGCCCGAGCCCACCAACCGTCAGCTGCCGGTGCTCGGTGAGCAGACCTGGACCACCGGTGACGGGCTGGCGCTGACCGTACGTTTCGCCGTCCACGCGGTCCGCCGGACAGCGGGGGCGACGATCCTGGACTGGTCGGTGACCCCGCTGCCCTCCGCGAGCCGTCGGGTCGGTGACCCGGTGCCGACCACGGTCGATCTCGGTCTCGGCCGCGACGACAACGGCGATCAGCGGATCTATCTCCTCGACACTGACGGGCACGCCTATCGGCCGCTGGCCCACAAGAGCTCGGCAGTGTTCCATCACTGCCTCTGTACGCCGCTGTGGGTGGCCCAGCTCGCCCTCCGGATCGGCGAGACGCGGATGCTCCAACTGGCTTTCCCGCCACTCCCCGCCGGTGTGCACCACGTCGATGTCTCACTGCCGAACACGATGCCGTTCTGGCACGTACCCGTGACGGCCGAGGGCATCGTTCCGCTCGCCAAGCAATCAGTCGACCTCGCCCGACCGCCCGAAGCCCCGGTGGCCGCATCCGGTGAGCTGCCGTTCACCGAGTCCGACGAGCCGCTCGGTCGCCGCCGCTCGATCACCCTGCTGGAGCTGCAGTCGGGGCCCAGCGGGACGACGCTCACGTGGCGGGTGGCCTCCCGCGAGGATCAGCCCTTCCCTGCCTTTTCGTTCGGGTCGCCCCCGGTTTCCACAGCGTTCGGCGCAACCGCCGGGCTGCGTACGACCAACGTCGCCAGCGGACCCGTGCTGCGGATCGATCGTGCCGCCGCCGCATCGCCGGACCTCCACGCTCGGTGGCTGACCAGCGCCGAGCCGGCAGCCGGGTACCTGGAGTGCCTGTGCAGCGATTTCGGACTGTGGGCATCGGGGTTGCGAGCCGTCGGCGGCCGAGCAGCGGTTGCCACGACGTACGCACCGCTGCCGCCCGGTACGCGCAGCGCCGACGTGGTGCTTTCCGGCCTCGGAACCGTGCGCGACGTGCCGGTCACGCCGCCGACGATCGACGCCGATCGCGCCGTGCTCGGGGTCGGCCGCATCATCGTGTCGACCTGGACGTACTCCACCGCGAGTCCGCCGAGCGGCTGGCTGACCAGCGACTGGCCGACCCCGGTGCCTGCTGCGAAGCAGCTGCGCGACTATGCGGCGCGGGTCGATCGGATCGTCGACCTGCCGACGCCCTGACGCCGGCCCCGGTCAGACCGCAGCACGGACAGCATCCAGAGCGCGCAACAGGGGGCGACCCCGAAGGGCCGCCCCCTGTTGGAGCGATGCAGTTCCGGCAGAGCCGGCAGAACTCAGAAGTCCATGCCGCCCATGCCACCGTCGCCACCGGCCGGCATGGCCGGAGCCTTCTCCGGCTTGTCGGCGATGACGGCCTCGGTGGTGAGGAACAGCGCGGCGATCGACGCGGCGTTCTGCAACGCCGAGCGGGTCACCTTGGTCGGATCCGGCACGCCGGCGGCGAGCAGGTCCTCGTACTCACCGGTTGCGGCGTTCAGGCCGTGACCGGCGGGAAGGGACTTCACCTTCTCCACCACGACGCCACCTTCCCAGCCCGCGTTGATCGCGATCTGGCGCAGCGGAGCCTCGACGGCGACCTTGACGATCTGCGCGCCGATGGCCTCGTCACCGCTGAGCTCGAGGTCGGCGAAGGCGAGCTTCGCCGCCTGCACCAGCGCAACGCCGCCACCGGCGACGATGCCCTCTTCGACGGCAGCCTTCGCATTGCGAACGGCGTCCTCGATCCGGTGCTTCCGCTCCTTGAGCTCGACCTCCGTGGCCGCGCCGACCTTGATCACCGCAACGCCGCCGGCCAGCTTGGCCAGCCGCTCCTGCAGCTTCTCCCGGTCGTAGTCGGAGTCGGAGTTCTCGATCTCGGTGCGGATCTGGCTGACCCGGCCGGCGATCTGGTCGGAGTCGCCGCCACCCTCGATGATGGTGGTCTCGTCCTTGGTGACCAGGACCTGCCGAGCCTTGCCGAGCAGCTCCAGCCCGACGCCGTCGAGCTTGAGGCCGACCTCCTCGGAGATGACCTGGCCGCCGGTGAGGATGGCGATGTCGGTCAGCATGGCCTTGCGGCGGTCGCCGAAGCCCGGGGCCTTGACGGCGACGGACTTGAAGGTGCCACGGATCTTGTTGACGATCAGGGCGGCCAGCGCCTCGCCGTCGACGTCCTCGGCGATCACGACGAGCGGCTTGCCGCTCTGCATGACCTTCTCCAGCACCGGCAAGACGTCCTTCAAGCTGCTGATCTTGGAGTTGACGATCAGCACGTACGGGTCGTCGACGACGGTCTCCATCCGCTCCGTGTCGGTGACGAAGTACGGCGAGATGTAACCCTTGTCGAACCGCATGCCCTCGGTGAGCTCGAGCTCGAGGCCGAAGGTGTTGGACTCGTCGACGGTGATGACACCTTCCTTGCCGACCTTGTCCATCGCCTCGGCGATGATCTCGCCCACGGTGGGATCACCGGCGGAGATCGACGCGGTCGCGGCGATCTGCTCCTTGGTCTCCACGTCGGTAGCGGCGATCGCGAGCTGGTCCACAATGGCGGCGACGGCCTTCTCGATGCCGCGCTTGAGGCTCATCGGGTTGGCGCCGGCGGTCACGTTGCGCAGGCCCTCGCGGACCATCGCCTGGGCGAGCACGGTGGCGGTGGTGGTGCCGTCACCCGCGACGTCGTCGGTCTTCTTCGCAACTTCCTTGACGAGCTCGGCGCCGATCTTCTCGTACGGATCCTCGAGCTCGATCTCCTTGGCGATGCTGACACCATCGTTGGTGATGGTGGGCGCGCCCCACTTCTTCTCGAGCACGACATTGCGGCCCTTGGGACCGAGGGTCACCTTGACGGCGTCGGCGAGCTGGTTCATGCCTCGCTCGAGGCCGCGTCGCGCCTCGGTGTTGAACTGAATGAGTTTCGACATTGTCCTCCGCGAGTCCTCCCGCGTTCAGGCGGCTCGGGGGCCGCCATCTGGTTGACATGATGGTCTTTGAGACTCTTCACCGGCGATGCCCGCGACGGCCGTCCCTTTCCTGGGGACTCACCACCCGTGAAGTGGCACTCTCGCACGGAGAGTGCTAATCCTGTTTTAGCACTCTACCCGGGTGAGTGCAAAGAGCCCGGCCAGGGGTCGGACGAACTCCGGGCACTCTCGGGTGCACCCGCCTGGCCGATGTCGAGCGCTGGGTCGTACGGGCTCATAGGGACTCCTACGGGCTCGTGCGCGCTCGTACGGGCTCGTACGGGCTCGGCCGAATGAGACCAATCCGTGATCTTTACGTGTAGCGCGCTCACACGACGGTTACCTGACGCCTATACGGTGTGCAGGTGTCTGAGAACGCCTCCGCCAACGAGCCCGGCAACTTCCCGACCGAGGTCGAGGACGAGAAGCCACCGAGACTGAAGCCGACCCACCCGCTGGCCCTCGCGCCGGTGACCTCTCCGCCGAGCTCGGTGGACGGGTTCGTCCGTGAGTTCCTGCGCGAGCTGAACTTCGGCCAGGGCGTCGCACTGTCCTTCTCCTCGCGCAACGATCAGTACCTGGCGCTGGCCCGGACCGTCCGGCGCTACCTGATGGCGCGTTGGCTCGAGTCGAGCCGTCGCCAGTTCGAGACGCAGGCCAAGAAGGTGGCCTACCTCTCCGCCGAGTACCTCCTCGGCCGCCAGCTGGGCAACGGCCTGCTGGCCGCCGGGCTGACCGAGATCGTGGAGGCCGGGCTCGCCAAGTGCGGCATCGACCTGGCCGACCTGCGCGCGCAGGAGGTCGAGCCCGGTCTCGGCAACGGCGGTCTGGGTCGGCTCGCGGCCTGCTTCATCGACTCACTGGCAACGATGGGCGTGCCGTGCGTCGGCTACGGCATCCGGTACGAGTACGGCATCTTCCGGCAGACCTTCGAGGACGGCCGGCAGGTCGAGCAGCCCGACAACTGGCTCGCGCTCGGCTCGCCGTGGGAGTTCCCGCACCCCGAGGCCGCGCAGATCGTCAACTTCGCCGGCCACACCGAGCACTACGACGACGACGGCGTCACCCGGATCAGGTGGGTCCCGGGCTGGAGCGTCCAGGCGATCCCGTACAACTACATGGTCCCCGGCTACCAGAACGGCCGGGTGAACACCCTGCGGCTGTGGTCGGCGGTCGCCACGAACGCCTTCGACCTGCGGATCTTCAACTCCGGCGACTACACCGAAGCGGTCCGGTCGCAGACGTTTGCGGAGAACATCTCCAAGGTGCTCTACCCGGAGGACTCCACCCCCCAGGGCAAGGAGCTCCGTCTCCAGCAGCAGTACTTCTTCGTCTCCGCCTCGATCCACGACTTCATCGACAGCACGCTGCCGCGGGACTTCGATCTGACCAAGCTCCCTGACCGGATCATCTTCCAGCTCAACGACACCCACCCGGTGATCGGTGTCCCCGAGCTGATGCGGGTGCTGGTCGACGAGAAGAAGATGGAGTGGGACCAGGCCTGGGCGATCACCCAGAAGTGTTTCGCGTACACCTGTCACACCCTGCTGCCCGAGGCTCTCGAAGTGTGGTCCGCTGACCTGCTCGGCCGGTTGCTGCCGCGCCACCTGGAGATCATCTACCGGATCAACGAGGAGTTCCTGGCGGAGGTGCGGGAGCGCTTCGGCGATGACGAGCTGCGGATCCGGCGGATGTCGATCATCGCCGACCATCCGGAGCGGTCGGTCCGGATGGCATATCTCGCCACCGTTGCGGGCGTCAAGGTCAACGGCGTCGCCGAGCTACACTCCCAGCTGCTGCGGGAGAACGTACTTCCCGACTTCGACGAGTTCTACCCGGGCAAGTTCATCAACGTCACGAACGGCGTCACCCCGCGCCGCTTCGTCCGGCTCGCCAACCCGGCCCTGTCGGAGCTGATCACCGACGCCATCGGGGTCGGCTGGCTGACCGATCTGGGTCGGTTGCGCGAGCTCGAGCCATACGCCGAGGACGAGGAGTTTCGGGAGCGCTTCCGGGAGGTCAAGGCACACAACAAGCGCCGGTTGAGCCGGGTGCTCGCTGAGCGGGACGGCTTCACGGTCCACGACGACCACCTGCTGGACGTGATGGTGAAGCGGCTGCACGAGTACAAGCGTCAGACGCTGAAGGTGCTGCACATCGTGACGCTCTACGAGCAGATCACCTCCGGCAAGGTGAAGCCGGCGGACATCGTGCCGCGGACCTTCATCTTCGGCGCCAAGGCCGCGCCCGGCTATCGCGTGGCGAAGGAGATCATCCATCTGATCAACGCGGTGGCCTCGGTCGTGAACAGCGACCCGGCGGTCGAGGACCGCCTGAAGGTGCTGTTCCCACCGAACTACAACGTGACGTTGGCAGAGAAGGTGATCCCGGCCGCCGACCTGTCCGAGCAGATCTCGCTCGCCGGCAAGGAGGCATCCGGCACCGGCAACATGAAGTTCGCGCTCAACGGGGCGCTGACGATCGGCACCGACGATGGAGCGAACATCGAGATCCGCGAGCTGGTCGGCGATGACCACTTCTTCCTGTTCGGTCTGCTCGAGCCCGAGGTCGAGGCCCTGTACGCGAAGGGTTACGTGCCGAGCTCGTTCTACGAGTCCGACGAGGGCCTGCGCAGTGCGATCGACCTGATCGCTCAAGGCGCCTTCTCCAACGGCGACCGCGGCGTGTTCGACGGTCTGGTCTCGAACCTGCTCTACGACGACCGGTTCATGGCGCTGGCCGACTACCGGGCCTACATCGACGCCCAGGACAGGGTCGATGCCGCGTACGCCGACGTCGAGACCTGGACTCGTTCGGCGATCCTCAACGTCGCCCGCAGCGGGTTCTTCTCCTCCGACCGGTCCATGCGGGAGTACATCGATCGGATCTGGCACACGCCGCCGGCGTTTTAGATTCGTTCTGATTGCTTCGCTCGGCAAGCCTCGCTCCGCGCTCCGCTGCGCCTGTGTTGACTGCTTCGCTCGGGCAAGCCCTCGCTCCGCGCTCCGCTGCGCTGAAGGCCCACTCGTTCGTCGGTTCTTGGTGAAACGGAAAGACGTGTTTCACCAAGAATCTCCTGCACTCGTGGGCGCGCAGCGTCGGCGCATAGGAGTTTTTCACGCTTAGCTTGCTTCCCTCGGCAAGCCTCGCTCCGCGCTCCGCTGCGCCTGTGGTCAACTCGTTCGTCGCGATCCGTGAATCGTCGGGGTGGGTCGGGAATCTGCCCGGCCCCTTTGATCGCGTCGCTCCGCCAGGATCCCTCTCGAAAACTGTGCGCAAACCGCAACGACACACTGATGGAAGCCACGTACGCCCCGCTCGACCCCACTTCGCGCACCGACGGGCCACTCTGCACGCCGGCGCCGATGCGCAAGATATCCCGCCGATGCGCTAAGTCGGAGCGCGTGGTCCCCGAGCAGGGCGGCGGACAGACAGATTTCACTGCACCCTGGCAGTCCCCCGACCGGGACGGTTTCGGGGGTCACAGGCCGACGCCGTCCGGCTGCCGAGACCCGGCAGTTAGCCTGGGGAATGGATCGAGCGGCTAAGGAGTTGTCGGCTGTCATGGCGCAGACCGAGGTGAGCCGGGCCGACGTCGGACTGCGGTCGGAACGCGGGCCGGTGCTGCTGAGCATCATGCTCAGCGTCGGCCTGGTCGCCATCGACTCCACGATCCTCGCCACGGCCGTACCCTCGATCGTCCGGGACCTCGGCGGCTTCGCGCAGTTTCCCTGGCTGTTCTCGATCTACCTGCTGACGGCGGCGGTCTCGACTCCAGTCTTCGCGAAGTTCTCCGACATCCACGGCCGCAAACCGGTGATGCTGGTCGGGATCGCGCTGTTCGTGCTCGGCTCCATCCTGTGCGGATTCGCCTGGAACATGACCACGCTGATCATCTTCCGCGGGTTGCAGGGCCTGGGTGCCGGCGCCATCCAGCCAACCAGCATGACGATCATCGGGGACCTCTACAACCTGGCCGAGCGGGCCAAGGTCCAGGGATACGTCGCGAGCGTCTGGGCGATGTCCGCGGTGGTCGGGCCGACACTCGGCGGGGTCTTCTCCGACTTCTTGACCTGGCGCTGGATCTTCTTCGTCAACGTGCCGCTGGGCGCGCTGGCCGCCTGGATGCTGGCGCGGCACTTCACCGAGGACGTCAAGCGCGCGCCGCACAAGATCGACGTCGCCGGCGCCGTGCTACTCACGCTGGCCAGCACCCTGGTGATCTTCGGGCTGCTCGAGGGCGGCGTGCTGTGGTCGTGGCTGTCGCCGTGGAGCATCGGCGTCCTCGGCCTCGGTGTGCTGCTGCTGGCGGCCTTTGTCGGCGTCGAGCGGAAAGCGGCCGAGCCGATCGTGCCGGGCTGGGTGTTCCGGCGCCGGCTGCTGGTCGGGGCGAACCTCACCAATCTCGCGGTCGGGGTGATGCTGATCGGGCTGACCTCGTACGTCCCACTGTTCGTCCAGGAGGTGCTCGGCACCAGCGCGCTGGTCGCCGGCTTCGCGCTGGCCGCGCTGACCGTCGGCTGGCCGATCTCCGCGTCGCTCTCGGGCCGGATCTATCTCCGGATCGGCTTCCGCAACACCTCGCTGATCGGCAGCGCGATCGCCGGTGCCGGCGGGGTGCTGATGGTGCTGCTGAACGGCGACAGCAGCGTCTGGTTCGTGGCGCTGACCTGCTTCGTGATCGGACTCGGAATGGGCCTGGTGGCCAGCCCGACCCTCGTTGCCGCCCAGTCCTCGGTCGACTGGTCCAGTCGCGGCGTGGTCACCGGCACGAGCATGTTCGCCCGGTCGATGGGGAGCGCGGTCGGCATCGCCGTGTTCGGGGCGATCGCCAACGCGGCGATCGGCACCCAGGTCGGCGGGCACAGCGCAACCAGCAACGGCGTACCGGCGGAGGTCCTGGAACCCGCTCTGCACCAGGTCTTCGTGGCCGCCGCCGTGGTTGCCGTGGGGATGCTGATCGCCGTCGCCATCATGCCGCGGCGAGCCGCCGGTGCCCAAGCCTGACTCACTTCCGAGTTGTCAGCGTCTCAACCGGCTATAGCCGGTTGAGCCGCTGACAACTCAGGCCTATCTCGCCAACTCCGCGACGATCGGGACGACGTCGGCGATGGATTCGACGATCCTGGTCGGCCGGTAGGGATAGCGGGCGACATCCTCGCGTCGGGTCGAGCCAGTGAGGACCAGCACCGTACGCAGTCCCGCCTCGACGCCGGCGATCACGTCGGTGTCCATCCGGTCGCCGACCATCACCGTCGACTCCGAGTGCGCCTCGAGCTGGTTGAGCGCCGATCGCATCATCAGCGGGTTCGGCTTGCCCACGTAGTACGGCTCGACGCCAGTTGCCCGGGTGATCAGCGCGGCCACGGATCCCGTCGCGGGCAGGGTGCCGAAGGGCGACGGACCGGTCGCGTCCGGGTTGGTGGCGATGAACCGAGAGCCGCCCTCGATCAGCCGGATGGCTCGAGTGATGGCCTCGAAGGAGTACGTCCGAGTCTCGCCGAGGACGACGTACGTGGGATCGCGGTCGGTCAGGACGAAGCCGGCGTCGTGCAGGGCGGACGTCATGCCCGCCTCGCCGATGACGAATGCCGACCCGCCCGGGCTCTGGTCGTCCAGGAACTTGGCGGTGGCCAGTGCCGACGTCCAGATCGCGCCCTCGGGTACGTCGATGCCGCTGGCCCGCAGCCGGGCGCGGAGGTCGCGCGCGGTGAAGATCGAGTTGTTGGTGAGCAGCAGGAATCGGCGGTCGTGGTCCAGCAGGGTCTTGACGAAATCAGCGGCGCCGGGGATCGCCGAATCCTCGCGGACCAGGACGCCGTCCATGTCGCTCAGCCAGCACTCGACCGGCGGGCGCTCGTGACGATTGGTCGACTCGGTCATGTGTTCACCCTGCCAGGTAGCCTCGGCGAGTGCGCAAGGGACTGTTCGGGCTGGCTGCTGTCAGTGCCGCCGTGGTCGCGGTCCTGTCGGGGTGCAGCGACGACACTCCACGGATGCCGGCCCCGTCGGACCGCTCGCCGGTGAGCGCGTCGCCGTCCTCTTCCTCAGCTTCCACCCGGTCGGCGCCCCTGCGAGTGCAAGAACCCGTCGGCTCGGACGGTTTGAACGTCCGCCGGATCGACTCGACCGGCAAGGTCACGACCGTCCGGGTACAAGACTTCCCGCGCTGAGACCGGCTCTGGCCGTCCACCGGGGTCAAAGGCCGAATCCTCAGCAGTGCTCGTTTGCGACCCATCGGCGTCGTACGCACCTGATTGCGGGACTCTGCGGCATCGTTTGCGACCCACGGGCGTCGAACGCAGCCGAACACCCGCCCTGCGCAGTCGTTTGCGACCCACGGGCGGCGTACGGCACCGATTCAGACGGAAAGCACGACCTTCGCGACCCGCGGGCGCCGAACGACCACGACAGGACCCGCGACCGGCACACTCGTGGGTGTGGAGGACCTGCCCGAGCCGGCTGTCGTCGTTCTGGTGGGTGCGGCTGGCTCGGGCAAGTCGCGCTGGGCACGTCAGCGGTACGCGCCGAACGAGATCGTGTCATCCGACGCGCTGCGAGGCATCGTCGGGAGCGGGCCGGCCGACCTCGGCGCCTCCGTCGAGGCCTTTGCACTGCTGGACCAGATCGTGGCCGGACGGACGAAACGTCGACTGACAACGGTCATCGACACGCTCGGTCTCGATCGGGATCGCCGCCTGGGTTACCTTGCGGCCGCCCGCACGGCACGGATGCCGGCGATCGTCGTCATGATGACGATCGAGGACCGCCTCTGTCGGCAGCGCAATGCCCGACGCGACCGGCCCGTTCCGGCGCCCGTCCTGACCAGTCAGCTGAGGGCTGTTCGCACCGTCGGCGACGCGCTGGCCCAGGAGGGCTGGGACCGTGTCGTCGCCGTGGCGCAGTCTGACGAGCCGTTCCAGACCCAGGCTCCGGCTCCGGCTCCGGCTCCGGCTCCGGCAAAGTCCGGACGTCGACAGGATGGTGCGGACACGCCGCAGCAGAGTCCGGAGATCATCCTCCAGCTGTCCCGCTTCCCGTGGGGCGACGACCCCCTCGGCTGGCTGACCTCGATCGCCCGGCGGGCCGACGCGATCGGTCTGAGCGGGATCGCCCTGATGGACCACCTGATCCAGATCCCGCAGGTCGGCCGCGCCTGGGAACCGATCCCGGAACCGTGGGTGGCGCTCGGCGCGATAGCGGGCATTGGGACCGGGCTGAAACTGGGCACCCTGGTCAGCCCGGTCACGTTCCGAGCGCCCGGGATCACCGCAAAAGCCGCGGCCACTCTCGATGTGCTCAGCGGCGGACGAGCCTTTCTCGGTCTCGGCGCAGGGTGGTGGGATCGCGAGCACGCGGGGTTCGGGCTGCCGTTCCCGTCGGCACGCGATCGGCTCGAGAAGCTCGAAACCGGGATCGAGACCATTCGGGCCCTGTGGGCGAGCGGCACCAAGGCGTACGCGAGCGAGCGGGTGGACCTACCCGAGACGACCTGCTATCCGCGCCCGCTCGGCAAGATCCCGATCATCGTCGGCGGGTCCGGCGAGCAGCGGACGCTGCGGATTGTGGCGAGGCTGGCGGACGGCTGCAACCTGCCGTCCGATCCGGCGATTCTCGATCGGAAGCTCGAGGTGCTGCGGCGGCACTGCGCGGAGCTCGGGCGAGACCCGGACGAGCTGGCGGTGACCGTCCTCGACGTCCCGGTGATCGGCGCGGATCGGGCCGACGCAGCTCGTCGCGTCGAGAACCTTCGCGGCCGTACGTCGGCGGCCACCTTCGCCGCCCGGCACCATGCCGGAACCGTCGACGGCCACCGTCGGCGCTACACCGACCTGGCTGCCCGGGGAGTGTCCACGGTCTTCGTTGCCCTTCCCGACCTGGCCGGTCCGGACGATCTGGACCGGCTGGCCCCGCTGGTCGATGCCGCCCGCTGAGAACGCCCTTCGACATGCTCAGGGCACATCACCACCAAGCGATGTTCAGGGCAGCTGATGGATGGCCAGCGGCAGCACCGCAGTCGCCCCAGCGTCGGCCAGCAGCGCGGAAGCCACGGTGATCGTCCACCGGGTGCGTACGACGTCGTCGACCAGCAGCACCGGGCCGGCGAAACGTACGTCCTCCTTCAGCACCGTCCGGGCCAGCAGGTCCCGCGCCCGGACCGCCGACGCGGCCTCGGCCGTCGGCGGCGGACCGGTGACCTCCAATGCCTGGATCAGCGGTAGCCGGCCGATCCGGGCAACGTGCTCGGCCACCGAGGAGACCAGCTCCGGGTAGCGGCGCGACGGCATCGGCACGACGGCGACCGGCCGCTCCCAGGTACGGGACCACCGCTTGAGCACCTCGACGATCCCGTCCATCACCTCGGTAGGCGCAGCGGCGTCGCGCTGCCACAAGCGGGCCAGCGCCTCCGCCCAGGCCGGGTCGTCCGCGAAGGCCAGAGCGCGGCCGGCAGCGACCCCGGCGATCTTTCCCTTGCGGCCCGGTAGCCCGCTCGCCCAGAGCTTGCGCGGTTCGACGATCACATCCTGGCCACGGAAGAACCGCTGCGCCGCCGCAACCGTGTCGCCCGCCGGGGCTGGCCCCGGCGAGGGCAACGCCCCCGTGCACACGGAGCACCGGCCGCACGGCTGCGGATCGGGATCGTCGAGCGCCTGCTGCAGGAACTGCATCAGACAGCCCTGGCCGTGCGCGTACCGACGCATCAGATCGGCCTCAGCAGCGCGCACCGCACGCAGTGCACTCCACTTCGCCTCGTCGAAGTACCACTTCGCGCCGGTCGCACCCCAGCCTTCGCGGCTGCGGACGACGATGTCGTCCACCGCCAAGATCTTGAGCAGCGTCTCCAGCCGGCCACGCCGGATACCAGTCGCGGCCTCGATCGCGGGCAGGCTCTGCGGGCCGTCGGCGAGGGCGTCGAGGATCCGTTCCACCTGGTCGTCGGTGGGGATCCCGGCGGTGGCGAAGTAGTCCCAGATCCGCTCGTCCGACGAACCGGGCACGAGCACGGCCACGGCGTCGTCGAGAGCGCGGCCGGCGCGCCCGACCTGCTGGTAGTAGGCGACCGGCGACGACGGCGAACCGAGATGGACACAGAACGCGAGGTCCGGCTTGTCGTAGCCCATGCCGAGCGCCGAGGTCGCCACCAACGCCTTGATCTCGTTGGCTCGCAGCCGGTCCTCGAGCTGCTCGCGATTCTCGGTCTGCCCCGAGTACGCGGCCACGTCGAGCCCGCGCTCGCGGAGGAACCCGGACAGCCGCTCGGTCTCGGCAACGGTCAGCACGTAGACAATGCCCGAGCCGGGCATGGCGTGCAGCGCGTCCGCGACCCAGGCATAGCCCTCGAGCGTGCTCAACCCGGGCACGACCGACAGCCGCAGCGAGGCCCGGGCCAGAGACCCGCGCAGGGTGACGGTGTCCGGGCCGAGCTGGGCGGCCACGTCGGCAGTGACCCGCTCGTTGGCGGTCGCGGTCGTCGCCAGCACCGGGGTGTCCGGCGACAGCTGCAGCAGCGTGCGAGTGAGCCGCTGGTAGTCCGGCCGGAAGTCGAAGCCCCAGTCGGACACGCAGTGCGCCTCGTCGACCACCAGCAGCCCACAGTTCGACAGCAGCTCCGGCAGCTCGGCGGCGAATCGCGGGTTGGCCAGTCGCTCGGGTGAGACCAGCAGCAGATCCAGGTCGCCCGATCGCAGGGCGGCCATCACCGCGGACCAGTCGTCGACGTTCGTCGAGTTGATGGTGGCCGCGCGAAGCCCGGCGCGCTCGGCGGCGGCGATCTGGTCGCGCATCAGGGCGAGCAGCGGCGATACCACCAAGGTCGGCCCGGCGCCGCGTTCGCGCATCGCCGCGGTCGCGCCCCAGTAGACCGCCGACTTGCCCCAACCCGTGGCCTGCACGACGAGCACCCGACGCCGGTTGTCGACCAGCTCCTCGACGGCTCGGACCTGGTCGGGTCGCGGACGCGCCTCCGGCCCCGCCGCGGCGGCGATCACCCGGGCCAAGACATCGGCGGCGGAGGCGGTGGCAGCAGAAGCAGCGGCAGGCATGTCCGCCATGATGCCCGGCTTCACCGACAAACCCACCCTCCTTGTACGCTCGCGCATCTTTTTGGCGACTCAGGCATCGGGAAGGTGCCGGCCAGACGGGGTCCCAGCGGAGCTGATCAGGAAGCGACGGCGGCGTGGGCGTCGCGCAGGGCCGTGTACGCCTCCGCGTTCGCCCGGATGTGCTGACGCTCGTCCTCGGTCGTCTCCCGACGGACCTTGCCCGGTACGCCGGCGACCAGCGAGTTGGGCGGGATGACGGTTCCCTCGAGCACCACCGTCCCGGCGGCGACCAGGGAGCCGGTGCCGACGATGGCGCCGTTGAGCACCACGGCTCCCATTCCGATCAGCGAGTCGTCCTCGACCGTGCAGCCGTGCAGCACGGCTCGGTGCCCGACCGAGACGTTGCGGCCGACCACGACCGGGAAGCCGGGGTCGGTGTGCGCGACGCAACCGTCCTGGAAATTGCTGTTCTCACCGAACTCGATGGAGTCCAGGTCGCCGCGCAGCACGGCGGCGTACCAGATCGACACTCCGGCCGCGAGGCGTACGTCGGCGATCACGTGCGCTCCCGGCGCCACCCAGGCATTGTCGGCGACAGATGGCGACATCCCACTGACAGCAGTCACCGGAGCGGCCTCAGCAGCCGCCGGCGACTGCCGGGATGATCGATACTTTCGCGCCGTCCGCGACCGGCGCCTCGAGTCCGCCGACGAACCGGACGTCCTCGTCACCGACGTAGATGTTGACGAAGCGACGCAGCGCGCCGTTCTCGTCCAACACCCGACCCTTCAGGCCCGGGTGTGCAGAGTCGAGCGATTCCAACAGCTCCGCCAGCGTCGATCCGTCCGCGTCGACCTCCTTGGCGCCTCCGGTGTAGCTGCGCAGGATGGTGGGGATCCGGACCGATGCGGTCATGAGTTGTCCTTCCAGAATTGGGTGAACGCGTCGTAGTGCGGCGGCAGCGTAACCCGCGGACCCACCAGGCTCGACACCGCATCCAGCGTCTTGAGGCCCTCACCGGAGTTGATCATCACGGTCTCGGCCGCCGGGTCGAGCACACCGTCGGCGATCAGTTTCGCGGTCACCCCGAGCGTCACGCCGCCCGCGGTCTCGGCGAAGACGCCCTCAGTCCGGGCCAGTCGGCGGATGTTGTCGACCACCACCGTGTCGTCCACGTCGGCGATCACGCCGCCGGTCCGGCGGACGGTGTCGAGGACGTACGGGCCGTCAGCAGGGTTGCCGATGGCCAGCGACTTGGCGATCGTGCTCGGCTTGACCGGCGCGACCACGTCGTACCCTGCCCGGAAGGCCTGTGCGACCGGCGAGCAGCCGGTGGCCTGGGCGCCGAAGATCTTGACCGGCTTCTCCTCGACCAGGCCGAGCTTGATCAGCTCGCCGATGCCCTTGTCGATCTTGGTCAGCTGGGAGCCCGAGGCGACCGGGATGACGATCTGGTCCGGCAGCCGCCAGCCCAGCTGCTCGGCGATCTCGAAGGCCAGGGTCTTGGAGCCCTCGGCGTAGTACGGCCGCACGTTCACATTGACGAACGCCCAGCCCTCTTCCTCACCGGCGATCTCGCTGGCGAGCTTGTTCACGTCGTCGTAGTTGCCCTCGATCGCGATCAGGGTCGTGTCGTAGATCGCGGACGCGGTGATCTTCTGCGGCTCCAGATCGGACGGGATGAACACGACCGACTTGATGCCGGCGCGGGCCGCAGCCGCGGCGACCGCGTTGGCCAGGTTGCCCGTCGAGGGACAGGCGAGCACCTGCAGACCGAGCTCTCGGGCGGCCGACAGCGCGACGGCGACGACCCGGTCCTTGAACGAGTGCGTGGGGTTGCCCGAGTCGTCCTTCACCCACAGCTGCTTGAGCCCCAGCTCGTCGGCCAGCTGACGGGCGTCGAGCAGCCGCGTATAGCCCGGATCGGTGGACCGGAAAGTCGCGATGTCGGCGGGCACCGGGAGCAGTGGCTGGTAGCGCCAGATCGACTTCGGGCCGGCTTCGATCTGCGACCGGGTGATGGTCGGGATACGCGTACCCGACCTCGAGCGGACCGAAGCACTCCATACAGGCGTAGAACGGGCCGAGTGGGCTCTTCGCGCCGCACGCGCGACAGATCAGGTGAGTGGCGTTCCCGAAGGCTCCGGCGCGAACTCCTGCCGGTGCGGGGAACTCGGTGTCGACCACGGTGGTCATGGCAGTCCTCACGTCATCTTTCCCGACCGGCCTTCGGTCGAGTCGGAGTTGGCACCGTGTCCTTCTGCAGGCCGGTTGCCGGGGAGTCAACGGGCCGAATCCCTCGTCCCCCTCTTGATGAGATGCGCCCCAGCCTAGGTCGCGAGGCGTCGCACCGCACGTGGAGGTCCGGATGTTGGATGACCGTCCTGCCTGCTGAGACGGTCACCGACTCGGCCTCACGCTTCAGCGGGTCGGCCACACCGAGGCGAACCCGATTTCCTCACGCTCGTCAGCCCGCCGAGGCCGTGAACGGCCACTTTCTACCCGCTAGCGTGCGCAAATCAGGTTCCCGCTTTGCGTATCGAGTCCGTCGCGGCTGTACTCATTCACACTATGAGCCCGCGCGCCGCAGACTCGCCCACGAACCCCTCAGATTCGCCCGACGGCGGGTCGAGCTCGATCCTCACCCCCTCCCGCCCACAGACCGGTTTGCAGTGGATCCGCTTGGTCGGCAACGTCATGAATCTGACCACGTTGTTCGGGCTGGCGGTGGGTGCGATCGGCGGGGCGACGTTCCGCTGGGGTCCACGCGGTCTGATCCTGGGCGAGGGTTACCGGTTCGACTTTCCCGTCGCCGGCGCGTTCACGATCGGCAGCGTCTCGACCACGGCGCGCGACTGGGAGAGCCTGCTCACGGGGCTGCCGACACTGCTGACCCATGAGGAACGCCACACCTGGCAATACCTCTACTGCCTCGGCCTGCCGTTCTACCTCTTCTACGCGATCGGTATGGGCTGGTCCTGGCTGCGCACCGGCGACCGGGCATCGCGGAACTTCTTCGAGCGCCAGGCCGGTCTTCGCGACGGCGGCTACCCCGACCTGCCGACCCGATCGATCGGGGCCGGCTTCCGGGCCCTGATCGCCCTGGTGGCCCGTCGGATCAATCGCTCCCGACAGATCAAGAACGGTTGACCCCGAAAATTGGGGTCAACCGTTCTGAACTCGAGAGCCAGGAGAAGCTCAGGCGTCGATGTTGAGGTCGATGCCGAGCCGCTTGGCCGATCGCTGACGCTGCCGGCTTGCGCGCAGTCGACGTAGCCGCTTGACCAGCAGTGGATCGTGGGCCAACGCCTCGGGCTGATCGATCAGGGCGTTGAGCACCTGGTAGTACCGGGTGGCCGACATCGCGAACTTGTCGCGGATGGCCTGCTCCTTGGCGCCGGCGAACTTCCACCACTGGCGCTCGAACGCCAGGATCTCCGCGTCACGCGGGCTGAGCTCGCCGACCGCGCCGCTCCCGCTGTACTCCGGGTTCGAAGCTGTCGCCATGCGCGTCATCCTAGGCCGTGAACCACATCGATGTCATTCGCAGCGCCGTTGGTTGCGATCTTCGTCTCACCAGCTCGGGCGAGCTTCCAAAGCTGGACCGATGGGTTTAGATGGTCCGATGACCGTCGCCGAACGTACCCGTTGGGGCATTGTGAGCACCGGCCATATCGCCTCGGTGTTCGCCCGCGATCTCGCCGTGCTGACCGACGAGGCCGACCTGGTCGGCGTCAGCTCTCGCACGTTGGAGCGCGCCGAGGCGTTCGCAGCCGAGTACGGCTTCGCTCGGGCGTACGGCTCGGTGGAGGATCTCGCGGCCGATCCGGACATCGACGCCGTGTACGTCGCGTCGGTGCACAACGACCACGTCGACTCGGCCCGAGTCTGTCTGGAGGCAGGCAAGGCCGTGTTGGTCGAGAAGCCGCTCACCGTCACCGCAGCCGAGAGCGAGTCGCTGATCGCGCTGGCCCGCGAGCGGAACACGTTCTTGATGGAAGCCGTCTGGACCCGCACCAATCCGCTTGTTCGCAAGGCCGTCGAGCTGGTGGCCGGCGGAGAGATCGGTGCTGTCCGGCACGTCCAGGTCAGTTTCGGGTTCGCCTTCGACGGTGAACCCAGCCACCGGTTGCTCGATCCTGCCCAGGCCGGCGGCGCCATCCTCGACCTCGGCGTCTATCCCGTGCACGGCGTCGACCTGTTCCTCGGTGAGCCCGACGGGCTGACCGGCTTCGGGACGTACGGCGACACCGGGGTCGACACGCATGCCGCCGCCTTGCTGACGTACGAAGAGCGCGAGGACCGGCCCGCGGCCACCGCGGCCATCGCCTGCTCGCTCGAGACCGATCTGCCGACCCGGCTGGAGGTGTTCGGCACGGCCGGATCCATCGTGCTGGAGAACTTCATCAGGCCGGCCGAGCTCCGCCTCGTGAAGGATCGCGACGCGGAGCCCGAGATCCTCGTCACGCAGTGGCCGGGGCAGGGCTACACGTTCGAGGCGCAAGAGGTGATGCGCTGCGTGCACAGCGGAGCGACGGAGTCGCCGTTGGTGCCGTGGGCGAGCACGCTCGGCACCATGCGGACGCTGGATCGCTGGCAGGCCGCGGTGCGCGGCGACCGACAGGGCGGCTGAGCATGCGACATCTGGCCGGGACCATCCAGCCGTACGCCTGGGGATCCACGACCGTCATCCCCGATCTGCTCGGCGTCGAGCCGACCGGTGAGCCCCAGGCCGAGCTCTGGCTCGGCGCCCATCCGTTGCACTCGTCCACCGTCGACGGCACCCCACTGACCGAGCTGATCGCGGCGGAGCCGGAACGGCTGATCGGTGAGGCGCCGGTGGACGCTTATGGGCCTCGGTTGCCCTACCTGATGAAGGTGCTGGCCGCGGCGCAGCCCCTGTCGCTCCAGGCTCATCCGTCGCGAGCCCAGGCAAAGGCGGGGTACGACCGCGAGCAGGCGTTGGGTGTGCCGCGCGACGCTCCCGAGCGCAACTACCGGGACGGCTGGCCGAAGCCGGAGGTGTTGTGCGCGCTCGAGCCGACCGAGGCACTCTGCGGCTTCCGGGAGCCGAAGGAGACCTACGAGCTGTTCGCCAGGTTGGGGGTGCCCTCGGCTCTCGCGCTGGTCGAGCCGCTGCGCGATGGCACGGCGGCGCACCTGGCGGACGTGTTCGGCCGGCTGCTGCATCTCGGCCGCATTCGTTCGGCCCAAGGCGTCGTCGACGAGGTCGTCGAAGCGGCGCGGCACACCCACCACGATGAGGATCTGGCCGGCTTCGCGTCCATCGCGGTCGAGCTCGCCGGCTTCTATCCCGGCGATCCGGGTGTGCTGGCGGCCCTGATGATGAACCGGATCCAGTTCGGGCCCTACGACGCGATCTATCTGCCGCCCGGCGATCTGCACGCCTATCTCCGCGGCGGCGGCATCGAGATCATGGCGAACTCCGACAATGTGTTGCGGGGTGGGCTCACGCCCAAGCACATCGACATCGACGAACTGCTGGCCGTGCTCGAGTTCACTCCGACCTGTCCGACGCCGATCCCGTGCATCGAGCAGGAGCACGGGATCTTCGCCTACCAGGCCCCGGCGAAGGAGTTCGCCCTGTGGCGGGTCGATCAGGCGGACGCATCTCGCGGCCGGCTGCCGGGTGGCGCGACCGGTCGAGTCGTCCTGGTCGTCCAGGGCCGGACGACGCTGCGGAGCGGGGAACGTTCGCTGGAGCTGGAGCGGGGTCAGTCCGCGTTCGTGTACGCCGACGAGGAGGTCGACTTCGAGGGCGAGGGCATGTTCTTCGTCGGCGGTCCGGGTCTGCGCTGACCCTGCGCCCTCGCCCCGCCGCTGGGTTGCGCGGGACGCGGTTCGGCGAGTCGTGCAAGCTCGGTAGGCTTGCCGGGCATCGCTGGCGTGGCGCAATTGGTAGCGCAGCTGTCTTGTAAACAGCAGGTTAGGGGTTCGAGTCCCCTCGCCAGCTCAACGAAGGGCCTAATGGGACTCGTGACAGCTTCGCTTGTGGTGGATGCTGTTGTCCGAGCCGGTCGCCGGTGAGCACTGCTTAGGCCAGGCCTTCGAGGTCTATGACTAGATCGTGCGCCGGCGGTGGTGAGGAGACCGGGAGTGCTGGTGGGATGTCGTGCCGTTGAGCACTGATCCATTAGGTCGTAGCAGGTCTTCTCCGGCTCACGGATCGAGAGTGATCATCGAGGAGGCGCGGATGCTGTTCATCGGAGACGACTGGGCCGAGGCCCACCATGACATCGAGATCGAAGACGAGGCCGGCAGGCTGCTGGCCAGCAGACGGCTGCCGGAGGGGATCGGCGGGATCACCACGCTGCACGAGCTGGTCGCTGAGTATCTCGACCCTGCCGGTGAGCCGGATCAGGTGATCGTGGGGATCGAGACCGAACGCGGACCATGGGTCCAGGCCCTGCTCGCGGCCGGCTACCTGGTGTATGCGATCAACCCGCTGCAGGTGGCCCGGTATCGCGAACGGCATTCCACCTCGGGGGCGAAGTCGGATCCGGCGGATGCGCATCTGCTGGCCGAGATCGTCCGGTTGGACCGGGCTCACCACCGGCCGGTCGCCGGCGACTCGGAGTTGGCCGAGCACCTGAAGGTGGCTACCCGTGCTCATCAGACGATGATCTGGTCCCGGGTGCGGCAGGTGAATGCGCTGCGGTCGTTGCTGCGGGAGTACTACCCGGCAGCCCTGGCCGCGTTCGGCACCGATCTCGCCGACCGGGACGCGCTGGCCGTGTTGGCCGCTGCACCGTCCCCTGAGCAGGGCCGTCGGTTGTCCCTGACACGGATCGAAACCCTGCTCCGCAAGGCCGGCCGGCAACGCAACATCGCCGCCAGCGCCGCCAAGATCAAGGCGGCGCTGAGCGCGGGGCAGTTGAGCGCCCGGCCCGGGGTGGTGCCCGCGTATGCGGCGTCGGCGTCGGCGTTGGTCGCGGTCTTGTCCACGATGGTCGCGCAGACCGAGGTTCTCGCCGGGCAGGTGGAGCAGGGTTTTGGCCGGCACCCGGACGTTGAGATCTACCTGAGCCAACCCGGCCTCGGAACGATCCTCGGGGCCCGGGTGCTGGCCGAGTTCGGCGACGACTTCGACCGTTACGCCGACGCCAAAGCCCGCCGCAACTACTCCGGCATGTCACCGATCACCAAGGCGTCTGGCACCAGACGCATCGTGCTCGCCCGCTACGCCCGGAACCGCAGGCTCGGCGATGCGTTGCTGCTCCAGGCCTACTCGGCGTTGCGGGTCTCACCCGGCGCCCGCGCCTTCTACGACCGACAACGAGCCCGCGGCGCCACCCACTACCAAGCCCTCCGGGCCGTCGCGAACCGGCTCGTCGGCATCCTCCACGGCTGCCTACGACACCACACCCTTTACGACGAGGCCCAGGCCTGGCACACCGCACAACTCACCGCGGCCGCCTGATCCGGGCTAGCCCAAGCTTGACCGTCACCAGGCGGCCTCGCACCGGCCGGGGTTCCTCGTGACCAGCAATCCTGCCGGAGCGCAGCCACGGTCAACCATCCGCACAAACCCACGCCCGACCGCCCTGAGCTTGACCGTGGCGAGCACCGGCACATCATCGAATTCGGAGGAACCCCGGCTCAGAACTTGACTCGCACGAACGTGGGATGTCTAGTCAGAGGCTGTTTTCCAGGAGGTCAGCCTGTCGCGCACCATGATCAAGTGCACACCAAGTGCACAATGCGTGCACCTGCCCGAGCACCTTCTGACCCGGCCGAGGCGCGTGAGCGGTGAAGGCGGCCGGCGTTCCTGGCTAGGACCAGCCGGTCGTGTGACTGACCCCTGTGCGGGACACCCTGACGAAGATGTTCTCGGCGATGCGAAGCCGGGTCATCATGTCGTCAAACCACGTGTCAAGCACCTCGACCGCGTCCTCCTCGCGGCACCGGAGGTGGACATGCATGCCAACGACCCGCTTGCTGCGACGGCGAGAGAACTCCTTGTCATGGGTGACAAGGACGGCGCGCTTCGTGTCGGCGTAGACGGTCAGCTCATCGTCTGCCGCATCACTGAGGTTCACGTCGACAGCGGTGAAGCATTCATGCCCTCGGGCGGTGATGACTCGACGGACGCGGGCATCGACGTCGTTGTCGAGCATGAACCTCACGCGCTAGCCCGCACCGCTTCCACGTCTTCCGGCGCGAGCGCCGGGAAGGCTTCTAGCACCTCAGCGGTTGGGACGCCTCGATCGAGGTAGCGGCGCACGGTAGCAACGGGAACTCTGGTCCCCGCCACCAACTCCTTCGATCCCTTGGTTCCGCGACGGCGCTCCAGGTGACCAATGGTGTCCGGAGTGCGCTCGGTGGCCTTCCTGATTCTCGCCCGGAGCGGCTCCAGCGGCAGGCTGACATCTGCGACGAGTTGAGAGGAGTGCGCGTCCTGCCACTGTCCGTCTGGGCGCTGGAAGTGGAGCTGTGACCCGGAGACAGCGAAGGTCAGCTCGGTTAGGCGAAGCTGCTCGCGTTGAAGATAGGCAACCACCTGCCGGAGGTACTGGAGCGAGAAACCGCGCTCCTTCAGCTTGGCCAAGATGAGCACCGTGAGCACACCGTCGAAGTCGTACAGCCGGACGCCTCGGCGCGCGGTCACCTGCCGGTCGATCGCGGGCAGGGCGAGATCCCTCGCCCAGTACCGGAGCTGGCGCTGACTGATTCCGGCGAGCGCGCGGACCTTCGCCTCGGTGAAGACGACGACGTTGTCGGTGTCCATCCGGTCACTCCTTTCACAGGTTGTCGCGCCCGAACCTATCGGCCAGGACTGTCAAATCTGACCCTATGTGTCCCATTGTGACCGATTGTGACCGATCTGACGCGCTCAGGCTGGGACCGTTGGCCGGCGATTCCGCTTCCAAGCGGCCAGCAGGAACCGTCTGCGCCGGATGATCAGCTCAGCCGCCAAGGCCGGGTCGAGCTGGGCGCAGCGCGTGCAGTAGACGGCGGTGCCGGCCGGCGTCTCCGGGTCGGGCCGCTCGGTCCGCCACCGGCCGGATCCACCGGGTGACCGGCCGCAGACGTCGCAGCCACTGCCGGCCGGGCCGAGACCGAATGACGAAGCACATCTGCGCTCGAACCGGACTGTCGTTCCCCGTACGATCAACTTCCGTGGCTTGGTTACCCCTGGTGGTTGCACTGGTGGCACTGCTAGGCGTCATCATCACCAACGTCATCACAGCTCGAAACAACAGACGCATCGAGGCACGAGCCGCCGCTGACCGAGCCGCTCTGGAGACGAAGTGGCGCACCGAGCTTCAGGCCCTTGAGTTGCGTACCGATCGATCGCTTGAGACCGACGACCGCAAGGACAGGCGCGCGAAGGCCATCGAGCTGGCAAGATTGCCTCCGAACGCGCGGTATCGGACAACCCCCGGATCGCGCAGGCGGGAGTGGATGCACGCAAGGCGCTGCTCGTGGGCCGTCTCCTCGATCGGGATATGAAACCCCTGGTCATAGCTGCTTTGGGAAGCTCCTACGCCGGCGAGGTGACGGCGATCGAGCAGGCCGGGCAGTCGGACGAGGAGATCGAAGTACTTCAGGTCGACCTCGAGGCTCTGGAGGCAGACGGCGTAACCGGGTGGAAGTCGAGGAGCCCGAAGAGGGCCAAGATGCGGGAGAGGCTGAGTTAGATGACTAGCGCTGTGCTCGTCACGCCTGCTCAGGTCGAGGCAGCCAAGGCCGTCATCGAGTGGTCCGAGAGTGTCGGCAAGCCGGTATCCGATGCCGTTCGGCGCATCGCAGAGGCACCCATGCGTTCAGGCCTCAAGCCTGTCCGGAAGACGCCGGGCCCGGAGCGTAACGGATCCCGTGAAGCCCTCCGAGGCGAACCTCGTCGGGAAATTGACGCTGAGACCGTGCCTGAGATCGAAGCCGAGGACGAGCTGGCCGCAGCGTTCGACGAGTCCGTAGAGCGCGTCACCAATAATTCCCAAGGGGCCACCTACAAGGCGTACGGCCTCAAGCTGGGAATCGACTTCGGTCGAGAGTTGTAGCAACCGGCGGCACCAAGGCAGCGTGCGTCAGCCGGCGCTGATCCGATCAGGGCAGGAGAGTGACGTTGGCGCGCCAGGTGAACCACGTCAACGCCATTCGCAGTCCCTGAGCGGGCGTGAAGCGGTCGAGGCACGGATCGTCCCCGTAGCTCATGAAGTTGTGCACCGGATCCCGACCCGGCTGAGGGCAGGTATTCAGCGATTCCTCACAGGAGAAGATGTTGTCGCCATCGTCTTGGTAGGGCGTGTCGCCGACGTAGTCACCCGGGAAGTTGCAGCCATTCTCGAAGGTGTGGAACAGACCGAGCCAGTGCCCGACTTCATGGGACGCGGTGTCGCCCTCGTTGTATGGCTCCGCCGACCCGCCAGGCAGGCTCTCGTTCAACAGCACCACGCCGTCGTCGGTCAGTGTCGTGTCGAAGGGGAAGGTGGCGTAGCCGAGCAGACCGTCGCCCAGGCCGGTGACGTAGATGTTCAGATCATCGAAGCCACCCCGGTGCAGGCTCGCTTTGGCCTCGTCGTTGTCGCTGGCGTCGACGTCGACGTCGGACCAGTCGTACCAGTCGTCGTTGGCGGTGTAGTCGATGGATTTGGTGTGGAACCGAAAGATCGTCCTGGCGCCTGCGTCTGCAGCGCCACGGCCTGCGAAGGCGTCATTCAGCACGGCAAGCTGCCGTCGGATCTGCGACCGCGAGACGGCGCCAGTGCCGTCGTCTCGGGTGATCACGTGCCAACGCACGTCGACAGTGACCGTGGCAGCCTTGGACACGGCGTGTGAGGTGATCCGTCGCGCCTGCATTCGCTGCGCACTCTTCTGCTCCGACGCTGCTGCTCCGTGCGCGCTGATCGAGTTCGGATCGGCGCCCTGCGCACCCGCTCCGACGCGCACTCGGTCTGATGCGCCCAGGCATTCCGACGATCCCGATGTCGTGCTCGCGCTGCCCGTGCCGGCCGTGACCGCCGCCAGGTACAGCCCCACGAGAGCCAAACTGACCAGCAGTGTGACTGGACGGGCGACGCGCATTCCTGGAGAACGTCGGGGCATGGGGGCCTCCGTGCAGTCGTCTGGTCAGGAGTCCGCCAGATTGCTCCCGAGACGACGGAGCGGTCAAGCCACCGGTCCACTCCTTGGACGACCCGCCGTCGATAGGCGAGACCATGTCGCTGTGAACATCGAGGCGACAACGACGGGACCCCCGGCACGCCCACTGATAGCAACCAAGCTGTACGTCCCGATCCAGCCACGCTCCCTGGTGGAACGGCCGCGACTCATCGAGCGGCTGCGCCGCGCAGCGGAGGCCACGCTGACGCTGGTGTCTGCGCCGGATGGGCCGCGACCTATCCCGCCGACTCGCCGTCGATTCCTCCACTGATCGACATCGACCACGTGTATGTCTCCGCCGGTCTGCGGGCGAGCCGGGTGGAGACCGTGGCCGTCGCCGGCACCGACCACCTCGGCCTGCTGGTCGACATCGACGTCGCCGCGAGCTGAGACGCGAGCACCATGCGGACCACCTGACGTTGCGAGCGTCATCACCCCGAGACTGGACGGCGTGCATAGTTCGCCGATGGGTTCAGCCGGGCCGGACCTGGCGCCGGGTGGCTGGCGACTCGCCGCGCCGGCCATCGCGATGACCGCCTGGGGCGGGAATCACTATTCACCGCTGCTGCTGATGTATCGACAGATCGACGGCTACAGCGCCGTCGAGGTCAACCTCTTCTTCGCGTTCTATGTCCTCGGTCTGGTCCCGGGGTTCCTCGTTGCCGGACCGTTCTCCGACGAGCATGGCCGCAAGCGCCTGGTGACCGCTGCCCTCTTTCTCGGCATCCTCGGCAGCATCGTCCTCGCGTTCGGCGGTACGAGCGCGATCTTCATGTGTGCGGGCCGACTCGTCAGCGGTTTCAGCGTCGCCGTCGCGATGGTCGTCGGCACCTCGTGGATCAAGGAGCTGTCCCAGTACGACGCCGTTCCGGCCACCCGAGCCCGGCGGGCATCGCTCACCCTGACCGCGGGCTTCGGGCTCGGCGCCGGTGTGTCCGGCGCGCTCGCCCAGTGGGGCCCGGCGCCGACCCTGGTGCCATACGCGGTCCAGATCGCCTTGTCGCTCGCTGCCCTCGTTCCACTCCTCCGCGCGACCGAGACTCGAACCGGGGGCTTTGGTACCGGCGCCGAAAGCTCCGGGAACCTGTTGGCCGACCTCAGGATCCCGGCCGATGGACGGCAAAGGTTCTTCGGAGTGGTCGTCCCGACTGCCCCATGGGTCTTCGGCGCGCCGGCCCTCGCCTTCGTGGTCGGGCCGGCGTTGATCGCCGGTCATCTCGGCCAGCACCAGGTGGCGTTCGCGACCCTGGCCGCCGTGGTCACGCTCGCCTTCGGTGCGGGCGTGCAGCCCTTCGTACCGCTCATCGGTCGGCTGACCAACGGTCGGCAGGCCATCGTGGGGCTGGCCACTGCCGCTGCCGGGACCATGCTCCTGGCGCTTGATGCCGGAGTCGCCTCGCCAGCGCTGACCGCGATCGCCGCCGCGCTGTTCGGGATCGCGTATGGCATCTGCATCGTCGCCGGCCTGGTCGAGATCCAGGCGATGGCCGATCCGCACAGTCTCGCCGGCCTGACCGGTATCTACTACTCGCTGACCTACCTCGGTTTCGCACTGCCGGTCGTCCTCGCAGCTCTGGCTCGCTTCGTCGACTACCCGCAACTGCTCGCCGGGGTCGCCGTGATCTGCCTGATCTGCATCGCGATCGTCGCCCGGAATCTCAAGACCAGCTGAGAATACGATCCGGCCCACGCCTTGCCGATCGGGTTCGATCTGGGCCAGCTGCTGTATCTGGTGGATCTCACGTCCATCGCCGAGTGAGTCCGGTAGATCTGTGTCGCTCGGAGTTCGTCTCTCGATCTCAGCCGATCTCAGGGAGGTAGTCGACGACGCACTCGTAGTAGCGCATCGCCAGTAGGCCGCGGTCCGGATCGATCGATCCCTCGCCGATCGCGAGCACCTCGTTGAGCCACAGGTGCTCGGGGTCCTCGGTCTGGAACTCGAGCACGTGGACTCCACGCCCGTCTCGGAGCGAGGACAGACCGGTCAGAGTGAAGAAGATCAGCGCGCCAGACCCGACCGTGACGAATCCTCGCGCGTCCGGATGGGCGAACTCACCACGCAGCCTCGGGAAGTTCGACCACGTCGCTCGACCGGACACCCGGCCGGTCAGGGTGCCGGCTCCCTGACCGTACAGCCGGCCGTCGCCCGCAGACGATGGTTCGACGGCTTCCATCAGGTCGTAGCGCCATTCGGCGTCGCACAGGTGCGCCAGTTGCATCTCAGGCCCCTTCTCCTTCCCTCATGGTGGCAGTCGAAGGTCAGCACGTGAACCCGCCGAAGCGGGTCTGTCTGTCAGGGTGGTTCGTCGGGCCGGCTGAGGTAGTGGTGTCCGGTCGGGGTGGTGGTGCGGATGGTGTGGCTATCGGGGTCGATGAGTTTCACGGTCCAGCCGGGCATTTCGCGGACGTAGTTGCCGCGTTCACACACACCACGACCGTTGCCGACGGTGGTGGGTCCGCCGTCGGTGTAGCGGACGATGTGGTCGTGGTGCCGGATCGGTGCCGAGCAGTACGGATCGCGACAGTGCCGATCCCGGGCATTGATCGCCTCCTTGATCGAGCCGCTGAACCGGCGCCGCCGGCGATCGATACCGACCACCACCCGGCCACCACGACCCGGTGAGGGGTCCGTGCCACTTCCGCGGGTGACGCCACCCCTCCTGCCGGTGTCGCCACCGCTGTCGCCGGTCTCGACATCGGTGGGCTGGCTGGGTTTCGTGAAGAGGCGTCGCCAGAACCCGTCCGCGCGAGTGTCGGTGAGGATGTCGTGCACGATCCGGGCCGGGACCGGACAGGCGTCGCCGACCTCGCCCGGGGTCGGATCATCCGGGTCGAGCAGCGCCGCCAGCGGCATCACGATCTGGACCTCGACCGGCACATCGCTGGCCGAGGTCTGGCCGGTGACGCGTTCGACCAGGGTGTCGGACATGATCTGCCCCCGCCCACGGGTGTCGCCACAAGCCCGAAGTCGGGTCGCTTCCCGGTCGAGCGCGGCCAGGCACGCCACCCCCTGCTCGACCGGCAACAACCCGGACAGGATGCTCATCGTGTCCGGCGCCGGCCGCAACGTGACCCGCCGATCCGACCGGGCCTGTCGGCACCGTTCCACCGCAGCCTCCGGATCCGCGGCGTAGCCGAGCCGTCGCGCCGCGGCGGCGGCCGCCTTCGGCGACTTTTCACCCAATCGCGCCTGGGCGAGGTCTGCGTCCACCTGGCCTCGGGCGGCCCGATCCAGATGGGAGAGCTCACCAGCGATCAGCCGGGCGGTCCAGCCACTGATCTCGCCTGAGGTCAACAAGGCCAAGGTGATCGGCATGTCCAGGCACAGGTCCCGAGCCACGTGCAACCGGCGGGACCCTTCGGTCGGTGAGACTTTGCAGGCCAGGGCGATCTGATCCGCGATCCCACGGCCGATCCGGCGCGGATCCACGACCAACCTCTGCTGCTCGGCGACCTGCGACCGGGCGAACCCGACCATCTCGACCGCCTGCAACGCCTCCAACCCCGCTTTCAGGCGTTCAACGACCGCGATCCGATCGATCCGGGTCGGATCGTCGGCCCGATCGTGAGCAGTCACCAGGTCACCGATCCAGGCCAGCACATCGGCCAACCCGGCCGTCACCGGATCCGGCACGGCCGACTCTGGCGGCTCGTCGGCAAACGCTGCGGTCATAGGAGAAACGCTAGACCAACCCACCGACAAAATCGTACGCCAGTTCGAAAGCACGTCGCACGGAGCTGACGGACGAGCGGTACCGTGGCCCCCATGAGCCGAGGTGAGCTGTTTCCGATCATCAACGTCGACGCCATCCAGCCCATGCGCGCGTTCTACGAAGCCGTGCTCGACGCGACGCTCGCCTACCGCTTCCCCGACGACGGCGATCCGGTCTACATCACACTGACGATCGGCCGATCCACGCTCGCCCTCGGAGTCGGCACCGGCCCGGCCATGTACGGCGAGACGCCCCTGCCGGCCAACGGCCACGCCGTCGACCTCTGTGTCTATGTCCCCGATCTCGACGCCGCGGTCGACCGAGCGCCGGCGGCCGGTGGATCCGTCGTCGTGCCCCCGATGGAGACAGCGTGGGGCGAACGCGTCGCGTACCTGCGTGACCCGCAGGGCACGATGCTGCTCGTCATCCAGGACACCTGACGAGGGCGCGGGTCGACGACCGTCACCCGCCTAAGAGCAGACCGCTCCGCTCGTCCGCCCGGGCTGGCCCCACGAGGGCGCGACATTCCCGGTGCGGGTCTGTCTGAGCATCGTGCTGAACGAGGAGTGGGAGCACCGGTTGTACGCCGAGCGCGAGCTGGCGGTGTTGGAGGCGCGGGCCTGAGCCCCTGCCCTTCGACAGGCTCAGCGCACAGAAGTGCTCAGGGCTCGCGACCCCGCCTCGTTATCGCACCGCATCGCCCAGATGCAGCCCGAAAGCCCCGGACCGCACCGTCATCGCACCGCATCGCCCAGACGCGGCCCGGAAACCCCCAGACCCGCCCGACGCACCCGCCCAGATCGTCATCGCACCGCATCGCCCAGACGCGGCCCGGAAACCCCCAGACCCACCTCGTCATCGCACCGCATCGCCCAGACGCGGCCCGGAAACCCCCGGAAGGACCCGAACCCCCTCGTACATCGCTACGGCGGGAGCAGGTGGTCGGCGGTCGCCGGCGGGTCGGAGAACGCGAGCGCGGCTTGCTCCACCTCCTGATCGGCCGCGGTCAGCCGGCCCTCGTGCTGACGCAGGTGCTCCTCCCACGACGCAACCCTGAACTGCTCGACGAAGACGTCACGCCGATCGGCGTCGCGATAGAGCTCCCAGCGGGTGGCACCGGTACGCAGCCGCGACCGGCGCAGCAGCCGCATCGCGGTCAGCCAGTCGTCCTCCTGATCGGCCGACACGACGTAGCGCACCATCACCATCACGGGCCCGACCGCCGGCTCGGGTTGGACCGACACCCGGGCCTCGCTCCAGTAGACGACCGGGTCCGGTGCGACCGAGCCGGCATCGGGCACCCGCCAGACGAGCCCGGTCAAGATGGCGACCACCGAGAGCACCGCAGCGGCGATGAACGTCGGCACCAGTCCGACCTGGCTGCCGACCAGTCCCCAGACGAGGGCGCCCACCGCCTGACAGCCGGTGAAGACCATGGTCCAGATCGCCATCCCGCGCGCCATCACCCAGCGCGGCATGAACAGCTGCAGCTCCGCCACCAGCGTCGAGATGGTCGAGGTCCAGGACAGCCCGGCGAGCACCAGGATCGCCAGGGCGAGGATGAAGCTCTGCACCAGGACCAGCAGCACCAGGGCAAGGGCCATCACCAGTCCGGCAGCCGCGAGGGTCGCGTTACTCGACAGCAGCAGCCGGACCCGACCGAGCACCAGGGCGCCGGCGATCGCGCCGACCCCGACCGCGGCGAACATCAGTCCGTAGCCACCCGGCCCGACGCCGAGCTGTCGGGTCGCCACCAGCGGCAGCAGTGCCCAGAGCACCGAAGCGGGCAGCAGGAAGATAGCCAGCCGGACGAGGATCCGCCGGACAGAGGTGTCGTGCCACACGTACCGACCACCGGCCCGAAGCGCCGGCACGAAGCGCTCTCGACCGCCCGCGGGAACCGTCGGCACCCGACGCCAGAACAGCAGCGCGACCGCGAGTGGGATCACGGACAGCGCATTCAGTGCGAACACCGTCGGTACGCCGAACTTCGCAATGATCAAGCCGGCCAGTGCCGGCCCGGCCGCCCGCGACAGATTGATGCCGACCATCTCCAGCCGGGCGGCGGAACGGATCTGGTTCCTCGGTACGAGCTCCGGCGTGCTCGCTTGCCAGGCCGGCAGCTGGACCGCGCCGCCGACCCCGAGCAGGAAGGTGAAGATCAGCAACAGTGATGGCGGCATCAGGCCGGCGAGCGCGAGCCCGAGCAATGCCAGACCCACGACCAGGAAGTACGCCTGGACGACGAACATCAACCAGCGCCGGTCGAACATGTCGGCCAGCACGCCACCAGGCATCGCGAGCAGCATGATCGGCAGCGTGTTCGCCGCCTGGACGAGCGCGACGACGGCGGCCGCGTTCGGCGCGTCCACCAGCAGCCACTGGGCGCCGACGGTCTGCATCCAGGTGCCCATCCCGCTGATCAGTACGCCGATCCACAGCCAGGCGAAGATCCGCTGTCTGAGCGGAGCCCACGGCGAGGACTCCAAGGCCGTCGTACTCATCTTTTTCTGCTTGCTCCTCAGCTCGCCGCGACGTCGAGGGTTCGACGACGTACAGCCAACCGCACGCTGCCGCAGCGTGGGAGGCCCTGCCAGGACCCGTCAGCCCAGGACCCGTCAGCCCAGGACCCGTCAGGCCAGCTTCGGTAAGGTCGCAGCATGGACCAGGACCCCTCCGGGGCGGGCGGACTCCGGATCGGCCACCGCGAGCGCGATGCCGTCGCCGAAGTGCTGAAGGAGGCGGCCGGAGACGGCCGGCTGAGCCTGGACGAGCTGGACGAGCGGCTGGAGGCCGCGCTGCAGGCGAGGACGTACGCCGATCTCGATCCGCTGGTCGCCGACCTCGCCGTCGAGTTACCCTCGCGCCAGCTCGGCACCGGCACCGGTTCGCAGCTCCAGCCCCAGCGGCCACCGGTGATGGGCTACAGCCGGGAGGACCCACTGCGTCTCGACGCCGGGATGAGCAGCGAGAAACGGCAGGGAGCGTGGACCATCCCCCCTTTCGTCCGGATCAGTCCGGGAATGGGCGCGGTGAAGCTCGACTGTCTGGACGCGACCCCGGCCGCGGCGGTGATCGAGGTCGAGGTGACGGCCGGGGCCGGCTCGATCCTGATCGTGCTGCCCGACGGCTGGGCCGCTGACGTGGATCGGCTGACGAACTCCTGGGGCTCGAAGGCGGTCAAGGTCGCGCGCGATCCGGAGCCGGGAAAGCCGTTGCTGGTGTTCTACGGCGCGGTCGGTCTGGGCAGTTTCAAGGTACGTCCGCCCTCTCGGCGAGACCTGCGCCGGGCCGCGAGGCGGCGACGCGCGCTCGCTCGCTGAACCTTTCCGCCGCGGCTGGACGACCTCGCGCGCCCCGCACCCGGGGGGTGACGCGACCTCCGCGCCGAAAAGTGGCAGGCTGCCCTGTGATGCCCCGATCCCGGGCCTCGCCGTCAACGCCGTCGGAGGTGGACACACTCGATGTTCTCGCGCATTGCCATCGTGAACCGGGGCGAGGCTGCGATGCGGCTCATCCATGCGGTCCGTGACCTCAACGCCCAGGCAGGTCCCGGCGGCAGGCGGATCGAAACGGTGGCCCTGCACACCGAGGGTGAGCGGCGGGCGATGTTCGTCCGGGAGGCAGACCTGGCGTACGACCTCGGCCCGGCGGCGAACCGGCCCTACCTGGACTACGCCGTCTTGGAGAAAGCCCTGGTCGCGACCGGAGCCGACGCGGCCTGGGTCGGCTGGGGCTTCGTTGCCGAGGACCCGAACTTCGCCGAGCTCTGTGCGCGGATCGGGGTCACGTTCATCGGACCGAGCCCGGAGGCAATGCGCAAGCTCGGTGACAAGATCGGCTCGAAGCTGATCGCCGAGGAGGTCGGCGTGCCCGTCGCGCCGTGGAGCGGCGGCGGGGTCGACACCCTCGAGGAGGCCACCAAGGCCGCAGCGACGATCGGCTACCCGCTGATGCTCAAGGCGACCGCCGGCGGCGGCGGTCGGGGCATCCGGATGGTCGCCTCCGACGCCGACCTGACCGATGCGTACGAACGAACTCGGGACGAGGCCCAGCGCGCGTTCGGTTCGGGGGTGGTGTTCCTCGAGCGGCTGGTCACCGGTGCCCGGCACGTCGAGGTCCAGGTGATCGCCGACGGGCAGGGCACGGCGTGGGCGATCGGTGTCCGCGACTGCTCGATACAGCGACGCAACCAGAAGGTGATCGAGGAATCTGCCTCGCCGGTGCTGGACACCGCGCAGGTCGCCGAGCTGAAGGCCTCAGCCGAACGGCTGGCCGTCGCCGTCGGATACGCCGGCGCCGGCACGGTGGAGTTCCTCTACCACCCGGCCGAGAAGTTCTTCGCCTTTTTGGAGGTCAACACCCGGCTGCAGGTCGAGCACCCGATCACCGAGCTCACCACCGACACCGACCTGGTCAAGCTGCAGATCCACGTCGCGGCCGGCGGCCGGCTCACCGGCGATCGGCCGCGCGAGCTCGGTCACGCGGTCGAGGCACGGCTCAACGCGGAGGACCCGGACCGCGACTTCGCCCCGTCCCCCGGGCGGATCGCCCTGCTCGATCTGCCGTCGGGCCCCGGCATCCGGGTCGACACCGGCGTCGGCGAGGGCGACTCGATCCCGGCCGACTTCGACTCGATGATCGCCAAGATCATCGCGTACGGGCGCGACCGAGAAGAGGCGCTGGCCCGGCTGCGCCGGGCGATGACCGAGACGACCGTCGTGATCGAGGGCGGTTCGACGAACAAGAGCTTCGTGCTGGAGCTGCTGGACGCACCGGAGGTGATCGACGGTCGTGGTGGCACGGCCTGGGCCGACACCGGTTGGATCGACCGGGTCCGCGCCGGGGGCGGGCTGGTGGCCCACCGGCACTCCGGGATCGCGCTGGTCGCCGCCGGCATCGAGTCGTACGAGACCGAGGAGGCACTCGAACGGACCCGGCTGATCGAGACCGCGCGCGGTGGCCGTCCGCAGGTGCAGCACCGCATCGGCCGGGCCATCGACCTGAAGCTGCGGGGCATCGCGTACAAGGTCACCGTCTTCCGCACCGGTCCGCACCGGTTCCGGGTGGTCGTCGCCGACGGAGCGGGCGAGCACACCGTGGACGCCGAGCTCGACCGGATCGGTGAGTACAAGAGCCGGATCACGATCGGCGGCCGGACCCATCGGCTGGTCACCGCCACCCATGGCACGGTCCAGCTGGTCGAGGTCGACGGCGTCACCCATCGGGTGAGTCTCGACGAGGGCGGCGTGCTCCGCTCGCCGGCGCCGGCGCTCGTGGTCGCGACCCCGGCTGCCGTCGGGGAGCAGGTCGCGGCAGGTTCGCCGGTCCTCGTGCTGGAGTCCATGAAGATGGAGACCGTCCTGAACGCCCCCTTCGCAGCCCGGGTGAAGGAGCTTCTGGTCTCCACCGGCAGCCAGGTCGAGACGGGTGCGCCGCTGGTCAGACTCGAGCCGGTCGGCGATGGGAACGAGGAGCCGGTCGCCACGGTGGAGGCGATCGACCTGGACCTGCCGAACGGCGGGTCGCTCCCGCCCGATCTCAGCGCGCGGGCCCAGCGCCGGCGCAGCGACCTGTTCGCGACGCTGCTCGGTTACGACGTCGACCCCCGCGATCAGGGCCGCACCCTGGACGCCTATCTGGCCGATCGCGACGAGCTCGTCGCCGAGGGAAGCTCGCCGCTGGCGGCGGAGCTCGCGCTGGTCGAGACGTTCGCCGACTTCGCCGAGCTGTCCCGCAACCGGCCGGCGGGTGAGGACCTGCACCTGGAGAACCGGGTGCACAGCCCCCGCGAGCACTTCCACACCTACCTGCAGAGCTTCGACCCCGAGCGCGGAGCCCTGCCGGAGGAGTTCCGGGCCAAGCTCGGCCGGGTGCTGCGGCACTACGGCGTGACGGATCTCGAGCAGACGCCCGAGCTCGAGCAGGCCGTCTTCCGGGTGTTCCTCGCCCAGCAGCGCGCGACCCCCGACGTCCGGCTGGTCACCGCGTTCCTGCAGCGCTGGATCGCTGAGCCTGCTCCAGAGCCGCCGCTCGACGGTCCGGTCCGCGACGTCTTCGACCGGCTCGTCACGGCGACCCAGCTGCGGTTTCCGGTGGTCGGCGACCTGGCTCGGAGCGTACGTTTCCGCTGGTTCGACCAGCCGCTGGTCGACGCCGCACGGGCAAGCGTCCTCGGCGGCGTCGGCGACGAGATCGTCGCGATCGCCGCAATGCCGGCGGGCCCGGATCGCGACGCCCGGATCGACGCCCTGGCGAACATCCCCGAGCAGATCGTCCGGTTCCTCGCCGAGCGGATCGAGGGTGGCGAGCTGCCGGCCGACGAGCCGATGCTGGCGGTGCTGATCAAGCGACACTACCGCGACTACGCCCTGCACGATCTGACCGAGACCAGCATCGGCGGGCGCCCGTTCGCGGTCGCCGACTACACGACCGACGACCGACCTACGCACCTGGTCACGACGATCGGACAGGTCGCCGAGCTGTCGCCCGGCAGCACGCTGGTCGATGCCGTCACCGCGGAGCTGGCGCGGACACCGGCTGGGCACGAGAACGTGATCGATCTCTATCTCGCCTGGCCCGATGCGCCCGAGTCCGCCGACGAGGCCTCGGCCGCGATCGCCGAACGGCTTGCAGGGCTCGAGTTCGCCCACGAGGCACGCCGGATCACGGTCGCCACCTGCCCCGGCGGCGGTCGGGGAGTCGGCTACTTCATCTTCCGGCCCGATCGAAGCCAGCCCGGCGCCAAGACCCTGGCCGAGGACGTACTCGTCCGTGGGGTGCACCCGATGGTGGGCCGCCGGCTCACCCTGGGCCGGCTTCGCGAGTTCGACGTCACCCGGCTCGAGGCGCCGGAGGACGTCCTGCTCTATCGGTGCGTCGCTCCGGGGAACCCGGCCGACCAGCGGCTGGTCGCCTTGTCCCAGGTCCGTCAGCTGGCCGTCATCCGCGACGACGAGGGCCGGGTCGTGGCCCTTCCGCACGCCGAGCGGGCGATCGCGAACTGTCTCGAGGCGATCCGTCGGGTCCGGGCCGCCAGCGGTGCCGCCGGTGCCCGGCTCGACATGAACTACGTCTGGGTCTACATCTGGCCCACCATCGCCGCCGAGGTCGAGCAGCTGACGTCGCTGAAGTCCCAGATCGCCCCGATGACCGCCGGCGCCGGGATCGAGGAGGTCCTGGTCGGTGGCACCGTCACCCTTCCGGACGGGGACGATCGGACCCTGGTCGCCGGTTTCCACTACCAGCCGGGTTCCGGTGTCGTGACCTCGCTCGGCGGTCCGCCCACCGAACGACTCAAGCCGCTCGACGACTACGCACAGAAGGTCGTCCGCGCCCGGCGTCGCGGCGTGGTCTATCCGTACGAGCTGCAAGCGATGATCGCCGGACCCGGCGGCACCGCGACGGAGTACGACCTGGACGACGCCGGCGTGCTGGTGCCGGTCGACCGCCCGTACGGCCTGAACAAGGCCGGCATCATCGCCGGCGTGATCTCGACGCCGACCGAGCGCTATCCCGAGGGCGTGAAGCGCGTCCTGCTCTGCGGCGATCCGCTGCGCGCGCTGGGCGCCCTCGGCGAGGCGGAGTGCGCGCGGGTGATCGCCGGGCTGGACCTCGCCGAGTCGATGGGCGTGCCGGTGGAGTGGTTCGCCGTCTCCGCCGGCGCCCGGATCTCGATGGAGTCCGGCACGGAGAACATGGACTGGGTGGCGAAGGCGCTGAAGCGGATCGTCGAGTTCACCCAGGGCGGCGGTGAGATCAACATCGTGGTCGCGGGCATCAACGTCGGCGCCCAGCCGTACTGGAACGCCGAGGCCACCATGTTGATGCACACCAAGGGCATCCTCGTGATGACCCCCGACAGTGCGATGGTGCTGACCGGGAAGCAGTCGCTGGACTTCTCCGGCGGGGTCTCTGCGGAGGACAACTTCGGCATCGGCGGGTACGACCGGGTGATGGGACCCAACGGGCAGGCGCAGTACTGGGCGCCCGACCTCGCCGGAGCGCTCGCCATCTTGATGACCCACTACGACCACAGCTACGTCGCGCCGGGTGAGACCGGTCCCCGCCGCGCCATCACGACCGACCCTATCGACCGTGACGTCACGACGTACCCGCACGATCCGACCGACTCCGGCTTCTCCACGGTCGGCGACATCTTCTCCCCGCTGACCAATCCGGATCGGAAGAAGGCCTTCGACATCCGGACGGTGATGGCGGCGGTCGCGGACCAGGACTACGCGACCCTGGAGCGCTGGGCCGGGATGGCCGACGCCGAGACCTCGGTGGTCTGGGACGCCCATCTCGGCGGCTTCCCGGTCTGCCTGATCGGGATCGAGTCGAGACCCGTCCCGCGGCGCGGCTACCCACCGACCGACGGACCGGATGTCTACACGGCCGGAACCCTGTTCCCCAGGTCGTCGAAGAAGACCGCCCGGGCGATCAACGCGGCGAGCGGCAACCGGCCGGTCGTCGTGATCGCGAACCTGTCGGGCTTCGACGGGTCGCCGGAGTCGATGCGCCGCCTGCAGCTCGAGTACGGCGCCGAGATCGGCCGGGCGATCGTCAACTTCGAGGGACCGATCGTCTTCTGCGTGGTGTCGCGCTACCACGGCGGCGCGTTCGTGGTCTTCTCCAAGGCACTGAACCCGCAGATGACGGCCCTCGCTGTCGAGGGTTCGTACGCCTCGGTGATCGGCGGTGCACCCGCCGCGGCCGTGGTGTTCACCCGCGACGTCGACGCCCGGACGGCGAAGGACCCTCGGGTTGCCGAGATCGAGCACCGACTGGCCGAAGCCCGCGGCGCCGAACGCGCCTCGCTGGCGACTCAGCTCGCCGAGACCCGCCGCGACGTACGCAGCGAGAAGCTCGGCGAGGTCGCCACCGAGTTCGACCGGATCCACAACATCCACCGGGCCGTCGAGGTCGGCTCGGTGGACGAGGTGATCGCCGGCTCGGAGCTCCGTCCCAAGATCATCGCTGCGCTGGAGGCGGGTCTGGTCGGGTCCTCTGCGGATCGGAGTCGATCGGGTGGGGTACTCCCCAGCTGATCTACTCCGCTATCGCCATCGCCGGGTCTGTCGGGTTTGTCCAAGCTTCCGATCGGCGTGTGTTGGAGGCTGGAGACATCGGTTCGACAGTCAGGAGATGATCGATGAGCACGACAAGCGAGGCGACGAGCACTTCGGCGAGCACTTCGGCCGGGGCACGGCTGGCGATGGTGACGCTGGACTGCGCCGACCCGGGACCGGTGTCGGCCTTCTACGCCGAGCTGCTGGGGCTGGACGTCGCCTACAGCGATGAGAACGCGGTGATGCTGTCCGGTCCTGCCGGACCCGCCATCGGGTTCGGCCGGGTCCCGGACTACGAGCCGCCGGCCTGGCCCAACCCGAACGGCAGCAAGCAGTACCACTTCGACCTGGCGGTCGCCGACATCGAGGCCGCCGAGATCCAGTGTCTCGAGCTCGGCGCGACCCTCGCCGATCCGCAGCCGGGCGACACGTGGCGGGTGCTGCTGGACCCGGCCGGACACCCGTTCTGCCTGACCAACGCCGCGAACTGGGGCTGAGCACCCGAGGGCCGGCTCGAGCACGCGCTCGCTCAGGTGCAACCGCAGGAGCGACGTACGACGAGGTCCATCGGGAAGACCTGATGACCGACCGACTCGGTGTCTTCCAGCACGGTGTGGACGGCCGCTTCGGCCATCTCACGCACCCGCTGGCGGACCACCGTCAGCGGCGGAATGGAGTACTCCGACTCGTGCGTCCCGTCGAAGGCGACGATCGCCAGCTCGTCGGGCACCCGGATCCCCAGCTCGTGCGCCGCTCGCAGTAGGCCGATCGCCTGGAGGTCCGAGCTCGCGAAGACGGCGCGCGGCGGTTTGGCGCTCTCCAGCATCCGAAGGCCGCCGAGATACCCGCCCTCCCGGCTGAACGACATTCGCACGATCGGTCCGTCCGGTCGGCGGGCCGACCGGAGGGCCTGCTGCCAGCCGGCTTCGCGACCGTCGATGGAGGTGCTCACCCCCGTACCCATCAGCAGCGTCACGGTCCGATGGCCGTGCGTGGCGAGCAGATGATCGACCGCCTGACGGGCGCCCTCGGCGTTGTCCGACCCGACCGTGTGGTGTCCCGCGGAGGCGACGGCGCTGTCGATGTAGACGGTGGGCGTGGCCAGCCGTCGATCGCCCGGAGCGCGTGGGCGTGGCGGACCGGCACCGCCGGCGACGATCAGTCCGTCGACCTGGCGTGATCCCAGATCGACGATCAGCCGCGCCTCCAGCTCCAGATCCGAAGCGGAGTTGGCCATCAGCAGAGCCAGCCCGCGCTCCGCCGCGACTCGTTCGATCTCTAGGGCGTACTCGGCGAAGAACGGGTTGCTGCTGTCCGGCACGACCAGCCCCAGCATGCCGGTGGAACCCAGCTTCAACGAGCGAGCCGTGATGTTGGGCCGGTAGCCGAGGATGTCGATCGCGTCCCGCACCCGCGCTGCGGTTTCCACGGCGACGGGCCGCGGCCCATTGTTGACGACATAGCTCACGACGGCGGTGCTCACGCCCGCATAGCGCGCGACGTCCGACCGCGTCACCGCACGCGGCGAAGATCGATCGCTCACCCGGACTGCCCCCATCGCTTTCCCCGAAACCGGCCACTCCGGAATCCCCGATCCCGTGGTCCTGCACCAGAATCTAGGTCACTGTGGCATCTCGCGACGGTCAGCTTTGTGTTTTGGCCAGGCCGTCCCATGACCAGTGCGGGATCGTCAGTCCGTCGGGCACGTCGTCCGCCGAGGCGTGGTAGCGCGCCATCGTCGTCGCTGTCGCCCACGCGAAGTCACGCTGTCCGTCAGCCTGAGTTGACAAACGATGGCCGTCAATCTAGATTGACGACATGACCGAAACACTGCTGACGGCAGCGGGTGACAACCCGCGGGAGGGTCTCCGAGCCGTTCGCGCCCTGCGGGAGCTGGCCGAGCGTCTCGAGAACCTGCAGGTCGAACGAGCGCGCGATCTCGGCTGGTCGTGGCAGGAGATCGCCGACGGGCTCGGCGTCAGCAAGCAAGCCGTCCACAAGAAGCACGGTAGGAGGATCTGATGTTCGAACGGTTCACAACCGACGCGCGAAACGCCGTCATCGAGGCCCAGCTCGTCGCCCGACAGGTGGGTTCACGCTCGATCGAGTCACGACATGTGCTCGTCGGCCTGGCGGAGGCCGACGGCCGAGCGGGCGCGGCGCTGGACGCTGTGGGGATCGATCGGGGCGCGTTGGCGGCCCGGTTGCGGGGCCAGCTCAGCGAGACCGGCCTGGATGCCGCCGCGCTCGCCTCGCTCGGCATCGACCTCGACGCCGTACGTCGTCGCGCGGACCAGGTGTTCGGCGAGGGCTCGCTCGACCGCGCCACGAAGAAGGGGCGACGCGGCCACATCCCGTTCACCTCGGATGCGAAGAAGTCGCTGGAGCTGTCGCTGCGCGAGGCCGTCCGGGCCGGCTCCTCCGAAATCCACGACGGCCACCTGCTGCTCGGCATCCTGCGCAACACGGGCAGCCAGGCCGAGCTCGAGCTGAGCCGAACGCTGGCCGCGGTCGGCAGCGACGCTGCTGTCCTGCGGGGCGCCGTCGATCATCCCGAGGCGGAGGCGTCCTGAGTCATGGGCCCGAGTGAGATCTGGGATGCCGAGACGGCTCAGCGCTACGACACGCCTGGCACGGGGATGTTCGCTCCCGAGGTGATCGATCCGACGGTGGACTTCCTGGCCGGCCTGGCGGGTGACGGCCGAGCCTTGGAGTTCGCCATCGGGACCGGCCGGGTTGCGGTGCCGCTGTCCCGGCGTGGGGTGCCCGTCACCGGGATCGAGCTGTCGGAGCCGATGATCGCGCAGCTGCGCGCCAAGGCGGACGCCGATTCCATCCCGGTGATCGTCGGGTGACATGGCGACCAGCCGTGCGCCGGGGACGTACGCGCTGGTCTATCTCGTCTTCAACACGATCTCCAACCTGCTCGGCCAGGCCGAGCAGGTGGAGTGCTTCCGCAACGCCGCCCGACACCTGGGTCCGGGAGGCCGGTTCGTGATCGAGCTGTGGGTGCCGGAGCTGCGCAGCCTGCCGCCGGGCAAGGAGGCGACCGTCTGGACGACCGAGCCCGGTTACATCGGGCTGGACACGTACGACGTCTTGACCCAGCAGATCGTCTCGCACCACTTTCACTTCGGCGACGACTCCCAAGCCCAGCTCTTCCGCAGCCCGCACCGCTACGTCTGGCCGGCCGAGCTGGATCTGATGGCACAGCTCGCCGGGTTCGAGCTGGAGAGCCGGCAGGCGGACTGGTCGGGCACTGAGTTCACCGCCGACTCCCGCTCCCACGTCTCCGTCTACCGGCTTCCGCAGTCCTGACCCCCTCGGAATCCAACCTCAGCGGCGAACCGGCGGACCGACGTACCGGCTGGCCGGGCGGATGATCTTGGCCGAGCTCGCCTGCTCGAGCGCATGGGCGGTCCAGCCCAGCACCCGGGCGACGGCGAAGGTTGCCGTGAACATCTGCGGCGGGATGCCGGCGGCCTCCATCACCAGCGCCGCGTAGAACTCGACGTTGGTTCGCAACGCCCGGCCCGGCTTGACCTCCTCCAGCGTCTGCAGGACCGCGGCCTCGATCTCGACCGCCAGCTCGACCCGTGGGCCGCCGAAGCCGAGCGCGATCTCCTTCATCAGCGCCGATCGCGGGTCCTCGGTCCGATACACCGGATGACCGAAGCCCATGATCCGGCCGCCGGCCGCGACCTGCTCGCGGACGTACGTCACCGCCCGATCCGCCGAGCCCAGGTCGAGCAGCTGGAGGGCTCGACTGGGCGCACCGCCGTGCAACGGGCCGGAGAGCGAGCCGAGCGCGGCCGTGATCGCGGCGCCGAGGTCGGCCCCGGTGGAGGCGACGACCCGCGCGGTGAAGGTCGAGGCGTTGAAGCCGTGATCGATCGTGGACACCAGGTAGGCGTTGACCGCATCGCGTGACTGCTCCGACGGCTCGCTGCCGGTCAGCATCCAGAGGTAGTCGGCGGCATGATCCAGGTCACCGCGCGGCTGAACCGGGCGCTCGCCGTTGGCATGTCGCCAGAGCGCGGTGAGGATGGTCGGCACGGCTGCACCGATCGTCAGCGCGTCCTGCCGACGTCCGCTCGGATCCTCGTCGTACAAGGGATGCAGTCGGTGCGCTCCGCACAACAACGGAACCGTGGCCCGCAGGCCTGCGAGTGCGTCGGCCGCTGCCGTGAGCTGTGCGATCCGGGGCAACACATCCGCGAGAGCGGCTGGCAGCGCACGGCGGGCTCTCGCCTCCGACGCGAACCGGCTCAGCTCGTCTGCATCCGGCAGGGCGCCGTCCAGCATCAGCCGCCAGACCTGCTCGACCGACCGGGTCCGCGCCAGCTCGATCGCCGAGTGCTCCCGGTAGTGATAGAAGCCCTCCAGCCCTCGTACGTCCCCGAGCTCGGTCTCGGCGACGACGACTCCCGCGAGGCCCGGCGGCACGTCGATCGTCGTCGCGTCCATCCGGTCTCGGACTGCCGTGGTGGGTGTCATGTCCGGCTCCTTCCGTCAAAGCATCTGTCAGAGACAGTGCGTCAGAGCATCAGGATGTGATTGACTTTGAACATCCGTCAATATTGATTCAATCAATGTGGGGTTCTTCGTGGAGTCGCGTCTGCCCGATCTCACCGCCGCCCAGGCGGCCGCCCGGCTCGGCATCAAACCCGAGACGTTGTACGCATACGTCTCGCGAGGCCTGCTCGGCCGGCACAAGGGACCGGAGGGCTCCAGATTCGACGCCTTGGAGGTCGAGTCGTTCGCCGACGCCCGACGGTCCTCCCGACGGGCGGCGGCGCCCACGGCCGGCCACTCCCCCGGCTCGCCGCTGATGACGATCGAGCACGACATCACACTGCTGGAGGACGACCGGCTCTACCTGCGCGGCCGCGATGTCGCGGAGCTCGCCGAGGAGGCGGACTTCGAGACCGTGTGCTGGTGGTTGTGGACCCGGGACTGGCGCCCGGAGCGGTGGTTCGCCGCCTCGGGAGCCGGTGCAGCCGCGGCGGCCGGCGTGCGGGCCGCGTTGCCGAACGCAATGACCCTCCGGGAGCAGATGCAGGTGCAGGTCACCGTGCTCGGCAGCAGCGATCCGCTTCGGCACGACCTGTCACCGAGCTCCGTCGCGCGGATGGGTGCGGAGATCATCGGCGGAGTCGTCGCCGCCCTCCCGCTGGCGGCGCGGCCGTTGGCGGGGTCCCTGCCGCTGGCCGGGTCCGAGCCGGGTGCTGATGCCCGCATCGCCGCGCGGCTGTGGCCGCGACTCTCGGCCCGGGTTCCCGATCCCGACGTGCTGGATCTGGTGGACACGGCTTTGGTCCTGCTGATCGATCACGATCTGGCGGCCTCGACGCTGGCCGTTCGGGCGGCCGCCTCCGCTCGGGCCCATCCGTACGCGGTCGTCGCCTGTGGTCTGGGTGCGCTCGACTCGGCCCTGCACGGCAACGCTGGACGGGCGGCCTACGCGATGATCGGGCGCCGGCTGGCGGGTGATCCGGCGGACCGGGCCGTCGCCGCCGCGGTGGTCGAGCACGGCCGAGTCCCCGGCTTCGGGCACCGGGTCTATCGTCAGGCGGACCCGCGCTGGGAGCTCCTGGTCGATCGGCTGCGCCGGATCGCACCGGCGGCTCCCGCGCTGGTCGCGGTCGAGGAGATCGTGGCTGCCGTGCGCGAGCGGATCGCCGTCTTCCCGAATGTCGATCTCGCGCTGGCGGTCCTGGCCCATGGCCTGGACCTCGACCCGGGTGCGACGGAGCTGATCTTCGCGCTCGCCCGCTGCGGCGGGTGGATCGCCCATGCTCTCGCCGAGTACGCCGAGCCTCCGCTCCGGCTGCGACCCGAAGGACGCTACGTCGGTCCGTGACCGCCTCGATGGCGTGCCGATCCGGAATCGAGAACGGTTGACGACCACCATTGGGGTCAACCGTTCTCGATCTCCCCGACCAGGACGACGCTCGATGGAGTAACCAGGTCGAGCAGCCGACTCGCAGTCGAAAACCATGATGATTCCGCCGGCGTCCCAAGCGGGCCAGGGAGCGGTATGGGTGCTGACGAACTGAACCCAGGCAGAGTGCATCGCGTCCGCGAGAGCCTGCGGTGGATTCGGACCGTCGGACTCCCTCACCAGCTCCGCACCGAGCTTGTCCCACGTGAACGGCAGATCGGCGCAGTGCAAGGCCATGCCGGTCGGTCCCGAGCCGGTAGCTGACGCCGACCGTCACCACGCCGTCGCGGTTGAAGGCGAAGCCGTCGTACCAGGGACTGGCCGGCGATCCGTCTTTGAAGCCTCCCCCGTGGATCCAGACGAACACCGGCAGCGATGTCGACGATCGGGTCCTGGTCGCTCACGCGGTCACCTCGATCTCGATCTCGGATGGTTCGAGTCCATCGCTGCTGGCGGTCAGGGTGATCACTCCGGGACCTCTCGGGCGGACCACGGCGAGCGCGCGACCGTCGAACGTGGTCCAGGTGTCGGCGTCGAACCGCTCGATGGTCTTGGGGTTGGCGCTGCACATGCCGGCCAGCACACCGGCACCGCGGACCGCGACCGTGACGGCTCGGTCGGCACTGGTGACCAAGCGGCCGGTGTCGTCGACGAGCTCGATCGCGACGTAGCTGAGGTCGGTGCCGTCGGATCGCAGCGACCTCCGATCGGCCGTCGCCCTCAGCTGCGGGTCGCCCGCGGTGGCCAGCGTGGTCCGGCCGAGCTCGGTCTCGCCGGCGTACGCGATCGCCGTCAGCTCGCCGGGGACGTACCTGGTCTCCAGCAGCGCGAGCCGCGGGCGGGACTCGCCCACAGTCGCCGATGCGACCTCGACGCCGTCCCGCAGCAGTACGACCCGCTCGGCGGCGGCGTACACCTCGACCGTGATCGGCCTGCCCTCGTAGCCGCGCCAGGTCCAGGAGCTGATCGAGTCGCTCCAGGCCCACGGCGACTGCACCGTGATCGTGTGATCATGATGCTCGGGCCGCCGGACCGCGAGATACGGCTCGCGGCGCAGCCCGAAGACGATCTCGCGGTAGTACGACACCGGGCGCCGGTGACCGGTGATGTCGATGTCACCACACCACGCGGTGAGCCAAGGGAACTCTCGCTCCAACCCCGGCTTCGCGTCCGGGTCCTCGGCGTACGCGGTGCCGCCGATGCCAACCTCGCCCAGGTAGTCCCAGCCGGTCCAGGTGAAGTCGCCGATCACGTTCGGGTTCGCCTCGACCATCGGCCACAGGCTGCCGATCTTGGACGGGAACGTCTCGGACCCGACGATCACCCGGCGCGGGAAGAGCTCCCGGTCGAGGGCATAGCGACCCTCCGCGTAGTTGTGGCCGACGACGTCGAGCACCGAGTGCGACTCCGCGGTGCGCCGGGTCACGTTCGTGCCCATCGACAGCTGGTTCATCGCATCGCCGAGGTCGCCGGCCAGCAGGTCGTTCAAGCCGGAGTTGTCCGCGGGCGAACCGGCGAGCTCGTCCATCACGGCGAGGGCGGAGTTGACGCCGTTGGTGATCGGGCGGAATCGGTCCAGTGAACGGAGGTGCTCGGCCATCGCGCGCGCCAGCACGGAGCCGTGCGGGGTGCCGACCTCGGCGATCTCGTTGCCGATCGAGTACATGATCACGGATGGGTGGTTGTAGTCCTTGGCCACCATCGACGACAGGTCGTCGGCCCACCACTGCGGGAAGTCCAGGGCATAGTCGTACGGCGACTTCCCCCGGACCCACATGTCGAAAGCCTCGTCCATGACGAGCATGCCGAGCCGGTCGCAGGCATCCAGCATCGCCGGTGAGGCGGGATTGTGGGCGGTCCGGATGGCGTTGAAGCCGGCTTCCTTCAGCAGCTCGATCCGGCGCTCCTCGGCACGCGAGATGGCCGCCGCACCCAGTGGACCGTTGTCGTGGTGGATGCAGGCCCCGCGGAGCAGCACGCGCTCGCCGTTGATCCGTAGTCCGTTGCGCGGGTCGACCATGATCGTACGGACTCCAAAGGTCGTGATCACCTCGTCGCCGGCCGCGCCGATGCTGCTCCGCACGGCATGCAGCCGGGGATGATCGACACTCCACAAGGCAGGATCGCTGAGATAGAAGCGTTGTCGCACCAGCACGGTCTCACCCGGCGGCAGCGTCACCGGGGCGACATCATGATCGACTTCGGTTCCGGCCGGGTCATCGATCGCCGTGGCGAGGGTGACGGCGTGGGTGTGCGTGCCCGCATTGGCGATCTTGGTGGCCACCTCGACCACGGCTTGCTCCGGCTCCAGATCGAGCGTGGTGATCGCGATCCCATCGACCGGGATCCGCACGGGATCGGTGACGTGCAGCAGTACGCTGCGGTGCAGACCGGCGCCGGAGTACCACCGGGAGTCCTGGCCAGAGCGCACCTCGATCCGCAGCTGGTTGGGCTTCCCCGCCGTGACGAACGGCGTCAGGTCGAGCACAAATCGGGCATAGCCGTTGGCCCGGTTGCCGGCGAACTCCTCGTTCACGAAGACCATCGCGTGCCGATAGACGCCCTGGAGCTCCAGGAAGATCAACTTCTCGGCCCACTCGACAGGCACATCGAAGGACTTCAGATACGTGTACGCCCCCGCCGGGTAGTACGCATTGGCGCCTTTCGACGGTACGTCCGCGCGGCGCTCCGCGTCACGCAGCGCATCGTGCGGGAGGGTGACCGGCGTCAGCTCGGCCGCAGCGCCCTCCAGCACCGCGAACGGACCGAGCGGTAGCCGGTACGACCAGTCGTCGTCGAACGGAATGCGCGCCATCGGGACCTCTTCCGCATCGGATGTCTTGCCGACGTCCATGATCGCTGTGACGGCGAGCCCAGCGCCACCTGGGTGGTCCGACGTGAACTCAGTCTGGTCGAGCCCGAGGTGCCCGAGCCCAGCCTCGATGGGAGAGTGCCCGAGCGCAGCCTCGATGGGAGAGTGACGGAGTCCAGCCTCGATGGGAGAGTGAAGGAGCCCGGCCTCGATGGGAGAGTGAACGAGTGAGCGCAGCACCGGGAAGGCGGCAGGAACGCTGGCGCCGGCTCGGTGCAGAGGTGGTGCGAGTGAACGCGGCGCCGTATGCGCATCGGGTCGCGCTCCGCGCCGGGGTGACGGTGCTCGTTCCGTTGCTCGCGCTGTGGACGATCGACCGACTCGATCTGGCTTTGTACGCCACGTTCGGCGCGTTCGCCTCGGTCTATGGTGGTGGGCGCCGCTCGACGAGTCGGTGGAGGACGCAGGCGACGCTCGGAGCCGTCCTCACCCTCGCGGTCGCCTGTGGCGCGGTCGTCGGGCTGGCCGCACAGCGATCGTGGCTGGCGATCCCCGTCGCGGCCGCCTGGGCGAGTGCGGCCGCCGCCCTGTCCGACCGACATCGCTGGGTGCCGCCGGGACCGATGTTCCCTCTCTTCGCCGTCGCAACGTGCGCAGCCATCCCCGGCACACCCACTCTTGTGCTCTCCGCCGTCGGCGTCGCCGCGGGCACCGCGGCAGTGGCTGTCGTCCTGGGGGTTGCCGAGGTCGGCGCGGCTCGTCGACTCGACCGACCGACCGACCCGTCCGCGGCACCTCGACCGATGCCGAGCGCGCGCCGGCAACGGATCCACCTGGTGCGGTGTGGAGTGGTCGTTCTGGTCGCCGGCACAGTCGCAACCACCAGTGGGGTCGGCCATCCCTACTGGGCGATGGTGGCAGCCGTCACTCCGCTGACCGTCTTCACCCTGCGCGGCCAGGTAGCGCGGGGCATCCAGCGCGCGGCCGGCACAGCCGTCGGACTCGTGCTGGCCGCCGGACTGCTGATGTTGTCGATGCCGTCCTGGTTGATCATCGTCACCCTCGCGCTGCTGCAGTCGATCGTCGAGCTGCTGGTCGTGCGACACTACGGAGTCGCGTTGATCTTCATCACCGTGCTCGCACTCCTGTCGGTCCAGCTGGCGAGCCCGCAGCCGGTGCCAGAGCTGATCTGGGATCGGTTCGTCGAGACACTGATCGGAGTCGGCGTTGGGGTGGTGGCCGCCATCCTCACCCGTAACCGCGACCTGGAGCCGGGTGGATGATGCGAGTGGAGGACCGATGACTGGCAAGGTACCCACGATCTACGACTGGGCCGGCGGCCGAGATGCCTTCGCACGCTGGCTCGGACGGTTCTACGACCTGGTGGAGGCCGACGACCTGTTGGCGCCCCTGTTCGGTGGCCAGGTTAGCGAACAGCATCGCCGCGATGTCGTCAGCTGGTGGTGCGAGGTGATGGGCGGGCCGGCCACTTATACCGAGAATCTGGGCGGGTACGAGCACATGCTCGCCAAACATCACGGCCTCCAGATCACCGGCGAGCAGCGCTTGCGATTCGTCACGCTGCTCTCCCGGGCGGCCGACGACGTCGCGCTGCCCGGCGATCCGGAGTTCCGAGCCGCGATCATGGGCTATGCGGAGTGGGGCACCCGACTCGCCGTGCACAACTCCGGAGATGCCGACGACATCGTGGAGCACGCACCAGTCCCCCGCTGGGGCTGGGGTGTGGCGCCGCCGTACCAACCGTGAGGCAACTGTCTCGACGTCGATGAGCTCGCTCGTCGGCTACTCCTGAGGCGGGTAGCCGAGATGGACCACGCCGCTGACGTATCGGCGCAGTCAGTGGTGGCGGACAGCACTCGCGTAAAAAGCGCGGGCCAGTGGAGGCGCCGAGCCATCCGCTCAGCTGGAGGGAGCGCCGGGCGACAGCACTGGACCGCACTTTTTCCGCGAACCCGAGCGGCACCGAGCGAGACCCTGCGACGATGGCCCGACGGCCATGGTGGCGTCGGGCAGGCGTACGGTTCGGCGGGTGGGATCGACCGAGCTGACCGCGTTCGACTTCGCCACGAAAGTGCGCCGGCGGGAACGGATGATCGGCTACTGGATCGGGTCGGACAATCCGCCGGCCACGGAGCGGATCGCCCGGCTCGGCTACGACTACATCGTGCTCGACGCCCAGCATGGGCTGCTTGGTTACCGTGGGATGCTCGACAACCTGATGGCGATCGCTGCGGCCCGTGCCGTCGGCCTGGTGCGGGTGGAGGCCAATGACGCGACACCGATCGGCAAGGCGCTCGACGCCGGCGCGGTGGGGGTGATCGTACCGTTGATCAACTCTGCGGCCGACGCTGCGGCGGCGGTCGCGGCCAGCCGGTATCCACCGGCCGGGACCCGTTCGTACGGACCGACTCGTTCGGGACTGCGGATCGGCCCGAACCCAGCCGACGCGGACGCCACGGTCCTCGTGCTGGGCATGATCGAAACTGCCCGAGGTCTGGCCGATGTGGAGGCGATTGCGGCGACGCCCGGCCTCGACGGACTGTTCATCGGCCCATCGGACCTGACCCTCGGCGTCGGTGGCGCATATCCCGGCGACCCCGCAGCGGCCGTAGCTTTCGACGCCGCGCTGGTACGGATCCGGACCGCCTGCGAGACGGCCGGCATCGTGGCCGGCAGCTACTCACCGAGCGGCGCGGACGCGGCCTCGCGGCTGGGTGCCGGCTTCAGCTTCGTCACCGTGGCTGGCGATCTGGCTCACCTCGAGGAGGCCGCCCGCGGGCACCTGGAGATGGCCCGAGGCGGTTGAACCAACCGCGTTCGATCAGCGGCCGTCGGCTGGACCGGGGGGTAATGACAGGCCCTCCCACGCCGCCGCACACCGCCGTACGGTCGGGGACGAACCCACCAAACGCAGCACAGCGAAGGAACCGCGACATGGAATACACCCGCCTCGGCAGCTCAGGTCTCAAGGTCAGTCGGATCGCTCTCGGTTGCATGAGTTTCGGCGACCCGGATCGCGGCTTCAGCCAGTGGTCGCTCCGCGACGAGGAGGCGCAGCCGTTCTTCCGGCAGGCGGTCGAGCTCGGCATCACGTTCTGGGACACCGCGAACGTCTACAGCTTCGGCAGCTCCGAGGAGATCACGGGTCGCGCGATCAAGACGTTCTCGCGGCGCGAGGACGTGGTGCTGGCGACCAAGGTCCGGTTCAAGGTGCATGACGGTCCCGGCGGCGAGGGCCTGTCCCGCAAGGCGATCATGGAGCAGATCGACACGTCGCTGCGCAACCTCGGCACCGACTACGTCGACCTGTACCAGATCCACCGCTTCGACCCGGACACGCCCATCGAGGAGACGATGGAAGCGCTGCACGACGTGGTCAAGGCCGGCAAGGCGCGCTATCTCGGCGCGTCGTCGATGTGGGCGTGGCAGTTCGCGAAGATGCAGCACGCCGCCGATCTACACGGCTGGACGCGGTTCGTCTCGATGCAGGACCAGTACAACCTGATGATGCGGGAGGAGGAGCGGGAGATGTTCGGGCTGCTCGCCGACCAGGGCGTGGGTTCGATCCCGTACAGCCCGCTGGCCAAGGGTCGGCTGACTCGGCCGTGGGGTGAAACCACGCAACGCTCCGACGTCGACCCAGTCGGGCGCCGCTTCGACAACGACTCCGACCAGCCGATCGTCGAGGCCGTGCAGCGGATCGCGGAGGCGCGCGGCGTCCCGATGGCCCATGTCGCGCTCGCCTGGGCGCTAGGTAACCCGGTCGTCAGCGCACCGATCGTCGGAGCCACGAAGCCCCATCACCTGCCCGACGCCGTTGCTGCGCTCGACCTCCAGCTCAGCGATGATGAGGTGGCTACGCTCGAAGACCCCTATACCCCCCACCAGCCCACCGCATTCTGACCGCACTCCCCGGAAAGTGGTCACCAACAACAGCGACACGCCGTCGCCCCTGTTGTTTGCGGCCACTTTTCTGGGACGTGAGCAAAGGAACAGGACCGTTGGCCGGACGACTCGGTGACCCGGGCGCGAGCGTCACCTCGCGCGTGCTGGCGATCCTCGGCACGTTCGACGAGGAACACCGCGAGCAGTCTCTGACGGAGATCGCCGATCGATCGCGGATCCCGCTCAGCACCAGCCATCGGCTGGTCACCGAGCTCGTCGAGTGGGGCGCGCTGCGCCGCCGGACCTCCGGTCGGTACGTCGTCGGCCGTCGCCTGTGGCGGATCGGTCTGCTGAGCCCGGCGCAGACCGGCCTACGGGAGGTGGCATCGCCATTCCTGCACGACATCTACGCCGCCACTCTTGCCACGGTGCACCTCGCCGTGCGCGACGGGCTGGAGGTGCTCTATCTGGACCGGCTGTCCGGCACCGCATCGGTGCCGGTGGTCAGCCGGGTCGGATCGCGACTTCCGTTGCACTGCACGGGTGTGGGCAAGGTGCTGCTCGCGTACGCCCCCGAGGACGTCGTCGCCGGCAGCCTGCGGCAGTTGACGAAGATCACGCCGTACACCCTCACCCAGCCCGGGCAGGTGCTCGCCCAGCTCGACCGCGCGCGCCGCGAGGGGTACGCCCAGACGGTGGAGGAGATGAGTCTCGGCGCCTGCTCGCTCGCCGTGCCGATCCGGCATCCGTCCGGTGCCGTGGTGGCCGCGCTGGGAGTGGTGGTGCCGAGCCTCAAGCGGGACAAGGGCCGCCTGATCGCGGCGCTCCAGGTGGCCGCGGCGGGCATCGGTCGTAGTCTCGCCGCCTGAACTCGCGCCGCCTACTGCAGGCTGCGCTCCCGACCCGGTCCCCGTACTCGGAAAGTGGGCCCAAACTGCAGGTTTGCACCCCCCAAGACTTGCAGTTTGCGCCCAGTTTCCGCAGCGACAGGGCGGCGGCCGTGCGCGGGAGGAGCAACCGGGCTGGGCCAAGTCAGCGGAAGCAGTACGAGTCCGAAGAGGCATCGCCGCCCTGCAGCCTCACCTGGTGCGGCCGCAGGCCGCGGAAGTCGTCTCCGTGCGGGAAGAACCGCTCGTCGATCGAGAGTCCGCCGTTCGCGCCGACGTCGAGCTTGACCATCCAGGCGCCCACGCCATCTGGATAGAACTGGTCGTCCCAGGCGCCGTAGAGGGAGTTGGTGAAGTACACCCGCTTCCCGTCCCGGCTCACCTCGACCATCTGCGGTCCGCCGGCCAGCGGCAGGTCCGCGGCCGACGGGTGCGCGACCCGTCCGACGATGCCGCCGAGCCGGACCGAGCCGACTTCGACCGGGTGCGCCGGGTCGCCGACGTCGTACTGCTTGAGCTCACCGGTCCCCCAGCAGGAGACGTAAAGGAAACGATCATCCACACTCAGGTCGATGTCGGTGATCAGCGGCGGTACGGCCCCGAACGGCTTCAGCGCCGGCGGCAGGTCGTCGGGATCGGCCGGCTCGGCCGGGATCGTGATCACCTTCTCCACCCGCCATTCGTCGCCCCCCTGACCGTCGTCGGCGCGGAACCAGCGGAAGATCGATCCGGACAGGTCCTCGGTCGAGATCACCACCCCGACGAATCCCCAGGTGGCGTTCGGATCGTGCGAGGGCCGCACCTCGAGCACCATCTGGTGCTGCTCGCCCAGATCGACTCGCTGTCGGTGCTCTCCGGAGGCGAGATCCCAGAAGTGCAGCGCATGTCCGTACGCGTTGCTCAGCAACAGCTCCGGCACGACCCCGTTCTCGATCATGGACGGGCTGCCCCACTCGCTCGAGATCAGCACGTTCTGATTCAGGTGCCACCAGGCGTCGTAGTGGAAGTGCTGCGGACCACGATCGGTTTCCCATGCCCGCAGGACATCGAACGTGTCATGATCGAGCAGCGCGATGCCACCCGGTCCGTCCTCGTCACCCGACGGCCCGCCGAGACAGGTCATGAAGACCCCGTTCGGACCGCAGTGCAGCGTGTGCGGACGTGAGTAGCCCGCCTTCGCCGACAGCTCCTCGGCCTCGACCGTCTTGACCAGCGCCGGGGTGCGCGGATCGGGATGGGTGTCGAAGATGTAGAGCCGCGACGAGCGCAGTCCCGGGACGATCAGATAACGGCGCTCGAGCCCGGTCATGTCGTGGCCCTCGTGCATCAGGGCGCTGCTGCAGGCATTCCAGCCGAAGTGGTGAAGCTCGTCGCCGAGACCGGTGACGTCGCTCCACCCCACCAGCTGCCCGTACGTCGGTGAGCTCTCGTCGACGTCGACCACCGTCAGCGCGTCGGGCTTCTCGCCCGCGCGGTCGAAGGCGACGACGTACGCGTGGGTCTCCGGCGCAGCTGCCGCAGCCTCCGCGGCGGTCCGGTAGAACGTCGGGTCGATCGCTGCGTTGATCATGAAACTCTTTCGTCCTGGTGCCCGCGGTTCGTCCGTCAGCTGCGGGGCGGGTTGGCCGATCCGGGCTGGTTCTCGCCGCCCGGGTACTGGCCACCCTGGTTCGGCGGCTGCGGGCTGTAGCCACCTTGCGTCGGCGGCGGCGTGTAGCCACCCTGGGTGGGCGGCGTGTAGCCACCCTGGGCGGGCGGTTGCGGGCTGTAGGTACCGGCTGAGGGCTGTAGCCGCCCTCAGCCGGGTCCTGCGGGCTGTAACCACCCTGAGCGGGCGCGGCATAGCCGCCCTGCTGCTGCTCGTACCCCTGCGGCTCGTACCCCTGCTGGGGGTAGCTCTGCTGCGGATAGCCCTGCTGTGGAAAGTCCTGTTGCGGATAGCCCTGTTGAGGGTAGCCCTGCTGCGGATAGCCCTGGTCGGGATAGCCGGCCTGCTGGTAGCCGCCTCCGGGCAGTGCCGGGTTCCAGCCCTCCGGCACGGGCGGGCCGTACTTCGGCGCCTGCGGAGAGGTCTGCATGACGCAGAGGACGAGCAGGATGATGCCACCGATGCTGGGGATCAGAGCGAGCAGATAGAACCAGCCGCTGTAGCCCGCGTCGTGCAGACGACGGACCGCGACGGCAATGCTCGGCACGATCACCGCCAGCCAGATGACGCCGGCCAGCACCCAGAAGGGGATCGCAGCCGGACTCAGATCCGAACGGCCCGAGGCCGTTGCGACGCCCACCACGATGCCGATGATGTAGGGCACGAACAGCGCGACCCCGGTGAACAGCACCCACCACCAGTACTCACCACGGCTCGCCCGGCCATCGAACGTGGCGTACTTCTTGAAGCCTCGCTTGATCGCGTCGACGAAGCCGATCCCGTACCACGGGTGATCCAGCGGCGGCTCGCCCGACGGCACCGGGTACGCCGGCTGTGGCTGATAGCTCATGAGTTGTCGGTCCCTCGTTGGTGGCGTTTCTGGTGGACACCGACGCTACTCCTGACGGCGTTCGCCGGGTGGCTCGATCACCCGCCGAGACGCGCTACGGTCGGCGGGATCTGAGCGTGACGAGCACGGTGGCTCACCCGACCCGATCCCTGACGCGCCTCGCCTGCCTCCAGCCACCCGTTGAACCCTGCTCCCCTTCGCGCGTCCTTGCGCCCCTTGCGAGTCCTTGCTCCCTTTACGCGTCTTTGCTCCCTTCGCACAGGGCGCAAAGAACTCCAAAGGGAGCAAGGATTTCGGGCCAGGTGCTTTGAGAGCGCCGACGGGTGCACGGGCCAGACGGGGCAGAGGAGCCGGGCAGAGGGGGCGGGCAGAGGGGGCGGGCAGAGGGGGCGGGCAGACCGGAAACCGGTTGATCCTCCGTGCCGAGACTGATCTAGTGGGGTCCAGTCGAGAGAGGAGACAGCTGAGATGCGAGCAACGCGCGTGACCGTCCTGACACTCACCTGCATGGAAGGCATGACGCGCCTTGGCGTACCTCAATCTCGGCATCCTCGCTCACGTCGACGCCGGTAAGACCAGTCTCACCGAACGGCTGCTGTTTGCCGCCGGAGTCATCTCCGAGCTCGGCAGCGTCGACGCGGGCAGCACCCAGACCGACACCGGCGACCTCGAGCGACGCCGGGGCATCACCATCACTTCCGCCGTGGCGTCGTTCGACGTCGGCGAGCACACCGTCAACCTGATCGACACACCCGGTCACCCGGACTTCATCGCCGAAGTGGAGCGGGCGCTCGGGGTGCTCGACGGCGCCGTGCTCGTCGTGTCGGCCGTGGAGGGCGTCCAGGCGCACACCCGGCTGTTGATGCGTACGCTGCGACGGCTCCGCATCCCGACCCTGGTCTTCGTCAACAAGATCGATCGGACCGGCGCCCGCGATGCCGAACTGCTGGCGGACCTGGAGGCCAAGCTCGGCATCGCGATCGCCGCACTGAACCGGCCGTCGGCGCTCGGCACCCGGCGGGCCGACGTGGTCGATGCCGCCCCGGTCGAGTGGTTGGATGTGCTGGCCCGGCTGGACGACCGCCTGCTGCGGCGGTTCGTCGAGCGTGGATCCGTGCCCGACGCGCAGCTCCGGGCGAGTCTGCGCCGGCTGAGCCGGGCCGGGAAGCTCCATCCGGTGTTCTTCGGCTCCGCGATCACCGGAGCCGGCGTGACGGACCTGATGACGGCGCTGCCCCGGCTGCTGCCCAGTGCACGTGGATCGATCGGCGCTGCGCCGTCGGCCCGAGTGTTCAAGGCCGACCACTCCGGCGGGGCGCGACGGACGTACGTCCGCGTCTTCGAAGGCGTCCTCCGGTCCCGCTCCGTGCTGCCGGTCGCCGCCGGGAAGGCCAAGATCACCGGGCTCAGCGGGTTCGCCGGATCCCGCAACGTGCCGCTCGGCTCGCTGCGCGCCGGCCAGATCGGCCTCGTCCGCGGGCTGGACAAGGCCCGGATCGGGGACTGGATCGGCAGGCCGAAGCACACCACCGAGGTCGGTCTTCCCCTGCCCAGCTGGGAAACCGTCGTGGCACCGACCCAGGAGGAGCGAGCAGGCGAGCTCTTCGCGGCGCTCACCGAGATTGCCGCGACCGACCCGCTGATCACGGTCCGTCGCCACGCCGAGCGTCACGAGATCTCGGTGTCGCTGTACGGCGAGGTGCAGAAGGAGGTGATCGGGACGAGGCTGGCGGAGGAGTACGGGCTGCCCGTGGCTTTCGCCGAGACGACGACCATGCATGTCGAGCGAGTCATCGGCACCGGGTCGGCCGCGGAGATCATCTTCACCGCGCCGAATCCTTTCCTGGCCACCGTCGGTCTGCGGATCGAGCCGGCACCGATCGGAGCCGGGATCAGCTTCGCGCTGGAGGTGGAGCGCGGCTCGATGCCGGCCGCATTCTTCACTGCCGTCGAGGACACTGCAGTAAAGGCGCTGGACCAGGGCCTGTCGGGCTGGCCGGTCCAGGACGCGAGGCTGATCATGACCCACTCCGGCTACGCGCCGCGGCAGAGCCACGCACACGCGAAGTTCGACAAGAGCATGTCGAGCACGGGGTCAGACTTCCGTTTCCTCACCGCGCTCGTCGCCGCCGAGGCACTGCGCGCGGCCGGCACCGTGGTTTGCGAGCCGATCCATGCGTACCGGATCGAAGCTCCCGCCGACTGCCTCACCGGAATGCTCGACATCCTCGGCCGGCTGGGCACGATCGGCGGCTCCGTCGTCACCGGACCACTGGTCGTGCTGACCGGCGAGATTCCCGCCGCACGGCTTCCGGCGCTCGGGCGAAGGCTTCCCGGACTGAGCCATGGCGAGGGGCTGGTGGAGAGCAACTTCGTCCGGTTCGAGCCCGTTCGGGATCCGGACCCGCCGCGCCGGGACCGTCACCGACCCGATCCGCTCGAGCGGAGGAACTACCTGCTGGCCACGGCCGGCAGGGCACCCGGATGACCGGCGGTGCACAATAGTCCCCAAGGGACTGCGTGAGTAGACCCGGGCGGACAACAGCGACTCCGAGGAGACAGCATCGTGGCGACCACCGGCAACCTGACCCCGACGTCGTACGCCATCCTCGGACTGCTGGCGATCAAGCCGTGGACGACGTACGAGCTGGCGAACCAGATGGATCGCACGCTCAGCCGGTTCTGGCCGCGGGCGCGCAGCAAGTTGTACGAGGAGCCCAAGAAGCTGGTGGCCGCCAGCCTGGCCGAGGCAACGCGGGGGGCCCACGGCCGCCGGCCGCGGACCGTGTATGCGATCACGACCGAGGGTCGTCGGGCACTGGCCGGCTGGCTGGCGGCGGAAAGCGCACCGCCCGTCTTCGAGTCCGAGCAGCTGCTCAAGACGTTCTACGCCGAGAACGGTACGACGGCCGATCTGGTCGCCGGCCTGACACAGCTCCGCGCGTGGGTGGCCGAGCTGACCGCGACCAACGTCGCGGTCGGCTCGGGCTATCTCCGAGGCGAGGGACCCTACGCCGACCGGCTCGCCATCCTCGTGCTCACCGGGCGGTTCCTGGATGACTACCTGGAGATGCTCGACCGCTGGGCGGCCTGGGCCGGCGAGATCGTGGCCGACTGGCCCGAGCGACCGGCCGATGCGACGCCAGACCTCGCCGCTCTGGCCGAAACGGTCGAGCAGGCGACGGCTCGGGCCGAGCGGTGGCGGGTCGACGGCCTCGAGCGCTGACGGATGCGACGTCGCGGCGCTGAATCGGCGTTCTACTCGTGTCGAGCGAGCACCGCGTCGCGCTGGTCAGCGCGGAAGACCGGCGCCGCCTCGTCTGCGAACTCGCGGAACGGGCGCGGCACCCGACCGGTCAGCTCGACGACCGTGTCGGTGGTGCTCGTCTGGGCACCGCCCCGCAGCGCCGCGAAGACGGCGCCGATCTGCGCGGCGACGAACGGTGGCAGGCCGGCTCCCGTCATCGCGCCGACAGCCGCTTCCGGGGGAATATCCACGAAGTGCACCTGATGCCCGGCGACCCTGCTCAGTTCCTCGGCCACCTGCTCGTAGCCGATCGCCTCGGGGCCGGTGATCGTATAGCAACGGCCGAGGTGCCGTTCGTCACCGAGCAGCACGTCCGCCGCGACGGCGGCGACGTCCGTCGGATCGATCATGGCGATCCTGGCCGCACCGGCCGGCGCGACGAGCAGACCACGGCGGACATGCTCGGCCGCCGCAAACAAATTGGCCATCGAGAAGCCGGGTCGGAGGATCACCGACGGAACGCCGGAATCGAGCAACCGGGCCTCGATCTCGGCATGCCAGCGCCAGAAGGCGACGGACGCGCCCGGTGCCGCTCCGCGAGCGGACAGCTTGACCAACCGGGATACGCCGGCGCGAGCCGCGGCGTCGATCAGGGCCGATTCGTACGCAACCTGCTCGGGCACGTTGCCACAGGCCAGGAAAACGGCGTCGACCCCGGCCAGTGCGGCGTCGAGCGAGGCGGGTTCGGAGAAGTCGCCGAGCACGGGTCGGATTCGCGCGCTGGCGCCGAACGCCTGGGTCGCATCCGCTCGGCGGACCAGTGCCCGGACGTCGGCACCGCGTCCGGCCAGCAGGCCGACGAGTCGCGATCCGACGGAGCCGGTCGCGCCACAGACCAGAACGGTCCGCGGGTTGGTGGTCGGGTTGGTGGTGGGCAGTTCTGACATGGGAGTCAACTTTCGTCGGTGGGGTCGGGGCTGGTGATGTTGCGGTTGAAGCGGAAGATGTTGGTCGGGTCGTGAGCGGCCTTGATCGCCACGAGCCGCTCGAGATCGGCGCGGGAGTACGCGGACCTGATCTGCGCAGGAGTCGCGGAGTCGAGAAAGTTGACGTAGGCCTCGCCGGTGACGTGGGGACCGAGCCGATCGGCGACCCGGATCAGGTGCCGACGAACCGCGTCCTTCTGCTGCGGATCGAACGGCACGCCGATCGCGTTCAGGCTGAATCGCGCTCGACTGTGCGCCATCGGGCTCAGTGCGTCGGACGGCACGAAGAGCGCACCACCGAGCTGACGGAGCTCGAACATCACCAGCGGTGAGCGGGCCTGCGGACCGGCCAGCTCGAGCACGGCGTCGATCGCGGCTGGGGTGAGGTCGGCGAGCAGCTCGGTGTGGTTCAGCATCGGCAGCGGGTCGAGCGGATCCAAACTGACGGCAGCGAGCTCCGACGCAGGCAAGCATCCGAAGGTGTCGACCGCCGCCGGGCCGAGGGCCGAGCGCGCCTCGTCGATGAGATGGCGGGCAGCGTCGAGGTCGCCGCAGTGGCATCCGCGCAGCGCCACGAACGACTGGCCGCGCAACTGCTCCGGGATTGCCGAGGCCGGTGGAAAGCGTCGGACGGTGACCGCCGCGGTGAGCTCGTTCGGCAGGGTGTGACTCCAGCCGGCCATGAACTCCAGCACGTCCCGAGCACGGTCGAGCGGATAGTAGAGATTGCCGGCGTACACGGTCTCGACCGGGTGCAACGTGAACTCGAGCGCCGTGACGATGCCGAAGTTGCCGGTGCCGCCACGAACGGCCCAGAACAGATCCGGGTGGCAGTCCGGTCCGATTCGGAGCAGGTCGCCGGCGGCGGTGACGATCTCCGCTGCGGTCACGCTCTGGGCGGCGAGGCCGAACCGCCGACCGAGCCAGCCGAAGCCGCCACCGAGGGTGTAGCCGACCACTCCGACACGGGTGCTGGATCCCGGCAGCGAGGCGAGTCCGAACCGGCCGGACTCGGCGACGACGTCCTCCCAGATCGCGCCTGGGCCGACCCGGGCAATGCTCCGCAGAGCGTCGACGACGACTTCTCTCATCCGACTGGTGTTGATCAGCACACCGTCGCCGCCACAGGGCACCCCGCTGCCGTGCCCGGTTGCCATCACCCCGACGCCGAAACCGGCTGCGGCGGCATGCCGGACGGCGACGCGTACGTCCTCGGCGTTGTCGGCAATCACGACCGCCGCCGGTCGGTGGTCGGCGTTCAGGTTCCAGGCCCGTCTCGCCTGGTCGTACCCGGGCTCGTCGGGCAGCACGAGGTCGCCGCACAGCTCCGCGCGGAGGGCGCGTGCCCAGGCGGGCGCGCGTACGTCGTCGCTGGTGGTGGTCATCGGAGGTCTCCTTGGGTCGGGGAGCCGGCCCGATCTGCGGTGCCGGCCTTTCTCGGGTGCTCGTCTCGGGTGCTGGCCTCGGGGGTGATGGCGCAGATGCAGGCCCAACATGAACCCGCTCGCCGCCAGGTAGAAGCCGTGCAGGAACCAGATCGGACCGACCGGCAGCGCGACGACGTACACCGCCTGCACGACGTTGCCAACGTTCGCGAGGACAAGGCTCGGCCGGCTGTAGGAGGCCAGATCCCGGGTCCGCACCGCCCGGCTCAGCATCGGCAGGTAGCTGACGACGAAGAGCGTGGTCGAGGTCACCCCGGCCAGCAGTGCCACGGTCTGCACGGTGCGCTCCTTCTAATATTAGTCTCTTTGGGACTATACGATAGTTACTCCCATTGGGAGGAAGTGCAAGGGACTTCTGATACGTCGGGTCGGCGAGCTGGCTCGCGGCTCTGGAGACAGGCAGGTTTTGTGGGCTCGGGCCGGTTTGTAGGCTCCCGGTCATGGGCACCGCAGACCTCCCACACAGCACTCCGAGCGCAGAAGGCGTCGCCGCCGCCGGCATCGAGGCGTTCCTCGACGCGATCGACGACGCGCCGCAGATCGAGCTGCACAGCCTGATCGTGGCGCGGCACGGGAAGGTGATCTGCGAAGGCTGGTGGGCTCCGTACTCTGCCGAGCGGGTGCATCTGCTCTACTCGTTGAGCAAGAGCTTCACCTCGACTGCGGCCGGGCTCGCCGTCGCCGAGGGGCTGCTCGACCTCGACGCCACCGTGCTGTCGTACTTCCCGGAGCTGGATGCGGAGATCACCGATCCGCGCAGCCGCGCGATCAAGGTCCGGCACGTCGCCGCCATGGCCAGTGGGCACGCGACGGAAACCCTCGACCGGGCCATGCGCAACGATCCCCAGAATCTGGTCCGCGGCTTCCTGCAGATCCCTCCGGACTCCGAACCCGGAACGGTGTTCGCCTACAACCAGCCGTGTACGTACAGCCTGGCGGCGATCATCCAGCGCCAGTCGGGCCAGACCCTGGTCGACTACCTGCGCCCGCGGCTGTTCGAGCCGCTCGGCATCGATGCGGCCGCCTGGATCGAGTCACCGCCCGGTCAGGACATCGGCTTCAGCGGCTTTCATACGACGACGGACGCGATCGCGCGGCTCGGTCTGCTCTACCTCCAAGGCGGCCGCTGGGGCGATCGGCAGCTGCTGGATCCGGCCTGGGTGGCCGAAGCGACGAGTACAAGGGTCGACAACCCGAACGAGGAGAACCCGGACTGGAGCCAGGGATACGGCTTCCAGTTCTGGATGGCGCGGCACGGCTATCGGGGGGACGGAGCGTACGGCCAGTTCTGCATCATCCTGCCCGAGCAGGACATGGTGATCGCGACCACAGCGGCGACCGAGGACATGCAGGGCATCCTGGACGCGGTCTGGGAGCACGTGCTGCCGGCGATCGACGCCGGTGGCGACGACGATGGCGATCCTTCGGGCAGCCGGGCTGGCGACGAGCGGTTGGCCGACCGCCTGGCCCACGCCGCGCTGCCGCTGCGCCCGACCAAACCCGAGCCCGAGGATCGCAGCGAATGGGACGGTGCGACGTTCTTGTCCACCGTCACCGCCGCCGCCGAGTCCTGGCCGCCGGTCGCCGGCCCGCAGCTCACCTCCGCGGCGCTGCGGGCCGTGGACGGCGCCTGGGAGCTGGCGCTGACCGATGCCGGCGGTGTGCTCCGGGCAGCAGTCGGGTCCGACTCATGGGTGGTCACCGAGACCGACGGTGTACCGGTGGCGGTCAGTGGGGGCTGGAGCGACCCGGACACCTTCGTGGCCGGCGTGATCTTCCTCGAGACCCCGCACACCTTGCGGATCACGTGTTCCAGCCCGGACCGCACCGTGTCGTCGGTGTGGACGACCGTCCCGCTGCACCCACGGTCCCTGCTCGATCTTCACAAGCCGTAGCCGCACTATCCGACGAGTTCCCGGCGCCGAACGGGTCTGTCCGAATATGCGACAACTGATCATCACCGAGAACATCACCGTCGACGGCGTGATCGACCTGTCCGGCGGTTGGTTCACCCCGAGCACGAGCGCGGAGGAGGACGCCGACCAGCTCGCCGTGCTGCGCAAGCAGGACGAGACGGCCGACGCGCTGCTGCTCGGCCGGCAGACGTTCGAGGACTTCCGCGGGTACTGGCCGCTGCAGACCGACGACCAGACCGGCATCACCGCCTATCTCGACCAGGTGGACAAGTACGTCCTGTCTGCCACGCTCACCGAGCCCGGTTGGCGAAACACCACGGTCCTGTCCGGCGACCTCGTGGAGGAGGTTCGCGCACTCAAGGAGAGCGACGGGATGGACATCGTCTGCACCGGCAGCGTCAGCATCGCTCGGGCCCTGGTGTCCACCGGCCTGGTCGATGAGTTCCGGCTGTTCGTGTACCCGGTCGTGATGGGTCGCGGCGCGCGGCTGTTCGAGGACTCAGCTGAGATGCCACGGCTCGAGCTGGCCGAGTCGACCTCCTTCCGGTCCGGGGTCGTGCTGCTGCGCTATCGAGCACGGGCCGCCTGAAGCAGGGCGCCCGACAACAGGCGTCGGAAGTGTCACCGGCCGCCCATAGTCTCGACGCCATGACGAAGGAGACCGAGAAGGAGACCCTGCAGCGCTATCTGAGTCGCGCGCGCACCCAGCTGCTGGCCAAGCTGGACGGGCTCGACGAGCGGGAGCTGCGCTGGCCGATGACGCCCACCGGGACGAACCTGCTCGGACTGGTCAAACACACCGCCAGCATTCAGCTGGGCTACCTCGGCGAGGTGTTCGGTCGACCGGCGGACCGGCCGCTGTCCTGGCTCGACGATGGCGCGGAGCTGAATGCCGACATGTGGGCGACCGCGGAGGAGTCCAGCGAGGAGATCATCGACCTGCACCAATACTCGGCCGCCCACTCCGACGCAACCGTCGCCGCGCTCGACCTGGACGCGAGGGGGGCGGTGCCGTGGTGGCGGCCGGAGCGCCGGGAGGTCACCCTGCACCAGATCCTGGTCCATCTGATCGACGAGACCGCCCGGCACGCGGGACACGCCGACATCCTCCGCGAGCTGATCGACGGCCGGGCCGGCAACGACGACGGCAACATCCCCGGTCCGGACGAGATCGACTGGGTGAGCTATCGCGCTCGGGTCGAAGCAGCGGCGATCGCGGCCGCGGAGCGATCGACGGCGTCCTGAGCCGGCAACCAACCGACTGGGGACGATCCACCGAGCCGCGCGGGTCGTACGATCGGCGCCGTGGAGCCGACACCGACGTACGCCTGGGATCTCGACCGCACCGCTATCCGTTTCCCGGACCCGGCCATTCGGGTCGTCGACGAGCGATTCGAGGCACTCACGGTGCACGCCGAGGTGGTCGAGCGGCTGTGGACCGGCGGCCGCTGGCTGGAGGGGCCGGTCTGGTTCGGCGACGGTCGCTACCTGCTCTTCTCCGACATCCCCAACAACCGGATGCTGCGCTGGACCGAGGAGACCGGCGAAGTCACCGCCTTTCGGCAGCCCTCGGACAACAGCAATGGCAACTCGCGCGACCGCCAGGGACGGCTGATCACCTGCGAGCACCTGAGCCGCCGCGTCACCCGCACCGAGCACGACGGCCGGATCACGGTGCTCCTCGACACGTACGAGGGGAAGCCGCTCAACGCGCCCAACGACCTCGTCGCGCACTCCGACGGCTCGATCTGGTTCACCGACCCGGGCTGGGGCATCGAGGGCAACTACGAGGGCGACAAGGCCGTCAAGGAGCTGTCCTGCGACGTCTACCGGATCGACGCCGATACCGGTGACGCCGAGGTCGTCATCAGCGAGATGGCCCGGCCGAACGGGATCTGCTTCTCCCCCGACGAGACCTTGTTGTACGTCGTCGACGTCGGCCAGATCCGGGTCTTCGACATCGTGGCCGGTCGACCGGTGAACGGGCGGGTGTTCGTGGCGACCGAGGGGTGGGGCTCCGACGGCATCCGCTGCGACGCCGACGGCAACGTCTGGGCAGCTGCCGGTAACGGCGGGCCGAGCATCGACGGCGTGCACTGTTACCACCCGGACGGCACGCTGCTCGGCCAGATCCTGCTGCCGGAGACGTGCGCGAACCTCTGCTTCGGAGGCGTGAAGAAGAACCGGCTGTTCATCACCGCGTCACGCTCCCTCTACAGCGTGTACGTCGAGGCGATCGGCGCCCAGACACCCTGAAACAGGCTTGTTTCGCTCGCCCGACGCGGTCGTGGTCAACCGAGGCGAAACGAACATTCGGCGGATGCCCCAGCGCCGTGTCGGCGTGGTTCCCGGGCAGGGCGGGCTCGGTTGCGTAGCGTGGGCGCAAGTTGTCCTGGTTGAGGAGTACGACATGGTGAAGTTCCTGGCTGGCCTGCGCAGCGTCGCGCTGCTGATCGCCCGCGTGGCACTGGGTGGCATCTTGATCGCCCACGGATTCGACCGCTGGCAGGTGCGCAAGGTGGCCAGCCAGATCGACTATTTGAACTCCTACGGCGTGCCCTATGCCGACTGGGCCGCCTGGGGCTCGATCGTCCTCGAGCTGGTCGGCGGCATCTTCCTGGTCGTCGGCGCTCTCGTTCCGCTGGTCGCCCTGGCGGTCGTCGCGCAGCAGGTGCTGATCATCGCCTACATCAGCTGGCGGCGGGGGCCCTGGCTGTTGAACACCAGCAACACCTACGTCGGCGGTTACGAGTACAACGTCGCGCTGGGCTCACTCGCCCTGCTGCTCGCGGTCTTCGGCGGTGGCGCCGTCGCGATCGATCGGCTCTTCCGTCGCAAGAAGACCATCGAGGACGAAGACGACGAGCCGACCAGCACCGGCCTGACTCGGGCTCCCGCCCAAGGTTCCGCCAGCACGACGCCGACCGTCACGATGCCGGCCACCCGGCCGACGACGTACACCCCGCCGGCTCCCGGAAGCCCGAACCCGCCGAACCAGTACAGCGGCTCCGGCGCACCGGTCAATCGCTGAGCGACCCAGCCACAGCATCCAGCCGCCTCATCCAACGCCCCCGGCCCGCGCCGGGGGCGTTGTGCGTGTCTGGCCCCTTCCGCGAAGGGTCCCCTTCCCCGAAAAGTGGTCGCATACAACAACTTCCATCGGCGTGTCGATGTTGTTGGTGACCAGTTCCTTCTCGCTCGCACCCGGCGCTTCGAGCCCGATCATCCAGCACCACCTCACGCACGACCCACTGCCTACGCACAACGACATTCGCATCGCTTGGTCGCGCGTTCGGCGGTACCGGAAGACCGGCGCGCCTACCCGATGCTCGCTTCGCTCTCTCGCTCGCACCCGGCGCTTCGAGCCCGATCATCCAGCACCACCTCACGCACGACCCACTGCCTACGCACAACGACATTCGCATCGCTTGGTCGCGCGTTCGGCGGTACCGGAAGACCGGCGCGCCTACCCGATGCTCGCTGCGCTCTCGGGGACGTACGCTTCACAGAAAGCACACAGGATCAGCACAGTCATTCCTAGCCGGCTCATGGAAATGTTGTGGTCATGACGACGTACGACCAACGCAGTGCACTCACCCGCGCCGACGGAACGCCGATCCGCGTGCTGGCCGTGGACGACGAGTCCAGCCTGACCGAGCTGCTGTCGATGGCCATGCGGTACGAGGGCTGGCAGGTCACCACCGCGGCGTCCGGCAACGAGGCGGTCAAGGCTGCCCGAGAGATCCGGCCCGACGCGATCGTGCTCGACATGATGCTGCCCGACTTCGACGGGCTCGAGGTGATGCGGCGGATTCGTGCGGAGGACCCCGACGTCCCGGTCATCTTCCTGACCGCCAAGGACGCCGTCGAAGACCGGATCGGCGGCCTGACTGCCGGCGGTGACGACTACGTCACCAAGCCGTTCAGCCTCGAAGAGGTCATCGCCCGGCTTCGGGCGCTGCTCCGGCGCAGCGGCGCCGGCGCCGCTCGGAACGACTCCCTGCTCGTCGTCGGCGACCTCACCCTGGACGAGGACAGCCACGAAGTGGCCCGCGCCGGTGAGGAGATCAACCTGACCGCGACCGAGTTCGAGCTGCTGCGCTACCTGATGCGCAACCCGCGGCGGGTGCTCAGCAAGGCCCAGATCCTCGATCGGGTCTGGAACTACGACTTCGGCGGCCAGGCGAACGTCGTAGAGCTCTACATCTCCTACCTGCGGAAAAAGATCGACGCCAACCGCGCGCCCATGATCCACACCATGCGTGGCGCGGGGTACGTGCTGCGTCCAGCCGGCTGATGACCCAGCCGAGCCCCCGAGCTCCCCACTCGCCCGCATCTCCGCCCGACGGCGCCCCGCCGCCGGGCGCTCCGGCGTTCGAGCCGCCGGTGTCAGCAGCGGCCGAGGCGCTCACCGTCGGACCGCCCGAGCGCAAGCGCTCCTCGCGCCGGTCCGGCTCTGCGGGGCCCCAGGATCCGGGGCCACAGGATCCGGGGCCTCAGGATCTGGTGCCTCACGATCCCGCTGCGACCGAGCTTGGAACGCCCGGGCCGTTCGCTCGGGGCACCCTGGGTCGACGGCTGGTGGTCCGCGTCACCGCGCTCGTGGCGCTGGCCGCCATCCTGATCACCGCCACGACGGCACTCGCCACCAGGCAGCTGCTGATGCGACAGGTCGACACCCAGCTGAGCGGTGTCATCGGCAGGCTCACCGGCCCCAGCGGTGGTCCTGGGCGGTCGTCCGATCGACTGCTCGGCCCCGGACAGCCGTTCGGGGCGATCATCGCCATCTACGACACCGATGGCGAACCCGGTCAGAATGGCCAACTGACCGACCAGGGCAGCACGAACGGCAGACCCGGACGTCTGGTCCCGCTCGAGGACGAGGTGATCGACGAGCTCCACGCGGTTCCCGTCGACGGGCATCCCACCAGCGTGAGCCTGAGTGGTCTCGGCGCCTACCGGGTCGTCGGTCTGAATCTGGTGTCCGACGGAGAGACCGTCGGAACGGTCGTCATCGGAGTGTCCCTGAAGGACGTGGATCGGACGATGATCCAGCTGCTGGGACTCGCCGCCGTGCTGTCCCTGCTCGCCATCGTCGGGACGATCTTCGCCTCCCGTGCGCTGGTCGAGCGAAGCCTCCGCCCGCTGAACCGGGTGGCCGCGACCGCCCAACAGGTCTCGAAGCTCGAGCTCGACCGTGGCGAGGTGGCCCTGGCGGTCCGCGTTCCTCCGGAAGACACGGATCCTGCGTCCGAGGTCGGACGAGTCGGGCTTGCGATCAACCACATGCTGAACAACGTCGCCGGTGCGCTCGAAGCACGGCAGGCGAGCGAGTCGAAGGTACGACAGTTCGTCGCGGACGCGTCGCACGAGCTGCGCAATCCGTTGGCGGCGATCCGCGGCTACGCCGAGCTCACCCGGCGCAGCGGCGAGGACCTCCCGCCGGACGCCGCGTACGCCATCGGCCGGGTCGAGGCCGAGGCCGAGCGGATGTCGAAGCTGGTCGAGGACCTGCTGCTGCTGGCGCGGCTCGACTCCGGACCGGCGATCGACATCGCGCCGACCGATCTGACCGAGATCGCCCTCAACGCGGTCAGCGACGCCAGGGCCGCCGGCCCCGACCACGCGTGGGCGCTGTCCCTTCCGGACGAACCGATCGAGGCGCTCGGGGACCGGCATCGGTTGCACCAGGTGGTGGCGAACCTTCTCGCCAACGCGCGTACGCACACCCCCGCCGGAACTCGGGTCGAGACCGGCCTGTCCGTGGTCGACGGCGAAGCGCTGCTCACCGTCGCCGACAACGGACCGGGCATCCCGGCCGGTGTGCGAGACACCGTGTTCGAGCGGTTCACCAGGGCCGATACCAGCCGCGTGCGCGCTGCCGGCAGTGAAAAGGGCACGAGCACCGGACTCGGCCTGGCGATCGTCGCCGCCGTGGTCGAGGCCCACCAGGGCCGGGTGTCGGTGGAGAGCGAGCCAGGACGTACACGGTTCGTGATCACCCTTCCCCTCGCTCCGCCGGAGGCGCCCAGCCGATGACGGCCGAGGCTCACGCGCCGGCGAACTGCGTGCGGTGGAGCTCGGCGTAGCGACCGCCGGTCGCCAGCAGGTCCTGGTGCCGACCGCGCTCCACGATCCGACCACCCTCGACCACGACGATCTGGTCGGCGGATCGGACCGTCGACAGGCGATGGGCGATCACGATGGCCGTACGTCCTTGGAGCGCCTCGCCGAGCGCCTGCTGCACCGCGAGCTCGGAAGTGGAGTCCAGATGCGCCGTCGCCTCGTCGAGGATCACCACCCGCGGGTGAGCCAGCAGGAGCCGGGCGATCGTCAGCCGCTGCCGTTCCCCGCCGGAGAGTCGGTACCCGCGTTCGCCGACGACGGTGTCCAACCCGTCCGGAAGGGCGGCGACGAGCTCCTCGAGCCGGGCCCGGCGTAACACCTCCCAAAGCTCGTCATCGGTCGCCTCCGACTTCGCCAGCAGCAGATTTTCTCGTACCGACTCGTGGAACAGGTGCCCGTCCTGGGTCACCATGCCCAGCGTCGCGCGCATCGAGGCAGCAGTGAGATCGCGGACGTCCACCCCGCCGAGCCGCACCGCGCCGTCGTCCACGTCGTAGAGCCGCGCGAGCAGCTGCGCGATCGTCGACTTGCCGGCGCCGGACGAACCGACCAGCGCGATCATCTGGCCCGGCTCGGCGCGGAACGACGCGTCGTGGATCACTTCCACACCACCTCGGGTGTCCAGCACCGCGACTTCCTCGAGCGATGCCAGGGACACCTTGTCCGCCGACGGATAGCCGAAGCGAACGCCGTCGAACTCCACGCCGACCGGCCCGGGCGGCACGTCGACGGCATCGGGCTTCTCGGTGATCAGCGGCACCAGATCAAGGATCTCGAACACCCGCTCGAAGCTCACCAACGCAGTCGCCACCTCGACTCGGGCACTGGCCAGGCCGGTCAGCGGAGCGTACAGCCGGGTGATCAGCAGGGCCAGCGCAACGACCGAACCGGCCTCCAAGGTGCCCTGCAGGGCGAACCAGCCGCCCAGCCCGTACACCAGTGCAAGCGCCAGCGACGACACCAGCGTCAGTGCGGTGACGAAGATCATCTGCACCATCGCCGTCGAGACCCCGATGTCACGCACCCGGGTGGCGCGCGCCACGAACTCCGCCGACTCCCGCTCGGGACGGGCGAACAGCTTGACCAGCGTCGCCCCGGGAGCCGAGAACCGTTCGGTCATCTGGGTGCCCATCGCCGCGTTGTGGTTGGCCGCCTCGCGCTCCATCCGAGCCAGCCGGGAGCCCATCCGCCGCGCCGGGATCACGAAGACCGGAAGCATCAGCAGCGCCAAGACGGTGATCTGCCAGGAGATCAGCAGCATGGCGACCAGAGCCAGCACCAGCGAGACCACGTTGCCGACCACACCGGACAAGGTGTCGGAGAACGCCCGCTGCGCCCCGATCACGTCGTTGTTGAGCCGACTGACCAGTGCTCCCGTCCTGGTCCGGGTGAAGAAGGCGATCGGCATCGTCTGCACGTGATCGAACACCGCGCGACGTAGCTCCAGAATCAGGGTCTCCCCGATCCTGGACGACAACCAGCGCGCCACCAGCCCGGTCGCGGCCTCGAGTACCGCGATCAGCGCGATCAGCACGGCCAGCTTCAGCACGACCTCGAACGCGGCGGTCGAGACGATCGCGTCGACCACCCGGCCCGCCAGCAGCGGGGTAGCGATCGCCAGCACCGCTCCGACGACGCTCAGTGCACAGAACGCGATGAGCTGGCGGCGCAGCGGCCTGGCGAAGGAGAGGATGCGACGAAGGGTCGCCAACGAGAACGGGCGCTTCTCCTCGGCCGCCGTCATCGCGTGATAGAGGCTGTTCCACGCCTGCATCTCCATGCTCATGCTCAGTGACGCTAGAACCTCGCGCTGACATGAGGTCAAGGCCGGCCTCGCTGCGGGCAGTGCTGAGCACGGCAATTTGCGTCATCCCTGACCGCTCCGGCACCTGGAAGGCAACCGCCGCACCCTCTGCAGACGGTGCCGCGGTTGCCGAGAGGGCGCGCGAGCGTACGAAAAGGCGCGCGACCGTACGAGACCTGCGGGCCACGGTGGGGATATCCCCCGTCGCGATCGGCTGGATAGCCTGATCGCGCCGACCCGGGAGTTCGAGGACCGTAGAGGCATGAGCAATACAGTCCCCAGCGCCGACAGCTACCGGGCCGACAGCTACCGGGCCGACAGCTACGCCACCGGCCCGTACATCACGGGCCCGTACGACACCGACCAGTACGACACCGACCAGTACGACACCGACCAGTACGACACTGGGCTGCCGGAGTTCCTCCGCTACCCGACACCCGCAGGAGCCGAACATGACCTGGATCTCGACCCTGAGCCGGCGCTGACGATGATCCGCGGGGTCGGGCGCAACCTGGCCGCCATCTGCGGGTTGTTCTTCGTCTCGCTCGCGGCATTCGTCGTCTGCACGGTCCTGTTCAGTCTGGGCGTCTCGCTGGCCATCCTGGTCGGCGGTCTGTTCATCCTGGTCGCCTGTCTGATCGTCGCCGGTGGGGCGGCGCGGGTCACGAAGGGCCTGCTCGGGTACGCCGGGGTGGACCTGCCGCAGACGGTGTACGCGCCGACCGAGTCCGGCTTCCGGGCCCTGCGGCGGCTGCGCGATCCGCAGTCGTGGCGCGACCTGCTGCACGTCGTGGTGAGCTTCATCGTCGCGACGTTCGCCTTCTCGGTGGGTGTCAGCTGGGTGGCCGGCGGGCTGGGCGGGATCACGTACTGGTTCTGGGGTCGTTTCCTGCCTCAGGACGGCCGTGAGGGGCTCGCGTACCTGCTCGGCTTCCCGGGCTTCTACGCCGAGGTGATCCTGGAGTCGGTGTTGGGCATGGCGCTGATCATCAGTACGCCCGCGGTCCTGCACGGGCTGGTCCGGCTGCAGGGTGCCATCGCTCGCGCGCTGCTCGTCGACGAGCGGGGTGCGCTCCGCCGACGGGTGAGCGAGCTGACCCAGAGCCGCAGCGCCGCGGGCGAGGCCGAGACGCACACCCTTCGTCGGTTGGAGCGCGACCTCCATGACGGTCCGCAGCAACGGCTGGTCCGGCTGGGGATGGACATCTCCAGCGCCCAACGTCGCCTCGACACCGATCCGGACCAGGCCAAGCGGTTACTGGACGAGGCGTTCCAGCAGTCCCAGGAGGCGCTCAGCGAGATCCGCCAGCTGTCCCGGGGGATCGCGCCGCCGATCCTGGCCGAGCAGGGTCTGCCGGCCGCGATCACCGCTCTGGCTGCCCGCAACTCCGTACCCACCACGGTAGACGTCGGCACCGTGACGCTCACCGACGCCGCTCAGAACGCCGCCTACTTCGTCGTGGCCGAGGCGCTGACCAACATGGAGAAGCACAGCGTGGCCAGTCTTTGCAGCGTGGAGATCCATCAGGTCGGCGGGGTGGTGGTGCTCGCGGTGACCGATGACGGTGTGGGTGGCGCATCGCTGTCCCGGGGTCACGGGCTGGCCGGGCTAGCGGATCGGCTGGCCGGAGTCGACGGCACCCTGACTGTGACGTCGCCGACCGGCGGTCCGACCCAGGTCACGGCCACCATCCCCGCGTTTGCGTCCTGACGGGTCCGGATGGCCGGGTGCGCGAAGTGGTGCTGGCATGAAGGGGCAGCGCGGGCAACTCAACGGATCAGGAGCGAGCCGCCCAGCCCATGGAGTTGGGGGAGCGGACACAGGCCGGCGACTGATTGAATGCCAGCCATGCGGGTGGTGGTGGCCGATGACTCGGTGTTGCTCCGAGAGGGCCTGCTCCGCCTCCTCGACGAGGCGGGGCACACAGTGGTGGCGGCGGTCGGCGACGCACCCTCGCTCGTCGAGGCTGCCGTCCAGCATCGCCCCGACGTCGCAGTGGTCGACATCCGGATGCCGCCGACCATGACCGACGACGGCCTGCGGGCTGCGGTGGAGGCTCGGGCCGCCGTACCGTCGATGGGTGTCCTGCTGCTCTCGGCGTACGTCGAGAAGAGCTATGCCGACGCCCTGCTGTCGGACGGTCGAGGTGGGGTCGGATACCTGCTGAAGGACCGGGTGTCCTCACTCGAGGCACTCGCCGATGCGCTGACGACGATCCGTGGCGGCGGCACGGTGCTCGATCCCGAGGTCGTCGCCCAGCTGCTGGTCTCGCGCCGGACCGACCCGCTCGACAGGCTCACCCCTCGCGAGCGGGAAGTCCTCGCGCTGATGGCCGAAGGGCGCAGCAATGTCGCCATCGCCGAGCGGCTCGTGGTGTCCCCGGGGGCCGTGGAGAAGCACGTCGGCAACATCTTCACCAAGATCGACCTGGTCGATGTCGGCGCCGACAACCGTCGCGTGCTTGCCGTGCTGGCCTGGTTGAAGCGCCGTTGAGCAGTCACAGTCGCAGCACAGTGCGATACGCGGGTCGGCACAGCCGGGCCACCGAAGGTGATCACCATGACGATCACCACGGACCCGGTCAACTCGCCGGAGCGACTTCCCGCTCGGCCTGACCACCGCAGCCCGGATGTCGACGCCGTGGTCGACATCGTCGTTCCGGTCTACAACGAGGAGCGCGATCTCGAGCCCTCGGTACGCCGGCTCGACGCCTACCTGAGCAGCAACTTTCCCTATTCGTACTGCATCACCATCGCCGACAACGCAAGCACCGACAGCACCTGGCAGGTCGCCACAGCCCTGGCAGACGACCTTGATCGGGTACGCGCCGTGCACCTTCGGCAGAAGGGTCGCGGACGCGCGTTGAAGGCCGTCTGGTCGAGCTCGTCGGCGTCGGTGCTGGCCTACATGGACGTGGACCTGTCCACCGACCTGCGGGCGCTGCTCCCGCTGGTGGCGCCGCTGATCTCGGGCCACTCCGACCTGGCCATCGGCACCCGCCTCGCCTCCGCCAGTCGAGTGATCCGCGGACCGAAGCGCGAGATCATCTCGCGCAGCTACAACCTGATCTTGAAGGGCACGCTTGCCGCGTCGTTCTCCGATGCCCAGTGCGGGTTCAAAGCGATCCGCGGCGACGTCGCAGCACAGCTGCTGCCGGTGGTAGAGGACGACAACTGGTTCTTCGACACCGAGCTGCTCGTGCTCGCCCAGCGTGCGGGTCTGCGGATTCACGAGGTGCCGGTGGACTGGACCGACGACCCGGACAGCCGGGTCGACATCGTGCAGACGGCGAAGCAGGATCTGGCCGGCATCGCCCGGTTGGCCCGTGGCCTGTTCACCTCGAAGATCCCGGTGGACCGGCTGCGGACCGAGCTGGCCGTCCGCAGCGACGTGCCGTCCGCCGTGCCGGGTGTACCGCGCGGGATGTTCGGTCAGCTGGTCCGGTTCGGTGCGGTCGGCGTGCTGAGCACACTGGCGTACTTCGTGATCTACCTCGGGCTGCGCGAGGTCACCGGTCCGCAGGTCGCGAACTTCGCCGCTCTGTTGATCACCGCGATTGCCAACACGGCCACCAACCGACGGCTGACCTTCGGGGTGACCGGACGGGACTCGTTGCTCAAGCACCATGCCGGCGGTCTCATCGCGTTCGGTGTCGGGTTGCTGCTGACCAGCGGATCGCTGTGGCTGCTGCACCACACGCTCGCCAGCCCGAGTCGGGGACTCGAGGTCGCGGTGCTGGTGGTGGCCAACGCAGTGTCCACCCTCGTACGCTTCCTGGCGCTGCGGCAGCTGATGCACCGCCGACCCGCACCCACGGCCTGACCCCCGCCCCCCAGCCCGAGTTGTCACAAGCTCAGCACCAGATGTGGTGCAGGGCTTCTGACAACTCGGGTTAGGGTCGGGGCATGGCGGGGACCACGGAGCGGATCGAGCTCGAGGTCGGCGACCGGGTGGTCAAGATCAGCAATCCCCACCGGATCTACTTCTCGGCCCGCGGCGAGACGAAGCTGGATCTCGCGAGGTACTACCTCTCGGTCGCTGACGGCATCGTCAACGCGCTCTACCACCGGCCATGCATGATGCATCGGTTCCCCGACGGCGTCGACGGGGATAAGGTCCACCAGAAGCGGCTGCCGAAGGGGGCCCCGGACTGGGTGGAGACCGTACGCGTCCACTTCCCGCGCTACAACCGCTTTGCCGACGAGCTGTGTGTATCTCACCCGGCCGACGTCGTCTGGGCGGTCCAGATGTCGACGGTGGAGTTCCATCCCTGGAACTCTCGTCGCGACGACACCGAGAAACCCGACGAGTGGCGGATCGACCTGGACCCGATGCCTTCAGCGACCTACGCCGACGTACGTCGGGTGTCGGACGTCGTCCGCGAGGTGCTGGACGAGCTGGGTGCCGTCGGCTATCCGAAGACCTCGGGCGGCAAGGGCCTACACATCTACGTTCGGGTGCCTGCCGAGCACGGGTTCCCCGACGTCCGCCGAGCCGCCTTGGCATTTGCGCGCGAGATCGAGCGGCGGGCTCCGGAGCTGGTGGATCTCACCTGGTGGCGCAAGGACCGCCGACCGGACTCGATCTTCGTCGACTACAACCAGAATGCCCGCGACCACACGATCGCGTCGGCCTACTCGGTACGCGGGACCCCGGAGGGACGAGTGTCGGCGCCGCTGCACTGGGACGAGATCGGCGACGCAGAGCCGGGCGACTTCACGATCGCCACGATGCCTACGCGATATGCCGAGATCGGCGACCTGCACTACGACATCGACGACCATCCTTACCCGCTCGACACGCTGCTGGACTGGGCCGCGCGGGACGAGCAGAAGCTCGACACTCCTCCCGAAGAGTGACCGCGCGACTGGAACTTCGAATCCCGAGGACGGGACGCGATCTTCCAGTCTGTTGCATCGGGAAGGGTCAGCGCGGCTTGGCCAGCTTGCCGAAGGCATCACGAATCCGCTGCTGGTTCTCCGGCTTGGAGAGCTCACGGCTGGCCACTTGGACGACCTTGGCGATCACGGCGCCCTTGATCAAACCCTTGACGAGGCTCATCGACGGGTGCTCCTTCTTCTCTTCGTGCTGGATGGTTGTCTTCGTGCTGGACGGGGTTCTCTCTACTGTAGGCGGACCGTCCGAGGCGGCAGGGCAAGATCAGGGGAACCCCTGAGTCAGAGTCCGAGGCTCTTCGCCAGGGCTTTCGCCTCCCTGGACGGCGCCCGAGCTCCGAAGATGTCGCCCGTACGAAGCCGGATCGAGGAGAGCTGTTCGAGGGCGTCGATCAGTTGAGGCCCGTACGTCCGCGGGTCTTCCTCAGACTTGGCCCGCAGCAGCTCGACGACGCGTTCGTTCGCCGCGCGGGCCCGTCGCCGCTCCCCCGCCGCCTTGGCGGCCTGCCACTCGCCGATGGCGAGGTCGAGCTCGTCCGCTGCTTCTACGCCTGGCTCAGGAGCGGGCGGCTCGGTTGCAGGCGGCTCGGTTGCAGGCGGCTCGGTTGCAGGCGGCTCGGTTGCGGGCGGCTCGGTTGCGGGCGGCTCAGGTGCGGGACCCTCATCGGTCGTGGCCGGCTCAGGTGCGGGACCCTCATCGGTCGTGGCCGGCTCAGGTGCGGGACCCTCATCGGTCGTGGCCGGCTCGGGTGGTGAGACTTCCTCGGAGGGCTCGGTGGGCGGCGCGATCCGCGCTGACTCGTCTGAAAGAGCGGCCTCGGCCGCCGCCCGCTCTCGCTCGGCTCGTTCCTGCTCAGCTCGTTCTGACTCTTGCCTTTCACGCTCCGCCTGCTCAGCAGCAATTCGTTCTTGCTGGACTCGTTCTTGCTCGGCTCGTTCTTGCTCGGCTCGTTCTTGCTCGGCTCGTTCTTGCTCGGCACGTTCTTGCTCGACACGCTCCTGCTCGACACGCTCCTGCTCGACACGCTCCTGCTCGACACGCTCCTGCTCGACACGCTCACGCTCGAGATGCTGTGCCTCATCCTCGGCGATTCTCTCTGCCTCCCGGCGCTCGCGCTCGGCGCGCTCGGCTTGCTCGGCCTCGGCTCGTTCCAGCTCGGCCAGCTCTTCGGCGAGTCGCTCGAGCTCTTGGCGCTCTGCTTCCGCCGCGTCCAGCTGTCGCTCCGCTTCCCGGCGCTCCGCTTCATGCTGCTCCGCGGCGAGGCGCTCCTCTTCGAGACGGTGTGCTTCGAGACGCTCCTCCCGCCGCCGCTTCGTCTCCTGCCGCGCGGCTTCCTCCTCGGCAGCGAGGCGCTCGGCCTCGAGGCGTTCGGCCTCCGCGCGTTCGGCGGCTGCCTGCTCGGCCGCGCGCCGCTCCGCCTCCACCTGCTCCTGCGCCGCACGTTCTGCCTCCGCCCGCTCCGCCTCGCGTCGCGCGAACTCCTCGTGGGCCCTGGCTTGACGTTCCTCCTCGAGCCGGTGCGCTGCCGCCCGTTCCGCCTCCGCCCGGGCTTGGGCCTGACGCAGCATCTCGGCCTCCACCTCCGCAGTCGGCCGGGCGCTGCGCGCTCCGGCCGTCGACCCCGCGAACGACTGCACATCGTCCAGCGCCGGCCAGCTCGCCAACGGCTGCTCCCGACCCGGTCGACGATCGGCGCGATCCGCAGAGGAGCCCAGCGTCACCCGTACGTCCCCGACGAGCTCCCCCGTGAGCCGAGCGGCAGTCTGCCGAGCCTCCTCGGCCACGAGCTGGGCCTCCTCGACGCGACCGGCCAGCAGCAGGTCGGCGGCGAGGTCGTCGAGCGACTGCGCATGCTGCGCCGTGGCAGCCTCACCCAGACGTCTCGTCAGGCCGCTGAGGGTCTCGATCAGAGAGCGTCGCATCACCAGCCCGCGGTCGACCTCGCCGGCGGCGACCAGACGATCGCTGATCACCCGGTGGAGCCCGAAGAGTGGTTCGGCCAACCGTGTCAACAGGGCCGGACTGAGGCGTCCCGGGTTGGCCAACCGTCCGCCCACCACTCGCTCGAACTGCTCCCGGGCCAGCTCGTCGTGAGTCAAGGCCTCGTCCAGGTGACCGGCGGCCCAGCGGGCGTCGGCCACCAGTCGCTCGATGTCCATCGGAAGGTACGAGTCCGCAACCTCCGTCAGTCCGCCCTCGACCAGGCGATCCAGCGCAGCATCGGCGTACGCGTTGGCGCGCTCCACCTCTCCGGCGGTCAGCGCTGCCTGCGCTTGCACTGAGAGCGCCCAGACCGCGGCTGTCGGCGACAGCTGATCGTCCAGACTCAGGTGTCTGCGCAGCTGCTGCTGCCAGTCCAGTGCAGCCTGCATAGTCCGGGCCGAGGCATCCGGCAAGCCGACACCGGCCTGGATGGCGGCAAGATGCACGGCTGCGGTGAAGTATCGAACCGCGTCCGGCACCGGCGTGTACGGCCCGATCGGCCCCTGTTCGGCCAGCAGCTTGCCGGCCAGCACGACGGCTTCCTGCGCCTCAGTTGCCGCATCGGCGTACGCATGACCGAGCAGCCGGTGGCCGGTCAGCGCGACCAGCGCGTCGCCCAGCTCCGCGTTCCGCGACGGATCGGAGCCCACCCAGCCGCGAAGCCGCTGCACCGCCGAGGCCAGCTTCTTGACCTGCTGTGCGTACGGATCCTGCGGTTGCTTCTGCTTCTGCTGCTGCTGTGCCATCAATTCCTTTCCGGCCGGGGTCGGACGGCCCCACTGTTCCACAGCTCGGGTAACGGCGACGTCTCGTGCGGTCCGGGCGGAATCCTCGCTGGTTCAGCCGGCGCGCCAAGGTTCGTACGGCCTCCGGCCACGCGTCGGTGAGGACATCCACCGCAAGACCCTGCGACGCGTCACCCTCCACCCCAGCAGCGCCCGCCGGTTCCGTACGAACACCGAAAGAGGGCCCTCCCGGTCGGGAGGGCCCTCTCGTGTAACCAGGCTTACCGTGACTCAGACTCAGGCGAGACCCTTCGACTTGAGCCACTCGCCGGCCACCTGGTCCGGATCCTGATGGTCGGTGATCACCGCCTTGTCCAGGGCGACCAGGTCATCGGTGGTCAGGGCCGCCTGAACGGCATTGATGGCCGAGACCGCCGTCGGGTTGTCGGCCACCTCCGAGCGAACCAGCGGGATGACGTTCTGCGGCAGGATCAGCGACTTCGGGTCTTTGAGCTGGACGTAGCCATTCTCCGCGATCGCCGAATCGGTGGTGAAGAACGTTGCCGCCTGGATCTTGCCGGCATTCAGATCGGCAACCTTGACCGGAAGCTTGTCGTACGGCTGGAAGTCCTTGAACTTCACCCCGTAGACCTTCTCCAGGCCGATCGGACCGTACGGGCGCTGCTCGAGCTCCGATGGCCCACCGAGGGTGGAGCTCGGTGCGATCTTCTGCAGGTCGGCGATCGAGGTGATCCCGTTCTTGGTGGACGTGTCCTTGGTGACCACGTAGACGTCCTGGTCGACGGCAGCGGACTTGTCGAGCGCCTTCAGTCCGTCGGGTAGCGCGGCTGGCAGCGCCTTCTCGACCTCCTCGGCAGTGGTCGCCTTCGCGTTCTTGTCGAAATAGAGCAGCAGGTTGCCGGTGTACTCGGGCACGACCGAGATCGAGCCGTCCTGCAGCGCCTTGATGTAGACCTCACGGGCGCCGATGCTGAGCTTGGTGGACGCGTCGATGCCCTTCGCCTTCATGGCCTGGGCATACAGCTCGGCGATGATCTCGGACTCCTCGAAGCCGGCCGATCCGACGACGATGGGCCCGCCGCCGCTGCTTGCCGACCCCGAGGGTGCCGCGGAGGAGCCCTCGGCCAGGGGATTGGACCCGCCGCCGCCTCCGCAGGCGGTGAGCAGCAGCGCTGCTACACCCAAGCCGACCCCGGCGATTCGCGTGGTGAGTTTCATGACGACTCCCGTCTGGAGGGGATTTCCCTAGCCGACGACTAGGTTAGGTAGACACAGCCTGACGACTGCGCCCTGTCTTAGAGGGTGGATGGGCGCTGCCCGACGACTGATCTGCGGATTCTGGCTTGGACCGGGTCCGCCTCCGCGAGTGCGGACGGGACTTGCGGCCGGCCACCCAGCCCAAGATGCCGAGCGACAGATCGAAGAAGACAGCGAGACCTGCTACCAGCACGGCTCCGGCGAACATCTGAGAGTAGTTCTGGGTGGCCTGGCCGCTGGTCAGCAGCTGGCCCAAGCCGCCCCCGGCAGCAAACGCGGCGACCGTGGCGGTGGCGACCACCTGCAGCGTCGCGCTCCGCAGACCGGAGATCACCAGCGGAAGCGCGAGCGGCCACTCGACCTTGCCGACGATCTGACCGCCGGTCATGCCGAGCGCGCGCGCGGCATGAACCGCCTCGGGATCTGCGGTGTTGATGCCGGTCGCCGTGCCCGTCAGGATGGGTGGCAGGGCCAGGATCGCCAGCACGCCGATGATCGGGCCGTCGCCGGTGCCGAGCGCGAGCACGGACAAGATCAGCAACCCGAGGCTGGGGATGGCGCGAGCGGAGTTGCTCAGTCCGACCACCAGGAACGCACCGCGTCCAGTGTGACCGACGAGGATCCCGACCGGAATCGCGATGACGGCTGCGATCAGCACGGCCGAGATCGTGTAGTAGAGGTGCTGCAGCAGCAGCTTCGTGATGATGCCGTCCGGGCCCCAGTTCGCCGGGTCGGTGAGGTAGCTGAAGAGGTTCACGCGGTCTTCCGTCCTCGGGCCCAGGGCAGTGTTCCGCGCTGGATGAGCAGGATGACCCCGTCGGCAAGCAGCGCCAGCGCCAGACTGAGCACCAGTCCGACGATGATCGGGGTGTAGAAGTAGCTGGACAAGCCACGGTCGAAGAGCTGCCCCAGGGCGCCGCTGCCGACGACCGCGGCGACGCTGACCAGCGCAATGTTGGACACCGTCACCACCCGCAGTCCGCCGAAGATCACGAGCATCGCAATGGGCAGCTCGACCCCGAACAAGCGCCGTGCCCAGCCGTACCCCATCGCCTCCGCCGACTGCTTCACCGCGACCGGGACCGAACGCAGTCCGTCCACCACGCTGCGCACCAGCAGGGCGATCGAGTAGACGGCCAGCGCCGCTGCGACGTTGATCGGGTTGAGGATCTTCGTGCCCAGGATGAGTGGCATCGCGACGAACAGGGCGAGCGAGGGAATCGCGTAGATGATCCCGGTCAGGGCGAGCAGCAGGTTCGCCGCCTTTCCGGTCTTGTAGACCAGGTAGCCCAGCGGGAGCGACACGACGAAGGCGATCAGCACCGGCACGACAGACAGCACGATGTGCTGCCCGAGCAGACTCAGGATCAGGCCGGCATTGCGACTGATCCACGCCCAGTCGAGGTTCATGGTGTGCTCGGTTCGTCCGGCGCGACGGGAGTCACTGCGGAGGCGCCGGAATCCTGCCTTTCGTCCGGCGAGGTATCGCCCGACCGGGACTCGCTGGACGAGGTCTCGCTCGGGGCGGACTTCTCCGGCTCCAGCAGGACGTCCGCGGGCTGGATCTCCACCTCGTCGGACCGTAGCTCCTCCGCCGGCGGCTCTGGCTGCGCCGACGGGTACGCGCGGTCTGCGGCAAGATCGGCGATGTCGGGAGGCTCGGCGACCCGTGCGTCTCCCGCAGGTTCGTCGGCGACCGGCGCCTCCCCCGCAGGTTCGTCGGCGACCGGCGCCTCTCCCGCAGGTTCGTCGGCGACCGGCGCCTCCCCCGCACGCTCGTCGCCGACCGAGGAATCGCCAACCAGCTCCTCGGCGACCGAGAGATCTCCCCCTGCGGGCTCGTCGGCAGCGGGCCTGTCCAGAGCGGCCCGCTCGTCGGCGACCTGGCCCAGGATCTCGTCGGCACTCACCACCCCGACGTACCGACCCGTCTCCCGACTCACCGCTACGGCGAGGCCGACCGGTGAGGTGAGGGCGGAGTCGAGCGCAACCCGCAGCGTGTCGGTTCGTGGATCGAAGACGGCCCCCATCCGCAGAATGTGCCCGCCGCGTGCCGAGTCGATCCACCCTTGCGGCGCTGCGTCGGAATCCACCACCAGCACCGGATCGTCTCCACCGGCTGTCGTGGCGTCACGGACCACCTTGACCGAGCGCAGATCGAGCGCCGAGGCCGGCATGAACGACAGCGCCCGATAGCCCCGGTCCTTGCCGACGAAGCCTTCGACGAAGGCGTCCGCGGGCCTTTCCAGCAGCTCCTGCGGCGTCCCCACCTGGGCCAACCGGCCGCCGACCCGGAGGATCGCGACCTGGTCGCCGAGCTTGATCGCCTCGTCGATGTCATGTGTGATCAGGATGATGGTCTTGCTCAGCTGCCGCTGCAGCCCGAGGAAGAACTCGTGCAGCTCGCTGCGAACCACCGGGTCGACGGCCGAGAACGGCTCGTCCATCAACATCACCAACGGATCGGCCGCGAGCGCTCTTGCCACCCCGACGCGCTGCTGCTGGCCACCCGACAACTGTGCCGGGTATCGCTCGCCGAGCTTGCGGTCCAGACCGACGGCGTCCAGCAGCTCGAGCCCGCGTGAGCGGATCTTCGGCTTCTGCCAGCCGAGCAGACCCGGCACCGTCCCGATGTTCTCCAGCACCGTGCGATGGGGGAAGAGGCCACCGCTTTGGATCACGTAGCCCATCTGCCGACGCAGCGTTGTCCGCCGCTTCGACTTCAGCGGCGCTCCGTCCCACAGGATCCGGCCGGAGGTCGGTTCGAGCATCCGGTTGACCATCCGCAGCGTGGTGGTCTTGCCGCAGCCGGACGGGCCGACGAAGACGGTGATCTTTCCTGTGGGCACGTCGAGGCTCAAGTCCGCCACTGCATGAGTGCCGTCCCGATATGTCTTACTCACGGATTCGAACTCGATCACGTGTGGTCCCCAACACTCTCGCGCCGCCACCCACCAGCGGCGACTCGTCTGGTCGACCCTAACCACGACCGCTGACAGTTCCGGACAACGCCCCCGGATCGGCGCCGACAAACCTGCCGGATCCCGCCGTTCCACGCGCCTCGCACGACGTCCTTCGGGCCCGGCACACTGGCCGGCGGGCGACCGACGTACGACGTCGAACGGGTCTCGACGATTCGCCGAGGCTGCGCTCGGCCGTGAGCCGTCGGCTGTCGGTGCCAGCGTCTAGGGTGTGAGCACGCCCGGCGGACAGACCACTGGGCCAGGAGGTACGCGTTCGTGTTGATCGTCCCCGTCGTGGTCGCCCTGGCCGTCTCGGTGGTCGGTGTGTTCCTGTTCGTCCGCGCCGCCGCGGCGATCGTGCGGGTTGTCGCGGTCGGACAGCCCATACCCGCGGACCGGGACGATCCAACGCTGCCGGGGCGTCGGGACCATCCGGGTGACCGTTGGAAGCACATGCTGACCGAGACGCTGGCCCACACCCGGATGCGTCAATGGAATGCGATCGGCATCGCGCACTGGTTCGTGTTCATCGCGTTCGGCGCATTGTTCTTCACCCTGATCACGGCATACGGCCAGCTGTTCGACCCGACGTTCGCGCTGCCGGTGATCGGCCACTGGGTGGTTTACGAGTGGGCCAGCGAGCTGATCGCCTGGGCTGGGCTGATCTGCATCGTGTTCTTGATGATCACCCGGGCTGCCAGGGGCACCTCGCGCGCGTCCAGGTTCTTCGGGTCGCGCACCTGGCAGGCGGTCTATGTCGAGCTGACCATCCTCGGCATCGTCTTGTGCGTCTTGTTCCTCCGCGCGATGGAGTATCAGCTGCTCGGTGCGGAGACCAGTCGCTGGCACTTCCCGTTCACCTGGTTCCTGCTGCCGCAGGGCATCGCGGCGTCCGGCCTGGAGACCGGGATCGTGACGCTGGCGGCCGTGAAGATCGTCATCTCGATGGCCTGGTTCGCCGTGCTAGGGCTGAACCTGACCATGGGGGTTGCCTGGCACCGGTTCACGGTCTGGCCGAACATCTGGTTCAAGCGCGAGGCATCCGGCAAGCCCGCGCTCGGCGCCCTGCAGCCCATCGCCGTCGACGGCAAGTCGGTGGACTTCGCCGAGATCGAGGACCTCGACGCCGACGCCAGCCTCGGGCGTCGGCAAGCTCGAGGACTTCTCCTGGAAGGGCCTGCTGGACTTCACCAGCTGCACCGAGTGCGGCCGGTGCCAGAGCCAGTGCCCGGCGTGGAACACGGAGAAGCCGCTGTCACCGAAGCTGCTGATCATGGGTCTGCGCGAGCACGCGTATGCGAAGGCGCCCTACCTACAGGCCGCCGAGGCAGCCCGCGAAACCCTCCCGCAGAGCGTCCGCGACGAGGCTGCCCGGCCACTGGTCGGCCCGATCCAGGTCGAGAACGGACTCGCAGGCGTGGTCGATCCGGATGTCCTCTGGTCCTGCACGAGCTGTGGCGCCTGCGTCCAGCAGTGCCCCGTCGACATCGAGCACGTCGACCACATCATGGACATGCGGCGCTTCCAGGTGCTGATGGAGTCGGAGTTCCCGACCGAGCTGAACGGCTTGTTCAAGGGCCTGGAGAACAAGGGAAACCCGTGGAACTCCAATCCTCGTCAGCGGCTGGACTGGGCCAAGTCGCTGTCCTTCGACGTGCCGGTGGTGGGCGAGGACGTGGCGGACCTGAGCGCGGTCGAGTACCTGTTCTGGGTCGGCTGCGCCGGGGCGTACGAAGACCGGGCGAAGAAGACCACCCAGGCCGTGGCGGAGCTCCTGCACACGGCGGGCGTCAGCTTCGCGGTGCTCGGCCGCGGGGAGACGTGTACGGGTGATCCGGCCCGGCGGGCCGGCAACGAGTTCGTCTTCCAGCAGTTGGCGATGGAGAACGCCGAGACGCTGACCGAGGCCGGCGCCCAGAAGGTGGTGGTGACCTGCGCCCACTGCCTGAACGCGCTGAAGAACGAGTACCCTCAGCTCGGCGTGAAGCTGGAGGTGGTGCACCACACCCAGCTGTTGAACCGACTCGTCCGCGACGGTCGACTGACCCCGGTCGCGGGGCCGACCGGTGACGTCGGTGGACGGCGGATCACGTATCACGACCCGTGCTTCCTGGGCCGGCACAACGAGGTGTACGACCCCCCGCGTGACCTGCTGCAGATCCTGCCCGGGACGACGTACGTGGAAATGCCCCGGCATCGCGAGCGGTCGTTCTGCTGTGGTGCCGGTGGTGCCCGGATGTGGATGGAGGAGCGGATCGGCACCCGGATCAACCTCAACCGGACCGACGAGGCGCTGGCCACCGGTGCGGACACCATCGCCACCGGCTGCCCGTTCTGCCGGGTGATGCTGTCCGACGGGCTGACGGCCAGGCAGGCCGATGGCGTCGCGGCGGAGACCGCCGAGGTGCTGGACGTCGCCCAGCTGCTCTTGGAGTCCGTGCGACGTGGGTCCACCTAAGGGCCCAGCTCCCGAAAAGTGGTCGCTAACAACAGCGACACGCCGGTGGAAGGTGTGGTTGGCGACCAGTTTCTGGCGCTCGGCCAGCCGTCTGATGTCACAAATGGCGTCATGGCTTTTGATTCTGACGTCATGTGGTGTCAGACTGATGTCATGAACCTGGACCACTATGTCGAATCGGTCCGCGCCGGCGTGACGAACGCCGCTGCCCTGGCCGACGAACAAACACAGTCCCTCGCCGTCAGACTCGGCGCGACGATCGACTCCTCCACCCGGCTCGCGCTGATCGAGGCGCTCTCCGACGCCGCCGGCGTGATCAGCGCCGATCTGGCGCCCGGATCGGTCGAGCTGCGGATGGCAGGCAACGAACCCCAGTTCGTCGTCGCGCTGCCCGAGCCCAGTGGCGAGCCGACGATGCTGCTGCCGGAGCAGGAGCGGAGCGACGAGCCCGGCGATCCCTTCGCCGAGACCGCCGACGACGAGCAGGTCGCCCGAATCAGCCTTCGCCTCCCGGCATCGGTCAAGGCGAGGGTCGACGAGCTCTCCGACGAGGCCGGGATCTCCACCAACGCCTGGCTCCTCCGAGCAATCACGAACGCGATCGAGGGCCCACGACACGCGCCGCAGCAGCCGCCAGGCCCACCGCGTGCACCTGAGTTCGGCGGGATCTTCGGACCGAACGGTCCGTTCGGTCCGACCGGGGTCTTCGGCCCGGGTGGGGTGTTCGGCGAGCGGGGCCGGAACCGGCAGCAGATGCGCGACGACTTGCGGCGCACGGCCCGGGCCGAGGGGTGGACGTCCGCTCACGGTGTGCAGGGCTGGGTCCGATGACTGCCCGTTCATTCGTCTACGAGGGTGTGCGTCGGATCAACCTCGTGAACTTCGGCGACGGGTCGATCGTCGTCGAGGCTGGGCCAAGCGAGCAGGCCGTCGAGGGCACGATCAGCGCGCCCGAGGAGATCCTCGATGCGGTCGAGGTCCGTCAGGACCATGATCAGCTTCGGATCGAGGCACCGACCCGAGGCTGGAGATCGTTGCCGATGCACCTACGCCTCGGCGTTCCGCCGGGTCTGGACTTTGACGTCACCTCCGGCGGCGCCGATATCCGGATCGGCACCGAGGCGGGCCGAGTCCGGGCCAAGTCGGGGTCCGGTGACATCACGCTCGATGTCACGCACGACCTCCAGTGCTCGACCGGAAGTGGGGACATTTCGGTGGCAGAGGTTCGCGGCGCCGCCGCACAGGTCTCGAGTGGCTCGGGGGACGTCCAGATCAGTGAGGCGTACTGTCCCCTGGTCGCGAAGTCCGGATCGGGCGACGTGACGGTTCGCGCTGTGCACCGCGTCGAACTCCGGGCCAGCTCGGGATCGGGCGACATCGCCGTGCCGTCCACGAGCGGCTCACTGGATCTCCGGTCGGCCTCGGGCGCCATCACGGTCGGCGTCGCCGACCACCTACCGGCGTGGCTGGATCTGCACTCGGTCAGCGGCGACGTACGGATCGCGATCGACGCCAGCGAACCGCCGGAGGCCGGCGAGCCGTTCGTCTCGGTGAAGGCGCGCACAGCCTCGGGCGACATCGCGATTTATCGCGCCTGAACCCCCACATCTCGTACGACTTGTCAGAAGCTCAGCACCAGATGTGGTGCTGAGCTTCTGACAACTCGGGAACGCGCGAGGTCAGATCTCGGTGCGGTGGAAGTTGAGGTGTGACCGGCTCGGGGTCGGACCACGCTGGCCCTGGTAGTGCGAGCCGTAGACTGCCGATCCGTACGGGTGCTCCGCCGGCGAGCTGAGCCTGAAGAAGCACAGCTGACCGATCTTCATGCCCGGCCACAGCTTGATCGGCAGGGTGGCGACATTGGAGAGCTCCAGAGTCACGTGACCGGAGAATCCTGGGTCGATGAAGCCGGCCGTGGCATGAGTGAGCAACCCGAGCCGGCCCAGCGAGGACTTCCCTTCCACCCGGGCGGCGATGTCGTCGGGAAGCGTCACCACCTCATAGATCGACCCGAGCGCGAACTCGCCCGGGTGCAGGATGAACGGCTCGCCCGTCTTCGGCTCCACCGGGCGGGTCAGTTCGGACTGGTCTTCGGCCGGATCGATATGTGGGTACCGATGGTTCTCGAAGACCCGGAAGAAACGATCGAGCCGTACGTCGATGCTGGAGGGCTGGACCAGCTCCGGCGTGTACGGCTCGAGCCCGATCCGGCCGGCCGCCACCTCGCCTTTGATGTCGCGGTCCGAGAGGAGCATGGGGAGAATCTAGTGGTTGGAGCCGGGTGCTCTACATCGGAGTTCGCCCCATGGGCAAGGATCTGCCCCCGCTGCAGATGGGGCAGATCCACGCTCGCGGGGCGAATGCGCGACTGCGCTGTCGATGGGTCAGCCGGTCGGCTCAGTCGCGGCGCACCTCGAGCCAGTGGTCCCCGAAGGAGACGATGCTGCCCGGCTCGACCTGGATCGGTTCGCCCGGAGCGCACCGCCTCGTCACACCGCTGACACTGGTGACCGTTGAGCCGTTGGTGGATCCGCGGTCGACGACGTGCAGACCGCGGGGATCGAGGCTGATCTCGAGGTGGGACTTGGAGACCGTACGAGTGGTGTCGGCCACCTTGATCAGGGTCGCATGTTCCTCTCCGGGCCTCGCCTGAGGATTGCGGCCGAGCAGAACGAGTCCGTCGACCACGATCTCACGGCCGTCGTCGAGGACGGCTCGCCACGTTGCCCCCGCCGACCGAGGCGGCTCTGGCCATGCCGATCCGGCAGCGGAGCCGGGGGCTGCCGGAACTGTGCCGGCGCCCGCCTGACCCCCGCCCGCCTGACCCCCGCCCGGCTGACCCCCGCCCGGCTGACCCCCGCCCGGCTGACCGCGCCCGCCTGACCCCCGCCCGCCTGACCCCCGCCCGGCTGACCCCCGCTCGGCTGACTCGCGCCTGGCCGGAAGCTGGATGGTGGCTGAAGCGCCTGGGGCGGGGCGCCGGACGGTGACTGGTTGGATCCGTAGCCGGCCGGTTGAAGCGGCTGAGAGACGGGACCCGACGGACGGCCCGGGTCAGTACGAGGGTCGGGTTCGTACGGCGGCGTGCCGATCGGCTGGGTGCCCACCACCGGTGCTCCCCGATCCGGCGAGCCCTGACGAGATGGATACCCGGCGGGCGCGGCCTGCGGTGACGGATAGCCGCCAGGCCCGCCAGCCGGTGACGGATAGCCGCCGGGCGGCGCCAGCGCGGAAGGGCTGGCGGAGCCGGGCGCCATCGGTGTGCCTGGTGGCTGCGCCAGCTGCCCATCGGTAGCCGGACCAGCCACTGCGGGAACGGCGGCATGCCGAGGTTGTGCCGCCGGTTGAGGCCGAGCCAGTTGTCGCTCCTTGATGACCACCGAGTTGACGGCCAGATCGTGCCAGCCCTGACGCCGCGGGTGCTGGACCAGGAAGACCACCATCAGCAGCAGGCCGATGCCGGTCAGTGCGAGGCCGAACAGGATCAGCTGACGGAGCAGAAACCGGCCCCAACCGATCGGCCGACCGTTCGCCAGCCCGACGAGCTGCAGGTGCATCAGCCGCATGCCGGGCCCCGCTCCCCGCACCGCGAACATCCACCAGACCAGCACGGCCCACGCGAGCATCAGCACCGAGGCGACGGTGGCGATGAGCGTCGGAGACAGATTGGTGTACCAGACCAGCACGACCGGCAGCGTCGCGAGCAGGGCCGTGACAACGCTGTCGATCAGGTACGCGACGAAACGCGTCCCCAACGGTCCGGGCGCGACTCCGGGCGGCAGACCCGCAACGCGGACCGCTGGTGGTGCTTGGTCTGCCATGGTTGGACTCCTTGGGTACCCGGTATCGGCCTCGGTGTGGCCGCTAGTCACCGGGCTCGATGGTGAGCGTGACGCCCTCGCCCAGCTCGAGAACGGCGCCGATCGGAACCGGCGTCGGCTGACCTGGTGGCAGCAGGCCACGATTGCCGCCCGGTCCCGGGTCGGTGACGAACGTGCCGTTTGTCGAGTTGAGGTCCGTGACGACCACCTGCCAGTTCTCTGGCACGACCTGCAGGTGGGTTCGGCTGATGTCCTGGGCGGGACTGGCCAACGTGACCAATCGAGGCAGCGGCACGGTCGAACGTTGCTCGCTCGGTGCTCGGCCCAGAAGCAGGGCACGGTCGAGATCGACGAGCGTTCCGTCGGCGGCGCGGAGCCGCGCGATCAAGGGTTCGGGGACGAGCTCGATCCGGGCGCCGGCCAGAGGCGTGCGGCACACCCTGCACACGGTGGCGCCGGGGGCATTGACGTGTCCGTTGGAGCAACGAACTGCCTCGATCAGTGGCTCGGTCGTCGCCGGGGCTGTCGGTCCGACCGGCTGACCGTCGGGTCCGACGACCACCGGGTTCGCCATCAGTTGCGTGTCGTCGTTCTCCATCTCGAACTGCTCGCGGGAGAACTCGGTGGGCGACGGTGCCGAAACCAGGGGGCCCGGGGCAACTGGGCTGGCAGCACCGAGCGCACCGGCCGAGCCCGTCGCACCGGGCGCCAAGCCCGCCGTACCTGCTGCCAGTCCACCCACCACGACGCCGGCCCCAGCCTCACCCGCAGGCTGAGGTCCCCACTCGCTGCCCAGACCGAACGACGGCGACTCCCCGGTCTCCGACGGCTCGTCATCGTCGGACTGAATGGGTGGGAAGTCCGGACCTGTGTCGTCGTCCTGACCGTCGAACGTGTCGCTGGTGGAGGGCTCGTGCTCGGCGTCGGTCCCGTTCGGCGCCCAAGCCTCGTCGGGACCGGCTGTCGCCATCTCGGGCACGTCCGGGTCGGCGCGCTGGTCGGCCAACGCCGGTCCGGATGGGACAGAGTCCGCGTCAGAGCCGCCGGGGCGGTCAGAGCCCTGGGAGCCGTCAGATCGGGCCGATTCGGCGAGGGCCGTAGCAGCCGAGCCACCCACGACGCCCGCAACGGGTGTGCCGCGTCCGTTCCCCTGGACCGGCGCGCCGCCGGCGGCCGCGCCGGAGGCCGAGTTAGCGCCGGCAGCCGTTGCAGCGGAGGCGGCCGAAGCACCGGAGGCCGCTGACCGCAGCAGCGGTTGTGGAGATCGTACGGCCGCCGTCTCGTCGGCGCTCAGCACGACCGTGCCCACCCGGGCGACCCCGACGGCCAGCGGCAGGACCTCACCGTCGGTGGGCTGCTCGCGCACCCGGATCCGAACGCTCTCGAGGTGCTCGAGACCCACCTCGTTCCAGGTCACGACCCCCTCGCCCGCGCCAACCTGTTCCCCGGAGCTCGGGTCGTCGAGCCACACGCCGCCGCGGACCAGGGACCGCATGCCGGCCGCCGACCAGAACACCACAGCCAGATCGGGCAACTCGGTGATCCCGTATCCGGCCAGCCGGTCCACCAGGTCGCTCATCGACGCGGACGCGACCACATCGGCCCAGAGGTCGGCGATCATGTCCGTTCGACCAGGCCCGGGTTGGAGGACCACCAGCGAGGTCGGACCGGCGATGACATACCAGTCCCCCGGCACGTACGCCGCCCGCCATGGAGCGACCACGCCGGGCTGAGCCATGGACATACCGACCTTCCTGACGATGGCAAGGCTGATCCGGCCAACACGCGCTCAGAACTGACCGATCCTTGTCGAGCGCTTGACCGCTGTGCCGACGATATAGGGCCGCTGGACGCTATGACAGGCGAACCGGCTCGGTCGACCCGATTCGGAAGGTCTGGAACGCTCTGGAGGACCCGATCAGCCGCCGGTCGACTTCCATGGCTTCAACCAGTCGGTCTCCGGCCAACCCTCGGCCCCGGCCATCAGCTCATACATCGTCGCGCCGTCGATGTGCTCGCGAATGATGTCCGCGTGGCCCGCATGCCGGGCCAACTCCTCGATCAGGTGCAGCAGGATCCAGCGCGCCTGATACCCCTCGGAGTTCTTCGGATACCACGGTGCATCAGGAAGCTGCACGCGTACGTCGAGGTTGTCCAGCCCAGCGACTGCCGCTGCCGTCTCGTCGCCGACCGCGTCGAGCAGCGCCCGCAGAGAGTCAACCGAGTCGTCCTGGCCCAACGCGAAGCTGTCGAGATAGGCGTCCTCTCCCATCCGTGACTCGCCCTGCAGGATCGCGACCCAGCCCCGTTCGGTGAGCGCGGCGTGTTTCATCAGGCCGCCGACGCTGAGCGCGCTACGCGTCGGCTTGGCTCGAAGCTGCTGTTCGGTGAGCCCGAATGCCGCGTACGTTAGTCCATCCCGCTGCTGGACCAGGTAGGCCAGCAAAGCCTCAGTCTCGGTATCCGTCGACGGCGGGTTGCCTGGCATCGGATGAGTTCCTTCCCTTCGAGACCTTCCCTGACGAGCTGACAACGCCATCCTGTCAGCGGGCGCCGACACTTTCCGGTGGTGACTTCCGCCCGGCTCCACCCACTTGTCCGCCCGGACGTCGGAATGTCGGTGTGTTCGGCCCGTTGCGGTGTCTTTTGCCTGCCCAGTCGACAGAGCCCAGTCGACAGGGGCCGGTCGACAGTGCCCAGTCGACAGAGCCCAGTCGTCGGAAAGGGCGACCGATTCAGCATCAGCCGCTGCAGCGAGTGGGCAGGTCCGGCTGGGAAAGCAGGCAGACCTGGCAGTTCTCCGGCGGATGCCGGAGCCGGGCCCTAGGCTTCGTACCCGAGCGGCTGCGAACCCGTTGCCGCCCTCACCGGAGCGGAGACCATGACGGAGCCGAGCGGACCGGGTGCAGGCCGGCCGCTCTGCCGCGGGGCCAGGACGTTGTTGATCGTCGCCTTGCTGTCGGGCCTGGGCGCGTCCGGTTGTGTGTCGACGGCAAGCAGTCCCCCCACCGGGGCTGACCCACCGGCCACATCGCCGCCGTCCGCCTCGGCGCCCGGACCGCCTGCGTCGACGGCACCGGTCACGCCGGCCGCTCCGTCGGTGAGTGTCGGCCCAATCACCGAGCCGAGTCTGCCGGAGGATTCACCCGTCCCCACGAAGCTACGGACCACGGAGATGGTGATCTCCGGCCGGTCCGGCACCGTGTCCTGGCGAGTCAGGGTCCCGAAGTTCGCCGGGGCACCGGCGGCAGGTGAGATCAACCGGCGCGTCCGTGCGGCGGTGGACGGCATGATCGCTCACACCAAGCGCGAGGGGCGTGCAGACGGCGGCGAGAAGCGTCGGCTGGACGGCGAAGGAACTGTGGTGACCAATGACGGGCGTACGGCCCAGGTGACCATCACCTACGGTGACTATCTCGAGGGCACAGCCCACCCGACCGACTACGTAACGACCACGGTGGTCGACGTCGCCCGTCGAAAGCCGATCGTGCTCGAGCAGGTCTTCACGCATCCGACGGCCGCGTACAAGAAGCTCAAACCGGCCATCCTCCGAGCCGCCGGAGAGCAGTCTTCCGGCATCGACCAGTCCGGGCTGGCGCCGAAGAAGGCGAACTGGGCCAACTGGCAGACCAAGGCGAACGGGATGGTCTTCGTCTTCGGTGACTACCAGCTCGGCACGCATGGTCTGCGCGAGTACACCGTGCCCTGGTCGACGGTCGAACCGCTGCTGACCAGCTATGCCGAGCGGGTCCTGGCCCCGCAGTGAGCGCCCCGCGACCAACCGCTCGAAACAGTGGATGGATTTGTGTGGGGAGTACCAACACCAGATCCATCCAGTCCGAGACCGACAGCTCAGGAAGCGCGCTCGTCCCCTTCGGCACAGTAGTAGCGACCGATCGGAATCACGGTCGGCGTGTTCGACACCGGGTCGTTGATGATCACCGAGTTCATCCCGAACACCTCCTGCATCGTGTCCGGGGTGATCACCTCGGTCGGCGAACCCTGACCGCTGATCCGACCGTCGCACATGGCGATCAGGTGGTCCGCGTAGCGACAGGCCAGGTTCAGGTCGTGCATCACGATCACGATCGTCGTTCCGCGACGCCGGTTCAGGTCCGTGAGCAGGTCCAAGACCTCGACCTGGTGGGTGAGGTCGAGGTAGGTCGTCGGCTCGTCAAGCAGCAGCAGGTCGGTCTCCTGCGCGAGAGCCATCGCGATCCAGACCCGCTGCCGCTGACCGCCGCTCATCTCCTCGATCGGCCGGCCGGCGAGGTCCAGGGTGTCGGTGACCGCGAGCGCCTCGGCGACGGCGCGATCGTCGGCGTCGGACCACTGCCGGAACCATCCCTGGTGGGGATAGCGACCGCGGCCGACCAGGTCGGCGACCGTGATCCCCTCCGGCGCGATCGGCGCCTGTGGCAGCAGACCCATCACCTTGGCAACCTCCTTGCTCTGCCAGGTCTGGATGTTCTTCCCGTCCAGCAGCACCGATCCGCTGGTCGGACTGAGCAGCCGGGCGAGACCACGGAGCAGGGTCGACTTCCCGCAGCCGTTGGCCCCGATGATCACGCTGACCTTGCCGGTGGGGATGTCGACACTCAGCTCGGAGACGATCTGCCGATCGCCGTACCCCAGCCCCAGGTCGATGGCAGACAACGTATGGCGTTCGACGGGCACCACCTCGTGCAGCACCATGGTCAGCCTCCCTGTCCGATCTTGTTGGACACCACGAGCAGATGCAGCAGGTAGGGCGCGCCGACAGCGGCGGTCAGGATGCCCACCGGCAGCTGGACCGGCAGCAGATGCTGCCCGACGAAATCGGCGGACAGCACGACCAGCGCCCCGACCAACGCCGCCGGAACAAGCGCGATCCCGGTGCCGTGGGTGAGCCGGCGCGCGATCGGGCCGGAGACGAACGCGACGAAACCGATCGGCCCGGCCGCCGCCGTCGCGATCGCGGCCAGCGCGACCCCGAACACGACCAGCAGCAGCCGGGACCGTTCGACTCGAACGCCGAGGCCCGAGGCCGTGTCGTCGCCGAGCTGCAGCCCGGCCAGTGCGCTGCCCGCCCACAGGCTGAGCGGAACGAGGACCACCATCAAGAGCAGCAGCGTGCGCATCGTCGAGTCGGAGACGCCGTTGAGGCTGCCGGTCAGCCACTGCAGCGCGACCTGCGCGTCCCAGATCGCCGCCCGGGTCATCAGGTAGTCGATGACCGCACTCATCATCGCCGCGATCCCGATGCCAACCAGGATGAGCCGATAGCCGGCGACCCCTTGTCGCCAGGCTAGGACGTAGATCAGCAGCGCGGTGAACAAGGCGCCGACGAACGAGAACGCCGAGACCGCGAACCCGCTCAGCCCGAGCATCAGGATCGCCACGACGGCACTGGCACTGGCACCCGAGGTGATCCCGATGATGTCCGGGCTGGCCAACGGGTTCCGCATCATCGACTGGAAGATGGCGCCGGAGAGCCCGAAGCAGGCGCCGACCGCCATGCCGGTCGCGGCTCGGGGCAACCGGAGCTCGTACACGATGAAGTCGCTCGCCCGGGTGCCGCGGCCGACCAGTGAGTAGACGACCTGCTGGACGGTCAACGGGAAGTCACCGACGACCAGAGCCGCCAGGAAGAGGCCGAGCAGCACGAGCGCCAGCGCAGCGCACACCGTGAGTGTCCGTCGACCGAGCCGATGGCGGACGCGGCGGACCGCCTCGACGCCCGGTCCGTCGGCAACGGCGGCCAGGACTGGCGAGTCGATCGTGGCGGTCACAGCTCGGCCAGCTTCTTGCGGCGGACCAGTGCGATGAAGACCGGCGCACCGATGATCGCCGTGACGATGGCGACCTGTAGCTCGCCCGGCCGGGCGACGACGCGGCCGATGATGTCGGAGGCGAGCAGGAGAATCGGGGCAAGCAGCATGGAGTACGGCAGCGCCCAGCGGTAGTCCGGGCCGACGATCATCCGGGCGACGTGCGGGATGGTCAGACCGACGAAGGCGATCGGCCCGCAGGCTGCGGTCGCGGCGCCACAGAGCAGGACGACAGCGAGTGCAGAGACGGCCCGAGATGCAGCAATGTTGGCACCCAACCCCCGGGCCACGTCCTCGCCGAGGGACAAGGTGTTCAGGTCACGACCGAGCAGCAGAGCGAGGAGACAGCCGACGATCAGGAAGGGTGCGATCTGGACGACGACCGTCATGTCGCGGCCCGACAGCGAGCCGACCTGCCAGAACCGGAACTGGTCGAACGTCGCCTGGTCGAGCAGCAGGAACGCGGTGGTGACCGAGGCGAAGGCGGCCGACAGGGCGGCACCAGCAAGCGCCAGCTTGACCGGGGTGGCGCCATCACGGCCCAACGACGCGACGCTGTAGACGACCACGGACGCCACCGCGGCGCCGGCGAACGCGAACCAGACGTACCCCAGGATGGAGCTCACTCCGAAGATCGAGATGGCCAGCACGACGAACAGTGCCGCTCCGGCGTTCACTCCGAGGATGCCTGGATCGGCCAGCGGGTTGCGGGTCACGCCCTGCATCACGCCCCCAGCCAGTCCGAGGGCGGCGCCGACCAGCAACCCGAGGATCGTCCGCGGCACCCGAAGCTCGACCACGACGATCTGGTCGGTGCTGGTCGGGTCGTAGTTCGTCAGGGCCTGCCACACCGTCGCCAGCGGTACTGATCGGGCGCCGATCGCCAGGCTGAGGAAGCACAGCAGGGCCAGGACGGCTGCACAGGCCAGAAGTCCGCCGACGCGTGCCCGGGCGCGGGTCGGTCGCGCGCGCATCTCCCGGGTCTCGATCCCGGGGTGCGGAACCGTCGCCACACTCATAAGGGCAGCCTAACCTGACACAGGCGGCCGCGGCGAAGCAGCTGAGATGGTGGTCACTACCCGGATGCCAACGGTCGAGCCGATCGCAACCGGCGCTCGTACGCGATCAGCCGGGGCGAAGCACCGGCCGGAGGGCCTCGACCACGGCCGGGTCCTCGATCGTGGACGGTATGACCCCCGGCAGTCCGTCCGCGATCTCCCGCATCGTCTTGCGCAGGATCTTGCCGGAGCGAGTCTTCGGCAGCGCCGCGACGATGTCCACCTGGCGCAGCGCCGCGACCGGCCCGATCTCGCTTCGGACCAGCGTGACGAGCTCTGCAGCCAGGGCCTTCGGATCGGTGTCCACGCCGGACTTGACCACGACGAGGCCGCGAGGAAGCTGGCCCTTGAGCTCGTCGGCGACACCGATCACCGCACACTCCGCCACTGCGGGATGCGACGCCAGCACCGCCTCCATCGAGCCCGTCGACAGCCGGTGGCCGGCGACGTTGATCACGTCGTCGGTGCGGCCCATCACGAACACGTACCCGTCGGAGTCCAGATAGCCGCCGTCGCCACTCAGGTAGTGGCCGGGGAAGGTCGAGAGATAGCCATCGACGTAACGCTGGTCGTCGCCCCAGATCGTGGCCAGTGCTCCCGGTGGCAGCGGTAGCTTCATACAGATCGCACCGTCGGAGCCGGTCGGCGCCGACTGACCGGACCCGTCGAGGACTGCCAGCTCGTAACCGGGGACGGCGACAGTCGGCGAGCCGGCCTTGATCGGCAGCGGCTCGAGCCCCCACGGGTTCGCCGCGATCGGCCAGCCGGTCTCGGTCTGCCACCAGTGGTCGATCACGGGGACACCGAGCTTGTCGCCAGCCCAGGCGTAGGTGTCCGGGTCGAGCCGCTCTCCCGCCAGGAACAGTGTCCGCAGGCTGGAGAGGTCGTGTTCGGCCAGCAGCGTGCCGTCGGGATCGACCTTGCGGATCGCCCGGATCGCCGTTGGTGCGGTGAACATCGCCTTCACCCTGTGTTCCGAGACCACCCGCCAGAACGCGGCCGCGTCCGGTGTGCCGACCGGTTTGCCCTCGTACAGCACCGTCGTGGCGCCGACCAGCAGCGGCGCGTACACGATGTAGGAATGTCCGACCACCCAGCCGATGTCGCTGGCGGTGAACATCACGTCACCTGGACCGATGTCGTAGATGGTCCGCATCGAGTAGGCCAGCGCGACCGCGTGACCGCCCTGGTCACGGACGATTCCCTTGGGCTTACCGGTGGTACCCGAGGTGTAGAGGATGTAGAGCGGGTCGGTCGCCTCGACCTCGACACAGCTCGCCGGTTGGAACGCGCCCGGTCGCATCAACAGCGAGAAATCGATGTCGCGTGGCTCGACGAGTTCGGCTCTCAGCTCCTGGCGCTGGAAGACGACGCAGTAGTCGGGCTGATGCTCGGTTCGGGCCAGGGCGGCCTGGACCATCGGCTGGTACGCGATCACCCTGCCGGCCTCGAGGCCGCACGATGCCGACACGATCACCTTCGGCCGGGCGTCGTCGATCCGGCTGGCCAGCTCGGCCGGCGCAAAACCCCCGAAGACAACCGAGTGGACCGCGCCGATCCGGGCGCAGGCGAGCATGGCGATCACGGCCTCGGGCACCATCGGCATGTAGATGATCACCCGGTCGCCGGCTTCGACGCCCAGCTGCTGCAGCGCACCGCCGAACTGCGCGACCCGCTCCAACAGCTCCGCATAGCTGTACGTCCGTCGCCGGCCGGTGATTGCGGAATGGAAGATCAGCGCGTCGGCGTCGGCGGCACCGCGGATGACGTGCCGATCAAGGGCGTTGAAGCAGGTGTTGAGCCGGCCGCCGCGGAACCAGCGATAGATCGGCGCGGTGTCGTCATCGAGGATCCGCTCAGGCTGTGCGAACCAGTCGATGGACCGCGCCTGCTCGGCCCAGAAGCCCTCCCGGTCCGCGATGCTGCGGGCGTACTCCTCGGCGTATCCACTCACCGGCTGGCTCCTCCTCGTCGAGTCTCAGCGGCCCTTCTCCATCCTCGCAGGCGTACGTCGTGCGCCGGCGGGGCGGATCGGTCCGCCAATGTCGGCTCGGGCGACTTGCGGTCCCCTCCGGCATGTGCCCTGAGCCTGTCGCAGGACACCCGAGCATGCGCTTCGACATGCTCAGCGCGCATTGCTCGCAGATTCGCCTGACCGGGCGGGCATGTGGGGGGTGATGGCGGCCGGAACCGGGCCCATTCGCCTGACCGGGCGGGCATGTGGGGGGTGATGGGGGTCGGAGACGGGCCCATTCGCCTGACCGGGCGGGCATGTGGGGGGTGATGGGGGCCGGAACCGGGCCCATTCGCCTGACCGGGCGGGAATATGGGGCCGGATCGGACCCCAACGGGCCTGATTCGCCTGACCGGGCGGGCATGTGGGGCGGTGATGGCGGCCGTTCAGGCATGCGCGGGACGGTGTTGCCGGATGACTCAGCCGAACTGGCTCGGCTGCGGCGAGGCGGGCGGCGGCGAGGCGGGCGGCGGCAGCGCCGCAGGCGGGGCGTCCCGATAGATCTGTGGCATGCCCGGGCGGTACTGCCAGCTGATCTTCGCCCGCTTCGCCTGCCACCAGATCAAAGCGAAGGCGATCACTTGCACGGCGGCGTCCAGCCCGAACTGCAGCGGGTCGCCCTTGGTGTCGCCACCGATGAAGGCCTCGTCCCAACCGCCGAAGTTCAGCACCGTCGCGAACGCGGCGATGTTGTTCACGGCATGGATGGCGATCGCGGCCTCCAGCCCACCCGTACGCCAGGTCAGCAGGCAGCACGAGATCGCGAACACGGCCAGGCTGCCGAGGATCCAGGGATCCGGACTGCCGTGCGCGGCGCTGAAGGCAGTCGCGGACACCGCCGTGCCGACGATCAGGCTCAGCATCGGGCGCTTGAACCATGAGCCGACGTTCTGCAGGATCCAGCCGCGGAAGAAGTACTCCTCCCCCGCTGCCTGCAGCGGTGTCATGAAGACGACCAGGACGAGCAGCACCACCCACTCCTCCGGGCGATCCGAAGCCGGACGGTCAGTCAGGAACCCGAGCCCGATGTAAAGCACCCAGACCGGGACCACGACCGCCAGGCATCGCAACAGCCAGCGCCAGCGGAACCCGCCGACCACCGAGGAGACGAACTTGGGCCGGATGTGGTGCACGGCCCAGATCGACAGTCCAGCCGCTGGGATCAGAACGATCAGGCTCAAGTTCGTGTAGAAAAACCCGGCCGCGTCGATGTGGGACCGGGAGAGCTGGTCGATCTCGGTCATCAGCCATCGACCCAAACCTCGGCCACCAGTGGCGATCGCACCGAACACGATGAACGGCCCGAACGCCACCACCTGCCCCGCGAGCGCGATGGCGCCGGCAAGTAGCAACGCCACCAACGGCCGCCACCAACGGCGGCGCGGTCCGCGCAACATCTGGGGGTACGTCCGCGGCCCGTCTGGCAGGGCGCTGACCACGACGGGCACGAACCTTGGCTGATAGCCGGCAGAGATCGGCTGATAGCCGGCCGGCGCCCGCTGGTCTCGAACCGGCAGTGACTGCGGATACGCACCCGGCGCCGGATAGCCGGCCGAACCCCAGGAGTCCGTTACCGGAGCCAGTCCGGGAACCGGCTGCGCAACGCCACCGGGAGGCGTCTGCTGCGGAATGGGTGACCAGGTGGCCGGGCCGTACGACGAGTACTCGCCGAGGGAGGAAGGCGTCGAGCCGTCGCCGGGACCTGCCTGATCGGTGCCGGGCCCATCAGGTCGAGGCCCGGAAACGCCCCAGCCGCCCGGCTGGCGTGGCGCGGGCGGCTGGGACTCTGTCATGGTGCAGTCATTCTGACCGGTCGGGCCAAACGGCGCCGACAGCGGGCGAGCATCGATGGGATGACTCGCCCCGGACGTTCGTCGAGAAGAACGTCCGGCCGGAAGGCTAGCTCGTCCGATTCGGCTGGCGGACCTCGTCGGACGTGACGTCGGGGTGGACGGCCTGGCTCGTCGGGCCCCCGGTCTCGCCGCCGGTCACAGCGGGCGGCTGGGCGGGTGGGTCGCTCGGGCCGTCGGCGGGGATGCCGACCTGTCGACGGGTCGTCACGACGACAGCCCCGATCACGATCGCGAAGGCGACGAGCGCGATCACGTACCGCCAGCCCGACGGGGTCAGGCTCAGCGGCGACAGTGCCACGACGGCCGGCGCGATCAGCACCGCCACCAGGTTCATCACCTTGATCAGCGGGTTGATGGCCGGGCCGGCGGTGTCCTTGAACGGATCGCCCACCGTGTCGCCGATGACGGTCGCGGCGTGTGCCTCGGAACCCTTGCCGCCGTGGTGGCCGTCCTCGACGAGCTTCTTGGCGTTGTCCCACGACCCACCGGAGTTGGCGAGGAAGACCGCCATCAAGGTGCCACAGGCGATCGCACCAGCAAGATAGCCGGCCAGTGCCGGGGCGCCGAGGCCGAACCCGACCGCGATCGGTGCCAGCAGGGCCAGCAGGCCCGGGGTGGCGAGCTCACGCAGCGAGTCCCGGGTGCAGATGTCCACGACCTTGCCGTACTCCGGCTTGCCCGTGCCTTCCATGATGCCGGGGATCTCGCGGAACTGACGACGTACCTCGTAGACGACCGCGCCGGCGGCACGCCCGACGGCGCTGATCGCCAAGCCGGAGAACAGGAACACCACCGAGGCACCCAGGATGATGCCGACCAGGGTGGGCGGCGAGAAGACGACGGCCTGGAGCTCGAACGCGTTGTAGTTCTCCACCAGCACGGTCCGGATCGCGTCGGTGTAGGAGCCGAACAGTGCGGTCGCCGCCAGCACCGCGGTCGAGATCGCGATGCCCTTCGTGATGGCCTTGGTCGTATTACCGACCGCGTCGAGCTCGGTCAGGATCTGAGCGCCCTCGCCGTGCACGTCGCCGGACATCTCCGCGATGCCCTGGGCGTTGTCGGAGACCGGACCGAAGGTGTCCATCGCCACGATCACACCGACCGTGGTGAGCAGACCGCAGCCGGCCAGCGCGATGGCGAACAGCGACACGATCCCCGCGCCACCCAGGACGTACGCACCCAGCACGGCGGCGGCAATGACAACGGCGGTGTAGACGGCCGACTCGAGGCCGAGGGAGATTCCCGACAGCACGACCGTGGCGGCACCGGTCAGCGACGTCTTGGCGACGTCCTGCACGGGGCGATGTTCGGTGCCGGTGTAACGACCGGTCAGGGACAAGATGATGACGGCCAGCAGGATCCCGATCACCACCGATCCGATGGCGACGATCCGCGGATCGTCGATCGGGCCGGCGAATGCCAGGTTCTCCACGTCGAGCTCGCCGAAGCGGGACGGCAGGAACGCGAATGCGGCGATCCCGCACAGCACCGCCGAGATGATCGCGGACAGATAGAAGGAGCGGTTGATCGTCCGCAGTCCGTTCTCGCCGGCCCGCGGCTTGGTGAGAAAGATGCCGATGATCGCGGTGATCACGCCGATGGCCGGCACGATCAGCGGGAAGACCAGGCCGTACGACCCGAAGGCCGCCTTGCCGAGGATCAAGGACGCGACCAAGGTCACCGCGTAGGACTCGAACAGGTCGGCGGCCATGCCGGCGCAGTCGCCGACGTTGTCGCCCACGTTGTCGGCGATCGTCGCTGCGTTGCGCGGATCGTCCTCGGGGATGTTCTGCTCGACCTTGCCGACGAGGTCGGCACCGACGTCGGCGGCCTTGGTGAAGATGCCGCCGCCGACGCGCATGAACATGGCGAGCATGGCGGCACCGAAGCCGAAGCCTTCGAGGATGGTCGGCGCGTCACTCCGGAAGATGAGCACCACGATCGAGGCGCCGAGCAGGCCGAGGCCGACGGTCGCCATCCCCACGTGCGCGCCGGTCCGGAACGCCAGCTTCATCGCCGGGTCCCGTCCTCCGTCACGCGCAGCGGCGGCCACCCGGACGTTGGCGCGCACGGCCAACCACATACCCATGTAACCGATCAGGCCGGAGAACGTCGCACCCGCGAGAAAGGCGACGGACCGGGCGATCTTCAAGGTCCACGGCCCGAAACCGGCGTCACCGTGCGCCGGCAGGAACAGCAGCAGGAAGAAGGCCGCCACCGCGAACACCGTCAGGGTGCGGAACTGCCGCCCGAGGTACGCACTCGCACCCTCCTGGACGGCCAGCGCGATCCGGCGCATGTTCTCGGTGCCTTCGCTGGCGGCGAGCACCTCGCGACGGAAGTAGAGCGCCATGACAAGTGCCAGAAGGGCGATGACGCCCACTACGGCGACAAAGGTGAGATTCATCCCCGACAGCTCGACCTGCAGCACATTCAGCGACTGTGCATTCAGCATCAGGGGATTTATCGACAAGGCTGGAACCACGGACATCCATTGTCCTCTCAAGACTTACGGCGGCCTCACGACCTTCGGGGCGCGCCAGGGCGTGAGTCTAGCCAGACACACAGACATCCATGTACAGCCCTGCAGAGTTCGCTCTACAATTCGCCCCTCCGAAAATGAATCCGACCTAGTCGGGACTCATGTCCTTGCCTAGTATCGATGCCGCTTCGATCTCGAGTGTCGGCGGCCCGTGTCAGGCTGAGTAGGTGACCGAGTCCGCCGTCGATGCCCGTGACTCCCGCACGGGCGACGACTCGGTGGCGATGCTGGGCCTGGGCTCGACCTCGGTGCGTCGCTATCGCTGGCCGCCCCGATCCGGGCGGACGGCCGACTGGCCCAGCTGGCTCCCGGCGGACGTGGTCGCCGGCCTTCGCGCCACCGGGATCGATGCACCGTGGCGCCATCAAGTGGAAGCGGCCGAGGCGGCCTTCGCGGGTCGCCACGTGATGCTGGCAACCGGAACGGCCTCCGGCAAGTCACTCGGATATCTGATGCCGGTGCTCGCGGCGACGTTCGGAGGTCGGGACGCGGTCGGGCCGAGCCCTCCCGGTGACCGGCCGGTCGCGGCCGGTCCACTCGACGATCCTGCCCTCGGGCTCGGCGTATTCGGGGCGCGACCGCACACCGCGCTCTATCTGTCGCCGACCAAGGCGCTGGCCCACGACCAGTTCCGGGCAGCCCGGACGCTCTGCCCGCCCGGCTGGCAGCTGGCAACTCTCGACGGCGACACCGAGCCGGCCGCCCGGGACTGGGTGCGGGACTGGGGGACGTACGTCCTCACCAATCCCGACATGCTGCACCACTCCGTCCTGCCGCAGCACCAGCGGTGGGCACCGCTGCTGCGACGGCTTCGATACGTCGTCATCGACGAGGCACACCGTTATCGCGGCGTGTTCGGTGCCCAGGTGGCCGGCGTGGTCGCACGGCTTCGCCGGCTGGCTCACCACTACGGCGCCGACCCGGTGTTCGTGCTGGCGGCCGCGACGACAGCGGACCCGAGGGAGTCGGCCGGCAGACTGATCGGCATCGAGCCGGAACGGATCGTCGTCGTCGACTCCGACGACTCGCTGCGACCTGCTCGAGAGCTGCTGCTCGTCGAACCCTCCGAACGCTCCGAGGAGCTGACGGCAGAGCTGTTGCGGCGATGCGTCGACTCGGGGCGCCAGACGCTGGCATTCACCCGGTCGAGGCGCGCCGCCGAGGCGATCGCGAGTCGCGCTCGCCAGCTCGGCGCCGATCGGGCCGATATCGAGTCCTATCGTGCCGGCTACCTCCCGCAGGACCGACGGGCGATCGAGGCCGGACTCCGCAGCGGTGACGTCCGGGGGGTGGCCAGCACCAACGCGCTCGAGCTCGGGGTCGACATCGTCGGCTTGGACGCGGTCGTGATCGACGGCTTTCCCGGCACCCGGTCGAGCTTCTGGCAGCAGGCCGGGCGGGCCGGTCGTCGCGAGGCGGACGCGCTCGTCGTGATGGTCGCCGGCAGGCACCCGCTGGACCGGTTCTTGTTCGACCATCCGGGGGCTCTGCTGGATCGCCCGGTCGAGGCGACGGTGCTGCATCCTTCGAATCCGTACGTCCTCGGGCCCCAGCTGCTCGCGGCTGCCCAGGAGCTGCCGCTGTGCGAAGCGGACGCGGCGTACTTCGGACCGACCACCTCGAGGCTACTGGTCGACCTGGCCGGATCAGGAGCGCTCCGCCGCCGACCCAACGGGTGGTTTGTCACGGCCGCGGGATCGGTTGCCCGCCAGATCGATCTCCGGGCTGCCGGAGCCCGGATCGACCTGGTCGAGGAGGAGACGGGTCGGATCGTGGGTGTGGTGGACGCGGGCGCCGCCGACTTGTGCGCGCACGATGGCGCGGTCTACGTCCATCGCGGGGACACCTACCTGTGCGAAGCGGCCGGCGACGGCGAGCCCGAAGTGTTCGTCCGGCCGGCTCGGCCGGGTTACCTGACCTCTCCGCGGCGGGAAACCGACGTCCGGATCCTTGCCGAGCACCAACGGCGGCGGGTCGGTGCGGGCCATGTCGCGTTCGGACCCGTCGAGGTGCGCAGTCAGGTGACCGGATATCTGCGGCGCGACCCGGTGACCGGCACGGTCTGGGACCAGACGCCGCTGGATCTTCCGGTTCGCGTCGGGCGCACCACCGGCGTCTGGTGGACTTTGGACCCAGCACTCGTACCGGAGGAGATCGGGCTGGCCCGACTCGCCGCTGGGGCGCACGCGGCGGAACACGCCTGGCTGAACCTGCTGCCGGCCTTCGCACCGTGCGACCCGTGGGACATCAGCGGGAACAGCGCGCTGGCCCACCCGGACACCGGCCTGCTGACCGTTATCGTGCACGACACGACACCCGGCGGAGCCGGTTTCGCCGAGCGCGGCTTCGCTGTGGCGGAGCGGTGGCTGGCAACGGCAGCGGAGTCGGTCAGCAGGTGCGACTGCCCGAATGGTTGCCCCGGCTGCGTCGTCACCGCCGCCTGCAGCACGACCGGTCGGGCGTTGGACAAGCCGACAGCGGCGATGCTGCTGGATCTGATCGCCGGCCGCGTGAGGGTGCCGGGAGAATAATGGCCACATGGTTCCCATCGCGCTGATCCTGCTGGCCATAGTGATCTTGTTCAGTGTGGCGGTGGTCGTCAGCAACCCCGTCGCGGTGGACATGTCGATCTTCGGAGCGCAGATCCCGGTGACCACGTCGGCGGTCTACTTCACCGGTGCCGGCGCGATGCTCGTCGTGATCGTCGCGCTCTTCCTGCTGCGGACCGGCGCCCGGCGATCGATGGCCCGGCGCAAGGAGGTCCGGACGCTCAGGCGCGAGGCCAAGGCGCAGAACGCGACCGGCACCTCGGGCAAGAATGCCGCAGGTGCCTCCACAACTCCCGCCGGTGGGAACCGCGTTGCCGAGACCGCCGCCGTGACATCGGCAGGGACGTCTGCAGGGACACTGTCCGGTGGTACGGATCCGGCCCGGTCGACGACCGCAGCGGGACCTACTGGCTCGTCGGCCGCTGGCTCGTCGGCCGCTGGCTCGTCGGCCGCTGGCTCGTCGGCCGCTGGCTCGTCGGCCGAGTCTTCACGGGCCGCGCCTGCACCTGCCGGCATGTCGACCGCCGGACCCGGAGCTGGCAATACCTTGCCTGCCGACTCGAACCCGTCCTCGGTCGCCAGGGCTCCGGGCACCGCCGCCGGTCTTGGTGGAGCCGGCTCCTCCTCGGCGCAGCCGACGGGTTCCACCACTGCCGCTGAGCGAGAGGCCTGGCTCGCCGAGATCGACGACCTCACCGGGTGACGACTCGAAGCGGTGAGCTTTCTCGAGATCTTCCAGCCCGGGCTGCGGCACCTGCGCGAGGAGCGCAACCGCCAGCAGCTCATCGTCCCTCGACCGCGAGCCTCGGGACCACCGCTGGGGATCGATCTAGACCGCGGTACGGCCGTGATCCGGCTACCGCGTCCACGAGACGCCCAAGGGAATGCCGCCGACGAGCCGGAACGTGCCGAGCGGAGCTCCGACGAGTCGGATCCGCGCTCGTCGTAGCCAACCCTCCGCCGCTCACCCCAGCATCACGAGCCCAGCATCACGAGCCCAGCATCACGACTTCGAGCTCGAGCCATCGTCCGAGATCGGCGATCTCCCGGTCGATTGCACTGCTCATCGCCTTGGTGAACGACACGTCCGCATGGACGGCCGCGACTCGCAGGATGCCCGCGGACCGGTCAGCGGCCGCGTCGAGCTTCCCGACCAGGCGGTCGCCGTACAGGATCGGCAGTGCGTAGTAGCCCCATCGTCGCTTCGCTACCGGCTTGTACATCTCGAGCTGATAGTCGAACTCGAACAGCTCCTGCGCGCGTCGGCGGTCGTGGATGAGCCGGTCGAACGGAGACAGCAGCGCCGCCCGGCCCGAGAACGGTCGCCCGAGATAGGAAGGGTCGACCCGCCAGGTCCCTCGCGTGCCCTCGACCACGGCGGGCTCTCCGACCTCGGCGACGTCCATCGGCTCGACCGGGGTCTCCTGGGCACGCGCGCGGGCCAGCCCGAGTGCGTGCAGTCGCTTCTCGTTACGCCGCCGAACGGCGTCGGCGGCGGGCACGCTCGGCTCGTCCGGATACACCCGCTCCCCCAGATCCCACAGCCGTTCCCGACCCCGACGCCCGGCGATGGCGACTTCGCCGCTCAGCTCCATCAGCTCGAGCATCTTGGTGATGTTCTTGTTGTTGGTCCAGCCGGTCGAGGACCAGGGCACTGTGCAGGTGTCTGGCAGCTCGCGCGACGGCAGCGGCCCGGATTGCCCGAGGCGATCCAGGATGTCGCGCCGGCACGCCTCGTTCTCGGCGACCCAGGCTCGCCCGCCCTCCTGCCAGCCCTTCAGCGGGCCGCCGGCCAGCCGGTTGGCCATGTCAGCCCGGTACAGCACGAAATCTTCCGCCGGCCGGATCATCGCGCGCAGCTCGATCAGGTGCCGGCGGTCCAGCGCCGCCTGCAGGTCGGCCGGCCGATAGGCGGACCCGAGACGGCTCCAGGACACCAGATCGGCGCTGGGCGCGACCGCCGCAACCGGGTCGATCTGCAACATCGTCAGCTGCCGCACCACATCCAGCAGATCGGTCGGCCGCGGCTTGTCCAGGAGCTGGGCCCGGACTGCGATCCGCCGCGCCTCCTGGCGACTCAGCTCGTGCGCACCACTCATCTGTCGAGCCTAAGCCGGACCGCCGACGGCAGCCGGCGAGATGGACCGTCGGGGTCACGACCGCCGACCGCCCGTTCCGCCGACTGGACCGAGGATCCCGCGGCCGGACGCACTTGCGGACCGCCTCGCCCCCTGGCCGAGGCGACCCCGCGGCGGTGCCCGACCCCACCTCATTCAGAGTCGGCGCCGGCGTACGCGATCGCCTCGACCGACCGCGGCAGTCCCGGCATCGACCGCCCGATCGGCACCCGGACCCTGGCGGTGACCACGAAGTCGAGCTGATCGCCGACCTGGTCACAGGTGACCAGCTCGACGCGGTTCTCGCTCGCGGTCCGGCCGGCGCTCCGGCACGCTGCACCACCCTGCTCGAACGCCGCGGCTCCGCTCAACGCCGCCAGATCAGCCCCGGCGCGGGCCCGATGAATCGCTACGACGTAAGCGCCCACGAGCATCCCCGCAACAGCGAGGCTGATCACGACCGCCAGCACCCCCAGCATCACGAACGTCGCAGCGCCTCGCTCCGATCTCGCGTTCGTCATCCTCCGATTCCTGGTTCGTTCGTGACCTCTGCCCGGGCGCCCAGCCGCACCCGAGGCAGCATCGGACCGAACGGATCGGCCTGGAGCTGCGCAGTCACCCGGGTCGAAGAGGCCCCACGCTCGAGCAGGATTCGGGCTCCCCGGGGCGCCGCCGCCTCAGCCCTCGCGACCGCGGCCCGGTCACCGCGAGCGGCCTGGCGAGCCACAGCGCCGGCGGTGTCCACCAGCCGGAGCTGGAGCACCAGCAGAAAGACCCCCCAGCACAGCATGACCATCACGATCACGGCCGCCGAGATGGCGACGGCCAGCTCAGCCGTCACCATCCCGCGCGACCCCTTGTCGCACCGGTTCGCCATCGTGGTTCTCCGCTCCAGGCCTCGCGCCACTAGCCCTTGAGGCCCCAGCCGGAGACCAGGTTGATGATCTTGAGGATGATTCCGGTGACCAGCTCCTTCGCCGGTCCCTTGACGATGAACAGCAGCAGCAGACCGGCGAGCGAGACTGCGACGACGACGCCGATGGCCCACTCCGCGGTGACCATGCCCCGCTCGTACGCGCGGCGCGCACGAGTCTGCAGGCCGGGATCCCGTGCCGTCGACTCGTCGGCGAACTCGGCCACGTCCACGAGGGTGAGCTCCTCAGCGCCATCGACCGGGCAGCTGACGAGCTCGTCGGTAATCGTGAGCTCAGTGTTGGTGATCATGTGATGTCCTTTCGCATCCGGCACCTCTGGAGGCGCCCATCCGATCTGGATGTACCTAGACACTCCGCAGCGCGACCGGAATCGTTCACCTCTGGCGAGATCTGTGGATGACGCTTCGGGCCACTCGAAACCTGTGGACAACTCGGGGTCGATCACGCCTCATCACAGCCGTGCGGCGGAGCCCGTGCGTGTGAATGGAATCGCTCAGAAGCGACATCGAGACCGCGAACGGAGCCGTGGTCGACGACCGGCGTGGACAGCTGCACCGATTCGGCCGGCGGCGCGAACCGCGGCCGGCGCGGCGACGCTAGCGGCGGAAAGCGCGGCGGTCGGGAACGCCGGGACTGTGCCGCCATTTGCCTGACCGGGCGGGCGAATGAGGTCGGCAGAGACCGACCCCGGCCGCACTTGCCTGACCGGGCGGGCGAATGAGGTCGGCAGAGACCGACCCCGGCCGCACTTGCCTGACCGGGCGGACGAATGAGACCGGACCCCAGCAGCCACGGAGGGTGTGAGGCGACAGCAGTCGAAAATGCCGGCCGGGCGCGAAGAGTCGGCCGTCAGAAGATGTGCGGCACTGCAGCCAGGAACGCCGAGACCACTGCGGGCAGGACACCGACCAAGATGAAGGACGGCACGAAGCAGATCATCATCGGCAGCACGCAACGGACTCCGACCGCCTTTGCGCTGCTCTCCACTGCCGCGGCCCGTCGCTGCCGCGCATCACGCGCGTAGAAGGTGAGGGTTTCCACCATCCGGGTGCCCGACTCCACCGCCCGGGCCAGATCGACCGCGGCTTCACCGAGCTGCGGATGTCCACGCAGTGAGCGCCACGCAGTCGCGTCGGCCAGCCCGACCTCGACGGCGCGGGCGACGGCACCCAGGTCCTCGGCGAGCGGACCGTCGAAAACCGATACCACCGCCGCGGTCGCGTTCCGCGGGGGTAGCCCCGCGGCGAGGCAGGCGGCCAGCAGGTCGAGGGCCTGCGGCGTCTCCATGATCAACCGGCGTTGTCGGACCCGTGACGTAGCCGGCTCGAGCAGTCCGAGCCCAATGGCTCCGGCCACAGCCGCAGCGGGCACCAGGCCGGCCACCGGAGCGAGCGGCAGGGACTCGACCAGCGCGAACAGCACCAGGGCAACAGCTGTCGAGCCGGCGCCCGCCACCAATAGGCGACGGCCGAGAGGTGGAGCGTCCAGCCGCCCGCGGAGGGTCCCACGCCAGCCCGGCCGGCGGGTTGCCCGTGCCCAGAGCGGCAGCTCGAGCGGCAGCGGCGGCTCCGCTGCCGATCGAGCGGGCAGCCGACGTCCCGACGGAGCACGCATCCAACCGAGCACCGCAAGCCCGGCCAACGCAGCGGAGATGCCACCGATCACCCAGGTGTCGGTCACTGGACGGCCTGACTCTCCAGCACCGACCGGGACAACCAGTCGATCCACAGCACGCCCGCGGCGGCCAGCAGCACACCCCCGAGCAGACAGCCCCAGCCGAGCGGACCGGACACCAGGAAGTGCAGCGGACGGCCGCCGATCACGTACCCGATGCCGATCCCGCACAACGGCAACGCGGCCATGATCTTGCCGGTCGCCCGAGCTGCCGACACCTCGCCGAACACCAGACGTTCGATCGCCACGTCCTCGCTCAGTGCCTCCGACACCCGCTCGAGGGCCGGGGCCAGCGGTGAACCACTCCTGGTCGACACTTCCCAGGCGCGAGCGAGGACCAGCAACCCGTTGTGCCCCGGGAGCGGCGCGTCATGACGCCATCGCGGCACGGGGTCGCTGCCCAGATCGAGCAGCGCAGCGCCCGGTGAGAGCACCGGGCAGTCGACGGCGGCAACCCGCAACGCCTCAGCCGGGATGCGCCCGACCCGCAGCTGTCCGGCCAGCACTCGGCAGGCGTGGGCCACCTCGACGCGCGCCGTCGACGCGGTCCGGCCGCGTCGACGCAGCCTCGTCAGACGTACGCCGGTGCAGCACGCAATCGTCGCCGCCACCGCCACGACCGCGCCGGGAGGCCCGGCCGCCACCGCGCCGGCGACGACCGCTAGCGCGGCGCCGAGCACGGTCACCAGTGGAGCGGCCCACCGGCGCGCGCTGGCCGCGGGTCTGGCGTCGTCCGCCGGGCGGAGTCGGGACAGGCCTCGAGCAGCGGGAGGACGCAGCAGCAGACCGACGGCGACCGCGACGAGCGCCGCACACAGGAAGGTCATGCCAGCAACCTCTCCAATCGATCGCCTCCAGGCCCGATCCGCGTTCGTCCGTCGGAGCCGAAGACCAACGCCGGGACCGTAGCGACCAGCCCGCTCGCCGGATCGCGCTCGAGCACACTGATCCCTTCCACCCGCCGCGGTTCCCGCTCCCGCCGGGTGATGTGGACAAGCACCTGCAGCGCCGAGGCCAGCTGCGCGTGTAATGCGTCGCGACCGAGCCCACCCAGAGCGGCCAGGGCCTCCAACCGAGCGGGTACGTCCGCGGCCGAGTTCGCGTGCACCGTGCCGCAGCCGCCCTCGTGGCCGGTGTTCATGGCGGCGAGCAGATCGGCGATCTCCGCGCCGCGGACCTCACCGACCACCAGTCGATCGGGCCGCATCCGCAAGGAGTGCCGGACCAGGTCGGTCAGAGTGATCGCGCCAGCCTGCTCGGTGTTCATCGGACGGCCCTCCATCCGGACCACGTGCGGGTGGTTGGGCGAGAGCTCGCGAGAGTCCTCCACGATCACGATGCGCTGATCGCTCGGCACCAGGGCGAGCAGCGCGGCCAGCAGGGTTGTCTTGCCGGATCCGGTGCCCCCACTGATCAGGAAGGCAAGCTTCGCCGCGATCACTCGCTCGAGCACCTGCGCCCCGGACGCCGTCAGAGATCCGGACGCGACGCAGTCGGAGAGGGTGAACGTCCGGCTCGCCGGAACCCGCAGCGACAGACACGTTCCAGGAGTCGCGACGGTCCCGAGCACCGCGTGAACGCGGGTCCCGTCGGGCAGCCGCGCGTCGACAAAAGGCGCGGCGTCGTCCAGGCGCCGGCCCACTGAGGCGGCGAGCCGCTGAGCCAGCCGCCGCACATCGTCGTCGGATCCGAAGCGCACCGAGCGGAGCTCCAGCCCGGACCCGCGATCGACGAACACCTGGTCCGGGCCGTTGACCAGCACATCGGTCACGCCGGGCTCGTGAAGCAGGGGCTCGAGCGGACCGGCACCTACGCTGCCGCGACGCAACGCCTCGAGCGTCTGCACCAGTGCGGTGTCGCTGACCAGCCTGCCTTCCGCCCGCATGGCCGCGGCGACGTCGGCCGGAGTGGGCGGCCGGCCCAGCCCGACCAACCGGGTGCGCAGCGGATCCAGATCCTCCGGCTCCGCGGCCCACCCGCGACCCTTGGACAGGACCCCGCTCATGCCACGCTCACATCCGGCCAGACGGCCGTGTCCAGCACGTGCCGGCACACCCGGGCCAACTGGCTGCGGGCCGCACGGGCTGGCGGTTCGGCGCGCTCGGCGGCGAGCGCCACGGCTGGGTCGTCGTCGAGCACGCCGAGCAGCCCGGGTTCGAAACCGGCGGCGGCGTCGCTCGGGTTGAGTCCGCCCACCCTCGGCCGCCGGACGAGCAGGCTCCAGGCTTGTCCGGCATGATCCAGCTGCCCGTACGTCTCCCGACCGGCAGCGATCCCTCTGACGTCTCCTGCCACGATCAAGAGCCCCAGATCGGCCAGCACCAGCGCCGAGCGGCCGAGGCCGGTGCCTCGGGCCGCGTCCAGCACGACCAGATCGTGGCTGCGGACCACCGAGCCCACGACGGCCGCAACCGCCTCACCGGTCGGCGGCTGAGGGGGCTCGACGCCGCGGCCCATTGCCACCAGATCCACCCCGTCGAGATGTGGCAGCTGTCCGCTCAGGGCACCCAGCTGACCGCGCGCGGTGGAGAGCCGCGGCCACCGCCAGCCTGGCAGCCGCTCCGCGCCGAGCAGGAGGTCGATGCCTCCGCCGAGCGGGTCGAGATCGACGACCGCCGCACGGCGCCCGGATCGGGCGGCGACGAACGCGATCGCGCTGGCCACGGTCGACACCCCGACCCCGCCCGATCCGCCCACGACCGCCACGATCCGGCCCCGCCGACCGGCCCGCCCGGCCAGGCCGGACACCGCGGCGACCAGCTCCGAGGCACCTCCGGGCAGCACGACGATCGGTGCTCCAAGGCGGAGCGACGGCCCGGCCAGCTCGTGATCGTCCTCGGCAGCGAGCAGCAGCACATGGGCGCGCCCCGGCAGACCGAGCGCAACCAGTCTCGGGGCCTGGTCCCAGCCGATCATCACCAGCGCTGCGTGCCCCCACTGCGCCCGAGCGGCTCCGGCATCGGCGACCACTTCCGGCTCGACGCCGGCAGCGGCACAGACGGCCAGCGCCTGATCGAGCAACACATCGTCGGCGGTGATCAGCAGCAGCTGGGTCGGGACAGAGATCTCCATGCAAAGACTCTGGTGCGGACCGACCCGATCGTTTCAGCGTCGACCCGGAGCTGTGGACAACCCGGATCGGCCGCGGAATCTGTGGACAAGTCCGTACCGGCAGCGTATCGGTCAGGAGCCGGCGCATCGGTCAGAGCCGGCGCCGCACTGGCACCCGGCCACGCACTCGTCATCGCACCGCATCGCCCAGACGAGGCCGGAAACAGCCCGACACGCACTCGTCATCGCACCGCATCGCCCAGACGAGGCCGGAAACAGCCCAACACGCACCCGTCATCGCACCGCATCGCCCAGATGAGGCATCCTCGCGCGCCACCGCATGTGATCATGACAAAGTTGATCTTGGTCCGGGCCGCTTCGTCCGGCTATGGTCCGAGCGCGCACCAATCATCAGGATCTTCTTTGGTGCAAGGGGTTTCCAACGAGCCCGGAGCAGGGTAGAAATGTCTTTCAAGAACTCTGACTCGTCGGTCTTGAGTGCGTGCCGAGGCATGGCCTCGGAGTGTCCGAAAGGTCGCTCCCACGCAGTCGTCATCAACGAGCCAGCGTCCGGCACGGCAAGGCGAGCACCCACGCGGCGATCACCCATCCACAACGGGTCGTTGCGTACAAGGCTTGTCCTTGGCCAACAACAACCAAAAAGCACGCTTGGTCACTCGAGTTGACGTGTCGGCGCGGCGCCCGCAGTAGCGGGCGCCGAGTCACGTCCGGGCCTGTTTCGGAGGGTCCCGCTCGCTGGAGTCTGTTCGCCCAGCCTGGTTTCGCCCAGCCTGGTTTCGCCCAGCCTGGTTTCGCCCAGCCTGGTTTCGCCCGCCTTTTCGCCCAGCCTGATTTCGGGCGGCCTGATTTCGCCCGGCCTGTTTCGCACGGCCTGTTTCGCTATCAGTCGGCCGGATCGCGCACCAGGGGCGACGCCGCCACTCCGAACGTCACGGATCGGGCGCAGTGCACGATCCAGGATCTGACTCCGGCGACCGTTCCGTCGGCGTACGCCTCGAGCCCCCGCACGTAGCCCGCCGGGTCGGCCGCATGTCCAGCCTCCACCACCACCACGCCGAGCGGATCGACCCCGGCCGCGATCAGCACCATGTGCTCCAGGGCTCGGGCGACGAGCCCGTCGGCGGACCCGAACGGCGCCACGACCGCCACCTCGGCATGGGCGATCGCCGCCAGGACGAGGGCGGGGGCCTCCGTCGGCTGGGTGAGCAGCTCTGCGAGGCTCACCATCCGTCGAGCGGCTTCACCGTCGGTTCGCACCCGGCCGAGATCGGCCTCGGGCACGATCCCGAATCCGGCGAGGGTGTGGGCGCGGGTCAGCGCCTGGCCCGGGGATACCAGGACCAAGGGGCTGAGTGTCGGCAGCTCCCGACACAGCCGGACAGCGCCCGGGAGCCACCGCTCGAGATCGCCGGTCAGCCCGGCCGACTCGCGCGCGCTGGCCAACAGCGCGCGCGCCGACTGCTCAGCACTGATCTTGCGCAGTCCGCGGTCACGCAGCACGACGTCGACACTGTCCCGGGCCGCGGCGAGCTCGGACGGCACCCCTTCCAGCCGCGCGAGGTCGGCGAGGGGATCCACTCGATAGAGTCTTCCCCATGCCCAGCACGCCGCGTTCGCCGTACCCACCGGCCGCCGTCGGCTGGCTGGTGGGCGACCGGCCGACCCGAGTCCTCGACCTGGGCTCGGGCAAGGGCGGTTTTGCGCAGATGCTCGTCGACGCCGGTCACGAGGTCTTCTGTGTCGACCGCAGCCCGAAGGCGGCGGCCAGGCTGAACGGCCGGGTCGGCACGTTTCGGCCGGTCGCGGCGCGAGTCGAGGCTCTGCCCTTCTTCTCCTGCCACTTCGACGTCGTCACGGCGTCGCAGTCGCTGCACCACTTCGCCCCCGGTCTCGCACTGACCGAGATCGCCCGCGTCCTCAAGCCCGGCGGACGGATCGCGATCGCGTACAACACGCGAGATGACACAGTCCCATGGGTGAAACGACTGATGGCCATGACCCGGAGCGCCGACCCGGAGGCGATGTCGGGCGACTACGGGCTGCATGCGGTCGACACCGTGTCCGACAGTCCGTACTTCGCAGCACTGGAGCGCCGCAACTTCCGCAACTGGATTCCCGTCACCAGGCCTGCCCTCCTGGCGATGGTGGAGCGACGCCCCGGCACCGCCCGGCTGGACGCCGCGACCCGGCAGTCGCTGCTGAACGAGGTGGGCGAGCTGTACGACACGGTCGCCCGACCGCCCGAGCCGCTGTTGCTGCCCTACCAGGCCGCCTGCTGGCGGGCCGAGGTGGACCACTCCCAGCTCGCCATCGCCGAGGACCCGGACGCGGTCGAGATCAAGTTCTGAAGCGCGACGGGCAGCAGTGCTGAGGCGCAACGAGGGCGCAACCCCGACTTACTAGGGTTGGTGTGCCTGGGGCGTCGGCGCCTGCCGAGCTCCTGCTTGCTCAACCCTCGAGGAGAAACTGATGAGCTCCGACACCGCCGGCCACGAAGAGACCCACGAAGAGACGCTGTCGAACCTGCTGCACGAGGAGCGGCGGTTCGACCCGCCGGCGGACCTGGCCGCGAACGCCAACGTCACCCAGCAGACGTACGACGCGGCGACCGCAGACTTCGAAGGATTCTGGGCCGAGCAGGCCGAGCGCCTGAGCTGGGGCACGAAACCGACCCAGACCCTCGACTGGAGCAACGCACCCTTCGCGAAGTGGTACGCCGACGGCACCCTGAACGCCGCGTACAACTGCCTCGACCGGCACGTCGAGGCCGGCAACGGTGACCGGGTCGCGTTTCACTTCGAGGGCGAGCCGGGCGACACCCGGGCGATCACCTACGCCGAGCTCACCGACGAGGTGAAGCAGGCCGCGAACGCCTTGACCGAGCTCGGGGTGAAGGCGGGCGACCGGGTCGCCATCTACCTGCCGATGATTCCCGAAGCGGTCGTCGCCATGCTGGCCTGCGCCCGGATCGGCGCGCCGCACACCGTCGTCTTCGGCGGCTTCTCCGCCGATGCGCTGTCCTCGCGCATCCAAGACTGCGGCGTCGAGATCGTGATCACCTCCGACGGGGGCTACCGGCGCGGCAGCCCCGCGGCGTTGAAGCCGGCCGTCGACGAGGCGCTGACGTCATGCCCGGACGTACGCAACGTGCTGGTCATCCGTCGGACGGGACAGGACACCGAGATGACCGACGGCCGGGACCTGTGGTGGCACGAGTTCGTCGGCAGCCAGTCGCGTGAGCACACGCCGGAGATGTTCCCGGCCGAGCACCCGCTCTACATCATGTACACGTCAGGAAGCACCGGGAAGCCGAAGGGCATCCTGCACACGACCGGCGGCTATCTGGTCGGCACGTCGTACACGCACTGGGCGAGCTTCGACCTCAAGCCGGATACCGACATCTTCTGGACCGCCGCCGACATCGGCTGGGTGACGGGGCACTCCTACCTGGTCTACGCCCCACTGGTCAACGGCACGACCAGCATCATGTACGAGGGCACGCCGGACACCCCACACAAGGGCCGGTGGTGGGAGATCATCGAGAAGTACCGGGTGAGCATCCTGTACTGCGCCCCGACCGCGATCCGAACCTTCATGAAGTGGGGTGCCGACATTCCCGAAGGCTTCGACCTGTCGTCGCTGCGCGTGCTCGGCTCGGTGGGCGAGCCGATCAACCCCGAGGCGTACGTCTGGTACCGGCACAACATCGGTGCCGACACCACACCGGTGATCGACACCTGGTGGCAGACCGAGACGGGGATGCACATGATCGCCCCGATGCCTGGCGTGACCTCCGGCAAGCCCGGTGCGGCGATGACACCGGTTCCCGGGGTGTCGGTCGACGTGGTCGACATCGACGGCAACCCGGTGGGCAACGGCGAGGGTGGCTTCCTGGTGGTGACCAAGCCCTGGCCGGCCATGCTGCGCACGATCTGGGGCGATGACCAGCGCTACGTCGACACGTACTGGTCGCGCTATCCGAACGTCTACTTCGCCGGCGACGGCGCGAAGAAGGACGACGACGGCGACATCTGGCTGCTGGGTCGGGTCGACGACGTGATGAACATCTCGGGCCACCGGATGTCGACCACCGAGATCGAGTCCGCCCTGGTCTCGCATCCGAAGGTCGCGGAAGCGGCGGTGGTGGGCGCGACCGACGAGACCACGGGCCAGGCGATCGTGGCCTTCGTGATCCTCCGCGGTGACGCCGGCGACGGCGGCCCGGATGTCGTCAAGGAGCTTCGTGACCATGTCGCCATCCAGATCAGCCCGATCGCGAAGCCGCGCCAGATCATGGTGGTCGAGGAGCTGCCCAAGACCCGCTCCGGCAAGATCATGCGGCGGCTGCTACGCGACATCGCCGAGAACCGTGAGCTGGGCGACGTGACGACCTTGACCGACTCCTCGGTGATGAACCTGATCAAGGACAACCTCGGCTCCCAGCAGTCGCAGGAATGAGGCGAAACGCGCCTCTGGTAGCAGGGAGGCCATGAGCGATCAGCAGACTCGGGGACGCAAGATCGTCCTGTTCGCCCGGAGCACCGACTCCGAGGTCACCACAGTCGCGGAGATCCTGCGGCAGGAGACGGTCGGCGGAGCGCTGATGCTGGTGGCCGCCGCCGCCGCGTTGATCTGGGCCGGTGTCGATTTCGAGTCCTACGAGCGGCTGTCGCACGTCCAGCTGGGCCCGATGAGTCTGCAGCACTGGACGGCCGACGGCGCGTTGACGATCTTCTTCTTCGTCGCCGGGCTGGAGCTCAAGCGGGAGCTGACCGAGGGTTCGCTGTCGAAGCCGGCGCAGGCGTTGGTGCCGATCGTCGCAGCGGTCTGCGGCATGATCATCCCGGCGCTGTGTTATCTGGTGATCAACATCGCTGTATCGTCGGGGCGGCCCGAAGGCTGGGCCGTGCCGATGGCGACCGACATCGCCTTCGCGCTGGCCATCCTGGCCGTCGTCGGACGTTCATTGCCGCCCAGCATGCGTGCCTTCCTGCTCACTCTGGCGATCGTGGACGACCTCGGCGCGATCCTCGTCATCGCGCTGGTGTTCACCGACAACGTCTCGCTGCTGTGGCTGCTCGCCGCTGTGGCGGTCGGGGCCCTCTGGTGGCTGCTGCAAAATCGACGCGTGCCCGGTTGGTGGTGGTGGCTACCACTCGGCCTGCTCTGTTGGTGGTGCATGTATCGCAGTGGCGTGCACCCCACCATCGCCGGTGTTCTGCTGGGCCTGCTCACCCGCGGCTCGGCGACCGATCCGACGGCGCCGTTGGACCGCTGGGAGCACCTGCTGCGTCCGGTCTCCGCCGGGGCCGCAGTGCCCTTGTTCGCTTTCTTCGCCGCCGGCGTGCCCATCTCGATCGCGGCCTTAAGCTCCAGCGCCACCGACCCGGTGGCCATCGGCATCGTGGTCGGGCTCGTCGTCGGCAAGATCATCGGGATCTTCGGCGGGTCGTTGATCACGGCTCGGTTCACCCGCGCCGAGCTGGCGGACGGTCTCAGCTGGCGGGAGGTGCTCGACGTGTCGGTGCTGGGCGGGATCGGCTTCACCGTCGCTCTGCTGGTCGCCGAGCTGGCGTTCGAAACGGATCCGGTGGCTCAGGAGCACGCCAAGACTGCTGTGCTCGTCGGCTCGATCATCGCCGCCGTCCTGGCGACGGTCGCACTGCGAGTGAGGACGACCCGAGGCGGGTATGGACCGACCCAGACGGCGGAGTCGGCGGACGGCTAGGCTCTCGGCAAGGAACGGAAGGAGTCGGCGATGGCGAACCAGAAGGTCGGCGACATCATCAAGGACATCAGCGACGACGTGAAGCTGCTGGTCCGCGACGAAGTCGAGCTGGCGAAGTCCGAGCTGATCCCCTCGGCGAAGCAGGCCGGGCTGGGTGCGGGGCTGTTCGGCGGTGCCGGGTACTTCGCGCTCTCCGCCGTGCTGCTGCTGTTCTTCGCAGCCGCGTACGGTCTCAACGCCGCCGGTCTGGCGCTGTGGCTGAGTTTTCTCATCGTTGCCGTCGCGCTGCTCGTCCTCGCGGCCCTGCTCGCTCTGATCGGTCGGACCAGGATCAAGAAGGTGACCCCACCGGAACGCACCATCGCCAGCGCGACCGAGACTCTCGACGAGGTCAAGTCCGCGGCAAAGGGTGCCTTGGCCGCGGCCAAGGCACCGCAGATCGAGGGTCAGGTCGTCAACCAGCGCGCCTTGCGCTGAGGAGCCGGGACACGGACCGCGTTCAGCCATGGCGGGCGCCGGCGTACGCGATGTCCTGATCGGCGGTCCCTGGCAGCACGTCGACCTCGCGGCCAACGCGGCCAGGTTCCACGTCGCGCGCGGGACTGGCTTTCCGGACAGTCGTCGGCTGGTCCTTCTGCTGCACGGCTTCGCCGAGTTCTGGTGGGCCTGGCGACACCAGATCCCGGCACTGGACCGGGCGGGCTATGCCGTCGCGGCCATGGACCTGCGCGGCTACGGCGCCAGCGACAAGACGCCGCGCGGCTACGACCCGCGGACCAGCGCTGCCGATATCGCCGGCGTCGTCCGTAGCCTCGGTCATCGGCAGGCGGTGCTGGTCGGCCACGACTGGGGCGGCATGGCCGCCTGGGCGACTGCCGCCTACGCGCCGGAGCAGGTCCGCGCTCTGGCCATGATCGCCGCACCGCATCCACTCGCGTACCCGTGGTGGCGCAACCTCGGCGAGCTGGCGTTCCATCAGCTGCCGATGCTCCCCGAGCGCCGGATGATGGCTGCGGACGGCGCGTACGTCGAACGCTTGCTGCGCGCTCGCGCGGCCCCCGGCCGCGATTGGCTCTCGGGCGCGGACGCCCGCCACTACCGCGACGCCCTCATGCTCTGGCCCAGCCCACACTGCGCACTGGAGTACCAACGGATGTACGTCCGCGATCAGCTGCGGAGCGCAGGTCGGGACTCCCGTCGTGCGTTCCGCCGCCGGGTGCGCGTCCCCCTGCTGTCGGTGCACGGCGAACTCGACCCGGTGCTTCCGCTCGACAAGATGCGGGCCGCCCAGAGCCGGGTCGACGGACCGCACGAGCTGGTCTGCCTGCCCGGCGTCGGCCACCTGCCCCACGAGGAAGACCCGCCAGCCTGTACGTCAGCGCTCCTACGCTGGCTGGACACCCTCGACTGAGCCAGCGACGTACAACACCTCAGGCCAGTAGCAGGATCCGCGACTCCCACGGCGCCAGCGTGGCACCGGCGGAGTCCGGGTGCGTACCAAGCCACACGGCGGCACCTTCCAGGGGCGGCAGATCGTCGCTGGGCAGCTCTGCCGGGCGTGAAGAGCAGTTGGCTAGCACCAGCAGTTGTTGATCATCGCCGGTCCGGGTGAACGCCCAGAGCTGATCATGGTCGGCCAGCAGCAGCTCGAACCGACCGTCGACGACCACCTGGTGCTCGTGACGAAGGCCGATCAACGTGCGGTAGTGGTGGAACACCGAGTCCGGGTCGTCGATCGCCTCGGCGGCGTTGATCGTGACGTAGTTGGCGTTCACCGCCAACCACGGGACGCCTTCGGTGAATCCGGCGTGCGAAGAATCGCTCCACTGCATCGGGGAGCGCGCGTTGTCGCGGCTCTTCACCTGCAGCGACTTCATGATCGTCTCGGCCTCGAGACCCAGAGTGAGCGCCTCCGCGTGGTAGTTGATCGACTCCAGGTCCGCATAGTGCGCGATCTCGGAGTAGTACGTGTTCGTCATACCGAGCTCTTCGCCCTGATAGACGTACGGCGTCCCCTTGTGCAGGTGCAGGATCGTGCCGAGCGTCTTGGCCGATGCCGCCCGGAACTCGGCACTGTCATCGCCGAACCGGGACACCGCGCGGGGTTGGTCGTGGTTGTTCCAGTACAGCGAGTTCCAGCCGATGTCGGCGAGGCCGTCCTGCCACTCGGCGAGCTTCTGCTTCAGCACCGGCAGCGACAGCGCCGCTAGGTCCCACTTCACGCCGCCGACCCTTTGGTCGAGATCGACGTGCTCGAAGGTGAACACCATGTTCAGCTCGTTGCGCGCCGGATCCGTTGCCCGCCGGGCCACCTCGATGGTCGAGCCCGGCATCTCACCGACGGTGAGCAGGTTCTGCGCGGACAGCCCGACGGCGGCGTTCATCTCGGCCAGGAACTCGTCCAGCCGCGGCCCGTTCGCGACGAGACCGAGAGACGGAGCGTAACGCCGACCGGGAGGCAGGTCGCCGTCGGTCAGTTCGCCGGTCGGCTTGGAGATCAGGTTGATCACGTCCATCCGGAACCCGTCGACGCCGCGGTCCACCCACCAACGCATCATCGCGTAGACCGCCTGCCGAACCTCCGGGTTCTCCCAGTTGAGGTCGGGCTGCTTGGGACTGAACAGGTGCAGGTAGTACTCGCCGCTCGCGTCGTCGTACTGCCAGACCGAGCCGGAGAACGCGGCTTCCGCGTTGGTGGGCTCCGCACCCGGCGTGCCCGGTTCGAAGCCCGCACGCGCCGGTCGCCACCAGTACCAGTCTCGCTTCGGCGAGGCCTTGTCCCGCGACTCCGCGAACCAGGCATGTTCGTCGGAGGTGTGGTTGACCACGAGGTCCATGACGAGCTTCAGACCACGCTCGTGCAGCGCCTCGATCAGGACGTCGAGATCCTCGAGTGTGCCGAACAACGGATCGACGTCTTGGTAGTCGCTGATGTCGTAGCCGTTGTCGTCCATCGGCGAGGCGTACACCGGGGACAACCAGACGACGTCGACGCCGAGCTCGGCCAGGTAGTCCACGTGCTCGGTGATCCCGGGGATGTCGCCCGTGCCGTCCCCATTGCTGTCGGCGAACGATCGCGGATAGACCTGGTAGACGACTGCCGACTTCCACCAGTCGTCGGGACGCCCTTTGGAAGCAGGGTCGTCAGCGGCCGAGTCTTCAGGAACGGTGAACAGCCTTTCGGGAATCACGGGTCACGATCCTGCCACGAGCCCCTCCAGGCGTCGTTCCAGGTCTGCGCACTCCGCCTCGACATTGGCCCGAGCCTGCCGTTCGAGCCGGAACCCCTTGGTCGTGTGAAACAGGTTGCCGGTCAGCAGCTCGTTCATCACGGTGAGCCTGCCCTCGACGAAGTCACGCTCCGGCACGGCCGCGTACTCTGCGCGGACTGCGGCGACGTACGCGGCGTACTCCTCATCCGTGCCGGCCAGCACGGCAAGGTCCGCGTCGCAGATCAGCTCGCCCTCGGGATCGTGCGGTTTCGGCCGGTGGGTGGTGGTGAGTCGGACGAGCCTGGCCACCTCGTTGATGTCCTCCTGCTCGAGGCCGGCCCGACCGAGCTCGCGACGAACCAGCCGGGCCGAGGCCTCCTCGTTGGACAGCTGTCCGGGCGGGATGGCGTACACGGCATCGTGGAACCAGGCAGCCAGCCGGACCAGGAACAGGTCGTGGTCGGCGGCGAGCTCGTCGATGCTCCTCAGCACGGCGGCGAGATGACGTACGTCGTGATAGTGACGGTGCTTCTCGGCATAGCGGTCCAGCAGGCTGCGGCCGATGTCGCCCTGGTGCGGAAGCACCTTCTCCCAGGCCTCCAGCAGCTCTTCTGTCAAGAGGTCGGTATCTGGGTCAGTGGGCATCGGAGCCTCCGGAGGTGTCGCGACGATCGGTGAGGTAACGCTCGGGGATGGCGATGAAGGGTGTGTCGTCCCATCCTCGCTGCCAGCCTGCAAGTGCCAGCAGCCCGTCGAGCAGGTGGGCGGTGAGGCCCCAGATCAGGTGTCCGGATACGGCGAACGCCGGTCCGACGTAGCCGGAGGGGTGGCGAACGCGGGCCCGGTTGGCGTCTTCCAGCAGGTCGACCACCGGCACGAGGACGACCGAGGCCACCTCCCGCGGATCGGCGGCCCCGACCGGGCTACGGCGCTCCCACCAGCCGACCACCGCCGTGACGTCGAAGCCGCTCACCTCGACGTGCGCCGGCGGCAGCCGGCCGAGCACCTGGATCCCGGCCGGATCGACTCCCGTCTCTTCCTGGGCCTCCCGGAGCGCAGTCGCCGCCAGGTCGGCGTCGCCGACGTCCGCCGCTCCACCGGGAAAGGCGATCTGGCCGGCGTGCGTACGCAGGGTGGACGCGCGCTCCACGAACAGGATCTCCGGGCCGCGCTCACCCTCGCCGATCAACATCAGTACCGCGGCCGCTCGACCGCCGATGCCGGGCCGCAGCGCGACCGAAGCGGCCAACCGGTCGGTGTCGTCCAGCGCGTCGACGAGTGGGTCGAGCCAGGCCGGCAGCCTCATCGGAGGGTGACCCCGAGATGTTCGTGGACCAGCCGCCGGATCTCGGCCGACGATGTGAACGGGCCAGCATGCCGGAAGACGATCGCGCCGTCCGCGGATACGAACAGCGTCTGGGGCGGTCCGGCGGACACCTTCAGCGGACCGGCGAGCTTGCGTTCGGGGTCGGCGAGCTGGGGATAGCGCCACTTCGAGAGCTGGGCGAACTCGATCGCGTAGTCGGGCCGGGGATCGTCGTAGTCGATGCCCAGCAGGAGCAGTCCGCGATGCGGGGAGGTCGCGATCTCGGTCAGGTAAGGCGCCTCCTCCCGGCACGGCGCGCACCACTGGCCCCACACGTTGATCAGCATCGGCGTCCCGCGCAGGCCGGCCAGTCGCACGTCGCGACCGCCGCCGAGGCACGACACCACCTGATCCGGCAACCCGTCCTCGACCGGCGACACTGCGGCGTCCGACGTCGGGCAGTCGGCGATCCCGGCGGCCTGCTTCATGGCCGCGAGATGTGCGGGGGCGACCGCGGTCGGTGGGATCTCCGGCGGCGGTTCCTCGCTGGCCGCCGGGTCACAGCCGGCCGCACCGACCAAGGCGAGCAGGACCGACCCCAGCACGATCCCGACCGAGCCCAGGCGACCGATCCTCATCCCCGCGGCTCGCGGACGAGCTTTGCAGCCTTCACCGGGTCGGTCTCACCCTCGCCGTACGACGGGCACAGCCGCGCGACCGGACATGCGCCGCAGGCCGGGTTGCGGGCATGACAGCGCCGCCGACCGTGCCAGATCACGTTGTGGCACAGCTGCGTCCAGTCCTTCCGAGGGAACAGCGCCCCGACCTCGGTCTCGACTCGGTCGGCATCGGTCTGGGTGGTCCAGCCGAACCGGCGCGACAGCCGGCCGAAGTGCGTGTCGACCGTGATCCCTGGGACACCGAAAGCGTTGCCGAGCACGACGTTCGCCGTCTTGCGCCCCACCCCGGGCAGGGTGACCAGGTCCTTCAACCGCCCCGGAACGCGCCCGTCGAATCCGGTGAGCAGGGCCTCTCCCAGCTTGATCAATGTATCTGTCTTGACCCGGAAGAATCCCGTCGGCGTGATCAATGCCTCGAGCTCGGCACGATCCGCGCCCGCGTACGCAGCCGCGTCGGGATAACGGGAGAAGAGGATCGGCGTGATCGTGTTCACCCGCTTGTCGGTGCTCTGCGCGGACAAGATGGTGGCCACGAGCAGCTCGAGCGGATTGCTGAAATCCAGCTCGCAGCGCGCGCCCGGGTAGGTGTCGGCGAGCGTGCGGTTGATCGTCCGAGCCCGCCGCACCACGGCCGTACGACTCGGCGCGACGGCTTCGTCGACGGCTCGGGGACTCACGGTGCCAGCCTAGTGTCGCTCGGCGATGGTGGCCCTTCCCGCCCGGGAAACACCTAGTCGGGTGGCATCTGCCGGTCTGCCCAGGTGGACGGTAGCCTTACCACCATGCCCGCTGGTAATAGGTTCTCCGCGACGCGCCCAGCGATCAAGACGTCTGGGGGTTCGGTCGACCCGGAGGTGCTGAAGAAGGCACCGCTGTTCGCCAACCTCGACGACGAGGCCGCTACCGCGCTGTCTGAGGCGATGGGAACAATCAAGCTCAACAAGGGCGAGATCTTGTTCCACGAGGGTGACGCCGAGGACCGGCTGTACGTCGTGATCACCGGGAAGATCAAGCTCGGCCGAAGCGGATCGGCCGGCCGGGAGAACCTGTTGGCGATCCTCGGCCCTGGTCAGATGTTCGGCGAGCTGTCGGTGTTCGACCCCGGCCCACGCTCCTCGACCGCTACCGCTGTCACCGCCTGCCTGATCCGGACCCTCGAGCACGAGGAGCTGATGGGCTGGCTCACCGGCCGGCCCGAGGTCGCTCTCGGCCTGCTGGCGCAGCTCGCCGGCCGGCTACGCCGTGCCAACGACGTGCTGGCCGACCTGGTGTTCTCCGACGTTCCGGGCCGCGTGGCCAAGCAGCTGCTGGAGCTCGCCTCCCGGTTCGGCGACCGTCGCGAAGACGGGATCCACGTCCACCACGACCTGACCCAGGAAGAGCTGGCCCAACTGGTCGGTGCCTCCCGCGAGACCGTGAACAAGGCGCTGGCGGACTTCGCCGCTCGCGGCTGGATCCGCCTCGAGCCCCGTTCGGTGACCATCCTCGACGTCCAGCGCGTCGAGCGCCGCGCCCGCTGACTGCTGCCTAGCTGTCTGCTGCCTACCTGTCTGCTGTCTACCTGTCTGCTGACCGCAGCGTGCCGCCTTCCCGATTCAAGAAAAACTGGGCGCAAACAACAAACTTGAAACGAATCAAGCTGTTGTTTGCGCCCAGTTTTCCGGGGGTGGGAGGGGAGGTGTCAGAGGCTGCCGAGGGTGACGTCCGCGGTCTGCTTGGCGCCGTCCCGGGTGTAGGTGAGCGTCACCTTGGTTCCCGGTGCGTAGAAGCGCGTGGCCGCGATCAGACCGTCGGCGCTGGTGGTCGAGAATCCGTTCACCTCGGTGACCACGTCGCCGGCCTGCAGACCAGCCTTCGCGGCTGCCCCGCCGGCCGTGACGTCCTGCAGCGGTACGCCAGTGGTCGTCGGCAGCGATGAGTCACCGCTACTGCCGAGGGAGACGCCGAGCGCGGAGTTGGTGTAGGTGCCCTTGGAGATCAGCTCCGAGGAGACCCGCACGGCGATGTCGGCGGGGATGGCGAAGCCGATGCCGATGTTGCCGGACTGGCTGCCGTCGCTGCCGGAGCTGGTGCTGGCGATCGAGGAGTTGATCCCGACGACAGCACCGTCCAGGTCGACCAGTGGGCCACCGGAGTTGCCCGGGTTGATCGCCGCATCGGTCTGCACCGCGAGATACACCGCGTCACCGTTGTCGCCGGAGCGCACCGGCCGTGCGGTGTTGGAGACGATGCCGCTGGTGACCGATTCCGACAGCCCGAGCGGCGCGCCGACCGCAACCACGGCCTGTCCGACCTCGATGCTGTCGGACTTGGCGAACGTGGCCGGGGTCAGGTTCTTGACGCCGTCGACCTTGATCACCGCCAGGTCGTTGGTGTCGGAGGTTCCGACGATCTTCGCCTCGGCGGTGCTGCCGTCGTGGAACGTCACCGTGATCGTGCCGCTCTGCTTGGCGGCCTCGACCACGTGGTTGTTGGTCAGGATGTGACCGTCGGTGTCCAGGATCTCGCCGGTGCCGATGTCGCCGGAGTTGCCGGCCTGGACGGTGATGGTCACCACGGACGGCTGGATCTTCGCCGCAGCGGCGGCGATGGTGCCGTCCAGCTTGGGGGTGTCCGACGCCGACTGCGTTGTCACCGTGATCGGCGAAGCGAGGCTGCCGCCGCTGAAGTAGGCGTACGTCCCGAGACCCGCCCCGACGCCGAGGACCGCCGACAGCGTCGATGCCACGATCACCGCACCCAGTCCGCGACGCTGCTTGGTCGCCACCACCGGCGGGGCCGGCTGCAGCGTCGTGACGCCGCCCGGAGCCGGGAAGTCGGCACCGGTGTAGCCGGGGATCCGTCCGTCCGGGCCGAGATAGCTCTGCGAGCCGCCCGGGTAGCTGTTCGAGCCGCTCTGGTAGCCCGCTGAGGCTGCGGTGTAGCCCTGGGACTCTCCGGTGTAGCCCTGGCGTTCTCCGGCGTAGCCCTGTGATTCTCCGGTGTAACTCTGGGCGGCGCTGCCGTAGCTCGCGGGATAGTCCTGGGAGACGCCCGAATAGCTCTCGGCGCCGTGCACTTGACCCTGAGCAGTGCTCGGGTCGGCTTGGGGGGTCCCCGCGCCGGTCTGGGCCGAAGTCGGCTGACCCTGCGGGGTGTAGGTGGGGCCGGCGGGGGTCCCGAAGTGCTGGCCGCCGAAGGGAGGGGTGTTCAACCCGGACTGATCGCTCATGAGACTCAAAGGTGACGCCTGAGTCTGTGCACTCCCTGTGCGGTGTCGATGAGATCCCTACGAGGCCGATGAGGTCCCTACGAGCCGGTTGACGCCAGGAACTCGAGCTGGGCTGCCACCGAACGTTCCGCCGCGAGCCATACCGACTGGTCGACGTCGACGTAGACCCGGGCCACCACCTCGGCTGCGGTCCGATCCCCGGCCGCCAGTGCCGCCCGGACCTGATCGAGCCGTTCCTCGCGGTGCCGTCGATAGAAGGCCAACCAGCCGACGGGATCCGACACCACCGGGCCGTGCCCGGGGAGGATGAGCGCGACCTCGTCGCTGGCGACGAGCCGGCTCAGCCGATCAAGCGTGGACAGGTACGAGCCGAGGTGCCCGTCGGGATGCATGATCACGCTGGTTCCCATGCCCAGCACGGTGTCACCGGTCAACAGCACCGGGCTACCTGAACCGCGCACCAGCAGGCAGACCGAGTCGGCCGTATGGCCCGGCGTCGCGATCACCTCGACCCGCGCCGGTCCCGCCTCGAGCAGGTCACCGTCGGTGAGCCCTCGCTCTCCCACCCGGAACGTCTCGTCCACCGATCGCACCGGACAATCGAGCCGCCGCGCCAGCTCCCCGGCTGCATCGGAGTGATCGTGGTGCCAGTGGGTGAGCAGGATCGCATCGGCGCCCGCGGGGCAGAGTCGGGCGATCGCAGCCAGGTGCGGCTGGTCGATCGGGCCTGGGTCGACGACGACGACCGGTCCGGCCGGATCGCCGATCACGTACGTGTTCGTCCCGGTCAGCGTCATGGGTCCAGGGTTCGGCGCCAGAACCAGGCGTACGTCGGGGGCGACCTCCGGCACCGCCACATCCGTCATCGCGTGGCCTTTGGATAGACAAATCTCCAACCATCCGGCGTTTGCTCGATCCGAGGACGCACTGTGACCACGACGCGGCCCGCGGCCCGCTCGAGCACCGCCGGCACGGTGCGGGCCTCAGCCAGCTCAGTCAGGATCGACAGGGTCGGCGGCATCAGGGCGATGGCACCACCCTCGTACGCCGTCAGAGCCTGGGACGGCGTCGTCCAGTCCGCACGCACGGTCTCGCCCGAGATGTCTCGTGCCTCCTGATCGGCCGGTAGCACGGCAACGTAGAACTCGGTGTCGAACCGTCGCGGCTCCATCTCCGGCGTCACCCAGTGCGCCCACGGCCGCAGCTCGGTGGGCTCCAGCAGGACTCCGGTCTCCTCGTACGTCTCCCGCACGGCGCAGGCGAGCAACGGCTCGGGCACGGTGTCCGCCGGGTCGAGACCGCCACCGGGGAAGACCACCATCGACGCGGCGAACGCCATCCGGGAGTGCCGGTGCAACAGATAGACCTCCAACTCATCCTCCGACGGGCGGATCAGCAGCACGCTGGCCGATCGACGCGCCACGGCCGGAGCTGTGCCGCGGTCCCAGGCCTCGATCCTCGCCACCAAGGCCGGCGGCACGACAGGCCGGATCCTGGTCAGCACGTCGACGGAGTTGGACGCCACGGGAACGACTCAGATCGGATGAATCGTCGGCGTCGCCCGGACCTGGACGATCAGCTCCACCTCGACCGGTGAGTTCTTCGGCAGGACAGCGACACCCACGGCACTGCGGGCGTGCACGCCTTCCCGCCCGAACACGTCGCCCAGCAGCTCGCTCGCGCCGTTCGCCACGAGTGGCTGGTCGACGAATCCGGCTGCGCTGGCCACGAAAACGACGGCCTTGACGATCTGGCCGATCGCGTCGACCCCCCCGGTCACGTCCGCCACGGCCGCGATCGCGTTGATCGCCGCCGTCCGCGCGGCGTCGGCCGCCTGTTCGGTGGAGACGTCGGCACCGACGAGCCCCGTGCAGGGCAGCACGCCGTCGACGAACGGCAGCTGACCGGCGGTGTAGACGACGTCGCCGATCCGGACCGCCGGGACGTACACCCCGGCCGGCGTCGGCACCGGCGGCAGGGTCAGCCCGATCTCGGCCAGCCGCTCGGACGGCGAGCGCTGGTTCACGCACTCGCTCCGGACGCCGACAGGGGGCGCTTCAGGTAGGCCACGAGGTTCTCCGGGTTCAGCCCCGGCACGACCTGGACCAGCTCCCAGCCGTCCGCACCCCAGTTGTCGAGGATCTGCTTCGTCGCGTGCACGAGCAATGGCACGGTCACGTACTCCCACTTGGTCATGGCCATCACTGTAGGGGCCGTCGGTGTAGGAGCCGTCACTGTAGGGGCGCCTCTCTCAGCTCCGGAGCGAGGCAGAGACAGAAGGGATGCCCGCTCGGGTCGATCAGCGTCACGAACGTCCGGCCAGGATTGACCCCGGCTGGTCGGGCGCCGAGCTGCACCGCCCGATCGATCGCGGCTGCCAGGTCGTCGACGTGGAAGTCCAGGTGCAGCTGCTGCGGCACCTCCGGCCGCGGCCACGTGGGCGGACGGTGGTTGATCGCCATCTGGAAGCCGAGCTCGACTCCGCCCGGCCCGACAATGCAGACCCACTCCTCGTCCGCCTCGTCATAGGGCCAGCCGAGGAGCTCGTGGTAGAAGGCCGCCAGCTCCAGCGGATCGTCTGTGTCGATCACGGCAATCCCTAGCCGCGCGGCGACACTGGTATCGCGCATCCCGGATGATTCACCCGTGCCGACGGGGTCGCCGGTGAGCTCGGCCCGATCATTCATGCCGATCATCGTGACATCGACCACTGACACCGGCCTCTCCCCGACCGCCGCACTACCATCGCCAGAGTGAGCGCCGCACGGTCCAGGTCGAGCGCCGAGGCCGAGCCTGCGGCGCCGGCGCCTGGTCCGCGGCACGCCTTGCACATCGTCAGTGGCAAGGGCGGAACCGGCAAGACGACGGTCGCGGCGGCGCTGGCCTGCGCGCTGGCCACCTCGGGTCGACGAGTCCTGCTGTGCGAGGTCGAGGGGCGCCAGGGCATCGCCGAGTTGTTCGAGACCTCATCGCTGACCGGATCGACCGAACGCCGGCTGCTGCGGACCGCAGATCGTGGCGAGGTGTTCGGTCTCTCCATCGACGCCGAGGACGCCCTGCTGGAGTACCTCGAGACGTTCTACCACCTCGGCCTGGCGGCGCGAGCGCTCGACCGGGTGGGCGCCGTCGACTTCGCCACCTCGATCGCCCCCGGTCTGCGGGACGTCCTGCTCACCGGCAAGGTGTACGAGGCGGTGCGGCGCCGGCAGAAGAAGCTGCCCAACGCGTACGACGCCGTGGTCCTCGACGCCCCGCCCACCGGGCGGATCGCGCAGTTCCTCAATGTGCACGAGGCCGTCGCCGGCCTGGCCAAGATGGGGCCGATCCGGAACCAGGCCGACTCCATCATGCGGGTGCTGCGCTCGGCCACGACGGTGGTCCACCTCGTCACCCTGCTCGAGGACATGCCGGTCACCGAGACCACCGAAGCCGTCGCCGACCTGGCACCGACGAAGATCCGGGTCGGCACCGTGATCGCGAACATGGTGATCGACAGCCCGCTGGACGGCCCCGAGCTGAAGCGGGCAGCCGCCGCCTCCTACCGGTTCACCATCCCGGGTCTGACCAAGCGGCAGAACACCACCCTCGTCCGGGAGTACGCCGACGACGCCGCGCGAACCCTCGAGCAGCGAGATCGCCATGCGCGGCTGGCCGAGCTGGGACTGGCCATGGCCGAGCTTGCGTACGACCCCGCGGGGATCGACCTCGGCGCGCTTCCCCAGCTTGCGGCCAGTCTGCGCAGTCAGCTGGATCTGGAGGCCGGCTGATGACCACCCCTGCCCAGCTCGACATCGACCAGATCATCGCCGACCCGACGACGAAGATCGCCATCTGCTGCGGGTCGGGCGGGGTCGGCAAGACCACGATCTCCGCGGCGCTCGCCCTCCGCGCCGCTGAGGCCGGCCGGAAGGTCGTCGTGCTGACGATCGACCCCGCCAAGCGGCTGGCGCAGTCGCTGGGTGTCGGGCAGCTCGACAACACACCGCGCCGAGTGCAGGGCTTCGACGACACGGCGGGCGGCAGCCTCGACGCCATGATGCTCGACATGAAGCGGACCTTCGACGAGGTCGTCCTCGAGCACACCACGCCGGACAAGGCCCAGGCCATCTTCGCGAATCCGTTCTACGTCGCGCTGTCCTCGTCGTTCGCCGGAACGCAGGAGTACATGGCGATGGAGCGGCTGGGACAACTGCATGCGGAGGCGGAGGCGACCGGCAGCTGGGACCTGATCGTCGTCGACACCCCGCCGGCCAGGTCCGCGCTGGACTTCCTCGACGCGCCCGAGCACCTCAGCTCGCTGCTGGACGGACGGTTCCTGCGCATCCTGCTGGCGCCGACACGGGGACCGTTCCGGCTGATGAGTGCGGGCTTCGGACTGGTCACCTCGGCACTCAACAAGATCCTGGGCAGCCAGGTGCTCACCGATCTCCAGACGTTCATCGGCGCGTTCGAAGCCCTGTTCGGCGGTTTCCGACAGCGCGCGATGGAGACCTTCACCCTGCTGTCGTCGGAGAACACGACGTTCTTCGTCGTCGCCGCACCGGAGCACGACGCGCTGCGCGAGGCGGCGTTCTTCGTCGACCGGCTCGGCGAGGAGAAGATGCCGCTCTCCGGCCTCGTCATCAACCGCGTCCACGCATCAGAGCTGGCGGTCTCCGCCGAGCGCGCCGTGGCGCTCGCCGAAGACCTCACCCGCGCGGCCGAGCGTCAAGACGAGCCCGACGACCGACGTCCGATCGAGATCGAGGCCCTGCGCCGGCATGCCGCACTGATGCGGACGGTCGCCCGCGAGCACCTGATGCTCGAACGCTTCTCGGCCACCCGCCCCGGCGTGCCCCGCACGCTGGTGCCGGCGATGCCGAGCGACGTCACCGACCTGGCATCACTTCGCCGCGTAGGCTCTCTTCTTGCCGACCAGGACGTCGCTCCAGGAGCTGATGTCTGAGCGCTGCCGCAGCAACTGCCGCCGCTCCCGCTCGGTCATCCCGCCCCAGACGCCCCACTCGATGCGGTTGTCCAGCGCCTCGGCGAGGCACTCGAACCGCACCGGGCAGCCCTGACACAGCTGTCGGGCACGCTTCTGGTCTGCAGCTTCTGGAAACAGCGCGTCCGTCATGCCTTTGCACTTGGCGCGCGCGGTCCACTCTTCGTGATGAATTGCAGTCATCACAACTCCCCTTCCCCCTGCTGCGGCGGGTTTTCCCCGACCCGTACTCCGCAGCAGTTCGTATGGTACGGAATGCGTGGGAATCGCGCCAGTCCGGACAGGGCCGTTTCGTATTCGTTACCTAGCCCTTACACATGCTGGAGGGTGTAGAACTAGACACGGAGCGCTGTGCGGTCGAGGATTTCGATCCGCGCGGAATCGTCACGTAGCCTGTCCGCTATGCCCTTCAGCCCCAAACGTGCCGGTAGCGTCGCGTACTCGCTGGTGATGTTCGCCATCGTGAGTGTGCTCGCCGGCGTGCTGATCGCGGGGCTGTTCGTGCCGGTCGCCGGCCTGATGGGGGTCGGCAGCAAGGCGGCGGCGGATGAGCTGAACAACCTGCCGGCCGAGCTGGCCACACCGATCCCGGCGACCCGCTCGAAGGTGCTGATGGCCAACGGCAAGACGTTGGCGTACTTCTACGACGAGAACCGGATCTACGTCCCGCTGAACAAGATCGCCCCGGTGATGCGGCAGGCGCAGCTGGCGATCGAGGACCACCGCTTCTACGAGCACGGCGCACTGGACGTCAAGGGCACCTTCCGCGCACTGGTCCGCAACACGGCCAACGACGGGGTCACCCAGGGCGGCTCGTCGATCACCCAGCAGTACGTCAAGATGGTCCAGATCGAGGCCTGCCAGGCCAAGGGCGACGCGGACTGCACCAAGGAGGTGCAGGCGCCCACCATGGAGCGCAAGGTCCGCGAGCTGCGGTACGCGATCGCGCTGGAGAAGCGCTTGACCAAGGACCAGATCCTCGAGCGGTATCTCAACATCGCCTACTACGGCGAGGGAGCGTACGGCGTGGAGGCCGCCGCGCGGCACTACTTCTCCACCACCGCAGCCAAGTTGACTCTGGCCCAGGCCGCGCTGCTGGCCGGCCTGGTGCAGAACCCGGACGCGAACAACCCGGTCCGCAATCCCGGCGCTGCCCTCGACCGTCGCGACGTCGTCCTCAACCGGATGGCTGAGTTGACCATGATCACGTCGGATCAGGTGGCCCGGGCGAAGAAGGTCTCGTTCGACAAGAAGCTGGTCAAGCCGACCCGGCCCGGCTGTGTCGGGACGCGGTACCCGTTCCTGTGCGACTACGTCTACCGCACCCTGCTCAACACCCCGAGCCTCGGCAAGACCGTCGAGGACCGGGAGAACATGGTGAAGCGCGGTGGGCTCACCATCCAGACCGCGATCGACCCGAAGACCCAGGACCTGGCCCAGAAGCGGGTCAGCTCCGTGGTCGGTGCCAAGGACCCGCTGATCTCGACCATGAACATGATCCAGCCGGGCACCGGGCTGATCGTCGCAATGGCGCAGAGCCGGCCCGTGATGGGAGCGAACACCAAGAAGGGCCAGACCTACTGGAACCTGGCGGTCGACCCGGCGATGGGCGGCATCCAGGGCTACCAGGCCGGTTCGACGTTCAAGGCGTTCACAGCGGCAGCTGCGCTGGAGAAGGGGATTCCGCTCAGCAAGAAGTACAACGCGCGCGCCACGATGAACTTCTCCGGGCGGTCGTTCGACTCGTGCAAGGGCAAGACCCACGTCTACGGCAGTTGGAAGGTCAGCAACTCCACCGGCCACAACGGCAACATGGACATGTACAGCGGTGCCGCCTGGTCGGTGAACACCTACTTCGTCCAGCTCGCCCTCGACACCGGGATGTGCAGTGTCACCAAGATGGCCCAGCAGCTCGGTGTGAAGAGTGGCAGCCGCGACCGCGACATCGTCGACTTCTACAACGACAAGCCGTCCTTCACCCTCGGTTCGGTCGAGGTCAGCCCGCTGTCGATGGCCGAGGCGTACGCGACCTTCGCGGCTCGTGGCATCCACTGCAACCCGGTGATCGTGTCCAAGATCACCAATCGGAACGGCAAGAGTCTCGCTCCGCTGGATGCCGACTGCAAGCGAGTGATCGACAAGGATGTCGCCGATGGCGTCAACCGGCTGCTCAGCCGCGTGATGTCGCATGGCACCGGCACCCGGGCCCGGATCACCGACGGCCGTCAGCAGGCGGGCAAGACGGGCACCATCGACAGCAACGAGGCGGTCTGGTTCGCGGGCTATACGCCGGAGGTCGCCGGCGTCGCGATGATCTCGATCGACAACCGGAAGAAGCCGTTCATCCGCGGCAAGGCCGGGTTCCGCAGCCGCGGCGTCAAGGGTTATCGGGTTCCGTCTTCGGGGACCTACCTGGAAGGGTCGGGCTCGGGCGACGCTGGCATGAAGATCTGGAAGCCGGTGATGACCAGCTACCTGAAGAACAAGCCGAAGACCAGCTTCAAGACGCCGCCGAGCAAGATCCTGCACGGCAAGATCACCCAGGTGCCCTTCATCAGCGGCCTGAGCATCGCAGCGGCGGAGAAGAAGCTGCGGAAGGAAGGGTTCAGCGTCGTCCGGCAGTTCGCCTACAGCAACAGCACTCCGAAGTACGGCTTCATCGGCTGGTCGCCGAACTCGGGCGGTCGGATCTCCGAGTTCGGCACCGTGACCGCCTTGTTCTCGAAGGGGCGTGATCCCGCCGACGTCCGCGCGGAGAAGCGGGCCGCCGCTGCGAAGAAGAAGGCGGCCGCGGAGAAAAAGAAGAAGGCCGAGGCCGAGAAGAAGAAGCAGGAGCAAGCGGGCGGCGGCTGACGGCGGACGCCCGACGCTCGGTCCAGAACGGGTCACGAACCGGCTCGGTTCGTGACCCGTTTCTGCGTACGTGATCAGGCGCCGAGCTGCCGACGTACCTCCGCAGCGACCGCCCCGCCATCGGCCTTGCCCTTCGTCTTCGGCGTGAGCACGCCCATCACCTTGCCCATGCCTTTCAGTCCGAGCTCGGCCGCGCCCGTCTGGGCGATCGCGTCGGTGACCAGCTGCTGCAGCTCCTCAGCGCTGATCTGCTCGGGCAGGTAGTCGCTCAGCACCACGCTCTCGGCTCGTTCCTTCTCGGCCAGCTCGGCCCGGCCCGCAGCCGTATAGGCCTCCTCGGCCTCCCGGCGCTTCTTGGCCTCGCGGACGACCACCTCGAGCACCTGCGGCTCGGTGAGCTCCACCGCCTCCTTGCCGGCCACCTCGGCCTGGGAGATCGCGGTGAGCACCATCCGGATGGTGCCGGCTCGCACCTTGTCCCGGGACTTCATGGCAGTGGTCAGATCGCTGCGCAGGCGTTCCTTCAGCGTGTCGGTCATGTCCATGAGTCTGGCAGCAGGGCCCAATGCTTTCGGGTGGCTTGTAGCCTGCTCGTCGTGCCTAGCTCCCATCCGTACCTTCGTCGCGCCGCCCAGGTCGTCGGTGGCGTGGCCGCAATCGGCGCAGGCTGCGTTGCGTACGGGACGTTGTGGGAGGTGGACGCGTACCGGTTGCGTCGGGTGTACGTGCCGGTGCTTCCCAGGGGTGCGCGGACGATCCGCGTCCTGCAGATCTCCGACCTCCACCTGACCCCGCGTAACGTGGCCCGTCAGCGCTGGCTGGCGTCTCTCGCCGGCCTGGAGCCGGATCTCGTCGTCGACACCGGAGACAACATCTCCCACCCGGACGCGGTGCCGTTGGTGACCGAGAGCCTGGGACGGCTGCTGGATCTCCCGGGTGTCTTCGTGTGGGGCTCGAACGACTACTACGCCCCAAGCTTCAAGAACCCGCTGACCTATCTCGTCCGTTCGTCGAACGGTCGTGCGCCGGCGAAGGAGACGCTGCCCTGGGAGGACCTCCGTGACCGGTTCGATCAGGCCGGCTGGATCGACCTGACCCACGTCCGGAGCTCGATGGAGGTCAAGGGAACCAGGATCGAGTTCCGCGGCACCGACGACGCGCATCTCGGCCTCGACCGATACGCCGATGTCGCCGGCCCGGTCGATCCAGAGACGGTCGACCTGTCGATCGGTGTGACCCACGCCCCATACCGGCGGGTGATCGACGCGATGACCTACGACGGTGTCGACCTGATCATCGCCGGACACACCCACGGGGGTCAGGTGTGCGTGCCCGGCTATGGAGCCCTGGTGACCAACTGCGATCTGGACTCGGCGAGGGTGAAGGGCCTGTCCAAGAACAGCAGCGGCGGCCGCGAGTCGTTCCTGCACGTCTCCGCCGGCCTCGGCACTTCTCCGTACGCCCCCTTCCGCTTCGCGTGCCCTCCTGAGGCCACACTGATGACTCTCGTGCCGAGGCAGTGACCGCGTCCGAGTCGCCGGCGGGTCACTACTCCCCCAGGACCCGTACGTCCCACGGCCCGAGCTCGACCGCGGTGAGCTGTTCGGCCTGAGCGTCAGAGGCGAGCAGGTCCGCCATCGCTCGCGGCAGCTGGATAGCGACCGGGTCCCACGACCAGTTGTGGACGACGTGGATCCGGCGACCGTCCCTGTTCGTCGCAGCGTGGACGGTGACCGAGGGCGCCAGATCCGGCCAGCTCTGGATCGGCGCCAGCCAGCGCAGGAGATCGGCGGCCAGTGCCTCGTTGGGCAGAGTCCCCACGGTGGTGATCCGGCCGGCCCGGTAGTCGGTGCTGACGACGGCCGGGAACTGCCCGAAGTGTGGGTGGTCGTATCCCAGCACGACCTTGGAACCATCACTGATCAGTCCGTCGACCCAGTCGAGCGCCGCCGAACCGTCCGACGGGTCGAATCCGTCGGTCTCGCTCACCACACCGATCTCGCCCTCGAGGTTGGAGAACTCCTGGTAGCGCACACCGGCCGCTTCCGCCAGTCGGCCAGGCTTGACATCGACCCGGGCCCGCCCTTCGGCGTCCCCGTACGCCGTTCGCGGCCCGAGCACGAGGTGCCCACCTGCCGCCGCGTACTCGCGCAGCCAGTCGAGCAGGTCATCGTCGGCAACCAGCAGCCCTGGGACGATCAGGACCGGGAGGTCGGCAGCCACCTCGGCCGGCGTCAATCCGTCGGGGCCACCCAGTTGCTCGTCGTGCAGCAACCGCGCCGAAACACCCGCCGCGAACGTGCCGCGGTAGAAGGCTTCGAAGATCCGATGGTACGACCGCTGGTCGACATCGGCGGGAGAGGCGACGAACGCCGCCCCCGCCTTCGGGAAGGCTGCCTGGAAGGCCAGTCCCCACTTGGAGCGCGCCGAGTACAGCAGACCGACCTGAGCGTCCGGTCGTAGCCCCACGACGTCGCGGCCGGCGCGCCGGAAGTCCTGACCCAGCTGGGCCAGCTCCCGATAGACCCGACCCGGTTGTTGATCATGGGGCAGGATGCCGATCCAGTACGTCTCGGTGCCGAAGTGGGTGGTGTGCCAGTGCCAGTACTCGATCATCTCCGCCCCGCGGGAGACGAATGCCCATGCGGCCTGACGCCACTGACCGTCGTACGCCGGGAAGTTCGTGGCCGATCCACCGATCGCGCCGGCATTGGTCTCGGTGATCAGGAACGGCGCTTGCTTGGACGCATACATCCGGTCGGCGCTGAGAAACAGCGACCAAGCACCCGAGGTCGCCCAGGCCTGGTGAGTCGCACGCGGACTGGGAACGATCAACGCATCCTGCATGGCGTAGTAGGGGTTGCCGGCGGTGACGTCCAGCGACTTGGTCAGATTGACGTCGTCGATGCCGGGCCGCTCGTACGCGATGCAGGTCGTGACGAACTGGTCGTTACGCGCGTACTCCCGGACGATCTCGGCCTGCCATGCGATGAACTCGGTTGTCAGCTTCGCCTGGAAGGCACGCCAAGCGAGGTCGTACTGCGGCTGGAAGTTGCCGTCGGGTGTCCACAGGTCCGCCCAGGTCGACAGCTTGTGTGACCAGTAGACAAGCCCCCAGGCCTCGTTCAGCGCCTCGACGGTGCCGTACGTCTGGCGCAGCTCGTCGACGAAGCGCTGGAACACACCGTGGTTGTGGAACGCCATGATGCCGGGCTCGTTGTCGACCTGGAAGCCGATCACTGCGGGATGACCGGCATAACGAGCAACGATCTTGCGGATCACCCGTTCGGCGTAGAAGCGGAAGGCCGGGTGACTGTAATCGATCTCCTGCCGACCGCCCCATGGCACCCGAACGCCGGTGGCGCTCTCCGCAGCAATCTCCGGATAGCGGCGCGCCAGCCACGGCGGAGCAGCGTACGTCGGCGTGCCCAGGACGACATCGATGCCGCGGGCATGTGCGCCGTCCAGAACCGGCTGCAACCAGTCCAGGTCGAATCGGCCCTCCTCGGGCTCCCAGGTGGTCCAGACTGACTCCCCGACCCGGATCACGGAGAAGTCGGCCTCGACCATCAGGTCCAGGTCGGTCTCCAGCCGCGGGCTCGGTTGATACTCGTGATAATAGGCGGCGCCGAACAGCACCCGATTTCTTGGCATGTCCATGTCGGTAGCGGATTCCCTTTCCGGTCAGGCCTTGACGCCACCGCTGGCGAGGCCCGACTGCCAGTAGCGCGACAAGAAGATGAAGGCGATGACCATCGGAACGATCGAGAGCAGCGAGCCGGTGATCACCGTGGAGAACAGGGCTTGCGAGCCGGACCCGCCGGTGGCGGTCGACGCCCACTGCGCCAGACCCACCGGCAGCGAGAACTTCTCGGGCGAGTTGAGCATGATCAGCGGGAGGAAGTAGTTGTTCCAGCTCGCCACCAGGGCGAACAGCAGCACCGTGACCGAGCCTGGCAGCAGGAGCCGAAACGCGATGGTGAAGAAGATCCGGATCTCACCGACCCCGTCGACGCGACCCGCCTCGATCAGTGCGGTGTCGACGGCGTCGGCGGCGTAGACCCGCATCAGGAACACGCCGAAGGGGGTCGCCAGGGCCGGCAGGATCACTGCCCAGTAGGTGTCGGTGATGTGCGCGCGAGCGAAGAGCAGGTAGGTCGGCACCGTCAGCGCCGCGACCGGGATCATGACCGCGCCGAGGATGATCGCGAACAGAGCGGTCCCACCGGGGAACCTGTACTTGGCGAAGGCATAGCCGGCCATCGTGGCCAGAAACGAGGCTCCGACCGCGCTGACCACGGCATAGATGACCGAGTTCGCCGCCCAACGGACGAACACGCCGTCTTGGAAGGTGAGGACCGTCTTGATGTTCTCGATCAGGTTGAAGTTGGCGAACCACAGACCGAACGAGCTGAACAGGTCCGCGTTGGACTTGGTCGAGGCCACCAGGAGCCACCACAGCGGCAGCAGGAAGTAGACAACGCCGAGCAGCACGATGATGGTGAGCAGCCAACTGGTGCGATTGCGGGCCGGCGGACGGCCGGTTGCCGCGTCCGTGACGGCCGCCTGGGTGGTCGATTCGAGAGCGCGGGCGACTTCGGTCATGAGTTGCGCTCCTTGCGTTGGGCGCTGAGCTGGACGATGTAGGAGACGATGACGATCACGATGCCGAGCAGGAAGGCCAGCGCCGCGGCGTAGTTGGCGTCTTGGTTGACGAAGGCGATGTTGTAGGCGTACAAGTTCGGGGTCCAGGCCGTGCCGATCACGTTCGGAGCCAGGTTGAACATCAGCTTCGGCTCGGTGAACAGCTGGAAGGTGCCGATCACCGAGAAGATGATCGTCAGCAGCAACGCCGGGCGGACCGCTGGGATCTTGATCGACCAGGCGATCCGGATCTCAGAGGCGCCGTCCACTCTCGCCGCCTCGTACAGCTCGGTCGGGATCGAGCGCAGCGCGGCGTAGATGAGGATCATGTTGTACCCGATGAACGCCCAGTTCACCATGTTCATGATCGAGAACAACATCCCGGTCGAGGTGAAGAACGGTGGTGGGCCGAGCCCGAGGGCATTGGTGATCTGGGCGAACGGGCCGAAGTCGGGCCCGTACAGATAGCCCCACATCAAGGTGGCCACCACACCGGGCACGGCGTATGGGATGAAGATCGCCAGCCGGCTGAACTTGGCCAGTCTCATCACCCCGCTGTCCAGGGCCAGTGCGAGGAACAGCGAACAGGCGAGCATGAAGGGCACCTGGAGAACCAGGAAGACTCCCATCCGGGCCACCCCGCTCAAGAAGAGCGGATCGGTCAGGGCCCTGGTGTAGTTGGCGAAACCCGCGAAGCGGACACCGCCGATCAGCTGCTTCTTGAAGAACGACAGATAGCCGGAATAGATCAGCGGGACGATGATCATGCCGACGAAGACCACGAAGAACGGCAGGACGAGGGCGTACGCCGCTCCGTACTGGCGACGCTTTGCCTGGGTCACGCGTGGACGGCGCGGACTGACGGCCGAGGATGCGGCTGCCGCATCGACGCTGAGGGACATGAGCTTCCCTTCCAGAGTGGGTGGGTGGTGCCCGGCGCCGGAGCGCCGGGCACGACGACGTCAGGAGACCGTGAAGCCCTGGTCCTTGGCGTACTTGACCGATGCGTCCTGCCAGGCCTGGAGTCCCGCAACGGCGTCGGTCTTGTCGGCGAACGCCTTGCCGAGCGTCTCGTTGAAATTCGTGTAGACGTAGTCCATGAAAGGCAGCCAGCCGAAATCGGGGCTGACCGTCTTCGAGATCTCGGCAAACTTCTCGTTCACCTTCTGGCCGCCGTAGAAGTCCGACTTCTGGTCGACGAAAGCGGGATCCTCCAAGATCTCGTTCAACGCCGGGAACAGGTACTGCTTGGTGGCGAACTGGAGCGCGGACTGCTTGTCGGTGTTGATGAACAGGGCGAGCTGGGAGGCCGCGATCTGGTTCTTGCTCAGCTTGAGCACAGCATCGGTCGAGCCGCCCCAGTTGCTGGACACGGCCTTGCTGGCGTCCCACTGTGGAAGGTCCGCGGCCCTCCACTTGCCGGATGTCTTCGGCGCCGAACCGGCCAGGAACACCGGTCCCCAGGCGGCGATCGGAAGGGTTGCCCACTTGCCGCTGTTCAGTCCCTGATACCAGGAGTCGTTGAAGTCGGCGTCGTTCGACGCGCTGCCGCTGGTGACCAGGTCGCCCCAGAACTTGACGACCTTCTTCGCCTCGTCACTCGCCAGGTCGATCGTGACTGTCTGCTTGCCGTCGAAGGCGAACGGTCGCACGCCCGCCTGCCACAGGTAGGCCACGATCTGGCCGGGCTGGTTCGGAGCGACGTTCACCAGGTAGCTCTTCGGGTTCTTGGTACGGTACGTCGCCGCAGCCGTGGCGAAGTCGTCGTAGGTTTTCGGCGGGGCGATGCCCGCGGCGCTGAGCAAGTCGTCGCGGTAGAGCAGACCCATCGGGCCGGTGTCCTGCGGAACCCCCCAGAGTCCGCCATTCGTGTTGACCTGGGACCACACCCAGTCCGGGTAGGAGCTCTTGAGCGCGGCCGGTGCGTACGGCGTCAGGTCGAGCAGGCTGCCGTCACCGAGGGTGAAGGAGTTGATGAACTGGAACTCGACCTGGGCAACGTCCGGTGCGCCTTGTCCGGACTGGATCGCGGTCCGCAGCTTCTGGTAGTGCGGCGCCCCCTGGCCGACGTTGACCACGTTCACCTTGATCTTCGGGTACTTGGTGGTGAACAACTTGACCTCGTTGGTGATGTCGGGCACCCAGGTCCAGAACGTCAGCGTGGTCGCGGTGTCCATCGCCTTGTCGATATCGCCCTGCGGCACCTGCGAGGCCGCTGCGGCGGGGGAGGATCCCCCACTGTCGCCACTGCCTCCGCTGCACGCGGAGAGCAGCCAGGCACTCGATGCCGCTGCGGCGGTGGAGATGAGGAACTTGCGTCGGGTGAGCGGTGAAGACATCGCTGTCCTTTCGGGTTGGGGCCCACGGGGTGTGGGTGGGACGGGCTCGACTGAGCGTCGAGACCGGTTGATCAGGTTGCTGGCGGTGGTCCGGAGCTGGCCCGGATGACGAGGCTGGTGCCGAGGTCGATCTGGTCCGAGCTGGGCTCTCCGCCCTCGACCATCGCGACGAGCTCGGAGAGAATGCGTTCGGCGGCCTCCTCCGCGTCGATGGCCACCGTGCTCAGCGGAACCATCAAGAACTCCGCCTCGGGTATGTCGTCGTAGCCGACCACGGAGACGTCATCTGGGATGGCGCGACCGGCCTCGGCCAGGGCACGCATCACACCCATCGCCATCTGGTCGTTTGCCACGAAGACGGCCGTGACGTCGGCCCGCCCGGCCAGCTTGCGACCCTGCAGATAGCCGGCCCTGGCCGACCAGTCGCCGTAGAGCACCCTGGGGATACGCCGACCGGCAGCTCGAAGCGCGCTTCGCCAGCCCAGCAGACGCTTCTCGGCCGCGTCCCAGTCACGGGGCCCGGCGATGTGCCAGACCGTTTCATGGCCGAGGCACAGCAGATGCTCGGTCACGCACCGAGCCGAACCCACCTGATCCACATCGACGACCACCTGACGGTCGAGCCCGGCTATTCTCCCGGCGCTGGTGACCACCGGGATGTCGCCGAGACGGGTGAGGTCGAGATCGACCGCGTGGCTGGGCACCTCGATGACCAGGCCCTCGACGCCGCGGGCGAGGAGCTCGGCCACCCCGTCGGCAACAGCTTGTGGCGCGACGTCCGGGAGTGTCACCAGCGCAATGCCGTAGCCATGCCTGCGGGCCGCGCGCTCGACGCTGAACACGCGACGAGCGGGACCGTGCAGATCGGTGCCGACGGCCAGCATCCCGATCGTGTGGGTTCGGTTGCGCGCCAGAGCCTGCGCCGAGACGTTGGGGCGGTAACCCAGTTCTTCGATCGCGGCGTTGACCCTGTCCCGAACGTCCGGTCGGACGTGCGGAGCATTGTTGACCACTCTGGAGACCGTTTTCTGCGACACCCCGGCCCGCTTCGCCACGTCGACCATGACGACGCCTCGAGCGTAGGAACGGGAGTGCGACACTGCGGATCTCCTGGTGGTTGACTGCGTAGTCAATCTGTATGACTGCGTAGTCAATCGTGTGAACGATCACATGTCAAGAGGTTCTTGGGCGGATCTCGACTCGATCCGTAACCCGCCGCCGTTGGCGACCCACGGGCGTACGAACGCGGCCAGCTACGAAGCGTGTGTCACCCGAACCGCGACGATGGGCTAGACTCTGCGAGGCCCGCGGCGCGTCCGCGGCCGCGGGGTGTGGCGCAGCTTGGTAGCGCGCTTCGTTCGGGACGAAGAGGTCGCAGGTTCAAATCCTGTCACCCCGACCAGCAAGACAGCTAGTCAGAGGCGGTTTCCGTCGAGTGCCACCGGTGTGGTTCTCGGCGGGTACAGCAGCAAAATACCGCAGTGCGGCTCTCGGCGTGTCTCCCAAAGCAGCCAGGCAGCCCCTGGACCAGGGACGAGCCGCGAAATCCTGGCCGGCTTCTGCGGCGAGCCGTTAGTCGTTCCGGCGAGCCGATCGAGCCCCGGAAGCAAAGACTTAACGATGGGCGTCACTCAGCTCAGCGGTCGCGGTGCATGGCACGGAGTCCGCCCAGCAGCATCAGCAACACGATCGACCGATCGCGCACGCTGTGCAGATCGGTGAGGAACATCGCGACATCGTGCGGCTCGAGCGACTCGGGCAGCCGTCGCGGCTGGCGGACCAGTCGTCCGCCGGTGCGTGCCTTGCCCGCCCCGATGTGACCGACGAGGCCCCGGGGCTTGGCGCGCAGGCCGCTGGAACGGCGGGCCGCCGGCACCGGATTGTCACCACGCACGCCGGTGATCACCGAGTACTCGAACAAGCCCCTCACTGCCGCGATCCGCCGGTTCATCGTCGCTGGCGCGGCGCCACGGCGATGGGTCAACCCCACCACCTTGGCCGTGCTCGGGGTCGACCGCTGCTGCCAGTCCAAATAGTCGAACAGATCGGTGGCCACGACATCCTGGAACCTGGCAGACCGCTGGCCCAGGAACCGCAGGAAGTTCAGCAGATCGTAGGCATAGGCCCGCACCGTCGCCGGGGAGAACGCCCGTGACCACAGATGCGACAAGAAGCTGTTGACGAGGTCGATGTCGCCGCCGCCGCCCTCCAGGCGGTGACCGGTGCTGGTCGAGACAACGCGCTGCTGCATAGCCGACCCTCCAAAGGAGCTCGACCCCACTGTGGTGGCCGCCGACGCCCCGATGCGGGACCTCAGACAGCCCGGGCGAGTCCTCCGCCCGAAGGCCGGTTAACGGAGACCTGGTTCAGCCAAGACGAGTAGGTCGGGGTGTGGTGCATGTGGAACCGGGGGTGCCCGGCCAGCCACTTCTTGATCGCCGGGGACTTGTGGGTGCCGTAGTTGTCGCAGACGAGGTGCACGTCGAGGTCGTCGGGTACTTGTGCGTCGATCTTGGTCAGGAACTTCTTGAACTCGATCGTGCGGTGTCGCCGGTGCAGTGAACTGATCACGGTGCCGTCGGCGGTGTTGAACGCGGCGAACAGGCTGGTGACGCCGTGTCGGATGTAGTCGTGGGTCCGCTTCTCCGGCATCCCTGGCATCATCGGGAACGCCGGCTGGGAGCGTGCCAACGCCTGCACCTGCGACTTCTCGTCCACGCACAGCACGACCGCACCCTCGGGTTGAGTCGGCCTGGGGCGCGGTGTCGGGGTTGCTCCCGACCGTTTCCCCAGGCCGCTCGCCGAACCCGGCGTGCGACTCTCATCGCACCGGGCTCTCCACAGCTTCTGCCGTTGTGGCGTGGTGGTGCGGGGTCCAGGGGTTGGGGATCGTGTTGCCTCGGTAGCGGTAGCGGGTAACCGGCACCGCCGCGAGGTTGAACAACTCGATCCCGTCAACCGCGATTGGTCTCCAACGCCCCCCTGAAGCCAGGCGATCCCAACGACCGCCCGGTCAGATCAAGCGAACGCCGACACGGCCGCGAATAGTTATGTTGACCCGGTCAGCCACCGATCCCGCGACGAGACCGGACTCCGCGACGCCGGTCAACATAACCACGAGGTCGACATACCATCGCCCGATGCCTGCTCGAAGCCGGCGGTTTCAGACCCCAGCTACACCGTCAATTGTGATGACCCGCAAGCCAGTTGATCAGTTACCTCGCGTCGGACGACGGTGACCGGGGTGTGTACGTAGCCATCCGCTATCGCGACGCCAAGAGCTCGGAAATGCGCATGAAGGAGCTACCGGCTCGAGTGACAGGTCTCGCGAGTCGGACAGCCAAGCAGCTGGCCTTCGCCGCAATCGACGCCCGCCGGAAGGTCTCGGCGTCGAAAATCTACTATTAGGGTTCGTAGCAGTTCGGAGCCATCAGCTTCGGTCGACACTGCCAGTGTCATCTCGACGATTGCGCTATGATCACGCTGAGAGGTCAGCCTCTTTCTTGATCACGCCTTGCCTTTGCGAGGCCAAATGAGCTTTGCCGGGAATCGAGAGCCGGAGAATGGCACTCAACGAGGTGGGCCGCCTTGGTGGTCGAATAGAAGTTCTCATCAGAGGCCAGATTCCGAGGCATGAGCAGCAGAGGTCTATGGACAAAAATATTCAAGCTCGGCGTTGCACATGCCAGTTTATTCCGCGGTCGAATCGTATGGGCCAGCAGGACTGCTTGCACTCCAATCCGCGGAGACCTTGCACATAAGTGTTTGACACACGAGATCACAACCAGTTCGGCTGCGCCGAACTGGCGAAGGTGCCGCCATGTGGTCAGCTCGGTGGGAGGCGCGCTCCGCAAGGAGCCTGGCGCGAGAGGTTGGGAGTAGCCACCAAAGCCCTATTGTCGAGAGCGCGCGCGGCGAATTCTCGTGAAACTATGGTCTCGCCAGCAGGGACAAGTCCTGCTTTACTCGAACCAGTGCAGATGAAGTCGCTTCCTGGGAGGACTCGTGGCCAAACCTACCTTCGAACAGGTCATGACCGGGGTCGTCGGCGGCGTACTTCTGGCTGCTTTCTTGGCAGTAGTGGTCGTCCAACTGGTCGTTGTGAAGCAGCCACCGCGCGTGGCCGATGTCGCGCCTAGCGTACCGCCGCAACTGATCTGTCCAGCTCAACCGCCACCCGGCGACAGTGTGCCTCCTGCTTCGACTCCGGAAAGCCCGAAGCAGTCGCCAACAGCCATTCCCACTCCTGGTGCATCGCCGACGTCTTCGACTTCTGCACCGTTGCTGCCGGCGGCGTCCCCAACGGTCGTCGTAACGTGCGCAGCCAACGAGGTCACCTATACGCCCCAATTTCGCGGTTCCTTCGACCCTGCCGGTCGACTGACAGCGCTGCTCGCGATTGTAGCGCCACTGGTTACGTCGATCGTTGCTTTCTACTTTGGCCAGAAGGCTGGTTCGAGTGACGGTCGCGCTGCGACTGCAGAGGCAAACGCGGCAATTGTGCAGGCACAACAATCCGTGAAAGACCACCCAAGCCTTCCCCAAGCAGACAAGACTTCACTTGTTGATCAGCTGGAGCAGGCCAGGGTCTTACGCAAGTAGAGAGGCATAATGTCTGAGTCAATCCAGCACTTCGATGGGTCGCACGTCCATGGGCCGGTTCATACTTTCCTTTCCGATCAGGGAAGGATCGCGTTCGTATGCGCCGTGGATCAGGCGGCATGGGAGGCAGAAATGCCACTCGTGAAGCCGCCGAGACCTAGCGGAACTGAAGGCGATCATCAGGAGGGCGGCCCGCCGATGTCGCTCGTGCCCCCGAACGACGGTGTTCCGGTTGAGGATCAATCAAGTAGTAAACTGCAAGCGGAATCCACCGCGGACGTCATAGCGATCTTGCACCGCCTTTGGCCAAACTCATGAGAAGCCTGGCGGCGCTGTAGGCGCCCCGGCGCATTGACGATCGACGTTCAACGCCGAAGGTAGGGAGACTCCGCGCCTCTCATTGGAAGGCGGCTGGTCGGGGCAAGCTGCGCCCCTTGACGGTTACGGGCCAAGCGACCAGCCAGACGAACGGTGGTGGGCCTCCAATAGGCAGGGCACTGCACGAGTTAGGCGCCAAGGGTTCGGCTACCGACTGCATCAGCCCTCGAGTTGTTCTCAGCGGCGGCATGACTACTTAGCGCTACCAGCGGCCAAAAATCGATCACGAACA
>CAWCOM010000002.1:0-110291 GCA_963797165.1 uncultured Actinomycetota bacterium
CACCAGGCCGAGGTGACCGTCGAGCAGATAGCCGAGAAGGTCAAGTACGAGCCAGTCGCTGACCGGGAACCGATCCTCATCCCGCGCATCCGGTCCGTACCGACTGCCGCCGCGGTGTCGCTGAACGACATCGACACGAACGACTACACGAGGTTCGACGAGCTCGGCCGGGCGTTCGCATCCAGCAGCAACTCCGAGGTCGAAGCGCACCAAGATCGTCGCCCGGGTCGAAGGCAACACCGCGGTCACCGACACCGAGGCCGCCTCCGACCACATCCTCGCCACCCTGGCCCAAGACATCCCCCTCAGCACCTCCAGGCGACAGCTGCTCAACTACGTGATGGCTGTGAAGGGCGTCCAGCCGCGGCCCCTCGAATTCGGGGCAGCCGAACGGATCGTCGACCGGGTCATCACCGCGATGGGAGCCGAGGCGTCGGTCTACCTTTCCGCCTACGGGGAGAGGTGCGGCCAGCGGCTCGCTTCGACCGTCCAGTCGCTCCTATCCGCCATCTCACGTGCCCAGGTGACGTACTCCGACTCCGTCGGCCTGGTGACGCTGGACAAGGTCCGCGAGGCAAACAAGCGCCCGCAAGCCGGCCACGCCGACGGCGCGTTCTCCAAGACCGTCGCGTTCCCAACGGCTGGGCGAAGAACCTCTACACGCACGCCTGGTTCGACTCCAGCCTCGAATACAAGGCCGCGAACGCCATCGACGCCGGCGACACCGTGGTCGTGTGGGCACGCCTGCACATCAACGACCTGCCGATCACTGGACTGCGGACGGGCGCCGCTACAACCCCGACTTCGTCGCGATCGAGGAGATCGACGGGAAGCGGTACGGCTGGCTCGTCGAAACGAAGGCCGACAAGGACCTCTCGACGGCTGACGTGGTCGCGAAGCGCCAAGCCGCCCGCAAGTGGACGAACACGGTGAACTCGTCGCCCGAGGTGGCCGCCGAATGGGGCTACCTTCTGGTTGGGGAGAAGGACGTTGAGCACGCTGAAGGGTCCTGGGCCTTCCTTAAGTCTGTCGGCCAGCAGTCCAGCCGAAGATGCAGCAGCAACTTGCAGCAACGCTGTCGAGGACCAGCGCCGACCTTGCCGGCGGCTTCTCGGATCGCGGACTGACGAGCCTCAGGGAGGCACGAACGCTCACTTTGCAAGCACCTGGTCCACCGTCTCGGCTCCAATATTGTGCTCGATTCGCGCGCCGACAGCAGCAGGCCTTCGTCTCAGTTGCAGTCTCATCCGAAGTCGTTCAGCGCCGTTCAGCGGATGGATGGCCTCGCCTTTTCCGACCTTAGGCGGGAACGCTACATCCCGTCCGCGCAGGCGATCAATCGATGTCGATGGTCTGGAGTCCTCCGAGTTCGGCTCACCGACCGGCGCCCGGCGGGCTATCGGGGGCGGACGGGGTCACCAACCCCACCGGAAGATGTGGCCTGTCGACGTCAGCGCCAACCGCATGTACGAGTGTTTGTACGTTGCAGTAACCCCGGACAGGCCCTGGACCCGTTTCGGGCGGAGCACCAGTTCGTTCCGGCTGCCGACACCCAACTCACCTGCCGTAGGCGACCCCAGGACCAGAGCTCACCGTCGGTCGTGACCGCAGATGCCGACCACATCGTGAGCATCGCCATGTGGTCAACAGGAGGAACACCCTCAACCAGGGTCGGAGAGAGACGCTCGCCCTCATCGCCAACACCCAACCGCCCGAAGATGTTCGGGCCCCACGAATACAACCGGCCTGAGCCGTCGATCGCGTACCAGGCCGCACCGTTGTCACGGACGACGGTCCGGATATTCGACAAACCCGGCACACGCACTGGGCGAGGCCGCGGCCTGGTGTCGCCCACCCCGAGACGTCCGTCCTTGTTCGAGCCCCACGCCCACACCGAACCGTCCCGGGTCACGGCAAGCACACCACCGCGGCCTTCCGACAGATGCAGGACATTTTCAAGACCGGGAATCCTGGTGGGGAGGGCAACGCTGACCGAGCTGTCCAGCCCAAGAACGCCGTGAGCCTCGACCCCAAGTCCACACTGCCCCGTCACCGTCGACTGCGTAAACCCCACCATCCCACTGCCGGACGTTGGCCACACCCAGTCGCTCCGCCGCAGGGCGCTGGCCCGCAGGCTCCCCGAGGTTCCAGAGCCCGCCCAGGCGACCGGGACGCCAGCGGTATAGGTCACCATCAGTCCCGACCGCGATGATCCAGCCCTCCGCAGACATGACGGAGGAGATCCTTTCAAGTCGCGCGCCAGCCGCCGCTGAGTCGCCCCAATTCCTTCACGCGTCTTCGCCCCGGGAATCCCAGGGACCACGGTCGGAACCGTTGGACTCATGGACGTGTGGGGATTCCGGGCCCTCCACTCGTACAGTCGGCCGTCTGCGGTCGAGGCGTAGAGCAGATCTCCATGGTACGGCTCACCCCACACGTTGAAGAGTTCCTCCACACGCTCCAGCTCTGGCACGAGGACCGGTCAACCTGTCCTCAGTGTCACCCAGGCCCAACTGCCCGTTTCCGTTCTCCCCCCAGGTGTATACGGCGCCGCCTTTGGTCACCGCAACGACACTTCCGAAGTCAGGTATAGCCGCTGCACACGTGGCAACTCAACCCGCCACGGCCGGCTGGCAACAGCATCACTGCTCGGAGCGAACGGCGGTCCAATCCCCCACGCGTACACGTCGCCCCCACCCCCGAGCGCCAGCGACCCCGACCCTCCGATGTAGATGTCCCGGATCCCCGACGCCCCAACGATCGGACCAGCCGCTGTGACGGTCGTGGGTTGTCCCCCTGCCCGAGTATCGCGGGGTCCGGATAGACATTTTCCGGCGGCCGCCATGAGTACACCGTCCCGTCAGCCCGGATCGCGAACACCACAGTTCCGTCGGTAACCAGTTCTGAAGCCGCCCACGCCCTCGAACCGGACAGGCGACCTCGACGCGGACCCAAGCGCCGGCTTTCCCCTCTTCGCCCAAACAAGCCCACGACAGCCCTCCGTGCTCACGTCGCTACCCGGCACACGCCAGGAATCATCATGACACCGGCAAACCACGCTTCGAAGCCAGCCTCGGCGGCACCAAAGGCTCACGCCAGGCTGGCCCAAGGCCATGTCGGCCATCCAGGTCGCCAAACGCGACTTTCGCCGACTGAGCGCTCAACCACGATCGAGGAGACCTCCGTGTCCGAGCAGAACAACAGCACCGGCCAGGTGGCGGACGTGAAACCGACACCGAACAGTTGTATGCCGAACTCGCCATCACCGCCGAAGACGTCGCCGACGTCATCGCCTTCGCCGTCACCCGACCCCGCCGGATGACCCTCAACGAGATCCTCTCAGACCGACAGCTCAACCCGGCTAGATCGTCACCATGAGTTTGAACGCCGCCTGCTCTGACACAGAACACTCCGATGCCGCGACCGGGCGGTGCCCCCGCTTGTGCCCCCCGCATCGCATCCGCTAGCACCGCGCTGCACATCATGCAGCGGATGCACCGGTCAGTGGAGGCTCGGCGGCGCCGATCCGCAGCCTTCGCAAGGAGAAGGTCACGCTGACAGCAGTCGTGACAGCAACGCGTCCCGCGCCCACCCGATCGACGGCGGCCGAGCCGGCACGGTTGGCGCGGTCGGCGGACGAGGATGGACGCTTCCGGAGTCTTGCCCGGACCTACGGATCAGAAGGTAGCGCAGATAATCGAACAGCGGACGTCCGAGTGCCCCGAACGTGCCCAGAGCGTCGGTCACCAGCGGTCACTCGCGGTCGACAACCGCGCTCCCATCAGGCTCAACGGCCGGCGTGGAGGCATTTCCCAAGCTGATAACGCGCGATGAGTGCCACTGCCCCATATGCACGCCGCGCAGGCTGTCATGAGTTGATTCCCGGCATGGCGTTGGCCCGCCTGCAAGCGCAGCAACGCCCCCGTGGCGCCCATGCCCGGCCGCTCGCAACGAGAGTTCACAGGGAGCCATCCTGGAAACCACGTGTCAGCTTCGATTGCGTGCCTAGCCGGCACCGCACGGACGTTTCCCAACCATGCGACCGCAGGACACAGGATGTCGGACGGTGTTGCACCGTTGATCGATACCTATGGATATGACGGCTACGAAGCGACTAGTACCGCTCAGCTCGGATCGGTCCTCCAGGGTGGCCAATCAGTCTCAGCCGCAGTCTCATCCGGGATCGTTCGGTGCAGTTTGCCCACGATATACATGTGCCGACCACGCCTGACACCTTTGCAAGAATTGCTCCCGGGGCCTGATGGCAGACCTCGAAAGCGCGTGAGGGGCAACCCTCCGCGGGTTCAAATCCCGCCGCCACCGCCAGTCTGACAAGGCGAAACGCCGGTCCCGCCACGAGGCAGGGCCGGCGTGGTCCTGACCGCGACCGCCCCTCGCCGCGACCGCCCCGAACACCAGCTATTGGTGTGTGTTTGGTAGTGGTGCTATGGGTATCGATGTCGACGACAGTTCGGATGGTCTTCGCGGACCGATTCGGACCCATTTCGACTCGAAGGAGCGCCGATGTCATCAGCTGAGGTGGAGGAACGGCCAGTCAAGAGCCTGATTCCCGTCCGAATGGATCGGATGCCGTGGGCACGCTTTCACTGGATGGTGATCCTGGGGCTGGGTACGGCCTGGATCCTCGACGGTCTCGAGATCCAGTTGGTGGCCTCCGCCGGATATGCCAAGACGCTGGGCATGAGCTCCGCCCAGGTAGGTCTGACCTCCACCATCTACCTGCTCGGTCAGGTCAGCGGCGCGCTGATCTTCGGCCGTCTCACCGACAAGCTGGGCCGCAAACGGCTGTTCATCGTCACCCTTGCGGTCTACCTGATCGGTTCCGCCGTCGCCGGCCTGTCCCCCACGGTGTGGTTCTTGTACATCTTCAGATTCATCGCCGGCATGGGCATCGGCGGTGAATACTCTGCGATCAACTCCGCCATCGACGAGCTGATCCCGGGCAAGTTCCGAGGTCGGGTGGACCTGGCCATCAACGGCACCTACTGGGCCGGCGCCATGCTGGGCGCTCTCGGCAGCTACTGGCTGCTCGACACCACCCGCTTCCCCGAGAACGTCGGCTGGCGGATCGCCTTCTTCATCGGCCCGGTGCTCGGACTGATCATCATCTTCCTGCGCAGGCATATTCCGGAGAGCCCGCGGTGGATGGTGACGCACGGCCAGTCGGCCGAGGCGGAGGAGATCGTCGCGCAGATCGAACGAGATGTGCAGGCCGAGGGCAAGCAGCTGCCGAAGATCGACGACTCAGAGGCCTGGTGGATCAAGGCGCACGAAGGACTCAAGCCCAAGCAGCTTGCGTACGTTTTCTTCAAGATGTACCCGACGAGGACCTTCCTGGGTCTCACCCTGATGATCACACAGTCCTTCTTGTACAACGCGATCTTCTTCACCTCGCCACTGGTGCTGCAGAACTTCTTCGGCAAGACCCCGTCCAGCGCCGCGCTGTACTTCTTCCCGTTCGCGATCGGCAATCTGCTGGGTCCGCTGGTGCTCGGCCGGTTCTTCGACACGGTGGGCCGGCGGAAGATGATCGGCGGCTGCTACTCGCTGGCCGCGATCGTCCTGGCCCTGTCGGCGGTGTTTTTCAACGCCGACTTGTTGACGGCCGGGTCGCTCACCGCCTTCTGGTGCGTCTCGTTCTTCTTCGCCTCGGCCGGCGCCTCCGCCGGCTACCTGACGGTGTCGGAGATCTTCCCGCTGGAGGTCCGCGGGCAGGCCATCTCGTACTTCTTCTCCATCGCCCAGTGCTTCGGCGCGGTCGGCCCGCTGATCTTCGGCGCCCTGATCGGCGACGGAGCGGCTCGCGGCCCGCTGTTCTGGGGCTACATGATGGCCTCGGCGATCATGCTCTTCGGCGGGTTGGTGGCCTTCAAGTTCGGCGTCGACGCGGAGGGCAAGGCGTTGGAGGACATCGCCCCGCCGCTCAGCAGCTACGACGCGCAGGGCAACCAGATCACCAAGCTGCCGGTCTAGGAAGGCGCGTGATGAGTGACCAACCAGTTCCGGATCAGTCGATCCCGGATCAGTCCATCCCAGGTCAGTCGATCCCAGGTCAGTCGGTTCAGGATCAGCCGGATTCCGCCGGCTCCGACGTGCACCAACACGGTGCGGGCGAGAACGGTGCGGGCGAGAACGGTGCGGACACAATCGGTTCAGACCGAGCCAGAACCGACCGCCCGTACACGGTCGTGGTCGGAGTGAGCTCGACGTCCAAGTCGCCCGCGGCGCTGGCGTGGGCCGATGCCCAGGCCAGCGCCAACCACGGGCGGGTCGTCGCTGTCCGGGCCTGGCGGATGCCGAACCCCCAGGCCACGCCCTCGGGCACTGCACCCGGCCGGATCTACCGCCAGGCTGACGTCGAGGCGGAAGCCAGGCGGTCGCTCGAGGAAGATGTCAACAAGACCCTGGGGGAAGGCAACGCGGCGGAGATCCGACTGGTCCACGGTGGCAAGTTCGCCGTCCTGGTCGAGGCAGCCGGCGACGCCGATCTGCTGGTCGTCGACGCTCCACGCCAGCTCTTGGCCGGGCCGATGTTCGCACACCGCCTGCTCTATGCCGTTGCCTGTCCGGTCGTGGTCATGCCGCCCCAGATCTCCGGTGAACCGGCGTCGACGCTGGCGCGGGTCGCGGGAGCCATCGGCCGTGGAGTGCTGACTGCGGCTGGCACGGCCGGTCGTCCCGGTTACCGCCGCCCGCTGAACAGCTGAACAGCTGAAACGGCTGAACAGCTGAGCGGCCGCGTCGCGGGGCGAGCCGAGATCAACGCGACGTTGGCCGACAACTAGGCATTTTCCCTAGGGCCGAACGCACTCGATCAGACGTAGACATCCAACTCAGATCAATCGGCAGCGGCGAACGAATCCGGGGTCGGGGACCACGCGCCATGTGACCGCATCGTGCGAACCTCGACCAGTGGCGACGATCAGACATCCTCGGGACCAGTTGGCGACGAGGTGAGCGCGGTGCTCCACCGAATCCCGAGCGGAGGGTCACGATCACCAACCGCGCCGAGACGGCAGGAACGAGACGATCGACTTGGCGATGAGCAGGAAGAACAAGAAAGTCGAACCGGTGGTGATGCCGGCGGCGGCGATCTGCCCCGCACCCCGGTCGACCTGCGGCCGGGTGATGTCGACGTTGGGGTCGCCGGTCGTCCGGCCGCAACTGGTGTGCAGCGTGTAGCGCCCGAGCGGGAGCTCTGGCACGGCGGCGCGCAGGCTGAACGTCCCATCGCGGGCGGCCGTGGTGGTGCCGAGCTGTGTACGGCCGAGGTAGATGCGCACGGTCTGACCGGGTCGGCAGCCCGACCCGCCCACCGCGAGGTCGCCACCCGGCGCACCGACCTCCGGTCCGGTCACGGCGGTCGTGGTGGGGTCGGTCGGGGCCTTGACCTTCGGGGTGGGAGTAGGTGTTGGGGGAGGAGTCGGCGTGGGGGTCGGAGTCGGCGTCGGGCTCGGCGACGTCGGAGTCGGCGAAGTCGACTGCTGCGTCGGCCGGTCGGTCCAGGTGTGCCGGACCGTCTCCGTCACGGACCGGCCGTCGACCACAGCCCGTACGGTGATCGTCTCGACGCCGGTCGCCGGGCGAATCCAGTCGAACGTCGCGTCGCCGGCGACGGTCGTCAGGCCGCGGCCGCTGATGTCGGGCTGCCCGGCCAGCCGGGCGGTGAAGTCGACCATGACATTGGCGGCCGGCTGCAGACCCACGGTCAGGTGAGCGTTCAGGTGCGCGCTGGTGTCGATCGTCGACGAGCTGTCGGGCGGAGTGACGCTCAGCTGCAGGGTCGGCGGTGACGGTGAAGACCAGACTCGGGTGAGGGTCCGCTGGACCGACTTGTCGCCGTACGTCGCGGTGACGGTGATCACCTCGGTTCCGGGGATGTCGCGCCGATACCGGAACGCGGACTTCCCACTGGACGAGGTCTCGTCGGCCAGGTCGACGTCCGATGCGCCGGGCATGCTCGCATGCAGCCGGATCAGGACGCCGGCGGTATGCACACCGCCCAGCTCGGTGCTGGCGTCGACGCTGAAGTCTCTTCCGACAGATCCGCTGCTGCGCTCGGGTGTGGCATCGAGCGTGAGCCGGCGAGTGTCGGGAGGTGTGGTCCACTCCTGCTCGGACCGGTCGGTCGCGGGCAGGACCTTGGCCTCCTCGACTGCTGTGATCGTGTCGGTGCCCGGCCGCTGGCGGGTCCAGGTGATCTCGGCGCGTCCCCGGTCGTCCGTTCGCACGTTTGGCCGGTCCAGCGCCGGACCGCTCGACCCTGAAACGGTGAAGTCGATCGCCGCGCCGCTCAGCGCGTCCCGGCCGTGGCTCAGCACGGCGACGGCATGTGCCGTCGTCCCCGTCGTGGCGCTGTCCCGGTGCGGGGTGAGTCGAAGCACGGGAGCCCACCACTCGTGCCGTTTCGTGCTGGGGTTGGACGAGTCGCAGCCGAGCGCGGCGGTCGCGACGATCGTCTCGGTCTGCGGCATGTCGCGCCGATAGGAGTAGCTGGTCCGGCCGTCCGCGTCGGCCGTCGGCAGTCGGATCGGATCGGCGGCCAGGCCCAGCACAGTGACCTCCGCACCCGAAGCAGCCTTCCCGGCGTTCGTGACCTGCACGCGTACGGTCGCATCGGTCCCCACCCGGTCGCCGGCCGACGTGCGGTCCAGGCTGACGACCAGCGGCGGATCCGGGCGCTGCCCCCAGGTGTGCGTCGTCGCCCGCGGAACAGCCGCGACGGCGGTCGTGCGGTCGACGGCGATGACGGCGTCGACGCTCGGAGTCGCCCGGGTGAGGGTGACGGTGGCTTCGCCGCGGGAGTCGGTGCTGGCGGACGGTGTGAGGTCGTCCAGGGTGCAGCTCGTACTGTGACTGGTGACGTCGATCGTCTCACCGACGACGGGATCGGCGCCGTGCTTCAACGTGGCGGTCATCGACACGGCGCCGCCGGCCGTCGAGGTGGCGTTCTTCGGCGCCAGATCCAAGGTCGGCACCCAGCGGTCGATGTCCAGCGACGCAGCGCGGATCCGGCAGTCGCCCAGCGAGGCGCTGACGGTGATCCGTTCCGTCCCGACCCGCCGGTTCGTATACCTGATCTCCGCGTCGCCGGCCCGATCTGTGGAGTCGCCGCCGAGCCGATTGCCGAGGTCGTCGGTGAAGGTCACAGGTACGTCGGTCAGCGCGTCCGCTCCCATCGCCACGTGTGCGGCGACGTCGACGGACGTACCGGCTCGTCCGGAGCCGCCGCTCTGCCGGGTGGTGACCTCGATCGGCGCGGACGGTGCCTCGGTCCAGACGTGTGTCGTCGCCACGCTCGGTGCGTCGGTCACGCCGGCAGTGATCTCGTCGACGGTCACGGTGTCGGTGCCCGGCTGGTTGCGGGTCCAGGAAAACGCGGCCACGCCGTTGGCATCCGTGACGACGTCCTGTGGCTCCGGGTCGGCGCTGTCGGAGCTGACGGCGAAGTGCAGGGTCGCGCCCGGGACGGGCCGGCCGTCATGGCTCACCACGGCCGTCTGGGTGAACCGTTCCCCGGTGATCGATGACCTGTTCGGCGCCGAGAGGGTGATCGTGGGCACCCACCACACGCCGGCGGTGCCCTCCATGCCCTCTGTGGCCGAGAAGACCGCGATCGCCCAGGCACTGGCGGAACTCCGCCGGTAGTCGTGCGTGGTGTGGCCGAGGCTGTCCGTGGTCTCCGGAGTGCTGGGCGGATCGCTCCAGGTGACCGCACCATTGCTCACGATGAACTCGGCGTGCCCGAACTGGGCCTCGGCGTGGACCGTGGTGCCGGCGCGTACCGACACCGACTTCACGCTGAGCTCCGGGTGCGCGAAGCTTCCGGCGCCGCCGAACCGGTGGGTGGTCCATGCCCTCGCCGGCGAGATCGTCGTCTCCTCGACGGCCGTGACGAGCTCCATGGTCGTCTGGTTGCCGGGCCAGGAGTCAGTCACCCCGTGTCCGTTCGCGTCGGTGTGCACCTCGAACCGGTGCGAGGCCGGCACCGGATTCTGGGTGTACGCCGTGACATCGACGTTGACGAGCACGGTGCCCTGAATCCCCGTCCCGTCGTGGGTGAGGTCCACGGCGAGGGTGGCCGAGCCGTTCACGGCCGTGTTGGCACCGTCGACCGGCGTGAGCTTCAGCTGGGGCACCCACCAGGTATGGGTGACCGCGTTGGAGACTGCCGCCGAACACCCTGCGGCGACCAGCGTCGCGGTAACGGTCTCCTGCTGTCCCACCGGAGCCGTCCGGCCGTACGTCGCCCGCCCGTCCACGGTCGGCACCGGTCCGCTCCGCCAGCCTCCATCGCCCGTGCCGGAGAACTCGACGGCCCACGTACCGGCGACGGGAGTGCTGCCGCCGTCTCCGTCGTCCTGGAACAAGGTCGCGGTGAGCGTCAGCGGCGTGCCGATCCGGCTGCTGGCCACGTCCTGGGTGAGTGTGAGCCGCAAGTCACCGGCTGCGGCAGCTGCCCGCTGACTCGGCAGCACGACGAGAGCCGCCGCCGTCAGGGCAAGCAGGGCCAGTAGCGCAAGCCACGACCGCCCGGCACGAGTCACCAGGACAATCTAGGAACCGCAAATTTCTCTGTCGACATAATTCTCGGCGGCCGATCGTACGTCGGCTGCTCGGCAGGACGCGTCAGGCGATCTCGCGCAGCTCGCGGTAGTAGGCCTCGAGCAGTGCGGCGGGCTCTCCGAGTCCTCCCATCCGGGCGACCTGTTGAGCGATCATGTCCGAGCGCCAGCTGACCGCGAGGAAGTCCAGCGCCGTCGACAGCTGCATGGCATGGTGAACCAGGATCGTGCGGAGGGACTCAGCCAGCTGACTCTGCCGGGGATCTGCGACGACTCGGGGCAGCTCGTCGGAGAGTGCGAAGAATCGGCGGATCAGCGGGCCGCCGCGAGGCGCGGCGATGCCGAGCTGATCGCCGTCGGCGATGCCGGTCAGCACTGCCTCGGCCTCGTCCTGGAGAATGAGGGCCTCGGCGGCGACGCGGCGTAGGAGCGCGCTCGAATCGGGCGTGGGCAGCGATTCGCAGTCGATCAGCTGCATCCGCGCGGCGCCTCGGGGTTGACGCGGCACGGGGTCTCACCTCCTCCGCACAACCTGGTGCGACCAGGTTACGACCGTGAACGCATGTCCCGCCAGGCCGACGGATCCGGAAGGATGTGCGCATGATCGACCTCGACGGCATTCTCCTGGTGAGTGCCATCGTGCTGATCGCGGCGATTCTCGCCGCTCGCCTGGGCTCTCGGATCGGGTTGCCGTCGCTGCTGCTGTTCCTGGCTCTCGGGATGGCGATGGGGCCGATGGGTCTCAACTTGAACGATCCGGACCTGGCCCGGGCGCTCGGCTTCGGAGCACTGGTCGTCATTCTTGCCGAGGGCGGTCTGACCACCAAGTGGACCGACATCAGACCGTCGATCGGCGTTGCGGCGGTGCTGGCCACCGGCGGCATCGCGATCAGCGTGGCGCTGATGACGGCCTTCTGTTACTTCGTCCTGGATCTGGACCTGTGGATCTCGGTGCTGCTCGGTGCGGTCACCTCGCCGACCGACGCCGCCGCGGTGTTCTCGGTGCTGCGTAACGTTCCCATCCCGCACCGGCTGCGCGGGGCGCTCGAGGCCGAGTCCGGTCTGAACGACGCTCCAACCGTACTGATCGTGGCGCTGGCGAGCACGGCAGCGACGTCGGGACCGCCGGCCGATGGGCCGCTGGGAATCCTCGGGGTCGTTGCGCTGATCGCCGTGGAGCTGGCCGGTGGTGTGCTGATCGGGCTCGGCCTCGGGTGGTTGGGGGTGGCGATCCTGCGCCGGGTCGCGCTGCCCTCCTCCGGCCTCTACCCGCTCGCCGCCCTGGTCTGGACCGTGTTCACGTATGCAGTGGGCGCCAAGATCCACACCAGCGGATTCGCTGCCGTCTACGTGTGCGCGCTGTTGCTCGGCAACGCCCAGCTGCCGCACCGGGCAGCCACCCGGTCATTCGTCGAGGGCATCGGGTGGATCGCGCAGATCGGGCTGTTCGTGATGCTGGGCCTCCTCGCGCAGCCGCAGCTGGTGACGCTGCAGCAGGCGGGGATCGCGGTCGCGGCCGGGCTCTTCCTGACCCTCGTGGCGCGTCCGGTGTCGGTGCTGGTCTCCGCCTCACCGTTTCGAATACCACTGCGGCAACAGGCGTTCTTGTCCTGGGCCGGGTTGCGCGGCGCCGTGCCGATCGTGCTCGCGACCATCCCGGTGTCGGTGGGCGTGGCGAAATCGGATCTGCTGTTCAACGTCGTCCTGGTGTTCGTCGTGGTGTTCACCTGTCTGCAGGCACCCACCCTGCCGTTCTTCGCCGGCAGGCTCGGACTGATCGATCACGCCGCGACCCGTGATGTCGAGGTAGAGGTGGCGCCGCTGGACAAGATCTCCGCGGACCTGCTGCAGGTACGCATCCCGGAAGGGTCGCGACTCGCCGGCATCGAGGTGACCGAGCTCCGGCTGCCCCCCAACACCGTCGTATCGCTACTCATCCGTGATCAACAGGCCTTCTCCCCGGCCGGCCGAGACCGGATCAAGGTCGGCGACGAGCTGCTGATCGTGACCCCGGAAGCACAGCGCCAGGTGACCGAGGACCGTCTGCGCGAGCTCGGCCGTGGTGGTCGGCTCGCTCGCTGGCGGCAAGGGCACCGCCGGCACCCCAATCCGCGGCCGGAACGGCTCGGCTGAGGCGGCCGGCGGCCTGTGTGGATCTCCTGTGTGGATCTCCAGTGGTCAGTTCGGTTCGACAACGGAATCGAGGTGACCACCGGAGCGACCCGGTGATCGCCTCTAGCCGCCGAGCTCGGTGCTCGGCGAGGCCGTCTGCTGCGGCGGGAGGCAGACGGTGGAGGCCTTGACCGCGTACGTCGTCTTGGCCTTGGTGTTGAATCCGCCGTACTTGTTGCCGACCAAGATGTCGACCGAGTGGTCGGCCCGCTTGTCGCTACGGACGGTGGCCCCCTTGAAGAACGTCTTGACGAACAAGACCTCGGGGTTGTTCGCGGCCGAGCCGATGATGATCGTCTGCTGGACCTTCTCGGCGGTGTTGTCGGTCTTGCCGACCTTGAAGCCCTTGGCGCGCAAGGAGCGCGCGACGTCGCCCGCCAGTCCCTTCCGATCGCCGCCGTTGAAGATGTTCACGGTGACCTGGCTGGACTTGAGCTGTCCGCCCTGGACGGACTGATCGACGCACGGGGTGGGCGCCGGTGGCGGCACGGCGGCAAGGACGTTGGTATAGCCCCAGTACGCCCCGTAGCACAGGATGCCCAACAAGATGAGCAGGGTGATCGGGGTGCGGGCGATCCTGAAGATGCGTCCTAACACCGGCGAATCCTTGCCTTCCTTGCCGACTCCCTCGTCGTGCGCGCGAGCCTACCTGGTTTTGACGACGGCTATTTCAGTTCCAGTACGCGGGCGTGCATCGTCTGACGCTGCTGCAGGGCCGCCCGGAGTGCCCGATGGAGCCCGTCCTCGAGATACAGATCGCCACGCCATGCGACGACATGCGCGAACAAGTCACCATAGAACGTGGAGTCCTCCTCGAGCAGTGCCTCGAGATCAAGAGTCCGCTTGGTGGTGACGAGCTGGTCGAGTCGGACCTGGTGAGGTGCAATGGCAGCCCACTGCTTCTGGACATACCCATGGTCCGGGTACGGCCGCTGGTCACCGACCCGCTTGAAAATCACTGTGTCACCCTAGTCGAGGTTCTAACACGCCTGGCAAATCGACATCGTTACGATTTGGCACATGAGGGGTGCGCCATCTCGTGCGCCTCACGATTCATCACGACGGAAGGGCGTGTCGCGATGAATCGCTCCTCACTCCCGAGAGGCTTCACTCGTGACCGTGTTTGATTGTCGCGCTCCGCGCTCCGCGGTCATGAGTTCCGCCAGGTCTCGCTCGTTCGACACGATTCCAGCCGACGATGAAGCGTGTCGGCCGGAATCGCTCCTCACTCCCGAGAGGCTTCACTCGTGACCGTGTTTGATTGTCGCGCTCCGCGCTCCGCGGTCATGAGTTCCGCCAGGTCTCGCTCGTTCGACACGATTCCAGCCGACGATGAAGCGTGTCGGCCGGAATCGCTCCTCACTCCCGAGAGGCTTCACTCGTGACCGAGCCCACCGTTGACCCCCTCGCCGTCGACACCTCTGCCCAGCCGCCCGCCGATAGTCCGGCGCCGGCGGCCGAGCTGTCGCCCGAGATCGACGCCATCATCAAGGGCTACACGTTCGACGAGGCGGCGATCGAGCTCGGCGTACTGATGGAGGACGACGAACCAGTCCCGCAGGCGGTCGTACGCATTCCGCTCAGCATGCTCAACCGGCACGGTCTGGTGGCCGGTGCCACCGGCACCGGCAAGACCAAGACGTTGCAGCTGATGGCCGAACAGATCTCCGCAGCGGGAGTACCCGTCTTCGCCGCGGACATCAAGGGAGATCTGTCCGGCATCGCCGCCCCGGGGCAATCCAGCGAGAAGCTCCTCGCGCGAACGAAGAAGATCGGTCAGGACTGGCAGCCACAGGGCTGCCCGACCGAGTTCTACGCGCTCGGTGGCCAGGGCGTGGGCGTACCGCTGCGAGCGACGATGACCAGCTTCGGCCCGACGCTGCTGGCGAAGGTACTAGGCCTCAACGCGGTCCAGGAGTCGTCGCTGGGTCTGGTGTTCCACTACGCCGACACCCAAGGCCTGCCGTTGCTCGATCTCGCCGATCTGCGATCGGTCCTGCAGCACCTGACCAGCGATCAGGGCAAGGCCGAGCTGAAGACCATCGGCGGCCTCAGTGCGGCGACGGCGGGAGTGATTCTCCGGACCTTGATCACGTTCTCCGACCAGGGTGCGGAGGCGTTCTTCGGTGAGCCGGAGTTCGACACCGCCGATCTGCTCCGGGTCACTCCCGACGGGCGCGGCATCGTGTCGTTGCTCGAGCTGCCCAACCTGCAGGAGCGGCCGGCCCTGTTCTCCACCTTCTTGATGTGGCTGCTCGCCGACCTCTTCTCCGACCTGCCCGAGGTCGGGGACATCGACAAGCCGAAGCTGGTCTTCTTCTTCGACGAGGCGCACCTGCTGTTCCACGACGCGTCGAAGGCGTTCCTGGCCGCGATCGCCCAGACCGTGCGGCTGATCCGGTCGAAGGGCGTCGGCATCTTCTTCGTCACCCAGACGCCGAAGGACGTACCCGACGACGTCTTGGCGCAGCTCGGATCGCGAGTCCAGCACCAGCTCCGGGCGCACACCCCGAACGACGTGAAGGCCCTCAAGCAAACCGTGCAGACCTTCCCGAAGTCGCACTACGACCTCGCCGAGACGCTGCAGCAGCTCGGTACCGGCGAGGCGATCGTCACGGTGATGGATCCCGACGGCTCGCCGACCCCGGTCGCCTGGACCCGGATGCGAGCGCCGCTGTCGCTGATGGCGGCGATCCCCGAGGAGTCGCTGCGGCCGGGGGTGGCTCAGTCGGCGCTGATGGGCAAGTACGGGCAGGCGATCGACCGCGACTCCGCCCAGGAGATGCTGGCCCGCAAGCTCGAGGCCGGTGCGGCCGCTGCCGAGAGCGAGCGGCAGGCCGCCGAAGCGGCCAAGCAGGCGGAGCTGGATGCGAAGGAACGCGCGAAGCTCGACGAGCAGGGGCGTAAGGAGGCCGAGCGGGAGGCCGCCCGGGCCGAGCGGGAGGCACACCAGCCCGCATCTCGCAGTCGTCGGCAGGAGAAGAGCGTGATCGAGCAAGTCGCCTCCTCGGGTGTCTTCAAGGACTTCGCTCGTACGGCCGGGCGGGAGATCGTCCGCAGCATCTTCGGCACGGCTCGGAAGAAGTGAGCGCGCCCGAGGTGAGCTCGGCGGGTCGGATCGCGGTAACGGGCAGCTCCGGGCTCATCGGTCACGCCGTGGTCGCCGATCTGCTCGAGTCGGGGTACGAGGTCGTCGGGCTCGACCGGCTGCCGCCGCGAACCGATCACCCAGCGTTTCGAGCGGTCAGCTGGACCGATGCCGACGTCGGTAACCTCGCTGCCGCGCTGGATGGCTGTGACGGACTGGTGCACCTGGCGGCGATCCCGGCGCCTTACCAGCATCCCGATGAGCTGGTGTTCGTCAACAACACCTCGGCGACGTTCGCTGCCCTGCAGGCAGCCGCGTCGCAGTCGATCCGACGGGTGGTGATCGCCTCCAGCATCTCCGCGTACGGGATGGCCTTCGCCCCGATCGAGCTCCGAGCCCTGTACGTGCCCGTCGACGAGAACCACCCGATGCGGGCCACCGACCCGTACGCGCTGTCCAAGGAGGCCGACGAGGCGACCGCGCGGATGTTCTGCCGCCGCTACGACATGTCGGTCGCAGCACTCCGGTTCGCCTGGGTCGCGTCTCGGGCGGCCCAGTTGAACAATGCGGCGGTGAGGGGCGAGGAGCCCGGCGAGTCCGAACGCCGCAACCTGTGGGCGTACGTCGACGACCGCGACGCCGCCCGCGCTTGTCGACTGGCCCTGGAGACGGCGGCAAGGGCTCCGTACGGGTTCGCCGCGCTGCACGTGGTGGCCGGCGACGCACTCGCGCTGGAGCCCTTGGGGGACTTGCTCGCCTGCCATGCGCCCGAGATCGAGATCCGGCGCGAGCTGGGCGAGACCGGCGGCGCCTGGGACATCTCCCGCGCCCACCAGCTGATCGGCTGGCGCCCCGAGCACTCCTGGCGCGACTCCGAGACCTGAGCCGGTGGCGGGTACGAGCCCTTCAGCCGCCACCCGTGCTCAGCCGCCTGTCCGCCCGCGCCGGGCCGCCCGCCTCGGCACGCCCGCCCCATTCGCCCGCCCAGTCGTCCGAATGTGGCCGGATGGGGTCGCACCCGCACGGCACCCATTCGCCCGCCCGGTCGTCCGAATGTGGCCGGATCGGGTCGCACCCGTACGGCACCCATTCGCCCGCCCGGGCGTCCGAATGTGGCTGGATCGGGTCGCACCCGTGCCCATTTCGCCTGCCCGGGCGGGCGAATGGGGCTGGATCGGGTCGGAGCCACCCATTCGCCCGCCCGGGCGTCCGAATGTGGCCGGATCGGGTCGCACCCGTGCCCATTCGCCTGACCGGGCGGGCGAATGAAGAAGGGGAGGTGGATGGGTTCCGAGCCCCGGCTACTGCAGCGACGAGGTCAGGCGCATGAGGCTATCGAAGAGCTTCTCCGACCTCGCCCGCTTCAACCACTCGGCGAGCAGGATCTCCTTGCTCTTGGACCGGTAGTCGTCCTCGACCTTGCGGATGTCGTCGACGAACTGGTTGCCCTCCACCAGCACCATCAGCTCCATGTGCAGGCTGAGCGAGCGGATGTCGAGGTTGCTGGTGCCGATCAGGGCGACATCATCGTCGAACGACAGGTGCTTGGCGTGCAGGATGTACGGCGGCGGGTACATGTAGATCCGGACGCCCGCCCTCAGCAGCTCTTCGTAGTAGGACCGTTGGGCGTGGTACACCATGAACTGGTCGCTCACCTCGGAGACGAACAGCTCCACGCTCAGTCCGCGGCTGGCCGCCGTCACCATCGCCCGCTGGATGGACTCGTCGGGGACGTAGTAGGGACTGGTCACGCTGACCCGCTTGCGAGCGTTGTGGATCAGTGCGGCGAACAGCTTTGCGTTGTTGTCGTTGTCATACGTCGGACCACTCGGCAGCACCTGCATGTCCAGCGCCGTCGGATCGTCCGGCGCCAGCACGACCGGGGTGGTGTTCAGGAACAGCAGCTCGTCGGTCTCGGCGTACCAGTCGCTGGCGAAGACGGCCTCCAGCTCCCGCACGGCCGGGCCGTGCACCCGCATCATCAGCTCCTGCCACTGCAGACCGCGCTGGACGTTCTTCGGCTTGTTGTAGCTGCGATCGGTCACGTTCTGCGAGCCGGTGTGCGCGACGACGCCGTCGACGACGACGATCTTCCGGTGGTTGCGGAGATCGGGCCGGCGCCACTCTCGCTTGAACACGTTGATCGGGAGCATCGGGTAGTACTCGGCACCCATGTCCTTGAACCGCTGGACCGCCTCCTTGCGGTTGGGGTAACCGATCTGGGCGACGTGATCGGACAGCACCCGCACCTTCACGCCTCGCTGGCAGGCCCGCTCGAGGGCGGCGAAGAACGGCTCGGTGACCTTGTCCATCACCAGGATGAAGAACTCGACGCTGACCCACTTCTCGGCCTGGTCGATGTCGGCGATCATCGAGTCGTACGATCCGACGTAGTCGCCGTTCAGGGTCGCGTGGTTGCCGCCGACCATCGGCAGGGCGCCCAGCCGGCGGTTCATCCGGACCATCGATGCCAGGTAGTCGGGCCAGTCGTCCTCTCGGCTGACCAGGTGCAGCCCCTCGGTCCGCTCGACGAAGAGCTTGTTGACCTCGGCCTGCTTCTGCTTGCGCGACCGCGGCAGCTTCGGGCTGCCGATCAGCAGGAAGAAGAGGATCCCGATGATCGGGAGGAAGACGAACATCAAGATCCAGGCGATCGCCGACGACGGGTTGCGGTTCGTCGCAACGTACGCGCCGGCGATCAGGATGATGACGATGTCGAGAAGAAGAAGGAGCCAGGGCACCAGATCGGCCAGGATCATGGCTGAACCCTAGGCGACGACGCACCCCGCCCCATCCTCCGACGCGGGTGAACCTCCCAACCCTCCGACTTGTCAGCTCGAGAGACGGCTATAGCCGTCTGAGGTGCTGACAAGTCGGACGTACGAAAGGGGTGCAGCCCGCCCCCGGGGTTTGGCACGACCGGGGACGGGCTGCGGAAGGGGAGTCGTCGTCGCGAGATCAGCCGACCGGCGCGAACTCGTCGGACCGGGCCACGACATCGCCTGCGGCGGTGCGCGGTTCGCCCACGGGCTCGATGAGAGCCGGCGCGGGGGAACGCCGGACCGATCGGGACGCGTTGCGACGCTCCCTGACAGCCTGCATGACCGCATGGCGAGCGGCCGCGGCACGGCTGACCTGGTAATGGACATCATGGTTGGAGGCGGCGGCCCAGGGGTCGACGCCGGGATACTGGATCTGGACGCTGAACATGATCGCTACTCCTGGAAGGGTGGTTGCCGAACCCGGCAGTTGTCGGGATCGAGGCGAGGGCGTACGAAATCCGTTGCGCAGGCGACGAAGAGGCTGCGCAACAGCGCACGGGTCGGCGAAGACTGCCTCGTAGGCAGTGATGGGTTCCGGGACTGGCGTCCCGGGCTAGGAGCTCGGCTGAGAACTCAGGCGAGTACGCCGTGGGCGATGCCCGAAACGGGGCAATCGGCCGGGTTCTGATCGAGCTCGATCACAGTGATCAACGTGGGGCACCTCCCTTCCTTCGATGACTCGGACGGGTCGAGCCGGCCGAGTTCGTGAGTGACGCGATCGTGCGTCGAAGAAGAGGTTACGGAGAATCGCCCAACCGTCACAACTGGTTTTCCGAGGGTCTTGCGGACGGTCGACCGGTCGTCACTATCCTGGTTGGCTCGGCGACGGAAAGGCGTGATCATGTCCGACGACTCGAACCACCCAGCGGACGTTTCCCCGGCCGACTGGGTCGAGCAGCAGGAGGTCGCCGATCCCCGCCAGGGCGAGGAAGCGGCGGAAGCGACTGCCGACCAGCCCAACATCGAGACGGTGGAGGCCGACGAGGCGGATCTGGCCGAGCAGCGCGTGCCGGTGTTCTTTCCCGACGAGGACGAGTAGGACTCCACTAGCCTCCGGTGAGGTTTCGTTCGGGCGTTCGCTCCCAGCGGCTCGGTATCGGGAGATACCGCTCCAAGAAGTCGTGCAGCATGGCCGTCTGGGCGGCCCCGTCCACCTGGGATGAGTCGTGGTCGTTGAGGCAGAACGTGTCCACGTTGCGGTTGCGCGCGAGTGCAGCCAACCGGTCGGGCGTCTCGGGCCGGGCGATGTCGAGATAACGGAAGGCGATCTCGCCTTCGACGGCCCGTCCGGTGGCATACGCGTAGTAGTGCGCCAGGGCCGCCGGAACGGAGATGTCACTCGGGCTCCGGAACTGTGAACCCGCGGTCCGCTCGACTGCCTCGGCGAAGTCGCGCTCGAGGTCGTACATCACCGATCGGCGCAGGGCGTACGGCGCGTGCTTGAACTTGTTCGACACGGCGCGATCGAACCGGCCCAGCAGCAGGTCGCGGTTGTTCTTGGCTGCCATCGTGACGGGCAGGTCCCAGTCGACGATCGGGCCCGCGGTGATCTTGATCCCGGAGAGGAAGAACCGGGTCAGCCCGTTGCCGAGCACGAACAGCGACGGTGCGACGGGTCTGCCGAACAGCATGTCGTCGTTCAGGTAGAGGAAGTGCTCGGCCAGGCCCTCGATCCGATGCAGCTGGGACTCGATGGCGTGTGAGTTGAACGTGGGTAGCCGTCCCCGCTCGCCGAAGAGCTCACGGTGGCTGACCAGGGTCAGACCGGGATGGTCCTCGCGGAGCCAGTCCGGGGTCTGGCCGTCCGTGACGACGAAGACGTGCCGGATCCAGTCGGCGTACATGTCCAACGAGCGCAGGGAGTAGCGGAGCTCGTCGCGAGAGTGGAATCGCGACTCGTTGGCGGCGAAGGCGTTGAGCGGCTCGCCCAGCAGACCTGCAAGGGCATGGGTCTTGGAGCGCTGCCAGTCCGGGTCCCCACCATCGACCCAGGTGTAGACGGCGTCGATGGGATCGGTCACGTCGAAGAGATGGGGGGCGGTCAGGCCGGCGAACCGAGGGCGCGGCCGGCCGTCCACCTCGGCGGTGACGATGTGCTGCGCGGCGGGCGGGATGATCTCGAGCTCGTACGCCTCCTGGCGTCGGCCGAGCAGGCTGCCGACCTCGATCGGTTCACCGCTGGCGTTCGTCGCACTCTGATCGGTCGAGACCGACCAGAACTGAACGTCGCAACCCAGCTCCGGCCCGCTGAGGAAGTTTCCGTCGGGCGACGCGCGGCTGCGAAAGACTCGGATGCTCCAGCCGGGTTCGGGCGCGGTGTCGATCAGTCGCGGTCGCCGCACGCGGTCGCCACGAACCTCCGAGACGTACGTCCCCGTCCCACGCAGGCCGTTACGCAGCGCCTCGTGAGCGGCGGCGCGCAGTGAGCCGCGGACCACCACGACCCGCCGCTCGCCGGCTACGGCCCTCAGCACGACGTACGCGATCCCGGCCCGCTCGAGGGCATCTGCCACCAGGGAGCAGTGCTCGGCCAGCACCTCGCCGGCATGGAAGGTCGACATCGGGTGAGAGAGGATCGGCCAGCGTCCGGCCCGTACCGGCACCAGGTCGCCCCGGATCTGCTCCGGCAGCGCCGACCCGCCCAGCCGTGCTCGCGCCTTCGCCACGGCCAGCTGGGTGGATGTCCGGCCGAACATCAGATCGCGGCCGCGCGTCCAGATCTGCTCGGGCAGCACGTCGGACAGGCGCTGCCTGATCGCCACCGGGACATTGCGGTAGAACCTCATCTGGATCGGCCGCGGCGGCCACTCCTCTCGGCCCGATCGACGCTCGCTGAACGACGGTCACAGGATGGGTCGTCGTGATCAGGTCGAGCCTAGTGGTCATTTGCGCCGCTCTCGATCAGGTGGGCGTCACCTAGGCGTCATCGAGCGGCGCTAGATTGCGATCGTGGACGAGCCGTCGACTGCCCAGCCTTCGGGAGCCGAGCCCTCGGGCAGCGAGCCCTCGGGAGCCGAGCCCTCGAGCAGCGAGCGGATCCAGCGCGTGCTGACCGATCACAATGCCCCGGACCTGTTGTACGGCGCTGTCGTCGCGGGCTCGGTCCTCGCCATCTCCAGCGCGCACGCGCCGACGTCTGGGCACGTCGCCCTCGTCACCATCGCGGTCACGGCGATCTACTGGCTGGCCCACGTCTACGTCGATGCCGTCGGTAACCGGTTCCGCGACCGTGATCGCACCATGTTCGGGCGCGTCGGCGAGTCGATGCGTGACTCGGTCGAGGTGCTCGTGGGTTGTGTGCCGCCCATCGCCGTCTTCGCGGTTGCCAAGTTCCTCGGCGCAGACATCTCCACGGCAGCTCTGATCGCGTTGTGGTTCACGGTCGCACTGCTGCTGGTCGCCGGCGCCGGCGCCGCCTACCTGGCCGGGGTCCGTGGCTGGCCGCTGGTGCTGGAGTCGTCGATCTCAGGGTTGTTCGGCGTGTTCGTGATCCTGCTCAAGTACCTGCTGCACTGACCGTGGTCGTGCCGGCCCCCAGGATCGAGCCGCGACGGTCACGACTCGATGGGATGGCCCTCGCCCGCCCAGGCGTAGATACCGCCGTCGAGATTGACGGCGTCGCGACCCTGGCTGCTGAGGTACGCCGTCACCCGCGCCGACCGTCCGCCGACCGCACAGACGCACACCACGCGATCGTCGACTTCGTCGAGTCGGGCGACTACCTCGTGCATCGGGATGTGCGTCGACCCGGGAATGCGACCGGACGCCCACTCGTGGTCCTCGCGGACGTCGAGGATCATCCAGCCCTCGGAGCGGCGGGACTCGACATCGGCGGCGGTGATGCTGGGAACACTCTGACCGAACACGCCTACGAGCGTAGTGCGCCCTTCGAACCTGTCGGCTCCGCCTTGACATGGCGCAAGCGCTTTCTAAAGGCTTGGCTGCCATGAGGGATCGGGAACGGGCAGCGTCAGACGGTGGAGTGGCCGAGCCGTGGTCGGGCGGATCGCGGCGGCTGCGGCACCCGGGCGCCGGCGCGGCCTCACCGATCGAGCAACATCGGTGGCGGGTGGCTGCGGTGAATCGGCTCACGACGCTGCTGGCTGTCGACCCCTCGTCGGCCGCGACGACGGTTCCGAACATCGATCCGTCCGTGGCGGCCGACGCTGGGCCACGGCTCGTAGAGCTCCCGACCGAAGCGGGCGCGATTCCCGCCTGGCTGCTGGTTCCGCCTCCCGAGCGGCGACGGGACGTGGCCGTGGTCGCGCTGGCCGGACACGGGCCCGGGATCGACGCACTGGTCGCCGACGGGACGCCGGCGGACGACTACCATGGAGGCGTCGCGAGGAAGCTGCAAGCGGCGGGATTCACGGTGCTGTGTCCCGAGCTCACCAGCTTCGGTCGCCGCCGAACGGGCCTGTCCGGCACTTCGGAAGCAGAGAGCAGCTGTCAGGTCGATGCCACGCGCGGGCTGCTGACCGGGCGGCCGGTGCTCGGTCAGCGGGTCGAGGACGCCCGTACGGCGGTCGCTGCGGCCGGCGCCCTGCCCTGGGTCGACCCGGCTCGGGTCGCCTTGCTCGGCGGCTCCGGTGGCGGTGCCGTGGCGCTGTTCGCGGCCGCACTCGACGAACACATCGCGGTCGCTGTGGTGGCCAACTACCTGAGCTCCTTCGCGGCGAGTCTCTGCGCGGTTCCGCACTGCATCTGCAACGCCGTGCCGGATCTCCTCAGCTGGTTCGAGATGGCCGACGTGGCGGCGATGATCGCCCCGCGGGGCCTGATCATCGAGGCCGGCGAGGCGGACCCGATCTTCCCGATCGCCGCAACCCGGGCCGCGTACGCCGAGCTGCTCCAGCTCTGGGCCGCGGCCGGCGCCGGAGGTCCAGAGCTCGTCGTCACCGGAGCCGGCCACCAGTTCCTTGCCGATGCAGCCATCGCATCGCTCGCCGCGTACTTCGACGAAGGGCCGCCGGCCGAGAATCCTTGATGCCGAGCTCCCTGGTACAGAGCGGCGAACCGCTGACCCGCCCCCACGTGCCAGCCCGGTCGTCCGAATGCGGCTGGAATTCGCCCAACCCACCCCCGTTTGCCAGCCCGGTCGTCCGAATGTGGCCCGGATTGGCCAATCCCGCCTCCGTTTGCCAGCCCGGTCGTCCGAATGGCGCCTCTCATCTCCCGACCGAGCAGCAACCGTAGGGTGAAGGACATGGCGACACAGGCTGCGGACGTACCGACTCTGCTGAGCGGCAAGGAGCTCGGACCGTTCGCGGAGTTCCTCGGGCTCGAGGTCACGACCGCGACGCCGGACGAGGTGCAGGCGCGCTGGACGGTCACGGACTCCCTGCTGCAGCCGTACGGCATGCTGCACGGCGGCGCGCACTGCGGCGTCGTCGAGACGCTCGCCAGCCTGGCGTCCTCGCTATGGCTCGGACCCGAGGGCCGGGTCGTCGGCACCACCAACAGCACCGACTTCTATCGGGCCACCCGATCCGGAGACCGGCTCACGTCGATCGCCCGCCCGCTGCATCGCGGGCGGTCGCGTCAGGTGTGGCGAGTTGAGACGTACGACGACCAGCAGCGCCTGGTCTCGGCCGGCCAGGTGGCCATTCAGAACCTGACGGCCTGAGGATCACCCCGATCCCACACCGTCGTCATCAGCCTGGAAGGTGAGCAAGGAGCGGCCACGACGTCTTCGACGACGCCGACGGGCTGCTGGTCACCACCTCCGCCGAGCTCGAGAAAACGATCAAGGCCGACAAGCTCTGGAACCGGATCCCGGCAGCTGCGGCCGGCCGGGTTGCCTACAGCAACGGCAACATCAACCACGGGTCGGTCTACACGGCGACGGAGGCGCTCCGACTCTACGATCAGCTCTTTGCGTCGATGAGCAGCTGATCGCGGCGGGAGGCCATCGCGTTGCGCAGCTCTTCGGCGATGAGGTCAGCGTTGATCACGGCGCCGGCCATCGCGCCGGCGGCGGCCGAGGCGCCGACCTGGGCCATCAGGTCGGTGGCGTTGCCGGCCACCCAGACGCCTGGTACCGAGCTCTGACCGGTGGGGTCGACCGGCAGGTACGTGCCCACTCCCATTGGGTGCTCAGTTGGCTGAAGTCTCAACCCAGCAAGAAAATCTGTGCGTGCCAGCATCGTGCACTGGACCGCAATGACCTGCCTGTTGATCAAGGTTCCGTCGGCGAGCCGGACACCCGAGACGCGGCCGTCAGCCGCCTCCACCGCGGTGACGGTTCCCCGGACGACGCGGATCTCGCGTGCGGTCAGCTCAGCCGCCTGCTCGTTGGTGAGCTCGCTGTCGTGCGCGAAGAAGATGACGTCGTCGCTCAGCTGACGGAACAGCAGTGCCTGATGGACCGCGCGCTGTGAGCTGGCCAGGACGCCGATCGCGGTGTCACGCACCTCCCAGCCGTGGCAGTACGGACAATGCACCACGTCGTGCCCCCAGTGCTCGGCGAGGCCGGGGACGTCGGGCAGGACGTCGACGAGGCCCGTCGCCACGAGCAGGCGCTTGGCTCGGATCCGACGGCCGTCCGCCAGCGATACCACGAAGCCGTCGCCTTCGCGGATGGCGTCGGTCACCACGCCTTCGGCCACGTGCCCGCCATAGCGACGGACTTCGTCTCGGCCGATGGCCAGCAGCTCGAGTGGCGACATTCCATCTCTGGCCAGTAGCCCGTGGACACCCTCCGCCGGAGCATTACGCGGCGCGCCCGCATCGATCACCAGCGTCGATCGGCGGGACCGAGCCAGCATCAGTGCGCCGTTCAGACCAGCCGCACCTCCGCCGATCACGATCACCTCGTAGTTGTCGGTCACGTTCTCATTCATCCGTCATCACCTCTGCCGCCCAGCATGCCTCGCGCTGAGGCCGATGTGCAAACGCTATTGCTGGAATGGCAAACTGATCACATGACCGACGAACTGGACCAGACCCTGGAGGCAGTCGGCCCCCGGTTGCGCAAGCTCCGTCAGGAGCGGGAGGTCACGCTGGCCGAGTTGTCGGAGTCGACCGGAGTCTCGGTCAGCACGCTGTCCCGGCTCGAGTCCGGTGCCCGGAAGCCGACGCTCGAGCTGCTCCTACCGCTTGCCCGGGCGCATGGCGTGACGCTCGACGAACTGGTGGACGCACCCCCCACTGGCGACCCACGGGTCCATGTCCGCCCGATCAAACAGCACGGCCGGACGATGCTTCCGCTCACCCGGCGCCCAGGCGGACCGCAGGCGTACAAGGTCATCGTGCCGGCTCACAAACGACCGCCGGAGCCGTCGGAGCTGAAGACGCACGAGGGGTACGAGTGGCTGTACGTTCTCGATGGCCGACTCCGACTCGTCCTCGGTGAGCACGATCTGGTGCTGGTGCCGGGCGAGGCGGCCGAGTTCGACACGCGCGTCCCCCACTGGTTCGGTGCGGCCGACACCGGCCCCGTCGAGTTCCTCAGCCTGTTCGGCAAGCAGGGGGAGCGGGCGCATGTCCGGGCCCGGCCGAAGCAGACGAGCCGCCGCTAGCCGGCAGCGCGCCGGCAGCTAGCCGACCGCTAGCCGGCAGCGCGCCGGCCGCTCACTGACCAGTTGACCGAGCGGTGGCCTCCGCGGCATACGAGTTCATCGTCGCCTGCGTTGTGGGAGAACCCGCACCGACCCGGCCGCGCCATCCACCTGTGCGTGTCCCGACCGGTGCGAGACCTGACCTGACCATCAACGAATGGGGCCTTCATCAACGGTCGGTACCGCCGCACACTCAGCCGTTGTCAGCACGCCACTGACGTGTCGTCCGGCCTCACTCCACCCACCGCCTCGAAGCATCGCGCCGGCTGCGTCGATGGTCAGCACGGCGAGTTCGGGGAGGTCTGAGACGAGCCGTTCGGCGTCAGGCCAGCCGAGGACGTTCACCACCGTGGCGACCGCGTCGGCGGTCACCGCGTCGCGGGCCCGGACCGTGGTGGAGGGCCGGTCACCGACCGGTCGGCCCGTCCGCGGGTCCAGGACGTGGCCGTACCAGGTTCCGGCGATGCGGAACCCTCGGTGCACCGACCCGCTGGTCGCCACGGCACCGTCGGAGAGCTCGACCACCGCTGCCGGGGCACCACCGCGGTCGGCCGGGTGCTCGATGCCGACCTTCAGCTCCCGGTCGCCATCGTGCCGCAGATCGCCGCCCGCATTGATCAGCACGTCGACAACGCCGGGGAAGCGGGCGGCGGTCACTACGGCCCGATCGACGATGTAGCCCTTGGCGATGGCGTTGAGGTCGACTCCAGAGCAGTCGCCGGTGCGGCCGACGTGGTCTCCGCGCACGGCGAACGGCAGGGCGGCCAGGCTGGCGAGCACGTCAGCGAGCTGGCCCTCGCCCGGCAGCTGTCCATCCGTCTCAGCGGCGAGCCAGAGCGCCCGCAGGTGCGCCGACGCCGGGTGGAACGCGCCACCGGACAACCTCCACCAGTGCTCCGCCGCCGCGAGGCACTCGGTCAGCTCGGGCGAGGTCGTATCCGTATCTCCTGCCCGCCAGCGGCACAACTCGCTATCGGGGTCGAAGACGGTGAAGATCGCCTGCAGCCGCACCATCTCCTCGACTGCGGCATTCTCGGCGGCGGAGGCCAGTTGCTGAGCCTCGTCCGCGGAGTCGGCGAGGGCGTCGACACGGATCTCGACGTTGGTGCCGATCAGGGGGTGATATCGCCCCGAGCAGGTCTGTCGTAGCTGGTCCGGTTCGGGCGTCATCGACCCGACGGTAGCCCCTCTGTGCGGAGGTGAGGACGCGGCCGTTCCACACAACGGATCGATGGTCCGGTCACAGAAACGACTAAGGAACTTGGGGGACGGTAGACCGGTGATCCAGTACGAAGCCGAGGCCGTCAAGACCTCCACCGAGACCGACCTCTCGGCGATCGGCGTCTCCGCGCGTGACATCACGACCGAGCCGCCGCCGTTCGGGCGTCGGGTCTTGGTGCGCCGGCTGCTCGCGGTCGTGCTGCTGGCCGCGATGGCGGGCACGTTCGTCATGGCGGTGCTGCTGTTCTTCGCCAACGGGGGTGCCTCCCAGTTCGACAGCCTGGGCGACATCTTGTTGTCGGTCGGCATCCTCGCCGCGCTCACCGCGACCAACGCCTTGCTGTTGATGCTGCTGTTGGCCGCGCGGGTTCCGGCGATCGATCGCGTGCTCGGCCAGGCGAGGGCGACGACGTTGCACGCCAAGCTGGGTGAGTGGGTCGTGCTCGGTCTGATCGTGCACGCCACATTCGTGCTGGTCGGCTACGCGATGCTCGACAATGCCGGGGTCATCGCCGAGTTCGGTCTGCTGTGGGGGGAGAGTTCGGACTTCGTGCTGGCCGTGTTCGCCATGGCTGCGCTGCTGACCGTCGCGGTGACCTCGTTCGTGATCGTCCGCAAGCTGCTGCCGTACGAGGCCTGGCACGTCGTGCACCTGCTCAGCTACGCCGCGGTGGGGCTGGCCATCCCGCACATGTTCTCGATGAGCGGGCTGCTCGCCGCCGGGTCGTGGCGGCGCACGTACTGGGTGACGCTGCTCGTGATCACCGGAATGTTGCTGGTCTGCTTCCGCTTCCTCATCCCTGTGCTGCGCTCGCTGAGGCACCAGGTACGGGTCGATCGGGTCATCCGGCTGTCCGCGGACACCTACCACATCGAGTTCAGTGGGCGCCGCCTCGACCGCTTGGGTGTCGAACCGGGCCAGTTCCTGCGCTGGCGGTTCCTGACCCGGCACGCCTGGTGGCAGGACCACCCGTTCTCCCTGTCCGCGGCACCGACATCGACAACCATGCGGGTCACCGTCCGGGTCGGCGGGCGGGGAACGGTGGCACTGGCCGACCTGGCACCCGGGACGCGGGTCGCCATCGAGGGCCCGTACGGCGCGTTCACCCACGGCCACCGGACCCGACGGCAGGTGGTACTGATCGGTGCGGGAGCCGGGATCGCGCCGATCCGGGCGCTTCTCGAGGACGACGACATCACCCCCGGCGCCGCGACAGTGATCCTGCGCGACTCCGACCTCGACCGGATACCACTGCTCGTCGAGGTCGCACAGTTGTGCGACCAGCTCGACGCCCGCCTGGTGGTTCTCGCCGGCCATCGCGCCCCGGGAAGGTGGGTCCCCGACGCCGACGCCAGCCTCACCCTCGCCGACCTCGTGCCCGACATCGCCGAGGCCGACCTGTTCGTCTGCGGGCCCGGCGGCTTCGTCGACAGTGTGATCGCCGACGCCAGAGCAGCACACGTCCCCGCGCGCCAGATTCACCACGAACAGTTCGCCTGGTGACCGGCGCCCCTTTCGTCCCTCAGCCGACCCTTTGACTCCAAGGAACTCTCGTGTCTCAATCCACTCCGCGCTTCAGCGCCGTCACCCGGCGCGCCTTCCTCGGCGGCCTGTCGATCGCGGCCATCGCCGCGACCGGAGCCTGCGGCGCCACGCCATCAGGGAACACCAGCTCGCCCGACACCGCCGCGCCGAGCACCGCGTCCTCTCCCAGTGCCTCGCCGTCCGCACCCGACTCCTCGGCGGCATCGTCGTCCGGGTCCGCGGGCAAGACCATCCCCGCCGGGGCGAAGGCCACGGTGAGCTGGACCTACGCGGCAAGTGGCGGGATGGCCCGGAACCCGTACATGGCGGTCTGGATCGAGGACTCGACGGGCGCCTACGTCAAGACCCTCGCGCTCTACCACCGCGCCAACGGCGACAACTGGCTGGACAGCCTCAGCAGCTGGTACGCCTCCTCCGGAGGCGCCGAGACCACAACCAGCGGCACCGTCCCCGCCGGCAGCTACACCGCGACCTGGGACGGCTCTGCGGCCACCGGTGGCCAGGCCGATCAGGGCAGCTACTACGTCTGCGTGGAGAGCGCCGTCGAGCACGGTTCGGAGAGCCTCGTCCGGCAGCGGGTCACGTTCGGCACCTCATCGTCGAAGACCACGCTCAGCCCGACCGGATCAATCGCTGAGGCCGCGGTGGACTACACGGTCTGATGGTCGGCCTATCGTCAGACCAGTCGCTCTCCCACCGCTTGTGATCAAGCGCGGACCGGGATCGGGACGTGACTCGTGCAGAGGACCCTGGTCTCGGACGGGATCGACTGGTCCGGGAGGCATTTCGAGCGGCTGGAGGTGGTCGTCGGCGTGAACGGGCTGGAGCAGGGCGCTGAGCTGGACGTCCGACGACTGCTGCTGGTGGAGGACGACCGCTCACTGGCCGCGATGCTGGAGGAGATCCTCGCATCGGCCGGGTACGTGGTCGACCTTGCCCGCGACGGGCAGGCCGGGCTGCACCTTGGCCTCAGCCGGTCGTACGACGTGATCGTCCTCGACCGCGGCCTGCCGGCCATCGAGGGCCTCGACCTGCTCGGCCGGCTGCGGGCGCGGGGTGTCTTCGTACCCGTGCTGGTGCTGTCGGCACTCGGGCTGGCGCGAGACCGGGTGGACGGCCTGGACGCGGGCGCGGAGGACTATCTGGCCAAGCCGTTCGACATCGACGAGCTGCTGGCGAGGATCCGGGCGCTGCTGCGCCGACACGGTGACCAGGCCGACACGCTGCCCGTCCCGGGCGGACGACTGATGGTGTCCGCGCGCGCGGTGGTCAGTGTCTCCGGGGAGACCCGCTTCGTCTCGGAGCGCGAGTGCGCGTTGCTCGCCGTGCTGGCGCGACGTCCGCGTCGTGTCTTCAGCCGCGCCGAGCTGATGTCGGAGGTGTTCCCGGACGCGGAAGACGACGGGGTGGTCGACACGTACGTGCACTACCTGCGGCGCAAACTGGGCCGCGACACCGTGCGGACCGTCCGCGGGCTCGGCTACCAGCTCGGGGCGGAGTCCTCCCCGTGAGGCGCCGGGCGCTCGGCACGGACGCCGACCTGCGGCGGACTGCTTGGCGGATCGGCCTGCAGACGGCGGGGCTGCTGATGGCCTGTCTGGTCGTGGTTGTTGCGATCCTGTACGGCGCGGTCGTCCGCAGCCAGGACGCGCAGATGACCAGCTCGCTGAGCGACGCCGTCGGCACCGCCGGAATGGACCGCGAACCAGGCCACGACCGGGACCACGACAAGGTCCTCTCCGAGCCCCGCGGCGGCATCCAGTACGCCGTGCTGGACGCCCGCGGTATTCGGAAGTCCACCGACATCCCTCCGGGCCTGCCCGACCTGGACGTGATGCGTACGGTCGCAGCAACGCAGGTCCAGGACCGGCGTACCGTGCACCTGCCGACCGGTGGCTTCGAGGTTCTCACCGTGCAGCGCGACGACGACACGGTCCAGGTGATCGCCAGCACCTACGAGCAGCACCAGGAGCGCGAACGGATCCTCGGGGCCCTGGGTCTGGCCGGCGGCGTCGGGCTTCTCCTCGCCACGCTCGCCGCCGCGATCCTGGCCCGGCGGGCCGTGCGGCCGATGGCGCAGGCGCTCGAGCAGCAACGTCGGTTCGTCGCCGACGCAGGCCACGAGCTGCGAACCCCGCTGACCCTGCTGAGCACCCGCAGCCAGCTGCTGGCGCGCCGCGTGCGGGACCAGACCACCCCGGCCGAGCAGCGCGAGCGGCTTGTGGAACGCGACGCGGCGGGCATCGTCGCCGACACTGCAGCCCTCGTCGCGATCCTCGAGGACCTGCTGACCGAAGCCGACGACCGAACGCCGGTACCGCAGGTGCCGGTTGACTTGGCGGACGTCTCCCGTTTGGTGGTCGCGTCGGCCGAGGCTGCCGCGCAGGCGGCGGGCGTCACCCTCCGGACGGAGGTCGACGCCACCGGGTCCGCGACCGTGCACGGCGCGCCCACCGCCATCACGCGCGCCGTCGCCGCCCTGGTCGACAACGCGCTGGATCATGCGTCCAGCGAGGTCGTCGTCCGCATCTCGCGCACCAGCAGCTCAGTTGTCGTCGAGGTCCTCGACGACGGGCCCGGCGTCCCCTTCGACACCCTGCCACGGATGTTCGACCGCTTCTCCAGCGACCGGCGTCCGACCGCCGAGACCGGTGGACGGCGGCACTTCGGGCTCGGTCTCGCCTTGGTCAGCGAGATCGCCACCCGCCACGGCGGCACGGTGACCGCGGAGAACCGGCCTCCGCCGCAACGCGGCGCGCTCCTGCGGCTCGCGATCCCCAGCGACGCCCCACGGATCCGGTGGCGGATCTTCACGACATAGCGACACGCCCAGAACCTGCTCCGAGAGCTGTCCGCGGCAGCCGTGCCACGGGGTCGCGTCAGCGCCCGGACGGACACAGTCGACGACCAATGAAGTCCTCGAGATCGAGACCGCTGCGACGCGGATCCCGGTCTGGACTCATCTACGGCTAAGAAACCTCTGGTGCAGTGCTGTCCGAACGGGAGGCGTCGCCGCCACCGGTCCAGCCCCTCAGCCGAAGGACTTCCCCATGACCACCGCACTTCGCCGCAGTCTCGCGGCCTCCGTCGCCGCAACGGTCCTCATCTCCGTGAGCGCCTGCAGCGCCAGCTCGGACACGCCCACGACGAGTTCCTCGCCCGCATCCTCTGCCTCGTCTCAGCAGTCGACCGGTGGTGGCCCTCCTGGAGGTGGCGGGGCCGGCGGTGGCATGCAGACCTTCACCGCTGTGGACCTGGACACGAACGGTGCCAACGCAGCGGGCGCCAACACCGGCGATGTCGTGGCGGCGGCGAACGCCTTCCTTGCCACGTTGGACGCCGACACCAAGGCGAAGGTGGTCTACGAGTTCACTGACAACCAGTCGCGTCAGACCTGGTCGAACTTCCCGGCTCAGCAGGTGCCCCGCAAGGGAGTGGCGCTCTCCGCGCTCAGCGACACCTCCAAAGCCGCCGCCCTGGCCGTGGTCAAGACGATGCTCAGCGCGCAGGGCTACGACCAGGTGCAGACCATCCAGCAGGCCGACGACTGGCTGAACAAGAACAGCTCCTCCGGGACCGACAGCTTCGGCTCGGACACCGACTACTACATCGCCGTCTACGGCACCCCGTCGACCACGGATCCCTTCATGGTCCAGTTCGGTGGCCACCACCTGGCCCGGAACTACACCTACATAGGGACCACGGCAAGCATCACGCCCGACTTCACCGGCACCGAGCCGAAGAGTTTCACCGTCTCCAACACCACCGTGGAGCCGCTGAAGGAGAAGGCGGGCACCTTGTTCGCGGCCTTCGACTCACTCACGACCGACCAGGACGCTCAGGCCAAACTCTCCGACACCATCAACGACATCTTGATGGGACCGGGCGTCGACAGCGGGAAGTTCCCGACGACCGAAGGGGTGCAGCTCGCCAGCCTGTCGGCTGATCAAAAGAAGCTGGTACTTGCCGCGATCGCGGCCTGGGTCAACGACGCGGCGCCAGGCGAAGCCGCCTCTTTGCTCAAGACGTATGAGTCCCAGCTCGACCAGACGCGCATCGCCTATGCCAACAGCAAGACCGTCGACGGGGAAAACACCTACCTCCGCATCGACGGTCCTCGGGTGTGGATCGAACTGGTCAACACCCGGAGCCGCAGCACACCCAACGTCCACTACCACGGCGTCTGGCGGGACAAGACCGACGACTACGGCAGCACCAACCCGAGTTCGTGACGGGCAGCTTCCGGGCTCTCGGCCGGATCCTGGTGCTCACCGTCACCAGCGTGACGGTCGTCCTGCTCGGATCTGCAGCGCCGGCCAGCGCCCACCCGCTCAGCACGTCGGCAGTGCTGCTCGATGTCGAGAGCACATCGGTAGCAGCGACCGTCGAGCTTCCTCTGGACGAGCTGAGCATCGCGCGAGATCAGACCCTCACTGCGACGAATGTCGTGGACGCCCGCATGCTGGCAGACCTGCGCGCCTACGTCCAGGGGCACATGTCTGCTTCCGACGCGAGTGGACGAACGTGGTCGACCGCGGTCACCGGCGGCCGGGTCGAGAAGGTCGACGGGGTCGACAACCTCGTACTCGACGCAACCCTGACACCGGCGTCCGGCCGCGTGGGTGACTTCGTGCTGCACTACGACGCCATCGTGGACCAGCTGATCTCGCACCGGGCGTTCGTGTCCGGCCGCTATGGACACACCGGCTCGTACACGACGCTGGCCATGCTGTCGTGGCAGAGCCAATCGGTGCCAGTGGCATCGGCGTCGCCGCCGTCGGACCAAGGCTTCGTCCCAGCGGTCCGGCTCGGCGTCCACCACATCGCCACCGGCAGCGACCACCTCTGGTTCTTGATCATGCTGCTGCTGCCTGCGCCGCTGATCGCCGTCCGTGGACGCTGGCGACCCCGGGTCGACGCAGAGGGAACGAGCGTCGCACGGGTGGTCTGGCGAGTCGTGCATGTCGTCACCGCCTTCGCCGTCGGCCACTCGTTCACTCTGGTGCTCGGAGCGCTGGGGTGGGTGGCGCTACCGTCCCGGCTGGTGGAGAGTGGCATCGCGTTGTCGGTGCTGGTATCGGCGATCCATGCGATCCGCCCGCTCGTGCGCCGTGGTGAGGTGCTCATCGCCGGCGGGTTCGGCCTGCTCCACGGCCTGGCCTTCGCCGCCATCCTCGGCGACCTCGATCTCAGCCGGACGAGTCTGGTGACCACGCTGCTCGGCTTCAACCTCGGCATCGAGCTCACCCAACTGTTCGTGGTTGCACTCGTGATGCCATCACTGGTGCTGCTGAGCCGAACCCCGGTCTACCCGATCTTGCGCGTGAGCGCCGCAGTCGCCGGGGCGGTGCTCGCCGCCGGCTGGCTCGCTCACCGTGTGGGGCTGATGTCTCTCAATCCCGTCGAACCCGTCGGAGAACTGTTGGTCGATCATCCCATCACCCTCGCCGTCGGGCTGGGCGTCTTCGCCCTCACCGTTACTGGAGTCCAACGCGCCCGAAAAGGTCGAGCTGGTTGGCCCCAGCCGCAGCGACAAGTCGCCGCTTCGGCCGTCATCAATCACAGGCACAGCGATCGCGTCGCGCCATCGGCGGAGAACGGCACCGCGGGCTGACACTCCGCAGAAATATCCGAGTGAGCACACCGGACCTGCATCACAAGAGCGGAGGATGCGGGATTCGAACCCGCGAGGGCGTGAACCCAACCCGCTTTCCAAGCGAGCGCCATAGGCCTCTAGGCGAATCCTCCGCGCGGAACCTTACCGGCAAGCTCCGGCGTGGGCGAATCGACAGCCCTGCGGGGTGGCCGACGAACGAGTTACGACCTCGTGCCGCGTGCACCACACGCGCGCGTCTGTTCGCCCGAGGATCGCGTCGAGACCGTATCGTGACGAAACCGATCCGGGCTGGGCGCGTGATCGGACGTACATCATCAGCACTCACTGGGAAGCAGCACACACCATGGCACTGCGCATCACGACCGACGGCACCCGTACCAAGATCCAGTTCGTCCTGCCGGACGACGCCATCGAAGGCCCGGTCTCGGCCGTCGGCACGTTCAACGACTGGAAGCCGGGAGCGCACAAGCTCGTCAGGCGCAGCAACGGCACCCGCAGCGTCAGCGTTGCGGTGCCGGCCGGGGAGAGGGTCCAGTTCCGTTACCTCGGTGAGGGCGGCGTGTGGTTCGACGACGAGGATGCCCACGTGATCACCCACGAGGGCTCACTCATCCAGGCCTGAACCTGAAAATCTCACGCCAGTCGTCCAGAAGGGGCGCGATCGCAGCCGGCTCGGGCGACTGGCGTGACGAAATCAGGGGGATCGTCGGCCGCGTGGACCACCCGGCCGCAGTCCTGTACTCTGGTCGCCGGTCCCTCGCGCGGCGATACCTCGCCCAACTCCCCCAGGGCCGGAAGGCAGCAAGGGTAAGTGAGCTCTTTCGGGTGCGCGAGGGACCTCTTCAGCTCGGGAGCGCTGGCCGCGACTGCGGCTCGCGCAGGCCGAGGCGCTCCATCAGCCCCATGGCGTCGTACGGCGCACGCACCTTCGCGTCGTTGTCGCAGTAGACGTAGACGTCCTGGCCGGCCTCGACCCAACGTGCGATCCGCGTCGCCCACTGGTCCAGGGCCGAGTCCGTGTAGCCACTGGCGTACAGCTCGGTGTCGCCGTGCAGTCGGACATAGCGGAAGTCGGTCGTCGCCTCGTCGATGATCGGCCACTTCCCGGGGTTGTCGGCGAGCACCAGGGCGACGTCGTTTCGCGCGAGCAGCCCGATCAGGGCAGGGGTCCGGAAGCTGTCGTGGCGCACCTCGAGCGCGTGTCGTAGCCGATGACGCGGGTGCGCCGCCACGACCAGCTCGCGATCGGCCGGAATCCGATGGTCGTGCTGGGTGGCGAGCTCGGCGGCCGCGCCGAGCGTACGTGGCAGCAGAGCGAAGAACTCCTCGAGCCGATCCGAGTCGAAACCGAGGTTCGGTGGCAGCTGCCACAACAGCGGGCCGAGCTTGCGATCCAGTGCCAACACCCCGCTGGCGAAGAAGTTGGCCAGCGGAACGCGTACGTCGCCGAGCTTCTTCAAGTGCGTGATGAATCGGCTCCCCTTGACCGCGAACACGAAGTCGGCCGGAGCCTCCTCGGCCCAGCTGGCGAACGCAGCGGGTCGCTGCAGGCCGTAGAACGTCCCATTCACCTCGATGGAGTTGAAGATCGAGGCGGCGAACCCGAGTTCGCGCCGGTGCGGCAGCTTCGGCGGATAGAACACTCCGCGCCACGGCGGGTACGTCCACCCCGAGATCCCGATCCGGATCATCGGCCGAGCCTATGGGGCGGCGGCTGTCGTCGGCGAGGCGGCCGCCTCACCGACCGGCTGGGCCGGCGTGCCGCCGAGCGTGAAGCGGATGAGATGTGTACTCATCGCTGCGCGGTTGAGCGCCGCTCACCGCTGGGACGATCGCGACCGGGACTGTCGGTGACGGGGCATAGGGTGCGTTGCGTGGGTGAAGGCATGGGGGAGTCTCCCTTGGGGACCGAGGACGAGGCTTGGAATGACCCTGCGCGGATCGAACCCGCTGGAAATGCCCCTGCCCACCAGACTTCTCCCCGCGACCAATCGACCGGCGACGACCCCGAGTCCGACGTCGACCTGCCGGAGTTCACCCAGGACGAGGTGCTGTTCGACGAGCCCGACGAGCCGCTGGATCCCGTGATGGACGCCGCCAGCCAGTCGTCGGGCTCCGACGGCCCCGACGCGCCGGCGCTCCCGGGCGCTGCCACGGCGCCGGCGCCGACGACACCGGTCGGGTCGGCGCCGCTGGCGCTCTACCGGCGCTATCGGCCGGACACCTTCGCCGACGTCATCGGTCAGCAGCATGTCACCGAGCCGCTGCAACGGGCGCTGACCAACAACCGGGTCAACCACGCGTACCTGTTCTCCGGACCACGCGGCTGCGGCAAGACCACCTCGGCGCGCATCCTCGCCCGCTGTCTCAACTGCGAGAAGGGCCCCCGCGCCGAGCCGTGCGGAGAGTGTCAGTCCTGCCGCGACCTGGCTCGCGGCGGACCGGGCAGCATCGACGTGATCGAGATCGACGCGGCCAGCCACGGCGGCGTCGACGATGCCCGAGACCTGCGCGAGCGGGCATTTTTCGCGCCGGTCAGCAGCCGCTACAAGATCTATGTGGTCGACGAGGCCCACATGGTCACCACTGCCGGTTTCAACGCGCTCCTCAAGCTCGTCGAGGAGCCGCCGCCGCACGTGAAGTTCATCTTCGCAACCACCGAGCCGGACAAGGTGATCGGCACCATCCGATCGCGTACGCATCACTACCCGTTCCGCCTCGTCCCGCCGCGGGTCCTCGGCAGCTACCTGGCCAAGCTGTGCGACGCCGAGGGGATCGCGGTCGAGCCGGCGGTGCTGCCGCTCGTCGTTCGGGCCGGCGCCGGGTCCGTCCGCGACTCGCTGTCGGTGCTCGACCAGCTGCTGGGCGGAGCCAGCGACGACGGCGTCAGCTACAGCCACGCCGCGGCGTTGCTGGGGTACACCCCGGACTCGCTGCTGGACGAGTTCGTCGACGCGTTCGCGGCCGGCGATCCCGGCGGCGTGTTCGCCTGCGTCGACAAGGTGATCGAGGTCGGCCAGGATCCGCGCCGGTTCGCGGAGGATCTGCTCCGTCGGCTGCGGGACCTGCTGGTCGTTGTGGCGGTGCCCGATGCGCTGAGCTCCGGGCTGGTCGAGGTCAGCGGCGATCAGGCCGAGCGGCTCAGCACCCAGGCCGCCGCCCTCGGTCCCGGCGAGCTGACCCGGGCCGCGGAGGTGATTGCCGAGGGCCTGACCGAGATGCGCGGCACCACCGCTCCCCGGCTGCACCTCGAGCTGATGTGTGCCCGGATCCTGCTGCCCGGCGCCGATGTCGACGCTCGCGGCATTCACGCCCGGCTGGATCGGCTCGAGCGTCGGATCGGGATGAATGCGGGTCTGTCGGATGCCTCCGCGCTGGGCAATGCGCCGGCGCCGCACGTCGATCGGCAGCCTGCCGCGGCTGAAGATCTCGATGCGTTGCGGCCGCCGGCTCGAACCCGTGAAGACGACTGGCCCGAGCCGGCCCGACTCGGTACACCGGAGGCAGCCCGACCGGATCGCTCTGCGGGCTCCAGTGGCGGACGAACCGTTGGTGAGCACCAGGCTCGCCGCGAGGCGCCCGCGGAAAGTCCCCGATCCGCGTCGCAGGATCGGCCCGAGCCCGAGCATCGCGACGCGGAGCCTTCGGACGGCGGCGGTCACAGCCGCTCAGCAGAGAGGGTCGACGCCGCTGCCGACGCGCGCACAGCCGAGCTGGCCCCGTCGGCTGCGGGCAGCGACCACGTCTCCGCTGGCCGACCGTCGCTGTCGATCACCGACGTACGACGGTTGTGGCCGGAGGTGCTCGAGGAGGTCAAGGGCCGGCGCCGCTTCACCTGGATCCTGCTGAGCCAGAACGCTCACGTCGCCGACGTCAGCGACGGCGCGCTGCTCCTGGCGATGCCCAACTCGGGCGCTCGAGACAGCTTCGCCAAGGGTGGCAGCGAAGACATCCTCCGGGAGGCATTGGTCACGGTGCTCGGTGTGGATCTCCGAGTCACGGCCATGGTCGATCCGAGTACGAGTACGGCCGGGCCGGCTCGCTCGGGCGCAGGATCGCGCCCGTCCGGTCGATCGCCGGCACCGGTTTCGGAGCCGGCTTCGGCGCCGAGTGGTCAAGGGTCACCACCCCGACCCGGTGCGCCCGCAGGACGCAGTGGACAAGATGCCCCGGGTGCGCCGACCGCGCCGTCGAGTCGCGGTAGGTGGCCGGGCGACGACCCGCCGCCGGATCCGCTGGACGAGTCGCAGGGATCGGACGGATCCGAGGGATCGGACGACGGCGCGTACCAGGCTTTCCGGGGGCCAGTCGCAGAGCCCGGACCAGAGCCGGATCGTCCGCGCCCGGTCGACGAGGCCGTTCTCGAGCAGGCTCGGCAGTCCATCCGACCGACCCGGCGCGGCCCACGCGGTGCGCCGACCGACGACGACCGCGACGCCGCAGCGGACCGCGACGACGAGACGCTCGACGAGTCCGACGAATCCCACACCGAGCTGCTCGCCCGACAGCTCGGAGCCGAGATCATCGCCGAAGAGGAACACGGCACATAGGCTGTCCCGGACACGCCCGGCGCGCCGACTGGCGCTGATCTCGCCACCACTTCACGAGCGCGCTCACAGGAATGAGGATTCGCGATGTTCCCCGAAGGTGACATGTCCGCCCTGTTGGCGCAGGCGCAGGCAATGCAGCAGCAGCTCCTCGACGCCCAGGAAGAGCTGGCCAACAGCCGATTCGACGGCACCGCCGGCGGCGACTTGGTCACGGCGACGGTCACCGGCTCTGGCGAGCTGGTCGGCCTGGTGATCAAGGCCGAGGCCGTCGATCCCGAGGACACCGAGACGCTGGCCGACCTGGTGCTTGCGGCGGTTCGCGACGCCAACCACAAGGCTCAGGCCATCGCCGCCAGCAAGCTCGGTCCGCTCGCCGGCGGTCTCGGCGGCGGCGCGCTCCCGTTCTGACTGCTAGGCAGGATCGAGGGGAACAACGGTGTACGAAGGCCCGGTCCAGGACCTGATCGACGAGTTGGGCCAGCTGCCCGGCATCGGTCCGAAGAGCGCGCAGCGGATCGCGTTCCACATTCTCGCGGCCGACCCGGACGACATCCGTCGATTGGCCGACGTACTGCGGCTGGTCAAGGAGAAGGTGCGGTTCTGCGACATCTGCTTCAACGTTGCCGAGGACGAGCAGTGCCGGATCTGTCGTGACGCCCGGCGCGACGCGACGGTCATCTGCGTCGTCGAGGAGGCCAAGGACGTCGTCGCCGTCGAGCGGACACGAGAGTTCCGCGGTCGTTACCACGTGCTCGGCGGTGCGATCAGCCCGATCGACGGGATCGGTCCCAACGAGCTCCGGATCCGCGAGCTGTGCCAGCGTCTCGCCGACGGCACCGTGCTCGAAGTCATCCTGGCCACCGACCCGAACCTGGAAGGCGAGGCCACTGCGACGTACCTCAGTCGGCTGCTGATCCCGATGGGGGTCAAGGTCAGCCGACTTGCCAGCGGACTCCCGGTGGGCGGGGACTTGGAGTACGCCGACGAGGTCACCCTGGGACGGGCGTTCGAAGGTCGCCGGTACGTCGACGCCTGAGTCGCGGCCCGTTCCCCATCTCCTGGCGGTTCTCGATTTCCGGAGGGCGCCCCAGTCCCAGGGAAAGTGGTCACAAACCACAACTCTTACCGGCGTGTCGGTGTTGTTTGTGACCAGTTTTCCGGGGCTCGGTGGACCAGAGAGCTGGCGTCAGCGGGCGGCGAGAACCTGGCCTGCATCGGCGGCAGACTCCTCGGCCAGCTTCTTCATCAGCTCGGCGGCCTCAGCGAAGTCGTCGAGCGCGGGGTTGACGCCGACCAGGGTCAGTTCGCGCTCGATGATGGTGAGGTCGGCACCCCAGACGTCGGCGATGATCCGGCGCAGGTAGTCGAGGTTGTGATCCCAGCCCTCCTTCGGTGTACCGGGGCCGTACGCGCCGCCACGGGTGGTGAGCAGCACGACCGGCTTGCCGTCGAGCAGCCGAGCGCCGTGCGGAGCGCCGGCGATCGCGAGGTCGATCCAGGTCTTCACATGCTGGGAGACACCCCAGTTGTAGAGCGGCAGCGCCAGCACTGCCGCGTCGGCCCGCCGTAGTTCGTCGGCTACCGTCGCGGCCAGCGCGAGCGCCGACGTCTGTGCCGGGGTGCGGTCGGCCTCCGGAGTCCACAGCGCGCCGATCGCGGTCGGCCACGCATCCGACGGCAGCGGCTCGGCGCCGAGATGGCGAGTGACCACCAGCGCCTCGGGACGCGCCATCGAGTACTCGCTCACCACCAGATCGGCCAGTGCGCTACTCGCGGACTTGGGTCCCTGGATGCTTGCGTCTATCCGCAGAAGGGTCATCGGTTTGCTCCTCGATGTCGTGATCAGGACCGGTCCGGCGTCGGCGCCAGACCGAATTTGAATGTTCAAGTGGAGATTACGCCTACCAATTTGAACATTCAAGTGCAGCGGTACGATGGTGTGGTGGATGACGGTGGCGAAGTAGCGCGGGGAGGCATGGTCACGGGGGATTCTGCGGCGCTTGATTCCGCGCACGGGGCGCAGTCCGAGCAGGGGCCGCGTTCTGCCAAGGCGCCGCGTTCTGCGAATCTGCTCAACGAGCCACCCGGTCCGCCCGCGCGGACAGGGCCGGACTCGCTGAACCGATGCATTGCTGCGATCGACGCGGCCGTCAGCCCGCCGACGAGCGGTGTGGAGGCCGACAAGGACGACGCCCTGTGGCTGACTCCGGGGCAGCTGCGCGACTGGAGATCCGTGGTCGGCCTGCTGATGATGCTGCCGCCCGCCCTGGATGCGCAGCTCAAGCGGGACACGGGCCTCAACAACTTCGAGTACCACATTCTTGCCTCGCTGTCGGATGCGCCGACGCACGCATTGCCGATGAGTGACCTGGCGGCGATCGCCCAGGGTTCGATGTCTCGTCTCTCGCACGCCGTCTCTCGACTCGAGCTGGCGGGCTGGGTCGAGCGGCACGCTTGCCGAGACGCCGGTCGCCGCACCGCAGCACGGCTGACGCCGGCAGGATTGCGCAAGCTCGAGGAGGCCGCTCCCGGCCATGTTCGGGAGGTACGACGACTGGTGGTTGATCGGCTGGAGCCTGAGCAGCTCCGAGCCCTGGGTGACGCCGCTCGGGCGATCGTTGCCGGCCTCGACCCGCCGCTGGCCGAACGGCTCCAAAGCGATCTCTGACCGCTGACGATCGCCGCCCAGGCGTCACTTCGCACCGCCTGGGTCGACGTCGCACCCTGCACGAGGTGGCCCAGCGGCGCCTGTGGTGTGGTGCTTGGCGGAGCGGCACGTGCGGGACGGCGCCGGACCCCTCCAGTCTCAGATTGCGGCGGTGTCCTCGGAGTGGAACACCCCGAGCTGCTCGCATGCGTCGTTCAGCACTCGCTGCACGGCCAGCGTGTCGCGCAGCGGCATGACGGCACTCTCGGTGGCCCCGGCGCGGATGCACTCGGTGACCTCGATCAGCTCGTGGGCATAGCCGCCACCGATCACCGGACGCACGATCTCCTCAGGCTCGGCTCCGGCGCGGCCGAGCAGGATCCGCTTGGGGTGGTGGAAGCGTGGCGGGATGTCGATCCAGCCGCGAGTGCCCTGGATCCGCGCCGCCCCGGGGGTTGCTCCGCGCAATGAGATCAGCAGGCTGGCCGCGCGGCCGTCGTCGTAGCCGAGCAGCAACCCTGCCTCCGCGTCCACCCCGGTCGGCGCCAGTGAACCGCTCACGTTCACCTGGCTCGGATCGCCGAGGAAGTGCTGTGCGAGGGACACGACGTACACCCCGAGATCCAGCATCGCTCCACCGCCTTGCGCCGGGTCGAACAACCGGTCGGTGGGGTCGTACGCACGATCGACTCCCAGATCGGCCTGCAGCTGGCGTACCTCCCCGATCGCCCCGTCGGCAATCAGCTCGCGGGCGGCCACGATCGCCGGCTGGAACCGCGTCCACATCGCCTCCATCACGAACACGCCGCGCTCCCGGGCTGCGGCGACGAGCTGCTCGGCGCCGGCGACCGTGGCGGTGAAGGTCTTTTCGATCAGCAGGGCCTTGCCCGCCTCGATGGCGGCCAGGGCGATCGCGTGGTGCTGAGGATGGGGCGTCGCGATGTAGAGCGCGTCGATGTCGGGATCGGCGATGATCTGCCGGTACGACCCGTACGCCCGATCGAGCCCGTGCTCGGCCGCGAAGGCCGCAGCGCGCCCTGCCGAGCGAGACGCAACGGCGAGGGCCACCGCGTTCGGGGTGACCGAGAAGTCCTTCACGAGCTGTGACGCGATCCGGCCCGGTCCGACGATGCCCCAACGAATCTCGCGCTCGATGCTCATCGGCTCACTGTAGGGGAGCGGTCAGGTATGCCAGGCGAGCCGCAGCTGCCAAGCCTGGCTCAGTGATGGCCCCCGTGATGACGTCCATCGCGGTCGCGCTCCTGATGGCGCCGTCCTCCGGCGATCGAGGAGATGGCGATCGGGATGAAGACCAGCCACCAGAACTGCCAGTGGGTCGCGAACATCGCCATGATCGTGAGCGGCCAGGCGATGGCCGACACGATCATCAATGCGCGGTCGCTCGACTTCGGGCGGGCGGCGGCTCCACTTGCGGCTGGAACGGCAACGTCCTGGCTCGATGAGACGGGTGGCTCGACGCCCCCCTGCCACGGTGGAGCCTGGAATCCCGGCGCTGCAGCCAACCCCTGACCGGGCTTCGGGCCCGGAAGATCCTTGAACAGCGGTTCCAGATCGGATTGGGTCCTCGCCTTGAGCGCCTGGTCGAGTCGCTCGTCGAACTCTTCCGGCTCCAGCCGGCCCTGGGCAAGGGCCTCTCGGAGGTACGTCGCCGCCTGGTCGCGTTCGGCGTCGCCGATACGCTGCGGCACCGGATCGGGCGTTTGGCTCACCCGGCCGATTATCCCACCGCGGCGGTCCGCAGCCGCGGGTCAGTCCGCTGACTATGCCAAGCGAGATTCAGCCGGAACCGGATCGGCCGCCGGAAGCACCTCGAACACCGCCATCCGATCGAGGTGCCGGGCCTCCACCTCCTCAACCGAGGTGCCGTCGGGCACCCGGAACGCGGCGACCGCCCATGGCACGGTGACTACCGCGAGATAGCCGACCACAACCTCGGCGGCCGGAGGTCCGTGCAGTTCCACCGCCGAGATGTGCTCGGTCAGATCGCCCGCTTTGAGTGTCGCGGTCCCGGCGGAGCGGAGGTTGGCGACCCAGTCTCGAGAGGCGTCCGGGGAGACCAGGAATCGTCGCCCGTCCCGAGCCAGCACTCCGATCGGAGTATCGACCGGCGCTCCGCTGCGGCGTCCGGCGATCTCGAGCACCCGGAGCGCATAGCCGGGGTCGACGAGCGGCTGCGCCGGTGCGGACATCAGCCTCCCGATCATCTGCTGTCCCATGGCGCGTAGATCGGGTGGGGACTGGCTCATGGGTCTCCTCGAACGGGATGGCGAAGGCAAGCTGAGGATCGAGCCTACTGACCGTCTGAGGCTCGGAGGGCTGGTCGAACGGAGCGGTCGGCATGGACGGTGACGAGGGAGCGCCGTCTCCCGCACTACAGTTGGCCGCGGCCGATCACGGGGCCGGCGCGCCGGCCAGCGGATCGGGCCGGCAGGATCGGGCCGGCAAGAACTGTCAGGTGAGCATGGGTGTCAGGCCAGCAGAATCGTCAGGAGGGTACGTCGTGGGCCGCGAGCAGCCGGAGGCGTCATCCCGACGTGTCGTGCAGAAGTACGGCGGTTCCTCGGTCGCCGACGCCGAGAGCATCAAGCGGGTCGCCCGGCGGATCGTCGCCACCAAGCAGGAGGGCAAGGACGTCGTCGTCGTCATCTCGGCGATGGGCGACACCACCGACGACCTGATGGATCTGGCGCTGCGCGTTTCGCCGCTGCCGGCACCGCGTGAGCTCGACATGCTGCTCACCGCCGGCGAGCGGATGAGCGCGGCGCTGCTCGCGATGGCCATCCACGACCTCGGGCTCACCGCGCGCTCGTTGACCGGTTCGCAGGCCGGCATCATCACCACCGGCACCCACGGCAACGCCCGGATCATCGACATCACCCCCGGCCGGATCACGTCGGCGCTGGACGGTGGCGACATCGTCATCGTGGCCGGGTTCCAGGGCGTCGCTCAGGACACGAAGGACGTGACCACCCTGGGTCGGGGCGCTTCCGACACCACCGCGGTCGCGCTCGCCGCGTCGCTGGGCGCCGACTACTGCGAGATCTACACCGACGTCGACGGGGTGTTCACTGCGGATCCGAGGATCGTGCCGAGTGCCCGTCGGATCCCGCAGATCTCGTACGAGGAAATGCTCGAGATGGCAGCCTGCGGAGCGAAGATCCTGCACCTGCGCTGTGTGGAGTACGCGCGCCGCGAAACGGTCCGGGTCCACGTACGCTCGTCCTTCTCGGACAAGGCCGGGACCTGGGTGCAAGAGCTCGAGGAAGGAAGCAAGGTGGAGCAGGCCATCATCTCCGGGGTCGCCCACGACCGCAGCGAGGCCAAGATCACCATCGTCGGCGTGCCCGACCGGGTCGGCGAGGCTGCTCGGATCTTCGAGGCGGTCGCGGCCACCGAGATCAACATCGACATGATCGTGCAGAACGTGTCGGCGGTGGAGACCGGACGGACCGACATATCCTTCACACTGCCCAAGACCGACGGCCAGGCAGCGATGCAGACGCTCGACGCGCTCAAGGAGAGTGTCGGGTTCGCCGACGTGCTGTACGACGACCAGATCGGCAAGGTCTCCGTGGTCGGCGTCGGCATGCGCTCGCATCCCGGCGTAACGGCCAAGTTCTTCTCGGCGCTGGCGGCCGCCGACGTCAACATCGAGATGATCTCCACCTCCGAGATCCGGATCTCGGTGGTCTTGGACCAGGACGACGTGGACCGGGCGGTGGCCGCGGCCCATACGGCCTTCGGTCTGGATGCCACCGAGGCAGCCATCGTGTACGCGGGGACCGGTCGATAGCACGTCCGCGCATCCATCCGGGTGGCCGAGAGACACCGCACGAATCCGCAGACATCCGCACGTCCGGCGGCGGGCCGGCTGGCGGTATCTGAGGCCGGCCCCAGCACGGTGTCGACGTACGCGATCTCCCGTGCCGGCCCGCGGACGGTGAGCGGATCGGTGGCCAACACCGAAGCCGCAGCCTGCTGGGTCGTGGTCACCGACGATGGGCGATGCCTCTACACCGGCAACGGCGGAGGATCGCAGTCGATCAGCGGCTACCACGTCGATCGTCACGGAGATCTGGAGCCGTTCGCGGACGGCGGGAAGACCGGCACCGCTACCGCCGGGGTCTCCGACATCGCATTGAGCGCCGGGAGCCGCTTCCTGTACGCACGGTTGGGCGACGGGACGGTCGGAGCCTACGCGGTCGGTCGCGACGAGACGCTGGGCGCGCTCCCGGTAGCATCCGGACTACCGGCAGGAGCCGCGGGCATCGCCGCCCGGTGACCGCCTCCTCACCAGCCATGACCGGTCCGTTTACCTTCGGGCAGCCCTTGTCGGGAAGTCTTCCGGCGCCGCGGCCGCAAACGCCGGACCGGTCAACCTGCACCCTCCTCGATTCGCGCGCGTAGCGCCTCGGCGGCCGTGTGGACGCGTTCCTGGTCGTTCACTCGCCGCAGCCCGCTTGCCGCATCCGATGCGATCTCGTCGACACATTGGGTGAGGGTGGCCAGCCGGTCTGCGGAATGGTCGCCGACCTCGAGGCAGGTCCGAATCAAGCGGAGCATCGCGAGCACGACGTCGCCGTCGCCTGAGCCGTACCGGCCGATCAGTCGGGTGATGAACAGCACGTAGTCGTTGAAGGTGTTGCCGGGGACGATGACGCGGCCCCGTCCCGCCGGTCCTTCCCGGATATCGGCGCCGAGCCGGCGGACCGCGAGGTCGCTGCATACGACGGTCAGGTGGTCGATGACCTGGACGGCGGTGTAGGGGTCGTTCACGGCAGGGGATAGAGCCTTGGTGGCGATGTCGATCTGCTGCCTGATGCCGAAGGCGATGTCTTGTTTCAGGGTTCGTTCGAAGCCGATCAGCACGTCGGCGTCGATGGCCTCCTCGAACGGGGCAGCGGCCGGGTGCGGTGCGTCGGGGTCTTTCGCCCACACCCAGCCGATCGTCGTGGCGGCGACGACGTGTTGTCCCACTCGTGGCCGCAGACAGATGGTGACATCGGACTCGGCGGCGATCGGTAGGAGCAGTTCGGGGTGGATGGTCTGTAGATAGCCGCTGCGTCGAGCCATCAGCTCGGTTGCCCATGCGGGTGCCTGCGGTGCGGTTTCCTCGATCTGGTGCACGGGCATCTGGGCGATGACCTCACGGGTGCGTTTCTCGATCCGGTGGTTGATCGAGTCGATCTGGATCGAGTGCACCAGATGGTCGGCGAAGTAGACGACCATGCCCAAGCTCGCGAAAAGCAGCACGATCGAGACGCTGACGGCGAGCCGGGGATAGGTCTCGGTTCTGGTACCCGACTGGAGACCCACAGTGAACAGGCCAGAAGCACTGTAGACGAAGGTGGCGATGAACACGCTGAGCACGACCTGCGTGGGCCGGTCGCGAAGAAAGTTGCGCAACAGCCGCGGCGAGAACTGGGTCGAGGACAACTGCAGAGCGACAACAGTCAGACCAAGCACGAGCGCGATCACCGTGACGACGGTGCTGCTGACAGCGATCAGCAGGGCGCGAGCATCGTCGGCCGTCCCTTGGAAGGCGATCGTGTCGAGGAAGGTGTCGGGCCGGACATCGATGTGGGAGATCGCGTAGCCGACGGCAACGGCGATCAGCGCCGCGGCACTCGGCAGGACCCACAGCGAGCCTGAGGCGTATTCTCGGGCGGCTTCCCACCGGAGTGCCCGGCGCGCGCGACGTCGAGCCGTTCGCATGTGCCGCACCTGTGACAATTCGCTCATCGCCGATCAGGTAGTGAGTACGGCCGTGATCCGTCGGAGTGTACGTCTCGCCGATCAGGTTAGTGCGTTCGACCCGACGTCGTCGTCCACCTCGATTCCTATCCGCCGGGGGCGAGCGACAATGGCAGTCCGATGGTGATGATCACGGCTCCGCGGTCGAAGCGGCATGGGCGCCGTGCCAGTTTCCGCTCTCGGCTGCGTCGTGTCATCGCGACCCGGGGGCTACTGAGGATTGATGTGTCCCACGCCACCGTCGCCCAGTTCCGTCGCGTCTCGTGCTTCCGTCGGCGACGGCTCGCGCCCAGCTGATTCACCTTCACCCGGCGAAGTCGAGTGCTAGCGTGCCGATGTGCGCAGCAGACGATTGTCTGACCCGACACGATCCGAGCTCCTGCTCGCCGCGTCCATGCTGCCCATCCTGATACTGGCCATCGTGCTCACGTTCGTGCTGCACGTCAGGTAGTCGGATTGCGGTCCCTCGAGCAGTGTGGTGCCGCCACACCACCTCCGCTCCGGCCGCCGAAACCGGGGGCTAGCATGCATCGTGGTGAGCCGGGAAGTCTGGTCGGCGCGGCATGGCCGCACGACTGAGGACTCCCGGAGGAGCATGTGTCGGACACCTACAGATACGCGCTGGTCCTGTCATTGACCAGCGCCGTCGTCCTGGCCGCGGTGCTGGCGAACCGGCTGACCGAGCGGATCAAGGTGCCGGCGCCGCTGCTGATGCTGGTTGCGGCGGCGATCGCCGCTCAGGTCGTCCCCGGGTTGCCGACTCCAACGGAGGGAACCGTTCAGCGCGTCGTCACAGTTGCCCTGGTGCTGATCTTGTTCGACGGAGGGATGCACATCGGATGGAACCGATTCCGGCCCGCCGCTGGCTCGATCGCGATGGTGGGGGTGTTGGGAACGTTCCTCACGGCGGCGGGTGGAGCTGTCATCTTGCACGCCGCGTTCGGACTGCCGTGGTATCTCGCGCTGCTCGTCGCGACAGCGGTGTCCCCGACCGATCCGGCGGTGGTGTTCTCGGTTCTGGGGCAGCGCGAGATCGCTGGTCGAAGCGGCACGATCCTAGAGGGCGAGTCGGGCGCCAACGACCCAGTCGGTATCGCGTTGATGACGGGTCTGATCGCGGCCGGCACGTTCAGCTGGACCGCGGTCGGCTACGTGACGGTGGGGTTCTTGCTGCAGATGGTGGTCGGCGCCGCCGTCGGCGTCGCTGGTGGGCTTGGGCTGCTCGCGTTCACGCGCAGGGTCACTCTGCCCAGCGAGGGCCTGTACCCGCTGCGGACGTTGGCTTGCGCACTCCTGCTGTACGGGCTCGCGACGATGGCCCACGGATCGGGATTCCTCGCCGTCTTCGTTGCGGGCATTCTGATCGGTCACCGGCGGGCACCGTATCAACGAGAGATCGAGCGGTTCCACTCGGCGCTGGCCGGTCTGGCCGAGATCGTCGCGTTTGTCGTGCTCGGCCTGACGATCGACCTGGACGTGCTGGCTCGGCCGGACGTGTGGATTCCCGGACTCGTCCTGTGGCTGGTGCTGGCTGTGGTGGTCAGGCCAGTCTTTGTAGGACCGTGTCTGATCCCTGCCCGGCTTCAACGCAATGAGCGACAGTTCATCCTTTTCGCCGGATTGAAGGGCGCCGTTCCGATCCTGCTGGGCGAACTGCTGCGGGCCGCACACGTACCTGGAGCGGATCGGCTGTACGGGATCGTCGTGATCGTGGTCGTCCTCTCGGTCGCGGTCCAAGGCAGCCTGGTGCCCACCGTAGCTCGCCGCCTACGCCTTCCGGTACGAACGGTGAAGCCCGAGCCGTGGGCCCTGGGGGTCCGGCTACGAGACGAGCCCGAGGGCGCACACGAGTTCACCGTCGCGACAGGATCGCCGATCGACGGTGCAAGCGTCGACGAGGCCGCCGAACTGGCCGGCGACATCTGGATCAGCATCGTCGTCCGCGACAGCCAACTCGTCTCGGTCCGCGCCGACACACGGCTCCGGGCAGACGACACCGTCGTCATCTTCACCGACGCCGACCTCCCCGCTGGGCTGGCCGACCTCTTCGCCACGCCTGCGAGCGCAGATCCCGATGAGAAGCTCTGAACACGATCCGAGTCTGCGCTGCCCAACGACTTCGGGCTCGAGGGCCGGATGGTGGTCTGGAACGCGCCGGGTCGGCTGGCGGCCATCTACCCCGTCCATCACACCACGACCGCACGCGGAGGGTTCCTGTTCCGCCGCGGCGAGGAACTCGTCCTCGATCACCGCGATGTCGAGGGACAAAAGCGAGTGCTTCGCCAGATCTATGGACGCGACGGATGGCATGTCCCGCAACTGCTGGACGCCATCGACGCCGCCGACGACTTCTATTTCGACTCGATCAGCCAGATCGTCATGGACGACTGGACCACGCGGAGGGTCGCGCTGGTCGGCGACGCCGGCTACTCCCCGGGCCCGGCCGTCGGAGGTGGCACCAGCGTGGCCATGATCGGCGGCTACGTCCTTGCCCAGGAACTCGGTCAGGCCGACGGGAACCATCGGGACGGTCTGCGTGCCTACCAGGACAGGATGCGCGACATCGCTGCCAACGCCAGGGCGATCGGCCCCCGCACCATGTCGACGCTGATCCCACGGACCAGTGTTCAGGTCCGACTGATCCCGGCCCTGCTACGCCTCATCACCCGAATGCCGCCAGGGATACAGCAACGGCTGTTCCAGCTGCAGGCGACGCCCGCCCGAGCGCTCGATTCGATCCACCTCGCCAGTCCAACACCCGGCCTCTAACGCGAGCGAGCCCGTTCGCGAGTCACGTCCGGGCCTCACCTCTGCCCCGGGGAGCTGCCCTGCTCACCGATGGTGCCGCTGGTGCGGGAAAGGTTCCCGGCTGAGGCATCGATGCCCTCCTCGAGAAGCCGTGCTGGCCGTTGGCAGAGATCGGCTCCGCTGTGCCGCTCGGCGAGCGCATCCGAGCCGCCGGGAACACCCGCAGCCAATTCATTCTCGTGGGGACCGGCGCCCCGCTCTCTTCTTCCCCGAAAAGTGGGCGCTAACAACAGCGACACGCCGGCAGAACATGTTGTTAGCGACCACTTTTCGGGGAGATGAGGTGGGCGGCGATCTCGTCCGCCCACGCGCGGATCTGTTCCCAGTCTCGATAGTCGCCTGCCATGTCGCTGTTGGCGACCCACTTCGCGATCGGAGTCGTCGCCCGCGCCGGATCGAGATTTCCGCCGAACACCTGGACCGGCGGACTGCCGACCTCGCGGGCGAGCCGAATCACCGCGGACGGGCTCTCGTGCCGGCGCTCGGACAGGTCTCCGGTGGGGCCGCTCTCGAACAGCCAGGTGGCCCGAGCGGCCAGCACCTCCTGGTGATCGCGCAGGAACCGCCGCGCCGACTTCATCCATCGGGTCGCGTACACCGCGCTGCCGATCAGCACGGCGTCGAAGCCAGCAGGATCCGGTGCGGACGAGCACGGGCTGGTGAGGACCTCCAGGCCGTGATGGCGGAGCTGATCGGCGATCGCTTCGGCGATCTCGGCCGTCGAGCCCATTCTGGAGGCGTACGCGACCAGGACCCTGCCTGCGGAGGTGCTCACGGCCGCACGATAGACGACGAGAACATCTCAGCGTGCGTGCGGGACCAGCTGGCGCCCGCTGAGCTGGAGCAGCGGCAGCTTGACGAACAGGATTCGCGGTCCGTCGGCCCACGGCTCCGGGATCCGTCCGAACCGCAGCCGCTGGAAGTCGGCCTCGGTGAGCAGCTGGGCCACCCCGACCGCCAGCACGCTCCACCCCGACTCGAAGAACTCGTCGACGTCGTCGATCTCGAAGGCGCAGGTCGTGTCCATGGCGTTCCGGGCGACCTCGCCGTCGGGCACGGTCCGGAAGATGATGCCGTCGTCAGTGAGGACATAGTTCACCGGGATGATCCGCGGTCCGTCGGCGGTCGGGTATCCCAGCCGACCGATCCGCTTTGCGTCGAGAGCCTGCAGGCACTCCTCGCGGGTCATCTCGACGAGCCGTCCGGTGGCGGTGTCGGCCGCGGTCCAGAATGCTTCAGCGGTACTCATGGGCTGGCCTCTCTCGATGGTGCGTCGTGGTTCCAGTCAACCGAGAAGTCACCGCGTACGTCAGGGGCTGCGGTCACCGGCCAAGCGTGACTTTGGTCCCGGATCGCTGAAGTTCGGGACGGCGAGGACCCGGTTAGCTGTCACACCGGCAGCGGCACGATCCAGTTGAAAGTCGTACCCACCGTGGTTCGACGGATCACGCTGGAGTGACCGCCGGCGGAACGGGCCCGAGCCGCCGCGTTGCGCAGTCCCGACCCGGTGGGCGCGTCGACCGGGATGCCGACCCCGTCATCGGTGACCTGGACGGTCAGCGTGCGAGCGGCCTCGTCGACCGCAACGAGCACCTCAACCGCTCCGGCGCTGGCATGACGTACGACGTTGGACAGTGACTCGCGCAGCGTGGCGAGGACATCCTCGGTCATCGGCGCGGGCACCGCAGAGTCGATGGGCCCGACGAGCGTCAGCTTCGGCTCGAAACCCAAGACCCTGGTGGCATCGGCGAGGATGCCGACGATCTCGTCGCGGAGCCGACGTTCCTCCTCGCCGGCGTCCCCGTGCTGCAGGGAGAAGATCGTCGAGCGGATCTGCACGATCGTCTCGTCGAGGTCGTCGATCAACCTGGTGAGCCGCATCCGGGTGTCCTCGTCGGCGATCCGACGTTGCACACTCTGCAGGCCGAGACCGGTGGCGAAGATGCGTTGGATCACCTGGTCGTGCAGGTCGCGGGCGATCCGGTCACGATCGGTGAAGACGGCCAACCGGTTGCGGTTGTGCTCGTTGCGGGCGTGCTCGCCCGCCAGCGCGACATGGTCGGCGAACGCTGTCGCCGCGTCGAGCTCGGCGTCGGACCACGGCTGGTCGGGCTGCATGATCAGCACGCCGGTCAGTCGGCCGCGGACCCGGAAGCCGATCACCACCGGCTCGCCTTCGCCCACCTCGCCCCTCTCGCGCGCCGTGCCCGCGCCGTCGGCCCCGAGCGGAGATCGACCGACCAGGTCGAGTCGGCCGTCGTCGTTGGCGTCGACCCGGACGACCGTATGTAACCTGCGACGGTTCTCCGGACCGCCGGCAACACCGTTGATCACGAACGTCTCTCGACCAGTCGCGGTCGGCAGGATCCGGTCGTCGTCGTGGCCGTCCGGAGCAGGTAGCGACAGCCAGACGTCGGCACCGCCGCTGGCCTCGCAGGCATCCGCGGCGACGAGCTCAGGACCACGGCTCGGCTCGGCCGCCAGGCGGGAGGACGACCGGGCCGCTGCCGCGAGCCAGCGCTGTCGGGTGCGGGTCTCGGCGAACAGCCGGGCGTTGTCGATCGCGACGCCGGCCGCGGCCGCGAGCCCGAGGACGAGCTGCTCGTCGGAGTCGGTGAACTCCGTTCCATCCGCTTTGTCGCAGAGGTAGAGATTCCCGAAGATCGTGTCCCGGACGTGCACGGGGACGCCGAGGAAGCGATGCATCGCAGGATGGTCGGTCGGGAAGCCCACCGACGCAGGATGCCGCGAGATCTCCCGAAGCCGCAGCGGGTGCGGATCGGTGATCAAGACCCCCAGCACCCCTCGCCCGTGCGGATAGTGCCCGATCGCCGCCCTGGTCTGGTCGTCGATCCCCTGGTGGTGGAACCCCGCCAGGCCAGCGTCGCTCGGGTCGTCGTCGGGGTGACCGAGCACGCCGAGTGCTCCGTAGCGCGCGCCGGTCAGGTCACAGGCCGAGCGGACGATCAGGTCCAAGACGGCCGGCAGCTCGAGGTGGCCGGCCACGGCCATGACCGCCTCGAGCAGTCGCGGATCGCGGACAGGGGTATCGCGGACAGGGGTATCGCGGAGACAGGGGTATCGCGAACAGGGGTGTTGTCAGGTCGGCTGCTCGGCACCGATGCCCCCTCACTCGTACCCGATCCGATCTCCCACGCGGGCGGATCCCTTGCGGACCAAGGCTACGGGGCACGCCGCACCTGCGAGCACGGCACGCGCCACGGTGCCCAGGACGAGGCCGGACATGGCCGATGAGCCGTTGGTGCCGACGTACAGGAGGTCCAGGTCGTGCGACTCCTCGATCAGTGCGCGTACGGGGTGGGCGCGAATGAAGTGGCGTTGTACGACGGTGTCCGGGTAGTCGTCGTGCCAGCCGGCGATCATCTCGGCGACCCGCAGCTCGGCCCGGGCGAGCCAGTCCGACAAGCTGGTCTCGTCGTCGACCGCAGCCAAGCCGTCGAGCCGGGGTTGGTGAGCGTAGATCACCCGAAGCGGCACGGATCGCGCGGCAGCCTCGGCATACGCGGCCGCAAGCGCCGGTACCGACTCCGCTGAGCCGTCGATGCCGACCCCGACGGCGTGACCACCGGCCGCAGGGGAGCGCCAGCCGTGTGGCACCACGATTACCGGGCAGTGGGCCTTCGCACCGACCGCCACCGACGTCGAGCCGGCGAACACCCGCTCCAGGCCCGAGAGCCCGCGCCGACCGATCACCACCGCCGTGGCAGCTCCTGACAGCTCGGCCAGGACATCGCCGGGCCGGCCCTGGACGACGGCCGTGCTGACCTGCTGGCCAGTCAGTCCCGTCGCCTGCGCGCGACGCGCCGCCGCGTCGGTCGCCCGTTCGGCGGCGGCCACGACGGTCTGGTCGGTGAGCAGCGGCAGGGCCAGCCCGAACGCGGTCGCGTCGGTGGGCGGTAGGGCCGTGACGACGTGCAGCGTTGTCTTGCGGAGCTGGGTCTCCGCGGCGGCGAAGTCCACCGCGCGGAGGCCGTCATTGCTGCCGTCGACACCGACCAGGATGCTGCCCGGCGGCATCGCGCTCGGTGCCTCAGGGGTGGCGTTGCCCACCGCTGGCTGCGAGGTCATCGCCGGTCCTTCTCACCAGAGCCAGCGGTTCTTCGCCACCAGCGGGATGGAGCGCCACTGCCTGCTCAGTCCCCAGCTGAGGCCGGCACTCGTGGCGGCCAGCACGGCCAGGCTGATCAGGCCGAGGATGTGGTCGTCGATCACCGGGTTGGTGGTCGGCGGCAGGGCAACGGTCCACATCATCAGGTAGAGCAGGCCGCCGGCGATCGCGGTGATCCGCAGGCCGATGCCCAGGACGAGAGCGCCACTGATGGCGAGCAGCGCGATCATGAACAGCCAGTTGACCCAGGTCTGTCCGGCGATGGAGTTGTAGAAGCCGGCGAACGGACCGGAGGCGCCCTTGGCCAGGTATCCGTACGTCGGGCTGCCACCGTGGATCCAGGCGGCTTCTGGCTTGGTGGAGAAACCGAGGCCGAAGAGCTTGTCGACGAACGCCCACAAGAACACGAGACCGAACGCAATCCGCAAGACGGCGAGCAGCTTGCCGGCGAGCGGCGTGATGACGCGAGCGTCGTCGGACGACGCGGAACTGATGACATTTGCTGTGGGTCGGGTGCTGACAGACATGGTGAGATCCCCTTTTGGGTCCTCGCCGGGCGCTTGGGGCGGATCCGGTGGCCGGCTGTTTGCCGACACCTTGATCCTTCTCTCAGGCGGCTGTCAGGGTCAGGGTGAAACGGCACCGATGGTCGGGACCAACGTCCCGCTCGCATTCCCTTGCCCGTGCGACGAAGCTCGTCGCGGCCGCCAAGCCGGGGGCGGGAGTGCCTGCCAGGACCCTCGACGTGGACGGTCCACTGCTGAGCTCGCGTCGAGACTCCAGCGACGTCCGGCTGTGGTCAAAGGGTCGGGGTGGCGGTGACGTCGGCTGTCCGGCTTGTCCAGGAGGCGAGGAGATCAAGGGCGTGCGCGGTCGCTGAGGCCGGTTCGGCGGCGTACAGGGTGAGGGTGAGGCCTGGGTCGGAGATCATGTCCATGCTCTCGTAGGCCAGCTCCAGGTCGCCGACCTCCCGGTGATGGAACGTCTTCGTACCGGCGCCGTGGTAACGCACGTTATGGCTGCTCCAGCGGCGACGGAACTCCTCGCTGCGGGTGGACAGCTCGCCGACGAGGTCGTGGAGCTGCTTGTCGTGAGGGTCCCGGCCGGCCTCGGTGTGCAGGATCGCCACGCTGGTGTCGGCGGCGGTGTCCCAGTCGGGGTAGAAGTCGTGGGCGGCGTCCAGGTGCAGGAACGTGAACCGGACGAAGTTCGGCGCGGCGCCCTCCGGGACGGTCTCGTAGACGGTTGCGTGCATGGCCCGGCCGAGATGGTTGGTGGCCAGCAGATCCATCCGGCCGTTGCGAACGATTGCCGGGGCGGTGAACCGGTCGAGCACCCACTGCAGCGAGGGTCGCGGGACCCACTCCTTCGAGGGGCGGCGGCGGGGGCGCATGCCGGCGCTGGTGCCGTCGGCGGCATGGGCGAGGTGGAACAGGTGGGCTCGTTCGGCGTCGTCGAGGCGAAGCGCACGGGCGAGCGCGTCCAGCACGGAGGCGGAGACACCGGCGATGGCACCGCGTTCCAGCTTGGCGTAGTACTCGACGCTCACCCCGGCCAGGCCGGCCACTTCGCCTCGGCGTAGTCCGGGCACCCGACGGGCGCCGATCTGGGGCAGACCTGCCTCGGCTGGGCTGATCTTGGCGCGTCGCGAGATGAGGAACTCGCGGACCTCGGCACGGTTGTCCACGGCCTCGACGCTACGACGCGCCGCGGGACGGGTGGGATGCCCTGTCAGTACACCTCTCGATAGAGACTCCCTCCGAGGGCGGGAACAGGGTTGTCTGGAGGAACAATCGAGACCAGCCTGACGACGAGGAGATCCCCACCGATGCGTGGAGTTGTGATGAATACCCCCGGCGACGTTCGGGTCGAGGAGCGTATGGACCCTAGGATCCTCGACCCGACCGATGCGATCATCCGGCTCACCGCCACCTGAGGTGCTGCTGGAATGGTGACCGAGCCGCGCACCGCCCCTGTGGACCATCTGGGCTTCTGCCCTGACTGCGAGTACCTCGGTGATCACCCCCACCCGGTGATGCCGACGACCGACGGCCGGGGCCGCGTCGGTGTGGCCGTGGTCGCGACGGTCGTGTTCTTGACCGCGATCGCCCCGCTCGCCACCGACATGTATGTGCCGGCGTTCCCGGCGGTGGCGTCCGAGCTGTCGGCGACCGCCACCCAGGTGCAGCTGACCTTGACCACGTTCTTCGTCGGGATGGCGCTCGGGCAGCTCGTCGGTGGCCCGGTCTCGGACCAGCGCGGCCGCCGGGCGCCTCTGCTGGCGGCGATCGTGGCCATGACGGCCGCGTCGGTGGTGTGCGCGCTGTCGCCGACGATCGCAGTCCTCGCTGCGGCCCGCCTCGTCCAGGGCTTCGCCGGCGGCTGGGCCATGGTCATCGGGCGGGCCGTGATCATCGACCTGGCCCGCGGCGCGCAGCTCGTCCGGGTCCTGAACCTGATCGCCGCCGTCGGCGGCATCGCCCCGATCGTCGGCCCATTGCTGGGTGCAGTGATCCTGCAGCTGTCGCACTGGCGGGTGTCGTTCTGGACCGTGGCCGGTCTCGGCGTCGCCATGATCATCGCCGTGCTCGTTGCGGTCCCCGAGACCCTGCCCCCCGACCGGCGGCATGCCGGTGGGTTGCAGGCGTTCGCGGGCGCCAGCCGGGAGGTGCTGCACAACCGTCGCTACGTCGGGTACGTGATCGTGTCCGGGTCGGCGATGGGGGCAGTGTTCGCCTACGTCGCAACGTCGGCGTTCGTGCTCCAGTCGATGAACGGCATGTCACCGATCGGGTACTCGATCGACTTCGCCGCCAACGCCGCCGGCATGACCATCGCGGCCCTGATCGCGGCCCGCCTCGCCGGACGGGTGGCCACCCGCTCGGTCATCCTGGCCGGGCAGCTTGCCGCGCTGGCCGCCGGGATCGCCATGCTGATCGGCGCGATCTGGTTCGACACACCTTTGCCGGTGGCGATGGTGTGCTTCTTCGTCCTGATGACCGCGCAGGGACTGATCGGACCCAACGGTGGCGCACTCGCCGCCGCCGAGGTCCCCGAGCACCCCGGCACCGGCTCCGCCCTGCTCGGCTTCGTCCAGTGGGTCGCCGCGGGCATCATCGCCCCCCTCGCCGGGCTCGGCGGTGAGCACACCGCCGTACCCATGGCCGTCTTGTTGACCACCACCATCGCGGCCTCCATGATCGGGCTCTTGATCTTTGCCCGACCCGTCGGGCACACAGAAACTGCATGACTGCATTCGCCGCAGGCGGCAGGTGTTCGGCCAACAGAAGCGACCGGCACCACAACCATCAGCGCAGCAGTTTGGACGCCAGGACCGCGGCCTGGGTACGCCGCTCGAGACCCAGCTTCGCGAGCAGCGACGAGACGTAGTTCTTCACGGTCTTCTCCGCGAGATAGAGCCGCTGCCCGATCTGCCGGTTGGTCAGACCCTCGGCGATCAGCGCGAGGATCTCCCGCTCCCGCTCGGTCAGCGTCGAGAGCTCGTCGGCCTCCGGCTCGGGCGCGCGTAGCCGTTCGAGCACCCGTGCCGTCACGGCCGGATCCAGCAGCGACTGGCCCGCCGCGACCCGACGGACGGTGTCGACCAGGTCCGCCGTGCGGACCTGCTTGAGCACATAACCCGAAGCGCCGGCCATGATCGCAGCGAACAGGGCCTCGTCGTCGTCGTACGACGTCAGGATGATCGCCTTGACCTCCGGGTTCTTCGAGCGGATCGCTCGACAGACGTCGATCCCGCTCCCGTCCGGCAGTCTGGCGTCGAGGATGGCGACATCCGGGCGGAGCGCGGGGGTGATCCGGATGGCCTCCTGTGCCGAGCCGACATCGCCGACGACTTCCAGGTCGTCCTCGGCCTCGAACAGGTCCCGCAGCCCACGCCGGACGATCTCGTGATCATCGAGCAGGAAGAGCCGAATCTTCCTTGGTTCGCCCGCCTGATCGCCTGCCCAATCGGCTGAAGATCCGACTGAAGGTCCGGCTGGGGGACCGCTCACGATCCGATCGATCGACCGGTCAGCTGGTCGATGCTGATCTCGATGAACAGATTCCGTGTGCCGGGCGCCCACGGCACCGGATCGGCCTTGCTCCAGAGCTCGACCAGCTCACCGGCCTTGGCTGCGGCTCGCGACTGGCCGGTGACCAGCACGCTCCAGCCCGTCCGGGTCTCGCCATCGATCTCGTCGATCTCGAACGCGACCCGGCGCACGTGCCGGAGGTCGGCCAGCGGCCCGTACGCGGCAGTCCGGAACACCACCGCGTCGTTGTGCACGGCGTAGGTGACCGGAAGGATCTGCGGTCCGTCGACCGTGTTCCAGGCCACCCGGCCGACCGACCCCGCCGCCAGCCGCAGCCGGCACTCCTCGCTCGACAGCGGGCCGAAACTTCTCTGCTCTGTCATCGTCATTGCCTTCTCAGTCTCGCTGCCAGGTCCAGTTGCGCACCTCGGGCATGTCCTCGAGATGCTCCACGACGTACGTCTGGTGCTTGGCCAGCTGCGCCTGGCACCACGCCTTGAGATCCGATGCCCCGGCCGGGGTCCGCTTGGCGTTGTTGATCGCGTCCATCACCAGGTGGTAGCGCGACGCCTTGTTCTTCACCACCATGTCGAACGGGGTCGTGGTGGTGCCCTCCTCGATGAACCCGCGGACATGGAACCGGTCCGCGTCCGGGCGGCCGTGCACCAGCTGGTGGATGGCGCCCGGGAAGCCGTGGAAGGAGAACACCACGTCGACATGATCGGTGAACAGCTCTCGGAAGAACGTGTCGTGGATGCCGTGCGGGTGGTCCTGTGGTCGCGGCATGGTCATCAGGTCGACCACGTTGACCACCCTGACCTTGAGGCCGGGCAGCTCACGCTTCAAGATCTCCGCCGCAGCGATCGTCTCCATCGTGACGACATCGCCGGCGCAGGCGAGCACGATGTCGGGATCGCTGCTGCCGTCCTCGTTGCCGGCCCAGTCCCAGATGCCGGCGCCGTCGGTGCAGTGCTTGATCGCCTCGTCCATGGTCAGCCACTGCTGCTGCGGCTGCTTGTCGATCACGATCAGGTTCACGTACGACCGTGAGCGGAAGCAGTGGTCGGCCACCGACAGCAGGCAGTTGGCATCCGGCGGCAGGTAGACGCGGGTCACCTCGGCGCGCTGGGTGATCACGGTCTGGATCAGTCCCGGACCCTGGTGGGAGAACCCGTTGTGGTCATTGCGCCAGCAGGTCGAGGTGAGCAGGATGTTCAGGCTCGGCACCCGTGCGCGCCACGGCAGGTGGTTGGCCTCCTCCAACCACTTGCTGTGCTGGATGGTCTGCGAGGCACTGACCATCGCGAACGACTCGTACGTCGCGAACACCCCGTGCCGGCCGGTCAGGGTGTAGCCCTCCAGCCAGCCGTGGCAGTTGTGCTCGCTCAGCACCTCCATCACCCGGCCGTCGTGCGAGATCTTGGTGTCGGTCGGGAGCACCTTCTCCATGAAGGCGCGATCGGAGACCTCGAACACGGCACCGAGCCGGTTGCTGTTCGTCTCGTCGGGGCAGAACAGCCGGAACGACTCCGGGTTGCGACGATAGAGCTCTGCCATCATCTCGCCCAGCCGGCGGACCGACTCCACCGCGACACCGGGGTTGGACAGCTCGACGGCATAGTCGCGGAAGTCGGGGATGTCGAGGTCTTCGGTCAGCAGCCCGCCGTTGGCGTGCGGGCTCGCGCTCAGCCGTACGTCCCCACTCGGGCTGGCCTTGGTGACGAGCTCGACCGGTGCGCCCGAGTCGTCGAAGAGCTCCTCGGGCTTGTACGACTTCAGCCAGGAGTCCAGCAGTGCGAGGTGATCGGGATTGCCCTTCACACCCGACAGCGGGACCTGATGGGAGCGCCAGCTGCCGGTCACCTCGATGCCGTCGATCTCCCGAGGGCCGGTCCAGCCCTTCGGTGTGCGGAGGACGATCATCGGCCACTTCGGTTCGGGGCCGAACTCCCCGCTCTCGCGCGCGGCGCGCTGGATCTCACCGATCTTGCCGTACGCCTCCAGCAGTGCCTCGGAGAACCGATGATGCATGCCTGGCACGTCATCTCCGGTGACCTCGAGCACCTCGTACCCGTGGCCCTCGAGCAACGAGCGGACCAGGGCGGGGTCCTTGCGGCCGAGCACGGTCGGACCCGCGATCTTGTAGCCGTTCAGGTGCAGGATCGGCAGCACGGCGCCGTCTCGCGACGGGTTGATGAAGGAGATGCCCTTCCAGGAGCCCTCCAGCGGCCCGGTCTCGGCCTCACCGTCGCCGACCACGGCGATCGTGAGCAGATCGGGGTTGTCCATCACGGTGCCGAAGGCATGCACCAGCACGTAGCCGAGCTCACCGCCCTCGTGGATCGAGCCCGGGGTGGTCACCGACACGTGGCTCGGGATGCCGCCCGGCGCGGAGAACTGCCGGAACAGCTTCTTGATCCCGGCCTCGTCCTGGGTGATGTTGGGATAGACCTCGGTATAGGTGCCCTCCAGGTAACCCGCGGCAACCAGCGCGGGCCCGCCATGACCGGGGCCGGTCAGGTAGATGGTCTCCTGGCCGGTGTGCTGGATCAGCCGGGACACGTGCGCATAGATGAAGGACAGGCCCGGGCTGGTGCCCCAGTGGCCCAGCAGTCGCGGCTTGATGTCGTCGGAGGTCAGCGGGCGACGGAGCAGGGGATTGTCCTGGAGATAGATCTGACCGATGGTGAGGTAGTTGCAGGCCCGCCACCATGCGTCGATGGCCTGCACCTCCGTCTCGGTGATCTCGAGCTCGCTGGTCGGCGTGGTCAACGTCATGACGGGCCTCTTCGAATCGGGGGTGGTGAATTTCAGTCTCGCAAAGTCCCCCGACGACCTCTCAGGGACCCTCCAGGTCCTACCCTTCCGGGCTTCGGGACCCTGCCGTAGGGCCGAACGTCCCGCCGAACCGAGCCCGAACGGCCCATGTCGCTCTTCGCCCCCGCGCCTGAGCGTGTCGAAGGGCAGCCCCCTGCGCCCTGAGCCTGTCGAAAGGCACAGGCCGACCTCACGAGCTCTCCGGGTCGCCCATCAGCTCCGCGACGTGGTCGGGGACGTACGTCGCCAGCTCCCGCGACGGCCGCTGGTAGTTCCCGGTCGACTTCAGGTGTGTCGGCAGCTTTACTTCGGTCATCGGTACGTCGGTGTAGGGAATGGTGGCCAGCAGGTGGGCGATCATGTTCAGCCGGGCGTGCTTCTTGATGTCGGACTCGACGACGTACCACGGGCTGGCCGGCAGATCGGTGTGGACCATCATCTCGTCCTTGGCGCGTGAGTAGTCCTCCCAGCGGTTGATCGACTCCAGGTCGGTTGGGCTGAGCTTCCAGCGGCGGACCGGGTCGTTCATCCGGGACCGGAACCGCTTCAGCTGCTCGTTGTCGGACACCGAGAACCAGTACTTGCGGAGCAGGATGCCGTCGTCGATGAGCATCTGCTCGAAGATCGGGGTCTGCCGCAGGAACCGGGTGTACTCCGCCGGGGAGCAGTAGCCCATCACCTTCTCCACGCCGGCGCGGTTGTACCAGGACCGGTCGAACAAGACCATCTCGCCTCGTGCCGGCAGCTGGGCGATGTAGCGCTGGTAGTACCACTGACCCTTTTCGCGCTCGGTCGGCACGGGCAGGGCGGCGATTCTCGCGACCCGCGGGCTCAGGTACTCCGAGATCCGCTTGATCGTGCCACCCTTGCCGGCCGCATCACGGCCTTCGAAGACGACCACGATCCGGGCGCCGGTCTGCCGGGTCCACTCCTGGACCTTGACCAGCTCGGCCTGGAGCCGGAAGAGCTCGGCTTCGTAGACGTCGTTGGCGATCTTCGGAGGCTTGTGCTGGCCGGATCTCTTGCTCATGACCGGACGGTACCCAACGTGGCGCTTTCCCGAGACGACGGGCGCTTGCGTCTGCTTGATCATGCAGCGCATGCTTGTCGAAACGCTCGCGTGCAAGGGAGTCCGAAGATGCCCGAGTCGACGTATCAGCGCCAGGCCGTCCCGAGCTGGCGGATCCTGATGGAACGTGCCCGGCTGCGGATCTGGCCGCCGGAGACCCCCGATCATGCGCCCGCGCCGGGCCTCACGGCGGAGGAGGACTTCCGACGCCGGCTCGATCGGATCCGAGACCTGCTCGAGCAGACCCGCGCCTCGTTGGTCCGCAACGGCTGGACCGCGGGTGGCTGGTTCAGCGTGGACGCAGCCGGAAGCGCGAGCCGTGCGGGCGGGACGGCGACCGGATCTGTCGGCGCCCGTCTGGTGGGAACGCAGGAGGCGTACGGCCTGCTCGCCCCCGGCGAGACGGTGCGGGCCGCCTGCCTGGTGGGGGCCATGCTCCGGCTGGTCGAGGATCCCGACACCGCACCGTCGGTGTCCGATGCTTGGGGTTGCGTCGACGAGTTGCACGAGGCCGTGCACGAACGGATGGGCCACGTCTCATTTCCGCCGGGACGGATCTACGCCCACGAACAGCGCCGGGCCCATCTGACCGTCCTCACCGCGTGGAACGACGAACCGGGTCGCCGGCTGGAGGACGTACTGGACGTGATCGATCGCGCTGTGTCGCGGACCATGGTCGGTGCCTGCGTCGCACCCTGACGTTGGTCGCCCGTCGCTGACCGGGCTGCGCATCGACCCCTCAGTGATCGTCGCCTCGACCGCCTCGCCGCCGGTTCCCGACCGCGCTGGTGGGGATCGCGGCCACGAACCGGGGCGGGCTGGTTCACGACGCCTCACTCACTCATCGAGACAAAGCCGCAAGCGAGTGGTCACGGAGAGCGTGACGCTGTGGGATGGGTCACCGGCACGCTCCGCGTGCCCATTCGCTACCGGGGCACGACGGTGACGGCGCAGCGGATGCCGGGGGCGCGGCTCAGGCGGGCGTCGGCCGTGAGCAACGAGCAGTCGAGCGCCTCGGCCAGGGCGACGTAGCCGGCATCGTAGGCCGACAGATTCGCCCGCAACTGCCACACCCGCTCGAGCAGGGCATGCAGTGGGTACCGGGTGGCCGCCAGTCGCCGCCAGGTGTCCAGCGCCGACCATCCAACGTGGTCGCTGATCTGATCGGCAAGGACGCGTCGGCGCAATGCGCTGGCGATCTCCGAGTCGATGAGATGGGGCACGTGGACTTGCTCCGCCCCAAGCGTGCGGCGCGCCTGCCCGTCGTTGAGCAGGCCCGATACTGCCGCCGAGGCATCGACGACGATCATCGACTGGTGCGTTCGGCGTCCAGGTCGCCCACCACGGTCGCGACGTCAACCGAAAGGTCGGGCAGCTTCCCCAGGAGTGCAGGATTGTCCGCCCGTCGCGAAACCTCGGTCAGTTCGCGTACGGCGACCGCACCGACCGAGGTCGCATCGGCTTCAGCGAGGCGCTGCAGCCGCTGCACGACGTCATCGGGAACATTCCGCAGATACAGTGTCTTCACGTTGCACAATGCTAGCAACGGAGTGGCATATGAGCGAATGTCGGCCTCATTTCCGCAGTTGCTCCCCTTTGCGGGTCTTTGCGCCATCTGTATCGAAACCCGCCTAGCTAGCCTTCCGCAAGCTGCCACTCAACTGAGGTCTGCGGCCGCCGTGCCGTCGCCGTTTCCTGATTCCGGCGCCTTCTCCGCCAGCCAGGCCTCGCCGGCGGCGACGGCGACCTCGAGCGCCTCGAGCAGGACGTCGGTGGCCGGGACGATGTTGTCGGTACCGAGGGCTGCCGCTATCCCGGACCGATCGAGCGTGTCGGCGAGTCGGGGATCGACGCCGGCGAGGACCAGCCTGGAGTCCCGATCGCGCAGATGATCGGCCCAGCGCGAGAACGCCTCGATCATGGTGGTCGACGGCACGTCGGGGATCGTTCGCACCTCGAGCACCACCACCGCGTTGTGAGTCGTGGCGACGCTCGGCCAGCGCTCGTCGATCCGCTCCAGCTCGGCGAAGATGCCGGCGCCGACGTAGCCGAGGACCGTCACCTCTCCGCTCGGAACCTCGGCCGGTGGCGTGCCGGTCGTCCAACGCCCGTCGGGTCGTCTGCTCAACAGGACCAGACGGGCCTGCCGTTGGACCTGAACACAGAACAGGACGAGCGACAGGCCGGCGCCGATGAAGATCGCGCTCTGCAGCGGAAGGGCGGTGGTGGCGAGGAAGGTGACGATCATGGCGACAGCGGAGAGCGGGGCTGTACGCAGCACGAGGACGATGTCCTTGCGCCGGCCGGTGATCAGCTCGATCCCGATCACCATCACCAGGCCGCCGATCACCGGCATCGGGATGAGTTCGGCCTGCTTTCCGACGAGCAGCACGATCAGAGCCAGCCAGGCACCCGCGAAGATGTTGCTCCACCGGGTTCGGGCACCCGCGCTGGTGGCTACGCCGGTCCGGGACAGCGACCCGCCGGTGGGCAAGGACTGAGTGACGCCACCGGCCAGGTTGGCCAGGCCCTGGGCGAGGAAGTCGCCGGAGACGTTGGTCCGGGAGCCGTCCGGGTTGGGCACGGCCGCGCCGATCCCCGCCGCCTGCGCCAGGCCGACCAGGGCGACCGCGATCGCACCGGTGATCAGGTGCGGTGCCGCCGCCAGGTCGGGCAGCACGGGATGGGGAAGGGCATTCGGAATGCTGGCGATGTCACCGACCGACTCGGCGTCGATGCCGGCGGCCACCACGACGACCGTGACGACCGCGAGAGCGATCAGCGTCGCCATCGCCTTCAGCGGCCGAACCAGCCGGGCGAGCGCCCAGACCGCGATCGTTCCGGCTGCGACGAGCGTGGACGCCGGATCCCAGCGCTGGATGTGGATGGCCCAGTCACCGATCTTGAGCAGTGTGTTGTGCTGCGAGCTTGCGTACGCGGTCGCGTCCTTCAGGACTCCCGCGATGATCTGCAGGGCGATACCGGTCGTGAAGCCGGTCATCACCGCGGTCGAGACGAAGCTCATCACCGAGCCGAGCCGGAACAGCCCGAACAGGGTCATCACGATGCCGACCATCAGCGTCAGGGTGGCGATGTTCCCGGGAGCGGTCGGATCGAGACCTGCCTGAGCGAGGACGCTCTGGCTGGACAGGGCGATCGCGCTCGTCAGCGTGGTGGTCATCAGCACGGTGCGCGCGAACACGGCGCCGACCAGCGTCGGTGCCATCCCCGAGTACAGGCCCAGCACCGGGTTGAAGCCGCCGATGCTGGCGTACGCCATCCCTTCGGGAATGCTGAACAGCCCGGTGACGAAGCCGGCGACGACGTCCTTGCCGGTCGGGCGGCCCAGCTTCGGGACCTCCGTCCTGGATCCGGTGCGGGGAGGCATGCGCCATCCTCCCCCGCAATCGGGCTCGACCCGTCACCGTGTCCGGCAAGCGACCGATGCAGGCTCGAGCAACTCTGTCAACCACGCGTGGTGGGTGAGGCGGCCGGGTCGGAACTCAGGCAGCATTGACACACCCGATCCGTTGGAGATCATCATGGTTTCGTCTGACGACATCGTCCGGATGCGCGCGCAGCTCTTCTTCGAAGGCCCCGAGGTCCACCATCGCGTCAGCAGGTTCTGGTTGCTGCTGGTGCTGTCGGCGATCATCGCCGGTGCTGGCGTCGCCAGTAACTCGACGGCGACCGTGATCGGCGCGATGATCGTCGCGCCGTTGATGTCGCCCATCCTCGGCATCGTCTTGGCGGTGGTGCTGAACGACCGGCGAAACCTGTTGCTCTGCATCGGTACGGTCCTCGCCGGCGTCATCACCGTGATCACCTTGTCGTTCCTGTTGGGGCTTGTCGTGCCCGAGCCGGTCACTGCCGCCACCAACTCGCAGGTGGCGAGCCGGGTGAGTCCAGACCTGCTCGACCTGCTCGCCGCCCTTGCGACGGGCGCGGTGGGCTCGATCGCCCTGATCCGCTCCGACATCAGCGACACGCTCCCCGGGGTGGCCATCGCGATCTCGCTGGTGCCACCGCTGACCGTTGTCGGGCTGACCTTGGAGTCGGGCGCGCCGGACGAGGCCTGGGGCGCGTTTGTGCTGTTCGTCGCCAACGTCTCGGCGATCCTTGCCACCGGCGTGGTCACCATGGCGGTTTACGGGGTGCTGCGCGGCAGGACGGTCGGAGGCCGCGAACGGAAGTGGCGACGCCCGGGCGTGATCATCATCGTGGCGCTCGTGATCATCGTCGCCGTTCCGCTGACGACGACCTCATTGAGCATCGCGCGAACCAGCAGCCAGCAAGCAGCGGTGTCGGAGGTCGTAGACCACTGGGCGACTGCTCACGGATGGAGCGTGGTGTCGGTCGGGACGTCGGCGCACGGATTCGTGGTGCGTGTGATCGGGCCGCCGCCGCCGCCCGCGACAGATCAGCTGCGCGCGGCCCTGACCGACGCCGGAGTCGACAGCCCGGTCCAGCTCGAGCTCGTGCCGGAGAGTCAGGTGACGATCGAACCGGGTCGGTAGGCCACCTCCCTGCGCCTCAGACGAGCACCGGAAACGTTGCCACGATGACGGCTGTGACAAGGAACAAGACCCCGCCGAAGATCAGAGCGGACCATTGCAGGCCCGAGCGTTTCAAGCGGCTCGACACCGCCGCGAAGAACAAGACGAGCGCGGCGAGGACGGTGAGCAACGTGTAGTTGTCGCCGCGCTGGTTGTTGACCATGGCCTGTGCGAACAGTTGATCGGCCCGCTGGTCGGCCGCAGCAGCCTCCTGGGTCCCGGGCGGCACGTACTCCGGCATCGCGAACGGCGCGTTCGTCGGTCTGCCGGCTTCGACCCAGGCATGGAATGCAACCTGGAACCACTCGGTGAAGCGGACCTGCACATATCGAGCGAGTTCGGCGTTGCCGGCAGCTTCGGCCTGGACATAGACGGCGTAGATCGTCAGATCCTGCTGCCGGGCGTTGTTGGCGACGCCTTGCTGCCGGGCTGCCTCGATCCGAGCCGTCGAGGCGCGGCTGAAGGAGACGGACATCTCGCCGCCCCACTTCGAGGACTCGAAGCCGCACCAGGCCGTCATGATCGCGGTGACGGCGAGGAGAACCAGAGCCAGGGTCTCCCGCAGCGCGGCGCGCCGCTCCGCGTGGTTGTCCCCGTCGTCCACCGGCTGCTCGTCGGTCGCGTCGGTCGCGTCCGGCCCGTCGGTCACGTCGGTGGACCGGGCGCGGGCAGGGGGTTGATCAGCCATCCGAGCTCAGCTCGCCTCAGGTCGGTCGCTGGTTTCACTTCTGACCTCTCAGGTCGGTAATCGGCTCATCCCCCAGAGATGACACGGCACGCTTCGCCACGACCCGCGTCGGCGGACTCACCGCTCGGTTCATGGCACCGGCGATCCCGCTAGGGCGTGACGATCGCGAACCCGGGGGCGGGTTCCTCGGTGAGCCCGACGATCGTGCTGAACACGTTCGGATCGCCGTCGGTGTCGAGTCCCTCCACCGTCCCGCGGCCGATGGCCATCAACAGCTCCCGGTGGGTGAGGCTGACTCTCAGGTCGGCCGCGTCGCTCCGGCGGGTCGGATAGTGCACCAGGGCGCCGTTGCTCAGCTCCATCCGGTACGTCTCGTCGCGATCGGTGAAGACCCATCGGATCGAGCCGGACTCCTCCCAGGCGCGCTGCCCGTCGATCCGGATGGCGAGGCTGTCGAACAACTGGGTGACGCTCAGCGCGGCCGCCATCCCGGCAGAGCTGACGTTCGCCGGTGTCGCTGGACCCGTTCACCTCCTGCGCGCCGAGTAGGTAGCAGTTGCGCCAGGTGGCGCACTCCGCCCCGTAGCCGAGCTTGGTGAGCACGTCCTCGAGCAGCGCCTTGGCACCGGTGTGGGCCGGTTCGGCGAAGACGGCGTGGCTGGCCAGTTCGGCGGCGAAGCGGAGGTCGCCGGAGTCGGCGTACGCCTGGGCCTTGGCCACCGTCTGGTCGATCCCGCCGATGGTGTCCACGTAGCGCCGCGCTGCCGCCTCCGGCGGGTGCTGCCACAGGTGAGCGGGATTGCCGTCGTACCAGCCCAGATAGCGCTGATAGATCGCCTTGACGTTGTGGCTGACGGAGCCGTAGTAGCCATGGGTGTGCCAGGCCGCGTCGAGCGCGGGCGGTACGGCGAAGTCCTCGGCGATCTCCGAGCCGACGTAGCCCTGGTTGATCAGCCGGAGCGTTTGATCATGGAGGTACGCGTACAGGTCGCGTTGCTCGGTGAGGAAGGCCTTGACGTCGTCGGTGCCCCAGGTCGGCCAGTGGTGGGACGCGAAGGCGACGTCGGTCTCGTCGCCGTACAGCTCGATCGCTTCGGCCAGATAGCGGGACCAGTTCCGTGCGTCGCGCACCTCTGCACCGCGCAGGGTGAGGATGTTGTGCAGGTTGTGGGTCGCGTTCTCGGCCATGCAGAGCGCTCGCCGCTGCGGAAAGTGCAGGTTGAGCTCGGACGGTGCCTCCGTGCCCGGGGTCATCTGGAACACCATCGTGACCCCGTCGACGGTCTCTTCCTGACCGGTGTGGGTGATGTCCAGGGTGGGGGCGAGCAGGCCGACGGCGCCTTCCGACGCGCCTGCCCCGAGGCCGACTCCCACCCGACCGGTCACGCTCACGGGTAGTCCCGCACCGGTGTGGTACATCCCGCGACGCAGCATCGCCCCGCCGGCGTAGACGTTCTCCGACACCGCGTGCTCCATGAAGAACTGCGGAGCGATGATCGGCACCTCGGTGTCGGCGTCGACCACGCCCAGCACGCCACCGAAGTGGTCGATGTGGGAGTGGGTGTAGAGCACGGCCGAGACCGGGCGGTCGCCACGATGCTCGCGATACAGCGCCAGTCCGGCCGCCGCCACCTCGGCCGAGATGAGCGGGTCGATGACGATCACGCCGGTGTCGCCCTCGACCAAGGTCATGTTGGACAGGTCGAGCCCTCGGATCTGGTAGATCCCGTCGGTCACCTCGAACAGTCCGTGGATGGCGGTCAACTGGCTCTGCCGCCACAGACTCGGATGGACGGTGTCCGGGCAGTCCCCTTCGACCGTCCGCACGAACACGTCAGCGTCGTACACGATCTTGCCGTCCGCAGCCGTCACCACAGCGGGGTCGAGCCGGGCGATCAGCCCGCGGTTGGCATTGTCGAAGTCACGTCGATCGTCGAAGTCTGCGGGCATGTGGTTCTCCGTTTGCTGGGTTTCGGGCGGCCTCGACGACCGTACGCCGCCGCGCCCGCGGCTCTTACCCCGGATGGTCGCCTCGCCCCTTCAGCCCTTCGGCAATCCCGTCAGCCCTTCAGGCCGCTTCCGGCAAAGCCCTCGACGATTCGGCGCTGGAAGATCAGGAACAAGATCACCAGTGGGAGTGCGCCCAGGATCGAGGACGCCTGGATGTCGGAGACCCGCTGGCCGTACGAGCCCTGCACCGTCGCCAGGCCGACCGGAATGGTCATCAGGTCGGGGTTGGAGAGCACGAACAGCGGCAGGATCAGGTTGTTCCAGACGCCGACGAACGTGACGATCGCCATCGCGGCGATGATCGGCTTGGACAGCGGCATCACGATCGTCCGGTAGACCGTCCAGAAGCCGGCGCCGTCGATCCGGGCCGCCTCCTCGAAGTCTGGGGGCAGGCCGTCGAAGAACTGCTTGAAGACGAACAGCGCGATCACCGCCGGGACCTGCGGCAGGATCACCGCCCAGTACGTGTTCAACAGCCCGACGGCATTCAGCTCCTGGAAGACGGGCACGATCAGCACCTGCGGCGGGATCATGATGCCGCCGATCATCAGCGCGAACACCAAACGGCGGCCGCGGAACCGCAGCCGCGAGATCGCGTACGCGGCCATCGAGGCGAACACCACCGTCAAGAACACGGTCACGACAGCGGTGATGGCGCTGGCGAGATACCAGTTCCAGATGTCGCCACCGGTCAGGATCGTGACGTAGGACGCCAGCGTCAGCTGCCAGTCCTTCAGGGTCGGTCCCGCTCCGAGGGCGGTCACCTCGTTCGGAGTGAGCGAGGTCTTGATCGACCACAGGCTCGGCACCAACCACAACACGGCGAAGATGATCAAGAGGACCCAGGACGTGACCGTGAAAGCTCGCCCGGAGGATCGTGCCTCGGTGTTCGGGTTCCGCGGCGGCGGGGCGGCCATCGAGACGCCCGTCGATCCGCGGCGCGGTCGCGTGGTCGTCTGATCGCTTTCTACCTGACTGCTCATCTCAGGCAGCCCTCCTGTCCTGGGCACGTTGGACTAGCTGGCGGATCACCGTGACGAGGAGGATCACGATGAAGAGCAGGACCGATGCGGCCGATGCGGCACCCACCCGGTAGTCGGTGAAGGCAGTGTTCGCGACGAGGGTGAGGAGGACCTGGGTCGAGGTGCCCGGACCGCCTGCGGTCATCAGGTAGACCTGATCGAAGATCTTCAGGCTGGCGATGATCTGCAGCAAGATCACCAAGGTGGTGGTCCGGCTCAGCATCGGGATGGTGATGAACCGGATCTGCTGCCAGGGGGTCGAGCCGTCGACGGAGGCGGCCTCGTACAGCTCGCGGGGGATGTCCTGCAGACCCGCGAGGTACAGAACGAAGTTGAAGCCGATGGTCCACCAGATGGTGGTGATCGCGATCCCGATCATGGCGAGGTCCGGCGTGCCCAGCACGGGACTCGGGTCATCTGCACCGAGCAGGGTCTGGAACGAGTTCCACAAACCCGTGGCCGGGGTGTAGATCAAGTTCCAGATCAGCGCGATCGCCGCCGAGGGCAGAATGAACGGGACGAAGAAGGCCAGCCGGAAGAACCACTGACCTCGACCCACCCGGTTCGCCAGTACGGCGAAGACGAAGGCCAGGACCACCAGCGGTGGCACCGTGTAGATCGTGAACTGGAGGGTGTGCCACAGCGCTTCCCAGAAGTCGTCGCGGCTCAACATCTCGCCGTAGTTGGCGAATCCCACGAAGTTTCCGAAGCCCGGCCTGACCAGGGTGGTGTCGAACATGCTCGCGATGAGCATGTAGATCACCGGCCAGATCAAGAACAGCAGGAAGAAGATCGCGAACGGGGCGACGAACAGCCAGCCCGGGCCGGTCTCCTTGCGCACACCCCGTGGTTGGTCACGGGTTGTGACCGGTGTTGCTTTCGGCGCGAGTGTCTGGGTCGACATCAGCGGTGCTCCTCTCGACCGGCGCTCATACCAGCGGGCTCTTCGTGTTGGTGTACGTCGTCAGCTGGTTGTGCGCCGCCGCCAGGCCGTCCTCGGGGCTGGCCAGTCCCTGCAGCACGAGGCCGAGCTGGGCGCCGATGGTGTTCTCGAACGTCGAACCCGACCCGGAGTACCAGGCCTCGGGGTCGTAGACGACGGTGTCGGCCGCCCTGGCGTAGTTCGACTGCGGCCGCAGTGCCTTGTACTCCGCACTGTTGAGCGTCGGCAGGTACGCCGGGATGTGGCCGCCCTGCGCCCACGTCATGCTCTGGTCGAGCATCGACTTCACGAACGTCATCGCCCGCAGCACCTGGTCGTCGGTCCGGTCCATCCTGGGCAGCACGAAGGTGTGCGAGTCGGCCTGCTCGGCCTGCGTGTCGTAGAACGTCGGGACCGGGACGATGCCGAAGTTCAGCCCCTCGATGCTCTGCGCGGTGGTGATCTCCCACTCGCCCTGCAGATAGAAGCCCGACTGGCCGGTGAACATCAGCGTCTGCGAGCCGGCGTAGTCGGTGGTCGTCGGCATCAGACCACTGCTGGTGAGCTTCTGCATCCAGTGCATGGTGTCCAGCGTCAGCTCTTTGTTGTACGTGAGCTTCGAACCGCCGTCGGACAGCCAGGGTGTATTCCCGTTCCGCTGGGAGTACAGCGTCTGGAACCAGCGCCACGGCGTGGCCAGCTCGCTGACCGTGGCCACCGATGCACCGTAGGCCCCGGTCACCTCCTTGGCAGCCTTCAGCGCATCCTCCCAGCCGTTGGTGCCCTTGATCTCCTTCAGATTGCCGGCGGAGTCGAGCAGGCCGGCCTTCTTGCAGACATCGGTGTTGTAGTAGAGGACGAAGGGGTGGGTGTCGAGCGGGATCGCGTACGACTTTCCGTCCACCTTCTGGTTCTCCCAGGCCTTGGCGTTGAAGTCGGTCGGTTTCAGGCCGACCAGCGCGAGCATGTCGTCAGTGATCTCGGTCAGCAGTCCGGCCCGTGCCAGGTTCTTCTCGCGTGTCAAGTGGGAGACGGCAACATCCGGCGGAGCGCCGCCGATCGTGGCCAACGTGACCTTCGTGTAGTAAGGGTTGCCCCAGGTGAAGGTCGCTGCTTGCAGCGAGTCCGGGCCGCCCTGTTGCTCGGCGTACGTGTCCAGCATGGTCAGCAGCCGGGCACCGTCGCCACCGCCGAACAGGTTCCAGAAGGTCAGCGTGCCGGGCGAGAGCTCCGAGCCGAACAGGCCGGCCGAGACCGCGGTGCCGCAGCCTGACAACCCACCGGCGAGGGACAGGCCGGCGGCGGTGCCGAGGGCTCCGCGAAGTAATGAGCGACGGGACACCCGCTGCGCGCCGAGTGGTGATCGAGATGCCATCTGCAACCTCCGGGGGAGTGACGCTGCTGTGCGTTCGGATCAACCGCTCACCAATAGAGCGGATAACCCGTTGGATAGACCTTAACCACATTCAGGATCTAGTTTCAACGTTGTAGAGACGGAGGATTCGCTTTCCGGACTCATTCGACCTTGTGGATGGTGCGTTTCGCCCGCCCTCCTCTTGCTCTCCGGGTGGGTCGGGGCGACTTCGCGCGGCGTCGAGGTAGCGCGAAGTCTCCGTTAGCCACGCGAAGTGAGGCGGTTCGGCGGTGAGTGGGTGGCGCTCGGGGTGCGCCCGGTCGAGATCAGTCGTCGAGATCAGTCGTCGAGCTCGGCGGCCAGGCCGTTCAGCAGGTAGCGCAGCCCCTGCTCGAAGATCCGATCGAGACTGAAGTCGTACGGGTTGTTGACGAGCTCCGTGAAGTGTGGATGGCCGCTCTGGTCCGCGATCGCCCGTAGCGTCGGCAGCTGGGTGTCCATCCACTGGTCGGCGTCGAGACCGGTCAGCGCGGTGGCCGCGGACTCGGCTTCGAGGTTGATCGCCGTGCCTCTGACGAACGTGAAGAGGGTCAGGTAGATGTCGAAGCGCGTTGTGAGGTCGGGGACCGCATCGGTGAGGGCGTCGAGGATCCACTCGGTCCATCCGATCCCACCGGAAACAGCCGCCGGACGGGTGAGCGACAGCGCCGAGGCCAGCCACGGATGGCGGCGAAAGGCCTGCCAGAGACCACGGGCCGCCGCCTCCAGACAGTCCCGCCAGCCGGCGTCGCCACGCTCGGGCGGCCGCCACTCGGCCATCGCGGTGTCGAGCATCTTCAGCAACAGGTCGTCCTTGTCGACGACGTGACCGTAGAGCGACATCGGCGCAGTCCCGAGCTCGACGGCGAGCCGGCGCATCGTGACACTGTCCAGGCCCTCGGCGTCCGCGATGGCGATGGCGGTCGACACGATCACGCCGGCGCGAATCGTGTTTCCGGACGAAGGCCGGGCTGCTGCCTTCGGACGGCGGACGACCACGCCCACGCCGGGCAGCGTCTCGGCGAGCCCGGAGTCGCGGAGGATGGCATGAACCTTCGTGGCGGTGGCGATCGCCACGTGCCAGTCTCTGGTGATCTGGCGGGCGCTGGGCAACAGGTCGCCCGGGTCCAGCTCGCCCGACTCGATCCGCCGACTCAGCTCGGCGGCGATCCGCTCCGAAGCCGATGCGGTCACTGGCTGCCTCCCGTCGATGCGTGTCGGCGCGCGCCGAGCCTTGCCGCTCTGCACACTGAGCCTGTCTGGGTCCGCTACCGTACTAGTACGTCGCTAGTACAGCACTCTTGTTCCAAGCCCGTACGCCGTACCGTCACATCATGGCGAACATTCTGATCAGCGGTGCCGGGATCGCCGGCTCCACCCTCGCGTTCTGGCTCGGCCGGGCCGGCCACGAAGTGACCATTGTCGAACGGGCGCCCGACCTGCGGCTGGGTGGACAGGCGGTCGACCTGCGTGGTGCCGGTCGGACAGTGGTCGAGCGGATGGGTCTGATGTCCCAGGCCAAAGCGGTGATGCTGCACCAACAGGGCATGTCATGGGTCGATGGCCGGGGCCGGGTGCGGGCTCGAATGGGAGTCGACGCCTTCGGCGGTGAGGGGTTCATCTCCGAGATCGAGATCCTGCGGGGTGATCTGGCGCAGCTGTTGTTCGATGAGACGCGGAACCGTGTGACCTACGTCTTCGGTGACACGATCACCGAGTTGCGCCAGGACGAGCACGGGGTGGACGTCGCGTTCGCGCGCGGTGCTGCGGCGCGATTCGATCTCGTGGTCGGCGCCGACGGGCTGAGCTCGATCGTGCGCCGGCTCGCCTTCGGCGACGGTGGGAAGAGGTCTCTCGGCTGCTTGATCGCCTGGTTCACCGTGCCCGATCCCAGCGATCTCGATGGCTGGTACGAGATGTACCTGCCAGGCGGTGGCCGCAACGCCTCCGTGCGGCCCGGGCGAGTGGTTGGCGAGGCGAAGGCTGCGCTCGGTCTGCGGATTCCGGTCGGTGTCGCGCTGCCTGATCGGCGCGAGGAGCAGCAGGCGCTGTTGAGGCAGCGGTTCGCCGGAGTCGGCTGGCGCGTGCCCGCGTTGTTGTCGGACATGGAGGCGTCGACCGACTTCGCATGTGCCGAGATCGGCCAGATGCACCTCCCTGCGTGGTCGCGGGGTCGCGTCGCCTTGATCGGCGACGCCGCCGCCAGTCCCAGCCCGCTGACCGGACTCGGCACCAGCGTGGCCCTTGTCCAGGCGTACGTCCTCGCCAACGCGCTGGCCGCCGCCGACGGCGACTACGCGCTGGCCTTCGACCGCTACGAGCAGGTCTGCCGTCCGTACGTCACCACGGCGCAAGAGATGCCTCCCGGGGGCGCCTCCGGCTTTGCGCCCACCAGTAGTCTGATGATCGGTCTGCAGATGCTGTCGATGCGACTGGCGACTCGATGGCCCGTCCGGCCCTTGCTGGAGAAGCAGTTCTCCAAGGCCGGAACCATGGAGCTGCCGGATCCCGTCGTCGCATGACAAGGGATGCTCCCGGCTGCCCCTCAGCTGCCCCTGGACCCGTTCTCAGTCCAGGCAGAACTCGTTTCCCTCGGGGTCGGCCATGGTGATGAAGCCGTTCTCCATCGGCGGGTCCGGCTCCACGCGGTAGAGCTTTGCCCCACCCAGGCCGACGAGGCGCTCGCACTCGGCCTCGAGCACCGCCATCCGCTCATCGCCCACGAGATCTGGGGCCGCTCGTACGTCGAGATGCACTCGGTTCTTCGCGCTCTTGCCTTCTGGCACCTGCTGGATGAACACCCGCGGCCCTGCGCCGTCCGGATCGACCAGCGCGGCCCGTGAGTTCCACAGGTTCTCGGGAACACCGAACGCTGCCAAGGCCGCGTCCCAGCTGTCGAAGCCTTCCGGCGGAGGCTGCCGCACGTAGCCGAGCACCTCCGCCCAGAACGTCGCCAGCGCCCCGGGATCCGCCGCGTCGAATGTGATCTGCACCGTCTTCGCCATGACGCCACCTTGTCATCGAGCTCTGACACTTTCGTCGCGGTGGCCTTGGCCGATTCCCGGCGGCTGCGGTGGTTAGGCTGGCTGGAGTGCGCGGCCGGACCGACAAGAGGTCAATCGCGCGAGGAGGAACCCAGGAATGACCTCTCGTCCAGCGCGGATAGCGCTGATCGTGCTGGGCGTACTCGCCCTGCTCATCGGTGGTGTCTGGATCGGCCAGGGGCTGAACATCATTCCCGGCAGCGCGATGAGCGGCGACGACACCTGGTTCTACGTCGGCACCGTTGTCGCGGTGATCGGCGTGATCCTGCTGGTGCTCGGCGTGCGAGGAACCTCGCGCAAGACTTGACGCCGGATCCGCCATCCAGCGGCGGATTGGCCGGGCCGGGGCTCAGGCGAAACCTCCGGCGCCACGACAACCGACCTCAACGGCCTCAGGACACACGGCGCCGCTGACGGTCAGCCGGCTCCGCCAGCCATCCGCCCGCCCGGTCAGGCAAGTGCGGGTGGAACCCGCCCGACCAGGACCCATCCGCCCGCCCGGTCAGGCAAATGCGGGCGGAACCGGCCCGACCAGGACCCATCCGCCCGCCCGGTCAGGCAAGTGCGGGTGGAACCGGCCCGACCAGGACCCATCCGCCCGCCCGGTCAGGCAAGTGCGGAACCAATTACCCCAGTGCCGGGATGCGGTGCTGGCTGAGGTGGACCGGTTCGAGCATCCCGAGGCGCGCCGGATCCGGCCGATGGGCAGGCGAACGCTTCGACCTCCACGAGCGCGTCCGGAACGCTCTCCACGATGCGAACCCGCGAGAACGGCGACCAGTACGCAGCCGAGGCGTGGGCAGCTGCGTCGACAGCCATCGAGGGACAGGCGAGGGCGGTAGCGCGAACCACGAGGGCGGACAACGAGAGCGGATCGAGAGGGTGTGTCGCCGACGACGAGTTGGCGTCGGTGCCGCATAGATTGAGAGACTCCCTGCCCGACAGCCCTTGAACCCCGACAGCCCTGAACCCCGACAGCCATCGAACGACCCGAGAATGTGGTGCCCCTCTTGACGACGAATGCGATGCCCCTTCGGGCCTGGCAGGCCGAAGCCATCGACAAGTACGATGCGGCCTCCCCCGACGACTTCCTCGTCACGGCGACACCGGGCGCCGGAAAGACCGCCTTCGGCCTCACCCTGGCCTCCCGGCTCAGGGCGGCCCGGGTGGTCGACCGCGTCATCGTCGTAGCTCCGACCGATCATCTGCGGACCCAGTGGGCTGACGCCGCGGTCCGGATGGGCCTCGTACTGGACCCCAACCTGACCAACGCGGTCGGACCCGTCCGTGACGGTGCGCACGGCTACGTCACGACGTACGCCCAGGTGGCGGCCAAGCCGCTGCTCCATCGTCGCCGGACGGAGCTGAAGAAGACCCTCGTCATCCTCGACGAGATCCATCACGCCGGCGACTCGCTGTCCTGGGGCGATGCGGTCTACGAGGCCTTCGAGCCGGCCCGCCGCAGACTCGGGCTGACCGGCACGCCCTTCCGCACCAACCCGAACGAACGCATTCCGTTCGTGACGTATCGAGCCGCGGGGCCGGGCGAGGTGATCAGCGAGGCGGACTACGCGTACGGCTATCGCGAGGCGCTGGCCGACGGCGTCGTCCGACCGGTTGTCTTCGCGGCATACGCCGGCACCAGTCGTTGGATGAACTCTGCCGGCGAGGTGTTGGCAGCGGACCTCGGCGAGGACTCCACCCGCGCCGTCGAAGATGCTGCCTGGCGAACGGCGCTCAACCCGGCGGGCCAATGGGTGCCGCATGTCATCGCCGCCATCGACGATCGGGTCAGCCACCTCCGCGAGACCGGCATGCACGATGCCGCGGGGCTGTTGCTTGCCTCGGACCAGGACGCGGCGCGCGCATACGCCGACATCGTCAAGAAGATCACGGGCGAGAAGCCGGTCGTGATCCTCAGCGACGACCCCAGAGCGAGCAAGAAGATCCACGAGTTCGAGCACGGGCGGCATCGCTTGGCGGTCTGTGTCCGGATGGTGTCCGAAGGCGTCGACATCCCGCGTGCGGCAGTCCTCGGCTTCCTGACTTCCTATCGGACTCCGCTGTTCTTCGCCCAGGCTGTGGGTCGCGTCGTGCGGGCGCGGAACCCGCGTGAGACCGCGACCGTCTTCCTGCCAGCCGTACGTCCGCTGCTGGCGCTCGCTGCGGCGATGGAGGAGCAGCGCGACCACGTCGTACGAATCGACGGCCCGGCAGGTGACGATCTCGATGCGCTCGAGACGCCTGAGGACGTGCCTGACGAAGCCGGCGGAGAGCGCGACTTCACTCCCTTGGGGGCCGAAGCCACCTTCGGTCACGTGCTGCACGCCGGGCGAGCGATCACCGCCGAGATTCGGCCGGCCGGGGCGGAGGACGACGACTTCCTCGGTATTCCCGGGCTGCTGACTCCGGAGCAGACCGCCTCGCTGCTCGCCTCGCGAGATGCCGACCTTCGGAGACGTGCGTCCGGGTTGCTGGCCGACCCACCCTCGGACACCGAGGCGCCGGCTTCGTGGCGCGAGGTCGAAGCGCTGCGCAAGGACATCAATCGGCTGGTCGCTCGAGTAGCTGCCCGGAGCGGTCGCCAGCATGCTGAGGTGCACGTCGACGTGCGTCGCGCCGTGCCGGGGCCACGGACGGCCTCGGCGTCCATCGAGGTGCTGCTGGCTCGCCGCGACTTCCTGCTGAGCCAGACACTGTGAACGGTGCCTTGGGCGAGGACTACCGGGAACGGTCGGTCAGCGTACGTCCAGCCGCTCCAGGTCCCCGGCCAGCAGCTCGATCTCGCGGATGCGTCCGTCTTCGACGGTGAAGGCGAAGACGACCTTGAGCTCTCCACGCAGGGTCCACTTGGCCGCAGCGAACCCGTCCAGCTCGGCGCGCCGGGCCGCCTTCGCCGCCCCGTTGTAGAACTCGGCGATCTCCTCGGCCCCCGACAGCACTGCCGGAGCCCCCATGGCCGCCGCCGTCGCGTCGGCCGAGACGACCGCGTCGGGATGCAACAACGACATCAACCGCTCGAACTTGCCGTTCTTCGAGGCGTCCATGAACGCTTCGACGACCTCACGCTGTCGGGCCCGGTCGATCTCGACGGACTCGCCCTGCCCGCGGATCCGGCGCCTGCCACGGCTCGCCAGCTGCCGGGTTGCGGCGCTGCTGCGGCCGAGGGTCGCGGCGATCTCGTCGAAGGACAGTCCGAACAGATCGTGCAGACAGAAGGCCAGCCGCTCGGCCGGGGCGAGGGTGCCGAGCACGACCATCAGCGCCCGGCCGACCGCGTCCGCCTGCTCTGCCTCTGCGGCCGGATCCGTGCCCAGACCGTCCGGCAGGCCGACCGGTTCGGCGCCCAGATCCTCCCGCCGAGACGTCCGTGAGCGCAGCTGATCCAGGCAGATCCGCGAGATCACCGTCGTGAGCCAGCCCGGGAGGTTCTTGATCTCGGAGACGTCGCTGCGTTCCAGCCGCAACCACGTCTCCTGGACGGCGTCATCGGCCTCGTGCACCGAGCCCAGCAGTCGATAAGCCACCGCTCGCAGATGCGTACGCTGTTCTTCGAAGATCACAGTCAGGTCGTCCATGGTGGTCACATTCTGCTCGTTCGGTTCGTCAGTGGTTCGACGTAGCGCGGTCACCGAATGTGACCGCCGCAATCCCTGAGGAGTGAGCATGACCCCCGCAATCCGCAGCCTGGTCATCCCCGTGTCCGACCTGGATGCCACCAAGGGCCTGTACACCACGCTGCTCGGTGAGCCGCACACCGACACGTCGTACTACGTCGGGTACAACGTCGACGGGTTCGAGGTCGCGCTGGCTCCCGGCGACGTGGCCGGAGGCCCGGTGGCGTACGCCGATGTCGACGACCTGGATGCGACCCGAGCAACCCTGCTCGAAGCCGGCGCCACCGAGCGCAGCGCGCCGCAGCAGGTCGGGCCGGGTGCGCGGGTGTGCGTGCTCGAAGATGCTGACGGCAACCCGATCGGTTTGCGTGGCGAGTGATCATCGAGTTGTCTGGCCGGGCCGCCGTCGCGTGCGGCGGATGGCCCGGCCGCCAGGTTCGAGCGCACTCTGAGCAGCTGGCGGAGCGCCTGCTCTCAGCCGGTGACTTGCCGTCGGTCGTCGAGCCGGGCGCGTAGCACTGGGACGAACCAGCCGAAGACGTACGCGGCGGCGACGCCGAGGATGGTTTCGCCCACGCGCTCGTTCACCTTCGCCGTCGTCTCGTCCAGATGTCCGCGGAGCAGCATCACGAAGACGAGGAACGTCGTGAACGCCGACGTGATGTACCACCGGCTTCCGGCGGTGGCTGCGGCACAACTGATCACCACGACGATGAGGGCGGCGTACACGATGTCTGGCGGGCCGGCCCGGAGGAAGCCGGCAGCTGCGACTGCTCCGACGATCACCGAGATCAGCCGGCCGATCCCACGGCTCTGCAGCAGGTCCAGCTGCGGACGGGCAACGAGCAGGCACGCGGCCGGCGCCCAGCCGGGATGATCAAGCTCGAGGCTCAGCGCCACCGCATAGACGATGGCCGCCGCGATACCCATCCGCAGGCCGTAGTCGAGCATCGCCCGGCGCGGCGGTAGCGGATCGCTCGGCCGCTCGGCCGCCGAACGCACAGGCCAGAGCAGTGCGACCAGCCAGGCGTACGCCGCTCCGAGGCTCATCAGCAGGAACGTTGCCGCCGAGGACCTGTAGTCGGTATAGGAGAGTCCGGCCGCCACCAGTGGGGCGCACAGGCTGAGGACCAGGCGCCCAGCGGGCACGATGGACGCCAGAAGAGCTGCGCCGACGACGGCGGCCACCAGCAGCACTGCCGTGCCGATGAACGGCAGGTGGGCGAGGACGCCGCCGATGAACAGCGAGGCGCCGATCATGATGCCGACGACCAGGATGACGATCCGGGAACGGCGCTTCGGCGGGATGCCGAGGAGCGTTGCAGGCAGTACACCGACGGCCAGAGGTACGCCGAGCTGAGGGTTCGAGAGCGCCGTCACCGTGGCTGGGATCGCGTAGACGACGCCGGTCAACGCGTGCGGCCAGGACCGGTCCCGTCAAGTGGTTGCCGGTGGTTGAGCGCAGCGTGTGCGACAGTCAGGCTGCTTTGAGCCCTCGCTCCCCGCCCGCAAGAGGGTCGGCTTTGCGGACCTCCCCTGCTTCGTTGATGGATGTCTACGCGAAAGCGCTCTGGCGGCCGGAGCCGTTCCGCGGCTGACCTGCGGTCATGTCGACGGTGAGCTTTGCCAACGAGCTGGCGGCGCCGCTGCCGCTAGGTATGACGTTGGCGCCGGAGATCAGCACTCTAGCTTTGGGGCCTCGACCTGAGCTCGTCCCGTACGGGGATCCTGAGCTCGTCCCGTACGGGGATCCGCTTGCGGTCAAAGGCGGCGGCGGCGGCTGCCCGCCCGGGTAAGGCAATGTCGAGATGGGAGTACCTGACCTCGGCAGTCGGAACGGCATCATCGACGGTCTTTTGCCGAGGACAAGCTCGCGGAGGTCGGGCCCCCCGCCCGATCCTGCCGGTCAAGCGGTGCCGATGATGGCAGGCTGATACCGGGGGAGGTCGTCATGGCCAGTGCGTTGTTGGAGACCAAGTTCCACCTGCCGAAGAGGCGACGGGGGAGCCTGGTCGTTCGTAGCCGACTCAGCGATCGTTTGAGCCACGGAACGGAGTCGACGCTCACCTTGGTGTCGGCTCCGGCCGGGTTCGGGAAGACGACAATGCTGGCGGAATGTCTGGCCGCACCAGCGGCTGAGGCCGGATCCCTGGCCTGGCTCTCGCTGGATCAGCGCGACAACGATCCAGCGTTGTATTGGACCTACGTGATCGCAGCGCTGAGGACGGCCGCGCCTGGGGTCGGCGCGGTTGCGCTCTCGCTCCTGGGGGTGCCGCAGCCACCTGTCGAGGCGGTGCTGGCGAGTCTGCTGAATGACCTGGGCGCTCTCGACAACGACGTTGTGCTGGTGCTCGACGACTACCACGTTATTGACGCCCGCGCCGTGCACGATGGGATGGCCTTTGTCCTGGAGCACCTGCCCGCACGGATTCACCTAGTGATCGCGAGCCGTTCGGACCCGGCGCTGCCTTTGGCGCGGCTGCGGGGACGGGGCGAACTGGTCGAGATCCGCGCGACTGATCTGCGCTTCACCCCCGACGAGGCCGCCGCCTACCTTAACGACGTGATGGGTCTGGCACTGACGGCACAGGACATCACCGCACTGGAGAGGCGCACCGAGGGGTGGATTGCGGCACTCCAACTGGCGGGGCTGTCGATGCAGGGCCGCGAGGATGTGGCCGGCTTCATCGCCGGCTTCTCAGGCGACGACCGCTACATCGTCGATTACCTGGCCGAGGAGGTCCTGCAACGGCAGACCGATTCTGTCCGGGACTTCCTGCTCGCGACTTCCATCCTGGAGAGACTCAGCGGCCCCTTGTGCGACGCCGTCACTGGCCAAGAGGGCGGCAACGAACAACTCGCCGCCCTCGACCGGGCAAACCTGTTCCTCGTGCCGCTCGACGACCGCCGTCGGTGGTACCGCTACCACCAGCTCTTCGCCGACGTCCTGCGTGCGCGCCTGCACGACGAGCGCCTCGGCGATGTTGCGGAACTGCATCGGAGGGCGAGCGCTTGGTATGACCAGCACGACGAGCCGGCGGACGCGATTCGGCATGCGCTGGCCGCGAACGATTTCGAGCGTGCAGCGGACTTGGCCGAACTTGCGGTCCCGGTCATGCTCAGAACCCGGCGTGAGGCGACTCTGCGGGACTGGGTGAAGGCGCTTCCGGATGAGGTGGTCCGGGTAAGGCCGGTCCTGAGCGCCGGTCTGGCCGCAGCACTGCTGGCCGGCGGTGAGCTTGACGACGTCGACGACCGGCTTCGGGTTGCCGAGGAGTGGCTGGACCAGGCCGCCGGTCGCTGCACAGGCCCGCAGGTGTCATTCGCGGAGATGGTGGTAGTCGACGACGAGGAGTTCCGTCGCCTGCCGGCGGCAACCGAGACGCATCGCGCCGGACTGGCCCTGGCCATGGGCGACGAGTTCGGCGCGGTCAACCACGCCCGTCGCGCGCTCGAGATCGCGGCCGATGACGACTACCTCAGCCGTGCCGGCGCGGCGGCCCTGCTGGGACTCACGTTCTGGGCTGCTGGTGACCTCGAGGCGGCGCACCAGGCTTATAACGAATGCCTGGCCGGGTTGTTGCGGGCCGGAAATGTTGCCGACACCCTCGGGTGTGCCATCGTGCTCGCCGACATTCGACTAGTCCAAGGCCGGCTCGGCGAAGCCAGGCGCACCTACGAACAGGGTCTGCGGCGCGCGCTTCAACCTGACGGTTCGGTCCTGCGAGGAACTGCCGACATGTACGTCGGGCTGAGCGCCATTCACCGTGAGCAGAACGACCTTGGGGCCGCGCGGGACCTTCTGCTGCGCAGCCAGGAACTGGGCGAGCACGCAGCCCTGCCGCAGAACCCCTACCGGTGGCGGGTCGCGATGGCTCGGATTCAGGAGGCCGAGGGCAACGTGTCCGCCGCGGACGAGCTGTTCGATGAGGCGGAGCGGCTGTACGTGGGGGACTTCTCGCCCAACGTGCATCCGATCGCGGCGTCGAGGGCGCGGCTGTGGGTCACCCAAGGACGGTTGGCTGAGGCCCTTGACTGGACGCGTTTGCGGGGGCTGTCCGCCGACGACGAGCTCAGTTATCTGCGCGAGTTCGAGCACATCACGTTGGCCAGGGTGCTGCTGGCCCGGCACGAAACCGAACAAGCTTTCGAACTGTTGGAGCGCCTGCTCCGGCCTGCAGAAGCCGGGGGCCGCATTGGGAGCATCATCGAGATCCTGTTGCTGCAAGCGCTCGCCGAAAAGCATAGAAGCGCCTCCGACGATGCCCTGGTCCCGTTGGCTCGGGCACTGGACCTGGCGGAGCTGGAAGGCTACGTCCGACTGTTCGTCGACGAGGGCTCACCCATGGCAACCCTTCTCGCTGCGGCGGGGGAGCGCAGGATCGCACCAGGTTACGTCCGTCGGCTACTGGCGGCCTTTGAGGAGCCCGACAACGGCGGCGGAGGCCGGGAGCTGGTCGACCCGCTGAGCCAGCGTGAGCTCGAGGTTCTCCGACTGCTTGCCACCGAGCTAAGCGGTCCAGAGATCGCCCGGGAGTTCGTCGTGTCTTTGAACACGGTGCGGACCCATACCAAAAACATCTACGCCAAGCTGGGCGTCAACAACCGCCGGGCGGCGATACGCCAAGCCCGCCAGCTAGGCCTGTTGACACGCACCTGACTTGTCTCAACGACGGCCCACCCGCTGGTGATCGCGCTCACTGAAATTCCCCACTGACGCTCAGCGAAATTCCCCACCTGTGTGGCTCCGCCACGAGGGGCGGGTCTCCTTCGATGCTGGTGGTCTGTGACCACTCACCAGCACGAAGGAGACCCGTTCTTCATGATCACATGGGAGGACGACGTGGAAGTCCACGCGTTGCACAAGAAGGGCTGGACGATCTCGGCGATCGCCCGGCATACCGGTCGGGACCGGAAGACGGTCCGGGCCTACCTCAACGGCGAACGGCAACCGGGGCTGCGGAAACGCGGCGCGGATCCGTTCAGCCCATTTGTTGACTACGTGACGGCTCGGTTGGTCGAGGACCCGCACCTGTGGGCGATCACGTTGTTCGACGAGCTCGAAGGTCTCGGGTTCGGTCTGTCGTATCAAGACGCTGACCCGGGAGATCCGGTCTCGGAACCTGCGCCCCAAGTGTGCTGCGTGTGCCGGTGCGACCGGACGGGTGAACGCGATCATCGAGCACCCGGCCGGTGAGGAAACCCAGTGGGACTGGGTCGATCTGCCTGACCCGCCAGCGGCTTGGGGGTGGGGCACGACCGCGCATCTGCTGGTCGGGTCGTTGGCCCATTCGGGCCGGTGGCGCGGCTACCTGTCGCCGACGATGGACCAGCCGCACCTGGTCGAGGGACCTCGCGGTCGGCCTCGCTCGAGCCGCAGCACACACCGGCTACCGCACCTACTTCACCACCGCCGCCGACCTCGCCGCCCGCTGCCACCGAGCCGCGATCGAAGGACGGTGGGCCACCACCATGCGCTTCTACGCCGGACCCACGCTCTTGGCCATCGATGAGCTCGGGTACTTACCGTTGCCTGCCGAGGCGGCCTCCGCCCTGTTCCAGGTCGTCTCGCAGCGGTATCTGAAGACCTCGATCGTGATCACCACCAACCGTGGCGTGGGCTCGTGGGGAGAGATCCTCGGCGACACCACCTGTCGCCGCCGCCATGCTCGACCGGCTACTCCACCGATCCGTCGTGATCAACCTCGACGGCGATTCCTACCGACTCCGCGACCACCACGCCCGCAACGAACAACTCCGCCAAACAACCACAGGCAGCCGCCAACCGCTACGCTGAACACCGCCTCCAGGTGAGGAATTTCGATGAGCACACCTGGGGAAGTTCGCTGAGCGTGGTCACTGGTACGCCGATCGCAGACTCGGGGACGTCCAGCCGGCGGCTCACCACCTTCTTCACCACATGTGGTGATGCCAGCTCACCACATCTGCTCATAGCTTCGGGGCCATGAGCGAAGTGCATCCGGTGGCCAACTTTCTTTCGGAGGCGGGCAATTACGAGATCCGCATCCAGGGGCGCCTCGATGCCCGGTGGGCACCCTGGTTCGACAACTGACCTGAGTTCCACAAGGGGTGTCGCCCGGTAGAAGGGAATGCCTGGTCAGCGAGGGTTTCGGGACCGGTTTTGGGGCACTAATTGGCGGTCTAGAGTGCCGGGGTGAGCCCGTTTGTCCGCACAGTGAAGACCGCCTCGGGCGCGACCGCGGTGCAGATCGTGGAGAAGCGCAACGGCCGGCGCAGCATCGTGGAGCACATCGGATCGGCGCGCGACGAGACCGAGCTGGCGGCGTTGATGAGTGCCGCTCAACAGCGGGTCAACGGTGTCCAAGACGACATGCTGCCGTTCGAGTCCTCGCCTCGAGCCCCGTCTGCTGCGGTGGTGGAACACACCGCCAGTGAAGTGTTGTGGCGGGTGTTGATCAACGCCTACCGTCAGCTGGGGTTCGACCAGATCGACGACGAGGTGTTCGCCAGCTTGGTCGCGGCCCGGATCGTGGAGCCGACATCGAAGCTGGACACCGTCCGGGTCCTGGGTGAGCTGGGCGTGACGGCCCCGCATCCGAACACCCTGTACAACTGCCTGCGCCGCTGCGTGCAGCGTGACTACCGCGGCCGTGTCGCCACAGCGTGCTGGACGCACGCTTCTGCCACCGGTGCCGTCGCTCTGGTGATGTATGACCTGACCACACTGCACTTCGAGGTGAGCGAGGAAGACCAGCTCCGCAAGGTCGGCATGAGCAAGGAGCGCCGGGTCGATCCGCAGATCACCGTCGGGCTGCTGGTCACCGCAAGCGGGTTCCCGTTGGAGGTGGCCATGTTCGAGGGCAACAAGGCCGAGACCAAGACCTTGATCCCGGTGATCGAGAAGTTCCAGGATCGTCACCAGATCACCCACCTGGTCGTGGTCGCTGATGCGGGGATGCTGTCGGCGGCGAACCTGAACGCGCTGGAAGACGCCGGCCACCGGTTCATCGTGGGCTCGCGCCAGTCCCACGTCCCTTACGATCTCGGTGACCACTTCGAACGGCACGGGAACTACACCCCCGACGACTCCACCATCGAAACCACCCGCGACATGGGGACCGGGAAAGAACGACGGACCCGGCGGCTGGTGTATCACTACTCGTTCAAACGCCGCCAGCGTGACGAGCGGGCGATCAACGCCCAAGTGGCCAAGGCCGAGAAGGTCGCCGCCGGGAAGCGCCCGATCGCCCGCGACCGGTTCGTGACAGTCACCGCTGACAGTGAGGGAAAGAAGGCCGAGGTCAACTGGACGGTCATCGAACGCGCCCGGTTCTGCGCCGGTTTCAAAGGGTTCGTGACCAACATCGACGCCGACGTCCTCGACGGATCAGCCGTGGTGGCCGCCTACCGGGATCTGTGGCACGTCGAGGAATCGTTCCGCATGTCCAAAGGCGATCTCCAGGCCAGGCCGATCTTTCACCGCAAGAAGGACTCGATCGATGCCCACCTGACGATCGTGTTCACCGCCCTGGCCGTCGCCCGCTACCTCCAAGACCGAACCGGCGTCTCCATCAGACGCCTCGTCCACGTCCTGCGACCGCTACGGACCGTCACCATCACCATCGCCGGCCAGCCCCTCACCGCCCAACCCCGCCTCGGACCCGACGCCATCGCAATTCTCGATACCATCCCCGACCTGGCGGGGCACTAAAACCGGCCCTCCTTGTGGAACTCAGGCCTGAGCCTGACCAACGAGGACGACGGCACCACTGTTCTCTACGGTCCTGTCCCCGATCAGGCCGCCTTGCACGGGTTGCTTCAGAAAGTGCGTGACCTCGGGCTGCCCTTGCTCACCGTCAACTACATCAGACCCGGAAGGAACCTGACATGACAACCACCACGACCACCACTCCTCAACCCACCACTCAAGGCGGAACGGGTTCGCTGCGAAAGACGTCACCAGCCGACAGACGTCTGCGTTTGGCAGGCTTATCGGCCGTCCTGGCAGGGATATGTTACGTACTTGTCGGACTCTTCCATCCGGCCAATGTCGCTTCGTCGGTCACCACCACGCCTTGGCAAGTCGTTCATATCCTTGCTTGCGCCGGGTGCTTCTTTGGCCTGCTCGGCATGGCGGGGCTCTATGCTCGGCAAGCAGTAAAGACCGGTTGGCTCGGCCTGACTGGTTACATACTTCTCAGCCTCTGGTTCACGCTCATTATGGGGTTCAGCTTCGTCGAAGCCTTTATTCTGCCCCACTTGGCCATCCCGGAGCCGGCGTTCGTCCAGGCATGGATGGCGATGTTCAACGGCCCTTCCGGCCAGTTTGACCTCGGCGTCCTGCCAACAATATGGACGCTGACAGCGCCGGTGTACATTCTCGGCGGCTTGCTGTTCGGCATCGCGACGTTCCGGGCCCGCATCCTGCCCCGCTGGGCTGGTGCACTGCTTGCCATCTCGACGGTGGTGGCCCCTGTGGCTGTCCTACTTCCCAACGCTGCCCAACCGAAAATGGCGGTGCCTTTCGGAGTAGCCCTGGTTTGGCTCGGCTTTGCGCTCTGGTCTGAGCGAGCACACGCTGCTTAACCAGTCCAAAGCGTCGAAGGCGCCGGCGCCGGGGTGGTGGGGTTGTCGAGTCTCGACCAAAGCCTGCATCGGTCTCCTACAGGTCGGCTGGGCTGTCGCAGAGCCGGGCTCCGCTCATCAGTCAGTTCACCTTTGTGGGGATCTGGCGGGTCAGCGTCGGACCGGCGAAAAAGTGTCAGCCTCGGCCGGGGTCCGCGACGTCGCTCCCGGCTGGATCGACCGAACCTCATCCCTACATACCTTCTCATTCAGGAAGTCGACATGACCCTCACCGCACCACCTCCCGCCAGCATCCAGCCAGCTATGACCTCGCTACGAAGAACTGCCATCGCAGCAGGCGTCCTCTATCTGATCAGCTTCGTATCCCTTCCGACGCTCTTCCTGCACACACAGGTGCTGACGGACCCGAACTACATAGCAGGGCCCGGCCCGGACAGGCCGATCCTTGTCGGCGCCTTGTTCGAGGTGATCGTGGCCCTCGCCGGCGTCGGCACCGCTGTTGCGCTATACCCGGTGGTCAAGCGGCAGCACGAGGGTCTCGCGCTAGGGTTCGTCGGCTCGCGGACCCTGGATGGGGCCGCCATCATCGCTGGCGTTGTCAGCTTGCTGTCGGTGGTGACATTACGCCAGGCCGGTGCCGGGGCAGCGCCCTGGTAACGGGGGAGGCGCTGGTGTCGTCCTACAACTGGTTCTTCCTCCTGGGGCAGAGTCTGATGCCGGCCCTGAACGCCCGTCTGCTGGGCTCGTTGCTGTACCGTTCCCGGCTGGTGCCCCGGATCCTTCTATCGTGGGCCTGATCGGAGCGCCTCTGCTGCTCGCGTCCCACGTCGCTGTGTTGTTCGGACTGTGGGATCGGATCTCTGGCCCGTCGGGGATCCTCGCCCTCCCGATCGCCGTGTGGGAGTTCTCGCTGGGGCTGTATCTAGTCATCAAGGGCTTCCGAACCTCGCCCCTCACGGTCGGCCCGGACACCGCGCGTACGCATCCCAGCGTCGACGACCGCCGGTAGGAGAGCCGAAAGCCGAAAGGGCGGCCGCGGAAGGCAGCAGAAGTGCAGAAGTCGACCATCCTGTCCCCAGCGACGTCGCTGTCAATAGGCAAGGCTGTCATCGTCTTGTCCGACATCGCCAACGACGGCGCCGACCTCGACGGCCAGTCAGATGAGTCCAGCATGGTTCATCTCGCCTACGAACTCATCGGACCCGTTTGATGGGCACGATGGCACCGGCTCCCAACACAGCGCACGCCCCGGCCACCGCGTACAGCGCGCCGTAGCTGCCGTGGCCCAGTGCCAGGATCGCTGGCGCGATGGCGGGTGCGATCGAGGAGGGTAGTGCGCCGGCGATGTTCATCACGCCGAGATCTTTGGCGGCGCTGTTCGGGTCGGGAAGCACGTCGGCGACGAGTGCGAGGTCGACGGCGGTGTAGAGACCGAACCCGAGCCCGCCGATGGCCATGCCGACCAGGAACGCGTTGAAGCTGCTGGCGAGGGCGATCACGAACAGGGCCAGCCCGAACACGACGGACGCGGAGCCCACGAAGACCTTGCGGCGGCCCGTCCGATCAGAGAGCCATCCGCCGACCAGGGATGCGACGACCACCACACTGGACATGGCCAGGGTGGCCAGGAACAGCTGCCGTGGGACGTCGTCGGCTGCGCTGCCGAGTTTCTTCAGCAGGTAGTAGACCTGGTAGGTGGTGAGGAAGGCGTAGGCCAGGACGAGCATGAAGCGGCTGGCGAAGGCCCAGGCGAAGTCTGGGTGTTTCCACGGGTTGAGGTAGAACGTGCTGGTGAACTCCCGCAGGGACCAGGCCGGCTTGTCGGCCAGGGCCAGCCGGCGGTCCTTCAGCGTTGCGGCGAAGAGCAGGATGAGGAACCCGCCGATCGCGCAGGGGGCGAGGAACATGGCGAGGATGTTGCCGGTGAACAGCTGGACGACGTAGGTGCCGCTGACTGAGGCGACGGGCAGGCAGATGCCCAGGACGCCGGCGACCCGGCCGCGTTGGGCGACGGGGACCTGGTCGGGCAGTACGGCGATGAGTGCGGCGAGCAGGGCGTTGAAGAACACCTGGGCGATGCACCAGCCGACCAGGACGACCGGGATGCTGGGCGCCACCGCGACCACGAGGATGCCGACGGAACCACCCAGCAGACCGATGATCATCCAGGGTCGTCGCATGCCCAGCCGGGAGGTGGTCCGGTCGCTCATCTTGCCGAAGAACGGGTTGGCGAACATGGCGAGGAACGCCCCGGTGCCGGCGACGAGCGACAGGCTGTTGGGTGCCCGGTCGGTGCCCACCAGAGCGTTGATCTTCAACGACAAGCTCACCAGCAGAGGTGCGAGGAAGAGCAGGATGGTGCCCACGTATGCGAGCGCGTACAGCACCACGAAACGCCTGCTCACCGGTGGTTGAGTGTCCATGCTCGACTGCTCACCCAACCCGAGCACCTCAGGTCCTACGTCGGGTGATTCACTCAGCTCAGGGTGCACGTTCTCCGACATCGTGTCCTCTGACGAAAGTTTAGAAATCCGGTCATTACGTGACTGATGACGCTGACCGGCGAGAAGACGAGATCAGTTGCCCTGATTCTCGCCCCATTGTCGGATTCCTCGGCATTAACGGCTTACGGACCAGGGATCCCGTACAAGTCTTGGACCGTCCGGGCACCGAGCCAAATACCCAGACCGGTCTTGCGGGAGGCGTAACTGATGGCGCTCACTCTACTCAACTGGGGCTGCCGTGGGGGTCTGGTGCGGTCGCGGGCTGGGCTTGGGCGGCGAAGCGGCCGGTCTTTCGGGCTAGTCCGAGTGTGGTTGCGGTCACCGTGGTGATCAGGATGAGGGCTAGCACGGAGGCTTCGGGGCCGAAGGTGCCGCCGGTCAGCCACGCGGGCGCTCCCGGGTGGGCGGTGCTGAGCAGGATCGAGCCGCCGAGGTCGTTGCCGGACACGGTGGCGCCGAAAAGGTAGCCCTGGGCGAGGTTCCAGGTGAGGTGTAACCCGATCGGGACCCAGAGCCGCCCGGTCAGGGCGTAGAGGGCGCAGAACATCAGCCCGGCCATGACGACGGTGGCACCGGCGAGCGGGGTGGCTCCGGGGTTGGCCAGGTGCAGGCCGCCGAAGACCAGCGCGGCCACGGCGAAGGCCGGGACGGGTCCGAACGCCCGCCACAGCAGCCGCAGCAGCAGGGCCCGCATCCACAGCTCCTCGGTGACCGCCGCCTGCACGGCCAGGCCGAGCCCGGCCCAGGCCGGGGTCGCGCCGACCACGGTGAGGTCATAGGCACCGGTGGCGACCAGGACGCCCATCAGGACAGCGATCATCAGCAGACCCAGGGCTGCCCCGGCGGCGAGCCCGGGCAGCGCCGGCCGGAGCGCGAGCTCGGAGGGCCCGCGTCCCTCGCCCAACCGGACCGCCAGGGCGTAGCAGCCGAGAGCGGTAGCGGCAGCGACCAGCAGCCCGACGAACTGCAGCGCCGCGTTCCCGGCCGGGAGCCGGTCAACCGCCGCCTGCGCCGGAAGGCCGAACGCCACCCCGGTCAGGAAGAACAGCAACACCAGCCAGCCGAGCGCCCGCAGCCAGCGCCACCGACCCGGGTGCAGGACGCGGCGTTCGCCCAGCCGCACCGGTATGCCCCAGCGGGCGGGGGTGGCAGCCGAGAAATTCCGGCCGGGTAGGTGAGACGGGTTGCTGGACACGGCTGGTGATGAGGTGGTCATGGTGTTAGACGGCGACGTATTGGGGGACAGTCGGGGTGCTGGTTGCCGTCGATGCGGTGATGCAACAGGCTGTCGGAATGGGGTGAGACATGGTGTGCTCCGATGCTTTTAGGCGGATGGGGTGCGGTCGGCCGACGGCCGGCCGCGGGCAAGCGTGATGCACAACAGCAACATGAGGAGCGAGTACGGTCCCCAGCCGAAGCGTTCCCACGGGCTCGACGAGGCGACGTTCGCCATGGTGGCGACGCCGAGCAAGCCGACCAGAACCCAGGTGCCCCACATTGCGACCTTTCGGCGCATCGGGATGAGGGTGACGCCACCGCGGGCCAGGACGACCGGGGTGGCGAACAGCCAAACGAGTGCGGTCAGGGCGGACACGAGCCGCAAGCTTCCCGGCAGTTGGCCGGAGATGGTCCCGCCCAACGCGGCGGCGCCCAGCGGCGCCCCGAACGCCAGGGCAATCTGGAAGGCCGCCACGACGAGGCAGCCGACCGCCGTCACGGCGGCCACCCCGGGACGTGGCGGTCGCTTCGGAGCCGGGTGGCCGCTCACGGTGCGGCTTGCGTCGGGTCGACGACCGTGACGGAGATCAAGGTGAGGCCGAGGTCACGGATCTTGGCGAGCAGCCCATGCAGTTCGGCCTGGTCGGTGACGGTCCCGGTGAGGCTGGTGCTGCCGTCGTCCTCGTGGGTCACCGTGAGACCGCCGAACCATGCCGACCAGTGCTGGTCGAGCCGACCAGCCACGCGCAGCTCATAGACGGCACGACCGTGTTCTGTGTGGGTCATGATGACCTGACCCTCCCGGTGGCCCGACGGGGGCGGCGGATGACGTACTCGGCGACGCCGAGGTTGATCACCCAGGCAGCGCCGAGGCTCACATCGTGGGTGAGGACGCCGGGGCCGAAGGAGGCCGGACCGATGGCCAGGGTGAACAGCTGGGTGGCGGCGCCGAGGGCGAGGGCGTACGCGCGGGTCATCCAGGCCCGGTGGCGGGCGACGTCGCGGCGCCGGATCGCGGTGACGCCGAGGACGAGGCTGGCGGCCATGCCCGAGGAAAACGCGAGCCGGAACACGAACGCGAGCGTGCCGGTGCCGGGTTGACGGGGGTAGAACAGGGTCAGCCACAGCGCGGAGAAGGCCACGGCCAGGCCGAGCACGACCAGCACACGCCCGGCGGCCCGGTGCCAGCCAGGCCGGCGCCGCCGCAGTCCGGTGGAGAACTGGAAGGCGCCGAGGACGGTGTAGCCGACCGCGCTGACGATGTGCACGATCACCGGCACCGGCGACGCGTTCAGCCGCGGGTTGGCCGGCATCAGGACCGGACCGCCCGCCAGCTCGACCAGGCGCAGCACGCCGAAGAAGAGGGGCAGCAGGACCAGGGCGACCAGCGCGAACGGCACCCACCCGGTCCTCGCCGTCGACCGGCTGGAGCGCTGGACCGCGGTTATGGTCATCTTGCGCCGGCTGGGTCGAGCTGGGGGCTGTCGGTGCTGGGCGGGACGCGTACGGCCTGGGTGCGCTGGTCACGCCACAGGGAGTAGCCGAGGCCGATCAGGGCGATGGCGGCGGGGATGGCGAACAGTCGCTGGGTGAGCTCGGGAAGCTGGAAGGTGGCGATGGTCGCGACAGCGCCGAGTGTCATGAGGGCTGCGGCCCAGCGGGCGAGGATCCCGGCCCGGAAGAGCGCGATGCCGAAGAGGATGCCGCCGGCGATGTAGGTGATGGCGATGTTGGTGAGGGTCTGGAACTGGCTGACGTCGCCGACCGGGTGGCTGCTGTGGGCCACGGCGAGGGCGTCGCTGACGTAGCCGGGCTGGCTGGCCGCGAGGTCCGGGAGGACGAACACGGCGATGACCTGGATGGTCAGGATGGTGAGGTAGCCGACGCTGAGTAACAGGTAACCGATCAGGCCGAGCACGCCGATCTGTCGGACCTGTCGCAGGTAGATGCCGGTGATGCCCACCAGCGAGAGAGCGGCCATGAGGATTTTCGCGGTCTCACGGACCGTGTACTCGGTGGTGGTGGTGAATTGGGCGGTCAGGAGGGGGTGCTTGAACTGGACGGCGATGAACAGCAGGCCGCCGGCGACGGCGGCGAGGCCGGCCGCTCGGGTGAGTGTGCTGGTGGTGATGGTCATGTCGACTCCCAGGTGTCTTGATTCCGGAGCGGGTGCCTCGGGATGACTCGAACCTAGGGACCGGCTGGGTGAGGGGGCGTCATCCAACGATGTGACTGACTGGATGACCCTGCTTTCCGCAGCGGTTAGTGCTCGCTCCGCTCGCGCCCTTGATCCGTGCCAGTCAGATGAGGCCGCGTTCGCGGGCGCGGAGCACCGCCGCCCGGCGGTTGGTGACGTCGAGCTTGGTGAAGATGTGCTGGGTGTGGGTGCGGACCGTGTTGTGCGTGACGAACAGCTCGTGGGCTATTTGCGGCCCGGTCAGCTCGCTGTCGAGCAACCTCAGCACCTGGAGCTCCCGGTCGCTTAACGACTCGACGGCGGTCTGCGCGACGCCGTGCCCCGTGTTCGGGGCCAGGGCAGCCTCGACCGCTTCGGCAACGCTGACCAGGCGTCGCGCCTGGTGCCCGCCGAGGCCATCAGGCTTGAGGTCGCAAAGCAGGCTTAGCATCGGAGCACCTTCGTCCAGGAACAGCCGGAGGTAGCCCTCGGGTTCGGGGGCCAGCTCCAGGGCTTGGACCAAGGTCTCCAGAGCCCGCGCCCGACGTCCCTGAGCGTCCTGGACCAGCGCCTGAAGCAGGCGGATCTCGAGGAGGCTTCCGGCGCGCTTTGCGGTCTGGGCTGACCCGTCCAGCCGGTCCAACAAAGTGGCGGCCTGGACGAGGGAGGTGGTGTCCTGGTGTGCGCGGCACTGGGCCAGGAGCAGACGGACGAGGGTGAGGTGGTCGAACTCCCGCAAATAGCTGGCGTCGTCGGTGACGGACACGCCTCGGTCCCGGGCCCAATCCGCGGCCTCCGCCAGGTTGCCCTGTGCGATCCAGATCCGGGCCTTGATGGCTGTGATGGGACGCACCTCCGGGAAGAAGCCCGGCCGGTAGAGCTCGACCGCCTGATCCAGGAAGGCGATGGCCGCCTCCGGTTCGCCGTCCGCTTGAGCGACGAGCGCTCTGGCCACGAACCAGCGGAAGCGCCCCTCGTTCATCCCGGCCCGATCGGCGAGCGCCGCGGCGGCGGCGAGGTGTCGCTTGGCGCTCTCGAGGTCTCCGACTTCGGCGTCGAGCTCGCTCAGGCCCACGTGCAGGCCGGCGGCGGCCCGCGCGAAAGCGTCGCCTCCGGACTCGACCGCCGACAGCGCACGCGCGTAGAGCCTGCGTGCCTTGCTGGGTCGGCCTGAGGCACACCACATGTCGGCGAGCGGGATCGTGCTGCTCAGCTCGTCGAGCAGGTTGCCGGCGGCGTGCAGGCTGGCCACCGCTTGGGCGAAGGTCTCCAGGGCGCTGCGTACGTTCCCCTCAGCCCATGCGGCCAGCCCCAGGAACCCGGCTGCACCACCGCGCGCCAGGTGGTCATCGGGTCCGGCCAGGTCGAGGGCGCGCTGGGCGTGTTCCGCCGTGGCGGCCGCATCGCCGCGGGCCTGGGCGAGCGAGGCGCGGTAGATGGCGATGGTCGCCGGCAACGTCCGGAGCTCCTCGGTGTCCGGCCAGGGCGGAGCTTCGCCGTCGGGCACGGCGGCCAGCGCGCGCTCCGCGTCATCCAGTCGTGGTCCGACCGCCACGAGGTCGCCGGAGTGCATCAGCAGATCTCCGTAGAAGACACTGAGCACGGGGCTGCGCCGGAGGGTGTCGTCGGGCAGCGCCTGCAGCCAGCCGTACATCACCGCTTCCTGCCGGTGGCGTCGGATGGCCGGCATGGCCCGTTCGATCAGGTGCGCCGCCCGGTCGAAGTCTCGCCCGGCGAGTGCGTGCCGGATCGCCTCCTCGGCCAAATCGTGGCCCTCGTACCACTGGCTGGCGCGTTGGTGCAGCAGCGGCACCTGGTCCGGGTGCTCGCTGAGCATCCGCGCCCGCAGCACGTCGGCGAACAGGTGGTGGTAGCGATACCACTCGCGTCGGTCGTCCAAGGCGACGAGGAACAGGTTGGCGCGTTCCAGGGCGACGAGCATCTCGCTCCCGCCGTCGCCGCCGGTGACGGCGTCGCACAGCGGCCCGGTCAGCCGGTCGAGCACCGCGGACTGCAGCAAGAAGCCCCGAACCGTCTGGGTCTGGTGCCCCAGCACTTCTTCGATCAGGTAGTCGACGATGTAGCGGTCGTCTCCGGCGAAACGGGTGATGAAGCCACTCACGTCCGCACGGCCCTGCAGCGAGAGGGCAGCCAGCTGTAAGGCGGCGATCCATCCCTCGGTGCGCTCCTCGAGGACCTCGACGTCTCCGGGGGTGAGCTCGTTTCCGATCGCTTCGGTGAGGTAGGCGGCGGTTTCCTCGGAGGTGAACCGCAGGTCCTTCGCCCGGATCTCGACCAGCTCACCCCGCGCCCGCCACCGCGCCAGCGGCAGATCGGGGTCGGCTCGGGTGCTGAGCACGACATGGGCGTTCGGCGGCAGATGCTCCAGCAAGAAGGCGATCCCTTGGCCGACCCGGGGATCGCCGACCAGGTGATAGTCGTCAAGGACCAGCCACACGTCTTCCGGTACGGCACCCAGCTCGTTGAGCAGCGTGGTGAGCGCCAGCTCAGACGGCACGGGTGCGGCCGCCAGGAGCTCCAGCAACCCGCTCGCGCCCAAACCGGGCACGGCCTGATGGAGTGCGGTCAACACGTAGGCCCAGAACGAGGAGGGTTCGTTGTCCGCGGTGTCGAGCGAGAGCCACGCGACGCAACGAGCCGACACCACCCATCCCTCCTGCAGCCACGCCGCCAGAATGGTCGTCTTGCCAAACCCGGCCGGGGCGGACACCAGAATCAACCGTGCCTCGGCTCCCTTCTCGAGCCGCTCGACCAGTCTGGGGCGCGCTACCAGACCCTTCCGCTGCCGGGGGGCATACAGCTTCGTGGCCATCAATGGCCCTGTCACACCCGCCTCGTCCATTGAGTGCTCGCGTGCCGGTGGTTCTTGCCCGGCGTGCACGCGCTCGCCCTGCGGCCCGAACACGCTCAGGATCTCCACCGGCTCGCTGCTGCTGGCGAACCAGTGCGGGATCCGTGTGTCAGGCCATGGTCGACGAGGTCGATGAGCCACTCGAAGCTCTCGTCGGTGTCGGTGGACCACTGGAAGCCGCCGCCGGCTTCGATGGTGGCGAAGCCGTGGAAGACGCTGCGCAGCGCGCGCAGGGCATGGGTCATGTCGGCTGGGGCTATGTCGTAGCCGCGGAGCACTGCGGTGAAGGGCTCGAGTAACCGTGCTGCGGCGAGGGCGATCGGGTCCTCCGGGCTGGTGGGCTCGAGGGCGATGGTGGCGGCGTACCGGCCGGGGTGGGCAAGGACGAAGTCGCGCAGCGCACGGGCTGCGGCCCGGAGGGCGTCGCGGCCGGCTCGTCCCTGGGTCGCCGCACCGATTGCCTGGGCGGCCTCGTTGAGGGCGAGGGCTGCAATGCGGCGGTTGAGGTCGTCCTGGCTGGCGACGTGCTTGTAAAGCGAGGGGGTTCGCACGCCGACCCGTTCGGCCAGCTGGCCCATGCTGAGGCCGGCGAAGCCGATCTCGTCGGCGAGGTCGGCGCCGGCCGCGACGACCGTGTCCGTACCCAGGCCGGCCCTAGGCATGGACACCGGCCAGGAAGGTCAGCGTGGCGGTGGCCACCTGGGCAGGGAACTGTACGTGCGGGTAGTGCCCAGCACCGTCGACCATCTCCAAGCGGCCCAGGCCGGTGGGTAGGTCGGCGATGATGGCCTCACCCTCGGCCTGGGGGTCTGCCCAGTCTGGGTCGGCGCTGCCTTGCACGACCAGGACTGGGCAGCGGACGTTGGCCAGCTGCTGTCCGGCGTCGACGGGGGTGGTCTTGCCCATCGCCTGCAAAGCCTTCATCCGGCCCGGCTCGGAGAGCATCGTGGTGATCTGGCTTATCCGCGTGTCCCAGTCAGCCGGCTTGGTGCCGGGATAGGCGACGTCGAGGTACTTCGCCCACTGCACGGTGCTTCCGAGCAAAGTGGTCCCGAGGAGGTGGCGCATGCCGCGGCGGAAGGAGGCGACCCGCAGGTCGCCGAGACCCATCGTCTGCTTGCGGGTGAACGGCGCCAGCTCGACCACCGCGGTGACCAGCTCCGGGGCCGTCGCGGCGGCGATGGTGACCGCGCCGCCCGCGATGGAGTGACCGACCAGCACCGCCGGGCCGCCCAAGTGGCGGACCAGGGTGACCATGTCGCTGGCGATGTCGGTGCGCGTGTAGGACGTCCACTCAGCGCTGGACTCCCCACAGCCGCGCAGATCCACCGCGCCGACACGGTAACCAGCTTCGACCAGGGCAGGGATGAGGAAGCGGTAAGCCTCCCGGCTGTCGCCCATGCCGTGAGCGAGCATCACGAGCGGACCTGTCGTGCCGGTCAGGTCGAAGGCAAGGGTGCCGTCTTCGATGGTCAGGAATTCGGTCATGTCTGCCCCCTAGGTGGCTGTCACCGCAATGGCGTATGGCGTTAGGCGCAAAGCTAGCACAGTTAGCCAATGGTGGCGATGACGCAGGGGTTGCGATTGGCGTTGGCGGCGGCAGGGGAGCTAGGCGACGACCGGGCGCAGCAGCACTTCTACGGCTACGCGCTGGCGCGAGCGCGAGAGGCCGGTGCGGTGACCGCAGTCATCTACTGCCTGCAAAGGCTCTGCTTCGGCCAGTACCTGGCCGGCGATCTGGTCGCGGTACGCAACAGCGCCGAGGAGGCCATCTCCCTGGGCCAGAGCATCGGCCAGCCGGCGATGACAGCCCCGCCCGCCGCCTGGCTGGCCCTGCTCTCGGCCCTGCAGTACCGCGACGACCACGACCACCACCTCGCACGGCTCGAGGACCTGGTGGCGACCTACCCCCTCGGGATCTTGACCGATCCCGTCCACGACCTGACCCGCTGGGCCAAGGGACTTCGGGCGGCCGGTTCCGGCGATAGTGCCGGCGCACTCCACCACCTCACCAGGTTCCGGTTGCCGGTCCTCGCACGGATGTCCGCCCCGGAGCGCATCGAAGCAGCGGTCCGCGTCGGTGACATGGCGGCCGCTCGTGCATGGACCGACGAACTGGCAGGTTTCGCCGACGCCACCGGCCGGGCTTGGGCGCTCGCCACCGTCGCCTTCGGCCGCGCGCTGACAGCGGACCAGGCCCAGGCCGACGGCCTCTTCCGAGAGTCCCTAGCGCACCATGCGGGCGCCGGACGGCCGCTCGACGCGGCGCGGGCCCAGCTCGCCTACGGAGAGTGGCTGCGGCGCAGCCAGCGGCGGGTCGATGCCCGGCAGCACCTGCGCCAGGCCGTCGAGACCTTTCAGGACCTGCGCGCCGAGTCCCTGGCCACACGGGCCGACCAGGAACTTCGTGCCTCCGGAGAGACTGCCCGCAAGCGCGACCCGTCGACGCTTGTCACCCTCACCACGACGGAGCTGCAGATCGCACAACTGGTCAGCTCCGGCCTGTCCAACAAGGACGTCGCGGCTCAATGCTGGATCTCTCCCAGGACAGTCGCCTTCCACCTGCGCAACATCTTCGCCAAGACCAGGATCACTCCCGCGGCGAGCTTGCCCAGCTCGACCTGGCCTGACGCCGATCCGGCCAGCTTGAGCGGGCCAAGCAGTCGGCACGGAGCCACGCTCAGCCGCGGCGCCACGTGATGGCCTGCACACCATTGCGACAGCGAGACCAGCATGACCGTCCCGTCCCGGTCGGAGCCTGGCCCAGCACGTCACATCGCCGCACTGAACGAGCTGTCTGGGGTGGGTCAGCGGAGCGGTCGGGCGGTGCGGACCGCCTCGACGACCTCGTGGATGGCTTGGCTGGCCGCGGCGGAGTCGGCTTGGTCGCTGACCATGGAGTCGTGGGTGGTGGCCTTAGCGACCCGGTGGCGGCTGTTGGTGGACAGGCCGGCCATGTGGTCCTGCTTTCCTTGCCAGCCGGCGTCGTTCCCGGTGTCGGCGGTGAGGACGATCAGCGGCTTCCCGTTGAGGTTGGTCAGGGCTGCGGCCTGCTGCATAGCGGTGTTGGCTTCGACAAACTCGTCGATGAAGCTGCCGAGGTTGCCCGCCAGTGACGCGTTGGCGCGCGCCTCGTCCTGTATCCGTGGCGGAAGATCGCCGTAGGAGGCCTGGGCGATCAGCCGTCCGGCGCCGAGGTGAGCGATGGCCGGCACGAGGGCGGCGACGCGACCGAAGGGGTTGTCGGAGGTGACGGTCGGCAGGGTCGGGCCCGGTTTGGGTGCGGTGGAGTCGAGGAGTACCAGGCCGGCGACCTGGTCCGGGAACTGCGCGGCGAAGCTTTGGACGTAGAGGCCGCCGAAGGAGTGGCCGGCCAGCACGTAGGGCCCGGGAACATGCGCCCGGTCGAGCAGCGTGTGCAGGTCGGCGGCGATCTGGGCACCGTCTTGTGGGTGGTCGGTGACGTCGCTCCAGCCTCGACCGGCGCGGTCGTAGACGCAGACGGTGGTGTCCCGTGCGACCGCCGACGCAATCCAGGTGAGATCGGAGGAAACGCCACCCTGACCTGGTTCCAGGACGACGGTCGGGCTCCCCGAGCCGGTGCAGTTCAGGTGGAGCCGGTGCCCGCCGATGTCGACCAGCCGGCCGGGCGGCGGGTAGGCCCTGACGTCGAGGGACCCACGGACCGTCTCGTAGCCGCCACCCACCGCGGCGATCCCCAGCACGGCAAGAACCGCGAACAGCAGCCACCGTGCCCTCCGGCTATGCAGCTGCCGCCGGGTCCGCAGGACCATCCAGACCACGAGCACGAGAAGGGCCGGCGGCCAGATCCAACCAAGCATGTCGTGCACCTCGGCTGGACCGATGAGTGAAGCGACACCGACCAGAGCCATGAACACGGCCGGCACGGCCGCCCACCGTTGCGGCTGGTCACTGAACCGGACAGACAGCACGGCCAACAACGCCCAGCCCAATGCACATCCGAGCAGAACCATCCCGGTGAGGCTGTGCTCCTCCGCCGGAGCCAGCGGAGCGATGACCAGAAGCGCGGCAGCCATCAGCCCTGCAGCCATCGAGCCAACGACGATCAAGCCGATCCTGCTCCTGGCGGCCGGCGGCCTCGCCGGTGGTTCGCGATGGCCGGGCCGGCTTGTCGCTGGCTTTGTCGTTGTCGTGATCATGATGGCTTCCTTTTGTTGGTGCTGGCGAGGTGGCGAGATCACCCACCGACGACACTCCTCCCACCGCGGGCCGCTCGCCCCGGTCAAAGTGCCAGGTGTTGGTGTGTGCCGTGCCCGAGAGTGCCGGCGCCCGAGGTACGGTCAGGTCGCGCTGGCGGTGGGGCGGTAGACCACGTGTGGGATGCCGGAAGGCGATGACGGATGTCCCGGCTGATTTTTGTGGGTCGACGTCCTAGGTGATCTGACGGTTGCGGTGGCGGCGGCGGAGGACCCGGGTCAGGGTGGGGGTCATTCCGACGGCTGCGGCCACGACGATGGCGAGCGCGAGCAGGAGGGGCGCTCTGACGGCGGGGGATGCATTGGGTTGCGCGGTTGGGCGGGTCGGGTAGTCCATCATCTTCGTGGTGGACCAGCTGATGGCAGTGCCCGAGCTTGACGCCAGGTCGGTGAGAGCGGCGTCGAAACCGGAGGTGTTGCGCTGGCCCAGGGGTGTGACGGTAAGCCCGTGACGTGCGGCGAGGGTGCGGAGCGCGGGCGTCATCTCGCTGGCGGAGTGTGCCCCGGGCAGCACCAGCCGGCTGGCCCGTTGCCGGAAGGAGGCGGCGGGGGTGGTGAGGAGGACAACGCCGTGGGCGGTGGTGATGCTGGACCCGGCGGCAACGGGGATCAGGTGCGCGGCCGAGGCGTAGCTGTAGACGTCAGTGAGCGCTGACAGGTCGATCTCTGAGACACCGTCGGCGAGTCCGACGGCCAGGGTGGGCTGGAACCAGGGCAGAACGGCGCCGAGCCCCACACCGACATCACCGGAGGAGAAGTGCTGGACGGGAATCTCGGTCGGGCCGCCGATCGTCCACCCCGGGTACCGGACCTGCTGAGCGATTTTGGCCGCCTCGGCCGTGCCGGCTAGTTCCTGCATCAGGTGCAGCGACGCCGGGATGCCGGAGGAGATGGCGGCGGAGGTGGTGATGTTGCCGTCGTCGACGTAGCGCTGGCCGGCCACCCAGGTCACCCGCGGGTTCGACTTTTTCAGGGGGGCGATGCGGGACCAGTGCGACGTCGCCCGGCGCCCGTCGAGCAGTCCGGTCGCGGCAAGGACTCTGGAGCCGGCGCAGACGCCGAGGATGCGCGCTCCGGCGTGGGCCTGCTGCACGATCCAGGCGCGCAGCTCGGCCTCCTGCGCACCCGCCGGGTCGTTGACCGCCGGGACGACCACCAGGTCGGGTTTCCGCGCCGCGCCGCTGGCGATATCCGCGAACGTGTAGGTGGGGACGACGTGGAGGCCGCCGTTCATCGCGGCGGGCGCCGAAGTGGCCGCGACGGAGTAAACCGAGAACTTCGTCGACCTGGCGAAGACCTCATACGGGGCCAGGGCGTCGGCGTCATCGGTGCCGGAGCGGCCGAGGACGACGGCGACCACGATCGGACCGTCAGAGCTGGCACGGCCGGCGAGAATCGGCCCTTCAGCGGTCGGCGGGCTGGCATGGACGCTTGCTCTGGCGACCCCACCGACGAGAATGGCAATCAGGGTGATGCTGCCGAGCGCGACAGCGAGCGCGACGTGAGCGAGGCGACGGAGCACGGACGGCCTGCGAGGCCTGCTCCCTGGTGCCGAAGGGACGCGAAGGTGAGTCATCGGTAACTCCATTCTTGGTAGGTGCGGGACCACACCCACTCTGGCGATGGCGGGACCATGCTCGCCCCGGTCAAAAAGCCAGGTCTTGGATGAGAACCGGCGCCCGGTTGAAGGCCCGCTCCGGTCCGGAAATCAGATTTGTCGGATCGCCGGATCTCCTGGCCCGGCCGCTTGACACTGGTGCTGCAGGAGCGTTTCGGCCTTGTCGGCCGCCGCTTCGCGGCGACCCTGGTGGGAGCGGATGAACTCCGCGATCAGTGGTGTGGAAGTCGAGCTCGCCGTGTCGTCGAGGTACAAACGGCGGTGGCGGGGTCGTTGTCGGTTGGGGTGCGGGTGGCGGTGATCATGACAAATCCGCTTTTCTGGAGGACGAGCTGCCCAGTCGGTTGAATGTGCTCATCAGATGTTGTGACACGGTCAGAGCGCGTCGATCAGGTGCGCGTTGTCAGCTGCGGTCGGCGAGGAGCTGGCTGCCGAGGTCGGCGCCGTCGTTGGCGATGTCGGACAAGACGATGACGGCTTTGTGGCCGGTGCGGTCGAGGCCGAGGTAGGCGGCGTAGCCGCTGGTCTGCCCGGCGTGATGGGTGATGGTCTGGCCGGTCACCCAGGTGGAGGTACGCCAGAAGGCGCCGATGCGCATGTTCGACTGGTCGGTGGCTGTGGTGGGCTCCAGGGCGGCCATGCCGGGGGCGGTCCCATCCAGGAGTGCGAGGGCGAGCTTCGCGAGGTCGCTGGTGGTAGAGACCGCGGCGGCGCCGGGGGCGTAGGCGCCCATGACCCAGGGCTGGACGGGGAGGCCGGATTCCGACCTGCCACCGGCGACGAGTGCGTGCCCGACCTGGATGGACGTGTCGGACATGCCGAGTGGCTCGAACAGCCGGGTGCGCATCAGGTCGGGGTAGCTCAGGTGGGCTGCCGCGGCGACGGCTTGGCCGGCAATGGCCGACCCGAGGGTGGAGTAGGCGTAGCGGCCGCGGCCCTGCAGCGTCTGGGTCCTGGTTTCCTCGGTCATCTGGGCGTTGTCGGCGGTGAAGAAGTTTCTGCCGAGCGGCGCCATCCACGCGGCGCGGCGGACGGTTGCGTTACCGAACTCGGCGTACCCGGCGGTGTGGGTGACAAGCTCCTGCAACGTGACGGTGCCGGCCTGTGATCCATCCAGCTGCGGAAGGTAGGTGGCGACCGGGGCATCCATGCGGACCTCTCCGCGAGCCACGGCGTCGGCGATGACCAGGCCCGTCATCGCCTTGGTCATCGACCCGACCTCCATCGGGGTCGTGTCGTCGGCGCCGATCCCAGCCAGCCGCACCGGCTGGGCCGCGCCGAGGTCGATCTCGGCGACAGCGACAGCGTGATTGCCGGTCAGCCAGCCTTTCCGTGCCTGCTGGTCGATGTGGGCCAGCACCGTGTGGTCACCGGTACGGGCCACCGCTAGATCTGGGGACAACACCCAGGACACGACCGCGACGGTCAACGCCCCGATGAACACGGTCAGGATCAGGCGACGTGAGGCGGCGTAGCTCCCGGCCAGGACGACGAGCATGAGCAGCGCCTTCCAGCTGTCGTCCTCGTACCGGCCATAGCGCCCCCCACCCACCGACACCATGACCATGGCCACCGGGACCGCGACCAGGACAGCCGCGACCAGCAGCTTGCCCGCCCAGCCGCCGGCGAACGAGGCCGTGTCGCGCAGCAAAAGCACTCGCCAGGGTCGGCGCTGGACCAGGATGTGGAATGCCGTGAGCAACAGCGCCCCGAGCAGAACGGCACCCACCCAACCCGGTTCGAGCAGGAGGCTGGACACGGCCCACAGGACAACCAGGCCGATCCCGATGGCCACCTCAAGCCGGCGGCGGTCGCCGGGTCTGGCGCGACCGGACGGTGGTAGCTGATCGGGGGATGGCGATGTGGTCGTGTCGGGGAGCTGGTTCAGGGTGGCAGACATCAGGGGCACCTTTGCGCGTAGTAGGAGCTGACGAGCTCGCCGATGTCGGCGGGCGCCTTCGCCGGGGTGCCGGCGTCGTAGGGAGGTCGGGGGTCGTACTCGAGGGTCAGCTGCACCGTCTGGGCCACGGCCGGGCCGTGGCTGAGGCCGAGCAAGGTCAAGGCCAGGTCGATCCCGGCGGTCGCGCCGGCCGAGGTCAGCACCTTTCCCGCCCGAACGACTCGCTCGTCACTGTAGGTGACGCCGGCATCGCTCAGCCGCTGCGTGAAGGCCCAATGGGTGGTGGCCGTGGCACCGTCCAGCGCACCCGCGGCGGCAAGGTAGCTGGATCCGGTGCCGACGCTGAGCATCCAGGTCGTCGTGGGGTGCACGACCCGGAGCCACTGGACCAGGGTGGGGTCAGGGGTGCGCGGGCAGTCGCTGCCCGGTACGACCAGCACATCGGCGGACGCGACGGCACCAAGACTCGCGCCTGCTTGCAAGACACACGAACCCGTGTCGTCGACGACCGCGCCGGTCCGGGCGGCCACGAACACGTGGCGGGTGCCCGGTGCGGCAGCCAGAACCTGGAAGGTCCCGACCACGTCCAGTGCGGTGAACCGGGGGTAGAGCAGGTAGGCGACCAACATGTCTTCAGCGTGGGGCCGCAGCCGGCTGGCCACCAGGACACGTTGTTGACGATATCGGCCACCCCCCAGGCGTACGGTCGACCCATGGACTCTCGATGACCGGGTCGACGGACTCGAGCTCGACCGAGCCGACGGTCAGCCCTCCCGTCGAGCGGGGCGTGGTCATCGTGACGTTCGAGGCGGGTCAGATTCTTGACGTCACAGGTCCGCTCGAGGTCTTCTCCAGCGCCTCCCGGTTCCTGCCCGCCGTCCGGTACCGCACCAAGGTCGTGACGATAGGGGGCGGCCCGGTGCGCGCCAACTGCGGACTGGAGTTCGCGTCGTCGGCGATCGGCGACGTCACCGGTCCCGTCGACACCTTGATCGTGGCCGGGGGGTCCGGTATGGATGGTGCGGTCGCCGACAGCGAGCTGCTGGCCCAGATCAGGCGGCTGGCTGCTGACGCGCGTCGGGTCACCTCGGTCTGCTCCGGCGCGTTCCTGCTCGCGGCCGCCGGCCTGCTGCAGGGCCGGCGGGCAACGACCCATTGGGCAGACTGCGCCCAACTGGATGCCACCTACGCCGACATCACGGTGGAGCCCGACGCCATCTACGTCCACGACGGCAACATCTGGACCTCCGCCGGCGTCACCGCCGGCATCGATCTGGCGCTCGCTCTGGTCGCCGATGACCACGGACACCAGGCCGCGGCCACCGTCGCGCGTCAGCTGGTCGTGTACCTGCAGCGCTCCGGTGGGCAGGCGCAGTTCTCCGCCCTTCTGGCCGGGCAGGCCGCCGACACCGAGCCGGTGCGTGACTTGCTGTCCTGGCTACGCGACCACCTCACCGACGACCTCTCCGTGCCAGCCCTTGCCCGACAGGTCAACCTCTCGGAACGACAGTTCACCCGGGTGTTCAAGGCGCAGGTGGGGGCCACCGCGGCAGACCACGTCGAGGCCGTCCGGCTCGATTCCGCATGCCGGCTGCTGGAGACCACCACCAGGACCATCGAGCAGATCGCCAAATCCTGCGGTTTCGGAACACCTGAAACCATGAACCGAACCTTCCGGCGTCGGCTCAACACGACTCCTGGCGACCATCGTCACCACTTTCGCGAAATCACCCCCGTGGAACCGGTTTCATCTACAACCCCTCGGTAGTCGCGATGTACGTACCGCTAGGTGGATAGCTGCCCGCAGCTGCATGGGAGGATGTCCCGAGTTCCGTGGAACTTCGGTGGCGGCCTTGTGATGTCAGGCGGCGCTCACGTGTTGATCATCATTGCAGCTGTTGGTGACAGTTTCTATTCCGACATGCCGGTGTAGTGCGGCGCGGAGTGCCGGTAGGTGGAGGTGGCCGTTGACCCGACGGAACTGTTGGCCGGCTTCGACCATGCCGGCGGCGCACCAACGCAGCGCCATTTGTCCGTCTCGCCAGCGTTTGACGTTGCGGGCGTGATCGCGGCAGATGCCGATCATCGACTCGATCGCGTTGGTCGAGCGGAGTGTCCGGGCCAGGGTGGGCGGCACGCCGAGTCGGAGCACGATCAACGTCTCGGCCAGGCCTTCGCGCACGCTGGCCGCGGCACCGGGATGGGTCTTGTCGAGCTCGGCGGCCAACGCCTCCAACTGCGCCTGGGCTTCCAGCGCCGACGGCGCGTGGTAGGCGTGTCGCATCCGCTGGCCGACCAGGCCGCGAAGCTTCTCCGGTAGATGATCTTGGACATTGCGTATTTTGTGGAGTTGGCAGCGGCCGATCACCGGATGGTCGAACACCTCCCTGACCGCCGCGGCTGAGGGCCTTGGCACCGTCCAGGACGGCCAGCATCGGACGGGTCACGTCCAAGCCCCGGTCCCGCAACCCGACCAGCAGACCCCGGACCAGGGTGGTGTTCTCCGTCGATCCCTCGACCAACGCCAACGGATGCTTCACACCGTCGATCCCTATCCCCAAAGCGACCACGCACAGGTGGTCGGCGAAGTGGACCCCGTCGATCATGATCGCCACCAGGTCCAGCCCGGACAGGTCCGCGGCCAGCAGCTCGGCCAGGGCCGTCTCGGTCATCGCCACGAACTTCCGCGACACTGCCGACTTGCTGGTCGACTTCGCCTCAGCCTCAACCTGCTCGCCGACCGGTTCCAACGCGACCGGGTAGCGACGGGTCGACACCCCGGCCAGCATCCGCTCCACCGCCATCCGACCGAGCAGCTCGGTGGAGGAGAACAACTCATAGGCCGGCACCGGTACCTCCCCGGACCCGTCGGTGGCACGAACCCGGGGACGGGAGATGGGCACCCGCCGACCACCCAGGGTGACCGAGCCCTGCCCGGCGCCGTGCCGGGTCGCGGCCCGGTCCGGGTCGTGCCTCCCGCGCGGCCCGCACACCGCGACCACGTCGGCCTCCATCAACTCCTGCATCACCTCCCGTCCCGGCCCCGACCGCGAGCGCGAGGAGTCCCTCACGCATGTCGGCGGCGATCTCGGCCATCGCAACGCTCACCTGCTCCGGCACGGCCAGCGCGTTCGCATCCAACGCGGTCGTCTGATACTTCTTGGTCACAGCGGTCCCCTGTCTCTTGGGTCTTCTTGGCGGAACACCCGAGACCTACCACTCGGCAGGCATCAGGCGGGGGACCGCCACCTCAAACTTCCACGAGACCCGGGACAACCTCCATCGAGGTGTTCGTGATCGATTTTTGGCCGCTGGTAGCGCTAAGTAGTCATGCCGCCGCTGAGAACAACTCGAGGGCTGATGCAGTCGGTAGCCGAACCCTTGGCGCCTAACTCGTGCAGTGCCCTGCCTATTGGAGGCCCACCACCGTTCTTCTGGCTGGTCGCTTGGCCCGTAACCGTCAAGGGGCGCAGCTTGCCCCGACCAGCCGCCTTCCAATGAGAGGCGCGGAGTCTCCCCACCTTCGGCGTTGAACGTCGATCGTCAATGCGCCGGGGCGCCTACAGCGCCGCCAGGCTTCTCATGAGTTTGGCCAAAGGCGGTGCAAGATCGCTATGACGTCCGCGGTGGATTCCGCTTGCAGTTTACTACTTGATTGATCCTCAACCGGAACACCGTCGTTCGGGGGCACGAGCGACATCGGCGGGCCGCCCTCCTGATGATCGCCTTCAGTTCCGCTAGGTCTCGGCGGCTTCACGAGTGGCATTTCTGCCTCCCAAGCCGCCTGATCCACGGCGCATACGAACGCGATCCTTCCCTGATCGGAAAGGAAAGTATGAACCGGCCCATGGACGTGCGACCCATCGAAGTGCTGGATTGACTCAGACATTATGCCTCTCTACTTGCGTAGGACCCTGGCCTGCTCCAGCTGATCAACAAGTGAAGTCTTGTCTGCTTGGGGAAGGCTTGGGTGGTCTTTCACGGATTGTTGTGCCTGCACAATTGCCGCGTTTGCCTCTGCAGTCGCAGCGCGACCGTCACTCGAACCAGCCTTCTGGCCAAAGTAGAAAGCAACGATCGACGTAACCAGTGGCGCTACAATCGCGAGCAGCGCTGTCAGTCGACCAGCAGGGTCGAAGGAACCGCGAAATTGGGGCGTATAGGTGACCTCGTTGGCTGCGCACGTTACGACGACCGTCGGGGACGCCGCCGGCAGCAACGGTGCAGAAGTCGAAGACGTCGGCGATGCACCAGGAGTGGGAATGGCTGTTGGCGACTGCTTCGGGCTTTCCGTAGTCGAAGCAGGAGGCACACTGTCGCCGGGTGGCGGTTGAGCTGGACAGATCAGTTGCGGCGGTACGCTAGGCGCGACATCGGCCACGCGCGGTGGCTGCTTCACAACGACCAGTTGGACGACCACTACTGCCAAGAAAGCAGCCAGAAGTACGCCGCCGACGACCCCGGTCATGACCTGTTCGAAGGTAGGTTTGGCCACGAGTCCTCCCAGGAAGCGACTTCATCTGCACTGGTTCGAGTAAAGCAGGACTTGTCCCTGCTGGCGAGACCATAGTTTCACGAGAATTCGCCGCGCTCGCGCTCTCGACAATAGGGCTTTGGTGGCTACTCCTAACCTCTCGCGCCGGGCTCCTTGCGGAGCGCGCCTCCCACGAGCTGACCACCATGGCGGCACCTTCGCCAGTTCGGCGCAGCCGAACTGGTTGTGATCTCGTGTGTCAAACACTTATGTGCAAGGTCTCCGCGCGGATTGGAGTGCAAGCAGTCCCGCTGGCCCATACGATTCGACCGCGGAATAGACTGGCATGTGCAACGCCGAGCTTGAATATTTTTGTCCATGGACGTCTGCTGCTCATGCCTCGGAATCAGGCCGCTGATGAGAACTTCGATTCGACCACCTAGGCGGGCCACCTCGTTGAGTGCCATTCTCCGGCTCTCGATTCCCGGCAAAGCTCATTTGGCCTCGCAAAGGCAAGGCGTGATCAAGAAAGAGGCTGACCTCTCAGCGTGATCGTAGCGCAATCGTCGAGATGACACTGGCAGTGTCGACCGAAGCTGATGGCTCCAAACTGCTACGAATCCTAATACTAGATCTTCGACGCCGAGACCTTCCGGCGGGCGTCGATTGCGGCGAAGGCCAGCTGCTTGGCTGTCCGACTCGCGAGACCTGTCACTCGAGCCGGTAGCTCCTTCATGCGCATTTCCGAGCTCTTGGCGTCGCGATAGCGGATGGCTACGTACACATCCCGGTCACAGTCGTCCGACGCGAGGTAGCTGATCAACTGGCTTTCGGCTCATCACAATTGACGGTGTAGCTGGGGTCTGACCTGAGTTGTATCTGGCTCATCACAATTGACGGTGTAGCTGGGGTCTGAACCCGCCGGCTTCGAGTAGGCATCGGGCGATGGTATGTCGACCTCGTGGTTATGTTGACCGGCGTCGCGGAGTCCGTTCTCGTCGTGGGATCGGTGGCTGACCGGGTCAACATAA
>CAWCOM010000003.1:0-128379 GCA_963797165.1 uncultured Actinomycetota bacterium
GCTCGACCGGGAAGCGACCCGGCTCCACGCGGCCGGCGACAAACGGGGTCGGGGCAGATCGTCTCCGACACCCTGGTCGAACGCGTCACCGGCCAAACCTCCGCGACCGATGTTCAGGTCGAGGTCCAGATCGTGATGCCGCTGGCGGCGCTGCTCGACCCCGACGACCCGACACCGGCCGAGGTCGGCGACCACGGCCCGCTACCGGCCCGGATCGTGCACGACATCCTCACCGACACCCGCGCCGACGGGTTCTGGCGACGACTCTTCACCCAACCCACCGCCGACATCGACATCGCCGGCACGCAGGTCGACGCCCGCGGCGGCGGCCGGAGCGGAGGCGGTGGGAGTGGCCGGAGCGGAGGCGGTGGGAGTGGCCGGAGCGGAGGCGGTGGGAGTGGCACGGACGCCCCGCCGGGTCGTGGTGGCCGGGTGGTGGTCGGTATCGACCGACGGCGGCGCCGGTTCACCGGCCCGATCGCCGATCTGATCAGTGCCCGGGATCGGCACTGTCGCGATCCGTACTGCATGGCACCGATCCGGCACCACGACCACATCGTCCGCTACACCGACGGCGGACCCACCACCGTGACGAACGGTCGCGGGGTCTGCGAACGCGGCAACTACGTCCGCGAAATGCCCGGCTGGACCGTCAAACTCATCGACCCCGACAACCACACCATCCGCACCACCACCCCGACCGGACACCACTACGACAGCCGACCCGACGAACCTCCGTGACCATGTTGGGTGGCCTGACCGTGCTCAGCGCTACTTCGGTTCGGCGATGACCCTCGCCGTGCTGGTCTGGCCGTCCTTCCGGGCCACCACACGCACCTTGTCGCCGGACCCGATGTCGCTGGTCTTGGCGGCTTCGCCGGCCTTGCGGACCTTCGTCTCGGCGTTCACGACGTACGTCGCCGTGAATCCGTCGGTGCTCTTCACGGTGATCGAGGTCCCACTGACTTTGTCGACCGTCCCGCGCTGGAAGACGAGCACGCGAGTCTGCTTCTTCCCGCCGACGGTGACCTCACCGTGCAGCGCGCGCTTCAGCAGCGCCTTCTTGGCGTGCCCACCCTTCTTGGTTCCGGGTTGCGGCGTCGCGCTGGACTGCGCGGACGGCGTCGCGCTGGGGGAGCGACTCGCGCTCGGATCGTCGGCGTACGAGACGCCGACACCGATCCCGCCCGCGAGTGTCACTGCGCCGAGACTCACGGCGGCGATCTTGCCCTTGATCTGCATGATGCACCTGCTTCTGGTGTGCTGGAGAGCCGTGGCCCACTGCCCGGCTCGGCAGCCAGTCTCGGCCGCCGACCGCTCCGATCGCGGTCCACGGGCTCGACCCTCAGCATTCCGACAGGTCGCTGTCCGGCCCGAGACCCTGTGCTGCGCGGTGCCGGTGCGGTGCCGTCAGCGGAGGACTACGGTCGGGCCTGTGCAGCGGACCGGGCGGAGCGCCACCGTCGTCCTCGTCCAGGACGCCCAGGTCCTCGGCGCGCTGCCGCCCGTGCAGCTCGAGCTGCCATGGTGGCCGGAGGTCCACGAAGTGGTGGCGGCCGTACGCGAGCACTACGGCATCGACGTGACCGTGCTGCGTTTGCTGCGCGCCGTGTCTGATCGGATCTCCGGTGGAGCGGTCACCTACCTGGCCGAGACCGATTCTCGACCCGACGTACCGCTCGATCCTTTTGCCGGGGATCCGCTGCCCGACGAACCACTGCGCCAGCTCTGGGCCCGCCCGGGTGGTCCGGCTCAGCTGCTCGGGTGGGCGGACGATCGGCTCGCAGTGCACGACCTGCCGCGCACCGGCCGGGCTCAGCAGATGAGGTCGTGGAACCTGTCGGCGATCTGGCGGATACCGACCGGGGCCGGTCCGGTCTGGTTCAAAGTGGTGCCGGAGTTCTTCGCCCACGAAGGGGCGGTCATCGACTGGATCGGCCCACCGGTGGCGCCAGCGCTGGTCGGCGGCGACTGGGGACGAGTACTGCTGGCCGACGTCGCCGGGGCAGACAATCACGACACGCGCGGTGCAGCGCTACGTCCGATGGTGGAGCTGCTGACCGGTCTCCAGCAGCGAAGTCTCGGCCGACTGGACGAGCTGATCGCCATCGGGGTCCCGGACCGGCGCCTCGCCGGCATGGTTCAGCGCGTCGCCGCGGTGGTCGCGGAGCAGTCGACGGCACTGTCCTCGGCGCAGCGCGGCCGGCTCGACCGCCTCGTGTCCGACCTGCCGTCGAGGCTGGCCGCGATCAGAGCCTGCGGAGTCCCCGATGGCCTGGTTCACGGCGACTTCCACCCCGGCAACGTCCGGAGCTCACTCGACCGGCACGTGATCCTCGACTGGGGCGACTCGTTCGTCGGTCATCCCCTGATCGACGAGCTGGCCTTCACCGAGCGATTACCGCCGGAGGATCAGAGCACCGCTCGCGGCTGGTTCGTGACCGCCTGGAAAGGCATCGTTCCCGGCTCCGAACCCGAACGCGCGGCGGACCTGCTGAGCCCGGTCCTGCCGCTGCTCGCTGCCGTGATGTACGCCGACTTCTGCGCAAACATCGAGCCCGACGAACGGATCTACCATGCATCCGACGTCACCCGGATGCTGCGGCAGGCCGCTCGTTTGTGACCCGCGCGATCCGGCGGCTGGTGCCTGGCGCGTCGGAAACCCAGCCGGTGAGGCAGAATCGTCCAGTTGCCGAAGCTCAGGAGGAAAGATGACCTCGCCGCGCGTACCCAAGCTGGCCGATCAGATCAAGGTGATCGTTGCGCAGATGCTCGAGCGACGGGTCAAGGACCCGAGGCTCGGCTTCATCACCATCACCGATGTCCGGCTCACCGGCGACACACGCGACGCCACCGTCTTCTACACCGTGCTCGGTACCGACACCGACCTCGCCGGCACGGCTGCGGCGCTGCAGTCGGCCACCGGCCTGATTCGCTCCGAGGTCGGTAAGCAGCTCGGCCTGCGCCACACCCCGACGATCACGTTCGTCGCCGACGCGGTGCCGCAGAACGCGCGCCAGATCGAAGAGCTGCTCGCCCAGGCGCGTTCGGAGGACGCGCTGGTGGCCGAGCGTGCGGCCGGTGCGACGTACGCAGGCGAGGCAGACCCCTACAAGGCGCCGCCGGACGATGACGCCGACGACGAGAGCTGAACCGCCCCCCGGCATCGCGGTCGTCGACAAGCCGGCCGGCTGGACGTCCCACCAGGTGGTCGGCCGGGCGCGTCGGCTGCTCGGCACCCGCAAGGTCGGCCACGCGGGGACCCTCGATCCGATGGCGACTGGGGTGCTGGTGCTCGGGGTCGGTCGGGCGACCCGGCTGCTCGGCCAGCTGACCCTGACCGACAAGTCGTACGACGCCACGATCCGGATCGGCCAGGCCACCGTCACCGACGACGCCGAGGGTGAGGTGACGCAGGCGCTCGGCGCCGGCCACCTCACCGACGCCGACATCGAGTCGGCGATGGCCGCCTTGCGCGGACCCATCCAGCAGGTGCCGTCGTCGGTCTCGGCGATCAAGGTGAACGGCGTGCGGTCGTACGCCCGGGTCCGGTCCGGCGACCAGGTGACGCTGCCGGCCCGCTCGGTGACAGTGACCCGTTTCGACGTGCTCGGCCGGCGCGACGTCTCGGTCGGTGCGCTACCCGTCGTCGATCTGGACGTGACCGTGGACTGCAGCTCGGGGACGTACGTCCGAGCGCTCGCCCGCGACCTCGGCACCGCGCTCGACACCGGTGGGCACCTGACGGCGCTGCGCCGGACCCGGGTCGGGCCGTTCACCATCGCCGAGGCACAACCGCTCGATCGCGAGGGCTCGCCGGTCGCCGAACTGGCGGTCACCGAACTGGCGGTCACCGAACTGGCGGTCATCGGGCTCGCCGACGTCGCTCGCCGATGTTTTCCGACCCTCACCCTCACGCTCGAGCAGGCACGGGATGTCGGCTTCGGGCGAAATCTGGCCGATGTCGACCTGCCGGATGGTCTGACCGCGCTGCTCGCGCCGAGCGGCGCGTTTCTCGCGCTCTACCGGCCCGAGGGTGCGGTCGCCGTCGCGGAAGCGGTGTTCGTCGGCTGATCGGCGATGATTCCGGGCCGCGGACGGCGGCCTGCACATCTCCACCGGCCAGCGGTTCACCGGCTCGATTCGTCGCTCTCGTAGCGGTCGATCTCGGCACGTAACCGACGCACGGCTCGTTGCACCTCGGCTTCGCGGATCTGCTCGGGCGTACGTTTGGCGATCGGTTCCCAGTTGCCGAACAGGTTGCGGAGGCCGAATCCGACCAGCGCCGACCCGAAGATGATCATGACGATGGTCGTCACGATCGTTGCCGCCATGCCCGACCACCACCCGACGTTGTCCGAATCGCAACTGCTTGCAACCAGGCAGAAGTGTGGCAAGTCCGTGCAGAAAGGTCCATCGAGCCAACCCGTGGTTAACTGGCGCTGTTTGCCCCGGATCGACTCGGATCGATCTCGATCGACCTGGGCCGGCCGGGACCGACTGACCATGAGGGAGGCAGATGAGCCCGCGCACGGTGGTGGTGATCGGCAACTTCGACGGTGTGCACCGCGGCCACGTCGAGCTGCTGCGGCACGCCAAGTCGTCCGAGCCGGACGCCCGGCTGGTCGCCGTCACGTTCTGGCCCCATCCGATGTCGGTGGTCCGACCCGACCAGATGCCGCCGCTGCTGTGCACGCTGGAGCATCGCAAGGAGTTGCTACTCGCCGCCGGTGTGGACGAGGTGGTCGTGGTCGAGTTCACCCCCGAGGTGGCCAGCTGGAGTCCCGAGGACTTCGTGGATCGGGTCCTGCGCCCGCTGGAGCCGGTGCGGATCGTGGTGGGGGAGAACTTCCGGTTCGGCTTCAGGGCATCGGGTGACGTGCGCACACTGGCCGATCTCGGCACCGGGCAGTTCACTGTCGAGCCGCTCCCGCTGGTGACCGACGGGACGCTGCCGGAATCCTCGACCCTGGTCCGGCACGCCGTCCTGGAGGGCGACTTCGGTCGGGTGCGTGAGCTCAGCGACCAGATCTTCCGGTTCACCGGCGTCGTCGTGAAGGGCGACCAGCGCGGTCGCGAGCTCGGCTTCCCGACCGCGAACGTACCGGTCCACGACGGCTTCGCCGTTCCCGCCGACGGCGTGTACGCCGGCTGGGTGCAACGGCTGGACGGCGACCACCCGCGGTGGCCGGCCGCCATCTCGGTCGGCACCAACCCGACGTTCAACGGGGTCGAGCGTCGGGTGGAGGCGTACGTCCTCGATCGCGACGATCTCGAGCTCTACGGGGTCGAGATCGCGATCGAGTTCTACTCGCGCCTGCGCGGACAGGTGAAGTACCGCGGACGTGAGGCGCTGATCGAGCAGATGCAGCACGACGTCGAGCAGGTCCGTCACCTGTTGCACACCCCCTGACGTCATCGCGGTGGTTGCTCGACCACGACCTCCGCCAGGATCGCCTGCAGGTCGGCGATGTCGAGAACTCCCGGCCCGGGCACGAGGGCGTTGGCGGCGCCGGCCGCAGCGGCCGTGCGCAACGCGTCGGGCAGCGACGCGCCGCGGTCCAGTGCGACGACGAGGCCGGCCATGAACGAGTCACCGCTGCCGACCGGGAAACGTCCGGTCCGGGTCGAAGCCGGCACCCGATGGGTGTCGGCCCCGTCGATCGCGATCGAACCGGCCCGCCCATCGGTGACGACAACGGTCCCGCCGGTCCGGGCTCGGATCTCTTCGGCCAGCGACACCAGGTCTGCACCGGCCGGATCGACACCGAGCAGCTCGGCGGCTTCCACCCGGTTCACCTTGACCAGGTCCGGACGTACGTCGACGACGGCTGCCAGCGCTGCTCCGTGGGTGTCGACGGCAACCCGGAGACCGCGCGCGTGGCCGAGCCGGACCAGATCGGCGAGCGCATCAGCCGGCAGTCCGGCCGGCGGTGCCCCACTGATCGACAGCCACCCCGCGCGTAGCTCGAGATCCGCGTCGAGTGCCGTCAGCACGTTGGACCACACCTCGCCGGAGATGGTCGGGGCGTACTGGTAGATCTCGGTGAGCTCCTCCGTCGAGCCGGACGCGATGGAGACGCAGGTGCGGGTCTCGGTGGGGGATGCGACGACGTCGAAGGCCACGCCGTCAGCAGCCAGCCGGTCCGCGACCTGATGTCCGGTCGGTCCGCCCAGCACCGCGATCACGCGTACGTCCGCGCCCAACCGGGCCGCCACCCTGGCCATGTTGAGCGACTTCCCGCCGGCACAGGTCACCAGTTCGCGTGGTCGGTGGATCTCGCCGAGCCGGAGGTCATCGACGACGTACGTCAGGTCCAGCGACGGCGTCAGCCCCGCGACGGTGATCACGCCCAGTCCCCGAAAACTGGTCGCAAACAACAGCGACACGCCGGTGGAAGTTGTTGTTTGCGACCACTTTTCCCGAACAGGGTGGGCCGTCCTACAGCGTCGAGCTCAGCCACGCGTAACTCTGCGCGATGCCGTCGAAGATGTCACCCTCGAAGTGGTCGAACTCGATCACCGCGTACTCGACCCCGGAATCGGCGGCCAGCACCGCGGCCAGCGGGACATCGCCTTGGCCGGCAGGCCGTTGATCGGTCGGCAGCTCGGCGGCGGTGATGCCGGGCCGGATCAAGCCGTCCTTCGCGTGCACGGCGACGACCCGGTCACCCAGTCGCTGGAGCAGCGCGACCGTGTCCGCACCGGCGGCGGCCGCCCAGTAGAGATCCAGCTCGAGGAGCACCGACGGGTCCAGCAGGTCGGCGAAGGTCTCCAGGGCCGACCGTCCGTCGATCTGCGCCCTGAGCTCGTGGTCATGGTTGTGGTATCCGACCTTGAGCCCGGCCCGAGCGGCCAGCTCGGCCCGCGCATTCAGCCGGTCGGCGCTGCGCTGTACGTCCTCGAGCGTCGTCCAGCGGTCCGGCGCCACGAACGGGTCGATGACGACCTGGACTCCGAGCTCGACGGCGGCGGCGAACGTCTCCTCGGCCGGCGGCACCGTCAGCAGGCCGTCCGGCGTCTCGACGCCAGCATCCTCGATCAGGATCGCGTGCGCGGTCGGTGAGCTGAGCCCGTGCCGATCGAAGGACTCCTTCAGCTCGTCGACCCGACGGACGAAGTCGAAGGCTTCGACGGTCCGCAGACCGATGTCGGCGAGCTTGGCCAGGGAACCGTCCAGGTCCGCGCCGAGGGCCTGATGGATGGAGTAGAGCTGGACAGAGATCTCGGGCTTGGACACGCTGGAAGATCCTCTTTCTCGGTGGTTGCCGGCTGTTGCGCCGGATGCGGCACCTTTCGATTCTGGCCTGCCCGCCCGACCTGCGCGCCGCTGGGGGTCGTCCCACTTGGCATGTCCTTTCCCCGGAAAGTGGTCACCAACAACACCTCTCACCGGCGTGTCGATGTTGTTGGTGACCAGTTTTCGGGGGAGTGCGGGGCAAGTGGCACGGTCGCGACTCTGGGTGGGGGCGCGCGAGTCGTTTACGCTCGTTGGGTCGGCAACCTTCCCGCCGATCCCGTGACGAGGAGACGCAAGACCGTGTTCGGTGTGCCGCAGGACGTGCTGAGTCAGCTGTTCGGGCTGCTCTCGTTCGTCACCGAGCCCACCCGACGGCTGCTCGTGGCACTGCTCATCTATGCGCTGGTCCCGGTGCCGGTCGCGTTTCTGCTGCGCCGGCTCTCGCTGATTCACTGCTACCGGCTGACCTCGCTGCGGTACGCGTTCCGCCGGATCTGGAGCACCCTGCGCCGACGCCCGAAACAGGCCGCCGACGCCGCCGTCCGGCTCGTGGAGGAGACCGGCGCGAACCCGGTGACCGCCGTTCTGTGCTGGGCCGCTGCGACCGCACTGAGCCTGTGGTGGTGGTTCGCGGCCCTGGACGGGTTCGACACCAGCAGCGTCCGGGCCGACCTGGGCCAGCGCCGACCGGTGATGTTCGGGGTCCCACTGACGCCGTCCGTGCGCTGGTCGGTCGACAGTGACCACGCGGTGCTGCTGATGTTCGCCCTGTGCTTCGTGCTGACCCCGATCCTGCTGGGGCGCCGCTTCCGGATGGTCCACGCGTCGATCAGCCGGTTGCGCGGGCGAACAGTTCCGCCTTGGTACGCCGACGCCCGTTTCGTGATCGGTTTCTCGGTCGGCCTGGTCGCGCTGATCATCGGCGATCTGCTGCTCTGGTCCCGAGTGGCACTGCTGATCGGGATCGCGGCCGAGGTGGGGCTGAGCGCCGTGCTGGTCCGGACCGTACGCCTGCAGCGGGCCGACGAACCGCGCTGGATCGGCCAGCTGATCGCGCCCGTCAAGTCGGCCAGCCCCCGACGGCTCGGCCTGCCGTGGCGCAGCGCTGCGGCCAAGACGGTGAGTCAGCCGACTCCGCCGACATCAGACGGCCAGCATCCGTCGGTGCCGCCGGCCGCCGCAGTATCCAGCCCGGATCGGTCCTCCCAGTCCCAGTCCCGTTCCCCTCGGGTATCGGTCGAGGCGCCGGAACCGAAGGTGAGCCCGACCTCGAAGATGGCGACCGGCTACCGGCGGTTCTTCGCTCGCGCAGATGCCGCCCAGGCGGCCCGACTCCGTGGTCGCGCGGGCGGCGCGGGGCCTGCCTACCCCCCACCAGCACGTCCGTCGCCGACCCCGGCTCAGGACGCGGCGACGACGGCCGTACCGGCGGCGGACACCTGGGCGGCCTACGCTCCGCCGCTCGGTCAGCTGAAGCAGAGCGATCCGCGACGGATCGGTTCGTACGCTCTCCAGGGTCGGCTCGGCGTCGGCGGGATGAGCGTCGTGTACGCCGGCCGGCACCGCAGCAGCCGCCGCGACGTGGCCATCAAGGTGATGCGCGACGTACTGGACGACGCCGACGCCCAGGTCCGCCTGCTCCGGGAGATGGAGGCGCTGGCCCAGGCGACGGGTCCGTACACAGTGAAGATCGTCACGGTCGGGCACGAGGGCTCCAAAGCCGGGGGAGTCGGCCACTTCCTCGTGATGGACCGGCTGTTCGGGCCGAATCTATGGGACTTCGTGCATCGCAGCGGCCCGATCACCGACCCCGGTGCGCTCACCCACCTGGCCGTCGTCCTCGCCGCCGGGTTGTCGGACTTCCATGCCCGCGCGGTGACCCATCGAGATCTGAAACCTGCCAACGTCATGCTGACCGACCATGGTCCGGTGATCGTCGACCTGGGTATCGCCAAGCTGGCCGACGTCACCGCGACGATGCCTGGCAGCCAGGGTTTCGCGACGCTGGGCTACGTCGCGCCGGAGACCATCCTGGGCCGCGGCACCATGGCGCCCGCCGACGTCTGGTCCTGGGGCTGTTGCGTCGCGTACGCAGCGAGCGGGCAGCGACTGTTTCCGGGCGAGGAGTGGGACCCGGTGACGTACGCGATCCTCAACGGTCGGCGGAACCTGGTCGCCATGGAGGCGATCCGGCGGATCAGCCCGCCGCTGGCGGACCTGGTCTGGGCGGCCACCGACGTCGACCCCGAGCGACGTCCCTTCAATGGGTCGGCTCTGCTCGCCCGCCTGCCTGGCGGCACCCGTTGGCCGACCCCGGCCCGCGCGCTCGGCGATGTCGGCCCGGGCGACGCAACGGCGGCCGTACGCACGATGCTGCACTCCTGACCGGTATCTGCCGGCCCACGTCCCCGAAAAGTGGTCAGAAACAACAACGACACGCCGGTGAACCTTGTTGTTTGTGACCACTTTTCGGGAGGTTAGTGACCTGCGAGGCAGTTGGGCGAGCCGGGGAGACGCTCTCGAATTGGTCGCACCGAAGCCCGCTGGTACCGTGGACGCTGCCGTGCATGCGGCCGCGGACACCCAAGAGCTCCCATTCACGCCGCGTGAAACCCCTCCGGAACGCACCACAAGACGTTTCGGAGCAGGGCCGGGGGCGCCGCGCAGCGGGAAACCGAGAGGAGAACTGAGTGTCGTTCGACGCTGCAGCCAAAGAGAAGATCATCGCCGAGTACGCGACCCACGAAGGTGACACCGGTTCTCCGGAGGTCCAGGTCGCGATCCTCACGAAGCGGATCGCCCACCTGACCGAGCACCTCAAGGAGCACAAGCACGACCATCACAGCCGCCGGGGGCTCATGCTCCTCGTCGGCCAGCGACGTCGGCTCCTCAACTACACCGCCAAGACCGACATCGAGCGCTACCGGTCCCTGATCGAGCGCCTCGGCCTTCGGCGCTGACCATGGCGCGGCCCGTCCGTGAGCTCTGCTCGCGGCGGGCCGCACTACGTTTGTACCCACAACTGAATACGAACAACCACCAGTGAGATTGCATCCCACCCACGACTCTCGTACGGATCCGACGCAACTCGGTCCTCGGTAGTGGTTTTCGGGAATGTCCGGGCCGACACGTGCCGCAGGACCCCGCCCGCGAACCTCGATCGAAGACCGGCAACGATCCGGTCCTCATGCCTCGGGGTAGTGCTGGTGTGCGGATGCAATCCGTATCCGGCGCCGTGAACGACACGCGCGCCGAGAATCAGGAGAATCCCTGTGGAGGGACCAGAACTTCAGTTCAGCGAAGCCGTGATCGACAACGGCGCGCTGGGCAAGCACATCGTCCGATTCGAGACCGGGTTGCTGGCCCGGCAGGCCGCCGGCTCGGCGACCGTCTATCTCGACGACGACACCATGCTGCTGTCGGCCACGACGGCGCAGAGCAAGCCGCGTGACGCGCTCGACTTCTTCCCGCTGACGGTCGACGTCGAGGAGCGGATGTACGCCCTGGGCCGGATCCCCGGCTCCTTCTTCCGCCGCGAGGGCCGCCCGAGCGAGGGCGCGATCCTCACCTGCCGGCTGATCGACCGGCCGCTGCGTCCCTGCTTCGTCAAGGGCCTGCGCAACGAGGTCCAGGTCGTCGTCACCGTGATGGCGCTGAACCCCAACAAGACCTACGACGTGGTCGCGATCAACGCCGCGTCGCTGTCCACCACGCTCGCCGGGCTGCCCTTCACCGGTCCGATCGGCGGCGTCCGCGTCGCCCTGATCGGTGATCAGTGGGTCGGCTTCCCCGACGTCGACCAGCTCGCGGAGTCGACCTTCGACATGGTCGTCGCCGGCCGGGTCATCGCCAGCGGCGACGTCGCGATCATGATGGTCGAGGCCGAGGCCACCGAGCAGACCTGGGAGCTTGTCCGGGGCGGCAAGACCGCTCCGACCGAGGAGATCGTCGCCGCCGGCCTCGAGGCCGCCAAGCCGTTCATCAAGGCTCTGTGCGACGCGCAGGCCGAGCTGGTGGCCAAGTTCCCCAAGGACACCGCCGAGTTCCCGATCTTCCTGGACTATCAGGACGACGTGTACTCAGCCGTCGCCGACGCCGCGACCGCGGAGCTCTCCCAGGTGATGTCGATCGCCGACAAGCACGACCGGGAGACCTCGACCGAGGTGCTCAAGGACAAGATCAAGTCCCAGCTCGCGTCGCAGTTCGAGGGTCGCGAGAAGGAGATCAGCGGTGCCTACCGGGCGCTGACCAAGAAGCTCGTCCGGCAGAAGATCCTCACCGAGAAGGTCCGGATCGACGGCCGCGGGCTGACCGACATCCGTACGCTGTCGGCCGAGGTCGCGGTGCTCCCGCGGGTGCACGGATCGGCGCTGTTCCAGCGCGGCGAGACCCAGATCCTGGGTGTCTCCACGCTGAACATGCTGAGCATGGAGCAGAAGCTCGACACGCTGGCGCCGGAGACCACCAAGCGCTACATGCACAACTACAACTTCCCGCCGTACTCGACCGGTGAGACCGGCCGGGTGGGTTCGCCGAAGCGCCGCGAGATCGGTCACGGCGCGCTGGCGGAGCGGGCACTGATTCCTGTGCTGCCGACCCGCGAGGAGTTCCCGTACGCGATCCGGCAGGTGTCGGAGGCGCTCGGCTCCAACGGCTCCACCTCGATGGGCTCGGTCTGCGCCTCGACCCTGTCGCTGCTGAACGCCGGCGTGCCGCTGCGCGCCCCGGTTGCCGGCATCGCCATGGGCCTGGTGTCGGACACCGTCGACGGGGAGACCAGCTACGTCGCGCTGACCGACATCCTGGGTGCGGAAGACGCGTTCGGGGACATGGACTTCAAGGTCGCCGGGACGTCGGACTACATCACCGCTCTCCAGCTGGACACCAAGCTCGACGGCATTCCCGCCGAGGTGCTGGCCGGTGCGCTGAACCAGGCCAAGGATGCCCGGACGACCCTGCTCGAGGTGATGGGCGAGGCCATCGACCAGCCCGACGAGATGAGCCTGTTCGCGCCGCGGATCATCACGATCCACATCCCGGTGGACAAGATCGGCGAGGTGATCGGGCCCAAGGGCAAGGTCATCAACCAGATCCAGGACGACACCGGAGCCCAGATCAGCATCGAGGACGACGGCACGATCTACGTCGGCGCCGACGCCGGCGACAAGGCCGAGGCGGCCCGCGCGATGATCAACGCGATCGCCAACCCGACCATGCCGGAGAAGGGGGAGCGCTACCTCGGCACGATCGTCAAGATCACCAACTTCGGTGCGTTCGTCTCCCTGCTCCCGGGCAAGGACGGCCTGCTGCACATCTCCAAGCTCCGTCCGCTGGCCGGTGGCTCGCGGGTGGAGAACGTGGAGGACGTGGTCAGCGTCGGCCAGAAGCTCCAGGTCGAGATCTCCGAGGTCGACGACCGCGGCAAGCTGTCCCTCGTCCCGGTGATCGAGGAAGCGGAGCCGGCCAACGCCTGAGAATCTGGCCCGCCGGCCGGCGCGGAAGATCGCGTACCGGTCGGGTGAGATCCGCAGCACCGTGCTCCCCGGGGGCCTGCGCGTCGTGACCGAGAAGCTGCCGGGCAGCCGGACCTTCAGTGTCGGCGCGTACGTCGGGGTCGGCTCTCGCAACGAGACGCCGGCCCTGCACGGGGCCTCGCACTTCCTGGAGCACGTCTTGTTCAAGGGCACGCCTCGTCGCGCCGCCGAGGAGATCTCGGCGGCGATCGACGCGGTCGGTGGCGACCTCAACGCCTATACGGCGAAGGAGCACACGGGCTTCTACGGCCGCGTGCTCGACGTGGACGCCGATCTGGCAGTGGACGTACTGACCGACATGGTCGGTTCCTCGTTGATCCGGACGGCCGATGTGGAGTCCGAGCGTGCGGTGATCCTGGACGAGATCGCCATGCACGCCGACGACCCCTCAGAGTCGGCCCAGGAGCTGCTCGCCGCCGCGATGTTCGGCGAGCAGGGGCTCGGCCGTCCGGTGATCGGTTCACCGGCGTCCATCGCGGCGCTCGACCGCCGCCAGGTCGTCGGCCACTGGCGGCGCCACTACGGATCCGCCACCACGGTCATCGCCGCCGCTGGGAGCGTTCGCCACGACCACCTGGTGGAGACCCTCGCCGATCTCGCCCTGCCAGCATCGCGGGCACCGCGGGGTTCGAAGGCCACCCGGCTGTCCTCTCGAACCGAGTCCGAGCTGGTCACCATGCCGCGCGGCACCGAGCAGTGCAGTGCGGTGCTGGCCGTGCCCGGGCCGGCGGTCTTCGACGACCGTCGCTACCCCGTCGGTCTGCTCTCGGCCATCGTCGGTGGCGGTATGTCATCCCGGTTGTTCGTCGAGGTCAGGGAACGCCGCGGGCTGACGTACGGGATCGACGCGGGGGAGACCAGCTATTCCGACGCGGGACTGTGGACGGCCGAGTGGCAGTGCTCACCAGAGGCATTGCCCGAGATCGTGTCTGTGGTCCGCGGCGTGCTGTCCGACGTTGCCGCCCGCGGCGTGACCGAGGAGGAGCTGGTCCGCGCCAAGGGCCAGCTGCGCGGGCAGACCGTGCTCGGCTACGAGAACCCGTCCGCGCGGATGGGCCGGCTCGCCACGAGTGCGCTGCTCGGCGACGAACGTACGCTGCCCGACGTCCTGGATCGCTACGAGGCGGTCACCGCCGCGGAGCTGCAGGCCGAGGCGGCGTCGTTGTTCGCCCAGCCGCTGGTGCTTGCCGTCGTCGGCCCGCGCTTCAACCGCAGAAGAGTCGAGCGACAGCTCGCGGGATAGTGCGCGCCTCACCTCCCCGAAAACTGGTCGCAAACAACAACGACACGCCGGTGAGATCTGTTGTTTGCGCCCACTTTCTGGGAACCGAGACCCGCCCCGATCCTGTCTCGGATGCGCCCTGAGCCTGTCGAAAGGCAACGAAAGCCGGACTCAGCCGGGCTTGACGGCGGCGATCACGGCGAACCGGCGACGGGCCCCGCGGCCGAGCGGACTCGGCTCGTCGAGCAGCGATAGTCCCGACCGGACGACCGCCGCCAGCATGTCGTCGGCCAGGTGACGTTTCAGATCGAACAGCCAGAAACGCCCGCCCGGCTTCAGCACGCGGACCTGCTCGGTCAGCGCCGCGGACTGATCGGCCCAGTGGTGCGAGCTCAGGCTGGACAGCACGGCATCGACCGACCCATCGTCCAGCGGCAGACTCTCCGCACCGGTCTCGATGAACTGCACCGTGCTCAGGCCGCCGGCCCGGCGACGGGCCCGGTCGAGCATGTCCGCTGAGGGATCGACACCGATCACCGTGAGATCGGAGCGCCGCCTGGCCAGCAGCGCCGGCACCCGACCCGGGCCGGTGCCCACGTCCACCACAGTCCCTCCGGTCGGAACCACGCCGGCCAGCAACCCCGCGATCGAGACGTACGTCCTCCGCATCAGCAGTCCACCGACCAGCACGTCGTACGGCCGCACGATGAACCCGGACATCACACCGTGCTCGTGCGCGTCGCCATGCCCGTGACGGAAGTGCCCGGGGTGCTGGGGGTGGTCGGGCTGTGCGTGCTCGTCATGACCGGCCATTGGGCGAGAATAGTGCGCACGCACCAGTCAGCGACGAGCCAGCGCCTCGACCGTTCCGCGCAGCCGGACCGGATCCTCCTGCTGCGCGGTGCGGATCTGACGGTCCAGCGACCGCGGCCGGCTCACGGCGCGCAGCAGGGTGTCTCGCGCACGCGACCCGAGCCGTCCGCGGACCCCGCTGAGCGTTCCCAGCACACCGGCGATCGATTGCAACCGAGTCACCGGGGCCCGCCGTCGCCGGTCGTAGCCTGCGAGCGCCGTCTCGATCGAGGACGCTCGACTCAGCTCGTCGGCGAGCACCACCGCGTCGACCATCGCACTGTTGGCGCCCTGGCCCAGGTTCGGCGCCATCGCGTGCGCCGCGTCGCCGAGGAGCACGGTGCGGCCGTCGACCCACCGACGACAGCGCACCCGACGTACGCCGTTGATCAGCAGGTCATCGATGGTGCCCACCCGAGACAGCAGCGTTTCCGCCACGGGCAACGTCTCGCCCCAGACGCGGACGAACGTGCGCAGGTCGCGACGTCGGATGGCCTCGGCCGCTGGCCCGATGTACGCACCCGCGTAGCAGTAGATCCGATCCGACGACACCGGCGCGGCGCCGAACGCCCCGAGCGGGGTCCAGTACTCCGTGAACAGGTCCTGCTCGTCGCCGGGAACCAGAGCTCGGACGTACGTGGTGTTCCGGTCATCGACCGCCGCTCCGAAGCTGCCGCTCGCTCTGATGACGGAGCTCACACCGTCGGCACCGACAACCAGATCGGCGCTGAGCGGTTCCGCACCGAGCCAGACACGCCCGCCGGGGTGACCGGCTGTCACCGGCCGACCGAATTCCGTGCTGATCCGCGGATCCGCGCGCACGGCGTCGAGCAGGACACCGTGCAGCGAGCTGCGGAGGATGGCGACGAAGTGATCGAGGCCGCCACCGAAGTCCGGCGTGGAGCCACGGCTCAGCAGGGCGCCCCGTTGGTTGCGGATCTCCAGCAGACGCTGGGACCGACCGAGCCCTCTCACCGCGGCACCGAGGCCCAGCCCGTCGAGGACCGCCAGACCGTTCGGCTGCAGCATGATCCCGGCGCCGATCTCGGTTGGTTCAAGTTTGCGTTCCAGCAGCACGACCTGTTCCGCGGCACCGGCCAGGAGCAGTGCGCTGGTCAGGCCGCCGATTCCGGCGCCGACGACCACGACACGTTCGAGTCGATCCATCCTGCTCCAGACTGACACTGGCCTCGTCGCGGAGGGTTCCGGCCGATGGCGGATAGCCTACGAGCAACCGATGAGTCGAAGAGGTGGTCATGATCAGGGTGGGCGTCTTCGGTGCCCGCGGGCGGATGGGTGCCGAGGTGTGTCGAGCCGTGGAGGCGGCCGACGACTTGGAGCTCGGCGCCGCCCTTGACGTCGGTGATGATCGTACGTCGGCCGAGACCTGCGACGTCGTTGTCGATTTCACCCACCCGGACGCGGTGATGGAGAACCTGAGCTGGTGCATCGAGCATGGCGTCCATGCCGTCGCCGGCACCACGGGCTTCACCGACGAACGGTTGGCCGATCTGCGTACCAGGCTCGCCGATCACCCGAACGTCGGCGTACTGGTGGCGGCGAACTTCTCCATCGGCGCAGTGCTGATGATGCACTTCGCCGAGCAGGCCGCGCGGTTCTACGAGAGCGTCGAGATCATCGAGCTGCACCACCCGAACAAGGCCGATGCGCCATCGGGCACCGCGGCGACCACGGCACGCCGGATCGCGGCCGCGCGGTCGGCGGCCGGACTGGGCGTACCGCCGGACGCGACCAGCCAGGAGCTGCCGGGCGCCCGCGGCGCATCCGTGGATGGCATCCACGTGCACGGGGTCAGGCTGCGCGGGCTGGTCGCCCATCAGGAGGTGCTGTTCGGTGACGTCGGAGAGACGCTGACCATCCGGCACGACTCCTTGGACCGCGTCTCGTTCATGCCGGGCGTCCTCGCCGGCGTACGCGCTGTCGGATCCCGGTCGGGACTGACTGTCGGAATGGAGTCGATCCTTGAGCTCGAGTGAGACCACGCTGATCATGCCGGGGCAACCGCCCCGACAGCGCCGGTCCTCCACCAGGACCGTCGTCGTCGTCGTTCTCGCGGTCGTCGTGGTGCTCGGCCTGGCGATCGGCGCCGACTATGCCGCGCGGGCCTGGGCGGACGCCGAGGTCGCACAACGGCTGCAACCCGAGCTCGGGACGCCGGAGCTGCCGACCGTCGACGTCGGGAGCTTTCCGTTCCTGGTCCAGGCGCTCGGCGGGAATGTCTCCGCGGTCCGGGTGCAGGCCGACGACGTCGGCACGACGAACGACCAGGAGCTCCCGGTGCGGCATCTCGATGTCACCGCCACCGGCGTCCACAGCGACGACAGGTTTCAGACCTCGACCGCCGATCACGTGGCGGGCACTGCCCAGATCGACCTGACGGCATTCAGTGACCTCGTCGGGGAGAAGGTTTCGTCGGGCGGCGACGGGAAGGTGTCGTTCACCCGCTCGACGGAGGTGCTCGGCCGGACGCTGGATGTCGTAGTCACCGGCCGGCCGAGTCTGGATGCCACCGCGCAGACCCTCACGCTGGCCGAGCCGAGCGTCGAGGTCGCGAACATCACCTTGCCGCAGACCGTGGTCGACCTGCTCATCCGCACCCTGGTGAAGCCGGTCGACATCACCGGTATCCCGCTCGGGTTGAAACTCACCTCGCTCGCGGTCGACGACACTGGTCTGGTTGCTCAGGTCGCCGGCGACAACGTCGCCCTCACCAGCTGAAACCTGGCGACCTTCTGACCCGGTCCCGCCGGACCTGTCTCCGACCTCCACCTCCCCGAAAAGTGGGCGCAAACAACATCGACACGCCGGTGGAAGTTGTTGTTTGCGACCAGTTTCCGGGAAGTGGGAGCCGGAGCTGGACTCTCGGAGGTCAGGCGGCGGCGATGTCGGTGTGCAGGCGGACCTGTTTCAACCTGACCTGCGGGTGCTCGTCGTCGTCCACGCCGATCTCGCGCCAGGCGCCGTCGGCCGCCCAGCCGGCATCGGTGGCGAACGTCCGGAGGACGTCGTCGGTCGCACCCAGCCACCAGCGAGCCCGGCCGAAGCCGTCGGCCGACAGCGTGTCCACGCAGGCGTGCAGCAGCCGCGAACCGTGCCCGCGGCGCTGCGCCGGCGGGTCGACAACGAACTCCTCGATCTCGCCGTCGTCGGACGCCGCGTCGGCGTCCGCGCACGGCACGGTGGCGGCGAAACCGACCACTCCGTGATCGGAGCTCACCGCGACGAGGACGCGGAACCGGGCGGCGGGCGGGCGGATGATGGCCCGGTGCCACGCCTCGACCATGGCGTCCAGGTCGACCTCGCCGAGCACGGCGGCGGCCTCCGGGGCCAGTCGCTGCTGCCAACAGCGGCGCTGGATCCGGGCAATCGTCGGCGCCTCGGCCGGCAGCGCCAACCGGACGGAATCGGGCACAGCAGCGTACGTACTCACGTCGACCGATGGTAGCGGGGCGGCCGGGAGCGGTTTCAAACACGATGTGATCTAGATCACACTAATTGAAGGTGCGTCAGCCGCCAGGATCGGTCAAGCTTATGGCGAAGTCCGTGGTTACCTGAACCCCCGAGCAGGCCACCACGGACTTTCTCATCTCCTTTCCCGGCTCGCGCACGCTGCGCGCCTGAGGAATCTGCTTTGCTTCCTCGCTCGCAGCCGCCGGCTCTCGCGCGCTGCCGCGGTTTGCGCCCGGGCTGCTCGTTCAGTCGCAAAGCAGAGCCGGGCGCTCCGCTTGCCGACGCTCGCCGAGGATTCTCGATATCGGCGGTTCGTATGGACCGCGAGAGTCGGCCAAGCGACGTGTTGTTAGGGTAGCGGCCGTGTCTGCCACGAGGACGCCGCCGACACTGCCTGGCAATGCGCTGCGGGTCATACCACTCGGTGGCCTGGGTGATATCGGCCGCAATATGGCGGTTCTCGAGCACCGAGGCCAGTTGCTGCTCATCGATTGCGGCGTGTTGTTCCCAGAGGATGATCATCATCCCGGCGTCGACCTGATCCTGCCCGGATTCGATGCGATCGCCGATCGATTGGGCGACGTGGTCGGGCTGGTGCTCACCCATGGTCATGAGGACCACATCGGCGCGGTGCCGTACCTGCTGCGGCAGCGGCCCGACATCCCGCTGCTCGGGTCGAGGCTCACCCTGGCCCTGGTACAGGAGAAGATCCGGGAGCACCGGATCCGCGGCGCCGACCTGCGCAAGGTCGAGGACTCCGAGCGGTTGAAGATCGGCAACTTCGATCTCGAGTTCGTCGCCGTCAACCACTCGATCCCCGACGCCCTTGCCGTCTTCGTCCGTACGTCGGCCGGCAGCGTGCTGCACACCGGCGACTTCAAGATGGACCAGCTCCCGCTCGACGGCCGGATCACCGACCTGCGGGCCTTCGCGCGGCTGGGCGAGGAGGGCGTCGATCTGCTGATGATCGACTCCACGAACGCCGAGGTGCGTGGCTTCACCACCCCCGAGCGCGACATCGCCCCGGCGCTGGACCGGGTGTTCGCCACCAGCCGGCAACGGATCATCGTCGCCTGCTTCGCCTCGCACGTGCACCGCGTCCAGCAGGTGCTGGACGCTGCGGTCGCCCACGGCCGCAAGGTCGTGTACGTCGGCCGCTCCATGGTCCGCAACATGGGCGTTGCCCGGGACCTGGGCTTCCTGCACGTGCCCGGCGACACCCTGATCGACCTGCGCGACATCGAGAACCACCGTCCGGAGGACGTGGTGATCATCTCCACCGGCTCGCAGGGCGAACCGCTCTCCGCGCTGTCGCGGATGTCCAATCGGGAGCACCCGGTGATCACCCTCGAGCCGGGCGACACCGTCGTGCTGGCCAGCTCGCTGATCCCGGGCAACGAGAGCGCCATCTACCGAGTGATCAACGGACTCAGTCGGCAGGGCGCCCGCGTGGTGCACAAGGGCAATGCCTTGGTCCACGTCTCCGGCCACGCGGCGGCCGGCGAGCTGCTCTACTGCTTCAACGTGATCCGGCCGCGCAACGTGATGCCGGTCCACGGCGAGTCGCGCCACCTGATCGCCTGCGGCGATCTGGCCGTGGCGACCGGCGTCGCGCGTGATCATGTGATCCTCGCCGAGGACGGCACGGTCGTCGATCTGCAGCAGGGTCGGGCCCGCAAGGTGGGCAGCGTCGACGCCGGCTACATCTTCGTGGACGGCATGTCGGTGGGCAACATCTCCGAGGCGTCGCTGAAGGACCGCAGGATTCTCGGTGAAGAGGGGTTCATCTCGGTGATCGCGGTGATCAACACCCACTCGGCCAAGATCATCAGCGGCCCGGACATCCATGCTCGTGGCTTCGCCGAGGATGATCATGTCTTCGATCCGCTGATACCGCTGATCAGTTCCGATCTCGAGAAGGCCCTTGCCGACGGGGTGGAGGACAGCTACCAGCTGCAGCAGATCGTACGGCGGCGGGTCGGTCGCTGGGTCAGCGACACCCACCGTCGCCGGCCGATGATCATCCCGCTCGTCGTCCAGGCCTGAGGGGCGCCGCCAGCTGCGTCGCGCGCTTGCCCGCTGCTCCCCGCACGCCCCGGTCCTCGAAAAGTGGTCGCAAACCGCAACTCCCGTCGGCGTGTCGATGTTGTTGGTGACCACTTTCTGGGGAGCGACGTCGGCAATGTGAGGTAAGGCACGCGGTGGGATCCTCGGCTCGGTAGTTTTAGTCGAATAGACTAAAACTAACATCCAGACGAGAGGAGCTCGAGATCATGGGGTACGGGGTCGAGGGTGCCGAGTTGTACGTCGCGGATGCCTACCTGACGGCTGGGGGACCGGTGCGTCGGCTGGAGGTCGGCAGCGCACGCGACCTGGCTCAGCAGGCGCGCCTGACCGAACTGCTCGCGACAGCCGGCCCGGTGCTCAGACCGATGCCGACGGACGCCGACTGCCTGGCCGAGCTGAGCCGGCTCGGCCCACCGATCGCCATGACCGCGTACGGCCCCGATCGCGCCCAGCGCCGGAGCGGTGGTCTGTGGTCGAGATCAGCCCCATGCCCAGACCACGCCGGGGCGGCCGGTGCCCGTGGCGCTCGGACGTCGCTGGTCGGTGCGGGTCAGGCCGGCTAGCCCGGCCAGAGTCCGGTTCAGGTTGCCCCGGTCGGGCTCGACCCCGGTCAGGCTCGCGGTGAGATCGCGCGCGTCGATCGCAGCGAACGAGTGTCCGGTGAGCGCTCTGGAGAACGCCAGGTCTCGCCAGAGCAGGCCGGCGAGCAGCGGACGGCAGTCGCCGACGATTCGCTGGTGGTCGAAGGCGAGTGGTGGGACGCGGTCCAGCCCGACCCAGTCGGCATCGGGGGAGAGGTGATCCACGACGGCCCACAGGGCGATCGACAGCGTAGGCCCCCGGGGGTCGCGATTGGGCTCGTCGAATGTGATCAGCTGCCCCTGGGCTCGAACCGCCGTCGCCGAGATCGCGATCTTGGCCAGCGCGCGGGCGCCGGCTTCCCGCAGCCGCTCACCGCGCAGGAGCAGCACGCCAGGCAGAGCCAGCTCGCCCTCGTACGGCGGCAGGGGTCGGTGGTGCACGCCGAGCACGACCTCCCGCGCCTGATGGTCGAAGTGCAACGCCAGCACGTCCACCGAGACGTACGAGGTCTGTCCTTCGCCGAGTCTTCCCTCCGAGGTCTTCCCTGACACCGAGGTCTTCCCTGACACCGAGGTCTTCCCTGACACCGAGGTACGCGCTGACACGCCCCGAGTAAAGCCGATCCGATCCCGGACGGCGCACTGCCCTGGCAGGAATCCGATGCCAGTTCGTCGGGATCGGTCCTTGGCATCAGTGCGGCGGTCTCGTGATCCTGGCAGGTGTGACGGATGCCGTGGGATTCGTGGGGCTCGGTGTGATGGGTCGGCCGATGGCCTCGAACCTGGTCCAGGCCGGCGTTCCGTTGGTGGTCTGGAATCGAACGGTGGCGAAGACCGATCCGTTCCGAGACGCCGGTGCCTCGGTGGCTAGCGATCTCGACGACCTGTTCGACCGGACGCGGGTCGTGGTCATGATGCTGGCCGACGGAAACGCCCTGGACGCGGTGCTCGACCGTGGCGGCCCACTCTTCGGCCGGCGGGTGGCCGGCCACACGATCGTGGCGATGGGCACGACCAGTGCGGAGTACTCGGTGGCGCTGGGTGATGCCGTCCGAGCGGCCGGCGGGCGGCATGTCGAGGCGCCCGTCTCGGGCTCTCGGGCACCGGCCGAGGCAGGTCGCCTGGTCGGCATGGTGGCCGGTGACGCGGCCGATGTGATCGAGATTTCGCAGCTGATCCAGCCGATCTGCGCGCAGGTCGTCGCCTGCGGAGCCGTGCCGAGCGCGCTCGGCACGAAGCTGGCCGTCAACCTGTTCCTCATCACGATGGTCAGTGGCCTCGCGGAGGCCTACCACTTCGCGGTACAGAACGACCTGGACCTGGAGACGTTTCGGTCCGTGCTGGATGCGGGTCCGATGGCGAGCGACGTCTCTCGGATCAAGCTGGCGAAGCTGCTGGCCCACGACTTCGACGTACAGGCCTCACTGGCCGATGTGCACTACAACAGCCGTCTGGTCTCGGATCAAGCCGCTCTGGTGGGCGCCGCGGTTCCCCTCCTGGACCTCTGCCGATCGCTGCTCGCCGAGGCGGAGGGTCTCGGCCTGGGCCGTGCAGACATGGCTGCGGTGGTCGCCGCTATCGAGGCTCGTACGGCCGCGCTGCGGCTCGCTGCGGGTGACGGGTCCGTTGGCTGAGCCCTCCATCGCTCACCCGGACCGGACGGCCAAGGCAGAAAGGCCCGCCCCCGGAAGGGAGCGGGCCTGTCGGGACGACGAGGCGTCAGGTCAGCGGGTGACCTTGCCTGCCTTGATGCAGGAGGTGCAGACGTTCAGCCGGCGCGAGGTGCCGCCGATCTTGGCATGCACGCGCTGGATGTTCGGGTCCCAACGCCGGTTGGTCTTCTTCTTCGACCAGGGCACGTTGTGGCCGAAGCCAGGGCCCTTGGCGCAGATGTCACACACGGCAGCCATCGGAGTTACTCCCACACAATTCGACAGATCGGTCAGACGGGTGTTGCCCGCGAGGACAACCGGAACAGAATACCCGACAGGCCGTGGCGCTGGCGAATCGGTCGATGTCGGCCGGAAGCGAGCTCCGCGCGGCGGCACCGAGCCGCCGTCAAACCGCGTTCGTCTGGTCGCTGCTGCCCGACCACTATCCCTCTCTCGGCGAGCCGGGTCAGGAACATGGCGCCGATCCGCGGGGACGAGGTCCCTGCACGGACCCGCCTGCACCGGGTCTGGACATCGTTGGGTCGCCGTGGGTCGCAAACGTGGCGCTGGGGCGGGGCTGGGGCGTCGTTGGGTCGCCGTGGGTCGCAAACGTGGCGCACGAGGAGGAACCTCGGCGCTCCCAGCCGGCCCCGAGCAACTGACCCACTCGGACTCGCGCCGGCCGGCCCGCCGGCTGCCCCGTCGATAGGGTGGCGACGTGCCCACGTCCGCTCGGCGCAGTTCGTCCTCGACTCCCACCGGAGCGGGCGTCTCGGCCACCCGACCGCCGAGTTTGTGGCAGCTGGGGGACTCCTGGCTCCGCCGGGCATCGAAGGTCATCGCGGAGTCGGCCGATGCGTTGAACGCGATGAATGTCTTCCCGATCTCCGATGCCGACACGGGCTCGAACCTGAAACTGACCATCGGCGGGATCGCGTCGTCGGTCACCCGCTTCCAGCGGGCGAGCCTCGACGACGTCGTCCAGGCCGCCATCTTGTCCGCGCACGGCAACTCCGGTGCGATCGTCGCCGAGATGTTCACCAGCGTCTGTCGCGCCCTGGCGCGTGCGCCCGAGCGTCTCGCCGTGCTGCCGCCGGGCGCGGTCGTGGCTGCCCTGCTGCGTACGGTTTCCGATGCGGCTACCCAAGCGGTGGCCGAACCGATCGTCGGCACCATCCTCACCGTGGCAGACGAGGCGGCCAAGGCCGCAGCCGCAGCCGCGGCCGACCCGGCGAAGATCCATGACGCGCTCGCAGTGGCGACCCTGGCCCAACAAGGGGCGCACGAGGCCCTGGCCCGCACCCCCGACCAGCTGGATGTGCTCGGCCGCGCCGGGGTCGTGGACGCCGGTGGACAGGCGTTCGTGCTGCTCATCGACGTGCTGGTCGAGGTGCTCGGCGGAACGACCGCCGAACCGCTTGCCCCGCCCGAGCCGGAGGCCGAGCGGGCAGCCACGCCGGTTGGGGAGCAGGCCCCGATGGAGTACGAAGTGATGTACGCGCTGCGCGGCGTAGCTCCTTCCGGCCTGGATCTGCTCCGGACGACATTGTCGGTGCTCGGTCGTAGCGTCGTCGTCGTGGGGGACGAGGCGGTTGCTCAGGTGCACGTGCACCTCATCGATGCGGGTGCGGCGATCGAGGCTGCACTGGGCCGCGGAGACATCTCGCGGATCCGGGTGACGTCGCTCGGGCCGCTGATTCGGGACGAAGCGCGGACCAACGGTCGGACGGTCGTCGCCGTGGTTGCCGGACCCGGGCTGGCCGAGTCGGCCACCGCGATGGGGGCTGTCGCGGTGCAGCATCGCGCCTCCGACCCGGTGTCCGCAGACGAGCTGTCGAGGGTGATCGCCGCGGCCCACGGCGATGTGGTGGTGCTCCCGAACGATCCGTCGACGCTCACCGTCGCCCGGCGGCTTGCCCGCCAGCTGCGCACCGATGCCAGGCGGATCGCCGTCATCCCGACCCAGGCGCAGGTGCAGGGGCTGGCCGCTCTGGCCGTCCACGAACCGAGCGCCGACTTCGACGCGGCCGTGGTCGCCATGAGCAGTGCCGCGGGCCACGCCAGGCATGGCGCGGTCACCGTCGCCGAACGCCCAGCGATGACGATGGGCGGAGCGTGTCAGGTCGGGGACGTCCTCGGACTCGTCCAGGGCGACTTCGTCGAGATCGGGGACTCGGCGGTCGAGGTCGGGTGGCGGGTCATCGAGCGCCTACTGGCCGCAGGCGGCGAGCTGCTCACCCTGATCGCGGGCGCCGACGTCGAGCCGGCCATCCTCGACGAGCTCAGCCGACGCGCGACGGCGGCCAATCGCGCGCTCGAGGTCGAGCGGGTCGATGGTGGGCAGAGCCGGTACCTCTTCCTGGTCGGTCTCGAGTGAGCCCTTCGGCAGGCAGATCCTCGGGCGGCGAATCGGCCGCCGCCGCCGCCGGCCCGAACGCCTGGCGCACGGTCACGTTCGGCCGGCTCAACGAGCGGCTGGACCGCGTGCTCGGGTCGAGCGCCAAGGACTTCGAGCGGCTGAAGGTCTACACCGTCGGTGACCTGATGCTGCACGTGCCGCGTCGCTACTTCGCGGGCACCGAGCTCAGCGACCTCTCCGTGCTGCAGCCGGGAGAGGAAGCGGCGGTCCTTGCCAGGGTGGTCCGGACCGACGTCCACCAGCTACAGGGCGGCCACAGCCGGCGGGGCGGGACGAGCTCGCGGTTGTCGGCGGTGATCAGCGACGGGCACGGGTCGATGGAGCTGGCGTTCTTCGGCAAGCCGGTCGTGATCGACTACTGGCGGCGTCAGCTGCAGCCCGGCGCACGAGGCATCTTCGCCGGCAAGGTCAGTGAGTTCCGCGGCACTCGGCAGTTGACCCATCCCGACTTCGTGATCATCGGCGACAAGGGCGAGTTCCTCGGTGGCGCCAAGCGCAATGCCGTGCTGGCCGAGGTGACGCGGGCGCCGCTGATCGGGATCTATCCGGCTACGAGCAAGCTGCGGACCTGGACCATCGCCCAGTCGATCGGCATCGCGCTGGACGAGCTGGGCGGACTGCCAGACCCGCTGCCGGCCGCGGTCCGCAAACAGGCCGGGGTGGTCGAGTACGAGGCCGCGTTGCGTGCCGTCCACCAGCCACAGACCCCCGACGAGATCGCCGGCGGCCGCGATCGGTTGCGGTTCGACGAGGCCTTCGGGCTGCAGCTGACCATGGCCCGGCGCCGCGCCGACGCGAAGGCCCACGGAGCGGTGCCGCGGCGACCGAGCGACGACGGACTGCTCACCGCGTTCGACGCGAGGCTGCCGTTCACCCTGACCGACGGCCAGATCGAGGTCAGCGAGCAGATCATGGCCGAGCTGGCCCGACCCCAACCCATGCAACGACTGCTCCAGGGTGAAGTCGGGTCGGGCAAGACCATCGTGGCCCTGCGGGCCATGCTCGCGGTGGTCGACGCGGGTGGTCAGGCCGCCCTGCTGGCGCCGACCGAGGTGCTGGCCACCCAGCACTACCAGACGGTGCTTCGACTGCTCGGCGATCTGGCCGGCGGCGGACTGTTGGCCGGCGCCGGCCCCTCGACCGACGTCGTACTCCTCACCGGCTCGATGCCCGTCGCCCAGAAGCGCGCCGTCACGCTCAAAGCCGCCTCCGGCGACGCCGGCATCGTGATCGGTACGCACGCGCTGCTCAGCGAAGTCGTCCAGTTCGCCGATCTCGGACTGGTGGTCGTCGACGAGCAGCACCGGTTCGGGGTCGAGCAGCGGGCCGCGCTGAGCGCGAAGGCAACTGCCCAGCCACACGTCCTGGTGATGACCGCCACTCCGATCCCGAGATCGGTGGCGATGACGGTCTTCGGCGATCTGGAGGTGTCCACCCTGAAGGAGGTGCCGGCCGGCCGGGCCGAGGTGAGCACGGTCGTCGTCGACGCCAGGAACCATCCGGGCTGGGTCGATCGCGCCTGGCAGCGGATCATCGAGGAGGTGGGTGCCGGTCGGCAGGCGTACGTCGTCTGCGCTCGGATCTCCAGTGAGCCCAAGCCCAGCTCGAAGCGAGGCAGGGCTGCCGAGGCGTACGCGGAGGATCTCGACGAGGCGGGTGCCGACGGTGAGGAGCGCGAGCCGGCCGTGGCGGCCGCCGATCTCTACTCCGAGCTGAGCGCGGGGCCGCTGAAGGAGCTGAGCGTCGACCTGCTGCACGGGCAGCTGAGCAGCGACGAGAAGGATGCGGCGATGGCGCGGTTCGCCGGCGGCGAGACCGATGTGCTGGTCGCGACGACGGTCGTGGAGGTCGGCGTGGACGTGCCGAACGCCAGCATGATGGTGATCATGGACGCCGACCGGTTCGGCATCTCGCAGCTCCACCAGCTCCGCGGTCGGATCGGTCGCGGTGGCCACCCAGGCGTGTGCCTGCTGTTCTCCACGTCTGCCCCGGGCTCGAGCGCACGGGAGCGGCTCGACGCGGTGGCGAGCACCCGGGACGGTTTCGCCCTCGCCGATGTCGACCTCGAGCAGCGCCGCGAGGGTGATGTGCTCGGCGCCAGCCAGTCGGGTGGCCGATCGAGCCTTCGACTGCTGCGGGTGCTGGACGATGCCGACCTGATCGCCGACGCTCGCGCGATCGCCGAGGCCTGTGTCGCAGCCGACCCCGAGCTCTCCGATCCCGGGCTCGCCGACATCGTTGCGCAGGTCGAGCGCCAGGCCGTGGGCGACTGGCTGGAGCGCACATGAGCCCGCGCTCGCGATGACCCGGATCATCGCCGGCCGCCACCGAGGCCGCCGGCTCAGTGCGCCGCCGGGCGACGCCACCCGACCGACCACGGACCGCGTGCGCGAGGCACTCTTCTCCGCGATCGCCGTCTGGGCCGGTACTGCGGCAGAGGCTTCGGCAGAGAGCCTGCGCGGGCTCGCGTTCGCCGACCTGTTCGCGGGCTCCGGCGCGGTCGGGCTGGAGGCGGCCAGCCGCGGAGCCGACGAGGTGCTGTTGGTGGAGTCCTCGACTCGGACCGCCACAGTGGCCGCTCGAAACATCGCCGAGCTCGGTCTCGGCGGCGTGATCACGTTGCGCAGCGAACGGGTCGAGCGGCTCGTCCGCGGCCGGCCGATCAGGACGTACGATGTCGTCTTCCTGGACCCGCCGTACGCGCTGCCCGCCGACGAGCTGACCGAGATCCTCGTGGTGGTGGTCGGCAACGGATGGCTCGCGACCGATGGTCTGGTTGTCGTCGAGCGCTCGCGGCGAGCCGCGGATCTCGACTGGCCACCGGGGTTCGAGCTGGACCGGCGGCGCGACTACGGTGAGACGACGCTGCTGTTCGGCTCCGCCTCGGATGCTGTCGCCTTCGTAGAGGACCGAGAACCCTGAACTGAGAGAACTGGAGGCGCGATGTCGCGTGCTGTCTGCCCCGGCTCATTCGACCCGGTCACCCATGGGCACCTCGACATCATCAGCCGGGCCTCGAAGCTGTTCGACTTCGTGGTCGTGGCGGTCGGCACCAATGTGAGCAAGAACGCGCTGTTCACGCCCGACGAGCGGGTCGAGATGCTGTCCGAGGCATGCGCCGAGCTGGACGGAGTCTCGGTGACGACCTTCTCGGGACTGCTCGTCGATTTCTGCGCCCAGGCGGAGGCGGACGCCATCGTCAAAGGTCTGCGCTTCGTCTCCGACTTCGACTACGAGCTGCAGATGGCCCAGATGAACGGCCAGCTCAGCGGGGTCGACACGCTCTTCCTGCCGACCGCAGCACAGTGGTCGTACGTCTCCTCCAGCCTGGTTCGCGAGGTCGCCCTGCTCGGCGGCGACGTCAACCAGTTCCTGCTCGAGGGCATCGCTGAACGTACGATTGCCCGGGCAAACGAGCGTGCCGTCCCGGCGCGCGAGAGCTAGGAGGCAGGCGGATGGTCGAGCGCGAGAGCGCCGAGGACAAGCTCAAGCGGCTGCGCGAGACGATTGCCACCGCTCGGTCGATGCCGATGTCCGCGTCGTGTGTGATCAACCGGGGCGACGTCCTCACCCTGATCGACGACATCATCGACCATCTGCCCGACGAGATCGCCGCGGCCCAAGAGGTCATCGATGCCACCCAGTCGAAGGTCAGCGAGGGTGAGGCCGAGGCGGAACAGATCGTCGCCGAAGCCCGCGAACAGGCCTCCGAGCTCGCTGAGGACAGCGAGATCGTCAAGATCGCCAAGGAGCGCGCGGCGAAGATCGTCGCCGATGCCGACGACGAGGCCGCGGCGCTGCGCAAGGAGACCGACTTGTTCATCGACTCCCGGATGGCCAGTTTCGAGTCGGTGCTGCACAAGACCACCAGCCAGGTGAAGACCGCCCGCGCCCGCCTGGCGGAACGCAGCGGCCTGGACAGGGAAGGCACCTGATTGCGCGCTCGCGCCAGCCACGCGCGCGAGCGTCGGGTAGGCGCGAGCGCGCCAGAGGCACAGTTTGGAGGGTTGACGGGCAGCCGGTAAGGTAGGACGTCGGTCATCTGGACATCGGGGACCGCTGGCTTGGAGGGTAGCGATGGGTTCGCCGCATCGCCCGTTCGATCCGCATTCTGGGCTCGTCTTGGACACCCACGAACTGGGTCGAGGCGCGGGCGGGATGAAGCGGGTCTCGCGTGCCGTCGAAGCTCCGGCGGATCTCGGTATCGAGGTGATCGCGGTGCCACCCGGCTCACCGATCGACCTGGACCTCATGCTCGAAGCAGTGGTCGAGGGCGTCTTGGTGACCGGCTCCGCGTCCGCGCAGCTGCGCGGGGAGTGCGTACGGTGTCTGACCGAGATCTCCGACCAGATCGACGTCGACCTGCTCCAGTTGTACGTACATCCCGGCAGTGAGGTGGACGAGGAGGATGCGGGCCGGATGGAGGGCGATCTGATCGACCTCGAGCCGTTGCTCCGCGACGCTGTGGTGCTGGATCTGCCGTTCCAGCCGCTGTGCCGGGAAGACTGTCGAGGTTTGTGTGCCGAGTGCGGGGCCGACCTCAATGTCGACCCTGATCACGGCCATGACGCGCCGATCGATCCGCGGTGGGAAAAACTGTCAACGCTCGACTGATCGAGCGCTGGAGACTTACGCTGTACACCGCATACCAGGTGAGATGATGCCCTCCGGGTGAGACCGGAGCGCGAGTAGGAGTGAGATCGTGGCGGTACCGAAGCGGAGAATGTCGCGCAGCAACACGCGTCATCGCCGTTCCCAGTGGAAGATGTCTGCGCCCCAGCTGGTAACGTGCGCGAACCCGGCCTGCCGCGAGAAGCACCTGCCGCACACCGCCTGCCCCTCGTGTGGGCAGTACGGGCCGCGCGGCGCCCGCCGGCAGGTCCTGTCGTCCTGAGCATGGCGGACACCGGGGTGAGCGCGCCTCGCCTCTCTGTCGTCGAGGTGCTCGATCAGCTCGGGTTGACGATTGCTCCCGAGCTGTTGGAGCTTTCCCTCACGCATCGCTCGTACGCGTACGAGCAGGGTGGTCTGCCCACCAACGAGCGACTGGAGTTCCTCGGGGACTCGGTGCTCGGTCTGGTGGTCACCGAGCACCTTTTCGTCACCCATCCGCAGCTGTCCGAAGGCCAGCTCGCGAAACTGCGTGCCGCCGTCGTCAACTCCCGCGCGCTGGCCGAGGTCGCCCGCGGGCTGGATCTCGGCGCCATGCTGCGGCTCGGCCGCGGTGAAGAAACCACCGGTGGCAGGGACAAGTCGTCGATCCTGGCCGACACGATGGAAGCCGTGATCGGAGCCGTCTTCCTGGCCCACGGGATCGACGCCGGTCGGCTGTTCGTGCATCGGCTGTTCGATCCGTTGATGGTAGAGGTCGCGACGCTCGGTGCCGGCCTGGACTGGAAGACCAGTCTGCAGGAGATCGCGTCGCTGGACGGTCTCGGAGTTCCGACGTACGAGGTCGAAGAGTCGGGTCCCGACCACGCCAAGAGCTTCAAGGCCATGGTGCTGATCGACGGCGACCGGTTCGGTCCCGGTGCCGGCCGCAACAAGAAGGAAGCCGAGCAGAACGCGGCGGCAACCGCCTTCGCCGCGCTGAAGGCCGCGAAGAGCGCCCAGCAGGACCCAGGCGTGGTGGCATCGGCTCCCGCGGTGGATAGCGCTGTGGTGGACCGCCCCGCGGTGGACGGCGTCGTCGCTGACCGGGCCTGATCGGCCCTTTTCCGACTGCGAGACCGATGCCCGAGCTGCCCGAGGTCGAGGTCGTTCGCCGCGGCCTCTCGGCGGCCCTGACCGGCCGCAAGATCGCCCGGGTGGATGTGCTGCACGCTCGACCGGTCCGACGTCATCTGCCAGGCGCCGACGACTTTGCATTGTCGCTGGTCGGACGCCGGTTTGCCGAACCGAAGCGACGCGGCAAGTATCTGTGGTTGCCGCTCACCGACGGCGACGCGATCCTGGCCCACCTCGGGATGAGTGGCCAGTTCCTGGTGGCCGACCCCTCGCTTCCCGATCAGCGCAACACCAGGATCCGGTTCGTCTTCGCCGACGACGGACCCGAGGTGCGATTCGTCGACCAGCGCATGTTCGGTGGCCTCTCGCTGTCCGAGGGCGGCGCGGACCTGCCGGCCGAGATCGCGCACGTGGCACGTGACCCGTTCGATCCCGAGTTCGACCGCGCGAGTGTGGTGGCCAGGATGCGGAAGAAGCACACCGGGGTGAAGCGCGCCCTGCTGGATCAGACCCTGGTCTCCGGAATCGGCAACATCTATGCCGACGAGGCGCTGTGGCGGGCCCGGCTGCACTATGCGAAGCCGACCGAGAGCATGACCCGGAAGGCGGCCGGCGACGTCGTGGACTCCGCAGCCGCCGTGATGCGCGACGCGCTGGGGGAGGGCGGCACGTCGTTCGACTCGTTGTATGTCAACGTCAACGGGTCCAGCGGCTACTTCGACCGGTCCCTGCAGGCGTACGGCCAGGAAGGCAAGCCGTGCGCTCGGTGCGGCACCCCGATCCGCCGCGAACCCTTCATGAATCGCTCCTCCTTCCGCTGCCCGCGCTGCCAGCGCACCCCCCGCAACGCCCGGTTCTAGTCGCGGCCCCCTTCCTCTTCCCCCCTTCCTCTTCCCCCCTTCCCTTTCCGGAGAACTGGTCGGAAACAACATCGACACGCCGAGCGGGGGTGTTGTTTGCGACCACTTTTCGGGGGTTGGTGGGAGAACTGAGGTACCGATTTCAAACCTTGCGCGAACAATTCTTACGGGGTCTTCTCAGCAGCCGCTTGGCTGTGAGAGCGTCAGCAGCGCGACGTTCTCCCCCGAAAGGCCCATCGATGTCGATTACCCCCGTGCAGAGCCGGATGCCCTTGCTGCGCCGTGCGCCCTTGCTGCGCCGAGCGGCAGCCGTCGGTCTCGGTGCTTTGCTCATCGGCACCCTCGGCGTGACCAGCGCGCAGGCCGGCGGTAGGCACCATCCGACTCCGCCGCCCAGCGCCAAGCCGATCGACGTACGCGTGATCGGGTTCAACGACCTGCACGGCAATCTGCAGCCACCTGCCGGCTCCTCGGGCAGGATCATCGACGACAGTGGCGCGACGGTGGACGGCGTCGGCGGAGCCGCCTACTTCGCGACGCACGTCAAGCAGCTCCGCAGTGCGGTCAAGAACTCCTTCGTCGTCTCCGCGGGAGACAGCATCGGTGCCTCGCCGCTCGCCTCGGCGTTGTTCCACGACGAGCCGACCATCGATGTCCTGAATGCCATCGGCGTCAAGGCGATGGCGGTTGGCAACCACGAGTTCGACGAGGGCTACCAGGAGCTGCTGCGGATCCAGCGCGGTGGCTGTCACCCGGTCGACAACTGCCAGTTCGACGACCCGTATCAGGGGGCGAAGTTCCCGATCCTCGGCGCCAACGTGACCTTTCAGAAGAGCGGCCTCCCGGCACTGCTGCCGTTCACGGTGATCCGCTCCGGTGGCGCGTACATCGGGGTCATCGGCATCACGCTCGAAGGGCTGCCGGATGTGGTGATCGCGGACGGGATCAAGGGTCTGCGGTTCGGCGATGAGGTGCGGGCCATCGACCGGACCTCGAACCTCCTCCAGCGGCTCGGTGTCAAGAGCCAGATCGTGCTAATGCACCAGGGCGACAACACGACCACCGGGGCGCGGCCGAACGCCTGCAACATCGTGCACGGCGGCCCGGCAGAGACCATCGCGAAGGCGGCGAGCCCGCAGGTCGACGCATTCTTCGTCGGCCACAGCCACCAGCCGTACAACTGCAGCGTCAATGATCCGGCGGGCAATCCACGCCCGGTGGTCCAGAGTGCGTCGTTCGGCCGGTTGGTCTCGAGCGTCGACCTGCAGATCGATCCGCGGACCCGGGACGTCATCCGCTCCGCGACGGTGGCCGAGAATCACATCGTCACCCGCGACGTCACTCCCGATCCGACGGTGCAGGCCATCGTCGACCGCGCGGTGACGAAGTCCGCACCGCTCGCCAACAGGAAGGTCGGCACCATCACCGCCGACATCACCCGGGCTGCCAGCCCTGCCGGCGAACAGCCGCTCGGCGACGTCATCGCCGATGCCCAGCTCGCCGCGACACAACCCAGCGGAGCACAGATCGCGATCACGAACCCGGGCGGCATCCGAGCCAACCTGGAGTACGCGTCGTCTATCGCGGGCGAGGGCGATGGCGCGGTGACGTACGGGGAGGCGTTCACGGTCCAGCCCTTCGCCAACATCATGCAGACCGTCACCATGACCGGTGCGCAGCTGAAGGCGGTCCTGGAGCAGCAGTGGCACGCCGACGGGACGGCGACGTTCCTGCAGATCTCGCAGGGGCTCAGCTACACCTGGAGCACGGCGGCTCCGATCGGGTCCAAGGTGTCGGAGCTGAAGCTGAACGGGACAGGCATCGATCCGGCGGGAACGTACCGGGTGTCGATCAACAACTTTCTGGCCGGTGGTGGTGACGGCTTCAGCGTCTTCACCCAGGGCACCGATCTGACCGGCGGTCCGATCGACCTCGACGCGTTCACCACGTACCTGACCGCGAACGAGCCGGTGGCGCCGCCGGCGCCGAACCGGATCACCGTGATCCCGTAAACCGTCGCGGCCGCGGACGGCATCAGGCGTAGCCTCGCCGGGTGCTGATCGCGCCCGATGCCGCCTTTCGCGACTCGTTCCTGGCCGCGCACGCCGAGGAGCCGGCGATCAGGATGCCGTGGGCGGCGGAGGGACTGGATCTCGCGGCGGAGAGTGACTTTGCCGAGTTCGTACGTCGGCTGCTGGCCGACGCCGAGGAGGCGATCGAGCCTCCCGTGGATTTCGTCGCCACCACCACCTTGTGGTGGGTCGTCGACGGCAGCTATCTGGGCCGGGTCGGCGTCCGCCACGGCCTGGTCGGCGACCTGGTCACGCTCGGCGGCCACATCGGCTATTGGATCCGGCCATCCGCACGGCGTCGAGGGCACGCCACCGCGGCGTTTCGCGCCAGCCTGCCGTACGCGTACGCGCTCGGTCTGAATCCGGTGCTGCTCACCTGCGACCACGACAACGAGGCGTCGCGGCGGATCATCGAGGGTGCGGGTGGGATCTTCGAGGGGACGTACGGCCCCAAACGCCGCTACTGGGTGCCCACCCACCCCGCCGACTCCGCCTGAGCGAAAGACCCGATCCGACGTGTGCCATCCGCGACGAGGTCTCGCTCACCTCTCACCTCCGTCGAAACTGGGCGCAAACAACATCTCCCACCGGCGTGTCGTTGTGGTTTGCGCCCACTTTCCCCGGAAGTCGGGTGGCGGCAGGGGTTCGCGGCGGCTGGTCGGAATGGATGGCCAGGCCCGCCGACGGTAGGCTTTCGTCTCATCGTGGAGAGAATTCGTCACTACCTGCTGGTCAGGCACAAAGAGAACTGGCTGCTCTTCTTCCGGTTCGGCCTGGTCGGTGGTTCCGGCGTGCTGGTCAACATGCTGGTCATCATCATCTGCAACAAGCTCGGTCCCAATCCACACACCGTCGCGTGGGACCTGCCGCTGACCGACCTCAACATCCGCTGGTACCACGTGTACGCGACCGTCGCCTTCCTCGTGGCGAACCTGTGGAACTTCCAGCTGAACCGATGGTGGACCTTCCGGAGCGCCAAGCACGCCGGCTGGTTGCGGGAGTACTTCCCGTTCCTCGCGGTCGGTCTGCTCGGCCTGGTGGCCAACCTCGCCATCTTGACGGTGTTGTTGAAGGAGGGGTCCCCGCTGGCCCTGCCGACCAGCGTGTTCAACGACTCCAGCGGCCTGCGTAACCGGTTCTACTGGGCACAGCTGATCGCGATCGGTATCGTCACCCCGCTGTCGTTCGTGCTGAACAAGATCTGGACGTTCTCCGCGGTACGCGGACGATCGCCGGTCCCGGAGCTGGCGGTCGAGGCCGCCCCTGGCGGCGAGCTGGTGGCCGAGGACAAGGACACACCGGCCGGCACCGCCTGAGGTCCCGCCGCACCACACTGGTGCGAACTAGAGTGGAGGCGCCTTCCCGCAGGACGCCCCCGGGGCGACCAACACGATGGACCACCCGACGGCGGGTGATCCGGAGAAAGGTCACTCGTGCACCTCAAAAGCCTCACCCTGCGCGGATTCAAGTCGTTCGCGGCTGCGACGACGCTGAATTTCGAGCCGGGCATCACCTGCGTCGTGGGCCCGAACGGCTCCGGCAAGTCCAACGTCGTGGACGCTCTCAGTTGGGTGATGGGCGAACAGGGCGCCAAGAGCCTCCGCGGCGGCAAGATGGAGGACGTCATCTTCGCCGGCACATCGGGCCGCGCCCCGCTGGGTCGCGCCGAGGTCGTGCTGACCATCGACAACACCGACGGCGCACTGCCCATCGACTACGCCGAGGTGACCATCGCCCGGACGATGTTTCGCAACGGCGGCTCGGAGTACGCGATCAACGGCAACACAGCGCGCCTGCTCGACGTGCAGGAGCTGTTGAGCGATTCCGGCATCGGTCGGGAAATGCATGTGATCGTCGGGCAGGGGCAGCTCGACACGATCCTGCAGGCCACCCCAGAGATCCGACGCGGATTCGTCGAGGAGGCCGCTGGCGTCCTGAAGCACCGTAAGCGCAAGGAGAAGGCGCTCCGCAAACTCGAGGCCTGCGAAGGCAACCTGAACCGGTTGTCCGACCTGATCGGTGAGATCCGTCGTCAGCTCAAGCCGCTCGGTCGGCAGGCCGAGGTGGCGCGCAAGGCAGCGGTCATCCAGGCCGAGCTGCGCGACGCCAAGGCTCGGCTACTCGCCGACGACCTGCTGCAGGCCACGCTGGCGATGGAGTCCGATGTCGCGGACGAGCAGGCGATGCTTGATCGCCGCCGCACGCTGGAGGCGGCGTTGGACCAGGCCCGGTTGCATGAGACCGAGGCCGAGGAGGCGGTCCGTGCCGGCGTCCCGCGGCTGACCGCTGCCCAGGAGACCTGGTACTCCCTCGCCGCCCTGCGCGAGCGGGTTGCCACGACCTTGTCGATCGCCGGTGAACGGGTGCGCAACGCCGAGGACGAGGTCGGTGAGATCCGGCACGGTCGAGATCCCGAGGAGCTCGATCGCGAGGCCGGCAAGGTCGCCGCGGAGGAAGCGGACCTGTCGGCCGAGGCCGGACGGCGCGCCGACGTACTGGAAGCGGCCAGCGAGACGCGCGAGCGTACCGAGAACGAGCATCGCGCCGAGGAAGCGCGACTGGCGGCACAGATCCGCGCCGCATCGGACCGGCGTGAGGGTCTCGCCCGGCTGACCGGACAGGTCAACTCCCTGCGGAGTCGGGCCGAGGCTGCCGAAGCCGAGATCGGTCGATTGAGCGGTGCCAGCCAGCAGGCTGAGCTACGCGCCGAGCAGGCGTCCCGGGCCTTCACCGCGTTGGAGACCACCGTCGCGGGACTCGAGGGTGGGGAGTCCGGGTTGGACTCCGACCACGAGGTGGCGGTCGACAAGCTCGAGGCGGTCGAGGCCCAGCTGGCCGAACTGCGTCAGCAGGAGTCGTCCGCCGCGCAGGAGCGGGCAGCGCTCACCGCTCGGATCGACGCCTTGCAGGTCGGGTTGAACCGCAAGGACGCCTCGTCGGCGTTGCTGGCCGCGGCCGACCACCTCGACGGGGTGCTCGGCTCGGTGGCGGCGCTGATCGAGGTGCAGCCTGGGTACGAGGCCGCGGTTTCGGCGGCCCTCGGGGCTGCCTCGGAGGCCGTGGCTGTGGACGGCCTCGACGCCGCGGTCGGCGCGTTCGAGCATCTCAAGCGATCCGATCTCGGCCGTGCGGGCCTGATCATCGCCGGTGAGGTCCCTGCTGAGCAGACCGGGCGCCCTGAGCCGGATCTGCGCGCTGAGCTCGTCGAAGGGCTCGGCGAGGCCCGGTGGCTGATCGATGTCGTTCGATGTGACGCAACGATCGAGCCGGCGGTCCGCCGATTGCTGCATGACGCGGTGGCCGTCCGCGATCTGCCGGCCGCCCAGGTCCTGGTCGGGAACGCGCCGGGGCTCACCGCGGTCACCCGCGACGGCGACGTCCTGGGTGCGTACGCTGCTGCCGGCGGTTCCAGCGCGCAGCCCAGTCTGATCGAGGTCCAGGCCGCTATCGACGAGGCGACTGAGAAGCTCGCAGCGAGCACTCACTCCTACGAGCGGTTGCGGTTCGCCCAGACCGACTTGTCGAGCCGCCGGGAGGCGGCCGCGGAGGCGGTCGAGACGACGCTCTCGCGGCTGCACGAGTCGGATGCCGCGATGGCGGCGGTCGCGGAGGAGCTGGGTCAGCTCAGCGCGTCCGCGCGCTCCGCTCACGGCGAAGCTGAGCGGCTTCGGCAGGCGATCACCGCCGCCGAGGAGGCGCGCGACTCCGACCTGGCTGGTCTCGCCGATCTGGAGTTCCGGCTCGAACGGGCCACCGACACACAGGACGAGCCGGAACCGGATCCGGCTCGTCGCGACCAGCTCGCCGAGGACGCCCGGCTGGCCCGGGCGGCCGAGATGGATGCTCGGCTGGCGTTGCGGACCATGGAGGAGCGGGTCCGTGCGCTGGCCGGCCGGGCCGATGCCCTGCGCCGGGCGGCCGAGAACGAACGACAGAGCCGGGCCAAGGCGCTGGCCCGCCGCGAGCGGCTGCGACGAGAGGCGGCCGTGGCCCGCGCCGTGCTTTCCGCCGGCCGCGTGCTGGCCGAGCGGGTCGAGGCCTCCATCGCCCTGGCCGGGACCGAGCGGGCCGAGGCCGACGTAGCACGCACCGAGGCCGAAGCTGCACTCGCTGCGGTCCGCAAGACCGTACGAAGCTACGCCGCCGACTTCGAGGCGCTGGTCGACACCGCGCACCGTGACGAGATGGCCCGGGCCGAGCACCGGATGCGGATCGAGGGGCTGCACGAGAAGGCGATGGCCGAGCTCGGGCTCGCGCCCGACTCGCTGCTCGGCGACTACGGGCCGGAGCAGTTCGTACCCGTCCTGACCGGGCCGGATGGCACCGCGCTCGGCCCGGACGACGAACAGCCCGACCCGCGGCCGTACGTCCGTGAGGAGCAGCAGAAGCGTCTGCGTGCCGCCGAGCGCAATCTCGGCGTACTGGGTCGGGTCAATCCGCTGGCGTTGGAGGAGTTCGAGGCGATGGAGGAGCGGCACCGCTTCCTCTCCGAGCAGCTCGAGGATCTGCGCAAGACCCGCCGCGACCTGACCGACATCATCGCCGACGTCGATGCCCGGGTGGAGCAGGTCTTCGCGGAGGCGTACGCCGATGTCGAGAAGGCGTTCGAGCGGGTGTTCGCTCGGCTCTTCCCCGGTGGTGAAGGTCGGCTCGTGCTCACCGAGCCGGGGAACTGGCTCACCACCGGGATCGATGTCGAGGCCCGACCGGCGGGCAAGAAGATCAAGCGGCTCTCGCTGCTGTCCGGCGGGGAACGATCCCTGGTCGCGGTCGCGTTCCTGGTGTCGTTGTTCATCGCCCGGCCCAGCCCGTTCTACATCCTGGACGAGGTCGAGGCCGCGCTGGACGACACCAACCTCGGCCGGCTGCTGGAGATCTATGAGGAGCTTCGGGAGAGCAGCCAGCTGCTGGTCATCACCCACCAGAAGCGGACGATGGAGATCGCCGACGCGTTGTACGGCGTCACGATGCGCGGCGACGGCGTCTCCGCGGTCATCTCCCAGCGACTCCGCGAGGTCGAGTCCGTCGCCTGACCGGCTCGGCGCGTCGCGGGTTCGGCGACTTCGCGCGGGTAGGTGACTTCGCGCGAAAAACAGGGCGACTTCGCGCGGGACAGGGCTACTTCGCGCGACCTCGAAGTCGCGCGAAGTCTCCTCAACCCGCGCGAAGTGGAGCGGGAGCTCCGCTGACTGCATTCCGGTCCGTCGGGGGCGGCCGCCGGTTGTCCACAGATTGAGCATCGTCATGGCGTTGTCCACAGTGGCGACGGGCGAGTGAAACGAAACGGCCCGAACTGACAAGTGTCTCTCCATGAACGATGTGCAGCTCACCCGGCGCCTCAACGAGCTCGGCCTGGAGCGTTGGGACATCGAGCGACTGATCAAGACGAGGCAGCTCGAGCGAGTCCGACGTGGCGCGTACGCCGAGCCACTGCCCGACGTTGTGCCGATCGAGGAACGTCATCTTCGCCTGGTGAGGGCGACGATGCCTCAGCTCTACCCCGGTGCGGTGCTCAGCCACGGCTCGGCCGCAGCGATGCATGGCCTGCCCGTGTGGGAGTCCGAGCTCGGACGAGTACACGTGACAAGATCCCGGTCCGGTGGCGGCCAGCGTCGATCGGGTCTCCATGTCCACGTCGCGCCGCTTCTGGTCGGTGACATCGAGACGATCGACGGCTACCCGGTCACCTCGATCGCACGAACAGTCCTGGATCAGGCACGGACCAGCCCGTTTCAGCAGGCCGTCGCGCTGGCGGATCGCGCCCTGGCCCTCGGGCTGCAGTCGGCAGAGCTCGAAGAGGGTCTCGCACAGATGGCTCGCTGGCCGGGTGTGCGCAAGGCGCGCCGCACGTGCGGATTCGCCGACGGACGGAGCGAAAGCGTCGGCGAGTCGATGAGCCGCGTGCGTTTCGTCGAGCAGGAGCTTCCGACTCCCGCGCTGCAGTACGAGGTCTACGACGAGGGAGACAGTCTGATCGCGAGAAGTGATTTCGGATGGGAGGAACGTGGAACACTCGGTGAGTTCGACGGCAAGATCAAGTACGGCCGGCTGCTGAAGCCCGGACAGCGGGTCGAGGACGTCGTCTATGCGGAGAAGCGTCGCGAAGATGCGCTCCGCGATCGGGGCTGGCAGGTGGTTCGCTGGACGTGGGAGGACCTCGCCCGTCCGGAGGTCATCCGTGATCGTCTGCTTCGCGCCTTCGATCGGGCGGAGCGCAGTGGGGTCGCGCCCGACATCGTCCGTCGTTGCTCGGCGTGAGTCCGGATCGCCAATGGGTCCGGCCCGCTGACACGCGCCGCCCAGACTCGATCGTTGCGCGATGCACGCGCTGTCGTACGACTCCGCGCGGGTCAGCGCGACTTCGCGCGACCTCGAAGGCGCGCGAAGTCCCCTTGACCCGCGCGGAGTGCGCCAGGTCGCGCGAAGTGGAGTGGGAGGTGCGCCAGGTCGCGCTAGATGGAGTGGGAGGTGCGCCAGGTCGCGCTAAGTGGAGTGGTGCGCCAGGTCGCGCGGGGTGGTGTGGCAAGGCCGTGAGGGCAGGGTCAGGAGGCGAGGAACTCCTTGAACCAAAGCCCGCTGGCCTTGACGGTCCGCTGCTGGGTCTCGTAGTCGACGTACACGATCCCGAACCGGCGGCTGAAGCCGAACGCCCACTCGAAGTTGTCGAGCAGCGACCAGGCGAAGTATCCCTTCAGCCGCAGACCTTTCTCGAGGGCCTGCCGGCAGGCTTCGACATGCAGTTCGTAGTAGCGCCGCCGGTCGGCGTCGTCGATGGTCCCGTCGGCCGCCACCACGTCTTCGTACGCTGCGCCGTTCTCGGTGATGAACACCGGAAGGTGCGGAGCCCGCTGATGGACCATCTCCACCACGTCGATCAGCCCATCCGGTTGCACCTCCCAGCCCATGGCAGTCCTCGGTGCCCCGGTGTCGACGACCTGGAGGTTCTCGCTTCCCGGCGAGGCGCTGACCACGCTCGGCGTGGAGAACACACCGTCGGTTGGCGCGGCGTAGGTCTGACGGCTGTAGTAGTTGACGCCGATGAAGTCGATCGGTGTGGAGATCACCGACAGGTCGTCGGCCCGCTCGTCGAACCAGTCCTGGAGCCCGACGTCGGCGATCGCGTCGTCGGGATAGTTGCCGAGCAGGATCGGGTCGAGAAACAGTCGGTTGCCCTGGGCATCGGCCCGGCGGGCCGCCTCGGCATCGGCAGCGGAGTCCGTTGCGGCCCGGATCGAGTACAGGTTGAGCGTGATGCCCAGATCGGCGCCGGCATCGACCGAGCGCAGAGCGTGGATCGCCTGCCCGTGCCCGAGCAGCAGATGGTGCGCCGCCTTGACTGCCTCCGTTCCGAGGGTCTTTCCCGGCGCGTGCACGCCGGCCGCGTAGCCGAGGAATGCCGAGCACCACGGCTCGTTGAGCGTGATCCAGTGCGTGACGACATCGCCGAGGGCAGTTGCCGCGGTCGTCGCGTAGTCAACGAATCGGCCGGCGATGTCGCGATTCAGCCAGCCGCCGGCGTCCTCCAGCGGTTGCGGGAGGTCCCAGTGATAGAGCGTCGCCCACGGCGTCACACCGTGCTCGAGGCACGTTTCGGCGATCCGCCGATAGAAGTCCAGACCCACCTGGTTGACCGCGCCGGCGCCGGTCGGCAGGATCCGCGGCCAGGCAACTGAGAACCGGTACGCCGTCAGCCCGAGGTCCGCGAGGATCGCGATGTCGTCTGCGAAGCGGTGATAGTGGTCATCGGCCACATCGCCGGTGGTGGAGTCCAAGATGGCGCCCGGGGTGTGCGCGAAGGTGTCCCAGATGCTCGGTCCCCGACCGTCCTCGGCCACCGCACCCTCGATCTGGTACGAAGCCGTGGCGGCTCCCCAGACGAAGTCGGGCGGGAATGAAGTCATGGGAGGCTCCTCGGTTGAGTCGGGTCGATGAAGCGGAACGGAGCATCGGGACGGGATCGGCGGGGCGGCGGCTCGATGTCGTCCAGTTCTATCAGTGCAGACCGACAGCGCTTGGTCGACAGGAGCACGCATCCCGGCGGCCACCACCCGCGCGATTGTGACCAAATCGAAGCCGGCTCGAGCCTCTCAGTTGCCGGGCCAGAGGATTCGGGGACCTAATCTGAAGGCGCTTGCTCCACGATCGGTGGCAGGGCCGCGGCCGAGTCGGCGGGCGAGCACCTTCCCCGAGCATCATCGCAGCGCAGCTGCCAGGCAGTGAAAGGCCATCGACGTGACGGTCGTCCTCATCACCATGATCGCGGTTCTCCTCGTCGCCGGCATCGTCGTCGGTATGGTCCTGATCGGGATGGAGGGTCGCGGCAGCGACCGCGCGCCCAAGGTCAGCCAGCAGCTCACTCGAGCCGCCAAGCACCTGAACGGCGAGGCGAAGCCGCCGAAGAAGTTCGTCCGGATGGTCCAGTCCGGCCTCAGCCGCTGAATCTCCGCTCAGACACCCGTAAGGCCGCTGTCACGCCTGCCATCGTGGCCGCAGTCGCGGATTCCTGACCGCCGCTCGGCCCCTAGGATGGCCGCGTGGATCCCATGACCCTCTGGTTCGTCGTCGGCGGACTGATCGTGGCTGCCTTTGTGCTGACCGGAATCGTTGCTGTCCGGCACCGAGCCGCAGTACGAGGCCGCGACACCAGAGAGCTCGGCCCGACCCCGCCGGTGCCGACGACTCCGGCCCAAGGCGCCGGCGATGACGGCGGCACGTCCGTCGATGTGGCCGAGCCGGCCGTCTCGGCGTCGCCGGAGATCGTCGAGGCCGAGCTCGTCGAGCCGCGGCCTCGCCCGAGCGAGGCACCCGAGTCGCCGACGACCCGGATGGCGCGGCTGCGTCGCCGACTCGCCGGTTCGACGGGCGCCCTGAGCCGTGGTCTGCTGATGCTCATCTCCCGCGAACAGCTCGACGAGGAGACCTGGGACGACTTCGAGGCAGTGCTGATCCAATCCGATCTCGGTGTCGACCCGACCAGCGAGCTGGTCGGCGCACTCCGCAGCCGGATCCGGGTCGATGCGATCTCCGACCCGGGGGCAGCGCAGGCGATCCTGCGGCAGGAGCTGTTGAAGCTCGTCGACCCGGGGATGGACCGCTCACTCGCCGACACCAGGACCGACAAGCCGGCTGTGATCATGGTGGTCGGTGTCAACGGCACCGGGAAGACGACCACGGTCGGCAAGCTGGCTCGGGTGCTGGTGGCCGAGGACAAGGACGTCCTGCTCGGCGCAGCGGACACGTTTCGCGCCGCGGCGGCGGATCAGCTGGAGACATGGGGATCGCGCGTCGGCGTGCCGACCGTGCGGGGGGCCGAAGGTGCCGACCCGGCCAGCGTCGCGTACGAAGCCGTGCGCGCCGGCACCGAGCAGGAGGTCGACGTCGTGCTGATCGACACGGCAGGCCGGCTGCACACCAAGACGGGGCTGATGGACGAGCTCGGCAAGGTGAAACGGGTGATCGAGCGTCAAGCCCCGGTGGGTGAGGTGCTGCTCGTGCTGGACGCCACCACCGGCCAGAACGGGCTGGTCCAGGCCCGCATCTTCGCCGAGGTGGTCCAGATCACCGGGATCGTGCTGACCAAGCTCGACGGTTCGGCCAAGGGGGGCATCGTGGTCCAGGTGCAACGCGAGCTGGGCGTACCCGTCAAGCTCGTCGGTCTCGGCGAGGGTGTCGACGACCTGGCTCCGTTCGATCCCGAGGTCTTCGTCGACGCGATGCTGGAACCCGGTGCCTGAACTGTTTCTCGTTGTGGGCTCGCGCCCGCTGCGCGCCTTCAGACGCTGACTTTCTCCCTCACGCGCAGCCGTGAAGCACGGCCGCTGCCGCAGCCTGGTAAGGCTGCTTGTTCGGTCGGGAAGTCAGCGCCCGGCGCTACGCTTCCCGACGCTCGCCCACGATGTCCCTGGCAGTGTGGCCCGAGCCTGTCGAAGGGCGTGGCTGCGCCGATCCTCAGAGCGGGGCCCCATAGGCTGGTCGGGTGGACGAACGCGTACTCGGCCGGACCGAGCAACCTGTTTCAGTGATCGGTCTCGGCACCTGGCAGCTCGGTGGCGACTGGGGTGAGGTCAGCGATCGGGACGCGTTGTCGGTCCTGGAAGCGGCGGCCGATTCGGGCATCACGTTCTTCGACACCGCCGATGTGTACGGCGACGGGCGCAGCGAGCAGCTGATCGGCCGCTTCCTCGCCGACAACCCGGACCAGCTGATCACCGTTGCCACAAAGATGGGACGCCGGGTCGAGCAGATCCCGGAGAACTACGTCTTGGAGAACTTCCGAGCCTGGACCGATCGTTCACGGCGTCACCTCGCTGTCGACCAGCTCGATCTCGTCCAGCTGCACTGCCCGCCCAGCGCGGTCTACTCCCACGACGCCGTCTACGACGCCCTCGACACCTTGGTCGCCGAGGGCGCGATCGCCCACTACGGAGTGAGCGTAGAGACCTGCGACGAGGCACTGACTGCGATCTCGCGGCGGGGGACCGCGACCGTGCAGATCATCCTCAACGTGTTCCGGATGAAGCCGTTGGAGTACGTCCTGCCGGCCGCCGAGAGCGCCGGTGTCGGCATCATCGCCCGAGTGCCGCTCGCCAGCGGGCTGCTGAGCGGCCGGTACACCCGGGAGACGACGTTCGCGCCGGAGGATCACCGGTCCTACAACCGGCACGGTGAGGCGTTCGACGCCGGCGAGACATTCTCCGGGGTCGATTTCGAGACTGGCGTCGCGGCCGCGGGCGAGTTCACCGCGCTTGTCGAGGAGCAATTCGGGGCTGCCGTGTCTCCCGCCCAGGCCGCACTCGCCTGGATCGTCAACCAGCCCGCGGTGAGCACGGTGATCCCGGGCGCCCGCTCGGTGGAGCAGGTGCGCTCGAACGCCGCCGCCGGCTCACTCACAGCCCTCGACCCTGCTTTCCTGGCCTCGCTCACCGACCTCTACGACCGGATGATCCGGCCGAGCGTCCACGGCCGCTGGTAGGCGTCGACAATCAGGACGCGCCGCTCTTGCCTTCCGGTGGTGGTGCCGTGCTGGCCCGCGGCGTAATGCGCGGCGTCACGTCCTGGTGCGCAGCCGGAGCCGCGCCCCCCAGCAGTTCCAGCAGCCGGCGGGTCACGTGCGCGCCATATCCGAGCACGTCGTGGCTCATCGCCGAGAGCGGCGGGAAGGTGGTCTGGCACAGGTTCGAGTCGTCCCAGGCCAGCAGGCTGACGTCCTCGGGGACTCGCAGATTCAGCTCACGAGCCACGGCAAGTCCGGTCACGGCTCCGAGATCGTCGTCGTACAGGATCGCGGTGGGACGCGGCGATGACATCAAGATCTCTCGGGTGGCGCGGCGGCCGAGCTCGACGGAATAGTCGGTGAACCAAGTGCGTACGCGCAGCCCGAGCTCGCTCGCCGCGTCCGCCGTGGCGGTCTGCCGGATCTTGACGTGCATCAGGTCCGCCGGTCCGCTCACCCGCGCGAGGTCGCGATGGCCGAGCGCCGCCAGGTAGCGGACCGCCTCCTGAGCTGCGGCACCGTCGTTGGTCCATACGCAGGTGAAGCCCTGCGCCACCTCGGGGGGCCCGGCGATCACCACCGGGAGGCGCAGCGACCGGACGGCGTCCACCCGCGGATCGACCGATCGCAGGTCCACGAGGATGACGCCGTCCACGAGTCGGGACCGGGCCCACTTGCGATAGACCTCGATCTCGGCATCGATGTCGCCGACGACCTGCATCATCATCCCGTAGCCGTGCTCGGCCAGCACTGTGGCGACACCGCCGATGAACTCCATGAACCAGGGGGCGACGCCGAGGGACTTCGCGGTGCCCGATGTGAGCACCAGACCGACGGTGTCGGTCTGAGCGCCCGCGAGGCGCCTAGCGGCGTTGTCGGGCACCCAACCCAGTTCCTCGGCCACGGTCAGGACGCGCAGGCGGGTCGCTTCCGAGACACCGGGCCGACCGTTGAGCGCATACGAGACCGCGCCGATCGACACCCCGGCTCGTGCCGCGATGTCCTTGATCGTGATGCGCGCGGGCAGCCGCTCCTCGCGGCGCTGCGGTTCACTCTTCACCGCAGGTCCACGACGTCGGGCAGCGTCACGTGCCGATCGTAGGAGCGTAGTGGTATCACGTCAATTAAGCGCTTCAGTTGGCCAATGTCATGTCGAGTCTGCCTCCAGGAATTACTGTTGTGCAAGGACTTTTGTGCAGTGAGTTGACGAAGAGCGCAATCGTCTCGCCTAGTCGACGGCGCCGAGCGAACAAACCGACATTCGAGGAAAGCCGTTATTTCACATAGCGCGAGAATCTAACTGTCTGACTGGAAAATGCGCATGGATGTTGGAAGGGACCTATTGGGATTAAGCGCTTAAGAAAGGCGAGCGCAATAATCCTCTCACTCTGCGATCTCTTGCGAACTCAGGCCAGGTCGACGTCGTGCAGCTTCGGCACGTCGGCGAGAAGCCGCTGGGTGTATTCGTGCTGCGGGGCGAAGATCACGTCGTCGGTGGCCCCTTGCTCGACCATGACGCCATGCTCCATCACGAGCACCTGATCGGCCAGATAACACGCCTGGCCGATATCGTGGGTGATGAACAGAACCGTCATGCCCAGCTCCTCGCGCAGATCCTTGAGCACGTTGAGCACGTTCACCCGGAGCGAGGCATCCAGCATCGAGGTGGCCTCGTCTGCAACCAGCATGGTGGGCTGCATCATCAGCGCCCGAGCGATCATCACTCGCTGTCGCTGACCGCCGGACATCTCGTGCGGATAGCGCGCGAGGGCAGAGAGATCCATCCCGACGTGACCGAGCGCTTCCTCCATCCGCTGCTTGCCGACCTGGCTACCGACCAACTTGATCGAGCGATTCAGCAGGTCCTTGACCGTGAAGAACTGATTGAACGAGGAGAACGGATCCTGGAAGACCGCCTGGACGTCACGGTAGTAGGCGGCCCGGGCGCTGCCCTTCGCGTTCGTCACATCCTTGCCTTTGAACGTGAACTTTCCGCTCGTAATGGGGAGAAGACCCAGCACCATCCGGGCGATGGTCGACTTGCCGGAGCCACTCTCCCCGACGATGGTCGTGATGGAACCTTCTTCGAGGCTGAACGAGACGTCCTTCACGGCCTCGACCTTGTGCCGGCCGCTGCCGAAGGTCTTGGTGACGTGCTCGGCGGTGAAGATCTCGGTCATGGGCGACGCCTCTCGGGAGTGAGGAGCGATTCTGGGCGACATGTCTTTCCGTCGTCCAGAATCGTGACGAACGTGCGAGATCTCGCGGAGCCCGTGACCGCGGAGCGCGGAGCGCGACCATTCGACTCGGTCATGGGCGACGCCTCTCGGGAGTGAGGAGCGATTCTGGGCGACATGTCCCGCGAGCGGAGCGAGCTGATCCGCTACGGCCGTCGTCCAGAATCGTGACGAACGTGCGAGATCTCGCGGAGCCCGTGACCGCGGAGCGCGGAGCGCGACCATTCGACTCGGTCATGGGCGACGCCTCTCGGGAGTGAGGAGCGATTCTGGGCGACATGTCCCGCGAGCGGAGCGAGCTGATCCGCTACGGCCGTCGTCCAGGATCGTGACGAACGTGCGAGATCTCGCGGAGCCCGTGACCGCGGAGCGCGGAGCGCGACCATTCGACTCGGTCATGGGCGACGCCTCTCGGGAGTGAGGAGCGATTCTGGGCGACATGTCCCGCGAGCGGAGCGAGCTGATCCGCTACGGCCGTCGTCCAGAATCGTGACGAACGAGCGAGATCTCGCGGAGCCCGTGACCGCGGAGCGCGGAGCGCGACCATTCGACACCGTCATGCGTGGATCACCGCCTCGGCCTCGAAGTCGTCGCGGTTGAAGTCGCGCATGCCTTCGATCCTCATCTTGGAGTACTTGGGTTCAGGCACCAGCACCGATGACATCAGTGCCTGGGTGTACGGGTGTTGCGGATGGTTGACGATGATGTCCGTCGGCCCCTTCTCCACGACCCGGCCCTGGTACATCACCGCGATATGGGTGGCGACCGTGCGGAGCACCGGAAGATCGTGGGTGATGAAGATGACGCCGGCCATGATCCGCTTGTCGAGCATGTCCTGGAGCATCTCGATCAGCACCTTCTGAGAGCTGACGTCGAGAGCGGAGGTGGGCTCGTCGGCAACCAGCAGTCGCGGGTTCAGCAACGTGCTGATGATGGTGACGGTGCGCTGCTTCATGCCGCCGGAGAGCTGGTGCGGGTAGGCATCCAGCACCCGAGTCGGGAGGCCGAGCATGGTGATCCGGTCCCGGGCCCGGTCCATCGCCTCGTCCTTGCTGATCTTGCGGTCGTGGGAGCGCATGACGTCGTAGACGAGCTGGCGAACTCGCTTGGTGGGGCTGATCGAGTTCATCGCTCCCTGCGGGAGCATCGAGACGACGGCACCCCGCCAGCTTCGGGGGATCTTGTCGTACTCGCCCAGTTCCTGGACCTTGTCGTCGATGGTCAGCGTGCCGTGCTCGACGTGCAGCGGAGGCTTGGCGATGAGGGAGATGATCGAACCGAGGGTCGTCTTGCCGCTGCCGGACTCGCCGGCCAGCCCGAGCACTTCACCCTCGTTGATCCTGATGGTGACGTCGTTGACCGCGACCACGTCCTTGGCGCCGGTGTAGTAGACGCCGCGGATGTTCTCTGCGGTGACCAGACTCGCCATCAGCGGATCTCCTCGTGGGTCGAGACGGGGGTTTCGAGCATTCCGGCAGCACCGACCACCTCGGGTTCCCCCAAGTCGATCGGCTGGTCGACCTCGACCCCGGTCTGGCCCTCCGTCACAGCCTTCTTGCGAGCCGCGCGGCCACGGCGAAGTCGCGGATTGAACACCTCGTTGAGGCTGGACTGGAGCAGCAGCAGCCCGAACACGATCAGGGTCAGCATGATCGTCGGCGGGAAGAACGCCCACCAAGCGCCGGTCCGGATCGAGCCCCAGGCGATCGCCCAGTACAACATGGTGCCGAGGCTGGTGGCGTTGGACGGCCCGAGCCCCAGCATGCTCAGGGTGGACTCGAACAAGATCGCGCCCGAGATCTGCAGGATGGCGGCCATCACGACGTACGACAACAGGTAGGGCAAGATGTCGCGGAGCAGGATGGACCAGAAGCCAGCGCCCGACAGCTTCGCGACGTCGATGTGCTCTCGAGTTCGCACACTGGTGGTCTGTGCCCGCACGGCTCGGGCAAGCCAGAACCACGCGGTGAAACCGATCACCAGCGCCAGCGTGTAGAGGTTGCGCTGGGGAAGTGAGACCGAGACCAGGATGACGACCACGATCACCGGGATGGCCAGCCCGACGTTGACGATGGCGCTGAGGATGTCGTCGGTGAGTCCACCGCTGTAGCCGGACACCAGGCCGACCAGCAGGCCGATGAAGGTTCCGATCACGCCGGCGATGAAGCCCACGATCAGCGACGTGCGCGTGCCGTAGACCAGGTTGGCGATGACGCTCTGGCCCTCGTTGTCTGTGCCGAGGATCATGTCGCCGAAACCGTGCGGTGCGTCGTACAGCCCTCCGATGGTGTCCTTCGGGCTGATGCTGACCACCAGCGGACCGATGAAACCGACGATGAGGACGAAGCCGACGATGCCGACGGCGACCCAGAACCGGGGGCTCATTCCGCGGAGTTTCATCAGCGATCTCCTGTCTGTGAAGCCCGGATCCGGGGATCGATGAACCCGGTGAGCACATCGACGGCGAAGTTGGCGAGGACCACGGCGATCGTGATCAGCAGGGTGATGGCCTGGATCACGGGATAATCGCTGGACCCGATCGCCGCGAACAGCAGGCTGCCGAGCCCGGGGTAGGAGAAGACGAGCTCGGTGATCAGCGAACCGGCGATGATGCCCGCGATGGCGAGAGCCAGGCCGGTGATCTGCGGCAGCATCGCGTTACGGAAGATGTAGCTGACCGTGTAGGACTCCTTGACGCCCAGCCCGCGGTTGTAGTTGACGTAGTCAGAGCCGAGCTCGTAGATGGCCATCGACCGCATGCCCACCGCCTGACCGCCGAAGAACACCAAGACGACCGACCAGAAGGGTAACCACCAGTAGGTGATGGCGTCACCGAAGAAGGCGGGGGTCAGTTCCGGCGACAACCCGAAGGAGTAGGCACCACCGATCGGGAGGATCTGCATCTTCACCGCGATCAGGAACAGCAAGATGATGCCGAGGGCGAACGGCGGCACGCTGGAGAGGAACAGGGACCCGACGAAACCGCCGCGGTCGACCCAGCCGCCGCGATAGGCCGCGACGGCGCCGAGGATGTTGCCGACGATCCAGCCGATGAGCACGGCCGGGATCATCAGCGCCAGGCTCCACGGCAGCGCTTGGCCGATCAGCGAGTTGACCGACGCGGGATACTGCGAGAACGAGGTTCCGAGGTTGCCGTGCAGCACGTTGTTGCAGTAGATGAAGAACTGCTGCCAGAGCGGCTTGTCGAGCCCGAACTCGGCCATGTAGTGGGCGTGGATCTTCTCCAGATCCTGACCACTTGCGCCACCGCCGCGAGCCAACGTGCCGACGATGACGTCGACCGGGTTACCCGGAATCAGCCGAGGCAGGAGAAAATTGAGCAGCAGAGCTACGAAGAAGACGATGATCGTCCAAACCAGCTTGCGACCGAGATAACGAGCCAACCCCATGGGTGTTACTCACGCTCCTTCGCGAAAGTGCCGTCAAGGTGAGAGTAGTGCTCCCGGAGAGCCGTCTCGTCGGCACCCGCCCCGTCCACGCGGGACGAGACAGGTGGCCGACGGACGTCTACCGGATCCGGGTTAGGAACCGATCTTCTTGATCTTGAAGATCCACTGGATGCCGGCGCCCTGCCACATGGGCGGAGCGTACGGGTTCTCCGCGGTCGGGAAGTTCTCCCAGTTGCTGGCGTTGAACTCGTAGAACTCCAGCGGCCGGTACATCAGCGGGACCACCGGGATGAACTCCCGATAGATCTGGTCCAGAGCTGCGTACGCGGTCTTCGCCTCGGCATCGTCGGTGGTGGCAGCCACCTTGTCGAGCAGTGCGGCGACCTTGTCGTTGGAGAACCGGTTGTAGTTCCAGAATGCCGTCTTGCCGACCGCCGGCACCCCGCGATCATCCAAGGCATCGCGGAAGCGGATCCACGGGCTGGCCGGGTTGACGCCGGTGTAGGAGTACATCGCCAGGTCGAAGTTGCCGTTCTGCAGGTTCGAGAACATCTGCGCGAACTGCGGGAACTCCGTCGTGATGCCGATCCCGATCTCCTGGGCCGACTTCGCCACGATCTGGCAGGCGGTGTTCCAGTCGGTCCAGCCGGTCGGTGTGACCAGCTTCCAGCCGCCGAGCTTGGTGCCGTCCGGCAGCTGGTAGATGCCGTCCGAACCCTTGGTCGCCTTCAGGTCGTTCTCCAGGATGGAGATGGCCTTGTCCTTGTCGTACGTCCAACCATCGGCCTTGACCGCGTCGGCGTCGTAGTACTTCTCCTCGTAGCCGGTCGGCACGATCAGGCTGGCATTCGCCGGCTCGGAGTAGTCGGACATGGCCGTGGTGGCGATGTTCGGGTAGTTGATGGCGTAGGCGATGGCTTGGCGGACCTTGACATTGTCCAGGCCCTTGGTGTTCAGGTTGAAGATCAGCAGCGGCAGGTTACCCGGCAGGTGGTACGGCTTCTTCTTCATCCAGGTGGAGACCGGCTTGCCCGCCTCCCACATCTTCCAGATCTGCGCGGTGAACTGCTGGCTGGCGTCGATCTCGCCGCTCTCCAGCTTGACGTCACCGTCGTTGTTGCTCTTGAAGATGGGGTGGTTGATGGTCTTCGGCGCTGCCGTGCCGTAGACGCTCTTGCCCCAGTAGTTGTCGTCACGGGTCAAGATGACCTGGGTCTGGTCGTACTTGCTCAGCTTGTACGGACCGGAACCGATCGGCTGCAGGTTGGTCTCGGACGGGATCTTGTCCGGCGAGATCTTGCTGAACACAGCCTTCGGGACGATGTAAACGGTCGAGAGGTAGTTCTTGACCATGTTGGGGTTGTACGGGCTGGTCTTCAGCTTGAAGGTGACGGTCTTCGGATCGGTCGCCGTGACCGACTCGATGTACTGCCAGACCGTGGAGAAGTTCACGCTGGCGGTCTTGCCCAGCTCGAAGGTGAACACGATGTCGTCCGCGGTGAGGTCGGAGCCGTCCTGCCACTTGGTGCCGTCCTGGAGCGGCACGGTCATCGTGGTCTTGTCGGTCAGTTCCACCGTCTTGGCGATACCCGGCTGGAGCGATCCGTCCAGCAGGTTGAATCGCAGCAGGCTCTCGTAGATGAACTGGCTCTGGCCACCGGCGGTCGGCCAGTCGGGCGCAGCTGCCATCGGGTTGAAGCTCTTCGGCGGGCTCCACTGGAAACCCGCCACGAAAAGGGTCTCGCCCGACTCGCCCGCCCGGCCGGTGGAGCTGGCGTTACCTGAGGTGCTGCCCGTCTGCGCGGTGCCGCAACCCGCGGCGCTGACTCCGATGACGGTCCCGCCGACGGCAAGGCCAGTCAACGTGAGGAACCGACGACGGCTGGGGTTCCAGGACCGCCAGTCCGCGCCGCTGTCAGCCATCTCCGGCGATGGCCCGTGGTCGTGCGTTTCGTTCATTCTTCCCTTTCCTCGAGGAGCCGTCGACGAGAGAGCCCGTCGCTGCCTGAGTGCTTTGTGTTCGGGTGGACGGTCGTCGACAGCCCGATGGCTGCTGACACCGCCCGGATCGTGTGATCGGTACGGCCCGGCCGAGCAGAAAGTGGAAGAGGACCGATCGGTCCTTGATCATTCCGGGATCGGCAGGTGAGCCGACAACCGTCTGGTCCGCATGTCGGCGGAGGTGGCGGCATGTCCCCGGGTGACCTGTTCCGCTTCCAACGAAAGGGTCTGACAACAGAACATGCGCGCGTGCGCTTGTCTTGATCATCGAGCCTCTTCGCTCTCAGCAAAGTCGCAGGGCTCATGCAAGCACTTAACCGCTTCAGAGTCAACGCAACTCGGTAATTCTGTAGCCAGATCGTTGCCTTGCTGCTAGCGGCCACGAATTGCTGGCAGGGCAGGAGCGTTGACGAGGATGCTCGACCGGGATCGGAGGTCAGATCGACTTAACCGATTCACGGATCCGGCCTGCGCGGCACCCGACACGCCCTACCCGCGAGATTCAACGAGCCCGGAACCTGAGAGGTTCCGGGCTCGTTCATCAGATCGAATCGGCACGCGGGCGCTCGACTGCCGGCCCCTCGTGGACGGGCACGGGACGCTCGCCGCGATGGAAAACGATCACTGGTGAATCGGACGTGGGATGCTCCGATTGGCGATCCGATTCTCGGAGTCGATCATCCAGGCGAGCTGCTCGATGCGCTCGAGGATGGTATGCAGGATGTCGGCAGTGGTGGGGTCCTCGTTGTCGACGTCGTCGTGGATCCGTCGGGCCGTACGCGCCGTGGCGTAGAGCGCGGCGGTGATCAGATCGACGGTCTCGCCGGTGTCGACCTCGTCGGCCGGGAAGGACGCAAGGCTGCTCTTTGCGGCGATCGTGGCTGCGCGGCCGTCCGGCGTCACGTAGATCGCCCTCATCCGCTCCGCAACGGTATCGGAGAACTCGCGAGCCGCCTCGACGACCTCGTCGAGCTGGAGGTGGAGGTCGCGGAAGTTCTTGCCGACGACATTCCAATGCGCCTGCTTGCCCTGCAGGTGGAGGTCGATCAGGTCGACGTGCAGCTGCTGCAGGTGGTCGGCCAGCCGCTGTGACGCCTGGAACGGGGGATGGGCGGCGTGATCCGTGGCCTGCTTCTCGAGGGTGTCGCTCATGCGATGACTCCTTTCGCTCGGTCAATGTCGAATGATTCCAGAGTGCCACTCTTTCTGGAATGATTCCAGTAAACTTAGCCTGACCTCACCTCGCGCGGGCGACGTACGACGTGGAACACGCGCCGCGCGCCCCACCCGGCCCGACCGTGCCCCGTTTGCCAGCCCGGTCGTCCGAATGTGGCCGGATCGGGGCGTACGGACTCCCGTTTGCCAGCCCGGTCGTCCGAATGTGGCCGGATCGGGGCGTACGGACTCCCATTTGCCAGCCCGGTCGTCCGAATGTGGCCGGATCGGGACGTACGGACTCCCGTTTGCCAGCCCGGTCGTCCGAGTGTCGGTACGGGTGGCTGCCATCGGTTGCCCGCTGGTCAGCTGGTTGCCGGCTCGGCCCAGGTGGGATCGATCGAGGCGAGGATCGCGCTCATCGAGCTGGCGAGCTGGGTGACGTCGGTCGGTCGTAGCGAGTCGAAGACGACCCGCCGGACGAGCTCGACGTGTCCGGGTGCGGTCTGCACGACCTTGTCGTAGCCGTCGTCGGTGAGCACGGCGACCGTCGCCCGGCCGTCTCGGGGACTGGTTTCGCGTCGCACCCACCCCCGGTTCTGCAGCCGAGTCACCGTGTGCGACAGCCTGGACAGCGAGCCATTGGACAGTCTGGCGAGGGTCTTGAGCTGCAGCGTCCGATCCGGCGCCTCGGACAGCATGGCGAGGACGAGGTAGTCGAACGTCGTGACTTCTGCGTCGCGCTGGAGCTGGGAGTCCAGCAGGCTGGGCAGCAACAAGGTGACCCCGAGCAGACCCAGCCAGGCCTCGCGCTCGTCGGCGGACAGCCAACGTGTCTCGGCACCTTCCTGGTTCATGGCCTGAGTGTAGCGCAAAACTTGACTGTTCAAGTGAATTGTCTACACTCGAGTAGAGTCAAGACTTCAACTATCTCGGAGGCGTCGTGTCAAGTCTGTTGAGTCCGCCGGTGCAGGGCAAGGCGTTCGACGACTTCCTGCGCGACGTCGCACCGATCAGCCGTGACCAGCGGCGTTGGGTACCGGCAGATGGGCCGATGCCTGCCCTGTATCTCAGCCACGGCGCGCCGCCGCTGTTCAACGACGCGCACTGGATCGATCAGCTCTTCGCCTGGTCCCAGTCGATGCCGAAGCCGACGGCGATCCTGATCGTCAGCGCGCACTGGGAGTCGGCTCCGCTGGCGATCTCCTCGCCCCAGGCGAAAACACCGCTGGTCTACGACTTCGGAGGCTTTGCCAGGCGGTTCTTCGAAATGACGTACGAAACGCCGGACGCATCCGCACTGGCACAAGATGTGACCGCGTTGCTGTCGGAGGACCACATCCACGAGCACCCGAGCCGAGGACTCGATCACGGCGCCTGGGTCCCGTTGAAGGTGATGTATCCCTACGGGGACGTTCCTGTTCTGCAGCTGAGCATGCCGACGCACGACCCCGAGCGACTGCTGGCGATCGGTCGCAGGCTCCAGGTCTTACGCGGACAGGGCGTGCTGATCGTCGGATCCGGCTACATGACCCATGGCCTGCCGTTCATCAACCGAGAGATCATGGACCAGAATCTCGTGCCGGGATGGTCGTACGAGTTCGACGCCTGGGCGGCGGAGGCGATGGCCGCCGGCGCGGTCGATCGGCTCGCCGACTTCCACGGCGCGCCCGGGATGCCGTACGCACACCCGACTGTCGAGCACTACACGCCGATGTTCGTGACCCTCGGCGCGGCCACCGACCCGACTGCGCCGCCGAAGATCATCATCGATGACTTCCAGATGGGGTTGGCGAAGCGTTCGTTCCAGGTCGGTTGAGAAGCCGATCCTTAGGGTCAGGCGAGTGAGGCTGCGCTGGACATCCCGTGGTTGACCGCCTCGAGCAGGGCTCCGTTGAAGGCAGGCAGATCTGACGGATTGCGACTCGTGATCAGGTTGCCGTCGACGACCACCTCTTCGTCCACCCACTCACCACCTGCGTTGCGGATATCGGTTTGCAGGCTCGGCCAGGACGTGAGCCGTTTGCCCCGCACGACGTCGGCCTCGACCAGGGTCCAGGGGGCGTGACAGATCGCGGCAACCGGCTTGCCGGACTCGACGAAGTCCTTGACGAGTCGTACGGCGTCCGCGTCCATCCGCAGCGCATCAGGATTTGCGACACCACCCGGCAGCACTAGGGCGGCGAACTGCTCCACATCCGCTGCGTCCACGGTGAGATCGACCTGTTGCGTGTCGGCCTTGTCGAGGTGCTCGAACAGTTGGACCTTGCCCGATTCCGGGCTGACGAGCACCGGCTCGTGGCCGGCATCTCTGACTGCGTCCCAGGGGTCGACCAGCTCGGCCTTTTCAATGCCTTCGGCGGCGACGAGGAACGCGATCTTCTTGGTACCAGGCATGGCGCCAACGTACGCCGTTACGCTGTAAGCGCCGTCGTGGGGTATGGGTCGTGGAACACCCCTCAGCGGACGAGGACCTGGAGCTCGCCGACTGGGAGCTGGCGGGTGCCGACCTGATCCATCGGCACCACGCCGGACTCTGCGCCGACCACCCAGGTGATGCTCCAGTGCGAGATGGCGCGGACGTTGTAGTTGCCCTTGGGCAGGCTCGGCTGCTCGTAGCGGTATCCGCAGCTGCTGGCTTGCCCCGCCTGGACCGAACGGGTCCACTTCGTGCCTGGACCGTTGCAGGTGACGTGGTGTCCGTCGCCCATCTCGTAGGTGACCGAGGTGAGCCGGGCATCGAGGGAGACCTGCAGGTTCGCAACGCTTTGGGCGACCGGTCCGACGTGGGTCGGCCCGTCTGCCCACAGCCACAGCGGATACCCCACGGCCGCCATCTTCCATCGGTTGATCGACGGGTCCGGCCCGATTCCGGGTGCCACGGCCGGAAGCCGCAGTTCTGCGACGGCCATCAGCGCGGCCTGTTGCGGCGTGATCTGGACGACGTAGCGGTCGGGTGCCTTCGGGTCGCCCTTCTTCTGCTTCTTGGGTGCGGCTGGGGTGTTGGTGATCTGGTAGCTGCAGAACAGATTGCGCTGGTCGTAGTAGCTGCAGTAGCTGGCTCGAATCTCGTCGTTGACGCTGTTGGTCACGTCGTTGCTGGTCAGCCCGGAGTCAGGTACCATCCGGCCGCGAGCTGGGGCCTGCTTGCGTGGGACATCCCTGTACATCTTGTACGCCGTCGTCTTCTGCGCCGCCTTCTGCCAAGCCTTTGCGCCCTTCTTGTCGCCCGCTAACGCCTTGAATCCTGCCAGGGCCGGCGACGTCCCGCTGATCAAGAAGAAGGCGACCAGTACCGCACAGCGCAGGATTGACATGAACTTGCGGTGCCGTGTTCGTCTCCATCCCACATCTTCCACCTCCCTTCGACCGGTTTGGCGTACGCGGAGCGGACAAGGATCTGTCCACTTGAGACCACCTTGCCGTTCTTGTCGATGACCTTGTTCTTGCTGCCGTCCTCACATATCTCCAGGGCGAGTTGCTCCGGCGCATACGTACCGGTTTTCACATATCCAACCTCCACGCCGGTGGTGTATCGCTGGCCGAGGCGCTTTTGCTCGTGGAGTGCGTCAACGTAGAAGGCGAGGAACGGCCCGGCGGCGTTCTGCTTCATCACAGGTGTTGCCTGGTTGGCGCCGCCGGCCCGGGCGAGGCGGTTATATTCCGCCATGAACGCGCGGTAGGACTTCTCGGCGGCTGCGAAGTCCAGTCGCTGCTGGCGCTCCAGGCCGGTCTCGGGCGGGCTGGACCGAACGGTCGGCGTGGGTGTCGGGCTGGGGTCGCCGCTGCCCCTGTCGCAGCCCGCTATCGGAAGCAGGCACACCACGCCGACCGCGACTGCGGCGAGCGAACGGTGCATCCGGGTCATCGGCGGCTCCTGGGGGACGGACGTTGCAGGAGTCTGACACTTTGCTGAGGGTCGGCCAAAATCATCCGGAGAGCGGTTGCCTGCGGATGTGACGCAAGTAACACGCTCGCCAGCTCGCTCACACAGTCCCCCAGGAGCCTCGGCGCCCCAGACCGGGGCGCCGTTCCGATGGCTGCGGGGCTCGCGTCAATCGCAGTGTCGAACGACATGCCGGGCTCTCCTCGGGTGGACTGCTGAGGACTCTGTCACCCGCCCGCCCGCCCGACAATCCGTTCAGACGAACGGACAACACCTGCCCGAGGAGGACAACACCGGTGGTGGTTCGGACAACACCCTGTGAACCCTGGCGAGCGGTGTCCGAGCCGGCGCCACCCGGGAAGACTCACGGGCTGATGGTGTGAGACCCGTTCACCGTGATGCGCTGCGCCGTCACGAATCCGGCGGCGTCGGAACACAGGTAACCCACCGTGTCTGCGATGTCCTGCGGGGTTCCCATCCGACCGAGGGGGACCTCTGCGAGATAGGCACTGGTGTCCGCCCCGACGTGTCGCTCGACCGGGATCCAGCCGGGCGCCACGATGTTCACCGTGATGGCGTCCGGCCCCAGCTCGCGGGCCCAGACTCGGACGAGGCCTAGCTGCGCCGCCTTTGCGGCCGAGTACGCCGTCCAGCCGGGCTTCGCCCGGTCGACCATGTCCGAGCCGATCATGATCACCCGGCCGAAGTGGTGTGCGCGCATCGACGGCAGCGCAGCCTGGACCAGCAGCGTCGGGCTCTTCAGGAAGTACTCGAGCTGATCGAGATGGTCCTGCCAGGTGAGCGTGTCCAGAGGGGTCACGGGCTGCTGTCCCGTTGCATTCGCGACGACGCCGAGCACCGGTCCGAGGTCGGTCGAGATCTGGTCGACGACGCCGCGGACCGCCGCCTCGTCCGTCACGTCCCCGCCGTACGCACGGGCCATGCCCCCCGAGGCGACGATGTCGGCGACAACCCGCTCGGCCGATGCTTCGTCGGAGCGATAGCCGACCGCTACCGTCCAGCCCACGCCAGCGAGGTGCCGGGCGATCACGGCTCCGAGACCGCGCGACGCCCCGGTGACCAACGCCACTCGTTCAGCGCGCAGCATGATCATCTCCGGGAGAGCTGTCGGCCACCATCGCCGAGCGCAGTAGCTCTACCGCAAGCGTGTGGTTCTCGGCCAGCACCGCCAGCCAGTAGTTCACCCGTTCGGCATTGGTGAGGTCGGTCCAGTGCGCGAACATCGGCTGCGCGTCCTGCAGCGGCAGCCGGCCCTCGACCCGGTGGATCTCCAAGGTGTACGACGGTTGCGCCTTCATCCGTTGCGCGTGCACCAAGATCTCGGACAGACCGCGCGGGCCGTACAGCTGCGGGAGAGAGGATCGTCCATCGAACGAGAACGGAATCGGCACCCGGGTGAGGAACCCACGATGATCAGCTACGCCGGAGGTCAACGGATGACCGTCGTGCAGATGGACGTGCACCGTCTTGTCGATCTGCCCCAGCGCGTCGATCAGTGTTGTCACGGCGCCTAGTGCCGAACCGACCGCGTCGGCGACGGGTGAGATGTCCTGCGCAAGATCGGGATCGAACAGAGAAGGCGCACCGCGAGTGCCGAGTCGGCGGCTGAGCTCCGATCGGGCTTGCTGTATTCCGAGATGGCCGACGTCAACGCACATCGATGCCTGCTCGACATCGCTGATCAGCTCCGCCAGTGCGACGAATTGCGCCGGAGAGAGACCGTTGGCGAACTCCAGGTAGACGCTCGGAACAGGACCGTTTCCAGACGTTCCGCCGAGCTCGCGAAGAGCGGTCGCGGTCGCGTCCAAGCGGTCAGCCATCGTCGGCCGATCATGGACGACCACACCCGCGATCTGACCTGCAAAGCGCCGCTGGAACGCTGTGATCGCCTCGCGTCCGTCATACGTGAGGACGTCGATGCGGCGATCCAGGTGCACAGTCGGCAGCACCGCCGACTGGGGCACGAACCTCAGCAGCCGTTCGAGCTCGCGCGGACTCTCGGCGTACAGCTCCGCACCCATTCCTTCCTGGCCAAAGCGAAGCGCCGCCAATCCAACAAGTGCGTCGTCGCCGGGGATGTTCCGCTGGAAGAGCCCGCGGACAGGGGGCGGCACCACATGGCTCATGGCGACACGGTACCCAGCCCCAGGACGTGCCAGAGCACCGCCGCCGCGCAATGATCATTTGGAGGCTGAAGCAGGCAGCTCCCGACCGAGATGGACAGCACCGTCGGAGTTCGAGTAGTGGCCGAACGGTGCGATGTCGACGTAGCCTGATGCTCGATACAGGCCGACGGCCGCCGTCTGCGGCCGACCTGTGGCCAGGACCATCCGGCGGGCACCCTGCTCCCGGGCGTCGGCTTCCAGAGCCGACAGCAGCCTCCGCCCGACGCCCTGTCGGCGGGCGAGAGGATCGACGTACATCCGACGGAGCTGTGCGGTCTGGTCGCCTTCGGCTCGAGCCCACAACCAGCCGCCCATGGCAACCGGCCGGTCGTGGCGGTAGCCGATGACGAAGCCTCCGTGAGGTGGCCACATCACGTCCGCCGTCAGCGGATCGTCGTCCGGACCACCGTAGATCTCGATGTAGTACGCCTGGACCCGCTCGGTCAGTGCACGAGCGTCGGAGTGATCATATCGAGCTCTTCGGAGATCGAGGGTGCCCGCCACGGTGGACAGCCTAGTATCGAGCAGAACGTGCCCCGCCGAGTCGAGAGATGTCTTAGTCCGCTGACACAGCGGTCGCCGTGACCGGGATATTGCCGCGAACCGCCTTTGAGTACGGACAGACGTCGTGTGCCGCGTCGACCAGCCTCTGCGCCGTCTCCAGGTCGACTCCGGGAACTGCCACCGCGAGCTCGACCGACAGCCCGAAACCACCGCCCTGCGGTCCAAACCCGACATTCGCCGTGACCGAGGCCTCGGTGGCCTCGATCCCGGCCTCCTTGGCGAAGCGGAGCACGGCGCTGTTGAAGCAGGCGGCATAGCCGGCGGCGAACAGCTGCTCCGGATTGGTCCCGGTGCCCGGACCACCGAGCTCCTTGGGGGCGTTCAGCTCCACGTCGAGGATGCCGTCGCTGCTGGTGGCGCGGCCGCCGCGGCGTCCACCCACGCTGGTCGCCACAGCCGTGTACACGATCTTGTCTGGCACGTTGGTCATGAAGCGGACAACCTTCGCACGCGACGAAGCATTCCACGCTGTCCACATTTTGGAACCTGAATTCCACGAGGCGGATTCAGTCGACGAGCTGCCCCGCCGCGAAGTAGGCCGTCAAAGCCTGGTCGAGCGGTGGAACCGAGAGCGCCGAGGAGTCGCCGCGGAGCGATCTTGTCGCTGTCACGGCGGCCGCGACGGCGTGCCGGGCGGATACGGGCGAGGTCGTCGTCGGGCCGCCGGAGCGGACGAAGCGGACGAACTCGGCGATCATCGCAGGGTCGGCGCCACCGTGGCCGCCGACCTCATCCGGGAGGACGATGGACTCGTCCGGCTCGGCCCACCTATCGTGCCGCTTGTTCCACAGCCCGATTCGCCCGCCCGGCCCGTCGCCGAAGTTCTCGATCCGACCCTGGTCACCGATGATCGTGTAGTTGCGCCAGTAGTCCGGCGTGAAGTGACACTGCTGGTACGACGCCAGCACGCCGTTCTCCAGCCGCATGATCATCATCGAGAGATCCTCGACATCGACCACGGGGTTGAGATCGCGCAGCTCGCGGGGCGGCCAGCCGGAGTCGTCGTACCAGTCCGTCATCCGGGAGTCACCCGGTTCGCGCCGAGCAGCGAGATCGCCGTAGACCATGAGATCGCCCATCGCGGCAACAGTGGTGCTTGCAGCGCCGGCCAGGTAGTGGATCACGTCGATGTCGTGGGCGCCCTTCTGCAGCAGCAGACCGGTCGAGTTGCGCCGGTCGGCGTGCCAGTCCTTGAAGTAGAAGTCGCCGCCGTGACCGACGAAGTGCCGGCACCAGATCGCTTGCACGGCACCGATCCGGCCGGCCACGACCAGCTCGCGCATCAGCTTCACCACCGGCATGTGCCGCATGTTGTGGCCGACGTAGAGGCGGCTGCCCGATTCGTACGCGGCACGCAGCACGGCATCACAACCCTCGATGGTCGTGGCGAGCGGTTTCTCACAGAACACGGCAACTCCCGCGTGGAGGGCGCGGACAGCGATCGCCTCGTGCAGATGGTCGGGGGCGAGCACGACGACCGCATCGACATCGGCGTCGAGCAGTGTCTCGAGATCGGCGGTGATCAGGGCATCCGGGAAGGCGGCCTGAGCGTCGCCTCGTCCACGCCGGCTCGGGTCGCACACCGCGGACACCGTCCACTCCACGCCGCCGCTGGTATTTCGAACGAGGGAGCTCCGAACACCGAAACCCACCACACCGAGCCGGACCGGGCGTGGAGCCGACGCGGCAGCGTCGTGCAACGCGTCGACGACGACGCGGTCGCCGTCGATCGCGGCAAGCGCGTGGGCGTACTTGGTCGCCAGTCGCTCCCGGGGCTCAGCGTCGAGCCGCGCCGTCCGATCGGGCGACAGGTTGCTGGCGATGTCGGCGATCTTGACCATCCGGGCGATCGGGCTCTCAGCGATCCCGGCGTAGTACTCATCCTCCGCCACCTCGTCGCGGCGGGTGAGGGCGAGCACCGCCTCGACCGCGGTGCTGGAGATGCCCGCGTCCAGCAGCGAGTCGGCGGTCTCGGCGGTGTCCTCGATGACGTCGTGCAGCCATCCGGCCGCGACGATGTCGGTCCTGACGCCGGGCTCGGCTGCCTGGAAGGTGGGCAAGAGCTGCACCAGGGCGGCCACTGCCTCCGGGTGGCGGATGTAGGGGTCGCCGATCTTGTCCCGCTGCCCGCGGTGGGCCCTGGTGGCGATCTCGCGAGCGGTGTTGATCATCCGCACCGAGGTGCGATCAGTGCTCACGGGCGAACAGCTCCACGAAGCGGGCCAGGAACGGTGGCGTGTCCGCGATCCCGCAGCTCCTGGCGGCATCGATGGTGGCATCGGCCTGGTCGGGTTCGAAGTAGCCCGCGTACTTGTAGACCCGGACGCGGGTGATCAGGCCCTCGAGATCGAGCTCGGGATGGAACTGCGTCGCGTAGACGTTCGTCCGCACCCGGAACGCCTGCACCGGGCACGCATCCGAGGTCGCCAACGAGACGGCGTGCGGCGGCAGGACGTTGATGGACTCCTTGTGACCCAGGAAGGCACCGAACGTCGACCCCGCCACCGTGAACAGCGGATCGTCGGCTCCGTCGTCGGTGAGTCGGATCTCGGCGCCGCCGATGGTCTCGCTGTAGGTGCGATCGACCACCGCGCCGATGTGTCGACCGAGGGTCCCGATCCCGTAGCAGCAGCCGAGGAACGGGAAGTCCTGTTCGACCACGTCGTCCAGCAGCGCGGCGAGCTCCGCGTCGACGCGCAGCTGCACACTGGACTTGGACTCCTCCGGATCGCTGACCTGGAAGGGGCCGCCGCCGAGCACGATGCCCGACCAGTCCTCGAGATCGATCTCGCCCAGGGAGCGCTGCTCCAGCCGCACGCGCCGAAGCTCAGCCTCGTCGAGACCGGCGCAGCGCAGCACGGCGGCGTACTCCTCGTCCGCGGCCACGTCCTCCGGACGGATGCCCAAGAACAGGAACGGCTTCACGCCCGAACTCTATTGCCTGCGCCATCCGGCGTGCGCGGACCGGCCGGGACGAACTGGCCGACTGCCGAGCCGGGCACCGACCGCCCGCCCGCTGTCGGGCGGTCGGTGGCGCGTCACGCGGCGCCGACCGGTGCCTGGACCTGGGGTGCGACCTGGGTGAGAACGGGACGGCGCGGGTACGGCCGCCGCGCGGGGTAACGCACGGTGCGGATGCGGGCGCGCACCACCTGACGTAGCGCTTCGCGAAGTTCGTCGTCGTCCTCGATCGCGGCTCGCAGGCGCGCCCGCCCACGATCGTAGGCACGATCGACCTCGATCGGCCGAGCGCCCAGGCGCTCGGCGACCGCATCGCTGGAGTGGCCGAGCAGCGTCAGCCGCAGCATCGCGATGTCGTGCGGATGCAGGTTGCTCACGGCCCGGAGGAGCAGATCGCTCGGGAGCCGGCCCAGGCTCGGCGTCGCCAGCTCCTGGAGGAGCACCGTCAGCTCCACGTAGTGCCGATCATCTCCTCGATCGGCCCGTTGATCGCGGACGACCTGCTCGTAGACCGCGCTGCGCAGCCACGTCGCGATCTCGCGGTGCAGGCGACCGGCCTCCCGCTCGCGTCGAAATCGAAGGACCACCCGACGGCCGATGTCGTCGGCATCGAGATTCGGCCAGCGCGAGCGCGCCAGTGCCGTTGCCTGACTGTGAAGCCTGCCGAACTCTGCGGTGGCGGCCGCCGATCGTGCACCGCGGCGACGAGACGTCGGGTTCGGGAGGGCGGTCATGGAGATCGGGTCCTTTCCTGCAATGAATGGGTTGACCCAAGGTTGCCGGAAGGGCCGAACACAATTGCGGCAAAGCGGCCGGCGTAGCCTGATCGACCGTGACCAGGCCATGGACCGCCGTCGATCTTCCCGACCAGTCGGGCCGGACGTACGTCGTCACCGGCGCCAGCAGCGGGGTCGGACGTGCGACGGTGGAGGCGCTGGCCCGTGCCGGATCCCGGGTGGTGCTGGCCGTACGCAACGAGGACAAGGGTTCGGCAGTCGCCGCCGGGATCAGGGCGGCGGTGCCGGAATCGCAGATCGCCGTGCGTGCGCTCGATCTCGCCGACCTCGCTTCGGTGCGCGCGTTCGCCGCGTCGTGGACCGATCCGATCGACGTCTTGATCAACAACGCCGGCGTGATGTCGATCACGTTGGCCCGCACGAACGACGGATTCGAGCTGCAGCTCGGCACCAACCATCTCGGGCACTTCGCCCTGACCGACCTCCTGCTCCCCTTGATCACCGACCGCGTCGTCGTGGTCGCGTCGAATGCTCACAAGTGGGCACGAATCGACTTCGACGACCTGAACTGGGAGCGCCGGCGCTATCGTCCGGCGCAGGCGTACGGGCAAAGCAAGCTCGCGAATCTGCTGTTCGCACTCGAGCTCGACCGGAGACTGCGTCCGGACGGACGCCGGGCGATCGCTGTCCATCCCGGCTGGGCCCGTTCGAGCCTCGGTGTGAGTCAGCTCCCGAAAGCGGCGGGGCTGGCCTCACACGCGGTGGGCAGGGTCTTCGGTCAGTCTTCGGAGATGGGCGCGCTGCCGACCCTGTACGCGGCGACGCGCGATCTCCCTGGCGGCAGCTATGTCGGGCCCGATGGACGCGGCGGGAACCGCGGCTATCCGACTCTGGTCGGTCGAACGGCTGTTGCCGCCGACGCCGCGCTGGCGCGCCGTCTGTGGGACCGATCCGTGGAGCTCACCGCGGTCGGCCGCCGGCGGTGAGAAATAGCAGGTTCAGGCGCGCCTGGTGCGCCTGAACCTTCTATTTCTTTGCGGGCCCGTTGGTTCGCGGACGAAGCCCAGGACCGCTGCGTACTCATCCTCGGTGAATCCGCGGGCGGGATCGGGTCGAATGAACATCGTCGGGATTCCCTCGGCGTCGCGGCGCTGCGCCCAGGCGATGTGCCGGTCCGTCATGTCGTCGTCGATCCACACCAACGGGCGCCCGCTCTCTCCGCACTGCTCGATCAGCGGCCACTTGTAGCCGCCGACCCCGACGCCGGTCCTTCCGACTGTGCGGTGCATCCAGACGCTGTCGAAGTCCAGGTACGGCCAGTCGGTGCCGATGTCGGCCACGCTCCCGAAGATGCTGGCTGCTTGCGCCTGCCACATGGTGGCCCAGCGCAGCTCAGCGTGCTCGGCGAGCGTACGAAACCAGGCCGGGTGCCGGCGGTCGAGCACGACGACGTACGCCCCCGCCTGGGCCTGGTGCTGGTGCCGGTCGAGACGCCGGGCGTCGAAGGCGTTGAGCACGCCGTCGATGTCGATGAGCAGCAGCGGACGATCCGGTCGGGATGGTGGTTGCGGTCGTGAGTGGTTCTGGTCGGTCATGATCGGTCCTGTCTCCGATCATCGCCTCGATCCGTTCGGGACACAACGCCGCCAGGGACCGGCGGAGTCAGTCGGCATTCACCTCGTCGCGGAAGGCGACCCAGTCACGGACGGCGGCCAGGTCGTAACCGGACCGGCCGTCGATCCCGACGGTCACCAGCCGGACGCCGAGGTCGTACAGCTGTCGTCCGGCGCTGTCGGGGCCGCCCTGGACGCCGGTCGATCGTTCGATCTCGCCCGGGTCGCGGCCGATCTTGGCACACCAGTCGTTCAGCACGGAGTTCTTGTGCACAAGTGTCTCCGGTGAGCCGAAGCCGTGCCAGGTGGTCGCGTGCTCTGCCACCAGCCGCAGGGTCTTGCGCTCACCGCCACCGCCGATCAGAACCGGGATGTCCCGGGTCGGCGGCGGGTTCAGCTTCGCCCACCGAGACCGGATTCGCGGCAGCGCCTCGCCCAGCGCGGCGATCCTGGTCCCCGGCGTTCCGAACGAATAGCCGTACTCATCGTAGTCGCGCTCGAACCAGCCGGCGCCGATGCCGAGGATGAGGCGGCCGCCACTGATCTGGTCGACCGTGCGAGCCATGTCGGCCAGCAGCTCGGGATTGCGGTAGCTGTTGCACGTGACGAGCGCCCCGAGCTCGACCCGCGAGGTCTGCTCCGCCCAGGCCGCAAGCATCGTCCAGCACTCGAAGTGCTCGCCGTCGGCGGGGCCGTTGAGCGGGTAGAAGTGGTCCCAGTTGAACACGACGTCGACGCCGGCTTCTTCGGCGGCGGCAACTGCTCGGCGCAAGCCCGCGTAGTCGGAGTGCTGGGGTTGGAGCTGGACGCCGACCCGAAAAGGGCGCTCGCCGTAGGAAGGTGCAGACATGGGCTTCCTCTCGATCGTTCTGATCGCATCGATACGCTCCCACCGCAGCAGGAGCTCGACTCAGGTCTACCCGGTCCCCGACGGACGCGATCCGGCGGCTCCCGACTCGGCGACTGGATTCACAACCGCTGCACAAGGTGTGGTCAGACAGCGTCCAGCCGACCGGGGAAAGCTTGGCTCATGCTGACCTCAGAACCCGACCTCCGTCCGGTCGGCCCGCCGTCGCCGACCTGCGATGGCGGCGGGCGGCGATCGTCCCGGGTGGGCCGTCGGCGCTTCCTCGCGCTGGGTGCCGGCGGTCTGGTGGCCGCCGTGGCCGGTGCCGGGGCCGCCGACCTGGCCGCCGGTGGGTCGCTGCGCCGAGCGGCGGTTGCAGTGACCGGTGCGAGTCCGACTCTGTCGTCGCCGTCATCATCGGCGTCCTCGGTGATGAAAATCCTGACGTCGGCGGGCAATGTCGGTCCCGGCGACTTGTTCATCAGCGACATGGCCGAAGAGAACCCTCGGTTGGTCATCGCCGGATCGAGCGGTGAGGAGCTGTGGTCGCGGTCCGGCGCCAGGTCCTATGCGAACTTCCGCCTGCAGAGCTATCAGGGTCGTCCGGTGTTCACCTGGTGGGAGTCCGACTCCACCGGCCTCGCGGCTTACGGCGACGGAAGCGCCGTGGTCACCGAGCTCGATGGCACGACGATCGCCGCGATCCGTACGCATGCCGGCGTGAGCCCGGACGAGCACGAGTTCTGGATCACCCCCAACGGCACCGCCCTGATCACCTCCTACGTCAAGACCCGGCTCGACTTGTCGCGCTACGGCGGCTCGAGCACGGGAAGGGTGATGGACGGCGTGTTCGAGGAGGTGGACCTGGTGACCGGAAAGGTGAAAACCCACTGGAGCGCGCTGGACCACATCGGGCTCGACGAGAGTCATGCGGGAATCCCCGACGATGCCGACGAGCCGTACGACTACTTCCACATCAACTCCATCAAGCCGACGCCCGATGGACACTTCCTGGTCTCCGCCCGGCACACCTGGGGCATCTACAAGGTCCACGCCGGCACCGGGAAGGTGCTGTGGCGCCTGGGAGGCCGCCGCAGCGACTTCGACCTGCCCGGCCCGGCCGCGTTCGCCTGGCAGCATGACGCCCAGTTCGAGAATGACGCCACGATCCGCCTGTTCGACAACGGAAGTGATGGCACCGTCACCGCAACCTCGGAGAGCCGGGTGCTCTGGCTGACCCTGGACCAGACCGCGCGAAGAGCCGCCCTGACCCGACGTCTCGCGCACCCGGACAAGATCAGTGCCGCGGCGATGGGCAACGCCCAGCTGCTGCCGAACGGCAACCTCGTGGTCGGCTGGGGGACGGCCAAGCGGATCAGCGAGTTCGGCGCCGACAACACGCTCGTCTTCGATGCCGAGCTGCCGAACATGACGTACCGCTGCTTCCGCGCCGTCTGGCGCTGACAACTCGTGATCACGCGGGCGTCTGATCTGGCAGATCGGCGACGTAGGGTGGCCGACTGTGGAGCTGACGTCGCCGATCCTGGTCGTCGTCTCCGGTGTCTTGGCGCTCAGCCTGCCCGTGCTGATCGTTCTGACCTGGCGGCGCCGCCCGAACGGCACTCTTGGGATGGCGGTGCGCCTACTCGCCATCCTGCTCAGTCAGGCGCTGGCGATCGGCACCGTCTTGCTGATCGGCAACAACACGTACAACTTCTACAACAACTGGGGCGACCTCTTCGGCGGCGGAAACGGACCAGTGCCGACCGTCGCCGCCGGCACGCTGGTGCCGGCCGACGGTTCGCAGGGCCGGGTCGTGTCGCTGACCGTTCGGGCCCCGGGAGCCAAGGGTCCGGGGGGTGAGCGGCTTCCCGTCCTGGTCTGGCTGCCGAAGCAGTACGACCAGCCACACTTCAGGCGAACGAGATTTCCGGTGCTGATGGTGCTGCCCGGGCAACCCAGCACACCGCAGGGAGTCTTCGAGGGCGTGGCCTTCGGCCAGCAGGCAGCTGCCGCCATCGACTCCGGCAAGGTCAAGCCGTTCGTCGCCGTCCTGCCGCCGATCATGATCGACCCGCCTCGCGACACCGAGTGCACGAATGTGCCGAACGGCCCACAGGCCGAGTCCTGGCTGTACGAGAACGTGCGGTCCCAAGTGATCGCCAAGCTTCGCGTCGACCGCCAGGGTCTCCACTGGTCGGCGCTCGGCTGGAGTACGGGAGGTTTCTGCGCGGCGAAGCTGCTGCTCCGGCACCGAGAGCTGTTCAGCGCCGCCGTCAGCATCGGCGGCTATTTCACCGCCGAGACCGACAGCACCACGGGTGACCTGTTCGGCGGCAGCAAGCAGCTGCGCAACGAGAACTCACCGAGCTGGCTGATCAAGCAGTCCGGGGCGCGCCAGTCCAACATCCTCGTCGTGGTGAGCGCCGCGGATCGAGACTCCTACCGAGGCGTGGCCTACGCCGACGGGGCGCGTTTCATCGCCCAGACCAGCGGCACACCCGGGGTGGCCACCATCGTGCTGCCGGCGGGTGGCCACAGCTTCAAGACCTACCGACCGACCATTGCGGCGTCGTTGAGCTGGTTGCAGCAGACAGGTAGTTTCGGCTAGCCAGCCGGCGGGACGGCTCAGGCGACCGGACTGGCCGCCAGAGCGACCGTGCTCGTGTGCGACTCGCCGCTGGTGTCGGTCCAGGTGATCTTGACCTTGTCGCCTACGCCGTACGTCATCAGCAGGCTGCTGACCTCCGACGCCGAGGTGACGCGATCGGACCCGATGCCCGTGATCACGTCGCCGGCCTCGAGACCGGCCGACGCCGCCGGGCCGCCGTCGACGACGCCGCTGACAGTGGCGCCGCTGACTGCATCGTCCTGGCTGTCCTGGCTGTCCTGGCTGTATTGGTAACCGTAGGTATCGTCCTGGCCGCGATCGGTCGTGGAGTCGTCACTGACCATCACCCCGAGGAAGGCGGCGGGACCGACCTGCACCGTGGAGGTCGTGCTGCCGGACCGGATCTGGTCGACGATCTGGAGGGCTTCGTCGATCGGGATCGCGTAACCGTCGATCTCCGAGCCGGACGAGGCGGCGGTGTCGATACCGATCACTTCATCCTCGGCGTCGTACAGCGGGCCACCCGAGTCGCCCGCCACGACGTCGGCGCTGGTCTCGATCATGCTCTTCAGTGTCTCCGATGCCACGCTGCCCTCCGCTGCCGTGGTCACCGTGGCGGTCAGCGAGCTGACCGTCCCATCGGCCGCGGTCAGGCTGCCCGTGCCGCCGGCATTGCCGACGGCGGTGACGTCGTCGCCGACGGCGACCGTGTCGTCGTCGACCTTCACGGTGTCGAGCCCGGTCGCATCCTTCAGCTGCAGCAGTGCCACGTCGTGGCTCTCGTCGTGACCGACGACCGTTGCGGTGTACGTCTTCCCGGTGCTGGCGACCGTCACCGAGATCGAGGTCGCTCCCTCGACGACGTGGTAGTTGGTCAGTACCTGACCCGGAGGAGGTGAGAATCACGCCGGTGCCGGCCGCCTCGGCACCCTGGTACTGCAGCACGGTGTCGATCAGTACCACGCCCTTCGACTGGGCCGCAGTCGCAGCTTGGGAGTCGACAGTTGTCTGTGTGCCGACGGATCCGTCGGACCCGCCCGACCCGCCCCAGCCGCCGGAACCACCCCAGCCGTCGGAACCGCCCCAGCCGCCGGATCCCCCCGAGCCTGTTGAGTCGCCATTCCCGTACTGACCCGTCGACCAGTCGGCCAGGCTGACCGCCGCCGGCGTCGACACGGGTGCTGCTGCGGCCGCCGGGAGCGCGCCGACGCCGAGCAGGGCGACCGAGGCCACCAGCCCGACAGCCGCTTTTCGGAGTCGCGGTGGCCGCGAGGACTCCCCGGTGCTGCGGAAGAAGACCGATGCGGTGGCTCGCGGGCGGGTCGTCATGATGTGTCCTTACGGCGTCGTCGAAGTGGGTGCTCTGGGACGAGAAAAGCTCGCGACGCCATGAGGTTGCCCGGAGTCTCCTGGGTGCTGGCTGTGAAGAAGGCGGGTCGACCGCGGTCTGTCGGCTCCCAGCCGGTCCACAGGATGTCGTCGCCTGGTTCACAGCCCCGAGGCGTTGGGTAGGTCCATGGCCGGCCGAGGGAGCGCGCAACGAAAGCAGAGCAACAGCCCGGAAGCGGCGGCTGTCGACCGGCTGATGGCACGTCAGCGGCCCCCGGGACGAAGGCAGCTCGATGAGGACTCCGAGCTCCGCCGCCGGCGCCGCTGCATGGCCGCCGCTGCGGCCGCTCGGGCCGGCGGCGCACTCAGCCTGACCGCGGTCCTACTCGGCGCCCCCGCGCTCGCGCTGCCTGCGGCTACGACCCGGATCGGCGGTGTCGCCGTGTCGAGCACGTCCGTGGTGTCGCCGGTGATCGGGCGGTCGGTCACGGTCGACGACACCGATCAGTGAGCTCCCGGTCGGTCCGTGCCTCCGAGTCGCGCGGTGAGGATGCCGTGTCGCCGCTGATCTACTTCGCCGCGTCTCGTTTCATCCTTGGCGCTCCGGCGGAGCTCGAGGTGATGGCGGTTCATGCCGGTCAGTTGGAGGACGGTCTGATGCTGCTCGACGAGCTGGACCGGCGGTGGGGGAGCGACGGTGAACTCGCCGCGATCGCCGACCTTCCGTCGAGTCGCGGGGGGCTCGATGCGGCTTTCGAGGTCTCGTGGGACACCGTCCTGCTGCTCGTCGTCAGCCGTCCGCCGGGTGTCCAGATCGAGCTCGTCAGCCACCAGGCTCGCCGGATCGGACCGGTCGAGCTACCCGCGGTGGATGTACGTCGCGCGCTGGCGGTGGAGCTCGTCATTCGTGAGCTGACCGACGCCGGCTGCGCAGCTGCGGCAGTCGCGATCGGTGACATGGTCGGAGTCACCGAGGGTCTCGTCGCCACTCCGTTCAGGCTGGCCCATGGAATCAGCGGCTGACCGGACCGGTGCTGCGGCGCACCACCAGCTCAGGGGCGATCAGATTTGCGACGACCGGCTCCGGAGTGCCCGGATCGCGGGCTGTCGAGCTCTCGACCTCCGCGTCCGCCTCGGCAATGGCAGAGGTGATCGCTGCCACCGCACGTGCGCCGACCTGCTCGAAGTCCTGGCGGACCGTGGTCAGCGGCGGCACCAGATAAGCAGCCTCGGGCTGGTCGTCGAATCCCACCACACTGACGTCATCCGGCACGCGTCGGCCGGCTTCGTGCAGGGCCAGCAGCAGGCCGATCGCGATCTGGTCGTTGGCGGTGAACACCGCGGTGAGCTTCGGGTCGGCGGCCAGCCGGCGACCCGCCTCGTACCCGAACTCAGCACTCCAGCTACCGTGCACCGGTTCGGCCGGATGCAAACCGGCCTCCGTCATCTCCGCACGCCAGCCGTCCAGTCGGGCCCGAGCCTCCGCCCAGTCGGCCGGCCCCGCCAGATGGACGATCTCGCGGTGGCCGAGCTCGAGCAGATGCCGAACGGCGAGCCGGGCCCCGGCCACCTGATCGACGCCGACCGTCCGGCGGGCACGGGTGAGATCGCCCTCGACCAGCACGATTGGTACGCCGACGGTCCGGCTGCGCGCCACCTCGAGGGCGTCGTCCTGGCCGGCAACGATGATGATGCCCTCGACGCTTTGGCGGCGGAGGTGCTCCACCGAGTCGTCGAGGAGCTCGCGGGTCAGCGAGGTCAGGCTGACCGTGCTTGCGAACAGTCCGCGGGTGCGGGCCGCGGTCTCGATGCTGCGCTGAATGCTGGCGGGCCCGAAGTACGTGCCACCCACGCCGATCACGCCGACGATCCCGGAGCGCCCCTTGACCAACGCCCGGGCCGCGGTATTCGGCCGATAGCCCAGCTGCTCGATCGCCCGCTCCACTCGCTGCCTGGTCTCCGGACGGAGCCGTGGCGAGCCGTTGATCACCCGAGAGACCGTCTGGTGAGATACGCCGGCCAGGCGGGCGACGTCGTGCATCACGGGCGGGCGTAAGAGCGGAGCGGGCTCAGACATCCCCGGCGCCTCCTCGATCGAGCAACGATCGTCATGTTAACGGCAACACGCCTGCTTTGTGGTGCTGAGACGTCATCGTCTGGCTCGGCTCAGGTGCGTCGTCGATCGGGCTTTGACATCGGCGCCGGACAGCAGGCATGATCGGACGGTGTTAACGCTCACCCTGTCGAATGGGGACCGATGACCATCGCCGCCGATATCGCCGACACCGTCGCCACGCTGCGGGCCGAAGTGGCGAGGTTGCACGCGGAGCTGCCGCGTTGGGGACTCGTCGTCTGGACCGCCGGCAACGTGTCGGCCCGGGTTCCCGGCCACGACCTGCTGGTGATCAAACCCTCCGGAGTCGGCTACGACGAGCTGACGCCGGAGGCGATGGTGGTCACCGATCTCGAGGGGAATCTCGTCGACGGGGAGCGCTCACCGTCGTCGGACACGGCGGCGCATGCCTATGTCTACGCCCACCTGCCGGAGGTCGGCGGCGTGGTGCACACCCACTCGACGTACGCAACGGCCTGGGCCGCCCGCGGCGAGGCGATCCCTTGTGTGCTGACGATGATGGGCGACGAGTTCGGCGGGGAGATCCCGATCGGCCCGTTCGCACTGATCGGCGACGACTCGATCGGACGGGGGATCGTCGAAACGCTCCGCGATCATCGATCGCCGGCCGTCCTGATGCGCAACCACGGGCCGTTCACCATCGGCAGGACCGCCGAGGACGCCGTGAAGGCGGCGGTGATGTGTGAGGAGGTCGCTCGTACGGTGCACATCGCCCGTCAGCTCGGCGAGCCACTCACGATCGCGCAGTCCGACATCGACTCGCTGTACGCCCGCTATCAGAACGTCTACGGCCAGACCGCTCAGGAGAGCTGATCATGAACACCAACGCAGTTGTGTGGTTCCTCACCGGAAGCCAGGGGCTCTACGGACCGGAGACCCTGGCCCAGGTCGAGCAGCAGTCGCGCGCCATCGTGGAAGCGCTCAACGACGCCGACACGATCCCGGTGCCGGTGGAGTGGAAGCCGGTGCTCACCGACTCCGGTGCCATCCACAAGATCATCATGGCGGCCAATGCCGACCCGGACTGCATCGGCCTGATCGCCTGGATGCACACGTTCTCCCCGGCCAAGATGTGGATCACCGGGCTCGACGCATTGAAGACCCCGTTCCTGCACCTGCACACGCAGGCGAACGTGTCACTGCCGTGGGCCGAGATCGACATGGACTTCATGAACCTGAACCAGGCCGCACACGGCGACCGGGAGTTCGGCTACATCCAGACCCGGCTCGGCGTGCCACGGACCACCGTCGCCGGCCACGTGTCCGATCCGACCACCCAGGCCCGGATCGCGGGCTGGCAGCGGGCCGCCTGCGGCATCGCAGCGATCCGCAGCCTGAAGCTTGCTCGGTTCGGTGACAACATGCGCAACGTCGCGGTCACCGAGGGCGACAAGGTCGAGGCCGAGCTGCGGTTCGGGGTGTCGGTGAACACGTACGGCGTCAACGACCTGGTCGAACGCGTGGATGCGGTGTCCGAGGCGGAGGTCGACGACCTGCTGGACCAGTACGCGGATGCGTACGAGATCGCGCCGGAGCTGCGCACGGGTGGCGATCGACACGACTCCCTGCGTTACAGCGCGAAGATCGAGGGAGGCCTGCGCTCGTTCCTCACCGAGGGTGGTTTCGGTGCTTTCACCACGAGCTTCGAGGACCTCGGCGGGCTGCGCCAGCTGCCGGGGATGGCAGTGCAACGGCTGATGGCCGAGGGGTACGGGTTCGGCGGCGAGGGCGACTGGAAGACCTCCGTCATGCTGCACACGATCAAGGCGATCGGTGCCGGCGCGCCGGGCGGCACGTCCTTCATGGAGGACTACACCTATCACCTCGGGCCAGGAACGCCGAAGATCCTGGGAGCGCACATGCTCGAGGTGTGCCCGAGCATCGCGGCGGACAAGCCTCGGGTCGAGATCCATCCGCTCGGCATCGGCGACCGGGAGGATCCGGTCCGGCTGGTCTTCGACGCAGGGTCCGGGCCGGCAACCGTACTGGGCATCTGTGATCTGGGCGACCGATTCCGCCTGGTGCTGAACGAGGTCGACGTGGTGCCTTCGAATGAGCCACTGCCGAAGCTGCCGGTCGCGCGCGCCGTCTGGGAGCCGAAGCCGGACCTGGCGACATCGGCAGAGTCGTGGATCACTGCCGGCGGTCCGCACCACACTGTCCTCTCGACGGCCGTCGACACCGACCAGCTCGTCGACTTCGCCAACCTGCTCGGGGTCGAGCTGTTGATCATCGACGGCTCGACGAACCGGCGCGACTTCGCCGATCGGATTCGCTGGAACCAGGCCTACTACCGTCTGGCACAAGGCTTCTAGGCAGAAGGGATCTCTGAGGAGATGGCGTCGGACGCGCGCGAGGTGATCACGCAGGGTCGCACGGCCCTCGGCATCGAGCTGGGGTCAACCCGGATCAAGGCGGTGCTGATCGGAACCGAGGACCACGCGCCCCTCGCCGTCGGCAGTCACGACTGGGAGAACCAGTTCGTCGACCGGCTCTGGACGTACTCTCTGGACGCGGTCTGGACCGGACTCCAGGGCTGCTACGTCGGATTGGCGGCCGACGTGGCGGAGCGCTACGGCGTACAGCTGACCAGTGTCGGGGCGCTCGGTGTCTCGGCCATGATGCACGGCTACCTCGCCCTGGATGGGGACGGGAAGCTGCTGACGCCGTTTCGCACCTGGCGCAACACCAACACCGGCGAGGCGGCCGAGCGACTCAGTGCCGCGCTCGGACACAACATCCCGCACCGATGGAGCATCGCCCACCTCTACCAGGCGATCCTCGACGGTGAAGATCACGTCGGTGACATCGGCCGGCTGACCACCCTGGCGGGGTATGTGCATGCCCGGCTCTCGGGCGAGCAGGTGCTCGGCATCGGTGACGCCAGCGGCATGTTCCCGATCGACATCGCCACCGGTTCCTACGACGCGGCGATGCTGACCCGATTCGATCGGCTCGCCGCCGAAGCCGGAGTCGAGCTGAAGGCAGCCGATCTGCTGCCCGAGATCCGGCGGGCCGGGGACAGCGCAGGAGAGCTCACCGAAGCAGGTGCAGAGCTGCTCGACCCGACCGGGCGGCTCCGTCCAGGTGCTGTGATGTGCCCGCCGGAAGGAGACGCAGGCACGGGGATGGTGGCGACGAACTCGGTGGCTCCACGCACCGGCAATGTGAGTGCGGGCACCAGCATCTTCGCGATGGTCGTGCTCGAGCACGAGCTCAGCCGGGTCCATCGCGAGCTGGACCTGGTCACCACCCCCGCTGGCGATCTGGTGGCGATGGTGCACTGCAACAACGGTGCGAGCGAGTTGAACTCCTGGGTCGGTGTCTTCGCGGAGTTCGCCGCAGCGCTGGGTGTCGAGGCCGACTCCTCGGCGATCTTCGAGACGCTGTTCAGCGCGGCGCTGGACGGGGCACCCGATGGCGGTGGGCTGATGGCCTACAACTATCTGTCCGGAGAGCCGATCACCGAGCTCCACGAGGGTCGGCCGCTGTTCCTCCGCTCCCCGGACAGCGCCTTCACTCTGGGCGACTTCATGCGGACGCAGCTCTTCGCGTCCCTGGCCACATTGCGAATCGGGATGGACGTGCTGCAAAAGGCCGAGGGCGTACGACTGGATCGGATGTTCGCCCACGGCGGGTTGTTCAAGACCAAAGGCGTGGCACAGCGCTTCCTGGCGGCGGCCATCGACACCCCGGTGTCGGTGGGCGAGGTCGCAGCGGAGGGCGGTGCGTGGGGAATCGCCGTGCTGGCAGCGTTTCTCGCCCATCACGCGCCCGAGCAGAGTCTGGCCGAGTTCTTGGAGACCGAGGTATTCGCCCACGTCGAGCTCGAGACGGCCGAACCCGATTCCGTGGACGTGGCCGGCTTCGATGCCTTCGTCGAGCGGTACGTCGCCGCCCTCCCGGTCGAGCGAGCGGCGGTCGAGCACAGCTAGCCCTGGCGGGGGCCTGACGACTACGCTCGCGACCGGCAGCTGGCCGGTGATCGCCGCCGAGCTCGGCGGGGTCGAACTCGTCAAATCTCTGGAGCAGCGCAGAGCCGACGACCGCGACCTGCACTATCTCGACGGGCTCGATCTGTACGGCCCTGCCGACGCGACGGAGCTGCCGCTGCCCGACGGCCTGCACCCCGACGCCGAGACCCATCGCCGGATCGGAGAACGGTTCGCCGTCGTCTCCGCCGCCGGAGCCGCGTTGTCTCTCGACACTGCCGGCTAACCGAACTTCATCAGATCGCTCAGGGGCACCGGCTCGGGACGCTCGGCGGTCGAGGTGACCGAGATCGTCCGACGATCGCGCGCGGCGAGCAGCAGGGAGTGCATGACGTCGAGCACGTGCAGCGCGAGCGCCCCGTTCGTACGCGGCTCGATGTCCGGCTGGGTAAGGGCCAGGTCCGCCAGCCCGAAGCCACGCGATGCACCCAGGTAACCGGCGCTGACCGGGAGATCCACCCAACCCGAGTCACCGAGACGGCGAAGTTCCACCGACCCTTCGAACCGATTCGGATCGGGGACGCTCAGCGAGCCGAGGTCACCGTGCACCTCGATCGGGCGCGCATGCGTGCCGACCAGGTCGAAGCTCATGATCAGAGTGGACAGGGCACCGTTGACGTGTCGGAGCAATCCGGTCACATGGGTGTCGATCGCAACGGGCACCTCCGAGCCGGCCCTGGGGCCGCTGCCGATCGTTCGCACGTCGCGGGACCGGCTGGACATCCCGACGACCTCCGCGACCGGCCCGAGCAACGTGATCAAGGCGGTGACGTAGTAGGGGCCCATGTCGAGCAACGGGCCACCACCGGGCTGGTAGTAGAAGTCCGGGTCCGGGTGCCAGCGCTCGTGACCGGGCGTGACCATCGTGGCGGACGCGGCCACCGGCGTACCGATCAGTCCGTCGTCGATCGCCCGTCTGGCCGTCTGGATGCCGGTGCCGAGGACGGTGTCCGGCGCGCAGGCGATCCGCACCCCCGCAGCCGAAGCGGCGTCGACGATCCGCCCGGCCTGCTCACTGCTGGCGGCCAGCGGCTTCTCACCGTAGACGATCTTGCCGGCGGCGATAGCGGCGAGGGCCACGTCCGCGTGCGCGGCCGGGATAGTCAGATTCAGCACCGCATCGATGTCCGGGTCGGCCAGCAGATCGCTCGCACCAAGGGCGCGGACACCTTGCTCAGTCGCCACGCGATCCGCGCGTGTCTGGTCACGATCGGCGACCGCAGCCAGCTCGAGCTGCGGCAGCCGGGCGATCGTAGCCAGGTACTGCCCGGAGATCGCGCCGCAGCCGATCATGCCGACCCTCAACGGCTGGCCCACAGGATGCCTCTTTCGATGATCGTCCGGACGTTCTGGTTCTGGAGGACGTCGAGGCTGTGACCCGGGGTGGCCACGAAGATCCGACCCTTCCCCCACTCTCTGGTCCAGACGGCGGGCGAGGTGACCGGCCGGTGCCACGGATCCCACGGCCGCGCTGCGAGAGTAGTGGTGGCCAGCACGTCGATGTAGTCGTCGGCCAGCACCCAGTACTGCTCGGTGAACAGGTCGAAATCCTCCACGCCGGCCACGATGGGATGATCGGCATGCTCCGGTCGGATCTCGATCCGATAGGGCAAGAAGTTGTTGGACGCGTCGCCCGGTTCACCCTGTTCGCTGGGGTGCTTCCCTGGGTGGCAGGCGAACTGGCCCCCGATCAGGTGCAGGTAGTCACTGGTGTTCCGGTATGAGTCGGCGATTCCACCGTGCCAGCCGGCGATTCCCGTGCCGGCCTCGATGGCCGCCCGCAAGCCGATGAACTCGTCCCGTTCGATCGTGCTCATCGTCATGCACTGCACGATCAGGTCGATGTCGGCCATCACGCCCGCGTCGGCGTAGACGGCGGGCGAGTTCTCGACGCGCACCTCGAAGCCCTGCTCCACTAGGAAGGGACGGAACAGATCCGTCGCCTCCACCGGCGCATGACCCTCCCAGCCGCCCCGGACGATCAGGGCCAGTCTGTCGGATCGGGACTCGGTCGGCTGGACGCTCACCCGCACATTCTCGTCGCCGCGGGAAACGGTGCGCTCTCAGGCCCCGACGGCAGATGCTCCGCCGATTCATTGGGCTGGCGTGTTTCAGGCGGGGCAAGATCAACTTGGTCGCGCGGTGGAGCATCTGTCGTATCCCAGTCCCCGCAGCACACAGTCGATCACCCACGCAGGGTCGTCAACGAGCTGTCGCCAGGTGAAGTTGAGCACCGTGTAACCCGCGAGCTCGAGCTCGTTGCGACGACGACGGTCCGCCTCGAACGACTCGCGGGTGCCGTGCACCTCCCAGCCGTCGATCTCGAGGACGAGCATGGCGGCCTCGAACAGGACATCCACGCAATAGGTGAGCACCCTGGCATTGGTGACCCAGCCGACGAGGCCGGCGTCGTCGAGCAGCCGGTGCGCCTCGCGTTCCGGCTCCGACCACGGTTCGTGGCGGGACTCACAGAGCAGCTTGCGCCGCATCGCGTTGCCAGGGCGGCCGGGCGTCATCGCAAGGGCATGCCACATCTCGGCGAGCGTTCCAGATCGGGTTCTGAGCACCTCATCGATGCTCGCCCCGCCTTCGCGACTGTCGGCGAGGTCCACGGCCGTCAGGCTGGGCTTCGTCACGGCAATCGGGCCGTGCCGAGCGATCAGATCGGGTGGGATCACACGCCGCTCGAAGCGGATTCCGGGCGCGGATCGGCGCACGGTCGACGGGAGCGCGATCACCAGGAGCGGGATCCGGATCATCGGCGCGAAGGTCAGTCTCGCGGCGGCATGACGAGTCAGCACCGCGTCGGGGCCGGCCCACAACGCGGCCGCCAGGATCCGAACCTCCCATCGATCGCGATCGTCGGGTCGACAGTAGGTGCCGGGGTGCAGCACAAGCAGCCGACCGGAGCGAATAGCGGAATCCAGGAGGTTGCGGAGGTCGCGATGAGCGCTCCGCGCGATGACACCGCCGCTGCTCGATAGGAGATAGTCGATCTGGTCCATGTCCAGACACTGCGTAGAACAAGGCGATTCGTGCCGCCCGGAGAAGGATCTGTGGACGACACTCGGGGTTGTCGCAAACCTGTGGACAACTTCCTCGACGTCAGATGCTCCGCAGTCGTTCCAAGATGATCTTGACGGGCGCGCGAGTGGACCGTCGCAGAATCTGCGGAGCATCTGACGTCGCGCAATCGCGTTTGAATCTCGGGGGCCCGACGTGTCAGACTCGATGACGTCCCCGATGAGTGAGGTTCCGTTGAAGCTGCACGGTTTCGCGCCCCTGTCCCTGCGCTGACTCCGACCCGGAGTCTGCGCATTCGCACCTCCGGGAGAAACCGTGCCTGCAGCTCTCTCATCGATCGTCCTGAACGACCTCGGGTTCATCTGGCCCGACGGATCCATTGCTCTCGAGCACCTCGGTGCCGCTTTCGGCCACGGTCGCACGGGTCTGGTCGGGGTCAACGGCTCCGGGAAGTCGACGTTGCTCAGGCTGATCGCCGGGCAGCTCACTCCGACCACCGGGACCGTCACCGCCGACGGCGATATCGCGTACCTTCCGCAGACGCTCACCCTGGAGACCGACCGGACCGTCGCCGACCTGCTCGGCATTCGAGCCATCCTCGATGCGATCAGCGCCGTCGAAGGCGGTGACGCCGCTGCTGACCTGTTCGATGTCATCGGAGCCGACTGGGACATCGAGGCTCGGGCCGAAAAGGTCCTCGACACCATCGGTCTGAGTGCCGGAGATCTCGAGCGGCCGGTGGCCCGGTTGTCCGGCGGGGAGGCCGTCCTGGTGGCGATCGCGGGCCTACGGCTCGGTGGATCACCGATCACGCTGCTGGACGAGCCGACCAACAACCTCGACCGAGATGCCCGCGGGCGGCTCTACGACCTCGTCGCTTCCTGGCGGGGCACGTTCGTCGTGGTCAGCCACGACATCGCGCTGCTGGAGCGGATGGACGCGATCGCCGAGCTCTACGACGGTCGGTTGGCGACGTACGGCGGCCCGTACAGCGCCTACGTCGAGCAGGTCGAGGCCGAGCAGACCGCGGCTCACCAGGCCCAACGCGCCGCCGAGCAGGTTCTCGAGGTCGAGAAACGGCAACGGATCGAGGCAGAAACCAAGCTGGCCCGGCGGCGGCGGACCGCACGGACCGCCGAGCGGGAGAAGCGGGTGCCCAAGATCATCGCCCACGGTCGACGCGGAGCTGCCCAGGTCTCCGCCGGAAGATTGCGAACCGAGATGGGGGAGAAGGTCGAGCAGGCCCGACGAGACGCAGCCGCCGCCGCGGATCGGGTGCGCGCAGAAACTCGGATCCACGTCGACCTGGCCGATCCTGGCCTCGCTCCCGGCCGCCGGGTGGCCGAGCTGTCCGGGACCGACGGTCGGGTCCTGGTCATCCAGGGCCCGGAGCGGATCGGAGTGGTCGGTCCGAACGGGATCGGCAAGACGCGGCTGCTCGAGACGATGGTCGGCGAGCCTGCAGCAGGGGAGCTGGCACCGGATTCACGACCGGCGACGAACGAGTCGCGCGGGGTGGCCCAAGGGCGGGTCCACATCACGCGCGTCGGCTATCTGCGCCAGCGACTCGACGGCCTGGATGACGACCGGTCGGTCTTGGACAACGTACGAGACGGCGCACCGACCGTCACCCCGGGTGAGGTGCGATCGCGACTGGCCCGGTTCCTGCTCCGCGGCGACGCGGTCGAGCGTCCGGTCGGCTCACTGTCGGGCGGCGAGCGATTTCGGGTGGCGATCGCCCGGCTGCTGCTCACCGACCCGCCACCGCAGCTGCTGATCCTCGACGAGCCGACCAACAACCTGGACCTGACCAGCGTGGACCAGCTCGTCGACGCTCTCGCTGCCTATCGCGGGGCCTTGCTCGTGGTCAGCCACGACGACGAGTTCCTGGAGCGACTCGGACTGACCAGGCGCCTCGAGCTCGACATCGCGGGCGTGCTGCACGAGGTCGGCTGACTGATTAGTTCACCCGAGTTCGCCCCACCCGCGTGAGTCTGCCCCAGCTGCAGCCGGGGCAGATCCACCTCCACGGGGCGAACTCCGGTGGATCGGTCACGTCCCGGACGACGGCTGGGGCCGAGCCGCGTTGGGACCGCCCGACACATCGTCCAGCGCGGAGGCGATCTCGGACGGCAGCGAGAGCTCCTCGGCTGCGAGCGCGGGCGCCAGTTGGCCGGCGGTCCGAGCGCCGAGCAGGGGTGCGGTCACCCCCGGAGCATCGCGTACCCACAGCAGGGCGACTTGCAGCGGCGACATCTCCAGCCCTTCCGCCGCCCGGGCCACGGCCTCGACCACGCCACGTGAGCGTTGCTCCAGGTAGGGCTCGACGAACCAGGAGAAGTGGTCGGACGCGGCCCGCGAACCGCGTGGCACGCCACCGCGATACTGCCCGGTCAGCACCCCGCGAGCGAGTGGCGACCAGGGGAACATGCCGAGCCCGAACGCTTTCGCAGCTGGCAGGACCTCGACCTCGGCCCGCCGGGCGAGCAGTGAGTACTCCACCTGTGAGCTCACGATCTGAGCCCGGCCGGGCACCGCTTGCTGCCAGGTCGCGGCCTGTGCGGTCTGCCAACCGACGAAGTTCGAGAGCCCGACGTAGCGTGCCCAGCCACGTTCGACCGCGAAGTCCAGCGCGCTCAGCGTCTCCTCCAGCGGCGCATCCCCCCAGGCGTGCACCTGCCACAGGTCGACGTAGTCCGTACCGAGTCGTGCCAGCGATCCCTCCAGGTCGCGCAGCAGCGCGCGGCGGGACGTGTCGACGATCCGCTTCCCACCCCGGATCACGAACCCCGCCTTGGTGGCGATCACCATCTCCTCGCGCCGAGTCACCTCGCCGACGAGCCTCCCGATCAGCCGCTCGGCGTCGCCCCCGCCGTACGCAGCCGCCGTGTCGATCAATGTCCCACCGGCGGCACAGAACATCTCGAGCAGTGCCCGAGCCTCCGTGTCCGGAGTGTCGCGACCCCAGGTCATGGTGCCCAGCCCCAGGCGCGAAACCTGCAGTCCGCTCGCACCCACCCGCCGGATTTCCATGCAGGCGACAGTAACGGGCCGCCGTCCGGCCGCGGACGGGCCGTTACCGTGGGCCTCATGCGCCTCGGCCTGAACCTCGGCTACCTGGTCGGCTCCGACGACCCTCGCGGGCAGCTCGCCCTCACCCGACATGCCGAGGACCTCGGCTTCGACGTGGTGTGGGCGGCGGAGGCGTACGGCTCGGACAGTCCGACCGTGCTCTCCTGGCTGGCCGGTCAGACCAACCGGATCGACGTCGGTTCGGCGGTCATGCAGATCCCGGCGCGTACGCCCGCGATGACGGCGATGACTGCCGCAAGCCTCGACCTGCTGAGCGGAGGTCGATTCCGACTTGGACTAGGCGTCTCGGGTCCGCAGGTGTCGGAGGGTTGGCACGGCGTCCGCTTCGACAAGCCGCTGGGCCGCACCCGTGAGTACGTCGACATCGTCCGGACCGCGCTCGCCCGGAAGACGGTCTCCTACGACGGGGACCACTACCGGCTGCCGTTGCCCGACGGACCCGGCAAGGCTCTCAAGCTCACGATCGCGCCCCAACGCCTTGACATCCCGATCTATCTGGCCGCCGTCGGGCCGAAGAACCTCGAGCTGTCTGGGGAGATCGCGGACGGTTGGCTGGCGATCTTCTACTCTCCGGACCATGCCGAGGAGCTGCTGGGCCGGATCCTGCTCGGTCGTGAGCGAGCGGGCAAGGGTATGGACTCCTTCGACGTGGTGCCGACGGTCCCGGTGGTGATCGGGTCTGACCCGGTGCGCTGCGCGGATCCGATCCGGCAATATGCCGCCTTGTATGTCGGAGGGATGGGCAGTCGGGAGCAGAACTTCTACTACTCGCTCGCGGTGCGGATGGGCTACGGCGACGCGGCCGCGGAAGTCCAGGACCACTTCCTGGCCCGTCGGCACCGCGACGCGATGGCGGCGGTGCCGTACGAGTTCATCGACTCCACGTCCCTGCTCGGGCCAGTGGAAAGAATCGCCGAGCGGCTCGGCGTGCTGGCCATCTCAGGGGTCACCACGTGTGCGATCGCTCCGTATGGGAGCACGCTCGAGGAGAAGCTCGCCACACTGACCGCGGTCGCGAAGGCCTTCGAGCTTGCAGGCCTTTGAACCTGATTTTCTCCCGCTCGTGCCGCTGGCAGGAGCGAAACAGCCCCTTCGAACGCGACGAGTGGGTGAGAATCAGGTGCCCGCCCGTTCAGCCCTGCGGCAGCGGCACCAGAACCCCGGTGAGCAGCAGGATCGCCACCAGCGCGGCCACTGCCAGCCGATAGATCACGAACGGCATGAAGTTGTGGGTGCTGATGTAGCGCAGCAGCCAGGCGATCACCGCGTACCCGATCACGAACGAGACGACCGTGGCCAGGGCGATCGGCCCCCAAGCAGGTTGGACCGGATCGTTGCCGATGTCGAGCAGCTGGAACAGTCCCGACCCCACCACGGCCGGGATGGCCAGCAGAAATGAGTACTTCGCGGCCGCCTCGCGCCGGTAGCCCATGAACAGACCTGCAGTGATCGTCGCGCCGGACCGGGACACCCCCGGGATCAGGGCGAGTGCCTGGGCGAAACCGTAGATCAACCCGTGCGGCCAGCTGAGCTTCTCCAGGGTCCGTTGGTTGCGGGCGGTCCGGTCGGCGACGCCCATCACGATGCCCACCCCGGCCAGCATGGCTACGGTGATCCACAGGTTGCGCAGGCCGGACTCGATCTGGTCCTGGAACAGGAGTCCGAGCACGATGATCGGGATCGAGCCGATGATGACGAGCCAGCCCATCCGGGCCTCGGGGTCGTTTCGCGGGATCTTGCCGATCAGGGCCAGCACCCAGTTCTTGATGATCAGCGCGATGTCGTGGCGGAAGTAGATGATCACCGCTGCCTCGGTCCCCAGTTGAGTGATTGCGGTGAACGCCGCGCCCGGGTCCTCGCCGCCGAAGAACTGCCCGACGATCGACTGGTGGGCGCTGGAGGAGATCGGCAAGAACTCTGTCAGTCCCTGCACGATGCCCAGCACCAAGGCCTCTAGCCAGCCCATCGATCACTCCCATACCTGCGGCCGGACACAAACGCCGACCACACTAGACCGCAGAGCGCGCGGATGTGCTCCTGAGCTCGTGCAAGGGCGCGTTGTCGAGACGAGGATCACGCCCAGGCAGACTCGGGCCGTGAGCATTCACAGCGAGCATCCGTTCCTTCCCGCCGAAGGCGATCGCGATCCGCTGCGCCGATTTCGTGGCCGGATGGCTCAGCCGGTCACCCTGTGGTGCGCCCAGCACGAGCAGCGGCGGGCAGGCTGGACGGTCTCCTCGATGCTGGTCGCCGATGGCGTTCCATCGGAAGTGCTCGGGCTGGTCGACGAGGAGTCCGAGCTCGCCGACCTGGCCGAGCGGACCGGAACGGTCGCGGTCAGCCTGTTGAGCTGGAATCATCGCAATCTGGCCGAGGCGTTCGCCGGGCTGGCACCGGCCCCGGGTGGTGCGTTCCGGCTCGCGGAGTGGCGCGAGACGCGCTGGGGACCGGTGCTTGCCGATGCCGTCGGCTGGCTCGGGCTGGAGCTGACCGACACCGCCGGCCGACTGGGCTGGGCCCGAGCCTTCCGTGGGCGCTGCGTCGAGGCGTACGTCGACAGCGGCGCCGACGACGTCCTGACCCATCTGCGCGGTCGCTATCGCGAGCTACCGCTCGGCTGATCGCGGGTCCAGCTGCGCTTCGACAGGCTCAGCGCGCATGAATTCCAACGAGCTCAGCGCGCTCTTCTTCTGGTTCCAACCGGCGGCTCATCCGCAGCTCGCGGAGCGGCTCGTCCCCCATCCGCTCGATCCGACACCCGCCGTCGAAGCGCCAGCCGTGGCGCTGGTAGAACGCGCTCGCTCGGCTGTTGCCGTCCAGGACCCAGAGCACCGCGTGCTCGTAGCCCGCGCTCGTCAGGGCGTCGAGCGCCGCGGTGTGCAGCCGATGACCGAGGCCGGTGCCCCACCACTGCGCCAGCAGATAGAGCGTGTACAGCTGCCCCAGTCGCGGATCGCCGGCAGGTGATAGTCCCGGGCCGACGCCGGCGAAACCGACGACGTGCGAATCAGCGACCGCCACGAACGTCGCCGTCTGCGGTCCGGACTGTGTCAGCCGACCGGTCCAGAGCTGGGGGGCGACGTGCCACGCGTTCAGGAAGCGGGCCGAGACCAGACCTTCGTACGCCTCGCGCCAGCTCTGCGTCTGTACGCGAGCGAGCCCTGTGGCGTCCGCCACGGTCGCTTCGCGGACCTCGACCTCCCTCATCGCTCCAGTGTCCGGAGCCTCGCCGAGTCCCGCCATCGAATTATCCGCCACCGTTACGCTCGGGACCATGACAACGGTCGTCCTGATCCGCCATGGCCGGACCAGCGCCAACACCTCGGGTGTGCTGGCGGGGCGCACGCCTGGCGTCGAGCTCGACGAGGTGGGTCGCCGGCAGGTCGCCGACCTGGGGCTGCGGCTGAGCGACGTTCCGCTCGCGGTCGTGGTGAGCTCGCCCCTGCGGCGGTGTCGGCAGACCGCGAACGCCGTCGTGATGGCGCACGGTGCGCCGGTCGAGGTGCAGCCCGAGCGCGCACTGACCGAGTGTGGCTACGGGGACTGGACAGGACGCAAGCTCGCCGAGCTCGTCAAGGAGAAGCTCTGGTCGACCGTGCAGACCCAGCCGTCGGCCGTACGCTTCCCGAACGGGGAGGCGATGAGCGAGATGGCCGCCCGGGCGACGACCGCCATCCGGACCTGGGACACCCGGTTGACCTCCGCGCACGGACCTCACGCTGTCTGGGCCGCGGTGTCGCACGGGGATGTGATCAAGGCGATCCTGGCCGATGCTCTCGGCATGCACCTCGACGCCTTCCAGCGCATTCTGGTCGACCCTGCGTCGGTCTCGATCGTGCGCTACACCGACTCGAGGCCGTACGTGATCACCACCAACTCCACCAATGCCGACCTCGGCAAGCTGCTGGCTCCGCCGCCGAAGAAGAAGACGCGCTCGCGACGGCCCGCGGCCGATCCCGGTGCCACCGTGGGGGGAGGCCTGGGCGCAGACGACCAACTGGCCTGAATTGGCATCCGCTCGCCTAACCACGCTCGCGCACGGTCTCCGACCCGGGCTCGCGCCGGGTTAGTCTGGGCGGCATGGCGATCCTCGTGCACCGCTACGACGCTCCGGACCGGTTCGTTGCCGGCACCGTCGGTCAGCCCGGCGATCGCGCCTTCTTCCTGCAGGCTCGGGAGGGCAACCGGATCACCAGTGTCGGGCTGGAGAAGCAGCAGGTCTCGGTGCTGGCCGACCACCTCGACCGGGTGCTGGACGAGGTGCGGCGCCGGAGCGGAACGGCGCCCGAGGTCCCGCCGGCCAGCAACGCGCCCAGCGACACCCAACCGCTCGACGCCCCCATCACCGAGGAGTTCCGGGTCGGCACGATGACCATCGCCTGGGACCCGACGATCGACCGGATCGTGATCGAGCTGTTCTCCAACGTCGAGGGCGAGGACGAACCCGCCGAGGATCTCCCCGACGAGGCGACCACGGCCGAGGAGGCGGAGACGGCGATCGACGCCGACGAGGTGTTCGTCGTGAAGATCACCGCGTCGTACGCCCGCGATTTCGTCGCCCGGGCGCAAGCCCTCGTCCAGGCCGGGCGGCCGGCCTGCCCGTTCTGCCTGCAGCCGCTGGATCCCGACGGGCACATCTGCCCGCGGGCCAACGGGTACCGTCGGCCACTGTTCTGAGCCGGGACGGATGACCGAGCCCGCGTGCGAGCAGCCGCCGGAGCACCCGGCGCTGATCACCGTGCTGGCCGACGGTGAGCTGGAGATCGTCGGCCGGCTGGTGCAGGCCTCCAACGCCACGTTCCTCGCGAAGCTCAGCACCGATGACGGCGATGTCGACTGCGTCTACAAGCCGATCCAGGGAGAGCGGCCGCTGTGGGACTTTCCTCGTCACACCTTGGGACTGCGCGAAGTGGCGGCGTACGAGCTGTCGCGGGCCGCGGGTTTCGACGTGGTGCCCGTGACGGTACTGGCCGACGGCCCCTTCGGCACCGGATCGCTGCAGGTCTGGGTGGAGACGACCGACGTCGACAACGAGTCGATGGTCGACCTGGTGCCAACCCGTTCGCTGCCCCGAGCGGGCTGGTTCGCCTGTGTCGACGGGCTGGACGCCGACGAGCGGTCGGTGTCGGTCATCCACGCCGACGACCCGGCCCTACGGCGGATGGCGGTGTTCGACTGCCTCGCGAACAACGCCGATCGCAAAGGCGGCCACATCCTTGCCAGTGGCGGCCGGGTGTTCGGCGTCGACCACGGCATCTGCTTCCACGTCGAGACGAAGTTGCGCACCCTGCTCTGGGGCTGGGCGGGTTCGGAGCTGACCGACGGTGAGCGGGTGCTGATCGCGCGGGCGCGCGACGACGGCCCGACCGCGCTCGCCGAGCTGCTGAGCGAGGACGAGATCGAGGCGATGGTCCGACGGGCCGAGGTGCTGCTCCGGCGGGGCACCCTGCCGCGGGCGCGAGGCGAGTGGCCCTCGATCCCCTGGCCGCCCTTCTGACAGCCAGCCTTCCTTGCCCCGCCTCCAGTCCCCGAAAAGTGGGCGCGAACAACATCGACACGCCGACAGAAGTTGTTGTTTGCGACCACTTTTCGGGGAGGAATCTTGCTGGGCAGAGGGAGGGATGCGAGTGGGTTACTCCACCAGCCGGTCCTTCAGGTCAGCCGGGAGCAGCCGGGCGGAGCGGATCAGCCGATAGGCAACGACCACGGTGATGCTCTGGGTCGCCAGCAGACCGACGAGCACCAGGATCTGCGCGGCGCCTGCCTGGAGGGGGGTGCCGCCGCCCAGGAGCACGCCGACGAACGCGCCCGGCAGCGTCACGAGGCCGACCGTTCTGGTCTGGTCCAGTCCCGGCACGAGCGCCTCCGGCAGGTGCCGTTCGACGACCTCGGTCACCGCCGAGGCCCGGGGTAGGCCGATCGACAGCGCGGCTTCGTACGTCCCGTGCTCGTCGCGCAGGGCAGCGAACGCCCGGCGACCGGCCAGCGAGGTCGCCGTCATGGCGCCGCCGATGATGATCCCGGCCATCGGCACCAGGCCGGCTCCGGTGAGTGGGACCGCGCCCGAGGCGAAGATCACGATCAGCACCGGGATGACGCCCGAGGCGATCGCCACCGCCACCCAGGGCCACGCCCGGCGTGCACCGATCCGGCCTGACGCCGTGGCCACGGCAACGCCCATCATGACGAGGGCGAACAGCGCGGACCAGGCGATATGGACCAGCACTGCAGCGATCACGGTGGAGACCACGGCCAGCTGGATCACCGCGCGGAGCGCAGCAGTGGCGAACCGGCGCTCGAGCCGGAGCCGGCCGACGAACGACGCGGTGATCGCCATCGCCAAGATCACGATCAGAGCGATCGCCAGACTGGGTCCGGGCTGAGCAGGCATGATGCCATTCTGACCGTTCGCGTCGGATCGTTCTCGCTGGATCGTTCTGGCCGGATCGAGATGCGCCGGACGGTCCCGACCGGCCGGATAAGGTGGCCGCATGCAGGCCTGGCAGACGCGTCCGTACTCGCGGCTCGAGGATCCGGGCCCGGGGTCTCGACCGATGATCCCCCGGCCGATGATTTTCGACACCGCAACGCAGTCGCTGGTGAAGGCAGGTCCGGAGGCGGGCACCGCCCGGCTCTACGTCTGCGGCATCACCCCCTACGACGCGACCCATGTCGGGCACGCGAACACGTACGTCTCGTTCGACCTGTTGCAGCGGGTCTGGCTCGACTCCGGCTTGGACGTGCACTACGTCCAGAACATCACCGATGTCGACGACCCGCTGCTCGAGCGCGCCACGGCGACCGGGGTCGACTGGACGGAGCTTGCGCAGAGCCAGATCGACCTGTTCTGCGAGGACATGTCCGCGTTGAACGTGTTGCCGCCGCGGGACTATGTCGGTGCCGTGGAGGCGATTCCCATCATCACCGGGCTGATCGAGGAGCTGCAGCGCCGGTCGGCGACGTACGCCGTCGTCGACGACGAGTATCCCGACCTCTACTTCCCGGAGTCGGCCGATCCGCTGTTCGGGTCGGTGTCGAGACTGTCCGAGCCAGACGCGCTGGCCCTGTTCGCCGAGCGCGGTGGCGATCCCGAGCGGGCGGGCAAGAAGCAGCCTCTGGACAGCCTGCTGTGGCGGCTGGAACGGCCTGGGGAGCCGAGCTGGTCGTCACCGTTCGGCCCGGGCCGGCCCGGGTGGCACGTCGAGTGCACCGCGATCGCCCTGCACACACTGGGATCCGACTTCGATGTCCAGGGCGGAGGTAGTGACCTGATCTTCCCCCACCACGAGATGTCGGCTGCGCATGGCCGGGTGGCGACCGACGCTCCGTTCGCGAAGGCGTACGTCCACAGCGGCATGGTCGGCCTCGACGGAGAGAAGATGTCGAAGTCTCGCGGCAACCTGGTCTTCGTCTCCAAGCTCCGTGCCCGTGGCGTGGACCCGATGGCGATCCGATTGGTGCTGCTGGCGCACCACTACCGCGAGGACTGGGCCTACACCGACGCCGACCTGTCGGCCGCCGGCGAGCGGTTGGCGATGTGGCGCGAGGCCGTTTCCCTCGACGCCGGACTGGGCGCCGGCCCGGTGATCGCCGACGTCCGCGCCGCGCTGGCCGGAGATCTCGACGCTCCCGCTGCCTTGGCCGCGATCGATGCCTGGGCCGGCGCGTCGCTGGCCATCGACGGCGACGATGCCGAGGCTCCCGGTCTGATCGCCCGTGCCGCCGACTCCCTGCTGGGCGTCACTCTCTGACCCGTTCCTGCCCGGCGCTCCAGCCCGCGAAAAGTGGTCAGCAACAACAGCGACACGCCGCACGGCAGTGTTGTTGGTGACCACTTTTCGGGAAATGAGCACGCACCGGGCGCGGCGAACCGTTGACGCAAGAGGGCTGCGACAGCCCTAGACGGCCGCCGGTACGTCCTCGGCGGCCGCGCTCGTCCTCGGCTTGGCCGGCAGCACGTGGTCCTTGAGCCGGTCGGTGCTGAGGCACAACGAGCAGATGACTGAGTCATGGGTCTCGCAGGCGACCATGTCGGGACGCTCGTACTCCTGCCGGCAGACGTGGCAGACCAGCACCGCGTCGGAGGGATTGCCGAGCTCGTCGTACATCGGCAGATCGATGCCGTCGTCGGTGCGGCGCAGGTAGTAATTGCCCTTGGTCGCGATGGCGAAGACCGGCGGCAGGACAAGAGCCAGGCCGATCGCGACCAGCGGCGAGTACGGCTGGATGGCGCTGCCCAGGAGGCCGAAGAAGGCCGCGATGGAAACGCCTGCGGAGATCAGCATCGCACCGAAACCGACCGGGTTGATCGCGTAGAGCATGCCGCGCCGGAACTCCGGCTTCTTCGGCGACAGCTTCAGCAGGTACTTGTTGAACACGATGTCCGAGGCGACCACCACGATCCAGGACATGCCGCAGTTGGCGTAGAAGCCGAGGATGGTGTTGAGGAAGTCGAACATGTTCGCCTCCATCAGGACCAGAGCGATCAACAGGTTGAACGCCAGGAACACGATTCTGCCCGGATAACGCTTGGTGACCCGAGTGAAGGAGTTCGTCCAGGCCAGCGAACCGGAGTATGCATTGGTGACGTTGATCTTGACCTGACTGATCACGACCAAGATCACGGCGAGGGCCAGAGCGACCGGCGCCGGCATGATGTCGGAATAGATCTCCAGGAACTGGTAGACGGGCTGGTTGGCGATGGCCGCGCCGTCCACGACATTCGCGATGATGTAGACCGCGAGGAACAGCCCGATCACCTGCTTGAGTGCGCCGAAGATCACCCAACCGGGCCCGGCCAGGATCATCGCGGTCCACCAGCGTCGATTGTTGGCCGGCGTCCGCGGTGGCATGAACCGCAGGTAATCGATCTGCTCGGCGATCTGGGCGATCAGGGAGAGACAGACACCGGCGGCGAGCATGATCGACCCGAGGTTGGTCGCGCCGTTGCCGTCCTCGCCCTGGTAGGCGAAGAAGCTGTCGATGGACTCGGGATGGCTGACCATCAGGTACACGAACGGCAGCACCATCAAGATCAACCACAGTGGCGTGGTCCAGAGCTGGAGCTTGGACAGCACCTTCATCCCGTAGATCACCAGCGGGAAGATGATGATCGTCGAGACGGCGTAGCCGGCCCAGAGGGGGACCCCGAGACCGAGGTTCAGGCCCTGGGCCATGATCGAGCCCTCGAGGGCGAAGAAGATGAACGTGAAGGTGGCGAAGATCACGTTGGTGACGACGGAACCGTAGTAGCCGAACCCGCTGCCCCGGGTGATCAGGTCGAGGTCGAGGTTGTAGCGCGCCGCGTAGTAGGCGAGAGGGAACGAGGACAGGAAGATCACCACCGCGAACACGGCGATGCCCCACAGGGCATTCGTGGTGCCGTACGAGATCCCGATGTTCGCGCCGATCGCGAAGTCCGCCAGGTAGGCGATCCCGCCGAGGGCGGAGATCGCCACCACCCCAGGGGACCATCGGCGATAGTGACGCGGGGCGAACCGGAGGGTGTAGTCCTCCAGCGTCTCCTTGGTCGCCTCACTCCCGATGAGCACATGGTGCTCGTGCTGCTCGGGGTGATCCGGTTGGTCGTGACCGGGCGGCGTGGTGATCTGGTCCGTCATGGCGCACCTTCCTGGGCGCAGCATGTCGGGGGCTGGGCTGCGGCTCAGGTGTCAGTCTCGGCAACGGACAGTTCAGACGAGTGTCAGGTGTGTTGCAGTCCCGTTTCGGCAACCTCGCTTCGGCGGACGTCGATCGGTCGCCCCCGTGCCCTCCCCGGCGCTCGGCGCCGGCGGTCAGCCCACCCGGTGGATCAGCCCTTGATGCCCGTCTCGGCTACACCCTGCACGAGGTAGCGCTGCAGGAACACGAAGACCAGGACCAGCGGTGCGATCGAGACGGCCGCCGCAAGGAAGAGCTCGTGCAGGTTGATGGTCTGCGCCGTCAGGAAGGTCGACAGGGCGACCTGGACGGTCCACATCGAGGAGTCCTGGCCGATCACCAGCGGCCAGAGGAATGCGTTCCAGCTGGCGATGAACGTGATCACCGCGATCGCGGCGAAGAACGCGCCGGAGTTGGGCACCACCACCCGCCAGAAGGCACCGAAGTAACCCAACCCGTCGACGCGAGCGGCCTCCTCGAGACTTCGCGGGAAGGCCAGGAAGTACTGCCGGAACAAGAAGGTCGTGAAACCGGAGAACATGACCGGGACGATGATCCCCTGCAGGGTGTCCACCCAACGGAGCTGCGAGACGATGATGAACGAGGGAATGAAGGTCACGGCCGGCGGGATCATCAAAGTGACCAGTATCGCGTAGAAGATCGGGGTGGCGAACCGGTACGGGATGCGGGCGAGCCCGTAGCCGGCCATCGAGCACAGCAGCAGCTGACCCGCGGTCTGGACGACGGCGATGATCGCCGAGTTGCCGAGACTGCGCAGGATGTTGACCGCAGGGTCGTCGAAGAGCTCGGCGAAGTTGTCCCAGTGGATCGTGTTCGGGAACACGCTCCAGGTCGCCGCGGTGATCTCGACGTCGCTCGACAGTGCGTTCCGGATGATCAGATAGAAGGGCAGCAGGAACAGCACGGCCGCGATGAGCAGGGCGACGTAGCGCAGGATCGCGGCGACGACCGACCCGGGGGTCGTGCGCCGGCGTCGGTGGGTCGGGGTCGGCTGCGTCTGCTCGACCAGCGCCGGCGTGGTGGCGGTCATTCGGCCCTCCCGAATCCGAAGATCCGGCCCTGTCCCAGCGTGACGATCATGATCAGCAACGCCAGGATGACGGCGCCGGCCGTGCCGTGACCGTAGTCCTGATTGCCTTGCGCCGTGTAGTAGAGGTAGACCAGCGGGGGTCGCGCGAACGAGGAGTTCCCGAGCAGGTTGAAGAACTCGTCGAATGCCTGGTAGGCGTTGATCAGCAGCAACAACAACACGGCGACCGACGTAGCTCGCAGCTGGGGGAACGTGATGTAACGGAAGGTCTGCCAGGAGTTACGAGCGCCGTCAACGGCTGCAGCCTCGTACAGTTCCGGCGAGATCCGTTGCAGCCCGGCCAGGAACAAGATCATGTAGAACCCGATCTGCAGCCACAGACGTACGGAGACGATCACCAGCCAGTACCAGGGAGGATCGGTCGTGGCCAACCAGGGGATGTTGTCGGCGCCGAAGACGCCGATCACCTTGTTGGCCAGACCGAACCGGACCCCGCTGAAGATCGACAGCTTCCAGACCAGGGACGCGACGACGTAGGAGCAGGCCGTCGGCAGAAAGAACACCGACCTGAAGAACGCGCGCATGAATCGGATCCCGTTGAGCAGCAGTGCCAGACCGAGGGAGAGCGCGAAGGTCAGCGGGACGATGAAGGCGGCGAAGATGGTGAACGTGATCAGGCTGTCCAGGAACGGCCCGGGCTGCAGCAGGTCGAGGTAGTTCTGCAGGCCCACCCAATCGCCCGGTTTAACGGTGTTTTGTGCTCGCGAGAAGCTGAGCACGATCGACCAGATGATCGGGATGTAGACGAAGATCACCAGACCGAGGAGGAAGGGACCGACGAAGAGCCAGAACGCTCCAGTGACGCCGTGCAGGCCGCGCGCGCGCCGGCGAACCGGCGGCGCACTGCGCACCGCCGGCTCCGCCACAGACGGAGCGGCCATGATCAGCCGAACAGTCGCTGGAGCTCGGCGTCGACCGTCTTCTCCGCCTTGGCCAGGTTGGCATCGATGTCACCGCCCTTGCGGACGATCTCCGTCGCCGCGTCGGCGTACGCGTTGTTCATCTTCGGCGTCCACGCCGGGTTGGCGGCGATGGCGTAGTCGTTGAAGATCTTCAGCGCGTCCGCGGCCGGCCCGGACTGCAGCTTTTCCGCCTTGGCTGCCAACGACTTGCGCGGTGGGATGTGGAAGCCGTAACTGAGGTTGAAATCCTCCTGATCGGCGCTGTTATCGATCCACAGCCACTTGACGAAGGCCTTGGCCGCCTCGACGTCGGTGGCCTTGGCGCTCACCATCGCACCCCACCCACCGGCGAACGTCGACGGTTTCCCGACGCTGCTGCTGAAGGCCGGCCAGGCCACCACCCCGAAGTCGTCACCGATCGCCTTCTGGATGCCCGGCATGGCCCACAGCCCGCACCACTGCATGGCGGCCAGACCCTGGGTGAAGGACGAAGGATCCCACCAGTCGGTGGGTGCGCCGAGCAGCAACGACTTGCTGTCGAACAGCTCCTGCATCTTGGCGAACGACTGCTTGACCTCCGGAGTGGTGAAACCGGGCTTGTTGTCCGCGGTGAGGAAGTCGCTGCCGACACTCCACAAGATCTGGCCCAGCAGCGAGCCGCCGCCGAACGACGGGGTGACCCCTGCGTCGTTGCCGATGAACAGGCCCTTCTGGTCCTTGGTGGCCAGGGCCTTCGAGGCTTGGATCAGGTCGTCGATCGAGGTCGGCGGTTTCACGCCGGCTTTGTCCAGCACGCTCTTGCGGTAGTACAGCACGCCCATGTCGTCGACCATCTTGATCTGGTAGATCTTGCCGTCCACGGTCGAGGACTTGAGGTCCGCCTCGGTGTAGTCATCCTTGACGTCGGCGATGATGTCGTCCAACGCGACCACCTGGCCGCTCTTGACCTGGTCGATGTTGACGCCCGACTCGAACACGTCCGGTCCGGAGGTCGACAGCAGGCCGCTGTTCAGCTTGGAGGTGTAGTCGCCGGGCGTCCACTGGACCTTCACGGTGGCGTCCGGGTACTCCTTGGCGTAGCGCTCGACCGCTTGCTGGGTGCCGGCCTCGCCGTACTGGTGGTACCACTGGTTGATCGTCGGTTTGGCGCCGCTGCTGGCACCGCCACCACCCTGATCGCCGGAGAGGCCGGAGCTGCCACCGCCGCAGGCCGACAAGAACGGCACCCCGCCGATGGCGGCGGCGGTCAAACCCATACCGGCGAGGATCTGTCGACGGTTGAACGTGCGGTCGGTCATGGCGTCACTCCTTCGTGATCGGCGGCACGGCTCGACCTCGAAACGATCGCGGCGACCCGAGAGCCATTGCCTGGCAACCTATCTTCTTCTTTGGCTTATCAAAAGGCCTAGCGCGGAGTGTCGGCGACTCGCTAGATTTCCTGATACGTCGAAATTTTGCGCTGTGGTCGCTTGTTCTTCGCTCTGGAGGTAGCGCAGTGTGCTGTCCGGTTTTGCCAGCATCGGCTGCGACGGAGCCGCGCGCGCGATGACGGCTGGACAGGAGGCGCCGGTCGTTCGCCGACAGACGGCAGGCGACATCCGCAGCACCAGCCGGTTCGCCGTGCTGCGCGGTATCTACACCCTCGGCACGCCGACCCGACAGGAGCTGGCCGCATTGACCGGTCTCAGCTTCGCGACGGTGTCGAACGTGGTGACCGAGCTGATCCGCGCGGGCATGCTGGTCGAAGCGGGGCGGGAGCAGTCCAACGGCGGCCGGCCACGCGCGCGCCTCCGGGTCCGCGCCGAGCGAGGCGTGCTGATCGGCGTCGACGTCGCGGAGACGTATGTCCGGGTGGATGCGTTCGATGCCGCACTCGACCGGAAATCCCACCACGGGCGGGTGCTGACCGATCGGTCCGACCCCGGCTACGTCATCCGGGCCATCGCCGGCTGCATCCGAGAAGCCATCGTGGCCAATCCCGGGGAGGTGCTCGGCGTCGGCGTGAGCATGCCGGGTCAGGTCGAACCGGCGGCCGGTGTGTCGGTCTTCGCGCCGAACTGGGACTGGGCCGATGTACCGGTTCAGCGGATGCTCCGTGATCTCCTGCCGCCGGTGCGGATCAATGTCGACAACCCGTTGAAGGCCACGACTGTGGCCGAGCTCTGGTTCGGCGCCGGTCGCGGTGTGTACGACCTCATCACCGTGAACCTCGGAACCGGTGTCGGTGCGGGCATCGCGCTCGGCGGCGAGCTGGTCCGAGGCGTCACCAACAACGCCGGCGAGTGGGGCCACACCACGCTTGTCATGGACGGTCGCTTGTGCCGCTGCGGTCGGCGAGGCTGCGTCGAGTCGTACGTCGGCGTGCCGGGCATCATCGCGACGTTCGAGGAGCACTTCCCCGGCCACCGCTATCTCGGAGAGGACCAGCGGCGTTTCGTCGACGACATCCGGGCAGGCCTGCAGGCGGGCGAGCCGGAGCCTGGCTGGCTGATCGACCAGCTGTCCCATGCGCTCGGCGAGGCACTGGCGAACCTGGTGAACCTGTTCAATCCCGAACGGTTGATCCTCACCAGCTGGACGGCCACTGCACTCGGCCCCTGGCTGCTCGCACCGACCGCGGCGAGGATGCAGAGCCAGTCGATCGCCGGGTCGGCCGGCGCCGCACAGCTCGTGCTGAGTGAGATCGACGAGAATCCCGTCGGCGTGGGAATGGCCACGCTGGCGCTGGAGCGATTTCTGCAACACGTCGGGCTGCCCGCCGGTAAAGGCCTCCCGACGCCGGAGAGCTGATCCGCTCAGCCGTTCAGTCGCGCGCAGAGCCGCATAGTGCGAGCTGGTGCCCCGCTTCTCAGCAGACGAACGTCACAGTGACGCCGCTTGCCATCGGTGGCAAGATGACGCCGACGAGTTAGACAACTCGCGCGTGTTCCGGGGTCGGTGCAAGTCCGAACCGGCGGTGACAGTCCGCGACCCTGCTGCAGCCAGCAACAGGTTGACCTGGTGGAACTCCAGGACCGACGGTGAAAGTCCGGATGAGAGGAACACGGAGTGCGTCGACGCGACGGGTCCATGGGCGACCGGTCGTGACGGTGTCTCCTTCAACCCCGGGGTTCGTGCGACCGGAAGAGTGAAGGAGACCATCATGGGTTTCTCGGACGTACTCACAGGGTTGCTGAACGCCAAGATCGATATCGGCCCCGGCATCTTGTGGCGGGAGATCATCGGCAATGGCTTCGGGCTGGCCAGCGCAATCCTGGGCATGCGACGCAAGGTCGCCGCCTGGCCGGTGGGGATCATCGGCAACATCTTGTTGTTCACCGTGTTCCTCGGTGGCGTGTTCCATACGCCGCAGGACCTCGATCTGTGGGGCCAGGCCGGCCGGCAGATCTTCTTCTTCATCGTGAGCGTGTACGGGTGGGTCCGCTGGTCCCAGTTCCGCCATGCCGCCGGTGAGGGCGAGAAGGTCGGAGTCAAACCTGGCTGGGCCGGTTGGCGGGGACGCCTGCTGCTGGTCGTCGCGGCGATCGTGCTGTGGACCATTTCCTACTTCAGCCTGAAGGCGCTCGGCTCCTGGGGCCCCGCCGCCGACGCGTGGATCCTCACCGGTTCGATCCTGGCGACGTACGGGATGGCGCGCGGCTGGGTGGAGTTCTGGCTGATCTGGATCGCGGTCGACCTGGTCGGTGTGCCGCTACTGCTGACGGCGGGCTACTACCCGTCGGCTCTGATGTACATCGTGTACGGCGTCTTCTGCGTGATGGGCTTCATCTCCTGGTGGCGGATCGAGCGCCGGGACCGGGACGCGGTCGAACCGGTTGCGGTCGAGTCGCCGCAGATCGAGACGGTTGGCTGAGACGGTTGGCTGAGACGGGCGGCTGAGACGGGTCGCGACCGCCGGGCCGCCCAGTCTCGGCGGTCCGGCACTGCTGGGCACGTCCACCACAAGCCCGGCCTCGGCGGCCAGCTCGGCGACATCGACCCATGGCGCCGGCGGGTCTGTCGGCAGCGCGGCCAGTAGGAGGTCGTACGCCGCCGTCCGGTCGCCGAGCAGCCGGGCCACCGCATCGAACGGGGTCGAACCACGCTCGGGGAGAGCGTTGTCGCGCCAGCGGTCGGGGACGGCGCTGTCGCGCCAGGCCGCGAGTGAGCGCCGGAGCGCCGCGGGGTCGGTTGGTGGGACGCGGTCGGCTACAGCGATCAGACCGCCGGGTGAAACCGCCCGGCCGAGCTCGGCGAGCACCCGAACGCGGTCCGCCAGGGGAAGGTAGTCCAGCACCCCGGTGGCGCAGTACGCCGACGCCGCCGCGCCGTCGGCCAACGGAATGGCCCTGGCATCCGCAACCACGCACGGCTCCCCGAACTCGTTGACGGTACGGCGTGCCATCGCCTCGCACGAGTCGAGGATGATCACCGAGCCGGGACCCAGCCAGCGAGCCAGCCTGGCCGCAAAGGTGCCGCGCCCGCCGCCGACGTACAGCACGGGTGGCTGGAGGTCGCTCAGCACACCGCGCACGGTGACATACGTCGAACCGGTCTGCTCGAAGCACTCCCAGATCGGGGCCAGGGCTGTCCAGTCCGGCGCCACCCGCCGGAGCGACTCGGTGCTCGGCGCGCGCCGGTCCTGCTCGTTTCGCCGATCCGGCGCGGCCACGGTCACCGGCGCCAGTCAAGGCCGACCGAGAGGGCCGCGGCCGCGCCCGACTCGGGGTACTCCCCGAGGATCGTCTCTGCCACTGTCTGGTAGGCGAGCAGGTCGGGGCTGCTCAGGTATTCGTGCCACTCCGCGTAGCACCACTTCCGCATCGTGACCACGGCGCCGAGCAGCGACATCGCCTCGACGTCGGCGGTGTCGACCCGGCGGCGGAGCGCTTCGACGACGAGCTCGCGGCTGCCGAGCCAGGCCCGGGCCCCCGCCAACTGTGAGTTGCGAAACGTGCTGTCGACCGTCTCGGTCCGGGCGAGCGACGCGTCTCGAAGGTCGCTCTCGTCGCAGCAGCAGCCAACGAGCGCGGCGTCGTCGAGGGCGGCCCCGGAAAGGACAACGCCCTCGAGCTGGCAGCCCGAGAAGCGCGCGCGGGACAGATCCGCCGAGGTCAGCCGCGCACCGAGCAGAACGCACTGGCGCCAGACCGAACCGCTGCCGCGCAGCTGGGAGAGGTCTGCGGTGGTGGCATCGACCCGGTCGAGCTCGGCGTCGGTGAGGTCGGCGCCGGTGAGGTCGGCGCCGCTGAGATTGACACCGATCAGCCGGGTCTTCCGCAGGTCGGCGTTGCGAAGATCCGCGCCGCTCAGGTCCAGTCCACGGAAGGAGAGTCCGGCCAGCTCCGCGCCCCGCAACGCGGCGTTCACCCATGGCCCTGGCTCGGTCGACGCCAGCCGGCGCAGCTGGTCGCTCACTTCTGGTACTGGGTCCGCTTCTGGTACTGGGTCCGCTTCTGGCACGTCGCTCACTTGTACTTCGCCTTCATCGACTCCTGCGCCCGGCGCTTGGCGACGCCGCCGTACTGTGCGACCCAGGCATCGCCGTCCTCGCCGAGGTCGTTGAGTCGATTGACGATCTTCTTGCCGGTGTTCTCCACCAGACCGGCCTGGGCGCCGCCATAGCCGACTACTGCTCCGGCGGTGTACGCGAAGGTCTCCAGCCATTCCTTCCACATGCCGAGCTCGAACTTCTTCTGGTGCTCGGCCTGGTCCGGGACCGGCAAGGAGGCCACCTCTTTCCCGTCCTTGGTCAACGCGGCCTTGATCGTCTCCAGCGGATCGAAGTCCATCGCGAAGTCCGGCGACTTCGTGTTCGCTGCGGTCAACCAGCGGTCGAGCTGGGCCAGTGCCACCTTCTTCTCCCCGTTCACCGTGACGTTGTACTCCGCCCGCCAGGTCCGCGGGTCCTTGCTCATCGGGCGCATGGCCTCCCCGGCCCCGGGGATGGCCGGACCGACGATCGCGCCCTGGATCCCCCGGGTGCCGGCCTTCGCCAAGTCCTTGACGGCGTCGACCAGGAAGTCGCCTGCGCCCTTGGACTTCATCCACGAGCCGACGACCCCGCCGACGCCACCGGGGATGAACGCCAACGCCGCGCCGAGCAGGATGTCCATTGCCAGCCGATTCGAGGCGTCCTGGGCCTTGAGGGTGGTCACGTGGTTGTCATAGGCATTGCCGTAGGCGGCGGACAGGACTTCCATGATCGAGTTGGCCTGTGTGTAAGCCTGGTCGATCCGGACATGGCACTGGTTGCAGAGGTTGATGAACTCTTGCCGGTCGCGCTCCACCGTCGCCTGGATGTGCTCGGCTTTCGGGCCTTTCCCGAGCGCGATGTCGCCGATGCCCAGCTCCAGCGACATGTCGAACGTGCCGGGAGCATTCATCACGAACTCGACGTCGTACGAGCGTCCGTCCGGGAACGACTGGACCGGCTTGCCGAAATCCACCAGATCGGCGTTGGGTGCGCCCTTGACTGCCGCGGCGCTCGGATCCTCCATGTGCTTGCCGTCCACCCCGCCGATCAGGACGCGGACGATGAGCTTGTCACCCACCGAGAGATGATTCCGGTCGGCGCCCGACCCGTCCGCCTTGCGGGGCATCATGCTCAGCATCGTCAGGGTCGGCTGCGCCACCTGGAACCGGGCGTGCCGCGGATCCCCCTGGATCTCCGGGCCGCCCGGAACCTGGTGCACCGGTGTTCCCTGGATCGCAAAGGTGCCGGGCGTCCGCGCCTGGACGTTCACCTTGGTGGACGCGCCACGATGGGCCGTCGTCGACCCCTTGAGCACGGCCACCGTGTCGGTCTCGATCCCATAGCCCCAGTGGAACGCGCTCCCGCGCGGCGCCGCGTCGAAGTTGACGATGCTCCACTCGTGTGTGTACGGCTGGAAGACCCGGAGCTGGATCGGCGCTGCGGGTTCGAAGATCAGCGGATGGAACTCCTTCGGCTCCCGCTGGACGGTCGGGTCGCCGGACTGCCCCGACACTAACCTCGACACCGAGGCGTTGCCGGCGGTCTGCTGGAGCGCCAGCACCTCCTCCGGTCGTACGGTCCCCAGCGCCGACCGCCGCTGGACAGCGGCGCCGGGTCGTTCGTCGAGCTGATCCGACAATCGTGCCGACGGGCGCTTGGGTGGCCGGATCGGTCGCCGTGTGCGCTTCGCCTCGGACTGCTCTCCCATTCGCTGTTCCCCTGCCCCGAGTCCCAGCTTCCACGCTAGCCAGGGCCCGTCTCATGGGGGAGGACAAAAGGGGGGCCCTGAAAGGAAGACTTGGCTGCCCTTTCGGGCAGCGCGGAGTCGTGACCACTACCCTGACGCGGTGAGTGCTGGAAAGAGCTTCGAGTCCCTGTACGCCGAGCTGTCGGAGAAGATGGCCTCGGCAGACCCGGGTTCCTCGACGGTCGCCCGCGTCCAGGCGGGTGTGCACGAGATCGGCAAGAAGATCGTGGAAGAGGCAGCGGAGGTCTGGATGGCGGCCGAGTTCCAGAGCACCGACGACGCCGCGCTCGAGATCAGTCAGCTGCTCTATCACCTGCAGGTGCTGATGCTGGCGCTCGACATCGACCTCGACGACGTGTACGCGCACCTCTGAGATGGTGAGACCTCTGGTCCATCGAAGGAGCCGATCACCTGAGCCGACCACCTGCGACCACCTGAGATCGGCCGGATCACGCACCGCGGGCGACCTAGGATGGCCGCCGTGACTTCGACGTGGGCAGCGCAGGCCGACCAACGGCTGATCAAGATCGCTGTGCCCAACAAGGGTGCGCTCTCGGATGCGGCGGCCCTGATGCTGCACGAGGCCGGGTACGCCCAGCGCAGCGACAGCAAGGAGCTCGTCCTGCTGGACGAGGTCAACGGCGTCGAGTTCTTCTACCTGCGACCGCGCGACATCGCCGTGTACGTCGGTGAAGGCACCCTCGACGTCGGCATCACCGGCCGGGACATGCTGCTCGACTCGGGAGCCGCCGCCACCGAGCGGCTGTCGCTGAACTTCGGTGCGAGCCGGTTCCGGTTCGCGGCGCCGGTGGGAAGCGACCTCACGGTGGAGAAGCTTGAGGGCCTGCGGCTGGCGACGTCCTACCCCGGGTTGGTGGGCGCCTATCTGGCAGAGCGTGGCGTCTCGGTCCGCCTGATCCGGTTGGACGGAGCGGTGGAGACCGCGATCCGACTGGGCGTGGCCGACGTCATCGCCGACGTCGTCGAGACAGGCACGACGCTTCGGCAGGCCGGCCTTGAGCTGTTCGGCGACCCGATCCTGCAGTCCGAAGCAATCCTGATCACCCGGACCGGAGTCGAACCGCCGTCGGGCTTCGAGCAGTTCGTCCGCCGGCTCAACGGCGTGCTCGTCGCGCGCAACTACGTGATGATGGACTACGACGTCTCCTCGGAGCGGATCGACGATGCCTGTGCGATCACGCCGGGCCTGGAGTCGCCCACCGTCTCACCACTGGCGAAGGTCGGCTGGCACGCGGTCCGGGCGATGGTCCCCCGCAAGCAGGCGCAACGGATCATGGACGACCTCTGGGCGATCGGGGCCCGGGCGATCCTCGTCACGGACATCGCGGCGTGTCGGATCTAGCACCTGAACCGGCCCCCGAACCGGCTTCGGTCACCTATCGGCCGCGGCTGCTGCGGCTGGTGGCCATGGTGGCGTCGAGCGCGCTGCTCCTGCTGTCCTTCATCGGCTGGTTCGCCCTACCGCAGAGTCTGCGGGCGCAGTTCCTGCCGTCCCAGATCGTCACCTTGTTGCTGATCCTGGCTTGCATCGTCGGGTTCCTCTGGGCCCTTGCGGCAAGTTATGTGCGGGCCGACGCCGGCGGCGTGAAGTTCCGCAACGGCCTTCGTACGCACGTGATCGCCTGGGAGGACGTGCACAAGGTGCTGCTCCGGCCCGGCGACCCTTGGGTGCTGCTGCTGGTCCGGCCGGAGGACGGGCCGATCGAAACGGACGTCGACGCCGAAAAGCATCAGATGCTCGGCATCCAGGCCGGCGACGGTGCGGCCGCCCGAGCCGCCGTCGAGGATCTGCGGCATCGGCTGGCGGTCTCCCGCGCCCGCTGAGGTGCGCATCGCGCGCCTCGCCCGATGTTCTCGACTACTCGATACCGCGCTTCTTGAGCAGCGCCTCGATCTCGGCCATGTCGTCGTCGATCGGGGGAGCGCTCTGCTTGGCGACTGACCCGGAGGACTTCGACGACGTACGTCCGCCGACCGCCTTCGACGAACCAGCGCGGGTCGATCCCGCTGAGCCTCGTGTCGAGCTTCCTGCTGCGATCGCCTTGACGGCCGCCCGCCTGGCGACGATCCCGCCGACGACCCAGAGCACGATGCAGAGGGCGAGCAGGCTCAACCCGAACCAGACGGCGGGGGAGAAGATGATCTGGCCGGCCCAGCCGATCAGTGCCACCACGAAGTCCCAGAGAATCCGCAGCAGACCGGTGAAGTAGAGAGCGATCGGGACGAGGGCGAGCCCGATCCCTTGGATCAGTCGGCCCTTGTTGCCACGGCGCCAGGCGATCCCGGTGACGATGATGCCGAGCAGGGACAGACCCACGCAGATGGGCAGGAGCACGGTGTCAGCGGCGGGCATTTCCAAAGCCTGCCACAGCGGCGATGCATGGCCCATCGGTGAGGCCACCCCCCTAGCCCTGATCCCCCGCCCCATTTGTCAGCCCGGTCGTCCGCGTGGGACCGATCCGGCTGGTCTGGCCCTCATTTGTCAGCCCGGTCGTCCGAATGGGGCCCGATCCGGCTGAACCGGACCTCATTTGTCAGCCCGGTGATGCGAATGGACCAAATAGGGTGGCCGGGTGCAGCACGAACGAGCCCTGGCCGCTTCCGCGTTCCCCGGCGACACCGGAGACGCCGCGGCGCGCACCCGTGACCTGCTCGCCTCGTTCACCGCGACTCCGACGGGCGAGAACTATCTCGCCGCCATCGAAGCCCTGTGCGGTGACCGGGTCCTGGTCCCCGTCGTCGCCACTGCCACCGAGCTCGGCCGCACGAAGGGTGGTCTGAGCTCGGACAAGGAGGCGGAGATGTCGGTGGTCGGAATTCAAGCCGCCGACGGGCGGCGCGCCCTGCTGGCCTTCACCGGAATCGACTCCCTCGAGCTCTGGGACGCGCACGCCCGGCCGGTGCCGGTCACCCTCGACATCGCCGCTGAGGCGACACTGTCCGACGGCGCGGCGGCGCTGGTGATCGACGTCGCCGGGCCTGATCCGGTGGTCCTCGACAGCGAGGTGCTCGGGCAGCTCGCCGCCGGGCACCGCCTGGTCCGGCTCGACGACGGGTTCGGCTGGGCGGTCTCGACGGCGGAATAGGCGTCGCGGCCCCGACGTTGCAAACCGCGGAGAGGCGCCACCCGCGTGTTCGGCGGATGCCGCGCAGAGACGCAGGTGGTATCCTCTCTGCGACCGGTTCAGCCTCGAGCTGGATCCGCCAAGCGGAGACCTGAGCTCCCACCCGCACGACGCATAGTTGTCGGGTCCGTCATCGGTGAGTGCTTCCTCGGAGGCACCGGCTGTTGCACGTTGTCAGGGCCTTCGCGTACGCGGGGGCCCCTTTTAGCTTTCTGGCCTCCCCGGCCGGTGGTTCCAGCTGGTGGCTGAGTCGATCGCCCATTCACACCCAACCCCATGGAGGACAGATCAGCACCGAACCGCGAATCAACGATCGCATCCGCGTCCCCGAAGTCCGGCTCGTCGGACCTGCCGGGGAGCAGGTCGGGATCGTACGGATCGAGGATGCCTTGCGCCTCGCGCGCGAGTCCGAGCTCGACCTGGTGGAGGTGGCCCCGATGGCCCGTCCGCCGGTGGTCAAGCTGATGGACTACGGCAAGTTCAAGTACGAGAACGCCCAGAAGGCTCGCGAGAGCCGGCGCAATCAGACGAACACCGTGATCAAGGAGATGAAGCTCCGGCCGAAGATCGACAGCCATGACTACGAGACCAAGAAGGGTCACGTCGTGCGCTTCCTCAAGGCCGGGGACAAGGTCAAGATCACCATCATGTTCCGTGGTCGCGAGCAGTCGCGCCCCGAGCTCGGCTACAACCTGCTCAAGAAGCTGGCCGACGACGTGGGCGAGTTCGGCTTCGTCGAGTCATCGCCGAAGCAGGACGGCCGCAACATGTTGATGGTGCTCGGGCCGCACAAGAAGAAGACCGAGGCACGAGCCGAGGCGCAGGCCGAGCGGGATCGGCGCGCGGCTGAGCGACAGGCCGACGCCGACGCCGAGCAGCGCGAGCTGGCGGAGCACCGGGCGAAGGCAGCGGCGGAATCAGCCGGCGCGCAGAAGCGGCGACGCGGTCCGGCCGACAACCTCGACCCCGATATCGACGTGAACTGAGCTCGGGTCCTGTACGACCCGCGGGCCGCATTCGGCCCGCGGCCTGATTTTGGGCCGCCCACCGGCGGCTGTAGAGATGAGATTGGAGCGGCGAACACCATGCCGAAGATGAAGACGCACTCCGGTGCGAAGAAGCGGTTCCGGGTCACCGGCAGCGGCAAGATCATGCACCGTCAGGCCGGGAAGATGCACCTCAACGAGCACAAGTCCAGCCGCCGTACCCGCCGGCTCGACGGTGACAAGGTGCTGGAGCCGGGCGACGCCCGCAAGGCCCGCCGCCTGCTCGGCAAGTGAACGTCTGACCCACCTACGCCGCTCGAATTCGTCAAGTAAAGGGAGTAACCACAGATGGCACGCGTCAAGCGCTCCGTCAACGCGCACAAGAAGCGCCGCGAGATCCTCGACCAGGCCTCGGGCTACCGCGGCCAGCGTTCCAGGCTCTACCGCAAGGCCAAGGAACAAATCCTCCACAGCTCGACCTACGCCTACCGGGACCGCCGCGCCCGCAAGGGTGATTTCCGCAAGCTGTGGATCGCTCGGATCAACGCCGCCGCCCGCGCGGAGGGGATGACGTACAACCGCTTCATCTCCGGGCTCAAGACCGCCGGGGTCGAGGTCGACCGCAAGATCCTGGCCGATCTGGCTGTGACCGACCCGACCGCCTTCGTGGCTCTGGTCGAGGTCGCCAAGGCCAATCAGCCGGCCGAGGCCACGTCGGCCGCCTGAGCGCGACGCCATCGACGAGCTGACCTCGACCGACGAGCCGGCCTTCACAAGCCGCCTCGAGCTGGCGTTCGACGAGCCGATCGCACCGCCTCCGGCCTCGGCCGGGCTGCTGCGATCGGCTCGTCGGCTGCTGCGCCGCAAGGATCGGCATGCCACCCGACAGTTCCTGGCGGAGGGTCGGCAGGCGGTGTCGGAGGCACTGCTGACGACGTACGTACGTCGCGTGCTGGTCGACGAGACGTCGGTCCGGCAGCATCAGGACCTACTGAACGTCGCGAGCCGGGCCGAGATCCCGCTGGCGAGTGTGCCCAGCCGGGTCTTCGCCGACCTGGCCGACACCGTCACGCCGCAGGGCATCCTGGCGCTCTGCGACTGTGTCGACGTGCCGTTGGCCGAGGCGCTGAGCGACGGCGCCCGGCTGGTCGTGCTCTGCGACCAGGTCCGCGATCCCGGAAACCTGGGTACGGTGATCCGCTGCGCCGACGCCTTCGGTGCCGATGCCGTGCTGGTCTCCGGCGACTCCGTCGACCTCTACAACCCCAAGACAGTCCGCGCCAGCACCGGCAGCGTCTTCCATCTCCCGATCTGTACCGGCATCGACCTGGCCGAAGCGGTCGCCCTCGGCCGTCAGAACGGACTGGCGACGTACGGTGCCGACGGCGGTGCGGACTGCACGATCGATGACCTGGCCGCGTCGGGTGAGCTCGCGAAGCCGATCCTGTGGGTCTTCGGCAATGAGGCGTGGGGCCTCACCGATGACCACATCGCTCTACTCGATCGGCTGGTCGCCCTTCCGATGTACGGCCGCGCCGAGAGCCTCAATCTCTCCACCGCCGCCGCGGTGATCCTCTACGCCACCGCCACGTCCCAGCACTGCTGAATTGCCTTACTCGCAAGCTCGAGCGACGTGCGGGGAGTGCGGGTCGTGGTGCGGCCGATCTTCTCCTACCCCGACTTGTCAGCCGCTCAGCGGGCTACAACCGGCTGAGGACCTGACAACTCGGGTCCTAGACTGTGCCGTTGCGTCACCCTCCCACACCGTCCACCGTCATGAATCGAGCAGGAGCCGATGTCCGGGCCCAACACGAGCTACGACCCCGTCCAGGTCGCGCCACTGAGCGCTGAGAACGTCGAGGCCATGGTTGCCGACGCGTTCGCGGCCTTCGCTGCCGCGACCACGGTGGCCGAGCTCAAGCAGGCCCGGATCGAGCACGCCGCCGACCGCTCGCCGATCGCGCTGGCCAACCGGGAGATCGGCGCGTTGCCGCCCCAGGCCCGCAAGGAGGCCGGCGCGCGGGTCGGTGAGGCGCGCGGCCGGATCAACGCCGCGCTCAAGGCGCGTGACGCCGAGATCAGCGCGGCCGAGCTGGAGCAGCGGCTCCGGGACGAGCGGGTCGACGTGACGCTGCCCGTCGAGCTGACCCCACAGGGCGCGGTCTATCCGATCACCGCACTGATGCAGCAGATGGAGGACGTCTTCGTCGCGATGGGCTGGGAGGTCGCCGAGGGACCCGAGGTCGAGGCGGAGTGGTTGAACTTCGACGCGCTGAACTTCATCCCCGACCACCCTGCGCGCACGATGCAGGACACGTTCTTCGTCGAACCCGCCGACGGTGGGATCGTGCTGCGGACCCACACCTCGCCGGTGCAGGCCCGCGCGCTGCTCGACCGTGAGCTCCCGGTGTACGTCGTCTGCCCCGGTCGGGTCTATCGCTCCGACGAGTTCGACGCGACCCACCTGCCCGTCTTCCACCAGATCGAGGGTCTGGTCGTGGACAAGGGCATCACGCTGGGCCATCTGCGCGGCGCGCTCGACCACTTCGCCCGGGCCATGTTCGGCGATACCCGGACCCGGATGCGACCGAACTACTTCCCGTTCACCGAGCCGTCCGCCGAGGTCGACCTGCAGTGCTTCGTCTGCCACGGCGCCTCGGTCGGCGATCCGGACAACCCGTGCAGAACCTGCCGAAGCGAAGGCTGGATCGAGTGGGGCGGCTGCGGAGTCGTGAACCCGCGGGTTCTCCGTGCCTGCGGCGTCGACACCGATGTCTACTCCGGCTTCGCGTTCGGGATGGGAATTGACCGGACCCTGATGTTCCGCAACAACGCCGAAGACATGCGCGACATGATCGAGGGCGACGTCCGGTTCAGCCGATCGCTCGTGGGACTCGCTCGATGAACACGACCCAGGTCCGAGCGACAGAGATCGAGGGAGCGCGATGAGGGCCCCGCTGGGCTGGCTGCGGGACTGGGTTGCGCTGCCCGAAGACCTGACCGGCCGCCGGCTGGCCGAGAAGCTGATCAGAGCCGGTCTCGAGGTCGAGACCGTCGACCACGCCGGTTCCGACGTCACCGGACCGCTCGTGCTCGGTCGCGTGCTCGGGTACGAGGTCGAGCAGCACTCCAACGGGAAGTCGATCCGTTGGTGCCGGGTCGACGTCGGGCCGGAACACAACGGGCCCGAGAGCAGTCGCGGCATTGTCTGCGGTGCCGACAACTTCGCCGTCTGGGACATCGTCGTGGTGGCGCTTCCGGGGGCCGTACTGCCGGGGCCGTTCGAGATCTCCGCGCGCAAGACGTACGGCCATGTCTCCGACGGGATGATCTGCTCGGCCAGGGAGCTCGGCCTGGGTGACGACCACTCCGGGATCATGGTGCTGACCGGTGCCGATCTGATGCCGGGCGCGGACGCCGCCGACGCACTGGCGCTGCGCGACGACGTGCTGGACATCGCCGTCACGCCCGATCGAGGTTACTGCCTGTCGATCCGCGGACTGGCTCGCGAAGCAGCCCAGGCGATTGGCACCGCGTTCACCGACCCGGTGGACCGTCCGACACCTGCCGAGACGACCGCCGGTTACCCGGTACGACTGGAATCGTCGGCCTGCCCGCTGTTCGCCGCCGTCAGCGTCACCGGGATCGACCCTTCCCGGCCGAGCCCACGCTGGCTCTCCCGACGCGTCCAGCTGGCCGGGATGCGTTCCATCTCACTGGCCGTCGACATCACCAACTACGTGATGCTGGAGACCGGTCAACCCATCCATGCCTACGACGCCGACCAGCTCGCCGGCACCATCGTGGTTCGACAGGCCCGGGTCGGGGAGAAGCTCACCACCCTGGACGACGTGGTCCGCGATCTCGATCCGGCCGACCTGCTGATCACCGATGACTCCGGTCCGATCGGGCTCGCGGGCGTGATGGGCGGCGCTTCGACCGAGATCTCGGCGAGCACCACCAACGTAGTGATCGAGGCTGCGCACTTCGACGCGATGACCATCGCCCGCACGTCTCGTCGACACAAGCTCTCGTCCGAAGCGTCTCGGCGGTTCGAGCGGGGTGTCGACCCCGATGCCGCCTACGCAGCTGCCCATCGGGTCGCCGCGCTGCTGGTCGAGCTGGCCGGCGGCAGCCTCGTCACCGACGAGACCGTCGTCGGCGCACTGCCGGCGCCGCAGGTCACGGCACTGCCCGCCGACCTGCCCGAGCAGATCCTCGGCACGCCGGTCGAGGCCGAGCGAGCCGCCGAGCTGATCCGCGCCGTCGGCGCGACCGTCACCGTCGACAACGGTCAGCTGACCGCCACGGCTCCCAGCTGGCGGCCCGACCTGCGCGACCCGTACGACTATGTCGAGGAGGTCGGCCGGCTCGTCGGGTACGACACCATCGAGGCGGTCGTTCCGCGCGCTCCGGTCGGGCGAGGACTGACGCGCGCCCAGCGGGCCCGACGTGCCGTCAACGCGGCACTGGCTGCCGCCGGTTTCGTCGAGGTGCTCAGCTTCCCGTTCGTGGCCGAGTCGGATCTGGACAAGCTCGGACTTCCGACCGATGACCCGCGTCGTGCGCTGGTGCGCATCCTGAATCCACTGGCCGAGACCAGCCCGTACCTGCGGACGACGCTCCTGCCCGGCCTGTTCGCCGCGGTCGCCCGCAACACGAGTCGAGGCAACGACGACGTTGCCCTGTACGAGACGGGTTCGGTCTTCCATGCCCGCCGCCCGCTCGTCTCCGCACCGCGACCGACGGCCGACCGACGTCCAGCGCGGGACGTGCTCGACGCGATGAACGACGCGCTGCCCGATCAGCCGCGACACTGTGCAGTCGTGCTGACCGGACTGTGGCGCCCGACGGGCTGGTCGGGAGCGGGGGAGCGGGTCGCCTGGACCCATGCCGTCGGCTTCGTCGAGGAGGCGGCGACCGCTCTCGGTGCGACCCTGGTCCGCGATGCCGCGCAGAACGCTCCTTGGCACCCCGGCCGCTGCGCGGAGTTCCGTTTTCCCGGCTCCGACGACGTGATCGGCCATGCCGGAGAGCTGCATCCGGCGGTCTGTGAGGCCTATGGACTGCCGGCGCGTGCCTGTGCGGCCGAGTTCGACCTCGATGCGCTGATCGCCGGCGCTCCTGCCGGGGGTGACGTGACGGCCATCTCCTCTTTCCCGGTGGCGAAGGAGGACGTGGCCCTGATTGTGGACGCCGACGTACCGGCGGCCGGGGTCGAGGCGGAGCTGCGCGCCGGCGCTGGACCGCTGTGTGAGTCGGTGCGGCTGTTCGACACCTACACCGGTCCACAGGTCGGCGAGGGCAAGAAGTCGTTGGCTTTCGCCCTCCGCTTCAGGGCGCCCGACCGGACCCTCACCGACGCCGAGGCGGCGGCCGCCCGCGATGCAGCGGTAGCCAAGGCAGTCGCGACCTTCGGAGCGGTGCAGCGCACCGACTGAGCTGCGTCGACGACCCCGCAACCCGGATGTGTTCCGGCATGATGGGCCCGTGCGAGCTACCGTCCGCGATGTCGCCAACCGGGCCCGCGTGTCGCCGAAGACTGTTTCCAACGTGGTCAACGGCACCGTCCCGGTCAGTCCAGAGACCCGCCGGAGGGTCGAGCAAGCGATCGCGGACCTCGACTATGTGCCCAACTTCTCCGCCCGCGGACTGCGGAACGGGCGCAGCGGGGTGATTGCGCTGGCGCTCCCCGACCTGGATACGTCGTACTCCTCCGAGCTGGCGCACTTCGTCGTCCAGGCCGCCGAGGCCAAGCGGCTCTCGGTCCAGATCGAAGAGACTCATGGCGAGGCCGAGGGCGAGCGGCGGCTGCTGTCGCGCGCCCGGGCTCAGCTGGTCGACGGCTTGATTTTGAATCCGACCCGGCTCGAGACGAGCGCGGTCCAGCCCGAGGTCCAGTTGCCGCCGGTCGTGCTGATCGGCGAGGTCGACCAGCCGATCGCCGATCACGTCTGGGTCGACAACATCGCGGCGTCGCGGCAGCTGACCGAGATGCTGCTGCGGCAGGCGCACCGAAGGATCGCGGTCCTCGGTCAGCTGGACTCGGAGTCGGCCCGGCTCCGGCTGATCGGCTATCGCGCGGCGCTGACCGCGGCCGGGTTGACCGAGGACCCTGAGCTCGTCATCGAGGCGGAGTGGAATCCTCGCGGCGGCGCCTCCGCGCTGTCGCGGTGGCTGGAGTCGCACCAACCGCCCGAGGCGATCTTCTGCCTGACCGACTCGATGGCGATCGGTGCACTGAACGCCCTGTGGAGCGCCGGTCTCCGGGTGCCTGAGGACATCTCCGTCGTCGGCTACGACGACATCGCCGAGGCGGCGTACCTCGTCCCGCCGTTGACCACAGTCAGTTTCGACAAGCGGGAGTTCGCTGAGACCGCTCTTGCGCTGCTCGTCGATCGGATGGCAGATCCGCACGCACCGACCCGCAGTGTCACCGTCCGCCACCGGATCGTGGAGCGGGCCAGCGTACGCACTCGGTGACGTGCAGAAAGCGCAACACCTACCCCCTTCCGGACACTGATTACAACGATGTAGCATTTGCTTCGACGTTGTATCACTGCCTCCAGAAGGGATCCTCGCTGTGCCCTCCGCCAAGCTCGTCCTCGACTCCGCCTTCGTCTCGGCGCCGGTGCCTCGCCGCCTCTTCGGCTCCTTCGTCGAGCACATGGGTCGCTGCGTCTACACCGGCATCTACGAACCGACCCACCCGACCGCCGACGAGGCCGGGTTGCGGACTGATCTGCTCGACCTGGTGCGGGAGATCGGGCCGACCGTCGTCCGCTATCCGGGCGGCAACTTCGTCTCCAACTTCCGCTGGCAGGACGGGATCGGTCCGAAGAGTGAGCGTCCGCGCCGACTGGACCTTGCCTGGCACTCGATCGAGACCAATCAGTTCGGTCTGCACGAGTTCGTCGACTGGGCCGGCAAGGTCGGCACCGAGCCGATGATGGCTGTCAATCTCGGCACCCGGGGTCTCCAGGACGCCTGCGATCTGCTCGAGTACGCCAACCACCCGGGCGGCACCTACTGGTCGGATCAACGGGTCAAGAACGGCGCCGCGGATCCGTTCGACATCAAGCTGTGGTGCCTCGGCAACGAGATGGACGGACCGTGGCAGGTCGGGCACAAGACCCCGGTGGAGTACGGCCGACTGGCCAACGAGACGGCGAAGGCGATGCGACTGATCGACTCCGACATCGAGCTCGTCGCGTGCGGGTCGTCCAGCTCGGCGATGCCGACGTTCGGCGCCTGGGAGTCGGAGGTGCTCGAGCACTGCTACGACGCCGTCGACTACATCTCGCTGCACGCGTACTACGAGGAGCGGGACGACGACCCGCTGACCTTCCTGGCCTCGGCGGTCAACATGGACAACTTCATCGACGACGTGATCGCCACCGCCGACGCTGCACGTGCCAAGGGGCGGCACAGCAAGCGGATCAACCTCTCGTTCGACGAGTGGAACGTCTGGTACACCGGTCGCTTCCACGGCGACGGTCCGCAGCCGAAGGGTCGGCCGTGGGCCGAGCACCCGCGACTGATCGAGGACGAGTACACCGTCACCGATGCGGTCGTCGTCGGCACCTTCCTCAACTCACTGCTCCGGCACGGCGACCGCGTGACGGTGGCGTGCCAGGCGCAGCTGGTGAACGTCATCGGGCTGCTCCGCTCGGAGGAGGGCGGCGATGCGTGGAAGCAGACGATCGCCTACCCGTTCGAGCAAATGCGGCGCTTCGCCACCGGCCAGATCCTGAACGTCGTCGCCAGCGGTGATCGCTTCGACTCGCCGAGCTACACCGACGTACCGGTCGTCGACGCCAGTGCTACCTACGACGCCGAAACCGGGCGCGCCGCGATCTTCGTTGCCAACCGGAGCCTGGAGGAGACCGCGTCGCTCGAGATCGATCTCCGCGGGGTCGGCGGCACAGCGGTCGTGTCGGCCACGACGCTGCACGCCGGCGACGGGCAGGATCGCCACACCACGAACCTGGAGCGGCACGACGCCATCACACCGACGGCCTTCGACGGCTACACCCTGACCGACGGCACGGTCACCGCCCAGCTGCCGCCGCTGTCCTGGACAGTATTCGAGGTCGAGGCCCGCCGCGGCTGATCTCGGGCCTGCCCTCCTGGCTGGTCCGCGGCCTTCCTCCCCGGAAACTGGGCGCAATCTGCAACCTTTCAAGCCCGAGAGTTGCAGTTTGCGCCCAGTTTCGCGGGGAAGGAGAGGGTTGGGGTCAGGGATCTTCGGTCAGGGAAGTTGTAGGGGCGGTTCGGTGGCGGCGACCACTTCGTCGCAGGTGATCCCGGGTGCGAGCTCGATCAGCCGCAGGGTCGGCCGCTCGGGCTCACGCTCGCCGACGGGCGCGACGTCGATCACGGCGAGGTTCGTGATGATCCGGTGCACCACGCCCTGTCCGGTCAGTGGTAGCGAGCAGGAGCTCACGATCTTGTACGAACCGTCCTTCGCCATGTGCTCCATCAGCACGATCACTCGCCTGGCGCCATGCACCAGGTCCATCGCCCCGCCCATGCCCTTGACCATCTTGCCGGGAATCATCCAGTTGGCGATGTCACCGACGGCCGACACCTGCATGGCGCCGAGGATGGCGGCGTCGATCTTGCCGCCGCGAATCATCCCGAACGAGGTGGCGGAGTCGAAGAACGACGAGCCCCGGCGTAGGGTGACCGTCTCCTTGCCGGCGTTGATCAGGTCCGGGTCGACCTCGTCCTCGCTCGGGTAGGGACCGACGCCCAGGATGCCGTTCTCGGACTGCAGCACGAGCTCGACCCCTTCGGCCACGTAGTTCGGAACCAGGGTGGGCAGGCCGATGCCGAGGTTGACGTACGATCCGTCGTCCAGCTCCGCTGCCGCGCGGGCGGCCATCTCTTCCCGCGTCCAACCGCTCACGCCACGACCTCCTCGGAGCCCGCGCCGGCCGCGTTACCAGCTGGCGGTCTGGCTGCCCGCTCGGCGGGTGCCTCGGCGGTAGGGGTTACGGTTCGACGCTCGATCCGCTTGTCCGCAGCCTGTTCAGCGGTGAGCTCGACCACCCGCTGGACGAAGACGCCGGGAGTATGGATCTCGTCCGGGTCGAGCTCGCCTGGCTCGACCAGCTCCTCGACCTCGGCCAGTGTCACCCGCCCGCACATCGCCGCGAGCGGATTGAAGTTCCGGGCGGACCGACGGTAGACGAGGTTGCCATGTCGATCGCCTTTCCAGGCACGGACCAGACCGAAATCGGCGACGATTGCGCGCTCGAGGACGTACCGGCGCACGCCTTCGGCGGTGTCGAACTCGCGGACCTCCTTGGCCGGTGAGGCGAGCGCGACGGCTCCGTCCGGACCGTAGCGCCACGGCAGGCCGCCCTCGGCGACCTGCGTGCCCACCCCGGTCGCGGTATAGAAAGCCGGGACGCCGGACCCGCCGGCTCGCATCCGCTCGGCCAGCGTGCCCTGGGGGGTCAGCTCGACCTCGAGCTCACCGGACAGGTACTGCCGCTCGAACTCCTTGTTCTCCCCGACGTAGGACGAGATCATCCGGCGGATCAGCTTGGCATCCAGCAGCCGACCGAGTCCCCAGCCGACGATGCCGCAGTTGTTCGACACCACCTCGAGATCGCCGACCTCGGCCCGCAGCACCGCCTCGATCAGTACCGACGGGATCCCGCACAGACCGAACCCGCCGACTGCGAGGGTCGATCCGGGTGCGATGTCGGCGACTGCCTCGTCAGCCGATCCGACGACCTTGTCCATCAGGCCTCAGCGCTGGTCGATGAGTCTCGGCGCTGGGTGATCAGCGACACCACGCGACCGACGTTGACGGCCCAGCCGAGCCCGAACGTGCGGGGTGTCAGCAACCGCGGATCGTCGGGATTCCACCAGCTCTGCAGCAGCCGGTCGACCGTTGGGATCCGGAAATCGTACGGAACGTACGCGATCCGGCCGTGCCAGGTGCGTTCGTCAGCCGGTTTCGCCAGCTCCTGGATCACCGCGGCGACGGTGAGCGCCGCCGCCGCGACGCCGATCAACCGGCCCAGCGGGCCCTTGTGCTTCCTCGCCATCGCAACCTCCTACCGTCCGGCCCAGCCTATGTCCAGCCCTGCGTCGTGACGCAAGGTCGTGGTGCCGTGCCGTCATGCATACTCATGCGCGTTATGGCATACTCATGCAAATGCAAACCGTGGCAGTGGCCGGCGCGACCGGCTATGCGGGCGGAGAGATTCTCCGGCTGCTCCTGGCCCATCCCGAGGTGGAGATCGGCGTCGTCAGCGCGGGAGCGAGCGCCGGTTCGCGGCTGGGCGACCATCAGCCGCACCTGGTGCCGCTCGCCGACCGCCCCGTCGCCGACAGTAGCGTGCAGAATCTCCGCGGCCACGACGTGGTGTTCCTGGCCCTGCCGCACGGGGCGTCCGCCCAGGTGGCGAACGATCTCGATCCGGACACCGTGATCATCGACTGCGGTGCCGACTTCCGGCTGCTCGACCCGGGGGCCTGGCAGCACTTCTACGGCACCGAACACGCCGGGACCTGGCCGTACGGCCTGCCCGAGCTCCCCGGTCAGCGCGAGAAGCTCGCCGGTTCTCGCCGGGTTGCCGTGCCGGGCTGCTACCCGACGACCGGCACGCTCGGGCTGCTTCCTGCGGTGACGCATGACCTGATCGATCCCGCAGGAGTCGTCATCGTGGCGGCCAGCGGTCCGTCCGGGGCCGGCCGCAGTCTCAAGCGGCACCTGCTGGGTGCCGAGCTGATGGGATCGGCCAGCGCGTACGGCGTCGGCGGTGTGCATCGGCACACCCCCGAGCTCGTCCAGAACCTCACCGCCTGCGGCGGGACCGATGTCGCGGTCTCGTTCACGCCCATGCTGGTGCCGATGTCTCGCGGCATCCTGGCCACCTGCTCCGCGCCGGTGCGCGACACCGGGCTGACCACCGAGCAGGCGCAACAGGCATACCGCGAGGCGTATGCGGACGAGCCCTTTGTCTACGTTCTCCCTCCCGGGCAGTGGCCGCAGACCCAGTCGGTGCTCGGCTCCAACGCGGTGCATGTCCAGGTCGTGGTCGACCAGGCCGCCGGCCGGCTCGTCGCCGTCGCCGCGCTGGACAACCTGACCAAGGGCACGGCGGGCGGTGCCATCCAGTGCATGAACCTGGCACTCGGCCTGCCCGAGACGACCGGGCTCAGCAGTGTCGGGGTCGCACCGTGATGGTGTTCGAGCTGAGCCGGCATCCCGGTGAGCTCGCGCTCGTCCAGCTGCCGGCCCACGGCAAGCTGCCGCGCTGGGCGTACGACGACGAGCGCGAGGCACCGTTCTGGAGCGTGGCTCGAACCGCCGACGAGCTGTCGGTGATCTGCAGCTTCGACGCCGTGCCGGCGAGCGTGACCGTCTCGGGGCCCTACCTCGCGTTCAGCATCGACGGCCCGCTCGACCACTCACTGATCGGCGTGCTCGCCGGTCTGCTCGAACCGCTCGCCGCCGACCAGATCTCGGTGATGGCGCAGTCCACGTTCGACACGGACTGGATCCTCGTGCCGACCGCCCAGGCCGACGCGGCGGGGCAGAGCTGGACCCGCGCCGGCCACACCATCACGATCGTCGAGGAGGACGAGTGAGCGAGCGTCTTGTCGGTGCGAGCGAACGGGAACAAGGATGAGCGTCACCACACCGCAGGGCTTCCGGGCCGGCGGCCTGTGCGCGGGCCTCAAACCGAGCGGCTCCGACGATCTGGCCCTCGTCGTCAACGACGGACCACAGCAGCTGGCGGCCGGCCGGTTCACCAGCAACCGCGTCAAGGCGGCACCGGTGCAGTGGTCGGAGCAGGTGCTGCGCACCGGCAGCGTCCGGGCGGTGATCTTGAACTCCGGTGGAGCCAATGCCTGCACCGGTCCGGACGGCTTCGCTGACACCCATCACACCGCAGAGGCGGTCGCCGACTCGCTCGGGATCGGCGCCATCGACGTCGCTGTCTGCTCCACCGGACTGATCGGCGAACGGCTGCCGATGGACAAGATCACCGCCGCCATCCCCGCCCTGGTGGAGAAGGCGGGACCCGATGGCGGGGACGATGCCGCGCGGGCGATCATGACCACCGACACGGTGCCCAAGACGGCGACGTACGAGGCGGACGGTTGGTCGATCGGCGGAATGGCGAAGGGTGCCGCCATGCTGGCCCCCGGCCTGGCCACGATGCTCGTGGTGATCACGACCGACGCCGTCATCGAGGCGGAGAACCTCGGCGGGCATCTCGAACGAGCCTGCTCGGTGAGCTTCGAGCGGATCGACTCCGACGGGTGCATGTCCACCAACGACACAGTGCTGTTGATGAGCAGCGGCGCGTCTGGGATCAGCGTGGACGACGACGAGTTCGAAGCCGCGCTCGCAGGGGTCTGCCTCGATCTCGCGCTCCAGCTGCTCGCCGACGCCGAAGGTTCGGCGCACACCATCGCCATCGCTGTCCGCCAGGCGGCGAGTGTCGCCGACGCGGTCGAGGTCGGCAAGACCATCGCCCGGAGCAATCTCCTCAAGTGCGCGATCTTCGGCCGCGATCCCAACTGGGGCAGGGTGTTGTCGGCCATCGGCACCACGTCGGCAGCGTTCGAGCCGGATCAGCTGGACGTGGCGTTCAACGGAGTCCGGGTCTGCCGCCGCGGCGGGATCGGAGAGCCCCGGTCACTGGTGGACCTGACACCGCGGGAGGTCCGGATCGACGTGGACCTGCACGCCGGGTCGGCCGAGGCGACGGTGTGGACCAACGATCTGACGTACGACTACGTGCGCGAGAACGCGGAGTACTCGACATGACGACTGGTCCCTCGGCCGCCACCTCCACTGCCCTTCGACACGCTCAGGGCGCGGCCACCTCCGACGAACACCAGCTGACCTTGATCGAGAAGGCTCAGATCCTCACTGAGGCGCTGCCCTGGCTGGAGACGTACGCCGGAAAGACCGTCGTGATCAAGTACGGCGGCAACGCCATGATCGACGAGGACCTGAAGGCGGCCTTCGCGTCCGACATCGTGTTCATGAAGCGATGTGGGGTGCACCCGGTGGTCGTCCACGGCGGCGGCCCGCAGATATCGGCCATGCTGAACCGGCTGGGCATCGCCTCGGAGTTCCGCGGTGGCCTCCGGGTCACCACGCCGGAGGCGATGGAGGTCGTCCGGATGGTGCTGGTCGGCCAGGTCGGTCGCGATCTGGTGAACCTGATCAACGCCAACAGCACGCTCGCCGTCGGCATGTCCGGCGAGGATGGCGGACTGTTCACCGCCGAGCGTCGCGGAGCCCTGGTGGACGGCGAGATCGTGGACATCGGTCTGGTCGGCGACGTCGCCCAGGTGCACACCGAGGCCATCTCCGGACTGATCGGCGCGGGTCGGGTCCCTGTTGTCGCGAGCATTGCGCCGGACGCCGCCGGCCAGGTGCACAACGTGAACGCCGACACTGCGGCCGCAGCCCTGGCGGTGGCCCTCGGCGCCGAACGGCTGGTGGTGCTGACCGACGTCGAGGGCCTCTATCGCGACTGGCCCAACAGCACGGAGATCATCAAGGAGCTGTCCGCGTCGGAGCTGCGCGAGCTGATGCCCACGCTGTCGTCGGGGATGGTGCCCAAGATGGAGGCGTGTCTGCGGGCGGTCGAAGGCGGCCTCACCCGGGCAACGGTCACCGACGGTCGGGTGCCGCACTCGCTACTGCTGGAGATCTTCACCAACGCCGGGATCGGCACCATGGTCACCCAGGACGGGCTGGTCCGGCTCGGCAGCCGGGTGTTCTCGGCCGAGACTGGCATCCCCGCGCACGAACGCTACAACGGGGAGTTCGTCCTCCCTCGAGAAGGGAACTGAACGTGACATCCTCCGTCGCCGTCAGCGATCAGCTGAGCGGCCTGACCGGGGCCGGCCCGGGCTCGGCCGCCGTCCTGGATCGCTACGATCACGTGCTGATGAAGACGTTCGGTACGCCCAAACGGGTCTTCGTCCGCGGTGAGGGCTGCCATGTCTGGGATGCTGAAGGTCGTCGCTACCTGGATCTGCTGTCCGGCCTGGCCGTGAACGCCCTCGGTCACGCGCATCCGACCGTGCTGTCGGCGATCACCGGTCAGATCGCAACCCTCGGCCACGTGTCGAACTTCTTCGCCACACCGGCCCAGGTGGCGCTCGCCGACCGGCTGGTCGCGATGACGTCGGCCACGGGCACCGGTCGGGTGTTCTTCACCAACTCCGGGACCGAGGCCAACGAGGCTGCCTTCAAGATCACTCGGCTGACCGCGCGGACCAAGATCATCGCCTGCGAGGGTGCGTTCCACGGCCGCTCGATGGGCGCCTTGGCGATCACCCACTCGCCGAAGTACCGCGAGCCGTTCGAACCACTGCCCGGTCAGGTCACGTTCGTCCCGTACGGCGACGCCGAGGCGTTGGCCGCCGCAGTTGACGACGACACGGCAGCCGTCGTCGTCGAGCCGATCCAGGGCGAGAACGGGGTAGTCGTGCCGCCGGCCGGCTACCTGAGCAAGGCCCGCGAGATCACGTCGGCCCACGGCGCGCTGCTCTGGCTCGACGAGGTGCAGACCGGCGTCGGACGTACCGGGGACTGGCTGGTGCATCGAGCCGAAGGCGTGGAGGCCGACATCGTCACCCTGGCCAAGGGTCTGGGCAACGGCTTCCCGATCGGTGCCTGTGTCGCGAACGGGGCAACCGCGGATCTGCTGGGACCGGGTTCGCACGGCAGCACGTTCGGGGGCAACCCGGTCGCCGCGATCGCCGGCCTGGCGGTGCTGGCCGTGATCGAGCGCGACGGTCTCCTCGCCCACGCCACCGCCATGGGCGACCACCTCGTGGCCTCGGTCGAGGGTCTCGGGCACCCGCTCGTCGCCCGCGTCCGCGGTCGCGGTCTGTTGCGGGGGATCGTACTGACGGAGCCGATCGCCGCAGCGGTCAGCGATGCCGCGCTGGACGCCGGGTTCGTGATCAACGCGCCGCGCCCCGATGTGCTCAGACTGGCACCCCCGTTGATCGTGACCAGCACCCAGCTGGACTCCTTTGTCGCCGTCCTGCCCGGCCTGCTGGACCGCGCCGCGGAAGGGATCGGCCGATGAGCCTGCGGCACCTGCTCGCCGACGACGACCTGTCGGCCGACGAGCAGGCGATGGTCCTCGACCTTGCGGCCCGGATGAAGGACGAACCGTTCGCGGTGCGGACGTACGACGGTCCGCGGAGCATCGCCATCCTGTTCGACAAGCCGACCCTGCGGACGCAGAGCTCGTTCGCCGCCGGGATTGCCGAGCTGGGCGGGTTCCCGCTCGTGGTGGATGCCAGGCTGGCGGGGATCGGCACCCGGGAGTCGGTCGCCGACGTCGCCCGTGTGCTCGGTCGGCAGGCAGCCGCCATCGTCTGGCGGACGTTCGCCCAGTCCGACCTGGCCGAGATGGCTGCGTACGCGGGGGTGCCCGTCGTCAACGCCCTGACCGACGACTTCCATCCCTGCCAGATTCTCGCCGATCTGCTGACCATCCGCGAGCACGCCGGCGCGCTGTCCGGCGTCACCCTCACCTACACCGGCGACGGCGCCAACAACATGGCCAACTCCTACCTGCTCGGCGGTGCGCTGGCCGGGCTGCACGTTCGGATTGCGGCACCGGACGGCTTCCAGCCGGACCCGGCGATGGTTCGTCGGGCCGGACGGATCGCCGACACCACGGGCGGCAGCGTGGCGGTGACCGACGCGGTCCACGACGCCGCGATCGGTGCCGACGTACTGGCCACCGACACCTGGGTGTCGATGGGGATGGAGCAGAACCGCACCGATCCGGAAGCCGTCTTCGGTCCGTACGCCCTCGACGGCGCACTGCTGGAGCGGGCCAACTCGGATGCGATCGTGCTGCACTGCCTGCCGGCGTACCGGGGCAAGGAGATCAGCGCAGACGTGATCGACGGTCCTGCCTCGCGGGTGTGGGACGAGGCCGAGAACCGCCGTCACGTCCAGAAGGCCGTCCTGGCCTTCCTGGACGAGCAGGCCCGCTGGTGAGTGTCGTGCTGACCGCTCCGCTGACCAAGGCCGCCCGCCAGGCGAAGATCATCACCCTGCTCGCGCAGCACGAGGTCCGCTCGCAGACCGAGTTGGCCGAGCTGCTGTCCCGCTCCGGCGTCCAGGTCACCCAGGGCACGCTCTCCCGCGACCTGGTCGAGGTCGGCGCGCTCCGGGTCCGGGGGAGCGAGGGCCATCTCGTCTACGCCGTTCCGGGCGAGGGCGGCGACCGCAGTCCGCAGTCCGGCGAGTTCGCCACGTTCGAGGCGCGACTGGTCCGACTCTGCGGCGAGATTCTCGTCTCGGCCCAGGCGTCGGCGAATCTCGTCGTCCTCCGCACGCCGCCCGGAGCCGCGCAGTACTTCGCCTCGGCCGTGGACCGGGTCGGCTGGCCGGAGCGTCCTCGGCACCATTGCCGGGGACGACACCATCTTGCTGATCACCCGTGATCCCCAGGGCGGCGCCGAGATGGCGGCGCGTTTCCTCGCCCTGAGCGGCGGCGGCGCGACGTCGGATGAGCCCACACCGAAGGAGGCATCGTGACACCCGACCCGGCGAGCGCGGGGGGGACGAACGAGCGCGAGGGTCGGCTCTGGGGCGGCCGGTTCGCGGGCGGGCCGGCGGAGGCGATGTTCGCGCTCAGCAAGTCCACCCAGTTCGACTGGCGACTGGCGTTGTACGACCTCGCCGGCTCTCGTGCCCATGCCCGCGCGCTGCAGCGGGCCGGGCTACTGACCGAGGCGGAGCTGACCGCGATGCTGGCCGGGTTGGATGGGCTGGACGCCGACGTACGGTCCGGCGTGTTCGGACCGGCACCGACCGACGAGGACGTGCACGGCGCCCTGGAGCGCGGTCTGATCGAACGGCTCGGCCCGGAGCTCGGCGGCCGGCTGCGGGCTGGCCGATCCCGCAACGACCAGATAGCCACGCTGATCCGGTTGTACCTGCGCGATGCGCTGGCCGAGGTCGGCGCCGCCGTCCTGGAGCTGGCCGACGCGTTGCGCGGCCAGGCCGAGCGGCAGCTCGGCGTGCCGATGCCGGGCCGGACCCATCTGCAGCACGCCCAACCCGTGCTGCTGTCGCACCACCTGCTCGCGCACGCCTGGCCACTGATCCGTGACCGGCAGCGGATCGCCGACCTGGATCGCCGGCTGGCGATCAGCCCGTACGGGTCGGCCGCCCTGGCCGGCACCTCGCTCGGCCTCGACCCGGAGCAGGTCGCGATCGAGCTGGGCTTCGCTGGCAGCGTGGCGAACTCGATCGACGGGACGGCCGCTCGTGATTTGGTCGCCGAGGCCGCGTACGTCCTCGCCCAGATCGCCGTCGACCTGTCGCGGCTGAGCGAGGACGTCATCCTCTGGGTGACCCACGAGTTCGGCTTCGCCACGCTCGACGACGCCTGGTCCACCGGATCCAGCATCATGCCGCAGAAGAAGAATCCGGATGTGGCCGAGCTGGCCCGCGGCAAGGCGGGCCGGCTGATCGGCAATCTGACCGGTCTGCTGGCGACGTTGAAGGGGTTGCCGCTGGCCTACAACCGCGACCTCCAGGAGGACAAGGAGCCGGTCTTCGACTCGATCGACCAGCTCCTCGTGCTGCTGCCGGCGGTTGCCGGCATGGTCGGCACGCTCACCTTCCACGCCGAGCGGATGGCCGAGCTGGCACCGCGCGGTTTCTCGTTGGCGACCGACGTCGCGGACTGGCTGGTCCGGCAGCGGGTGCCGTTCGCCCAAGCCCACGAGATCACCGGGGCCGCCGTGCGTTACTGCGAGCAGCGGGGGATCGAGCTGTCCGATCTCACCCCCGACCAGCTTGCCGAGATCTCGCCGCAGCTGACCCCGGGGGTGCTCGACGTGCTCACCGTCCAGGGGTCGATCGACAGTCGGAACGGTCGCGGCGGGACCGCCACCGAGCAGGTCCGCGGACAGCTGGCGGAACTGTCCGAACAGATCCATCCATGAGACTCGGAGCTTCGTTTGCGGGCCTCCACAGGCGACGAGCGTGCCCTCACCGTGGAGGACACGCTCGTCGCATACGGCCTATCCGGCGATCAGCCGGCCGGCGGAGCCGCCGGAATCTCGATGGCTGCAAGCGTCCATCGATCACTCTTGGGCAGCGACCCACTCACTGTCACTGCCGAACCGCCGACGGCCGTCGGCGCATTGACCTTCTGGACCCAGAAGGCATCGTGCACGCGCTTGTCGACGAACGAGCTGATTAGGCTCTGACCACTCGTCGGAGTCACGAGGTTGGAATTGGTCCAGTCGTGTCCGACGGCGACGACCAGCGAGCCACAGGCGACGTTCTTCACCTTTGCCGACGGCAACTTGTCGATGCGGGCGGCGGTCGCTACCTGACCGGCCTTGGAGCCGGCCCCACTGTAGGCGGCGACGGTGATCGAGCCGTCGAAGGAGTACGCCAGCTTGGCCTTGACGACCAAGCCGCTGACCTTCGTCGGTGCGTACGCCTGCCAGACCTCGGTCGTGCCCCAGGTGGCGTTCGAGCGCGCGGCGAGTGACCAGGTGAGACCTCCGCCACTCACCGACAGGACCTTCTGCGTCGGGGCTGCCGGCCCGTCGGCTGCGATGTAGGCGAGAATCAGCCGCTTGTCACCGCTGGTCGTCACAGCGGGCGCCGTGAAGGTTGCCGACGGCGACTTGATGTTGGCGGTGACGGTCGTGTCCGCGAGGGGCGCCGTCGGGCATCCCGTGGGCTTGGCCTTGACGGTGATGCTGACGGTGGCGTTGGCGGAGTCGGCTTGTCCGTCGTTGGTCTTGTAGGTGAAGGAGTCGCCTCCGCTGTAGCCGGCGGTTGGTGTGTAGGTGCGGTTGGCGCCGGTGCCGGTGAGGGTGCCGTGTGTCGGGTTGCCGGTGATGGCGTAGGTGAGGGTGTCACCGTCGGTGTCGCTGCCGGTGAGGGTCACCGCGACCGGGGTGTCCTGGTCGGTGCTGACGGTCTTGCCATCGGCCGTCGGCGGATGGTTCACCGGCGTCGTGGCCTTGACGGTGATGCTGACGGTGGCGTTGGCGGAGTCGGCTTGTCCGTCGTTGGTCTTGTAGGTGAAGGAGTCGCCTCCGCTGTAGCCGGCGGTTGGGTGTGTAGGTGCGGTTGGCGCCGGTGCCGGTGAGGGTGCCGTGTGTCGGGTTGCCGGTGATCGCGTAGGTGAGGGTGTCACCGTCGGTGTCGCTGCCGGTGAGGGTCACCGCGACCGGGGTGTCCTGGTCGGTGCTGACCGTCTTGTCATCAGCCGTCGGAGCGTGGTTGCTCGGGGCGGCGGTCCAGACCTGACTCGCGGTGGCGTGCTGGGTGCTTCCCCCGACGGTCATCGCAGCGTTGATCGTGTCCGTGCCCGCGCCGTTGCTGTCGGGATAGGTGAAGGTCACCTTGCCGCTGGCGTCGGAGTCGCACGAAGCGGGAACGCAGGTGCCCGCCCACCCCGGCGTTCTGACCGGTGACGGTGAAGCCGATCAGACTGCCCGGCGGACGGGCTGCCGGCCTGGGTGACAGTCGCGGTCAGCGTGTGTGAGCCACCCGCCGCCGAGCTGTTGGAGGCCGGGGCCAGTGACAGATCAGGTGCGGTCACCACGATGCCCTGACCAGCCACGAGGATGTACGCCTCGCCGCATGCTGTCGTACCGTCCTTGGTGTCGGTCCCGCAGGTCGGCTTGCTGACCGTGTCAGTGGCGACCGCAAGCGGTTGCCAGTCGCCCGGGTAGGTCGGATAGGTCGTATGCACCGAGCATCCCCACCCTGGATGTCGGTGTAGGACACCGAGGTGAAGACCGGGTTCGAGGCGATCATCGCCACGTCGCCGCCGCACGGCGGAGAGTTGTCGGAGGTGAAGCCGGTTCCGCCCACGCTGAGCGAGTCGAGCACCGCCAGGGCCGAGCCGTTGTCTGCGCAACTGGTGTCGAAGTAGACGCCGGTCGCGCCGTCCGACGCCGCCCGCGTAGGTGATCCCGCTCTGCACGAGATGCTCCGCGCCGGCGGTCGACGGATCGGCCGGATCCGTCGGTTGTGCGCCGCCGCCCCCATTCTGATAGTGGAACACGGGATCAGTGCCCACCAGCGAGCGATTCCCTACCAGCGAGTTCAGCGCGGTCTTGCCCATCACGACCGGCGACCAGACCGCGGCGTTGTCGGTCGACCGAGGTGGGAACCGATGGCGCACGTCGGGTCGCCGATGATCAGCACCTGGTACTTGGCGAAGTCCGCAGCGGTCATCGCGCTCCACTGTCGCTCCGGTGGCGACAGTCACCGTGAAGCCGGCGCGCTGGGCTGCGTACTGCTCGACACTCATCGTCGTGGCTCCGACGGTGATCACGCCGGGGGTGATCGAGTCCTCGTTGATCAGTGCGCTCTTCGGCACATACCCCGATGGTGCGGCCGCGGCCGGTAGCGCGGCGAGACCGGCTCCGGCGAGGGCCAGGACCGTGGCCAGCGCCGACATCGTGAGCCGGCGAGTCCGCCTTTGTCGTCGAGAACCTGGTCGAGTGGACCTGGTTGTTGTTTCCGTCCGCATGCTGCACCCCCGTTTGTTCTGGACACGCATGGAGGCAGGGTCGACCGAGCGCGGGCCTGAGCTACGGAACGCGCTGCTACATGCTGCCGAACCCCGAGCTCCGCGCAATGTCTCGCGGAATGGGTCCCCTGACGTGGAACCCGGTCACACAGTAGTGATCTGCCTCACAGTGCCGGCAGCAACGACAGAAAGAAACGTCGTCTCGCTACCGTGCGAAAAGATCGTTCGTGTAACAAATCTCCTGCGAGCAACTTGCTCGTCGCGCCACGTGAAGCGCGGCCGATATCCGTGGCATTCCGCGGTGGCCGTGCGACTAAGGTGGCCAACGGCCGACACACGTGGCCACGTGCAGCAGACCTACAGACTCTTTGGTGAAGGTGATGAGCGAAGTCCTCGACGAGCTGACCTGGCGGGGCCTGGTGGCCAACTCCACCGACGAGGCCGCGCTGGCCGAGCATCTGGACGCCGGGCCGGTCACCTTCTATGTGGGCTTCGACCCGACCGCCCCGAGCATCCACTTCGGGAATCTCGTCCAGTTGATGGTGGCCCGGGTGCTACAGCGAGCCGGGCACAAGCCGCTGATCCTGGTCGGCGGATCCACCGGCATGATCGGCGACCCCAAGGCCGCCGGCGAGCGCGTCCTGAACAGCAAGGAGACTGTGGCTGAGTGGGTGGCCAACATCCGCCGGCAGGTCGAGAAGTTCGTGTCCTTCGACGGCGAGATCGCCGCGCGAGTCGTGAACAACCTGGACTGGACCGGGCCGATGTCGGTGCTGGACTTCCTCCGCGACATCGGCAAGCACTTCCCGGTGAACCGGATGCTGGCTCGCGAGGTCGTCAAGGCCAGGCTCGAGGACGGCATCTCCTACACCGAGTTCTCCTACGTCTTGCTGCAGTCGCTGGACTACCTCCAGCTGTTCCGGACGTACGGCTGCACGCTGCAGTTCGGGGGCAGCGACCAGTGGGGCAACATCACGGCCGGCGTGGAGCTGATCCGTCGCGCCGACGGTGCCCATGTGCACGCGCTGGCAACCCCGCTACTGACGAAGGCGGATGGTACGAAGTTCGGCAAGACCGAGGGTGGGGCGATCTGGCTCGATCCGACCATGACCTCGCCGTACGCCTTCCATCAGTACTTCCTGAACGCCGAGGACTCGAAGGTGATCGAGTACCTGAAGGTGTTCAGCGAGCGGCCACGCGCGGAGATCGAGGACCTGGAGCGGCAGACGCTGGAGGCGCCGCACCTGCGGGCAGCGCAGCGCGCCCTCGCCGACGACATCACCGCCCTGGTCCACTCGCCTGCCGATCGGGATGCCGCCGTCGCGGCGGCTGCCGCGGTGTTCGGGCGATCGGAGCTCAGGGAGCTGCCGGAGCCGGTCGTCGCCAGCGTGGTCGAGGAGCTGAACGGTCCGGAGCTGGTCGCCGCCGGCGAGCTGCCGAGTGTCGTCGACGTGCTCGAGCGCAGCGGGGTGGTCGCCAGCAAGTCGGCCGCCCGGCGGGCCATCGCCGAGGGCGGGGCGTACCTGAACAACGAGCGGGTCGGCGATCCGGACGCCCGCCTGGGCGAGGCCGACCTGCTGCACGGCCGGTATGTCGTCGTCCGGCGCGGGAAGCGTACGGTCGGGGCCGTCGCCGTTCGTCGCGGGTGATCCAGCCGGCTTCCGGTCGAGGCGAGAGACGCTCACCATCGATCGATGGTCGAGCCGGCCGGAAGCTCGGAGAGGGTGTCGAGCGTCTGACGACTCTGCTGCGCACGATGCTCGGTGGCCGAGCCCCCAAGTGGTCTTGTCTGCGCCGAACCGACGCCTACGATGGGCTGTCCGGGAGACGTGTGCGCCGACCGGATGACCGGATCAGCGGAACCAGCCACTCCGATTTGACTCCGCCATCGCCAAGGCGTAATGTTCTCTGGGCCCCCGGGGGTTTGCGGGACGCGGCAGGGAAGACCTGCAGCGGCCGACACCAGGGGGGAACCCACACCAACCAGAGGTCGCCGATTTCGGTCCATGACCGGGGCTCGGCAGCCGCTGCACGGGGTGGGGCTGGACGAAGATCTCGGAGTTTGACTTCAAGAACCTCGGCCAGTAAGTTGGTCAGGTTGCCTCAAACGCGAGATGAAAATTCTCACGGGCGAGACGACAGCGGGAAATGAAAGGCTCGGATTTGACTCCGGGTTATTCACCCCGTAAAGTTAGTCGAGTTGCCCCAAGCCGGGAAATGAATCTCCCAGCACGGTGTGCACCCGAAATTTGAGAACTCAACAGCGTGCTAAAAGTCAATGCCAAATAATGCACTAAAAACCCCGTGCTCAGGCTGACAAAGACTCTTCGACTTATCGTCGAGGGGGTCGATCGATGCA
>CAWCOM010000004.1:0-163114 GCA_963797165.1 uncultured Actinomycetota bacterium
AGGCTTAAGGGAGGTCCCCGGCGCCTCCGGCTTGACACACTGGCAGCTTCGCCAGACCGACTGGCCGTCTCGCTAAGAAGGCTCGAGACATGCCGAGATCGCGCTCCGGGCCAGGCGTCAGGCGCAGCGCAGATTTGCGGCGGCGCGATCGGGTCCAGCCGGATGGGCAGCGACCCGCAGCTTGGCGTCGGCGTGTGCTCGTAACTGCGCGGTCCCACGGGTCTTGGCTGCGGCCAAAAAAAGTGATATCTATTTGATATCGCTTTTATCGGTGAAGGAGCCGGTCATGAGCAGTACCGCGTCAGCTAGTCCCATCGCACCCGTGGGTCATCAGGGCGCCCGGGTCGACATCACCCAACGACCCGCGCTGGCCGTCAGCGGTTGGTTCGGGGTCATTCTGCTCGGCATCTGCGGCTATGCGGTAAGGGTGCTGCTCGGCGACCACCCCGGATGGCTGTGGGTTCCGGTGCTGGTGTTCGCACTGGTCGTCACGTCACTGGTGATCATCCCACCCGGTCAGACGTCGGTGGTGCAGTTCTTCGGCACCTACGTCGGCACAGTGCGCCGGCCAGGCTTTTGGTGGGTGCTGCCTCTGACCAGACGGCGCCGGGTCAGCGTCCGGGTCCGCAACTTCGAGACGAACCGGCTCAAGGTCAACGACTCCGACGGAAACCCAGTCGACATCGCCGCGATCGTGGTGTGGCAGGTCGCGGACACGGCACGATCGACGTACGCCGTGGATAACTACCAGGACTTCGTGACCGTGCAGGCCGAGTCGGCGTTGCGGCACGTCGCGACCACGCATCCATACGACGACGCCGAGGGCAGCGACATTTCGTTGCGCGGATCGATCGACCTCGTCGCTGCTGAGCTTGCGCATGAAGTAGCCGAGCGGGTCTCGCTTGCCGGGGTCGAGGTCATCGAGGTCCGGATCTCGCATCTCGCTTACGCCCAGGAGATCGCGCAGGCGATGCTGCGAAGGCAGCAGGCGAATGCCGTCGTGGCGGCCCGCAGCAGGATCGTCGAGGGTGCGGTCGGTATGGTGGAGCTCGCTCTCAACCGTCTCGCCGCCAATGAGGTGGTCGAGCTCGACGAGGAGCGCAAGGCCAGCATGGTGAGCAATCTGCTTGTCGTCCTGTGCGGTGATCAACCGCCGACACCCGTCGTCAACGCCGGTTCCCTGTACACCTAATACGAAGCACGTGACTAGCCGGCGGCAGGTTCTGCTGCGTCTCGACCCAGCCGTCCACGATGCATTGATGCGCTGGGCCAACGACGAGTTCCGCAGCCTCAACGCACAGGTCGAGGTACTCCTGCGACACGCCCTGGCCGACGCCGGGCGGATGCCGAAACTGGCCGGTCCGTTGCCCAAGCGCGGCCGGCCCCGCAGCGCGGCGCCGACTGAGGGTGCCTCGCGAGCGCTACAAGATCCACATGCGGATTAGTGGACGGTTCAACTGCTCAGCCAAGTTTGTCGTAACGACAAGGTGACCGGGTGAGTGCCCATTGATCACGGATACTGTTGCTCGGGTGAGCGATCTGCTCCTAGACCTGTACGGCGATCAGCTGGCCGTGCTCGGCGATGACCGTTGTCGGCACAGTGTCGCTGTCGGGAGCAAGGCGGCGAGGGCCGCGGGTCTCGTAGCGCCGTCAGTTCGATCGGACCTTGTCGCAGCGGCAACGCTCCACGACGTCGGTTACGGACACGTGGACACCGGGTTTCACCCTCTGGACGGAGCCCGGTATCTCAGAGCGGCGGGGTTTTCACCAACCGTGTGTCACCTAGTGATTCACCACTCCGCCAGCACCTTGGAGGCCGATGAGCGGGGGATCGATCCGGCAGTCTTCGACGACTTTCGGGGAGACCGTGACCTCGGAGCTGCGCACAGCATCCTGTGGTGGGCCGACCTGACCACCGGTCCCGACGGGCAGACGATCACCGTCGAGGAACGGCTTGAGGAAATCTGCGGGCGATATGGCCCGGAAGACATCGTCACCAGGTTCATAGGTCGTGCTCGGCATATTCTGTTGAAGGCAGGTCAATCGCCGGCGGGATCGATCCAGGTTCCGTTGTGATTGAGAGCCCAGTCGAGACGCATCTTCTGGCTGCGGTCCATGTTCAGATCAGGGATCTTGTCGACGGGAACCCACTCCACTTGGGTCGTCTCGGAGCTGGTGGTGGGTTCGCCGGAGACGTATTCGGCTCGGTACACCACCGTGAACTCCTGGCGGACCTCGTCGTTGCTCGTGTAGTGGATGACGTGCCGAGGGTCGGTGTAGATGCCGGCGACTCCTGTCAGTCGCGCCATGATCCCGGTTTCCTCGAGGGTCTCGCGAACTGCGGTCTGGCTGAGGGACTCGCCTGGGTCGTGAGCGCCTCCCGGCATAGACCAATTCCCGTTGTCGGACCGGCAGGTAAGCAACACGGTGTCGTCGCGACGCACGAACGCTGCGGCGCTGGGCTTGACACTGTTGGCCGCCGGTGCCTCCGGGTCGTCCAAGTAGTCGAACCGCTTGCCCATCGCCTCAGGGTACTGGCTCCCCCGTGGCCCAAACTCGCTCGAAGGCCCGCTCGTAGTAGTCGAAGAGTTGGCCCGTGGGCACGCGACGGAGGTGAAGGACCGGAGAACAGCCGGCTTGCGAACCGAACGTGTGGTTGTTGACAAGCATCGACTCGTCGAAGCGGAACTGGCTTGCGTACAAGACTGTCTGGTGGAGGCGGATCTGAACGTCGGCAAGTTCAGTAACTTCGGCAAGGTACTCAAGACTGGACCGGCACCGATCGACCAGCCCGGACAGCCGCTCTTCCTTGGCGCGTTGATGCACGGCTTCGCATTGGCTGTCGCCAAGGAGGATCCGAAATCGTGCGCCTGTATCGGACTTGCTGCGAATCACATCCACCAAGTCGTACGCCTCGATGAGGAAGTTGCCTGCGTACACGAGGACATCAATCTGATCGGTCGCCTGACGGAACAACGAACGCCAGACATCGCCTGGCACGAGTTGGCGTGTCGGCCATAGCTGAACCAATTCCGATTGCGTTGCGCTCCGGCTCTGCTCAGTGCTCAGCAGACTCGGCCAGAAATACGACTTCTCTTGGCCCAGTTCTCGCGCGACGCGGGCTCGAGTGATGGAGTGCGGCAAGCGCTCTTGGGTGATCCAGCGCTCGACGCTCTTGTGGTCGACTCGAACCGTCTCAGCGAGATCGGCCTGGGTCATTCCGGCAGCAACGAGTGCGTTGCGCAAGCGGACGTTTGCCATGGACATCATGATGCGGCAAAACGTCCCTAAACGTCCTCATTGTGTGGTTTGCGCGTCCCTATACGTACCGCCACTCTGGCATCACGTACATCGACGCGGCACGCATCGTGTCGCCGGAGCAAGGGAGATCGGCATGCGGATTCGGATGGATACGGCGAACGTGCGGTTCATGGTAACCAAGCCGCACGAGCCGAAACTGGAGCACGAGACGAAGGAGCAGAAGGTCGATCGAACCACTGGCGCGTTGCTCTGACCGAGCCTGGTCAGCACATACGCGAGATCCCACTGCGATGTCTTGTGTGTCAGCGCACGGATCTTCGCCTTCACCGACCGGACGGGCCGGTCGGCGATGAAGGTGGAGACGTACCACTTGTTCGAGCCTCTCTTGCGTTTACACCGGATGTGGAAGCCGAGGAAGTCGAACCCGTCGCTCATGTGGACCACCTGGGTTTTGGCCAGTGACAGCCGCAGACCAAGGGGGGCCAGCATGATGGCGACGTCGTCGCGTAACGCTTCGGTGTCCTCGCGCGAACCGTGCACCAAGATCACGAAATCGTCGGCGTAGCGGATGAGCCGCCACGTCGGCCGTCCCTTGGAGCGTCGGTAGGCGCGCTTGCCCGGGGTCGACATCGTCCCGCCCGGCTTCCACGGCGTCATCACGTGCTCATCGAGCGCGGACAACGCGATGTTGGCCAGCAGCGGAGACAAGATGCCGCCCTGCGGCGTGCCGGTCGAGGTGTCGTGCTGGACGCCGAGTTCGGTGAGGATCCCGGCTTTCAGGAACGCCTTGACCAGCGCCAGGACGCGTTTGTCCTTGATTCGTGCCCGCACCCGGTCCATCAGGGTCGCGTGGGAGATCGAATCAAAACATGCCTCGATGTCCACATCGAGCACCCAGCGATAGCCCCGGGTGCCGAAGTGGTGGATCTCAGCGATCGCGTCGTGCGCACGCCGCTTGGGCCGGAACCCGTAGGAGACCGGCAGAAAGTCGGCCTCGAAAATGGGTTCCAGGACCAGTTTCAGCGCCGCCTGAACGACCCGGTCCGCCACGGTAGGGATACCGAGACGGCGAACCTTCCCCGACCCGCCCGGTTTCGGGATCGTACGTTCCCGCACCGGTAAGGGTCGGAACGAGCCGTCCTTGACGGCGGCCCGCAGGTCGTCCAGGAACCCGGACACACCCACCTGTTCCTCGATGTCGGCGACACTCAAACCGTCGACACCGGGCGGGCGTGCGCCATGGTTTCCCGCGACCCGGAGATACGCCACGATCAGCGTCGCCGGGTCGTACACGAAGTTGAACAAGTCATCGAACCGGCGGCCAGGATCGGCCACCGCCCAACGGTGAAGCTTGGCCTGCATCTCCGATAGCCTCGACCCACGGCCCGGCAGGCGGCAGCTGAGGAGCATCGCCATTCAGCGATGCATCTTCCGGCATTGCAGTCTCCTTCCCTTCTCGTTACCGCTGCCGCCCTTCCCCATGTGCTCGGGCTTTCCCCGGCTCGGAGTACTACGGCGGCTCCGCCCCGCCCGGACCGATCAGCTGTCGGTGCGCTCAACCCCACACGTCCGCCGGATGCGGACGACCGGGCAAGATCCGGAACGGTTCCCGTGTTCACTGTGGTTCGCTCAACGAAGGAGGAGCCCGACTATGCCCCTGCGGCCTCGCTGCGAGTACGCCGCAGCCCTTCCTCGCAGCCTCCCTGGCAGCTCATGCCTACCGCCACAGAAGTTCCCAGCCCCGCCGAAACAGGGCAGGTACGCGCCGCATCCAGCCCAGATCCACCAGGTTCGAGCTGGCGCCTGATCAAGGGGCCGTCACACGCCGGTTCCTCACGTACTCCTCTCCGTCGCGCTAGCCGGACCCAGACCATCTGGCAGTACTGACCCGTCCCGGCGTTGTCGGGGCTGCTCCTGCCCTCGCCGGCACCACCCGACTCAGGCTGCCCCCAGCTCCACCACCCTGCTGCGACAGGGCCAGCGGAGAAGGTCTCTCACCTCCTCTCGAACCACAGCGCCTCACGGCGCACTCACGATCTTCGCCACACGTGCGCGTCGCTGTTGTTGGCGCAGCAGGTTGCCCCGCGGGTCGTGATGGATGTGTTGGGCCATTCGCACTTGGCGATCACCACGGACCTGTACTCCCACGTGATGCCTATGGCGTTGCGGGAGGCCGCGGATGCGATGGATCGGGCGTTGGAGGACGGCAAATGACGGGCGTTGCTGTCACGGTTGCTGTCATCGGTTGCGCCGTGCTGGAGGTGGCGGTCGGCGACAGGCGCATGACCTGGGGTGATGCTGGCGCACCCGGAGGGATTCGAACCCCCAACCTTCACCCCAACCTTCTGATCCGTAGGTTTCGATCACTCGTGCAGTGCTGTCCGGAGTCGTCCGTCGTACGGTCGCAGCGAACCGCAATCGTCCGTCGGCTGCCGCTGAGGTTCGTCCTCGAATCTGGCATCTGGCTCCCAAGATGGCTCCCGCCGCTCTGGCGACCCCAGCGACTTCAACTGCCCTCGTGTCGGGCTCGCAGCTCTCGCGGGTCAGCACCAGCTTCGTACTCACCGAGCAAAGCTCGGTACTCGGTTTCGGTCAGGCCTTCGGTGGGCAGACTTGCGATGTCCGCCAGGTATCGAGTGAAGGTCGCCTGCCGGAACAGTCGGTCCTCGGGAATCTCCGTGGTCGGCCAGGCAATGGGCTCATCAGAGGTCGGCCAGATACGCGACAACCCGCGTCGTGCGCCTTGATCGAACAACTGGTTCTCCCAGACGTGGAGTAACGAGTCCGGGAGCCAGTGAGCGATGACGACCACCGAGTGAGCAGCGATGTAGCTCCCGCACGCTGCTGGCGGATCGTTGGTCATCAGGTCTCCCCTGTAACCAGGCGGGGTGATGTACATCGGGTGCACGTCCAACCCGATGTAGGCCATCGGCGCGGTGGAGTGGGCTAGCCAGATGAGGGCGCGAGGAGACGGCACCTGATCGTTCATGAGTGCGCGGTATTCAGCCTCGGTCCACGGCCGATTCTCGGCCTGTGCCTCGCACACGTAGGCATACATACATTTGCTCGCCCAAGGTGGCGAGCTTGGTCTGCTCGTTGTCGCCGAGCTCGACATGATGGCCGCGGATCATAGGATCCAAGATCGGCTTGACCTGATCTTCGAGGTCGCTCATCCATCCGCTGTTACACGGCTCGCAGACGCACACCTGATAGTGCGGCAGAAAGAGCTGGACGTGCCTCGAGGCCTCGGGTTCAGGCACGTTGCGGTAGCGGCCCTCTGCGTCCTTTGTCAGTACGTGCTCGGTGCGACGTGATCGTTGACCGGTGTATCCCTGGCCCATGACCTCGTAGGCCGGGTACTGCCTTAGCCACTGAGCCCAGACGTGCTCGTCAGAGCGCCGATCGCTACGACCACAGAAGGGGCATGACCACACCTCAGCACGGTAGCTGACTGGCGGTGCCGGTGAGCGTGACCTTCTCGTTGCGAAGGCTTGAAGCGGGAGTCCAGCGGCATCGGCACGGCTCAGAGCGAGTGCACAGAGTGCATGCTGACGGTCATAGACTGACTGTGGGGGTCCGCCAGGGGTCCGTTGCGTGCGACCTTATCCGGATTGAGGGCCGCTCCCGGGAGAGTCGTGTACATGGCCCATCCCGGCCGGGCGGCAGCAGAACTCGTGGTGGTCTTGCCCCGACTTCAGACCAGTCGAGCACGGCGCATGACCGACCCGTACAGTGCCACGATGAGTGCCGCTCTCACCCTCGTCCTGGTGCCGTTAGCAGAGACCTGGCTACAGCCGGCGGCAACAGTGACTGCAGCTCTTGTCGCCATCGTTGGTGTGGGCATCACGGTTGCTGTCCAGCGGAAGTCAGCCAAGGAGACGTTGGAGCAGGCAAGACGATCAGCAGACTCGGCGGCCGTGAGCGCCGCAGGGTCAGACCGCTCTTCGAAGGCCGCGGAAGCGGCGGTGGGCGTCAACCGCGAAACGGCAGCGGGCGTTGCAAGGCGGGCAGAGAACGACGCTCTCGCGAAGCGCTACCAAGACGCGGCCTCGCAGCTAGGCAGCCCCAACGCTGCCGTCCGGCTGGCTGGAGTCCATGCAATGGCGCGGCTCGCGGACGACTGGCAACAGGAGCGGGAGGCTTGCGTGAGCGTCCTTTGCGCGTACATGCGCATCGCTCCCGCCTCCATGGCTGACGGATTCGATAGTGGTGAAGCCGTGGTTCGTTCGACGATTGTGTCGTCGATGGGTGCCCATCTTCAAGCGACAAGGTGCCCGAACTGGTGCGACTGCGAGATCAACCTTACCGGAGCTGAGATTGACAACCTCAATTGGCAAGGTATCACTGCCCAGAAAGGAATCAATTTATCGCATTCCAGGTGCGGAACGATTGATTTCACGGACGCAACATTTCGTTCGGAAACGTTGATGTCGCACGCCGTGATAGAAAACCTGATGTTGGACGGCATCAAATTGGACGAGTCGGCCCGCGTTGTGCTGTATAAGGCGCGGTTGGCAGACGGATTGCTTTAGACGGATGACTTGGCTCGGCTCGCCAAGATAGTATTTAAGGAAGCAGTGGTTACCGGTGACTTTGTGATCAACATAAACATTGATGCGCGTAGAGGGGAGGGCAGGCTAAGTCTTATGGAGGTGCTGGTCACATCTACAGGAAACTTATCTCTATCGGATATTCTTATGTTCGATCCATCTAAAGCACCGACGGGAATTGACATAAGTCCGAATTCGTGTATCAATGCGGAGCAAGGCAGTTCGGTTTCGCTCCCGCCTGCATTCGTGAAGAAGACGTGGAACTCAACGGGAAAACCGCTGGGCGCGGGGTCTCCCGATCGATGGTTCTACAATCCCGAGGACGAACGTCGGCGCCGCTATACCGTCGAGGACCTTGACAGCACCTGGATGAACGACTAGTGAATTGCGCACGCGCAATACCGACTGCGTTCAGTCAGCGATTGTCCGCGCGGGTCTAGGCGTTGGTTTGTGAAACTTGAGCGTTGGGTTTGGCAAGGCAGCCACCGGACGGGGAAGGGTGACACAGTGACTTCGTAGACGTGTCCATCGCTGGCTTCGTGGGCTATATCTCCTTGGTCTTCCGGGCGTCGGCTGCCGAAGGCCGCGCTTGATCCAGTAGAGCCAGAATCAGATCCGCCAGTTGGCGGACAGGTCCGGGCTGACGCACTCCTACGTGGGCCACATCATCTATCCGCGGCGGACGCCGTGGCGGCAAGACCCGAGCGAGCGCGGGCCGGGAAGGTCGGAACGCCGAGCCAAGCATGAGGCCGAGGTAGCGGCGCTGAACGATCCGCGGGTGGCCGGTTGCGCCAGCTGGGGCCGCTGATCGAAGCGCACCTTCGCCGGTGCTGCGGGCCGAACGGTGGCGGCTGCTGGTGGAGATGCGGACCGAGAACGCACGTTCTGGACGCTGGAACGGCTGGCAGTGGCGGCCGGCTTGAATGCACTCGAAGTCGGTTCAGACGCTGCTCGCTAGGGCGACCCGGATCTGCGAGGCCACCGAAGGGAAGGCCGGCTGATGGTGAACACGGACCGATTGCGGGACTTCGAAGACAGGCAGCGTCGCTCGGCCCGCATCCGTGAACGGTTCGGCCTGACCGATCGGTCCGCCGGTGACGACTCCACCGATTGGCTCCTCGGGCCGGGCGCGATCCCGGCCGCGCTGGTCGTGATCGCGCTGGTCGTCTACGTGGTGATCTCCATCGTGGCCGGTCTGCGATGAGCCGACCACACGTCGTTGCGTGCCGGGTCGGGCAGCTGGTTCGGAGCGGTGGCGGTCGAGGCATGGTGGTGGATCCGTGGGGCCGGTCGGCTGTGGTGGCGTTACACCGTCCGGCGCCTCGGCGCATCTGCTCGCCGTGGTCGCGCTGTGGGTGTACGGGCAGCAGCTCGTCGCGGTGGCGTTGATGGTGCCGGTCGGCGGGATCGGTTCGTGGGCCAGGTGGCGGCCGTGGTCGTATCGGCGGTGGCTTGCTGATCCGCTGACCCGCTACCGGACCCGTCGCTGATCTGCGGCGCTCCTGGCCGCTGATGATGGAATCGGTCGGCCTGGCCCGACGCACCCCGGCCACGATCCGGCCAACCCGGAAACCGGGATCTGATCCGGTGCCGGCCGCCGAGCTCGTCCAGGTCCCGACCCTGGCGAAACTGCGCTGGGTTGGTGGTGAACTGGTCGCCACACCACGGCTGCTGACCGGTCAGACCGTCGAGGACGTGGAGAACGTCACTGATCGGCTGCGGGTCGTGGTCGATGCGGAACGCTGCCGGATCGTCCCGAACGCTGGGCCGACGGGCTGCCGGATCGTGTGGGGGTTCGGTGACCCGCTCGCGACACCGTTCGACGCGACCGTTCCCGCTGTCGACGCACCGATTGGCAATCTCGCGACGGTGCCGTTGGGTCGGTGTGAGGACGGCAGCCGGTGGCTGCTTCCGCTCGGCCGGTCGACCCTGACCGCCGGGCTGTTCCGGGTCGGGGAAGGCGTCGCTGATCTGGGGCCTCGTCTTCGCGCCTCGGCCCCGCCAACAAGGCCGGGCTGGTGCAGCTGCTCGGGATCGATTTGAAGGGCGGCATGGAACTCGCGATGGGCGCGGCGATGTTCACCCGCTACGCCCAGACCGCCGACGCTGCCGTTGTGCTGCTCGGAAGACGCCGCCCGCGATCTGCAGGCCAGGGCTGCCCGGCTGGCCGGTGTGACCCGGCAGCATGAGCCGTCGACGGTCGATCCGTTGGTGGTGATCGTGGTCGACGAGCTCGCCGCTCTGATCGCCTACTCCCGGTGCAGCAGTGCGCCGAAGGGTGGCACCGCGACCACGAACCCGAACGCGCCGACCACGACGAGCCAGACCGACGACGGTGACGACGTTGCAGGATGGTGAGCTCGAGGACCAGGCCGACACCGACGAGCTCGAAGACGGCGCGGTATCGGGTTCGCGGCGGGTGCGGTCGACCAGGCGGCGTCAGGATGTGCCGGATCTGCCGAGGGTGCCGATGGAGGCCCGCACCGGTCGGCCGGACCTTCACCACGCCGGACGGGAAGACGTATCGGCCGTCGATGTTCCTCACCCTCGACCCTGCCCAGCTACGGCAAAGTCACCAGCACCGGGGCCGCGTTGAACCCGGCCAGCTACGACTACCGCCGTGGCCGCTTGGATGCGCTGCATTTTCCGAAGCTGCTGGACCGGTTCTGGGAGAACCTGCGCCGCTGCGCCGGCTACAAGGTGCAGTACTTCTCCACCCTCGAACCGCAACGACGCCTCGCCCTGCACGCCCACGCAGCGATCCGCGGTTCCATCCCGCCGCCGGCTGTTTGAAGCAGGTCATCGCCGCGACCTATGTGCAGCTGTGGTGGCCGGGTTCGACCCGGCCCGTCTACGACTCGCCGTGCTGGGCGGATCGGGTGACGAGCATCCGACCGGCCGATACGTCCTCCCGACCGGCGTGGGGAAGCGTTGGACCGAGCCGTGCGACGAATCCAACGATACCCGTCCGGCGCATGTGGTCCGGTTCGGGAAGCAGGCCGACATGCAAGGCATCATCGCCGGCAAGCCGACGCCGACCGGGCCATCCGCTACCTGACGAAATACCTCACCAAAGCCATCGCCGACGCCCACACCGCACCGGACGGGGACGGTGACGAGCTCGACCGGGCGTATGTGGCGCATGTTGACCGATTGCACGCCGAGCTGCGGTGGCTGCCCTGCTCCCCTCGGTGCGCGAACTGGCTCCGCTACGGCATCCAACCCGACCAGGCCGAACCCGGCCTGCAGCCCGGGTTCTGTGACACGTCCCGCCCATGATCGGGCGAACCTGGGCTGTGGTGGCCGTCGTGTCCTGGTCTCCCGGCAGTGGTCCGGCAAAACGCTGGCCGAACACAAAGCCGACCGGGCGACCGTGGTCCGGGAAACCCTGCTCAACGCCGGGGTGCTCGCACCGGAGACGGAACGGATGGCTGCCACCGTGCAGCTGCCCGACGGCAGCCCACGGTTCGTGTGGACCGACACGAAACCCGATCCGAGGATCTACGCCCGGGTGATCCTGGCCGCGGTGCGGGAACGGCTGCGGTGGCGTGCCCAATACGAAGCAGCCAAGACCTTGCAACTTGTGGATAACTCGTTCGGCAACGTGACCGGCCACCCTGACCGCCCAGGTCCTCGACGACCACGTGACGTGCAGACTGGCGAGCCGACCACAGCTCGGCATCCCCAATAACCAGCCCGCACTGTGGTCGTAGGTCCGGTGGTCAAGGGTGAGCGCAGCGAATCCGAGGACACGGAGCGCAGCGAAGTGCCCTTGACGACCGGACCGGAGACCGAACAATCCCAAATCGGGGGAGGCCGAGCACCCAACCACGCAGGGAAGGGAAGTCGATCATGGACAAGTTGCTGTTGCGGCCGATGGAGGCGGCGATCTCGCTGAGTATTGGCCGGAGCAAGGTGTACGAGCTGATGCGACTGGGTCTGTTGCCGTCAGTCAAGATCGGTGGTGCGCGCCGGATTCCGCGGTCGGCGCTCGCGGAGTTCGTGAGCCGGTTAGGAGGATTCGCAGTGAATCGGCGCGGTCGGGGCGAGGATTCGATCTACCGCGATGGTGACCGTTGGCGTGGTGCGGCTTCTCTGGGTTATGGGCCAGACGGTCGGCGGGTCCGCAAGAAGGTGAGCGGGGCGACCAAGGGCGAGGTGGTCCGGAAGTTGCGAGATCTGCGTGCCGAGCTCGACGCGGGCGGAGGTGTGCCCGATGATCGGCTGACTGTCGCGGGGTTCCTTGATCGGTGGGTGAGCAAGACGCTGCCGGGTCAGGCTGCCGACAAGACCTACGACAGTTACGCCGACACGGTGCGGTTGCATCTCGCGCCGGCGCTGGGGCGCATCGTTCTGCGCCGGCTCACGGTTGCCCAGGTGGATGAGTTCCTCGCGTGGAAGCGCGACGCCGGATACAGCGAGAACTCCATCCGGATCTTCCGCGCCGTGCTGCGTCGCGCGCTACGACAGGCGGAACGCGAAGGGCTCGTCCCGCGAAATGTTGCCGCGCTGTCCACCGCGCCGAAGATTCGAAGCGACGAGGGTCGGACGCTATCGGTCGCGACAGGCGCGTAGTTTGCTCGATGCGGTCGAGGGCACGGACTATGAGGCGCTGCTCACGATCACGCTGGCTTTCGGTCTCCGGCGTGGCGAAGCGTTAGGGCTGAGGTGGGCTGGTTTTGATGCGGAGAGTGCCAACCTCAAGCTGACGCACAGCGTGAAACGGGTGCGCGATCACACTGGCGGCGGTCGACGTACCCGGCTGGTAGTCGGCGAACTGAAGACGGCTCGTTCTCGGCGAACACTGTTCCTCACACCCGAGCTCGTCGAGCTGCTGAGGGTGCAACGCGTTCGGCTCGCGGAAGCAGAGGATCAGCCTGGGTGCTGCTTGGCAGGACTTCGGATTGATCTTCCGAGCGGAGTAGGAGACTCCACGCGACCCGGACAACCTCTCGCACACCTTCTCGCGGATTGCTCGTCGGTCTGGCTTGGGTCACTGGCATGTGCATGAGCTCCGACACTCGGGGGCATCGCTAGATGATTGGCGCAGGGAACCGACCTGTACGTGGTGTCGGAGGTGCTCGGGCATTCGAGCGTGGCCTATCACCAAAGACGTCTATGGGCACCTGGTCGAGGGCCAGAAGCGGTCGGCGGCAGCGCTGATGTCCGGTGTGCTCTTTCGCAGCTCTGGCTCCCAGAATGGCTCCCGGACAGGGCCTGGCGGTACTGCCACCGCACCACGACCTGAAGCTCCAGGCGCGTGACCTGGGGTGATGCTGGCGCACCCGGAGGGATTCGAACCCCCAACCTTCTGATCCGTAGTCAGATGCTCTATCCGTTGAGCCACGGGTGCCTGCTGCACCCGTGGGCGCAACGCCGGTCAAGCTTAGCGGACGGACCGAGTGCCCGCCCAATTGATTCACCGTTCGAGGTGAGGACGGCGCAGCCGACGACCGCCAACAGAAGCCGACTTGCGCTCGCATCCAACCCGGCCTGAAGATGACATACGACGTAAACGCTCAAAGCCTTGACCGAACCACCTAACTACTGGTATGGGCCAGATTGACAACCCACAGCCGTCACCTATTGTTCAACTGTCGCTAGACGCTCTAGCGTCGGCTCGTAAGCGGGTGTTCACCGGCACTCGGAGCCAGCTCGGGACGTCCAGCCAGATAGGGATCGCCGTGACCTTGTCCGTCGTGATCGCGGTCATCCTGGTCGCTTTGGTCTTCGACTTCACGAACGGCTTCCACGACAGCGCCAACTCCATGGCCGGCCCGGTAGCCACCGGCGCCTTGAAGCCCAAGACAGCGGTCGTCATCGCGGCGGTGCTCAACCTCGTCGGCGCCTGCCTGTCCACCGAAGTCGCCAAGACCATTTCGGGCGGCCTGTTCGACGACAATCTGATCAGCGCGTCGGTGATCCTTGCCGGCTTGATCGGCGCGATCGTCTGGAACCTGCTCACCTGGCTTGTCGGACTGCCGTCGAGCTCCTCCCACGCGCTGTTCGGCGGACTGATCGGCGCCGTCATCGTCGGCGCCGGGCTCTCTTCGATCAACGGCTCGGTCGTGGTGTCCAAGATCTTGCTGCCGGCTCTGATCGCACCGCTGGTCGCAGGTGCCGCCGCCCTGCTGGCGACCAAGATCGCCTACCGAGTCACCCGGCGCACGCCCAGCGCTCAGTCCGAGGGCGGGTTCAAGTACGGCCAAGCCTTCACCGCCTCCCTGGTCGCCCTTGCCCACGGCACGTCCGACGGTCAGAAGACGATGGGGGTGATCACCCTCGTGCTGGTCGCCGCGGGACTCCAGGAGGCCGGCACCGGCCCGCAGTGGTGGGTCATCCTGGCAGCCGGGCTCGCGATCGGCCTCGGCACCTACTCCGGTGGGTGGCGGATCATGCGCACCCTAGGTAAGGGCGTCGTGGAGATCGAGACCCCGCAGGGTGCCGCTTCCGGCGCGGCCACCGGCGCCACCATCCTCGCCTCGGCTCACCTCGGCTTCGGGCTGTCGACCACACATGTCGCGACCGGAGCCATCGTCGGCTCCGGGGTCGGCCGCAAGGGCGCGCTGATCCGATGGGCGATGGCTCGTCGGATGGTGTTCGCCTGGCTCTTGACTCTGCCCGGCGCGGCACTCGTCGGTGGGGCGGCGGCGCTGCTCGCCGACCGCGGTACCGCCGGCGTCGTCGTGCTGCTGGTGCTGCTTGCGGCAGTCTGCGTGCTGATCTGGAGCATCTCGCGACGCAACAAGGTCAATCATCTGAACGTCAATGACAGCCACGAGGTTCTCGTTCTCAACGCGGCCCAGCCGGCATCGTTCGTCGACGGCCATGAACTCGAGTCCGACGCCGAGCACCAGGTCTCGAAAGCCAAGGGGGCGGCGTGAACATCGTCATCGACTGGCAGTCGCTGCTGACCGTCGCGGTGGTGTCGATCGTCGGGACGCTCATCTTCATGGCCCTGCTGTCTGCGGGTATCCGCTACGTATCGCTGGCGGGTGTCCGCGCCAATCAGCGGCAGTCCTCGGTCGTGGCCCGAGTGGCCGGATTCTCGTTCCTCGGTCTGGCCGGGCTGTTCGTACTGTTCGGGATCTATCTGATCGTCCCGTTCTTCCACTGAGCCGGGGCGCGAGCGAGAAAGCACCTCGCGAGCGTCGGGTAGCGCAGGCCCGGTGCTGTCTGGACGACCGAGCGAGCAGACACGCCTCTCCGTCTGCGAGAGAGGGAGGAAGACAGCACCCCGAGGGCCGGAGCGGGCGCGAGCGAGAAAGCACAGCAACGGGCCGGAATCCCCGTTGATCCCGGCCCTCTGCCATCCAGTCTGGCCCTGTCGCCGCAGACTTGCCAGAGGCGTCGACAAAGATGTCGGACGAGGGTTAGTTGCCGCCCTCCTTCAGCTCGACGGTGATCGGCTTGTATGCCTTGCCGTCGACATCGACCCCCTCGGACTTCAGCTCGGACAGCGCCTTCTCGACGTACGTGTTCGACTTGGCGCTCTCCGGCGGCTCCTTGCTGATGATGGTCGCCCCGGTCTCGTTCTTCGTGCCGAGGGCGATGTCGACGGTCTGCTTCCAGGCCGCGTCGTCGATCATCCCGACGCCCTGGGTGGACGGCCAGATGAGCTTGTTGATCTCGTTCGTCATCCAGAGCTGGTGGCTCTCCCCCAGCTGCGAGCCGGCTGCCGTGACGATCTTGGCGGCCTCCTGCGGGTTGTCCCGGGCGTACACCCAGCCCTTGATGGAGGCCTTGATGAACTTCGTGGTCTCTTCGGCGTAGGCAGGGTCGCTGGCCAGCTTGTCGGAGTTCGCCCAGATGGCGTCCTGCAGCATGGCGGTGCCAACCTTGTTCCAGTCGATGACGTTCAGGTCGCCGGGCTGATAGAGCTGACCGGTGGTGGGGTTCTTCGTCTCCAGCACCTGGGCGTACTCGTTGTACGTCATCGCCTGGGCGGCGTCGATGTCGCCGGACAGGAAACCGTTCATGTCGAACGCCTGCTGGATCAAGTGGATGTCCTTCACGTTCACGCCGGACTTCTGCATCCCGGCGAACAGCTCCCACTCGTTGCCGTAGCCCCAGCTGCCGACCTTCTTGCCCGTCAGCTGCGCAGGCTGGGTGATGTTCTTGTCCTTGAACGAGATCTGGGTCGTGGCACTGCGCTCGAAGATCTGCGCCACGTCCGTGATCTTCGCGCCCTGCTCGATCGAACCGAGCACCTTCGGCACCCACGAGATGGCGTAGTCGACATCGCCTGAGGACAGCACGTCCTGCGGCACGATGTCCGGGCCGCCCTCGACGATCTCCACGTCGAGACCCTCGTCTTTGTAGTACCCCTGGTCCGCCGCGGCGTAGTAGCCGGCGAACTGCGCCTGGGCCACCCACTGCAGCTGGAGCTTCACCTTCACCGGCTCCGATCCGCCGCTACTGCTACCGGCGCTCGGTTCGGAGCTGCCGCCACATGCCGTCACTCCCAGCAGCACCACGCTCGCTGCGAGTGCGAGCCCCAGTGTCGTGCTCCTGCGCGTACCTCTTCTGCTCATCGGCCCTGCTCCTCCTACTGGTCGGTTCCTTGTCGCAACCGGCCGCCTCGACGTCGGGGCGGGCCGGGCAGTCGGTGCTGTCAGGACGGGCGGCGGTGCCGGGTGAACCAGCGCTCGACGCCGAGCGTGATGGCGTAGAACGCGAGTCCCAGCAGGATCGAGCCCAGGACGTACGCCCACGCCAGCGAGTAGTTGCTGCTCGACGCCGCGCTGGTGATCGACTTGCCGAGGCCGCTGACCGGCCCGCCGAAGTACTCGGCGATGAGAGCCGAGATCACGGCCAGCGACGAGCCGATCCGCAGTCCGGTGAACAGGTAAGGCATCGCGGTCGGCAGGGTCACCGCGACCTGCTGCTGCCGCGGTGTCGCGGCGTACGCCCGCATCAGGTCGCGGTGGACCGGACGGACCTGACGCAGCCCCCGCAGCGTGTTGAAGTAGACCGGGATGAGCACTGCGAGACCGGCGACGATCTGTCGAGCGGTCTCCACGTCGGCGCCGTACATGGTGTAGAGCACTGGTGCCAGCGCGACGATCGGCATCACGGCCAGGGCAGCGACCAGGGGCGCAGCGAGCCGGTCGAGCACCGGCACCATGTTGGCCAGCACGGCACCGATCACCCCCAGCACGGCTCCGACGACCAGGCCGACCAAGGCGTTCAGCCCGGTCCGCGCGGCGCCCGTCAGGACGCTGTCGAGGTTCGCGGTGAACTGCTTGCCGATCTCGGTCGGCGAGGGCAGCACGAAGGGCTCGATGTCAAAGCCCACGACGAACGCCTGCCACGCGCCGAGCACCAGTACGCCGAACACGACCGGTGCGAGCACCGCGCGGGTCGTCGATCCTCGGGCGAGGATCCGGCTCGGAACGGTTGCCACGGGGTCGATCCGCAGTCCGCTCACCGGTTGTCCGCCGCCCGTGGCATCGGTGCGTCCACCCCGTGCAACGCAGTGCGTACCGCTGCGACCGAGGCGAAGAACCGATCGTCCTCCCGCAGCGCGTCGTCGCGTCGTCCGGTGCCGAGGCTGACCCGGACCACGTCCACGATCCGACCGGGCCGTGGCGACATCACCACGACCCGGTCCGACAGGAACACCGCCTCCGGGATCGAGTGGGTGACGAAGACGACGGCGGCGTCGGTCTCCGCGCAGATCCGGACCAGCTCGTTCTGCATCCGCTCCCGCGTCATCTCGTCCAGGGCGCCGAACGGCTCGTCCATCAGCAGCAGCCTGGGACGTTCGGCCAGCGCCCGGGCGATCGCAACGCGTTGCTGCATGCCGCCCGAGAGCTGGTCGGGATAGGACGCCGCGAATTCGGTGAGCCCGATCAGCTCGAGCAGCTCGCGGACTCGATCTCGACGTTCGACCTTGCCGACGCGGTGCAGCTCCAGCGGCAGGGCGATGTTGGCCGCTACCGTGCGCCAGGGCAGCAGACCTGCCTGCTGGAACGCGATGCCGTAGTCCTGGTCGAGCCGGGCCTGCCGGGCCGGCTTGCCGAACACCTGCAGGCTTCCGCTGCTGGGCTGGTCGAGATCGGCGATCAGTCGGAGCAGCGTGCTCTTGCCGCAGCCGCTGGGTCCGATCAAGGAGACGAACTCTCCCGGAGCGATGTCGAGGTCGACATCAATGAGTGCGGTGACTGAGGACGACCCGGGGCCGAAGACCTTGCCGACCTGCGCGACCTGCACCGCCGACGGATCGGTCATGCCGAGACCTCCGCCCGCCGGTAGCGTCCCATGGTCAGCCCGAGCAGTGCCACGAAGCCGGCGCCGACCAGGCCGAGTGCCACCGCGCCGAAGATGGGCGCCCACGGTTTGGCCGGGTCCCCGCCTGCGGCCTGGGCGTACTCGATGATCATCCGGCCGATGCCTCCCCGCAGGCCGATCGATACCTCGGCCACCACGTCGCCGATCACGGCGGCTGCCGCGGCCAGCCGGAGCGCCGGCAGCAGGTACGGCACGCTCGCCGGCAGCCGCAAGGTCGCGAAGGTGCGCCACCAGCCGGTGCCGTACGTCCGCATCAGGTCCAGGTGCGTGACGTCGGGCGCCTTGAGTCCGCGGAGCATGCCGACGGCGACCGAGAAGAACGCGAGATAGCCCGAGATCACCGCCACGGAGTACCAGTTCTCCCACTCGAAGCTGTCGGTGCTCAGCTGCGATCCCCAGCGCCGGACCAATGGCGCGATCGCGATCAGCGGGACGGTCTGGCTGAGCACGACCCAGGGCAGGATCGCCGCCTCCGCCAATCGCAGGCGCGCCATTCCGATGGCCAGGGCCAACCCGACCACGACGCCGATCAACCATCCCACCGCGGCGATCCGCAGGCTGAACAGGCAGGCCTCGAGCACGTTCTGCCACAGCGGTGGGCCGGACTGTCCGACCGCCGGCTCGAACAGCCGAGCGATCATCTCCCAGATGTGCGGCATGGCCCGGTCGCTGGTCCGCGGCAGGATTGCCCGACCCGCCACCACGACGCCGTCCTCTGGCCCCAGCAGCTTGTAGAGCTCCCAGATCGCCGCCGCCAGCAGCAGACCCACGAGCCCGAGGCCCAGCGAGCGCAGTCTGCTCACCTGGGCCGAGCCTGCCCGTCTGCGCGCTGAGCCTGGCGAGGCGCATGAGCTCGCCCTTCGACAAGCTCAGGGCCCATGGCGGACCCACTCATGCCTTCGCCACGACGTGCTCGCGGAGAGCGGGAATGATCGTCTCGCCGTAGACGCGGAGGGTCTCCTCCTTGTTGTCGTGCTGGAGATATCCGGAGAACTGGTCGACGCCGATGTCCTTCAACTGCTTCAGCTTGGCGATGTGGTCGTCCGCGGTGCCGAGGATGCAGAACCGGTCGACGATCTCGTCGGGAACGAAGTCGGCATGGGTGTTCCCGGCCCGGCCGTGCTCGTTGTAGTCGTACCCGTGGCGTCCCTTGATGTAGTCGGTGAATGCCTCCGGGATGGCACTGTGCTCCCCGTAGCGGGCGACGATGTCGGCGACGTGGTTACCGACCATGCCACCGAACCAGCGACACTGGTCCCGCATGTGCTCCCAGTCATCGCCCACGTAGTTGGGCGCGGCGACACAGAACGTGATCTCGTTCGGATCCCGGCCGACGTTCGCCGCCGCCTCGCGGACGCTGGCGATCATCCAACGGGCCACATCGACATCGGCGAGCTGGAGGATGAAGCCGTCGCCCACCTCCCCCGCCAGTTTCAGCGCCAGCGGCCCATACGCAGCGACCCAGACCTCGAGGGAGGACGTACGTGCCCAAGGGAACTGCAGGGTCGCACCCTTGTAGTCCACCGGCCGGCAGCTGGCCAGCTCGCGGATGACGTGAGTCGCCTCGCGGACCTCCTTCAGCGTCGACGGCTTTCCGTTGGTCACCCGGACCGCCGAGTCGCCGCGGCCGATCCCGCATACTGTCCGGTTGCCGAACATCTCGTTGAGGGTGGCGAATACCGACGCCGTGACCGTCCAGTCACGGGTCGACGGGTTGGTCACCATCGGGCCGACGATCACCCGGTGGGTGCGGGACAGGATCTGGCTGTAGATGACATACGGCTCCTGCCACAGCAAGTGGGAGTCGAACGTCCAGACGTAGTCGAAGCCGTGCGCCTCCGCCAGCTCGGCCAGCTGGACGGTCCGCCAGGCGGGTGGGTTGGTCTGCAGGACGACACCGAAATCCATGGGATGTCATGCCTCCCTGGGACACGGTGGCACCCGCTCGGCGAGCATCGGAATCGCGCTCCGCCCGACGGAGGAGGAGCGAGCAGACACGCCTTTCCGTCTGCGAGCGACGACGACGCCGGCGGATTCCAGCGCGATGCGCGAGCCGGGTCTCACAGGAGGTACTGACTGAGGCCGCGCTTGAGGTACTGGCCGTGGCCCTTGCTGCCGACGTACCCGGTCTCGTCGACGACCACCGAGCCGCGGGACATGACCCAGTCCACGTGACCGTCGATCTCGAAGCCTTCCCAGGCCGAGTGGTCCATGTTCATGTGATGGGTCTTCTCCACCCCGATGGAGGTGTGACCGTTCGGGTCGTAGACCACCAGGTCCGCATCGGCGCCGGGCTGGATGACTCCCTTGCGGCCGTACAGACCGAACATCCGAGCAGGCGTGGTCGAGGTCAGCTCGACCCAACGTGACAACGACAGCCGGCCGGTCACGACTCCCTGGTACATCAGGTTCATCCGGTGCTCGATGCTGCCGATGCCGTTGGGAATGGCGCGGAAGTCGCCCCGGCCCAGCTCCTTCTGCTCCTTCATGCAGAACGGGCAGTGGTCGGTGGACACCATCTGCAAGTCGTTGGTGCGCAGCGCCTGCCACATCGATTCCTGGTGCCCCTCCGCGCGAGACCGGAGCGGTGTCGAGCAGACCCACTTGGCGCCCTCGAAGTCTCCCCATTCCGGGCTGCTCGCAGCGAGCTGATCCTCCAGTGACAGATACAGGTACTGCGGGCAGGTCTCGCCGAAGACGTTCTTGCCGCGATCCCTCGCGGCGGCGATCTGCTCGACGGCCTGCTTCGCGCTGACGTGCACCACATACAGCGGCGCGCCGGTCAGATCGGCGATCATGATCGCCCGGTGGGTTGCCTCCTCCTCCATCTGCCAGGCACGGGCGATGCCGTGGTAGTAGGGAGTGGTCTTGCCGGCCGAGTAGAGCTGTTCGGCAAGGACATCGATGGCGGGGCCGTTCTCGGCGTGCATCATCGTGACCAAGCCGGTCTCGGCCGACTTCTGCATGGCCTCGAGGATCTGGGCGTCATCGGAGTAGAACACCCCCGGGTACGCCATGAAGAGCTTGAAGCTGGTGATGCCCTCGTCGATGAGGGAGTCCATCGCCTTGAGCGAGAACTCGTCGACCCCCCCGATGATCTGGTGGAAGCCGTAGTCGATCGCGCAGTTGCCGGCCGCTTTGGCGTGCCAGGTCGCGAGGCCCTCCTCGACCCGTTCGCCGTACCGCTGGACGGCGAAGTCGATGATGCTCGTGGTGCCGCCCCAGGCTGCCGCCCGGGTGCCGGTCTCGAACGTGTCGGAGGCGTTCGTCCCGCCGAACGGCAGCTCCATGTGGGTGTGGGCGTCGATGCCCCCCGGAATGACGTACTTCCCGCGGGCGTCGATCACGGCGTCCACACTCGCCGCCAGGTCGGTGCCGAGCAGTTGCGACCCCGGGGCAAGGATCGCCGCGATGGTCTCGCCGTCGACCAGGACATCGGCCGTGGCAGTTCCGGTGGCGTTCACCACCGTGCCGCCGGTGATCAGAGTGGTGCTCATCGGTGGATCCCGCTCCTTCGCTGGTCGAAAAGTGCTGGCTGTCGAATCGAACTGACCACGGGACGGCGAGTCACTCGGGTCAGGGCTTGGTGATCGAGGCGTACGAGTCCGGCCGGCGGTCCCGGTAGAACTGCCAGGCGTTGCGGACCTGTCGGACCATGTCCAGGTCGAGGTCTCGGATCACGACCTCCTCGTCCGTCTCGCTGCCCATCCCGCCCACGACGTTGCCCTGGGGATCGACGAACTGGCTGGAGCCGTAGAAGGTGACGGCGAGATCGCCGTACTCGTTGTCCTCGCTGCCGACCCGGTTCGGCGCAGCGACGAAGTAGCCGTTGGCCGCAGCTGCGGCCGGCTGCTCGATCTCCCACAGCCGGTTGGACAGCCCCGGCTTGGTGGCGTTCGGGTTGAACACGATCTGAGCACCGTTCAGGCCGAGCTCGCGCCAGCCCTCGGGAAAGTGTCGGTCGTAGCAGATGTAGACCCCGATCGGCCCGACGGCGGTCTTGAAGACCGGGTATCCGAGATTGCCCGGCCGGAAGTAGAACTTCTCCCAGAACTTCTCCAGGTTGGGGATGTGGTGCTTGCGGTACTTGCCGAGGATCGTCCCGTCGGCGTCGACGACCACCGCGGTGTTGTAGTAGACGCCGGGCTGCTCCTCCTCATAGATCGGCAGCACCATCACCATGCCGAGCTCGGCGGCCAGCGTTGCGAATCGCTGGACGATCGGGCCGTCGGCGGCCTCGGCGTAGTCGTAGTACTTCGCGTCCTCGGTGATCCCGAAGTACGGCCCGTAGAACAGCTCCTGGAAGCAGATCACCTGCGCACCGGCAGACGCTGCCTCGCGGGCGAACTGCTCGTGCTTGTCCAGCATCGACGCCTTGTCCCCGGTCCAGGTGGTTTGGGTGATCGCGGCTTTCACAGTCGGCATGTCGCACATCCTCTCCCCGGTGCGGCGGGATGTCGACGGCGGGCGGCAGTAGCCCCCGCTCGCCCGTCAACCCCGAACCCGCATTAACACAGCCGGGCGTTTCAGTCGTGTATCGGCCCGTGACGTTGCGGTCACACCGAGCGTCGAGCTTTTCCCGGAAGTCTCATACCTATCGGTTCGGTGCCGCTCGGCACAAGATTATGCTGGCTGAATCGACGAAGGGACTCCGATCGTGACCGACTACCAGGCGATGGCCGATGAGAACCTCCTGCTCCATTTCTCCAAGCCGCGGGTGGACAACCTGCTGGTGCTGGAACGAGCGGAGGGGCCCTACGTCTTCGACACCAACGGCAACCGCTACATCGATGCGCTGTCAAGCCTGTTCTGCGCCCAGATCGGCTACTCTTACGGGGCCGAGATGGCCGAGGTCGCGACCCGCCAGCTGACAACTCTGCCGTTCAACACGAACTGGTCGACCGCCCACCCGGCGGCACTGGAGCTGGCTGAGAAGGTCTCCTCGATCGCGCCCGCCGACGACTACCGGGTCTACTTCACCAACGGGGGATCGGAGTCGGTCGAGGCGGCCTGGAAGTTCGTCCGCGAGCACTACGTCGCCATCGGACAGCCGCAGCGCCGGAAGGCGATCGCCCGGAAGGTCGCGTACCACGGGGTGACCCTCGGCGCACTGTCCTTCACGGGTATCCCCGGCTTCAAGAACGACTTCGGCACGCCGCCGATCGACGTCACGCATGTCTCCAACACGAACCCGTTCCGGGCGCCGGACGGCGACGACTCGGACGCTTTCTGCGCGCGGCTGCTGGCCGAGGTCGAGCAGGCCGTCCGTGACGCCGGGCCGGACGAGGTGGCCCTGATCATCGCCGAGCCGATCCAAAACGCCGGCGGGTCGATCCCGGCACCGCCGAGGTACTGGCAGGGTCTGCGCGAGATCGCCGACCGGTACGGCATCTTGTTGATGGCTGATGAGGTGATCAGCGGCTTCGGCCGGGTCGGTGAGTTCTTCGCCAGCTCGCGCGAGGGCGTCGCCCCCGACCTGATCAGCGTCGCCAAGGGGATCACGTCGGCGTACGCCCCCATGGGGGCGGTGCTGGCGCGCGCCAAGGTGGTCGACCCGCTGATCGAGAGCGGTGGGCGGGTGTTCCGGCACGGAATCACGTTCGCCGGACATCCCGTCAGCGCCGCGATCGCGCTGAAGAACATCGAGATCTTCGAGCGTGACGAGGTGCTGGAGAACGTCCGTGCGCTCGAGCCGCACCTGAAGTCAAGGATGGCGGAGCTGCGCTCCCTGCCGATCGTCGGCGACGTCCGCGGCGCCGGGTTCTTCTGGGCGGTCGAGATGGTGGCCGACTCCGACAACAGCCGACTCGACCAGGCGCAGCGTGACAAGCTGATCCGCGGCTTCTTGCCGAAGCGGTTCCGCGAGGCGGGCCTGATCGCCCGGACCGACGACCGCGGCGATGCCGTGATGCAGATCGCTCCCCCGCTGATCAGCGATGCTGCGCTGCTGGACGAGATCGTCGATCGGCTCGGCGACGTGCTGACCGACGCGGGTAAGCAGATCGGGGTGGCAGAGCCCGCACTGGCGTGAGCTCCCCGGTTTCTGGGCTCGCCCGTACCGACGTCCAGTGGTTGTGCGCGACGTACGTCGGAACGGGATCAGTTGTGGTGTCGCCCTCGTGCGATTGCCTTCCCGAGCTCCCAGGCCACAAACAACACCACCGCGGGCAGGGCGCCGAAGAGCCACTGAGTCGTCGACAGTGAGGCGGTTCCCAGCAGCGACGTGAGCACTCCGCCGCGGGCAATCAGGAACGCCAGGGCGATCTCCACCAGGGCGGTGACGTTGAGCGTGGAGTTGTCGAAGGTCTCCTGGTGGAGGATCGACGCCTTCTCGTCGCGAGTCTCGAAGGCTGCGACCACCAGCATCAAGGAGAAGGCCACGAGCCCCATCGTGCTGGCGATCTCGTCGGCGCCGTACTGGCTCTTGCCGATCACGATCAACGAGTCGATCGCGACCGACATGAACAGGCCCACCAGCCCGACGGTCGTGATCACCGCGGGCGTCATGATCGACGCCGACCGCGGTCGCGGCCGGCGCTTCATCAGTCCGGGCGTCTCCTTGTCCAGACCCAACGCGATGCCGACCGGAGCGGTGATCACGAAGTTGATCCAGAGGATCTGGACGGCCGAGAAGGGCTGCCCGCCGGCGATGTTGAGCAGGCTGGCCAACAGGAACGTCACGACGTACGTCACCAGGGCCACGAGCATGAAGCGGATGTACTTCAGCATGTTGTCGTAGAGCTTTCGGCCCTCCGACACGGCTCGTACGATCGTGGCGAAGTTGTCGTCGGTGAGGATCATCCGACCGGCGTTCTTCGCGACCTGGGTCCCAGTCCCCATCGCGATGCCGATGTCCGCGGCCTTGATCGCCGGCGCGTCGTTCACTCCGTCGCCGGTCATGGCGACGACCTCGCCCTTCTTGCGGAGCGTCTCCACCATCAGCACCTTGTGCTCGGGAGCCACCCGACCCACCACGCCGATGTCGTCGATCCGGGCGAGGCGCTCACTCTCCGACATCGCCGCCAGGTCCGTGCCGAGGATCGCTTCGCCGGCGATGCCCAGCTGCTTGGCTACCGCCGCGCCGGTGACGACGTCGTCACCGGTGACCATTCGTACCCGGATGTTGGCGTCCTGGGCCGAACGGACCGCGTCGAGGGATTCGGCCCGGGGAGGGTCGATCATCCCGACCAGGGCGGTCAGCTGCAGCCCCTGAACCAGTGCTAGGAGGTCACCACCCGGGTCGAAGGCGGCCGGGTCGATGTCCTTCGTGGCTGCGGCCATGATCCGTAGCCCCAGACCACCGAGGCGATCCATCTCCGCGTCGGCGCGCTTGTTCTGCTGCTCACCCCACGGGATCGACTCACCCTTGGCCAGCGCGGATGTCGCCCGGCCGATCACGGCTGGGGCCGCACCCTTGACGAAGACCCGGACGACCGGTCGGCCGGAGTCGTCCCGGGTATCGCAGAAGGCGGCCATCAGCTTGTACGTCGGATCGAACGGCAGGGTCGCCAGCCGTGGGTAGGCCGCCCGTGTGCCTTCGGTGTCGAGCTTCACCTTGTGCCCGAGGACCAGGAGCGCGCCCTCGGTGGGATCCCCGACCACCTTGCCGTCGACGAGCTTGGCGTCGTTGGTGATCAGGAACGGCAAGATCGCCGCCTCGATCGTGTTCGTGTTGCCCACCGTGTGCTCGACCTGGCCGTCAAGGCCGTAACCCATGCCGGTGATCGCGTACCGGTCGGTGGGATCGATCACCTCGACGACGGTGACCTGGTTCATCGTCAGCGTGCCGGTCTTGTCGGAGTTGATGGCCGACGTCGAACCCAGTGTCTCCACCGAGTCGAGGCTCTTCACCACTGCTCCGTGCGCCGCCAGCTCCCTCGACCCGCTGGAGAGGATCACCTGGAGCACCGTCGGCATCGCCATCGGCACGGCCGCCAGCGCCAGCGCGATCGCCGTCGTGAAGATCACCTGAGGCGACTCCCCGCGCGAGATCCCCACGATGAACATGATCGCGATGGTCAGTCCTGCGGCCGCTGCGATCCACAACGTCAGTGTGTCCAGCTGCTTGGTCAGCGGAGTCTTCAGGTTGGGAGCGGACTTCAGCATCCCCGAGATGTTGCCGACGGCCGTGTCGGCGCCGGTCCCGGTGACGATCATCAGTCCACTGCCGTGAGTCACCGGCGTGTTCATGAACGCCATGTTCGACTGGTCACCCAGGACCGGGTCATGATCGGTGATCACGTCGGTGCTCTTCGACGCGGGCACGCTCTCCCCGGTCAGCGCGGACTCGTCGATCTGCAGAGAGGTCGCCTGGACGAGCCGACCGTCGGCGCAGACATCGTCACCCGCCGCGAGCAGGACCACGTCGCCGACGACCACCTGGTCTGCATCGACCTTGACCTCGGTGCCGTCACGTCGGACCCGGGCGGTCGTCTTGAGCATCGACTGGAGGGCGTTCATCGCGCTCTCCGCCTTGCCCTGCTGGCGGAGCCCCCCGAGCGCGTTGAGCGCGGTGATCAGCAGGACCGCGATACCGGTCGCGATCTGCCCGATCAGGATCGAGGCGACCGCCGCCCCGACCAGGATGATCTGCATGTAGGACTTGTACTGAGCCAGGAACAGCGTCCAGCCTGGCGGCGGTTTCTCCGCCGGGAGCGCGTTCGGCCCGTTCGTCTTCAACAGCTCCGCAGCCTTGGCCACCGAGATGCCATGGGCCGGGTCGACGCCGAGCCGGCTGGCAACCTCGCCCGCCGAGAGTGCGTACCACTTCTCGGTCCCACTCCCGCTCGCGGCACCCGCAGCACCGCCACTCGACACCATGGTGTTGTCCGTCATCGAACGTCCTTCGTCTCAGTCATCGTCGTGGATCCGTCGGTCCGTCCTGGATGGGCATCTCACAGAGAGTCTCAGAAGGGCGTCGGGATGCGGTGCAGCGGCAGATCCGGCTCTCTGTAGCCGCGTGGGCTCGGCTTCCGGGGCATGCTGACGGTGGGGGTCGGCAGCGGCTCGTACGGGATCTGGCTCAGCAGGTGGGTGATGATGTTGAGCCGGCCGCGCTTCTTGTCGTCGTTGTCCACGATGAACCACGGGGCCCACCCGGTGTCCGTCGCGGCGATCATGGCGTCGCGGGCTCTGCAGTAGTCGAAATGACGGCTGTAGGACTTCAGATCGGTCGGGGACAGCTTCCAGATCTTGCGCGGATCCTCGATCCGATTCTCCAGCCGCCGGGTCTGCTCGTCCACGCTGACGTTGAGCCAGTACTTGATCAGGATGATCCCGTTGTCGACCATCGCCTTCTCGACCGCAGGCAGCTGCTCGAGGAACTTCTCGCTCTGCTCCTTGGTGCAGTAGCCCATGACCGGCTCCACACCGGTGCGGTTGTACCAGCTGCGATCGAAGATCGCGACCTCGCCGGCGGCCGGGAAGTGCGCGATGTAGCGCTGGACGTACATCTGCGACTTCTCGCGCTCCGTCGGAGTGGGCAAGGCGATGTGCTTGAACACCCGTGGGCTGGTTCGCTCGGTGATCCGCCGGATCGTGCCGCCCTTGCCGGCCGAGTCCAGCCCTTCGAAGACGATGCAGACCTTGGCGCCGGTGGCCTTGACCCACTCCTGCATGGCCACCAGCTCGCCCTGCAGGCGGCGCATCTCGATCTCGTACTCCTTGGTCTTCATCTTTCGCCGGTTGGCCGGCACCGCGGCTGCTTCGGCGCCGCCTGAGGCAGCCGAGGCCGGCTCGGCCGCCTTCGACGGATGGGTCTTCTTCGCCTTCGTCGACTTCTTGCTCATCAGCCTGGATCCCTGTCTCCGGGGGTCCGTGGGCACACTGATGCCTGCGGACCCTGATCAGCGAGGCAGAAGTCTCCTTGAGCGTGCAGGAAGAATCCGCGCCGCAGTTGTCACGACAGCACCAGCCTGCCGAGTGCCGTCCCGGATGGAATCACCCGAGGCGGGTGAATCGCGAGTCCTGGTCTGGTGAATGAGCTGCTGGCGGCGTCTTCGAGGGAAGGTGTGTCAGCACCGTGCAGTCGTTTTGTGGGTGGTCGCATTCCAGGTGATCCGACCGTCCTCGAACCGGTTACGCCGGCCCCCGGTGATGCTGTACTCGTCGGTGGTGGGGAATCCGAGGCATCCACGCTCGTAGCCCAGCGAACCGTATTTCTTGCGGATCGAGCCATACACCAGGTGGGTGCCGGTGCGCTTGGAGTAGTAGATCGAACGTCCGTTGGTGAAGCCGCCGTAGTAGCCGCCGCGGACCTTCGTATCGTCGGTCCGGGGCAACCCGTACGTGTCGGGGCCGCCGGTCTGCAGGTACTTGGCCAGCAGTTTGCCGCGGCTGAAGTGGGTGCCGGATGTGGGCGAAGAATAGAACCTGGCTTTGGTGAAATAGACCGCCCGACCGCCGGTGACCGCGATCTCGTCGGTGGTGGGGAAGCCTGAGGTCCCGACGCCCCCGGCAGAGCTGAACTTGGCGAGGATCTTTCCGTGGACCTCGTGCGCACCGGTGGCTGAACTCCACAAGATGCGTCCGCTCGCATAGTTGCGTCCGCGGCCACCGTGCACCGAGTACTCGGAGCCGACCGGCTTGCCGAGGATCGACGCCGTACCGCCCAGGGCGGCGTACTTCACGCTGATTGCGGTGCTGTAGCTCGCCGTCAGGTTCACGTCGTGGTTCGGCATCCGGAAGGAGTGGGAGGCGGCGCCACGGTCGCTCCAGCTGGCGAAGCGCCAGAACGACGATGTGACGGGCGCGTCGAGCTGTACCGAGGCGCCAGAGACCACTTGCGCGGAGGCGGCGGTGACACCGTCGATGTTCACCGCAACGGGACTGTTGACGGCCAGCGTCTTGAGGTCCGGCTTGGCCTCGTAGTTCTTCGAGGTCACGGCGCCCTTGGTGTCAGTCGCGGACACCGTGATCGACATCAGGGTGTCGGACCCGTGGTCGGTGAACGGCTTCTTGTAGGACGGTCCGGCGGAGGCCCCGTCTGGGTGCAGGTGGCAGCTGTTGACGAACGGGCAGTGCACCAGCACGGCCTCCCAGACCACAGACAGCGGTCCGTCCTCGACATCGGTAGCCGTCGCCGTGAGGCTCACGGTGTCACCCACCCCGTAGAGCCGGCCAGTCGGCGCCGTGAGCTTGACCTCAGGTGAGTGATTGGCCGGGTAGACGGTTTCCGTGACCTGGCTCTGCGCTCCGAGCTGATCCCGCACGGTCAGCGTGACCTTCACCGCTGCGGACGTCGCGTACGTGTGCCGCGCCGCCATCCCGGTGGCGACGGCCCCGTCGCCGAACGCCCAGTGATAGGTCAACTTGTCTCCATCGAGGTCGTAGGAGTCGGCCGCCGAGAACGACACGGTCCGAGTCGGCGCGTCGGTATGCGCCGTGAGCTGCGCGACCGGCTTGCGGTTCCCCGCCCGGTAGACCAGCCGGCGGACCTGCCCGCTGAGGATGTCGGCAAAGGTGATGTCACCGTTCGGGCCCGCATGGAAGGCGACCGGACCGCCGACGCCCGTGCCGAATCCGGCCGGCTCTGGAGCCCGGGTCATCTTGCCAGCCGGGTCGGTGGCCATCGTCCACAGCTTCCCCCGGACATAATCGCCGAAGAACAGGGAGTTGCGGTACCGGGCGGGGTAGGAGGTGCCGGTGTAGAACTCGCCGCCCACGACGGATGCTCCCGAGCCGGAGTGGGTGTAGGTCCAGATGGGCGGCACCGCGTTCTCGGCCTTGTAAAGGGCCTTGCACTGCGCGTAGCCGTCGAAGGTCGTCTTCTGCTGGCCCTCCCAGCAGGGCCAGCCGCCGTTCGAACCGGGCCTCAGCATGTCGACCTCCTCCACCGTCCGCCAGCCGACGTCGGCGACGTGCAGGATGCCTGAACGCGGGTCGAGGCTCATGCGGAACGGGTTGCGGAGCCCGTAGGCGTAGACCATGCTGCGCCAGGACTTCGGCGAGGAGGCCGAGTAGAACGGATTGCCCGGGACGCCCTGACCGCTCGCCGTGACGTGCAGAACTTTGCCGTAGGGCTGGCTGAGGTCCTGCGCGCGCAAGGCCTTGGGGCTGCCGTTGTTTCCAGCGTTGTCGCCAAGACTCCAATACAGCGTGTCGTCCGGTGCCACGAGCACTGTGTTGATGCCGTGCGTTGGCCCGGTCTGGGACAGCCGGGGAGACGCCGCGCTGCCGTCGACCACGGCGCGCAGACGGGTGAAGCTGGTCGGGTTGGCCGCCGGCGACGCCTTCCACTCCTCCAGCATCCCGTAGCCCGTACCGTCGGGATCACCCTTGTCGTAACTGAGGAAGACGCGGCCGCTCGTCGCGAAGTCGTTGGCCAGCGCCAGACCGAGCAGGCCATGATCGTCAACGGCCCGAACGCCCGGGATCTTGGTCAACTTGCGCGGGCTGCCCCCGTTCGGCACGAACGTTATCGTCCCGTCCTTGCCGATGGTGATCAGACCACCATCACCGGTCCAGGCAAAGTTGGTCAGCTCGTACGCCGCCTGTCCGGTCTTGTAGTCGACCACGGTGAATCCAGCGGGAATCGTCATCGCGGCAGCGGCTGGAGCACTTCCGAACAGCGGCACCAAACCCAGCGTCACGACAAGAACAATGAAGATTCGCGTCCTCCGAAACATCACATGTCCCCACTTTCGATGTTTGAGCTCTGCACACTTCGCCACAACGCCATCATGGAGAGTCAATTCGCCATCGTCTGGATGCCGCTCGGATTACCACCACGGTTGATCGACATCTCGTCCAAAGACTTCTCCACCAACAAATCCCTCCGGGCGAGACACACACTACGGCCGCTGTCGCACAGCCACGCTCAAACGGCGCCATTTGTCGGCTCGCCTTTGCTGGCGGGCGCGTGGACCCCGGCCACGCACTCAGGGAAGCCGCAGGCGTCGGCAACGAAACTGCCGTAGTTCGGGTCGACACCGGGTCGACGGCCGTTCTTCCGGCGATCGAAGCTCCGGAAATTTCGGCTGACGCTGATCGAGATCCGATATTTCGGCGCGTCCATTCTCGGCTCGCCGATGGGCGGCTAGTCGATGGGCGGCTCGTCGATGGGCGGCTCGTCGATGGGCGGCTCGTCGATGGGCGGCTCGTCGATGTATGGATCGTCGGCACGCGCGCGGGCGTTGGCGACGCGCGACTACACGCCGCCCGACACACCGCTGCTCTGGCCGGCTGGTGCGGCGAAATGAGACCACAACTGGGGACCAGGCGCTCGGACTGGGTTGCCGAGCCGGGTGCGGCGAGCCGCGTTGGGCCTGATGGTGGCGGAGGCGGCGGGATTTGAACCCGCGAGAGGGTTTGTGCCCTCAACCCGCTTAGCAGGCGGGCGCCATAGACCGGACTAGGCGACGCCTCCCGACCAACCGTGGCCGTACCGTCGAAACGCCGACGGCACGGTGGGACAGCCTACCGACCCGATCCGGCGGCAGGCAAAACCGATTCCGGCCAGACCACTATCACCCCTGGTCGCGTCGGTTTCGCCGACTGTCCGACGGCGGACGTAGAGTGTCTCCAGCCCGGCGGCGCGGTCCAGTGCTGCGCCGTGCCCAGACGAGACGTACCCCAGGAGAGACAGCAGTGCCGGACGAGCCGAAGGACTGGAGCGGGTCGCCCGCCGACGACCCTGCTGGGCCCGCCGACAGTGCGACCATCGGCACAGGTGACGGCCAGACATCGCCCGAAGGCCCCGAGCGGCTCGACTCCGCCCCCGCCGACGAGCAGCCGACACTACCGCCACGCCGAGCGGCGAGCGACAACGACTTCGGACGTACGGTCGGCTTCACGGTGGCGGGCACGATCGTTCCCGGGCTCGGCCTGATCGCCGCCCGGCGGCGCGTCATCGGCGGCATCGTGCTCGGGATCTTCGTCACTGCGCTCCTCATCATCGGCTTGTGGGCTGCCGTCGACCGCGACGGACTGGTTTCCGTCGTCGTCCGGCCGGCGGTCCTCAACACCCTGGCGATCGTGCTGGTCGTCACCGCGCTGCTCTGGGTCGGCGTGATCGTCGCGACCCACCTGGCGCTGCGCCGCAAGCCGACTCCAGCGCAGCGGGCGATCGGTGCTGCCCTCGTCGGCGTGCTCGCCTTCGCGGTCGCGGCTCCGATGGCGGTGGCGGCACGGTACAGCTACGACCAGGCCAGCCTGGTCAACACCGTCTTCAAGTCCGACAAGAACACCAAGAGCGCGACCCGACCGAGCCTGGACGTCGAGCCGACCGCGAAGGGCGAGGCGCCGGACCCCTGGAAGGACAAGCCTCGGGTCAACATCTTGCTGCTGGGCGGTGACGCCGGACCCGACCGGACCGGCACCCGGACGGACACCGTGATCCTGGCCAGCATCGACACCAAGACCGGCGACACCACCCTGTTCAGCCTCCCGCGCAACACGGGCCGGATGCCCTTCCCGTCCGGCTCGCCGCTACGCCGCTACTACCCGAACGGGTTCACCAACGGTGACGGCAACAACGCCGAGTACTTCCTCAACGCCATGTACGACAACGTGCCGGCCACCGTCCCGAAGGACATCCTCGGTGAGACGGACAACCTAGGGGCGGACGTACTCAAACTATCTGTCGGTGAGGCGCTGGGTCTCAAAGTCGATTACTACGTGCTGATCAACCTGCAGGGCTTCGCCAAGATGGTGAATGCACTCGGCGGGATCACGGTGAACATCAACAGCTACATCCCGATCGGCGGCAACACCGATCTGCACATCCCGCCGAAGGAGTACCTGAAGCCGGGTGCCGACCAGCACCTCGGCGGTCGGGACGCCCTGTGGTACGCCCGCGGCCGATACGGCTCGGACGACTTCGCCCGGATGGATCGCCAGCGCTGCGTGATCAACGCGATCATCAAGCAGGCCAACCCGACCAACATGCTCGCCCGCTACGAGCAGATTGCCAAGGCCAGCAAGGACATCGTGGTCACCGACATGCCGCAGGAGGTACTGCCGCTGATGGTCGACCTGAGCTTCCGGGTGAAGGACGGCAACGTCCGCAGCATCGTGTTCAAGCACGGTGTCGACGGCTTCCTCAGCCCGGATCCGGACTTCGCGCTGATGCGCAAGCGGGTCAAGGCGGCGCTCGAGGAGACGACGTCCACCGGTGACTCCGGCGGTTCACCGAGCGCGAGCGCCTCGAAGTCGAGCAAGCCGAAATCGAAGAAGACCGTCAGCGAGGACGTCGACAAGACCTGCGCGTACGACCCGGACATGGCGGCGACGGCGCAGCCACCACGCTGAGTCCGGTCGAGGCGAAGCGGACACCTGCTTCGCCGAGTCGTGCCCGGTCATGATCCGCCGGGCGAGTGGGCTGCCTGGTGCGACGCGTGAACTCGTGCTCAACCTCCGTAGCCGCGCGAGGCGTCCAGCCGGAGTTTCAGCTCGTGGACGAGTTCGACGTACGTGGATCCGCGCGGACCCGGCACGGTGATCACGAGATCACGCTGGTCGTTGCGCCCCACGGCGATCAGCTGGTGACGGCTCTCCTGCACCCGATCGATGTCGGTCCAGGCGAGACTCCCCCGGCGGCGGCCCCTCGACACCTCGAGGCCGGCGCGCCCCATCCGGATGCGGCTGCGCAGTCGTGCCGCGAGTGCTACCGCCAGCACAGCGAGCAGCACCCCGAAGCCGAGGAGCAGCGCACCGACCACCGTCACCACAAGATGTCCGGACAATACGATCACCACCGCACCCGCGATCGCGGCGCCGGATGCAATCGCCAGGGCCCGCACCGGGGCTGGCGATCGGAGCTCGAAGACCTGTTCGCGCAGCTGGGCCGGCTCGGGCGCTGGAGTCGGCTCGGGGGCTGGAGTCGGCCCGGAGGTCGGAGTCGGCCCGGAAGGTGCGGGGGGCTCGGGCGCAGAGGAGGACTCGGATGCAAGGAAGGACTCGGGCGCCGACGTCGGGCCGGGCGCAGGCGAGAGTCCGACGCGGCCTTCGTCACGGCTCGCGGCAGTATCGCTCACGGGTTCGATCTCCCTCCAAGGCTCGGGCGGACGCTGGCGGCGAGGGTGGGATTCGAACCCACGGAACGGTTTGAGCCGCTCGGGCGCTTTCAAGGCGCCTGCACTAGTCCACTATGCGACCTCGCCCGGCCTCGTCCGAGCGCGGTGCACCGGGCGCGAGGCAGGACCACCCTAGCCGACAGCGTGTGGCACGCTGGCGCTCATGCAGGCGGTGACACTGAGTGAATCCGGCGGACCCGAGGTCATGGCCGTGGCGGACGTACCGGAACCGATCGTCGGCTCAGACGAGGTCCTGATCAAGGTCGTCGCGGCCGGCGTCAACCGCGCTGACCTTCTCCAGCGGCAAGGCAACTACCCGCCGCCTCGCGGTGCGAGCGAGATCCTCGGGATGGAGGTCTCCGGCACGATCGCCGGGGTCGGTGACGACGTGGACCACTGGGCCATCGGTGACCGCTGCGTGGCCTTGCTGGCCGGCGGAGGCTACGCCGAACTGGTCGCGGCGCCCGCGGGCCAGGTCGTCGCACCTCCGCACGAGATCGATCTCGTCACCGCGGCCGGCTTGATCGAGGTCGCGGCGACAGTGGTATCCAACTTCGACGCCGTGGGGGTACGCCGTGCCGAGACCGTGCTCGTCCACGGTGGTGCCGGCGGAATCGGCTCGTTTGCGATCCAGTACGCCCGTGCGCTCGGAGCACGGGTCATCGCGACCGCCGGCTCCGCCCAGAAGCTCGCCCACTGTCGGGAGATGGGTGCCGACGCAGCGATCAGCTACCACGACGACTGGCCAGAGTCGCTTTCTAGCCTCACCGAAGGTCGCGGCGCCGACGTGATCCTGGACGTGATGGGTGCGTCGTACCTGGAGTCAAACGTCGGCGCGCTTGCTGTCGGTGGCCGGCTCGTCGTGATCGGGCTGCAAGGGGGCCGAAAGGGCACGCTCGATCTCGGTCGGTTGCTGACGATTCGCGGCTCCGTGTTCGCGACGACGCTGCGGTCGCGGCCGGTGGCGGAGAAATCCGCGATCTGCTGTCGAGTGGTCGAGCGGGTCTGGCCGCTGATCAATTCCGGTCAAATCCGACCGGCGCCGCAGACGACGTTTCCGCTGGCCGAGGCGGGTTTTGCGCACCGCCGCCTGGAGTCGGGCGACAACATCGGCAAGGTCATCCTGACGGTTTAGCCGGCTTGGATCCGGTCGACCGACGGTGGCCAGCAACCCGGAGTCCGATGCGCGCCGGTGGTCTGCCACGCCTGCTCCTCCCTTTGCCAGCCCGGTCAGGCGAATATGCCATCGAACGCGGCTGGCCGACCCCATTTGCCCGCCCGGGCCGGCGAATGGAGGCCCTAGAGACCAATTCCGGCCACATTCGCCTGACCGGGCTGGCGAATGGGGGCCGGACGAGCCGATTCCCGCCACATTCGGATGACCGGGCTGGCGAATGGGGGTCCTGACGCCGATTCCCGCCACATTCGTACGACCGGGCTGACAAACGGGGGCCGGACGAGCCGAATCGGGCCGCACTCGCCTGACCGGGTTGACAAACGGGTGAGCGGGTGGGGAGCCGGGGACTCAGGCGCGGAACAGCTCGAGCGCCAAGACGAACTCGCTCGGGTCGTCGGCCGAAGGACCGACGAGCTCGAAACCGAGGCGTTCGTACAACCGACATGCGGCCGTGTTGGCGCCCTTCACCGAGAGTACGAGCCGGCTTGCACCCCGGGAGCGCGCCCAGTCCGACACACCAGATACGGCCTCGTCGGAGACTCCGCGTCCGCGGCCGGCCGGCGCCACCCACAACGAGATCAACTCGACCGCCCCGTCCAGCGGAGCAGTCCCAGAGACCAACCCGACCGGTTCACCATCCATCAGCAGCACCAGATTCAGCGGTACGTCCGTCAGCCGCCGCCGCCAGCGTTCGGGTTCGGCGTCCACCCAGTCGGCATAGCGTGACCCGAAGGCAGCCGGCGACTCCGCGAGAGCGGCGAGCCGGACCCGACGAAACAGCTCCCAGTCGTCGGGCCCGAGCTCTCGGACCTCGAGTCCGGCGGGCGGACCGCTCAGCACGGTGCCGGAGGCATCACGAGGTCCAGCGCTGCCAGAGGCTGGCGTACTCGCCGCCGGCCGCCACCAGCTCGTCGTGGCTGCCCAGCTCGGCGATCCGACCGCCGATCAGCACCGCGATCCGGTCCGCGTCGTGCGCGGTGTGCAGCCGGTGGGCGATGGCGACCACGGTCCGGTCCTGGAGCAGAGCGGCCATCGACCCCTCCAGGTGCCGAGCCGTCCGTGGATCGATCAGCGACGTCGCCTCGTCCAGCACCAGGGTGTGTGGGTCCGCCACCACCAGCCGAGCCAGCGCGATCTGTTGCGCCTGGGCCGGAGTGGGCGTGAGGTGTCCCCCGCCGAGCATCGTGTCGAGGCCGCTGGGCAGCCGGTCGACCCAGGTCAGGGCGTCGACCACGGCGAGCGCACGACGGACGACGCTGTCGTCGGAGTCCTCGCGGGCCAGGATGATGTTGTCCCGGATCGTCCCGACGAACACGTGGTGCTCTTGGGTCACCAGGGCCACCTCGGTCCGCAGCACGTCCAGTGGCAGCGACGTCACCGGCACCGACCCGACGGTCACCGTCCCGGTCCGTGGCGGGTTGATCCCGGCCAGCAGTCGGCCGAGCGTCGACTTGCCCGAGCCGCTCGGACCGACGATCGCCAGCCGCTCACCCGGCACCAGGTCGAGGTCGATCCCGTGCAGCACGTCGTGATCGTCTCGATAGGAGAACCGGAGGTCCGCACCGACCAGGTGCGTCCCGGCCGGCCGCTCGCTCCCCGGCTCGCGGTCCGTCGGCACGTCCGCGATCCCGAGCAGGCGGCTGGTCGAGGCGATCCCGACCTGCAGCCGGTCGACGTTCTGGACCAGCCGGTCGAGTGGTTCGACGAGCTGCTGGACGTACAGAACGGCAGTCGTGATCGCACCCAGCGTGACGGCATCGTGGCTGTAGCCGATCGCACCGATGATGAGCACGAGCACCAGCGGGGTGTCGAAGCAGGCGAACAGGACGCTGAACATGATGTTGCGCAGGCTCATCGTGTAGCGCTCGGCCTGACCGGTGACCGCCAGATCCTCGTCGACGCTCGTGACCCGGACATCACCCAGACCCAACGACTCGACGGTGCGAGCGCCTTCGACGGTCTCGGTGAGGGTGGTGTTGATCGCCGAGTAACCGCCCCCTTCGGTGATGTAGCCCTTGCCGGCTCGCTTCAGATAGCTACGCACCCGGACCACGAGGATCGGTGTGGTGATCAGCAGCGGCAGGGTGAGCAACCACGAGTTGAGCAGCATCGCCCCGGCCGTCAACAGCGTCGTCACACCGGCGATCACCGCGTCCGGCAGACCCCAGCGAACGCTCTCGCTCATCGTGGCGACATCGCGGGTCACCCGCGTCACCAGGTCGCCCGAGCTGGCCGACTCGACCCGGCCGAGCGGAAGCCTGAGGACGGTCCGCACGACGTACTCCCGCGACTCGGCCAACAAGTCCTGGCCGAAGACCGTAGACACCGCCAGCGCGAGGAAGGTCAGCAGCGCCTGGCCGACGACGATCACCGCGACGGTCAGGGCCATGCTGGTGATCGTCGACATGCCGGTGCCGGCCTGGGTCACCTGATCGACGAGCCGGCCCAGCACGACCGGGACGAGCAGTCCGGCGATGGCCGCCAGCGCGTGCAGGACGAGCAGGGCCGTCGCGAGCCAGCGATGCTGCCCGATCATCCCCCGGATGAATGTCAGCACCGATCGGCTGTCGGCAACCGGCAGGCCTCGTTCCGGCCGCCGGGATGATGCATAGAACTCCTCGGCCCGACGGGCCCGGAGCAGATGGCGGCCGCGCCAAGCAGCGAGCCGCGACCACGGCGAGCCTGACGTCGGGGGGATCAGCGCGACCGGCACCGGCGGAGCCGGCGGCTCGTCGCGCCAGGTCTCGGCCGAACCGCGAAGGCCGTACGTCACCTCGGTCATCGATCCACCTCCTCTCGGGAGAGCCCGCCATCAGCCGCCTGCTCGTCGGGCGTCGAGAAGGGTCCGGCGTCAGCCTGTTCGTCGTCCAGATTGCGCACCACCACCCGTCGGTACGCCGAGCTGCGGGCGAGCAGCTCCTGGTGCGTTCCTTCCTCGGCCACCCGCCCGTCCACCAGCAGGATCACTCGATCCGCGTGATGCAGCAGCAGCGGTGACGCGCTCATCACCACGGTCGTCCGGCCCGTCCGGTGCTCAGCGAGCCGGCGGGCGATGATCGCCTCGGTGTGCGCGTCGACCGCCGACGTCGGCTCGACCAGCACCAAGATCTCGGGGTCGAGACCCAACGCGCGAGCCAGCACGAGACGCTGCCGCTGGCCGCCGGACAGCCCTCGTCCGCGCTCGTCGATCCGACCCTGCCAACCGCCCGGCAGTGCCTCGAAGACGTCCTCCGCCGCCGCCGCATGGACCACAGCCTCCGCCTGCGGCCGGGTCAGACGCCGATGCGGATCGATCAGCGCCTGCAGGGTGCCCGCGAAGGTCACCGAGCCGGTGTCGCTGACCAGCACGTGCCGACGTACGTCTGCCAGGGTCGCGTCGGCCAGATCGACCGACCCGACGCTCACGCCCCACTGCTTCCCCGCCAGCTCCGCATCCCGTGCGGCCTGTTTGCGCCGCTCCTCGCGCCGACGGGCGCGCGCCGAGCGCGCGGCACGGCCCTTGACGCCGGCCTCGATGTCGAGACCGGCCGGCTTGCCCTCCTCCGACGGTAGATAGCGCCCGAGCCGGTCGGCCAGAGCGGCGGAGTCGTCGGACACTCCCGAGACGACGACGCTCAGGCAGCCCGACCGCCCGACGAACCCCGACCGATGATCGACGATGTCCGCGGCATGCGGCAGTCGGAGCGCGGTCCCGGGCTCCTGCCACGGCTCCGGTTCGCCGAGCAGCGCGATGGCCTTGCGCGCCGAGACGGTGGCCCGGACCCACTTCTGCACCAGCTCGAAGAACGTCTGGATGGGCCAGACCATGAACACCGCGTACCCGAAGAAGCTCACCAGCTGGCCGACCTCCAGACTGCCGGCCAGCACCTCCCGGGCACCCATCCAGGTCAGCACCACCAAGAACATGCCCGCGAACAGCACGGCGATCGCATCCAGGGCCGACTGCCACATCCCCGCCGCGACGCCGGCCTGGCGGGTCCGCTGGGACTGGCCGGCGTAGTTCCGAGCGAACGTCCGCTCGCCGCCGATCCCGCGCAGGATCCGCAGCCCGGCGACGATGTCGGTGGCCAGCGAGGTCAGGTCGGCGTTCCGGTTGCGCTCGACTTCCTGCCGCCGTTGCATCGGCCGCAGCAGCGGCATGGCGACCAGCACGAGCAGCGGAGCGGCAACCAGCACGACGATGCCGAGCTTCAGTGAGGTCGACAAGACGATTGCGGCGATGATCACGTACGCAGCCAGGGCACCGACCGCGCGCGATGTCACCTCGGTGAGCGCGCCGAACTCGTTGGAGTCGCCGCCGGAAACGCTGAGCACCTCACCTGCCGGGGTGCGGCGGGTCAGCACGTGCCCGAGCTGGATCGACTTGCGGGTGACCAGCTTGGTGGTGCCGAACATCGCCACCAGCCAGGTCCGCACGATGAACGTGTGCCGGCCGATTCCGGCCGCCGCACCCAGCACGATCAGCCCGAGCAGCAGACCGGACCATTTCAGCACCACCGAGAAGTCGTTGGGCAGGATGCCCTGGTCGATGATCGTGCCGACGACGTACGGCCCCACCGAGCCCGGCACGAACTCGAGCACCGCCATCAGCGAGGCGATCGCCAGAGCCGGTGCCTGCTGCCAGTTGAGCCAGAACAGAAAGCGAACCGGTCCACGGACCTCGGGCGCGCCGAAGTCCCGCGCTGGCAGACCGAAGGATCGGCGCTGGCGGGCGGGTGTCGGGGAGTCCGGGAAGACCGGTGGGAAGTCGTGCATGACCGAATCAATCTAGGGAAGGGCACCGACACTCTCCACCGGTTTTCCCGCCGGCAGCACTCAGGCCGGCAGCAACAAGCAGCACTGTCCGAGGCCGACACTAGGATCGGCGCCATGACCTCCCAGCTATCCGAAGGCCAGCAACCCGACGGCCAGCAGCCCGACGACCGGCAGCCCGACGGCGGGGGCATGCCGCAAGGCATCGCGGGCCAGACCGACGACGGCCGCGTGTTCGTCGTGACGCCGGACGCCATGGCCGTCGAGGGTCCCCCGGTCGAGGGCGAGACCGAAACCGGCGAGGACTCGCGAGGTGGTCAGCGTTCGGTCACGGATCTGGTCGAGCAACCGGACAAGGTGATGCGCATCGGCAACATGATCCGACAGCTGCTCGAAGAGGTGAAGGCGGCTCCGCTGGACGATGCGAGCCGGCAGCGGCTGCGGACGATCCACGCCGCCTCCATCGCCGAGCTCAAGGAGGGGCTGGCGCCTGAGCTGGTCGAGGAGCTGGACCGGATCGCCCTTCCCTTCAGTGAGGATGCGACGCCGAGCGACGCCGAGCTGAGGATCGCCCAGGCACAGCTGGTCGGCTGGCTGGAGGGTCTGTTCCACGGCATCCAGACCGCACTCTTCGCCCAGCAGATGGCGGCCCGCGCGCAGCTGGAGCAGATGCGGCGGGCGCTACCGGCCGGGCATCCCGCGAGCGACGGTGGCGAGCAACGCAGCGGAGGTATGTATCTCTAGGACCGCACGCCGCTCCTGAGGAGCGATGCACAGGAGCGAACCGCAGGACAGACCGCACCCGCAGAGATCAGATCCACGATTTCTCCGATCTGATACGGAACCTGAGCGCGCCTTTCGGCGTCCCATCCCTGGCCATTCACCAGACGACCAGATGGAGAAAGCCGGATGAGCTTCGCGACCCCGCAGACCAAACCGACCCAGACCCGACCGATCGAGACCCTGCCCGCCGTGCGCGCGCGATGCCTCGACCGGGCAGATACTTTCCAGCACCCGCTGCTCGAGGAACCTCCGGCCGGCGGCGCGCCCGCGGTCATCCGCCGGACGTACGCAGCCCTCGAGCGGCAGGCGGCCGAGACCTGCCGCGCCTGCCCCCTGCTGGCACAGTGCCTGTATGAGGCGGTCGTGCGTCACGATGTTGCCGGCTACGCTGCCGGAACAACCGCTCGACAGCGGGTCAAGATCCGTGCCCTGCTCGGGATCAGCGTCGAGCCGGAGAACCTCGACACGCTTGCCGGCATCGTCGGTGGCAACCGGCCCGTCGACCACGACGAAGTGGTCCGGCTCCGCGCCGCCAACCCCGACGAGAGCCTGGAACGCCTGGCGCAACGGCTCGGCTGCTCGCTGTCCACCGTGAAGCGGCACCTGCGGCGGGAGCGTGGCGCTACCGGACCGGTTCGCAAGCAGCAGCGCGCCCTGCCGGCGATGGAGGACGTGATCTGCGCAGCACGCACCGTCCTCCATCCTCAGCGAGGCGAAGGCTCGGCGGCCGCCTGAGAGAAATCCGCCAGGTCCTCAGAAAGAGGATATCTTCCCTAGTGGACGCCCATCCAGGAAGCCTCAGGCCCTGGGTGGGCGCTTCCTTTCTCCCGCCGCTCCCCGAAAACTGGTCACCAACAACACGTTCTTCCGGCGTGTCGTTGTTGTTTGTGACCACTTTCGGGGGCGGTGAGCCCCTGGGAGGTGAGCTCTCAGGGGGTTGAGTTGAGCGAGCGGAGTCTGGGAGCTAGCCGAACCAGCGGAGCAGCTCGGCAACGGGGCCGCCGTCGGCGAACCGGTCGGTGGTCACGTCGGCCACGGACCGGACCTCGGGCGGGGCATCGCCGATCGCGACCCCGCGGCCGGCCCAGCTGAGCAGCTCGATGTCGTTACGGCCGTCGCCGAAGGCCAGCACCCGATCGGCCGGGATCCCCAACGACTCGGCGACGTCCGCGACGCCGGTGGCCTTGTTCACGCCGTACGGAGCGATGTCCAGCCAGGCACTCCAGCCGACGAAGTACGTGACTCCGTGCAGGCCGAGATGCTCGGCGAGCCGGATGAAGTCGGCATCGGAGGAGTTCGGGTCGCGCAGGATCACGCGCGTCACCGGCCGCGAACCCAGCTGGTCCGGATCCTCGATGATCATCTCCCCGGTCAGGTCGCCGCCCGGGAACTCCGCCGAGACCCGATAGCCGCGGCCGATCTCCTCGACCGCGATCAGGGTGTCCGGCGCATAGTCGACCACCCGCTCGATCACGTGCCGAGGGTCGAACGTGACCGCCTTGACGATCTCCTGCGGCGGATAGCGCACCACCACAGCACCGTTCGACGCCACGGCCGCTCCCGGCGGCAGACCGAGCTCCTCGAAGACCGGCAACGTGCCGTGCCAGGCTCGACCGGTAGCCAGCACCACCGGCACGCCGGCGGCGACCACCCTCGCCACAGCTTCTCGGACCCCGGCCGGCAGGTTGCCGTCGTGGTCGACGAGGGTGCCGTCGATGTCGAGCGCCACCAGTTCGGGCCGCCAGTCAGGGTGTGGGATCGCGTCGCCCGTGCCGCTGGGCGCCGACACCCCGGCCGGGCCGGATATCCCTTCCGCGTCCGCCATTCCCGCTGGCCGCATTATCGGGGGGTCAGCTCCGTCCGACCGCCGAGATACGGCTGCAGCGCCGCCGGAACCCGGACACTCCCGTCCGCCTGCTGATGATTCTCCAGCAGCATCACGATCATCCTGGTCATCGCACACAGGGTGCCGTTGAGCGTCGCCACCGGTCCCATCCCGTCCGGGAACCGGGCGCGGATGTTGAGCCGTCGCGACTGGAACTCCGTGCAGTTCGAGGTCGAGGTGATCTCCCGGTAGCGACGCTGAGTGGGCACCCAGGCGCAGCAGTCGTACTTCCGGGCGGCGCTCAGCCCGAGATCGGCGCTGGCCAGCTCCTGCACCTGGTACGGGATCTCCAGGGCGTCGATGAACTGCTTCTCCCAGCCCAGCAGCCGCTGGTGTTCCACATGCGCCTCGTCGGGAGACGTGAACACGAACATCTCCACCTTGTCGAACCAGTGCACCCGGAAGATGCCGCGGGTGTCCTTGCCGTGCGAGCCGGCCTCGCGCCGAAAACAGGGGCTGTATCCGACATAGCGCAACGGAAGGGCATCCGCATCGAGGATCTCGTCGGAGTGGTACGCGGCCAGCGGCACCTCTGACGTCCCGACCAGGTAGAGGTCGTCGGCCTCGAGCCGGTAGACGTCCTGCGCCGCCTGGCCCAGGAAGCCGGTGCCTTCCATCGCCCGCGGCTTGACCAGTGCGGGCGGGATGACCGGGATGAAGCCGTTCTCGGCTGCCAGGTTCATCGCCAGGTTCACCAGCGCCAGCTCGAGCTGCGCCCCGACCCCGGTGAGGTAGTAGAAGCGAGAACCGGACACCTTGGCGCCGCGCTCGATGTCGATGGCACCCAGCAGCTGCCCGAGCTCGACGTGATCGCGCGGCTCGAAACCCTCGGCCTCGAACTCGCGCGGCGTTCCCCGGGTCTCCAGCACGACGTAGTCGTCCTCGCCGCCGACGGGCACGCCGTCGCCGAGGAGGTTGCCGACCTCCCTGAGCTGATCCTCGAACGCCGCATCCAGCTCGTTCTTCGCCGCGTCGGCCTTCTTCACCAGGTCGGCGAGCTCCTTGGTCCGGCTCAGCAGCTCCGCCCGCTCCTCCTTGCTCGCCTTCGCCACCTGCCGGCCGAGATCCTTCTGAGCGGCCCGGAGCTCCTCGAAGCGGGCGATGGCGTCGCGGCGCGCCTGGTCGGCGGCCAGCAGGTCGTCGACCAGCGACTCCGACGCGTGACGCCCTCGCTGAGAGGCTCGTACGCGGTCGGGGTCGCTCCGTAGCACCTTGACGTCGATCACGGCGCCAGCCTAGTGGGCGCCCCGACGACCCCCACCGAGTTGTCAGCGGCACAAGCGGTCAGGGCCGTTTGTGACGCTGACAACTCGGGGACGGGTGACAGGATGGGTGCCCACCGTCTCACTCACACCCTCCGTACGCCCGAGAGCAGGAATGGTCCGAAAGCCCCCGACACGATCCTCGGTCGCGATCGTCCTCGTCCTGCTGGTCAGCTTCCTCGGTTGGACGCTGCTGACCCTCTACTGGGCGCCGATCGCCGCACTGGACGCCCGGTTCGTGGCTCCTCCGCTCGAGCACGGGTCGATCGTCGCGCAGCTGGCGTCCGCTTTCGCCCTGCTGACCTGGCCGGGCCTGGAGTACCTGACCCTGCTGGTGATCGCGATCTGGGCGTACCGGCGTCGGCTGCGTCAGCTGGCGGTCTCGCTGACCCTGATCGTCGCGCTGGCCTGGGGCAGCGCAACGGCGCTGAAGCTCCTGATCGGTCGAGACCGGCCGGACTTCGCGCTCGACCTCATCACGACCAGCGGTTACGCCTATCCGTCGGGCCATATGGTCGGTGCGGTCGCGACGTGCATCGGAGTCGGCGCGACCTTCAGTGTGACCCGGCAGAGTGTCCGGGCCCGCACGATCTGGCTGGCCAGCAGCTTCGCGATCGTGGCCGCAGTCGCCGTCGACCGGTGGATCCTCGGTGCGCACTGGGTCAGCGACATCGTCGGGGGCGCCCTGCTCGGCGGGCTTGCCGCCTGCACCGCTCTGCTGATCGCCGGCATCGCCGTGCCGGTGCCCCACGAGCTCGTGACCGAGATGCTCAGCACGCCCGAACCCAACCGCAAGCGATGCGCGGTGATCTACAACCCGGCGAAGGTCACGGACTGGGTCACCTTCCGGCGCCACGTCGACTACGAGCTGGCCAGCCGCGGCTGGGACCGGGCGCTCTGGCTGGAGACGACGATCGACGACCCCGGCCGGGCGATGGCGGACCGCGCGGTGGCCGAGCAGGTCGACCTCGTGCTGGGTGCTGGTGGCGACGGCACGGTCCGGGTGATCTGCGACCGGCTGGCCGGCAGTGGCATCCCGTTCGGGCTCATCCCGGCCGGCACCGGCAACCTGCTCGCAAAGAACATCGGCATCCCGCTGGACGAGACGGCTGCTTTGAACGTCGCGTTCGAGGGAGTGGACAAGCCGATCGACCTGGTCAAGATCAGCGTGGACGACGGACCGTACGAACACTTCGCCGTGATGGCAGGGATCGGCATCGACGCAGTGATCATGGAGGGCACCAACCCCGACCTGAAACGCGCGGTCGGGCCGGCGGCGTACTTCGTGTCCGCCGCCAGGCACGCCAACCACCCGGCGCTGCACGCGACGATCCGGGTCGATCGCGAGCCGCCGCTGCGCCGCCGCGCTCACGTGCTGGTGATCGGCAACGTCGGGGTCGTCACGGGCAACATCGCGCTGATGCCCGACGCCCGACCGGACGACGCCACGCTGGACGTCCTGGTCGCCTCCCCGCGCGGCCCGCGCGACTGGGCCCGGCTGATCACCAAGGTCGTCGCTCGGCAGAACCGCGACGACGATCAGCTCGATCGACTGACCGGGTCCCGGGTGCGGATCAGCGTCGACCCGCCGGACAGCTATCAGCTGGACGGCGACACGATCGGGATCTGTCGGGCGATGACTGCCGAGGTCGCGCCCGGCGCGCTGGTGCTCCGGGTGCCGCGGGCGATCCGCCGAGCGATCGAGCAGGGTGCCAGCACGCTCGAGCTGACCGAGATCGCCGAGCAGGAGCTCGCTCCCGACGCCTCCCGCTGACCTCCCTTCCGCGCTTCTCTCACCCGACCATCTGCCCGCCCGCCCGTCCGTCCGCCCGCCCGTCAGGCGGAAAGTGGGCGCAAACCGCAACTTTTTCGAGCCGGGACGTTGCAGTTTCCGCCCACTTTTCGGCTTGGGGGTCGCGGCTTGGGGGTCGGGCCCGAGGTCGGGCGCTGGAGTCGGACGGGTCCAGGGTCCGGGTCAGCGGGTAGTGGTCAGGGTCGACGCGGAGCCTTGGACGGCTTTCAGGGCATCCGCGCCGGCGTCGTTCGGCTTCAGCGAGTAGAACGAGACCTGCTGGCCGTCCTCGGCAGTCAGCACGACGACTACGGCGGAGTCGTACGTCGTCGGCAGCTTCGGGATCGCCACCTTGATCCGCGCGGACAGCACGGCGGCATCGCCCAGCGTCGCGTTCGGCCCGACCTCCAGCTTGGAGACCTTCGCGTCCTTCGGATACGCGTCCTGCAGGAGCCGGTCGAAGATGGCCTTCGCGCTCGCCTGCGTGTCGCCGGACACCGACAGCGAGTCCGGGACCAGTGCGAAGCCGGTCTCGGCCTGCCACGAGTGCGAGCCGCTGTAGAACTCGTGCACAGTGAAGGAGCACGGCACCGCGTCGTCGAACGGACCCATCGGCTCCGGCTCGGTCGCGCAGAGATAGGGCGAGCCGGCCAGCGTGACCTCGACGTTCTCGTAGGAGGCCTCCCGGCTGCCCTGGTCGTACTGCAGACCGACCGGAGTCGGTGAGGGCGGTGGCAGCGGTGGACCGGTCGGCAGCCGATCCGCGTCGAGCCGGATCGCCACGCCGACCACCATGATGCCCACGATGACGGCGGCGACGATGATCGCGACGGCCACCGGGCGACGTACGGAGCGGTCGGCCGGCGGCGGCTCCGGCGACCGGGCCGTCGGCGATTTCGGCGGCTGGTGCTGCCTGTCCGTCGCCTGCGGAGCAGGGTGGGACATGACGATCTCCGAGCTCTGCGGTGGGCGGGTTCTCGCTCGACCCTAACTCGCTGGTCGTCCTCGATCATCGCCTGGCGACAACTCGCTGTGATTCGGCAGGATGATCGGGTGAGCGATCTGGAGACCTTCATCGCGGGACTGCCCAAGGCCGAGCTGCACGTGCACCAGGTGGGGTCGGCGTCACCGCGGATCGTGGCCGACCTGGCTGCCCGCCACCCGGAACGCGGAGTGCCCACCGATCCCGACGCCCTGGCCGAGTTCTTCACGTTCGCCGACTTCGCCGAGTTCATCCGGATCTACCTGTCGGTCGTCGACCTGGTCCGAACCGGTGAGGACGTGCGGCTGCTGACGTACGGGATCGCACAGGAGATGGCGGGCCAGGCGATCCGGTACGCGGAGCTGACCGTGACGCCGTACATGTCGGTCGTCGGCGGGATTCCCGCCGAGGAGTTCTGTGCGGCCATCGAGGACGCCCGGATCGCCGCCGAGCGGGACCTCGGCGTCGTGCTGCGCTGGATCTTCGACATCCCGGCCGACTTCGGGACGCCGGCCGCCGAGCTGACGGCCTCGGTCGCCCTCGACGTGGCGCCGGCCGGGCTGGTCGGCTTCGGGATCGGTGGTTCGGAGCTCGGCTTCCCGCGGTCCATGTTCACGCCGTGGTTCGACCGCGCGCGGGCCGCCGGGCTGCACAGCGTTCCACACGCGGGCGAGACGACCGGACCCGAGACGATCTGGGAGGCGGTCCGCGATCTCGGCGCGGAGCGGATCGGGCATGGCACCTCCTGCGTCCGCGACCCGGCTCTGATGGCGCATCTGCGGGAGAACGACATCACCGTCGAGGTTTCTCCCACCTCCAACCTGTGCACCGGGGTGGTCGGTGATCTTGCTCGGCACCCGGTCCGGGAGATGGTCGCCGCAGGCGTCCCGGTGACGATCAACAGCGACGATCCGCCGATGTTCGGCACGACCCTGAACCGCGAGTACGCGATCGCTGCCGACCTGCTCGACCTCGATCCCGACGGCATGGCGCAGCTGTCCCGGCGGGCGGTCACCGCGTCGTTCGCGCCGGCCGAGGTCAAGCGGCGGGTGCTGGCCGAGATCGATACCTACTGCTTCACGTCCCCGAGAAGTGGGCGCTGACAACACCGACACGCCGGTGGAACATGTTGTTTGCGACCAGTTTTCTGGGGAACGGGCACCTGCCCGGCTGGGCGGGTCGGGCAGGGAACGGGTCAGGCGGCCGCGGCGTCGGGCGATGACTCCGGCTCCGCGGGAGCGGACTCCTGGGCGATCGCACCTCGTCGGCGTGACTCCTTTCGGATCGGCCAGAGCTCGGGTCGATCGGGCTTCTTCCACCACAGCACGATGGCGAGCAGGACGAGCATCTGGATGATCGGCGAGATGGTGTCGCGGATCCGGCCGGCGGTGAAGTCGAGCGACGCTCCGTACTCGATCGCTCGACCCGGGACATACGCCAGGGACAGCGGCGCGATCCGCAGCAGCATGATCTTGTCCAGCTTCGACGCGGCCAGCACGGCCAGCGGGATCCAGGCGATCAGGTCGTACCAGGACAGCGTGTACATCGAGGTGACCAGCCACGCCACCGACAGCACCAGGGACGTACGCACGGCGATGGTCAGTGGGTCCCGCTGCAGGTCGGCGCCCTTCGACAGACCCGGAACGGCCGTCCACGGCACGACCTTCGACAGCATCCAGGCGATCACGAACAACCCGGCGTACGCGATGACGCCGACCACGATCTTCGCCACGGTGCCGTCCATGAACAGGTCCAGGAACCGGAACACCGGGTTGGCCCACGATCCCACCGAGACGTACGAGCCGTTGCGCAGCACCTGGAAGAACGCGGTCGGCGCCCACAGCACGTACGCCAGGCCCATCGGGATCGCGGTCCCCAGACACAGCAGAAGTGCCTTCTTCGGCTCCCGTCGGTACGCCCACAGCATGGCCAGGCCCCAGATCCCGATGCTGAGCTTGGCGCAACCCGCGAGCCCGATCCCGATCCCGGCCAGGAACGGGTTCTTGCGCATCATCAGCAGGCCGAGGACGGCGAACATGACCGACAGCGCCTCGTTGTGCGCGCCGGCCAGCACGGCCCAGATCAGGCAGGGATTGGCGATCGTCAGCAGGGTCGCCCGAGCCTGCCGAGCCGGATCGCCGTGGGCGAGCACGACCGCGCCGGCACATGCGATGACAAAGGGCACCAGGGCGAACATCTGTAGCCAGAAGACGATGTCGTGCATGTTCTCCCCGCCGAGGCGGTTCGCCATCAGCTGGGTCCACGAGGTGATCGGGCCGTACACACTGGGCGTGTCGGTCCAGGGGAACTCCACCCACTTCATCACCGGGTCGAACTGGCCGCGGATGACTTCGGCCGGCGTGATCTCGTACGGGTCACGACCTAGCTTTTGTAGGCGTCCGTATGCGGCGTACATCAAGACGTCTGCCGACGTCAGGGGAGGTACGAGGGTCGTGGCGACACAGAGTCCCGCACCCAGCCCGAACAGCTTCTTCACGCTGGGCAGCCAGCCGTCGGACAACGCGTGCAGGCAGACCAGCAACCCGACTGCGCCGAGGATCACCGCTGCCCAGATCATCGAGGTGACCAGCCACTCGTTCGGGCTCACGATGCCGGCGGGCAGGTACCAGGGCGGCAGGAAGGTCTTGCGCGGCCCCAGGGTCAGGGTCACGGCGGACTTGCCCAGGAAGCCGGTCAGCACCGTGAGGAACGTCGCGCCGATGATCATCGCCATGCCCACCCGGTGGTTGCGATGCCACACCCTCGGTGCGTAGGCCGCCCGAGGGCTACTGGCGGAGGACGCGGACGGCCGACCGCTGACCGCCGTCACCGGCCGATTCGTTTCAGCAGACCCGATACGCCGCCGGACTCCTTGAACTCCTGGATGCGGGTTCCGACGAGCCCGCGAGCCGTGAGCGCCCGGGTGACGTCGCGCAACTGCTTGGCTCGATGGAGCTGTGCGCCGAGATCGGTGCCGGTGGCGCGGTGCCGGAGATCGATCTCGATCTCCTCCACGCGGAGGCCCGCTCGCAGCACGTCGATGGTCATACCCACTTCCACGCCCCAGCCACCCGCGAGCGGGCTGGCCAGCTCGAAAGCGCGTCGGGTGAGACAGCGCTGACCCGACAAGGGGGCTCGCGGGGTCCAGCCGGTGAGCTCGGCGATGCCACGGCTGGCGGCGCCCGTGACCAGCCCGAAGCCACCGGGATCGTCGCCATCGGACGTCTTCTGCGCGGGCAGCACGGCGATGGTGAGATCGGCTCGATCCTGCACCACCGGCTCGATCAACGGTGCGCAGTTCGCCGCGCTGTCCTGCAGGTCGGCGTCCAGCAGCAACAAGACACGAGCCTCCGGCAGCCGGTCGCGCTGCTCCAGGACCCCGAGAGCGTTGACGGCGGACTCGATCGCGGCCGCCTTGCCACGGTTCCGCTTGTGACTCACCACGACGGCGCCGGCTCCGTGAGCGTAGGTCCCGGTCTGGTCGCTGCTGCCGTCGTCACAGACGAAGACGACGTCGACGTGGGGCAGGTTCCGCGCTGCGGTGACGGTGGCGACGATTCGATCCTGCTCGTCCTTCGCGGGGATGATGCACGCGACGCCCCTGGTGGGGCTGAGGGGACCGGCTGAACTCACCGCCCAAGGCTAACGCGTCGCGCCCGGGTGCCAATTCGTTCGACCGACGCGGCGCCCGACCGGGCTCCCGCTCCGTCCGGAGGCCGAACGCGGAAAAAGTGCGGGTCCGTGACCCACGCGTCGACCCGCTCACGCTCAGCCGCTCGCGGCTCACGAACACTGGCCCGCACCTTTTCCGCGGCGGACCTGCGAGTGGCCGCTGGCGGCCGGAGGTCGGGTCGGACAAGACCGGTCTCCTCGCGTACGGTCGCTGCCATGGCAGCTCCTGGAATCGGCGTCACATCGGAGGTCGGACGGCTGCGGACGGTGATGCTGCACCGGCCGGGCCACGAGCTGAGCCGGCTGACCCCGCGCAACAACGACCGGCTGTTGTTCGACGGCATCCCCTGGGTCGCCAAGGCGCAGGCCGAGCACGACGCCTTTGCCGGCGCCCTGCGCAAGCGCGGCGTGGAGGTGCTCTACCTGAGCGACCTGCTGACCGAGGCGCTGGGCAACGCGGAGGCCCGTGCGCGAGCCATCGAGCAGGTGCTGACCGATCGTCGGCATGGCAGCACGCTGCGCCGCTGGCTCGCCGACTGGTTGACAGCGCTCGACGGGAGCCAGCTGGCCCAGGTACTGATGACCGGGCTGCGCAATGACGAGGTGGAAGCCCCGGGAATCGTCGCCGCCCTCGTGCCGGCTGATGAGTTCCTGATCGACCCGCTCCCGAATCTGCTGTTCACCCGTGACTCCAGCGTCTGGATCGGGGACCGGGTGCTGATCACCTCACTGACGATGCCTGCCCGTCGCCGCGAGACTCAGCTGACCGAGCTGATCTATGAGTTCCATCCTCGCTTCGCCGGCGTCGAGCGGCTGCACGGCTGGCAGCAGGAACACGTCGAGGGTGGCGACGTCCTCGCACTGAGCGACGGTGTGCTGGCCGTCGGGGTCGGGGAGCGGACGACGCCGGCGGGCGTCGAACGGGTGGCCGAAACGGTGTTCGCACGCGGACTCGTCCACACGGTGCTCGCAGTGCCGATCGACCAGGATCGGGCGACGATGCACCTCGACACCATCTGCACCATGGTCGATGTGGACGCCATGATCATGTATCCCAATGTCGCCCACCGGCTCAACGCGTACCCCATCCGACCCGGCAGCAACGGCCGGCTGCGGATCGGTGAGCGCGAGCACTTTCTCGATGCCGCTGCCGCCGCCATGGGGATCGAGCGACTCCGGCTGATCGACACCGGCCTCGACCCGGTGACCGCCGAGCGCGAGCAGTGGGACGACGGGAACAACACCCTGTGCGTCGCGCCGAAGGTCGCGATCGCGTACGAACGCAACGAGGTCACCAACGCCCAGCTCGCCGACGCCGGCATCGAGGTCGTCGCGATCGCCGGCTCCGAGCTCGGTTCGGGCCGTGGCGGGCCGCGGTGCATGTCCTGCCCGATCAGCCGCGACCCGCTGGGCGGCTGACCGCTCGATCGAGATGCGCTTCGACAGGTTCAGCGCTCGGATCTCACGTGCCCGAAGCCGGCGGTCCTGTGCCCGGAGCCGGCCTCACGTGCCCTGAGCCTGTCGAAGGGCGGCTCCCGGGCCTGCTGTCAGCGCGCACTCAGCTGGAGCGCCGTGCGGATCGCCTCGGGATCGTCGGTCGTCACGCCGTCGACCCCGAGCTCGAGGCAGAGCCGGATGTCATTCTCGGTGTTGACCGTCCACGGGTGGACCTCGTTGCCGAGCGCGTGCGCCCGACCGACGTAGCCGGGATCGTCGTGCAGCAGGCGGATGTCCGGTCCGGAGACCCGGACGTTCTGGGGCAGGTGCCCGTCGGCCCACTCACCCAGCGCCGTCTGGATCAAGAACGTTCGTTCGAGGTCCGGGAGCAACAACCCGAACGCCTCCACAGCCTGTTCGCCGAACGAGATCAGCCGCACACCGGACCCGGACTGGTCCCAGCCGTACGCCGAGAGCATCTCCGCCACCCGGCGTTCGACATCGAGTCCGCGCGGGTTCGGGTGCTTGGTCTCGATCACGAGCTCGAGCTCGACGCCGCGATCGCGGGCGGCGGCCACCATCGCCAGCAGGTCGCTGAGGGTGACCAGGGCCTTCTGGTCACAGGTCGGATCGGGCACCCGGCCATGGGAGAAGTCGAGCTGGCGCAGCTCGCAGACAGTGAGGTCGTACGCCCGTCCGCTCGCGTTCGACGTGCGGTCGACGGTGAGGTCGTGCAGGCAGATCAGTTCACCGTCGGAACTGAAGTGCACGTCGCACTCCAGGCCCAGCGGCGTCCCGGTCGACTCGGCCCAGCGGATCGCCTCGACGTACGCAGCCCGAGTCATCTCGGGCTGGCGCGCCGTGAAGCCGCGATGCGCGAAGATCGGGATCATCCGGGCCACCCTACGTCGTCGGACAGGTCACTCTCGGGGAATGCCGCGCCGACGCTCGAGAAGCAAACCGAGGACGACCATGACGACCGCGCCGACCAGGATCGCCGCCACGGAGGAGCCGAGCCAGGACGGTGCGGTGAACCCGATCGCCGCAGCCGTCGCTGTCCAGAAGTCGGCCCAGCCCGGCACCGTCCCTGGGTAGACGAGCTGGTAGGCCACGAACCCCGCCGCCCAGGCGACGATGGGGACCACGCGCAGCGGGGAACGGTCCGAGACATCCCAGCGCTGGCGGCTGACCAGGAAGAAGTCGGCCGCCGCCACCGCGAACAACGGCACGAACACCGACCCGATCAGGAACAGGAACGACTGGTACTTCCCGAAGTCCAAGAATCCCGCGATGACCGTCGCGACCACGCCGATCGCCACGGCGACGACTCTGCGGTCCAAACGTCCGAACAGGTTCTGCACCGACATCGTGGTCGAGTAGATATTCGCGAACGCCTCGTCCACCTCGTCCACGAGCAGGATGGCCAGGGCGATGCCGCCTGCCGGCAGTGCAACTAACGCGCCGATGACATCCGTACCACCGAGCCGGGCCAGCGCGAACACACCCAGGATGTAATACGCGATCGCGGCCAGTCCATAGCCGACAGATGCCCCGAGGAATGCGTCGCGCCGGGTGCGGGAGTGTCGGCTGTAGTCGGCGGCCAGCGGCGCGAAGGACACGACGCCGGCCACGGCCAGGTCGACGGCCGGCCAGAAGCCGAGGACGCCCTCTCGAGGGATCGGCTGGGCCGGCCGCATCAGCACCTCGACGAAGAGGAACACCGATGCCGCCAGCACCAGCCAGACCATCACCTTGCGGAGCAGCCGGACACTGCCCAACGGGCGTACGGCCATCAGCGTGGCAACCGCACCCGCAAGAATGACGAACGGCCACCGCCACTGTGCGCCGACCACGGCGACCGCGGCCGTGGAGATGACGATGATCTCCATTGTGGCCCAGCCGATGTTCTGCGCGATGTTGAGGATCGTCGGCGCGACGGAGCCACGGCGACCGAGCAGACCGCGCAGCGCGACCATGGCCGGCGCTCCCGTCGTCACCCCGAACATGGCCGACGCACCGAGCAGGAGCGCGCCGAGGGTGCAGCCGACGACGATCGCCGTGATCGCCAGACCGACCGAGCCCGTGGTCGCGAGCACCAGCGCGCCGGTCAGCGGGCCGAAGAGGCTGATCCCGAGATTGGCCCACATCGCGAGCTGGTCGAGCAGACCGAGCGGCCGAGGGGGCTCGGTGGTGAGGGTGAGCGGCGCCTCCTGGCGGACGTGGTGAACGTCGGAGGACGTGCGCGATGCTGGAGCTGACTCGACGGACATGAACACTCCCTACGCCGGCATTACCCGGTCAGGTTCGGTCGGTCGGCGGACCCGCTGCACCTCGTCGAGGTGTGCACTCCGCCCTCTCAGCCCACCGTGTGGTGTGAGCTCCCGATATTCGGACGGAGCCAAAACTACACTGTGTTGTCCCGGCTCGCGCCCGCTGCGCGCCTCTGAGACTCTGCCTTACTCGCTCACTCGCAGCCACGGCCTCTCATCCGCTGCCGCGACCCTCGCTGGGCTGCTCGTTCGGTCATAAGACAGAGCCCGGCGCTTCGCTGCCCGACGCTCGCCGGGATATGTCCCGGCTCGCGCCCGCTGCGCGCTGTGTTGTCCGGCTCGCGCCCGCTGCACGCCTCTGAGACTCTGCCTTACTCGCTCACTCGCAGCCACGGCCTCTCATCCGCTGCCGCGACCCTCGCTGGGCTGCTCGTTCGGTCATAAGACAGAGCCCGGCGCTTCGCTGCCCGACGCTCGCCGGGATATGTCCCGGCTCGCGCCCGCTTCGCGCCTCTGAGACTCTGCCTCACTCGCTCACTCGCAGCCACGGCCTCTCATCCGCTGCCGCGACCCTCGCTGGGCTGCTCGTTCGGTCATAAGACAGAGCCCGGCGCTTCGCTGCCCGACGCTCGCCGGGATATGTCCCGGTCTAGTCGGGCCGGCTCATGGGCTGACTTTGGGTCGGGTCTCAGATTAAGGTGAGGCAAGACGCGGGGGCCGTACGGACGAAAGGCATCGTCGATGACGCTTCCTCGCCTGCTGACCTCGCTCGGCCTGGCTCTTGCACTGGCGTTCGGGCTACTCGTGGCCGGTGCGGCGCCCGCGTCGGCCTCCAAGCTGTACCCGCGGCTTTCCACCACCTGGCGAACGTGCAGTCCGAAGCTCGATGGTGTGCGTACGTCCATCGGCGCGCGACAGCGCTCGGTCACGATCGTGAACCAGACGAGCAAGACCCACGCCCGGGTGTCGTTCTACGTCCGCAAGCTCGGCGCGTGCTCGCTGAAACGGAAGTTCCTCACCACGACGGCCCGGATCGGCTACGGCGGCACGGTGGTCGGCACCAAGCGGAAGCAGGGCACCGGGACGACCCCGCTCGGGACGTACACGATGACCGAGACCTTCGGCAACGGTGCCGCGCCGAGCACCTCGATGCCCTATCACCGCGTGGTCACCGGGGACTACTGGGTACAGGACCGCAAGAGCGCGTACTACAACACGCTGCGGAACAAGGCCGCCGGTGGGTTCCGCTGGTCGCTGCCGTCGTCGAGCAAGGACTCGTCGGAGAAGCTCAGCTCCTACACCAAGCAGTACCGCTATGCGGTCGTGATCAACTTCAATCGGAGCCCGGACGGCCGGGTGGTCGGGCGTGGCAGCGGGATCTTCCTGCACGTGAAGAGCTCGGGCGCGACCGCGGGGTGCGTCGGGATCACGAACGGTCAGATGAAGATCGTGATGGCGTACCTGCGGCCCGGGGACAAGATCACCATCGCGCGGTGACCGTCCGGTCGACGGGCGCGCTGGGGCGGCGAAGCTGCAGCACGAGCGACCAGCCGACTCCATGGCGAGGTCTCCCCGGGCTCTCGGGATCGGCTCACTTCAACAGCTTGGACAGTCGGCGGTCGGCGAGCTTTTTGCCCCCGGTCTGACATGTCGGGCAGTACTGCAGCGAGGAGTCGGCGAACGAGACCTCGGCGATCGTGTCTCCGCAGACGTCACAGATCTCGCCCTTGCGGCCATGCACCCGGAGCCCGGACTTCTTCTCCGCCTTGAGGTCCTTCGCGGCCAGTCCCTCGGCGCGGGCGATGGCCCCGGTGAGCTCGGTCTGCATCGCCGCGTACAGGGTGGAGATCTCGGGTTCGGTCAGTCCACTCGCGGGTTTGAAGGGGGACAGCTTGGCGGCGTGCAGGATCTCGTCGGAGTATGCGTTCCCGATGCCGGCGAGGGTGCGCTGGTCCTTGAGGACGCCCTTGAGCTGGGCCCGACCGGCCTTGGTCAAGATCGCGGTGAAGGTCCCCCGATCGAAGTCGGGGGCCAGCGGATCGGGTCCGAGGGTGGCCACCATCGCGATGCTCTGCGGGTCCTCGACGACGTAGACGGCGAGCTTTCGCTGGGTGCCCGCCTCGGTCAGGTCGAACCCGGAGTCGTCGTCCAGTCGCACCCTGAGCGCCAGCGGTCCCTTGCCCGGGCGGGTCGGGCCATCTGGGAGCTTGTCGCGCCAGCGCAACCAGCCGGCTCTCGCCAGGTGGAAGACCAGGTGCAGCCCCCCGGCATCGACGTCCAAGAACTTGCCGTGCCTGGTGACGCTCTCGATCTCGAGCCCGCTGAGTGCGGAGAGCGGAGGGTCGTACGTCTTCAGCGCGCTGAATGCCGCCAGATCGACGCGTGCGATGACCCGTCCCACGCACTTCTCGGTCAGGAAACGCGCCAGCGACTCGACTTCCGGCATCTCGGGCACTCATCGATTATGGCCCGCCCGCGGCCTGCCGCAGGATTTACCTGATTTCAGCACGCCAGACGGGCTGATCAGCCCGGTTCCGGGTCCTCCAGGCGGTCGAGCGGGAGAGAATCAGGTTGTCCAGTCCGGGCCGGGCAGCACCAGCGCACGCTCGAGGCAGGCGAGGTAGTCCTCCCGCGGGATCTCGATCACCCCGAGCGACGCAAGGTGCGGGGTCTGCCACTGCACATCGAGCAACCGCTCGCACCCGTCTGCGCGGAGCCGCTCGACCAGGCCGATCAAGGCAACCTTGGAGGCATCCCGGCCGATGTCAGGGCGATGGAACATGGACTCGCCCGCGAACAGTCCGCCGACGCTCACTCCGTAGAGCCCGCCGGCGAGCTCGCCTTCGCGGGTCCAGGCCTCCACGGAGTGGACATCCCCAGCGGCGTAGAGCTCTCGATAGACCCGCCGTACGTCGTCGTCGATCCAGCCGTGTGGTCGGGCCGGGTCCCCGCAAGCATTCAGCACCTGGTCGAATGCGGTGTCGACCCGGATCTCGAAGTGCTTCGCCGCCTTGCGCAGCGACCGGGTGACCCTGAGGTCATCCAGCGGAAGGACTCCTCGGTCGACCGGCGAGTACCACCCCATCGCCCCGCCCGTGGGCATCGGGAACACCCCGTGCCGGTACGCCGTGAGCACCAGGTCGGCGTCGAACACCTCCGACATCGCGATGAGGTCGCTGCGCCGCCACCGCTTCGGAGGCCCGAACGGCCCGCCGTCGATCGTGGGGCGCGCCACCATGACCCCATTGTGGTGGCCGCGCCCTTTGGGCTGTGTCGCGGCCTCGCGCTGGCCTGCCGGGATCCAGCCCCACTCGGACGCCCGGGCAGGCATATGAGGGCTGTACGGCCCGATCCGCACCCCACTCGGACGACTGGGCGGGCGAATGGGGGTGGGAGACCGGCGATCGCGGCCCACTCGGACGCCGGGCGGGCAGACGAGGGCTGTACCGGCCCACTCGGACGACTGGGCGGCCAGATGGGGGGTAAGGCAAATGGCACGGGCGCAGGCGAGTGGGGCAGCTGAGTGTGGTCACGGGTCCGGGCAGAGTCCGGGGATCGCCGGAGGGTGAGACCCTGATCGCCAACTACGCTTGTGCCAACAGATCGGCCGGCTCCGCTCGACGAGCAATGAGGCGGCCCTCGTCGAGTTTGGAGACCAGATGCCCGCAGCCGAGAGCGTCGGTCGGATGATCGGGCGCGGTCTGGGTCCGGTGGTCAGGTCGACCCCGCAGGCCGCCGGCGGAGTACTGCGCCGGCTGCTCGAGGTGGCGATCGACGGCTCTGGGCGGCTACCGAGCGCGAAGGCGTCGGCTGCCAAGCAGTTCCAGCGCTACGGCGGCTCGGTCGAGGGCGCCATCGACGGGATCGTCGACCTCCACGTGCGGCTCGCCTCGGTCCAGGGCTTCGCCACCAACATCGGCGGCATCGCGGCGATGCCGATCATGCTGCCCGCCAACCTGACCGGGGTCGCGGTGCTCCAGACCCGGATGGTGGCAGCGATCGCCCACCTCCGTGGCTACGACCTCGACGACAACCGGGTGCGAACCGCGCTGATCATGTGTCTGCTCGGTGGCGAGCAGATGGCGAGACGCATCCTCGACGGGACACTGCCGACCTCGCCGCTCGCGGTGGCCACTGCTCCGATGTTCGACCCGGACCTCGATGCTCGGGTCGCTCAACAGGTGCTGCGAGATCTCACCGCTCGGGTCGGCGGGAAGAACGTCGCCCTGACCGTGATGCGACGGCTGCCATTGGTCGGCGGCGGTGTCGGCGCAGCGATGGACGGGATCGCGACCCATCAGATCGGGACGTACGCCAAGGGTGAGCTGGTCACCCGTCGGATCGGGCTGAGTTACCGGTAGTCCCCCGACGACGCCTGTGGCGGTTGTGGTGCTTGTGGCGGATACGACTGCGGGGGTGCCGGGTAGCTCGGTTGCGACGGATACGACTGCAGCGGCGCCAGCGGCTGGACAGGTTGCGGCGGGTAGGTCGGGTTCAGCCCCGGGTAGGTGGCCTGCTGCGGAGCATTCTGCTGGGGCACTCCGGCCGACGGCATTCCGGCCGGAGGGTAGCCGGCCGGTGGGTAGCCCGCCGGTGGGTACTGCTGCTGCAACGGCAGCGGTCGCGGAGACTTCTTGGCCAGCACGAAGCCGAGGATCGATGCAACCAGCAGGACGCCACCGACCCCGAGGCTGACGAATCCGGACACCCGAAGCGTGCTGGCGACCGAGCCGAGCGCGGTGGCCGACGCCTCGGTGATCACGGCATTGGACGGGTCATCGGCCTCGTAGTAGACCGGCACCGTGTCGCCCACCGCTGCCGGTGTCGACAACGCCGCGCCGGCGGTGGTGGTGTACTCGCTGCCGTCGGAGGCGGTGAAGCTCACCGTGTACAGCGACCCGTCCACCGACACCACCGTGCCGTCGACAGGGCCCTCCAGACCGGACTGCTTCATCTGCTCCGAAACGACGCTCTGACCGCGGTCGGCCACAGCCGACGCTGCCAGCAAGCCGCCTCCGGTGAGCAGCAACAGGATTCCGAAGATCAGCCCGAGCACCCGCAAGACCTTCATGGTTCTCCTCGTCAGCCGGGGCGCCGATCGCGCCGCTGCGTGCATAGAGCACGACATGAACATTCTCGTACGCCGCCGGGTCCCGAAACACCAACAACCACCGAAATCCGTTGTTACGGATTCGGTCACATCCCCGATGCCTCTTGATCACCCGCGGGAACCCGAGAATGCTGACGCCATGACGAAGAGTCGCGGGCAGACGTCGCCCCAACGCACCGGTACGCCTCATCACGCAGCCCCGGCGCACCACACCCGCGCCGTGCCCATCGGGGACTACGGGTTCCTCAGCGACGGCGAGGTCTCGGCGCTGCTGTCACCAGGCGGCTCGATCGACTGGCTCTGCCTACCCCGGTTCGACTCGCCGAGCATCTTCGGCCGACTGCTCGGTCGGCACGCCGGAGCCTTCCGGGTCGGCCCGGTCGACATCGCCGTTCCGGCCGACGTGCGCTATCTCCCGGGAACGATGATCTTGGAAACCAGCTGGGGCACGCCCAGCGGATGGATCATCGTCCGAGACGCTTTGCTGATCGGGCCGTGGCACCACGACTCGGACCGCTCCCGGACGTACCGGCGCACGCCCAACGACTACGAGGCCGAGCACATCCTGCTGCGGACCATCCGCTGCGCCTCCGGCGAAGTGCAGACGATCATGGAGTGCGAACCGGTGCTCGACTACGGCCGCAAGCATGTCCGCTGGGACTACACCGGTGAGGGCTACTACCAGGCGATCGGTTCCGCGGAAGGCACCGACCTGCAACTGACCTTGACCAGCGATCTTCGGATCGGCTTCGAGGGTGGCCAGGCCAGTGCGCGGACCCTGCTGAAGGAGGGGGACGTACGCTTCGTCGCGCTCTCTTGGGGCGGTGCCCCGCCACTGGTCGACTACTCCGATGCGTACAAGCGGCAGGTCTGGACCGCACACCACTGGCAGCACTGGCTGGCTCGCGGACAGTTCCCCGATCACCCCTGGCGCAACTACCTGCAGCGCAGTGCGCTCACGCTCAAGGGGCTCACCTATGCGCCCACCGGGGCCGTCACGGCCGCCGGCACGACCTCGCTTCCCGAGACCCCGGGTGGCGCACGCAACTACGACTACCGGTTCAGTTGGATCCGTGACGCGACGTTCGCACTGTGGGCGCAGTACTCCCTCGGGTTCGACTGGGAGGCCGTCGACTTCTTCAGCTTCATTGCCGACCTGGTGGCCGGCGAGGACGACATCCAGATCATGTACGGCATCGGCGGAGAGAAGAAGCTCACCGAGCTCGAGCTGGATCACCTGGCGGGGTATGCCAACTCGCGGCCGGTGCGGATCGGCAATGCCGCATACGCGCAGAAGCAGCACGACGTCTGGGGCGCCCTGCTGGACTCGGTCTATCTGCATTTCAAGGCCGCCAACCACCTGGACAACCGGATCTGGCCGATCCTCGACCGCCAGGTCACCGAGGCGCTGAAGTACTGGCGCGAGCCCGATGCGGGGATCTGGGAAGTCCGTGGGGAGCATCAGCACTTCACATCGTCCAAGATCATGTGCTGGGTGGCCGTCGACCGCGGCGCCAAGATCGCCAGGATGACCGCAGAGGACGGCAAGGCCGCAGAGTGGGAGCTGGCCGCGCAAGAGATCAAGGACGACATCCTCGCCAACGGCGTCGATGATCGCGGCGTGTTCACCCAGTTCTACGGCTCGAAGGCGCTGGATGCGTCGCTGCTGCTCGCGCCGCTCGTCCGGTTTCTGCCGGCCGACGACGAGCGCATTCGCAAGACGGTGCTCGCGATCGCCGACGAGCTCACCGTCCACGATCTGGTGCTGCGCTACAAGGTCGACGAGACCGACGACGGGTTCTCCGGCGAAGAGGGCAGCTTCACCATCTGCTCCTTCTGGCTGGTTTCCGCGCTGTGCGAGATCGGGGAGTACCACCGCGCGCGCAGGCTCTGCGCGAAACTGCTGTCCTTCGCCGGTCCCTTGCAGTTGTACGCCGAGGAGATCGACCCGCACACCGGCCAACAGCTCGGCAACTTCCCGCAGGCATTCACCCACCTGGCCCTGATCAACGCCGTCCTGCACGTGATCAAGCTCGAGGGACAGCAACACGGCAACGACCCGGACGCCTGGGCCGGCTCGATGGACGGTCACGCCGACGAGCCTCAGTAACCCGTGACCCCCGACTTGTCAGCAGCACAGTCGGCTCTGGCCCGCTGTGCTGCTGACAAGTCCGGGTCACTCCGGGCGACTCTGCTGAGGGCAGATCTGCCGACGGACGTACGTCCTGGTGTTCGTCCCGATGCGTTGCCAGGCTGAACGTCATGAACGAACGCGAGATGAGAATGCGGGACGAGGGCCCGACCATCGGGCCACTCGACGAACAGCTGGCCAACCGGTTGCTGCACCAGCGGATCGTGATCTTGGGCACCGAGGTGGACGACGCCGTGGCCAACCGGATCTGCGCCCAGCTGCTGCTACTCTCCGCCGAGGACCCCCGGCGCGACATCAGCCTGTACATCAACTCACCAGGCGGCTCGGTGTCCGCCGGCCTGGCGATCATGGACACGATGCGGCTGATTCCCAACGACGTCGGCACCCTCGCCATGGGTCTCGCCGCGAGCATGGGCCAGTTCCTGCTTTCGGCCGGCACCAAGGGCAAGCGGTACGCCCTGCCTCATGCCCGGGTCCTCATGCACCAGGGATCGGCCGGGATCGGCGGAACCGCCGTCGACATCGAGATCCAGGCGGAGAACCTCGAGCACACCCGTGACGTCATGCTCGGACTGATCGCGGAGCACACCGGCCAGCCGCGCGCCCGGATCGAGGCCGACTCACTACGGGACCGCTGGTTCACCGCCGAGGAAGCGAAGGACTACGGATTCGTCGATCACGTCGTCGCGAGCCTGGACGACATCCGGCCGGCCGCTCACGCCACCATCGGTCTCGGCGCCCGGGTCTGGAGCTGATGATCATGAGCTCGTACACCATCCCGAGTGTCGTGGAGAAGCGGCCGACCGGCGAACGGGCGCTGGACATCTACAGTCGGTTGCTGTCGGACCGGATCGTCTACCTCGGCACCGAGATCGACGACGGGGTCGCCAATGTCATCGTGGCGCAGCTGCTCCACCTGGAGTCGGACAACAGCGATCTGCCGATCGACCTCTACCTGAACTCCCCCGGTGGCTCGATGACCGCGATGCTGGCGATCTACGACACGATGCAGTTCATCCAGGCGCCGGTCACGACCACCTGCGTCGGACAGGCGGCATCGGCGGCGGCGGTGCTGCTGGCGGCGGGCGAACCCGGGCAACGCTTCATCCTGCCGCACGGTCGGGTGCTGCTGCACCAGCCGTCGGCTCAGGGCCAGGGGACCTTGCCCGATCTCGTGCTGCATGCTCGCGAGATCGTCCGGATCCGGGCGCAGATGGAGGAGGTGCTGAGCCGGCACACCGGCCAGACCCAGGAACGGCTCCGCGTCGACACCGATCGGGACAAGATCTTCACCGCCGACGATGCGCGGGCGTACGGGATCGTCGACGAGATCATCGCCAGCCGCAAGCTCATCGCCGCCTGAGGATCACGTGCGCTGAGCCTGTCGAAGCGTGCCACGCGCCGAGACCAGAAATGTGCGCTGAGCCTGTCGAAGCGCAGCCAGAGCCCTTCGACAAGCTCAGGGCAGATCGCTGGGTATCGACCCTTCGACTCGCTGCGACCTCAGGCGGCGAGGGCAACCGGGCCGGTCGGGCGGCTGCCGGCGATCCGCTGCGCGTGGAGTTCACGGGCCACGGCGACGGTGAGATCGAGGAGCGTCAGGTCGAGGGCGCCGGCCGCGGCGGCGAGCACCTCCGACGACGGTTCCTTGCGGCCGCGCTCCAACTCGGAGAGGTACTGCACGGAGATACCGGCCCGAGCGGCCACCTCTGCCTGAGTCTGGCCGCGGCGACGTCGCTCCGTGCGTAGCTGGGCCCCGACCAGCGTTCGCCACAGCTCTTCGCCTGGCTGTCGGGCGGGCCGAGCGAGATCGTCCGGACGACGAGCGGGCTCCGGTCGACGGGCGGGATCGGCCGTTCGACGGCGGGACTGACGCGCACGCGTCGTGCGACTCCGGAACGGGATGACGTCACCCATGAGCCAACGCTAGGCGGCGCATGGGGTGATGTCGCCGGATTCTGCTCTGGGCAGATCGATCTCTGTTCCTCGAGGCGGGATCGTCGGTCGGGCCACTGCTCCCCGCGAGGTCGCGGAAAAAGTGCGGGCCAGTGCCCTACCAGACCGGCAGCTGAGGCGGCCGCAGCTGGCCGGGACGACGACTGGCCACCACTTTTTCCGCGGAGGCGCCCGGAGGTCGCTCGTGGGCCGGCTCAAGCGACCGGGCGGTTGCGGTAGCGACCGACCAGCTCGCGGGCGGCGACCTGCATCCGCACGGGAGGGAGCCCGCGAGCAATTTGACGCAGGTCGTCGACCACCATCTCCCCGATCTGGGCGAAGGCGGCCGGGATGCCGCCAGCCCGATGCCCCGAGAAGACCAGGTTGTCGAGCGATCGGAACGGCGAGTCCGCCGGCATCGGCTCACTCGGCCACACGTCGACCGCGGCCAAGAACCGGCCGGCCGCCAACCGTTCGTACAGCGCGTCGAAGTCGATCACCGCCGCCCGACTCACCACGATCAGCCGCGCACCGGGCGCCAGCCGGTCCAGCTCGGCAGCCGCCAGCAGGTGCTCGCTCTCCGCGGTCACGGTGGCCAGCACGAACACGAAGCCGCTCTCGGCCAGCACGTCGGCCAACGATCCGGGAATCAGCCCCTGCTCGAGCAGCACGCTGTCGGGCAGCCACGGGTCGAAGACGCGGATGATCGGGTCGAAGGCCTGCAGCAGTGGCAGCAGGGCTCGGCCGAGGTTGCCGTAGCCGATCAGTCCGATGGCGGCGCCCCGCAGCAGGACTGCATCGGCGTTCCCGGCGGCGACATAGCGCTCGGTGCCGGTCCGGAACGCCCGATCCTCCCGGCTGATCCCGCGTGCCAGGTCGATCGCCAGTCCCAGGGAGTGCTCGGCCACCGCCTGGGCGTACGCAGGCCCGCAGCCAAGGACGTACACCCCGAGCTCGGCGCACACCTGGTAGTCGACATTGGGGAAGAAGTTCCCCTCGACGTTGCAGATGGCCCGCAGTGCGCCGGCCCGCTCGAGCCGCTCTCGCGGCAGATCCGGTTGTCCGATGATCGCGAACGCCTCGGGCAGCGCGGCATCGAGTGCTGCCGGGTCGTCGACATCTTCGAGGTCGATCACGTCGAATGACTCGTTCAGCGCTGCGAGAGCGGTCGGCGAAAAGATTCTCGAGGTCCGTTGTGGCACCGGCTGCAAGATGACCACCGGTCGTTCGTCGCTCATGGCGACAACTCTTGCGCAGGGCTCCCGCGTCGTGGTGCCCGGCCGGCCGAGAAGAGAAAGCGAGACCTTCGCCACATTCGGAGGCCGAGCGGGCCCTTCGTCTCTTGCGTCGAATCGACAGCCGATTTAGGTTAGGCCAGGCTGGCCTGCCTAAGGCAAGCCTGAGAAGACATCGAGCGGCAATCCCAAGACGGGCACGAGATGATCGCGAACTACCTGATCGGCCTCCGTGAGGGTCTGGAGGCCGCGCTGGTCGTCAGCATCCTCATCGCGTACGTCGTGAAGTCCGACCGCCGGCAGCTGCTGCCGCGGATCTGGCTCGGCGTGGGCATCGCCGCCGGCGTATCGCTGCTGTTCGGTGCCATCCTGACCTTCGGCCCGAAGGGGCTCACGTTCGAGGCGCAGGAAGCCATCGGCGGGGTGCTGTCGATCGTCGCCGTCGGATTCGTCACCTGGATGATCTTCTGGATGGCGCGGGCGGCGCGCGGGATGTCCGGGGAGCTCCGGTCCCAGGTCGACAAGGCCGCCGAAGGCAACGGTTGGCGGATCGTCGTGGTGGCCATGCTCGCCGTCGGGCGGGAGGGCTTGGAGACCGCACTGTTCATCTGGGCCGCCACGCAGGCGACCACCCGCGGCGTCGGCTCGACGGCTGCACCGTTGATCGGGGCGGCACTGGGCATCGCGACCGCGGTCCTGCTCGGCTACCTGATGTACCGCGGAGCGCTGCGGATCAACCTGACCAAGTTCTTCACCTGGACCGGCGCCTTCCTGATCCTCGTCGCCGGCGGTGTCCTCTCCTACGGAGTCCACGACCTCCAGGAGGCCGGCATCCTGCCAGGGCTCAACTACCTTGCCTTCGATGTCTCCAGCGCCATCCCGCCGACCAGCTGGTACGGCACCCTGCTCAAGGGCATCTTCAACTTCTCGCCGGCCACCACCTGGCTGGAACTGACCGTCTGGATCGCGTACGTCGTACCGACCATGACGATCTTCCTGTACAAGATCCACCGCCGCTCACACCCCAAGCCCGCCGCCGCTGCGGCGGTCACCACTGGAGGACACTCGTGATCAACTCACGGACGCGCTGGCTCGCTCCGAGCGTCCTGCTCAGCGCCGGCACGCTCGCCCTCGTGCCGCTGCTTGCCGCCTGCACCGACAACACCGCAAGCTCGTCGACACCGGGTGCGAGCGCCGACCCGCGTGCGCTGACGGTGGCCGCCACGGACAGCGCCTGCACGGTGTCGGCAGTTACCGCACCCTCCGGCACGCTGCGGTTCGCGGTCACCAACAGCGGCTCGAAGGTCAACGAGTTCTACCTGCTCGGCGAGGACGGCCTCCGGATCGCCGGCGAGATCGAGAACATCGGGCCGGGTCTGTCCCGCGATCTCGTGCTGGTGGCGCCGGCCGGGAAGTACTTCACCGCCTGCAAGCCGGGCATGATCGGCGATGGTATCCGCGCCGACTTCACCGTCACCGACTCCGGCGAGAGCCTCGGACCGAGCGGTGACGACAAGGAGCTCGTCGACCAGGCGAACGCGAACTATGCCGCGTACGTCAAGGACCAGGCAGAGCAGCTGCTGGCCGGCACCGAGGCGTTCGTCGCTGCGTACAAGGCGGGCAAGGACGACGAAGCGCGCGCCCTGTACGCCGCAACGCGGATGCACTGGGAGCGGATCGAACCGGTCGCGGAGTCGTTCGGTGACCTCGACCCGAAAACCGATCTGCGCGAGGCAGATCTGGAGAAGGGCCAGAAGTGGACCGGCTGGCACCGGATCGAGAAGGACCTATGGCCGGCGCGGGCCGAGGGCTACAAGCAGCTGAGCACCGCCGAGCGCGCGGAGTACGCCGACGACCTCCTGGCCAACACCCAGACGCTGTACGACAAGACCCGCAAGATCATCTTCACCGCCGACCAGATCGCCAACGGCGCCCGCGGCCTACTCGACGAGGTCGCCAAGAGCAAGGTGACCGGTGAGGAGGAGTACTGGTCGCGGACCGACCTGTACGACTTCCAGGCCAACATCGACGGCGCACGGGTCGCGTTCGAGGGTCTGAAGCCGCTGCTGGAGAAGAAGGATCCCGAGCTGGCCGCCCAGATCACTGCCAAGTTCGCGGCACTGCAGAAGCTGCTGGACGAGACCAAGCAGGGTGACGGGTTCGTCTCGTACGACGATCTGAGCAAGGAGCAGGTCAAGCAGCTCTCCGACGCCGTCAACGCGCTCAGCGAGCCGCTCTCCCAGCTGGCCGCCGCCGTAGTCTGAGGAAGGTGGTGAACCGGCATGTCTCCTGAAGGCATCAGCACGCGGGCTGAGCCTCCCGGCGCGGGCGCTGGTCCCCGCAGGATGGGCCCCGAGTCTGCCGAAGGGCACAAGAGCGCCGAACGCTCCGACAAGCTCAGCGGGCATGACGAGGTGGGCCCTCAGCCTCACGAGGTGGGCCCTGAGCCGGTCGAAGGGAAAGAGCCGAGGAGGCGACGGGTCTCCCGCCGCGGGCTGCTCGGGGCTGCCGGTGCGGGCGTCGTGGGCGTGGGGATCGGCGCCGCGGTCGTCGGACTGGCGGACCGCTCGTCGGAGAACACTGCCAGCCAGCCGGCTCCGACCTCGACGTCGTACCCGTTCTACGGCGAGCACCAGGCCGGCATCGTGACCCCGGCCCAGGATCGACTCCACTTCGCCGCGTTCGACGTGACGACGCAGTCCCGCGAAGAGCTGATCGGGCTGCTGACCGACTGGACCGAGGCGGCTGCTCGGATGACCCAAGGCTTCGGCGCCGGTCCGCTCGGCCCGACCTCGGGCTCCTACGCCGCGCCTCCCGACGACACCGGTGAGGCGATCGGGCTGCCTCCGTCCAGGCTGACGGTGACGTTCGGGTTCGGACCGACGCTGTTCCGCCAGGCGGGCAAGGACCGGTTCGGGCTGGCCGATCGGCAGCCGGAGTCGTTGCGGAGACTGCCACACTTCCCGCAGGACAATCTCGACGCCGCCAAGTCCGACGGCGACCTGTGCATCCAGGCCTGCGCCGACGACCCGCAGGTCGCGGTGCACGCGATCCGTAACCTGGCCCGGATCGCCTTCGGGCGCGCGGCGATCCGCTGGTCGCAGCTCGGCTTCGGACGGACGTCCTCGACGTCGACCTCCCAGGTCACCGCGCGGAACCTGTTCGGCTTCAAGGACGGCACGGCCAATCTCAAGGCCGAAGAGCCGGATCTGGTCTCCGAGCACGTCTGGACCCGGACCGGCGATGCACGCGGGGACTGGCTGGCCGGCGGCTCCTATCTGGTCGCTCGGAGGATCAACATGACCATCGAGACCTGGGACCGCCAGCCGTTGGGCGAGCAGGAAACGGTGATCGGCCGGACCAAGGCCGAGGGCGCGCCGTTGTCGGGCGGCAGTGAGTTCACGGCGCCGGACTTCGCGCTGACCGGCAACGACGACCAACCCCTGATCGCGACCGACGCCCATGTGGCGATGACCCATCCGGACAACAACGGCGGCGTCCAGATGCTTCGCCGGGGCTACAACTTCGTCGACGGCAGCGATGGGCTGGGACGGTTGGACGCTGGCCTGTTCTTCATCGCCTACGTGAGCGATCCGGTCACCCACTACATCCCGATCCAGACCAAGATCGGGCGCGCCGACCGGCTGAGTGAGTACATCCAGCACACCGGATCGGCGCTGTTCGCCGTTCCGCGCGGTGTGAACCAGGGCGAATACGTCGGTCAGGCCCTGTTCGTCTGAGTTCTGGATGGATTTGTGGTTGGTACTCCCACCACAAATCCATCCGATCGGCTGGTGGGGGTTGTCCACAGCCAAGGGTTATCCACAGATCAGGGCCTCGTACGGCACGTTCGGCGCCTGACGCACCAGATTCACAGTGTGCGAAGCCGTGTCGACCCCAGTCGGTTCTTGATGACCCTGGCGTCTGAGCAGGCGGGTGTGCTCACCCGCGAACAAGTCATCGGTCACGGTCTGGGCGAGGCGTCGTTGCGACGACTACGAGAATCCGGCCGATGGCAGCAGATCACGCGAGGCATCTACTTCACCGAGACTTCCGACCCACCGTGGCTGACCCTTGCCTGGACGGGCGTCCTGTTGGGCGGCGACCGAGCGCGGCTGGCGCTCGACGCCGCCAGCCACCTGCACGGCATCAGAGCGACCGAGCCCGACGTGATCGCCGTCCAGGTGCCTCACGGGTCACCGCATCGTGCGCGGGGACCGTGGCACTTCGTCCAGGAGCGAGACGGGATCCGCCGGTGCTCGCGTGGCGAGCCACCCCGAACCGACGTCGAAGACACCGTGCTCGATCTGTGTGACGGGGCCGACGGAGCCACCTGCGTCGATCTCATCACGCGCGCGGTCCAGCAGCGCCTCACCACCACGGCTCGTCTCCGCCGCAGGCTGGAGGGTCGGCAGCGGCACGTCCAACGCTCGCGACTGGTCACGATCTTGTCGGACGTCGAGGAAGGTGCCGAGAGCCCATTGGAGCTGAGCTATCTCACCGACGTCGAGCGTCGCCACGGATTGCCGAACGGCCGACGTCAGCATCGACGTCGAGGGACAGTCCGCGATGTCTACTACGACCTGTTCGCCACCGTCGTCGAGCTCGACGGACGGGCCGGCCACGAAGGAGTGGGACGCCATCGCGACATGCGGCGCGACAACCGCTCCGCACTGGCCGGCGAGACGACCCTGCGCTACGGCTGGTGGGATGTGCTGGATCGGCCGTGCCTGGTTGCCGCCGAGGTCGCAGCCGTGCTGGCCGCGCGGGGCTGGGACGGGTTGCCCGAGCTCTGCCCGAAGTGCGAGCGTGCGCGAACAGTGGATGGATTTGCTGTGTGAGTACACACGATAAATCCATCCGATCCGGTTAGTTCTCGACGATCGTGGTCGTGATGCGGGTCAGGGAGGGTCTGCTGGGGGCGGATCCGAAGCCGAAGCGGACCGGTGGCTCGACGGGAGTCAGCTCGCGGAGCGGCTGATCGCGCCAGACGCCCTCGAGGGCTACGAGCCGGTGCAGGTCCGAGGCTCCGTAGAACTCTTGTCGGCCACCGCCCGCCGACCCCCGCGTCCGCACCCCGGGCAGCACGACGCGCGCGATCGGGTCGAGGAGGCTGGCCCAGCGGGGCGACCCGATGAGCGGCCTCGGCTGCAGCCGGAGCAGGACCCCCAGAGCCGTTCGCGAACCGATCCGGACACTCAGCCTCAGCCCGGGACCGGTGACGATCCGCGATCTCGGTCCGGAGACCACCTCGACCGGGCCGACCACCACCTCGTCGAAGGTGTACGTCGACGACACGAACTCCGCCACTCGATCGCTCGGCGCCAGCAGCACCCGTTGTCCGTCCGGTTCCTCCAGCATGACGTCGGCGAAACTCCCGAGCGGCGAGGTGAACCAGTGCCCCACGACGATCCGTGGGCCGTCCCGGGTCCCCAACCCGGCGATCTCCCCGTCGAACCGCCACCGCCCAGCCGGCCCCCCACCCTCAGCCGGCTCGCGCTCAGCCGTCGCGCACCCCCGATGAGTCCGTCTTGGCCATCGGCGTCGGCACCGGCCGCTTGGCTGCCACGCCCAGTCCGTGCGGGATTCCTCGGATGCCTCGGTTGATCCACGGCGCTAGATAGTGCACCGCCCAGTCCAGATCGCTGACGAAGCTGGTCGCCGGGCCAGGGCGGACGAACTCTCCCTCCGGCTCGGCCTGCCAGGAGAACTCGTCGAACCCGGGTAGCCCGAGCCCCCAGGCCAGAGCTGCCGCGATGCGTTCGTGGCCGAGGGTGTTGCCGTGCAGCCGGTCCTCGTACCACAGCCGGGGATCCTCGGCGATCGGCTGGTGCTGGAAGTCCAGGTACAGCGCGCCGTACCGCTCGGCGACCGAACGGATGATGTCGTTGAGCCGGAACAACCGATCCTTGAGCCGTCGCCCGAACGGGTTGTAGGCCGACGGATCCGGCACCGTGAACGTCAGCACCGTGATGTCCGCGGCAGTGGCCTCGGAGAACATCGCCTCGTAGTCCTGGCGGATCGAGTCGAAGTCGTGAGCGGGGACGAGGACGTCGTTGACGCCGCCGAAGATCGTCATCAGGTCAGGCCGCATGGCCAGGGCGTCGTCGAACTGGGTGTTGCGGATCTCGTTCAGCCGGAGGCCGCGGACGGCGAGGTTGGCGTACTCCAGCACCTCGTCCTGGCTGTTCGCGATGTGCTCGGCCAGCCGGTCCGCCCAACCGCGGTAGCCGCCGTCGGAGTACTTGTCCTCCAAACCCTCGGTGCTCGAGTCGCCGATCGCGACGTAGCGCCGAAACGTCGGGCCAGTGCTGGTACTCACAACTCGATTCTCCCCGCGACCGAAGGCTGGGCCGCCGCCCGGGGTCGAACTATCATCAGGCATCTAGGGGGTGGCAGATGGCCGACCTCGGACACGACGCAGTATTCGTCGAGGAGGCTGCCGCGCTCCGGCCGCGACTGGAGCGCTGTGCCCGGGCGCTCTACCCCGGCATCCAGGGCGAATCCCGTCAGGGCGAATCCCGCCAGGCCGACCGGGCGGTCGACCAGGCGCTGGCCAGGACGTACGGCCTCGCACCTGATGCCGACCGGACGAGCGCCGCCTTCCGCGTGCTGCTCCATCCGACCTGGCGATCCGGCCGCAACGCCCGAAGCCGGCAGCGGGTCGAGCTGCTGGACGCGGCGCCGATCCCCACCGGCGACCTCGGCGAGGACATGGCCTCCCTCGGACCGACCTCCCAGGCGGTCGTGATCCTGCTGCTGCTCGGTGAGCTCGCGGAGGACGACGTCGGTCGGGTCCTCGGCGCCCGGCCGGCTCGGATCGCCGAGCTCTTCGCCGACGCCGTGGAGCGGCTCGCGCGCCGCGATCCGGCCCGGCGCAACCCCGTAGAGCTCACCCGCCAGCTCGGCAGACTCGCCGGGGCGTCCGATCCCGTGGCGTCGGCACGAGCCGGAGTCGGCGATCTCGGCCGCGGTCGACGGCTGGAGCTCCAGGGTCGGCGCCGGCGCGGCGCTGTCGTGACGGCCGCGGCGGCGATCGTCGCGTTGGTGGCGGGCTTTGCGATCCGCGCCGGAGCCCCGGCAGAGATCGCAAGCGTGCAGCCGCCGACCCCGACCCCGACCGTGACGCCGAGTTATGTGTCCGATCCGTGGCAGTCGAATCGCTGCGACACCGCCGACCAGGCGTGCCGATCACAGGTCCTGATGCGGTGGCGATCCCGGATCTCGGGGGTGGTCGTTGATCAGCTGGATGCCGACCATCGGTACTTCTCCTCGATGAGCTGGCAGGTTCGTCCGACCGATGAGAGCGAGTCGTTCTGGCACGGCGACGGCGGCGCGCTCGCGCTCGGTCTCTCGAGGTTCACCGACGGCGGCACGGAGGTCTATCTGCAGATCGCCACCGATATGGAGTACGCCGACCGGTGCGGCCGGCGCACCAAGCAGCGCTGCAGCGTCATCGAGACGATGGACGGCAATCTCTACCGGGTCGCCGGCAGCAGCACCGGCGACGGTGGCGTCGAGGTCCAGTACGTCCCCGACGGCGACCGCGTCATCACGGTCGTGGCCCGGAACACCAGCGCCGGGAAGAAGCTCGACATCGGCTCCGGCGACCTGATCAAGCTGGTCCGGGACAGCAGACTGACGCTGCCGCGGCGCTGAACACGACTCGGCGCGCTCTCACCGGCGGCTGACGACCAACATTCAGGCGGCCAGTCGATGGTCGGTGTCGTGATCGGTGGCCGTCGTCGACCGGGGGGTCAGCGGCATGGGATCCGCCGGACGATCGCCGGAGTCGCGACGCGCGGGAAACTCGAGCACGGTCGGAACGATCGCGAGCAGCCCGACGATCACCGCGCCGGCCACCGCCACCGCGATGATGATGAGCTGACTGAGATCCATGAGACCAGGATGCCCGGTGGTTCTGACAATTCGAGAGTCGAAGGGCTGTGCATTCACTGTGAGCTGCGGTATCACGGTTGGGTAGCAGGTCTCCTCATCGCGTACGGCAACGCGGGGGCTCGCTGCCGCACCCCTCGACGCGAGAGGTCTGCCCATGACACATCGAAGTCCCCTGCTCACACTGGCGGCCGTCGCCATCTTCTTCACGGCTCTGCTCACCGCCGACTTCGTCGTCCATCCGAGTCCGGAGTCGACGGCTGCCGGTGCTGCGACGTCGACGGCGCCGCCCGCCTCGGCGACGTCTTCCGCACCCACGTCTTCTGCATCCGGACCGAGCAGCTCGTCATCAGCTACGCCGACCAGACCGGCGGAGAGCGCGCTGACCCCGCCTGCCGCGTCGGCCACCCAGCACGGCGACGACGACCAGTTCCCGCACAAGGCGGTCTATGCCGGGCGATCGGAGGACGGTCACCTCGCCATCGCGGTCGCCGTGCTCGGCGACCGGGCGGCGGCCTACATCTGCGACGGGCGATCCCGGGAAGCCTGGCTGCGCGGAAGCGTCGAAGGCGACGAGGTCCGGCTCACCTCCCGACACGGCTACCGGCTCACCGCGGAGCTCGACGACGGACGGCTCGACGGCGAGGTGCGCAGCGACGGCAAGCGCTGGGAGTTCGAGATCCGCCGCGCTGAGAAGCCGGCCGGCATCTACCGCGCCAAGGGGTCCACGACCACGGTCGGCTGGATCCGGCTTCCCGACGGAAGCGTGGTCGGCGTCGCCACCGCCGACGACGGTACGTCCGAACCCGCACCGACGCTCGGAGCGGACAACGGGGCCCAGGTCGACGGGCAGACCGTGCAGGCCGCACCAGTCGATGGCGACGACGAGATCTAGGAGAGTCCGATGACCACTGCCGAGCCGTCCGCTGTCGAGCCATCCGGCTCCGTGCCGCCCGGATCCGGGCCGCCAGCATCCGGGCCGCCGGCATCCGGGACCCCAGCATCCAAGACGTCCGCGCCCACCCGGATCGGCCCAGTGCTCGTCGCCATGTCGATCGGCGCGGTAGTGTCCATCGGTCTGGGTGCCTTCGGGCGGCTGCACGACCCGACCGGAGTCGCGATCAACCTCGCTGGGTTCTCCAGCGGCTTGGCCGTGAAGACCTGGCTCACCACGACCGCATTCCTCTTCGCCGTCGTTCAGCTGGTGACGGGGATGTCGATCTTCGGCCGGATCCCGCTGAAGGGTGCCTGGCTGGGACCGGTGCACCGCTGGTCCGGCCGCATCGCCGTTCTCCTGGTGACCCCGGTTGCGGTGCACTGCCTTTACGCACTCGGCTTCGCCGACTTCAGCTCGCGAGCACTGGTCCACTCGATCCTGGGCTGTGCGTTCTTCGGCGCCTTTGTCTGCAAGATGTTGGTGCTGACCCGAGACGACGCGCCCGGATGGGTGCTTCCGGTGCTCGGCGGCCTGGTGTTCTCGCTGCTGACCGGCCTCTTCGCGACCGCCGCTGTGTGGTTCTTCGTCTACCGTGGCTTCACGTTCTAGAGAGGACACGATGGATCCCATGCTCACCCGCCGCAGTGCCCTGGTCGGTGGCGGGTTGTGCGCCCTGGCGGTCTGCGGCCTGGCCGGCTGCGCATCGTACGGTCCGGAGGAGGAACCGAACGAGGCGGCGAGTCCGACGGCGGGGATGTCAGCGCCGACGTCGGAGATCCCGGTCGGCGGCGGCAAGATCTACGCCGATTCCAAGATCGTGGTCACCCAGCCGACCGCCGGCAGCTTCAAGGCCTTCAGCGCGGTCTGCACCCACCAGGGATGTGTGGTCGGTGCGGTCACGACGACCATCGACTGCCCGTGCCACGGCAGCAAGTTCGCGATCGCCGACGGGTCGGTCGTCAATGGACCTGCCACCGCACCACTGCCGCCGCTGACCGCCTCGGTCAGCGGGTCAGAAGTGATCGTGAGCTGATCACGCTTCCACCGGCTCCGTTACGGCCGGCGGCTCCGTCCCGGTCTCGGCGAGCACACACTGCCAGAACCCGACGTCGTGCCAGCCGCCGAGCTTGAAGCCAGCGTTCCGAAGCATGCCGACCGGGGTGAATCCGTGGCGCTCGTGCAGCCGAATGCTCGGCTGATTGGGCAGCGCGATCACCGCCACCGCGCTCCGGAAGCCCTGACGTCGAAGCCGGCCGAGGAGATTCGCATAGAGGGCGTCTCCGACACCACGTCGCTGAGTCTCGGAATCGACGTACACACTCGTCTCGACGGTCCACCGGTACGCGCTGCGGTAGTTCCAGGGAACGGCGCACGCGACCCCGATGACCCTGCCGTCGTCCACCGCCGCCAGCCACGGATGCGTCTCGTGCAGCCGGCGCCAGTCCGCTCGCCACTCGTCGATGGTCTGTGGCTCGGTCCGGAAGTTGAACGCCGACGTCGCGATGAAGTGGTTGATGATCGCGCGGATCCTCGCCAGGTCGGACTCCTCGACCGGTCGGACCCGGAGCCAGTTCGCCGTCACCGGTCCATACTCGCCCACCCGCGCCCTGCGCCGGGTGAAAGGGCGCGACCCCGTTCGCCCTTCGAGGCGATCGGAGGCTGCATCTGGGCGATGCGGTGCGATAACGGAGTGACTGGAGGCCGTTCAGGCCCGCATCTGGGCGATGCGGTGCGATAACGGGGTGACTGGGCGGCGCTCAGGCCCGCATCTGGGCGATGCGGTGCGACAACGGGTGACTGGGCGGCGCTCAGGCCCGCATCTGGGCGATGCGGTGCGATAACGGGGTGACTGGGCGGCGCTCGGCGTTCGGGAGGTGATCTCAGGCGGGGACCGGATCCTCCTCCGCCGCCTCGGCGTCGGTGTGCGAGCTCGGCAGCACACCGATGGCGCGCCGGTAATCGTTCTTCTTGACGTTGTACGCGATCACGCCGCCGATCGCTGTGACGGCGAGCACGATCAGCGCGAAGTACTGCAGCACCGGGTTGGTACCCTCCGGGTCGTAGATCGCTTGCCGCGGCCAGGCCAGGTTGATGGTCATGAAGACGCCCCACGCCACGGCCAGCAGGTTCACCGGCAGTCCCCAACGACCCAGGCTGAACACCGGCTTGCCGTCCTCGTCGCGCTGTGAGCCGAGCGACTTCGGCCAGCCCTTCAGTCGGCGATAGAGCATCGGTGCGGTGACGCAGAGGTAGGCGATGTAGAGCAGCACGATGCAGGTGCTGGTGAGCGCGGTGAAGACGCCGGCGTGACCGAAGTTGATCAACAGCATCACCGCCGCGAGCACGCCGACCAGGACCGCGGCCTCGACGGTCGCCCCACGCCGGGACACCTTGCGCAGGCGCTTCGCGAACGGCAGCACCTCGTCGCGCGACATCGAGTAGATCATCCGGGTCGTCGCGGTCTGGATCGCCAGCGTGCAGACGAAGGCGGCGACCACGACGATGCAGAGGAAGACCCGGCCCCAGATGTCACCGAGCCGGGCCGTGACGATGAAGGCGAGCCCGCCAGTACCGATCTCGGGGCTGATCTCCGGCGCTGCCATCAGTGCGCCGAGGATGATCAGACCGCCACCGATACCGGAGGCGATCAACGCCCGCAGGATGGTCTTGGGTGCGGTCTTGCGCGGGTTGTGCGTCTCTTCCGACAGCTCTCCGGCGGAGTCGAAGCCGACCAGGACGTACGCGGCCATCAGCGATGCCGCAAGCAGGGCGCCGAATCCACCGTCCAGCCCCTCGGTGTTCAATACGATTCCCGGACCGCGTTGCGCGTTGGAGAACAAGGCGATGATCAACAGGGTGGCGCCGGCCAGCTCCATCGTGACGCCGACCGCGTTGACGATCGCCATCACCCTGACCGCGACCGAGTTGATCAAGGTCGTCGCGGTGAGCACGATCAGGCCGAGCACGATCGCGTTCGTGGCGCCGGTGACGCTGGTGATCGAGGGGTCGCCGCCGACGACCTGGAAGCCGCTCCAGATGGCCGGAAGCACCGCCTGCATGGCAATCGCGGCGGCAGCGACGGTCACGATCTGGGCGATGATCATGGTCCAGCCGGCGAACCAGCCGACGATGTGGCCACCCAGGCGGCGTGACCACTGATAGATGGCACCGGAGATCGGGTAGCGGCCGGCCAGCTCCCCGAAGCACAGCGCGACGAGGATCTGGCCGCAGAACACCGCCGGCCAGGTCCAGAAGAAGAACGGCCCGGCGAAGCTGTAGCCCAGCCCGAACAGCTGGAACACCGTGGTCAGGATCGAGACGAACGAGAACCCCGCAGCGAACGAGGCGTACGTCCCGATGGAGCGGTGCAGCTCCTGGCCGTAGCCGAACTCGCTCAGGTCGTTCGCTGACGAGGTGTCGTGATCGACGAGACCGATCGAAGGTGCGGCGGCAGTCATTCGGGCTCCGTTCGTGGTGAGGTCCAGAGCCCCCTGCGCGATCGCGGGCCCCGATGGCCTCCCGGGCTTTTGTCCCGCCGTGGAACAGGTGACGACCGGCGTCCCCTGCCTGCGACTCTCGGTCCAGACCCTCCACGACGCCCGCATCGGACCTCGCAGCGACGGAACCCTAGTCGCGCCCCGTCGCGCCTGACGGGTCGATGTCATTCCAGTGGATCGCCGTTACGCGCGTGCCCGGCTCGTGTTAAGGCGATCGAACGGAAGCGACGATCGTGTTACGTCTCGGTCACGATGTCCTCACCGCCGGATCGCTACGCTTTCGACGGGCTCAGGGCAGGTGGCCCACAACGAGTTGCCGATCGCCGCACGCCGCCCTTCGACAGCCTCAGGGCATGTCAGGCCGGGTCCGAGGGTTGTGGTCCAATGAGCGGACCGCTCGTTCCCTTTCGCTGCTCGTGAAGGAGTGCAGGTCGTGGACAGTACCGAAGACGCACCCGTCGAAGATCGAGACCGTCCGGACCGGGAGGGGCACTGGGCCCAGCAGGCCGAAGCCCGGCTGTCGGACCGCCGTCACCGCGAGGAGCTGGAGCGCGGGATCGCGTACGGCCTCGAGGCGGCGGACTCGATCACCGACCGGACCCTGCCGACGTTCGCGCGCGGCGAGGTTCCGCACTTCGCCGGCGAGCGGGGCACGTTCATGAAGTGCCCGTACGTCGAGGACGTGCACGAGGTCGGCGACGCCGAGGTGGCGATCTTCGGGGCACCGTTGGACGCGGGGACGACGTACCGGCCGGGAACGCGGTTCGGGCCGCAGGGGATCCGCCGGGCGACGAACCTGTTCGGGACGTACAACTTCGAGATGGGTGTCGATCTGCGCGAGCAGCTGAACATGGTCGACATCGGCGACATCTGCACGATCCCGGGAAACCTGGAGAAGTCGTTCGACCAGATCAGCAAGGCGATGAGCCACGTGGTCAGCAACGGTGCCTTCCCGGTGGTGCTGGGCGGCGACCACTCGATCGGCTATCCGACGATCCGCGGGCTGGCGCCGCACATGGACGGCAACATCGGGATCATCCACTTCGATCGGCACGTGGACACCCAGGAGCTCGATCTCGACGAGCGGATGCACACCACGCCGTGGTTCCACGCCACGGACATCAAGAACGCACCGCCGACCAACCTGGTGCAGATCGGCATCGGTGGTTGGCAGGCACCGCGTGCCGGAGTGAAGGTCGGCCGGGCCCGCGGGACCACGATCATGACCGTCTCCGACGTGGAGCGGGTCGGTATCGAGAAGATCGCCGAGACTGCGCTGGAGCTGGCCTGGCAGGGTGCCAAGGCGGTGTACCTGTCCTTCGACATCGACGTGATCGACGCCGGTTTCGTGCCCGGCACGGGCTGGCCGGAGCCGGGCGGGCTGCTGCCGCGGGAAGCGCTGGGCCTGGTCCGGTTGGTCTCCGAGGGCGGCATCTCGGGCATGGAGGTCGTGGAGTGCTCACCGCCGTACGACTGGGCAGAGCAGACCTCGCTGATCTCGGCTCGGGTGATCCTCGACTCCCTGGCCTCCCTGGTCAAGGTCGGCAAGCTCGGTAAGAAGCCCTCCACCGCCCGCACCGACGCCTGGGGCCCGTACCCCGAATAGCGATCCGGACTTGTCAGCGGGACAACCGTTCCTAGCCGGCCGTACTGCTGACACGTCGGGGAAAGTGGAGGGATGGTCGCGAGGTGGCGGCGGATGGTCGGGCTGGTCGCCCTCCTTCTGCTGAGCGCCTGCGCACCAGCCGACGCGTGGCCGACGGACGCTCCGACGCCCTCCGTCGCGAGCGGTCGCTGGACAAGGCTGCCCGACGCGCCGTTGTCCGCCCGGCACGATGCGGTCGGCGCCTGGGTCGGCGGCCGTTTCGTGGTGACCGGAGGACGTACGGATCGGCCTTGTCCGCCCGCCGCCAGCTGCGCCGGGCCGGTCAAGCCGGCCGAGCGGGATGGCGCGGCCTTCGACCCGACGACCGGAGTCTGGTCGGTGATCGCGGCCGCGCCGACTCCCATCAGTGGACGCAACGTCGCCGTGGTCGACCATCAGCTGTACGTGCTCGTCGAGGCCACCGACGTCGAACCGGCAGCCTTCGTCCGCTACGACCCCGGCGCCGATCGGTGGGACCGGCTGCCCGTGCCGTCGCAGAACTGGAGCACGCTGGTGTCCGCCGACGGACTCGTGATCGCCGTCGCCGGGTCGGACGAGCACCGGGCCGGCGTCGATCTGGCGCTCGATCCGAAGACGAAGACCTGGCGCCGACTCCGCGACGACCCGCTCGGGCCGAGCTTCGACCGGGAGGCGACCTGGTTCGACGGACGGCTGCTGCTCGCGGCCAAGGACCTGGTGGACAACCCTGGCGCGGACGGGCCGGCGCTGGTCCGGCTGGCCTGGTGGGACGCCGACTCCGACGCCTGGTCGGCGCCGACCGAGACCGAGCTGATCGGCTGGGGCCCGCGAGCCGTCGGCGACCGGGTGGTCTGGCCCGACACGGGGTCGGCCGACGGCGGCGAGATCGGCAACTGGGGCCGTTCGTACGACGCCGGCGGCATTCTCGACCCGGCGACGGGTTCGATGTCGGCGCTGCCGACCGCTCCCGATCGGGACGGTCTGGTGGCCAGTGGCCTTGTCGTCGGCTCCCGGGTGGTGGTCGGCCCTGACCTGGGCGCACGTCGGACCCGGCACGGCGGTCACCTGCTGGATCCGGCCACCCGATCCTGGACCCGCCTCGCGCCGCTGCCCGGATCGGATCGCTCCGCCGAGGTGGCCGCCGCGAACGACCACACGATCTTCGTCTGGGGTGGCGGATCCACGGACTCGAACAACCTGGCGGACGGCTACCTGCTCCGGATCTGACCGACTTGTCAGCGTCACAGTCGGCTGTAGCCCGCTGAGATGCTGACAAGTCGGGAGCGCGGGGTCCGGGACGACAGCCGGCGTCCCTAGGATGCGACTCATGGCATCCAGCGTCGGTCGGACCCGCAGACCGACTGGCGCCATCATCGCCGTGCTCTGCCTGGCCGGCACGACCGTCTCGCTCCAGCAGACCCTCGTGGTCGCGCTGCTGCCGAGCTTCGCCCAGCTCCTCGGTGTCTCCGGCGATGATGTCTCCTGGCTGATCACCGCCACCCTGCTGACCTCCGCCGTCGCCACCCCGGTCGTCGCCCGGCTCGCCGACATGTACGGCAAGCGGCTGATGATGATGGTCTGCATCGCTTTGATGGTGTCCGGCTCGCTGGTCGCGGCGCTGAGCTCCGGCAGCTTCGTGCTGCTGATCGTCGGACGATCGCTGCAGGGCTTCGCGGCCGCGCTGATCCCGGTCGGGATCAGCATCATGCGCGACGAGCTGCCACGAGAGAAGGTGTCTTCGGCGATCGCGCTGATGAGTGCAACCCTCGGCATCGGCGGCGCGCTCGGCCTGCCGCTCGGCGGTCTGATGTTCAGCCGGCTCGGTTGGTCGTCGGTGTTCTGGCTGTCGGTCGTCGTCGGGGTCGCCATCGGCGTCGCCGTGCTGCTGGTCGTGCCCGAGTCGGGAGTGAAGACCCGAGGACGGTTCGACGTGCTCGGTGCCCTGCTGCTCTCCCTCGCCCTGACCTGCCTGCTGCTGGTCATCTCGAAGGGCGCCCGGTGGAGCAGCGAGGCCGTGCTGGCGTTGATCATCGTGACAGCGATCACCCTCGCGATCTGGGTGCCGTACTCGCTCCGAGTCAGCCAGCCGCTCGTGGACCTGCGTACGTCGGCGCGCCGCCCGGTCCTGCTGACCAATCTCGCCTCGATCCTGGTCGGCTTCGCCCTGATGGGCAACATCTTGGTCAGCACCCAGCAGCTGCAGCTGCCGCCGGTCGCCGGCGGCTACGGCCTCGGCGCTCTCGCCGCCGGGCTGGCCATGGTGCCGGGTGGACTGGCGATGGTCGCCTTCTCGCCGGTCTCCGGGAAGATGATCAACACGTTCGGCGGTCGGATCACCCTGATCACCGGCTGCGCGATCATGGCGGTCGCCTATCTGGGCAGGGTCTTCCTGGATCACTCCCTGGCCTCGATCATCATCGGTTCGACGGTGGTCAGCATCGGCTCAGCCATCTCGTACGCCGCGATGCCCAGTTTGATCATGGCCAACGTGCCGATCACCGAGACCGCCTCTGCCAACGGACTGAACGCCCTGCTCCGAGCGCTCGGCACCTCCACGGCAAGCGCCGTCATCGCCGCCCTGCTGACCGGGCTGACGATCACTGTCGGCGGCGTGACTGTGACCGATCCCGTCGCCTTCGCCGTGACGTACGCCATCTCGGCGGCCGTCTGCCTGCTCGCCTGTGGAGTGGTCTGGTTCGTCCCCCGGCGCAGCGCGGCGCTGGTCGCGCCGGTCGGCGACTCGGCGGGCCGCCGCCCGGTTCCGGTGAACCAGGCCGGCGAGAGCGCCGAGATCGTCGTCCGCGGACGCGTGCTCCGCCCCGACGATCGGCCCCACCCGCAGGCTGTTGTCACCGCGGTTCGACTGAGTGGTGAGCCGCTGGACTGGAGCCGCGCCGACAACGAGGGACGGTTCTCACTCGCTCTCCCCGGGCGCGACTGCTACCTGGTGATCGCGAACGCCGACGGCTGGACACCGCGCTCGGCGGTGACCGACTTCGGCGATCCCGGGACGGAGCCGATCGTTCGGATCGGCGGGCCTCTGATGCTCACCGGGGTGATCCGCAACGACGGCCGGCCGCTCGACGGCGCGGTGCTGACGCTGAGCGCGACGACCGGGGAGGTGCAGGCCACGACGACGACAGGGCCCGACGGGCGCTATCAGCTGCGGCTGCCGCCGCCGGGCCACCACATCCTGACCGTCCTCGACCCGAGCACCCGCACGGTGCGGTCGGTGAAGATCTTCAGCACCACGCAGTCGGCGGTCGCCGACCTCGAGCTGCTCGAGCCGGTCAGTTGATCCGTCGGCGAATTCGCCGGGCATAACGCAGCGGAACGAGAAACAACCCGACTGCCCAGGCAAAGAACAGGGTGCCGACCACCTTGAACACGCGGTCGGGGCCGGTGATCGCGCCGACGAGCATCACCACGGCGAGCAGGCCGAAGATGGCGGCGAACACGATCAGCATCGGCGGACGGTTCTTCGCCGCCGCCTTGGCGACGTACGGGTCGGCCGGGGACCGGTCCTCCCGGTCGAAAACGCGCGGCGCGTGCTGGTCGATCCAGGCGACGATCTCGTCGCCCTTCGACCACAGCAGCGGGTCGACGTAGAGCCCACTGCCCTCCTCGTCGTACAGGCCGCGCTCGCCGTCGGGCCAGCGCTCGATCAGGGCCAACGTCCCCGCACTCACGGTGGTGGACCTGGAGCCGATGTGGGTGATCCGGTCGGGGCCGATCACGATGGTCTGCTTCAGGTCGACCCCGGTCTCCTTGAGTGCCCGCGCGACCTTGTACGTCTTTCCCGACGCGGCCGGCACGTCGAGCGTCGCGCCCGCAACCGGCAGGAAGGTCCCCTCGGGTGGCTGTGGGCAGAATACGTTGAGACTCGCGCACTGGCGCCGGACCTCCTCGGCCAGCACCTCCGGCTCGGCAGACAGCTCTCGGTCGGCGGGCTGCGTATACCCGGACCGGCGCCAGATCTCCCGGACGGAGTTCCCCACCGCATCGTCGAAGCTGGTTGTCTCATCGCGCTTGGCACGGCGATCCATCGCGGCGACGATGCTGAGCTCGTCGGGGCCGTCGGTGCGCAGCCGGTCGAGGCGCTCGACCAACGGCGCAGTCAGCGCCGGATCGACATTCGGGTCGGCGGCGATCAGCCCGACGAACCGGGTGTCGGCGCCGATGGAGTGGAGCCAGCCATCGACGCTCGCCCGGCCGGGAGCCGGCGCCGGCAAGACGTCGCCGACCGTGTCGATGATCAGCTGCTCGGCCAGGTCGGCGACCGGGTTGCGATCATGCAGCCAGGTCACGCCGAGGCCACCGATCGTCACCAGCCCGGCCCGGATCCGCTGCTGACGGCTGGGCTCCGGCAGCGGACGTACCGATGGAAGCGGCAGATCCGCCGGCTCCATGTCGCCGAAGAAGGAGACACAGGTCTCCTGTCCGACGTTGGCCAGCCAGTCGCGAACGGCCTGGGCATCGCCGGTCTGAAAGCCGTACCGAGTGGCTCCGGCCAACCCGTACGCACGGTAGCCGAACTTGTAGCGCAGCAGCACCGCGTCCGGTGCCGATCCCGGGCTGGGTCTGTGTCGCTCGACCTCGACCGGGCCTCGAACCAGGCGTTCGGTGACGGTGTCCAGAGCACGCCGGAGATCGCTCGGCTCACCTGAGCAGAAGATCGTGCTGGTGGTCTCGGCGACGGACCACTGGGTCTCGACCTGCAGGTCGGCGCACAGCCAGCCGAGGGCGACCTCGGTGATTCCGCACGTGTACAGCGTTTCGTGAGCCCACCCGATGCCGATGACCAGTCCGACGCCCGCCATGCGCGCCACCGTATCGTCCGGTGCGGTCAGGCCGACCGCACCAGGTGCCTCTCAGCAGACCGCGCCGGCCACCACGGCAGACAGTTTCTCGGTGGTTCAGCGGATGAAGGTCAACAGCCTCCGACCGGCAGTCGCGCTTGCCGCACGTTCCACCCCGAAAACTGGTCACGAACAACAACTGTCACCGGCGTGTCGGTGTTGTTGCTGACCACTTTTCCGGGAGGAGGTTGTCGGCCGGGGATGATGGAACTGCGTGCTTCCCATCGAAGTTGGGGACCGTGAGGAGGAGGAGAAGCCGTGGCCGACATCGTGGTGGGGATCATCGCCGTGCTGATCGGGGCGCTGCTGTGCTTCCGCGGCTATCTGGCGATGCGACTGCTGATCAGTCTGTGGGGCGCGTTCGTCGGCTTCCTGCTCGGGGCCGGCTTGGTGGCCCAGCTCACCGGCGACGGGTTCCTCCAGGTCTTCCTCGGCTGGCTCGTCGGGATCATCGTCGCCGTCGTGTTCGGCGTGCTGGCGTACCTCTCCTATCAGGTCGCGGTCGTACTCGGGATGGCGGCGATCGGCTTCACCGTCGGTACCAGCATCATGGCCGCCTTCCACATCCAGTGGTCCTGGCTGACCGTGCTGGTCGGGGTCGCCGTCGGCGTGGTGCTCGCGGTGATCGCCATCGCCGGTGACCTTCCGGCGATCCTGCTGGCGGTGCTCACCGCGCTGGCCGGCGCGAGCGTGACGGTGTTCGGGCTGATGCTGCTGTTCGGTGTGTTGAACAGCGGCGAGTTCTCCGCCGGCGACGTGACCGCCAAGCTCGATGCCCACTGGTGGTGGTACGCCATCTACGCCGTGCTCGCCATCGTCGGGGTCATCGCACAGGGCTCGCACCTGTCGCGGGTCAAGCGCAGCATGCGCGAGCAGTGGGCGCCGGTCCAGCCGGTGCCGGCTTCGCCGCGCTGACCGGCCGCAGCGCACCGAGCGGCGGGCGAGATCCGACCCTGCTTCGGCTTGGGTCGTTCAGCCCAGCGCGTCGAGCAGGTCTCGCAGCGCGGGCCAGGTGACGACGAAGCCAGGGTGCAGCGCGAGGTCGTCGATCGCGCCGATCGACACCCATGCCAGTTCTTCCGACTCCTCCTGTGGCACGAGCACGATCGGGCGTAGGAGCCGGGCGAGCACCGTCGTATAGCCCCAGCCGGCGCCGTGGTCATCGACGAACTCGTCCAGCACCGCGACCGCGTCGGCTTCGATCCCGGCTTCTTCGCCCGCTTCGCGGAGTGCGGCCTGGTCCGCCGACTCGTGGCTGTCCCGCGCCCCGCCCGGCAGACCCCAGGTGCCGCCGTTCGCAGTCCAGGCGGCCCGGTGCTGCATCAGGATCTGCGGCTCCGCGGGGGCTGCGGCAGCGGCGCCGGGAGCGCCGAGCCCGACTGGCTGCTCGCTACCGTCGCGGCGAAGCAGCAACCCGGCGGCGCCGTACCGCCCCCAGTGCCGATGGCCCTGCCCGCACTGGACCCAGCCGTTGCCGTCGTGCTCCACGTAGTCGAGTCTGCCTGGTCGCCCGACTCACGCACGGACCGGGCAGTCAGCGGCCGAGCCGGCGGCGAGAGCCTCAGGCAACGGCCGCGGCGGTGGAGCCGAGGAGCTTCGCGAGGTGCACCCGGCCCTGCTGCCAGCCGCCCAGCCCACTCGTGGAGTTCAGGTGTCGGTAGGCGCCGACGCGAGCAACCGGAAGCCCCCAGCCCTTGGCCAGACCGGCAGCGGCTGCGGGCCGGCAGTACGGATCGTCCAGACTCGCGACGACCAGTCCGGGGACGCCGACCGGCTTCGGCTGGAGATCGACGAACGATGCGGCCGCCGACGGGAACGTCGGGCCGCGAGGATCGGGCGGGGCAACCAGGAAGGCCGCCCGGACCGCGCGGGGCGACTCCGCAAACCAGGCCGCAGCAGCGAGAGAGCCGAGACTGTGCGCGACCAGTACCACGTCATCGGTGCCGGCCCAACAAACAGCGCGATCGACCGCCGCGATCCAGTCTTCGAGATCGGGCCGCGCCCAGGACGTCGGCGCGATCCGGCAGGCGATGGGACCCCACTCGGCCTGCCAGATGCTCTGCCAGTGAGTGGAGTCGGAATCGTCGATGCCAGGGACGATCACGAAGCGCATGGGGGTTGCCTTTCGTGGGCGGGTCGTCGTCGGACTCCGCTGTCCCAGTCGCCACTATGTCGAATTTCGCGCAAAGTGGGAAATCCACCGTTCACTCGTGTTCGGTGGCCATCGGCCAGAAGCACCCGGCGCGGCGTGAAGGGCTCAGTGCTGCGCGGACGCCTTGGAACGCTTCCGGAACCACTGCCAGCCGAGCGTGACGAGCAGCGCTCCGACGATGGAGCCGATGATGCCGCTGGGCCGCAGCGACAGCCCGTCGCCGGAGAGCAGGCTGATCAACAAGCCGCCGACGAAGGAACCGACGAGTCCTGCGACGAAAGCGAGCGTCCAGTCGATACCCCTGGCCCTCTTGCCCAGGATCAGCTGCGCGACCGCTCCGACCACCATGCCGAACAGAATGAGTCCAAGGATGAGCACACCCGGCAGCATAGACGAGCCGACGGCAGCGATGTCGCGATCGACCGCGACACCCACACCCGTTCAGCTCCCTCTGCGGCCTCCCGCTCCCCTTCGCGGAAAAAGTGCGGGCCAGTGAGCTTCGGCGCGTATGGCGCACGCCGGGGAGAACTGCCCGAACGCGCACGAGCCCGCAGTTTTTCCGCGACACCGTCCAGACGGCGCGACGCCCGAGGAGAAGCCGGCTTCATTCGGTCCGGAAGGCGACCAGCGCGCCGTTCAACCTCGTGGTGGAGCTGCGACCGTGATCGGTTGGGTCGACCACCCGATCGCCGCGGCAGCCGACGTGATCTCGTGCCGTCACTCCGGACGATGATCGCGCTGCCTCGAGCCGTGCTGGCCTTACGCCAGGCCGATTCGCCGGGGGCCATGCTCTGTGTCGATGTGCGCGAGGGGGGATTTGAACCCCCACGTCCTTGCGGACACTGGCACCTGAAGCCAGCGCGTCTGCCGTTCCGCCACTCGCGCTCGATGCGGACGTCGCCGTACGCACCAGCCGGGAAAGGCTAGCACGGCCGGCAGGATGCTCGTGCTGCGCCGGACAGCTCCGATCCGGACTATCGAGGTCGCCCCGCCGCGCCGGCGGAGGAGATCACGCGGGGTACTCGCCACCCGATCTTCTCCACTCCAGACCGCTCGATTGTCGTGGCGTGACCAAGTCGTAGCCTCGGGCGCGCGGCTCGCGGTCCCGGGGCATTCTCACCGCCCCGGATACGATGCAGGTTGCATCTGGCGGGAGAGGAGGGTCATGGGATTTCTGGGTCGCTTCGAGAAAAAGGTCGAGGGCGCGGTCAGCGGGGTGTTCGCTCGCGCGTTCAAGGGCGACGTCCAGCCGGTCGAGATCGCGGCGCGGCTGCAGCGCGAGCTGGACACCGAGGCGAAGCTGATGTCGCGCGACAAGCGGTTGGTGCCCAACGAGTTCGTCATCGCGCTCTCCCAGCACGACTACGACAAGCTCGTGCCCTACAGCGGCACCCTCACCACCGAGCTGGCGACCGAACTCCGCCGGCACGCGGGTGAGATGGGTTACGTCTTCAACGGCCCGATCCGTATCCACTTCGAGCTGGACGGCGCGCTCCCGGTGGGACGCTTCACGGTCAGCAGCGAGGCAGTGGCCGGCGTCGAGTCGAGTCGTCCGATGGCCAGTCACGCCCCGAGCCAGAGTCCGAGCCCAGACCCGAGGCCGGCTTCAAGCCCTCCTCAGCGGCCGGCCTCGGGACCGAACCCGAGCCCCAGTCCGAGCGCGTTCGAGGTCCAGCGAGCGCCGTACGATCCCAGCAACGATCCCGACGCCGAGGCGCCCCCGCTCTACGTCGGTGAGGAGGCGCCATCTCCGTGGTCCAGCGCCGCAGCAAGCGCGGGCCCGGGTATGCGCACCCGCCTGGTCCTCGAGGTCAACGGCACCCGGCACCCGCTCAGTCCGCCGGGTTTCGTCATCGGTCGCGGCACGGAGGCCGACCTCAGGATCAACGATCCCGGCGTCTCCAGGATGCATGCCGAGATCCGGGTGCGCGGCAGCGGCGAGGAGCAGAGCATCGACATCGTCGACCTCGGTTCGACCAACGGCATCGTGGTCAACGGCCACAAGGTGCGGCAGTCGCCGATCGCCGAGGGCACCCGGATCGAGATCGGTTCCACCCGGATGCTGGTGCACGCTCCGTCGGGGAGGTGACCGCGGCATGTCCGAGATCACCCTGACCATCATCAAGGTCCTCTACCTGGCCTTGTTGTGGTTGTTCATCCTGTCGGCGGTCTCGGTCATCCGCAGCGACCTGTTCGGACGTACGGTCCCGACACCGGAGCAGCAGCGCCCCCTTGAGGAGCCGCCCCCACCGAAGAAAGGCAAGCGACGGCGGGGTGCACCGCACCGGATCGTCATCTCCCAGGGCAGCCAGGCCGGCCAGGCGGCGAGCCTCGACACCGGCACGGTGATGATCGGCCGAGGCGCTGACTGCCAGATCATCCTCGATGACGACTATGTCTCGACCCGGCACGCCCGCGTCGCGGCCGTCGAGGACGGTCACTACATCGAGGATCTCGGCTCCACCAACGGGACGTACGTCAACGGGCAACGGATCACCGCCCCCACCATGATCACCCTCGCCGACACTGTCCGGATCGGCAAGACGATCATGAAGCTGGAGCCCTAGTGGTCTCCGAGACCGACGCGGAGCCGGAGGCAGAACCGCACCCGCCGCTGCTCCTGCGGGTGGTGACGCACTCCGAGATCGGCCTCGTGCGCAAGAACAACCAGGACTCCGGGTTCGCCAGCCCGCGACTCGTCGTGGTCGCCGACGGGATGGGTGGTGCCGCCGCCGGTGACCTGGCCTCCGCGGTCGCCATCGACACGATCAGCAGGATCGACACCCCCGCGGGCGGTGAGGGCATGCTCGAGCTGCTGGCCGGCGCGATCCACCGGGCCAATGACCGGCTCGCCGACCTCGTCGAGGACGACCACAGCCTCGAGGGCATGGGGACCACGGTCACCGGCGCGCTGTTCGACGGCCGCGAGCTGGGCTTGGCCCACATCGGGGACAGCCGGGCGTACCTGCTGCGCGAGGGACGGCTGGAACGGCTCACCCACGACCACAGCTGGGTGCAGTCGCTGGTCGACGACGGCAAGATCAGCGAGGAGGAGGCGAGCGTCCACCCACACCGGTCGCTACTGCTCCGCGTGCTCAACGGCCACGTCAGCTCCGAACCGGACCTGCAGCTGGTCCCCGTCCGCGAGGGCGACCGGCTGCTGTTCTGCAGCGACGGGCTCTGTGGACTGGTCGACGACGGCGACCTCGCCGCAACGCTGGCCGAGCCGGACCTGCAGATCGTGCTGGCCCGGCTGGTCGAGCTGGCCCACGCGGCCGGCGGGATCGACAACATCACCATCATCCTGGCCGACGTCGTCAGCCACGGCGGCACGGACGAAGCGACCGTGATCGGCGCCGCGGCCGAGCGGGACGTACCACCGGTCGGGACCCGGCAGGCCGACGAGGACACCGTGGTCACCCGACGCGCGGAGCTGGCCGCCGGCGCCGTCGGCGGCGCTGAGACCGCCGCCGACGGGACGACGCCGGGATCGGAGGTCGAGGACGAGGCTCGCTACAACCCGCGCGCGCCGCATCGGCGCCGCTGGGTCCGCCCGGTCCTGTTGATCGCCGTCGTGGTGCTGATCGCCGGCGCCGGGCTGGCGGCAGCCTATTCCTGGACGCGTAGCCAGTACTACGTCGGCGCCGCCGGCGAACAGGTCGCGATCTTCCAGGGCATCTCCGAGTCGGTGCCGGGCATCCCGTTGTCGAACGTGTACGAGGTCCAGCCGATCGCGGTCAGCGCACTGCCGCCGTACTACCAGGAGCGGGTCCGCGCCACCATCGACGCAACGAGCCTCGACGGCGCCCGCGAAACAGTTCAGGAACTCGCGGCCGCGGCGGAGTTCTGCGCTCAGAAGCCGACCAAGCCGACCCACTCCCCCAGTCCGAGCAGCTCGACGAAACCGAGCGGCTCCGCGACCTCGGCGAAGCCGAACGCATCGACCACCTCCAAGCCGGAGAAGACCTCGACGCCAGTCAAGACCCCCAGCGTCTCGCCGTCACCCACGACGGCTCCGACGGGATCCGCCACTCCGGAGCCCACGTGCTGACCCCGACAACGGCGGCCGTGTCCGTCGGCAGGGCCTGTCACCGACGGGCTCGAGAGCCCCGATGAGCGCCGCCACCGTCACCGTCGTGCCGCGCAAGCGCCGGGGAGTCGAGCTCGCGCTGATCATCTTCGCGCTCGCGCTGACGTTGTCCGCGTACGTCATCGTCGACCTCAACGTCACCGGCGAGATCTCGCCGATGCTGCCCTACCTGGCCGGCGGCTGCACCCTGCTCGCGGTGGGCGCGCACCTGGCGGTCCGGTTCCGGCTGCCGTACGCGGACCCGGTGATCCTGCCGTGCGTCGTGCTGGTCAACGGCCTGGGGCTGGCGATGATCCACCGGATCGACCTGATCAGCGACCCCCCGGCCAACGGCGCGCGCCAACAGCTGATCTGGACAGCGCTCGGGGTGCTCCTGTTCGTGCTGATCGTTGCCGTACTGCGCGACCACCGGCCGCTGCAACGGTTCACCTACACCCTAGGACTTGCCGGTATCGCGCTGATGCTGCTGCCGATGCTGCCGTTCATCGGTGAGGAGAAGTTCGGCGCCCGGATCTGGATCCACCTGGGGCCGTACAGCTTCCAGCCCGCCGAGGCGGCCAAGATCCTGCTGGCGATCGCGTTCGCGTCATATCTGGTGGAGAAGCGCGACGTGCTGGCGCTCGCCGGCTACCGCATCCTCGGCATCGACCTGCCCCGCGCCCGTGACCTCGGCCCGATCCTGCTGATGTGGCTGATCAGCCTCGCGATCCTGGTGCTGCAGCACGACCTGGGGACCTCGCTGCTGTTCTTCGGTCTGTTCGTGATGATGTTGTACGTCTCCACCGAGCGAGCGGGTTGGGCGGTGCTCGGCGTGCTGTTGTTCGCCGCCGGCGCCTGGTTCGCGTACGCATCGTTCGGCCACGTTCGGGTCCGGGTAGGAGCGTGGCTGGACCCGTTCTCGGACTACGACACGTTCTACCAGGTCATCCAGGCACAGTTCGGGATGGCGTGGGGTGGCCTGCTCGGCACCGGGTTGGGTCTCGGTCGACCCGGGCTGACTCCGCTGGCCCGGAGCGACTTCATCGCAGCAGCGATCGGGGAGGAGCTCGGCGTGACCGGCTTGATGGCCGTCGTGCTGATCTACGGCCTCATCGTCGCCCGCGGACTGCGTACTTCGCTGCAGTGTCGTGAGCCGTTCGGCAAGCTATTGGCAGCGGGTCTGTCGTTTGCGATGGCCCTCCAGGTGTTCGCCATCATCGGCGGGGTGACCCGACTGCTCCCGCTGACCGGCCTCACGACCCCGTTCATGTCCCAGGGCGGTTCGTCGCTGGTCAGCAACTGGATCGTGGTCGGACTGTTGATGGTGATCTCGCACCATGCCCGCAAACCGATCGCCACCCTCGACGACTCCGCCGATGCCCAGACCACCCAGATCGTCCGGGTCGCCGCATGAGTCGCCGCATCAGCTATCCGGCCGCCCGCCCCCTCGCTCACCTCGCACCGGCCGAGGTTTCCGAAAACTGGTCGCTAACAACACCGACACGCCGGGCGAACCTGTTGTTAGTGACCACTTTTCCGGGAGCTGAGGGGCGCGCGAGGAAGACGGAGGCCCGCAGCGCGGCCGTGTGCGAGCGGAGCCATTCATTATGAACCGGCCGATCAGGCGGGTCGCCTTCGTGACGATGCTGATGTTCGCCCTGCTCCTCGGCAACATCACGTTCAACAACCTCGTCCGGACTGACGGTCTCGCCGCCAACGCTCAGAACCGTCGGGTGCGGGACGCGGAGTTCTCCCGTGACCGCGGCGCGATCCTGGCGTCAGGCAAGACCGAGATCGCCACCAGCAAGCCGACGAACGACCGGTTCAAGTACCAGCGGACCTACCCCAACGGTGAGTTGTACGCGCCGATCACCGGCTTCTATTCCTACGATCAAGGCGCGACTGCCCTGGAGGCGACGTACAACGGGCAGCTGGCCGGAACCGCGGACTCGCTGTTCGTCCGCCGACTGATCGACACCGTCACCGGCGCCAGCCCGCAGGGCGCCAGTGTCCAGACGACGATCGTGCCCGACGTGCAGCGGGCGGCGACTGAGGCGCTCGGCAACCAGAAGGGCGCCGTGGTGGCTCTGAATCCGAAGACGGGAGCAGTGCTGGCGATGGTCACCAGCCCGACGTACGACCCCAACGACATCGCGACCCACGATGTCGAAGCCGCCCGCAAGTCGTACGAGGCCCTGCTGAAGAACCCGAACAAGCCGCTGAGCAATCGAGCGGCCCGGGAGATCTATCCACCGGGTTCGACGTTCAAGCTCGTGACGGCTGCTGCCGCGCTCGAGAACGGGATGGAGCCGGACACCAAGGTCGCCGCACCCAGCCCGCTCCGGCTCCCGGGGACGACCACCGATCTGCCGAACAGCACCAACTGTGGCGGCTCGGAGGTCACCATCACCCAGGCGCTGCGGGTCTCCTGCAATACCGCGTTCGCCAGCATCGGGCTGGAGCTCGGCCAGGAGAAGATGAAGGAGCAGGCCGACAAGTTCGGCTTCAACCAGCGTCACCTCTCCGACCTGGCCGGAGTTGCCAGCGTCTTTCCCGACGACATGGACAAGGCTCAGCTTGCGCTCGCCTCGATCGGCCAGTTCGACGTAGCGGCCAGCCCGCTGCAGATGGCGATGGTGTCTGCCGGGATCGCCAACGACGGCGTCGTGATGGACCCCTACATCGTGTCGATGGTGCAGGCAGCCGATCTGAAGGCCCTGCAGACCACCAAGCCGAAGGTGCTGTCCAGGGCGATGAGCGCCGACAATGCCCGCAAGCTCCAGCAGATGATGGTGACTGTGGTGAACACCGGAACCGGCGGCAATGCCAAGATCCCTGGAGTCGAGGTGGCCGGCAAGACCGGAACCGCCCAGTCCGACCCCAAGCGCAAACCGTTCGCCTGGTTCACCTCTTTCGCCCCGGCCGACGATCCCGAGATCGCTGTCGCGGTGATCGTCGAGGACGCCGACATCCCGCGCAACGACATCGCGGGCGGACGCTTGGCCGCGCCGATCGCGAAGAAGGTCATGGAGGCCGCGTTGTGAACGGCTCCGATCCGAGTGGGGACGCCCGAGACGGCACCGACGTGTCGACCACCCGGACCCCGGCTCGACAAGCTAGCGAAGACCCGGGAGGATCGAGCCGATGACTGGCGAGCCGAGGACGGTCGGGGGACGTTACGAAATAGGTGACGTGCTCGGACGAGGAGGCATGGCCGAGGTCTGGCGGGCCATCGACAGCCGGCTGGGACGGCCGGTGGCGGTGAAGATGCTGCGAGCCGATCTGGCGACCGATCCGACGTTCCAGGCCCGGTTCCGGCGGGAGGCGCAGTCCGCAGCCGGCCTGAACCACCCGACCATCGTCGCCGTGTACGACACGGGTGAGAATCCCGATCCGGTCACCGGTGTCTCGATCCCGTACATCGTGATGGAACTGGTGGAGGGGCCGACACTGCGCGACGTGCTGCGGGACGGGCGCAAGATCCTCCCGGAGCGCGCCCTGGAGCTGATGCAGGGTGTGCTCGACGCACTGAGCTACAGCCACAAGGCCGGCATCGTGCACCGAGACATCAAGCCGGCGAACGTGATGCTGACACCGACCGGCGGCGTCAAGGTGATGGACTTCGGCATCGCCCGAGCAGTGGCCGACACCTCGGCGACGATGACCCAGACCGCAGCCGTGATCGGGACCGCGCAATACCTCTCCCCCGAGCAGGCCCGCGGCGAGACGGTCGACTCGCGCAGCGATCTCTACTCCGCCGGCTGTCTGATGTATGAGCTGCTCGTGGGGCGGCCCCCGTTCATCGGCGACTCCCCGGTCAGCGTGGCCTACCAGCACGTCCGCGAGACTCCCGTCCCACCCAGCACGTTCGACCCCTCGATCAGCTCGAACATCGACGCGATCACACTGAAGGCGCTGGCGAAGGACCCTGCCGACCGCTACCAGACAGCCCGAGACATGAAGGCCGACATCGGCCGGGTGCTGGTCGGCCAGCAGGCGACGGCCGTTGTGCCCCGGCTGAACGAGGAGAGCACGCCGACTCGAGTCGTCGCTCCGCCGCCGGTGCAGACCGAGGAGCCCGAGGAGGAGGAGAAGAAGAGTCGCGCGGGACTGATCGCCTTCCTGGTCGTGCTCGGCGTGCTGGTGGTCGGCCTCGGCGCCTGGGGGATCTACCGCTATGTGAACCGGGAGCCTGCGGTCGTGACGGTCGCGGTCCCGAGCGTGCTCACCTACACCGAGCAGCAGGCCACCAGCCAGCTCACGTCGCGCAACCTGAAGACGATCGTCAAGAAGACGAACGGCAACGCCGACACCAAGGGCACCGTCACCGGCCAGGACCCGGTCGCCGGAACGCAGCTCGCCGAGGGCAGCTCGGTCACCATCACGGTGAACCAAGGTCCGAAGACGGGCAAGATCCCGGACGACCTGGTCGGCAAGGACGTCGACGACGCCGAGAAGGCACTCGTCGACGCCGGATTCGACAACGTGACGAAGAAAGCCGCCAGCAGCGAGTCGGCGGACGACGACGCGAACGAGGTGTTGTCGGTCAGCCCCAGCGCGGGTTCGACGCAACCGCTGGACACCTCGATCACCCTGACCTACGCCACGGGCAAGTCCGCCGTGCCGAACCTGACCGAGCGACTGTACGACGCCGCGAAGAGCGAGGCCGAGGCCGCCGGGTTCAAGGTGAAGCGGCAGAACCGGGAGACCAGCGAGGTCGCCCCGAATCTGGTGATCTCGCAGAGTCCCGCGGCGGGATCGACAGCGTCCCGCGGTTCGACCATCACGTTGACGGTCGCCGAGGCGCCTCCGTCGCAGAGCCCGACTCCCCCGGTCACCCCCAGCGAGTCGGCGACGCCGAGCGACGGCAACTCCTGACGGAGAGAGTGCTCCTGAGCGCGCTGACCGATCAGCGGCCAAGGGAACTCTCGGCAGGTGAGGAAGCGAGCGCACTGGACACCTCTCCAGCTCGATGATTCGTCATCTTGTTCGAAACTCTATCGAACTTCTGTTCTAATGCGGTAGAGTCTTGCACATGGCGACGACACTGCACATGGCGACACTGCAAGGTTCGCTCTTCGATCTCGAGGAAGGGATCGTGGTGCGATCGCTCGAGCCGATCGTCCGCGAAGAGCTGGGCCGCGGCGCCTGGGTCGATCTGCTGCCCGGTTGGTTCGCCGGCGCCGAGGAGCTGTTCGACCACCTGGTCGACCAGGTGCCGTGGCGCGCGGAACAGCGCCAGATGTACGAGCGGGTCGTCGACGTGCCCCGCTTGCTGTCTTTCTACGACGAGGGCGACCGGCTACCGCACCCGAGCCTGGCGACCGCGCGCGAGCAGCTGAGCAGGCACTATCGGACCGAGCTCAACGAGCCGTTCCGCACCGCCGGGCTGTGCCTCTATCGAGACGGCCGCGACTCGGTCGCCTGGCACGGCGACACCATCGGTCGGGGGAAGAGTGAGGACACGATGGTGGGCATCCTGTCGCTGGGCGCCGCCCGGTCGCTGCTGCTCAGGCCACGCGGTGGCGGCGTGACCATCCGCAAGCAGCTCGGCCCCGGCGACCTGATCGTCATGGGCGGCAGCTGTCAGCGGACCTGGGAACATGCCGTGCCGAAGACCGCCCGCCCGGTCGGCCCTCGGATCAGCGTGCAGTTCCGCCCCCGGGGAGTGCGATGAGATGAGCCGCCGCATGGGCCCGCACCGGCGGCCCGGGCCGAGACCCGAGATGCGCCGTGGTCGGATGGGTGAACTGACGCTGGCCGCGCACACCGGAGGACCGGTGTCCGCGGGGGCCCGGGAATCGAGGAGAGCGGATGCAGCCTGTCGTTCTGACCTTCGGCGGGATGGAGCTCGAGATCACCGTCGAGGGCGGCCAGCCACCGAGCCTGGCGCGGATAGCGGCGCCAGGGGTCGCGGTCGACTTCGACGGGCCGCCAGTGCCACTGGCCGAGGTGCTGAGCCCCGCGAACGGGCATGCCCAGCCCTTCCTCCGGCTGAGCGGCACCCTGGTGGGCAGCCGCCTTCGCTACATCTCACACCGACCGACCGCACAGGGGTACGTCCTCGAACTTGCTGATCCGGACAGCGGCCTGGAAGTGACGTTGCGGCTGCTCAGTCTGGCCCCAGCGACGCTGAGAGCGACCACGACCGTCCGGAACGGGGGGACCGAACGCCAGATCGTGACCGCATTGACCTCGCTGAACGTGCCGGTCACCGGGCTGATCGACGACGCGCGGACCGATGCCGAGACCACCGACGTCCTCGACGGCCGCGGTGACTGGACGGGTGAGAACCGCTGGGACCGGCGACCGGCCCGGGACCTGCTGGCCGACCTGAAGCTGCCCGACGGGATGCAGCCGAAGGGCGCGCATCGCTGGGTCTCCACCGGCACCTGGTCGACGGCGGACGCCCTGCCGGTCGGCGCCGTCGCTGCGACCGGAGCGCCCTGGGCGCTCGCCTGGCAGATCGAGCACAACGGTGCCTGGCGAGCCGAGCTCGCCGAGCTGGCCGGGGCCCCGAGCGGACGCGGTGGTCTCCAGCTGAGCCTGTGCGGACCGACCGATATCGACCATGGGTGGCTCTGTGTCCTACCGCCGGGATCGGAATTCACCTCCGTGCCGGTGACGATCGCGGTCGGAGCAGACGTCTGGTCGGCTGTGGCTGCGCTGACGACGTACCGGCGGGCCGCGCGGCGGCCCCACCCGGACAACGCGCGTCCCACCCTGATCTACAACGACTACATGAACACGCTGAACGGCGACCCGACGACGGCCAGACTGCTCCCGCTGATCGAACAGGCCGGAGCCGCCGGCGCGGAAGTGTTCTGCATCGACGCGGGGTGGTATGACGACTCCAGCGGCTGGTGGGACGGCGTCGGCGAGTGGCGAGCCTCCACGAAGCGGTTCCCCGGCGGGCTCGACGAGGTGCTGCACGCGATCCGCGACGCCGGCATGACGCCAGGTCTGTGGCTGGAGCCGGAGGTGGTCGGAGTGCGCAGTCCGGTGGCCGAGTCGCTGCCGGCGGCGGCGTTCTTCCAGCGTGCCGGAGTGCGGGTCCGTGAAGCCGGCCGATACCACCTCGATCTGCGTCATCCGGCGGCCCGGGCCCACCTGGACGAGGTGCTGGACCGGTTGGTGACCCGGCACGGCGTGGGCTTCTTCAAGCTGGACTACAACATCAATCCGGGACCGGGCACCGATCACGCCGCCGACTCGGTCGGCGCGGGACTGCTCGCGCACAACCGTGCGCATCTGGACTGGCTGGACGCTGTGCTCGACCGGCACCCCGGCCTGATCATCGAGAACTGCGGGTCGGGCGCCATGCGGATGGACTTCGCCATGCTCTCCCGACTCCAGCTGCAGTCGACGACAGATCAGGAGGACCCGTCGGCGTACGCTCCGATCTCGGTCGCCGCGCCGATGATGGTGCTGCCGGAGCAGGCCGGCAGCTGGGCCTATCCGAGCGTGGAGATGGACGACGAGGAGACGGCGTACGTGTTGTCCCTCGGTCTGCTCGGCAGGCTCTATCTGTCGGGCTTCCTCGATCGACTGCGGGACGGCCAGCGACGACTCGTGCAGCAGGCGGTCTCGACGTACAAGGAGATCCGGGACTCGATACCGCGACGGATGCCGACCTGGCCGTCCGGACTCCCCGGGTGGAACGACCCATGGCTCAGCCTCGCGCTGCAAGGGGAAGACGACACGCTCATGACCGTCTTCCGACGCCCGGGCGCGTCACCCCAGCTCGCCCTGCGGCTGCCACAGTTCGCGGGGCGAGACCTCGACATCGAGGTGGTCTTTCCGACGGCTTTGCCGCGCTGGGGTGCGGCCTGGGATCCGGAGTCCGCGACCCTGTGGTTGCTCACCGACCACGTGGGACTCGCCGCGCGCACGCTTCGGCTCGCGACCGGTTGAGCAGCCCGCTACGACACGCCCAACCGGGTCCGGCGAAGGCAGCAGCGATCAATGGGTTGCCATCAGGGGTGCGAGCCCGACTGCGCGGGCCGGTGCGTCGGAGTCGCCGCAGACGGCAAGCCAGTTGGCGAGCATCTGGTAGCCCCCCTCGGTGAGCACCGACTCCGGGTGGAACTGCACGGCCTCGACGGCCAACGTCCGGTGCCGGACGGCCATGATCACACCGCTCGCCGTGTGCGCAGTCGCCTCCAGCTCGGCCGGCATGGTGTCCGGTTCGATGGCGAGGGAGTGGTAGCGGGTTGCGGTGAACGGGTCGGGCAGCCCGGCCAGCACTCCGACCCCGTCGTGCTCGATCAACGACGTCTTGCCGTGCAGCAGCTCCGGCGCCCGGTCGACCACCCCGCCGTACGCGACCCCGATCGACTGCAGCCCGAGACAGACACCGAAGATCGGTACCTTCCCGGCATGGCTGTGGATCACGTCGATGCAGACCCCGGCCTCCTCGGGGGTTCCGGGGCCCGGTGAGAGCAGGATCCCGTCGAAGCCCCGGTGGAAGTCCGGATCCGCGAATCGGGCGTCGTCATTGCGCCAGACGTCGACCTCCGCCCCGATCTGGGCCAGGTACTGGACCAGGTTGTAGACGAACGAGTCGTAGTTGTCGATGACGAGGATGCGAGGTGCCACGGAGCCATTCTGGCCGATCGCGGTCGAGCCGCCCCGATCACGGCTGCCTCGGTGGCTCACGGTTCTCAGCGGCCAGGGCTCGGCGAGGCCCCCGACTCGGTGTTGACGTGCGCCCACTTCAAGTCCAGCGAGCCGTCGTAGCCCGGGAGCTGGAGCTTCGCGTCCTGGTGCAGCTGATAGCCCAGGTCGTACGCCGCGACGTATTGCTGAAAGATGCGCACCGGCTCGGACTGGTCGAGCGCGGTGCGCAGCTCCACCGGGTCGCCGATCGCGCTGATCACGTACGGCGGCGCGTACGGCACGCCGTGCAGGACTACCGTGTTCCCGACGCACTTCACTCCGGTCGTCGCGATCACCCGCTGGCCCTGGATGGTCATCGCCTCCGCGCCGCCGGACCACAGCGCGTTCACCACCGCCTGGATGTCCTGCTGATGAACGACGAGCAGATCTGGATCCAGGCCGTTGGCGGCCACAGACGCGGGGGCATCGGTCAGCGTGACCGTCACCGCCGGACCCGACACCGGCTCCAACCCGGCATACATCGTCTGCTCACGAAGCTCCGGGCCGAGGTCGGACTGCTGGCCGTTGTTGGCCGCGGACAACGCGTCCACCTCGCGCCGCAGCTCGGTGAGCTGCCGGCTCAGCGCGGCATTGCGCCGCGACTGGGTCTGGATCAACCCGACCAGATCGGTGTTGCGCCCCGGCCGGAGGTCGGTGCCCCGCGCGTTCAGTGCGCTGGTCGCGATCATCAGGCCCGCGAGAACGCACACCACCGCGGTCACCATCCGACCCGCACCGCTCCGCCGCCGGTCCCGCCAGCGTTGCGCCGCTCGTGCCCGGGTGAGCACCGAGCCGACTCGACGCGCCACCTCGCGGGCAGTCCGGCGCCTCGCGGTCGCCTCAGGCACCGGGTCCGGCGGGCTGACGGGGGATGACACAGGAAACGGCTCCTCGGTGGACACGGCGAGCGGGCGCTGGCGCGCAAATGGCTCAGACTCGTCGTCATTGACTACGCTACCTAGTCAACGCGAGGAGAGTGTGGTGCCGGAGTCAAGAGGCCGCAAGGCCGCCGAGGACAAGAAGAAGGCCAAGGCGCAGCAAGAGGCCAAGCCGAAGAAGGTCGCCAAGCCGGGTAGCCGGCGTTGGGTGCCCCCGACCTTCATCACGGTCGGCCTGCTCGGCGTCGCCTGGCTGGTGGTCTACTACGTCGCCGGCCAGAGCATCCCCTTCATGAGCGATCTGGGCAACTGGAACATCCTGATCGGGATGGGCGGGATGGCCGCGGCGTTCGGCATCGCCACACTCTGGAAGTAGCCCGTTCCGGCCTACTGGCCGCGACCTGACGCGCCCTCGCCGGTTCCCCGACCGGCGGCGCACCAACTTGCGAATCATGGGCCGGGCCACCCCCCGACGGATCAACTGAACGGTCGTAGGGTCTGACAGGGTGCGCATCGCGCAGGTCGAGAGGCACTATCGAAGTGCAGACGGAGGGAGAGTGGATGACAGCACAGGCGGCTCCGGCGGGGCCGGTCGATATTGCCGTGATCGGTCTCGTCGACGATCGACCGGATGCGCAGGTCGCGCAGGCTCTGGCCGAGGCCGGCGCAGTCGTGGCCCCTACACGAACAAATCGATCCCTCTGCCGTCGACGACGCCGTGACGACCCTCATCGTCGAGACGCAAGCTGAGGAGGAGCCATGCTGGTGGGAAGAATCGGCCGCCCGGGACTGCTTGGGCTGGCTGCTCGCACGGCAGTCGTCGCCGGCACTGTCCGTGCGGTGAACGGCGCCATGACCCGCCATCAGATGAACCGGGCCGAGGAGAGTCAGGCACATCAGGCGTACGAGGCCGAGCAGCGACAAGCGGCCGCACAGGCAGCAGCCGCACAGGCAGCCGCCGCACAGGCAGCAGCCGCGCAGGCTCAGGTGGCGCAGGTCGCCCCACCACCCACCGGCTCCGACGTGATCGGCCAGCTCGAACGGCTGGCTGCGCTGCAACAGCAAGGCATTCTCACCCCAGAGGAGTTCGCCACACAGAAGGCGAAGATCCTGGCCGGCTGAAGACACTTCTTCGCCGGCTCCATCCGATCGAACGAAAGGAACACCACATGGCAACCCTGACCGCCTGGGCCTTCCCGGGCGCCGGAGACGCCGACGCCGCAGTCGAGCAGCTCAAGTCCCTCCAGGCTCAGCAGCTGATCAACGTCCAGGACGCCGCCGTCGTGACCTGGCCGGTGGACAAGAAGAAGCCGAAGACGCAGCAGCTCAACAGCCTGACCGGTGCCGGTGCGCTCGGCGGCGCGTTCTGGGGCATGCTGTTCGGCCTGATCTTCTTCGTACCGCTGCTGGGTGCGGCCGTCGGCGCGGCCGTCGGCGCGCTCACCGGCTCGATGACCGATGTCGGGATCGACGACGGATTCATCAACCAGGTCAAGCAGAAGGTGACGCCGGGCACCTCGGCGCTGTTCCTGCTCAGCTCGGACGCCGTCATCGACAGGGTCAAGGATGCCTTCGCGGGCATCGACGCTCAGCTGATCGCCAGCAACCTCTCCGAAGATCAAGAGGCCAAGCTGCGTGAGGTCTTCTCGGCGGAGTGATCCGCTCACGATGACCTCGATCGGGCCCGGAGCGAACGATGCTCCGGGCCCCGTCAGCTGCCAGCTGCGCGGAAACAAGGAGCCTGCTCTCGGTCGTTCACTCTCGGACCGACGACCGCACGTGCTCGAGCCGACAGCGCCGAGCGCGCGCGGCAGCTGTCCCGTACGCTCCGAGATCACCGAATGACACGCGTGTGATTCTCCACAACTGTGGACGGGGCTGTGGACAGACTCTGGTGACGTCGAAGGCGTGGAGCCCCGTCGACTGACGGCTCGATGCGTGGATGGGAAGTGTCCGTGCACGGGCCGCGCCGCCGGGACTCCACGTACGTACATGGTCGCCGCATCGTCGACGTCCCTCGGCGATCGGATGGGTGTGTTGGCTGTGGAAGCCTGTGAGTTCGACCACCAGGTTGGACCGGAGCTCCCCTCAGCACCGTCCGCCCGGCGGCCGTCCACCGGAACCGCTGCGGCCGTCCTGATAGCAATGCGTGGTGACTGCGAGCCGCCGAGCCCTCGACCGGGAGATCTTTGCGCTTGCCGTCCCGACCTTCGCGACGTTGGTATCCGAGCCCTTGCTGCTGCTTGCCGACTCGGCCATCGTCGGGCATCTCGGCGTCGACCAGCTGGCCGGACTCGGCATCGCGTCCAACGTGCTGGGTGTCGTGATCGGGCTGAGCATCTTCCTCGCCTACGGCACCACTGGGTCCGTCGCCCGACGGCTCGGCGCCGGTGACCGGGGCGGAGCCCTCGCCGCGGGCTTCGACGGCATGGTGCTCGCCGTCGGAGTCGGGACCCTGCTGGCCGTCCTCCTGCACGCCGTCCTCGAGCCGGTGATCGGGCTCTACGACCTCTCCGCCGCCGTGGCCACGCAGGCGACGACGTACCTGCGGATCGCCGCCTTCGGACTTCCCGGGGTCCTGCTCACCCTGGCCAGCACGGGTGTTCTGCGCGGGCTGCAGGACACCCGCACCCCCTTGTACGTCGTCATCGCCACCAATTTGGCCAACATCGGGCTGAACCTGCTGCTGGTCTACGGCATCGGGCTCGGCATCGCCGGCTCGGCGTTCGGCACCCTGATCGCGCAGGGTTGCGCCGCGGTGGTGCTCGCAACCGTCGTGGTCCGCGGCATGCGTCGGGCGGGCGCACCGATGCGCTTCCGACCGGCCGGCGTGCTCGGTGCCGCTCGGACCGGGGTCTGGCTCGTGCTCAGAACCGCTGCCCTGCAGGCTGGCATCACGCTCACCACCGTGGTTGCTGCCGGCTTCGGCGCCGTGGCGCTCGCAGCCCATCAGATCAGCGTCTCGATCTGGACCCTGCTCGCGTTTGCCCTCGATGCGATCGCGATCGCCGGCCAGGCCATCATCGGCCGGACGCTCGGCGCCGGCGATGCGACACTCGGCCGGGCGATGACTCGACGGATGATCGGCTGGGGCCTCGTGTTCGGCGTCGCTTTCGGCCTCGTGATGGCTCTGACCAGCCCCTTGTACGTCGGCCTGTTCACGCCGGATCGCCAGGTCCAGGCCCTGCTCGGCCAGGTCCTGGTCGTGATGGCGGTCGCCGCGCCGATCGCCGGCGTTGTCTTCGTGCTCGACGGCGTGCTGATCGGTGCTGGGGACGGTCGCTATCTGGCGCTGGCCTCGCTGATCGCGCTGGTGGCGTACGTCCCCGCGGCGATCGCTGTGGAGCAGGCGGCAGCCGGGCTGGTCTGGTTGTGGGCGGCGTACGGCTGGTATGTCACCGCCCGGATGCTCACTCTGCTCTGGCGGATCCGGGGCGACGCCTGGTTGCGCACCGGGTCCACCTGACCTCGGCGCTCCTCGCACCGTCCTCGGCGCTCCTCGCACCCTGCGCGAAAACTGGTCACCAACAACACCTTTCACCGGCGTGTCGTTGTTGCTCGTGACCACTTTTCGGGGAGGAGGGAGGGGGAGGGGATCCGACCGCTCAGGTGATCAGGTCGGGCTTGGACCAGTACCAGGTGGAATCGAGCCGTCGCTTGGCCGCTCGCGCGCCGATGATCATGATGAGGCCGGCGGCCAGGGAGAACAGGCACGCGATCCCGAGGTAGGTCGGCACTCCGGCCGCGTTGATCAGCCACCAGCCGGTGATCACGGTCGGCGCACTCAGGGTCAGCAGACCGCCCGCCAGGAGTGCCATCCGGCGCACCCAACGGCCGACGCCCTCGGTCAGCAGCGCCCAGATCGAAAAGGCGGACAGCACGAGTCCGGCCTCCTGCATGGCTAGTCCGTAGTACGTGATGTTGAGGCCCGCCGCCAGCACCGTCGGCTCGACACTTGCGCCCCAGCCCTGGGCACTCGCGTCGGACTTCAGGAAGAAGAACTGCACCCGCAGTAGCGACCGCCCGTAGTACTCGGCGGCCACCACCGTGACGTGTGGCAGCAGCACACTGGCGATCATGCAGACGGCGGCGACGATGGTGACGACGACCCGGATCTTCGCGTCGCGTTCCCGGCGGAGCTGAAGCTCCGGATCGAGCTGGATCATGCGTACGTCCTCGTCACCATCCGCCGAAGCCTACGTCCCGGATGCGTCGCAGGCGTGGATCGTGCAATCGGAAGCCAGCGAGCCGAGCCGACGGGACGAAACCCGGCGGCTCGGCTCGAGCGCATCATCTCGGCAGGGGCCGAGCCGTGCACGACGCTCAGTCGGCGACGACGGCCAGCTGCACGTGCGCGGTGACCGCGTCGTGCAGCTTGATGCCGACGGTATGGCTGCCGACGCTCTTGATCGGCTTGCCGATCTGGACGGACCGCTTGTCGAGCAACGGACCGCCGGCCTTCTTGATCGCGCCGGCCACGTCGTTCGGCGTCACGGCGCCGAACAGCTTCCCGGTCGCCCCGGCCCGGACGGGCAGTGTGACGCTGAGCGCCTCGATCTGCTGCCGGACCTCCTGCGCGTGGTCGAGGCCACGGATCTCGCGGGCGTCTCGGCTCCGCTTGATGCCGTCGATCTGCTTCTCGGCGCCCTTGCTCCACTGGATGGCGAAGCCACCCGGGACGAGGTAGTTGCGGCCGAAACCGTCCTTGACCTCGACCACGTCGCCGGCGATGCCGAGGTTGTCGACCGCGGCGGTGAGAATGAGCTTCATCGCAGGTGTCCTCTCTCGACTCAGCGCGCCGTCGAGGCGTACGGCAACAGCGCAACCTCGCGGGCGTTCTTGATGGCGATGGCGACGCGGCGCTGCTCCTGGACGGAGAGACCGGTCACCCGGCGGGCGCGGATCTTGCCGCGCTCGGAGATGAACTTCCGCAGCGTGGCGGTGTCCTTGTAGTCGATTGCCTGACCGGCGCGAAGCGGATTGGACTTCTTCTTCGGCTTGCGCTTGTCGGGTGGGGTGCTGGCCATTGTGGTGCTCTCCTTTCGAGCCCGGCGCCGGGACCCGCTCTACCCAAGAGCGGGGATGGCGCCGGAATGTGCCTGATTTCTGGTTGTCGTGTCTTGCTCGTCGTGGGGCCGATGGTGCGGGTGCGTGCCCTGAGCCCGTCGAAGGGCTCAGGACTCGTGGCTCGTCAGAACGGGGGGTCCTCGCTCTGCGGGGCGCCCCATGGATCGGAGCTCTGTGGTCGGCTCGCGCCGCCACCGGAGCCCGAGGCCCACGGATCCTCCCCGCCGAAGTTCCCGCCACCTTGACCGCCGCCACCCTGGCCGCCGCCACCCTGACCGCCGCCACCCTGACCGCCGCCGTAGCCGCCGCCACCCTGACCGCGATCGCTGGGACGTCCGCCGCCCCCGCCACCGCCGCTGTTGCGGGTGACCCTGGCCGTGGCATAGCGCAGCGCGGGGCCGATCTCGTCGACGTCGATCTCGAAGACGGTCCGCTTCTCACCCTCGCGGGTCTCGTAGCTGCGCGACTTCAACCGGCCCTGCACGATGACCCGCATGCCCTTCTGAAGGGACTCGGCCACGTTCTCCGCGGCCTGCCGCCAGACGGCGCAGTTGAGGAACATCGCCTCGCCGTCACGCCACTCGTTGGTGTTGCGGTCGAACGTCCGCGGCGTGGACGCCACGGTGAAGTTCGCGACCGCCGCACCCGAGGGGGTGAAGCGCAGTTCCGGATCGGCGGTGAGGTTGCCGACGAGGGTGATGGTGGTTTCGCCTGCCATGTGTGTCTCCGTGCGTGAGGATCTGGTTGCGAGCCGCAGACTGCCAGATCACTCCGACAGTTTCCGCGACGAGTGGCGATCTCAGTGCAGGTCGGGACGGATCACCTTGGTCCGCATGATCTGCTCGTTGATCGTGAACTGGCGGTCCAGCTCCTTCACGTCGGCCGGTTCGGCCGTCAGGGTGATCACCGCGTAGATGCCCTCGGACTTCTTCCGGATCTCGTACGCCAGTCGGCGACGACCCCAGATGTCCAGGTTCTCCACGGAGCCACCACTGTTGGTGATGACCTTCAGGTAGTTCTCGAGCGTCGGCTGAACCGAACGCTCCTCGGTGTCGGGGTCGAAGATGACCATGACCTCGTATGGGCGCATGCGCGAACTCCACCTCCTCTGGTCTCGGCGGCCATGAGTACGTCCCATGGCAGGAGGGCGATGCGATCGGGATGGCACGCCGATCGTCCGGACCGACGGTTCCCTTGCGCTCACGAAGCCATGCCTCGCGAGCGCCAACGGAGAAGATTACCCGGACCAGCCCGTTCGACGCGAATCGCGCTCCCTGCCTCACTCCCTACCCCGCTCCGGCCCCGCTCCCCAGCCCGCGGGCTTTCAGCCCCTCGTCTCCCGGGAAACTGGGCGCAAACTGCAACTTTCAGGGTCCGGAAGTTGCAGTTCGGGCCCAATTTCCAGAGGAGCTGGGGCGCTCGGAGGAAACGCTAGCGCCGGAGTCGGCGGCCGTACGTAGGATGTGGGCGCACCGATCGCAGCACAGGAGAGCCATAGATGTCCGAGTCCAGTCCCGCTCCGACCACCACGCTGACGCCGATAGCCGGCACGAGCACCACCGGTACCAGCCGGGTCAAGCGAGGCATGGCCGAGATGCTCAAGGGCGGCGTCATCATGGACGTCGTCACCCCCGAGCAGGCCAAGATCGCCGAGGATGCCGGCGCGGTCGCGGTGATGGCTCTCGAGCGGGTGCCCGCCGACATCCGGGCCCAGGGCGGGGTGTCGCGGATGAGCGACCCCGACATGATCGACGGGATCATCGCGGCGGTCTCGATCCCGGTGATGGCCAAGGCTCGGATCGGCCACTTCGTCGAGGCCCAGGTGCTGCAGTCACTCGGGGTGGACTACGTCGACGAGTCCGAGGTGCTGACCCCGGCCGACTACGCCCACCACATCGACAAGTGGCAGTTCACGGTGCCGTTCGTCTGCGGCGCGACCAACCTCGGCGAGGCGCTGCGCCGGATCACCGAGGGCGCGGCGATGATCCGCTCCAAGGGCGAGGCCGGCACCGGAGACGTCTCCAACGCCACCACCCACATGCGGCAGATCCGCGCCGAGCTCCGCCGGCTGACGTCGCTGCCTACCGACGAGCTGTACGTCGCCGCCAAGGAGCTACAGGCGCCGTACGAGCTGGTGGCGGAAGTCGCGGCCGCCGGCAAGCTGCCCGTCGTGCTGTTCACCGCGGGCGGCATCGCGACCCCCGCCGACGCCGCGATGATGATGCAGCTTGGCGCGGAAGGTGTGTTCGTCGGATCGGGCATCTTCAAATCGGGCAACCCGGCGGAGCGTGCCGCGGCGATCGTCAAGGCGACGACGTTCCACGACGACCCCGACGTCATCGCCAAGGTGTCCCGCGGTCTCGGTGAAGCCATGGTCGGGATCAATGTCGAAGCGATCCCCGAGCCCCACCGGCTCGCCGAACGCGGCTGGTGAACGCTGCCAAGTCCGGCGGAAGATCGTTCTCACCGCGTCCCGCGCGGCCCACGGTCGGCGTCCTCGGCCTGCAGGGCGATGTCCGCGAGCATGTCACGGCGCTGACCGCCGTCGGTGCCGAGCCACGGCTGGTCCGACGACCGGCGGAGCTCCACGGGCTGGCCGGGATCGTCATCCCGGGCGGGGAGTCGACCACGATCGACAAGCTGTCCCGGACCTTCGGGTTGCGCGAACCGCTGGTGGCAGCACTGCGCACCGGGCTGCCGGCGTACGGGAGCTGTGCCGGGATGATCATGCTGGCCGACCGGCTGGTCGATGCGCCACCGGATCAGCAGACGTTCGGCGGCCTGGACATCACCGTGCGTCGCAATGCGTTCGGCCGACAGGTGGACTCGTTCGAGACCGATCTGGAGTGCGACTGGCTGCCCGGCGGCCCGTTCCATGCGGTCTTCATCCGGGCGCCGTGGGTGGAGTCGGTCGGTCCGCAGGTCGAGGTGCTGGCGATCGCGCCAGGACCCCACGGTGGCCGCAAGCACCCGGTCGCCGTCCGCCAGGGAGACCAGCTGGCCACCTCCTTCCATCCCGAGGTGGCCGGCGACCCGCGAATCCACGCCTACTTCGTAGGTATGATTCGCAACTCCTGACAGCGGATGGATTTGTCGTGGGTACTCACACCACAAATCCATCCACTCCGGCGACCTCAGGTCAGTGCCGACAGGAACTCGACGAGCGCAGGCACCGCGAGCGATGGCTTGCCGCCCTGGTCGGCCGGGCCCAAGACGCCGTGTCCGACGCCGGGCAGCTCGACCCGACTCGCCCCGGGGAGCGCGGTCGCCAGGGAATCCAGTGCCAGGTGCAGATAGCGGGGGCTGCGTTCGCCGCCGAGCAGCAGCACGGGCTTGTCGATCCGCGTGTAGGAATCGAGCCGGCCACGCCCCTCCTCGACCAGCCCGAAGTCCGCAGCCAGGGTCGGCGCCAGCACCCGCATGGTCGGGACGTCGGCGGACGCGCCACGATCCTGTCGCTTCATCATCGCGCCGGTCATCCAGCGCAGCAGGCGACGCGGCATTCGTTGCATGATCGGCGGGCCCATCTGCGCGCCGAGCATTCCGGTGACCAGCGCACCGGTGACATCGCCGGCGGCGATCTCTCGCTCGTAGCGCGCGATGAAGTCCGTGGACAGCGAGCCACCCACGACGAGTGGCGGCTCGAAGACGACGGCGCGACGGACCTCGGGCACGGTCAGTGCCGATTCGAGCGTGACGATCGCACCGGAGCTCACACCCAGCAGGCCGTCCGAGCCCGTGGCGCTCAGCACCGCGGCGACATCGGCCACCTCGCGCTCCAGGCTGTGCTCGCCCTCATCGCTCGCACCGCGTCCTCGACGGTCGACGAGGTGCACGGTGTGCCGTCGGGCAAGCAGCTCCGCGAGTCCGAGGTGGCTCGGGGCCGACTGCATCGAACCGTGCCAGATCACCAGTCCAGGGCCGATTCCGATGCTCCGGAAGGCGATTCTCGTGCCGTCGGCCGAGGTGGCCACTCCATGCTGCGCGATCAGTGGCATACCATTCCCCTGCTTCACTAGTCATGTATCTTGATGATTAAGTTAATGATTGAGAGAGCTTTATGTCAAGTGATGTCGCGGCCATCCGCGCGGAACTGACCCAGCGCCTGCGGGATCTCGGAGAGCTGAGCAGCAGCGAGACCGCGCTGTTCCACCAGGAGGCGGCGGCGGTCTACGGACTCGGGATCACCGATATGAAGGCGCTGCAGCTGCTGCTCCAGGACGGCCCCCTCACGCCCGGCGATCTCGCCGGGCGGCTCAAACTGACGTCGGGCGCCGTGACAAGCGTGCTCGACCGGCTGGAGCGGCGGGAGATGATCCTGCGCGAGCCGCACCCCGACGATCGTCGCAAGGTGATCGTCCGCGCCGACCACGAGAAGCTCGCGGCCGGCGAGAACGTCTACGCCTCGATCGGGGACGCCTTCGCGACGCTGCATGACGGTCTGACGATCGATCAGCTCCGCTTCCTGATCGAGTACTACGAGTCCTCCATCGCGTTGACCAGGGCGGAGACGGCCAAGCTGTCCGGCCGGGGATCGCTGACCCGCCGCCGCGTACGCTCGACGCCATGACGCGGGAGTCCCGGTGAGTCAGGATGCGGGCCGGTGGGCGCTCGGGGGCGGTCGAGTTCGGTTCCCCGATCTCAGCTCGCGGGCGTACGAGCATCCCGCCGATCGAGGTGCACTGGTGGCGCTGCGGGCCATCCCGGGTTTCGATCAGGTGCTCCGAGCCCTCTCCGGGGCCGTCGGTGACCGCAGCATCCGCTTGTTCTACCTGGCGTCCTCGGTCCGCGTGTCGCCTCGGCAGTATCCCCGGATCCACCAGCTCGTCGCCGAGTGCGCCACCACCCTCGATGTGCAGCCCGTTCCCGAGCTGTACGTCACCCGCGATCCGGTGCCCAATGCGATGGCCGTCGGGCTGGACAAGCCGGTGATCGTGGTTTCTACCGGATTGCTCGACCTCGTCGACGAGGACGGGCTGCGGTTCGTGGTCGGGCACGAGGTCGGCCACGTGCTGTCGGGGCACGCCATCTATCAGACGATGCTGCTCCAATTGATCAACATCGCGACCTCCATCCAGTGGCTGCCGATCGGCGCCTGGGGTCTGCGGGCGATCATCATGGGTCTGAACGAGTGGCATCGCAAGGCCGAGCTGACAGGTGATCGAGCCGGGCTGCTGTGCGGGCAGGACCCGCACGCGGCGCTGCGCGTACACGCCTCGCTCGCCGGCGCTCAGAATCCCGACGAAATGGATGTCTCGGGTTTCCTCGATCAGGCGAAGGAGTACGAGAGCTCCGGCGACGTACGCGACTCGCTGATCAAGCTGCTGCAGATCAGCGCGCAGTCCCATCCGCTGGCCGCACTACGGGCTACCGAGCTACAGAAGTGGGCCGGATCGGAGACGTACCGAGCGATCCTCGGCGGTGACTACGCCAGACGTTCGGCGGACAAGGACGCGCCGATGAGCGAGGACGTCAAGGCGGCCGCGAACGCGTACAAGGAGGCGTTCACCACGTCGGCCGATCCGTTGTTCAAGGTCATCGGCAAGGTGGGCTCGGTCGCGGGCGGCCTCGGTGGGATGGCCGCCGGGCGGGTCCGAGGCTGGTGGCAGCAGGGTCCGGGTTCCGGCTCGTCGTGAGTAGGTGCGGCGGCGGGTGTGGCGACCGCGTCGGATTCGTCCGTCGGCTGAGATGATCGGCGCGTGAGCGAAGAGCCTGCGGAGTCGGGCGTCAAGCCGGTCACCGCCCCGGAGAGCAAGACGACGAGCGGTCAAGCGTCGAGCGGTCAGGCGGTCACGAGCGAACAGGCCACGAGCGAGCAGGCCACGAGCGATCAGGCGGTCGCCGAGGAGAACCTCGCCAAGGAGAATCCCGCCAAGGTCTGGCTGCGTCGAGTGGTGGTTGCCGTCGCCGTCCTCATCGTGGCGTGGGCGGTGTATCTGATCCTGGCATCGTTCGTACCCCGCTGGTGGGCACTCTCGATCGGTCGGCAGGTGAACAGCCGGCTGAGCACCGGCATCATGCTCGGGCTGATCTACGGCAGTGTGTTCACGTTCCTGCCGCTCCTCGTGCTGGCCCAGACCTTCCGTCGCTCGCTCGGCTGGAAGATCAAGGTCGGTCTGATCATTGCGGCGGTCCTGCTCGCGATCCCCAATCTGATGACGTTGTCGATCGTCCTCGGCCGGTCTCGGGCAGCTCTCGCGGGCGACGTGATCATGGACGTACAGGCGCCGGGTTTTCGGTACGCAAGCCTGTGCGGGGCGATCTTCGGGGCCGTGGTCGGGCTGGCTGTGATCGCCGTGGTGCTCGTCTTCGAGCGCCGCGGGGACGAGCTGAAGGTCCTCCGGGCGCGGGTGGACCAGCTCCAGGCCGAGTTGGACTCGGCCAAGCCGCCGATGCGTACGCTGATCGCTGTGTCCGAGAATGCGCCAGCGGCAAGCGAGCCGGCCGCAAGCGGGCCGACCACAGGCGGGCCGACGACAGGCGCGGAGCCGCCTCCTCCCGCGCGACTCTGACTGACTCTCGCGCGGCCGGCCTCCCGGAAAACTGGTCACCAACAACAACATCCATCGGCGTGTCGATGTTGTTGGTGACCAGTTTTCGAGGAGAGGGGGCTCTAGAGGGTCCGAGCCAGGAGCGAGGCAGGCGGAGTGTCAGACCTGCGGGCTAGGGTCGAACGCATGACGACGCTGGTGATGGGTGGCCACGGCGAGCAGGAAGATCCGATCGCCGAGGCCAAGGCACGTGGAGCCGGTCTCGCCCAGTTCTTCCTGGGCGACCCGCAGGGATGGAAGGGGCCGAAGGTCGCCTACGCGGGCGGGGCGGCGGCGCTCAAGAGCCGACGCCGAGGCGGCCGGCATCGCGCTGTACGTTCATGCGCCCTATGTCTTGAACGTGGCGACGAGCAACAACCGGATCCGGATCCCGAGCCGGAAACTGCTGCAGCAGACGGTGACCGCTGCGGCCGAGATCGGCGCCGCCGGTGTGATCGTGCACGGTGGTCACGTGCTGAAGGACGACGATCCTGAGACGGGATTCGACAACTGGCACAAGTGCATCGACCGGCTGGACCTGGCCGTGCCGCTGCTGATCGAGAACACCGCCGGCGGCGACAACGCGATGGCCCGCCACCTCGACCGGATCGCTCGGCTGTGGGAGGCGATCGGCGATGCGGAAGGCGCGGACACGGTCGGCTTCTGTCTCGACACGTGTCACGCCCACGCCGGCGGCGAGGATCTGGTCGGCCTGGTCGACAAGGTCAAGGGCATCACGGGCCGGATCGACCTGATCCACGCCAACGACTCGCGTGACGCGTTCGACTCCGGCGCCGACCGGCACGCCAACTTCGGCGCCGGTGAGATCGTCGGCGAGGCCATCGTGGAGACGGTTCGCGAGGCGGGCGTCCCCGTGGTCGTCGAGACGCCAGGCGGTCGCGAGGGACAGGCTGCGGACCTCGCCTGGCTGCGCGACTCAGCTGAGCTGAGAGTTCTGCCCGACCGCTGAACGCGAAAGTGGGCGCAAACCGCAACGTTCCGGGCTCGGAACCTGCAGTTTGTGCCCAGTTTCTGCTGGGAAGGGAGGGTTCTGCTGGAGGAGGACGGTTCTGCTGGGAGGAGGCGTCGAGGCAGTCAGGACGTGCTGCGGCGGACCTGGACGATCCCGACCCAGAGTCCGACGGCGCAGGTGAGGAGCGCGGCGAGCAACGCCATCGGGATGGAGGGGTCGGTGAAGGATCCGGCGAACAACGCCCGCTCGGCATTGACGATGTAGGTCAGCGGGTTGAACGCCCCGAGCACCTGCATCCAGCGCGGACCTGCCTCGAGCGGCAGCATCATCCCGGACAAGATGAGCAGCGGGAACAGCAGCGACTGCTGTACGGCCCAGAACAGCCATTCCTTCTGACGCGCCGCGATGGCCAGCGCATTCGACAACGCGCCCATCCCGACTCCGAAGACCCCGAGGAGCAGTAGCCCGGCGACCACCTGCAGCGGGTACAGGACGAAGCCGAACGGGATCGCGACCACCACGATGATCGCCGCCTGGACGACCAGCGGCGCCAGCTCCTTCAGCGAGCGGCCGACCAGGATCGCCGCCCGATGGATCGGCGCGGCCAGGGTGCGTTCGTACGATCCGAGACTGATCTCGAACAGCAGGTTCGAGCCGGTCATCGACGTGCCGAACAGACAGATCATCACCACCACGCCGGGCAGGAACCACTGCAGCGGAGACTGACCGTCGAGCACCGTCGGGTCGATCGAGCCGGCCAGCAGCGGTCCGAACAGCCCGAGGAAGACGAGCGGCTGGACGAGGGAGAAGATGATCGAGAACGGGTCCCGCAGGATCAGCGACATCTCCCGGATGAACACGGCACGGGTGTCGTGCACCATCGTGCTCACGCGGCCACGCTCCGCTCCGGCGCCGGCCCGGCTTCGTTGCCTTCGCCTTCCCGCAGGCTGCGGCCGGTCAGGCTGAGGAACACGTCGTCGAGGGTCGGCACCCGGACGTCCGCCTCGAAGACCTCGATCCCCTCCTCGTGCAGTCGACGCAGCAGCGGCGGCAGCGTCCGGGTGCCGCCCTCGAACCGTCCGGACACCACGACCTCCGGGCCGGCGGGACGGGTGGCTACCTCCTCGCCCGTGTCCGCCAGCAGTCGCACGGCCGACTCGACCGCCGTCGGCGCGACCGCCACCGAGATCAGGTCGCCCGCTAGTCGAGCCTTCAGCGCCGCTGCGGTGTCGTCGGCGATGATCTCGCCGTGGTCGATCACGAGCACCCGCTCGGCCTGAGCGTCGGCCTCTTCGAGATAGTGCGTGGTCAGCACGATCGTCGTGTTGTGCTCGGACCGCAGCCTGGCGATGTGGTCCCACAGGTTCGCCCGGTTCTGCGGATCCATCCCGGTCGATGGCTCGTCGAGAAACAAGAGGTCGGGCGAGTGCATCAGGCCCATCGCCACGTCCAGCCGGCGACGTTGGCCACCCGACAGCGTGCTGACCCGGCGCAGCTCGAGGCCCTCCAGATCGAGGGTCGCGGCGAGCTCCTTGGCCCGCGCCGCTGCTGCCGCCGAGCTCATCCCGTAGTAGCGCCCCTGCGCCATCATCTCGTCGTGCACCCGGAACTGGTGCCCGGCGCTCGAGCCCTGCCCGACGTACCCGATTCGGGAGCGCACCCCCGACGGGATCGGACACGATGCTGCGACCGGCGACGGTCGCGGACCCCGAGGTCGGCGGCAGCAGGGTGGTCAGCATCCGCAGGGTCGTCGACTTGCCCGCCCCGTTCGGGCCGAGGAACGCAACCAGCTCACCGGCCGCCACGTCGATGTCGATGCCCTTGACGGCTTCGACGGTTTTGCCCTTCTTGGCCGTGAACGTTTTCGTCAACTTCTCGGTGTGGATCACTCCGAAACCCCATTCCGTACGCCGTACTGAGATCGAACCAGTTTAATGTACACCGTACGGAGAAGGGAGGCCTGATGAACGAGAGCGATCAAACCGACCCCGCCGCTCCGGAGGAGTTCGGAACTCCGGAAGGCAGGCGGATCATCGCCCTGCTGTGGGACCCCTCGACCCCGCCGCACGGCCGAGGTCCGAAGCCTAAACTCAGCCACCGACAAGTGGTCGACGCCGGAATCGCCATCGCCGACCGCGAGGGCCTGGAGCAGGTGTCGATGCGCAAGGTCGCCGCCGACCTCGGGGTCGGCGCGATGTCGCTCTACACCTACGTGCCCGGACGTACGGAGCTGGTCGAGCTGATGATCGACGCGGCGTACGCAGAGCACGGGCTGCCGGACCCGACGACCGGCTGGCGAAACCGGGTCGAGTTCCTGGTCCGTCAGACCTGGGCGCTCTATCGGCGACACCCGTGGGTGCTTGACTACAACCAGGCGCGCCTGCCGCTCGGCCCGCACGTCCTCGACGTGGAGGAGTGCCTGTACGCCGCGCTCGCCGATGCCGGGTTCGCAGGATCCGACAACGTCGCCGTGGCCAACTTCATCCACTGGCAGTTACTGGGCGCCGGACGCTCGACGATCGGCGACGAGACGGAGGCCCGGCGCACTGGCGTGACCGTGGATGCGTACTGGGACGCCCGGAGCTCGTTCTGGGCCACCCACTTCGATCCCGCGAGGTACCCGGCGATCTTCGCCATCTGGCAGGCGGGTGGGTTCGACGACGCCGATAACTACTCCCTGGACCGGCTCATCGCCCGGCTGCTGGACGCCATCGACCGGACCCGGCCGGACGACGCCATCTCGCACTGAGCTCGAACGATCACGCTGAGCGGTCGTCCGAATGAGACCCGATTTGGCCACATTCGCCCGCCCGGGCGGGCGAATGGGACCGCGAATGCCTCGGAACGACCTCATATGCCAGCCCGGTCGTTCGAATGAGATCAAATGGGTCCCGATTTGGCCACATCCGCCCGCCCGGGCGGGCGAATGGGGCCGCGAATGCTTCTGAACGGGCACAGATCAACTCGATGCCCCTCGCAGGCTCAGGGACGTATCAGCCAGGCTCAGCCGGTGAGCTTGAAGGTGCCGCTGCGCAGGCCCTTCCCGAAGATGCAGCGATAGACCGTGTCGTTGGCGAACTGGGGCGGAATCGTCATCAGCTCCCAGGAACGGTCGGCCTCGGCGCCGACCAGCAGCTGGTTCAGCACGCGCCGGTTGCACACCGCCCGGACGGTCCGATCCGCCTCGATCTCCGACTTCCGGCGGGGGGTGTAGCCGAGCTGAACCGCCGCGAACGTCTGGTAGACGTGTGGCTTGGAACAGGTCTGCGACACCGCCTGGTACGGCGCGTCCATGTAGGAGAACACACCGGTCCAGCACTCCGGCTCGACCGGGCACACTGCCGGCGACCCAACCCGATCGCTGCAGTCGGCGAAGCCGGCCGGCACGGGAGTCGGGGTGGGCGACGCAGACGGCGAGGCGGATCGAGCCGGACGGGCAGTGGTGACAGCCGGCGGAACCGCGGCGCCCGAATCCCGACCGAACGTACCCACCAACAGCGCCGCCACCACGCCGAGCACGATCACGCCGACGCCCACCAGCATCACCCAGGTCCGATTGGACCGGTCGGGCACCGGCACCACCGGCGCCACCAACCCGGCGGCTGTTGCGGCGGCGATCCCCCGACCGGCCGCCGCCAGCCGATCCCGGAAGTCCGCCGCGCTCGGTCGCTCAGCCGGATCGTCGGCGAGCGCGGCCAGCAGCGTGTCCATCAGCTCCGGTGCAACATCGGGGATCGGCTCGATCGGCATCCCGCGGCGCTCGGCGACCTGCGCCGGTGTCGGAGCTCCCGGCCCGGGCCAGAGCGGCGAGCGACCGGCCAGCAGGGCGTACAGGGTCGCGGCCAGCGCGTAGACGTCGCCGGCCGCCGTCGCCGGCTCGCCGGCCAGCACCTCCGGTGGGGCGTACGCAGGTGTCAGCGCCTCCATCGCCTCCGCCGGCGCCGCATCGGGCTCGGGAATCGCCGCCAGACCGAAGTCCGCCAGCCCCGCGTGGCCGTACGCGTCGATCAAGATGTTGGCCGGCTTGATGTCTCGGTGGATCACCCCGATGGCGTGGGCCGCGGCCAGCGCGTCAGCGATCCGGGTGCCGACCTCGATCACCCCTGCCTGGCCGGGCTTGCCCTCCCGCTTCACCCAGGTGTTCAGCGAGCCGCCCGGGCAGAGCTCCATCACCAGGTACGGCCGGTCGTCCGGCAGGATCCCGGCGTCGTGGACGGTGACGATGCCGGCGTGCCCAGACATCCGTCCGGCGGCCCCGGCCTCGCGCAGGAACCGGCGACGCTCCCGTTCGCTGTCCAGTCGTCGATCGTCGACCTTCACCGCGACCAGCCGGTTCAGAGTCGTCTGGCGTGCCTGCCAGACCATGGCGAACCCGCCCCTGGCAAGCGGGTGCCACTCGGTCAGCCCGGCGATGTCCGGCGGTCGAGTCCCCACTTGCCCAAGATAGGCCGAAGTGATCCGCCAGCATCACCGGCTGAGCAGCATCATCGATCGCCAAGACGCCACGCTAGGGTCCCCCTGTGACCCGAAGTGTCTACGTCGCCTCCCCCGAAGGCCTGACCGGCAAGTCGGCCGTGGCCCTGGGTTTGCTCGACGCGTTCATCCGCGAGGTCGGCTCGGTCGGCGTCTTCCGACCGCTGATCCCGTCCGGATTCGACTACATCGCCGACATGTTGATCCGGCAACCGGGCATCGACCAGACGTACGAGGAGACCATGGGTGTCTCGTACGATCTCGCTCGCGACGACGCGGACGAGGCGATGCACCAGATCGTCGAGCGGTTCGGCCAGCTGACCGACCGCTACGGCGTGGTGCTGGTGATCGGCTCGGACTTCACCGACGTCACGACCGGCACGGAGATGTCGTTCAACGCCAAGATCGCCGCCAATCTCGGCTCGCCGGTGGTGCTGGTCGTCCACGGTCGCGAACGCACGCCCGATCAGATCAGGGCCGCAGCCGACGCCGCGCTCAACGAGCTCTGGGCCCAGCACGCCCACCCGGTCGCAGTGATCGCGAACCGGGTCGCCGCCGACCAGGTCGCGGCGGCCCGAGCCGCGCTGGCAGATCTCCCGGACAAGGTCGTCGCCGCCCTCCCGGAGAGCCCGATCCTGTCCGCACCCACGTTCCGCGCGCTGATGGAGGCGGCCGACGCCGAGCTCGTGCTCGGCAGCAAGAGCTGGCTGGACCGGGAGGCCATCGGGCTGATCGTTGCGGCGATGAGCCTGCCGAACGTGCTCGCCCGGCTGAAGCCCGACGTCGCAGTGGTGGCACCCAGCGACCGGACGGACCTGATCCCGGGCCTGATGCTGGCCCACCAGTCGGGCACGTTCCCCTCGCTCGCCGGGATCATCCTCACCGGCGGCTACGAGATCCCGGAGACCATCCGCCGGCTCAGCGAGGGCGTGGAACAGGACCTGCCGATCGCGTTGACCGACGCCGGGACGTTCGCCACGGCCGAACGGCTCTCTCGGGTCCGGGGACCGATGACGAGTGCCTCGACGAAGAAGATCGAGACGGCGCGACGGCTGTTCGCCGAAGGGGTCGACGCGGACGCGCTGCTGTCCGCCGTCGACCTGCCGCTGTCGGGTGTCACGACGCCGCTGATGTTCGAGTACCAGCTGATGGAGCGTGCGCGGGCGGACCGCAAGCACATCGTGCTGCCCGAGTCGACCGACGATCGGATCCTGGAGGCGGCCTCGATCCTGCTGCGCCGTGGCGTGGCCGATCTCACCCTGCTCGGGGAGGAGACCCGGGTGCGAGCTCGGTCCTCGGCCCTCGGTCTGGCCATCGAGGACGCGCCGGTGATCTCGACGTCGGACCCGGAGTTGCTCGAGCGGTTCGCTGCGGAGTACGCAAAGGCTCGCGCGCACAAGGGAATGACCATCGAGCGAGCCCGTGAGGTAATGACCGACGTGTCGTACTTCGGCACGATGATGGTCCACCTCGGACTGGCCGACGGGATGGTCTCGGGTGCCGCGAACACCACCGCGCACACCATCCGGCCGGCTCTGGAGTTCGTGAAGACCAAGCCGGGCGTGAGCACCGTGTCCAGTGTGTTCTTGATGTGCCTGGCCGATCGGGTGCTGGTCTACGGCGACTGCGCCGTCGTTCCCGACCCGACGGCGGAGCAGCTCGCCGACATCGCCGTCTCCTCGGCCGAGACGGCCGCCCAGTTCGGGATCGATCCGCGGGTGGCGATGCTGTCCTACTCGACCGGGTCGTCGGGATCCGGCGCGGACGTGGAGAAGGTGCGTGCGGCCACCTCGCTGGTGGCGGACCGCCGCCCGGACCTGCTGCTGGAGGGTCCCATCCAGTACGACGCCGCCGTCGACCTCGACGTGGCTCGCACGAAGCTGCCCGACTCCGAGGTGGCCGGGCGGGCGACCGTGTTCATCTTCCCCGACCTGAACACCGGCAACAACACGTACAAGGCGGTGCAGCGCAGCGCGCACGCCGTCGCGATCGGGCCGGTTCTGCAGGGGCTGCGCAAGCCCGTCAACGATCTGTCCCGCGGTGCGCTGGTGGAGGACATCGTCAACACCGTGGCGATCACCGCCGTCCAGGCGCAGGCGCTGACGAAGGAGAGCGCGAGCCAGGGAGAACCGGCCCAGGGAGAACAGACCCAGGGAGAACAGACCCAGGGAGAACAGACATGAGCGAGGGCCCGGTCCTGGTCATCAACGCAGGATCCTCCTCGCTGAAGTACCAGCTCGTGGTGCCCGCCACCGGCGAGGTGCGGGCGAAGGGCATCGTGGAGCGGATCGGCGAAGCTCCGGAAGCCGCCGACGCCGTCGCCGACCACGGCGAGGCGATCCAGGTGATGCGCCGCCAGATCGCCGAGACCGGCGTCGTGCTCGAGGACGCGGGGATCGTCGCCGTCGGGCATCGCGTCGTGCACGGCGGCCCGGACTTCAGCGATCCTGTGCGTGATCGACGACGGCGTGCTGGCCGAGATCACCGACCTGGTCCCCCTCGCCCCGCTGCACAACCCCGGGGCGATCGCCGGGATCGAGGCGGCTCGGACGCGCTTCGCCGACGTACCGCACGTGGCGGTTTTCGATACGGCGTTCTTCAGCACGCTTCCGGCGGCCGCGAGGACGTACGCCATCCCGCGAGAGCTGGCCGAACAACATCGGATCCGTCGCTACGGCTTCCACGGCACGTCCCACCAGTACGTCTCGCAGTCCGCGGCCGCGTTCCTCGGCAAGGACCTGACGTCGCTGAACCAGATCGTGCTGCATCTCGGCAACGGAGCATCGATCTCGGCAATCCGCGGTGGTGTCGCGGTCGACACCTCGATGGGTCTGACCCCGCTCGAAGGGCTGGTGATGGGCACCCGGTCCGGCGACGTCGATCCCGGCCTGCACACCTTCCTCAACCACGAGCTCGGCATGACGGTCGACCAGATCGACACCGTGCTCAACAAGCTCTCCGGCCTGAAGGGACTGGCCGGCGACAACGACTTCCGGGTGCTGGAACAGCGCAGGGCCGCCGGCGACGAGCACGCCGGACTCGCCTTCGACGTCTACATCCATCGGCTGAAGCACTACATCGGCGCGTATCTCGCCGTCCTCGGCACGGTCGACGTGATCAGCTTCACCGCCGGGGTGGGCGAGAACACCGCGTCGGTCCGCGCCGCCTCACTGGCCGGGCTGGAGGGCCTGGGGATCGAGGTGGATGCGGCCAGGAACGCCTCGTCCTTGCGGGAGGCGAGAGTCATCTCCTCGGATGCGTCTCGGACCACCGTGCTCGTGATGCCGACGAACGAGGAGCTCGCCATCGCCCGCCAGGCCGCCGCCCTGATCGGCTGAACACGCCAACGGGTCGCTCGGCCGCAACCCGGGTCCCCGTCATCGCACCGCATCGCCCAGACGAGCCCGGATCAGCGCTCAACCCCCTCGTCTTCGCACCGCAGCGCCCAGACGGGACTGCGAGTCAGCCTTTCCTGGCCGGCGCGGCTTCGGATTCTCTCGCCGAGGCCATCGCCGCCCGGACCCGGACGACCGCGGACTCGATGGAGGCGCGAGTCGAATCGAGGACAAGATGACGGCGAGACCACGACGCATATTCGAGCGCGCAGATCTCGGCCCAGGAAGGCTTCTCGAGCCCGGCGACATCCGTTGGCCGGCTCTCCACCCGCCGGCGGTGCTCCGCCGGATCGGAGCAGACGACCTCGACCTCCACCACCGCGGCCCCGGCGGCGATCGCCGTCGCCGGCCAGGCGTCGCGGGTCACTGCGAGAGGATTCACGCACTCGACGACAACGTCCAGCCCGAGCCGAAGCTGCTCCGTCGCCAGAGCGTGGGCGACGGCATATCCGGCCGGACCGATCGGTTGCCGCAGCTCCGACCAGTCGATGATGGCCTGTTCGATCCGGTCGACCCGGAGATAGGGCGTGCCAGTCCGCTCGGCGAGCAGCGACGCGATCGTGGACTTGCCGACGCCGGGCAGCCCTCCGACGACAACGAGAACGGGCCGCATCCGGCCATCCTGGCCGATGACCCGGGGACTGCGCTCCGCCGGGTGGGTGGGCGCGGGCATCGAAGATCTGGTGCGTCGGTCGAACACCATTAGGGTTCTGCCATGTCCACAGCACTGGTGACCGGCGGGACCTCGGGGATCGGAGCCGCGTTCGCGCGGGCCCTCGCCGCGCGTGGCGACGACCTCGTCCTCGTCGCCCGAGACGCCGATCGACTGGCCGAGACCGCACGCGAGCTGACAGCAGCGACACGGCGTCCATGTCGAGACGCTGCCCGCAGACCTCGCTCTCCTCGACGACGTAGCCAGGGTCGCGGACCGGATCGCCAGCGTCGACTCACCGATCGACCTGCTGGTCAACAACGCCGGTTTCGGCGTCCGGGCGAGGCTGGCGGATGCCGATCTCGACGCGCACGACCACGCCATCGACGTCATGGTGCGCGCCGTCCTCCACCTCGGAGGCGCCGCTGCCCGGGCCATGCGCGAACGTGGTCGAGGCGCCATCGTCAACGTCGGCAGCACCGCCGGGTACGTCACCCTGGGCGACTACTCCGCCATCAAGGCGTGGGTCTCGGTGTATACCGAGAGCCTGGCCGTCGAGCTCGCGGGGACCGGCGTGACCGCGACCGTACTGTCCCCTGGCTGGGTGCGGACCGAGTTCCACGACCGCGCGAAGATCAACCCGTCATCCATCCCCGGCCCGCTCTGGCTGGAGGCCGACGCGGTCGTCGCTGAAACGCTGGCCGACGTGGCGAAGGGCAAGGTCATCTCGATCCCGAGCCGCCGTTACAAGGTGCTCATCTTCCTTGCTCGGCACGCTCCCCGCCGAGCGGTCCGGGCGGTGTCGGGCCGGATCAACTCCTCGCGCCACTGAGTTGATTGCGTCGCTGGCCACGCCTCGCTCTCGCGCTCCGCTGCGCCTGTGGCCGGCTCGTTCGTCAGTTCTCGTGAAACGAAAACGTGTTTCACCAGAACCTCCTGCACTCCCCGGCGCGCAGCCTCGGCAGTGAACTGGGTCAAGCGCCCTGAGCCAGTTCTCCTCGGCAAGCCTCGCTCTCGTGCTCCGGCGATGGGGACCGACTCGAGGTGGGCGTACTCGATGTCGGCGCCAGAGTGTCTCACGGGTGAAATCGAGGAAAACGAGGCCTCGGTACTAGGGTGGGCCTCGTGCCGAGTCGAAGCCGCTTCACCTCACCGGTGCACGCCGGGGCTCGCTTCGTGGCCCAGCGACTGGTCCTCAAGCCGGTCGTCTGGCGACTCACCACGGTCACCGTCCTCGGTCGGGAGCACCTCGAGCACCTCGAAGGCCCGTTCGTCGTGGTCTCGAACCACACCAGTCACCTCGATGCCCCGCTCGTCCTGGGGGCCCTTCCGCGCAAGCTCGCTCGCTATGTCGCTGCCGGTGCCGCCGCCGACTACTTCTTCGACGTCTGGTGGCGCAAGGGACTGACCTCCCTGTTCTTCAACGCGTTCCCGGTCGATCGCACCGGACTGCGCGGTCGCAAGGGACTGGCGACCAGCCTGCTCGACGACGGCGTACCTCTGCTGCTGTTCCCAGAGGGAACCCGGAGCAAGACCGGCGAGATGGCTCCGTTCAAGCCGGGCGCCGCGGCGCTGTGCGTCAGCCGAGACGTCCCCTGCGTCCCGGTCGCCATCGTCGGAGCCTCCGAGGCGATGCCACGCGACACCGGGTGGCCGGTGCGTGGGCGTCCCCCGGTCTACGTGGCCTTCGGCGAGCCGATGCGCCCCGACGATGACGAGACGGTCGTCGAGTTCTCCGACCGAATTGCCAAAGAGGTGGTCGGCTTGGTCGACTACACCACGACATATCGCGAACTGCATCCGCACGTACGATCGCGACGACGTTCAGTCGAAAACTGAGCATTCCAGGGGCGAAGGAACAACAGGGGCAATGACGACCGTCAAGCACATGAAGTGGTGGGGTTGGGGTGTGGAGGGCGTGGCCTTCCATCACGAGGACAAGCCGAACTTCGCGCCGTTCGTACGCGAGGTCGTCGACCTCGACGTCAACCAGCCGCCGGTCGGCGAGCTGGATCTCAGCGAGCTCAACATCCCCGAGCCCCGGATCGGCGACGACCTCGTCGCGGAGCTCACCGAGGCCGTCGGTGACTCCCAGATCAGCTCCGACGGCCTCGACCGGATCGTGCACACGTACGGCAAGAGCCTGCGCGATCTCGTCCGGCTGCGGAACAAGGACATCCCCCGGATTCCCGACGTCGTCGTCTATCCCGCCGACGAGGCCGAGGTGCAGCAAGTCGTCGACAAGGCGGTCGCCGCGGACGCGGTGATCATCCCGTTCGGTGGTGGGAGCAACATCGCCGGCAGCCTCGAGGCGCCGGCCGATGAGTCGCGCCCGGTGATCTCGCTCGACATGGGCCGGATGAACAAGGTGCTCGACATCGACGAGGAGTCCGGCCTCGCAAGGATCCAGGCGGGTGGGCTCGGGCCTGACATCGAGGAGCAGCTGAGCCGTCGTGGCTGGACGCTCGGACACTTCCCGGACAGCTTCACCCACAGCACTCTGGGCGGCTGGATCGCGACCCGGTCCTCGGGCATGCAGTCGGACAAGTACGGCGACATCGCCGACATCACCCGCGGCCTGCGCGCCGTGCTGCCGGGCAAGGTGCTCGTGCTCCGACCGCTGCCCAGCACCTCGACCGGACCGAGTGTGCGCGAGATGATCCTCGGCAGCGAGGGGCGGCTCGGCGTGATCACCGAGGCCACGGTGAACGTGCACAGGATCCCGACCGAGCGACTGATCCTCGGCTACCTGTTCCCGAGCTGGGAAGCCGGCATGGCCGCCATGCAGGAGATCTCCACCTCCGACGCGCACCCGACCGTGACGCGGATCTCGGACTCCTACGAGACGGCATTCTCCTTCTCCACGCAGAAGAAGAGCTCCGGCATCTCCAAGCTGGTCAACGACACCGTGATGAAGGTGCTCGCCAAGCGGGGCTGGGACCTGGACCAGATCTGCCTGTCCTTCATCGGGTACGAGGGTGGTCGCGCCGACGTCTCACGCCAGAAGTCGATGGTCAAGGACATCGTCGGCAAGCACGGCGGGATCGTGGCCGGCAAGGGCCCCGGTCAGTTGTACGACCAGAAAAAGTTCGACACCCCCTATCTACGGGACTTCCTGTTGGACCGGGGTGCGGTCGGCGACGTCTCCGAGACCGCGGCACCGTGGTCGAAGCTGGTGCCGCTCTACAACGCGGTCCGGGCCGCGGCGAACGGCGCGTTCGATCACATCGGCGTCAAGGGCTTCGTGATGTGCCACATGTCGCACTCCTACCACTCGGGTGCGTGTCTGTACTTCACGTTCGCCTACAAGCACGGTGACTCCGACGTGCTTACCCAGTACGACATCGTCAAGGGCGCCATCCAGCAGGCGTTCGTCGACAACGGCGGTACGCTCTCGCACCACCACGGCGTCGGGGTGGAGCACGCGCCATGGATGGAGCAGGACATCTCGGCGGCGGGGGTGCACTTCATCGACGGTCTGTTCAGTGCGGTCGATCCGGGCCGGAACTTCAATCCGGGCAAGGTCGTCGTCAAGTAGGGCGCGGGCCGACCCGCGCCCTGAGCCTCTCGAAGGGCGGTGATCGGACCCGGCTAGCGTGTTCGTTCGATGAGCAAGACCGAGCAGGAGACGAAGACCGGCACCTGGGCCCCGCTGGCAATCAGCGCGTTCCGCGCGCTGTGGATCGCCCAGCTGGTGTCCAACGTCGGCACCTGGATGCAGACCGTCGGCGCCCAGTGGCTGCTGATCAACAACCCGAACGCTGCCGCCCTCACCGCGATGGCGCAGGCAGCCAGCCTGTTGCCGGTGCTGTTCATCTCGCTGCCGGCGGGCGTGCTGGCGGACATCTTCGACCGGCGGCACTACCTGATCGTCACACAGATCTCGGCCATCGTCGTCGTCGGACTGCTCACCGTGCTCACTGCGCTGGGCCTTGCCACACCGTCGGTCGTGCTGCTGCTCACCTTCGGTCTGGGCATCACCACGGCGATGGCGAGCCCCGCCTGGCAGGCGATCCAGCCCCAACTGGTGCCCCGGGAGCAGATCCCGTCGGCGGCGGCCCTCGGGAGCATGAGCATCAACCTCGCGCGTGCGATCGGGCCGGCGCTGGCCGGTGTGATCATCGCCGCGAGCGACCCCGCCGTCGTGTTCGGGATCAACGCCGTCTCCACCGTGTTCGTCGTGGTCGCCTTGCTGCGCTGGCATCCGGCGCCGGGCCCGGACCGGGTTCCGGAGCGGATCGTCCCGGCGCTGCGGTCCGGCTCGCGCTACGTGGCGAACGCTCCGGCCGTACGTCGGATCCTGCTTCGCTCGGCGCTGTTCATCGTGCCGGCGAGTGCGCTCTGGGCGCTGCTCGCCGTCGTGTCGTCGGATCGTCTCGGGCTGGGTTCGGGCGGGTATGGACTGCTGCTCGGATCGCTCGGAGCCGGTGCCGTGATCGGTGCCCTGCTGCTGTCGCGGATCCGACGGCGGATGAGTCCAAACCGGCTGCTCGGCGTCTTCTCACTGCTGTACGCGGTCGGCATGGTGTCCGCCGCCCTGGTCGACTCGGCACCGCTGCTGATGGTGCTGCTGCTCGCATCGGGGATGGGTTGGATGGTGATGCTGTCGACGTTCAACACCACCCTCCAGCTGACCCTTGCCACCTGGGTACGCGCTCGCGGGCTGTCGACGTACCTCATCGTCTTCCTGGGTGGCCAGGGTCTCGGAGCTCTGATCTGGGGCGCGGTCGGCCAGTGGATCGGCGTGCCGCTCGCCCTGTTGATGGCCACCGGGCTGCTGATCGTCGGAACCGCGACCCTGCTGCGTTGGCGGCTGCCGACCGAGACACTCGATCGCACCGTGACAACCCCCTGGGCCGATCCGGAGATCGACGTCGAACCCGAACCGAGCACCGGACCGGTGGTGGTCGAGGTGACGTACGTCGTCGACGAGCGGGTCGAGGAGTTCCTCGCGGCCGTCCGCGCGCTGGGCGTCTCGCGGCGGCGGACCGGCGCGACGAGCTGGGCGCTCTACTCCGACGTGTCGGACCACACCGTCTTCGTCGAGGTCTTCTCGGTGCCGACCTGGAACGAGCACCTGAGGCAGCACTACGAGCGGCTGACGGGTTACGACCAGGAGCTCGAGCTCCAGGTCGAGGCATTCGATGCCCGCGGCGCCGAGGGTGGTTCCACCACTCGGCATCTCGTGGCAGTGCACTGAGTCTGTCCGGACCGCTGCCGCTGGTGACGCCCTGCCAGCCTCTCAACGCGCCCGCTGCCAACGCCCTCCACGTTCGCCCCACGTAGCTGGATCTGCCCCGGCTGCAGCTGGGGCAGATCCACATTCATGGGGCGAACGCACGGTCTGGCTGATGACCGCGTTGTGGGAGCGCTTTCAGGCGGAGTCGTGGGATCCGTTTGTTCTCAAGCCATTTTCGGTGCAGGGTAGCTTTTTGCCTACAGCGTAAGACTTGTCGTATCGCCGACCGGGGAACGGCGATTCCAGTAACCTCCAGCCCAGGGAAACCTCCTCAATCGCCCGGGATAGGCCAGACGCATCCCGCCTGTTTCGCGATCCCCGCGCGGGCAGGCATTCCCCTGTGCGGATGCCTATCCCGGGTTTGTAAAGTCCCTCGCGGTCCGGGTTCGCGCACGCTCCGCGCCGCAGGGACTCTCGCTTTCTCCGTCTCTCGCAGCAGCACTCGTCAGCCGCTGCCGCCATGTGCTCGGAGCTGCTCGTTCCGTCGGAAGTGAGAGCCCGGCGCTTCACTGGCGACGCTCACCCTCGCGATCCGGGTCCGCACACGCGCTTACCCTCGCGGTCCGGTTCGGCGGGCGCACTAGATTGGCTGACCGTGGCACTCACCGTACGCACGATCACGGCCGACGAGCACGTCGCGTTCAACGCCTCTCAGCCGTCGGTCAGTTTCTTGCAGACCCCAGCCTGGGGGCAGGTGAAGAGCGAGTGGCGCTCGGAGTCGATCGGCTGGTACGACAGCGCCGACCGGCTGGTCGGCGCCGGCCTGGTGCTCTACCGGCAGCTGCCGAAGATCAAGCGCTACCTCGCGTACCTGCCCGAGGGGCCGGTGATCGACTGGACCGATTCCGACGTCAGCGCCTGGCTGACCCCGCTCACCCGGCACGTCAAGAAAGCGGGCGCGTTCGGGGTCAGGATCGGTCCGCCGGTGGTGGCGCGGCGCTGGCAGACCGATAGCGTGAAGGCCGCCATCGCCGACCCCAAGGTCCCGCGCCTCAGCGAGGCCATCCCCGACGAGATCAACCACGCCGCAACCCGGACCCGGAACCAGATGCGCAGCCTGGGCTGGCGACCACCGCTCGAGGACGACGGATTTGCGGCCGGTCAGCCCCGCTTCGTCTTCCAGCTGCCGCTCGAGGGCAGGACCTCCGAACAGCTGCTCGCTGGTATGAACCAGCTGTGGCGGCGCAACATCAAGAAGGCCGCCAAGCTCGGCGTCGAGGTGACCCAGGGCACCGCGGACGACCTCGCACTCTTCCACCCGCTGTACGTCGAGACCGCCGAACGCGACGGCTTCACGCCGCGCCCGCTCGCGTACTTCCAGCACATGTTCAGTTGCCTGCTCGCCGAGGAACCCGACCGGATCCGGCTGTACCTCGCCCGGCACGAGGGTGACCTCGTCGCCGCCACGACGTGGGTCCGCGTCGGGACCCACGCCTGGTACTCCTACGGCGCGAGCTCGACGGCCAAGCGCGAGGTCAGGGGCTCCAACGCCATCCAGTGGCGGATGGTCACCGATGCGCTGGAGGCGGGTGCGACGGTGTACGACCTCCGCGGGATCACCGAGGGCGTGGAGGCCGACGATCCCCACCTCGGCCTGATCCAGTTCAAGGTGGGCACGGGCGGCGAAGCGGTCGAGTACCTCGGCGAGTGGGACAAAGCCATCAATCCGGTGCTCTACAAGGCATTCGACGTCTACATGAAGCGGCGGTGACTCAGTGGCCGGCGTGACGATGTGGCTCGACGAGGAGCGTTGGCGGGCGCACCAACGCACGGTCGCGGGCTCGGCGCCGCTGGTCCCGGTGGCGAAGGGCAACGGCTACGGGTTCTCGCTGGCTCGGCTGGCGGCCGAGGCACAGCTCCTGGGCGTCGAGTCGATCGCGGTCGGCACCCCAGCCGAGGTGGCGATGGTCCGGGAGGCGTTCGACGGGGACATCGTGATCCTGCAGCCGTACGACGGTGCCGATCCTCGCGCTGTCGAGCTGGCCGGGGACCCGCGGGTGATCACGACGGTCTCGCGGGTCGGCGACCTCGAGCGGATCGCAGCGGCGGCGACAGGGACGGGGGCGGGGGCGCCCAGAGGGGCGGGGGCGGGCCAGCCTCGGGTGCTGGTCGAGGTGCTCACCTCGATGAAACGGCACGGCATACCTTCCGACAGGCTGGCGATCGTCCGCGACTACCGGACTCGGCTACGCCTCGAGGGATGGACGATTCACCTGCCGATGCGCGACGTGGGCCGGTACGCGGAGGCCGAGGCGCTCGGACGGGCTGCCCTCGGCGTCACGCCCGGCCCGCTGTGGTTGTCGCACTTGCCCGCCGACGAGGTGGCTGCGCTCGCCCGCCAGCTCGCCGGCTCCCAGGGCGAGCCGGTGCCTGCACGGCTCCGGCTCGGGACCTGGTTGTGGCTGGGCGACCCCGGCGCGTTCCGGATCACCGCGACCGTGCTGGATGTGCACTCCGTTGGTCGGGGCGAGCGCGCGGGCTACCGGCAGCGGCGGTGTCCGGCGGAGGGCTGGGTCGTGGTCGTCACCGGTGGGACCGCGCAGGGCATCGGGATGGAGGCGCCGACATCGGCCCGCTCGATGCGCCAGCGCGCCGTCTCGGTGGCCACCGGGTCGCTGGAGGCCGCCGGGCTCGCACTCAGTCCGTACAGCATCGCCGGCAAGAAGCGTTGGTTCCTCGAGCCGCCGCACATGCAGTCCAGCCTCGTCTTCCTGCCCCGGTCGGTGAGCCCGCCGACGATCGGTGACGAGGTGCCGGTCGAGGTCCGCCTGACCACTGCGACCGTCGACCGGATCGTGGCCACCTGAGCCTGCCCGCGCTGCGCACCGGCGCAGCGACCTGACCACACCTGGCGCAGCGCACCGACCGAGTCCGTACCGACTTCGCGCGTCGGCGGGCACCTTCGCGCATCGGCGCCGACGCGCAACGTCACCCGGAGGTGCGCGGAGTTGCCTGGGGGCCGCCACGGCAGCCCCCCGGGTTCCCTGCGCCACCTCGGGTTGCCCTGAACCCCAGCCCAATGCGCTCTGAGCCTGTCCCCAAGGGTCGAAACCGCCGACTCAGGGGGCGAGCAGGTGCGCCCGCAGCCGATCGGTGTCGGCCGACGTCCAGCCGAACTGCTCGACCAACCCGGCCGCACCGCCGTACCGCTCATCCACGTGGTTCAGGAAGACCCGCATCGTCTCCGGATAGCTCGCGTGCGATGACATGGGCCGGTCGCGCAGGTTCTCGGAGTACGTCTGCGAGGCGAGCAGCCGGCCGACCACCGCCTCCACCCGCTCGGTGCTCGCCGCGTAGTCGTCGACGATCGCGTCCGGGTGGACGCCGACCAGGCTGAGCGTCAGCGCCACCAGCGTGCCGGTCCGGTCCTTGCCGGCTGCGCAGTGCACCAGCGCCGCGCCGCGGGCAACACTGATCTCGCGGAGCGCGGCGACGACGGAGTCCGGCCGATCGAGGACGTAGGACAGGTAGATCGAAGAGATCGGGTTCGCGAGCTGCACGCTCGGCTCGAGGTCGACCCAGGGCAGCGCCTCCTCGGGCATCACCTCGGGGCGGTCCTCGGCCTTGTCGTCACCCACGCCCTCGCGCCACTCACGGAAGAACGAGTGCTGGTGGATCGCGACCCGAGGCTCACGGGTCAGCGGACCGGGCCCCTCCGCCTCGGCCTCGAACTCGCTGCGCAGGTCGATCACGTCACTCAGCCCGATGCCGAGAAGCGCGTCGATGTCCCGCGCGGTCAAGGTCTGCAGGTTGTCGGAGCGGAGCAGCCGTCGCTGCTGGACGACATCACCCGACTCGGTGGTGAGTCCGCCCAGGTCGCGGAGATTGGCCAGGCCTTCCAGATCGATCCATCGCTGCACGGAGGCGAGTCTAGGTGGGCCGGATCGGTCGCTCCGAGGCGTTCGCGGAGAAGGGCGGGAGAGTTCGCGGAAATATCGTGGGCCAGTGGTGGCGTCAGGCGTCGGGCCCCGCTCGGCCGTCGGAGCGGTCGGCGCGCTGGCCCTCGCTTTTTCCACGAACCCGTGGCGGACACCCGGAATCAACGGCTCGGAACGGCTGGATCAGCTGGCCCAGTGCCCGGTGAAGAACAGCCAGCTCCAGAACAGCATCGAGCCCACCATGAAGGCACCGACCAGCACCACCACCACACGATGGACTACGCGAGCCGCAGCTCCCCGGGGCTGCCAGGTGCCCCACTCGGCCAGCATGATCCACAACGGGAACCAGAGCAGGATGGCCCGGTTCACCGAGAAGAACCAGTACGACAGCGAGAACGCCAGCACCTGGATAGCGACCCAGCTGGCCTCTGCCCACCGCTTCCGGACGAGGCAGTAGACGGTGACCACGACACCGAGCAGCATCGAGGCCATCTCGGCCCGGAACACCGCGGCCCACCACGGGTGATCTGCGTAGGCTCCCGGCACGATCGCCGGGATCGTATTCAGGAACGACTGCCACGGCCAGGTGAACTGGCGGACCCACCCCGTGGACTGGGCGTGGTACCAGGCGGTCCAGCTTCCACTCAGGGTCCAGAGGTACGTCGCGAAGGCGAGCAGCACGCCGACCGGGAGAAGCAGCCACGCCGCGCGCCGTAGCCGGGTCGACCAGGTCACGTGGCGGGTGGTCAGGATCATCACGACCAGCGCGCCGACCAGGAAAAGCCCCGAGACCCGGACCGTGCACGCCACCGCGGCGAGCGCAGCCGCCGCCGCCCACTTGTCGGCGCGGGCCCGCTCCCAGGCCCAGAACGCCGCGGCACAGAACAACGACTCGGTATATGGGACCGTGGTGAACACGGCCGTCGGAGCGAACAGCCAGCCGATCGCGGCCCAAGGCCCGCCGAGCCGAACCAGCGCGGCAGCCGCCAGTGCCGAGCAGACCGCGGCGAGCAGCAGTCCGGTCAACCAGATCGGGACACCGAGCCGCGCAAAGCCGCCGAGGATCGCCGGAAGGCCCGGAAAGAACGCCATCAGCTGTCCGTTGGGCTCGGCCCGGTATCCGCCGGCAGCGAGCCGAGCGAAGTGCTGTACGTCCCAGTTGCTGACCTGAGTCACCAGGTCCAGCCCCTTGTAGACGGCGAGCAGGAGCGCGACCAACGCGATCAGACCGCGACTCAGTACCCACGCCTGGACGACCAGCCGCCCGGACCACAGCGAGTCGGCCAGACGACGCCCGACGCGTGGTTGCGATTCGACCGAGTCCAGCGGCTCGGTTGCCTCAGCCGTCATCGCGGGGATGATCGTTCTCCGGCGCTGCCCACAGCCTCGGGCCGGCGCAGCCAGGGCGCATCAGTCGCGCGGTCGAGCACACCTCCGGCCGGGTCGTCGACACGCTCACGGCGTACGGGATCGTGCTCGGGTCGCAGGATGTCGCGGACGACGAGGACGCCGACGTACGCCTGAGTGCTGAGCCGGACCAGGACAGCGAACCAGTACAGCCGCACCTGGTCACCGCCACCGGGGGCGAGCTCGCCACCGAGGTACCACCAGATCGCGCCGAAGTACAAGAGCTCGCCGGCGGTGAAGACCCACCAGTCGCGCCAGCGGGGCCGGGCCAGCACGAGGAGCGGGACGAGCCACAAGACGTACTGCGGCGAGTAGACCTTGCTGGTCATCACGAAGGCCAGGACCACCAGAAACGCGACCTGACCGAGACGGGGCCGTCGACGGGCGAGCAGGACCAAGGCGGCGACACCGATGCAGCCGAGCAAGAAGAAGCCGTTGCTGAGCAGGTTGACGTTGTCGATCTCGTACCCGGCAAGGTCCAGCACGTACCAGATCGAGCCGAGGTCCGGGCCTCGAGCGGCATTGAACTGCCAGAAGTGCAGCCAGGCCTGAGGCGCGAACAGCAGTACCGGCAGGTTCACGACGCTCCAGCTGATGATCGCCGTCCCGACCAGCACGGCGAACGATCGCAGCCGGTTGCTCCGCAGACAGAGCAGGAACAGTGGTCCGATGAGGAACAACGGATAGAGCTTGGCGGCCGCGGCCAGACCCAGCAGCACACCGGCCCAGCCGACGCGGCGGCGGGACCAGAACATCAGCGCCAGTGCCGTGAGCGCGACCGCGAGCAGGTCCCAGTTGATCAGTGCCGCGGCGGCCACGCACGGCGATGCCGCGAGCATCATGGCGTCCCACGGACGGTTCGGAATGGTCCGCAGCAGCGCCCAGACCGCGACGAGGAAGCAGAGCCCCAGCAGCACCGTGTTCACGTCGACGAAGACCAGTGTCGAGTGCACCTGCTGGACATCGGTCAGATCGGCGCCCTGCGCCGCGCCGAGCAGCGCGGCGATCCGGCGCTCGAGGTCGAGGAACCAGCCGGTCAGGACCGGATACTCGAGCACGTCGTAGTTGCCCGAATCGAGGTAAGGCACGTTGCCCTGCTGCAGGCCGCGACCGGAGTAGAGCAACCCGATGTCTGAGTAGCACATCAGCTTGAACGTGTCCGGATTCTGCCCGGGCGCGGTGATCCGGCAGGGCAGGCGCCAGATCACGCCGAGCAGATAGCAGAGCGTCGCGGTGAGCATGACGACCCGCTCGGGCCGCCACCACTGCGCCTGGGCCGCCGCGTGCCGTCCGATCGGTCCGCCGAGGCGAGCGCTGACAGTCCGGACGAAACCATCGCTCAGCGAGGGACTGTCGGTGACCCGGCCCGCAGCCGAACGGCCGTGCTCAGCTGGCGCGCCGGCAGCGCTGGTGCCCACGGCGCGGGTGCCCACGGCGCGGGTGCCCGTCGAGGAGTCCCGGACCAGCGACATCAGCCCCCGCCGTCGGCTTGACCGTTGGCGCCGTCGCCACCCGCATTACCGCCCTTGCCGCCGCCGTCCCCGTTGCCCCCGTTTCCCTTGCCGCCACCGTTGCCGGAGCTGGCGCCACCGGACGGTCGCTCGGTGGCCGTCTTGGTCGGCCGAGAGGAGCTGGCACTCTGGGTCGGCTCTGTCGTCGTCGGCGGAGCGCTCGGCGTCTGGGTGGGCGCCTGCGTGGTCGCCGCCTCGGTCGGTTCGCTCGTGGTCGGCGCGCTGCTCGACTGGTTCGGCGCCGAGTCCTTGTTCACCCACGCCGGCTCGGCGAACTTCTCGACCGGGAGGTCTTCGGTGGCCACCTTCATGTACGAGGCCCAGGTCAGCGCCGGATAGGTGCCGCCGAAGAACGTGCTGTCCCCCGGCCTGCGGTAGTCGTCGAGATCGGCGTTCCCGCCGTCACCGGCGACGTACATCACCGCGGTGGAGATCTGCTTCGTGTAGGCGACGAACCACGCCGAGACGATGTCGTCCTCGACGTCCTTGGTGCCGGTCTTGCCGGCGATGGGGATGTCGAGCGTCCGGACCGTCGATCCGGTGCCCTGCTCGACCACGTCTTCGAGCGCGTACGTCACGTCGTGCGCGATGTCCTTGCTGACCGCTCGCTTCTGGACCGGGTCGGCCTTGTAGACGACCGCCCCGGACGCGTCCTTGACCTCGGAAACCACGTGGGACCCGACCGCGGTGCCGTCGTTGGCATAGGTGGCGTACGCGTTCGCCTGGTTCAGGGGGCTGACCTCGGCGGTGCCCAGCGCGATCCGGTCGTTGTCGTCCCAGCCCGCGCCCTTCGGAGCACCCGCGGCCACCGCGGCATCCATCACCTTGTCCGGGCCGTCGTCCATCTGGGTGGTCAGGTCGACGAAGGCGGTGTTGATCGACTGGGCGGTGGCCTTGAGCAGGGCGACCGGGCCGTACTGGTAGTTGAACTCGTTGCGCACCGGCGTGCTGTCGCCCTCTGGCGTCCAGGTGTTGCCGTTGAACACCGATCGCAGGCTGAAACCGTCCTTCAGTCCGGCCGCGACTGCGTACGTCTTGAACGTGGACGCGGTCGGTCTCGGCGTGGTCGCCCAGTTCCGCGAGTTCTTGACGTAGTCGGGTCCGCCGTAGATGGCGAGTACCGCGCCGGTGCCGACCTCGACCGAGGCGATCGCGGCGTGCAGCTTGCTCGCCTTCTTCCCCGCGGCGTCCGCGGCCTGCTTCGTGTACTTCTGGGCAGACTTGACCGCCGCATCCTGTGACTTCTTGTCGAACGTCGTGGTGATCTGCAGCCCACCGCCGGAGATCTGGCCGGCGTCGAACCCGGCGGCGGTCAGCTCACGCTCGACCATCTTGAGCAGGAAGCCCTTGGGCCCGCCATATCGCTCGTTCGTCGGCACGTCGGGGAACTTCGGCAGCTCCGCCGCGTACTCCGCCGCCTCGTCGTAGGTGATGTAGCCCATCTCCGCCATCGAGGCGAGCACGTAGTGGTAGCGCTCGGTCAAACGCGGGATGTTGTCCTCGGAGACGCCTGGATCGAACAGGCTCGGATTGTTGACCACGGCGGCAAGGACCGCCGCCTCCGGCACGGTCAGTTTCTTGGCGTCCTTGTCGAAGTAGGCCTTGCTGGCGGCCTGGATGCCGTAGGCCCCGCGCCCGAAGTAGATCGTGTTGAGGTAGCCCTCCAGGATCTGCTCTTTCGAGAGCTCATTGTTGATCTTGTACGCCAGGAACAGCTCCTTGAACTTCCGGGACAGCGTCTGACCGGAGTTCAGGTAGAGGATCTTGATGTACTGCTGGGTGATCGTCGAGCCGCCCTGGAGCTCACCGCCGCGGGCGATCACCCAGGCCGAGCGGATCATCCCCCGGATCGAGATGCCCGGATCGGTCCAGAAGGTACGGTTCTCGGCCGCGACGATGGCCTGCTTGATGCTGTCGGGCATCTCGTCGAACGTCAGCGGCTGGCGGTTCTGGATGGCGAAGCTGCCGAGCTGGGTCTTGCCGTCGTTGTAGTAGACGAACGTCGTGGCGGTCTCGAATTCCGCGTTGGGGTTGGGCCGCTCCACGGTGTTGTAACCGATCACGACGACTGCGGTGACCGCGACGATGCCGAGCAGGACAACAGCCGCGATCCCCTTGCCGATCCGCCCGGCCCAGAGCCGCTTCTTGGACTTCGGCTTCTTCGCTTTTTTCGCCTGCGTCGGCGAGCCGGATGCCCTGGCAGATGATGCGCCGGGCCTCCGTGCGGGGTCAGCCATACAGGTCCTCGACGGTCGGCTGACGGCGCGGGGGTTTCCGCTTCACTCCGTCGCCGAGCAGATAGGTCTGGATCATGAAGTTCCAGCGGCAGCCGAGGCACACCTCGACCACCGCGACCTTGAACTCGCCGAACTCGTGGGCCATCTCGTCCAGCTCGCGGGTCGCCTTGATCCGCCCCGAGTACTGCCCGAGCTGGTCGCCGAAGACATAGCGCAGGGTAGTCAGCTCCGGTTTGTCACAGACCGGGCAGGGCAGGTCGGACGGCTCGCCGTGGTGCTTGGCAGCGCGGACCAGCATCGGATCGGCATCGCAGGCATCCGGGCGCGCCAGGTGGCGACCCGGACGTCGCAGCGTCTCCAGCGTGGAGCGACGCTGCAGCGCATAGTCGATGACCTCCCGCTGCGACCACATGCGGACCAGAGTAATTGGCAGTCCCGACAGTTGGCGATGTCTGCGCGGCCGCTCACAGCTTCGACGGCCGACGGACAACACCTGGGCCGGTTCGGACAACACCTGTGGCGAGTCGGACAACACCTCTGACAACACCTGCTCGCGAGTCTTGGAGTCCGCAGCCGGGCAGCCGCCGGGCACCGCCGATGAGTTGGGAAGGAGCCGGTTCGACATGGCCTACCGTGCCTTCGCAGAACTCGATCCGCGGCTACTTCCTGCGGCAAGCGCGATGAGATCTTGCTCACAGTCAGGGAATGTGCCTGAGCAGCGTCCCGGCACGGCGACGCCGCCTAGCGGCATACCACATCGGCTCCGAGCTCGGTCGGCAACCCGCCGCCGCCATCCGGGCGAAGTGGAAATGGCTCCGCGCATATGCGAAGGTTGCGCCTCCGAATCAGAGGAGCTTCAGGTGGTTCTCAGGAGACGTGCCCCCGCCGTCATCGGTGCGGTCGCCGCGCTGTGCCTGAGCGCTGCCGCCTGCACGCCCACGGGGCCGTCGACTCCGTCGCCTACGCCGACGCCGTCGGCCACGCCGACCGAGACCCAGCTCGAGAAGCAGACGCGCCTCGACTTCGAGGCAGCCGAGAAGGCCTACCGGACGTTCAGCGCCGAGTACGACCGGCTCGCGAACTGCTGGTGGCGCCAAGGAGCCGACGCAGGTGTTGAAGGACACCGGCGGCCGGGCCGCTACCTCGAAGACGCGGCGACGAGGCTTGCGACAGCAATACGAGATCAGAAGCACGATCAACGGGCACGCTCGAAGATCGCCTAGGTGCGGCACGGGAGCTACGCAGCCGACCAGCCTGACGCTCGACACCTGCGAGGACGGCATCGGACATCCGCGATCTACGACCGCAAGGGCAAGCTACTCGGCACGGGCTCGATCGGGACCTCGACCGTCGAGGTGCGACAAGCTGGGCGGGCGCTGGAAGCTGTGGGACCTATCAGACGACAAGGACGGTGAAATCATGCGACCGTGATGAGGACATGGTCGGCGCTCTCGCTGTTCGGCGTCTCGCCGCTTGCCCTCGGAATCGCGCAGTGCCGCCGACAGCTGCGCCGCGGCGATTTCGTCAAGCAGCCAGGGCGACGAACTGGCTGCGACGGCGACGAGCAGTAGCGGATCTGCACGACTCAGACGCAGCTGCGATGCCGTCCGCCGACGGAGGACGTGGCAATTTCAGACTGATTGCGTCCCGCGGCCTCACCGATGGAGCGCGCGTCACGCCAGGCCCGTATTTCGTCCTGCGGACGTCCGGTGTGCACCGCACCGGTCGCCGATCCGAACGTGGTCGCTCGCACAGGCACTCGCCCGCCTACGGCTGACCGGCGCCGACGCCCTCGGTCGGGCCACCGCCGTCGATCAATCGTTGGAAGATGGCCGCGGTGGGGTACCCGCTGTGGTTGTGGGTCGACGGCACCACGGACCCGGTGCCGGTGACGGACTCGGACGGCCCGTTGTCGGTGTCGCTCGATGCGCGCATCACCAGCATCACGTTCACCATGGGTGATGGTCATACGGTCAGCTGCGCCGGAACCGGCACCCGCTGGACGAAGGCGGTCGCAGCCGGCAAGCCGTCGCCTACGTGCGGCTACACCTACACCAAGCCATCCCTGCCGAAAGGCAACTACACCGTCACCGCTACGACCCACTGGGCGGTCGACTGGAACATCAACGGCACGACCGGCACCCTCCCGTACGTCCAGAACGCAACCACCACAGTCCCCGTCGGCGAATTGCAAGTCCTCGTCCGCTGATCGGCTAGTCCCCTCTACCGAAACTCCAGGAAGGCTCCCCCGATGATCAAGCAGCTCACCACGGCGCTGGTCGGCACCCTCGTGTTCCTCCGCCACGCCGAGCGCGACGAGCGCGGTCTGACCCAGTCGACGGAGAACGCGATATTGCTCGCCGGCGCCGTCGGTGTGGCGTTCGCGGTGATCACAGCGATCACCGTGTACGTCAAGAGCCACATGCCCTGACGATGATCAGCAAGCGCAACGAGCGCGGGCTCAGTGAGTCGGTGCAGCACGCCGTCATCTTCCCCGTGCTCATGCTGGTGACGCTCGGGATCATCCAGGCCGGCATCTGGGTGCACGGGCATACCGTCGCCGCCCGGGCCGCCGCGGCCGGTGTCGACATCGCCCGCGGCAGCTACGGGAGCACCGCCGAGGCTCGGGACACCTCTGCCCGACTGGCGAACGCGGGTGGCCTCGACGACGTCACCGTGGAAACCCATCGCAGCGGAACCCAGGTCCAGGTGATCGTCAGTGGCAGAGCACCGCTGATGCTGGACCTCGGTCTGGCTCGGATCTCCGAGCAGGCAGCCGCACCACTGGAGAGAGCGACGCAACCATGAGCCTTGCCGATCGAGACGAGCGCGGTGCCGTCACGGTGGAGCTGGTCATCATCGTGCCGGCGCTGATCATCATGCTCGGACTGCTGATCGCCGGCGGTCGGATCTGGTTCGCGAAGAGCACTGTCGCCCAGGCCGCCCAGGCCGCTGCCAGGGCGGCAACCCTCGAACGCACCGCCGGCGCGGCCGGCGTCGCGGGGCGCGATGCCGCCCGATCTTCGCTGGCCACCGGCGGTCTGGACTGCGCCGACCGGTCCACGTCGATCGACACGAGCGGTTTCGCCGTCTCGGTCGGGGCGCCCGCGACCGTTCGAGCCACGGTGAGCTGCACCGTCACCTTCGGCGACGTCCTGCTGCCCGGGATACCGGGATCGATGACGGTGACGCGGACCGAGGCGTCCGCGCTCGACACCTATCGGGCGCGATGATGACCGCGCCACAGCAGGTCTGCAAGGAGCGTGACGAGCGCGGCCAGTCGGTCAGCCTGCTGGCCCTGTTGGTCATGGCGGCGATGATCTTGACCGCCGGCCTGGTGATCGACGGCGGCCAGAAGGTGGACGCCGTGAGTCGCGCGGACACTGCCGCCGCCGGTGCGGCTCGAGCCGCTGGAAACGCCGCCGCCACCCAGGAGCTCGCCGCGAACGACTCCGCGTCGGCAGCGGTGCTCGCCGCGAAGTCCTACCTTGCCGGCCAGCCCGACGTCACCGGTCAGGTGTCGGTCGACAACGGGATCGTCTCCGTTCGCACGTCCAGCTCCACCGACACGATCTTCCTTTCCGTGATCGGCATCGACCGCGTCATCGGCACCGGAAGTGCCGACGCCAACATCGTCCCTACCGGTCACGACCGCTGAAACCCCCGAGGCACAACGATGAGCATGGACACCAAGATCAAGACTGCGACGCGAGGGCTGCCGCGGCTGCGCCGGTCAGCGACAGACGACGGCATCGACCCGGACGGCTCTCGACGTCCCCCGGCCGAACCAGCCAGCCGCCTGCCCGAGCCGCCAAGGATCGCCGGTCGGCGCAATCCCCGCTGGATCGCGCTCGGAGTCGTCGCGCTGTGCCTCGGCGGGCTGTTGTCGTACGTGATCTACGCCCAGGTGGCCGCGCAGTCCGCGGTGGTGGCGATGGCGAAGACCGTCAACCGGGGCGCTGTCATCCAGACGACGGACCTCACCACGACCACGGTGAGCGGGGCGACGAAGGTCAGCACCGTCCCGGCCGCGGACCTGTCGAGCCTGGTCGGGAAGCGCGCTGCGTACGACCTCGTGGAAGGTTCGCTGGTCCCGGCCGCGGCCGCCGAGGCCCAGGCCATGCCGTCCACCGGACGTGCCGTCGTCGGTCTGAAGCTCAGCCAGGGAAGGGCCCCACTCGGCCTGCTCACTGCGAGCGCACCGGTCCGGTTGGTCGCACTGCCTTCCGGTGACCAGCCCGCCGGACAGACTGCCGCTGCATCGACGGCGTACTTCGGTCGGGTCGTCGACGTCACCGCCGGAGCCGACGGCACATCGGTCCTGCTCAACGTGGATGTGGCGGCCGCGGATGCGCCGGCGATCGCCCAGCTGGGGGCTCAGGACCGAATTGCCGTGCTCCGCGACGCGGACAAGTGAGGACGAGATGAGCATCCTGCTGCTGACCTCGACCGCGGGGTCGCCGGGCGTGACGACGGCGGCGGTCGGTCTCGCGCTCAACTGGCCCCGTTCGGTCGTGCTGGCCGACTGCGACCCGGGAGCACACCAGGCCGTGTTGGCGGGCTTCCTCGGCGGACGCGGCGCCGGCGGCAAGGGCCTACTGCGGGTCGCCGAGGCCCACCGCGACCGCCGCCCGCTGGAGGAAGTCGTCATCGATCAGACGGTCCCGCTGACCGACGACACCCAGCCGAGCCGGCTGTTGCTGCCTGGCTTCACCAAGCCCGGCAGCGCGGCGTTGTTCGGCGGCGTCTGGACGGACCTGGTGGAAGCGTTCGAACGGCTCGACGACGCCGGCTTCGACGTCATCGTCGATGCCGGTCGGATGGGCGCCCAGGGTCTGCCGATCCCACTGGTGGAATCCGCTGCCACCATCGCCCTCGTCCTCGGCTCAGACCTGCGAGCGGTCACGTCCGCTCGGGTGCACCGCACGACCCTGCTCGACCAGGCGCGGTCGACCACCGCCGACGAGCCGCCGGGCCTGCTGGTGGTCGGACCGGACCGGCCCTACTCCGCTGGGGAGATCGGCCGCGCTCTCGACTCGAAGGTGATCGCGACGATCGCGTACGACGTGGCCGGCGCGGCCCACCTGTCCGACGGGCGCCCGCGGCCACGGCGTTTCGACCATTCCGCACTCGCCCGCTCACTCGCCGACGCGACCACCGCGATCGCCGCGAATCTCCGACGCAGCACCGACCGGGTCCGGGTGTGACCATGGACAACAGCTCCGACGAGATCCGTCCGATCGCGCTCGACGACGTGCCGTTGCTCGCCGAGCACGCTGTGGAGAACCGGCCCTTGCGCACCGGGGGACGGGCCTCGACCGAGGCGTTCGGGATCTTCAGCGCCCACGAGATCGCCGAACGCGGCACGTTCGATCCTGACGAGGTCGACTGGGCGGACGTCGTGGAACTGCGTCGCCAAGCATCGTCGGCCATCACCGACGAGGCCGACGCCCGTCAGCGACAGCACCACCGGTCGCTCAGCCGCGACGACCACGTCCTGATGGGGCGGTCCGTCATCCGCCGCGTCGTCGGCGACCACGTTCGGACCCTCCACCGCGACGGTGCCCAGCTGTGGTCGACCGGCAAAGAAGTGGCGTACGTCCAAGCGGTCGAGGACGCCGTCTTCGGTTACGGCAGGCTGCAGCCGCTGCTCCAGCTGCCGGACGTGGAGAACATCGAGATCCACGGCTGCGACTCGGTGGTGGTCCAGTACGGCGATGGTCGTCGGCGCACGATGCCGCCGGTCGCCGACACCGACGACGAGCTGGTCGAAGCCATCCGCTTCCTCGGTCAGAACAGCCAGCCCTCTCGCCCGTTCGACGACACCCACCCGACGATGACGATCGCCCTGGGCGAACGGTTCCGGCTGCACGCCATCGGCTTCGGTCTGTCCTACCGGCCCAGCGTCGTGATCAGACAGCACCTGCTGACCCAGGTGAGCCTGAGCGATCTCGCGGATACCGGAATGATGTCGACCGAGGTCGCCCGATTCCTGGATGCCGCCGTACTCGCCCGCAAGTCGATGGTGATCGCCGGTGACCAGGGAGCCGGCAAGACGACCCTGCTGCGCGCGCTGATCAACTCGATCCCCTCAAATGAACGCTTCGGAACGCTGGAGACCGACTACGAGCTGATGACCCACCTGCAGCCCGGGCGGGAGAACATCCTCGCCCTGCAGGCTCGGACGGGGCACGGCGAGATCTCCGGCGGCACGAGTGTCGGCGAGTTCGGCATCTCCGACCTGATGCCCGAGGCGCTTCGGCAGAACCTCTCCCGGCTGATCGTGGGCGAGGTGCGCGGCGGCGAGGCCGCGGCGATGTTCGAGGCCATGCAGGCGGGCACTGGGACCATGAGTACGACCCACTCCCACTCGGCGGCGTCGATCATGGACCGGCTCGCCTCCCGGGTGGCGCAGGGCGGCGTACTGACCATCGACGAGGCCTATCGCCAGATCGCCCACAACGTGCATCTGCTGATCTTCGTCACGCTGCTGGACGAGTCGTGGAAGGGCGGCACCCGGCGCCGCTACATCTCGGAGATCCGTCAGGTGACCGGTGCCATCGAGTCCGGGCGACCGGTGACGCATCTGACGTACCACGCGACCGGTGGGCGAGGCCGGCCCGCCGGCTTCTACCCCGACGCCGACTTCGAAGCGGAGCTGCTGCCGTTCCACCGTGATCTGGACCGCGCGGGAGAGCGACCATGACCCCGGTCGCGGCGGTCGCGGGCATGCTGCTCGTCGGCGGTGCGCTCGCGATCGTGCTCGGCCTTCGACGATCGTGGTCCGCGGAAGCTTCGGCCGGACCCCGGCGGTCGCTGATCGATCGGTGGGCGCGGTTCAGCCGGCGCCCCGCCGGTTCCGCCGGTCGGCGCCGCGACCTGGTGCTCGGCGGCAGCATCGCCGTCGGACTGGTGCTCGCCGTCGTCACCGGCTGGACCCTGTCGGTCGTGCTGTTCCCATTGCTTGCACTGGGTCTGCCGGTGCTGCTCCGGATGCCGGTACAGCGCGACGTCGCGCTGATGGAAGCCCTCGACCGGTGGCTACGGTCCCTGGCGGCGACGCTGGCCACCGGCAAGTCGATCACGGACGCCATCCGAACGCTCGCTGCGTACCGCGCCGCCGGGGATCCGCGAACCCCTGGCCGGGCTGATCGCCCGGTTGAACAATCGCTGGGACACCGCCGACGCCCTGCGCCGATTCGCCGACGACCTGGACTCCCCCGACGCCGACGCCGTGGTCGCTGCCTTGATCCTGGCCGCCAACCGGGGATCCGTGGGCGCATCCGTCACCCTGCTCGCGCTCGCCGACAGCCTGCAGGACCAGCTCCGTGCGCGACGGGTGATCGAGACCGAACGAGCGAAGCCGTACGCGGTCGTCAGGCAGGTCACCGTGATCACCCTGCTGACGCTGGGCGCGGTCGCGGTCTTCAACCCGACCTTCTTCTCCGCCTACCGCACCCCGCTCGGCCAGGTCATCCTGGTCGCACTGCTCGCCATGTACGCAGGCTCGCTGATCCTGATGCGCCGCAAGGCGAAACAGCAGCCGCGAGCCCGGATCCTGATCAGCCGGACCACCACTCCGGGCGGGACGTCGTGACGACCTCGTACGCCGTGCTGGCCGGCGTCCTGCTGGCCGCCGGACTGATCGCGCTCGTCGTCGCCGTGCTACCCGGCACGCCGCGGCTGGCCGATGCCCTCGACCGGCTCGATCCAGACGGTCCACGCTCCGGGGTCGAGTCGATCGACCTGACTGCGTTCACCCGTTCCGATCGACTGGGCAGCTGGGTGGTCCGCCGGCTCCGGCTCCGAGTGTCCGATCGCACCCGGACCGCGCTGCGCCTGCAAGGCAGGACGGTTGCAGAGTTCTACGGGGACAAGGCAGCGCTCACCGTCACCGGAGCCGTGCTACCGACCCTCGTCGGGTTCATGGCGGGCTATGCGTTCGACATCCCGCTGTACGTTCCCGCGATAGCCGCACCGATCGGCGCCGTGATCGGGTTCTTCGTCCCGGACCTGCAGCTGAGTCGAACGACAAAGTCCGCCCAGTCCTCGGCCGTCGAGTCGTTGCTGACTTTCATCGATCTGGTCACCCTCGAGCGCCTCGCGAACGCGTCGGCGACCCAGGCCCTTTCCAACGCCGCGCAGGTGAGTGACGCACCGCTGTTCGTCCAGATGCGGACGGCGTTGGAGCGCGCTCGGCTCGAGCAGCACTCACCGTACGGTGAGTTGCGCCGGCTGGCCGACGAGCTCGGCCTGCCCGAGCTCAACGACGTGGCCGACGTGATGCAGCTGGACGAGTCGGGCGCGGCCTTGTCCGGGGCTCTGCGAGCCCGAGTTCGGGAGCTGCGGGACGCGCACCTGTCCCGCGAGCAGATCGAGGCCAGCGCGGCCGCGGAGGGCATGACCATCTACATGACGCTGCCTGCGCTGGTGTTCGGCGCGATCTTCATGGTGGCTGCGTTGATGCGCCTGATCGGTACGTGAGCCGGTGCCGAATGAGTGCTAGTGCAGTCGAGGTCGGGACCGATCGGATCCAGCGAAAGGGAGTCAGCCAGTGAGTCGCATCGTTCGCGGTGTCGGTGCGCTGCTGGGCCTGCTGCTCGGCCTGGTCGGCGTGCCCGTTGCACTTGTGCTGCTCGGTAGGGACGTGTGGCCGAGCACGTGGGCCGGAGCGCCGATCGTCCAGGTACTGCTTCAGCCCGACGACGGGCGTCTTCTGCTTGTGCTGCTCACCGTGATCGGCTGGCTCGGCTGGCTGGTCTTCGCGGTGTCGGTGCTCGCTGAAGCTGTCGGACTTGTGTCGCACCGGCGGTTTCGGCTCCGAGTCCCAGGCCTGGCCGCGCCGCAGCGTTTCGCTGCCGCCCTGCTGATCGCGGTGATCGCACTCGTTCCTACGGCCCCGGTGGCCCAAGCGGATCCGAGCCCGGCCCAGCCGACGCCCGAGGGGTCGCCGGCGAGCCACGCCCCCGTGATGGTCGGCGAGTCCGTGCGCACGACGCCGCCCGCCGCCGATCCGCCTCCGGTTGCCGACCCGCCGGCTACGGGAGTCGCGACCCAGGTCAGTCGGACCGCGAAGGCGTCGCCCGAGAGCAGGCACTCGGCACTGGTCCACACCGTCAAGCCTGGGGACGATCTCTGGTCGCTCGCCGAGCAGTACTACGGCGACGGGATGGAGTGGCGCAAGATCGCCAAGGCCAACCGGCACGTCCTGAGCGGTGGACCGGACCGACTCGATGTCGGCTGGGAGCTCAACATCCCCGACGCCGTCACGAAGGCTACCGCCGACCAGCCGACGGCGACCGTGCGGCGCGGTGACACCCTCTCGGCGATCGCGGAACGGGAGCTCGGCAGCGCCTCGCAATGGCCTGAGCTCTTCCGGGCGAACCGTGCCGTGCTCGACGATCCCGACGAGCTCGCGGTGGGGACCGTGCTCGCGATCCCCCGCACCGACGCCGCGCCGGCGAAGACCAGGCGTGAGGCCGGCGACCAGAAGAAGACCGGCGACGAGGCGGCGACCGCGCACTCCGAGGCCACCACGCCACCAGTCGAGTCGGAACCGCCTACGACGTCCGCGGACGAGCGGGCCCAGCCGAGCCAGCAGGTTGAGTCCGACGAACAGAGCAGCCCCGACCAACACAGCAGATCGGACCGTCAAGGAGGGACCGACCAACAGAGCGGAACCGACCAACGCGGCGGGACCGACCAACACGGCGGGACCGACCAACGCGGCGGGACCGACCAACACGGCGGGACCGACCAACACGGCGGGACCGACCAACAGAGCGGGACCGACCAGCAGAGCGGGGCCGACGAGGACGATCATCCGGCCGAATCGACCACGAGATCGACGTCGACATCCTCGACGACCTCCATTCCGACGGAGCCCGCTGCAGAGGCAAGCTCGACGGCCGATGCCCAGGAGACCGCGGCCGGCGAGGCGGTCCCTGTCCCGGTCGGCGCAGCAGACCCTTCCGAATCGACGACCGGTCTGCCGGTTGTACGTCTCGCTTCCTTCGCCGGAGTCGGCGGCCTGCTGGCCGCCGGTCTCCTGAGCGGGCTCGCGTACCGGCGCCGCCTCCAACTGCATGCCAGGCCCGTGGGTCGCCGCATCATGCAGCCGGAGGCTGCGGCTACCGAGGCGGAGGTGGCGCTCGGTGCGAGCCAGCGTCCACTCGATCTCCGAGCGGTCGACACCACCGTCCGAGCGATCGGCGTGCACTGCCGGCGCACAGCACAGCCGGTACCGCGGCTGAGCGTGGTGCGCTTCGATGCCGAGTCGATCGACCTGACCATGGATGGTCCACTCGACGATGCTCCTCTCGGATTCACCCGCAATGCAGACGGCTGGGCCGTCGCGCCGTCCGATGCGCTCTATCTCGACAGCGTCCCCGGGGTCCAGGAAGCCATCCGCCCTTATCCCACGCTGGTCGGCCTGGGCTCGGACGGAGAATCGCGAAACGTGCTGGTCAATCTCGAGGAGCTGGGCCTGCTCTGCCTGACCGGCGATCGGCAACGAGCCGAGGGCCTACTCGCGGCGATGACCCTCGAGCTCGCCTTCGCCCCGTGGGCGGACGAGATGATCCTCACCGTCGTCGGCGAACGAGCGGGTCTGCCCGAAGCGCTCGACAAGCACAACGTCACCACCACCGACGACGTGGACGCCTTGCTGGACCACCTCGAGGCGCGGGCGAGGGCGCAGCGGGAGCAGTGGCCCGATGGGCCCGCCGGCCATTACCGGATCGATCCCGATCTCAGCGATCCATGGGCACCGGAGGTCGTCCTCGTCAGCCGGCCGCTCGACTCGGAGCAGCAGCGGCGGTTCGTCGCGCTGGTGGCCCACGAACCACGCCCCACCGTCGCCATCGTCGTGGTCGGGGAGGTTCTCGGCGCGCCGTGGGCGATCAGGCTCGGGCCGACGGACGCCGTCCTTGAACCCGTCGATCTGCGGCTCACTCCGCAGCAGCTGCCGCCGGCAGCCGAGGTCGCCGTGGTCTCGCTTATCGCCGCAACAGGCAGCCTCGAGACCACGCCGGCGCCGTGGTGGGCCGACGACACCGAACCGCCGGATCCACCGCCGGACACCTCCGGCGGGGACAACATCGCATACCTCGCCAGGAGGTCAGCGGGTTGGGCGACAGGAAGCGACGACGAGAACGGGCGGGACATGGCACAGAATCCGGTGATCGGGCGGGACATCCCGCCGGATCATCCCGTGCTGCTCCTGCTCGGCCCGATCGACATGGTCGGCGCTCGCGGACAGCTGCCACCGCGCGCTGCGAAGCAGTGCCTGGAGTACTGCGGGTGGCTGCTGGAGCATCCCGGTACGACTGCCCAGGCGATGGGTTCCGCGCTGCTGGTGGCTGAAGGCACCAGGCGCTCCAACATGAGTCGGCTGCGGACCTGGCTCGGCGCCGAGGAAGACGGCCAGGCGTACCTACCCGATGCCTACACCGGACGGATCATGCTGCACGCCTCGGTCAGCTCCGACTGGCAGCGGCTGCAGATCCTCACCGCGGCCGGAGTGAACCGGACCAGCGACAGCGGCCTGCGATCGGCCTTGGACCTCGTCCGCGGGGCACCGCTGGCGGACGCAGCCCCGGGCCAGTGGCACTGGGCGGAGGAGCTGCGTACCGACATGAGCTCTGCCGTGCGAGACATCGGCGTCGAGCTGGCGGCCCGGGCCAATGAGGCCGGCGATCTGGAGGTCGCTCGTTGGGCGGCCGCCCGGGCGCTGGCCGCTGCTCCCGGCGACGAGCTCCTGCTGGCGGCCCGGATCCGGACCGAGCACCTGGCGGGCAACCGCGCTGAGACCGAGCGCCTGACCCTGCAGCTCGCCGCCCAGGCGCGAAGCTTGGGCGTGGATCTCGATCCAGAGACGGTCGAGCTGCTGCAACAGGTGATGGAGGGCCGGGTCCGCGCCCGACTGGCCTGAGGTCCGGAGGACTGGATGGATTTGTCGTTGGTACTCACCACACAAGTCCATCCGTTGTTCACTGCAGGTCCGAGAAAGTCGGCGTCTCGAGGGCGCGCAGCGGGCGCGAGCCGGACAATACTTCAGTGAGCGTTCAGTACTACACCGCGACCAGCCTCGATGGGTTCATCGCCGACCCGGACAACTCGCTGAGCTGGCTGCTCCAGTTCGGCGACGGCGACGACACCGGCTATGCCGAGTTCATCGCCGACGTCGGAGCCCTGGTGATGGGTTCGACCACGTACGAGTGGGTGTTTGCAGAGCTCGGGCTGGCCCACAAGCCGGAGGCGTGGCCGTACGAACAGCCCGCCTGGGTGTTCAGCAGCCGCCAGCTGCCCGTCGTCGAAGGTGCCGATCTTCGCCTCGCCTCCGGCGCCGTCACCGATGTGTATCCCGACCAGCTCGCGGCGGCGGGCGGGAAGAACATCTGGATCGTCGGCGGTGGCGACCTCGCCGGACAGTACGCCGATGCCGGCCTGCTCGACGAGGTGATCGTGGACATCGCCCCGGTCACTCTCGCCGCTGGATCGCCGCTGCTTCCGCGACGGATCGCCACACCGCCCCGACTGCGGCTGCTGGAGGCGCGAGTCAACGGCGAGGTGTTCGCGCGGTTGCGCTATGCGGTCGATCCCGCCGCCGACGCGGAACAGCACCCGCCGACGGCCACCTGACGGTCAGCGCACCTGACAGTCAGGCAAATCAGCCGGTCAGACCATCAGTCGGTCGGGCCATCACTGGGTCAGGTCACCTGACGTGGTGTGTGAGGCGTAGTCGGTGGTCGTCACGGACGCGGTGCGCCTGTGGCCGGCCCAGCTGTCGGGGTCGGGGAGCGGTGACAGCCGCCGTGGAGACGGAGCGTCGTTCCCAGCGGTCCCCCCGCGGAAACGCGGACGGCGCGTGTGGTAGCCGGCGTGGAGGCCCGCGGCAGACCGGCGGTCGCGCCGGTCGGCGACCTCGTGCGGGTGGTGTAGCTGTCCGTGAACTCCAGCTCGACACCGAACCGGGTGCGCGCGAGGCCGTGACAGGCGCCCTCGGCCGACGGACTGACGGTCCGGGCCGGCCTGGTGACCGCCCGACGCCTCCGGGGGACAGAACGACACCGCGGGCCCGGCAGTCCGCGCTCGCGCGGGCGGTCGTGACGTGGACTGGGAGTGCGCTGCCCTGGCGCTGTGCCGTGCGGTCACGTCGCCGGCGAGCCGTCCGGCTGGCTCAGGTGGTGACGGACTGCCGGGCGTGTCGGCGACGCGGCAGTGGGGACGGCCGGGCGCACGCAGCGGGCGGCCGACGCGACGACCGCGGGCGGCGCGAGCGGGAAGAGGGGGGGCAGGAAGGGGAGGGAGGAGCGAGAGGGGGAAAGGGGAGAGAGGGGGGGAGGGAGGGGGAGGGGGAGAGGAAGGGGGGAGGGGGGGCGGCCAGGCCGTCGGCGACCTCGGCCGTGAGCGGTCGACGGCCGCATCCTGCAGCGGTGATCGAGGCTCTCGGCGTGCCGGTGACCGCGACGATCGTGCCGTCGTGGCCGCGGAACTCGACCCTGTTGGAGAACTCGCTGAACCCAAGGTGGGAGAACTGGGTGTGGCCGGTGACCAGCAGCCACTGCTGGACCTGCCGAACCGGAGCATGCAACGGGGGCCGTTCTTGCATGGTGGCGATCGCGTAACGGGTCGCCGGGTCGGTCGGCATCGCCCCCAAGGTCGCGCAGCTCGTCGGCGTTGGCGCGCCGCTGCCGCCCCTGAGGGGCTTGCGCCCGGAGCTCGACAAACTCCGCCCGAGCCTCACGCAGACTCATTCCCCGTTGTCCGGCCAGCTCGACCAGTCGACGCTCAGTCGCTGCCTGAGCTTCGTGCACGCCCGCCTGAAGCCGAACCAGGGCCGACAACGATTCATCCGGAAGCATGCCGGTCGAGTCCCGGGACTGAGCGAGCCGACTCCGCAGCCCCTCCCGACGCTGCGGTCGCAGCGTCGGGTTCGCGCATCGATTTCGCGCGTTGCTCGTTCGAAGACCTGAGCCACCATCGTGTCGCGATCCCAGCCCGCCGCCGGCCCGTGACGCAGTCCGGGTGGGGGGTTGTGTCCGGATGGCCATCGGCAACTGTGGCCAGGATGCACACATTGGAGTCGCGGATCCCGATCCTAGATCGGCTGGACCCTGACGCCGCGTGGTCGACGCACGCGCCGCGACCCCTCGGTCCGGCACAGGGTTAACCCGGGGTGGACCGACAGGGGTGGCCTGATTACCTCGCCTCGGCTTTAGCGGGAGTCTGATCGTATTCCCGATAGGAGACGACATGAGTACACCGGGTCCCGCTTGGCGAGAAGCCATGGACGCAGGGCAGGACAGCAGCGACGCGGGTGGCCGGGCCCGGCCACGGGTCTGCATCGTGGGGGCCTCGGGCAAGCTCGGGCGGTACATGGTGCAGCACGCGCTGGGCCGAGGCTACGAGGTAGTCGCAGTGTGCCGCGAGGTCAGTGTCGACAAGCTCGAGGAGTACTCGGGGCGTATCAGGATCATTCCGGGAGCAACGGACGACCGACAGGTAATTGAGCGCGCGGTCGCAGGCTGTGACGCCGTCCTGACGGTGTTGGTCCCAAGAGGGGTCCGGCACTACTCGTCGGGAACAGCCCAGGCGGTACTCGACCTGGCCCGTCCGGGGGCTCGCCTGGTGTTCTCGTGTGGCTACCACATCACGCGCGATGGCCAGGACGTGTACTCCTGGAAGGTCAAGGCGCTGGTGAACGTGGCGGGCCGGATCGCGCGATTCTTCCGTCTCATCGATCTCGACGACCAGGTGGAGGCGAGCCGGCGGATCTTCGCCAGCGATACGCGGTGGACCGTCGTGCGCGGCAGCGACCTGGAGGAGGGCGAGCCGCAGGGCCTGCCTGTGTGGAGCCGACACGTAGGGGACCCCATCCTCGAAAGCAACCTCACGCGACGGGTGGACTTTGCCCGCTTCATGGTGGAGGCCATCCAGAGCGACGAGCTGGTTCATGAGGCACCGGCGATCGTCGGCTGCCAGACGCGATCGGCACTCGCCCACCCTACGAGCGGTTCGCCCGCACGTGCGATGGGACTGTCCGCGCACGTGACGGGCTGACCTTCCCGGAATTCGCCGAACCGCCGCGCACTGCCACGACGCATGCACTCGCCTGGTTGCTCACCTGGTGGTGTGGATGCAGCCATCTCGCGATCTTTTTCGACGCACGTTCGTCCCGCGCCGATTCCTATTCACAACAAGGAGACTCCAAATGTCCACTGTAACTACACCGAATATTGATGCTCGGACCTTGCCACAGGGGGGAACGCGGTCCACATCCAGTAGGAAGACTGCCGTCTTTGTTGGGCTACTCTTCCTCACTGCAACCGCCGCGTTCATCTTCGCCGAGGCGATCAACTCCCGGCTGCTGAGCCAGCCGAACTTCCTGGTCGACGCAGCATCCCAGACCACCATGTGGGCCACCGGCGCGCTCCTGTTGTTCGGGCAGTTCGGGGTGGTAGGCATCGCCGTGCTTCTGTTCCCGCTGCTGAAACGCCACGGCGAAGCGCTGGCACTAGCCCACGTCGGCTTCCGGGTCACCGAACTTGCCGCGACCCTGTTCTATCTGGCGGTTCCCCTCCTGGCGATCCAGCTCGGAACCGGACTGAGCGACGGCACGGTTGATAAGTCTGCCTCGTCGAGTCTTGGCGCGCTATTGCAGGCGCAGCACCACGTGGCCATTCTGATGATCTATATCGCCACCGGTGCAGCGGGGATCTGCATGGCCACACTGCTGTACCGGTCGAGGCTGATCCCGCGCTGGCTCGCGATCCTCGGCCTCGTCACCTACCCGACACTGTTGGCGGGCACCGTCCTGGACATGTTCAACGTGGTTGATATGACGCAGGGGATCGGCCTCGTTGCCTTGGTCCCTGGCGCCTTGTTCGAGTTCATTCTCCCGGTCTGGCTCATTGTCAAGGGATTCAACGTCCCCGACCACGACTGACGACACAGGTTCGCGCTGAGGTGACCCGCCGACGTCGTTCGGCGGGTCACCGCACAACTAAGGGAGCACCGTCAAGGCATGAATGTCGAGATGTTCGTCGCGGATCTGTCCTCCCAGGCGCAGGTGCGGCGGCTAGCCAACCTGCTCCTTGACCGGCTCGAGCGGAGCGCCCCGGCCCGCGTGGTCACCGTCACCTCCAACGCCCACACCACGGGACGCATTGACTTCGACGACCTCCACGGCGAACTGTCCTACAGTGGCGGCCGCGCCTACGGCCAATCCAAGCTCGCCAAGGTCTTGTTCACCTATCAGCTGGTCAGAAGAATCCGTGGGAGCGCAGTAGCCGCCAACGCGCCGCATCCCGACGTAGTGCGGACATCCTTCGGAGCGGAGGACCCCGCATGCATCCAGCGACTCCTCGTCGTCCTCCTGCGACCCGTCATGAAGTCGCCAGTTCAGGGCGCTGCCACGTCGATCCACCTGACGTCAGCTCTCGAGCTCGAGGAGGTGTCGGGTCGCTACTTCGCGAACCGGCGAGCCACGAAATCATCCACTCGCAGCAACAACCACCAGGCGGTCGCAGCACGGCTCTGGAGGCGAGCGCGAATCTGGTGGGACTTTCCGCGGCACCCAGTGTGTGAGACAGCCGGCCATAACCCGAGAAACGAATCTCTCGGTGCCGAGGGAGACCCGGTCGCCGCAGGCCTCACAAGGAATGAGAATCCGGTCAGGCCCACCCGGGTACTGATTGTCGACGATCATGCGCCCTTCCGATCGATCGCGCGCCAGGTCCTGACGGCGGACGGCTTCGACATCGTCGGGGAGGCCGCCGACGGGGCCGAGGCGATCCGCGCCTTCGGTGTGCTGCGCCCCGACCTCGTGCTGCTGGACGTTCAACTCCCGGATATTGATGGCTTCGCGGTCGCCACCGTCCTCACCAGCCGGATCCACCCGCCCACGGTTGTCCTGGTGTCAAGCCGATCACCCACGGACTACGGATCCCAGATCGAGGACTGCCCCGCCCACGGTTACATCGCCAAGGCAGAGCTCAGCGGAGACGCGGTGCGCCGCCTGCTCTCAGTCCCGAATCGAGTGCCACCTGCAGGACCGTGACCCCGGCAGGCTAAAGGCGCGGCGAACGGGTTACCGCTCGTCCCCTTCGAGTGGGACGCTCGGGGGATGAGGGTGATGGTTGCTGACGACGCGGTGTTGTTCCGGGAGGGACTGACCCGGGTCCTGGCCGAGGCCGGGTTCGAGGTGACCGGCAAGGTCGCAGACGGGCAAGCGTTGCTCCACCTGGTGCGCGATGATCCACCCGACGCGTGCGTCGTCGACATCCGCATGCCCCCAACTCACACTACCGAAGGGCTCGACACGGCCAGGGCGCTCCGCAAGAGCCATCCGGGCGTGGGAGTCCTCGTCCTGTCGGCGCACATCGAACCGGAGTACGCCTTGGCGCTGATCGAGGACGGGGCCCAGGGGGCCGGATACCTGCTCAAAGAGCGGGTTGCAGACCTCGCCGAGTTCACTGATGCCGTGCGCCGGGTTGCCGTCGGCGGTCTGGTGATCGATCCGTCAGTTGTGGCCCAGCTGGTCGGGCGCAAACGAGCGCGCAATCCACTCGACGCATTGACCGACCGCGAACGCGGGGTGCTGTCGGTGATGGCGGAAGGCCGATCCAACCAGGCGATCTGTGAGCGGCTCTACCTCAGTCCGAAGACTGTGGAGGCCTACGTGCGCGCGATATTCACCAAGCTAGGCCTGCACCAGGGCGCAGACGACAACCGCCGCGTCCTGGCGGTGTTGGCTTTTCTGCGCGGGTGAATGGCGCACATCGACGCAGAGCGCGGAGGCGGGTCCGTGATGATCGGCCGTCAGCACCCGTCAGTCTGCCGGTCAACGCCCGACACGGCAGCTCGGCCGTAATGACTGTCCCTGCACCGGACGGACTGGACACTTTCAGGCGGCCGTCGAGCGCCTCGACGCGGTCGGCGAGCCCACGCAGCCCCGAGCCGCGTGCCGGGTCGGCGCCCCCACCCCATCATCGGTGATCTCGACTACGGCGCCGGTTGCGGTGCGCCGGAGGCACACAGTCGCCGCCGACGCGTGCGCGTACTTGGCCACATTGGCTAGTGCTTCGGACGTCACGAAGTACGCCGCGAAGGCGACTGGCTCCGGCAGGCTGGGACCGGGCTCGTAAGACACCGTTGTTGCTACCTCTGCGCGCCTGGCCAGGGCGTCGAGCGCGACGTCGAGCCCCTGGTCCAAAGCAGCCGGGTGGATCGCGCGGGCGAGCTCGCGCAGCTCCTCCAGCGACTGCGCCAACTCGTCGCTCGCCGAGCTGACAAGCCGCTCCGCATCGAAGGGATCGTCGCGGATACGACGACCGATGAGAGAGAGCTGCAGCGAAAGCGTGACCAGGGACTGGCCATGCCCGCGGCGTACCAACGGAGCGCGGCATCGAGATCCGCACTCGTCCAGTAGGCCAGGCCAAGGAGGGCCGCCGCCGCTCCCCGCCCGACATGATCATCCTCATCGGCGAGCTTGAGCGCCCGGGCGGCATGGATCAGGGTGCCTGCCACGTCGCCGCGGAGCTGGGCGAGCCCCGCTCGATAAATGGCGATCACGCCGGGTAGGCGGCGGAAGGCCACCTCGTCCGCCGCCCTCGGCGCTGGAACCTCCAGGTTTTGATCTTCGTGTGTGAGGGCCTGTGTCGCCGCATCCAGCCAGCGTTCGGCGTCCCGCAGCCGCACCTCCACGCCCTCGAGCTTGCCCACGGCCAGGAGGGCCCCGACCAACTCGATGCTCAGTACCGGCCTGACCCGAACGACCTCGTCGGGAAGCGCCTCCAGCCAGCGGAGCAGGGTCGCGTCCTGCCTGCCCTGGCGCAGAGCCGGGATCGCCAACTCGACCAGCTCCGCGGCTCGCTCAAAGTCCGCACCGGCCAGCGCGTGGTGGATCGCCTCGGCCCGTTCGCCGTGCTGCTCGTACCAGTCGCTCGCTCGTCGGTGCAGAACCCGAAGAGCGTCGGGCTGTTCGTCCAGCAGCCGCGCGTGCAGCGCGTCGGCAAAGAGATGGTGGTAGCGGTACCACTGGCGCCGGTCGTCGAGGGCGACCAGGAACAGGTTTCCTCGGTCGAGAGCCTCGAGCGTGGCCTGGCCGCCGTGTTGGGTGGTGACGGCTTCGCACAGCGAGTCATGCAGTCGGCTCAGGATGGAGGTGTGCAGTCGTCGAGCAGCAGCACCACATCGTTCGGCAAGGCGTCGAGGTCGTTGAGCGGCGTGGCGAGGACCACGTCGAGCGTCGGCGGCTGGGGCAACTGCAGGAGCGACAGCGCGTCGTCACCGATCCTCGGCCCGGCCGTCCTGAGCGCCGCAACCACGTACGGCCAGAACCAGCATCAACGCCGACTGGGCCCCGCGGATCAGGAGCTCGTCCAGCCTTGGCCGCGCTACCAGAACGCGTCGGAGCCTCGGCACGTGGAGCTTGGTCTCCAGCAAGGGCCCGGCCATCACCACCCCCTCAAAGGTCAGTCTCCTCCGCCCGTCGACCAACACCCGTGGGCGGTGACACGCCGGTTGGCATCGCGAAACCCTCTGGGGCAAAGCTGGTCGCCGCGGGTAGCGATGATCGTGCCTATCGGACACCCTTGACGGGCAGGATCGCGATCGCTCCGATGATCGCGCAGATCCCTGCGACCGCGTACAGCACGCTGTAGCTGCCGCCACCGATCAACAAGATGACCGGTGCGATCGCCGGCGCGATGGAACTGGGGAGGGCGCCGGCGATGTTGAGCACGCCGAGATCCTTGGCGGCGGAGTCCGGGTCCGGCAGCACGTCGACCACGAGCGCGAGATCGACGGCCATGTACATGCCGAAACCGAGTCCGCTGATGGCCATGCCGACGAGGAAACCGTTGAAGCCACTAGCGACGGCGACCACGAACATCGCCAGGCCGTACACGATCGAGGCGGCGAAGACGAAGATCTTCCGACGCCCCGTCCGGTCGGACAGCTTCCCGGCCAGCAGGGAGGCGGCGACCAGCACCATGGACTGAACGAGGGTTCCGAGGAAGATCTGGTGCGGGACCGCGGCCTCGGCGCTGCCGATCCTATCGAGCAGATAGTAGGCCTGGTAGGTGGTCAGGAAGGCGTAGGCCAAGACGAACATGAAGCGGCTGGCGAAAGCCCAGCCGAAGTCCGGACTCTTCCGCGGGCTGACGTAGAACGTGCCGGCGAATTCCCGCCACGACCAAGCCGGCCGGTCCTCCCTGATCAACCGGCGATCTTTGAGCGTGACCGCGAAGAGGAGCACGAACAACCCGCCGATCACGCACGGGACGGCGAACATGGCGATCTGGTTGCCGGTGAACAGTTGGACCAAGAAGGTGCCGCTCACCGACGCGATCGGCAGACAGACACCCAAGACGCCGGAGACCTGGCCGCGTTGACGGGCGGGGACCTGGTCGGGCAGCACCGCGACCAGGGCGGCGAGCAGTGCGTTGAAGCACAGCTGGGCAAGGCACCATCCGACCAGGACGACGGAGATGGTGGATGCAATCGCCACAATGCCGATGCCGAGGGAACCGCCCAGCACACCGATGACCATCCAGGGCCGGCGCATCCCCAGCCGCGATGAGGTCCGATCACTCATCTTGCCGAAGAACGGATTGCTCACCATCGCCAGCAAGGCGCCGACCCCGGCCACCAAGGCCAGGCTGTTCGGGGCCTGATCGATCCCCACCAGCGAATTGACCTTCAAAGCCAGGGTCACCAACAGTGGCGCGAGGAACAACAGACACGTGCCCATGTACGCCAATGCGTACAACACGATGAAATCCCATCCAACCCGTCGCGCCACCAGCTCAGGCTTCATCGCCGCCTCGGCCGCGGGTGCGGACCTGCTACCCCGGTATGCGCCGACCGGCGGAGCACTATTCGGCGTGATCGACGGTAATGACGACATTGCCGATCTTCTGCCCGGTCTCGACGTACCGGTAGGCCTCGACGATCTGGTCCAACGGATAGGTTCTGTCGATCACCGGCGTGAAAGCTCCGGACTCGATCAGATCACCCAGGTACCGCATCATCTCCTGGTCATGCGATCGGGATGGGGAACATCACCCGCTGCCCCCGCTGAAGCGGAGCGATGAGCGCCCGGAACGGATTCTGCGCATGCGGCCCGAGCTCTGAGGAGACGTAGATACCGGCCGGTTTCAGCAACGGCCTGCACTGGCTGAAGGAACTCTTGCCGACCGAGTCCATGACCACGTCGTAGGTCTGATCGTCTTTGGTGAAATCCTCGGTCGTGTAGTCGATGACCCGATCAGCGCCCAGGCCCTTGACCAAATCCACGTGATCCGTGGAACAGACTGCCGTCACGTTGGCCCCGAGACTCTTCAACAACTGGACCGCCGCCGAGCCGATGGCACCCGTTGCGCCGTAGACGAGGACGTCCTGCCCGCTGGTGATTTTTGCCCCCCTGATGTGTGCCAGGGCATAGTGCGAGCCCTCCGTGCTGGCCGCCGCCGCCTCGTAGGTCACGTTCGCCGGCATGGTCGTCAGCGACCCGGCCTCGGGAATCGCCAGGTACTGGGCGTGGGCTCCGAAGGGCCCCTCGTTGTAGCCGAACACGTTCTCACCGATCGAAAACGCTGTGACGTCGACACCGACCGCCTCAACAACCCCGGCAAACTCATTCCCCAGGATCGTCGCCCTTGGCCGGAGGAGCCCGGTGAACAAGCGCATGAAGAACGGGTTCGCAGCCCGGCACGCACAGTCCGTCCGATTCACCGTCGTGGCATGAACCTGGACGAGAACGTCACCGTCCCCGATGGCCGGTTTCGCCACCTCAACGATCCGAACCACGTCCGGTGGGCCGTATCTGGTCTGGACCGCAGCCTGCACACCGACACAGTAGCCACCGCTCCCCCCACGACACGGCAACGCAGAAAATCTGGGAGCATCACGGAAAACGACCGGGCGCTACCACTACAGGACGTCCCGGTTACAGACCTGGCGTTACCCGTCGAACCGATGCCGCCTCGGACGGCGGCTTGCCCCGGCCCAGGAACTCCACCACACCATGGGACGCAGCCATTACTAGGCGTCGATCCGCAACCAACACGGGTAGGTTGAAGTCAGGTACCTCTGAGCTGCGTTCTTCCGAGGGTACCTGGCGGCGGCTAGACATGCTGCCTTGGTGGCAGCGCCAACCGGTATGGCGTGCGATTCGGATTAGGGGCGATCCCCCGCTCGACTCCACGTCAGATCGACGACGCGAGGCTCGGGGTGTCAGGCGGGTCTCGCGTCCTACGTCGCGACTACCCCGCTCAAAAAGGGCGCGGCCGCACACTACCGGTCCCACAACTCTCACGTTTGAAGGCGCTGGGTGGTGCCTTCGACGACGGCCAGATCGAGACAGATCAACTGCGTGGAGATGCCGGGCGGCCACTCCTCGCCGAGATCAACCGCCGCCGCCAGGCTGGACTGATGGTCGGGCACGAAGCCGACCCCGCGGACCACGACCTCGGTGCGGATATGGGTCCTGGCACACACCCAGCTCACACTCAACGTGATCCGGCGTCCGGGCGCGTACTGACGGATCTCGTTGTACTCGGGTAAGCGAACAACCACCCGATCGTCGGCGACCGCGTAGCTGACAACCACGGCCCTGGGTCCGCGACCGGTGTCGTGGCCCAACCGTCCCTGCCTGCGCTCGCCACCAAGCCAGGAACGACATTCAACCTCGGAGAGTCGACGATCCGTCGGCGTCGGATGGACAGACGAACGACCTTCGGGTGATGAGTACGACATTGCTTCCCTGGTGATCTTGAAAGGCGTGAAATTCCTGGAGGAGTTCGATGAGATCGCGGACGTGGTGGAACGTGGGGACGCCCCGTCGCGCTGCCTCTAGACCGAGCCGATACGGCGCCAGTAACGGTTCGGTGGATGATTGTGAACGAGACTCCACGAAGCCAGGCGGCTCGCTCCTCAATCCGGCTCCATCCCTCGCCCGTCAGGACACCCTGACGCACAGAACGGCGACGGTCGAGCGGGTCCGTCCGCAACGTCGACCGATCCAGTGCGGTGACGCCATCGCGCGGTGAACACGAGGTGGTCCCCGACCACAACGAGCGTGACGATTGGGGGCTTGGCGCGTTCAGCAGCCGTGGCGTGGATCCACGTCCGGATGGCCGGCGCACCGAGCAGCTGCAGCATCGGACGGGACGACGTGTCGTTCGGATCGACCTCCCGTACCTGAACCTGAGCATGGTCGGCATAACGCGCTATCTGGTAGCCGACATCGCCGGCCTCGATCGCCTGCCCGAATGCCACCGGGTCGAACGGTCGGTCGACGATTTCCATTTGCCTATCGCTGCCCTCGCTCGTTCTGGCACGCTACGTGAATAGATGCGACCGTTCTACGACGCGCATCTCCCGGGCCACGCGACCTCCCCAGGGACCTCCTCCCGCCGACCGTCGAGATCCCCACGTCGCCGTGGGCAAGATCAAAATAGGCGGTCAGAATTACCGCACGACGACGAAGCTGTACCCCCGGCGGTACGCTTGGGGCAGCGGTCGATGAGGAGCACACCACGTCCGGCGCCCACCGAACGACCGAGATTCCTTTCCCCGACTGGGTCCCGGTTGAAGAGCTGAACGCCGCCGCACTCCTCACCGTCGACGACGCACTCGCCCAGCTCCCACCCTGCCTCCGCTGACCGACGATGGACCTGGTCGCGCTGTGCGGCTCGGCCTGCACGGCGGTCGGTTCCTCGCGCGCACGACGTCAGACATCAGTCTTGGAAGGGATCGACTTGTTGAGGGCGTCGAGGATCAGGTTGAGCCCGAAGTCGAACTCGTCGCCGAAGTCGTAGCCGGGCTGCAAGATGTGCTGGGCGGCCAGTTCGACGAGATGCGGGTATTCGCCGTCGGGGAACTGTTCCATCATCGGCACCGCCACGGTAGTGACGGTGTCCGGGCCGTCGAAAGGCAGGGCGGCCTCCTGCAGAGCGAAGCCATAGACGTAGCTGTCGATCAGGGCGTAGGCGTGGGCGGTCATCTCGATGGAGAAGCCGGCGCCGCGGAGGGTGCCGAGCATCGCGTCGTGGTGCCGCAAGGTGTCGGGACCGGGCGAGGTGCGGGACTCCAGGAGCCCGATCGCCCAGGAGTGACGCCGCAGAACGTGCCGTGCCGAGGTGGCGCGGAGCCGGATCTCGGCTCGCCAGTCGCCGTCGACGGTGGGAAGGTCGATCTCGCTGAACACGACGTCGACGATCGCGTCGAGAATCTCACTCTTGTTGGCGACGTAGTAGTACAGCGACATCGGCTTCACGCCAAGATGCTGGGCCAGCGAGCGGATCGTCAGGGCTCCGATCCCGTCCGCGTCCGCGATCGCGACGGCACCCACTAGCACCCGCTCGCGGCTGAGCGGAGCACGGCGCTTCCTCGAACTCTCATTGACTGGTTTAGGCATCCTCGCTCCAGACGATCGCTTCGTACGTTGTATGGTAAAGTCTAGTACTAAGTGCGGTAAAGGGATCGCGCCCATCATTCTCGGGAGCAGCGATCATGGAACACCCTCAGTCCGATTCCGCGGCGGCCACACCGGTTGCTCCGGTACCGGCGGCCACGGTGATGCAAGCCATCGTCCAGGACGCCTACGGTGACGCCGACCAGCTGCGGCTCACCCAGATCGCTGCACCTGCGGTCGGCGTCGACGACGTGTTGATCCGTGTCCGGGCCGCCGGGGTGCACATCGGCGACTGGCACGTGATGACCGGCCAGCCGTACCTGATGCGCATCATGGGCTTCGGGTTCCGCGCCCCCAAGGCACGGGTGCGGGGCATGGACTTCGCCGGCACTGTCGCAGCCGTCGGAGCGAACGTGAGCCGATTCCAGGCCGGTGACGAGGTGTACGGGGTCTGCGACGGTGCCTTCGCCGAGTACGCCACCGCCCGGGTCGCGACCCTGGCCGCCAAACCGGCGAATCTGACATTTGGGCAGGCCGCGGCGATCCCCACCTCGGCGTGCACGGCACTGCAGGCGCTCCGCGACGCCGGAAAGATCACCGCGGGGCAACGGGTGCTGATCATCGGAGCATCGGGCGGGGTCGGATTGTTCGCGGTGCAGATCGCCAAGGCGTTCGGCGCTGAGGTGACCGGGGTCTGCAGCGCCGCGAAGGTCGAACTGGTGCGTTCCGTCGGTGCCGACCACGTCATCGACTACACCGACACCGACATCACCACAACCGGACAACGCTACGACCTGGTCCTCGACATGGGCGGTGACCGAACCCTGTCGCAGCTGCGGCGCTGCCTCACGGCGCGCGGCACCCTAGTGCTTGTCGGCGGAGAAGGTGGCGGCCGGCTGGTCGGGGGTGCGATGGTCCGTTCCCTGCGCGCCGTCGCTGTGTCGCCGTTCGCCAAACAGCGCCTCCGGATGGTTCTCGGGACCACCACGGCGACGGATCTCCAGGCCCTGACCGCCTTGATCGACAGCGGCAAGATCAACCCGGTCATCGACCGCAGCTATCCCCTCAGCGAGGCAGCCGACGCCATCCGGCATCTGCACACCGGTCGTGCGAAGGGAAAGCTGGTCATCACCGTCTGAGGCGGCGGTTATCGCCCACCCAGCGGAACCCAACCCGTCAGGGACCACGAGCTCGACGACCACCACCGCCTCGCCTCCCATGGTGAGCTCCACGCCCCTGACCAACGACGTCCCCGGGCAGCCACGTGCACGAATCAATCAGTCTCAGTTGAGACAGGAATGAAGATCATGACAAGCACACCGAACATCACCTATCCCGCCCGGTTGACCGGGGAGTTGGATCCGCACCTCTCACGCTGGCTGTGGCTGGTGAAATGGTTCCTCGCCATCCCGCACTACGTCGTGCTGGGATTCCTGTGGATCGCGTTCGTGGTCACCACCGTGGTCGCCGGATTCGCGATCCTGTTCACCGGCCGCTACCCACGCGCCCTGTTCGACTTCAACGTCGGCGTCCTGCGGTGGAGCTGGCGGGTCGGCTTCTACGCCACTACCGCCATCGGCACCGACCGATACCCACCGTTCACCCTCGCCCGGACCGACTACCCGGCCGACTTCGACGTCGAATACCCCGAGCACCTGTCCCACGGGCTGGTACTGGTCAAGTCGTGGCTGCTGGCCATCCCCCACCTGATCATCATCGGCCTGTTCACCGTCAACGTGCCGTACTGGTGGAACACGGCCAACGACATGTCGTCCGGAACCCAGAGCAGCGCCGGCATCTCCCTGCTCGGGATGCTGGTCTTCGTCGCCGGGATCTTCCTGCTGTTCACCCGCAGATACCCGGCCACCCTGTTCGACTTCACGCTTGGCATCAACCGCTGGATCTACCGGGTCATCACCTACGTCGCCTTGATGCGCGACGAATACCCACCCTTCCAACTCGACCAAGGCCAACACGAACCCGTCGACGCGGGAATCGACCGCCCCGGCACGACACCGGACCTGTTGGTCAGGCCGGCCTGAGCGCTCTGCCTGACCGCTCTCTCAGGCACCGAACACCGAAGGAGGATGCACGTGGACCCGACCGCCGCACCGATGACCGGCAAGACCGTACTGGTCACCGGCGGCACCAGCGGCATCGGCAAGGCGACCGCGCTCGGCCTGGCCACGATGGGTGCCCGACTGGCGATTACCGGCCGAGACTCTGTCCGGGCCAAGGACGCCGCGTCGGAGATCCGCGCAGCCGGCGGCGGCGGGCAGGTCGATGTGTTCGTCGCCGACCTGTCCTCCCAGGCCGAGGTGCGCCGACTGGCAGACGAGGTCCTCGATCGGCTCCCCCGGCTCGACGTGCTGGTCAACAACGTCGGCGGTTACTGGAACACCCGCCACGTCACCGCCGACGGGCTCGAACGCACCTTCGCCCTGAACCACCTCGCACCGTTCCTGCTCACCAACCTGCTGCTGGACCGGCTCAGAGAAAGCGCCCCGGCCCGGGTGGTGACGGTCTCCTCCAACGCCCAAGCGCTGGGGCGGGTCGACTTCGACGACCTCCAAGGAGCAGCGTCGTACTCGGGCTCGCGCGCGTACAACCAGTCCAAACTCGCCAACGTGTTGTTCACCTACGAGCTGGCAAGAAGACTGCTGGCCGCCTCGACAGCTGAGCGAGCACTGGTGACGGCGAATGCGCTGCATCCCGGGGTGGTCAGCACCTCGTTCGGCGCCGAGGACCCCGCCAGCGTCCAACGCATCTTCATCCCCTTCCTCCGGCCGTTGATGAAGACCCCCACCCAGGGTGCCGTCACCTCGATCCTGCTCGCCTCGACACCAGAGCTCGAGCAGGTGAGCGGACGCTTCTTCACCGACAGCAAACCCAAGAAATCCTCCAAGGCCAGCTACGACGAAGCCGTCGCCGCCCGGCTCTGGCAGGTCAGCGCAGATCTCGTCGGCCTGCACACCACCGCGCACGGTGAGCCGGCCCAACACGAGCAGTCACAGCACGACCCGAAGGCACAGGAGCCATCATCATGATCAGCACCACGCAGACGCTTCGCAGGGCCAGCCTGACGGCAGGGATCGGGTTAGCGTTGATGGCCGTGCTGGCCGCGTTCGGCGTCTTCGGCGCCGTCTCGGCGCTGATCACTCCCCGCGATGCAGCCAGAACGGCGCTGGACATCGCCGCATCGCCATCGTTGTTCCGACTCGGCATTGCCTGCCTGATCGTCGTGGTCATCCTTGACGTGATCGTGGCTGCCGCCCTGTTCACCGTGTTCGCCCCGGTGAACCGGATGGTCTCGGCGATGGCCGCCGGGTTCCGGATCGCCTATGCAGCCGTCTACCTGGTCGCCATCAGCCAGCTCGTCATCGCCGTCCAGCTGCTCGCCGATCCCGACCAGGCCCTCCGCGCCATCGACGCCTACGACACGATCTGGCAGGTAGGCCTGATCCTGTTCGGCGTCCACCTGCTCCTGATCGGCTTCTTGGCGTACCGGTCGGGGTTCGTGCCGAAGATCTTCGGCATCCTGCTTGTGATCGCCGGCCTCGGCTACCTCGCCGACGGCTTCGGAGCCGTGTTGATACCCGACTACTCGATCAGCATCGGGCAGTTCACCTTCGTCGGCGAGGTCGCACTGATCTTCTGGCTCCTGATCAGCGGCAGCCGCAACGACTTCCACCCCGCCGACACCAACCACCACCACCGTGAGCTCGATCCCGACCCCACCGTCACCACCCCGGTGGGATAACTCCCGCCACCAGTCGGCCCCGCCGACACCAAGGAAACAGTCGTGAACCCCAGACTGACCGCAGCACTGTTGATCACCGCCGCCGTCCTCACCAACGCCGCCTTCACCGTCCTCGGCACCGTCTTCAACTATCCCGACATCCTCGCGGAGCCGGTGGAGGACATCCTGGCCGCGTTCCGGTCCCACCAGACGGCGGTCGTCGCCTGGTTCGCGGTGATGGTCCTTGCGTCGGCCCTGTTCGCCCCCATCGCGGTCGGCGTGGGTCGGCCGTCGACCCACCGAGCGATGAGGATCGCGGTGCCGGTCGGGATCGCCGCCGCTGTCGTCCAGGTCGTCGGCCTGGCCCGCTGGCCGCTGCTGGTGCCCGGGTTCGCCCACAGTGCGGCCAGCACCGATCCCGCCGTCGCCGACGTTGCGGGCATGGAAGCGCCCGTTGT
>CAWCOM010000005.1:0-116949 GCA_963797165.1 uncultured Actinomycetota bacterium
GCCAAGTCCGCCAGGCACAAGCCCGCCAGGCCTGTCTTGAATCAGGAGATGGTTAACGATTCTGTGTCAGGTGATCCTTTACACCGAGCCTAGAGAACTTGGGGTGTGGCCGGTCGTGGCCGGTCGGCTTTGATGTTACGCACGGCCAGGGTGGTGGTGCGTCCGACGACGCGGGTTTCGCCGTCGTCGAGCTCGATGGCCAGCGTGGTGTCGGACACGTGGATCGTCACGGTTTGGTGTTGGTGGATCCGGCCGAGGGCGACCTTTTGACCGCAGACCATGATCACGCCCGTGTTCGAGGCTCGGCGTTGGACCCGGATCGGTTCGGTCGCGGGTCGGGGCGGTGGGCCGGCCGGCCGGTTCCCGCGGAGCCGGATGATCTTGTCATGGCTCAGCGGGTTCGGCCGCACCCGGAGCAGCTCACGGGTGTCGAGGTCGTAGAACATCAGCGTGTCGGCTTCGATCCGGATCCCGACCCGACGGCCGCCGAGGATGTCCGCCGCGACCAGCACCTGGCCGCCGAGGACGACGGTGCCGTGTTTGGAGACGACCCGTTCGACCTCGACCGCATCACCGGGCTCGATCGGTGGCAACGGGGATGGGCCGGCGTTGACGGCGCCGTCGGCGACCAGCCCGGCCAGGTCGGTCACGCTCAGATGGGATCGCACGGTCTTGACCCGGGTGCCGCCGATGAACAGGTGGATCAGGTCGCAGTCGGCCCAGAACCGGACGACCTGGCCGGACCGGACCGGACCGAGCCAGAACTGACGCCCGGCCAGCGTCATGTTCCCCGACGGCGGGACGACCTTGTCGAGCTCGACCGGTCCACCCGTCCACGCTGCGCCGGCTGCCGAACCGGTGCGGCGCTGGTCCATCTCGTCTTCGGCGCTTGTTTCCTGACCGCTGGCAGCGGTGGGTGCGGCAGCCAGCGTCGGGGGCAGCCAGACCGGCAGCACGTCTCGTGCCGTCGTCGGGATCGGGGTGAACCGGTCCGCCGGGCTGACCGGCAGGTTAGGATCCAACGCCTGGTGGGGCCGGTCGGCGTTGTACTCGGCGACGAATCCGTCGACCGCGGCCTGCGCCGCCGCCAGCGACTCGAACGGTTCATGATCATCAAGCAGTTCACGACGCAGGGTGAGATGGAACCGTTCGATCTTACCGGTGGTCGTCGGCGACGCCGGTTGGGTCAGCCGGTGAGTGATCGCGTTGTGGCGGCAGATCTTGTCGAACAACACCTCACCGCGTTGGCCGAACCGGTCGGTGAACTGTTTGCCGTTGTCGGTCAAGATCTCCTCCGGGACCCCGAACCGGGCCAGCGCCCCGGCCAGGGCGAGACAGACAGCGCGGCCGGTGGCCCGTTCCACCACCGAGGCGATCACACAGAACCGGGAATGGTCATCGACACCGGTGACGACCTTGACCTCGCGCAGCACCCCGGTCACGGTGTCGACCAGCCACACGCCGCCGACGATGTCGATCTGCCACAGCTGCATCGGCGCGGGTCGTTCCCACCGCGGATACGAGGCACGGGGCCGTTTCCGTTTCCGTTGCACGACCAGGCCGTGGCGGATCAGGATCCGGTTCACCGTCGCCGTGGACGGGATCTGCACGTCGGCCGGTGGTTTCTTCAGCAGTTCCATCCGGATCCGTTTCGCACCCCAGCGGGGATGCTTGCGTCGCATCTCCGTGACCAGCACCGCAACCGCGTCACTGGCCTGATGCGGGCACGACGCGGGCCGGTGGGAGCGATCCGCCAGCCCGGCGACCCCCTCGAGGAGATACCGCCGCAGCCATGCGTGCATACTCACCCGGGACACCCCGACCGCGGCCGCGACCTCGGTCACCGACGCGCCCGCCAGCACGGCACGGACCGCGTCCAGACGCTGCTCAACCTTCGACAAGACAACCAGAGCCATTCCCGGCCTCCCCGAGTCCACGGCGCCCACGAGCACCGCCCTCAGGATCGGCCGATCACGGCCAGGTGTTAAGCATCAGCTGACACAGAACTGTTAAGCATCACCCGCGACAAGACACCCGCCCTCCGACCTGTGCGGTGAGAACTTTCCTTACTCCGTCAAGCGGCTCGCTACGCTCGCCGCGCTGCGGTCCGTGTCCTCGCTCGCTGCGCTCGCTGCGGGCCGGTCCTCGCGCAACCGGAGGTACAGAGCGAGCCACTAGCTGTTATGGAGCCGAACCAGGTCCCGCGCCGACTCCCGCTCCACGGTCGGGTACGCTACCTCGACCATGTCACGCCGTTGCAGTTCGACGGCGCCACCTGCAGCCGGGGCGGGGCGAGGGAGAACAGCAGATCTCGTACGGTCGAGGTGTCCCGGATGCTGCCGATGAACTGCCGCATCACGGCCAGGCCGCCGGACCGCGACACCGTGCCGGTGGTCGGCGCCAGGTCGCCGGCGACGATCTTCAGCAGGGTCGTCTTGCCGGAGCCGCACGTCGGGGAGGTGAAGTTGATGCCGGAGAGGTCGACGTGGCCCAGGGATTTCGATGCTAGGCGCCAGCTCCCGTCCCGGCGTTGGGTTTTCCCCGACCAGCACCCTTTCGGGCAGCTGCTGTTGCCCCGATCGAGGCGCTTCCGGATCTTCCCTTTCCGTGCCGAACTGGGCATCCTTGCCAACATTCCAGCGAGAGCGAGGAATAGTGCGCACGCATGACAATGAGGCTCACGAGCATGCGAGCTGGCGGCCCAGGGCTTCTCAGATGGCGGAACCGGACTCGGCGCTGACCCTCGACGCTTTGCTGTCCGGCAGATTGCAGGTCGGAGGGCCGGCGGGCCTGTTGGCGCTGCAACGGTCGGCGGGAAACGCCGTCGCTGCGGCGCTAATCAGGCAGCAGCGCGACGGCGCCGAAGTCCACGACGACGGGGCCAGGCCCGATCCGGTCCTTCAGCGAGTCAAGGACAGCAACACCTTTCCCCTCTCCGACGCCACCTACAACGAGGTTGAGATCACCGGACTCGAGGGCAAGCAGTTCATCGAGCAGACGAAAAACACCACCGCCGACGGGACGGCAGTGACGTACCCACTCGGATCGCACATGCACGCCACGACCCACGGGGCCAACAGCCGGCGCGACGGCAACTTCGGCGTCGAACTCCCGCCGCAGACGTGGAACTACGACAGCTACAAGAGCGCCAAGTGGGACTTCGTGTTGCAGCACAGTACAGGTGATGTAGGCAAGAAGACCGTCTCGATGCACAACTGGGCCTTCAGCAACATCGAGGTCAGCCAGACCTTCGAGGTCGTCGACGGCGGATCCGTGGCGGCGGGCACGCCCACGGGCCCGGTCTACGGAATGGATCAGAAGATCCCCGTCGTGCTGACCGGCCGCAACGCCAAGGAGAAGGTGAGCTTCGCGGAGAGCTTCAAGGAGACCTCTGGTTGGACCGTCGGCCGCGAGATCGTCGACTCGACCACGATGACGCGATCGATGAGTCTCGGCTTCGGCCCCAAGCTCGAGGACGCCGCCAAGAACAAGGGGGAAGGCGAGGTCGCTCTGAGCTCCTCGAACTCGGACACGATCACGAAGAAGATCACGGCCATGGGCGGGGGAGCGAGCACCACCGGCACTGGTGCCGGTGGCGAGGAGACGCTCGCTGGAGTCGACGGCAAGACACCCGACGGCCGGCCGATCACGATCCGGAAATACGTCTACCCCGTCTACGAGGTGAAGAACTTCCTCGTCACCGCATACCCGCACAATCCCAGGACCGCCGAGGTCACCGGAAAAGCTCCGGTGACCGTGCCCGTGAGCTCCTTCGTCCTGGCGCGCGTCGAGTCCATCGACGCCGATGCGGATGGGAAGGTAAAAGCCGAACACCGGCCCTCGCCGGCCCAGAACGCCGAGGACCAGCGGCGCAGGGAGGAGATGGCGGGCAAGGAAGTCGGCACGCCCGGCGGCGGCAAACTGAAGATCGCGCTCGAGCGTGAGATCGATGGTCAGAAGGACTTCGACAATCAGGACTTCTCGCAGGTGCTCACCGAAGGGGTGCCCTCTCGCGTCGTGACCAAGGAGTGGGCGAGCGAGACCAAGGATGACTTCAGCGTCACCACCCAGGATGGTAAGAAGGTGTCCGGCACCGGCGGCTGGTCGCTGTCCGCCGGCGGCGTGTTCAAGGGCATCGGTGCGAAGATCGGGTACGGCGAGGTCGAGTCGACGACCGGGGAGTTCGGCGACCAGGTTGTCAACAGCGGCTCGAAGGGCGTAGCGAAGACCGTGAAGGTCAGTCAGGAGGTGAGCGGCCCCACGGCCGGCAGCGGCAAGGACGTGCAGGTCATCGTGATGCCGCTTTACCGCGAGCGGGTGTACGCCTACTACGCCTTCGACGCCGCGACCGGCGCGTGGAACCAGCTCCCGTTCAAAGCACGGAGCAAGTACTACTACCCTGTCGGTGCGGTCACGGCGCAGGACGTGCCACGCCAAAGCGAGCTCAAACCGGAAGGCCACGAGAAGCTCGAGGACAAGGGCACCGCCGACACCGCGAAGAGTGCGAAGAGCCTCAGGGAGAAGATCGACGCCGAGAAGAATCCCGCGAAGAAGGCCGAGCTCGAAAAGCAGCTGGAGGAGTCGCTCGCCAAGGGTCGGGAGGCGCTCGAGGAGGTCGTTCGCCGAGCCCACCCGTCACTAGTGGTCGTCGACCGCGACAAGAACATCTACGAGGTTGAGATCCCGGTCGCGGTCTCGGAGGCCGACCAAGCCTCCGGCAAGGGGCACAGCACCGAGCGGAAGAAGTATCGCAGCACGCTCGAAGGCCTGATGGACTTCGCGCCCCCGAGCGTCGCCGCGCACAACGCCGCCGACGCGATGCAGACCACCGACACCAACGCGACCGACGGGGTCACCATCACGTCGTCGGCCGCGCTCGGCGGCACGGGGGCGCAGGGCGGGGTCAATCCGTTCCCCGGTGACGTCGACATGTCCGAGTCGATCAAGATCGTCGCGCCGACCGCCGATGCCGCGGCGAACGCCCTCGCCGCCGCCATCCAGGCGAGTGTGAAGAAAGCGACCGCCACCCGCACCGACGGCAAGCTCGGCTATACGTTCCACGGATGCATGGTGGGCGTTTACCCACCGGACGCGAAGAAGGCCGGCGCCGCGGTCAAGTTCAGCGCTAAACAAACGATGGAGGGCGAGCTCTCCTACCCGAAAAAGGACGGGACCATGGGCATCCTCACGCTGGCCCAGGCGCTCGCCTCGCCCGCGGCGGGTCGCGCGGCCAATACCTACTGGCGCGGGCCGATCGACGAGACGGAGACCTACGGCGAGATCACCAAGGTGCTCAACTACGACGCGGTGAAGGAGGGTGCGGAAGGCGAGCACCTCTTCGGTACGCCGAAGGTCGGGCAGGGTTTCCAGGAGGTCGGTTTCGGCAGCGAGGGACGCCACGACACCGAGCGCGCCCGGCTGCTCGAGCCGCTCAGCAACGACATCGCCAAGTACGCGGCCGCAGGCGACTGGGTGAAGGCGATCAAGCGGGCGTACACCGTCGCCCGGATGCTCAACGACGTGACGGCGCTCAACGCATTCGCCCCCCTGCTGGGCAGCCCCGTCTCGCAGCTCAAGCAGCTCGTCGACCACATCGGGGCGTTCAACCACGAGGTCGTGAATCCCAGAATCGATGACAAGCTGCGCGATGGCATCGGCGCGGCCATGACCGGCGAGCAGGCCCTGGCGGAGGCGCAGCGGCTCCAGGCCAGGATGTCCGGCGTGGACAGTGCCAAAGACATGGTGCCGGTCATGCAAAAGGCGATAGATGCCAGCGGGGGGAACATGAGCCGAAATCCCAAGGCGTACGCGATCATGAAGAACGAGATCGTCGAGCCGCTCACCGCGCGAATCAAGCACGACGCCGAGTTCGGCAAGCGATGCCGCGAGGCTCTGGAATCGCATGGTTACCTCAAAGGGAGGTGAGCGACCGCCATGGACGAGCTTTGCTACGCCGTCGTCCGCATCACGCGAGCCCTGCTGTACGACGATCACCCCTCCGCCGACGGCGTCCCACCCGACATCTGGCACGACACCAAGACGGTGGTGTTCGACTACGAAAGCCGGACGGCGGATGCGCTACCGGTCATTCGCACCTACACCGCGCAGATCGCAGTTCCTCGTGATCGCCCGACGTCGTGGGAGCTTTCGCTGGGCGACGACTACCGGCTGTTGGTGGTGACGGAGAAGTTCGTGCAGAGCGAGAATGGCGTCACCATCGACGGGCGCATCAAGTCGAACTACCAGATCCAGCTCGATCCGTCGAGAGCGCTCGTCGGACCCAACGCCTTCCACCTACGATTCTGCTTGCTGCCCGTGGGCGAAAGTGCTGCGGTGGGAGTGTTGGACGACGAGTGCGCTGGTCGCATCTTTCGCGAGTATCAAGAGATCGAGGTCGAGGCAATCGTGGACTCAGTTGCGGCATCCCTCATGGCGGGAATCGAGGAGAGCGTGGCGGCTCAACAGCGTCGCTGGGATGACTGGTCGTCTCTGCGGAAGTCGAGCCTGCGATGACGTCACACGATTCGGCGGCCCACGCTTGGAGAGACGGGCACATTGCCGACGCGCGCCGGCAGTATAAGGCGCTCGCGAAGAAGGACCCAGACGATTGGGGAGCCCAGTTCCAGCTGGCCTGGCTCGACGCCATCTTCGGCAAGCTCAACCACGACCGGGTCGAGGCGCTCGAACGTCCCGGCCTGTCCGATTCGGCTCGGCATATCCTCGAAGCGCTTTGCGGGATGGTGGACTACCCGACACCGCTCGAAGGCAATGAGGAGAGCTGGGACATCGATGCGCTGCACGCGCGGGGCGATGGCGAAACGTACTCGACTTGGTGGGAAGCCCGCGGGAAGGCTGCGACAGAAGCCGGGCTCTACGGTGTCGCGAGCGCGTGTCTGGAGGAGGCCGAGCGCCGGGAGCCGAACGGCGCGTACTGGGATCCACCGTCGTGGACGCATTCGTTGCCGGCTCTACTGGACGGCCATCTGGACCTCGTGCGTGACCCGTTCGCATGAGGCCGCTGGCTACCGTTGCAGACTCGGCGCGACCCTACGCCGCCCTTAAAGCCCCGGGGCCGTCGACCGGAGGCATCCGCACTGTCAACGCCTTCAATGACGGCCGCATCAAGGTTCCCTTCGGCGCCTACGCCGGACAAAAACAGCAGCATCCCCATCGAAGCGCTCGCGACTCCGGCGTACCGCGCGAAGGCTGACGCACTATTTGGGTTCCGCGGGACCGAGAGCGGTTCAAGCCCTTCGCAATTAGAAGGTCAGCGGGAACCAGACGCCCAATTAGTGGGTGAATGCCCAGTTGCCGGCGGACGATCATGAGCCCGGCAACTGCGACAGCCGGATCGTTCTGGATAGCCATACAGGGGTGATCGAAACCTACAGACCAGGAGTCTGCCAATCGGAGTTGACAGTCAATGACGCCCTCGCAACTGGCCCGAAGCGGACGATCCTGGACGAGCTGCACGCGCGGAGTCGTCGCCAGCCGGGCACCTGCCAGGGTTCACACCGAAGAGGTCAGAAGCCAAGTACCTGGCTGAACACTATTCGAACAGCACGGAATCTGCTTGCCCTGCTGCTTACCAATCGCCCCGCTCCTCAGGGTCCAGCTGCACACCCCGGCGAATGCCAGCTATGTCTGGAGCTCACCCCTTACGCGGCCTGATTGTCGATGGCATGGAAGCAGTCACCCGGGCCTGGCAGCCGCCCGTGCGGTGACAGTCTGCAGACCCCAGGAGACAGCCGTTTGTGTCGCCATCTTTGGAGTGACAGACCGAGCAGCGCGGAGCCTGGACCACTCTTGGCCCAACGCCGCCAAGCAGGTTCGGTGGCTGGGGCGTGCTTCAGGCCGGTGAACCAAGCAGGAATAAGCCCTTCGACGCCTAGCGCTCAAGAGCCGCCGATCTGGGGTCAAGGGGTCGTAGCTCAATCCTCAGCCGAGATCGCTGGGAAGGCTCATTGCCCAAGATTCTGCACGACCGATGAGTACGGCGGCGCCGGCGAGTCTCATCGCTATGCCGTCCTATGACCTGGTTATCGCCCTGCCCACCGCCGACCGCTCGGGTGCCTACGCGTTCGCCCAAGCGCTGGGCCTCGAGACGCCGGGCGAGCTGGCCGAGGACGGTGTCCCCGAACCGCTGCGGGTGCAGCTGAACGAGCAGGCTGCTGTGATGTACGTCCCGACCGGTGGGTTCGGCTGGATCACTGGCGGCCGCGCCACCACGGAGCTAGGGAGCTCAGAGTGCCTGCTCAGCCTGCAGCTTGGCACCGCCACCGAGGTCGACAACCTGGTCGGGCGCGTCGAGGCGGCCGGCGGTCGGGTGGCGTCAGGTCCCGAGCAGAAGGCGTGGGGCTACACCGGAACGTTCGCCGACCCTGACGGTCACCTCTGGGAAGCCATCGTCTCGGCGATCTGACCAAGGGCTGCGCCCGTCGACGCGGTCACCGCGTTCCAGAAAGTCGACCACGCACCAGACAAATCGACGCTCGAGGCCATAGGGATGACAGACATTGATTGTCCTCAGGGAGGTCATGGGCTGGTCTCGCGCGCGGTGATCACCGAGATCCAGGTGCCGCGTCCGCGCGACCTGAACGTCAAGCCGACCCCGAGCCCTGAGCATGTCCGCGGCCTGATCGCCGACCTGCTGGCCGACGCCGAGCGCCATCCCGCGGCCCTGCTGTGCGTGCTGGCCCTGGTCACCGGGTGCCGTGGTGAGGCGTGTGGTGCCCGCTGAAGCGATCTCGAGGACTCGGTCTGGACGGTGCGGGCCAGCGTCACAGCCGCGGGCGGCCAGCTCTTCGAGTACCCGCCGAAGAACGGCAGCACGCGCGGCGTGCCGCTGCCCGACTTCCTGGTCGAGGCACTGGACGCCGATCGGCGTCGGCGCCCGTTCCGGACCTATCTCGGCGAGACGGAGGCCCGGCCCGGCAAGCCGGTGTACCCGGAGATGCTCAGTGCCTACTACCGCAAGGCAGCGAACAAGAGGTACATGCCCGGTGGGATGCACTCCCGCCCCGCGGTTCGTCGCCACTGCGTTGCTGGACGCGACCGGAGATCTCGATCTTGCTGCCGCCGTGCTCGGCCACAAGAGTGTGGAGATCCTGAGGAAGCACTACGTCGGCGACCGCGGCCAACGGATCGCAGCGGGGCTCGGTGCCGTTCAGGAGGCGTGGCCTGACGTACTGAAGGGCTCAGGTTTTCCTGAGCCCCTCCGACGCCTCGCCTCGACCCGACACGCCTAGCCTGGCCCGGTCCGGCCAGTACACGACTCGCCACGCCTGCCTTGCCAGGGGGCGCTCCAGGGTAGCCCGCAGCCAATCGGGGAATAGCTGGTCACCTGCTACCGTGCGTGTTGCATTCGGCGTACTGTTGCAACACGGAGATGAACGCGTGCACGTTGAGATCGTCTGGCCCGCTGACGTCACGCACGTCACGACCCGGGCCAGCGTCGCCGAGATCACCGAGGCGATCAGCGACGCCGAGGGCTACACGCCGGGCAGGGTGGACGAGCCGGACCGGGCGCGGGTCATCGGCAGGACCAGGGGCGGTCGTCGGCTCGTGGTCATCGTTCGACTGAGGGGCGCGGTGACCGTGATCCCGATCACCGCCTGGGAGGAGTGAGAAGAGATGTCAGATCTGGACGAGATGACCGACGCCGAGCTGGCCGAGCACTACAACCGCACGCGGGACCAGTCGGAGTTCGAGGGCCACGAGCTGGTCCGGCCTCCGGCCACGCCAGAGACCCGCAACGTCACCTTGTCGGTCCGGTTCTCCGCGGCCGAGATCAGCGCTCTGTCCGAGCGTGCCGAGGCCGCGGGTATGCCGCTGACCACCTACATCCGGGCGACCGCGCTGGCCGCCGCCGAGCCGCCCATCGATCGGGCCAAGGTGCTGGGTCTGGTCGAGCAGGTGCGGGATGCGGTCCGGCGGTGATCGGCATCGAGGAGATTTTCGACCTGAAGTTCACCGGCCATTCCGGGAAGATGCGCCCGGTCAGAAAGGGCAGCGTTCACGACGACGAAGACGACGATTGACCAACCCGGCCGGTCGGCGGGCAGGTGTGGAGCCGGGCGCGGGAGCTGAGGACCGCGCCGGGCCCTTCCTCGAACCGCCAGGTCCGAAGCTTCAGCTGGGCGCGGTAGCTGACTCCGCGCCCAGCCCTTTTCACCCCATGACGCAATCCAAGAGCCGTGATGGAGGTCAGTTGGGCACGGGCTCGCCGGGCTCGTGCCGTGGTGCCGGTCGGTCGAAGGGTTGCGCAGATCCCGGTGAGACTCCGCACCGTTGCGCCACTCCTCGGCGAACTTCGCCACCACGGCCTCGCACGCCGGGCAGGTGACGTTGGAGTGGCCGCCGCACCGGCGGCACCGGCAGTTGAGGTCGGTCGTGGTGGGGCTGGCGCAGATCCGGCCGCTCATTTCGTCGTCACCCGAGACTGTCCGTTCCGCACGTGGCAGGCATGTCATGGCCGACATGGCTGGGCTCGTCGCGGTTGAGCGAGGCAAGGCTTGTCGTGGGAGAGCCCTGGTGATCGATCGCCGGGCTCTCAGTACGTTCACCCAAGCTCCAGCAGCGAACGGACGCCGGCTGGAGAGCAAATATCGTCCGAGAATGGACCCGTTCCAGTCTGTCGGCGGGTGTGGATTGTCCCGACAGCAGCGTACGCACCATGATGAGGCAGTAGCTTGTCGCTATTCGGAGGTGATCCCGTGAACGATCCGCGATGCTTGATCGGACACCACGAATGGGAGACCAAGACCAACGTCCACGGCGTGCCGTACGAGGTGTGCAGCCGTCCCAATTGCCTCAAGGTCCGCAAGACAAGCCCCCCGTTCGAGCCCGACGGCGACACCCGCAGTACACGCTATGAACCGCCGCCGTGGTGGGAGTGACCGTGAGACAAGAAGCTGGACCTCCGGGTTCACCTGACCAACCCGGGTCCGCCGTCGCTAGTGTGGACTCATGATCACTGTGGGAAGTATCCGGGACTGGATCGGTCTGCCGGTCCTGGATCGCGACGGTTCGAAGATCGGTTCCATGGAAGCGGTCTACTTCGACACGTTGACCGAGGAGCCTGTGTTCATCACCGTGAAGGTGGGGCTCATCGGCTCGAGTCTGGTCTTCGTCCCGCTTGCCGACGCCGTCGTATCACCGAAGGACGTCCGCGTAGCCTTCGACAAGAAGCTGGCGAGGGACGCGCCGTCGATCGAGACGGATGGGCAGCTCGAAGCTGCCATGGAGCCCGCGGTCTTCGAACACTATGGCCTCCCCTATGCGCAAGGTGCGTCGGGCGAGCGCCGGTTGGGGCGCCGCTGAGCGATGCCGGGCGGCACGCGTCCGCCCGGTGCCAGCTTCGGGTCGCGATTCAGCCAGCTATGGCGTTGGCCGGGGTCGCACCAGCGGCGACTGCCGGCGGAGGCACCAGGGCACGAAGCTGCTCCCAGCTCGGCACTTCGATCAACGCGCCGTTGTCGTCGAACAAGCACGCCGTGAGCATCATCTCGAACCTCGAGATATCCAGCCGGACGATGTCAGGTGGATCGGCAACGGTGAAATTGCGCTTGTACCAGCACTTGTACGGGTCGAAGGCGACACAGATCTTCGGCTTCCGGGGTGTGTTGTGCACCGAGCAGCGGGACTGGGCCAGATCGAGCAGACCGCATGCTTTGTGCATCAAGTGCTGCCACGTGCCGTCGCGCGACACGACCATCTCCGAGTCGGGGAATCCGAGCAGATAGCGGATGTAGTCCAAATCGGCGAATCTCCGCGGTGTCGGGTGTGGCGACAGCACCATTCGGCAGCAAGGCGCCGAACAGCCGTCGCAGGGGTTGCCCTCCGCGAGCTCGAAGAAGCCGTGACCGTTGCGGCCGACAGCTGATAGGGGCACGAAGGTGTCGGTCATCAGAAAGCCCTCCAGGCATCGGGATCGGGGCCGTACAGCGTCGCCGACTCGTCGCCGAGGCTGCGCTGCACCTGCCACAGAGTGTGGAACTGTTCGCTGCCGACGCGGCGGACGATGGCTTCGAAGGCCTCTGTGGCGGAGTCTCGCTCACCCAACAGCCACAGCGAGACTGCCGCGTACGTCGCCGTCCTTGGTTCCGTCGTCTCGTCGGTCGCAGCCTCCCGCAGGGTGGGGACGACAGCCTCCAGACCCTCGTCGGCGACGGCCCGGACGGCGCTGAGCCGGACTGCGGACCGGGCGTCTCCGATCGCACTCGCGAGCTCGGCAGTGCGCCGGCCCGAATCGCCGGAGAGGGAGCAGTACCAGCGTGCCGCGTCGAGCTGCTCCTCGAAGTCGTCGGCAGCCGTCCGCAGCACGATCGCACCTGGTGCGTCGATCGGTCGCCAACCATGATCGGACGCCTTGGACAAGAACACCAGCAGCTGGTCGCCGTCTTGAGGCAGCGGGTGTCGAGACTCCGCTCCTGCCCCGGCCGGCTTGGGAAGGGCCAGTGTGAACGAGGAGCCGTCGACCGCACCCTCGATCAGTTCTGACGGCATCACCGAGTCGTCCGGGCCGTCGAACTCGCCGACAGCGACGAGCTGCGCGGCGGCGCACCGAGCACCGACGGTCCATCGGGTGGTGCGCGCGAGGTAGTCGAGCCAGGACTCGGGATCGTCCGGGAAGGTCGTGACGGGAGCGACGGATGCCATGATCGACTCAGTAGACGATCAGGGCGGCCGACGTGGTGGTGTTGATGCTCGTGCTCCCGTTGTTCAATGTGTAGTCCACTTCTCCTGCTGGATTCTGGACCCGGCCACCCAGCGCGAAGGTGTGCCATGCGTTGTTGTCGCGGGTGAGGGTCTTGCGATAGAGCGTCTCGTAGATGGCGGCCCACTTGGTCTGGTCGTTGCCCAGACCCGCATGGGTGAGCTTGGACGTGATCTTGTCCAGCACTTTCTGCTCCGCCTGGGCCTGGGTGCCCGCCGCCGGGAACGTCTTCCCGATGACGTGGTCGGTCAGCACGGTCTCGGCCTCCTTGATCGAAAGATCTCGGGCCTGCTTGATGTCGTTGGCATGCTCCGCCTCGGCCTGCCCGTCGCGTGCCGAGATCGCGCCGGTGACATTCCAGAACACCGGCTTGCCGCCCTCGGTCAGGGTGGTCGGGTGCCTGGCGGCGTCGAGGAACATGCAGACGCTGTCGCCTTCGTAGAAGTGTTGCTTCCAGGTCGGGGTGCACGACCAGCTCGGCGGACCAGTACCGCCGGGCGACGATGACGTGCTGCCGAAGTCGAACTGGGGCGCCTTGGCGGTGGCCAGCGGGAACGATGTCCAACCGACCGTTCCGGTGCTCCCGCCCGCAGCTGCCTGGATGGCGGCAAGGGTCGCGATGCTCGGACCCGGGATGGCTCTGGCGCCCTCGCCTTCGAGCGCATTGACCGATGCCCAGGAAACAGCCGTCGGGCCAGCGATCCCACTCCCGCCCGATGCGGTGGCGCTCGGCGGCGAGGCCGTCCGCGACACAGTTGCCTGAGCCGCTTCCTCGCCGACGGCAGGTCCAGCGCCGCCCTGTTGCAGCTCGGGCGGCAGCGCTACGAAGCACGAGGCGGCATCGGCACCGTCCGTCGCCGCGTCGGGTCCATCGGCGGCGCATCGGGACACCTGGGTCCCGGTGGTGTGGCGTTGGAGCATCCTGCTCACGGCGCTGTTTCCGGCCTGATGCTGCAGCCGCAGCACGTCGGCCTGCATCCCACGCGCCGACGGTGCAGCGGTGCCGATGTCCTCGTGGTCGGAGAATTGCGTCCGCTGGCGGTCGCTCGACCCGTCGGAGATCTCGTCAAACCTGTGTGGCACGACGCCTCCCAAGACAAACCCCGACTATCGAGTCTGTCCGCGGGCCGTCGTCCCGGCAAGGTCCGAAAGGGCAGACTTGGAGCCAGACCCGCCGGGATTTCAGGTCAGCAGCCAGGTGATGGCGATGATCACCGGCACGGACAACAGGGTGGCGACGAAGATCGCGTCTCGGGCGAGGAGGACGCCGCGGTCGTACCGCATCGCGAAGGTGAAGACGTTCTGTGCGGTCGGAAGGGCGCCGATCACCGTCACAGCCAGCAGGTCTCGGCCCTCGAGGCCGACGAGGTAGGCGCCGATCAGATAGGCGGCGACGGGCTGGAGCAGCAGTTTCAGAGCGACCAGGCTGGCGACCTGGCCGGGCGGTTCGCTGCCGCCGGGTCGTCCGCCGAGCCGCAACGAGATCCCGTACGCCAGCAGCATCGACGGCACCGCCATCCCTCCGATCAGCGTCAGCGGGGCGTTGATGGCGACCGGCAGCTTGATCCCGGTCACCGCGAGCGCCAGCCCGATCAGCGATCCGATGGCGAGCGGGTTGCGGAACGGTCGAGACACCCGGATGAGCAGCAGCCGTCGGCGCGAGGTGCCCGGGTGCGGCACGTGCGTGATCGCGTCCAGCACCGACAGTCCCGTCGGTTGCAGCACGAGCAGCTGGGCGAGCAACATGGGTGCGATCAGTGCGGCGTCCCCCAGGGCGTACGCAGCGATCGGCAGGCCGAGGTTTCCTGCGTTGACGTAGGACGAGCAGAACGCGGCGATCACGGTGTCCCCGGAGGATCGCCGCCACGCCAGACGCGCCAGCAGCACGGCCGCGGTGGCCGCGACGACGACACTGCCGAGTGAGGCGATCAGGTTGGCCGACAGCAGCCGATGGATGTCGGTGGTGCCCAGCACGGTCACCATCAGCGCCGGACTCGCGACGTAGAACGCGGTCCGGCTCAGTACTCCCTGCGCAGTGACGTCGAGGATCTTCAGTTGGGCCAGCAGGAAACCGACTCCGATGATGATGCCGATGGTGGCGAAGCCGGCCAGCACACCGAGCACGTCGTATTCGCTCCTTCAAGCGGCGTCGGGACCCGGGTCAGGGGCGGATGATGCAGCGGAAGCCGAGATGGGCTGTGGAGGTCTCCTCGGTCTGACCCTGCCGCGCTGCGGGCCGGTAGCGAAGACAGTAGTTGGGTGCGCACAGATGGGACCCGCCCTTGACGACTCGACGGGGATACGTCTCCTCCGGGTCGATCCCGTGCTCCCGCGACACTCGCGGGTTGCGTGGCACGCAGCAGCTGTCCGCCGGAGCGGTGTTCCTGCCATCGGCGGCGTGGTCGCGGGAGAAGTAGTCCACCGTCCACTCCCAGACGTTGCCGGTGATGTCCAACAGTCCGTACGGGTTCGCCGGGAAGCTGCCGATCGGAGATGTTCCGCTGAAGCCGTCCTCGAGCAGGTTCTCCCAGGGGAAGCGACCCTGCCAGGTATTGGCCTGGCGCCGACCGCGGACGAGCTCGTCGTCGCCCCAGGCGAAGCGTCGGCGATCGAGCCCGCCGCGGGCGGCGAGCTCCCACTCGGCCTCGGTCGGAAGGTCCTTTCCGGCCCAGCGGGCGTACCCGGTGGCGTCGAAGAACGAGACGTGAGTGACCGGATGACGTTCGCGGCCGCCGACGTTGCTTCCCGGTCCCTCCGGATGGCGCCAGTCCGCTCCGGGGGTCCAGGACCACCAGTTGCGGAAGTCCTCGAGCGGCACGGGCCCCGGTGTGGGATGGAAGACGAGCGAGCCCGGAACCAGTTCGTCGGGCGCCGCGCCCGGGTAGTCGGCCGGGTCGGGAGCGACCTCGGCGGTGGTCGGATACCCGGTCTCCTTCACGAATCTGCGGAACTCGGCGACCGTGACCGGGTGCTCGTCCATCCAGAACCCGTCCACCTCGACCTGGTGCACCGGGCTCTCTTCGGGATAGAACTCCGTCGATCCCATCCAGAACTCGCCGCCCGGGATCCAGACGAGTCCCTTGCCGGGTGGTTTGCCGGAGCGGGCAGGCGCCGACGCATCCGACGCGGTCACCGGATCGGGGCGGATGTCGGACACGGCTCGAGTCTGCCATCGCCCGTGCTGACCAGGGCTCCGCAGTCGAAGTGTGACACGAGGAGTTCGACGTCGAACTGCGTCTGGGGAGCGCTGGTCAGCAGCCTCGGACGGCCGAATCTCGACGGTGGCTTGTGTGCCGACTTCGTAACTTCCATTCCATCGCCGCCGTCTGTGTGTTAGGACTGTACGTTGGCACGGTGAATCCTCAGGAACTGGCCATCAAGCGCAAAAGTATGTGGTCACAGTGCCTCTTTCGGATCGGGTTGACAGGAGATTTCATGACATTCGCAAAATCGTGGCGTCGGCGGGGACTGGCTCTCGCCACCGGCCTCGCCGCCTCAGCGCTCGTGCTGAGCGCGTGTGGCGGTGGCGGAACGCCGGGCACCACATCGTCTGCTGGGGGTGACGCCGCGAGCGGCACGATCACCATCGGCACCACCGACAAGATCACGAAGCTCGATCCGGCCGGTTCCTACGACAACGGTTCGTTCGCCGTGATGAACCAGATCTTCCCGTTCCTGATGAACACCCCGTACGGCAGCCCGGACGTCCAACCCGACATCGCCGAGTCGGCGTCGTTCACCTCGCCGACCGAGTACACGGTGAAGCTGAAGCCGGGCCTGAAGTGGGCCAACGGCCACGATCTGACGTCTTCCGACGTGAAGTTCACCTTCGATCGCCAGGTCAAGATCAACGACCCGAACGGTCCGGCGTCGCTCCTCGGCAACCTGGACAGCGTCACGGCTCCGGACCCGACCACCGTCGTCTTCAAGCTGAAGACGCCCAATGACCAGACGTTCGCGCAGGTGCTGTCCTCACCGGTCGGTCCGATCGTGGACGAGGAGGTCTTCTCGGCGACCGCGCTGACCACCGATCAGGACATCGTCGCCGGGAAGGCGTTCGCCGGTCAGTACACGATCGAGAGCTACGACTTCAACAACCTGATCCAGTACAAGGCGTACGCCGACTACAAGGGCGTCCTGCCCCCGGCCAAGACCGGCACCGTGAACGTCAAGTACTACGCCAACGAGTCGAACCTCAAGCTCGACGTGGCCAGCAATGCCATCGACGTGGCGTTCCGCAGCCTGCCCGCCACCGACATCGCGGATCTGCGCACGAACAACAAGGTGAAGGTGGTCGACGGCCCGGGCGGTGAGATCCGCTACATCGTCTTCAACTTCAACACGATGCCATTCGGCGCGAAGGCATCCGGCGCCGACCCCGAGAAGGCGCTCGCGGTGCGACAGGCGATGGCTGATCTGGTCGATCGCAAGGCGATCGCCGATCAGGTCTACAAGGGCACCTACACGCCGCTCTACTCCTACGTGCCGGCCGGTCTGACCGGCGCGACGGAATCGCTCAAGTCGCTGTACGGCGACGGCAGCGGCGGCCCGAGCGCCGACAAGGCGAAGCAGGCCCTCAGCGACGCGGGCGTGACGACCCCGGTCGAGCTGAAGCTGCAGTACAACCCCGACCACTATGGGTCCGGCTCGGCCGACGAGTACGGCATGGTGAAGGACCAGCTCGAGTCGTCGGGTCTGTTCAAGGTCGACCTGCAGTCCACCGAGTACGTCCAGTACAGCAAGGACCGGGTCGCCGATGTGTACCCGATGTACCAGCTCGGCTGGTACCCGGACTACTCCGACGCCGACAACTACCTGACGCCGTTCTTCTCCAAGAACAACTTCTTGTCCAACCACTACGACAGCCCGGCGATCCAGAAGCTGATCACCGAGCAGCTCGGGGCCACGGACAAGGCGGCTCGGACGAAGATCATCGAGCAGATCCAGAACGACGAGGCCAAGGACCTGTCCACCCTGCCGCTGCTGCAAGGTGCCCAGGTGGCCGTCGTCGGATCGAACGTGAGCGGCGCGGACCAGACGCTCGATGCCTCGTTCAAGTTCCGTTACGGCGCGCTCGCCAAGAGCTGACCACCGGATGCCGGTGTGCCTGTCGAAAGGTGCAGTGCCCTTCGACAGGCACAGCGCACATGCGGTGCGAGACTCAGGGCACATTGTGCGAGAGCAGGCCGGAGCACACCTGAGGAGGTGAGCCGATGGTAGACGTGTCGATCGCGACCGCGGACGAAGCGGTGGTGAAGCGATCCCGATCCGGAGGCGGCGGCGGGATCGGTCGGTACATCGTGATCAGAGCACTGCTGATCATTCCGACGGTGTTCATCCTCGTGACCACGGTGTTCGTACTGATGAGGACGACCGGTGACCCGATCACCGCCGCCCTCGGTGGGCGACTCACGCCGGACCAGCTTGCCGAGCGTATCCACCAGGCCGGCTACGATCGGCCGCTGCTGTCGCAGTACCTGGACTATCTCGGCGGCATCTTCACCGGCGACTTCGGTACCACGATCAGCGACAACCGCCCGGTGATCACCGTGTTGAAAACGTACGGCACGGCAACCCTGGAGCTGGTCTGCTACGGGCTGGTGGTGGCCTTCATCGTGGGTATCCCGCTGGGGATGGTGGCCGCCTACTTCCGGGACAAGGTGCCGGACGCTTTCCTACGCGTGTTCGCCATCCTCTGCTACGCCACGCCCGTCTTCTTCGCCGGATTGCTGTTGAAGCTGATCTTCTCCGTCTGGCTCGGCTGGTTCCCGGTGGCCGGTCGTGCAAGTACGGCGGTCGAGCTCCAGATCCAGTTCCTGCCCGACAAGTCGGGCATCTACCTGATCGACGCCTTCCGCACCGGTATGCCCGGGGCGGTCGCCGACGTACTGTCCCACGCGGTCCTGCCGGCCATCACACTCGGCCTGGCGACGGCCGGTATCTTCCTGCGACTCGTGCGCACGAACGTGATCGGGACGCTCGGCACCGACTATGTGGACGCCGCCCGATCGCGTGGGGTCAGCGAGGTCCGGCTGGTCCGCAAACACGCGTACCGGCCGGCGTTGATCCCGATCATCACCGTCATGGGTCTGCAGATCGCGCTGCTGCTCAGCGGGGCGGTGCTGACCGAGACGACGTTCGAGTGGAAGGGGCTCGGCTTCCAGCTGGTGCAGTACATCCAGGCCAGGGACTACGTGGCGGTCCAGGGCATCGTCGTACTGATCGCGGTCATCGTCGCGGTCACGAACTTCATCGTCGACATCATCGCGGCACTGATCGATCCGCGGGTGAGGTACTGATGAGCACCGCGGACCAGTTGACCGCCCGGCGCCGCTTCAGCTGGCGGCGGCTGCCGGTCGTCCATCAGCTCCGGCAGAGCGTGGGCATGCAGCGCGGCATGCTAATCATCGGGCTGGTACTCACCGTCATCTTCATCCTGGTGGCGATCTTCGCGCCGGTCCTCGCGCCGTACGGGTACGCCCAGCTGCGCGGCCTGGCCGGTCCCTTCGGCTCGTTGGTGGCGCCCGAACCCGGGCATCCGTGGGGCACCACGGTCGGTGGCTACGACGTCTTGTCGAGGGTGATCTGGGGCGCGCAGACCGCGCTGGCGGTGATCATCGTCGCGGTCGCACTGTCGATCTTCGCCGGTGTCGCGCTCGGCGTGGTCTCCGGCTACATCGGCGGCTGGCTCGATCGGGTGCTGGTCGTCGTCTGTGACGCCATCTACTCCTTCCCGTCGCTGCTGCTCGCGATCGTGATGGCGATCGCTATCTCGGGCGGGCAGTCCAGCAAGTGGGGTGGCATCCTGGCCGCGGCGATCGCCGTCACCGTGGTGTTCATCCCGCAGTACTTCCGGGTGATCCGGGCCGAGACCGTGCGGATCAAGAGCGAGCCATTCGTCGAGGCCGCGAAGGTGATCGGTGCACCGACCAGTCGGATCATGTTCAAGCACGTGCTGCGCAACGCCACCCGTACGCTGCCGTTGATCTTCACGTTGAATTCCTCCGAGGCGCTGCTCACCCTTGCAGCACTGGGGTTCCTCGGGTTCGGCATCGAGCCGAGCGCGGCTGCGGAATGGGGTTACGACCTCAACAAGGCGCTGTCGGACGTGACCAGCGGGATCTGGTGGACCGCCCTGTTCCCAGGTCTGGCCATCGTGCTGGCCGTGCTCGGGATCACCCTGGTCGGAGAGAGCATGAACGACCTTGCCGATCCGCGACTGCGCGGACGTCGGGCCGTGGAGTCCGGTGCGGCGAATGTCGCGACGACGTCGGTCGTCCCGGGCGGCAGCCTCGATACCGCCGGTCTGGAACAGCCCGGACACGACACGTCGGCCGGGGTGGAGGAGCTGCGATGAACACGTCGAGACGCGGCGAGACCGTCGTCGACATCAGCGATCTATTTGTGTCCTTCGCCAGCGACCAGGGAGCGGTCAAGGCCGTCGACGGAGTCTCCTTCGAGGTCGGCCGTGGGGAGGTCGTCGCCGTCGTCGGAGAGTCCGGCAGTGGCAAGACGGTGACCGCCAAGACGATCCTCGGGCTACTTCCGGAGACGGCGACCACCTCTGGGGTCGTCATGCTCGGCGGCCGCCAGGGCGGGCAGGCCAACGACGTCGTCTCCGTCTCTCGGCAGCGCCTCCAGCAGCTCCGCGGCAGCGATGTCGCCATGGTGTTCCAGGAGCCGTCGACCGCGCTCAACCCGGTCTTCACAGTCGGCTGGCAGATCGCGGAGGGCCTGCGTGCGCACACGTCGATGAGTCGCCGGGAGACCCGCGCCAAGGCGATCGACATCCTTCGCAAGGTCGGAATCCCCGATCCGGAGACCCGCGTCGACTACTACCCGCATCAGCTGTCCGGCGGACAGAAGCAGCGCGTCGTGATCGCGATGGCGCTGGTGCTCGAACCCGGGCTGATCGTGGCCGATGAGCCGACCACCGCCCTCGATGTCACCGTGCAGGCAGAGATTCTCGACCTGTTGCGACGTTGCCGCGACGAGTTCGACGCGTCGATCCTGTTGATCACCCACAATCTCGGCGTGGTGGCGGACCTCGCGGATCGGGTCGTCGTGATGTATCAGGGCCACGTCGTGGAGGAGCGGGACGTGCAGGGTCTGTTCGCCGCGCCGGAGGACGACTACACGAAGCGACTCCTGGCCGCCGTTCCGTACGTCGGGCAGGGCACCGCGGGTGCCGCCGCTCGGGCGGAGGCCCGCGCCGCTGCGCCGGAGTCGGTCCCGCTGGTGGAAGCGGTGGATCTGCGGATCCAGTACCCGGGACGGCTCGGCCGGCCCGGTTTCGTGGCTGTCGACGGCGTATCGTTCCGGCTGGCACCCGGTGAGGTGCTGGGTCTGGTGGGTGAGTCCGGCTCGGGCAAGACGACGATCGGGCGGGCGATTGCGGGCCTGACCAGGGTCACCGGTGGGTCTCTCTCGGTGCTCGGTCAGGAGATGAACGGGGTCCGGGAGCGCAGCTTCCGACGGCTACGCGGTGACATCGGCTTCGTCTTCCAGGACCCGGCAGCCAGCTTCAACCCCCTGCTGACGATCGCCGAGTGCGTCGCCGAGCCGCTGATCGTGCACGGTCATGCGAACGGGTGGCGACGTTCGGCGGCGGGTGTCGGAACTGCTCGAGGCGGTGCAGCTGCCCGGGGCGTACGGCGATCGCTTCCCGCACGAGCTGAGCGGCGGCCAGCGGCAGCGGGCGAGCTTGGCCCGAGCGCTCGCCCTCAACCCGAAGTTGCTGGTCGCGGACGAGCCCACCTCGGCGCTCGACGTCTCGGTGCAGGCTCGCGTGCTGGAGCTGTTCGCCGAGCTGCAGGCAGAGTTCGGGTTCGCCGCACTCTTCATCAGTCACGATCTAGCCGTCGTCGATCTCGTCGCCGATCGGATCGCGGTGCTGTATCGCGGGAAGCTCGTCGAGGAGGGTCTGGGGTCGAGGATCCTGGTCGAACCGGAACACCCGTACACGCAACGGCTGCTGGCGTCGCTGCCGGTTCCCGACCCGGTCGCCCAGGCCGCCCGTCGCTCGGTCCTGCATGATCTATGGACCGCCGAAGATTGAAGGCTTGGCAGCCCCGCTCGCGCGATGGCTCTCAGCGATCGAGCTACCGGCGGACACGGCGATGGTTGGCGTCGATGCGTTGGGTCCAACCTCGCCGGTCCAGGTGCTCGAGCAGCGGGATCGCCACCCGCCGGGTCGTGCCGAGGGCCTGTCGCGCCTCGCTGGTCGTGAAGGGCTGAGGCAGCGCGGACAAGGTTCGCATGGCCATTGCGGGCCCGTTCGGGAGCAGCACGACGTCCGGCGCCAGCCGGACGATCCGACCGAGCCGTTCGGCCGCCGCCAGCTCACGGTTGCCCAGGCCCCAGGCGTCCAGCTCAGGACGCTCCGGTGCGGCGAACGGCGAGTCGGTCAGGCGCTGCTGAAGCAGGCTCAGCCCGCGCGCGGTGCGGTCGTCCAGGTCCGAGCGATCAGACAGGACCCAGCCGGTCGCCACGGCCAAACCGGCGTCGCGCGCCAGCTCGATGACGATCCGCCGATCGGGCGCGCCGACCAGGTGACGGGCGGCGTCCAGGCTGAGTCGCGGATCCAGCGCATCATCCCTCGCCCGCGCTGTGACCGCGTCGACCAGGAGGTCTCGCCAGGCGGTCCACGCGGTCGGATCGATCAGCCAACCGTCGACCTCGCGCGCGCCGGCCTCGATCAGCGCGGCCCGCTCGACCCCGGTGAGATCTTCGCTTCGTAGCACTTCGGCGGTTGCGAGTCGGGCCCGGATCAAACCCTGGTCGTCATCGACCGCTCGACGCAGGTCGCGGGCGCGGGCCACGGCCGCACCGCGACGGCGCAGCTCCGGCGGATCGGTGTCGAGCACGACCGCACCGGTCACGATGGTGTGCCGGCCGGGATCACGGAGCACCAGACGATCACCGTTCTCGACCGGCAACGGACGAGAAAGCGTGAGGCGGAACATCTCGTTGTCGAGCCGGCGCAGGCGGACCGGGACAGCGGCCGTGCCGAGATGGGCGATGAGGTGCCCCGGCAGCTCCGGACCGGACCAGTCCCGGACGCCGGCACTCGCGGCATCGGTCCCGGTCCGACGGACGTCCAGCACCGTCGTCTGCCGCCACATATTCGGCGTGAGCAGCGCATCGCCCCGGTGGATCTCGTCGATCTGGATCCCCCGCAGATTCAGCGCCACCCGCGATACCGCGCTGATCTCGGCCCGGACCTTCTCCAGGCTCTGCAGCCCGCGAACGTGAATCGCGCGGTCCCCGAGCATCAGCTCGTCGCCGACGGCGAGCCGTCCGGCGGAAAGCGTTCCGGTGATCACGCTCCCGGCTCCGCGGACGACGAACGAACGATCGACCCAGAGCCGGACGCGGCCATCGGTTCGCGGCCAGGGGAGCCGGTGGACCAGACGCGACAGGGCCGCCCGGAGCATGCCCAAGCCTTCTCCGGTCCGGCCGGACACCGCGACGGACTCGACCTCACCCAGCGTGGAGTCGGCGATGCGGCGGAGGCTCTCGTCGATGGTGTTGCCCGGATCGGCCAGGTCACTGCGCGTCACGACCAGTAGTCCGTGCCGGAGTCCGAGCGCGTCGATCGCCGCGAGGTGCTCGCTCGACTGCCGCCGCCAGCCCTCGTCGGCCGCGACCACGAACATGACGGCCGGCGCCGGACCGAGGCCGGCCAACATAGTGGCGATGAAGCTCTCATGACCGGGTACGTCGACGAAAGCCAGGTCCTCGCCGTCCAGCGGCATCCAGGCGTACCCGAGGTCGATGGTCAGGCCTCGTCGGCGCTCCTCCTCGTACCGGTCGGGCTCCATCCCGGTCAGGGCGCGGACCAGTGTCGACTTTCCGTGGTCGACGTGTCCCGCAGTCGCGACGACGTACACCCGATCAGGTCCCGGCGGCGGCACGGACCGCCTCGGTCAGCAATGAGTCCTGGTCTGGACGTAGGCAGCGCAGGTCCAGCAGGCAGACCCCTCGTTCCAGACGGCCCACAACGGCGGGGTCGCCGGCGCGGAGCCGGGACGCGTACGACTCGGGCAGGGCGATGGCCCAACCCGCCAGAGCCACGCCTGGCGCACCGCCACCACCGACGGCGCCCTCGCCCGGCACCACCCCGGCCCCCAGGTCGGACAACGCGGCGGCCACCGTCTCCGCTCGAGAACGCAACGTCTCCTCGTCGGCGTGCAAGGCGGTCCAGGTCGGGGTGGCCGGCCCGCGCAGGGTGGCTTCGAGGGCCGCGAGCGTGAGCTTGTCCACCCGCAGCGCCCGAGCCATCGGATGGCGCCGCAGTCGCTCGATCACAGTCGCCTCACCCAGCAGCAGGCCCGCTTGCGGTCCGCCGAGGAGCTTGTCGCCGCTCGCCGTGACGACCGCCGCACCCGCTCGCAGAGCCGTGTCGGCGTCCGGTTCATCGGGCAGCAGCGGCTCCGGCGCGAGCAGACCACTGCCGATGTCGACCACCACCGGCGGCCCGAGGCGGGCCAGATCATCGACCGGAGTGGCGGAGCTGAAGCCGCTGATCCGGAAGTTGCTCGGATGCACTTTGAGGATGCAACCGGTGTCGGCTCCGATGGCGTCCTCGTAGTCGCGCAGATGGGTGCGGTTCGTGGTCCCCACCTCGCGGAGCCGGGCGCCCGCCGAGGTGATCAGGTCCGGCAACCGAAAGCCGTCGCCGATCTCCACCAGCTCGCCACGACTGATCACGACCTCCCGCTCTGCCGCCAACGCCGTGGTCGCGAGCAGCAGGGCCGCGGCGCCGTTGTTCACCACCCAGACTGCCTCCGCGGCGGGCACCGCGTCGGCAAGCGCGGCAAGGCAGCCGCGGCCGCGGCGAGCACGCCGGCCGGTGTCGAGATCGAACTCGACGTCGGCGTACCCCGCACCGTCGGCAAGTGCCTCGATCGCCCCAGCCGAGAGCGCCGCCCGGCCGAGGTTCGTGTGCAGGACGACCCCGGTGGCATTGAGCACCGGACGTATCGACGTCGGCCTGTCTGGAAGGAAGGAGAGGGCTTCGGCGGCGACCTGATCGGGGGAGATCGTGCCAGAACGAGCCCGCTCCTGTGCTCGGTGCACCGCTCGTTTCACCGCCACGGTCCCGAACCGGGCCAACGCATCGACCAGTGGCGGCTCGGCCAGCAACCGATCGGTGCGCGGCACGCTGCGGCGCGGATCCGGCTGCTGGGTCGACATCTCGCCGATCCTAGTGACGCTCGACTCGGGACACCGTCTCGGTGGAGGTTGGCGGAGACGGACGGGAATCGAACCCGCCAAGCCGAGCTGCTCGGCTTCACCGGTTTTGAAGACCGGGAGGGCCACCAGGCGCCTGTACGCCTCCGGCTCGAGCCTAGTACGCCTAGTGCTCGGCCTCGTCCCTGAGAGTCGCACGCCAGAACATGGATAGCCCCGTCGAGGAGGCGTTGAGACGGCACTGGCGGGAGAAGATCAGGTCGAGCGCCGTCACACGACTTCGCCTAGAGTCGACTCTGTGACGGTGAGCACCAGCTATCGCCTGACGCAGTACGCCCACGGCGGCGGGTGCGCCTGCAAGATCCCGCCCGGCGAGCTGGAGGACGTACTGGCCGGGCTGGCGCCGTGGACGAGTCCGGATCTCATCGTGGGACTGGAGACGGGTGACGACGCGGCGGTGGTGCGGGTCGACGGTGGTCGCGCGATCGTCAGCACGGCCGACTTCTTCACCCCGGTGGTCGACGATGCCTACGACTTCGGCCGGATCGCGGCCGCCAACGCCTTGTCCGATGTCTACGCGATGGGCGGTCGGCCGGTCGTCGCGCTGAATCTGGTCGGCTGGCCGCGGGACGTCGTTCCGCTGGAGCTTCTCCGCGAGGTGCTCCGCGGCGGTCTGGACATCGCGCGCGAAGCGGCCTGCCACCTCGCCGGCGGCCACAGCATCGACGATCCCGAGCCCAAGTACGGCCTGGCCGTTACCGGGCTCGCGGACCCGGATCGGTTGCTGCGCAACGACGCCGCCCGGCCCGGGCTTCCGGTGAGCCTGTCGAAATCACTCGGGATCGGTGTCCTCAACAACCGACACAAGGCAACGGGCGAGGTCTTCCGGCAGGCGATCGACGCGATGACCACCCTCAATGCCGACGCCTGCCACGCAGCGCTGGCCGCCGGGGTGCTGGCCGCGACAGATGTGACGGGGTTCGGGCTGCTGGGACACGCGTACAAGATGGCCCGCGCCTCAGGCGTGACGATCGCGCTGGACTCGGCCGCGGTGCCCTACCTGGACGGGGCTCGGGAGGCACTGCGCGACGGCTTCATCAGTGGCGGCACTCGCCGCAATCTCGACTGGGTGCGTCCGCACCTGCAGACCATGCTCTCCGAGGACGAGCTTCTCCTGCTCGCTGATGCCCAGACCAGTGGTGGTCTGCTCGTGGTCGGCGAAATCCCTGGGGCACCGGTGATCGGCGAGACCCGCCCACTCGGTGCCAGCGCACTGGTGGCCGCCTGATCGGAAGTGGAAAAATGACTCGACGGATTCGGAAGCGTGATCGCGGTGCAGCGCTCGGCCTCGCGCTGCTGCTGGGGACCAGCGTCGTGGTTGCGGCGCCCACGGCCACCGCCGAGTCCCAGGGCTGGAGCAGGGGCGTCGAGTCGTGGGTGACCGATCTCGCTGGGAACGAGCGGCTGGCGGCGCAGCCGACCATCGACTGGCAGCGCGGCGCCGGCAAGGCGCGCGCCACCATCGTGGTGGATCCCTCCCGCCGCTACCAGACCATGACCGGTTTCGGTGCGTCGATGACCGACTCGTCGGCGTACGTACTGAGCAAGCTCCCGACGAAGGCGCGGAGGAAGATCATGCGATCGCTGTTCTCGTCGACCGACGGCATCGGGTTGTCGATGTTGCGCCAGCCGATGGGCGCCTCGGACTTCGCCGTCGACAAGGCGTACAGCTACGACGATCAGCCGGCGGGTCGGATCGACCCCGCGCTGTCCGACTTCAGCATCGACCATGATCGCGAGTACATCCTGCCGCGGCTGCGAGAGGCCTACACGCTCAATCCAGAGCTGACATTCATGGCAACGCCGTGGAGCGCGCCCGGCTGGATGAAGACCAGCGACTCCTTGATCACCGGCTCCTTGCTGCCGCAGTACGAGCAGGCGTACGCGCAGTACTTCGTGAAGTTCATCGACGCCTATCGGGAGGCCGGGATACCCACCCACTACGTCTCGATGCAGAACGAGCCGCTCTACGAGCCGAGCGACTACCCGGGCATGGAGGTCTTCCCCCCACAACAGGCAGAGTTCATCGCGGCCCACCTGGCGCCGGCGCTGCAGGACGCTGGTCTGCAGACCGCAATCCTTGCCTACGATCACAACTGGGACATCCCGGACTATCCCGAGGCGGTGCGCGGCGCGGTCCCCGCGGCCACGATCGGCACCGCCTGGCACTGTTACGCCGGCCAGGTGATCACCCAGTCGGTCTCGCACAACGACTATCCGCAGGCGCAGGCCTTCGAGACCGAGTGCTCCGGCGGAGGCTGGCAAGGCGATCAGACGCAGGCCTTCGAGGAGAGCATGGACTCGGTGATCGACGTCCCACGCAACTGGGGCCAGTCCGTGGTGCTGTGGAACGTCGCGCTGGACGAGAACGACGGCCCCCACGTCGGTGGCTGTACGAACTGCCGCGGACTGGTCACCACCCACAGCGACGGATCCGTGACCAAGGAGCCGGACTACTGGGCGCTGGGTCAGCTGAGTCGGTTCGTCCGACCGGGGGCTGTGCGGATCGGGTCGTCGGGCGTGATCGGCGACGACTCCGACGGCGTACGGAACGTCGCCTTCCGTAACCCCGACGGCAGTTTCATCATGGTGGTGCACAACTCCGCCAAGAGGTCCCGGTCGTTCGACGTCGCGGTCGGGGACCGGCACTTCGCCGCCCGGTTGGCCGGAGGTGCCGCGGCCACCTATCGCTGGCAGGCGCCGGAGCGGCTCGCGCCGGCCGCCGATCTGGGCTTCGTGGATCTGGACTTCGGTCCGGGGACGGAGAAGACGCCGACCGGTCGAGTCGTGCAGAGTGTGGGTCCCGATGTCCTGGACCAGTTGACGCAGGTCAGGCTGGGCCGGCGCTGGTTGATCTACTCCCAGCCGTACGGCGCCGTGGTCGAGAGGTCCGGCTCGGCCACCGCCCTGCCGCGATCCGGCTGGCGGTTCTCCTCGAGAGGCACGACCGACGTCGAGAACGCGCCGGTGTCGAACCTGATCGACGGCGATCCCGCGACTCGCTGGGGCTCGGGCACGGGCCAGAGCAAGGGGATGAGTCTGACCATCGACCTGCGACGGAAGCAGACGTTCACCGAGATCTCGCTCGACTCCGGGTCCAGCATCGGCGACTATCTCCGCCGCTACCGGGTGGAGATCTCCAACAACCGGCACCATTGGCGGATCGTCGCTCGCGGACCGGGTCACACCGGAGAGATGATCATCGCCTTGCCGCCGACCACCGCCCGGTACGTCCGGCTGGTCAGCGAAGCCGACTCGGGCAGCTGGTGGTCGATCCACGAGCTGAACCTGCGGCGAACTGCAGAGGCGAGCACGACGGAGCCGGCGAAGCCGGGGGACGGCCTGATCGCCGACAGCGCTGAGCTGAGCGACGGCAGCCAGGTGATCGGCTACTACAACGCCGGACCGACTCCTGCGGTCGTGCCGTGGCCGATCGAAGGTTTCGACTACACCTACCGACTGCCAGCGACCGCCGCGGTCACGTTCGCGGTGGTCGATCGCTGATCGCTGGTCGCTGATCGCCGGGCACCGCAGTCAGCCGCCAGCCGAGCGTTGCTCGAGTCGCTCGCGCTGCGGGACGACGGTGTACTTCGGGTCGCGGGCCGAGGCCTGGCCGGCCTCGAAGACCCCGAACCGGGTGCAGGCCGATCCGGCCATCAGAGCCAGGCCCGACACCACCGCAGCCGCGCGGCTACGTCGACCCAGGAGCAGCGTGCCGAGTGCGCCACCGGCGGTGAGCCAGCGCGCAGCTGTCATCAGCCGACCCGCGCGGCCGGCATGCAGCGTCTCGGCGGACAGCTCCATGGACGCCTCCATCCGATGCTCCCAAGCCAGCTCCGCGGCAGCGCCGGCAATCGCCAGTCGCCGAGCCGGTCCCGCCTCGGAGATCGGGGCTCCGACCATGCCGAGTCCGCCGGAGGCGGCAGCCGCGGACGACACAAAGAGCGCCGGCAGCTCGCGATAGGCGCTGTGCCAGGCCGGCGTCGCGGTGTCGGCCAGCAGGACTCCGGTGTACGCGGCCACGCCAGGAGCGACGGCGGCCGCCGCCAGGCCGGCCGGTCGAGCCAACACAACAGTGAGCCGCCCGATCGCGCCGCCCTGCGCAGGCAGCAACCGAAGCAGCTCTGCCGCGCCGGCCAGTCCGGCACCGGGGCCGTACGCGGTAAGGATCCAGGTGCCGATCGACATCGGCGACGTCGGTTTGGCCACCCGCATCATGTTCAGGAATCGCTCCGGTCGGCCGAGGTCGTGGACCAGCGCGAACATGCTCGCTCCGAGCGCTACCAGAGCGCCGAGGCGGCCGACCCGGCGAAGGGCCGGACGGCCGGTGAGGTCAGCGCCGGCGGCCAGCAGCGAGGAGCCCGCGGCGAGGCCGCCGAAGAACATGTAGGCCGGGATCTCCTCCTTCCACGGTGCCGGACGCACGATCGGCCTGCCGTAGTAGGACGTGAACTCCGCGTCGGGGACCATCGGCTCCTCGCCGCGGCCGCGCCTTCGGCGGCGGGGACCACCGCGCTGGGCTGACGGGGGCTGACCTTGTCGAAGTCCGGGCGGGCTCGATCCGGGCTGAGCCTGTCGATGTCCAGCTGTTTGTCCTTCGACACGCTCAGGGCGCACCTCAGGCTCAGGGCGCACCTGCTCGTCGCTCATCTCCGCCGGCCCAGGAACACCGCCGCGGCGGCAACCAGCAAGCCGGCGGCGGCAGCACCGGCATGGCGCATCATCGAGGGAAGATCCGCCGTGGTCACGATCGGGTCCGGCGGCAGGCCGTACACCTCCGGCTCGTCCAGCAGCAGGAAGAACGCACCGGCACCGCCGACGCCATCCGTCGGGTCGGCGGCATACAGCCGGGCATCCATCACTCCCTGCTCGTGCAGCGCCTCGACCCGTTGCTGGGCGCGCTCCCGCAGCTCGTCGACGTCACCGAACTGGATCGACTGGGTCGGACACGCCTGTGCGCAGGCGGGGGTCTGATCGGCACCGAGCCGGTCGTAGCAGAGCGTGCACTTCTGCGCGATGCCGGCCTGCTTGTCACCGTTGGAGGTGATCCGACGATCGATCACGCCGAACGGGCAGGCGGCAACGCAGTAGCCGCAGCCGTTGCAGATGTCGTCCTGCACGACCACCGTGCCGAACTCGGTCCGGAACAGGGCTCCGGTCGGACAGACGTCGAGGCAGCCGGCGTTCGTACAGTGCTTGCAGACGTTCGACGACATCAGCCAGCGGAAATCGGTTCGCTCGCCGGCGTCGTCCTGCTGCCCGGGCGGCCCCATCGTCGGCATGCCGAGCTCGACTGCCGGGCGGGCCGGCTTGCGCTGCTCGATGAAGGCCACGTGCCGCCAGCTGTCGGCACTCAGGCCGCCGGTGTTGTCGTACGACGTACCGAGCAGGTCGAAGCCGTCCGCCGGCAGCTGGTTCCACTCCTTGCACGCCACCTCGCACGCCTTGCAGCCGATGCAGATCGAGGTATCGGTGAAAAAGCCCTTACGTGGGGGAGGTGCAGCCCAGCCGGCGTCGAGTGCCGGATTGGTCGAACCGAAGGACTGATGGCTCGGAGAGGGCTCCGGGTGATAGTGCGGGATCACGATCTGTTCTCCTCGCTCTCGGGTGTCCGCAGCGCGTTGCCGGTAGCGGTCGTGATGCCGGCTCGTCGGCGGTACTGATCCACGAAGTCCAGCAGCGCCGGCCCCCGTGGCCGGCGGCCCGGTCTGATGTCACAGGATCCCGCCTTGGACTCCTGGATGTGGACGTTCGGGTCAAGGGTCACGCCGAGCAGGTCGTTGGCCGCGTCACCGCTGACCACCGCGTCGTCGCCGACCCCCCAGTGGTACGGCAGCCCGATCTGGTGCACCGTACGGCCGGCGACGTTCAGCGGCGACATGCGGTCGGTGACCAGCACCCGAGCCTCGACCGCCGTACGGGAGGTGACGATGGTCGCCCAGCCGCCGTTCTCGAGCCCGACCTCTCGGGCGAGCTGAGGAGAGACCTCGCAGAAGAACTCCGGTTGCAGCTCCGCAAGATAGGGCTGCCACCGGCTCATCCCACCGGCCGTGTGGTGCTCGGTCAGCCGGTAGGTGGTGAACACGTGCGGGAAGACCTCCCAGCCCGGCTCCTGCCCGGATGGATTGGACGGGTTGTCTGTGCGACGGAAGACCTGCCGGGTGGGGTTGGCCTGCTGGCGATAGAGCGGGTTGGCTACCGGGGACTCTTGCGGCTCGTAGTGACTCGGTAGTGGGCCGTCCAGCAGGCCGGACGGAGCGAACAACCAGCCCTTGCCGTCGGCCTGCATGATGAACGGGTCATCGCCGCGCAGGGCCGCCGGTCCGACCGCATCGTCGTCGGGGCGGTAGGACGGCGGCTTGCTGACCTCGAAGTCCGGCACGTCGTGCCCGGTCCACTTCTGTTGATCATCGTCCCACCAGACGTACGCCTTGCGCTCGCTCCAGGGCTTGCCGGCCAGGTCGGCTGACGCACGGTTGTAGAGCGTACGACGGTTCGCGGGCCAGGCCCATCCCCACTCCGGCGCCACCCAGGACTGTTCGCTGCCGGGTCTGCGCCGGGCGGCCTGATTCGTGCCGTCGGCGTAGACCCCGGTGTAGATCCAGCAGCCGCCCGTTGTCGAGCCGTCGTCCTTCATCTCGGTGTACGTGGACAGCGGTTGACCGGCCTTCTCCCCGGCCAGGTGGTAGCCGTTGACCTCCGCGAGCACCGCCTCGGCGGAGATGTCGCCGTGCTCGTCGGTCGGGTAGTCCCAGGTGAGATCGAGGATGGGTCTGTCCCGTTCCGCTGTGGAGCCGGCCAGCCGCTCTCTGATCTTCAGACCCAAGCGGTAGAAGAAGTCCAGCTCGCTCTGCGCATCACCCGGAGGCGCGACCGCCTTGTGGTGCCACTGCAGCATTCGCTGGGTCTGGGTGAACGAGCCGTCCTTCTCCACGTGCGCAGCCGCGGGGAAGAAGAACACCTCGGTGTCGATGTCGGCCGTACGCAGTTCTCCGGTCTCGATCTCGGGAGAGTCCTTCCAGAAGGTCGCGGACTCGATCAGGTTGAGATCGCGGACGACGAGCCACTTCAGGCGCGCCAGGCCCAGCCGTTGCATCTTGCCGTGCGCCGAGCCCACGGCTGGGTTCTGACCGAGCAGGAAATACCCGTCCACATCGTCGTCCAGCATCGACATCACCGTGGCGTACGTCCCATGATCACCGGTGAGTTTCGGGAGGTAGTGGAAGCAGTACTCGTTCTCGGCGGTCGCCGCTTCGCCCCACCAGGCCTTGAGCAGTGAGACGGTGTAGGCTCTGGCGTCGGTCCAGAACCCTTTCTGCGTTGGGCTGGCGATCTCTCCGACGTAGTCGTCGAGCGAGTCGTGCGGTCCGATCTTGGGCATCGGCAGATAGCCCGGCAGGAGGTTGTACAAGGTCGGGATGTCCGTCGAGCCCTGGATGCTTGCATGCCCGCGGAGCGCCAGGATCCCGCCGCCCGGCCGACCGATGTTTCCCAGTAGGAGCTGGATGATGGCCGAACCGCGGATGTACTGCACGCCGACGGTGTGATGCGTCCAACCGACGGAGTAGACCCAGCAGGTCGTCCGCTCCCGGCCGCTGTTCGCAGTGACGGCCTCGCACACCTCGGTCAGCTGCTCCGGGCTGATCCCACAGGTCTCCTGAACCAGCTCCGGGGTGTAGCGGGCGTAGTGGCGCTTGAGGATCTGGAAGACGCACCGCGGGTGCTGCAGCGTCTCGTCTCGCTGGATGCCCTTGTGTGAAAGGGGAGCGCCGTGGCCGCCGAGCTCATGGCCGGCGCCACGTTCGGACTCCGACTGCTCGTCCTCCGTCCCATGTCCGCTGCCGCCCTCGCCAGCTTCGCCACCGGCGCGGTCGCCGGCAGCCGCCTGTTCGGCCATACCGTCGTAGGCCCAGGAGGAGGTGTCGTACGTCCCGGTGTCGGGGTCGTAGCCGGAGAAGACCCCGTCGAGATCGTTGGCGTCGACGTACTCGGGATCGATCAGCGTGGCCGCGTTGGTATAGGCGACGACGTAGTCACGGAAGTACTTCTCCTCGCTGAGGATGTAGTTGATCACGGCGCCGAGGAAGACGATGTCGCTGCCCGCTCGGATCGGCACGTGGGTGTCGGCCACCGCCGAGGTCCGGGTGAACCGAGGATCGATGTGGATGATCTTGGCTCCGCGCAGCTTGGCTTCCATCACCCACTGGAAACCGACCGGATGACACTCGGCCATGTTGGAGCCCTGGATGACGATGCAGTCCGAGTGAGCGAGATCTTGCAGGAAGTCGGTGGCGCCGCCCCGGCCGAACGAGGCTCCCAGACTGGGAACCGTTGCACTGTGTCAAATACGAGCCTGGTTTTCGATCTGGATCGCTCCGAGGGCGGTGAAGAGTTTCTTGATCAGATAATTCTCTTCGTTGTCCAGTGTCGCTCCGCCGAGCGCGGCGATCTTCATCGTCCGGCGCAACGGACGGCCCTCTTCGTCGTGATCCTGCCAGTCGTGTCGACGGGCAGCGACCATCCGATCGGCGATCATGTCGGTGGCCTGCTCGACGCCGAGCCGTTCCCACTCGGTGCCGCCGGGCCGTCGATAGAGCATCGTGGTGGCGCGGTTCGGCGAGTTGACCAGCTGCTCACTGGCCGAACCCTTCGGACAGAGTCGTCCGCGCGAGACCGGGGAGTCCGGATCACCCTCGATCTGGACGACGCGGCCGTCGGTCACGAACACCCGCTGACCGCAGCCAACGGCGCAGTAGGGACACACGCTCTGCACCACGCTGTCCGCGGTGGACGTTCGAGCAGTGCGACGCCGACTCTGCTCGGACACCGATGCGGCACCGCGCCCGAGTGGGTCTCCTCCGCGGAACTGGCGGACGACCGGCCAGTCCAGGAACACTTTTGGTATCTCCATGGATCGACTCCTCGGCGAACTCATCATTCCGCTGTCGCACCAGAGCCTAGACCCGCTCACCCAGCGTCGAGCGGTGTGGTCCGGCCTGCGCGATCGTGCTCGAGTCGTTACCTTCTGCGACGCAATATTCCCTCGCTTCCTGATCCGGCGGCTCGCTACGGTCCGTCAATCGACTTCGTGCCGAGTGGCGGTGCCCCTCCTGACCGGAGGGTCGATCGATGAGGAGGATCTCCCGGTGAAGCTCAGTAGAAGGTCGGCGACAGGCCGACGAACAGTCATGGCGGCGTTCGCCGCACTGACGGTGGGAGTGGGGACCCTTGCCGGTCCGGCTCACGCCGACCCGGTCGATCCGGGCCCGGTTGCCTCCGCGGCTGCGATCGACTGTCCGGCACCGGTGCCGGCCGCCGAGATCGCGCCGGGCATGGTCGGGGAGGGATGGACCGTGGTCCGTGGCAGCACGCCAGAGCCGTTCCGAGTGGAAGTGCTCGGTGTCCTGACCGACGGCATCGGGGCCGGCCGCGACATGGTGATGATCCAAGTCTCGGATCTGCTCGGGCACGAGGTGATCGACGGCCATGGCATCTGGGCCGGTATGTCGGGATCGCCGGTCTATGTCAACGGCAAGCTGCTCGGCGCCGTCTCCTACGGTTTCACCAACGCCCCGTCACCGATCGGCGGACTGACTCCGGCAACCGACATGAACAAGCTGCTCGGGGTTTCCAGCGCGACCGCGGCGAAGGCAGAGGCCCGGTCGGCGAAGACCAAGGTCACTTTGACCTCGAATGAGAAGAAGACCCTGAGCGCCCGCGCCACCTCAGCGGTTCCGAGCTCGTCTCTCGAGCGGCTGCGGACCCCGCTGTCGGTCAGCGGGCTCAGCGCCAAGCGCCGGACCAGCCTGCAGCGCGAGTTCGATGCCGCGGGACGATCGGTGATCACCTACGCGGGTAGCCGAGCCGCAAGCGGAACCTCGGCGACCGCGGTCCGTCCCCAGGCGGGCGGGAACTTCGCCGCCGTTCAGACCTACGGGGACGTCACCCTCGGCGGCATCGGGACGACAACCGCTGTGTGTGGGAACTACGCGTTGGCCTTCGGACACCCGATGGACTTCTCCGGCGCGGTCAGCGTCGGCGCCAACGATGCGACGTCCCTCGCGATCGTCACGGACAACACGTTCGGGTCGTTCAAGATGGCCAACATCGGTGGCTCGTTCGGCACGGTGCAGCAGGACAGGCTGGCCGGGTTGCGGGCGAAACTCGGTGCCGGGCCGAAGACGGTGCCGGTCACGACGACGATCCGGAATCTCGACAACGGCGCGAAGCGAACCGGAACCACGCAGGTGGCTGAACCGGACTATCTGGCTCTGGCGACCGCGTACGGGATCTGGGCCAACTACGACTCGACCTTCGACAAGATCGGACGCGGCCTGGCCACGACGAGTTGGAGGATCACCGGCGTACGGGCCGGGAAGCCGTTTTCGGTGTCCCGCTCGAACACCTGGTCAGATCTCGGCGACCCGACCAACGGTCCTGCGTTCGAGGCGGCGGACGCGGTCGATGCGCTGACGTCGAACGAGTACGAGCCGCTGACCATCACCGGAGTCACCTTCAGCTCCGACATCAGCTCGGCGTACCAACAGCTGCGGATCACCAAGATGGCGGTGTCGGTGAACGGCGGCAAGTGGACGTCGCCGAAGAGTCTGCGGGTCAAGGCCGGCGCGACGATCAAGGTCCGGACGACGATGCGCGGCTACCGCAGCGCCACCGACCAGGTCCTGGTTCAAACGATCAAGGTGCCGAAGAAGACCGGAGGGCGGACCGGCGTGCTCTCCGTCGAGGGTGGTCTGGACGCGGCGTCCGACCTCGAGGAGGGTAGTGCCGACCCGGGTTGCCTCCTGTCGGAGTGCGACGAGCCGGAAGGCAGCCTCGACACGATCATCAAGGGCATCACCTCGGTTCCTCGCAACAATCTGGTGCTGGCCGACCTGGCTCTGGACGAGCCGGACAGCGGCTCAGGCAAGGCGATCGACGTCCACACATCCAGCAGCAAGCCTGCTCCGGTCGTCGGGGGCAAGTCGATCGAGATCAGCGTACGGAAGTGATCTAGAACTCACGAACGGGCAAGTTCTTCACACGCTCCGCCAGTTCGCGCGCTCGGAGGCGAGTGCCGGTCACCGATGGGTGGCCGGCACTTCGTCGTCCGCGCCTGCTCGAGTCCCTGCCGGCAGCCGATGTGGCAGTCAATGGGTACTGGCGGCGTTCGGCTTGCGAACGCCGCGGAATTCCCAGTCCCCACCTTGTGCAGTGGACAGGACTTCCTCCGACTCCGTGGGCTGGGCACCGACGTCGGACCGGATCGGCGTGGGCCCTTCGACGATGTGGTTGCGCAGGGTGCCGAGTCCCTCGACCTCGACCTCGACGACGTCCCCGGGATAGACGGTCCGAGAGATCGCGGGTGTGCCGGACAGCAAGATGTCGCCGGGCTGGAGGGTGATGGTGCGGGCGATGTCGGCGACGAGGTAGTGCATGTCCCACTGCATCTCGTCGGTGTTGCCGTCCTGACGGATCTCACCGTTCACGACGGTGCGGATCTGCTTGTGCCGGAAGTCCCAGCCCTCGACCAGACCGGGACCGACCGGGCAGAGAGTATCGGCGCCCTTGACCCGGAGCATCGAGCCCGAGTCGGTGTCCCGGAAGTCGTGCAGACCGTAGTCGTTGCCGATGGAGTAGCCGCGGATGTGGTCGGCGGCCGCGTACGGGGAGATGTTCTTCGTCGTCTTGCCGATGACGATGGCGATCTCGCCCTCGTAGTTCAACCACTTGCAGCCCGCCGGACGGACGACGGCGGCGTCGTGGCCGTTGAGGGCCGAGACCGGTTTGTGAAAGTACGTCGGCGCCGGGGGCAACGTCGTCAGCATCTCTGCGACCCTCGAGGAGTAGTTGAGGTGGACGCAGATGATCTTGGACGGGACGACGGGTGCGAGATGGACTGCGTCCTCCACGCCCACGCTGCGACCGTCCCCCGCGACCAGCTCGTCGTGGTGGCGGACCACGTCGACGACGTTTCCGTCCAGCACTATCCGTCGGGTTTCCCGCAAGGTGCCTGGCAGGGCCATCGGTTGCTCCTCCTCGTGGTTGGGTGGCGGTGCGGTCTCAGCCGGCTGCGGGGAGGTCCGCGCCACCGTTCTGGCGGGCGACCTCGGGATCGACCGGCGTGCGGTGGGGCTGCGGGAAACCATCTACCGGGGCGTCGAACCAGTAGTGGACCTGGCCCGTGCCGACCGAGTTCTCGTACTCCCCGTAGCGACGACCGGTCGCGGTGCAGTCACCTTCGCCGAGCGCCCCCATCATCATCAGGTAGTGGCCGAACCTCGCCTCCGGCCGGAACTTGTAGAACTCGTTCATCGTGTCGAGCACCCGGGCGTGGTCGCCGGCCTCGAACCAGGCCATCCGATCGGCGTCGGCGGCCGCGGCTTCGGGAGTGAAGATGTGCTCGACCCCGGCTGCCTCGTGGTCACGCAGCTTTCGCAGCGGCCAGAAGGTGTGCGACAGGGCACCGGAGGCGATCAGCACGACCTTGCGGTCGGACTCGGCGATCGCATCCCCGAGTGCGCGGCCAAGCCGCAGGTTGTCCTCGGTGTCGGCAGTCTGGCAGACGCCGATCGAGATCCACTTCTTGTCCGGTAGGCCCTGGCCGAGGAACTCCCACAAGTTCGTGGTCGCGTAGAAGATGGGCAGGTGATCGTCGTCGATCGCCGTGATCCAGGTGGAGTGATCATCGGCCTTGGACGCGATCAGCTGAGCAAGCTCGGGATCGCCGGGGAAGTCGTACGGCCGACGGCACATCCCGCGCGGGAGTTCCTCTGAGGTGAACAGTCCCGCGCGGCGATGCTGGGCGGTGACCACGAACTCGACAGTGGTCGCCCAGTGCGAGTCGAGTACCACGACAGTGTCGTAGTCCAGAGTGTCGAAGACCTCGCTGCGGAGCTGGTGCAGACCCGACACGAGGGTGGAGTCGTCGCCGTTGTTCAGCTCACGCCGAATGTTCTCCGGCAGCATGATCGTCGGGACGTGCGCGAGGAAGGCCGCGCCTACCACCTGACCCATGATGTGGTTCCTTTCATCGGACTCTTTGCCCTTCGACAGGCTCAGGGCACGTAAGGCGTCTCGTTCCGCGTGTCACCGGGTCGTCCAGCCGGTGGGAGCAAAGACGGTGTTCTTCACGTCGGTATAGAAGTCGAAGGAGTAGATGCCACCTTCGCGGCCGATCCCGGACTGACCGTTGCCGCCGAAGGGTGCGCCGAGGTCGCGGACGAAGAAGCAGTTCACCCAGACCGTGCCGGCGTTGAGCCGAGCACTGACGCGTTCCGCGCGGGCCGGATCGCCGGTGACCAGGGTGGCGGCGAGCCCGAATCGGGTGCCGTTGGCCATCGCGACTGCCTGCTCTTCGCTGGTGAAGGTCTGGATCGTCAGCACTGGGCCGAAGACTTCTTCGGTGAGGATCTCGCTTCCGGGTGCGGCGTCGAGCAGGATGGTGGGGGAGTAGTAGAGATGGCCGAGCTCAGAGTTGGGGCCGCCGCCCAGGACCGGTCGGGCGCCCGCCGCGATCGCCCGTTGCACGAATGCGTCGACCTCCTCGAAGTGGGGGCGGCTGATCAGGCAGGACATGTCGGTGGCCTCGTCGCGCGGATCCCCCTGCACGATGGTCCGCGCCCTTTCCAGCACCGCGTCGGTGAACCGGTCGGCGATCGACTCCTCGACCAGGATGCGAAAGGCGCCGAGACATACCTGGCCTGAGTTGTCGAACTGCTCGACGGTCAGGCTGACGGCGAGGTCGAAGTCGGAGTCGGCGAACACGACGAGCGGTGACTTGCCGCCGAGCTCGAACGACAACGGGACGATGTTCGGAGCGGCCGCTTCGGCAATCACACCGGCGGTCGGGACCGAGCCGGTGAACGAGAGTCGGCGGATGCCGGGATGCGCGGTGAGCGGTGCGCCCGCCTGGGCACCCGTGCCCTGGACGATGTTGAGCACGCCGTCCGGCAGGCCGGCCGTCTTGGTGATGTCGGCGAGCAACGACGCGGTCAGCGGAGCCCACTCCGGCGGCTTGGCAACGACGGTGTTTCCGGCGGCCAGCGCAGGGCCGATCCGCCAGGTGGCCAGCATGAGCGGCGCGTTCCAGGGAGTGATGATGGCTGTCACGCCGGCGGGGTCGTACGTGACCCGTTGGCGGTGGCCGCGGATCTCGCCGTCGGGATGATCCAGTGACTCGAGGAAGTCAGCGAAGAACCGGAAGTTGTTGCCGACGCGGGGCATCACACCACGGCGATGCGAGCGGAGCAGAGAACCGTTGTCGCGGGTCTCGACCCGCGCGAGCTCCTCGGCCCGTTCGTCGATGCCGGCTGCGACGGCGCGCAGGATCGCGGCCCGTTCGGTGGGCTTCAGCGCGCCCCAGGCCGGGAACGCGGACCGGGCTGCGGTGACGGCGGTGTCGACCTCCTCAGCACCTCCGGCGTGGATCTTGGCGATGACGGTCTCGTCGATGGGCGAGACATCGTCGAACGTGGTCGCCGACCCGACACGCTTGCCACCGATCCAGTGCCTGGTGTCGATCTGTACGCCTTCGACCGTCGTCGTCGTCATCCGCGTCCGCCTCTGCTGAGTCTGGTCGTTGGGACCCGTCGTGAGAATCAAGGAACCCAGGTTGACGTCCTACCGGTCGGTCCAGGTATCGTTAGGGGCCAAACGTATTTGGAATTGCGGGATTGGTCAAGCCCTGCCGGTGGCGCCCGACTGCCGCCCAGGTGAAGGAGTCCTACCCGCTGACGAAGCACCGAGCCGCTTCGAATCACCGCCGAGTACGGCGTCGACGAGGAACAAGACGCCTTCGACCTGGCGCTGGCAACGGTCGTCTTGGAGGACGGCCGCCGCGGCGCGGGCTGTCGGGTCTATCCCGGTTACGCAGAGCGGTGATCCTCACCTGAGCTGAGGTTCAGTCTGTTGCGGAATGATCGACGGCGTCGAGGCCGTTGACGATCAACCGCAAGCTCTTCGTCAAGTTCCTCAGGTTCCGATCCGACAGCCCGGCGACGACCTCGGTCTCGGCTGCGTTGAACTTCGGATAGAGATCCTCCATCAGCGCGATTCCTTCGGGAGTAAGCCCGAGGTTCACCAGGCGGCGGTCCGACTGACTGACCTTCCGGAGGATGAGTCCGCGTGCCTCGAGCGTCTTCACCACGCCGGTCAGCGTGGCCTTGGAGATGGCGGCGCTCTCGGCGGCATGACGGGTCTCGACACCGTCCCAGATCCAGACCACCCAAAGCACCACGAACCCGGTCCAGGTGAGCCCGCGATCTCGTAGAACGGTGTTCGTCAGGTGCAACCGGACCGCATTCGCGGCTCGGTAGAGGCTGGAGACCGCGGCGCCCGCATCGACGTCCATCGCCAGCGCACTCACCCGTGCAGTCATCGCCTTCTCGGTTTCGGCGAGAGTATGTCGGTCGGGCATGACGGTCATCGTAGTTTCTGCGACGGCAGGCTGCTCATGTTCAGACCTTCAGTCAGTGAGTGTCGCAAGCGAACGGCCGCCGTTCCAGACGACGCCGACCTGCCGGTAGTAGCCACCGATGATCTCGTCGACTCGGAGCCGGTCCAGTTCCTCGGTCGGGGACTCGAACAGACGCAGGTCAGCGTCACCGGTCCAGGCCGGTCCGGCCTCGAACTCACTCGAACCGGACTCGATCAGCTCTGCAAATGCGTCCGGCGCGCCGGCGGCGATCCCCGGGAGGACGCGGTGGTGCGCCATCTTGTGGGAGTTGACGAAGCCATTGGTCCCCGACTCCTCGCGCAGGGTGAGCACGGCCTCTGCGAGCCTCCGATCGCCTGCAGCCAGCGTCGCGCCGAAGGTGCCGCCGGCAGCAATCTGGGGGGCGCCCTGGCCGAACGGGTGCGGTCGCGTCTGCCACATCGTGCCGAGCTTCTTGGGATAGCCCTGGTGAATGCCGCGGCCGATGGCGAAGTCCTTGTCGACCCAGATGAACACGCAACGCGAGTATGTCTGGCCATGATAGCTGCAGCGCACGACGACGAAGGCCTCCTTGTACTGCGATCTGACCGGGTCGAGCAGCTCCTCCCGCGACGAGGAGCAGGACTGCCAGTCGGCCCAGATGAGCGCCACCGCGCCAGGATCGTCTTCGACCAGCTCCAGCGGCGCCGGCAACAGCTCGGCCACTCTGCCGGGGTCGGTCCGGTACTCGACGGTCAGCAGGTCGCCGGAGTAGTACCACGGCGGCGACGGGATGAGGGACGACCGGCCGCTTGCGGTTCTCGGGAAGAAGAAGCCCTTGACGTCGGTCATGCTGCACTCCTTGGGTAGCTGCGCGCTCCGAGGCAAGCTAATCGTTTGGATCCGTACGATACAGACGGAGCTTCGCCGCCGCAATCCTGACGCCCTTCGCGGTCCTTCATCGACGATCCGGACGCTTGCCATGTGTTCCGGATCGCAGTATTGTTCGGCCCCGAATGACTGTGCAGCCCTTCGTGGTCGCCGGTGTCGACCCAGATCGAGCAAAGGTGCGTGGTTTCGCGTGGTTCAGTTCGATACGAGCGGGCTCGAGGATGCCGCGGCCGAGCTCGCGACGTTGGACATCGACGTCGTGCGCGTCGGGTACGCGGACCTGATCGGCAGCGAGCGCGGCCGCGACGTGCTGGTGAACCGCTTCGCTCGGACCGTCGGCGACGGCGTGGCCTTCTGCCGGTCCGTCTTCGGTACCACGCCGATGGGCGATGTGGTCGACATCGAGGGTGGCCTGGAAGCGGGTCTGCCGGATGTGCTCGCGTTTCCCGATATCGCTACGTTGCAGACGGTGCCGTGGGAACCGGGTGTAGCTCACGTCATCGCCGACATGTACAACCCGGACGGTTCCCCGTCGGCGGAGAGTCCGCGCGCAGTACTCAAGCGGGTCGTCGCGAAGTTCGCCGAGCTCGGGATGCGTCCCGTCGTCGGCCCCGAGCTCGAGTTCTACGTCTTGCAGCGCACCCAGACGAACGCTGGCGGTTGGGAGCGATACGGCGAGGCCACCGGAAACGTGTACGTTGCCGGCTTGAAGGGCGATCCCGAGAACGTCTTGATCCGGACGCTGCGTCACCTGTCGAACTACGGCCTCGAGGTCGTCGCTGCCAACCACGAGTTCTCCAGCGGCCAGTTCGAGATCAACTTGTGGCACTCGGAGGCACTCGATGCCGCGGACCGCGCCTTCCGGTTCAAGACCGCGATCCAGGAGCTGGCGAGACAGGAGGACAAGCTTGCCACGTTCATGGCCAAGCCGTTCAACGACGAGGGCGGTTCCGGATTCCACCTTCACTTCTCCACCTCCGACGACGACGGGAAGGCCTTGTTCGACGACCCATCTGCTTCCGACGGCCTGTCCGAGGTCGCGAGACACGCCATCGGTGGCATTCTCGCGCATGCACCCGCCCTTGCCGCTGTGTGCAATCCGACGATCAACTCGTACAAGCGTTTCGGCCCTGACACCCTGGCGCCGTGGCTGATCGACTGGGGCCTGGACAACCGCAGCGCGATGGTGCGGATCCCGCCCGAGCGGGGGCACTCGTCCCGAATGGAGCTTCGCCTCGGTGACGCCAGCGCCAACCCGTACCTGGCTGTCGCCGGCCTGCTCGCCGCCGCGTACCTCGGCATCCGGGACGAGCTCGAGCCCGCAGCACCGCTGGAGGGCTACGGCTACGATCCGAGCAAGGCGGACAGACTGCCGGGGGATCTCGCGAGCGCCCTGAACGCTTTCGAGGCCGACACCGCATTCGGGGACATCCTCGGACCGGAGTTCCGCCAGACGTTCCTCGCCTACAAGCGCAACGAGCTCGAGCGCTTCAGTCACTGGGTCACCGACTGGGAGTTCCGAGAGTACGCGTACCACCTGTGACGCACAGGCTGCGGCCGACCGGAGAAGTGAATCCGCCAGGCTCAGTCACCGTTCGCCACTACGAAAACTGACAGGAGAGATCGTGTCGCAAGAGCCAACTCGCACTCGGTTGGACGAGGTCGATCTGACCGACCTCGATGCCTTCGCCCGCAACGAGGGCTGGGGCATGTTCCACAGGCTGCGGGAAGAAGACCCGGTCCACTGGACCGAGGAGGACGCGCCCAACAGCGGCTTCTGGGCGGTCACCAAGCACGCCGACATCTGCGCGGTCGACAAGGATCCGGCGACGTTCACCTCGGAGAAGTACGTCAATCTCGAGGAGGTCGACGACGATCTGATGGATCTGCGCCGATCGATGCTGGAGACCGACGGCGTGCGTCACCGGGCGTTGCGCAAGCTGATCCAGCGCGAGTTCAGCCAAGGCCCGCTGACGCGCAAGTACGAGGACTTCCTCCGTGGGCTGACCAAGGACACGGTCGATCGAGCGTTGCAGGACGACGAGTTCGACTTCGTCCAGAAGATCAGTGCCGACTTCCCGATCCAAGTGCTGGTGCGGCTGCTCGACGTCCCGGTGAGCGACACCGGGTTGCTGGTCGACTGGGGCAATCAGATGATCGGTAACACCGATCCCGACTACACCGACCACCTGATCACCGACCCCGACAGCGACCAGTACAAGCACCTCCCGTTCCGATCGCCCGCGTCCCTGGAGGTCTTCGAGTACGGCCGCAAGCTCGCCGCCGCACGCAAGGGCGGGGACGGCGCCGATCTGATCAGCATGCTGGTGAACCGCACCCCCGAGGACGGTGAGCCGCTCAGTGCGACCGACTTCGACAACTACTTCCTGCTGCTGGTGATAGCCGGCAACGAGACCACCCGGCACACCATCAGCCAGGCCATGCTCGCCCTGGTCGAACACCCGGATCAGCTGAAGATCCTGCAGGAACGGCCCGAGCTGATCCCGAACGCCGTCGAGGAGTTCCTGCGCTGGGCCTCACCGGTCTACCACTTCCGGCGCACCGCCACCCGCGATGTCGAGCTCGGCGGCAAGCGAATCAAGGCCGACGACAAGGTCGTCATGTGGTTCGCCTCGGGCAACCGCGACGCGGACGTGTTCGACAATCCCGACACGTTCGACGTCACCCGCACCAACATCGACCACGTCACGTTCGGCAAGGGCAGCCCCCACCAGTGCCTGGGCAATGCACTGGCCCGGATGGAGATCCGCTTGATGTTCACCGAGCTGCTTCCCCGGCTGGGTTCGATCGAGCTGAACGGCGAGGTCACCAGAGTCCGGAGCAACTTCGTCAACGGCATCAAGAAGTTCCCGGTGACCGTCACCACCAACTGATCACGATGAGCGATCAACAAGAAATCACGCCGTCCCGCGCCGTTCCGGAGGTCTGGGGCGACGAGACGGAAATCGCCTGGGCCGCCGTTGCCTCGGCGGCCCGGCGGATCACCCGGCCGGCCGACCCCAAGACAACCGCACGTCCGGCGTCGGAGCTCGCAGCCGAGGTGGGGCCGACGATCACGACCGACGGATTGGGAGCCACCGAGGCGCTGCGGATCTTCGAAGACGTGCTCGCGCCGGCCACCCGAGCACAGGACGACCCGCTGAACCTCGCGTACGTTCCCGGGGCGCCGACGATCGCATCGCGGGCCTTCGACGCCACGGTGAGCAGCTTCAACATCTTCGCCGGCACCTGGGAGGCCGGTGCCGGCGCGATCTTCGCCGAGAACGAGGCGCTCGGCTGGTTGATCGAGCTGCTCGGCTGGCCGGAGACGGCCGGCGGATGCTTCATGTCCGGCGGCACGATCGGCAACCTGTCTGCGCTGGTTGCGGCGAGGACGTACGTCCGGAACAGGCGGGGGCGCGATGCCGCCCGGGCGATCATCTGCACCCACGACGCCCACTCCTCGGTCGTCGCCGCCGCGCGGGTGATGGATGCCGAGGTGATCCTGGTCGACGAGGACTCGCGGGGACACCTGACCGGTCCGGCCACCCGAGCGGCGATCGCCGCTCAGGAGGGCGTCTTCGCCGTGGTCGCGTCGGCCGGCACCACGAATGGCGGCATCGTCGACGACATCGGTGCTCTCGCCGACATCTGCGACGAGTTCGACATCTGGCTGCACATCGACGGAGCGTACGGCGGCGCGGGGCTGGCCGCGCCGTCAGTGCGCTGGCGCTACCACGGCATCGAGCGCGCCCACAGCTTCATCGTCGACCCACACAAGTGGCTGTTCGCGCCGTACGACTGCTGTGCACTGGTCTACCGCGATGTCAGGCTGGCGCGTGCCGCTCATGCGCAGCACGCCGGATACCTCGACGCGATCGACCGAGAGGCATGGAACCCGACCGATCTTGCGGTCCACTTGTCCCGCCGAGCCAGGGGACTGCCGTTCTGGTTCAGCCTCGCGGTCCATGGCACCGACCGTTATGTCCGCGCGATCGAGCAGACCATCGCCACGGCTCGAGCGGTGGCGGCGGGCATCGATGCGATGGACACCCTCGATGTGCTGGTCGAGCCCGAGCTCTCGGTGATCATCTTCGAGCGGCCGGGCTGGACCGACGAGGACTACCAACGGTGGTCCAAGCGGCTCGCCCTCGAGGGCCGGATCCTCTGTGTGCCGACGGTCTGGCAGGGCCGGACGACGCTCCGACTCGTGTTCGTCAACCCCGCCACCCGGGCCGAGCGGGTGCTCGACATCCTGCGCGAGACCACCGCCCCAGAGCACCCCTGATCAACCCAGTCCCGGCCGGCGACTGAACGCTCGCCGGCAGGTTCGGCTCAGCTGGCGTACTTCGCGCGAGCTGGTGCTACTCCGCGCGCCCTCGAAGACGGGCGAAGTCGCGCGGATCCGCGCGAAGTGCTCTGACCCGCGGTCAGCACCCTCGGGGGGCCGACCGGCTCTGCCGCCTCGCCGGCACGCCGGTCTCGTCGGCCACCATGTTGCGGATGATCTTGCGCACCTGGAGCGCCGCGGCGTCGGCACTGACACTCACCTCACGCCGCGGTCCATCAGTGTCGAGTACCTGCTGCATGATCTCCAGGATCGACTGCACGCGTCGGTAGTAGTCGGTGAAGATCGGCAGCAGGACGTTGCTGGCCTGGTCCTCGAGCGCGAAGTTCCGGCTGACCCGCCAGGCGTGCCGGGTCCGCGCGACGGCAATCGGGGTGACTGCGTGGCCGAACCGGAAGGTCAGCGTCCGCGGACCTCCGGAGCCAGCGGCATCATCGGACACCTCCACGTCCCACGAGTCGACCCAGACTCCCGGGGAGACGAAGGCGCCGCGCTCGCGCTGGACGTACGAGAGCGCCGGATCCAGGCCGGCGAGCTCGGCCTGCCATCGAGCCATCGGCCCGGCGGCGTACGTCCTGGAGAACGACACGGTCGTCTCCGTGACCTCCACCTCCAGCGGAGGTGGCGAGCTGCGCAGCACCGGTGGCGCGATGAACGGATCGACCACCGCGACGTGGGTGATGTCGGCGAAGTTCTCGTGCAGAAGGGTCAGATCGGCTGCCGTCTCCCAGGTGTCTCCGATCGTCGCCCAGCTCTCGTCGCGTAGCCAGGAAAGAGCAGCGGGCGGACGCAAGGCGGCTACCGCAGGGTCACCGAGCCAGACCCAGACGAATGCGGCGTCGTCGTGCACCGGGAACGCTCGAACCCGAGCGCCGACCGGGATCTCGTCCTGGGTCGGGACACCGACGCAGAAGCCTCGAGCGTCGTAGGTGAAGCCGGAGTAGCCGGAGACGATGGTGTCGCCTTCGAGCCAACCGAGGCTGAGCGGGTACGGCCGGTGTGCGCAGCGGTCCTCGAGAGCGACCGCCGTTCCGTCGGTGGCCCGGAACAGGACGACCCGCTGACCGAGGAGTTGGCGTCCGAGCGGAGTGCGGCCGACCTCGTCGCTCGTGGCGATCGCGTACCAGCAGTTGTGAGGATGGGTTCGGGTCATGACGGGTACGTCCTTCCACAACATCACGTCGGGGTTTCGCTGATCAGAGGTTTCGGTGATCAGGGGTTTACGGTGATCAGGGGTTTCGGTGATCAGAGGTCGAGGGTGAGGCGAGCCGACGTGCATCGGGAGACGCACACCATCATGAACTCGTTGGAGGCCCGCTCGTCCTCGTTCAGGACAGAGTCTCGATGGTCGACATCGCCGTCGATGACCTCGGTCTCGCAGGTTCCGCACACTCCTTCCAGGCAGGAGGCCAGCACGCTCACCCCGGCGCCACGGATCACGTCGAGGACCGACGTGTCGGGCGGCACCTGGAGGGTCAGGCCCGATCGCTCCAGCACGAGCTCGAAGCTGGAGTCTGCGCCAGCGCTCTCCTCGTTGGGCTTTGCGGCAAACCGTTCGAGATGCAGCACACCGGGCGGCCAGTTCCGGCACAGTTCCTCCACCGCAATCAGTAGGCCTTCCGGCCCACAGCAGTACACGAGGGTATTCGGGCGGGGGGCGCCGAGCACCGCGCTCAGGTCGAGCCGGCCGTTCTCGTCCTGAGGGACGACGGTGACCTTGTCACCGTAGTGTGCAAGCTCGTCGAGAAAGGCCATCGATCCGCGCTCACGGCCGCCGTACAGCAGGGTCCACTTCGCTCCGGAAGCCTCCGCCTCGGCGACCATCGGGAGTAACGGAGTGATCCCGATGCCGCCGGCGATGAACACATACGCAGGGCTGGAGACGAGCGGAAAGTGATTCCGCGGCCCCCGAACCCGCACCGTCGCACCCGCCGGCAAGGACGTATGCACCCGCTTGGAACCACCGCGACCGTCCGGAGTGCACAAGACACCGACTCGCCATGTCTCGGGCCGGCCCGGACTGCTGCACAGCGAGTACTGGCGAGTGAGGTCATCGTCCAGAATCAAGTCGACATGTGCGCCCGGCGTCCAAGGCGGTAGTGCCGCCCCGCTGGGATCGGCCAGGACGAGCGACACGACGCCGTCGGCCACGATCTCGGCCTGCTGCACCACGAGCTCGGCTTCGTGCTCACGGACGATCGTCTTCGTGGTCCCCATTGGTCACCATCCCGCCGCCATCGGCCGGCGGGCCATTGTTTGGATACGAACGATATCGAGAACGATAGCGGCTGCGATGCGATGGCGACAAGTCGGCAGGGGTTCGGTCGGCTCGTTCGTTTGGGGCCGAACTAGTATCCTTGGATGCGCGTCCTGGTGATCCAACACGACCACATCTGCCTACCGGGCGCGGTGGGCGAACGGCTGAGCGAGCGCGGCTATGAACTGATCATCCATCAGGTCGTCGAGGCCGATCGATTCGACCGCCCCGACGTCGACACCGCCTTTCCAGACCCGACCGACTTCGACGCGATCCTCGCGCTCGGTGCGCCGTGGTCGGCGTACGACCACGACACGATCGGGTCCTGGGTGCCGGCCGAGCTCGCCCTGCTGCGCCGAGCCCACGAGGTCGGCGTCGGGGTGCTCGGCATCTGCTTCGGCGGGCAGCTGCTGGCGCTCGCTCACGGCGGCGACGTCGCGAAGTCGAGCGACCCAGAGCTCGGTTGGGTAGGAATTTCCTCAGACGAGGAGGGTCTTGTGCCTTCCGGCCCGTGGTTCCAGTGGCACGACGACCGCTGGACGCTGCCGCCCGGCGCCATCGAGGTCGCCCGCAACGCTCACGCTTCCCAGGCATTCGTGCTAGGCCGCAACCTCGCCGTCCAGTTCCATCCCGAGATGACGCCGGAGATCCTTGCGCGCTGGTTCGCCGCCGGCGGCAAGGAGGCTCTCGACCGGCTCGGCGTCGACGGCGCCGCGTTGGATGCGATGACCAGGTCTCGCGATGCGGCGAACCGGGTGCGCGCCCATGGTCTGGTCGATGCCTTCTTGGACCGGGTCGCCACCGGCACCACTGAAACGGAGGGTGGGAATGAGTGAGATCGTCGGGTGCGCTTCTTTTTCCGTCGACATGGGCAAAGCGCTGGTCTAGATTTCGAGGCATGCGCCCACGATCGGGCTCGGGGGGAAGTCTTGTGCGCTGCCTACTGGCAGCGGTTCTGGCGAGCCTGTTCGCCCTGACGATGCCCACAGCCGCTGTTGCCGACTCACCCGGGCTGGTGTGGTCCGCCAGCGTCGACGGTCACGATGTGAGGTCGGCGAGCCGAAATGCTCCGCTGGAGCTCGGCGCCTCGGATCAGGCGCGAGTCGAGATCAACTTGGACAATCGAGGAACGAGCGAGATCCGCGTCCGCAGCGTCCGGATCGAGGGCCGCGTGATCGGCATGGCCTTCTTCAGCTACACGACCCGCCTGGACATCGTGCTGCCGCCCGGAGAACACACGCAGCGGCGCTTCGACATCGACATCAGCGATCTCACCCATCAGGCGACCGGTCTGTTGCCGACATCGGTGATCTTGATCGCACCTGATCGGAAGTCCATCGACGACGAGAACTTCGCCGTCGATGTCCGCGGTTCGGTGGTCTCGGTCTACGGGGCGTTCGGACTGATCATGGCTGGCATCACCGCGGTCGTCCTCGCCGGACTGCTGGTCTCCATCTGGCGGCGGCAGCTGCCACGGAACCGCTGGCAGCGCGGCCTCCGTTTCCTGCCCGCTGGTCTGGGCATCGGACTCGTCCTCACGTTCACCCTGTCCGCGACCAGGTTGCTGGTGCCGAGCGCACTCTGGTGGTTGCCACTGCTGCTGCTCTGCGGCGGCGGCGCTTTCTTGCTCGGCTATCTCTTGCCCGTCGGTGCGGACCAGCCTGCGGCCCCGGTGCCTACCGATCCCGATGGCACCGTGGTGCAGCCGGCAGGTCCGATCACCCGGGCGTCGGGTGCACACCGCTGAGCCTGATGTGATGTGGACTGGACGTGTCCGGGGTTCACGTGCCTGGGTTGACGTGTTCGGGTTCGCTTGTTCTGGGTTTCACGTGCCGTGCTCTCGGGCGGCGGCCGGGGTTGGGCGATCCACCGAATCGTCAGCCGCCGGGCCGACCCCGCTCCGCCGAGACCTGTGACGACTGCTCCGCGGACCACGCGAACGCCAGCAACCCGACCGCCGCGCAGACGCAGACGACGATCGCCAGCGCCGTTCCCGCCTCCGGCAGTCGATTGCCGATGACCCAGGTGGCCAGCACAGCTGCAACGCCCGCCACCAAACCCGATCCGACGAGACCGAGGAACTCGCCCGGCGTCGCCCTGGTTCGGCGCTGCCGGATCGGCCGCAGGATCGACTCGGCGTAAGCGAAGGAGAACAACGTGGTGAGGAGGAGCGCCGCGAACGGCAGGCTGAGCCAGCGACTCGCGCTCCACCGATCCCCGGCGTACAGCACGACGTCACGGCTGCCCGCACCGGACGCAATCCGGCCCCGGGTCGGTCCGGAGAGGAAGATCCGATTGGCTCGGAGGTTGAACGACCCGTCGGTGATCCGCTCGGCCGGACGGGTAAGGGCAACGCCGAAAATGGTCGCTGTCAGAGTGGCGTCGGCCGGCTCGCCGGAGGCAGGAACCGTGAACGTCTTCGTATCCCACCGCGGTCCCGCCTCGTCTGCCGCTGCTCCGAAGACCATCAGGAGGACGGCAACGATCGCGCAGGCAACCGAAACGAGCCGGTACGTCGGGAGGCGTCGGCGAGCACCGGCGGCAGCCGGTCGGTCGTCCGGCCGGGCCGCTTCTCGTGACGACTGTGCTGACCCGGCAGGCTGTTCGGACCGCGGACCTTCCTCAAAGTGGGCCACGACGGGCAGTGGCATCATGTTGTCGGACCCGATCGATGGCGGCTCACTGGCGGCGGAACCTTCCCGAGACTGTGCCGGCGCGCCGGACGGGAGATCCGCCGTCGCAGGAGATGCCGGCGACGCAGCGGGCGGCGGCGGTACTGCGGGCCGGGTGTGCTGGCCGGCCGGGGCCAGCGCGCCGGGACCGGTTGCTAACACGGTTGTCGGCGGGGTCGTCGAGTGTCCCGCTCGAGCCGTGGACGCGCCGAGCAGAGCGGCACCCATCGCCACACAGAGCTTCGGCTGGGCGGACAAGGTGACCGGCCGACTGAAACGGCGGGTCAGCAACTCGCTGACCATCGGCACCCGCGACGAGCCCCCGACCAGAACGATGGCCGACAACTCTGCGGCGGATACGCCGGATCGCCGGATCACCCGGTCGAGGATGTCGACCGTGTCGGTGACCAGGGGCCCGATCAGCTCCTGGAACTCCGCCCGGGTCAGCCGGACCCTGTTGAGCCGGCCCCCGAGCAGAATCGGAACGGTCGTCTCGGTCTCGCTGGACAGTGCCTCCTTCGCCTCGGTGCAGTCGCGCCGCAACCGGGCGAGTCCGGCCAAGGTGTCGGGATCCTCAGGATCAAGGCGGTCCCACTCGATGCCGCGACTGACCCGCTCGAACACGGCCTCGTCGAAGTCGACCCCCCCTACCTGCTCCAGACCGTCCGGTGAACCGAGCACCTCGAAGGCGCCGGTGGGCGTACGTCGCAGCACCGCGGCGTCGAAAGTGCCTCCGCCCAGGTCGTACACCGCAATGGACTGGCCCTCGGTCACCCGCCGACTCGCGGCGAAGTGCACCGCCGCCGCCGCCGGCTCTGCGCACACCATGATCGGGTAGTCGGCGTTCAGGGCGGTGACCTGGCTCATCAGCTCGCGCCGATACGGTCCCCAGTTCGCCGGACAGGTCACCGTCACCTGCGACGGCGGCTCGTCCTGGCCGGCCACCACCTGGTCGATGGCCCAGCCGAGCAACGCCTTCGACAGTGCGTGAGCCGACATCGGTGCACCGGCGACGAAGATGGGCGTCTGGTCTCCCATCCGGCGCTTGAACTCACGCGCAATGCGCTCCGGCTCGGCGGTCGAATGCCGCTCAGCGGTCTCGCCGTAGCGGAACGAACCGTCCGGTGCCCGATAGACCACCGACGGAGCCTGCGGGGACCGGTCGCCGAGCGGGACGATCTCCGCGTGCTGGCCGTCGCTCACAGCTGCCGCGGTGTAGGTCGTGCCGAGATCGATTCCTAGCGAATACCCCATCCGCTCCCCTGGGCAGGCGTGATCACGATTGGTCGCCCCCGCCGCCGAGGCCAGCGTGCCACGCTCTTCCGGCCGCAAGCAAGGTCAAATCGGCGAAGTGGTCCTCGACTGCTCAGGTCGACCGGTCGGCAAGCGACCGGGCTGCGTGAGGGCCGGTAGCACCGTCACGGCAGCAGCAGCAGGTCGCGGTGCCCGACAATGATCCGGGTGCCGGGCTCGTCGAGCTGCGCCAATCGACGTCGGAGCCAGGTCGCACCGGCCGGGCCGAGTGTGGGCACGTGCTCCACCGCGGCATCCACCCGCTCGCGCAGGAAGCGAGCGACGAACCTGTGATCGCTGGTCGCGTCCAGCACCCAAGGCGTCGACACCTGCTCCACCCGGACGCCGTTTCTGTGGCACCGGGCCACGACGAGACCGGGAGCGTCGGGCCCCGCCAGGCCATCCCGTCGCTGGTGGGCGTTGAACGCGTCGAGGAGCGCGCGGTCGGCACCGTCCGACGGTTCGAGGGACATCTCGCCGGTGACGCTGAGACTGAGCAGGGCGGGCACCGCTCGAGTCGAGATCAGATCGCAGAGCAGCTCGAGGTCGCCTCGCGTCAAGACGTCGAGCACGGCGGCGCAGGTGATCACCGTCGGTGGCCGGATCGCGCTGACCGGCCCGCCGACGAGGAGCTCGCCGAGGGCGTCGATCCCACCGACGACGAACTCGGTATGACCGACGTCGTGGGTGTGGCCGAGGATGCCCGGGTCGTGATCGAGGTGGACCCACTGCTGGCGGAACGGCAGCCTCGGTGCCAGCCAGCGCTGATTCGCGCCACTGCCGGCGCCGACATCGATCATGCGTACGGCCGTGTCCGAGAGATCGAACCGGAGATGCTCACTCAGCCGCGGTAACAGGGTCGAGACCGTCGCCTCGCGTGCGGTGCTGTCGGCCGCAGCCCGCGCGGTCAGCCAGCTCGGCTCCACTCCCACCAGCGGATCGTAACCGGGCCTGCGATCGGGGAAGCGTCTGGTGTCAGACTTGCAGCATGGCGGACTGGGACGACGTCGCGCGTCTCGCGCTCGCGATGCCGGAGGTCGTCGAATCGACCTCGTACGGCAGTGCGTCCTGGAAGGTGAAGGACAAGGGCTTCGTCTGGGAACGTCCGCTCCGAAAGTCCGACCTCGCCAGACTGGGGGAGGAGGCGGCGCCGGAGGGGCCGATCCTCGCGGCGTATGTCGACGGGCTCGACGAGAAGGAGGCTGTGCTCGCCGCCAACCCAGACTGCTGCTTCACCATCGCGCACTTCAACGGCTTTCCGGCGGTGCTGATCCTGCTCGACCGGATCGAGGTCGGACTGCTCCGGGAACTGATCACCGATGCCTGGCTGGCCCGCGCTCCGAAGAAGCTGGCTGCGGACTATCTCGCGGAGCACCCGGGCGGATGAGGTGGCGCCGTCGGTGTAGCCGACCGCCCGACGGGATATACGCTCACCGAAGGTTCGGGTCACACTGATCGACCCGATTCGTCGAGCGCTGCCGCTCCGCGCGGAAACCAGGTCGTAACGCAACAGCCACGCACAGCGGGTGGAGCTAGGAGATGATCGTCGTGATGAGAGCTCGGAATGCTCTACAGCTCCAGGGCCGTGCCATCCGTGACCCCTGGAAGAGGGCCGTGAATTGACCGAAGCGCTCGACACCGCCGCATCGATCACCGCGACCCGTACGGTCTCGATCGGGTGCACATTCGAATACAGCTCGTGGTCATCGGTGCCGGCTGTCTTCCAGGTCGAGCCGGTCGGGGACCAAGACGTCGAGATTCGCGACGAGACCTGGACTTTCAAGCCAGAGCAGGAAAGTCGGACCTATCGCGATCTGTACGGCAATCGCTGCCGACGGATGGAGGTGCCGGCGGGAGCGTCGGTGATCACTTTCTCCGCGACCGCGATCGTGCCGGACGCTGCCGAGCCCCAGGACGAGAGCGCCGTCGAGCACCCGCCGGAGCAGCTGCCGGACGACGTCTTGTTCTACACGCTGCCGAGTCGATACTGCCTGCCCGATGTGTTGGGCAACGAGGCCTGGAGCCGGTTCTCCTCGATCGCGCCGGGCTACGGTCGGGTTCGGGCGATCTGTGACTACGTCCATCATCACCTGACCTTCTCCTACGGCACGAGCAACTCATGGACCACGGCTGCTGACGTGCACCAGTCGGGTTACGGCGTCTGCCGCGACTACACCCACCTGGCGATCTCGTTCTGCCGTGCGCTGAACATCCCGGCCCGCTACGTCTTCGGTTATCTGCCCGAGATCGATCTCGATTCGCGTGGAACCCCGATGGACTTCGCGGCCTGGATGGAGGTCTACCTGGGCGATCGCTGGTGGACCTTCGACCCCCGCAACAACCAGCCTCGGAAGGGTCGAGTGCTGATCGGCCGCGGCCGGGACGCCACCGACGTGGCGATGGCGACCACCTTCGGAGCTCCCTTTCTGGAGTCGATGACGGTGGTCGCGGAGGAAGCCAGCTGACTCTGCGTGCATTCGGCCCGTATGTTCGGACCGTACGTTCCAGCGATGACGTCCGGACGCAACGTACGACTGGTGATGTATCTCGCAAGCCATCTCCTGGGCTGACGCGCCGGAGGGGCCGCAGCAGCGACTCTTGACGTGGCAGTCAGCCAGGCGCGGTCGAGGGTGCCGCGTCGCACGTACGAGATGGGGGCATCACATCATGCGAGGGGAAATCATCGCAGGGACGGCGGTCACCGACCGTCGGACCTCACGCTTCCGCACGGTCGCACGCGCAGGAGCACGGGCCGCAGCGGCCACGGTAGCGGCTACTGCGCTGGCAACCGGCGCGTTCGTGCTGCCGGCCGACGCGGAGCCGATCACCACCGAGACCAAGCTGGCCGAGCACACCAATCCAGCAGTACAAGTGATCACGACCGAGTACCAGGCGAGCATCAAGCTCGGCCGGATCGAGTTCTCCAAGGCCGGTCAGCAGCTCATCCTGCGGTCCTACGTCAAGTACCTGCACGGCGACTTCGGCGCCGCCGGGTTCGTCAACTACATCTTCGACCGAGCGCAGCGCGATCCGGCCCATTACTTCAAGGAGGCCGGGTCGAAACGAACCCAGAAACTCAGTGCGCAGTTCGTCGGCAGCGGCTTCATTGCCAGCCCCGACGGGTACGTCGTCACCGCTCGGCACGTGGTCACGCCGGACTCCGACGTCAAGAAGATGTTCGCCCAGGCCGGTGCTGCCAACTTCGCCAAGGCCGACGCCACCGCGTTGTTGAAGGACTTCGCCAAGTTCGACCTGTCGACGGGCGCGATGAAGAGCATCGTCCGCACGGTCAACGGCTTCGCGCAGGCCAAGGTGCACGTCGATCTCGGCAAGCCGAAGGTCGCGGTGCGGCTCGGAGTCGCGTCGGCAACCGGACAGCGGGTCGGTCAGAATCAGCCGGCGGAGGTCGTCTTCCGCTCCGATCCGGCGCTGGGCGCGGATGTTGCAGTCCTGCGGATCCGGGTCGACGGCCAGCTGCCGACCGTTCCGCTGGGATCCGACTCCCCACAGCAGGGAGAACAGGTTTACATCAATGCCTTCCCGGCCGCGGCGACGTACCTCAAGGACTTCTCCAAGGCGTCGCAGCTGCAGCCCACGCTGAGCAAGGGATCGATCACGGCGCTGAAGAACACCAGCGGCGGCACGCCGATCCTGCAGACCGACGCAAACGCGATGCCGGGAAGCTCCGGCGGCGCCGCCTTCGACGAGAACGGCCAGGTGATCGGCATGCTGGTGGCCGGCGCCATCGATGCGAACGGATCCGGTGCCGGGCAGAACTATCTGATGCCGCTGGACGTGATCAAGGACGCACTGACCCGCAGCGGGGCGAACCTGGCGCCGAGCGAGACGACCGTCCTCTACGACCAAGCACTTGCGGACTTCCACAACGAGTACTACAGCAAGGCGCTCGGTGAGTTCCAGCAGGTGAAGGCGCTCTTCCCTGCTCATGCGTACGTCGGTGGCTTCATCACCAAGTCGCAGACGGCGATCAACCAGGGTAAGGACAAGACGCCTCCGCCGGCCGCGGACTCCGGGCTTGGATTCTCCTTCGGCACACCGATGATCGTGGTCGGAATCGCCGTACTGGTGATCATCGGGTTGGGCGTGACCATCCTGCTGCTGGTGATCCGGCGCCGGCCGGCCAAGTCGTCGAATCTGGGTCAGACAGGTCTGGGTCAGGCTGGACCGGGTCAGCCGGGTCAGCCGGGTCAGCCGGGTCCGGGTCAGTTGGGTCAGGGCGGGCAGCCGCCGTACCCGCCGCAGAGCCCTTACGGCCCCCTGCCGGCCGGAGGTGCGCCGAACGGTGCCACACTCGGTCTGCCTCAGCAACAGCCCCTGTCGATGAATGCTGCGCATCCGTCGTACCCGGCCGGGGCGCTGCCGCCGATGGGCCAGCCGGGCCCGGCTGCCGGGATGGGTCCGATCGCTCCGATGAGCCCCGCGGTGGCGATGACTCCGCTTTCGCCGCTCGGCTCGCCGGTGCCGCCCGGATACCCGCAGCCGAGTCCGGACCCGCGGCAGGCGGCCACGATGTCGGCCCCTGTCGCCCCGACCAACCAGCCGCCGGCGGCCGACGTGCCGGATGTCTTCCCCGGTTGGGAACCGATCGACTACGTGCCGTCGGTGCCGTCGTCCGGCACGGGCGATCGCAACAGCTGATCACGATCGAACACGGACCGACGGCAAAGGAGTCATGATGATGTCGTACCGGCTGGGTATCGACCTCGGCACAACGTTCACCGCGGCCGCGGTGGCGCGAGACGGCAAGCACACCGTCGCCGAGCTGATGCCCGGTCGGTACGAGATCCCGTCCACCGTCTGTCTCGGACCCGACGGTCGACTGGTCATCGGCGACGAGGCCGAGCGGCTCGGCGAGCAGCGGCCGACGGCCCTGGCGCGGGAGTTCAAGCGGCGGCTCGGCGACCAGGTGCCGTTGATCATCGACGGCCGGATGCACTCACCACAGACCCTGATGGCGCACCAGCTGCGCTGGGTGGTCGACCGGGTGGCGAGTGTGCAGGGAAGTCTTCCCGAGCTGCTCGCCGTCACCTGCCCGGCCAACTGGGGGCCGTACAAACATGATCTGCTGCGTCAGGTGATCAGAATGGCCGAGGTGCCGAGTGCGATCGTCTGCACCGAACCCGAAGCCGCGGCCATTCGCCATGCGGGAGCCGACGCCCAGCGTGAAGGGGCGCTGGTCGGCGTGTACGACCTCGGCGGCGGGACCTTCGATGCTGCGGTGCTGCGAGCGACGCGGACCGGAGCGTTCGCGCTGGCCGGGCCTCCGGAGGGCATCGAGCACATGGGTGGCATCGACTTCGACGAGGCGATCTACGCGTTCACCGTCGAGGCGCTGGGACACGACGCCCCGGACCTGGCCAGGTCGGACGATCCGGCCGTGGTCGCCGCGCTGGCCCGGGTCCGGCGGCGGTGTGTGACCGCCAAGGAGGCACTGTCGGTCGATCATGTCGCCGAGGTCGCCATCGACCTGCCAGGTCTCACCAGAGCGGTGCGAATCACCCGCGGCGAGTTCGAGTCCATGGTGCGATCGGCGCTTGACGACACGATCCGCGCGTTCGAACGGGCGATCCGGAACGCGGGTACGTCTGCAGCCGATCTCGCGTCCGTGGTGCTGGTGGGCGGATCGGTCAGGATCCCACTCGTCTTCGAGTCGATCTCGCGCCGGCTCGACTGCCAGGTGATCATGCCGCGCAACCCCTCGCACAGTGTCGCCCTCGGCGCGGCGATGGCCGCCGAACGCTACCGGCCTGCCGTCGGTGTCCCCCGGGGTTCTGCCCGCGCGGCTCGACCGGCAGGTGGTTCGAGTCCGGCGGTCGCATTGTCGTCGGCGGACGGCTCCGGTCGGGAAGACGCGTCCAATGCGGCCGCCACTGATCGACTTGCTGCTCGGGACGCGACCGTCACCGTTCGCGAGCTGCTGCACCTGCCGCCCGATCGGCGGGCGGTGCTCAAGCGCTGGTTGGTCGGGCCCGGTCAGCCGATCGGATTAGGTCGGCCGCTGGCCGAGGTGGAGCTGCGTCGCGGAAGTGGTGGCTCGGCGAGTGCAACGCTGGTCGCACTCCGGTCACCCTTCGACGGCGTGGTGCATCGGACCTTCGTCGCCGAAGGCGCCGAGCTGCGGCCCGAGGACCTGCTGGTCGGCTACCGGCAGGTGTCCGCCTTCCTTGACCGGTCCGGTCGGACGCAGGCGATCGACGTCGGCGTCCGGATCGCGGTGCCAGCTCCGATGTCGGCAACGGCGGAAGCTGGGCGTCCGGTGGTCTTCGTCGATCGGGTGCCGCGCGGCATCTGGTGGTCCGCGACCTTCTGCCTGCTCACCGAACCGGGTGATCACCTGATCGGCGTCGGGTACACCCGCGGCAACTCGTGGTTCGGAGTTGCCACCTGCGAGGTCATCGTCGGCGATCGGGGTCTCGTCGACATCGTCTACACAGATCCCGGCCTGGTCGCCACAGCAGTGCTGGAGCCGGTCACCCCACCGGCGGAGGCAGTGTCAGGCCGATCGGTCGCGTCCGCGCCGTAAGCGCTGCGGGCCGACCAGCGGGGCCGCGGACCACGCACTCTCCCCTCGAGTGCGTGGCCCGCGGGGCTCCCCGTTTCCCCTCTTCTTCTTTCTTCTTGCGGGCCACGTGCCCGGGCACCGTGCTGCGGACACCTACCTCCCAGCAAAAGTGGTCACGAACAACAAGTTCCATCGGCGTGTCGCTGTTGTTGCTGACCACTTTTCGGGGAGTCTGTACGTCGCTCAGCGTGCGGTCCATCCGGGCGCCCCCTGGGGGTTCGGCGCGTCCTTGCTCCACAGCAGGTGCTGATTGTTTCCGTCGAGGTCCATGATCCACACGCGATCGGCCGTCTTGTACTGATTGGCGGCTCTGTTCGACTTGTACGCCAGTCGCTGGCTGTCAGGCGACCAGGACGGATCCCGTTCGTTGGCTGTGTCCGTGGTCAGTGCATGCACCTCGCTGCCATCGCCGCGCGCACGATAGATTTCCTGCTGGCCCTTGCCGTCGGATGTCGGAACCCATCGTCGAAACGCGACGTAGCGGCCATCGGCTGAGAAGACGAGATCGGCATCCTGACCGGGGACCGCCGGATCGGCGTCGTCGAGGAGGCGGCTCGCCTCACCGCCGAGCACCGGCTCCGTGTACAGAACCCCGCCGTCCGCGCCGTTGTCCGGCGCCGCCCAGTATCCAATTCGAGATCCGTCCGCGGTGAACGCGGGGTCATCGACTCGGCTCGTGCCGGGGGGAGGTGTGATCGTGCGAATCGGGCGGCCGTCGGTATGCACCAAGCGAATGGAGTGCTCGTTGTCGGTATCGGTACAAGCCAGCGCCAGGAGGTCGAGGTCGGTCGGGCTCCAGGCTGCTCGGGCACCCTTCTCGCAGCCCTTCGGGAGGGCGAACAGCACACGGTTGCCGGAGAAGTCGGCCGCCCCGGCCACCCGCAGCGACGGCTTGGCCTGACCGGAGGAAACGTGAGCGTAGGTGACGCTTCGAGAAGTCGGTGATGGCAACGGCCCCAGATTGAAGCCACGTCCCGTGGTGACGGGCTTGCCGGGTGACGAGCGGGACGTATCGGCCAGGTAGAGGTCCCATCGACCGGGTGCGGTCTGCATGGAGACGTAGAGCTGGTCCTTGCCGAGCGGTTTCGCGGAAACCGGAATTCCAGCCGGCTCTTCGCGACTGGGCGATGCGCTCGGCGAGCTGGGTGTTGCGGAGGGCGACGTGCTGGGCACAAAAGATTGGAAGGGAATGGACGGCTGGGCATCGACCCCGCCGCTGTTGTCGCGGTTGATCACCACGGCCGCTCCGATCACTATTCCGGCGACGACCGCCGCGGCACATGCGCCGATCAGGACCATCCGACGCCGTCCGCCGTGGCGAGCCTGGTCAGAGGCGGTGGGCGTTGATTGTCCGCGGGTAGCCGATCCTGCTGCGACCGGTGCCGGTGCGACTGGCGCCGGTGCGACTGGTGCTGGCGCCACTTGCGCCACTTGCGCCGGTGGGACCGCTGCGGAAGTCGGGGTGCCGGACGGTGACGGCTTCGGCGGAGGAGCAGTGGAAGGCAGCGGCGGCATCGTGGTTGCAGCACGAGGCGTGCGGACCGTCGGTGAGTCCGAGGGGAGAGTGTCGGGGTTGTCTCGGCGGTCGAGCTGCACGGCGCCGAGCGCGATGTCGTGCTTGGGATGGGTGTCCATGGCGGTCGGCGTCGGGAAGGCCTGGTGGAGCAGCTCGCCGATGAGCGGTATCCGGCTGCTGCCGCCGACCAGGACGATCGCACTGAGCTGGTCTGGGGACATGTCGGCGGAGTGGATGGCTCGGTCGAGCGCGGCGACGCTGTCGGCCAGGGCAGGTCGGATCAGGCTCTCGAACTCGCTCCGGGTGAGTCTCAGCGTGGTGTGCAGCCCGGGCAGGGCGACCGGCAGCATGGCGTCCGTGTCTGCAGAGAGCGCCTCCTTGGCGTCGACGCAGTCCCGGCGGAGTCGGGTGAGTCCCGCGGTGGCGTCCGGGTCGTCGGGATCGAGGTCGACGATCCGGTCGCCGAGCATGTCGAGGGCGTGCCGGAACAGGGCTTCGTCGAAGTCGATGCCACCGAGATGCTCGATGCCTTCGGGCGTGCCGAGCTGGACGAAACCGGTCGCCGTCTTGCGGAGGACGCAGGCGTCGAACGTGCCCCCGCCGAGGTCGTACACGGCGATTGTCTCCCCGACCGCGACCCGCGTCTGGGCCGCGTACTGGGCTGCAGCGGCGAGTGGCTCGGGGCAGCGACTCGAGCGTTCGACGCCGGCGAGCCGGGCAACCTGATCCAAGAGCTCGAGCTTGTACGGTCCCCAGTTCGCCGGATGGGTGAGGACGACCTCGTCCGGGGGTTGGCCCAACCGATCGCTGGTCGTCTGGACGACGTACTGCAGGAGATGGGCCGTGAGCGCCTGGGGTGAGAACGGCGCTCCAGCGACCAGGATCGGAACGGTGTCGCCGATTCGTCGCTTGAACTCGCGGACGACCCGATCCGGTTGGCCCAACCCACGTCGCTCCGCCGATTCGCCGACGAGGATCTCCTGCTGCTCAGTGAGGAACAGGACCGAGGGGATCTGCAGCGACCGGTTGCCGAGACCGACCATCGTCGGCGGCGGCCCGCCAGCCGTCGTTCCAGCCGTCGCGGCAGCCGTGAACGTCGTGCCGAGATCAACACCGAGTCGGTAGGTCATCGCACCCTCTGGTAGGCGTCGTGCCGCGGTGGACCCAGGGCATCGTCGCGGTGACAGTGGTCCGATTCTGACGCAGCCGACGCCTCCGGGAAAAAGGCGGCCCCGATCTGCCCCGACCCGCCGTAAAATCGTCTTGCCACCGCGCGTCCGGCGCCGGGTGCCCGAGGAGTCCCTGACCGATGTCGACGACCTTGTCGATCCGCGAGATCTACGATGCTGCGCGCTCGGCCGGGTTCACCCCTCATCAGGCCGTGACGTGGACCGCGATCGCGATGGCCGAGTCGGGCGGCCGGACGGGCGCGCTCAATTCCAAAGGCGAGTACTCGGTCGGGCTGTGGCAGGTCAACGTCAACGCCGACTCGTCGCGGGCGACGAAGTACGGCAACCTGAACGACCCCGAGGCCAACGCGCGCGCGGCGTACGCAATCAGTCTCCATGGCCGGGACATGCGGCCGTGGACCACGACGCACGATCGCAACAAGGGCTCCCGAGCCGACTATCGGACCTACCTGGACAAGGTGGAGAAGGAGATCGGCGTCGCCGGAGACCCGCGCGGCGTGCACGGCTACGGGTCGAAGATGCTCACGCCGCTCACCGAGAGCCAGTACGACAAGATCGACACAGGCAGACCCCTGACCGATACCGTGACCGACACGGGTACCTCCGACGCTGCGGATGCGACGAACCAGCAGCTGGTGAACGGATCCGCAGTCGGCTCGCAGGGCACGCAGGCCACCACCGCCGGCGCCACGACGACCGTGGCGAAGGACACCGACAACGACGGTCTGACCGATGAGTTCGAGCGGCTGGCGGGCACCGATCCGACGAAGTCCGACACCGACGGCGACGGACTGACCGACGGCTACGAGGCCGTGACGTCACACACCGATCCGTTGTCGGCCGATACCGACGGCGACCAGATCACCGACACGGCCGAGATCGCGCAGGGCACGGATCCGGGCACCGTGCCGGGTCGGGCGTACGTCGTGGGTGAGGGTCTGCTGGCGGAGAACGTCCGGGGCGGCGTCAAAGACACCGACGGTGACGGACTGTCCGACCACACCGAGCAGCTCGTCGGGACCGACCCGACGAAGGCCGACACCGACGGCGACGGTCTCTCCGACTCCGCCGAGGCATCCCTGGGCACCAACCCGACTCTGGCCGACTCCGATGTCGACGGGATCACCGACGGGATGGAGGTCCAGCACGGTAGCGACCCGCTCGGACCCAGTGGAGGGCCTTTCGATCACACACCGACGCCCGTCTGGACGCTGCAGGGCGCTGCGCAGGCCCGGGCCGACGCCGCCGCCGCGCAGCAGGCCGCCGCCGCAGACCGCCGCTGCGCAGCAGACCGCCGCTGCCGCAACAGATCAGCAGGCGTCGGCATCGTCGGTGAGCTCGGAGTCCAGCTCCGTCTCGAGAACCGCGGACGACAAGCTGTCGGTCTTCCTGTCCTCGGCGAAGGACCAGGTCGGCGACCGCTACGTCTACGGCGCACCACGGACACCGACGGCGAAGGATCCGAAGACGTTCGACTGCTCGTCCTTCACGCAGTGGGCGGCCCGGCAGGCGGGGGTGAAGCTCGACAGCACCGCCGAGTACCAGTACATGCAGCTGAAGCACTCCAACCACCTGATCCCGGTCGAGCAGGCCCTCAAGACCAAGGGAGCCTTGCTCTTCTACTTCTCCCGTGAGCCGAGGGGTGGGCTGCCCGCAGGTCAGGCGCACGTGGCGATCAGCCTCGGCGACGGTCGTACGGTCGAGGCGAAGGGCACCAAGTACGGCGTCGGTGAGTGGTCGGCCAAGCATCGTTTCAACTATGCGGCGACCATTCCGGGCATCTCCGACGAGAAGGGTCTCAAAGCTCACCGGGATGCGGTGGCGGTCAAGAGTGGCGCCGACGACCCCGGTGCGGGCGTGAGCACGGCCGCCGACAAGGCCGCGGCCGGGTCCGGCGCCGGCGTCTACGGATCGACCGGTTCGGTGGACGGCTCCGACTCGGGCGCCACCTCGAAGAGTGCGACGCTGACGAAGGGTACGAGCGGGGCCAACGGCGTGAACGGGACCAATGGGGCCAGTGCCGCAAACGGCGTTAGCGGGACGAACGGCGTGAACGTGACAAACGGCGTGAATGGCGTCAACGGGACCAACGGCGTCGGCTCGCTCAACGTCGGCAGCGGCCAGGCAAGCACGGCGGCCGCGTACCAGATCGACCTCGGCCAACCCGTTGCCCGGTTGCCTGGAGCAGCCGAGGTCGATGTCGACACCGACCACGACGGGTTGACCGACGCCTTCGAGAAGCTCGCGGGTACCGACCCGGGGAAGGCCGACACCGACGGCGACGGCCTGTCCGACGGTTACGAGGCGCTGGTCTCCCACACCGATCCGCTCGCCGCGGACACCGACTCCGACGGTGTGTCCGATGCGCAGGAGCTCTCTTTGGGCACGGATGCCGGTCGGCTACCGGGCGTGGCCGGTGTGATCGGTTCGGGAAGGTACGCCGAGAACGTCCGCAAGGGCTTCATCGACACCGACGGCGACGGGCTCACCGACAACACCGAGAACCTGGCCGGGACGAATGCCAAGGTCGCCGACACCGACGGCGACGGGCTGATCGACTCGATGGAGGCCTCGCTCGGGACGGATCCGCTCAAGGCCGACACCGATGGCGATGGCGTCGCCGACGGCGCGGAGGTCCAGTTCCACAGCAATCCGCTTGATGCCGCCTCCACGCTCGGGCCCGCCGGTGCGCAACCTGCCGGGACCCAACCTGCCGGGACCCAGGCGCCGGGCACCCAGCCGGCCGGGATCGGCGCTGGTGTGGGAACGACGAGCGGGACCGTCCAGAGCGCCGCGATCGGCGGGGAGCTCGGTCAGGGGCTCGGGGAGGCCGTCGGTGCCGGGGTGACCGGCGGTGGCCTCGGAGCCGACCCGCTCGGCGGCGATGCACTCGGGTCGTCGCCGCATGGTGATGCTTCGGAGGCACTCGATCTCGGCTGAGCGTCCCTCGAAAGGCGACGTTGCCCACATTCTGGCCGGCCGCAAGCACCTGACTTGCCATCGAGGCAGCCATCCCGGACGATGGAACTCGAAACGATTCACCGCCGAGGCGGTGTCGTCGATCTCGTCGTCCGAGCCGTCGGATCTCCAGCGCGTCGTCACGTGTGCCATGCCATACCGCGCCTGAACTCGCCGCGCCACCGAACGTGAGGTCGATCACCGCCCGCCACCGATCCATCGAGGAACCTGATCATGCAGAGCGTCGTGCTCGGCACCGGCTTGGCCGCGTACGCCCGACTGCTTCGGCACGGACCCGCCGTCCGGCCGTTCCTGGCCGCGAACCTGGCGCGGCTGCCGATGTCCATGGGACCGCTCGGCATGTTGCTACTCATCGAGCACAGCCGAGGCAGTTACGCGCTCGCTGGTCTGGTGACGGGCGCGTACGCGATCGGTGTTGCGGTCGGCTCGCCGTGGTGGGGACGGGCGATGGATCGGGTCGGACAGCGGAAGGTGCTGATTCCGACGACGTTGGTCAGTGCCACTCTGCTGGTCCTGCTCACCCTGGCAACCGTGACCACCATCCCGGCGGCCGCGCTGGTGATCATCGCGACGGCGGCCGGCTTGGCCTATCCACCGACGAACCCGGCTCTCCGGGCGGCCTGGCGCGTCATCTTCGGAGATCCGGTGGCACGTCGGGTGGCCTTCGCGCTGGATGCGACCTCGGTCGAGCTGCTGTTCGTCGTCGGACCCTTGCTGCTCTCGGCACTACTGGTGCTCACACCGCCGATCGTGCCGTTGCTCGTCACGGCCGGTTGCATGACGATCGGCGGCCTGCTGTTCTGCCGGACGGAGGCGGCTGCCCGGCTGTCCCGACCGCAGTCGGTCGAGATCGGTCTGAGCCGCGGCGCGCGCCGAGACCGCACCGCGCTGACCGTGCCCGGAGTAGCCCTGATCCTGCTCGTGATGGCCGCTCTGTCGGTGGGATTCGGTCAGCTCGACGCCTCGATGGCAGCGACGGCGACCGAGCTGTTGGGCGGCCCGCAAAAGCTCGGGCTGCTGTTCACCGCGATCGCCGGTGGCAGCTCGGTGGGCGGACTGGTCTACGGGAGTCGTACATGGTCCTTCAGCGAGCAACGGGCGGTGCCAGTGCTACTCGGCTGCTTCGCGGTCTTCCTCGGGACAATCGCCACGCTGCTGCAGCTCGGTGTCGTCTCGTTGTGGGTGCTGATGCCGGTGCTGTTCCTCACCGGACTCACCGTCGCGCCCACGCTGGTCATGCAGCAGTCGTTACTGGACCACGTGACGCCGCTGCACCGGTTGAACGAGGCCCAGGCCTTCCTCGGGTCGGCCAACACCACGGGTGCCGCCATCGGCACCGCGATCGCCGGCTTCTTGATCGACTACGCGGGGATCGTTGCGTCGTTCAGCGGAGCCGCCGTGTTCGCCGGCTGCGCGGCCATGGTGGCCCTGCTCAGTGGACGTAGCCTGTCCAGGCTCGGTGCGCCCGTCGAGGTGCCGACCCCCGCGTACGAGAACGCCTGATCGGGTACGCACACGGCTCATCGGCGGACATCACGGCCCGTGGTGGAGTCGTCTCCGCTGCCTGTATTCCTGCCCGTCGCCCGACACGATGTTCGGGCGATTGTCCGGGCGGTGTCCGTGGTCGGTCTCGAATTCTGTTCTGCGCTTGAAAAAACGGTGACACGCGACCTGTGCGGGGTCTATGTTCACGGCATCCCCCGTCTGGAGCTAGGCGCTGATGGATTCTGTCATCTTGTTGGAGAAGGTTCGCCGACCCGACCCCCGTGGTCTGGTCCGCGACCGTCTCGAGCAGCGGCTGGGTGCGTCCGACGCACCGCCGATCGGTCTCGTTCTGGGACCTCCCGGCTCCGGGAAGACGACGGTCCTCAGTCGGGTCGCCGCCTCGGCTGCGGAGCCGACGGCCTGGTATCGGGCCAGTCCCGAGGACGACGACGAGCGCGCTCTGGTCCGCCACCTCGGCTACAGCCTGACCGGCGCTCTCGGCAATGACAACGTCCAGCTGGCCGCGGCGCCCGGCACGGTCGATGCGCTGCTCGCCGCGCTGGAAGCGGACGGCCGGCCGGTCCGTCTCGTCGTCGACGACCTGCACGTGATCGCCGGGACGCGCGCCGAGGCCGCGCTCGAGCGAGTGGCCATGCTGCGACCACGGCACGTTCGGATGTCGTGGGGCAGCCGTCGTCCGCCCGCGATCAACACGACCCGTTTGATGCTCGACGGCGAGCTGGGCCAGCTCGACGGCGAGGACCTCCGGTTTCGGTCCTGGGAGGTCGAGGAGCTGTTCCGCACGGTGTACCAGCGACCGCTCTCACCCGAGGCTGCTGCCGCGCTGACTCGCCGGACGGGTGGTTGGGCCGCAGGTCTGCAGCTGTTCCACCTGGCGACCATCGGCCTCAATCGGATCGACCGGGAACGAGCCATCGAGGAGCTCACCGGACGGACCAGGCTGATCCGCTCCTACCTGGCTCGCAACGTCGTCGAGGGCCTCGGTCCCGAGCGTCGCCGATTCCTGCTGCACACCTGCACACTCGGCGTGCTGACCGGCGAGCTGTGTGACGCGCTGCTGGACAGTCCCGGCAGCGCCGCGGTGCTCGACGAGCTGGAGCGTGAGCAGTTCTTCACCACCAGCACCGACGGTGGGCTGACGTTCCGCTATCACCAGGTGCTGCAGACCCATCTCGAGGTCGTTCTCGTCGACGAGCTCGGTGCGCCGGCGACTCGCGAGCTGTACGCCCGGAGCGCTGTCCTGCTGGAGGGCGGTGGGCACACGCCGGCCGCGGTACGGGCGTACGCGCGGGCCGAGGACTGGGGCTCGGTCGCCAGGCTGCTGCACCAGGGCGGAACCGCACTTCCACCTGACGAGGAGTGGCTGAGCAGCGTCTTCGGTCGCCCGGGCGCCCCGGTCGACGACCCCGGCATCGTGGTGGCGGGCGCACGCAGGTTGCTCCGCAACGGCCTGGTGGCCGACGCCGTCACCGCCTACCGGCACGCGGAGTCGCTGATGGACGACCTCGACTTCACCGCACGGTGCGCGCACGAGCGGGCGGTCGCCCAGGTCTGGCTGCCGCAGCCCGTCGGGCTGGAGCCGGGCCGACCGCCGGCCGCGGCCAGAGACCTCCAGCTGTCGCTCGACCTCAGGATGGTCACTCGCTCGCTCCGCACCCCGCTCGGCGCACGCGGACTGGCGGCCGGCCTCGGCCGACTGCTGGCGGGCGACCTGGCCGGCGCGGCTCGGGCGGCCGAGATGGTCCAACCGAGCGCTCCCCGCTGGGAGCAGCTCGCCGCCCGGCTGATCGGTCAGCTGGCTGAGCTCGCCGTGCAACCGGACGAGGCCGCCGCCGGTCGGTTGGAGGAGATCGTGCTGACCGCCGACGTCGACGCGTTCCCCTGGCTGTCACGGGTCGCGCGCGGGGTGCAGGCGGCGTTGTGGCTGGCCCTTCGGCCGAGTGAGTGGCGGATCGCGGCGTGCGCGGACCTGATCGAGGACTGCGTACGACATCGCGATGAGTGGGCCACCTGTGTGCTGACCGGCCTGGTGGGTGCCGCGCACGCGATCGGGGGGCGGGCCGACCTCGCCGTGCCGCTGCTGCAGCGCTCCGCCGAGTCTGCCAACCGGCTGAGTGCGCCGGTGCTGCAGCTGTGGGCCGAAGCCCTCGAGGTCGCGATCGAGCGCGATGCCGTCGATGTCGTACCGTCGGCTGCGGCGCCTGAGCTGGCCGGGCTCGTGCGAAGTGCCGAATCGCTCGGCCTCGATGCCGTCGTGCGGCTGCTGACGGGCGGATCCCTACCGGCCTGGACCGAGACGCCGCGATCGCCGGCCGACACGGCACCGACCGCGAGCACCCCCGCCCCGCTGCCATCCGCCCCGCCGCCATCCGCCCCGCCGCCATCCACCCCGCAGAGCGCGCCGACTCCCACGCTCCCGAGGCCCGATGTGTCGAGCGCCCACGCGAAAGCTGGCGCACACCGTGAGCCTGGACTGTCTGGGGACGTTCACGCTGCGGGTCGACGGTGCCGCGGTGCCGTGGGGCGGCCTTCGACCGCGGGCCCGCGCACTACTGATGATGCTCGCTCTACGGATCGGTCAGCCGATCCATCGCGAGCACCTGATCGAGGCGGTCTGGCCGGAGGCGACGATCAGCTCCGGTACTCGCAGCCTCCAGGTTGCCGTGTCCAGTGTTCGACAGTGGCTGGCCGCCGCCGGCCTCGGCGAGGACTCGCTGCGCAGGCAGGGTGACGCGTACGTCCTGTGGCTGCCGGACGCGTCGGTGGACGTCCAGCAGTTCGAGGCGCTGACTCGGGCCGCCGGTTCGCTCGAACGGCGACCGGTCGGCGGCCTTGGCCGCTCGACTGGCCGCGGTCGAGGCTTACCGCGGGGACCTGCTCGCCGAGGTGGGTCCCGCCGAGTGGGTGGTCGGTGAGCGGGACCGGCTGCGTACGCTCGCGGCGAGAGTCGCCGCCGACGCGGCCCGCACGGCGTCGGACCTGGACGACTGGTCGACCGGGATCGCCGCCGCCCGCCGCTCGATCGCGCTGGACCCGTACCACGACGCGGCCTGGCGGTTGCTCGCCGAGATCCTGGACAGCGCCGGCGACCACAGTGCGGCGGCCGTCGCGCGCCGCGAGCACGCCCGGGTCTGCGCCGAGCTCGGCGTCCCCGTCCACTGACGCCCCAGCCTTCCGCGACCGGCCGCCCCGGCCCCGATCCCGTACCGGAGAAACTGGGCGCAAACTGCACGTTCCGCGGCCCAGAAGTTGCAGTATGCGCCCAGTTTCCGGGGAGGGCTGGGTACTACAGCTAGCCACAGCTAGGCCTCGTTGACCTGGACGCGGTGCAGGACGTGGGCGGGTTTGAGCTGCGCAACGAGCGCTTCGAGACGTTCGGTGTCGACCGGGTCGTCCTCGGTCGACTCCACGATCACCACGATCGCGGGTCGGTGCTCACCAGGCAGCTCCGAACCCGGTTCGGCCGACCATGTGGCGGCGCCGGTCTCCAGCACCTGTACGTCGATGCCGAGCGCCGCCTCGAGCGCGAGCTCGATTCCCCGGCGGGTGCCGCGGGCCGCGTGCAGCTCTCCCGCCGAGGCCAACAGCTTGCGTTGCAGGTCCAGGTCCTCACCGGGGTCGACCTCCATCCCGAGCCAGTGGCCGAGCCACGGCAGCATGTCCGGCGGCGTGGTCGCCAGATCCAGGTACGCCGGGAACGCGTCCAGGCTCATCACGATCGGGGCGAGGACCTCGTCCAGCCCGGCGCACAGCTGCTGGGCGAACGGATCCTCCCGGATCATTGCCGGCAGGGTGGGGGCGAACGGCAGCGCGCTGAGTGCCCCGTCGACCGTGCCCCTCACTTGCGGACCCGGACCTGGTGCTCGAACGAGTAGACCAGCGCCGTCGGAGCGATGTCGATCCGCTGGGTGGCGGCCCCACGGCGTCCGGTGAACGGCTCGGCCGGGAAGATCGCCACGCTCACCTCGCGCGCCATGTCGACCCCCGGGATCCGGGCGAGTGCCGCGTGCACCTCGTGGGACTGCACCGAGCGTCCGAACGGCCATCCGCTCCCGTCCGGCCCGCCTACCAACGGGTGATAGAGCGTGTAGAGCGCCCGGAGCACCTGTGAGCGCACCTCACCGGGATCGAACAGCGGCCGGCAGCTCAGGCTCACCACCGCCGTGAGCCAGGCGTAGTCGGGCGGCTGGACCAGCAGCCGGGTGCCGACCAGTCGGCGTGCGTCGAGGCTGTTGGCGATCCGCTCCAGAGTCGCGGCCGGTGGGTCGAGATCTGCTCGGTTGATCCGTCCGAGGTCGTCGCTGGCGACCTGCGGGACGACCAGCACCCGGACGCCGGCACCGCCGTCGGCGGTATCGGGCACGCAGTGCACCCGAGCCGCGTCCGGCGCGACATCGCGGGCCAGCTGCTCGAAGTCCTCGGCCGTGACCGCCCGACCGCGCGACCGCAGCAGCAGCGGTCCACGGGTCTTCGCATCCGCGAGGCTCTCGGACTCGGCACCGCCGATGGCCGGCACCCGGTTCTCGACCCGGCTCACGTACGGCACCGACGTCTTGAGCACGCGAACCAGACCCGCGACCGACGTTGCCGGCCTGGCCGCCGCCCGTCCGGTAGGCGTCCACCCGCAGCACCGCACCGGCCGGCGGGATCGCGCCGTAGTAGAGGAGGTCGTTGTCGGCGGTGCGGACGGCGGGACCGAACTGGATCTCGCCCGCGTACCGGTCGATCCGGAAGTGTTGGTCGCCCGGGCCGGACACCGCGAAGTGCGGCACCTCGGTCCACTCCTGGCTCGCATCGCCCTGGATCGCGGAGAGGGTCGCCGGCGCCTCCGACGGCAGCACCGGACGTTGCTGCAGCGGGAAGCGCTGGGCCGGTGTGCCGTCGGAGCGGCCGAGGATCTCGCCGCGGACCATTTCGGCATGGACGGTCGGGGCGGTGCCACCGATGGTGAACGCCGACACCGACAAGATCTGCGGCGACGCCGTGTACGTCGGCTGGTCCGGCTCGGCCTGCACCAACCGGCACCGCAGCCACCCACCGCGCTGTCGCGCGATGATCGAGGCCTGATGCCCGCCGGGAACGTGCAGGATCACGTCGCCGGGCTTGTTCAGGCCGCCGGTGTCGTCGGATCCCACCTCGCACGGCGCCCAGCCACTCTCGGTCCAGGCCTCCCACACCACCGGAGGGCGCCGCGGGTCCACACCACGTCCGGACACCTTGCAGTCCATCCGGACCACGACGGCGCAGTAGGGGACTGCCTCCGACAGCCCGATCAAGAGCGCATCACCGACGACGGGGGAGGCGGAGAAGCAGCGGAAACCCTCGGGTCCTGCCAGAGCGGCAGTCATGTCCGCGGGCGCCTCGCCGGCCGGATGGGTTCCCGCATGCGCGAAGGAGCACGGCACGATCTCGAGCTCGCGCGTCGTGCTGAAGACGATCGGATCGGCTACGTCGGTCCGCGCTGTCGCCACCTGGGTCTCGGTCCGGACGATCACCGGCTGCGGCTGCGGTGCGGACAGCCAGAAGGTGACCTCGCCGCGCGCAGCGGCCGGCGGGCGGAGCTCGACCCCGATCAGCTCGAGGAACTTCACGTAGTGCAGATCGGGGACCCGGTTGAGCCGATAGATCAGCGCCTCGACCATCTGGGCGAACGCCTCGATCAAGGTGACGCCCGGATCGGAGACGTTGTGATCGGTCCAGGTGGGGCAGCGCTGCTGCACCAGCCGCTTCGCGTCGTCGACGAGATCTTGGAAACGCCGGTCGTCGAGATTCGGGGCGGGGAGCATGATCAGATACCTCCGGTCGGGCCCGCGGTGGGCATGGTCGGTGTTGCAGCGGGGTAGAACACCGAGCCGGGCAGGGCGGGCTGGGCGGTCGAGCTGGTCGCGCCGATCGCGAGCAGCGTGGACTCGCTCTCGTCCGGGATCACGTAGAACGGGAAGACCAGGTTGCGCGGGTCGTTGAGTCCGCGGATCGCGTAGCCGATGTCGACGTACAGCATCCCGTCGTTGATCCGGTCGAAGCTGACTCTGACCTCGGTGATCTCGATCCGGGTCTCCCAGCGCTCCAGGGCATCCCTGACGTCGTACGCGATCTGGCCGGCCGTCGCCGAGTTCGCCGGACCGAAGACGTGATCATGGATCCGGCAGCCGAAGTCCGGTCGCATCGGGCGCTCTCCGATTGCCGTGCCCAGGATCAGTCGGATGGACTGCTCGATCTCCCGCTCCCGGGTGACCAGCGCGACTCGACCGCTGGCATCGGCGCCGAGCGGATAGGACCAACCGGCCCCGATGAAATCGACCTCGTACATGGTGTCAGCCTCCGCTGTTCAGTTGATCTTGACCATTGCGCCGCTGATGGTGGCGGTAGCACCGCCCTTGAGCTCTGCCGTGGTCTGGCCCTTGACCGACACGCTCATTCCCTCGACACTCACGCTGCCGTTCGACTTCACTGCCACCGACCCGCTCCCGCCGTCCACCTGGACGCCTTGGGTGGCGTTCATCTTGATCGAACCGGCCTTCATGGTCAGGTCCGAGGTCTTGGCGTCCAGCGTGATGCCCTGGCTCCCCTCGATCAGCACCTTGCCGTCGGCGTGCACGGTGATCGTGGTGTTCGTCTTGTCGAGGAAGATCAGGAACTTCTCGTCCTGGGTGGCGATCCGGACGCCTTCTTTGCTGCCGTCCTGGTCCAGCAGATCGATCCGGTGGCCCTTCCGGGACACCAAGGACCGACGGTTGATGGCCCCGGATCCGCCGTCGATCAGGTCGTTCGGACCGGTCGGCATGGTGTCGACGCCGTTGTACAGACCGCCGAACACCACCGGTCGGTCGAAGTCCTGCTGCTCGAAACCCACCAGCACCTCGTCGCCGACCTCGGGCAGCGCGATCCAGCCCCGGTCCTTGCCGGCGCCCTGGCACACGACGCGTGCCCAACCGCTGACGTAGTCGGCCGAGAGCCACGGGTACTTGATCTTGACGCGACCCATCTTATCCGGATCGTGGACGTCCGTGACCTGCCCGATCACCACCCCGGCAGGCGTCTGTCGCGAGCGTGATCCGCCGGAGGCGAGGCCAAGCAGGCTGCGGTCCTGCTTGCCGGTCACGGTGATCGACGTGGTGTAGCCGGTCGTCGGGTCGAAGCGGTGCTTGGCGGCGGTGATCGTGTACGTGCCCTCGAACGGCGCACCCAAGCCTTCGAGGCTGACCTTCCCGCCGGCCCGGAGATCGGGGTTGCCGCGGGCCACGCCCTCGAACTCGGCGAACGCGGATGCCTTTTCGTCGGCCAGCGCCTTGGCGGCCTGATCGACTTCGTTCTGCGTGCGGTATGGCACGTCGGTGGACACGTACCTCGGGTTGCCGAACGCGCTCGCCATGTCGGTGGGCTTGACGGTCGGCAGCTCGACCGTCGAGGTCTTTGCCGGCGCCGTACCGACCAGCGCGGTCTTCTCGGCGACGTTCCAGCCGCGTACCTCGACCTCACTCACCTGCTGGGCCGAGGTGAGGATCGAGCGGAAGCGGACCAGCTCCTCACCGAACTTGAGCACCGCGGGGGTGCCGGCTGCGGCTGGCGCACCGAAGGAGAAGGATCCGTTACGCACCGTGAGGTCCATCCCGGCGTCCCGGGCGAGCTGGGTGAGGATCTCCCAATCGGTCTGACCGGCCTGGCTGACGAACGGGAAGACGGTGCTGGTGCTGTCCACCTTGCCGACCTTGAGCCCGGCCTTCTTGGCTACCTGGGTGGCGATGTCGGACGCGGTCATCTGGACGAAGCTGACTGTTCGTCGGTCCCGGAACAGCCGGTGTGCCGGGTCGTACCCCCGGATCACGGTGAACGTACCGCCGCTGTCGAACTCCAGCTCCAGCGCAGTGATCTCGGCCTCGATCAGGGTCGTCGGCGACGAGCTGGTCGCGATGTTGACCTTGACGGTGAGCTTGCCGCCGACCTTGGCGTTGCTCTTGGACAGCACGATCCGCTCGGGGTCGCGGAACCTCAGCGCGAACATGTCGGGCAGCCGCTGACTGTCCTCGACGTAGGCAGAGATCAACAGCGGCACGAGATCTTCGGGCAGGGGCGAGCCGCCGATCTCCACCAGGCACATGCTCATCCGGTGACCCCCATCTCCTCCAACGAGGGAAGGAGGATGGTCCTTCCGGTCGGCAGCCGCAGCGGGTCGTCGATGGCGTTGTACGCGGCCAGCGGGCGCCAGTGCGCCGGGTCGCCGTACTCCGCGTACGCGATCGAAGGCAGGTTGTCGCCGACGATGGTGCGATGCACCCGGCGGATGCTGTCGCTGCCCGACGTGGGATTCTGCCGCGGCGGCGATCCTGGCATCTCCTCCATCGACACGCTGCACACCGCCCGGATGGGCATGCCGTTGGAACGGAACAACGTGTACTTGGCGCTGACCGAGGTCACCACCGCCGGAAAAGTCGAGATCTTGTCCCAGTGCAGCACGACCAGAGGAGGCGTGGGCTTCTTCTGACCCGCACTCTTCTCGGTGGGTACGCAGCAGCCGAACAGCTTCTCGACCACTTCCATCACCGACCCATCAGAGCTTGCGGTCGCGTCGAAGAACATCTCGACCGTGAGCTTGCAGGGGTCGGACCCGGTGAACTCCGGTGGCGGCGCGCTGTTGGATCCCTTGGCGGGCTTGTGCTCCCACTTCGCCGACTTGGCGATCGTGACTTCCTTCGGGTTGAACTGGAAGGCGATCGTGTCCTTCTGGGCGCCGGGCTTGTAACCTCCCGGCGCCGGGGTGGGAGCGTAGACGACGAGCTCGGCCTTCTTCATCGCCGGCCGGCCCTGGACCTCGACCTTGCCTCCCGCCCCCGGTGTCCCCATGGGGCTCGGGCTGCCGGCCAAGGCGATCGCGGCCGTCATCGGCCGACCCCGCCAGCCGGCAGGAACCCGTGGTGCGCCAGCTCCAGGGTCTCCATCGCCACCTTCGGCGAGTCCAGGTTGAGACTCGGACCGCTCCAGCGGACGGGCATCACGCCATCGAGGCTCCAGCTGGCGACGACCGTGCCGTCGACTGTCATCGCGCTGATGCACGCCGTCTTCCGAGTCACCTGCTGGGCGAAGCTGATCAACCAGTCGGTGATCAGATGGCTCTCCTTCCCGACCGGCCGGGTCAGCTTGACGTTGCTGTACTTGATCCGGCTCGGCAGCTGCCAGATGAAGCTGTTGTTGCCGCCTTCCTCACGCTGCTCCATGACCACCTCGACGCCGAGTCCCTCGCAGCTGCTGAAGAAGCCAAGCCGCTTCTCGTCCACCACGACGTGGAAGCAGACGCTGATGGCGGGGTCGGTCGACGGGTCCTTCGGGTCGGAGATGCCCTTGGCGGCACTCATCTCGTATCTCCTCTTCGTCTCTTGATCACGGTGCGGGACTGCTGACGACTCGGGCGCTGATCATGGTCAGGGTTGATCATGGTCGGCCGTCACGGTCGCAGGTCGGTGAGTAGTCCGGAACGCTCGCGGTCCTGCCACAGCTCCGCCCGGAGCCGTGCGGTGAGTGGCTCGTACAGCCGCCGCGCCATCTCGTCCAGCTCGGCACCGCTCGGCGCGGCCGCTCCGGCAGGGCCAGCCGCCGGCGCAGCCGGCGACGCCGACGGACTCGACGTCGGTGCAGCCTCGAGCTGGACCTCGGTCTCGGCGGCTGGCGGCGCCGACTCGTCGGCCGCGCGCTGGATGGTTTCTGAACCGGTCTGGGCCGACGCCAGCGCGAACATCTCCGCCAGGCCGACGGTCCGGCCGGAGACGCCCGAGGCGGCTGACATCGGCGATTCCAACGAGGCCGGTGTCGCCGTGGACGGTAGGGCGTCGAACCGCCGCTGCACCATCGGGGTCAGTTCGGCGGCGGGTGCCGGCGAGGCCGGCGTGGTCCGCTGCACCGGAGTGAGCGGCAGCCCCGGACCGCCGAACCCGTCCGGCACCGTGTCGAGTGCCCGCTGCACCGACGGGTCAGCGGATGTCGGGGCCGGCGCAGAAGGTGACCGAGAGGGCACTGTAGCTTCGGTCCGGCTGATCGAGCCGAGCGAGCCGACAGGATCGAGCCGTACGGGATCGAGCGTACGGATCGAGCCGTACTGGATCGAGCCGTACTGGGGCTGCCGTCGCGCTGGACAACCGGGAACCGTTCGATCCGGCTGACGGAACGGACCTCGAGGTCGATCCGGCCGCATCGGCTCGTTGAACCGTCGCCATCTGCCCGCGCGGCACTGATCCCGCGGACACGTCGCCTCGGCCGTCCCCCGCATCGCCGGCGAACCGGTCGGAGGGAGCCACTGTGAGGTCTTCGTACTGGATCCGCTGCGCGGTCGGTGCGGACGAGACGGCTTCGCCGCCCCAGCTCGGGGACGAGTCGGTCGGCACCAGCGGTGGCTGGTCGGCGATCAGGCTGCGCTGCACGATCGAGGACGGCTCGCCGGTGCTCGGATCCGACCCAAGCCGGGAAGCGGGGCGGGTCCCGTGAGTCGTACGTCGGCGGCCGGCAGATTTCCGCCGCCGTCGGGTGCCATGCGACGTGCCACGACGAGCTCGGGCACGACCCTGGTCGGCGGCGCGGCGAAGGAGGAGGCGCTCGACAAGGCGACACCGGGCGGTCGGCCGGACGCGCCGGCACCCGCGGCTGCTCTCGGCGTGGTGGCGACCTGACGAGCGACGACCAGCTCGGAAGGTCCGGCCGCCGTTCCCGACTCGACGGCGGACCCGTCCGCGGCCGTCGAGGATTGCACCGGCGCCTCGCCGGTCAGTGCCGAGATCGCCGCGGCGAACCCGCTGAGCGGTGCCTGCTCGTCAGTAGCCTCGCCGGACTCCACGTCGGCCACTCGCCGCTGCACCGATCGGGCCACCAGCGGCGGATAGTCGGTGAAATCGCCTGCTGATCCAGACAGCTCACCAGCCTCTCCGACGGTCGGGCCGGGGAGGCTCGGCCCGGACCAGGCGTGAGCTGTCGGCTCGACCGGGCTCGGATCCGTCGCGTGCAGCTGGGCCCCGAGCAACGCCGGACTCAGCGTCGGCGTTGCGGTCGTCGCCAGACGCTGCACCGGGTCCGCCGCCCCCGGGTCGCGGTGGCCCACCACGATCAGTGGTTCAGCCGATACCGTCCCACCGGGCTCCTCGCCGGGAGCTGTCGGGGAGTTCGCGGCCATCAGCGGTGCACGATCAGCCAGCAGCGCGCTGGTCTGCTCCGTCGCCGATTCCGCCGCGCTCTCAACCCTGGACGAGACACTGGATGCGTCGGATGCCCGAGCCGTCTCGTCGCCGGCGGGCGGGTCGGGTTCTGCCGGGACGTACCGAGCGGAGTCGGATTCGGTAGCCGCGTGTTGCGGGGTCGCAGGCTCTGTGGCAAGCCGCTGGACCGGTGGAGCCGCGTCGCCGCCTCCAGCCGAGACGCCATCTTCGGCGACAGCGATCCGTGCCGGTTCGGCCTCGGTCCGCGGTTGCGGACGTCCCGGGGTGGTACTGGCCGTGCGCTGGATGGGTACGACGAGGGCCGGCATGGACGCAGTCGTCCGCGTCGCGGGCGAGGCCTCTGACGCGACCGAGGACCTGACAGCGGCCACCGCCTCCGGCCGGCTGCCCAGGGTGGGCGTCGCGACCTCCGGTCGAGCCGCGGCCGGTTGCTCGGCTCCGGACATGGCGACACTCGGTCGCAGGTCGGCCGAAGCCGAGCGCTGCACGACCGACGGCATCGACGCAACGGGCCGGTCGGCAGCAGACTCACCGACCACAGCGGGGCCGTCTGGGGGGTGATCGCCAGCTAGCCGATCGACCGCCTGCCGATCGGCGGCTGGCTGGTCGGTCGACTGGTGATCATGACCGGTGTGATCGTCCGCCAGGCACTGAACCGTGACGGCGCTGCTCATCGTCGATGCACCGGACGATGACGCCGAAGACGGGACCGAGGCCGAGTTGGCCGGCGACTCGACCTGGCGGGCCACCACCAGGGGCTCCCCGGCAGTCCGATCTGGAGGCCTCGGCGTCACCGCGGCGGCTGCGTTATCGTCGGCACCGCTCGGCGCGGTATCGGTCGATCGGCTCAGCACCGGCTGTTCGGCGAGAAGTGCGGCCTCCGTCGGCGCGCGCATCCACTGCTCGGGATTGCACTGCCGGGGATTCCACTGCCGGGGATTCCACTGCCGAGGCCTCCACCGGAGGCAACTCAGGCTGCGACAAATCGGTCGGCGAGTCGTCGACCGGCGAGGACGAGGACGTGGCCACCTGATGGTCGGCGACAGCCATCGGCGTGGGGTCGGGGCGCAGCTCGGCGACTCTTCGCTGCACGGCCGGCGCCCGCTTCTCGGCAGGAGGGTCCGGGACGCGCAGCTCGGGGACCCCTTCGTACGTGTTCGGCTCGGCGACCGAAGAGGCCAGTCCGCCGACGACGCCGCTCGGACCGTCCCGATCGACCAGGTGGCCCAACGGAGCAAGGAAACCCGGGTTCTGCTGTGTGGTCAGCGAGGTGCGAAAGGCGTCCGGTGGCGCGACGGACGGCGCTGTGTCGGCGAGGCTGCGCTGGACGGGTGGCAGTGAGGCCCAGGCGCGCGGGCTGCTCGGCGTCGGCGGCAGTGCGGCCGCGCCGGCCGAACTGCCAGCCGATCACCAGCCGTATCCCAGCCGTATCGGCAGCCGAAGCGCCCGCCGGGCCGCGCGACGAATCGCCCGCCTCTCCCGCGCCGGCCTCCGTCACGTCGGCGCGGCGGCCCCACTCCCATGGCCACCTCATGCTCGACGCTCCTGTGATGAGTAGGCCCGCAGCTCAGTCACCTGAGATGCGGGTGTTGAGGGCACCGATCTCGCGGACGAACCGTTGACGCTCCGCGTGCTCGAGGTCGAGGATCTCCTCGCGAGACCAGTGCAGGTAGTAGGCGACGTACGCGATCTCGGCATAGAGGCGGTCGGTCGCGTACGTCAGGATTCCCCCAGGCGCCCCCCGGAGACGTCGACGGCGAAGTGGTGCTCGCACGCCGGACAGGTGACCGTGGCTCTGGTGTGGCCCTCGGTGTTCACCCGCCGGTAGAGGTCCTGCAGGAATGCCAGATCCGTGGCGAACAGGTTCTCCACGATGCCGGCGTGGATGTCGTCGATCGTCCCGATCCGCTCGATCACCCGGGCAAGCAGGACGACGCTGAGATAGGCCGGGTTCTCCCGAACCCGGTCGTCGCGGAGCGGCACGAGCTCGTCGCGAGCCGTCGCGAGTCGCATCACGCCGTCGCGGTGCACGGTGCCGGACCGGTCGACGTAGCCGCGCGGCAGGAGAAAACTGAACTCGGTGACGAGCTGCTCCCGCTTGGCCGGGGCCTCGACCGGCGAACCGGTCGAGACCGCGGAAACCGGCGTCGGCGCTCCCGGCGCCGGGTCCGGAATGATCAACGTCCCACGGCGCATGATCAGCCGCCGACGACTTCGATCGACTCGCAGGTGAGCACCAGCTTCTCCGACAGGTACGAGGTGTCACCGGCCTTCAGCGTGCCGATCTCGAGGCTCTTGGGCCAGGCGTTCGTCAGCTTGTACCGCTTGACTTCTTGACCCTCGTAGTCGAAGACGATGACCGAGCCGCCCTTGCGAGAGTCACTCATCTTGCCGAACCGGCTCGACTCGATCCACTTGTCGAAGCTGTTGTCCTTGGTCAGGCCGCGGGTCAGCGTGATGTCGGGCGCCTTGGGACGACCCGGGAGCCGGCGGAGCTGATACTTGCCGTCGGGGGTGTTCTCCTTGAACTCGACGACGTCCTGCTCGATCTTGAGACCAGCGACCTCGGTGATGCTCTTGATCGTGACTCCGTCGAACTCGAGTCCGAAGGAGTGGCCGACCGAGCTGTCGCCCTCTGGAAGTGCCATCTGGATTGCCTTTCTCTGCTGCTGATCGGGTTAGGGCTAGGGGACTACTCGCTGACCAAGCTGGTGCCGCCGGAGAACTGCGCCAGCCGGAAGATCACGAACTCGGCCGGCTTCACCGGCGCGACACCGATCTCGCACACGACCTGGCCGGCGTCGATGCCCTCGGCCGGGTTGGTCTCGTCGTCGCACTTGACGTAGAACGCCTCGTCGGGGGTCCCACCGAAGAGCGCGCCGGCTCGCCACTCCATGACGAGGAACGCGCTGATCGTGCGTCGGATCTTCGCCCACAGTGCCCGGTCGTTCGGCTCGAAGACCACCCAGTTGGTGCCGTTCAAGATCGACTTCTCGAGGTAGTTGAACAGCCGGCGGATGTTGAGGTAGCGCCACGCCGGGTCGGAGGACAGCGTGCGAGCGCCCCAGACCCGGATGCCGCGACCCGGGAAGGCCCGGATGACGTTGATGCCTTCGGGGTTCAGCAGATCGTGCTCGTTGCGGGTGATGTTGATCTCCAGGTTCACTGCACCGCGGACGACCTCGTTGGCGGGGGCCTTGTGCACGCCACGGGTGGTGTCGTTGCGGCCCCAGATGCCGGCGATGTGACCAGACGGTGGCATGTACGCAAGCTGTCCGGTCGCCGGGTTCATTGTCTGCACCCACGGCCAGTAGAGAGCGGCGTACATCGAGTCGTAGCGGGCCTTGTCGACGCGCCACTCCTTGATCTGCTGGGCGTTCATGCCCGGCGGCGGGTCGAGGATGGCGACTCGGTCACCCATCAGCTCGCAGTGAGCGATCATCGCAGTCTGCACGGCCTGCACCTGATCGAGATCGATCGCGCCCTGTTGATACGCGCTCATCAGGTCGGGGACGGCGAGCATGGTGATGTCTTCGATGGCCTCCAGGCCGCCGAAGCCGGTCCTGTCGGCGACGTCGCCGACATAGTCGTCGGGGCTGAGCCGGGTGGACGGCACAGCCGCCGGGGGTGCGGGCGCGACCAGGGCGGTCTCGCCGTTGCTCAGCCGAGCGACGGCCCCGCTGCCGGTGTCCTCGAGCTGGACGACCTTGGAGACGGCGTTGACCATGGTCACGACGTTCTGCTTGCCGCGGGCGAAGCTTGCCCGGTCGTACTCCTCGGCAACCTCGCCCTTGACCTTGACGACGAGCTTGAACATGTCATCGGTCGGGCTGTCGCCGCCCGCATCGGTGACCTCGATGCTGACGTCTCCCGGGGCGGCGGCCGCGTCCAGCGCCGTCACCTTGAGCCGGCCGATCAGCGCGGTCGGGCTGACGGCCAGCTCCTTGGCCCGGTTGCTGCGGGGCGCCGGTCCGCTGGTGGCACCGTTCTGGCCGATCCGGACGACGTAGGCGTTGCCGCCGCCGTTCATGAAGTAGGCGTAGACCGAGTGCGCGAGATACGACCCGGCGACGAAGCCGCCGAACGTGGTCGAGAACTGGGTCCAGTTGCTCACCAGGGTGGGCGTGTTGAACGGTCCGTCCTCGGCTAGGCCGATGAAGGCGGCGATCGCGGTCCCGGCACCTTCGAGTGGTCGCGCTCCCGCGGCGACCTCCTCGACGTAGACACCGGGTGACTGGTACGGCGGCATGCTGGCTCCTCGGGGTGTGAACGTGGCCTACGCTCAGAGTGCGCCGTGCACGTCCCCACCGGTACGTCCCCTCGGACGCTGCGGAGGGCAAACTCCCTTGCCCGAAAGGGAAGTCGGAGGTGTGGTCGGAGAATCTAGAAGGTTCAGGCGCATCAGGGGCGCCTGAACCTTCTAAATTCCACGCTCAGATCAGCGATGCCACCAGGTCGGGGTGGAGATGCCGTGAGTCCGCACGTCGAGCGCCACGGGATCCCCGCCGCCGGCGTCGATCCGCCACAGGTCGCGGGTGCTTGTTGCCTTGCCGTCGGCGTTGCGGTTGGAGACGGCCACGATCTGGGTACCGTCGGGCGACCAGGTCGGCTTCTCATCGAGCGCGGGGCCGGTGAGCACGCGGCGCGGTGCGCCGCCGGCGGAGCTCACGACCATGATGTCGAAATCCACCGATCCCGCCTCCGCCCGGTGTCGAAAAGCCAGGGTTGCACCGTCTGGTGACCAGGCAGGATCGGCGTCTACACCCGCCCCGCCGGACGTCACGGCTCGTGCCGGCGCCGAGCCGTCGATGGGCATGACGAAGATCGAGCCACCCTCACCCTTGTCCAGGGTCGACGCTCCCCAGAACGCCACGTCCGTGCCGTCGGGCGAGATGGTCGGGTCCGCGGACTGCTTCTGCCCGGTGTCCAGCTCGGTGACGACGCTTCCGTCGATCCGCACGACCACGAGTCGCTTGGGTCCATCGCCTACCTGACACTCCAGGACGAAAGTCGACAGGTCGGTCGGCGACCAGGTCGCGTGCGCGATCGTCCCGCACCCCTTGGGTGAGCGGAACAAGAACCGGCCCTGGCCGCCCGCTGCAGCCATCGTGCGCACGGAATTGATCCCCCGGTCGACGTAGATGACCGTGCGCCGATCCGTCGACAGGCCGACGCTGTAGAGGCTCCCGGTGCTAGGGGCGTTCAGCTCGCGGGACCGGCCGGAGTCGACGTCGATCAACGCGAGGTGTGCGGGCTCTCCCGCCGTGTCCGTCAGCGGGGCGATGAGCTGACCGGTGCTGATGGGTTCGCCGACCGGCAACCCGAACTCCTCCGGATTCGGCAGGCCGGCAGGCGTCGGCGACGAGCTGGGTGCGACCGTCGGCGGTGGTGTCGGTCCGACCGTTGGCTGAGCGGTCGAAGCGACGATCGGACCGGCGGTCTCAGCACCTCGAAGCCGATTGATCGCGAAGCCGGCAGCGATCCCGAGCGCGACAACCACGATCCCGATCACGAGCAAGATCACGAGGCGACGGCTCTTCGGGCGGGACTCGGAGTCGACGGACCCGGCGAGCGGTGGCCGGGCAGTGGATCCGGTCGCCATCCAGGCAGGAACCGGGCCAGGTGGCGTCAGGGAGCGGTCGCGCTCTCCGGGCGGGTTCGGCGGCGCGAGATCCCGTGTGAAGCCGGGCGTCGCCGCAGCCGGAGATGTGCCCGGCAGCGTGGAGCTCTCAGCCGATGTCGTTCCCTGAACCGGGCTTGGAACCGGTTGGGATGCCCACGGCGGACTCGTCGGCACCGGTGGGCCGCCCCCGAGCGCAGCCGTCGTCGGAACGAGACCGCGGACGACAGGCTCAGACCCAATCGGGGTGCGGCTCGTCCCCGACGCGCCTGGATTGACGGCATAGCGGGCTGCGCCCATCGCGATGTCGTTCTTCGGGTAGGTGTCCAACGCCACCCGGACCCCCAGCTCCCCGGCCAACATCTCGGTCACCAGCGGGATCCTTGAACTACCACCGACCAGGACGACGGCGTGGAGGTCGGGAGGCGAGACGCTCGCGAGCTGGAGTGCGCGAGAGGTCGTCGCCACCGTGTCCGCCAGAGCAGGCCTGATCAGTGCCTGGAACTCCTTGCGCGACCATCGCACGGCCCGCTCGGATCCGGGGAGCAGCGACGAGATCTCGGTTTCCACATCGGTGGACAACGACTCCTTGGCGTCGATGCACTCGCGTCTCAGAGTGCTGAGCTCCCGGGCGACGACCGGGTCGTCGAGATCGAGGTCATGAGCGCCGAGCCGGGCCAGGGTCTCGGAGAACACCGCCTCGTCGAAATCGGAGCCGCCAAGATGTTCGATGCCGAGCGGCGAGCCCAGGATCGCGAAACCGGTGTCGGTCTTCTCCAGCACGGCGACGTCGAATGTGCCTCCGCCGAGGTCGTACACGGCGAGCCTCGCGCCGATTGGGACTCGACTCTTCGCGGCGTACTCGATGGCCGCGGCCACCGGCTCGGGGCACAAGCTGGCGCCCGGGACGTCCGCTTGGGTGATCATCGTCTGCATCAGCTGCAGCTTGAACGGACCCCAGTTCGCCGGATAGGTGACCACCACGTGCTCGGGTGCGGCCGCCTGCCGCTCGGCCGATGACCGCAGCACCCACCGCAACAGCTCGGTCTGCAGCTGCACGGCGTCGAAGGTGTGCTGCGCGACGACCATCGGCACGGGATCGCCGAACCGGCGCTTGAACTCCCTGATCACCCGCTCGGGCTCGGCACCGGCGCGGCGTTCGGCAGCCTCACCGAACAGCAGCTGACCGTCTTCGGAGACGAACAGCACCGACGGTACCGAGACGTTGCGATTGCCCAGCTCGAGCATCCGCGGTGCCTGGTCTTCGACGTACGCCGCCGCGGTGAACGTCGTGCCGAGATCGACGCCCAGTCGATATCCCATCAGCCCATCACCCCCGAGGTCAGCGTAGAGGTCCGAGTCCGCCATGGTCTGCGGCGCAGATCGATCGGCTGGGGCCGGTGCGCCTGGTCAGAGCGGCCTGCGAGGCAGGAAGGAGATGATGCCCTTCGCCAGGAGGAGGAAGAAAACGAATGTCGACGCGGTGGTGGCGCCGACCGCGGCGATCCCGGCAAGTCCCTTGTTCACCTGTGGTGCGGTGATGTCGACGTTGGGATCGCCGATCGTGGTGCCGCAGCTGGAGCGGATGACGTAGCGGCCCAAGGCGAGATCCGGTACGACCGTACGTAGGTAGAACGTGCCGTCCCCAGCCGCCCGCGTGGTGCCGAGGCGGGTATCACCCAGTCGGATCGTCACAGTCTCGCCCGGTCTGCAACCCGTCCCCGCCACCTCGATGTCGCCGCCCGGTCGCCCGACCTCGGGGCCGTTCACCTGGGTGCTGGTCGGCGGAAGTTCGTCCGTCTTGTCCGGCGGAACCGTCGGGCTGGTGCTCGTCGTCGGGGAGGTGCTCGGCGAGGCGGACTCAGGAGGGCTCGACGTGACGGGTGGTGGCGTGCTGGGTGGCGACGTGATCAACGGTGGCGGGGTGATCGGCGGGGGCGTCGACGGTGGTGGGATCGATCGCGGTGGGGGTTCCGTCCAGGTCCGGGTGGCCGTTTGCTGCTGAGGCTGGACAGGAATGGTCTCTCTCGCCGTCAGTGCATCGACGCCCGGTCGCGGCCGGCTCCAGCTGAACTCGACGCTGCCGTCGGATCGGGTGAGTCTTGGTCGGCTTGGCCGTCGATTCGGCAGGCTCGGAGTTGTCGATCGTCAGTTCGATCTCCTGGTTGGCGACTCCGTGGCCTTCGTGGGTCAGCCGTGCGGTGACCGTTGCGGTCTGTCCCGTCGTCGACGTCCCGCTCGAGGGAGTCAGGCTCAGCTCCGGTACGAACCACTCGTGGATGATCGGGGGTGACAGCACGATCCCGCAACCGAACGGCGCCGACGCGCTCAAGGTGGTCGGCGTGGTGTCGGTACTGGTGAAGGTGAAGCGCACCTCGCCGCGGCGGTTGGTCGGCTTGGGATTCGACCCGCCCGGCGTCACGCCGAGCAGGGTCACCGGCACGCGTGCGGGCGCGAGGCCATCGGTCCGGTCCGCGTCGTGGACGGTGACCGTCACCTGCGCCGTGGTCCCGGCCCGACTCGGCGTCTCCGACTGATCGAGCGTGATCGACAGCGGCGGCGGATCCGGGCTGCCCCAGCTGTGAGAGGTCTGGTCCGAGGCCGGTCCTACGACTCCGATCTCTTCCGCCGTGACGGTGTCAGTGCTCGGCCCGTCGCGGGTCAGTGGAACTGTTGCCACGCCAGCTGCGTTGGTCCGCGCCGGCCTGACCACGACGGGCTGGGCGCAGTCTTGGCTGCGCATCGTGAAGTGCACGAGTTGCCCCGGCACCGCAACCGTCCGCTCGTCGACATCCAGATAGCTCACTGTTGCCGTGAAGGTGGCGGCTTCACGCGCGGGCGACGCTGTGTTGCGGGGACGAAGCTCGACGCTCGGGCGCCACCACTGATGGCGAACCGAGGGCGACACGGCCGCGGTGCAGCCGCTGATCCCAGCTGTCGCGGTGATGTCGGTGATCAGAGCCGCCGGGCTCGAGACCGTGACGCTTGCTCGGCCGGCCGCATTCGTCGGGGCCGTCTTGGCGTCGATGCCCGCGCCGGCGAACGTGACGTCCCAGCCCTCCAGCGGATCCCCGTCGACAGTTACCGTGGCGGACAGTTGTACGCCGCTGCCCACCCGACCGGCTGCGTTCACCTGCGACAGCCCGACGCTGACCTGGTCACCTCCGGGGGCGACAACCCAGGAGTGCCTGGTCTCCGCTGACTGTCGATCGTCCAACGCGGCGGTCTCGTAGACGACCACGTCCTCCGTCCCGATCTCGTCCTGGGTCCATGACATGCTGGCCTGGCCCTGCGCGTCGGTCGTCGCGTGGTCCGACTCGTCGAGGCCCCAGACAAATGTCAGGTCTGCCCCGACAACCGGAATTCCGTCGTGACTCAGCGTCGCCATCTGGGTGTAGGTGCGCCCGACCACAGTGGACGAGCCCGGCGTCGTCAAGCTGAGCGTCGGCCGCCACCACTCGGTGCTCTTGGCCACCATGCCCGTTCCGGGTGACCGCGCCAGCGGGGATCCCGGTCCCGGCTCGGTCCGGACATAATCGAAGGTGGCGGCGCCATCGGCGACCGATGCTTCTTCCCATGCGGCCGTGTCCTCGCGAATGACGAAGAAGTCGATCTGCTGCGGCGGATCCTCTCCATCGACGGCGCTGAGCGTCGCCGTCGTCGGAAGGAACGTTCCGACCCGCAGGTCCCGATCGGGGAAGCGGACCGCAAGGGCATCCGGGAACGCTCGATCTTCGTACCAGATGTGCGTCGTGCGCTTTGTCGCAGCGCCCTCAGGAACGTCCTCGGTGGCGAAGATCTGCTCGAAGGCCTCGGCATCCGTCGTCCATGAGATGGTGATCTCACCCTGATCGTCGGTGGTGCGGGGCTCGTCGAGAACGACCTCATTGGTGAAGTAGTTCACCACCCTCAGTCGGACGCGCTGCCCGACGACCCGCGCGGAACCGTGCCGAAGGGTCGCGGTGACGGAGGCTGGACCTGAACCGACCTCGCTGCGCTCATCCGGGGTGAGGGTGATGGTGGGGATCCACCAGGTGTGCGTCACCGCGTTGGAGGCGAGCGCGTCACAGTCACCGCCCACGATCACCGCGGTCACGGACTCGGTCTGGGCGATGGCGCTCGCCCGCTCGTACGTTGCCTGCCCGTCATCGACCGCGACTGGTCCGCTCGACCAGCCGCGATCACCAGTCCCGCGGAACTCGACGTACCAGTCGAGTCCGGCGTCCGCTGCCCCGTTGTCGCCGAAGGCGACCGTGGCAGTGAAGGTGATGGGCACGTTGATGCGGCTGTCGGGGGAGCTCTGAGTGAGCGAGATGATCACCGCTGGCACTGCTGCGGATGCTCGGGTCGAACCGAGAGGCGGAAGCACGAGGGCAATCGCGCCGAGGGCAACGACGACCAGGACGGTCAGTGCTCGTCGAGCGGTGGGTGGGCGCGGTTCAGCGTTCGTACGCCTATCCCCCGAGACGACGCGAGCCGTCACGGTGTCGAACCTAAGGGAAGCGCATCAGTTCTGTCGACGTGAATTGCCTCGACGCACTGGAAGGTCGGGTCCCTTGTTCGGGACACGACCTTCCGGTTGGGTGCTCGAGCTCAGGCGGGCAGCTCCTCTTCCTCTTCTTCGCCCTCGCGCTGGACGAACAGGCCCTGGACGGCCTCCTCTTCCTCCTCCGGCGCTTCGCCCTCGCGCTGGACGAACATGCCCTGCACGGCTTCCTCGTGATCATGGTCGTCTCCGCCGTGGCGCTGGACGAAGAGGCCCTGGAGCTCTTCCTCTTCCTCGGCGGCTTCGCGCTGCACTGCGGGGCCGGAGGCGCTGAGCGTCTGGACGGGTGACGGTGAGGACATCACCCGGTCGGCGTTGGCCGAAGCCTCGCGCTCGAATCGATCGGACGGATCGCTGACCTTGATGCCGCCGGGTGCGGACGTGCCCTCGACCGGGCCGCTGCGCTGCTGGACCACGTGAGTCAGCTCATGGGCCAGGGTCGTCTTGCCGGATGCCGAGGACGGGTCGTACTGATCGCGCTGGAAGACGATGTTCGACCCGACGGTGTACGCGTGGGCGTTGACGGCCTGCGCGGACTGGGCGGCGGAGGAGTCGTCGTGCACGCGTACGTCGCTGAAGTCGTGGCCCATCCTGGACTCCATGTCGGTGCGGACCTCCGGCTCGAGCGGGCGACCGCCGGAGCTGATCACGTCGTGGACCGGAGAACGCTCCTCCTCCATCAGCGAGGTCACGCCGGCGTTGCCGACCGTGCGCTGCAGGCCCAGGATGTCCTCGGCGCCGAGCGCGTCCTTTCGTCCGGCGGCGGCGGCCGGACCGGCGTGGGCCCCGGACTCGTCGTCGATCCGCGATGCCTTCGGGCGGAGCGACTCACCGCGCTCCTCGTACTGGTGCTCGTGCATGACTCGACCTCCGCTAGTGCTGCGACCCTTCAACTGTGACACGGGATCCTCGCCTGGAACAGGGCCACGAGTGGGGCCGGAGGCGCAAGTCGCGATGCCCGAAAGGGCAGTCCGCTTCCGGCCGGCCGGAGTAGATCTGGCCTCATTCGGACGTCCGGGCGGGCGAATGGGTGGGGACTGGCCGGATCTGGCCTCATTCGGACGTCCGGGCGGGCGAATGGGTGGGAACTGGCCGGATCGGACCGCATTCGGACGTCCGGGCGGGCGAATGGTGGGGACGGACGGGCGAATGGGTGGACGGCAGGGCGAAAAGGCGCGCGGACGTACGAGCTGGCAGGCTCAGGCGATCGAGGAGTAGTAGCGACCGAACTCGCGCTCGAGCACCAGCCGGCCGAGCTTGCGGTACTCCTGCTCGACCGCGGCGACCAGTTGCCGCATCCCGACTGCGACCCCCTCGGCCGCAGCAAGATAGGCCGCGGTCGTCGACGCGGAGCGGATGTTGCCGCCGGCGAACTCGAAGGAGGCGGCCAGGAACTGGTAGTCGATGTCGTCGCCGAGCGGCAGGGGAGGTGCCAGGCACCTCTTCCACAGTGACACCCGCAGCTCGACGGTCGGTTCCGGGAAATCGATGATCGAGTCGAGCCGTCGGGTGAAGGCGTCGTCGATGTTGGCCCGCAGGTTGGTTGCGAGCACGGCAAGCCCGTCGAAGGTCTCCAGCCGTTGCAGCAGGTACGCGCTCTCGATGTTGGCGTAGCGATCATGGGCATCCCGGACGTCGCTGCGCTTGCCGAAGATCGCGTCCGCCTCGTCGAAGAACAGCACCGCATTGACGCCGCCCGCCTCGGCGAAGATCCGCTCCAGGTTCTTCTCGGTCTCGCCGATGTACTTGTCGACGACCGTGGCGAGATTCACCGTGTAGAGGTCGAGCCCGAGATCGGACGCGATCACCTCCGCCGACATCGTCTTGCCCGTCCCGGAGTCGCCAGCGAACAGCGCCGTCACCCCATGGCCCCGGCCCCCGCCGCGGCGCATCCGCCAGTCGGTCAGCACGGTGTCGCGGTGTCGGGCGCGCGCGGCAACCTCCTTCAGCCCGCGCAGCACGGTGGGAGCGAGCACAAGATCGTCCCAGGTCACCTCGGGTTCGATCCGGCGTGCCAGCCGCTCCAAGCCGGCGGCGTTCTGGGCGCGTACGCCGCGACGCAGATCGTCGGCCGAGACCGGACCGCCGCTCATCCGGGCCGATGCCTCCGCTGCTCGAACGGCCTTGCGGACCTGTCCCGGACCCAGTGCGAGGTGCACGGCGAGCGAGGCCGGGTCGAGTCCCGGATCGTGCGCCCCCAGCTCGTGCTCCCACAGCGCCAGCCGCTCTCGACCACCGAGCACCGGCGCATCCGCCAGCAGCGGGCTCTCGGTGGACCACTGCGGATCCCAGGTGCTCGATCCGACCAGCAGCACGGGTACGTCGCCTGCGGTCAGCCGGTGCAGCGGTTCGGCGCCGGCTTCGGCCAGCACCTCGACCGGCCCGGCGACCAGCCCCGCACCCTGCAGCAGCGCTTCGCGGATCGCCAGCTCGGCCAAAGCCGTCGCCTCGCCGACAGCAGCCCCGCCGAACCGGCCCAGGTCCAGGGTGAGCGCCCCCATCCCGGCCACTTGCAGCGCCGCCACTCCGACGGCCGAGCCGGTGCCCACCACCCGTTCCCGCAGGTGAACCAGCCGTACGCCCGCGGCCAGCGCGCGGCCGAGCTGCTCGGCCACCGGCGCTGGATAGGGGGCGACGTCGTCGATCAGACCGACCAGTCCAGCGGACGGCGCGTCGTCGCCGAGCAGATGTGCGCCGACTCGATCGGGCACCCTGAGGCCGCGAGTGAGGAACGGTCGGTCGGCGTCCTCGACGATCACCAGACCGCGACGCAGGAGCGGGCGACTGGTCTCCAACCGCGAGCGGGCTGCGGATGTCATCGCCGACTCACCGGCGAGCTGCAGCGCCAGGCCGACCGACGCACGACGCCGGGTGACGTCGTCGTTGAGATACCCGTACAGCCGCTCGAACCGGCTGTCCAGATCCGGCAGCAGCGCGATCATCAGCAGCTCGACATCGAAGCCGGTCAAGCCGGCGGTCCGGGCCAGTCGGCGCAGCCGGAGCTCGGCTCCGCTTGCTTCCGCTTCGTCGGCCTGGGCGTCGAGGACCGTACGGGCCTCGCTGTCCAACGGACCTACGGCCGGCTGCTCGGTGGCGAGCAGCTGCTCCACGGTCTCCTCGCTGACGTACAGGCCGCGGAAGGGATCGTCCGGAGCTGGATCGCCCGCGCGACGCTGGGCGACCAGCTCACGCACCCGCGTCTCGACCAACTGGGCCCGGCCGAGCAGGTAGGCGAGGTCCGGAGTCGTCACGGCCGCTTCTTGGTCTGCCGTACGCGGGTCATCGCCACCCGCGGCCCTGGCCGCCCCTTCGCCGTCCCCTTCGCCGGTTCCGCCGGGTCGGGCACCGCGGCGCCCGATCGGCGGGCAGCTGTGCCGCCGGACGCCGTCTCATCCTCGGACGCCGCGCCACCCACCGGGGCCGGCCGACCCGCCGCCCGTCCTGGCACCGGTTCGACCGCTTCGGGTCCCGGCGGAGCCATGGATCGAGCCCAGCCCGTCGCCGTCTCCCAGCCGTCGGAGTCCTCAGACCCGTCACCGGTCCCCGATCGCGAGCCGGACCCACCTGCGGCAGAGCCTCCCCGGCCGCCGGTCGCGGCGTGCGTCGTCTGCTTGCCGCCGCGTCCGCCCTTGCCCCCATCGCCGGGGCCGCCCGATGCCGACCCGCCCGATGCCGACCCGCCCGATGCCGACCCGGCCGTCGCTGCATCGGCCGGCGTCGGTCCATCGGTGCCCTCCGGCCAGACCTCGACGCCGTTGCGGCTCTTGACCTCGTGGCTCGGCCAGCCGAACGAACCACCGAGACCGATCCGCGGCGGGAGCTCCACCGATCGACCGGTGTGGAACTGCTGGCCCGTGTCGAGCGGTGTGATCACGACCAGATCGATCGACGGCTTGAGCTCACCACCGAGCGCGGACCAGACGTCCGCGAACGCGCGATCCTCCGGCGGGGGCAGCGCGATCGTGATCGGGATCGGCAGCCCGAGCTCGGTCAGCGGCCCCGTGAGCACGTCGGCGGGCAGTGCCTCGTAGCGCAGAAAGCACGACAGCAGCGACGACAGCAGGCGATGCTCGTCCTCTGGTCGCTGGGTCCAGGCGGTGATCAGGTAGGACAACTTGAAGTGCCGCGGCGGCAGGTGTCTGGAGACGACCCGGCCGTCCTCGTACACGTTGTGCATGCCGCGCTCCCGGCGGCGCATGTCCTCACGGATGTCGTACAGGTAGACGTCGATCGTGGGCGAGTTGCGTCGCCCGGCCCACTCCCGGGTCGGGGCGTCGAAGACGATCTCGACATCGCGCGTTCCCTCGGCCTCGCGTTCGATCAACGTGCGCAGCGCCGAGTCCACCTCGTGGATCACTCCAGCAGTGTGCCGGTACGTCGGTGTCCGAGGCACCGGGCGGGCGTCCCGATTCCAGGGCAGCCCTGGTTGCCCCATCGGGCACCCACCGGAAGATGTGCCCCGAGTTTGTCGAAGGTCTGTCGAGCGTGCGCTTCGACGGGCTTGGCGCGCAGACCGGGCATGGCGCCGAAAATGTGCCTGCCCTCGTACGTCGCCCGGTTCTATGCTGACCGCGTGACCGATCCCATCGTCTCGCTGGACGCCGACCGGCTCTCGGTCGAGCCCGGTGGACAGGTCTCGGTCAGTGTCAAGATCACCAATCCGGGGACGATCGTCGAGGGTTACCGGATCGAGGTGGTCGGGGAAGGCGTCTCCGCCTGGGGTGAAGCGCTGCCGCCGGAGATCTCGGTGTATCCCAAGCAGGACAGCACTGCGGTCGTGGTCTTCAGCCCTCCGGGTGGCACCGGTGCCCCGGGTGGCACGTGGCCGTTCGGGATCCGGGTGCGCTCCACCGAGGACGCCGACGCCAGCGCCGTCGCCGAGGGTGATCTCGAGATCGGGAAGGTCTTCGGGCTGCAGGCCAAGCTCGTCCCGGTGAACTCGTCCGGACGCTGGCGCGGCCGACACGTGGTCCAGCTGAGCAACTGGGGCAACTCACCAGCGCGTTTGAAGCTGTCCGCGACCAACCCGGACGATGCACTGGGCTTCATGATCAGACCGGACGTGGTCGATCTTCCGCTGGGTGGTACAGCCACCGCGATGGTCTGGGTCCGCACCAAGAAGCCGTTCTTGCGAGGGTCGCCGGTGCGGCTCCCGTTCTCGGTCACCGGCGAGCCGGAGGGCGCGGCGCCGCAGCAGGGGCCAGCGCTGCCGTACGGCGGAACACCCGATCGACCCAGCGTCGACGGAGCGCTGAACCAGAAGCCGATCATCAGCCGGGGTGCGGTCACCCTCGCGGTCCTGGCGCTGCTGGCCGTTGCGGGTGGAGTCGCCTGGATCGTGACCAGACCGCCACCTGCCCAGGCGACGTTTCAGGAGCTCGGACCGCCTGATCCGCCGCGGGGTGTGAAGGTCGAACCGGCGGGATCGGGAGCGGTTCGCGTGGCGTGGGCACCGGTGCCGAACGTCGAGAAGTACACCGTCGTCCAGGTGCAACCCGACGGTTCCCAGTCCAACTCCTCCGACGCGCCCGCCTCGGACAATGCGAAGACGATCGGAGAGCTCGCGCCGGCGGCAAGCGTGTGCTTCAAGGTGCGTGCGCAGCGCGGCGACCTGCCCGGGCCGTTTTCCGATCAGGCCTGCGCGAAGGTCCCGGACGCCCAGCAGACCGCCAGCCCCTCTCCGACCGGCGCCCCGTCCTCGGCCCCGCCTTCCGGCTCATCCGGCAGTCCGACCGGGCCTGCGTCGCAGTCCAGCAGCGGTGGAACTGTTGTGCAACCGCCGCCGCCCCCGCCCGACGGAGGTCCAACGACGTCGGGTGGCCCGGCCAGTTCGGCGCCGCCGACGGACGGGTCATCGACCGGGAGCAACACCAACGGTGCCGACACAGCGGCGAATCCAAGCTTCAAGGGCAAGTACTTCGCCGTCGCCTACTGGCCCACGGTCGGCACGATCTATGATCCCGCCGACAAGCTCGCCAAGCTGCGCGCGCTCGATCCGCGCGGCGGTTTGGCCAAGAACACCGTCTACCCGCGCGTCGGGATCCCGATCCAGCGGGAGAGCTGGTTGCTCTACCTCGGACCGTTCGACTCGCCCACGGAAGCGAACGCCGCGTGCAGCACGGTCCGGAAGGTGCACCCCGATTGCGTGATGGCGCAGCTCGATCCGTGATCAGCGGACCCGCGGCCGGGACTGCAGGGTGATCTCGGTGAACTCGAGCAGCTCGATCCGTGATCAGCGGACCCGCGGCCGGGACTGCAGGGTGATCTCGGTGAACCCCAGCACCGGTTGGGCCCCGGCGGGCTGAGCCGGCGCGATCGCTGTCTCGACGCCGATCCGGATCGAGTCGACGGGCACCTTGGTGTCGAGCGCGACCGGCTGGCGTTCGACATCGAGCAGGGTGAACGGCTTGCACTGGTCGGCGTACGCGATCCAGATGTTCTGTGGCCGGAACTGGAGCAGACGACTCGGGTTCTTGGCGAGCAGCCCGGCGCGCAGGTCGATGGCACGGATCCGGGTCCGGTCGAACGTCAGCTCGATCACCGGGGTGGTCGGAGTCACCTGGCAGGGGCTGCCCTTGGTGGTGTCGCTCCAGTTCATCTGCCAGGCCTCGGCCGTCCCGTCGACCAGGGACTCCGGCTTGGTGCCGGCGGCCGAGGCTTCGGGCGGGATGATCGTGGCGGTCACTCCCGCGACCGGGACCAGGGTCCCCTTGAGGTCGTAGTAGCGGGCCAGCACGAACGACTTCGGCGAGCGACCGACCAGGGTGAGGCCGCCGCCGATCAGTACCAGCGCGAGCACCACGAAGATCACCCGGCGCCAGCGGTACAGAGGCGGCAGGCTGCGTCGGAAAGCCCGTCGCGACCCTCGATCCTTGCGGTTCCACAACCGGGTCCACCAGGTCTCGCGCTTGGTGACCGGCCGGGTGAGCGGGGCGCCACTCGCGCCCGGTCCGATGAACTGCGTTCCGCAGTGCCCGCAGAACCGGCGGCCCTCGTCGACCTTACGGTCGCAGGTCGGGCAGATGGCCACGGCGGGTGCGGCCGGTGCGGTCGATGCGGCGAGCGCGCGAGGGTCCACCGGGGGAGCGCCGGCGGCGGTTGCGGCGTACTGGGCCGTCGGGGCCGTCGCCGCGTACTGGGCTGTCGGGGCGTTCTGGGCGTTCGGGCCGCGCTGGCCCGGACCGGTCGGACGCGCGGCTGGTTGCGGTCGCGCAGGCTGTTGCGGGGCAAGGTATGGCTGGCTGGGCTGCGGCTGTGACGCCTGCCTGACCGTCGGTGCGGCTTGCGGCGGGGGGCCGGCTGCCGGAACGGCGGCGGGAGGACTGCTCTGGGCGGCGGGACGGGCCGCGGGCTGTGCGGGCATGGGTTGGGTGACGTCCGCCCCGCCGGACGGATTCTGCTCGTCCTGCCAGCCCATGTAGGCACCACAGAACATGCAGAACTCGGTTCGCGACTTGTTGGTCTCGCCGCACTCCTCGCAGATCACGTCGCCGATGCCACCTTCCTCGCCGCGGCGGACCCGTTCCCGGTCCGGAGACCGGCGTCGCGTGCTCGGTGCAGTCGTCGCCTCGCACGCGCTGCCAGTCTCCAGCAGATCGCTGGCTGCGTCGAGAGAAATTGAGAGGAGGGGCGCGGCCTCGTCGGGCTTCGGTCGACTTTGCGCGTCGGCGGGCTACTGTGCGCCTCGGCGCCGACGCGCGAGGTGTCCCGTCGGGGCGCGAAGATGGAGCGCTGGAGGTTCGGCGGGTCTCGCGTCCGGACCGTCGCGCGGTAGCCTGCCCAGTAACTCCCGGACGGGCAAGAAATGCCCGTGCGTCGGAGCCCTGCGACCCTCAGGATTGTGAAGTGATCACCTGCGCCAACTGCGGCACCGAGAACGACGCGGACTCGGTGTTCTGCAGCGCGTGCAATCACTTCCTGCAGTGGGACGATCCGGTCCCCGAACCACGGTCCCGGCGCCGACGTACGTCTGCTGACCTTGCCGCCGCGATCGGCGCGACGCCGTCCGAGCTGGCGGCGGTTCCCGAGCCAGAGCCGGTTCCCGAGCCCGAGCCGGTTCCCGAGCCAGAACCGGTTCCCGAGCCAGAACCGGTCATCGAGCCTGAGCCGGTTCCTGAGCCGGTTCCCGAGCCGGAGCCCGAGCCGGTTGCCGAGCCGGAGCCCGAGGTGATGCGGCCTGAGCCTGTCGAAGGCCCGAGGGGGCCGGTCGAAGGCCCGGTTGGGCAGGACGGAGGTGCCCGTCGACAGGCTCAGGGCGCAGAGCCGGAGCCGGAACTCACCGGGGTTCAGGGCACAGAACCCCAGCCGGCGGCGCGTGCTCCGAGGGAGCCGCGGACGCAGCCGGCCCGCAGGGGTGATCCGGGTGCGAGCGTGCAGGAGATCATCGCCGCGATCGATGCCGGGCGCGAGATCGCGAGCAGCCAGGGACGTACCGATCTCGATCAGCATCTGCACCAGACCAAGGCGAGGCTGGCTGCCGAGCAGGTCCAGGTGGTCTTCTGCGGCCAGTTCAAGGTGGGCAAGTCGACGATGATCAACGCGCTGCTGCAGCGCGCGGTCTGCCCGGTCGACGCGGACGTGGTGACCGCCGTACCGACCATCGTCCGGTACGCCGAGCAACCAACCGTCACCACGTACGTCCGTGCCGAGGACGGCGGCCGGATCGAGGAGCGCGAGCGGCCGCTCGGTGAGATCGACCTGCTCGTCACCGAGGAGGCTGATCCCTCCGATCCCGAACGCGACCGGGTCGTCGAGGTCGGACTGCCGCATCGCATGCTGCGTACAGGCCTGGCGATGGTCGACACGCCCGGCGTCGGTGGCCTGGACTCCGCGCACGGCTTCCTCACTCTGGGCGCGCTGCGCTATGCCAAGGGTGTCGTCTTCGTCACCGATGCGGCCCAGGAGCTGACCGCACCCGAGCTGGCGTTCCTCAAGACCGCTGTCGAACGCTGCCCGACCACCGCGGTCGTGGTGACCAAGATCGATCTCTATCCGCACTGGCGGCGGATCCTGGAGCTTGATCGGAAGCACCTGGCCGATGCCGGACTGGATCTGCCGATCATCGCCGTCTCGTCGTTCCTGCGGCTACGGGCCGCCAAGGACCCCGACCTCAACTCCGAGTCCGGCTTCGCCGAGCTGGTGGCGTTCCTGGCTCGCGACGTCGTCGCCAAGGCCCGGGACAAGTCGGCCAAGACCGCGGCCGTCGAGGTGGAGTTCGTCGCCAGCCAGCTCGAGCAGCAGTCCCAGGCCGAGCGCGCCGTGATCGACGCACCGCAGTCCACCGAGCAGGTGGTGAAGGAGCTCGACCGCGTCCAGGAGCAGGTCAAACGACTGATCCATCCCACCGCCACCTGGCAGCAGACCCTGTCCGACGGCATCCAGGACCTGGTCGCCGACGTCGAGCACGACCTGCAGTCGCGCCTGCGGACAGTCATCCACGACGTGGAGGAGGTGATCGACTCCGGCGACCCGCAGGACACCTGGAACGACACCGAGGTCTGGCTGCGCCGCCAGATCGCCATCGTCACCGTCGCCAACCGGGACCTGCTGACCGAGCGGGCCGAAGAGCTGGCCCATGACGTGTCCGATCACTTCCAGCTCCCGGAGGGCGCGAAGCTCGTGCTGCCGCTGGCCGGTACGACCGATGTCGAGTCCGTGGTCCTCGCTCCGGCGTCGACCCTGGCCATGCCCGGCGGCAAGCTGGCGCCGCTGCTGGTCGCGGCTCGGAGCAGCTACTACCTACCGATGATGATGGGCACGGTGGCCGCCAACGTGATGGGCGGCGGCATCGTCATCCACCTCGCGATGGCCGGGTTCTCCCTCGTGCTGGGCACCGGGATCGGCAAGAAGATCATCGGGGACGAGAAGAAGCGCCAGCAGACGTATCGTCAGCAGCAGGCGAAGGGGGCCGTTCGGCGGTTCATCGACGAGGTCGCCTTCGTGATGAACAAGGAGACCCGCGACGTGCTGCGGACCGCCCAGCGGCACCTGCGCGACGACTTCCAGGGTCGGGCGATGCAGCTGGAGCGATCGGCGTACGAGGCGATGGAGGCGGCTCGCCGGCTGAGCGAGCTCGACGAGGCGCAGCTCGCGGCGCGCGAGCGCGAGCTCCAGACGCGCGAGGGTCAGCTCGAATCGGTCCGGGCGGCCGCGCGCGGAGTGGCCGCCGGCCGGGAGCTGGCGGGCAGCCGTGCCTGATCCCCTCGTCGACAGCCTGGCCGCCCTGCTGGATCGGGCGGTGCTGAGCGCACGCACAGGGGACGTACGGGCTCGGCTGGTCGAGGCCCGGGAACGGCTGTCGGGACCGCTCCGGCTAGCGATCGCCGGCAAGGTCAAGGCCGGCAAGTCAACTCTGCTGAACGCGATTCTCGGCGACGAGCTCGCGCCCACCGATGCGGGCGAGTGCACCAAGATCGTCACCTGGTACCGGGAGGGGAACACGCCGCAGGTGACGGTCTACCCGCTCGACGGCGACGAGCTCACCCGCCCATGGTCGCGCGAAACCGGGGCCCTGGAGGTCGACCTCGGGGATCTCGGTGCCGAGGCGGTTGACCGGATCGAAGTGAGCTGGCCGACCAGCAAGCTCCGCGAGCTGACGATCCTGGACACTCCGGGGATCGCATCGATCTCCGCCGACATCTCGGCCCGGACCCAGCGCGTGCTGGCGGCCGACGACGGGCGCGTCCCCGTCGCCGACGCCGTGCTCTACCTGATGCGCCACACCCATGCCAGCGACGTACGGTTCTTGGAGTCCTTCCACGACGACGAACTGGCGCACGGTACGCCGATGAACTCGGTCGGAGTGCTGTCCCGGGCCGACGAGATCGGCTCCTGTCGGCTGGATGCGATGGAGGTCGCCGACCGGATCGCACGACGGTACGAGGCCGACCCGCGACTGCGCCGGCTCTGCCCGGTGATCGTCCCGGTGAACGGGCTGCTCGCGTTCGCGGCCACGACGTTGCGGGAGGTGGAGTATGCGATGCTCGCCACCCTCGCCCGTTCCGAGCGCGGCGAGGTCGAGCAGCTGCTGCTGACCGCCGACCGGTTCCTGCACCGGTCGAGTGGCGTGATGCTCACCGAGATCGAGCGCGAGCACCTGATGGACCGGATGGGCCTGTTCGGGGTCCGGATGTCGGTCGAGCTGATCCGGGGCGGCTATGTTACGTCTGCCGTCGAGCTGTCCGATGAGCTGGTGGAGCGCAGTGGGCTTGATCGGCTGCGGTCCGTGCTCACCCGGCAGTTCGAGTCGCGCAGCCGGGTGCTGAAGGCCCGTTCGGCGTTGGCGGTGCTGTCCGATGTCCTGCGGTCGGGCGGCTGCGAGAACGGCGATGCGCTGCAGACTGCGGCCGAGCAGCTGGCGGCGAGCACCCACGAGTTCGAGGAGGTACGCCTGCTCAGCGCGCTCCGATCCGGGACGATCGAGATCCGCCCCGAGCGCGCCGGCGAGCTGGACCGGCTGCTCGGTGGCAGCGGGCACAGTGCCACCTCCCGGCTCGGAATGGCCGAGGACGCGACGGGTGAGCAGATCCGTGCGGCGGCGCTCGAGTCGCTGGTCGCCTGGCAGCGCTTGGCCGAGCACCCGTTGTCGGGCCGGCAGCTCAAGATGGCCGCCCGGGCCGCGACCCGAACGCTCGAGGGCCTGGTCGCGACGTACACCCCCGTCAGCAGCTGATCGAGCCGGTCGGAATCGAGAACGGTTGACCCCGACAGTTCGGGTCAACCGTTCTGGATTGCGCGGATGATCGTCTCAGATCAGACCTTCCCGGACGGCATACGCCACCGCGTGCGACCGGTTTTTCAGCTGCAGCCGGGTGTTGAGGTCGTGCAGCACGTTCTTCACGGTCCGTTCGCTGTACGAGAGCTTCGAGGCGATCTCTGACGTGTCGTGGCCGTCGGCGACCAGCCTGAGTACCTCGGTCTCGCGCGGCGTGAGCCCGCTGAAGGTCAGCCCGCGGGGAGCCAGCACCTGGCGCTGGAGCCGACCTACCTGCTCGAGGAGGCGGCCGAGCAGATCGGCGGGCACGTCGCCCTGGCCGCAGGCAACGCGTTCGATCGTCCGGATGAGACTGTCGGCGGTCGCGTCGGTCCGTCGGAGCAGTCCACCCACCCCGGCCTCGGCCGCCGAGACCAGCGCCGCGTCGTCCACGACGGTCGCCACCAGCACCAGTTTGACGATGCCGTCCCGGCGCACGCCGTGCAGCAGGCGCACGGTTGCGGGGTCGACGGTGTCGGCCACGAGTACTGCCACGTCTGCGGTGGCCCGTTCGCTGTCGGAGACGACGCGCACCTCCGGGCGGTTCTTCAGCTGGCTGATCACGCCGGCCTGGGAGATGGGATCGACGCCGTACACAAAGGTGGCGATGGGGTGACTCACGGCTGCCCTCCGGAGGTGTGGGTTCCTGCGCTTTCGGGAACCACAGTGCGCCCGATCGCTCATCGCACGGTCAACGCCGCGGACGTGGTCGTCAACGCTCACTCAACGCAGGCTCAACGTCGGGGGCCTTGTCCGCGGCGCCGCACACCCGGGCTGCCCGACAGGGCTGTGCCGGGGATCGCCAGGGGCAGCGAACTCTGCCCGATCGGGCAGCCGGGGCGCACGGCACGGGACCCTGGCACCGCCCTTCGACAAGCTCAGGGCACATGGGTCAGCAGCGATCAGCAGGCCGCCCTCCGACAAGCTCAGGGCACCTGGGGTCGGCAGGGATCAGCAGGCGGCACGCTTGCGCACCGTCTGATTCGCGAAGGTCCAGCCGCCGGTGTCGATGCTCATCGTGTACTCCATGCTGCGCTTGTGGCAGGCGGACTGGCCGCCGTTGTCGTTGATGGTGACGTAGTCGTACGACAGCCGAACGGTGTCGGTCGTGTCGTCGACGTACTGGATGGACTGGAGCACGACGTTGCTGATCCGTTGGTGGTGGGCGTCGCTGAACTTCTCGAGCGTCGGGTACGCCGCGAGTCGCTCGCCGCTGAGCTGGGCGTACGCGGCCTCGTAGCCGGTCAGCTGCTGTTTGTCGTCGACGATGTCCTCGCCGGCGTTGATCCCACCGAAGTACGCATCGACCGACGTCGCGATGCCGGGCGCGTCGGGGTGCTTGCTCTTCACCGTGAGATCGGTGTTCGGGGGTGCACTCGGGCTCGGGCAGTCCGGCGGCGGCTGGACCTCTGGGCTCGCCGCGAAACCGTCCGTGAGCGCCTTCACCGTCGTGCCCGGAACTGCGTAGTGCACCTGGGACCCCTCGGTGAACCCGGAGTCGACCAGGCCGACCACAGCGCCGCTGCTGTCGATCAGCGGACCACCGCCGGTGGCGGCGCTGGCCGGCGCGGTGAAGCGCAGTACGCCGCTCAGCGGCCGTCGATCCTCGCCCTCGGCCACGACGATGTCCTGGTCGACCGCGGTGATCCGGCCCGTCTCGAGCCCGATCGGCAGCCCTTTCGGGTACCCGATCGAGACCACTGCGCTGTTCACTGCGGGATCAGTCGCTGCCGCGGTCAGCATCTCGGAGTCGTCATCGCTGACCCGGACGAGCGCCACATCGGCGCTCTCGTTGAAGCCGACGACCTCCCCCGCGAAGACGTGGTCGGTTCCGGTCCTGGTGGAGAGCGTGCGGACCGCGACCGACTGCTGGTCCTCGACCACGTGGTAGGCGGTGGCGACGAGGCCGGGTTGGACGAAGAACCCGGTCCCGGTCTGGTACGTGCCGGCGCAGTCGACGCCCTCGATCCGGACGATCGAGTTCTTGCTCCCGGCGAGCAGCTCGTCCTCGGAACCGGGGGACTGGCTCGGGGTCGGGCTGGCGGTGGTCAGCGTCGGCAAATCGATCGGGGACGGGGTGGGTTGGTCGCCACCGGTGCTCACGCAGCCGGCTGCGGTCAGCGACCAGGCGACGCAGAGCGCGCCGACCGCGACTGTTCGGGCTCGGACCCACACGTGACCTACCTCCTCCGCCCCGGTGCCCCGGATCGTACTCAGTGTGCGTCCTCCGACGCCGCGTGAGGGTGTGTTTTCCAGGTTGACCGGCGACTCGCACTCGCCGCAGGCAGGCGACAGCCCGGGAAACCATTCCGCCACCACGCGGAAGCCAACCTCGATAACCAGTTGCTCGGGCGCAGCCCGATGAGTCAGGGTCGTTGCTCGGGTCGGAATAGTGCACGGCGGCGGGCGGTTGACGCAGGAGTTCGCGCTCGGCCTGGCCGGCGGGCGACCCAACGACGGGTCGAACCACCGCCGGCACGCACCACACGTACGCAGGAGTTCTCGATGACCACGACCACGACAGATTCGGTCCCGACCGGACGGATGTCGAAGCGCGACCGGAACGTCATCGCGACGCTGTTGGTGGCCACGTTCGTGGTGATCCTCAACGAGACGATCATGAGCGTCGCGCTGCCGACCCTCATGGTCGACCTGCACATCGACGCCAACACCGCCCAGTGGCTGTCGACGGCCTTCATGCTGACGATGGCGGTCGTGATCCCGACCACGGGTTTCCTGCTGCAGCGGCTGTCGACCAGGACCGTGTACGTCCTGGCGCTCGGCCTCTTCTGTACCGGCACGGCACTGGCCGCGCTGGCGCCTGGCTTCTGGATCCTGCTGCTGGCCCGGGTGATCCAGGCCTGCGGCACGGCCACCATGTTGCCGCTGCTGATGACGACGATCCTCAATCTCGTCCCCGTGGAGCGACGCGGCGTCGTGATGGGCAACGTCGGTCTCGTCATCTCTGTTGCGCCGGCGCTCGGGCCGACGGTCTCGGGCCTGATCCTGGAGTACTTCTCCTGGCGCTTCATGTTCGTCGCCGTGCTGCCGATCGCACTGGCCGCACTGGTCTACGGAGCCGCCCGGCTGGTGAACATCAGCGAACCCGGTGAGCAGCGACTGGACGTGCTGTCGGTCATCCTCACCGTCCCCGCGTTTGGTGGCATTGTCTTCGGCCTCAGCAACCTGACCGATCCGACCGGCTTCGCCGTCGGGATCGCGAGCCTGGTCGTGGGCATTCTGTGCCTCGTCGCCTTCGGTCTGCGGCAGCGGGCACTCGCGCGATCAGAGAACAGCCCGCTGCTGGATCTGCGGGCGTTCGACTTCAAGATGTTCTCCCTCGCCGTCGTCGTCCTCTGCATCGCCATGGTGGCCCTGTTCGGCTCCGTCATCCTGCTGCCGATCTATCTGCAGACAGTCCGCGGGCTCACGTCACTGCAGACCGGTCTGCTCGTCCTGCCCGGCGGGGTCGTGATGGGTGTGCTCGGCCCGATCGTCGGACGACTTCTGGATCGGTTCGGCCCGCCGGTGCTCGCGGCCTCTGGTGGCGCCGTTCTCGTGCTGGCGCTGCTGGGCCTCAGCACGGCGAATGCCACGACGCCCGTCTGGCTGCTGCTGATCATGCACGTCGCGGTCATGACCAGCCTGGCTTTCCTGTTCACGCCGGCTTTCACCAGCGGGCTGAACCCGCTCCCACCGCACCTGTACTCGCACGGCAGCGCGATCATGACCACTCTGCAGCAGGTATCGGGAGCGGCGGGTACGGCCGCCCTCGTGATGATCATGGGCGCCCGGTCCGCCACGCTGGTGGCCGCGGGAGAGTCGCAGACGGAGGCGTTGAACGGCGGCATCTCGCTGGCGTTCATGGTCGCCGCGGGAGTCGCGGTCGTAGCGGCGATCTGCGCCGCGTTCCTGCGCAACCCGACGCCGGCTCACGGTGTGGCGCTCGATCACGACGCGGTCGCCCAGGCCGAGTCGGAGCTGGGCGCCGCCTGACGCTCTGACGGGTACGGACGCGTTCTGATCAGTGCGCGGAGTGCGGCAAGGCGTGCGACCGGGTGGACGCACGAATTCGCCCCGTGAGCAGGGATCCGCCCCACCTGCAGAGGGGGCAGATCCATCTACGTGGGGCGAATCTGAGCGGGCGGGGCGAATCCGGACGTGGGAGGCTAGCGGGGTGGCTGCCACAGATGCCCCGAAGATAGCCCTCGTCACCGGTGCCGGGTCCGGGATCGGTGCCGCCTCATCGGTGGCCCTCGCCGAAGCTGGTTGGACCGTTGTGCTGGCCGGACGCCGGATCCACCCGCTGCAGGAGCTGGCAACCGCCCATCCCGCCCTTGCCCTCGACCCCAGCCCGACCGACGTCACGAACGAGGACGAGGTCGCGGAGCTGTTCGCCGGCGTACGCCGGCGTCATGGTCGGCTCGACCTGCTGTTCAACAACGCCGGCATGGGGTCGTTCGCCCGCGAGCTCGACGAGATCCCACTCGCCGAGTGGCGGCAGGTCGTGGACGTGAATCTCACCGGGTCGTTCCTGTGCACGAGGGCGGCGTTCGGGCAGATGCGCCGGCAGCAACCACAGGGCGGCCGGATCATCAACAACGGTTCGATCTCCGCGCACACCCCGCGACCCCGGTCGGCGCCGTACACCGCGACGAAGCACGCGATCACCGGGTTGACGAAGGCGACCGCGCTGGACGGTCGGCCGTACGACATCGCCTGCTCGCAGATCGACATCGGCAACGCCGCGACGGACATGACCACCGGGATGGCGGCGGGCATCCTGCAGGCCGACGGGAGCTCGCTGCCGGAGGCGAGGATGGACGTCGACGACGTCGCGCGGGCGATCGTCTACATGGCGAGTCTGCCGCTCGGCGCCAACGTTGCGACCATGACGGTGATGGCCACCAAGATGCCGTACGTCGGGCGCGGCTGAGCGCACCCCGATGGCTTCGACCCACGAGGTCCTCAATCAGGTTCCCCCGCTGGGCGGCTACAACGCGCTCGAGTCGGATGTGGCCCTCGTGGACGGCCTGCGGCGGCTCGGCGCCGAACGTGTGGTGGCCTCGCTCGGGCCCCTCGGCCACCGGGTGGGCGATCCCGAGGTCCAGCGCTGGGCGACCGAGGCCAACGACCATCCACCGGTGCTGCGAAGCCATGATCGCTACGGCCGGCGGATCGACGAGGTCGACTTCCACCCGTCGTGGCACCGGTTGATGGAGCTGTCGGTGGGGGAAGGGCTGCACGCCACGCCGTGGATGTCGAACGATCAGCACGCCCATCTGCGCCGCGCCGCCGGGTTCTCTCTGACCAGTCAGGTGGAGGCTGGGCACGGCTGCCCGATCTCGATGACGTACGCGGTGCTTCCGGCGCTGCGGCACGAACCCTCGCTGGCCGGTCGGTTCGAGCCTGGGCTGACCTCCACGACGTACGACTTCGGCCTGCGCGACCCGGCGATCAAGTCCGGGCTGATCGCCGGGATGGCGATGACCGAAAAGCAAGGCGGCTCCGATGTGCGGGCGAACACGACCCGCGCCGTGCCGGACTCCGATGGCACCTGGCGGCTGACCGGGCACAAATGGTTCTGCTCCGCGCCGATGTCGGACCTGTTCCTGGTGCTGGCCCAGGTCGAGGGCGCGGGGCTGAGCTGTTTCTGCGTGCCGCGGGTGCTGCCCGGCGGCGATCGCAACCCGTTTGCGCTGCAGCGACTCAAGGACAAGCTCGGCAATCGCTCGAACGCGTCGTCGGAAGTCGAGTTCGACAGCACGTGGGGCTGGTTGGTCGGCGAGCCGGGTCAGGGGCTGAAGACCATCCTCGAGATGGTGACGATGACCCGGCTGGACTGCGTGGTCGGCTCGGCCGCCGGCCAGCGGGCCGCACTGGTGCAAGCCGCACATCACGCCACGCACCGGCGAGCCTTCGGGGCAATGCTGGTGGAGCAGCCGGTGATGCGAGCGGTGCTGGCCGATCTGCAGCTCGAGGTCGAGGCGGCCACCGTGCTGATGCTCCGGCTTGCCTCGGCCGTCGATGCCGGAGAGCGGGCGTTCCTTCGGCTTGCGGTCGCGGCCGCCAAGTTCTGGATCTGCAAGCGCTCGGGAGTCGTGGTCGGTGAGGCGCTGGAGTGCCTGGGCGGCAACGGGTACGTCGAGGAGTCCGGTCTGCCGCGGTTGTTCCGGGAGTCACCGCTGAACTCGATCTGGGAGGGCTCGGGCAACGTGATGGCGCTCGACGTCCTCCGTGCCGTCGGCCGGGACGCCGAAGCGGTGGCGGCAGTCGACGCCGAGCTGGATCTGGCGATCTCTGGCGACGCACGCTATGACCGGGCGCTCAGCGCGGTATCGGGACCTGCTCGCCCGGCCCGCGGCCGAGCACGCTCGTCAGCTGGCGCGGTCGCTCGCGGTCCTCCTGCAAGCCGCGCAGCTCATCCGCTTCGCGCCCTCTGCTGTGGCGGACTTGTTCTGCGCAACCCGGCTGGAGACCCCGGCGCCTGTGCTGGGTGCGCTGCCGTCCGGCGTCGACCTGGCCCCGATCCTGGCCCGTACGCTCCCCGACACGTGATCGCGCCCGCTGCCGGCCAGTTGGCCTGATGCTCCTGTTGCCTGATGAGCCCCGCGCCGACATATGCGCCCCGCCGCTCCATTTGTCAGCCCGGTCGTTCGAATGCCGGCGGATCGAGGCCGTACGCGCCCCATTTGTCAGCCCGGTCGTTCGAATGCCGGCGGATTCGGGAGGCCGTACGCCGCATTGTCAGCCCGGTCGTCTCGAATGCGGGCGGATTGGGGCGGTACGTGCGCCATTTGTCCGCCCGGTCGCGCTACGCCCTCCGTTCGTGTGCCCGGTCGTCGGAGTGGATGTTGGTCTGAGGTTTACGAGATAATCTGGGGTTTACGAGATAAAGGCCACGGGTACAGGCCCGACATGGCAACTCAAGAAGAGCTCGATCAGATCACCAAGCTCGTCGAGAAGGCACGCACCGCTCACGTCACGACCCAGACCGAGGACGGCCGGCTGGTCAGTCGACCGCTGGCGGTCACCGATCGGCCGTTCGACGGCGACCTCTACTTCTTCACCCAGGACCCGTCCAGCAAGACCGATCAGGTGCGGGCCAACAACCAGGTCAATGTCGCTCTCCAGGTCGGACAGGACGGGTTTCTCTCGATCGCCGGCACGGCATCGGTCTCCAAGGACCAGGCGATCATCGACGACCTCTGGAACAAGTACGCGGAGGCCTGGTTCGAGGACGGTCGGGAGGACTCGACCGTGGCGCTGCTCCAGGTGCACGCCGACTCGGCGGAGTACTGGTCGATCAACGATCCCAAGGCGGTCGTGCTGCTGAAGTACGCCAAGGCGATCGTCAAGGGCGAACAGCCCGACATCGCCGACAACGAGGCGGTTCAGCTCTGACCCCACCCGAGATCCGGCACCACCCGGGATCCGGCACCACCGAATCCGCACGATCCGGCACCAGGAGGACGACTCGCCGGCCCCGACGTGCGCGGAAAGTGGTCGCGCACAACAACTCTCACCGGCGTGTCGGTGTTGTTAGTGACCACTTTCAGGGGAGGTGACGACCGGCGGACGTGGGGGACCGCGGGACCGCGGGACTGCCTGCCGCGGCCAGTGATCCGATAGCGCTCAGGCGGGCTCGATCGGGGTCGACAACCCGACCATCGCGGCGGCCTGGAACGAGTCGCCGAGCGCCGCGCGACAGACCGCTTCCGTCCGGTCGCGGTCCGCGCGCTCGGCCTCCGGCACCGGTGCCCCGATCTCGTCGCGCAACCGGTCGGCCGCCGCGAGCCGGGCCACCGCCTCGGGTACGTCGCCCTCGGCCGCAGCGACCGCCGCCAGCTCGTCCAGGACGCTGGCCATCCGCCAGCGATCACCGAGGTCACGATGGATCTCCAGGCTCTCGGTCTGCAGCGCCCGAGCCGACGTCCAGTCGCGCTGCAGCCGGGCCAGCACTCCGAGCTGGTTGCGGGCCCAGGCGATGCCTTCACGAAACGCGATCGACTCGCTGAGCTCCAGGCTCTGCCGCAGAAGCAGACCCGCGCCCTCGAGATCGCGGCGATAGCGCGCACTGATGCCGGAGTTCGTCAGCGCCCAGGCGGTGCCTTCCCGATCGCCGACCGACGTCATCGTCTCCAGCGCTCGCTGGCTCAGCGCGTCGGCGTCGTCCAGATCGCTGCGGAGCCAGGCGACGAAGGCGAGGTAGTTGAGTTGAGCACCGACCTGGTGCACGTCTCCGGCCCGGTTGGCCAGTGCGAGGGACTGCTGATGCAGCTCGCGTGCTTCGTCGTACGCCCCACGTTCACGTGCGATCGAACCCAGCCGGGCCAGGCACCAGGCGAGACCCAACTCATCGCCGAGCTCCGCGTACAGCTGACGGGCGCCTTCGATCCGTTCCTGGGCGACGCCGTAGTCGCACTGGAGGAAGGCCAGCATCCCGGCCCCACTCAACGCGCTCGCCCGAGCAGACGCCGGACTTGCCGGGGCGGCGGCAAGCGCAGACTCGGCCCAGGCGCGGCCCTCGGCGTAGCGTCCGCGGAGATAGCACCATCGCCAGCTCGCGCCCACCAGACGCTGGGCATCGATCGGAGCGTGCGCCACCAGCCAGCCGATCGCGGCCCGGATGTCGGTCACCTGGCGTTCCAGCACGTCGAGCCATCGCTGCTGCTCGTGTCCGACCAGTTCGGTGGAGGCGCGCTGAACGAGCGCCAGGACGTGTCGGGCGTGCCGCTCGTGCAGTGCCTCCGCCTCATCCGACGCGTCGAGCCGCTCGCGCGCGAACTGGCGAACCACTTGGAGCAGTCGGAACCTCGCGGCCGATCCGACGTCCTCGGCTCGGACCACCAGTGACTTCGAGACCAGTGAGGCCAGCGCATCGAGCACCTCCACCTGGCTGAGCTCGGCGGCACAGACTTCGGCCGCGTCGTCGCGGCTGAAGGATGCGGTGAAGACCCCGAGCCGGGCGAACATCGTTTGCTCGACGGGCGTCAGCAGCCGATAGCTCCAGCCGACGACCTCCTCGGTGAGGGACGCGTCTCGGCTCCGCGAGAGGATGGCCAGGGTGCGATCGAGGGTGTCGGCAAGCTCACTGACGGTGAGCACGCCGGTCCGGGCGGCGGCCAGCTCCAGCGCCAGCGGAAGACCGTCGAGACGACGACAGATACGGACGATGTCGGCCGTCTCCGACCCGTCGGCGAGCCGCGGGTCGAGGCGTCCCATCCGCTCCAGCAACAACCTACTGGCGGGGTACGTCGCCAGGCTCGCCGGCGCGGCACCCACCGGCGGAACCGCGAGCGGGTGCAGGGTGTACACCGTCTCGCCGGGCACGTGCAGCTGGTGCCTACTGGTCAGCAGGATGGAGACCTCGGACGTCCCGGCCAGCACGGCCGCGCACAGCTCTGCGATCGGGTCGATCAGACTCTCCGCGTTGTCGATGATCAGCAGCTGCTGGCTGTTGCGCAGGTGATCGACGATCGAGTCCAGCTGTGGGCGGCGGGTCTGGGCTGCACCGAGCGCGCTGGCAACCGCGGCGAACAGCGCCTGGGGGTCAGCCAGCGACGCGACGGGCAACCACCGCACCCCATCGGTGAAGTGGTCCTCCTGCTGCCCAGCGGTGGCGATGCTCAGCCTGGTCTTGCCGACGCCGCCGGCGCCGCAGATGGTGATCAGCCGCGCCCGGGGGTCGCGCAGCAGGCGGCCGAGGTCGACGAGATCGGTCTCCCGGCCGATCAGCGGCTCGGTCGGCGTCGGCACGGTCCAGCCGACCGGCGGAGTCTCGGTCGAGGTCGCGAACAGGCTCGATCGGTCCTGCTCGTCGAGCCCCATCGCATCGGCCAGCAGCCGCATGGTGGTCATCCGCGGGGTACGCCGTCCGCGCTCGAGCAGGGAGATGGCTTCGGTACTCAGTCCGGCCCTGTCGGCCAGCGACTCCTGGGACAGTCCGGAGCGACGACGCAGCCGACGCAACGCGTCGCCGAATGAACTCACCGCACGGCCCGCCCCTGCGAACGCATCGATTCCCCGGCCGCCTTCCGGAGGCTCCGGGGGACGCCCCCGGAAGATCTCAGCCTAGCGGTGCTGGTTCGTTTGTCCGGCTGTTGTCCGTGTCCGCCTTCGCCCGGCGGCTGCCAGGATCGGCGGCAGCGGAGGACCGATGCAGGGGCGGCCCGCCTTGGGGGAGGCGACCGACCGGTTCGGATGGGTAGCCCTTCATCGGCCCGCGGAGCCCGTGGAGCTGAGATTGCCCGGTGAGGGTTGCTCAGTTAGGGTGTCCTAAGCTGAGCTGGCTAGACTTCTGAGCGTGTCGATGATCGAGGGCCTGCCGTTCCCATGGGCCGTCGCTGTCCTCTTCGCGATCGTGATGGTCCGCGCCAACGCCACCTACTGGCTCGGTCGCGGTGCGCAGTCCGGCGCCCGACGTACGAGATTGTCCGGCATGCTCGCCTCGCCGAAGTTCCGCCGTTCGCAGGACGTCGTCTCCCGTTGGGGAGCGCCGATCGTCACCTTGTCGTTCCTCACCGTCGGTATCCAGACGCTGATCAACCTCGCGGCCGGTGTCGCCCGGATGCCATTACGCCGATACCTCCCGGCCGTCACGCTGGGCAGCCTCCTGTGGGCCGTGCTGTACGCGACGGTCGGCTTCGTGACCATCGCCGGCTGGCTGAAGCTGTACCAGCTGTCCCCGGTGGGTGCCATCGTCGGTACGGCGGTCCTGCTCGGCGCGCTGGGAGCTTTCATCTGGTGGCAGGTCAAGCAGCGGACGAAGGAGCCGAGCAGCGAGCCCGACTTCGTGCCCTGATCCCGACTGTGTGCCCTGAGCCCCGACTGTGTGCCCTGAACCCGACTGTGTGCCCTGAGCCCCGCTATGGGCCCTGAGTCGCTATGTGCCCTGAGCCTGTCGAAGGGCAGTCTCGCTACCGTGGCCGGGTGACCAGCACCGATCCGAGCCCTGCGGACACCGCCGGCAACCCGTTCGATCCCGAGCGCTGGGAGGCAGTCGCTGGATTCGACTTCACCGACATCACGTACCACCGCTGCCGAGACGTGCCGGCCGTACGGATCGCGTTCGACCGACCCGAGGTGCGCAACGCGTTCCGACCGCACACCGTCGACGAGCTCTATCGTGCGTTGGACCATGCCCGAATGGCCTCCGACGTGGGTGCCGTCCTGCTCACCGGGAACGGACCGTCGGTCAAGGACGGCGGATGGGCATTCTGTAGCGGCGGCGATCAGCGGATCCGCGGCCGGTCCGGCTACCAGTACGCCGGCGGCGACGATGCGGCGAGCGTCGATCCCGCCGCGCTCGGTCGGTTGCACATCCTCGAGGTGCAACGGCTGATCCGGTTCATGCCGAAGGTCGTGATTGCGCTCGTCAACGGCTGGGCAGCCGGGGGCGGTCACAGCCTGCACGTGGTCTGCGACCTCACCCTGGCCAGCGCCGAGCACGCCCGTTTCAAGCAGACCGACGCCGATGTCGGCTCGTTCGACGCCGGCTTCGGGTCGGCGTACCTCGCTCGGCAGGTCGGCCAGAAGTTCGCCCGGGAGATCTTTTTCCTGGGCCAGACGTACACCGCCGAGGACGGCCTTCGGATGGGCACGGTGAACCGGGTCGTTCCCCACGCCGCGCTCGAGATCGCCGGCCTGGAGTGGGCGGAAATCATCTGCGGCAAGAGCCCGACGGCCCAGCGGATGCTCAAGTTCGCCTTCAACGCGATCGACGACGGGCTCGTGGGACAACAGGTCTTTGCCGGCGAGACGACCCGGCTGGCGTACATGACCGACGAGGCCGTCGAGGGACGCGACGCGTTCCTCGAGAAGCGCCGCCCCGACTGGTCCCGCTTCCCCTACTACTACTGATCCCCGCGCTGCTGACCTTTGCCTCTGCGCACCTCCCCCGAAAAGTGGTCAGAAACAACATCGACACGCCGATGAGAGTTGTTGTTGGCGACCACTTTCCGGGGAGCTGACCGGCGAGCTCGCCTGCGAGCAGGTCTCGGCGCCCGCGTCGTACGAACGTGTTACGGCCCTTCGCGAGGGCTGGGCAAGATCGTCTCGAGCCGACAAACTGCAGGTCTGTCGAGCGAGTGCCGCTCGCGACCGAGGTCGAGGAGATCTATGAGCGTCCAGTCGGGCTCTCCGATCACGCGGGCCACGCTGCTCCGCCGTAAGCCGGTCGGCAAGCCGCCCGAGGGTCCGCAGCTCAGCCGGACGATCGGGACTTCCAGCTCACCATGTTCGGCGTCGGCGCAACGATCGGCACCGGCATCTTCTTCGTGCTCTCCTCCGCAGTGCCGGAGGCCGGCCCGTCGGTGATCTTGGCCTTCGTCCTCGCCGGCGTCGCGGCTGGTCTGGCCGCGATCTGCTACGCCGAGATGGCGACGTCGGTGCCGGTATCGGGCAGTACCTACTCCTACGCGTACGCCACACTCGGCGAGATCGTTGCGATGGGCGTCGCTGCCTGTCTGCTGCTGGAGTACGGCGTCTCGACCGCCGCAGTCGCGGTCGGTTGGAGCGGCTATCTCAACGAGGCCATCATCAACATCACCGGGATCGAGCTGCCGCACGCGATCCTGCGGCGCCGTGGGACAAGAACCCGGGCGTGATCAACCTCCCGGCGGTCGTGCTGGTCACCTTGTGCATGCTGCTGCTGATCCGCGGCGCGAGCGAGTCGGCCAAGGTCAACGCCGTGATGGTGGTGATCAAGCTCAGCGTGCTGCTGATGTTCTCGATCGTCGCGTTCACGGCGTTCGACTCCAACCACTTCGCGAACTTCGCGCCGTTCGGTGTCGCGGGTGTGGCGACCGCGGCGGGCACGATCTTCTTCTCCTTCATCGGTCTGGACGCCGTGTCCACCGCGGGCGATGAGGTGAAGGATCCGCAGAAAACCATGCCGCGTGCGCTGATCTCGGCCCTGTTCATCGTCATCGGGTTCTACCTGCTGGTGGCGATCTCCGCGATCGGCGCCCAGCCGTGGGAGCTGTTCGAGGGCCAGTCCGAAGCCGGCCTGTCCAAGATCTTGGAGATCATCACCGGCAACAACATCTGGGGTACCATCCTCGCCCTCGGAGCGGTGATCTCGATCTTCTCCGTCACGCTCGTCACGATGTACGGCCAGACCCGGATCCTGTTCGCGATGGGGCGCGACGGCATGCTGCCCAGCCTGTTCGCCCGGGTCAGCTCGCGCACCCAGACCCCGGTCCAGAACACGGTTATCGTGGCGATCGTCGTGGCTCTGCTGGCCGCGCTCGTCCCGCTCGACTACCTGATCGACGTCGTGTCCATCGGCACGCTGACGGCGTTCATCGTCGTCTCGCTCGGTGTGATCATCCTGCGGGTCCGCGAACCCGATCTGCCTCGCGGTTTCAAGGTGCCGGGCTATCCGGTCACGCCGGTCCTGTCGATCTTGGCCTGCGGCTACATCTTGATCAGCCTGCACTGGTACACCTGGCTGATCTTCGCCTGCTGGGTCGGCGTCTTTCTGCTGTTCTACCTCGCGTACGGCCGCAAGCACTCTGTGCTCGGCACCGGCCATCCGTTGCCGGCCGAGGAGGACTGAGCATGAGTGTGGTGGTGGGTTACATCCCGCACAAGGGTGGTCGCGGCTCGCTGGATCTCGGCCTGCAGCTCGCGTACGTCCTCGAGGTGCCGATGGTCGTCGTCACCGTCGTACCCCGCCAGTGGTCGACCCCGTCGCTGGCCAAGGTCGATGCGGAGTATGCGGACTACGCCCGTCAGGTCGGGGCGTACGCCGATGCCCGGGCCCGCGAGTACCTGGCGGAGACCACCGTCGATGTGCCGGTGAGCTATCGGGCCGTGACCGGTCGCTCGACGTCGTCGGCGCTGATCGAGGTCTCTGAAGAGCTGTCGGCCAGCGTGCTGGTGCTCGGCTCGTCGACCGACGGTGCCGAGGGTCGGATCATCATCGGCGCGACGAACGGCAAGCTCCTGCACACCTCGCCGATCCCGATCGCGCTGTGTCCGCGCGGCTACCGCTCGAATGCCGTCGACGGCGTGCCGCGGCTGACCTGCGCGTTCTCCGACAACCACACGTCCGCGCGAGTGGTCGCCCGTTCGGCAGAGGTGGCCGAGCAGATGAAGGCACCACTGCGGGTGGCCAGCTTCGGCATCCGGGGGGCGACGATGTATCCGCCCGAGGTCGGCATGTCCGCCGAGGAATCGGTGCTGGCCACCTGGCGAAATCAGGTCGACGAGGCCCAGGAAAGGCTGGTGTCCGAGGGCGTGATCGGTCCGGACGTCGAGCGGGTGATCGGCACCGGGGCCGGCTGGAGTGAGTCGATGTCGAGCATCGACTGGAAATCGACCGAGCTGCTGACCCTGGGCTCGTCGACGACCGGGCCCTTGGCCAAGGTGTTCCTCGGGTCGCGGGCCACCAAGCTGATTCGTCACTCGCCGGTCCCTGTGGTGGTGATCCCCACCGACGCCGCCTGATCCAGCCGGCCGACGCCGCCTGATCCAGCCGGCCGACGCCGCCTGATCCAGCCGGCCGACTCCGCCTGATCCACTCGGCCCGAGGTGCACTGAGCCTGTCGAAGGGCGGGCGGAACCCTCCGAGCGGTCGAGCCTCAGCCGCGGATCCGGACCGACAGGCAGGTGACACAGCCCTCCAGCTTCTCGAACTCGGTGATCGGCACCCGGACCACGCTCAGGCCACGACTCTCGAAGAGCTCGGCGCTGCCCGGTGCGTCGGCCGACATCAAGACGGTGTCGTCGCCGAGGTCGACGACCGCGGTGCCGTGCTCCTCGGGCACGGCGAGGAACGTCGGGTAGGCGGTCGGGTCGTCGACCATCGGCGGATAACCGATCACGGTCCCGTCGGGCAGCGCCGTCACCCCGGACTTGAGGTGCAGCACCTTGTTGACCGGGACCGCGACGACCCGCCACCCGCGCGGCTCGAGCAGCTTCCGCAGCTGGCTGATCCCCTCCCGATCCGTCCGCCCCGTGAGTCCGACGTACGCCGTCGCGCCGACCTTGAGCACGTCCCCGCCGTCGATGTGACCGGGTTCGACGATCCGGGCAACCTGCAGTGCGAGGTCGGCCGACAGGGCTTGAAGCGCCGCGGCGGTGCTGCGGACCTCCCCGCGGCGCGAGGCGGCGCCGGGGGAGGTCAGCACGGCCAGGTCGTCGAACACCACAACGGTGTCCTCGACGAAGACACCGTCCGGGTGCTCGTCGGCCGGGGCGACCTCGGTCACCTCCCAGCCACGGTCGGCGAACGCGGCGACGTAGCCCCGCCACTGCTCGAGCGCCAGGTGGGGATCGACCGGCCGCCGATTCAGATGGGTCAGCTCGCCGTCGGCGAGGCGCGGGGACGGACGGCGGACCAGGATGCGCGACATGCGTACGGTCCTATCGCATGCCTCGCCCGGACACCACCGAAGCCGTACCGACGATCCGAGAGCCGGCCGTCCACGGTGCCCGCCGAACTCATGGAGCCTGCTGAGCCGACGGCGCTCACCACCAGCTGTTCCACGACGGTCGATGCCAGATCCGGCAGGGTTGGACTGATCCGCGGCGCACCTGTCTGCAGCTCGGGCGGGTGTCCGGCGGGAGGTACTCGTCGGCAATCTGGTCGTAGCTGAAGAATGAAGGATCCAGCTCGTACGCGTTGAGCAGGATCTCGCAGTCGCAGAAGGCACCCAGCTGGGCGAGTCGCGACGTCAGAGCGGTTGCCCGAGGAGCCTGGAGATCCCGAAATCGGGTCGCCCAGGTGAGTCCACGGCAGCCGAACTGCTCGAGCATCCGCACGGCATAGCAGACCAGGCACTCGCCGGAGTTGGGGGTGGTGAGCTCGCGAGACAGTCCGCGCAGCGAGGTCTCGAGCTCGATGACCTGCGCCATGGTGTTGTCAGTCGTCATGTTGCCAGGTCTATCGCAGCCAACCGACAGTTTGTTCGAATAGGGCCGCGATCGCTCAGTCGACCACGCCGTACAGCCGGTCACCGGCATCACCGAGGCCGGGAACGATGTAGCCGAACTCGTTGAGCCGCTCGTCGACTGCCGCGACGACGAGCAGGCAGGGAACATGCAGATCCTCGAGCAGCGACGTAATCGCCTCGATCCCCTCTGGTGCGGCCAGCAGACAGATGCAGGTGATCTGGTCGGCGCCGCGCTTCACCAGGAACTGCACGGCTGCCGCGAGCGTGCCGCCGGTGGCGAGCATGGGGTCCAAGACGTAGCACTGCCGCCCAGACAGGTCGTCGGGCAGCCGTTCGGCGTATGTCGAGGCAAGCAGGGTCTCCTCGTCACGGACCATGCCGACAAAGCCCACCTCGGCTGTCGGCATCAGCCGGGTCATCCCCTCGAGCATCCCGAGCCCGGCACGCAGGATCGGCACCACGAGCGGACGCGGCCGGGTGAGTTTGACCCCCTGGGCAGGCGCGACGGGCGTGAGCACGGTGTGCGAGCTGACTCGGACCTCCCGGGTGGCCTCGTACGCCAGCAGCGTCACGAGCTCCTCGGTCAGCCGGCGAAACGTGGGAGAGTCGGTCACCTCGTCCCGTAGCACGGTCAGCTTGTGAGCGACGAGCGGATGGTCGACGACGCGTAGCTCCACCCTCTGACCGTATCCGGTGGGTGGCCTCGGCGGCGCATCCGGCTGGTCCAAGACTTTGCCGGTCTGACACCATGGGTCCGCAGCACGCGGATCGGGATGGCGAGGAGGAGCTGATGTCGGACTTCGACGCCGAGGAGTACGAGTCGTTCCGCTTGGACAGCGACGACAAGGACGAGCGCGACGCCGAGGGCGCAGAGGACGCGGCGGACTCCGACGACGATCTCGATGATGACGACGATGACGACGATGACGACGACGACGAGGAAGACGACGACGAGGACCTCGAGGATGCCGACGATGAGGAGATCGACTTCGTCATCGCGGCCTACCGGGAGGACGGTCAGCCGCTCGCCCAGGCCCTGGACAAGAATCTCGCCAACGACCTCGAGGATCTCATCGTCCAGCTGCGCCGTTTGCCCGGCGATGCCGGAGCCCTCGGGTTCGTGAGCCTCGTCGAAGAGGTCGCCGTGCTCGTTCGGGTGCGTGGTCAGCACGTCCAGGTCCTCCTCAACGACGGGGCGGCGGCGAATGACTGGCCGATCGCTCGCGACGTCGCCGACTACCTGAACGCCGACATCCTCGACGAGGACGATGACGAGGCCGAGCCCATGGGTGACCTCGGCATCGTGTCCGACCTCGGAGTGAGTGAATTCGACCTCGAGAGCTTGATCGACAACCTCGACCTGAGCAGCGACCAGGTGCTCACCGAGATCGCCGACAAGATCAAGATCGGCCCCGAGTTCCGGCGAGTCGTCGAGGCTTCGTTCCGTCGCTGACGGCGGTCATCCGGTTTTATTGCGAACTCCGACTGCCGCTTCGCGCGGGGCAGCGGTCAGCAACGGCTTCTCAGCCCCTGCTTTGCGCAGCCGACGTGGAAAAAATGCGGGTCAGTGCAGGGCGCGCGGACGTCGTCGTGCGCGTCGGCATGCGATGTGGTCGAACTGGCCCGCACTTTTTCCGTGAGCCAGGCGTCGCCAGCTTGCCTATGCTCACGGACATGAGTGGCACGATCTGGGACGAGGCCATGGATCTCGCGCTGGATGCGGCGCGGGCAGCCGCGGCCGGTGGCGATGTGCCCGTCGGCGCGGTGGTGCTGGATCCCGAAGGCGTGGTCGTGGCGAGCGCAGCTAATGAGCGCGAGCGGCGACAGGACCCGACCGCCCATGCCGAGGTGCTCGCGCTTCGGGCGGCCGCGCGGGCCGCTGGCAGCTGGCGACTGGACGGTCACACGCTGGTGGTCAGCCTCGAGCCGTGCACGATGTGCGCGGGTGCCCTGGTGCTCTCCCGGATCCCCACTCTGGTTTTCGGCGCGTATGACCCGAAGGCCGGCGCGGTCGCGTCCCTCTTCGACGTCGTACGCGATCCGCGGCTCAACCATCGCGTCGACGTACGCGGTGGGATCCGGGAGGCAGAGTGCGCTCAGGTCCTGCTGGACTTCTTCGCCGGCCACCGCGGGCAGATCTGAGCCACGGACCGCGTGGGGTGGCCGGCAGTCGGGGGGCGAACCCAACCGATTCGCTCCGGCCCGGTCGCATTGGGTACTCTCTTCGGCGGTGGCGTGTCTGAGCGGCCGAAAGAGCGCGCCTCGAAAGCGCGTGAGGGGCAACCCTCCGCGGGTTCAAATCCCGCCGCCACCG
>CAWCOM010000006.1:0-45851 GCA_963797165.1 uncultured Actinomycetota bacterium
CAGGTCGCAGCGCCGGCGCCGCCAAGAAGGTGCGCCGCAAGGAGAAGAAGAACGTGGTGTCGGGCCAGGCCCACATCAAGTCCACGTTCAACAACACGATCATCACGATCACCGATCCCGCGGGTGCGGTGATCGCGTGGGCCTCGGCCGGCACCGTCGGCTTCAAGGGCTCGCGCAAGTCCACCCCGTACGCCGCCCAGATGGCCGCCGAGGCCGCCGGGCGCCGGGCGATGGAGCACGGCATGAAGCGCGTCGACGTCTTCGTCAAGGGCCCTGGCTCGGGCCGGGAGACCGCGATCCGCTCGCTCGGGGCCGTCGGCCTCGAGGTCGGCGCGATCGCCGACGTCACCCCTGTCCCGCACAACGGCTGCCGCCCGCCCAAGCGGCGCCGGGTCTGAGCCGAGAGGAGAACAACGATGGCTCGCTATATCGGTCCCATGACCAAGAAGTCCCGTCGCCTCGGCACCGACCTCGTCGGCGGCGACAAGGCGTTCGAGAAGCGCCCGTACCCGCCCGGCGTCCACGGCCGTGGCCGCATCAAGGAGTCTGAGTACCTCCTGCAGATGCGGGAGAAGCAGAAGGCCCGCTTCAGCTACGGCGTGCTCGAGAAGCAGTTCCGCCGGTACTACGAAGAGGCCAACCGGATGCAGGGCAAGACGGGTGACAACCTGCTGCAGATCCTGGAGTCGCGGCTGGACAACGTCGTGTACCGCTCCGGCTTCGCCCGGACCCGCCGGCAGGCCCGCCAGATGGTGGTGCACGAGCACTTCACCGTGAACGGCCACAAGGTCAACATCCCGTCGTTCCGGGTCAGCCCGCACGACGTGATCGACGTCCGTGCGAAGTCTCTGGAGATGACGCCGTTCGTAATCGCCCGTGAGACCCACGGCGAGCGGGACGTGCCGGGCTGGATGGATGCGCTGCCCAACAGGATGCGCATCCTGATCCACCAGCTGCCGACGCGTCAGCAGATCGTGATCGACGTGCAGGAACAGCTGATCGTCGAGCTCTACTCCAAGTAATCCCACCGAGTTGTCAGCGTCTCAGACGGCGATAGCCGTCTGAGACGCTGACAAGTCGGAGTGCAGTAACCCGCACCCGTCGGATACGGGGCGGATCCGCGTCGTCAAATAGTGGTCGACGTGGGGAAGGAACGGAACCACCATGCTCATCGCACAACGTCCTGGTTTGACCGAAGAAGCGGTCGCCGAGAACCGCTCGCGGTTCGTCATCGAGCCGCTCGAGCCGGGCTTCGGCTACACCCTCGGCAACTCGCTGCGGCGGACGCTGCTGTCGTCCATCCCGGGCGCGGCGGTCACCAGCATCAAGATCGACGGCAACCTGCACGAGTTCTCCACCATCGAGGGCGTCGTGGAGGACGTCACCGAGGTGATCTTGAACCTCAAGGCCCTGGTCGTCTCCTCCGAGGAGGACGAGCCGGTCACCATGTACCTGCGCAAGGCGGGCCCGGGCGCGGTCACCGCGGCCGACATCGCCCCGCCGGCAGGAGTCGAGGTGCACAACCCCGAGCTGCACATCGCCACCTTGAACGAGACCGGGCGGCTGGAGATGGAGCTGGTCGTCGAGCGTGGCCGCGGCTATGTCTCTGCGGTGCAGAACAAGTCGATCGATGCCGAGATCGGCCGGATCCCGGTCGACTCGATCTACTCGCCGGTGCTCAAGGTCACCTACAAGGTCGAGGCCACCCGTGTCGAGCAGCGCACCGACTTCGACAAGCTGATCCTCGATGTCGAGACCAAGCCGGCGATCCGGCCGTCGGATGCGGTGGCTTCGGCCGGACGTACGCTCGTCGAGCTCTTCGGGCTCGCCCGTGAGCTGAACGTCGAGGCCGAGGGCATCGAGATCGGCCCGTCGCCGATCGACGAGCAGCTGGCCGCCGATCTGGCGCTGCCGGTGGAGGACCTCAACCTGACCGTGCGGTCGTACAACTGCCTGAAGCGCGAGGGCATCCACACCGTGTCGGAGCTGGTGTCCCGCAGCGAGCAGGATCTGCTCGACATTCGCAACTTCGGCTCCAAGTCGATCGACGAGGTCAAGCTGAAGCTGCACGAGATGGGTCTGTCGCTGAAGGACTCGGCCCCCGGGTTCGATCCGCTGGCCGCCATCTCCCGGTACGACGACGCGGACGAGGACGACGTCGACTACTCCGAGACCGAGCAGTACTGACCGGCTGCCTGAGCTAGAGAAAGAACTGGAGAACATCTGATGCCTACGCCCACCAAGGGGAACCGTCTCGGCGGCAGCCCGGCGCACGAGCGGATCATCCTCGCCAACCTGGCCACCCAGCTGTTCGAGCACGGGCGGATCGTGACCACCGAGGCCAAGGCCAAGCGGCTTCGTCCGCTCGCCGAGAAGCTGATCACCAAGGCCAAGCGCGGCGACATCCACTCGCGACGCCTGGTGCTGACCACGGTCAAGGACAAGGGCGTGGTGCATCAGCTGTTCACCGAGATCGCGCCCACCTTCACCGATCGCGACGGTGGCTACACCCGGATCACCAAGGTCGGGCCGCGCAAGGGCGACAACGCCCCGATGGCGGTCATCGAGCTGGTGACGGAGACGGTCGAGGACTCCAAGAAGGCCAACGCCAAGGTCGCAGCGCCTGCTTCGGCCCCGCGCCGGGCCGCTGCCCCGGCCAAGACCGCCGAGGCCGCACCCGCTGCGCCGATCGCCGTCAGCGAGCTCGAGGCCGAGGAAGCCGTCGAGGAGCCCACTGCCGACGGAGTCCGCGGCGGCCGACTCCACCGCGGAGCCGCAGGAGTCGCCCGCCGAAGAGCTGGTCGAGAAGACCGACGAGCTCGAGACCGAGGTGGCCGATCAGGAGGCGCCGAGCGACGACAGCTCCGCCGAGGAAGCCGCCGACCAGGACAAGGCCTGACCCTCGCAGTCGTACGAGAAGCCCACCCGGGACCGCCCGGGTGGGCTTCTTGCTTGGGTGGCGAAGCTTCCCGGAAAAACTGGGCGCTAACAACACTGTGAAGCGATTCAAAGTTGTTGTTTGTGACCAGTTTTCGGGGACGGACGAGGGGACCAGCTACGGGCGGACGGGATCGGCTCCGGGCTGGAGCTGGTCCAGCCGGATCAGCTCGGGGCCGGGACCAACAGGTCGCGGGTGATCGAGGCGATGTCAGGTGCGCCGACCAGGCCCATGGTGAGGTCGAGCTCGGCGATCACGTTCTCGATCACCTGACGTACGCCGTCGGCACCGGCCAGCGCGAGACCGTAGAGGTGCGGGCGACCCAGCAGGCAGGCATCGGCGCCGAGCGCGAGCGCGATGAAGACGTCCGTGCCGGTGCGGATACCGCTGTCCAGCAGCACGGTCGGCTGCGGTCCGACCGCCTCGCGCACCGCAATGAGGGCGTCCAGCGAGGCGACGGCGTTGTCGACCTGGCGGCCGCCGTGGTTGGACACGATCAGCCCGGCCACGCCGGCGTCCAGCGCTCGGCGGGCATCGTCGGGGTGCAGGATCCCCTTGAGCAGGATCGGCAAGGACGTACGTTCGCCCAGCGTCGCCAGGTGATCCCAGGAGAGTCCCGGGTTGGAGTAGATGTCGAGAAACGTCTCCACGCTCGCCCGGGGGACGGGGGAGCGCAGGTTCTCCAGGAAGCGGCCGGGATGGTTGCGGCTCATCGACACCAGGGTCCGGATCGCGCCGATCGTGACAGTCGTCGGTGCCCGTCGCCCATCCGCGATCCGCTCCGCAACGATGGTGGCGAAGCGTGGATCCGAGGTGTACTGGGCGATGCCCTCGCCGCGGGCGAAGGGGAGTGAGCCGAGATCGAGATCTTGGGTGCGCCAGCCGAGCATGGTGGTGTCGAGCGTGACGACCAGCGCTCGCGCCCCGGCAGCTTCGGCGCGGCCGATCATCGAGTCGACCAGCGCTTCATCGGTCGAGGCATACAGCTGGTACCAGAACGGGGTCGTTCCCATCGCCGACGCGGCGTCCTCCAGCGGATCGCAACCCTGACTGGACAAGATGTACGGGGTGCCTGCCGCAGCGGCTCCCTGGGCAATGGCGACATCGCTGTGCCGGGCGATCAGGGCCGCTGCGCCGATCGGAGCCAGCAGCAGCGGCGCCGCGAGCGGCATCCCGAGCACCGTGGTCGAGAGATCGCGCGACGTGATGCCGTGCAACATTCGAGGCATGATCCGCCAACGGTCGAATGCGGCCCGGTTGTGCCGCATCGTGTCGCCGCGACCGGCCCCGCCGGCGACGTACGCCCAGGCGCGGGCCGACATGGTTCGCTTCGCTCGTCGTTCGAGCGCGACCGTATCGGTCGGCACGGACGGCCGCCGGCCCAGCGTTCCGGCTCGATAGATGGCATTCTGCCGGGCGCGACCGGCACCGGTGCTCGGACTCACGCTTGGCAGCGTACGGCCTCGGCCGCGCGCTGGGTGGGGCCGGAGGGGCACAGCACGGTGCCCAGCGCCGCACAGCCGGTCCACAGTCACGGTGGGCAGGCTGGCATTCTGGCCGCTCGTCGGCCCTGCCGATGTCACCCGAAGGATCCATATGTCGAGCTCAACCCGCACCGGACTCCGCCGCCTGGCAACTCCTCAGGCCGCTGTGCTCGCGGTGCTGGTGGTCGCCGCGCTCGTGCTCCGCTGGAGGCTGTTCGACATCGTCAGCGGCGACTATCGCAGCTTCTTGTCCAACTGGTACGCACATCTCGCGTCGTCGGGCGGCTTCGCCGGGTTGGCGGATGAGTTCTCGAACTACAACACGCCTTACCTCGCCCTGCTGGCGGTACTCACCTATCTGCCGGTCGACCCGCTGGTCGGGATCAAAGCCATCTCAGTGCTGTTCGACCTGGTGCTGGCCTTCTTCGCGTACCGGATCGTCCGGGTGGTCCGGCCCGAGTCGGCCTGGCTGCCGACCATCCTGACCGGAGTTGTGCTGTTCCTGCCGACCATGGTGATGAACAGCAGCGCCTGGGCGCAGTGCGACTCGATCTACGGCTCGATGATCCTGGCGAGCCTGTACTTCCTGATCACTCGTCGACCCTGGGCGGCGGCGATCTTCTTCGGCGTCGCCTTCGCATTCAAGCTGCAGGCGATCTTCTTCCTGCCCGTCCTCGTCCTGGTCCTGATCCTCAACGGCATGAAGCTGCGGACCCTGCTCGCGGCTCCAGCGGCGTTCTTCGCCATGCTCGTGCCGGCGCTGATCGCCGGCCGGAGTCTGGTCAGCCAGCTCGCGGTCTATCCGGCCCAGATCACCGGTGGATCGGGAACGACCGGGAACGGCCTGGGCGACCCCGGACGCACGGCCTCGCGTGGGGGAGCCGGCGGTGGTAGCGGCGGAGTACCGGGTGGAGGCTCGGGTGAGGGCGGCCCAGGTGGAGGCGGATTCGGCGGAGCGGCCGGCACGGGTCAGGCTGGCGGTGGAAGCGTCGGCACGGGTCACGCGTTCACCTACAACGCGCCGACGCCGTACGCCTGGCTGCCGAGCGACGCCGGGGACATCTGGAAGTACGTCGGGCTTGCCGTGGCGGCCGTCGTGGCTCTCGCGTTCGGGATCTGGCTGTTGCGCCGACGTCGTCCGCTCGCGGCGGGCGAGGTCCTGCTGGTGGCGGCCGCTTCGACCATGGTGATCCCGTGGTTGCTGCCGGAGATGCACGAGCGCTACTTCTATCTTGCCGAGGTCCTGCTGGTCGTCGCGATCGCGGTCGACAAACGGATGATCCTGCCGGCGGCCGCGATCCAGGCCGCGAGCTCGATCACTTACCTGAGCTACCTCGGCGGTTCCGATCTGGTCCCGCTGGAGATCACCGCCGTTTTCGGGCTCGTGGCCGCCGTCGGTGCCGGCCTCGTGCTGGTGCTGAGGCTGCGAACCTCGAGGGAGCCGGCAGCGGGTCCGGAACGGCTCGAACTTTCGAGCGCGTCGGATCCGCCGGTGTCGGGTGCCGCTCGACTGAGCGAGCCAACCGCTGACGTCACTGGTTGAGCAGCGGGCGGACCTCCCGCCCGAGGAACTCGACGAGTCCGATCAGGTCGGGTTCGTCGCCGGTGGGCTGGACGGCCACACTGGTCACCCCGAGCTCGGCCAGTCGGCGCAGATCGGCCGCGATCGTCTCGGCGTCACCGGCCGAGCCGTGCGTGACATCGGAGCCGTCATTCCACTTCGGCACCTCCGCGTCGACCCTGCCGCGAGCACCGGGCCCGATCGCGACGATCTGCGCCGCGACGATCTCGTGACGTCTCGGCGACACGTCCTGGAGAATCTGGCGTGCGCGTGCGATCTGAGCCTCGGTGCGCGCGGCACTCAGCAGGAAGACATCGCCCAGCTCGCCGGCGATCGCAATCGACTTCGGGCCGTCCGCCCCGATGCCGAGCGGCGGTGGTGAGACGGGCGGCCAGTCGAGCCGGACATGGTCGAGCCGGACGTAGCGACCCTCGACGGTCACCTCCTCACCCGCCAGCAGCCGGCGCAGGGCCGTCGCATGCTCGCGCAGCAGGGTCAGCGGCGACGCCGCCCGAGAACCGGTCTGACCCATCCAGTCCTGGACGCCGTGGCCGATCCCAGGAATGAGCCGGCCGGGAAACAGTCGCTCGAGGGTGGCGATCTCCATCGCGGTGAGGGCGACGTTGCGAAGCGGGACCGGGAGCAGGCCGATCCCGACCCGGATCCGGCTGGTCCAGGCGAGCGCCGCTGCCGCCGCCGCGAACCCGCTCTGCTTGAAGCAGTCCTCCCACACCCACAGCTCGTCCAGGCCGCTTTCCTCGGCGGCGACCGCGAGGTCCCTCAGCTCCTCGGGGGGTCGGAAGGGGACGTACGTGATCCCGAGTCGGGGTGTGATCGTGGTGCTGTCTGCCATGTCCACCATCGTGGCGCACGCCACTGACAACACGACCTGAATCTCCCCTTTCCCGCCACCGAGCGCATCGTCGGGACACCTTCCGCATCGGTGCCGACGCGCTCGGATGCCCAAGGATGCGCTAGGTGCCTGGTACCTGGGTGCCTATGTCGGTGGCGGCTTGTAGCGTCCCTGACACGAAGGGGTGATGAAGCAGGTGTTGTTGCAACGACTGGCCGAGACGTCCAGAGCTCTGGCGGCGACCAGGTCGCGCAACGCCAAGCGCGATCTCCTCGCGAACGTCCTGGCCGAGGCGACCGCGGACGACGTCGAGATCGTGGTCAGCTATCTCGGCGGGAGCCTGCGCCAGCGTCGTACGGGTGTCGGTTGGCGTTCGCTCCAGGAGCTCCCGCCACCGGCGGAGCACCCGTCACTCGAGGTGGCCGACGTCGACGCGGCGTTCGAGCAGGTCGCCGCCCTGTCGGGAGCCGGCTCGGCCAGTGCCCGGACAGCAGCCGTCACGGAGCTGTTCGGTCGGGCAACCAGACCCGAGCAGGAGTTCCTGGCCGCACTGGTCTTCGGTGAGCTGCGGCAGGGCGCGCTCGACGCGCTGGTGCAGGAAGGACTCGCGAAGGCCTTCGACATCCCGGTCGCGACCGTCCGGCGGGCGGCGATGCTGCTCTCCTCGACCACGGTCGCCGCCCGAATCCTGCTGAGCGAGGGTCTCGTCGGCCTGCAGGCGGTGGGCCTACGGGTCGGCACCGGGGTGCAGCCGATGCTGGCGGCCAGCGCTCCGACGCCGACCGCGGCGCTGGAGCGGACCGGCCTGCCGGCGCTGGTGGACCACAAGCTCGACGGGATCAGGATCCAGGTTCATCGAGACGGCGAGGAGGTCCGGATCTTCACCCGCTCCCTCGACGAGATCACCGGGCGGCTGCCCGAAGTGGTTGCCATCGTGCGAGCCCTTCCCGCGACCACGCTGGTGCTGGACGGTGAGGTGTTGGCCGTGCAGACCGACGGCCGACCCGAGAAGTTCCAGGTGATCGCGTCCCGCACTGCAAGCAGTGCCGATGTGTCCGCGGTCTCGGAACGGACGCCCTTGCGGCCGTACTTCTTCGATCTGCTGCACGTCGACGGTCGGGACCTGCTGACCCGACCACTCACCGAGCGGATCGCGGCCATGGCGGCGTTGCTACCGGCATCCTTGATCGTGCCGCGGGCCGAGGTGGCGACTCCGGCTGCAGCCGAGGCGGCGTTCGCGGGGGCGGTCCGGGCCGGCTACGAGGGTGTCGTGCTCAAGGCCTTGACCAGCGAGTACGCTGCCGGTCGCCGCGATCCGGCCTGGGTGAAGGTGAAGCCGCGGCACACGTTCGATCTGGTGGTCACCGCGGTCGAGTGGGGTCACGGGCGGCGCCAGGGTTGGCTGTCCAACCTGCACCTGGCCGCGCGGGACGACGACAGCGGCGAGCTGATCATGCTCGGCAAGACCTTCAAGGGCATGACCGACGAGATGCTGGCCTGGCAGACCGAGACGTTTCTGGCGTTGGAGGAGCGTCGCGACGCCCACGTGGTGTACGTCCGGCCGACGACCGTCGTCGAGATCGCCTGCGACGGACTGCAGAACTCCGTCCGCTACCCGGGCGGCGTCGCACTGCGTTTCGCCCGGGTGCTGCGCTATCGACCGGACAAGACGGCCGAGGAGGCCGACAGCCTGCAGACCGTCAAGGCGCTGGCGGTCGGCTGACCGATGGAGGTGGCGTGGACAGGACGGCGTCGAGGGCCGCCGGCCTCGGGACGGATGCCGGGACACCGGTGACGAGCGAGCGGAGCACCGGGCCGACGATCCGTGGCCCGAAGAGCCGGATGCCAGGAGCCATCATGTGGTAGATGCTGCCCATCGTCACCCGGGAATAGGTGTGCCCACCGGCGGCAAGCTGGTTGACCCGATGCGACCAGCGATACATCAGCCGTTGCATGAGGTTCTGGTTCTGGTTGCAGCTCGGGTAGCGCACATCCTCGCCGGTGGCTATCGACCAGGGCAGGTCGGCCACCTTGGCGAGCCTGCGCTGGGCCCGAGCGGTGCTGGCGGCGTCGAGAGGACGATGGAGCAACGAACCGAGCAGCTCCGCCTGGCAGGCGGCGACCGTGATGCCCTGGCCGTAGACCGGGTTGAAGGCGGTCAGCGCGTCTCCCACCACGAGCAGGCCCGCCGGCCAGTTCCGGGCACGGTCGTAGCGCTGTCGTCGGTTCCCGGTCTGCCGATAGATTCGCACCTCCTCGACCGGCTCGAGGAGCGCCGTGAAGTCGGCCAGCACCGGGTCGCTCAGGTCGCGCAGGTACCGATCGAACCCGGCCGCGTCACGTCCGGGCCGACGGTCGCCGAAGCCCGCGGCGCAGACCAGCCAGTCGGCGTTCTCGACCGGGATGGCGAGTGCGCCGGTCTCGTTCTCCGGGCTCGCGCCGATCAGGATGCCGACGTCCAGTGGCCGGGTGCCGGGGGAGCGATAGCGGCGGGTGGCGTATCCGAGCTTGGCCTCGATGAGAATCGGATCCGGCACTTCGATGCCGATGTCGCTCAGCCAGCTCGGTAGCCGTGACGAGCGGCCGGACGCGTCGATGACGGTGTCAGCGGTCAGCTCATTGCCGTCGGCGCCGGTGATCCGCCAGCGATCGTCGGACCGGCGGAGTGCCTGTACGCGGAAACCGGTGCGGATCTCGACGCCCGGCAGAGCCTGGACGCGGCGGCGCACGATGAGCTCCAGCAGCGGCCGGCTGAGCGAGACGATCTCGTAGATCGGGTCCCCGGTCGGCAGCCAGCCGTCGGGACTCAGCCAGGCCATGTCACCGGTGTCCATCGGCACGCCGCCGGCCGCGACCAGCTCGTCGCGGAGGCTCGGCAGCAACGCCTCGATCGCCTCCAGGCCCCGGTGCAGCAGGACATGCGGCTGGCCGCCCTGCGGTACGCCCGGCCGCTCGGTTGCGTCGTCGGCCAGCTCGTCGCGCTCGAGCACCGTCACCCGGACGCCCGCGTGCTGTGCTGCCGCAGCCGCGAACAGCCCGGCGAAGCTCGCACCGATCACCAATGCGTCGACGCCTTGGGAGGTCACGCCTCCATTCTGCCCGCGGGTCGGATCGCGTGCTCGGCGGTCTGCGTTCATCGCGTCCCCTGCGCAGGCTGAGACCTCCCAGCCAGAAGACACTAAAGTATCCATTGACAAGAATATTCAAATAGGCGAATACTAAAGCCGTGGATGAGATCCTGGCAGCGCTCGGCGACGCGCGCTCGCTGGCGCATCGTCGAGCTCCTCGCCGCGCGGCCCCACTCGGTCGGTGAGCTGGCGGAGCTGACCGGATTGCGGCAGCCGCAGACCACGAAGCACCTCCAGACCTTGGCGCGCGCCGGCCTGGTGACGGTCACACCGCTCGGCCAACGACGCGTCTACGCGATCGAGTCGGCTCCGCTGACGGCGCTCGAGCGCCGGCTGCACGAACTGGTCGAGGCCGCCGAGGGGCAGCAGGACGAGCGTGATGTGATCGCGCGCTATCGCGCGGCCATCGAAGCGGAGTCCGCGGTTGCCGATCGGGAGCGGTGGGCAGACGGACGTACGTTCACCTTCGAGCGGCGGCTCGGCGCGTCGCGAGACGTCGTCTGGCGGCACTGGATGGACGCAGAGCTGCTCGCGTTCTGGTGGGCGCCGTCGTCGATGACCGTCACCGAGTGCGTCATCGAGCCGAAGCCGGGCGGCCGGGTGGTGCTCGAGTATCGCGATGCCGCCGGTCGTTATCGCTCGGAGGGCATGGTCCGCGCCGCCAGCGCGCCCGATCAGCTCGATTTCGATCTCTCGGTGCTGGACTCAGCCGGTTCGATCTTGTTCACCGGCCACTACGAGGTGGCCCTTGTCCGCGCTGCGGGCGGCACCCGGCTCCGGCTCGATCTCCGGATCACCGATACGACGGTCGAGGCCATGCCCGCGATCGCCGGGATCGAGACCGGCTGGGGACAGGTTCTCGACCAGCTCGCTGCTGCGGTCGAGGCGTTCCAGCCCGACGGCGACAAAGCCTGAACCGCTGCCATGACCACGGCAGCTCCACCGCACAGACAGGAAGGACGATCATGATCAACTCGACCAACCGCAGGGTGACGGCGAACATCAGCCTCACCCTCGATGGACGCTACAACGGCCCGGGCGGCCCGATGGACCTGGGTGCGATCGTCCCGTACGCCACCACCGACGTCGCGCGAGATCACCTGACCCGGATCTGGGAGAGTGCGACGACCGCCCTGCTCGGCCGCCGCAATGCCGAGGGATTCCTGGGGTTCTGGCCGTCGGTTGCCGGCGACGAGAACGCAGATCCCCGCGATCGCGGGTACGCGACCTGGCTGGTGGGCGTTGAGAAGGTTGTCTTGTCGACGACCCTCACCGAGGCGCCGTGGGAACGCACCCGGGTGCTGAACGCCCCGGTCGCGGACGTCGTGTCCGAGCTCAAGGCGACCGGGGACGGCGACATCCTGGTCAACAGCAGCGCCAGCATCATCAAGGCGCTCCTCTCGGCGGATCTGCTCGACCGGCTCTATCTGATGGTCTGCCCGGAGATCGCAGGCGATGGCGAGCGGCTCTTCGATGACGGCCTGCCCAGCTCGAGGTGGACGCTGGCGCAGCAGCAGATCGGCGAGCTCGGTGAGATGGCTCTGGTCTACGATCGCGCCCGCTGAGCCGCTGACGAAGCGGGTCTCAGTGCCCATCGCCCCCTCCCGGCCAGCACAGGTCCCGGAAAGTGGTCGCCAACAACAACGACACGCCGGCCAGACATGGTGTTCGCGACCACTTTTCCGGGACGCGGACTACTCGAGATGGGACCGGCGGCGACGCCGAACGACGATCGCGGCAACGCCGACAGCCGCTGCTCCAGCGCCGAACCAGGCGGCGATCCGCCGCCGGTTGCGGCCGCTCGGCGCAGCGATCTCGTCGGTCGTCGATCCGTCGCCTGGCAGGATCACCCGGCCGGCGTCGCCGTCGACGGTGATCGTCGATCCGGTGACGATCCGCCGGGTGGCCACATTGGTGCCCAGCACGGCGGGGATGCCGTACTCGCGGGCGACGATCGAGGAGTGGCTCAGCGGTCCGCCGATGTCGGTGACGACCGCAGAGGCGCGGGCGAACAACGAGGTCCAGGCGGGCGTGGTGATGCTGGCGACCAGCACATCGCCCGGCTCGAGCGTGCTGAAGTCCTCGGGGCCGTTGAGGACTCGGGCGGTGGCCGTCACCTTCCCGGCGCTGCCACCGATCCCACTCAGCACATTTCCGGTCTGGTCGGCATTGGTCGCCGGCAGCATCGACTCCATCAGGTCCATCCAGCTCCCCTTCGGCAGCCACTGGGGCGGGGTGGCTCGACGTCGGCCGCGCCAGAGCTCCTTGCGCTGCTCGATCTCGACGGACAGGCTCTGCGGCGTCTCCGCCGACGCGGTCAGCGCCTGTTCGAGCTCGCTCCAGCGCAGCCAGAACACGTCGTCGGCGATGTCGACGACGCCGCGCGCGGCCACCCGGTCGCCGAGCTCGTGCAGCAGCCGGCGGAGCAGCGGCCAGGCCAGCCCGACGTCGGCCAGCGCGTCCTCCCGAATCGGGGCGCTGGTCTGTGCCCAGGTGACCAGCCGGTCGAACAGACCGAGTCGGACCGGATCGAGCCGCTCCCGGATGCTGGCCGCGGCCTGCTCGCGACGCTCGACCAGCTTGCGCTGGCGCTCGTACGGGCTCTGTCCGCCGCCGCGAAGGTAGAACCTGACGGTGTCCAGCAGGGGTCCAGGATCGTCGGCAGCCACCGGGTTGGCGAAGTCCAGGTTGTAGATGGCGTGCCCGTACGTGCTCAGGTGCAGCGCGAACCGGTCGGCGAACTCCGCCCAGTCGGTATCGGCACCCGAGTCCCCGTCCTCGGATCCCCCCGCGGCCGCACTGTTCCCCAGTCGGGCCAGGAGCTCATCGGTCGAGGAGGCCAGCAGCGCCTGGTTCAGCGTCGGCCGGCCGCCCGCCCACTGAGCCAGGTCGTACAGCGACTTCTCCGCCCGGATCGGCTCGCTGTCGTAGCCGAGCACGAACGTCTCCGCCGACGGGTCGCCGTGCCGCTTGATCGCCAGGTTGTAGACCTTGGTGAAGATCGTCTCGCTGGACGCCGCCACCGGGATGACGGTCTGAACCGACGTGTAGTAGGCGGTGCCGGCATCCAACAGCTCGCGTACGCCGGACATCAGCTCTGCTGAGCTCAGCTCGGCCAGGTCACGGCCGGTCCAGGAGTCGACGATTCTGCGATAGAGCGGATGAGATGCCGTCCGCCAGCGCTTGATCCCGCTCCGCGGGGAGTCGGACCGGAGCACCCCGAGCACCCGAGGCGTCACGGTGAGCATCCGGTTCATGGCCTTCTTGTCGTACCCGTAGTACGCGTAGCCATTGATCGTGGGCAGCCCGACGTCGCCGGGGCGCACCGGGTTCGTGCCGAGCAGCTCTTCGAACAAGCCCTCCAGCGACCGGGCCACCGACCCATCGATCAGGTCGGCGAACAGCGGGGTCAGCGGATCCGGGAGCTGCTCGACGATGCTGGCGCGGACGTAGATGGTGTGGTCGTTCAGCGGCTTCCACTCCGTCGGGGGGTCCGCCTCCGGCAGCGGCAGTGCCGTGATCGGGCGCGACTGGACGATGAAGAACTCGTCCCCATGACGGGCCCACTCGATGTCCTGCGGGACGCCGAAGTGCTCGGCGATGGCCGCGCCGATCCCGGCCAGGTCCAGCGCCGCGGCGTCGTCGAGCACCGGCACCCGGCGCCGATCCGCTGGCACCGGCTGCTCCTCGGTACCGGTCGGCGTCCGCACCGTCATCACGGCCTTGTCCGCCGGTTCGCTGCTCAGCACCGCGCCGTTCGCCGTGTCGACGACGATCTGATCGGTGTTCACCGAGCCGCTGACCACGGCCTCACCGAGACCCCAGGCGGCACTGATCACCGTCTGGTTCCGACGACCGTTGGTCGGGTTGGCGGTGAACATCACGCCCGCGGCGTCGGCGTCGACGAGCCGTTGCACGACGACCGCCAGCCGGACCGTTTCCGGGTCGATGCCGCGCCGGGCGCGGTACGACATCGCCCGCGCCGTCCACAGCGACGCCCAGCATCGACGTACCGCGTCCAGCACGGCGTCGTCGCCGTTCACATTGAGGAAGGTGTCCTGCTGTCCGGCGAAGCTCGCGTCCGCCAGGTCCTCGGCGGTCGCCGACGAGCGGACCGCGACGGGGCCCTGCTCGATCCGGCCGTACGCGGTGAGAATGGCCCGACGGAGCTCGGGGTCGATGGTCCCGGCGACGAAACGCTCTCGGATCGCGACCGACGCCTGGTCGTACGCGTCGTCGTCGGTGCTCGTCGGCCCACTCGTCGATCCAGTAGTCGATCCAGGAGTCGGTACCGCATCGCGAATCACCTGGTCGAGGCCGTTGCCGTCGACGAACGCCTGGTAGCTGTCCGTGGTGATCACGAAGCCCGGCGGCACCGGCTGGCCCGCCCGGACCAGCTCACCGAGATTGGCCGCCTTCCCGCCGACCGCCTCGATGTCGTCGCGGCCGTACGTCTGCAACCGGCCCGTGTAGCTCACCATCGCCTCCTTGCTGGTGCCAACTTCATCACGCTATAGCGTTCGTCGCAGCAGACAAGCCAGGGGAGGCGAAGCGTGAGCGTACATCTGGTCGGTGGCGGTTGGACTTCCGTGCACGCTCCGGCGGTGTACGGACCGTTTTTGGCCGAGGCGGCGATGTTGGCGCGGGCGCGAGGCCGGTCGATCCCGAAGGTCGTTGTGCTTGCCGTCGGGGAGGATATCGATGACGGTACGGCCCACGCGGCCAAGTTCGAGACCGCGCTCGGCCTGGCCGGTCGGCTGACCACGGTCGCCATCGTGGTGACCGAAGGCGAACAGTTCCCGGCCGAGCTGCCCCAGGATCTGGACGGTCTGCTCGTCGGCGGAGGTCTCACACCCGCGTACCTCAGTGCCGTCGCTCCCATTCGCCAGCGGCTGCGCGAGCTGGTCGCGCACGGCGTGCCGTACCTCGGGTTCTCAGCCGGGGCGATGATCGCGGCTCGGCACGCGCTGCTCGGCGGCTGGCTGCTCGGTGGGTTACCCGTCACTCATCCCGACAACGGCGAGGATCTCGAGCAGCTCACCGTCGACGAGGGACTCGGGCTGGTGCCGGTCAGCGTGGACGTGCACGCGGCGCAGCGTGGCACGCTCACTCGGTTGATCATGGCCGTCCAGTCGGGTCTGACCAGCCGCGGAGTCGCCATCGACGAGGACACGGTCTTGATCATGAAACGGGAGGGTGGTGCCGTGGCCGGCGGCGGCCAGGTCTGGTCGGTGACAGGCGGCTCTGCCGAACCCGAGCTACGGGTTCTTGGCCCCGGAACGGAAATGGCGCCCACCGACCGGTGAGCGCCAACGCGGCCCTCAGCCGCTGGAGTGTGTGCTGAGCCTGTCGAACGGCGCTCTGCCTGGCCTGGCGTGCCCAGAGCAGGAACGTGCCCTGAGCTTGCCGAAGGGCGCCGGTGCCGTTCAACGAGCTCAGGGCACGAGTCGGTCAGGCCAGCGCGCCGGACGAGCCGCGGGCGGCTCCGAACTTCGCCTGGGCATCGGCCCAGTTGACCACGTTCCACCACGCCTTGACGTAGTCGGCCTTGACGTTCTTGTACTGCAGGTAGAACGCGTGCTCCCACATGTCGAGCAGCACAATCGGCGTCTGCGCCAGTGGCAGGTTGCCTTGCTGGTCGTACAGCTGGATGATGTTCAGCCGCTGCCCGAGGCCGTCCCAGGCGAGGATCGCCCAGCCGGAGCCCTGGATGGTGCTTGCGGTTGCCTCGAAATGGCCGCGGAAGCCGTCCCAGCTGCCGAAGAAGTCGTCGATGGCCGCACCGAGCTCGCCGTCGGGCTTGTCGCCGCCGTCGGGAGACAGGTTCGGCCAGAAGGCCGAGTGGTTGACATGGCCACCCAGGTTGAACGCGAGCGTCTTCTCCAGGCCCACCACGGCGTCGAACTTCTCCGTCTCGCGAGCCTCACCCAGCTTGTCCAGCGCTGCGTTGAGGTCGTTGACGTACTTGGCGTGGTGCTTGTCGTGGTGCAGCTCCATGATCTCGCCCGAGATGTGCGGCGCCAGTGCGCCGTAGTCGTAGGGGAGGTCGGGGAGTTCGTACGCTGCCATTGAATAGGTCCTCTCGGGGTTGATGAGTAGTCCTGAATCGAGCGCGAATTTCATCCTACGCGGGGGGATCCGGGCCCCTCCGCCGGGCCGATCGGGCCGCCGCGAATGACTCCGCACAGCCGTCTTGTCCCCCCGAGCCAGTCCTCGAAAACTGGTCACCAACAACAACTTCCGTCGGCGTGTCGTTGTTGTTGGTGACCACTTTTCGGGGACTGGACAGCCCGGGGGCCGGAGGTCGGTGGGCTGACGGCCGGGGGCAGGATCGAGGCATGGACTACACACGACTCGGCTCGACCGGACTCGAGGTCTCTCGGATCATTCTCGGCTGCATGAGCTTCGGCGACCCCGACCGCGGATCGCATCCCTGGAGCCTTCCCCTGGAGCAGAGCAGGCCGATCATCCATGCGGCGTTGGACGCCGGTGTCACGACGTTCGACACGGCCAACGTCTACTCCGCGGGAACCAGCGAGGAGATCGTCGGGGAGATCCTGCGCGGGTACGGCCGCCGCGACGAGCTGGTGATCGCCACCAAGGTGCACGGTCGGATGCACGACGGTCCGAACGGCGCAGGGCTGTCCCGCAAGGCGATCATGTCCCAGATCGACGCGTCGCTCGGGCGCCTCGGAATGGACTACGTGGACCTCTACCAGATTCATCGCTGGGACCCGAAGACCCCGATCCTGGAGACGATGGAAGCCCTGCACGATGTGGTGAAGGCGGGCAAGGCGCGCTACATCGGCGCGTCGTCGATGTGGGCCTGGCAGTTCGCGAAGGCGCAGCACCTCGCCCGCGAGCACGGCCTCACCCCGTTCGTCTCGATGCAGGACCACTACAACCTGCTCTATCGCGAGGAGGAGCGGGAGATGCTGCCGCTCTGTGCCGACCTCGGCGTCGGGGTGATCCCATGGAGCCCGCTGGCCCGCGGCCGGCTCGCCCGGCCCTGGGATGCGGCGACCGCCCGCACCGAGACCGACGAGTTCGGCAAGAGTCTGTACGTCGAGCGTGATCGCGAGATCGTCGATGCGGTCGGAGCGGTGGCCGCGGAGCGAGGCGTCGCGCCGGCTCAGGTCGCGCTGGCCTGGGTGCTGAGCCGGTCGGTGGTCACCGCGCCGATCGTCGGCGTGACGAAGCTCACCCAGCTGGACGACGCTGTCGGCGCGCTGGACGTACAGCTGACCGAGGAGGAAGTCGAGCGACTCGATGCCTCGTACACTCCGCACGCTGTCGCCGGTTTCTGACCGATGTGCTGGCACTGGCGCCTCCCCGAACGCCGAAAGTGGGAGAGGTCCGGGTCGGATGTCGGGGTCGGATGTCGGGGGCCGGCGAGGAGCATGACGCCTGTCACCGGGTGCTGTCTCCGGCTCGTGCTTGACTGGAACGCATGCCAGCAGCGCTCTCCCTCGTCGGGCTCCACAAGAGCTTCGGCCCCAAGCACGCGGTCGCCGACCTGACCCTGGAGGTCGGGGCCGGCCGTATGTTCGGGCTCGTCGGACCCAACGGCGCCGGCAAGACGACGACCCTGTCGATGGCGACCGGCCTGCTGCGCCCGGACGCCGGCACGGCGTACGTCCTCGGTCACGATGTCTGGTCCGATCCGGCCGGCGCCAAGGCACTGATGGGCGTGCTCCCGGACGGGGTCCGTCTGTTCGACCGGCTCACCGGCAAGGAGCTGCTGCGCTACATCGGGCTGCTCCGGCGGGTGCCGCCGGGCGACATCGCCAGTCGCTCCGAGGAGCTGCTCGCCACGCTCGGGCTGGCCGAGGACGCCAACACCCTCGTGGTGGAGTACTCCGCCGGCATGACGAAGAAGATCGGCCTCGCCTGCGCCCTGATCCATGCCCCGCGACTGCTGATCCTCGACGAGCCGTTCGAGGCGGTCGATCCCGTCTCCGGGGAGGGGATCCGACAGATCCTGCGCAGCTACGTCCGAGGCGGCGGCACCGTCGTGCTGTCCAGCCACGTGATGGAGCTGGTGGAGAACCTCTGCGACTCCCTCGCCGTGGTCGCGGACGGGCGCGTGCTCGCCGTCGGCACTCTCGACGAGGTGCGAGCCGGATCGAGTCTGCAGCACCGGTTCCTGGAGCTGGTCGGGTTCCAGGCACGCAGTGAAGGAGGGCTGGCATGGTTGCAGTCCTCGTCCAGCTGAAGCTGCACCTGCTGCGCAACAGCCTCAAGCGCAGCGTCTGGCGGACGGTCGGGTTGATCATCGGGATGACGTACGCGCTCGCAATCGTCGTCTTCGTGCTGGTCGGGATGGTCGCCCTCCGGTGGACCTCGATCGACACCACGTCCGACGTGACCGTGCTCGTGTACTCGGTGCTGACGATGGGCTGGCTGCTGTTCTCGCTCCTCGTGTTCGGCGTCGACGAGACCGTCGATCCGACGAAGTTCGCACTACTGCCCCTGCGCGCGAGAGAGATCCAGCCCGGCCTGTTCATCGCCGGCTTCATCGGCAGCCCCGGCGTCGCGACCGTCCTGGTCGGTCTGGGTCTGGTGATCACCTGGGCGCGTACGCTGCCACTGACCCTTGCGGCGCTGGTCGCGTTCCCGATCGGCGTCGCCACCTGTTTCTTGTTCTCCCGAGCCGGCACCGCCGCGTTCGCCTCCTTCCTGGGATCGCGTCGTTTCCGCGACCTGGCCTTCGTGGTGCTCGCACTGTTCGGTGTCGTGATGGGCATCGGGGGCAATCTGATCGGCGGGCTGGCCGGCCGCGATCCCTCCCAGATGCGCGGTGTGCTCGCCTCCGCCGCAACCCTCGCCGGCTGGTCGCCGTTCGGCTGGGCGTGGGCGGTGCCGGCCGCGCTCGCCCGTGGCGAGTGGCTGGGTGCGGGCCTGCGGCTCGTCCTCGCGGTCGCGCTCGCCGGCGCGCTGTGGTGGGTCTGGGGGTTCTACCTGGCTCAGCGCCTCACGTCCCCGACCGAGGCGGGCGGCGGGGCCGCGAAGGTCCGCACCGGTGGGTTCGTCGACCGGTTGTACCCGGCCACGCCGGCCGGCGGTGTCGCGGTTCGTACGCTGCACTACTGGCGCCGCGACCCGCGCTACTTCGCCGGCATCGCCGGCTTCTCGATCGCACCGATCATCATCGTGGTCAGCACCATGATCAACCCGTATCCCGGCAGTACGGTGGTCGCGGCCCTGGCGCCCGTGCTGCTGGCCCTGCTGCTCGGGATGAGCGTGGCGCAGGACCTCAGCTATGACGGCACGGCGATCTGGCAGCACATCGTGTCCGGCGTCCGTGGGGCCGACGACCGGGCCGGCCGGGTGATGTCGACCGCAACCGTCTTCGCCCCCGTGCTGCTGATCCTGCTGGTGGCAACGGCGGCGTTGACCGGGGAGTGGCCACTGCTACCGATGATCGCCGGCGTGTCATTCGGCGTCGCGCTGATCGGTCTCGGAGTCGGATCGGTGGTGGGTGCGCTGTGGCAGTGGCCGGCGGCGCCGCCCGGTGCGAATCCCTTCCAGAAAGGCAACAGCGGGGGGCTGCCGTCGTTCTTGTCGTTCTCCGCGTCCAGCATCGCCACGTTCGTCCTGTCGCTGCCGCTGGCGGGGCTCGCGGTCGGCTCGTTCTGGTTCGGTTGGCTCGGCTGGATCGCGCTGCCGCTGGGTCTGGTCTTCGGATATGTCGTCTTGCGGATCGGCATCGTCCAGGGTGGCAAGCTGCTCGACCGCCGCTGGCCTGAAGTGATGGGCGCGGTCAGTGAGAAGGCCGCGTAGCCGGCTGCTGGGGTCGACCGATCCCGCGAGCGTCAGCGCCAGAACTCGGTGAGCTGTCGGGCAAGGGCGCTGCCTTGGCGGTAGCCGGCTCGAGCTGCGGGCAGACGCGCCGCTAGATCCATCATGTTGCCGCCGAACGCGTCGCGGGAGCTGGTGTCGGGCAGGATGGTCTCGACTCGGCTGCCGAGGGCACGCAGTTCCTCGACCTGCGTTGCCAGCTGCATGCCCCACGCCAGCGGCGCGCGCGATCTGCCGCCGAGCGGTGACAGCACCAGCACCCGCCCGTACCCGGCTGCCAGATCGGCATTCTCGCTGGATCGTCGATAGCCGCCGTCGATGTAGCGGCTGTCGCCGATACCGTACGGCGCCCCACTGGACGTGCTGGCGGCGACCGCGTCCACCAGCTCGACACCGCTGTGGCGGTCGAACACGACCGGTTCGCCGGTGCGGGCATCGACCGCCGTGATGAGCACCGTTCGATGCGGCCAGTGCTGGCTCGGCAGCCGGGCGGCTACGGTCGCGCGCCACTGCGTTTGCCGCAAGCCGTCCGATGCCGCATCCAGCTCGAGCGCGGCCGCACCGAGTCGACGCCGCATATCGGCCGGACCCTCGGCGGCGGCGATGATCTCGCCCGTCCTCCGCAGCTGGTCGGCCACCGACCCCGCGGGAACACGTCCACCGTCGGATCTGACCGGACTGGTCCGTTGCTGCGGCGCCGCGGAAACGATGTCGGCGAGCAACTGGGACGGCGGCGCGCTGGTGAGCTGGGCTGCCGCCGTCGATCCGGCCGAGGTGCCGATGATCAGATCGGCCTGGCTCACGTCCAGGTGGGCATCGAACAGGCCCGCGATGATGCCGATCAACCACGCATTGCCTGCCGCTCCGCCACCACCGAGGACCAAGGCTCGCTCGCTGGCGTGACGCATCGGCCCTGTGGTGTCGATCTGCAACCGATCGTGCTCAGGCCTCGGCCGGTCGGCCCCCGGCCGGTCGGCCCCCGGCGGGTCGGACCTCGGCCGGTCGGGGCCGGTCGTCGGGGTCACGCGTCGGGTGGAAAAGGGTGTTGTGTTCATGGGAGTCGCCTTTCGCGATGTGCCTGACGGGCGCTCCCCGGTGGCGACTACCTCAGTCGCGTGATGCTAGTTCGGTGTCGGCGTGCACTGCAGCGGAGCGCCCACTGCGGATACTGCGTTCATGGGGCTCACCTCCTGCGGATGGATCACGGTCGCCACGACGTTAGCACGGCGGCGACGCCTTCCTCATCCTGCTTCACCTCAGCCTGCCGCGACCTCGAGGACACGGAAGCCTTTCGCGGACGCGGCGCGTTCGCACTGGTAGCCCTGGGCGACCAACCAGCGCTGGAGCGTGTCGGCACCCAGGTTCCGGCCGACCACCAGCTTCGCTGCACCGTCTTCGTCCAGTCGCGGCAACCAGCTGAGCAGCAGCTCGTGCAGCGCGTCCTTGCCGATCCGGATCGGTGGATTCGACCAGATCTCGTCGTAGAGGGCATCCGCTTCGACCTGCTCGGGCCGCAGCGTACGCACCCGGTCGGCGACACCGTGCGCTGTCGCGTTCTCTGCGCACAGCGCCAGTGCCCGGTCGTTGACGTCGACGGCGTCGACGCGGACCTCCGGGCACAGCACCGCGATGGCGACGGCGATCGCCCCCCAGCCGCAGCCCAGGTCGAGAATGCGCGGCATACTCGTCGGCGGGGGATACGTCCGGAGCAGCACAGCGGTGCCCAGATCCAGACCGCCGGTCGAGAACACTCCACCAGCCGTGGTGAAGTCCAGCTCCCGCCCCCAGATCGTCGCGGAGACCTGACGGCGCTGGAGGGGAGCTGTGTCGTCGTTGGAGAAGTAGTGGCTCATCGAGCGGTCTCCGGTTGAGAGTGTTCGGACAGGGTGCGTACGGACCGGGCCTCGGCGACTCGGTCGGCCAGCTCGCTGTCCGGCGGATAGCCGACTTCCTCGAGGGTGAGCCCGCGCGCCGGCAGCACGGGTGCGCCGGTCCGGCGATCGCGACTCTGTGCAAGCTCGCTGACCCAGCCGGCCTCGCGGCGGCCGAGACCGACTTCCGACAGCGCCCCCACGACCGATCGGACCATCGAGTGGCAGAAGGCATCCGCACGGACGGTCACTTCCACCACCCCGGCCAACGGACCGTCGACGACCCTGACGGCTTCGCACTCCAGGAGCGTACGGATCGTCGTCGCGCCCTCGCGACGCTTGCAGAACGAGGCGAAGTCGCGCAGACCGAGCAATCCACCCGCGGCATCGTTCAGCGCGTCGAGATCCAGCGACGACCGGAGGCGGGTGACCTGACGGCGCAGCAACGGATCGACGCCGTTCTGCCCATCCCAGAGCCGATAGACGTACCGACGCCAGACGGCACCGAATCGGGCATGGAAACCCGGGGGTGCGGCGCTCACCCGCCGGACGACCAGGTCGTCGGTGAGCACCCGAGCCAGCCGGCGATGCAGCACCGCCGGATCCGTCAGCTCATCCGACTGGAGGTCCAGATGAGCCACCTGACCGCGGGCGTGGACACCGGCGTCGGTCCGTCCGGCACAGACGAGGGTCACGCTCCGATCGAGCCGAAGCACCCGCGGGACCCAGGTCTCGAGCTCACCCTGGACGGTCCGCTGGCCGGGTTGGACTGCCCAGCCGGCGAAGTCGGTGCCGTCGTAGGCCAGGTCGACCCGCCATCTCACGGGCGGTTCTCACGACGCCGATACACCAGATCCGTGATCGTGCGACCGGCGTCGATTCCGCGCTGCTCGAACCGGGTCACCGGCCGATCGGGGCAGCGGGCTGCGGGCCCGTCGGGGTGCTCGCTCTCGAAGGTGGGGTGTCGGTCGAGCACGTCTTGCATCTGGGCCGCGTAGTCCGGCCAGTCCGTCGCCAGCCGCCAGTACCCGCCGGCTCGCAGTCGGCTCGCCACCAGGTCGGCGAACTCGGTTCCCAGCAGCCGGCGCTTGTGGTGCCGAGCCTTGTGCCAGGGATCGGGGAAGAACATCCAGACCTCGTCCACGCTGTCCGGCGGGAGGAGGTGTGCAAACCCGTCGACGGCATCGACCGAAGCGATCCGGACATTGCCGATCTCGTCCGTCGCGAGCCGGGCGAGCAGGGCCGCGATCGCCGGCTCGAACACCTCGAACGCGAGGACGTCCGACGCCGGCCGGGCAGCCGCCATCGGGGCCAGCGAGTCGCCCATTCCGGGGCCGATCTCGATCACCACCGGAGCGTTGCGGCCGAATACCGCTGCCAGATCGAGCGTCGACCCGGGCGCGACCGAGGTGCTCGTCTCGGCCCTCGGCACCTGGAGCACCCAGCGGTCCTGATACGACTCCCAGGCGCGGCGTTGCGCCGGCGTCATGCGGGCGCTGCGCCGCACGAAAGAGGTCACCCGCCGGTGCGTACCGGTTGTGGTGCTCACCGCTTGCGCCGCTTCTCGTAGGCGAACAACGCGCCGCCGAGGACTGCCAGGCAGATCAAGAAGGCGAGCACGCCGTACGCGATCGAGTTCGTCCTCCAGATCGTGAGCGCGCCGGCGAGAGCACAGACCGCCGACATCCCCCACAGCCGGACCTCCTTGGCGAGGCCGGTCCGGACGTCGTCGCTCTCCTTCGGCACGAGCGGGAGCCTACCCGGCTGGGTTCGGCTGGGTCCCGGTGACGAAGCCCGCGGTTCGATGAGCGCTCCGCCGCGGACGAGTGGAAAAAGTGCGGGTCAGTGCGCCGACGCGACCCTGCCGCACGCTGAGGCGAAGGTCGTCATCGGTCACTGGCCCGCACTTTTTCCGCGAAAGTCTGGGTGCCGACGATCGCGATGGCGTCTCGCTCCTCGTCGCGGCACACCTGGGCGGCCAGCCCGGCGGACTCCATCGTCTCGACGGCCGCCGCCACCTGCCGCTCGGCCACCTCGATCAGCAGCCGTCCACCCGGTGTCAGCCAGTCGGGAGCCTGTGCCGCGATCCGACGGTGGATGGCGAGTCCGTCGCCGCCCCCGTCGAGCGCGATGCGGGGCTCGTGCAGTCTCGCCTCCGGTGGCATCAGCGCGATGTCGTCGGTCGGCACATAGGGGGCGTTGGCCAGCACGATGTCCACCCGCCCCCGCAGTCGGTCGGGCAGAGCAGCGAACAGATCGCTCTCGAACACCTCGCCCACCCCGACCAGGTTGCGTCGGGCACAGACGACGGCCCGTGGATCCAGCTCGACAGCGACCAGGTCGATGTCCGCCCGGGCAGCCAACGCCAGGCCCAACGCACCCGTGCCACAACAGAGATCGAGTACGACGGCTCGCCGCGTCGACGGCAGCAGGTTCGCCGCCAAGTCCACCAGCAGCGCCGTGCGCTGCCTGGGGACGAACACGCCCGTGTCGACCGCCACCCGGAGTCCGCAGAACTCGGCCCAGCCGAGAATGACCTCCAACGGCTCGCCGGTCTCACGGCGCCGGAGGCAGGACTCGAGATCGTCGGCCGAGACCGCGGCCTCGAGCAGCAGGGCTGCCTCGTCCTCGGCGAAGACGCAGCCGGCGACGCGCAGCCGCCGAACGACAGCTGCCTCGACGTAGGGCCCTCTCAGGAGCTGACGTCTTTGTTGGAGAACCGCGCCCAGGCGAGCAGCCAGAAGACGACCGCGTACGCCAGCGCGACCAACAGCCCATGGGAGACGTTCTCGGTGAACATCGGCGTCCGTAACAGGTCGCCGAAGGCGGTCGCCCAGTGGACAAGCAGCCAGGGATGCAGCCAGGACAGCTGGGAGATCGAGTCGAGGGCGTACATCATCACGTTGACGAGAATCACCGCGATCATCGCCCCGATGGGCTGCTCGGTCAGGGTCGAGACGAACAGTCCGATCGCGCCGAGCGCGGCGAGCACGGCCGCGATGTAGCCCACGATGAGCACCAGCCGCCACAGCGCCGCGCCGAACGAGATCTGCAGGCCGGACAGGGTCATCATCGGACCGGTGCCGAACAACGCAATGCCGATCACGCCGCCGACGACCGCCACGAGCGCGGTGGCGAACACGGCAGAGATCACCAGCGAGAGGTACTTCACCAGCAGCAACCGGGTCCGCCCGACCGGGATGGTCAACAGGTACCGCAGCGTGCCGAGGTTGGCCTCGCCGGCGACCGCGTCACCCGACACGGCGGCGATCGCGAGCGGAAGGAACAGCGGCAGCTCCACGGTCAGCGCGGCCAGCGCGACAAACAGGCCGTTGCCGGTGATCGCGTTGACGAAGGTCGGCCCGCCGGCGGAGTCGTCGGTCGAGACCCGGACGGCGATCGCGATGATGATCGGCACCACCGCGAGGACAGCGAGTCCGGCGATGTTACGCCGCCGACCGGCGATCAGTCGCAGCTCCGACAGCAGGAATCGCCCGATCCGCCAGCCGTGGCCGGTGGGGGCCGACGGCAACGGCGACGGCGCGGTCGTTGATCCCGGGCCGGCGACGAGCGACTCAGCCGCTGACATCGAAACCCTCCCCGGTCAGTGAGACGAACAGGTCCTCGAGGCTGGGCGCCAGTGCCGAGAAACCGAGTACCGCGACCCCCGCATCGACCAGCCGCGGCACGATCGCCGCGACGTCGACGTCACCGAGCTCGCCCTTCACCAGGCTCCCGGCGAGGGTCGACACGTCCGTGAGCCCGAGGCCGTTCAGCACCCGGGCAGCGTCTTCGGGACGGTCGGTCTGCACCCGTACGGTCTGGATCGCGCCCGACCGCAGGTCGGCCATGCTGCCCTGCCAGACGAGCTTGCCCTCGTACATCACGCCGATGTGGCTGCACATCTGCTCGACCTCGCTCAGCAGATGGCTGGAGACGAGCACCGTCACGCCTTCGTCGGCGAGCTTGCCGATCAGGTGCCGGACCTCGCGGGTGCCCTGCGGGTCGAGCCCGTTGGTCGGCTCGTCGAGGATCAGCAGATCGCGCGGCATCAGCAGCGCGCTGGCGATGGCGAGTCGCTGACGCATCCCGAGCGAGTACGCCCGGTAGCGCTTCGTCGCGGCAGCCAGCAGGCCGACGCGGTCCAGCGCCGCGTCGATCCGGGTCTTCGTCGTCCGCGGGTCTGCCGCCGGGTCGGCGGCATCGAGCCGGGCGAGGTTCGCGCGGCCGGAGAGATAAGGGTGGAACGCCGGCCCCTCGACCAGGGAGCCCACTCTCGGCAGGGCCTCGGCGGAGCGGGCCGGGATAGGCCGACCCAACAGCTCGACCTCTCCGGCGACCGGTCGGATCAGCCCGAGCAGCATCCGGATGGTGGTCGTCTTGCCCGAGCCGTTCGGTCCGAGGAACCCGTAGACGGCTCCGGCCGGCACTTCGAGCGCCACGTCGTCGACCACGACGGCGTGCCGGAAGCGCTTGGTCAGACCGCGGGTGCGGACCAGCGCTGGGGGCGGGTCCTCGGTGGTCACGGCCTCCACCGTACGGGCGGAGCTCGCGGTGGTCGTCACGCCCACATCACCCTCGTCGTCCCGTCACCGGAAAGCGGGCCCGAACTGCAGATTCCGGGGGGGCGGAAACCTGCAGTATGCGCCCACTTTCCGAGAAGGGGACTGACGGTAGGGCACGGGCGAGGAAGCGGTTCAGCCGAGTGCCTTGTACAGGGTCTCGGGCGCGACCGCGCCGGCCGCCACTCGGCCGTCGTCGGTGATCACCACCGAGAAGGCCTTGCTCGACAGCAGCCGGCCCTTGCCCCAGCTGCCGGACACCTCGGGAAGCGCGGCGATGATCTGCTTCATCGCTGCGGCGTCGCCGCCAGGCTTGTCGGAGCTGGACGGGTTGGCGCTGGGCTGGTCGGAGCTGGACGGGTCGGAGCTGGGCTGGTCGGAGCTGGGCTGGTCGGACTGGTCCGCCGCCTGAGACAGATCGGTCTTGGCGATCACGACACTCGACCAGCCGCTGCCGACGACCTTGGTGTCGTCCTGCGCCGCCTCGGCCTTCTTCTCCGCCTCGGTTCGCTTCTTGGCCGCGTCGGTCTTGTCGGTCGACGGAGCCTTCTCCTCGGTGACCTTCGTCCCAGCCGGCGGGTTGAACGTGAAGTACGCGTCGTCGGGGGTGGCGAAGTCGATCGAGCTGAACTTTGTGCTGAAGACGGCGGTTCCGTCCGTCGCGATCACCTCGACGCTCAGCGGGACTTTCTTCTCCCCGTCGACTGCGATCCGGACCTGGCCGATCAGCGAGCCGGCGTCCTTGGGCTCGAGGACGAGGGCGTACGCGGAGCGGTTGGCCACCTCCACCGCCGGGTCGGCTTTCACCGTGGTGGTCGGGTCGATGGCGGCCAGCACCTTGTCGGCCGCCTCCTGCGGAGTCTTCGGCGCATCACTCGGCAGGTCCTTGGCCGTCGCCGTCTCGTCGTGGCCGGTCACGGTCATGTGGGTGGCTGCATTGTCCTGGCTCGACCAGTTCCAGACATCGCTGCCGTTGCGGATGATGTCGGTCTCGCCGAGCGTGCCGTGAATGGCCAGCCGCTGCTTGTCGGCACCGGATGCCCAGAGCTGCAACGTGTGCGTGCCCGAGATCAGCGACGTGAGGCTGGTGTCGTACGACCCGCCGCCGACGCCGGGCAGCTCCGGCAGGCCGAGATCGGACTTCTGGACGACCGTGCCGCTGAAGCTGTCCACGTTCGCCTGCTGCAGATCGACCAGCAGCTGTTGTGCTGTCTCGTCGGGCAGCGCCGGCTTGGCACTCGCCGTGGCAGCGATGAGGCTGGTGCCACCCACGACGCCGACGACGACGACAGGGACGACCCAGCGCAGAGCAGGGCGCGATTGGAAGATCCGCATGCTGTCATTCTGGCTCGCCGGCGCTGTGAGAACGCTGAGTCGCGTTTCGGTTGCTGCCAGCCGGATAGCTGTGGAGACAAGGTGTTGCACCAACGCGCGTTGAAGTGACACCGAGGCTTCGCAGGTCATGCCGCTGGCCTGCGAAGCCGCGCACCCTGATCCCGTGGGTTTGCCGATGCCCTGGTGGCGATCCCTAGGCTGTTGGCGTGCGGTTGCTGCTGGTCGACGACGAGGAACGGATGGTCGAGGCTCTGCGCCGCGGCCTGGTCGCCGATGGTTTCGCCGTCGAGGTGGCCCATACCGGACCTGAAGGGCTACGGCAGGCCAGCTTCGGGGACTTCGACGGCGTCGTACTGGACGTGATGCTGCCCGGCATGTCCGGGTTCGAGATCGTCCGGAGGCTGCGCGCGGCCGAGAACTGGGTGCCGGTGCTGATGCTCTCGGCCAAGGACGGTGAGTACGACCAAGCCGACGCCTTGGACGACGGTGCCGACGACTACCTGACGAAGCCCTTCTCCTACGTGGTCCTGCTCGCCAAGATCCGGGCCTTGCTGCGCCGCGGGGTGGTAGCGCGACCGGCGGTGCTTCGGGTGGGGGACATCACCTTGGACCCGGCGCGGCACGAGGTGGTGGTGGCCGGCGCGCCGGTCTCGCTGACTCAACGGGAGTTCGTTCTGCTGGAGTACCTGATGCGCAACCCCACCCGGGTGATCAGCAAGGCGGAGCTGCTCGACCACGTCTGGGACAACGCGGCCGAGGTGGCCGCCAACGCCGTCGAGGTGTACGTCGGCTACCTCCGTCGCAAGGTCGGCGCCGAGCGGTTGCTCACCGTCCGCGGTTCGGGCTACCGACTGGCGGACGCGTGACCTGCCGGCCGCCGCTCGGCCACTCGCTGGACGCGTCGTGCGCGGGCTGAGCCTCCGCGGTCGGCTGATGACGATCGGCGTGATCGGGATGCTGGTCGGTCTGACCGGTGGCGCCTTTGTGCTGTACGCGACTCTGGCGTACGCGGTGAACCGGACGCTGGACAACGAGTCCTCCGCGGCCGCCCGGGACGTCGCGGCGATGGTCGACCAGCAGCGGCTGCCGAACCCGGTGCCGGTCAGCGGCGCGCAGGTGATCCAGGTGGTCGACTCCCAGAATCGGGTGGTCAGCGGGTCGGCGACCGCGGACAAGCTGACTCCGCTGCTGCGGCCCGCCGAGCTGCAGCGGGCGCTCGCCGGCGGCACCGTGATCGTGCCAGGCGCCCGCGCCGGAGTTGCCGGACCGCTCCGGGTGCGGGCGATCTCCGCCGGCCCGGCCGGGGACCCGGTGAGCGTGATCGTTGCCGTTCAGGTCGAGGACGTGCTGACCAGCCAGCTGGTGCTGCGCACCTCGTTGATGATCGCGATCCCGCTGCTGGTCGCTGTGCTCGCCCTGATCGCCTGGCGGGTGATCGGCTGGACTCTTCGACCGGTCGAGCAGCTCCGGTTGGGTGCGGAGCGGATCGGCGGCGACGCCCGCCTCGGGCTCGACATCGGCGGGTGGTCCGGGCCGGCGGTGTGGCCGGCGCCGGCAGGAGCTCCGTCGTCAGCTCAGAGCGGATCGCGGCCGCAGCAGAACGGATTTCAGCCGCAGCAGAGTGGATCTCAGCCGCAGCGACTGCCGGTCCCCGCCGCGCGGGACGAGATTCAGGCGCTCGCGCTGACGCTCAACGACATGCTCGACCGGCTCGCCGCCGGCCGCGCCCGGCAGCGTTCCTTCGTAGCGGATGCTGCCCACGAGCTGCGTAGTCCGCTGGCGAGCATGCGGACCCAGCTGGAAGTAGCCCAACGGCTCGGTGAGGCGGGCGAGCTGCCTGCCGACCTGCTCCCAGACGTGGACCGGCTCTCGGCTCTGGTCGAGGATCTGCTGCTGCTCGCCCGGGCCGACGCCGACGCGCCTCCACCCGCGCGGGTCGATCGGATCGTGGCCGGTGAGCTGGTGAGCCAGATCGTGGCCGGCTACGCCGAGGCGCGAGTGGCGGTCCGCATCGGCTCGGTCGCCGACACCGCGGACGCAGACAACGCGGTGGTCATCGCGGCCCGCGACGAGCTGCGGCGTGCGGTGACCAATGTGGTCGACAACGCCGTACGCCATGCCAAGACCGGCGTGGAGCTATCCGTCTCGATGGTGGCGGGTCATGTTGTCTTCGCGGTGTCCGACGACGGTCCCGGCATTCCGCTGGCCGAGCGGGAGCGGGTGTTCGACCGGTTCACCCGGCTCGACGACGCCCGCGACAGGGATGCCGGCGGCACGGGCCTGGGGCTGCCGATCGTTCGCGAGCTCGTCCGGCGGGCCGGCGGCACCGTCGACTTCGGCAGCGACCCGGACGTCTCCCGCGCCGAGATCCGGCTGCCCCTGGCGGATCCGCCGTAGCTGGTCGCACCGATCGTCCGTTCGGGCACTTTCGTCCGCTCGCGCACCCTTTCGTCCGCTCGCGCACCTTTCGTACGCTCGCGCACCTTTCGTACGCTCGGGCACCCCCTCGTACGTTCGCGCACCCTTTCGACAACCGAGGCACCGTCTGCAGAGGGTGCCTCGATCGACGTCCCGGTGCCTCGGCGAGCGTCAGGGGTCAGCAGCGATCCGGATGGCGAGGTGCCTCGGCGAGCGTCAGGACTCGGAGGCGATCCGGATGCCGAGGTGCCCGGCGATCAGCGGAGCGAGCTCCAACAGCTGCGTCTGGTTGATCCAGGCACCGGCGAGCCCGTCGAGTCCGTTCACGGTGCTGAGACTCGCACCGCGAAGGTCGACGTCGACGAGCGTGGCATGGGAGACGTCCAGCGTGCCGATCCGACAGCGCTCGACGGCCAGCCGGGTGACGCTGGCGTACGACAGGTCCAGCTCGTCGATCACGCAGTCGCGGAGGACGACGTCGCGCCACTCCGCGGACCGCACATTCAGATAGTTGATCTTGCTGCCTTCGATCAGGACCGACCGCCAGGTGCTCTCGTACGCCTCGCCGCTGCCGATCCTAGAACTGGTCACGGTGGTGCTCCGCCACGACGACCGCGGTGCAGACAGCACCGGTGCGTCGAGGTCGGCGAAGGCGCACTCGGCGAACTGGGCGCCGCGCAGGACGGGGTCGGTCATTCGTACCCGCTCGAACGAGCAGCCGACGAACGACGTCGAGCCGAGATCTCGCTCGCCGAAGTCGGCGTCGACGTAACGCTCGTCCGAGCGCATCTCGGCCGGCCCCAGCTCGGCCGGCTCGACCGTGTCCAGCCTGCCGAGCTTGGGCGCGATGAGCTTCGGGGTCTTTGGTCCAGCGCTGGCGTCAGGCACCCCAGCACCCTAGCCATCCCTGCCGCACCGCGCAGTCCCCGAAAAGTGGTCACCAACAACAGCGACACGCCGGAGAAGTCTGTTGTTGGCGACCACTTTTCCTGGAATCAGGCAGCCGGTGCCGCAGGATGGGCCCCGCAGGCTCAGACCGGGTAACGCAGGCTCAGACCGGGTAACGCAGGCTCAGACCGGGTAGCGCAGGCCGTGGCCGAAGCGGAACAGCGGGTCGGCGGTGTCGAACGGGACGTCCGGCCGGTTCGCCTCGACGGCGGCCATGCTGGAGGGCAGATCGAACGGCAGGCTGCCCTTCGGCTCGGCCGCACCGAACAGCACGTCGAGCAGGGCACGAGCACTCGCCCCGTAGTCCACCACGATCGCCGCGGCGGCGTCGACGAACGGAGTGAGGATCGCCGGCCGGTCACAGAACACGTCCAGCACCGTCGGCGCCCGCCCGGCGACATCGAGCACGTGCGCGATCGTGGTGGCATCGAAGTCCAGCGACCCGGCATGGAAGAAGTTCTCGAACGCGGTCTTCCGGGTCTCGTACGGCGCCTTGAGCCGCAGGATCGCCACGTCGGCCTCGTCCGGGGATGACACCACCGTCGCGTACGTCGCCGCCACCGCTTCGTCGATGCCTTCGACGTAGAGCGTGATGCCGTTGCCGAGCGGCAGCGTCGAATTGTCGGCGCGCTCGGCATTGGTCAGCAGGGTCACCGATGCACGCTGCGCCGCCTCGCCCGCGGCCCGGAAGGCGTCGCTGCCGACCACGCTCGCGGCCCGCGCGGCGTCGACGTACGGCTCTTCGAACAGGCCGAGCGCGAACTTCTCGCACAACAGCCGACGAGCCGAAACGTCGATCCGTTCCTCGCTGACGTCGCCGGACTCGATGATCTCGACCAGCAGATCGGCGCCGTGCTCGCCGCCGAACTGGTCGACGCCCGCCTCCAGGCACTTGATCATCCGTTCCCGCTCGGACAGCTGCTCCACACCCCAGGCCCGGGCCGGGTGGAACGCGTCGATGATCACGTGGCCGGTGATCAGGCCCCAGTCGGTGCAGACGATCCCGTCGAAGCCGTAGCGTTCGCGCAGCAGGCCAGTGATCACGCCCTTGTTGAAGCCGAAGCCGACCTCCTCGTACTCGGTACCGACCGGCATCCCGTAGTACGGCATCATCTGCCGCGCGCCGGCTGCCATCGCAGCCTCGAACGGCTTCAGGTGCAGCTCGAACTGGCCACCGGGATAGACCTGCTCCCGGCCGTACGCGAAGTGCGGGTCTTCGCCGTCGGCCTGCGGTCCGCCGCCGGGGAAGTGCTTGGTCATCGTGGACACCGAGCCCGGCCCGAAGTCGGCCCGCTGGAACCCCCGGATGTACGCGGCGCCGAGCCTGCTGGTCAGCTCCACGTCCTCACCGAACGTCGCAAACTGACGCGCCCAGCGCGGCTCGGTCGCCAGATCGATCTGCGGGTGCAGGGCGCAGCGCAGGCCGACGGCGACGTACTCCTGACGGGCGATGTCGGCGAACGTCTCGACCAGCGCCTCGTCGCCGATCGCGGCCAGACCCATCGTCTCGGGCCACTCGGAGAACGCGGCCGCGTTGAACGCCGCGCCGGGGTTGTCGGTGAACGAGTGCCGCGGATCGGTCGACATCGTGACCGGGATGCCGAGACGGGTGGAGGCAGCTAGTTCTTGGAGCTTGTTGTGCCAGCTCGCGGCGACGGTCGGATCCAGTAGCGGTCCGAGCAGGTTGAAGTGGTTGATGTGCCGGCCGGCGACCAGGTCGTCCGGCGAGGGGATGCCGAAGGCGGGATTGCCTTCGCCGAGCTCACCGTCCGGCCCGATGCTGATCATCGAGTGGAAGAACAGGCCCGCCTTCTCCGGCACCGTCATCTGCGCGAGCAGTCGCTCGACCCGATCCTCGAGCGGCAGCGACGGATCGCGGTAGCTGGTATCGATGTCGGTGTTGGGCGGCGCATCGGTCTGCTCGGTCACGATCACGTTCTCCTCGTCGGCGTCGACTGTTGCTGGCTGGTCGAGTCAATCAGACCGGCCTGTGACCGGATGGCTGACCGGCGCCACAGAAGCTGCTCGCACCGGTCGGCGGAATGGCAAAGCAGTGCTCCGGAGGAATGTGATAGGCGCAACAGAACCGCGAACGAGCGCGTTACGTTTCCGATCCGTTCGTTACGGTTCGGCATTTCGTGAGGTATTCGGCCTGGCAGTCGTGCACTCTTGTGTGCTAAGGGCAGTTCCGGTGACGATATGCCCACCACCTGGCAAGAGTGGACATGATCAACGGGCCTGGTGAGTGGTGCGCGTCGAGGAGGTCGTCATGGATGCCTTTCGGCCATCAGCCGTCGAGGTTGCGCCCCTGCAGTCTGAGGGGACGCTCTACGGCTTCATGCTGTTGGGTCGCTGGCCGCAGGACACGGTGGAGTGGGCGAAGTTCCTGGTGCTCGCCGTACGGATGGCGGCCGTACCGGGTCTGCTTCCGCTGTCCACCGTCTTCCGGGTGAGCGAGGACCTGCCGGACGAGCCGCACGCCGGCGCCGTCGGGCTGGTGATCCGGGAGGGTCAGCTGTTGGGGGAGCACCCGCTGCTGCCCGGTCAGTTCGGCAACCCGCAGCCGCCCGGCCTGGTCGTCCTGCACCCACCGTCGAGCACGCTGCGCTCTGTCCCGGAGTACGAGGTCGCCTCCGGCTGCCTGTTCCTCCCCGGACTGCCGCACCTCGGACTGGATCATCGGGCGGCCTGGGTCGAGGCCGACCGCGAGGGCACCGTCACCCAGCTCGTCAGCCGGGCCGGGATCGACCCGTCCGGCGACGCCGACACCGCGGCCCTGGCCATGCTCCTCTCTGCCGCCTGAGCACTGGCTCTGACGCGCCTCCGGTCCGTCCCATCCCCCTCCCCCGAAAACTGGTCGCAAACAACAACGACACGCCGGGGCCACGTGTTGTTGGTGACCACTTTTCGGGGAGGGACCCGGCCGAAACTCGGTCGCGGGCGGGGTGTCGCGGGGCCTAGCATCGACGCCTATGGGCCACGTCGACCTCTCCGGGATCAGCTATCACCTGGCCGACGGCCGGGTGCTGCTGGACGACGTCTCGTTCCGGGTCGGTGAGGGCGCTGTGGTGGCGCTGGTCGGGGCCAACGGATCCGGCAAGACCACGTTGCTGAAGATCATCGCCGGCGATCTCCTCGCCGCCACCGGGACCATCTCGCGCTCCGGTGGGCTGGGCGTGATGCGCCAGTTCATCGGCAGCATCCGGGATCACTCGACCGTACGCGACCTGTTGTTCTCCCTAGCCCCGCCGCGGCTGCAGCATGCCGTCGCCGAGATGGATGCACTCGAGCTGGCCCTGATGGAGGACGACAGCGAGGCCGTCCAGCTGCGCTACGCCCAGGCGCTGGCCGACTACGCCGACGCGGGTGGGTACGACGCCGAGGTGACGTTCGACGTGTGCACGACCGCGGCGATCGGGATCGGCTACGACCGAGCGAAGTGGCGCGAGGTGAACACCCTGTCCGGCGGGGAGCAGAAGCGGCTCGCCCTGGAGGCGCTGCTCCGCGGGCCTGATGAGGTGCTGCTGCTCGACGAGCCGGACAACTACCTGGACGTACCGGGGAAGCGCTGGCTGGAGGACCAGCTGGCCACGACCCAGAAGTCGGTGCTGCTGGTCAGCCACGACCGGGAGCTGCTGGCCCAGGCGGCGACGAGGATCGCGGCTGTCGAGCTGGGCGCCGCCGGCAACACGGTCTGGATTCACGGCGGCGGCTACAGCACGTTCGCCGAGGCGCGCCGGGAGCGGTTCGAGCGCTTCGACGAGCTGCGCCGGCGGTGGGACGAGGAGCACGAGAAACTGCGCCAGCTGATGCTGATGTACAAGAACAAGGCGGCGTACAACTCCGGGATGGCGTCGCGCTACCGCGCCGCCCAGACGCGACTGGCCAAGTTCGAGGAGGCCGGACCACCGCAGGAGCTCCCGCGTGAGCAGCACGTGACCATGCGGCTGACCGGCGGTCGGACGGGCAAGCGAGCCATCGTGGTCGACCGGCTCGAGCTGACCGGACTGATGAAGCCGTTCAGCACCGAGATCTGGTTCGGCGACCGAGTGGCTGTGCTCGGCTCCAACGGGTCGGGAAAGTCCCACTTCCTCCGGCTGCTGGCGCGCGGTGGCTCCCACCCCGACATCGAGCACCTGCCGATCGGGGAGCTGACGGTCTCGCCGGTCGAGCACACCGGTAGCGCGAAGCTCGGCGCTCGGGTCCGTCCGGGCTGGTTCGCCCAAACCCACAACCACCCTGAGCTGATCGGCCGGACGCTGCTGGAGATCCTTCATCGCGGGGACGACCATCGGTCCGGCATGGGCCGGGAGGAGGCGTCGCGCAAGCTCGATCGTTACGAGCTGGCGTACGCGGCGGAGCAGCGGTTCGAGACGCTGTCCGGCGGACAGCAGGCGCGCTTCCAGATCCTGCTGCTGGAGCTTTCCGGGGCAAGGTTGCTGCTGCTGGACGAGCCGACCGACAACCTCGACATCGAGTCTGCCGAGGCGCTCGAGCACGGGCTCGCGTCGTTCGAGGGGACCGTGGTGGCGGTGACCCACGACCGCTGGTTCGCGCGTGGGTTCGAGCGCTTCCTGGTTTTCGGTGCCGACGGCAGCGTGTACGAGAGCGACGAGCCGGTTTGGGACGAGACCCGGGTGCAACGCACCCGCTGAAACTCCCTTTCGCGGTCCCTGTTGTCGGACCCCCCTCGGCGCCCTTCTTCGCCGAAAGTGGGCGCGAACTGCAACTTTCTCTGGCTCAGACTTGCAGTTTGCGCCCACTTTCTCGAGGAGGGAGGGTGTCCGGGCAGGAGGTGAGGGTGGCTAGAGCGTCTGAGTGGGCGGCGGTCGGGCTAGCGGGGAGCCTGGCCGCCGGCGCCGCCTCCAGCGCCAACCCCGCCGGCACCCGGGGGAGCGCCGCCACCGAAGTTGCCGCCGCCACCGCTGAACTGACGGATCGAGTTGGAGCTGTTGCTGGGCACCGCGGCCGTCCGATCGGCGAGGACGACCACCGATCCGGCCTTCAGACCGTCGGTGATCTGAGCCGTGGTGTCGCCGACCACGCCAAGGGTGACGCGGATCGTGCTGGCCACCCCGTTCGTCAGCACCGACACGGTGCCGCTGGTCGTGCTCTCCCTGGTGACGGCGGAGACCGGAACCAGGACCGCGTTGTCGACGGAAGTGATGGTGACCACGACCGACGCGGTGGCGCCGGCAGTCAAGTGGGACGACGTCGACTTGGGAGCGGTCACCGTGACCCCGAAGGTGCTCGTCGATCCGGTGCTCGACGACGTCGGCAGCAGTGCCTTGCGCGAGACCGTTCCCTCGACAGGATCTGCCCCGGACTGGGTGATCTCGGCCTTCTGGCCGACCTTCAGCTGCCGGAACGCGGTCTCGCTCATCTCGAGCGACACCTCGGTCGAACCCTTGCCGATCACGATCGCCTCGTCGCTCGTACTGGCTGTATCTCCCTTGGTGAACGGGAGCTCGGCGACGACGCCCGTCAGCGGGCTCCGGAGGGTGGCCGCGTCGAGGTTGTCCTCCGCCGTGGTCAGCGCGAGCTCCGCCTTGGTGACGGCTGCTTCGGCCGAGCCGACGGTGAGGGTGGAGCCGCCTTTGCCGCCTGAGGTGGTGCTGTTGCTCCATCCGCTGCCCGTCGACGTCGTGCCGGATCCGCTGCCCGAGCCATCACCCGTGCTGGTGCTGGATCCGCTCCCCGAGCCCGAGCCAGCACCCGAGCCCTTGCCGGTCCCGGACCCGTTGCCCGTGCCGGAGCCGTTGCCCGTGCCGGAGCCATTGCCCGTGCCGGACCCGTTGCTGGTACCGGACCCGTTGCCCGTTCCCGTGCCCGTGCCGGAGCCTTTCCCCGTGCCGGAGTTCTGCAGAGCGGTCGACAAGGTCGTGAGTGCGGTCGAAACGACACCCTGCTGGTCCGTGACGGCTTGCTGGGCCTGCTGGGCCGCAGTCAGCGCGTCGACGCACTTCTCGATGTCGCCCGTCGTGATCGGGTCGTCGATGGGCTTCGCGGTTCCCGTCGGACTGGCGCTGGTCGGGCTGGCGCTGGTCGGGCTGGCGCTGGTCGGGTTGGCGCTGGTCGGGTTGGCGCTGGTCGGGTTGGCGCTGGTCGGGTTGGCGCTGGTCGGGTTGGCGCTGGTCGGGCTGGCGCTGGTCGGGCTGGCGCTGGTCGGGTTGGCGCTGGTCGGGTTGGCGCTGGTCGGGTTGGCGCTGGTCGGGTTGGCGCTGGTCGGGTTGGCGCTGGTCGGCTTGGCGCTGGCTGTCTCGCTGTCGGACGCCGTCGCGCTCGGCGAGCTCGTGTCGGGGGAGCTCGTGGCGGGGGAGCTCGTGCCTGCCGACGGAGTGGCAATCTCACTCGCCGACGGCGAGCTGCTGGAGCTCGACGGCGCCGGCGTAGGGGTGTACCCGGTCAGGGAGGAGCAAGCCGCGCCCTGGGCCGTCAGCGCCGCCGTCGCAGCGGTCTGCCGCTCGGTCAGCACCTTCTCTGCGGATTGGACCGCGGCCAGGAGCTGAGCGACATCGGTGCCGGTGGACCCGCTCGGCTGGCCGGCGGTCGGGCTGCCCGAGGAGCTCGGGGAGGGACTGCTCGACGTGCTCGCCGACGGCCTCGCGCTGGCGGTCGGAGAGCTGGACGCTCCGCCGCTGCCCGACGTGTTGGACGTGCCCGAGCCACCCGAGGTGCCCGATGAACGCTTTTGGGTCGTCGTGCCGCTGGAGGAGCTGGCCGAGCTGGAGGCGGAGCTGGCCGACGCGCTCGCCGACGCGTCGGCGGCGTCCTCCGCGTCGGTCAGATCGCTCTCGGCCGACGCGAGATCGGCCTTCGCCTGGATCACAGCGGCTTGGAGATCGGTGGTGTCCATCGTGGCCAGCACCTGGCCGGCCTCGACCGAGTCGCCCACCGACACCTTGACCGACGTCACCGTGCCGGAGGCTGGGAACGAGGCCGTGGCCTGGTTGACCTTCGCAACGGTGCCGCTGGCCGACAGGGTCTGCGTCACCGAGCCCGTGGTCGCGGTGGTCGTGGTGTACCGGTCGGCCTCCTTCTGGGCCGCCACCGCCTGCAGGCCGAGCCACGTTCCGCCGCAGGCGACCGCGAGCGCGATGAGACCGATGCCGGTTCGGCGGACGATCGTACGACCACGGGCGCCCTTCGCGACCGTTGCCTTCTTCGCTGGCTTAGCCACCGCTGCTCTGGCCCCCGCTCGGATTGCGTCGTCCCTGGCCGCCCAGCTGGCACTCACCGTTGGTGGCGGCGGACAACCTCAGCGCCGTCGCGCTCAGCGCGCCGGTGGAGTCGGACTTTCCCCTCGCGAACACGCACTTGCCCTTGGCGATCGCGTCGGTGTCGGTCTTGGCCTGCTTGGTGTACGTCGTGTCCCCGGTCAGCGTGACGGTCACCGAGGTCTTGTCCGTTCCACGGGTCTGCTCGATGGTCAGGGTCGAGCCGTCGACCTTGGTGATCTTGCCGCTGGCCCCGCCGAACCCGCCCCGCGGCGCCCCGCTCGGCATGGCCCCGGAGGGCTGGCCCGACGGAACCCCTCCGGCTCCGCCGCCCGAGGGCATGCCGGACGGTCGCGACCCGCCGCCGAACCCTCCCTGGCAGCTGCCCTCGACCTCGTCGCTCAGACTGACCGAGCCGGCGGCGATGGCCGTGCTGCTCGAGCCGGCGGAGGCCGAGCTGTCAGCGCTGCGTACGGTCGCGCAGACCCCGACCTTGGCGTCGGTCGCCTTGGCGGACTTCTGCTCGGTCACCGTGGTCTTGCTGGTGTACGTGACGGTCGACTGCCCGGAGGTGGTGCGTACCTGCATGGTCCTTCCGGACAGGGAGACGATCAGTCCGGAGACGCCGGGGACGCCGTACTGACCGCCCTGACCGCCGGCCTGGCCGGATGCGCCCCTACTGGGCTGGGCCTGCGCCTGGCCGCCGGTGCTGCTGCCGGAACCAGCGCAGGCGGCGAGGGTGAGCAGGGCCAGACCACCGACCAGAACGGCCGCGAGTCGACGGTGAGTGTTGATCATCTGAGCTCGATTCGTTCGTACGGGTGAGGCCGGAATGTGCGGGGTCGGGCGGCGCGCGATGACGGAGGAGGCGGGGCGGCCACTACTCGCTCCGCAGGGCATCGATCGGTGCCAGGCGGGCGGCGCGGGTCGCGGGGTACACGCCGGCGACCAGGCCCACGACCAGCGACACACCCAGCGCCGCCATCGACGCCGGCACCGAGAGCGTGACCGGCTGGTCGATCAGACTCGGCAGGACGAGCGAGCCGAGGTAGCCGACCCCGAGCCCCAGCACGCCGCCGGCCAGGCTCAGCGTGGTCGCCTCCATCAAGAACTGCGACCGGATCACCCGCGGCGTCGCGCCGAGAGCCTTCCGAAGCCCGATCTCGCGGATCCGCTCGGTCACCGACACCAGCATGATGTTCATCACGCCGATGCCGCCGACGAGCAGGGAGATGCCGGCGATGCCGCCGAGCAGGATGGTCAGCGTCTTGCTGGTCGCGGTTGCGGCCTGCACCAACGACTGCTGGCTGGTGATCGAGAAGTCGATCGTCGTGGCGGTGACGTTGTGCCGCGTCATCAGCGCCGCGTACGCCTGCTGGTAGGCCGCAGCCAGCCGGTCCGACGCCGCGGCCTGGAGATAGATCGAGGACACTGTGCCCGGAGCGGACGAGCCGAGGGCGTGCTGCGCCGTGGTGTAGGGGATGACCGCCTGGTCGTCCTCGTCGGTGGTGCCGGAGGACCCGGTCGACGCCAGCACACCGATCACCGTGAACGCGGTGCCGTTGACCGTGACGGTCGTCCCGACGGCGCTCGGCCCGGTGACCAGCTCCTCTGCCGTGGTCGCGCCGAGCACCATGACGTTGGCGCCCGAGTCGAGCTCGCCGGCGGTGAAGAAGCGGCCCGAGGACAGCGTTCGGGCCCGCACGGTCAGCCAGTCCGGTGTGGTGCCGACCACAGAGCTGGTCCAGGTGGTCGAGCCGACCGTCAGGACCTGGGAGCCGGTGCTGACCGGGGCCACCTTGCCGATGTCGGGGGCGACGGCCGGATCGGCCAAAGCGTTGGCGTCGGCCATCGTCAGGGTGGTCGCCGTGCCCCGCCCACCGCGTACGCCGCTGGTGGTGGAGCTGCCCGGGGAGACGATCAGCAAGTTGCTGCCCAAGCTGTTGATCTGGTCCTCGACCGCCTGCTGCGCGCCTTGACCCAATCCGACGGTGAGGGTCACTGACGCGATGCCGATGAAGATGCCCAGCACCGTCAGCAACGAACGCAGCCGATGCGTCCGGACCGCCTCGAGCGCGATCCGCCAGGTCTCGGTCCACCTCATGGCGAGACCGGCCGGGGCTCGGTGCCGCCGGAGACCTGACCATCCCGGACATGGATGGTGCGGTCGGCCGTGGCCGCGACCGCGGGCTCGTGGGTGATCAGCACGATCGTCCGGCCCGAGGCGTGCAGCTCGGCCAGCAGCGCCAGTACGTCGGCCGTCGAGTGCGAGTCCAGGTTGCCGGTCGGCTCGTCGGCGAGGATCAGGGTCGGGTCACCGACCAGGGCCCGGGCGACGGCGACGCGCTGCTGCTGGCCGCCGGACAGCTCACTGGGTCGGTGATCGACACGGTCGGCCAGCCCGACGCGTTCCAGTGCCTCGCGCGCCCGTGCGCGGCGGACGTCGCGGCGGATGCCGGCGTAGCACAGCGGCAGCTCCACGTTGCGGAGCGCGGTCAGCGACGGCAGCAGGTTGAACTGCTGGAACACGAAGCCGATCTGGCGGTTGCGCACCTCCGCGAGCTGGGTCTCGTTCATCTCCTCGACATCGACGCCGCCCAGTCGGTACGAACCGGACGTCGCCACGTCGAGGCAGCCGAGGATGTTCATCAGCGTGGACTTGCCCGACCCGGAGGGTCCAACGATCGAGACGTACTCGCCGCGGGTCACGGTGAGCGACACGTCGGCGAGGGCATGCACCTCGAGCGAACCGGAGGCATAGGTCTTGCTGACGTGGTCCAGCTGCAGGATCACGTTGTCGGGGACCCACACCGGCTCGCCGGCGGTCCGCGCGTCGAGCACCGTCATCGGCTGCCACCCTGGCCGGTCCCGCCGCCGTAGCCGCCCTGGCCGGTGCCCCCGCCGCCGTATCCGCCGAAACCACCCTGCCTGGTGCCGCCGTTCTGACTGCCGTTGCTCGAGCCGGAACGGGTGGCGCTGCCGGCCTGCCGGGCGAAGGAGATCTGGACCTCGTCACCGTTGGACAGGCCCTTGGTGATCTCGGTCTGGTTGCCGTACGTGGACCCGATGGTCACCTCGGTCTGCGTGGTCGAGCCGTTGACGACCTTCTGGACCACGGTCTTGCCGTCAACGGTGCTGATTGCGGCCGTCGGGACGACGAGCACGTTGTCGCGCTGCTCGACGATGATCGACACGGTGGCCGAGGCGCCGGCGAACAGACTCTTCTGGGCCTCGGTGACGTCGATCGTCACCGGAAAGCTCGCTGTGCTCGTGCTGCTCGTGCCCGAGGTGGACGAAGGGCTGGAGGCCATCACGCCGACGGTCTTGACGGTGCCGTAGATGGAGTCGGTGGCGCCGGTCGGCGTGATGACGGCCTGCAGCCCGACCTTGACCTTGGCCAGGTCGGAGCTGCCGACGGAGGTGTCGACCACGTACGTGTTCGTGGAGATGACCGTGATCGCGGCGGAGCTGGAGCTGGATGACCCCGAGCTCGAGGAGGCCGCGCCGCCGGACGAGCCGGAGCTGGACCCCACCTGGTCGCCCTTGGCGATGCTCACCTCGGCCACCGTGCCACTGATCGTGGACCGCAGGGCGGCCGCGCTGAGCGCGGACTTCGCCTGGCTCAGGTCGCTCTTCTTCAGCTTGACCTGGGCCTTCGCCGATGCAATGGCGGTGTCGGTGGCGTCGTCGTCGTCGTCCAGGTCGGACAAGCTGCTCTCGGCCGCGGCCAGATCAGCCTTGGCGGCGGTGACATCGGCCGCCAGGGAGGTGTCGTCGATCCGGGCGAGCAGGTCGCCCTTCTCGACCTTGTCGCCGACGCTCACGTACACCTTGGTCACGGTGCCGCTGCTGTTGAAGGACAGGTCGGCCTGCCGCTTGGGTTCCAGGGTGCCGGTCGTGCCGACGGTGGTCTGGACGGTCTGGGTGCTGGCCGTGGCGGTCCGGGTCATGGTGGTCGCGCTCGCGTCGGGTTTCAGGACGAACTGGTAGAGCCCGAACCCGGCCAGGGCGAGCACCACGACGCCGATTCCCGAGACGATCAACCAGCGGCGCCGTCGTTTCGGCGTCTTCGACCCCATCAGTTGTGCCTCCCACGACCGATCGCCGGGCCCACTCGACCCGGACGAGGCGAGCCTGGTCATGGCGGCTGTCGGGACACTTGGGTCGACCTTTGAGCCAGCTGTGAAGACCGTGTTCGAGGTGTGGAGCGGATCACCCGAGGCGCGCGTTGAATCCCAGGAAGGATCCAATCAGCTCAGTGGTGCAGTCCCGGAAAAGTGGTCACAAACAACAGCGACACGCCGACGGAAGTTGTTGTCTGCGACCACTTACCTGCATCTGTTTTGGGGCGCAAGTGGTGTTGTAGGGCGTGTTTGATCGTGCTTCCTGCTTCGGCGGTGGCGTCGTTTCCGTGAGCGGCTGAGGCGGGTCAAGGGGCGCGGAGCGCCCGCGGAGCGGCGCCGTAGGCGCCCTTGACGCGACCGGCCGGGAACGGATGATCGACGTGCCGGAGCAGGAAGCACTGGGCAGTGTGGGGTGGTTGTCGAGTCGGGCACCTCCTTGTCCAGGACTGCCGGGTGCTCGAGGTCGGGTGAGAACGAAGGTCGGACATACCAGACTTACCTAGGTCCGCGGGCCCAGCTTGGGCTCGGCGACATGATGATGGATTGGGAGACCCGTCCCGCCCGGCGGGAGGGTAGCGGCCGCTCAGTCTTTTCAGGCCGTCCGCTGAACCCGACCGTTGGTTTCCCTGCCCGGCAGGACGGTCGGTGGCGGCTTGACAGTGGTCTGGCAGGAGCTGGCCGCGATGATTCCCCATCGGTTGACCGTGGCGCCGGCGATCGTTACTCATCGACCCCTCATGACCCGGGAGTCAGATCGGGTCGAGCGCTTCGTCGCCCAGCTCGGTCAGGATGTGACAGGCCTGCCGGACGATCTTGCGGGCTTCCGACAGCGCGGCACGTTTCCCGTCGATCCGGTCCTTGACCGCGCTGTAGTAGTCGTGGTCGGTGGCGTCGGTCCGGGCATGAGTTTTCCCGGCCGAGGTTGTCAAGTTTTCTGTGTAAGTGGTGTTGTTGGTCGTGGTTGGTAGCGGGTGTTTCTGGTCGAGGATCTCGGTCATGACGGCGACGAGCTCGTCGACGTGGGCCTGCGGGTTCTCGACGGTCTGCTGATCGTCGTCGGCAACGTCGCGGGCCTGCTCCAGCGCCTTCTCGGGGATGGTCACAAGGCGGCGTCCAGCCGGCCCGGGAAGGCGATGGACAGGGCTCCCAGGGCCGGGTTCCAGCCCTGGACTTGGGCTCCCTCGACGAGCTTCGCCGGTGCTTTGCGTGGCTGTCCCTTCGGTCGGCCGGCCTCCTTGGCTCGTTCGCGGGCGCGTTTGTCCTCGATGTCGCGGATCGCCAGCCACAACAGCTTCACCACGGCGTCGTCGTTGGGGAAGTGGCCCCGGTTCTTGATGATCTTGCGGAGCTGGTAGTTCAGCGACTCGATGCTGTTGGTGGTGTAGATGATCTTCCGCAGGGCCGGCGGGAACTCCAGGAACGGGATGAACCTCTCCCACGCGTCCCGCCAGACCTTGACCGCGGCCGGGTACTTGTGACCCCAGACCGAGTCAGCGAACCCGTCCAGCTCCTGAGCCGCCGCCGCGGCGGTGGGAGCGGTGTAGATCAGCCGCAGCGTCTTGGCGACGGCCTTGCGGTCGGCGTCGGGCACGAACCGCAGCGAGGCCCTGATCAGGTGGACCGTGCACGTCTGCACGACCGTGTTCGGCCAGGTCGCCTCGATCGCCTCCGGGAACCCCGACAGTCCGTCGCAGCAGGCGATCAACACGTCCCGGACGCCGCGGTTGGCCAGCTCGGCGCACACTCCGGCCCAAAACTTCGCCCCTTCGGTGGCTTGGACCCAGATCCCGAGGACGTGCTTGATCCCGTCGGTATCGACACCGACCGCGATATGGGCGGCCTTGTTCCGCACCTGGTGGCCGTCGCGGACCTTCACCACCAACGCATCCAAGAACACGATCGGATAGACCGGGTCCAGCGGCCGGGCCTGCCAGGCCTTGACCTCCCCGGCGACGGCCTCGGTGATGTTGGAGATCGTCTCGTGCGACAGCTCCGAACCGATCGTGGCCTGCAGATGGTGCTGGATGTCGCGGACCGTCATCCCCTTCGCATACAGGCTGATGATCATCTCCGACAGGCCGTCGAGGCGGCGTTGGCCCTTGCCGATCAGCTTCGGGTCGAAGGTGCCGTTACGGTCCCGCGGGGTGGCCAGGTCGATGTCGCCGACCTCGGTGCCCAACCGTTTCGGAGTCGTGCCGTTGCGGGAGTTCCCTGACCCGTGGCCGGCCGGGTCGCCCTTCTCATAGCCGAGATGATCCGACAGTTCCACCCGCAGACCGGCCTCCAACGCGCGTTTCAGCATCTCCGGGAGGAACCCGCCCTCCCCGGTCAGCCTGAGCTCGCCGGTGTCCACCCCGGCCAGCACCGTGTCCAACAGACCGGCCTCGACCATCTCATCGACCGCTCGTCGAGCTGCCTCGGCCTGCGATCTCGGCTCACCGAACGGACCCGGCTCCAACGCCTCGTCCACCCGGTCCCGATCTTCTCCCAGTGGTCTGGCATTCATCATGTGCTCACTCTCCCCTCGGGATTGCTTACACAGACGATCTGACACCCCCTCCCGGCCTCGTACAAACACCACCGCAACACTGCAGGTCCTTGCCGCGACAGTCGTCCAGGGCCACGTTTGCCGTCGGAGGAGTGCACGGTGACATCCAACCCGGCGAACCGGACCGCTTTCCGGGTCGAGGAGAACCGGCCGGCCCCGCCCAGCCAACAGGTCAACGCCAGCCCGCTGATCGGCCCCACCCCATAAATGTTGGCGGTCAGCACCTTGGCACCCCTCAGATGCCGTGCCGCGAGCAGCACCTTGCGGTGCATCACCTCCAGCTGGGCCTCCGTCGCGGCCAGCATCGCCAACGCCACCTTCACCTGGTCCTGCCCGGCCGGCGACAGCTGCCCGGTCAGCACCGCCAGCTCGGCCCGGCCCTCGACAGTGCACAAACCTCGACTCGGACACGGCGTTCCCTGATGGAACAACACCGCATGGATGCGTTGCAGCCAACCGGTGTGCTCGGCCCGCAGATCACGATAGGTCTCCAACAAGGCCCGACTCTCCAGCACGTGCGACGGTGGGATCCAACACTGCGGGATCCGTCCATCGGCCAGCAGCCGCCGCAAATGCTCAGCGTCGGCCCGGTCGGTCTTCGCCCGCCGTTTCGGACCGCGTAACGCAGCCGTATCAGCCGGCTCGGCCAGATGCCCAACGACCCCGACCCGGACCAACTCCTCCGCGACGTAGCGCCACCCCGTGCACCCCTCGAACGCCAGATGCACCTCCGCCCCAGCCGTCATCCGCGGATCCAGCCACGCAGCCAGATGCTCCCGATCCGCCGGGACGATCTTGCCCCGATCCGCCTCACCGGTCTCCAGATCAACCCAATCGAACGTGATCTGCTTCCGATGAATGTCCAAGCCTCCTACGATAGACACCGGTCCCTCCTCAAGCTCCTAACGAGCGCACAGACGCCCGGACACGCGATCCACGTGACACAACGATGATCAGCGTCTGAGCTGAGGAGGGCCACCCACCCAGCCCTCAAACCGCCGATGCATGTCATCTTTTCGTGGAGGTGGAGGTGGAGGTGGAGGTGGAGGTGGAGGTGGAGATG
>CAWCOM010000007.1:0-26512 GCA_963797165.1 uncultured Actinomycetota bacterium
GACGTCCCAGGGTCTGCGCACCGACCGGCAGGCTCACAAGGAAAGCGTTGGCGGGGAAGTCCTCGCCTTCGTCTGGTAGGCCAGGACAGGAAGGAAGCGCGCACAATGTCTCGCATTGGCAAACTGCCGATCGCCGTCCCGGCCGGGGTCGAGATCAATCTCGACGGCCAGAACGTCTCGGTCAAGGGCCCGAAGGGCACGCTGGAGCACCGGGTCGCCGAGCCGATCTCGGTCGGTCGCGGCGACAACGGCGACATCGAGGTGACTCGTCCCAACGACGAGCGGATCGCGAAGTCGTTGCACGGGCTGACCCGGACCCTGGTGTCCAACATGGTCGTCGGCGTTACCCAGGGTTATGAAAAGAAGCTCGAGATCGTCGGCGTCGGTTACCGCGTCATGGCCAAGGGTCCGACGGAGCTCGAGTTCGCTCTCGGTTTCAGCCACCCGGTCAAGGTGACTGCGCCGCAGGGCATCACGTTCGCCGTGGAGTCGAACACCAAGTTCGCCGTCCTCGGGATCGACAAGCAGCAGGTCGGTGAGGTCGCGGCCAACATCCGCAAGCTGCGCAAGCCGGAGCCCTACAAGGGCAAGGGCGTGAGGTACGCGGGCGAGAAGGTCCGCCGCAAGGTCGGAAAGGCTGGTAAGTGATGGCTGTCTCGCTTCGCATCAACAAGCACAGTGCGGCGAAGGCTGCCTCGCGGCAGCGCCGCCAGGTGCGCGGTCGGAAGAAGATCTTCGGCTCGCCGGAGCGTCCTCGTCTGGTCGTGACCCGCTCGGCCAAGCACATCTCCGCTCAGGTGATCGACGACGTCGCGGGCCGTACGCTCGCGTCGGCCTCGACCATGGAGGCAGACGTGCGCTCGACCGACGGCGACAAGTCCGACAAGGCGAAGGTCGTCGGCGCCAACGTCGCTGCGCGGGCCAAGGCCGCCGGCGTCGAGCATGTCGTCTTCGACCGGGCCGGCAACAAGTACCACGGACGCATCGCGGCACTTGCCGACGGTGCCCGTGAAGCCGGCCTGGACTTCTGAGCCCGAGATGATTGGCCCGAGGCTGCAAGCACCTCGGGCTCGAGAGAGGTAATAGCGATATGAGTGGAACCCAGCGCCGCGGTGGCGGTGCAGGCGGTGATCGCCGGGGTCGCGACGATCGTCGCGGCGGCCAGCAGCAGGAGAAGAGCAACTACATCGAGCGCGTCGTGGCGATCAACCGCGTCGCCAAGGTGGTCAAGGGTGGTCGCCGGTTCAGCTTCACCGCGCTGGTCGTGGTGGGCGACGGTGACGGCACCGTCGGTGTCGGCTACGGCAAGGCCAAGGAGGTGCCGGCCGCGATCGCCAAGGGTGTTGAAGAGGCGAAGAAGCACTTCTTCCGGGTGCCGCGGATCCAGGGCACCATCCCGCACCCGGTCCAGGGTGAGAAGGCTGCCGGTGTGGTCATGCTGCGTCCGGCATCGCCCGGTACCGGTGTGATCGCGGGTGGCTCGGCGCGTGCGGTGCTCGAGTGTGCCGGCGTCCACGACGTGCTCGCCAAGTCGCTTGGTTCATCGAACGCGATCAACGTCGTGCATGCGACCGTCGAGGCCCTCCAGTCGCTGGAGGAGCCTGAGGCCGTGGCCCGTCGTCGCGGCAAGCGAGTCGAGGACGTCGCTCCGGCGGCGCTGCTCCGCGCGCGTGACGAGGTGACTGCGTGATGGTGCGGCTCAAGGTCAAGCAGGTCAGGTCCGGCATCGGCGGCACGTCGAACCAGCGCAACACGTTGCGCTCGCTCGGCCTGAAGCGGATCGGCGACGAGGCCGTCAAGGAAGATCGTCCGGAGATTCGTGGCATGCTCGCCACGGTTCCGCACCTGATCACCGTCGAGGAGGTCGACTGATCATGACTCTCAAAGTTCATCACCTCCGCCCGGCTCCCGGGGCGAAGACCGCCAAGACCCGCGTGGGTCGTGGCGAAGGCTCCAAGGGCAAGACCGCCGGTCGGGGCACCAAAGGCTCGAAGGCTCGCAACAACATCGGCGAGAACTTCGAGGGCGGCCAGATGCCGATGCACATGCGGGTTCCGAAGCTGCGTGGCTTCAAGAACCCGTTCCGGGTCGAGTACCAGATCGTCAACGTGGCGCGGCTCGCTGAGCTGTTTCCCGAGGGCGGCACGGTCGGTGTCGACGAGCTCGTCGGCGCCGGCGCGGTGCGGGCCGGCCAGCCGGTCAAGGTTCTCGGCAACGGCGACCTGTCGGTCGCTCTGCAGGTGAGCGCGCATGCGTTCTCGGGCAGCGCGAAGGACAAGATCGCCGCGGCCGGTGGGAGGGCCACCGAGCTCTGAATGCGGCTGATGCCTGAGCGCGAGCTCTGACTCTCGTCTGCAGAAGTGGGCGCAAACCGCAAGTCCTGGACTCCAGGAGTTGCAGTTTGCGCCCACTTTCTGCGTTCTCAGGTACGGCCTGGGGCGGTGACGGCGATGCCGTACGCCTGGGCTGCGTCGGTCAGCCTGTCGTCGTACGTCACCAGACCGTCGAGGTCGTCGCCCAACTCGAGCGCAGTGGCCAGGTGCACGGCATCGAGCGAGCGAAGCTGGTCCGGCGCCAGTCGGCCGGCGGTGTCGCAGATCCCGCCGGTCGCCGCCACCAGGACCAGCACGTCCAGCACCTCGCGTACGCGGTGGGCCAGCTCTGGTGCGACACGGCGAACAGCGCGCATCAACTCGGTTCGAGCCAGATCGCTAGCCACGAGTGGTTCTGTGCGATCGTCGAGCCAGGCCAGAAGTACGTCCGTCTCGGGCTCGGCGACGACGATCTTGACCAGCGCGGACGTGTCGACGTACCAGACCATGACTCAGTACCGCTGGTCGTCCCGCATTCGGTCGAGCTCGGTCGACAGTCCCACGCCGACCTTTGGGGCCGAGAGGTCCGAGATTCGGCGACGAGCCGGCCTGGCGCGGCCCGAGACCAGCAATCCCTCGAGGCGCGAGCCCGGCAGCGGAACGAGCAGCGCGACGGGCCGGCCGCGATCGGTGATCGTGACCTGCTCGCCCGAGGCTGCCTCGGCCACGACGGCGGATGCGTTCTGCTTCAGTGCCCGGATCCCGACCTCGCTCATGTGCTACATAGTAGCTCTTCGGGGTGCGACCCTAGCGCCCTGCGACGAACCCCTGCCTACGACCGGCGAAAGTGGGCGCAAACCGCGACTCCCGGACTCCAGAAGTTGCAGTTTGCGCCCCACCTTCTGCGCTTTGGAGTGCCTCCGCGGGTCGGGCGCCGAGGGGACTGCTTCACCGGTGGTCAGGCCAGGCGTGCTCCCAGACGAAGGCGTGCGAGCCCGCCTCGGCGGCTGCGAGACCGGCGTCACCGGCCCGAATCGCCTCGACCAGGCGAGCGTGGTCGACGTACTGCTCCTCGTCCAGCTCCGGCCCGATATCGGCACGGAGAAAGTCGCGCACCACCTCGACGAGGTCGGCGTACAGGTCGTTCAGCACCGGATTGTGCGAGGCGGCCACGACCACCAGGTGGAAGGCGGTGTCGGCGTCCACGAATGCCTCGGCAGTGCCCGAGCGCCAGGCGTTGTCGCGGGTCGTCAGGGCGCGATCGAGGTGTGCGAGATCCTGCTTCGTCCTGCGGCCTGCGGCAAGGCTCGCTGCCGTGGCCTCGAGCGCGGACCGCAGCTCGGCCACGTGCCGGGTCTCGGCACCGGCGAAACGGCGCTGCATCACTGCGGCGAGCTCGCTGGTGGCGACGACGTACGTCCCGGAGCCCTGTCGGATGTCCAGTAGGCCGTTGTGAGCGAGGGCGCGGACCGCTTCCCGCACGGTGTTGCGCGCCACGCCGAGCTGGGCGACCAGCTCCGGCTCGGTCGGGATCTTGCTGCCGACCGGCCAGGCCCCCGAGGTGATCTGACCGCGCAACCGATCGATGACCGCCTCGGCCCGGGCAGCTCGCGGAGGAAGCTGGTCAAGATTCATCCCATGATTATATGATTTGATGGTGACGATGACCAACGACTCGCCGGATGCCGCGTCCACCTCCGCGGAGCCGTCGGCGGGGAGGTCAGCGGTGCCGTCAGGGGGCATGTCAGTGGGCACGGTGAGAACCTCGACGAGCGGTCTCGGGGCGGCCCTGACCGCGGTCGTGGTGGTCGCGATCGGCCTGACCGCCTTCAACCTCCGTCCCGCCGTCACCAGCGTCGGACCGCTGCTCGCCGAAGTTCGCGCGGGCTTGGGGATGAGCGGGGCGGTCGCCGGCCTGCTCACCGCGTTCCCGGCCTTGTGCTTCGTCGTGTTCGGCACCCTGGCGCCACGGCTGCTGCGTCGGCTGCGGCCGGCAACGGTGCTGTGCCTCGCGGCGGTTGCGATCGCAGCCGGCCTGGTGCTCCGACCGTACGTCTCGGGCGGCACCGCCACATTCGTCGGGCTCAGCGCGCTCGCCCTGGGGGCGATCGGGATCGCCAACGTCGTGATGCCGGTCGTGGTCAAGCGGTACTTTCCGCACCGGATCGGCACGATGACCGGGTTCTACTCGATGGCGCTGACCATCGGCGCGTCGGTCGCCGCGGCAACGACGGTACCGATCGCGAATGCGTCGGGCGGTCACTGGCAGGCGGGACTCGCCTTCTGGGGCGTTCCGGCGCTGTTGGCGGCCGTGGCCTGGGTTCCGCTGCTCCGCCACGATCGCAGACGACGTGCAGCAGCGAGGCGTGGGAGCGCCGGGTCGGAGGCAGCCCTCAGCACGGGCGCGACCGGCGCGAGGGCAGGCGGAGTGAAGCTGGCCCCAGGCAGCGACCTTCGGCTGCAGCGCAGCCGGACCGCCTGGACACTGGCGATCTTCTTCGGTCTGCAGAGCTCGGGCGCGTATATGGTGATGGGTTGGTTGCCCCAGATCTTCCGTGACGCCGGTTTCTCGCCGGAGACGGCCGGACTCCTGCTCGCCGTGACACCGGCGGTCGGCATCCCGCTGTCGTTCCTACTCCCGTCACTGGCCGGCCGGATGCGAAGCCAGGGCGGGATGGTGATCGCACTCAGCGCCGTCGGCCTCGTCGCGTACGCAGGACTCGGCCTCGCGCCGGCTGCCGCACCGTGGCTGTGGGTCGTGCTGCTCGGCGCCTCGCAGGCGACGTTCCCGTTGGCCCTCACGATGATCGGTCTGCGCGCGCGGACACCGGCCGGCGTGGTGAAGCTCTCCGCGTTCGCTCAGGGGATCGGCTATCTGCTGTCGATCGCCGCCCCGCTGCTGGTCGGCGTGATGTACGAGCAGACCGGCGGCTGGACGATCCCGATCGCCTTCATGGCTGCGCTGCTGATCCCGCAGGCGATCGCCGGCTATCTGGCGGGGCGACCCCGCTGGATCGAGGACGAGGGCTGATCGGCAAGCGAGGCGCTACTCGATCTCGACGCCGGGCTTGGTGGCCGCCCAGGAGTGCGGTACGTCCTGGGCCGCGTCGTGCGGTGCGCGTCCGGTCGACCGCATCTGGGGCTTGACGCCGACCACGGGGCAGTCGGCGTTCAGCAGGATGGCCTGTGCGGTGCTGCCGGTGATCAGCTTGCCCAGCGGGTTGCGGCGCCGGATGCCGATGACGATCAGGTCGGCGTGGACGTCCGACGCCGTCTCGACCATCGCCTCGGCGGCCGTCTTGCCGTCGGTGGGTCGTTGGATCTGGTAGGAGACGCCCAGCTCGTTCAGCTGCGACTCCAGGGCGTCCATGTCGGCCGACGACGCGAACTGGGGATCGGCGTAGTCCCCGTTCTTGCCGGTGTTGAGCACGGTCAGCTCGGCGTCGTTGTGCTTGGCCTCGGCCATCGCGTAGTCCAGAGCGGCGATTCCTTCGGGCGTCGGGATATAGCCGACCAGGATCTTCATGGCCCCACCCTAGGGAACCTCACGTCTCGGAGCCAGCGCGCGAGCTTCCCGGCGTCCTCAGACCGCAGCGCTGGATCGCAGCGGCCCGCGTCTGCGTCCGGCGAGGAGCAGAAATGTCCGCTCGCGGCCCAGTCCTTGATAGAGTCGGGCGGTCCCAGGCTCGTGGGGCGGGCGTTTGCGCGCTCGCGTACGGTCGGGACGGTCGTGCAGACCCGTGATCAACGGACACAGCAGAGGAGGGGCGGAGTGCTCTCAGCGTTCGCCAACGCATTCCGGACCCCGGACCTCAGGAAAAAGATCCTCTTCACCCTGATGATCCTGGCCGTCTTCCGGCTGGGCTCGATCATCCCGGTGCCGAATGTGAACGTGCAGCAGGTGGACTTCTGCCTCAAGCAGGCCACCTCGGGCGACACCCAGGGGCTCTACTCGCTGATCAACCTGTTCTCCGGCGGCGCACTGCTGCACCTGGCAGTGTTTGCGCTCGGCATCATGCCGTACATCACCGCGAGCATCATCCTGCAGCTGCTGACCGTGGTGATCCCGCGGCTCGAGGCGCTGAAGAAGGAAGGCTCCTCCGGCCAGACGAAGATCACCCAGTACACGCGCTATCTGACCCTGGTGCTGGCGGTCCTCAACTCGACGGCCTTCGTCACGCTGGCGGTCAACGACCAGCTGTTCACCGGCTGCACCGGCATCGTCTACACCAAGAATCTCTTCCCGATCGTCGTGATGATCCTGACGATGACCGCCGGCACCAGCGTCATCATGTGGATGGGCGAGCTGATCACCGAGCGCGGTATCGGCAACGGGATGTCGGTGATGATCTTCACCCAGATCGCCGCCACCTTCCCGAGCGCGCTGTGGGCGCTGCGGGTCGCCCGTCCGGGCGCCAACGGCTGGATCGTCTTCCTGCTGGTGATCGCGCTCGGCCTGGTCGTGATGGCGGCCGTCATCTTCGTCGAGCAGGCACAGCGCCGCATCCCGGTGCAGTACGCCAAACGCATGGTCGGCCGGCGGATGTTCGGCGGCACGACGACGTACATCCCCATCAAGGTCAACCAGGCCGGCGTCATCCCGGTCATCTTCGCGTCGTCGCTGCTGTATCTCCCGGCGCTGTATGCGCAGTTCCGGCCGGACTCCAAGGTCTCCTCCTGGATCTCGGCGCACTTCGTCCGCGGCGACCACCCGGTCTACATGCTGACGTTCTTCTTCCTGATCGTGTTCTTCTGCTACTTCTACGTGGCCATCACCTTCAATCCCGAAGAGGTGGCGGACAACATGAAGAAGTACGGCGGCTTCATCCCCGGCATCCGAGCCGGCAAGCCGACCGAGAACTACCTGGCCTACGTGCTGTCCCGGCTGACCTTCCCGGGCTCGATCTATCTGGGCGTGATCGCGCTGCTGCCATCGGTGGCGTTCATCTTCCTCGACGCCAACCAGAACTTCCCGTTCGGCGGCACGTCGATCCTCATCATCGTCGGCGTCGGTCTCGACACGGTCAAACAGATCGAGAGCCAGCTCCAACAACGCAACTACGAAGGGTTCTTGCGCTGATGCGACTTCTCATCATGGGGCCGCCCGGAGCCGGCAAAGGCACCCAGGCCAAGCGGATCGCCGAGCGGTACGCCATCCCCGCCATCTCCACCGGCGACATCTTCCGCGCGATGCAGACCGCCGACACGCCGCTGGCGAAGCAGGTCCGCGAGATCATGGCCTCCGGTGGCTACATCAGCGACGAGATCACGAACCAGATCGTGGCCGATCGCCTCGCACAGGCCGACTGCGAGTCGGGGTTCCTGCTCGACGGCTATCCGCGGACGCTGCAGCAGGTCGAGAACCTCGACGCGCACCTGTCCGCCGGGCCAGCCGATCGATCGGGTCATCTCGCTGACCGCCGACGAGGACGAAGTCGTCGCCCGGCTGCTGAAGCGGGCCGAGATCGAGGGCCGGGCCGACGACAACGAGGCGACCATCCGCACCCGTCAGCAGGTCTATGCCGAGCAGACCGCGCCGCTGCTGGACGTCTACGGCCAGCGCGGGCTGGTGGTCGAGGTCGACGGTCTCGGCAGCATCGACGAGGTCTCCAGCCGGATCTTCGCCGCCCTCGACGCGGTTTAGTCCCGCTCGCGCACGCGCCGTCCCCACGTCCCGCTCGAGTCGTCACTCTTCGCGACGAGGGAAGAGCGTCTCGACACATCGCTCCGCCCTCGCGGGAGGTGACGCCGCTAACGACGCTCGCGGGGGAGATCCCGCTCGCGCACGCGCCGTCCCCACGTCCCGCTTGAGTCGTCGCCTTCGCGACGACGGAAAAGCGTGTTGAAGCTGAGCGCTCCGCCCTCGCGGGAAGTGACGCCGCTGACGACGCTCGCGGGGGAGAGCCCGCTCGCGCTGGCGCCGCCCCACGCCCGTTGAGTCGAGTCTGCGGGATGCGGTGAAGGGTGGAGACGGTATAGTCCCGCTCGAGGGAGGGCGCTACGCTGATGACGCTCGTGGGGGAGACCCGCTGGCGCTCGCGCCGTCCCCACGTCCGGTTGAGCGATTCCTGTGCCCCCAAAAAATGGGGGGGAACAACACATCTGAGTGGGGGGTCGAAGTAGATGGTGACCGGTTACGGGGGCGTCGCTGTGCGCGCTGACGGCCTCGACCGCCGACGGGTGGCGGCGTGACCAGCCCGGCGGCGCCGTCGACGGTGACCAGGTCGCCCGGTCCGGATCTGGTGGGTCGCGTCGGCGACGCCGACGACGGCCGGGATGCCGTATTCGCGAGCCACCACGGCGCCGTGTGAGTTCGAGCCGCCCATCTCCATCACCAGGCCGCCCGCGGTCAGGAACAGCGGCGTCCAGCCCGGATCGGTCGACGGGGCGACCAGGATCTCGCCCGGCTCCAGGTGGGCTCCGACCGGATCGAGCACGACCCGGGCCCGCGCGGTGACCATGCCGGCCGACGCGGGGCTGCCGAGCAGCGCGCCCTCCGGTGCCTCGGCGGGCCGCAGCGTGGCCTCCGGCTCGGTGCCGTCGGAGAGCAGGATCCGCGGGATGTGCCGGCGGCCCAGCTCCGCCGCGTACGCGTCCGGCGGCTGCGACCACACGCTCGCAGGTCGCGTGCCGGACAGTCCGGCCCGCGCCTGCGCGAAGTCGAGGAAGTAGATGTCGTCGGCGGCCTCGACACGCCGCGGCGCACCAACGCCTCGCCGACCCGGTCGAGCTGGGCCCGCAGCAGACCGAGCGGAGCGACCAGCAGGAACTTCGGGCTCTCCCGCAGCCCGACCAGCTGCCGGGCCGGTCGAGGGCGAAGCCGACCAGGCGGCCTCGAAGGAGGCCGGCCCACCCACCCGCTGGACGAGTCGCGATCATCGTCTCGGCCGCGACCTCGCCGGCCGCGAACTGGGCCGCCGGGGCCAGAGCGGGATCGTCGAGCGCAAGATAGTTGGGGATCACCCCGATCAGGTGGCTCGGGTCGTCCGCCAGCGCGGCATGCCCAGGTCGATCTCGGCGACCGCGCGGTGCCCGTAGCGCCGCAGGAAGCCGGTCATGCCGCGCTGGGCGGCCCGCGGGAAGCGCGCCGTCAACGTACGCCCGGGTCGAGTTCGTCCACGGAGTCGGAACGCCGCAGCCGAGTCCGGGTCGGCGCGAATCCGCTCGGTGAGCTGCCACAGGGCCAGATCCATCTCAGTGGTGACGTTGTGCGGCAGGCCGCGGATCACGGTCTGCAGCTCGTCGGGGTTGGCCAGATCGCCGAGCAGCCGGCGGGCCAGGTTCAGCATCGCGAAGCCAGGCATGGCGTACGCGAAGATGGTCGGCATCAGCAGGAACGTCTCGGTGCCCAGAGCGTGCTCGACCAGCTCGAGCCGCTCCTCGGCGCTCGCGGCGCTGGCGCGCTGAGCCGCCCTGCAGCCGCGCCTCCGCCCGATCGATCCTGTGAGCGCCATCGCCGGCGAGACGAGGGCCAGCGCGGCGTGCAGCGGCAACCTGGACCGGAGCATCACCCGTGCGACTCCACGGACGAGCGCGCCCGGGACCCGGCTCGAGCCGCGAACCGCGGATCGTCGACGAGGGAGCGCAGCACGGCCGCGGCCCGCGCCTCCATCACGCCGAGCGCCGCGAAGACCAGGCGCCGGGCGGTCGGATGGCGAAGCGCCGCGGTGGCGTCGACGAACGGCCGCTGGCCGGCGATCTGCAGGGACTGCGCGCTCGGTCCGGCGAGCGGGTCGGCGAGGGACGGTGAACGGGCTGGCGGTCGCCGCCAGGGCGGTGGCGCGACGAGGAGCCGATCAGCCGGAAGGCCGCCAGCCCCATCGGGGTGATCGGCCGGGTCAGCCCCTGGGCCAGGGACATGCAGAAGAACACCGCGTCCGTCGTCGCGATCGGGCCGCCCAGCGGGGATAGAGGGTGGTGATCGGCCGAGCCTGGGTCAGCCAGAACTTCCCGGCATCGTCGAGCGCCCACTCGGTGTCCTGCGGCGCCCCGTAGTGAGCTTCGACCGCTACCCCGAGCCGGGCCAGCTCCGCCGCCTGATCGTCGGTCAGGCACGCTGCCGCGCTGCCGTCGGCCAGCTCGACCGGCTCGGTGCCGCCGCCGGCCAGGGACCGGATCGCGATCCGCTTGTCGCCGAGTCGACGCTGGAGGATCGCGCCGGTGCCGGTGTCCACCACGAAATGATCGGGATTGACCGCTCCGGACACCACCGCCTCGCCCAGACCCGGGCTGGCGTCGATCACCGCGTGGCGCGGGTGCCGGCGACCGGGTCGGCGGTGAACATCACCCCGGCCGCCACGGCGTCGACCATCCGCTGCACGACGACGGCCAGCGCCACGCCGGCCGGTGTCGATGCCGTTGGTGGTGCGATAGCTGACCGCCCGATCGGTCCACAGCGAGGCCCAGCAGCGACGTACGGCGTCGATCAGGGCGTCCGCGCCGACGACGTTCAGGTAGGTGTCCTGCTGGCCGGCGAAGCTGGCGCACTCGAGATCCTCCGCGGTCGCCGAGGACCGCACGGCGACCGGGACGTCGGCGCCGAGGGCCGCGTAGTCGGCGGTGATCTCGGCGGCGAGCGATCCGGGACGGCGCCTGTTCGATCAGGTCACGAGCCTCGCGGCCAGGCGATGCGGGACAGCTGATCGCTCGCCGGCGTCGCGGCGAGCTCGGCGAAGACGTCGGTCAGCCGATCGGCCGGCGACCTCCCGATAGGCACGTGGTGACGCAGAAGCCGGGCGGCACGGGGAAGCCGGCCCGCAGCAGGATGCCGAGGTTGCGCGACTTTCCGCCCACCTCGGCCAGATCGTCGCGGAGGCGAGATCGAGAACGCGCGGCCATGAGAGAGCGTACGGCGCATCGACGTAGAATTCAACACTTGATGAATTCTTGCCCGTACGCGAGCCTGCGGGTAGCGTCGTGCGACGTGTGCCGTACGTCAGCAGCTGCGGCTATCCGCCCACCCGGCGCGACGAGGTCGTGGAGCAGCTGCACGGTCGGCGATCGCCGATCCGTACCGCTGGCTGGAGGACCCGGACGCGGCCGAGACGGCGGCCTGGGTCGCGGCGCAGAACGCGGTCACCGAGGCCTATCTCGCCGGGCTGCCGATCGGGAGTGGTTCGCCGAGACGATGCGCGCGTCGTGCGCCGGCCGCGGACCGGGGTGCCGTTCGACCGCGCCGGCCACTATTTCGTGACCCGGAACGACGGGCAGCAGGACCAGGACGTCTGGTACGTCGCGGACAGCCTCGACGGAACTGCTGGCCGGCGGCCGGGTGCTGATCGACCCGAACACGTTCACCGCCGACGGCACGGACTCGGTCGGCAGCCTCACCGTCAGCCCTGACGGGGCGCTGGCCTGCTACGGCCGCAGCGAGGGCGGCAGCGACTGGGAGACCTTCGTGCTGCTGGATCTGGCCACCGGCGAGCAGGTCGACGATCGCGGTGATCCAGACCAAGTTCAGCGAGGCCGACATGGCTGCCCGACAGCCGCTCGTACCTCTACGTCGACTTCGCGCACGAGGGGCACGCCGACGGCACCCAGGCCGGCGCGCTCGGCGGCGCCCGGCTGCGCCTGCACCGGCTCGGCCAGCCGCAGAGACGACGACGCGGTGATCCTGGAGTTCCCCGAGAACGACCAGCTGATCATGTGGCCGGAGCTCAGCCACGATCATCGCTACGTGGTGGTCAAGCATCGTCGAGGGTACCGAGAACCGCAACCGGCTGTGGGTCTATCCGGTGCTCGACCAGGCCGGCCCGAGCCGACTCGGCGAGCCCATCCGGCTGATCGACGCCCCCGTGGCCGAGTTCGGGTTCGTCCGGATGGACGGCACCGCGTCTGGTGCTGCGTACCGATCTCGGGCGCCGAGCGGTCGGATCGTCAGCTGCGATCTGGCGACGTACGAACGGACCGGGCTGGCCGAGTTCATCGAGATGTTGCCGAGGGCGAGGACACGATCGAGGTCGCCGTCGCGGCGGGGGAGACGGTCGTCACCGGCTCGCTGCGCGACGCGTCGCCGGTGCTGCGGCGCTACGCCCTGGACGGCACGTTGCTCGGTGAGCTCGCTGTGCCCGGTGGCGCGGTGGCGGCCTGAACGGCGATGTCGGCGAGCCGGAGGTGTTCGTCGGCGATGTCGTCGGTGACCTCACCGACCGAGGTCTTCCGGATCGACACCGCCACCGGCGCGGTCGCCGCCCTGCCCGAACTGGTGCGCGGCGACGCGCCTCGTTCGCGCCGCCGCCGGTCCCGGTCGAGCGCCGCCGGGCGACCAGCGGGGACGGCACGGAGGTGCCGTACTTCTTGATCGTGCCCGCCGGGGCGGACCTCGAGGGGTGGTCGAGCGCAGCCCCGGCCGACCCTGCTGTAGGGCTACGGCGGTTTCAAGATCCCGATCGCCGCCGACTACCGGCCCGGCTGGTCGGGCTGGCTCGCGGCCGGGGGAGTGCTGGTCATCGCCAACCTGCGCGGCGGCGGCGAGTTCGGCACCGACTGGTACGAGCAGGGCCGGCTGGGCGCGAAGCAGAACGTCTTCGACGACTTCATCGGGGTGGCCGAGCACCTGATCGAGCCGGGAGTGACCACGCCGGCGCCAGCTGGCGATCCACGGCCGGAGCAACGGCGGGCTGCTGGTCGGTGCGGTGATGACCCAGCGGCCCGACCTGTTCGCGGCGGCGGTGCCGGGGGTCGGGGTGCTCGACCTGCTGCGGTTCCACCTGTTCACCATCGGCGCCGCCTGGATCTCCGACTACGGCGATCCGGAGGACCCGAGCCAGTTCGCGGACGCGCTGGCGTACTCACCGCTGCACAACGTACGAGCCCGGCACCGAGTATCCGGCCACCCTCGTGCTGACCGGCGACCACGACGACCGGGTCGTGCCGCTGCACAGCCACAAGTTCACCGCCGCGCTGCAGCACGCCCAGGCCGGCGACGCGCCGATCCTGACCCGGATCGAGATCGCCACCGGTCACGGGATGGGCAAGCCGTCCGCGATGGTGGCGGCCGAGTGGGCCGACCTGCTCGCCTTCTGCGCCGCCCACACCGGCCTGCGCGCCCCTGCGTCCGGATCGCCGTGACGGTCCTCCCGAACCCGGAGGAGGGGGCTGGCCGCCGGTGCTCGTCCCGGCGTGCGAGGGAAGCCGGGGTTCAGCCGCTTGGTCCATGTACAGGACCTCCCAGACGTGACCGTCCGGATCGGCGAAGCTGCCGCCGTACATCGGACCTTCGGCCATCAGGTCCAGCCACGGCTTGCCGCCCGACGCCAGCGCCTTGCCGAGCAGGTCGTCGACCTCGCGCGGCTGGCGGCGGAGAGGCAGTTGATCACCGAGGTCGCCGCCGCTCGGGTCGCCGATCGGTCCGGCGACGAAGTCGGCGAACCGGTCGCGGACCAGCAGCATCACGAAGATCGTGTCGGAGACGACGATGCAGGCGGCCTGGTCGTCGCAGAACTGCTCGTTCACGCCGAACCCGAGGCTGGTGTAGAAGGCCTTGGCGACCTCGAGGTCGGCCACGGCCAGGTTCACGAAGATCATCCGATTCATGGCCTTTCGACCGCGAGGCCGGTGGAAGTCGTCGGCCGGCAGAACCTCGAAAGTTGTCGGTGGACGCCGGTACGTTGGTCGCCATGACCGTTCTCGACGCCGAAGCGACATTCCAGCAACTCGTCGAGCCGTTGCGCGGCGAGCTGACGGCCCACTGCTACCGGATGATGGGCTCGGTCGCACGACGCCGAGGACCTGGTGCAGGAGACCTATCTGCGGGCGTGGCGGGCCTTCCATGGGTTCGAGCAGCGCTCTTCGGTCCGCACCTGGATGTATCGGATCGCCACCAACACCTGCCTGACCGCCCTGGAAGGTCGGTCTCGTCGACCGATGCCGACCGGTCTCGGCCAGCCTGCATCGGATCCGGGCGGATCGCTGGACAACCGCCCCGAGGTCAGCTGGCTCGAGCCGCTGCCGGATGCGGTCGTCTGGGGCCGACCGACCGACGACCCGGCCGAGGAGGTCGTCCGCCGGGAGAGCATCCGGCTCGCGTTCGTCGCCGCGCTGCAGCACCTGACCCCGCTGCAGCGGGCCGTGCTGGTCCTCCGCGACGTGCTGGCCTGGCCGGCCAGCGAGGTCGCCGAGGCGCTGGACGTCTCGGTTGCCGCGGCCAACAGCGCGCTGCAGCGGGCCCGGGCGCACGTCGACACGATGGTCCCGGAGGAGGACGCGCTGGTCGACGAGCGCGCGCGCGATCTGCTGGACGGCTATGTGGCGGCGTTCGAGCGATATGACGTCGACCGGATCGTCGAGCTGCTCACCGCCGATGCGACGTGGGAGATGCCGCCGTACGCCGGTTGGTACTCCGGCGCGGAGGCGATCGGGACCTCATCCGGACCAACTGTCCGGCCCAACGGGCCGGCGACATGCGGATGGTGCCGACCGCGGCGAACGGACAGGCGGCGTTCGGGATGTACATGCGCGATCTCGATGGCGTGCATCGGGCCTTTCAGCTCCAGGTGCTCAGCCTGCAGAAGGCCGGGTGGCGCACGTGTCCGCGTTCTTCGACCTCTCGCTGTTCGACACCTTCGGGCTGCCTCGGGAACTAGCTGCCGGCCTGGTCGCTGTCCGGCGATGTCCGGGCGGGTTCTGTGCTGCGGACCAATCTGGGTAGTCGGCTGCGCAATCTGGGTGTTCGTTCCCGATGTGGGTGCGTCGCCGCGATGACGTACTGGATGGCGTGCCGGCCCCCGACCTCCACGACGACGCCCCGCACGACCTGGGCCGTCCCCCCCCCGAGCTGCCGCCGGGCCGTTTGCGTATCTCCGCGGCCCGCGGGTGCAAGCGGGCGACCCGACCGGTCGGCGTGGGAGGGCGGGTCCGGTATGCCTCCTGCTCCAGGTGTGCGTCTGATGCCGTACGCCCCCATGTTCACGACCTACCCGGTGACCACGGGGCCGAGTGAGGAGTCTCGGATCGGCGACCAGCAAGGTCGGCCTTCGTCGACCGGGCGCAACGAGGGACGAGGCACGCCGGAGCAAGCGCACCAGTCGCTTCGCCGGGCGGACAGCGCGGACTCCGCCCCCCGGTCTGGCTGGTGCGGTCTGCGGCCTTGATCCGCTGAACCGCCCTGCGCATTCCCCGAAAAGATGACATCATCGGCGGTTTGAGGGCTGGGTGGGTGGCCCTCCTCAGCTCAGACGCTGATCATCGTTGTGTCACGTGGATCGCGTGTCCGGGCGTCTGCGCGCTCGTTAGGAGCTTGAGGAGGGACCGGTGTCTATCGTAGGAGGCTTGGACATTCATCGGAAGCAGATCACGTTCGATTGGGTTGATCTGGAGACCGGTGAGGCGGATCGGGGCAAGATCGTCCCGGCGGATCGGGAGCATCTGGCTGCGTGGCTAGATCCGCGGATGACGGCTGGTGCGGAGGTGCATCTGGCGTTCGAGGGGTGCACGGGGTGGCGCTACGTCGCGGAGGAGTTGGTCCGGGTCGGGGTGGTTGGGCATCTGGCCGAGCCGGCTGATACGGCTGCGTTACGCGGTCCGAAACGGCGGGCGAAGACCGACCGGGCCGACGCTGAGCATTTGCGGCGGCTGCTGGCCGATGGACGGATCCCGGAGTGTTGGATCCCACCGTCGCACGTGCTGGAGAGTCGGGCCTTGTTGGAGACCTATCGTGATCTGCGGGCCGAGCACACCGGTTGGCTGCAACGCATCCATGCGGTGTTGTTCCATCAGGGAACGCCGTGTCCGAGTCGAGGTTTGTGCACTGTCGAGGGCCGGGCCGAGCTGGCGGTGCTGACCGGGCAGCTGTCGCCGGCCGGGCAGGACCAGGTGAAGGTGGCGTTGGCGATGCTGGCCGCGACGGAGGCCCAGCTGGAGGTGATGCACCGCAAGGTGCTGCTCGCGGCACGGCATCTGAGGGGTGCCAAGGTGCTGACCGCCAACATTTATGGGGTGGGGCCGATCAGCGGGTTGGCGTTAACCTGTTGGCTGGGCGGGGCCGGCCGGTTCTCCTCGACCCGGAAAGCGGTCCGGTTCGCCGGGTTGGATGTCACCGTGCACTCCTCCGACGGCAAACGTGGCCCTGGACGGCTGTCGCGGCAAGGACCTGCAGTGTTGCGGTGGTGTTTGTACGAGGCCGGGAAAACTCATGCCCGGACCGACGCCACCGACCACGACTACTACAGCGCGGTCAAGGACCGGATCGACGGGAAACGTGCCGCGCTGTCGGAAGCCCGCAAGATCGTCCGGCAGGCCTGTCACATCCTGACCGAGCTGGGCGACGAAGCGCTCGACCCGATCTGACTCCCGGGTCATGAGGGGTCGATGAGTAACGATCGCCGGCGCCACGGTCAACCGATGGGGAATCATCGCGGCCAGCTCCTGCCAGACCACTGTCAAGCCGCCACCGACCGTCCTGCCGGGCAGGGAAACCAACGGTCGGGTTCAGCGGACGGCCTGAAAAGACTGAGCGGCCGCTACCCTCCCGCCGGGCGGGACGGGTCTCCCAATCCATCATCATGTCGCCGAGCCCAAGCTGGGCCCGCGGACCTAGGTAAGTCTGGTATGTCCGACCTTCGTTCTCACCCGACCTCGAGCACCCGGCAGTCCTGGACAAGGAGGTGCCCGACTCGACAACCACCCCACACTGCCCAGTGCTTCCTGCTCCGGCACGTCGATCATCCGTTCCCGGCCGGTCGCGTCAAGGGCGCCTACGGCGCCGCTCCGCGGGCGCTCCGCGCCCCTTGACCCGCCTCAGCCGCTCACGGAAACGACGCCACCGCCGAAGCAGGAAGCACGATCAAACACGCCCTACAACACCACTTGCGCCCCAAAACAGATGCAGGTAAGTGGTCACCAACAACACGTTCCGTCGGCGTGTCGGTGTTGTTGGTGACCACTTTTCGGGGAGGAAGGGGAGAGCCCGCGGGCTGAACCGCCGCTGCAGTTACGCTGATGCTGCCGCAGCGCCGCGATCGGCACGGCAGCGAGGTATCCGGTTTCGATGTCCCCCATCCTTTTCGAGCGCGCGCAGTCTCAGTCCGCCCTGATGGAGGCGATTGCACGACTGCGTCGCGGCCGGTCCGGAGTCGCCCTGATCGCCGGCGAGGCAGGGATCGGGAAGTCCAGCCTCTTGTCCGCGGTGTTGTCGCAGACTCGAGACGTCAACGTCCTGCGCGGCGGGTGTGACGACCTGGTTGCGGCGAATCCACTCGGTCCGATCCGGGAGGCGACGCGCGGCCTGCCACCATGCCCCAAAAGTGGGCGCGAACAACAACTTTGAATCGATCCACGCTGTTGTTGGCGCCCACTTTTCGGGCAGGGGCACGGGCGATGCGAGCCAAGGTGGGCAGGTAGGAGCGCAAGCTAGGCAGTTCTTGCCGATGTTCGGGGGGCTCCGGAGGCCGCCAATGGTGAGCGTGACCTTCTTCAGCTCGAACTTCCGCTTGGTCCGGCCCGAGGATCACGTCGTCCTCGACGTATCCGTGACGGGCCTCCGAGCAGGGGCACGTCGACACCCCAGGGCCGGCGCTACGTGCTCACCGGCAGTGGTCACATCCGCATCCGGTTCGGTCCGCAACAGATCCTGGAGTACGCGACCCCCGCGCCGAGCGGAAGCGGTACGACGGTGCGGGGCCGCCAGGACGTGCCCGTCTACGGCCCCGACAGCGACGTCGTGGTGACCGTCGCGTCGGCCCTACCACCGATCGAGCTGAACGTTGCCGGGATCCTGGGCGCGCTCAGCCGCTTCCCGCTGGCGGTGCCGGCCGGCACGCCGAGTCTCGGTCCGACCGCTCCGCCACCGCGTGCCCAGGCCGATGCGTACGCGCTGCTCGCCGCCCGGTCCGCCGCGCCGGGGCCCGCGCGGGACCGGTTACTCGCCGAACGGCAGGCCGAGCATCGCGCTCGGGTCACCGAGCGGGTACGCCGGTTGCGGCCGGCGGAGTTCGTGGTTCGTACGGCGGGCGCCCTTCGACCGCGTCAGGCCGTGGAAGGGGCGCAGGGCGCGGCCGCGATCTCGACGACACCCGGACCGCATTCCCGCGTGCTGACCACGGTGAATCTCGGCTTCGGGGTGGCGGCGGTGGCCTGCGACCCGGTGCACGGCGTGGTGCTGGTGTCCGACGCCTCCCACGGCCGGATCGTCGTGCTGTCGGCCGAGGATCTCAGCCAGCGACAGGTGCTGGGTGGACCTGCGGCCGGTCCGGGTAACCCGTTGACCGCAGCGTTCCGAATGGCCGTGGACGGCGACCGCGTCTTCGTCGCCCGTGCCATCAGCAACTCCTCGGTGACGGTCGCGGCGGTGACGTCTCTGCGCCGGCAGCCCGCCGGGACGTACGTCGTCGAACGCAACCACGACTTCCCCGGCGCGTTCATGCAGCCGGTCGCCGTCGCGGTCGATTCCGGTCGCGGCCTGGTTTATGTCAGCTCGCTCGGCAACCCCGGCCGCCCGCCGACGCTGTCGGTGCTCAACCGAAGCCTCGTCCAGCGCGAGGAGCTCGTGCTGCCGCGCAATGCCCACGGCCTGGCCGCTCGCCAGGGCACCGGGCTGCTCTGGGCGGCGAGTCAGGCCGGCGCTTTGCTCGTGGACGGGCTGGGCGGCCAGATCCTGCGCAGCCATCCAACGGGGCCCTTCCCGTTCGCGGTGACCGTGAACCGGGCCGGGACGGCCTACGTCGCTGATCTCATCGAGCACACGGTCACCAAGGTGGAGGCGCCGACGGAGGTGCAGCTGACCCGCTTCAGCTAGCCGCCGGCGTCCGCGCTGACCGCGCCCAAGCACCATGTCGGGCGCTGCCGACGCGTCCCGGCCGACCCCCCTCGTACGCTGGAGGGCGTGAGCGAACTGCCGATCTCCTCGCCGTACCGCAGCACGCCCGATGCGCCGGTCAGCGATGGGGAGCGCGATCAGCTCAGCGCCCGGCTCAACAACGCCTTCGAGGCCGGCACCATCGACGCCGACGACTACCAGGCGCGGCTGAACCAGCTGTTCGCGGCGCAGCGGATGGGCGAGCTGCTGCCGGTGGTGCAGGGGCTGCCGCCGCTGCAGACGTACGCCAGTCCGGCGATCGTTGCCGGTGGCAGCGGTCAACCGGGCGAGCTGAGCCAGTCGTCGGACGCCAGCCGGGTCGCGCTGATCGGCGTCGGGGTGATCGGATTGTCCGTGCTGATCGTGGCCATTCTGCTGATGGTGATCATCCTGTGAGAGCATTTAGCTAAGGCTCACCTAAATGTTGTGGCACAGAACACGCGACGGTGGCTGACCGATCCCACTCCATCTTCCTAGAATGAAACCGTGCCGCGGCAACCGATCACCCACAAGAAGATCGCTGAACACGTTCAGCGGCTGGGTGAGCTCTACCCGCCGATCCAGCTGGACTCGGTCGATCGGACGATCAAACGTCCCGACCTGGTCGCCGATCGGTACGGTCACGTCATCGACTATCTCGCCCGGGTCGAGCTCGAGGTGGACCGCAACGTGCTCGAGCTGCTGTGCCTGCTGCCGGATGTCGACGACACCAACAAGACCTTCTACGCCGACGTCTGGCAGCCCCAGGAGATCCAGCACGGGCTGATCCTGGACCGGCTGCAGCAAGACCTCGGGCGGAAGCCGGCCGAACCGCACCTGGACGTGTCGTTCAAGATCAAGATCCTGGGTGCGCTGGCCAACCTCAAGCCGATCCAGGACGTGGCGAAACTGCTCTACTTCCTGACCGGCGCGAGCACCGAGCGGCAGGCGGTGCTGGCGTACAACCAGATCAACACCGGCATGCGAGAACTGGGCGAGAGCGCGATCTCGGAGACGATCATCTCCCCGATCAAGCAGCAGGAGCCGGGGCACTTCGCGTTCTATCAGATGTCGGCGACGGCGATGATCCAGGACAAGGTGCTCCGGCCGTGGCAGCTGTTCTTGACCCGGGTGCTGCGGGAGAAGTCGTACAACCTGGTCGGCACCAACGCAATGGACCGCTATCGCGCCGACATGGGCGGCGTGGTGGTGCAGCTCGGCCTGGACAGCGACCTCGAGGGGTACGCCCGCGAGGTCGGCCGGGTCGAGACGCGGCTGCTGTGGGCGAACAAGCAGGGAATGGAGTTCCCGCCGTACATCCTGCGGGCGCTGCGGGAGAGCGTCGACCTCTACCAGGAGCAGGTCGCCCGCGGCGGCCCTCGGATCTCGCCCGCCTGAGGCTGCCGAGCCGACCAACTGGGCGCCTCGCCCGTTCCCCTCCCGCGTTATCGCACCGCATCGCCCAGATGTGGCTCGGTCGGACCTGCTCAGGCCTCGTTATCGCACCGCATCGCCCAGATGTGGCTCGGCGGGCCCGATCCGGCCTCGTTATCGCACCGCATCGCCCAGATGCCGAGCCTGTTCTCGTACGGCCGCGGTTCGAGACGCTCTGCGGCGCGGGTGTGCTCGACCGATCAGTCGCGCGCCTGGGCGAGCCGGATCAGCTGCGCGACGGCGAACGGATAGCCGTGGATGCCGGCACCGATGACGATCACGTCGGCGACACCCGACACGTAGCTGTGATGACGGAACTCCTCGCGCCGATGCACGTTGCTGATGTGCACCTCGGCGATCGGCAGGTCGACCCCACTCAGCGCGTCGCGGAGCGCGACCGAGGTATGCGTCAGGCCGCCGGGGTTGATCACGATTCCGGCGCAGTCGAGCCGGGCCTCGTGGATCGCGTCGATCAGCACGCCCTCGTGGTTGCTCTGTACGCAGCGCAGCTCGTAGCCGGCCGCGGTAGCCGCCTCGGTGGCTAGCCGCTCGGCGTCGGCGAGCGTGTCCGAGCCGTAGACCGCCGGCTCCCGGGTGCCCAACAGGTTCAGGTTCGGACCGTTGACCAGCAGCAGTCGGCGCGGAGAGTCACTCACGGTCCGTACGTTAGCGGGCGGCGGCGAGCGCATTGGTCCACACCCGCATGACGCCGTACGCCCGGTACGGCCGCCACGCTTCCGCCCTGCGCAGCACGTCGGCGGTTCGCGAGGCTCCGACCGCGCGGCGCAGTACCAGATCGCCCGCGGGACAAGCGTCGGCGTCGTGCAGCACCCGCATCGCCAGGTACTCCACCGTCCACGGACCGATCCCCGGAAGCGCCAGCAGGCTCGCTCGCGCCGCGGCGGACGGGATCGAACCGTCGAGGGTGAAGCCCTCGGCGAACAGGGCAGCCACCCCGTGCAGCGTCCGAGCCCGGGCGCCGGTGACGCCGACAGTGGCCCGAAGCTCGTCCACGGGCACCGCGGCCAATCGGGCCGGCGTCGGGAAGATCGTCAGACCGGCTGGTCCGGCGCTGCCATAACCAGCGGCCAACCGACCAGCGAACGTCCGCATCGCTGCCAGCGACACCTGTTGACCGAGCACGGTCGTGATCGCCGCCTCGAAACCGTCCGGGAACCCGACGATCCGCACCGCCGGGAAGGCTTGTCCGGCAGCGGCCAAGAGCGGATCCCGGTCCAGCACCGCACCGATCCCGGCCAGGTCGGCGTCGAGGTCGAACCACGCCCGGACCAGGGAGATCAGTTCGGCTGCCGGCTCCGCGCCAGACTCGAGGAGCTGAAGCTCGACCCCGTCCGAGGTCAACCGCACCCGGACCGGCACCGCCTGGCCGAGCCGTGGCATCAGCCGGGTGAGCGTCCGGCTCGCAGGATCCGCGACCTCGACCGCCGGGATCGCATGACGGGCGAGATACCCGAACGTCGAGTCGGGGTCGAACGGGCCCGATGCGGGCAGGAACGTCACGCCGGCCAGACGCCAGAGCTGCCTCGCCGATGGCTGCCGACCAGGTGACCGTCGATCATGCCCACGGCGAGCATCAGGGCGTACATCGTCGTCGGGCCGACGAACCGGAAGCCTCGCTTGCGCAGCGCCTTGGACAGCGCGACCGATTCCGGGGACTGGGTCGGCAGGTCCGCGTACGACTGGGGAGCCGTGTTCACCTCGGGCTGGAACGACCAGATGAACTCGGCCAGACCGCCGTCGGCCCGCAGCGCGACGGTGGCCGCGGCATTGGCGATGGTGGCCTCGATCTTCGCTCGGTTGCGGACGATTCCCGCGTCGCCGAGCAGCCGCTCGATGTCGCCCTCGCCGAACGCCGCCACCGCATCCGGATCGAAATCGGCGAACGCGAGCCGGAATGCGGGCCGCTTCCGAAGGATCGTTGCCCAGGAGAGGCCGGATTGGAACGCCTCCAGGCTCAGCCGCTCGAACAACCCGCGCTCGTCGCGGACCGGCATGCCCCACTCGGTGTCGTAGTACTGCCGCAGCAGCGGGTCGCTCGCGCCCCAGACCGGACGCGCCAACCCGTCGTCCCCGATGATCAGTTCGCTCACCCGCCCGACGTTAGCGCCGGGCTCCGACATTTCCGCCGACTGTTCTCTCCGGGCGTTCGATCCTCACTCCAACCCCGTGACCCGCAGCGTGACGTTGATCCGCCCCGAGTCCAGGCCGCAGCCCGCGGGCGCGGTGCCAGGGAGAATCCTGGTGACGCCGTGATACGCACGCCGCGACTCCCCACCGAAGACGAACAGGTCTCCTGAGGCCAGCTCGAGATCGACGTAGGGCCGATTGCGGTTCTCGGTGTTGCCGAACCGGAAGCGGCAGGAATCGCCGACCGAGAGCGAGACGACCGGCGCCTGGGACAGCTCGTCCTTGTCCTGGTGCATTCCCATCGTGGCGGCGTCGCCGTAGTAGTTGACCAGCGCGGTGTCCGGCTCGTACGTCGCCGCCGCCGGATCGCCGACCGCCTGCAACGCCTGTCGACCGAGCACGACGAGCCAGTCCGGCATCGGGAGTACCCGCTCGCCGTTCACATTCGTCGCCTCACGCGTGTAGCGGTAGGGCTGCCAGTGCCAGCCGAGGCAGACCGTACGCACCGACATCTCGTGCCCGCGGACCTTCGCTGCCGCGGGCGGTACGGGTCCGGATGCCCAGCCACGGAACTCCTCGACCAGGAACGCCTGGCGCTCGACCGGCAGCCAGCCCCGCACGAGCCAGGCGCCCGGAGCAACCTCCAGACCCATCAAGCCGCGGCCTCCAGCTCGAGCAGCGCGGCCTTCGCCGCCAGCCCACCCGCATAGCCGCCCAACGTCCCGTCACTGCGCAGTACCCGATGACAGGGCAGCACGAGCGGCAGCGGATTGGTGGCGCAGCCGGATCCGACGGCGCGAACCGCTCGCGGTCGGCCGAGCACGGTGGCCACTTCGGTGTAGGTCTCGGTGTGGCCGTACGGGATCGCCGGCAGATGGTCCTGCACCTCGCGCCGGAATCCGGACGAGAGCGACCGATCCAGTGGCACGGTGAACTCGCGCCGGCGGCCCGCGAAGTACTCGTCGAGCTGCCGGGCAGTCTCGGTCAAGCGACCGGGTGCCTCGAGGATCCGAGGGCTCACCAGGGCGGCGATCCGGCTCAGCACCGCGTCGTGGTCCTCGCGCTCGTATGCGACCCGGAGCAGCCCGATGGGGGTGGCCGCCAGGAGAAGGGGTCCGACCGGCGACGGATGGACCGAGTACGCGACCTCGAGTAGACCGTCGTCGGCGGCGCGGCGGACCAAGCGGTCGTGCAGCTCGGTCAGTGTCGTCGGATCGACAGGGGTCGGCCGCAGCCGGTCGTCCACGGGTGTGCTCATCGGGTGCCTCCTGCAGTGGTGACGTGGGTGCGCAGCCGGGCGATGCCGTCCGCGGCCGCTCGGCGGGCGGCGGCCGGGGTGCCGCCGATCTGCTCGGCGACCTGGGCGTACGGCAGCCCGGCGAGGTAGTGCAGGGCGACCGCCAGCCGCTGCCTTTCCGGCAGACCGGTCACAGCGTCTCGAAGGTCGTCGTCGTGTTCTGGCTCGACGGCGATCAGCCGGGAGTCGTCCGGTTCGGGCAGCACAGCCGCCGGGACGGGCCGGCGCGCGCGGGCCCGGTGCTGGTCGATCGCCTTGTTGGTAGCGATCCGGACCAGCCACGCCTCGTGGTTGGCGTCGGCCGGTAGCTCGGGGTAGACGCGCAGGGCGGCCAGGAACGTCTCGGACCAGGCGTCGTCGGCGTCCACGTCGCCCAGCAGCGATCGGCAGACCCGCAGTACGACGGGTCCGTAGGCGGCCACCAGGCGTTCGAACGGGAGCTTGACCCCCGGTTGGGATCCGGCTCGGCGATTCAGAACAGCCTCGCTGCCGCGACGTCGGCCGGCTCCTCGAGCTCGAGCAGGAACCGCTTGCGGTCAAGGCCACCGCCGAAACCGGTCAGCGACCCGTCGCTACCGACCACCCGATGGCACGGGATGACGATCGGCAGTGGATTCGCACCCACGGCCTGACCGACCGACTGCGCCAGCCGCCGATCGCCGAGTCGAGCGGCCACATCGCCGTAGCTGACCGTGTCGCCGTACGGGATCTGCCGCAGCTCGTCCCAGACCCGCCGCCGGAACTCGTCGCCGACCGTCTGCAACGGAAGGTCGAACGCCTCACGCGCACCGGCGAAGAACTCGGTCAGCTGCTGTCGGGCCCTGACCAGGACCGGATGGGCGTCGTCGATCTCGATCTCCTGGTCGCCGCGGAACCAGCGGCGGCCGTTGCCGTCGGCAAACCGGACCCCCACCAGCGCATCACCCTCGGCGATCAGCGTCAACGGGTCGATCGGCGATGCGACCTCGCAACGGACCCGCTCCATCGTTGCTCTCCTCATACCCGGTAGACGTCCCAGCCCGACGAAACGTGAGGTTACGCGCCACCTCCGACGGGATCGAGAGTTGCATGAGTCGTGCCCGCCGCGATCGCGCTCGCGCATCGGGACGACGACCGGCGCACCCTCTGCAGACGATGCGCGGGTTACCGAAAGGGTGCGTGAGTGTACGAGAGGGTGCGTGAGCGTACGAAAGGGTGCGTGAGCGTACGAAAGGGTGCGCGAGTGGCGGCGGGTGCTCCGGGGGAATAGTGCGGGCCGCGGGTCGGTTGCACCCCCGTCAGATAGCCCGCTCGATTTTGGTGAGCGGCGCATTGTGGCGTAATGTTGCCTGTCGGCCAACTCTGGCCGGCAAATGTTCCAACCCCGATCGAGATTGTGAGTACATGGCGAAGAAGGAAGGCGCACTCGAGCTCGAGGGCACCGTGGTCGAGGCGCTGCCCAACGCGATGTTCCGCGTTGAGCTGGCCAATGGTCACAAGGTGCTTGCCACGATCAGTGGCAAGATGCGGCAGCACTACATCCGCATCCTTCCGGCTGATCGGGTGGTCGTCGAGCTCTCCGCCTACGACCTCACCCGGGGCCGGATCGTTTATCGGCACAAGTAGTCACTCCCGCAAGAATCCACCACAGGTTGCGTACGTCCGCGCTGTCCACAGTGCCTCGTGCGTGCCCGCAGAGTCAGAGAGTCGTTCGATGAAGGTCCAACCGAGCGTCAAGCGAATCTGCGACAAGTGCAAGGTCATCCGCCGGCACGGTCGCGTGATGGTGATCTGCGAGAACCCGCGGCACAAGCAGCGGCAGGGCTGAGTCCCTCCGCTCGCCGCACGGGGACTCGTACGACCCAAACTGTCGGGCTCAACCGAGCCGAAACAGCACAACTAGACAGCGTGATCGCAAACTCGGAGCTTGCTCCGGGTCCACCCTCGGTCGGAGGCCGAGGCCCGGGCGACAGGACCAAGCTCTTGTCGACAGGCACCCGGGATGCATCACGCCCCAAACCTCCGCGATGCGGTCCGGTGACCTCGAAAGGGTCATGGGCGCAGCCTCCGGGCACGCATCGACCATGAGAAAGGACTACCGCCTGTGGCACGTCTCATCGGTGTCGACCTTCCGCGTGACAAGCGTCTCGAGGTCGCCCTTACCTACATCTACGGCATCGGCCGGACCCGCGCGCTGGCGACCCTCGAGGCCACCGGCATCAGTGGTGACCTGCGCGTCCATCAGCTGAACGACGACCACCTGGTCGCGCTCCGCGACTGGATGGAAGCCAACTACCAGACCGAGGGTGACCTCCGCCGCGAGGTCGCCGCGGACATCCGCCGCAAGGTCGAGATCGGCTCCTACCAGGGTCGCCGGCATCGCAGCGGTCTTCCGGTCCGCGGTCAGCGCACCCGGACCAACGCGCGTTCCCGCAAGGGCGCTCGCAAGCCCGTCGCCGGCAAGAAGAAGGCCCGCTGACGCGGGACCTGACCAGCCTCGGTCGGCCAGCGCCGATCGGGCAGCCCTGATCCAGAAGATGTAGGAGAGAGAACCCAGACTTATGGCAACTG
>CAWCOM010000008.1:0-39481 GCA_963797165.1 uncultured Actinomycetota bacterium
GTCGGCGATGCTCCAATCCCAACTCGCCACCCTCGAGCCCCTCGAGGACGACGAGGACGGCGCCAGCATCACCATCGACGGCACCCCGCACGACATCCTCCACCGTGCCCTGACCGCCCTCAGCCTCGGCACAGAAGCCGCCGGCCACCGCCCAGCACCCACCGTTCCCGAAGGCGGCGCCGATTCGGCCGGCACAGATCACCACAGCTGACCGGGACGTTCACAGAAAGGTGCATCACCGATGGCAACCAACGACAACCCTGCTGACCCCGACACCGGCGCTCAACCCGCGTCGACGACACAACTTCCCTGGCAGGACACATCGCTGACAGCCACACAACGGGCCACCAAACTCGTGCAGTCCATGACCGTGGAGCAGAAGATCGCCCAGCTGCACGGCGCCATGGACACCATCGACATCTACGCCATCACCGCCCAGGCCGCGGAGGCCGGCGCTGATCTAAAGCAGCTCGCCGCGCAGATCCGGGTGGAGCGGCATGTGGCGGCGATCGAGGAGCTGGGGATTCCGCGATTCCGGATCACCAACGGGCCGGTCGGTGTGGGGATGGGCGACGGGACACCGAGCCCGCCCGCCACGTCGCTGCCGATGACGATCGGACTGGCAGCTGGTTTCGACCCGGACCTTGCGCATGCCTACGGTGACCTGATCGGCTCCGAGACCGCGACCCTGGGTCAGCATGTGCTGGAGGGTCCGGGTGTGTGTCTGCACCGGACCACGATCGCCGGCCGCAACTTCGAGTACTTCTCCGAGGATCCGTACCTGTCCGGGGTGATGGGGGTTGCGGTGACCAAGGCGATCCAGGCCCACGACGTGATCGCCATGGGCAAGCATTATGTGGTCAACGACCAGGAGTACGAACGGTTCCGGACCAGCGTCGAGGTCGACGAGCACGTCCTGCGTGAGCTGTATCTGCTGCCGTTCGAGATGTTGGTCAAGGACGCTGAGATCGCGGCGATCATGAGTTCCTACAATCGGGTCCGCGGGGTGTACGCCACCGAGTACCGGTACACGCTGACCGACATCCTCCGGACCGAGTGGGGTTTCGACGGCTACGTCCAGTCCGACTTCTGGTCCTGCCGCTCCTGCGCCGGGTCGCTGAACGCGGGCATGGACCATGAGATGCCCGACGCCAAATGGCTGAACGAGACCAACGTCAAGGCGGCCCTGGCCGACACCAGTCTCGAGATCGAGACGGTCGACCGGGCCCTGGTCCGCCGCTACACACAGATGTTCCGGTTCGGCCAGTTCGAACGGCCCTACGCACCGGGCGTCATCGACGCGGAGGCACACGGTGCGATCGCACGGTCGATCGGCTCGCAGATCGCTGTGCTGTTGAAGAATCAGGACGGGCTGCTGCCGCTCGACCCGACGGTCGGTTCGATCGTCATCATCGGCCAGAGCGAGTACGTCGACCAGGCCTGCCTGGGTGGGGGCGGCTCGTCGAAGGTCATTCCGCTCTACACGGTGCCGCCGGTGGACGGCATGAAAGACGTGCTGCGCGGGCTCGGCTCATCCGCGTCCGTCGACGCGGTGACGGTGGCCCATGATCTGGCCAACCTGGACGAAGCCAAGACCGCAGCCGGGCAGGCCGACGTGGTGATCATCATGGCGGGCCTGATCGCCACCGAGGGCGCCGACCAACCTGATGCGAACATGCTGAACGAACAGAACCGGATGCTGGCGGAGCTGCTCGGCATCAACCCGGCCACGGTGGTGGTGCTGAAGGACAGCAATCCGGTGTTGATGCCGTGGCTCGACCAGGCGCCGGCGGTACTGGAGGCCTGGAACCAGGGCAGTGAGGACGGCCATGTCGTCGCCGACCTGCTGTTCGGCGTGGTCAACCCGTCCGGCAAGGTCCCCACCTCCTACCCCCGGTCGGAGGACGACACCCTGTACGCCGGGCGGCCCGAACGCTATCCCGGCACCGACGAAGGCGCCGGCTACCCGGTGATCCGCTACTCCGAAGGGCTGGAGGTCGGCTACCGCTGGTTCCAGGCGCAAGGCATCGACCCGCTGTTCGGTTTCGGTTTCGGACTGTCCTACACCACCTTCGACATCGCCGACGTGACCGTGGACCCCCCGCACGGTGTGGATGGGCCGGTGACCGTCAACGCCACCGTCACCAACACCGGACCGGTCGCCGGGGCCGAGGTGGTGCAGGTATACGTCGGTGTGCCCGTCGACGGGCAGCCGCCGAAACGGCTCGTCGGGTTCCAGAAGGTGTCCGTGGAGCCAGGGAGCTCCACACCGGTGACCATCACCATCGACCCGGCCGCCACCAACCATCCCTTCAGCGTCTGGGACTACGGCACCGCAGACTTCGTGATCAAACCGGGGGAGTACACCCTCCACGTCGGCACCTCCGCCGACAACACACCTCACACGGCCACGATCGCCGTCCCCTGATACGTCACCTCGCCAACCCGCGACGTGAACCGACCGATCCTCCCAGCTCGAGACCTCGCCGTTCCGAGATGACCGATCATGAACAAAGGATCCACCGATCGCCATGACTGACACTGTGACGAGCTCGCTCGTCGTTCCCGACGACTGGACCGACACCGACGCCCGGGCCATCGACACCATCCGGGTGCTGGCGGCCGATGCGGTGCAGAAGTCGGGCAACGGGCACCCCGGTACGGCGATGAGCCTGGCACCGGTGGCCTACACCTTGTTCCAGAAGGTGATGCGCCACAGCCCGGCCGACCCCCACTGGCCGGGGCGGGACCGTTTCGTGCTGTCCTGCGGCCACTCATGCCTGACCTTGTACATCCAGCTCTACCTCGGCGGGTTCGGGCTGGAGCTGGACGACCTGAAATCCCTGCGCACCTGGGGATCGGCGACACCTGGACACCCCGAGTACGGCCACACCAAGGGTGTCGAGATCACCACCGGCCCGCTCGGTCAGGGCCTGGCCAACGCCGTCGGTATGGCGATGGCGGCCCGGCGTGAGCGTGGGCTGCTTGACCCGGACACCGCTCCCGGCGCCTCACCGTTCGATCACCAGATCTACGTGCTGGCATCGGACGGCGACATCGAGGAGGGCGTCACCTCCGAGGCCTCCTCGTTGGCCGGCACCCAACGGCTCGGCAACCTGACGGTGATCTATGACAGCAATCGGATCTCCATCGAGGACGACACCGTCATCGCGCTCAGCGAAGACACCGCGGCCCGCTACCAGGCGTACGGCTGGCACGTGCAGACAGTGGACTGGACCCGGGGCGACACCGAGTACGCCGAGGACATCCCGGCTCTGCTGGCAGCGCTGGACGCGGCCCGCGAGGTCACCGACCGGCCCAGCTTCATCCAGCTGAACACGATCATCGCCTGGCCGGCGCCGAAGGCCCAAGGGACCGGAAAATCGCACGGCTCCGCGCTCGGCGACGACGAGGTGGCCGCCACCAAGAAGGTCCTGGGTTTCGACCCGGAGCAGAGCTTCCAGGTGTCTGAGGAGGTACTCGCCCACACCCGGACCCTGGTCGGTCGCGGAGCCGCCGCGGTCGCCGACTGGCAGGTCCGCTTCGACCAGTGGGCCCAGGCCAACCCCGACCGCAAGGCCCTGCACGACCGTCTGGTGGCCGGTGAGCTGACACCCGGCTGGGAGGAGGCGCTGCCCAGCTGGGCGCCCGATGCCAAGGGTGTCGCCACCCGGGCCGCCTCAGGCAAGGTGCTGACCGCGTTGGCGCCGAAGCTGCCGGAACTGTGGGGTGGTTCGGCAGACCTGTCCGAATCGAACAACACCACGATGGAGGGCGAACCGAGCTTCCTACCGACTGATCGACAGTCGCGGCTGTTTCCCGGCAACCCGTACGGCCGGACGCTGCACTTCGGGATTCGCGAGCACGCGATGGGGTCGATCCTGAACGGGATCAAGGTGCACGGCGGCACCCGGCCCTACGGCGGCACCTTCCTCACCTTCAGCGACTACATGCGGCCCGCCGTCCGCCTCGCGGCCCTGATGAAACTGCCCGTCACGTTCGTCTGGACCCACGACTCCATCGGACTCGGCGAGGACGGTCCCACCCACCAACCGATCGAACACATCACTGCCCTCCGCACCATCCCCGGACTGGACGTGGTCCGGCCGGCCGACGCCAACGAGACAGCCGCCTGCTGGGCCCAGATCCTGCGGAACACCGACCGACCGGCCGTTCTGCTGCTCAGCCGGCAGCCGCTACCGATCGTTCCCCGCGGAACCGACGGCTTCGCCGACACCAGGAACGTCGGCAAAGGCGGCTACGTCTTGAAAGACACCGACGGCACCCCCGACGTCATCCTGATCGGCACCGGCTCCGAAGTCCAGCACGCGGTCGCCGCCGCCGCCCAACTCGCCGACGAAGGGATCGCCGCCCGCGTCGTGTCCATGCCCTGCCGCGAATGGTTCGACGAACAAGACGACGCCTACCGCAACTCGGTCATCCCCGCCACGGTCAGGGCACGGGTCAGCATCGAAGCCGGCGTCACCGGCACCTGGCGCGACATCGTCGGCGACGCCGGACGGATCATCAGCATCAACCACTACGGTGCCAGCGCCGCAGCACCCCTGCTGTTCGAGACGTTCGGCTTCAGCCCCGCCGCCGTCGCCGCTGCAGCCAAGGAAAGCCTGCAAGGTTGCGACGACAAAGCCCCACTGCACCGAGCCGCCAGCGGACCGACGACCACCGCAGACCTGCAGAACAGCCCCGGCGACACCGTCGGCTGAACCACAACCCACCCCTCCAACCCGACCCCTCCAACCCGACCCCGACAAGAAGGACATCATGAACAATCGACTGAAGAAGCTCGCCGACGCCGGGGTATCCATCTGGCTGGACGACCTGTCCCGTGACCGGCTCGACAGCGGCAACCTGGCCGACCTCGTCGCCACCAGAGCGGTCACCGGCGTGACCACCAACCCCACCATCTTCGCGGCGGCACTGAGCGCGGGCAGCGCATACGACGCCCAGGTCGGCGAGCTCGCCGCCCAGGAAGCCACGGTGCACGACGCGATCCGCGCCCTGACCACCGACGACGTCCGCAACGCCTGCGACGTGATGGCCGAGACTTATCAGGCCACCGGCGGCGTGGACGGCCGGGTATCGATCGAGGTCAGCCCACTCCTGGCGATGGACACCGACGCCACGATCTCGGAGGCCGCCGACCTGTCGAAGACCGTCGACCGGCCGAACGTGTTGATCAAGATCCCGGCCACCCAGCCAGGCCTGGCCGCGATCACCGCCACCATCGCCGAAGGCATCAGTGTCAACGTGACCCTGATCTTCGCCCTGGAGCGCTACCGGGCTGTGATCGATGCCTACCTCGACGGGCTGGAACAGGCCGCGGCCAACGGCCACGACCTGAGCAGCATCCATTCCGTCGCCTCGTTCTTCGTCTCCCGTGTCGACAGCGAGGTCGACAAGCGTCTCGACGCCATCGGCACCGAGGAGGCCACCGCCTTGAAGGGAAAGGCGGCGATCGCCAACGCCCGACTGGCCTACGCTTTGTGCCAGCGGACGTTCAGCGGGGCCCGCTGGGAGACGCTCGCCGCGCAGGGCGCGAACAAACAGCGTCCCCTGTGGGCCTCGACCGGCGTGAAGAATCCAGCACTTTCCGACACCCTGTACGTCACCGAGCTGGTGGTCGCCGACACCGTGAACACCATGCCGGAGAAGACCTTGAACGCGTTCGCTGATCACGGCGAGGTCCACGGTGACACCGTCACCGACTTCGCCGCCGACGCGCAGGACGTGATCGACAAGATCAACGCCCTGGGGGTGTCCTACGACGACGTCGTGGCGACCCTGGAATCGGAGGGGGTGGAGAAGTTCAAGGTCTCCTGGACGGAGCTGGAGGACACCGTCGAAGCACAGCTCGATCAGGCCTCCAGAGCCTGATCAACCAGGCTCTGCACCAGAACCCCGCATGAGATGAGTGCCCCGGCACTCGGAAGGAACTCACCAGATCATGACTGAACTCGCGCAGATCGGCGTCACCGGCCTGGCCGTGATGGGCCGCAACCTCGCCCGGAACTTCGCCCGGCACGGCCATCGGGTCGCGATCCACAACCGCAGCTACGCCAAGACCGAATCGCTGATGGCCGACCACGGCGACGAGGGTGCGTTCGTCCCGTCGGAGTCGATGGCCGACTTCGTCGCCTCGCTGGAGCGGCCGCGCCGGGTGCTGATCATGGTCAAGGCCGGCGGTGCGACTGATGCGGTGATCGCGGAACTGGTGCCGCTGCTGGATATGGGCGACATCATCATCGATGCCGGCAACGCGCACTTCCCGGACACGATCCGGCGGGAGGAGTATCTGAAGTCGAAGGGTTTGCACTTCGTCGGCACGGGGGTGTCGGGTGGCGAGGAGGGCGCGCTGAACGGGCCGTCGATCATGCCCGGTGGTTCGCGGGAGTCGTATGAGTCGTTGGGTCCGTTGCTGGAGAACATCTCGGCGAAGGTGGACGGCACGCCGTGCTGCACCTATGTCGGTTCCGACGGTGCCGGGCACTTCGTGAAGATGGTGCACAACGGTATCGAGTATGCCGACATGCAGCTGATCGCGGAGGCGTACGACCTGATCCGGCAGGGGACCGGCAAGTCGGCGGCGGAGATCGCGGAGATCTTCACGTCCTGGAACTCCGGTGATCTGGAGTCGTTCCTGATCGAGATCACTGCCGAGGTGCTGGGCCATGTCGACGCGGAGTCCGGGAAGGCGCTGGTCGACGTGATCCTGGATCAGGCCGAGCAGAAGGGCACCGGCCGTTGGACGGTGCAGAATGCGCTGGATCTGGGGGTGCCGATCACCGGGATCGCGGAGGCGACGTTCGCTCGGGCGCTGTCGGGGTCGGTGCCGCAGCGGGAGGCGGCGCGGGCCGTCTTGCCGGGGCATACGGCGGAGTGGTCGGTCGATGATCCGGATGGGTTCGTGGAGGATGTCCGGCAGGCGTTGTATGCGTCGAAGGTGGTGGCGTATTCGCAGGGGTTCGATCAGATCGCGGCGGCGAGTGTCGAGTTCGGTTGGGGGATCGACCGTGGGGCGATGGCGCGGATCTGGCGGGGTGGTTGCATCATCCGGGCCCGGTTCTTGAACCGGATCACGGAGGCGTACGAGCGGTCTCCGGACCTGGCGCTGTTGATCTCCGACGAGTACTTCGTCGACGCGATCTCGGCTGCGTTGCCGGCGTGGCGGCGGGTGGTGTCGTTGGCGGCGCAGAACGGGATCCCGACGCCGGCGTTCTCGTCGTCGCTGGCCTATTACGACGGGATCCGGTCCGAGCGGCTGCCCGCAGCGCTGATCCAGAGTCAGCGGGACTTCTTCGGGGCGCACACGTACCGGCGGGTCGACAAGCCGGGTATCTTCCACACCGAGTGGAGTCTGGACCGCAGCGAGACCCAGATCACCGGCGGCGACGCCCAGGTGCTGCCGCCCGAACCTGCCGAGAAAGCCACCGACCGCCCGTCGTGATCCGGGTCGAGTTCGGGCGAGCTCCGACAATGACAACGACAGCATGGTCGGGCGGTGTCTGCCGCAGCCTTCCCGGGTCGCGGCTGAGTCGTACAGAACGTCGAAGGCAACTGGTGGCAACTTGTCGACTGCACGCGTCATTGCCACCTAGGTTCGAGATCATCACCAACGAGCACGTTTCAGCGAGGAGCACCCGCATGTGGACCCTTTCCGGATTTTCCGATGAGATATCACCCGACCTCGAGGAGCAGTGCGCGCTCGTCCGCAAGCTCGGAATGTCGTACCTGGAGTTTCGTAGCGCCTGGGGGACGAATGTTCTCGACCTCGACGGCGACCAGCTGGTCCGGGCGAAGGCGATCATCGACAGCTACGGCCTGCAGGTTTCGAGTATCGGCTCCCCGATCGGCAAGATCTTCATCGACGAGGACTTCGACGCCCACCTCGACCGGGCCCGGCACGGCGTCGACGTCGCCCATCACTTCGGTGCTCGCTACATCCGGATCTTCTCCTTCTTCATCCGCGAAGGTCAGGACCCGGACGATCACCGCGACGAGGTACTTCGTCGGATGAGCGCGCTGGCCGACGTCGCCGAGCACGGCGACGTGATCTTCCTCCACGAGAACGAGAAGGAGATCTATGGCGACATCCCACGCCGGTGCGTCGACATCCTGGAAGGGGTCGGGTCGCCGAACCTCCGCGCGGCCTGGGATGCCGCCAACTTCGTCCAGGTGGGGGTCCACCCGCACGCGGAGGCCTTCGCCGCGATCCGCCCGTACCTGGAGTACGTCCAGATCAAGGATGCCGTCCTGGCCACGGGAGACGTGGTGCCGGCCGGCCGCGGAGACGGTGAGATGGTGGACACGATCCGCGCGCTCCGCGACGACGGCTACGACGGCTTCTTCTCCCTCGAACCGCACCTGTCCCAGGCCCACAGTCTCGGCGGTTTCTCCGGACCCGACCTGTTCACGCAGGCGTGGCAGGCGTTCACCGACCTGCTGAACGCCGAACACATCGACTACCGATGACAGCGGCCCACCGCGCCGACCCCTGACCCCACGCTGACGCCGGACCGACACCCATACACGAAGGAGCGAACATGCCGAAGATTGGTGTTCAGATGATGATGCTGAAAAGCAAGGTCGACGAGACCGGCCCCTACGAAGTCCTGCGGCACCTCGACACGATCGGATTCTCCGCCGTCGAGGTGTCCCAGATCCCCATGACACCTCAGAATGTGGCCGAGATGCGCCGCGCCAAGGACGAGCTCGGCACCGACTTCGGCGCCTTGTCCGCCGGTCTGGAAGCCGGTCCTAACGATTCGCTGGTCGACGACTACGCCAAGATCGTCGACGACGCCCGCACGTTGGGCGCGTCCCGGCTGCGGATCGGCATGATGCCGTTCGCCGCGATGGCTTCCCACGAGGCGCTGCTGGACTTTTGCCGACAGGCCGAGGAGATCTCGACCCGCCTCGCCGACGACGGCATCACGTTGTACTACCACAATCATCACGTCGAGTTCGCCACCCGCGGCGGCACCACGATCCTCGACACCATCCGGGCCGAGGCGCCCACCCTGCGGCTCGAGATCGACGTCCACTGGGTCCAGCGCGGCGGCAAGGACCCCGTCCGCACCCTGCAGAAATACGCCGGACTCGTCGACCTGGTCCATCTCAAGGACTACCGGATCGGAGAGCTGCCATCGACCGCCTTCGAGGCGTTGCAGTCCGGTGACTACGCCGCCTTCATGCAGGCCTTCACCGGGGTGGTGCAGTTCGGTGAGATCGGCGAAGGCAGCCTGGAGTGGACCGAGATCATCGACCAGGCGATCGCCTCCGGCGCCCAGTACCTGCTCATCGAACAGGACGACCAGTACGGACGCGACCCCTACGACTGTCTGCAAACCTCACGCGACAACCTCGTGGCGCTGGGGTACGAGCACCTCTTCTGACCCAACCCTTCCCCAACACCACCACCGCCCAATTCAGCGATCGGAGTACACAGCACATGCCCGACCACCACCCATCCGACAAGGTCAGACTCGGCATCATCGGGCTCGGCGCCCAGGGATCCATGTACGCGAAGTTCATCGCCGACGGGCTGGTGCCCAACATGGAGATCGGCGCGATCGCCGACATCCACGGCGAGAAGCGGGACGCGGCCGCCAGCGAGTACGGCGTCCCGGTGTATCCCGGACTACCAGTCGCTGCTGGCCGAGCGGTGACGTGGACGCGGTCGTCACCACGGTGCCGCACTACCTGCACCCCGAGATCGGGATCGCGGCGTTGAAGGCGGGGATCCACGCACTGGTGGAGAAGCCGGCCGGCGTTTACACCCGGCAGGTCGCCGAACTCAACGCCTACGCCGCCACCCGACCCGAGCTGACCTTCGGCATCATGTTCAACCAGCGCAACAACCCGCTCTATCAGCGGATCAAGCAGATCGTCGACGCCGGCGAGATCGGCGACATCCGCCACACCAGCTGGATCATCACCACCTGGTGGCGTCCGCAGGGCTACTACGACCAGTCCGACTGGCGGGCCACCTGGGGTGGTGAGGGTGGCGGCGTACTGGTCAACCAGGCGCCCCATCAGCTCGACCTGTGGCAGTGGATCTGCGGGATCCCCCAGTCCGTCTACGCCAAGGTCGCCTACGGGTTCCGCCGGAACATCGCCGTCGAAGACGAGGTCACCGCCGTCGTCGACTACGGCAACGGTGCCACCGGCACGTTCGTCACCGCCGTCCACGACATGGTCGGCACCGACCGGTTCGAGATCCTCGGCGACAAGGGCAAGATCGTCGTCGACGGCTCCCAGACGGCCACCGTCACCCGGCTGGTCGACGACGAGCGTCAGCTGTCCGACTCGATGGGCATGGACGACGTCCGCAAGCTGTTCATGGGAGAACTGGACCCGTCGACCATGTACAGCCAGGAGACCATCGAGTTCGACTCCGCCTGGGGTACGCAGCACTCCGGTGTCCTGGAGAACTTCGCCGCGAAACATCCTCGACGGCACCCCATTGCTGGCACCCGGCTCGGACGGCATCAACGGAGTTCGACTGGCCAACGCCATCCACCTGTCCAGCTGGCTCGGCCAGGAAGTTCCCCTCGACTTCGACGAGGACCGCTACCTGCGCGAGCTCAACACCCGCATCCGTGAGGAGGGGAAGTTCCCCGAACGCCAAGCCTGAGCGGCAGGTCCAGTCAGCCATCAGAAGAGTTCAGCCGACGCACTCAACGAAAGGATCGTCATGGCCCGTTACAAGGTCGGGTACTTCGTGGGCAGCTTGTCATCAACCTCGATCAACCGGGCGCTGTCCACGGCACTGATTGGTCTCGCCCCCGATGACTTGTCGTTCGCCGAGATTCCCATCAACAAGTTGCCGCTGTACAGCGCGGACTTCGACGAGAACTATCCCCCGGAGGCGACCGCTCTCAAGGAGGCGATCGCCGCCTCCGATGCCGTGCTGTTCGTGACCCCGGAGTACAACCGCTCGATCCCGGGCGCATTGAAGAATGCCATCGACTGGGCTTCGCGTCCCTGGGGCCAGAACTCGTTCGACCACGTTCCGGCCGCAGTGATCGGAGCGTCGATCGGGGAGATCGGCACCGCCGTCGCTCAGCAGAGCCTGCGTGCCGTGCTGAGCTTCTGCAACGCCCGGCAGATGACAGCGCCGGAGGCCTACATCCGCTTCTCCGACGACCGGTTCACACCTGACGGCGAGGTGATCGACCCGTCCACCCGGGAGTTCCTGCGCGGTTTCATGACTGAGTTCCGCGACCACATCCAGCGAGTTCTGACCGTACTGCCACGGAGATAGGTCACCCATCGACCATCGCGGCGGTGATGGCGCGCATGCATCGTCGGGCCTGCGCGTTTCCACCGCACCACGGGAGGCGCTGTGAGCATGTCGGCTATGGTCTGTCCGTCCGTATTGGTCGAGCAGGTCAACGATTTGGGGACGAAGCCTCCGGCGGCGGGCGGGTCGTCGTCGATTGGATGGTGGCGACCCACGCTGCGGGTGCTCCCGGGAGCCAGGCTGGTGATCCCCTATGCACCGGTACGACACCCCGGCTCGTTCTTCGCCGTCACCCTTCGCTTGCCGTGGGAGACCGGCGCCAGATCGTAGAGTCGATCTATGGGAGGGCAGGTGCCGATCAATAGATGCGGAGCCTGCCCTTCTCCCCCTCGATGGGCTGTCTCAGTAAGATTCAGGACTCAAACTTCCAGGTTTGGGTGTGAGGGACGGATTGGCGTCGACTGTCAGCTGCAGCCACTCAGCCGTGCCAACTCGCGCAGACTCGTGCCCGCCCGATACGCCGAGATCAGATCCGCCAACCAGAGGTTTCCCGGCAGTCGAGCTCGATGGCCAGATCCGAGCCGTTCACGCCGGGGAGGCGATGTTGACGCCTGCGGTCACCCGACGAGTGATCGAGGTCTTCCTCAGCGGCCGAGGACTCTGGACGCCGATGCGCGACGGTGGGTGTGGGTGCACTGACCGGTCGCGAGCACGAGGGACTGCGATCGTTGCTCAGACCCCGTCGAGACAGCCCATCCGAGTGCCCGCTTCTCCGGACACCAGCACCTACCGCCCAGCGCCGTGGAGCCAGGGATACAGCGCTGGACTCTATGGCCGCCGCTTTCCGGCGACTTGGTAGCCGCCCGGACCGCGATCGGCTCCGACGGATCAGAACGGCTGCCAGTCGAATTGCAGTCAAGGACACTGGGGCGACCTTGCCCAAGCGCGCTCGTCCAGGGTCGTTCCGCATGAGCCGTACCAGGGCATGGACAGGTGCTTCCGTTGAGCAGCCTAAAAGCTTTACCGTTCAACCGAGGAGTGCATTGTTGGGGGATCGAACATCCGGGGGATCGAGGATCCACGTCTGCGCGGGTCAATCGGGGAACCGCGAAGCTCGACGGGTCGGGTCACATCGATGCATTGGGTGGGCCGCGGCAGCTGCTTGGGGGAGTGAGCGCCGCGGCCCCACCGTCACGTCGACCCTTCCGCCGCGTCCTCGCCGCGACCCGGGTGAAGGGTTGCCAGCTTTAGGTCATGTCCTCGAGGGGACACCCCCGCTTTCAGTGGCATGAGTCGAACTGCGCCGTGCCCTGGCGGTGATGCGATCGGGCTGACTCAGCCGCGCATCGAGGTGGTGATGCTGCGGCGCAATGGGTCGGTCGCCTGGATCGCGGGGAAGGACCCCGTTCCGGCTGGGCGGAGACCATGACGGAGATCGGACAGTCCTTAGGTTCGATGCTGAGAGTCGGGTAGTCACACACGACGATCAATTCACGGGTCCGGCCGCACGGATTGATCTGGTTGAGTTGATCTTGTGACCCGCATCGCCTTGAGGTCGGAGCGTTGCCCCGGTGCGCTGCCCGAGGTCATCAGCAATTGCAAGGTATCGAAGCGTCGGGGCCCGTCTTTATGCGACCGTAGGGATGAATGTGAGTCTGTTTGCTTCGATTGGCTGCGGTATGGGACGGGTGCTGCGTCTCTGGAGTCGCAGTCGCTCTACTCGCTCTGTACGAGGAGACCGCTGGGAACCCAGGTCAGCTGAGAACCGCTTGTACAACCAGTTCGAACGTGGGTCGCGGATCAGTCGGGTCGTGGCGGGCGATCCGGTGGAGCAGGAGGCCCTCGAAGCAGGCGGCGACGGCAATTCCGGCGGTGTGTGGTTCGCGGGCTCCGAGGCGGGCCAGGGCGACGACACCCAAGGTTTCCATCGCCGCCCGCCCTCGGGACAGCGCCTCGCCCAGTGCCGCGTTGTGGCTGGCTTCCATGAAGAGCACCAAACGCGCGGTGGTCACCGTTCGGTTCACTGTGGTGAGGTGCTCGAACAGGGCGCAGAGCGCGCCGACCAGCTCCTCAGGGCTGCTCGGCGAGAACGCAGCGATGACGGAGGGAAGTTCGCGCTCGACGATGCCGTCGACCACGCCTGACAGCAGGGCCTGACGGCTGCGGAAGTAGTTGGATGTTGATCCTTTGGGCAGTCCGGCCCGCTCATCAACGCGGGCATGGGTGAGGGCACGTAGACCCTCGGTGCCGACAAGGTCGATCGCGGCAACGACGGCCCGGGTCTTGATAGCAGTCACGCTGGCACTATATGCGTAGTGACAGGTCACAATAACCATAGTAACTTTGAGGACGAGGCGGGAAGGTGCGGCTCGATGGCGCTTGTGGCGTTCGATGCCCCGCGGAATCGGAGGGATACCCTATGTGCGCAGACGCTCCGTTGCTGGTAGCTGTGTCCGCTGCGGGGTCCCGGCAGAATCGAACGCCGAGCGCCTTCATTCGGCTGCTGGGTCGACTGGAGCGCTGGAGAGGTCTTGACCCGCTGGTCCGCGGGGTCGCGCCGCTCGCCGGCCGGATCGTTGCCATCGAGCGGCTTCGCCGTGTGCTTCATGGGGATGCCACGGGAATCCCGCTGCACATCATTTTCACCGACCTGCCGTTGGGCGCATGGTGGATGGCTCAGTTCCTCGATCTTTTCCCCGATGCTGGTATGCGGCGAGCCGCCACCCGTCTGGTCGGCCTAGGGGTTGTGGCTGCGGTCCCGACCGCACTGGCCGGTTGGGCCGAGTGGGCGCAGGCGGACCGCGGCACCCGGCGGGTCGGGATCGTCCACGCGACGGCGAACGCGGTCGGGACACTCGTCTTCATGGGTTCCTGGGCGGCCAGATCCTGCAGCCGCCATGACCTCGGCGTCTGGCTCGGCCGAATGGGGGGCGCGGTCCTCCTCGTCGGAGCAATGAGCGGCGGGTACATGCGCAGTGCCCGCCAGGCCGTCCCCGACGAGTGAAGCTCGTTGGCGGACGGCCCGAACCACGACAACGCATGGGTCCCCTCAGCCAATCTGCCCTCGCCGGCAGAAAGGTGTTTAGCCTGGTCACAAGAGATTCTACGAGCACTAGCCGTCGGGGTTCCCCGTCACGACCTGCTCAGGAGGGTTGAGGCCTTCAACGCGTTCGCCGGTCTAGACCCCACCACAAGGAGGTAGCTCACTCCCTATGCCCGCTTCAGAGCCGAGGACGATGTCCGTACGCAGCCAGGTAGCCCGACTTCGCCTGGTTGCGTTGACCGCGCTGCGCCAGTATTCGTTGCTCGGACGGACAACTCAGGTTCGTCGCCCACGAAGAGAACACCACGTTTCGACTCGACGATCTCGACCCCGAGATCCGCGAGGACGTGTACGCCCGCCGGCTGATCGAGCTCGACTGATCGGGCTCAACTGATAGGGCTCAACTGATAGGGCTCAACTGATAGGGCTCGACCTTTCCGGCCGCAACGAGTCGAGGAGGATTCAGTGGTGAGCACCACACCAGAGGAGACCCGGACGATCCGCTACGCCGCGGTCGGCCTGGACCACGCCCACGCGTTCGGCCAGATCGAGGGCTTGCGCGCCCAGGGCTGCGAGCTCGTCGGGCTCAGTTCCGACGATCCCGCCGCGGCGATCGCGCAGGCCGCACGAGAACGCTGGCCCGACGCGGCCTGGCACGACGATGCGGCGAGTTTGCTCCACGACCCCTCGATCGATCTCATCGTGACGGCCGGCGTGCCCGACCGCCGGGCAGCCATCGCGCTCGAGGCCCTGCACAGCGGTAAGGACGTGGTGGCCGACAAGCCCGGTTGCATCACCATCGACCAGCTCGACGAGATCGAGCGAGCGGTCGCCGAGACCGGCCGGTTCTGGTCGGTCACCTTCTCGGAGCGATTCGAGGTCCGTTGCGCGATCAAGGCCGGCGAGCTGGTCCGCCAGGGCCGGATCGGCCGAGTCGTCCAGACCCTTGGCCTCGGACCGCATCGGGAGGGTGATCGTGCCCACCTGGCCGGCGGCGCAGGGCGTCCGGACTGGTTCTACGACCACGACCGCACCGGTGGCATCCTTGCTGACATCGCGAGCCACCAGATCGACCAGTTCCTGTGGTTCACCGGCTCGACCACGGCCGACGTCGTCTCCAGCACGGTCGCCAACTACACCCACCCCGAGTCGCCGGCGATGCAGGACTTCGGTGAGATGACACTGCGGTCGGCGAACGCCCATGGGTACGTCCGGGTCGACTGGTACACCCCACAGGGTCTGCCCACCTGGGGGGACGGACGGCTGATGATCCTCGGCACGGAGGGTTACATCGAGCTCCGGAAGTACGTCGACATCGCCGGCAGGCCGGGCCGCGACCACCTGTTCGTGGTCGACGGCTCGGGAACCGAGTACGTCGACTGCTCCGACGTCGTGCTCAGCTACTACCCCGACCTGGTCCACGACGTTCGCGAGCGTACGGAGACGGCCTGCCCGCAGCGGCACACCTTCGAGGTGATGCGACTCGCCATCACTGCCCAGCAGAACGCGACAAAGGGCGGGTTCGGCCGCTGAAGCTCCGGGAACACCGCCCGTTCAGCCAGCGAGGCTCCGTCAACGACGGGCATCGCCCGTCGGCGGCAAAATGACTTTGACAAGGGGTTACCGTGTCGAGCTTCGCCCGCCGCGTATGCTCGGAGATCAACGGCGAGCAGGTGGTGCCGGTGCGCTTTGACCGGACTTCCATGAGCGGATAACCTAGATCCTTGTGTTCGGGCTTGCCCGACTCCTTGCGCGTGCCTCCAGCCAGGTGACCAGTTCGCCGGTGCGGCTCGTGCTCGCACGGTGAACCTCCGGTCCGGATTCGTTCCGGTCGGTGGCTCGCGCCACCACAGACTGTCACGAAGGAAAGAGAACAACGCGGTGCCCACAATTCAGCAGTTGGTCCGGAAGGGCCGCGCGGACAAGGTGAGCAAGACCAAGACGCCTGCGCTCAAGGACTCCCCGCAGCGTCGAGGCGTTTGCACGCGGGTCTACACGACCACGCCCAAGAAGCCGAACTCCGCCCTGCGCAAGGTGGCGCGCGTGCGCCTCTCCTCCTCCGTCGAGGTCACCGCGTACATCCCCGGCGTCGGCCACAACCTGCAGGAGCACTCGATGGTGCTCGTCCGGGGCGGCCGAGTGAAGGACCTCCCGGGTGTTCGATACAAGATCATCCGCGGCACGCTCGACACCCAGGGTGTGAAGAACCGCAAGCAGGCGCGCAGCAAGTACGGCGCGAAGAAGGAGAAGTAATGCCGCGCAAGGGACCGGCGCCGAAGCGCCCGGTGATGGTCGATCCGGTCTACGGGTCGCCGGTGGTGAGCCAGCTGGTCAGCAAGATCTTGCTGGACGGGAAGAAAACCGTCGCCCAGAACATTGTGTATACGGCGCTGGAGGGCACCCGGACCAAGACCGCGGTGGATCCCGTCCAGACCTTGAAGCGTGCGCTGGAGAACGTCAAGCCGTCGCTGGAGGTCAAGAGCCGCCGGGTGGGTGGCGCGACCTATCAGGTTCCGGTCGAGGTCAAGCCTCCGCGGGCCAACACGTTGGCGCTGCGTTGGCTCGTCCACTTCGCCCGCGCCCGTCGGGAGAAGACGATGGCCGAGCGACTGATGAACGAGATCCTCGACGCGTCGAACGGTCTGGGTGCCGCTGTGAAGCGTCGCGAGGACACCCACAAGATGGCCGAGGCCAACAAGGCCTTCGCCCACTACCGCTGGTAACACACCCGTTGCCACTGAGTTGTCGCAAGCTCAGCACCACATCTGGTGCTGGACATCTGACAACTCGGGAATGAATCGAGAGGTTTGAGGCCGCCAGATGGCTGTCGACATCATCACCGACCTGTCCAAGGTCCGGAACATCGGGATCATGGCCCACATCGACGCGGGCAAGACCACGACGACCGAGCGCATCCTCTTCTACACCGGTATCAACTACAAGATCGGTGAGGTCCACGAGGGCGCGGCCACCATGGACTGGATGGAGCAGGAGCAGGAGCGGGGGATCACCATCACCTCCGCAGCTACCACCTGCCACTGGAAGAACCACCAGATCAACATCATCGACACCCCCGGTCACGTCGACTTCACGGTCGAGGTCGAGCGCTCGCTGCGCGTCCTCGACGGTGCCGTCGCCGTGTTCGACGGAGTCGCCGGCGTCGAGCCGCAGTCCCAGACCGTGTGGCGCCAGGCGGATCGCTACAAGGTGCCGAGGATCTGCTTCGTCAACAAGCTGGACCGCACCGGCGCGAGCTTCGACTTCTGCGTCAGCACCATCAAGAACCGGCTGAACGCGGTTCCGGCCGTGCTGCAGCTGCCGATCGGTGCCGAGGGCGACTTCATCGGCGTCGTCGACCTGGTGCGGATGCGCGCGCTGACTTGGCGCGGCGAGACGACGATCGGCGAGGACTACACGGTCGAGGAGATCCCGGCCGACATGGTCGACGCCGCTCGGACGGCTCATCATGCCCTGATCGAGGTCGTCGCCGACTTCGACGACGAGCTGACCGAGACGTACCTCCTGGACGAGGACTCCGTCGACGCGACGATGCTCGAGCGGGCGGTCCGCCAGGGCGTGCTGTCCTCCAAGATCACCGCCGTGCTGTGTGGCAGCGCGTTCAAGAACAAGGGCGTCCAGCCGCTGCTCGACGCCGTGATCGCGTACCTGCCGTCTCCCTTGGACGTGCCGGCGATCGACGGCTTCAAGCCCGGTGATGAGTCGGTGAAGATCGAGCGGCACCCGAACGAGTCCGATCCGTTCTCCGCACTCGCGTACAAGATCGCCGCCGACCCGCACCTCGGCCGACTGACCTACATCCGGGTCTACTCGGGCCGTCTGGAGGCGGGTTCGACCGTGCTGAACTCGACCAAGGGTCGCAAAGAGCGGATCGGCAAGATCTACCAGATGCACGCGAACAAGCGGCAGGAGATCGCCTCGGTCGGCGCCGGCCAGATCGTCGCCGTGATGGGTCTGAAGGACACCACTACCGGCGAGACGCTGTCCGACATGTCGAAGCCGGTGCAGCTGGAGTCGATGGACTTCCCTGCTCCCGTGATCGAGCAGGCCATCGAGCCGAAGACCAAGTCGGACCAGGAGAAGCTCGGCACCGCCATCCAGCGGCTGGCCGAGGAGGACCCGACGTTCCGGGTGCACACCGACGACGAGACCGGCCAGACCATCATCGCCGGCATGGGCGAGCTGCACCTGGAGATCCTGATCGACCGGATGAAGCGCGAGTTCAAGGTCGAGGCCAACATCGGTAAGCCGCAGGTGGCGTACCGGGAGACGCTGCGGCGCGCCGTGCAGAAGGTCGAGTACACCCACAAGAAGCAGTCGGGCGGTTCCGGCCAGTACGCCCGGGTGATCATCAATCTCGAGCCGCTCGAGCCGGGCTCGGGCTATGAGTTCGTCAATGCCGTCACCGGCGGTCGGATCCCTCGGGAGTACATCCCGGCGGCCGACGAGGGCATCCAGGACGCCATGCAGTTCGGTGTGCTCGCGGGTTATCCCGTCGAGGACATCAAGGTGACCCTGGTGGACGGCGCGTACCACGACGTCGACTCCTCCGAGCTCGCCTTCCGGATCGCCGGCTCGATGGTCTTCAAGGAGGCCGCTCGGCGTGCCGATCCGGCCCTGCTGGAGCCGGTGATGGCAGTCGAGGTGACCACGCCGGAGGACTATCTCGGCACGGTCATCGGCGACTTGAACTCCCGGCGCGGACACATCCAGGCGATGAACGACATGCACGGCAACAAGGTCATCGACGCCCTGGTGCCGCTGTCGGAGATGTTCGGCTACGTCGGCGACCTGCGGTCCAAGACCTCGGGCCAGGCGTCGTACTCGATGGAGTTCCACTCCTACGCCGAGACACCGAAGTCGATCTCGGAGGAGATCATCCAGAAGGCGCGCGGCGAATGATCCCGCGCCTGCCCCGATTGACGGCCGCAGCCGCGTCCGTAAACTAACTCCGGATCAAACCGGCGTAAACCCCAAACGGAAACAGACAAAGCACGCCCCGCGACCGCGCGGCAACACCAGAAGGAGCCTCAGTGGCCAAGGCCAAGTTCGAGCGGACCAAGCCGCACGTCAACATCGGCACCATCGGGCACATCGACCACGGCAAGACCACGTTGACCGCGGCGATCACCAAGGTGCTTCACGACAAGTACCCGACCCTGAACGCCGTGTCGGCGTTCGATCAGATCGACAAGGCGCCCGAAGAGCGCCAGCGCGGGATCACGATCTCCATCGCGCACGTCGAGTACCAGACCGAGGCGCGGCACTATGCGCACGTCGACTGCCCGGGTCACGCCGACTACATCAAGAACATGATCACCGGCGCGGCCCAGATGGACGGCGCGATCCTCGTCGTCGCCGCCACCGATGGCCCGATGCCGCAGACCAAGGAGCACGTGCTGCTCGCCCGCCAGGTCGGCGTGCCGTCGATCGTCGTGGCGCTCAACAAGTGCGACATGGTCGACGACGAGGAGATCCTGGAGCTCGTCGAGCTCGAGGTGCGCGAGCTCCTCAGCGAGTACGAGTTCCCGGGCGACGACGTCCCGGTCATCAAGGTTGCGGCCTTCCCGGCCCTGAACGGCGACGCCAAGTGGGGCGAGTCGATCCTCGAGCTGATGAATGCCGTCGACGAGTACATCCCGCAGCCGGTGCGCGAGATCGACAAGCCGTTCCTGATGCCGGTCGAGGACGTCTTCACCATCACCGGTCGTGGCACGGTCATCACCGGCCGCATCGAGCGTGGCGTGGTGAAGGTCAACGAGGTCGTCGACATCATCGGCATCCGCGACACCAAGCAGACCACCACGGTCACCGGTGTCGAGATGTTCCGGAAGCTGCTCGACGAGGGCCAGGCCGGTGAGAACGTCGGTCTGCTGCTTCGTGGCACCAAGCGCGAGGACGTCGAGCGCGGCATGGTCGTGATCAAGCCGGGCACCACCACCCCGCACACGGAGTTCCAGGCTCGGGTCTACATCCTGAGCAAGGAGGAGGGTGGCCGTCACACGCCGTTCTTCAACAACTACCGCCCGCAGTTCTACTTCCGGACCACGGACGTGACCGGTGTGGTGAATCTGCCGGAGGGCACCGACATGGTGATGCCCGGTGACAACACCGACATGACCGTGCAGCTCATCCAGCCGATCGCCATGGAGGAGGAGCTGAAGTTCGCCATCCGTGAGGGTGGCCGCACCGTCGGCGCCGGCCGGGTCACGAAGATCATCAAGTGACGAGCTCCGCTCGTACGATCATCACGTGACGAGCTCCGCTCGTACGATCATCACGTGACGAGCTCCGCTCGTACGATCATCAAGTGACGCTCGCCTTCTTGTGAGGCTGCGAAGGGCCCCGGACTCGCTCGAGTCCGGGGCCCTTCTGCGTCTCGGGCTCGTCGTGGTCCGCCTGCCCACCGGGTCACTTTGCGCACCGGCGGCCCACGTTGCGCATTGGCGCCGGTGTGGGAGGTGTCCCGTGGATGCGCTGAGTCGGGTGCCGGGCCGGTCGGGCTGGTTGAGGGCTGGGCGGCCCTGGATCGTGCTGACCGTGCGTCGTCAGTAGGGGGTCTGGCCTGCCTCCCGAGCCAGCCGCCCGAGCCGGAGGAACTTCGCGCACCGACGGCCCACGTTGCGCACTGGCGCCGGTGTGGGAGGTGTCCCGTGGATGCGCTGAGTCGCAGGTTCGAGTGCATGCATGGGAAAGGGTGACTGGGAAGGGCACGACGGCACACCTGTCGGTGTGTTGGGTCATCGGCCGCCCGGTGCGTCGGTGCGGGAGCTCAGCGGAGCCGGATGACGGGACGGTTGATCGGCGGACGCCGGCCGACCGGCACGGCATTCGTACGCTCGAAGGCTCGCAACAGGCGATCACGGATGACTTCCGGTCGGTTGAGGTCGTCCCACGTCCAGCGGACCACCTGCCAGCCTCGGTCGCGGAGCGCGTCCTCACGTTGCTTCTCGGCGAAGAGGACGTCCTCAGCGCGTTGGCCGGGACGTACCAGCTCGCCGTACTTGACCTTGCCGTCGAACTCTCCGAGCGTCCGATGCTCCTCCCAACCGAAGTCACTCCGCCCCAGTAGGTGGCCGGCTTCGTCGTAGACCGCATACTGCGGCTCTGGAGTGGGAATGCCCTGTTCGATGAAGCGGACTCGGCTGAACGACTCGCCGACACTCTCGCTGCGTCCATCGAGGGTGGCTACCGTTCGCCGCGCGGCTCGGACGCCCGGCCACCGACTCATGCCGAGGAGTCCTGCTGTCAACTCGTTCGGATCCAGCCCAAGACCGAGCGCACGATCGCCGGAGGCGACTGCTTGGCAGAACGTGATCGTCCGGCCCAGATCGAGCACTGTGCGCGCCAGTGAGGTCACTCGTACGCCATCGATCACGGTGACCTCCGAGGGTGGAATCGGGGCCGTTGTCAGGTGCACGAGGCGTCGTCGTTGTCCACCGCAGGGCCGCGATCTGGTGACCTGCACCCGGTCACCGGCGCCGAGCCAGCCCGGGATCCCGTGCAGCACGGCCGCCGAGCCATGACTGATGACGCTCTCCGCGTCGAGCACGGCCACCGCAGCCTCGACCTGTCGCCGGTGCCGGTCGGCCCGCGTGGCACCCTCGGCGATCGGCGCGGCATAGACGCCGCGCCGCAACCGCTCGATCGATCCGTCGCCGACCATGCGACTCACTTCATACTTCGCGAAGCCGCGGTCGTACAACTCCATCGTCAGGGTCACATCTTTCATACCCAGACTCTCCGCATGAGTGGCGCCGACGATTCACGCATCGCCCCGACCTGTGGACAAGCTGCATGGGGGCTCGATCTGTGGAAAACCTCGGCGCGCACCTGTGGCGCACTTCGCGCATGGTGGGTCGACCGTGCGCGGCGGTGCCGACGCGCTAGGTGCCCCGGCGATGCGCTAGGTCGGCTGGGAAGCGGAAGGCGTGGCCGTAATCGGGGGGTCAGCGGGTCAGCAGGGCGACGGGATAGGTGTCGAGCAGGTCGGCCAGCGGGATGGGGCCGTCGTACGTCCGGGCGGTCAGCCGATCCGTCCACACGCCATCCAGCTCGAGAGTCGTGTCGGCCCAACCGCCGGCTGAGGCCAACCGCACCGGGAGCCGGGTGGCGACAGCAACGCAGCCCCCTCGGTCGTACGCCACCAGGTGACCGGCCGCAGGCCCGGCGGCGAAGACCGGGCTGTACGCCGAGAACAGCTCGGGACGCTCCCGTCGCAGCCGGAGAGCTGTCGTGGCGACCAGCAGCTTGGCTGCACCCCCGGCGTCGATCTGCGGAATCGAACCCGAACCGGCCAGCAGGCCCGCCAGCAACTCCGCCCGCGCCGCGTAGTCGACCGGCCGCCGATTGTCCGGATCGACGAGCGAGTCGTCCCACAACTCGGTCCCCTGATAGACGTCCGGAATGCCAGGGGCGGTCAGCTGGACGAGCTTCTGACCGAGCCCGTTGGACCAGCCGGGTCGCTCGATGATCGTGCAGATCTGCTCCCAGGCCCGGCGGACCGACGGATCGTCGTACGCCCGGTCGATCGCGACGTGCACCCTCGTTTCGTACTCGGCGTTCACCTCGGTCCATCGGGTCTCCTGTGCCGCCTCGCGCATCGCCTTCTCGGCGTACGCGTGCAGGCGGTCCCGGTCGATCGGGCCGACCCCGACGAGGGTCTGGGCGAGGAAGTAGCTGAACGGACGGTTCGGGATCTCGTTCGCAGCCATGAAGCGGCCGACGAATTCGCTCCAGGCATCCGGAATCTCGGCGAGCACGGCCAGCCGAGCTCGTACGTCCTCACTGCGCTTGGTGTCGTGGGTCGACAGGCCCGTCATGGCCACCGGCCAGCGCGACTGGCGGGCGGCCTGGAGCGTGTGGAACTCGGTCACGCCGATTCCGAAGTCGCTCGGATCGCCGCCGACCTCGTTCAAGGCGACGAACCGGGCGTAGCGGTAGAACGCGGTGTCCTCGACCCCCTTGGCCATCGTGGCGCCGCTGAGCTGCTGCATCCGCCGGGCGAGCTCGTCGTCGGGGTCGTGTAGCCGCGGCGAGAGCGCCGACAGCGCGTCACGCAGTCGAGGCCGACGTTCCCCGGCGAGCTGGAGTGCTGCATCGAGACGGTCCGCTTCCAGCGGTAGGTAGGAGCGATAGACCGCGAAGGCCACGGCCAGCTCCGCGACCGCCGGTCCAGCGTCGGGCACCTCCGGAGCCAGCGCAGCAAGACGGTTCACCTCCGCCACCAGCAGCCGGTCGACCACCATCCGCTTGCCGATCTCGATGTGCTCGGCGATGCTCCGGGTATCGCCGGTCAGCCCCTGGTACAGCGCGGTCAGCTCGGACTCGGCGTCGCCGTCGACGAACAGACCACCGACCTCACGCATGGCGTCGTAGCCCGTCGTGCCGGCCACCGGCCACGCGGGCAGATCCTCGCCGGGTTCGAGGATCTTCTCGACGGTGATCCAGGCCCCGGGCGCCTCGGTCGCGAGTCGCTCCAGGTAGCCGCCCGGATCGACCAGGCCGTCCGGGTGATCGACCCGGAGACCAGCGACGCCTTCGCGGACCCAGCGCAGAGGCAGCTCATGGGTCGCGGCGAACACCTCCGGATCCTCGACCCGAACGCCGGCCAAGGTCGTCACGGCGAAGAACCGCCGGTAGTTGAGCTCGGTGTCGCCGCGAGACCAGTGCACCAGCTCGTAGTGCTGTCGATCGTGGACGTCCTCGACCGGATCGCCGGCGGACCACGTACCTGGCGCCAGCGGGAACCGGTGATCGTAGTAGCGCAGCTCGCCGGCCTCGATCGAGAGCGTCGGATCGTCGCCGAGCACGGGCAGCAGGATGCGGGGCCTGCTCCAGTCGATGTCGAACCAGTTCGCGTACGTCGATTCGTGGCCCAGCCGCAGGACGTCCCACCACGCCGGGTTCTCGTGCGGGATCTCGATCCCGAGGTGGTTGGGCACGATGTCCACCACGACCTCCAGGCCGTGCTCAAACGCCGCGGCGCGCAATGCGGCAAAACCGTCCTCGCCGCCCCGCCCGACATCGATCCGAGTGACGTCGGTCGTGTCGTAGCCATGCGTCGACCCGGTCGTCGACGCCAGGATGGGGGACAGGTAGATCGCCCCGACCCCGAGCCGCGTCAGGTACGGCACGATCGCCGCGGCATCGGTCAGCGTGAAGTCGTCGGTGATCTGCAACCGATACGTCGAGGAGGGAGCGCCCACCGGTTGACCGTATCCAACGCGAGCCCGGCCGAACCGCGGGCATCCTCGCGCAGAGGTACGCGCTCTCAACCGGCTGCGTGCATCTGGGCGATGCGGTGCGAAGACGGGGCGGTTCGTGGGTCGTGTGCCCTGTATCTGGGCGATGCGGTGCGATAACGGGTCGATTTGGGCCGTGATGTCCGGTATCTGGGCGATGCGGTGCGAAGACGGGGCGAGGAGAGGTGCGGGAGGTGAGGGAGGCCGAACCCGGCCGGTTGCCGGCCACCGACGCTCAGAGCAGGATGACCGTGCCGCCGCGGCGCGGATCGGCACCGCCGCCAAGCGTGCTGATCGCCGAGACGCCGCCGAAGTACGGTGCCAACCCGTCGGCCACCACCACCTCGTCGCCGGACTGCTCGAGCTCGCGGATCACCGCTGGTGAGAATCCCGGCTCCAGCCGCACCAGACCAGGCACCGCGTTCAGCCGGGGGGCGTCGATCGCCTCCTGCGGCGGTAGACCGTCGACCATGCCGAGCAGGCACTGGATCAGCGCCGGGCGGATCCGACTGCCGCCCGCCGCGCCGGCGGCGATCACCGGCTCGCCATCGGCGAACACCAGCAGCGGCGACATCATCGAACCCATCCGCTGTCCGGGCACGAGCTCGCCACGGATCAACTCACCCTCGCCGAGCATCGAGTTCAGGTGGACGCCGTATCCGGGCACCCAGACACCCGACCCGAGACCCAGCGTCGTGGTGATGGCGCAGGTGTTGCCGTCGCCGTCGACCACCACACAGTTGGTCGTCTCGGCGCGGCGGTCCTGCTGCCGGAGCGCGCGGACGAGCGCGCGCGCGGCATCCGGATCGTGCCGGACATCGGCCCCCGTCCGGTCCATCTGCGCCAGCGTGCCGAGCAGATCGTCGAGGTCGTCGCCACGGGCGGCGACATGGGTTCCGCGCCAGGGGATCACCCGCGGCTCGGACTCGATCACCTGATAGGTCTCGAGATCGGCCAGGTCCATCGACGAGCCGTCTGCCAGTGCATCGAGCATCGAGCGGGCGAAAACGCCGTGGTAGAACGCGTCCGGATCATCGGCGAGCAGCCGGTACGCGAGGTGCTGGTCCTCGTGCACGAGCACGTCGCCGGCTTGCAGGAACGATCCGTCCGGGCGTCGGTAGACCCAGTCGCCGTCCCCGACGTGCATGGCCTGGGAGACCATCGGCAGCAGGTCCGCGTGGGCCTGGGGGAACGGGCTCCCGTACGAGGCCGCCAGCCCTGGCGCGACCACCTCGCTCCAGTCCAGCCGCCCCCAGCGCTCCCAGATCCGCTTCGCGCCAGCCGGCACCCCGGGCACCGCGACGGTGGACGGACCGATGTCGTACGGCACCTGCTGGCCGACGAAGACGACCTCGATCGGCATTCCGGGCCCACGCTCGCGACCGGTGGTGCCGGGGATCTGGACGAAGAAGTCGAGACAGGTCGCGGTCCGTGAGGCCGCGTCGTAGTAGATCGCGAACCCACCGCCGCTGAGCCCGGTGAAGATGGTCTCGGCCGCGCAGCTGACCAACATCATCGCCACGCCGGCGTCGGCGGCAGACCCGCCGCGGTGGAGGATCTCCGCGCCCGCCCGGGCGGTCGTCTGGTGACCCGCGGCCACACCGGGAAGCATGCTCATGTCGAGCACCACCCTATTAGCCGGGAGTCGGGGATGCGGTGCACGGCCACGCAGGTCGGCCTCCCCGCGGTGGCCGGCGTCAGCGGAGCGGCACGCCACGAGAGCGGGCCACCAGCAGCGCCGCTGTGGTGCCCACGCCCCAGAGCGCCAGCCCTGTCACCAGCACCGTCGCCCCGTGGATCGAGTCGGAACGAGGCAGCCGGAGCCCCCGAGACAGCAGCGTCGGCAGCCGGCTCACCGGTCCGACGGCGAGCAGCAGGGCGTACGGCAACCCGAGATGCAGCAGCCAGCGGACGGTCGGCCAGAGCTGACGTCGTCGTCGCCATCGTTCCTTGAGCGGTATCGCTGCGACGGGTAGCGCGACGGAGACCAGGTTGCCCACCCCGAGCCAGGTGAGGATCGGGAATGCGACCCCGGGCAAGGTGACGACGAGGCGGTAGTCGGCCTCGCTGGCGAGCGTCACCGCGGCGGTGGCGATCAGCGTCGGCAGTCCGACGATCACCAGCAGGGTGAGGTTCTTGACGAGGAGGATCCGGCGCAGCGGCACGTCCCTGAGCAGGGCGAGTCGGACGCGCACGGCATCGGCACCGAGCACGTTCGTGGTCGTGACGTCGGCGAGGATGAAGATGGCGAAGTACGTCCCGACGACGATGGCCCAGTCGCGGTGCGGGCCGCCGCGCAGCGGCACCCAGATCAGCCAGATCAGGGACAGCGCCAGGTTGACGGCAACCCCCGAGAGCCAGGTCCACGGTGGCGTCATCGACCACCGGACCTCGCCGGCGACCTGCCGCCACAGGTGCTGACCGGTGGGCCAGGGCACGGTCCGCAGAGCGACGACATGTGGAGTCGTCGGAACAGCCGGGGTCTCGGGTTCTTCGACGACCTCGTCATCACCGGTCGCCACATGCCCACCATGCCACGCGCCCGGAACAGGCGCGCCAGCGTTTTCATGCCCTGAGTCGGGGAACGGTGGGTCGGGATGGGGTGGGGGCGTCCGTTTCGTGCCCTGAGTCGGGGAACGGTGGGTCGGGACGGGGTGGGGGCGTCCGTTTCGTGCCCTGAGTCGGGGAACGAGGTGATCGACGGCGGCGGTTCGCTGACATTTGTCACCTGCCAGTCGTGATCGGCGGACCATGGCCGGCACCCCGGCGTGACCCAGACTCGACGCATGACCACTTTCGATCTCGCCCGCCCTTCCGTCGGCGCGCTGGTGCCGGGTGCGGGAGACCACAGGCTTGCGGCGGTACGGCTCAGCGGTCTGACCAAGTCGTACGGCTCGGTCCACGCCGTCCGCGGCGTCGACCTCACCATCGGCGCAGGCGAGATCGTCGCGGTACTCGGTCCGAACGGCGCCGGCAAGTCGACCGTCAACGAGATGATCCTCGGCCTGGTGCAGCCCGACAACGGTGAGGCAGCCGTGTTCGGGATGGACCCACACGTTGCCGTACGCACCGGGCGGGTCGGTGCGATGCTCCAGGCCGGCGCACTGCTGTCCGACGCTCGGGTGATCGACGTTCTCCGACTGATGCGCGGCCTGCACGCGCACCCGCTGCCGATCGACGACGTGATCGCGCGGGCCGACCTCGGTGAGTTCCTCAAGACCAAGACCGACAAGCTCTCCGGCGGCCAGGCCCAGCGGCTCCGCTACGCGCTGGCGCTGCTGCCCGATCCGGAGCTTTTGATCTTGGACGAGCCGACGGTCGGGATGGATGTCGAGGTCCGCAGGTCGTTCTGGCGTTCCATGATCGACTTCACCGACTCCGGCCGGACCGTGATGTTCGCGACGCACTACCTGGAGGAGGCCGACCAGGTCGCCGAACGGATCGTCGTGCTGGCCGAGGGTCGGATCGTCGCGGACGGCACTGGTGCCGAGATCCGGTCACGAGTGGCCGGCCGCACGATCAGCCTGGCCGACGACGGCACCGATGCTGCCGAGCTGGCGGATCTTCCGGGAGCGGTCGGGGTCGAGCGGATCGGCGCCCGGCTGTACGTCCACAGCACCGACTCGGACCTGACCCTTCGGGGGCTCATCGTGGCCTGCCCGGAGGCGCGCGAGATCGAGATCACCTCGGCCAAGCTCGAGGACGCCTTCGTCGCCCTCACCTCACACGACACCCACGACGCCGGACATGACCACGACGGCCGATCCGACAAGGAGCACCGATGACCACCGCAGCCCTGGACAGCACGACGACGACTGGACGTCGAGACCGGTTCACCCGAGGCGTGTCGGCGGCGGCGGTGCACTACGCGACCCACACCGCCGTGCTGATGCTGAAGAACTTCAGCTTCGTGATCTTCACAGTGATCATGCCGGTCTCGCTCTACCTCGTGTTCTCCTCGCTGTATGGCAACGTGCCCGACGATCCCACCGGACTGGCCTCGGCGATGATCATGGTGTCGATGGCGGCGTACGGCAGCCTGGGCGCGGCGATGAGCGGGGGAGCACACCTCGCAGTCGAGCGACGCTCCGGCTGGTTTCGCCAGTTGATGATCACGATGCTGCCGGGCCGGGTGTTCCTCTGGGCTCGAGCGGCTGTGATCATGATGCTGGTGCTGCCGGCGCTGGCCCTGGTCTTCCTGGCCGGCGGTCTGATCGGCGGGGTGCAGGCTCCGGCAACCGTCTGGCTGGCCTCGCTCGGGCTGCTCTGGCTCGGACTGATCCCGATGACGATCCTCGGCATCGTCATCGGTCTGTGGGTCAAGACCGAGGCCGTGCAGGGGGTGAACACTTTGCTGCTGCTCGGGCTGTCGCTGCTCGGCGGGCTGTGGTTTCCGGCCGAGCTGATGCCCAGCGGGATGCAGCACGTTGCGCACGCCCTTCCGACGTACTGGTTGGCTGCGCTCGGTCGCCATCCGTTCCTGCCGGGGGACGCGTTTCCCTGGACCGGCGTCTGGGTGCTGCTCGCCTGGTCCGTGGGGCTGACCGTGCTGGGTGCCCTGGGCTATCGTCGGGCTGGCGCCACCAGCAAGCGCTGAGACGATGCGATCCGAAGACCGAAGGCCGATGAGAAGACCGTTTCTGAACGGGCTGTTCCGCCCGGCCCCGTTCGACGACTGTGACGACCCGCACAGGGCGCCCAGCGCGTACCGCGGGCCGGACATGGCGCCGGCCTGGACGTGGCGCCGGGCGCGGCAGAACCTGGTCTGGGTCTACTTCTTCGGACTGGTCTTCCTGCTGCTGAGCGTTCCGGGTCTGACCGAGGGAGCCTCGAGCGCCACGATCGCGGGACGGATCCTCTCGCTCGTTCTGATCGCCGTCGCCTATCCCTTCTGCGCCCTCATGGCCGACGGGACCTTCACGGCCCGTTGGGCCTTCGTCGCCGGCTTCGCCGCGATGACGATCTGCAGTGCGGTCGTCTGGGGCTGGGGCTTCGCCAACTACGGGGTGTACGTCGCCATCGCCATCGCCGCGCTCATCCCGTGGCGCCAGTCCCGGTTCGCCATCGTGGCCTGGGGCTTGTTCCTGGTGGCGGTCTGGCTGATCGGCCAGGACGTCGGTGCGCTGTTCATCGCCGTGCTGGCGGTGGGCATCGGGCTGGCAATGGGCGGTGGCATCGAGGGCGGTCGGATCACCTACCAGCTGGCCCAGTCGCAACGGCGGGTGTCGACCCTGTCGGTGGCCGCCGAACGGGAACGGATCGGTCGAGACCTGCACGACATCCTCGGCCACTCGCTGACGGCCATCTCGATCAAGTCCGGCCTGGCGGCAAGGCTGATCGACGCAGATCCGGTTGCAGCGAAGGCGCAGATCGCCGAGGTCGAGTCCATCGCCCGACAGGCGCTCGCCGATGTCCGGGCCACAGCGTCCGGGTTGACCGAGATCCGGCTCGCGACCGAGCTGGCCAGTGCCCGATCCGTGCTGCTGGCCGCGGGCGTGGAGGCGCAGGTGCCCAGCGCCCTTCCTCCGCTGTCCGACGAGGTCAGCGAGCTGTTCGGGTACGTCGTCCGCGAAGCCGTCACCAACGTCGTCCGGCATGCGGAGGCCGGCCTATGTCGGATCACCGTCAGCCCGACGGAGGTCCGGGTCGCCGACGACGGCGTCGGCCGAGCCGGTGCCCGCGGCAACCGGGGCCACGGCGGCCGCGGCCTGCACGGCCTGAATGATCGGGTGGCGGCCGCAGGGGGCACGCTCGACATCGACTCCCGGCCGGGCGCCGGGACCGTGATCACCGCACGGCTCGCCACCTCCGGAACGCCTTCGACGATCCAGGCCGCTCGATGAGTGCCGAGACCATTCGAATCGTGATCGCCGACGACCAGGCGATCATCCGCGAAGCGCTCGCCGCGCTGGTCCGGCTGGAACCGGATCTCGAGGTCGTGGCGCTGGCCGGTGATCCGGGCGACGCTGTGGCGCTGGCCGCCGAGCACGAGCCCGACGTGATCTTGATGGATGTCCAGATGCCCGGCGATGGCGAGCTGAAGGACGGGATCGAGGCGACCGCCGAGATCGTCAGGCGCCGACCGGCGACCCGGGTGATCATCCTCACCACGTTCGGCCGGCCGGGTTACCTGCGACGTGCGATGGAAGCCGGAGCCGTTGGCTTCATGGTCAAGGACTCGCCGGCCGACCGGCTCGTCGACGGTATCCGTCGGGTCGCCGCCGGGCTACGGGTCGTCGATCCGACGCTCGCCGCCGACAGTCTGAGCATCGGCGCGTCCCCGCTCACCGATCGGGAGACCCAGGTGCTGGCCGTCGCCGCGCGTGGCGGTTCGACGGCAGCTATCGCCTCCTCGGTGTTCCTGTCCGAGGGCACCGTCCGCAATCACCTCTCGGCCGCGATGGGCAAGCTCGGCGCCGGGTCCCGTGCGGAGGCCGTCCGGATTGCGACGGACAACGGCTGGCTGGGCTGACGCCGACCAGATGCAGGATCTGCCCGGCGCCGGATTCGTCTTCGCACCGCATCGCCCAGATGGTGCAGGATCTGACCGATTGGTGCCTCGTCTTCGCACCGCATCGCCCAGATGGTGCTGAATCCGGTGGGTTGCAGGCTCGTCTTCGCACCGCATCGCCCAGATGGGCCGGAATTCGACCGGCGCCGGGCTCGTCTTCGCACCGCATCGCCCAGATGCACGTGATTCGATCCGGCTCCCGGTGTCGATTCGGCGCCGGGTCTGATAGGACGCAGGGATGACCAGCACCGCCGTGCCGGCTCCAGGCCGCCGGGAAGTCCCCTGGGCACCACTGCTGATGGCAGTCGGCGCCGCACTGGTCGGCGCGGGAGGACTCCTGATCGCCGGGCTCGTCACCATCTGGTCCGTGCTCGCTGCCATGGTCGTCGTGCTGATCGGGAGTGCGTTGATCGCGATCCATCGCCGCGACAGCAGGCTCGGCTGGGCGAACGGGTGCACCCTGGCTCGACTGGTGGGTACGTCGTGGATCGCCGCCCTCACCTGGACCTGGCTGTTCGCGGGCCCGAGCGACCGTGGGGTCGGGCTGCTGATCTTCGTCGCCGTCGGCTGCATGATCCTGGACGGGGTCGATGGAAAGGTGGCGCGAGCGAGGGGGGAGGCGAGCGAGTTCGGTGCCCGCTTCGACATGGAAACCGACGCCGCCATGATCATGCTGCTCTGCGTTGCGGTCGCCGCTCGAGGCAGCGTCGGCTGGTGGGTGCTGGCGATCGGCCTGGCGCGATACGCCTACTGGCTCTGCTCGCTGCGGCTCGCAGCGTTGAACCTGCCGGTGACACCGAGCGTCCTGCGGAAGTTCGTCGCCGTCGCCCAGAGCGTCGTGCTGCTGCTCTGCCTGGCGCTGGGCGCCACCGGTATCGGACCCCACTGGTTGCCGTCCCTGCTGGCCGCCGCTGCCCTCTGCGGTCTGGCCTGGTCCTTCGTGAGTGTCACCGTCTACCAACTCCGGGCAGCACGCTGATCCGTCTTTGGTGCGGCGATCTCTTGGCCAGGGGAGGACTACTGGACAACCTGATTTCGGCACTCCAGAGCATCCGGAAGGCCCGAAATCCAGCCGATCAGCCGCCTGGTGCGGAAATCAGGTGAAATCCCGCGGCATATCGCAGCGGACACAATCGATGGTGCCGAGACGCCGGACTCGGGCGTGGTATCGATCCGGTCAGCGTCGCCGAGTGAACGCGAACACGATCGCAGCGCTGGCCACGCCGATGACGAGCACCCGGGCGAGTGCCGGACGACGCTCGTTCGTCGCCAGCAGGCTGCCGGACGAGAGGTTGGCGAGGACCGAGCCGGCCGACAGGTTGCTGAGCAGGCTGCCGACGCTGAGCGACGCACCGACGGAGCCGATCGAGGCAACCGAGCCGACGCTGCCGATCGAACCGAACGAACCCACGCTGAGGATCGACAGCATCGAGCCCGTCGAACCGAAGGAGAGCAGCGAGTCGCGGGACCACAGCGACCATCGACTGCCGTGGTTCTGACTGGTAGGACCTCGACCGGGCATCACCTCACGCTACCGGCACTCGATCGACGCCTGTCAGCCTGTGCGGCGCCGGTTTGGGCGTGCCCGCTAGGCTGGTCTACTGGTCACGGGAGCTCCCGTGACCAACTCGTCGAACCTGCGTTCGAAGAAGCGGTCGGATGACGAGGATTTGATCCGGCGCGCAGAACCTGACAGAATCGTCAGGTTGCCTCCGAGGGGGTCGCCGGGGCATGCCATGCGGTCGATCGGTCCGAAAGGACTGAGTCAAACTGCCAGGCGTGCCGAACCGCGAGACTCCCGGGCCACCTGGCTTCCCGAGCCGGGACACCCCTTGCAGGGCCTTCCAGCAAGTGGTGCGTGTCCATGGAGCGCGACACACCCGACCTCGGGGGTCGGAGACAACCGGTAGCAGCAAGAAGTGAGGACGAACTGTGGCGGGACAAAAGATCCGCATCAGGCTCAAGGCCTATGACCACGAGGTCATCGATTCGTCGGCGCGCAAGATCGTCGACACGGTGACTCGTACGGGTGCCCGTGTGGCCGGCCCGGTGCCGCTGCCGACCGAGAAGAACGTCTACTGCGTCATCCGGTCCCCGCACAAGTACAAGGACAGCCGCGAGCACTTCGAGATGCGCACGCACAAGCGGCTGATCGACATCATCGATCCCACTCCGAAGACGGTCGACTCGCTGATGCGGCTGGACCTGCCGGCGGGTGTCGACATCGAGATCAAGCTCTGAGGACGTAAGCACAGATGAGCGCCAAGACTGAACGAACCGTGAAGGGCATCCTGGGCACCAAGCTCGGGATGACCCAGTTGTGGGACGCCAGCAACAAGGTCGTCCCCGTCACCGTGATCCAGGCCGGGCCCTGCGTGGTCACCCAGGTCCGGACGCCGGACAGCGACGGCTACTCCGCCGTCCAGCTCGGCTTCGGGGCCATCAAGGCCAAGAAGGTGACCAAGCCCTCGGGTGGTCACTTCGAGAAGGCTGATGTGACCCCGCGCAAGCACCTGGTGGAGATCCGCACCGCCGACGCCAGCGAGTACACCCTGGGCCAGGAGCTGACCGCCGAGGTCTTCGGCGCCGACGAGATCGTCGACGTGACCGGCATCAGCAAGGGCAAGGGCACCGCCGGCGTCATGAAGCGGCACGGCTTCCACGGCCTGCGCGCCACCCACGGTGTGCACCGCAAGCACCGCTCGCCGGGCTCCATCGGCGGCTGCGCCACCCCCGGCCGCGTCTTCAAGGGCCTCCGGATGGCCGGTCGGATGGGCAACGAGCGGGTCACCGTCCAGAACCTGACTGTCCACGCGGTCGACGCCGAGCGCGGCCTCATCCTCGTCAAGGGAGCGATCCCGGGCAACAAGGGTGGGCTGGTCGTGCTGCGCACCGCCAACAAGAAGGGAGAGGTGGCGTGAGCGAGTCCAAGACCGTCGACGTCATCGACGCAGCAGGTGGCAAGGCCGGCACGGCCGAGCTTCCCGCCGAGCTGTTCGACGTCTCCGCCAACATCCCGCTGATCCACCAGGTCGTGGTGGCCCAGCTGGCCGCCGCCCGCCAGGGCACCCACTCCACCAAGACCCGCGGCGACGTTCGCGGCGGTGGCAAGAAGCCGTATCGGCAGAAGGGCACCGGCCGCGCCCGTCAGGGTTCGGTCCGCGCACCGCAGTACGTCGGTGGCGGCGTCGTGCACGGCCCGCACCCGCACGGCTACGCCCAGCGGACCCCCAAGAAGATGATCGTCGCCGCCCTGCGTGGTGCCCTGTCGGATCGTGCTCGCGAGGGTCGGGTGCATGTGGTGGCCGACTTGGTCGCCGGTGATGTCCCGTCCACCCGGACCGCGCTGGGCGCGATCAAGAGCGCCACGACCTCGGCCAAGGTGCTGGTCGTGCTGCACCGCGACGAGGACCTGGCCTGGTTGAGCCTGCGCAACGCCGCATCGGTGCACGCCCTGGCGGTCGACCAGCTGAACGCGTACGACGTGCTGTGCAGCGACGAGATCGTCTTCACCAGCGCCGCTCTCGATGCCTTCGTAGCCGGCCCGGTGGGTGGCAAGTCGGTCAAGGCCGTCGCCACCGAGTCCGAGGCCACCGAGTCCCAGGCCACCGAGTCCGAGGCCACCGAGTCCGAGGCTGCCGAGGACGAAGCAACGAGTGAGCCCAGCAACGCCGAGCTGGCGGCCGAAGGCACAGCTGAGACCGATGAGGAGGACGCCAAGTGAGCGCCGTCAAGATCCGCGACCACCGCGACGTCCTGCTGGCGCCGGTGGTGAGTGAGAAGAGCTACTCGCTGCTGGACGAGAACAAGTACACGTTCCTGGTCGCGCCGAGCGCCAACAAGACCGAGATCAAGATCGCAGTCGAGCAGATCTTCAAGGTCCGGGTGCTCAACGTGAACACGATCAACCGTCCGGGCAAGAGGCGCCGCACCCGGTCCGGCTTCGGCAAGCGACCCGACACCAAGCGGGCCATCGTGACCGTGGCCGACGGCGAGCGGATCGACATCTTCTCGGGCCCGGCGGCCTGAGCAGCAGGAGACGAACATGGCTATTCGCAAGTACAAGCCGACCTCGGCGGGACGCCGCGGGTCCTCGGTGGCCGACTTCGCCGAGATCACCCGCTCGACCCCGGAGAAGGCACTGGTCGTGCCGAGCCCGAAGACCGGCGGACGCAACAACACCGGCAAGATCACCACCCGACACATCGGTGGCGGTCACAAGCAGGCGTACCGGCTGGTCGACTTCAAGCGCTACGACAAGGACGGCGTGCCGGCCAAGGTCGCGCACATCGAGTACGACCCCAACCGGACGGCTCGGGTCGCACTGCTGCACTACGTCGACGGCGAGAAGCGCTACATCATCGCGCCGAACGGCCTGGGACAGGGCTCGGCGGTCGAGGCCGGAGAGAACGCCGACATCAAGCCGGGCAACAACCTGCCGCTGCGCAACATCCCGGTCGGCACGACCATCCACGCGGTGGAGCTGCGGCCCGGCGGTGGCGCCAAGCTGGCTCGTTCTGCCGGTTCGAGCATCCAGCTGGTGGCCCGCGAGGGCAAGAACGCCACGCTGCGGATGCCCTCAGGTGAGATGCGGATGGTCGACATCCGTTGCCGCGCCACGGTCGGTGAGGTCGGCAACGCCGAGCAGTCCAACATCAACTGGGGCAAGGCCGGCCGCAACCGCTGGAAGGGCAAGCGCCCGACCGTCCGCGGTGTGGCCATGAACCCGATCGACCACCCGCACGGTGGTGGTGAGGGCAAGACGTCCGGCGGTCGTCACCCGGTGACGCCGTGGGGCAAGCCCGAGGGTCGCACCCGCAACCCCAACAAGGCGAGCAACCGCCAGATCGTCCGCCGTCGCAAGACCGGCAAGAAGCGCTGAGTAGGGAGCACGGAAGCAGATGCCACGCAGCCTGAAGAAGGGTCCGTTCGTCGACGACCACCTGGCCAAGAAGGTCGAGGGTCAGAACACGCGCGGGACCAAGAACGTGATCAAGACCTGGTCGCGCCGCTCGATGATCGTGCCCGACATGATCGGTCACACCATCGCGGTGCACGACGGTCGCAAGCACGTGCCGGTCTTCATCACCGACTCGATGGTCGGTCACAAGCTCGGCGAGTTCGCGCCGACCAGGACCTTCCGCGGACACATCAAGGACGACCGGAAGGCTCGCCGGCGCTGAGCCGGCGGGATCAAAGGGAATTGAGATGAGTACTTCAGAGAAGGCACCGCGGCCGAGTCGTCGCGAGACGCTGCTCGGCGACCGGCCCGGCTCCTACGCAGTCGCGCGCGGTGTCCGGGTGTCGGCGCAGAAGGCCCGCCGGGTCACCGACGTCGTCCGCGGGATGGACGTCAACGACGCCCTGATCACGCTGCAGTTCGCGCCGCAGGCCGCGAGCGAGCCGGTCTACAAGGTGCTGGCCAGCGCCGTCGCCAATGCAGAGCACACCGACAACCTGCGTCGTGACGACCTGTTCGTGTCGCAGATCTTCGTCGACGAGGGCATGACGATGCGACGGATCCGACCGCGCGCCAAGGGCAGCGCGAGCCGGATCCTCAAGCGGTCCAGCCACATCACCGTCGTCGTCGAGCCCAAAGAGAGCAATTCGACCGTCTCGGCCTCCGGCCGGAAGGAGGCCTGAGCATGGGTCAGAAGATCAACCCGTACGGCTTCCGTCTGGGCATCAGCACCGATCACAAGAGCCGGTGGTACGCCGACAAGCTGTACGCCGACTACATCGGCGAGGACGTCAAGATCCGCCGGATGCTGACCAAGAATCTCGAGCGGGCAGGCATCTCCAGCGTGGAGATCGAGCGCACCCGCGACCGGGTCCGGGTCGACATCTACACCGCCCGGCCGGGCATCGTGATCGGTCGCAACGGCGCCGAGGCGGAGCGTGTCCGCGGTGAGCTGGAGAAGCTGACCGGCAAGCAGGTGCAGCTGAACATCCTCGAGGTGAAGAACCCCGAGATCGACGCGCAGCTCGTCGCGCAGGGCGTGGCCGAGCAGCTGGCGTCTCGGGTGCAGTTCCGGCGCGCCATGCGCAAGGCGCAGCAGAGCGCGATGCGCGGCGGTGCCCTTGGCATCCGGATCCAGTGCTCGGGTCGTCTGGGCGGCGCCGAGATGAGCCGGTCGGAGTTCTACCGCGAGGGTCGGGTGCCGCTGCACACCCTGCGGGCCGACATCGACTACGGCTTCCACGAGGCCAAGACGACCTTCGGCCGGATCGGTGTGAAGGTGTGGGTCTACAAGGGTGACGTGTCGGGCACCCGCGCCGAGCGGGCTGCACAGAAGGCCGCGCGCAATGCGGCCGGTAGCCGTTCGCGTCCGGGTCGTCCGGGTCGCGGCGATCGCCCGCAGCGTGGTGACCGCCCCGAGCGCGGCGGACGCAGGCGCGCCGAGGGCGCGGCCGAGGCAGCCGTCGAGGCCGCTCCGGCGACCGCCCCTGTCGGAGCGACCGTTGGTGCGCCCGAGAATGCAGGAAGTGAGGCGTAGTCATGTTGGTTCCCCGTAGGGTCAAGTTCCGCAAGCAGCACCACCCGACGCGGACCGGTGCTGCCAAGGGCGGCACTCAGCTGGCCTTCGGTGACTTCGGCATCCAGGCCCTGGAGGCTTCGTACCTCACCAACCGGCAGATCGAGTCCGCCCGTATCGCCATGACCCGGCACATCAAGCGTGGCGGGAAGGTGTGGATCAACGTCTACCCTGACCGTCCGCTGACCAAGAAGCCGGCCGAGACCCGGATGGGTTCCGGCAAGGGTTCGCCGGAGTGGTGGATCGCGAACATCAAGCCCGGCCGGGTGCTCTTCGAGCTCTCGGGCGTGCAGGAGGACGTCGCCCGCGAGGCGATGCGCCTCGCCATTCACAAGCTGCCGATGAAGGCACGCTTCATCAAGCGCGAAACAGGTGAGATCTGATGGCCAAGGCACCGACCGCGGCCGAGCTGCGCGGGCTCAGCCGCTCCGAGCTCAACACCAAGGTGACCGAGCTGAAGGAGGAGCTGTTCACGCTCCGCTTCCAGTCCGCAACCGGGCAGCTGGAGTCGCACGGCCGGCTGCGCGCCGTCCGTAAGGACATCGCCCGGATCTACACCGTGCTGACCGAGCGCGATCTCGGGATCGTGGAGGACCCCGACGCCGAGGACGCGACCGTGGGAGGAAGAAGTGAAGGCCTGAGATGAGTGAGAACGTGAGTGAGACCGTGCAAGCCGTGACCGAACGAGCACAGCGAGTCCTGAGACTGTCGAAGGGCAGACCTCGGCACCCGACAGCGAGCGCGGTCGGCGCAAGGTCCGCGAGGGTTATGTCGTCGGCGACAAGATGGACAAGACCATCGTGGTCGCCGTCGAGGACCGGGTGAAGCACCGCCTGTACGGCAAGGTGCTCCGCCAGACCGCGCGGCTCAAGGCGCACGACGAGACCAACTCCGCGGGTGTGGGCGACCGCGTCCGGATCATGGAGACCCGGCCGCTCAGCGCCACCAAGCGCTGGCGTCTGGTCGCCGTCCTCGAGAAGGCCAAGTAACCAACCCCGAGTTGTCAGCGTCAGAAGCGGCCAGAACCGTTCTTGACGCTGACAAGTCGGAGTGAAAATCCCATCCGTTCCACCAGGCCCCCGCTGATCGCGAAGACGAGGCGGGGGAACCAGTGAGACAACCAGGAGACAGAAGATGATCCAGCAGGAGTCGCGGCTCAAGGTCGCCGACAACACCGGTGCAAAGGAGATCCTTTGCATCCGGGTGCTCGGCGGCTCCGGGCGTCGCTACGCCGGCATCGGCGACGTCATCGTCGCCACCGTCAAGGACGCGATCCCCGGCGGCAACGTGAAGAAGGGCGACGTTGTCAAGGCGGTCGTCGTTCGCACCGTCAAGGAGCGTCGGCGTGCCGACGGTTCGTACATCAAGTTCGACGAGAACGCGGCCGTGATCCTGCGCGCTGACGGCGAGCCGCGCGGCACCCGCATCTTCGGGCCGGTCGGTCGCGAGCTGCGCGAGAAGCGCTTCATGCGGATCATCTCGCTCGCCCCGGAGGTGATCTGAATGGCAGCCAACAAGCTGCACGTGGTGAAGGGTGACCGGGTCAAGGTCATCGCCGGCAAGGACAAGGGTGCGGTCGGTGAGGTCATCGCCGTCTACCCCGAGCGTCACCGGGTGACCGTTGCCGGTGTGAACATCGTCAAGCGGCACGTCCGCGACACGTCGGCGCAACCGCAGGGACGGCAGACGACGAAGGGCGGGATCGTCTCGCAGGAGGCGCCGATCCACGCATCGAACGTCCAGCTGCTCGTCAAGAACGACAAGGGCGACGAGGTCGTGACCCGGGTGGGTTACGACCGGGCCGAGGTGACCAAGCGTCGCCCGGACGGCTCGGAGTACAAGGCGTTCCGGAGTGTTCGGATCGCC
>CAWCOM010000009.1:0-83588 GCA_963797165.1 uncultured Actinomycetota bacterium
CGGCCAGAGAGCCTGTCAAGTCCCCTGTGTAAACGGGGTTGTTGATCTTCTTAGTGGTGGTGGGCTTCGTGCCTCCTGTTCGTCGGAGCGGTGTGGTTGCGGTCGACGGTCTGGGGCGGGGTTCCTCCACGGTCGATGGTGTGCCGGTGCTCGCCGCGGTCAAGTCTGGGCGGATCTGGCAGGTTGTGCTGCCGGGTTGACCGCGGCTGCGCGCCGGCCGGGCTGGGCTGGACATGGAGGAACCCCGCCGTGCGAGCCTCCCCGGTCACAGCGCCGGCTCCAAACGGCCAGGAAAGGCCAGGCTGAGCGCGCCGTAGGCGGCGTTCCAGCCCTGCACCGTGGCACCCTCGACGAGTTTGCCGGGGGCGCTGCGTTCGTTCTTGGGCCGGCCGGCCTGCTTGGCCCGTTGCCGGGCCCGTTTGTCCTCGATGTCGCGGATCGCCAGCCACAACAACTTGATCACCGCGTCGTCGTTGGGGAAGTGGCCCCGGTTCTTGATGATCTTCCGCAGCTGATAGTTCAACGACTCGATGCTGTTGGTGGTGTAGATGATCTTCCGCACCGGCGGCGGGAACTCCAGGAACGGGATGAACCTCTCCCAGGCGGCGCGCCAGACCCGGACCGCGGCCGGGTACTTCTTACCCCAGTTGCTGCCTTCGAAGATGTCCAGCTCCTGCGCCGCGGCCGCTTCGGTGGCGGCAGTGTAGATCGGCCGCAGGGCCGCCGCGACGGCCTTCCGGAGGTTGTCAAGTTTTCTGTGTAAGTGGTGTTGTTGGTCGTGGTTGGTAGCGGGTGTTTCTGGTCGAGGATCTCGGTCATGACGGCGACGAGCTCGTCGACGTGGGCCTGCGGGTTCTCGACGGTCTGCTGATCGTCGTCGGCAACGTCGCGGGCCTGCTCCAGCGCCTTCTCGGGGATGGTCACAAGGCGGCGTCCAGCCGGCCCGGGAAGGCGATGGACAGGGCTCCCAGGGCCGGGTTCCAGCCCTGGACTTGGGCTCCCTCGACGAGCTTCGCCGGTGCTTTGCGTGGCTGTCCCTTCGGTCGGCCGGCCTCCTTGGCTCGTTCGCGGGCGCGTTTGTCCTCGATGTCGCGGATCGCCAGCCACAACAGCTTCACCACGGCGTCGTCGTTGGGGAAGTGGCCCCGGTTCTTGATGATCTTGCGGAGCTGGTAGTTCAGCGACTCGATGCTGTTGGTGGTGTAGATGATCTTCCGCAGGGCCGGCGGGAACTCCAGGAACGGGATGAACCTCTCCCACGCGTCCCGCCAGACCTTGACCGCGGCCGGGTACTTGTGACCCCAGACCGAGTCAGCGAACCCGTCCAGCTCCTGAGCCGCCGCCGCGGCGGTGGGAGCGGTGTAGATCAGCCGCAGCGTCTTGGCGACGGCCTTGCGGTCGGCGTCGGGCACGAACCGCAGCGAGGCCCTGATCAGGTGGACCGTGCACGTCTGCACGACCGTGTTCGGCCAGGTCGCCTCGATCGCCTCCGGGAACCCCGACAATCCGTCGCAGCAGGCGATCAACACGTCCCGGACGCCGCGGTTGGCCAGCTCGGCGCACACTCCGGCCCAAAACTTCGCCCCTTCGGTGGCTTGGACCCAGATCCCGAGGACGTGCTTGATCCCGTCGGTATCGACACCGACCGCGATATGGGCGGCCTTGTTCCGCACCTGGTGGCCGTCGCGGACCTTCACCACCAACGCATCCAAGAACACGATCGGATAGACCGGGTCCAGCGGCCGGGCCTGCCAGGCCTTGACCTCCCCGGCGACGGCCTCGGTGATGTTGGAGATCGTCTCGTGCGACAGCTCCGAACCGATCGTGGCCTGCAGATGGTGCTGGATGTCGCGGACCGTCATCCCCTTCGCATACAGGCTGATGATCATCTCCGACAGGCCGTCGAGGCGGCGTTGGCCCTTGCCGATCAGCTTCGGGTCGAAGGTGCCGTTACGGTCCCGCGGGGTGGCCAGGTCGATGTCGCCGACCTCGGTGCCCAACCGTTTCGGAGTCGTGCCGTTGCGGGAGTTCCCTGACCCGTGGCCGGCCGGGTCGCCCTTCTCATAGCCGAGATGATCCGACAGTTCCACCCGCAGACCTGCCTCCAACGCGCGTTTCAGCATCTCCGGGAGGAACCCGCCCTCCCCGGTCAGCCTGAGCTCGCCGGTGTCCACCCCGGCCAGCACCGTGTCCAACAGACCGGCCTCGACCATCTCATCGACCGCTCGTCGAGCTGCCTCGGCCTGCGATCTCGGCTCACCGAACGGACCCGGCTCCAACGCCTCGTCCACCCGGTCCCGATCTTCTCCCAGTGGTCTGGCATTCATCATGTGCTCACTCTCCCCTCGGGATTGCTTACACAGACGATCTGACACCCCCGCCTTCCGGTCGGTGTAGGAGACGAACCGCATCGATGCCCTGATCAGGTGCACCACACAGGTTTGGACCACCGCGTCCGGCCAGGTCGCCTCGATCGCATCCGGGAAGCCGGTCAGCCCGTCGCAGCAGGCGATCAGAACATCCTTCACGCCCCGATTGCGGAGCTCGGCGAGCACCCCGGCCCAAAACTTCGCGCCCTCGCTGGCCTGGACCCAGATCCCGAGCACATGCTTGATTCCGTCACAGTCGACCCCGACGGCCAGGTGCGCCGCCTTGTTACGGACCTGATGGGACTCCTTGACCTTCACCACCAAGGCGTCGAAGTAGACGATCGGATACACCGCCTCCAACGGCCGCGACTGCCAGGCTTTCACCTCCTCCAGCACGACATCGGTGATGTTCGCGATCGTCTCGTGCGACAACTGGGTGCCCAATGTCCGCTCCAGATGCGCCTGGATGTCACGGATCGTCATCCCACCCGCATACAACGAGACGATCATGTCCGACAGGCCGCCGACCCGACGCTGCCCCTTCGTCACCAGCCGCGGCTCGAAGCTGCCGTTCCGGTCCCGCGGTGTGGCAAGCTCGAGGTCACCGACCTCGGTCCCCAACCGTTTCGGGGTGAACCCGTTGCGGGAATTCCCCGACCCGTGTCCGGCCCGGTCATGCTTCTCATAACCCAGATGGTCGGTCAACTCTGTCTGCAGCCCAGCCTCCAGCACCCGCTTCACCAGCTCCGGCAGAAACCCGCCCTCCCCGGTCAGCCGCAGATCGCCGCCCTCGACCTGGTTCATCAGATCGTCCAGCAAGCCCGCCTGAACCATCTTGTCCACCGCCTCCTGGGCGGTCACCGGCGGCTCCTCAGACCGCCCCAGCGCCTCCGGCGCCCTTGTGCTCGATGCCACAACATCCATCATCCGTGCTCACTTCCGTCGAAGTGTTTACACAGACCACTTGACACCTCCGCACCCACCACCCTGGAGTCACCGAGCCGGGTCAGAGATCCACTTCGCCGTGTGCCTGCACACCCTCACGAGGCCAAAGAGAGACGAAGGGAGCGATCTCGACACCGGCGCGGGACAGCGCATCTCGGACCGCCACGGCCATGGCCACCGCCCCCGGCGAGTCGCCGTGCACACAGACCGATCCGGCTGCCACCGCGACATCGGAGCCGTCGACAGCCGTGACGACGCCTGCGGTGACCATCCGCACCACCCGTTGCGCGACCTCGTCGACGTCGGTGACCAGTGCTTCCGGTTCGGTCCGCGGCACCAGCGTCGCCGTCGCGGTGTAGCCCCGATCGGCGAACGCCTCTCCGACGACGGCAAGACCCGCCTCCTCGGCCAGCCGGAGCCACGCCGAGCCTGGCAGTCCGAGCACCGGCAGCGCGGAATCGTACGCCCGTACCGCGGCAACCACCGCGGCCGCCTGCTCCTCGTCGTGCACGATCCGGTTGTAGAGCGCGCCGTGCGGCTTCACGTACTTCACGCGAGTGCCCGCCACCCTCGCGAACGCGTCGAGCGCCCCGAGCTGGTAGAGGACGTCGTTGGTCAGGCTCGCCGCCGGTACGTCGATGGATCGCCGGCCGAACCCGGCAAGATCTCGATAACTCACCTGCGCGCCGATCACGACCCCTCGCTCGGCGGCGCGGGCACACACCCGGCGCAGGATGTCCGGGTCGCCGGCATGGAACCCGCAGGCGACGTTCGCGCTGGTGACGATGTCGAGCAGGGCGTCATCGTCGCCGAGGCGCCAGATGCCGAACCCCTCCCCCAGGTCACTGTTCAGGTCGACCCGGGCCGAGCTCATCGCCGCACCCCCTCGCTGTCGGCCGTCAAGTCGATCTTGGAGGTCTCCGGCGCGACGAAGACGCAGATGATCGTGACGAGCAGCATCGCTACCGCGTAGACCGAGACGACGACCGAGGTGTCGAATCGATCGAGCAGCGCGACCGAGATGATCGGGGCCAGCGCACCACCCAGGATGCCGGCCAGCTGATAGCCCATCGAGGCACCGGTGTAGCGCACCTTCGTCGGGAACATCTCGGCGATGAACGCCGCCTGTGGGCCGTACATCGCGGCATGGAAGATCAGTGCGACGACCGCCGCGAGCAAGATCAGCACGAACTGCCCGGTGTCGATCAAGGCGAAGAAGACGAAGACCCAGACCGCCGCACCGATGGCTCCGAAGAGATACACGGGCCGCCGGGCGAACCGGTCTGACAAATGACCGAAGAAGGGGATCGCCGCCACCTGGATGGCGGCCGCGATCAGCACGGCATTCAGGGCGTACTCGCCGTGGAAGCCCGAGGTAGGTAGCGACGTACGTCGTGATGAACAGCACGAAGGTGTAGAACGCGACATCCACTCCGACTCGGGCACCGATCGCGAGCAGCACCTGCTTGGGATAGCGACGCAGCACCTCCACGATCGGCGCGGCCGCCTTGGCTTCCGAGACCTCGACCTCGCGAAACAGCGGACTCTCGGCGATGGTCAGCCGGATCCAGAGACCGACGAGCACCAGCAGGCCGCTGAGCAGGAACGGCACCCGCCAGCCCCAGGCCAGGAAGGCTTCGTCGGTGGTGATCGCGCCCATCAGCGAGAGCACCGCGTTGGCGAGGAGGAGCCCGATCGGCACCCCGACCTGAGGCCAGCTGGCGTTGAGACCGCGACGCTGCGGGATTTCCCGATTCCAGCGTCATCAGCACCGCGCCGCCCCACTCCCCGCCCAGGCCGAGTCCCTGCACGAACCGCAACAGAACCAGCAGGACCGGCGCCCAGACCCCGATTGTTGCGTGGGTCGGAAGGACACCGATTCCGAAGGTCGAGATGCCCATCAGCAGCAGGGTGACGACCAGCACGTTCTTGCGGCCGAGCTTGTCGCCGTAGTGCCCGAAGATCACGCCGCCCAGCGGGCGCGCGATGAAACCGACCGCGTACGTCGTGAAGGCCAGCAGGGTGCCGACCAGCGGCTCGAAGCTCGGGAAGAACAATTTGTTGAACACCAGCGCGGCGGCGGTGCCATAGATGAAGAAGTCGTACCACTCCAACGAGGTGCCGATCAGGCTGGCGACCACGACCTTGCGGGCCGATGACGGCGCTGACTTCATCTCCGCCATGCTGCGCTCCCCTCCCGGAACCTCAGCCGAACAGCCCCAGACGAACAGCCCCCAGACGAAACGCCCTCAGACGAGCGCCCTCAGACGAACAGGGGCTCCATCCCCCAGGCCTGCTCCAACTCGGCCATCTCGTGATCACCAGGCCGACGGTCGAATCGCTCGGCCGCATCGACGACCTTCGGCAGCAGGCTGATGTCGCCGACCGTGTTGAGGAAGATCCCGGGACGACCGAGGACCCAGTGCACCGCGACATCGATCGCGTCTTGATCTTGGAGAGGCTCGTACCAGGTGCTGGTCGTCGGTTTCTGATCACCCCACGGTGCGCGGGTGATCGACTTGATCGTCTGCACAGCGACCTCGCGCTCCTCGCAGATCGCCAGCAGCTCGTCGAAGTCGTCGAGGTACGCGGCGTTGCGAGTCATCGGGAAGTTGTACGGCAGCAGTACGGACGCGAAGTCGAACTCCGCCAGTGATCGGATGTGCTGACGCGCGACCGTCACGCCGTGGCCGGTGACGCCGATATGCGAGACCAGATCCCTCGTCGCGGGCCCGAACCGCCGCCTCCAGCACGCCACCAGGTGCGTACGCCGTGCGCCACTCGTCTTCGTCGACGAGGTTGTGCAGCTGGATCAGGTCGACGTGGTCGGTACGCAGTCGTTCGAGCGAGCGGCAGATCTCCGCGTACGCCGCGTCGCGAGTCCGCTCCCCAGTCTTGGTCGCCAGGAAGTACGCATCCCGGTGCTGCTCCAAGAAGGGCCCGAGCCGGAGCTCGGCCTCGCCGTAGCTCGCCGCGGTGTCGATGTGGTTGATCCCGCGCTCCGCGATGTAGCTGAGCGTGCGATCGGCATCGTCCTGGCTGACTTCACTCAGCGCCGCTGCGCCGAAGATGACCCGCGTGCTCTGGTGACCAGTTCGACCGAACGGCTGAAGGGCAATCATGCCCCTATTGTGCCGGTTCGCGCCCGCCCCGCTACCCGACCCTCACCCGCTCTTGGCGGGGACCTCAGGATTGCTGGTCGTCCTTGGACAGCTCCGACTGCTCGAGGATCACCGTTGGTACGACCGAGTGCGGCTTGCGGGCGCGGCGCCGTGGCTGACTGCCGTCGTGCCGGCGTTGACGGTTGGCTTGCTCATCCGTCCAGGCATCGGGGTACATCTCGTACATGATCGAATCTCACGGTGGTCGTCGGGAAGCTGTCAGCAAAATACTAGGACGCACGAGTATCGACCGCGACCGAGTTTCCGTGAGGTCTTACATCGTGGACACACTGTCCACGAACGGCACTGTTGCCGGACCCTGCTGGTGTGAGCGCACCGCCGGATCTCCCTCCGCTGGTTGTCCGTGCGCTCCGCATGTCCCTCGAACGCGGCTACGTCCAGACGTCCCGCAGCGAGACCGGCCGACTGCTCGCGACGCTGGCGGCGACCCGTACAGGCACGATCGCGGAGTGCGGTACCGGCTGCGGGGTCGGGGCTGCCTGGCTGCGCAGCGGCGCCCCGAAAAACACCCGAGTGATCACCGCTGAGCTCGACCCCGGGCTCGCCCACGGCGTGATGGCGATGTTCGCCGACGACGACATCGACGTGATGCACGCGGACTGGACCAGTCTGGGCCAGCACGGCCCCTTCTCGCTGATCTTCCTGGATGCGGCGAGCGCGAAGACCTGGCCGCGCGAGGACATCATCGACCTGGTCGAGCCCGGCGGAATGATCGTGCTCGACGACTTCGTGCCCTGCGCCGGGTGGCCGCCGATCGCCGGCGGCCGGGTGGACATCGTCCGTCAGCAGTGGCTGGCCGACGAACGCTTCACCAGCGTCGACGTGATGGTCGCCGAAGACACCTCCGTGATCGTCGCCGTGCGCCGCTGAGCTACCTGGACATCCACCCCGAGCCGGTACCCCGAGACAACTGTGCGCCTCGGCGGCCTACTCTGCGCCTCGGCGCCGAGGCGCAAAGTCACCCGCGGAGGCGCAGAGTTGCCGATGAGCGAAGTGCGAGCGAGCGCGAGCCGGACATCCACCGGCGAGGGTCGGGCAGCGCAGCGCCGGGCTCTGCTTTGCGACTGAACGAGCAGCCCGAGCGCAGACCGGCGGCAGCAGGCAGGAATCTGCGGCTGCGAGTAAGGGAGCAAGGCAGAGTCTCAGAGGCGCGGAGCGGGCGCGAGCCGGACATCCACCGGCGAGGGTCGGGCAGCGCAGCGCCGGGCTCTGCTTTGCGACTGAACGAGCAGCCCGAGCGCAGACCGGCGGCAGCAGGCAGGAATCTGCGGCTGCGAGTAAGGGAGCAAGGCAGAGTCTCAGAGGCGCGGAGCGGGCGCGAGCCGGACACAGCGCAGATCCGGCGCGAGCCGGACAACACAGCGCAGATCCGGCGCGAGCCGGCCCCGATCCGTAGGGTGGGGCGCATGTCCTCACTCCCGAAGCCCGTCCGCGTGCTCGTCGGGATCGTCGGGATGGCTCTCTTCATCGGCATCGTCGCGGTCATCCTGCTCCGGCACGCAGGCGGATGGGGAGTCCCGTACTTTCCGTTCACCTCCGACCGCGGATCCCAGTGCAGGAACACCTTGACTGGGTATGTCTGCTCGCCGCTGAACCTGGCCGACGTCGAGTACTGGGCGGAGATCGATCTGCCGGACTCGACCGTGGTCAAGGAGGGGACATACACCGCGACCCACGACTACCAGCTCAACGCGTCGCTGATCGTGCCGGCCGCCGATGCGGCGGCCGCTCAGAAGGCGCTGCAGGCATCGTTCGGCACGTGCGGCACGCGCGCGGCACCGATGGACACCACGGGTCTGACCTCGGTCTGTGTGATGGCCAACGACGATGCGGTGGTGGAGTCCGAGCACGCCGCCAGCCGGCTCTGGGCCGTCGGCACAGGGAAGACGGCGGACGGCAACCTGGTGGTCGGGATCTCGATCAAGTCCCGCTGAGCATCGGCAGACCCTCGACGAAGGTCAGCGCGCGGTTCACGTCCCCGAAAAGTGGTCGCTTACAACATGTCTCGTCGGCGTGTCGATGTTGTACGCGACCAGTTTTCGGGGACCGCAGTGTCAGCGGGCGGCGGTGCCTTCGACGTAGTCGTCGTCGTGGCTCTTGACCCAGGCCATCAGACCGCGGAGCTCGTGCCCGGTGGCCTCGATCGGATGAGCCTCACCCTCGGCCCGGAGCTTCGTGAACTCCGGCGCGCCGGCGTCCTGGTCGTCGATGAACCGCTTGGCGAAGGCGCCGTTCTGTACGTCGGCGAGGACGGCCTTCATGTTCTCCTTCACGTGCGCGTCGATCACCCGCGGCCCGGAGACGTAGTCGCCATACTCGGCGGTGTCGGAGACACTCCACCGCTGCTTGGCGATGCCGCCCTCGTACATCAGGTCGACGATCAGCTTGAGCTCGTGCAGGCACTCGAAATATGCGACCTCCGGCTGGTAACCGGCCTCGGTCAGTGTCTCGAAGCCCGCCATCACCAGCGCGCTGGCGCCGCCACAGAGCACCGCCTGCTCACCGAACAGGTCGGTCTCGGTCTCCTCAGTGAAGGTGGTCTTGATCCCGCCGGCGCGCAGGCCGCCGATCGCCTTGGCATAGCTCAGTGCGAGGTCCCACGCGTTGCCGCTGGCGTCCTGCTCGACCGCGACGAGCACCGGCACACCGCGACCCTCCGCGTACTCACGGCGAACGAGGTGACCCGGACCTTTCGGCGCGACGAGTGCGACGTCGACGCCTTCCGGCGGGGTGATGTAGCCGTAGCGGATGTTGAAGCCGTGCGCGAAGAACAGCGCGTCGCCGGGCACGAGGTTGGGTTCGATCGCTTCGGTGTAGAGCTTGCGCTGCGACGGGTCCGGGGTGAGGACCATGATCAGATCGGCCTCTTCGCAGGCCTCGTACGGCGTCAGCACCCGGAGCCCCTGGGCCTCTGCCTTGGCGCGGCTCTTGCTGCCCTCGGCCAGGCCGACCCGGACATCGACGCCGGAGTCGCGCAGGGACAGGGCGTGCGCGTGGCCCTGGCTGCCGAAGCCGAGGACCGCGACACTGCGGCCCTGGATCACGGAGAGGTCGGCGTCGGAGTCGTAGAACATCTGTGCGGGCACGGGCAGGTCTCCTCGGTGGGGGTCTGGGTTCGGTGGTGTGACCGGCGCCATTATGGCGCTCGGTCCGGCTAGATGGCGCGGATGGTCTTCTGACGGTCCGAGCGGGTGGTCCGATCGCTGATCGACCGGCTACCACGGCCGAGGGCAACCAGACCGGACTGGACGAGCTCCCGGATCCCGTACGGCTCGAGCAGCTTGAGCAGTGCCTCCAGCTTCGCAGGGCTGCCGGTGGCTTCGACCGTGATCACGTCGGCGGTGAGATCGACGGCCTTGGCCTGGAAGAGACCGATGATCTCGATCAGCTGGCCGCGGGTCTCTGCGGTCGCGCGGACCTTGACCAGCGCGAGCTCGCGCCGGACCGCGGTCTCCTCCAGCTCGACGATCTTGATCACCTCGATCAGCTTGTTGAGCTGCTTGGTGATCTGCTCGAGCACGACATCATCCACCGCGACCGACAGCGTGATCCGCGACATCTCGGGATGCTCGGTCGGGCCGACCGCGAGTGACTCGATGTTGTAGCCACGGCGTGAGATCAGGCCGGCGATCCGCGCCAGCACACCCGGCTTGTTCTCCACCAGCACGCTGAGCGTTCGCTTGGCGATCACGTCACTCATCACAGCACCTCGTCATCCCACGCCGGGGCCATGTCACGGGCGACCTTGATCTCGTCGTTGCTGGCGCCGGAAGCGACCATCGGCCAGACCATGGCGTCCTTGTGCACGACGAACTCCACCACCACCGGCACGTCGTTGATCGACAACGCCTTCTCGATCACCGAGTCGACGTCCTCGGGGTCCTCGGCCCGCAGACCGACACAACCCATCGCCTCGGCCAGCTTGGGGAAGTCGGGCACCCGGTTGGTCTTCAGGTCGGTGTTGGAGTAGCGGCCCTCGTAGAACAAGGTCTGCCACTGTCGCACCATGCCGAGACTCTGGTTGTTGATCACCGCGATCTTGACGGGGATCCCTTCCAGGGCACAGGTGACGAGCTCCTGGTTGGTCATCTGGAAGCAGCCGTCGCCGTCGATACCCCAGACGATCTTGTCCGGCCGGCCGACCTTCGCGCCCATCGCCGCAGGCACGCAGTAACCCATCGTGCCGAGTCCACCGGAGTTCAGCCACCGCCCGGGCAGCTCGAACGGCAGGTAGTGCGCGGCCCACATCTGGTGCTGACCCACTCCGGCGGCATAGTACGCGTCCGGCCCGGTCAGCTCCCCGATCCGCTTGATCACGTGCTGTGGCGAGAGACTGCCGTCCTCCGGCAGGTCGTAGCCGGTCGGATAACGCCGCTTGAGGTCTTTCAGGTACGTCGCCCAGTCGGCCACATCCGGCAGTGGTCCGTTCCGGAGCAACAGCAACAGCTCGGCGATGACCTCCTTCACGTCACCCACGATCGGCACGTCGGCCTGTCGGTTCTTGGAGATCTCGGCCGGATCGATGTCGGCGTGGATGACCTTCGCCAGGGGCGCGAACGACGACAGCTTTCCCGTCACGCGGTCGTCGAACCGGACGCCGAGCGAGATGAGCAGATCCGAGCGCTGCAGGGCACCGACGGCGGCGACCGTGCCGTGCATGCCGGGCATGCCCATGTTCTGCGGATGGCTGTCGGGGAAGACGCCCCGGGCCATCAGCGTCGTGATGACGGGAATCCCCGTGAGCTCGGCCAGCTCCTTGAGCTCGTCCCAGGCGCGGGCCTTGACGACGCCGCCGCCGACGTACAGCGCGGGCCGGCGGGACTCGCTGATCAGCCTGGCCGCCTCGCGGACCTGTTTGCCATGCGGCTTGAGCACCGGGTGATAGCCGGGGAGATCGAGCTCGCGCGGCCAGGTGAAGCCGGACCGGCCCTGCAGAGCATCCTTGGTGACGTCGACGAGCACGGGCCCGGGTCGGCCGGTGCCGGCGATGTGAAACGCGCTCGCGATCGCGGCCGGGATGTCCTCCGCCTTGGTGACGAGGAAGTTGTGCTTGGTGATCGGCATCGTGATGCCGCGGATGTCGGCCTCCTGGAACGCATCCGTGCCGATCGCCGGGCTCGCGACCTGGCCGGTGATGGCCACCATCGCCACCGAGTCCATGTAGGCGTCGGCGATCGGAGTCACCAGGTTGGTCGCGCCCGGACCAGACGTGGCAATGCAGACGCCGACCTTGCCGGTCGCCACCGCGTAGCCTTCCGCCGCGTGACCGGCGCCCTGCTCGTGACGGACGAGGATGTGGCGGACGGCCGGGGAGTCGAACAGCGGGTCGTACAGCGGAAGGACCGCGCCGCCCGGGATGCCGAAGACCGTGTCGGCTCCGACCAGCTCCAGAGATCTCACCAACGCCTGTGCGCCGGTGATCGGCGCTGCGGTCACGTCGTCGTCGACCATCGCACTCTCCTTGCCCACCATGGGAATTCCCTTCGTCTCGCGATCGTACGCCCGTCGCTCGTGGTCGCTTCCCCACCGTTGCCCGGCCAAGAAAAAACCCCCGCCGCCGGAAGGCAGACGAGGGAGCGCGTCGGTGGTGAGTCTGAACTCAGCCGACACGCTGGCTAACTACGAGGATGGCGCTGTTACGCACGTGTTGCACTGTAGTCGCATGCCGGTGCCGATCCGGGCAGCGACAAGCCCCATCTTGCTATCCGGAAGGAAGCTAGGACGGCATAGTGTTCGGTCGGCGACTGGACGCATACGCCGGTTGTGGGAGTTGTCCACAGGATTCGGGCCGATTCGGCGATATCCACAGGCTCACGGTACTGGTGAACCGAGGCGGGCCGATTTCGCGAGAGTCAGGACATGAACGAGGTGATGTCGACCGGCGAGCTGTTCGAACGAGGTTGGGCGAAGTACGACCTGGCGCGGCGTGTCCGTGATCAGGATCTGGCCCGAGTCCGCCGCGGCGCTTATGCCGAGCCGCTGCCGCCCGACGCGTCCGCCGAGAATCGCCACCGCCAACTCATCGCTGCAGCGCTGCCAGGACTCCATCCCGGTGCTGTGGTCAGCCATGGATCGGCGGCCGTCGTGCATGCTCTGCCTGTCTGGAGAGGCGCACTGGACAGGGTTCACGTCACCCGCTCCATCGCCAGCGGTGGCCATCGGCGCCGCCTCGTCCATGTCCACGCGGCGCCGCTCCGCGACTCGGATGTCATCAGAGTGAACGGGGTGGCGGTCACCTCGATCGCGCGTACCGTGCTCGATCTCGCCCGGACGGTCCCGTTCCAGCAGGCGGTCAGCGCCGGCGATCGGGCGCTGGCCCTCGGTCTGGATCCCGAGGCGCTCCGCAACGGGTTGGCGAGGATGCGGAGCTGGCCAGGCGTTCGGGCGGCCCAACGCAGTTGCGGCTTCATGGATCCGCGGAGCGAGAGCGTAGGTGAGTCGTTCAGCAGGGTTCGCTTTCTCGAGCAGGGCATTCCAGCACCGGAGCTCCAGTACGAGGTGTATGACGAGAACGGCTTCCTGCTCGCGCGGTGCGACTTCGGTTGGGAGGAGCAACGGACCCTCGGCGAGTTCGACGGCAAGGTCAAATACGACCGCCTTCTCCGGCCGGGTCAGACCGGCGGCGACGCGGTGTATGCGGAGAAGATGCGTGAGGACGCCCTCCGAGACCGGGGCTGGCAGGTTGTCCGATGGACCTGGGCCGACCTCGAGCGACCAGAGGTGATCCGTGACCGACTGCTACGCGCCTTCGAGCGAACGGCAGGCCTTGCGCCGTCGGCGCGGGCGGCGGTCAACCGCGAGGTACGTCGGCTCCGCTGACGGTGGCACTTCTCTCCTCATCGGCAACTCTGCGCCTTCGAGGGCAACTCTGCGCCTCGGCGCCGAGGCGCAGAGTAGGCCGCCGGGGCGCACAGTTCTGTCGGCGGGCCGCCGGCAGAGCGCACGTACCATCGCGGGATGGCTGACTGTCCTCGGACGTGTGCTACGAAGACACTCGGCGCGGGCGCGATGCTGGTTGCCCTGGTAGCCGGCGGCTGCTCGGCCGAACACACCGGGCCGAGTCCGAATCCGACATCGGCGACGACCGCAACATCGCGAGCGACCGCAACATCGCCAGCGACCACAACGCCGGCGACATCGGCCACGCCCGCGACCCCAGCCACCACGGCGAGCCCCTTCCCCAGCCCGAGCAAGCCGCCGAGCGTGGACGCGCGGGCGGTACTGCGCGACATCGAGCACCTGGCCGGCGATATCGGGCCACGGGAGGCGACGTCGAAGAACTTCCGCGAGGCGGCCGACTTCGTCGAGCATCGGTTCGAGAAGCTCGGCTACGAGGTGCACCGGACCACCGTCCGGGTGCCGGCCGGCAACTCATGGGGTACGCCGGTCGAGGCAGGGAGATCGGCCAACCTGATCGCCGATCCGGCGGGTTTCGACGACACGGGGCCACACGTGGTGATCGGTGCTCACCTCGACACCGTTCCGGTGGCGCCTGGCGCGGAGGACAACGCGTCCGGCATCTCGGTGATGCTCGAGCTTGCCCGGCTGGCGGCCGTCGTCCCGCCGGAGCTGCCGGTCCGTTTCATCGCCTTCGGCGCCGAGGAGCCGCGCGGCTCCGGCGACGCGCTGCACCACTTCGGGTCCCAGCAGCTCGTCGACGACCTGAGCCGAGCCGAGCGGCGAGCGATCCGCGGGATGGTGGCGCTGGACCGGGTCGGCGCCCGAGCCTCGTACGTCCCCGTCTGTACGCCGCCCGGTGGCGAGGGCCGGGACCTACGGCGCGAGCTCCGCGCGGCGGCGAAACGGGCCGATGTACCGACCCGAGCCTGTGCCGGTAACACGACCAGCGACCACTGGTCGTACGCCAAGGCGGGCGTCTCGGCGGTCCGGCTGGGCAGCGTCCCGTACGCCGGCTACCACTCCCGCGGCGACGTATCGAAGGTGGTTGACCGGCGCCAGCTGCGCCGGGTCACCACGGTGATGTGGGCGTGGCTGCAAGGCCTCCGCTAGTCGCCCCGTGGACCCGAACGAGCACGCGAACGAGGACCCGAACGAGCACGCGGTGGTCCGTGGTGCCGATCGCGGCCGGCCGCGCGATCCGCGGGGAGGCGACGGACGACACCGGCGACCAGTCGCTGCCAGCCGGCGCCAGTGAGCGAGCTCAGCACAAACGCGGCGCGCGCATCCGCTCCGACCAGGACCCTCGGCCGCCCGCGTGACACTGCGCGCAGGATGATGGCTGCTGCTTGTTCCGGTGGCATCCGCAGTAGCCGGTGGCCCGCGGGGAGAGAGTCGCCGGGGAGCCCGGCATCGGCGTTGCGGGTCCCGGACCGGGCGATAGCCGTGTTGATCCCGCCGGGGTGGACGCAGGTGACCCGGACCCCGGACCCGGCCACGAGCAGCTCGATCCGGAGCGACTCGGTGAACCCGCGGACGGCGAACTTGGACGCGACGTACGCGCTCTGCGAGGGGACCGGAAGCAGTCCGAACAGGCTCGAGATGTTCACCAGGTGAGCATCGCCGGAGGCCACCAGGTGCGGGAGGAACGCCATCGAGCCGTTGACGACACCCCAGAAGTTCGTGTCGATCACACGCTCGATGTCGGCGTACGACATCCCCGACACGTCGCCCACGTGCACCACCCCGGCGTTGTTGATCACCAGGTGGACCGCGCCGAAGTGGTCGCTCACCGCGTCGGCGTAGCCCGACATGGCGGACCGGTCGGCGACGTCGATCCGGTCGGCACGGACGGTCGCACCGAGTGAGCGTGCATGCTCTGCGGTCGCTGCCAGCTCGCTGTCGTCGATGTCGGAGATCGCGAGGACGGCTCCCGAGCCCGCCAGCTCGTAGGCCAGCGCGCGTCCGATGCCCGATCCAGCGCCGGTGATGACAGCCACCCGATCGGCGAACGTCGTCGGCACGCCGCGTGGCCACATGGCCCGACCCTAGTCGGGCTCCCCTCAGTCTGGCCCACTTCAGTCCGGCCCCACTCAGTCCGGCCCCACTCAGTCCGGCCCCACTCAGTCCGGCCCCACTCAGTCCGGCCCCACTCAGTCCGGCCCCACTCAGTCCGGCCCCACTCAGTCCGGTTGGGACCAGGGACCGCGACTGCTGTCCCACAGATCGTCGAGGATGTCTTGCGCCCGGGCCCCCTTGGCCATCCGGGGCACGAAGTTGCGGTCGATCACGTACGGCACCGGCTCGACAGCCTTCACCCGGCCACCCCAGAGCACGACCTCGAGGATGACACCCTCGTTGGTCTTGGTCTGGAAGTCCATGTCGAAGACATAGTTCCCGAGCGAGTAGACGACCGCCGTCGAGCCGAACCGCTGCAGGCCCTGCACCCAGTGCGGATGACCCCCGATGACCAGACCCGCACCGGCGTCGGCGAAGGCCTTCGCCGCAGTTCGCTGGCTGGCCTCGGGCCGATGGGTGTACTGCGTGCCCCAGTGGCTGAGTACGACGACCGCGTCCACCTGCTTGGCCAGGGCCGCGATGTCTGCGGTGATCCGGTTCAGGGCCTTCTGGTCCAGCGGGCCGGTCCGCGGCGGCATGTTCAACCGGTTCGTGCCGGCGCGAGTCCGGGTCGCTGCCGGCGTCTCGCCGATCGACTCGGTGGCGATGAACCCGACCGTGACGTCGTCACGTTCGATGATCACCGGTTTGCGGGCCTGAGCGAGGGTCTTGCCGGCGCCGACGGTCGGCAGATCGGCGTCGGCATAACGGTCCAGCGTGTCCCGCAACGCCTTGTCGCCATAGTCGCCGAGGTGGTTGTTGGCGAGCTGGATGACGTCGAAGCCACTGCGTTTCAGCCCGCTCAGGATCCGTGGGCTGGCGGCGAACGAGTCGCCGCCCTGGGTCGGCGAACCGTCTCGGGACAGCGTCGACTCGACGTTGCCGACGGTGATCTCGGCCGAGGCCAGCCGTTTGCTCAACGGCTGCAACGGCTCGTTCGGGTCGTCCCGGTGCCGCTGCGCCACCCGCCGGCCGAGCATGATGTCGCCGACCGCGGTCAGGGTGGTGACCTCGGGCACCGGCTCCGTGGAGCGGACGGCCAGCGGATAGGCGTCCGGGGCTCGGAGCGGATGGGCCCCACCGACCGTGAGCACCCGAACGGTCGCGTCGACCTTGTCGGCAGGCACGATGCCCAGCGCACCGTCGCTGCCCCGGACCGCGTCCAGCACCTGCTCGGCCGTCCGGCCACGGGTGGTGAGAACCCGCATCCTGCCGCCGCTCTGGCCGATGTCGGACCAGCGGTCGCCACCGCCAGCGACCATTCTGCGAGCCGCCGTCACCGGAACGTCCCGTACGTGCCGGGTGGCGTGCACGACCAGCGCCAGTGGCATCCTGTACGTTGCGGCGCTGGGTGTCGCGGTAGGGCTCGCAGTGGTGGGCGTCCTGGCAGGCGTCTGCATCGCCGGCGAGCTGGAGATCGGCTCCGGGGTCGGAGCCGTGGTACAAGCGGATAGGCCGAGCACCAGCGCGGCGAACGGCGCGGCGACCCGGCGGTTCATCCAGCAAGCGTAGGTGGGGCTCGCCGCCAGCTCGCCGGCCCCACGCCTCAGCGGGTCGCGGCCGGTCCGTCAGCCACCACCCGCGAGCGACGCATACTGGCCGGGCGTTTCGCCGAGCATCTTGCGGAAGTCGTTGGTGAGGTGGGCCTGGTCGTACCAGCCCAGTCGCGCCGCGAGATCGGCCAGATCGACGGCCGGATCGGTCTCCAGTGCGTACGCCGCCTCCTGCAGCCGGTAGCGGGCGAGCACCCATTTCGGGCCGACACCAACGCCGCGGCGGAACTGACGCTGCAGAGTGCGGACCGAACGGCCGCTGAGCTCCGCGAGCTGCTCGACCCGGACCAGGGTGTCATCGGTCGCCATCCGCTGGACGAGCGCGGCCAAGGTCTCCTCGCTTGCCCTCCTTGTTGTCGGCCTGTGTGCCAGCAAGGTCTCACGCAACCTCTCGACCCGCAGCTCCGACGATCCGACCGACCCGAGCCGCTCGTGGAGTGCTCCCAGCTCGGAACCGAACACCTCCCCGGCCAGCAGCGCCCGGTCGGTGTAGACCGACGCGTCCAGACCGGTCCAGGCCGAAAACCCGTCCGGCGTGAAGCGAGCGCCGACCACCTCGCCGTGACCGCTCAGTCGGACCTCGAACACTCTGCTGACCACGCCGTGCACGATCGTGGCGGGCACGGCGATGCCGTGCCGTATCTCGCTGGGCGCGCCCCACTCCGCCGTCAGGTGCATGGCCGGGTAGGAGATCACGCGTGAGTCGACGGGTGAGGCATCGGTGAGATCCCACTCGACGCTCCAGAAGTGCTCGATCCAGCGCTCCAGGTCCCGCCCCGGCGGATAGCGACGATTGTCGAATGCGGCCTTCGTCGCCGCCCGACGCACCAGCCCGCGCTCAGGCTCGGCCACAGCCGGCGCGCCCCTCCCGTTCACCACGAGACGACACTAACCAGACGTACCGACATCGGGCGCCTCTTTCGGCGACGACGGCCACCGACGCCTAACGCGGCGACTGGTCGGTGCCAGCTGAGCGTGGATGTTGCCCGGGAAACGCACCGAGAAACGGGTGTCGCCGATCATCGCCTTGAGCTCGGCCACCCGGTCGTCGACCTCGCGGCGGCGTTGGGCCGGGACCTTTTCGAAGTAGTGCAGGTGCACTAGGCCGTCTCGGTCCTGGGCCCAGGCTCCGACGATCCGGCCGTCGACCCAGATCGTCGGTCCACCGTTGCCGACCGAGTCGAAGGCCTCGGCCGCCGCGTCCGGGAGATACCACCCGCGTTCCTTCCAGCCCATCGTCGTCGGGTCGAGACCGGGCAGCAGGGCGACCCACGGCTCAGCATCGGTTCCCTCAGGTTCAGTGATCGGCTCCTCGTCCGGAGCCAGCCAGCCCGATCCGCCGGACAGCTCGACCCCGACTGCACCGCAGTCGGCCAGCGCCTGCCGAGTCAGCCCCAGCGTCCAGCCCATCCACCACTTGAGATCGGTCGTGGTGACCGGCCCGAACCGCCGCAGGTACGCCCGCGCGAGCGCGGTCGCGGCGACCGCCTCCTCGAGGTCGGCGTCATCGACGCCGCCGGGCAGCCAGTCCTCCGCGGCCGCGTACCGGTAGGCGCCGGTGATCCAGCTGGTCGGTCGGGCGCGCAGGATCCGACCCTCGAAGCCCAGCAGCGTGATCACCCGACTGTGCGCACCCTGGATCGAGGCGTACGACTTGCCTTCGGCCAGCCGCAGCGGCCGGCGGATCGCCTCCACCCGCTGCCCGATCTCCCGGGCCGTGCTCGGTCCGTGCTCGCGGAGATCGGCGACGATCTGCTCTCGCGCGCTGTCCAGCCACGCTTCCGGCTCGGGTACACCGCTGTCGGCCAGCATCGTGATCGGTCCGGCGCCGATCCGGACCGACGAGCTTGCGCGTCGCCGCCGCGTGCATCATCCGGACCGTCGCCGGGCTCGCCAACCACAGTGTGCGGCGCATCGCGTGGTGCCGGATCAGCGCGCGCTGCTCGTACACGACCGCTTCGACCGCTTCGACCGACGGATGCTCCATCCGCACCATGGCCGACAGCACCACCGTCACGGGATCGGTCGAGTGCAGCGCGACGAGGTCGTCGGCGATCCGGACGACGTCGTCGGTCCGCAGTCTCGCGAGCAGCCGGTGCCGCTGGGCCAGCCGTGCGCGCCGTTCGTCGTCGTCGATCCCGCGCATCACGCCGCCGAGTGTTCCACCCCTTGCCGCTGCCGATCCGCAGGCCCTAGGTTGTGATCCGGCTCACTGTCAGCGGCGCACCTACCCCCGGGGGAAGCAGCATGCGAGTACGACGTTCCGTCCTGATCGCGGCAACCACGACCGCCTTCCTCACTGGCCTGATCGGAGCGGCAACACCGCTCGCCTCGGCGCAGCCGACGGAGGAGGTGACCTACCTGGTCCTGTTCAACGGCACGGTCAACGACCAGACCGCACGGCGGGCGATCACCAAGGCCGGTGGCACGATCACCGAGACCAACACCAAGATCGGCTACGCGTACGTCCGAACGAGCGACCGCTCGTTCGCCGAGACGGTGGCGAAGTCCGACGCGGTGGTCGGGGTGGCGAAGGAACGCACGATCGGCGTCGCGCCGAACGAGCGCCGCGCACGGTCGGAGGAGATCGAGAAGGCGGGCGCCGACAGCGCAGCCGGCCAGGGAACGATCGTCGCCGACGCCCCGGCGGTCCACGTCGATGCCGCGGTCACCCCGGAACCCCTGGCGAATCGTCAGTGGGACATGCGCCAGATCGGGGCGACGGCCACCGGATCGTATGCCGCGGAGCAGGGCAGGAAGGGCGTCCGGGTCGGGATCATCGACACCGGCGTGGACGGCACCCATCCCGACATCGCCCCGAACTTCGACAAGACGCTGAGCCGCAACTTCGTCACCGACATGACCGACATCGACGGTCCATGTGAGTACGCGACCTGCATCGACCCGGTCGACGAGGACGACAACGGCCACGGCACGCACGTGGCGAGCACGATCGGCTCCCCGATCAACGGTCTCGGCATCGCCGGGGTGGCACCGAACGTCACGCTGGTCAACCTGCGAGCCGGCCAGGACTCGGGCTACTTCTTCCTCAAGGCAACGCTGGACGCGCTGACCTACGCCGGGGACATCGGCATCGACGTGGTGAACATGAGCTACTACGTCGACCCATGGCTCTACAACTGTACGGCGAACTCGGCCGACACCCCCGCCGAGCAGGAGCAGCAGCAGGTCATCCGGCAGGCGGTCCAGCGGGCGATGACGTACGCGCGAAATCACGGTGTGCTGCCGGTCGCGGCCCTCGGCAACGAGGCCACCGATCTCAACCGGCCCACCGAGGATGGCACCAGCCCCGACTATCCCGTCGGCGCGGCGAAAGAGCGGACGATCGACAACTCCTGTATCTCAGTGCCCACCGAGACCCGCGGCGTGGTCGGGGTGAGCTCGACCGGGCCGAGCACCCGCAAGGCGTACTACTCGAACTGGGGCACCGAGCAGACCGACGTCGCGGCGCCCGGCGGTGACGCCTACGACACCGTCGACAACACGCTGAACATCGCGGGCACTGTACTGGCCGCGTACCCGAAGAACGTGGCGGAGGCCGCGGGCACGCTGAATCCGGACGGCACGCCGAACACGCCCAGCGTGGTGCGGGACTGCAAGGGCACGACGTGCGCCTACTACCAGTACTTGCAGGGCACCTCGATGGCCTCACCCCACGCAGCCGGCGTTGCCGCGCTGATCGTCGGGCGCTACGGCCATCGTGACGGTCGACACGGGCTGACCCTGTCCGCTGACCGGACCGAGAAACTGCTGTACCAGAGCGCAGTTCCGCATGCCTGCCCGCAGCCCCGGTTGTTCCACTACACCCGAGTGCGTCCGGACGGCAGCACCGGCGAGTCCGACGCTCGCTGCGCCGGCGGCCTCCGGGACAACGGGTTCTACGGCCACGGCATCGTCAATGCTTACGCAGCGGTCACGCCGTAGTCACCCACCTACCCGAGTTGTCAGCGTCTCAGCGGGCTACAGCCGTCTGAGGCGTTGACAAGTCGGGCGTCAGTTGCAGACCGCGCCGACGTTGGCGGACTTGACGAGCTTGGAGTACTTGGCCAGTACACCGCGGCGCTTCGGGCGCTCGGCGGGCGACCAGGTCTGCCGGCGCCGCTCGAGCTCATCGTCGTCCACGCCCAGCTCGAGCGTTCCGTTGGCCACGTCGAGGATGATCGGGTCGCCGTCGACGCACCAGGGCGATCGGACCGCCCTCGGTTGCCTCCGGCGCGATGTGGCCGACACACAGGCCTGTCGTGCCGCCGGAGAACCGGCCGTCGGTGATCAGCATGACGTCCTTGCCCAGCCCGGCGCCCTTGATCGCACCGGTGATGGCGAGCATCTCGCGCATCCCTGGCCCACCCTTGGGTCCCTCGTAACGGATCACCACCACGTCGCCGGAGGTGATCGTGCCGTCCTCCAACGCATCCATCGCGGCGCGCTCACCGTCGAACACCCGGGCGGTGCCTTTCCAGACCGACGTGTCGAAGCCGGCGCTCTTCACCACCGCGCCCTCCGGCGCGAGGTTGCCCCGCAGGATCGTGATGCCGCCGGTGGGGTGGATGGGGTTGCCCAGCGCGCGAACGATCACGCCGTCCACATCGGGCGGCGCGATGTCGGCCAGGTTCTCCGCCATCGTCTTGCCGGTCACGGTCATACAGTCGCCGTGCATCAGACCGGCGTCGAGCAGCGCCTTCATCACGACAGGTACGCCGCCGACCCGGTCCACGTCGTTCATCACGTAGCGACCGAAGGGCTTGAGGTCGCCGAGGTGCGGAACCTTCTTCGACACCCGGATGAAGTCGTCCAGCGTCAGGTCGACCTCTGCCTCGTTCGCGATGGCGAGCAGGTGTAGCACCGCGTTGGTGGAGCCGCCGAAAGCCATCACGATCGCGATCGCGTTCTCGAACGCCTCCTTGGTCAGGATCTGTCGGGCCGTGATCCCCTTCCGCAACAGCTCCACCGCGGCCATCCCGGACCTGCGGGCGTACCCGTCGCGACGGCGATCCACCGCAGGCGGTGCCGCGCTACCGGGCAGTGACATGCCGAGTGCCTCCGCCGCGCTGGCCATCGTGTTGGCGGTGTACATCCCGCCGCAGGCGCCCTCGCCCGGGCAGATGGCCCGCTCGATCTCGTCGACCTGCTGCCGGGTGATCAACCCGCGTACGCAGGCCCCGACCGCCTCGAAGGCGTCGATGATCGTGACGTCCTTGTCGCCCACCCGCCCCGGCATGATCGAGCCGGCGTAGAGGAACACCGACGCCAGATCGAGTCGGGCGGCGGCCATCAGCATCCCCGGCAGCGACTTGTCGCAGCCCGCCAGCAGCACACTGCCGTCCAGCCGTTCGGCCATCATCACGGTCTCGACCGAGTCCGCGATGATCTCGCGACTGACCAGTGAGTAGTGCATCCCCTCGTGCCCCATCGAGATGCCGTCGGAGACAGAGATGGTGCCGAACTCCAGCGGGTACCCGCCTGCCGCGTGCACACCGTCCTTGACCGCCTTGGCCAGCCGGTCCAGCGACAGGTTGCAGGGCGTGATCTCGTTCCAGGAGGACGCGACGCCGACCTGCGGCTTCACCCAGTCCTCGTCGCCCATGCCGACCGCGCGCAGCATCCCGCGGGACGCCGTCGCCTCCAGCCCGTCGGTGACCACCCGGGATCGGGGCTTGATGTCGACACTGTCGGTGGCGTCGCGCGCATTCGTATCGGGGTCGCGGGTGATGGTCATGAGCGTCAATCTAGCCGCTCGGATTCCGCGTCGAAGACCTGGCGACAGCGGCGAACGACGAGCACGGCGGTGCCGGATGCATCACAGCGGCCGTTGCGGTGTCTTCTATCACAAGGAGGTCCGTGGGACAGGCTTGCGGGCCGCGTCTGGAGGATCAGCCATGCCGTACACCGTGCTCCGCGGACAGTTCGTGATCCGCTACCCCGATCTGCCGCGGCAGGGACCCGAGCCGGACGGCGACACCGTCAAGTTCCGTCCGGACACCCCGGGACTGGTCGAGATGCTGCCTCGTCGCTCCGGCCGGCCGCCACAGATCAACGCCCGAGGGGTCTCGGTCCGCCTGGAGGCCATCGACGCGCTGGAAACCCATTTCGCCGAGACCCACCAGGAGCTGGTGGGCGCCAACGCGGCCAGGGATGCGCTGCTGGCCAGGCTCGGTTTCAGCAATGTGGTGTTCTTCGCCGACCAGCCCAACAAGGTTGCCTCGGCCGATGCCGATGAGCTCCCCGGCTACGTCCTCAGCAACGGCATCGACGCGAACGGCAGGATGATCGGCTTCGTCTATCCGGGCGAGCCGCCGTCGGCGGACGGTTCGAGTGTCTTCCTCGACGATCCCGGTGTGGACGCCTCGGTGAACGCGTCACTGCTTCGCGACGGGCTGGTGTACCCGGCCTTCTACGGGACGCTGCCGGGATCGCTGCGAGCGCATCTCGCAGAGGCGTCGCGCGCAGCACGTGCCGCGAGCCTGGGGATCTGGCCGAGCAGCACCGCCGATCCCGTGAGCACGGCAACGGTGCCGGACCTCGCCACCTTGGAGACGCTGGCGATCTGGCCGAAGCTCTTCCGCCGGCTGGTGCCGTACTTCGCATCGGGCCAGACCAGCCTCGACGGGTTCGACGCGTGGCTGCGGGCGGACGCGGTGAACCGGGACGACGCACTGTTCTTCCTCGACCCGCCGGAGGCCGGCAACATGCACGACCTGATCGTGGCGTCGGGTCAGCGGGTCCTCATGAACCGCTGGCCGGAGGACTTCATCATCGAGCCCGACCCGGCCTCACCCGGCACGCCGACCGGGCCTGGGACATTCGTGGCCGGCGATGTCGCGATCGTCGCCGCGCTACCCGATCCGGTCGGCATCGATGCCGGTGCGGAGACGACCACCCTGGTCAACACCACCGCCTCGGCGATCGACCTCACGGGTTGGCAGCTGGGCGACTGGGCCGGCCGGCGTCAGCCGCTCGCCGGCTCGGTGGCCGGTGGCGAAGCGATCAAGCTCGTGCTCACCGGCGGCCTGCAGCTGCCGAACAAGGGTGGCTCACTGACCCTGTTCGACACCACCGGCCTGACCATCGACCACGTGTCGTACGGCCAGGCCGCCCCCGGCCGTACCCTCGTCTTCGGGCGGTAGCGCCGACGCCGGTGAGCGTCGGGTAGCGAAGCGCCGGGCTCTCACTTCCGACCGCACGAGCAGCCCTGCCAAACCGCGGCAGCGACGCAGGGCCGGGCTGCGAGAAAGGGAGAAAGTGAGAGTCTCGAAGGCGCGCAGCGGGCGCGAACCGGCAAGGTTAGACGCCGGTGAGCGTCGGGTAGCGGAGCGCCGGGCTCTCACTTCCGACCGAACGAGCAGCCCTGCCAAACCGCGGCAGCGGCAGCCAAGCCAGGGCTGCGAGAAAGGGAGAAAGTGAGAGTCTCGAAGGCGCGCAGCGGGCGCGAACCGGCAAGGTTAGACGCCGGTGAGCGTCGGGTAGCGGAGCGCCGGGCTCTCACTTCCGACCGAACGAGCAGCCATGCCAGACCGCGGCAGCGGCACCGAAGCCTGGGCTGCGAGAAAGGGAGAAAGTGAGAGTCTCAGAGGCGCAGAGCGGGCGCGAGCCGGACAACACAGCGCGCAGCGGGCGCGAGCCGGACAACACAGCGCGCAGCGGGCGCGAGCCGGCTATTAGATACTTGTGCGCGAGGTCGCTGCGCAGCTTCACGGTGACCCGGAAGCCGAGGTAGCGGCGGAGCAGCAGGCGGATCTGGGCATCGATGGCGGGCAGGCAGAAGAAGACCGGCGCGACGATGGGCAGGGCGAGGAACTCCACGACCATCTTCGCCCAGGTCCGACGTCCCTTCGACGTCGGCCGCTTCGGCAGCAGCTTGAGGGCGACGACCATCGAGATGATCAGGCTGACCGGCGTCAGCAGCGCGGCGGCCGCATTGGCGTTGGAGGCCAGCTCGACCAGCTTCGCCGTGGAGTGGGTCACGGTGGGAGTCATCTGGTTGACAGCCACCCGGAGGCCCATCAGCAGCAGCGGCACCGTGGCCCAGAGATGGAACTGGGACAGCTGGCGGAACGTCTGCAGCGCCTTCTCCCGCAGCGGGATCCGCTGGTTGGTGAGGTTCTGCTCCATGATGTAGGGAAAGTCGATGACGCCGTACGACCAACGTCGGATCTGCCGGTACTGCTCGCGCATGGTCGCCCACCAACTGTGCGACTGCACGGCATCGAGGTAGACCGGCAGGTGCAGCGGCACCGTGCGAGCGCGACCGTTCGAGCCGAAGTACATCCGCCAGTACTGCCGGGAGTCGTCGGGGATCACGTTGGTCGACCAGAAGTTGACCCCGACCAGAGCACGCATTCCCATTGCATGGGAGGAGAAGATCCGCAGGCGTTTCGGCCTGGTCGAGTCCACCAGGGTCCACATGCTCGCGATGTAGCCGACCAGGCGTGAGGCCGACGTGACCTCCCACGCGTTGTTGTGGAACAACAGCACCGGCTGGTAGCTGTCGACGTCGCGGTTGGGGTTGGTCAGGTAGGTGTAGGTCAGCACCTGGAAGTAGTGCCTGCTGGGGCGGGTGTCGGAGTCGAACGCCGACACGATGACCTGGTGGTCCCGGATCCCGGCGGCCAGCAGCAGGTGGCGTGCTTCCTGGGCGCCCCAGCTGATGTTGGCGCCTTTGACCCGGCCCTCGCCCGGCAGCCCGTCCGGGTGCTGGGTGGTGTGGAAACGGCCGAAGCGGCCGGCATAGCGCTCTCGCAGGTCGTCGATCTGCGCCGCGGACCAGATCGGTGAACGCGCCTCGAAGGTCAGGCAGATCATCAGCCGGTCGACCGGGTAGTCGGCCGCCAGGATCGCCTCGAGGGACTGCTCGATGATCCCGCGGTCCTCGCTGTAGACCGGGATCACCACGAGGTGATGGACCTCGTCCGGAGCCGGCACATCGGGACCGCTGTGGGTCCACACGTGCAGCGCCTGGAGCTCCTCCGCCTCCGACTCGCCCAGCCGGGGCTGATCGGCGAGGGCGTGCATCCGGGCGTACGGATCGTTCAGGTGCTGCAGGCGCGCGTTCCAGTCGAGCTCGCGGTACCGCTTCATGGTGCGGTACTCCCAGGCCTGGCGAACAGCGAGGCTGAACGAGGCGCACAGCCAGAACGCGAGATAGGCACTGAACGCCACGAACGCGATCCGCGGCGAGGACTCCATCAACACGATCGGGATCAGCACCGGCAGGACCAGCAGCAGTGCCGGAAGCGACTCCAGCAGCCGCTGGGTCTGGTAGGCGGGGCGGGTCAACCGCGGGGTCTCAGCGCTCGTGTGAAAGCCGGGAGCAACGATGGACTCGGTGATCGGAGCTCTCCTCGGGTCGTGGATTTCGGGCGTGGCTGGCTCGCGGTCGCTGGTCCCGCTGGCACGATCCTACCGAAATTCACAGGCGCCCCCCGTCACGACAGGCCGGGCCCGGGCGGCAGGCGTGACCAACCTCACGGCCCAGAGGAGCTGGCGACGACTCGCGGAGAGCTGAACCAGCGTGGGCTCAGGCGGTGCTGCCCACCTCGGACGGCTCGATCGGCACCCGGTCCAGGGAGCGCAGCACCAGACGGATCCCGAGGGCGACCACCAGGCCGGCGCCCATCACCGGCCCGAGGTTGGCGACCAGCTGCTGCAGCGGGGTGTAGAAGCGTTCCCGGCCGCCGGCGTACGGGAGCACCGCCAGTGGCAGACAGACGCTGATCCAGACAACCCAGGCACCGCCCCAGACCCGGACCCAGCGAGGCAGCCGATCGACCATCACCGCCATCGCCAGCGGCAGCACCCAGACGTAGTGGTGAGTCCAGGACAGCGGCGAGGCGAGGCAGGTGCACATGCCCACGATCGCCACCGCGAACACCTTCTGTCCCGACCGCCACCACTGAGCGGCGACGATCGCGCCGATCAGCGCCACGATGCCGGCGACACCGAGGCCGATCAGGGTCAGCGTCGTCCCGCCCCCGCCGGCCAGTCGGAAGAAGACCCCGAGCAGCGACTGGTTGCCGGCGTAGATCGGGCCCGCGGTCCGGGTGTCCCCGCCGGCCAGACCGGTCCAGAACGTCAGTGACTGGTGCGGCAGGAAGATTGCGCCGATGGCAGTGAAGGCGAAGAAGCCGACGATCGCCCACAGGGCCGTCTTCTTCTTGCCGATCACGAAGTCGAACACGACGAACAGTCCGGGCGTGAGCTTGATCGAGGCCGCCAGGCCGGTCAGCACGCCCTGCGGGAACCGCTTCCAGCGATCGGTCCGGTCGGGCAGCAGGTCGACGACCACCAGGGCCATCAGGATGGTGTTCACCTGGCCGTAGCCCAGGGTCGTCCGGATCGGCTCCATCGCGACGATCACAGCGATCCCCAACAGGCCGAGCTTCCAACCGCGCGGTGCCCGGCATCGTTTCATCACCGACTGCTGGGCCCAGACCAGCGCGGCGGTCCAGAGCACCTGCCAGAGCACGTACGGCCCGAAGGCCAACGGCGTCATCAGCACGGCCGCGATCGGCGGGTAGATGAAGAAGAGGTTCCAGAACGGCGTGGTGGTCGCGAAGATGTCCTTACCGGCCAGCATGTCACGGACCGCGTACACGTACACCTCGAGGTCGATGGTGGACGGGTGCCACGGCCGCAGAGTGCCGTAGGAGATGATGAACGGCAGGATCAGCAGCGCGACCACGAACGGCGGTAGGAACTCCACCGCAACGCGGGCGACTCGGCGGCCGGTGCTCACGACCCCGAGGAGCCCGTCAGTCGAGCGTGTACGTCGTCGAGCTCGGCCGCCGAGACCTCGTGCGGGTTGAACAGGGCTCGAGCCCCGGACGCATCGGCATAGCGCGGCACCAGGTGGACGTGCAGGTGGAAGACCTCCTGGCCGGCCACCGCGCCGGCGGAGGAGAACAGGTTGAGACCGTCGGCGCCGAGCCGATCCACCAGCAGCCGGGCGACGGCATCGACGGCCGGTGCGATCTCGGCCAGCGTCGGCGCACCGGTGACCAGGTCGACGACGTGCCGCTTCGGGATCACCAGGGTGTGGCCGCGGTGCCAGGGAGAGATGTCGAGGAAGGCGTACGCGGCCTCGTCGGCGAAGACTGTGCGGCTCGGGATCTGGCCCGCGACGATCTTGCAGAACAGGCAGTCCCGGTCCATGGCGGTCGCTTCGGCGCTCATCGGATCACGTTTTCCAGCTCGTCTCCGGCTGCCCAGCGGGCCAGCTGGGCGGCGATCAGCTTGTCGGCGCGCGGAAAGAATGCCGTACTCGCCCCGCCGACGTGCGGCGAGATCAGCACGTCGGGCACCTGCCACAGCGGGTGGTCACCGGGCAGCGGCTCGGGTTCGGTGACGTCCAGGGCCGCCCGGATCCGACCGGAGCGGGTCTGGTCGAGCAGGGCGTCGGTGTCCACGAGCCGGCCGCGCGCGACATTGACCAGCAGTGCGCCGTCGGGCAGGGCGGCCAGCTCCTTCGGGCCGATCAAGCCTTCGGTCTCAGGGGTGAGCGGGGCGATCACCACCGCGATGTCGGCGTCCGGCAGCAGGTCCGGAAGGTCTGAGATCGCGTGCACACTTGGTTGACCTCGATCATTGTCTTCAGCACGGGCGCGACGAGCGACGCGGGTCACCGAGGCGACCTCGAAGCCCGCCAGCCGCCGCTCGATCGCGGCACCGATCCGGCCGTACCCGATGATCAGCACCCGCTTGTCGGCCAACGCGTTGCCGAACGCGAATCCCCAGCGCCCCTCGGCCTGATCGCGAGCGAAGACGTCGAGATGACGACCGCTGGCCAAGATCAGGGCGACCGCCAGCTCGGCCGTGCTCGCGTCGTGCACGCCGGCGGCATTGCAGAGCAGCACACCGTCCGGGACCACCGGCTTGAAGTTGTCGACGCCGGCCGTCAGCGTCTGGACGACCTCCAGACTCGTCATCTCCGCCACCCGGTCGAGCTGCTCGGCGCCCTTCATGTACGGGATGACGTAGAAGTTGACCTCGCCGACGCTCGCCGGCAGCGGGCCCTCAGCGGTATAGAAATCGATGTCGATGCCGTCGGGGATCGGGCCGAGGCGCCGCTCGGCCTCGGCCCGGTCGGCGTACGGCAGCCAGGCGAGTCGTGCGCTCGACGATGTGGGGCTCACGCGGCGGTCCCTTCGGTCGTTCCGACGGTCGTGGTGCGCACCGGGTACCCGGCGCTGGCGAGGGCGGCTTTGACCTCGGCGATCCGCACGGTGCCGAAGTGGAACACGCTGGCGGCCAGCACGGCATCGGCCCCGGCTTCGACCGCGGGCGGGAAGTCTTCCGCCCGGCCGGCGCCGCCGGAAGCGATCAGCGGTACGTCCACCACGGCCCGGACGGCGGCGATCATCTCGAGGTCGAAACCGCCGGTGGTGCCATCGGCGTCCATCGAGTTGAGCAGGATCTCGCCCACGCCGAGATCGACGCCGCGCCGAGCCCACTCGATCGCGTCCAGTCCCGCGCTCTTGCGTCCGCCGTGCGTGGTCACCTCGAACCCGGACGGCTGGCCGTCCACCCGCCGGGCGTCCACCGACAGCACGAGCACCTGGTTGCCGAAGTGACGGGTGATCTCGCCGATGACCTCCGGGCGGGCGATGGCACCGGTGTTGATGGCGACCTTGTCCGCGCCGGCCCGGAGTAGGACGTCGACGTCGCGGACCGTGCTCACGCCGCCACCGACGGTCAGTGGGATGAAGACGGTCTCCGCAGTCCGGCGGACGACCTCGAGGGTGGTCTCGCGACCCTCGCTGGAAGCCGAGATGTCGAGAAAGGTCAGCTCGTCCGCGCCCTCGGCGTCATAGCCGTGACCGAGCTCGACCGGATCGCCGGCGTCGCGCAGGTCACCGAAGTTCACGCCCTTGACCACTCGGCCGCCGTGGACGTCCAGGCAGGGGATGACACGGACCGCGACGCTCACGGGTGACGATCCTAGTCGCCGGCCCGTCCGGGGCCCTCGCGCCGTTCCGTGGCGGCCGCCCGGTTGACGACGTAAACGAGTGGGTATGGTCGAGGTGAATGCCGCGGCGGAGAAGGACTCCGTCGCCGATGAGGAGGCCTGAATGGGTATCGGCGACAAGATCAGCAACAAGGCGGAAGAGGTCGGCGGCAAGGCCAAAGAGGCCGTCGGCGACGCCACCGACAACGAGAGCCTCGAGGCCGAGGGCAAGGTCGATCAGTCCTCTGCCCATGGCAAGCAGGCCGGTGAGAACGTCAAGGACGCGCTCCGCGAGGCCGGCACGGCCGTAAAGGGCGACGACCAGCGCTGACTGCCTCCCTCGAACCGCCCCGAAACCGACCAGGTTCCGGGGCGGTTCGCCGTTTCAGTCCTCCCAGCGGCCGTACGGGTGGGCATACAGCACGGCGTTGGTGTAGCGCGAGTCCGCGGTGACGTCCTCAGCCGCCCACTCGGGCATCTCCCACTCGGTGTCCTCGGCGGGGACCTCGAGCTCGGCGACGATCAGCGGCGCGTTCTCGCCGGCGAACTCGTCCACCACCCAGCCCGGCCACGGGTCGCCGAGCTCGTGCCGGGTCTTACTGATGGGGTAGCCGTCCTGCGCCATCCCCAGCAGCTCCTGCGCATCGTCGACGGGGATCTCGTACTCGTACTCCGGGCGTCCGATGCCGGCCTGCTTGCCCTTGATGGTCAGGTAGGCCGTCCGGTCGTCGACCACCCTCACTCGGATGGTCATGCCGGGCCGGGTACAGAGGTACGCCTGACTCAGCGAGCTGCTGGACGACACCGACTTCCGCCAGCTGTCGCCGGTGACCAACAGCTTGTGCTCGAACTCGGTCGCCATGATCGCCTTTCACGCAGGGTGCTGAACGGCAGATGTATCACGGGCGGCTAGCCGACCGTGACGCGCACCAGCTGGACTGCGTCGGCACCGACCGCGTTCATCGCGCGCAGCCCCACCACGGCAGACGCGCCATCCGGAGCCGGTCCGACGGTGCGGAGGACACCAGTCCCGTCGCCGAAGTCGTCGAACGCCAACCAGGAAGGCAGACCGGCGTCCACGACGATCGTCGGCGTCGGGATCCCCGACGTGGTCACCGTGAAGTTCCCCGACGCGCCCGACGCAAGGCGCACGGCCGCCGGACTGGTGAAGACCGGCATGTCCTGCACCACGATGGTGAGGGTGTAGTCGGTGCTTCCTGCCGCGTTCGTGGCCGTCACGGACACCGTGGTCGTCCCACCACCGGCCGTCGGCGTGCCGACGATGGTGGCCGTCCCATCGCGGTTGTCGGTGAAGGTCAGGCCGGCCGGGAGGTCTCCGGCGCTCACTGTCAGCTTCGGGACGGGCACACCGGTCGTCCTGAGGTCGAAAGAACCTGGCGCGCCGCGTTCGAACGTGGCCCTGGAACCACTGCTGAAGATCGGTGCCGAACGCACCTCGATCGCCAGATCCTGGCTTGCCCGACCAGCCGCGTTCGTCGCGGTCAACGCCACGACCGTACGCCCGTCGAACGCGGGCGTGCCCGAGATCGTCGCCGTACCGTTGCCGTGATCGACGAGGGTCAGCCCGACCGGCAGGTCGGTGGCGGACAGGGCGGCCGTCGGCGTGCCGTCGGCGACGACCACGACCTCGCCGGCCTCACCGATCGACATGACCGCGCGGTCGGCACTGGTGAAGCGCGGCGCCTCGACAAGCTGGTTCGCCGGTTTCCTCGTCGGCACAGCCGGCTCTGGCGGGGCGCTCGTCGCGCCGCTCGGGGTCGCGGCTCCGGTATCAGTCGGCTCGCTCGTCGGCTCGGCGCTCGGCTCCGCGACATGAGCCGTCGGCGAAGCGGCTGTCGGTGACGCGGCGGGCGTCGGCGACGCTGGGGTTGCATCGGGCGAAACGGGCGTCTGGGCCGGAAGGCTCGGTTGCGCGTCGGGAGTTGTCCGTACGTCGTCGAGGACAAGTGTCGAGGCCTCGCTGGTCGCGGCGGAGACGAGCAGGCGGAGACCGGTCGCCTTCGTGAGGTCAACGTCTGGGCTCGCGCAGGCCCTCAGGGACGATCCGCAGCTGAGGGCGACGCTCAGCTCAGCGCCACCGGCCGGCACGGTGGTCTGATAGCTCCCGGTGACAGCGGCGCTGTCGGTGATCGAGACCGAAACCGACACTGGCCCGCGGTCGACACTGCTCGCGCTGGTGCCACCGCCGCCGAACTGGATCCGCAGGGTGCCATTCGCACCGGCGACGGTCAGATCGGTCGGGTCGAACGCGTAGTCCAGCTGGACAGCCGTCGTCGCCGGCCCTTTGCCAGGCAAGAGCACGGTGGCGACGCCGTCGGACTGCTGGAAGCCCGGTGCTCGGCTTGCTACGCCGGCGGTCACCGGGAGGGGGGTTACCGTACGCGTGCCGAGCACCGTTCCGGCGAAGTCGTCGACGACGACGGACGTGGCCGCGGCGCCGGCCTCGGGCGGGGTCCAGCAGATCAGGAGTCCGCCGACAACGACGAGTCCTGCCGACGCCCGGAGCAGCGCGGATCGGATGCGCGTCGTACCGCCTGCTCGAACCATTCGGATCGCTTTCGTGACCGCGCCTCGAGGGCGCGCCAGAATTGGGGTTTCGTCGGGGGTCGGCCTCGGAACCTCTGGCGAATAGTTACCCGATCGAGGCCATTTCAACAAGTGTGTCGGGTCGACACAAACGCAACGACGACTTCGCTGCCGCACTGCCCAGTTCTGTCGGGTCAGGCCCCCGGCTCGTCGGAGTCGTCCGGGGTGAAGTCGACGACACCACGCCGCATCGATCGGGTCAGCTCGTGCGCGGTCTGCCGCAGCGGACCGCGGCCAGCCGCCTGGCCGATCTGGTCGGCGAAGTCGAGCACCTGGCGCACCCAGCGGACGAAGTCGCCGGCGGTCAGACCGCTGTCGGCGAGTACCTCCGCCAACGGCCGCCCGGCGGCCCAGCCATACGCCGCCTCGCTGAAACCGATGTCGGGCTCGGGCCCACGCTCCAGCCGATGGTCGCGCTCCAGCAGCGACACCTCGCGCCAGACCTTCCTGACCTCGGTCATCACGTGCGCGGTCATCGCGTCGGGCATCCGCGGTCGATGCTCGAACCCGTCGGACCGGCGGGCCTCGTAGACGAACGATGAGAGCACGGCGGCCAGCTGTGGATGGGTCAGGTCGTCGAACAACCCGGCGCGCAGGCACTCCGCGGCCACGAGGTCCAGCTCGGTGTAGATCCGGGCGAGCCGGCGGCCCTGCTCGGTGACCCGGACACCGTCCTCCAGATAGCCCAACGACTCCAGAACCAGGCAGATCTTGTCGAAGTGTGCCGCTATGGTGTTGGTGCGGGTCGCCATCCGCTGCTCGACCTGACCGTTCTCACGCTCCAGCCGGAGCGCCCGCTCGGCCCAGCGGGCATGAGCCTCGCGGTCCGGGCAGCGCTGGCACGGATGGGCCCTGACCTGGGCTCGGAGGTCGGCGATCTCCTCGCTGGTCTCGGAGTCGACCGGCGGCGGCCGGTGCCGGAGCGCCTCGGAGTCGAGGGTCTTCAGCTTGCTGTGAAACGCCGCGGCGAGGCTGCGCCGAGAGCTCGCGTCCCGGGCGTCGAAGTGCCGCGGGATCTTGACTTTGCCGACGACCACCGCCGGCGTCGGGAAATCGACCAGCGACAGTCGACGGATGTGCCGCTCCTCGGTCATCACCTGTGGCCGGGGCCCGTCGGGTGAGTTCCGCCCGCGCGGACCGCTCTGCTCGCGCGTGCCGGGGTCGATCACCACGGCCCAGCCCCGGCTCTTGCCACTCGGCACCTTGATCACGTCGCCGGCCTTGAGCGTCTCCAGCGAACCGGTCGCCTCGGCCCGGCGGTCCGCCTGTCGGGCGCGCGACTGGTCGGCCTCCAGATCGGAGATCCGGGCCCTTAGCCTGGCGTACTCGGCGAAGTCGCCGAGCTCACAAGCCGCGGCGTCGAGATACTCCGCGATCGCCTGCTCGTTCCGAGCGACCCCTCGGGCGAGCCCGACGACCGAACGATCGGACTGGAACTGGGCGAACGACTGCTCGAGCAGGGTCCGAGCCCGGTCCCGGCCGACGCTGCCGACCAGGTTGACCGCCATGTTGTACGTCGGGGCGAACGACGACTTCAGCGGGTACGTCCGCCGCGCGGCCAGACCGGCCAGTGCGCGCGGGTCGAGCCCGGCCCGCCAGAGCACCACGGCGTGGCCCTCTACGTCGATCCCGCGGCGGCCCGCCCGTCCGGTCAGCTGGGTGTACTCCCCCGGGGTCACGTCGGCATGTGTCTCACCGTTGTACTTGACCAGCTTCTCCAGGACGACGCTGCGGGCGGGCATGTTGATGCCCAGCGCCAGCGTCTCGGTCGCGAAGACCACCTTCACCAGGCCACGGACGAACGCCTCCTCGACGCACTCCTTGAAAGCGGGGAGCATCCCGGCATGGTGGGCCGCGATGCCTCGCGACAATCCCTCGGCGAAAGAGTCGTAGCGCAGCACCCGCAGGTCCGCGTCGCTCAGCCGGACCCGGTGCCGGCGCAGGATGTCGCCGATCTCGCTCCGCTCGGTCTTGCTGGTGAGCACGATGCCGGAGCCGAGCAGCTGACTGACGGCCGCATCGCAGCCGACCCGGGAGAAGATGAACACGATCGCCGGCAGCAGGGCCGCGTCGTCGAGGGCCTTCACCATCTCCGCCCGGCTGGGTCCGGCCATCGAGCGCGGCCGGTAGCCGCCACCATCGGAGCGACCGGCGCGGGCGCGACTGTCGTCGGATGTGCCCCCGACTGGCCGGCCGCCGCCCGCTCGGTCCGCGCCCGATCGACCACTGTCGGATCGGGCGCCGTCGGACCGGCTGCCCAGGTTCTTGCTGGCACCGCCGAACGAGCCGCTGCCGTAGCTCACGCGCCGCTGTCCCTTGCCGCTGCGGCCGCGGGGCCGCCGGGAGTCGTCGCGGACCCAGCGCGACTCGTCGCGGGAGATTCGCAGCAGGGCCGGGTTGACGTCGGCCTTCGGTGCCGGCGAACCGTCGACGGCGGCGGTCGGGGCGACGCCGGCGTAGAGGTCGTAGAGCTGTGAGCCCACGAGAACGTGCTGGAAGAGTGGCACCGGTCGGCGCTCGGAGACCACGATCTCCATCGCGCCGCGGACCTCGGCCAGCCAGTCGCCGAACTCCTCTGCGTTGCTCACGGTGGCCGACAGCGCGATCACCTGCACCGACTCGGGCAGCCCGATGATCACCTCTTCCCAGACCGCACCGCGGAACCGGTCGGCCAGGTAGTGCACCTCGTCCATCACCACGAAGCCGAGACCCAGCAGCGTCGACGAGCCCGCATACATCATGTTGCGGAGCACCTCGGTGGTCATCACGACCACCGGCGCCTCCGAGTTGATCGAGGAGTCGCCGGTCAGCAGACCGACGCTGTCCGCGCCGTGACGGGCGACGAGATCGGCGTACTTCTGGTTCGACAGGGCTTTGATGGGGGTGGTGTAGAAGCACTTACGGCCCTGTTGCAGCGCGAGGTAGACCGCGAACTCGCCGACGATCGTCTTGCCGGCACCGGTCGGGGCGGCCACGAGCACACCCGAACCGGCTTCGACGTACGCGCAGGCCTTGCGTTGGTAGTCGTCGAAGGCGAAGCCGTAGAGCCGGGCGAACGCGGTCAGCGACGGCGTCGCCTGATCGCCGCGAAAGCGTGCGTACGCCTCCGCCGGGCTGCTCGGTTCCGCGGCAGAATCCATGGTTGAGTCAGGCTACCTGGGGACGATCACACCGGCGCGAAGATCCCGATGGCGGCAGGCTCGCAGTGCAGGTGTAGCGGAGCGGCGGCGATCAGCTCACCGTCGCCGTAGCCGACGAGCCCCGGGCCATCGATCCGCACGTCGGCGGCTCGGATGAGCTCGACGCAGGGGTCCCGGACGAACCGGCCCGAGTACATCTGCGGCAGCAGCCGCAGCAGCTTGGCCCGGCTGACCGGGTGGATGATCGTCACGTCGAGCAGCCCGTCGGTCGGGTCGGCGTCCGGACAGATCTTCATGCCGCCGCCGTACGAGGCCGTGTTGCCGACCGCGATCAGCATGGCCTCCAGGTCGCGGACGTGCCCGTCGAGCGTGAGCCGGTAGGTCAGCGGGTTGAACACGCGCAGCTCCGCCAGCGCCGCGAGTGGGTAGCGCAGGCCACCCTTGGGCCACGGCATCAGGTTGGCCCGGTGATTGACCATGGCGTCGAAGCCCGTGGCGAGCACGGCACCGACCCACCGGTCGTTGACCCGGGTGAGGTCGAACCGGCGCAGATTGCCGGCTCCGATCAGGGCGACGGCCGCGACGGGGTCGAACGCCGGCAGCCCGAGGCCGCGACACAGGTCGTTCCCGGTGCCTGCGGGAATGAGCGCCAAGGACGTACCGTCCTGGTCGGCGCAGGCGTTGACGCCGAGATGCATCATCCCGTCGCCGCCCATCACCGCCAACACGTCGGCCCCGCGGCGAACCGCCTCGGACGTCATCTCCACGGCCTCGTCGAAGCTGCGACTGAGCAGGATGTCGGTCTCGACACCGTCGTCGCGGAGTCGGCCGGCTACCTGCGGCAGCATCTCCTGCGCGCGACCCTTGCCGGAGGACGGGTTCACCACGAGGGTGACCCTCACCTACGTTCCTCGTCGCGCTCGGCGGCGTCGGTTCCGTTGATCTGGGTCCGGCCGATCGCCTCGGAGCTGTCGAGCCGGTGCCCATTGGTGCTGGCTGCGCCGCTCTCCGGGTCCGAGCCGAGCGCCGACTGCTCGTCGGCCTGCAGTGCCTTCAGGGCGGCGTCGGTGTCATCCGGGTCGGCGACGGTGTCACCTTCGGCCTTCTTCCGGCGCAGCTTCGAGCGGTCGAAGGCGTGAGCCAAGATCTCGGCCAGGATGACCAGCACGACCATCGGCGTCGCCAGCAGCAGCATCGTGATCGCGTCCGGGGTCGGCGTCGCGACCGCAGCGAAGACGAACAGCCCGAAGATGATGTACGACCGGTACTTGGTGATCATCTTGGCCGGCAGCACACCGGCCACATTGAGCATCAGGATGAACAGCGGGACCTCGAATGCGAGCCCGAAGACCACCATCAACCGGGTCATGAAGCTCAGGAACTCGCCCAGGTCCTGCAGGTTGGCGATACCGGCATCCGGGGTGAAGTTGATCAGCACCGCGATGCCCTTGGGCAGCACGTAGTAGCCCAGCCCGACCCCGGCGAGGAACAACGGGGTCGCCGCGCCGATCACGATCAGCGTCCACTTCTTCTCCTTGGCCAGCAGACCGGGGACGATGAACGCCCAGATCTGATAGAGCCAGACCGGCGCGGAGATGATGAGGCCGGCCAGCAGAGAGATCTTCAGCGAGACAGTGAACGGTGCGGTGGCGCCCTGGATGACGAGGTCTGCCTGCAGATCGGGACGGCTCTGCTTGGCGATCTCGATGGCCCGGGTGTACGGGTTGATGAGCAAGTCGAACAGGAACTGGTTGAAGACGAACGCGATGATCGTGCCGACGACGATGGCCAGGGCCGCCACCACAAGGCGATAGCGGAGCTCCTTCAGGTGCTCGAACAGTGTCATCGAGCCGTCGGGAGGCGTGGGTGGCGGCTTGAGCCACTGCAGACTGAAGTGCAGCGGCCGGCCCTTGATGGTCAGAGGCACGGTGCAACCGGATCGGGTGTCAGCGGATTCAGGAGAGGGTCAGCGCTCAGCTGTCCTTGCGGATCTCGCTGCCGTCCGGGTTCGTGGGCGTTGCCGGGGGCTGCTGGTAGACCTGCGGCTGGGTTGGCTGTTGGTGAGTCGCGGGCTGCTGGTGGGTCGGCGGCTGCTCGTAGCTCGGCGCCTGGTGGACCTGCGGCTGCTCGTAGCTCGGCACCTGATGCGTCTGCGGCTGCTCGTAGCTCGGCGCCTGATGCGTCTGATCGGTGCTTGATTGATCGGTGCTTGATTGATCGGTGCTTGATTGATCTGGGGCTGCTGGTACGTCTGCGGCGGCACCGGGGTCTCCGCGCTCGCGACCTGACCCTGGTCCTCGCCCTTCTCGCCCTTGAGATCCTTGGTCTCTTCCTTGAACTCCTTCAGGGCGCGGCCGGTGCTCTTGCCGAGCCCGGCAAGCCGCGAACCACCGAAGAGCAGCAGGACCACCGCGAGAATGATCAGCAGTTCGGGCACACCCAGGCCGAAGATCGCCAGTGGCAACATCGATGTCCTCTTTTCCTTGACGCGTCGGCGCCGACGCGCCACTCGTTATCGTACGTCGCCGGCTCGGTCGTGCACCCGCTCGAAGTCGTCGTCGCGGTCGCCCACGATACGCGCGCCGCCGGCGCTTGCGTGGTCTCCGATGTCCCGAACCTCGATCTGGCCGAGCAGGTCCAGCATCTTCTGCGTCCGCTCGCCCAGCACACGAAGCTCACTCATCACGTCGGAGGTCTTGTGCGCCAGCCAGACCGCGTAGCAGATCAGCATGATCAGCCCCGCGAGCGCGATACCGACGAAGACGAAGACCCAGAGCCACACGTCCCACACCCTACTGGCGCCGACCCTCAGGCGCTGAGGCCGAGCGCGGCGTACTGGTCCAGCGCCTCCCGCGCCGCCTCGGCGGCCGACTCGCCGGCACCGGCCGGGGCGACCACCTTCGCGCCACCGCCCAGCCGGAGCACCAGTCCGGTGAGCCACGCGGGATCGCTCACCCTCAACGACACCGTGAGACCTCCGTCGGGCCGCGCCGACACCGACTCGGTCGGGTAGTACTCCGCGACCCAGCTCGACCACGGTTCGAGCTCCAGAGTGACCAGGGGTGCATCGGCCAGCGAGGCGAACCAGCCTCCGGACAGATCCTTCAGCACCACGTCGGGATGCGGCGCGACATCGACGTCGGTCACCCCGACCGCAGCCATCCGGTCAAGCCGGAACGTACGTAGGTCGCCAGCCAAGTAGCACCACGCGTCGAGATAGCTCGCACCCTCGAGCACGAACAGGCGCAGCGGGTCGACCATCCGGCGAGTCGTCTCGGCCCGGGAGGCGACGTCATAGGTGAGATCGAGCCGTTTGCCGCGCTGCAGCCCGTCGGCCACCCGAGCCTGGATCTCCTCCCGACCGGCGGCGACGCTGACCTCTGCGCGCGTCGGCTGGTCTCCGGCGGCGGCATCCAGCTTGACCAGCGCCCGGTCGATGGCGTCGCGACGCCCCGGTCCGGCGATCTCACGCAGCGTCCGCAGGGCAAGCATCAGCGCCAGCGCCTCGTCGTTGGACAACCGCAACGGTCGCGGCAGGTAGTCGGCGTTGCTGAGGTGGATCTTGCCTTCGGTCTCGACCGCGTCCATGTCGATGTCGATCAGGTCGCCGGGGGTGAGGCCGGGCATGCCGCACATCCACAACACGTTGAGGTCGTCTCGCAGTGTCTTCACCGAGATGCCGAACGCCTCGGCGACGTCGGTGAGCTTGGCGCCGTCGTGCTCGCGGAGATAGGGCACGAGGCTCAGCAGTCGTCGCACCTGGGCCTGGGAGGTCATGCGGCGGTCACCTTGCCGTCGCCGGCCACCGCACTCAAACCGGCGACCACGGCCTTCCGCAGCTCCGGTGGATCGAGCACGACGACGTCCGCGGCGTGCCGGCAGACCTCCTCGGCGATCGGATACACGTCGGAGAAGCCGACCTCGAACAGCTCGAACCCGGCCGGCAGCTGGACCAGGTGCGTGCCGAGCTCAGGCCGTACCGTCGCCCGGCGCCGGAGACTCGGCGCCTTGCCGGCCCGGATGGCCAGGGTGGCCGTCGCCGTCGGCTCGGGCGGGGCGAGCGATCGTGCGAGCCGGCGCAGGTCGACGTCGTCCGGCACCTCGTACGCTCCCGCACGCGAGATCCGCTTCGGTCGGTCGCTGATCCGGGAGACCTTGAACATGCGTTCGGCCTTGCGGTCCAGGTCCCAGCCGATCACGTACCAGCGGCCCTTCCGGGACGTCATCCCCCACGGCTGGACCGTTCGCACGGCACCGTCACGGTAGGTGAAGCTGACCCGGGTACGGGTGATCACCGCGTTCCACAACGCCTCGAACGCCGGCTCCGAGGCCTGCACCGACGGCTGGAGGTCGGCGAGCTGGGACGTGTCGGGCTCGATGCCGGCGGCGCGCAACTTCGCGAGCGCGCTCTGCGTCGACTCGGCCATGCTGGCGTGCTGCCAGACCCGCGCGGCGACGCCGACGACGGCGGCCTCCTCCGGATCCAGGTCGATCGCCGGCAGCTCGAATTCCGACGGCAGGATCCGATAGCCGGGCTCATCGTCGAACAACGGATCGAAGCTGCCCACCTCGATCGGCACGCCGAGCGCGCGCAGCTCGTCCTTGTCCCGCTCGAACGTACGCTCGAAGGCGGCGTCGCTGAGGTCGTGATACCCCTCGACCGCCTCCCGGATCCGGCTCTTCGGCAGGAATCGACCGGAAACGAGCAGACAGATCGTGAGGTTGAGAATCCTCTCGGTCTTGCGCGGTGCCATCCTGGTCGCTTCCCTGAGCTCGCCGGTCGCCCGCGTCCTCGGGCCGCCTGGCACGCTACCAGCCGGCCTTTTTCGAAAAGTGGTCACAAACAACAATGGTCGACGGCGTGTCGTTGTTGTCTGGGACCACTTTTCGAGGAGGTGAGCGGTCGGCGTGAGTGCGCATGCGAGCGCCGAGGACGACCTGCGAGGAGCCGGGCGGTACGCGCCCAGCCCGACCGGCCAGCTCCACCTCGGCAATCTCCGGACAGCGGTGCTGGCCTGGCTGTTCGCCCGGTCGACCGGTCGCCGGTTCCTGCTGCGGATCGAGGACCTCGACGCCGGTCGAGTCCGTCCCGGGCTGGCCGAGCAGCAGATCGCCGACCTGGCGGCGCTGGGGATCGGTTTCGATGGGGTGCCGGTCGTCCAGTCGACCCGCACCAAGGCCTACGAGGCGACGCTGGTCCGGCTGGCCGGGCGGACGTACGAGTGCTTCTGCACCCGGCGGGAGATCGCGGAGGCGGCCTCCGCGCCACACGACGAACAGCTCGGCCGACGCCGCTATCCCGGCACCTGCCGAAACCTCACCGACGCGGAGCGCGCGGCCAGGCGTGCGACTCGGGCGCCGGCGCTGCGGCTGCGAGCCGACGATGCCATGTTCAGCGTCATCGATGTATTGCACGGGGAGGTCACCGGACCCGTCGACGACATCGTGCTGCGCCGCAACGACGGCGTGGCGGCGTACAACCTGGCGGTGGTCGTCGACGACGCGGCAGCCGGAATCGATCAGGTGGTCCGCGGCGACGATCTGCTGGCCTCGACGGTCAACCAGGCCTACCTGGCCACGTTGCTCGGCGCGGAGCCGCCGACGTACGCCCATGTGCCGCTCGCGGTGAACGCCGACGGCCGACGCCTGGCCAAGCGCGATGGGGCCGTGACCCTGACCGACCTGGCGACACACGGAGTCCCACCGGTGGAGGTGCTGAGCCGGATCGCCGTCTCGCTCGACCTCGCCGGGCCCGGCGAACCCGTTTCCGTCGCCGCCCTGCTCACCCGTTTCGACCCGAGCGCTCTCCCCCGCCGACCCTGGATCCCGCAGCTGCGACACCACTGAGGCACCCGTCGACAGGGTCACCGCGTCTGCGCCGACGACGGATGCTCCGTCGTTCCTCCTTGTTGATCTTGATCACGCTCGGCTGGAGCTGCCAAGCGAGCGCCGCGGAGCATCTGCCGTCGTCATTGCTAGCCTCGCGAACGTGATCGTCTGGGCCGAAGGGATCGTGACCGAGGTTCGGACCGGCTGGCGCGGAGCCGCCGAGGTGCTGGCCGAGCGCTCCGACACCGGAGAGACGTGCCGGGCCCTGGCCTACACGGACCTGACGGCCGCGCCGCGGCTGGGCGACCGGTTGCTGCTCAACGTGTCCGCGCTCGACCGTGGGCTGGGGACCGGCGGCTACGCGCTGGTCGCCGCGGTGCTGGACCCCCGCGGTCGGTTGACCGGCCAGCCGCCGGTGCCGGCCGGGCACCTGGTCAAGGCGCGCTATCTGCCGCTCCAGGCCATGGTCGCCGGGGCGGACGAGCAGGATTCGCCGTTCCACGAGATGCTGGCCGACGCCGACGACCTCGGCGGTCTGCCGGTCGTGGTGGCCGATCTGCACTCCGCGCTGCCGGCGATCCTGGCTGCACTGCGGCTGGATCGTCCTGGCGTCCGGGTGGTCTACCTGATGAGCGACCACGGTGCCCTACCCCTCGCGTTCTCCCGCACGGTGGCCGAGCTGGTCGAGGCCGGCTGGCTGGCCGCGACGGTCACGGTCGGTCAGGCATTCGGCGGGGACCTCGAGTCTGTCAACGTCCATTCGGGTCTGCTCGCGGCACGGCTGGCGCTCGAGGCCGACGTGGTCGTGCTGACCCAGGGACCGGGCAATCTCGGCACCGGTACCCGCTGGGGGTTCTCCGGAGTGGCGTGCGGCGAGGCGGTCAACGCCACCGCGGTGCTCGGTGGACGACCGATCGGATCGCTCCGGATCTCCGCTGCGGACCCGCGGCCACGACATCGCGGGGTGTCGCACCACAGCCTGACGGCGTACGGCCGGGTGGCCCTGCTGCCTGCCGACATCGCGTTGCCGGCATTCACCGGGGATCTGGTCACACTCGGCGCCCAGGTGGAAGCAGACCTCGTGGGCCTCGAGCGTCACCGGCTCCACCGGATCGAGCTGGACGGTCTGGTCGAAGCCCTGGCGCAGACCCCGGTCCGGTTGTCCAGCATGGGTCGCGACCTCCACGAGGACCCGGGCTACTTCCTCGCCGCCGCCGCGGCGGGTCGGCTCGCCGCCCGACTGCTGGGATCTACTGTGACCCGGTGAAGAGGATGTCGACGACGAAGATCAAGGTGTCGGTCTTCTCCACCTTCGGCTTGTCGTTGCCGTTGGGATAGCCGTCCTTGCCCGGCGGCACGACGACCAGCACCCGGCTGCCGGCCGGCTGGCCGACCAGTCCCTTCTTCAATCCCGGCAGCGCCTGGCTCATCGCGAGGGATGCAGGCTGGGCGCCGTACGTCGTCTCGAGCTGGCGGCCGTCCCAGGTCTGCCACAGGTAGTTGATGGTGACCGTGTCCGCCTCGCCGACCTTGGGGCCGGTGCCCTTGATCAGCGGCTGGATCTGGAGGGCCTTCGGCGGATCGGTTTTCGGCACGGTGACCGTCGGAACACCCTTGTTGTCGGTGACGGTCGGCAAACCCGCTTTGGGGCTGACCGCGGTGCCGCTCGGTCCGGACAGCTGGGCCTGCACGATGTCGACGACGAACAGCAGCGTGTCGCCTACGTTGATGCCGGCCTGGGCATTGCCGCCGGCCGAGTCATAGCCGTCGGAGCCAGGCATGGCGATCAGCACCCGACTGCCCTGGTTCTGACCGACCAGACCCTTCTGGAAGCCGGGGACGACCTGAGCGAGGCTGAACGACACGGGCTGGCCGGTCTTGAACGACTGGTCGAACACCTTGCCCGTCCGGCCGTCCACTCCGTAGTAGTTCACGGTGACCATGGATCCCTCGGCGACCTTCGGCCCATCGGACGGGTGCACGACCTCGGTGCGCGTCTTGTCGATGGCGAAGGGCGGCTTGAAGGTGACCTTCGGCTCCTTTCCGTAGTCGCCGGTGACCTTGATGGCATCCAGGTTGTCGGACACCTTGATGCTGGGGGCCGCGCTGGCGCTCGGGGTCGGACTGGCGCTGGCCGAGGCGGCAGCCGACGGCGAGGCGCTGTCGGTGGTGGACGCCGTGTCGTCGCCGCAGGCGGCGAGGGCGAGCACGGAGCTGATCAGACCGGTGACCACCAGGGCCTTGCCGAAGGAGCGCACCGGAGAAAGATACCGGGACCGGCCAAGAACGCTCCTTGCATCGACGCTCGCGGGCACGGTCGGAGTGCTCGGTCGGGCGCTCAGTCGGGGAGCGCCGAGCCGGCACGGAAGCCGAGCGCTCCCGCGGTCGCCAGCGCCTCGGCCATGACCTCGTGCTCGGCCCGTCCGTGCTCGACGGCGTACGCTGCGACGTCCTCGAACTCCGGTGTCACCTGCATCACGATGCCGTCGCGGTGGCCGATCTTGACCCCGATCTGTCCCCGTTCGAGCGCGACGTCGATCATCCGGCGCGGCAGGGCGAAGCGCTGGATCTCGTACGACCGCATTCCCAGCGATGATGTCCGGGTCAGGACGACCTCGCGAGCAGCGATCGCCCGTTCGGGCGCGGCCAACACGCTCAGAATGTGAGCCGGTCGGCCCTTCTTCGCCAGGATCGGGGTGAGCCAGGCGTCGGCGGCGCCGGCGGTCAGCAGTGCCCCGAGCACGCCCGGCCACAGCCGGGGATCGAGATCGTCGACGTTGGACTCCAAGACGATCATCGTCTCTGCGGCGGTCGGCGTCATCTGCTGGGACGTCGCGCGGGCCGTGCCGACGACGAGTCGGGTCACGTTCGCGCGGCCGGGAGTGTCTCGGCTGCCGGCACCGATCCCGACCCGGTCCACGGTCATCTCCGGCAGCTGCCCGGTCGACTGCGCCAGCACGCTGACCAGAGCCATCCCGGTCGGGGTGGTCAGCTCCCCGTCGCCGCCCGCCGTCACCAGCCACCCGGCCGACAGCTCCAGGACCGCCGGCACCGGGACGGCGAGTCGCCCGTGGGCGCTGCCCGTGCTCCCGGAGCCGAGGGCGATCGGACCGGTGACGATCCGGCTGAGACCGAGCGCCGTGACGCCGGCGCACACCCCGACCACGTCGGCGATCGAGTCCAGCGCGCCGACCTCGTGGAAGTGCACCGCCCTCGCGTCGATGCCGTGCACCCGCGCCTCGGCCTCGGCGAGCCGATCGAACACGGCCAGCGCCCGCTCACGTACGTCGGCGGCGAGATCGGACTGTCGCAGCATTGCGTCGATGTCGGCCCAGGTCCGGTGCGGCGGGTCGACAACCAGGGGTCGTACGTCGGCCTTGGTCGCCCGCATTCCCGCCCGGGTGACCTGAGCGGCCGAGATCGCAACCGCACCCGGCAGCACCGCGTCGACCGCGGCTTGGATCTCGGCGGACGCGACGCCGGCGTCGACGAGGGCCCCGAGCAGCATGTCGCCGGCCACCCCGGCGCTGCAGTCCAACCAGCCGATCAGCTCGGTCACGAGCTTCTCGGCGACGTGGGTTGCGGGGGTGCCGGCTCGGGGGGTGCTGTCTCGGGGGGCGCAGCGATCTGGGCGGCCAGGTGCCCGGCGCCGTACCCGTTGTCGATGTTGACCACCGCAACTCCCGGTGCGCAGGCGTTGAGCATGGTGAGCAGGGCCGCCAGTCCCTCGAACGCGGCGCCGTAACCCACCGAGGTCGGCACCGCGACCACCGGGGCGCTGACCAGCCCGGCGACCACGCTGGGCAGTGCGCCGTCCATCCCGGCGACCACGACGACGACCCGAGCGCGGCGCAGCAGCTCGACCTTGCCCAGGATGCGGTGCAGTCCCGCGACGCCGACGTCGACCACGAGCTCGACGTCGCGGCCGAGGTGCCGGGCGGTCAGCAGTGCTTCCCGGGCGACGGGCAGATCGGAGGTGCCGGCAGTGACCACGACGATGGGTCCGCCGGTGGCGGGCGGCGGATCAGCGGGCCAGGCGACCAGCCGGGCCTCGGCGTCGTACGTCGCGTCCGGGAGGGCGGCGAGCACCGCAGCGGCCTGCCCTGCGTCGGCTCGGGTGAACAGCGTCGGCTGGCCGACTCGGCCGATCTCCGCAGCGATGACCGCCACCTGGTCCACAGTCTTGCCCGCACAGAAGACGGCTTCCGGATAGCCGCGGCGGGCAGTGCGGTCGAGATCGAGTTCGGCGATCTCGTCGAGATCAACCACGCGCGTCACGCGACAAGACGGTCAGGGTGAACAGCCCGGACTGGAGCCCGGCGAGGTCGACCACCACGAACTGGAAGCCGGCGCGCCGGATCGCTGCCTGTACCTGCGTCCGCAGCGGCTCGCTGACAGCCCGGACCAGATCGCGCGCCGGCAGCTCGAGTCGGGCGATCTCGCCGTGGTGGCGGACGCGGAACTCGGCGAACCCCAGCCCGCGCAAGGCTTCCTCGGCCTCGTCGATCGCCCGCAGCTTCTCCGGGGTGACTTCCTCACCGTGCGGGATCCGGGAGGCCAGGCAGGGTGCGGCCGGCTTGTCGGCGCTTCGCAGTCCCCAGCTGCGAGCCAGCGCGCGAACCGCGGTCTTGTCGAGTCCGGCATCCGCCAGTGGACGCAGCACCCGGTGCCGGGTCGCCGCCTCGGCGCCGGGGCGATCGGGCCGCTGGGCGTCGTCCGCGTTCTCCCCGTACGCGATCGCGGTCAGTCCGTGGGCAGCCGCCAGGTCATCGTCGATCCGGGTGAACAGCTCGTCCTTGCAGTAGAAGCAGCGGTCCGCGCCGTTGGCCCGGTACTCCGGCCGCTCGCCCTCGTACGTCGTGATCTCGATGACCTCGACGCCGATCGCAGCGGCGACCCGATGCGCTTCCCGACGCTCACTCGCCGCCAGGCTCGGTGAGACTCCGAGGATGGCGAGCACCCGTTCGGCGCCCGCCGTCCGTGCCGCCAGCGCCAGCAGCACCGAGGAGTCCACCCCACCGGAGAACGCCACCCCGAGCCGCGATGCACCCTGAAGCCGGCTCGATGCACCCCCAGCCCGGCTCGATGCGCCCTGAGCCTGTCGAAGGGCTTCCCGGAGCACATCCGCAGCCTGCTCGACGCGATCCACTAACTCCTCGGGCACCGACTCCAGCTCGCGGGGCTCGGGAAGAATGCTCACCGCCCCACGCTATCTCGCCGCGATCCGCGGCTCGGGCCCTCTCTCCGAAAGGGTCGAGGAGGCTCAGGAGTCCAGCCGGTGGGCGGCCGCCAGCACCGATGACGGCACGGGCACCGATGCCGGTACGTCCGCCTCGGCCACCGGCGCCCCGGCCTCGATCCGCAACGGCAGCACCCCCGCCCAGACCGTACGGTCCTCACCGTCGTCGGGATCGGTCGCGGCACCGGCGGCTCGGATCTTCATGCTGGCGACGTCCAGTGGCAGCCGGATGATCATGGTCGCCGCCAGCTCCTTGCGCAGCGGCGGGCGCACCTCCGCCGAACGGCCCGGCACCAGATGATCCACCAGCCGATCGAGGGCGGCCGCCTTCTCCTCCTCGGCGACCAGTTCGGGCACCCCAATCACCACGGCACAGCGGTAGTTCATCGAGTGGTCGAACGTGGACCGCGCCATCACCAGGGCATCCAGATGGGTCACCTCTGCCGAGATCGTGTGCCCCTCGGAGCAGGCGCGTAGCATGCCGGCTCCGGTCGAGCCGTGCAGCAGCAGGTGGTCGCCGTCGCGGGCGCAGGCGAACGGCAGCACCAGCGGAACGCCGTCGTCGACGTACCCGACGTGGGCAACCAGTGCCTCGTCCAGGATCGCGTCCAGGAGCGCCCGATCGAACACCTGCCGCTCGCCCAGCCGCCGAACTCGAGTGCGGTCGGTGTCGGGCAGTGTGGGCATGACGGTCCTCTTTCCGATGTGGCGCCCGGGACTGGATGGATTTGTCGTTGGTACTCCAACACCACATCCATCCACTATCCGCGTCAGAGGCTGGGCGGCCGCCGCATCGACGCGATCAGCCGGTCGACCCGCTCGTCGACGGCCACGAACGGGTCCTTGCAGAGGACCGTCCGCTGGGCCTGGTCGTTGAGCTTGAGGTGCACCCAGTCGACGGTGTAGTCATTGCGACCCTCCTGGGCCGCCTTGATGAAGTCGCCACGTAGCTTCGCCCGGGTGGTCTGCGGCGGGATGACCTTGGCCCGGAAGATCGCCGGATCAGTGGTGGCCCGAGCGGCCAGCCCGCGCGCCTCCATCAGCCCGAAGATGCCGCGGTTGCGCCGGATGTCGTGGTACGCCAGATCGAGCTGGGCGATCCGCGGGTCGGCGAGGCTCAGTTTGTGCTTGGCGGAGTAGCGCTCCAGCAGCCGGTACTTGATCGCCCAGTCGATCTCGGTGTCTACCAGGCCGAGTTTGTCCTCGGCCACCGCCCGCAGGGTTCGCTCCCACAGATCCAGCACCCGGTCGATGCTCGGCGTGCCCAGACCCTCCCGGCCGACGAACTCCGAGACCTTCTCGTAGTACTCGGTCTGCAGCTCGAGTGCCGAGATCTTCTTGCCGTTGGCCAGCGACACCTGGACCCGACCGGTCCGGTCTCGACTCATGTCGCGGATCGCCCGGATCGGGTTGTCCAGGTTGAAGTCGCGCATCGGCACGCCGGCCTCGATCAACCGCAGCACCAGCTCGGCGCTGCCGACCTTGAGCAGCGTCGTCGTCTCGGACATGTTCGAGTCGCCGACGATCACGTGCAGCCGGCGATAGCGCTCCGGGTCGGCATGTGGCTCGTCGCGGGTGTTGATGATCGGCCGGCTGCGAGTCGTCGCCGAGGACACCGACTCCCAGATGTGCTCGGCGCGCTGGCTCACGCTGTACTCCGCGCCGCGAGCGGTGTGCAGGATCTTCCCGGCCCCGCAGATCAACTGCCGGGAGACCAGGAACGGCACGAGCACGTCGGTGATCTTGACGAACTCGCCGACCCGGGAGATCAGGTAGTTCTCGTGGCAGCCGTAGGAGTTGCCGTGAGAGTCGGTGTTGTTCTTGAACAGGTAGATGTCGCCGGTGATCCCCTCGCTGGACAGCCGCTGCTCGGCGTCGACGATGAGGTCCTCGAGGATCCGCTCCCCGGCCCGGTCGTGGTTGATCAGCTGGATCAGGTCGTCGCACTCGGCCGTCGCATACTCCGGGTGGGAGCCGACGTCGAGATAGATCCGGGAGCCGTTGCGCAGGAACACGTTGCTGCTACGGCCCCAGGTGACGACCCGCCGGAACAGGTAGCGGGCCACCTCATCCGGGGTCAGCCGCCGTGCACCGCCCGAGGTGCAGGCGACGCCGTACTCGGTCTCGAGGCCGAAGATCCGCCGATCCACACCCCACTCCCCTCTGCCACGCGCACCCCTGGTGAGTGCGACTAGCCCGTCCGTGTCCTTGTCGCTATCACTGTCACTGCCCGGTCAGATCGAGGAGCCCGCCCAGCTCTTCCCTGGTGAGCTCGCGCAGCTCGCCCGACTTCAGCCTGCCGAGCCGGACCGGTCCGATCGCGGTTCGCGACAGCTTGCGGACCGGGTGCCCGATGGCGTCCATCGTACGGCGCACGATCCGGTTCCGGCCTTCGTGCAACGTGACCGTGACGAGCGCCTTGTCCGCGGTGCTGGAGAGCAGTTTCACTCGCGAGAACGTCACCGGTCCGTCGTCGAGTCTGATGCCGTCGCGAAGCCGCTTCAGCGCCCGGGCGTCCGGCACGCCCTCGATCTCGGCCAGGTAGGTCTTCGGCACCTCGTACGACGGGTGCGCCAGCCGCTGGGCGAAGTCGCCGTCGTTGGTCAGGATGATCAGGCCCTCGGTGTCGGTGTCCAGCCGTCCGACGTGGAACAGGCGCTCACGACGGCCCGTCAGGTAGTCACTGAGAGTGGCGCGGCCCTCCGGGTCGTCGAGGGTCGAGACGACCCCCTTCGGCTTGTTCAGCACCAGATAAACGTGCCGTCGCGGTGGCGGAATGCGGGATCCGTCGACCCGGATCGTGTCGCGCTCGGGATCGACCCGCAGGCCCTGCTCGAGCACCATGGTCCCGTTCACCTCGACCCGGCCCTCGGAGATCAGCTGCTCGCAGGCCCGGCGGGAGCCGATGCCCGCCGCCGCCAGCACCTTCTGCAGCCTGATCCCCTCGTCGTCACTCATGGCCGTCAGTCTGCCCTGCACCTGGCTGCCCTGCACCTGTCTGCCCTGCACCTGGCTGCCCTGCACCTGGCTGCCCTGTGCCTGGCTGCTCTGCGATGGGCGAGGCCGGCTCGGCGAGCCGGCTCAACTCGGCCTCGAGCTCGTCGACCTCCGGCAGGTGCGGCGCGAGCGGCGGCAGCTCGTCGAGCGACCGAAGCCCCATCCGCTCGCAGAAGTAGCTCGTGGTGCCGAACAGAATCGCCCCCGACACGTCGTCGCTACCGATCTCGGCGACCAGACCGCGGGTCAGCAGCGTCTTCATCACCCCGTCGACGTTCACGCCGCGGATCGCCGAGATGCGGGCCCTCGAGATCGGTTGCTGATATGCCACCACGGCAAGGGTTTCCAATCCGGCTTGGGAGAGCTTGGACTCCCGGCCTTCGAGGACGTACCCGGACACCAGGTCGGCATGCTCCTCGCGGGTGTAGTAGCGCCATCCCCCGCCGAGCTCGCGGAGCTCGAACCCACGCCCGGTCTCGTCATAGAACGCGACGAGCTCGAGCAGGGTGTCGCGGATCACAGGCAGCGGGACGTCGAGTGCCGTGGCGAGGTCCAGCTCCGTGATCGGCTCCTCGGCCAGCAGCAGCAACGCCTCGATCGCCCCGGACACGTTGTCCGTCACGCGTCTCCCTCCTCGCTCTGCCCTGAGCCTGGCGCCCCGATGTGCCCTTCGACAGGCTCAGCGCGCGAGTCGCTCGTCTCGTCGAACTCGTCGGAGATCGTCAGCTCACCGGCATCCGACCCGGTCCATCGGACGGTCAGCTCACCGAGCGGGGTGAGCTGTTCGAAGGACACCGCTGCCTCCCGGAACAGCTCGAGCAGGGCCAGGAACCGGCACACCGTGGTGACGAGGTCGGGCGAGTCGCCGGTCAGGGCCCGGAACGTCATCGTCCCGGCCCGACGCAACCGATCGACGACGATGCCCGCCTGCTCCTTGACGCTGACGGTCGCGCCGTGCAGGTGGGCCAGCGAGACGATGTCGGCCTGCTTCGGCGCGAGCGCCGTGGCTGCCAGGGCCGCGAACCGGTCCGGCGTGATGGTGAACGTGAGCTCGGGCACGAGCCTGGCAAAGCGTGGCTCGAGGCCGACGTCGCGCGGGAACCGTCGCCCCTGTCGAGCCAGCGAGTCGGCCAGGTACGCCGCCACCTGCTTGAACGCGCGGTACTGCAGCAGCCGGGCGAACAGCAGATCCCGGGCCTCCAACAGCGCCAGATCCTCCGGATCGTCCACCTCCCCGGACGGGATCAGCCGGGCCGCCTTCAGGTCGAGCAGCGTGGCCGCCACGACGATGAACTGACTGGTCTGCTCCAGGTCCCAGTCGGCTCCGGCGGCCTTGATCCGAGCGATGAACTCGTCGGTCACCCGCGACAGCGCGACCTCGGTGACGTCCATCTTGTGCCGGGAGATCAGCTGCAGGAGCAGGTCGAACGGACCCTCGAAGTTGTCCAGGTGCACCCGGAAAACGCCCGCGTCGGCGTCGTTCGCGGAGTCGGGATGGTCGCGCTGGGGAGCTTCTGGCACCTGAGTACGGTCTGGCCCCTGAGTTCGTTTCGGCCCTTCAGGGCGTTCCGGCCTTTCAGTACGTTTCTGCATGGCGAGAACCACCACGCTACGACAGCCTCCGGACGAGCTGGGAGGCCTCGCCGGCTGACTCGAAGTCGGCCAGCATCGCCGCGATCGACTCCCGCACCATCCGTCCGCGATCCACCGCGAGCCCATGCTGAGCTCGGAGCTCCAACCGGGCCCGTTCCAGGGCCAGCAGCTCGTCGGCGGACACGTACACCGTGATCTTCTCGCTGTGCCTGACCCGGCCCGATCCCTTTGCGGGCTGCGCGTCCGGGACCTTCTGCAGGTCCGGCGCCTCTGCGAGGTCGGAGTGGGTCGGCCGGAACAGCTCGGAGGCGCCCGGCAGGCTCACGCGCCGGGACACCGGACCAGCACCTCCCGCGCCAGGGTCCGATACGAGCTGGCACCCGGCGAGCTGGAGGCGTACGTCGTGATCGGCTCGCCCGCGACCGTGGTCTCCGGGAACTTCACCGTCCGTCGGATCACGGTGTGGAAGACCTCTTCGCCGAAAGCCTGGACGACCCGCTCGAGCACCTCGCGACCGTGCAGCGTGCGCGGGTCGTACATCGTGCCGAGGATGCCGAGGATCTCCAGGTGCGGGTTCAGCCGGTCCTGCACCTTGGCGATGGTGTCGGTCAGCAGGACGATCCCGCGCAGCGCGAAGTACTCACACTCCAGCGGCATGATGACCCGGTCCGCAGCGGTCAGCGCGTTGATCGTGAGCAGTCCGAGGGAAGGGGCGCAGTCGATCAGGATCACGTCGTAGCGGTCCTTGACCTTCTCCAGCACCCGCAGCAGGGTCTGCTCGCGGGCCACCTCGGAGACCAGCTGAACCTCGGCGGCCGACAGGTCGATGTTGCTGGGCAGCACGTCCATCCCGTCGACATTGCTCGGCGTGATCACCTCGTCGACTCCGACGTCGCGGCTCAGCAGCAGGTTGTAGACGCTGTGCTCCAGCGTGTGCGGATTCACTCCGAGCCCGACCGACAGCGAACCCTGCGGATCGAAGTCGACCAGCAACACCTTGCGGCCGACCTCGGCCAGGGCCGCACCGAGGTTGATCGTCGTGGTGGTCTTGCCGACCCCGCCCTTCTGGTTGCACATGGCGATCACCAGTGCGGGACCCTGACCGACGCGCGGACCCGGCTCGGGCAGGTTCGGCCACGGGCGTCCGGTCGGACCCAGCACCGGAGCGGGCTCGGGTGGGACGACCGGCTCGGTGATCGGAACATCGACGACCTCGTACCGTTCCTCGACCGCGACGGATCCGGCGTAGTCGGCTGTGTCGGGATAGTCCTGATGCTCCATCTGAAGCTCCTCGGTGCGGGGTGGGGTGGCCGCCTGCGACGCCGCGAGCGTAGCCCCGGTGACCCGTCGCGCCGTGCTCGACGCGCCGAAGAAAGTCGACAAATCACCAGCCCGACGCGGGTGATCGGGAGCGTCCGACCCGATCGCTCGACAGCACCGGGCACATCGGTCCCGGCACTAGGGTGTGACCATGATCATCACGGCTCGAGGCTTCCTGCCGCGCGCCCTCGGGATCCGTGCCCTCGTGCTTCTCGTCGTGCTGGCCTGGGCGACCGCCTGTGTGCCGACGTCGCCGACCACATCTCCCCCGCCGACCGCATCTTCCCCGCCGAGCGCCTCGACCGGGCCGACCGCTCCGGTGACCTCGACGGCATCGTCCAGCTCGTCGTCCTCGGGCGCGCCGGCCGGCACATCCGGATCGGCCAGCGAGTCCGGCGCGACCGTTCCGCCCTGCACCACGGGTGACCTCGACGTCAGCCTCGCCGAGGCCGAGGGCGGCGCAGCAGCGGGCAGCAACTACCTGCTCGTCCAGTTCCGCAACACCGCCGCGATCGCCTGCACCCTGTACGGCTGGCCCGGCGTGTCGCTGGTCGGCGACGGGAACGGTACCCAGCTGGGCGCTCCCGCTTCCAGGGTGCAGCCGGACGATCGGAGGATCGTGCGGATCGAGCCCGGGAAGCAGGCGACAGCCCTGCTGCGGGTCACCCAGGCGGGGAACTACGGACACAGCTGCGACCTGGTGTCAGCGGACGGTTTCCGGATCTACGTGCCGGACCAGACCGCCGCCGTGTTCGTCACCCGGAAGACGCCGGCCTGCCGCAAGAAGGGCGTCGAGCTGATGGAGATCGCGCCGGTCGGTACGCCGAGCTGAGCTGTACGCCACGTCAGATGGCCCGCCCAGACGTCAGCGGGCGCGGGGATGAGCAGTCAGATAGACCTCGCGCAGGTGATCGACCGTCACCAGGGTGTAGATCTGCGTCGTCGTGACTGAGGCGTGCCCCAGCAGCTCCTGCACCACCCGGACGTCGGCGCCGCCGTCCAACAGGTGGGTGGCGTAGGAGTGCCGAAGCGTGTGCGGGGACACGTCCGTGGTGATCCCCGCCCGCTCGGCCGCCGTCTGCACGAGATTCCAGGCGCTCTGCCGCGACAACCGGCCACCACGGACGTTCAGGAACAGCGCCCCACTTCCCCGGCCCTTCACCGCCAGCGAGGGCCGGGCCCGGACGAGATAACTCACCAGCGCCGCCCGGGCGTACGACCCGAGCGGCACGATCCGCTCCTTGCTGCCCTTGCCGAGCAGTCGTAGCGCGACCGGCTCCGACAAATCGGTGCCGAGCACCCGCGAGACATCGTCCACATCGAGCCCGATCGCCTCGCTGATCCTGGCACCGGTGCCGTACAGCAGCTCCAGCAGTGCCCGGTCCCGGAGCCCGAGCGGCCCGTCGCCGTCCGGGGCGTCGAGCATCGCCTGGACCTGATCGAGGCTCAGCGCCTTGGGCAGTCGCCGAGCCGGTCGCGGCGGGTGCACATTGCGAGCAGGGTCGCCGTCGCTCGTCCGATCCTCCACCGCGAACCGGTGCAGTCCACGCACGACGACGACGGCTCTGGCGACACTGGCGTCGGCCAGCGGCCGACGCTGCCAGCCGTTCCCATCCTCGGCGGGCACGCCGGCGTGCAACGAGATCGTGTAGTCCCCGATCTCTCGTGAGCTCACGGCGGCGAGCTCGACGATTCCCCGCCCGGCCAGGAACTCCGCGTATCGAGCGAGATCGCGCCGATAGGCGGCCACAGTGTGCGGTGACGCGCCGCGCTCCACACGCAGGTGGTCGAGGTAGGCGCCGATCGCCTCGGCGACTCCGCAACCTGCGGCACCATCATTCGACATGGGTCACCGTCGCCCGCCGACAGGCTCTGAGCCCTTCACGTCCGCATCCCGATCAGGCCAGGACCTCGGCGAGCGGGCGGCAGGGCATGCCGTGGGCACGAGCGACCGGGGCGGAGATCAGCTCACCCGCGTACGTGTTGAGCCCGAGCGCGAGGGCGGGATCCCCCTTCAACGCCGGCCGCCAGCCTTTGTCGGCGAGCTCTAGTACGTACGGCAACGTTGCGTTGGTCAGTGCGTACGTCGCGGTGTGCGGAACCGCCGCCGGCATGTTGGTCACGCAGTAGAAGACCGAGTCCTGCACGACGTACGTCGGTTCCGCATGCGTCGTCGGCCGGCTGTCCTCGAAGCACCCGCCTTGATCGATCGCGACGTCGACGAGCACGCTGCCCGAACGCATCCGCCGTACCAGGTCAGTGCTGATCAAGGTCGGCGCCTTGGCGCCCGGCACCAGTACCGCCCCGATCACCAGATCGGCATCCAGCACGGCCCGTTCCACCTCATAAGAGCTGGAGGCGACCGTCTGCAGATGCCCCCGATAGATGCGGTCCGCCTCCCGGAGCTTGTCGATGTCTGAGTCCAGCAACAAGACCTCGGCCTGCATCCCGAGCGCGATGGTCGCCGCGTTCATGCCAGCCACGCCCGCACCGATCACCACGACCTTGGCCGCGTGGACCCCGGACACCCCGCCCATCAGCGTGCCGCGACCGCCGCCCTGGCGCATCAGGTGGTACGCCCCGACCTGGGTCGCGAGCCGCCCGGCGATCTCGCTCATCGGGGCCAGCAGAGGCAGTCCTCCACCGCTCAGCTGGACGGTCTCGTACGCGATCGCGGTGACGCCGCGATCGATCAGGGCACGAGTACAGTCCCGGCCGGCGGCGAGGTGCAGATAGCTGAACAGCATCTGCCCGGAGCGCATCAGCTCGTACTCGCTCGGGATCGGCTCCTTGACCTTCACGATCAGCTCGGCCTCGCTCCAGACCCGATCGTGGTCGGCTGTGATCATCGCGCCCGCGCCTTCGTACTCTGCGTCGGTGATCGAGGAGCCGATGCCCGCGCGGGACTGGACAAGCACTCGATGGCCGTGCCGGACCAGCTCCTGCACCCCGGACGGAGTGAGCGCCACCCGGTACTCGTGGTTCTTGACCTCGCTCGGCACTCCGACCAGCATCTGCGGCGACCTCCCGGACGAGGACTGGACAGCGCCGAGCATAGTGCGCCGGCTCCCCCGGCCGGGATCAGAAGTCGGCGGCGCCTCGGGCTCGATTGACGAATAACTGGGCGATGATCAGATTCGGGAGCCAGGAGAGCCACGCGATGACCGGGTACGCCACCGCGAAGTCGAGTCCGCCGATCATGGCCAGCGGGAGATAGATCCGCAGGGTGACCGCCGCGAGGGTGAGCGCGAACGATCGGATCATCCAGCGCTGGTGGGCACGGAAGTCGCGACGCTTGACAGCGACCAGAGCGAGCACGGTCGTCGCCAGCCAGGCCAGTGCGCCGACGAAGAAGCCGACGCCGGCCACCAGGCCACTGGCGGTGAACAGCGCGATCGAACCTGCGGCCAGCCCTGCGACCAGGCAGGCGGTGATGTAGACCCGACCGATCCAGTGGTGGGCGACCGGGAACCGCCGACGCAGTGGCCGCAGGAACTGGAACGGCCCGGTGATCAGGGCGAACGCCGCTGCGGTGATGTGGGTCCGCAGGCCGAGCGCGGTCGGGAAGTGGTTGGCCGCCACGTCGCTCGGCACGAATCGGAACCCGCTCGCCACGAGGAGCAGCGCGTAGGCCCCCACCCCGAGGGACAGGAAGGTCATCGCGCCCCAGCCGAACCGGCGGACGATCCTGCGCGCGATGGCGTACGGCGGACGCTGGTCGGTCGGTACAGCCGCTCGAGTGGTGGTGGTCACCACACGGATGCTTCCCGGATCCGACGCGGCTGCCATCCGAGAGCGGACCCGAGGCGACCCTGGACCGCACTGAGGGTCGGGGTGGAGATAACCCCCGGCCCTCCTCCGTCGGGAGCTCTTGGGCGATCGGGAGTCCTTGGGCCGTCGGGAGTCCAGGGAAAGTCGCGCCCCGGTCGGCGGTGCTACCGCAGCTCGCCGGCCCGCAGTGACGCGAAGTCGTCCCGGGCTCGCGCGGCCTGCGCGGCCAGCACACCGCTGACCAGGGTGGGATTGTGCAGCTCACCGGCAAGCACGGCGTCGACCAGGTCCTCCAGCGGCGCCCAGCCGAGCTCCATCTCGGCCTCTTCGCCGGCCTTCACGAAGCCGTCCGGCGCCGCGACGGGATGCAGGTCCCGGGCCAAGAAGATCAGCAGCCGTTCGCCGATGATGCCGGGCGTGGTGAACAGATCGACCAACCGGTGCCAGGTGTCGGCGGCGAGCCCGACCTCCTCGGCCAGCTCGCGCCGGGCGGCGAGGAGCGGCTCCTCACCCTCCACGTCCAACAGCCCGGCCGGCGCCTCCAGCAAGCGGTGCCGCACCGCATGCCGGTACTGCCGGACGACGGCCACTCGATCCTGTTCGTCGAGGGCGATGATGCCGACGGCCCCGGGATGTCTCAGATACTCCCGGCTGAGGGTCTCACCATCCGGCGCGACGATGTCGTCCTGGACGAGAGAGGTGAAGTCGCCCGAGCCCAGGACGCGCTCGGCGACGACCGGCCACGTCGTCGCCTCGTCACGCAGTTCGGCCCGGTCGAGCTGCCGCGCGTCAGTCACGAGGTGCGGTCCACCGGAAGCCGGGTGGCAAGGCTCCGATCAAGTGCCGCCTCCACCAGACCGACGAACAACGGGTGTGGCCTGGTCGGGCGGGACTTGAGCTCGGGGTGCGCCTGGGTCGCCACGAAGTACGGGTGCACTTCGTCCGGCAGCTCGATGAACTCGACCAGTTTCGAGTCCGGCGACATCCCGCTGATCACCAGTCCGGCGTCCTCCAGCTGCCGTCGATAGCTGTTGTTCACCTCGTAGCGATGCCGGTGCCGTTCGCTGACATGGGTACGGCCGTAGCGCTTCGCCACCACCGAGCCGCCGAGCAGCTCCGCCGGGTACGCACCGAGCCGCATCGAGCCGCCCAGGTCGCCGTCGCCGGAGACGATGGCGACCTGCTCGGCCATCGTCGCGATCACCGGGTGCGGTGTCTCGGGCGCGAACTCCGATGAGTCGGCCCCGTCCAGACCGGCCAGGTGCCGGGCGACCTCGATCACCATGCACTGCAGCCCCAGGCACAGACCGAGGATCGGGATCTGATTCTCCCTGGCGTACCGGATCGCGCCGACCTTGCCCTCCACGCCACGGATGCCGAACCCGCCGGGAATGCAGATTCCGTCGACGTTGCCGAGCACCCGGGCGGCGCCATCGGAAGTCTGGCACTCGTCCGACTGCACCCACCGGACATTCACCTTGGCCTGATTCGCGAATCCTCCGGCCCGGAGCGCCTCGACCACCGAGAGGTACGCGTCCGGCAGGTCGACGTACTTGCCGACCAGCGCGATGGTGACCTCCTCCTTCGGCCGGTGCACCCGCGCGAGGAGCTCGTTCCAGGTCGTCCAGTCGACGTCGCGGAAGGGCAGGTCGAGCCGGCGAACGACGTACGCGTCCAGGCCTTCGGAGTGCAGCATCTTCGGCAGGTCGTAGATGCTCGGTACGTCGGTGTTCTCGATCACCGCCTCGGTGTCGACGTCGCACATCAGCGAGATCTTGCGCTTCACCGACTCCGGGATCTGCCGGTCGCAGCGACAGACGATCGCATCCGGCTGGATACCGACTTGACGAAGCGCCGCGACCGAGTGCTGGGTCGGCTTGGTCTTCAGCTCGCCGCTCGGCCCGATGTAGGGGATCAGCGAGACGTGGACGAAGAACACGTTCTCCCGGCCGACGTCGTGGCGGACCTGGCGGGCGGCCTCGAGGAACGGCAGCGACTCGATGTCACCGACGGTGCCACCGATCTCGTGGATCACCACGTCGATCTCGGGCCCGCCCATCCCGATCATCAGGTCTTTGATCTCGTTGGTGATATGCGGGATCACCTGGACGGTGTCGCCCAGGTAGTCGCCGCGTCGCTCCTTGGCGATCACCGACGAATAGACCTTGCCGGTCGTGACGTTGGCGTCCGCGGTCAGGTTGACGTCGAGGAAGCGCTCGTAGTGACCGACATCGAGATCGGTCTCCGCTCCGTCCTCGGTGACGAACACCTCGCCGTGCTGGAAGGGGTTCATCGTGCCGGGGTCGACATTGAGGTAGGGGTCGAGTTTCTGCATGGTGACCCGGAGTCCCCGGGCCACGAGGAGGCTGCCGAGACTGGATGCCGTCAGGCCTTTGCCGAGCGAGGATGCGACCCCGCCGGTGACGAAGAGGTGTTTGGTCGTTTTCGCGCGCGGTCCCACGGGCCTCCAGCCTATCCGCCCGTACGCCGCCCGCCGAATCGGCGCTGCGTGTCGGGCCGTCCGAGATCCGTCGCTGGCGCCCGCACCCCTGAGGCCACAGCTCCCGGCATCGAAACGTCGGTCCCCCGGTCAAGACCCATTCGGACGACCGGGCCGGCAAATGCGCCCCAACAGGCCCGATCGGCACCCATTCGGACGACCGGGCTGGCATATGCGCCCGGATCAGCCCCGATCACCACCTATTCGGACGACCGGGCTGGCAAATGCGCCCGAAACAGGCCCGATCGGCACCCATTCGGATGACCGGGCTGGCATATGCGCCCGAAACAGGCCCGATCGGCACCCATTCGGATGACCGGGCTGGCAAATGCGCCCGGATCGGCCCCGATCACCACCCATTCGGACGACCGGGCTGGCAAATGCGGTTGCATGACCGAGCGGCTAGTGCGCCATCGGCAGCACCGACCGGTACGCAGCCAGTACGTCCGCGGCGACGTCGTCCTCGTCGGGCCAGGTCGCGGCTTCGGCACGGCCGCGGGCCGCCAGCTCGGCGCGCAGGAAGGGCAGGTCCGCGAGGTGGCGCAGCGCCCGACCCGCCGCCCGCGCATCGCCGAGCCGGAACAAGACGGCACCCTCGCCGACCAGTTCCGGGATGCCGCCGACCCTGGTGGCCACGAGCGGTACGCCGGCCAACAGGGCCTCCTGGGCGACCAGTGCGCGCGCCTCCCACGTCGAGGTGAGCAGTGCCACGTCCGCAGCAGCGAGCAGGTCCGGGACATCGTCGCGACGGCCGAGCAACCGCACGCGGGATCCGTCGGTGGCGATTCGAGCCTGGAGCTCGGCGCGCTGCGGGCCGTCACCTGCCACCACGAATCGCAGTCGGGAGTCGGAACGTACGTCTGCGGCGATGTCGAGCAGCAGCTCGAGATTCTTCTGTGGTGCCAGCCGGCCGAGGGTGAGCACCAGCAGCTCGGACGGCTCGATGCCGAGCTGGGCACGGACGTCGGCCCGGCGGTGGGTGGCGGGAGTCAGTGTCGGCGCCGCCACCGGTCCCAACCGCGCTCGAGGCGCACCGCACCAGCTTGCCTGCTGGACCAGGTCCGAGCTGGCGCCGAGCGTCAGGTCGGCGCCGCGCGCGACCACCCGCTGCAGCAGCCGGGCAGCCGCTGCCCGACGGTCGAGACCGAGCACAGCGTTGTGCCAGGTGACCACGAGCGGGATCCGGCGGATCAGGTGCACTGGCAGTGCGAACCCGCCCGCCTTGTAGCCGTGGGCGTGCACGATGTCCGCGTTTCGCATCCGGGCCAACGCGCTCAACGGCAGGACCTCGGCGTCGACGAACTCGTGCGTCCGAGTGGTGGTCTCCGGTGCGTACACCCGGACCGGGTGACCGGACGCGGTGAACCGCGGGACCAGGCTGGCCACATGGCGGCCGATCCCACCGGTGCTCGCGGTCAGCACGAGCGCGATCCGCATCAGTCGTTCCCCCACGCCCCGACGCCGCGCCCCGACCGTCGTCTGCCCGGTCCTCCGCGCCCCCCTCGAGCCGGCTCGCCTCGCCGCCCTGAGCTCTCGAAGGGCGCAGCAACCGGATGGCAGACCCGAGCCTGGTCACGATCGAGCAGCCAGACCAGCCCCGCGAAGATCGCCGTACACGCCAGTGCCGTGCCAAGCGACCCGAGCACAGCGGCGAGGAACCCGACGTCGTCCAGTCCGATCGCTGCGCCGCCGACACCGAACCCGGCTACCAGCCCAGCGCAGACACCGACGGCCAACGCCTTTCCCAGCTCCGGGTGGACGTTCGACTTGGCCAGCAGAGCCCAACCGGTCACCGCACCGATGATCATGGCCAGCGAGGTGGCCGCGGCGAGCCCGGTCACAGCCCAGGTCTGCGGCACCAGCCACCAGACCCCCGTGGCAGCGAGGATCGCGCTTCCCCAGGCGACCACCGTGGTGATGCCGGCGTCACGGGCTCGGTGCCGCGCCAGCAGGGTCCGGGTGGCGAGGCCCATCAGGCTGAAGCCGACGACGGCGGGGGCAAACGCAGCAATCGGCAGCGCCAGCGCCACAGTGTCCCCCGAGCCCGGGCCGAGCACGAAGACCCGCGCCACCGGAATCGCCGCTGCCACCAACAGCGCGGCGCCCAGGCAGGCCAGCAGCGTGATCGGTCCGGACGTGGTGCGCAGGATTTCCGTGACGGCCTGGTCGCCGCGCTCGGCGGCCGCACTCATCCGCGGAAAGACCATCTGCAGCAGCGGCGCCGCGAGCACGGCGTACGGCAGCAGGTAGATCGCGTTCGCCCAGGTGTAACGGGTCAGCGCGCCCGGGTCGGGTGTCTGCTGCGCTACCCAGCTGACCACCAGGATCGACACCTGCTGCATGATCAGGCCGGCCAGGCCGGCGCCGGCGATCCGGACGATCACCGACCGGTCGCCGTCGGCGAAGCGCAGTCGCGGCCGCAACCTGAGTCCGAGTCCACGCAGAGCGATCGTGGTGGTCGCCGCGAGCGCGACCACGCCCAGTGTGGTGCCCAGTCCCAGCACCAGCAGCGCTTGCCGGCTCAGCGCGGTGAGGTCAGCGCCGGCCGCGGTGTCGGCGAGCGCCCAGTAGCCGAGATACGCGCAGATCACCACGACGGAGGAGACCAGCGGTGCCGCCGCCGCGGCCAGGAAGCGGTGGTGTGCCTGCAGGACGCCGGCGCTGACCACGGCGAGGCCGTAGAGCCAGATCTGCGGTACGAACATGATCAACAATGCCGCCAGCGTCGATGCACTGCCCGGGCAGGAGGGTTTGGCGAAGACGCCGGCGTACAGCTGGGCACCGGCGAGCGCCAGCAGGACTGGGACGGTCAGCACCAGCAAGGTCCAGGTCAGCAGCGCCGACGCCGTAGCGGCCGAGGAGTCGCGCCGACCGGCTCCGACATGCCTGGCAACGACGGGCACGACCACCCCGGCGAGCACGCCGCCGGCGACGATCTCGAACAACACGTTGGGCAGCACGTTCGCCGCGTTGTACGCGTCCCCCAGACAGGTGTCGCCGACCGTCTTGGAGAACACCAGGGAGCGGCCGAAGCCGACGAGCCGGGCGCTCAGCGTCAGACCGGCGATACCGACCGCAACGCCCCCGACGCCACGGATGCCGCCCCCCGATCGCAGCCGCGCCGGCTCAGCGGGCATGATCGTCTGGCTTCGACGCCGATTCAGGTTCGGAATCGGGCGCGGACCGGCGGCCCAGTCCGTCGAGCCGGCGCAACCAGGCAGTGTCCGCGATCACCTTGGTGAAACTCACCCGCTCGCTGATCGCGGTCAGGGCTACCACGGCCGCCAGCGCGAGCACCCTCGCCGGCCGCGGCAGCGTCGCAGCGGCCACCGTACCCAGACCGGCGCCCAGGGCGTTCGCGCCGGCGTCGCCGAGCATCGTCTGCTCGCCGAGGTCGCTCGGCAGGGATCCCGCCGCAGCACCCAGCACCGGCCCGATCCCTCGTCCGGCCAACCCTGCGCCGAGCACCAGCACGACTTTGGCCGCCCGCCCCGGGCGCAGGTCGAACAAGTTCACCAGGTTGGCCAGGCCGGCGGTCAGGCCCGTGTCGACGACGACGTCGAGCACGCTGCCGACGGCCGACGTACGCCGACCGCGGGCCAGCAGCGCCGCAGCGACGCCGGCACTGGCACCGACGCCGGCGAGTTTGATCATTCCGCTGGTCACCGTCCCGGAGCGCAGCGCGCGCAGGTGGCCCCGGAAACCCTTGGCCTGGCTGTCGCCGAACAGGTCGTCATAGGCCCCGACCAGCCCCGACCCCGCCACCGCCACGACCAGCGCCGCCGTCCTTGCTCCTGCCCGACCGCCTCCTCCTGCCCGACCCTCACGTCCCCGAAAAGTGGGCGCAAACAACAACGACACGCCGGAAGAAGTTGTTGTTTGCGCCCAGTTTTCGGGGAATCGGGCAGAGGTCAGCTACTGCGGCAACGGCGCCGACGAGTACGGCGGCGGCGGCGACCGGTCCCCCGGTCAGCGACACCGTACGTCCGGCGTAGTTGCTCCGCAGCCAGCGCACCCGGGTCACCGCCCGATCGCCCACCGCCCGATCGCCCACCGCCCGATCGCCCACCGCCCGATCGCCCACCGCCGGACCGCCCACCGCGCACCGGGTTGCCCGACGTGTGACGACCAGGTTCCCGACGGCGGCGGCGGCCGCGGCAGTCAAGGCGGAGGCGAGGCCGACGGTGCGCACGCTCAGCGCACCGGGAGCTCGGGGGTCGCGGCGTCGGCCCCGGTCAGCGCACCGTAGTGACCCTGCCGCCCGAGCAGCTGCTCCTTGCCGGCGAGCTGAACCGTTGTCACGCCGCTGGCCAGGTCGGCAACGTCGACGGTGCTGAGCAGATCGGTCACTGCTGCTGTCGGTCCTGACGGCGAGCACGTCGCTGCCCTGGATCTGCAGACTGTTCGGGCCGGCGACCACCACTCCGGCCGCGGCGTCCTTCAGCGCGACGTCGAACTGCACATGAGCCGCGAGCTCGTCGGCGGTCAGGGCGGTGGTGGGCGCCGGTGCCGTGACGACGACGGCCAGCTCGGCCTGCTCCGTCGACTTCCCGTCGACCGCGATCAGGCCGGCGCCGCTGAGTGCCTTCGTGATCGCCTTCGCCGTGGCGTCCTCCGCGACCGGGTCCTTCGCCAGCACGGCGCGCCCGAGAGCGGCGCCGAGCCTGCTCGCCGTTGTCGCGTCGTCGGCGACCCCGAGTACCTGTGTGTAGTCGGCGAGCGCCTTGTCGACCTTCTCGGGAGCAGTGTCGGCGAAAGCGCTGTCATCGACCCGCACCGTCTTGGTGACCTCGCCACCGGCGATCGGCACCGCCTTGGCGATGGCGTCCACCACGGCACTCGGCGCATCCGGCATGACGATCAATGCAACGCGGTCACCGGAAAGCAGACCGGCCGTGATCGTCGGGTCGACCCGCGCGGCGTAGTCCTCGCGGTACTTGTCGAGCGCGTTCCGCCGGTCGATCTCGGCCCTCAGCTCCTGGACGGTCTTGCGATCCTGCTCCGCCTGCTGGGTCAGTCCCGAACTCACCGACGGTCGCAGTGTGACGCCGATGACGATGCCGACGCTCAGGGCCAGGAACACCGCCATCAGCGACACGATGTGGTAGCGGAAGTTGATCATCGCGCCGCAGTCCCGACGATCATGTGAACAGCTCCTTCAACCAGTACAGAGCATCGCGCAGCCGAGCCAGGATCAGGCTGCCGACCGCCGAGCCGAGATCGGTCATCAGTAGCGCCGTCACCAGCGCCAGCAGGGCCGACGCGACCAGCAGCACCAGGTGCCACGACTTGATCTGACTGTGGTAGATCCGTGAAACCCCCTTGGCGTCCACCAGCTTCGGTCCGACCCTGAGTCGGGTCAGGAAGGTCGACGCCATCCCGGCCCGACCCTTGTCGAGGAACTCCACCAGTGACGCGTGCGTGCCGACGGCCACCAGCAGCTGCGCGCCCTTGGAGTCGGCAAGCAGCATCGCCGCGTCCTCGCTGGTCCCCAGCGCCGGAAACGTGATGCCGCTCAGCCCGAGCTGCTCCAGCCGCTCCAGGCCGGGTGCGCGGCCGTCCGGGTAGGCGTGCACCACCAGCTCGGCCCCGCTGCGCAGCACCTCATCGGAGCAGGAGTCCATGTCGCCGATGATCATGTCGGGTGAGTAGCCGGCCTCGCGCAGCGCGTCGGCACCGCCGTCGACACCCATCAGCAGCGGCTTGTACTCGGTGATGTAGGGCCGCAGGGCGTCGAGGTCGGATCGGTAGTCGTACCCCCGGACGACGATCAGCACGTGCCGGCCCTCGATCGGCGTGCGCACCTCCGGCACGCCGACGCCCTCGAGCAGCAGCTCCTTCTCGGCACGCAGATAGGTCATCGTGTTGTCGGCGAAGGCCTCGATCTGATCGGCCAGGCCGACCTGGGCCGACGCCAGCTGCCCGGCCAGCAGCTCCGGCGTGAGTCGTACGCCCTCGGCAACCACACCACCGTCGGAGTCCAGCAACCGGCCTTCTTCGATCGTCACCCGGTCGCCCTCGTGCAACCGGGTGAGCACACCCTCGCCGACGTTGTCGATCAGCGGGACGCCGGCCTCGAGCAGGATGCCGGGACCGAGGTTGGGATAGCGCCCCGAGACCGACGCGACCGCATTGATCACCCCGCCCGCCTGAGCGAGCACCAGCGCCTCCGCGCTCACTCGATCGAGATCGCTGTGGTGGATGACCGCGATCTCGCCCGGCTTCAGGCGTTTGGTCAGGTTCTTCGTCCTCCGGTCGACGCGCGCGATGCCCCCGACCTCGGTCGGGGCGGTGCGGCGGCGGAGGGTTGGCAGTTTCATGGTCGGGATCCATCCTCGCACCTGACCCGGCGTCGGAGACGTCCCGCGCGGGCCGCACACCGACCCGGTGACCGCCTCATCCGACCTCGCCGACGACGCCCTACGCTTCGATCATGGAGGCAGCCCTGCCGGAAGTGTCGCTGTTCTGGATCGCGTTGTGCGCTGTCCTCGCGCCGCTGCTGGCCGGCTTCGTGCCGCGGAAGATGCTTCCGGAGGTCGTGCTGCTGCTCGTCTTCGGTGTGCTGATCGGGCCCAACGTGCTCGGCCTGGCGGTCACGGACGAGGCAATCGGGCTGCTGCGCGAGCTCGGGCTGGGCATGCTGTTCCTGCTGGCCGGGTACGAGGTCGAGCTCTCCGAACTCACCGGTCGCGGAGGCCGCCGAGCACTGGTGACGTGGCTGATCTGCCTCGGACTGGCCTTCGCGGCGGTCTGGCTGATCGGGCTGAGCGGCACGGTGCATGCCGAGATCGCGGTGGCGATCGCGCTCACGTCGACCGCCCTCGGCACCTTGCTCCCGATCCTCAAGGACGCCGGAATGCTCGGCTCGCCGTTCGGCGGTGCCGTGCTGAACCATGGTGCGTTCGGTGAGCTCGGCCCGGTGGTCGCGATGGCGGTGCTGCTGAGTGCGCGCCGGCCTGGGCTGTCCATCGTCGTCTTGGCGGTGTTCGCGGTGCTGGCCATCTTGATGACCCTGCCGTGGACCCGGCTGCAGCACGGCACCACCCGCGTGATGCAGCTGATCAGAGCCGGTTCGGAGACGACCGGGCAGACCACGGTCCGGCTGACGGTGCTCCTCCTGGTCGCGCTGCTGGTCCTCGCGAGCGCGTTCTCACTGGACTCCGTGCTGGGCGCGTTCGCGGCCGGATTCATCCTGCGTCGCGCGCTTCCCCAAGGCGACGAACAGCTCGAGCACAAGCTCAACGGGCTGGCGTTCGGCTTCTTGATCCCGGTGTTCTTCGTGACGTCGGGGATGGCGATCGATCCGGCAGCGGTCGCGGCGAACCCGGAGGGCCTGATCTCCTTCGTCGTCTTGATCCTGCTCGTCCGCGGCGTCCCCGTGTACGTCGCCGGCCGGCTGCAGCGCAACCCGCTGACCGGCGAGCGCCAGTTCGACGGCCGGGACAGCCTGCGCCTCGGCCTGTACGGCGCGACCGGTCTGCCGATCATCGTCGCCGTCACCACCACGGCGGTGAATGCCGGTCAGATGACATCGGCGAACGCGTCACTGCTGGTGGCCGGCGGCGCAGTCACCGTGCTTGCCCTGCCGATGACGGCCACGCTGCTGGCTCGCAACAACGCCGGGTTGTCAGCGTGAGGAACGGCTATTGCGAGGTGTAACGCTGACAAGTCGGGGATCGAGTCAGGCGGAGAGTCCGGACCGGAAGTGCCGAGGCGTCGCCAGCGCGGTCGGCGGCAGGTCACGCGGCTCCTCGTCGAGCTCCGCCAGACCGCGCCAGCCCTCGACTCGCAGCCCGAACTTGCGGACCAACCGGTCCGTGAACGGGGACTGTGACAGCCGGGCCAACCGCAACCGGTGCCCACCACGGACGACCTCGATCGCCATGCCGGGCCGGAACTCGGCACTGCGCCGACCGTCGCAGGTGATCAACCCGGCCGTCGGCGAGGCGTCCATCAGCTCGACGACCACCGTCGAGCTCGGCCCCAGCACCAACGGCCGGGCGAACAGTGCGTGCGCACTCAGCGGAACGACGAGCAGGGCATCGACGCCGGGCCAGATCACCGGGCCACCCGCGGAGAACGCGTACGCCGTCGATCCGGTCGGGGTGGCCACCAGCATCCCGTCGCAGGCCCAGCGCGACAGCGGCCGACCGTCGATCTCGACCACCAGCTCGACCATCCGCTCGCGCGCCGCCTTCTCGATCGACACCTCGTTGATCGCGTACGAGGACCAGATCGGTTCACCGTCCTCGCGCAGGGTCACCTCGATGGTGAATCGCTCCTCCACCGCGTAGGAACAACCGACCACCTGCGCCACGATGTTGTCGATCTCGCTCGACTCCGCCTCGGCCAGGAACCCGACATGGCCGAGATTGACACCGAGCAACGGGATGTCGGAAGTCATCACCCACTCGGCGGCCCGCAAGATCGTGCCGTCGCCGCCGAGTACGACCATCAGCTCGTACGGCAGCGGCTCGTCGGCCTCGATCCCGTCATCGCTCGACAGCGGGGGTATCAACGCGCTGATCGGTCGGCGAAGACGTTCGGTGAGGATCTCCCGGTCCTCGTCGGGGACCGCGACATCGAGCCCGGCCGCCAGCAGTCCGCCGACGAGTCGAGTCGCAGCGTCGACCGCCTCTGGTCGGCCCATATGGGCGAGCACAGCCACCCTGCGTACGAGTTCGACCGGCGCGTCCGAGGTCACCTGCCCCAGCATAGGAGGACGGGGCTCACTCGAAGTCAACGCCGTCGAGCGGATCGCGGCCGGGCGCTCGGTCGTGGGTAGCGTGCGCGCGCAGCCAGAGGAAGAACTCGACGTTGCCGCTCGGGCCCGGGTACCGGCTGCGCACGCAGCGTCGCGCCGGCCGCCCGAGATCGCCGGCGACGGCGGCCACTGCCCGGACGGCCTCGCGGCGAAGCGCCGGGTCGCGTACGACGCCGTTCTTGCCGAGTCGGTGCCGGCCGACTTCGAACTGGGGCTTGACCAGGACGATCAGGTCGGCAGCCGGTGCCGAGACCGCGACGAGCCGGTCGAGCACCAGGGACAGTGGGATGAACGACAGGTCAGCCACCACGACATCGACCGGCTCGCCGTCGAGGTGGGCCAGGGTCAGGTCACGCAGGCTTGTCTGCTCGCGGACCACGACCCGCGGATCCTCACGGAGCTGGGCAGCGAGCTGACCCGTGCCGACGTCGACCGCGTAGATCGGCGCACATCCCCGCTGGAGGAGGACCTGGGTGAAACCGCCGGTCGATGATCCCGCGTCGAGCGCCCGACCAGAAACCGCGATCTCGAGATCCTGCAGCGCGCCGATCAGCTTGTGGGCACCGCGCGAGACGTAGAGATCGGGCGCGGCGTCGAGCTGATCATCGTCGCTGACGGGTGCCGATGCGCGGCCGACGACGGCACCGTTCAGCCTCACCTGCCCGCCCGCGATCATCTCCCGGGCCTGACCTCGCGAACGAGCGAGCCCACGCTCGACCAGCGCCCGGTCGAGCCTGGTTCCCGTCCGATCGGCGCCGGCCGGGTCGTCTGTCGGACTCAGCGCGTGTCGGGCTGCTCCGGCAGCCCGGAGTGCAGGGCGGTGTGCAACGCCTCGTGTACCTGCGCCAGCCGATCGTGGTGTTCCGCCACGGGCCGATCGGCGAGATCGTCGAGGCCGCTGACGAGGGCGTCCAGGTCCGGGCGAGTCGGCTGATCCGGCTGGTCGGCGATGCGAGCCTCGGCGGTGGAACGCGGTGGTGGCGGTGCTGGCACCGGCGAGTGGGCGCTCACGAGCCGTCGCTCGATGCAGCAGCGGCCGTCTTCTTCGCCGGAGCCTTCTTCGCGGTCGCCTTCTTCGCCGGAGCTTTCGACGCGGTCGCCTTCGATGCCGTCGCCTTCGATGCCGTCGCCTTCGATGCGGGCGTCTTCGATGCCGGTGCCTTCTTGGCTGGACGCTTGGCGGCCGACACGTCATCCGATGCTGTCGACGAGGCCGCCTTCTTGGCCGGCCGGCTCGCAGCCGGAGCCTTCTTCGCCGGCCGCTTCGGAGCCGGGGCGGCCGCAGTGCCTGCGGGCGGCACACTGACCGGCTCGGCGGTCGCCGCCGCCATGGCAGCGACGTTGACGGTGCGTAGGGCAGCGATCTCTGCGCGAAGATCCTCGATGTCCTCGGACTTGGCCAGCCCCAGCCTGCCGATTGCCTTCTGGACCTCTGCGTCGACGAACGTCGTGAGCAGCTGCCGGTTCGCCTTGCTCGTCGCCAGCAGCTCATCGGCGAGCTTCGTCACTCGATCCCCCGCGTCGGAAGCGACGTCTCCCAGTCCCGCCTGCTCGAGCAGCCCCTTGGCAGTGGCCAGGGCCTTCTCGCGGGTGGTCTTGGTCAGCCCACTCGCCAGTTGTGCGTAACTCTGCAGGGCTTCGATGACCATCGTCGGTCTCCTTCGGGTGGCGGTTGATCCCACCGTATCCTCCCGAGTTGTCAGAATCTCGGCACCATATCTGGTGCACAGAGTCTGACAAGTCGGGTCAGGAGAGCGCAGCGACGAGGTCGCGGGCATCGATTGTCTGATCCGCGTCGGCGTACGTCCAGGCCAGCCTGGCTGCGGCCCACAGTGCGGCCACCCGCTGCGCTCGTCCCCGCGGCTGACCGAGCAGCGTCAGCTCGCCGTCCACAACGCGGACTCGCGTCCCCGCGCACGTAGCCTGATCTCCATCGACGCGGGCGGTCAGTGCCGGTTCGAGCAGAGCACCGATGTTCCAGCCGAGGTACGTCGGCCGCTCGGCAGGCGTCGCCGCCAGCAGCTCGGGAGCACCATGGGCTCCGGTGAGGACCATCAGCGAGTCGATGCCCAGACCCACAGCGCCCGCGATGTCGGTGTCGATCCGATCGCCGACGAAGATCGGCTGCTCCGACCCGAGACGCTCGATCGTCTCCTCGAACAGTGGGCGGAACGGTTTTCCGGCGACCTCGGGGTCGACATCGACCGCGAGCCGGACGGCGGCGACCGCAGCGCCGTTGCCCGGCACGATTCCTCGATCCGTCGGCCGGGTCAGGTCGGTGTTGGTGGCCAACCAGTGGGCACCCCGGTGGATGGCGATGGCGGCCTCGTTGATCTGCTCCCAGGTGAGGTCGATCGACCAGCCCTGGATGATCGCCACCGGATCGTCCTCCGCCGACCGGACGCCCGTGAGCTCCGCCTCGGCGAGCGCCGCCCAGATCCCGCCGCCGCCGACGACGAGCACCTTTGCGCCCGTACCGAATCGCTGCCGGAGCAGGTGGGCACCCGCCTGCGCGGAGGTGACAACGTCGCTGGTCTGCGCCGCAATGCCCAGATCACGGAGATGCTCGGCCACGCTTGCCGGCGTACGCGCGGCGTTGTTGGTGACGAAGCCGACCTTCGTACCGAGCGCGCGAAGACCTGCGACGCCCTCGGCAGCACCGGGCACTGCGTCGGGACCGAGATAGATCACGCCGTCCAGATCGAACAGCGCGGCGTCGTACGCAGTGATCAGCGGCTGCTCGCTCATTCCGCCTCGCCGGTCGGGCCGCCGCTGGCGTCGGATTCTCGCCCTGCCTGCTCGTCCTGGCGCTCGTCGGCTGGATGCCCATCATCCGGTTGCTCGTCGTCCTCGCTCTCGTCGTAGTCGATGACGATGCCGTCGAGCTCGTCCACCCGCTCTGCCGCATCCGTCTCCTGGTCGGGGTCGAGGGCGGCGGCCGTGGCGAAGGCGTGGCGGGCGTCGCGCTCGGCCGCTCTCCCGTCGCTCCGCAGGAGCGCTTCGCCGTACGCGTACCAGAGGCGTCCACGTGCCGTCCGCAGCTTCTCCCCACCGGCTCCGAATCGTTCGACTGCGGCAGCGAGCACGCGCAACGACTCGGCGTGCTGACCGAGGTCACCTCGCGCGCCGGCCTCGACGATGATCATCTCGATCTGCAACGCCGGCTCGACCTCGTATCGACGCGACTCCTTGGCGAGCTTCAGCGCCGCCTGCGGCCGACCCAGCGCGCGCTCGCAATCGGCCATCACGGGCAGGAAGTCCTGCGTCCCGGTCATCCGCCGGAGTGCCCGGAACTCCTGGAGCGCGACGTCGTAGCGGCCACTGGCGTACGCCGTCTCGGCGACCGCCTCACGCACGATCGGCAGCCGAGCCGCCCTCCGCTTGGCGGCCTCGGCGTGCGCGTGGGCGGTCTCTGGATCGTCGTCGATCAGCTGCCCGGCTACGACGAGGTGACTGGCGACGATCTCCGCCAGATCCTTGGGCAGACCACGGAGCTCGGCCCGGACCTGGCGGTGCAACGCACGGGTGTCCACGCCTTCGGGAATCGGTGGCTCGTTCGCCCGGCGATCCAGCCCGGGCGGCGCGGTGCGCGGCTCGCTGCCCGCGTCCCGCGACGGCCGACCTGACCGTGACTGCGCTCCGCCGCGCGTCGCACTCGGACTGTGACTGCTGGAACGCGATGTGCTGGAACGGCCACTCGGACGTCCTTCGCTGCTCCGACCCTGCCCGCCCGAGCGACCCTGCCCGCCTGAGCGACCCTGCCCGCCTGAGCGACCCTGCCCGCCTGGGCGACCCTGACTGCCTGGGCGACCCTGACTGCCTGGGCGACCCTGGCCCGAGCCACCACCCCGGCTCGCGGATCCGCCACCGGAACCGCCCGGGCGGCCCTGGCCGCCTCCACCGCGTCCACTCGAACGAGGGCCTCGGCCCGGTTGCTTGTTGTCTGCCACTGTTCAATCCTGTCGGGTCGCGTCGGTCGACGCAAAGGACGCGGCGCCCGTACGCCGTTGTTCAGCCGTCCTGACCGACGACGACGACCTCGGGACCGGCCGCGGCGAGCTCCGCGACGGTCTCCGCTCCCGCCGCGGCGTCTGTGATGATCAGATCCACTTCTGAGACAGCAGCGAACGCGCAGAAGGAGTTGCGGCCCAGCTTGCCGGAGATGACGGGGACCACGCGTCGCCGAGCGGCATGCAGCATGGCGCGCTTGGCGGCAGCCTCCTCCGGGTTGGTCGTGGTCAGCCCTTGGCCGACCGTCAGCCCGTTGACGCCGATCACCGCCAGGTCAGCCGTCAGCGTGCTGAGCCGCCTGCTGGTCCAGACATCGACCGCCGCAGACGTGAGACCGCGCAGGGTGCCGGGCAGAGTGATCACCCGCAGATTGTCCAGACCGGCCAGGTAGTGCGCCGCCGGGAGATTGTTCGTCACCACGACCAAGGGCCGGTCCCGCGGCATGGCGCGCGCACAGACGTATGTCAATGAGCCCGAGTCCAAGATCACCACACCGTCGTCGGGCAGCTCGGCGATCACCCGTTCCGCGATGACGAGCTTGTCCGGGTACTGCTCGGCATGGCGAGCCGCCAGCGCCTGCTCGAACGGAGTGGTCCGGAGCAGCTCGGCGCCGCCCCGAATCCGACGGACCAGTCCGCGCCGTTCGAGGACGTCCAGATCGCGTCGGACCGTCTCTGTCGTGACGCCGAGGCGCTTGCTGATCTGCGTGACGCTCGCTCGTCGACCGTCCAGTCCGAGCAGCAGCTCGGTGATGGTTCGCTGCCGCTCGGGCGGGTACATGCTCACCGGAGGCGCTCCTTCTCGAGACGCCCATTCAAGCACGGGGAATCGGTGGCGCGCGCCAGCGAAAGAGAAACGGGCACGAAATCCACATCAAAGTTGCCCGGTTGGGGCTAGACCTCGGCGAGTCGTCTGCATTAGTGTGCGCTAAAGCAGACATTCGGACACTCAGTGCAGACAATCCCACACGTCCCTACCAGCGTTCCCCCATCGCGCTCGCGCCCAGTGTTCGATCGCCAGTGCCCACCACACAGCTCATCCAGGCCCCACCCGTCGCCTTCCGTCCCCACCGACGGCGACAGAGAGCGAGGATCGTGTCCACCACAGCTCCCCCGCGGATCTCCCGCGGCAACCGTCGTCGAGCGGGTGCACTCGGGCTTGCACTCGGGTTCTCACTCGCTGTGTCCGGTTGCGCCGGGTTCGGCAATCTTGGCAACGAGCCGGGCGTGACGACGGTGACGTTGGCGAGTGTCAACAATCCGCAGATGCAGGACATGGCTTCGTTGCTGCCGGAGTTCTACAAGACTCATCCGAACATCAAGATCAACATGATCTTCATGGAGGAGAACGACCTTCGGAACGCAGCCACCAAGGATGTCGCGACGAAGGGTGGTCAGTACGACATCATGACCGTCGGTGCGTATGAGGTGCCGATCTGGGGTCAGAACCGGTGGTTGATGGATTTGACGGACAAGGCAGCGGAGGATCCGGCGTACGACGTGGATGACTTCTTCAAGCCGGTCCGTGACGGGGTGTCGTACAACGACAGGTTGTACGCGGTCCCGTTCTACGGTGAGTCGTCGTTCCTGATGTATCGCAAGGATCTCTTCGAGCAGGCAGGGATCACGATGCCGGAGCGTCCGACCTGGGACCAGATCGCGGAGTACGCGGCGAAGCTGAAGGATCCGGCGTCGGACCGGGCCGGGATCTGCCTGCGGGCAAAGCCGGGGTGGGGCGAGATGTTCGCCCCGTTGACGACGGTGATCAACACGTTCGGCGGTCAGTGGTACAACATGGACTGGCAGGCGCAGGTGAACTCGCCGGCGTACAAGGACGCGGTGAAGTTCTATATCGACACGTTGGCGGCTTCGGGTGAGGGTGATCCGGTGTCGTTCGGCTTCACCGAGTGCTTGAACCTGTTCTCCCAGGAGCGGGCGGCGATGTGGTATGACGCCACCTCGGCTGCCGGGTCGGTGGAGGATCCACAGAACTCCAAGGTCGCCGGCAAGGTGGGCTATGTCCGGGCGCCGGTGAAGATGACGGAGAACTCGGGCTGGTTGTGGTCGTGGAACCTGGGCATCAATGCGGAGTCGAAGAACTCCGATGCTGCCTGGGAGTTCGTGAAGTGGGCGACCTCGAAGGACTACGCGAAGCTGGTCGGGTCACAGCTGGGCTGGTCCAAGACGCCACCGGGGACGCGGAAGTCGACATATCTGATTCCTCAGTACATCAAGGCCGGTGGCGACTTCGCGCCGTTGACGGCGAAGATCATGAACGAGGTGAACCCGAAACAGCCTGGTGTCGATCCGCAGCCGTGGGTCGGGATCCAGTACGTGACGATCCCGGAGTTCCAAGATGTCGGGAACCAGACGTCGCAGCTGCTCGCCGACGTGATCGCGGGTCGAAGACCACTGGACCTGGCACTCGACCAGGGACAGAAGATCGCTCAACGTGCCGGCGACAACCAGAAGAAGGGCTGAGATGACGACGGTCGAGGAGACCCCGACACTGCAGGCGCCGAAGACGGTCGCGCCCGGGAAGAAGAAGAAGGTCACGATGGCTGACCTGCGCGGCCAGGATCTGGCGCAGCGCAAGTTCGCCCGGAAGCTGATCTTCCCTGCGCTGGTCGTGGCGATCCTGATCACCCAGATCCCGTTCGTGGCCACGATCTACTACTCGTTCCAGGACTGGAACCTCGCCCGGCCGAACGACCGGTCGTTCGCGGGGTTCAGCAACTACGTGGCGGTGATCACCAACGGTGCGTTCCTGCCGTCGGTCTGGGCCACGATCCGGATCGTCGGCGGGTCGATGATCCTCTCGCTGCTGCTGGGTCTGGCGCTGGCGGTGCTGCTGGATCGGGACTTCAAGGGCCGGGCGTTGGCTCGGACCTTGTTGATCACCCCGTTCCTGGTGATGCCGGCCGCGGCGGCGCTGATCTGGAAGTACTCCCTGCTCGAGGTCAACACCGGCATGGTGAACTGGGGCCTGGGCCTGCTCGGCATCGATCCGATCGCGTGGAACACCGACCATCCGGCACTGACGATCGTGTTCACCCTGACCTGGCAGTACACGCCGTTCATGATGCTGATCCTGCTCGCCGGCCTCCAGTCCCAAGCCGGTGAGGTTCTCGAAGCGGCCGACGTCGACGGTGCGAGCGCGATCCAGACGTTCCGGTTCATGACCCTGCCCCACCTGCGGACGTACGCCGAGCTGGCGATCCTGCTCGGCACCGTCTTCATGATCCAGGTCTTCGACCCGATCAACATCATGACCAAGGGCGCCGGAAACACCAAGACGATCGCCTACCTGCTGTACGAACGCGCCTTCATCGGCCAGCAAGTCGGCGAGGCCGCCGCGTACGGCGTGATCACGGTGATCCTCACGATCATTTTCGCCACCCTGGCGCTGCGCACCATGTTCAAGATCTTCACCGAGGAGGGGCGCTGATGTCCGCCACTGTCGAGACCCGACCCCAGACCGCTCCCGCTGCCACCAAGGAGCGGACCGCCCCAAACCCTTTCACCCGCCGCAAGGTGGCCGGCTACTTCATCACCCTGCTCACCTGGATCTTGGTGTTCGCGTTCTTCTTCCCCGTGCTCTGGATGATCGTCACCAGCTTCAAGACAGAAGGACAAGCCGCCTCGTTCCCACCCCAGTTCATCTTCACTCCGACACTGGACCGCTATGCCGCCGTGTTCGACCGCGGCATGGCCCTGTATCTGCTGAACTCGCTGTTTCTGGCGGTCGGCTCCACCATCGTGGTGATGCTGCTTGCCATTCCGGCGGCGTACGCGCTGTCGGTCCGGCCGATCATCAAGTGGCAAGACGGCCTGTTCTTCTTCATCTCCACGAAATTCATGCCCGTCGCCGCCTCGATCATCCCCGTCTTCTTGCTGCTGCGGACCTTCGGTCTGCTCGACAACCTGTGGGCACTCGGACTGCTGTATCTGGGTATCAACCTGCCGCTCGCAGTGTGGATGATGCGCTCGTTCTTCGCCGAGGTGCCGATCGCGGTGGTCGAAGCCGCCCAGATCGACGGGGCCAGCTACAGCCGTGAGCTCTGGCGGGTGTCGCTGCCCATCGTCGCGCCGGGCGCCGCCGCAGCAGCGCTGATCTGCTTCATCTTCGCCTGGAACGAGTACTTCCTCGCCAACCTCCTCACCGCTGTCGTCGCCCGCACCACACCGCCCTTCCTCGGCAGCTTCGTCGACGGTCGCGGACAGTTCCTCGCCATCCTCTCCGCCGCCTCCACCATCGCCGTGCTGCCCGTCATCGTGGCCGGCTGGCTCGCCCAGAAACGACTCGTCCGCGGGCTCGCCATGGGCGCGGTCAAGTAGATGCGCGCGGTCGTCTTCCACGCTCCCGGCGAGCTAGCGATCGAGGAGCGACCGGATCCGGTGCCCGGGCCACGCGAAGTCGTGGTCCGGGTGGAGGCCGTCGGCATCTGTGGCACTGATCTGCACGTTCTCGACGGCGAGTTCGCACCGACCATCTTCCCGATCGTCCCCGGCCACGAGACCTCCGGTGTGGTCGAGTCGGTCGGGGAGGGAGTCACCGAGCTCAGTCCCGGCGATCTGGTCAGCGTGGATCCGACGCTGACCTGCGGGGAGTGCAGCTTCTGCGCGAGCGGGAGGGCCAACCTCTGCGAGAACTGGAACGGCTCGGGGGTCGCCCGAACCGACGGCTCCACCGCCGAGTTCCAGCTCGCACCGGTGCGCAACGTCCACCGGCTACCCGACGGCGTAGACCTGGCGCTGGCCGCGATGATCGAGCCGCTGTCCTGCGCGATCCGCGGTTACGACCTGCTTCCCCGCCGGCTCGGCGAGCACTACCTCATCTACGGCGCCGGCACCATGGGGCTGATGATGGCTCAGCTCGCTCCGCGTGCGGGCGCGGCTAGCGTGGCGGTGGTCGATCGCAACCCGGCCCGGCTCGAGGTGGCCAAGGAAGTCGGCGTCGAGATCATCGCCGAGTCCGCGGACGACGTTCCCCGACGCGGCGGCTGGGAAGTCGTCATCGACTGCACCGGCGCAGTGCCGGCGATCGAGGACGGACTGCGTCGCATCAGACGCGGTGGGACCTTCCAACAGTTCGGGGTCGCACCCGTCGACGCTCGGGCATCGTTCTCGCCCTTTCGGATCTACAACGACGAGATCAACATCGTCGGCTCGATGGCCGTGCTGAACTCGTACGCCCGCGCCGTCGAGATGTTCGCCGCCGGCGCTCTACGCGCCGATCGGATGGTCTCGCACGCGTTCTGCCTGGACGACTACGCCGACGCACTCGATCAGTTCCGGGCAGGCCGGGGTCGAAAGCTCCAGATCCGGCCCCAGACGACTCGATCGGTGGAACTGTTGTAGTCGCATCTTCGCCTGCACGCGTGACCCGAGGGGAGTCATGACCGACCGGATCGGTACGCCGGAGGCTCGCCACGCCATCATCAGCCGCGTTCTCGCAGAACAGGGTCGAGCTGGACGTCGCGGAAGTGGCCGAGCAGCTGGGAGTTGCTCCAGAAACCGTGCGGCGAGACCTGAAGGCCCTCGAGTCGATCGGCATGCTCCGTCGCGTCCACGGCGGAGCCATCCCGGTCGATGCGGAGTGGAGGGTCTCGATCCCCACGTTGGCCGCCCCGTTCACAGACGAGTCCACCGCAGCGGGCCGGGTCTGGGCCGAGCTCCCACGCAGCGGCACCGTCCTGATCGGCAGCGGACCGCTGGCGATCGCTCTCGCGCACGCGGTGATGGCCGAACCTCCGGCCGTCACAGGACTGACCGTGGTCACCAACTCCCTGGACGCGGCCGTGCATCTTGCTCGACTGCCGCAGCTTTCCGTCTACAACATCGGCGGCACGGTCTCCCACGACACTGGTGCGCAAGAAGGCGATTGGGCACTGGAGGAGCTCGCCAGGCTTCGCGTCGATGTCGCCGTTCTCAATCCCGCAGGGATTTCGGCCGACCATGGACTGAGCGAGACAACACCTGCAGCGGCTGCGGTTGCGCAAGCGATCCTGGCCTGCTCCGAACGTCGCTTAGCCATCTGTACGTCCGGCAGCTTGGGTCGTAATGCGTTTGTTCGGTTCGGCGGAATCGACGATATCCATCACGTATTCGTCGCAGGGAGCCCCGATGAGAATGTCGTCCGTTCCCTGATCGACAAAGGACTCGCCGTTACAGTCGTGGCAGTACCTGCCCACGATGGCGAACCTGCGCCGAGCAGTCGGACGCACGCCGGCCGACAGCCTCGGTTGAAAGGCACATACCGACAGCCTCCGCTGAGAAACCAAAAAGGCCAGCCCGAGGGCTGGCCTTTTTGTTGTGTTGTCCGGCGACGTCCTAGTCTCCCACACGGTCCCCCGTGCAGTACCATCGGCGCTGAGAGGCTTAACTTCCGGGTTCGGAATGGAGCCGGGTGTTTCCCTCTCGCTGTGATCACCGAAACTCTATGGAGATATAAGCGGAAACGCTATAGAGGTAATCTATGAGCGCAGTCCCGACCGTATCTCGGGAACTGCACAGTGGACGCGTAGCATCTTTGTAGGAACAAGCCCTCGGCCTATTAGTATCGGTCAGCTCCGGACATTGCTGTCCTTCCACATCCGACCTATCACCCAGTGGTCTGCTGGGGGCCTTACCAGGTTAACCCTGTGGGAGCCATCATCTTGGAGCGTGCTTCCCGCTTAGATGCTTTCAGCGGTTATCACTTCCGAACGTAGCCAACCAGCCGTGCTCTTGGCAGAACAACTGGCACACCAGAGGTTCGTCCGTCCCGGTCCTCTCGTACTAAGGACAGCCCTCCTCAAGACTCCTACGCGCGCAGCGGATAGGGACCGAACTGTCTCACGACGTTCTAAACCCAGCTCGCGTGCCGCTTTAATGGGCGAACAGCCCAACCCTTGGGACCGACTCCAGCCCCAGGATGCGACGAGCCGACATCGAGGTGCCAAACCATGCCGTCGCTATGGACGCTCGGGCAAGATCAGCCTGTTATCCCCGGGGTACCTTTTATCCGTTGAGTGACGGCGCTTCCACGTGCCACCGTCAGATCACTAGTCCCGACTTTCGTCCCTGCTCGAGATGTCTCTCTCACAGTCAAGCTCCCTTGTGCACTTACACTCGAAACCTGATTGCCAACCAGGCTGAGGGAACCTTTGGGCGCCTCCGTTACCTTTTGGGAGGCGACCGCCCCAGTCAAACTACCCATCAGGCACTGTCCCTGATCCAGATAATGGACCTAGGTTAGATATCCAGAACAGCCAGAGTGGTATTTCAACGTTGACTCCACAACCACTGGCGTGGCTGCTTCATAGTCTCCCACCTATCCTACACAAGCTGTACCGAACACCAATACCAAACTATAGTAAAGGTCCCGGGGTCTTTCCGTCCTGCTGCGCGTAACGAGCATCTTTACTCGTAGTGCAATTTCGCCGAGTCCGCGGTCGAGACAGCGCCCAAGTCGTTACGCCATTCGTGCAGGTCGGAACTTACCCGACAAGGAATTTCGCTACCTTAGGATGGTTATAGTTACCACCGCCGTTTACTGGCGCTTAAGTTCAGAGCTTCGCTTGCGCTAACCCTTCCCCTTAACGTTCCAGCACCGGGCAGGCGTCAGTCCGTATACATCGTCTTGCGACTTAGCACGGACCTGTGTTTTTAGTAAACAGTCGCTTGGGCCTGGTCTCTGCGGCCGCAGATGCTCCGGGCACGTATGTCCCTTCACATCCTTGGCCCCCCTTCTCCCGAAGTTACGGGGGCATTTTGCCGAGTTCCTTAACCACGGTTATCTCGATCACCTTGGTATTCTCTACCTGACCACCTGTGTCGGTTTAGGGTACGGGCGGCTCTAGAACTCGCTCACGAAGTTTTTCTAGGCAGCTTAGGATCACCCACTCACGCCGTCCGTAGACGACCTAGTCCTCATGTCTCAGGCTTCACCAGGTGCGGATTTGCCTACACCTGACCCTACACACTTAACCCGGGACAACCATCGCCCGGGATGGGCTACCTTCCTGCGTCACTCCGCAGCTTGCCTAATACGAACTTGGATCGCAGACTCACACCCAATTGACCCGAAGGTCGCCTAGGTGCTCGCGTGCTTAGCATTATTCGCCTCGGCAGGGACGTTCTAGCGCCGGTACGGGAATATCAACCCGTTGTCCATCGACTACGCCTGTCGGCCTCGCCTTAGGTCCCGACTTACCCAGGGCAGATTAGCTTGACCCTGGAACCCTTGGTCTTTCGGTGGAGGAGTTTCTCACTCCTCATTCGCTACTCATGCCTGCATTCTCACTCGTGTGCTCTCCACGGCTAGGTCACCCTGCCGCTTCATTGCGCACACGACGCTCCCCTACCCATCCACACACCTGGATTTTCATCAAGTACACGTGTGAATGACACAGCTTCGGCGGATTGCTTGAGCCCCGCTACATTGTCGGCGCAGAATCACTTGACCAGTGAGCTATTACGCACTCTTTCAAGGGTGGCTGCTTCCAAGCCAACCTCCTGGTTGTCTCCGCAACTCCACATCCTTTTCCACTTAGCAATCTCTTGGGGGCCTTAGCTGGTGTTCTGGGCTGTTTCCCTCTCGACTACGAACCTTATCGCCCGCAGTCTCACTGCCGCGCTCTCACTTGCCGGCATTCGGAGTTTGGCTAACTTCGGTAAGCTTGTGGGCCCCCTAGGCTATCCAGTGCTCTACCTCCGGCAAGAAACGCGCGACGCTGCACCTATATGCATTTCGGGGAGAACCAGCTATCACGGAGTTTGATTGGCCTTTCACCCCTATCCACAGCTCATCCCCCAGGTTTTCAACCCTGGTGGGTTCGGGCCTCCACGACGTCTTACCGTCGCTTCACCCTGGCCATGGATAGATCACTCCGCTTCGGGTCTAGAGCACGCGACTAAATCGCCCTATTCGGACTTGCTTTCGCTACGGCTCCCCCACACGGGTTAACCTCGCCACGTACCACTAACTCGCAGGCTCATTCTTCAAAAGGCACGCCGTCACAAATCTCGAAAGATTCGCTCCGACGGATTGTAAGCAATCGGTTTCAGGTACTATTTCACTCCCCTCCCGGGGTACTTTTCACCTTTCCCTCACGGTACTAGTCCGCTATCGGTCACCAAGGAGTATTTAGGCTTAGCGGGTGGTCCCGCCAGATTCACACGGAATTTCAGGGGTTCCGTGTTACTTGGGGTGGCGCTCAGCAGTGACTCACTTACGTCTACAGGGGTATTACCTTCTGTGCCGCACTTTCCCAAAGTGCTTCGACTTCATGAATCATTTATGACTGCTTGACCGATTGACAGTTCGGTCGGAGCGGCCCCACAACACCCAAAATGCAACGCCTGTCAGCTATCACACACTTTAGGTTTGGCCTCTTCCGCGTTCGCTCGCCACTACTTACGGAATCACGGTTGTTTTCTTTTCCTGTGGGTACTGAGATGTTTCACTTCCCCACGTTCCCTCCCACTGCCCTATGTGTTCAGGCAGGGGTCGCCGGACATTACTCCGGTTTCCTTCGAGGTTTCCCTATTCGGAGATCCCCGGATCAAAGCTTGTTTACCAGCTCCCCAGGGCTTATCGCAGGTTACAACGTCCTTCATCGGCTCTTGGTGCCTAGGCATCCACCGATTGCTCTTAGTAGCTTGTTGTTACTACAAAGATGCTCGCGTCCACTGTGAAGTTCTCAACATACGGGCGGTAACGCGGGCCCTCGGCCTGATAGGCCTTCGAGCGCCGGTCCGCGGTGAAGCCGGCTGCCGATAGCAACCGAAACTTCAGGACCCAACAGCGTGCTTGCCGTCTGCCTCGCTCCCCTCGTTTTTCCACTCCCACTTACGTGGGTTGTACTGACGACGAAAACTCGAGCAGTCGGCTGACTGGTCAATGTTCCACATTCCAGAGCTCTCGGCGCCAAGACATGCGCTTGGCAAACCGGGATGGACGAGCGAGGCTCGTCAACTGCTCCTTAGAAAGGAGGTGATCCAGCCGCACCTTCCGGTACGGCTACCTTGTTACGACTTAGTCCTAATCGCCAGTCCCACCTTCGACGGCTCCCTCCCACAAGGGGTTAGGCCACCGGCTTCGGGTGTTACCGACTTTCATGACTTGACGGGCGGTGTGTACAAGGCCCGGGAACGTATTCACCGCAGCGTTGCTGATCTGCGATTACTAGCGACTCCGACTTCATGGGGTCGAGTTGCAGACCCCAATCCGAACTGAGACTGGCTTTTTGGGATTCGCTCAACCTTGCGGTATTGCAGCCCTTTGTACCAGCCATTGTAGCATGCGTGAAGCCCTGGACTTAAGGGGCATGATGACTTGACGTCATCCCCACCTTCCTCCGAGTTGACCCCGGCAGTCTCCTATGAGTCCCCGGCATTATCCGCTGGCAACATAGGACGAGGGTTGCGCTCGTTGCGGGACTTAACCCAACATCTCACGACACGAGCTGACGACAGCCATGCACCACCTGTATACCGACCTTGCGGGGGCTACATCTCTGCAGCTTTCCGGCATATGTCAAACCCAGGTAAGGTTCTTCGCGTTGCATCGAATTAATCCGCATGCTCCGCCGCTTGTGCGGGCCCCCGTCAATTCCTTTGAGTTTTAGCCTTGCGGCCGTACTCCCCAGGCGGGGCACTTAATGCGTTAGCTTCGGCACGGAACTCGTGGAATGAGTCCCACACCTAGTGCCCACCGTTTACGGCGTGGACTACCAGGGTATCTAAGCCTGTTTGCTCCCCACGCTTTCGCTTCTCAGCGTCAGGAAATGCCCAGAGAACCGCCTTCGCCACCGGTGTTCCTCCTGATATCTGCGCATTCCACCGCTCCACCAGGAATTCCGTTCTCCCCTGCATCCCTCTAGTTTGCCCGTATCGGAAGCAGGCTCAGGGTTAAGCCCTGAGTTTTCACTTCCGACGCGACAAACCGCCTACAAGCCCTTTACGCCCAATAATTCCGGACAACGCTCGGACCCTACGTATCACCGCGGCTGCTGGCACGTAGTTGGCCGGTCCTTCTTCTGCTCCTACCGTCACTTGCGCTTCGTCGGAGCTGAAAGCGGTTTACAACCCGAAGGCCGTCATCCCGCACGCGGCGTTGCTGCATCAGGCTTTCGCCCATTGTGCAATATTCCCCACTGCTGCCTCCCGTAGGAGTCTGGGCCGTATCTCAGTCCCAGTGTGGCCGGTCGCCCTCTCAGGCCGGCTACCCGTCGAAGCCTTGGTGGGCCGTTACCTCACCAACTAGCTGATAGGCCGCGAGCCCATCCTTGACCGCCAGAACTTTCCACCTCGGTGCGATGTCGCACAAGGTCATATCCGGTATTAGCAGCTGTTTCCAGCTGTTATTCCAGAGTCAAGGGTAGGTTGCTCACGTGTTACTCACCCGTTCGCCACTCGTGTACCCGCAAGCGGGCCTTACCGTTCGACTTGCATGTGTTAAGCACGCCGCCAGCGTTCGTCCTGAGCCAGGATCAAACTCTCCGTTGAAATCTATCGATTGCACTCCAGCTTGCGCTGCGGAGAGAATCGTCATCAACTGGTTCAATCGCTGACATCAGACCCATTGCTGGATCAATCTGTCAATCAATCAAAGGAATCCGAACTCAGATCGAACGAATCCCTCGACGATAACCTCGAGTTCTTCAACGCCTGGGCACGGGGTTTTTGTGCATTATTTGGCATTGACTTTTAGCACGCTGTTGAGTTCTCAAGTTTCGGGTGCACACCGCGCCGGGAATTCATTTCCCGGCTTGGGGCAACTCGACTAACTTTACGGGGTGAATAACC
>CAWCOM010000010.1:0-1034199 GCA_963797165.1 uncultured Actinomycetota bacterium
GGCGGTACGCAAACCGGCTCCGGCAAGGACTGCGTCATCGGCAGCTACTGCCGCGGCGGGGTAATCCTTTCGGCGGATGACGATGACGCTGTCGATGCCGGTCAACCGATCGGTGGACTGGGCCAACGGACGCGATTCTCCGTACAGGTCGGCGTTATCGGCCGCGCTCACGACCAGCGTGAGATCACGCAATCCGGCGAACGCCGATGGATACATGTTCTCCACCGAGCGCGACGTTATTCCAATCACCTCCGACTTCGGCGCCGTTCGCGGAGCGAAATAGACCGCCTGCGCCGGCGCTCGATGATCGACGACGAATGATGCGACCTGTCGCCAGTCAGCACCGCTCTTCGCGTAGAGTCCGCGTTGCGAGACGTAAATCGGAAGGCTGAGAAGCACGATCAAGGCTGCCGCCACAGCAGCTACCAAGCCTCGGCGAGGCTGGAAGCCCCGGAGGCGGACGTCGATGAGCTTGACGAGACCGACGCCGAGCAGAATCGCTACAGCCGGAACCGCGTACGTCAGATAGCGAGGGTTGTACAGCGGTGTAGCGACAATGGCGTAGCCGACAAGGACCGCAGTTGGAAACCCGAGCCAAGACAACAGGAGAATTCTGTAGTTTGGGATGTCACGCGAAAAGCCGTCCGGGTCGCGCCGCACGACCGCGTACCCGATGATCGCCCAGCAGCCGAACGCCAGGAGTACCGACGCATACTTCCATACCGTCGACCCTGGTCCGTCGCCCAACGATCCACCACCGGACAGATAGATGGTTGGGGTGTCACCCAGGAACCACTGGTTGACCAGGACATTTCGAAAATAGCCCGTCAAGCTGAGTCGCGTCGGTCCGATCTGCGCGGATTGCGTGACAGCGGTCAGCAAGACTGGAAGCCCACCGAGCAGCGCACACACACCAGCTGCTAGCCAACCCCAGAACCGCCGAGTGAAGCGCAGGCGACGGTCCAGTACAAGTGTGAGGCCATGTGCGCCGAGCAGCAGGACCAAGAAGATGTTGAGCGAAGCACCGAAGGCGCCGAGGATCGCGTAGCCGATGTACTTACCCCAGTGCGGTCGGCGCAACAAGCTCACGAACATCACGGTCAGCCAGACGGCCACGGCGGCGGTCATAGCGTACGAGCGACCTTCGATCCCCATCCACGTGACGCGGGGGAGCACGGCGAACACGAGTCCGCTGACCAGCGCAGTTCTGCGGCTCACGAGGCGGCGAGCCAGTACCATCACGCCAGCACACGCAATGCCGACGGCAACGGCGCTCGGCAGCCGGAGCGACATCTCGGACGCGCCGAACGCTGCCAGCCACGGGTGCATCAATACGTAATAGAGGCCATGCACAATGTCGATGTTGTGGAACATCCGCCACAGCTCGGGCAGAGTCCGGGTCGCGCCGCCGGCGCTGTAAGCCTCATCAACCCAGAGCGACGGGTGCCACAGGTTGACGAACGAGATCAAGAAGGCAAACAGACTCACGCCCACGGTCGTCGCCGCCGGATGGCTCTCGACGGCTCCGATCCATCGCGCCTTGTGAGACCGCCTCACCATGGCGTCGGCGGCCGTCCTCTCTGATCGCGCGCCGTTCGCGGTAAGCGTTGCGCTGCTCGGCGGCGACAATCGGCCGATCCACTCGTTGGCGTGCGTCATCTCTTCTGCGCGCACAACTGCACGCGCTTCAGCTCCAGGCATTCGTGTTCCCCCGCGAAGCGGAGTGCGTGTCCCCCCATATCGTCACGCATCCCCAGCCCAGATAATACCGACTCGTGACAGATGCGCCGAATGCGCAGGCGACAGCTGGCGATCGCGCTGATACTGCGCGGTGCCCGCCGCTCGCACACTAGCCTCGATCTTTCGTCGTTCGCTTGTTGATCTTGGTTCTTTCGGTTCGCCGGCTGTGCGGGGTCTGATTGTGGCAGGTGGGTGTGACAGTTCGGCGGGTGTCGCCTCGCTGGGCGCCGGGTTCCACGTCCCGGGGGCTGCTGATTCGGATTACGGATGGGTGTGGCGTTCAGCCGGGTGCGGTGAGGGCGCGGAGCCGGTGGATGCCGTCGGCGACCAGCCCGGCCCAGGGTGATCGGGTGGCGAGGTGGAGCAGGACCCGCCGTCCGGTCCGGGCGTGTTGGGCGGCGATGGTGAAGATCCGGTAGCGGAGCCGTTTCGGTTCCCACCGGCGGGCGACGTGGCCGGTGAAGGCGAGGAGTTGCATCCACGCGGTGAGTTCGGCGGCGAGGCCGACGAGGGCGGACCAGATCCGGTTCTGGTCGAAGTCGTGCAACGGCAGGTTCGTCAGACCCATGTCTTTGGCGTTGCGGATCCGGTCCTCGGCGCGGGCCCGGCGCCGGTGCCGCAGCTCCAGATCCGGTAGTTGGCCGGTAGCGGGTGTTGGTGGCGAACGCGGTGATCCGGTGTCCGTCGACGTCGGTCAGGCGGAGCTGCGCACCGGGATGCGGTCTTTCTTTGCGGGCGATCACCCGCATCCCTTTCGGCCAGCCGGTCAGGTCGAGCAGCCCGGTGAGTTCGGCGACCCAGGCACCGTCACGGATGGCGCCGTCGCTGGTCGTAGGCCGGTGTCCACACCTCGGCAGGGATGGTGCGCGAGGACGTCGTCGATGTCTCCGAAGGTGAACCCGACCGAATACGACAACCGTCGTGACGTCAACCAGTCCAGGAAAGCGTGGGTGCCGCCGGCGGAGTCGGCCCGGATCAGCACCTTCCGCCCGGCCTGGTTCCCGGCCGATATCCGGGGAGCTGCGCCAACGCTTTCCGGGTGATCGCGATGTGGTCGGCGGCAGTGTTCGACCCGGCGTTCCCGGGCCGCAGCTGGCAGTGCAACGGTTCACCGGTCCCGGCCGGGCCGTGGTCGACGAACGCGCACAACGGATGGAACCCGAAGCCGCGTTTGAACGTCGGCGCAGCGTGTTCCTTCTCCGAGTGCGACGTCGACCAACGTGGCGTCGAGGTCGATGATCAACGGCGATGCGCCGTCACTGGCGTGGTCGGGTGCATGCTCACCGGCCAACGTCCACACCCTCGGCCCTCGCCGCGGCGCGGGCCGTTTCGATCGCCACCAGCGCATGGTCGACATCACCGGCCAGGGTGTCGACCAGCCGGGACACGGTCGGATCGGAGGCGACCGGGCCGAACACGGCCGGCTCGGCACGGAGCAGCGTCGACGTCGGCCAGGCAGTCACCACCCAACGCCAACGCCACCGCGAGATCGAGCACGATCTTGCCCGGATCATGCACCGCCAACGGTTTGCGCCACGGCCCCAGCGCCGCCGACAGACCGCAGTCGATCCCGCTGGTCCGGATCGTCTCGACCAGCAACACCCCACCCGCCTGACCGACCGCCGCGGAGCCGGAAGTGTCGACGTGCAGACGCGGATACAGCCCGGTAATGTGCTTCACCTGGAAAGTGCTCCTCGGTCAGTTCGGACAGGTCCCTTAGCAAGATCCATCCAACCTGGTCAGGAGCACTTTTCAGTTTATCAACACCACCTCACACCTGACCGCCATGAAAGCACCGGGCTAGGCTCTCGACGAATTGTCGAACTCGCGCGACGCGCCAACGAAGTCGGAGGTGAGACCGTGCACAATCGCCGTCTGACGGTCGTCAGCGCCAACGCGCGCCCAACACTGCTGGTGGCCCACCCCTCTGCCGACCTCTACGGTGCGGATCTTCAGCTGCTGGAGAGCGTCTCGGCACTCGTCGAGCGCGAATGGCGAGTCGTCGTTGCTGTCCCGGCGGACGGTCCGCTCGTGGCGCGGCTCCAGGAGCGGGGGGCCGAGGTGGGATTCACGGATTTTCCGGTTCTGAGGCGAGCCAACACTTCCGCCAGCGGGTTCGCGACCATGGCTCTGGAGGCGGTCCGGGCGATTCCGAGACTGGTCCGGCTGATCGGTCGGTTTGATCCGTCAGTCGTCTATGTGAACACCGTCACACTGCCGTGGTGGCTGCTGGCTGCGCGGCTGGCGAGAAGGCCGACGATCTGTCATCTGCATGAGGCCGAGACCGGCGACAATCGCCTCGTCCTCAAGGCGTTGCTGTGGCCGTTGCGGCTGGCACAGGCGGTCATCGTGATCAGCCGATCGACGCTGGAGGCGATGATCGATGTGGACTCGACGCTTCGCGGACCGCGCGAGACTGATCTACAACGGCGTGCCTCAGCCGCCGGACCAGCCCGAACCTGCCACGCGGCGATCACCGATCCGCGCGGCGGTCGTCGGTCGGCTGTCGCCGCGCAAGGCACCGCACCTGGCGCTCGAGGCGGTCGGTCGGCTACGCGAACGCGGCTACGACGTCGAGCTGGAGATCGTCGGCACCTCGTTCGAGGGTTACGAGTGGTATCTCGACGAGCTGGAGCAACGCGCGGCGCGCCCCGACCTGGCGGGCGCGGTGACATTCCTCGGCTACGCGTCGCCGATCTGGCCCGTGCTGGCCCGCGCTGACATCGCGATCGCGCCCTCGCTGCGCGAGCCGTTCGGCAACGCCGTGGTGGAGGCACAGCTCGCCCGACGGCCGGTGGTGGCGACGGCGGCGCTGGGACACACCGAAAGCGTCAGCGACGGCGAGACCGGGCTGCTGGTCCCCGCCGAGGACGTCGACGCGATGGCAGCGGCGATCGCGCGGCTGATCGACGATCCCGCCCTCGCCCGGCGACTCGCCGATGCCGGCCGGGAGAGCGCGCGGCGTCGTTTCAGCATCGAGCGTTATCGCGCCGAAGTGGCCGAGCTTGTGGCGTCGCTCGCACGCTGAGCTGACGAGCGGCGGCGGTCGCCGGGCATGTGCACCGCGCAGTCTGGTATCAATCTGGTTGCGGGGCTTCTCTTCCCGCCCGAGACCGTGTGATCCTTGGCGCAGTCACCGTAGGTGTCGACATGGGGTCAAAAACTTACGGTATGATGTTGGGAAGTCGCCGGGCTTGGGGAAGCCGGCGGATATCTGGGGGGATATCAAGTTGCGGGGGACTCTTGCTTGCGCCGGCTATCTGGCGCGTTCGTTCGATCTGATCAACGTGTCAGATCTCGATCTCATTGCTCAGGCGCGCCAGCTGTGCTCGCGTCTCGTCGTCGGTGTGTACTCCGATGAACTGGTGACGCAGCTCACAGGTCGTGCGCCCGTCGTTCCGCTCTCGGAGCGGCTGGCGCTGGTCGCCCACGTTCGCGGTGTCGACGAGGTGCTAGTGCACGAGGCCGGTTCGTCGCCGGCCGATCCGGACGTCCGTTCGTCTTCGTGGACGGCGATCTGCCGCGCGAGCGCTCCGAGCAATGTCGTGCGGCTCGACTCGGCTCGCTTCACCGAGAGTGCCGCACTGCGTCTTGCGCTGGAGCCGGTCGGCGAGGCGGTGGCCTGATGTCGGCTCCTACCGTCGCGCCCGCAGGCCGAGGCGAGCGGCTTCCGTGCCGCTCTCGATCGTCTGCGGAGCGCTCAGAAGAGCTCCAAGGGCGCGCCCGCCTACTCGCTGTACGTGAATCGGCCGCTGGGTCGGATCTTCGCGGCCGGCAGCGTTCCAGGCCGGGCTGACTCCGAACCAGGTGACGTTCATCAGCGCCGGGTTCACCTTCGCCGGGATCGCTGCGCTGGCGCTCGCGCCGCTGAGCTGGTGGCTCGGCATCGTCGTCGGGCTGCTGCTGGTGATCGGCTACGCCCTCGACTCCGCCGACGGCCAGCTGGCGCGGCTTGCGCGGCGGCGGCAGCAGCACGGGTGAGTGGCTCGATCACATGATCGACTCGGGCAAGATCGTCTGCCTGCACCTGGCGGTGCTGATCATGCTCGCCCGGCAGGTCGCCCTGCCCAGCCCGTGGCTGCTGCTCGTGCCGATGATCTTCGCCGTCGTGTCGAGCGTGCACTTCTTCGGGATGATCCTGGTCGAGCAGCTGGCGCGGGAGCACCGGGCCAAGCGCCAGCTGCCGACGCCGGCCAAGGAGCCGGCCTCGCGGGCCAAGACGCTCGCCAAGATCCCGACCGACTACGGCGTGCTGTGCCTGGCGTTCCTGCTGCTCGGCGCACCGATGATCTTCTTCGGCCTCTACTCACTGCTCGCGCTGGGCTCTGCCGGCTATCTGGTGTTGATCTTGCGCAAGTGGTACGGCGATGTCGCTGCGCTCGACGCCGCACCCGCCGAGGCGTCACGATGAACCGCCCGACTCGTCGGCTACGTGCCGGGTGCCTGGGACATGTTCCACATCGGTCACCTGAACATCTTGCTCCGCTCGCGCGAGCAGTGCGATCGGCTGATCGTGGGGGTCGTGACCGACGACGCGCTCTACGCCGCCAAGAGCAAGTACCCGATCGTGCCGCTCGCCGAGCGGATGGAGGTCGTCAGCCACTTCGAGATGGTCGACGACGTGGTGGTCGACTACTCGAGCAACAAGCTGGACGTCTGGCGCCGGGTCGGCTTCGACGTCTTGTTCAAGGGCGACGACTGGCGAGGCACGGCCAAGGGCGACAAGCTCGAGGCCGACATGGCCACGGTCGGGGTGAGCGTCTGCTACTTCCCGTACACGGCGCACACCTCGAGCACTCAGCTCCGAGCCATGTTGGCCGAGCGGTAGCGCCCGCACAACGACGTACGACTCTCTGGGGGGATGAGTTGATCATGAAGGACACGACGCGCCACGGTCGCAGACCGAGCAGCGCGCAACGGATTCCATCAACCGATGGGCATGGCATCGTCGCCGCGCTGGTCGCACGCGAGACGACGAAGAAGAGGCACGCCTGATGCGCATCGCACTGATCGGCACCCGCGGGGTGCCGGCCCGCTACGGCGGTTTCGAGACCTGCGTCGAAGAGGTCGGATCGCGGCTGGCGGCGGCCGGCCACGAGGTGGTCGTCTACTGCCGCCCGACCGACGACGGCGCGGAGCAGCTGGAAACCTTCAAGGGAATGCAGCTCGTGCACCTGCCGGTGGTCCGGAAGCGCTCCCTGGAGACGCTCGCCCACACCAGCTTGTCGGTGCTGCACCGCACGCTGCGCGACACCGATGCGGCGATCGTCTTCAACGCCGCGAACGCACCTCTGCTCCCGGTCATCCGCGCCCGCGGCATTCCGGTGGCGACCCATGTCGACGGGCTGGAGTGGCAGCGCGGCAAGTGGGGCCCGACGGGTCAGCGCTACTACCGGATGGCCGAGTCGCTCGCTGTCCGGTGGTCGGACGCCCTGATCGCCGACGCCCAGGGGATCGCGGACTACTACAGTCGCGAGTTCTCCGCGGAGACCGAGCTGATCGCGTACGGTGCTCCGATCACCAAGCCGGAGGACGCCGTCCGGATCGCCGAGCTGGATCTCGCTCCGGGGAAGTACCACCTCGTGGTGGCTCGCTTCGAGCCCGAGAACCACGTCCTGGAAGCGGTCCAGGGCTACGTCGCGAGTCGCGCCGAGCTGCCGCTGGTGGTCGTCGGTTCGGCGCCGTACGCCGACGAGTACACCGCAAAGGTGTACGCGGCAGCCGATGATCGGGTGCGGCTGCTCGGTGGCGTCTGGGACCAGGAGCAGCTGGACCAGCTGTACGCCCACGCGCTGACCTACCTGCACGGGCACTCGGTGGGCGGAACCAACCCGTCCCTGTTGCGGGCGGCCGGCGCAGGCGCCTACACGTTGGCCTTCGACGTCTCGTTCAACCGCGAGGTGATCGGCGACCAGGGCGAGTACTGGCGGAGCGCCTAACGGAGCTGGCCGGGCTGCTCGAGGACGTCGAGGCCGATCCGGATCGGGCGCACCGCGGCGGTGACGAGCTGCAGCGCGAGATCGCCCGCTACAACTGGGACGACGTCGCCGCGGCGTACGAGCAGCTCTGTTTCCGACTGGCCGACGGCCGGGTTCCTGCTCGGCGGCCATCCGGCCGCCGCACCGGAGTGCCGGAGCGTCGAGCCAGAGCGGGAACTCGCACTGCAGAACTGATCGAGAATTCTCGATTCACCTTTGTGGGTTGGGACTCGACGCTATCATTGGTTGGCGGTGACTGCGGGGGCGGACGCCGAGATTTCGGGGGGAATCACTATGTTGTCGCACAGCGGCGAGTTGCATGCTGCTCGCGCCCAGAGCGTTCCGCCGATCGTGCGCGGCTCGCGCACGTGTCGTCCGGGCTCTGCGGCGCATTCGCGCCGAGCGGGTCGTGCGAAGCCTCGACCTCACTCCATCCATGATCACGTCGCGGCCGCTTGCCGACGTCGCCGACTCCAGCTCGTCCGAAGGCCGCAGCGTTGCTCATGACGTGAACTCGCGACCCGCAATCGCCGGATAGTCGGCGGCGGGCGCCTGAATCCACCGCGATCCCCATCGCGGTGCCCCCCGTCTGCCCGCGCCCTGAGTGAGGTCCCCCCTGAGCTCAGGGCCGGGCAGACACCCCGTGTGGAGATAACGCTGCCCGTTCCGGCTCCGACCGGCCGTTTCGGCGCCGTGAGTCGCAACTCACACCGGATAGGACCAGTCGTCCGTCCGGTTGCGTCGGGACGCCGCGTGAGGTCACATAGGTCACAAACAGATCACGAGAGTTGACAGCGATAGTCATCGCGGCTCGGGAACGACCGAGAACCGCATTCGTTGTGTGACAAGGGCATTCGACCGCAGTTTCGTGCGGCGGTTCGTGGGCGCGCCTCGCACGACGGTCACCTCGGGCAGGATGGCCACGCTCTAACCTTCGAAATTTCGCCCGCCGAGCGAATAATTTAGCGTTTTGTTGCCATCTTGTTATGTCCGTTACTGATCCGTTATGGTCGGCGCAACGCAGCACCAGCAATCCTCGGCACCGTCAGACCCCCACCCTTGTCGACTGGATCGCTGCTCCCCCGCACCAAGGAGCTCACATAATGATTCGGTCTACTGCGGATGTCGCTCCGCGGCGAGAGCGCTCTCCTCGCTTGCCGATTCTTGTCATCTCCTCCGCCATCGCGATGCTGTGTGTCGGCTTGCCTCCAGCCGCGGCCGAGGTGCCCTCGGGTTGGACCGAGATCGCCAAGGACAGCTACAGCCGCTCCAACAGCTCGAGCTGGGGTAGTGCTGAGGCCGGAGGCTCCTACTCTGTCACTGGAACTGGCGCGGTTGCCACGACCGGTGCGGCAGCAACGGCAGTCGTTGCTTCCGGCAAGACGATCACGGCGGGCCTCAAGAGTGTAAGTGTCTCGAACGTAGACCTGTCCGACTCCATCAAGTTCGTCGCCACCGGCACCTTCGACTTGATGCATGGCTGGAATGCTCGGGTTCAGTCGGACGGGTCGGCATACAGCGCACGGATTCGGGTCAACAACACCGGCAAGGCAACGCTGGGAGTGTCGAGAATCAACGGCTCGAGCAGCACCTGGCTGAGCGGAATCACGCTCCCCTTCACAGTCGGGGCCGGGCAGACGGTTCGAGGTGACCTTCAGGTGAGCGGGGTGTCGCCGGTCCAGATCAATCTCAAGGCATGGGTCGTCGGTTCGACCGCTCCCAGTTGGCAGGTGCAGTACGCCGACTCGTCTTCGTCGCGCCTCCAGTCTGCAGGCTCGATAGCTGTCTACGACACCGCTGTGACTTCGCCGGGGAACGTGACGTTCAGCCACGACGATCTGTCGGCGGGAAAGAACGAAACGGCCGCGCAATCGCCGGCAGCGCCAGCCGAACCCTCAGAGCCAAGCGGCACTCGAGGATCAGCCACCGTCGGAACGGCTTCCTACTCGATTCCGTCGGGTGCCGTGTTCGTCGACGCGTCGAAGGGCAGCGACTCGAACGCCGGCACCCAGTCCACACCGATGAGGACAGCCGTTGCCGCCGCAGGCAAGGCTAGGTCCGGAGGTGTGCTCGTCTTGCGAGCCGGCGTCTATCACGAGTCCTTGACTGTAGCGAGCAACAAGACGATCACCATCCAGAACTATCCGGGCGAGGCTGTGTGGTTCGACGGATCGAAGGTGATCAGCAGTTGGACCAAGTCGGGGTCGGCATGGGTGACGAGCGGATGGACCAAGGAGTTCAGCTCGAGCATGGGGAGTGACGCCACCTTCAAGGCGCGTTTCATCGGCAGCAATTCGATGGCTGCCGATCCTGATCAGCTCTTCGTCAATGGAACCGCCCTCAAGCAGGTCGCCTCCGCCGCTGCGGTGACATCTGGCACCTTCTACGTGAATGACGCTGCAGACACCATCACGATCGGTTCGGACCCGTCCGGGAAGGAAGTGCGAGCGTCCGATCTTGCTCAGGCAATCAACGTGTCCGGCCCCAATTCGGTGATCGAGGGGATCGGCGTTCGCCGCTACGCCAATGGCTACGAAGTGTCCGGCGCTGTGCGCCTGGGCAACACCGGCGGCACCATCCGCAATGTGGTGATCCAAGATGTCGCGACGATCGGCCTGAGCCTGAGCAACAACAACAAGACCGTCGACCACGTCACTGTGCAGCGCGCCGGGATGCTCGGCATCGGTGGAAACCAGAACGACAACTCCAAGGTCACCAACTCTGTGGTGACGAGAAACAACACCGAGCACTTCAAGGACGCGCCCGTTTCCGGGGGTCTCAAGTTCACTGCCGCTCGAACGATGACAATCGACAACGTGGACGCCAGTGACAACGAAGGCTCCTGCATCTGGTTCGACGTGTCCTCGTACAAGATGACGATCGTCAACAATCTTGCCAACCGGTGCACGAAGCATGGCATCGAGGTCGAGGTCTCCGACACCGGCATCATCGCGAACAACGTCGCCACCAACGGCGGTGAGGACGGAATCATCGTCTTCAACTCGGGCAACTCTCAAGATCTTCAACAACGAGGTGGGCGGAAGCTCTCTCTTCGGCATCAAGCTTGCCCAAGATGAGCGGCGCCAAGCCTCCATCGGCAGCTACAACGAAGCCAGAGACTCGCGATACAAGACCGTCGTCGATCCCACGATCACTTGGGTGACGCGCAACATCCAAGTTTCGAACAACGTCTTCGGCAATGGGGGCAGCTTCCAGATCTACGCTCTCGACGGCAAGACCAGTCGTGCGGTGGACACCTGGGGGGTGACGATCAACGGCAACCTCTTCAATCCACGACTGGTCAGTTCACAGCCCACGATGGTGGCCTGGGGCAAGGGCGACAACAAGACGCTGGAGCGCTACGAGACACCGGTTACGCTGGCCGCCGCAAAAAACTCCGGTTGGAAGAACGCTCAGGTTGCCACATCGAAGTCCGTCGACTCGATGGATGCGGACAAGAAGACCTACTCTTCGACGGCAGTCGCTATCCCGAGTGATGTGGCTTCCGCGGCCGGTCTGACCTCCGGATCGAAGGTTCTCGGCGCTCAGTGAGCAGGGCCATCGAGGTGTAGCGGGTCTGGTCCGACACAGGCCGAGCATTTCCGAATGAAGTCAGCGACTCGACTCGATGCTTGGGACGACCGCGCCGGTCGCCGAGCGGGTCCTCGCGCGATCGTCCACAGCGCTGCCATAGCGCCGCCGTTCGGCCCGTGTGGTCTTGCGCATGTTGAGCACAGAACCTACCAAAGTGGCGTCGACTTGTTCGAGCGTAGCGGCCGCTCTCGAGACCTGGCCGCGTGAGGTCTTTCCCTGCCGGATGACGAGCACAACTGCGTCGGCGACGGTGGCTGCGATCGCAGCATCGGTGACCGGCAGCAGCGGCGGCGTATCCAGGATGAGCTTGTCGTAGCTGCCTGCGAGCTCAGTAAGGAGGGCGGCCATCCGTGGTGAACCAAGCAGCTCAGCCGGATTCGGAGGGACCGATCCTGCCGTGAGGACCGACAGCCCGTCCGGTCCCCAATCCTGGACGGCGTCTGCAAGTTCGGCCTGCTGGGCCAGCACGTTGCTCAAGCCCGGGCTCGAGTCAAGATCCAGCACCACACCGATCTTTGGGTCGCGAAGATCGGCGTCGATCAGCAGCGTCCGCTCTCCCGCCTCTGCGAATGCGATGGCCAGGTTGGCTGCCGTGAGGGTCTTCCCCTCCTGAGGGACGGCGGAAGTGATCACCACCGTGTCGGCGGCCTTGGCGGCATGGATAAATGAGAGGTTGGTCCGCAGCCGGCGGAAGGCTTCGGCGCGCGGCGAGGATGCTTGCTCGCCCACGACGAGCGGGAATCTACGAGTCGCGGAATCGAGCGGGATGGTCCCGACGACCGGTGCTCCGACGATCTGTCGGGCCATCTCAGTCGTTCGGACAGTGTTGTCGAGGCCGACGCGCAGAAGGGCGATGAGCACACCCACGACCAGGCCAACGGCCAAACCGAGTCCGACATAGAGAAGTGGTTTTGGAGTCACTGGGGTCTGCTGAAGGTCGGGACCGGAGATGACATTGATCGCTACGATGGGCTTCGTCTGGCCGGAGTTGTCCAGTTGGTCGACCAGCTTGGGGAACTCGGCCGCGACGCCTTGCGCGATCTCGAGCGATTGCTGCGGTGAATTGTCGAGCACGGTCGCCGTCACGATGACCGTGTTCAACTGGGTGCTGCCGGTGATGCGACTGGAGACGGCCTCCGGCGAAAGGTCGACCCCGGTGCTGGCGATGACCCTTGTGGCGAGCTGCTCGCTGGACAGCAGCTCGACGTAGGAGTTGACGCGGTTCTGGGCAAACTGGGCTGAAGCCTGCGGATTGTTGCCCAAGCTGTTCGGCGTGCTGACGTAGAAGTCAACCGTCGTGGCGTACGTCGGCGGTGTCAGGAGGTACGCAGCGATGCCGACGCCGGCGCCCAGAAGCGTAGTGATGACGATAAGCAGCCAACCTTTGCGGATGGCTGTCAGGTAGGCACGAAGATCCATTGTCTGCCCTGATCCTCTCGGCGGTTGGGATGCTTTTGCTGCCCGGAAGCGCAACGCCTCCGAAGTCTAGGGCCACCGCCGCCGTGCCAGCGGGATTGCTGCGCATTCCGCAGTGCGTTGGTCGGGCGACGACCGCTGCGGGCGCGTGGTTGAGTACACGGCATGGCTGACGACGTTCTGGGCATCGTGGTGGTGAATTTTGCATCGGCTGACCTGATCGAGCGCTGTCTCGGCCCGGTCGATCTACCCGGGGCGCAGATTGTGATCGTCGACAACCGGTCAACAGATGCCGAACGACGCTCAGCGCTGGCGCTGGCGAAGCAGCACGACTGGGACCTGGTGCTGATGCCCGACAATCGGGGGTTCGGTGCAGGCGTGAATGCGGGCGTCCGTCGCGCCGCCGAGCTCGGCGCTACCTGTTATCTCCTGCTCAACCCGGATACCATTGTATCCGCCGAGACAGTCGACGAGCTTCGTGGGGCGGTGATCGAGGCGCCCGGGGCCCTGGTCTCGCCACGTCTGGTCGACGAACAGGGCCGCATTACTTTCGCGGGCTCCGTCTTGGACCTCCGCGACGGACGCGTGTCATCGCAGGCAAAGTGGAAGCCGACTCCCGATCGGCTGCCTTGGCTTACGGCAGCATGCCTTGCAGTGCATTCCGACCTGTGGCGCTCGGCCGGCGGTTTCGACGAGACATACTTCATGTACTGGGAGGACGTCGACTTCAGCGAACGGTGCCGGCGTGTCGGCGCGACGATGGTGCTGCGTGACGATCTTGTCGTCGTGCACGACCAGGGCGGCACACAGGGGGCGCGGCGAGGTCGCGCGAAGTCATCGCTCTACTACTATTACAACGCCCGGAACCGGATGATCTACGCCACAAGATGGCTCGATCGGCGGGGGATCCGAAGGTGGCTGTGGCACACACCGGCCGTGACCCTGGAAATCTTCCTGCGCGGCGGTCGCAGGCAACTGATCGAGTCACCTGGACGGGCCTGGGCAGCGGTTAGCGGCGGCGGCGCCGCCATGCTCAGAGGCTTCGCGGCGCTACCGCGGGCGCGTCGCTGACTCGGACGGTTGGGTCCGCGCTCGGCCGTGGCGCCAGGATCAGCGCGAGCAGGAGCACCATCAGCGAGATGGAGCTGTACCACGGCGCGAACACAATGTTCCACAGCGAGCGAATAGCAAGGTAGAGCACGATCCCGGTAGCGGCTTTGGTGGTAATCAGCTGACCGAGACGGGAGACGATCACGATCACCAGCACCAGCACGAAAAGTAGACCAACCAGCCCGGCCTGGGCCCAGAGATCTCCGAATATCGAGTGCAGCGCGAAGCCGTTGCCGAGCATGTGATTCTCGACGTAACCGTTGTTCGGATCGTAGTTGAGCCGGCTCATCGCCTCTTTCACCACAACCACATCGTGATAGTTCGGCACGATACCGGTACCGAAACCGATGACGTTGTCACGAATCAGCGCCAGGGTTGCGGCGATCTCGGGACGGCCTCCCAGGATCAGGGATCCGGCCTCGTCGAGCTGACGTAGCGAACGCTGTTGGGTTGCGACGCCAAGCAGGCCGCTCAGGATCAGGGCTTGTCCAAGGTTGTAGACGACGACCACTATTGCGACCAGGCCGAGCACCGCCCGGGTTGCTGAGGCCCTTCGGTGCGGACCGCTCGGTCTCAGCTGCCAGGCGGCGAGCGCTGCGGTGCACAGCAGGATCGCGAACGACGAGCGTGCATCGGTGAATGCCGAGATCGTGGTCAGTGCGAGGATGGCGGCGAGTTCGGCTCCGCGGCGGCGAGCAGCCAGCGTGACTCCCAAGATGATCACGGTGACCGGCACGGAAAAGCCGAACTTCCACGGGTTGGAGGCGAAGAGCCCACCCGCCGAGGAGATGCCGATCAGCTGCCCGATGCCGTACAAGATCACCAGCGTCGATGTCTTCATCCGCAACCGCGCCCATAGGAGGAATCCGAGGCCGGCCAACATGCCGACCATGAGCGTGAGTCCGGCGCTCAACGTGCCACTGCGAACAACGTGGTCGGTCGAGGAGAGCGCAGTCAGAAACGCGCCCACGGGAATCGTGAGCACACCGAGTCCGAAGATCAGTCTGGCTGACCCGAATCGGCGCAGCGTTCCAATCCAGAGAGGAATTGCAGCAAGCGCTACCAAGTCGCCCAGCGTCAGCAAGCTCCATACGTTGATTCTGGCTGCGATGAGGACCGTGCCCACGGCTGCGAGCAAGACCTCCGCCTTGGCCCAGCGGAGCGCTGAAGGTCTCGCTACCTGTGCAGGCCATGCGGCCTGTTCGGACCGCTCGGACGCCCGGTCCTGACGGTCGATTGGATGGATCGTCACGCGGATCGACTCCTGCAGCTGGATTTGAGCTTGTCGTCCGGCCTCGACTGGACGTTTCACGTCGATGATCTCAGGGACATCAGTACGACCGATGGCCTCATCGTAGTTCGACTTGGACTCGATGAGGGCGAAGTCAGGCGCAGTCACAACTGCGCGCCGTGGCCGCTGAAGTCGATCCATGTCCATTCGATTGGTAACGCTTGTGTCTCGCGGACAAGCGATTTTGGTATCACACAGGTGTGTCGCGTATCCTCTGGCATTGGACGGTCCGTTTGGGCCGAACGGGGGAGCTCGGGGTGGGGCCCGGGCGTTTCAACACTTGGGGAAGTGTCATGGGGGGATTCAATCTTCCCGTCAAGCGTGTCTTGACGGGAATCACTGCTGTGCTCGTTGCGGCCGGCAGTCTGCTGGCTCTCGGAGCGCTGCCAGCCTCGGCTGACGTAGCGCCGGTCGAGCAGCGTGCCAATGGCGCAGTCACGGCTGACGCCTTGCCGACCGTGCAGATCAACGGCGTTGTGTGGGACCAGGTGATCGTCGGCAACACCGTCTACGTTGCCGGGGAATTCACCAGCGCCCGCCCGGCAGGCGCGGCCGTGGGCACGAACGAGACGCCACGCACCAATTTGCTTGCGTACAATCTGACCACCGGCTCGCTGCTCACTTCGTTCACGTGGGCGACGGACAAGCAAGTGAAGGCACTCGCCGTCTCACCTGACCAGAAGACTCTCTATCTTGCTGGCCAGTTCTCAAAGGTCTATGCCACGCCCGGCGCGGCAACCGGCTCCAATCGCTATCGGATCGCAGCGATCAATCTGACCACCAATACGCTGACCAGCTTCGCGCCGCAGCCCAACGCCACGATCAACGGCATTGCGGTGACCGATAGCGCCGTGTACGCGGGCGGCATCTTCACCAAGGTGGGCACCGTCGATCGCACTCGGTTGGCGGCCTTCAGCCCGACCAGCGGCGCGCTGCTCGGCTGGGCGCCGGCCGCAGACGCCACCGTGCAGGCCGTACTGCCCACTCCGGACAAGTCGCGCGTGATCGTTGCCGGCTCCTTCGCGAACCTCAACGGCAGCACGGCAACCGGGCTCGGTTCGATCGACGCATCCAGCGGAGCGTTGCTGCCCTGGACCGCGAATACCATGATCCGCAACTACGGCACGTCGGCGTCGATGCTCAAGCTGCGCACGGACGGCACGACGGTCTATGCGGTGGGCTACTGGTACGGGGGCACGGGCACCTTTGAAGGCGTGCTTGCCGCCGATCCGAATTCCGGAGATGTCAAGTGGCTTGCCGACTGCCATGGGGACACCTACGACGTGACGCCGATGAACGACTACGTGTACGCGGTGAGCCACTGGCACTACTGCTCCAACATCGGTGGATTCCCCGACACGAACCCCCGCAAGGCGTGGTATCACGCCGATGCTTTGACGAAGGACGTCAAGGGCACCGTCCAAACCAATGGCCAGGGTGGGTACTACAACTATGCCGGCTATGGCGCACCAGCCATGGTCAACTGGTTCCCCACACTGGACACCGGCACGTACACCGGCACCTCGCAGGCGGCCTGGAGCGCGGCGTCCAACAGCCAGTACCTGGTCTTGGGCGGTGAGTTCCCGGCGGTCAACGGCGTCGCCCAATACGGTCTGGTGAGGTTCGCCATTCCCTCGATTGCACCGAACAAGCAAGGCCCGCAGGTTGCGGGCGCCGCGCTCAACCCGTCGTTGCAAGCCATCGCTCCGGACAAGCTGCGGATCAAGTGGCAGGCGAACTATGACCGCGACGACCAGGATCTGACCTATAACCTCACTCGGGTGGGCACAGCGACGCCCGTCTACACCGCAACGCAGGCGTCTCAATTCTGGAATCGGCCATCGATGTCGTTCACCGATACGGGGCTCACGCCGGGGCAGGCGTACAAGTACCGCCTTGCCGTGAACGATCCGGCCGGCAACACAGTGCAGAGCGAGATCGTCAACATCACGATGCCGACCTCGGTTGACCCGTACGTGTCCTCCGTCCTGAGCGACGGCGCGCAGAACTATTGGCGCCTCGACGGTAGTGGCAGCTCGCAGATCGACTATGCCGGCAGCCTGGACCAGACCAGCAGCACCGGAGCCACGACCAGCACCGACGGGGCTCTGAGCACGGCCAACAATTCGCTGAAGTTCGACGGAACCGCGTCAGGTTTCTCGACCACGACGCAGGCGATCACCGGCCCGAACACGTTCTCCGCAGAGGCCTGGTTCAAGACGACCAGCACCTCCGGTGGCAAGATCCTCGGCTTCGGGAACGCGACGACCGGCAACTCCGGCAGCTACGACCGGCATGTCTACATGGACAATTCCGGCAAGGTCTTGTTCGGCGTCTACCCAGGCAGCGTCCAGACCGTGCAGACCAGCTCCGCCTACAACGACGGCAAGTGGCACCACGTGGTTGCGGAGCTGTCCTCGGCCGGGATGGCGCTGTACATGGACGGCAAGAAGGTCGGCGCGAATACGTCGGTCACCAGCGCTCAGGACTACCAGGGTTACTGGCGGGTTGGCGGCGACAACATCAGCGGGTGGACCAACCAGCCGAGCAGCTTCTACTTCAACGGCTCGATCGACGAGGTGGCCATCTACCCGACCGCACTGACCGGGGCGCAGGTTCGCGATCACTACACCCAGTCGGGGCGGACGCTCAGCATCCCTGCTGCACCGACCGACACCTACGGCAAGACGGTGTACGCCGACAACCCGGCCTTGTACTGGCGGCTCAACGAGTCCTCGGGCACAACCGCGTCCGATGTCTCGCCGAACCAGGTCGACGGCAGCTATGCCGGTGGCATCACCAAGCACACCGCCAGCCCGGTCTCCGATCCGGCGTTCGGTGCGACCTTCGACGGCAACAGTGGCGTCGTCGGTTCCAACCAGCAGTTCTCGAACCCGATGAACTACTCCGAAGAGGTCTGGTTCAACACCACGACCGACCTCGGGTGGCAAGCTGATCGGCTTCGGCGACCAGCAGACCAGCGAATTCGAGCAACTACGACCGTCACGTCTACATGGATCCGGCCGGCCACCTGAACTACGGAGTCTGGACCGGATCAGCCAACGTGATCACCTCGCCGAACACGTACAACGACGGCAAGTGGCACCAGGTGGTGGCGACGCAGAGCTCGACCACGGGCATGAGCCTGTACGTGGACGGCATCCTCGTGGGCACCAACGGCCAGACGCAGGCGCAGGCTTACAGCGGCTACTGGAAGTTCGGGGGCGACTCGACCTGGGCCGGCTCCAACTACTTCAACGGTCAGCTCGACGAGGCTGCGATCTACGACGGTGTGCTCAGCGCCTCGCAGGTCAAGGCGCATTACAACGCTTCCCCGGCGGCGGTCAACGCCAGCCCGGTCGCGTCCTTCACCCAGACCTGCACCGATGGCGCTTGCACCTTCGACAGCACGGGCTCGTCCGATCCGGACGGCTCCATCGCGACCTACGCCTGGGACTTCGGGGACGGCAAGGCTTCGACCGACGCCAAGCCGGCGCATAGCTACTCGGCAACGGGCAGCTACCAGGTGTCGCTCACGGTGACCGACAACAAGGGCGCGACCAATACGGTCACCCAGACGGTCGCGGTCACGGTGCCGGCGCAGAACGTCAATCCGGTTGCGGCGTTGACCCAGTCCTGCACCGAGTGGTCCTGCACATTCGACGGTTCGGGTTCGTCGGACTCCGACGGCTCGATCGCGTCCTACGCCTGGGACTTCGGCGACGGAGCCACATCCACCGATGCCAAGCCGTCCCACGAATACACCGCTAACGGCACCTACACCGTGAAGCTCACGGTGACCGACAATCGCGGGGGCACGGACTCGGCGACGAAGCAGGTCACGGTGCACAAGAACGCCGCACCCAAGGCCGCGTTCGTCAGTGACTGCACCAACCTCGCCTGCACCTTCGACGGTTCGAGTTCCTCGGATTCCGATGGATCGGTCGCGAGCTATGCGTGGGACTTCGGTGATGGGAAGACCTCGACCGAGGCGAAGCCGTCCCACACCTTCGGCGCGGACGGGGCGTACGACGTGAAGCTGACTGTCACGGACAACGACGGTGCTACCGGCTCGGTGACCAAGACGGTCAACGTGACTGCTCATGTCAATGCCAAGCCAACGGCGGACTTCAGCCAGACCTGCACGAACCTGGACTGCTCGTTCAACGCCTCGGCCTCGACAGACTCCGACGGCTCTATCGCGAGCTACTCGTGGGACTTCGGTGACAACGGCCAAGCGGGAAGCGGGAAGACTCCGACGCACAGCTACAGCGCAGCCGGGACGTACTCGGTGAAGCTGACGGTGACCGACAACGAGGCTGCCAGCGACACCAAGACCTCATCGGTCGTGGTGACGGCCGCTCCCGCGGGCCCGATCTCGGCGGACAACTTCGGACGCACGACGACGAAGTGGGGCAGCGCCGATACGGGCGGAGCTTGGACCTACAGTGGTTCGACGTTCAGCACCAACGGGAGCACCGGTGACATCAAGCTGGCCGCGGCTGGGGTGAGCGCCACCGCGTTCTTGAACTCGGTGTCTGCTCAGGATGTGAACGTCGTGACCGACTTCTCAGTCGACAAGATGGCCACCGGGTCCGGCACCTACAACACTCTGGTTGTGCGCAAGGTTGGAAACAGCGACTATCGCGCGACCTTCCAGGAGCTGACCGGTGGCAAGGTCAAGCTGACGATCACCAAGACCGTCGGCGGCACGGCGACCAACCTCAAGCAGGTGGCGCTGAGTGATCTCACCTACAGCTCGGGCGACAAGATCCGGGTGCGGTTCGTCGTGAGCGGCAACGGGTCGACCGACCTGTCGCTCAAGGCATGGAAAGTGGGTACGTCGGAGCCGGCGTCTGCGCAGGTCACGGCGTCTGACAGCACGACCTCACTGCAGGCGCCAGGTTCGTTCGCCATTGTCAGCTACCTCGCGAGCAACGTCACCGACGCGCCCGTCACGGTCAGCGTTGATAACCTCCTCATCACTGCCCCCTGATTCAGAAGTTCGGAGCACGATGAGCAGCATGCCCAACGGCGTGCGCCTGGGACTGGCAGCAGCAAGCTCGCTGCTGCTGGTCCTGGGCGCCGCCTGCAGTTCCGACGATGGCCAGACCTCGCCATCGCCCAGCGCGACACCAAGCGCCGACGCGTCCACCGCGGCGCCTGGGCCGAGTGTCACTCCCAACACCACCCTTCCTCCGCCAGCGACGACGCCAGTGCCGCAACCCACTCCGGGCAGTGTGGACAGCACCGTTCCAAGCGAGCCGGAGAAATCGCTCGCGCCCGTCCCGCTCGACGACTCGAAGCAGACCGGGACCGGTGTGACCGTCCAACTGACCAAGCTCGACTCGATCAGGGCCAAAGCGCAACTGCCCGGCGAGGTGTCGGGGCCGGCACTCGCGGTGACCGTATCGGCGAAGAACACCGGGTCGAGCCCGATCGATCTCAATGCCACCGTCGTCAATCTCTATGACTCCGACAACGTGCCGGGCGGAGAGATGACGGCGAAGCCGGCCGATCCCCTCGACGGCAAGCTTGCCCCGGGCAAATCGGCCAAGGGTGTGTACGTCTTCACCGTGGCCAAGGGCAAGCGTGACCCCGTGAAGATCACCGTGACGATCGGGGACGCGCCGGTCCTCGTTTTCACGGGCAAAGCCCCCTGAGTATCCGGATGCGAGGGAATCGCGCAGACCGAGGGGCTGCCGCGCTACAACCATCGCTGGTCGTGCTGCAGTCGGTTCCCGCCCCTCGGCCGACGACCAACCCGTATGTCGTCATGCTGATCGACAGCCTGCGGAATGCGGGTGCCATCGTCCGTCCGTTCAGTTGGCGCGGGGCGCTGAGCGGCGGGTACGACGTCTTCCACGTGCACTGGCCCGAGAATCTCGTGCGTGGCAGTACCCCGCTGCGCACGCTTGCCCGACAAGCCGCAATGCTGGCTGTCTTGCTGCGGCTGCGGCTGAGTCGGACACCGATCGTGCGCACACTGCACAACATCGGACGGCACGAACAGACCAATCGGCGCGAGCGATGGATCATGCACCTGTTCGACCGGTGGACGACGTACGGCATCGCCATCAATGCGCACACTTCGGCTCCGCCGGGGCTTCCCGTGGCGGTGATCCTGCACGGTCATTACCGGGACTGGTACTCGCGCTTCCCCCAGCCGGAGCCGGTGCCGGGCCGGATCGCCTACGTCGGACTGATCCGCGCGTACAAGGGGGTCGAGGCGCTGGTCAGCGCGTTTCGCGGATTGAGCAATCAGTCCTACAGCCTGACCGTTTCCGGTCGGCCGCGGACCGATGAGATCGCTGAGGACCTCCGCCGCCGGGCGGGCGATGATCCGCGCGTCCTTCTCGAGCTCGAGTACGTGAGCGACGCCCGGCTCGCGGAGGCCGTAGCGGAATCGCAGGTGGTCGTGCTGCCCTATCGCGAGATGCACAACTCCGGAGCTGCGTTGGCCGCCCTGTCGCTTGATCGTCCGGTGCTCGTGCCGGACAACGAGATCAACGCCGCGCTGGCTCGAGAGGTGGGTGCTGACTGGGTGGTCACCTTCGCCGGCGAGCCCACCACCGAGCTGCTCTGGGAGGTGCTGGAGGCTCGCCATGGGCATGTTGGCTCAGCTCGGCCCGACCTTTCGGCACGCGACTGGACACGTGCGGGCGAGAGCCACCTCCAAGTCTATCGCAAGGCGATCGCTCTGCGGAGGAGCTGACCCCGGCCGCCGCAATGGGCGCAACTCAGTCCCTCTTGTACTCGGAGTAGACGTGACCCCAGGCGCCCGAGACCATTCCGGCACCTCGTGAAATCGTCCGCCGCCCCCGAGCCTGCTGGCTCTGTGAGCGTCCAACAGTGCCGATCGCCATCCTGGTGGCACCACCGACCAGGCGGAGCAGTCCGCGGCCGGACAGTCGGAGCCGGACAATGTTGCGCTCTCGGGGCGTGTCGGCCAGCTCGAGGGAGGTGAGGCTCCACGACGAGCCGCTGCGAAACGCTCGTTGGAGAACCCAGTCCCGGGTGACCCGGGCGGCAGGCACGACGTCGACCACGACAGCTTCGTCGCACCAGATGAGCTCACCTCCCTGCTTGTGCAGAGTTCGGGTGAACATCGTGTCGCTTCCGCCGCTCAGCCCGAACTGCTGGTCGAAGCGCAAGTCATGAGCCTCGATCTGCTCGAGGTCCAGGAGGAGGTTGTTGGTAGCGGCCACGTCGAGCTTGGTACCTGTCGGCAATCGCCGTCGATCGAAGAAGCGGCCTGCCTTCACCCATGGGTCGGGCTCGACCTCGTACTCTGAGATCACCGGTCCGACCACAGCGGCGCTGTGGTGCTGGCGGTACGTCTCGAGGAGGAGTGCCAGCCAGTCCTGTGTAGGCCGTTCGTCATCGTCTATGAAGACAAGAAGATCGATGCCGTCAGCAGTGTCGAGTGCCCGGTTGCGTGCCGCCGCGATGCCAGGGGTCGGCTCGTGCTGATAGAGCACGGACACGTTCGACTGGGCTGCTGCGAACGCTTCGACGAACTCACGAGCGCCTCCGGCGGGATCGTTGTCCACGACGACGACGTCGGCCTGTGTGTCCTGGTCGGTGACCGCGGCCGCCTGCGTCGTGAGTCTGGGCAGAGTCGCCGCAATATCCTCCGGTCGCTTGTACGTCAGCACGGCGATCCGGACGTTCAGCTGCCGCCGGGCCATCTCAGACTCATTGCTCATTTGTGCTCCACCGTGTTCACTTTGGTCCTGTCGGCTCGTCGGAAGCGTCGGCAGCGGTCACCGCGACCTCGTCAGAGTTGGCCGCGTTGTCCGTTGTCCGCCGCGCAAGGTCGCGACGCACGTAGACGAAATTCGGCACCACCTGGCACGCGAACACCGTGATGGCCGATCCGATGATGGGGCCACCAGCACCGATCAGACCGATCAGCCACCACGATATTCCCAGGTTCAGCGGAACCATGATCAGGATGGGCCAGACCTGGAATCGCAGTCCCTGTTTGTCGGTCATGTACATGCCGAGCGGGTACTTGGCCGCCTGGACGACGACAAAAACGACGAACCCGACCAGTAGCCACACGTTCAAGGTGATCTTGCCGTCCGACACGAAGCCAGCGACCCACGGCGAGATGATGGCGAGGACCGCTGCCATCGCGAGCCCGACGCCGGTGAATACCAACATGGGCTTGAGCGGCGACTGGATCTCCCTACGGGCTCGAGCACGCGCATAGATCGGCCAGAGCGCGACACCACCCGCCGCGATCGCCTGTAGCACCATGCCGAAGAGCTGAGAACTGAGGTTGTACTGGGCCAGTTCGTCGCCGCTGGTCAGGTGCGACAACAGCAGCCGATCGGTCTGCATGGCGACGGGCAATGCGATCATCTGGATCAACATCGGCCATGCAACGCTCATGGCTTTCACTCCTGGAACCGATCGCACTCGCGGAATGTCGCGGATCGACTGGCCGAGCTGCGGCGCGAGCAGCTTTGCGGCGACGATCAGGCAGATCACCGACACCAACGAGTTGGCGACGTAGGAGAAGATCGACACATAATCGCCGAACGGGATGCCCAACAGCACCACCGATCCGACGCAGAGCATCATGAACGGAGCAACGACCGCCTGGCTGGCCACCTGCGTGGTCGTACGTCGCAGGCCGACCATGATCCGCTGGCCTACCGTCATCGGTAGCACCACACCGAACACGGCGAGGCATAGAAATGCTGCTTTGCTGCCGCCTGCGGTCAGCCCGCCGCCCAGCAGGGTCGGCCAGAGTCCGAGCAAGCTGATCACGGCGCCCACTGCGATGATCACCGCGCCGGCGACGATCAAGATCCGGAAGGCGGTCGTGATCGCATGGCGAAGGTACCGGTCGGATCGGACGTCCGATGCTCCGGCTACGGCGTTGATCACGACAGCTGCCATGCCCAGATCGGCAAATGGTAAGAGGCTTGGGAAGCTCGTCAACAGACCATACTGGGCGTAAGCCTGCGTCCCGAAATGCGCGATGATCAGCCTGGTCGTGAAGAGGCCGAGAATGCCTGAAACCCCCATGACGAAGACCTTGGCCACGGCGGTGGTGCCGACGCTGGCCCACATTCCGCCGCGCATCCGCTCAAGCTTCGAGGCTCGATGTCGGCCATGCCGCCCGCTTTTCGGCGTCGGGGCGTCGGGCTGCGTCTTGGTAGGGCTCATCTGAACAACCAGCCGTCCGCGGTGAGCCGACCATCCTCGACCGGCAGGTCGGCGACGACATCGTTGCGATCGAGTGGTTCTGACAGCGCCGAGAGGATCGCATCAGCGAGCTCGTCTGCGTCGGCCTCGGCGCCGACGACGCGGTGGCCGTGCGTAGCGAGCCAGTCGGCGAGGCCGGTTTCCGTGGTGGTGACGATCGTGCAGCCGTACGAAAGGCCTTCGACGATGGGCAAGCCAACCTGCTCGCGCCATGTCCTGGTGGGCTGTGAGGGCAAGATCAGGATCTGCGCGCGGGCCAGGCTGCGGAGGATCTCGGCTCGAGGAGGATCGATCAGCAAGGTGATGCTTGCGTCGGTCGCAGCGCACCGCTCGGCGAGGGGCTGCAAGCTGCCCTTTCCAACGATCTGAAGAGCTGCGTCGGAAGCGGCAGCGACGACCTTCGGCCACGCCTCCAGCACCAGCGGCAGACCCTTGCGTTCGCTGAAGGCACCGAGGAAGAGGGCGCGGTCGGTTGCCTTCGACTCCTGCGCAGGAGCCGCAGCAGGCAGCGCCCAGATCAAGGTGCTTTCCGGTGCGTGTGCGTCTGGCAGCGACGCCTCGTACACGGCTTGCGCGGCGGCGGTCCCGTAGGCGATTCGGTCGACGCGCCGCCAGATGAGCCGCGCCAGGACAAGGTCGAGCCGGCGACCCACACGGTGACGCGCACCGCGCGCCGGGGTCGCATCAGGGTGCCGATTCTCGATCGCATAGGTGACCACCCTCGTTCGTGCCCCGCCGAACAGCCGGCTCAGCCCCAGACCGATCAATGCGATGCTGGTGGATCGCGCCGCGACGAGCATCAGTGGCTCGTTGATCTCCAGGGTCTCGACCGGGTTGCGGAGCAACCACCAGGCGGCACGCCAACCTCGCACCGGAACGAGGTCGAGGTTCGCCGCCAACTCTTCGGCGAAGTCGTAGCGCTTGTTGGCGAAGAGGATCGTAGCCGTCGGCAACTGAGCAGCGCGCTCGAGATGGGCGGTGCGCACCTGGTGGTAGAGCCGTACGCGTGCGCGCGTGCGGGCGGGCAAAACATGTCCTCCAGGGCTAGGGAGCCGGGCGCGCCGAACCTCGATGGAGAGGAACGTGGACCCCAGCAGTCAAACACGTACTCGACCATGATACGGGACGTCGAGCGTCTGACGGTTCAGTTCGCCGGCGGTAGCAGCTCCTCGATCGTCGATGTCATCAGACCCCGACAACCGAGCCTGAGGGCCCGCTCGCGGTCAGCGGCACTCTTCACTGTGAATGCGATCGTCGGTTTGCCGTTCGACGTGGCAGCGGTAACGACCTGCTGGCACAGCGAGTCCATCTCCGACAACGGTGCGCCGAGCATGTCCAGGGACGCATCTCTGGCATAGCGCGCGAGATTGGTCCCGAGGTGTGCAGGCTCGTTGAGCACGTACCCCCAGGTTGCGAATCCATGCTGCTGGGCCTCGGAGAAGCGATCGGAGTTGACAGGTTGCTTCCACACGATCCGCTGCGGCTGACCCAACGCGGTGAGCCGAGCCATCAGGGGCGCCGTTGTCGGCGCTGTCTTTGGTTCGACGAAGACAACGAAGTCGTTGACGACGAGCTCGAGCACCTCGTCGAGCCGGCTGAACGGTCGTGGGGCTTGCTTCGGATTCGTCGTCTCGGCCGCGCTGACCATCAAGGTGGACAGGGTCGACCAAGGGGTCTGCGCGATCACGTACGACCGACCAGTCAGCCGGCCGGTGGTGGCGTCGTGACTGCACACCAAGACGTTGTCAGACGAGAGCGCGACGGAGATCTCGACCGCCCTTAGCCCCGACAGTTGTATGGCCTGTTGGTAGGCGTACGTCGTCAGTTCGGGCCAGTCACCACCCCCGCCGCGGTGGGCGATGTAAAACGGATTGTCGGCCAATAGGCCGGGAACGGTGGCCGGCGTTTCCACCGTTCCAGCGTTGCGAGAGGCGCAGGCTGTCCCAGCGAACAGGATTCCGCCGAGCGTTCCGCCGATCAGCGTTCGCCGGCTGATGCCGGCCCGATCATTGGCGTTGTGGAGTCTCATGACAGTCCTGGGCTCGTCGTACAGGCAGGCCCAGATGAGGTGACTCGGCCCGAGCTCCAGTGTAGGAGCGCACCGTGGCACTATCCGGTCGTGTCGACCTCGAAGTCGTCCACGCCGACCGCAACCGGTGCATTGGTCGCGGCAGTCGACAGATAGGCGCTGACTCCAGCGGTTCCGGATGCTTGGAGCTCCGCAGTGGCGTCCGTGGCGCTCTGCTGCCAGTCGGCAGGCTCCTGTGCGCGGGTCCCGACCCAGACCTTGGCGCGTACCACCGTCGGCGTGCTCCCCGTCGCCTGCACCCGGAAGCGAATCGTGTCTCCTGGCTGCACCGTCTGGGCCAGAGTAGTGGTTGGTGCCAGCTTCGATCCGGTCCCACCTCGGGTGGCCGACAGGTTCCAATTGACCTTGCCGACACTGTTCAGCGTAACGTCGACTCGGTAGTCCGACGCGCCGGAAACCCGACGCCCGAAGGCGCTGAGGTATATCGTCCCGAGCTTGTCCACCGCAAATGAACCGGTGACATCGTTACCGTTCGATGCGGTCGCATCGAGGTAAGCAGTTCGTCGGGCGCCGGGGCTTTGGAGGAGCAGTTGCCCATTACCGGAACCGACCGAGTAGCCGCTTGCGGCGGACGACAGCGTCCAGTTGCCACCAGCGTCTGCCGCACCCCAGCCGCTGCTGAGCGTCCGGCCGAAGGCGTCTGCGGCGATCTGCTGCGGACCGGCGGGCGGGTTCGTCACGGTCACCGAATGCGACGCCGTCGCCGTCGCGCCGTTGTTGTCGGTCACGGTCAGAGAAATGGTGTTGGTTCCGGCTGCGGCGTACCTGTGGCTCGGTTGCGGTCCCGTACCGGTGGTGCCGTCCCCGAAGTCCCAGTTGTAGCTCTGGATCGTCCCGTCCGGGTCGATCGAGGTCGAGGCATCCGCCGTCACGCTCAGGTCGTGTACCGAGACTGAAAAGGTCGGCTGCGGTAGCTGGTTGGCCGGCGGCGTGCCAGAACCGGCGACCCAGTGCGCCTTGATCTCCTGCGAGCCCAGTGCACGGTTGTATACGGCAGGCTGATCGATGTCGCCGGTCAGGAATCCCGATGTCGGATTGTCTGGCCAGCCACTGAGCCGATCACCGCCGATCCGCCAGTAACCGTTGTAGCGGCCGCCGCGGACCTCGTCGTTCCGAGAGTCGACGAGTACGCCGTCGGCGTAGAGCTTCAGGCCGGTCGGGTCGAGGGTGCCGACGACCTGGTGCCACTTCCCGTCGTTGAACGAGCTCGTCGATCCGACGACCTTGTTGGTTGTCTGGGTGACACCGAACCTCAGCCGACCGTCGTTGGTCAGGTAGATATGTCGGTCGTTGCTCGGCGAGTTCCCGGCGCTGGCAGAACCGAACCCGATGATCTTGCCGCCCTTGTTCGATGTGGTCTTGAACCAGCCTTCCACGCTGAACAGCGTCGGGCCGGCGGCGCTGGTCGCGGAGCCAACACTGTTCGAGCCGTTGAAGCCGAACGCCTTGCCGCCCGAGCTGATGCCAGGTCGCCCGGTCACGACAGATGCGCCGCCGCTGGCACCACTCCTGCCGGCGACGTCGGTCACGGAGGACGCCGAGCTGTCGTCCAGCGGCCAGTACGAGTCCGGACCCGACTGGAGCACCTTCGAGTCGTAGCCGTCCAGCGCACGGCCCCCGGCGGCGGCAACGTCGATGGTCGGGCTCGTGACCTGATTGCCCTTGGGGTCACTGACCCTTACTCGGTAGCTGTAGGTCTGACCCTGCGTCACCGCGGTGTCCAAGAGACTCACCCACGGTCGCTCCCACCAGCTGCTCGGCACGGTGGTCGAGGCCACGGTGCTGCCATTGCGGATCAGGTCGTACGTCAGATTCTCGTTGTCTCGGTCGTAGTCGGCCAGCAGCTCGATCCGGATCGCGCCGGCGAACGACTGTCCCTTGATCGGGAGATTTGTCCCGGACAGCCGGGGCCCGTCTTTATCCGGCGCGATGCCTGATCGAGCGAACCGCACCAGACCCTGCTGAGCCTTGCCGTTCACCTGGGTGAACTCTCCGCCGTACAGGACGTAATCGGCGTTCCCTGTGACGCTCCACGGGCCTTGCGACTTGCCGGTGTAGGTGCCGGTGTTGATGTCGGGCAGAAAGTGCAGCAACTGGGGACGCGGTCGACCGTCGAAGTTGAAGTACCCGTAGATGTCAGGGGCGATCGTGCCGCGCACGTCTTTGCTGAAGGCCAGGCCTCGCTGATAGGTCCAGTTCGGATCTGTCTGCGGGAACCCGCCGAGATTGCCGCAGTAGTGCGGATGACCGGCCACGTAGACGGCGTTTCCGGCCGGTGCCACGGAATAGGTGTCTCCATGGCAGTCTTCGAGCCAGATCAGATTGCCGTTCCAATCGGCCTTGAACGATCCCTCGAGGTTGCCCTGGGCTTTCGAGTACGCGTATCCCGAGCCGTAGAAGCCGGTGGAGTCGGCGGCCATCGAAAGTATCGCCGCATTCGTGTTCGCGTCGCGCACCACGGAGTTCACGGGCATCGGTTTCATGCTCCCAGTGACGGCGTCCATAGCGGCCAAGCCGTATCCGGGGCTCGAGGAGCCGTTCATCGAGGTGAAGTTCCCGCCCACCATCACGGTGGATTCGTCGGGGGAGACGACGACCTGTCTCGGACTTCCGCCGGCAGGGGTCACCGAGAACGTCTTGAGCCCCCCGGTGATCGCATCGACAGCGGCCAGCCCGACCCGGGCAACGCCGTTCATGGTCGTGAAACCGCCAGCTAGATACACCGTCGAGGCCGTGGCGGCGACACCGTAGATCGTGTAATTTGCGGAGGCCCCATAGTTCAACAACCCACCGGTCGATGTGTTGAAGACGGCGACTCGGTTCCGGGTCAGCCCGTTGACACTCGTGAAGTTCCCGACAGCGTACACACGACTGCCGTCCGGGGAGGCCGCGAGGCCACGCACCGCGGCATTGAAGGTCGGAGCGAATGAGGCATCAAGGACACCCGTGGCGAGGTCATACGCCAACATGTTCGTTCGGGTGACCTCTTGAGTGCCAGCTGCTGCTCCGGCTGGTCGAGCCTTGGTGAACTCACCGCCGACGTACACCTTCGATCCGACGATCAGCTGGCTCCATACGACGCCGTTGATCTGCGCAGTCGCGAGCGCGTCGGTCGACATCGTGGCCGGCACCCCGGTCGCCGGCGAAGTGTCCGCCTGGGCGCGGGATGTCGACTGATCGACGATCAGTGCGACGAGAGCCACCACCAGCAGCAGCGCTGTGAGGCGGCCTCGCAACTGCTGCTTTGAATGGGTGAATGCTGAAACAGTCATGTTCGGCCAATCTGTTGTGACGCCTTCGGCGTCACGGTAGGGGCGAATCCTCCGCTGCGCCGCAGATATGAACTATCGACTCGATCGACCCATTTGTGTGGGAGGGTTTCACTTCCTCACGCCTCTGAGTCAGAAGGCTCCGCGTTGGGCGGCGACGGCGTACACCGTCTTCCACAAGATCAGCAGATCGAGGGTGAGGGTCCAGTTCTCGACGTAGCGCAGGTCGAGCCGGACCGTCTCCTCCCAGCTCAGCAATGAGCGACCGGACACCTGCCACAAACCCGTCAGACCTGGGGTGACGAGCAGCCGGCGACGAGCATGATCCTCGTAGCCGTCGACCTCCGACTGGAGCGGCGGACGCGGCCCGACCAGGGACATCGAACCCGACAGCACGTTGAACAGCTGCGGCAGCTCGTCCAGGGAGAACTTGCGGAGCAGCTTGCCGACCCGAGTGATCCGAGGATCGTCGACCATCTTGAACATGGTGCCCATCTCGGGGTTCCGCGCCCGGAGCTCGGCCAACCTCTCTTCGGCGTTCACGTGCATGGAGCGGAACTTCAGCATCGTGAAGGTGGACCCGTCCAGGCCAACGCGGTTTTGGCGGAAGATCACCGGTCCGCCGTCGCCGAGCTTCACCGCGAGCGCAATGGCCAGCAGGATCGGTGAGATCAGGAGGAGCCCGACCGAGGTCGCGACGATGTCGAACGCTCGCTTGACAAGCCGGCGCCAGCCGGTGAAGTGCGGCTGCTCGACGTGCAGCAGCGGCAGACCGACGTACGGCCGGATGTGCATCCGCGGACCAGCGACCTCGATCAGACCCGGGTGGACCAGCAGCTCGACGGGAGCACCTTCCAGCGCCCAGGACAGCTCGCGCAGGTAGTTGTGCCGGGTGGCGTCGCCGCTGGTAACGGCGACGGCGTCGGCGCCGTAGGTCTCGATCAACGAAGGCGCCTGGTCCAGGTCGCCGAGGACCTCGAGACCGATCTCCTTGGCTCGGGCGACATCGGCGTTGGGCACGCAGACGCCGATCACCTTCATCCCGCACTGCGGCTCTGCGGTCAGCATGTTCGCCAGGTCCGCTGCGGCGAAGGCGCTGCCGACCACGATCACCCGGCGGACGTCCTGGCCGGCGCGCTGCCGGCGGTGCAGGTTCTTGCGTGCGACGAAGCGGACGCCGATCGACGCGGCCGCCGCGATCGGAACGGCGATGCCGGAGACCGCGACCACGCCGTACTGGCCCGTGATGGCGCACGGGATGGCGCTGACGGCGATCGCCAGGATCAGGGCGCGACCGACGGCGTGCATCTCGTCGTCGCCGATGCCGATCTTGCCGCGCTCGTAACCGTGGCTCATCGCGATGGCCAGCGGCCACGCGACCGCTGCGCCGGCGAGCAGGACGGCGATCTTCCACGGCGAGAAGGCGAAGTTCTGGAACTGCAGGGCGGCGGTCACGGCCAGGAGCGCGACGATCGCGTCGCACGCCACGACGGCAGCGACGTAGCGTCGGGCCCACGCCAGTGGCCGGGCCGAACCGCCGGCCGCGGTCGAGTCTTCCGTCACCGGGCTCTGGTGAGTGCTCGTGGTGGCGCTGGTGTCGGCGAGCACACTCGTCGCGACGTGCGCGTCGGTGTCCGGGCTCGCGATGCGGCGGGCGGAAGGCCGGCCGGTCAGGCTGTCCGGGTGTGGTGCGAGTTCTCGGCGCTCGACGGTACGGGCGGAGTCGCCCGATCGATGCTCACCGAGTCCGGACGGAGCCGGAACTGCACCGGCGTCCGGACTGACGACGGATTCTGTTTCGGCGACAGCTCGCCGTGGCGCGAAGTCGTCACCGACCCCGCGGACGTCCCCCTGAGACATGCACAATCCCCCCGTAACCCGTCGCCCCCCGACGGGTCGACCGCTCATCTCCCCTGTGACGAGCGACCGTTGCCGCCGATCCGGTCGAAGCTGCGATTCGCGACGGCTTGGTGAGACCCGAGACGACGTGCAGATACATCCGATGCGGAACTACGGCTTTAGCAGGCTACCAACCGGACTTTCCACCACGGGCTGCCGAAATCAAATCGTGACCTGTTTGGGCCAATATCACACTGGGCGTCGGTCGGGTCACACCGACGACAGCCTGACCTGGACCAGCGCAGCCCAGGACAGTTCGGCCCAGTCCTCGTCGATCCGCAGCACGGCCACAGTGGCCGTGGGAAAGCGGCTCTCCACAGTTGCCATGGCGGCCGGGTCGGAGCTCTCCGGGTCGGTCAGGTCGTAGACGGCCGCCGGGACTCCGGGTGCATGCCCGACGACAAGCGCGGTCCCGACGCTCGGATCGAAGCCCCTGATGCCGGCCAGGATCTCGTCGCCGCCAGCGTTGTACAGCCAGTCCGGGAACTCCGCCGGGGCCCCCACACCCAGCTCGGCGAGTGTCTCGCGGGTCCGGATCGCAGGCGAGCAGAGCACCGCATCGACCCGGTAGTGCTCGGTGAGCCAGTGACCGGCGGCGGCCGCCTGCGCCAGGCCGTGCTCGGTGAGGCGGCGCTGGAGATCGCGATGACCGGGGCGGGTGGCCTCGGCTTCGGCGTGGCGGAGCATCAGCAGGTAACGGGTGGTCACGGTTGATCAGCCTAGGACGTCGGTACTGCTCCCTCGGTGGTCAGTTTGGTCCGACAGCGAGCGCGAACTGACCAGTGGAACCGACGTCAGGCTCTCGCCACGAACACGTCGCGGTGGATGGAGGAGTCGACTCGATGCCCGAAGCGCAGCCAGGGGCCTTCGGCGAGGGGTTCGAGACCCGCGCCGCGGGCGATCTCGGTCAGCTGCTCGCGGCGGAGGCCGTAGGTGTTCCACGAGAGCCCGAGCGACCCGCCTGGCTTGAGCTGCGACGCCCAGACCGGGATCGCCTCGGCGAGCAGATCCGCCGCCGACCGGTCACGCCCGCGCTTACCGGTCTTCGGGTCCCGGGTCGCACTGCCGTGCACGATGCCGTACGGCGCATCGGTGACCACGGCGTCGAACCGCTTCTTGCCGAACAGGGTGGCCGAGTCACGGGTGTCGCCGGTGAAGACGGACAGCTCCAGCTCCCGACTACCGTCCGGCGGCAGCACTTCAGCGTCCAGCCGGCGCCCGAGGTGCCGACCGTCGCGGCGTACCGGCGTGCTGGTCACCCGGTGCTTGATCCGCTTCCGGCGCAGGTACGTCCGCAGGAACGTCGCCTGCGCCTCGACGGCCTTCTGGTCGGCCTCGACCCCGTACCCGTGATGACCGAGCGTCCAGGCCGTGCTGAGGGTCGTGCCGCGGCCCGACATCGGGTCGAGGATGCTGGCCGGCCCCGGTCTGTGTCGACCCTGTGCGGCCAGGGTCACGTTGATCAGCAGCCGGGTGAACTGCTCGTTGGTCTTGCCGGGGTACTTCGGAATGGTCACCAGGTCGTCGTCGAAGTGGTCCGGCCTGGCGACGACGACCGGTCGGAGCAGGTCGCCGACCCGTTCGTACGCGGCCAGCACGGCCGAGGCACGCCCCAGCTCTCGCTCCGTGACATCGTCCGGCGCCACGTCGAGGCTCAGGTAGCTGACGCCCGCCAGCTCCAGCGGTTCGATCGGTCCGGGGTCGCGGCCGGCGGCGGCCAGCAGCACGCTCAGCTCGGCGGCGACCAGCTCGGGCGCCTCGCCCGCGTAGACCCGGTTGCTCGCGGGGGCCAGCAGGATCGCGTACACCCGGCGGAGTCTAGGTGGGTCTGCCGGGCTGCCGTAATTGCCTGTGCACGAGCGTGTCACTCCTCTACGGTGAGCACCGAGTCCTTCGCCCTCGAGGTCGCCCATGAGCTATCGGCTGGCAGTTGATCTCGGCACGGCCTTCGCCGCGGCCGCAGTCGTGAACGGTTCCGATCCGGTGATGGTCGGGCTCGGGAACCGGAGTATGCAGATCCCCTCGGTGCTGTTCCTCACCGACGACGAGGCGTTCTTGGTGGGCGAGGCCGCGGAGCGGCGCGGGGCGCTCGAGCCGGACCGCCTGGTGCGCGAGTTCAAGCGGCGATTCGGTGATCCGGTGCCGATGCTGGTCGCCGGGGCGGCCTATTCGCCGGAGAGCCTGATGGCCCGGCTGCTGCGCTGGATCGTCGCGACCACCACGACGCAGCAGGGTGAGGCGCCCGCAGAGGTGATGCTGACCCACCCGGCCAACTGGGGGCCGTACAAGCGGGAGCTACTGGACCAGGTCGCGTCCCTGGCCGACCTGCCCGGCGCCCGCTACTGCACCGAGCCCGAGGCCGCCGCCGTCAGGTACGCGGCCCGCACCAAGGTCGACGTGGGTGACCGGATCGCCGTCTACGACCTGGGCGGAGGCACGTTCGACGTCTGTGTCCTGGAGAAACGGATCGACGGGTTCAGCGTGCTCGGCACCCCGGACGGGATCGAGCGCCTGGGCGGCGCCGATGTCGACGAGGCGGTCACCCACCTGGTGCTGCAGGCCCTCGGACCGCGGCTGGAGACCGCGGCGCTGGACGATCCGGGGATGGTCGTCGGCCTCGCCCGACTGCGCCGCGACTGCGTGGACGCGAAGGAGACGCTGTCCAGCGACACCGACGTCACGATTCCGGTCGCGTTGCCCGGGCTGACCACGACCGTACGCATCACCCGGGCCGAGCTGGAGGCGACGGTGCGTCCGGCGCTGTTGGACACCATTGCCGCGGTACGTCGGACGCTGGCGTCGGCGAGGGTGCGCGACCGACCTGCGGGGAATCGTGCTGGTCGGTGGCAGCTCGCGGATCCCGCTGGTCGGCGAGATGCTGCAGGGCGCGTTCGAGGTCCCCCTCAGCGTCGACACCCATCCCAAGCACGATGTGGCGCTCGGGGCGGCGCTGCTGTGTCGCGAAGAACCGTCCCGAGCGGAGTCGCCGCCATCTGCGGCGCCTCGATCCGAGTCGAGGCCGCCCCAGTCGAGACCGGCGCCTGACTCGAGGCCGGCACCCGAGCCCGAGGTAGTCGAGTCGAAGCTGCCACCGCAGCCCGAGGTAGTCGAGTCGAGGCGGCCTCAGTCCAACGGGCCGGAGGTCGCTGCTGCGCGTGTCGCAGCTGCCCCGATCGCTGTGACATCGCACCGGGTGACTCGACGTCACGCCCTGCGCCGCCCGGGGCGGGCGTGCCACCCTCGCAGCCGGACCCGCCCGGGCGCCGGCCGGGCGGATCGCGGCGCCGGATCGTGCTGATCACAGGTGCGGTGCTGGTCCTGGTGGTCATCGTCGAGGTGGTCATCACCCAACTGGTCGACCGGCCGTCGTCCTCGAGCGCGGGTCGCCTGGAGCCGGCCCGAGCTCCGGGCACCTCGACCGATGCCTCGGGCGGCCGACCAAGCAGCGAGCTGTCCGGTCAGCCGACGGCGGCCGAGCTGCTGACCCACGTGCCGGCCGACTTCCGCAACACCTGCCAGGTCGACGACAAGGACGTACGCGGCGCTGCGCTGAAGCTCGTCTGTCACCCGACCGGCGACCCCATTTCGACGATCTACCTGTGGCAGTACGCGTCATCGGCGGAGTTCGGGGCAGCGGTCGACAAGACCTTCACGGCAACCGAGAAGAGCGACTGCTCCAGCGGACAGGCCAGGATCACTATGAGCTCGCGGCCCCGAGTGGCGCGCCACGGACCGGCATTCTGCAGTGCGAGGCGGTCACACCGATGATCACGTTCACCGCGAGCACCGACCAGCTGTTCGTCATCTCGATGGCGCAGGCGACGTACGGATCGGACTGGGGCTACGAGCAGATGAAGGGCGCGCTGGGCCAGTACCCGCTCGAATGAGGGTCGGTGCGAGCTGGCCAGCAGCGCGTGCGGATCGGGTGCGACGCGACGTTCGGCCTGCCGGACGGCAGGCTCAGAGAACCATCTCCAGACCGCCTGAATCTCGCCGAGCTGCGCGAGACTCTCCGGTTGTAGGAGGGAACAGTCGATATTGTCGGTAGGTGCACATCGTTTCCGACCTCGCCTTGCCTGCCTTCGACGACGCTGATGTCGTGGTGAAGGCCCCGGACACCGGACCTGGCAACTGGTCGGGCGCCGCCAGCGCGCTGCTCGTCGACGGCACCTTCTGGCTGGTCTACCGAGTGCGCCGGCCGATCGAAGCCGGCCGCGGAGTGAGTGTCGTGATCGCCCGTTCCGACGACGGCGTCGCGTTCGAGCGCGTGGCGGAGGTACACCGCGACGACTTCGGGGCGGCATCGTTCGAGCGACCAGTGCTGGTCACCACGAGCGACGGTCCGGACGCCCGCTGGCGGCTCTATCTCAGTTGTGCCACGCCGGACTCGAAGCACTGGTGGATCGAGGCGCTCGAGGCGGATCGGCCCGAGTCGTTACCGACCGGCGACCGAGCGGTCGTGTTCCCAGGCAGCGACATCGTGGCCGTCAAGGACCCGGTGATCCTCCGGCAGGGATCCCGCTGGCACGCCTGGGTCTGCCGGCATCCGTTGACCGAGTCCGGTCAGGAGGACCGGATGAGTACGGCGTACCTCACCAGCCACGACGGACTGTCCTGGACCGATCATGGCGAGACCTTGCGCGGCACGCCGGGGAAGTGGGACGCCCGCGGCGCCCGGGTGAGCACCGTACTCAGCCTGGACCCGCTCGTGCTGCTGTACGACGGTCGCGACACCGTGGCGGCGAACTGGTTCGAGAAGACCGGGATCGCCCGCGAGGGGGTAGACGGTGTGCTGGCCGGTTCCGCCGAGCCGGTGGTCGTCTCACCCGAGGGCACGGGTGCGTTCCGCTACGCCAGTGCCGTGCCCCTGCCGAACGGTCGTACCCGCTTCTACTTCGAGGCCGCTCGCGCCGACGGCTCGCACGACCTGATGACCTCCATCGGCTGACGCCGCGCACCGCCTGCAGCACCCCGCACACACCGACCGCACGAACCGGCCCGCACGGACTCCGGCCCGCACGGACTCCGAACCGCACGGACCCCGAACCGCACAGAGCCCGAACCGCACAGAGCCCGAACCGCACAGACCCCGAACCGCTCCGGCACCGGGAAGGTGGTCGAGGCACCCTCTGCAGACGGTGCCTCGGTTGCCTTCCCGGTGCGGGAGCGTACGAAAGGGTGCGGGAGCGGACGAAAGGGTGCGGCGAGCGGACGAAAGGGTGCGGCGAGCGGACGAAAGGGTGCGGCGAGCGGACGAAAGGGTGCGGGAGCGTACGAAAGGGTGCTCGGGAGCGTACGAAAGGGTGCCGGAGCGGGTTCGGGGTGCCCGTCAGGCGGTTTTGGCGGCCCGCTCCTTGAACGACCCGCGACCGACGGCGGAGCGCCAGTCCGCGAACGACTCGCCGAGGACCTCTTCGAGCACCGCGATGTCGTCGTTGCAGGTCTGCAGCAGGGCCAACCGCTGCTCCGGATCGAGCTTCGGCCGCTGTTCGGGGCCGCCGAGATGGAGAGCGGCGACCATCGGCTTGCTGGCCTGCCGCCAGATCTGGGGCGGGACGAAGCTGCCCGCGTACGCTCCGGCGCGGATCACCCGGCCGAGCACGGTGGTCCGGAAACCGGGTTCGACGTACGGGCGTGAGTTGTCCGGCGGGATCGAACCGATCTGGCCCTCTGCGAGGCCGAGGAATCGGCAGACCTTGTCCAACGTCGCTCCGGGTTCGGCGACCAGCTCGCGGTAGCGAAGCACCAGAACCCGCGACCGATCGACCCGGCTGAACAGGTCGGCCAGCTGCTCGCCGTAGCGCCCCATCCGCCGGTAGTGCCAAAACGGCGCCCAGCCGGCCGCGATTCGGTCGTCCTCCCGCTCGCACGCCTCGACGAAGTCACCGACGGGCTCGAGCCCGTCGACCCACAGATGCATCCAGTTCGAGTACGCCCGGTCGATCGGATCACGAACGATGGCGACGAACTTGGCCTCCGGCAGCTCATCTGCGATCCGCCGCCGGGCGTCGGCGTCATAGAGATAGAACGGCGTGCTCTCGATCCGCACCGCGTCTGCCGGTGCTGCGGCGAACAGCCGCTCGTAGTCGGCCCGTCGCCAGACCCACTCCTGCTGGCTGTGAGCGTCGCCCGGCCCGCAGTACGCCGGTGGCGGCGCCTCGCCGCACAGATAGAACTTCGGCTCCTTGATCGGCGACGCGTACACCCCGGGATGCCTCGCCAGCGCGGCATGCAGGGCACTGGTCCCCGCCTTCGGCGCTCCGATGACGAGAGCATCGGGCCGCAGTTCCCGCGCGTTCATGTGGGAATACTAGGAGGAAAGTGCGATCTCATCTGATTTCGTCCTCGATGTGGTCAGAGGTGCTGGGCAGGGACGGATGGTTGGCAACTCAGCGCGGCCACGCAGGTAGTCGACTCCGCTTGCGAGCATCGGGTAGGCGCGCCGGTCTTCCGTGGCCACGGAGCGGAAGGCAATACCGTCAGGAGTCTTCATCGGCGAGGCGAATTGGCCTTCCGCTCTGTGTCCGCGGACGACCGGGCTCGAGCGCCGGGTGCGAGCAAGAAAAGCGCAGCGAGCATCGGGTAGGCGCACCCGGTCTTCCGGTGCCGCCGAACGCACGACAAACACGAGTGAGTCATGTGGTGCGCGAGGCAGCGGGTCGGGCGTGAGGTGGTGCCGGAAGATCGGGCTCGAGCGCCGGGTGCGAGCAAGAAAAGCGCAGCGAGCATCGGGTAGGCGCGCCGGTCTTCCGTGGCCGCGGGGCGGAAGGCAAACCGGTGCGAGTCATTTGTGCGCGAGTCGATCAGGCCTTCCGACCCGAAGCTGCGGACGACCGGGCTCGAGCGCCGGGTGCGAGCGAGAAAAGCCAGCGTGCGAGCGAGAAAAGCCAGCGTGCGAGCGAGAAAAGCCAGCGTGCGAGCGAGAAAAGACTGTCAGTGCGGCGCGACGGTCGTGGCGGCAGGCGTGTAGTAGCCGGCATCCTCCGCGCGCTTGAAGCTGGCGCGTACTTCGTCCTCCGCGTCTTCCACACCGGTCCAGCTGGAGCCCTCGACCGACTTGCCCGGCTCCAGGTCCTTGTAGACGGTGAAGAAGTGCTCGATCTCGGTGACCAGGTAGTAGCGGATGTCGGAGAGGTCGCGCAGGTGGTTACGGCGGTGGTCCGAGGCCGGCACACAGACGACCTTGTCGTCACCGCCGGCTTCGTCGGTCATCCGGAACATCGCGATCGCCCGGCACTTGATCAGGCAGCCCGGGAACGTCGGTTCCGAGACCAGCACGAGCGCGTCGAGCGGGTCGCCGTCCTGACCGAGGGTGCCCTCGATGTAGCCGTAGTCGGCTGGGTACTGGGTCGAGGTGAACAACGTACGATCGAGGCGGATCCGTCCGCTCTCGTGATCTACCTCGTACTTGTTCTTCTGACCTTTCGGGATCTCGACGGTGACGTCGAAGGTGAGTCCGCTCAGCGGTCGGATCGGCTCTGTGTTGGGAGCAGTCATGAGGGGGAGACCTCTCCTTAGGATGGGCCCGGCGCCTTCGATCGGGCGGCACAAACGAATTGCAGCATAACGGGCACAAATGGAAGGTAGTTAGTTGCGTCTCAGCCGGGTGCTGGTGGCTCTGGTGGCCCTGGTCGTGCTCGCCGGGCTGACTGCCGGCATCGTCACCGGCACCTTCGGTTCGTGGGCCAGGTCAGGGTTGGAGGCGACCGGTCTCTACTCGCGTGGTGGATCGTCTTCCCTGGTCCCGGCGGGTTTGGCGACCTCGAGCCCGGTCCCGGCGGCCAGCTCTGCGACACCCAGCACGAGCCAGGTGAGTCCCGCCCCGGTGGAGCTGAAACCCGTCCTCGCAGGCGCGTCGCCGGCAAAACCGGCCGCCGTCAAGGTGACGAAGCTCATCAACGGAGTAAGCCGGAAGGGTGTCAAAGACGCCTTCAGCGGCAGCGTGATCGATGTCGGCAGCGGTGCCGTGCTGTATCGGCACAAGGCCACGAGTGGTTACATCCCGGCCTCGACGATGAAGCTGCTGACCACCACCGCAGCGCTGTCGCTGCTGGGACCGGAACGCCGCTTCACGACCAAGGTGGTGGCGCCGGAGAAGGGCTCGATCATCCTGGTCGGCGGCGGCGATCCTTACCTCTCCAGCACGCCGCGGGACGGTCGTGCCTCGATCAGCACGCTCGCCAGCCGGAGCGCCGACGCGCTGAAGAAGAAGGGCGTACGCAAGGTCTCCCTCGGCTACGACACCAGCCTGTTCAGCGGTCCGTCGTGGAACCCGACCTGGCCGGATGCGTACGCCGACCAGGTGAGCAAGGTGTCTGCGCTGTGGGTCAACGAGGGTCGGGTGACCGGCTTCTCGCCCGGACCCCGGGTGTCGGATCCGCCGGCAGAGGCCGCCAAGGCCTTCGCGGCGGCCTTGAAGAAGCGGGGGATCACGGTCACCAAGACCGCGAAGGCAAAGGCACCCCGCGGCTCCGCGGCGGTCGCGTCGGTGAGCTCGCTGCCGGCCGAGCGGATCGTCGAGCTGCTGCTGATGGCCAGTGACAACGACGCGGCCGAGGTGATGTTCCGGCAGGCGGCGTTGGCGGCCGGCCAGCCCGGGTCGTTCGCCGGCGGTGTGAAGGCGGTGCACGCCCGGCTGCAGAAGCTCGGCGTGCTGGACGCGAGCGTACGGATCGTGGACGGCAGCGGGCTCAGCCGCCAGACCAGGGTGCCGGCAGACTCGATGGCGAAGGTGCTGCGGGTGGCGATGGAGGAGAAGCATCCCGAGCTCCGCGGAGTGGTGACCGGGCTGCCTGTGGCCGGGGTCGAGGGCAGCCTGCGGGTGCGGTTCTTCGACGATGCGACCACGAATGCTCGTGGCTTGGTCCGTGGCAAGACCGGAACCCTGACCAAGGTGCACAGCCTCGCCGGCTTCGTCCGCGCACCCGACGGTTCGATGCTGGCGTACGCGTTCCTGGTCAACAATCCGAAGAACGAGTACGAGTCGATCGTCTGGCTCGACCGGGTGAGCGCCGCCCTCGCTCGCTGCGGCTGCACATCCTGACTGTCATTCGGCTGCTGTCCTTCGGTTGCATCTCGTCGGATCCGCCCCATGAGCATGGATCCGCCCCAGCTGCAGACGGGGCGGATCCATGCCCAGGGGGCGAACGCGTGCGGACTGGTCCGTGCGGGAGCGGCACGTATTGTTCAGCGCATGAGTTCGAGCATGGTCGACTGGACGCTCGCGTTCACCACGGCCCAGCGACTGGTCAAGCCCGGCCCCGACATCTCCCGCCAAGGCGCTGCGCAGGCGGTTGCCGAGCTCAGGGATGCCGCCGCCCGCGCGGAGGCGTACGTCACCACCGTCACCGGCCTGCAGACGCCGAGTGCAACCGCGCCGGTCCTGATCGTGGATCGGCCCGGCTGGCTGCAGGCCAACATCGACGCCTTCCGCACCATCCTCGCCCCGCTGAACGAGAAGGCCGCCGAACGGCTGCAGGGCTCGTCCTTCGCGGGCCTCGGCGGTCGGATCACCGGGGTCGAGGTGGGCGCCCTGCTCAGCTATCTCGCGCCGAAGGTGCTCGGCCAGTTCGATCCCTTCTATCCCGGGGTCGACGGAGCCAACGATCAGCCCGGCGGCCGGCTGCTGCTGGTCGCCCCGAACGTCGTCGCGGTCGAACGTGAGCTGCACCTCGACCCGAGCGATTTTCGGCTCTGGGTCTGTCTGCACGAGGAGACGCACCGCGTGCAGTTCACCGCGGTGCCATGGCTCCGGGAGTATCTGAACAGCCAGATCCACGATGTGGTCGCCAATACCGAGCTCGACTCGGCGGCGATGGCACAGATGGTCCGCGACGGGTTCAAGAAGGTCGCGGAGGCCCTCCGCGGAGAGTCCGAGGTATCGATCATCGACCTCGTCCAGACGCCCGCTCAGCGCGAGATCGTGGACCGGATCACGGCGGTGATGTCGCTGCTCGAGGGCCATGCCGACGTCGTGATGGACAGCGTCGGGCCCGAGGTGATCGGGTCGGTGGAGCAGATCCGCTCCAAGTTCAACGTCCGCCGCCAAGGCCAGGGGCTGGACCGGATCGTCCGCAAGCTGCTCGGCCTGGACGCCAAGATGCGGCAGTACCGCGACGGCGCCGCGTTCTGCAAGGCGGTCATCGGTGTCGTCGGCATGGACGGGCTGAACCGGGTCTGGACCGCACCGGAGACCTTGCCGACTCGCGCCGAGATCGCCGATCCGCAGCAGTGGCTGGGACGAGTGCACCCCGAGTCGTCTCGAGCCTGAGAAAGCCGCGCGGTCGGATGGCCCGCCGAGTGCTCGGCCCGGCGCGGCTCCAGCTGGTCAATGCTGTGCAGGCCGCGCTGCTGCCGAGTGACAGGGCCCTCGTGATCGCCTGCTCGGGCGGCGCCGACTCGCTGGCGCTTGCCGCGGCGGCGACCGTGGTCGCGCAACGGCGATCCCTGCGCCTGGCTGCGGCCGTCGTGGATCACGGACTCCAGCCCGGATCGGCGGACGTCGCCGCCGGTGCCGCCGGCCAGCTCGACGCCCTCGGTGTCGACGACGTACGCGTGCTTGTCGGTGTCCGTCGGCGACAGTGGCGGCCCGGAGGCGTCGGCCCGGGACGCCCGCTACGCGGCACTCCGGGCGGAAGCCGCCCGAACCGGCTCGACCGTGCTGCTCGGCCACACCCTCGACGACCAGGCCGAGACGGTTCTGCTCGGTCTGGCACGAGGCTCGGGCACCCGATCGCTCGCGGGAATGGCGACTCGGGTCGGTCCATTCCTTCGCCCGCTGCTCGGCCTTCCGCGGGCGGTGACCGAGGCCGCCTGCGTCGAACTCGGTGTCACACCGTGGCGTGATCCGCACAATGCCGATCCGACGTACGCCCGCAGCCGGGTCCGGCATCGGGTGCTGCCGGTGCTGGAGGCAGAGCTGGGACCCGGGATTGCGGTGGCCCTGGCCCGGACGGCTGAGCTGGCTCGCGACGACGCGGATCTGGTGGACCAGCTCGCGGCCGAGGCGCGCGCGGGGCTGCTGGTCGGTGGGGGGCTCGACTGCGCTGGGCTGGTCGAGCTGCCGCGGGCGCTACGGGGGCGGGTCATCCGCGACTGGCTCGGGGTCAACGGGGCGCGTGATGTCGGACAGCTGCATGTAACCGCGGTCGAGGCGCTGGTCATCGACTGGCACGGCCAGGATCGGATCGACGTACCGGGCCTGGCCGTCCGCCGCGTTGCCGGCCGCCTGACGGTCTCCGCCTGACTCCGCGATGTCTCTGCCTGACCGTCTCCGCCTGACCGGTCTCTGCCTGACCGGTCTCTCGCCTGACCGCTCGCCTGACCGGTCTCTGCCTGACTCCTTTCAACTCGTCTTCGCACCGCATCGCCCAGATATCGGCGGAATCCGGCTCCGGGGCTCCCATCTGGGCGATGCGGTGCGAAGACGTAGGAAATGGGAGGGGTGGGTGGGAGGGAGTGCGCCTTGACCGAGGCCGTCCACGACATCGGCCGGGTGATTGCGTGCGAGGACGTACGCAGTGAGGCGCCGGGCAAGCGGCCGGGATGACCGGCGACCCGGCGGGACTCTGGGTCGCGTACGACCGGGGCGAGCCCGTCCCGCGCGAGATGTGGGAGATTTGCACCGTGGACGACACGCAGATCTCGGGCGAGCTGACTCGGGTGCTGATCACCAGGGAGCAGATCGACACCCGGATGGCGGAGCTGGCCGCCGAGATCGACCGAGACTACGAGGGTCGCGAGCTGCTCCTGATCGGCGTCCTGAACGGCGCCGTGATGGTGATGGCCGACCTGTCCCGGGCGCTGCGCAGCACGGTCCGGATGGACTGGATGGCGATCTCGTCCTACGGGTCGGGCACCCAGTCCTCCGGGGTCGTCCGGATCCTGAAGGACCTGAACACCGACATCTCCGACCGGCACGTGCTGGTCGTCGAGGACATCATCGACACCGGGCTGACCCTGTCATACCTGATCAGCAACCTGCGCAGCCGCAACCCTGCCAGCCTGAAGATCATGACGGCCTTCCGCAAGCCGGAGGCGCAACAGATGGCGGTCGAGGTGAGCTACGTCGGTTTCGACATCCCGAACGAGTTCGTCGTGGGCTACGGGCTGGACTACGACGGTCGCTACCGCAACCTCACCTCCGTCGGCACCCTCGCCCCGCACGTCTACAGCTGAACCGGGGCGGCCCGAGGGTGCGCGCCGGACCTCATGCTCCCGAAAACTGGTCGCCGACAACAGGTTGATGCGTTTCAAAAGTGTTGTTTGCGACCAGTTTTGCTCGACCGGACCGAGATTCGGGGTCCTGCGGGCAATAGGTGCCGAGCCGACTGCCCGACCGCGGCTGCCCGACCCGACTGCCGGGGATGACGCAGCGCTGGACGTACGCCCGGGCGGGTTGGAAGCGCTCGCCGAGCGGTCGCGACTAGGGTCAACTTGGTCCTCGACGCTAGCCTTAGACCAGTCGGGGTCTGCCCTGACCCCAATCTGAACGTCGACGTACGCGTGCTTGTTATCTCCTAGGCAGGTCATGAACCTCAAGAAAATCTTCCGCGGGCCACTGGTGTGGATCATCCTCGCCGTGATCGCGATCGGCCTGCTGATCGACTTCAGCGGCAGTCTGGCCGGAGGCTACAAGCAGGTTCCCACCTCCCAGGTCGTCGCCCTGATCAACGGCAACGATCCGCTGACCGAGGTCAAGATGATCGACCAGGAGCAGTCGATCCAGGTCACCACCAAGGGCGAGCCGCAGGAGAAGTTCGAGGCCACCTGGGTCGGCAACCAGAGCGGTCAGATCATCGATCGACTGAATCAGCGGGTCGCGGACAAGACCCTCGACAGCTGGGTCGGCGAGAACAAGACCCCTGGTTTCATCTCGTCCCTGCTCGGCACCTTGATCCCGTTCATCATCATCGGTGTCCTCTTCTTCTTCCTGCTGAACTCCGTGCAGGGCGGTGGCAGCCGGGTGATGCAGTTCGGCAAGTCCAAGGCCAAGATCGCCAACAAGGACACGCCGAAGACGACGTTCCACGACGTGGCCGGCTGTGACGAGGCGATCGAGGAGCTCGAGGAGATCAAGGAGTTCCTGGCCGAGCCCGCCAAGTTCCAGGCGGTGGGCGCCAAGATCCCGAAGGGCGTCCTGCTGTACGGCCAGCCCGGCACCGGCAAGACGCTGCTGGCCCGCGCGGTGGCCGGCGAGGCCGGCGTGCCGTTCTTCTCCATCTCGGGCTCCGACTTCGTGGAGATGTTCGTCGGTGTCGGTGCGTCCCGCGTCCGTGATCTGTTCGAGCAGGCGAAGGAGAACGCGCCGGCGATCGTCTTCATCGACGAGATCGACGCCGTGGGTCGGCACCGCGGTGCGGGCATGGGCGGTGGGCACGACGAGCGCGAGCAGACCCTGAACCAGCTCCTGGTCGAGATGGACGGCTTCGACGTCCGCGGCGGGGTGATCCTGATCGCCGCGACGAACCGCCCGGACGTGCTCGATCCGGCCCTGCTGCGGCCGGGCCGTTTCGACCGGCAGATCGCGGTCGACACGCCCGATCTCAGGGGCCGGCTGCAGATCCTCAAGGTGCACTCCGAAGGCAAGCCGATGGCGCCGGACGTGGACCTGGAGAGCATCGCTCGACGTACGCCGGGCTTCACCGGAGCCGACCTCGCCAACGTGCTCAACGAGGCCGCACTGCTCACCGCGCGACAGAATGCGCGGCAGATCACCGATGACTTCCTCGACGAGGCGATCGATCGCGTCGTCGCCGGCCCGCAGAAGCGCAGCCGGCTGATGAACGAGAAGGAGAAGCTCGTCACCGCCTATCACGAGGGCGGGCACGCGCTGGTGGCTGCGGCGCTGCCGGGCAACGACCCGGTGCAGAAGGTGACGATCCTGCCGCGCGGTCGCGCGCTCGGCTACACGATGGTGCTGCCGGAGAACGACAAGTACTCCAACACGCGCTCGGAGCTGCTGGACCAGCTCGCGTACATGATGGGCGGCCGCGCCGCCGAAGAGCTGGTCTTCCACGATCCGACAACCGGCGCCAGCAACGACATCGAAAAGGCCACCAACGTGGCCCGGGCGATGGTCACCCAGTACGGCATGACCGAGCGGCTGGGCGCGATCAAGCTCGGCTCCGGTGAGGCCGAGCCGTTCCTCGGCCGCGACTTCGGGCACCAACGGGACTACTCCGAAGACATCGCCGCGATCGTCGACGAAGAGGTCTCGAAGCTGATCAGTAACGCCCACCAGGAGGCGTTCGACATCCTGACCGAGAACCGCGACGTGCTGGATGACCTGGTCCGGGCGTTGTTCGAGCGGGAGACTCTCGACCGCCAAGAGGTCGCCGAGGTGTTCACGCATCTTCGGCACTGGCCGAAGCGTCCCGCCTGGACCGGCTCGGATCGGCGGGTGCCTTCCAAGCTGCCGCCGGTGACGCCGCCGCCGCCGCTCGTTCCGGCCAACAATGGCCACCACGCCCTCAATGGGAGCAACGGCTCGGGTAACAACGGCAACAACGGCTCCGGCAACGGGCACCATCCGGGGGGTACGGCGTTGCCACCCGGTGGCACCCAGGTCCCCCCGGGTCACTTCCCGGCTCCGCCGCAGCCGCCGACCGGCCAGCAGCCCGGTCGGGGTGGCACGCCGGTTCCCGGCGGTCAGCCGACCCCGGCTGCGCCCGGTCCTCAGTCTGGGCCACTGGATCCGAACCGGCCAGAGACCTGGCCGCCGCCCCCCGGGCCGTACTCCGGTGGCGCCGCACCCGGCCAGCCGGGCGCGGGGTCGCCGACGGGCCATCCCGGGGACTCGGTCCAGCCACCGCGCGGGCCCGACTTTCGATGACCCTTGACGAGGTGATCCTGCCGGCACCGGCCGGTGAGTTCGACCATGACCGGATCGCCGCGGCGGTCCGCGAGATCCTGATCGGGATCGGCGAGGACCCTGACCGCGACGGTTTGCAAGACACCCCGGCAAGGGTGGCGAGGGCGTACGCGGAGATGTTCGCGGGTCTGCGGCAGGACCCGCGTGATGTGCTCGCCACGACGTTCGATCTGGGCCACGACGAGTTCGTCCTGGTCCGCGACATCGAGGTCTGGAGCTGCTGCGAGCACCACCTCGTCCCGTTCACCGGGGTGGCCCATGTGGGATACATCCCGAATGCCGACGGACGGATCACCGGGCTCAGCAAGCTGGCCCGGCTGGTCGACCTCTATGCCAAGCGGCCTCAGGTTCAGGAGCGGCTGACCACCCAGGTCGCCGATTCCCTGATGGAGTTCCTCGAGCCGCGCGGGGTGATCGTCGTTTTCGAGTGCGAGCACCTGTGCATGACGATGCGCGGGGTGCGAAAGCCGGGTTCGAAGACAGTGACCAGCGCCGTACGCGGGCAGTTGCGCAACGCGGCGACGCGGGCCGAGGCGATGAGCCTCATCATGCGGGGCTGACCCCGCGACCGCCCTCGACCCGTCAGCGAGAGAGGCTGCCCCAGCCGCTTGTGACGCCGACGATTCGTCGACATGGGCCACTAGGGTGAGCGAATGCAGCCGATCCCATGCGTGGCCGGCCTGCCGGCGCCCGGTCGGACGCTGGTGATCGGTGTCGTCAACGTGACGCCGGACTCCTTCTCTGACGGTGGCGAGTTCATGGAGCCAGATGTCGCCATCCGGCACGGTTTCGAGCTGCTGGCCGAAGGTGCAGACATTGTCGATATCGGTGGCGAGTCCACCCGCCCCGGCGCGGTGCGACCGACCACGACGGTGGAGCTGCAGCGGGTGCTACCCGTGGTTCGCGCGCTGGCCGAGGCCGGTGCGGTGGTCAGCATCGACACGATGCGGCCCGCCGTCGCTGCGGCCGCGATCGAGGCCGGGGCTCGCCTGGTCAACGACGTGTCCGGCGGGCGGGCCGAACCGGATCTGCTGCGGCTGGTCGCCGAGGCAGGGCTGCCGTACATCTGCATGCACTGGCGTGGGCACTCCGCCGACATGCAGAGCAAGGCGGTGTACGACGACGTCGTCGCCGACGTGATCGCCGAGCTCGCTGTCCAGCTCGAGGCGTGCATCGCCGCCGGCATCGCGTCCGATCGGCTGATCGCCGACCCGGGTCTCGGGTTCGCCAAGACCGGAGACCACAACTGGGCCCTGCTGCAGCGACTCGACGAGCTGGAGGCGCTCGACGTGCCGCTGCTCGTCGGCGCGTCCCGAAAGCGGTTCCTCGGCACCCTGCTCGCCGCACCCGACGGCACCGCGCGACCGGCGCGGGAACGAGACGGCGCCTCGGCCGCGTTGACTGCGCTGCTCGCCGAGCGCGGCGTGTGGGGTGTCCGGGTGCACGCCGTACGCGCCAACCGTGACGCCGTCGACACCGTCGCCCGCTTCACTCGGCGCGAATGATCTGGTCCGTCGCCTTCATGGTGCCGCGGCCCTGTCAGACCACACTTCGCGCGAGCTGGTGCTACTTCGCGCGTCTGGCACGTCGCGCGAAGTGGCAGTAACCCGCGCGAAGACGCCCGAGGCTGGCTGCGGCTGCGAGTGAGTGAGCAAGACAGGGTCTCAGAGGCGCGTAGCGGGCGCGAACCCGCAAGAAGGGTGCGCGTAGCGGGCGCGAACCCACAACAAGGGCGCGTGTGCGATTTGCCTCACAGTTCATGCACGGCGAACGCTCAGTCCTCCCTTGGGCGGGTCGGATAAGGTCTGGGTGTCCGTCGTGGGATCCGGACGTGATCGAGCGCCGCGACGTGCTGGCCCCAGACAGTGAAGTGAGGTGTGTCGATGACGAGCCAGCCGACCGGCACAGCGTTTGCATCATCCCTGGTCAGCGCGCGTTCCTCGGACTCGAAAGGTCGCGTCGCCCTTCGCGGCATCACGGCCCGGGGCTTCCACGGTGTCTTCGCCTTCGAGCGATCCGACGGCCAGGATTTCGTGGTCGACGTGGTGCTCGAAATCGACCTGGAACCGGCCGCGACCAGTGACGATCTGGCCGATACGGTCGACTACGGTGGTGTCGCGACGGCAGTCGTCGCCGACATCGAGGGGAAGCCACTCAACCTCATCGAGGCTCTTGCCTCGAGAATCGCCGATACATGTCTGCGCTTCGAGCGTGTGACGTCAGCAGAAGTGACCGTGCACAAACCGCAGGCACCGATGCCCGTCCGCGTTGCCGATGTCGCCGTCACGCTCGTCCGGTGTCGACCGGACGGCCCCGACCACGTACGAGATGGAGAGATCTGATGAGCAGTCCTAATCCCTATGCCATCGACGCCGACACGCTCAGCGGGATGAAACCGCTGCGCAAGGTCGTGTACTCCGTCGGCTCCAATCTCGGCGACCGGCTGGGCAACCTGCAGGGTGCAGTCGACGCGATCAGCGACACTCCCGACATCATCGTCGTCGACGTCTCCTCGGTGTACGAGACCGAGCCGGTGGGGGTCGACGACAAGCACGGACCCTTCCTCAACCTCGTCATCGTCGCGGAGACCACGCTGGAGCCGCGCACGCTGCTCGAGCGCGCGCAGGCGATCGAGGACGCGTTCGGTCGGGAGCGCACCGGCAACGAACGGTGGGAGCCACGGACCCTCGACGTGGATCTGATCCTGGTCGGGAACACCGTTGCCGACAAGTCCGACCTCACCCTGCCGCATCCGCTCGCCCACGAGCGCGGGTTCGTCCTCGTGCCGTGGGCCGAGATCGACCCGAAGGGCGACCTACCGGGCAAGGGGAAGGTTGCCGAGCTGGCGGCAGCCGTTGGCTCCGATGGCGTCGTACTGCGCGACGATCTCGTCGTCGACCGCGACTGAGCCGTTGGCGCCGCCCAGCAAGCCGCCCCAGCCTCCTCCCGGCACGATCACCACGACGCCGCCGTTGGCCTTGGCCACGGCGGCGTTGACCGGAGCCGGATGCGGCTGGCTGATCGTGGTCGTCGCCAACGCGTTCGACCTGATCCCACCCCGAGTTCCGTGGACTGCTCCCGTGGCCCTGTTTCTGATCGCCGGGCTGGTCGGGGTGCTCGCGTACACCACTCATCAGCGCATCCAGGTGCGCCGGGAGCGGGTCGACCCGCAGCGTGCGGTGACATTCCTGGTGCTCGGCAAGGCGTCGGCTCTGGCGGGCGCTTTCGTGGCCGGTGGATATCTGACGTACGGCCTGATGTTCGTCACTCGCTACGCCGCAGACGCGCCGCGCGACCGGGTGATCAAATCGGCGGTCGCGGTCCTCGCCGGAATCGCGATGTGCATCGTCGGTCTACTGCTCGAGCGTGCCTGCAAGATCCCGAAGAGCGAGGACTCCGACGACGACGAAGACTCGAACGTCTAGTCCCACCTCATCCGCGCGAGTCCCCTCAGCCCCGAAAAGTGGTCACCAACAACAACTCCGACCGGCGTGTCGTTGTTGGACGTGACCAGTTTTCGGGCACTGGGGCGGGGACTCAGATCGGGATTCGGCGACCCGACCGGAAATGCCGGGCGTGAGCCGGACGCAGCCCTAGGGTGATCGGGTGGCGACTTCCCCCCGCGCAGATCTGCCTGCCCTAACGGCGTCCACAGTCCCGTCAGCCGCGCGATATCGGGCCGAGATCTCCAGGCTCCGGCGCTGGGGCCGGATCGTGCTGATCCTCGGCACGGTCGCTTCGATCGCGTGTGCGTTCGGACCGTTGTGGGTCGTACGAATGGGCCTGATTCCCGCGCTGACCGCAGCCTTGATCTCGTGCCTGCTGGCCTGGCGCGAGATCGGTCTGGAACGGCGTGCGCACGCTGCGGCGTTGCTGGCCGCGTCGCGACGGCACGGCGAGCAGCTCACCGAGGAGCGCCGGCACAACGCCGCCGTGGTCGATACGTTCAGCCGCCGGCTGCAGGCATCGTTCACGGTGGCGAGCTCCCGGGAGGCGACGATCATGCGACTGCATGGCGAGATCGAACGGCTCCAAGGCGACGTCAACGGGCTCCGCGGCGCCAACTCGCGACTCACCCGCGACCGAAACTTCCGCGACCTGACGATCCGTGAGCTGAGGGAGGCCGTGACGCAGCTCGAAGCCGAGCTGTTGACCGCCCGTACCGAGCAGGCGACCGGCACAGCGGACGAGGCCATCGAGCACGATGCAAACCGGGAAGACACCGGCGAGGTGCACGCCTTCCCGCGGCGCCCGCTGCGAGCGGATGCGCACGAGGGGGCAGGCCCCGGCTCTGGAGAGCTCCGGGACATGGAGTTCCTCACCACCCAGACCCTGATCGCGATGCCGAACTACGAGGACGACCGCCGCTTCGGCTGACCGTGCGCCCCTACTCCGGGGGAAAAGTGGTCACGAACAACACCCTCCATCGGCGTGTCGTTGTTGTTGGTGACCAGTTTTCGGGGATGGGACGGGACGGGTGTTCGGCGAAGGGCGGTGCTCGGAATGCGACCCGGGAATGGGGTACGCCCCGAGGTGGGACAGCATGGCCCTCATGGTCCTCGACGACGTGACCGGTGCCGCTGACGGCGGCCCCGTGCTTCCCGATCTGCCGCCCCTGCCGCAGCTTCCCGGGCGTCTGGCCGCCGAGCCGCCCGGCTGGGTGAACGAGGTCGACGTGGTGGTGGTGGGCTCCGGCATCGCCGGTCTGACCGCGGCGCTGGAGTGTCGGGAGCTCGGCACCGTGCTGATCGTCACCAAGGATGTGATCGCCTCCGGCTCGACGAACTGGGCCCAGGGCGGAATCGCCTCGGTTCAGGCCGAGGGCGACACGGTCGAGCAGCACGTCACCGACACCTTGGTCGCCGGCGCCGGCCTGTGCATCGAGGACGCCGTCCGGGTGCTTGTCTCCGAAGGCCCGGACGAGGTCGCGAAGCTGATCGCCCGTGGCGCCGAGTTCGATCGCGACGCGGCGGGGGAGCTGGAGCTCACCCGCGAGGGCGGCCACCACCGCAACCGGATCGCTCACGCCGGCGGCGACGCCACGGGCGCCGAGATCGAGCGGGCGCTGATCGCGGCCGTACGGGCCGACCAGGGAATCGAGATCGTCGAGCAGGCGCTGGTGCTCGATCTGATCCCGGCCGTGGTCGCGCCCGGGGAGCCGCCGGCCGTCGCCGGGGTCACCCTGCACGTGCTCGGCAAGGGCACTCGCGAAGGTGTCGGAGCCGTCCACGCCAGGGCTGTCATCCTGGCCACCGGCGGCATCGGTCAGATCTACGCCGCCACCACGAACCCGCCGGTGTCCACCGGAGATGGCGTCGCCGCGGCCTTCCGGGCCGGCGCGAGGCTGCGCGACATCGAGTTCATCCAGTTCCACCCGACCGTGCTCTATCTCGGGCCCGGCGCCCGCGGCCAGCTGCCCCTGGTCAGCGAGGCCGTACGCGGCGAAGGCGGTCACCTCCTCAACGCGGCAGGTGAGCGGTTCATGCTCGGCCAGCACGAGCTGGCCGAGCTCGCCCCACGCGACGTGGTGGCCAAGGCGATCATGCGCGAGATGGCCAAGGAAGGCAGCGACCACGTGTACGTCGATGGCCGGATGCTCGGTGAGGAGACCTGGCGGGTCCGCTTCCCGACGATCCTGCACAGTTGTCGGCGGGTGGGGATCGACCCGGCCGTCGACCTGATCCCGGTCTCGCCGGCCTGCCACTACTTCTGCGGTGGGATCGAGACCGACCTCGACGGGGCGACCTCGCTTGCCGGGCTCTTCTCGTGCGGTGAGGCGGCGTCCTCGGGCGTGCACGGCGCGAACAGGCTGGCGTCGAACTCGCTGCTGGAGGGGCTCGTCTTCGCCCGCCGGATCGCCGCCCGGCTGTTAGCGGACCCGCCGCCGTTCCGCACGGTCGCTGCCGATCACCGCCAGCCGGGGCTGGTTGACCGGTCGGTGGTGCCCGCCCTGCAGAAGTCCATGAGTCGCAACGCCGGCGGGCTCCGTGATGCCGCGGGACTGGATCGCTGCGCGGCCGACCTGACCCGGCTGACGGTCAACGGCTCATCGCGACCCGGGGTGGCCACCTGGGAGGCGACCAACCTGCTGACCGTCGCCACGGCCGTGGTTGTCGCCGCGCGTACCCGGGAGGAGTCTCGTGGCGCGCACTGGCGCGCCGACGCCGAGGATCGGCGGGACGAGTGGTTGGGCCACCTGCTGCTGGAACTGGTGCCCTTCGACGACGGTGAACCTCGCCTTCGACGCCGCTTCGTGCCGGTCGGGGGGCCGGTGGAAGGGCGCGACCAGGTGCCGGCCGAGGCGGGCGTGCGATGAGCCGCATCACGTCGGTCGACGACGCGGTCGCCCTGTTGCACCGGTACGGCCTCGACCTCGCGGGCGTCGAGCCGATCGTCGTGATCGCGCTGTCGGAGGACCTCGGCGGCCACGGTGTGCTGCCGCCCGGCACCGGGCACGGGGTGGACGTTACGTCCGTGGCGACCATTCCTGTCGATGCGGAGGCCCTGGCCGAGATCGTCACCCGGGCTCCGGGTCGGCTCGCCGGGGGCGCGGTGGCCGCGTACGTCCTGGCGCTGGTCTGCGCCGAGGCCGGGCCGATCGAGATCGAGGTGCTGATCGACGACGGGACCGACGTGGCGCGTGGGGACGTGGTGCTCCGGGTGCGGGCGAACACCCGTGCACTGCTGCGCGCCGAGCGGGTGGCCCTCAACCTGTTGACCATGATCTCCGGTGTCGCGACGACAACGGCCGCGTGGGTGGCCGCCCTCGAGGGCAGTGGGACTCAGGTGCGGGATTCGCGCAAGACAGTTCCAGGGCTGCGGATGCTGCAGAAGTATGCGGTCCGCGCCGGTGGAGGGGTCAATCACCGGATGTGCCTGGCCGACGCCGCCCTGATCAAGGACAATCACGTTGTTGCCGCCGGCGGGGTGGTCGAGGCATTCCGAGCCGTCACGCAACAATTCCCCGATATTGCCGTTCAAGTCGAGGTCGACTCGCTCGGCCAAGCCCGTGAGGTCGTTTCGGCAGGGGCAACCGAGGTCTTGTTGGACAACATGAACGTCAAAGAGATGGCACGGGCGGTGACTGAGCTTGGTTCGTCCGCCACATTCGAAGCCAGCGGCGGCATCACACTGGCGAGTGCCAGCGCGGTCGCAGCGAGCGGGGTGCATTTCGTCGCGGTCGGTGCACTGACGCATTCCGCGCCGATTCTCGATTTCGCATTGGATTTCTGCGCCTGAATCGTGACCGTTTACGGTAATCTTTTTCTCCGAAGCGATCCCGCTCCAGCGATGTAAGTACGATCGGAGGATTAATGGCTCAGCGCGTACAGGTGATTCTCGAGGACGATCTCGACGGGTCGGAGGCGACAGGCACCTATGCGTTCGCTTTCGACGGTGTCGAGTACGAAATCGATCTGTCGGCAGAGAATTTCGAGAACTTGAGCAATGCACTTGCCCCATGGACGGCCCATGCCCGTCGGGTCGGCGGCAGGCGGCGGCGGTTGGGCGCCAAGACTGCCACAGCGAGCGCGGCGGCCTCCTCGACCAGCGACATCCGAGCCTGGGCCCAGGAGCAGGGGTACGAGGTGAGCAGCCGCGGTCGGGTGTCGAGTGAGATCCGCGAGGCGTACGAGGCGGCTCACTGATCCGATTCCGGTTCCCGCGGAGCGGGTCGATTGCGCCCTGGGCGAACACCACGTTCGTCCGGGGCGTTTGGCGTGTTGCAGACATGTTGCGTCATCGGTTCGACAGGCATTGACCTCCGATCACGGGCGTGGCGCCTACTACAGTGAAACCAGCGACACCGGCGGCGTCAGCGCGGCGCGGCCCGGTGTCGCCAGCGAGGAGCAATCACATGTTCGAACGGTTTACCGACCGAGCCCGTCGAGTGGTCGTGCTGGCCCAAGAAGAGGCTCGGATGCTGAACCACAACTACATCGGCACCGAACACATTCTCCTCGGCCTCATCCACGAGGGCGAGGGTGTCGCGGCGAAGGCCCTGGAATCCCTGGGAATTTCGCTGGAAGCGGTGCGGCAAAAGGTCGAGGAGATCATCGGCCACGGTCAGCAGAGCCCTAGCGGACACATTCCCTTCACCCCGCGCGCCAAGAAGGTGCTGGAACTGAGCCTGCGCGAGGCACTGCAGATCAACCACTCCTACATCGGCACCGAACACATTCTGCTGGGTCTGATTCGCGAGGGTGAAGGCGTCGCAGCACAGGTCTTGGTGAAGCTGGGCGCCGATCTCAATCGCGTCCGAAACCAGGTTCTTCAGCTGCTCAGCGGATTCCAGGGGAAGGAATCAGCGACCTCGGGTGCTCCCGACGCCGGCAGCGCCCCGTCCTCGTCGATGGTGCTCGACCAATTCGGTCGCAACCTGACCCAGGCTGCGCGCGAAAACAAGCTGGATCCCGTCATCGGCCGGGAAACCGAGATCGAACGCGTGATGACCGTTCTTTCTCGTCGTACGAAAAACAATCCGGTTCTGATCGGGGAGCCCGGCGTCGGAAAAACGGCCGTGGTCGAGGGCCTTTCGCAGGCCATCGTCCGCGGCGACGTTCCCGAGACGCTGCGCGACAAGCACATCTACACGCTCGACCTGGGCGCCCTGGTGGCGGGTTCGCGCTACCGCGGCGACTTCGAGGAGCGCTTGAAAAAGGTGCTGAAGGAGATCCGCACCCGTGGTGACGTGATCCTCTTCATCGACGAGATCCACACCCTGGTGGGTGCGGGTGCCGCGGAGGGCGCCATCGACGCCGCCAGCATCCTGAAGCCGATGCTGGCTCGCGGCGAGCTGCAGACCATCGGCGCGACCACCCTCGACGAGTACCGCAAGTACGTCGAGAAGGACGCGGCCCTCGAGCGCCGGTTCCAGCCGATCCAGGTGGCGGAGCCGTCCATCGCGCACACGATCGACATCCTGCGTGGCCTGCGCGACCGCTACGAGGCGCACCACCGGATCACCATCACCGATCAGGCGCTGGTGGCCGCTGCACAGATGGCCGACCGCTACATCTCCGATCGGTTCCTGCCCGACAAGGCGATCGACCTGATCGACGAGGCCGGCGCCCGGTTGCGGATTCGTCGGATGACGGCTCCGCCGGACCTGCGCGAGTTCGACGAGAAGGTGGCGGCCGTCCGGCTGGAGAAGGAAGCCGCCATCGACGCCCAGGACTTCGAGCGTGCCGCGGGACTCCGCGACGACGAGAAGAAGTTGCTCGGCGCCCGGTCCGAGCGCGAGGCGCAGTGGAAGGCCGGCGACCTCGACGTGGTGGCCGAGGTGGACGAGGAGATCATCGCCGAGGTGCTCTCCACTGCCACGGGCATCCCGGTCTTCAAGCTCACCGAGGAGGAGTCGGCTCGACTGCTTCGGATGGAGGAGGAGCTCGGCAAGCGCTACATCGGCCAGCACGACGCGGTCAAGGCGCTGTCCCGCTCGATCCGACGTACCCGTGCCGGTCTGAAAGACCCGAAGCGGCCCAGCGGTTCGTTCATCTTCGCCGGCCCGTCCGGCGTCGGCAAGACCGAGCTGACCAAGGCGCTGACCGAGTTCTTGTTCGGCGACGAGGATGCGCTGATCCAGCTGGACATGAGCGAGTACTCCGAGAAGCACACTGCCTCGCGGCTGTTCGGCTCACCGCCCGGGTACGTCGGCTACGAGGAGGGCGGCCAGCTCACCGAGAAGGTACGCCGGAAGCCGTTCAGTGTGGTCTTGTTCGACGAGGTCGAGAAGGCGCACCCGGACATCTTCAACTCGCTGCTGCAGATCCTGGACGAAGGTCGCCTGACCGACGCTCAGGGCCGAGTGGTCGACTTCAAGAACACCGTCATCGTGATGACGACCAACCTGGGCACCCGGGACATCGCCAAGAGCGTGTCGTTGGGCTTCAGCTCCGGTCAGGGCGGCGAAGGCGGCTACGAGAAGATGAAGGCCAAGGTCTCCGACGAGCTCAAGCAGCACTTCCGTCCGGAGTTCTTGAACCGTGTGGACGAGATCGTCGTGTTCCGGCAGCTCTCGCAGACCGACATCGAGCACATCGTCGACCTGATGGTCGCCCAGATCGAGGGGCGCCTGAAGGACCGCGACATGGGCATCGAGCTCACGCCTGCGGCCAAGACGCTGATCGCGAAGCGCGGTTTCGATCCCGTGCTGGGTGCTCGTCCGCTGCGTCGGGCGCTGCAGCGCGATATCGAGGACATGCTCGCGGAGAAGATCTTGTTCTCCGAGCTGAAGTCGGGCGAGATCGTCGTGGTGGATGTGGCGGACCCGGGTTCGGAGTACCCGTTCACGTTCGTCGGTACGCCGCGAGGTGCTGCCCCCGACGCTCCGCCGGTCGAGTTCGATCGGTTGGTCGACGGGATCGGCGAGCCGGGCGAAGAGGCGACCGGCTCCTGAGGTCGATCAGCTGAGTCTGTACGCAGTCTGTCCGAAGGGTCGTCCCAGTTGGGACGGCCCTTCGTGCGTCTATCGGTGCTTGACGGGTCGATCACCATGCTTTCGTACGCACGCTGCCGCTGCCTCTTCCTATGGCCCAGCTCGGGCGGGCTGGATACGCGGGCGTGTTAGTGGACGGCGTCCTGCCCACCTCGCTGCATTCCGCTAGCGCTCCACTCCGCTCGGAACGCCCACCACACCCTGAGGCGGTCCACCACCGCGCCCGCTCGGCGGATCGGTTCGCGTTCTCGCGCCGGTCGGGCTCGCGGCCCCGTCCGCTTCGTCGGGACTGGATTTGGGCGGGCGGAGCAACCGTCTTCGCACCGCATCGCCCAGATGTGGCCGGATCGGCGCTGACGGGCCTTCGTCTTTGCACCGCATCGCCCAGATGGGCCGGATTCGGGTCACCGTCGCCTCGTCTTCGCACCGCATCGCCCAGATGTGCCGTCTTCGGGGCTCCTATCGCATCGTCTTCGCACCGCATCGCCCAGATGCGGCCGGATCGAGACTGTCGGGCCCCAGCCTCGTACCGCGTCGCGGCAGCAGGGATCGGGGCGGGAGGATGTACGTCGGCGACAGCCAGGGCGGCCGCTCTGGCACAGTGTCGTCGTGCCGCCCGCCTCGAGACCCACCGGCCAGCCGGGGCGGTTCAATAGGATCCCGGCCGTCTGGCTGGTGGTCACCGGGATCTTCTCGGTGCAGTTCGGCGCGGCGATCGCCAAGCACCTGTTTCCGATCGTTCCGCCGACCGCGATGGTCTGGCTCCGGCTGGCCACGTCGACGGTCGTGTTCGTCATCTTCGCCAGGCCGCGGTTCCGCGGCCGGTCCCGTTCCGACTGGCTGGTCGCGCTGGCGTTCGGGTTCAGTCTGGTGACGATGAACTGGGCGATCTATCAGTCATTCGCCCGAATCCCGCTGGGTGTAGCAGTGACGATCGAGTTCCTCGGTCCGCTCACGGTCGCGGTGATCGGGTCTCGTCGGCTGATCGATCTGGTCTGGGTGCTGCTGGCCGGTGCGGGGGTTGCGCTGCTCGGTCTGTCACCCGGTTCGCTGAACGTCGCCGGGGTGCTGTTCGCGCTGCTCGCGGGTCTGGGCTGGGCCTGCTACATCTTGATGAGCGCCCAGACCGGACGCCGCTGGCCCGGTCTCCAAGGCCTTACCGTCGCGAGCGTGGTCGGAGCAGTCATCCTCACCGCGCCGGCGGTCCTCGAGGCGGGTAGCCGACTGCTCCAGCCGGAGGTGCTGCTGCTCGGGCTGGCTGTCGGACTGCTCAGCTCGGTCATCCCGTACAGCCTCGAGCTCAACGCCTTGCGTCGGATCCCGCCACGGGTGTTCAGCATCTTGATGAGCCTCGAGCCCGCGGCCGCGGCGCTGGCGGCGATGATCCTGCTCCGTGAGTTCCTCAGCTGGTCCCAGTGGCTCGCCCTGGGCTGCGTGGTGTCGGCCAGCGTGGGCGCGACCCGCAGCAATCGAGCACCGGGCGAGCCGACCGCTATCTAGGAGTGATCGAAAAAAAGATCGTCGATCCGTGTCGATTCTCGTCGTCGCCGTTCGAGCAGGGGTTGTACAGGCCGCCGGACGAGCCGGGGCCGTCATTCTCCGAGGGAGCGCTGCGATGAAGACCGCCACCAATCCCCACGCCGTCGATCAATCCGCCGTCGATCAATCCGGCACCGACCAATCCGCGACGCAGACCGCCCGGACCTGTGATCCGCGGACCCGTGCGACGAAGTCGCTCCTCGCGTACGGCGTCGTCGCCGGCCCGTTCTTCGTGGTCACCGCGCTCGCCCAGGCCTTGACCCGAGAAGGCTTCGACCTGACCCGTCACGAGTGGAGCCTGCTGGCCAACGGCCCCCTCGGTTGGATCCAGATCGCCGACTTCATCCTGTCCGGAGCGATGACCATCGCCTTCGCAGTCGGACTCCGCCGTGCCATCCGGCCGGGCCGTGGCGCGATCTGGGCGCCGCGCCTGTTTGCCATGTACGGCCTCGGCTTGATCGGCGCCGGGATCTTCCGGGCCGATCCGCGGCTGGGCTTCCCAGTCGGCGCGCCGAACGGGCCGGGCGTCGTCAGCTGGCACGGCACGCTGCACTTCGTCACCGCCGGCATCGGGTTTCTCGGACTGATCGCGGCCTGTTTCGTGATGGCTTCCCGCTTCATCACCGAGGGTCGTCGAGGCTGGGCGTGGTGCTCCCGGCTGACCGGGATCGTGTTCGTCGCCGCATTCGTCGGCGTCGCGTCCGGGCAAGGAAGCGTGCCGATCAACCTGGCCTTCACGTTCGCCATCATCGCCGCCTGGACCTGGATGTCCGCGGTCGCCGTGGATCGCTACCGTGGCGTCGCCCGACGCTCCTGAAGATCACCCATCCGCACACACACCCGCGTACGTCTGAGAAGGAGAACCCATCATGCGCTACCTCGTCTTGCTGAAGGCCGCCCAACCCGCCAGCCCGCCGCCACCGGAGCTGATGGCCGCCATCGCCTCGCTGGGCGAGGACGCGACCAGGGCGGGAGTGCTGCTCGACACCGCGGGTCTGGCCCCGAGCGCCGACGGCAGCCGGCTGACGTGTCACAGCGGGCCAGCTGAACACCACCGACGGCCCGTTCGCCGAGGCCAAGGAGATGATCAGCTACGCCCTGTACGACGTTCGCGGCAAGTCAGAGGCCGAGGAGTGGACGGCTCGGTTCATGCGTGCCCATCAGGATCTATGGCCGGGTTGGGAGGGCGACGCCGAGATCAGGCGGGTCTTCGGCCCCGAGGACTTCGCGCCGCCCGCCTGAACTCGGCCAGTCAGACCGGCCTCGCTCGATAACGGAGTAGATCGGGTGGTCAATTCCCCACCCGATCTAGTCCGCTATAGCGTCGGTCCAGGCTGCTTGGTTGAATTTGGGGCGTGGGAGCCGACCCGGACGAGGTTCGGGTCCGCCTCGAGACGGTCTGGCGGATCGAGTCGGGCCGGATCGTGGCCGTGCTGGCCCGACTGCTCGGTGGTGATGTCGGCCGCGCCGAGGAGATCGCGCAGGACACGGTGGTGATCGCGCTGGAGCAGTGGACCATCCATGGCATTCCGCGGGACCCGGCCCCGTGGCTGATGGCCACCGCCAAGCACCGCGCCATCGACGTCGTACGCCGACAGACCACCTATGTCCGCAAGCTGCAGGAGGTGGGTCGGGAGATGGAGAACCGTATCGGCCCCGGCGAACCGGACCCGGCAACGCTGGACGAGCCGATCGACGACGACCTGCTGCGGCTGATCTTCACTGCCACCCACCCCGCCCTGCCGGCCACCTCCCGGACCGCGCTCACGCTGAAGGTGCTCGCCGGTCTGCAGACCGACGAGCTCGCTCGGGCGTTCCTGATCAGTGAGTCGACGGCCGCCCAGCGCATCGTACGGGCCAAGCGAACCCTGCTCGAGCAGCGGATCCGTCTGGAGCTGCCCGCGCCGGCAGAGCGGCCTGAGCGGCTGGCGGCCGTGCTCGAGGTGATCTACCTGATCTTCAACGAGGGGTACGCGGCCACGGCCGGCGATGACTGGACCCGGCCGGACCTCTGCGCCGAGGCGGTCCGCCTCGGCCGGCTCCTGGTCGCGCTGATGCCAGACGAACCGGAGGTCAACGGTCTCGTGGCGCTGATGGAGCTGCAGTCGTCGCGGCTGAGCGCTCGGATCGGGCCGGAGGGTGAGGCCATCCTGCTGCTCGACCAGGACCGGACCCGCTGGGACCGACTGCTGATCCGCCGCGGTCTGGCGGCACTGGCCCGGGCCGAGGTGCTGGGCGGCGGCCTCCTGCCGTACACGGTGCAGGCCCGGATCGCGGCTTGCCATGCGCGAGCGCTGCGGGCCGAGGACACCGACTGGCAACGGATCGCCGCCTTGTACACGGTGCTGAGCTACCTGCTGGACTCTCCGGTCGTCCAGTTGAACCGTGCGGTGGCAGTCGGCATGGCGGAAGGACCGGCGGCGGGTTTGGCACTACTCGACCAGGTGGCCGATGCGAAGGGCTTGGCGGGCAACCCGCAGCTACCAGCCGCACGTGGCGAGCTCCTGGCTCGATCCGGTCGCGCCGAAGAGGCGCGGAGCGCCTTCGCGGAGGCAGCCGCGCTCAGCCGGAATGCTCGCGAACAAGAGGTGCTGGCACGGCGTGCCGCGGCGGATCGCTGAGCGGGGGCCGGTCCTCAGTGACCGAACACGTCCGAGTCGGTGAGCCCGGCCTCGCCGCGGTCCAAGGCCGTGATGGCGGCCATCTCATCGACGGTCAGCTCGAAGTCGAAGATGTCGATGTTCTGCGCGATGCGGCCCGGATCGGCGGACTTCGGGATCGCCACCAGACCCAACTGAACGTGCCAGCGCAACGCGACCTGCGCAGCGGTCTTGTCGTAGCGGGCGGCGACCTCGGCGAGCAGCGGGTCGGATCGCAGGTCCTCACCAGACCCGCCGATCGGGCTGTACGACTCGGTCACGATGCCGTGCTCGTCGTCATAGCTCCGGGTCTCGGCACGAGTCGCATACGGGGTGAGATGGATCTGGTTCACGTCGGGCTCGATCCCGCTGTCGGCCAGTACGCGTTCCAGATGGGCGGGCTTGAAGTTGGAGACCCCGATCGCGCGGATCAGCCCGTCGTCCAGCAGCGCCTTCAGCCCACGGACGGCGTCGACGTACGTGCCCTGGTCCGGGTTCGGCCAGTGCACCATCAGCAGGTCGACATACTCGACCCCGAGCTGTTCGACGCTGGCCTGCCAGGCCATTCTGACTCCGTCGATACTGTGCCAGGCACGGTTGAACTTGGTCGTGACGAACATCTCCGAGCGGTCCAGACCGGAGTCGCGCAAGCCCTGGCCGACGCCGTCCTCGTTGCGGTAGTTCTCCGCGGTGTCGACCAGCCGGTAGCCCGCCTCGATCGCCGTGCGGACGGCTGCCGCACACTCCGCGCCGCGCAGCGGCCAGGTGCCCAGGCCCAGCACGGGCAGCTCGGCTCCGTTGCGGAGCGTGACGGTCGGGGCGTACGGCATCGGTGACTCCTCGGGTTCGACAGTTGAGACGTCCATCTCAGCATGGGGCGTACGGCCGGCTTCGTGTGGGACGGTCGCATCCTGCGGCTCGATCTCGGACGCGCGCCATCTCCGGCCGGCTTCGCTTCGCGAATTGAACGCATCGACGGCGGGTGGGGGCATTCGGAGGGTCGGTACCCTGGAGAGTGGCAATGGCGCGCGTCCGCGGGCGCCCCAACCCGACGAGGTGGTCGCGACGGTGGACAAGAACCAGGTGAGACTGACGCTTCTCGCTTCGGCCGTCCTGATCGGGGCGCCGCTGATCGCGGGCGCGCTCCACGACCTCCTCGCTGGCCGCCGGGATGAATACCTCGACGGCCGTCAGGGCTCAGCCACCGATCCCGCGGCAGCGCCGCACGCCGGCGGAAGGCCGATCGAACAGGTGGCCGCGGATCTACGCCGATTGCGAGTGGCGGTGGCGACCGACCAGCACCGTTCGGCGACACATCAGTTGGCGAACCGGGTCGCGTACGACCAGCTGCTGATGCAGGCTTGCGCGATGCTGGATGTGCCCCACGACCTGGGAAAGACGGCCGGCCGGGAGCGCGACATCGAACGTCTGCGGGTGGAGGCGGAGCTGGAACGCGCAGGCATCGTCCTCATCACCCCTGATCGATCCCGCTGACTGACGACCCCTGCGGTCGTCAATCGAGCCGCTGCTCTCTGGGATGCCGGCGCAGCTCGAGCACGTCGGGGTGAGCAGCACGGATTGTCCGACCAGCATCTTTCGTGGCGTTGCGTAAGAATTGCCGACCGAAGCAGTCCTGCCACCCCAAGCGAAGCCACCGAAAAACGGGTGCAGGAGGGCGCTGAGCTCGATAGCGTCGGAGGATGCCGTCGCGACTGGTCGCCTTGATCCTCGATGCGCACGATCCGGAGCTGCTGGCCCGGTTCTGGGGTGACGTCTTGGGTCGCGAGGTCGTCGACAGCGACCGCGGTGTACTACTGCCCGGGTCCGAGACCCAGGTCGGATTGCGGCTGCTTCGGAGCGGAAGTGAGAAGGTCGGTCCGAACCGGGTGCACCTCCACCTGACCAGCACCAGCCTGGCCGACCAGCAGCAGACGGTCACAGCGGCTCTCGCACTCGGCGCGCGTCACCTCGACGTCGGCCAGCTCCCCGAGGAGGGTCATGTCGTGCTGGCAGACCCCGAGGGAAACGAGTTCTGTGTGATCGAGCCAGACAACTCGTTCCTTGCCGGCTGTGGCTTCCTCGGCGAGCTCGCCTGCGACGGCACCCGAGCGGTCGGGATCTTCTGGTCGCAGGCGCTCGGCTGGCCCTTGGTGTGGGACGAGAATCAGGAGACCGCCGTTCAGTCCCAGCACGGTGGCACCAAAGTCGCGTGGGGCGGGCCACCGGTGGCGCCGAAGAACGGAAGGAACCGACAGCGGTTCGAGCTCGAGCTTGCCGGTGATCTGGAAGAGGAGATCGACCGACTGGTCACGCTCGGAGCTAACCGAGTCGGCGGATCGGCGAACGCAGTGGTCGAGCTCGCCGATCCCGACGGGAACGAGTTCTGCCTCGCGCGGCCCACCTGAGTCAAAGATCCGGTCGGGCTCGAGCCGGGCCTGTTCAGGGTCCGGTGCTCAGCAGTTGCCGCGGGCGCTGCTTTCGGGAACGGGCGGTTCGCGGCGGTCTGGTGACGGTCTGGTGGTCTCGGTGGTGGGGCTGCGGACAGGGAAGGGCGGTCAGGGGAGGGTGACGTGCCCGGAGGGGGTTCTGACGACCAGTCCGTCGTCCTCGAGCGAGACGAGCGCGCGGGCCCGCTGCGCGGGGTCGGGCCAGGACGCCAGCAGATCCGCTTCTGCCACGGTGTCGTCAGTACGCAGGACCGACAACAGGGCGCCTCGGCACTGCCGATCCGTACCCTCGTACGTCTGCCCGCGTCGCGGCGGCCCGTCGTACCTCGGTCGACCGGCGGCCTGCCAGGCGCAGCGCCGGCGGATCGGGCACCGGTCGCAGCGGGGAGTCCGAGCGGTACAGATCACGGCGCCGAGCTCCATCGACGCGACCGCCCACGTGGCCGCACGCTCGGGCCGAGCAGGCAGGAACTGCTCCGCCAGGGCGGTCTCGGCCGGCGTTGTCGACCGCGCGGGAAACTCGGCTCCGGCCGCAACGCGGGCGAGCACGCGTCGTACGTTCGTATCGAGGACGACGTGGCGCTGACCGAACGCGAAGCTGGCGATCGCCGCGGCCGTGTAGCTGCCGACGCCGGGCAGGGCAAGCAGCGCGGCATGGTCGGACGGTACCGTCCCGCCGTGCCGCTCCACGATCGCGACGGCGGCGTGGTGTAGGCGCAGCGCGCGCCGGGGATAGCCAAGTCGACCCCAGGCCCGGACGGCCTCTCCCGGTGTCTCGGCAGCCAGCGCGGCTGGGGTAGGCCAGCGGGTGATCCAGGCGAGCCACGGTTCGCGGACCCTGGAAACGGGAGTTTGCTGGAGCATGAACTCGCTGACCAGGACTCCCCACGGTGTCGTTTCCGGGCGCCGCCAGGGCAGGTCGCGCCGGTTCACCGCGTACCAGGCAAGGACCGCTTTCACTACTGGTCGGGCGGCGGCCGTCGAGATCACCCGGACACGGTAGCGCCCGCGCCACCGTGGCGAATCGGTCACGGTGGCGGCCCTGGTCATCGCGCCGAACCGGATCACGGTCGGGTCACGGTCGCCGCGGCGTGGCAGCCGGGATCAGGCGCTTCGGCTGCCTAGGCTGCGGCCATGAGCGGTGTCCTGCACCCTGTTGGGCCGGAGCCCGCGCAGGTCTACTGGATCCGTCGAGTTCTGGTGCTCGCCTCCGCGGTCTTGGTGCTGGTGTTGGTGATCGCGGTTGTCGCCAACCTGAACAGTGCGGCCAGCGCCAGCGGACCGGAGGTCGTTCCCGCTCCGGTGGGTTCGACCTCGGCTCCCGTCACCACGGCTGCGGTCACGCCCGCGACCGCGACGTCTGGAGGCAGCATCCCGTCGTTCAGCCCGGCGGCCACGACGACCACGCCGACGACCCGCTCTACCTCGGCGACCGGTGCCAAGCCGTCCTCCAGTGGCAAGTCATCGGCTGCGGCAAGCGGGAAGGCGAGTGCGAAGGCACCGGCGAAGGCGAGCCCGAGCAGCAAGGCAACGCAGGTCGCGGTCGCCGCGTGCGATCCGGCGCAGCTCCGCCCAACGCTGACCGGCAAGCAGAGCATCAAGGTCAAGGCGAAGACCAACTTGGATCTGTCGCTGATCAACGGCAGCGGCAAGGCCTGCCGGCTCACTCTGAACGCCGACAACTTCACGTTGACCATCTACTCCGGACGTGACCGGATCTGGAGCACCGCGGACTGTACCGACCTGGTCAAGCCGACCTCGGTGAAGATCGCGACCGAGGATGCGTACGAGTGGCGTCTGGTCTGGGACGGTCGGCGCTCGAAGAAGAGCTGCAAGACGCGGCCGGAGGTTCCGAAGGCTGGGACGTACGTCGCCACCGCCCAGTTCAAGGGAGCCGACCCCGTCCAGCTCCGGATGTTCCTCCACAAGTAACGCCGACAGCGCGGTCCCGCGGCCGGAGACAGATGTCATCCGCGGCGTGGCACTGGCGTTTGCCTCCCACCGCCCTCCATTTGCCAGCCCGGTCGTCCGAATGTCAGTCGTTGGGTCCAAATCTGGCCTCATCTGCCCGCCCGGGCGGGCAAGTGTCGGGACTGAGCGAGTCAGGGTCCCAACAGGGTTCTCGAGTCGGGTCACCCCGGGCGGTTGGTCAGTCCAGTTGCTCGCTGTACGCCGCGTCGGCCAGCCGGACGAGCCCGTCGCGGATGATCCGGGCTCGGCTCTCGCCGACGCCGTCGACTTCTTGGAGATCGGCGGCGCTGGCCGCGAACAGCCCCTGAAGACCGCCGAAGTGTTCGAGGAGTCGTACGCCGAGCGCCGGCGGGATCCGGGTCAGCTGCCCGACCTGTCGGTAGCCGCGAGTGACGATTCGCGCATCGACGTGGGGTCCAAGACCAACGGCGCGGGCGACCGACAAGACATCGAGCAGCTCCGGAGTGCTCAACGTGGCCAGCGTGTCCAGCCGGAAGGCAGTCCCGTCGCCTGGTTGATAGTCGCGTTCCAGTACCTCGCGCAGCTCGTCGACCCCAGCGCTCAGCTCGAACAACTGGAGGCTGAGTAGCCGCCCGTCGGTGCCGAGCTCGATGACGTACCCCTCCAGCTCGAGCTGGAGACGGTGGACCATCTCGATCTGCTGAGCGACGAGGGCGACGTCCTTCACACTCACCTGGTCGTGCACCTCGAGCGCGGACAGCCGATTCGTCAGCTCGCTGAGCCGGCCGCGATAGCGCTCGAGGGTCTGCAGCGCCTGGTTCGCCCGCGACAGGATGTGTTCGGAGTGCTCGACGACCCGACGTTGCCCGCCGACGTACAGCGAGATCGTGGACATGGATGCCGAGATGGTGACCACCGGCACGCCGGTCTGCTGGGCCACCCGGTCGGCGGTGCGGTGCCGGGTGCCGGTCTCGATGGTCTCCAGGACGGGATCGGGCATCAGGTGCACACCTGCCCGGACGATCCGGAACCGCTGCGTGTCGAGCACGATCGCGCCGTCCATCTTCGCGAGCTCGCGCAGCGCGGTGGGGGTGTACGGCACGTCCAGCGAGAACCCGCCCGTGCAGAGCTGCTGCACCTCACGAGTGTTGCCGAGAACGATCAAGGCACCCGTACGTCCACGCAAGATCCGTTCGAAGCCCTCACGAAGCGGAGTGCCGGGAGCCATCGTCGCGACCTGAGCCAACACGCCCTCGGGTTCCAGATGGTCGAGGGACACTCGGCAATCCTCCTGATCGTCGGCTCGCCGACCCCGAGCAGGTGAGCTAGGGGCCGACTCGCCTCATCCTACGGGTGACCCGTCCCACCCCCACCGTGGTGAGTGCTCGGCCACCCCCGCAGATCGCCAGCCCGCTGTGGCTCACCGCCTGTCCCTTGGATCAACCGGAGCTGGCCCGCAGATCACCAGCCCCCTGTCGCTCATCCCCAGACCGCCTGTCCCGCAGATCATCGACACCGAACTCGCAGATCGCCGAGCCCGCAAGCCGCGGATCCCATCCCGCCCACAGATCGACGCCTCAGATCGAGATCAGGTGAGGTGGCGACGGGTACGGCTCGTCATCGCTCCCCTCGGAAGAGCGCGGACCCACGGAGCCGTATCGGCCCTCGGATCGAGGTGGATCGTCGGATCGCTGTCGATGTGGTCGGGCCAGGCCGAGGCTGGCCAGGGCGTGCACGATCGTCGGCACGGGATGGAGTCTCAGTCCCTGAACCGTCCGCGAGCCCTTCTCGCCCGGCTCCGCGGGCACGATGGCGTCGGTGAAGCCGAGCCGAGCCGCCTCGGCCAGCCGGCGATCCAGACCGGGAATGCGCCGGATCTCACCGGCAAGTCCTACCTCACCGATCGCCACATAGCCGGCGGGCACCTCGGCGTTCACCGTCGCCGACGCGACCGCCAGGGCGATGGCCAGGTCAGCCGACGGGTCGACCACCCGCGCGCCGCCGACCGTGGACACGTACACATCCTTCTGCGCCAGGCTCAGCCGGGCCCGTCGCTGGAGCACGGCCAGCACCATCGCCACCCGACTCGAGTCCAGGCCGTGCACCGTGCGGCGCGGACTCTGCATCGGTGTCGGTGCGACAAGGGCCTGGAGCTCCGCAGGCAGCGGTCGCCGGCCCTCCATCGTCACGGCGATACAGGTGCCGGGGACCGGAGTCGCATGCTGGCTGGTGAACAACCCCGACGGATCCGGCACCTCCAGGATGCCCTGCTCGACCAGCTCGAAGCAGCCGACCTCATCGGCCGGCCCGAACCGGTTCTTGGTGGCCCGGACCATCCGGAAGCCGGAGTGGCGGTCACCGTCGAAGGCCAGCACGACGTCGACCAGGTGCTCGAGCAGCCGCGGACCGGCGATCGCGCCGTCCTTGGTCACGTGTCCGACGATCATCACGGCCATCCCGCGCCGCTTGGCGACCCGCACGAGCGCACCGGTCACCTCACGCACCTGGCTCACCCCACCCGGCGAACCATCGGTCTCAGCGGTGCCGATGGTCTGCACCGAGTCGACGACCAGCAGGGACGGGGCAACCTCCTCGATGTGGCCGAGCACGGTGCCCAGGTCGGTCTCGGCGGCGAGGTAGAGCTCGTCGGCCAGCGCGTTCGTACGACCCGCTCGTAGCCGGACCTGCGCGGCCGACTCTTCGCCCGTGACATACAGCGTGCGTCGGCGTGCCCGGGCCCAGCAGGCGGCGACCTCCAACAGCAGAGTGGACTTGCCGACCCCTGGTTCACCGGCGAGCAGCACCACGGCGCCGGGGACCAGGCCGCCGCCGAGGACCCGGTCCAGCTCGGCGACTCCGGTCAGCGCGCGGTCCGCCGCTTGCGCACTGACCTCGCCGATCGGCACCGCCTTGCTGGTCGGCTTGGACGACGCGACGGTCGCGAGCTTGGGCGCCCCGGCCTCTTCGACGCTGCCCCAGGTCTGGCACTCGCCGCACCGCCCGACCCATCGGCCCGTCGTCCAGCCGCACTCGGTGCAGTGGTACGCAGGTCTGGTCGCTGTCTTAGCCATGTCCCGGACGCTAGCCGCAGCCGGTGACAGTTCCCGGCTGACGTGCCGATGCTCGATACCCGCATCCGAAGTTCGCCCCACCTGCGTGGATCTGCCCCAGCTGCAGGCGGGGCAGATCCACGCACGTGGGGCGAACTTCGCTTTGGGACGCAGGCGCGAGCCGGGTGCACCGCGGCTCGACGCTCAGGACGTGCCCTCCTTGGGCAGGGCCACCTCGTCGACGACCCGGAGGGCGTTGAGACTGCGTGGGTCGATGAACGGCACCAGCTGGGTGACGACCTCGTCGAACGCGAAGTTGCCGAAGACCTCGATCAGCTCGGGGTCGGTCCGCGCGAGCGTGGAGATGTGGTCGGGGAACAGCTCGTCGTGGTACTGCTGAGCGGCTGCGCTGATGGACATGGGTCGCGGATCGCTTTCTGTTGTCGGGAGTCGGTTCGTGCGAGCAGGCTCAGGTCAGGGTCGCAGGATCGCCTTGATCGATCGCCGCTCGTCCATCGCGCGGTAGGCCTCGGCGACCTGGTCGATCGGCAGGTCGAGGTCGAACACCAGACCCGGATCGATCTCTCGCCGCCACACCCGGTCGAGCAGATCGGGGAGGTAGTTGCGGACGGGCGCAGGGCCGCCGTGCAGGCCGACGTTGCTGAAGAACATCTCCCGGACGGGCAGCTCCACGTCATGCGGAACACCGACGCAACCCACGATCGCTCCCGGTCGGGCGGCGCGAAGCGCTTGCAGCATCGACTCGGCCATCCCGACGCACTCCAGGACGGCGTCGGCACCAACCCCGTCAGTGAGCTCCTTGATCTTGGCGATCCCGGCGTCGCCGCGCTCGGCGACGATGTCGGTGGCCCCGAACTCCTTCGCCAACTGCTGCCGCGACTCGTGCCGGCTCATGGCGATGATCCGCTCGGCGCCGAGCTCCCGGGCGGCGAGCACCCCGGACAGACCGACGGCGCCGTCACCCACCACCGCCACCGTCATGCCCGGCTCGACTCGAGCGGAGACGGCAGCGTGCCACCCGGTCGACATCACGTCGGACAGGGCGAGCAGGCTCGGGATCAGGTCCTCCGCCGGCTCTTCAGGGGTGGCGACGAGAGTGCCGTCAGCCTGTGGCACGCGGATCAGCTCGGCCTGACACCCGTCGTAACCGCCGCCGTGCTGGCAGTTGGACTGGAAGCCGGCCAGACAGTTCGGGCAGGTGTTGTCGGAGTAGAGGAATCCGCCGATCACGAACTGTCCGGGCCGGATGCCGCTCACCCCATCACCGACCTGCTCGACGACGCCGACGTACTCGTGGCCGATTGCCCGGGGCTTGGTCACCTTGTCGATACCGCGATACGGCCACAGGTCAGACCCGCAGACGCAGGCCGCCACCGTACGCACGATGGCGTCGGTGGGCTCGATGATCACCGGGTCGGGGCGTTCCTCGAAGCGGATGTCGCCCGCGGCGTACAAGATCGTTCCTTGCATGGGTCTCCTTCGTGCTGACTCGTTCAGATGGGCGTGGCCGGGAACGACCTCATCGTGGGATGAGGCGGAGGGTCGTGGACCTGGCCTGCTCGCTGGTCGTGCTGTCGACGGTGGACCTGGCATAGCGCCGGTACTTGCTCCGGTAGGCGGCGTCGATCGTGTCGTCGAGCTCGGGATCGGCCCGCTCGTACGAGACGTCCCGAGTCACGCCGCCGGCCTCGACCCGTCCCCGGAGTCGCAGCTGGGTGCTTCGGAACCAGACGGCATCCGGCCCGCGGACGGAGCGCACGTACAGCTCGCCGTCGACGACCACCATCCAGATGATCCTGCTGCTGCTCAAGGAGCCGTCGCGGCGAAGTGATGCGATGTGCAGCTCATCGACGGAATCGATGGAGCTCAGCTCGCTGCTCGTCCAGGCCGTCATGGCCGCAGTCCTTTCAGAGTGGGTACGTCGGGTCCACGACCTCGATGGTTCCAGCCAACACCGAACTGCGAGGAAGTGGGAGGCCCTGACGAGACAGGTACTGGTGGACCCTCCCGCCCTGGAGCCCAAGCCGATTACCGTACGAACGTGGACAATCGCAGCGAGATCCGCGAGTTCTTGGCTACCAGGCGGGCCGGCATCACGCCTCGGGAGGCAGGACTTCCGGCTTGGGGCAGCAATCGGCGCGTCCCGGGTCTTCGACGAGAAGAGGTCGCGCTGCTGGCCGGGGTCAGCATCGACTACTACACCCGTCTCGAGCGAGGAAATCTCGCCGGTGTCTCCGACAGCGTGCTCGACGCGATCGCCAATGCCCTCCAGCTCGACGACGCCGAACGGACCCACCTGATCAACCTGGCCCAGGCAAGCCAGAACACTCCGCGGACCCGTCGACGACCGGCGACCAGAACGCAGCAGGTCCGTCCCGAGGTCCAGCGGATCCTCGACGCGATGACTGGCGCGCCGGCCTACCTCCGCAACGGTCGCCGCGACATCTTGACCACCAACCGGCTCGGGCTCGCCCTCTACTCCGAGGTCTTCCGCGACGCTGTGCGGCCGGTCAACGTTGCTCGGTTCGTGTTCCTCGAGCCGCGTGCCCGGGACTTCTTCGCCGACTGGGAGATTGCGGCCAGCGACATGGTCGCGGCGCTGCGGATCGAGGCCGGGAAGCATCCGTACGATCGCGCGCTCTCCGATCTGGTCGGCGAGCTCTCCACGCGCAGCGAGGAGTTCGCCACCCGGTGGGCATCGCACGACGTCCGCTTCCACCGCAGCGGACTGAAGGACATCCATCATCCCGTGGTGGGCGACCTGCACCTCAGCTTCGAGGCGATGGAGCTTCCCGGCGACCCCGGGCTCTCGCTCGTCGTCTACAGCGCCGAGCCACGGTCGCCCTCGGACGATGGGCTGCGCCTGCTCGCGAGCTGGGCGGCGACCCAGGATCGGAGCGATGCGGAGGAGACTCACGCCGAGAGCTGACGCAGGTCAGCCGATGGCTCCGCCGGGTGAGCGTCCTCGACGCCCAGGACGCCCAGGACGTCCTCGACCATCTCAGCGATCGATGTGCGTCAGGATCGCCTGAGCGAGCTCGTCCGGACGCTCGTCGGGAATCCAGTGGCTGGCGCCCTCCAGCACGAGGAAGGTGTAGTCACCGTCGACGTAGTCTGCCGTCAGCTCGGCGGCGACCCGGCCCAGCGCTACGTCACCGGTGCTCCACACATACAGGCTCGGGACTCGCACCCGGCCGGCTGCGGGAGCGTGTCGGAGCCGCATCGCTCGGTACCAGTTGATCGCGCCGGTCGCGGTCCGACGGTCGCTCAGCAGCCGGCCCATCTCCTCGGCGTCCTTCGCGCCACTCCCGCCGAACGCTCGTGTCGCCGCGGCGCCCTGTCGCGCACCGAGCAGGGTCTCCGGGAGCCAGGGGAGCTGGAAGACGGCCATGTACCACGACTTCAGTGCCTGCCCGTGTCGCATGGCCTTGGCGAAGGCGGCGGGGTGCGGCGTCGAGGCGACGCTGACCGTGCGGATCCGATCCGGGAAACGGGATGCAAGAAACCAGGCGACAGTGCCGCCCCAGTCGTGGCCGACCAGGTCGAAGCGATCCCAGCCAGCGGCGTCCGCCAGCGCGAGCACGTCCCCGGCCAGCCGATCCATCCGGTACGCAGCCACCTGCGACGGTCTGGCCCCGGGGGAGTAGCCGCGCTGATCGGGCGCGAGCACGCGGACTCCTGCCGCCGCGAGACGAGCGGCGACCGCGTCCCAGCTGGTACCGGTCTGCGGGAACCCGTGCAGGGCGATCAGCGGGCGACCGTCGGCGGGCCCCCACTCGTGGACGGCAAAGGTCAGGCCGTCGTTGCTGTACTCGCTCAGCTCCGGGCTCATCGCGGCTCCCCTTGATTGAGTAACGGGGTCAGAGATCGCGCGGTCTCAGACGCGCACGTCGCCCTTGCGCGTATGGAAGTTCGCTCCGACCAGACCAGGAGTCGCGTCCGGGGCGCTCCACTCGACGTCGACATCGTCGAGCACCTCGTCGGCCTTGCCGCCCAGCCACTCGTCCAGCCGCTCACGGTGACCGGCGATCTCGATGCTGGCGAGCTCGACGCTGCCGCCGCCGATCGAGGGATGCATCGTCGGACCACTGATCCACTGCACGAAGAACGGCAGCTGAGGATCGTTCTGCAGATCCAGGACGCCGAGCTGCAGCCACTCCAGCACCCGGCCGCTCGGCAGGTGTCGAAGGCCTTCGGCCGGAGTTCGGCCGATCCGTTGCCGCAGAAGTGCGAGATCATCCACCGCCACCACCCAGCCGAGCCAACCGCCGCCGGCCGCCGAACGGGCCCGAACCGCCTGGCCGAAGGGGGCCTTGTCCGCCGAGGGATGGTCCAGCACCGCGACGACCTCGAGGTAGCGTCCACCGGCCAGCGGCAGGATTCGGTTGACCGTACCGAACCGCGGATGGAACCCGCCGTCCTTGAACACCGCGCCGAGCTGCAGGCCCAGGCGATCCGCCGTCGCCTCCACTCCCTCGGGGCCTGCCGCGTACGACAGATGATCCAGGCGCATCCCCTCATTGTGTCCGGCTCGTTTCCTCGCCCTCCCACAGGGTCGTGGAGACGTGCTCGATCGGGTGTGCTTCGCCGGCCGCGACGGCAATCCCTGATTTCCGCACGCCAGTCCGCGCCATCCGGTGCAGGACGGGGTCGAGGTTGGCTCTGGCGTGAGGAAATCAGGTGGCTCAGCGCTTGCCGGTACCGCGGCGGGGTGGGTCGGCCGCATGTCGCAGCGACGTGCCACGCCGACTCTCGAACTCGGTGCACAGGTCGACCAAGATCGCGTACGCGCGCGCGCCCATCAGCGCCAACAGCTCATCGCGGCTGGATCGGTAGACCGGCTCGCGACCGTGGTGGGCCTCGGTGTTGGAGGTGCAGTACCAGTCGAGGTCATGACCGCCCGGCCCCCAGCCATCCCGGCCGTACTCGCCGATGCTCACCTCGGTGTACGTCGTGTCGTCGGTTCGGGTGACCGTACGGAACTGACGTCGAAGGGGCAGCTGCCAGCACACGTCCGGCTTGGTCTCGGTGATCGGCCGGCCCTGGCGCAGGGCCAACAGGTGCAGCGCACAGCCACTGCCGGCGGCGAACCCCGGGCGATTGAGGAAGATGCAGGCACCGTCGACGACTCGGGTCTTCCGAGCCGGCTCCTCGCCATCGCGAACCTGCTCGGGGTCCTCGAGCTCCACCCAGCCGCCGGACTTGCCCTCCTTGCGATGCTGCCAGATCTCGCTGGTCAGCCTCCGGACCGACTGCGCGACGCGTTGCTCGTCGTCGTCATCGGCGAAATGGGCGCCCAGGGTGCAGCAACCGTCGTCGGGACGGTCGGCGTAGATCCCCTGGCAGCCCTGGCCGAAGATGCACGACCAGTACGACGTCAGCCAGGTGAGGTCGCAGCGGTAGAGCTGGTCGGCGTCGTCGGGATCGACGAACTCCGCGAAGGCGCGGGGAAAGGGCAGCAGCACCTCTGGCACCGGCACAGCCTAGACGGCGCAGGTCGTTCCGGTGGTCACCTAGATTCCGTAGTCGAACCGAATTGACCACTCTGGAGCACCGCACGAAAGTTGCGGCTTGGACAACAGACCAGCAAGACATTGACGTACGTCACACGTGAGGTTACGGTGACGTTAACCCCGTGAGAGCGCTCCCACCGCGCTCCTGCAGCGTCAGCAATACCGCAGCTCCCTCTGCCTCCCTCCCCCAGGAGTACCCGTGTCATCACCGGTGATCGGCCTGCCCGAAAACGCCTGTCCAGATCCTTCGCGCCCCCGCGCGGAACGACTCCGGGCTCCCATCGCCCTGCTCTCGACGCTCGCTCTCGTGCTGGCGTCACTGTTCGCGGTCGCCTCACAGCAGACCGCCGCAGCGGCGACAGTCGGAGCGGGCTCCTACACCACGACCTTGCCGGCCGGCGCCAGCCTGCCCACCGGCTGCGGGGACCTCTCCACCAATCCGCGGGCGTGGGTCACCGACAACGCGCCGAAAGGTCCGGTGCCGACCAACGACTGGTGGACCTCGATCCTGTGGAAGAAGACCAATTGCCAGTTCGGTGAGCCGATGTTCGCGCACCCGGCCGCCTATGACAGCTATTCGGGCGGCCTCGGCATCTCCTACACGACGTCGCCGGTGATCACGGGAACGGCGAACGGGGTGAGCGAGTACAAGTTCCCCTACACCAGGGATGTGCTGGTCGGCGTCGCCGGCCTGAATGCGCCGAACGTCAAGGTCGACGGCTGGAGCGACTGGACGGTCTCCCCGATCTGGACCGACGGCACGCGCACCCTCCGAGCGACCATCGGCCACGGCTTGCCGATGTCGTACTACACCGTGTCCGGGGGTAACGCCCAGCTGAGCGTGGACGGCACTCCGGACGTCTGGCTGAACAGCGGCACCAAGATCGGCTTCAGCATCCGCAACCACGACTACGTCGCGTACGCACCGAGCGGTGCCTCTTGGTCCGTCTCGGGCACGACGATCTCCTCCTCCCTCGGCGGCAAGAACTACTTCACCGTCGCCGTGCTGCCCACCACCGCGAGCAGCACCGACACCCAGCGGACGGACCTGGCCAGTTCCTATGGCACGTACGCCTACGCGCACGTCACCGGGACCAAGATCAGCTATAGCTACTCCGCGGCCGCCGGCGCGGTGACCTCGACGTACGGCTTCACCACGAGCCCGAAGGAAGGGACCCAGAACAAGACAGTCGTCTCGCTGTATCCGCACCAGTGGAAGGCGCTGAGCGGCACAGACAAGCCGATCTCGCAGACCTACATCTCGCCTCGCGGCACAATGAAGACCCTTGTCGGCGTCGACCACTTCACCACCTCGATGAAGTTCCACGGCATCCTGCCTGAGCTGCCTGCCGTAGCCACCAGTAGCGGTGCCGACAAGGCGACGCTGGTGAACTACCTGAACCAGGTGGCCGGTGATCCGGAGGCCGAGGACGCCGACGACACGTACTGGACCGGTAAGGGTCTGGGCCGAGCGGCCCGGATCGCCGAGATCTCCGACCTGGTAGGGGAGACGGGCACCCGGAACCTGGCGCTGGCGGCGATCAAGACCAGGCTGACCGACTGGATGACCGCCTCGTCGGGGGAGACCAAGCACCTGTTCTACTACGACAAGAACTGGGGGTCCTTGATCGGCTACAACGCGAGCTACGGATCCGATCAAGAGCTCAACGATCATCACTTCCACTACGGCTACTTCGTCGCCGCGGCGGCAACCCTCGCCAAGTTCGATCCGAACTGGGCGAAGACCAGCCAGTACGGCGGCATGATCGATCTGCTCATCCGCGACGCGAACAACTACGACCGGAACGACACCAGGTTCCCGTACCTGCGTGACTTCGACATCTACGCCGGTCACGACTGGGCATCGGGGCACGGGTCCTTCGCCTCGGGCAACAACCAGGAGTCGAGCTCGGAGGGGATGAACTTCGCGGGGGCCCTGATCCAGTGGGGACAGGCGACGGGGAACACCGCCGTGCGGGACGCGGGCATCTACATCTACACGACCCAGTCCGCGGCCATCCAGGACTACTGGTTCGACACCGACAACACCACCTTCCCGAGCAGCTTCGGGCACAGCGCGGTCGGCATGGTCTGGGGCGACGGCGGTGCCTACGCGACCTGGTTCAGCGCCGACCCGGAGAAGATCCAGGGCATCAACCAGCTGCCGATCACCGGCAGCCACCTGTACCTCGGCCTGGATCCGGCCTACAACAAGATCAACTACAACGAGATCGTCCGGAACCGCGGCGGCGACCCGACCGTGTGGCAGGACATCCTGTGGGAGTACCTCGCGCTCGGTGACCCTGACCTCGCGCTCAGCAAGTTCAAGGCCAACCCGAACTTCACCAGCGAGGAGGGCGAGTCGAAGGCGCACACCTTCCACTGGATAGACAACCTGGCCACCCTCGGCAACGTCAACGCGTCTTTGACGGCGAACTACCCGCTGGCGGCGGGCTTCACGAAGAGCGGCAAGAAGACGTACGTCGTCGCCAACATCAGCACCGCCGCACTCACGGTGACCTTCTCCGACGGCACGAAGGTGACGGCTCCGGCCGGCAAGACCGTCGCGGCGGGCGCGAACGGGGCGGTGAGCTGGAGTGGGGGCAACGCCGGCGCCGTACCGGGGACGCCCCCGCCGACCGACCCGCCGACCGATCCGCCGACCGACCCGCCGACCGACCCCGTCCGCCGACGTCGACGCCGACCAGCACCCCCAGCTCGACCCCGACGAGTACGCCCACCAGCACGCCGACCGCTTCGTCGGGAAAGCTCTACCTGCGCTCGGACGGATCGCTCGGGGCGTCCCAGGGGGCGAGCCAGGTCAGTCTGCCGGCGGCCAACTGCCAGTGCGACGGCACGCCGACCAACGCCAAGACATTCACCGCGAGCGGGGTGACCCTCGCGCTGTCCGGGAAGGCTCCGACGTTCGACCTGTTCGTCGACGCCGGGACATCGGTCGGCAGCGCAACCCAGGTGCGGATCTCGTACGACCTCACGGGCAACGGCAGCTGGGAGCGGGTGGAGACGTACCGCTACTTCCCGACCGACCCGGTCGTCGGCTACGAGCACTACACCCAGAACCAGCAGCTGCTGAGCTCGACGGGAACGCTCGGGGACCTTGCCGGTGGCAAGGTCAAGGTGGAGGTGTGGAGCGCCATCGGCAACCAGCCGAGCGCACTCGGCGTCGGCAACCAGTCCGCGATCAGCCTGGGCTGATCAATCGGAAGGGGCCGCCCGGCTGACCCGCTGCCAAGGCTGGCCAGTCGGTCCTGGCCCGCCCCCCACGAAAAGTGGTCAGGTACAACATCGACACGCCGGTGCCGAGTGTTGTACGTGACCACTTTTCGTGGGCTGGGGCTGGGCATTCCCGGCCTGGACGCAGTCGACCCTCCCGGCGGACAGCCGCGCAGGCTACGCTGGTCGATGTGCCCGACGCGGCGTCGCAGACGCAGCCGGAGCCGGCGAACTCCTTGATCAAGGTGTCGTCGGCCAAGATCGGCCTGTCCACCTCCTCGGTCTATCCAGAGACGACATCCAGCGCCTTCGAGCTGGCTCGCCGGCTGGGGTACGACGGGGTCGAGCTGATGGTCGGCATCGACCCGGTGGCCGCCGACATCGACGCGGTCGAGAAGCTACGGGACTACCACGGGGTGCCGGTGCTCTCGGTGCACTCGCCCTGTCTGTTGATCACCCAGCGGGTCTGGGGGACCGACCCCTGGGCCAAGCTCGAACGATCCGCCGAGGCTGCGGTACGACTCGACGCGCCGGTTGTCGTCGTGCACCCGCCGTTCCGCTGGCAGCGCGACTACGGCAAGAACTTCATCGAGGGCATCAAGCGGCTCAACGAGACGACCGGCGTGACGTTCTGTGTGGAGAACATGTACCCGTGGCGCACTCCCGGCGGCGAGCTCAAGGCGTACGTCCCCGGCTGGGACCCGACCGAGCGCGACTACAGCGATCTGACGTTGGACTTCTCGCATGCCTCCACCGCGAACCAGCAGTCCCTCGATCTGGCCAAGGCGTGGGGAAGCCGACTGCGGCACATCCACCTGACCGACGGCCACGGGTCGATGAAGGACGAGCACCTGGTGCCCGGTCGTGGCGATCAGCGCGCGGGCGAGGTGCTCGGCTATCTCGCGGCGAGCGACTTCGACGGGCACGTCGTGCTCGAGGTCAACTCTCGCAAGAGCGAGTCCCGGGCGCAGCGGGAAGCCGACCTGGCCGAGTCGCTCGCGTTCGCGCGGCTGCACCTCGCCGCACCGGTGCACGCCAACTACGCCGTCGACGGCCACGGCGTGACCAGCGCGGTCTGAGCCGTCGTGGTGCTGCGGCGCGCCCTGCTCGGCGTCTCGCAGAGCCAGACGATCAAGCGGGCAATCACCCGGGCTCCGGTGACGAAGGGTGTGGTGGCTCGCTATGTCGCGGGCGATCGGACGGCGGACGCGCTGGCGGTCTCCGCTCGGCTGGTCGGTGCCGGTTTGTCGGTCACCATCGACCATCTCGGTGAGGACACCCTCGACCGGGCTCAGGCCGATGCCGTGACCACCGCATACGTCAGGCTGCTCGACGGGCTGAGCTCGGCCGGCCTCGCTGGGGCATGCGAGGTATCGATGAAGCTCACCGCGCTCGGACTGGCGCTGGGTGCTGATGGGTCCGGTGCAGGTGGGTCCGGTGCAGGTGGGTCTGGTTCTGGTGGGTCTGGTTCTGGTGGGTCTGGGGCTGGTCGTTCGATCGCGGTGGAGAACGCCCGCCGGATCTGCTCGGCGGCCCGCTCGGCGGGCACCACGGTGACCGTCGACATGGAGGACCACACGACCACCGACGCGACCCTGGAGGTCGTCAGCGAGCTCCGCGCGGACTTCCCACAGACCGGCGCGGTGCTGCAGGCGTACCTCCGCAGGACGGAGGCGGACTGCCGCGATCTCGCGTACGAGGGTTCGCGGATCCGGCTCTGCAAGGGTGCGTACAACGAGCCCGAGTCGGTGGCGTTCCGGGATCGGCACGAGGTCGACAAGTCCTACATCCGCTGCCTGCGGGTGCTGATCGACGGACCCGGCAAGCCGCTGATCGCGACCCACGACCCGACCTTGATCGACATCGCATCGACGCTGCTGGCCCGCAGCTCGCGGACGCCGGACAGCTATGAGTTCCAGATGCTGTACGGCATCCGGCCGACAGAGCAGCAACGGCTCGCCAACGCCGGGCACACGATGCGGGTCTATCTGCCCTACGGCACCGACTGGTACGGCTACCTGGTCCGCCGGCTCGCCGAGCGTCCGGCGAACCTCACCTTCTTCGCCCGCAGCCTCGTCAGCCGCTCCTGACCCGACTTGTCAGCGGGAGAAACGGCTATAGCCGTTTCTCCCGCTGACAAGTCGGGTCAGATCAGGAGCGACCGGCCTCGATGGATCTCTGGACCTTCTCCAGCACGTGTGTGCTTTCCACTACGCGGGTGGTGCCGCTCTTCGAGCGCATCACGATCGACTGGGTGCTGGCTCCGCCTGCCGTGTAACGGACGCCGCGCAGCAGGTAGCCGTCGGTGATCCCGGTGGCGACGAAGAAGGTGTTGTCGCCGCGGACGAGGTCGCCCGTGTGCAGCACCTTGCCGAGCTCGTGCCCGGCGTCCAGTGCCTTGCGGGTCTCGGCCTCGTCCTTGGGCGCGAGCTTGGCCTGGATGGCGCCGCCCATCGCCTTCATCGCGCACGCGGTGATGATGCCCTCCGGCGTGCCGCCGCTGCCGAGCAGCAGATCGATCCCCGAACCTTCCCGAGCGGCGGCGATCGAGCCGGCGACGTCGCCGTCGGAGATCAGTCGAGTGCGCGCACCGGTGGCCCGGATCTCGTTGATCAGTTCGACATGCCGCGGGCGATCGAGCACGCAGACCGTGACATCTGTCGGCTTGCCGCCGAGGGCCTTGGCCACTGCGGCGATGTTGTGAGCGACCGGGGCGTCGATGTCCACCGCGCCCGCCGCCGCGGGCCCGGTGACGAGCTTCTCCATGTAGAACACGGCATGCGGGTCGTACATGCTGCCACGATCGGATGCGGCCATCACCGCGATGGCGTTCGGGATGCCCTTGGCCAGCAGGGTCGTGCCGTCCACCGGGTCGACGGCGATGTCGTATGCCGGACCGGTCCCGTCGCCGACCTCTTCGCCGTTGTAGAGCATCGGCGCCTCGTCCTTCTCGCCCTCGCCGATCACCACCACTCCTTGCATCGACACGCTGCCGATGCTGTACCGCATAGCGTCGACGGCGGCCTGGTCACCGCCCTCCTTGTCGCCGCGGCCGACCCAGCGACCGGCGGCCATCGCGGCGGCCTCGGTGACGCGCATCAGCTCCAACCCGAGGTTGCGGTCGGGCAGCTGATAGCGGACGGTGGTGGGTTCGGTCATCGATGTTCCTTCTCGAGATCTGCTGGACCAGCCGATGTCTGGAAATATGTCAGATTGTCGATACGTTATCGGACGAAGCTGATCGGATGATGAACGCGGCGTGAAGCCTTGCTCGGCTACTCCTACCCAGCCGGACACAGCGTCACAGCCACGACACGTGAGGGGCGACGAGGGCATAGCCGACGAACGCGACGACGTCGAGCAGCGTATGGGCAACCACGAGTGGCCCGACCCGCTTCCACCTGAGATAGATCAGGCCGAACACAACGCCCATGATCATGTTCCCGACGAAGCCACCGAAGCCCTGGTACAGGTGATAGGACCCCCGGATCACCGCGGAGAAGGCGACCACACCGACGATCGGCCAGTTCAGCTGGCGCAGTCGGGTGAACAGGAAGCCGATCATGATCACCTCCTCGAGTACGGCGTTCTGCGCGGCGGACAGCACCAGCACGGGGATGGTCCACCAGTTGTCGGCGAGCGCGGACGCCTGCACCTGGGTGTTCAGACCGAGCGCACGGGCGCCCAGGTAGAGGCCGAGCCCGGGGATGCCGATGCACGCCGCGATCACGACGCCGAACCAGGCATCGAAGCCCGGCCGGCGTAGGTCGAAGCCGATCGCGTGTCCCGCGGGGCGGTTGGTGCGGTCCAGGAGATAGAGCACGAGTAGCACCGGCACGAGGGCGAACGCGATGTTGACCAGCTGGTAGGTGAGGTCCAGCCACGGCCGGTCCGGCGTCACCGACGTGTTGAGGCTGGAGCTCTGGTCGCCCAGTGGCTGCGGCCGCGTGAGCCGCTCGATGATCCGCAGCAGGGAATAGACACCGGACTGCCCCAACGAGATCGCCAGCACGATGACGACCTCGTAGCCCAGCCGTGGTGGCGCGTCTCCCAGCGGTTCGACACCCCTGCCGAGCACCCTGTCCGCTTCGTACGCCGTCACGCGTGCAAATCTAGAACGGTTGACCCCGAATAGTGGGGTCAACCGTTCTCGATTCTCGCGGCCGAACCGGCCTCCCGAAAGGAAGCTCGACGATGAGCGACTCCAGTTACGTCATGGCCATCGACCAGGGCACTACCAGCACCCGGGCGATCATCTTCGATCACTCCGGCCAGATCGTCTCCCGCGGCCAGATAGAGCACGAGCAGATCTTTCCGCGCGCGGGCTGGGTCGAGCACGATCCGCTGGAAATCTGGACCAACGTCCGCGAGGTGGTGGGACTGGCTCTGTCATCCGGGGACATCCACGCCAAGCAGCTCGTTGCGGTCGGCATCACGAACCAGCGGGAGACGGCGGTGGTCTGGGATCGAAAGACCGGCAAGCCGGTCTACAACGCGGTCGTCTGGCAGGACACCCGGACGAAGGAGATCATCGAGCAGCTCGCCGGCTCCGAGGGTGCCGACCGGTTCAAGGAACGGGTCGGGCTGCCGCTGGCGACGTACTTCACCGGTCCTAAGGTCAAGTGGATCCTGGACAACGTCGACGGCGCTCGCGAGCGGGCCGAAGCCGGGGACCTGCTGCTGGGCACGACGGACAGCTGGGTGCTGTGGAACATGACCGGCGGCCCGGACGGCGGCCGCCACCTGACCGACGTCACGAACGCCTCGCGCACCATGCTGATGAACATCGAGACGCTGGACTGGAACCCCGACATCTGCGCCGAGATGGGCATCCCGACGTCGATGCTGCCGGAGATCCGCTCGTCGGTGGAGGTGTACGGCGAGGGTCGGACGAAGGGCTTCCTGGCCGGCATCCCGATCGCCGGCATCCTCGGTGACCAGCAGGCCGCGACGTTCGGCCAGGCCTGCTTCGAACCGGGGACGGCGAAGAACACGTACGGGACCGGCAGCTTCCTGCTGCTCAACACCGGGACCACACCGGTGCACAGCGAGCGTGGGCTGCTGACCACGGTCTGCTATCGGATCGGCGACGCGGACCCGGTCTATGCGCTGGAGGGTTCGATCGCGGTCACCGGCTCGCTCGTCCAGTGGGTGCGTGACAACCTCGGCCTGATCAAGGAGGCGGCCGAGATCGAGACGTTCGCCCGCCAGGTGGACGACAACGGCGGGGCGTACATCGTCCCGGCCTTCTCGGGGCTGTTCGCGCCGTACTGGCGCTCCGACGCTCGTGGCGCCCTGGTCGGCCTCACCCGCTACGTGAACAAGAAGCATCTGTGCCGTGCCGTGCTGGAGTCGATCGCCTATCAGACCCGGGACGTTGTCGAGGCGATGAACGCCGACGCCGGGACCGAGATGACCGAGCTCAAGGTCGATGGCGGGCTGGTGGTGAACGAGCTGCTGATGCAGTTCCAGGCCGATCAGCTGGCCGTCGACGTCGTCCGGCCGGAGGTGGCCGAGACCACGGCGCTCGGCGCTGCGTACGCGGCCGGGATAGCCGTCGGGTACTGGGCTGGTGAGCAGGACGTGACGGACAACTGGGTCGAGGGCCGGCGCTGGCAGCCCGGCCCAGGTGCGCAGGATCGTGACCGGCTGTACCGGAACTGGAAGAAGGCGGTCGAGCGCACCCTCGACTGGGTCGACGACGACGTGTCCTGAGCGCCGCTCAGGCGGCGGCCGGTGTCGACGCGGGCTGGCTGGTCGACCCCGCCTCTTTTGCCGAGCGTGCCTCTTTTGCCGGGCCCGCCTCTTTTGTCGGGCCCGCCTCTTTTGTCGAGCCCGCCTCTTTCGTCGGTTGAGCCTGCATTCTCGCGCAGGACCGGGCCAGGGCAGCGAGCATGTCCAGCCGGAGCAGACCGCTGAAAGGTCGGATCAGGCGCCAGTACCGGGTGAAGCGTCGGTGAGCCACCTCGTCGGTCGCGACACACATCGTGCTGGTGGTGACCACGGTCCGATCTGCACCGAGCGGTTCGAGCACGAACTCCATACCGAACTTGAGCCATCCCGGCTCGCCGAACGCGGCCAGGTCCTCCAACGACCGCGGGTCCGACGCCAGGCTCGGGACGGCGCGCCACGGTTTGCCGATCCGACCGCCGACCCAGCGCCGCTCCGGATCGAGGGCGACGGTGACAACGGGGCCTTCGTCCACCATCGCCACCGGCCGGACCGAACGCAGTCCGGCCGAGCGAGCGATGATCAACGGCTTGCTGCTGCGCAGATCGGTCCAGCGCAACTCCATCAGCGCTGCCCAGACCACGGCCGGTGGCGCGTAGATCACCCGTGCGTGCCGCTCGGTGAATGGCGCATCCGACAGGGCGTCGGCCAGGGTCGTCATCCCGCGTAGTTGATCAGTGATCGGTTCTTCGCTCATGTTTTAGAGGATAGATTCTAGAACAGAGAATCGCAATGGTTTTGATCGATCGGCTGGACGGCTAGGCTTCGTTCTGTGGCGCGGCCGGCGAAGTTCAGTGAAGCCTCGATCCTCGATGCGGCGACGGTCGTGGTGGCACGCCATGGCCCCGGGGCCACGATTGCTCAGGTGGCTGCGGAACTCGGTGCGCCAGTCGGATCGCTGTACTACCGATTCCCCTCGCGCGAGGCGCTGATGGTCAGCCTCTGGGTGCGGAGCATCAGGCGATTCCATGAAGGACTGTTCGCCGCGGCCGCATTGGAGGACCCGGATCGCGCCCTGATCGAGTCCGCACTGCACATTCCTCGGTTCTGTCGGATGCATCCGGAGGTCGCTGCGACGATGGTGCTGTTTCGGCACGAGGCGGCCGTCCGGACGGCGCCGGAGTCGATCCGCGACGAGGTGGTCCGCTTGAACGACCCGTTGCTCTTGCTGCAGGCGGACCTGATTCGGCGACGTTGGGGCCGGGTGACCCCGACCCGGACTCGGCTGATCAGCATCGCCGTGCGGCAGTCTCCGTACGGGCTGGTCCGGCCGTACGTCGGTGGCGACCTCCCCGTCTGGCTGGACGACGTGGTCGAGGCGGCCACGGTCGGCATCCTCGGCCTGGTGCGGTGAATCAGACCGTTCGGCCGGGGTACCACTTCGGGTCTGTTCGGGTGGGAGTCGGGCTCAGTCGTGGCGTCAGGCGTCCGGTGTGGCGGCGGACTCCGACTCGGGATGGTGGTTCGACCACCACGCCGACCACTGTGCCTCGACGCTGGCGTGCTCGTCGTCGGTCAGCCCGAACGTGCTGACGATGATCATCGAGACGACGGTGCTCTGCGGGTCGTCGCCAGGCTTGTCGGCGATGATCACCAGTCCGGGGCCGTAGTCGTCCACGACAAGTCCGATCTGGTCCTGTGTGCGGAACCAGAGCCGTCCGGCGATCGGTTGCAGTCCGGCAACCTCGAGCCGGTACGGCGACTCGGCCGCCGTCGGCAGCGCGTCGGCGCCCAGCAGGTCCAGCGCGCGAGGCCCGGGTTCGCCGAACCTGCCTCGGAACACCGTCCGCCGGTCGACGCCGGGGTGTCGCTCGACCGCGAACCGGAGCTGCGCCAAGAAGGTGGTCCAGCCCTGGGTGACGTCGTCGTACATCGCGTCCCAGTCCGGATCGGTGCCGCGAGGACCGCGGGTGATCCGCACGACGGTGGTCTCCGGTCCGCTCGTCTCGAGGTCGAACCGGTCGCCGAGCTCGTACGAACCGGGGGCCGGTCCGCCCCGGCCGCGGATGACGCGCGCCTCGTCGTCGGCCTCGGAGTGCTCGACGTAGATGAACTGGATCTCCGCGTCCAGCCCGGGATCCTCCCAGCCGTGCCAGCGGCGGATCAGCTCCGGATCGCGCAGGTGCGCCCAGACGATGGCGACCGGAGCGGCGACGGTCACTTCGATCACCGGCCGTTCGTCGGTGCCGGTGAGGCGTACGGACTCGGGTTCTGGGATCGGCGGCCCGTCGGCTCCCCCGCCCGAATCGACGGGCCGGTGCGAATCGACGGGCCGGTGCGAATCGACGGGCCTGCTCGAATCGATGGACTCGCTCGGCTGGGTCCCGTCGTCGGGGGTCATGGCATGTCCCCTCTGGTCTCGGCGGATGGTTCAGTGGTTGCGGCCGGTCGGGTGCTGCTCCCGATGGCCGGTTCTGGGCTGGCCGGTTCTCGGGCTGGCTGGTTCTGGGCTGGCCGGTCGTGTCGACGGGGCGAGCGCGGGATGCCCGCCGATCGTCACCGCGTACGTCCGTCCGCCGGGGGTGTGGAAGCGCTCCGCGACACCGGCGAGCGCCGCTGCCAGCTCATCGGTGAACCGGTGCACATCCGACGGCTGGGCGAATCCCACCTCGGTTTCGACCGTGAACGTGAGCAGTCGCTGGCCGCGCTGAGCGGCCGCGGACTGCATCCGGGTGACCTCGCGGACCATACGGGCGGCGGTCGCCACGAGGTGCTCGGCAGCGTGCCGGTCGCGGATGCCGGCGCGATCCGAGGGTCTGTTTTCATCGTCAGCGACCGGCTCGAGCACAGTCGGATCGACGACCACTTCGCCGGTGCGGCGCAGCACACGTTCCGTGCAGCCTCGACGCTGGCGCAGCTCGACGAGCTCCACCAGTCCGAGCTGCTCCAGCACGCGGAGGTGGTAGTTCACCTTCTGTCGGCTGAGACCGAGGACGGGAGAGAGCTCGGTGGCCGATGCCGGTGTGGTGAGCACCGCCAAGATGCGCCGCCGGATCGGCGAGAGTGCGCTGATGAGCTCCTCGGGGTCTGCCATCAGTCGTACCGGCATGCTCACTCATCCACGTTCTCATTTGACAAACTGGTTTGTCAATTGCTGGCGTTTGGTCGCCGTGGGTCGCAAATCGCTTCGGGACGTCTACTCAGCCGGTCGCGATGCGGCCGTACCCGGGAGAGTGGCCTCACCGCGTCGCCGCGCAGATTCCACGTGTCGGAGAGGATTCACACCGACACGCCGGGGGGCTCTAGGCTTGCCGCATGCGTGTTGGTGTATTTGGTGCCACCGGACAGGTCGGCGGCGTGATGCGACAGCTGGTCGCCGAACGCATGTCCGACGTGTCCGACGTCCGGTTCTTCGCCTCGGCGCGTTCGGCAGGCAAGGCCCTGACGTTCAAGGACACCCGGATCACCGTCGAGGACACGGCCACCGCCGACTTCGCCGGGCTCGACATCGCCCTGTTCTCCAACGGCAAGACCGCCTCGCTCGCGACGGCCCCGAGGGTGGCCGCCGCCGGAGCCGTCGTGATCGACAACTCCAGCGCGTGGCGGATGGACCCCGACGTGCCGCTGGTCGTCTCCGAGGTCAATCCCGAGGATGCGATCGACCCGCCGAAGGGCATCATCGCCAACCCTAACTGCACCACGATGGCCGCGATGCCGGTGCTGAGCCCGCTGCACCGGGCCGCCAACCTCGTACGCCTGCAAGTCGCGACCTACCAGGCCGTGTCCGGCTCGGGCGGGGCGGGTGTGGCCGAGCTCGACGAACAGGTGCGTGCCGTTGCCGACCGGGCGGCCGGACTGGCGTTCGACGGCCGGGCCGTGGAGTTCCCGGCGCCGAACAAGTACGTCACCACGATCGCGTACAACGTGATCCCGGTGGCCGGCTCGCTGGTCGACGACGGCTCCGAGGAGACCGACGAAGAGCAGAAGCTCCGCAACGAGTCACGCAAGATCCTGCACAGTCCGGGTCTCCTGGTCGCCGGAACGTGCGTACGCGTTCCGGTCTTCACCGGGCACTCGCTGGCCATCCACGCGGAGTTCGCCGATCCGATCAGTCCCGATCGGGCCCGCGGACTACTGGCCGACGCCCCCGGCGTCGCCCTGGCCGACGTGCCCAACCCGCTCGATGCGGCTGGACGCGATCCGAGCTACGTGGGCCGGATCCGGGTCGATCAGTCTGCGCCGGAGGGTCGCGGCCTGGTGATGTTCGTCTCGAACGACAACCTGCGCAAGGGTGCCGCCCTCAATGCGGTGCAGATCGCGGAGCTGGTCGCCGCGCGGCAGCTCTCGGGAGCCCGGGCCTGACAGACGTCCGGCGCCGAACGACGGCGCGCGCAGATCCAGCGAAGACGCAGACCCCGAACACTCGTCGACCGATAGGGACCAGACCGGCATGACGCAGCACTGGCAGCTCGCCATCCTCGGCGCGGGCGTGATGGGTGAGACCGTGCTCTCCGGTCTGATCCGTGCCGGCTGGAGTCCGGACAAGATCACCGTGACCGACCGTCGGCCCGAGCGGCAGATCGAGCTGCAGCAGAAGTACGGGGTCGTGGTCCTGGAGAACCCGGAGGCGGCGGCCTCCGCCGACACGGTGATCCTGGTCGTCAAGCCGCAGGACATGAACGACCTGCTCACCGAGATCGCTGGTTCGCTGCGCCCAGGCACGCTCGTCGTCTCTCTCGCCGCCGGTGTCGACACCGCCGGAATGGAGGCCCAGCTGCCGGCCGGAACCCCCGTCGTCCGAGTGATGCCGAATACTCCAGCGCAGGTCGACGAAGGGATGGCGGCCATCTCGCCAGGCACCCACGCGAATGCCGAGCACCTGCAGCGGGTGAGCGACATCTTGTCCGCGACCGGCCGGGTGATCACCCTGCCGGAGCGGTACCAGGACGCTGTCACGGCGATCTCCGGGACCGGACCGGCCTACCTGTTCTTCGTCGTCGAGGCGATGATCGAGGCCGGAGTGCACCTCGGGCTGCCGCGGGACACCTCGACCGAGCTGGTGGTCCAGACGATGCTCGGCTCGGCCAAGCTGCTGAGGGAGACCGGCGAGCATCCGACCGTGCTGCGCGAGCGGGTCACCTCACCGGGCGGGACCACCGCGGCCGCCGTTCGAAAGCTCGAGGAGCATCGGGTCCGCGCCGCGTTCATGGTGGCGATGGAGGCCGCTCGCGATCGCAGCCGTGACCTGGCCGAGGCGGCCCGAGTCGATCGTGATCGACGGGCGGCGCAGCTGGACCGGAAGCGTAGCGAGGCCCCCAACGGAGAACCCGTCGGAGACCCCGGCGTAGCTGGAGCCGGCACTGCAAGCGGCGCCGCCTCGTGACCGGTCGGCTCATCTTCTCCGAAGAGCTGACGTCGTACGACTTCGGCCGGGACCACCCGATGGGTCCGGGTCGGGTTCGGCACACCATCTCGCTGGCCCGGCAGCTGGGCGTTCTCGACCGGCTGGAGATCGTCGAGCCGCCGCCGGTCGATCTGGACGTACTGCGCACGGTGCACACGCAGGAATACATCGACGCGGTCATCCGTGAGGTGCCGGACGAGCGGTTCGGCCTCGGCAACTCCGACAACCCGGTGTTCGAGGGCATGCATGAGGTGTCCGCGCGGGTGTCGATGGCTACCGTGGAAGCCGCCCGGAGCGTCTGGTCGGGGGAGGTGAAGCGGGCCAACAACGTGGCCGGCGGCCTGCACCACGCGATGCCGGACCGGACCAGCGGCTTCTGCATCTACAACGACCTGGCGATGGCCATCCACTGGCTGCTGGACAACGGCTGCGAGCGGATCGCGTACGTCGACGTCGACGTCCATCACGGCGACGGAGTCCAGAAGATCTTCTGGGACGACCCCCGCGTGCTGACGGTGAGCCTGCACGAGACGCCCGCCTACCTCTTCCCGGGCACCGGCTTTCCGCACGAGATCGGCGGCAAGGACGCCGAGGGCAGTGCGGTCAACGTCGCGCTGCCGCCCGGCACCGGCGACGCGGGCTGGCTGCGGGCCTTCCACGCGATCGTCCCGGCCGTGGTCGAGGCTCACGAGCCACAGATCCTGATCACCCAGCACGGCTGCGACTCGCACACCCACGATCCACTCGCTGATCTCGAGCTGAGCCTCGACGGCCAGCGGGCGTCGTACCTGGCGTTGGCCGAGCTGGCCGATCGGGTGAGTGAGGGTCGCTGGGTCTCGACCGGCGGCGGTGGATACGCACTACAGGACGTCGTGCCACGGGCCTGGACCCATCTGCTGGGCATCGTCAGCGGCGAGCCGGTCGATCCGGAGACCCCGACGCCGAAGGCATGGCAGGAAGAGATCGGCGCGGGCGCCCCGCTGACGATGGGAGACCGGGCAGACATCTCGTACGAGGTGTTCGATCACAACTTCAGCCCCAACAGCCGGGTCGACCAGGCGATCATTGCCACCCGGCGCGCGGTCTTCCCCGAGCTCGGCCTGGACACCGGGATCTACTGAACTCGGTCACTCCGACGCGGCTGACCGCTCGACGTCAAGCACATCGCGCGGCGTGTCGCAGATTGTGATGCGTAACTACTACCTCGTACGTCCCATTTGCCACTACTCTCACCTGCGTAGCGACATGACGTTGGAGGGAAGCCAGCGGGTGTCGCCCAGAAGGGTGGATCGGGATGGCTAAGCAGGCCAGTCACGGGGGCGTCTCACCGATCGGCGGCTCCGGGGTGAAGTTCTGGACCGTTGCCGAGGTCGCCGAGACCTTGCGGGTGTCGCGGATGTCGGTCTACCGGCTGATCCACGGTGGCGAGCTCGAGGCCGTGCAGTTCGGGCGCAGCTTCCGGGTCTCCCAGGAGGCTCTGGACGCGTACCTGAAGAAGGCGTTCTACCAGACCGGTTAGCCCCCTCGGGCCGCGAACGGAAAAAGGCAGGGCCAGTGCAGCTGGCGTGCGCCTGGTCCCGCTCGAGTCATGGGTCTGGGGGTCCACTGGACCGCACTTTTTCCGCGTCGCGCGATCAGCCTCACAGGTTGGCTATCGTCGGGTAAGGGTCGTCATCCGGTCCGAGGGTGCATTCTGGCGCTCTTGCGCGGACGACATAATGCGATGCATGAGTCATCATCCGCTCGACCCGACGAGCCACACGATCGAGATGGAGCAGATCGACGAGCTCAACGCCCGGCTGGCGGAGGAGCACGCGCCGACGATCACCTCCGGCGACCTGGGGATGACGGGTGCGGTCATCGCCGACAGCGGTGGTCAGGGTCTGTCCGGTCACGAGATCGTGATGAAGGTGACGTGGCGCGGCACACCCGACTTTCCCGACATCTATGCCGGGTTCGGCGCTCGCGGAACGACGGAACCGTCGGTGCAGGTGCTGCTGCACACCAACCATCTGCGCGAGCTGAGCCGCCTGCTGCACTGCAGCCACCACTGGGGTCTCTGAGTCGATCTCACCGCGTTCGCCCCACGAAGGTGGATCTGCCCCGCCTGCAGCAGGGGCGAATCCACGTTCATGGGGCGAATCGGTGTTCGATGGGCCAAGCGCGGCTTCGGGTCAGGGTCGCTCGAAGACCAGGGTGAACGAGTGCTGACCTGGCCACAGGGCATGCTGAGGTAGTACGTCGATACCGCAGGCCCGCGAACCCGACTCCGTGGACGGCGTCGTCCAGGTAGAGGTGCAGCTTTCCGCCGGTCGGCAGCTCGTACGGGTGTCGCGCGGCGTCCAGCTCGTGCGGTGTGTGCCGGGTCAGGGTGAATCCGGGGCGGTGGCCGCCTGGGCCGGGCTCGGTCCGGACGACCAGCGCGGGTCCCGACGGCCCGCTCAGCTCGAGTCGCCGCAGCTCCGCCCGGTGGCCGGTTTCCTGCGGTCGCGAGTAAGCCACGTTCAGCTCGTCGACGCTCGCGGAGAAGCGCCCGACCCGAGCTGCGGTCCGAGTATCGGGGTACGACTCCAGCGGCCCGGTGCCGAACCAGTTCGCGTGGCCGAGCTCGGCCGGGAGCTCCAGGTGCACGCCGACCCGGGGCCACGTCGAGTCCCAGCCGGGTGAGGGAGAGACCTCGACCCGCAGGACGACCGCATCGGGATCCAGGGTCCGCCAGCGATAGCTGACGTCGACGAAGTGCCCGCCGTTCGCCACGCCGACCCGGGTGGCCACCGTGCACCACTCGGCGCCGGCGTCGACCGACAGCACTCTGGTCACCAAGCGGTCGAGGCCGCGCTCGCGCCATCGGGCCTCCGACGACGGCCCCGGGGCACCCTCGCCTCGGGTCGTTTCGGGCGTACCCAGCTCATAGCTTCCGCGCGAGTCGCTTCGGTCGTTGTCGGTCGGCCCGCGCCAGAGCTCCAGTCGCGGCCCAGAGACGGGAAGACCCACCAGCTCGCGAAGGTCGCCGGTGGCCGGATCGATCAGTGCTGGCCCGAGCTGGATCGGCGCGGCGGCCGAGCCGCCCTTCGACAAGCTCAGGGCACGTTCGGAGGCGGCCGGCCAGGGCGCCGGGTCTGCGGCCGGACTCAGCTGCCGCTGGGACCTGGCGACGATGTGCCCGGCGGGCGCCCAGGCGGTGCCGGCGGCCAGTTCCGCGCGGACGGTCAGCCAGCGCTCGCCGGACTCGAGGCTCTTGCTGCCAGCGGGGTCGTCCAGCTCCGCCGGAACTCCGACCTCGGTGTACGCGCCCGCCGCCAGCACCGGTACGTCCAGCACGACCTCACCGGCCGGCTCGCCGTCCACCGCGACGGTCGCGACGAACCGCAGGTCCTCGGTGTCGGCGGTGTGCCGGCGGCTGCGGATCGTCACGGTGCCAAGGCGATCCAGGCCGATCACGACAGGCGTACTGACGGCGGCGAACTCGGCCAGGCCGGGGGTCGGCGTACCGTCGGGCAGCACCATCCCGTCCATCACGAAGTTCCCGTCGTGGACGACTTCGTCGAAGTCGCCGCCGTACCCGTAGAACGGTGTGCCGTCCGGCGCGTGCGTGAGCAGCCCGTGGTCCCGCCACTCCCAGATGAACCCACCCTGGAAGCGCGGATAGCGCTCGAACAGCTGGTCGTAGTCGGCGAGTGCGCCCGGCCCGTTGCCCATGGCGTGGGCGTACTCGCACAGGATGAACGGCTTGCTGCGGATCCGCGGGCCGTGGCCCGGCCCGGAGTCGGGGATCTCGCCGGAGTCGCCGGCGATCGAGACCGAGTCGATCAGGTTGGGATACATCCGGGAGTAGATGTCTGTGTACGCCCCGATGTAGTCGCCCTCGTAGTGCACCGGACGGCCGGGGTCGCGACGGTGCACCCAGTCCGCGTTCGCCGCGAGGTTGCGGCCCGTGCCGGCTTCGTTGCCGAGTGACCAGACGATGACGGACGGGTGGTTCTTGTCCCGCTCGACGGTGCGGCGGATCCGGTCGAGGTAGACCTCGGCGAACCGCGGGTCGTCGCTGGGGTTGCCGACCCAGCCCTGGAAGACGAATCCGTGCGTCTCGATGTCGCACTCGTCGATCACCCAGAAGCCGAGCTCGTCGAGCATCGACAACACCTCGGGATGCGGCGGGTAGTGGCTGGTCCGGACCGCGTTGACGCCGTACCTCTTCATCAGCAGCAGGTCCTCCCGGGCGTACGCCGGGTCGTGCACCCGGCCGAGCTCCGGATGCGTCTCGTGCCGGTTCATTCCGCGGAACGTGATGGGGGAGCCGTTGACCAGCAGCAGCCCGTCCACGATCTCGACCGTGCGGAACCCGACCCGCAGCCTGACCTGCTCCCCGGCGGAGGTGACGACCGCCTCGTACAACCGCGGTGTCTCGGCCGTCCACGGATCGACCGCGCCGACCTGGAGTCGCTCCGGCTGCCCCGGCCCGTCCAGCACGGTGGCGAAGTCCAGCTCGGGAATCGCCACGGTGACCGGCCAGGCGTCCGGGGCCGCTGAGATCTCGGCGCGGAGGCTGCCGATCCCATCGCGGAAGTGGCAGTCCAGCCAGACGTCGTCGATCGCGCCCGTGGGACGGGCCAGCAGGGTGACACCGCGGAAGATGCCGGGCAACCACCACTGGTCCTGGTCCTCGACATAACTCATCGACGACCACTGATGCACCCGGACGGCCAGCACGTTGGTGCCCGGTCGCAGCGCGGCGGTGACGTCGAACTCCTGGACCAGCCGGCTGCCCTTGCCGACACCGATCTCGATCCCGTTCAGCCAGACCCGGTAGACCGACTCCACGCCGTCGAAGCGCAACAGCACGCGTTCGGCGTCCCAGTCCGGGTTCTCGAACGTACGCCGGTGATCCCCGGTCGGGTTCTCGTCGGGGACATACGGTACGTCGACGGGGAACGGGTACTGGACATTGGTGTAGATCGGCTTGCCGTACGCGGCCTCCCCGCTGTCGTGGAACGCCGGCAGCACCCAGTGCGAGGGGACCTTGATCGAGGTCCAGGCACCGGCCGCATCGCCGGTTGTGTCTTCGGCGGCGCCTTCGGCTGTCTCGTCGAAGTCGGGATCGGCGAAGTCGGCGTCGAGGCGATGGTGGGTCGGGTGCAGCCGGAACCGCCAACCGCCGTTGAGGCTGAGCGTGGGGGCGTCCGAGGCCACCCATGAGCGCACCGGTGTGCGGCTCCCGCCGCCGGACGAGAAATCCTCGACGTAGCTGGACACCCCACCACGCTATCGGGTCGGCGAACGCACCCGTCGTCCTGACTGCATCGATGGAATCCGCGCGCTAGCCAGCGCCCCGGCCCGGCCGACTCCTTCTGTCCCTGCCCACCCACCCGCTCACCAGCCCGCCCCGCCGCCATTTGCCAGCCCGGTCGTCCGAGTGGGGCAGGTTCGGGCCGAATCCAGCCGCATTTGCCAGCCCGGTCGTCCGAACGCGCGCTGGCTCGAGCTCGTACGCAGCCTGGGGTTGGTTGTCCGAGCCCGGGTCCCGCGGGCCCGTACGTCGGACCTGACCAAATCTCATCTGCCCGCCCGGGCGGGAATGTAAGGCGGGCCATCGTCATCGCCACACCTCCGACCGCTCGTGCCCTTCCGCCGCCCCGCAAGCTTCGAATTCCCGTCGAGTCGCCCGGACGGGTAGGATCACGTATTCGTCTGGGGGATCTCCCCGGGAGCTGTTGTGAGTTGATCTCGGGACCTTCGTCTCGGGAGGTCGAGAGGGCAAGATCTGTGGGTTCGGTCATCAAGAAGCGTCGCAAGCGGATGGCGAAGAAGAAGCACCGCAAGCTGCTGAAGCGCACACGCATCCAGCGTCGCCGCGCGGGCAAGTAACGTTCGCCGCGTCGGCCTAGAGCCGGCCGCACCGCCTCGGCGGCAGCCGAACCGAAGACGATCTCGTCCAGGAGGTCTCATGTCACGCGTCGTCCTCGTCACTGGGGTCTCGCGCGACCTGGGCGCCCGTTTCGCGAGGACGCTGGCTGCCGCCGGCGACTGCGAGGTCATCGGCGTCGACGTGCTGCCGCCGCGGCATGACCTGGGTGCCGTCTCGTTCGTCCGGGCCGACATTCGCAACCCGATCATCGCCAAAGTGATCTCCTCGCGCGCGGTCGACACGGTCGTCCACATGGCGATGGTGGTGACCGCGGGGAGTGCGGGTGGCCGCTCCGCGATGAAGGAGATCAACGTCATCGGCACCATGCAGCTGCTCGCCGCATGCCAGAAGGCGGAGACGTTCGAGAAGCTCGTGGTGCAGAGCTCGGTGTCGGTGTATGGCGCGTCCCCGCGCGACCCGGCGAAGTTCACCGAGGAGATGTCGCCCCGAGTTTCCCCGCGGACCGGGTTCGGTAAGGACTCCATCGAGATCGAGGCGTACGTCCGTGGCCTGGCCCGGCGTCGTCCCGATGTCGACGTGAGCACGCTCCGGCTGGCGAATCTGATGGGAGCCGGCGTCGACAGCCACGTCACCCGGTACCTGGCCATGCCCGTCGTGCCGCGAGTGATGGGCTTCGACGCACGGCTCCAGTTCCTGCACCCGACCGACGCCGTCGAAGCGCTGCTCTGGGTGACCCGCGAGGAGCTGCCCGGGACGTTCAACGTGGCGGCACCGGACGTGATCACGCTGACCCAGGCGATCCGGATGATGGGGCGACCGAGTATCGGCGTGCCCCAGATCGCCGCGCCGAGCGTCGCCGGCCTGATTCGGCAGGCCCGCTTGGGTGACTTCTCTTCTGACATGGTGGACGCGCTGACGTACGGCCGGGCAATGGCCACCGCGCGGTTCGCCGCCGCAACGACGGAGATCGACGGCATCGGCTTCCAGCCCAAGTACACCAGCCGGCAGGCGCTGCAGGAGTTCGTCGGGGTGTCGCGACCTGGTCTGCTGGACCCGGTTCGGGTCTCGTCGGCGCTCGACCAGATCGAGCTGGCGCTCAGCGTGCGCGGACGTGCGTCCGCCGATGGAGCCGACGGTGGCTGACGCGGAGATCATCCAGCTCGGCAGCAGGGGCCCCGCCGGCCGGGGCAGCCGGAAGACTCCGTCGCGAGCGGCGCGCGGCCTAGCGCCCGGACGTACGCCGTCGGCTGTGCGGAAACCATCAGATCGGCTGGAGCCAGCTGGTGACCAAGCTCTGCGGACGCAGGCTGAGCCTGTCGAACCGATGGGCCCCAAACCGGTTCCCCCCAAACCTGTACCCACCAAGACGGTGCCCGCCGAGCCCGCCGAAGCGCAAACGCCACGCCGCACCAGGACTCGCTCTGCGACGGGCTCCGACGCCGCGCCCGATCAGCCGCCGCGGCCCACGAAGGCGACATCGCGACCGCGGAAGGCGGCCCCCCGGGCTTCGGCAGTTCAGCCAGAACGGCTCGCGCCGCCCGAGCCGGATCCGGTGATCGAGGAGCTCGAGGCCGACGATCTCGGCGCCGACGTACGCGTGGCCGAGACGGCTGCCGGCTCGTCCGGTCACTCAGGTGGTTCCGGCTGGCAGACAGGTGCGGTGCCGCCGCCGCTCGATCTCGCCGCCGTGCTCAACGAGGTCGGTGAGGTCCTTCGCAAGGTGCTCGGCGGCCTGAGTGACGTCCCGGTCGACCGGATCAGAAGCTTCGCGGCGGATCCGCTGAAGGGCCTCTTCGCGCTGGCCCAGAATCTCGGCGTCGACTGGCAGACGACGCTCGAAGACGCCGTGGGCTTCGCCCGGTCACGGATGACCGGCGAGTACGCGGTCGATGAGTTCGGCTTCGACCCCGAGTTCACCGAGAAGATCTTCCTGCCAGCCATCCGGCCGCTGGTGCGGAACTGGTTCCGGGTCGAGGTCCGCGGGGTCGAGAACATCCCGCTGACCGGTTCGGCGCTGCTGGTCTCGAACCACGCCGGAACACTGCCGCTGGACGGCCTCGTGCTGCACGCGGTCGTCTACGACGAGATCCTGCGCCACGTGCGGATGCTCGGCGCCGACTTGGTGTTCAAGACGCCGTACTCGCACGACTTCGCTCGCCGGATCGGCACCACGCTGGCCTGCGCCGAGGACGCCGAGCGGCTGCTTCACTCAGATCAGCTCGTCTCGGTCTATCCGGAGGGGTTCAAGGGCCTCGGCAAGCCGTTCGCCGATCGCTACAAGCTGCAGCGGTTCGGCCGGGGAGGCTTCGTTTCTGCGGCGGTTCGGGCCCAGGTGCCGATCGTGCCCGTCGCGGTGGTCGGCTCGGAAGAGATCTACCCACTACTGTCCGGCGCGCCGACCATCGCGCGGGCGATGGGGGTGCCGTACTTCCCGGTCACCCCGCTGTTCCCGTGGTTCGGTGTGCTCGGGATGATCCCGCTGCCCAGTAAGTGGATCATTTCCTTCGGTGAGGCGATTGCCACGGACGAGTTGCCCGCCGGTGCCGCCGATGACCCGATGATCGTCTTCAACGTGACCGACCAGGTGCGCGAGACCATCCAGCACTCCCTGTACGAGCTGTTGATGCAGCGCCGCAGTGCGTTCTTTTGATTCTTGGTGGGTTCGCGCTCGCTGCGCGCCTTTCTGACACTGACTTTCTTCCTCGCTCGCAGCCCAGCTTCGGTTGCCGCTGCGAACTGCGCGACGAGGCGGTCGCACGAGCGGGTTCGGCGGGCTATATTGATAGTTCGGCTAGCGAAGGATCAGCCATGACGTTCCCTCATTTCTTGCGTCGACTTCCCGAGCGGCTCGCGACCGGCGCGTACGTCCTACATACGGGCATCGAGAAATGGAGCGGTGACGAGGAGCGCGCTGCCGGTGTCCACGCGATGGCGGCCGGGGCGTACCCGTTCCTCGGCAAGCTCAAGCCGACCACGTTCTTGAAGCTGCTGTCTGTGGCCGAGATGACGACCGGTGTTCTGCTGCTGGTCCCGTTCGTACCACAGGTGATCGCCGGTGCGGCGCTGACCGGCTTCTCCGGCGGCCTGGTCGGGATGTATCTGCGCACGCCGGCACTGCACAAGCCCGGAAGCGTGTGGCCGACGCCGCAGGGCATCGCCGTCAGCAAGGACGTCTGGATGCTCGGTATCGGAACCGGTCTGGTCGTCGACGACCTGGCTTCGAGGTGACCTGCCGTATGACGACGATCCGGATTCCGTCGAACACGCGGATCCACGTCGGCGACAAGGTCGTCGTCTACCCCAGCTGACGCGCTCGTCCCTCCACGCGGACGTCAAGCCGCGCGTACCGTTCGTGAACCAGTCTGGCCGACTTCGCGCGAGTACGACCCACTTCGCGCGGCTAGGACGTCGCGCGAAGTAGCACCAACCCGCGCGAAGTCGCTGCCGTCTGGGTCCCAGGCGGAGACCTCTCAGCCCGGCAACCACCACGGCGTACCGAGCAGGACCAGCGGAGTAGCCACCAGGCCCGCGGCGAGCGCATAGACCGCCACCGCGAGCGGGCCGGTCGGGCCTTCTGGTGGCTGCGCCAGCCGCTCCACGCGGAGCCGGGTTCCAGTACGTCCGGCCCCGAGCGCTGTCGCCGGGACCGGGGAATCGGCCAGTGCCACCAGCGCCCGGGCCAGCGGCAGAGCACCGGCTCGTCGACGGGCGACGTCGTCCGCCAGCATTTCCACCAGCAGGCGGCACTCGCGCTCGGGCAGCTCACTGCGTACGACGACCGGGAATGCTCGGTGCAGCGCAGTGAAGGTGTCGAGGACGACATCGTGACGTGCGCGGACATGCGCGGTTTCGTGCGCGACGACGGCGGCGACCTCGGCTCTGTCCAGCACGGCCAGTGTGCCCGAACTCAGCACGACGCGCGACTGGCGCAAGCCGGGCAGGCAGTACGCAATCGGCAGCCGCTCGGCCAGCACCCGCAGACCGGCGGCGTCGGGCCGCTCGCCGACCTCGCCGAGCAGGTCGACCGCCGCCCGGTGGCGGCGTCGGCGCGCCGCGGTGGTCCGAGCGACAGCGACGAGGGACCAGACCAGCCGGAGAGCGACGCTGAGGGTGCACACGACGAGCACACCGGCCAGCACAAGCGCCCAGATCGGCCGTTGTCCCGGAGCCGGTGCGTACGGGCCGAATGCCCAGACCCCCACCAGCACGCCGGCACCGAAGACCGAGATCAGGGCGGCCAGGGTGCCCGCCTGCCAGAGCACGACCGCAGCCCGCGGCACGCGGTAAAGGAACCGCCAGCGGACGACCCACAGCGGCCCCGGGCCGACCAGGACGAGCGCGAGGGCGCCGAGCGCGGCGGCAATCGGGAGGGCCAGTGTCTCGCCGAGCGCGTTCACGGTGGGTCCGCTGCCTCCAGCTGGGCCAGCGCGGCTCGCATCGCCTCGGCGTCCTCGCGACTGATCCGGCCGACGAAGGCGACCAGCGCCGCGGTCCGCTCCGCCGGGTCCTCGGTCAGTGCGGTGTGCATCACCTCTGCCACGAGCGCCTCGCGAGACTGCGCGGCGGCATAGCGGTACGCGCGCCCGTCGCGCTCCCGCACCACCAGGCCCTTCTTCGCGAGCCGGTCGAGGACGGTCATCACCGTCGTATAGGCGAGGTCGCGATCTCGCCCGATGGCGGCGTGGACCTCGCGGACGGACTGCGTCCCCGCGCTACGCCACAGCTGGTCCATCACGCTGCGTTCCAGGTCGCCCAGGCTCTTCACGGGGTCAATTGTACCCGCACCTACTACCCCCAACGTACTACATTGATGAGTACGACATTGCGTAGTAGTGTCGGCTGCATCGCCGCCCGGCGACCGCTCAGGGGAGTGCTCATGGATCTGGTCACGCTGTCACGCTGGCAGTTCGCCATCACGACCGTTTACCACTTCTTCTTCGTGCCGATGACCATCGGCCTGTCCGGCCTGGTCGCGGTACTGCAGACCCTCTGGATTCGGTCGGGCAAGGAGCACTACCTGAAGCTGACCAAGTTCTTCGGCAAGCTGTTCTTGATCAACTTCGCGCTCGGCGTGGTCACGGGCATCGTCCAGGAGTTCCAGTTCGGGATGAACTGGAGTGCGTACTCCCGTTTCGTCGGTGACATCTTCGGTGCCCCTCTCGCCCTCGAGGGGCTGCTCGCGTTCTTCCTCGAGTCGACCTTCTTGGGCCTCTGGATCTTCGGCTGGGACCGGCTCAGTCCGAAGCTCCACCTGGCCACGATCTGGCTGGCGGCCACTGGCACCGTGCTCAGCGCGTACTTCATCCTCGCCGCCAACTCATTCATGCAGAATCCGGTCGGCTTCACGTTCAACGAGGCCCGCGGACGGGCCGAACTGACTGACTTCGCTGCGGTGCTGACGAATCCGGTCGTGCTGATCACGTTTCCGCACCAGATCTTCGGCTGTTTCATGGTCGGCGGTGCGTTCGTCGCAGCTGTTGCGGGCTGGCACCTGTGGAAGATCAACAAGGGCTCGGGGACCGGCGATCGGATCGCCTTCCGGGCGGCCGTCAAGCTCGGCGCCATCACGCTGCTGATCGCCGGACTCGGCATCATCGTCACCGGTGACATCCAGGGCAAGGTGATGACCCAGGTCCAGCCGATGAAGATGGCCTCCGCCGAGGCACTGTTCGACACCGAGCAGCCCGCATCGTTCTCCGTGATCACGATCGGCACGCCCGACGGCCAGCACGAGCTATGGGCGATCAAGATCCCGAACCTGCTGTCCTTCCTGGCCGAGGGAAACTTCCACGGCGAGGTGAAGGGCATCCGTGAGCTCCAGCAGGCGTACGAGCAGACGTACGGACCGGGGACGTACAGCCCCAACATCCCGCTGACCTACTGGTCGTTCCGCTGGATGATCGGACTCGGCCTCGCCGGGATGGCCGCCGGTGCCTGGCTGCTGTTCTCGATCCGCAGAGGGCGTTCGCCCAGCGCGCGCTACTGGCCGGCTTTGCTGATCGCCCTGCCGCTGCTGCCACTCTTCGCGAACTCGTTCGGCTGGATCTTCACCGAGACCGGACGTCAACCGTGGTTGGTGTTCGGACTGCTGACCACGACCGCGGGTGTGTCACCGAACAACACCGTCGGCGAGGTGCTGACGTCCATGATCGTTTTCACCGCTCTGTACGGGACGCTGGCTGTCGTCGAGGTGCGGCTGATGCTGAAGTACATCCGCGAGGGCCTGCCGGACGTCTCCGAACCGGAGCTGCCGGGCGACTCCGACGCCGACGCTCCGATGAGCTTCGCGTACTGAGGAAGGAGAAACGCCATGGATCTCACTGTCGTCTGGTTCGTGATCATCGCCTTCTTGTGGATCGGCTACTTCGTGCTCGAGGGCTTCGACTTCGGCGTCGGTATGCTGATGCCGATCCTCGGCCGCAGCGACCGCGAGCGACGGGTCGTGATCAACACCATCGGACCGCACTTCGATGCGAACGAGGTCTGGGTCATCGTTGCCGGTGGTGCGACGTTCGCCGCCTTTCCCGAGTGGTACGCCACGCTGTTCAGCGGTTTCTACCTTCCCTTGCTGCTGATCCTGGTCGCGCTGATCCTGCGGCTGGTCGCCATCGACTATCGCAGCAAACGTCCTGAGCTGGCCTGGCGGCAGCGCTGGGACGCCTGCATCGTGATCGGTTCGGCGGTGCCCGCACTGCTCTGGGGCATCGCGTTCGGCAACATCCTCCGCGGCGTGCCGATCGATGCTGACATGGAGTACGTCGGTGGCTTCGTCAACCTGCTGAATCCCTTCGCGCTGCTCACCGGGCTGGTCACGCTGACCGTGTTCCTCACCCACGGGGCGATCTTCATCGCGCTGAAGACCGACGGTGTGATCCAGGAACGCGCGAAGGCGTTCGCCGGACGGATCGGTCTGCTGGCCGCCGGGCTTGCCGTCGTCCTCCTGGTCTGGCTGAACCTGGCCCACGGCGATTCGATCAGCTGGGTCATCAGCGCCGGCGCGGCCCTGGGCCTCGTCGGTGGGCTGGCAGCCAACCGGATCGGACGGGAGGGCTGGGCCTTCGTCGGCACGGCCGCGGCCATCGCGTTCACGTTCGCGGCCGCGTTCGTTGCGCTGTTCCCGGATGTGCTGCCGAGCACGCTCGACCCGGCGTGGAGCTTGAACATCCACAACGCGGCGTCGACGCACTACACCTTGACGATCATGACCTGGGCGGCGGTGATCATGACCCCGGTGGTGATGGCCTATCAGGTCTGGACGTACTGGGTCTTCCGGAAGCGGCTCGACATCTCCTCGATCCGCGACGACGTACAGCTGCCGGAAACTGCCACGAGCACGTCTTCGTGAGCACCGCAGACGGGCGGCGACCGCAGCCGACTGAGATGGCTGGCGCCCGCACTGGTCCCGTCGATCGTCGACTGCTGCAACGCGCTCGAGCCACCCGTGGCTATCTCGTCTTCGGCGCGGCGATCGGTACACTCACCGCTCTGCTGATCGTCGCCCAGGCTTGGCTCCTCGCGACCGGGATCGCCGAGACCTTCGAGCGCCGCGATCTCACGGGCGTCCGGGCAGTCGCCGCGCCGTTGGTGATCGTCTTCGTCGCGCGAGCAGCGCTGCGCTGGCTCGATGCCGTGGTCGCCGCCCGGTCGGCGGCGGCGGTGAAGTCCCAGCTGAGGCAGGACATCCTCGGCGCCCGGCTGAACAGTGCCGCTGCCGAGCTCAAGCCGGGCGCGCTCGTCGCCGTGATCACCCAGGGACTGGATGCCCTGGACGGCTACTTCTCCCGCTACCTGCCGCAGCTGGTGCTCGCGGTGAGCGTCCCTGTCGTCGTCGGGACCGCCATCTGGACCGCCGACTGGGTGTCGGTGATCATCGTCGCCGCGACGGTTCCGCTGATTCCGATCTTCATGGTCCTGGTCGGGCGACTCACCGCTGCCCGGGTCCGTCGTCGGGCAACGGTCCAGGCAAGGCTGGCCGACCACTTCGCCGATCTGGTGGCGGGGTTGCCGACACTCCAGGTCTTCGGCCGTGCAAGAGCCCAGGCGGAGGGCTTGCGCCGCAGCGGCGAGGTCCATCGCGCGGAGACGATCGGGACACTCCGACTGTCCTTCCTCTCCGCGCTCGTCCTGGAGCTGCTTGCCACCTTGTCGGTGGCTCTCGTGGCCGTCGGCATCGGGCTACGTGTGGTGGACGGTGAGCTGACCCTTTTCACCGGCCTGTTCGTGCTGATCCTTGCGCCGGAGGTGTACCTGCCACTGCGTCAGGTCGGAGTCCATTACCACGACAGCGCCGACGGCGTGGCCGCTGCGGAGCAGGCTTTTGCGCTGATCGACGCCGCCCGGCCACGGCCGCCCGGCGGTGGCCGTGACGTCCCCGAGCTGCGAAATTCGGTGATCGAGCTCGACCGCGTCACCGTCCGCTACCCGGGGACTGCTCGGGCGGCCGTACAAGAAGTGAGCATGGTCATCGGTCCCGGTGAGCTGGTCGCGCTGGCCGGGACCAGCGGAGCGGGCAAGTCGAGCCTGCTGGCGGTGCTGTTGGGGCTCGTCCGCCCGACGAGCGGACGAGTGCTGATCGGCGGAGTCTCGCTGGCCGAGCTGGACCTGGACCACTGGCGGTCTTGCCTGGCCTGGGTGCCGCAGCAGCCTGCCCTGATGGCGGGCACGATTGCCGACAACGTCGTGATCGGGGCACCGGACGCGCCGCGATCTCGAGTACGCGACGCGCTGCGTCGGGCGGGAGCGGCGGAGCTTGATCCAGACCGTCGAGCTCGGCGCCGGCGGCGAGGGGCTGTCGACCGGGGAGCTGCGCCGGGTCGCCGTTGCCCGGGCGTTGTTGCGGATCGACTGTGGCGGTGGTCAGCTGCTGGTGCTCGACGAGCCGACCGCTGGCCTGGACACCGACACCGAGCTGGCCGTGATCGAGGGGCTGCGGTCGATGGGCGTGGGTGCACTTGTGGTGAGCCACCGCGGCGCGGTGCTGGCGGCGGCCGACCGGGTGGTCGAGCTGCCCTCGCCGGCGCTGGCGGGTGGTGCGCGATGAGGGCGAACCAGCTGCTGCACGACCGCGGTGATCGGGGCCGGCTACTCGGCGCGATCGGGTTGGGCGCCCTGGCGAGCGCCTGCGGCGTCGCTCTGATGGGTACGTCGGCATGGCTCTTGTCGCGTGCTGCGGAGCACCCGCCGGTGCTGTACTTGATGGTGGCGATCGTCGCGGTGCGAGCCTTCGGACTCGGCAAAGGCGTCTTCCGCTACGCCGAACGGCTGGTCGGGCACGATCTCGCGCTGCGCTTGCAAGCCGCCCTGCGGCTCGAGACGTACCGGGCTCTTGCTCGATCCACCTGGGTCGGCAGGCGCAGCGGCGACCTGCTGTCGAGGGTGGTCAACGATGTCGAGGCCGTCCAGGATCTCGTCGTCCGGGCGGTCGTGCCGATGGCTTCGGCCGGGCTGGTTGCCGTGGCCACCGGAACGGTGCTCACCGTGTTGTCGCCGGCCGCGGGCGTCGCGGTGAGCGTCTCTGTCCTGATCGCCGGCGTGCTCGTGCCGCTGGGCGCCCGGCGATCGGCCGCGTCTGCGTCTCGAACGCTCGCCCCGCTTCGCGGAGAGCTGGCCCAGGTGGCGACGGAGATCGCCGAGGCGGCGCCTGATCTGCTGGCCTACGGGGCCGGTCCAATGGCCCTCGAGCGCTTGGCCGATGTCGATGCCCGACTGCGACGGGCCGAGTCGAGATTGGCCTGGACCAGTGGTCTGGCCGCAGCGGCTCAGGTGCTGGCCGCCGCCCTTGCCGTGATGGCGGCCCTGACGATCGGCGCGCGCCAGGTTGCGGCCGAGACCCTGCCGGCGGTCCAGCTGGCCGTGCTCGTCCTCACCCCGCTCGCTCTGCACGAGGTGCTCACCGCGTTGCCTGCCGCCTGGCTCGCGCTGACCCGGTCGCGGGTTGCCCTCGGGCGAGTCCGCGAGGTGCTCGACGCTCCGGTCGTCGGGACGCCCGATCGTGCCGAGCCGGCGCCGGACGTCCTCGCCGACGACCCCGGCCGGGTGGAGCTGGACGGGCTCACCGTCGGCTGGCCGGGCTGGGAACCGATGGTCGCGCGGTTGGACCTCACCGTCTCGCCCGGCGAACGGGTAGCCCTGGTCGGGCCGAGCGGATCCGGGAAGACCACCATTGCTGCGACCATCATGGGTCTGCTGCCGGCGATGGCCGGCTCGGTCGAGGTGGACGGGCCGATCGGCTATCTGGCCCAGGACGCGTACCTGTTCGACACCTCGGTGGCGGAGAACGTGAGGATCGGCAACCGGGATGCCACCGATGCAGAGATCGCAGCGGCCCTGGCTGCCGCTCGGCTCGATCTGCCACTCGATCGGCTGGTCGGCCTGCACGGAACCGAGGTCTCCGGCGGGGAAGCCCGAAGGATCGCACTCGCCCGCCTGCTGGTCCGCCCGCACCCCGTCCTCGTCCTCGACGAGCCGACCGAGCACCTGGACGCACCGACCGCGACCGCCCTGCTCGACGACCTGTGGCAGCTCTCCGACCGGGCAGCGGTGCTGGTGATCACCCACGACCGTGCTCTGGCCGAGGCCTGCGATCGGGTGATCACCCTCGCTCGCGGAAAAAGTGCGGGCCAGTTGGTCCGCATCGACGCCGGCTGAGCGGGCCAGGGGCGGATATTTGTCCACTGGCCCGCACTTTTTCCGCGACATCGGGAAGTCCTTCCCACGGTCGACGAGGCGATCCGCGGCTCGGCGCATAGCCTGGCGACGTGTACGGGGTCCTCGTCGTGATCATGCTCGCCACGGCGGCCTTCACGGTGCTGGTGCTCCGTCGCACCCGCGGGATGGGATCCGGTGTCCGTGCCCAGCTGGAGAGCTTCGGCTACCTGGGGGCCGGTGCGTTGGCGCTCATCGCCGCTGCGGTGCTGGTCTTGGGACTGGCGGGCGTCTCGGGCGGCCGACCGGAGCAGCTGGCGATGATCGGGATGTTCGCGTTCGTGCTCTACCTGGGGATCGCGTACGTCGTGGCCCATGTGCTCGCCAACCGGCGCTGACGACCGGCTCGCCCACGTCCAGAGCCCCGGCCCCCGAAACTGGTCACCAACAACATCGACACGCCGACAGAAGTTGTGGTTAGCGACCACTTTTCGGGGACGGGACCGTGGGGCAACCAGTTGCTCGGCCAGCGCCGGGCGGTCGCGGTCGTCAGTGCTTGAGTCGGCGGCGCAGCGCCAGCGCCGTGGCGACCGCACCGGTGGTGGCGCCGGCCGCCCCGGCTCCGAGCAAACCGATCCGGGCCGCCCTCCGGCCGGAGCGGTAGTCCCGGATCTGCCAGTCGTGGTCCTCGGCGTAGTCGAGCAGGCGACGGTCCGGGTTGATCGCGCACGGGTGCCCGACCAGCGACAGCATCGGCAGGTCGTTGTAGGAGTCGGAGTACGCGAAGCAGCGGGCCAGGTCGAGGTCGTGCTCTTCGGCAAGGGCGCGTACGGCGTCGGCCTTCGCCGGTCCGTGCAACAGCGTGCCGACCAGGCGACCGGTGTAGACCCCTTCGACGTGCTCGGCAACGGTGCCGAGCGCTCCGGTCAGACCCAGCCGGCTGGCGATCAGGCCCGCGACCTCGATCGGCGCGGCGGTGACCAGCCAGACCTGCTGGCCGACGTCGAGGTGCATCTGGGCGATCGCCCGGGTCCCGGGCCAGATCCGTGGGGCGATGAACTCCTCGTAGACCTCGTTGCCGACATCGACCACTTCGGCCACCGTGTGGCCCTCGATGAAGCTCAGCATGGTGGCCCGGGCGTCCTCGATGTGGGCGTCCTTCTCACCGCCGATCATCCGGAAGTAGATCTGGATCCACAGCCCCTTGAGGATCAGTCCGGTCGGGAAGAACCCGCGCCGATACAACCCCTTCGCAAGATGGAAGACCGAGGCGCCCTGGACGACGGTGTTGTCCAGGTCGAAAAACGCAGCTGCGCGCACATCCTGCTGGATCACGGGCTCGGTCGCCGGCCGCTGCTCGGCGGCATCCGGCGGCTGATTCACACTGCAACCCTAACCAAACCGGCGACGGCGAGCCGCAGCTCCGCCGCGGCCATCCGCTTTCCCCTACACCGCCTCGGTCTCGCGTCGTGCGCTGCGCCGTGGAAGACTCGTCCAGTGGCCGCGTCCAGCACTTCGAGCCAGTCCCCGTCGCCGCCTGACCCTCCGCCGCCCGGCGTGGTTCCGCCGGCATCCGCGACACACCACAGCCCGCTGCCCACCTCCCTACCGACGGTCGAGCTCGACGGCCAAGACGACGACATCGACGTCGACGCGGTGGTTGCCGACGTCCCGCCCGTGGCCAATCTCGCCGATCTGGTCGACCGCAACGCCCGTGATCGCCCCGCCGACATCGCTCTGGTCCAGCCGGGCGCGGATCGTCGGAGCCTGACCTGGGCCGAGATCGACCGGGAGACCTCGGCCGTCGCCGCCGGACTGGCCCGGCACGGCATCCTCGCCGGTCACCGACTCGCCCTTCGTGGTCCTGGCTCCATCTCATACGTCCTCGCCTACCTCGGCGCCCTGCGCGCCGGCGTGGTCGCGGTCCCGCTCGGCGTCCGGGCCGGTAGCGAGCTGTCTGGGCAGTGGCTCGCCTCGAGCGGCGCTCGGCTGCTGCTGACCACCAGCGACATCGAGCTCGGTGGCGACATCCAGACCTTCCCGTTGACCGCCGAAGGGCTCGCTGCGCTGGCCGATCCGGACGCAGCACCGGTGCTCTCCCCGCCCGATCGGGAGGCGCTTGCGGTGCTGCTGTTCACCGCCGGGACCGCGGAGGAGCCGCGGCCGGTGATGCTCAGCCACCGGGCGCTGCTGGCCGGTCTCGACGACAGCCCCGGCCAGCCGACGGCTGAGTCCGTCGTGGGGCTGGCGCTGCCGCTCTCAGGCGCGTACGGCCTGGTCGGCGTGCTGGGCGGTTGGATCGCCACCGGCTGCCGGCTGGTCGTCGCCGACGATCGTGCGGACCTGGCGGCCCTGGTCACCAACGAGTCCATCACGCATCTCCCACTGGCACCGCCGCAGATCTTCCGTCTCCTGCAGCGCTCGGCGCGCGACCGTACCGATCTGCGAAGCGCGCTGGCGAGTGTGACCAGAGTGATCTCGGCCGGTGCTCGGCTGCCCTGGCCGCTGATCCGGGAGTTCACCGAACGCACCGGCTTGCGGATCGAGCCGGCGTACGGCCTCACCGAGACCGGTCGAGGAGTCTCCAGCACCCTCGGCGGACAGCTCCTCGGGCCCGGCCACGTCGGGCACGCCCTGTCCGGGGTGGAGATCCGCATCGGCGATGGCACCGACGACGAGCCGGGAGAGATCTGGGTCCGGGGCGAGATGCTGTTCTCCGGCTACTGGCCGCATGCCACCGGTGGGCCCGGTGAGGACGGGTGGTGGAACACCGAGGACCTCGGCTACCTGCAGGGCGAGGAGCTGTTCGTGCTCGACCGGGTCCGGGACCTGCTGACCGTCAACGGGTTCACCATCTATCCCGCCGAGGTCGAGCAGGTGATCGCGGAGTTGGAGGGCGTCGATGCCGTGGCCGTCATCGGCGCTTCCGATTCGGTCGCCGGACAGCGGATGGTGGCGTTCGTCTCCGGTACGGCGACACCGGAGCAGGTCACCGAGCACTGCCGTTCCCGGCTCGCGCCGTACAAGCGTCCGCGCGAGGTCCGCAGCGTCGACCGGTTGCCGCGGACCATCACCGGACTGGTCCGGCGCGGCGCTCTGCGTCGACAGCTGGCCGAGGAGTCCGGCGGTGGCTGAACCGCGGGTGCTCGTCCTGGTCCGACCCGGGTGCCACCTGTGCGAGGACGCCAAGGCCGTGATCGCGGCAGTGTGCGCAGAGGAGTCCGCCGACTGGGCCGAACGGGATATCACCGGTGACACTGAGCTGACCAGGCGCTACACCGACGAGATCCCGGTGACGTTCGTCGACGGCAAGCAGCACGACTACTGGCGGGTGAACCCCGACCGGCTTCGGGCCGCGCTTCGTCGCCGCGCCGACTGACTCGCTGTCATGCTGTTCAATGCACCGACGCTGACCGGCCTGGCTGAGGGCCAGGTCGATCGGACGTACCGGCGCTGGACGGTCGTCCGGCCCCGGGTCGGTTCTCGATTCACCACCCGAGCGGGTGTCGTGGAGGTGACGTCGATCGAGCTGGTCGATCCGGCTGCCATCACCGATGACGATGCCCGGCGGGCAGCGTTCGGCTCGCTCGCCGCCCTGCAGAAGTGGACCGGCACCAAGGGCACCGGCGATCTGTACGAGATCGGCATCCGTCTGGTCGGGACCGGACCCACGCGTCGCGCTCCGCTCCGACGACGAGCTGAGCGCGGACGAGCTCACCGAGATCGACGGGCGGCTCGACCGGATGGACGCTGCGGCGGATGCGCCCTGGACTCGGGATGCCCTCCGGCTGATCGAGCGCAACCCCGGCGTGGTCTCGACCGAGCTGGCCGCCGAGGCCGGCCTGGAGCGGCAGTACTTCAAGCTCAGGATTCGCCGGCTCAAGTCGCTCGGACTCACCGAGAGCCTCGAGATCGGCTACCGCATCTCGCGACGCGGCGCCGCCTATCTCGCCCAGCGCGACGCCCCCGGTTAGCCACTCCCGAGAAACTGGTCACGTACAACATGTTCCATCGGCGTGTCGTTGTTGTTGGTGACCACTTTTCGGGGAAGTGCGCGGGGGCTCGGGGACCGCATTTGTTCACACGTTCACAAGCTCCTAGAGTGTGGATGCTTTGTCCGCCGTCGACAACCGGGAGTGATGTGGCCAGCCAGACCCGCGCCGCCGCGCCGCTCGGGTCCGGTATCGAAGGGTCGGTCTTCTCCACCGGGCCGCTGCCAGGCGCTCGGGTCGGCGCGGTCCCGACGGTCAATACCGTCAGCCCTGGCAGCACCGGCAAAGGCATCCCGTCGGCTACCGTCGCCCGGCTCCCGGTCTACCTCCGCGAGCTGGCGAGCGTCGCGGCGCGCGGCGTGGACACGATCAGTAGCGGGGCGCTGGCCGAAGCAGCCGGCGTCAGCTCGGCCCAGCTGCGCAAGGACCTGTCCTACCTGGGGTCGTACGGCACCAGAGGGGTCGGTTACGACGTCGAGTACCTCCGGTTCCAGATCGGACGAGAAGTCGGGTCGGCCCACGACTGGCCCGTGATCATCGTCGGTCTCGGCAACCTGGGCACGGCGCTGGCGAACTACTCCGGTTTCTCCTCCCGCGGCTTCCGGATCGTCGCGCTGGTGGACGCCGCACCCGAGCTGGTCGGTCGGCGCATCCATGGTCTGGCGATCGCCGAGCTGTCCGAGCTCGAGCGGCTGGTCGCCGAGACCGGTGCCGCGATCGGGGTGATCGCCACCCCCGCCGAAGCGGCCCAGTCGGTCGCCGACCGGCTCGTCGAGTGCGGCATCACCAGCATCCTCAACTTCGCGCCGGTCGTGCTCAGCGTCGCCGGTGACGTGAACGTCCGTAAGGTCGATCTCGGCCAGGAGCTGCAGATCCTGGCGTACCACGAGCAACGCAAGGCCGATGAGCCTGCGGCCGCCGGCCGTGATGCCAGTTCCTTGCCGAACAGGAGTGTCGTTTCGTGAGCATTCTCGTGCTGAGCGTGTCGCACAAGACCGCCTCGGTCGAGTTCTTGTCCCAGCTGGCGATGGACGCGCCCGCGGCGGCCAAGTTCGCCGACGAGCTGATGACCAGCGAGTACGTCGACGAGACCGTCGTGTTGTCCACCTGCAACCGCACCGAGCTGTACGCGTCGGTGTCCCGCTTCCACGGCGGTCTCGAGGACACCGCCGGTGCACTGGCCCGATTTGCCGGACTCTCGGTGAACGAGCTGCAGAACCGGTGTGCGGTCTACTTCGATGAAGGCGCCGTGGCGCACACCTTCGGCGTGGCCGCTGGGCTGGACTCGATGGTGGTCGGGGAGAGCCAGGTCCTCGGTCAGGTCCGGGCCGCGCTGACCCAGTCCCAGGGACACGGAACGGTCGGCACGGTGCTGAACTCGCTGTTCCAGCAGGCGATCCGGGTCGGCAAGAGGGTGCACACCGAGACCTCGATCGGTTCGGCGGGGCGCTCACTGGTCACGGCCGCGTACGACCTGCTCGCCGCCGAGATCGGTCCCCTGGAGGGGCGGCGGGTGCTGGTGGTCGGGGCCGGTTCGATGGCCACGCTCGCCGCGCGTACTGCCTCGACATCCGGTGCCGTCGTCACCTGCGTCAATCGGACCCACGCCCGGGCACAGCGCCTCGCCGCCTTGATCGACGGCACCGCCCTGACCTGGGCCGAGCTCCCGGCCGCCGTACAGAGTGCGGACGTGATCGTCACCTGCACCGGCGCGCGGGAGCTGTTGATCACCCGTGACTCGTTGACCGGGTCCGGGGTACGCGGCATCGTCGACCTCGCCCTGCCGCCCGACGTGGCGACCGACGTCACCGGGCTCGGCGTCGAGCTGGTCAACCTCGCCCGGCTGGTCGAGGATCAGCTCGACTCGGCGACCGCCCAGCAGATCGAGGCCGCTCGTCAACTCGTCCGCTCCGAGGTCGGCGACTTCCTCGGCATGCGCCGGGCGACCGCGGTCGCACCGACGGTGGTCGCGCTGCGCTCGATGGCCTCTGAGGTTGTCGCCGGCGAGATGCAGCGGCTCGATCTGCGGCTGCCCCAGCTGAGCGAGCGGGAGCGCGAGGAGGTCCATCGCGCGGTCCGTCGGGTCGTCGACAAGCTGCTGCACGAACCGACCGTGCGAGTCCAGGAGCTGGCCGCAGACTCAGCGACCGTCGACTATGCCGCGGCACTGCGTGAGCTGTTCGCCCTCGACCCGCAGACGGTGGCGGCCGTGATGTCTCCGGAGGTCCCGCGGTAGTGCGGTTCTGCTCGGCAGGCTCCCCCCTCGATGCGCTCCTTGTTCAAGGTCGGCCGTGGTGACGATGGCACCCATCCGGATCGGGGCACGCCGGTCCCCGTTGGCCCGAGCGCAGGCCGACCACGTCGCCACGCTGCTGCGTGCGGTCGGCGTGAGCAGTGAGTTCGTCGGGATCACCACGGTCGGCGACGTCGACGGTCGAGCGCTGACTGAGATCGGCGGCACCGGGGTATTCACCAGCGCGGTTCGCGAGGCGCTGGTGGAGGGCAGGATCGACGTGGCGGTGCACTCGCTCAAGGACCTGCCGACCGCGCCGGTCGATGGCCTGCTGCTGGCGGCCGTACCGGCTCGCGAGGACACCCGAGATGTCCTGGTCGGCCTTCGGCTGGCCGACCTGCGGGACGGCGTCCGGATCGGCACCGGTGCACCTCGGCGCGCCGTCCAGCTGATCGAGCTCGGCAATCGTCTCGGAATCGTTATCGAACCGGTGCCGATCAGGGGCAATGTGGACACCCGGATCGCCCAGGTCGCGGCCGGTGCGTGTGATGCAGTTCTCCTCGCAGCCGCCGGATTGCGACGTCTTGGACACCTTTTGGATGCTTTGGAGGGAACCTCCAACTCCGATACCGTTGTCAAAGGCCTTCCGGCCACCATCGTGGCCGAGGACCACGTGCTGCCCGCGCCTGGGCAGGGTGCTCTGGCGCTGGAGATCCACGACTCGCTGAGTACGCCGCGAGCGAACGCCGTACGACTGCTCGACGAACCGGTGAGCCGAGCGGAATCCCTTGCAGAGCGAGGATTCCTGGCAACCCTCGAGGCAGGCTGTACGGCACCCGTCGGTGCACGCGCAATTGTCAAATCCGTCCGTGGTATGAGCCTCGATTTGACTCTGACCGCCGTAATTGGGAGAACGTATCTGAGCAACTTGTCAGAACCGACCAAAAGCGGACCGATACCGACCTCGGGCCTTTTCCGTCTCCAGCGGCGCGGCATGACGGAGAACCCGGTGCAGTTCGGTGCGGCTGCGGCCAGGGAAGCGCTGACGGAGTTGCTCGACGAGCCAGTGCCCGACGGGCACGTACAACGCGCCGATCGAGCGTCGGCGCCGAACACAGAACGCGAGAACCCCCTGTGAGCACAACGTCGGTCCGCAAGTCCCGCACTACGTCCACCTCCGCGTCCACTCCCATGTCACCGATCACCAGAGGCCGGGTGATCTTCGTCGGCACGGGGCCGGGCGACCCCGACCTGCTCACCCTCGGTGCGATCGCCGCTCTCGCCGATGCCAGCGCGGTGATCCTGGACTCGGACCGGCAGCAGCCGATCCTGACCCATCCGGCGATCACGCTCGCCGAGGACGCCGAGGTGACCACGCTCGGCCTGTCCGAGGCCGGCCGGCCGCTGTCGCCGTCGGCTCGGGCCAAGCTCGTGCTGAAGCATGCCTGCGCCGGAGCCCGGGTCGTGCGACTGGTGCACGGCGACCCGTTCCTCGACAACGCGGTTGCCGACGAGGCCGCTGCCTGCGTTCGGGGTGGCATCGACTTCGAGGTCGTGCCGGGCGTCTCCAGCCTGACCGCCGTGCCGGAGTACGCCGGTGTCGATCTGACGCACAGCGGCGGTGTGCACTTCGCCTCGGCGACCGAGGGCAAGTTCAGCAAGGCCGGTGCCGCTCCGTGGGGCAGCGCCTCCACCGTCGTCGTCAGCACAGTGGTGTCCATGATCGCCAGCCTGGTCGAAGCCGCGAAGTCCGCCGGTCGGCCTGGCGATGATCATGTGCTGGTCACCCTGCACGGCGGCAGCACGGAGCAGCTGACCATCGCCACGACCCTCGACGAGCTGGTGACTGTGGTGAAGACCAGCAAGGTGCCGGGAGTCGATCCGGCCCACGTGATCATCGGCCAGGCCGCGGAGCAGCGCACTGAGCTGTCCTGGTACGAGACCAAGCCGCTGTTCGGCTGGCGAGTGCTGGTGCCGAGGACCAAGGACCAGGCCGCTCCGATGGTCGCCCGGCTGCGGACGTACGGTGCGCACAGCGAAGAGGTGCCGACCATCTCGGTCGAACCGCCGCGCAGCCCGCTGCAGATGGACAAGGCGATCCGCGGTCTCGTCGAGGGCCGCTACGAGTGGGTCGCCTTCACCTCGGTGAATGCGGTCAAGGCGGTTCGCGAGAAGTTCGAGGAGTACGGCCTCGATGCCCGCGCGTTCTCCGGCCTGAAGGTCGCGGTGGTCGGCGAGATCACCGCGAAGGCCTTGCAGTCTTGGGGAATCGAACCCGATCTCGTGCCCAGTGGCGAGCAGTCCGCCGCCGGGCTCGCAGCGGAGTTCCCGCCGTACGACGATGTGCTGGACCCGATCAACCGGGTGTTCCTGCCGCGGGCCGACATCGCCACCGAGACGCTGGCAGCGGGCCTGATCAATCTGGGCTGGGAGGTCGAGGACGTCACGGCCTATCGCACCGTGCGGGCCGCTCCGCCGGACGTCTCGGTCCGCGAGGCGATCAAGACCGGCAAGTTCGACGCCGTCGTGTTCACCTCCTCCTCGACCGTACGCAACCTGGTCGGGATCGCGGGCAAGCCGCATCCGTCCACCGTGATCGCGGTGATCGGTCCGGCCACCGCCCGGACCTGTGAGGAGCACGGGCTGCGGGTCGACGTGATCGCCGGCAAGCCGTCGGTGGTGGACCTGGCCGACGCCTTGGCGAGCTTTGCCGCCGAGCGTCGTGACGCGCTGCTCGCCGAGGGTGAGCAGGTGCTGAAGCCGTCGCAGCGCAAGCCCACCACCCGCAAGCGGGTCTGAGCACCGCCGTACCCCCGACTTGTCAGCGTCAGAGACGGCTCTGACCGGTTCTGACGCTGACAAGTCGGAGGGGTTGCTCAGCTGGAAAAAGGGGAAGCGAGCAGTTGAACACTGTTGTCAGACCACGGAGGCTGCGGACCACGCCGGCGATGCGGTCCATGATCGCGGAGACGACCGTCCAGCCCCGACAGTTGATCTTGCCGCTGTTCCTCGCGGAAGGCGCGACCGAGCCGCGGCCGATCGGCTCGATGCCGGGAGTCGTCCAGCACACGCTGGACAGTCTGCGCAAGGCGGTCGTCGAGGCGGCCGAGGCCGGGTTGGCCGGCGTCATGCTGTTCGGGATCCCGGAGCGTAAGGACGCTCTGGGCTCCGGTGCGCTGGACGACAACGGGATCCTCACGGTCGCGGTACGGACCGCCCGCGAGGAGGTCGGCGACAGCGCACTGGTGATGACCGATGTCTGCCTGGACGAGTTCACCGACCACGGCCACTGCGGGGTGCTCACTCCCGAAGGGGTGGTCGACAACGACGCCACGGTGGAGATCTACGCCGAGATGGCCGCCCTGCACGCCGCGGCGGGCGCTCATGTCGTGGCGCCCAGCGGGATGATGGATGGCCAGGTCGGCGCCATCCGTGCGTCGTTGGATGTCTCCGGTGCACAGGACGTCGCGATCATGGCGTACGGCGCGAAGTACGCATCAGCGTTCTACGGACCGTTCCGAGAGGCGGTGTCATCCTCCCTCGTGGGCGATCGCAAGACCTATCAGCAAGATCCGGCCAACGTCCGCGAGGCGCTGCGCGAGGTCGCGCTGGATGTCGCCGAAGGTGCCGACATCGTGATGGTGAAGCCGGCGATGGGCTACCTCGATGTGCTGCGGGCCGTGCGCGAGGCGGTATCCATCCCGGTGGCGGCGTACAACGTCTCGGGGGAGTACTCGATGGTCGAGGCTGCGGCCGAACGCGGCTGGATCAACCGCGAGGCGGCGATCACCGAGACGCTGACCAGCATCCGACGGGCGGGGGCGGACATGATCTTGACCTACTGGGCCCAGGAGTGGGCCCGGCAGTGTTGAATGGTCGCACTCCGCGCTCCGGGTTCGCGGGCTTCGCGAGATCTCGCTCGTTCGTCCCGATTCCGGGCGACGTCCGGACCCGTTCACCTCGTTCGGCCTTCGGCGAGTGTCGCCCGGAATCGCTCCTCACTCCCGAGAGGCTCCGCCCGTGAACGATCGGTACTCGGTCGAGGCGTTCGCGCGCGCTCAGACGGTGATCCCGGGTGGAGTGAACTCACCGGTCCGCGCGTTCCGGGCCGTCGGTGGCACGCCACGGTTCATCGCCCGGGCGGCCGGGCCATATCTCTACGACGTGGACGGCAACGAGCTGGTCGACCTGGTCTGCTCCTGGGGTCCGATGCTGCTCGGTCACGCGCACCCCGAGGTGCTGGCGGCGGTGTCAGCGGCGGCTGCGCACGGCACCTCCTACGGCGCCCCGACCATCGCCGAGGTCGATCTGGCGGCCGAGATCATCGACCGGATGCCGGTCGAGCAGGTACGGCTGGTGAACAGTGGCACCGAGGCGACCATGTCGGTGCTCCGGCTGGCCCGCGGGATCACCGGCCGGAACAAGATCGTCAAGTTCGCCGGCTGCTACCACGGGCACGTCGACGCGCTGCTGGCGTCCGCCGGTTCGGGGGTCGCGACGCTGTCCCACCTGCCCGGTTCCCGGGTCGCCGGAGGTGCCGTCCCGGGCAGCCCGGGCGTGACCCCCGCGACCACCGCGGACACCATCGTGGTGCCCTACAACGACCGAGCGGCCGTCGCGGAGGCGTTTGCGAGGTACGGTGACGACATCGCCGCGGTGATCACCGAGGCGGCGCCGGGCAACATGGGCGTGATCGCGCCGGGCGTGGTGGACGGTGTCGGCTTCAACGCGTTCCTCGCCGAGATGGCTCATCGCCACGGCGCGCTGTTCGTCTCCGACGAGGTGATGACAGGTTTCCGGGTCAGCCGCTCGGGTCAGTACGGGCTGGACGGCGTCGCAGCTGACCTGATGACGTTCGGCAAGGTGATGGGTGGTGGTTTCCCGGCCGCCGCGTTCGGTGGCTCTGCCGAGCTGATGGCTCATCTGGCCCCGGTCGGCGGGGTCTATCAGGCGGGCACGCTCTCTGGGAACCCGGTCGCCTCGGCGGCCGGGCTGACCACGCTGCGGCTGGCGACCGACGACGTCTACGCGTACCTCGACTCGACGTCGGGGACCCTGCGATCGGAGGTCGGCGGCGCACTGTCCGCCGCCGGCGTACCGCATGTGATCTCCAATGCCGGGAACATGTTCAGCGTCTTCTTCGTGCAAGCTGATGTGCGTGCGGTGCGGAACTACGACGAAGCCTCCGGGCAGAGCACGAGTGCGTACGCGGCGTTCTTCCACAGCATGCTGGACTCCGGCATCTACCTGCCACCGAGCGCGTACGAGGCCTGGTTCTTGTCCGCGACGCATGATGATGGTGTGATGGACAAGATCGTGTCCGCGCTGCCGGCGGCCGCAGCCGCCGCGGCCCGCCACACCCCAGGGCAGAACCGGTGAGCTCGGACGAGCGCCCCGAGCCCTTCGACAAGCTCAGGACGGGCTCCGTCGAGGGGCCAGCGGGTCAGGAGCCGGAGAGCCGGACCATCGTCCATCTTGTCCGGCACGGATTGGTCGAGAATCCCGGCGGCACTCTGTACGGCCGACTGCCGGACTACCACCTGTCCGAGCTCGGCCGCGAGATGACCCTGAAAGCGGCGGAGTTCCTGGCCGATCGAGACGTCACCCACCTGCGCTGCTCGCCGCTCGAGCGGGCGCAGGAGTCGATGGAGCCGATCGCGGCCAGGTATCCGCTCCCGGTGACGATCGATGGCCGGGTGATCGAGGCCGGCAACCTGCTCGAAGGTCAGCTGGTCTCGCTCGGTGGTCCAGCAATGCGTAACCCGAAGAACTGGTGGCTGTTCCGGAACCCGCTCCGACCGACCTGGGGTGAGGCCTACACCGAGATCGTCGCGCGGATGCGCCTGGCGATGCGTGATGCGGCCGCTGCGGCGCAGGGTCACGAGGCGATCGTGGTCTCCCATCAGCTGCCGATCTGGATGGCCCGCTGCGATGTGGAGGGCCGTCGGCTGGCGCACGATCCGCGCAAGCGCGAGTGCGCGCTGTCCAGCGTGACCTCGTTCACGTACGCCGACGGTCGGATCACCTCGGTCAGCTACGCCTCCCCAGCCCGGGAACTGATCCCGAGCCGCAAGAGCAAGAAGTTCGTCGCCGGTGCCTGAGCCGTCGCGTCCCCGAAAAGTGGGCGCTAACAACAGCGACACGCCGGGTGAACTTGTTGTATGTGACCAGTTTTCGGGGAAGGTGCAGGCACAGGAGCGGGCGGGCCGAGCTCGGCTGCGCCGACGGGTGGCTGCTGGAGTGGTCGGGGCGCTGTGCCTCGTCCTGGCCGGCTGCAGCGACAGTGGCCGGAATACCGAGGGCGGCTACGTCGGTACGTCGGCGAGCCGGGTCACCGTCGTCCCCCCGGACCAGCGCAAGCCGGCCGCCACCGTCTCGGGCACCAAGCTGGGCAGCAAGGACACGATCTCCACCGCGGACTACGCCGACAAGGTCGTGGTGATCAACGTCTGGGGCTCGTGGTGCCCGCCGTGCCGGCAGGAGGCGCCCGACCTGGAGAAGGCCAGCCGGCAGACCAAGGACAAGGCCGCCTTCCTCGGGATCACCACGAAGGACTACGACCCGGCGCAGGCCGAGGCTTTCGTTCGCAAGTTCCAGATCACCTACCCGAGCATCTACGACCCGACCGGCAACGTCCTGCTGTCCTTCGCCGGTGACCTGCCGCCGAGCGCGATCCCCTCGACGCTGGTCATCGACCCGCAGGGCCGGATCGCCGCGCGTGTGCTCGGCACGATCTCGACCGACTCCCTGGTCGACCTGGTCGACGACGTCGCCGCCGGGAAGTGAGCCGGTCGTGATCGCGCTCGAAATGGCCACCCCGGGTCTGACCACCCCGGACCCGGCCACCCTGGACCTGACCACCCTGGGTCTGGCCACTCTGGGCCTGGCCCCCCTGGACATCGGCACCTGGATGCAGACCGCGGTCGGCGGCTCGATGGCGCTGGCCATCCCGATCGCCATGCTCGCCGGCCTGGTGTCGTTCTTCTCCCCGTGCGTGGTCCCGCTGCTGCCCGGCTACCTTGCGTACGCCAGCGGGCTCGGCGCCGCCGAGGTGATCGAGGGCAACGAGCACCGCCGCCGGATGCTCGCCGGTGCCAGTCTGTTCGTGCTGGGCATGGCCGTCGTGTACGTGATCACCGGCGCCGTCGTCGGCGCCGCCGGCGAGGCGCTGCTGCGCTACTCGGCGGTGATCAGTCGGGTGCTCGGGGTGATCATCATCATCCTGGGGCTGATCTTCGCCGGCGTACTGCGGATCGGCCAGCGCGACCTGCGGATCACCCGGGTGCCTGCAGTCGGAGTGGCCGCGGCGCCGTTGCTCGGGGCGGTCTTCGCGCTCAGCTGGACCCCGTGCATCGGTCCGACCCTCGGCGTCGTACTGAACCTCGCGCTCAACGAGGCCACCGCCGTACGCGGCATGGTGCTGATGTTCGTCTTCACCCTCGGCCTCGGACTGCCGTTCATCGTCGCGGGCCTGGCGTACACCAAGATGGCCCGGACCGTCGGATTCGTCCGACGCCACCAGGTCTGGGTGCTCCGCTTCGGTGGCTTCTTCATGGTGTTCGTCGGTCTGTTGCTCGTCACCGGTGCCTGGGATCACTTGATGGCCTCCCTCCGCCAGCTCGCCGCCAACTTCACGCCGGTGATCTGAGATGCGGACCAGCTGAGATGGGGGTGATCTGAGATGCCGAGCGACCTGGATACCAGCGAGACGCGGGCCGCGGTCGAACCGTCGCCCGATCCGTCGCCGGGCGCGCGACGTCAAAGGGACGCGGCGCCGGCCATCGGCTGGCGTGGTGGGCTGCGGTTCGTCTGGACCCAGGTCACCTCGATGCGGACCGCGCTCGTGCTGCTGTTCCTGCTCGCGCTCGCCGCCATCCCCGGCTCGCTCGTGCCGCAGCGCAAGATCTCCCCGATCCGGGTCGACGACTTCATCACGGCTCATCCGGTGCTCGGTCCGGTGTACGACAAGATCGGCATGTTCGCGGTCTACTCCTCGCCGTGGTTCTCGGCGATCTACCTGCTGCTGTTCGTGTCCCTGATCGGCTGCATCATCCCGCGGGTCGGCACGTACGCCCGGGCCCTCCGCACGCCACCGCCGCGAACTCCGCGAAACCTCGCCCGGCTGCCGGCGTACGAGTATCGCCCTCTGAACGAACCCGAAGATCCCGTCTCGGCCGAGGCCGTCCTCGATCGGGCCGAAGCCGATCTGAAGAGCGCTCGCTACCGCGTCGTCCGGACCCAGGACTCCGTCTCGGCGGAGCGCGGCTACCTGCGCGAGGCCGGCAACCTCGTCTTCCACCTGAGCCTGCTGGTGCTGCTGCTCGGGGTCGCGATCAACGGCATGTTCGGTTTCCGCGGCACGAGCGTCGTCGTGGTCGGCCAAGGGTTCTCCAACACACTGACCCAGTACGACGACCTGACCGCCGGCGCAGCGTTCCGCGAGACCTCGCTCGATCCCTTCACGGTGACGGTGAAGAACTTCGCGGTGAAGTTCGAGACCGGCGACGTGCAGCGGGGCGCCGCCCGGCTGTTCCGGGCCGATGTCGAGGTCACCGAGGGAGCCGGTGGCACACCGAAAGCGGAGACGTTGGAGGTGAATCATCCGCTGAACATCAACGGGACCACCGTGCACCTGGTCGCCCACGGGTACGCCCCGAAGGTCACGGTCCGCGACGGCGACGGGAACATCGCGTTCTCGGGTCCGGTGGTGTTCCTGCCCCAGGACGGCAACTTCATGTCTGCCGGGGTGATCAAGGCGCCGGACGCCGCGCCGAAGCGACTCGCGTTCCAGGGCCTGTTCCTGCCGACCGCGGTCGTGACGAACGCCGACTCCGCACCCGTTTCCGCCTTCCCCGACGCGCTCAACCCGGCCCTGTTGCTGGACATCTGGTCGGGGCCGCCGAAGGCCGAGACCGGGCGCCCGGAGAGCGTCTACTCCCTGAACACCGACGGCCTCACCCAGTCGAAGAAAGCCAACGGGCAGCCGGTCCGCTTCGCACTTCAGCCCGGGGACTCCTACGACCTACCGGACGGGCTCGGCACGGTGACCATGGACGGTTGGGACCGCTGGGTGAAGCTCCAGGTCGGCGACACCCCCGGGATGCCGATCGCACTCGTCGCCATCGGCTTCGCCGTGCTGGGACTCTGCCTGTCGCTGTTCATCCGGCCCCGCCGGGTCTGGGTTCGGGTGCGGCATCTGGAGAACGGATCGGCCGGCGATGACGACGAGCGTGGTTCGGGCTCTAGGGTGGTGGAAGTCGGCGGGCTGGACCGGGCAGATGCTCGGGCCGGACTCACCGAGGATGTGGCCGAGCTGGCGGACCGCCTGGTCGTTGGCGATCCAGAACGAGGCACGTCAGGATGAACCCATCACGAGGTGGGCGCCGATGAATCCGTCACGAGGTGAGCATCGATGAACTCATCGCGAAGTGAGAGCCGATGAATTACGCGTACTACTCCAGCCTCGCGCTGGTCAGCTCGGTCGTGGTCTACGCCGCGGCCATGCTCGCGCATGCCGCTGAGTGGGCGTCCGCACGGAAGGTCCCGGTGGGCGAGGACGTACGCGAGTCGGCGATGGCGACCGTCGGAGCCGAGGTCTCTGCTCGACCAGCTGTGGACCTGGCCGCCGACGCGCCCGCCGATCCGCAGGTCCAGCCAGCTGCGGGACGGGCCGTCTCCACTGCCGAGGTAGCCGCGGTCCGGGTCGACATGTTCGGCCGGATCGGTGTGATGCTCACCGTGCTCGGGTTCGTCCTGAGTGTTTCGGGGATGGTGCTTCGTGGGCTGGCCGCCGGCCGTGCACCCTGGGGCAACATGTACGAGTTCACGATCAGCGCGATGGTGTTCCTCGTCGGTGCGTACCTCTTCGTGCTGGCCAAGTGGGGCATGCGCTGGCTCGGCTTGCCGGTGACCCTGCTCGCCGCAGTCGGCAACGGTCTGGCCGTGACCGTGTTCTACGTTGCCGTCGCTCCGCTGGTGCCGGCCCTGCACTCGGTCTGGTTCCTGATCCACATCGTCTGCGCCGCGATCTCGGGCGCTGCGTTCAACATCGGCGGCGTCGCTTCGATCCTCTACCTGATCAAGAAGCGAGCCGAGAACCGTGGCAGCGTCCGGGGCTACCTCGCCAAGCTGCCGGAGTCACGCCGGATCGACGCGGTGGCGTACCGGTTCCTTGCCTTCGCCTTCCCACTGTGGACGTTCACCGTGGCTGCCGGTTCGATCTGGGCCGAGTACGCCTGGGGCCGTTACTGGGGCTGGGATCCGAAGGAGACCTGGGCGCTGGTGACCTGGGTGATCTACGCCTGCTACCTGCACGCCCGCTCGACGGCCGGCTGGCGCGGCACCCGGGCGTCGGTCATCGCGATCATCGGCCTGGCATCGTTCTGGTTCAACTTCGTGGGCATCAACCTGCTGGTCTCGGGTCTTCACTCGTACGCCGGCATCTAGGGCCCCGCCCGCCCGCGCGGCTGCACGCCGGACCGCATCCCGCCGCCAACCTCAGCCCCAACTCCGCCCCAACTCACCCGCACTCGCCCGCCCGGTCAGGCGAATGTGGCCCAGAAGCATCCGTAACCACCTCATATGTCAGCCCGGTCGTCCGAATGTGGCCCGGACGCACCGATTCGCCCGGTCGTCCGAATGGGCCCGAGCCCGTCCCTCATCTGCCAGCCCGGTCGTCCGAATGTGGCCCGGTAGAGCCCGATCGGTCGGCATTCGCCTGACCGGGCGGGCGAACGAGGCCCGTCCGGACCCGTTCCAGCCCCATTCGCCTGACCGGGCGGGCGAATGGGGCTGGCGGGACAGAACGCGGGAGAGCGGCCGACCGGAAGAGACCGAGCGCTCAGCCGAGGTCGCTGCGCCACGCGGCGTAGCCGCCGATGACGTCGGTAGCCCGGTACAGCCCCAGCTCCTGCAGTGTCGCGGCTGCCAGGCTCGAGGCGTACCCCTCCTGACACAACACGATCACCTCGAGGTCGTACGCGGCAATCGGCAGCCGGGCGTCCGAGGCCGGGTCCAGCCGCCACTCCAAGACGTTGCGCTCGATCACCAGCGCGCCGGGGAGCTCACCGTGGGTCGCCCGTTGCAGGGCGGGGCGGATGTCGACCAGCACGGCACCGTCGGCCCAGGCGCCGCTCGCCTCCGCAGGAGTCACGCGCTGCAGCCGGCTCCGCGCCCGGTCGAGCAGTGTGTCGATCGACGTAGGAGGCGTACGACCAGTGACCGGCAGGCCAGCCTCCGCTGGCGCAATCGCGCTCACCAGTTCACGCCGGCGAAGCTGGAGCCGGTCTGCAGCAGGAGCCCGTTGGACGCCTCGTAGTAGTTCATCTCGTGCAGGCCGGGGGAGTAGACGTGCAGGCTCACGGCCGGCCGCGGTCCCTGGTTGGTCACCCGGTGGATGTGCTTCGAGCCGAACGGGCGCAGCGCCTCGTACGCGTACTGCTGGGCGCTGGGCTCGATCCGCGGCGGACCGTCGGGCCGCACCACCGCGCGCTCTTCGGTCAGGATTCCCTGGAGGACCACGAAGGCTCCGGCGCTGCCGCCGTGGTCGTGCCACTCGGTGCCCTGGCCCGGCAGCCAGCTGAGCAGCCACGCCTCATAGCCGGGCTCGGCGGCGAGCCGGGTGTAGTAGCGGGAGTCGGCGTCGTACTGCACCAGCCCCTGCCACAGTGAGTGGTTGGCGGCGAGGCGGAGCGCGATCTGGGAAGCGTTCACGGGCGTACGGGTCTTGGTGGGCATGATCGGTGTTTCCTTCGAGGATCGAGTGCTGACTGAGGAGCGGAAAATGATCGAGCGGGGGATCAGGCGGTCAGGCCCGACAACCCCCGCTGGTCATTCGCTGCAGGTCGACGTGGATCCTCGAGTGCAGGCTGAAGCCGCGCGCGGCGACCGGCCTGCTGTTCATACCGTCGACGGTAGCGTCGAAACGGCGCTCACACAATTCCTTGTCTCACTATAGGGAATACCGGGATTATTCCATCGCCAGGAAAACTGGGCGCAAACAACAGCGACACGCCGGTGAGAGTTGTTGTTTGCGACCACTTTTCGGGGACGTGGGGCAGCGCCAACCCGGCGCTAACCCGGGCGCTAACCCGGCGCTGACCCAGCGCCCACCCAGCGTGGACCTATCGCCGACGTAGTGCCGAGTGCTCCCCGGCAGGCCCTGGCAGGATGGACGAGTGACCCGTTCCTTCGACCTGTGCATCATCGGAAGCGGCTCGGGCAACACGATCGTGGACGAGCGCTTCCGCGGCCGACGAGTGGCACTGATCGACAGCGGGACCTTCGGCGGGACCTGCCTGAACGTCGGCTGCATCCCGACCAAGATGTACGTCTACCCGGCCGACCTCGCCGGCACCCCGGAGCATGCCCGGCCGCTCGGCGTCGATCTGGGCGGTCCGGTGGTCGACTGGCCCGCGATCCGGGACCGCATCTTCACCCGCATCGACGCCATCTCCCGAGCCGGCGCGCAGGGACGGCGCGACGATCCCGACATCACTGTGTTCACCGATGACGCCCGATTCACCGGTCCGCGGCGCCTGCTGGTCGGCGGGGAGACCATCGACGCCGAGAAAGTCGTCGTGGCCGCCGGCAGCAGGCCGGTGATCCCCGACGTGCCAGGTCTGGCCGAGGTCAGGTATCACACATCCGACGACGTGATGCGACTGGAGTCGCTGCCGCGGTCGATGGTCATCCTCGGCGGTGGGTACGTCGCCGCCGAGTTCGCCCATGTCTTCGCTGCGTTCGGCACCGCTGTCACGGTGATCAACCGCTCACCGCGGCTGCTGAGCCGCCAGGATCGCGACATCGCCGATCGGTTCACCGCCGAGATCGGAAAGCGCGTGGATCTCCGACTCGGCTGCACGGTCGCCGGCGTCGCTCCGCGGAGTGGCGGGGACCGCGGTGACGGACCAGGCGGTGGCGGACCAGGCGGTGGCACCCGCGATGGGGCTGGCGGGGGGGACGGCGACGGTGTGCTGGTCACGATCACCGGGAGCTCGCCGGGCGAGGTCGCTGCAGACGTACTCTTGATCGCCACGGGCCGCCGGCCCAATGGTGACCGGCTCGATCTCGAAGCCGCCGGCATCGACGTGGATCGAGACGGTTTCGTCGTCGTCGACGAGCACCAGCGGACCACCGCCGCCGGTGTCTTCGCCCTGGGCGACGTCAGCTCGCACCACATGCTCAAGCACGTCGCCAACCACGAGGCCCGGGTCGTCCAGCACAATCTGCTCCATCCCGACGCGCTGGTCAGCAGTGACCACCGATATGTGCCCCAAGCGGTCTTCTCCGAGCCGCAGGTCGCCTCGGTCGGGCTCACCGAGGCGGCCGCCGATGAGCGTGGCATCGGCTACGTCGTGGGCCGCGCCGACTACGGCGACACCGCGTACGGGTGGGCGATGGAGGACACGGAGAACTTCGTGAAGGTGCTGGCCGATCCCGACACGGGGCTGCTGATCGGTGCGCATCTCGTGGGGCCGCAGGCCACGAGTCTCATCCAGCCGCTGATCCAGGCGATGTCGTTCGGCACCCGCGCGCACGATGCCGCTCGCGGCCAGTACTGGCCGCATCCGGCCATGTGTGAGGTCGTCGAGAACGCTTTGCTCGACCTGCGACTGCCCTGACCTACGCGCCGTTCTGACCTGCGGGTCGCGTCGCCTTCATCGGAAACCGGGTCCGGCGTCGGAAACCGGGTCCGGCGTACGGCGTGTCAGTCAGTTCCGGCCGATGCCGGCCAGGCGGCGACGTACCCCTGCCAGCCAGTGTCTGCACCAGTGCCAGGCGCGACACCATCGACGTCGCGGCGGTCCGACACCGTGCCTCCGGCTGCCGCCAGCCGCTCGCGCAGTGGCGCGAGCCGGTGCTCGACCCGCCGTCCGCGGCCGTCTCCCGTGACCGTGACACACAATTCGTCGTGGGTGAGCTCGACGGTTGCCCGGACGCGATTCGCGCCACCGGCGAGCAGCGTGCTCAGCAGGTCATTGAGGACCAGCCTGATCAGATCTCGATCGGCGTCGGCAAGCCGATCGAGGTGGATCGTCAGCTCACCGCTCGCGCCGACGGCCATCGTGAGCGTGCGGACCAGAGCGCTCAGGGTCTGCGGTTGGGAGGAGCTGTCGACCTGGGGATCGGCCAGCGTGAGCGTCTCGCGCAGTCGGCTGTTAGCGCCGACGGCAAGCTCGTACAGCCGAGGCGAGCTCGTCCGCAACGGGTGGCTGGCCTGCTCCAACAGGCGGAGGTTGGCCGACAGCGTGCCGTGCAGCTCGTCGAGCACGGCCTGCCGACCGTCCTGTGCCTCGGTCCGGATCAGCTGGACGACCCGACCCACCGTGAGGTCCTGATCTTGGGTCAGGGCCACGTTGGCAAGCGGCAGCAGTGTCAAGAAGACCACGATCGTCCGCTCTCCCGGTCCCCATGGAGCGGGCAGCACCAGCACCTGGCAGGCGACCACGCCGAGCGGACCGGCGAAGGTACGCAGCCAGCGCGACAACCGAAGTGGCCGAGGGTCGGGCCGGTACCAGCGCGGATTCAGACACAGCCGAGTGGCCGCGACGGCGTGCAGCATCGCCGCGGCTCCTACCGCGAGATAGCGCGACGTGGCCGGCAGTCCGGCGGTCGTCCAGCCCGCGAGTGCGACCACGACCAGCGTGCTGAGCAGGTCGATCCAGGTGACCACGATCCAACGGGTCCGTCGTCGGGCGGGCGAGTCGGTCTCGGCCACCCTACGACTCCGATCCGTCGCGACCGGGGCCGGCGCCGTCCGCGCGCGCAGCATGCAGATCGCCACCGCAGGAAGGCAGGCGGCGACCGCGAGCGGCGCAGCCTCCAGCTGCAGCAGGACGGTGAGAACGACGACGAGCCCGATGATCCGCAATGTGAGGGCAGGCGCGACCAGTCCACCTGCCTGCCGACTCGCCACCACGTACGCCAACCGTCCGGGAAGTCCTGCCGGGCTTCCGGACTGGGCCCGCGCCGCCGAGCGGTGGCCGGATCCCACACCATGATCCGTTGTCGAGTCGTGAGTCATCCGGCCGAGCCCCAGGTCGCCACGACCACCTTGTTGAGGGCGCCGTTCTCGACGGTCAGTGAGCCTCCGCGCGCCGCGAGCTTCGTCTCCAGTGCGGCCGAGCTCGAACCCGCCGACTTCCAGACTCCGTCGGGAATCGGGCGTCCGTCGTCGGCGACGATGACGACCAGGCGCGGCCCGATCCGGCGGAGCTCGATGTAGATCCGGGTCGCACTGGCGCTGATGGCGTTGCCCGCGAGATCGCGGATCGCCTGGCTGGCCAGTCTGCGGTCTTCGTCGACCAGGGTCAGGGTGGGTGGAAGCGTCACGGTCAGCTCGCGGCCGGCCGCTAGGGCCAGCGAGATCAGTCGTTCCGCCACCACCTGCAGCGGCTGGCCCTCGCCCTGGGCCACCGAGTGCGCGACCTGGTTGGGGATGTCGGCCACTCCGGAGAGTGCCGACTCCGCCAGCTGCTGCACGGACGCGCCGTCCGGACCGAGCTCGGTCGCCAGCTGGCGGAGCTCGGTCAGGATCGGCAACAGCTCGCGCGATGTCTCCTCGATCACGAGTCGGGTGCCACGCTGCCGCTCGGTCTCGACGAGCGGCTCCAAATCGGCGACGAGGAGCTGGGTCGCTCCTGCGCGGAGCGGCACGGTGAAGCCGATCGCCGCCACCACCACGAGCCCGATGCGTTCGCTCGGCTGCCACGGGGCCCACCAGCTGACCACGAGGACCAGCGCACAGACCTGCACCCCGCACAGCACCCGATCGATCTCCTGCCAGGTCGGAGAACGGACGTCCGGGTTGTACCAGGCGTTGTCGTCGAAGATGGAGCAGGAGACCAGGCAGGCGTACGCCGTGCCGACGGCGATGTAGACGAGTCGCCAGGCGTCGGGGAGGTCCGTCACCGTCCACGCGCCGGCGACGATCAGCCCCACGGCGCCGAGACATTCCACGAACGCCGGCAGGTTCAGCTGCGGGTGTCCCTCGATCGTGCTCAAGTGGGCCTCGTAGCGGCGCAGCAGGCGTCCGCGCGGGGTGCCCTGGGTGACGAGCAGTGCCAACAGGTTCAGCCCGGTACCGATCAGGGCGGGCAGCAGTGCGAGCCAGCCGAGGAGCCGCTGGTCGCTGACCAGCGTCACCGCGACGGCGATCACGACCATCGCCAACTTCTCCAGGCCGAGCCGGACGGTGTACGTCGTGAGCCGACGCAGCAGGACCAGGCTGGCCAGCCGGTCTCGGCGCTGCTCCTGCGGTTGCGCCAGGATGATGCCCGACATCGAACGAACCTAGCGGTGCGTCTGCCAATTGGCCAGGCACTCAGCGGCCCCTGGGCACGCACCTCGCGGCGTTCTCCTCAGTCGAGATACAACCCCGGTATCCCTCCCTCGTCGGCCTTCGTGTCGACGCGGAGCGTCGCCGGCGCGACGGCGTGCACGCACCCATGTGCCGCTGAATGCCAGACCACCTGACAGACACACCACTAGCGGACCGCCGCCGCTAGGTCGCGATGGGCGAGGGCGGCCGGCAGGTCGGCGGCAGTGAGGAAGCTGGTGTGCTGGGCAACGAACGTACCGAGGATGCCCTTCTTGTTGCGGCTCGGGCCGCGGTCTGGCAGGTCGAAGAGCGCGGCGTTCACCTGGTTCACCGCGTTCGTGGCCCGGTCCTTGAAGCTGCGCAGATGTGCCGCCTTGAGGTGCAGCAGTGCGGCAGCCGCGGTCACGTCGCCGGCCGCCGTGTCCAGCGCGCGCCAGCGGTCCACCCAGCTCAGGTCGGGGAGCACTGCGTCGATCAGGTACGCCCGGTGCAGGCGGGTTCGCCACTGCACCGGACTCGGATCGAGCCCGGCGGCGAGGGCGGTCGCGTAGTGGCGAAGTGCGTACGGGTCGTTCCTGCTCTTGTCCAGCACACTCTGGGCGCCGAACCAGTGCCGCGCCGCAGCAGCGAACAGGACCCGACCGTTCTCAGCGAACTGGCTGTAGCTCACCAGCCTCGTCATCGGTCGCTCACGGTGCAGAGTCAGCATCACCGAGAGTCCCGTGGTCACCCTCGAGCTGAGGTTGAAGTCGACGAACGCGACATCCCAGGAGTTGCCCTCGCCGAGCTGGGCGTCGAGCTCGTCCAGGCCGCGGACAGCGGTGAGCCGGTCGCCGAACGCCAGGCCGAAGTTGGCGACTTCGCCGGGTATGTCGTCGACGAGGAGCACTCGCGGTTGGGCCGGGGGATGGGTGAGGGGTCCTGCGGGCACACTTCGCAGGTGTCGGGTCGCTGGCACCGGGGAATCCTTCGTGGGGGATGCGTCGGGGTTCCCCATGGAACTCGGCTTCGGGACCGGGCGCAGCGAGGCCGCCAAGTCCGTACGGGGTCAATACGACCAAACTCGCTCCGATCAGCGGAAATGCATACGCCCGCCCGGTCAGGCAGATGAGGCGCCTCCAGCCCCGATCCCGCTCCATACGCCCGCCCGGTCAGGCAGATGAGGCGCCTCCAGCCCCGATCCCGCTCCATACGCCCGCCCGGTCAGGCAAATGCAGGCCCGAATGCGTCGGCAGAACCTCCGCGGAGCGAACGCTGGACCGTGCGGACCGCCCGCGGACCTTGCTGTGGGGCTCCTCAACAGTCGAGCTGAGAGCCCGAAGTGCAGGTCGGAGCCCGGCCCAGAAGTCAGCCAGCCGCGACTCAGGGGCAGATCGGCCGAATCGGGATGCCGGTCAGATAGCGGTTCCACTCTCGCGCGTCGATCGGATCGCCGCGGCGACCGCAGACCTGGGTGACGGCGACCTGGGGGTCGGTCTGCCAGAACCGCAGTGAGCCGGACGGGCCGGTGCCGACCAGCTCGGAGTCGCCGGCCAGGAAACGGGCGTCGTTCACGCGTTCCTCCGCCGCCCCGAGGGTTGCCAGCGTCACCGGCGCGGCCGGCTGCCCGAGATCGTAGAGCCACAGGCTGCCATCACTCGATCCGGCCGCCAGCATCGTGCTGTCGGAGGAGAACGCGACCGAGCTGACCGACGCCTCGGGCCCACTGAGATGGGTCAGCTCGCGTGGCTGATCGGGCCGGGACAGATCCCAGATCCGGATGGTGCGATCGGCGCTGCCGACGGCCAGCAGCTGCCCGTCCGGAGCGAACGCCACGGCATTGACGTCGTCGTCGAACCCAGCGAGCTGTGCGAGCAGGCGCGGCTGGGCCGGGTCGGCGACATCCCAGAGCCGCGCCTCGTCGTTTGCGTCGCCGACGGCCAGCAGTCGACTGTCCGGGCTGAAGGCGAGAGCAAGAGCGATCGCCCCGGCGGTGAGCTTCATGGATCCACGGGTCGGCGACATCGGGTTGGCGATGTCCCACAGCACGGCATGGGCGCGGGTCGCGTCGACCGAGGCCATCCGGCGGTCGTCGGGGCTGATCGCCAGCGCCTGGAGCTGGCTGGCCGACGCCTCGGCCTCGCTCGGTTCCGCGTGGGTGACGCTGCTGAGCTCGGTCGCCGCCCCCTGGTTGACCCCCCACAGGACGACTCGGCCGCGGACAGTTCCACCGGCCAACAGGGTGCCGTCGGACGACAGGGTCCCGGTACCCGAGATCGGGCCGTCGGAGGCTGCCGGAGACACCACCTCGTGTCGGTCCGGGTGCCCGGCCTCGTCGAGGTCGTACAGCCGGATCGTTCCGTCGCCTCGGCCGGTCGCCTCGGCCAGCAGACGCTGGTCGGCCGAGACGCTCAGCTGCCAGCCTGGCCCGACCGCGTCGTGGGTCGTCGGGTCGGGCAGCGGCCACAGCCGAGTCGTCCCGTCGGTCGATGCGGTGATGATGCGGTCGGCGACGACCTCCACCGACACCACGATCGCTGGTCCGGGCATGGACGACAGCCGTCGAGCGCTCGCGAGGTCGTACACGGCCGTCGTCTGGTCCGAGCTGCCCGCGACCAGCCGCCGGTCGTCGACTTGGTAGGCGACCGCGTTGACGTAGCTGGTGAAGCCGACCAGGGTCGTCAGCGCCCGGAGGCCGCTGCCCGACACCCGCCACCGTCGGATCTCACCGCCGACGGTGCCGACGGCGACCTCCCCGCCGTCCGGGCTGAAGTCCACGCTCAAGCCGCGGCCGCTCGGCAGCACGCCGGTCGAGCGATCGAGCACGGCGAGTGGCTCGGCGGACGAGTCCTCGAGTCGCCAGACCTCCAGCCGGTTCGCAGCGCCGGTCACGGCCAGCCGACGTCCGTCGGGCGAGACTGCGATGGCCGAGACGCCTTCGGCGATGTCGTCGACCAGCGTGCTCGGCTGCGATCGGGCCGGATCGCTCCATCCGACCACGCGGCCGTCGGCCGTGCCGGCCAGCAGCGCGTGGCTGTGCGGCAGGAAGGCCAGCGCGTACGTCGTCACGTCCAGCGGCAACGTCCGGACCAGCTTCGGAGCCGCTGGATCGGCGACGTCCCACACCGTCGGTGCGGACTGGCCGCCGACCGCCAGTAACCGGCCGTCGTCGCTCCAGGCGAGTGCGTACAGGTCGGGTCGACCCGCGGGCGCGGCTGCGAAGGATCGGATCGGTTTCGGCGTCGGTTCTGCCGTCGAGAACAGCCTCACCTCGCCGGTGGCGTCCGCAGTGGCGAGCAGGGCCGTGTGGGGACTGCTGCGGGCCTGGATCGGGCCGGGATGGCCGAGGATCCGGGTCGGCGTCCAGACCGCCGTCGCATCCAGCAGTGCGGAGCGGGCTTCGAGGGTCGGCGAGATCCGGTACGCCGCCAGGGCCAGCTGACTGGAGAGCGCAGGGTCCTCGGTCCGCAGCTTGGCCGCTTCGAGCGCAACCTGCCGCGAACGGGCCTCGTCGCGAGCGGTCTCGGCGTCGGCCCGATAGCGGCGGGCGTTGAGGTAGGCGCCGGTCGTCGCGATCGCCAGCAGGGCACAGAGCACGGCGAGCACGAACGCAACGGTGCCGAGCCTGCGCCGGGAGCGATGCTGACGCTCACGCTGCTCGCTCGCTCGGACGTGGAAGGTTTCGCTGGCGTCCAGGAAGTTCCGCTCCTGCCGGTTCAGCTGGATGCTGTCGCCCTCGAGCCGCTCCCACTCCCGCCAGCTGGCCAGCCGGGCGGCCGGCAGCAGATGGTCCTCGTCCCGGCCGGACGCGGCCCACAGCCGAGCGGCGGTCGTCACCCGACGATGGATGACCAGTCCGGCCCGGTTGGCCGAGATCCAGCCGTGGAGTCGCGGCCAGGCGGTGATCAAGGCCTCGTGAGTGATCTCGATCGAGTCGACGTTCCGGGTCAGCAACCTGGCATCGCAGTAGGCATCGACCGCGGCCGCCATCGCCTGGTCACTGGCGGAGTCGTCGAGCACCTCGCTCAGCTGCAGCCGCCGCCGGGTGATCGTCTCTCCGTCCAGGTTGATCAGGCGGAGGAACAGCCGGGCAACGCAGGCCTGTTGGTCGCCGTCCAGCCGTTCGTACGTCGACTCAGCCGCCTGCTCGATCGCCCCGGCGATCCCGCCGGTCGCGTAGTAGTCCGAAACGCTCAACCGGCGTCGGTTGGATCGTTCCCAGGTGGCGAGCAGGGCGTGGGACAGCAGCGGGAGGGCGCCGGGATCGTGCGCCTCGGTCACGCTCCGTGACGCCAGGTCACCGAGCAGCACCTTGACCAGGTCCTCCTCGATTCGGGCGCCCGCGCGCCGGGCCGGTTCGAGGATGGCGGCCCGCAGCTCGTCGTTGCGTCATCGGACCGACCAGGAGCTGGGTCTCCTGGAGCGCCTCGTGCAGCTCCGGGCGGCGGCTGGCGGCGCCGTAGAAGTCCGCACGCAGGCCGATCAGCACGATCCATGCCTGACCGGGCTCGGCCAGGTTCAGCAGGGACTCCAAGAAGGCGGTTCGCTCTGTCTCGGACTCGACCTGGGTCCACAGCTCCTCGAACTGGTCGATGCACAACACTGTCTGGCGCTTGACGGTCAAGGCAGCCAGCGTCTCGTTGGGATGGGCACCGGGCGTCATCAAGACCGCCCGCCAGTTGTCCAGCACCGGCTCGCTGCCGGCCGGTGCGGGGCGGCCGAGCGCGGGGATGATGCCCGCCCTGATCAGGGAGGACTTACCCGAGCCGGACGCGCCGATCACGGTCATGATGGCGGCCGGCCCCCCGCGGTCGCGCCCGCTCAGCCGGACGAGCTCATCCAGGGCGCGGTCGATGAGGGTCTCGCGACCGAAGAACCACGCCGAGTCTGCGGCCTCGAACGGCTGGAGCCCCTGATAGGGCGGCCGACCGTCCGCGCCGCGAGTGCTGCGAGTCTGCCGGGCGCGACCCGCTGCCTCCCACCAGAGCGCTCGGTCGAGCGGATCGCTCACCCCGCAGGCGGCGAGCACGGCGTCGAATCGATCTCGATAGGCCCCGACCGGAGCGTGCTGCCCGCTCATCCAGCCCGACACGGTGCCGTGCGGGACGCCGCTGGCCGCCACCACCTCACGGATCGACAGGTTGGCCGCCTGGCGCAGAGCCGTCAGGGCCGTGGCCAGCTCCTCGCGAGAGTTGATCAACTCGGGATCGGGCAGCGCCGGGCCCGAACGGGCGTCCGTCCCGAGTGCGTCGCTCATCCGGACCGCCCGAGGTGGCTCACCGCGTCCGCCTGATCCGAACGTTCGCCGCCATCGCGGTCGTCAGGTCGGGCGCCCCGAGGAACTGCCAGTGCCGTGCGGCGAACGTGGAGAGCACCCCTTTCTTGTTCCGTTGGACCAGCGGCGGCTCGATGTCGTGGATGAGCATGTTGAACTCGACCACGGCCGTCATGGCGCGGTCCTTGAATCCACGAAGCTGAGCCGCGTCGCGGCCGAGCAGCCGAGCAGTCGCCTGCATCTCGCCGGCGGACTCGTGCAGGGCGCGCCAGATCTGCACCCAGTACGGTTCGGCGACGATCTCGTCGATCAGGCCGGCGTGCTCCAGGCGGCGCTGCCAGCCGAGCGGCGTCGGGTCAACGCCGAGTGCGAGCTGCTCCACGTAGCGGTGCAGCGTCGAGGTGTGGTTGTGCACCTTGTCCAGAAGGGCATCGGCGGCGAACCAGTGGTGTGCCGCGCAGGCGTAGAGAGTCCGACCGCTCTCTGCCAGCTGGCTGTACGCCACCACTCGACACTCTGGCCGGAGTCGCCGGATCCGCGAGAGTGCGCTGAGACCGGTGTAGTCGGGCGAGGCGAGATTGAAGTCGACGAAGGCGACATCGAAATCCTCTGTCCCGCCGAGGGTGAGGTCGAGGTGATCGATGGTGCGGACGTGTGTGAGGCGCTCGAACGCCGACGCGAAGTTCGCTGCCTCGCCCGGCGTGTCGTCCATCAGAAGCACCGACGGCTGCCTGCTCACGCTCATCCCCCTCTCCCTGCGCCGCTACCCCGCGAGTCGCCCGGCTCCGCGATTCTTACACCCTCAGAGTGAATCGAGCTCCTGCTTCTGTGGACTGACATCTCATCGTCGCCGACGGATGCAGATAAGTGCTGGCGGTGTCGCCGACCGATCGCTTCGATGGGTAGCGGTCGACGCGAGTCGACTTCGGGTGGCCGAGACCGCGGACCGTCGCTGGAGCTCCGCGTCTCTCGGCCACCCACATCTGATCGGTTCCCATCTGTCCTGACGCTACACATCCGCGCGGCCGCCGTCTTCGGTTGTTCGGCCTCCTCGGCCGGCAGGGGACGGATCGCTCGGAGTCGACCCGGACAAGCCGTGATGGCCGGCCTGCCGGCGACTCGTCCGGGCATGTCGTATCCAGTGCCGCCTGCGGCTTCGACCCGACTCCTCGATCGGAGGCGGGGTGGCGACTGGGTACGGTTTCTCCCCGGCCGTAGGTCACGACGACGAGCCGTAACATGTGCTGGTCCGATCGCCCCCGCTCGACAGGCTCGCTGTGACCTCAGCCCGTACGTCGTCTCGCGTCTGCCGGACCGGGCTCGCCGGGATCGCGCTCGGCGCACTGGTCCTGGCGGGTTGCGGAGATGCCCCGAGCGCCGGCGACGGCTCGACGCCGACGAGCGCGGGGACGTCAGGCCCAGCTTCGCCCCCCGCGTCGCCATCGGCTCCGCCGGCCTCGCCGAGCGCTGCGGCAGCCAGCCCGACTCCCTCGTCATCGGTTTCCGGCTCGGCCGGGCCGAGCACTGCGGCGCCGGCCTCCTGCGACGCGCTGGTCGGCGAGCTCAGTCTGCGCGAGCAGGTGGGGCAGTTGTTCATGGTCGGTGTGCCCAGTAGCGGACTCTCCGCCTCGACGGCGCGGACGCTGTCCAGCACGCGCACCGGCAGCGTGATCTTTCTCGGCAACACCGACGTCGGAGTGGATGGGGTCGAGGATCTAGCCGACGACGTACGCGACGCCGCCCGACGTCCGGCCGGGATCCGGACCCTGCTTGCGGTCGACCAGGAGGGCGGGACCGTTCAACGGCTCAAGGGGCCGGGGTTCGCCGACATCCCGTCAGCTCGGACGCAGGGCACGTGGTCGACGGCACGTCTCCGGTCCAGTGCCGACAAGTGGGGCAAGGAGCTCCGCGAGGCAGACATCGACGCGAACCTGGCGCCGGTTGCCGACGTCGTGGCCGCCTCGATGACGAACGTGAATCAGCCGATCGGTGTGCTGCGCCGGAACTTCGGCTTCGATCCCAAGGTGGTGGCCGGCCATGCCGCCGCCTTCGTCGCGGGAATGGATCGGGCCGGGATCGCGTACCGCGGTCAAGCACTTTCCCGGCCTCGGCGCCGTCCGTGGCAACACCGACCTGGTCACTCGGGTCGTCGACTCCAGTACCACCCGGCACGATCGGGACCTGGCCGGCTTCCAGGCGGCGGTGAAGGCGGGCGTCGACATGGTGATGGTCTCGTCGGCGTACTACTCCAGGATCGACCCGGACAACCGTGCCGCATTCTCCCCGACGGTGATCAGGGGCATGATCCGGAAGGATCTGGGCTTCGGTGGCGTGGTGGTCTCCGACGACCTGGCTGCTCCGGGAACACAGGATCTGAAGCCCGGGACCAGAGCAGTGCGGTTCCTACGAGCCGGCGGCGACCTGATCATCGTCGGCGACCCGGGTCAGGTCGCCGCCATGGCTGACGCCGTACGTCAGCGGGCGGCCGACGATGTCGACTTCCGGGCCGTGGTGACGGCGGCGGCGCGTCGGGTGCTCGCGATGAAGACGCACCGCGGGCTGGCCGACTGCTGAGCCTGCCGGCGGGTCGCCCAGCTCGTCCTCGGTCCTCAGCTCAGGTCCTCGGCTCAGGTTCTCGACTCAGGTCCTCGACCCAGGTTCTCGACTCAGCCCTCGACCTTCAGCTCCTGGAGCACTTCGCGAGCGGTGGGCACCAGCTCGGGGGTGGTGTCAGGGATCGAGGCGTAGTAGAGGCCCGACCGGTCGCCCGCCGAGACGATCGCCACGATCAGCAGCTCGCCCTTGGTCTTGAGTCCGGAGATGTCGAAGCTCAGCTGGGACTCCACCAGCCAGCCCTCGTGGCCGTCGATCGTGGTGGCCTGGTTGACCTTGACGTCGCTGGTCACCGGGTTGTCGCCGTAGAACTTGCCGAGAATGCACTTCACGACGATCTGCGAGCCCTGTTCGGGGGTGTAGAAGCCGTCTCCGGCTTGCAGCTCCCCGATCAGGATCGAGGCGACCCAGTTGGAGTTCGGCTGGTAGTTCGGCTCGACCAGGACCACCTGCGTCGAGACGTCGCTGCCGAACGGAACCCGGTCCTCGGACTGGGGAGCGCCCCACGGGTCGCCGAGCCTCGGGTAGGACAAGGGTCCGCCGTACACCCGGCCGTCGTTGGGGTGCGGGATCGGACTGGTCACCGACGTCTCGGGTGGACAGACCTGTTCGGTCGGCTGCCCGCCGCCCGCCCCGCCGGCGAGTGTTCCGTTGCCGATCGCGCGAATGGCGACGACGGCGACGACGACGATCACGACCAGCAGCGCGGCCGCACCGATCCACCAGCCGACGGGTGTGCGCTTCTTGGTCTGTTGCTGGAAGCTCGCGTACGCGTTCTGTTCACCGGGTTGCTGGCCGTAGGTGCCGGTCCCGTACGAACCGGGCCCGTAGCTTCCGCCGGCCGTGCCGTAGCCGCCTTGCGATCGTGCCGTAGCCGCCTTGCGATGTGCCGTAGCCGCCTTGCGATGTGCCGTAGCCACTGGCCGGACCATCCGGCTGCCCGGCGCCCGGCGCCGTTCCGAACCCGAGCGGTGCAACGGGCGGGGGGGCGGCCGGGTTGGGACTTGTCGCGGCGGACCACGCCTTGCCGTCCCAGTAGCGGTAGAGCCCAACGCCACCGCCAGGATCGGGGTACCAGCCAGCCTTCGCGCTCACGACGCGAGTTTAGTTGGCGATCCGCTCAGCCTCGGGGCTTCGTCGACCCGCTGGGGTGTGAAGTCGAAGCAACGGCGCCGGGTTAGCCGAAGCGGCCGGTGATGTAGTCCTCGGTGGCCCGCTGCTCGGGATTGGAGAAGATCTTCTCGGTGCTGCCGATCTCGATCAGCCGACCTGGCTTTCCCTGGGCGGCGAGGTTGAAGAAGGCGGTCTGATCGCTGACCCGGGCGGCCTGCTGCATGTTGTGCGTGACGATCACGACCGTGTACTGCTCCTTGAGCTCGCCGATCAGGTCCTCGATCGCCAGCGTCGAGATGGGGTCGAGCGCGGAGCAGGGCTCGTCCATCAGGAGCACCTGTGGCTCGACCGCGATCGCCCGGGCGATGCACAGCCGCTGCTGCTGACCGCCGGACAGACCGATGCCGGCCTTGCCGAGCCGGTCCTTGACCTCGTTCCACAGGTTCGCGCCACGTAGGGACCGTTCCACCGACTCGGCGAGGACCTTCTTGTTCTTGACACCGTTCAGCCGCAGACCCGCCGCGACGTTGTCGAAGATGGACATCGACGGGAACGGGTTCGGCCGCTGGAACACCATGCCGACCACCCGGCGGACTGCCACCGGGTCGACGCCGGTGCCGTACAGGTTGGTGCCGTCCAGGTCGATCTCGCCCTTGACGTACGCCCCGGGGATCACCTCGTGCATCCGGTTGATGCTGCGCAGCAGGGTGGACTTGCCGCAGCCCGACGGGCCGATGAAAGCGGTCACGGTGCGCGGCTCGACGGTCATGGAGACCTCTTCGACGGCATGGAACGCGCCGTAGAAGATGTTGACGTCGCGGATCTCGATGCGCTTGGCCATGGAGTTACTTGTCCTTCAGCTTGCTCGCCCGGGCGATGCCCCGGGCGAGGAGATTGAGCAGCATGACGAAGATGATGAGGGTCAGGGCGGCGCCCCACACCCGTTCGTAACCGGGCATCGACACCGCCTGGTCCCGGCCGGAGTTGATCATGGTCGGCAGGGCGCCCATGGTGTCGGAGAACGGGTTGAGGTTGATGCCCTGGGCGTACACGACCAGGATCAGCAGCGGAGCGGTCTCGCCCATCACCCGGGCCAGGCCGAGCACGACGCCGGTGGCGATGCCGCTGAACGCGGTCGGCAGGACGATCTTGAGAATCGTCTTCCACTTCGGCACGCCCAGTGCGTACGAAGCCTCCCGCAGACTGTCCGGCACCAGCTTGAGCATCTCCTCGGTCGAGCGGAGCACCGTCGGAAGCATCAGCAGGACCAGCGCGAGCGAGACAGCGAACGCCGACCGACCGAAGCCGAGCACGGTGATCATCAGCGCGTAGATGAACAACGCGGCGACGATGGACGGTACGCCGCTCAGGATGTCGACCATGAAACTGACTCCGCGAGCGATCTTGCTGCCCTTGGCGTACTCGATCAGATAGATCGCGCCGAGGATGCCGAGCGGGACTGCGATCAGTGCGGTGATCGCAGAGATCAGCAGCGTGCCGACGATCGCGTGGTACGCGCCGCCGCCTTCGCGCCGGGGGGTGATCCCGCGCTGGCTCTGCAGCCACCAATCGGGATCGAGGACGAGATGCAGGCCCTTGCTCACCACGGTGATGAGCACCCAGGCCAGGGGGATGATCGCAATCAGCGCGGCGATCGTGACCAGCACCGCGGCGAGGATGTTCTTGGCCGTACGCACGCCGCTGGGCCGGGCATACTCGTTCTTCACCGGCGCGCGGCGTTCAGCACGACCCTCCACCACGCTCATGACTTCACTCCTCGGTCGGCGATCGTCCGGGCGATGGCGTTCACGATGAAGGTGATCACGAACAGGACCAGGCCGGCCGCGATGTAGGCGCCCGTCTTCGCCGGTGTGTCGAACTCCGATGCGGCATTGGCGATCTTGCTGGCGAAGGTCTCACCGCCGGCGAACATCGACGGGTTGAACGGCGCACCGGGTGCGGGCGTGGACAAGATGATCATCACCGCGATGGTCTCGCCGAGCGCCCGGCCGAGACCGAGCATGGAGGCGCTGACAACGCCGGAGCGGCCGTACGGCAGCACCGCGGTCTGGATCATCTCCCAGCGGGTCGCGCCGAGCGCCCAGGCGGCCTCGATGTGGTCGTGCGGGGTCTGCTCGAACACGTCGCGGGAGATCGCGGTGATGATCGGCAAGATCATGATGGCGAGCACGATCGACGCCACGAAGACCGTGCCGCCCGAGCTGAGACCGACAGCGAACAACGGGAACCAGCCGAGGTTCGTGCTCAGCCAGGACTGGGCCGGCAGCAGCAACGGGGCCAGCACCGTGATGCCCCAGAGGCCGAAGATGATCGAAGGGACCGCCGCCAGCAGGTCCACCACGAAGGCGAGCCCTTTGGACAGCCGCTTGGGGACGTACTGGGTGATGCACAGCGCGACGCCGATCGCGATCGGCACCGCGATCACCATCGCCAGACCCGCGCTCAGGACGGTCGTCCAGAGCAGGCCCGCGATGCCGAACGCCAGCGTGTCGCCGGAGACCGTCCACTCCCGCGAGGTGAAGAAGTTGGCGGTGTTGGCCGCCAGGCTGGGTGCGGCGATGACGATCAGGAAGATCCCGACGAACGCCACCAGGGCGACGATCAGGACGCCGGATCCCCCCGCGAACCCGCGGAAGACGCGATCGCCGCGGCGGCTGATCTTCGCCAGCTTCACCCCGCGCCGACTGCTTGCCTCGGCGGCCTCCGGTGAGTCCGCCGACGGCGGTCCGGGCGGCCGCGCCGTCGTCCTGACCTGCGGCACGGGCGGCGTGTTCACCCGCCCATGGTCCACCACGGGCGAGTCCGCCGCCGTCAGCGTCCCGGATCGGGTCTGCTCCGTGGACAGCCCGTTCTTCTCGGTCAAAGACACCGCCGCCTCCCTCGCTGCTCGCCGTCGACGGGCGAGCGTCAGTCGTCTACTGGACGGCGTTACTGGATGGCCTTGACGGCCGAGGCGACCTTGGTCTGCAGATCGGTCGGCAGCGGGGCATAGCCCAGCTCCTCGAGCGAGCTCTGGGTCTGGGTCGAGGCGAAGAAGCTGAGGAAGTCGGTCAGCACAGCGGTCTGCTCTGCGCCGAGGCCCTTGCTGCAGACGATCTCGTACGTGACCAGCAGGGCGGGGTAGGCACCGGCGCCGGTGTCGGTGTACTTCAGGCTCAGGGCCAGGTCGTTGCCGCTGCCCTTGACCTCGGCCTCTGAGAGGGCCTTGCCGACGGTCTCGGCGGTCAGCTCGGTTGCGCCGCCGCCGTTGTCCAGCTGCGCGGTCGCGAGGCTGTTGTCCTTGGCGTAGCTCCACTCCATGTAGGAGATCGAGCCGGGGGTGCTCTTCACCCCGTCGGCGACACCGGAGGACTTGTTCTTGCCCTCGCCGGTGCCGGCCCACGACTTGCTGGGCTCGGCGGTCCAGGCCCCGTCGCCGGCGGCATCGAGGAACTTGCTGACGTTCTCGGTGGTACCCGACTCGTCGGAACGGAAGAAGACCGAGATCTTGCTGCTCGGCAACTTGGCGCCCGAGTTCAGCTTGGCGATGGCGGGGTCGTTCCAGGTAGTGATCTTGCCGGTGAAGATCTGGGCCAGCACCTCGGGGGTCAGCACGAGCTTGTCGACGCCGTCGAGGTTGTACGCGAACGCGATCGGCCCGACGACCATGGGGATGTTCCACGCGGGATTGCCCCCGCAGCGCTCCTTGGCCTTGTCAGCCTCGATCACGCCGTCCTTCTCCTCGGTCTTCAGGGCGGAGTCGGAGCCGGCGAAGTCGACGAGACTGCCGTAGAACTGCTTGATGCCCGCACCGGAGCCGGTCGGGTTGTACTCGATCGTTGCCTTGTTGCCGCACGCGTCGCCGTAGCCGGCGATCACCTCGCTCATTGCGTTGCCCTGCGCTGTCGAGCCCTCGCCGGTCAGCTTGCCGGTCGGGCACGCGAGGCCGGCGGCGCTGCCACCGCCGCTCGTCTCGCCCCCGGCGGCGGTGGGAGTCGGGTCGGAGCCGCAGGCAGTCAGACCGAACGCGGCCAGCGCAGCGACGGCCGAGGCGGCCGCGACGCGGCCCGTGATCAGGCGGTTCGAGATCATCTGTGTCCTTCGAGAAGCGGAGGGCGCGGGCCCTCGGTGTGAGCCCTGGGTGTGAGCCCTCGGGTGTGTTGACGAAGGACCAGGCCCCCGCCCTGACGAGGTGCAACGTACGGAGGGCAGGTGACCGGACGGATCGTCGAGGGTTAACGGGGGGTGAACAGGTGAGGTCGCCCTTCGGTGGTCGATTTCGGTCAGCAGTCGAATCAGATCGACCACTGGAGCGGCTGTCCACGGGGTCGCTCCAGGTTCGGTGCGATGTCCGACGGTCGATAGCGTGGGGGCATGTCCAAGGTGGTGACTTCGCTCCCGGTCGGTGACCGGGTCGGTATCGCGTTCTCCGGCGGCCTCGACACGTCGGTGGCGGTGGCCTGGATGCGACACCACGGCGCGATCCCGTACGCCTACACAGCGGACCTGGGCCAGTACGACGAGCCGAACCTCGCCGACGTACCCGAACGCGCCCATCTCTACGGCGCCGAGAAGGCTCGTGTCGTCGATTGTCGGGTAGCGCTGGTCAACGAGGGACTGGCAGCGCTGGCCTGCGGCGCATTCCACATCCGCTCCGCGGGACAGACCTACTTCAACACCACGCCGCTCGGCCGCGCGGTGACCGGGACGTTGCTGGTCCGGGCGATGCTGGACGACGGCGTGTCGATCTGGGGCGACGGATCGACCTTCAAGGGCAACGACATCGAGCGGTTCTACCGGTACGGGCTGCTGGCGAATCCGGCGTTGCGGATCTACAAGCCGTGGCTCGACGAGCAGTTCGTCACCGAGCTCGGCGGTCGGACCGAGATGTCGCAGTGGCTGACCGAGCACGACCTGCCCTACCGGGATTCTGTCGAGAAGGCGTACTCCACCGACGCGAACATCTGGGGCGCGACCCATGAGGCCAAGCGGCTGGAGCATCTCGACACATCGATCGAGATCGTCGTGCCCATCATGGGCGTGCCGTTCTGGGACGAGACGACCGAGATCGCAGCCGAGGACGTCACCGTCGAGTTCGAGCAGGGCCGTCCGGTCGCGATCAACGGCCAGACCTTCGCCTCCGAGGTCGACCTCGTGCTGGAGGCGAACGCGGTGGGTGGCCGGCACGGGCTGGGCATGTCGGACCAGATCGAGAACCGGATCATCGAGGCCAAGAGCCGCGGCATCTACGAGGCGCCGGGAATGGCGCTGCTGACCATCGCGTACGAACGGCTGGTGAACGCGATCCACAACGAGGACACCATCGCGAACTACCACAACGAGGGCCGTCGGCTGGGACGGTTGCTGTACGAGGGTCGCTGGTTCGACCCGCAGGCGCTGATGATCCGCGACGGCCTGCAGCGCTGGGTCGGCGGCGCGGTGTCCGGCGAGGTCACTCTGCGGCTGCGCCGCGGCCAGGACTACTCGATCCTGGACACGACCGGCCCGTCGCTGAGCTATCACCCCGACCGTCTCTCGATGGAGCGCAGCGAGCATGCGGCGTTCGGCCCGACCGACCGGATCGGGCAGCTGACCATGCGCAACCTGGACATCGCGGATACCCGGACCAAGCTGGAGGGGTACGCCGCCCGCGGTCAGCTCGTCTCCGGCGGCGGGCTGGTGGCCAGTCTCGAGCTGGGCACTGCCGACACCGCACCCCTCGAGGGTGACTCGAAGGGCGACCCCGCCAGCCTGGACCGGGCGGCCATGGAGTTCGGCACCGACTGACGCTCTTCGGACCCTGACGGTGAAACCCGGGCGGCGAGAGCTCGTGCGGCGAGTACCCGGCACGGGTTTCACCGTGTCGTCCCGTCTCGCACCTGCTGAGGCGGGTACGACGTCAACTCGATTGCCGGTATCTTCCCGGAGCGAGGTAATTGTGCGTCGATTAACACACACCCCGGCGATTGAATCCGCGCGAAGGACGGGAAGCGGCGTTGCCAGAATGCGATCGCGAAGGCGTCGAAGAATTCCTGCGCCTGCTCGAGTGGATCGTCCGGACCTCCGGCGGCGAGCGCAATCTGACCAAGTCGGGGGTCGTCAGCGGTGAAACACTGCGGCGGTGGCGGTCGGGGCAGATTCCGCGGCGTCGGTCGGAGACGGTCGAAGATCTGGAGAGGTGGGCGAGGCAGGCTCTGGGCGGCAAGGGCTACCCGCCGGAATGGGCGCCGAGTGGTGGCCTGGTCGGCTTGTATTCCGGTCCGGCGTCCCGCCGAGAGATGGGACCGGCGGCTCGCGATGACGTCCCGAGCGCGCTGGCTGACCGCGCCGGGCCGGGAGCGCCCGCGGAGGTCACCCTCCGCTGCTCGCCAGGCCGATGCTGCACCGCGAGGGGCCCACGACGAGATGGTCGACGCGGTCCATGGCTGATCGCCGTCGCAGACAAGCCTCGGTGCCGCTGGCGATTGCTGTTGTTGTCGTCGCCTTGGGGGCGTATGTGGCCGTTCACCTCGCGGCGAACCCCGATCTACGGGCCGAAGGGACAGCGCATCAACAGACACCGACCCCCCGCCAGGACACGCGAATCGTGTCCCCGGGTGGTGGGACGACTGCCGGTTCGTCGACCGGCGTTGAGTTGACCGGCACGTCGGCAGCGGATGATCTCCGCACTCGATCGCTGTTTCTCCTCGACCGTGATGCCGACGGGCTGTACACCGCGGATGTCTCCATCACCGTGGACGGGCACGGGCGTTGGAAGGCAGAGGACAAGCCGATCGGGGATGCGACCGACGTCGGAGCTCAGATTCGCATCCTGCTCGTTGCGGCGGACGACAGCTGCGCCAGCTACTTGAGCCGCAAGATCGACTCCGACCAACCCTCGTTCAGGCGACTCCCGCCGGGTTGCGCAGTGGCAGACGCGATCGTGGTGAGGGTCGACCGGCCGTAACGCCAGCCGCGAAGCTAGCCCGGGGAGGGCGTGCTCGCTTCAGTAGGACGCGGGAACGATGAAGATCCCGGTCACGCGTGACCACGACGGGCAACTGGCCCAGATGGTCTGCGGCGCTTGGCCGTACGCACTCTGTTGCGGCCAGTAGTAACAGTTGACCGTCAGTTTGAAGCCACCCCAACCGCCCGACGCGGACCGGCACTGACCCCACGCTTTGGTGGAGTTGACGGGTCCGGAAACACAGTTGGACGCGATGGCGGCGGCCGGCGTCGCAGCCGAGATCGAGATCGCCCCGGAGAGGGCAACGGCTGCCGCCAGAGCGGTCAGCCCGCGGCTACGGTTTCTGGTCGAGCGGAACTGCTTCACTTGGGGACTCCTTCACGGCGATGGTGGCGGTAGGGAACGACAGGACGCAACTTCGGCTCGGCTCAGCCGCACGGAAGAGTGACCGGCTGAGGCGCGGCGGCAGTCCCCGGGGTGGTGAGGAAGTGGTCGTTGACCCACCCGGCCTGGCCACGGTTGTAGTCGTACGACCAGTACCAGAGGTGGTTCGCGCTGTACGGAGTTGTCGTTCCCCATCGGTAGCACTGCAGCTGCATGACGTCACCGTTGTAGAAGCCGTACCCGGATCGCCGAGACGTGTCGTTCCAGTTCGCCGAGTTCCGCCAGTAGACGCCGCCTGCCGCGTCGACGGCCCGGAACTCGGGGAAGCTGCTGTTCGCTGAGGCAGGCGGGGCCAGCGCGGCGGACGTACCGACGATTGCTGCGGCCGCAACGGTCGCGCCGCTCAGGGCGCGGATGGCGCGGGAGATTCTGCGCCGCCGGCTGATGCCTGATGGTGCGGGGGAGGGGGACATGGTGACTCCTTGGCTTGACGAGTGGGTCGACGACGACGTTGCCTTCGGCCGACCACGACTCGCCACGTCTTGTGGCCAAGTGGGCGGAACTGGTGACCGCTGTGTGTTGTTGTGCGTTCGCGGGTACCCGCGAGGGTCAGGCCGCAAACCGCGGCGCCAGCGCCTCCATCTGCTCGATCACCAGCCGAATAGCCTCGGGCTGACGGTCCGGCGGGTACTTGTGCTTCACCAGCAGGCGCTTGATCGAGGAACGGAGCTTCGCCTTCACGTCGTCGCGGACCGTCCAGTCGGTCTTCACGTCGCGGCGCATGACCGCGACCAGCTCGCGAGCGATCTCGGCGAGGACCTCCTCCCCTTGGAACTCGACGGCTGACTCGTTCGTGCTGACCGCGTCATAGAACGCAAGCTCGTCGCTGGACAGCGGCGGCGTGAAGTGCTGGCCTCGGTTCGACTCGGCGGCCACCTCCTTGGCGAGCTCGATCAGCTCGGCGATCACCTCCGCGGAGGTGAGCTGGGAGTTGGTGTAGCGGTTCATCAGCTCTCGGATCCGCTCCGAGAACGCCCGTTGACGGACCAGGTTGGACCGCGTGACGGCAGACGACTCCTGGGTGAGCAGGTCGCGGAGGGCCTCGATCGCGAGGTGAGGGTTGTCGGCCGCCTGGGCTTTGGCGGTGTAGCCCGGCCCCAGGTCGGAGAGGGTCGGCTTCGGCAATCCGGCGGCCTCGTAGATGTCGATGATGTCTCCGGTGGCTGCGGCAGATGCAACGAGGCCGGCCAGCATCCGTTGGATGTCCGCGGGGATCGGCTGCCCGGACGCCTGCCGTTCCTGCGCGTCGAACTTGGCCATCCAGACCCGGACCTCTTCGTAGAACCGCATGGTGACCCGGAGGTCCTCCAGGGTCTCCTCGCCGCCGGCCAGCGCCCAGGCCCGGGCGAGTTGTCCGGCGAGCTTGCGGAACCGCTGGCCGAGTCCTTGGTCGCCGTCGCCGTCGCCGACCCGATTGCCCGGAGTTGTCGGGCGAGCGGAGGTGGTTGGTCAGCCCGACGGCGGCCTTGATCCAGCTCCGGGGGTCGCCGTTGCCCAATCTGGCCCGCCAGTCGTAGCCCACACATAGCTCGTCGATCGCCTGGACCAGCGTCCGGGTCAGCACGACGGCCTCGTCGATGCTGCGGCCCACCGGTCGATCTGCCTGGTCGGCTTCGGTGTATTCGGCGAGCGCCTTGTTGAGATTCTCCAGCAGCGGCGCGTACGCGACCAGCAGGCCGTCGGTCTTTCCCCGGAAGGTGCGGTTCACCCGCGCCAGCGTCTGCATCAGCAGCGCGCCCTGCAGCGGCCGATCGAGATAGAGCGTGTGCAGCGGGGGCGCGTCGAAGCCGGTCAGCATCATGTCCTTGACGATGACCAGCTGCAGTGGGTCGTCGGCGTTCTTGATCCGTTCCTGGATGACCTTGGTCTGGCCCTGACGACGGACGTGCTTGGCCACCGGCTGGGGGTCCGCCGCCGAGCCGGAGTAGACGACCTTGATCGCACCCTTGTCGATCGCGTCGTCGTGCCAGTCGGGCCGGAGCCTCACGATCTCCTCGTACAGCGCGGCGCAGATCTCCCGAGTGGCCCCCACGATGAACGCTTTGCCGCTGGCAGGCGGCTCCCCGAGCTCGCTGACGAACGGCAGCATCGCCTCAGCCCGCGTCTCCCAGTGGGCGACGATGTCGGCGGCGAGCGCGGTCAGCCGGGCCGGCGCACCGTAGACGGCGTTGATCACCGCGACCGACTTCTCGATCCGCTCGCGCTCCACGTCGTCGAGACCGAGCGTCGCCTCGTCGGCCGCCTCGTCCAGCTGCTCCTCGCTGACGTCGCCGGCGAGGTCGACCGAGATCAGGCGCGCCTCGAAGTAGACCGGCACGGTCGCGCCGTCCTGCACGGCCCGAGTGAGGTCGTAGGTGTCGATGACCGTGCCGAACACGTCCTGGGTGTTCCGGTCGGCGAACGAGATGGGGGTCCCGGTGAACGCGATGAAGGCCGCGTACGGGAGCGCGTCGCGGATGTGTCGGGCGAAACCGTCGAGGTTGTCGTAGTGGCTGCGATGAGCTTCGTCCACGATCACGATGATGTTGCGCCGGTCGGTCAGCAGCGGGTGGTCGCGGCCGGAGCGGCGCTCGTCGTCGGTGAGGCCGAACTTCTGCAGGGTGGTGAAGTAGATCCCGCCGGTGGTCCGGTTGGTCAGCTCACGCCGGAGCTCGTCGCGGGTGCTGACGTTCAGCGGTGTCTCCCCGAGCAGCGTGGAGCGATGGAACGTCTCGAAGAGCTGGCTGTCCAGCTCGGTGCGGTCCGTCACTACGATCAGCGTCGGGTTCTTCAACTTGGGCTGGCGTGCGACCAGATGGGCGTACAGCTCCATCTCCATCGACTTGCCCGACCCTTGGGTGTGCCAGACCACGCCCGCCTTGCCGTTGCTCTCGACCGCGTCGACGGTCGAGCCGACCGCCCGGGTGACGGCGAAGTACTGGTGCGGTTTCGCGATCCGCTTCACATAGCCGTCCGCGCCAGCGTCGAACGCGACGAAGTTCTGCAGCAGCTGCCCGAAGCGTTCCTGGTTGCCGAGGCCATCGATCAGATATTCCAGCTCGACGCCGAGATCGGTCTCGGCGACCTCGGCGCCCGGCAGGAGTCGCACGCCGTCGTCGTCGACGTTCCACGGCGCGTAATGGTTGAACGGTGTCCACGGTGTGCCGTAGCGGGCGGTGATCCCGTCGCTGATGATCGACAGGACGCAGCAGCGGAAGGCGAGCGGGAACTCCCGGAGGTACGTCCCCAGCTGTGCGTGCGCAGAGTCCAGCCCGGCGGCTTCGGCGCCGGCCTTCTTCAGCTCGACGATCACGACCGGGAGGCCGTTGAGGTAGAGCACCAGGTCGAAGCGCCGCTCGATCTCGGTCGAGCGGATGATCACCTGGTTCACCGCGGCGTAGCTGTTCTCGTGCACCGCCGCGCTGACCAGCCGGATCGTCGGGTTCTGCTCGATGCCGTCGGGGTCGATGTAGCTGAGTCCGCGGTAGCCATGCGTAAAGATCTGATGCAGCCGGAAGTTCTCCGCGATCGAGTCCTGCGACGTCGGCGCTACGATCTCGGCCATCGCCTGTTCCAGGTACTCGACTGGGACGGCCAGGTTGAGTCGTCGCATCGCCTCCAGCAGCGGCCCGCGGAGCACGAGGTCGTCCCAGGACGTACGTCCGCCGGTCGTGCCGGGAGCGATCTGGTTGCCGTGCAGCGGCTCCCAGCCGTGCTGGTCGAATCGATCCAGCGCGATGGTCTCCCACTCGGCCTCGCTGACCATCAGTTCTCCTCGGTGGTGGTGAGCCGATAACTCTGCCGGCGGCTTTGGCGCGGTTCGGTTGGCTCGATGATCGCTCGCTCGACCAGGGTCCGGACTCTCCGGTAGACGGTGCGCTCGCTGAGTCCCAGCTGTCTCCGCAGATCTCGGATGCTTCCATGACCGGCTCGAATTGCCTGGGTCACGGCAGCGAGCTCCGCCTCCGTGCCGACGGTCGGGTGTGTGTGATCGGCGGTTTCGCCGACGTCGGCGATCGGAAGCTGCAACCTCGGATCGTCCTCAGAAACCTTCAGAAGTCGGTAGGTCGCATAGCGTCGGCCTCCGCTGCGGGCCGCCAGTCCCCGTTCAACGAGGTCACGCAGTGCCTGACCGGCCGATTGTCGGTCAACGCCCCACGCCTGCAGCATGCTGTTCGTGACATAACCGGAGCTGCGCATCATCGCAATTGCCAGATGCTGCGCGTCGCTGAGTCCGACCTCCAGAAGCGATCCGATCCAATCGACCACTTCAGGACTGAGAAGTGCGTGCTGGGGGACGGTCACCCTGACGTGCCCCGGGCCGACGTCGAACTCTGGCGGGCTCATGCCGACACGTCGCAATTCGGCCATGACACTCAGCAATCCGGATCCCCGGTTCTCACAGACTGTCTCGCCTCTCGCCGCTGGTAGCGCCACGTCCGCCAGGATCGCCGCGAGCGTTTGGTTCCGTGAGGTCGACGCCTTGTCGTCTGCGCCTAGGTCGGCGACGGTGATCGGGCCGTAGAGCCCACCTGTGCTCTTGACCACCAGTCGATCTGGGTAGAGCTCGATCTGAATCTGGCTACCGCGCGCGTCGGGGCTGTAGTCGCGGTGCATGAGCGCGTTCGTGACCAGTTCGCGGACGACGGCGAGTGGATAGTCGTAGCGATCTTCGCGGCCGGCCCCCTGGATGATCGCGCCGACGCGCATGTTGCGGATCGCCATCGAGATGGCATCGGCGACGATCGTCGGGATCGGGCCGCGGAGAGCCTTGTTGTCGAGGAAGCGGCGACCGTCGGGTGACATCTCGCCCATCCGCGGTGATGGCAGCACGACGAACGAGACGAAGAGCTGTGGGAAGAACTCCTGCGGATACTCTCCCAACGAGAGCAAGCCGCCGATGGTCGGCCTGAGTGAGCCGTCCACGTCGCGGCCGAGGACTCCGAGCCGGACGAGCAGGCGTTCGTCGGCGAGAGTGCGCATGGCCGGGCTGTCCGCGCGGATCCGGCTGAGATAGGACCGGAGGAGTTCGGCGTCGAGGTCCTCGATCGACGCTCCGTCGACCAGTTCTCGGTCGTGCACCGGCTGGGAGCGGTTGGCGAGCATCTGGGTGACCTCGTAATGGGTCAGCCGTCGGTCGCCGTCTCCGCCACGGATGAACGATCCTCCGTAATGGCCCCGAGCCTTGATGTGACACGGCTTCTCGACGGGATCCAACTCGGGGACGTCGAGCCGCACGACCACGGCTTGCTCGAACTCTTCGATCTCGATCGGCGCTCGGCAGGGCGGGTCCACCTTGTTCGAGCAGGCATCGGCCAACGCGTCCCGGATGCGGTCGGCATCGAAGCCGACGATGGGCGCGAAATTGCTGCCCTCGTCGATGCCCAGCAGGATCGTGCCGCCCATTCCGTTGGCGAAGGCGCTGATGGTGTCGACAATCGAGGACGGGAGGCCGCCGCCCGCCGCCTTGATCTCGACGTCCGTCGGCTCCATGCCGAGCCGGCGCAGCCGGGTTATCAGCGCGGATGTTTCCATCGGTACGACCTCCTCCCCACCTAGTCTGCCAATCTCTGCCAATCTCTGCCAACTGTCAGACCTGACGACCTTGCCCGACTCGGCTGGCAGAGTGGCAGAGTTGGGCGTCACCGGGGAGCCATTCAGTTCAGGTCGCCTCGCTGACGGCCTTCTCCGCCTCGCGCACCGTCACCCTCCCGGACATCAGCAGCGGTAGCAGTTCGTCGCGGGTGGCGGCGAGGCGAAGATTTTCGACCTCCGAGGCGAGCTGCTCGATCCCAGAGCGACGACATCACGGAATCAAGTCGCGCCACCGCGCCGGGCTTGGCACTGGCACCAGCTCCTCGAGATGCCGGCGCTGAATGTGTCCCATCGGTGGTGGCCTTGTCGGCGGCGATGTCACGAAAGTCCTTCGAGCTTCAGTCGCAGAGCCTGCGCAACCAGCCACATCGGTGTCGTGCCGGTCGGAATCACCTTGAAGATATGCTGGTTGATGACTCCTTCGAGGTCGAAACCATCGGCACACGGTCGAGCGAACCAGACCACGCGAAAAGCAGGTCTCCGGGTCGGGCGAGGTGCTCGTCGGCCACGTCGATGTCGTTGTAGACGGTTGAGGGTCCGATGCCCGAGTTGAGTTCGCCGATTCTAATGACCACCCTGCCCGTTCCCGATGCATCCCTTGGTAAAAGCGCGTCCGTTGACGAATTCGGCCAAAGACGTCAGCGGCTCGCATATCTCCTCTCGAGGCTCGCGTCATAGTGTGCGGCCGGCGACGGCCATCGAGAAGGCTGAGAACTTGCTCGTTGGCGGCGATCTTGTCGTCGAGGGCTCCCAGCACGTCGGCAATTGCCCGTTGTCGCGCAGGGGTGCGGAAGGAGGAGTCGGAAGGTCGTCGCACATCGGCATGATACAGATGTCCGGAACTGTCGAACCGGATCGATATTTGCCTCCATGATGCATCTGGATACGTCGGCGACTGCAGCAAGTAGTAGTAGAGGAATCGGGAGTCCACATGATCTGTCGGGTCTAAGAGTGCAATTGACTGACTTGATAGGCGACATATCAGCCGCTCGGGATCGGCACTACAGCAACACGACCTAGTGCTCACGTCCTCGTGCGAGCAGGACAGGTCTCCGAGCCGCGGCCTACGCCTGGCAGTCCAAGCCGTCGAGGTACGCATCGAACGACATATGACGGAGCCGCTCCGTAGTTGATCTTTCCGCGTCATAGACTGGCGCGCCAACGACACAATAGTACCATCCGGATCTCGATGGTTGGCTTCGGGTTCGTGGAGCCGTAGTCGATAATTGCGCTGCGAGAAGCGGCCAGGTCACGGCAAATGCTCAGCCATTCAGATTCGCTCCAGCTGCTCGCGCACGACCTTCTCAAGCCGCTCCGACTCGTCGAAGGCGGCCAGCAAATCCCGCGTCAGCCGCGCGATCTTCTCCTCGATCGGCTCACCGTCCTCGGCAACCTCGGCGGCACCGACGTACCGGCCCGGGGTGAGGGCGTAGTCGGCTTCCTTGATCTCGGCCAGGGTCGCGGACTTGCAGAATCCCGGCACGTCCTCGTACGACAACGCCTTCGCCGTGGCAGACGCGCGAGCCGCGCCAGGCATGAAACGTGTCGCCGATCCGGACGATGTCATCGTCCGATAGCGCTCGCTCGGCCCGGTCGACCATGTACCCGAGCTCCCGGGCGTCGATGAACAGCACCTGCCCGGACCGATCGACCGCGCCCTGCTTTCCGGCCCGCTTGTCCTTGGCGAAGAACCACAGGCACACCGGGATACCGGTGCTGCGGAACAGCTGGGTGGGCATCGCGACCATGCAGGACACCAGGTCGGCCTCGACGAGCTGCGCGCGGATCTGACCCTCGCCGTTGCTGTTGGACGACATCGAGCCGTTCGCCATCACCACGCCGGCCTTGCCGCCACCGGCCAACTTGGACAGGATGTGCTGGATCCAGGCGTAGTTGGCGTTGTTCGCCGGCGGCACCCCGAATCGCCAGCGCGGGTCCTCGACGTTGCGCGTCCAGTCCTTGATGTTGAACGGCGGATTGGCCAGCACGTAATCCATCTGGGTTCCGGCGTGCTGGTCGCGTGCGAACGTGTCGCCCCAGCGCGCGCCAAGGCCCTTGTGGTCGATGCCGTGGATGGCGAGGTTCATCTTCGCCATCCGCCAGGTCTCCTCGATCGACTCCTGGCCGTAGATGACGATGTCCTTCGGGTCGCCGTCGTGCTCGTGGATGAACCGCTCGGTCTGCACGAACATGCCGCCGGAGCCACAGCACGGGTCATAGACCCGGCCATGGTCCGGCTCCAGAACCTCGACCAGCACGCGGACGACGCTGGGTGGGGTGAAGAACTCCCCACCGCGCTTGCCCTCGGCGCGGGCGAAGTTGCCGAGGAAGTACTCGTACACCTCGCCCATCAGATCGCGCGCGCGATGCTCGCCCTGCCGGCTGAACCGGGCGCTGTTGAACAGGTCGATCAGCTCGCCGAGCCGGCGCTGGTCGAGGTTGTCCCGGTTGTAGAGCCTGGGCAGCGTGCCACGCAGGCTCTCGTTGGCGTTCATGATCGCGTCCATCGCGTCGTCGACCAGCGATCCGATCGTCCGGGCCGGCTGGGCGCCGATCGCCGGCAGGCCCTTCGCGTTCTCGGCGAGGAACGTCCACCGGGCCGCTGGCGGCACGACGAACACGCCGTACCCCTGATATTCCTCCGGGTCGTCGATCAGGTCGTCGATCTGGCTCTCGTCATAGCCCTCGCCGACCAGTTCGGCGCGGATCGCCTCGCGGCGCTCCTCGTAGGCGTCCGAGACGTACTTCAGGAACACCAGGCCGAGGATCACGTCCTTGTACTGGTTCGACGACAGCGAGCCGCGGAGTTTGTCGGCCGCCTTCCACAGCGTGTCCTTGAGCTCCTTCATCGTCGACGGAGCGATCGGCGCTTTGGCCTTGGGTGGCACCTCAACCTGCTTTCTTCGTGATGGTTTCTTCGATCCTGACGGCACCGGCCGCCACTCCTGCGATTAGGTGGGTCGTGAGCTCCTGCAGTGCCCTGACGTGGCGCCGGAGCATGTCCAGGTGCGTCGCGGCGCTCGCGAGCACATCCTCCAACGACTCGGCCTCGCCGGCGGCGATCTCCGGCACGGTCCAGTTCTGCCACTCGCTGGGGGCTGCATCGAGCTGGTTGATCAGTGCGGCGAGCAGCTGGGGACCGACGCCGGCCGCGGGCCCGAGTCGCACGAGCTTGCTGGGCGCGAGCACGAACCCGCCCCCATGGGTGTCGACACGGGCGATCGGCCGCGGAGTCTGCGCGATGATCACGTCCCCGGGCTCGGTGCGCACGGCCCGCGGGTAGCGGCGATCGGCAGCGAACGGTTCCAGCCTGATCAGGTCCGCGCTGCCGTCGGCGGTGATCACCCGTACGGTCCCGGCGGGATCGTCCAAGCCAAGGTCGATCCGGTTCCCGTGGCGCACCGAGATGACGCCGGCGGCCGCCAACTCCCCGAGCGAACGGCGATTGAGCACGATGCGGCCCGCGCCCGGCGCGGCGGCGACGTCGAAGCCGGTGATCCGTTCCGAGGTGACGAGGGACGCTGCATAGACGGCATCCAGATGGGAGATGTCGGTTCGGCCCCAGGTGACGGCACGGATGCCGCGGGGAACCACGGCGGCGCCGGCGAGCACCGGGTCGAGCTGAGCGATCCGGGCGTACCGGAAAGCGCGGCTCTCGTTGTCGGTGAGGGCCGCGGTGAGATCGGCACACAGATCGTCGCGGTCCAGACCGACGTCGGACAGGTCGGCCACGCGGGTCGTCTTGCCGGAGCGGTCGCCGTGCAGCACCCAGACGCCCAGGCTCTGCCGGTGGGCGCCCTTCCACAACCCCCGAGGCAAGCGCAACGCCATGGCGAGGTGCCCGGAGCGCAGGACGTACGACCGCTGCTTCTCCAGCTCGCCGACCAGACGGTCGCAGAGCAGCGCTGCCGAACCGACCACGACGGCCAGATCGGTGGGCCCGAGGGTCAGATCGGCCTCGCTGACCAGGTCGAGCGCGTTCCCGTCGCCACGTCCGACGACGGAGACGATGCGCACCTCGCCGACCGCCGACCCCGAGGTCAGCTCCAGGATCGCGGCACGCCGACGTTGTGCGCGCGCGTCGGCGGTGTCGTCGTCGGGGCAGACCGCCGCGTCGTGCCCCTGCCACAGCTGCCAGGCCAGATCGGCAACGGCGGTGACGAGTAGAGCTGCGCGGCCGCCGGTCGCGTCGCGTGCGGCGCGCGCGAGCGCGGACAGGAGATCGACCACCTCGGGGGAGAGTCCACGCGGCTCGGACTCCCAGCCGAGCCGACCGTGCCCCAACCGCTCGTACGCATCGGCGGGTCCGAACGAGTTCTCGATCAAGTCGTCCGTGTAGCCGAGCAGCGCGGGGGACGGGTCGAGCGCTCGGACCTCGCGCAGGGCGAACTCGTCGCTGGGATCCACTCTCTCCGCCAGGGCGATCAGATCGTCCGAGCTCAGCCGAGCGAACTCGCCGCCTGCTCGTGCGTACAGGCTGAGCAGGACAACGACGTCCTCTCGCGCGACGGCCGCTGGCACGGCGAGGGCCCTGGCATCGAGGAGCGCCTCCGGGTTGTTTCCCCGACCGGTGTCAGTGAGCCATGCGACGATCTCGTCGCGGCTGAATCGTTCGACGCCGTCCGCGACGTCGTCTGCGGTGGCGACCGGTTGCGGGAAGGGGATGGAGCGGCCGCGCACTCTCGGCCGGCGTCGCCAGGTGGACACCACGGCGCGCTGGACGTGCGCGAGGTCGGCGACCTCGCGCAGGCTCAGCGTGGTGGACGGCATGGCACGACTGTAGACCTGAGGGCATGCATGTGAACTCATATCAACTGATAAGCGGGCTTATCGGTGCTGTGGGTCGTCAATGCTGAGCACCTCGGCTCACTGTTGTGGTGTCGCCGCCGGCGGCCCAACCGAAGGAGCAGCGCCATGGAGCATCACCAGGTCCAGCTGGACCTCGAACAGAATTCGGTCCGCATCGACGGGCTGACCATCGTCGACGAGTACGTCGCCCGGGAGGCGACGCGCTGGACCACGGGCGTACGCGGCAACGTGGTCAGCGACCGCGAAACGCTCGCGCAGGCGGACCTGTCCAACTACGTCGTCGAGGCGGTGGCGATCGGCGCCCGTGCTCTCGCTGTGACGGGCCAGACGGTCGAGGCCAGGGCCGTGGAGGAGATGCTGAAGGACGTCGGCGCCAAGACCGTCGATGCGACGAACCGTGCCGCGGAGGCGACCGAGCGAGTGGTCAAGACTGCGTCTGACGTGGTGGCCAAGGCGACCGCCGATGCGAAGAAGACCCTGGCCGAGGCCGAGCAGCAGCAGCGCAAGGAGTTCCGCGACGTGGTCGTCACGGCGAAATCGGACCTGACCCGGGAGGTGCGGAAGATCTTCGGGGGCGAGAATCCCGAGCTGCTTGATCGGCTGCAGCCTCTCCTGGACGTCTTCGGCACCAGGCTGGACGACAACGTCCGGGTGCGGACGACGGAGCTGATCGAGAAGGCAGCCAAGCAGTTCGATCCGTCCGATCCCACCTCGCCGATGGCCAAGCACACGGCCGCCATCACCGCTGAGCAGGCCCGGCTCGCAGACCAGGTCGCCAAGGGTCAGGCGGATCTGACGAAGCGGGTCGAAGATCTCACCACGCTCCTCAAGGTGAGGGACGCGAAGGCGGACCTCGCCAAGGTGACGCCGATCAAGGGCGGTGCATACGAGGACCAGATCAGCGTGGTGTTGCGGGCCATGGCGATCGGACTCGGCGACGACTATGCCGATACCCGGAACACGGTAGGCCTGTTGTCGCGCTGCAAGAAGGGCGACGGCGTGCTCAGCCTCGCCGACGGCACGGTCCGGGTGGTGATCGAGGCGACGGATTCCCGTGAGGCACGCAACTGGTGCGAATATTTCGACGTGGCCGAACAGAACCGCGGTGCTCACGCCGCGCTGGGGGTCGTCCGATCTATCGATCAGAACGCCGGTCAGACCATCCGGGTGGTGGGTTCGCGTCGTGTCGTCCTCGCATTCGACCCCGATCACGACAGTGCCGAACTGGTGCGGACGGCCGTACAGCTCCTGCGCACGGCGGCGATGACGGCTGCGTCGCGGGCCGGTAGTGCAGAAATCGCGACAGCGGAGGAGCGGATCACCCAGGCGATCGATGAGCTCGCCAAGCTGGACGGGATCAAGAAGTTGTCCGGTGCCATCCAGAAGAGTGCGATCTCGATCGACGGCGAGTGCACGAAGATCGGCAACGCCGCCCGGCGGATGCTCGACGAGGCAATGAGCGCCCTCGACGGCGGTCGAGCAACCGGTCAGCCGGCCGTTGGCTCACTGGGCGCCGCCTGATCGGGTCGGTCCGGTTCGACGAGCTGGAGACACCGCTGCTGCCATGATGTGGGCCGGCCGCATCGGCCTTGCGCTGTGCCAAGGAAGCATCGGCGAGCCATAGCCCGCCTTGCCGCAGAACGGCGGCCAGGTACTCCGGACTCATCGCGCAACGCCCCGGGTTGATCTCGTCGACCTTGCCGGGCACCTATCGGGAAGGTCAGGGCAGCTCGAGGATCCGCACCGATCGGATCTCGCCGTCGGCGATCACCAGCTCGGCGAGCGTCCGGTACGGCTGGCGCCGCTTGTCCGTCGGGGACCCGGGATTGATGATCCGCAGCCGGTCGTCGGCGACGTCCATCGGGATGTGGGAATGGCCGAAGACGACGAGATCGGCGGACGGGAACCGCCGGCGCATCCGGGGCAGCCGACCGTCCTTCGACCCGGCGTCATGGACCATCCCCACGCGGACGCCCTCGAGGTCGAGCTCCAAGGTCTCGGGCGCTCCCCAGGCCGCCACCCCAGGCCCGTCGTTGTTGCCGAGCACGACCTTCACCGGTGCGTACTCGCTCAGCTCGTCGAGCACGTCCGGCGTGCAGACGTCCCCGGCATGCAGGATCAGGTCGGCTCCCGCCAGCTGGGCGGCCACGGCCGGCGGGCAACCCTTCCAGAACCGTGGGGCATGGGTGTCGGACAGCACGACGATGCGCACGGGCTCGAGCCTGCCACGGACCAGCTCAATCCGGACGCCGGCTGCGGGAAGGGCGCCCGAATCAGAGTTCGCCCCGCTTGCGTGGATCTGCCCCGTCTGCAGCCGGGGCAGATCCATGTACGTGGGGCGAACTCGAGTGACTCGCCGGCGGATTTCAGCCCAGCCGATGAGTCAGAGGTGGGCGGGGCAGTCTGACAGACATGACAACCACATCGACATCCCAGACCACCGCTCTGCCTCCCGTGGTGGACGCCGAGGCGTGGCGACGAGAGCTCGAGGAGGTCCGGAGGCGGGAGAAGGCGGCGACCCGCGAGCTCGACGCCATCGCAGCGCAGCGGAGACGGCTGCCGATGGTGGAGCTGCCCGACTACACCCTCCAGGGCGAGCACGGGCCCGGTCCGGCTGGTCGACGTCTTCGAGGGCAAGCGGCAGCTGATCACGTACCACCACATGTGGTTCGACAACTCCGAGTGGCAGTGCGGCGGCTGCACCAGCTACACCTCGCAGTTCACCCGGCTCGACTTTCTCGACAACTACGACGCCCGGTTCGTGATCGTGACCCAGGGCCCGATCGAGGAGGCACTCGCCTACAAGGCCAAGGTCGGCAACCAGATGACGTGGTACTCCACCTCGGACAGCCCGTTCGGCGCGGACGTCGATGCACCGGCCGGAGGCGGCTTCGGGATGAACGTGTTCCTCCGCGACGGCGACACGGTATACCGCACCTGGCACAGCAACGGCCGCGGCACGGAGCAGCTCAGCTACACGTTCCCACTGACCGATCTCCTGCCGTGGGGTCGCCAGGAGGACTGGCAAGACTCACCCGAGGGCTGGCCGCAGCCGTACCACCAGTGCGGCGGCTGGCTCAGCTCCCAAGACGTCGCCAGACTGTACGGTCCCGGCCGGCCCAGCTGACCAGCGCTCGATCCGATTCTCGAGGCGCGCGGCCCGACTCTGCGCACCGGCGGGCTACTCAGCGACTCGGCGCCGATGCGCAAAGTGTCCCATGGCTGCGCGATGTACCGGAGGCGTGCGATGAGCCCTTACCTGGGAGCCGACTCTCGACCCGAGTCGCGTGAGGCTCATTCGCCTGACCGGGCTGGAATACGGGCCCGGACCGTGGTCGTTTCGCGCCTCATTCGCCTGACCGGGCGGGCATCTGGGGGCGGGCGCGAGCCCGCCTTACATCTAGAAGCGGCCGCAGGTCAGCCGATCGGGCGGTGCCGCTCGATCGCGTGCACACTGCCTTTGGCGGTCAGGTGCGCGACCAGGAACTCACCGGTCGCCAGCTGCATCGGCGCCATCTCCAGCGCGTCGAGGATGTTCGGCAGCACCGGTCGGTGGACACAGATCGCCGTCGGCTCACCGCTGGACAGGGCGACGTTGCGGACCGCCTGGACGATCTTGCGAACGCCACGTGCGTCGTCCACGCCGTTCTCCTCGGTGAGCTGGGCGTGCTGCTCCAGCGAGAGCTTCCGGCTCTCCGCGTACGGCGACAAGGTGGCCAGGCACCTGGTCGAGGTCGAGCTGACCAGCCGGGTCACGCCGTACGCCTCCAGCATCGGGACGAGCTTGCGCGCCTGCGTCCGCCCGCGCGAGGCCAGCGGCCGTAGCGCGTCCTTCTTGCTCCAGTCCTTGCGATCCATCGCCTTGCCGTGCCGGACCAGGATCATCGGGGTGGTCGGCGGCTGCTCGAGGAACTGCTCCAGCAGGAAGTGGTCGTGGGCGTAGGTGAGGCGCGCCAGGGCTGCGCGCATCGGCAGCCATGACACCACGTCCACCTCGGCGTCGGGCGCTCGGCGTACCGCGCTGAGCATGGTCCCGCCCCAGTAGTCGACCCGCTTGATGCCGGCCTTCGGCACCTCGTACCGGATGGTGTCGAGCGGTACTCCGAGGCGGATCCGGACGCCGGTCTCCTCCTCGACCTCGCGGACCGCCGCGGCCGGAACACTCTCGCCGGCCGTGACCTTGCCCTTGGGCAGGGTCCAGTCGTCGTACCGCTTCCGATGCACGATGACGACCTCGCGGCCGCGGACCGGGTGCTGGCGGGTGACGACAGCGCCACCGGCCAGAATCGGACTGCCGCTCGTTCCCGTCGACCGGCGGACGCTCGAGCGGTGCAGGGTGGACACGGGCACGTCGCTACTTCGCCCGGCGCCGGCTCTTGACGTTGATCAGGTGATCCTGCATGTCGAGCAGCGGCTTCCCGTCCTCGTCGGCGGTGAAGGCGATCCAGGTGCCGTCCGGCTGCAGCTTCCACGACGCGGTCTTGGGATCGAAGGCAAGATCGAACAGGTCGGAGATCTCGCCGACGTGGGCAGGGTTCGTGATCGAGGCGAGCACCTCGACCCGGCGGTCCAGGTTGCGGTGCATCAGGTCCGCCGAGCCGATGCCGACCGAGGGCTGGCCCCCGTTGGCGAACCAGAACAGGCGACTGTGCTCGAGGAACCGGCCGAGGATGCTGCGGACCCGGATGTTCTCGCTCAGGCCCGGCGCGCCGGGGCGGATCGTACAGATGCCGCGCACCCACAGGTCGACCTTCACCCCGGCCGCGGATGCCCGATAGAGGGCGTCGCTGATCGTCTCGTCGACGAGGGAGTTGACCTTGATCCGGATGCCGGAGGGCAGGCCGTCCTCGTGGTTGGCGATCTCGTTGTTGATCCGGTCGATCAGCCCGGTGCGGATGCCGTGCGGCGCGACCAGCAGCCGCCGGTACGACGTCTCCTGCGACATCCCGGAGAGGTGGTTGAACAGCCGGCCGATGTCGTCGGTGATGATCGGGTTGGCGGTCAGCAGGCCCATGTCCTCGTACAGCCGGGCGGTCTTGGGGTTGTAGTTGCCGGTGCCGATGTGGGCGTAGCGGCGGAGCCCGTCGACCTCGTCGCGGACCACCATCGACAGCTTGCAGTGGGTCTTCAGGCCCACCACTCCGTAGACGACATGGCAGCCGTGCTGCTCCAACCGACGGGCCCAGGCGATGTTCGCCTGCTCGTCGAACCGGGCCTTGATCTCGACCAGGGCCAGCACCTGCTTGCCCGCCTCCGCGGCCTCGATCAGGGCGTCGATGATCGGCGAGTCGCCGGACGTGCGGTACAGGGTCTGCTTGATCGCCAGCACCTGCGGGTCGTCGGCGGCCTGCTCGATGAAGCGGGTGACCGACGTGGCGAACGAGTCGTACGGATGGTGCAGCAGCACGTCGCGCTGCTTCAGCGCCGCGAACATGTCCGCCGGCTTCGCCGTCTCCACCTCGGCCAGGTGCGGGTGGGTGGACGGCAAAAAGGCCGGGTACTTCAGCTCGGCCCGATCCAGGTCGGCCAGCGAGAACAACCCGCGCAGGTCCAGCGGGCCGGGCAGCAGGAAGACCTCCTTCTCGTTGATGTCGAGCTCGGAGACGAGCAGCTCGAGCATCTTCGGGTCGATGTCGTCCTCGACCTCGAGCCGGACCGGGGGACGCCCGACCTTGCGGCGCAGCAGCTCGCGCTCGAGGGCGACGAGCAGGTTCTCGGCGTCGTCCTCCTCGACCTCCACGTCCTCGTTGCGGGTCACCCGGAACACGTGGTGCTGGACCACCTGCATCCCGGTGAAGAGCTGCCCTAGATGCTGGGCGATCACGTCCTCCAGCGGGACGAACCTTCCCTCGTCCAGCTTGATGAACCGGGCGAGCACCGAGGGCACCTTGACCCGAGCGAACTGCCGCAACCCGGTGTCGGGGTTGCGGACCAGCACGGCCAGGTTGATCGACAGCCCGGAGATGTACGGGAACGGGTGCGACGGATCGACCGCCAACGGTGTCAGCACCGGGAAGATCCGTTCGGCGAACAGCTCGTCGAGGTGTGAGCGCTCGGCTCCGGTGAGCTCCTCCCAGCGGAGGATCTCGATGCCCTGGGCCGCCATCTCGGGCCGGATCTCGTCGGCGAAGACGCGGGCCTGCTCGGCGACCAGCTCTCGGGTCCGGTTGAGGATCGCGGAGTGCACCTCCCGCGGCATCAGCCCGGACACGGTGGGTACGGCCACCCCGGCCGCGATCCGACGCTTAAGACCGGCGACCCGGACCATGAAGAACTCGTCCAGGTTCGAGGCGAAGATGGCGAGGAACCTGGCGCGTTCCAGCAGTGGGACCCGCAGCCGGTCCCGGGCGAGGTCCAGCACGCGGTTGTTGAACGCGAGCCAGGACAGCTCGCGATCCAGGAAGCGGTCGCCCGGCAGCTCGGGCGGTGCGGCGGTCGCGTCGTCCGGATCGATCTCCACGTCCACCCCGGGGGCGGCGCTCACTGCGTCCATCGATTCTCCTGGCTGTGTCCGGGCAAGCATCCTAGTGAACTCAGGTGAACGCGCGATCACGGCGCCGCGTCCGCCGAGACTCCGGGCCCCAGTCCACGAAAAGTGGTCGCAAACAACAGCGACACGCCTGTGAAAAGTGTTGTACGTGACCGGTTTTCCAGGGCGAGCACCTCGCTTCGATCATTCGGGCACCTCGTCCGGGGGCATTTGGTCCGGGGGCACCTGGTCCGGGGGCACCTGGTGAGGGGCGGGCTGACGGTACAGCACGTCGCGGCTGCTCTCGGTGAACCCAGCGCCGGCGTAGAGGGCGATCGCCCGCTCGTGGTCGCTCTCGACGTACAGCTCGACCTCGGTGTTCCCGCGCTCCCGCAGGTGACGCAGACCGGCGAACAACAGCGCCTTGCCCACCCCGCCGCCGCCGGCATCGGGGTCGACACCGATCACGTACACCTCGCCGAGCCGGCCGGCCTGCTGCTTGGTCCAGTGGAAGCCGATCAGCCGACCGTCCCGCTCGGCCAGCAGGAAGCCGGCCGGATCGAACCAGGGCTCGGCAGTGCGCTCCGCGAGATCGGCCCGGGTGATCCGGCCCTGTTCGGGATGGTGTGCGAACGCTCGGGCGTTGACCGCTAGCCAGGCGTCCTCGTCCCTTCCCGGCGTGAACGCGCGGATCGTCACGCCGGGCGGGGTCGGCAGATCGGGCAGGTCCTCGCCGAGCGGTCGGGTCATGATTGACAACGCCCGTACGCGCTCGAGTCCGGACTCGCGCGCGAGTGCCGCCGCCGCCGGCGGATCACCCTGGGCCCAGACCTGCAGCGGATGCTCCGCCAGCTCGAGCAGCGCGGCCAGCAGGGCACGACCGTAGCCTCGTCGCCTCGCCTCGGGAGCCACCATCAGCTGCCCGGTGTCGACGTCGCCGCCCAGTTCCAGCTGCGCGTACCCCACCAGTTCGCCATCGGTCCGGCCCAGCAGGTGGCGTACGTCCTGCCGCGAGTGCCGGAGGTTCAGCAGCCCCGCTTCGTTGAGCGCCGAGGGGTGACCAGCTGGCGCCGACCGCTCCGCGAGCGCCTCGATGTCGGTCCGGTCTCCGCCGACGTCGTCGACGATGTCGATCGTGATGGCTGGCGGCATGCCGCTCAGGTTAGTGGTCGCGGCCGGCGCCTCAGACCCGGGCGCTGGCCTCTTCGGTCGGGGTGACGAATCGGTAGCCGACGTTGCGGACCGTGCCGATCATCGACTCGTACTCGGGACCGAGCTTCGCCCGGAGCCGCCGGACATGGACGTCGACCGTCCGCGTACCGCCGTAGTAGTCGTAGCCCCACACGTCGCTCAGCAGCTGCTGGCGACTGAAGACGCGACCGGGATGCTGGGCGAGATACTTCAGCAGCTCGAACTCGGTGTACGTGAGATCGAGCTGCTGCCCGTTCAGCTTGGCGGAGTAACCGGCCTCGTCGATGACGATGTTCCCGCTCTGGATCAGCGGCTCGATCCCGGAGGAGGACGCCGGCGACAGGGCCAGCCGGATGCGTACGTCGACCTCGGCCGGGCCGGCAGACGTCAGTAGCAAGTCGTCGAAGCCCCAGTCAGAGGACAGCGCGGCGAGGCCGCCCTCGCTGACGATGACGAGCAGCGGCGACTCCTTCCCGGTCGTCTCGATCAGCCGGCACAGCGAGCGGGCGCCGACCAGGTCGCGGCGGGCATCGAGCAGGATGATGTCGGCGGACGGCGCATCGAGCAGGGCGGTTGCCTCTGCCTGGGCAACCTTGACCTGGTGCGGGAGCAGTTCCAGCGCAGGCAGGATCTCCGAGGACGAGTGCATATCGTTGGTCAGCAAAAGCAAGGTGGCCATGGCGGTCTCCTTCGCGCGTGATCTAGAGGATCAGCCCCCGACGTGCCGCCCAAGCCGCCTTCTGTGACGGAGGCGGTTTGCCGGGTATTGACAACGGTGTCCGCGTCGTAGCGGGGCCCGATGTAATGTCCGGAAGACTAAGCGATTTCCTGAGAGTTATCCAATGACGACGATTGCGTTGCAGTTCTGGGCCGGGGCGCGCGCCGCGGCCGGGGTCGCCCGCGAGGAATGGGTTGCCGACTCCGTGGCCGAGGCCGTGCAGCTGGCGCGCGCGGCGCGAAATGATGCCGACTTCGACCGTGTGGTGGCGATGTGTTCGATCCTGGTCGACGGCGTGGTCGCTCACCCCGACGATCTATCCAGGGTGCGGACCACACCGGTGGTCGCGGAGGTGCTCCCCCCGTTCGCGGGAGGCTGAGACATGCGTCACAAACGTGTTCGTGTCGGCTTGCTGCCCGTCGACCGTCTCAGAATATGGACAGGTTTCCCAGCTCGTGAGACGGTCCTTGGACCCCCATCCGTCGCACCCTAGGGTGTCTCCCGTGATCGCGACGGATCGGTGGGCCCCGCTCACCCGCTGCCTGGCTGTGGACAACGGCCGGATGCGTTCGTCGTTGTGTCCGTCGTCGCGAATGTAGCGGCGTTGTGCGGCGTGCCGCCCAGCTTCCGGCCGGTCTTGGACCTGTCCACCCAGAAGCGGGCCGCGCTCGGCGCGACGCTTTGATGGTTCAGACATCTCATCCCACCCCGGGTTCGGTTCACCAGGGTCCGAATCCAACCACTCACAGGAGACAGCACCGAATGAGCAGGCAAGAGGTACTGGTCGACGCCGACTGGGTCGCCGAGCATGCGGCTGACGACAACATCGTCCTTGTCGAGGTCGACGAGGACACCACCGCGTACGACGGCGGCCACATCGAGGGCGCCATCAAGCTGGACTGGAAGAAGGACCTGCAGGATCCGGTTCGCCGCGACTTCGTCAACAAGGAGCAGTTCGAGAAGCTCCTGTCCGAGCGCGGGATCAGCAACGACGACACCGTCGTGCTCTACGGCGGCAACAACAACTGGTTCGCGGCGTACGCGTACTGGTACTTCAAGCTGTACGGACATGACTTGGCGCTGCTGCTCGACGGCGGTCGCAAGAAGTGGGAGCTCGACGCCCGGCCGTTGAGCAGCGAGACCGTGACCCGGCCGGCGACGAGCTACACCGCGCAGGAGCCGGACCTCGACATCCGTGCTTTCCGCGACGAGACCGTTGCATCGATCGGCGCCAAGAGCCTGGTCGACGTCCGCAGCCCCGACGAGTTCGCCGGCCGGCTGCTCGCTCCCGCGCACCTCCCGCAGGAGCAGGCACAGCGGGGCGGCCACATCCCGACCGCGATCAACGTGCCGTGGAGCAAGGCGGCCAACGACGACGGCACCTTCAAGTCCGACTCCGACCTGAAGGAGCTGTACGACGGCGCAGGTCTGGACTTCGACCGCGACATCATCGCGTACTGCCGGATCGGCGAGCGCAGCGCGCACACCTGGTTCGTGCTGCACGAGATCCTCGACCGGCCCAACGTGAAGAACTACGACGGTTCCTGGACCGAGTACGGCTCGCTGGTCGGCGTGCCGGTCGCGGTCGGCGACGAGCCCGGCACCGCCTGAGCGTCGTCGTGCGTCTTTCCCCCCGTTCTTCATCCATCTAGGAGTCATCATGTGCGGTGCAACCACCGGAGGCCTCAGCGTTGCGGGCATCGACGTCACCAAGGAAGCCGTGATCCAGGGCCGCGTGTTGCGCGCCGGGGAGCCGGTCGCGAGTGCGTACGTCCGGCTGCTCGACTCGACCGGCGAGTTCACCGCCGAGGTCCCGACATCGGCGACGGGCCACTTCCGGTTCTTCGCCGGCGACGGCAGCTGGACGCTGCGCACCCTCGCTCCTGGCGCCAGCGTCGACCGCCAGGTCGTCGCCGCCCGCGGCAAGGTCGTCGAGCTCGACATCGAGCTCGACGCCTGACGACCCAAAACCCCCGAGTTGTCAGGTTCTCAGTGGGCTAGAGCCTGCTGAGAACCTGACAACTCGGCGTTTGGACGAGCGTTTCGCGCGGTGCTGAGGCGGATAGCTCGTACGACATGCGAGCAGTCACCTGGCAGGACCGACGCAAGGTGAGCGTCGAAACCGTCCCCGATCCCATCATCGAGCAGCCCACCGACGCGATCGTCAAGATCACGTCGACCAACATCTGCGGCTCCGATCTGCATCTGTATGAGGTTCTCGGTGCCTTCATGAACCCGGGTGACGTGCTCGGCCACGAGCCGATGGGGATCGTCGAAGAAGTCGGCTCGGAGGTCACGAACCTGAAGCCCGGCGACCGGGTGGTCATCCCGTTCCAGATCTCGTGCGGGCACTGCTGGATGTGCGATCGCGAGCTCTACACCCAGTGCGAAACCACCCAGGTCCGCGAGGCCGGCAGCGGAGCGGCGCTGTTCGGCTACTCCAAGCTCTACGGGTCGGTGCCCGGCGGGCAGGCCGAGTACCTGCGGGTGCCGCAGGCGCAGTTCACTCATATCTCGGTGCCCGATGGGCCGTCCGACGACCGCTTCGTCTACCTCTCCGACATCTTGCCGACGGCCTGGCAGGCCGTGGAGTACGCCGGTGTTCCCTCCGGTGGGTCGCTGGTCGTCCTCGGCTTGGGCCCGATCGGTGACATGGCCTGCCGGGTGGCGCAGCAGAAGTCGATCGGGCAGATCATCGCCGTCGACCTGGTGCCGGAGCGGCTCGAGCGGGCCCGGAAACGCGGGATAGTCGTGATCGACCTGAACGAACACGGGGACGATCTGGGCGACGTGATTCGTGAGCTCACCGGTGGCCGGGGACCCGATTCGGTGGTCGATGCTGTGGGCATGGAAGCGCACGGCTCGCCGGGTGCCTCGCTGATCCAGCGAATGGCCGCCCATCTGCCCGACGCCATCGCCGAGCCGCTGATCAACAAGGCCGGCGTCGACCGGCTCGCCGCCGTGTACTCCGCTATCGATATCGTCCGTCGCGGTGGCACGATCTCGCTCAGCGGCGTGTACGGCGGGATGGCCGACCCGATGCCGATGATGACCCTGTTCGACAAGCAGATCCAGTTGCGGATGGGCCAGGCGAACGTCAAGAAGTGGGTCGACGCGATCATGCCGCTGCTGGTCGACGACGACCCGCTCGGTGTCGACGACTTCGCCACCCACCGGTTGTCGCTGGAGGACGCGCCGCACGCGTACGACATCTTCCAGCGCAAGGCCGAGGGTGCGGTGAAGATCGTGTTGCGGCCCTGACGACGGAGGTCAGGACCAGCGCTGAGGGCCGGATGCCTTCCGATCGTCAGTTGGCTCACGGAAAGCCAGCGCGTGTCGCAGTCTCGCCGCCAGTGCATTCGCCGAGCGTCTGGGGTCGCGGCGTGCAGCGGCTGGACCCCGTTGCCGTGGGCGCGCTTTCCGCCGGCCCGAGCCCGCCGGCCATGCTCGCGCACCATCTGGAGCAGCGGCTCGTGATCGAGAACGTTCCCGCCGCCGTCAGCTCCCCGTCCCGTCTGTCCCCGAAAACTGGTCACTTGTGACATCGACACGCCGGGAAATCTTGTTGTACGCGCCCACTTTTCGGGGACGGGACCGATGATCCGGCCACCGGACTTCGATGAGCTGTACGGCCGGGAGCAGGACCCATGGCAGGTCGGCTCGAGCTGGTACGAGCAGCGCAAGCTCGCCGTCGTGGCCGCCACGCTGCGTCGGCCGCACTACGCCGCCGCGTGGGACCCGGCGTGCGGTACCGGCCACCTCGCGCGCCACCTTGCCTCGATCGCCGATCGAGTGCTGGCCACCGACGGCGCGGTCGGCGCGATCGAGATAAGCCGATCGACCTGCAGCGGGCTGGCGAACATCGAGCTCGACACCAATCTGCTGCCGAGCGCGCCGCCGGATCGCGGACCGTTCGATCTGGTGGTGCTGAGTGAGTTCTTGTACTATCTCCCGCCGGCCGAGCGTCGGGCCACACTGGCGACGGTGCGACGACTGAGCCGCGCCAACGCCGAGGTGCTGGCGGTTCACTGGCGGCACCGGCCGCACGACGCCTACGCCAGCGGGGAGGAGACCCAGGCCGAGATCGTCGACCAACTGTCGGGCGATGGCTGGAGCCATCCGGTGCGGCACTTCGAGGAGGACTTCGTGCTCGATGTCATGGAACGAGCGGCAGACCGGACGGGCAGCTGATGTCAGAGGCCAGTCCCCGGCTGACCAGCTCCGAGCCCTATCCGGCGCCGCTTCCGCTGCCGGTCGACTATCAGCGGCATCGCCCGGACGTCGAATCGCTGCGCTCCGCGATCCGCGCCTGCGCGGACGGCCGGCCGTGGGCGCGGCTGACCTGGATCGACCTGATCGAGGCGCTGCTCGCGAGTCGGCCGAACCGACATCCCGCTCGCCAGGCTGGTGGAGGGCCATGTCGACGCGTTGCGGATCCTGGACCAGGCCGATCGGGTGCCGACCGAGGATGCTTTGTACGGCGTCTGGGCATCCCGGTCCCGGCGGACCGGCGTCGCCGCAGCGTCCGACGGATCCGGTTGGCGACTCGACGGGACTCTGCGCTTCGCATCCGGTGCCGGCCTCCTGGACCGTGCCCTCGTGCCGGTCTGGCTGGATGACGAGCACCACCTGCTGATCGACCTGGATGTGGCACACCTGCCGGTCGACGAGACGGCCTGGGTGACCTCCGCGATGGCGGTCAGCAGGTCGCACACCGTCCGGCTGGACGGCGTGCGGGTGAGTGAGGTCGCCGCGGTCGGTCCGATCGACTTCTACCTCGACCGGCCGGCCTTCTTTCCCGGCGGAGTCGGCGTGGCGGCGTGCTGGGCCGGCGGCGCCGCGCGGATCGCGGACCTGCTGCTGGATCGCTCGTCGCAGAGCTGGCCCGAGCACGTACGGGCCCGGATGGGAGAGACCCGGGTACAGCTGGTGTGCGCCGCCGCAGTTGTTCGATCGACCGCTCGGCTGCTCGACGAGCTGTCGCCCGGCTCAGGCTCCACCGCAGGGGCCGACTGGCAGGCGATCTCGACCGAGGCGAGGGCTGCGACCGCCAACGCGGTGACGGCGGTGCTGGAGCAGGCTCGACGGATCGGCGGAGCGGCCGGCTTCGCTCATGACGAGGACTTCAGTCGCGCCCACCATGACCTCGACCTGTACGTCCTCCAGCAGAACGGCGATGGCGACCGGGCCTACCTCGGCGGGCGGTACTCGTCGTGATCGAACCGTGTGAGTTGGCCGCTGCCGCTGCCGCTGCCGCTCAGGACGCGCTCGTCGCCCTCCCGGCTCAGGACGTACTGGTCGCCGTCCCCGCTCAGGACGAGGCCGATCGGATCGAGTCCTGCCTCCGCAGCGCTGCTGCGTCCCTGCGCGCCGCGCAGGCCGACGGCCTGGTCCGCAGAGCGCGGATCGCGGTTGGGGCGCACCGCTGCCGAAACGGCACCGCAGCCATCGTGGGCTGACCCCTGGTATTCAGTCTGGCCTGGTATTCAGTCTGGCCGCTGGTATTCAGGCTGGCCTGGTATTCAGGCTGGCCGGGTATTCAGTCTGGCCGGGTATTCAGGCTGGCCGGTATGAAGTCTGGCCGGTATTGTCCTGCAGCCCCGGCCTGCCGCGGCTCTAGAGTGGGCTCCGATGACACCTGCGGAACCGCCGGGGCGCGCAGCCGGGAGTGGGTCGGGCAACGACCCGTTCAGCTGGCTCTACCAGCGTGGGCAGCCGGCGCCCACCGAGGACGAGGCGCCACCGGTCCCGCCGACCGTAGAAGACCCGGTGCGGCCCAGCCAGCCCCAGCAGCCTCAGTACTCGACGGCCGAGTACTCGACCCCGCAGGCCCCGCCGCCGATGGCACCGGCACCGCCGATCAGGCCCGAACCCCCTGGCCCGCCCCCGACGTACGTTCTGCCGGCGTGGCAGCCTGGGACCGCGCCCCAGCCTCAGCCACAGCCTCCGCCGCCGGAGGACCCCCCCAGACGTCGTGGCCCGATCGTCGCCATCGTCGTCGGCGCGCTGCTGGTCGCGGTGCTGGCCGGCATTGCGGTCGCCGTGCTGGTCGATCGGTCGAAAAGGACGCCGGATCCGAGCATCGGCCCGGTCCGCCCGGCTGCGACCCCGGCGGCCACTCCCGCCACCTCACCGCCACCCGCACCGAGCTCGACGGCGGCCGTGAAGCCGGTCGCCAGTGGTGTCAGCGCCGACTGCACCGCCCCACCGGCCACCGACGACGCCGGGAAGCCGGTGAGCTACGACGCCGGAAACGTGCTCGACGGTGACTCCAGCACGGCCTGGCGGTGCGACGGCAACGGCGACGGCCACACCATGACCTTCACGTTCCCGGCCGGGACCACGATCAGCACCGTCGGCCTGGTCAACGGCTATGCGAAGACCGATCCGAAGAGCGGTGCCAAGCGATACGGCGAGTACCGGCGGATCAGCCGGGTCACCTGGACCTTCGACGACGGCAGTTCAGTCGACCAAAAGCTTGCCGACGGGACGCAGAAGGTGCAGACGACATCGGTCGGTCCGGTCCAGACCCAGCGGGTGACCCTGACGATCGACGACAGCACCAAGCCGGGGCGATCGGCGAAGAGTCGCAATGCGGTGCTGATCTCAGAAGTCAGCTTCGGTTGATTCGCGTCCGGTCGGCGGGTCGTCAGGGAAAGGTGACCTGAGCCCCTCGAAGGGCCTCGACTCCCACGTTGCTGGCGACTGGGCGGCCCGCCGGGCGATCACGAATCCGTGTCCAGGGTCAGCGTCACGGGCCCGTCGTTGACCAGCGAGACCTGCATCATCGCCCCGAACTCCCCGGTCGCGACCTCGGCTCCTCGGCGACGCAGCGCAGCGACGAACTCCTCGACCAGTGGCTCGCTCACCGGCCGCGGGGCGGCGGCGTTCCAGCTGGGGCGGCGGCCCTTGCGGGTGTCGGCGTACAGGGTGAACTGGCTGACCACCAGCAGCGGGGCGCCGAGCTGGGCACAGGACTGCTCGTCAGCCAGGATGCGAAGGGTCCAGATCTTTTCGGCGAGCTTGTCGGCGACAACCGGCGTGTCGCCGTGGGTGACGCCGAGCAGGACCAGCAGTCCGGGACGGTCGATGGCTCCCACCAGCCGGCCGTCGACACTCACCGACGCGCCGGTCACCCGTTGCACCACGGCACGCATCAGGCCACCGCAAGGTCCGGGCCGACGTACGCCTCGAGCTCGACCTCGACCAGCATCGCCGGATCGACGAGCCCGGCGACGACCACCATCGTCGCCACCGGGCGTACGTCGCCGAAGGCTTCGCCGTGGGCTCGGCCGACCTCCGACTGGTGCTCGGGGTCGACGATGTAGATCCGAGTGCGGACGACGCGATCGGCGCCGACCCCGGCCCGGGCCAGCGCATCGAGCGCGATCCCGATGGCGGCCCGCGTCTGACCGTATGCGTCTCCCGGATGGAGCACCCCGTCGGCGCCGATCGCCGTCGTGCCCGCGGTCAGCGCCCAGCCGCCGGCGATCACCAGGCGGCAGTACCCGTACCGCTGCTCGTAGGGAGCCGAACCACCCACCCGTACGATCATGACGGCCACTGTGGCACACCAACAGCGGTCCGGACGGATGAGATCGGAGGCCGAGAGATGCGCTCGTTGCTGGTCAAGATCACCTGCGGTGCCGAGGCGGCGGAGCGGGCGAACCAGGCCTGGACCGTGGCAGCGATGGGACTGGCGGCCGGAGCCGACGTCACCGTCTGGCTGACCGGTGAGGCGGTGTGGTTCGCCAGCGCGGGGCGCCAGCCCGATCTCGCCCTGCCGCACGCGACCCCGGTCGCGGAGCTGGTCGAGACGGTCCGAGCCGGCGGCGCGATCCGGGTCTGCAGCCAGTGCGCCGCTCGACGCGAACTGACCGGCGACGACCTGATCGAGGGCGCAGCGGTCGCCGGAGCGGCGCAGTTCGTCGAGGCCGCGCTCACCGACGGGGTGCAGGCGCTGGTCTACTGACCGCGGCCTCCTCGCGTCCTCCCCACGCGCAACTTTGCGCACCGGCGGGCAACTTTGCGCGTCGGCGCCGGTGCGCGAAGTGACCCGTGCAGGCGCGAAGTTGCAATGGGGTCGGACGCCGGGAGGGTGGGGGTGCCGAGCAAGTGTCGAGGGAGCCCGGCGAGCGGCTCCGGCCGGACGAGACAACTCGGTTGTCTACGTGTGCCAGCTCCGGGGAGGATCGGAGTGTGGAAGCAGCACAGCAACCCCTCGATGCAGATCTGATCGCCCGACATCTCGGGCCCGACGGGCGTCTGGTGTCGATGCCCGCGAAACCGTCCCGGCGCCTGCTCCTGCTGGCGCACATCGCGGCCGATCTGCCCGTCGGGGTCGAGCTCGACGAGTTCGCGGTGAATCAGACCCTGCGTCGCTACGACGACGACGTCGCGATGCTGCGCCGCTACCTGGTCGATACGGGTCTGCTGCTCCGACCCCGTCCGGGGACCTATCTGCGGCCGGCCGAGCAGGCGTGATCGACGGCCTGGTCACTTTTCGTGACCTCGAACCCGACGACCTGACCGATCTCGACTGGTCCGGCAGCTCCGTTCACCTCACGCACGTCGCCGGTGCACTGGGACGGGCGTACGCGGGCGAGGTCGTGCTGCTGGTCGGAGTGCTGCCGAATGCGCGTCTGGTGGCGATGGGCGGCCTCGATCTGGCGAAGCAGGACGGCGTCGGCCTGCTCTGGATGCTTGCCGTGCACGAGGCGCTCCAGTCGCTGGGCATCGGCACCGCGCTGATCGGTGCGCTCGAGGGGCGCGCCCGGGACGCCGGCTGTGTGACGGCCCGGATGAGCGTCGAGCACGACAACCCCCGGGCGCTGGCCCTCTACCGGCGACTCGGCTACGCCGCTGTCGGCAGCGAGATCGAGAGCTGGCCGGTGACGGGGAATCGCACGTACGTCACGGTCAGCACCGTCCTGGAACGCGCCCTCTGAGCGCTCAGTCGCTCAGCCGGCCGTCGTCCCGATCCGCCGGTGTGTCACAGACTCGGGCCGGCGTGGCGATGCTCAGCGGGCCTTCACCGAGTGCTTCCACTTGTACGTCGAACCCTTGCCGGAGTCGTTGATCGCCCGGACGCGCAGCACGTACCGCTTGTTCTTCTTCAGTCCTGTGAGCTTCGCGCCGCGGGCCGAGGACGACCGGGTGAACGTCTTGACCGAGCCCGTGCTGGTCCGGGTGGCGGTGATCACGTAGCCCTTGACGGGTCCGCCGGACTTCGGCTTCGACCAGCTCAGCGACACCGATACCGCCTTGTCCTTCTTGGATCCGGACTTGGCCGAGGTGATCTTCGGCTTGCCCGGCAGCGCGGTGATCGAGACGTTCGCGGTGCCGGCGTTGCCGAGACCCATCTGGTTGCGCGCCTGGACGGTCAGCGTGTACGCCGTCCCCGCCTTGAGCTTGGTGAACGTGTAGGACCGCGCACCGACAGCCAGGTCGACGGTAGCGCTACTCTTCCCGGCCGCGTCCTTGCCCTGTCGGACGACCCGGTAACCCGTGATGGCCGCGCCGCCGTCGCCCTTCGGGGTCGCCCAGCGGATGGTGGCGGTCTTGGCCTTGTCGCTCCGGCTGCCGGTGACACTCGTCGGAGTCGATGCGGCCTTCTGCGAGTACGCATACAACAGCTTGTCGGGTGACCCGTCTTCGTCGCCGAGGCCGACGCCGGACGCGCCGGAGGTCAGCGCGGCGCTGACCTGGGCCGGAGTCGCGCTCGGATGAGTCTCCAGATACCGCGCAACGGCACCGGTCACGTGCGGGGTCGCCATCGACGTGCCGCTCAGCACGAGCGAGGCGGTGGTGGTCTTCGTGCCGGCGGATCTGATGTCCACGCCCGGAGCGAACAGGTCTAGGCAGCTGCCCCAATTCGTGAAGCTGGCCTGCTCATCAAACTCGTTGCTCGCGCCCACAGTGATCGCTTCGGGAACGGCGGCCGGCGACGTGTAGCAGGCATCGTCGGCCTCGTTGCCGGCCGCCGTCACCACTGGTATCCCGGCTGCGATCGTCGCCTCGACGGCATCATCGATGTCGTGGCTCAAGCTGCCACCGAGGCTGAAGTTGACCACGGCCGGGGCGGTGGTCGGGTGGTGCGTGACAACCCAATCCAGGGCCGCGATCAGGTCACTGCCGTCGCCCTCGCCGTTGCAGTCCAGGATCCGGAGCGCGACCAGCTTGACGCCCTTGGCCACACCGTACGTCTTGCCGCCGATGGTGGCCGCAACGTGGGTGCCGTGGCTGATCAACCCGTCCTTGGGATCGTCTTTGTAGTTAGACGGGCAGTCGGAGGCGTTGGTGTCCTTGTCGACGAAGTCGTACCCGCTGGTTGCACGGCCCTGGAACTCCGAATGGTCCATCCGGATGCCGGTGTCGATGACATATGCCGTTACGCCGGCGCCGGTCGAGTTGTAAAAGTACTTGCCGTCCGTTCCGGAACGCTGGTCGATCCGATCAAGACCCCAGGTCGCGCCGGTCTGCTGGCCGACCGTCGACACCTTCAGGTCGGATGCCTTGATGCGAGTGTCGGCAATCACCGTCTCGACACTGGGATCGGCCCGCAGCTGGCTGACCTGTGCCGCGGTGAGGGTGGCGCTGAAGCCGTGGAACACCTTGCGGTATTGGCGTCCGATCGGTGCCTTCTCGGCGCGGAGCTTGTCTACCTTGCGCTCAGTGGCGCTGGCACTGGACGTCTTGACGATGTAGCGCGTCGTCGGCGCCGCAGCGGCCGGTGCGATCGGACCGACGATCGTGGCGACGAGTGCGACGGCAGCGACCGCGCCGAGCGTACGAAAAACTGGACGGCGCACCGGCCAACCCCCTGTGAGAGCGCCGGTGACTCGAGCGGCTTTCCCCCAAGCACTCGGACGGACGTCAGTCGGCGGGCCAACCATAAGGGAGCGGTGTGACAGACAGCGAACTGATTCACGACGTTACGAGATCGTGACCGAATGCAGGCGTGTCGAGCGTTCGGGCTGAGACGACGCTGGTCACCGGTCAGTCGTCAGCGGCGAGCCGCACCCGCAGCTCCTCGATGCTCATCGTGGCGGAACCCTCACCGCGGCGGGCGGTCCGGCGGAGCAGCGACGCGACGCGCGCGTTGATCGGCGCCTCCAGGCCGTGCCGGCGAGCCTCCAGCACGATCTCGCCGTTCAGGTAGTCGGTCTCGACGTTGCCGGTCCCCCGAACCAGCGACTGCCAGGTCGAGCCGCCGAGGAAGCCCAGCCGGTCGGACAGGTCGACGACCGTGTAGTCCTCCCGGTCCGCGGCCTCCTCCTCGTCCGACGTCACCTCGATCCCGGCCGCGGCCAGCACCGCGCGCCCCTCGGCCACGGCCTCCCGCACCAGTGAGCCGGTGCCTCGGCTGTCCCCGACCAGTGCCTGGTACGCGTTGCCGAGGTTCGTGATCAGCTTGCGGTACTTCCACTGCATGACATCGCGAGGCAGCCGTACGTCCAGCGCCGCCGCCGACCACTCTCGCCGGATCGACGACAGCAGCTCCGCGTCGCTGTCATCCGCGGACGCGGCCGGCACCCGCCCGACGTGGAACATGCCGAGCGTCGGCGAGCCGCTCAGGATGACCCGGCCCGGCTTCGTGTAGTTCGCCCACATCCACACACATGCGCCGAAGACCCGGCGGAAGTAGCGCAGCGCCAGCCACTCCGCGGCGACGCCGTTGAGTGCGACGATCAGGGGGAGTCGTTCGCCGGCGGTGCCACCGCCCTCGACCGGGATGTCCGCCCACTGCACAAGGGCGGCCTCGGCCTGATGGGTCTTGGTGGTGAGCACGAGGACGTCGTCCGGCCGAAGAGTCAGCTCGTCCGGGCCGCCGATCGCGGTCACCTCGACCCGGTGGGTGTCGGTCGGCGTGACGATCTCCAACCCATCCCGCTGGAGAGCGGCCAGCTGATCCCCTCGTGCCACGAGCACGGCCTCGACTCCGGCGTAGGAGAGGCTGCCGCCGATGCCACCGCCGACGGCACCGGCCCCGATCACCACATAACGCGTCACACTCCGACCCTAAGCGGCTCCTAGACTGGCGCCCATGTCGGTCTTCCCGCTCCTGCTCATCGCCGGGCTCGCCGTGGTGGGCGTGCTGGCCCTGGCCGGCCTGATCGTGATCGTGGTCCGTTCGGCTTCCAGGGAGGGCTGAGCCGTGCCGTTCGAGATCCCGGACAATCTGCACCCGGACGTGATGGGCGTGGCCTGGTTGCTCGGTCGCTGGGAGGGCTCTGGCAAGTCGAGCTACCCAGACACCGAGGACATCGACTTCGGCCAGCAGATCGACTTCGCCCAGAACGGCGGGAACTATCTGCACTATCTGTCCCAGACGTTCACGGTCGACGCCGACGGGCGACCGCTGGCACCGCTGAGCATGGAGACGGGCTTCTGGTTGCCCAAGGTCGACGGCACCATCGAGGTGGTCTTGTCCCAGCCCGCCGGGTATGCCGAGGTCTGGTACGGCAAGGTGACGGGTGCGCGGATCGAGCTCGCCACCGACGTCGTGATGCGGACGGCGAGCGCGCCGGAGTACACCGCGGGTCAGCGGCTGTACGGCAACGTCGAGGGCGACCTGCTGTGGACCTTCGACAAGGCCGCCGAGGGGCACCCCCTGCAGACCCACCAGTGGGCCCGCCTCCGCCGCAGCTGACCGGGCGCCGCTCGATCGAGGTGTGTCAGTCGTCCGCGGCGTGCGCTGCCAGCCAGGCCGAACGGACGGCTGCCGGAACCTTGCCCCGGCGCGGCACGTCCAGGCCACGCAGCCGAGCCCAGGCGCGGAGTTCGGCGGCTGAAGGTCCGTCGGCCGCCGAAGGGACGTCCCCGCTCTCCCTCGATCGGGCCGATCCGGCCGATCCGGCCGATCCGGCCGATCCGGCACGCCTGCACGGCCCGCAGCGCCCGCGCGGACTGCAGAGGCGGCGGCGGCGACATAGAGGCGAGCCCCGGCTCGAACGGAGAGGTCGTCCGGGCCAGCATGAGCTCATGACGGCAGGCGCCCAACCAGCGGTAGACCCACTCCTGGGCGAGCGTGCGGTTCTCGCAGAAGATGATCGGCACCGCCGGGAATCGCGCCTGTGCTTCGGCGACCGACTCCGCCAGCGTTGCGCCGGACGCGAACTCGTGGCGGAACACCTTGGCGTACCCCGCCTCGACGACAACGGCGGCCCGGGGGAGGGCGGCGAGCTCGCTGAGGACGTACGTCAGCCGGCCCGACAACAGCGAGCTTGCGAGATCCTCGATCGACTTCCGCTCGACGCTGGCGACGACCTGGCCCTCGATCTCGACGGCGTAGTCACCCGCGGGCAGCCGCCGCCGCACGACGGAGGCCTGTTGGTGGCCGAACGAGTACGCGTACCGCTCTCCGCTGTCGACCACGATCTCCAGCGTCTGACCGTGCGCCCGCGCGGTCGGCAGGTCGACGTTCGGTCGCGCCTGTTTGGCGGTCCGGGCACTCTGCCAGAAGATCATCTCCCGTCCGCGCGCCTTCGTCAGCACGAACTGCGAACGGTTCTCCCGCGTCCGCTCCAGTACCACGTCGATGGCGGCACCACGTCGCGAGATGGAACGGATGGGCTCTCGAGCCACGATCTCGGGGTCCGCCGGCCAACCGGTGGCGCGGTGGCAGTAGATCTTCGATGTCCGCGGCCAGGTGTCACGGGCCTTGACGACGATGCCGTCGCCGATCGGGATACGGATCAGGTATGGAAGGGAGCTGTCCGGCTCCGGGTTGCGCGCGATGACCAGATCCTCGGGCACCGCCCCAGCCTAGGCGCAATGTGTCCTTGTCAGGGCTGTCCATACTTTCCCGGCATGGACGGGAAGAAGTCCGGACGGCCGAACGCTGAGGTGAACATGACGGTGATGGTGGCGGACGGGATCGATGCTGGTGTTCCCTGGCACTTCGGCGATCCGATGCGGGAACAACGTCGGCTCGAGGCCGGCGAGGGTGCGGTGGACCTATCGCATCGGGGCGTGCTGGCCGTCTCCGGCCCGGACCGGCTCGGCTGGCTGCACTCGCTGACCACCCAGCACCTGACGGGGCTCCAGCCCGGGCGAGGCACGACCGCCTACGTACTCTCTCCCCAGGGCCACATCGAGCACGCGCTCTACGGGGTGGACGACGGCCAGACGTTCTGGGCCCACACCGAGCCGGGCACGGCGGTCGCCGCAGCGACCTGGCTCGACTCGATGCGATTCATGATGCGGGTCGAGGTTGCGGACCGGACCGACGATTTCGCGGTGGTCTGGCAACCGGGGACACCGCCGCCAACGGCCCCGACGGAGGGCGTGACCAGGGCCGGACTCGACTCCCTGGGTGGTTTCGAGACGTTCGTCCCGCGAACGGAGCTGGCTGCCTTCCTGGCCGATCGGCCGCGGGCCGGCAGCTGGGCGTACGAGGCCCTGCGGATCGCCGCTGGGGTGCCGCGGATCGGTCTCGACACCGACCAGCGCACCATCCCGAACGAGATCGGGGTGCTGGGAGTGGCCGTCCATCTCGACAAGGGTTGTTATCGCGGCCAGGAGACGGTCGCCCGGGTCAACACCCTCGGTCGGCCGCCGCGCCGGCTGGTGCTGCTCCATCTGGACGGCACCGCCGAGGCGCTGCCAGCTCCCGGGGCGAGTCTCGAGCTCGATGGCCGCTCGATCGGCTTCGTCGGCGGCTCGGCCCGTCACCACGAGCTGGGCCCGATCGCACTCGGACTGGTGAAGCGCAACACCCCGGTCGAGGCCACGCTGGTGGCCGAGGGGATCGCGGCGGCTCAGGAGGTCCTGGTTGATCCCGAGATCGGCCTGCACGTCCGCCCGCTACGACCGTGATCCGGCCTCGTCTTCGCACCGCATCGCCCAGGTGTGGCCGCTGGTAGCCGTTCCGGGCCTCGTCTTCGCACCGCATCGCCCAGATGTAGCCGCTGGTAGTCGTTCCGGGCCTCGTCTTCGCACCGCATCGCCCAGATGTCGACTGTGCGCGGACCGGCCCGGACCAGGAGTGAGGATATGGAATCGAGCTGACCGCTGATCGAGTCGCCGGCCCGATGCCGGGAGGTGTCTCCCTGTGGAAGGGCCGGCGAACAGGCCGCGCTAGAGTCGCATCCCGTGCTCGACCCTTTCGCCGCCGACCCGATCGTCGTCGAGGTGGTCCGCAACGGACTGGTGGAGAGCGTGCACCACGCCCGGATCGCGATCACCGCGCCCGACGGGACCCTGTCGGCGGCCATCGGCAACGCAGCCGCGGCGATCTACCCGCGTAGCGCGCTGAAACCGCTGCAGGCAGTGGCCATGGTCGGCGACGGTCTGGACCTGCCCGACGACCTGCTGGCGCTCGTCGCGGCCTCACACTCCGGTGAACAGATCCACATCGACGGAGCCCGTCGGATCCTCGCCTCCGCGAGGCTGACCGAAGATGCGCTCCAGACGCCGCCGGACTGGCCGGCTGACGAGCAGGCGAAGGTCGAGCAGATCCGGGACGGTGCCGACAAGTCGCGGCTCTTCATGAACTGCTCCGGCAAGCACGCCGGCATGCTCGCCACCGCGGTGCTCAACGGCTGGAGCCTGGTCGACTACCGTGACCCCGCCCATCCCGTCCAGCTGTCCGCTCGGGACGCCATCGGCGACCTGTCCGGCGAGACGCCGACCCAGATCGCGGTTGACGGCTGCGGCGCTCCCGCCTTCGCGATCAGCCTGACGGCGCTGGCCCGCTCCTTCGGCCGCCTCGCCATCGCAACGGAGGGTGCTGAGCGGCGGATCGCCGATGCGATCCGGTCCCATCCCGAGATGACCTCGGGCACCCGGCGCGACGAGTACGACCTGCATCGCGCGATCCCGGGACTGCTGACCAAGGCCGGCGCCGAGGCCGTTCAGGCCGTTGGTCTGCCGGACGGCCGCGGTGTGGCGATCAAGATCAGCGACGGCGGCCCGCGCGCGCGGGCCGTGGTCACCGCTGCCGTCCTCCAGCAGCTGGGCTTCGGACACCCGACGCTCGATGCCCAGGCATCCGTGCCGGTGCTCGGGCACGGCGAGCCGGTCGGCACCATCGCGGTCCGCGCCGGCGCGCTTGCCGGCCTGTAACGAAAGGTTTACCCGCGACCCAGGCCCAGGCGGCCGATCTGGCAAGAGCACTCCGGCCGAGCGCCTAGGCTTTCTCGGTGTGAACTGGGACGACTACGACGCCGCACTGTTCGACCTCGACGGCGTCCTGACGCCCACCGCGGACGTCCACATGCGGGCCTGGCAGGAGCTGTTCAGCTCCTACCTTGCCGAGCGCGGGCTTCCCGAGCCGTATGTCGAGAGTGACTACTTCGACCACATCGACGGCAAGCCGCGCTACGACGGTGTCCGCTCGATGCTGGAGTCGCGGGGAATCACCCTGCCCGAGGGCGAGCCGTCCGATCCCGCTACCGCGGAGACCGTCTGCGGACTGGGTAACCGCAAGAACGACGTGTTCGCGGCCGTCCTGGCCGCGGAGGGCGTCGATCCCTATCCCGGCTCCGTCCAGCTCCTCGACGAGCTGGTCGCGCGCGGAACGAAGGTTGCGGTTGTCTCCTCCTCGCGCAACGCCTCGGCGGTGCTCGCGGCGGCGGGGCTCGCGGACCGGTTCTCTGTCGTGGTGGACGGTACGGTCGCGGCCGGCCTTCGACTGCCCGGCAAGCCAGCCCCCGACACCTTCGCCTACGCCGCCGAACAGCTCGGTGTGACGATCGAGCGGTCGGTCGTCGTCGAGGACGCGATCTCCGGTGTCGAGGCTGGCGAGGCCGGTGGCTTCGGACTGGTGATCGGCGTCGACCGAGGCGTCGGTGCCGATCGACTCCGAGCCGCCGGCGCCGACATCGTGGTTCGCGATCTGGCTGACGTGGTGCCGGCATGAGAGGCACCTCCGGAGACGAGCCGACCACCGCAGCCGATCCGCTCGATCGATCGAGGTTCCCGATCGATGAGTGGGCGCTGATCGAAGCCGAGTACTCGACCGCCGACCTCGGCGTCACCGAGACGCTGTTCGCCGTCGGGAACGGGTACCTCGGAATGCGCGGAAACGTGGAGGAGGGCCGGGAGACCCACTTCCACGGCACGTACCTGAACGGCTTCCACGAGACCTGGAGCATCCGGCACGCCGAGGAGGCGTTCGGCTTCGCGCGGGTCGGTCAGACCATCGTCAACGTGCCCGACAACAAGACGATGAAGCTCTACATCGACGACGAGCCGATGCTGCTGTCGGTGGCCGACATGGAGACGTACGAGCGCAAGCTCGACTTCCACGACGGGGTACTGCATCGGGAAGTCATCTGGCGGACACCGGCGGGCAAGCGCGTCCATGTCCGTTCCAGCCGAATGGTCTCCTTCACCCAACGACACCTGGCAATCATGAGCATCGAAATCACGATGCTCGACGACTACGCCCCGGTCGTGGTGTCGTCGCAGATGCTCAATCGCCAAGACGGCAAGGACGAGTACCACGTCCGCGCGGCGGCGATGGGCGAGGGTGTCGACCCACGCAAGGCGGAGGCGTTCGAGGACCGGGTGCTTCAACCACAGACCCACTGGGCGAGCGACCGCCGGATGATCTTGGGCTACCGATGCACCAACTCGAAGATGACCGTCGCGGTCGGCGCCGATCACGAGATCCAGACCGACTGCGCGTACAGCGATCTGGTCCACGCCGACGAGGACACCGGCAAGAAGGTCTACCGGGTAGATGCCGAGCCCGGCAAGCCGATCAAGATCACCAAGGTGGTGTCGTACCACAGCTCGCGAGGGGTTCCCGTGCGTGAGCTGGTGGATCGCTGCCGGCGCACCCTGGACCGCGTTCGCGAGCAGGGCGTCGAGGCCCAGTTCCATGATCAGCGTGCGTGGCTCGATGCGTACTGGAAACGTTCGGACGTCGTCGTGGAAGGGCAACCCGCACTGCAGCAGGCGATTCGTTGGAACCTCTTCCAGATCGCACAGGCCGCGGCGCGGGCCGAGCAGTCCGGTGTGCCGGCGAAGGGTGTCACCGGCTCGGGATACAGCGGCCACTACTTCTGGGACACCGAGATCTACGTCCTTCCCTTCCTGATCTACACCTCGCCGCCGATGGCCCGCAGCGCGCTGCGCTTCCGCTACAACATGCTCGAGGCCGCCCGGCGCCGCGCCGCCGACCTGGCCCAGAGCGGCGCACTGTTCCCTTGGCGCACGATCAGTGGCGAGGAGGCCTCCGCCTACTACGCCGCGGGCACCGCGCAGTATCACATCGATGCCGACGTCGCCTTCGCGCTCTGCAAGTACGTCAACGCGACCGGCGACGACGGTTTCATGCAACGCGAGGGCGTCGACATCCTGGTGGAGACCGCCCGGATGTGGGCCGACCTCGGGTTCTGGCGCGACGGCGGGAGCGGCGACGGGCAGCGGACGTTCCACATCCATGGCGTGACCGGACCGGACGAGTACACCACGGTCGTGAACGACAACCTGTTCACCAACGTGATGGCCCGGTTCAATCTCGAGCAAGCCGCGCGCGTTGTTCGGGGGCTGGCGCAGGACGCACCGCAGGCGTACGAGCGGATGGTTCGTCGGCTCCAGCTCGATCCGACTGAGCCGGACGAGTGGGCTGCTGCGGCCGCCGCGACGAAGATCCCGTATGACGAGGCGACCGGGATCAACCCGCAGGACTCGCACTTCCTCGACCGGGAGATGTGGGACCTGAAGAACACCCCAGCCGAGAAGCGTCCGCTGCTGCTGCACTTCCATCCGCTGGTGATCTACCGGTTCCAGGTGCTCAAGCAGGCCGACGTGGTGCTCGCGCTGTTCCTCCAGGGCGATCACTTCAGCCTCGAGCAGAAGCGCTCCGATTTCGAGTACTACGACCCGATCACAACGGGCGACTCGACGCTGTCCGGTGTGGTGCAGTCGATCATCGCAGCGGAGGTGGGCTACCGGGAGCTGGCGCTGCGCTACTTCCAGAGTTCCCTGTACGTCGATCTCGCCGACTTGCACGGCAACGCGAGCGACGGTGTGCACGTCGCCTCCACCGGCGGGGTGTGGGCCGCGCTGGTCTTCGGATTCGGCGGCATGCGCGACTACAACGGTGTGATCACCTTCGACCCCCGGCTGCCGGCCAGCTGGCCGAGTCTGCAGTTCACGCTCACGCTCCGCGGCTGCCGGCTTCGGGTCGTCGTCACTGCCGACGCGATCTCGTTCACCATCGAGGACGGCGACGAGGCGACGGTCAGCGTGCGGGGTGAGCAGGTGACGGTGCGAGTCGGCGAGCCGGTGAGCGTCGCGCTCGACGGCCAGGGGCCGGAGATCACGGGCGTGCCGACCCTGCAGGCCGGCGAGCGGCGCCCCGACGGCACCCTGATCACGGCGAGTGTTCCGCAGCCGGCCGTACGTCGCTGAGCCCGCTTCTCTTCACGTGGGCTGAGCCCGGCTCAGGTGCCTGACCTCGTTGAAGGGCGGCAACAAGCCCCGCGTCCGATCGATGTGATCGGCTTCACGCTAACTCCGGCTTGCAAGTGCTAACTTTTGCAAGCACAATGGATGCATGGCAGGGATCAAGACTCCGAAGCTCACCGAGCAGCTCGGGTCGCTGGGTGAGTACATCGCCAACCAGCGCAAGGCGGCGGGTGTCACGATCCGGCAGCTCGCCGAGCAGGCCGGTGTCTCGAACCCCTACCTGAGCCAGATCGAACGTGGTCTGCGCAAGCCGTCGGCCGAGGTGCTTCAGCAGCTCGCCAAGGCATTGCGGATCTCCGCCGAGACCCTGTACGTCCAGGCTGGAATCCTTGATCCCGCCGATCACCAGACCACCACGGTCGAGATGTCCGTGCTCGCCGACACAGCGATCACCGAGCGGCAGAAGCGCGTGCTGCTCGACGTCTACAACTCGTTCGTCCACGAGAACGAGCCCGATCCGCAGCCCGACACCGACAATACCGCCGACACGAACACCATCAAGGAGAAGAAATGAGCACCACCACCCGCAAGCAGACCCCGGCCCAGGCGCGGAAGACAGCGCTCGAGTCCGACTTCGCTCCGCTGTACGCCGTTGCCGGCCTCGCCGACACGTTCGCCGCGCAGGCGAAGACCAACCTGATCGCCACCCGGGAGCGCGTCCAGACCGCTCAGGGCGAGCTGGAGTCGGTCTCCAAGGCCCGCGTCGAGGAGTTCGCCAAGCTGATCAAGGCTCTGCCGGAGCAGGTCAAGGCGTTGCCGGAGACGGTGAAGGCGCTGCCCGAGACGACCAAGGCCAAGCTGGTCGAGGCCCAGGAGCAGTTCAAGACGCTCTACGCCGAGGCCGCCAGCGGCTACGGTGAGCTCGCCGGCCGCGGCAAGCGTGCGGTCGACGAGGCCATCGGCTCCGCCAAGGTGTTCGGTGCGAAGGCGCAGACGCAGGCTGGCGACGCGGCCGACAAGGTTGCCGACAAGGTGGATCCTGCGTTCGAGGCGGTCCAGGAGACCGTGACCGTGGCCCGCAAGAAGACGACCGGCCGTACGGCCACCTCGACCGTGACGCCGAAGGCCACTGTCAAGGCGCAGGCAACTCGGGCCGCTGAGGGTGCGGTCGCTGCCGAAAAGGCCGCCGCCCGCAAGGCCGCTGCGAAGAAGGCTGCCGCGACCCGCGCGGCCAAGAAGACGTCGGCTGCCGCAAAGGCCAGCTGACCCTGGGGGGAGAAGTTCCCAGGTCGATATGAGAACTGCCCGCTCTCCGGAACGCCGGGGAGCGGGCAGTTTGTCGTTCCAGGTTCCTCCACCGCCGTGGCCACCCACTTCGGAGCGGCCCACCTGGCGCCAACCGGCATCGGGCCACCGGCGGGATCACTCGTCGCCAATTCGCTCGCTTTTCGCGACTTCGCGCGGATTGGTGCTACTTCGCGCGACGTCGCAGCCGCGCGAAGTGGGTCGTACTCGCGCGAAGTCGGGCACGGCCAGGGTTCGCGGACGGCACGCGCGACGTCGAACGCCGTCTGGGTCCAGCGTGTCAGCTGCGGTAGACGACGACCTTGTCGCCGACGTGGATCCGCTTGTAGATCCAGGCCAGTTTCGTCTTGTTCCGTACGTTCACGCAGCCGTGGCTGCAGCCGTAGTAGCCGCGACGGGCGAAGTCGCTCGAGTAGTGCACCGCCTGCCCGCCGCTGAAGAACATCGAGTACGGCATCGACGAGTGGTAGATCGTCGACACCCAGTGCCGGTTCTTCCGGTAGACGTGGAACGTGCCGTTCCGAGTCGGCGTCCTGCTGCACCCGAATCGGGCGTCGACGGTCTTGCGGATCTTGCCGTTCTGGACGAAGTAGAGCTTCCGCGTGGTCTTGTTGATGCAGAGCACTCGCCCCTTGGTCTTGCACCGCTTCGGCAGCTTCGCCTTCGACGCCGCAGCTGTGACCGTTCCGCTGCTGCTGGCCTTCGCGGTTGCGCTGGTCGCCACCGGAGCTGCCGCCGCGGGCGCAGCCAGTGGTTCGCTGAGGCTGGCGGCGCCGATCAGGCCCAGTGCGAGCCCAACGCCGAGCAGGATGCGGATCAGATGTTTCATGGCCTCTCCCCGGGGCAGGTGGAACGAATCGGACCACCTGCCAACCCGGCTGGGGAAGAGGCATGGATCGCACGCGGACCGGATCATTCTCACCCGCGAAGGGTCACTCGACAGGACAAATCGAAAAGTTCACCTCGGCGGTGTGCGGACGGGGGGCTGAACGGGCTCCAGCTGGGTCGCCGAGGTGGCCCTGAGACCGGCCCTCCGGCCTCCAGATGCCCGCCCGGTCAGGCGTGTGAGATTCGACCCGGGCCCTCCGGCCTCCAGATGCCCGCCCGGTCAGGCGTGTGAGGTCCGATCCGGGCCCACCGGCCTCCAGATGCCCGCCCGGTTGCGACCGAGGGCGTTCTGACGTCCCGTCAACCGAGCTCAGCGGCGCGGCAGGGTCAGGCGTTCTTGGCGCGGGCGCGGGTCCGGGCGCGATCGGTGCCCGACAGGACGACCTTGCGGATCCGGACGGCAGCCGGCGTGACCTCGATGCACTCGTCGCCCCGGCAGAACTCCAGCGCCTGCTCCAGACCCATGATGTGCGCCGGGATGAGTCGTTCCAGCTCGTCCCCAGTCGAGGACCGGACGTTGGTCAGCTTCTTCTCCCGCGTCGGGTTCACGTCCATGTCCTCGCTGCGGGCGTTCTCGCCGACGATCATCCCCTCGTAAACCTCGACCCCGGGGCCGACGAACATCGTGCCGCGCTCCTGCAGGTTGAAGAGTGCGTACGAGCTCACCGCACCCTTTCGGTCCGCCACCAGCGAGCCCGTCGGGCGGGTGCGCAGCTCGCCGTGCCAGGGCTCGTACGCCTCGAAGACGTGGTGCATGAGTCCGGTACCGCGGGTCTCGGTCAAGAACTCTGTGCGGAACCCGATCAGTCCGCGGGCCGGCACCAGGTACTCCATCCGGACCCAGCCGGTGCCGTGGTTGACCATCTGCTCGAGCCGTCCGCGGCGCAGTCCGAGCAGCTGGGTCACCACACCCACGAAGTCCTCGGGCGCGTCGATGGTAAGCCGTTCGACCGGCTCGTGGACCTTGCCGTCGATCTCGCGGGTGACCACCTGCGGCTTGCCGACGGTCAGCTCGAAGCTCTCCCGCCGCATCATCTCGACCAGGATCGCCAGCTGGAGCTCGCCTCGGCCCTGGACCTCCCAGGTGTCGGGCCGCTCGGTCGGCAGCACCCGGATGGACACGTTGCCGACGAGCTCGGTGTCGAGCCGGTTCTTCAGCAGCCGGGCGGTCAGGTTCTTGCCAGACTTGCCGGCCAGTGGGGACGTGTTGATGCCGATCGTCATCGAGATCGACGGCTCGTCGACGGTGATCAGCGGCAAGGGCTGCGGGTCCGCCGGGTCCGACAGGGTCTCGCCGATCGTGATGGAGGGAATCCCGGCGATGGCGACGATGTCTCCCGGACCGGCACTCTCGGCGGGCACCCGATCCAGCGCCTGGGTGATCAGCATCTCCGACAGCTTGACTTGTGAGATGGTGCCGTCGGCCTTGCACCAGGCGACGACCTGGTTGCGTCGCATCTCACCGGCGACGATCCGGCAGAGCGCCAGCCGGCCGAGGTACGGCGACGCGTCCAGGTTGGTGACGTGCGCCTGCAGCACCGCGCCCTCGACGTACGTCGGTGCGGGCGTCGAGTCCAAGATGGTCGCGAACAGTGGCCCGAGGTTCTCGCTGTCCGGCATCTCACCGTTCGCCGGCGCGGTGAGGCTCGCCCGACCTGCCTTCGCCGAGGCGTAGACGACCGGGAAGTCGAGGACGTCGGTCTCGTCGTCGTCCAGCAGGTCGAGGAAGAGCTCGTACGTCTCCTCGACGACCTCGGCGATCCGAGCGTCGGGCCGGTCGACCTTGTTGATCACGAGGATGATCGGCAGCTTCTTGGCGAGTGCCTTGCGAAGAACGAACCGGGTCTGGGGCAGCGGGCCCTCGGAAGCATCGACGAGCAGCAGCACGCCGTCGACCATCTCCAGCCCGCGCTCCACCTCACCACCGAAGTCGGCGTGGCCAGGGGTGTCGATGATGTTGATGGTGACCTCGCGGCCGTCGGGTGCGTGGTGCAGCACGGCGGTGTTCTTCGCGAGGATCGTGATGCCCTTCTCGCGCTCGAGGTCCATCGAGTCCATCACTCGCTTCTCGACGTCCTGGCCGACGCGGAAGGCGCCCGACTGCCAGAGCATCGCGTCGACCAGGGTCGTCTTGCCGTGGTCGACGTGAGCCACGATGGCGACGTTGCGGAGGTCGTTACGGGTGGGCATGAACACTCTTTCCAGCGGGCGTGTCGATCAGTGTGCGGGCAACCTGACAAGCCTAGCCGAGTCGACGGGACCGGTTCGACGTCGCGATTCCAGGGCCGCTCCCTTCGACAGGCTCAGGGCACATAGGGCATACACCGGGCCCCTCGACAAGCTCAGGGCTCATAGGGCGCACCTTGCGCGTCGGCGGGCCACTGGGCGCATCGGTGCCGATGCGCGGAGTGGCCCGTGGGTGCGCGCAGTGGGTGTGGGGTTGCGCTGAGTGGGTAGGGGGTTTGCCGGAGCGGCAAGCGGCGGCGCACTTCCGTCGTCCGTACGCTGGAAGGCGGCACCCCCGAGGAGCAGGAGACGCGTGTGGCAGGCGACAACTGGTTCAAGGAGAGCTTCCGTACCGAGTTCGACAAGTCGTCGAACGCGCTCGGCCGGTTCAACCTGGCGATCTTCGGCAAGACCGGTGTCGGCAAGTCGACCCTGATCAACGCCATCTTCGGTGAAGAGGTGGCACGCACGGGGATCGGGGAGCCGGTCACCAAGGGAAGTCACCTCTACCTCGACCGGGTCGGCCACCTCGGCATCGTGGACACCCAGGGCGTCGAGATCGGCCGGCACAACAAGGAGATCCTGGCCGACCTCAACAACGTGATCAAGGAGTCCCGGAAGCTTCCCCAGAGCGAGCAGATCCACGTGGCCTGGTACTGCGTACGGGGGATGGACCGGCGCTTCGAGGACACCGAGGCCGACTTCATCCGCCGGCTCGACGAGCTCGGCCTGCCGGTCATCCTGGTGCTGACCCAGGTCCCCCGCAGCCCGGACGGGCGTTTCCATCCGGATGCGGTGATGTTGGCCGAGCAGATCACCGCCCGGCACCTGCCGATCGTCGGGCACCGGGTCTTCATGACGTACGCCAAGCCTGATGAGTTCCACGGGCAGCACACGTACGGCCTGCACGAGGTCCTCGATGCCACCTTTCGCGTCGCGCCCGAAGGCGTCCATGGAGCCCTCATCGCGGCGCAGGAGATCGATCTGGAGCGCAAGGCCAAAGAGGCGCAACGGGTGATCGGGGTCGCGGTGACGAGCGCGGGCGCTGCCGCGGCGACGCCGATCCCGTTCTCCGATGCGGCCCTCCTGGTGCCGATCCAGCTCGGCATGATGGCCAAGATCGCCCAGCTGTACAAGATCAAGTTCGACCGGGCCGCGCTGATGGCGATCGCCTCGACAACCGCGGCCACCCAGCTCGGCCGAGCGACCTTCACCGGGCTGCTCAAGATGGTGCCGGGCGCCGGCACGGTGATCGGTGGCGCGATCGGCGCCGGGGTCGCGAGCTCCTTCACATTTGCGATGGGGGAGGCCTGGCTGAAGGTCTGCCAGCAGGTCAACGCGGGCAAGTTCGGCGGCGTCAACGGAGCCTTGGACAACGATCAGCTGCGCGACGCGTTCCTGGCCGAGTTCAAGAAGCGCCTCCCGGGCAAGCGGCAGAAGGACACCATCTCCACGAGGTGACCAGCTGCCCCCGGCCGCGCGTGGCACCGCTTCTGCCGGAAGCCTGGTCCCATTCGGCAGACGAGCCTCTGGCAGCTGAACCGGGCAGGGCCATAGATTTGGCGGAATGACCAGTCCAGACGTCGGCGATCTGCTGGCCGATCAGCCCGCGCATGACCAGATCGTGTTCGAGACGCGGCTTCGTCGGTACTGGCCGGATCTCCTCGCCGGCCTGACCGGTGCGTATCCGGAGCACGCGGTCGAGATGGCGCATCGACTCGTCCGCATCGCCGCGGAGAACTTCCGCCAGCGGCCGGCGGAGCTACGACTGCTGGACCTGCAGCGGCACGCCGACCCCGAGTGGTTCCAGCACCCGAAGATGCTCGGCTACGCGACGTACGCGGATCTGTTCGCCGGCGATCTGCGCGGCGTGGCAACCAAGATCGACTACCTGTCCGATCTCGGCGTGACCTACCTCCACCTCCTCCCGCTGCTCAAGCCGCGGCCCGGCCCGAATGACGGCGGCTACGCGGTGATGGACTATCGAGCCGTTCGCGACGAACTGGGCACGATGGGGGATCTGCGCGATCTGGCGACGGCGCTCCGTCGGCGGGGCATCTCGCTGACGCTCGACCTGGTCTTGAACCACGTCGCGTACGAGCACCGCTGGGCCGAGCTGGCCCGCGACGGCGACGACTACTACCGCGGGTTCTTCCACCTCTATCCCGACCGCGAGGTCCCGGACGCCTACGAGAAGTCGCTGCCCGAGGTCTTTCCCGACTTCGCGCCGGGCAACTTCAGCTACGACAACGACGCCCAAGCCTGGGTCTGGACGACGTTCAACTCCTGGCAGTGGGACCTGAACTGGCACAACCCGGAGGTGTTCTACGAGTTCGCGGACCTGATCTGCTGGCTGGCGAACACCGGTGTGGAGTGTCTCCGGCTGGATGCGATCGCGTTCATCTTCAAGAGGATGGGGACGTCCTGCCAGAACCAGCCCGAGGTGCACGCGATCACCCAGGCACTGCGTACGGTCGCCCGGATCGCCGCGCCGGCACTGATCTTCAAGGCGGAGGCCATCGTCGGACCGACCGACCTGGTGCCCTACCTCGGCGTCGGCCGGCACACCGGCAAGGTGTCGGACATGGCGTACCAGAACTCGCTGATGGTGCAGATCTGGTCGGCCCTGGCCGCCAAGGACACCCGGCTGTTCTGCTCCGCGATGAACCGTTTCCCCGCCAAGCCGTCGACGGCTGCCTGGGGGACGTACCTGCGCTGCCACGACGACATCGGCTGGGCGATCGACGACGGCGACGCGGCGACCGTCGGTCTGAACGGGTTCGAGCACCGCCGGTTCCTGTCGGAGTTCTATGCCGGGCTCTATCCGATGAGCGACGCTCGCGGCGTCGTCTTCCAGGAGAACCTGGCGACCGGCGACCGACGGATCAGCGGCACCGCGGCGTCGCTGGCCGGCATCGAGGCAGCGCTCGCCGGCGACGACCCGGCACACGTCGACCTCGCGGTGAAGAGGCTGTTGCTCGCGTACCGGATGGTGCTCGGTTTCGGTGGCCTGCCGCTGATCTGGATGGGTGACGAGCTCGCCCTGCGCAACGACTACGACTTCGTCGGCGATCCGGAGCACGCGGACGACAACCGCTGGATCCACCGGCCGGCGATGCCGTGGGACGTCGCGGAGCTACGGCACGTGGAAGGGACTCTGGAGCACCGGGTCTGGCACGGCCTGCGGCACAGCATCGCGGTCCGTTCATCGCTGCCGAGCCTGGACGCCTCGGTGGAGACCGAGATCGTCGACCCGGTGAACCCTTCGGTGCTGGTGTTCATCCGCCGCCACCCGGTCCAGACGATGGTGGGCGTCTACAACATCACCCCGGAACGTCAAGAACTGGCCCGATGGGTGGTGCCGGTCGGCAACTGGGCCTGGGACGCACTGACGGAGGACACACCGCTGACCGACGGCGCGGTCTGGCTGGACGGCTACCAGACGCGCTGGTTCGTACAGCCGACCTGACAGCGGAGGATGTCGTGAGCGATCCCCGAGATCGGGAGCGGGCGGCGCAGGTCGTCCGGCAGGTGCTCGATGAGCTGGGCTTGTCCTGGTCGGAGAAACAGCCCGGGCTGTTCTCCGTCGCGCTGCCGGGCAGCCGCAAGCTCAGCACCGAGTGTGCGCTGGAGGTGGGGACGTACGGCCTCGCCCTGCGTGCCTTCGTGGCGCGTCGACCGGACGAGAACGACGAAGGCGTCTACCGGTGGCTGCTCGAACGAAATCTCAAGCTGTACGGCGTCGCGTTCTGTCTCGACGCTCTCGGTGACATCTACCTGGCCGGTCGGGTCGCTCTCGCATCGGTGACCGCCGACGAGGTCGATCGCTTGCTGGGAGTCGTGGCCGACACCTCGGACTCGAGCTTCAACACCATCCTCGAGCTCGGCTTCGCCGACAGCATCCGGCGGGAGTGGGCCTGGCGCCGGTCGCGCGGCGAGTCGACGGCCAACCTCGCCGCCTTCTCCCACCTCGACCCCGGCCCCGGCCCCACCACCTGACCCGCTCCCGCCGGGCGAATTCCCCGAAAAGTGGTCGCAAACAACATCGACACGCCGGCGAAACATGTTGTACGTGACCAGTTTTCGGGGACTCGAGCAAACAGCCGCCGGTCCGGCGCCAACCCGTAACAGGCGACCACTAGGCTCGGCGCCATGTCGACCTTGATCCTCCTGCGGCACGGTGAGAGCCAGTGGAACGCGAAGAACCTGTTCACCGGATGGGTGGACGTCGATGTGAACTCCAAGGGCGCCGCCGAGGCCAAACGCGGTGGTGAGCTGCTGGTCGAGAGCGGCCTGCTGCCCGACGTCGTGCACACCTCGGTACTCCGGCGGGCGATCAACACCGCCCAGATCGCGCTCGGAGCGTGCGATCGGCACTGGATCGAGACGAAGCGCTCCTGGCGGCTCAACGAGCGGCACTACGGCGCGCTGCAGGGCAAGGACAAGGCAGCAACGCTCGCCGAGTTCGGGGAGCAGCAGTTCATGACCTGGCGCCGGTCGTACGACACCCCGCCACCGCCGATCGAGGACGGCAGTGAGTTCTCGACCTTCGACGACCCTCGCTACGCAGGTGTGCCGACCGAGATCCGGCCCCGCACCGAGTGCCTCAAGGACGTGCTCCAGCGCGCGCTGCCGTACTGGTACGACCAGATCGTCCCGGACCTGCAGGCGGGCAAGGTGACCCTGATCGCGGCGCACGGCAACTCCCTGCGAGCCATCGTCAAGCACCTCGACCGGATGAGCGACGACGCTGTGGTCGGACTCAACATCCCGACCGGCATCCCACTGCTCTACGAGCTGGACGACGACGCCAAGCCGACCGCTCCCGGCGCGTACCTCGATCCCGAGGCGGCCGCTGCCTCCATCGAGGCGGTCAAGAACCAGGGCAAGAAGTAGCGGAGCGCTCGACATCAAGCTACGGCTGAGCCGGATTCGCCCCGCGTACATGGATTCGCCCCGGCTGCAGCCGGGGCGAATCCAGGTTGGTGGGGCGAACGTCGAAGAAGTTCGGGTCAGTTTGCCAGGACTTGCCAGGGCAGGGTCGGCTGCACGAGCCCGACCATCACCTCACGGCTGGGGCCAGTACTCGTGCTCGGGGAACTGGCCGGTCACGACGTAGATGATCCGGCGGGCCATCGAGGCCGCGTGATCCGCGATCCGCTCGTAGTAGCGGCCGAGCAGGGCGACGTCGACAGCTGCCTCGACGCCGTACGGCCAGTCGTCGCTGAGCAGAACGCGGAACTGCGTCCGGCGAAGGTCGTCCATCTCCTGGTCGCGGGTCCGCAGCTCCTCGGCGTTCTGCACGTTGCGGTCGTGCAGGGTCTGGCCGGCGGCGATCACCATCTTCTCCGCCACGTCACCCATCTTGACGAAGCTGGGCCGCAGCGCTTCCGGAATGGCGGACTCGGGGTAGCGCAGCCGGGCGATCTTGGCCACGTGCGCGGCCAGGTCTCCCATCCGCTCCAGCTCGGCGACCATCCGTAGGCTGGCCACGATGATCCGGAGCTCGCCGGCGACCGGTGACTGCAGCGCCAGCAGGTCGAACGAGCGGTGTTCGATATCGGACTGCCGCAGATCGAGCTGCTCGTCACCGGAGATCACCTGCTCGGCGAGGTGGATGTCGGCCTCGAGCAGGGCCGTCGTCGCCGACCGTACGGCGGTGGAGACCTCCTGGGCCATCTGGGCCAGGTCCGCCAGCACGTCGTCCAGCTGCTCCCGGTACAACTCGCGCAATTCGATCAGTCCCATCGTCCTGGTGGTTCCTGCCCATCACCCGTGCCCATCACCCGTGTCCCATCACCCTTGGGTTCTTCGGACTCGAGCCACGACAACCCTAGGCGGACCGGTCAGTGGGAAGCCATGGGCTCGGTGAACGCGGGGTGAACATGTCTCGAACGCTGATGGCTCGGCGTGCGTAACCGGCCACGACCTGGCGGAAGGACCCTCGACCGCAACCTAGGATCTCAGCTGTGAGCCCGGCGTACGTCCTGCTGATGATCGTGGCGCTGGTCCTCGGCGTCGTGATCGGCGCGCTGGTCTTCCGTCGTCGGACGCCGGCGCCCGATCCGGAGGAGGCCTTCGCCCAGCCCGAGCCGACCGTGCCGAGCGGTGTCTCGGACGTCCTCGCGATGCACAGTGCGGCAGGGGTGATCGCCGGCCCGCACGACGAGGTGATCGAGGCGACCGAGGCTGCCCGCAACCTGGGCCTGGTCCGCGGCACCAGGATCACCGCGCCGGAGCTGCTGGATCTGGTCCGCGACGTACGGCGGGACCGCCGGCCACGATCGCAGGATCTCCAGATCAACCGCCGGTCGCGGGCGGCGACGACGTACCTGGTCGTGCACGTCGCACCGCTGGGCGAGGATCTCGTCGTGGTGCTCGCCGACGACGAGACCACCGCGCGGCGGGTCGAGGAGACCCGCCGGGACTTCATCGCCAACACCAGCCATGAGCTGAAGACGCCCATCGGAGCCATCTCGCTGCTGGCCGAGGCGGTGGAGGACGCGGCCGACGACCCGCAGGCGGTGCGCCGGTTCGCGACGAGGATGGGGATCGAGTCCGCTCGACTGTCCGACCTGGTGAGCCAGATCATCGAACTGTCCCGGCTGCAGTCGGACAATCCGCTGACCAAGCCCGAGGTCGTCGAGGTCGACGACGTGCTGGCCGAAGCCGTCGACCGCAGCCGGGTCGACGCCGACCGGCACGATGTGACGCTGACCATCGCGGGCACCTCCGGCTGTCGGGTGCTGGGCAACGCGCGTCAGCTCGGCGTTGCTGTCGGCAACCTCGTCGAGAATGCCGTGATCTACTCCGATGCCGGCGCCCGCGTCGTGGTGGCCGCCCACGTCGATGCCGGCCGCGACGACGACTACATCGAGGTCACCGTGTCCGACACCGGAATCGGCATCCCACCGGCGGAGCAGCGCAGGATCTTCGAGCGCTTCTACCGGGTCGACTACGCACGGAGCCGGGCCAACGGCGGCACGGGTCTCGGACTGTCCATCGTGTCCCATATCGCGGCCGCGCACGGCGGTCAGGTGTCGGTATGGAGCCAACCCGGGCGCGGTTCGACCTTCACTCTTCGACTACCCGCTCACCTGGGCCCCGCTGCCTCCCCCGGCGGCGGCCGAGGTTCCCAGACGAACGCAGACCAGGCCGGTGAATCGACCGGCAACGACCAGGATCACCAGGAGCTCATCACATGACCCGCGTACTCGTCGTGGAGGACGAGGACTCCTACCGCGAAGCGTTGGCCTACATGCTCGGCAAGGAGGGCTTCGACGTCGTCCAGGCCGCCGACGGCTCGACCGGTCTCGCCGAGTTCGACCGGCTCGGCGCCGACATCGTGCTGCTGGATCTGATGATGCCGGGCCTGAGCGGGACCGAGGTCTGCCGCCAGCTGCGGCAGCGTGGATCGGTGCCGGTCATCATGGTCACCGCCCGTGACTCCGAGGTGGACAAGGTGGTCGGTCTGGAGCTCGGCGCCGACGACTACGTGACCAAGCCGTTCAGCCACCGCGAGCTGGTCGCTCGAATCCGGGCCGTGCTGCGCCGCGGCCAGGACACGGAGCTGGTGCCCGACGTGATCGAGGCGGACGGCGTCCGGATGGATGTCGAACGGCACGAGGTGAGCGTCGGCGGCCGCAGGGTCCAACTGGCACTGAAGGAGTTCGAGCTGCTCGAGATGCTGCTGCGCAACGCCGGGCGGGTGATGACCCGCGGCCAGCTCATCGACCGGATCTGGGGAGCCGACTACGTCGGCGACACGAAGACCCTCGACGTCCACATCAAGCGGCTGCGGACCAAGATCGAGGAGGATCCGGGCGAGCCGAAGCACCTGATCACCGTACGTGGACTCGGCTACAAGTTCGACGGCTGACCGGCGAGCGGCGCCTGGTCGGAGCCCGGGGAGCCGATCGGCCGCTCGTGGCACCGGCGCCGACCACTGGCGGTCACGCCACTAGAGTGTGCGAGTGACCGGCGAGATCACCGTCTTCTCAGGTTCGGCCCATCCCGAGTTCGCCGAGGAGATGTGTCGCATCCTCGGGGTGGAGCTGAGTCCCTCCCGGACCACGCGGTTCAGCAACGACTGCCTTCAGGTACAGCTCCGCGCCAACTGCCGTCAGCGCGACGTCTACATCGTCCAGACGCTCGTCCCGCCGGTTCAGGACAACCTGTTCGAGCTCTTGCTGATGCTGGACGCGGCGCGTGGTGCGACAGCAGCGCACATCACCGCGGTCATCCCGCACTACGCGTACGCACGCTCGGACAAGAAGGACGCGCCGAGGATCTCGATCGGCGGTCGGCTCGTCGCCGACATGCTGTCCGAGGCCGGAGCGACCCGGGTAGTGACGATGGATCTCCACTCGCCGCAGGTCCACGGGTTCTTCTCGGTGCCGGTCGACCATCTCAACGCGGTCAAGGAACTCGCCGGTCACTTCCGCGGCCGCGACCTGTCCAACACCGTCGTGGTCTCGCCGGACCTGGGCAACGCCAAGACGGCGACCCAGCTCGCCCGGCTGCTCGGCGTCGGAGTGGCTGCCGGATCCAAGCAGCGGCTCGCCGACGACAAGGTGGTGATCGATCGGATCGTGGGCGATGTCGCCGGTCGGGACGTGATCGTGCTGGACGACGAGATCGCCACGGCCGGGTCGATCGTCGAGCTGCTGCGCAAGCTCCGCACCGAGCACGCACGCGAGATCAGCATCGCCTGCACCCACGGGTTGTTCACCGGTCCGGCCATCGAGCGGCTCAAGCAGGAACCGGGAATCGCCGAGATCGTCACCACCGACACGGTCCCGTTGCCGCCGGAGAAGCAGTTGCCGAACATCGTCGTCCGCTCGGTGGCTCCGTTGTTCGCCGAGGCCGTACGTCGGACGCATCTGGGCGAGTCCGTCAGCTCACTGTTCAGCAGCGAGGAGACGTACGGCTGAATGAGGTGAACCGGTGGTTACCGGCTGGCCGCCGGCTGGGCCGCTTGGGGTCAGCTGCTGGAGGAGGGCTCGGGGCTGACCGTGACGTAGTAGGGGTGGTTGGCGTCGATCACCGGAACCAGAACCGTCGCCCGGCCCGCCGATCTGAACTCCATGGTCAGGTTGGCCGTCAGGCCGGGAGTGAGCCCTTCGCCCGTCACCGTGACGAAGGCGGGACTGTCGGTCAGCACCACCGGGATGCCCGGAGTGAGGGACACGGGTGCGGCGAGGGTGCTCGTGAGAGCTGCGCCGTTCGAGCCGTCTGACTTGATCACGGTGCCCGACACCGCGACGAGCGAGTCGTCCTTGGTCGAGGACAGGGTGGCGCTGACGAAGCCCTGGTTGTCGCCGCGGCTCAGCACCATCAGATTGCGGATCTGGACGGAACCGATCGACAGATTCACGCCTTCCGACGGGGTGTAGGGCAGGTTGGTCTGCACGTTGAACCCGCACGCGCTGAGCACCAGGCCGAGCACGAACGTCAGCGCCAGGGCCGGCGCCCACCAGCGGCGTCCGGGACGGCGGACACGACGCGAGATCACAGCCACGATGTCGACTCCCTTGCTGTGGACCGGAAAGTCACTGCGCACCACGACTGTCCGGGTGGGACAGCCTGGGATGAGCCTAGTGGTTGCGCGTCTGGATTCGTCGAGGGTCCCGGGGTGGCGGGGCTCGGCAGGGGTGCGGACACAGCCGACGCATACAAACGGCGGATTTGTCAAGCCCGGGATGCGCCCCCTTTGGGCCTCTGGCTAGCGCAAACGCCGTCAGGGGTGTCCCTGAGAGCGTGCTAAACTAGAGGCCGCGAAAGGGGTACAAAACAATATGACCTTCACAGTCGGCGAAACGGTGGTCTACCCCAATCATGGGGCCGCTGTCATCGAGGACATCGAAACTCGGCAGATCAAGGGTGAAGACAAGATCTATCTGGTCCTGCGAATTGTAGGTCAGACCGATCTCATCGTTCGCGTTCCTGCCTGCAACCTGGATCTCGTCGGCGTTCGTGACGTCGTCGATGCCGACGGCCTCGAGCGGGTGTTCGGCGTGCTGCGCGCCCCGCACACCGAGGAGCCGACCAACTGGTCGCGTCGTTACAAGGCCAACCTGGAGAAGCTGCACTCCGGCAACGTCATGAAGGTTGCCGAGGTCGTTCGCGATCTCTGGCGTCGTGAGCGTGAGCGCGGCCTGTCGGCCGGCGAGAAGCGGATGCTCGCGAAGGCCCGCCAGATCCTCGTCTCCGAGCTCGCTCTGGCCGAGCGGGTGGAAGAGGACAAGGCCGAGATCCTGCTCGACGAGGTTCTCGCGTCCTGAGCACGACCAACAGCTGATCCGTTCCACGAGTCCTCCAGTTTGCCTGGATCCGTGCGCGTCGGAATCGGTACGGACGTTCATCGGCTCGAGCCCGGTCACCTCATGGTGGTGGCCGGGCTCGAGTTCGTTGCTGAGCCGGTCGGGCCGGTCGGCCACTCCGACGGTGATGTGGCGGCGCATGCCGCATGCGACGCGTTGCTCGGCGCCTGTGGCTTGGGGGATCTCGGCAGCAACTACGGCACCAGCGAGCCCGAGTGGGCCGGTGCCCCCGGTGTCGCATTCCTGGCCGAGACCGCGCGACGCGTCCGGGCGGCGGGCTTCGAGATCGGTAATGTCGCGATCCAGGTAATCGGTAACCGGCCGAAGCTGGGACTCCGTCGCGCCGAGGCCGAGCGGGTGCTGTCGGCGGCTGTGGGCGCCCCGGTCACCGTTTCGGCGACGACGACCGATGGCCTCGGACTCACTGGTCGAGGCGAAGGCATCGCCGCGATCGCCACCTGTCTGGTGCTCGGGTCGGCGACAGCTGACCCCGCTCCCGCCTGACCCCCCGCACCAGTTGCCGCACTCTCATCCCCCGAAAAGTGGGCGCAAACAACAGTATGAAACGCTTCATATTTGTTGTTTGCGCCCAGTTTCCTGGGAAGCGGGCGAAGCGGTGGGAAGGGTGACACGCCGGTGGTCGAGCGAGACGCCCCGACCAATCACTCACCTGACCTGGCTCGCGGGCGCGCTGAAGGTGTTGCACTTGCCGACGTCACTCGTACCGAGACCCGTGTTGCCCCAGTAGACGCGGCTGGCCGCGAGCCCGTGGCTGCCCTCGACGTCCGAGTTCTGCGTCAGCGTGTCGTCGCCGACCGCGCGATAGGTCGCGATGATGCCCGCGACGTCTGCCTGCTGGATGCCGAGTGAGCGCGACACGGCTCGCATGAACATGCCGGAGAAGCAGTCGGCCTGGGTCTCCGATCGCCGGCTGTACGCCAGCTCGGTCGACTTGTCGTCCGACAGCTGGCCCATGGCGGCGGAGGAGATCAGGATGCCGGTGCGTCCTTGCAGGGCGTGGCCGAACTCGTGGGCCATCACGACGTCGGCCGCCCACTTGTCCTGCGCGACGATCTGGACGTAGTCGGCCAGCTGGTTGCTGAAGTAGACCTGCTGGTCGGCGCTGCAGTAGAACGCATTGACGTCGCTGGTGCCGCACTTGGTGCTGATCTTGGCGCCGTAGATGGTGACGGTCGGACGTACGATCACGAACCCGGCCCGGGTCACCGGTGGTTGCCAGACTCGCACCAGGCACTCCATCAGGCCGTTGAAGTGAGCGTCGAGCTGCTCGTCGGTCGCCGTCGCCACATTGATCGGCTGGCTGTTGCACCGTACGGGGATCGGAGCGGTCTGGTCGTAGAACGGGTTGCGGAGCAGGAAGTCCTCGGCCTCCTGCTGCGTCTGCGGGCGGGGGATCGGCGGTGGTGCAGTATCCGGCGGCGGGACGGTGAAGTCGTCGTTCTGGTAGGCCACCTGGGAGTCGCTGCTCACGACACTGGCGAGCACGAGTCCTGCGATCGCGAGCACGCACAGGGCGATCAGGCCGAGCAGGACCCGCTTGAGGGGATTGCGCGCCGGCGGCCGCGGCATCTGTGGCGCTGGAGCGTACTGGGCCAGACCGGCGTGGCCACCGCCGAAACCGCCACCCATCGCCGGGCGTCCGAAGCCGGGGGCGCTGGACGGCCGTGGCGCCTGGGTTCGGTACGTCGGTGGCTGGCTCGGCCAGCCGCCGCCACCCCACTGCTGCGACGTCACGTGCCAAACCCTAGTGGAGGGCCGGGCTATGCCCGCGCCGTATGGGAGGCTAGCCCCGTGGCCGACACGACCTCAGCAAGCCGCGTTCGGAATGGATCGCTGCGAACTCGACCGATCGCGACCTGCCTGGCCCTCGTGATAGCGGTCGCAGGTCTGCTGCTCGGGCCCATGAGCCTCCCAGCCTCGGCAGAGGGAACCGCGGCGCTGTTCGACGTACACGCCGATCTCGGTGCGGACGGCGCACTGAAGGTGCAGCAGACCATCACGTTCTCCGGCAGCGCTCCCGCGCAGGTCTCGCAGAAGTTCGAGCTCGCTCAGGACATCGTCGGCCAGCGACAGTACGTGATGCAGCTGTCCGGTCTCAGTGCCGCAGCCGGCGGCGCGGCAGTGACGCCGCAGCAAAGCGAGGACGGCCGGTTCACCACCGTCACCGTGGCCACCGGTGGTGCCGCTCAGGTGACCATGTCGTACACGGTGACGGGTGCGGTCCGCACGATCGACTCCGGCACCGCGCTCCAGTGGGCCCTGCTCCAGGGGTTCAGCACGGACGTCACGAAGTTCGCCGCCGTCGTCGAGGTGCCCGCGCCGTTCACCTACGTCGAGTGCAATGCGGGCAGCCCGAACTCCCCGACGCCCTGCAACGTCGCGTCGGGCGGGACCGGCGAGAAGGTGCTGCCGACGTTCGCCGACGGGCCTCGCGGGCAGGGTGAGGTCGTCTCGGTCGACATCGGCTTCGAGCCGGGCGCCGTTCCCGCCAACGAGCAGATCAAGGAGTTGTGGACGGTCGGCCGCGCTTTCTCCGCCAAGCCCCTTCCGCTGGGGATCGCCCTGGGGCTGTTGGTCCTGGGGGGTGTGGGACTGCTCGCGATGCACCGCCAGGCGGGACGCGACTCCACCACCGGCGAGCTCAGCCGGGCGGGCGAGTTCGTCCCGGTCGGGCCTGGTCAGACCGAGTTCCGCGTCCTCGGCGACGTACGTCCGGGTGAGATCGGCACGCTGGTCGACGAGCGGGTCGACCCGATCGATGTGACCGCAACGCTGCTGGATCTCGCGGTCCGCGGGCACCTGCTGATCACCGAGCTGCCCCGCGACTCGGCGTACGCGCGGACGGAGTGGGAGCTGAGTCGGCGAGACGGTGCGGACGAGCTGCAACCGTACGAGCACGAGCTGCTGGACAGTGTGGCAACCGAGGGCGGGACGGCCCGGGTCTCCGATCTCGCCGGCCGGGTGCAGGACTCGATCGGTCAGATCCAGGACAAGTTGTACGACGAGATGGTCGTCAACGGCTGGTACGAACGACGCCCCGACTCGACCCGGACCCGGTGGTCGCGGCGTGCGATTGCCGGGATCGTGGCGGCGGTCCTGGTCACGGTCCTGCTGGCGGCCTTCACCGAGTTCGGCTTGGTCGGGATCGCGCTGATCGCCCTGTCGCTCGGACTGATGTTCGTCGCCCAGGAGATGCCGGCGCGGACGCCGAAGGGCTCGGCGCTGCTGGCGGGCCTCGGCGCGCTGCGCTCTGACCTGATGAGTCACCCGACGAACCAGATGCCTCCTGGGGCGGAGCTACGGGAGATCTCCGAGGTGCTGCCGTATGCCGTCGTGCTCGGCGGCGCCGATCGTTGGCTGGATGCCCTGGTGGCTGCCGACGAGGACGCGGACGCCGACCCGACCGACCTGTCGTGGTACCACGGGCCCGACGACTGGCACCTTCGCGACCTTCCCGACTCGCTCCGCAACTTCGTCACGACGGTCTCCGGTCTGCTCTTCCGCCGCTGAGTTGGGCTGGGTGCGTTGAGCCGGTGGCCATCTGCGCTGAGCGTGTCGAAGCGCGAGCGGGTCGGTTTGTGTGCGCTGAGCGTGTCGAAGCGCGAGCGGGTTGCCCTTCGGCAGGGCTCAGGGCAGCTGACCCGGTGAGCTGCGGACGTCGCCGGCCCGAGCGTCAGAGATCCTTCAGCGGGTAGCCGTGGTCGGCGCAGCCGTCGACGAGCGTCTTGCGTGCGTCGGTGGGCAGGTCCTTGGGGCTGGAAGCGGTCAGACCCTTGATCGCAGTCTCCAGCCACTCCTGCGGTTGCCGGTCGAGCTGACCCGAGTCGCGGATGATCTCGAGGCCTTTGATCGTCGCGTCCTTCACCGTGCCGCCGCCGGCGACGGCGGCGTCCAACGCGGGGCACCCGATCCGGTACGCGTCCTGCGCCGACCGCGAATCGGTCGAGCACCCACTCAGCCCGACCGTGGTCAGACCGACCACGGTCAGCATCGCCACGCCGAAGAGACCGGCTCGAGCGGATCGCGAGACGGAGGCGGTGCGGAGATCCTTCACGTGCATGCGCCGAGCGTACGTAGCTGCCGGCTATGAGCAGGCTGTGCGGCAACGCCTGACCACGTCGGCCTGCGCGCCCGAGCAGCTACTCCCCCGAAAAGTGGTCACCAACAACACCGACACGCCGATGGAACCTGTTGTTAGCGACCACTTTCCGCGATGGTGCGGGCAGAGATTTGCCGGCGACCAGGGTTAGAGCTGGAGGCCGGGGTAGAGCGGATTGGCGTCGAGCAGCTCGGCGGACGCGGCCTTGGTGGCGTCGGCAACACCGTCGGCGAGGACGTACTTGGCCTTGCCCGGCTTCCCGGTCGAGGCAGTGACCGGGGTGGTGCCTTTCAGTACGCCGACGATGAGCTCGGCGACCTGGTCGAACTCAGCGGCACCGAAGCCGCGAGTGGTCAGCGCCGGAGTGCCGATCCGGACGCCGGAGGTGTACCACGCGCCGTTCGGATCGTTCGGCACCGCGTTGCGGTTGGTGACGATGCCCGAGTCGAGCAGTGCAGACTCGGCCTGCCGGCCGGTCAGCCCGAAGCCGGACACGTCGATCAGCACCAGGTGATTGTCGGTGCCGTCGGTGACCAGCTTGGCGCCACGCTTCTTCAGACCCTCGGCGAGTGTCTGGGCATTGTCGGCGACAGCCTGGGCGTACGTCCGGAAGGCCGGCGTACGCGCCTCGGCCAGTGCGACCGCCTTGGCTGCCATCACATGACCGAGCGGACCGCCGAGGACGAGCGGGCAGCCGCGATCGACGCTCGGGGCGTACTCCTCGGTGGCGAGCACCAGACCGCCGCGCGGGCCGCGGAGCGACTTGTGGGTGGTCGTAGTGACGATGTGGGCGTGCGGGACGGGGTCCTCGTTGCCCGTGAACACCTTGCCGGCGACCAGGCCGGCGAAGTGAGCCATGTCGACCAGCAGGGTGGCGTCGACCTCGTCGGCAATCTCGCGCATCTTGGCGAAGTCGATCCGCCGTGGGTACGCGGAGTAGCCGGCGATCAGGATCAGCGGCTTGAACTCGCGGGCGGCGGCAGCCACCTTGTCGTAGTCCAGCAGCTGGCTGCTCGGATCGGTCCCGTACGAGCGCTGGTGGAACATCTTGCCCGAGATGTTCGGCCGGAAGCCGTGGGTGAGGTGGCCGCCGGCATCGAGCGACATGCCGAGCGCGCGCTGGTTGCCGAACTTGTGCCGCAGCGTCTCCCACTGCTCCTCGGTGAGGTCGTTCACTCCTCTCACGCCCAGCTCGGCGAGCGCAGGGGTTTCGACCCGGTGAGCCAGGATCGACCAGAAGGCGACGAGGTTCGCATCGATGCCGGAATGTGGCTGCGCGTACGCGTACTCCGCTCCGAACAGCTCGCGGGCGTGCTCGGCCGCGATCGCCTCGACGGTGTCGATGTTCTGGCAGCCGGCGTAGAAGCGGTGCCCGATGGTGCCCTCGGCGTACTTGTCGGACAGCCAGGTCCCCATGGTCAGCAGCACGGCCGGAGAGGCGTAGTTCTCCGACGCGATCAACTTGAGCGAGGCGCGCTGGTCGGCGAGCTCGGCACGGGTGGCATCAGCGATCCGCGGCTCGACGGACTCGATGACGCTCAGCGCCGCCTGATAGGCAGCCGAAGCGGTGGCGGCATAGTCGACGGCGAGGTCCGCCTGAGGGAGATCGGGCTGGGCGAGGGTGTCGGTCACTGCGCAGATGTTACCCGGGCCGGGCTGACGCCCGCCTCGAATTCCGGACTCGGCCGCCCCCGCCCCTGGGTTCGGTGCCTCTCCGCCCGACCCGGCAGCGCCGCCGTCTTGCCGGCACTTTGCGCACCCGCGGGCGTCTGAGCGCGTCGGCGCCGATGCGGAAGGTGTCCCGCCAGTGCGCTGAGTGGAGCGCCGCGGGGCCGGTTGCCATTCCCTCGGTGGGATGGATCAGCGGCGGCGGGAGATCTCGTACAGGGCAATGCCGGCAGCTACCCCGGCGTTCAGCGACTCGACCTCGCCCGGCATCGGGATGGCGGCGATCGTGTCGCAGGTCTCGCGGACCAGCCGGGACAGTCCGGCACCCTCGCTGCCGACGACCAGGACCAACGGGCCGGACGCCTCGGCCAGGTCCGCCACGTGCACGTCGCTGCGACCGTCCAGACCGACCAGGAACAGGCCGGCATCCGCGTACGCCTTCAGGGTCCGGGTCAGGTTGGTGGCCCGGGCGACCGGGATCCGGGCGGCGGCGCCGGCGGAGGTCTTCCAGGCGGCGGCGGTCATCCCCGCGGAGCGACGTTCCGGGATCAGCACCCCCGCAGCCCCGAAGGCAGCGGCCGACCGGATGATCGCGCCCAGGTTGCGCGGGTCGGTGATGGAGTCGAGAGCGACGATCAGCGGCTCGCCCTCGGCTGCGATCGCCGAGGCGAGCAGGTCGTCGGGATGGACGTACTCGTAGTCCTTGAGCTGGAGCGCCACGCCCTGGTGGACCGCGTCGCCGGTCAGCCGGTCGAGCTCGGCCCGGGTGACCTCGAGCAGCGGGATGTGTGCCTCTGCCGCCAGCTTGAGGATGTCGCGGAGCCGGTCGTCCCGCTCGGCGCCCTCGGCGACGTACGCGGTCCTGGTCGGGACCCCCGCGGTCATCGCCTCGAGCACGGGGTTGCGACCGGCTACCCACTCCGGGCCCGTTCCCGGGCGCCCGGTGCGGTTCTGGCCGCCCCGGCCGGTCGACGGCCTCGACCCCCCGCGCTTGTCGGCGGTCCGCTTCGCCCGGTGCGCGGCGTGGTACGGACGGTCCTCTGCCTTGGGCGTCGGGCCCTTGCCCTCCAGCCCGCGCCGCACCCTGCCGCCGGAGCCGGCCGTGTTGCCCTTGCCCCGCTTGCGTACGGCGCCCTTGCGTTGACTGTTGCCCGCCATCTCGTCGTTCCTCAGGCTTCTGATCGGTTGGTTCGCAGCGACCACTTCGGACCTTGCGGGGTGTCGGCGATCTCGACCCCGAGCTGGGCCAGCGACGCGCGGATCGCGTCGGCGGCGGCGAAGTCCTTGCGGGCCCTGGCGTCGGCCCGCTGCTTGAGCAGCTCTCCGATCAGGCCGTCGACGACCTCGCCGAGCTGTTCGTCATGCCCTCCGCCGCGCTGCCAGATGGGGTCGCGGTCATCGAGCCCCAGCACATCCAGCATTCCGCGGACGGAGCCGAGCTGCCGGGCCGCCTCGTCGAGGTTGCCGGCCTCCAGCGCGACGTTGCCTTCGCGGACCGCGGCGTACAGCACAGCAACCGCGGCCGGCGTTCCCAGGTCGTCGTCCATCGCGTCGACGAACTTGTCCGGCACGGTGGCCACGGCGTCACCGACCGCATCGACGGCCCGGCCGACGAAGCTGTCGATCCGGGCCAGGGCTGCAGTCGCCTCGGCCAGTGAGTCGTCGGAGAACTCGATCGCCGATCGGTAGTGCGGCGCAGCCAGATAGAAGCGGACCGCACGCGGCGGATAGCGCTTGGTGACTTCGGAGACCAGCGCACCGTTGCCGAGCGACTTGCTCATCTTCTCTCCGGCCGCGGTCACCCAGGCGTTGTGCATCCAGTAGCGGGCGAAGGGCTTGCCCGCGGCCGTGGACTGGGCCAGCTCGTTCTCGTGGTGCGGAAAGCGTAGGTCGATGCCGCCGCCGTGGATGTCGAACTCGTCGCCGAGGTACTTGCCAGCCATCGCCGAGCACTCCAGGTGCCAGCCCGGACGGCCGCGCCCCCATGGCGTCGGCCAGGACGCGGTGTACGGCTCGGACGGCTTGTGGCCCTTCCACAGCGCGAAGTCGCGAGGATCGCGCTTGCCGCGCGGATCCGCATCCGCGGCCGCTTCCATCTCGTCGACCCGCTGTCCGGACAAGATCCCGTACGTCGGCCAGGACAGCACGTCGAAATAGACGTCACCCGAGCCGTCGGGGGCGAGATAGGCGTGACCGCGCTCGGTGAGGGTCTCGATCAGCTCGAGCATCTCCGGGATGTGGCCGGTCGCCCGCGGTTCATAACTCGGCGGCTCGCAGCCCAGGGCCGCGTACGCATCATGCAGCTCGCGCTCGAACTTGTACGCGTGCACGAACCACGGCACGCCGGCCTCGGCCGACTTGGTGAGGATCTTGTCGTCGATGTCGGTGACATTGGCGACGACCATCACCTCGTACCCGCTGCGGGTCAACCACCGGCGCAGCACGTCGAAGACGACCTCTTTGCGGATGTGGCCGAGGTGCGGGGACGACTGAACAGTGAGCCCGCAGTGGTAGATGGAGACCTTCCCGGGCACGACGGGGACGAAGTCGCGCACACCGCGGGTCGCGGTGTCGTACAGCCGGAAGGTCACCGGGAGAGCTTATCTGGCCGGACGGCTCCCGACTCCCAGCCGCAAACCCGCAGCGCTTCAGACTCGGATGACTCACCTTTTAGGAAAACTGGTCACTTACAACAACTTCCGTCGGCGTGTCGCTGTTGTACGCGACCAGTTTTCGGGGATGTGGCGGGCGGGTCAGGACTCCGGGTCGCGTTCGGGGGACGGGGTCGGAGTCTGGATCATCGGGCTTGGCAAGGGCGGGGTCGGCAGGGTCATCAGCTGCCGCATGATCGCGATGCCGCTGGCAAGGGTGGCGCGGTCCTCGGCGCTGAGCTGCGCGAGGTAGGGCTCGACGTTGGTGCCCATGGTCCGGCGCATCTCCGCGAGCCGATCCCGCCCGCGGGGAGTCAGGTCGATCATCCAGGCTCGGGCGTCGGTCGGATCCGCGGTGCGATCGACCAGGCCGGCGGACTCGAGCCGCTTGACGTGGTTGGTGATCGTGGGCTGCGAGCTCTTCTCGGCCGAGGCCAGCTCTGAGATCCGGGTGGGACCCTTGTCGGACAGCCGGGCCAGGATGCGGGCCGCGGAGAGACTCAGATCGCTGTCACCCTTCGGGGCCCAGCGGACGACCCTGGCCGCGGTGCTGATCAACGCCTCGCCCAGGTCGTGCAGATCCTGATCCTGCTCCATCGCGCCAGCGTAGTGGTCCGGCAACCCTCGTGGGCCGACGACGTGCGGGCGGTCGCCAGCTCAGTGGACATCGGTCCCGGATCTCAGCGCCGGACGGCCGCCAGCACCAGCTTGGCCAGCTCGCGGTAGGCGGCGGCGTCGCCGAGACCGGTGGCCGCGGTCAGCTCACCCGACGTGATCCGCCGCATGGACGCGGTGACGACCTCGGCGACGAAGGTGCTGTCGACGTTGCGAAACGCGCCGGCGCGGTAGCCGTCGTCGATCAGCTCCCGGACGCGGCGGGCCGCCGCATCGGTGTTGCGTTCGTAGATCTCCCGGGCAGGTGGAAAGGAGGCGACGTCGTCGGCGAAGGCGCGGCCGGTCGGAGCCAGCGCGGTGGCCACCGCCTCCAGGTAGCCGGTCAGCCGCCGGCCGGGTGCCCGCGTGCGGGCGATGGCGGTCTCCACTTGCTCGGTGGACGCGCGGAAGAACTCGCGGACCGCCAGCAGGACGAGCTGTTCCTTGCTGTCGGCAAGAGCGTACAGAGTGCGCTTGGAACAGGAGAGCTCGGCTGCGATGTCGTCCAACGTCAGCTGCCGGAATCCCTTGGCCAGAAAGAGATCGACTAAAGCATCGCGCAATCCGGACTGGCGCGGCGTCAAGGCGGGAGTCATCACATTGGAATGCATTGCGGTACTAGCGTACTCTTTCCAGTACCGCTTTGCATACCGCAACTCGGTGGTCCAGTGGCTGGACAGAAGGTTGGTGTGTGATGACCGTCGATCGTCTTCTCCCGACCGACGAGGGTGCGGAACTCGTCGCACTCGTCCGCGAGATCGCCCAGGCTGAGATCGCTCCACGGGCCGCAGACGCCGAAGCCGAGGGCCGCTTCTCGCGACAGGCCTTTCAGGTTTTGGGCGATGCCGGCGTGCTGGGCATGACCTATCCGGAGGAGTTCGGTGGCTTGGGCCAGCCGTACGAGGTCTATCTGCAGGCACTGGAAGAGATCGCCGCCGCCCAGCTGAGCATCGCGCTCGGGGTCTCGGTGCACACCATGACGTGCTACGCGATGGCGACGTACGGCACCGAGGAACAGCGACGGACGTACCTCTCGGAGATGGTGGGCGGCAACCTGCTCGGCGGTTACGCGTTGTCGGAGGCCCAGGCGGGCTCGGACGTGACGTCGATGACCACGCGGGCCAAGTCGGGTGCGGACGGTTATGCGCTCAGCGGCGCAAAGGCGTGGATCACCAACGGCGGCGTGGCCGACTTCTACACGACCTTCGCCCGGACGAGTGACGACCGGACACATGGCATCTCCTGCTTCCACGTGCCCGCCGACGCGGCTGGGCTCAGCTTCGGCGCTCCGGAGCGCAAGATGGGTCTCACCGCGTCGCCGACGACCGCGATGTACCTCGACGCGGTCGCCCTCGACGTCGAGCATCGGATCGGCGCGGAAGGTGACGGCATGCGGATCGCGCTGTCGGCGCTCGACTCCGGCCGGCTCGGCATCGCCGCGTGTGCCACCGGTCTGGCTCAGGCCGCTTTGGATGCCGCGACTGCCTACGCCGGTGAGCGGAAGCAGTTCGGCAGTGCGATTGCGGAGTTCCAGGGAATCCAGTTCCTGCTGGCCGACATGGCGGCGGCCGTGGACAGCGCTCGGGCGACGTACCTGATGGCCGCTCGCAAGCGCGACGCGGGGAGGCCGTTCACCCGAGACGCCGCGGTCGCGAAGCTGATCGCCACCGATGCCGCGATGAAGGTGACCACCGACGCCGTGCAGGTGCTCGGCGGATACGGCTACACCCGCGACTTTCCGGTAGAGCGCTACATGCGCGAGGCCAAGGTGACGCAGATCTTCGAGGGCACCAACCAGATCCAGCGACTCGTCATCGCCCGCCAGCTGTTGGGCTGAGATCTAGGTCGGCGAGACTGGACCCATGCAACTGACGTCGGCGGATGTCGTCCTGGTCACCGGCGGGGCCTCCGGCCTGGGAGCCGCCACCGCGCGGGCACTCGCAGCCAGTGGCGCACAGACCGTGATCGTCGACCTGCCGTCGGCGCCGGGCGCCGATCTGGTCGCCGCGCTGGGGGAGCGTTCGCGGTTCGCGGCGGCGGACGTACGCGACGAGGACGAGGTGCAGGCCGCCGTCGACCTGGCGGGCAGTCTGGGGCCGCTTCGCGTCGTGGTGAACTGCGCCGGGATCGGCACGCCGGGCCGCATCATCTCCAAGCGCGGTGTGCTGCCGCTCGCCGAGTTCCAGCGGGTGATCGACATCAACCTGGTCGGCACCTTCAACGTCCTTCGACTGGCGGCGGCCGCGATGACGAGCAACGACCCGAGGGACGGCGACCGGGGCATCGTGGTGATGACCGCCAGCGTGGCGGCGTTCGACGGGCAGATCGGGCAGGCGGCGTACGCGGCGAGCAAGGGCGGCATCGCAGCGCTCACGCTGAGCGCGGCTCGTGACCTGGCCGACAAGGCGATCCGAGTGATGACCATCGCGCCGGGGGTGATGGAGACTCCGATGCTGGCCGGTCTGCCCGAACAGGCCAGGGTCTCGCTGGAGGCGATCGTGCCGCACCCGGCCCGGCTGGGACGTCCCGAGGAGTACGCGCTGCTCGTCCAGCAGCTCGTGGCCAACCCGCTGCTCAACGGCGAGACCATCCGGCTCGACGGCGCGCTGCGGATGCCGCCACGCTGATGATCGGTACCGCTAGAAGCGATGACGTCGATCGCGGATCGGAGTTCCTGGCGGGCCGGCAGCATCGGTCCGTCGGTCCGACCATCCCGTTCCGGCCGGGGTGTTGATCTGCGCCGCAGCGGTGACCGCGGTCCTGCTGGTCGTCGCCGGACGGTACGGGTTCCACCGCGACGAGTACTACTTCGTGGTGACCGGGCAGCATCCGGCGTGGGCGGCCCCGGACAACCCGATGCTGGTGCCGTATCTGGCCGCCGGTTGGTACGCACTCGTCGGTGGCCACCTGTGGGCGTTCCGGATCCTGCCGGCGCTCGCGGTCGGCGTCTACGTGCTGCTCGGCGGTCTGATCGCCAGGGAGATCGGCGCTCGTCGCCGGCACCAGGTCGCGGCGGCCGGGGCGGTGGCCCTCACCGGGATCGTGCTGGCCGTCGGCCACCTGTTCGAGACGACCACCTTCGACATGGTCGTCACCGCAGCGGCGTTGTGGATGTTGATCCGGGCCCTTGGAGACGGTCGGCGGCGCTGGGGCGCGTGGATCTGGTTCGGCGTTCTCACTGGGGTCGCCATGGAGATCAAGATCATGGCCGCGCCGGTGATGGCGTGCTGCCTGATCGGCATCGTGATCTTCGGGCCACGCCGTCGGCTGGCGGATCCGCGACCATGGGTCGCCGGGGCGATCGCAGTGGTCCTCGCCGCACCGAACCTGATCTGGCAGGCGAGCCACGGCTGGCCGATGGCCGCCATCGCCGCCGGGATCGCCGGCGGCGCCTCGACGTCTTCCACTCCGCGCGCGGCGCTGCTCCCGACGATGTTGCTGGAGATCGGTCCGATCGTCTGCGTGGTGCTGATCGTCGGCGTGGTGCGCGCGCTTCGGGCGCCGCTGCGCCGCGACGGGTTGGGCTGGCTGGCTGCCGGCTTCTTGATCTTCGTAGTGCTGATGCTCGTCACCGGAGGCAAGGCCTACTATCCCGGCGGGCTTCTATCCCGCGTTGATGGCGATCGGCGCCGGCCCGGTGCTCGACTGGTCGCTGCGGCGCCGGTGGCGGCGGGTCCTGGCGGTCGGTCTGATCAGCATCTCGATCGTGGTCACTGCAAGTCTCACGTTGCCGCTGTATCCCGTCGGCTCTGTGATTGTTCCGGATCGGCACCGGCCCCAATCCGGACATGGCCGAGACCGTCGGTTGGGACCAGTACGTGACGACGGTGGCCGACGTCGCCCGGTCGCTTCCGGCGGACCAGCGCGCACAGACCATCGTGACGGCCTCCAACTACGGCGAGGCGGGCTCGCTCTACCTCGCCCGACAGGCGGGCGGAGCGGACGGCCGGGTGCTGCCACCGGTCTACTCGGGCAGTAATGCCTTCTGGTACTGGGGACCGCCGCCGGAGTCCGCGACCAACGCGATCGTGGTCGGCAACGTCCCTCCGGAGCAGCTCGCCCGCTTCTTCACCTCCTGCACGCTACGCGCGCGGCTGACCAGCCCAGCCGGGGTGGACAACGACGAGGCCGACGCACCTGTCCGGTTCTGCACCGGTCGTACCGCTTCCTGGGCCGCCGTGTGGCCGCGAGTCAATAGTCTGTAAAGGGCCGCCGGCGGGAGGGGTTTCGGCGGTGCCAGGCCTCACCGCGTCTGCGCGGCTCGGCGAGCCGGCGCACGGTCAGTTGCCGGGTATGTCGCCCTTCGACGTACGACTGCGCAGGGCGGCGATGTCCAGATACCCGACCGACTGCGCGGCCTCCGCCTCGGTCGACGTGTCCTCCTCGTCGTCCTCCCATGGATCGTACGGCTTGGTGTAGCTGTCGTCGGCGAATCCTTGTGACGGATCGAAGGGGTTCTGCAGGCCGAGCATCGTGGTCTCGCTCGCCAGCGCAATCTGCTCGTCCGGCAGGTTGGACAGCACTTCGCGCATGTAGCTGGCAGCCGCGTCGTCGATCGGGATCTCCCGGCCGGCATCCTCGCTGAGGAACCATCGGTGCTCCAGCACCTCGTGGTAGAGCTCCGCCGGCTCGAGCTTGCCGCGCAGGTCGCCCGGCACGCTCGTCACGACCGGCTCGAACCGGTCGGTCAGCCACTGGTGGGCCACGATCGCCTCGTCGGCGTTCTGCTGATCCGTACGAGCGCGGTAGGAGTCGAGGTCGTTCAGCAACCGGCGGGCCTGATTCTCCTCGGTGTCCAGCCCGGTCAGCCGGATCAGCCGGCGGGAGTGGTGTCCGGCGTCGACGACTTTGGGCTGGATCCGGATCGTCGAACCGCCGAAATCGGTGGTGATGTCCAGCTCGGCCACATCGAAGCCGAGGGCGTTCAGCCGGCGGACCCGGCTCTCGATCCGGTGCATCTCCGTGCCGTCGAACTCCTCGGCACCGGTGAGCTCGGCCCACAGCTCGCGGTAGCGGCTCTCGATCGTCTCCACCAGCACCAGCGGATCGAGCGCGTCGTCCAGCAGGCCGCCGGCCTCGAGGTCGCAGAACTCGCCGAACAAGTTCGTCCGCGCGATGGCCAGGTCGTGCTCCCGCTGCCCGTCGCTGAGCTGATCGTGCAACTCACCGGTCTCCGCGTCGACCAGGTAGGCCGCGAATGCTCCCGCGTCGCGGCGGAACAGGGTGTTGGACAGGGACACATCACCCCAGAGGAAGCCGATCAGGTGCAGCCGGGCCAGCAGCACGACCATGGCGTCCACCAGCCGGTTGACGGTGTCCTGCCGAACTCCGCGGGAGAACAGCGATCGGTACGGCAGCGAGAACGACAGGTGCCGGGTGATCAGGATGGAGTCCAACGGCTTGCCCTCGGAGTCGAGTCGCTCGGTGACCACGCCTTGCGCCTCGACGGACGGGGTGTCGAGACGAGTCAGGTCGCGCAGCGTCCGGTACTCGTGGATGGCGAGGTGCTCGAGGACTTCCTTGAGCGCGTACACCTCACGCCCGACCCGGACGAATCGGACCACATGTCGGGAGATGCCGCGAGGAAGCGCCACCAGGCTCTCCGCCGGCCAGTCCGCGAGCGGTGTGCTCCACGGGAGCGTGATGAGCCGGGTATCGGTCTGCGCTGAGAGGAACCGGGGCACCGGACCATCTTGCCAGTTGCGGTGGCAGGCAGAACAACGGAATGCGCTCCCCCACCGACCGGACCCTGCCTCACCATCATTTGCCAGCCCGGTCGTCCGAGTGTGGTCCGATTTGGGTCGTACGCGCCGCATTTGCCAGCCCGGTCGTCCGAGTGTTGCCGGTTCGGGCCGGGTCCAGCCTCATTTGCCAGCCCGGTCATCCGAATGTTGCCGGTTCGGGCCGGATCCAGCCTCATTTGCCAGCCCGGTCGTCCGAATGGGGCTGGTTCGAGCCTGATCTGACCCCACTTGCCAGCCCGGTCGTACGAGTGGGAGGAAGTGCCGCTGGTGTTCCATTCGCCAGCCCGGTCGTCCGAATGGGGCCGGTTCTGCCCTGATCCAGCCTCATTCGCCTGACCGGGCGGCCATATGGGGGTCGGGAGGGCTGGTGGGGGCTGCATTTGCCTGACCGGGCGGCCATATGGGGGTCGGGAGGGCTGGTGGGGGCTGCATTTGCCTGACCGGGCGGGAATATGGGGCGAGGCGTTAGGAGGGCGAGGCGTCAGGGAGGGCGAGGCGTCAGGGAGGGCGAGAAGTCAGGGAGGGCGAGGCGTCAGGGAGGGCGAGGAGTCAGCGGCGAGGGATCAGCGGCGAGGGCGAGGAGCGAGGAGCGAGCGGCGGGCGATGCGAAGCGCGCTCAGGCGGCTCCAGGTGAGCAGAAGGGCTCCCGCCGGACGGCGGGAGCCCTTCATTTCCGCTCGACGAAGAAGGACCTCCGGCGGCTAGGCCGAGATGCGATCGCCCGACTTCTGCGAGAACGCGTGCACGTGGCTGGGGTCGATCGTGAGCCGGATGGTCGTGCCGCGCTGTGGAGGCGTCCGCGACGAAATCCGGCCGACGATCTGCTGAGCTGTCAGCTGCTCGTCCTCGCCGAGGCCGGCCAGGGTCCCGTAGACGAATGCGTCCGCGCCGAGCTCCTCGGTGACCGCGACGTCGATCGGGATACCGGCGTCACCGCTGCCCAGCTGGAAGTTCTCCGGCCGGATGCCCAGCATGATCGACTTCTCACCGGGAGCCTTGGCCAGGGTGTCGCGCGGCACCGGTACGACGTAGTCGCCCAGCTTGACGCCGTCATCGACCACCGTGCCTTCCATCAGATTCATGGCGGGTGAGCCGATGAAGCCGGCGACGAACAGGTTCCGCGGCTTGTCGTAGAGCGACAGCGGGGTATCGACCTGCTGCAGGACGCCATCCTTCATGACGGCCACCCGGTCGCCCATCGTCATGGCCTCGACCTGGTCGTGGGTGACGTAGACGGTGGTGACGCCGAGCCGGGTCTGCAGCGCGGCGATCTGGGTGCGGGTGGAGACCCGGAGCTTGGCATCCAGGTTGGACAGCGGCTCGTCCATCAGGAAGACCTGGGGCGAGCGGACGATCGCTCGGCCCATCGCGACGCGCTGCCGCTGGCCGCCGGAGAGGGCTTTCGGCTTGCGGTTGAGAAAGTCGTCCAGGCCGAGCAGGTGGGCGGCTTCTTGGACGCGTTGCTGACGCTCGGCCTTCGGTACGCCTGCCATCTTCAGGGCGAAGCCCATGTTGTCGCCCACGGTCATGTGCGGGTAGAGGGCGTAGTTCTGGAACACCATCGCGATGTCGCGATCCTTGGGCGGGAGATCGGTGACGTCCCGGTCGCCGATCAGAATGCTGCCGGAGTTGACCTCCTCCAGGCCCGCGAGCATCCGCAGCGAAGTGGACTTGCCGCATCCCGAGGGTCCGACCAGGACCATGAACTCACCGTCGCCGATGTCGAGATTCAGCTTGTCGACGGAGGGGTGATCTGCACCCGGGTAGACGCGAGTCGCGTCTGAGAAACTGACTGTGGCCACGCCACACTTCCTTTCCACGGGCAGGTACGTGCCCGACGATCCGTAGTGGAAATAACAGGATCAAGGATTTCACGCTGATGCGTGAAGCGACAAGTTTCTTCGCTGTGACGTAGCTCAAGTTGCCCTCCACGCTGCAAAAGAAGATTGACAACGTGATCAGGTCAAGGATTTGCCGTTTGCATGCCCGCGACCTCACAGCCCCCACGACCCACCAATAGGCCGTTACCGAGCCGGCCCTCCCCCCGATGGTGCTCAGCGCAACTGGGTCAGCTTGCTGGTGTCGTCGAGGGCGAAGTCGTCGACCACGGCGGTGACCTCGAGCCCGGTGAGCTGGGTCGGTGCCCCGAAGTTGGTCAAAAAGGCCGTGTCGGCAGCATCGCGCCCGGTGGCCACGCGCAGCAGGCTCTGCCGCGGTGCCAGCTCGGTCGCGTCGACAACCCACCACTGCCCGTCGACCAGCGCCTCGGCGACCGCGTGGAACTCCATCGGGCTGAGACCGGGAGCGTAGACCGCGGCCAGTCGAGCCGGCACGTTGAGTGCTCGCAGCAACGCGATGGAAAGGTGCGCGAAGTCGCGGCAGACGCCCTGACGGCCCAGCAGCGTACGTACGGCCCCGTCGGTCGGCAGGCTCGAGCCAGAAACGTACGCCAGCTTGTCGTTGACCCAGCTGATCACGCCGTGCAGCAGGTCCAGGCCGGTCAGGCCGGCGAACTCGCTCGCCGCCGTCGGGGCCAGGCTGTCGGACTCGCAGTAGCGGCTCGGCCGGAGGTAGACGATGTCGTCGTTGTCGGTGACGACCGGTTCGGCATCGATGCCGTCGACCACGGCGTCGTAGCGGAGGCTCGTCTCGCTGCCGTCGACGAAAACCGAGTGCAGCCGGGTGCCGTGTGCGTCGATGATCTCCGTCGGTTGGACGGACGTTCCGTCGACGGTGATGGAGATCGTCTCACGGGCCAGCGGCAGTCCCTGGGCGACGGCGACACTGTAGATGAGGCGTACGGGTCCGGTGAGGGTGAGGTCGATGGAGCAGCTGACGGTGCGTTGCATGGGCGCAATGTTGACAGGTGCAACAGCACGATCGGTTACGGTCCCGTGTCTCCGGACACCGACAAGTCGGTGGGGGAGTGCCGGGGGTCAGGTCAACCGGGTCGGCAGGCCCAGCAGCTCGAAGTGCTCAGTGCCGATGAACGACGTGATCGAGGCGACGAGCCCGTCGCGCAGCGTCAGTACGTTGATCGACCAGGCCAGGTAGCTCTTGCTCTCCTGGTTCCACAGATAGCAGCCGATCGCCGGCTGACCGTTCGCGCTCGTGCTCCGGTGCTGCCACGAGCCGCACGCGAACGGCACCTGGACGGCGAAGTCCGTGACCGCTGCCAGTCCGCTGTACCAGTGAGGGAGTGGCGGCATCGACCACGTGACGTCGTCGGTGAGGAGGCCGACCAGCGTCTCGATGTCGCCGCGTTCCAGGGCCTGGGCGTAGCCGCGCACGATCTCGCGCATTCGGGCGTCACCGATGTCGCGGACCGTCGGCCTGCTGGGTGCGCGAGGGTACGCGAGCCGCGACCATCGATCGAGCCCGCTGCAGCGCACTGTTGATCGACGCGACAGAGGTGTTCATGATCGCTGCGATCTCGGCGGCGGTGAAGCCGACGACGTCGAAGAGCAGCAAGGCGGCGCGCTGGTTCCCGGGCAGGTGCTGCAGGGTCGCCACGAAGGCCAGCTCGACCGCTTCGCGTTCCTCGGCCAGCTCGGACGGGTCACCGAGCCGGACGTCGGGGTACGGACCGAGCCACGCCACGTCGGTCAGCGGTGCGTCGTCGAGCACCACCTGGTCGCTGGCCGGTCCGAGGTCGGTCGGCAGCGCGCGGCGCTTCCGCTGGGCGAGCGCGTCGAGGCAGCAGCGGGTGGCGACGGCGTAGAGCCAGTTGCGAAACGAGCTGCGTCCCTCGAATCCGGCCAGCTTCCGCCATGCCCGGAGCAGGGCATCCTGCAACGCGTCGTCGGCGTCGTGAGCAGATCCCAGCATCCGGTAGCAGTGTGCGTGAAGGGGCGCCCGCAACGGTCGGACGAGGCGATCGAACGCCTCGGCATCGCCGGCCTGCGCGCGCGCGAGAGATTCCTCGACCAACGGCTCGTCGAGACTCGATCGGGTTTCGGTGCTCATCAGAGATGATTCTGCCCGTCGGCAGCGGTCACCACTCACGAAGGCCCCAACCGACCCCTTGGAAGAAGAGCACAACGATGATCGTCACCCAGACCGACCCCGGTCTCAGCCTCGAGGTCCCCGACGGCCGGCTCTACTACGAGTTGCGCGGGCGCGGGCCGCTCGTGGTGCTGGCCGGCGCACCGATGGACGCCCGCGCGTTCGCGCCGCTGGCCGAGCTGCTGAGCCGTGACCACACCGTGCTGACCACGGATCCGCGCGGGATCAATCGCAGCGTGCTGCACGATCCCGACACCGACTCCACGCCCGAGCTCCGCGCCGACGATCTCGCCCGCCTGATCACGTACGTCGACGCCGGGCCTGCCGTCGCGCTCGGATCCAGCGGCGGCGCGATCAGTGTGCTGGCTCTCGCGCGAGGCGCAGCCGGAGCTGGTGACCACGGTGATCGCTCACGAGCCACCGCTGAGCGAGCTGCTGCCCGATCGTGAGGAGCTGCGGCGCCGGACGGAGGATGTCGCCGTCACGCACCTGGCCGGCGACGTACGCGGTGCCTGGGTGAAGTTCCTCCAGCTGGCGAACATCGACCTGCCGCCGTTCGTGCTGGAACAGATGATCGGCGGTCATCGGAGCGCACAAGACGTGGCCGACGACCGCTATCAGCACGCCCACATGCTGATCCCGGGCACCCGCTGGCAACCGGATCTGGAGCGTCTGGCCGACTGTATCGACGCGCATCTTCGTCGGGATCGGGGAGGACTCGGGTGGCCAGCTGTGCGAGCGCACCTCCGAGGCGCTCGCCGTCGGCCTGGGAATCGCCCCCACGCGCTTCCCCGGCGGTCACATCGGTTTCGTCGACGACCCGGCCGCGTTCGAGGTACGGCTGCGTGAGGTGATGGCCGACTGCCCACGTCGAACAGAGTGAGACCCTGCCGGCTCATACCCGGCAGGGTCTTGGAGGATCAGCCGCTGACGTGGCCATCGGATCCCCCTCGTCCCACCCAGTCTGTTGGCTTCCCTCGCCTCCACGATGACGACACGCCGTGAAGTCGGGGTGACGCAGGAGTGACGAAATCGAACCGACCACGAAGGGAATCCATGATGATCAACAATGACACCGAGCGCGCACTGCTGCTCTCCCACCTGACCGCCCACCGAACCCACGCACAGACGGCCGTCGACGGTCTCGACGATCACAGCCTGCGTGCAGCAGCGCTTCCGTCGGGTTGGACGCTGCTGGGGATGATCCGGCACCTCACCTTGGACGAGGAGCGGTTCTGGTTTCGGGCGGTCGTCGCCGGCGACCCGGACGCCATCGCCTTCTTCGACACGGATCCGAACACCTGGCGGGTCGGTGTCGACGAGAGCGCCGATGAGGTGCTGGCCGCCTATCGCACCGAGATCGAACGGTCCGACGAGGTCATCGCCCGGACCGATCTCGACGCCCCGCCGGCGTGGTGGCCGGGTGATCTGTTCGGGGAGTGGCGGCTGGGCTCGTTGCGGGAGATCTTGTTGCACATGATCAGCGAGGTGGCCTGTCACGCCGGCCATCTCGATGCGGCCCGGGAGCTGATCGACGGCCGTCAGTGGCTCGTGCTGGATTCGGGCCGAACCGCCGACTGAGTCCACGCGCCCCCTGCCAGCCGGCCCGGCCCAGGCAGCCGACGAGGAAGCGCGTGCTCAGCGATTGGTGACGATCTGCTTGCCGAGTGGCAGCAGGGTGACCGGGATCAGCTTGAGATTGGCGATGGCGAGCGGGATCCCCACGATGGTCAGGCAGAGCGCGATGGCGGTGGTGACATGAGCCAGCGCGAGCCACCAACCGGCGACGATGAACCACACGATGTTGCCGAGCAGCGCGCCGAGACCCGAGGTCGGCTTCTCCACGACCGAACGACCGAACGGCCAGGCAACGTAGTTGGCGATCCGGAACGACGCGATTCCCCACGGGATCGTGACGATGAGGATGCAGCAGATGATGCCGGCCAGCATGTAGGCCAGCCACAGCCACAGGCCGCTGAACAGGAACCAGATGATGTTGAGCACAGCGGAGAGGAATCCAGACTTCACAGTGCCCAAGGATGCCCGCCACCCCGAGCAGAACTGGTCAGGGTTGTCACTGATCGGCGCCGGACATCCACGCCGTAGGGGCCGCGCCGACGGGCCGGAGTGCGAGCGGATCCGGCGCCGCGCTCAGAGCGCGCTTGCGGAAGATCTCGTACGCCTCGTCGCTGAACAGCACGAACCGCACCTCGCTGACCTTGGTCTTCGCTGCTGTGACGGCTCCGACGGCGATCCGGGCGGCGTCGTCCAGCGGCCAGCGATACACGCCGGTCGAGATGGCGGGGAACGCCACGGTCGTAGCGCCGAGCTCGTCGGCCACCGCGAGCGAGGCTCGGTAGCAGGAAGCGAGCGTCGCCGACTTGTCGATCGTCTTCGCCCAGGTCGGTCCGACCGTGTGGATCACCCATCGGGCCGGTAGCCGTCCGGCCGTCGTGGCAACCGCCTGTCCGGCGGGCAAGCCCGTCGGGATAGGTGGACTCGCGGAGCGCTCGGCACTCGGCGAGGATCTCGGGTCCACCCTTGCGGTGGATCGCGCCGTCGACGCCACCGCCGCCGAGCAGCTTCGAGTTGGCTGCGTTGACGACGGCATCCACCTCGACCTCGGTGATGTCGCCTCTTGACGAAGGTGACTTCGGTCATCAGCGGCGCCTCATCCCCTCACGATAGGCGCAGCCATGCGGTGGTGTCGGTGGGCAGTCCGTCGTCCATCAGCGCGCTACTGGCAAGCAGCAGTTCACCAGTCCGGCAGGTCGATCGGATCGGCGCCGAAGTTCGTGATGCTGGTCCAGCCTCGCGATCGGCGGAAGGCCAGTACGTCCGGACCTTGATCCAACCAGGTGAAGTCGTCCCCGCCGAGCAGCGTGCGGCGCAGTCCCAGCGCGGCCCGATAGAGCGAGAGGGCGGAATCGCGCCGCTCGGACTCGGCGCCGACCGAGTAGTCGGCGAACCAGGTCGGCTGGGGCAGGACCGCCGGTCCGGGGCCGAAGCCGTACGAGGGTCCGTCGGTGGTCCACGGCAGCGGCACCCGGCAGCCGTCCCGGCCTTTCTCCTTGCCGCCGGAACGGAACGCCATCGGGTCCTGCAGCACGTCGGGGAGCAGGTCGGCGACCTCGTGCAGGCCGAGCTCTTCGCCCTGATAGACGTACGTCGACCCCGGCAGCGCCAGCAGGACCATGGCCGCCGCCCTGGCTCGACGCTCGCCGGCCGCCCGGTCGAGCTCGGGAGTCTTTCCGTCGGTCAACAGCCAGTCCCGCGCCAGCTGCTGGCCGTTGCGCTCGGGATCGCACGGCAGGCCGTAGCGGGTGGCGACCCTCGGTGCGTCGTGGCAACCCAGCAGCCAGGTCGGAGTGTCGCCGCGGGCGAGGTCACCGAGGCCGGAGTCGATCACCCGGCGGTAGTCCTCGGCGATCCAGTCCGCCTCCTGCATCTCGAAGTTGAAGGCCATTCCGAGACCGTCGCCGGCGGCATAGCGCGAGCGACGGGTCGGATGCACGGACGCTTCGGCGACGGCGATGCGCGGGGGGTCGTACTCGTCGAAGACCGAGCGCCACTCCCGATAGACCTCGGGAAGGTCCTCCCGATCCCACAGCGGATGCGAGCCGTCCGGCCTGATCACCTCGCTGATCTCGCTCCACGGGAGGTACGGCTCGTTGAGGTCCTTGATCAGACCGTGTGCCACGTCGACCCGGAACCCGTCCACGCCGCGGTCGGCCCAGAACCGCAGCGTGTCGCGGAAGTCCGACCGGACGGAATCGTCGTGCCAGTTGAGATCCGGCTGCTCGGCGGCGAACATGTGCAGATACCACTGACCGTCGAGCACCCGCTCCCAGGCCGGCCCGCCGAACAGCGACTCCCAGTCGTTCGGCGGTTGGTCACCGTCCGGCTCCAGTGCCGTCGCGGAAGATGTAGCGCTCCCGTGCGGGCGAACCACGGCCGTCGGCGAGCGCTTCGACGAACCATGCGTGCCGGTTGGACGTGTGGTTGGGCACGATGTCGACGAGGATCTTGATCCCGGCCTCGTGCAGCGCCGACACCAGCTCGTCGAAGTCCGCGAGCGTGCCCAGCCGTGGGTCGACGTCGCGGTAGTCGTCGACGTCGTATCCGCCGTCGGCAAGCGCGGACGGATAGAAGGGGCACAGCCAGACCGCATCCACGCCGAGCTGGCGCAGGTAGGTGACGCGGGACGTGATGCCCGGCAGGTCGCCGATCCCGTCACCGTCGGAGTCGGCGAAGCTGCGTGGATAGACCTGATAGACGACGGCGGTACGCCACCACGGTCCCCCGTCGGCATCCGGGTTCGCGGGCGTCAGATCGCTGGGCACGCGCTCAGGGTATGCCCGGACCCGCCCGGCCAAGAGCTCGCTGCGTGCTCAGTATTTGACGTCGGCACCGACGGCAAAATGTCTGTGCCGCGTTCTAGCCTCGGAGTATGGACACGAACGACCCGCCATGGGAGCCGCCGATGGCGGGCACGGAGCCCGAGCATCTGCTCGGTGCGCTGGAGCGACTGCGAACCACCTTCCGCTGGAAGGTGGATGGGCTGGACGCCACCGGCCTGCACGTCCGCATCGGCGCGTCGACGCTGACGCTCGGCGGGCTGCTCAAGCATCTGGCGGCCGGCGAAGACTACATGTTCACTCGGAAGCTGCACGGGGAACCCGTGGGCGAGCCGTGGGCAACGCTCGGCGCTGACGGTACCGATGACTGGGAGTTCCGGACCGCGGCCGGCGATCCGCCCGAGCTGCTCTACGAGCTGTGGGATCAGGCGGTGGTTCGCTCCCGGGAACGGCTGGGTGCTGCGCTGTCGAACGGTGGTCTGAGCCAGACCGTCTTCGCCGCCGCCCCCGACGGGGAGCACGCTAGTCTGCGCCGGTTGGTGTGTGACCTGATCGAGGAGTATGGCCGGCACACCGGTCATGCCGACCTGATCCGCGAGGCGATCGACGGGCGGATCGGAGAGGACCCGCCGCTTGGTTGGACGTCGGTGTCCGGGAGATTCGTGCTGCCGGGGACCTGAGCGGCCGAGTCGGATCGCCTTTGCGAAGGGCGGACCGCTAGTTCGGGAAGCCTGGCCCGACGGATGTGTCGATCGGCTCGGCGTCTGACAGGCGACACCCCGTCACCGACCCGAACGCCGCGATCACCCCGTCGAGATACTCCTCCGCGCTCATCCAACCGAACAGCGTGCGGTTGGCGAGGAAGCCCTGACCCATGGCGAGGCACGTCTTGGCGACCTTGGACGCGAGCGCCGCGCCGTCGCCGCCGCCGTACTGATCCGCCCACGGCCGGAGCGCGCGCTCCAGGCTGCCGCGCAGGGCGTCGACCTGCTCGACCAGGACGGCATGCAGCTCGGGATCGACCAGGGCTTCGCTCCAGAACTGCAGGATCACCGGCAGTGGGGGGCGGTTCTGGTCGAACATCGACGCCAGCAGCGGCCGCATCAGCTCGGCCGGCGTACGAACCGCTCCGCCCTCGGCCAAGGTGTCGAGCTCATCGATTCGCCAGGCGAACAGCCGACCCGCGATGAAGCGGGCGAGGTCGGCCTTGTTCTCGAAGTTCACATAGATGGCGCCGATGGACAGGCCGCACTCGTCGGCGATCTGGGCGATCGAGGTGTCGGCGACGCCGTTGCGCTTGAGCACCCGCAGCGCGGCCTGGGCGATCTGGTCACGTCTCGCCTGTCGGTGGGCGTCGGTGACTCGCGGCATGACAAGCAATATATCGACTAGCTATGCTCAACGAGAACGGTCATTCTTTTTTGAGGAGTTCGGATGTTCTTGCGGGCCCGTCCCACGGTGCGCAGCTCATGACCCGGCGTACGGTCGTGCGCCGCTGTGCCGCCGTCATCGCACCCGCCGCGCTGGCTGTGGCGCTCGCCTCGTGCGCAACCGGGAGCGGTGCGCCCACCGCGCGAACCGACACAGTCAGCCGCGCCGACATCACCGCCGGGGTGTCGGCCAGCGGGTCCCTTTCCGCGGTCGGCACCCAGAACCTTGGCTTCGCGGCCAGCGGAAAGCTGACCTCGGTACGAGTTCATGTCGGCGATCGCGTCAAGGCCGGCCAGGTGCTCGCCACAGTCGACGCGACCGCGGCAAAGGCTGCGCTCGCCCAGGCCAAGGGAAATCTGCACGCACAGCAGGCCGGCCTGGCTCGACTGACGAGCGCGACCACGGTCTCCGGCGCGCAGAGCGCCGCCAACCAGGCCGACACCATCGTGGCGGCGACCAAGGGACAGGTGGCGGCCACCGCAGACGCGGACAGCGCCGCGATCAGCCGGGCGAAGACCCAGCTGAACACCGATGAGGACGCCAAGGACGATGCCGCTTCCGCACTGAAGAAGGCCGAGGCTGCCTGCAAGGCGGGACAGGGCGCAGCCGGCGCCTCGGCTGCTCTGATCCAGAAAGCTCAGCAGCAGCTGGCGGCCGGTGACACAGCGGCCGCGGCCGCGACGCTGGCCCAGGCGAGCGGCACGGGCTCAGCCGACGCGTCGGCGTGTACCACGGTGCCCACTGCCCAGGCGGCGGTGGCCGCCGCGAAAGCCAAGGTGGTGGGCGACAAGACCGCGCTCGTCGCCGCGCAGCAGAAGAAGAAGGTCGATGCGGCTGCCGGCAAGCTCTCCATCGCCAGCGCGCAGCAGTCGGCCATCGCGGCCCAGAACGGTTTGGACTCCAGCTCGGCCGACCGCCCGCACAGCATCGACCAGCAGCAGGCACTGGTCGACAGCGCGGAGGCGGCCGTACGCAGTGCCCAAAAGGTCGTGGACGACACCACGCTCAAGGCGCCGAGCGACGGCACCATCGAGGTCGTCAACGGCGCGAAGGGAGAGTACGTCGCCCCGAGCACCGGTACCACGGCGCAGGCTCCTGGTTCCGCCGCCGCGATTCCGGGATCGGCTGCGGCGAGCAGCCTGACCGGTGCGAGCAGGCCGGGCGGCACTCAGTTCATGGTGCTGTCGAACGTCAAGAAGCTGCAGCTCGTGCTTCCGTTCGAGCAGTCGGACGCGGCGCAGGTCCTTCCGAACCAGAAGGTCAGCGTCCAGGTCGACGCTGTTCCGGACGCCGTGCTCGATGGCCATGTCGTCTCGATCGCACCGTCGAGCACCGCGAACTCTGGAGCGATCAGCTACTACGTCACGGTCGGTCTGGATCAGGACGACAGCAAGCTGCGGGACGGCCAGACGGCCCGCGGAACGGTGCATACCCTCGAGAAGGACAATGTGTTGAGCGTCGCGAATGCGGCCGTCCATCGCCAGGGCAGCACGACCACGGTCGTCCTACTGGCCTCGGACGGTAGCCAGCAGTCGGCGCCGTTCGAAGCTGGCGTCGTCGGCAGCGACCGAACTGAAGTGCTCTCCGGACTCACCGAGGGACAGCTCGTCGTGCTGCCGTCGGGCGCGTCCTGATCGATAGGTGAGTGAACATGGCTGAGCAGACACCAACCGAGAACGCGACCGAGACGTTGCCGCCCGTTGCGGATGGCGCTATTCCAGCAGAGGCCGCCGGAGAACCAGCGCCTGCGGCCAAGGGCGGACGACGGCCGTTCAAACGAGGCACGAAGATCAGGCTCTTCGTGATCGGTGGACTCGCCCTGATCATCGCGCTCGCATTCGTGATCTACTACCTGGTCGATTCCCGGAACTACGTCACGACCGACAACGCGCAGGTCGACGGCAGCCAGATCTCGATCGTCGCGCCGGCGACCGGGACCTTGACAGACTGGAAGGGTGGTCAGGGCACCCAGGTGCAGAGCTACCAGCAGGTGGGACGGATCGCGATCCAGGCCGGGTACTCCCAGCCTCAGATGGTGATCCGTGCGCCGGCGGCCGGCACCATCGCGGTGGACAACGGGGTCGAGGGCGCGTTCGTCACCGCCGGCACCCAGCTCGCGGTCGCGTACGACAGCGAAGGCGTCTTCGTGACTGCCCGGGTCGACGAGACCGAGATCGACGCGGTGCACCCGGGAGAGACGGCCAAGATCGAGGTCGACGCCTTCCCCGACGCGAACCTGACCGGTCACGTCGCCGAGGTCAAGACCGGTGCCGCGGGCGTGTTCTCGCTGTTCCCGCAGTCCAACACGACGGGTAACTTCCAGAAGGTCACCCAGGTGATTCCGGTCAAGATCACCATCGACGACTTGAAGGGTCTCGCGCTCGCTCCGGGCATGAACGTCACGGTGAAGATCCACCGAGGATGAGCACCGATACCGCCGACGACGTGGCGGTGACCACCGTCGAGGCGCCGACCTCGAGAACCGCAGCGGAGACCCCTGCCTTTCCCAGCGGACCACCGGCCGCACCGGCCGCGCCGCAGCCGACGGAGATGGCGCACTGGGTGGTGCCACTGGCGGTGCTGATCGCCGGCATGTTCATGTCGATCCTGGATACGAGCATCGTGAACGTCGCTGTCGCGACGATCCAGACCGAGCTGGGTGGCAGTACGGCCGACGTGCAGTGGATCTCGACCGCGTACTCCCTCGTGCTCGGCGTTGTGGTGCCGGCCAGCGCGTGGCTCGGCAACCGCTTCGGGCTGAGCCGGGTGTACATGTTCGCGCTGGCAGCGTTCGCGCTCGGCTCGGCGCTGTGCGGCATCGCGTGGAGCCTGAACAGCTTGATCGCCTTCCGGATCATCCAGGCCATTCCGGGCGGTCTGCTACCGGCGATCACGCTGACGATGGTCTATCGGATCGTGCCACGCCGGAAGATCGGCACGGCCATGGGCATGTACGGCCTCGGCATCATCTTCGCGCCGGCCATCGGTCCGGCGCTCGGCGGCTATCTCGTGGAGTACGTCAACTGGCGGCTGGTCTTCTACATCAACGTCCCGATCGGGATCGTCGGGCTGCTGGCGGCGATCATCGCGCTGCCGAGGTTCCCGGGTGTCAAGACCGAGCGGTTCGACGTGCTGGGCTTCATCACCGCGGCGACGGGGCTGGTGTCGTTGCTGCTGGCATTCTCCGAGGGCTCCTCATGGGGGTGGACCAGCTACCGAACGCTGATCTTGATCACCGGCGGGGTGCTCATGCTGGCGCTGTTCGTGGTGATCGAGCTCGAGGTGGACCACCCCATGCTGGACCTGCGGGTGTTCCGATATCGCACGTACAGCTTCTCGCTGATCGTGATGAGCGTGATGATGACCGGGATGTTCGCCACCTTGTTCTACATTCCGCTCTTCCTGCAGTCCGCGCTCGGCTACGGGGCGCTGCAGGCCGGCTTGTTGATCTTGCCGCAGGCGCTCGTGATGGGGTTCCTGACCCCGATCTCCGGACGGTTGTACGACAAGATCGGGCCGCGCTGGCTGGTCTTCTCCGGACTGTTGATCTCCTCGTTCGGCAGCTATCTGCTGACCGGGATCAATCCGGACGTGAGCAAGAGCGAGATCGTTGCCTGGACCTGTATCCGCTCGGTCGGCGTCGGGCTGTCGATGATGGCGATCATGACCGGTGGTATCTCGGCACTGCCGAACGAGCTGACCACCAGTGGCAGCGCGATCAACACCGTCGCTCAACGGGTGAGCGCTGCCTTGGGATTGGCCGCTTTGACCGTGCTGGCCACCAGCCAGCAGGCACAGCTGGCGGCCGATCGGATCGGCGAGATGCCCGCGTCGCTCGGCGCGCACCTGCCGTTCACCGAGCTGTACGCGGCTTACCAGCGCATCCATCTCGATGTCTTTGCGCAAGCGCTGTCCAATGTCTTCCTGGTCACCACCGTGACGACGCTGATCGCCGCCTTCATCGGATTGGGGCTGCGGTCAGGGGGACAGCACCACGATGACGCGCCGGTGATGATGGAGTGAGCCCGAGCTGATCCTGCCTGCAGCTGGACGTGCACGAGGGGTCGGTCACAATGGTGCGGTGTGGTGGCGTCAGCGAGACATCGACCCGCTTCGGCGGATCGGACGCCCGAGGAACCCTCCGGTGACAGCACGGATGCCTTGCTTCGGCTGGGTCGAGGCAGCCAGTCCGGTCCGCGGCCGTCGGCTCAGGGCACAGTTCGACGCGATCGCCTGGCCCGATCCCTGACCCACCGACCACCTCCAGCACGAAACTGGGCGCTGACGGCAATCTGAAGCGATTCGGCTTTGCAGTTTGCGCCCAGTTTCAGGACTCGGGCGGGGATGCGGGACCCATCGGCGCGGGCCGGGATGGCGGTAGCAGCCTGTAGCGTTCAGCTGTGGACAACTCGGGGCGTCGGCGTGCGTACTGGCTGGCCGGACTGGCCCTTGCCCTCGTCGCCCTGTCCGTTGCCGCCGTCGGACTGCTCGCTGTCCGGGTCGACCGGGTCGGCAGGCCCGCGTTCGCCTTCTTGACGTGGAACCTCTTCCTCGCCTGGATCCCGTTCGTGATCGCGGTGGGTGTGGCCGCCGTCCACACACGGGGTGGTCCGCGTGCGCTGCTGTGGCTGCTCGGCGTGGGTTGGCTGCTGTTCCTGCCCAACGCGCCGTACATCCTCACCGACTTCATCCATCTCGGACGGGTGGGTGGCGCGCCGCTGTGGTTCGACGCCGCGATGATCGGCTCGTTCGCCTTCGTGGGCCTCACTCTCGGTCTGGGCTCGCTTCTCGTCGTGCACCACGTCGTCGAGGCACGAGCCGGGCGGATCGCCGGCTGGGCGGTGGCGGTGAGCTCGCTCGTGCTCAGCGCGATCGGGGTCTACCTCGGGCGCTTTCCCCGCTTCAACTCCTGGGATGTCCTCACCAACCCCGACGGCCTCCTCGCCGTCGTGCTGCAGCGACTTGCCGATCCCCTCGGCAATCCGTTCCTGCTGCGCTTCGGCGTGGTGATGTCGACCCTTCTGCTCGGCTCGTACCTCATCGCCTGGGTGCTCGGGCGCAGGGTGCTCGGGCGCAGTGTCCTGGGGCCGGTTCGTGCCACCGGCCCCGCCGCTCGCCGCTGAGGTCTGCCGCGCTCGGCAAGCGTGCCGAGGGGAATCGGGTCATGACCCGTCGGCTCCCCGTTCGCTGAGGACGACCAAGACGGCTGGCCCGACCTGATCGGACCGGTTCAGCTCGAGGTTGTGCGGGGTCGTGAACAGTCGGCGACCGGCTCCGGTAGCTGTCGGGAAGAGGAGCAACCGGTACTCGTCGACCAGACCTTCGTCCGCGAGCTGAGTGACGACGGAGCCGCTGCCGATCACCACGATGTCGACGGTCTTCTTGGTCGTCCTGGTCCACGCTGCCAGGGGCCCGTCGACGTGGCGGGAGTTGGACCAGGCCGACAGATCCGGCCGACCCGAGCTGGCGACAGCCTTGCTGGCCTTGTTCATGGCGCGAGAGAACGAGTCATCGCGGCCTGGCCACAGCGTACTGAAGTGCTCCCAGGTACGCCGTCCGAACAACAGCGTTCCCGTGTCGAGGATGGTTCCCAGTCGGAACTTGTCACCGGCCACTCCCTGTGGTCCGTGACGCATGGCCCAGCCGCCGAAGTCGGTGCCGTCGGATCCGTCGGGATCTTCGACGACGCCGTCGATCGTCGTGAACTGCACCACGATGAGTTGTCCCATGCTGCCTGCTCCTTTGTGAGAACGGTGTCGTGGAGTTCCTACGGACGAGCAGGCCGGAACTCATCGCTGCTGGTCAGGTGTTCTCGAAGAGCTGGAACAGACTCGCGTCGGAGTAGACGAGAACGTGGCCGATCCCGCCGGAGGCACCGGAGTCGAAGAGCTGAACGGTGTGCGGCTCCCGGCCTTCGCTGGTCAGCCGATAGAGCAGCATGGCGGGTTGACTGTTGCCCGACACCAGTCGGGTCTCCCAGCGAGTCCCTCGCCAATCGAACAGGTGGGCCATGAAGGCCAGGTACGGCGCTCGGCCGCGACACCAGCTCGGCACCGGTGGCATCTCCAGCACGACGTCGTCGGCGACGAGCCTGGCGAGTCGTTCCAGGTCGGCCGTTTCGATCGCCCGGGCATACCGCTCCACGGCCGCGGGGTCGAGCGGTCGCACACGGGCGGTCGTGTCGCGCAGCGCTGACCTGGCGCGCTGGAGAGCGGAGTTCACGGCCGCCGGGGTCATCTCCAGCACATCCGCTGTCTCCGCAGCGGTGCAAGCGAGCACGTGCCTGAGAACGAACACCCCACGTTGCCGGGGTGGCAGTGTCTGCAGCATGGCGGTGACCGCGAGCCTGACGTCGGCCGTACGCTCCGCCGCAGCCTCGACGTCTGATGCCTGGGACCACGATGTCGGGGCCGGCATCAACCAGGGAACGTCCAGCGCGGGCACGAGCGGTGCGCCGATCTCGAGCCCTGGCTCCTGGAGATCACGTGGCAACGGGCGCCGAGCGGCGTCGCGCAGCCGGTCCACGCAGACGTTGTGCGCGATGCGATAGCACCAGGTCGACAGCGAGGCACGGCTGGCGTCGAACCTCGTCCGCGCACCCCAGGCGCGGGCCATCACGTCCTGGACGGCATCTTCGGCGTCGAAGGGGGACCCGAGCATCTGGTAGCAGAACGCGAGGAGCCGGCGGCGCAGCACCTGGAGATCCTCGACCGTCGGTGCCGCTTCCACAGGCACACCGTAGGGCCAGCTCGGCGTCGTCTGACGCCGATCCCGACCATCTGGCCGGATCCGCTGATCGATCGGCACTGCATCGATCAGGTCCTGGTCAGCCGTTCAGTCGTCGATCGCCTGGTAGACCACCGAGCGGAATGCTCGATCGGGCTGCTCGGGGCCGCTCATGTACTGCGTCATGAACACGCCGACGAGATCCTCCGCGGGGTCGACCCAGTAGTAGGTCGTCGCCGCGCCGGCCCATCCGAACTCGCCGATCGAGCCGGTGCCCTGGCTGACGGCGACGTCGAGCAGCACCCGCGAGCCAAGGCCGAACCCGTAGCCGGGGGTCGGGATGCCCATGATCTCCCAGGGCATCATCGCTGGAGGTAGTCGGTTGGCGTGCATGAGCTCGAGCGTCTTGCGGCCGACGACTCGGCTGCCGTCGAGCTCCCCGCCGTTGGCCAGCGTCTGGGCGAAGCGGAAATAGTCGTCGACCGTCGAGAACAAGCCGAGTCCGCCTCGGACGAACACGTCCGGCGTCGACGTCGGATACGTGGTCGACACATCGATGCGTTCGTTGACACCGGCAAGGCTCGCCTCGACAAGGTCATCGGCGTCGTAGTTCTCGCCCACCAGGTCCGGGAGACCATACATCGCCGCAAGTCGGTGTAAGTGGGCGTCGGGCACTCCGAACGCAGTGTCCGTCATCCCGATGGGGCCGAATACGCGCTCGCCGAGGAAGTCGCCGAGCGACTGATCGGCGATCACCTCGATCAGCCGAGCGGCGACGTCGATTCCGACCGAGTAGTGGAACCGCTGTCCTGGCTGGAACCCGAGGGGCAGCGAAGCGATCAGGTCGACGCACTCCTGGAGGGTGCGCGTCGCATCGTGCATGACTCGATGGTCTCGGTAGAGCCGAGCCGCGGGATTGTCGACCATGAAGTCGTACGTGAGGCCGCTGGTGTGGCCGAGCAGGTCGCCGACACTGATCGGGGCCACGACGTCGACGACCGACCCGTCGGTGTTCATCACCTTCGGTGCGGCGAACGCCGGCAGGAAGTCACTGACGGGCTGGTCGAGCCGGAACCGACCCTCTTCGTGCAGCAGCATCAACGCGGTCGACACGATCGGCTTCGTCATCGAGTAGATCCGAAAAATCGTGTCGTCGGTCATCTCGGCGGCTGCCTCCGCGTCGCGATGGCCGAACAGGCCGCGGTGCACCACCCGCCCTCGTCGGGCCACGAGCGTGCTGATCCCGCGTACGACGCCGCGATCGACGTAGTCCTGCATCGCCGGAGCGACTCGATCGAGCCTCTTCCCGCTCATCCCAACCGACGCCGGGTCGACCGCATCGTCAACCGCCATGATGCCTCCAGACCTCTCGTGGTGATGCCATTGTGACCCTGCCGCGGCGGACCAGCGATGCGCCGCCGCCGCCACCGCCACCGGAGCCGATCGAGCCGGCCCGGTCCCCGGACTCGATCCGGCCTGCATGCTCCGGTGGGTCGGTTCGTTCGCAGGTCCACTGCGACGAGTCATCGTCGGTTCCTTCGAACTGAGCTCCGGCTCGTGTTCGATTCGGATGAGGCCGGTGGCACGTGCCCAAGGGGACCATGCTGCGGGACACCTGCCCGGGACAACTGCTCTAGGTCGGGTTCGGTATTGAAGTGGCGAGGCGAGCACTGCTCCTCACCCTTGACTCACGCTCGCATGCGGTGCGGCGCTCTCGACCAACGCCTTGGCTTAGTTGCGGGTTGGGCACGGCAGGCCGGGTCGGCTCTCGTGGTGATAGCTGAAATCGGCCTCGGCGGCCTGTTCGCTCGTCGATCGGCCGGGTTCATGGTCGTCGGCCGGCGGCGTCCGGTTCCGCAGGATCAGCAGGATCGACAGTGGGATGAAAAGCAGGGCGAAGGTGCTTGCGCCGACGATGACGGGTCCGATCGGGCCGACGCCAGCCAGGGCGGCGGCGGCGATGGCGGTGGTGACGGTGACGCCGAAGTTGAACGCGGAGGTGCTGATGGCGGTGGCGAGGTTGGGCGCGGCTCCGGCGTAGCGGATGGCTAGGGCTACCAGCATCGGGTTGGCGAGGTAGCCGGTGACCCCGAGGAGGCTGAGCAGGAGCAGTGTCGGTGCCGGCATGGTGGACAACGGCAGCAGGAGGACCATCAAGGCGAAGGTGGTGATGGTGGCGACCAGGAGGATGCCGATGGGGAACCGGTCGCTGTACCGGGCGGCGAGGACGGTGCCGATCACCGCCCCGGTTCCGAAGAGCGCGAGGGCGATCGGCACGAAGGATTCCGGTAGTCCGGTGCGGCCCTGCAGCAGCGGTGAGATGAAGCTGTAGACGGCCAACATCCCGCCGTTGACGGCGGCGCTGATCACCAGGACGAGCCACAGCCGGCCAGACCTGAGTGCGGCGAACTCGTGTCGGATGCTGGTGTGTTGGTGTTCGGGTTGATCGGCCGGGACGAGCCGGAGGACCAGGACGGCGACGCCGAGGACCAGCCCCGCTACGCCGGCGAACGCCGTCCGCCAGCCGAGGAGCTGGCCGAGCCATGCCGCGGTCGGGGCACCGAGGACGTTGGCGAGGTTGGCGCCGCCATAGGTGACGGCCAGGGCCTTGGCGCTGGCGCTGGGGTGGGCGAGTCGGGTCGCTACGACTGCGGCGACGGCCCAGAAGCCGCCGGCGACGAAGGCGGTGAGGAAGCGGGCCGCGAGCACGACGCTGTAGTTGTCGCTGACCGCGATGACGATCTGCCCCATCGCGAAGATCAGCAACGCCATCCCGAGGGTGGTGCGCCTCGACAGACGCAGTGTGACGATGGTCATCACCGGTGCGCCGACGGCGATTCCGAAAGCGAAAACCGTGACCAGGAGGCCGGTCTGCGGAACGGTGATGTTCAGCCCGCTGGCGACTTGAGGGAGCAGGCCGGCGACCAGCAGTTCGCTGGTGACCATGAGGAACGCCCCGGCAGCGAGGACCCACACCACGGGCGGCAGGCGGCGTGGTGCAGCGTCGACGGGCACGGTGGTTGCCATCGAAGGTCCTTCAGGAAGATCAGAGAACGGGGTACGGGTGAGGGGTCAGGCGGTGTCCAGGGCCAGCGAGCTGGACAGGTCGCGGTAGGCGTCGGCTTGGTCTCGCAGGTCTTGGGCCTTCTGCTCGGCGATGTCGAGGATGGCGGTGAGGGCGATGAAGCGGCGCGGTGGCTGAGGTTCGTCGGCGATCGTGAGCAGAGCCCGGGCGAGCTTGGCGGGGTCGCCTTCTTGGTGGCCGTTCATGTCGGCGTACCACTGCACCCGCTCGGCGTGGCGTTCGGCGTAGTCGGGGATAGTCGATTCGGGGTAGTTCGCCGACTCCGGGGTGAGCAGATCGGTACGGAAGAACCCGGGATTGATGATGGTGGTGGAGATGCCGAACGGTGCGATCTCAGGGGTGAGTGCTTCCATCCAGCCCTCCATGCCGAACTTGGCTGCGCAGTAGGCGGCGTTGAACTCGAACCCGGCCAGGCCCGCGCCGGAGGAGATCGACATGATGTGGCCGGACCGCTGCCGCCGCATCACCGGCAGGACTGCGCGGGTCACGTTCATCGGTCCCAGCAGACCGGTCGTGAGCTGGTCGTCGATCTGTCCCGGGGTGAGCTCCTCGAAGAAGCCGCCCCAGAAGTTGGCGGCGTTGTTGATCAGGACGTCGATCCGGCCGAAGTGATCAACTGCGGCCGCGGCGGCAGCCTCGGCCTCGTCCGGGATGGTGACGTCCAGCCGTACCGTGAGCAGATTCTCGGCGTCGGCGTCGGCGTCGACGTCGGCGATGGCGGCACGGACCGCGTCCGGATTGCGGCCGGTGGCGACCACCGCATGTCCGGCGGCGAGGGCAGCCTGGGCGAAGTGGACACCCATCCCTCGGCCGGCGCCGGTGATGAACCACACCTTCTTGTCCGTGCGGTTGTCTGTCAGGTTCTGGGTCTCCGTCATGTTGTTTCTCCTTGTTCGGGTGGCGAGTTGGGACGTGCGAGTGAGCCCGAAGGCCGCCGTTCGGGCGGATCGGTCATTCGGTTGTGCGGGGTGCGGATAGCTGCGGACGCGCGGGATAACTCAGATGGTGATGCCGCTCAGGTGGTGGTGCGGGGGTGCTGCCAGCGGGCGATGGTGTCGTCGATGTAGAAGGTGGCGTCGCCGACCATGTCGGTCGAGGGGTCCAGCAGCCACTGCAGGCCGATCCCGTCGAGCATCGCGGTCAGCAGCCGCGCTTCCCGCTGGATCTCGGCCTGGGTGTGGGGGGCGATCTCACCGTCAGCGACCGCCCGGGCGAGTTGCACGCAGAGGTTGCCCATGCTCTCCACGTAGCGGCGTTGGATGAACTCGTGCGCAGGGTGTGACGGGCTGGAGGCGTCGGCCGCGATGGTGGTGAACAGCTCGAGGAGGCCTCGGTTGTCGATGTGGAACTGCATCACCTCAGGGAACCTTCGGAAATAGGCCAGGCCGGAGCTGCCCTCGAGGCTGGCGGCGGTGGTGCGGCGGCTCCATTCCTCCAGCACCGCCATCAGGAGTCCCTCTTTGCTGCCGAAATGCTGCAGCAGCGTGGCCGGTGATACCCCGACTCGGGCGGCGATCGCCCGGATCGATCCGCCGGCGTAGCCGAACTCGCCGAACACGTCGGTGGCGGCCTGGACGATCTCCTCACGGCGGCGCACCCCGTTGCGATACGGCCGGCGGACCGGCCCGTCTGTCGTTGCTGGTTGTGCGGTAGTCGTCACAGCGCCCTCCTTCAGTTGACCAAACCCTAACCGTTCGGTTAGAGTTGTGTCAACCGAACGTTCGTTCAGGATATGAGTCAGAGGAGCTTGGTGATCGATCAACTCTCCGCCCCCCGGTCGGCAACCACGGGTGCGCCGGCACAGTCGGGCCGGGCCGGGCTGCCGATGGTGATCTATCTGTTGACCGCGGGCACGTTCTTGATGGGCACGACCGAGTTCCTGGTCGCTGGCTTGTTGCCGGAGATGGCCGCAGACTTCGACACCACGGTGGCTCGAGCCGGGTTGGCGATCACGGTCTTCGCGATCGGCATGATCGTCGGAGCGCCGTCGATGGCGCTGCTGACATTGCGCTGGTGTTCGCCGCCGGGCACGTCGTGGTCGCCGTCCGGAACTCCGCCCGGACCGAAGGTGCGGCCTGTTGAGCCTTGATGCTGTTCGGCGCCGGTGCGCTGATCGGGTCGATCGTCGGCGGCCGGCTCGGTGACGCCCACCCCTTCGGCACACCGCTGACCACCGCCGCGATCACCGTCGTGGCCGCCGGCGGCCTGTGCCTGTTGTCGACCATGCCGATCCCCACCCTGGTGCTGTTCACCGTGCTCGGCCTGGTCGGACTGTCGGCGAACCCGGTGCTGATCAACATGGCCGTCCGCTACGGCGGCGACGCCCCCACCCTGGCCAGTGCCATGGCAACGTCCGTCTTCAACCTCGGGACAGCAGTCGGCACGGCGATCACCGGTCTCGCTCTGACCAGCGCTCTCGGCGCCCTCGCCCCGGCCGTGGTCGGCGTCAGCTTCGCAGTCGCCGTCTTCCTCCCCCTCGGCGCGCTCATCTTCCTCGAACACCGCACCCCCGAGTTTCGAGCAGGGGCTTCGGCTCCCCGGGACTCGCATCCTTCTCGACCGCAAACCAGCTGAACCCCACCACCAACGACACAGGAGTTACCCGATGCTGACCGTCAACGCCTACGCCGCCACTTCACCCACCGATTCGCTGGTGCCCACCACCATCACCCGACGCGACGTCGGACCACATGACGTCTTGATCGAGATCGCCTACGCCGGCATCTGCCACTCCGACATCCACACCGTCCGCGGCGACTGGGGACCGATCACCTATCCGCAGGTCGTCGGCCACGAGGTCGCCGGCACCGTGCTCCAGATCGGGTCCGACGTCACTCAGCACGCCGTCGGCGACCGGGTCGGGGTGGGCACCATCGTCAACTCCTGCCGCGAATGCGACAACTGCCGTGACGGGCAGCAGCAGTACTGCCTCGCCGGCAACACTCAGGCCTACAACAGTATCGACCGGGACGGCACCATCACCCAGGGCGGCTACAGCACCCACGTCGTCGTCGACGAGAACTACGTCCTCCAGATCCCGGCGGCGCTCGACTTCAGCAAAGTCGCGCCGCTGCTGTGCGCCGGCATCACCACCTACTCCCCGCTGCGGCACTGGCAGGCCGGACCCGGCAGCACGGTCGCCGTGGTCGGCATGGGCGGGCTCGGCCACCTCGCCGTCAAGTTCGCCCACGCCATGGGCGCTCACGTCACAGTCCTGTCGCAAACCCTGTCCAAGCGCGACGACGGCCTCCGACTCGGCGCCGACGCCTACCACGCCACCAGCGACCTCGACACGTTCACCCAGCTGACCAACAGCTTCGACCTGATCATCAACACCGTCTCCGCCCCGGTCGACCTCGACGCCTACCTCAGACTGCTCCGCCGCGACGGCACCCTTGTCAGCGTCGGCGCCCCGTCTGAGCCCCTTCCGGTGGCCGTGTTCTCCCTGTTCGGGAACCGACGTTCGTTCGCCGGATCCTCCACCGGGGGAATCGCCGAGACCCAAGAGATGCTCGACTTCTGCGCCGAACACGACATCGAGCCCGACACCGAGCTCATCGACGCAGCGGGCATCAACGACGCCTGGGAGCGAGTCCTCCGCTCCGATGTCCGCTACCGCTTCGTCATCGACGCCGGCAGCTTCCGCACCTCACCGCCCACCACCGAAAGCTGAGCGGTGATCTAGATGCCGAGTGGATGGACGATGAGCCACCACTGCAGCTGGGTCTCCGAGCCGTCTCCTCGGACCACCGGTGGCGAGGACACCTTGTCGGTTGCCCAGGACGATCCGATCGATCTGCACCCGCTGTATGGGGTTGCCGGCGGCGGCGCCGACGTCGACGGAGACGGCACCAACACCTTGGCAACCGGTCATCGGAAGTCGCGGGTGCTGAGTGGGCGAAGCTCCTTCGTCAGCGCTGTGGCAGGCTGAGTCACCACCGTCAGAGAGGCCACAGATGAGCGTGATTGCGCCGTGGTTGTCCGTCCGTGATGCTGGCGCGGCGGTCGGGTTCTACCGCCGCGCCTTCGGTGCGACCACCGGCGAGCTCGCCGTGGTCGGCGGCGAGCTCCAGGTAGGCGAGTTGTTCGTGGACGGGGCACGCTTCTGGGTGCAGCTCGACCCAGACCTACCTGCAGGCATAGACCCGGCGCGCGCGGTTCGGATGATCCTGACGGTGGCCGATCCCGAGATCGCGTTTCAGCGCGCACTCGCTGCCGGAGCAGCACAGATAGCGGGCATGCACGACGAAGGGGGCTGGCGTACCGGCCGCATTGTCGATCCCTTCGGCCACCAGTGGGAACTCGCCAACCAGACGAGCTGACCGGTGTCAGTTGGCGTCCGTGCAATGAGAACACTTCGGCCTGAGTGGTCCGCGGTTGCTGGCCGGTGGGGGTCAGGCCGACGTTTCGGCCGCGCCCTGCTGCTCGGCCCGGCCGAGCCAGCGGTGAAGCTCGTCCATCGTTGCGCCAGAGGCGGCTTCCAGATCAACGGCGCCTAGGGTCGCAGCACTTCGCCGCAGCGAGACCTCTTCAGCGGTGACGGGCCGACGCTGGTAGGAGGACAGATCACCGAAGCTGCTCGAGGAGACGCAGATTGTCTGCCGCGACCCACACCTCGACGATCCTGCCCTCGCACACCCGGTACACAGCGAACTCCTGGGTGCTCACGGGTCGTCCGGTAGCAGACATTCCAAGGAAGGCGTCGCGGTGGGTGCCGGTGTCGTGGAAGTGGGCGGCGATCCAGCTGCCATCAATGAGGAGGTGTTGCAGGTCCCAGCGGTAGTCCGGGAAGGCGCGCACGATGCCGGACAAGCCGGAGATGTAGGCCGCCAAGCCGTGCTCGGTGCCGTTGACCACCACATCGGGTGCGACGAACTCGCCCAGCGCCTCGAAGTCGTGCGCGTTGCAGCAGGCGTTGTAGGCCCGATAGAACGCAGCCAGGTCATCGCTCGTAGTCTCCGGCACGACGACATGGTGCCAGTCCACGCCGTTCGGAACCAGCAGCAATATGTGTCCCCGTAGAACGACCGTCGTGCGGGACGCACGCCCCTTGACGGGCTACTTGCATTTTGCAAGTATAGCCGCATGAGCCTCTTCATCACCTGCCCGGTCGAGAGCGTCGAGCGCGCCACCGCCTTCTACACCGCCCTCGGCTGGGCCCTCAACCCCGAGATGTCGGACCACAACGTGTCGTGCTTCGCGATCGCGCCCGAGCAGTACGTCATGCTCGGCAGCCGCGAGATGTACGCGAGCGTCGGCGGAGTCGAAGAGCTGATCGGCGGACCTGACACGCCCTCGAAGGTCACGGTCTCGTTCGACCTGGGCAGCCGCGAGGCGGTCGACGAGCTCGTCGACCGCGCCGGCGCCGCCGGCGGGCGGATCGGTGACACCGACGACTACTCCTTCATGTACCAGCGCCAATTCCACGACCCCGACGGCTACCACTACTCACCGTTCTGGATGAAGGCGGACGCCGATCCGACCGCGTGAGCGACCTCGCCACGGCCCTCGACATCGTCGGAGCACGGTGGGCCCTGCTCATCGTGGAACGGCTGCTCGACGGGCCACAACGCTACGGCGATCTGCAGCGCGACCTCGGCGTGCCGACGAACATCCTCGCGACACGCCTGCGCGAGCTCGAAGCCGCTGGCGTGCTGTTCCGCCTGCCCCTTCGACACAACACCCGGGCCTATGCGTTGACCGATCGCGGGCTCGCCTTGCGGGAGGCGATCGTCGCACTCGGCAACTGGGGCAAGAACGACGCCTAGTGCAGGACGCACGCAAGCCGACCGCTCAGCGGTGCACTCGGGGCCGGAGCCTGCTACAGAATCTGCTGGTGATGAACGATGACGATCGGACCTGGAAAAGCGCGACAACTGGCTCGTCGTCCTGGCATCACCACGTTATGACGATCCCTCCTGACGACCCGCGAGCCGACCGTCCAACGGACGGCCTGCGGCGCACCGTTGGACTGACCGGGGCCGGTCGTACTGCAACGGAGGCGCCGCCTACAGCTTGACGACCGCTCCGGAACGGATCACGGTGCGGACGCGGTTCGCGACCGTGGGGTCGATCCGTGCATCTCCGCCCACTACGACCAGATCCGCGTTGTAGCCGGCTTGGATCCGACCTTTTCGATGCGCCAGCTGGCAGACCTGTGCGGCCTTGGATGTGGCTGCTGCCAGCACCGCGGCGCTTCCGAGACCGGCGTCGATGAACATGGGGAAGGAACTCCAGAGCCGGCCGTGGCCGAGCGCCGGGTTGAGCCCTGAGTCGAGACCGGTGACCACCGACACACCGTGGGCGTGAAGCCGGCGGATCAGGTCGACACGGAAGTCGCGCACAGCCTCCAGCGTCAAGCCGGTCCGCGCGAGGTATTCCTGCACGGGTTTCGGCGCGTCGGCGGGCTGGAGTCCGGCGCGGACGGGGATGATCCCGCTGACGGCGATGCCACGATCGGCCAACCCTGCCACGGTTTCGCTGGCATCTCCATCCCGTCGGTGGTCATCCCGCTGCAGTGTTCGATCGTGTCGACGCCGACCTGGATCGCCTGCTCGATCGCTGTCAGACCGTGTGCGTGGGCTGCGACCGGCAGGCCTGCTTCGTGCGAGAGCTCGACCAGCAACATCAGCTGTTCGGTGGCGAATTGGGCTCGCGCCATGTCGGTCCCTGGTGTGGATCCACCACCACTGGTCATCACCTTGACCAGGTCGACCTTGCGTTCGACCCGTTCCGCGATGGCTGCCCGGATCGACCGCTCGTCCGACACCACCCCGCCCAGGAAGTGGCAATGGCCGCCCGGTGTGGTCACCGGCGGGCCGGCCGCAACGATCTCGGGTTCCAGTCGCTCGCCGAACTGCTGACGATCCCGCCGGGTCACCGCTGCGAACCGCAGGTCGCCGAGGTCGCGGACCGTGGTGATCCCGGCAGCGAGCTGGTCCGCGAGGCTTCGGGTGACCACGGCGTCAAGCTGGTCGTCGGTCATTCCCGGCACGCGATCGAGCGCACCCAACGTGCTGTCTGCCACGAGATGGGTATGGGTGTCGATCAGGCCTGGCAGCACGGTCGTATCCGCACCGCAGTCAATGACCTGCCAATTGGCATCCAGCTCGAGCCGCTCGGACTCGACACCGACGATCACACCGCCGTCGATGATTACCGTCGCGCCGCTGCGGAACCGATCGCCGTCGAACAACCGGGCACATCTCACAGCGAGCATGGCGACTCCTCGTCCGTGCGCGGCGTGCAGTGACCTACCTGGCGGTGCGACGCCGTGTCCGATCTCCACCTTGGCGCCTTCGTCGCGGTAACCCCTACCGAACGGAAGGATTTTAGTTCCGGCGGACGGTTGGTTGAGGCCGGCCATCGGTCGAGGCGCTACCTGATGGGGCGCACGGCGCCCGGCCTAGTCGCATCTGGCGACGCTTCGTACGCCACGTCGAACACTCGCCCTGCGGGTCGACCCACGAGGGCGGGAGCGTCCGCAGGTGAGGACCACACGGCCTGCTGGAGGAAGTCCAGGAACGCGCGCGCCTGCTCGGTCGTGGTGAAGTCGAGGTCGATGACGACATAGTGGGAATCATCGACCGGGCGGCAGACGCGTTCATGGCTCACACCGGCCACTCGTCGCTTCGTGGCGAAGGCGTCGAAAGCGCCTTTCCAGATCTCGAAGTCGGAGATCCGATGCTCGATGTGCAGGACTGACATGGTGACTCCTTGCTTCTCTGATGAAGTACTCAGCGTCACCGGGCGAGCCGGTCCTGCGGAATCCCTGCCGTCTGGGATCTTTCCGTTAGCGTCGGCTCATGACGGCTGGCACTGAGCGAGTCCGAGATCGGGTGGTGCGGGCGTGCCTGCTGCCGGGCTCGGACCGCGAGCTGCGAGCCCGGGTGGTCGAGCAGCTGCGGAGAGTGATCGACTTCTCCTACTACGTCTGGGTGATAACCGACCCGGTGACGTGGGTCGGCACCGCCCCGCTCGCGTCCGTCCCGGACCTCCAGTCGCTGCCTCTCCTGATCAGGCTGAAGTACCAAGCTGCCACCAACCGCTGGACAGCACTGCCGCCAGGTCGCTGTGTCGCGCTGTCCGCCACCGCGACCGGCCGCACTCGGGCCGGAAGCTGGCAGAACCTGCTGGAGACGTACGGCGTCAGCGATGTGGCATCGCTGTCCCTCCGCGACAAGTACGGCGCCTGGAGCTTCCTGGACCTGTGGCGTTGCGGTGGTTCCCCGCCCACCTTCACGGCCGATGAGACCGAACTTCTGACCTCTCTCGCCGCGCCATTGACGACAGCCGTGCGGCGAAGCCAGGCCGCGACATTCTCGCTGCCGGCACAGTGGTCGTACCCATCGGGGCCAGCCGTGATGGTGCTGGCCGACGACCTGCTGCCCCGGCAGCAGACGCTGAGCATGGATGATCGGTTGCGCGAGTTGCTGCCCACCGCACCGGACCTGACCCCGGTTCCGGCCGCCGTCTACAACGTCGCCGCGCAGCTGCTCGCCGTCGAGAAAGGCGTCGATGACCACCCGCCCCTCGCCAGGACCCATCTCACCGGTGGAACCTGGATCAGTCTGCACGCTTCGCGAATCGCCGGCCTCCAGGATTCCGCATCCGGTCAGATCGCGGTAACACTCGAGGCCATCTCGGTCCGCGACCATGTCGAGATCTTCGCGAGGACAACCGGGCTGAGCGCCCGTGAGCGCCAGCTGATTCACCAGCTCGTCCGCGGCAGCGACACCGCCGACATCGCCGAGATCCTCCACATCAGTCCGCTCACAGTTCAAGATCATCTCAAGTCGATCTTCAGCAAGACCAGCACCAACAGCCGCTACGAGCTGATCAGCCGAGCCGCCGGCGCGACGCAAGGTTGAGCCGATCCGCTAGTGACACATGCCGTGGACGTCGGTGTCAGTCGGGGACCGTTCTGCGGAGCACGCAGTAGCCCTCGACAGGCGGTCACTCACGAGACTCGCGTCAGCGTCACGATGGCGGCCAAGATCGCCGCCACCACGCCGTCGACGGCGAGTGGCACCATGCCGATCCAGTACGCGGGGATCGGATCGAGCCGATAGAACACCAGGTAGCAGGCCAGCCCGACCAGCGTCGCGATCGCGGTCGCGACGATCCAGGCGGACGCCGCCGGCGCCCTCAGCACCCCGGCCGTTCGCAACGTGATGCCGGCAGCGAGTTGCACGGTGGCCCAGACGACGATCAGCGGGAGCTCGGTGGTGACGGGCCGGTGGGCGACCGTAGAGGTGACGTAGAGCAACAGCGCACCGAGCAACACTCCGCCGACGATCGTCGCCCCCAGCGCCAGCAATGATGCCTTCGGGAGAAGGGCCGCGATGCCGACGGCCAGCAGAACCAGGCCGCCGAGGCCACCGAGCACCGCTCCCGCGAGGAAGAGCCCGCCGCCGGATGGCGTCCGCGCGGACGGTCGGAACGTGATCGTCCACCAGACGAGGTAGCTCAGGCTGCAGACGACGAGTAGGACCTCTCCGATCACGATCATCAGCGGGCCGCCCCCCAGTGCCTGCCACCTATTCACCGTTTCACCCTAGTCGAGAGATAGGGGCGGCTTCGAGGCGACGACGGGACGCTGTGCGCCGGGTGACGTCCCTCAGACGGTGTCGATCTGTGTTGTGGACTCGATCAGGTGAGCCATCGTGCGATGGTCAGTGAGAACCGATCAAAGGAGTTCTCAGTCACCCTCTCTGGGCGGCCTGAATGCGGCGAGAAACGAGGCGCAGACCTGTGCGGCGATCGCTGTCGACGACGGGACGGCGAGCGTGCGGTCGAGGTACGAACTGGCCAAGCCTGTCCCAAACCCCCCTGGCGAGCGCTCTGCAAACCTCAGGTGTCCGCAAGACGTCCGTCCACCGGGCGGAATCCGGTGGCCGAAGGCGGCAGAGACGGCGCGCCTGCTCACGGCTGGTCCCGTTTGTGTCTGGCCGGACCTGCGGGAGGCGCATTGATCCGACTGGTTCGCGACCAAGGCAGAACCTGGGTAGATCCAGCGGCTCGCGGACGCCTGTTGATCGGCGACCTGACGGAAGCCTGGTTTCAGGCGACGGTGAGGGCGAATGTCTCCTGGTCGGCGGCGGCTGCCTGATCGATCACCTGGAGGGTGAAGCGGTACGTACCGGGAATGCTCGGTGTACCGGCGATGTTCCCGGCCGTCGTACCTTGTGAATTCGGGCCCGTCATGCCGGTCGGGATCACTCCTGCCACAACCCGCCACTGCACCGGAGTAGGGGTGGCGCCGCTGTTGAACGTCGTGTTGCAGCCGGTCGTCTCGAAGTACACGCTCGTCGAGGTGCCGGCGGGCACCGTGACCGGCGACTGCGGGGTAATGACACACGACCCGGTGGGCGGTGCCGGCGTCGGCGGCACCGGTGTGATCGACGAGGTGCAGCCGGCCAAGGAGACCGTCGCCACGGGCGTCTGGCCGTCCGCGACGGTCACCGTGCAATCCGGCGCGGTGAAGCCCGACGCCTGGATCTTGAAGTCGCCCTTCACGCTGATCCGGGCACTGGCCACGCTGGTGGTCGAGGTGGCTATCACGACCGAGCCTCCAGGGGCGGCGGCGCGGCCTTCGACCCGCAGTTCACCGTTCCGCAATTCCGCCTTGGTCGCCGTGACGGCACCTGCAGTCCCGGCCAGAGCGGCCTGGCTGACCAGTAGGATCGACAAGATCGAGACCAGAGCTCCAGTCCGTCGAACGAGCTTTCCAACCATGACTGCTCCTGCGGTGAGAGATGGATCTTGAACCCGAGCAACTCGGCGCCGCTTGTGTTCCTGCCGAGAACGTAAGACTTCCCCAGCAATCAGGCCATCGGACTTTAGTGCTAGAACCACCCGCCGAGCGTTGTGGTTGCACGGATCCAGGGGCAGCGGGGGCAGGTCTGTGTCGGCGAGCGCCGCCGGGTCAGCGGGGACGAGCAACCGGTCTTCGTTGTCGAGGGTGGTGGGCTCCGCTGCACATCGCGCGGTGGCGTAGTCGGCCCCGAAGCTGCCGTCGCGGAGAACGACACGATGGCTCAGCTGCGCTGACCCTCTTCAGACCTTCTGCCGGAGCTGGGCGAGTAGCGGCAGCTGGTCGAGCGGGTCGTCGCCGGAGTTCCAGAAGACGTGGTCGATCCCCAGCTGGGCGGCCTGGTCGAGGTCGGCGGTGACCTGCTCGGGTGAGCCGAGCAGCGGTCCGCGCTGGTCCAGGGGCTCCGGCGTCAGCGTGCCGTTCACTTGGAGCACGATCGGCAGCGCATGATCGGCGTCGTGACCGGCGGCCGTCGCCGCAGACCGGAAGGCCCGGACGGTCTCCCGGATGGTGTCCCAGTCGAAGATCACCAGGGTCAGCCCGACCCCAAGCCGCCCGGCGCGTTCGACCGAGGCCGGCGCGCCGGCTCCGACCACCAGCCGCGGACCGTCCGGACGGACCGGTTTGGGGCCGATGTCGGCTTCGGGGATCTGGTAGAAGCGACCGGTGAAGCTCACTGGATCCGGCCGCCAGACCGCACGCATCGCCAGGATGTGCTGCTCGAAGCCTGCGCCGCGCCGCTTCATCGAGACTCCCGTGGCCTCGAACTCCTGGTCCATCCAGCCCTGACCAACGCCGGCAATCAACCGACCGTCGCTCAGCCGGTCAAGAGTGGCCAGCCGCCTGGCCAAGATGATCGGCGGATGAAACAGCGCGTCGAGCACGCTGGTTCCCAATAGGAGTCGGCTGGTTTTGGCGGCAACGTAGCTGCGCGTCTCGATCGGGTCATAAACGCTGCCGAACATCTCCGGGGCGTCCATGATCGGCAACGTGGTCACGGCCTGCGCTGGAGGTCAACTCCCACGTGGCGGTCCTACCGGCCGTGTTCGCTCTGCACCAGATCGGGTCCGGAGCCGAGCCCTTGCTGATCGGCGGTGAGGGCGTTACCGCTGTCGCTGTCGCTATCGAAGGACCGCTGCACGCCCACGGTCAGCAACTCGAGCTGGCGGTCGAGCTCGGGCCGGCGCGGAGCCGGTGCCACGGTCTTGAGGTCCTCCAGCGCCGCGCGCAGCCGGCGGGCGACTTGTGGGGAACCAGGTCCGGCGATGCGGAGCTCGTCGAAGGCGAGGCGGACGTAGCCCGTCCAGTCCAGGGAGGGTGTGACGAGGCGCAGGGTCCCGAGCCCGTCGTGATGCTCGCCGGTGTGGAGTCCGACGCATCGTCGCCTCTGGCCGCGCGCCAGCCCAGTCGAGTTCCGTACGTCACTGCCACTCCAGCTGGTCCCGGCGATGTGGATCCTCGCCTACGGCCTCGGGCAGCTGCTGATCGGGCTCTTGCTGGGCTTCGAGCGTGGACCCGTCGGTCTGGGCATGAGCTTGATTGTCGCGGTGCCGGTCGTGATCTGGGGCATCACCCGACGGCATCGGATGGTGCTCCGGGTCGACGCCGAGGGCATCCACGGTGCGTCGGGTGACCTGCTGAGCGACTGGTCCGGCACGGGAGTCGCCTGGATCGGTCCCGGGCGTCGTTTTCAGCAGCATCACCACCCGCTATGCCTCATGGATCGGCGCGGCAACACGCTGATCGTGTGGACCGATGCTGCCATCGCCTTTCAGCCGTCGGACCAACTTCATCCCCACATCGCACGTCAATATGCGGCTGCCTACGGGGCGAGCCCGGACGAGATCGCCGCCGCGCCGCGCCGCTTCACCGACCGACCCGTGTACACGCCGACCACCATGGAGCTGAAGCGCCTCCAGCGCTGGCTGAGGGACCGGGACGCCGTCGCGGATCCCGACTGACCGATGAATGCGCGCGCGTCGGGCGAGGCTTATGCCGGGATCAGTCGACGACGACGAGAACGCAGGCAGGAGTCGGTGCTGGCGCCGGTGAAGGCGGCTCCTGGCACTGTGTGCCTGGGCTCGATGCTGATCGAGATCCGCAGGCTGCGGGCGGTCCGCCCGATCGCGCCTCGACTGCACGCTCGATTGTGATGAGCCTTGCTGGTTCGGGACCAGACCAAGCGGTCGCGTCGCCGACGTAGAAGGCCGCAGCCTGATCAGCGACCGCTGTCGAGGCCTGCGAGGCGCTCGACCATGGCGTCGAGCATCGCGGGCCGGTCGAGCGCGCCGAGCCGCAGATAGTCGGATCGGGCGGGCTTGGCGAGGGTTGCGACGCCGTGGCACGCTGCCCAGACCATCCAGGTGTCCGCTCGGGGATCGGCGCTGCCGCTCAGGCCGGCGTCGATGCAGTCCTGGAGAAGGACGGTGAACAGCGCGAACGTATCCACCGCGTTCGCGGCGTAGCCGTCCGCCGCGAACATCAGACGGTACCGGGCCGAGTGCTCCCACCCGAAGCGGACATAGGCCCGGCTCGCGTCGATGAGGCGCTCGTCGGCGCGGGCGCGCGACTCGATTGCGGCGCCAACCGTCGCGGCGAGTTCATCGAAGCTCACCTCGAGCAGTGCATTGATGAGGGTCGGCAGATCGGCGAACTGCGTGTAGATGGAAGGGGCGCTGATCCCCGCCCGACGGGCGATGCCGCGCAGGGTCAGGGACGCGGCATCCCCGGTCTCCTCCACCAGCATGATCGCCGCCCGCAGGATCTCGCCGCGGAGCAAATCGCCTTGGCCGCGTGGGTTGCGGGGTCGAGTCGGAGTCGTCATATCCATCACTTTACAGTCGTTAGCTTGAGTGCTACGGTAACGCACGTAAGCTTACATTTGTTAACCAAGTACGTGCGTCACACCGTGACCATGTCCAGGAAGGAACACCCCATGACCAGATCCACGAAGGAACACACCATGACCACATCCCGTGCGGCCGGCATCCCCGAATCCGCCGCCACGAACGATTCTCGCGCAGAGGACAAGATTCGTGGCTCGTTTCGTCAGCGGCTGGGGGGCAGCCGGCTCGCCCGCTCGGTGACCGCGAGCTTCGCCGTCGGCGCAGTGGCAGTCGCCGTGCTGGCCGGGGCGGCGCCGGCGTACGCGAGTGACCTCAACCCGGACCACACGTGCTGGGCAGTCGGCGGTGACGGGATCAGCACGGTCGCCGCGAATCCGGCCGGCCTCGGCTACTGGAACGTCGAAGAAGCTGACCAGCCGGGCGGAGGAAACCTGTGGTCGGTGGACGGCGCACCCATCTTCAAGGGCGACGCCTACGGCGGCATCCTCCGGGCCACCCCCGATGGCAAGGGCCTCTACCTGGTCGATGTGGACGGCTCGATCAAAAGCTACGGGGATGCTGTGCAGTTCGGTTCCATCGACGCGCACAGCGCCTATTCGCCCGACGGATGCGGCGATGTCGACGACAACCGGATCGCCGGCATCGCGCTCACTCCTTCCGGCCAGGGAATGGTCGCCTTGGACGAGGAAGGCCACGTGTGGGCCATCGGCGACGCGAAGTACTACGGCGAGGAGGTCCTCTCCGGCGACACCCGATACTCCGCCATCTCCATGACCCCGGACGGCAAGGGGTACACGCTGCTGGCCAAAGACGGCTCCGTGTACACGTTCGGCGATGCGGCCTTCTACGGCCACACCGGTGTCACCGGCGATGCGACAGCGCTGGTCACGACGGCCGACGGCAGGGGGTATTGGATCATGAACTCGACCGGTCAGACGTGGGCTTTCGGCGATGCTCCCAGCGTCGGCGATCTGCCCGTGACATCGGGTGTGACCAACCGCTACGTCGACGCCGACCGCCTCGCCGACGGCACCGGCATCATCGCGACCACCGAGGCCGGAAACGTTCGGCAGGAGGACTCGACCCCGATGGCGCTGGACGTGGACGTGACCGCAGTCTCTGGAACGCCCAAGACGTTCGCGCTCGACGGCCATTCGGCCGACGGATTTCCGATCGAGAGCTACGTCATCCTCAGCGGGCCGCAGCACGGCACGCTCAGCGAGCCCGATCACAGCGGAAACGTCACCTACACGCCCAACCAGACACAGACCGGCACGACAGACTCGTTCACCTATGAGGTACTGGCCGACGGCGACGCGTCGAAGCCCGCGACAGTAACGATCACGGTCCAGCCGAACCAAGGTCCCTGCATCTCGAGCAACTGCCTCTCGCACTGAACGACGCCACCCGCGGGGCGGCCGAGCCCAAACCCGAGCCGCCCCGCCCGGCGCGAGCCTGTCGGACTTGCCTGTCAGCGCTGAAAAAGAGAACGCCTGACAGAACATTCCGAATGGCAGAGCCCACCCGCCGAAAAATGTCATGACAATCATACCGGGCCGTTAACAACCCGCTCGAACGCCTCCCGGCTCCGTTCTCGGCTTCTGGCTTCCGCAACTTCAACAACTACGGCGATCTCCTAGCGAACATCCCACCCACCGACACGCCCGCCGCTACGGCGAACGCCAACCCGCTTCATCGATTCCAGATACCTGAAAGAAGAGAACTGACATGGGCTACTTCATCGGAGTCATCCTACAAACGATCATCCTTCCGATCGTGTCGGGAACGATCGAGCTCACCGCGACCGGCGGCGACCCCGTCGAGATCTACGGCCGATGGTGGGTGTTCTGGGGGGTCGGCACCCGACTGGTCGTCGCCGGCATCGTTCAGCTCGTCCGGCCCGAGACCACAAGCGAGATCCTCAGCACGGAAACGCCCACCGGCAGTGATCTTCAGGTGACACGCGAGCTGTCAACGGCGAACATCGGCATGGGACTCGCCGGCCTCCTTGCGCTGATCCCTGTCTGGGCACCTGCGTGCGGGGTAGCAGGCGGCGCCTTCCTGCTCATCGCCGGCCTCATGCACGTCACCAAGAAGAACAAGAACGCCTCCGAAACCCTCGCGACCTGGACCGATCTCATCGTCGGCGTCGTTGTCCTCGCCTTCGTTCTCTACGCCCTCATCCAACGCCTGATGTGAGCAACAACCGGAACCGTCGCAGGAAAGGTGCGCAACTCCCGAACCACGTCGCAGGAGTGGCACCGCACTCCGTAAGTCGACTCCTCAGCGGATCAGGAGTCGGGTAGTTGGCGCCTTCGAACACGCCAGATATGAACTGAGCAGCAGTGCGCTTCAGGAACCCGGGGGTTGGCGTCTGATGATCGCTTCAGGAGAGCAGCTCGTGCACTGTGGTTCGGTTTAGGTCGGGATAGCGTTGTCCGATGTCGTCGCCGACGCGGCTCAGATCCGCCCAGTCCATGAAGATCGCGGAGCGTAGTTGGCGGCCCAATGATGGGCGTACCCGGCCGATGGTGCCTGCCAGGATGCCGAGCACGGTTGGTGGCAGGTGGCGTGCGGTTGCGGTTCGGCCGTCTGCTGACTGGACGAGAGCGGCCAGCTCGTTGAGGGTGACACGATCGGGCCCGGTGATTTCGAGGGTGGCACCGCGCGCGCTGCGATCCTGTAGCACCCGGTCGACGACCGCCGCCACGTCCTGCACGGAGACGAAACTGATCGGATTTCGACCGTTCCCGAACACCATCGGGCGTCCGGAGCGCCGGGCTGTGTGGCGGAGGAGTTCGATCCACAGCTCGGCGAACGGGGTGGCGCGAACAACGGTGGCCGGTACGGCAACCTCGCGCAGATGCACTTCGGCAGCAGCTTTCATCTGAAACAGTTCCATCGGGCTGTCGGTGGACGCGCCGACCACGGACATCAAGATCACCTCCGCTCCGACCGTCGCCGCAGCGTCGACGAGGCTCGCGTTGCCGTCTCGGTCGATCGTCGCCGGAGACGCCCCGCGGGGTCCGACCAGCCCGTGAACGGCAGACACGACCTGGTCGGTGTCGACGACGGCCTGCGCGACTGTTCCAGGTGTGGTCAGATCGCCGCAGAAGACCTCGACCAACGGGCCGGCAAGATGTGCGGCGCGTCGCCGATCCCTGGTCAGCACACGCACGTGCTCACCGCGACCGGTCAGCAGACCGATCAGAGCAGTGCCCAATCGGCCGGTCCCGCCGGCAACCATGATCATCTCAACTCTCCCCCGTCACCTGACGTCGGACGGCACCGTCGACCTGATCGCTGCAGACATCCAGCGGCTCGAGGTAGAACCGGGCATGGGTCACCATGCCGGCCGCGACGCGGAAGATCACGACTCCCCGCATGACATGCCGGGTGCCGTCCGCACGAGTGCCGCGGTGTTCCTGCTCGGTCCAGACCAGGTCGCCGACCACGGCCGAATCCAGCACAAGGGCCTGGAGGTCAAACACCGCGTCGAAGATCTGCACCCAGTTGCGTCGGACCTGCTCGCGGCCGACGAAGCCGCGGGAAGGATGCACAGGGGTCTCGTTGCGGTAGTCCGGTGCGAAGCAGGCGACCATTGATGTCATGTCGCGCCGGTTGGTCGCCTCGATCAGTCGCCGGATGACAGTCGCCGGATCATCCCCGCACGTCGCCATGGTTGATCAGCCCCGTCCTCGGTCATTCCCGATGAATTTGATTCTAGCTGACTGGAATGGATTATGCTGTGGATTCGATGAGCCGACCTGTCAAGAGCCGCCGACCCTACGACGCCACCCGCCGCCGCGAGACGGCAGCGAGAACGCGCGCCGCGATCCTCGACATCGCTGAGCGTAGATTTCTCGCCGATGGGTTCACCGCGACTACCATCGCGGCCATCGCCGAGGAGGCGGGCGTATCCCAGGCGAGCATCTACAAGTCGTTCGGCGGGAAGCCCGGACTCGTGCGCGGGCTGATCGACCGAGGTCTGCGTGGTGCGGGACCCGCCGCGGCCGAGGATCGCTCCGATCGACTGCAAGCCCAGGAGGCCGACCCGCATCATCTGATGCTCGGCATCGGGCGCCTGGCCGCCGAGGTTGCGCCTCGAGTTGCACCGCTCCAGTGGCTCCTGATCCAGGCCGCGTACTCCGATCAGGAGATGGCCGTGCTCTGGGACGAGATCTCTGCAGAACGGATGGCCCGGATGCGGCACAACGCCGAAGCCCTGGCGCGTCGTGGATTTCTTCGAGAACCTGTCAGCGTTCGCCGGGCCGCCGAGACGATGTGGGTCTACAGCTCGCCCGAGCTCTACCAGCTGCTGATCGCCGAGCTGGGCTGGACGACCGAACACTACGGCGCCTTCATCGCCAACGCCCTCGAGGCCGCTCTCCTCCCCACCACGCACTGATCGCAGACTTTGCGAGTCCGGCCGAACGGCGTGCCACAAGGCAAGACCGACCGCCCAATCGGATAACCGATGTTTGTTCAGGAAGCGATGCACGGGAGCGGCGCAAGCCACCTCGTTGGTCGGGATGTCGCCCGGGCTTGCTCAGGTACCCAGACGAACACTCAAGCCCGATGAACCTGCCGGCGGGCCGCAGGCGTCCGCGAAGGCATCGATGCATGGACGGAAGACACGTGCGCGACCTCAGTCGGCATGATCGTGGAAGGTGAGCACGACGAAGAGATCCGACAATCAAGCCGCGCAGCACTTCTCTCCCGGAAGACCGTCACGAAGTCCGGTGCGGCAAGACGACGGCCTACCAGACGAGTCCGTCTAGATGGTTGTGGCCGGAGAGCAGGCTAGCAATGCGGTCATGCGCCGCGCTGCGGATGTCGGCTTGAGGGTGATGTGCGCATAGCGCGAGCTCCATGTACATGTCATAGAAGTTCGACCGCTCGCGTAGATGCTCGCGCTTGAAGAGCTCTGGATACGCGCCCTGCAGCCATTGGGGGACCTCTGTGAGTGTGGTCTCGTCGAGTCCTCGTTCGTCGGGTGTGGGTGGGTATTCTCGCGCCTTCGCGCACCAGCGCAGGATGGTATCGAGCTCGACATGCGGCTGAGCCAACGCCTCCGCGAAGTCGATGAGACCGGTGACGCGTCCGTGGTCGACGATCACGTTGGATCCATGCAGATCACCGTGGACAAGAACGGGTTCCTCGGCGGCGAGCAACGCCAGGCGCTCCTGGATCCGATCGGCGACGTCCCCGAGCAGGCGCGAGTCATGGCTGGGCAGTCGCCAGGCAGCCTCGACCTGCTGGAGCGCCGCCCTCACCACGGGTGGATGAAACGCAGGCCACGATTTCCCGGCGAGCGCGTCGGCCAGCCACGGCGGCAGCAGGTCGGTCGGGACAGGAACGCGGTGAAGGGCGCGCAACGCAAAGCCGAGACTCTCGATCATTGCGTGGCGCGTGTGCGAGTCCGCCGCCGGCCATGCCTCGTACAGGGTTCGGCCGGGCAGGCGTTCGGAGATGTACCACGGCCCGTCCGGACCGTCCCCGTGGGCGAGGTGCCGGGCGTGAGGGACCTCGCTGCCGGCGAGCAGGTTGACGACTGTGGCCTCGTGGCGATACGCATCGGGGAACTGTCCGTTGGTCAGTCGGACGACGTATTCGTCGCCGACCCACACGCGGCTAACCCAGCCTGCCTTGGGAAAAAGCGCTCGGTCGCTGGCAGGCCAGCGGCCGCCAGCGTCCTCAGCAGCGCCGGATCGGTAGCCGGCTCGGCGACGAACGGTGTCGATGGGGTGATCGTGCGGCTCCTCAGAACGACTGACAAGGCATCACGGTAGCGACCGGATACGCCGAGGCGTTCACCGCCGATGTCCAGGAGTTCCTGCGCTGCGTCCGCGACCAGAAGCCGATGGACACCAACTTCGACACCGCGCTGAGAATGACGGGGGTCTTCGTTGCGGCTCTGAAGTCGTCCACGTCGCAGCAGCCGAGCGACGTCGCCTTGCGTCGCCGCCGACGCCATCATCATGTCGGCGAACCTGATGCGCCGCCTCGAACAGCAGATCTAAGCTGAGACACCCGCGATCGAGGACCGTTCTGCCCGTAAGACGTTCGGTATGCGAGACACCACAAAGACCTGAGGGTCTTTGCGAGGTCCGCGAACCGGTGCGGTGCAGCCAGCACCGCCTCGTGGCCGGCGGTGGTGCGCTCCTGGCCGAGGGCGATGAACGGCTGAATGTCGCCGTGCGTCCCGATCGTCAGGATCAGGTTCATCGGCCACACACCTGCCATGGACGCCCTGCAGGCTTGGGCCGGCGGTCCGGCGGGAGGCGTCCGCAGGGATGACTCGGCCAACTGCATGGGCGGTGGTCATCCGCGGAGGTCTCTTCGGGTGAACCCGACGAGGCCGAGGAAAGCGAAGGTGATGGCGAGCAGCGTCATGCCGGTGGTGCCGGCCCAGTTGACGCTCTCGTACGGCACCGCGTTGATGTGCTGGTAGGGCGAGAACCACAACACCCAGTCCGGCCAGTGGAAGCTCTCGGCGAACACCTGCAGCACGAACCCACCGGCGGCCGGGAGGGCCCCGACCAGCAGAACGGCGGATGGGCACCAGCCGTACGCCAACAACGCTGCACCCAGACTGAGCCAGGCGATCGGCAGCACGTTGAGCGTCCCGGCCACGGCCGCCAGCCCGGACACGTCGGCGCCCACGGCGGCGGCACCGGTCCAGGTAGCCGCCCCGGCCCCAACGGCCATGACCGTCGCGCCCACCACCGCGGCTGCCGTCTCTGTCAGGTACCACCGACGGCGACTGACCGGCGCGCTGAACACCAACGTCAACAGCCGGGCCTCTTCATCTACGGCGATGGCGCTCACCCGGCTGGCCGCGAACAGACCAATCGGGATTGCCAGCAGGGCAAACAGCGACGCGACGTATCCGGCGACGGTGGTCAATTCGCCAAACCCCGCTTGCGCCGCCAGATCGGCGAAGACCCGGTTCTCGGCCAGGAACGTGGTCACCGACGACGCCAGCACCCCGATGATCAGGCAGTACAGCCAAACCCCGGCACCCCAGGCCACGACGGGCCCGCCGCTGCGCCGTGCCGCGAACCGCGCCAGCGACCGCAGCAGCAGCGGGCGCGCCGCCGTGCTCGCGCGGCCGTGGATCAGACCACCGTGGAGATCCCGCCGCCGACTCGTCACCACCGCGGCGACGGCGAGTATGGCTGCCCCCAAGGCCAGCAGCATGAGCGGCATCGTCCGGTTGGCGGCGAAAGGCTCGGCCAGGCCGAGCAGCCCGAATGGCGTCAGCCACTGGCACCACGCCAGACTTCCGACGCCGTCGGCGATCATCCGCGCCAACAGCGCGGCGCTGATCCCCGCCGCACCCAACGTGGCCGCCCGTCGCCGGTCCGCAATCAGCTGCCCGACGAGCGCACCCCATGCCGCCGCGCCGACGCCGATCAGCGCCAACGCGAGACCGTAGCGGACCGATCCGCCGATGTCAGCGCCGGCAGCTGCCATTGCGACGGTGACGGCGGTCCCGACCAGCATCGTGACCGCCACCACTACACCGACATGGAGGGTAATCAAGCGACTCAGCCGGAAGCGGCCGGCGAGTAGCAGGTCCCATCGCCCGGCCTCCTCGTCGCCACGGGTGATTCTGAGGACGACCAACATCGCCCACACCATGAGGATCATGGCCAGCGGCGTTCCCGTTCGCCAGACTGTGAAGCCGCCCGGATCGGCTAGGGCGACCGGCCGGCCGAACATGATGCGAATGGCCGGATTGTTCGCCAGCGCCTCCAACGAGACCAGATCAGCGGAGTCGGCGAACAGTTGTCGGTGCTGCTGCACGACCACGGCCGACATGCCCGCCGCCAAGAACCCCACGATCACTGCGCCCCGCCGCACCAGCCGGACTGCATGCCGCAGCACGGCACTGGTCAGTCCCGGCGCCGCGTCCGGCTCCACCACGGCCACCGCGGTGGCGGTGGCGGCGCTCACGACCGGTCCCCGTAGTAGTCGAGGAAGATCTCTTCCAGTGACGGCTCTCGTACCGCCAGCGTGGACGGGTTGGCGTCGGCCAGCATCCGCAGCGCCGGACCCAGCTCCCCACTCATCTGCAGAACCAGCCGACCCTCGGTGCTCTGCTGGGCCTCCGCCACCCCGGGCAGTCGTCGCAGCACCTCCACAGCAGGTGCCGCACCCGCGAAGCTGACGTCGATCTCTACCCGCCGCAGCCGACGCAGCTCCGTCAGACCTGCCACTTGCACCAACCGGCCAGCCCGCAGGATCCCCACCCGGTCGCAGATCGCCTCCACCTCGGCGAGCTGGTGTGAGCTCAAGAACACCGTCTGAGCCCGGTCGCGGGCCTCCTCGATCGACGCGCGGAATGCCCGCTCCATCAACGGGTCCAACCCGCTGGTCGGCTCGTCGAGGATCAGGACAGGGGCTCGAGTGGCAAACGCCGCCACCAGGGCGACCTTCTGCCGGTTCCCCGTCGAGTATGTCCGGGCCCGTTTGCCGACATCCAGCTGGAACCGATCCACCAACTGGTCGCGGTAACTGCGGTCCACGGGCGGCCCGAGATGCGCGGCCAGCTCCAAGACTTCGGCGCCGGTCAAATGCGGCCACAACGCCACCTCCGCCGGCACATACGCGACCAAGCGGTGGGCAAGGTCAACGTCGCCGACTCGATGTCCCACCAACCAGGCTTCTCCGCTGGTCGGCCGGGCCATGCCTAGCAGCATCCGGATCGTGGTCGACTTCCCAGCCCCGTTCGGTCCCAGGAAGCCGAACACCTCACCGGCGGGTACGGCAAGATCAAGGTCGCGGACCGCCCAGGAATGGCCGTACCGCTTCCCCAGTCCCACGGTGCGGATCTGCATCCCGTCCGAGCTCGACGCCCCGCTGCGTGCACGCCGTGGACCGGTGTGAGGTGATGAGCTGGAGGACGGGCGCGCGGGCGCGCCACTGACTGCGGCCATGATGTGTGCCTTTCACGAGCTCCAGTACGACGCCGACCAGGCTTCCCGGCACACCAGTCCTCAGGTTAGCCCTCCGCCTCCACGGCGCAAGGCATTTTCCGCGCCAGCCCTCAGCGGTTGTGAGTGACGCCGGCTTCCTGGATGTCGGGCTGCCGTCACGATCGGAGTCCGATCTCCTCGGGCTCGCACAGACGCCGGTACGTCCGGTTGCGGAGCCGGAGGACGACGGCGTGCTGGTCTCTGCGATCGGGCGGTCGAGGCGGCGAGGAGGGAACCGGCCAGCACGCCCACCTTCACGTGGGCATCGGTGTCAGTGCCCGACCTCTCACCGGGACGTTGGCCGCTGAGCTCTCAATCCGGTGTCGAGTGAGTACACCAGCTGGGCAGTGCGGCTTTTACCCACCGGAGCTGGCGGGTATCGGCGCAGGACGTCGATCAGGATCGGTGTCGCACGTCGTCGAGCCCGTTCAAGCACGGCTGCTGCGATTCCCGATTGACCTCCTGCCTCCAGTTCGGCCGCTTCCGCAGCTCTCGCAGCAGCGCGCAGGATGTGCCCCACCTGGGTGGCCTTGGCGATCGGATGCAGGTACGCGGCAGCAGCGGCATCGCCAGCCGATCCTGCGACGAGTCGGCTGACCGGGTCAGGGGCTTGCGCCGCGGCGCGGTGCGCATCGGTTGCAGCGACGCGCTGCCGGTTCGTCCGTGCGGCTCCGTCGACGAAGAGGTAGGCGGCCTCGATGGCAGCACGTGGCCGAAGATCGCCGGGAACGGCTCTCTCGAAGAGGGGCAAGACTTCTAACGCGTTCTCGGCGGCGAACCTGGCGACCGCACGCAGGTCATCGATGGTGAGCTCGAAGTCTGCTGAGGTACTCGACACGGTCCTCATCATGTCCACAAGATCGCGAGTCGCGCCTACGAGAGATTCGACCGGCCGCAGTACTGGGCTGCAATTCTTGGTGGTCGCGACCACCAGAGCTGCTTGACGCGTCGAGCCGACCCGCTGTCGGATTATGCCGAATGGCGCACGACGAGTTCGGCGGGCAAGATGACGGTGGCGGTGCCGTCCCCGTTGATCTCGGTGAGGAGCAGCGCGACGCAGCCGGTTCGCTGGGTGGCCAGACTGCGGGCGTGGGGTTGACCCGGTAGCCGGTCTTCTTGATCGCGGCCTGGACGGCCGTCGCTGCGTCGTCACTGACCAGCGACCGCCGTTCAGCACCCGCGAGACGGTGCCGTAGGAGACGCCGGCTTCGCTGGCGACGTCGCGGATGGTGGGTCGGTGGCTAGCGGACTTCGGCATCGGCGTCGCTGACAGGCTGCACCCGGGACGGGTTATCGATTCTGGGCGTGATTCTCACCTGTCGGTCGGCCGGGGTCGGGTCGTGGCGGCTGGCGCCGAGCTGGCGGACCAGGACGCCGTGGGCGGGGACCTCGAACGTCGCGTGTTCGATGAACAGGTCGAGCGGCGCTGTGTTCTGTCTGCCTCGTTGACGGCCGGTGGGTCAGTCGCGGTCAGTATCGACGTGCTGGGTGTGGCGGATCACGTTGGTCAGGTTCGCGTGCAGTTCTTGCAGCTCGGCGATCTCCATGCCGAGCTGCTGCACGACGTTGGGCGGGATGGCGAGCGCCCGCTCGCGCAGATGCCGTCCGGCGGTGGTGAGTGTCACGTTGAGCGAACGTTCGTCCTTCGGATCCCGAGCCCGGTTGACGTAGCCGCTGGCCTCGAGCCGTTTCAGCAGCGGCGACAGGGTGGCCGGATCCAACGACAGGAGCTCACCGAGACGACGCACGCTCAGCGGAGCGTCCTGCCATAGCGCCAGCATCACTAGGTACTGAGGGTGGGTCAGACCCATTGGTTCCAGCAGCGGCCGGTACAGCCCGATCACCCGTCGAGACGCGACAGCGAGCGCGAAACACACCTGGTTCTCCAACGCCAAGACATCGGCACCGGCGGCCGCGCTGCTGAGCACCACGAGCTCATTCTACGCTACGTGGCACGAATTGTTCGTGGTCGAAATCAGGCAGCCCAATCCGGTATGATCCGAGCAAGCCGAGCAATGTAACGCATGTCTCTGAGTCGCCGCCTTACTGAGCAACCCATCTTGGGTCTGTTATTGTACTAACAGTTAGTACGCAAAGAGATGAGTTGAGGGCATGAGTGCAGTGAGTGGCATGGGCGACGAGATGACCAGCCGCAACCCAGACGAGGGCAAGAGTTTGGACCTGGTGCAACGCGTCATCATCTCGGTGCTCGTCGGCGTCGTCGTGGGGATGTTCGCCGGCGTGCTGGCCCTCTACATCGCCACCAGCGGCCAAACCGACCTGGGCCGCTCCGACGTGATCGGACTGTGGATCATGACCGGAGTCCTCGGTCTGATCACCGCCGGCGCCATCTTGATGATCAACCGGCGCCGGCCGTACCACCCGGCCGTGCTGCTGGGCTTGCTTCCGATGGCTGCGGCCGGATACTGGATCTTCTGACGCGAGAACCGGTTGATCGACCGCGCCGAGAACCGCTGAACGGCAGTCGGGCGCGCGTTGTTGCAGATCATGTACATGTTTTGGACGGGTCCGAACCAGCTGCCGTAGACGGGGCCGTCAATCCAGCAAGGAACAGGCGTCACAAGTGGACCGGTGGAGCGACAGTGGACTGCTAGTGGTCCGTCTCAGTTTTGATTGATCCGTTGGTCGAGGACGTTTCGGGCGCGGGCGACCTTGGCAAGGATGGACTCGGCCGTAGCGGTCCATACATAGGGCTTGGGGTCGGCATTGCTGGCGTCGATGTAGGTCTGGATGCTGGCAATCAGGTCGGGAACGCTGGCGAAGATCCCGCGGCGCAGGTTCTTGTCGGTGAGGTCGCGGAACCAGTGCTCGACCTGGTTCAGCCACGACGACGACGTTGGGGTGAAGTGCAGGTGGAACCGCTTGTGCCGCTTCAACCAGGCCTGCACGGCGGCGTGCTTGTGGGTGGAGTAGTTGTCCAAGATCAGATGCACCTGGAGCTGGCGAGGAACTTCACGGTCGATGGTCTTCAAGAAGATCAAGAACTCCTCGTGCCGATGGCGGGGCAGGCACTGACCGATCACCGTGCCGGTCAGCACGTCCAAGGCGGCGAACAGCGTCGTGGTGCCGTTGCGCTTGTAGTCGTGGGTCATCGTCGCGGCCCGACCCGGCCGCAGGGGCAGTGACGCCTGAGTCCGGTCCAAAGCTTGGACGGAGGACTTCTCATCCATACACAACACGGGTCGACGGTGGCGGCGATGAACCTGTACTCCTTCGCCGGACCCGACGTGTTCGATGAACAGGTCCGGCGGCGCTGTTGGGTGTTTGGCTCGTTGGCGCCGGTGCATTGCGGCTGGCGATCGGGCGGGCTGCCGATCAACAGGCGATGGATCAGCTGGAGGAGGCGTTGGCGTCACGGACTGTCATCGATCAGGCGTTGGGCATGGTGATGGCCCAGCAGCAGTGCAGCGCGGAGAGGTGTTCACGCTGCTGCGGATACGGTCCCAGTCCAGTCAACGCAAGCTGCGGGAGGTGGCAGCCGATCTGATCGCCCGGGTACCGGCCAAGCACCGCAACCCGGTCGCCGGTTCGACCACACGTGAGCAGAACCCCGGCACCGACCCTTCGGCCGGCTGTGGGTCGCGTCACGCCACCCGGCTTAGGCTGCTGTGAGTTCCAGGTGGGTGCCGACGGTGTTCGGGATGAAGGCTGCGGGTAGGCGGTTGGCGAGCTCGTGCATTGCCTGCCAGCCGGTGCAGTGCCCGGGCAGCACCAGATCGGGCGCGAGTGCGGCAAGCGCCTCGACGGTGGGCGCGATGACCGGCTCGAACAGCGAACCGGTGAGGTGGAAGCCGCCGACCACGGCGTGCACGTGTTCGATCCCGGTCAGGGTGCGGGCGTAGCGGACGATGTTGACGACACCGGCATGTCCACAGCCGGTGATCACCAGTAGGCCACGGCCGGCGACGTGGACGACCAGCGCCTGCTCGTCCAGGATCAGCGGGTCCGGTTTCCACCGCCCGCCGCGTAGCGCTTGGTGGATGGCGAAGCCGCGTTCGAAGTCGGTCGTTCGGGGAACCTCGCCCGTGATCAGCACGCTGCCGTCGAACAGGAACGACGGCTCGGGTCGTTCGACGATCTCGAACCCGAGCCCTTCGAGCCCGGCCCGGCTGGTCGTGGGCAGCTCCCACGGTTCTCGGCCTGGGAGGGTGATCCGGCGCCGTGACCAGAACTCGGGGTGCAGGACGACGGGCAGGTGGGCCGGTCCGCCGAGTGCCCGTGCGAATCCGTCCAGCCCGGTGGTGTGGTCCCAGTGACCGTGGGAACAGACCACTGCGGCTACTGAGTCCGGCGCGATGCCCAGCCGGCGCATGTTGGACACCATGCCGTCCGGGCTGACGCCGGTGTCGAACAGCAGTCGGTTCACCCGCCCTTCGGTTGTCTCGACTTCGACGAGTGCGGAGAAGCCGTGCTCGCCGACGGGTCCGTCGAATCCCGGGTCGTTCTGGTGGGCCGCTGCCGGCAGCCGGGGCCAGCTGGTCAACGGGTAGCGCTTGGCTGGCCCGGCATCGGCGGCGAAGACGTCCAGCGCATTGTCCACCAGCGTCGTGATCTCCACCCGACGCACCGGTCGCAAGGGAATCCGCTCGCCCTGAAACGCATCGAGCTCGAACGGAACCACCGCAACATCCGCGCCGCTGTGACCGCCATCACACACAACTGCCAGCGTAGTCACCTCGTACTCACGTGGGAGTCATCCAGACGAAGTACCGGAAGCCGGTCGCTCAATGACACCGGATCCTGCCGCGTTAGGGCGATATCGCAAGGCAACCGTTCAGCGCAATACGTCGTCCGCATCGGACCGCGTCGGAGGTTATCTAGGTGAATGTGCATAGTGACGGTGTGGAGATTCAGCTCGCAATGGTGGTGCTGGAGGTTCGCAACCTCGACGCCTCAATCAAGTTCTACCGGCACCTAGGACTTGACGTTCCGGACCCTGTCATCGGTCGGCCGGTCACGGTGCATCGAATGGGCAGCGGAGTCAGCCTGCTGCTCACAACGTCGTTCGCTTCGCGGTATGACCCAACGTTCGAGCGCCCGAATCGTGGCTACCAGCAGCTCTTGGAGTTCTATGTCGGCGAGGACGCCGAGGTGAAGCGCGTGTGGTCGACGTTGACCAACGCTGGTTATCGTGGGCGAATGCCGCCCACCAAGACGGCAGGGCCTTTTGCAGCCATGATCGAGGATCCTGACGGGAACGTCGTTCTGGTCACGTCTGACAAGGCAGCCCAGCCCAATCACAACTAGTCATCCGGGCCCGGATAGGCCGACCTGGTTGATGTATATGAGTCGACCGCGAATGGCGCGGCGAAGATGCCGAACAGATTGACGCCGTCGAAGCTCATCACATGAGCAACCACGTCGCGTACGCGCCAGCGCTCACACAGTGATGGCCCTCCCACTGGTCGAGCGTCAGCGTCGCGAGGAAGTCGGCGAGGTCCGTCCGCTCGGCCGTGGCCATCTCGAGCTCGCTTACCCATCACCTCCCAGGCCTGAGAGCCTGGCAGAAGTCTGCCGTCTGGTCGATCCATTGTCCTCAGCGTCAGTACACGGTTGCTGGCATAGCCAAGAATCGTCGGCGTCACCAGACTCGGCTGGCTGATCCGGTCGATATGCGACGGGTACGGCATCGTCGACGACTCAATACCTCCGGTGTTCGCTCAGGGTGTATGCCGTTCTCCTCGATTGCCAGCAAGAGCGACCGTTGCACGCCCCCAGCGGGAGGCGCCGAGAAAGGCCGAGACGTGCGGTCGGGCCCTTGATGGGCTTGCGGCTCGGATAGTCGGGTTCGCTGCGAGCCACTAGATTATCGCCATCGGATGTAGGAGTTCCATCGTGAGAGTCGACCAGGAGTTGTTCGGCGATCCGCTGCCGACCTACCTCACCCGATTCGTCGGTCGCGGCCGGGAACTGTCCGGGCTCGACGCGCTGGTGGGCTCTACTCGGCTGGTCACGATCTGCGGTATCGGCGGTGCTGGCAAGTCCAGGCTGGCCGCCGAGTTCGCGAGACGTTCAAGGGTCGATCCAGGGTCGAGCGGATTCCGTCACGGCGTGGTTTGGGTGCCGTTGGTCACCGTTACCGAACCCGACGACGTCCCCAGGGCGGTCGCGGCGGCGCTGGACCTCCCCGGGGCTGCACGCGGCCACGTCAACGTCGCCTTGCAACAAGCGCTGGGGGATCGACACCTGCTGCTCGTGCTCGACAACTGCGAGCATCTGGCCTGCGCCTGCGCCGGTCTGGTGGACACGTTGCTAGCGGTCTGCCCGAACCTGTCGGTACTGGCCACCGGCCGCCGTCCTTTGGAGTGCGACGTCGAGGTGGTGTTCGACCTGCCGCCTCTCGGTGCGGGGGCCCACGAGGCCGGGGACGATGTGGCGTTGTTCATCGACCGGGCCACCATGACCAGCCCGACGTACGCACTCACCGAAGCCAACTCCGAGGCCGTTCGCGAAATCTGCGCGCGTCTCGGGGGTCTTCCGCTCGCCATCGAGCTCGTGGCCAGCTGGATCCGGGTCTTGTCGCCGACTGACATCGTCGCTACCCTCCGCGAAGGGTCCGCGCTGCTCAGTTCGGCCAACGCTCAGGTCGAGGAGCGGCACCGCAGCATCCACGCGGTACTCGAGGGCACCTGGAGGTGGCTCGGCTCGGAGGAGCGCCGGGTTCTCCGCGGCCTCGGCGTCTTTCGCGGCGGGTTCGACCGTACGGGCGCCGAGTTCGTGGCCGGAGCGACCTTGGCGTCCCTGTCCGTGCTGGCCGATCACTCGCTCATCCAGCGAATGCCCGACAGCACCGGCGGCAGCCGCTATCACCTGCATGAACTCGTCCGTGCCTATGCCGCCGAACGTCTTTCCGACCTGCCGGCCGAAGCCGTCGACGATGTCCGCGCGCGGCACTTCGACCACTTCCTCAGCCTGGTGGAGCAGGCGGATGCCGTCTGGCAGACCCGCGACGAGCAGCAAGCCCTGGTCGCCCTCGACGCCGACCACACCGACGTCGAGGCCGCCCTGGCATGGGCTATCGGAGCCCGCGACTCCAACCGGGCGCTCCGGATGACGGCCGGACTGTTCGCCTTCTGGGTCTACACGGCGAAGTTCGGACGAATCGCTTCGACGTTCGCCCGAGTCCTGGATTTGCCATGGGATCCGTCGTCGACGACCGCAATCAGGGACCGCGGGCGAGCCCTCCACTCCGCCGGCTGGGACGCCCTGCTCGCCCAGGACGTCGATCTCGCCGATCGCCGGTTCCAAGAAGGGCTGGTCCTGTCCGAGCGGGTCGCCGATAGCGAATCAGCTGCGGCCAACCTGCGCGCGCTTGCCAGCGTGCGACGGACATCCGGCGACGTCGTCGGCGACGGACATTATCTCGAGCGGGCCCTCGCGCTGAGCTGCACCGTGGGCGACGAGCGCGGCACCGCATGGGCCAGAAACGACCTCGCCGGTGTCGCCTACTCCCGCGGTGGCGTCGAGGAAGCGATCGCGCTTGTCGAGGAAGCCGTCGACTCGTTCGAGCGGCTCGGGATGGGATTCGGCGCTTACCAGGCGCAACTGCATCTCGGCGAGTTGCGCCTCCAGGCCGGCCAGCCGGCTCTCGCCCTCGACTGCCTCGGACGGGCCTCGGCGATCCAGGAGGGGCAACACTTCGTCGGGCATGGCTCGGAGCTGTTCGAGGGCGTGGCCGAGGTCGCCGCAGGGACGCACCGCTTCGAGCTGGCGGCCACACTGCTCGGTGCCGGCGACTCCTGGCGGCAGATCTTCGGGCACCCGCACGCGGATTCACTCCAATCGAGCGACACCTCGGCATCCGTCGCAACCCGGCGTCGGCTCGGTCGGGCGGCGTTCACCAAGGCGTACGAGGCCGGTCGGCGGCTGCGCTGGGACCAGAGCCAAGATCTGCTCAGGACGACCATAGCCGAGCTGACTGCCGCGCTCGCCGGATCGCCGGCCGGGCTGACCTCGCGCGAGGTCGAGGTGCTTCGACTCGTGGCTTTGGGGTTGAGCAACGCCGAGATCGGCGACCGTCTGGTCGTCAGCACCCGCACGGTGCACGCGCACCTGCGCTCGATCTACGACAAACTCGATGTCACCACCCGCACCGCGGCCGCACACGAAGCGGCCCGGATCGGCGTTGCCTGACATCGGCGCCAGTCGTCGATGCCAAGTGTCGAGCACGACGTCGCGGCCCGCCTGGACCGGGAGCACCAAGCCGACGACGCGAGAGTAGGAGACCCTGGTCGTGCGCAGCACGCACCAGCCGCGGCCGGTGTCAGGTGGTAAATCCCGGATGCGACCCAGGGATCGGAGCGACTCCGCATAGCCGCAAGATGGCTGATTCGGACTTCGTCCGTTCCGCGTTGGCACCAGCCGCATACACACCAGTTGCCGGACTCAATTGATGTCTGCGGCCTACATCTGGGCGTTGAAGAGAGTGTGCGATCGGTGGGCCCCGTGGCGTCTAGCGTTCAGCCTCTGCTAGACAGGTCATGCGCCTCCAAGACCGGGGCAGCAGATTTGACAGGGGCGGTCCACTGTTGGTTCGGAGGGCCCCGAGGACATGCTCCGCCATCACATCATCCAACACCGGACGTCCGGTCAACGCAGACAAGGACACACGCGCATGAGCATCGATGAGAACGACCTCGAAGGTCTCGCCGGAGCGGCCGTTATCGGCTCCGACGGCGACAAGATCGGCGATGTCAGCCAGTTCTACCTTTCCGACACCACGGGAAAGCCGACGTGGGCGACGGTGAAAACCGGGCTTTTCGGCAGCAAGGAGACGTTCGTCCCGCTGGCCGGGTCGTCTGTGCAGCCCGGCGAACTGCGAGTGGCGTTCGACAACGCCACTGTGAAGGACGCGCCGCGTGTCGACGCCGACGGCCACCTCACGCTCGAGGAGGAGGACGGCCTCTACAGGTACTACGGCATCGCTGACGACGAAGACAGCGAGATCCGCGGATCCGACCAGTCCAACGAGCGAGCTCTCGATGACACCGGCGCGGTCGGTCACGACGATCGCGGCACACGCGACGCAGACGACTCCCGGGTGGGCTCTGGTGACGATACGACGAGCGGCTTCGCCGGCACGTCCCCTCGGCGCAGCGACGACGATAACCGGGATAATGACGGCGGCGGCCATGTAGACCGTAGTCACGACGTCGACCTCTCCTCCCGTGACGACCGCGACGCCGACCCTGACACGGTGACTCCCGGCGAAACACGCACGCGGATGCGCCGCTACGTCGTCACTGAACACGTCACGCAGACTGTCGAGGAACTGCCCGAAGGCGACAATCTAGACTGACCAAGGCAAGCAGTCCGCCGCCTCGCTCGGCGACACCGGCGCCCTGGCCACTGGCACCGCGGCTAGGCACCTACACCCTCCTGGTCGGTGGGCTGGGGGCGTGTCGGCGGCGCTCGCGGGGATCCGACAGCCGGCGCAACGCCGACCCATCGCGTCCGTGCGCTCACCCCTCGACCTGCTCCGCCCCGTGATCCGAGCCGGACCGGCACGTCTGCCCGTCGGCTCAGTCCCGATGCGGGCTGGGGGTGGGTGACGTGGGAGAGCCGGACGGCGTAGACGCCGGTCAGTGCCCGCCTCGAGCGTGTGGAGTGCGTCTCGCTGTGCGGTGAGGTCTTGCTTCTCTGTCGAACACGCGCATATCCCACCCAGGAGCTCGCTCATCCTCTGGCGGGTGACCCCCGGCGATGGTGAGCGCCAAGGCAGTCGAATGCCGACCGTTGGAGGGGACACGATGGGTGCAGCAGTAGCGACCCCGGATGGACTCCCGGAGGGCGACCTGGAGATCGATGCTGTGAGTGGTCCAGGTGAGTGTGGTGGTCATGGCTTCCGGTGGTCGTGGTAGACGGCGGTGAGGTCCGGCCGCGGCGCGTGATCGTCGGATGTAACACCGGGCTGCAGCTGCTGGAGAACAGCACCGCGACCGTGTTCGGACTCGCGGTGGTGATCTTGATGTTCGGGCCGGTGTCCGGTGCACACTTCAACCCTGTCGTCTCAGTGGTGGACTGGTTGTTGACCCGCCGGGTCGGCGGCGGACTGTCGGGGCCGGAGGTACTGGCCTACATCGCCGCGCAGCTGATCGGCGGTGTCGCCGGCGCGGTACTGGCCAACATCATGTTCGACCTGCCACCGGTTCAGCTCTCGACCAAGGACCGATTGTCGCCGAGGCACGGGATCGGTGAGGTGCTGGCCACCGCAGGACTGGTGCTGCTGATCTTCGCGCTGGCCCGGACCGGCCGGGCGGCACTGTCGGCGGCCGTGGTCGGTGCCTACATCGGGTCGGCGTACTGGTTCACCAGCTCCACCTCCTTCGCCAACCCCGCGGTGACGGTCGGCCGGATGTTCTCCGACACGTTCGCCGGGATCGCCTCGTCGTCGGCGCCGGTGTTCATCGCCGCCCAGCTGATCGGTTGGGCTGCTCGGTCTCGGGCTGGTCCGCTACCTGTTCCCTGACGCCCCGGCGACCGCCGGGCAGGCCGTCGTCCCTCACCCCGCAAGCACTACCGAAAGAGGCTGATAATCCGTGTCCAAGCCCAGCGTGTTGTTCGTTTGTGTCCACAACGCCGGCCGGTCCCAGATGGCGGCCGCGTTCCTCACCCACCTGTCTCCGGGCCAGGTCGAGGTCCGTTCGGCCGGCTCCGAACCGGCCGAGCAGGTCAACCCGGCCGCCGTTCAGGCGATGGCCGAGGTCGGGATCGACATCGCCGCGGAGAAGCCGAGAATCCTCACCGACTCCGCGGTCCGCGAGTCCGATGTGGTGATCACCATGGGCTGCGGCGACACCTGCCTCTTCTACCCCGGGAAACGCTACGAGGACTGGGTGCTGGAGGACCCGGCCGGCAAAGGAGTGGACTCCGTCCGGCCGATCCGCGACGAGATCCGAAGCCGGGTCGAGAACCTGGTCGGCGAGCTGCTGCCCGCCCCCCCAGCTGACTCGGAAGACGATGACCCGATGAGTGATCAGCGGCCGCGGGTGTTGTTCGTCTGCGTCAAGAACGGCGGCAATCCCGGATGGCCGCGGTCTGATGAATCTCCGTGCCGGAGAACCGGCTGCCAGCCAACCCTTGTCAGTGAAGCTTCGAAGGCGCTGGCACCGGGCTAATCGAGTACGGTCGGGGTGGCGATGAGCCGGGACAGCGCGTCGAGGGCGCCCGCGACCAGACGGTAGTAGGCCCACCGACCGCGCTGTTCACGAGTCAGCAGTCCGGCGTCCACCAGGATCTTCAAGTGGTGGGAGACGGTCGGCTGGGACAGCCCGATCGGCCCGGTCAAGTCACACACGCACACCTCACCGGTGTCGCAGGCGCCGATGATGGAGATCAATCGCAGCCGAGCCGGGTCGGCCAGGGCCTTCAGCGCCCCAGCGAGGGCCTCTGCGTCACCCTGGGACAACACCTGCCCGGTCACCGGGGAGCAGCATCCCTGAAGCACGGTCAACGGCCCAGCGGAAGTTTTCGCGGCGGTCGGCATGTCTCCATGCTGCCACATATTGACAGGTATCGATAGGATCTGGCTACACTCATCGATGTACATCAATCTGACCGAGCGAGGAGACTTTCATGGCCAAGGCAAGAAGCAGCGAGCTGCAGGAGCAGGTGCGTGACCGGTACGCCGCGGCCGCGAACGCGGTCCGGGAGAGCTCTGGTTCGGCGTCGTGTTGCCCGGCACCGGTGGAGACCGATGACCGGTTCGGCAGCAGCCTGTACAGCCAGCTGGACCGCCACGACCTGCCGGTGGCGGCGGTGGCGGCCAGCCTTGGCTGTGGCAACCCGACCGCCCTGGCGGACCTGCGGCCCGGTGAGCGGGTGCTCGACCTGGGCTCCGGCGGCGGGATCGACGTGTTGTTGTCGGCCAGGCGGGTCGGGCCGTCCGGGTACGTCTACGGGGTGGACATGACCTCCGAGATGTTGCAGCTGGCCCGGGCCAACGCCGCCCAGGCCGGCGCGATGAACGTCGAGTTCGTGCAGGGCACCATCGAGGACGTTCCGCTGCCCGACGCCTCGGTCGATGTGGTGATCTCCAACTGCGTGATCAACCTCAGTGTGGACAAGCCGAAGGTGATCGCCGAGATGTTCCGGGTGCTGGCGCCGGGCGGACGGATCGGGATCTCCGACGTGGTCGCCGAGGACCACCTCACCCGGGCTGAGCGGGCCGACCGCGGCTCCTACGTCGGCTGCATCGCCGGTGCCCTATCCCGCACCGAGTATATCCAGCAGCTGAGCGGCGCCGGGTTCGCCGACGCCTCGGTCCGATTCACCGCACCGGTGGCCGACGGGATGCACAACGCGATCATCCAGGCCAGCAAGCCCGGTGGAACCGAGCAGCATCCACGGGCGGCCGCCACCGCTGGATCCGCCGGAAGCACTGCGGCCGCCGGCCAGACGGGCGGGCAGCCGCACGCGTCGGCGTGCTGCGAGACCGCGACAGCGTCAACCTGCTGCGCGGCCGAGGCGAAGGCGTCGTGCTGCGGCGACACCACGAGCGGTCAGCCAGCCAGCTGCGGCTGCCGCTGATCGGCCTGCATCCTCGACCCCTACCCTCCAGCGTGAGCTGGCCGCGGTGGTGCTCGTAGTGCTCGGTGCCGTAGTGGTAGACCTCCCGAACCGTCATCGTCGATCGGAAGTACGGATCCCAGTCGGTCGGGAAATGCATCGTCAGGGCCAGCGTGTGCTCGGACTCGGGCCGAGTGACCGCAGCGCGGCAGGAAAGCACGACGACGTCACGTCGACGACAAGAAACAGCGACAAGTTGCTCAGGATCCCACAAAATGTAGGACCACGACCAATTGTCGCGGAGATCTGCGGCTGACCGGAGGCAACGGCGAGACGGGCGGGCGCCGCCCGGTTCACTTTCTTGTCGGATTCCTCAGTAGATGCTCGTTGCCGGTCCGTCGATCACCAGCACCTGGCCGTCGCTCAGCGACCAGTAGGGCTGACCCTCGGTCTCGTACTTCGCGGCGACTTGAGACAGCAGGGCGGTCTCGGGATGGTGCGGTGAGTTGAGGTGCGGGACCACGGGCCGATCGAGGACGGCGAGCCCGTCGTGACGAACGTCTCCGTAGATGGCGCGGCACGCGTACGGTGGGTCGCACAGCTCGAGCGCGGACAGGCTCGGCGCGAGCACGCAGGGCCCAGCGCTGAGTCCGGCGTAGACGAACGGGTCTGCAGCCAGGCCCTCGACGACGACCCGGTCCAGCCCGGACTTCGCGAGCGCCATCCGGAGCGTGAAGACGTTGCCCCCGCGCACCCAGACGAAGTCAGGACGACCGAACGCTGTGCGGATGTGGGCCGGGTCGAGCTCGCGAAGGTCGAGGTCGCCCGCGTGCAGCCCGAGGGAGGCGAGGGTCTCGATCTGCAGCTTGGTGTCGGTCCTACGCCGGTCCTCGTCGGCACCGTCGAGCGCGTTCGCCACCACCCATCCGCGTCGACCGCCGCAGCCGACCGAACTGACCTGCACGCATCGGGGAACAACCGCGCCACGCCCAGGGTTGAGTCTGGTGCACTCAACTACTAAGCTGAGCGTTGCAGACTCAAGTTCAACCCCTGGAGGAACACACAATGGCTCGTGCAGTCGGGATCGACCTCGGAACCACCAACTCCGTCGTCGCCGTGCTCGAAGGTGGGGAGCCCACCGTCATTCCGAACGCCGAGGGATCGCGGACCACGCCCTCGGTGGTCGCCTTTGCCAAGGGCGGTGAGGTGCTCGTCGGCGAGGTCGCCAAGCGCCAGGCCGTCACGAACGTGGACCGCACCATCAGGTCGGTCAAGCGCCATATGGGCACGGACTGGACCGTCAAGATCGACGACAAGACCTATCGCCCGCAGCAGATCAGCGCGTTCGTGCTGCAGAAGCTGAAGCGGGACGCGGAGGCCTACCTGGGTGAGACGGTCACCAACGCCGTGATCACCGTGCCGGCGTACTTCTCCGACGCCGAGCGTCAGGCCACCAAGGAGGCGGGCGAGATCGCGGGCCTCAAGGTGGACCGGATCATCAACGAGCCGACCGCGGCCGCGCTGGCGTACGGCCTGGACAAGTCCGGCTCGGAGCAGACCATCCTCGTCTTCGACCTCGGTGGCGGCACCTTCGACGTGTCTCTGCTGGAGATCGGCGACGGTGTCTTCGAGGTCAAGGCCACCAAGGGCGACAACCGCCTCGGTGGCGACGACTGGGACTCCCGCATCGTCGACTGGCTGGTCAAGCAGTTCAAGAACAAGAACGGCACCGACCTGAGCCAGGACAAGATCGCCCGGCAGCGCCTGCAGGAGGCGGCCGAAAAGGCGAAGATCGAGCTCAGCTCGGCGAGCGAGACCTCGATCAACCTGCCCTACATCACCCTCGGTGAGTCCGGCCCCCTCCACCTGGAGGAGAAGCTGACCCGCTCCGAGTTCCAGCGGCTCACCTCCGACCTGCTCGATCGTTGTCGCACTCCGTTCAACGCGGTGATCTCCGACGCCAGCATCAGCGTCGGCAAGATCGATCACGTGATCCTCGTCGGTGGCTCCACCCGGATGCCGGCCGTCGTCGATCTGGTCAAGGAGCTGACCGGCGGCAAGGAGCCCAACAAGAGCGTGAACCCGGACGAGGTCGTCGCGCTCGGCGCCAGCCTGCAGGCCGGTGTGCTGAAGGGTGAGGTCAAGGACGTCCTGCTGCTCGACGTGACCCCGCTGAGTCTCGGGATCGAGACCAAGGGTGGCGTGATGACCAAGATCATCGAGCGCAACACCACGATCCCGACCAAGCGGTCCGAGGTGTTCACCACGGCCGACGACAACCAGCCGTCGGTGATGATCCAGGTCTATCAGGGCGAGCGTGACTTCGCGAAGGACAACAAGTCCCTCGGCAACTTCGAGCTGACCGGCCTGCCGCCGGCTCCGCGCGGGGTTCCGCAGATCGAGGTCGCCTTCGACATCGACGCCAACGGCATCGTGCACGTGCACGCCAAGGACCTTGCCACCGGCAAGGAGCAGTCGATGCAGATCACCGGCGGTTCCGCACTGGGCAAGGACGACATCAACCGGATGGTGCAGGAGGCCGAGGCGCACGCCGAGGAGGACCGCAAGCGGCGCGAGGGTGTCGAGCTGCGTAACGAGGCCGACAACCTGGTCTTCCGGACCGAGAAGCTGATCAGCGAGAACGAGGACAAGATCACCGACGACGTCAAGCAGCCGGTGGTCGAGGCGATCGCCGAGGTCAAGACGGCGCTCGAGGGTGAGGACAACGACGCGGTCAAGGCGGCGGTGGAGAAGCTGAACACCACCAGTGCCGCGCTCGGCCAGGCGATGTACGCGGCCGCGGCCGCTCAGCAGGCGCCGTCCGAGGCCGGTGCACCGAGCGACAACGCCGAGGGCAATGGCTCCAGCTCTGCAGGTGGAGGCGCGTCCGATGAGGACGTGGTGGACGCCGAGATCGTCGACGACGAGACCTCGGGTGAGCGCAAGTGACCCAGGCACCTGATCGGGAGCCGGAGGAGCAGCGGGGACCGACCATCCGCGACAAGCGGCGGATCGATCCCGACACGTACCAGGTTCGGGACCCGGCCGGCGCCGGGACCGCCCCGCGGGAGCCGCAGGAGACTGCGGCTCCCGCCGCGGGGACGGCTTCGGGGACACCCGGACAACCGGACGCACGTGACACGGAGCTGGCGCAGGCCAGGATCGACGTCGCGGAGCGTACGGCCGACCTGCAGCGACTCCAGGCCGAGTACGTCAACTACAAGCGACGAGTCGACCGCGACCGGGAGGTCTCGCGCGGCACTGGCATCGAGAGCGTCCTCAAGGACCTGCTCAATGTCGTCGACGACATCCGGTCGGCTCGTGAGCACGAGGAGCTGACCGGCGGTTTCAAGGCGGTGGCCGAGGAGCTCGAGCGGGTCACCGCGAAGTACGGGCTCGAGACCTACGGCACCAAGGGCGACACGTTCGACCCGCACATCCACGAGGCACTGCTGCACATGCACGCCGACGGGATCACCGGGCCGACGTGTGTGGAGATCCTGCAGCCGGGTTACCGGATCAAGGACAAGATCATCCGGCCCGCCCGGGTGGCCGTTGCCGAGCCGGATCCGAACGCGCCGGTGGTCACCGATCCCGACGAGAAGTCCGAGACCGCGCCCGAGGCGGGTGCCGATGACGTCGCGTCTGGCGACTGATCACGACGAGGGGAGGCGCTGGTGAGCACCAAGGACTGGATCGAGAAGGACTTCTACAAGGTCCTCGGCGTCGCCAAGGATGCCAAGCCCGAGGAGATCAAGAAGGCCTATCGGAAGCTGGCCCGGGACAACCACCCGGACCAGAACCCGGGGAATCCTGAAGCAGAGCAGCGTTTCAAGGAGATCTCCGAGGCCAACGACGTGCTGTCGGATGAGAAGAAGCGCAAGGAGTACGACGAAGCGCGCAGCCTCTTCGGGGGCGGTGGATTCCGCTTCCCCCGCGGCAACTCCAGCGGCGGCCCGTCTGTCGACGACCTGTTCCGCAACGCCTCCGGCGACGGCGGCGGCCTCGGCGACATCTTCGGCGGACTGTTCGGCGGTGGTGGGGCTCCGGGAACTCGTACGGCTCAGCGGTTCAGCACGAGCCGCGGTCCGAGGCGTGGTAGCGACGTCGAGGGTGAGGTGACGGTCGACTTCCTGCAGGCGGTCGACGGCACCACCGTCGGGATGCAGATGGTCTCCGACGCTGCATGTACGGCGTGCCACGGCACCGGCGCGAAAGCCGGCACGGTGCCACACGTCTGCCCCACCTGTGAGGGCAGCGGCATGCAGACCTCGACGTCGGGCGGTGTCTTCCAGGTCACCGAACCGTGTCGGGACTGTCGTGGTCGCGGCATGATCGTCGACGATCCCTGCCCGGTCTGCCACGGCTCCGGCCGCGGCAAGTCGACCAAGACGATGCAGGTGCGGATCCCGGCCGGCGTCACCGATGGCCAGCGGATCCGGCTGAAGGGCCGGGGCGGTGCCGGTGAGAACGGCGGCGCGCCCGGCGACCTGTACGTGATCGTGCACGTCCGCCCGCACCCGGTCTTCGGGCGCCGCGACGACAATCTGACGCTCACCGCTCCGGTGACCTTCGCCGAGGCTGCGCTGGGTGCGGAGATCGAGGTGCCGACGCTGGGCGGTCCCGTCGGTCAAGCTCCGCGTTCCCGCGGGAACGCCGAACGGACGTACGTTCCGGGTCAGGGGCAAGGGTGTCACCAAGCGGGACGGCACCAAGGGCGATCTGCTGGTGACGGTCGACGTCGTCGTACCTGCAGGACTGACCGACGAGCAACGAGCCGCGCTCACCTCGTTCGCGGACTCGGTCGGCGCCGAGAACCCGCGGGCCAAGCTGTTCAGCACGGCCTGAGGGGAGTCGGGACATGCCCAGCACTCCTCGCTCCGGCAACAGGCCCCGGCCGAGCGCAGCTCGGCCGGAGAGTGCCGACGCAGGCTCGCAGCTCCCGCAGCCGTTCGATCGCGATGCTCCCGTGTTCGTCATCTCCGTGGCGGCCCAGCTCGCCGGAATGCACCCGCAGACTCTGCGGACGTACGACCGGATGGGGCTGGTCTCGCCACGGCGGACGGCGAAGCGCGGTCGCCGCTACTCCGCCCGCGATGTCGGCATGCTGCGGATGATCCAACGGCTCAGCCAGGACGAGGGCGTCAACCTCGAGGGCATTCGTCGGATCCTCGCGATGGAACGGGAGATGGAGACCCTCCGAGCCCAGGTGACCGAGCTGGCACAGCTCCTTGCCGCGGCTCGGCAGGCTCCGCCGTCGGCGCGAGTCTTCACCGCCGACCCGACGGGTGGCGTCCACCTGGGCGGCTCCGGGCTCCGGCGGACGAGCCCCCGCGCGATCACCTCTCGCTGACCGCCCACTTCGCGGAGGGACACGCGCGGCCGGGCCTCGGCCAAACCAGAGATGTTTGTGTGAAAAGGTCGGCGGGGCCGGGGTCGGCCGGGCTCGCACTCGATAAGTTGACGTCCGTGACCGCCCCTGCAGCCGATGCGTCGCTGGTCCGTGTCGTCGTGGCCGACGATCAGGCCCTGATTCGCGGGGGCATCGTGATGGTGCTCGGCGCGAGCCAGCAGATCCAGGTGGTCGGTCAGGCGACTAACGGAGCCGAGGCGGTGGCGGTCGCCGGCGAGCTCCGGCCCGATGTCGTGATCATGGACCTGAAGATGCCCGGCATGGACGGGATCGAGGCCACCAAGGTGCTGGTCGAGAACACGACGGGGGGCGACGACGTGATGAAGGTGCTCGTGCTCACGACGTTCAACGACGACGAGTCAGTGTTCGGTGCGCTGCGGGCGGGGGCCAGCGGTTTCCTGGTGAAGGACGAGGCGCCGATCCACCTCATCGACGCAGTGCTTGCGATCGCCGCCGGGAACTCCTGGATCGACCCTTCGGTGACCGGTCAGGTGATCAAGGCGATCTCCGCGAGCCCGAGGGTCGGCGTCGGCGCCGGTGGGCGGTTGGCGGCGTTGACGCCTCGTGAACGCGAGGTGCTGGTGCTGATGGCGCACGGGATGTCGAACGGCGACATCACCCGGGAGCTGTTCCTCAGCGAGGCAACCGTACGGACGCACGTCTCCCGGATCCTGATGAAGACCGGGTCTCGCGATCGTACGGAAGCGGTTGTCCTGGCATACCAGTCGCGCTTGGTGCAACCGGGCTGAGACGTGCGCACGATTACCGTTGGGCTCGTCCGGGGTCCGGCTGGATAATGGCGCCGTGCCTACCACGGTCGAGGTCTACCGCGTCGAGTCCGACAACACCACCGGCCCGTTTCTCGGGTTCGGTTCGCTGCTCGATCCCGCAGTGATCTTTCTCCATCCCTCCGCCACGGTTGCGAAGCCGTCCGGGCCGGTCCAGCCGGAGCCCGATGGACCCGAGGTGCGTGCCCGTTGCCGGATCCGGACCGATGCGGCCCTGCTCACCATCGACGGCAAGATCCTGCCGGCGCCCGCAGAGGTGAGCGGCACGGCGCCCGTCGCGGTCGAGCTCGACGTGGCGTACGCGGGTGACATCGACGATGTCGAAGTCCCCCAGGGACCCGGCCACCCCACGGCCGACGAGGCGGCCGAGGCCGTGCTGGCCTTCGTCACCGAAGCGGCCCGCAACGATCCGCCCACGCCGACCGCTCCGCCACCGGTCGGCCCGGACGTCGACAGCTATCGTCCTCACCCGGGCAGGCGGCCGTGGTACTGCGTGATCTGCCCCGGCGCCTTCGGCTGCTGATCCCGCGCGGGGGTCTTCGCCGACGGTTGTTCTCCGTCGCCGATGCCGCGCTACTGATCGTCGCGGCCGTCGTCGACCTCGCGCTCTGGGGCCTCCACGCCGAGGTCCGCGGCTCAGGAGTCCGGCTACCGATTCCCGTCGTGCTGATCACGACGGTGCTCGTGTTCGGCTCTCTGCTGCTCCGTCGCCGATATCCGTGGCCCTGCTACGCGATCGCATGGTCGTACTCGATCGGCTGGTCGCTGACGCTGCCCTACTACCAGCCGTTCATGGCGCTGTTGATCGCGCTGTACGCCGTCGCCCGGCATCGCGATCTTCGTGAGGCGGTTCTCGCCCTGCTCGCCGTCGTTCCGGCGATCGTGATCGCCTCGTACAACACGGCGACCCTGAACCCGCGTGGCGACACCGGAACGGCAGTGACCGTCCTGGTCTGGTGCGTGCTGTACGGCATGGTCTGGACGATTGCCCGCTTCGCCTGGTCTGCCGCGCGAGCCGCGGAGCTGCGCGAGGCCACACGGGCGGCCGAGGCCGCGCTGGCCTTGGCCGACGAGCGACTGAGGCTCGCCCGCGAGCTGCACGACATCGTGGCGCACTCGGTGACCGGGATCGTGCTGCAGGCAGCAGGCGTACGTCGGAACCGAGCCGCCGGCGAGGACCAGCTGCGCGGCAGCCTCGAGCTGATCGAGCGGACCGGAACCCAGGCCATGCGCGAACTGCGCAGCCTGCTCGGTCTGCTGCGGACGCCCGACGGTGACCGCCCCGGTGCGAGTCTGGCCGAGCTCGGTCAGCTGGTCGAGCTGACCGAGGCGTGCCAGATCGCCGTCGAGGTTCGGCAGTCGGGCGAACCCCGACAGCTGACACCGGAACTCGATCATGTCGCGTTCCGGGTGATCCAGGAGTCGCTGGCGAACGTGATCAAGCACGGCGGCCGAGGCTCGACCGTGAACGTCGCCCTTGCCTGGGAGCCGGCGGTGCTCCGGGTCGACGTCAGCAACCGATCGGGGGAGGGTCCTGCGGCAGGTCTGCCCACCGAGCACTCCGGGCTCGGTCTCCGCGGTCTGAAGGAGCGATTGCAGGCAGCGGGCGGTGAACTGTTCGCCGGACCGGAGGCCGGCGGCTTTCGCGTGACGGCTCGACTCCCCGGCTGACTGCTGCCGTCACGAGGTAGCAGTCGGCGCCTGCGTAGCTGCGCGCGGCTGCGACTTCGATGTCGAGAGGGAGGTTGCCAGGGCCCGATGTCGAAGACACCACGAAGAGCTGGCAGAGGCAGTCCGTATCGCGCGCCCGCGACGCCAGTTCGGGTGACGCTCCAGGCTCATCGGAGCATCGGAATGTGCAACCGAACTCCGGCACGCCCAGCACCCGCGCAGGCCGACGCCGCCGGTCGAGAGAAACCGGCGGCGTCAGGGGCTTCGGCCTATGCCCGCTTCGACGTGTTCCGCCCGGTGACCGTGGATGCGATGACCACCAGCACGGCGGCGACCACGATGGCGATGATCCATCGGGTCCAGTCGACTCCAGGGCTCCCGTTGCCGCCGAACAGCGTATAGATCCACCAGCCGATGAGTACGCCACCGATCCCACAGATCAGTGTCAGCCACAGCGGGATGTTGTCCTTGTTTCCCGGAGCGACGAATTTACCGAGCAATCCGATGACGATGCCTGCGATGATGACCCCGATGATTTCCATCTTCATTTCCTTTCCTGACGGTAATCTCCAACATCGAACGTATACCCGCCGATCGCGGCGCCAATCAACATGGCATTAGTTCTCGGGGCGTCGGAAGACTACGGCTGTGTAGGTATGCCGCCCCTTCCGAGCACGACGGGGCGGTGCTCTTCGCCGGTGGTGGGCACCCACTTGGGTTCCCCTCGACGATGGCTCCATACGTCTCGGATGATCACCTGGATGATTCCCGCGACGGGAATGGAAAGCAGCGCGCCGAGGATGCCCGCAGGTCGACGCCGACCAGGATGGCGACGAGCACGGCAAGCGGGTTCAACTTGACGGTCCGGGACAGGATCAGTGGCTGGAGCACGTGGTTCTCGAGCTGCTGGTAGGCGACGAAGAAGACCACGGTGACGATCAATGCCGTGACGGAGTGTGTGCCGGCGGCGATGATGGCCACCACCGCACCGAGAGTGGCGCCGATCAACGGGATCAGGTCGGCGACGGCGACGAAGAGTGCAATGAGTCCGGCGAACGGCACTCCGACGATCTTCAGGGTGCCGTAGGTGAGGCCGCCGCAGATGATACTGATCAACAGATTGCCGCAGCTCGTACACCAGGAGCAGCGCGAGCGCAGTCAGCAGGACGAGAGCAATGGTGACGACGATGGTGCGGACCGGCACGACCGGTCGCGGACGAGTGGCAGAAGCAGACATGTTCGCGGTGCCTCCAGACTTCACGGGAGGGGTGCTCGCCCTGTACCACCGCAGCGCCACGCCCGTGAGGGCCGCCGGCGTGCGGCGCGGTTGCTCGACCACAGCGACACTTCCCAGCCGGTTTGGCGTGCAAACGTACCTACCCGAAGGCTGATCACCCCCGGAGGTGATCAGCGCTCGACCGAGGAGCCTCCCAGCTGTCCTCCCGGTCGCGGCGGGCCACGGTCGTCGTCATCCTTCCGTGTCCCGCGACTCGTGCAAGGTGTGAGTCCGTCAACGACTAAAACGAGTCGTCCTGGGTATGGGATGGTGACGGTGGTGCCGTCGAGAGCACGCCCAGGTGGGCTCGTCACCTGGCTGGCTCGCCGTCCACCGCGAGCCGAGATGTCAGTGGAGGTTGGTCGGGCGTCCCACCGGGGATGGCTTCTGGTGCGGGTCGTTCGGTAGAACGGAGGCTTCATGAACGACGATCATCCATTGGAGAGCGGTCACCGTGAGTCCAAGCGTCCGCGGTCGCTGCTGGCCGGCACGTACGGCCACCCGGTTCACCCGATCGTGGTGACCCTGCCGATCGGCGCGTGGGTGTGTGCCCTGGTGTTCGACCTGGCGTCCTACGGCAGTTCCGCGCCGCACAGCTGGGCCGTCGGTGCGATGTGGCTGACCTTGGTCGGTGTGATCGGGGCAGCGCTGGCCGCAGTCTTCGGCGTGATGGACCTCCTGACCTTGCCCCGGCACACCAGGGTCTTCGCGACCGGACGGATGCACGCCGTGCTGAACTCCACCGCACTGGTGATCTTCCTGATCAGCTTCATCTGGCGATACCGGAGCAGCGGATCTTGGGAAGCGGCTCCGGTTGGTCCGCTCATCCTCAGCATCGTCGGGCTGGCTGTCGTCGGCGCCTCGGGCTTCCTCGGTGGCAAACTCGCTTACCACTATGGGGTTCGCGTGGCCGACGAGTCGGTGCAGGCCGAGGGCTTCCGCGGAGCATCCGGGGGCTGAGCGCCTCTGTGGCCGGCAACACCGACGCCCTTTGCGAGCTCTCCTGGGACGACTCCCGGAAGAGATCAGGTCCATGCTCCTCCGCTCTACCTCGCTGTGTTCGCCCCGCCGATGATCTGCCCGTGCCGAGAGGGGGCGAATACAGGCCGGCGGTGGGAGTTGGCAATCGAGTGCCGAGGCCGTACAGAGTTGAGCCCTGAACGCTCAACCCGGAATAGCCTCTTCGCAAGCAGAGTTGAGCCCAGTAGACTCAACTCAGTTCGGAGCACACTCGAAGGACCTGTATGGACACCAACAAGCTGACCACCAAGAGCCGGGACGCGGTCTCGGCTGCACTCCGCAACGCACTCACCGCCGGCAATCCCAACGCCGAGCCGGTGCATCTGCTGCACGCATTGCTGATGGTGCCGGGCAACACAGTGGCGCCCCTGATCAGCGCAGTAGGCGGCGATCCGACAGTGGTCGACGCTGCGGCGCAGGGGGCAATCGCCAAGTTGCCGTCGGCGAGCGGCTCCTCGGTCAGCCAGCCGGCCCTCTCCGGCGCGTTTGCCCGAGTTCTCGCCGATGCCGAGAACCGTGCCGACTCACTCGGTGACTCGTTCGTCGCGACCGAGCACCTGCTGATCTCCCTGGCCGCGGTCGAGTCCGACGCGCGCCGGATTCTGCGTGACCTCAAGGTCGGTCCCGATGCGCTGACCAAGGCGTTCAACGACGCCCGCGGCAGCAAGCGGGTGACGAGCGCCGAGGCGGAGGGCACGACCTCCGCCCTCGACCAGTACGGGGTCGACCTCACGGCGCAGGCCCGGGACGGCAAGCTCGACCCGGTGATCGGCCGCGATACCGAGATCCGCCGCGTGATCCAGGTGCTGGCCAGGCGGACCAAGAACAATCCGGTGCTGATCGGTGAGCCCGGCGTCGGCAAGACCGCCGTCGTCGAGGGGCTGGCGCAGCGACTGATCGCCGGCGACGTACCGGACTCGCTGAAGGGTCGTCGGCTCGTCTCGCTGGACCTCAGCTCGATGCTGGCCGGCGCGAAGTACCGCGGTGAGTTCGAGGAGCGGCTGAAGGCCGTGCTGACCGAGATCAAGGACGCCGAGGGCCAGGTCGTCACCTTCATCGACGAGCTGCACACCGTCGTCGGTGCCGGCGCGACCGGCGAAGGCGCGATGGACGCCGGCAACATGCTGAAGCCGATGCTGGCCCGTGGCGAGCTGCGGATGATCGGCGCGACCACCCTGGACGAGTACCGCGAGCGGATCGAGAAGGACCCCGCGCTCGAGCGCCGGTTCCAGCAGGTGTACGTCGGTGAGCCCAGCGTCGAAGACACGATTGCGATCCTGCGCGGGTTGCGCGAACGCTACGAGGCGCACCACAAGGTGGTCATCACCGACGGCGCCCTGGTCGCCGCGGCCAGCCTGTCGAATCGCTACATCACCTCCCGCCAGCTGCCCGACAAGGCGATCGACCTGGTTGACGAGGCAGCGTCCCGGCTGCGGATGGAGATCGACTCCTCGCCCGAGGAGATCGACCAGCTCCGGCGCAGCGTCGAGCGGATGAAGATGCAGCGGTTCGCGCTCGAGAAGGAAACCGATCCCGGTAGCAAGGAGCGGTTGCACCGACTGGAGAGTGAGCTGGCCGATGCCGAGGAGGAGCTCCGTGGGCTCGAGGCGCGCTGGGAGGCCGAGAAGCACGGCCTGAACCAGGTCGGTGACCTCAAGGCGAAGATCGACGAGCTGCGGATCGAGGCCGACCGGGTGCTCCGCGAGGGGAACCTGCAACGGGCCAGCGAGATCAGCTACGGCGAGATCCCGGAGCTGCAGCGCCAGCTCGCTCGCGCCGACGAGGCCGAGAGTCTGACCAAGCCGATGGTGTCCGAAGAGGTCAGCGCCTCCGACATCGCCGAGGTCGTGTCCAACTGGACCGGTATCCCGGTCGGGCGCCTCCTGCAGGGCGAGACAGAGAAGCTCTTGTCGATGGAGGATCGGCTCGGGGAGCGGCTGATCGGCCAGAAGAAGGCCGTTCGTTCGGTCTCCGATGCCGTACGTCGTTCGCGCGCCGGTATCTCCGACCCGAACCGGCCGACCGGTTCCTTCCTGTTCCTCGGCCCCACCGGCGTCGGCAAGACCGAGCTGGCCAAGGCGCTGGCGGAGTTCTTGTTCGACGACGAGCGGGCGATGATCCGGATCGACATGAGCGAGTACTCCGAGAAGCACTCGGTCGCCCGCCTGGTCGGTGCCCCACCCGGCTACATCGGCTACGAGGAGGGTGGCCAGCTGACCGAGGCGGTCCGCCGTCGACCCTATTCGGTGCTGTTGCTGGACGAGGTCGAGAAGGCCCATCCCGAGGTGTTCGACATCTTGCTCCAGGTGCTGGACGACGGTCGGCTGACCGACGGCCAGGGACGTACGGTCGACTTCCGTAACGTGTTGATGATCCTGACCTCCAACCTGGGTTCGCAGTTCCTGGCCGATCAGACGCTGGACGCGGACACCAAGCGGCAGGCCGTGATGAACGTGGTCCGCAGCTCGTTCAAGCCCGAGTTCCTCAACCGGCTCGACGAGATCGTGCTGTTCGACGCGCTCGGAACCGAGGAGCTGGCCCAGATCGTGGAGATCGCGCTCAAGCGGCTGAACGCGCGGCTGGCCGATCGGCGGATCGGTGTCGAGGCGACTGCGGCGGCGCGGGAGTGGCTGGCGCTCACCGGATTCGATCCGGTGTACGGCGCCCGTCCGCTGCGGCGGCTGATCCAAACCACGATCGAGGACGAGCTGGCCCGCCAGGTGCTGTCCGGCCAGGTCAGCGACGGTGACACCGTGGCGTTCGACGTGGACGAGGGCAAGGACGGTCTGGTGGCCGTCACGCCGGAGCCCGTCAACGCCTGACGTTCTTGGGGGTCATCTGGCAGGGGATCCTGGCGCCGACCCCAAGAGTTCGCCCCACCAAGATGCTTTCGCCCCGGCTGCAGCCGGGGCGAACGCACCTTGATGGGGCAAACGTGTTGATCGAGCGGTCAGGCGGCTTCCGTGCAGTCGGCTTTGGCCATGGCCGGGCGGACGGTGACCGGCTGTACGGCAACGGGCTGGGCGACCGGGTTCGGCATCGCTGTGCGAACGACGGGGGCTGCCTGCGCACTCTGCGCGGCGCGGACGGCCCGGGCGTTCAACCGACGCTGGGTCCTGGTGGTGCGCTCCTCGACATCGAGGCGCAGCCAGCCGTTCATGGTTCCCCAAGGCAGTGTGCTCATTGGGACTTCCTCCTTGTTAGTGGTCTCTAACATAGTAAGAGTGGACTAACATAGAGCGCAAGCGGAAATGTATGATCTGTCTTACATCGGATCCCGACGAGGGGAGAGTGCGGCGTGGGATATCACCACGGTGACCTGCGGGCGGCGCTGATCGACGCCGGCGCGGAGCTGATCGCCGAGGGCGGGCTGCCGGCACTGTCGGTGGCCGAGGCGGCGCGTCGGACGGGGGTCAGCGCAGCAGCACCCTACCGGCACTTCCCCAGCCGGCAGGACTTCCTCGTCGCTGTCGCGGCCCAGGCCGCGCACGATCTCGACGACGCGATGCGGTCGGCCGCGGATGCCGCAGACGCGGACGGCACCCACCCGGTTGCGGGCATCGCCGCCGCAGCGAAGGCGTACGTCCACTTCGCGGCAACCCGACGGACCGGCTTCGATGTCGTGTACGCGACCGAGCTCCGCGGAGTGCATGACGACGAGCTGCGAGACGCCGGTCGTGCCGTCAGCGACACCATCCTGCTCCGCGCGTTGGTCGCGACCGGCGGCGATGCCCAGACGGCCGTCGATGTCATCCCGCAGTTCATGGCGATCGTCCACGGCTGCGCCAGCCTCAACCAGGTCGGGCTGTTCAATGATCTCGACTCGGCGGCCGATGTCGCCTCGGACACAGTGTGCCGGCTCATCGCGGCGCGGGCCGCCGCCTCGGCCTCGGGCGCCGAGGGCTGCTAGAGCAGGAGACTCCGCTGGCCGAGCATGCCGTCGTCCTCCGTCCGGGCACCGTTCTGATCCGCGACCCGGCACGATCGAACGCCTACACCCTGCGGATCGGTGGGACGGATCAGTCCTACGTCGACCTGGACGACCCGACCAATTTGGAGTTCGACTACGTCCAGCGGATTACCGACGTGATCGACGTGCTGGCGCCGCCGGGCGAGCGGATCCGGGTCGTACACGTCGGTGGCGCCGCGATGACCATCCCGCGCTACGTCGCCGCCACCCGACCGAGCTCGGCCCAGGTGGTGCTGGAGCCGGACACGGCGCTGACCGAGTGGGTTCGCGAGTGGTTGCCGCTGCCGAAGCAGAGCGGGATCAAGGTGCGGGCCGTCGACGGCCTGACCGGCATCGGCGCGCTCGCCGACGGGTACGCCGACCTCGTGATCGTCGACGCCTTTCTCGGCGCTCGGGTCCCGTCGGACCTGACTACGGCGGAGTTCTTCAGCGACGTCGCGCGGGTGGTCGCACCGCGCGGGATCGCGGTCGTCAACGTCACCGACCGCGGCCCGTTCCTGTACGGCCGCAGGGTCGCCGCGGGTCTGCTCGAAGCGTTTGCGCACCTGATGTGGTCGGCAGAACCGTCCACGCTGAAGGGTCGGAGATTCGGCAACGTCATCGTCGCGGCCTCCGCTCTGCCGCTGCCCGTGGCGGCGTACGCGCACCGCGCCGGGTCCGGACCATATCCCTACCGGGTCCTGCACGGCACTCGGATCGCCCAGCTGGTCGCCGGGGCACGGCCATTCGGTGGATCCGACGTCTCGCCCTCTCCCGATCCGCCGTTCGACTTCTTCCGCGGTCCGCAGTGATCAGCAGGCAGCGTCGGCCACTCCGTAGTCTGGAGCGCATGGCCTATCAGCCGCAGTTCGTGCCGCCGAGTCAGCCGGTGCCGCCGTCCGCGCCCGGTTACTCGCCGCCGATCGGCGGTTACGCGCAGCCGCCGACGGGTTATCCGCCGATCTCGACCGGTTATCAACCGGGAAACCCGACCGTTCCGCAACCGGCGACGTACGTCGTCCAGCCGCCCCAGCGGAGCCAGCGTCCTGCCGTGGTCGCCATGTCCGCGAGCATGACCGTGACGGCCTCGACGCTCTGGGTCTGCGCGCTGGCGCTGGGCTGGTTGCTGGCCGCGGCGCTCCAGGCTCGGCTTCAGGCCGACCAGGACTTCGACGGCCAGGTGCTGATCATGCTCAACCGGTTCTCGGCCCGGCTGCTGGACGGACTGGCGATCCCGCTGTTCGGACTGCCGGTTGTCGCGTTCGTGGCCGCGTTCTTGCTGCTGTCGGGTCGGCGCTGGGCGCAGGTGTTCTACACCCTGCTCGGGGCCGCGACCGTCGGCTGGCTGGTCTGGTGGCTACACGCTCGCTGGGCGTGGGCGGCCGCGCCGATCGCGTACGTCGTGATCTCTGTCGCCATCCTGTGGACGCCTGCGGCCGTCCGGTGGTTCGGCCGCCGCCGCCCCTGACGTTCTGCGACGTCCCGGCATCCCCGGTTGCCCGGTTCCCAGACCGGTCCCGTCTCCCGAAAAGCGGGCACGAACAACATGCTGAATCGATTCGACATTGTTGTTTGCGCCCACTTTTCGGGGGATGAAGGCACGGCTCAGGAGAGGCGACTCAGGCGGGCGAGTGCCTCGTCCAGTACGTCGTCCCGTTTGCAGAAGGCCCACCGGACGTACGGACGGCCGGCCTCGACGTCGTCGTAGAAGACCTGGTGCGGGATCGCCACCACGCCGCAGCGACGAGGCAGGTCGCGACAGAACTCGACGCCGTCGGCATAGCCCAGCGGGCGTACGTCGGTGGTCATGAAGTACGTCCCGCGCGGGATCGCCGGCTCCAGACCGATCCCGCGCAGTCCGTCGGCCAGCCGATCGCGACGCCGCTGCAGATCGACCCGCAACGACTCCACCCAGCCGTCTCCCTCGTCCAGCGCACGGGCGATCGCCGGTTGGAAGGGCGCCCCGGACACGTAGGTGAGGAACTGCTTGACGGCGGTGACCTCGTCGATCAGCTCGGGAGCGCCGAGCGCCCAGCCGATCTTCCACCCGGTGGCCGAGAACGTCTTGCCGGACGAGGAGATCCGGATGGTTCTCTCCCGCATTCCGGGGAACGTTGCGAGCGGGACATGTCGGGCGTCGTCGAAGACCAGGTGCTCGTACACCTCGTCGCAGATCACCATCACGTCGTGCTCGACCGCCAGCCGGGCGACCTCGGCCAGTTGATCATGATCGAGTACCGTCCCGGTCGGGTTGTGCGGTGAGTTGATCAACAGCGCCTTGGTGCGCGGGGTGAACGCGGCGGCCAGCTCGTCGAGGTCGAGGGTGAAATCGGGCCCGAACAAGCCGACGCCCACCCGCCGGCCGCCGGCCAGATCGATCGAGGCGGCGTAGGAGTCGTAGAACGGCTCGAGCGCGATCACCTCGTCGCCAGGGTCGACGAACGCCAGGATCGCGCTGGACAACGCCTCCGTCGCGCCGGTGGTGACCAGCACCTCGGTGTCGGCGTCGTACTGCAGGCCGTAGTGCCGGGCGGAGTGCGCAGCGATCGCCCGACGCAGCGGCGCGATCCCGCGTCCTGGTGGGTATTGGTTGACTCCGGTCGCGATCGCCTCCCGAGCCGTCTCCAGCATGAACGCCGGCCCGTCGGTGTCGGGGAAACCCTGGCCGAGGTTCACCGAGCCGGTGGCCACCGCGAGCGCCGACATCTCGGCGAAGATCGTGGTCGTCGAGGACCTGATCCGCTCGGCTTTCCACTGCGACGCCACGCCTGCACTGTATCTTCCGGCTCGCGCACGCTCAGCCCCTGAGGATCCGATCTTCCCTCGTCGTGATCACGGCACCTGTCTGTGTGCGCCGTGCGGTTTCGACCCTCGAGTGCCGTGCTCACTCCTCAGTCCAGATCGGATCGGGGGCTTCGCTGACGACGCTTGCCGGCGTATCTTCCGGCTCGCGCACGCTCAGCCCCTGAGGATCCGATCTTCCCTCGTCGTGATCACGGCACCTGTCTGTGTGCGCCGTGCGGTTTCGACCCTCGAGTGCCGTGCTCACTCCTCAGTCCAGATCGGATCGGGGGCTTCGCTGACGACGCTTGCCGGCGTATCTTCCGGCTCGCGCACGCTCAGCCCCTGAGGATCCGATCTTCCCTCGTCGTGATCACGGCACCTGTCTGTGTGCGCCGTGCGGTTTCGACCCTCGAGTGCCGTGCTCACTCCTCAGTCCAGATCGGATCGGGGGCTTCGCTGACGACGCTTGCCGGCGTATCTTCCGGCTCGCGCACGCTCAGCCCCTGAGGATCCGATCTTCCCTCGTCGTGATCACGGCACCCGGCGCAGGTACTCGGCGTTATGTCCGGCGCGGCGAACCGTGCAACTACCGCCGGACGCGCTGGTGGTAGATCACATCGCCGTACGATCCGTCGCCGCGCTCGAAGCGCTCGCTCCAGGGCGAGCACCTGCAGTCATGTGCCTTGTCCTCGACGTGGTCGATGTCGTCGATCGGGACGGCGTGGACGAGTCGGCCGCCCTGGTAGATCCCGAACTGCCAGTGGAAGCGGCGGGCCTCGATCCGGCGACGGCGCATCTCGATCCCGAAGACGATCAAGAGCGTCACCAGCATGCCGGCGGCAAATGTGAACAACGCGACCATCCCGCTTCCTCTTCTGCTCAGGACCCGGGGGGAAGAGACGACCCGCTACTGCGCCCGTACGCGCTTCGACTTCGTCGACAACTGTCCTGCTTTGATGGTAGGTCCGCTGCGCAACGATTTTGTTACGCAGATTTGTTGCGCAGGCCTGCGTGCACAATGGGTGCGGTGAGCGCTCCGACCGTCGATCCGCCCCGCTCCGAGCGACGGCGGCGGCCGTCGGTTCTCGGCGTCATCGGCCTGCTCCTGCTGCTGGGCGGCCTCGGGTGTCTCGGCTGGGTCGCGTACCAGTACTTCGGCACCAATGTCGTGTCGCGACATGCGTTCGAGCAGGAGACCTCGGGGCTGCGTACGAAGTGGGAGTCCGAGCCGGCGGCGCCTCCGACGACCGGCCCGAAAAAGCTGCAGGACATCAAGACCACAGCCGTCCCCGGCGATGCGATCGCATTGCTGCGGATCCCGAAGTTCGGCGCCGCGTACGAGGTGCCGATCCTGGAAGGGACCGATCTGTCGATCCTCTCCCGCGGCGTGGGTCACTACCCGACCAGCGCCCAACCCGGCCAGGTCGGCAACTTCGCGATCGCCGGCCATCGGGTCACCCACGGCCAGCCGTTCTCGCGTCTGCTGGAGCTGGACAAGGGCGACCAGATCGTCGTCGAGACGCGCGCGGCGATCTACACGTACGTCCTCGACACCGCACCACGCGACCTGACCGTTGAGGACACCGCGAACTGGGTCCTGGATCCCGTCCCGGGCCAGCCCGAGGCCACGCCGACCCAGGCCCTGATCACCCTGACCACCTGCCAGGACCTGTTCCACTCTCCGGACCGCTCGATCGGCTTCGGCCACCTGGCAAGCACGAAGAACAAGTCGTAGCCCGGCACCCCCACCGTTTAGGGTGGTGGCTCGTGAGCCTGACGCCTGAGACCGACGAGACTGCCGGCGACGACAAGTCCGCCCTGATCGACCGCATCCGGGAGCTCGCCGTCGTGTACGGCCGGGTGACCCTGTCCTCGGGCCGGGAGGCCGACTACTACGTCGACATGCGGCGGGTGACGTTGGACGGTGTGGCTGCTCCCCTCGTCGGCCGGGTCATGCGCCAGGTCGTTGCCGACTGGGACTTCGATGCCGTCGGCGGTCTCACCCTCGGCGCCGACCCGGTGGCCACCTCGATGCTGCACGCCGCGGCCGTTGCCGGCGAGCGGCTGGACGCGTTCGTGGTGCGCAAGGAGGCCAAGAAGCACGGCATGCAGCGGCGGATCGAGGGCACTCCGGTAGAGGGTCGCAGGGTGCTTGTCGTCGAGGACACCACTACGACCGGCAACTCCCCGCTCGCCGCCGTCGAAGCGCTCCGCGAGGCCGGTGCCGAGGTGGTCGGTGTGGCGACGATCGTCGATCGAGACACCGGCGCGCAGCAGGTCATCGAGAACGCCGGGCTGCCGTACCGCTTCGCCGTCAGCCTCGCCGATCTCGGGCTCGCCTGAGAGGTCGGTCCCGGAGCGGTATGTGCCCTGGGATGTGCTGGCCCCGGACAGGTATCGGAACGGGGGACCCATCCGTCTACTAGCCTGAGGGCGCACCATCCCGGTGCCGAGCTGAGGAGTCGTCGATGGGTACTGCCATCGTTGTGATCATCATCATCGTGGTGATCGTCGCGATCATCGCGCTGGTCGCCATGAGCGCGTACAACGGGTTCGTCAAGTCCCGGAACCTGATCCAGGAGTCCTGGCGGCAGATCGATGTCGAGCTCAATCGGCGTTACGAGCTGATCCCGAACCTGATCGAGACCGTGCGTGCCTATGCCGCCCACGAACGCAACACGCTCGAGGACATCACCCGTCTCCGTGCCCAGGCGCAGCAGCTGTCGCAGGCCGAGGGGGCCCTGCCGAGTCAGCAGCGCGCCGATGTCGAGTCCGCGCTCTCCGGTGCCGTACGCAACCTGATCGTGAGCGTCGAGGCCTACCCCGACCTGAAGAGCAACGTGAACTTCCTCGAGCTCCAGAAGCAGCTCGCCGAGACCGAGGACCGGATCGCCGCCGGCCGCAGGTTCTACAACGCCAACGTGCGGGTCTACAACACCAAGGTCGAGTCCGTGCCGACGAACATCATCGCGAACATGTTCCACTTCGAGAAGGCGACGTACTTCGAGGTCAACGACCCGACCGTCCGGCAGGCGCCGACCGTGAGCTTCGGTGAGATCGCCTACCGCGGCGACCAGCAGCAGGGCCTGCCGCAGCAGCCGTCGAACACCCCGATGCAGGCCGGCAGTCCGTCCGCCGATGCTCTGCCCGACCCGCAGCAGTACCAGCCCCAGCCGCAGCAGAACCACCCGCAGCAGAACCAGCCGCAGAACCAGGGTCCGTACACTCCACCGCAGAACAACCCGCAGAGCAACCAGGGCCAGGGCGGCTACTACACCCCGCAGCAGGGTGGTGGCTATTCCCCGCCGCAGCAGAGCGGCCAGGGCGGGTACCAGAGTCCGCAGCAGCAAGGCGGATATACCCCGCCGAGCGCCAACCCGCCACAACAGGGTGGCCAGGGCGGCTACCAGCCCCCGCAGACTCAATAGACCAACCACGTGGATGGACCCAGAGGAGCGAGCGAGCGAAGACACGCTTCTCCGTCTTCGCGAGGAGCGACGACCGCATCTCGCGAGCGTCTGAAGCCGGCGCCCGGAGAGAGAGGATCGATGAGTGCGACACGCTTTTCGTCGCACGAAGAGTGACGATCGACTCGGTGAATGCGCCGGCGGCGCGAGCGTGATGCAATCAATCAGAGCCTCGTGTAGTGCGCGGAGACGATGCCGTGGTAGCGCTCGTGGATCTCGTCGGCGGTCTTGACGTCGTCGTCGCTCGGGTGCAGCTCGCGCTGTTGCGGGACCGGCCACTCGGGTAGCTCGCCGGTCAGCGCCCAGGCCGCCTGCCTGGCTGCGCCGATCGCCACGCTCTCCTCGACAGCCGTCACCGTCACCGGAAGGCCGAGCACTGCCGGGGCGATCTCCTGGACCGCCTTCGACTGCGCCGCGCCGCCGGTCAGGATCACCCGGTCGAGCGCGCCGGCGCAGTCGGCGAGAGTGCGGAGGCCGTACGCGAGGCTCCACAGGATCCCTTCGATCGCTGCCCGGGCGATGTTCGCCGGAGTGAAGTTCGCCAGGTCGAGACCGACCAGCTCACCCTTCGCATACGGCAACGGCGGCGTACGTTCGCCCTCGAGGTACGGAATGAACGACAGACCTTCGCAGCCTGCCGGCGCGCTCAGCGCGAGGCGGCTGAACTCGTCGAAGTCGACTCCGAGCAGCTTGGCCGTCGCGGCCAGGTTGCGGGCGCCGTTGAGCGTGCAGACCAGCGGCAGGTAGGCGCCGGTCGCATCGGCGAACCCGGCTACCACTCCGGAGGGGTCGGAGGTCTGGCGCGCGCTCTGGGCGAAGGCGGTCCCGCTGGTGCCGAGCGAGACCACCGCGGATCCGTGGGTCAGCCCGAGCCCGAGGCCCGCGGCCATGTTGTCCCCGGTGCCCGGGGCGAGCTTGATTCCCTCCGGGGTCTCACCGACGACCTCCGAGGGCGCCGCCACCCGCGGCAGCTCGAGCTGCCGACCGAACGCGAGCTCGACGATGTCGTCGCGGTAGAGATTGCTCGTCGCGTCGAAGTAGCAGGTGCCCGAGGCGTCGCCGCGGTCGGTCACCGGAGCGAAGCTTCGGCCACCGATCTGCCAGGTCAGCCAGTCGTGGGGGAGCACGACGCCTGCGGTCCGGGCGGCGTTCTCCGGTTCGTTGCGGGCGAGCCAGCGGACCTTGGTGACGGTCATCGCGGCCACCGGCACCGTGCCTACTGCTTCGGCCCAGGCCTCGGCACCGCCCAGCTCGATCATCAGGTCCACCGCGTCGGAGGCGGAGCGGTTGTCGTTCCACAGCAAGGCGTCGCGGACGAGGCCGCCGGCGGAGTCCAGCGTCACCATGCCGTGCTGCTGCCCGCCGACCGACATCGCCTCGACGTCGGCCAGCAGCGCCGGGTCGGCGGTCGCCTCGCGGTAGGCGGTCAACCAGGCGTCGGCGGACACCGACGTACCGTCCGGGTGAGCGGCCCGCCCGGTGCGCAGCACCTCGCCGGTGTCGGCGTCGCAGACGACGACCTTGCAGGACTGGGTGGACGAGTCGACTCCGGCGACGATGCTCACGTTCGGCCTTCCGTTGGCGGGGTTGTCAGCCTAGGCGGCTCGCGTCCCGAGGCTGAACCATCCCAGGCCCGACAGCTGTCCGCGCCGATCGTTGTCGCGCCCGATCGCGACGTCCAAGGCAGAGGGGCCGCGGTCCGCTTGGCCGACGTTGCCAGACTGCACGAGTGGACTATCGACAACTCGGACCATCTGGACTGACCGTCTCCCGAGTGGGGCTCGGCTGCAACAACTTCGGAGCGCGGATGCCCGATGAGAAGGTGCCGGAGGTGGTCGGCGCGGCCATCGATGCGGGGGTCACCCTCTTCGACACGGCCGACGTGTACGGCAACCGCGGCGGTTCGGAGGTGCTGCTCGGCAAGGCCCTCGGCACGCGGCGCGGCGAGGTGATCGTCGCGACGAAGTTCGGGATGGACATGGGTGGGGAGAACGGCCCGGACTGGGGCGCTCGCGGTTCGCGGCGGTACGTCCGGCGTGCGGTGGAGGCCAGCCTGCGTCGGCTCGGCACCGACTGGATCGACCTGTACCAGATGCACAGCCCGGATCCCCGGACGCCGATCGCGGAGACGCTCGACGTGCTCGACGACCTGGTCGCCGAGGGCAAGGTCCGCTATCTCGGCTCGTCGAACTTCGCCGGCTGGCAGGTGATCGACGCCGACTGGACGGCGCGCAGCACGGGACGTACGCGCTTCGTCTCGGCGCAGAACGAGTACTCGTGGCTGAAGCGCGGGATCGAGACCGAGCTCGTCCCGGCGCTCGAGCACACCGGTCAGGGGCTGCTGCCGTTCTTCCCGCTCGCCTCCGGGCTGCTCACCGGCAAGTACCGCCGCGACCAGCCGGCGCCGGACGGCACCAAGCTGGCCAAGATGCCCGACCGGCTGGCCAACGCGGACTTCGACACCATCGAGGCGTTGCAGAGCTTCGCCGATGAGCGCGGACTGACGATGCTGCAGGTGGCGATCGGCGGACTGGCGGCGATGTCGCCGGTCTCGTCGGTGATCGCCGGCGCGACCTCCGCCGATCAAGTGCGCGCCAACGTCGCCGCGGCCGGGTGGATCCCGAGCCCCGACGACCTGGAGGTGCTGCGGGGACTGACATCTGCCAGATCTTCGTGAGCGCTCCGGCGCACAACGACGCCGCCTAGACTCGCCGCCGTGAGCGCAGGTCCAGGCTGGTATCCCGACCCGGGCGGACAACCCGGCCTCTTCCGCTACTGGGACGGCCGGGCGTGGTCGGCGACCACCACCGCGAACCCGTACGTCGGTCCGCCGACTGCCGCGGTTGCCGGCTTCGGATCCGCGCCCAGGGTTCGACCAGGCCGATCCCGACGGGTGCCGAGACAGGGCCGGGATCGACGCAGGCCCTTCCCGCGGCACGGCGCCGGCGTCCGATCGGCTGGATCCTCGCCGCGGTGGCTGCGGTGGTGGTGATCGTCGTGCTCGCGACGCTGGCCATCCGTGGACTCAGCGGTGTCGTCGCCGGCCCGCCCGCCCAGGGTCCCCAGGCGAACCCGAGTGGAGTCGTCTGCCCGTCGCCACCGTCGCAGACACCGTCGCCGATCCCCGACACCGGTGGCGACCGGGTGGTGAGTGGGCACCTGTCGTACCCGCGGCTGGCGCCGCCGTTCTCGGCTCCGCAGCCCGACTCCCGTACGCCCTTCGGCCGCGACGTCCGGTCCCAGACCGCCGATGTGGAGACGAGCTCCGACGGCGAGACGAGCTGGGTGGCGGCGGTGCTGATCGCCCGGCTGCTTGCCGGTGACGGGTTCTACGGGCCGCAGCAGGGCGCCGCGGTGGTGGCCGAGTGCGTGATCGGCAAGTTCTACGGCGACAACCCGGTCGAGCGGGAGGACCTCCGCAACGAGGCCACCAAGGTCGACGGTCATGATGCCTGGATCATCGAGATGCACCTGACCTTCGACATCCCGGGCATCAAGACCAAGGGCGAGGCCGCGACGATCGTCGTGGTCGACACCGGCGCGACCGACGGTGAGGCGGGACTGTTCTACTCCTCGATCCCGGACACGTCGCCTCAGTTCACCCAGCCTGCTGCGGACGCGTTGAAGGGGCTCCAGGTCAGCTGAGTGCTCGTGCTGTGGCCCTTCGACAGGCTCAGGGCACCTGCGGAGTGCCGCTGCCCGGCGCCTCGGCGCCGCGCGTCAGGCTGCTGCCGCTGCCTTCTTCGCTCGGCGGCGGTGCAACAGGTACTCGACGAGCATCGGGATCAACGACACGAGCACGATCAGGGCCAGGACGACCTCGAGATTGTTCTTGATGAAGGGCACGTTGCCCAGGTAGTAGCCGGCAACGGTCACCACGATCACCCAGAGGACGCCACCGATCGCGCTGTAGGTGATGAACTTACGGAAGTCCATCCGACCGACGCCGGCGACCAGGGTGACAAAGGTTCGGACGATCGGGACGAACCTCGCCAGGATGAGTGCGCGGTTGCCGTACCGCTCGAAGAACACGTGGGTCTTGTCGACGTAGCTCTGCCTGAAGATCTTGCCCATCAGGCCCGATCTCGGATGGAAGAGCGGCGGCCCGATCAGTCGTCCGAGCCAGTAGCCACAGACATTGCCGAGCACGGCAGCGACGATGAGCACCAGGCAGACGAACAGCAGCGAGTGATGGATCGTGTCGAGGGCGGTGAGGATGCCGATCGTGAACAGCAGCGAGTCGCCGGGCAGGATCGCGAACAGTCCACACTCGGCGAAGATGATGAACGCGACTCCCCAGAGGGCGTACGGACCGAACGTCTCGATGAGATGTTGCGGGTCCATCCAGGACGGCAGCAGCATCGGCGTCAGGAACGCGGCGTCGATCAAGGGGCTCACGCGTGACAACGGTACCGTCGGAGCTTGTGAGTTTCCTAAGCGAGGACGAGGTGACCCGGGTCGCCGGCCCCGGCGTCGGACCTCACCCCGAGCCGTGGCCTGACGACGACGATCGGCTGGATCCGGACCTGCTCGCCGCCGGCGACCACCGGAACGTGATCGACCGCTATCGCTACTGGAAACTCTCCGCCATCGTCGAGGATCTCGACCGCACAAGGAATCCGCTCCGGATTGCCATCCAGAACTGGGAGCACGACTTCAACATCGGGTCGATGGTGCGCACCGCCAACGCGTTCAATGTGGCCGGCGTCCACATCATCGGTCGGCGGCGCTGGAACCGCCGCGGCGCGATGGTCACCGATCGCTACCTGAGTGTCGAACATCACGCGGACGTGGCGTCCTTCGCGGCAGCGATGAGCGAAAAGGGCTACGTCGTGGTCGGTGTGGACAACCTGCCGGGCTCGGTCCCGCTGGAGTCGAGCCGGTTCCCGGAACGGGTCTGCCTCGTGTTCGGTTCCGAGGGTCCGGGCCTGACGGAGGAAATGGTGGCAGCCTGCGAGCGGGTGGTGGCGATCACCCAGTACGGCTCCACGCGATCGATCAACGCCGGCGCTGCGGCGGCGATCGCGATGTACCACTGGGCGCTGGACTGGCTGCCGCGCCCAGCAGCGGATCCTTTCCTCTGCCCTCCGCCGACGGACGACAGCCGGTGAGCTCCGCCGACCTGACGAGGGCCAGAGCGTACTGGCTCAGGCCGGGCCTACTGGCCTGGCCGCCCGATGCCCCGCCACGGGCACACGACACGGCGACGACTCAGTGGCGGCTCCAGGCAAGTCGGGACGCGGGACTGTCCTTCGACTCGGAGCGGATCCACAGCGACGAGAGCTACGACCTCCGTCTCGATCCCAAGGGGCTGCCGGCGTCCGTCACCGACGCTTACCCATACCTGAACGGCTATCTCGCACTGCGCTTCGGCGGCTCCGATCGGCTGGTGAAGCGCCTGCTGAAGGGGCAGGTGGTCGTCGGGCAGTACGGCGAGGACAACGTGCTGATCGACGGCACCGGGGTGCAGATCGCGCCGGTTCTCGACGCCCTCTACTCCGCGAAAGCGGCCAAGCGGACGTACGGGATCGAGTGGCAGGGCGACCGAGGCACCTTCCGCGTCTGGGCGCCGACGGCGCAGCGAGTCGCGCTGTGGTGCTGGCCGGAATGGTCGGCGGCGGACGCACCGACCGGAGAGGCGATCCGGCTGCCGATGGACGAGCACGCCGACGGCTCCTGGACTGCGCGACCGCCCCGCAGCGTTGCGGGCGCACGCTATCTCTACGAGGTGAAGGCCTACCAGCCCCAGACGCAGCGGATCGAGACGAACCTGGTCACCGACCCCTACAGCGTCGCACTCACCCTGGATTCCGGTCGCTCGGTCGCGATCGACCTGGCCGACGACCGCTGGCAACCGGCGCCGTGGCGCGACACCCCGTCACCGCCGCTCACCCGACGTGTCGACTCGACCATCTACGAGTTGCACGTCCGAGACTTCTCGATCGGCGACGTGACCGTGCCCGCAGCGCACCGCGGGACGTACCTCGCCTTCGCCGACACCGCCGAACCCCGCACCGCGGGCAACGGCTGGCGCCACCTGAAGGCGCTGGCCGAGGCCGGGCTGAACACCGTGCAGCTGCTGCCGACGTTCGACATCGCCTCGATCCCGGAGGACCCGGCGGAGCAGACGATCCCGGATGGTGATTTGAGGTCGTTCGCACCGGACAGCGATCAGCAACAGGCCCGGGTCGCCGCGGTGGCGGACTCCGACGGCTTCAACTGGGGCTACGACCCCTGGCACTGGATGGCCCCGGAGGGCTCGTACGCGTCATCCACGATCGCGGCCGACGGCGGCCACCGGGTGGCGGAGTTCCGTGGGATGGTCGGCGGGCTACATGCCGCTGGTCTGCGGGTCGTGCTGGACCAGGTGTTCAACCACACGACGGCGTCGGGGAACGCGCCGGCGTCGGTCTTGGACAAGATGGTGCCGGGCTACTACCACCGGCTCGATGCGTCGGGCGCGGTGACCACGTCCACGTGCTGCCAGAACGTGGCAACCGAGAACAGGATGGCGCAAAAGATCATGGTCGATGCGACCGTACTGTGGGCGAAGCAGTATCACGTGGACGGCTTCCGCTTCGACCTGATGGGCCACCACAGCAGGGCCAACGTGGTGGCCGTGCGGTCAGCGCTGGACCGGTTGACGCTGCGCAAGGACGGCGTGGACGGCAAGTCGATCTACCTCTACGGCGAGGGCTGGAACTTCGGCGAGGTCGCGAACAACGCCCGGTTCGTCCAGGCGACCCAGGGCCAGCTCGGCGGCACCGGAATCGGCACGTTCTCCGATCGGCTGCGCGACGCCGTCCGCGGCGGTGGACCGTTCGACGCCGATCCACGCCGCCAGGGGCTGGGCACCGGACTGGGCACGGACCCGAACAGAACCGATCCGGACGACGCCGACACGGTCCGGAAACGACTGGCCGATGCCACCGACCTGGTCCAGCTGGGCCTGGCGGGCAATCTGGCGTCCTACCGTTTTCGCAACCACGCCGGCGACGTCGTACGGGGTGATCAGGTCGACTACGGCGGCTTCCCGGCGGGGTACGCGGACCAGCCGGACGAGGTGATCAGCTACGTCGATGCCCACGACAACGAGACCCTGTTCGACGCACTGACCTACAAGCTGCCGCAGGGCACCACGATGACCGACCGGGTGCGGATGAACACGGTCGCGCTGTCCTTCACGGCCCTGTCTCAGACACCGTCGTTCTGGCACGCCGGGGCTGATCTGCTCCGCAGTAAGAGCCTGGACCGGAACTCCTACAACTCCGGTGACTGGTTCAACACCTTGGACTGGACCGGCGAGGACAACGGTTTCGGGCACGGGCTGCCGATCCGGGCGGAGAACGAGAACACGTGGACGTATCAGCGTCCGCTGTTGGCCGACCCTGTCCTGAAGCCGAGCGCGACCGACGTGCGGGCGGCGAGCGGCCAGGCGCAGGACCTGCTCCGACTGCGGTTCTCGACGCCCCTGTTCCGGCTCGGATCGGCGCGGGAGATCCAGCAGAAGGTGAGCTTTCCGGTTTCGGGATCTCGGTCGGCTCGCGACGGCGTGATCGTGATGCGGATCGATGACACCGTCGGGCGGGATATCGATCGGCACCTGTCAGGCGTGCTGGTGGTGTTCAACACCGCACCCGACCCGGTGGACCAGCAGGTGCCGGGAATCACAGGAGGCTGGAGTCTGTCCCCGGTGCAGGCCGACGGTACGGACCCGGTCGTGAAGTCCGCGACCTGGGACCAGACGACCGCCACCTTCGCCGTGCCCGGACGTACGGTGGCGGTCTTCGTCCAGCTGGGCTGAGAGCGCGTCGACACGGTTTCGATCAGCCTGCAGCCCGGTCGTCTCGCAAGCCGTCGAGGTACGGGTGAACGGATTCAGTGGACTGAGATTGGTGGACCGGGCATGCTCGGCCATACTGGTATGAACTGGTCTGTGTCGACCTCCGCGGTCGGCGTGCTACGTCTGGACCCCGAGGGAGGATTCCCATGCAGCCCGACTTCGGCCGGTCCGAGACGGCGGCCAGATACCGTTCCGAGCGTCCACAGCGATTTGCGACGACCAAACGCGCACAGGTCCGGGGGATCTTGGAGCAGCTGATCGACACCGAGCTCAACGCCGGTGACGCGATCCCCTCCGAGCGGGCCCTGGTGGTCAGGCTCGGCGTGAGTCGTGTCACCGTCCGGCAGGCGATCGCCGACCTGGTCGAGGCCGGCGTCCTGGAGCGGGTGCACGGCAAGGGGACGTACGTCACCGGGCCCCAGGTCGACTCCCGGCTGCACCTGACGTCGTTCTCCCGCGAGATGCGCGATCGCGGGCTACTGCCCGCGACGGTCGTGCTCAGCGCTCGGGAGGAACCGGCCGACGACGACGTCGCCTACGCCCTGCGGATCCGCCCTGGTCGTCCGGTGGTGCGGGTGGAGCGGCTGCGGACCGCCGACGGGACGCCGATGGCGTATGAGGTCGGCTTCTATCCGTCGGCGCTGTTCCCGGGACTGTTGCAGCGTGAGCTGGGCGCGCTCTACGACGTGTTCGCGTCCGAGTACGGCGTGGTCGTCACCAGCGGCGAGCAAACGGTCCGCGCCGAGTCAGCCGACGCCCACCAGGCCCGGATCCTGGGGATCGCCAAGCGGGCGCCCCTTCTCGTGCAGGAGCGGGTCACCCATGCCGGTGAGCGGGCCATCGAGCTGTCGACCTCGTGGTATCGGGCCGACCGATACCGATTGCACATGGCGATCACGCCGCGCGGTGCCCGGGAGAACTGAGTCGACAGTCGCCGCCCGACTGGCAGGATGGTGGCCATGAGCGGCGCGCCCATCGAGGAACTGCTCGTCCCGTACGACCTCGAGCGGGTCGCCGAGAAGGCGGAGCGTCGCCGGCGGTTGTTCCGCTCCCGGATGATCAGCCTGTTGATCACCGTCGTCGTGGTGGTCGGCTTCGCGATCTGGCTACGCTCGAAAGGCCAGCCGGCCGGGCTGTGGCTCTCGGCGGCGGTCATCGTGCTCAGCGGTGCCTGGGCTGCCGTCACCTTCGTGATCTTCCGCCGAGCCCGTCGTGATCTTGCCGATCTCCAGCCTGGGACGGCGATCCGAGTCGACCGGCGCGGTATCGAGGTCGCCGGGCTGACCGCCGGTTGGGCGGACGTGGGATCGGTCGCGACGATCAAGGCGGGCATCGGGCGAAGCCCGCGGCTTCAGCTCGCTCTACTCGACGGGCGTACGTCCTCGCTGGCGCTCGATCAGGTGACGGTGCTGCCCGCGACACTCGACTCGACCGTGCGCGCCTACTCCGGTGGGCGCCACGGGGTCGATCTCACCGCCCTCGAGATCTAGCCCGCCGCTGGACTCTCTCGCGGTGTGACCGTTAGCCCAACGAGCTGAGATCGTCGGGGACGTCGACGGCGAACTGTCGCAGCACGTCCAGCTCGACCAGATCGAGGGCTCGCTCGTTGGTGGCGGCCAGCACGACGGGCGCGGCCAGCCCGGCGTCATAGGACTGCAGCCAGCGCTCGAGCACCACGCACCAGCGATCACCTGGATTCAGCCCGGGAAACGCGAACTCCGGCACCGGCGTGGTCAGGTCGTTGCCGACCGAGCGCTGGTGCGTCAGGAACTCCGAGGTCGCCACGACGCAGATCAGGTGGTGCGCCCGGGCTGGCCCGCAGGTGCAGCTGCCGTCGCGGTAGAACCCGGTCACCGGGTCGGAGCTGCAGGGCTCCAGCTCTCCGCCCAGCACGTTGCGCTCGCTCACCATCCCAGTCTGACGGTGTCGACCGCGGACGGCCAGACCAAGCGAGACGCCCTGCCGACCCGACCCAAGGTCGTTACATCTGGAGCCTTGACGCCAATTCCGGCCGGTGCGAGGGTGAATCACGTGGGATACCTGTCTGACAGCCGTACAGCCGGTCTGTCCGTGTACCCACGTCAGTCCGCGGTCGGTTTCGTCCTGGACGATCTCCAGGACGCCATCGCCGCGGGCGTCATCCGGGTCGGTGACAGGCTGCCATCGGAAGCAGCGCTGGCCGCGAGGTACTCGGTCAGTCGGTCCGTGGTCCGTGAAGTGCTGAGAGCCAGCGCAGCGCTCGGACTCACGGTCACCCGAACCGGCAAAGGCACCTTCGTGGTGGGGCGGCGTCCCAACGAGTTGATCTTCGGCAGCTATTCCGCCGGCGACCTGCTCGAGGTGCGTCCTCACATCGAGGTGCCGGCAGCCGGGCTCGCGGCCCTGCGGCGCACCGAAGAGGACCTGGAACAGATCCAAGGTCTGATCGAGACCATGGAGTCCGAACCCGATCCGCAGGTGTGGATCGGGTTCGACGCGAGTTTCCATCTGGCCATCGCGGAGGCGTCGAAGAATCCGGTGTTCACCCAGGTGATCAGCTCGATTCGGACGGCGCTGTCCAGTCAGTCCGCGATGCTCAACGATCGCTCACGACGGCGACGGTCCGACTCCGACGCCGAGCATCGCAGCATTGCTGCTGCAGTTGCTCGCGGATCGGTGGTCGAGGCAGAAGATGCGATGCGGTTCCACCTCGACCAGGTGAGCGATGCCGTGGCGGACTCGCTGACCGAGATCTCGACCGAGCCGGCCGAGCGATCGGGCCCGCAGAAACAACGTCTGGATTGAACACTCTCCCCGGCCGTCCCCCGCAGGTGGAAGCGGGCGCCGCCGGGGCTGCATGCGCACAAACCATGCGCCTGTCACCGACGCCTGGCGATCTCGACCACCCTCTCCCTGAAGAGGGCGCCCCCTGAAACGAGAGAAGCATGACGGAACTCGACACCAAGCCAAACGACCACAGCAGCCACCTCCACGCCGAGCAGGTGGGCTACAAACAGACCCTCAGTCGCCGGCACGTCCAGATGATCGCCATCGGTGGCGCCATCGGCACCGGCCTGTTCCTGGGCTCCGCCTCCCGACTGCACAGTGTCGGGCCGGCGCTGTTGATCAGCTACGCCTTCGTCGGGGTGATTGCCTACTTCTTGATGCGAGCGCTCGGCGAGCTCGTCCTGCACCGTCCGACGTCGGGCGCGTTCGTCTCCTACATGCGTGAGTTCTACGGCGAGAAGGCCGCGTACGTCACCGGTTGGATGTACTGGTTGAACTGGGCGTTGACCGGGATCGCCGAGCTGTCCGCCGTCGGTCTGTACGTCCAGTACTGGATCCCGACCATGCCCACCTGGGCGACCGTCTTGATCGCCCTGGCTGTCGTGCTGGTGATCAACTTGTTGTCCGCCCGAGCCTTCGGTGAGTTCGAGTTCTGGGCCGCCATCGCCAAGGTCGGGGCGATCGTGGTCTTCCTCGTCGTCGGCGTGGTGGTCGTCGCGTTCGGCCTGATGGTCGGCGATCACAAGGCCGGGATCTCCAACCTGTGGAGCAATCCGGGAGGCTTCTGGCCCACCCAGGACCCCTACAACTGGTACGGACCGCTGCTGGTGATGTCCGGCGTCGTGTTCGCGTACGCGGCGATCGAGATGGTGGGTGTCGCGGCCGGTGAGATGGAGAACTCCGAGCGGGAGGTGCCGAAGGCCGTCAACGCGGTGATCTTCCGGATCGGCGTCTTCTACTGCGGCTCGATCTTCCTGCTGGTCTGCATGCTGCCCACTTCCGACTACACGGCCGGCACGAGTCCGTTCGTCACCGTGTTCTCCCAGATGGGCTTGACCTGGATGGCCAGCGTGATCCAAGCCATCTTGATCGTCGCCGCCATGTCCAGCCTGAACTCGGGTCTCTATTCCACCGGTCGCGTGCTGCGCAGTCTCGGCATGTCGAAGCAGGCGCCGGCGTTCACCCTGAAGATGAGCAGTCAGGGTGTGCCGTGGGCCGGCATCGTGATGACATCGGTCGTCTTCGTCCTCGGTGCAGTGCTGAACTACCTTGAACCGGATGCGTTCGAGATCGCTCTGGAGGCTGCCGCCATCGGGGTCGTGTTCACCTGGGGAACGATCTTCCTCAGCCAGCTGAGATTCCGATCTCTGGTGAATCGCGGTGTGATTCCGGCGAGCAAGTTCCCGGCCCCCGGCTATCCGTGGACCAGCTACGTCGGGCTCGGGTTCCTGGTCTTCGTCCTGGTCGGCATGTGCATCTCGGGCTGGCAGTCCTCGCCCTACTTCTGGCACAAGACGACGTTCATCGTTGTGGTGTTCGGCATCCCGATCATCGCGATCCTGCTCGTGATCGGCTGGTTCATCGTCAGGGCCAGGGTGATGGAGCACACCCACGGGCGGATCAAGGCGGTCTGGTCGAACGACGGGCCGACGTACGGCAGCGACGTGACGCCCGACGAGCTGGATGCGATCGCCGAAGGTGAGGAGGAGGCGTGATGAACGCTCGCCGTACCCGCACTGTGCTTGCGGCGGTATCTGCCGCCGTCGTCCTGCTCCTGTCCAGTTGTGGCTCGGGCAGCGCCGGGCCGAATCCGAGCCCGTCCGTGGTGCCGGGGGCAACCCCCGGCGGCCATCTCCGGATCGGCATCTCCTTCGACCAGCCCGGCCTCGGGATGAAGAACGGGGACAGCTACAGCGGGTTCGACGTCGACACCGCGACGTACGTCGCCAAGTCACTCGGCGTCCCGGCGGAGAACATCACCTGGATCCAGGCCGATCCCGGCAACCGGGAGAGCCTGCTGACCAGTGGCGCGGTCGACATGGTGCTCTCCACCTACTCGATCACCGACGAGCGGAAGAAGGTGGTCGACTTCGCCGGTCCCTACTTCGAGGCCCACCAGGATCTCCTGGTCCGGCGTAACGAGGACGAGATCACCGGACCGGAGACGCTCGGCGGCCGGGTGCTGTGCTCGGTCGCGGGAACGACGTCGGCCGCCCTGGTCAAGGAGCGCTACAAGGGCAGTATCGACCTCCGGGAGTACTCGAAGTTCTCCGACTGCGTTTCCGCCCTCGCCCGTAGCGAGGTCGATGCGGTGACGACCGACGACGTGATCCTTGCCGGGTTCGCCGCCGAGCCCGAGTACAAGGGCAAGCTGAAGGTGGTCGGGAAGGGCTTCTCCGACGAGTTGTACGGAGTCGGGGTGAAGAAGGGCGACACGGAGCTGGTCGAGAAGGTGAACACCGCGTTGAAGGCCTACATCGCCGACGGTTCGTGGAAGGCGTCACTCGACCAGACGGTTCGTCCGTCCGGCTACAAGATCCCGGATCCGCCGACTCCGGGCTCCTGATCGGCCGGTGATGATGGCCGAGTCTGGATCCGAGTGCGCTCGCGGCGTTCCTGCAACGACACCAGCCGTTCGCGACGCTCGACCCGACCGCGCTCGCCGCGATGGCGAACGCGGCTCGGGTCGAGCGGTACGCCGCCGGCGAGCTCATCCTCGACGCCTTTCTCGACCCCTCGGTCGAGACGTACGTGGTCGTCGAGGGTGAAATCGACCTCTGGGACGACCGGGATCGGATCTTGGAGGCGGCAGACGAGCGGTTGGGGCCGGGTGCGGTCTTCGGCTTCTCCGCCATGCTGACCGAGCGATCGGTCGGTCCCCGTGCGGTCGCGGTCGGTGAGGTGACGGTGGCAGCCATCCCGGCAGCCGTCGTCGAACCGGCGCTCACCTCGCCGGAGGGGGCCAGGTTCCTGGCCGAGCACCTCTCGGCCGCGCTCGGCCGCGCTACGAGCGCTCGGTCGTACAGTTTGGTCGACGAGCTGATCGTGACCGAACCGCTGGTGGTCCGGCCGACCGACTCGGCGTACGAGGTCGCTCGCCGGATGACCGAACACCACCTGTCCTGCGCGATGGTCGCGCTCGGCGCCGGCCGCTTCGGGGTCGTCACCGACGGACTGCTCCGGCAGCGACTGATCGTGCAACGGATGCCGGACAGCATCCCGGTTGCGGCGGTGATGGACTCCCCGGTGCCGACCGTCCGGCTCGGTGACTCGGCTGCCGAGGCGTTGATCCTGCTGCTCGAGCGGGAGCTGGAGTTCCTGCCGGTGCTCGACGCTGCCGGTGGCCTGCGTGGCGTCGTCGCGCCGCGGGACTTTGCCGTGTCGCCGACCACCGCGGGCGTGTCCCTGCACGAGCAGCTTCGCCGGGCCGCGACCGTCGACGAGCTGGGCAGCCGGGCCCGGCAGATCACCGGGATGCTGACCGACCTGCTGGCTCGCGGGCTCAGCTCGGACCGGGTGATCGCGATCTACTCCGCGGTGCTGGACACCATCGTCCGGCGTGCCATCCAACTCGTCTTCGATCGGCATCCGGAGCTGTCGGTCGATGACTTCACCTGGCTCTCTCTCGGCAGCAACGGACGCCGCGAGGCGGTGCCGAGCTCGGACGTCGACAGCGCGGTGGCGTTCGTCGACCAGGTGTCGCCGTCGCTGATCCCCGGCTATCGGGATGCATTCGCCGAAGTCCACTCCGTGCTGGCCGGTGCCGGCCTGAGCAGCGATCACAACGGAGCGACGGCGCCGCGGCCGGCGTTCTCCCGAACCAACGCCCAGTGGCGCGCAGCCGGCCTGGAGTGGATGGCCGCCCCGCACAAGAATCGCGGGGCGATCATGGCATCACTGCTGGTCGACGGTCGTGCGATCTACGGCGATCCCGGCCTGACGGCGGTGAGCAAGGTGTTCTCCGAGTTGCGACGCCATCGCGGAACGATGCGCTTGCTGCTGACCGAGTCGTTGTCTCGCCGGGCCAAGTTCCACTCGATGCTCGACGTGCTCACCCGGCGCGCCGAGACCTTCGACATCAAGACGTACGCCCTGCTGCCGATCGTCAACCTGGCCAGGTGGGCGGCGCTGAGCGCGGGGTCCGCCGACCTGCCGACGACGGAACGGCTGCGCGTGGCCGCGGGTTCGGAGATGCTGCCCACAGAGAATGCCCAGAACCTGATCGAGGCGTTCGACGTGCTGCAGCGGCTCCGGTTGCGCTACCAGCTGTTGCAGATCCAGCGCGCCGAGCCGCCTTCGGACCTGCTGACGCTCGACCGACTGTCGCCGATCGACCGTAGTGTCGTCACGCAGGCCGTTCGAGAGATCGCCGCAGCGCAGCGCCGGATGGACAACGTCGCCCAGTATGTCCCGATCGGCGCCTGGACCTCGCCCGCCGGATCGTGAGTGCGCCGGCGGTCCGACGGCTCGATCGTTCGGACGGATCTCGTCAGCGGGTGGCCGTCATCGGTGACGTCGGCGGTCATCTGGCCGAGTTGCGGCGCGAGCTCGTCCGACTCGGGGCCGACGAGCGGACCGGGGTGCTGCCCCCGGACCTGACGATCATCCAGGTCGGTGACCTGATCCACCGCGGACCCGACTCGGCGGGTGTGATCGCAACCGTCGACCGCTATCTGCGCGAGCAGCCCGACCAGTGGCTGCAGCTCGTCGGCAACCACGAAGCCCAGTACCTGACCGAGCGTGCCTTTGCCTGGCCCGAGCAGCTCGACGAGGCATCGGCCGGAACGATCCGGCGGTGGTGGTCGGACCGGCAGATGTACGTCGCTGCCGCGCTGTCCCACGACACAGCCGACGCCGCTTCCGGTGCCGCCAGTGGTCGGCATTGGACACATGAGGACACCCTGGTCACTCACGCGGGGCTCACCGAGGGCTACTGGCGACGGGTGCTCGGCTCGCCGGACACCGCAGAGCGGACCGCCCAGGTGCTGAATGCCATGCGGGGACGGCGAGACGACCTGCTGTTCCGGTCGGGCCAGATGCTCGGCGGCGGCCGACCCAATCCAGCGGCCGGCCCGCTCTGGGCCGCTGCAGCGTCGGAGCTGCTACCCGGATGGCTGGAGGGCTGGCTGCCCTTCAGTCAAGTGCACGGCCACACCTCGCTCTATCGATGGAGCGAACAGCGGTTCTTCGGATCCCAGGAGCTCGAGCAGCGGACGATCGTCGACGTGGACGCGCGGCACGAGACGACCACGCTGATCGGCGGCCGGATCGTCGGCATCGACCCCGGGCACGACGCGGAACCGCGTGGACCGTGGCGGGCCTGGGAACTGTCGAGCTGAGGCGTCGGTGGATTCGGACTAACCGGCCGCCGGGTCCCGCAGGTAGCGGGTCAGGTGGTCGTGTCGCCATCGACGAAGCCGCCCCGCTCCCAAGAGGCCGATCCACCCGAAGAGCAAGGCGGAGCCACAGATCGTCAGCGCGACCAGGACGAACTCCGGCTGGCTCAGTGGCACGGCCGGTGCGCCGAAGCCCAGCCGGGCGAGCGCGAGTGATGGTCCCACGATCAGACCCGCGACGACCGGAACCACCACGAACGGAGCCATCAGCAGGATCAGCCAACGCACGATCCGTCTCCAGTCGGCCCGATGGTCCCATCGCCAGCGCAGCGGCCGGAGGTGATAGGGCAGCAGCAGACCGAGCCACGCCGAGACGGGCAGGATCCCGAACGGGAGGATGGCGATCACCACACACGCCGAGACGACCTTGACCAGCGGCTGCCCTTGGAAGCCGATGATCAAGGCGATGATGGCGCACGGTATGCCGACCAGCGAGGTCAGCACGATGCTCCGGGCGCCCAGCCAGATCCGGAAGGAACGCGGGTCGTCGAGAACCGCCAGGGCCGTGTCGGTGTCCAGACCGGCGACGTTGGTCGACGGCGTGTCGCCGAGCATCCACGACGCCATCACCACCGGGAACGCCAGCGGCCCGTGCAACGAGAACATCCAGTCGTGCACCCGCGGTGGTAGCAGGAACCAGGCGGCCGTCATCAGCGCCGCATTCGCGACCAGAGCCAACGGAATCTCGAACGGTGGCCGAAACGCCCGTCGGTACGCCAGGCCGACGGCCAGTGGTAGGTCGAAGGCCGGAGCGCCTCGCCGGGACGGCGGAGCGCTCACCGGGCGGTTCGATCCGGGGCTGAACTCGTCACCACCGACCTGCACCGCCCTCTCAGCCGTATCGAGGGCAATATACCGCTCGGCCGCCGAGCCGGTCGGGATCCAGCTCAGCCGGCGGCAGGAGCCCCCGCACCGGCGATGTTGACCAGCCAGCTGACGCCGAACTTGTCGGTGAGCTGGCCGAAGTAGTCGCCCCACGGCGCCTGCTCGAGCGGCATCCCGACCTGTCCGCCGTCAGCCAGACCGTCCCAGTAGCCCCGGATCTCGTCGGCCTCGCCGCCACTGATCGAGATGGTGATGTAGCTGACGTCGGGGACCTGACCCATGCTGGCAGGCAGGTCGGCACCCATCAGGGTGAAACCGGCCGTGGTGGTCAGCTGTGAGTGCATGACCTTGTCGGCCTCGTCGGCGTCGATTCCCGGCATCTGGAAGTCGCCGAACGTCGACACGTCGAGCTTCCCGCCGAACACGGATTGGTAGAACTCCATCGCCTCACGTGCATTGCCGCCGAAGTTGACGTACGGGTTGAGCAGAGCCATGACGATCCTCCCGGTTGAGTGACTCCGGCCATTGTGTCCGGAGCTACTGACAGCCGGATAGACCTACGCCCGCCTCCGAACTCATCGCCCCCGGCCGCCTCCCCGAAAAGTGGTCGCTTACAACAACGACACGCCGGTGGAACGTGTTGTTGGTGACCACTTTTCGGGGAGGTCAGCTCGGCAGCTCCAGCGCGCGGGCGATCGGGCACGCCCGGTCGGTAGCACAGGTGCAGGTACGAGGGCGCGTCCAGCACGGCGAAGTCGGCGCGGGCACCGACGGAGATCCGGCCGATGTCGCTGCGGCGCAGTGAGCGGGCGGAACCAGCGGTCGCCGCGTAGAGAGCCTCGGCCGGGGTCAGCCCCATCTCCCGGACCGCGACGGCGATCATGAACGGCATCGACGAGGAGTAGCAGGTACCCGGGTTGCAGTCCGTGGCGAGGGCGACCGAGACCCCGGCGTCGATCAGTCGGCGACCGTCGGGGTATGGCGAACGGGTGCTGAACTCGACGCCGGGCAGCAGGGTGGCCACGGTGTGGTCGGCCCCCGCCACCAGCGCGTCGATGTCGGCATCGGACAGATAGGTGCAGTGGTCGACGCTGGCGGCTCCGAGCTCGACTGCCAGCTGCACCCCTGGGCCCGGCCCGAGCTGGTTGCCGTGCACGCGTAGCTCCAGTCCCGCTGCACGACCGGCCGCCAGGACACGCCGAGCCTCGTCGGCGGTGAACGCGTACGGCGACGCCGGCTCGCAGAAGACATCGATCCAGCGGGCGTACGGTCTGGCGGCGGCCAGCATGTCACCGGTGACGAGATCGAGGTATCCCTCGCGGTCGTGCCGCCACTCCGGTGGAACCACATGCGCGCCGAGGAAGGTGGTCTCCTCGGTGAACTCGGCCGCGATCCTCAAGTCCCGGGTCTCCTCGGTCACGCTCAGCCCGTACCCGCTCTTGATCTCGACCGTCGTCGTGCCCTGGGCCCGGAGCTCCGCGATCCGGGACGCGAGCAGCGCACGCAACGTCTGGTCGTCGGCCTGCCTGGTGGCTGTCACAGTGCCGGCGATGCCGCCGCCGTCGTAACGGATCCCGGTCATCCGGGCCGCGAACTCCGCCGAGCGATCGCCGGCAAACACCAGGTGGCTGTGGGAGTCGACGAAACCCGGCAGCAACGACCGTCCGTCGAGATCGATCCTCCGGTCGGCGGCGGGCGCTGCAGCGGCCGGCCCGATCCAGCTGACCACGCCATCGTTGGTGACCACCGCCGCGTCGTGGCGACGACCGAGCCGGTCCGGCCCCGTTCCGTCGCAGGTGATCAGTTCACCGATGCCGGTGATCACGGTCGAGGTCATCGTGGATCTCCCAACGCTGTCAGGGATTTCGTCAGTAGCGGAGCGATCGGGCCGAGCCGGTGCGCTCCGTCGCGGACGATCATGTCGCCGCCGACGACGACGGTCATGACGTCGGCCGCGCTGGCGGCGTAGATCGCCTGGTCGGCCCGACTGCCGGCAGTCCTGACCGAAGCCAGCTCGACCTCGACGAAATCGGCCAGGGCACCCACCGCGATCCGGCCGGCATCCGCTCGGCCGAGGCTGCGATGGCCGTCCTGCGTGGCAGCGGCGATCAGCTCGGTCGGAGTGAACCGGCCGCGCTCGTTGCTGATCAGTCGCTCGTGCATCTCCAGCCCGCGGATCTCGGCGAACATGTCGATCACCGCATGCTGGTCGGAGCCCAGCGTCAGCGGGCTGCCGGCGGCCGCCAAAGCTCTCGCCGGACCGATCCCGTCCGCGAGGTCGCGTTCGGTGGTCGGGCAGAAGCAGGCGTACGTCGCCCGCCGACCGAGCCGGGCGATGTCACCGGGTGTCAGGTGCGTCGCGTGTACGGCGCTGGTGCGGTCGGTCAGTAGGCCGTTGCGGTCCAGCAGCTCCGCCGGGGTGCAGCCGTAGAATCCTTGCACCGCGGCATTCTCGGCGGGTTGCTCGCTGAGATGGACGTGCAACGGTCCGTCCGGTGCAAGGCCGCCCTGACGCAGCTCCGCGAGCCGGGCGAGGTCTCCCTCGGAGACGGCGCGCACCGAGTGGACGGCCGAGCCAACGATCAGGTCGTCCGGGGCCGACCAACCCGCGACTCGCTCGGCCCAGGCATCCACGGAGCCGTCATTGAACCGCTCCTGCACCGGGTCGAGCGGGAGGTGTCCAGCGGCGGTGAGACCGCCGCTGAGATAGCACACGTCGAGCAGGGTGAGCCGAATACCCGCCTCGGCGGCGGCCGCTGCCAGCGCCGCGTTCATGGCGTTCGGGTCTGCGTATCGTCGGCCGGTGCGATCGTGATGCAGGTAGTGGAACTCACCGACTGCGGTCATCCCGGCGAGCACCATCTCGGCGTAGACGGCCCGGGCCAGTTCGAAGTAGCGATCCGGGTCGAGACGGTCGGCGATGGCGTACATCTGCTGTCGCCAGGTCCAGAACGTTCCCCCGTCACCATGGGTCCGTCCACGTAGCGCCCGGTGGAACGCATGGCTGTGTGCGTTGGCGAATCCGGGCAGGACCAGGCCCGAGAGCCGGGTGTCGGCCGGACCCGGAGCCTTGCCGATCTCGATTCTCGTGAAGCGGCCGTCGGCGACGGTCAGCCGCACTCGCTCTGCCGGACCGCCCGGCAGGTGTGCGTACGGCGCCCAGAAGTCGATCATGATGGTCCGGACAGCTCGCGGAGGACGGTGGCCAGCGCCTCGACCCCGCGCAGGCAGTCGTCTCGCTCCGCGAACTCGGCAGGGGAGTGTGAGACCCCGGTGGGGTTGCAAACGAACAGCATCGCAGCCGGAATGCCAGCCCCGGAAAGGATCCCGGCGTCGTGGCCGGCTCCGGTGCCGAGCAGCGGTGCGTGGGGAAGGCTGCTCTGCAACCGGCTGATCAGGCCTTGATCGAATCGGGTGACGGGTGTCCAAGACTCCTCGACTGCACCCGCTCCGTACGCACCCGCCGACGCGATGATCTCGGCAACCGTGTGGCGAACGGCGTCTTCGTCGGCGCCGCGAGCATCCAGCCAGGCGGTAGCCGCCGACGGGATGGCGTTCACCCCGCCGGGCACGAGCAGCGTCTTGCCGACGGTCGCCACACAGCCGTGGCTCGCCGCCGACGCGCGGGCGGTCAGGACGGTGGCCGCCAAACCGATCATCGCGTCGCGACGATCCTCCAGCCGAGTCGTGCCGGCATGGTTCGCCTCGCCCGGAAAGTCGATCCGCCAACGACCGTGCGGCCAGATGTCGGTGCCGATGGCGACCGGCTGCGCCATATCGACCAGACCACGGCCCTGCTCGATGTGCAGCTCGACAAAGGTGTCGATCCGTCCGAGGGCTTCCGGATCGGGTCCGATAACCTTCGGGTCACGGCCGGCGCTCCGCAGCGCGGTTGCCATCGAGATTCCATCGGCGTCGGTCAGCCCACGCGCCCTGTCCGCGGTCATCGTCCCGGTGATCACCCGTGATCCGGCACACGCGACACCGAACCGGGCGCCTTCCTCGTCACCGAAGTTGACGATGCCGATCGGGCGAGCCGGGACGAAGCCCTGTGCTCGCAGCCGATCCAGCGCAACGAAGGCGCTGACCACCCCGAGCGGTCCGTCGAAGGCACCGCCGTCCGGCACGCTGTCGAGGTGGGAGCCGGCGACGATTCCCGGGCGGATGTCCGGGTCGCCCCACCAGGCCCACTGGTTGCCCATCCGGTCGGTCGTCAGATCCAGCCCGCGCGCGGTTGCCTCGCCGGCGAACCACTCCCGCAGATCGTGATCTTCCCTGGTCAGGGCGTAGCGGCGGTAGCCGCCGGTCTGCGGCGACCTGCCGATGCCGGCTATCGCCGACCACATCGCATCGAACGAGCCGCTCATTCCGACATCACGCGCCCTGAGCCTGTCGAAGGGCCGGCTCCCCGCCTTCCCGCATCGGTACGCGCACACCTTTGCTCTCGGCAACTTCCACGGCGGAGTCGTACCCCGCGTCGACGTGCCGGATGACGCCCATGCCGGGATCGTTGGTGAGCACCCGGGCGAGCTTCTGCGCGGCCAGCTCGGTGCCATCGGCGACCGAGACCTGACCGGCGTGAATGGAACGGCCGATGCCGACGCCACCGCCATGATGGATGGAGACCCAGCTCGCGCCGGAAGCGGTGTTGATCAAGGCGTTCAGCAGCGGCCAGTCCGCGATCGCGTCGGAGCCGTCGGCCATCGACTCGGTCTCGCGATAGGGCGACGCGACCGAGCCGCAGTCCAGATGATCGCGACCGATCACGATCGGAGCCGAGACAACGCCGCGAGCGACCAGGTCGTTGAACGCCAGCCCCGCCTTGTCCCGCTCGCCGTAGCCGAGCCAGCAGATGCGCGCGGGCAACCCCTGGAACGCGATCCGCTCCTGAGCCCCGCGCATCCACTTCTGCAGTCGGTCGTTGTCGGGGAACAAATCCATCACGGCGCGATCGGTGGCCGCGATGTCCTTGGGGTCGCCGGACAGCGCGGCCCAGCGGAACGGTCCCCGACCCTCGCAGAACAGCGGTCGGATGTAGGCCGGCACGAAGCCCGGGAACTCGAACGCGCGTTCGTACCCGCCCTGACGCGCCTCGTCGCGGATCGAGTTGCCGTAGTCGAAGACTTCGGCGCCGCCGTCTTGGAACTCCACCATCGCCTGGACGTGCTCGGCCATCGACGCGCGCGCACGATCGGTGAACTCCTCCGGCTCGGCCTCCGCGTAGTCCGCCCAGTCCTCGACGCTCGATCCCTCCGGGCAGATAGGACAGCGGGTCGTGGGCGCTCGTCTGATCCGTCACGATGTCGATCGCGACACCGCGGCGAAGCAGCTCGGGGAACACCTCGGCGCAGTTGCCGACCAGCCCGACGGACCAGGCCTTCCGGTCAGCCTTCGCCTGCAGCGCTTTCGCGACGCAGGAGTCGAGGTCGTCGGCGATCTCGTCGAGGTAGCGATGGTCGACCCGGCGCTGGAGCCGGGCCCTGTCAACGTCGACGATCAGGCACACGCCCTCGTTGAGGGTGACGGCGAGCGGCTGGGCGCCGCCCATACCGCCGCATCCGCCGGTCAAGGTCAGCGTGCCGGCCAGGGTGCCGCCGAACCGCTTGTCGGCAACGGCGGCGAAGGTCTCGTACGTCCCCTGGACGATGCCCTGGGTGCCGATGTAGATCCATGATCCGGCGGTCATCTGGCCGTACATGGTGAGGCCCAGCTTCTCCAACCGACGGAACTCGGGCCAGTTCGCCCAGTCCGGGACGAGGTTGGAGTTGGCGATCAGCACGCGCGGCGCCCACTCGTGGGTCCGCATCACACCGACCGGACGGCCCGACTGGACCAGCATGGTCTCGTCCGCCTCCAGGTCGCGCAGGGTACGCACCATCGCATCGAAGCTACGCCAGTCGCGCGCGGCCCGGCCGGTGCCGCCGTAGACGACGAGGTCGTCGGGCCGCTCGGCATTCTCCGGATCGAGGTTGTTCATCAGCATCCGCAGCGGGGCCTCGGTGGCCCAGCTCTTGGCTGTCAGGGTCGTGCCGCGCGGTGCGCGGACGGGACGGGCGCCTTCCATGATCGCTGCTCTCGCTCTCTCTTCGCCGACTTGTCAGCGCGAGAAACGGCTATAGCCGTATCTGCCGCTGACAACTCTGGGGTGGTGGGTGGGGATGGGGTCAGTTGAGGGGGCCGGTGACGGTTTCGGCGGCGGCGACGGCAGCGCCGGAGGCGACGTAGCGAACGGCTGTCTCGATCTCCGGAGCGAGCCAGCGATCGGGTCCGGGGGCGGGTGCGCCGGCGGCCCGGAGGGCGGCGATCACGGCGCCGGTGGCCGGCGCCGGAGCGAGCGGTGCGCGGAGCTCGATGCCGCGGGCTGCGGTCAGCAGCTCGATGGCCAGCACCCGGGTCAGTCCGTCGACGGCTCGCCGCAGCTTGCGAGCGCTCGACCAGCCCATCGATACGTGGTCCTCCTGCATGGCCGAGCTCGGGATGGAGTCGACCGAGGCGGGAGCGGCGAGTCGCTTGAGGTCGGAGACGATGGCGGCCTGGGTGTACTGCGCGATCATGTGCCCCGAGTCCACCCCCGGGTCGTCGGCCAGGAACGGGTTCAGGCCGTTGCTGCGCGCCTGGTCGAGGAAGCGGTCGGTGCGTCGTTCGGCGATGCTGGCCAGGTCCGCCACCACGATGGCCAAGAAATCGAGCACGTACGCGATCGGCGCACCGTGGAAGTTGCCGTTGGACTCGACCCGGCCGTCGGGGGTGACGACGGGATTGTCGATCGCCGATCCCAGCTCGATGCCCGCCACCGCGCGGGCGTGCGTCATGGTGTCGCGGGCGCCGCCGGCGACCTGGGGCGAGCAACGCAGTGAGTACGCGTCCTGCACCCGCGTGCAGGCCCCAGGGTCGGTGAAACGCGTCCGGTGTGACTCGCGGATCTCGCTTCCCGCCATCAGTGCCCGCAGGTTCGCTGCGGAGGCGATCTGGCCAGGATGCGGCCGCAACCGCTGCAGATCGTCGGCGAACACGTCGTCGGTGCCGAGCTGTCCTTCGACGCTCACCGCCGCGGCGACGTCCGCGACCTTGATCAGGTTGTCGAGGTCCGCGAGCGCCAGGCAGAGCATGCCGAGCATGCCGTCGGTTCCGTTGATCAGCGCGAGACCTTCCTTCTCGGCCAGCACCACCGGCTCGATCTTTGCTGCCGCTAGCGCCTCGGCTGACGGCCGGAGCTCGCCGTCGCGATCACGGACGACGCCCTCGCCCATCAGCGCCAGCGCGCAGTGGGCAAGCGGGGCGAGGTCACCGGAGCAGCCGAGGCTGCCGTACTCGTGGACGACCGGGCTGATTCCGGCGTTCAGCAGGGCGACGTACGTCCGAAGCGTCACCTCCCGGATCCCGGTGCGACCGGTGGCCAGGGTCGAGATCCGCAGCAGCATCAGCGCCCGGATGACCTCACGCTCGACCTCGGGCCCCGAACCCGCGGCGTGGGATCGGATCAGGCTCCGCTGCAGCTGGGCTCGCCGCTCGACCGGGATGTGGCGGGTGGCCAGGGCGCCGAAGCCGGTCGATACACCGTAGTGCGGGTGCGGGTCGTTCGCGAGCGACTCGATCACGGCGCGGGTCCGCCGGACCTCGGCCAGCGAGTCGGCGGCAATCTCGACCTGAGCGTCGTGTCGCGCGACGGCGACGACGTCCGCGATCGTCAGCGGCCCGATCCCGACCGTGACGGTGCTTCGGGTCGAGGACGTCCTCGTCGCACCACTCATCGGGGCGGTGCCGGTCCGATGTGCGCCGGTCTCGGCCGGGATCGTTGTGGGCATAGTTCATTTCACGCGAACCCGCACTCGGGTCGGAAGGTCTCTGCTGGCACATCTGTCTCGCATCTGAGACTCTCGTGCCATGTCCCTTGCCCCCGCTGCGGACTCGGTCCTGAGGATCCTGGTTTTGCTCGCGCGGCAGGCCGAACCGGTTCCGGCGGCGCAGATCGGCGCGATGCTCGACCTGCCGCGCTCGACGACGTACCGGCTGCTCGGTGTCCTGACCGAGCACGGTTTCGTCAGCTACCTGCCGGAGGAACGACGCTACGGGCTCGGTGTCGTCGCCTTCGAGCTGGGATCGAGCTACTCCCGGCAGATGCCGCTCCGCCGGATCGCGCAACCGGTGCTGACCCGACTGGTGCGAACAACTCGACAGAACGCCCACCTGGCGGTGCTGCATGGCGTCGATGTCTACTACGTCATCGAGGAACGCGCTCCGGGACGGCCGCCCTTGGTCACCGATGTCGGGGTCCGGCTGCCGGCGACCCTGACCGCCTCGGGCCTGGCCATCCTGTCGTCGCTCCCCCCGGCGCAGGTGAGGGCGATCTACTCCAGTGCTGCCGGCCTGCTGCAGCCGGACGGCCGTGGACCGGCGAGCCTCGGGGAACTGCGTCGCAGCCTCGCCGAGGTACGGAATCGCGGGTACGCGATCGAGGAAAGCCTGGTCACCGAAGGACTGGCATCGGTCGGCGTACCGGTGCTCGATCACACCGGCCACCCGGTCGCCGGGATCTCGGTGACGTTCGAGGCTGATCACGTCGACGCGGCCGAGCACGCGCAGCTGATCGCGGCCGTCGGGCAAGCGGCGCACGCACTGAGTCGACGTCTGCGCGCGTGATCGAGGCTCGTCCCGCATCGACGCCGGTTCGACGCCTAGGGTGAATGCATGGTTTCGGTGATCGGTGACGTGCTTCCGCTCGCGGTCGGGATCGCGATCAGTCCGATCCCGATCATCGCGGCGATCTTGATGCTGCTCTCCCCGAAGGCCAAGGGCGCCAGCGTCGGATTCCTGATCGGCTGGATCGTCGGCATCGTGGTCGCCCTGGGCGTCTTCATCGCACTCGCGTCGGTCATTCCGCAGGCCGACGCCGACCAGTCACAGCCGATCGCCGGCGTGGTGAAGATCGTGCTGGGTGCGCTGATGCTGCTGCTCGCGCTCAAGCAGTGGCAAGGTCGGCCTGGACCCGGCGTGGAGCCGGCCCTGCCCAAGTGGATGGTGGCGATCGATCAGATCACGGCGGTCAAGGGCATCGGTCTCGGCTTTCTCCTTGCCGCGGTGAATCCCAAGAACCTCCTGCTCGGAGCCAGCGCAGGCGTCATCATCGGCTCCGCCGGCCTGGCCATCGGCTCGACCGTCGTGGTCGCGGCGATCTTCACCCTGATCGCGGCCGTCTCGGTCGCGGTTCCCGTGATCGGGTATCTGCTCGCCGCAAAGGCGATGGCCGGTCCGCTGGAGTCGCTGCGTGGCTGGCTCGTGCACAACAACGCTGTGGTGATGAGCATTCTGCTGCTGGTCATCGGGGTGACGGTCGTCGGCAAGGGAATCGCGAGCTTCTGAGCGGGCCGCCATCTGGACGGCCCGAGGGTGCCGGTGCGTTCGGGGCCCGCTTTTGACAGACTGAGCCCTGCCGGTCCCACCGGCGACAGGTTCCCGCGAGAAAGAGTCAGCTATGCCGATCGCAACTCCCGAGGTCTACGCCGCGATGCTGGACAAGGCGAAGCAAGGGTCATTCGCCTACCCGGCCATCAACATCAGCTCGTCGCAGACCATCAACGCCGCACTGGCCGGCTTCGCCGAGGCCGGGTCCGACGGCATCATCCAGGTGTCCACCGGCGGCGGGGAGTACGCCTCGGGTCCGACCATCAAGAACATGGTCACCGGTGCGGTGGCGCTGGCAACCTACGCCCACGAGGTGGCGAAGAACTACCCGATCAACATCGCCCTGCACACCGACCACTGTCCGAAGAACAACCTGGACAAGTACGTCCGACCGCTGCTGGCCATCTCCACCGAGCGGGTGAAGAACGGCGGTCTGCCGCTGTTCCAGTCGCACATGTGGGACGGCTCGGCGGTTCCGGTGGAGGAGAACCTCGCGATCGCCGACGAGCTGCTCGCGCTCACCGCGGCCGCCAACATCATCCTCGAGATCGAGGTCGGTGTGGTCGGTGGCGAGGAGGACGGTGTCAGCCACGAGATCAACGACAAGCTGTACACCACCGTTGAGGACGGACTACGGACGGTCGAAGTGCTGGGCACGGGCGAGAAGGGCCGCTACATCACCGCACTCACCTTCGGCAACGTGCACGGCGTCTACAAGCCGGGCTCGGTGAAGCTGCGTCCGGAGGTGCTCAAGGAGATCCAGGAGAAGGTGGGGGAGAAGCTCGGCAGGACCGACCCCTTCGACCTCGTCTTCCACGGCGGATCGGGTTCGACGCTGGAGGAGATCCGCTCCGCGGTCGACTACGGCGTGATCAAGATGAACATCGACACCGACACCCAGTACGCCTTCACCCGGCCGGCGGCCGGACACATGTTCGCCAACTACGACGGCGTTCTCAAGGTGGACGGCGAGGTCGGCAACAAGAAGGCGTACGATCCGCGCGCCTGGGGCAAGGCGGCGGAGGCCGGCATGGCCCAGCGCGTGATCACCGCGTGCGAGGACCTGCGCAGCACCGGTACGTCGTTGAACGCCTGAGCTCGAGGGCCTGAACAGGACCGGAGCGCCTGAGCCACGATCTGCTCTGAGCCTGTCCGAGGGCACCATAAACGCGGTGCGATGTCGGCCGCGGCACACAGCCCACTCGCCCCGTGCAGGCGTAGTCTCCCAGCCGTGACCGACATCGCTGCCGCTCGACCGACGCCGCTGAGTCGGGTCTGGTCGGGCAGCAGGATCGTCGCCGACGACCTCGCCGGCGACGATCTGAGCGATGTCCTCCAGCTCCACTCCGACGCCTCTGCGTGGTGGGTGCTGCCGCGCACGGACTACGCCGCTCAGGCGCTGCATGAGGTCGCCGGTCAGCTCGATCTGGACGAGTTCGCCATTCACGACCTGCTGGCCTCGGACCGCCGGGCGAAGTTCGACCAGCTGGAGCAGGCCCGGCTGCTGGTGACGAACGTGCTGGAGATCGATGTGGATCACGCCACCGTGATCGACCATCCGGTCTCGGTGCTGGTGACCGATCGCGCCGTCATCTGCAGTGCCGACGAGTTCGACGGTTTCCGACCGGCGCGGGTGCTGGCCGGGCGACAGGACTGGCTCGCGGTCGGCGGGGTGGAAGCCGCCATCCAGGTGCTGGTGGCTGCCGTCGTCTCCAACTACGAACATGTCGTCGACTGGCTCGAGACCGCGAGCGACCAGCTGGCCGACGCGCTCTTCCAGGAGCGCCCGCTCAGCAAGGACGAGCAGCTCTGGGCCTTCCGGCTCCGGACGCTGCTGTCCAACCTGCGTCGGATGACCGATCCGATGCGCACCGTCGTCGCCGAGCTGGCCGATAGCCTGCCCACGGCGAAGACGAACCGATCCGGATCCGGCAAGCGGCGCGCAGAGCTCGAGCGGCACTGGCGGCTGCTGCAGGAGCGCCACCAGCGCGTGGCCAATGCGGCCGACGCTCTCCGCGAGGCGCTCGCCTCCGTCTTCGACACCAGCCTCGCGCTGGCCGACGTCCGGCTCAACTCGATCATGAAGAAGCTGACCGGTTGGGCCGGCATCATCGCGGTACCGACCCTGGTGACCAGCTTCGTCGGGATGAACGTCGCGTTCCCGCTGGTCGGTACCTGGATCGGATTCTGGATCTACCTGCTGGTCATGGTCGTCAGCGCCGGCGCGCTCTACGCGCTGTTCAAGCGCCTCGACTGGATCTGAGCCGGCCGCAGTCCGCAGCCCGTCTCAGGCACGCCTTGTGCCGATGCGGGAGCTCGCCCCGTGAAGGTGGATCTGCCCCTGCTGCAGCAGGGGCAGATCCACGCTGGTGGGGCGAACGCGGGATCAGGAGGTGAGGGGCGGCCTCTCGCGCGTGCCTGACATGCTGGGCCGATGCGCACGTGCGGTCAGGTCGAGGCGAGCTCGTGAGCGGAACTCCTCAGCGCACCGAACCGGCGGTCCGCTCCGCGGTACTGGCGACGTACGCGGTCTTCATCACCACCGGTTTCGCCTTTGCGAGCTGGGCCTCTCGGATCCCACAGGTCCGTGATCGGCTCGTCCTGGACCCGTCCGAGCTAGGTCTGGTGCTGCTCGCGATCGCCGCCGGCTCGTTGATCGCGCTGCCCGCGTCCGGGGTGATCGTGGGCCACTTCGGGTCGCGCTGGACCGTCCGCACCATGGGGCTGATCGTGGCGGTGGCGCTGGCCGTGATCGCCGTCGGCTATCAGGTCGGCATCGTCGCCGTCGTGATCGGGCTGTTCGTCTTCGGCTTCGGTCAGGGTGCCTGGGACGTGGCGATGAACGTCCAGGGTGCGCTGGCCGAGCGGCGGCTCGGCAAGGCGATCATGCCGCGCTTCCACGCCGGCTTCAGCATCGGCACCGTTGCCGGTGCGCTGATCGGCGCCGGGATGGTCGCCCTGCACGTGCCGGTGACGGCACACCTACTCGGCGTGGCGGTCGTTGTGGGGGTGAGCGTGCCGTTCGCGGTCCGCGGCTTCCTTCCCGACCATCGCCACACCGACGACGATGCGCCCGAGCCGGACCGGAGCAGCTCGAGACGGAACGCTCTGCGGGCTTGGCGGGAACCGCGGACGCTGGTGATCGGGTTGTTCGTGCTGGCGTTCGCGTTTGCCGAGGGCACCGGCAACGACTGGATCGGAATCGCGCTGATCGACGGATACGGCACGAGCCCCGCGGTCGGCACCCTCGGGTTCGCCACCTTCCTGGCCGCGATGACCGCCGGCCGGTGGTTCGGGCCGAGCCTGCTCGACCGGTACGGCCGGGTGCGGGTGATCCGGGTGCTGACGGTGATCTGCCTGGTCGGCGTCCTGCTGTTCGTCTTCGGGACGTACGTCGCTGTGGCCTTTGTCGGCGCCGTGCTGTGGGGCGTCGGGCTGGCGCTCGGCTTCCCGGTCGGGATGAGTGCCGGAGCGGACCAACCTGCGCTCGCCGCCCCGCGGGTGAGCGTGATCGCCTCGATCGGCTACTGCGCGTTCTTGGCCGGCCCACCCCTGGTCGGCTTCCTGGGGGACCACTACAGCGTGCAGAAGGCGATCCTCGCCGTCGCCGTGCTGCTGGCCCTGGCCATGCTGATCACCGGCGCCGTACGTCCGCCTGCCAGCGATACGGTGGATGAATGACCAACGAACGTGTCGACCTGCTGGCTGCTTCGATGCCACAGACTCGGCTACCCGCGGATCCGGCAGACGATGAGCTGGCCGGCGCCGACCCCGCGCGGCTGGTCGAGCTGGTCGCAGCGAACCCGACCTCGAGCCTCGGTTGGGCGCTGCTGGCCGAGCAGTCGCTGGCGGCCAGTGAGCTTGCAGACGACGTGACGGCCTACGCGTACGCCCGAACCGGCTACCACCGCGGACTGGACGCCCTGCGCCGGAACGGCTGGAAGGGCACCGGCCCGATCCCCTGGTCGCACGAGCCCAACCGCGGCTTCCTGCGCGCGCTCTGGGCGCTCAGTGTCGCCGCCGGACGGATCGGTGACGAGGTCGAGCAACAACGCTGCGCCGACTTCCTCCGCGACTCCACGCTCGAGGGCTACCGCGCCCTGGCCACCCAGGCCTGAGCCGGATGTGCCCTGAGCCGGATGTGCCCTGAGCCGGATGTGCCCTGAGCCTGTCGAAGGGCTCGGCTGAGACTCCCACCTCCCTGGAAACTGGGCGCAAACTGCAACTTTCAAGCTCCAGAAGTTGCAGTTTGCGCCCACTTTCCGGCAAGGGGGCGGGGGAGCGCAAGGCTGCGGTGCTGGACCGCGGAACGGCGGCTGCGGGATGTCGGTAGAGTTACGTCGCAAGAGTCCCCGTGGCGAATGCGCCCGGGGATTTCACTCTTTCCAGGGAAGGGCGGCGATCACATGCCGGGCATTGTGGTGGTAGGAGCGCAGTGGGGCGACGAGGGAAAGGGGAAGGCCACCGACCAGCTCGGCGACCGCGTCGACTACTGCGTCCGCTATTCGGGTGGCAACAACGCAGGGCACACCGTCGTGGTCAACGGTGAGCGCTATGCGCTGCACCTGCTCCCGTCCGGGATTCTCAACCCGGCCTGCGTTCCGGTTCTCGGCAACGGAGTGGTCATCGACCTGGACGTGCTGTTCGGCGAGATCGAGGCGCTGAAGTCGCGCGGGGTCGAGTTCCAGCACCCGCTGCTGTCGGCGAACGCGCACATCATCGCCAGCTACCACCAGGTGATCGACAAGGTCACCGAGCGGTTCCTGGGCAAGGCCAGGATCGGCACCACGGGCCGCGGCGTCGGTCCGGCGTACTCGGACAAGGTCAACCGGATCGGCCTGCGGATCCAGGACCTGCTGGACGAGTCCATCCTGCGGCAGAAGGTCGAAGCGGCACTGGACCAGAAGAACCATTTGCTGGTGAAGGTGTACAACCGTCGTGCGCTGGACCCGACGCAGGTGGCCGACCACCTGCTCTCGTTCACCGAACGTGTCCGGCCCTACATCGTCGACGCCGGACGCGTGCTCAACAACGCACTGGATGACGGCGATGTCGTGCTGTTCGAGGGCGCGCAGGCGCACCATCTCGACGTCGATCACGGCACCTATCCCTACGTAACGTCCTCCAACCCGATCGCCGGCGGTGCTTGCGTCGGTGCCGGCGTCGGACCCACCCGGATCGACCGAGTGATCGGCATCGCGAAGGCGTACACCACCAGGGTCGGTGAGGGACCGATGCCGACCGAGCTGCTGGACGAGACCGGTGACCGGCTGCGGGCCGCGGGCGGAGAGTTCGGCACGACGACCGGGCGGCCCCGTCGCTGTGGCTGGTTCGATCCGCTCGTGGTCGAGCAGGCCGCGAAGATCAACGGCTTCACCGACATCTTCTTGACCAAGCTGGACGTCCTGACCGGCTGGGAGAAGATCCCGGTCTGCGTGGCGTACGACGTCGACGGCGTCCGGCACGACGTGCTCCCACTGACCCAGTCGGAGTTCCACCACGCCACGCCGATCTATGAGGAGCTGGACGGCTGGGAAGAGGACATCACTACCTGCCGCGACTTCGCCGACCTGCCGAAGAACACCCAGGCCTACGTCAACCGGCTCGAGGAGCTCAGCGGCGCACGGATCTCCGGCATCGGCGTCGGTCCCGGTCGCGAGCAGTCGATCATGATCAACGAGCTGCTGTGATGGTCCGGCTCGCCGGCGGCGCAAGCGGGACATGAAGAGGAGAGCGACCTCGCAGGACGTGGCCGATCGGGCGGGCGTGTCGCGCAGCGCCGTCTCGCTGGTGCTCAACGGTCGCGGGCAGGGCAACATCTCGGCCGAGAAGCAGGCCGCGATCCTGACCGCGGCCGAGGAGCTCGACTACAGCCCGAACCCTGTCGCCCTGAGCCTGCGGACCCGGCGCAGCGCGACCATCGGAGTGGTGACGGACTCGATCGCGACCACGGCGTTCGCCGGCCAGCTCCTCCGGGGCGCGTCCGAGCGGGCTGCGGCACACGGCTACCTTCTGCTGGTCATCGACACTCAGTACGAGAGGGCGGCCGAGGAGCGAGCGTTCGACACGCTCCGTAGCCGGCAGGTCGATGGCTTCGTCTACGCCGCGATGAGCCTCAAGGCGTACGAACCGAGCCCCGGATTGACCGGATCGGTTGCGTCGCTGGCCAACTGCTTCGATCCGGCAGGACGGCTACCGAGCTTCATTCCGGACGAGGTGGCGGGGAGCCGCTCGGCAACCCGCCACCTGATCGAGCGTGGTCATCGCGACATCGTGATGCTCACCGGCACCCCGGACAAGATCGCGTCCGGACTTCGGGAGCAGGGCTTCGCCCAGGGACTGGCCGATGCCGGGCTGCCGGTGTCGCCGCCGATCCTGGCCGGGTGGGAGATCGACAAGGGGTACGCGGCGGCGATGCACGTACTCACGACCTCCGATCCGCTGCCGACGGGCCTGGTCGTCGCCAATGACCGCGCGGCGATCGGTGTGGCCCTCGCGGCCGCGTCGCTCGGGCTGTCCGTGCCGGCGCGACCTGTCGGTGGTGGGCTACGACGACGACGAGAACGTCGCGCCGTGGCTGGTCCCGGCGCTGACCACGGTCAGACTGCCGCACCGAGAGATGGGCGAGCTGGCCGTACAGCATCTGCTGGACCAGATCGACGCTGCCGACGAGACAACGGCGCCAGCCGTCGACCCGGTACTGCTCGAGTGCCCCTTGGTCATCCGTGACTCGGTCGCCCCGCCGCCCGCCTGATCCCGTGAGCAGATCCGATGGCCGATCGGACCGGTCCCAGCCGATGGGCCGGTCTCACCAACTTCGAAAGTGGGCGCAAACAACACTCTGAAACGTTGCAGAGTTGTTGTTTGCGACCAGTCTTCGCGGAACCGGGAGGCGGGTGCGGAGGTCAGGTCAGGTGCCAGGCAGCCCGAGGCGCCAGACCGCGACCGGACCCTCCGACTCGATCACCCAGTGCCGTTCGGGTCCCGGGTACGCCCGGGTGGTGTACGACGGGCCGAGCCCGAAGAGCTCGACCAGGCTGCCGTCGACCAGCAGTCGCGACGCCCCTTCGGACTCGGCCACGGCCGTACGATGGCCTGTCGGGTCGACCAGCGTCAGCCGAAGGCCGTTCGCTGCGTTCGCCTCGAACGACTCGATCTTCAATGGCGCACCCGGTGGGTAGTCCAACTTCTCGCGCCGGAGTCCGACCAGCTCAGCGGCGGGCTCGAGCCGGACGTCGCCGCCGCGCAGCACCACCTCACGAGGAGAGGTGAGCGTGCCCGCCCAGCCGGCCGCCTGGATCTCGGCCGCGGTGCGCTCGGCGCCCTCCCAGGCCCATCCCCACAGCAGCACCCGGTCGCTCTCGACCAGGGCCTGTGGGGCATAGAACGTCGGCCCCGTGTCCAGCGTGCCACCGGACTGCGCGACGAACCGGAGCGCTCGGCCCTCGGCGACAAGATCACCGATCAGATATCTCACCCCGCTGAGCACGTCGTCTCGCCACAGCGAGAGCAGCAGCACCCAGGTTCCGTCAAGCTGGAACAGGTTGGGGCACTCCCAGATGTTGGCCGGCGCGACGGTAGCAGCGATCCGGTCATCACCGGTCAGCAGCGGGCCGAGCGGTGTCCAACGGTCGAGATCGTCACAGGCGTAGCACAACAGCTGCGGCGCACCGTGGACATGGCCGGCGCCTTGGACGGCGTAGCGATGGCCCTCGAACCCGAACACGAACGGGTCGCGGACATCGGTGATGTTCGGGTCGTCGGGCGTGCCGACCCGCCACTCGGTGTCAGCCTTCCACTCGCGCAGCCTCCGGTCGCTGCGCGCCAGGGTCAGGCCTGCGTCGTGGGTGCTGCTCTTGACGCCGGTGTAGACGGCGGTGGGAGCCCCGTTGTCGTCCACGACCACACCTGAGAAACACCCGCCGCTGTCCGGCCCGCCGGGACGGGGCACGAGGGCCAACGGTTCCGCGGTCCAGTGCAGCAGGTCGGTGGAGCTGACGTGTCCCCAGTGGATGTCGTCGTGCATTGGGGCGGCGGGGTTGTGCTGGTAGAAGACGTGGTACGTCCCGTCGATCCGGCACAGGCCGTTCGGGTCGTTCAGCCAGCCGTGCTCGGGGTGAATGTGTAGTCGCGGTCGATCCGTGTCGAGGGCCTGGATTCGAGACTCGGCGTCCACCTCGGTCATCCGGTCAGCTCCTGTTTGATGGGGTTCGGGTGGTATTGGGTTCGGTCGGGTTTCGGTTCGATGGGCGCAGGTGTCAGCCTTTGACGCCCGAGGAGGCGATGGAGTTGATGAACGAACGCTGGAAGGCGATGAACAGCACCAGGATCGGCACGGTGATCATGGTCGCATAGGCCATGATCTGACCCCAGGAGACGTTCAGCTGCTTGAAGTAGTCGATGCCGACCATGACGGGGCGCAGCTCCTCGGTCTGGACGACCATCAGGGGCCACAGGTACTGGTTCCAGGCCGGCAGGAAGGTGAGGATGGCTACGGTCGCGACGGCCGGTCCGGAGAGCGGCATGATGATGCTCCGGTAGATCCGGAACCAGCCGGCCCCGTCGACGGTGGCTGCTTCGTCGAGACTCTTCGGGATGGAGTCGAAGTACTGGTAGAAGAGGAAGATCGCGAACGCGTTCGCGATGAACGGGACGATCTGGATCTGGTAGGTGTCGAGCCAGCCTTGGGAGTAGCCGTTGACGAAGTCGTAGAACGGCAGCTTGTTCGACCACCACAGCAGGGGGAGCGCCATCGTCTCGAACGGCACGATCAGGGTGGCGAGGATGATGCCGAGGATCAGTTTCTGGCCGGTGAAGGTGATCCGGGACAGGGCAAAGGCGGCCATCGAGTTCACGATCAGGCCCAGGCCGACCGTCACCACCGAGATGAGGATCGAGTTCATCATGAACGTGGCGAACGGCACCCGATCGAAGACGCCCCGGTAGTTGTCGAGGGTGAGGTCGCCGACCGGGAGAAACGCCTTGATGCTGGTCAGGTCGGCGAAGATCTGGAGATCGGGTTTGAAACTGGAGATGATCAGGAACAGCAGCGGCAGCCCGAACACTCCACAGAGCAGGATCCGGCCGACGTAGCCGAGCACCAGCCGGCCGGTGTGCTTCTTCTCCCCGGCTTCGTGGACGGCGGCCGTGGTGGGGGTGTCGGCGACGTGTGCGGCGATCTCGGGCATCAGCGGGCGTCCTTGTCTCGGGTGACGTAGCGATTGATCAGGGTGACGATCAGCACCAGGGCGAAGAAGACGAGAGAGATGGCGGAGGCGTAGCCGGTCTGCTGCTGCTGGAACCCGACCCGGACAGCCATGAAGACAAGCGTGGTGGTCGAGTCCAGGGGACCGCCCTGGGTCATCAGGTTGACCTGGGCGAACAGGCTGAACGCGGCGATGGTGATGGTGATCAGGATGAACACCGCGGTCGGTCGTAGCCCCGGCCAGGTGACGTGCTGGAACTGCTGCCACTTGGTGGCGCCGTCGATCTCGGCGGCCTCGTACAGCTCGCCGGGAATGGTCTGCAGGCCGGACAGCCAGATGATCATGTGCATCCCGCAGGCCTGCCAGATCGAGAGCACGATGATCGCGAACAGTGCCGTGTTCGGATTGCCGAGCCAGTCCGGGCCCTGGATGCCGAACCGGGCGAGCACGGAGTTGATCAGGCCGTCGGGCTGGTACATGAACAACCACAGCATCGACACCACGACGATGGAGGTCACCACGGGCAAGAAGTAGACGGTGCGGAAGAAGTTCGTGCCGCGGATCTTCGTGTTCACCAGGACGGCCAAGCCGAGGGCGACCGCCGACTGGATCGGGACGATGACGATGGCGAAGACGATGGTGTTCTGCAGCGAGTGCCAGAAGGTCTCGTCGCTGAACAGCCGGACGAAGTTGTCGAGGCCGACGAAGGTCGCGGGCCTCGGCGAGATCAGCCGGGCATTCGTGAATGCCAGGATGAACGTCAGGATGATCGGGATGATCAAGAACGTGATCAGCAGCACGCCGGCTGGCACGAGCATCAGCCATGCGATGGTGGCGGGGCTGCGGCCGATCGGCTTGCTGCCACGGGGCGGTGCAGCGGTCGCGGCGGCGACCGGTGTCGGGTCTGTTTCGATGGTGCTCACGGGAGTGCTCCTGAAGGTTTCCGCGGCGGACGGCGTCGGGATCGCCCGCGTGATCACTGCGCAGCTAGCTGCTTGCGACTCTCGGGCTGATGAGGCGATGGGTGGTCGATGGTCCGGGCGCCGAGCCCGGACCATCGACGCGGGTGTCACTGGAAGTACGCGGGTGTCACTGGAAGTAGTTGTTGGACTTCTGGTTGGCGTCGATGTCCTTGGTCAACTGGTCCAGGGCCTGCTGGGGGTCGGCGCCGTTGAGGATGTCCTGCGCCGTCTTGGTGAAGCCGGTGGAGATGAAGGTGTAGCCCGGGGTGACCGGTCGGAGCTCGGCGTACTTCTTGGAGAGCTGCCGGAACACGTCGTTGTCCTCGCCGGGTCCGTAACCCTCGACCTGGGCGGCCGCCGCGTCGGTGGCAGGGATGTTGGTGGTCGCCTTGGCCACGGAGGCCACGTACTTGTCCTGAGCGGCGAACTTCAGGTAGTCGGCAGCACCCTCGGGACTGGAGCAGGTGGTGGACATGCCCCACTGCCAGGAGCCGCCGCCGATCTTCGGACCGTTGCCGAAGTCCGGCGGGGGCAGGAAGACGATGTCGTCACCGAACTTCTTGCGGCCGTCCACCGCACCCCAGGAGCCGTTCCAGATGATCGCGGTCTTGCCGTTGAGGAAGTCCTTGCTGGCATCCGCGCTGGACTTCGCCGGGATGTACTTGTCCGTGACCAGGCTGCGGAACCACTTCGCCCACGCAACGGCCTGCGGGCCGTTCAGCACGCCTTCGGCGCTCTTGTAGTCGCTGCGGTTGATCAGGTCTCCGCCGAAGCTCTGCAGGAACGGGGAGTACGCGTACGGCCACCACTCACCGGTGTTACCGGTCTGCATGTCCAGCGCATAGTCGAAGTCTCCACTGGCCTTGAGCTTGGCCAGCGCGTCGTTGAACTCCTGGCCGGTCCACGGTTTGTCCATGGTCGGGATCCTGATGTCGTTCTTGGTCAGGGTCGACTTGAGCGTCGTCATGTTGAGAGCGACGTCGTAGTAGCCGTAGGAGTAGGTCTTGCCGTCCCACTTGCCGATCACCGAGGGCAGGAACTTCGAGAGTGTGTCATCCATGCCCTCGATCGGTGCGAGGTAGCCGCCCCAGGCCCAGTTCGGCACGTTCGGGCCATCGATGTCGAGAACGCAGGGGAGCTTCTTGGCGGCGGCGGCAGCGACCACAGACTGGTTGTATGAGTCCTGTGGGAATGCCTGGACCTCGACCTTGTAGTTGGTCTGGCTCGCGTTGTAGTCCTTGACGATGGCGTTGATCGAGTCGAGCTCGGCCTTGTTGCCGGCGTTGTGAGTCCACATGCTGACGGTCTTGGTGCCGCCGGACTCTTCGCTGCTGCTGCTGGTGGATCCGCCCTTGGCGCAGGCGGTGAGCGTCAGGGGCAACGCGGCTAGGATCGTGACCGCGAGGCCTTTGACGATGCGATTCTTCTTCACTGGTCCTCCATTGGGTAGAGAAGGTCCGGCCTGGTGCCGGTCCGAGCGCGTCCGCGCCAACGGGCACGCTCAGCTTGGGTGGGTGCTCGCCGGCGTTGCCGCGCCGGCGAGGCCTTGCAGGTGTTACGTCGAGATGGTCGTGAGTCGGCTCGCCTACGGCGGTCCGACGATCGGCCGCGGCGCGCTGACCGATCCGCGACTGACCAGTGGACAGGTGAGCAACGCGTGACGTGGCGATGCCGGCTCGCTGCCGGCGTCGATCTGCTCGAGCAGGGTGCGGACGGCCCAACGACCCATCTCGTAGTGCGGCAGCGCGACGGTGGTCAGACCCGGCCGGAGGCTGTCGGAGATCAGTTCCTGATCATCGAAGCCGACCACCGAGAGATCACGGGGGATCGACAGGCCGAGCTCTGCCGCAGCTTGGTAGACCCCGAACGCGGTCCGGTCGTTGAAGCAGAAGATGGCGGTCGGTGCTTCCTCGTTGCCGAGCAGCTGATGTGCCCCGTCGAAGCCGCCGTGGGCATCGGCAGAACGCTCGACCACGTGCGCCGGTTCGAACGGCACGCCGTAGACCTCGAGCGCCTGACGAAAACCCGCCATCCGGAGATGCTTGGCCGGGATGTCGTCGTGAGTGCTGACGTACGCGATCCGGCGGTGCCCGGCGGCGAGCAGCTCCTGGACGGCGGTGCGCGCTCCACCGACCTCGTCGGGCACCACAGAGCTGATGGCACGGTCGGTGCTGCGGGCGTCGAGCAGCACGGCCGGTCCGTCGGCGAGATTCGACGGTGGCGTGACGACCCGGTGGTAGTAGAGCGCGTAGACGATGCCGTCCACCTGGCGCTCACGCAGCACCTCGACCTCGCGCTCCTCCAGATCGGGGTCGCCGCCGGAGTTGAGCAGAACGAGCATCGAGCCGGCCTCTTCCGCCGCGTCCTGCGCACCGATGATCATGCGCCCGGCGAACGGGGTGGTCGAGACCCGGTCGGAGAGGAAGCCGATCATGCCGCTGCGCTGGGTGCGCAGACCGCGGGCCAGCTGGTTGGGCCGGTACAGCAGCTCCTCGGCCGCTGCCAGCACCCGAGCCCGGGTCTGCGGGTTGACCCGCTTGCCGGGGACCTCGTTCAGCACGTGGGACACCGTGGTGACGGAGACGCCGGACCGTTCGGCGACATCCTTCAGGGTGGCCCGCGACATCGGTGTCCTTCGGTGTGTGGATGCTTTGCCAAATCCTTTTGGCTCTGACGGGAGAAACTGTGCCCTAACACGTGAGAGTCTGTCAAGGCACTCGGAGGTAGTTCGCGAAAACTCCTGCAAAAGAGGCGCGTTGCCATATGTTGAGGTGTTGGATGCCCAACCGTTTATTCACAGCTTGACTAGGTCATTCATCTCGATGATCCGGACTCCTGGACTCTTCAGGTCGCATCTTGCGTCGCCCACCGGGTCGACGCGGGCGAGTCCGCCGAGAGGCGACCGGTCGTCGAGGATGCGGGAGACGCCCTAGGCTTGCGGCGTGAGTGATGGATTGACGGTTCTGATCGTCGGCTCCGGAGGGCGTGAGCACGCGCTGGCTCTGGCGCTCCACCGCGATCCGCGGGTGACGGCGGTGCATGTCGGACCTGGCAACCCAGGCAGCGGCGCGGTGGCGATCAACCATCCGGTCGACATCCTCGATGGCGTTGCGGTCGCCCGACTGGCGACAGAGGTGGGTGCCGATCTGGTGGTCGTCGGGCCCGAGGCGCCCCTGGTCGCGGGGGTCGCCGATGCGGTCAGAGCCGCGGGTATCGCGTGCTTCGGCCCGTCCGCGGCGGCGGCAAAGATCGAGGGCAGCAAGGCCTTCGCCAAGGACGTGATGACGGCAGCAGGGGTGCCGACCGCGGCCGCCCGGGTATGCGACACAGCAGAGCAGGTGGCCGCCGCGCTGGACGAGCTCGGGCCCCCGTACGTGGTCAAGGACGACGGACTCGCCGGCGGCAAGGGGGTGGTCGTGACCTCGGACCGACAGGCCGCCCTCGACCATGCCGGGACCTGCGACCGGGTCGTCGTCGAGGAGTTCCTCGACGGCCCCGAGGTCAGCCTGTTCGGCATCACCGACGGCACCACCGTGCTGGCGATGCAGCCGGCTCAGGACTTCAAACGCGTCGGCGAGGACGACAGCGGGCCGAACACCGGTGGCATGGGTGCGTACACCCCCTTGCCGTGGGCGCCCGACGACCTGGTCGAGGAGGTCACCCGCACGGTTCTCCGGCCGACCATCGAGGAGATGGCCAGACGCGGAACGCCCTTTGCAGGACTCTTGTACGCGGGTCTGGCGCTGACCAGCCGCGGCGTCCGGGTGATCGAGTTCAACGCCCGGTTCGGCGATCCCGAGACCCAGCCACTGCTCGCTCGACTGGCCACCCCCCTCGGCGGGTTGCTGCTGGCCGCGGCGACCGGAGGGCTGGCCCATCACCCACCGCTGCAGTGGCGTCCCGACTATGCGGTCGGCGTCGTCCTCGCCGCGCAGAACTATCCGGGGACGCCGGTCATCGGCGGGGTGATCGACGGACTGGCCGCGGCGGCCGACGCGGGGCGTCTGGTCGTGCAGGCGGGCACCGCCCACGACTCGGATGGCCGGGTGGTCAGCTCCGGTGGGAGAGTGCTCACCGTGGTGGGACTGGGCGAGGACCTGCTCGCGGCCCGCGCGGCCGCGTACGAAGGCATCTCCGGGATCGAGCTGGAAGGATCCTTCTATCGACGTGACATCGCGGAGAAGGCGGCGGCCGGTCTGGTGAGCGTGAAGGGAGTCCGGGCATGAGCGTTCCCAACGTACTGGCGAATCGGTACGCCTCCGCGGGCATGCGGGAGGTCTGGTCACCCGAGCGCAAGATCATCGCCGAGCGACAGCTGTGGATCGCCGTGCTGAGCGCGCAGCGAGATCTCGGTGTGGACTTCGGAGGAGCCGATCCGGACGAGGTGATCGCTGCGTACCAAGCCGTCGTCGAGCAGGTCGATCTCGCGAGCATCGCCGAGCGGGAGCGGATCACCCGGCACGACGTCAAGGCGCGGATCGAGGAGTTCAACGCCCTGGCCGGGTTCGAGCACATCCACAAGGGGATGACCAGTCGGGACCTGACGGAGAACGTCGAGCAGCTCCAGATCGTCTCTTCCCTCGGCATCATCCGGGACAAGATCATCGCCACCCTGGTGCAGCTGTCCCGGCTCGCCGCGCAGTATGCGGCTCAGCCGATCGCCGGTCGCTCGCACAACGTCGCGGCCCAGGTCACGACACTCGGCAAGAGATTTGCCACCGCCGCCGAAGAGCTGCTGATCGCCGACGCCCGAGTGGCCGAGCTGATCGCCCGCTACCCGCTCCGGGGCATCAAGGGCCCGGTCGGCACCGGTCAGGACATGCTCGATCTGGTCGACGGTGACGCCGAGCGCCTCGCAGCTTTGGAGACTCGGATCGCCGATCACCTCGGCTTCGCACATGTCTTCATCTCGACCGGGCAGGTGTATCCGCGGTCCTTGGACTACGACGTGGTCACCGCCCTCGCCCAGGTTGCCGCCGCGCCCTCCAACGTGGCGACCGGCATTCGCCTGATGGCCGGTGCAGAACTGGTCACCGAGGGCTTCCGACCCGGCCAGGTCGGGTCCAGCGCGATGCCGCACAAGATGAACACCCGATCCTGCGAACGGGTCAACGGCTTGTCAGTGATCATCCGCGGCTACGTGTCCATGGTCGGTGAGCTCGCCGGCGACCAGTGGAACGAGGGCGACGTGTCCTGCTCGGTCGTCCGTCGGGTGGCTCTGCCCGATGCATTCTTCGCACTGGACGGCCTGTTCGAGACCTTCCTGAGTGTGCTGGCAGACTTCGGGGCCTTCCCGGCGGTGATCGAGGCCGAGCTGCAGCGCTACCTGCCGTTCCTGACCACCACCAAGGTGTTGCTGGCCGCGGTCCGGAAGGGCGTCGGCCGGGAAGAGGCGCACGAGGCGATCAAGGAGCACGCCGTCGCCGTCGCGCTGGCGATGCGCGAGGGCCAGAAGATCAATGACCTGTACGACCGGCTCGCCGCCGATCCTCGACTGAAGCTGTCCCGCTCCGAGCTGGACGATCTCGTCGCCAGCCCGATGGAGCTCGCCGGCACCGCCCAGCAGCAGGTCGCCCGGCTCGTCGACCGGATCGAGACGCTGGCCGCCGAGCACCCCGACGCGGCCGCGTACCAGCCCGGGCTGGTTCTCTAGATAGATAGTCCGCGTTGTTCCCGCGGGCAGGGCGCTGGTGGCAGCTCCCCCTGGATCCCCCGATCCCCCCTTGTTCCCCGATTGTCTGCCACCAGCCCCCAGCCCGCGGGAGCGTTGATAGTGCTGTCGAAAATGCGCGGATGAATTGCCGGTTCGGCGATATTCGGCGGCGAGCGTGGACCATTGATTTCTTGAAATTCTCAACAGCTCGAATATGACGTCAAGGCGTGCTCGCACCCGCATCGACCGGCGGTGGGCACGTCAAACGGAACTACAGTCTTCGCTGTTGCAGGCGGTCGGTGCTCTCCACTGTGGTTGGCGGAACGCCCGTGACAATGTCGTTGCCGCTAAGCCCTGAGCGGCAAATCGTGCGGCGGAGCCAAGCTCTTCGAGGACCGATCCTTGCGTGGCCGATGCCGGCTCACCATGACGATCAACATTTGTCTTTCACCCCTTGACTGGCCTCCAGAACAATCCTGGTTGTGAATTTCACCAGACCGAATTTCTGGTCTTGTGTGATCCGTTGAATTGAACATACAGCGACCCGACCGCGGCCTGCCAGCAAATGCAATAGCAACTTTCGGACATGTCCCAAAGAGGACATCGGACCGGACTTGGGACGTTTCGCCGGTTGACTGCGCGTTGTCGAGCACCTAGCGTCGGGTGATTGTGCGCCGATACACCGAACTCGCTGCGGCGGAGTTCAGGCGCTACAGCACGTACCGGCTGGCGGTGCTGGCCGGGGTGGTGACTCAAGGCGTGTTCGGGTTCATCAGGGTGAGCGTGCTGTTCGCGGCGCTGGCTGCCGCCGGCGGGACGCTCATGGGGTACGACAAGCTGCAGGCGTCGACGTACGTCTGGCTTGGCCAGGCCCTGCTTGCGCCACTCGCGCTCTTCGCCTGGACAGAGATCGCTGACCGGGTGCGGACCGGCGAGATCGCCGTCGACATCGCCCGACCGGTGGATCTGCAGCTCGGCTGGTGGGCTCGCGATCTCGGTCGGGCGAGCTTCCAGCTGCTGAGTCGCGGACTGCCGCCGCTACTGATCGGCGCGCTCACCGTTGGCCTGGCCCTGCCGGCGTCGTGGACCGCCTATCCGCTGGGTGTGGTGAGCGTGCTGCTCGCGTTGTCGATCAGCTTCACGTTGCGCTACCTGCTCAACCTCATCGCGTTCTGGAGCGTCGACATCCGCGGCTTCATCGGCCTCTACTTCGTCGTGGTCGCGCCGCTCTGTGGCCTGGTCGTACCCGTCCATCTCTTCCCGGACTGGCTGCGCACGATCGCGTACGCGACCCCCTTCCCGTCCATGCTCCAGGTTCCCGTCGATGTGCTGTCGGGTCGTGTGCTCGGTCTGGCCGCGATCGAGCAGGTGATCATGCAGCTCGGCTGGCTCGTGGCGGTGGTCGTGCTGGCCCGGGTCGTCACCTGGCGCGGTGCCCGCCGGCTGGTGGTGCAGGGTGGCTGAGCTGTCCCTCCGCCGGACGTACGCGATCTTGCTAGGCTCGCGGATCCGCAGCCAGTACGCGTACCGGACGAGCTTCTGGCTGACGGTCGCGACCTCGTTCGGGATCGGCATCGTCGAGTTCAGCGAAATCTACGTGATCATGCACAACGTCCCGGTGTTCGGCGGCCTCGACTTCCGGCAGGCTGCCTTGGTGTTCGCCCTGGCCAACATCGCGTTCTCGCTGGCAGACCTCGTGTTCGGACAGCTGGACGGCATGCCGACCAACATCCGGCTCGGCCGGCTCGAGGTCATGCTCGTCAGGCCGATGCCGTTGCTGGCCCAGTTGATCACGTCGGACTTCCAGCTGCGTCGGCTCGGCCGAGTCGCGGTCGGCGTGGTGATCGCCGCGATTGCGCTGCCGGGACTAGATATCAGCTACACCCCGTCGGCGGTCTACCTGCTGATCATCACCCCGTTCGTCGGCGCGGCGATCTTCGGGGCATTCTTCACGATCGCCGGCGGGCTACAGTTCTTCGTCGTGGACGGGGCGGAGCTGACCAGCAGTTTCGTCTACGGCGGCTCGTACGCTGCCGAGCTGCCCGGCAGTGTCCTGCTCACCCCGCTCCGGCTGCTGTTCACGTTCGTGTTCCCGGCAACGGTGGTGGCCTACCTGCCGACACTGTTGATCTTGGGCCTGCCCGGCGCACCGTTCCTGCCGTCCTGGCTCGGCTGGCTGGCTCCCTTGTTCGCGGTCTGGATCTGGGTGCTGGCCGGACTCGTCTGGCGGTTCGGCATGCGGCGGTTCATCGGGGCGGGCGGCTGATCGTGGCCGAGCTCGACGGAACCGACCCGATCATCAGCTTCGCTGACCTGGGGCGCTCGTTCGTGGTGCGCAGCAAGGCCGGTGGTGGCCGGCGACGTACGAAGCGGATCGTGCACGCCGTCGACGGGATCAGTGCCAGCGTCGCGGCAGGCGAGGCGGTCGGCTACATCGGCGCGAACGGGGCCGGCAAATCCACGACCATCAAGATGATCACCGGGGTGCTCGTGCCGACCAGCGGCACGGTCCGGACCTGTGGGTTCGATCCCGTACCCCAACGGCGACAACTCGCCCGTCAGGTCGGGGTCGTCTTCGGCCAGCGCAGCCAGCTGTGGTGGGACCTGCCGCTGCGCGACTCGTTCCGCATCCTGGCGGCCATCCACCGGATCCCGGCCGAGACCGCCAAGCCGCGGATCGAGGAGCTCGTCGGCGAGCTCGAGCTGGCTCATCTGCTGGACACGCCGGTCCGACAGCTCTCTCTCGGTGAACGGATGCGCGGCGAGGTAGCGGCGGCGCTGGTCCACCGGCCGAGGTTGCTCGTGCTGGACGAGCCGACCATCGGGCTGGACGTGATCAGCAAGGAACGACTGCGTCAGTTCCTGATCGCCGAGCGCCGGCGCGAGAACATGACGCTGCTGCTCACCACCCACGACATGAGCGACATCGAACGGCTCTGCGACCGAGTGCTGGTCGTCGACCACGGCCGGTTGGCGTACGACGGGACGCTGCCCGAGCTCACCCGACGGGTCGGCCTCAAACGCGTCCTGGTGGTGGACCTGGTCGCGCCGCATTCGCCGCTGACGGTGCCGGGCGCAGAGCATCTCGGCAGCGAGCTGGACGGACTCCGGCAGCGGCTCGCCTTCGCACCGGAGACCACGACGGCCGCGCAACTGCTCGCGGCCGTCGGGACTCAGGCCGAGGTACGTGACCTCACCCTCGAGGAGCCGGCCATCGAGGACATCGTGGCGACGCTGTACTAGTCAGTCCGGGCTCGCGCTCGCTGCGCGCCTTCAGACGCTGACTTTCTCCCTCTCTCGCAGCCGCGGCGCGCGTGGGCTGCCGCAGTTCGGGCAGGGCTGCTCGTTCGGTCGGAAGACAGCGCCCGGCGCTTCGCTTCCCGACGCTCGCCCTCGGCTAGGTCCGGGCTCGCGCTCGCTGCGCGCCTTCAGACGCTGACTTTCTCCCTCTCTCGCAGCCGCGGCGCGCGTGGGCTGCCCCAGTTCCCCCCGGAAAAGTGGTCGCTTACAACATCGACACGCCGGTGGAACTTGTTGTTTGTGACCACTTTCGCAGGAGAGGGAACAGCACGAGCCGCCCGACCTCACGGTCGAGCGGCTCGGGGCTTGCGGTTCGGTGGGTCAGATGGTGCGCTCGTTCGGGATGAGGATCCAGCCGATGAAGTAGATCAGGATCTGCGGGCCGGGGAGCAGCATGCTCAGCACGAAGATCAGCCGCACCACGTTCGGCGAGATCCCGAACCGGCGGCCGATGCCGGAGCATACGCCCGCGATCATCCGGTCGTGGGCGGGGCGGACGAGGGTTGACATGAGGTGTTCCTTCCGAGATTCCGATGGCTACCCTTCCACTGTGCATCAGCCGCGCGCTTGATCGGGTCGATTTGCTGGGCTCACCGGGGAACGGATGGGGGACCGCGGGGGTCTCCCCGGAGATCCGCCAGAATGGAACCGCCCACGGGCATCCCATCCGAGCGATCCAGGCGAAGGAAGTCCCCGCGTGTACGAAGACATCGTCGGCCTGCCCCTGGTGCACAGAGGCAAGGTGCGCGAGCTGTACGACCTCGGCGACGATCGGCTCCTGATGGTGGCAACGGACTCGATCTCGGCGTTCGACTACGTGCTGACCAGCACCATTCCCGACAAGGGCGAAATCCTCAACCGGTTGTCGCTGTGGTGGTTCGAGCTGGTCGGGGACATCGTCGACAACCATGTGATGTCGACCGACGTCCCCGCCCGGTTCGCGGCCGGGCCGTGATCTGCGAGCGGCTGGAGATGATCCCGGTCGAGTGCGTCGCTCGGGGCTACCTGACCGGATCGGGTTGGGTGGAGTACCAGCGAAGCGGCGAGGTGTGCGGGGTGCCCCTTCCGGGCGGCCTCGTCGACGGAGCACGGCTGCCGGGGCCGATCTTCACTCCGGCCACCAAGGCCGCTCTGGGTGAGCACGACGAGAACGTCTCGTTCGACGTGGTGGCAGACACGGTCGGTGGCGACATCGCGGGCCGGATCCGCGAGCTGACTCTGCGGGTCTACGCCCGAGCCGAACGCATCGCTGCCGCCCGAGGCATCGTCCTCGCCGACACGAAGTTCGAGTTCGGCTGCCGCCCCGATGGCACGGTGGTGCTGGCCGACGAGGTGCTGACGCCCGACTCGTCGAGGTTCTGGGACGCCTCGACCTGGGCGCCGGGTGGACGGCTGGATTCCTTCGACAAGCAGTACGTCCGCAACTGGCTGTTGCGCGAGTCGGGCTGGGACCGTACGTCCGGCGAAGCACCACCTGCTCTTCCGGATGACGTGGTCGGCGCTACGCGGGCCCGCTATGTGAGTGCGTACGAGCAACTGACCGGCGAGGAGTTCTCGCCGGTCAACCGCCAGGGCTGAGGCTCAGCCGCAGGTGTACGTCACTCCGTTGACGACGTGGACGCCCGGGCCGAGCTGTCCACAGTCAGCGGCGACCTTACTCAGCACCGCGACGAGGGCGATGGTGCCGATGATCGCTCCGACGGTGAAGATCGCACCGATGATGATGCCGGCCAGTGCCGGGGTGTTCTTGAAGCCGGCCTTCTTCGAGCTTCGGAACGCGATGATGCTGATGATCATGCCGATCAGCGCCGTGAAGAAGGACAGCACCAGACCGATGATGCCGAGTGTCTTGCCTGGATCTTGCGCTTGCGGCGGCATGGTGTACGGCGCCTGGGCGCTGTACGGCGGCGGTTGGTTCGGCGGCGGTTGGTACGGGGATGGTTGGTACGGGGATGGCTGGCTGGGTGGGTTCCCACTCGCCGGGTAGTCGCCAGGCGGCGGGTGCTGCGGGTCGCTCACGGTCGTACTCCTGGTCGTCGGGACAGTGACAAAGAGATGGTTTCAGGCATCTCGGGTCGGCAGGCGCGTCGGTGAGCGCGGAGCCGGCATCGTGACGCCATCGTGACCTCGCGCGATGTCGGTGGGCCGTCCAGCCCGGACCGATTCGAGCGGCCCACCGCCGAGGCTCGATAGGATCGACGTCATGGCACGTGTGGTGGTGGAGGTCATGCCGAAGCCCGAGATCTTGGACCCGCAGGGCAAGGCGGTCACCGGGGCGCTCGATCGGCTCGGCTTCGACGGGATCTCGGTCCGGCAGGGCAAGCGGTTCGAGCTCGAGGTCGCCGGCGAGCTGACCCAGAATCGGCTGGATGCGATCCATCAGGCGGCCGAGACGCTGTTGGCCAACACCGTGATCGAGACGTTCGTGGTGCACGTCGAGGACGAGTTCGTGGCCGACCAGGGGGCCACTGCCTGATGGCAACCAGGATCGGCGTCGTCACCTTTCCGGGCTCGCTCGACGACCAGGATGCGCTCCGCGCCATCCGCCTGTGTGGCGCCGAACCGGTGTCGCTCTGGCACGCCAGCGACTCGCTGCGAGGGGTGGACGCCGTGGTCCTGCCCGGCGGCTTCTCCTACGGCGACTACCTGCGCTGCGGTGCCATCTCCCGGTTCGCGCCCGTGATGACGGAGGTGATCGCAGAGGCCGACCGGGGGATGCCGGTGCTGGGCATCTGCAACGGTTTCCAGATCCTCTGTGAAGCGCACTTGCTGCCGGGCGCCCTGATTCGCAATGACGTCCGGACGTTCGTCTGCAAGGACCAGCGGCTCCGGGTGGAGTCGACCGACACCGCCTGGACCGGAGGGTTCGGGTTGGGCGACGAGATCACCATCGTGTTGAAGAACGGTGAGGGTGGTTACATCGCTGACGAGCCGACGCTGGATCGGCTGGAGGCCGAAGGCCAGATCGTCTTCCGCTACCTCGAGGGCAACCCGAACGGTTCTCGGCGAGACATTGCCGGCGTCCGCAACGAGCGCGGCAACGTGGTGGGCCTGATGCCGCACCCCGAGCACAATGTCGACCTGCTGACCGGACCGTCACTGGACGGGCGGCCGTTCTTCACGGGAGTGCAGAGCTTCCTCGACGCCCGGGTCTGAGGCGATGCGCCGGTCGGCCCGCCGCTGGACATTGGCGCTGGTCGGGCTCGGCCTGGTCTTCGTCGGACTCCGGCTGGTGCACTGGCTGGCCGACCCGCCGACGGAGTCGGCCATCTTCACCTCGCGGGTGGTCGTCGTCGGCGTGACCGGACGCTACCAGCTGTCGGCGGCGGACCGGCGGCTGCTCGGCGCGCACCTCGACGATGCCCAGGCCGGGTCGATGGTTGTCCGGCCACGGTATGTGGGCGACTGTGCCGCCGCCGGATGGACGACGCTCGGTGCGGGTCGACGGGCCGCCGTCGGTGGTCTGTGCGATCCGCAGGTGAGCGGGAACGAGGTCGTCGACTGGCCGGCTCGCAAGGCCGCAGCCGCCGCTCGGGACGGTGACGCCGTGCTGGGCACGCTGGCCGGCGCGGTCCCCGGTTGTGTCGCGGCGGTCGGTCCTGGAGCAGCGCTGGCCGCAGCGCGGCCGGACGGGTCGCTGGCCTCGTACCAGACTCTTGCCGACTTCCATGGTGGCGGAGCGAAACTGACCTGTCCCATCACCCTGGTCGATGCGGGTGCGGACGCGGATGCGCTCATGGCGGAGCTCGCGGGACGCAGTGACGTGACCTTGATCGTCACGGGCATCGGCCCGCCGCCAGGTTCCCATGACCCCGGCACCCAGGTCGTCTACCGGCTCGGTACGACGATCCCGGGCTGGCTGACGTCGGCCAACACCCGGCGCGAGGGCATCGTCACCTTGACCGATCTGACCGCGACCCTGGTCGACTTCGGTGGTGGGACGTCCGCATCGAGCGCGGCCATCGACGGCGGGGTGTTCGCGGTGTATCCGGACGACTTGTCGGTGGATGGGATCGAGCGTCACCTGGCCGCCGTCACCGCGCTCTCCGCTGCGGTGATCAGCGGATATCTCGCGGTCGGTGTCGGCGGCGGTGTTCTCTTCGCGATCTTCCTGGTCGCGTTGTGGCGGCGGAACTGGCCGCTCGCGCGGTTGATCATGACCATCGGCACCGTCTTGGCGGCGACGATGATGCTCACCGGATCCGTACCGTGGCAGGGATTCAGCCATCCCGGGGTGGCTGTCGGCCTGGTCGCGGCCGGCTGGGCCGCGGTGCTGACCCTCGCCGCGCTTGGCCTCGGGCGATGGCTGGTCGTGCCGGCTGCGATCGCCGGCGCCGGGCTGACGGTGGCCGTCTTCACCGCTGACGCCGCACTGGGTGCGGTCATGCAGCCGGGTTCGCTGCTCAACTCGCGGCCGATCTTCGGGCTGCGCTGGTACGGGTTCGGCAATGTCACGTTCGCCGCGTACGCGTCGGCCGGACTCCTGCTGGCCGGGTACGTCGCCCACCGGTTCCGGACGGCCGGCCGGCCGCGCGCGGCGCTCGTCGCCGTCGCCGCGATCGGGTTCGGCATCGTGATCTGTGAGGGCTGGCCGAGCATGGGCACCGACTTCGGCGGCGTGATCGCACTGACTCCGCCGCTGCTCTGGCTACTGTTCGCCTTGTCCGGAGCTCGGGTCTCCTGGCCGAAGCTCGTCCTGACGGGCGTCGGTGCGGTGCTGGCGATCACGATCATCGCGGTGCTGGACTGGCGGCGTGGTCCAGGTGCCCGCTCCCATCTGGGCAACTTCGTCCAGCGGGTGATCGACGGCGACGCGGGAGACATCGTGGTGCGCAAGGCCGTCGCCTCGATCGAGACGATCGTCTCACCGCTCGGGCTGATCTCGCTGGCCGTGGGGATCCCACTGTGGATCGTGGCCTTCCGCTGGGCGCTGCCGCGGATGGCGCCCGCCTATTCGACCATCCGCCCGGTGGCGATCGCCGGGCTTGCGGTCGCGATTCTGGGCACAGTGCTGAACGACGGCGGGATAAGCGTCTGGCTGACCGCGACGGCAGCGTACGCGGTGACGATTGCCTGGTTCGTCCTCGACGACCTGGCCAGGCAGCCACCCATGCCCACGGCCCCCGCGCGCCCCACCTCCACCTCCTCACCGAAGACTGGGCGCAAACAACAATTCTGAACCGATTCATAGTGTGGTTAGCGCCCAGTTTTCGGGAATCGAGCGGGTCCAGCTGGGGTCGGTGTCTTGAGGCGCGCAGCGAGCACGGCTACCCCTCCAAGAGTCGGCTAGCCTGTGCGCCGTGGTGGACACGGTCGAGCACGCTGCCCAAACCCCCGAAACGACCCAGCCCTGGGCCGCGCTGGGCCTGAAGCCGGACGAGTACCAGCGGATCCGCGACATCCTCGGCCGTCGGCCGAGCTCGGCGGAGCTCGCCATGTACTCGGTGATGTGGTCCGAGCACTGCTCGTACAAGTCGTCCAAGGTGCACCTGCGTCGCTTCGGCGACCTGCCGCCGGAGACCCCGATCGGCAAGCTGCTGGCCGGCATCGGCGAGAACGCCGGCGTCGTCGACGTCGGGCAGGGCTACGCGGTCACGTTCAAGATCGAGTCACACAACCATCCGAGCTTCGTCGAGCCGTATCAGGGGGCAGCGACCGGCGTCGGCGGCATCGTCCGAGACATCCTTGCGATGGGCGCCCGACCGATCGGCGTGATGGATCCGCTGCGCTTCGGTCCGCTCGACGCCCCCGACACGGCCAGGGTGATGCCGGGGATCGTGGCGGGCGTCGGTGGTTACGGCAACTGCCTCGGCCTGCCGAACGTCGGCGGCGAGGTGGTCTTCGACTCGACGTACGCCGGAAACCCGCTGGTCAACGCACTCTGCGTCGGTGTGCTCCGGCACGAGGATCTCCACCTGGCCAAGGCGACCGGTCTCGGCAACAAGGTGATCTTGTACGGCGCCGCGACCGGCGGCGACGGGATCGGTGGCGTCAGCGTGCTGGCCAGCGAGACCTTCCAGGCGGTTTCCGACGGGTCGCCCGCCAGGCTGGGTGGCCCGGCGAAGCGCCCGAGCGTGCAGGTCGGCGACCCGTTCATGGAGAAGCTGCTGATCGAGTGCACGTTGGAGATCTTCGCCGCCAAGATCGTCAGCGGGATCCAGGATCTCGGCGGCGCTGGACTGTCGTGCGCGACCTCGGAGCTCGCCAGTGCCGGCGACGGTGGGATGCACGTTGACCTCGATCTGGTGCCCCTGCGCGACTCGACGCTGAGCCCCGAAGAGATCTTGATGAGTGAATCACAAGAACGCATGATGGCGGTCGTCGAGCCGCAGCATGTCGAGGCGTTCCTCGACATCTGCGCCAAGTGGGACGTGCAGGCGACGGTGGTCGGAGAGGTCACTGCCGGCGAGCACCTGATCATCGACTGGCACGGCGAGACGGTGGTCGACGTACCCCCGCGGACGGTGGCGCACGAAGGCCCGGTCTACGAGCGGCCGTACGCCCGGCCGGACTGGCAGGACCGGGTCCAGGCCGACGGCGTGGACGCGCTGGCCCGACCGACGACCGGGCAGGAGCTGGCCGAAACCCTGCTCGCACTGGTCGGTTCTCCGAACCTCTGCGACAAGTCGTGGGTGACCGACCAGTACGACCGCTACGTCCGCGGCAACTCGGTGCTCGCCCAGCCCGAGGACGCCGGCCTGCTCCGGATCGACGAGCAGACCGGTCTGGGCGTCGCGCTGGCCACCGATTGCAACGGCCGGTTCGCCTATCTCGACCCGTACGTCGGCGCGCAGCTCGCGCTCGCCGAGGCCTATCGCAACGTCGCGACGACTGGCGCCCGGCCGGTGGCGATCACCGACTGTCTGAACTTCGGCTCGCCGGAGGATCCATCGGTGATGTGGCAGTTCAGCCAGGCGATCGACGGGCTCGTCGACGGTTGCCGTGCGCTCGGCACTCCGGTCACCGGCGGCAACGTCAGCTTCTACAACCAGACCGGCGAAACCGCCATCCTGCCGACCCCGGTGGTGGGCGTGCTCGGGGTGATCGACGATGTCGGCAAGCGCGTCCCGATCGGCTTCGCGGCCGAGGGGGACGACCATCGTGCTGCTGGGCGAGACCCGCGACGAGCTGGCCGGTTCGGTCTGGGCGGATGTCGTCCATGATCATCTCGGTGGGTCTGCCGCCGGTCGTCGACTTCGACCACGAGCAGCGGCTCGCGGAGCTGATGATCGACCTCGGGCGGCGCGGATTGCTGTCCAGCGCGCACGATCTGGCCGATGGCGGTCTGGCTCAGGGCGTCGTGGAATCCTCGCTGCGCAAGGGATTCGGTGCCGAGATCGAGCTCCACGAGGACGCGGACCCATTCGTTCTCCTGTTCTCCGAGAGTGCCGGCCGGGTGCTGGTGTCGCTGTCGGAGGACCGGCTGGCCGAGCTGGTCGAGCTCGCCGAGCAGCATGGCATCGCGCTGACTCGGCTCGGTCGCGTCGGTTCGGCGACTGATCCGGAGATCACCGTGGTGGAGCAGTTCAGCGTGCCGCTCGACGAGCTGCGCGCCGCCTGGCGGGCGCCGATCCGCGAAGCTCTCGGCGTCGCCTGAACTCATCCGGGCACGCGGACACTCTGCCGGCCGGACTCGGCGAGCAGCCGCCAGCTCTGGATAACTCCGCACGAGTGGGCTTGCTCCATCCGTCCTCGTCGGTGAACCGGGCCAGGATCGCTCGATCGCCACTACGCAGATAGCTGGAGCGCGAACTGCTGGAATGCCTCGTTGCCTCGGCGGCTCGAACCGTCGGAGCGGCCGAGATCGTGGCTGTAGCCGCCCAGATCGATCACCAGGGCGCAGCCTCGGTCGATGTTGCGGCCGATGCTGTCGGTCAGGATCAGCGCGCTGGGATGATCGGAGGTGACACAGCCGTCGGCGCCTGCCAGAGCCGCGCTGAACTCGCGCGATGGGAACCGCTGGCCCTCGTCATTGACGACGGCGAATGCGGCGAGGAGCGCGAACCCGGCCAGCTCGCCTGCCAGCAGGCACTGTCGCAGCCGCTGCCGACTGCGAATTGCCGACAACCCCAGGAGCCGCTGCAGACCGGCGCCGCAGACGATCGCCAGCGCGGGTGCGGTCAGACCGGTGTAGTGGAAGAACCACAGCGGTGTGGCCAGCAGCAAGAGAACGAAGGCGAGCAGCAGCAGAACAGCCGGACGGGCGCGCTGGATCTGCCAGGCCAGCACACCAGCTGCTCCCGCCAGGCCGAGCATCAGTCCGAGCAGGGGGCTCCACCCCGACGCCATCGGGCTCACACCGGTGATCTCGGCGAGGCGCTGTCCGATGTCGCCCCCACGTGGTCGATCGAACTGGTCGATCACGACCATCCGGAACATCTGATCGGGTGCGGCAATGAAGAACGGCAGGCAGATCAGGATGCACGTTCCGGCGGCGGCTCCGAGAAGCAGCGCGGCCCGACGCGCTCCGTCGCGCACCCAGAGCCAGCCGAAGAGGACGAGGACCGCGACGACGCCCCAGATCTTGACGGTCGTGCAGAGCCCGAGCAGGGCACCGGCCATGACGACGGCGCTGCCCGTGACGCTGGTGCGGGGTGACGCGGGGGTGAGCCGCAGCAGGGCGATCACGAGTAGAAGGTTGCTGAGCCCCTCCAGGCCGACGGTCTGGGTGGAGACGATCGCCGGCCAGAACAGTGCGTACAACAGGCCGCCGGTGATCGCGGCGAACCGACCGGCCGGCCACAGCAGTCGGCCGACGAGCACTGCCGTCAAGCCTCCGATGGCGATGAAGACCAGCCGGGCCACGACGAAGGATGCCGGTTCGCCGATCAGGTAGGACAATGCGGCGACCGGAGCGAGCACCAGCTGGATGCCGGGAGGATGCAACCAGAGAAAGTCGCGGTAGGGCAGCAGGCCGTGTATCAGACCAAGCGCTCCGGCAAAGTCGACGCCGTCGTCGTATCGGTTGAACCCCGTCAGGCCCCCGCCACGGAGGATCGGGACGAGGCGAGCTACGACAGCGATCGCGAAGATGGCCGGCGCCCAGACCAGCAGCGCCCGGCTCCTGTTCAGCCCGTGGCCGACAGTCGGCGGCGGCCGGGCAGCTGTGCCCGCCATCTCCCGCGGAGCCTATTGGTTCGCGGCCTGTCTTGGCTACTGGTGCTGATGGCCGTGGCGTGCGGTCGGATCGGTCAGGGGGCGCTGTGCACCCGATCGGAGAAGCGGGCCCGCAGCTCGTTGTTGTGCTCGTCCCCGCCCGGGATGTTGGCCGAGATCAGGACCGGGACCTCGCGGCCGGCCGCGAGCAGCAGGCCACACACCTCGGTGGAGAGCATCTGAGCGATCAGCGCGGAGGTGACCGTCGAGGTCGGTGTGATCGCCACCGGCGTAGAGCCGTTGTGCGCGGGCAGCTTCAACGCCGCGTCGCCATAGACCCCGCCGTTGTCGATCACGACATCGGCCAGCTCGAACAGCCGCTTTCCACTCGGGTGCCGCGACGTGATCTTGGTGGTATGGGCAAGCGAGGTGACGGCGATCAACGGGTGCCCGTGAGCCTTGACCCGGGTAGCGAGCTCGACCGTCGACCCGTTGCCCCCGGAGTTGGAGCAGATGATGAAGACGTCCGCCGGCCGCACGCCCTGGAGCTCGAGCAGCCGCTCGATCATCGACGGGTCACGCTCCAACAGCGGGTCGTTCGCGCTCGCCGGATCGGCGCCGCCCAGAAAGACCAGATCGGTCAGCGAGATCTTGTTGGCCGGGACCAGGCCGCCGGCCCGCCCGGCGATCTCCATGGCGAAGCTACGCGAGTGACCGGTCCCGAAGACCTGGATGATCCCGCCTGCTTCGAAGCCGGCCACGACCAGCTCGGCGGCCGCGGCGATGTTGTCCTGTTGGGTCTCCACGACGTAGTTGAAGGCGTCTTGGAGCAGCCGGACTGCGGTCCGTTGGTTGACGGTCGGATGGCTCATCTCGTTCTCCCCGGTTCTGCGCTTCCCGGGCAAAGATCTGTGTCGACTTCGACGCCCGGCGACAGAAATTTACACCCGTTCGGTCGGTATGGTCAGCCCGTGACCGATACCGATGCCGACAAGACCGAGTCATCCCTCGACGTGCTGTGGCCGGCGCTGATCGACGACCTGAAGGAACTGGTGGCGATCGAGTCCGTCAGCGCGGACCCGGCGCGCGCTGGCCAGGTCCGGCTGTGCGCGGAGCGAGTCGCCGACTGGGCGCGCGAGCTCGGCTGTCCGGAGGTCGAGGTGGTGGACGCCGCGGGCGGCGCCCCCGCGGTGATCGCCCGGTTCCCGGCACCTGCCGGGATGCCGACGGTCTGTCTGTACGCCCATCACGACGTTCAGCCCGAGGGCGAGACGTCGCAGTGGACGAGCCCGCCGTACGTCGCGGACGAGCGTGACGGCAGGCTCTACGGCCGCGGCGTCGGCGACGACAAGGGCGGGATCGCGGTGCACCTGGCGGCACTGAGGGCGTACGAGGGTCGCCCGCCGGTCGGCGTGACCTTGTTCGTGGAGGGCGAGGAGGAGATCGGCTCACCGACCCTCGGCAGGCTGCTGGCCGAGCACCGGGACGAGCTTGCGGCCGACGTGTTCGTGATCGCCGACTCGGTGAACTGGGGTGTGGGCCGACCGAGCTTCACCACCTCGCTTCGCGGGCTGGCCGACTGCATCGTCGAAGTGAGCACGCTGGATCACGGCATCCACTCCGGCGGCTACGGCGGGGTCGTACCCGATGCGTTGACGACGTTGTGCCGATTGCTGGCGACGTTGCACGACGAGCGGGGCAACGTCGCAGTAGAGGGGCTCCAGGTCGGTTCGGGTCCGGATCTCGACTACCCACTGGACCGGTTGCGGGCCGAGACGGGCCTGTTGGACGGTGTCTCGTGGATCGGTGACGGTAGCGTCGTCGAGCGCCTCTGGCAGCGGCCGGCCATCGCCGTGATCGGCCTGGACACCACGCCGATCGCCCGCGCCTCCAACACGGTGATCCCGACTGCGCGCGCGAAGATCAGTCTTCGGCTGGCGCCCGGCGACGATGCCGACCGCGCGCTCCGCCTGCTCACCGAGCATCTCCAGCGCCACGTTTCCTGGGGAGCACAGGTCAGCGTGATTGCCGGTGAGACCGGACAGCCGAGCCAGCTCGAGGTCGCCGGACCGCGGGCCGAGGTGGCGCGGGAGGCGTTCCGTCGGGCGTACGGCGTCGAAGCCGTCGAGATCGGCCAGGGTGGCTCGATCCCGATGGTCGCCGAGTTCCAGCAGGCCTTTCCCGACGCGACCGTGCTCGTCACCGCGGTTTGCGACCCCGACTCCCGGATGCACGGGCTCGACGAGTCGGTGCATCTCGACGACCTGCGCAAGGCCTGCATCGCGGAGACACTGCTGCTGGCCGGCCTGGCCGAGCTCAGCGCGCCCGTCCGGTAGAGCGCCCGACGCTGTTCGTCCGCGCACCCCACTGGGCCGAAAGTGGGCGCAAACTGCAAGTTCTTGAGCCCAGGACGTGCAGTTTGCGCCCAGTTTCCGGGAGGAAGGGGCGGTCAGTGGGGGTCGAGGATGCGGTGGTGGTCCTCGGGCAGGCTGGCGAGGAAACGGCGGTTCAGGACGGCGCGGTCGTCGGCGGTGATCTCGCCGAAACAGCGTAGCCGGCTCAGCCCACCGTCCGGGTAGACGTCCAGCCGCAGATGGGTGGCCGGTGAGGCCGTCTCGACCACGAACCGATGGCGAGTGTCGACCAGGACGGGTGTCCTGGGCAGGATGTCGCGCCAGGTTGCGGCATCGGACAGGGAACCGGTCTCGGCGTCGGCGACACTGATCCGCACGGCGCCCGGCGCGTTGCCGATGAAGTAGGAGGTGTCCACCTCCAGCAACCGGGGCACGCCTCGGGCGGCCAGGGCGAAGATCGCCCAGTCGTTGCCCGGTCCGCGGCGCCGCGCGTTCTCCCAGCCCTCGGCCTGCTGCGAGCCCGATCGGGCAGGATCAGGTTGCCCGGAGAGGAGTAGAAGGCATCGGACGTACGTTCGAAGCGGCCGCCGTTTTCCAGCGCCAGCAGGTCGATCGTGCTGGTGATCAGTCCTGGGTCGAGGACGACCTCGCCATGCACCCGGAAGCGCGCGACGCCACCGTCGGGATAGATGGTCAGCCGGACGTGGGTCCAGCGGTGCGGATCACTGACCGGGAAGAAGTTCTCGGTGTCACCGCGGGCGGGCGACTTCTCCACCAGCGTGTGCCAGCTCGCAGCGGCGACCTCGTCGAGAGTGGGATAGCCCTCCACCGAGGTGGCCTCGACCGATACGTACGGCGGATAGTTGCCACGGAAGAACGCCGTGTCGACGACCACTCCGTGCACGATGCCGGGTACGCCCAACCGGATGATCGCCCAGTCGCTCCCCACCTCGCGCCGTCGCCTGGTCTCCCAACCGTCATAGACCTTGCCAGTGTGCCCGAAGGCGTCCGCGGCATGCACAGCAGGCGGGCATGATCAGGTTCTGCCGCGGCGCGAACAGCTCGTCGTTGGCGCTGATCACGCTGCCTGCGAGGGAGCGGGCGGCCAGATCGGGATAGCACGTGAAGTCGAGCATGCCGCGGCCTCCTCGGGGTGTGGAACTCCTCAGACGGCATCACACCATGCTCGCGTTACAGGCTCGTGCCCGTTTCCGCGCCACGCGCGGAGCTAGAACTCCAGGACCACCCGCCCGCGGCTCGAGCGCGCCGTCTCCCAGCCGCGATCGCACTCGCCGGCCGGGAAGCGCTCCGGCCGTACGAGCTCCGGCTTCGCTGCAATCACAGCCAGCACCGAGCGCAACGCGTCGGCGCGTTGGGTCGGACTGAGCGCGTTGTTGGTGTAGCCGAGGATGGCAATCGAGCGTCCGCGGAGCACCGCGGAAGAGAACTCGGCAGAGTCTCCTGCCGTGCCACCGATGTTCACCAGCCGACCGCCCGGACCGAGTGCGGCCGCTGCGGCGGTGGCCACTGGGCCGAACACCGGGTCGATGACGACCTGGGCCGGGCCGCCCGCGGCCTCCGCGATGCGTTCGCCGAGCTCGGGCGGATCGACGGCGCCCTGACCCGTGCTGACTACCGCGTCTGCGCCCACGGCGAGCAACTCGGCTTCGGCACTCGTTCCTCGGCAGACACCGATCACCCGTCCCGCGCCGAGGTGCCGAGCCGCGGCGAGCGCCGACCGACCGACGGCACCCGTTGCTCCGAGCACCACCACCGTCTCGCCGACCCGCAGACCGGCCCGCCAGGTCAGTGCCATCCAGGCCGCCACCCCGGACAGCCCGACAGCGGCGATCTGGGCATCGTCCAACGACGCACTGGAGTCGATCGCCACCAGGTCGGCGTCGTCGACGACGCACCGCTCGGCCATCGAGCCGTCGCCAGGTGCCATCCCCGCCGATGTGGCGAACCAGACCCTTGTCCCCGCCAGGAACGCCGCGGACTCGACGACGCGGCCGACCCCTTGCACACCGGGGACGTACGGCAGCGCGGGCGGGCCGAAGTAGGACGTACCGCCGGCGCAGAACAGGTCGAGTGGCACGATCGGCGCGGCGGAGGTGCGCACCAGGCTTCGACCCGCCGCCAGCACGGGTTCTGGATGATCCTGGTACGTCGGCTCCCCGCCGTGGCGATGCAGAACCGCTGCCTTCATCGCAGGTAGCCCCTCAGGTCGAGATGTCCGGATAGGGCAGCTGGAGATGCTCCATCGCCCGAGCGTACGCCCGCTGGTACTCCAGCGGACCATGATCACGTTCGAACATCGCGATGAACAGCGTCAGGGTGAGGAATGGGTGCGCGCCGACCTCGAACAGTTTCACGTGATCATGGCGCTGGAGAGCGTCGCGCTCCTCCTCGGTGAGCACCAACCAGCTGCTGTGCTCGCCGTCGGTGCAGCTCAGGATCTTGTTGGCGAGCTCCGCCTCCCACCAGGTGACCAGGGCCACTGGGTCGGTGCGATAGCGCTCGACCAGGATCGGGTCTCGATCCACAGTGAACAAGAACTTGTCCAGCAGGTACTTGCTCATGTCCGGACTCCTTCCGGATACCAGGTGAAGTAGGCCTCCATGGTGTGGAACAGGTCGAGTGAGTCGACGTGGTCGGCGACCTTGCCCTCACCGGCGACGCCCATCATCAGCATGAAGTCCATGAAGCCGTGGGTGGCGTTGCCGGGAGCGTTCAGGCTGTCCAGCGTCACCTCCCGCAGGCAGCCGTCGAGGTCACCGGTCGCAATCCACTCCACCGCCTTGCGATCGAAGTCCGGATCCGGCCCGTGCGGCCCGAACTGCCGCGGTCCGCCGAGCTCCAGGGACAGATGACCGGTGCCGATGATCGCCACCCGCAGATCCGAGGGCCAGCTCTCCACCAGCTCCCGGATCGCTCGGCCGAGCTCGACGAAGCGGCGCGGCTGCGGCATCGGCGGTGCGAAGATGTTGGTGTAGATGGGCACGATCGGCAGGTCGGCATCCGGCCGGAGCGTGATGATCGGGCAGGTGATGCTGTGGTCCACCCGCAGCTCGTTGCTGAAGGCGAGATCGAAGTTCTTGTCCAGCCCGTGTCGCAGGATGTGGGCGGCCAGGTCTTCCTGTCCGCGCAGCGTGAGGCGCGGTAGCCCGAACTCGCGCTCTTCGTTGTAGAAGTTCGCGTCGAAGAAGGGTGCCTTGCCGACCAGGAACTGCGGCATGTTGTCCAGCCACAGCTGGTGGAAGTGGTCGCTGCCGACCATCACCAGCACGTCGGGTCTTGCTCGGGTCAGCGTCTCCCGGAAGTCCTCGATCTTGGCCACCCACTCGTCGGCGAACGGCGGGCGATCGGCGCCGACCGACGTACTCGCCCGGTAGTAGAACGGGTGGTGCGTCGATGCGATCACGGCGGCAATGGTGGCCATGTACTCAGCTCCCTCCTTCGATGCCCGGCCCCGTGCCCGGCCCGGTGTTGGACTGGGGACGCGGGTCGACGTAGGTGGCGTTGCGGTCCACACTCAGGTAGACGTCCATGCCGATCGGGCGCCGCTGTTCTTCGGCGAGCTGTCCGAGCAGCCCAGCGGCGCGGGCCAGCAGAGCGAAGCCACGCAGCATCGCGATCGGCACGCCGATGTCGGCGAGCGCGGCGCCGCAGACACCCGCACCGTTCAGCGGCAGTCTGCGGCCGAGCACCTGATCATGGACTCGGCCGATCGCCTCGAACAGCGCGAGGTGCGGACCGTACGTCTCTGCGTCTGCGGCGATCGCGATCAGCACGGGCGTACGCGGGTCGCCCAGCTTGTGCACCGGATGGCCGAGTCCCGGTACGAACGTTCCTGCCTCCCGGGTGACCCGGACCGCCGCCAGCGCCAGCGCGTCCCAGCCGACGGCGTCGGTCGGCAGCGGACCGTCGTGTCTTTCGATCACCGCGTTCAGGTAGGCGCCGCAGTCCTCGGTCACGCCCAGGAACCGGGAACCGCCGCCCAGCAGACCGGCCGCCAGCGCACCCTGCAGCGAGTCCGGTGCGGACAGATAGGTCAGCCGCGCGGCGATGGCGGTCGGTGTGAACCCATGGTCGGCCAGCGCGACGAGCACCGCCTCGAGCACGCGTGTCTGGCCGGGTGTCGGACGTCGCAGCGTCACCATCCAGTAGGACAGCTCGGCGAACGAGACCTGACCCATCAGCTCGGCGGTCAGGTCGTGGCCGAGCAGCCGGATCTGGTTGGCATCCGAGGTCCCCAGTGACGTGGGGAAGGAGGGAAAGCCTGGGTTCGCCGGCTGCTCACTCATCGGCGGAGCCACTCCCTGATCTCGCTGCCGTGCTCGTCCAGGCCTGGCGGCGGGAGGCGGTAGTCCACCGGGGTCTCGGAGAACATGAAGGGGCTGCGCACACTGGGAACCATGGACGTCGCCGTCACCGATCTCGACGACCGGGTCGAGGCCGATGTCCGCGGCGAACGCAACACCTTGGTCAAGGGTGTTGATCGGTCCGCACGGCACGCCGGCGGCGATGATGTCGCGGAACCACTCGTCCTTGCCTCGCGTGCTCAGGCGCTCCACGAGCAACGGCCTGAGCTCGTCGCGGTTCGCCGTCCGGTCCTGATTGCGCGCGAACCGAGCGTCGTCGGCAAGCTCGGGCACACCCAAGATGCCGCACAGCTTGCGAAACTGGGCGTCGTTGCCGGCGGTGATGATCAGCTCGCCGTCGGCGCAGGGCAGCGGCTCGTACGGGAACAGACTGGGGTGAGCGTTGCCCATCCGGAACGGGACGACGCCCCCCGCGACGACCGCGCTTGCGTGGTTCACCAGGCCCGACAGAGCCGACGACATCAGGTTGACCTCGACGTGCTGGCCGCGGCCGGTCTCGTTCCGGTTGTGCAGCGCGGCGAGGATCCCGATTGCTGCGTGCAGGCCGGCCATCACGTCGAACACCGAGATCCCTGCCCGGTAAGGGGGTCCGCCTGGATCACCGGTCAAGCTCATCAGGCCGGAGATCGCTTGGACGATGAGGTCGTACCCCGGCAGTGGTGCGCCCTTCTTGCCGCTGCCGAATCCGGAGATCGACGCGTAGATGATCTTGGCGTTGTCCTGGGCCACGGAGTCGTAGTCCAGACCGAAGCGCCGGAGGCCGCCCGGTCGGAAGTTCTCGATCATGATGTCGGCTCGCCGGGCGAGCTCTTGCGCGACGCCGGCGTCGTCGGAGTCCTCGAGGTCCAACGCGATCGAGCGCTTGTTCCGATTAACGCCGAGGTAGTACGTCGCCACGCCGTCCCGAGTCGGCGGCAGCCAGGTCCGGGTGTCATCGCCCCCCGGGCCCTCGACCTTGATCACCTCGGCGCCGAGATCGGCGAGCAGCATCGTCGCGTACGGCCCGGCGAGGATTCGGGAGAAGTCCGCCACCACCAGACCGGACAGCGGTCCGGTCGGTGACGATGTCGAGGGATCAGTCACTTTGCTCCATTGATCGACATAATGTCCGTTTAACGGACATCCGTCCGACTAGCTGCGCTTCTGATCTTGCATCGCTGATCGTCCGCGTGTCAACAGAAGGACGCCGCTGCCGAGCAGTTGACAGTGACCTCCGGGGGAGAGCAGTCTGACGCTGGTGACCGTTTAGCGGACAAGTGTCCGCTATTGGCTGCGGCCGCACGGCCGATGCAAGGGGGAGTCATGAACAACGCCGTTTCGGCAACCGTCCCGCCGGACCCCGGCCGTGCCTTGGTCATCCGGGGCGGCACCGTTCTCACCATGGACGCCAACCACCGTGTCCTCACCGGCGCCGACGTCGTCGTGGTCGACGGAAAGATCGCTGAGATCGGTTTCGGAGTGGAAGCCCCGCCCGATGCGTACGAGATCGACGCAGCCGGCGGCATCGTGATGCCCGGCATGATCGACAGCCATCGCCACATGTGGCAGACGGCGATGCGGGCGTACGGCGCCGACTGGACGCTGACCCAGTACTTCGTCTGGTACTACCTCGAGCACGGCCGCCGGTTTCGACCTGTCGACATCCGGGTCGGCAATGCGATCAGCGCCTGGGAAGCCATCGAAGCCGGCGTGACGACCACCGTCGACTGGTCGCATGGGCTGCAGACGCCAGACCACGCCGAGGCCGCTGTCGATGGTCTGCGCTCCGCGCCTGGGCGGTTCGTGCTGGCCTACGGAAACATCCAGGCTGCGCCGTGGGAGTGGACCGCCCTACCGGAGGTGCAGCGCTTCCTCACCGATCTCCGCGACGCCGGCGACGACCGACTCGGTGTGCAGCTGGCCTTCGATGTCACCGGTGATCCGTCGTTCCCGGAGAAGGCTGCCTTCGAGGTGGCCCGAGAGCTCGGCCTGCCGGTCACCACCCATGCCGGCGTGTGGGGCGCGACCAACGACACCGGCATCCAGCAGATGTACGACAACGGCTTCGCCGGTGAGGACACCGTCTACGTCCACGCCGCGACTCTGAGCACGGACTCCTACCAGCGGATTGCGGCCACCGGCGGCTCGATCTCCGTGTCGACGGAGTCCGAGCAGAGCGCCGGACAGGGTTACCCGCCCACCTGGCAGGTGCGACGACACGGCATCGACGTCTCGCTGTCCAACGACACGTCGGTCTGGTGGAGCGGCGACCTGTTCACGGCGATGCGGACGACACTCGGTGCCGATCGCGCCCGCGAGCACTTGGAGGCGCATGCGGCGGGCGACACGGTCACGAGCTCGAGCCTGCGGGCCGAGCAGGTCGTGCACTGGGCCACCCGCGGCGGGGCCCGAGCTGTCCGCCGGCCGGATCTGGGCAGCCTCGAGCCTGGCAAGACCGCCGACCTGATCGTGATCAAGAACGAGCACTCGCCGGTCAGCTTCCCGCTGCTCAATCCCTACGGGCAGGTGGCGCTCCAGGCCCAGCGCGCCGATGTGCACACCGTTCTCGTGGGTGGCGAGGTGGTGAAGCACGAGCACCGCCTGGTCGGCGTCGACTTCGCCGCGCTGCGCCGAGACGTGGACGCAACCGTCGCTCACCTCGTCTCGGAGATGGGAGAAGAGACCTGGCGCGCCGGGATGAACCCGGCCATGCCGGAGGGGGAGGAAATCCTGGACAACCCGTACACGTACACCGATTTCAAGTCCGACGCGACGCACGAAGCCCGCGGGACGATCTTCGGCGACGTGTCCTGAGCTCGGTGCGGGCTGAACACAGCTGGTCGGTGCGGCTCGGGGCGCGAGGTTGGTGCAAGCTCGGGAGAACGTGGGAGACAAGATCAGCGTCGAGTCGCTTCGAGGAGGTGAGCCAGAATGGCGGGACGAGGTGCGGGTCCGGACTTCGTGGAGGCTTTGGCGCGCGGGCTGGACATCTTGGCCTGCTTCGACGCTCGGCGTCCCTCGATGAGCCTGAGCGAGATCGCCACCGTCTCGGGTCTGGCCCGTCCGACCGCCCGACGGCTGCTACTCACCCTCGACGAACTGGGGTTCGTCCGCTCGGACAGCGGCAGTTTCACCCTCACCCCGAAGGTCCTCGAGCTCGGCATCGCGTACGCCGCCTCACTCGGCCTGTGGGGGATCGCCCGGCCTCACCTGGAGGCGCTGGTGCGTCAGACCGGAGAGTCGTCGTCGATGGCGCAGCTGGACGGCTCCGACATCGTCTACGTCGCGCGGGTGTCGGTGCCCAAGATCATCGCGCTCCGGGTTGACATCGGCACCCGGTTCCCGGCGAGGCGTACGTCCCAGGGCAAGGTGCTGCTCGCCGATCTCGACCGGGACGCGGTGATCCGAGTGCTGGCCCAACCGAGCCGGTCGGGTCTGCCGGAGATCACCGAGCGGCCGCGCGCCGACCTCGACGCCGAGCTGACCGAGATCCGGGCTCGTGGCTGGGCACTGGCGGACGAGGAGCTGGCACCGGGCGTGAGATCCATCGCCGCGCCGGTGCGCGATGACACGGGCCGCGTTCGAGCCGCCATGAACGTCACGGTGCACGCCGCCGAAACCAGCACCGAGGAGCTCCTGGATCGGCATCTTCCGCTCCTACTCAGGACCGCGGGCACGGTGAGCGGGGAGTGGGCGATGTGGCAGTCACGGACCGCACGTCGAGGTCGTCGAATCCGGTCGATGAGCGTCGCGATCGAAGCTGGGCGGACGTACCCCTTCTTGTCCGCGTAACACGGGGATGGCAGAGTCACCCTCGTGCCCGACTCGCATGCACAGACCGTGGCCTACCCCGCCCCCGGCGCGCGCCCGCGGCTGTCGGCCGATCAACTACCGCCCCACGTCATCGTGCTGTTCGGGGCGACCGGTGACCTCTCCCGCCGCAAGCTGCTGCCCGGCCTGGCGCATCTGGCGCTGTCGGCGCTGGCCCCCGACATCGAGGTGATCGGGACATCGCTGGAGGACCTGAGCGACGAAGCGTTCCAAGGTTTCGCCAACCAGGCTCTGGATGAGTTCAGTCATCGGCCGTTGACCAAGGAGCAGTGGGAGCAGTTCGCGGCGAGACTGCACTACGTGCCCTCCTCGGCCGGCCCCGAGGGCCTGGCGGCAGCCGTGGCGCGGTCGGAGGAGCGGTTGGGCGGCAACGTCCCGATGCTGCACTACATGAGCGTTCCCCCGGCCGCAGCGCCCGCGGTGATCAACACCTTGCGCGAGGCGAAGCTCGTGCACAACTCACGGGTGGTGATGGAGAAGCCGTTCGGTACTGATCTGGCGTCCGCGATCCGGTTGAACGACCAGGTGCACGAGACGTTCCACGAGCAGCAGATCTTCCGGATCGATCACTTTCTCGGCAAGGAAGCGGCGCAGAACATCCTGGCCTTCCGCTTCGCGAATGGCCTGTTCGAGCCGATCTGGAACCGGAACTTCATCGATCACGTCCAGATCGACATCCCCGAGCAGCTGGGACTCGATCGGCGCGCCGGCTTCTACGAGGCGACCGGTGCCTTCAAGGACATGGTGGTCACCCACCTGTTCCAGGTGCTCGCCTTCGTCGCGATGGAACCGCCCACTGCTCTGGAGCCGCGGGCCATCAGCGAGGAGAAGAACAAGGTCTTCCGCTCGATGCTCCCGATCGAGACCCGCAACGTGGTACGCGGGCAGTACATGGGCTATCGCGCAGAGGAAGGCGTCGCCCGCGACTCCGACACCGAGACCTTCATTGCGTTGAAGGTCGGCATCGACAACTGGCGCTGGGCCGGTGTGCCGTTCTACCTGCGCACCGGCAAGCGCCTCGCCGAGGGGCAGCGGATCATCTCGATCGCCTTCAAGGAGGCGCCGAAGAGCATGTTCCCCGACGGGTCGGGCGTCGGCCAGCAGGGCCCCGACCACCTGACGTTCGATCTCGCGGACGAGTCCAAGGTGTCGCTGTCGTTCTACGGCAAGCGGCCCGGACCGGGCATGAAGTTGGACAAGCTGTCGATGCAGTTCTCCACCCAGGAGACCGACCGCGCCGACGACGTGCTGGAGGCGTACGAACGCTTGATCATGGACGCGATGCGCGATGATCACACGCTGTTCACCACCGCCGAGGGCATCGAGAGCCTCTGGGAACGGTCCGCACCCCTGCTGGCCGATCCGCCGCCGGTGAAGATGTATCCACCGGGATCTTGGGGACCGAACGCGATCCACCAGCTGATCGCGCCGCATGCCTGGCGGCTGCCGTTCGAGCGGGTCTGGCGCGAGAAGAGGTAGCTTTCGACCTGTCAGACGCTCCGCACCACATCTGGTGCCGAGCCTCTGACAACTCGGTGTGAAGCAATCCGGCAGCCGGGGCGGTGACGAACCGGACGTATGAGACCGGGAACTTCGCAGCCGAGAGCAGTGTTGCGCGTACTTGCCGGGATTCTGTCTGCTGCTGCGGCCATCGGCGTCGCGCACCTGGTCGCCGCGCTGGTCGCTCCCAGCGCCTCGCCCGTGCTTGCAGTCGGTTCGACGTTGATCGACGCGGCGCCGACACCGGTCAAGGAGTTCGCGGTCCGGCAGTTCGGGACGTACGACAAGCCGATCCTGCTGTCCGGCATCGGGGTTGCCCTGCTCGTGCTGGCGGCTGGGATCGGACTGGTCGCCTGGCGGCATCGCCGGCTTGCCTCGAGCGCGATCGGAGCACTCGGGATCGTCGGCCTGATCGCCGTGCTACTGGGTCCGGATGGCGGTTGGCGGGGGATCCTGCCGTCGCTGGTCGCCGTGGTGGTCGGCGTCGTCGCCTTGTGGTGGCTGACGTCGCTGTGGAGTCGGCACCCTCTTTCCGATCGCCATGGTCGCCGCGATCCTTCGAAGGAGATGACCGAGACCAACCAACGTCGCGCCCGTCGCGGCTTCCTGCTCGGCCTGGGGGCGACCGGTGCGGTCGCGGTCGTAGCCGGGGCGTCCGGGGCTCTGGTCGCCCGAGCCCGCCCCGGCGGTGCCGGCTCCAGTGGGCTACGACTCCCGGTGCCGGAGTCCTCGGCGGCGTCGATCCCGGCCGGTGCCCAGGTGGCCGGAAACACACCCTTCGTCACCACGATCGCGGACTTCTACCGGGTGGACGTCAGCCTGGTGACTCCGCGAGTGCCCGCCCAGGACTGGTCCCTGACGATCGACGGGATGGTCGACCGACCCCTGACACTCAGCTACGCAGACCTGCTCGCCCTGCCCATGATCGAGCGGACGATCACACTCACCTGCGTCTCGAACGAGGTCGGCGGCAAGTACGTCGGCAACGCCCGCTGGCTCGGCGTCCCGTTCTCCGAGCTCATCTCCCGGGTCGGCGTGCGGCCCGGCGTCGATCAGGTCTTCAGCTACTCCTCCGACTCCGGCTACACCTGCAGCACCCCGTACCAGGCCGTCAGCGACGGGCGCGACGCGATGATCGTGGTAGGGATGAACGGCGAGGTGCTGCCGGACAAGAACGGCTTCCCCGCCAGGATGCTCGTTCCGGGGTTGTTCGGTTTCGTCTCGGCGACCAAGTGGCTGAAACGGCTCGAGTTCACCACCTATGCCGAGCGCAGCGCCTACTGGACCGACCGGGACTGGGCGATCGACGCGCCGATCCTCACTCAGAGCCGGATCGACGTGCCCAGGTCGCTGACGACCCTGCCGAAGGACAAACCCGTGCTCGCCGGGGTCGCCTGGGCGCAGCATCGCGGGATCGCAGGGGTGGAGATCCGGATCGACGGGGGCCCGTGGCGGCCGGCCAAACTGGCCGACGACGCCGGGATCGACGTCTGGCGGCAGTGGACGTACGTCTTCGACGGCGCTCCCGGACAGCACACGGCCGAGGTCCGGGCCACCGACCGCGCCGGCGCCGTACAGCCGGAGCGGCGGACGAAGGTCTTTCCCGACGGCGCCCGAGGCTGGCACCAGATCGTGTTCACCGTGGCCGGCTGACGGGGGCTTCGATGACCGAAAAGACCGTTGTTGATCATGTTTCGACCAATCCACTGACCGTCTGATTCCGAACCAGGGTTGACGATCAAGCGCTTGACCGTCGCAGCTCGGCCGTCCGAACTTCACCGGACACCGATACCCAACAGGAGAAGAGTCCGATGTCATTCCACCTCAATCGATCGCACCGTCTTGCGGCACTCGCTGCCGTCGTCGTGCTGCCGCTCTCGTTCGCCGCGTGCGGCACGTCCACGTCGGCCGGCTCCGCACCGGCGAGCTCGGCACCCAGCTCGTCGGCGTCCGACCCGATGTCCAGCCCCTCCATGTCCAGCCCCTCCATGTCTGGCTCCGCCAGCGCCGCCAGCATGGACCAGCCGTTCGGTGCCGCCTGCTCGGCGGTCCCGAAGACCGGCAAGGGATCCTTCGACGGGATGTCCAGCGACCCGGTCGCCACGGCTGCCAGCAACAACTCGGTGCTCTCGACCCTGGTGACCGCGGTCGGCAAGGCGGGGCTCGGTGACACCCTCAACACCACCGACGACATCACCGTGTTCGCGCCCACGAACGACGCGTTCTCCGACATGGACCAGGCCACCCTGAAGAAGGCGCTCGGCGACAAGGCGCTGCTCACCAAGGTGCTGACCCTGCACGTGGTGGCCGGGAGGCTATCGCCCGATCAGCTCGCCGGGAAGCACAAGACGCTGAACGGTCAGTCGATCACCGTGTCCGGCTCCGGTGAGGACTTCACCATCGGCAAGGCCAAGGTCGTCTGCGGCAACGTACAGACCGCCAACGCGACCGTCTACATCATCGATCAGGTTCTGCTCCCGACGATGTGACCACACCCGCGCTGACCAGCGCGACGCCAACCCGTGCGACGACCCGTTTCAAGGTCGGTCCAGGGCTCGGCGTCGCACTGGTCAGCGATTCGGGTAGGTGAGTGGCCTGTGAAGCCGATCACGTCATCCGCCCTCGACGCCAGCGCGGATTAGCGGATGCCCCCGAGGTGCGGGTTAGCATGGGCGCGTGCGCCGCGGTGATGGACTCCTGACCCACGACCTGGACCCCCAAGATCGAGGACCCCAAGACGCCTGCGGCGTCTTCGGTGTCTGGGCCCCGGGCGAGGAAGTCGCCAAGCTCACCTACTTCGGGCTGTACGCCCTGCAGCACCGCGGCCAGGAGTCGGCGGGCATCGCCGTCAGCGACGGCAACCGCACCCTGGTGATGAAGGAGATGGGCCTGGTCTCCCAGGTCTTCGAGGAGCCCGACCTCAACTCGCTCAAGGGTTACCTCGCCGTCGGCCACTGCCGATACTCCACCACGGGCGCCAGCGTCTGGATGAACGCCCAGCCGACGTTCCGGCCGACCGCGACCGGTGGGATCGCACTGGGCCACAACGGCAACCTGACCAACACCCTCGAGCTGCGGACGTGGCTGGCCGAGCGGGACACCGAGAGCCAGTCGCTGGTCCCGGGTGCGCTCGCCAACGAGCCGACCACCGACACCGCCTTGATCACCGCCCTGCTTGCCACCTTTCCCGGGATGACCACCGAGGAGGCCGCGATGGAGGTGCTGCCGCACCTGCGCGGCGCCTTCAGCCTGGTCTTCATGGACGAGGAGACGGTGTACGCCGCCCGCGACCCGCAGGGCATCCGCCCGCTGGTGCTCGGCCGGCTCGAGCGCGGTTGGGTGGTCGCCAGCGAGACCGCTGCGCTGGACATCGTCGGCGCCTCGTTCATCCGCGAGATCAAGCCCGGTGAGCTGGTCGCGGTCGATGCGACCGGACTGCGCAGCCGGCAGTTCGCCGAGCCGAAGCCGAAGGGCTGCATCTTCGAGTACGTCTACCTCGCCAGGCCGGACACCACCATCTCGGACCGGCGGGTGCACACCGTCCGGGTCGAGGTCGGCCGCACCCTCGCCCGCGAGCACCCGGTCGACGGCGACCTCGTGATCCCGGTGCCGGAGTCCGGCACGCCGGCCGCCATCGGCTACGCCGAAGAGTCCGGAATCCCGTACGGCGTGGGGCTGGTCAAGAACTCCTACGTCGGACGTACGTTCATCCAGCCCAGCCAGACCATCCGCCAGCTCGGGATCCGGCTGAAGCTCAACCCGCTGCGCGACGTCATCGCCGGCAAGCGGCTGGTGGTCGTCGACGACTCGATCGTCCGCGGCAACACCCAGCGCGCACTGGTCCGGATGCTCCGCGAGGCCGGCGCGAAAGAAGTCCACGTCCGGATCTCCTCACCGCCGGTGAAGTGGCCGTGCTTCTACGGCATCGACTTCGCCACCCGCGCCGAGCTGATCGCGACCGGCTTGAGCACCGACGAGATCTGCCGATCGCTCGGTGCCGACTCGCTCGGCTACGTATCGCTGGACGGCCTGGTCGCCGCCACGACGCTGCCCGCCGAGAACTTGTGTCGCGCCTGCTTCGACGGCATCTACCCGATCGAGCTGCCGGTGGCCGATCGTCGGGGCAAGCACGTGCTGGAGGAGAAGCAACCGGACGAGGGCCCGGTTCGTACCGACGTCGACGGCCTGATGACGGCGACGATGGGTCTCGGCGCCGCCGACGCGCTCAGCCGCCCATGAGATCGAGGCACCCATGACTCCCGAGCTGCCCGAGATCACCGAACCGGACGCGGACTCCGCCGAGCTCGCCGTCGACGCAGAGTCCGACGCAGCGCCTGGTCTCCCGCCCGTCGACCAGCTCGGGGCAGGGACACCGACCAGCGCTTACGCCGCCGCCGGCGTCGACATCGAGGCCGGCGACCGCGCGGTCGAGGCGATGAAGGAGTGGGTCGCGAAAACCCGCCGGCCGGAGGTGATCGGCGGCCTGGGCGGCTTCGCGGGGCTGTTCGACGCCGCGCCGCTGGCGAGCCTGTCCCACCCGGTGCTGGCCACCTCGACGGACGGCGTCGGGACCAAGGTCGCGATCGCCCAGGCGATGGACGTCCACGACACCATCGGCTTCGACCTGGTCGGCATGGTCGTCGACGACCTGGTGGTCTGCGGGGCGGAGCCGCTCTTCATGACCGACTACATCGCCTGCGGTCGGGTGGTTCCCGAACGCATCGCCGCCGTCGTCGCCGGGATCGCTGTCGCATGCGTCGAGGCAGGGTGCGCGCTGCTCGGCGGCGAGACAGCGGAGCATCCCGGTCTGCTGGGTCCTGAGGAGTACGACGTCGCGGGCGCGGCCACCGGGGTCGTCGAGAAGGACAAGATCCTCGGTGCCGACCGGGTCGTGGCCGGCGACGTCGCGTTGGCGATCGGCTCCTCGGGCCTGCACGCCAACGGGTTCTCCCTGGTCAGACACGTGTTCTTTGCGTCTGCCGGCTGGACGCTGGATCGGCACGTGCCCGAGCTCGGTCGGTCCCTGGGTGAGGAGCTGCTCACCCCAACCAAGATCTACAGCCGTGACATCCTCGCCCTGCTCGCGGCGGTCGAGGTCCATGCCATCAGTCACGTCACCGGGGGCGGGCTGGCCAACAACCTGGCACGGGTCGTCCCGCCGGCGGTCGAGGTACGGATCGACCGCGGCACGTGGCGGCCGGCGCCGGTCTTCGACCTGGTCCAGTCGGTGGGCCGGGTGTCCCAGCCAGACATCGAGGCGACGTTGAACATGGGCGTCGGGATGGTCGTGATGCTGCCCGCCGACGCCGCCGACGCCGCCATCGCCCTGCTGCACAGTCGAGGACTGGCGGCCTGGGTGTGCGGCAGCGCGGCCCCGAGCGGGTCCGGCACGCGTCAGCGGGTCAGCATGTTCGGACAACACGACGGCTGATCGCAGCCCGTTGATTTGCGCGTCCCCCGCCATTGGGTAGCCTGTGTCTCACGACATTGACCAATGAGCCGGCCACGCCGGCAGACAACTGCGAGGGGGTCGACCCACTATGGGGCGCGGCCGTGCAAAAGCGAAGCAGACCAAGGTCGCTCGCGAACTCAAGTACCGTTCGACGCAGACGGATTTCTCGTCGCTGGAGCGTGAGCTCCGCGGCGGCGAGGACTCCTACGAAGTGCCGGAGGCCTACGCGGATCTCGTCGAAGCCGACGACGATGCCGACCCCGACGAATATGCCGAAGAGGACGACTACGCGGTCCCACGAGACGATGCGTACGGGAACCTCCGCAAGTCGGGGTAATAAGCTCCCTCGCTGGACCTGAGGGGTCTAGCCTGCAGGCATGACCTCTACTTCTCCAGAGCAGCCGGAAGAGTCCGCCAGACGCGCGGACGCGGACGGCGACTCGGTGCTGTCCGGTGAGCCGTCCACCGGCGACGCGTTCAGCGACCCGTACTCCCCGAGTGCGACGACTCCAGGTTCGGAGGCGGACGCCTCGAGGATCGGTTCGCCGACCAGCCCCCCTGCGCCCTACTCGGCCCCGGCCGGTTCGGCTGGCGGCTATTCGCCGCCAGCGCCCTCTGATCCCTACACCGCACCGGCGGCGGATGGACAACGTCCTGATGGACGACCGCTGCACGGCTCGACCGCCCAGGGCCAGGGCTACCAACCGCCTCCGACCGGCGGTTACGGTCAACCGGGCTATCCGCAGCAGGGCGGCTATCCGCAGCAGGGCGGCTATCCCCAGCAGGGCGGCTATCCCCAGCAGGGCGGCTACCAGCAGCCACCGCCCGGGTACGACCCTCAGACGGGCGGTCAGCCGGCCGGACAGTACGCACCGCCGCCTCCGGCCTACCCGACCCAGCCGGGTTATCCCCCCCAGCAGTACGCGGGCCAGCCGCCGATGGGCCAGCAACCGGTGGGCCAGCAGCCGATGACCCAGAGCGACGAGCGCCTCTGGGCGACGCTGAGCCATATCAGCATCCCGTTCATCGGAGTCGTCGGTCCGCTGATCGTCTATCTCGTCTTCAAGGACCGCAGCGCATTCCTGAAGGACCAGGGCACCGAGTCGCTCAACTTCTCGATCCTCTACACGATCGCCCAGGTGGCGAGCTGGATCCTGACCAGCGTCACGATCGGGATCTTGTTCTTCCTGCCGATGCTGATCTTCATCGCCGTGCTGGTGCTGTGCATCATGGCGGCCATCGCGGCGAACAAGGGCGAGGCGTACCGCTATCCCGTCAACTGGCGTCTGATCAAGTGAGCGCAGTCGAGCAGGTCTGATCCGAGGACCTGCTCGGGTAATCCGCGACACACTCCAACCGCACTGTTGATCAATCACGGCAGACTGGAATCGTGGCCAATCAGTATCGATCGACCCGGGGCCCGTTGACCTGGGAAGCGGACTTCCTGCCCGGCTTCGAGTCGATCGATCTGCCCCTGCCGGACGCTGCCCGCGCGTCCGGTGAGCCGGCCGACGTCGAGCTGGTGGGAACCCTGCTCCGCCGGGTGCCGACCGGCTCGTCCCGGGCGGTGCTCTACCTGCACGGGTGGAACGACTACTTCTTCCAGACCCATCTCGCGGACTATGTCGCCGAGCTGGGCTTCGACTTCTATGCCCTCGACCTCCGGCGCTACGGCCGCAGCCTGCGCAACGGCCACCTTCGCGGTTTCATCACCGACCTCGATGAGTACACCGCCGAGCTCGACGCCGCGGCCGCCGTGATCGGGGCGGAGCACTCGAGCCTGGTGCTGATGGGCCACTCGACCGGTGGTCTGATCGCTGCTCTGTGGGCCGCCACTCATCCCGAGCGCGTGGCTGCGCTGGTGCTCAACTCTCCCTGGCTGGATCTCCAGGGCTCCGCCATGATCCGCGCCTTGGGCACTCCCGTGGTCGACGCCGTCGGTCGGCAGTCACCGACCTCGGTGATCCGGCTGCCTGACCTTGGCTTCTACGCCCGGACGCTGCACTCGAGCCTGGAGGGTGAGTGGAACTACGACCTTGACCTCAAGACCACTCCGAGCCCACCGGTTCGGGCCGGTTGGCTGCGCGCGATCCGGCAGGGCCACCAGCGGGTGGCCGCAGGGCTCATGCTGCCGATGCCGGTGCTGGTGATGGCGTCCGGCACGACCGAGTTCGCCCGCAAGTGGCACGAGGGCATGCGTACCGCTGACACCGTGCTCGACGTCGATCAGATCGTCTCCCGCGGTGCCCGGCTGGGTCGGCACGTGACGATCGTGCGGATCGAGGGAGGGTTGCACGATCTCTTCCTGTCGCCGCCGCCGGTCCGCGAGATCGCGCTGTACGAGCTCGAGCGCTGGCTGCAGGCGTACGCGTTCGACGAGCCGCCGGCCCTGGTCGGAGCGACCCTGCCGACCGTGTCGAGTGCGAGGTCGACCGACCAGACGTCGGGCGTTGCGGGACGGGGTTCCCGCGACGGTAGCGCCCCTGGTTAGATGAAGCCGTGACTGAGATGCCCCATGTGGTAATTGTCGGCGCCGGGTTCGGTGGGCTGTCGGCGGCCTCGGAGCTGGCCAAGGAAGGCTTCCGGGTGACGCTGCTGGATCGCCATCCCTACAACACCTTCCAACCGCTGCTGTATCAGGTGGCGACCGGAGGCCTGAACGCCGGCGACGTCACGTACTCGCTGCGCTTCTTCAGTGCGCGCCACAAGATCAGATTCCGCTGTACCAAGGTGGTGGGCGTCGATCACGACACCCGGGAGATCGAGTGCGACGATGGCGTCAAGATCTCCTACGACTACCTGATCGTGTCGACCGGGATCACCACGAACCACTTCGGCATCCCCGGCGCGGCCGAGAACACGATGTCGATGTACACCCGGCCGGACGCACTGAAGGTGCGCGACACGATCTTCGGCGCCATCGAGACGATCGCCAGCTCCTCGGACCTGCTCACCGGCAGTTTCACCGTGGTGATCGTCGGCGGCGGCGCCACCGGCGTGGAGATGGCCGGGCAGCTGGCCGAGCTGCGCAACCACGCGATCCCGATGGTCTACCCGGAGCTGAACCCCGCTCGGGTGCACGTCGTGATGGTCGAGATGGGCCCGCACCTGCTGGCGCCGTTCGCACCGTCACTGCGGACGTACACGCTGCGTGAGCTGGTGAAGCGTGGTGTCGATGTGCGGCTCAACACCGCGATCTCGCAGGTTGACCCGGATCAGGTGGTCTTCAAGGACGGCACGTCGATGCCGGTCGACCTGGTGATCTGGGCAGCCGGTGTCTCCGGCTACCCGTTGCTCCGCAGCTGGGGACTCCCGATCGGTCGCGCCGGCCGGGTCGAGGTCAACTCGGACCTGCGGACCACCAACGACGACCGGGTGTTCTGTGTCGGGGACGCGTCGTTGATCGTCGACAACCCGCTGCCACAGGTCGCACAGCCGGCACTGCAGGAGGGCAAGCACGCCGCGAAGCAGATCGTCCGGCTGACCCGCGGGCTGCCGACCGAGTCGTTCTCGTACAAGGACAAGGGCTCGATGGCAACCATCGGCCGTGCGGACGCCGTGCTGCAGCTGCCGAACGGGCTCAAGATCAAGGGTCTGGTGGCGTGGCTCGGATGGATCGCGCTGCACATCCTGTTCCTGCTGGGCAGCCGCAACCGGATCCAGACGTTGATCAACCTCGGCACTCGGTACGTCGGTCTGGGGCGTTCCGGCGTCATCGTCGGCGACGTGATGGAGCCGCCGAAGCTGCGGGCCGTCCGGGACAAGTAGTCGCCGAGTGTGTGCTGAGCGCGCCTGATGTGCCCTGAGCCCGTCGGCGAGCTCAGAACTGGGCCCTGTCGGCAAGCTCGGAATAGGCTCGGCCGAAGGGCCCGAGAAGGCTGCGGACGCGGCGTGGTGGCGGACTGCCGTCATCTACCAGATCTATCCTCGGTCCTTCGCCGACGGCAACGCGGACGGTGTCGGCGACCTGATCGGGATCACTGAGAGGCTCGACGCGCTGGCAGCGCTCGGCGTCGACGCCGTCTGGCTGTGCCCGTTCTACCGCTCACCGCAGGCCGACGCCGGCTACGACGTCTCGGACTACTGCGACGTGGATCCGCTGTTCGGCACCCTGGACGACTTCCGTGCCCTGCTGACGCGGGCGCACGAGCTCGGCCTCAGGGTGATCGTCGATCTCGTGCCGAATCACAGCTCCAGCGCGCACCCGTGGTTCGAGGCGGCGCTGGCCTCTCGCCCGGGATCACGCGAGCGCAGTCGCTACCTGTTCCGCGACGAGCCGACCGACTGGCGCTCGGTCTTCGGCGGATCGTCCTGGACCCAGCTCCCCGACGGGCAGTGGTACCTGCACACCTACGACGTGTCCCAGCCGGACTGGAACTGGTCGAGCCCCGACGTGGTCGGGTTCTTCGACCGCGTGCTGACGTTCTGGCTCGATCTCGGCGTCGACGGGTTCCGGGTCGACGTGGCTCATGGTCTGGTGAAGGACACGTCGTTCCCATCGTTCCCCGACGACCCGCTGTCGGTGCACGCGAAGTCGGCGGCGCCGTACTGGGATCAAGACGCCGTGCACGACATCTACCGCCGCTGGCGTGCGCTGCTCGACCGCTACACCGCAATGGACCCGAGTCGGCCGCGGGTGCTGTGCGCGGAGGCCAACGTGTCGGTGAAGCGCGCGGTCCGTTACGTCCGACCCGACGAGATGCACCAGGCTTTCAACTTCCCCTATCTGAACACGCCCTGGAACGCGAGTGCGCTGCGGAGCGTGATCGACCACACGCTCGCCGAGTACGCCACGGTCGGAGCGCCGGCGACCTGGGTGCTGTCGAATCACGACGTCGTCCGCCATGCGTCCCGGCTCGGCTATCCCGAGGGGCGGCCGCCGCGCCGGGGCGGCATCGGCGCCGCCGACCCGCAGCCGGACCAGGCGCTGGGACTTCGCCGGGCGAAGGCCGCGACGTTGCTCATGCTGGCTCTGCCGGGGTCGGCCTACCTCTATCAGGGCGAGGAGCTGGGGCTGCCGGAGCACACCCAGATGCCGGACTCATTCCGGCAGGACCCCAACTGGGTTCGCAGGAACTACACCGCGTCCGATTCGACGGACGGGCCCGGTCGCGATGGCGCGCGAGTACCCCTACCGTGGGTGTCGACGGCGATGGCGTACGGGTTCGGCGGCTTCGAGACGACCTGGCTGCCGCAGCCGGAGGTGTACGCCGGCTACAGCCGCGACCTGCAGGAAGGCGTGTCGACGTCCACGCTGGAGCTCTACCGCGCGGCACTGCGGCTGCGTCGCCGTCTCGGACTCGCCGTCGGGGCGATCGAGTGGCTCAGTCGACCGGATGGCGGGCATCTCGAGTTCCGCCGCGGCGATGTGACGGTGACCTGTGTGATCGGCGACGAAGAGGTCGCGCTGCCCGACGATGCCGAAGTGCTGCTGACGAGCGCCCTGCCGTTCAGTGGGGTGGTCGAACCCGACAGCTGTGTCTGGTGGAGGAAGCCGGCCCGGCACTGAGCTGTCGAGGCGAGGCCGCCATAGCCCCGCGATCCGAGCATGTGCGGCACGTCGTTGTTCCTACAGATGGTCCGGCACGATCAGCGCGTCCGGGTCCGCTCGGGGCGGCACGTGCGACAGCGCCAGCTGGACGAGTGCCACCCGCGCCTTGAGCAGCACCTTGCCGCGCATCCCGCTCATCGGTTCGCCGGCTCGCTCCCGGACGGCTTCGGCGACCTGCTCGTCGGTGAAGGTCGGCCGCGTACCGGCTCTCACTTCGACGTCCGGCAAGGCTACGAGCACACCCAGCAGCTGGTCACCGAGCCCGTCGAGCATCCGGTAGCGCTGGTAGCGGCTCAGCGCCGCCCAGGCGTCGTCCGCGGTACGTCGCCCCTTGCGTACGTCCTTGTCCTGAGCCGCCAGCACGCTCTTCGCCGCGCCCTCCACGGCTACGGTCAGTTCTCGCTCGGTGAACCGCATGGACTCAGTCTCCCGGTTCGGCGACCAGGACCGCAGACGACATCCCGATCCCTGCGTCGGACTCAGGCGTACGGGCGGGCCGTGTGCTCGGCCTGGATGCCGTACGCGCCACCGTGGCTGACCGCATGGACCAGCAGCGGCTGGAGCTGGTGCAGCCCGATCAGGTCGCGCCAGCCGGCGTCGAGGCCGGCGGCATCGGCGTACGACGCCGTGATCGTGGCCAGGTGCGGTGCGCCGAACAGCGAGAGCATGCCCAGATCAGCCAAGCCGTGGCCACCGTGGGCCGCAGGATCGATGAGCACCACACCGCCGGTGGTGAACATCACGTTGCCCGACCACAGGTCACCGTGGATGCGGGCCGGCGGCCGGCCGTCGTCGAACTCACCGGCAAGCAGTCGCTCGCACACTCGCTCGACCACAGCCAGGCCCGTCCGGCTGAGGGTGCCCACATCGCGTGCCCGACGGGCGTACGGCAGAAGGCGCTGCTCGGCGTAGAAGGCACCCCAGGCCGACGTCGGCCGGAGTGTGAGCGGCTGTCGGCCGATGTAACCGTCGCCGCCGGACCAGCCGGGCGGGGGTTGTCCGAAGGCGTCCGCACCCGCTGCGTGCGTCACGGCGAGAGCTCGGCCGAACTCTTCGGCGGCCGTCGCGGTGGGCCGCGCAGTGGTCACCCGCTCGACGACGATGAAGTCTGGGCCGACTTCGTGTACTTCGACGGCGCGGGCCGATCCCTCACCGGCTGCTCGCAGCCACGCCAGCCCGGCGGCCTCGACGGCGAAGAAGCCCGGCGGCGCCCCTGGATAACGTTTGGTGAACGTGCGAGCGTCCGACGACCCCGGCCGGGTCGGCGGACCGGAACTCACTGCTGGAGCTCGCCGCGGACGATCGAGTCGCCGGAGTGGGCCACGTTGGTGTCGCCGACCGGTTCGTCGGACACGTCGACGATCGGGAACTTCGCCAGATCGGTGCCCGGCGGAATGGGCCAGCTGCCGCGTCCGTCGGCGTTGAGGAACCCCATCGACTGCATTGCCGTGATCGTCGAATCGATCAACCACACCTGCTGACTGCCTTCGGCCGGCTGCGGCGTGTGCAGGTCAACGACCAGGGTCCGGTGCCCGGCGCCGTCCACTTCGACGGTGGCGGTGCCGTTCGCTCCGGGCCAGGCGGGCAGCGCTTCCAGGGTGGCGCGGCCGATGACGGTCTCGGTCGGCTGCCGCAGGTGGTCGACGGCGACTCCGATGCCGATCCCGGCGATCAGAGCGAGCACGGCGGCCAGCACGATGGCGAGCCTCCGAGGCCGTGGTCCACGGCCGGACCGGTCAGCGGTGAGTCGGTCGGGAACGCTCGGCGGCACCGCGTCTGCCGTCGGCAGAGCGCCCGATCCCGTTCTCGTCAACGGTGCGGCCGGGGGATTGCCTGGTCGGGCGTCGGGCGTCGAGTGTGGATCGGCGAGGCCTGCCGATGACTGGGGCACCGCCGCCGCGGGCTCGGAGCGAGCGGAAGGGTCCGCAGCGGTGGGCCAGGACCGAGAAACAGGGATGAAACCCAGCTCTGACTGGATCGCTGCCCAGACGGCTTCGCTCGGCTCGTCCAGGGTCTCCCGATCGGGCGCATGCCGGCCCTGCTCGATCAACCCGGTCAGCGAATCCAGCTCGGCTCGGCACTGTTCGCAGACGGCGACGTGCTCGCTGTCGGCGGGGTCGGCGGGGTGCTCGCCGAGGGCCAGCAGTGCCAGCACCTCAGGATTCGTATGCATCGGTCAACCCTCCCAGCCGGGCTCGGAGCTTGATCAGGCTGCGCCGGATGTGGCTCTTCACCGTTCCAGGCGGCAGCTGCAGGCGTTGGGCGATCTGAGCGTGGGTCAGGTCCTCGTAGAAGGCGAGCCGCAGGACCTCCTGCGGGACCGCGTCGAGTCGGGCGATCTCGTCGGCGATCAGTAGCTGCTGGGCGACGTCGACGCCCTCGGCGATCGGGCGAACCGTGTTTCTCGCCACCTGTCCGGCGATCCGTGCGTCGCGTGCGCGAGCCTTGTGCGCGTCGACGATCTTGTTTCGGGCGATCCCCAGCAACCAGGTGGCGAGCGAGGCGCGTTCGGGTTGGTAGCCGGCCCGACCGTTCCAGGCGGCGACAAAGACCTTCTGAGTGACGTCCTCGGCCTCGGTCACCTGACCGAGCGAACGCAGCGCAAGCGAGTACACGAGCGGTGACCAGCGGCGATACACCGCCTCGAGGGCCGGCTCCTCGCCCGCGACGAATCGAACGGCCAGCGCTTCGGCTTCGCCGTCTGTGGGGGGCCTCACTCGAACGTTCATACCCTGTCTCGTCCCGCGCAACGCAGCGTCGCCGCCGCTTCGATATGCACTCTAGTGCGGAGGTGGTTGTCTGCTGATCCGCGTCGACCTGATCGGGCGTCGTCGGAGGAAGCTGGTGGCCAGGGCCGGGGTCGAACCGGCGACCTTTCACTTTTCAGGCGAACGCTGCTACCAGCTGAGCTACCTGGCCGTGCTCGGCGATACGAGCGTAGAGCAGGTGATCGACGTCTCGACTCACAGACGCGACCACCCAGCGACCCCGACGGGACTCGAACCCGCGACCTCCGCCGTGACAGGGCGGCGCGCTAACCAACTGCGCTACGGGGCCCGAAGGTTGCCTCGGACTTCCTTGGTGCCCGCGAAACTATAGCCCAAACCGGCCCGCGGTCGAAAACCAGTTCACCAGCCGTGACGTAGCGCTGACGTCGCCCGATGGGCGTCGTTGCTCCGCCGGTGCGGAAGCCGGAGCTGGATGGCGGACGGGTCCCTTGCACGTTGACAGCGCGTCGCGTCAATTTCCGACATCGCGTGCCTACGCCCGGCAGCCGCCCTAGGGTGATCGAGCCGGTCCCCCCGACCGTCGGTCTTTCTCGTCGATGAGGAGTCAGATGGTGCCGCTCGATGGTTCTACGTCGTTCCCGTGTGGCCAGTCGTCGCCGGGCCAGTCGTCGCCCGCGGTCCAGCAGTCCCGGACTGCCCGGGCGTACTGGTCCTCCTCGTCGCGCGGCCGACGGCGCAGGGCCGCCTTGGCGGTGCTCGGCGCGTCGGCCTTGTTGTTCTGCGTCCCGGCAGTGGTCGCCGCAGCTCCGGACTCACCAGGGGCGGCGGCGCCTCCGGAATCGTCGCGGGCCGTCGTTTCCGGGCCGGTGGTCACCTGGGGCGGCGGCTTGTTCGGTGCCGAGGCCGCACTGACGCCGCCGGCCGGCCTCGACGACGCCATGGCCGTCGCCGCCAGCGACACGTACGGCAGTGCGTACGATCTCGCCCTCCGCGCGGACGGCACGGTTGTCGGGTGGGGCCTGGATCCCGAGGGTGCCGCCACTCCGCCCGCCGACCTCGGCGATGTCGTCGCCATCGACACCGGCGCCGGATTCTCCGTGGCGCTGCGCCGCGATGGTTCGATCGCCACCTGGGGATCGAACTCGTCCGGCCAGCTCGAGGTGCCCGCGGGTCTCGGGCCGGTCAAGGCGGTGTCAGCCGGCGGCTTCGCCGACGCCTCGGGTAAGGCCTGCGGTTTCGGACTGGCACTGAAGGTGGACGGGACCATCGCCGGCTGGGGTGAGGAGCCGGCGGACGGCAGCTGCTCGGGACAGTTGCGTACCGTTCTGGATCTGCCGGCGGATCTACACGATGTCGTGGCGATCTCGGCGGGGAACCGGCAGGCGCTGGCGCTGCTGGCGGACGGCACGGTCGTCGGTTGGGGCCAGAACGGCGCAGGTCAGGCGCAGCCGCCGAGCGGGCTGTCCGACGTCGTGGCCATCGCCGCGGGAATGGATCACAGCCTGGCGCTGAGAAGTGACGGCGCCGTCGTCGGCTGGGGCGTCTGGGGTGAGTCCGGGCCGCCGAACGTCAAGGACGCGACGGCGATCGCCTCGTCCTGGGGCGACGTGATCCTGCGTGCGGACGGATCGATCTTCCTGTGGACCGGGTACACCTGGGGCGATCAGCCGACCGGGTCGAACTACCTCGCGGTCGCGGCCGGCTACGGACACGGTGCGGCGATCGTCCGGCCTGGCGATCAACCCACCGAGTCCCCGACGACTGAGCCGCCGACGAGCCAGCCGCCGACAAGCCAGCCGCCGACAAGCCTGCCGCCGACAACCGAGCCGCCGACAACCGAGCCGTCGGCTCCGCCCAGCGACGAGACCACGGAGCCGACCGCTCCGCCCAGCGACGAGACCACCGAGCCGACCCAGCAACCGCCTGCGGATCACCCCGATTCGGACGGCGTCGTCCTCGGTTCGGCCGACGTACAGCCCTCTGTCGACGAGAACTCGCCCGGCACGGCCGAGGCTTTCCAATCCGTCGCGACGGGCGGCGGCACGGCCGACCGCATCGAGGTGTACGTCGATGAGTCCAGTGCGGCCAAGGAGATCGTGGCTGGTGTGTACGCCGACGACGGTGGACGACCGGGACGACTGCTGAGCTCCGGCCGGCTGAGCTCCCCGGTCGAGGGTGCATGGAACACCGTGGTTCTGCCGGCCTCCGACGTCACAGCCGGGACGCCGTACTGGCTCGCTCTGCTCGGCCCCGACGACACCGGCGTGCTCCGCTTCCGAGACCTCGCCGACGGAGCGGGCGGTCCCACCCAGATCAGCGCGCAGACATGGCTGGACGAGCTGCCCCGATTCTGGCGACCGGGCCGCTCGTACGCCAATGCACCGGCCTCGCTGCACGTGTCGCTCGGCTGACGATCCCCGGACATGCCCCGTGTCAGGGTGAGCTGTGTCCCGATCGGCCGGAGGACGTCGGCTGAACGGCCCGGGTGACGCCGGGAACGTGCGCGGCCGGCCGATCGACGTCGCCCGGTTCGACGCCTGGCAAGGTCACCCGCATCGTCGTCCCTTCACCCGGCCGACTGCTGACGCCGTACGTTCCCCCGTGCGCAGCGACGATCGACGCGACGATCGAGAGACCCAGCCCCGAGCCGCCGGTGTGCCGGTCGCGGCTGGCGTCGCTCCGCCAGAATCGTTCGAACACGTGCGGCCGGTCCGCGACGGCGATTCCCGGTCCGTGATCGGTCACCAGCAACGTGTAGGCGTGCTGTCCGACGCCGAACTCCGTCGCGGGAGCGACGGTGATCTCGACGGGCGTACCGGCGGCGGTGTGCTGGACCGTGTTGCCGATCAGGTTCAGCAGGACCTGCTGGAGCTTTTGTGGGTCGCCGAGCAGCGGCGCCGGCCCGGCGGCGAACACGGTGAAGGCTCGATCCGGGTTCGCCACACGGATGTCGTCGACGACCTCGGTGGTCAGGGTGCTCAGGTCGAGGCGCTCCACGTCAAGGGGCCGCGCGGCGTCCATCCGCGCGAGCATGGCCAGCTCGTCGATCAGCACCCGCATCCGGCCGAGCTCGGTTTGCACCCGCAGCATTGCGTGATCGCGGTGCTCGAGGTCGGACAGGCCGCCCTGGAGGTAGAGCTCGATCCATCCGCTGGCGGTCGTCAGCGGCGTCCGTAGCTCGTGGGATGCGTCCGCCACGAAGGCCCGCAATCGATCGTCTGCCTCCTGTTGTGCGTCGAAGGCCTGGTTCACGGTCGTCGCCAGGCGCGTGATGTCCGGGTCGCCGGACGGGACCGTCAAACGAGTTGCGCGATCGCCGTCCGCGAACGACTGCGCCTGCTCGGACATGGTCCGAAGCGGGCGGATACCGTGCCCGACGATGAAAACCGTGAGCAGCACGAGAACGGCGATCGACACGAGTGCGCCGGCGGTGCTGGCGAACACCAGGTTCTGAAAAGCGGCGAACTCATCGGTCGCGTCGACCGCGATGATGATCCCATCCGGATGCAGCTGACGACCGCCGTCGTTGATCACCAGGCTGCTCCCGCGGGTGTCGATCTCGATCGCCATCACCCCGGGGTGTCCAGGAACCGGCTCCGGCTGCCCGTCGCCGAGGTCGAGCTGCAGGATCGCCTTCACGGTGGCCGGATCGGTGTTCGCGGTCAGCACAGCCTGGCCGCCGATTTCGACCAGCACGGCGGTGGAGTCGGCCTTGGCCATCTCCGTCAGGGTCTGCGTGGTCAGGTCGAGGCCTGGGATGCCCATCAGGGTCGCCTGGATCCGCTCGGTGTTGCCCAGCAGCCGTTCGCCGACCCGCTGCTCCAGCTGGTGCTGCACGGTCAGCACGGTGGCGACGCCGGAGATGATGATCACCGCCGCAGCGACGGTGGCGAGAGTGACCACCAGCCTGGTGCGGATGGTCCAGGGGCGGCGGCTCACGTCGAGTCCTCGGACTCGCGCAGCGTGTAGCCGAACCCTCGAACGGTCTGGATCAACGGCGGACCCAGGACGTCGATCTTGTGTCGGAGGTTGGAGACGAACCGTTCGACGACGTTGCTGTCCCCGCCGAAGTCGTACTGCCACAGCTGGTCGAGGATCTGCGCCTTGGACAGAACCCGCCCTTGGTGGAGCAGGAGCAGGGCGAGCAGCCGGAACTCGGTCGGGGAGAGGTCGACCACCGCGCCTGCCCGACGGACGATGTGTCGTTCCTCGTCCAGCTCGAGATCGGCGCATCGCAGCACAGCACCGTTGACCGGCTGACCGGACTGGCTGCGTCGCGCGCGGCGGAGCAGTGCCTCGAGCCTGGCAGTGACTTCGACGACGCTGAACGGCTTGGTCAGGTAGTCGTCGGCGCCGAGCCGCAGGCCGCGGACGCGGTCATCGACCGCGTCCCTCGCGGTGAGGAACAGGACCGGCAGCGAATCGCCCCGATGACGCAGCAGCTGGACGAAGTCGAACCCGTCCAGCCCCGGCATCATCACATCGAGCACGACGGCGTCGGGATACTGGTCGCCGATCATCTGCAGGGCACTTTCCGCGCTGGCCGCCGCGCTGACGCGGAAGCCTGCGAAGGTCAGCGTCGACAGCAGCATCTCCCGGATGCCGTCGTCGTCGTCGACCACCAGGATGTGGTCGGGGCTCACGCCGTCAGTGTTTCACTGCAAGCTCACCCCGTCAGTGTTCCACTGCATGCTCATCCGGGCAGGGTTTCACCGCGGACCTGGCCCGGCACGATTGCGAGCCGACACTCAGGCAACCGTCAGGGAACTGGTGAGGCAGGCGTCAGCCGCGACCGATTGAGTGGCGGATGTCCTCGACCGGGGCCGGTCCCGGGCGCGCGCCGAGTGGGGGTAGTGGTGTCCACCTTTCTGTATCGTCTCGGGCACGCCGTTGCGCGGCACAAGCTGCGCGTCCTGGTCGCCTGGCTCTTCCTCGCCGCCATCGTGTTCGGGCTCGCCGGGGCCGTCGGCGGGAAGCTGATCGACGACTTCACCATTCCCGGCACGGAGTCCCAACAGGGCATCGACACCCTCGCCGAGCGGTTCCCGCAGGCGTCCGGGACGACGGGTCAGGTCGTCTTCACCAGCTCGTCGGGTCCGGTGGTCGATCAGCAGGCGCAGATCGAGGACCGGATCAAGGCGATCGAGAAGGTCGAGCACGTGACCAGCGTGGACGATCCGTTCGCGTCCGGTGCGGTGGGCACCATCTCGTCGGACAAGGGCGACGCGCTATCGCAGATCCAGTTCGACGTGTCGCTGACCGATCTTCCGCCCGACGTCGTGACCGAGGTGGAGAAGGCCGCCGCCCCGCCGCCGGGTGCGAAGTTCACCGTTTCACTGGGCGGCTCGATGTACACCAGCACGGGCACCGCGATCAGCGCCACCGAGCTGATCGGCGTCGCGGTGGCCTTCGTGGTGCTCGCTGTCACGTTCGTCTCGTTGCTCGCCGCCGGTCTTCCGCTGCTCACCGCGGGTCTGGGAGTGGGCATCACACTCGCCGGGATCCTGGTGGTCGCGTCCGTGGCCACGGTCTCTTCGACCACACCCACGCTGGCGGAGATGATCGGTCTGGCAGTCGGCATCGACTACGGTCTGTTCCTCGTCACGCGCTATCGCCGGCTGATGGGGCAGGGACTTCCCGTCGACGAGGCCATCGCCCAGTCGCTGGCGACGGCAGGCTCGGCAGTCGTCTTCGCCGGTACGACAGTGATCATCGCCCTGTGCGGGCTCGCGGTGGCGAACATCCCGTTCCTCACCGTGATGGGCATCGCGGCATCAGCCGGCGTCGCCATGGCGGTCCTGGTGGCGATGACGTTGCTACCCGCGGTGCTGGCGCTGTTCGGTGAGAAGCTCCGGCCCAAGCCGGGATCACGGGCGGAGAAGGTCACGCAGCACGCTCCAGGCGGGAAGAAGACGATGGGTGCCCACTGGGTGGCGCTGATCACCAAGGTGCCCGCCCTGACCGTGGTCGTGGTGATTCTGATCATCGGGGTGCTGGCGTATCCCGTGAAGGATCTCGCCCTCTCCCTGCCGGACAACGGCAGCGCAGAAGAGGGTTCGCCGCAACGGGTGACGTACGACCTGATCGGGACGGAGTTCGGTCCCGGCTACAACGCGCCGTTGCTCGTCGCGGCGGACGTGATCACCAGCACCGACCCGGTCGGCACGGTGAACAAGCTGGCCGACGACATCGGCAAGATCGACGGGGTCGCGGCCATCACCAAGCAGACCCCTAACCCGACCGGAGATCTCGGGCTCGTCCGGGTGGTGCCGAAGTGGTCGCAGAGCGATCCGCGCACCGCTGAGCTGGTGCAACGGATCCGGGCGGAGGCGCCCGAGCTGGAAAGTGAGCTCGGGGTCGCCGACCTGGTGGTCACGGGACAGACGGCGGTGGCGATCGACGTCTCGACGCGGCTGGCGGGTGCCTTGCTGCCGTTCGGCATCGTGGTGGTGGGACTGGCCCTGATCTTGCTGATGATCGTCTTCCGCTCGATCGCCGTTCCGATCAAGGCGACCCTCGGCTATCTCTTGTCGATCATGGCTGCGCTCGGAGTGGTGAGCGCCGTGTTCATCTGGGGATGGTTCAACGGGCCGCTCGACATCACCTGGAGTGAGCCGGTGGTCAGTTTCATGCCGATCATCGTGATGGGTGTGCTGTTCGGACTGGCGATGGACTACGAGGTGTTCCTGGTCTCGGCGATCCGTGAGGACTACGTGCACCACGGCGATGCCCGGCACGCCGTCACCACCGGCTTCATCTCCAGTGCGCGGGTCGTCACCGCCGCTGCGCTCATCATGATCACCGTTTTTGCATCCTTCGTGCCGGAGGGCAACTCGACCATCAAACCGATCGCGCTCGGACTGTCGGTCGGGGTGTTCGTGGACGCGTTCCTCGTGCGGATGACCTTGGTGCCGGCCGTGATGGCGATGCTGGGCGACAAGGCCTGGTGGTTGCCGAAGTCGTGGGAGAAGGCCTTGCCGACGATCGACGTCGAGGGGGCTGCGCTGGTCCGTCATGTCGAGGAGGCGGAATGGATCGACGAGCACGGCGAGGTCGCGATCCGGGCCGATCGGCTGGTCCTGCCGTCCTCTGACGGTCCCGTCACGCTCGACTTCGGGGTCGCGCCGGGCGCGGTCTACGGGCTGGAGCACCCGGATCCGATGCTGCGGTCGGCGCTGGCCTGGACGCTGGCCGGTCGGCACAAGCCGCTGGACGGCACGTTGGCGGTGCTCGGCAACGTGATGCCGGAAGAGGGCAGTGTTGTCCGCGAGCAGGTGCGGGTGGTGGACGTACCGCACGCCGAGGACGATCTGGTGAGCGTACGACGTCAGCTCCGCTCCGTCTTGCTGGCGCAGTCGAAGCGACTGGTTCCCTCCCGTCGTACGTTGCACTGGGCGTTGGTGCAGGCCCAGCGGTGGATCCACGAGACAGGCACCCCATCGTCGAGTGCCACGGCGTTCGAACAGCTTCGGCTCGGCTCGCTGACGCCGCTCCAACGTCGGCTGCTGGGGCTGAGCGCCGCGGCGGTCCAGGGACCACGCATGATCATCGTCGAGGACGCTGACGCCGGCCTCGAGACCGGTGAGCTCGACCGGTTGGAGGCGATCAGTCGCGAGTTCGCGCACCACTCCGGCGCGGCAATCATCTTGATCGGTGCCGATCTCGGACCCCGAGCTGACTGGCGCCCGGCGATGCAGCGGGAGCGCGAGCTCGCTCTGGTGGGAGCCGGTGCAACTGTGGTGGAGGACGAAGGCGGGACCGTGGTGCCGGGTGTCGAGGAGACGAAGGAATGAGCACGCAAGACGGACGTACGGCCAGTGCCGGAGCCAGTGCCGCTGCCAGTGCCGGAGGTAGTGCCGCTGCGAGTGCCGGAGGCAGTGCGGGAGGCGGGGCCGCTGCCGGTGCCGGGGCCGGTGTGGCGGTCGGGAAGGCGGGGACCGGTCGGGCCTGGGTCCTCCCGGTGGTGGCGGTGCTGCTGGCCGGGATCGCCGGGGGCATATTGCTGATCACGGTTCATGGCCGGCAGAACGCGGGGTCGGTGATCCCGGTGGCGATCGTCAACCAGGACAATCCGGTCACGACCGGTTCGGGCGATGACCAGAAGAAGGTTGCGGCGGGACGCGAGCTCGCCGCCTCGCTGACCCGCCCGGACCCCGACGACGCGACGCCGCTGTCCTGGCAGATCGTCGACTCCGATGACGCCGGCTCGGGGCTGCATGACGGCACCTACTACGCAGTGCTGACCATCCCGAAGGACTTCTCCGCCCAGCTGACCTCGACCGCGGGCGACAAACCGACTCAGGCCCAGCTGAAGCTCGTCGGCAACGACGCGACCAGCGTGGCGGTGACAGCCCTGGCGTCGTTGGCCGTCGACCAGGCGGCCAATACACTCGGCGCCCAGGCGACCAACGGGTTCGTGGACAACACCTTGTCCAGCTTCACCACGATCAACAAGAACCTGACCAGCACGGCAAAGAGCGCGCATCAGCTCGCGGACTCCAGTGAGCAGCTCGCCGACAGCAGCGATGATCTGGCATCGGGTAGCCAGTCGCTGAAGACCGGCGCCGCGCAGCTGGACACCGGCGCGGCAGAGGCGGCCTCTGGCGCAGCCCAGGTGTCGAGCGGGGCGCGGCAGCTGGCGGCGGCGGCCGGCAATCTGGAGGACGGTGCCCAGGAGGTGGCGTCCGGAGCCCCCAAGCTCTCGTCGTCGGCCTCGCGGATCGCGAGCGGCGAGGATCGCGTGTCCGATCAGGCCAAGACGCAGGCGACTCGATTGGGCCAGTTGAAGACTGTCTCGGGAAACACACACGATCGCGCCGTGACGATGCGGGAACGTGCAGTGAATCTCCTCGGAGAATGCAAGCGGCTGGCGAACCCGCCCGGATTCTGCCCCGAGCTCAGAGTGCTTGCCGCGGAGGCCCTGACGCAGCAAGGATCGACGCGGGTCATCGACGAGGGTGTGAAGCTCGCCTCCAAACGCGCGACCGGGATCTCCGACGGCAGCGCGACACTGGCGAAACGTGGTCGCGAGCTGTCCAAGGGAGCCGCCAGCCTGGCGAGTGCCGCAGGCAAGGTGAGCAGCGGTGCCGCCAGTCTCGATGCGGCCGCCGCCACACTCGCCTCGGGGGCCGCAAAGTCGGCCAGCGGGGCGGCGTCGGTGGCCGACGGTGCCGATCAGAACGCCGCGGGCGCGGACCAGCTGGACCATGGTGTCGACCAGCTCTCCAGCGGTGCTCATCAGCTCGCAGGCGGTGCCGACTCGCTCGCAAGCGGCCTGGACACGTTCGCCAAGTCGGTGCCGAGCTACACCGATGATCAACGCAAGGCGCTGGACACGGTCGTCACGACCCCGGTGCAGGTCACCGCCAGCGCCGAGCACCAAACCACGCTTGCCGGAAGTCTGATCCCAGTCGTGCTCGGCATCGCGTTGTGGCTGGGCACGTTGATGATGTACCTGGCCCGCTCCGCCGTGCCGACAGGTGCGGCGTGGTCACAGGCATCGGTGGGCCGGCGCCTGCTGATGGGTTGGCTGCCAGCGGTGCTGGTGGGGTTTGCGCAGGCTGCGCTACTGCTGGCACTGATCTTCTTCGGTGGGGTGAAAGTCGCGTCGCCGGTCGGGCTCTCCTTGTTCTGCGTTCTTGGCGTGTTGTCCTTCGCCGCGGTGAATCAGGCGCTGGTGGCTCTGTTCGGTGGGATCGGGCGAATGGTGAGCCTGGCGTTCACGGCGGTCGAGGCGGCCGCGCTCGGCGGGATCATCCCGGTCGAGACGGCCCCCGGGTTCATCCAGCTGCTGAACGGCGCGCTGCCGCTGTCGAGGTTCGTCGACGGCGCGGGACAGTTGCTGCTGGGTGGTAGTAGTGGCGACTTGGTCGGAGCCAACGTCGTCCTCGCGCTGTGGATGGTCCTCGCCCTGCTGGCCACGGCATTCGCAACCGCACGGAAGCGGCCCGAGCTGGCTCCGGCCCGACTCACCCCACCGCCGGCTGTGGCGCCGAACGCGGGGTGAGCTCCGGTTCAGCGACGCGGTTCTCCGGTGGTGGTATGGGCTCGGTGCAGCGTTGCGGTTCTCCGGTGGTGGTGTGGGCTCGGTTCAGGGTCGCGTGTCTGCGGTGGTGGCGCGGGCGGTTTCCGCGGTGCTCACACCATCTTCGGCAGCGGACCGTTTCTGCGGTGGTGTCGCGGGCTCCGGTTCAGTCATCCGCCGGCTTGATCAACACTGCCTTCGGCGGGTCGGGGTCATGCGTCGATCGAGCCATCGTCCCTGACCCACCCGCGTGTTCATGAGCGGCTTCTGCTCGTGATCGATCCAGCGCGGCGGTCGCCACTCGGGCAGTCGATTCTGGTTGAGTCGGCAGCTCCAGCCACGCTGCTCGAAGTTGTGGTGGTGATAGCTGCAGAGCAGCGTCAGGTTGTCGAGATCGGTCTTTCCGCCAGCGATCCACCCGGTGATGTGATGCCGCTCGCACCACTCCGGGGGTCGATCGCACCCGGGAAACGAACATCCCGCATCCCGAACGATCAGCGCCTGCACCTGGGTGAGTGACGCCAAGCGTCGGGTTCGCCCGAGGTCCAGGACTGCCCCGGAACTGTCGCGAACCACCGTGAGGATCTCGGCCTCGTCCGCCATCGCGAGCAGATCCTCCACCCGGAGTGTGGTGCCGTCGGTCGTATCGGCCCAGCCCGACTTGCGGAGGAGATCCTCGTGCTCGACGGTGATGATCACACTGGCGGGCGCTCCGCCCACACCTGGAGCCGATCCTGCTCGTAGCACTCGGTCGCAGAGCTCGCCGAGTGCGTCGTGAAGGCGCTGCGGATAAGCGCGCTGATCCACCTCGACGACCCGCTTGCCGTCGACCACAACGCTGGTGTTCTGCGGTTTGGCCAGCCCGCCCAGGACGGCCACCAACTTCGAACCGACTTCGGCCGTGAGCCGGAACTCGCCCAGGTAGGCGCCACTCCTGGTGTGCTTGATGATCAGGTGCCTGCGATCGTGGTCGAGTCGGTCGTCGGGGACCGTGCCGTCCGGGTCGATCCAGTCCACGATTCTGCGGATCAGTGGCTTCAGCTCCCGAGGCGAGAACGCCGCCGCCCCCAGCGCCAGCTCGCGCTCGGCCAGTGCGACCTGCACCGGGTCGAATCCCGGGCCGTCGACCTGGGCGAGTCCTCGGATGATCAAGTCGGCATGCTCGGGCGTGACGTCGCCTGCGGCCTGTGCTTCGGCAAGCTCGGGCCGAATCGGGTCGAGTCGATCACCCACCATCGTGACCCGTTCACCGAGGGCGTTGGCAGCCCGGACCCGAGCGGCAGCCTCTCGCTCGGAAATCCGCAGAGTTGCCGTCAGCATCCGAGCGACGTTCGGCTGGCAGACGTGATCGGCCAAGTCGAACCTCTCGGCCGCATCCACCAAGAGGTGGTCGATCACCGACAACCTGTTGCGGAACCGCTCGAACTCCTGCATCACGACGATCCGCTCGGACGGGTCTGCATCAGCCAGCCCGTCGTCGCTCAGCAGCTTCGTCAGGTGGTCGAGGTCGGTGCCCAGCGCCAAGATGGCAGCCGCGACCGCGCCTTCGAGGATGTCGGGACTTCTGCTCACGTAGTGAGTCTAATAGAAAATACGTTCGAAGACAAGGCATCCGGGGGCTTCGTCTCTGACGCATGTTCAGATAGGTGTGTGCCGCTACGCGACATGCTCACCACGCGTGGCTGCACCACGTGGCCGCCGGACGTGGATCAACGGGGAGGGCTGGCCCCCAGTCCTGTCTGTGCGCCTGGCTCGCCGGATGAAATGCCTGGTCAGAAAGTATTTCGGGTATCCCCAACGGGATTCGAACCCGCGCTGCCGCCTTGAAAGGGCCAACCTGACCGTCAGAGTTTGAGCGCAACCATTGCGTTTCCTGCTCGTGCGGGTCTCGGCGGGTGGTCACTGTCTTCGTCTGTGTGACAGCGGTTTGCGGGCCCGTGTGTCCCGCGTGTGTCCGGGCATCTTGACGGCTGGTGGCGTGGGTGCGACCGCGCACGCTGTCGACGACCCGCCGGATTACAAGGTCGGCGCTGGGGGTACACCGATACTCGTTAGGCCTAGTCGCGGCAATATGTGACGCCACCCGGTACTGGGTGGGATACGACGGTTGCTGTCAGCGTTGCTGTCACAGCCTGCCTTCGGAGGGCCGACGCGTACCTGCTCTTGGGCTCTCCCGAAGTTCGAATTCCAGAGCGAGCAGGAACCTAAGTGAGGTTGGCCGCACAGTCGCGGGAGCGCGGCCTAAGCCTGTGGGTGGCGATCGAGGACAACTACCCCAGGCCAGGAGTCGCTACCCTCATGGGTGCGGGAGGGGTCGGCGAGACGCGAGTCCTGTGGACTCGCCGGAGCCCGTCGACTGACGGGTGGGCGAATCGCACAGTTGTAGTTCGGCTCAACGTGGACACGGCGATGTCAAGTGTTCTAGAATCGCACAGTGACTGTGACTCCCGACGTGCTCGGACAGCGGGTGGCCGAGGCGCGAGGGCGGGCGGGCCTGACCCAGGCCGAGCTGGCGTCCGCGATCGGCCTAGAGAGGTCAGTGCTGGCCAAGTTGGAACTGGGTCAGCGCCGTGTCGCTGCCCTTGAGCTGGCTCGCATTGCCGATGCACTGGCGACTCGTGTTGAGTGGTTCGTTGTAGATGCGCCACAAGCCGTAATCTCGCGTCGAAATGCTCAAGAACCGGGTGCGGCTAGCCCGCGTATCGATGCTGTAGTTGAACGCATCAGTCGGTCCGTCAGTTTCCTCGCGAGCGAGTCCACTCTGAACCTGGAAAGCTGGGACCCGGTCGATCCGTTCACCACTGTCGCAGAGGCCGAGGCTGCCGCGGATTCAGCACGCCGAGCACTGGGGTTGAACGTTGCCGAGCCAACTCGGGACCTGGCCGCCAGGGCGGTAGGTATTGGGCTCTTGGTCTTTTCGGTTGATCTGGGTACTGATACGGCCGACGCTGCAACGATGCTCCTTGACTCAGGCGGGGTTTGCGTCGTGAATGGAGCTTTGCTCGTTGGTCGCCGGCGACTTGCGCTTGCGCATGAAATTGCCCACTATATGGTGGCGGATGAGTACACTATCGATTGGCGAGTCGCTGAGTACCAAGATGCCGAGCGGCGCGAGGCATTATTCGACCGGTTTGCGCGAGCGCTGCTTCTACCTGAATCGGGCTTGCAGCGAGTGTGGTCCAGTCGTGTTGCTGAGTCGGGCGTGAGGATTGCAGCTGTAAGGACTGCGAGCGAGTTCCGAGTAGATATGACGACGCTGGCGCGGCGACTGTATGAGTTGAGCTTGACAGACCGCAACACTTCGCGGCAGGTTCGTACGGTTCGAACCACACGGACCGATATCGTGGAGAATGACCTCTACGTGTCAGATGAGTTGGAGCCACCATCGCTTCCCCGGCCCTATGAACGGGCCGTGTTGCAGTTGTATCGCAATGAGACTGTCTCCTCTGCCCGAGCATTGGATCTTCTTCTTGATACCTGGCAGGAAGATATGCTGCCCGAATTGCCTCAGCAGCATGAGTCGTCTATTTGGCAATACGTGTAGATGGATTCGAAGGACGGTATCGTATTTGACACGGGTCCACTTAGTCATTTCAGTAAGGAGGGCTGGCTGGGCATTCTGAGGTTCTGTGTCGGTAGTCAGCGCGCAGTAATCCCGGACACAGTCGTACAAGAGTTGACTCGCGAGAGCCACCGGCTGCCTCACCTAGCGACAGTTCTGGACTGCGGCTGGATTGAGAAGGCCGTATTGGAAACGAATTCCGAAATCGAGTGGTTCGCTCAGTTCTCTCAATTTCTGGTCGTCGGAGAGCGGAATCTGGGTGAAGCTGGGGTCCTCGCCTATGCGAAGGCTAACGGCTTCGTCGCTGTGATCGACGACGGTCCAGGGCGGAAGGCGGCGCAGCGATTTGGTGTCCAGTGCCGAGGGACGCTTTCCCTTCTCTGCGAAGCTCTGCGTTCCGCTAACCTCACCTTGCCGCTCGTGTCACAGGTCGCCGACGACCTCCTGGCTGGTGACTACCGGCTGCCCTTCAAGCCGGGCGGCTTCCAGGAGTGGGCGGTTCAGAATGGACTTGTCCCTAGTTGATCTGTGGCCCTCAGAGTCGGCGGCGCGGCCCGCAGCGCAGCGAGGACACGCGCCGCGGTGGCGCGCGCAGCGAGACGCCTTGATTGATAAGAGCCGGACTCAGCAGTGCGCCAGGACGGCATTGACGATGACCGCCCATGGCAGCTCACGAGGGCCAGCAGCCCGCGGTTCGGCGAGCGGCCAGACATCATCGCCGTAGATCAGCTCGACGCCGACTGATCGGAGCCGGCTCAGGTGGTCGGACCATGCGGGCTGGCGCGCGTGGGCAGCGTTAATCCGCGGGAAGGCGATCATCGGGACCTGGGCGACGTTCTCGCAGAGCACGGTGAGCGCCTGGTTGTCGGCGATGCCGAGGGCGAGCTTGGCTACGGTGTTCGAGGTCAGTGGGGCGGCCGCAAAGACGTCGATGGGCGGGTGTGGTCGCGGCTCACTCGGGAGCCGAGGCGTTGGTTTTCACCGCGAGGCGCGGCGGGCCGCTCTTCCGGTCGACGTTCGCACGTGAGGCCTGGCGGCCGGCGGTCGCCCGAGCTGGGCTGGACGGCTTCACCTTCCATGGCCTGCGGCACAGCTTCGTTGCCATCTTGGTGGCCGCTGGCTGCAACGTCCGCGAGGTCTCGGAGTGGGCTGGCCACAACAGTGTGGCCTTCACGCTGACTCGCTACGGCGGGTTGTTCGAGGACGGCACTGAGGCTGCGGTCGATCGCTTGGACACGCTGTTGGGCGGGAGCCAAAGCCGTTCCGTGGTCGCGATCGACCGCGGGCAGATCTAGAGCGGCGTGTCCCTGATGTGTCCGACACGTCCGGCCGGGCCGGAAGTTGATGCGCCTCCAGTCAGCATTTCTGCTGGTCAGAGGCGCCTTAGTACTGGTATCCCCAACGGGATTCGAACCCGCGCTGCCGCCTTGAAAGGGCGGTGTCCTAGGCCGCTAGACGATGGGGACCGGTCAGACCTCTTGACTATAGGGTGGGCGCGGTTCCGGACTCAAACGGGTAGTCGCTATTGGACCGTGTGGGGAGCGTGCACTCCAGCCGTACTGAACAGCGACGGCATCGCGGTAAGCAGTGAGTGCCGGAAGCCGCCGAAGAACTCGGCGTGACGTGTGACGTATGTGGTGCGCGAGCTGATCCAGGACTCAACGCCGGATCGGTACGCCCTGGGATGCCCGGTCCGACGAGATTCGCCCACCTGCGCGCGGCCCCGGCATCTCATCTGGGCGATGCGGTGCGCAAACGAGTCGCCTATCGGTCGATTCCCGCCACATCTGGGCGATGCGGTGCGAAGAGGTGGAGGCGCCGGGCGCCGGCTGAGGGAAGCGGCGAGTGGGAGGCGGCCAAGCGGCTGGGGAAAGCGCCGAGTGCGAGGCGGCAAGCGGCGGCTGGGGGGCAAAGCGGGGCATGCGCTTGTCGCAGCTCTGGCCAGGCTGATCTCGAACGGAGCGGCCCGATGCCGCGGCCGACGATGAGAACACCGAGCAGCACGAAGCCAGCGATCGGCGCCCAGGCGCGTCACTATCATCGAGAAGGTGGAGATGAGCCGGGAGGACTTCGAGCTCCTGGTTTCCGAGGCACTCGACGACGTACCGCCCGAGCTGACCGGCTTGATCGACAACTGCGTGATCCTGGTGGAGGACTCACCGCCGTCGAACGAGCCGAACATCCTCGGCCTGTACGACGGCATTCCGCTCACCGAGCGCGGGACGGCTTACGGCGGGGTGCTGCCGGACCGCATCTTCATCTATCGCCTGCCGACCCTGGCGATCTGCGCGACCGCGGAGGACGTCCGTGAGGAGGTCCACATCACGGTCGTCCACGAGATCGCCCATCACTTCGGTATCGGCGACGCGCGGCTGCACGAGCTGGGCTACGACTGAGGATCGCTTCGGCTCGATCGAGACGCCGAGCGGCGCCTGGTGATGAAGTCCTGACCGAGCACGACCGACACGAGCACGATCACCGCCCCGGTGAGCTGCCAGCCGTTCAGCGTCTGGTCCAGCACGATCCAGCCGAGCAGGGCTGCCACCACCGGGTTGATCAGGCTGAGGAACGTGACCGATGAGGCCGGGAGACGCTCGAGGCCCCAGAACCACAGGCCGTATGCAACGATGCCGCTGATCACCACCAGGTAGACCAGACCGGCGATGTTGCGGCCGGTGAGCTGATCGGGCAGGCCCTCGAAGACGAGGGTGAACGGGAGCAGGGTCAGCCCGCCGAGCAGGAACGTCCAGCCCGTGAAGCCGGCCGCCCCCATGCCGGGCGGGTGTCCCCAGCGCTTGGTCAGGACGGTCGCCACGCCGTACATGGTCACGACAACCGTCATAGCGAGCAGGCCGATCCCGTCCAGCCGGGCCGTCGACTGGAGCACGAGCAGTGCAACGCCGGCCACGCCGAGCAGCCCGGCGATGATCTGGAGCACCCTGATTCGTGTTCCGAGCAAGGGAACGGACAAGATCACCACGACGATCGGAGTCAGCGAGTTGATCACCGAGGCGACGCCGCCGGGGAGCCGGTATGCGGCCACGAACAGCAGGGGGAAGAACGCCGAGCAGTACAGCACGGACAAGATCGCGAACCGGAGCCACCAGTCCCGCGGTGGTCGTTTCGCGCCGATGATCAGTACCAGTCCGGTCGGCAGCGAGCGCATGGTCGCTGCCAGCAGCGGGCGGTTCGGCGGCAGGAACTGAGTCGTCAGCAGGTACGTCGTGCCGAAGATGATCGGCGTGAGCACGCAGAGGTACGCCCACCGACTGCCCGATTCGGTGGCGGAGGCGCGCGGAGCGATGCCGACGGCGGGATCGGTCACGGCGTGAACCGTTCGTTGTCGGAGCTCCGCGTGTCGGAGTTGTGTCCGTCGTCCTCGTTCCCGTTCCCGTCCCCGGCCCCGGCCCCGGCCCCGGCCCCGTCCCCGGCCCCGGCCCCGGCCCCGGCGTCGGGTAGGTCGGCGGCGTCGCCGAGCGGTGCGGCAGCGCGAAGGACGTAGCTGGTCGTCGCCGTGCTGACCCAACGGTGGCAGCGGCCCAGCCGGTCCAGCGAGACGTAGCTCGAGAGCAGGTCGGTCCGCGGGATCGGCGTTGCGGCGGTCGCGCGGACGATCGTCGCAAGGTCGTCCCCTCCGGCCAGGACGCCCAGCAGAGCCATCGTCTGCTGGATGGCGTTGACCTCCAGCGTGCTGCGGACCTCGCCGAGCAGGGCCGGGGCCACGATCACCAGCGGGTGCCCCGTGGGCAGGACCTTCTCCAGCACGGTGAGGATCTCCCGGACTGTGGCGACGGCGTCAGCGCAGACGAGGACGTACGGATCGTCCAGCACCGCCCAGCTCGCGCTCTTGTCGGTGACGAAGTCCGGCGACGCCATCCCTACCCCGACCGTGACCGTGCTCGGAGCGTCGAATCCACGCGAGATCTCCGCGCGCCGTGCGGCCGAGAGGGCGGGGGTGCGGGCACTCGCCGGTACGCGCCGTGCCTGGAGCTCGGACAGGTAGTTCGGTGCAGGAGTCTCCGGTGCGAAATGCGGGATGGCTCGATCTGGCGGTGACAGCATCTCGGCTGCCGCACGCCTGTTCTTGCGCCGGTCGGACAGGGCGCCGTACAGGATGACCGCGACGCCGATGGCGAGCACCACGATGATGCCGATGGTCCAGGGATCCACCTGCCCAGCCTGCCTCACGGCGGCAATCGTGTCGAAGCGGCCGCATAGTCTGGGGCTCTCCGGCCGCATTGCGAGCGAGGACGGTGAAAGACGTGGCGGAGCGATACGAGTCGTGGGTGGACCGACAGGTCCGTGAGGCCATCGAGCGCGGAGAGTTCGACAATCTGCCCGGCGCTGGAAAGCCCTTGCGCGGTCTGACCGGCCGGCAGGACGAGAACTGGTGGATCCGCCAGAAACTCGAGAGGGAAGACATCCGAGGAGCACTGCCGACGTCGCTGTCGCTGCGGCGGGAGGTCGAGGAGCTCCCCGACACCCTGGCTGTGGAACGGGACGAGCGGTCGGTCCGGGAGATCGTCGAGCAGCTGAACGCGCGGATCCGCGACGCCGTCGCACGTCGCGTCGAGGGGCCGGTCGTGTTCATCAGAACCGTGGACGTCGAGGCCGCCGTCCAGCGGTGGCGCGACGGTCGCTCCCAGCGGCCGGGCGGCCGCGCGGGCGACGCCTGACGCAGATCAGCGGCGCGCCGCGGTCACCACGACCGTCGTGTACGTCGCCGTGAACGTGCCGCCCAATGCGTCGATCGCCGCCCCGACGGCGGCCAGCACCGGCTCGGCCTGGTCGGGCCGAAGGCGTGTCATGGCGCCGGAGGTGGGCAGCTGCTCCAGCCACTCGTCCCGACCGTACGTCCGCTCCCACTCGAACGCCCACCGCTCCGGCTCGCCGAAGCTGCCAGCCCGCCGGATGCCGTCCGCGGCCCGGTCGAACAGCGGCTGATATCCCTCGAGTGCAGAACGCTTGGAGGCCAGGTCGAACGGGGAGTCGGGGACCATCTCGCGGTAGACCCGGGCGAAGGCGCTGGTGATCTCGGGCGGCACCTCGGACACATGCCAGAACGGGGCCAACCGCCCACCGGGCCGCAGCACCTGGGCCGCTCTGGCTGCACCGGCGACCGGGTCGATCCAGTGCCAGGCCGTCCCGGAGATCACCGCGTCGAACTCTCGCCCATCGTGCTCCCAGGTCTCGAAGGTCCCCACCTCGATGTCCAGACCGGTCTGCCGGGCGAACTCGGCCATCCGGGCGTCGGGCTCGACGCCGAGAACCGAACATCCGGCGTCGCGGAACTGCCGACCCTCGATGCCGGTGCCGCAACCCACGTCGAGGACGACCGGTCCGGGGCTGGCGGCGACGATGCGGTCGACCATCGCGCTGGGGTAGGTAGGGCGGGTCCGGTCGTACCGCTCGGGATCGATGCCGAAGGACTCCGCCATCGATCGATGCCGGTGCGGCTCGGACGCGCTCCGATGCGGCTGCGGCGTCGATAGAGTGGGCACACGCCCACTTTGAGTGGGCAGATGCCCATTCGTCAACCCCCGACTGCTTCCGTGACGATGCGGAGTCGTCGCGAGACAGGAGCGCCGTGCCGACCGGGACCGCCCTGCGCGACGTACGCGTGCAGTTGTTCGATGCCGCCGAACGGGTTCTGCTGCGCGACGGCCCGAGCGCCCTGACCAGCCGCGCTGTCACGGTCGAGGCGGGATGTGCGAAGGGCGTGCTCCATCGCCACTTCGACGACTTCGACGCCTTCCTGGCGGAGTTCGTGATGGACCGGGTCCAACGGCTGGATCCGCAGGCGGCGCAGCTCCGCGACTCCGCCGGCCGCGGCGCGATCGTCGACAACGTCGTCGACTCGCTGACCGCCCTCTTCGGCTCCGTGGCCGTCGCGATCGTGCCGTTGGTGACGTTCCGCGACGAGCTTCGCGGCCGGCTCCGGGAGAGCTGGCCCGCCGGCGTTCCGGTGCTCACTGATGGGGCCCTGATGGTCGCCGGCTACCTCGCCGCCGAGCGTGAGCTCGGACGGATCGCGACGGGGGCCGATCCGGACACGGTGGCAGCCATGCTGATCGGTTCCGGCCATCTGCTGTACGCCGATCGGACCGGGGCGCCGCCGAGCCCAGAGGCGCTTCGGACGGTGGTCGCATCCGTTCTCGCCGGCGTCGTCGTCGCCCAGCCGACCGCAGGGTCGGCTTCGTCCATGACACGCCGCAACGAACTGAGTAAATCGGCAGTATCTGAATCGACAGTGGGGCACTCTGTTAAGTGAACAACCGATTCGCTGGTACAACGGACCGGACCGCGGAGTTGCCAGGCTCCGACAGCAAACTGGCGGCGCACACGCAAGATCCAACTGAATATTCGTGTTGCTCGTCGGATCCGAGCGAGACGCCTTACCACTCTTGGGTGCTCTCACCCGGTCCGGGTGAGATGCGGGCTCGATTCGCGGTGATTCGGCCGCAACGAGGCTTCACCCAAGGTCGCCGGCTCCTAAGATGGCGGCGTAGAGGTGGGTCCATCGCTGCGGATGAGGAGTCATGACGGAACCGTCGATCGCAACCAGACCGGACGGTGCCGGCGATGGGGTCGACGAGCGCACCCGTGAGCGCGTCTATCGCATTGTGACGCTGGTGATCCAGATCGTGCTGCTCGCCGGGGTGGTCGGCTTCGTCCTCCTCCACGACTGGCCGAATGCCATCCTGACGAGCCTGGTGATCGTTCTGACGATGATCCCGCAGCTGCTCAAGCGGTGGTTCCGAGTCGACGTACCGCCGGAGTTCCAGCTGGTTGCGGCGATCTTCGTGTTCTGTGCGATCTTCCTCGGCACCTCACTGGGCTTCTACGGCCGGTTCCTCTGGTGGGACACGGCCCTGCACACGACGAGCGGCTGCCTGCTGGGCATCGTGGGGTTCATCGCGGTCTTCCTGATCAACGGGACCGACCACCGACCTGAGGGAATGCGCGTCTCGCTGATCGCCGTTTTCGGATTCATGTTCGCGGTGACGCTCGGCGTGTTCTGGGAGATCTACGAGTTCATCGCCGACAACCTGATTCCAGGGCTGGACATGCAGGTGGTCGAAACCGGTACAACCGACACGATGATCGACATGATCGTCAACACCATCGGCGCCGCGGTGATCGCGGTGCTGGGCTACCTCTTCTGCAGGACCGGTCGGCAGAGCTTCATCGTGGACGGTGTCTGCAAGTTCGTGCGTCGCAATCCACGCCTGTTTGCACGTTCGCCCCAGCACTGATCGCCAGCCCGACCGGGAAGTGGGTACAGTCCGTTGAGCCTGCCGCGCGAGGAGAGCGGTGAATCGTCCAACCGTGGGGCCGGCCCGAGGCTGGTGCCACTGATCGGTGTGCTGCGTTCGTACGACCGCTCCTGGCTGCGGGGCGACCTCATCGCCGGTCTCGCGGTCGCGGCCTTGATCATCCCGAAGAACTTGGGGTACGCCGGTATCGCCGGCATCCCGCTGCAGAACGGCTTGTACGCGGCAGCCGCGGGGGCGATCGTGTACGCGATCTTCGGCACCTGCCGTCAGATCTCGATGGGTCCCAGCTCGGGTCTCGCGGCTGTTGCGGCCAGTGCCGTCTTTGCCACCGGCATCAGCGGCCAAGCAGACGTCGCGGCATTCGTGGCCGGAATCACCCTGCTCTCCGGGATCTTCTTCCTCGCACTTGCCATCGCAAAGATGGGCTGGATCGCGCGCTTCCTCTCTCGGGCGGTCGTCACGGGATTCCTGTTCGGTGCGGCAATCGACGTCGTGATCGGTGAGCTGCCGAAGCTGACCGGCACCGATGCGGACGGTTCGAACTCCATCTGGGAGCTGTTGTCATGGCTGACGACGCTTCCTGACGCCCACTCGCTCACGATCATTGTCGGCGCGGTGTCTTTGGTGGTCGTGTTCGGGCTCGGGATCGTGGCGCCCCGGGTGCCGGGCGCACTGGTCCTGGTCGTCGGGGGACTGCTTGCGAACGTCTTGTTCGATCTCGGCGATCGTGGCGTGGCGCTGGTCGGCGATATTCCGAGCGGGCTTCCCCGGCTCAGCGTGCCCGATGTCGGCCTGCTCTGGGAGCATGCGGGCACCGCCGCGACAGCAGCGGTTGCGTTGCTGCTGATCGGGTTCTCCCAGACCGCCGGCGACGCACGCTCGTTCGCGGCAAAGCACCAGTACCAGATCGACGTCAACCAGGAGTCGGTCGCGCAGGCTCTGGCCAACACCGGCTCGGGGTTGTTCCAGGGCATGCCGGTGTCGACCAGCCTCTCGGCCAGCTCCTTGAACGATCACACCGGCGCTCGGTCCGGCCTGGCCTCCATCGTGTCGGGCGTGATCGTGCTGCTCACGCTGGTGTTCTTGGCGCCGTTGTTCTCCGGTCTGCCCAAGCCCGTACTCGCCGCCTTGATCATCGAGGCGGTGGTGAAGGGCATGATGGACGTGCCGGAGATGCGTCGACTCGCCCGAGTCCAGCGTTTCGACTTCCTGATTGCTCTCCTCGCCGTCCTGGCGACTCTGCTGGTCGGGGTGCTGGCCGGCGTCGTCATCGGCATCGGCCTGTCACTCGTCTGGCTGGTCGCAGTGAGCACCCACCCCAACCTGCCGCTGCTCGGTCGGCAACAGGGCACCGAGGACTTCCGGGACGTCGCTGCGCATCCAGACGACGAGCAGCTGGCCGGGGTCGCTGTGATCCGAGTGGACGGCGGCCTCTTCTTCGCCACTGCGGATGCGGTCGAGGATCGCGTCCGCGATCTGATCCACGAGCGAGGTGACCTGAGGCTGCTGGTGCTGGACTGTGAGGGGATGAACTTCGTCGATGCCCAAGGCTCGGCCGAGATGTTGGAGCTGCTCCGACTGTCCGAGGAAGCAGGAGTCAGCTTCCGAGTGGTGCGGCTGAAGTCGTCCGTCGCCGCGGTGCTGGAGCGCGACGGGGTGCTTGCCAGTCTGGGTGCGGATCGGGTCCACGCTGGAGTCCAGCAAGCGATCGAGGCCGACGCGCGTCTTCGATCGAACGAGTCCTGAGTCACGGGCTGCGGACGGAGGCAATTCCGTGGAACTCCCGGCGCTGGCACTGATCCTGGCCGCCGTGTTCGCGTGGGCGCTGATCTCGGCGAGGGCGACTGCGATCACCGCTCCGATCTTCTTCGTCGTGGTCGGGATCGTCCTGGCGGAAGGCGTTCGACTGCTGCATGTCGCGCCGGACCCTCATGCCACGAAGCTGTTGGCCGAGGTCACCCTTGTCTGGGTGCTCTTCGCCGACGCCAGTCGGGTGCGGGCGTCGACCTTGCGTCATGACGCGGCGCGCTACGCCCGGCTGTTGGGTCTGGGCCTCCCACTGACCGTGCTGGCAGGGTCGTTGACGGCCGTCGGGCTCCTAGGCATGGCCCCCTGGTACGCGCTGCTGCTGGGTGCCGCGCTGGCGCCGACGGATGCGGCCCTCGGTGCGGCGGTGATGACCGACCAACGCGTGCCGTACCGGATCCGACAGACGCTGAACGTGGAGAGCGGACTCAACGACGGCATCGCCACCCCGATCGTCACGACGGCGGTGGCGGCGATCGTCCTCCAGTTCGGTCTGGACAGCGAGTTCACACTGACGCGGGCCCTGCTCGGGTTGCCGCTCGGAGTGGTGATCGGGATCGTGCTCGGGCTGACCGGCGGGACCGCACTTCGGTTGTCCCACCGGCGAGGCTGGGGTTCGGAGGAGCTCGCCGGTCCGGCCGTGCTGGCCCTTGCGCTCGCTACCTTCGCGGTCGCTGGTCTGCTGTCAGCCAATGGGTACGTCGCCGCCTTCGTCGCCGGCATCGCCTTCGGCGCGACCGCCGGCCGCGGCGGTAAGACCGAGGTCTACTACGTCGAACAGACCTGCGGTCTCGTCTCGATGGTCTGCTGGATGCTCTTCGGAGCCATCGCGGTGCCGACGCTGGCCGCGGACTGGAGCTGGCGGATCCTGCTGTACGCCGTGCTCAGTCTGACGGTCGTCCGGATGGTGCCGGTGGCGCTCTGCCTGCTGGCTTCCCACACAGATTGGCGTTCCGTGGTGTTCATCGGCTGGTTCGGACCTCGCGGACTCGCCTCGGTCGTGTTTGCCCTGATCGCCTTGGAGGACCTGCACGACGTGCCCGGAGCCGTGGGAGACGTCGTCGCCACCATCGGACTGACGGTGCTGCTCAGTGTCTTGCTCCACGGGCTGACTGCGGGACCGCTGGTGGGTTGGTACGCCGGACATCTATCGGCCGGCACCGACACCGTGCCGACGGCACCGACGGAGGTGACGGAGGTGACGGTCCGTCACCTCGTGCGACCAGCCGACCGGCCCAGCTGATCGGCCCAGCTGATCGGCCCAGCTGATCGGCCCAGCTGATCGGCCCAGCTGATCGGCCCAGCTGATCGCGCTTTGGCACCGACGGCTTCACGCGGCCCCGAGGTTCACCCGATCAGGGTGAACCGCCGAACATCGCCGACTGACTACGATCCCGGTGACCATCGAGCTGAAGTGGAGAACCATGTCCGATCAGAAGGTCCAGATGCAGGCGTCCTGGGTGCACGGCGTCACGCTGTTCGCAGGCGTGATGATGATCGTCGGAGGCGCCTTTCAGGCGTTCGAGGCGCTGGCGGCGATCGTCAACGACAAGTACCTGGTCGTGCTGCCCAACTACATCTACTCCTTCGACCTGACCGCCTGGGGGTGGATCCATCTGATCATCGGTCTCGCGCTGGTGCTGACCGGTATCTGCCTGTTGCTGGGGCAGGGCTGGGCCAAGCTCGTCGGCATCATCGTGGCCGGCATCGCCGCGCTGGCCAACTTCACCTGGCTGCCGTACGCACCGCTCTGGGCGATCATCGTGATCGCGCTCGACGTGCTGGTCATCTGGGCACTCGTCTCCTCGCGGCAGCAGGCCAAGACCGCCTGAGCAGACAGCGACGGCGAGAAGCGGGATCTGGATGAGCACAGCTGCGCCGGCGAGCTCGGCTGCCGACGACCAGGCGCAGCCGGCCTACGCCAGGTCGGCCGACGCGGTGCTGTCCGAGGTCGGATCCGACGGAGACCGCGGGCTCGCTGAGCCCGACGCCGGACAGCGGCTGACGACGTACGGTCGGAATGAGATCTCGGGGGAGAAACCCCCGTCGATCGTCGCGGTGGCCCTCGGACAGTTGCGCGATCCGATGAATCTCATGCTGGTCGCGGTCGCACTGGTCAGCCTGTTGATCGGTGAGATCTCGACCGGGGTGATCGTCGCGCTGCTGATCGTGCTCAACCTCGTGCTCGGAACGCGGCAGGAGCTCAAGGCACGAGCCAGCGTCGACGCGCTCGCGAAGCTCCAGGTGCCGCAGGCCCGCGTCGTCCGCGACGGCGGAGTGAAGCTGGTGGCGGCCACCGACATCGTTCCCGGCGACGTGGTGAATCTGGAGGCGGGCGATATCGTCCCGGCCGACGGTCGGATCCTGCGCTCGGCGACACTGGAGACTCAGGAAGCGGCGCTGACGGGCGAGAGCGCGCCGATCCCCAAGGACGCGAACGCTCTCGACTCGGTCGACGTCGGGCTCGGCGACCAGACCAACATGCTGTTCCAGAACACGTCGGTGACCCGGGGAACCGGATCGATGGTGGTGACTGCGACCGGCATGCAGACCCAGATGGGTCAGATCGCCACCATGCTGACGAAGGTGACCCGGACCCGGTCGCCGCTGCAGAAGGAGCTGGACACGCTCACCAAGGTGCTGGGTCTGATTGCCTGGGGTGCTGTCGGCGTGATCGTCGTCGTCGGCCTCATCCGCGATATCCCGGCGCAGGAGCTGCTCCTGCTCGGCACGGCGATGGCCATCTCGGCCATCCCCACCGGACTGCCCGCCTTCGTGTCGGGTCTGCTGTCGATGGGCGCGAAGCAGCTGGCCGAGGCCAAGGCGGTGGTGAAGAACCTGGCCGACGTCGAGACTCTGGGCGCCACCAGCGCGATCAACACCGACAAGACCGGCACCCTCACCATGAACGAGATGATGGTGTCCACGCTGTACGCCAGTGGCGCCTGGTTCAGCGTCGGCGGCGAAGGCTATGCCACGACCGGGACGATCAGCTCGGTGGCCGGCGCGGGTGTGCCCGACTTCACCCGACTCGGCCTCGGACTGGCCCTGGACACCGACGCCGTCGTCGGCCGCGACGGATCGGTGGTGGGAGATCCGACGGAGGCTGCACTCGTCGTGCTGGCGGCGAAGGTCGGTGTCGACGTCGAGGCGACCAGGCGTGCGTATCCGCGACTGGCCGAGGTGCCCTTCGACTCCGACTACAAGTTCATGGCGACGTTCCATCGAATCACCCTGGACGGCGCCGAGCATCTGGTCGAGCTCGTCAAGGGCGCGCCCGATGTCGTCCTCGAGCGCTGCACGATGTCGGGCGGGCCGCTGAGCGGTTCGCAGGTGCCCATCGCTGAAGCCGGCGCCGGGATCGCGGAGGCCAACGAGCGGATGGGCCAGCGCGGTCTGCGCGTGCTGGCGTTCGCGATCCGGTTGATCGAGCGCGCGGACGAAGCGGCCATGGGTTCCGACCCGATGTCGCTGACGCACGATCTGGCATTTGTCGGGATGGCCGGCATCATCGACCCGTTGCGCGCCGAGGCCAAGGGTGCGGTCGGGGTCGCCCTTGCTGCGGGAATCGACGTCCGGATGATCACCGGCGACCACGCGATCACCGCTCAGGCCATCGGTGCGGAGCTCGGGCTCGGCTCGGGCGCCATCAGCGGAAGCGAGCTGCGAAAGCTGTCGGACGAGGAGCTCGAGCGGCGCCTGCCAGCGCTGCATGTCTTCGGGCGCGTGTCCCCGGAGGACAAGCTCCGACTGGCTCGGACCATGCAGCAGCAGGGGCTCATCGTCGCCATGACCGGCGACGCGGTGAACGATGCCGCGGCCTTGAAACAGGCCGACATCGGTGTTGCGATGGGAAGCGGCAGCGAGGTCACCAAGCAGGCGGCGAGAATGATCTTGACCGACGACAACTTCGGCACCCTGGTGCACGCGGTGGAGATCGGTCGTCGGGTCTACGACAAGATCGTCTCCTACGTTCGCTACCAGATGACCCAGCTGCTGTCTTTGGTCCTGCTGTTCCTCGCAGCCACCGCATTCGACATCAACGATGGTGTCGCGCTCACGCCACCGATGGTGCTCTATCTGTTGTTCTTCGCCACCGCTGTCGGCGTTGCGATCATCGCCGTCGACCCCGGCGACCCGGACGTCATGCAGCGGCCGCCCCGTGATCCAAAGCTGGCGATCACCAACCGCGGCTCGGTGCTGATGTGGATCGGCTACGCAGCCGTGCTGTTCGTGGCGGCTCTGGTCCCGCTGGTGGCCGGACCAGACCATCCCAGCACCGACCATCCCAGCGCGTCGCTGACCATGACGTTCGTGGTGATGGGCCTCGGCACCGTCTTCAATGCGATCGTGAACCGTCGCGACCCGGCCAGCGGCTTTGCTGCGCCGGTCGTGAAGGCGGTGGTGATCGGGTTGATCCCGGTCACGATGCTGCTGCTCGGCACGCAGCTGCCCACACTCCAGCAGGCCTTGCTGACCACGTCTCTCACGCCGCGCCAGTGGTTGGTCTGCCTCGGTCTGGCCGCCGTACTGCCGCTGGTGGTGGAGCTCAGCAAGGCCATCCGTCGTCGACGTTCAGCGGAGATCGACTCGGTCGACGTCGCGCACGCGGTGAGTCCGGAGCGAGCGCTCGCCGATCGCGCCGCGTGATCGATCGGGCCGTACGTCCCAGACGCGCGCGATCGCCGTAGAGCACCGACTTCAGAGCACCGGCTGCAGAGCGCCGGCTTCAGCACCGGCTGCAGAGCGCCGGCTTCACAGCAGCGAGCGCTCGCGGGCAATCACCAGGGCCTCCGTTCGCGAGTGGGCGCCCAGCTTCCGGTACAGGCCAGTCGTGAGGGTCTTGATCGTGTTGCGGGAGACGTACAGCTCCGCGGCGATCTCGCGAAGGGTCTGCGGCCCTTGCAACCTGCGGAGTACCTGGAGCTCGCGGCGGGTCAACGCAGCCCCGAGCATCGGGGCAGCTGGGTCACGACTGACCACAACATACTGCGCCTTGGCCAGCCGCATTCGCATGACTGACATGGTGTCCTCGCGCCAGGCGCATAGCCCCCGAGCCTGCGTCAGGAGCGATTCCGCCCGGTCCGGCTGATTCGCCAGGGCGTTCGCACGCGACATGGCCATCAAGTGGTGGATGAGCGGCCACGGACTCAGCCCGGGGAGTTGGGTGCGAACCTGAAGTCCTTCGTCGAAGAGCGCGAGGGCCTCGTCCAGCTGTCCGGAAGCCGCGCGGGCGGCTCCGAGTGCGGTGAAGGCGAACACGCCCTGAGGTGCTGCCTGCATCGCATGGCGCTCGACGAGGTTCATTGCCGCCTCGGCGTAGACCTCGGCGGCGTCGATCCGGTCGGCCTCGGCCTCGCACAGCGACAACGTGCCCAGAGCGAGCACTCGGATCGCGGCGGGTGCGTGTGGTGCGTTCGCCGCATTCGTGAGGTTGACCGCCGCCGGCTGGAGCTCGCCGACGACGTACCTGGCATGTCCGAGAGCGGCCTGAGCGGTCGCATACCACGGGGTCGTACGGTCGTCTTCGAGCTCGGCTGCGCAACGAGCGTCGCTGAGCATGCGGGTTGGTCCGTCGTAGCCGAACAGGCCTCGGATGAGGGCGAGGGCCGATTGGGCCGACTTGGTGCCGTCCGGCAGCGGACCGGTCTCGGAGACGGTGTCCAGCACAGCGAGCCGGTGCTCGAGCTCATCGCGCTGACCGTGCAGCGCCGCCATCCAGGCAGCTGTGACCGTGACCGCGGCACCGGTGTCGGCTGCCGTTCGCTTCAGGTCGCGGAGCCAGCCGAGCACGGTCACGGACCGGCCAGCATCGAAGTAGCGCAGCCAGTTCGCCTGAACCTGGGACGCGGCTTGATCGGTCAGCTCGCCGGACAGGGCGTGCTGGATCGCCTCGTCGACATGCCCATGGCTGCCGAACCACTCCGATCCCTGGCGCTGCAGCCTTCTGAGCCTGTCCGGATCCTCCGATTCCAGTGCGCTCCGGGCGAAGGCTCCGAACAGATGATGGAAGCGGAACCAGGCGCCGGGACCATCCAGCGGGATGAGGAACAAGTTGGTGCGCTCGAGCACGCGGATCAATCGCGCGGAGCCGGGCGTGCCGGACACGTGATCACCCAGTGAGGCGTTGAACCGCTCGAACACCGACATGTCTTGGACGAACGCGCGGAGCTCTGGATCCTGCCGATTGAGAACCTCCTCACTGAGGTAGTCGGCGATGAAGCGATTGTTGCCGACCAGCTCGTCGACGAACTCGTCCGGGTCAGGTCTTCCGTGAAGGGTCAAGGCGCCTAGGTAGACAGCGGCCGGCCAGCCCTCGGTTCGGCGCTCGAGCTCTTCGAGGGAGCTGTCCGCGAGCTCGATGTCGGCCGCCTCGAGCAGCGCTCGCGTCTCGCTCGTCGTGAAGGCAAGATCCTTGCTCCGGATCTCCGACAACCGACCATCCACCCGCAACCGTCCGAGCCGCAGTGCCGGGTCGGCACGAGCGATGAGGATCAGGTGGGCGTTGGGCGGCAGGTGCTCGACCATACGGTCGAGCTGCTCGGAGCACTCGGCCGAACGGAGGAGATGGCAGTCGTCCAGGACGATCGTCACCGGATCCGAGCTGGTCGAGACGGCGTCGACCACTCGTGGCACGACGCGCGTCGATATCGCCGTCGACATCGAGGCGACGTAGTCGGCCGCACTCGGCTCGCCCCAGCAGCCGATTCGTTCCAGCGCAGTCGCCACATGTGCCCATAGCCTGGTCGGATCGTTGTCTCCGGGATCGAGTCCGACCCAGCACTTGAGGCCGGGCGCCTCGGGATCGTCGAACCACTGCGCCACCAGGGTGCTCTTCCCGTAGCCGGCGGGCGCGGCGACCAGCGTGATTGGCTGTTGAACCGCTTTCGAGAGTCGCGCCAGGAGTCGCGGGCGCTGGATCCACTCGATCCGTGGGACTTGGGGATGCAGCTTGCTTTCGTCGATCGAATCGGCATCGGGTGTCACAGGTCCGCCTCAACCTCCGGTCTCCGCAGATCACGCCTGGCTTCACGCTGCCTGGTCCCCGGAGCTCGGGCCGCGGACACCCCGATCCACGAGCATAATCAGGTGCCGACCCTGGCGTCTCGCTGGCGCCATCTCTCGATCGGGCGAGGAGAGCCTCGGCCGACGACAGCGTGCCCGGTGATCTGTTCGCACGGGTCGAGCAGGCCCTGCGTACGCCGCCGACGCCCGACCGACCTCCTCGCCCGACCGCCCTCTTCGCGCCGGACAGCGCTCGATGGTCCGCCGGCTGGTGGATCGCGGGCTAGGTCGATTGCTGCACGGTCGCGTCGTCGTCCGGCATCGGCGTAGCCGGGGAGCGGTGGGCGGCCAGGGCGTATAGCGCGATGGCCGGCACGATGAAGAGACCGGCGGCGGAGATGCCGGCACCGAGCCCGCGGCGCTGGGCGATGAAGCCGACCGGCGGGCCGCCGACTATCTGGCCGAGCGCGTCAGCCTGGGACTGGATCGAGAAGACCGTCGCCCGGGTGGCGGAGGTCGTCGCCGAGACCAGCCAGACCGCCACCAGCGGTCCGACCGACTCGCGCAGGATCATCACGGCCAGGTAGAGCACGACAGCGAGCCAGAAGTTGCCGGTCAGGCCGAAGCCCACGATCCCGGCCGCGATCACGGTCTCGACACCGGCCAGCAGACGGCCCACGTGCCGGGGGTTCGCGGTGTCGATCCGAGCGCCGATGATGCCGGTAGCCAGCATGGCACCGAGGGCGGCGACCATCGCGAAGGCGCCGAACCACAGCTCGGGCGTGGCCGAACCGGGGAAGTCCAGATCGGCCAGGAAGTGCGGCTGAGACAAGCGGTCGAAGCCCTCGCTGGCCATACCGGCGAACAGAGTGCCGCCGATCAGACCCGAAAGCATGGTGCTGCGCCGGACCGCACGGCTGCCGGCGCGTAATTGCTCACGCATGGACCGGACGCCGCCACGGACAGCGACGGCCCACCCGATGCCGGCCGGCGCCGGGACGGCCGTCCCGGCCAGCGCCGGAAGGCCGCCGGCTTCGGCCGGCGGCGCGGCCACCGCGTTCGCCGGGCGTGTCCAGTTGTTCTCCGGCATGACGATGATGAGCAGCCCGGCCAAGCCGGCCGTCAGCAGACCGCCGACCACGACAGGGACCGCCAGACCCCAGTGCGCCAGGCCGACCGCGGCGACGATGCCGACCAGCGCGCCTCCCTGCGCGACCTGACCGGCCCGTACGAACGCCTTTCCGACCGACGTCTCGCCGATCTCGTCGGCGGCCCAGGCCTGCTGTGCACCGTCCACACAGGTCCAGCCGACCGCCCAGATGGCGTTGGCCACCAGCACTGCGACGTACGTCGGCACCAGGCCCCAGACCAGCAGGCCGGCCGCCATCAGTGCGTAGCCGAACACCACCGAAAGGCGGCGGCTGTACACGTCGGCGATCACTCCGGTCGGGATCTGCGCCACGAACAGCACCAGCTCGAGCACCGTGCCGACGAGGACGAGCTGGAACGGACCGAGCCCGACCACCTGGACCTGGTAGACCAGGTTCAGCGTGAACGCCATGTCGAGCGCCAGCGCGTTGATGCCGGACATGAGGAGAAACAGGCGGTAGGCAGACATCGGAAGACTCCGGTTGGTCGACAGCGCATGGTGGCTGAAGCACGTCAGGCGAGCACGGTACCTCTGCCAGAGGGGTCAGGTCTCCTGGTTTCTGGCTGCCTCAGACCGGCCGGGCTTTCGAAGCGGAAGACAGCAGCGCCGACGACAAGCCGAGATCGAGCGGTGTCACAGTCCTTTTCCTTTTCGGGACCCGACGATCGGGGCGTGATCGCTGCGGTCGAGCTGGCGGAGTGCCTGGTCGACCCAGGCGATCGACATGACGACGAAGTCGATGCCGAAGCCTTGGACCAGGCCGGGCCCGACAAGCCCGGTCTCCGTGTCCGGCCCGCCGCGTTCGGCGCCCGGTACGAGGGCGTGCAACCTCTCGCGAAGCGCGATGAGGTCGAGGCGGCGCTGCTCGAGAAGGTCGCGAGCGACCTCGAGTCCGACCTGGTCGACGAACAGCAGCTTCATCAACCCCTCGTCGCGCAGCACGGTCGTCGCGGCTGGTTGGCGTAGCCAGTCGTGCAGGGCAGAGCGTCCGTCGGGGGTGAGTCGCCAGCGTTGCCGGGACTTCGGTCCCTGGGGCTCGCCGGCCGGCTCGATCAGACCCCGCTCGTTCAGGTCGTGCAGCTGCGGATACAGCTGTCCGTCGTTGACGCCCCAGATCAGGCCGGCCGAGCGCTGGGCAGCAGCCCGGATCTCGTAGCCGCTGCGCGGCCGGAACGACAGGAAGCCCAGAATCGCCCGGGCAGTGGGGGTGAGGGCGCGTGGTGGCGGCACGCCGGTAACAATACCTTTGCCAGAGGTATCTGCTGGGGCGTCACTGGCCTGCTGCTGGACTTAGCGGATGCGCCGATCAGCGCAGGCCACTAGCACCAGCGCCGAACCGGTTCAATCTCGACGCGGGTCTGAGGTCGGTCTGCTCCTGAGCTGAACGATGACGGCGACGGCCGCCGCGCCGACCGCGTAACAAGCGACGTCGCTCCATGCGAATGTGTTACCGAGTAGGAACCTCAGCGGTTGCGGAGCGCGCAGCGGGATCCCCGTCAGCTGGAAGAGCTCGAGGGCGAAGCAGATCCCGAAGGCGCCGAGACCGATCGCCAACGCGGAGAGCGTCGGTCGTAGCACGAGCAGCAAGAAGCCGAACATCACGGCGTAGTCGGCGTCGCCGAAGTTCTTGTCCCACAGCGCGAAGCCGGTCGGCCCGAGCGTCCGCGAGGCGAGACCGAGGAGCACCGAAGCGACGAATCCGAGGATTGCGAAGCGGCGCATGCCGCCCGACGCTATCGCGAGTCCCGGTTCACCGCGGCTGTTCTCGGCTGGCCGGATCAGTGGGCGACGTGGAATCGACGCCGTTGGTGCTGGGGCTGCTCGATCTCGTCGAGCACTGCGAGAGCCAGATCGGCGGCCGAGATGGCAGATGTCCCGTTCTCGTCTTTGAGGAGGACGTCGTCGCTGATCCGGTACGAGCCGGTGACCACTTGCGGCAGCCACGCACCGAACTCCTGAGCGGGGCTGACATAGAACCAGTCCAGGGTCTCCGGAGCCTGGCGCAGAGCGTCGAGCAGTGCGAGCCCGGTACGGACCTCGGGTAGCACCTCAGCTGGCAGCTCGGTGACCGTGACGTCGAACAGTCGCGGACCGTCCTCGCTGACCAGCACCGACGAGACCCCACCGAGCACGCCCAGCCGTACCTGGGCCTTGTCTGCGGCCACGATCAGCTCGGCGACCACGCCTTCGAGCCGGCCGGCCATGTCACCGCGCGGAGAGATCGTCTCGAACACCACATCCGCGTCGGTCACGGCCCGCTGCACCATCTGGTCGTCGAGGAGGGATCCGCTGACGTACTCAACGCCCTCGATCGCAGCGGAGGGGGCCTTGCGGCTGAAGGACGTCACCTGATGACCCCGGCGCACCGCTTCGTCGACAACTGCGGCGCCGGCGAAACCGGTGCCCCCGAGTACATGAATGCGAGCCATGGCACCAGCCTGCCACGATGGGCCGGTGGTTCAGCGCCCGCCGGCGATCGAACCGGCGAACACCGCGTGATCGTGCTTCCAGTTGTCGATGCCCAGGTCGAGCACGACGTTGTCACGGGCCGAGGCTGGCAGCACGAATCCGAGAGTGTACGGATACGACGCTTCTCCGGGGTCGATGAACTGCTGGGTCGCGTGATCGGCGTGCCCGGCTGTCGCGACGTACGTTGCCGCGGGAGTCAGGTCGGTGCCGTAACGCAGACGAGCGGTCAGGGCGATCGACACCATCTGGTCGGTTCCGTTGCGCACCACGATGGTGAGCTCGCTGCACGGGTCTCCGATCCGTGCGGTCGGGGAGTCCACCAGAGTCGAGGGGGGCAGTCGCTTGTGATCGACATCGACGACGTCGATGGCCAGGCCGTCGACCCAACGGTAGCTCTCGGTGAAGGTTGCCGGTCCTCGACTGATGACGGTGGTCCGATCCACCGGGCCAGGCGCGGGCACGGGTGCACTTGTCGGGCCGGGAGCGCAGATCGTCAGCATCAGAGTCAGGACGAGCCAGATCAAGATCTTGAGTGCGACGATCATCGCGGGCCTCCGGACGGTGGTACATCACAGGCTGCTCCACATCAGGCCGTGCTGGAATCGGCAGATCTACCTAAATCCGCTCCGATCCGGCAGATTCAACTGGCTCCTTCCACTCGCTTCCCGTCGATGTCGACTCGAGTCCGCACGAGTCGGCAGGTCGCCGTGAGCTGCTAAGCGAGCTGTCGGCGTTCCGCCACCGCCGACTGGCCGGGGATCAAACCGGTCGGGTGGCATCACTACGTCCGATGCTGGGCAACCAGAAATGTGGTCAGGAACTCGCGGAGCAGAGCGGTGAGTTGCTCCGGGTTCTCTTCGGCAACGTGATGTCCAGACTCGACGACCGCCGAGCGTCTGGGGCCTGAACACCAGGGCTTCCAGACCTCGGCGGGATCACCGTAGAGCGTTTCCATGTCATCCCGACTTGACCAGGCCACCAGCGTCGGGCAGCCGATCGCCCGACCTGCGGCGCGATCCTCCTCGTCGTGGCGTCGATCGACATGGAGGCTCGCGCGGTAGTCCTCCAACATCGCGCGCACGGTGTCGGGACTGGTGACGGCGGCGACCATGTCGTCATAATTCGCCGACCCCATCTTCTGTCGGTCCGGCTGGTACCAGGCCAGCGGATCGGCGTTGATCACGCGTTCGGCATGGGGTGAGGAGAAGAAGAACCAGTGCGGCCACATCTCCGCGAACCGTGCGTCGGCGCGCTCCAGCACCTCAACGATGGGCACGCTGTCGAGAACAGCCAGAGCCGTGACGTCCTCAGGGTGGTCGAGGGCACACCGATAGGCGACGTAACTCCCGCGATCATGACCGACGATCGCGAACTCCTGATGCCCGAGAGCGTGCATCACACCGACGACGTCCTCAGCCATGGCCCGATCGCAGTAGGTCTCGTGGTCGGCGTCCGGCGGGGGCTTCGACGAGCGGCCGTATCCCCGAAGGTCAGCACAGACGACGGCAAATCCGGCGGCCACCAGCGGCGGGGCAACTCGATACCACGTCATGTGAGTACGCGGATGCCCGTGAAGCAGAACAACGGCGGGCCCGGTCCCGGCGCTACGACCGTGGATGGTCACGCCGCCGACCGGGACATCCCACTCCTCGAAGCCGTCGAACACCGGACCACCCTCGCAGAACCCGCGGCGATCCCTGGTGGAACCCCTCCGACGAGGCCGGAAACGTCCGACGGCGCGTCCGGGCGTGGTCCGGCGGCGAGAGATGAGCAAGTGTGGGTCAACCCAGCCGATGTTGGAGCTCGTGCACATCACGGGACAGCGTCGCCAGTTGTGCACGCACCGCCACCAGGTCGACTACCTCAGCGGCCTGGCGCTGAAGCACAACCGCGGTCGGCGCGCAACGTTCGCCGTGGATGTTCGCCGCGGACGCGGACGATGGCAAAGGCTACGGATGTCGTGCGGAGGCCGGCCATGGTTCCCGTGATCCCTCGAAGGTTGCCCACGAGGGGTGCTGTGGGCCCCGTGGGACTCGAACCCACAACCCGCGGATTAAAAGTCCGCTGCTCTGCCAATTGAGCTAGAGGCCCCGGCGCTACCGCCGTCACCGGCGACAGCCGATCATCGATCGGTCGTACCGGCCCCGCCGATTGCTGTTCCGGCAGGTTTCGCCCCGACAGTCTCCCATCCAGACCCCGGGTGCGCCCAGCCGGCTACTCGGTGTGCCGATGCCGTCACTCCGGCCGCCATCACCGAGTACCCCTCGCCGATGGATGTCAGGCGTTGCGCACGGGTCGGAGGAGAGATCAAACGAGACGCGCGGGGAACTCCCGCAACGGCCCGCGCCGGGATAGCATGATCACCGCTGGGGTAGGGGTGGGCTGCACCGGCGGCGTCGACATGCCGGGACGACCGGCTTGGTCGATGCGCGAGCACGCCCCCTGAAGATCAAAGATGCGTCGGCTGTTCGGGCCGCCCCGCGGAGGACTGAGGATGTCTACCGGCACGATCCACGCCACTGCGCATCCGATCGCTGCCGTCCTCGACTTCGACGGCGTGGCAATGGACGACTACCAGCGGCTCTGCGAGCGGCTGAACCCGACACGCCGCCACCGCCGGCTGCAGGGTTGCCTGTTCCACTGGGTGAAGTCGTATCCCGAAGGTTTCCGGGTGATCGAGTTCTGGTCCGGCCGCGAGCTGTTCGACTGGTTCTTGGACAACGAGTTCCGGCCGCTGCTGCGCGAGCTCGGCCTCGTCGAGCCGCACCTGACCATCGAGTCGGTGCCCGAGGACGCGATCTTCGGCATCGAGGACGAGACAGCGGACGACGACGTCGACCGCGACGCCTGAGCGTCGGTCGGCGTACGACGATCAGCAGCCGGTGGCGGGCCTGCGAGACTGGTCGGCATGCCCGACGACCGTGACGCCGCCCCCGCGCCCGAGGTCGAGACCGTAGGGCCGGTGGACGAGCCGGGCATCGACGGTCGCGAGCTGAGTCAATCTCCTCCGGGCCGCGCCGGACTGGTCGGCGCCATCGCCGCCTCGACGCGCTTCGTGTCGAGCCACGCCCTGTTCTTCATCGCATCCGTGATCGGCGGGTCGCTGGTGGTCCTGCTGACCTGGATCAGCTCGGAGGTGTACGAGAGCGTCAAGAACGCCGACGGACTCGCCATGCTCGACGAACCAACCCTGATGAGGGCCGTCGAGCTTCGGACCCCGACCAACATTGCCGTCGTTCAGTTCTTCACCAATCTCGGCGGCGGGGTGTGGATGACGGTGATCACCCTCGTCATCGTCGCGACCATGACGATCGTCTGGCGGTCTCGCACGCCGATCGTCGTGATCGGCATCGGCGTGGCCGGCTCGCTCTTGATGACGGTGGTGGGCAAGGACCTGGTCGGCCGAGCACGTCCGCCACAGGCATACGCGATTCCGCCGTACGAGACCTCGCCGTCGTTCCCGAGCGGGCACACCCTGAACAGCACGGTGATCGCGAGCCTGGTGGCGTACCTGATCGTTCTGCATGTGACGTCGATCCTGGTCCGGATCCTCGCCATCGTGCTGGCGGTCGGGTGGTTCGTCGCGATGGGTCTCAGTCGCGTCTTCCTCGGCCATCATTGGCTCACCGACGTGATCGCCGGCTGGACGCTCGGACTGGCCTGGGTCGCCGTCGTGATCGGGGCGCACCAACTGTTCCTCACCGTACGCGGCTACCGTCGTCGGCACCCGGTCGTCGGCTGAGGCGCGTCAGGACCGGGCCGGCGCCGCGATCAGGTCACGGACGCCATCCTCCAGGGACCGCTCAGGCCGCCAGTCGAGCAGGTCGCGGGCCCGGCTGCTGTCGGCCGTGACGTGGCGGACGTCGCCCAGCCGATAGCTGCCGGTCGTCACGGGGTCCGGGCCGTTCATCGCTGCCGCGACCGCGGCGGCCATTTCACCGACGGTCGTGATCCGGCCAGACCCGATGTTCAGTGCGGTGCACCCCTCGGGCAGGGCACCCGTGGTGGCGGCTGCCACGGCGGCGGCGACATCGTCGACGTGCACGAAGTCTCGTCGTTGTCGGCCGTCCTCGAAGACCAGCGGCGGCAGCCCGGCCGCCACGCGGGAGACGAAGAGCGCGGCAACACCGGCGTACGGAGTGTCCAGCGGCAGGCCGGGACCGTACACGTTGTGGAACCGCAGCGCCGCCACCTGCCCACCGGTTTCCCGGCACCAGGCCGCTGCCAGGTGCTCGCCGTGGAGCTTCGTGGCCGCGTACGCGTTCCGCGGGTCCAGCGGCGCGTCCTCGGTGACGAGGATGGGCTCGAGCGATCGACCGCACCGGGGGCAGGGTGGTTCGAACCGTCCGGCGGCCAGCTCGGTCGGTCGACGCGGGCCGGGGCGGACCGTGCCGTGCACCACGCAGCGGTAGCCCCCTTCGCCGTACACGACCATCGACGACGCGTACACGACTCGTTGCACACCGGCCTCGGCGGCCGCCCGTAGCAACACGGCACTGCCGAGCGCGTTCTGTCGGGCGTAGTCGTCGAAGTCCGATACGTCGACGCCGAGACCGACCTTGGCGGCGAGGTGGACGACCGCGTCGCAGCCTCGCGCGGCAGTACGAATGCGGTCGAGATCGCCGATGTCGTCGGCAATGTCGACGACCCGGTCGTACGGCCGGAGGTCGACGGCGAGCTCACCCAGCCGTCGGGCGACGGCACGGCCGATGAACCCCGCGCTGCCGGTGAGCAGGACCTTCACGAGCGGCGCTCCGCACGGTCCGGATCGGGCAGGTCCACCGCGAACCGGCAGCCGCCGCTCACGTTGTCGACGGCGATCCGGCCGTCGTGGGACTCCACGACGCCGCGGGTGATGGCCAGTCCGAGCCCGGCGCCGCCGTCGCTCGAGCGTGCTTCGTTGCCTCGCCAGCCGACGTCGAACACCCGGGCGAGGTTCTCCGCCGGGATCCCACCGCACCGGTCGACGACCTCAACCCGGACGTGTCCGTCCTCCGCGCGGCCGCCGGCGACCCGGACCGTCTGGCCCGCATCCGTGTGGCGAACGGCGTTCGCGACCAGGTTGGCGACCGCTCGGGCGAGGTCATCGGCGGAGCCCACCACGGCCAGCCGATCGTCGGCCGGGACGTCGACATCCAGAGACACCCGGTGCGATCGCGCTACCCCGGCCGACTCCGACGCCACGTCCATGATCAGTTCTGTCAGCGAGACCAGGGTATTGGCTCGGACCGGCCTCGACCCCTGCACCCGAGAGAGCTCGAACAAGTCGTCGACCAGGTGCGACATCCGGCTCACCGTGGCGCGGAGATGTCCCAGCGCTCGCGGTACGTCGGTTATCACGCCGTCCTCGAGCCCCTCGGCCAGGGCCCTCAGCCCGGCGAGCGGAGTCCGCAGGTCGTGGGACATGAAGGCGACCAGCTCGCGTCGCGCGTCCTCGGCTGCCTGTTGGCGTAGCCGCGCCTCGGCCAGCGTCCGGCGCGTGGTGTCCAGCTCTTCGAGCACGGTCGCCAGCTCCGCAGGAAGCTCGTTCGGACGGGCGGCCGGTGCCGACGCTTCGCCGGATCCGTAGCGCTCCGGGTCGGTGCCGGTGGAGTCGGCGACGAGCCGCTCGACGGCCGCGCTCAGCTCCGCGGAGCCGCGCGTCACCCGGCGCATCACCCACCAGACCGCGAGCATGGTGAGTGGGACGGCGGTGACCAGTGCGATGGTGATCACCGTCGAGTCGTGCGGTGAGAGGAACATCAGCCAGACGTTGATCACCACCGTTGCTGTGATGGCCGCGACGGGCAGCAGGCCGGCGATGATCAGCTGGTAGCGCAGGGACGAGCGTCGCATCGCATGCAGCACGAGCGCGCCGAGCGCGCCGACGACGAGGCAGGCGCCGAGGGTCAGCCCGACGATCGTGACGTAGTCGCTCATCCGGCCCTGCTGTCGTCGGCCAGCTGGTATCCCGCCCGGCCGACGGTGAGGACGATCTTCGGATCGGACGGATCGGCCTCGAGCTTCTCGCGCAGCCGTCGTACGTGCACGGTGACGGTGGACGTGTCGCCGAACTCCCAACCCCACACCCGGCGCAGCAGCTCGACCTTGCTGAACGTCTGGCCGGGATGCCCGGCCAGAAAGGCCAGCAGGTCGAACTCGCGGGCAGTCAGCGACAGTGCGCGGTCGCCACACCGGGCCGTCTTCGCGCCCTGATCGATGCTGAGCTCACCGATCTCGATCTTCCGGTTCACCAGCTGGGTGCCGGCGAGCCGCTCTGTCCGGCGCAGCAGAGCCTCGACCCGGAGCACCATCTCCCGGGGGGAGAACGGCTTCACGACGTAGTCGTCCGCCCCGGTCTCCAGGCCGACCAGGCGGTCCTCCTCTTCGCCGCGGGCCGACAGGATGATCACAGCGGCCTCGTCGGCGAGACCGCGCCTGCGTCGGAGCAGCTCCAACCCGGACATCCCCGGCAGCATCAGATCGAGGACGACCAGGTCGGGCTCGAGCCGCTGCCACAGCTGGTAGGCCTCGGTACCGTCCGCGGTCCACTCGGTCTCGTAACCGGCCCGTCGCAGGTAGGCGAGCAGCACCTCGGCCATGGTGCGGTCGTCCTCGACGACCAGGATTCGAGCAGACATGATCACCTCAGCGTAGGGAGCGCGTTCCCCACACTTCCACGGTCGGTCCGCCGACGTAAGCGTTCCGAAACCGTTCTTGGTTCCCCTGCACTGCCGTCTCGATCTAGCGTCGAACCCATGTCGTCAGCCGTGCCGAAGGTGGAGGTCGTGCTGCCGTGCCTCGACGAGGCCGCCGGCCTGCGCTGGCTGCTGCCGCGGATTCCACCAGGGTTCGCGGTGATCGTCGCGGACAACGGCTCGTCCGACGCCTCGGTGCGGATCGCCCGCGATCATGGGGCGCGAGTGGTGCCGGTCCCGCAGCGCGGCTACGGTGCCGCCTGCCATGCCGGTCTGCTGTCGGCGCAGGCGGACGTGGTGGCACTGATGGATGCCGACGGCAGCTGCGACCCGGCGCAGCTCGACCGCATCGTCCAGCCCGTTGTCGACGGGTCTTTCGATCTGATGATCGGCGCACGTCGGCCAATGGGCCGTCGGGCCCAACCCTGGCGCCTTCGAGTCGCCAACCGGGTGTTGGCTGCCCGGCTGAACGCCCGCACGGGGCTCGCACTGCACGACCTGGGTCCGATGCGGGCGGCCCGCCGGATCGATCTGCTGGCGCTACAGCTGAACGACCGCCGCTCCGGGTATCCCGCGGAGACGATCGTCCGCGCGGCCGACGAAGGCTGGCGGATCGGTGAGACATGGGTGGACTACCGCCCGCGGCACGGTCGCTCCAAGGTCACCGGGACGCTGCTCGGCGCGTGGCACGCCGTCCGCGACATGACCGCCGTGATCGACCAACCGCCGAGCTCGAGGGTGCCGACGTGATCGAGTGGGAGTCGATCACGGTCGGCCGGCTTGCGCGAAGCGCAGCGTCCCACCTGCCGTGGTCCGACGGGCCGCAGACGATCATCGTGCTGGCCAAGCAGCCGCGGCCGGGTCGGGTGAAGACCCGCCTGCAGAGCCGGTTCAGCCCCGAGGAGGCGTCGGAGCTGGCGGCGGCCGCCTTGACCGACACGCTGCGGGCGGTCCGGCGCAGCGCCGCTCCGCGACGGGTGCTCGCCTGGGACGGCGATCCGTTCGGTTGGGACGACGGTTTCGACGTCGTGCAGCAACCCGACGGTGACCTCGGTACGCGGCTGGCGGCAGCGTTCGCCGCGGCGATGGCCGAGGCCCCGGGAGCGCCCGTGCTGCTGATCGGGATGGACACCCCGCAGGTGCCCACCGCCCTGTTGGACCGCCCCTGGCATGGGGCGGATGCCGTACTCGGGCTCAGTGAGGACGGCGGATTCTGGGCGATCGGGCTCCGATCGGTCGACCCGTACGCGGTGTTCGCCGGAATACCGATGTCGACGGACCGGACCGCGGCCGCCCAGCTGGCCCGGCTGAGCGCACTCGGGCTGTCGGTGGAGCTGCTGCCGCCGCTGCGCGACGTGGACGAACCGGCCGATGCGGAGTGGGTTGCCGATCATCATCCGCAGCTCGCGTTCGCCGAGCGGCACACAGAGCTGGTGGCGCGGAGGCAGCGGCAGTCGGTGGATCGTCTGTTCGACGAGCTGTACGCGGGACGTCCGGTCCGAAGCCGCACCTCACCGGTGGCGGCTGGAGGCGTCGGGTCGGGCGCTGCCGGACCGACGACCGCCGGCCCGTCGACGGAGGAGTTCGTCGACGGTCGGCACCGATGGCTGCGGCCGGCCGATCCGGTCGATGCCATGGTGGTCTCCCGCTGCGAGCCGCCGGTGATCGACATCGGTTGCGGTCCCGGCCGGATGGTGGCCGCGCTGCAGCGCTCCGGTCGTGCCGTGCTGGGGATCGACATCTCCAAGTCAGCGGTGGAGATCGGCGTTCGCGAGGGCGGCCAGATCCTGCGACGGGACCTTGTCGATCAACTTCCCGGAGAGGGTCGCTGGGGCACCGCGCTGCTGCTCGACGGCAACGTGGGGATCGGCGGCGATGTACCCGCGTTGCTGCTGCGCTGCCGCGATCTGGTCGGCCCAGGTGGACTGATCATCTGTGAGACCGACCCCGATCCCGATCGGGACGACCGCTACGACCTGGTGCTGACCGATGCGCAGCGCTGCTCGGAACCGATGGCGTGGGTGAGCCTCGGAATTCGTTCCCTGCAAGGGATCGCGGCCACCCTCGATCTGATCCTGGTCGAGGAGTGGCAGGCCGGCGGACGGGCATTCGTCTCCCTTCGAACAGCGTCGTGAGCGCTCGCAGGGTTGCTCGACGACTGCCTCGGAGAGTGGTCCTCGCCGCCGTGATCATGGTCGTCGTCGATAGTGCGGCGGTGTTCTCGATGGCGGCGAACGTTGCCTGGGGTTGGCATCTGCTGGGCCTGTTGGTCGTCTTCGCCACCCTCGGCTGGTGGGTGCGTCGCGACCTCGGAAGAGTCCGGATCGGCACCGTGCTGGCGATCAGCGTCGCCGTCCAGCTGACTGGACTGCTGACGTTCCCGCTCACCAGCGACGACATCTACCGCTATGTCTGGGACGGCCGCGTCCAGCTGGCCGGGATCGATCCCTACCGGTACGTCCCGCTGGACCCGGCGCTGAGCTGGCTGCGCGACCCCGTCCTCTTCCCGCCCGGAGCACCGCCCATGATCAACAGGCCAACCGTGCCGACGATCTATCCTCCCGGAGCGCAGGCCTGGTTCGTGCTCGTCGGCGCGATCACCTCGACCGGATGGACGCTGGCGGCCCTCCGCGTCGGCGCCGCCGTGGCGGTGGTCGGCACTACTGCGGTGATCGCCCATTGGCTGGGCAGTGACCGACGCTACGCGCTGCTGTACGGGGCCAACCCGCTGATCATGATCGAGGCCGCAAACGGCGGACACCTGGACGCGCTCGTGGCGTTGGCGGTCAGTTGCTTTGCCTGGTGTGCGGCGCGTCGGCGGCACTGGCTGGCCGGCCTCTTCCTCGGGCTGGCGGCCTCGATCAAGCTGGTGCCCCTGCTGCTCGTGCCGGTCCTGCTGCGTCGTGGCCGCTGGCGGACATCGCTGACGGCGCTCGGTCTGACGGTGGCCGGCTATCTGCCACACGTTCTGACCGTCGGCGTCCTGGTGCTCGGCTACCTCCCGGGATACTGGACGGAGGAGGGCTACGGTGCGGGTGGCCGATTCGCGCTACTGGCATGGCTGCCGGCTGACGTACGAACTCCGGTGGCACTGAGCATCGCTGTAGTACTGGCGGGAATCGCCTTCTGGCGCTCGGATCGCGACCCGGTGCTCCTCACCTGTACGTGGCTCTACGGAGCGAGCTTTCTGGTGGCGACGCCGATCTATCCCTGGTATGCGATGCCGTTGCTGGTGCTCGCTCTGATGGCGCGGCGCTGGGAGTGGTTGGCTGTCTGGTTGGCCGCCTATGTCGCCTTCGTCTTCGATCACGCCATCGCGGTGCAGGCCGTGGGATATGGGCTGGCCCTGATCATCGTCGCGGTCGCTGCGCTGCTGCGCCGTCGGGTGAGCGGTGAGCGATCCTCCGGCCTCACCGAGGACGGTCGTCATCGTCTCGTAAGCGCTTCGGTGATCGTTCCCGACCAGACTGGATGACGTGACGGAACGCCCGGTCTTCTGGCCCCACTTCAGCAGTCCGGTGCGCTCGACGGCGCTCACGGCCCGCCTCGGCCGACTCCTCGGCATCGCGATCGGGATCTGCTTCCTCACCGGGCTGCTGAGCCACTACCAGTACGGACCGTGGCGCTGGCTACCCGAACCGGCGAGCCCGGTATGGGGCTTTCGACTGACGCAGGGAGTTCACGTTGCCACCGGGATGGCAGCGATCCCACTGGTGTTGATCAAGCTCTGGTCGGTCTATCCGAACCTCTTCCGCTGGCCACCGGCACGGTCGGTGAAGCATGCCATCGAGCGGGGAACCGTGGGACTGCTGGTGGCGGCAACTCTCGTCCAGCTGATCACGGGCTTCGCCAACGCCCTCAACTGGTATCCGTTCCGGTGGGACTTCGTCCCGGTGCACTGGGCCTTGGCGTGGGTCGTGGTCGGCTCGGTGCTGCTGCACATCGCGGTGAAGCTGCCGGACATCGTCTACGGGCTGCAGATCCGGGTGGCCGACGGGGACGTGCTCAGCGAGATCCCGTGGAACGAGAACCCGGTCTCACACAGCAATGCCGGGCAGGTGCCGCCACCGCCGACACCGGCGCTGAGCCGTCGAGGCGTTCTCACGGTGACCGGTCTCGGGCTCGGAGCCGTGCTGATCACCACTGTCGGACAGACGGTCAAGCCACTCGAACCTCTTGGCCTGCTGGCGATCCGGCAGCCCCGCCGGGGTCCGCAGGGCGTCCCGGTGAATCGCACGGCCGAACAGGCGCAGGTGCTGACCACCGCGGTTGATCCGACCTGGCGCCTCGGCGTGCAAGGGCCGCGGCCGTACGAGCTGTCGTTTGCCGAGGTCGAGGCGCTGGTCGAGCACCAGGCGTGGTTGCCGATCGCCTGCGTCGAAGGCTGGAGCGCGCTCGCCCACTGGCGTGGCCTGCGGCTGATCGACCTCGTCGTACGGGCCGGCGGTGATACTCAGTCGGTCGTGCGGGTCCACTCGCTGGAGCCGGTCGGGTTCAACTCCTCCGAGATCTTCGGCCCGCAACTGTCGGCCGCGCTGCTGGCCACTCATCTCAACGGGGAACGACTGAACGTCGATCACGGCTACCCGTTGCGATTGATCGCGCCCAACCGCGCGGGCGTGCTCAACACCAAGTGGCTGTCGTCGATCGAGGTGGTCTCGTGAAGACGTGGCGGGTCGTGCTCGGCGTGCTGGGCCTGGGTGCGGGTCTGTTCGGTGCGATCGAGCTGATCACCGGCGTGCCGCTGCCCAGCCTGCTGCGGGTCGCGGTGTGGCTGGCCGCCGCGGTGATCATCCACGATGCCATCTGGTCGCCGGGACTGATCGGCTTCGGTGCACTGCTGTCCCGTGTGCCTGCGCGGGCGAGACGCTATCTGCAGGGCGGTCTGATCGTAGCGGGTGCACTGACCGTGATCGCGGTGCCGATGATCTACCTACGCGGGCAGCAGCCGCCCAGCAAGGCCATCCTGCTGCAGGACGTCGGCGCCAACCTGGCGCTGCTGATCGTGATCGTTGCTGCCGTGAGTGCGGCGGCATACGGGTGGAGGGTGATCAAGGACCGGGGTCGGCCGGGCGCACCCAGTGCGCCGGCCGGCTCCGGCTCCGGCGCGGGCCCCGTCGATTTGGAACCTGCTACGACTGGGTGACCGCCAGGGCGCCGATGTCGGGGTTGTCGGTGAAGAACCCGTCCATCCCGGCGTCGAGAAACGCACGGATCTCACCACGCAGGTCGCCGATCTCGCCCGGGATCGTACTGCTCCGGAACTGAAGCGGGAGAAACGTGTTCTCCCGCCGGAAGGTCCAACCGATCACCTGGAGCCGCGCGGCGTGCGCATCCGCGATCGCACTCGTCGGCGACAGCAGCCGGTCGTCGGCGTCCCGCGGGATCATCACGTCCTTGCAGAATCCGACGGCCTCCGCGTAGGTCGCGATGGTCCTCAGTCCCGCCTTCGTGGACAGGTCGGCGTACGTCCGAGGGTCGCCGGCGATCTTCAGGTCCCACGGCGCCCCCGTGCGGTCGATCAGCTGGATCAGTTTCACGTCGGTCATCGTGTCGAGCTCTCGCAGGTTGCCCGTCTCGAAGCTCTGGATGATCACCGGCGAGCCCTTCTCGGTGAGCCCCGCCTGGTTCAGCTCCGCGACCAGTCGAGCCTCGAGCGGGAGGCCGATGGACGCGAAGTACGACGGGTGCTTCGTCTCCGGCGCGACTCCGATCGGGTGCCCGGTGCAGCTGCGGGAGCGCCGGGCGAGATCCAGCACCTCCGCCAGGGTCGGAATCTGGAACTGGCCGTCGTAGCTGGTGTTGTCTCCACGGAGCTGGGGGAGACGTTCGACGGCCCGCAGGGTCCGCAGCTCGGCGAGTGTGAAGTCCTCGGTGAACCAGCCCGTGACCGAGCGACCGTCGATGCTCTTGGTGGTCCTCCGATCCGCGAACTCCGGATGGGCCGCGACATCGGTGGTGCCGGAGATCTCGTTCTCATGGCGGACGACGAGCGCGTGGTCGGCGGTGGACACCACGTCCGGTTCGATCACGTCGGCGCACATCCGGATCGCCAGCTCGTATCCGGCCAGGGTGTGCTCGGGCCGGTAGCCACTGGCGCCACGGTGGGCGATCACCTCCGCCGAGTGCATCGCCTGGCCGGTCTCGGGCTCGAGCACGATGATCTCGGTGGAGTCCGGCGCGCCGCCTCTGCGGGCGGGGGTTGCAGGGTTGTTGGTGTTGGCGGTCAACTGCGTCCTCCTGACAGCGGAACCAGTGTCTCAGCGGCGGGTGGCGGCCTCGCCGGCGGTGCGATGGAGCCGGAGCACCTCGACCAGTGGGTGCAGCATCAGCAGGGCCAAGACCGCGAACGTGACGGTGTAGGGCAGGACCGGTGAGCCGTCGAAGGCCGGGATCTCGCCGGCGATCCTCAGGACGAGGGCGCCGACCGCGACCCCCAGTGCGGTGGCGACCTGTTGCAGCGTCGATGACAGGGTGTTCGCGTCCGCGACGGCCGCCGGTTCGATGTCGGCGAACTGCAAGGTGTTGTACGCACTGAAGCCGATCGATCGGAACGCTCCACTGAGCACCAGCACGGCGCCGATGATCACGATCGGCATGATCGGGCGCAGTGTGGCGATCACGCCCAGGATGACCCCGCCGGCGATCAGGCTGCCGATCAGCACGTTCCGGAACCCGAAGTGCCGGATCAGCGGTGTCGTCGCGGGCTTGATGCCGACGTTGCCGGCGAACAGCAGCAGCACGAGCAATCCCGCCTGGATCGGCGACCAACCGAAGCCGACCTGGAACATCAGCGGTAGCACGAACGGCACTGCACTGATCACCCCGCGGTACGTCGATCCGCCGCTGTTGCTCACCCGGAACGACGGCACCCGCAGCGAGTCGAATCGCAACACCGGGTGCGGAGTGTGCCGCAGCCACCATGTCGCGCTCACAGCGAGCAGGAAGAAGACGATCCCGGCTGCCAGCAACGCACCCGATCCGATCACCGACGGCCGGACCAGCTCGATCCCGATCAGGAGTGCGCCGAGGACTCCACCGCAGAGCCCGAAGCCGATCCAGTCTGCGGGCGGCACCGATTCCGCCCGCTCGGGCGGCACGATCCTGGCGGCGACCACGAACGCGATCACGCCCAGGGGAATGTTGATCAGGAAGATCCAGTGCCAGCTGGCCACGGTGACGATCCAGCCTCCGATCGTCGGTGCGACGACGGGAGCCACCAGCGCAGGCCAGGTGAGGTAGGCAATCGCGTCGAGCATGTCGCGTTTCTCGGTCGCCCGAAGCACGACCAGCCGACCCACCGGCACCATCAGCGCTCCGCCGGCGCCTTGCAGCACCCGCATCGCGACCAGCATCGGCAGGCTCGTGCTGAGGGCGCAGAGGAAGGACGCGACGGTGAAAACGGCAATGGCGATCATCAGGATCCGTCGGCCGCCGAACCGGTCCGTGAGCCAGCCGGTGATCGGAATGCCTGCGGCGAGCGCGACGAGATAGCCCGTCATCGCCGCGTTGACGTCGACCGGCTGGACGCCCAGGTCGGAGGCGATCGCCGGCGCGGCCGTCGCCAGGATCGTGCCGTCCAGGAACTCCATGAAGAAGGTCGCCGCCACGAGCAGGGCCAGCGGCCGGTTGACACCGGACCGTGTCACCGGGTCCGCCAAAATTTAGAAGGTCTAGGCGCACCTGGTGCGCCTGAACCTTCTGAATTCCGTCGTCGAGGTGGCGCAGCCGTCACCCCGTGGCACCGTCAGTGTCGTCGCTGCGGCCGTCGGGCTCGCCCGCGGCTGCGACATGGCCCTTCGGCAGCAGGTCTCTGGAACGCAGGCGATACAGCACCTCGCCCGCGTGCGGTTCGACAAACGTTTCCGGATCCGCCTCGAACGCGGCCCGGTCGATGGAGGCGGGATCGCGGTAGTTCAGATTCGCGGCGCGGACGACATCTTCAGCGATGCCGGTGGCCAGGGTCACCGTGACTCGGTTGCGTTCGCCGTGCTCGGGATCCCAGGTGCCCTGTCCGCGCAGATGGGTGGAGTGGGCGAGGTCGCCCCACGGCTCGCCGGAGAACCGGTCCCACTGGCCGAGGAAGTACTCCTTGTTGTGGTAGCCGATCTGGGCGATGTGCGGGTGCATGACGGAGATGTCGCTGATGTGGGGCGCGAAGATGATCAGCTCTCCACCGTCGGCCACGATCGGCTCGAGCTTGTAGAAGCCCTTGGCGGCGGTCCAGATGTCTTCGTACTTGGTGGGCATGATCGACAGGACCCGTGGGTACGTCCGGTCGAGGTAGGTCACGTGGGTCTCCGCCGAGATCTCGGCGGCGGCCGCCCAGGCGTCCTCTGGCGTGCCGAAGGCGGCGGCGTGCAGGGTGTCGGTGCCCGATGCGACGACCAGGCAGAGCGCCAACCGCTCGGTCGGGATCAGGGTGCACGCCTCGTTGATCAGAGCGCGCACCGGAGTGACGCCGCGGGTGCCGATCATCTCCGCACTGGTGATCAGCGCACCGACCCAGTGGGACAGATCGATCAGCTCCTGCCCGGAGACGCCGGGGAAGAAGTACTTGTTGCCGCCGGAAAATCCGACGACTTCGTGCGGGAACACCGGCCCGACGACGATTGCCACGTCCGCCTCGGCCACCTCGCGGTTGATCCGGACCTCCACCCCGGCGTCGGTCAGCCTTCCGCCGCTGAGCTCACCGACCCGCTCTGCACTGATCGTGCCGAGTGAGACGAACGTCTCGGGCAGCCAGGACTCGTGGTTCAGGATCCGCCAGCCGGGAAAGACGTCCTCCGACCCACCCGGCTCGTACCCCAGGTGTTGGGCCAGCTGCTCCTCGCTATGGCCCTGATGCGTGCCGAGAGCGATCAGGACGGTGACTTCCTTCGCGCGGCCGGTCAGTGCCTCGCGGAACGCGCGCATGATCAGCGGCAGCGGGCACGTCCGGGTGCGGTCCGGCACGACCAGGCAGACCCGCTTGTCGTCGAGGTCCGCCGACGCGAGGGCCGACTGCACGAACGCGGTGATCTGATCGGGTTTGAGGTGCTGCCCGATCCCCCCGATCAGTCGTGCCTCCGACGGGTCGCCCGGGTTGGTGCCGTATGCCTCACTCATCTCTCCCGCTCATCTCCTCCGCGTCATTTTCTCGGCCTCATCTCGTCCGGCTCATCCATGTCAGCTCCTCGGCCGAATCCGCTGACGTCGTACGCCGCAGCGATGATCCGGAGCGACTTGGTCGCCTCCCGTGGGCTGATCCAGAACGGATCCCGGTCCGCGAGTCGGCCGTAGAAGTCGGCGATCAGCCGCTGGTGGCTGACGCCCCAGTAGCCGCGCCCGGCGGTCTCGATCCGTCGTTCGGCGACCGTCTCGACCCGCCCGTCCGCGTGCCGGATGGTCAGGTCGTCGCGGACGAAGAAGGAGGCACGATCGGTATCGATCTCCAGGGTGACCGGGGAGTCGACCACGTTGGTGTTCGTCGCGATGAAGATGCTGCGCGCGCCGGTCGCGTGGTCGAGGATCAGGGTCGCCGCGTCCTCGACGTCGATCCCCGCGCCGATGTGGCCACCGCTGACCTGCGCATCGACCCGAACGACGTCGCCCAGCAACCACTGCAGCAGATCCAGCGTGTGGATGGCCTGATTGATCAGCACACCACCACCGCTGCTGGACATCCGACCCCGCCACGGACGTGCGGCGTAGTACGCCGGTGTGCGGTGCCACATCACCGTGGCGTGACCGCCGATCAACGTTCCCGGGTCTTGGGCGAGACGATCTCGGATTGCCTCCACGGTGGCGTTGTAGCGGTTCTGGAAGCAGACTCCGATCTTCACCTCCGGGTGCTCTTCTGCCGCTGCGACGACCCGTTCGGCCTCGGCCACGGTGGCGGCCAGTGGCTTCTCGGTCAGCACGGCGACCCCGACCCGGAGGCAGTCGATCGCCACCTGGGCGTGCTGATCATGCGGTGTGCACACGTGCACGACGTCGACCTGCTCCAGCTCGAGCAACGCTCGGTGATCGCTGTACGCCGGAACCGCCCAGCGATCCCCGGCCGCCTTCGCCAGCGCCGGGTCGAGGTCGCAGACGGCGACCAGCGTGACGTCGCTGAGGGCTCCGATGGCCTCGAAGTGGACGATCGAGATGTCACCGCAGCCGATCACCGCCGCCCTGCGCATACCGGACTCCTATTCGGGTTGCTCCCCAGTCATCTCTTTCCCCGGTCATCCTGTCATCCGCCATCGGCCGGGGCTCCGCGGCCGTGACCGGTTCAGGCCAGGACGACCACCATGGCGACACCGAGGGCGGCGTACGCGAGTGCTCCGGTGATGGTCCTGCCGGTGGGCTGCGGGCCAGGCTCGGTACCTTTCGGCCAGCGCCAGGGCAGGTGCGACCAACGTCGGATGGCACCGGCGAGTCCCAGGCCGACGACCGCCGCAGCCGGCAGCCAGAGCCAGGACCAGACGCCCGGCGGTGGGGCAAGGGCCCGCACCAGAGCCAGTGCGACCATGACGTCGACTCCGGCGGTGATCAGGGTGACTCGGGTCTTCGCGCGGAAGGTTCCGCGCGAGGCGGTGCGGCCGAGCCAGAGCGCGGCGAGGGCGGCCGCCAGCAGCCAGAGCGCGATGTTCACGATCGTCATGATCGGCATCCCTCCGAGTGATCGAGGAGGGCGAAGCCGTCGCGGGTGACGAGGCTGGGCGACTCGCCGACGGCCGACAGCAGGACGATCGCCGTCCTCGTCTCCGTGTCGATCCCGAGGAAGCTGGTGAAGCCCCCCGTGCCTCCGTTGTGCCACACCACATTCCGACCGCTGCCGGGATTCTTCCGAGTCATCCAGGCCCAGCCGATCGCCTCGCCATCGGACTCGGCCTTGGGCTTCAGCGCGTCGCTGCCCGGTGCGCTGTGGTCGATCAGGGCGTGCGCTAGCAGTGCCATGTCGGCGACGTCGGCACGGGCGCCGCCAGCTGGTCCGATTGCCGCGCCGAGCCACGGCGCCGCCGTGCGGCCACCGGTCGTCTCGCCGGACAGATCTCGATCGGACAATTGACCGGCATCGGTGGGGACGATGGCGTCGTTCATCCCGACCGGCCTCAGGATGCGCTCCCGAAGCAGCTCCGGGTACGGACGTCCGGCAGCAGACGCCAGGGCGGCGCCGAGCAGCTCGAAGCCCACATTGGAGTACGTCCCGGGCGGTGAGCCGAGCTTCATCATCTCCGCGGCATCGATCCGGTCCTGGATCGACTGGCCGTATGGATTGCCGGCGGTGATCTCTGCCCAGTAGTTGCGGCCGGCCTGGCGGAGCGTCAGGGCCTGCACCGGCAGACCGGAGTGGTGGGTGGCGAGCTGTTCGAGCGTGACCTTCGCCAGCGGGCCCGAGACGTCGAGCAGGGTGCCCAGCTGCTGATCGGCGGCCACCTCGCCCCGCGCGATCATGTCCGCGAACAGGAGTCCAGTCAGTCCCTTGCTGATCGAGCCGATCTCGAAGCGAGCGTCGGGCTCGGCCCCGATGACGGCGGTCCGGGTGGTGGTCCCCACCCCCGTATTCGACGAGACGCAGGCGACGGCGAGCGCCGGACGGTCCTCGCCGACGATGGATCGAGTCGCCGCGGCCAGCTGTTGGTCACCGGTGGCGGCCGGCGGGAGCGGACCTGCGGCCGGCCGGGTGAGCATACCGACGACGAGGGCGGCAACCGTACAGGCGGTGACGAGCAGCACTGTGGGCCAGCGAGATCGACGAGTCGTCCGGAGATCGGTGGTTGTCATGGTCCTTGCCTCCGTTCACTCGTTTGTGGGGTGTGGGCGGCCGTTGGATGGGTCGGGTCAGATCGTCGGTGCCAGATCGTGGGGGTCAGATCGCGGTGGTGAGGGCGACGAGCAGGGGCACGATGCGCTCGGCGGGGATCTCCACCCGGCTCCGGCCCGCTGGCCGAAGCCAGCCGGCGGCGGTCAGGGCTCGCACGTGGTGATAGACCTGCCCGGTCGTGCCGATGCCGTCGAGGTCGGCGAGCACCGTCGGGCTGGTCTGTCCGTGCAGCACCGCCGACAGCAGCAGCAGTCGAACAGGATGGCCGAGCGCTGCCAGTCGAGCTGCCGCAGCCTCGATCGTGCCCTCGTCGAGCTCGAGCAAGGTCTCAGTGGCCAGGCCGTACTGCCACTCGGCGGAGCCGCCCGGTGTCTCGACGGCTCCGGCGTACGTGATCCCGCCGCCCTCGACACCCGCCAGCCGGGCTCGCAGCCCGGTCAGCACCCAGAACGTGTCCGGGTCCGGCTCGGTGACGGTCGGTTTGCCGTCGGCCTGCGGACCAATGCCGAGCCTGGCCTCGACCGCGCGCAGGCGCTCGTCGAGCGCGATCCACCGTTGGTCGTCCACGAGATAAACTTTACGTAATTACGTAAATTATACAAAGGGCCGAGATCAACCCGAGCTCCAAATCGTCACCATCGATCGATAGCAGGACTAGGTTTAGCCCGTGGCACGTCCCTGGGTGGTCGCCCTGTTGCAGTCCCCGCCCGTCACCGGCTCCGATCCGGTGCGCGACCTGTCCGACGAGGTCGAGCGCCTCCTGACCGAGGATCGCCGGATCCAGATGGTCGTGTATCCCGAGATCCACCTGTTCGGCGGCAGCGACTTGGCCGAGGACGCGAACACCTGGCTGGCCGAGGTGGCTGAACCTCTGGACGGACCTCGCGTCGCAGCGTTGTCCCGGATCGCCGCCGACAACGGGGTCTGGCTGGTTCCTGGATCGGTCGCGGAGGCGGCCGACGGAAAGATCTACAACACCGCGGTGGTCTTCGATCCGGGTGGTGCGCTCGTCGCGTCCTATCGCAAGGTCTTTCCCTGGCGTCCGTACGAGGCGTGGACCCCGGGCGCCGAGTGGGTGACCTTCGACGTTCCCGACGTTGGTCGGTTCGGGCTCTCGATCTGTTACGACAGCTGGTTCCCGGAGTCGACTCGGCAGCTCGGCTGGCTCGGCGCGGAGGTCGTGCTCAACATCGTCAAGACCGTCGGGCGCGATCGCGCCCAGGAGCTGGTGCTCGCGCGGGCGAACGCGATCGTCAACCAGGTCTACTTCCTGAGCCTCAACGCCGCCGGTCCGGTCGGGGCCGGCCGCAGCGTCTACGTCGACCCGGACGGCGACGTCCTGGCCGAGCTACCTGATGCCGAGTCCGCGGTCACGATCCTGGAGCTGGATCTGGACCGGGTCAGCGAGATCCGTGAGCATGGCACCGCCGGTCTCAACCGCCTCTGGAACCAGTTCCGGCCCGACGATGCGCCGATCCCTCTTCCTGCCTACGACGGGGTCATCCGTCCCGACCGTTGGCAGCCCACCCCTCCGCGAGACCCCAACCCGGCCTGAGGCCGGAGGAGAGTCGGAAAGGCCATCCATGGCCGTCGAATCCACCACCCACACCGCCCACCTCGAGAAGGCACTCGGCCTCCGCGGAGTCATGCTCCTCGGACTCGCCTACATGGCTCCCATCATCGTGCTGGGGATCTTCGGTGTGATCGCCGAGACCTCGGAGGGTGCCAGCGCCGGCGCCTATCTGGTGGCAACGATTGCGATGCTCTTCACCGCGTCGAGCTACGCGCGAATGGCCTATCACTACCCGGTGGCCGGGTCGTCGTACACGTACGTCCGCAAGTCGCTCGACGCGCGGGTCGGGTTCCTGATCGGCTGGACGATCCTGCTGGACTATCTCTTTCTCCCACTGGTGATCTGGCTGATCGGGGCCGCCTACCTTGGATCGGAGTTCCCCGGCGTTCCGAACTGGGTCTGGATCGTCGCCTTCATCGTGATCACCTCAGCGCTCAACATCATCGGTCTGAAGGTCGCCGACAAGGCGAATCTGGTACTGATGACCTTCCAGATCCTCGTGCTGGCCTTCTTCGTGATCTTCTCGGTGCACTATCTGGTCAGCAGTCATGGCGCCCGTTCGCTGTTCTCGATCACGCCGTTCGTCGGCACCGGCGGCTTCTCCGCGATCACGGCGGGCGCGGCCATCGCCTGCTACTCCTTCCTCGGGTTCGATGCCGTGAGCACGCTGACGGAGGAGACGCGTGACGCGCGCAAGAACATCCCCCGCGCCATCGTCGGGGTCGCGCTGATCGGTGGCGTGATCTTCCTGATCGTGTCCTACGTCGTGAGCCTCGTGGCACCCGGATCGAGCTTCCCCGACGCGGACTCACTCGCCGCCGACATCGCGCACACCATCGGCGGTGCTGCGTTTGCCGCCATCTTCATCGCCGGTCTGATCGTCGGACAGTTCACGTCGGGCCTGGCGGCCCAGGCCGCCGTCTCGCGACTGCTCTACGCGATGGGCCGCGACGCCGTCCTGCCGAGCCGGTTCTTCGGCTTTCTCTCCGACCGGTTCAAAACGCCGGTCCTGAACATCGTGCTCTGCGGAGTGATCGGTCTCGGCGCGCTGTTCCTCGACGTCACGACGTCGACCTCATTCGTGAACTTCGGTGCGTTCCTGGCCTTCACACTGGTCAACGTGTCGGTGATCGCTTACTGGATCCGTCACCGGCACGAGGAGACGCTGAGCCCGCTGCGGTACGCGGTGATCGCACCCATCGGTGCACTGATCGACATCTACCTGCTGACCCAGCTGGACAGCAAGGCGCTGATCCTGGGCTGCTCCTGGCTGGGGATCGGCATCATCTACCTGGTCGTCCTGACCCGCGGCTTCCGCCGCCCGCCGCCGGAGATGACCACCCTCGAGGCCGAGGTCCACTGATCAGAGCGCGACGAAGTCCAGCTCCTGGAAGTCGGTGACCTCGCTGTCCCAGCGGTCGCGGACGAATGCGACGTGGGTCGAGTGCTCGTTGTAGTGCTGGTAGGCAGTCGCGTCCGCGAACAGCATCGAGAAGAAAAACGTGAAGTCGCTCTTCGGGCTGACCTGACGGAGCTGCTCGAACTCCTGCACACCGGGGATCTCGGCCAGCGCCCGGGCGGTCTGCAGGAAGTCGCGTTCCGCCTCGGATCCGGCCGGATGGCGAAGGCGGAATGCGACCGTGTGGCGGATCGACGTGGAATCTGTCGTGGAGCTCACGTACGGAGGGGTCACGGGCGCATGATATGACGCCGTCATCGAGAGATCTCGCTTCGGTCGGTGGGCGGTCGGGTCACAGTTCGTTGATCGCGATCCGCCAGCGGCAGCGAGCACCCACGGACCCAGCGCCCCGCCGATCCATGGGTCGTCGTCGCCGGAACCGCCAGCTGCAGCCCGACCGGCCGACCATCGGCGCCGCAGCGGGCGTCGAGGACGTACGGCGCCGCGTGGAACCCGCCCGTGCCGTTGCCGAAGAAGCCACCGATCGAGCCCGACTTCTGACCAATGCGACGATGCAATACGTGACAACGGCGGTGCAATCGAGCGCTGATTTCGACGAGAGATCGTTCCAGGCCTGGTACGGGCCGATCAGCGCGCTATCCCCTCCCGAATGTGCAACGCTTCTCACGGGCTCGGGAGCGCGGTGGGCGATCGCGGGGGGGCGAGCCGCCCGTATCGGTGCGTCGGTGGCGCGACACCACGAAGACATTGACATTGAAGTACCGGCCTCAGATGTCGACCGACTGCGACACCACCTTCGCGACTGGCATCTTTGGCAAATCAATGATGGCGCACTGCGGCCGCTGCTGCCGGCAGATGACCTCGACAGCGGCGTCCATCAGCTTTGGCTTCGGTGCGACGCGTCGCACCCTTGGGTCGCAGACATCCTGTTAGAACCAGGAACCGATGAGTGGGTCTTCCGACGGGATCCACGAATCCGGTTACCGTGGCCACAAGCCCACCAGCTTGTCGACGGGATACCCTACGTGCGCCCCGAGATCGCGCTGTTGTTCAAGGCGCGACACGATCGCCCCAAGGACAGGGCAGACCTGGCTGCCGCACGCCTCACCGAGGCAGGTCGAGAATGGCTGATCGCCCAACTTCAACTTCTCGGACACACCACCTGGGCTGAGCTGGCACAGCAATCCGCGGGGCCTGAAACCTGAACCCGCACCATCAACGAGCCCGCGATCCGCGCTACACCGCAATCAGCACTCAACCACATATCGGAAATGGTTCGATGGACGTGACCCAAGACTGGGAGGAGGCGCGCGTGGAAGGGGCACCAGGCTCGGTCGTCAGTGAAGATGGGACCCGGATCGGCTTCATCACCGGCGGTCAAGGTCAGTCGCTGCTGATGGTCCACGGAGGCATGTGCAGTTCGGCGCGGTGGGCTCCGTTGTGGCCCCTGCTGGTCGGCCGGTTCCAGGTAACGGCGATGGACCGTCGCGGGAGGGGAGCGAGTGGAGACGGGGCCGGCTACTCGCTCAGCTCGGAGTACGCGGACGTGATCGCCGTCGCCGAACACCTCTCGGCCGGGCAGGGCCGGCCGATCGACATCTTCGGCCACAGCTACGGGGCGGTGTGTGCGCTCGGAGCGGCGGCCCTCGGCGCGCCGCTCCGCCGTCTCGTGCTCTATGAGCCACCAGGAGAGCAGACCGTCCCAGCGGACTGGCTCGACCGCGTCCGGTCCATGATCGTCCGTGGGCAGTTCGGCCGGGCGATGAGCAGCTTCCTCATCGACGTCATCGGCCTGACCGCCGACCAGGTCGCCCTACTGCGGGACAAGGCCGGCGGCGACAACCCGGTGCCCATCGTGGCAACCACCATGGTGCGCGAAGGGGAGGCTCTGAGCACACTGCGCTTATCGAACGTCGCCGCAAAGGTCACTCAGCCCCTACTCCTATTGCTCGGAAGTGTGAGTCCGCCTTGGGCCGGTGCGGTGACGCGAAGCCTTGCGGACGTTCTATCCGCAGCCAAGGTCGAAATGCTTCCCGACCAGGGACACGAGGCGGTCGACAGCGCTCCCGAACTCGTGGCCAGTCAACTCGCCGCCTTCCTCCTCGACGAGTGAGTCGCTCCGAGTGCACACAGCACCGCCCCATAGCTGTGGATCACCGTTCAGGCTGGCCAGGCCGGTGCTCGCGCTCGCCTCCAAGCGAGTCCGCCAGCCGCAATCCGGCGCTACGGACGGTCCCGACTGGCTGGCTACCGCCGAGACCGGGTCTGGTCAGCCGACGGCGCCCGACGGATCGTGCCGGAGAGCCGGCCGAGGACTCCGTAGCGATCGAGGTCCGGGGCGATGAACTCAGCCTTCCCCGAGCCCGCGAGGCTGGCGTAGTCGCCCGTGCCTTCACTCCAGGCCCAGTCAAGGTAGTGCACCAGCCGATGCACCGCCAGGTGTGACCCGGTGATCACAAACCGCCCCCGGGCGCCCTGGAACGTGAATTTCAGGTGAGACTGCTCAACCACCCATCCCGAGTCCAGAAGCTGGTGATCGCGGTAGAGGTCGAAAATGCCGCTATCCGATCCCTCCGGTCCAAGCACCGCTGTCTGGATGAAGATCGCGCCCGCCTTCAACGGATCGGTCGGCGCCGCGGAAACCGGTGCGCTCAATGACGAAGGGGCCGGCGTCGGTTGCGTCCCGCCAGGCCCAGACCACACCAGCATCAACGCAACGGCCACCGCCACGACCCCTACGACAACCACAACTGACTGTCGGCTGCTTCTGGTCGGGCCGGCATCCAGAACCTCGGGATCGGTCATCGCATCCTCCCCACCCCTTTCTATAGTGAGGGGAACGGCGACCAGTCACAACGAAATGCAGATGTTCACTTTATTCGGTCGATGGCTGCCGCGGGCATGAAAGAATATGTCTCAAGTCTTGTGATTGGAGGATATTCTCGACACATTCTGAAATTCATGGTCAATTGGGCCGGGGTCACATCTCGGACGTTCCAGTCGGCCAGCGAGGCGGTATGTTTCGTTTCCGAGACGATAGCGAAGATATGAATTCTCGTCAGCGTCGTTGTCAAGATATGGCGCAGATTGACCAACCACAGCACACTGAACGCCATGACAGCGGCCAGCCTTCGTACCGCCGCTACCGAAACATCATCCTCAGCAACCACGTGCCTGAGCTCGCCGACCTCGCGGACCGTGAACCCCGGACAGAACTCGCTGTTACGCCGCCGCTGCGGCTACAGCCAGATAAGTGTCGCGATCTTGCACATCAAGCAGATCAGCCGACTCGTTACCCGGTGAGCACCCGGGCGGCGACCGTTGCGTGGACCGGGCGGAGCCGCTCGAGCTGATCATCGGCACGATCGATCAGCTCGGCGACCTGGCTGGCCTCGGGTGCAGCGAGCGGTGCTGCGGCGAGGGCGTACCAGCCGGCCCGTTTGGCGCTGACGGCGTCGATCAGTGCCTCGATCTCGATCAAGTCACTCAGCGGTGAGCGTCGGACAATCCGACCATTCGGCTTGAGCCGACCCACCCGCTCGCCCACCTGCAAGACCAGTCCCAGCAGCGGGTTCGATCCGACGGGAACAGCTCGCATGATCGTCTTGAGTCGCTCACGGTCTTCTTGTATGGCGACGCAGAGATCGCTGAGTATCGGTCCCTGCGCCTGATCGCGCTGGTTGCGCGCGGCTCGACGACACAGATCGAACCCCGCCCGGGCAGCGGCCTCATGGTTTTGAAGATAGATCCGGAGCGCCGACGACATGTCCGGTCCGTACCCGGCAGGCAACCACCCAAACGTCCCGAGCCTAACCACGACTTGACGATCTGCGGCACGCGTCGCCCCGGCGAGCGCCGACGCCTTGCCGAGCAGCAGCCGCCCCGATCGCAACGATCGGCGAACGCCGGCGACGCGTGTCGGCAGCGACCGTGGGCGGCTACCCGCCCACGGTGTCAGCGTTCTCGAGCTCGACCTCGGCGGTGGCCTGGATGAGGGCCAGCAACTCCTTGTCGAGACCCGGTGAGAACTCCTCACGGCGCTCCGGGGCGATCGTCATCGGAAAACCTTGTGGCATGATCGCCGTGCTCAGTTCTGTTCCGTCGTTCGACGGTGACGCACCGCGGTACAGCTTCGCCGCTTGGCTTTCCTCGTCAGCCCCGAACGTGTACTGGATACTTTGCAGACCTTGATCGAGGAGCTTCTTCACCTCCGGGAACCGCTCGGCGTTCGTCTTCGGGATCGGCAACATCGAGCCCCAGTTCACGCCGAGACTTTCCAGCGCCTTCGCGAACGCGTTCTCGTGGGCTTGGTCGCGCACGATCAGGTAGGCGATGGTGGACCGGGCCGTCTTGTTCGCGGTCATTTCGTAGATTCGACACTTCTGCAAGCGGCCGGTCGACTCGAGCATCAGGTTGTACAGCAGATCCAGCACCAGGTTGCCGCTGTTGTACACATACGAGCCCAGCCACGGGTTACCCGCCGCGTCGACCGGCAGCGCGCCTTGTGCACCGACCAGATAGTGGTGAATGTTGCTGGTGTCCAAGGCGATCTTCAACGGGGTGGCACCCTGAGCGCCCGGTTTGTCGACTGGATCGGACTTCTTGCCCTGATACTCCGGCGAACCGTCCAGCAGACGAGAGATGGTGGTCCCGATCAGCTCGACATGGCTGATCTCCTCGGTTCCTACGCCCTGCAGCAGATCCTTGTACGGCTTCGAGGATGCGTCGCCGCGGAAGTTGATGCTCTGGAACAGGTACTGCATCATGGTCCGCATCTCACCGAACTGGCCACCCAGCCCCTCTTGCAGGGCGTTCGCCGCTGCCGGATCCGGCTCGTCGACCGCGATCTCATTGATCAACATCTGCATGTGCAAGTACATGGGCACCCATCGGTAAGTCGAGCCGGAGATCGACCCGTACGTAACGAGACGTACCCGCAGCGCCCTCGTCCGAAACCGGGGCCCTCCGTCAGGGCGGGGTGACAGCCACCTGGCGGCGGGCGGCCCCTTCGACACGCCGGATCGTCACGGGAAGCACCGAAAGCAACCCGCATGATCAACAGCGCCAAGTGAACGGCAGCCTTGAGCTCGATCTGATCGTCTCATCTTGCGCCGGCTCACGAGCAGCAGGCGCTCTACCGAGGGTGGTTGGATTCCGCCGGTTTACGTCGTACACTCATCAGTGCTGCCATTCACAGCCGGCCCGGGGTCGGAGTCGTCGCGATCATGTCGCCGCTTCGATCAGCGCACTCGCTGCCGCTAGATGCTTTGCGGGAATGACCAACCCGTCTGGTCTCCCAATTCTCCCTCTCGGGCTCTGTCCCGCGGGCGCCTGGAATCCCTTCGACACCATCGTCGTGTGACGAGGCCGTGACCACCGCCCCGCCAGATCAGACCCATGTGGGTCTGCGGGGGTCCGATTCGACCTGGTCCGTTTCACAACCGTCCGCCGCCGGTGGAGGGTCGCCTTCTCAACGCAGGGGGAACACCCATGATCAGTACCAACGACGTCCAAAATCTTGTCGGTCAGGGTGGGATCGTCACCGATTCCGACGGTGGCAAGATCGGCAAGATCGGCCAGGTCTACCTGGACAATGGGACCGGCGACCCGCAGTGGGTGACCGTGTCCACGGGCCTGTTCGGCACCTCGGAGTCCTTCGTGCCGTTGACCAGCGCCACGACGAGCGGCAACGACATCCAGGTCCCGTTCAGCAAGGACGTCATCCATGACGCACCCCGGGTCGACGCCGACGCCGAGATCAGCGAGCAAGAGGAAGCCGAGCTGTTCCGGTACTACGACATGCCGGGCGGCAATGCCGATTTCCGCGGGTCGGACCTGAACACGGCCGACACAGACATGAATCTTGTCGACGGCGAGAACAGTCAGCGGCCTGACCGCCGTGGCGACGTGGACGCGGTGGGCCAGGACACGTCCGGCCCGACCACCGATGATGCGATGACCCGCTCCGAGGAGCAGCTGCATGTCGGCACGAAGAACGTGGAGACGGGCAAGGCGAGGCTGCGTAAGTACATCGTCACCAAGAACGTCACCCAAACGGTCCCGGTCTCCCACGAGGAGGTCCGGATCGAACGTGAGCCGATCACCGACGCCAATGTCGGCGATGCGGTCGCCGGTGGCGACCTGACCGAAGAAGAGCACGAAGTCACCCTGTCCGCGGAGCAGGTCGTGGTGAACAAGGAGACGGTTCCGGTCGAGCGAGTCCGGCTCGACACCGACACCGTCACCGAGGAGCAGACCGTCACCGAAGAGGTCCGCAAGGAGCAGATCGACGCCGACCAGAGTGCCAGCGGTGACCGCAACGCTCGCTGAGCGTTGATCAACCTGCCGGCGGGACCTCCCGCCGGTAGCTACCAGCAGAGACAAGACGCAGGGTGAACTTCGACAAAGCACAGATCATCGATCTGCTGACGTCCCAGGGCGAGCACGACAAGGCCGACCAGGCGCAGGCTGAGCTGCCTGACACGGTCGACACCGATGAGCACGCGGGTCTGCTCGACAAGTTCGGCATCAACATCGCCGATCTGGCCGGCAAACTTCCCGGTGGTCTCGGCGACAAGCTCGGCGGCCTCGGCCTCTGACCCCGCCGGCCCGGGACGGCTGAACAGCCCTACCCGGCGCCGAGGGGTGGGCCGAGCGCAAATCACTCACATCACGAGAACGGATAGTGCGATGACCAACCCAACTGAATGGCCCAACAATTCGATCGGGGGATCTCCCTCGACCACGACGGTGGCCAAGGACCAGGCCGCCGACGTCAGGGACACCGCCGTCGATGCGGGAAAGAATGTCGCCGCCACGGCGAAGGACGAGGTCGCGAACGTCGCGGCCGAGACCAAGCAGCAGGCCAAGAGCTTGCTGAGCTCGGTGACCAGCGAGGTCCAGACCCAGGCCGGCAGCCAACAGCAGAAGATCGCGACCGCCGTGCATGCGATGTCGAAAGAGCTCGGCGGGATGGCTTCCGGCTCGGCCGAGTCCGGTCCGCTGACCGACCTGGCGCAGCAGGCATCCCGCAAGGGCGGCGAGATCGCGCATTGGCTGGAGAACAGGGAACCACGCGACGTGCTCATCGAAGTGTCGGCATTCGCGCGTCGTCGCCCGGTCACGTTCCTGGCTCTGTGCGGGCTGGCGGGCGTGCTCGCCGGCCGGCTGACCCGGGGCGCGGTGGCAGCGAACACCAGCCTCGACTCCACCGACTCAGATTCTTCGGCTCCCCACGCCCTGACCGGCCAGCCGGCCTCGTATCAGGTGCCGGTCGTGGAACCTGCGCCTGTGTCGTTGGTGGACGAGACCCCGACCACGTATGAAGGCAACCGGGCCGGGGCACCCCTGGGCTATGTGTCTCCCGCGTTGAACGAGGCTCGCAGCGAAACGGGTCTGATGCGATGAGCGAATATGCACCTGTCGGCGCGAGCGCGGTCCCCGACACCACCCACAATCCCGGAAACCGGTCCTTGTTGGAATCCGACGACGGTCGCAGCATCGGCGCCCTGCTCTCCGACGTGACCAGCAACGTGTCCACGTTGATGCAGCAAGAGCTGGCCCTGGCGAAGGCTGAGGCGCGGCAGTCCGCGACCCGGGCCGGCAAAGGTGTCGGGATGTTCGCCGGTGCCGCCGTGGCCGGGTTGCTGTTCCTGGTCTTCCTGTCGGTCAGCGCCTGGTGGGGACTGGGCCAGTTCATCGGCAACGAGTGGTCGGCGCTGATCGTCGCCGTCGTGTGGGCGGTTGTCGCCGCCGTCTTGGCTGCCGTGGGCAAGAAGGAACTCGAACGGATCCGCGGCCTGCGTCGGACCAGCGAGACATTGAGCAAGATCCCGAACGCCGTGAAAGGCCATGAAGAGGAGAACCGATGAGCACCACCAGCAATGATCCGGACGAGATCCGCGCCGACATCGAACGGACCCGCGCCGAGCTGAGCTACAACGTCGACTCACTCGCCGACACCGCCAACCCGAAGCACATCGCCGACCGGCAGGTCGACAAGGTCAAGGACGCCGCCCGCGGCGTCCGAGACAAGGTGATGGGATCCCCGGACGACCCGTACGACACCGGCGCCGTCGGCGACGCCCGGTCCGCCGTCTCAGACCGTGCCTCCGCCGTCACCGACGCCGTGACCGATGCACCCGGTCAGCTCAAGACCAAGACCAGGGGAAACCCGTTGGCGGCCGGTCTGATCGCCTTCGGTGCCGGGCTGTTGGTCTCTTCGCTCATCCCTTCCTCGCAGAAGGAGCAGCAAGCGGTCTCGGAGCTCCAGCAGAATCTGGAGCCGATGAAGGAGAAAGCTGTCGACGCGGCCAAGGAGATCGCCGGCAACCTGCAGGAGCCTGCACAACAGGCGGCCGAGCAGGTCAAGGCCACCGCCACCGACGCCGTACAGAACGTCAAGGACGAAGGTGCCGCGGCGAAAGACCAGGTCCAGGGCCAGGCGCAAGACGCCAAGGACACCGTCCAGGCCGAGCACGCCCGCAGCTAGTTAGCCGTGGCCACGCGTGATGCGTGGCCGACCGTATCGATGACAAGGAGCCAGCCGATGGCATCGACCCACCGCCCGGGTACCCGAACCGACACCGATCAGGTGCCCGGCAGTGACGCCGACAAGCCCACCGAGATCCCCGCCAAAGGCTGGCTCCAAATCGTCAAACGCGGCTGGAAAGAAGCCGGCGCCGACTCCGCCCCAGGAGACCAACCCGACCGGGAACCCGCCAACGCCTGACCAACCGAACGCGATCACCCGCCCTTGTCGCAGTTGGTGACCGAGGCCGACCACCACGAGAAATCGAGGTACTGGTGTGGATGATCATCGTCTTGTTCTTCACGGTGGCCCTGGCACCGGTGGTCGACTGGATCCAACGCCGCCTCCCCTGGTGCCCCCGCATCGCGGGCACGATCGCAGTGTTCGCGGTGGTCGTAGTGGCCCTCGGCGGCCTGATCACCTTGTTTGCCGTTCCGCTGGCCCGGGAGGGTGCAGCCTTCGCGCAACAGCTACCACAACTGATCGACGACACCCGCGCCGGCCGAGGCCCCATCGGCAGCCTGCTTGTCCGAACCAACGCGCTCGAATGGGTCCGGAGCCACCAAGAGCAGATCAGTGCAACCGCGGCCAGCCTCACCACCCCGGCCGCGGGTGTGCTGCGTGGAATCGCCACAGGCTTGGCCGGTACGATCACCGTCTTCGTCCTGGCCCTGCTGATGGTGCTCGAGGCGCCCCGTATCACCGCTGCAAGCCTGAACTTGATCGACAACCCGGATACGCGTGATCGGGTCCGGCAGGTCAGCACGGACTGTGCGAAGTCGATCACCGGCTACATCTCGGGGAATCTGCTCATCAGCGTGGTCTGTGGGATCCTGACCTATATTGCGCTGAAGGTATTGGGGGTCCCGTTCGCCGGCCTGATCGCCGTCTTCGTCGCCGTCGCCGACCTCATTCCGCTGATCGGCGCAACGCTCGGGGCCCTCGTCGCCGTCATTGCGGCAGGCGTCCACTCCCTTCCCGCACTGATCGTCATGATCATCTTCTTCATCCTCTACCAGCAGCTGGAGAACCACGTCCTTCAGCCCGTGATCTTGGCGCGAACGGTGAAACTCAACCCCCTCGCCGTCCTCGTGGCCATCCTCGTCGGGGTCGACCTCGCCGGCATCCTCGGCGCACTGCTCGCAATCCCCGTCGCCGGTATCATCCAGGTCGTCATCCGTGATGTCTGGAGCCACCGCCGAGGCCGACCCAAACCCGTACCAACCACCGGTGAGGACGAGAACCCGATCATCGCCCCAACCCCGGCTGCACGCGCTTCCCACCCGTAGGTTCATCACAGCCCATCAGGTGACAGGGGTCGGGCGGCCCGGTGAACATTGCCGTGGTGCGGCGCTGAAGCGAGGCTCGCCGGCGCCGCTGAGCTGGTTGATGCCCGAGGACGGTCGCAGGCAGCGCCGATAGGCTGGGAACTCCCGTCTCCGAATCCCTGATCGAGGAGAGTTTTCGACATGCCGCGTACGCCACTGACCGACGAAGCCATGGCCCTGCTGGTGCAGCCGAACCCGGCGGTGATCGCCGTCGTCCGCCCCGACGGGCAGCCGGTCTCGGTGGCCACCTGGTATCTGGTCACCGACGACGGCCAGATCCTGGTGAACATGGACGCGGGCCGGAAGCGCAACTCCTACATGCAGAAGAACCCCAAGGTCAGCCTGACCGCCCTGAAGGAAGGGTCGTGGTACACCCACATCTCGGTCCGCGGCCGGATCGTGGAGTGGCGTGACGACACCGACCTCGCCGACATCGACCGGCTCTCCCGTCACTACGGCGGGCAGCCGTACCCGACCCGGGACCGTGCCCGCGTCAGCGCGCTGATCGAGATCGACCAGTGGCACGGCTGGGGAGAGCTGAAACAAGCAGGCGCCTGACCGCTCGGCGCGAGCCGTCTTCGCCTGGCATCACGTTCCGATGTCGTGACGCGCACGTTAATTCCTCCGACGGAGGTGTCCAAAGGCGAATCCATCCCTCGATAGTGAGGCACGGTAGCGATCACCGAGCCCCGGAGCTCGGCGATCGCCCACGTCACTCGGAGGCAAGGGAGACGTCAGATGGCGGCAACACTCACGGACACGCCCGTGTCGAGCAAACGGGTCCACCCGGTGGACGAGGTGCTGCCGGCACCCAGGCTGGCGGCGTACGGGTTCCAGCACGTGCTGGCCTTCTACGCCGGTGCCGTGCTCGTGCCCATCCTGGTGGCCAACGCGCTCGGCCTGACCAACAAGCAGCTGATCCACCTTCAACGACCACCGGAACGGGATCATCGTCGGCACCACGCTGGGCGCCTCAGGGCTGATCACCGCGTACAGCGCGATCTCGGGCGCCTTCCCGGCCTGGGCGCAGATCTTCTTCGGATCCGGCATCACGCTGGGCGCCAACGTCGCCATCGGACTGAACCTGGTGTTCTTCCACACCGGCGGCGCCGGCCATGCGGTCGCCCGACGGCCGGGCCACGACCTGGTCACGCTCGAGCAGGTGAACGCGATGAGCGAGGAGCAGTTCGCGGAGACCTTCGGCGATCTGGTCCAGGAAGCGCCGTGGATGCTCGATGCGGCGTTCGCTGAGCGGCCCTTCGCGGATGCGTACGCCCTCCGCGGGTCCTTTCAAGACGCACTGCTCACCGGTACGCCCGACCAGCAGCTGTCACTGCTGCAGTCCTTCCCCGACCTGGGCAGCGACGAGGACACGGCTCATCGCTACGTCGCCGACCACGAGCAGGTGATCGACGGTGGCTCGGCCAAGATGGCGAACTCGGTGTCGGCCGAGAAGGCGACCGCCCTGATCGAGGTGTCGAAGATCCTCGACTACCGCTTCGACGAGAAGGTCGCCGACGCGAACCCGATCGCATCCTCCAAGCTGAAGCTGGCCACCGAGCTCAGCCCGTAGCCCGGCCGGCGGGTCAGTGGCAGTGCGCCGCGGGTGCCCCGACCGGCTGATCGGTGACGCTCCACTGGATCGTCGGCCGGCCGGCGACCCGGAACTGCTCGCCGCGGGTGCCGATCTCGCGCGGCCACCCCTCGGGCGAGCTCTCCCAGTGCTCCTGGCGGCCGTACACCGTGCGATCCATCAGCGCATAGCTCCACGCCATCGCCTCGGTTCCCCGATCGGTGCTCCAGTATGTCTCGTACACCCGGTCGCCGTCGCGGAGGAAGCAGGCGAGGAAGCCGAACTCACGACCGGCGAGCAGGCTCGTGGACGCTCGCGCGGAGTACCAGGGCAGTCGGTTGCCGACGAAGTCGGAATAGGGCTTGCTCTCCTCGTACGTCCCCTCGGCGAAGATCGCGAGCGTGACGTCTCGACTGTGCAGGTACTCGGGTTGCTGGGCCTGAGCGGCGAAGAACGTGCATCCTTCGCACTGACTCTCCCAGGGCTGGCCGTCGTGCCACATGTGGAAGTAGCCGATCAGCTGTCGCCGCCCCTCGAAGGCCTTGACGAACGGGATCTCACCGGCTGCGCCGACGACCGTCGCTCCCACCGGGACCTCGGTCATCGGCAGCCGTCGGCGGGCGGCGGCAATCGCGTCGCCCTCTCGGGTATGGGCCTTCTCGCGGACGAGCAGTGCATCGCAGGCGGCCTGCCAGGACTCGCGGTCGACGACCGGCGGCGTGGCGATGTCGTCGGGGATGGACTCGAAAGGAAGTGCGGCCATGACGGACCTCTCGTCGCTGATGCGGGCGCTCAGTTCGTACGACCCCCAGGTGGGCCCGAACTCATCGGCTCCCGCGAAAAGCGCTGACGGCGACCGCTGACCGGAGGTGCCGGGCTCACCGGCGTGGCCTTGCGCAGCTCAACGGTTCCGAGGGTCGCCGGGCGGGTACGCGAGCCACTCCAACCGGGCGCCGCCGCGGATCAGAGCCTGGATGCGTTCCCGTTCGGCGAGCGACGACGCCCGCATCGCCCGGAACGCGGCCGCCGCCTCCGGTGATCGAGCCTCCCGCCCGGACCGCACGCGATGGCCGTCGACCTCCACGGCGAAGTCAGCTCCGACCTCACCCGCCAAGTGCCGCGCGAGCCGTCTCCCCTCGCGCCGATGCGTGCGCCCGGCTTCACGAGAACGCCATTCATAGTTCTCGAGACCGGCGTAGTAGGACTCGTCCCAGGCGCGCAGGTCACCGATCAGCTCCGTCGACAACCCGGACTCCTCGTACGACGTGAAGTTGTCGAACCAGATCACGGTCTCGGAGTAGTCGGAGAACAGCCGGATCAGGTCATCCGGCAGCGGATCCGTCATGGGCGAAATCTACCGGGGCGACAGGGGCAGGCGGCCGAGAGGCCTGCACTGCAGAGAGAACTCGTCTGGCTGCTTCGCCACTGGGTGACATCGGACGCGGCAGGAGGTCCGCTCGACTTAGGGTTGCCTTCGTGCAAGATCCTCGCGCTACTCGCCGCCTCGTCGGCGGAATCTTCCGCCGCCAGCGGAAGGCGACGTTGCTCGGCGCCCTGTTCTGGTCCCTGCACCAGGTCTGCGAGGCGCTGGTCCCGGTCGCCATCGGCACCGTGATCGACCGGGCCGTCGCCACGTCCGACCTGTCCGTGATGGCCGTCTCCGTGCTGGCGATCTTCGGGCTCTTCCTCGTCCTGACGATGGCCTGGCGCACCGGGTTCTGGTTCTTGTCCCGCGGGACGTATGAGGAGGCCCACCTGCTGCGGATGGAGGCGGTCCGGCGGATCCTCACCGGGGCGGGCATCCAGACCGACCGGCAGACCGGCGAGCTGTTGTCGATCACCGCCTCCGACAGTCTGGCCGCGGCCGAGCTGATCCAGCTCGGGGCCCGCGCCGCCGCCGCGCTCGTCGGCCTCGCGGTGACCGCAAGCATCCTGCTGCGGATCGACGCCTCGCTCGGGCTGGGTCTGATGATCGGCATCCCTCTCCTGGTGCTCGGGCTCAACGCGCTCGGTCCGATCGTCGAACGACGGACGGCCGCCCAGCAACAGGCAGCCGGCCTCGCCGCCGCGACAGCGTCGGACCTGCTGGCGGGACTGCGTCCGCTCCGTGGCTTCGGCGGGGTGCCCGAAGGCGTCCGGCGCTATCGCAGCACCAGCCGAACGTCGCTCGGCGCGACGATGGGCGCGATGAAGGCGAGCGCCACCTTCGTCGGCGCCTCGACATTCACCACCGGCCTGCTGGTGGCGGTCGTCACCGCGTTCTCCGGCTGGTACGCCCTGCAGGGCCGGATCACGATCGGTGAGCTGATCACCATCGTCGGGCTTGCGGCGTTTCTCTCCGATCCGGTCCTCGGCCTGGCTGACTGTGTGTTCCAGCTGGCCATCTCCCGTGCCTCGGCTGCTCGCGTCGCGGAGATCATCGAAGCACCGCCACGGGCCGACGGTGGCACGGAGCCAGCGGTTGCCGGTCCGCTCGTCTTGCGCGACGTGGTCAGCCCGGGACTGGAGGGTCTCAGCCTGGAGGTGACGCCCGGCGAGCTCGTCGGCGTGGCCAGCAGCTCGATCCCGGCCGCGGACGCCCTCTCGGAGCTGCTGACCGGCGAACGGCAGCCGCACTCGGGCACCGTGTCGCTCGGCGGCAGCGACCTGGCCGACCTCGAGCACAGCTCGCTGCGACAGTGGATGCTGGTCGAACCGCACGCTGTTCACCTCTTCGGCGCGACGATCGGCGCAGTACTCGACACGGGGGATCGACTCGGCCCGGGGGATGAGCTCGACCCGGGGGTTGGGCTCGGCACGGGCGATCGACTCGACACGGGGGATGGGGACAGGCCGGTCAGTGTCACGGACGCGGTCCGGGCGGCCGCGCTCGGCGAGCTCGGTGGCCACCTCGACCACGAGCTGCTCGACCACGGCAGCAACCTGTCCGGCGGGCAGCGGCAGCGGGTGGCGCTGGCCCGGGCCCTGCTGGCCGACCGGCCGGTGCTGGTTCTCCGCGACCCCACGACGGCTGTCGATGCCGTGACCGAGCAGCTGATCGCCCAGGGGCTGACCGAGCTCCGGGGCGGCAGCGACCGGGCCACCTTGGTGATCACCACGAGCCCGCCGCTGCTCGCGCGTTGCGACCGAGTCGTGTTCGTGGAGCACGGCAGGGTCGTCGCGACAGGAACGCACGCCGAGCTGTTGACCCGCTCCGACTACGCGGAGGCGGTGCTGCGATGAGCGCGACCGTGCAGCTCTCTCAGGACGGAGCCGACGCGAAGGAGCGGGCCATCCTCCCGGTCGCCTCCGGCCGCGAGACGGGTCGGGTGTTCTGGCGGTTGATCCTCGGCCACCGCTGGCGGGCGGCCGGTTCGGTGCTGGTCTCGATCGCGGCCAGCGTCGCGGCGGTGCTGGTGCCGATCCTGCTCGGCCGGGTCGTCGACCTGGTCGTCGATCGGGGTTCGGGCTCCGACCTCGTCCGACTGGTGGTCGCGATCGCGGCGGCGGGGTTGGGCGCCGGCGTGCTCACCGCGGTGTCGCGCTATCTGGTCTCGCGACTCGGCGCCGAAGTGTGCGCCGACCTCCGTGAGGACGTGATGAACAAGGCGCTGCGGATGGACTCCGCCCGACTGGAAGCGGCCGGCGCCGGTGACGTCGCGTCGCGGGTCACCGAGGACGTCGATCGGATCACGACGTCCATCCGCCTTGCGGCGAATGTCTTCGCCGCCCTCGTGACCGTCGCCGTGACCGTGGCGGGCTTCGCGAGCCTGGACTGGCGGATCGCGGTGGCGTTCTTCGCCGTGGTGCCCGTCTACATCGTCTCCGTTCGGCTCTTCCTGCCCAAGGCGCGACGGCTGTACGCCCTCGACCGGAAGGCCGGCGCCGTTCGTACGCAGAGCATGCTGACCACGTTGTACGGGGCCCGCACGGTCCATGCGTACGGCATGGAAGGACTGCAGAGCGGTCGGGTCGAGGTCGCTTCCCGCACCTCCGTCGAGGCCGCGATCGCGGCGGTCCGCGGCTTCCTGGGCTTTGCGAACTCGATGAACTTCGCCGAAGCCGTCGGGTTGTCGGCCGTGCTGCTCACCGGGTTCTTCCTGGTTCGGGGCGACACCAGCACGGTCGGCGACGTGACCGCCGCGGCGCTGTTGTTCCACCGGCTCTTCGGACCGCTCGGCACACTGCTGATGTCGTTCAACGACATCCAGTCCGCCGGTGCGGCGCTGGCCCGGATGGTCGGCATCGCCGAGCTGCCGGTGCCTCCTGTTCCGGCGGAGTCACAGCCGGTGTCTCCTGCGATCTCGATCGTGGCGACGGACGTACGGCACAGCTATGGCGGTGGCGTCGAGGTGCTGCACGACGTCACCGTTGACGTTCCGGCGGGAACGTCGTTGGCCGTCGTGGGGGAGAGCGGTGCCGGCAAGACGACCCTGGCAGCGGTGCTCGGCGGGGTCTTCCCGGCCACATCGGGTGGTATCCGGATCGGAGACGACCCGATAGACGCGTTGGACCCCGTGCGGTTGCGTCGGCTTGTCGGCGTGGTCACCCAGGAGGTCCACGTCTTCACCGGCAGGCTGGCCGAAGATCTTCGGCTGGCGCTGCCCGAGGCGAGTGACGAGCAGTTGTGGAGCGCACTCCGGCTCACCGGGGGCGGCTGAGTGGGTGGAGGCGCTGCCGGAACGGCTGGAGACCCGGGTCGGGGAGGGCGAGCACGCGCTGAGTGCCGCGCAAGCCCAGCAGCTCGCCCTGACTCGGATCGCCCTGGTCGACCCGCCCGTCGTGATCCTCGACGAGGCGACCGCGGAAGCCGGCAGCGCCGGTGCCCGAGCGCTCGAAACCTCCGCGGCAGCCGTGCTCGCCGGTCGCAGTGCGATCGTGGTGGCGCACCGGCTGACCCAGGCGCAGGCCTGCGACCGGATCGCGGTGATGACCGAGGGTCGGATCATCGAGTCCGGCAGCCACGACGAGCTCGTCGGCTCGGGTGGGACGTACGCCCAGCTGTGGGCAGCCTGGCACTCCTGACGACCTGCCTGGCCCGAACTGACCCCGGGCTCCCCGATCCTCTCCTCCCCGAAAACTGGTCACCAACAACATCGACACGCCGGCCGGAGTTGTTGTTGGTGACCACTTTCCGGGGATCTCCGTGAGCAGGACGAAGCGCGCACGTGGCTGGGGATCGCGGACTACGATCACGAGATGGTCACCGAGGCGCCGGAGTCCGAGCCGGACGTCCTCACGACCGGCATGGAACCGCTGAGCGTCGCGATGAAGCGCCGACTGCTCGTGGCGCTGCTCGCGGTCGCGGTCGTCTGTACCGGTCTCGCGGCCTGGCAGCTCTGGCCGCGCCCGTCGCCACCGTTCTCGCTGGAGGATCTCCGGAACGTGTACGTCGGCATGGTCCGTTCCGACGGCACCAGCGATGCCTCGGTGCTGTCGAAGGAGAACTTCGCCGTCCCGTCGGCGGCGGTGCAGCCCGCTGAGTGCGAGCCGCTGTTCGAGGAGACGACGTTCAGCGGCTTCCCCGGCGCCGCGCTCGACGGGGTGGGCACCTATTGGCCGGCTCAGCAGATGGCGGTGTCGCTGTTCACGTTCCGGTTCGCCGACCGCGACGGCGCGATCGAGACGTTCCGGCAGATCGACGACGCTGTGACGGCCTGCGCGGGCCGCCAGATCCACATCGCGCCGCGACCGTTGACCGAGCCTCCGACCGGAACCCCGTACACCTACTTCGGAACCCTGAACCGCACCGAGCCGGTCCCGCTGACCGACGTCCAGCAGCAGACGGGCTATCTGTTCACCACCAGCAGCGGACTCAAGTTCGGCGTCCAGGTGTTCGTCTACGACAACCTGGTGAACTGGCAGTTCCGCTACGACCCCAACCCCGGAGAGTACGACCCCAGCCAGGCCGACGAGGTCACCCGGTCGCTCGCTGACCGGATCCGCTTCATCGACGACGACCGCCGCTGAGGGCGGGCCGCGGGCGGCGGGTCAGCTCGGTGAGGGCGTGGCATTGTCGGTGACCCACAGGCCGATCAGCCCACGGAAGTGGGCAGCGAACTCGTCGTGCTCGTGGGCGGGGTAGGTCTTGCGTACGGTCTCGATCAACAGGTCGTCGAATGCAGACGAAGAAATCCACTCGTAGACCATCTCGTCCAGGGACGCCAACGACGTGTCGCAGAACTCGCGGTAGCGCTCCGTCTCGAAGTACGCGTCCGAGAGCTCCGCGTACCGCGCCAACTTGGCCGGGTAGTCCAGGTCGGGGTCGTCGGCCACGTCGTACCACTCCCGGGTGGTCGTGTCGACACGCGGCAACCGACCGGTCACCGCACAGAAGACCGACCAGCGCAGCAGCGAGCTGATCGCCCACGGGAAGTAGTAGTGCAACGAGGTGATCGCGATGTCGGGGCAGGCGTTGGCGTAGTCGATCGGACGGACCCGCGACCCCGTCACCAAGGACTCACACGAGTTGAACTCCCAGCGGAAGAACGCGTTGATCGTCCTCGACAAGGTGAGGATCTCATCACCGGCCTCGGCGGGCAGGAAGTCGTGCGAGACCTCGTAGCGCAGGTGCATCGGCAGCTCCGGCCGGAACTTCATCACCATGGTGTCCGGGCCGATGGTCAACGATCGCGCGAAGGCGTCGTACGGGCTGATCGCCGCCTGCAGGTGCATCAGCATCTGGCCGGACTCGTCGTAGGCGCGGTGCAGGGTCGCCGGGTCGTCGATCCGGCTCACCCCGCGCCACGCGCCACCGTCGAACGGTTTCATGAACATCGGGTAGCCGACCCGTCCGGCAACCTCGTCCAGGTCGAACGGCAGGTTGTACGTCGACGCCGTGTACGCCCACTTCTCGCTTTCGACAGGGTTCTTGTACGGCACCAGCACGGTGTCGGGGATGTCGAACCCGAGCCGGATCATCGCGCAGTAGGCGGAGTGCTTCTCCATCGACTGGAACGTGAACGGGTTGTTGATCAGATAGGTGTCGTCCACCAGCGCGGCCTTCTTCAGCCACTCGCGGGGATGGTAGTACCACCAGGCCAGCCGATCGATCACGACGTCATGGCGCACGGGATCGCGCAGATCGAAGGGCTCGATCGTGATCCGCTCCGTCTCGAGAGTGTGGTCGCGGCCCTTGTGCGGCACGGTGCCGAGCCGCTGGACCAGGGTCTCGAACGCCCTGGGCCAGTCGTCCTCGGTGCCCAGCAGGAGGCCGATCAGGTGGGTGGTCTTGTCGCCGCGAACGGTCATGTGCGAAGCCTCTCGGGAGTGAGGAGAATCAGGACGAACGAGGGAGACGTGGCGTAGCTCAGGACCGCGGTCCGCGACCATGTGGTTCGGTCATGAGACGATCCTGTCAGAACGGCACGTCCGCGACGAGAGCCAGTTCGCTGAATGCACCTAGCTGTGTCCCGAGCCTGTCAGGGGGCGACTCACTCGGGCCTTCGACAGGCTCAGGTCCCAGCTTGGCTGTTCGGCTCTGACAGACATCAGACCAGGTCCATGAGCATCAGACCAGGTCCATGAGCCGGTCGAGCTCGGGACTCCAGGCATCGCGCCAACCCGTCATCGTGTGGGCATCGCCGACCATCTTCCAGTCCACGCCGTAGCCCTGCGCCCTCAGCGCCTCGGCCAGCTGGATGTTGTTCACGAGGTTCTCTTCGATGGCCCCACAGGTGACGAACGCCTGCACCGGGCGCTCGGGACGGGTCGCCTTGATTTCCCGGACCGCCCGGCAGACCTGGTCGAAGTGGCCGTAGCCCGCCTCCTGCGGGTCGGTCTGCGGAGTGAAGAAGCTGCCGGACTGCAGGACGACCGCGTCGTACGCGTCCGGGTGCCGGCGTTGGACCGCCAGCGTCGCGACGGCGCCAAGGCTGATTCCGAGCCCGACCGTGCCCGACACGGACACCCGGGCGCGGACCGCGGTGAGCACGGCGCCGACCTCGTCGTCGGAGTAGTCGTCGTTCGCGGAGTACCAGGCGTCGCGACCGCCGGGCGCCGGGTCGAGGAGGAGCACTCGGACGGGTCGCCGGACCGCGCCGTGCCACGTCGCCCAGCCGAGCAGAGCTGCGTCGTCCGCGAGCCCCGATCCGTCGTGGGCCACCAGCAGCGGGGCCGGCTCGTCTCGATTCAGGCCGGACGGCGTCCAGAGCTGGCTGGGTATCGTCGTACTCAGTCGCTCGGGCGGGACGTCGACGGTCTCGAGCACGCCGTCCGGCACGGTCCCGACCCAGTCCGGCTCGGCATAGTCGCCGAACTCGATGACCGATCGGCCGCCGAACGGATTCGAGATGTGTCGTGGATTGGTCGGATCGAGGCCCGGATCGCCATGACCGTCGGCGTCGCGAAGGATCAGTCGATACTCCAGCCTGCGTGCCGCGGGGCGGGTGAGATCGTACGTCCACTGTCGGCCGACCCGGACGAACTCCGGGTCGCCGGCCAGCACCCAGTCCACCTCGAGCCGCACGCCGCCGGGCGCTTCTTCGACCGGGATCCGCCAGGTCACCCCCTCGTCTGTCACCTCGAGCGGGGGCGAATCAGACATCCCCACAACCTACGGCCGCCGTGGTCGATCGAGACGACCTCAGGAGAAGCGGTAAGGGTTGAATCCGGTCGCCGCCATCACGTACCACGAGGTCGCGGCCGTGTGCAGGTGCGGGTGGTAGGCGAACCCGAAGCCGGTGTCGATCGGGGACGTCGCCGCCTGAATCCCGCCCTCGGTCCGCTTGCCACCGAACGTCTGATCGGCGCCGAGGCTGGCCTGGGAGGACCGCAGCGTGGCGAGGAGCGCGTCGGAGGCGGCCAGGTCGCCCGACCTGTCCCGTTTCCGCAGTGCCAGCGCGAGCTGCCCGGTCCCCTCGAACCAGACCCCGCCGTCGTCGGGAAGCGGGCGCCAATCGTCGGTGCCGCCGACCCGGGCCGTGACGTCGGTGCGCACGGTGCCGCTGGCGAAGGCGGTGCCGGTGAAGGTCTGGTTACCCTTCAGCGCCGAGTTGATCCGTAGCGGAGTGTCGGTGGTTCGCAGGTTCGTCGACGCCCAGTCCAGGCAGTCGGCGTACTTGCCCTTGCCCACCGACAGCCAGAACCAGGTCTGCACGTCCAGCGGAAGCTGCTTCGGGTTCTTGTTGATTGCCGCTCCGTCGTCCGAGCCGGTCCAGAAGAAGCTGTCGTCGGAGTTCCAGACGGCTTCGACGAACTTCCACGCGTGCTGGGCCCGGGAGCTCCACCGGTCGTCGCCGGTGAGCCGGGCGAGCAGCCGGAAGAACCCGTACACGTCGATGTTGTGCTCGGTGGACTTGTGCTCCTCCAGCCCAGCCGTCGCACCGAAGGTGTAGCCGCCGAGTCCGGTGGTCGAGCGGGTGTTGTCGATGATCCAGTGCCCGATCCGCAGTGCACCATCCAGGTAGTCGCCACGCGGGACCCGACGGGCCAGCTGAGCGAGTGCGATGCCGCTCCACGCCATGTCGCCGACCGCGGTCCCGACCAGCCCGTACTGCCAGCCGAAGTCCGCGGTGGCACCCGCATCGAGGGTCTTCACGTGGTAGGCCTGCCTCAACCGCCCGTCGGTGTAGGCCTCGTCATGGTCCTGGGCCCAGAGCAGCGCGTCGCCGATGGCTCGCGCCCGGGCGACATCGCCCGACGCGATCAGCGCACAGATGGTCAGTGCGTTGTCGTAGATGAATCCGGCGTCCTCCAGGCCGGAGCCGTCCATATAGCTCTGTGCGAGGCGCCTGCCCGACGAACGGTAGGTGTCGGTCACATTCCTCAGGAACGCGACCGCGCTGCGCACCGATGCGCGCTGGCCGGACTGGCCGCTCACCTCCGACGGGGCCGCGGAAGCCATCCCGCCGCCCACGCCTGCCAGCCCTACGCCGACCGCCGCCGCTCCGCCGCCCAGCAGCAGGCGGCGGCTGAAGTTGGTGTCGTCTTTCGGATGTGCCACGTTCGATAGCCCCTTTGCCGATTCCCACTCGCCTCCCCGATCACGGCGGCGAGAGCGCTCTCACAGTTGAGAGCGCTCTCACGGTATTCAGCGGACGGAGGGGAGTCAACGCCCCGATGGTCTCGATTCTTCGTTTGGCTCGAAGTTTCGACGGGGGAGTGGACGCGACGGCGAGCGCCAGGGCGAGTGACTGGGTCAGAATGCAGCATGAGCGTGTCGGAAGGACGTACGACCGGCGGTGCCGGCCAGATGTTCGCCTGGGTCGGCGCGTGGTTGGCCGTCACGGCCATGCTCGTCCTGGCCCCGTTCTTCCTCGCTTCCGGACTGATGGCACCGCTCTGGGGCGTGGTCGTGATCGTCGCGATGTGGGCGGCGCTGTCCGCTCTGGCCATTGTTCTGCTCGTGAAGCGGAGGCCGCTCTGGGTGCTGCCCCTGCCGGTGCTTGCCGTCGGGTTCTGGTGGTTGTTCCTATCCCTCGGAGGTAAATTCCTCGGCTGGACCGCCTGATATCCAGGGTTTGATCGTCGGTGTGTCGGGTAGTTGTAGTTCGGTAAATCGCCAGAATTGAGGGCGAGCAACGGTCTGTGGCCCGCATCGGCGGCGTCACCCAGCGGAGGTGCACATGAACAGAGGCGTAATCGGCGCGATCATCGGTGTCCTGGTGATCATCATCCTGGTGATCATCATCTTGCGGATGACCTGATCCTCGATCACCTGATCCGATGACGGACGGTGGCCCGGACGTCTCCGTCCGGGCTGCCGTCGGGGTCACGCTCTGGCGGATCGCGCTGCAGCGTCTCGTGTGCGCAGGCCGTGTACGCAGGGGTTGTCTGGTCAGGTTGCGCATGCGCATGTGCTCAGGGCGCGCGTGGGCCGTGCGATGGGCTCACGGCGACAGCGGGTCGCCGTTGTCGAGAACGAGCTGCACGACCTTGTGTAGCTCGGGGGTCAGTTCGTGTTCCGGGACGCTCAACTGAACCGAACCGAACTCGACCGTGTAGACGAACCGGTCGCGTGCCGGCGTCGCCTTTCCCGCAAGCCGGTGAAGGTCCGTGTCGAGCAGTAGCTGGCGGACTGTCGGACCGTGCGGGCTCGAGTTCAGATCCAGCTCGGCCATTCGGGTGACCCCGGCGACACCTCCCGTGCGTCGGATGGCGATCTTGCCCGCAAGAGCTGGCGATGCTGAGGGGCTGCGGCTGTCGATCTCAGCCGATGGGCCCGGCTCGGACGAGTCGCTCGGCGCCGTGGTGAGACTGGTCGAGGGCAGCACCTCCACCTGGCTCCACGCCTGGCGCACCTTCTGAGCGATCGTCACGTCGTCGGGGAACAGTCGCCCCGCTGCCGATACGGTCGCCTGCGCGAAGCCCGCGAAGTCGGTGTCGGCTCCGACATCGCCGGCGGTGAGCGTCTCGTACCAGATCCTGCCGGCCCGTTCCCAGCTGAAACCGCCGATCGCGTTGGCGGCCAGGGCGAAGGCGCGGTTCGGGATTCCGGAGTTGATGTGCACGCCGCCGTTGTCCTCCTCGGTCTCCACGTAGTCGTCCATCGAACCGACCTGCGGATCGCGCCCGAGCCGGGGGTCGTCGTACGCCGTGCCGGGTTCGATCATCGAGCGCAACGCCTTCCCGTTGACGGACGGGAGGAACAGCCCCTCGCCGATCAGCCAGTCGGCCGCGGCCGCGGCCTCCCCCGCGGCGCGCTGCTTGGCCATCGACGCGAACACGTCGGAGACGCTCTCGTTCAGCGCGCCGGACTGCCCCTGGTAGGTGAGGCCGGCGGTGTACTGCGTGACGCCGTGGGTGAACTCGTGCGCCATCACATCCATCGGCTTGGTGAAACGATCGAAGATCTCACCGTCACCGTCGCCGAAGACGAGCTGGGCACCGTCCCAGAACGCGTTGTCGTAGCGGTCGCCGTAGTGCACCGTCACCGAGAGGGTGCCTCCCTGACCATCCACTGAGTTGCGGCCGAACTGATCGGCGAACAGGGACCGCACCTGGCCACTGGAGTCGAACGCCTCATCGACAGCCGCGTCGCCGCTGACCGGATCGCCGTCGGCCCGCATCCGTCTGCCGGGGAGGGTCTCGGTGTTGTCGGCGGTGTGGATGACGCGGATCTCCTCGCCCGCCTGCTCCTCGCCGCCGGGCGGTGCCGGTTGCCTGGTGGCCACGGCCCGGCGAGCGCGCAGCTCGGCGTCGGTGGCCAGCGTGCTGCGGCCGCTGGACCGGATCGCTTCGTCATCGGTCTCCGCGAGTCGCCGCAGGAGGTAGGGCGGGATGAAGGTGCAGTGGTCAACGGCAGCCGGAGGGGTGAACATGGGGGAGGTCCTTCCGAGATCGCGCAACAAAGTGTGCCGGGTCGCACCCGCTCAACGAGAGCCCTTTTTGGAGGACGCGAGTCGGGTGCGTCGATGTGCTGTCGTGAGCCTGGATCCTGCCTCGGACACTTTGCGGCCAGGATCGTGATGGACCAGGTGGTATGCGGGGCCCAAGATGTCCGAAACGGACGTACGCAAGCGCAAAAGTGTGGTGAGGCTACAGACCTCACTCGATTTAGGTATGTCCTCTTTATGACATCGCATAAAGAGGACGCGCGCTGAAGTGACTTTCTTGCTCCGCCTTGCGTAGATTAGTCCATGTCGTCAGGTGGCAGGACGGACACCGCGTGGGAACGGTGTCATGGACTGCCAAACAAGAAGGGATTCCTCACATCATGCAGAAGCCGAAGTTCACCCGCAGACTCGTCGCAGCCACCGCATCCGTGGCGTTGGCGGCCGGCATCTTTGCGGCCGCGCCGCTGAGCGCCGATGCCGCGAAGAAGACCAACTACACCATCACGAGAGCCTCGCACGCTCCGATGTTCCAGGCGGCCGACGAGGTCGTCAGCTATCAGTTCGTCAACGGCATCTAGCCACGTGGCCGAGTCAGGTCGGCCCGAGCGCCACACAGAAACTTCCGCAAGGAAGCCGGGATACCTGACGATCCCGGAGGTTTGGTCGGCGATGTGAGCGCCGCCAAGCCGACAACCCCATAAAGTCGGGAAGGATTTTTCCCCGAGATCCTTCCCGATCTCCTCCCCCTGGGCTACGTCCGCGGTTCCACTGGAACCGCGGACGTAGCTTTTTGTGCGGGTGCGGGTGCCGGGTGCGGGTGCGGGTGCGGGTGCGGGTGCGGGTGCGGGTGCGGGTGCGGGTGCCCAGCTGACTGGTGCGGGTCCGGATCTTCAGCTGGCCCGCGGCGTCGCTCGTCGATCGGCCAGTTGCCGGTCGGCCAGTTCCCGGTCGGTTCGGGGCTGCGCCGCCTCGCCGCCCGCCGACGGCGCACGTCGGCCGCCGTCAGCACTGCCCGGATTCGCACTGCCCGGGTTCGCACTGCCCGGGTTCGCACTGGCCGGGTCCGTGGCGCCTGCGCCGCGTAGTGCGTCCGCGCGCACCAAGGCAGCACCGAGCTGAAGTCTCGTCGTCACCCCGAGCTCGTCCATCAGCTCGGCGATCCAGCGACGGACCGAACGCACATTGATCCCGAGCTGGGTGGCGATCGCGCTGTCGGTCGAACCGGTCATCAGCAGTGAGATGAGCATCTGGCGACGTGGGTCGTTCTCGCTGAAACCGGAGGTGACGATCGGCACCGACGCGTCCCAAACGGTCTCGAACAGCCATTGCAGCGCCTCGACCAGCATCGGGTGCCGGGTGATCGAGGCGCGCAGCTCCTGGCCCGGGTAGTACGACCGCATCGAGGGGATGAGCGCGACCTGCGCGTCGACCAGGATCAGTTTCATCGGGACCGGAGCGGTCCGGGACTGCTCGCCCTTCTCGGCGAACAGCGCCAACTCGGCCAGTCGGTCGCTGTCGAAGCCGGGGTGGTAGATGCCGCGTAGGCGACATCCTCGTTCGAGTGCCTGCCACTCCGGCGACATCTCGTCGAGCGCGACGGCTGTGGCGTTGGGCCGCGGCTGGACATACGGCGGCTTGTCGAACGCGCAGATCTCCTTCTTGGCGCCGTTGCAGATCTCGCGCCGGGCCGCGATGATCCCCTCCCGCCCGACGACGATCTGGATGTCGGTGTCGGCAGCATTGTGGCTGGCGGCGAGCAGGTGGCTGTGCAGCGACTCGGCCGCCACCGTCGCCATCTCGAGCTCGGAGAGCCGCTGCGCACGCATCGCGTTGGCGACCTCGAGCAGCGGCAGGGCCTGCCACAGACCGGGTGACAGCTCGGCGGCCAGACCGAGGTTGCGCAGCTCTCCCAGCGCACGGCCGGTCGTTTCCGGATCCGTCGTGGTCAACCGGGCGATCTCGGGGACCGTGCCAGAGGCCATCGGGGCGAGCCCGACGTACACGGCTTCTGCGTCGGCGCTGATGCCGAGTGGCTGCAGCATCGAAGTCCCTCCTCCCGAACTCTCGTGCGAGATCGAGCCGCTGGGGTGCCGTCATCCGCGTGCTCGGCCCCTGAGCGTGCAGACTACGCTGCTCGCGTCGATACAGCTGCCCGATACGCCGGGTGAGCACGAGATGGGAGCTGCACCATGGCTGAGCTGGCCGAGATCGGTGTCACGGGCCTGGCGGTGATGGGTCGGAATCTGGCACGGAACTTCGCCAGGCACGGGCATCGGGTGGCGATCCACAACCGGACGTACGCGAAGACGCAGTCGCTGGTGGACGATCACGGCGACGACGCTGTCGAGCATGGGGGCAGTTTCGTGCCGAGCGAGTCGATGGCGGACTTCGTCGCGTCTCTGGAGCGTCCGCGGCGGGTGCTGATCATGGTCAAGGCGGGCCCGGGGACCGACGCGGTGATCGAGGAGCTGATCCCGCTGATGGAGTCCGGCGACATCATCATCGATGCCGGCAACGCGCACTTCCCGGACACCATCCGGCGGGAGGAGTATCTGAAGTCGAAGGGTTTGCACTTCGTCGGCACGGGGGTGTCGGGTGGCGAGGAGGGTGCGCTGAACGGGCCGTCGATCATGCCGGGTGGTTCGCCCGAGTCGTATGAGTCGTTGGGTCCGCTGCTGGAGAACATCTCGGCGAAGGTGGACGGCACGCCGTGCTGCACCTATGTCGGGTTCCGACGGTGCCGGGCACTTCGTGAAGATGGTGCACAACGGCATCGAGTACGCCGACATGCAGCTGATCGCGGAGGCGTACGACCTGATCCGGCAGGGGACCGGCAAGTCGGCCGCGGAGATCGCGGAGATCTTCACGTCCTGGAACTCCGGTGATCTGGAGTCGTTCCTGATCGAGATCACCGCCGAGGTGCTGGGCCAGGTCGACGCGGAGTCCGGGAAGGCGCTGGTCGACGTGATCCTGGACCAGGCCGAGCAGAAGGGCACCGGCCGTTGGACGGTGCAGAACGCGCTGGATCTGGGGGTGCCGATCACCGGGATCGCGGAGGCGACGTTCGCTCGCGCGCTGTCCGGCTCGGTGCCGCAGCGGGAGGCGGCGCGGGCCGTCTTGCCGGCGCATACCGCGGAGTGGTCGGTCGATGATCCGGATGCGTTCGTGGAGGACGTCCGTCAGGCGTTGTATGCGTCGAAGGTGGTGGCGTATTCGCAGGGGTTCGATCAGATCGCGGCGGCGAGTGTCGAGTTCGGTTGGGGGATCGACCGTGGGGCGATGGCGCGGATCTGGCGGGGTGGTTGCATCATCCGGGCCCGGTTCTTGAACCGGATCACCGAGGCGTACGAGCGGTCTCCGGACCTGGCGCTGTTGATCTCCGACGAGTACTTCGTCGACGCCATCTCGGCTGCGTTGCCGGCGTGGCGGCGGGTGGTGTCGTTGGCGGCGCAGAACGGGATCCCGACGCCGGCGTTCTCGTCGTCGCTGGCCTATTACGACGGGATCCGGTCCGAGCGGCTGCCCGCAGCGCTGATCCAGAGTCAGCGGGACTTCTTCGGGGCGCACACGTACCGGCGGGTCGACAAGCCGGGCATCTTCCACACCGAGTGGAGTCTGGACCGCAGCGAGACCCAGATCATCGGCGGCGAGACCGAGACGCTGCCGCCCGAACCTGCCGAGAAGGCCACCGACCGGCCCTCCTGACCGTGGCACCGTTCGTACCTCGACTGCCGAAGGTTCACTCGCTCACCCGTGAGCTGAGGTCGAAAGTCGCGAACACGCTCACGGCGCGCGCCTTCGAGAAGGTCGCCGGACGGAACGGTCCCGTGCCCGACGACGGTATCGCCGTCTTCTTCGGAGCCGGCCCGGAGAACGGCTACCAGCTCGACCAGTGGCGTCGCCCGCTCGAGTCGCTGGCACGGCGTCGAGGCGTGTTCCTGATCGCCGATCGGGCAGACACCGGCCGGTACCTGCTGGAGAACTTCGATCTGCCGATCGCCTTCGCCCGGGGAAGCGGGGCGCTGGAGGTCCTGGTCGATCGGCACCGGGTGCGGGCCGTGCTCTACGTCAACCAGGTCGAGCCGAACTTCCGAATGATGCGCTTCGCCGAGCCGTTGCACATCCAGCTGGGGCACGGCGAGAGCGACAAGGGCGGCAGCGTCTCGAATCAGCACAAGGCGTACGACCTCACCTTCGTCGGCGGAGAGGCCGGGCTCGTCCGACTGGCCGATGCGCTCTACGACTTCGACGCCGACCAGCGGATCAGACTGGTCGGGCGGCCACAGCTGGACTACGACTATCCCGGTGCCCCCGACTGGCCCGACGACGGGTCGATCCGGGTGCTCTACGCACCCACCTGGGAGGGCGATCGACCGAGCATCCGGTACAGCTCCGTGCTGACCCACGGACACGCGATCATCGAGGCCCTCCGAGCGGATCCTCGGATCCGGATCATCTACCGACCCCATCCCAGGACGGGCTGGGTCTCCGCCGAGCACGGGGCAGCCGATCTCGCTCTGCGCGCCTTGCTGGAGGCGGACGGGGACCGGCATCTGATCGATGTCGGACCGTACGGCTGGCAGTGGGGATTTGCCGATGCCTGCGTCACCGACGTGTCCGCGGTCGCCTACGACTGGCTCGCCACCCGGAAACCGATGGTCATCACACGACCGGCGGAAGAGGTGTACCTGCCGTCGTCGCGGTTGCTCGACGCGTTGCCGCTACTGCCTGTCGAGCAGGCGAACGACGTGACCAGGAGGCTGTTGGACGGGGACTCACCGGCCCTCCTCGACACGCTGGCCGAGCACTACTTCGGCGACACCTCACCGGGTGCCAGCACCCGGCGGTTCGAGGATGTCCTCGAGGAGGCAATCACTCAGCGGGCCGCAGAGATCGTGGCGAGGGCATCGCGAGGATGATGTGGGACCCGCTGTTCGACAAGCCGTCTGGTTCGCTCGACAGCGCCGGAACTGTGCCGTCAGGCGCCGGCCGCCTCCTCGATCGCGCCGGCCGACTCCGTGACGATGGCCTGCATGCCCGTCTCGGCGGCGGCTCCATCCCCCCGCTGTACCGCCGCAGCGACCGCGCCGTGCAGGCGCAATGCCTCGGCGTCGGCGACCGACGGCATCAGGGAGTGCTCGGTGCGCCCTTCGAGCACGGCCACGACGACCCTGCCCAGCCCGGCCAGCATGGGATTCCCGGACGCGTTCAGCAAGGTGGTGTGGAAGTCGATGTCGTGCTGCAGGTACGCCGCAGCGCTCGCTGCCCGCGACGTGGATGCCATGCCGATCACCGCGGCAGCCAGCTGCCCGCACTGCTCCGGGGTGGCTCGATCGGCGGCGAGCCGGGCCGCGAGCGGTTCGACCGCCGACCGCAGCTCGATCAGGCTGCGGAGATGCTCCAGCCGGTCCGGACCGGCCAGCCGCCAGCGCAGCACACGTGGATCGTACGGCGTCCAGCGAGCTGGCGGTAGCACCGTGATCCCCACCCGCTGGCGAACTTCGACGAGGCCGAGCGACTCGAGCACGCGTACGGCCTCGCGGACCACGGTGCGGGAGACGCCCAGGTCCAGCGCCGCCCGATCGCTGGCGATCCGGCTTCCCGTGGGCAGGCGTCCGGCGACGATGTCGGAGCCCCACTGGTCCACGAGCGCGTCGTGCAGTGGCCCGGGAGTGTCCTGGAGGCTGGTCACGAAGACAGTCTAGATCTCATAACCAGACGATTTACATGAGATCTTCGATATTGATAGGTATTAAGTGACAGGAGATTGTAATAAACCTTTTATTCCGCTAAGTTGCTGCGAAAGATCACACTGATCGCGCCTGCTGTGTCGCGATTCCCCCCACCCGGAGGAACAATGACCGTTCCCTTGCTCACCGCCGACGTGTTGCAGATGGTCCCGCTGGCCGTCTCGGACACCCGGCTGATCGTCGTCGCGCTGGCCGGCTTTGCCGTGATCATCGCCTTGATCACCTGGCTCAAAGTCCACCCGTTCCTGGCCCTGGCGATCGGCTCCATCGGTGTCGGCCTTGCCGCCGGGCTCGGTGCCACCAAGACCATCGCGAGCTTCGGCACGGGATTCGGTCTCACGATGGGCAGCGTCGGCGTGCTGATCGGGCTCGGTGCGATGTTCGGGAAGCTGTTGGCCGATTCTGGCGGCGCCGACCGGATCGTCGACACTCTGGTCGAGAGGTCCAGTCCCAGGGCGCTGCCCTGGACGATGGCGCTGGTCGGCGCGATCATCGGCCTGCCGATGTTCTTCGAGATCGGCCTGGTGCTGTTGATGCCGGTGATCATCCTCGTCGCCCGCCGTTCCAAGCTGCCGCTGATGAAGATCGCCATCCCGACGCTGGCCGGCCTGTCCGCGATGCACGGTTTGGTGCCGCCACACCCTGGGCCACTGATCGCGATCTCGACTCTCGGTGCCAACCTCGGGCTCACTCTTGCCTTCGGCGTGATCGTCGCCATCCCCACCGTGATCGTGGCGGGACCGCTGTTCAGCGGTTTCGCAGCCAAGTGGGCGCCCGTGCCGGTGCCCGATCTGTACGTCACGGCCGAGGACGAAGGCCAGGATCCTTCTGCCCGTTCAGCGCGCCCCAGCTTCGGCGCTTCGCTCTTCTGCATCCTGCTGCCGGTGGTGCTGATGCTCGCCAAGGCGCTTGCCGATGTCATCGCCCCTGACTCAGAGGGTCCGATCAAGACGCTGCTCGATTTCGTCGGCACGCCGATCATCGCCCTGCTGCTAGCAGTCATCGTCGGCATGCTCGTGCTGGGACGCGGCGGGAAGATGGACCGCAAGGCCATCGCCGCGACGCTGGAATCGAGCCTCCCGCCCATTGCCGGCATCCTGCTCATCGTCGGCGCCGGCGGCGCATTCAAGCAGATCCTGATCGACACCGGTATCGGCGACGTGATTACCCAGTTCGTCACCGGCAGCGGGAGCGCCGTGCTGATCGTCGGCTGGGTCGTGGCCGCCCTGGTCCGGGTGGCCACCGGTTCTGCCACCGTGGCCACCGTGACCGCGGCCGGTCTGATGACCCCGGTCGCCGCCACGCTCGCCGGGCCCGAGGTCGCACTGCTGGTGCTGGCCATCGGCGCGGGCTCGCTGTTCCTGTCGCACGTCAACGACGCCGGCTTCTGGCTCGTGAAGCAGTACCTCGGCACCGACATGCCGCAGACATTCAAGACGTGGACCGTGTTGGAGTGCCTGATCTCGGTGGTGGGTCTGATCGGTGTCCTGCTGCTGAACCTGGTGGTGTGAGCTCATGTCGGACAACAGGAACGACGTCGACCCGCCGATCGTGCTGGTGGTGATGGGAGTCTCCGGGACCGGCAAGTCGACCGTTGCGGGCATGCTCGCCGGCCGGCTGGGCTGGGACCTCGAGGAAGGCGATGACCTCCACCCGGCGGCCAACGTCGCGAAGATGGCCTCCGGTCAGCCGCTGACCGACGATGACCGCTGGCCCTGGCTGGAGAAGATCTCCGGCTGGATCCAGGTGCACACCGCGTCGGGGACCCCCGGGGTCGTGACCTGCTCGTCGTTGAAACGGGCGTATCGCGACGTGCTCAGGGGGCCGGGAGTGGCCTTCGTCCACCTGGACGGCAGTCGAGAGGAGATCGCGCAACGGCTCAACAAGCGCCTCGACCACTTCATGCCGAGCACGCTGCTCGACTCCCAGCTGGCGACCCTGGAGCCCTTGGGCGCCGACGAGAACGGTGTCGTGATCCAGCTGGGCAAGCGACCGAAGGACGAGGTGAAAGAGATCATGACCAGGCTGCACCTCGAGACGATGCCGCCACCGGCAGTGAACGACAAGGGGTTGCTGGTCGACTGAGCCGGGGCGCGGTGGATGGGGGGAGCGGGGCGCTTGCAGTGTGCGGGCGTCCCGCTCGCGCATCTGCTCCGAGGTGCTGCTTCGTCCGCTACCCGCTGCCGGCGCCCCACTGCTGCCGGCGCCGCCCCTCTGCCCGACGCCGCCCCTCTGCCGGCGCCGCCCCTCTGCCGGCGCCACCCCTCTGCCGGCGCCGCCCGTCTGCCGGCGCCGCCCCTCTGCCGGCGCCGCCCTGCTGCTCGCCCGCCCGGTCAGGCGAGTGGCGCCTGATCCGGCCGGTGTGGCCTCCATTCGCCCGCCCGGTCGGGCGAGTGGCGCCTGATCCGGCTGGTGTCGCCTGCATTCGCCCGCCCGGTCAGGCGAGTGGCGCCTGATCCGGCCGGTGTCGCCTGCATTCGCCCGCCCGGTCAGGCGAGCGGCGCCTGATCCGGCCGGTGTGGCCTCCATTCGCCCGCCCGGTAGGGCGAATCGGGCCGGATGGGCCTGATTCCGACCCCACTCGGACGACCGGGCGGGCGAGTGGGTGGCGAGTGGGTGGCGAGTCGGGTGGTTCGGCGCGGCTTCAGCTCAGCGTTCGGGGAGGTGAAACAGGCGCGTACGAGCCGGAAGGTCAGGACGTACGAACGACGTCAGAGACCGCGCAAGAAGTCCACGTCGTCGTCGGGAGCCTTCGGGCGGCCCTTGCCGGAGCGGTCACCGCGGCTCTCCGCGGTGGGTCGGCCGAAGAACAGCCAGCACAGCGCGCCGACGAGCGGCACGCAGATGACGAAGGTGGCCCACAGCCAGCGGGGCATCCTGCGGACGGCGTACGGCTCGGCTTGGGCAACCTCGACCACGCAGTAGATGGTCAGCAGCGCCACGATGATGATCGGCAGATAGCGCCCCATGCGCTCAAGGGTACGCGGGCCGGTGTCGAGTGGCGATACCTCGACCAGGCGCTCGTCGTCGCTAGGCTGGCCGGCATGCCTGCGCCGTCAACCCGTTGTCGTCGACGCCGGGTTCAGGCGCCGGTGGCGCCTCGATGAACGGGCCGGCGAGCGTCCGGCGGCCGAGTCGTCCGACCATTCCCGAGCTGCGTGAAGTGACGCAGCCAGCCAGCGTACGGACGCGGGCCGGTGCCGAGCACTGGGTCGCGGCCATGTACCTGCGCGACATCTCGCCCTATCTGACCAGGGTCCTGCTCCGGGCGGGATTCAGCGCCAACGGGGTCACCTGGTTGATGATCCTGACCGCAGCGTCGGCCGCGTTGGTGACGGCCTGGCCGACTCTGCTGGCCGCGGTCGTCGTGGTCCTGCTCTGCCAGCTGCAGATGCTGCTGGACTGCTGTGACGGCGAGATCGCGCGCTGGAAGGAGACGTACTCTCCGCGCGGGGTGTACCTCGACCGGGTCGGGCACTACACGGCCGAGTGTGGCATCGCGGTCGCCCTCGGCGTCCGCGTCGGCGGCCCCCACCTGGGCAGCGTCTGGATGAGCCTGGGGCTGCTGCTCGGGCTGCTCGTCGCGCTGAACAAGGTGGAGAACGACCTGGTTCACGTCTCGCGGCACTACTCCGGGATGTCCCAGGTCCGCGACGCCGAGGAGGTGAAGGCTCCGACGGGTGGACTGCTCCGGACCGTACGACGGATCGCTCGCGTCGTGCCGTTCCACCGCGTCTTCCACTCCGTCGAGCTGTCGCTGCTGATCTTCGTTGCCGCCGTGCTTGACGTCTGGCTCGGTGGCCTGGCCACCCAGTGGCTGCTGATCGGGCTCGTCGCGGCTGCCGCGATCACCGTTGTTGGCCACATGGTCTCCGTGCTGAGCTCGTCCCGACTGCGATGAACGTGCGCCCGAAGATCGGCGTCGTCGTCTTGACCCAGGGCGGCCGGCCGGCAGATCTCGACCGCGGACTGAGGTCGCTGCTGTCCCAGCGCGACGTCGATCTGGACATCGTGGTCGTCGGCAACGGCTGGGAGCCGGTCGACCTGCCCGACGGCGTACGTGGGCACGGACTGCCGGAGAACCTCGGGATTCCGGCCGGACGCAATGCGGGGGCGCCGCTCGTGGGCGGTGATCTGCTGTTCTTCCTCGACGACGACGCGAGCCTGCCGAGTGCCGACGTACTGGCGTCGATGGCCGCGCAGCTCGACGGCGATCCGTTGCTCGGACTGATCCAGCCGCGGGTGGTCGACGCGGAGGGACGACCGGCGCCGCGGCGCTGGACCCCCCGGCTGCGGGTCGGCGACCCGGGCCGGAGCAGTCCTGCGATGTCGGTCTGGGAAGGGGCCGTGGCGATTCGCCGGGAGGCGTTCGACTTCGCAGATGGGTGGCCGGAGCCGTTCTGGTACGCCCACGAGGGTATCGAGCTGGCCTGGCGGGTCTGGGACGCCGGCTTCCACGTCAAATACGACGGGGAGATCGAAGTCCATCACCCGGCCATCCAGCCCACCCGGCACGCGGAGTTCTACCGCTTCCAGGCCCGCAACCGGGTCTGGCTGGCCCGCCGGAACCTCCCCGTGCCGATCGGCATCGTGTACGTGCTCAGCTGGGTGCTCGTCGGCGGCGTCCGGCTGCGGTCGCGCGAGGCGGTCGCGGAGACGATCCGGGGTTACCGGCTCGGCCTCAGGCTGCCCTGCGGCGACCGTCGGCCGATGCGCTGGCGGACGGTCTGGCGGATGCTGCTGGCCGGGCACCCACCGATCATCTGACTGCTGGCGATCAGCGGCCCGCGAAACGGCTCGCCTGCACTTCGCCCGGACCTCGCCCGCCCTTCGCAGCCCCTCACCTCCAGGAAAAGTGGGCGCTAACCACAACTCCGACCGGCGTGTCGCTGTTGTTTCTGACCACTTTTCGGGGGAGTCGTCAGGAGATTCCGAGGACGAGTCCGGTGGTGAGTGCGATGGCGATGACGAGCTCGCCACTGCCGGTCGCCTTGAGGACCGCGATCAGCGCCGGACCGGTGGCGCCACCGAGCACCCTGCGTACGGCTGGAACGAGCAGCACGAATCCGAGCAGGCCGAGCGTTGCCCACCAGGTCGTCGTCGCGGCGACGGCGAGCGTGCCTACCGCGCCGACGCCGATCAGCCCGACATACAGACGGCGGGTTGCGCGGTCCCCGATCCTGGTCGCCAGCGTCCGCTTGCCCGCCGCCGTGTCGCCGACGATGTCGCGCAGGTTGTTGGCCACCAGGATCGCGCAGGTCAGCGCCCCGATACCGACGCCGGCGATCAGGGCCCCGGCGGGCACCCGGCCCAGCTGGACGTACGTCGTCCCACACACAGCGACCAGGCCGAAGAACACGAAAACGAAGAGCTCGCCGAGCCCGAGGTAGCCGTACGGGTGCTTGCCCCCGGTGTAGAACCAGGCCGCAACCACGCAGAGCACGCCGACGACCAGCAACCACCAGTGGGCGGTGAGCACGACCAGACCGAGTCCGGCCAGCGCGGCGACGCCGAACGAGACGAAGGCGGCTGCCTTCACAACGACCGGCCGGGCCAGGCCTGACCCCACCAGGCGCAGCGGGCCGACCCGGGCATGGTCGGTGCCGCGGATGCCGTCGGAATAGTCGTTGGCGTAGTTCACGCCGACCTGGAGGGCCAGACTCACGACGAGTGCAAGCACTGCCGCCAGGCCGTCGAACCCACCGAAGAACGCGGCGACGCCGGTGCCGGCCAGGACGGGGGAGATCGCCGCCGGCAACGTACGCGGCCGGGCGCCCGCCACCCACTGGGCGGGTGTGGGATGCGACCAGACCTCCGCGCTCATCGATGCCCTTCCGTTCCGACTCCGACCGCGAGCTCGGTCCGCAGTCGGTGCCGGTCGATCTTGCCACCCGCGGTGCGGGGGATCGGGCTGCGGTGGACGAGGCGCTTCGGCAAGGCATGCGCCGGCAGCGATCGGGCGAGATCGGCGCGCAGGTCTGCCAGCTCGCCCTCCGGGTCGCCGGCGTTGTCGCTCCGGAGCGCGTCGGTGACTGCGATCACCGCCGTACCCCACTCGGGATCGGGCACGCCGACCATGGCCACGGTGCCGGACCGGCGCTCGGCCCACGGCAGCGCGGCCCGCTCGACCGCGCTGAGGTCGACATTGAGACCCCCCGAGATGACGACGTCGTCCAGCCGACCGAGCACCTCCAACCGGCCGTCGCTGCATCGTCCGCGGTCACTGGTCCGGAACCGGACGCCGTCGAGCACCTCTGAGGTGAGATCCGGGCGCAGCCGGTAGCCGGAGAACATCATCGGCCCCGAGAGAGCCACAGTTCCGTCCTCGCCGATCGCGACGCCCACTCCGTCGAGTGGCCGGCCGTCGTAGACACAACCGCCGCACGTCTCGCTCATGCCGTACGTCGTCACCACCCGGATCCCGTTCGCCGAGGCGCGACTCAGCAGCGAATCCGGAGCCGGACCGCCGCCCAGGAGGACGGCGTCGACGCGGCCGAGTGCGGCGGCAAGCAACGGCTCGGTCAGCGCCCTGGACAACTGAGTCGCGACGAGCGAGAGATAGGTCGGCCGGGCAGCTCGTTCGAGGGCGGCCGGCACACCGGAGAGATCGGGTCCGACGTGGTGTACCTCGGTGCCGGCGACCAGGGTGCGGGCTAGCACCATGAAGCCGGCGACGTAGTGCGTGGGCAGGGCGAGCAGCCAGTCGCCCGGACCGCCCAGCCGAGCGTGGGTCGCCTTGGCTGAGGCCACGATCGCCGCGCGCGACAGCACGACGCCCTTCGGTTGTCCGGTCGAGCCGGACGTGACCACGACGGCTGCTGCATCCGGCTCGGTCACCGGCGCCGAGGGACGCAGCATCGCCAGCGCGGCCGACCGCTCGATCGGATCGACCGGGAGTGGCGCCACCACGAGCGACGTCCCAGCACCACCGGTCTCCCATGGGCCGCGGAGCACCGCCGCCAGGGCCGACGGGAGCTCGGCCGGCTCGACGGCACTCAAGGTCACGGCCCAAGGCTAGATCAGGCGCGGCAACCTGATTTCCTCCCGCGAGTCGTCGAGATCCACCGCTTTCAGGCCCTCTCACGGGCTCTGGCGTGCCGAAATCAGGGAATCGGGTGCGCGCCCGGCCTCTGGAGTCAGATGGCCTAGCCTCGAAGCCCGTGTGGACGTACGAGATCGGGCTGCGGACCCGGTTCCGCGGGCTGACCCGACGGCAGGGGATGGTCTGGCGGGGGCCGGCGGGCTGGGCCGAGTGGAGTCCGTTCCGCGACTATGGCGGTGCCGAGCTCGTGCCGTGGCTGCTGGCCGCACGGGAGGCCGCGGAGCGCGGCTGGCCGGATCCGGTGCGCGACACGATCCCGGTGAACTGCACGATTCCGGCGGTCGCGCCGGCGCAGGCGTTCGCCATGGCCGCTGGATCCGGTTGTGGCACGGCCAAGGTGAAGGTCGCCGAAACCGGTCAGTCCTTCGCCGATGACCTCGATCGGGTTGCTGCGGTGCGCGACGCCCTCGGCGCCGGCGGCCGGGTCCGGATCGACGCGAACGGGGCCTGGGACGTCGATACCGCGGTGGATGCGATCGCCAAGCTTCAGACGTACGGGCTGGAGTACGCCGAGCAGCCCTGCGCAACGGTGGAGGAGCTCGCGGACCTTCGGCGGCGGCTGGCCCGGTCCCGGACGGACGTGCCGATCGCGGCCGACGAGTCGATCCGCCGCGCGAGCGACCCGATGAGCGTCGCGCGACTTGGCGCCGCCGATATCGCGGTGCTCAAGGTGCAGCCTCTCGGCGGTGTCCGGACCTGCCTCGAACTGGCGGAGCGGATCAACCTGCCGGTGGTCGTCTCGAGCGCCGTGGAGACCTCGGTCGGGATCCGGGCGGGCGTCGCGCTGGCCGCAGCGCTGCCGGAGCTGCCGTACGCCTGCGGGCTCAACACCGTCGCCCTGCTCGGCGACGATCTGGCAACCGAGCCGCTGATCGCCCGGGACGGTGTGCTCCGAGTCGCTGCCCTGGACATCGATCCGGCCGCACTCGATCGATGCGCCGCCGACGGGCCGACCCATGCGCTCTGGCAGGCTCGGCTCGTGGAGACCGAGCGGCTGGTCCGCGGGTGAGCGAACCCGGCGCTCTCGCCGACGAACCGGCCATCGCGTGCGCCCAGACCGTTGTTGGAGCCCTGCTCGCGGCGGGAGTACGCGAGGTGGTTCTCGCTCCGGGCTCTCGGAGTGCGCCGTTCGCGTACGTCCTGCACGCCGCCGATCGCGAGCGCCTGCTGCGGCTGCATGTCCGGATCGACGAGCGGACGGCAGGGTTCCTGGCGCTCGGACTTGCCAAGGCCGGTGGCCGCCCGGTCCCGGTCGTGACGACGTCCGGCACGGCGGCGGCCAACCTGTACCCGGCCGTGCTGGAAGCGGCGGCGGCCGGTGTCGCGCTGGTGGCGATCACGGCCGATCGACCGGCCGCTCTTCGGCACAGCGGAGCCAACCAGACCACCGACCAGCTCCGGCTCTTCGGTTCACACGTTCGGGGATTCGGGGCGCTCGAGGACGCCTGGCGATCGGTCGACGCATGGCAGGCCGAGGTCGATCGACTCGTCGCGCTCGCTACCGGGGTCCGGACCCGACTGCCGGGACCGGTCCAGCTGAACGTCGCCCTGGCCGACCCGTTGGTACCGAGCGGACCGATGCTGCCGGTGCGCTCCGGGTCGCCGATCGGGGTATCGGCAGCCAGGTCGGCCGCTCCGCTCAGGCTGCCCGCCGGCCCGCGGACGGTCGTCGTCGCCGGCGACGCTGCCCCGAGCACCGGTCGCGAGATCGCCGCGCGCTGTGCCGAGGCTCGGGTGCCGCTGATGGCCGAACCGTCGAGCAATGCCCGTCGCGGACCGGCCGCGCTGGCCGCGGGTCGGATCGTGCTGGCATCGAGGCTGGCTGCGGAGATCCAACGGGTGGTGGTGATCGGGCGACCGACGCTGTCCCGGCCGGTGACCGCGCTACTCGCCCGGTCCGACGTCGAGCTGATCGTGGTCAGCGAACGGGCGGACTGGCCGGATCCTGGACTGCGGCGCCCGCAGGTGGTCGACGCGGTGGAGTTCGAGCCGGCCGAGGTCGTCGAAACCGAGGTGATGGCTGGGGGGGAGGAAACGGGATCGGACTGGCTGAGCCGCTGGCTGGCTGCCGACGCCAAGGTGCTCGCCGGCCTCGACGACGTCCTGGCAGGAGTCGGGGCACTGACCGGACCAGAGGTCGCGCGGGCGACGATCGCCGCGCTGCCCGCCGGTACCCCGCTGGTGCTCGGTTCGAGCAGCCCGATCCGCGACGCCGACCTCGCCGCCGTTCGCGACGATCTCGGCGACGTGTACGCCAACCGCGGCCTGGCCGGAATCGACGGCACGCTCTCGACCGCCATCGGGATCGCCCTGGCCACCGGTCTGCCGAGCCACGCGCTGGTCGGCGACCTGACGTTCCTGCACGACCTGACCGGACTGGTGATCGGTCCGGACGAGCCACGTCCCGATCTGCGGATCGTGGTGGCCAACGACGACGGCGGCAGCATCTTCGCCACCCTCGAGCACGGCCGGCCCGGGTACGCCGGTAGCTACGAGCGAGTCTTCGGGACCGCCCACCACGCCGACCTCGCGATGGTGGCCGGCGGACTGAACCTCCCAGTCCGCCGAGTACGCACTGCCGCAGAACTGATCGACGCGCTCAGGGAGCCCCCGGCCGGCATCGAGGTGCTCGAGGTGATCGTCGATCGGGTAGCACGCCGCGCGCTGGACCAGGCGATCACAGGGCTCGCAGCCACGCTCTGAGGTGCGCGGTCGCGCGGACATCGTCCTCGTTGTACGCGAGCACCCGTTGCCGCGCCGCCGCCCGGGTCTCGGCCGCGGTGGCGTGCACAGCGTCGTCGAACCAGCGCTGAGAGTTCAGGCCGCCCGGATCGGCGTCCCGCCAGCCGAACCCTGCGGTGACGGCGATCTGTTTCAGACCGAGGCCGGCGGCTCCGAAGAAGTGGGTCTGCACGATCTCGAGCAGGTCGACGAACTCACTCTCCGCGTACGACGTCGCCCACTCCAGCAGTTCATCGCTCGGCCAGCGCGCGGCCAGCGCCTCGATCATCGCGACCTCGTACCCGCTGTAGTGGAAGACCCGTACCGACCGGGGACCATCGACCTGGTGCCGAAGCCAGCCGAGCGCCTCGCGGGCGAGCGCGGCCTCGTCGGACCCGCCGAGATCGGCGAACCTGCTGAACTCGACATAGCGCGACCTGCCGTCGGCGGTGACCTCGAAGCCCCAGAGGTAGATCCGGCCGGCCGCCGACGTCTCGATGTCCAGGTCGATCTCGACCGTTGCGGCGGGCACGCCGATCGGCCCACTGGTCTCCCGCTCGATCGGCTCGCCGCGCTCCAGCATCCCGGCCCGCCGCGCGATGGCTCTCAGCCGCAGCTCCGCGTCGGGGCGGTGGGCGACCTCGGGCAGGTACGCAGGAAGCAAGGTCTCGACGTTCGTGGCCGACAGGTCGGCCACAGTGGTCACGCCGAGCGCACGCAGCGCAGTGACCTCGACCCGATCCAGGCGTCCACGGGCGATCCGCAGCGAGAGGTCGTCCGGGTCCAGCTCGGCTCGGCACGCCGACCACCACGGACACGTCCGGCACTCGTCGATGACGACGGGCTCGGCCACCCGTGCCGTCGGAGAGTCAAAGGGGCGGGCGGTCAGCGCGCTGACGGTTTCGGCGATCGCCACCCGTTGCCGGAGCTCGGCGTCCGCATCCGTCAGCAGACTGCGCCACCGCCAGCCGCCCGGTACGTCGTGGTCGACAGCCCGTACCGCTGGTCGATCGAGCTGCACCCAAGCGATCCTCGGGTCGGCCGGCAAGAAGTCCGTGCCGATCACGGCTCCCCATGCCCCACTGCTGGCAGCCATCGCCTCGAGCAGTCGGTGGTGATGGGCCAGCTGGAGGAAGTCCGCCCGTCGCGTATCGAACCGGAAGAGGTGCTCCTCGGACGGCTCGTCGGTGATCAAAGGGCTGGTCAGATCGGCCAGCTCCGGTCGAGCAGCGGCGGGCAGGTCAGGTGCATCGGAAACCGGCGGCCGATCCTCGACCGGGTCGTCGGCCCGGCGTCGGCGTAGGACCTTGTGCCACCGGACCAGCACCGGTCGGTAGCTCGGGCGGGCCGTGCCGTTGTCGGAGCGCAGCAGCGCATCGGGACCACCTGCCCGATGGCCGCGCGGCTCGGCCGGGAGCGTCGGCGCGACGATGAGATCCCGTCCGGCCCGCATGAGCTGGACGGTGAGCGATCGTCGGTCGTCGCCAGCTGCGACGGTTCGGAGATCAGCAGAGTGTGGAACCGCATGGAGCAGCTGATCCAAGACGCCGGTGACAAAGGTGGAACGCTCTGCCTCGCGATGCTCCATGGCCGGGTCGGTCGACACGTCCGAGGGACCCGCGCGGTGCGGTGGTGATCCCGCTGCCTCTTCGTACGCGTGCCGGACCTTCACCGGACACGCCGTTGCTGCCACCGCGTCGAGGACGACCGGCGGAGCCAGCAGCCGTGCGCCTGCGCTCATCGCCTGCTCATCTCCACGCTCCGACCGTGGCGCTCACCGCCTGCGCCCTGTGCAGGGCGGTTCATGCCTGCGCCCTGTGCAGGGCGGTTCATGCCTGCGCCCTGTGCAGTGCGACGATCCCACCGGACAGGTTGCGCCATTCCACCTTTCGCCAGCCCGAGCGGCCGATCAGGTCGGAAAGCGTCTGCTGGTCTGGCCAGGCGAGGATCGACTCGGCCAGATAGTTGTAGGCAACCGGATTGGACGCGATCCGACTCGCCACCGACGGCAGGGCGCCGAGCAGGTAGTTGCGATAGACCAAGCGGAACGGCTTCCAGGTCGGAGTCGAGAACTCGCAGACCACGAGCGTCCCGCCGGGACGGGTGACACGAGCCAGCTCGCGCAGTGCACCGCCGGTGTCCTCGACGTTGCGCAGCCCGAACGAGATCGTCACCGCGTCGAACGCGCCGTCGGTGAACGGCAGCTGGAGCGCGTCACCCGCCACGAACGGGAGTTCCGGCCGACGCTCCCGACCGACCCTGAGCATGCCGAGCGAGAGGTCTGCCGAGACCACGAACGACCCGGCTCTCGCAAACGGCTCGCTGGACGTGCCGGTACCGGCAGCCAGATCGAGGATGCGCTGACGAGGTCGAGGAGCGACCGCCGCGACCACCGCCTTGCGCCAGGCCCGGTCCTGGCCGAGCGACAGCACGTCGTTCGACACGTCGTAGCGCGGCGCCACCCCGTCGAACATGGCGGCAACGTCGGCCCTCCGCTTGGCGAGCGTCGCGCGGGAGGAGTCGGACTCGAGATGCTGGCTGTCGGGCACAGCGACAGCGTGCCAGGTGCCACCGACGAAAATCCCCGGTGCGGTCGGGATGGGCGCCTCGACAGGCTCAGTGCGCGTGTCAGCGCGTACGAATGGACTCCTCGAGAGGCTCAGCGCTTATCTGCCGTGAGCCTGTCGAAGGGCGCCGTCACGTTACCGCTACAACGCGGTGCTGGCCAGGATCGGCAGGGTGGGCTTCGTCGAGCCACCTTCGGGCTCATTCGTCACGGCCAGTGCAGCAGCCGCTGCGATGTCACCGGACATGAAGACCGCAGTGTCGGGGCCGCCGGGGAAGGTCTCGGCGGGCTTCGGCGTCTTGGCCGAGTCCAGGGTCCAGAGCTGGTACGTCCGCCCCTGCGCTGCGGCTGGCAGGTCGGCTCCCACGAACATGGCCTTGTCGAGGGACTTCGATACCACGAAGGTCGCCGGCGTTTCGCCGACCATCACCGGGTACGTCTTCACGTCGGGTGCGCTGAGCAGCTGATTGGCCGCCGCGGCCTGGGAGGCCACGGTCTGCTGCTGGCGCTGCAGGACGTACGCCCACCCGCCGAACGCCAGGGCGATCACAGTCACCGCGGCTACGGCGAGGGTCAGCAGGCGTGACCGGCGACCCTGGCGCTCCAGCCGCCGCCGTGCGAGCTCGTCGGACGGCTCGACCGAACCGTCGTCCGATCGATCCTCCGCCGGCGGCCCAGTGTCGTCGGACTGCGAGCCCCGAGCAGGCCGGTCGTCTCGATCCGGCTTCAGCTCCAACGCAGGTTCGAGTGCACGCCTCGGCGCGACCTCTTCGGTCTCGGTTGCGTTCGTCAGCGATCCGCCCGTGTCCAGCGGGGGCGGCACATCGGACGTCGCGTCCAGGGGTGGCAGCGGACGTACCTGCCGAATCGCGTCCAGCAGCGAACCGCGCAGCTCGAGCGGGGGAGCGACGTCGCCCAGCACACCCAGGCGCGCCGTGGTCTCGGTGAACTCCGCCAGCTCGCGCTGGCAGCTCCGGCAACCGGCAAGGTGCTGCTCGAAGGCGTCCCGTTCGCTCTCGTCGAGCGCATCGAGGGCGTACGCCCCCACCTCGACATGGAACTCGCTCACAGTTCCACCCCCAACGCATCGCGGAGCCGGATCAGGCCGTCGCGGATCCGGGTCTTGACCGTACCGAGCGGCAGCTCGAGGAGGGTGGCGACCTGACTCTGGGTGTAGCCGCCGAAGTACGCAAGCAGTAGTGCCTCGCGCTGGATGGCGGTGAGGGTGGACAGTCCGCGGCGGACGCGCTCGACGTCGAGGCGTTGCTCGACACCGGTCCAGACGCTGTCCTGCGCCGGGGTCGCCTCGCGAAGCGCGTAGCGCTGGTCGCGGGCGCTCTCGCTGGTCACCGAACGCACCCGATCGATCGCGCGTCGGTGCGCCATCGTCGCCATCCAGGCCAGCACCCCGCCTTTCTCGGGTGCATAGCGGGCAGCTTGCCGCCAGACCTCGACGTACACCTCCTGGGTGACCTCGGCCGCCTGGTCGGGCGAACGCAGCACCCGCAGGATGATGCCGTAGATCCGTGCGCAGGTCCGGTCGTACAGGGCGGTGAACGCGTCCTCGTGGCCGCGCGCGCTGCGCCGGAGGAGGTCGATCAACTCCGCGGCGGCATCGCTCGCTCCTGTGTCGACCGATCGCGGCCCGACCGGGCTAGCCGACCCCGGTCCTGCTGATCGGGATCCAGCCGATCGGGGTCCAGCCGACCTGGGTGAAGCGGACGGCGGATCGACAGCCCTGGAGCCGATCGGGCCGGGGCCGTGCTCGCCTGGCGATGACGGCGGAACGCTCATCATTGCTGAGCCTTCCACCTCCTCCGCCTTGCGGCAACGCACTCCCCAGGGCCCTGACCCGATGCAGCTCCCCTGCGGAAGACGATTCGACGCGGCGGATCGATCGGATTGGTGCGCCGATCCGAGTTGCGGAAAGGTCCGTTTCTCGCGCGGCGCCGGGCGCATTCGGCGCGGGCAGGCAGAATCGCCTGCATGGCCAAACGTCCGACCGTCCTCAAGGTCTCGGGGCTCAAGCGAGCCTTCGGACCCAATACCATCATCGACAAGTTCAATCTGGAGGTTCGCGCGGGCGAGGCCATTGCCCTGACCGGCCGCAACGGCGCCGGCAAGTCCACCCTGCTGCGCTGCCTGGTCGGTGCCGACCGGCCCGACGAGGGCACCATCGAAGTGCTCGGTACGCCGCTGGTCGAGACCTCGCCTGAGATCCGGCGCAATGTGGCCACCGTGATCGACGACCTGGACTTCTTCCCCGACCTCAGCGTCGTGGAGCACCTCGACCTGCTGGCCCGGGCGCACGGCCTGACCGATCCCGACGCCATGGTCGACGAGGTGCTCGAGGAGGTTCAGCTGGTGCCGCAGTCGGGGCAGCTGCCCGGCACGCTGTCCTCCGGCCAGCGTCGCCGGCTCGCGCTGGCGACCGCGTTCGTCCGTCCCCGCAAGCTGCTGATCATGGACGAGCCGGAGCAGCGGCTGGACACCGAGGGTGTGTCCTGGCTCGCCAACCGGCTCAAGCACGAGCGCGCCCAAGGGCTCGCGATCGTCTTCGCCAGCCACGAGCCGTCCCTGGTCGAGGCCGTGGCGACCCGGGTGCTCCAGCTGGGAGGTACCCGCGGATGAGTGCGGTCCCGATCGACGCGGGCTTCGAGGGCGCCAGCGACGACGCACCGCCGCCGCCCCCCGCCTCGGCCCGCGAGCTCCGGCGGCTGATGAAGGACTGGCGGACCGGGCGGGCCACCAAGAACCTGCGGGAAGCGTTCCACGACGCGTACGTCGTGATGATCGCCGCCCTGATGATCGGCGCGATGGTCGTCAACGTCATCCTCAAGGCCCAGCGCGTGGTGGCCGAGTGCACCAGCGTGTCGTGCCTGTCGGCGCGATCGATGCTGCCCTGGGCGGCATTCGCCCTTGCGGTCGCCGCAGCGCTGGCCGCGAGTCGGCTGTTCGGTCCCGTCCTCGCATCGGCGGCCGAGGGTTTCTGGCTGCTCGACACTCCGGTGTCGCGTCCGGCACTGCTCGGCCGGCGGCTCGTCTCGGCGGTGGTCGTCGGGCTGCTCGGTGGTGCGGTGATCGGTGCGCTGGTCTCGGCGCTGACTGGTTCCGGCCTGCAAGCCATCCTGGTGATCACCGCCGCGACCGCCTTGTCCACCGCGGCGGCGGTGTCCTTCGCCGCCGCGCAACAGGGCAAGGACAAGCGACGGCTGACCCGGGTGCTGACGTACGTCTTCACCGTCCTCGGGCTGGCCGCTCTGCTGGTGGTGATCGGCGTCGCGGCCGGCTGGTTCGCCTCGCCGCTGAGCACCGACCGCGCCCTCCAGCTCGGGTTGGCCGTCACCGGCCTCGCCGTGGTGGCGTTCGTCGTCGGGACCGTGGTCGCGCGACTGCGGATCCGCCACATCCGGCGCACTCGACTGGTCAGCGGCGGCTCCCTGGTCCGCGGCGTGTCCGGTGCCTTCTTCGCGCTCGACATCGGCCTGGCCCGCGACATCCTGGTCGCCCGCCGCGCGATGGAGGTCGGCCACGTCAAGCCGACCCGCGGCAAGGGGTCCGGCCTGAGTGCGCTCACCTGGCGTGAGCTGCAGCGGCTGCGCCGCTTCCCGCAGCCGCTGTTCGTGGTCGCTGGGACGGCGTTCGTGCCGTACGCCGCCGATGCGCTCGGGATGAGCGTGCTCAGTCCGGTCGTCGGGGCGCTGGCCCTGTTCGGTGCGCTGATCGCCACCCTCGGCGGGCTGCGGGTGCTCACCCGCAGCGGCGGCTTGGCCCGCTCGATGCCGTTCTCGTTGTCCCAGCTCAAGCTGGCCTCCGTGGCCGTACCGGCCGGGATCGCTGTGCTCTGGGCCATCGCGACGACCGCGGCGTTCCGCGGCTTCGGCTCGGGGGTGGTCGTCCGTTCCATCCCGGACGCGTCCTTGATGGCTCTCGCGACGGCGGCCGGCGGTCTGCTGGGCGCGGTCCGCTGGACGCAGGCGAAGGGCGTCGACTTCAGCGCCCCGATGGTCTCCACCCAGGCTGGTGCCGTGCCGCCCGGGCTGATGACCAACCTGTTCCGAGGATTCGACGTGGTGTTGTTGGTCACATTCCCGATGTTGCTCGGTGGCTCGCCGCTCTGGTCGTTCGCCATCGCCGCCGTCGCCGCGCTGATCCTGCTCAACTCGATGGATGCGGAGTCGATGAGAGCCCGACAGGCCGAGCAGCAGAAGCAGCTGGAGCGGCAGAAGAAGGAGCGCGAAGCGCTCAAGCAGCGCAAGCGCTGACCGCCCCGTCCAACTTCTCACCGCCTGGAAAACTGGGCGCAAACAACACTCTGAATCGTTTCGAAGTTGTTGTTTGCGCCCAGTTTTCGGGCATGAACCCGGCGATGAGGTTTGATCGGCGACCTGGTGGGGGTGGATTGCAGGTGTTGCGGGCGTCGGGCGGGCGGTCGATCGATGGCTACGCTGTGCCGGTGACCTGGCCCGACACCGCGCCGCCACGGCTGTACGCCCGGACCGTCGAGATCGACGATCCCGGCAGGTTGCTGGACTGGCTGCCCGACGCCGACGCGTTCGCGTGGGTGCGCGACGGCGACGGGATGGTCGGCTGGGGCGAGGTGGTCACCCACAAGCCGTCGACGGTCCTCGACGCGGACCAATGGTGGTCCGACATGGTCTCCCAGGTCGTCGCCGTCAGCGAGCTCGCGGAGGCGCCGGCCGGATCGGGGTTCATGGCCTTCGGCAGCTTCGTATTCGATCCGGACAACACCCATGCGCGTTCGGTACTCACCGTGCCCGAGACCATCGTGGGTCGTCGCCGCGGACGATCCTGGATGACCCGGATCGGTGCAGAGTTCCGCCACGACGACGTACGTCCACAGCTCGGTTCCGTCCGCGCTCCGGTCCAGGTCTCGTACGCTGACGGCGGCCTCACCGGTCCGCAGTGGGAGTCGGCAGTGGCCGAGGCGGTGACCCGGATCGGCACCGGTGAGGTGGACAAGGTCGTGCTCGCCCGCGATTTGATCGCCCGAGCGGAGAGCGACATCGACGCGCGCTGGCTCGTCGGCCGACTCGCGGCGGAGTACTCGCGCTGCTGGACGTACGCCGTCGACGGTCTGGTCGGGGCCACCCCGGAGATGCTGGTTCGGCAGGAGAACGGGCTCGCCACCTCTCGCGTGCTGGCCGGCACGATCCGTCGCTCGGGCGATTCCCCTAGGGATCTGGCCTCGGCCGCGGCGCTGGCCCGGTCCAGCAAGGACCTCGAGGAGCACGAGTACGCGGTCGCCTCCGTCGCCGAGGCCCTTGCCCCGTTCTGCTCCGGGATGCACGTCCCGGAGTCCCCTTACGTCCTCGAGCTGCCCAACGTCTTGCACCTGGCCACCGACGTCGCGGCGGTCACCGAGCGGGGCACGTCGGCGCTCCGGCTGGCTGCCGCCCTGCATCCGAGCGCTGCCGTGTGTGGCACCCCGACCGCACCCGCCCGCGCGATGATCGCCGAGCTGGAGAAGATGGATCGGGAACGCTACGCAGGCCCGGTCGGCTGGATCGACGCTCACGGCGACGGGGAGTGGGGGATCGCGCTGCGCTGCGGTCAGCTCGACGAGACCGACCCTCGGCAGATCCGGCTCTTCGCCGGGTGCGGCATCGTCGCCGGCTCCGATCCCGAGGCCGAGCTAGCGGAGGCTGCGGCCAAGCTGATCCCGATGCGCGACGCACTCGGCGGCTGACCCTTGACCGGGCGCGCTCCCGTCCGTCAGGACTCCGGACCCGAGCACATCGGCGTCGTTGGCGACCCATGGGCGGCCAGAGTGCCGGGACCAGCCCGGTCGTACGATCGGGCGGCCCAGCGGTGAGCACCGTCTGGGCGGTGGTGCTCGCCGGTGGCGAGTCACGCCGATTCGGCTCGGACAAGCTGGAGGCCCCACTCGGCTCGATGCGGCTGTTGGAGCGCTCGATCAGTGAGCTTCCCGCCGACGCGGCGTTGATCCTCGTCGGTCCGGTCCGCGAGGAGCTCCTGGCAGCGGGGCGTTCAGTCGCGTACGTCCGCGAGGACCCGCCGCGGGGTGGCCCGGCTGCGGCGATGATCGCCGGACTCGCGTTCGTCGTCGCCGGGGCGAGCTACGGCGACCTCGTCGCGGTGCTCCCCGGCGACACGCCGGCGGCGGGCCGGGCGGCCGAATTCCTCCTGTCGGCACTGCGGGCCGATCCGGTCGCGGTCGGCACAGTCGGAGTCGACGAGGAGGGTCACGAACAGCCGCTCCAGCTCGCGCTGACCCGATCGGCCGCCGAGCGACTGATAGTCGCGGCCGGACCCGAGCGCGGATCCGGCGCCTCGGCCCGCGCGCTGATCACGACGCTCGGCGACGGTCTGCGTCCGGTGATCCTGCCACCCGACCTGCACGCCGATATCGACACGACCGCCGACTTGGACCGCTGGCAGGGTGGATCACCGCAGACTGGACGATCAGGTCCCATCCTCGAGACCTGACCTTCCACCCCTCGTGCTGACGTGCACGAAGTATTCGGTGAAATACGCAACACTCGTGATGCGTAATTTCCCTTGCTGGCTTGGGAATTCAGCCTGCGGACACCGGACGCGCCCCGCATGCCGACCCTCTGCAGAAGTCGTAGACTCTCCTCTCGGGAGCTAGTGAACATTTTCACAAGTGCCCCGAGTCCACCCATGACTCGACACACGACCAGTGGCGGGGTGCGAGATCCGTCCACCCGATCTGACCAGGAGAGGCGAGGCGATGTCCGACCACTCGACGGCTTTTCCTGCCGATGACGCCTCCGGCCAGCCGGCGCTACTGGAGACCCAGCCGACCCTGCCGCCCCGGGCGCCAGGATCCCAGGCGCCAGGATCCCAGGCGCCAGGATCCCAGGCGCCAGGATCCCAGGCCCCAGGGTCTGAGACCACAGGATCTGAGACCCGTCGCCCTCGGGGCGCCGAGCGCCGCTCGCGGCCGGACACCAGCGGCGCGGTCGAGGCGGATGTCATCGTGGTCGGTGCAGGTCCCGCCGGCTCGTCGACCGCGACCTACCTCGCTCGCAGCGGGCTGAACGTCGCGCTGCTGGAGAAGTCCCAGTTCCCCCGCGAGAAGGTGTGCGGCGATGGGCTCACTCCGCGGGCCACCCGGCAGCTCATCAAGCTCGGTATCGACACCAGCACCCAGGCCGGCTGGTTGCACAACAAGGGCCTGCGAATCTACGGCGGCAAGCAGCAGCCGTTCCACCTGGACTGGCCCGAGCTGGCCGACTTCCCGTCCTACGGCCTGGTCCGGCCCCGTTCGGACTTCGACGATCTGCTGGCCCGCAACGCGGTGGCTTCCGGTGCGAAGCTCTACGAGCTCGCGAACGTCACCGCTCCGATCGTCGATGAGCACAGCAACCGGATCGTCGGCGTCAACACCAAGGACGGACGTACGTTCCGCGCACCCGTCGTTGTCGCCGCCGACGGCAACTCGTCCCGGCTGAGCCTCGGGATGGACCTGCACACCCGGGACGACCGCCCGATGGGGGTGGCGGTGCGGACCTACTACACGAGCCCCAGGACCGACGACGACTACCTCGAGTCCTGGCTCGAGCTGTGGGACGGCGCGCCGGGCAAGAGCAACCTGCTGCCCGGCTACGGCTGGATCTTCGGGATGGGCGACGGGACGTCCAACGTCGGTCTGGGCATCCTCAACACCAGTTCGGCGTTCGGCAAGACCGACTACCGCGAGCTGCTGAAGCGCTGGCTGGACAACACACCGGATGAGTGGGGCTTCCGGGACGAGAACATGACCACACCGATCCGAGGCGCCGCGCTGCCGATGGGCTTCAACCGCCAGCCGCACTACACCCGCGGACTCGTCCTCGTCGGCGACGCCGGCGGGATGGTCAACCCCTTCAACGGCGAGGGCATCGCGTACGCCATGGAGTCCGCCGACGTCGCCGCCGAGTCCATCGCCGAGGCGCACTATCGCGGCGTCGGCACTCCGAGCGCCGAACGAGCTCTGCGCGCCTACCCGACCAGGATGAAGCAGTCGCTGGGCGGCTACTACACCCTCGGCCGGGTCTTCGTGAAGTTGATCGCCCGGCCGGAGATCATGCGGATCTGCACGACGTACGGCCTCCCGCGCCGATCGCTGATGCGCTTCACGCTGAAGCTGCTGGCCAACCTGCACGACAGCACGGACGGTGACGCCTCGGACAAGTTGATCAACGCCCTGTCCAAGATCGCCCCGGCCGCATGAACGAGCACCGCATGAACGAGCCCGACACGAACGATCAGCGCATGATCACCATCGGGACGCAGAAGAGGAGAACACCGTGACAAGTCTCTACCTCGGCATTGTGATCATGCTCGCCATTGCGGCGGCCTTCGTCGGGCTGACCATCATGACGACGTTGATCGTCGGGCCGGGCCGCTACAACCGAGCGAAGTACGACTCGTACGAGTGTGGCATCGAGCCCACCCCACAGCCGATAGGCGGCGGCCGTTTCCCGGTGAAGTACTACATCACCGCCATGCTGTTCATCGTCTTCGACATCGAGATCGTCTTTCTCTATCCGTGGGCCGTCACATTCGATCAGCTCGGACTCTTCGCCCTCGTCGAGATGATCTTGTTCATCGTCACCGTCTTCCTGGCCTACGTCTACGTGCTCCGGCGCGGCGGCCTGGACTGGGACTGAGGAAGGGGCTCGAGCACCATGGGTGTTGAGGAACAACTGCCGAGCGGGGTCTTGCTGACCACGATCGAGAACATCTTCGGATACATGCGATCCGCGTCCTTCTGGCCGGCGACCTTCGGGCTGGCCTGCTGCGCGATCGAGATGATGACGTACGGCGCACCGCGCTACGACTCGGGTCGCTGGGGGCAGGAGGTCTTCCGGGCCTCGCCGCGCCAGGCCGATCTGATGATCGTCGCCGGCCGGGTGAGCCAGAAGATGGCGCCGGTGCTGCGCCAGATCTACGACCAGATGCCGAACCCGAAGTGGGTGCTCGCGATGGGCGTCTGCGCGAGCACGGGCGGGATGTTCAACAACTACGCGATCGTCCAGGGCGTCGACCACGTCGTGCCCGTCGATATGTATCTGCCGGGTTGCCCGCCGCGGCCGGAGATGCTGATCGACGCGATGTTCAAGCTCCGCGACAAGGTGCGGCACCTACCGGTGGGACAGAACCTGATCGATGCCGACGTGGAGGCAGAACAGCGCCAGCTGGTCGCGACGCCGACGCACGAGATGAAGGGTCTGCTCCGGTGACAGAGACTCCCAAGGACCCAGGAAATCTGAGCAACGAGTCCGACGCCCAGGCCCCGATCAAGGGCGCGACGCCGGAGGGCGAGTCGGAGCCCGACGCGGGCACCAAGCCCGAGTCACAGACCGGTTCCGCTCCCGACCTCGCGACGACCGACACGGAGGCGACCGAGAAGAGCGCCGAGGTAGAGGCCGCCTCGCCGACCGAGGAGATCCTGGAGAAGCGCACCGGCATGTTCGGGGTGCGCGGCACGGGTGACACCTCCGGCTACGGCGGACTGTCTCGGACCATCGAGTTTCCGTCGGCCAGCCAGCCCCCGTACGGCGGCTGGTGGGACCAGGTGAACGACCGGATCGGCGCGCTATTCAGCGAGGGGGGCGACCCCCTCGAACCCCCGCAAAAAGATGTGGTGCCCAACTACGGCGACGTGATCGAGAAGGTCGTCGTGCACCGGGGCGAGATCACGTTCCATGTCGCGAGAGCTCATCTGTCCACGCTGATCAAGCACCTGCGCAACGACGCGCACCTGCGGTTCGAGTTCTGCAGCAGTGTGTCCGGTGTGCACTACCCGCAGGACAAGGGCCGCGAGCTGCATGCGGTGTACCACCTGCAGTCGATGACGTACAACCGACGGATCCGGCTCGAGGTCTCCGCCCCCGACGCGGACCCGCACATCCCTTCCGTGGTAGGCACTTATCCCACCGCGGACTGGCACGAGCGTGAGACGTACGACATGTTCGGGCTGATCTTCGACGGTCATCCCGCTCTGACCCGCATTCTGATGCCGGACGACTGGCCGGGGTATCCGCAGCGCAAGGACTACCCGCTGGGCGGCATCAACGTGGAATACAAGGGCGCGGTCATCCCGCCGCCTGATCAGCGAAGGACCTATTCGTGATTTCCGGTCGCGCTCCGCGCTCCGCGACGCCCGCATTTTCCGGTCGCGCTCCGCGCTCCGCTAAGCTCATCGGCTTCGCGGAATCTCGCTCGTTCGTCGCGATTCCGAACGACCCGGCATTCGTTTCGGTGGGCTCCGCGCGTCGTTCGGAATCGCTCCTCACTCCCGAGAGGCTCCGCCGATGAGCAGTGACACTGAAACCGCGACGGGCACGGATCCGTTCGATCCCACTCAGATCGGGCCGGATCCCTACGGCAGCAGCGATCCGTTGGAGGGTCGCGTCTACACCGTCACCGGGCAGGACTGGGACTCTCTGGTCGCCGACCAGGCCGAGCGCGGCGACGAGCGGATCGTGGTCAACATGGGTCCGCAGCACCCGTCGACCCACGGCGTGCTCCGGTTGATCCTGGAGATGGAGGGTGAGTCGGTCACCGAGGCCCGCTGCGGCATCGGCTACCTGCACACCGGCATCGAGAAGAACATGGAGTTCCGCACCTGGACCCAGGGCGTGACGTTCTGCACCCGGATGGACTACCTGTCACCGCTGTCGCAGGAGACGACGTACTGCCTGGGGGTCGAGCGGCTGCTGGACATCACCGACCAGATCCCGGAGAAGGCCAACGTCATCCGGGTGATGATGCTGGAGCTCAACCGGATCTCCTCGCACCTGGTCTGCATCGCGACCGGTGGCATGGAGATCGGCGCGCTGACGGTGATGACGATCGGCTTCCGCGAGCGGGAGATGGTGCTGGACGCGTTCGAGCTGATCACCGGGCTGCGGATGAATCACGCCTACATCCGGCCTGGCGGCGTCGCCCAGGACCTGCCGGGCAACGCGCTGGAGCACGTCAAGGATCTCGTCGTCTGGATGAAGAAGCACCTGCCGGAGTACGCCCAGTTGTGCAACGAGAACCCGATCTTCAAGGGCCGGCTCTGCGACGTCGGCAAGCTCGATCTGGCCGGCTGTCTGGCGCTGGGCATCACCGGGCCGCCACTGCGTGCGACCGGGTATGACTGGGACCTTCGGAAGAAGCAGCCCTACTGCGGCTACGAGACGTACGACTTCGAGGTCCAGACCTGGGACACCGCCGACGCGTACGGCCGGTTCCGGATCCGGCTGAACGAGATGTGGGAGAGCCTCAAGATCGTGGAGCAGTGTGTGGCCCGGCTGGAGAAGATGACAGGCGATCCGGTGATGATTGCCGACAAGAAGATCGCCTGGCCTGCGCAGCTGTCGATCGGCAACGACGGGATGGGCAACTCCAACGAGCACCTCAAGCACATCATGGGCGAGTCGATGGAGGCACTGATCCACCACTTCAAGCTGGTCACCGAGGGATTCAAGGTGCCGCCGGGCCAGGCGTACGTCCCGATCGAGAGTCCGCGCGGGGAGATCGGCGCCCATGTGGTCTCCGACGGTGGCACCCGGCCGTTCCGGGCCCACTTCCGTGACCCGAGCTTTGTGAACCTGCAGGCGATGCCAGCCCTCTGCGAAGGTTCGATGGTGTCCGATGTCGTCGTAGCGGTGGCGAGCCTCGACCCGGTGATGGGGGGCGTGGACCGATGAGCAACGTACCCGGATGTGCCCCGAGCCTGTCGGAGGGCACCCGATCCACCAGACGTGCTGAGCTGGAGTGGGGGGCAGCGTGAGCATCACCGAGCCGACGCCGCAGGTCGGTGGTCATGCCGGCGGTGACGTGGCGAGTGAGAACCTGATCGGCCACGGCCACTTCGTCTCTCACTTCGACGAGCCGAGCCTGGACTACAGCCACCACTCGCACCTGCCCGCGGAGACGCTGGAGGAGCTCCGGCTGATCGCGGCGCGCTATCCCCAGCCGCGCTCAGCTCTGCTACCGATGCTGCATCTCGTGCAGAGCGTCGAGGGTCGGGTGACGCCGGCCGGGATCGAGGCGTGCGCAGAGATCCTCGAGATCTCCGATGCCGATGTCGCCGGGGTGGCGACGTTCTACACCATGTACAAGCGTCGTCCGGTCGGGGAGTACCACGTCGGCGTCTGTACCACGGCGCTGTGCGCGATCATGGGCGGCGACGAGGTGTTGTCGAGGCTGCAGGACCATCTCGGCGTCGGCAACGACGAGACCACCGAGGACGGCAAGATCACCCTCGAGCACATCGAGTGCAACGCCGCCTGTGACTTCGCCCCGGTGATGATGGTCAATTGGGAGTTCTTCGACAACACCACGCCCCAGCGCGCGGTCGATGTCGTCGATGCCCTCCGATCCGGCCAGGAGATCACCGCGACCCGCGGCGCCCGGGTCTGCACCTGGAAACAGGCCGAGCGCGTCCTCGCCGGGTTCCCCGACGGACGCGCGGACGAGGGACCGACCGCGGTCGGTCCGTCGCTGCTCGGGCTGAAGATCGCCCAGGAGCGTGGCTGGTCGGCGCCGCCGCCTCCCGATCGGCAGGAGCAGGCACAGGAAGAGGGACGTCATGAGTGATCCGTTGACCCCGGTCCTCACCGCCAACTGGGGCGACGACCGGGCCTGGAGCTACGTCAACTACAGCCGCCGCGGTGGATACCAGGCGCTGCGGACGGCGCTCGCCATGGCTCCGGCGGACGTGGTGACCATGGTCAAGGACTCCGGTCTGCGCGGCCGCGGTGGCGCCGGCTTCCCGACCGGGATGAAGTGGTCGTTCATCCCGCAGGACAACCCGAAGCCCAAGTACCTCGTGGTCAACGCGGACGAGTCCGAGCCGGGCACCTGCAAGGACATTCCGCTGATGATGGCGTCGCCGCACACCTTGGTGGAGGGCGTGATCATCGCCTCGTACGCCATTCGTGCCTCGTACGCGTTCATCTACGTCCGCGGTGAGGTGCTGCACGTCGTTCGTCGGCTTCAACAGGCGGTCCGCGAGGCATACTCGGCCGGTTACGCCGGGCAGAACATCCTCGGCACCGGGTACGACCTGGAGATCGTCGTCCACGCGGGCGCCGGGGCGTACATCTGTGGTGAGGAGACCGCACTGCTGGACTCCCTCGAAGGACGCCGCGGCCAGCCCCGGTTGCGTCCGCCGTTCCCGGCCGTCGCCGGCCTGTACGCCAGCCCGACCGTGATCAACAACGTCGAGTCGATCTCGTCGGTGCCGTGCATCATCGCCAACGGCGCGGACTGGTTCGCCTCGATGGGCACCGAGAAGTCCAAGGGGATGACGATCTACTCCCTGTCGGGACACGTGAACAACCCCGGCCAGTTCGAGGCACCGCTGGGGATCACGCTGCGGGAGCTGCTCGACCTGGCCGGTGGCATCCGCGAGGGCCACAAGCTCAAGTTCTGGACGCCGGGCGGATCGTCGACCCCGATCCTGACCGCCGAGCACCTGGATGTCCCTCTCGACTACGAGGGTGTGGCGAGCGTGAAGTCCATGCTGGGCACCAAGGCGCTGCAGTGCTTCGACGAGACCACGTCGGTGGTCCGCACCGTGTTGCGCTGGACGGAGTTCTACAAGCACGAGTCCTGCGGCAAGTGCACCCCGTGCCGGGAAGGCACCTGGTGGCTGGTGCAGATCCTGTCCCGGATCGAGGCCGGCCGGGGCGAACAGGGCGATATCGAGAAGCTGCTCGACCTGTGCGAGAACATCCTCGGCCGCGCGTTCTGCGCGCTCGGCGACGGCGCGACCTCACCCATCAGCTCGGCGATCAAGTTCTTCCGCGACGAGTTCGAGGCGGGCATGCACACCCCGGCCTGGGAGCTCTTCCCGTACGAGCGCAGCACGATCTTCGTCCGCGACACGGCCGGAGCTAGCGCATGACCTCGCCAACAGCAGTGCTCCCGCGAGCGTCGAGAATCGCGCGCCGACGATTGGAGGAACGATGAGCGAAACACGCCTTTCCGTTTCGCGAAGAGCGACGACAACGTCGGCTTCAGGCGCGATGCGCGAGCGGGAAAACACAGATCTCGTCACGCTCACGATCGACGACATCGAGGTGAGCGTGCCGAAGGGGACGCTGGTGATCCGAGCGGCCGAGCTGATCGGCACCGAGATCCCGCGATTCTGTGACCACCCGCTGCTGGACCCGGTCGGCGCCTGCCGCCAGTGCCTGGTCGAGGTGCCCGACGCCGGCAACGGCCGCCCGATCCCCAAGCCGCAAGCCTCCTGCACGCTCGAGGTCGCAGCCGGAATGGTGGTGAAGACCCAGGTCACCTCGCCGGTCGCGGACAAGGCCCAGCACGGGAACATGGAGTTCCTGCTGATCAACCACCCGCTGGACTGCCCGATCTGCGACAAGGGCGGCGAGTGCCCGCTGCAGAACCAGACCATGTCCAATGGGTACGGCGAGAGCCGGTTCACCGACGTCAAGCGGACGTTTCCGAAGCCGATCCACATCTCGGCGCAGGTGCTCTTGGACCGTGAGCGCTGCATCCTGTGCGCGCGGTGCACCCGGTTCTCCGAACAAATATCCGGTGACCCCCTCATCGCGATGATCGAGCGCGGGGCGCTGCAGCAGGTCGGCACCTACGAGCGGCAGCCGTACGAGTCCTACTTCTCGGGCAACGTGATCCAGATCTGCCCGGTGGGCGCGCTGACGAGCGCGGAGTACCGCTTCCGCTCCCGTCCGTTCGACCTCGTCTCGGTGCCGTCGATCGGCGAGCACGACGCCTGCGGCTCGGCGATCCGGATCGACTACCGGCGGGGCACCGTGATGCGCCGGCTGGCCGGTGACGATCCGGAGGTCAACGAGGAGTGGATCACCGACAAGGACCGGTTCGCCTTCGCCTACGGTCGCGGCCCGGACCGGCTCACCCGCCCGCTGGTGCGCGACGGTGACGTGCTGCGCCCGGCTTCGTGGCCGGAGGCGATCGATGTCGCCGCCCGCGGCCTGAAGGCGGCACGTGCCGGGACCACGTCCGAGGACGGCAGCGTGTCTCAGGGCGTCGGCGTGCTGACCGGTGGCCGACTCACCCTCGAGGACGCGTACGCGTACAGCAAGTTCGCCCGTGCGGTGCTCGGCAGCAATGACATCGATTTCCGGTCCCGCCCGCACACGACAGAGGAGGCCGAGTTCCTGGCCAGCGCGGTCGCGGGTCGCGGGCACTCTTTCGATGCCGGCGGCGTCAGCTACGCCGATCTGGAGAATGCCTCCGGAGTCGTCCTGGTGGCGCTGGAGACCGAGGACGAGGCCGGCGCGATCTTCCTCCGGCTGCGCAAGGCGTTCCGGAAGAAGGGTCTGAAGTCGTGGACCCTGGCGCCGTACCTCAGCAACGGCGCCCGGAAGCACGGCGCCACCCTGGTTCCGACCGTCCCCGGCGACGAGCCGGCGACGCTGGACCAGCTGACCAGTGATGACCTGGATGGTGACGCGGTGATCCTGGTCGGCGAGCGGGCCGCGGTGATCCCTGGCGCCCTGACCGCCGTCCTGCGGCTGGCCGGGCGCACCGGTGCCCGGGTGGCCTGGGTGCCGCGTCGCGCCGGTGACCGCGGGGCGGTCGAGGCCGGTTGCCTGCCGAACCTGCTGCCGGGCGGCCGTCCGGTGGCCGACGCGACCGCGCGGGTCGACACCCAGACCACCTGGGGCATCGGTTCGCTGCCGGTCGCGGAGGGCCGAGACGCGGACGAGATGCTGATGGCCGCCGGCCACGGCGATCTCGCCGCGCTGATCGTCGCCGGGCTCGATCCGTCCGACCTCACCGATCCATCGGCCGCCCTCACCGCGCTCGAGAACGCCGGATTCGTGGTGAGCGTGGAGACCCGGGCCACCGCGGTGACCGAGCGCGCCGACGTCGTGCTGCCGGTCTCGCTGATGGAGCAGCGCGCCGGTACGTTCCTCAACTGGGAGGGCCGCGACCGCAGCTTCGAGGCCGCGATCCCGAGGCCGGCGGAGCTGGGCGACCTCCGCGTGCTGGCGGCGCTGGCCGACGCACTCGGCGCCGACCTGGGCTTCCGGACACCGGCACAGGCGAAGGCCGAGTTGTTGGAGCTTGGCTCCTGGGACGGACCGAGGACCGTTGCGCCGACCACAGATGCGGTTGCACCGGTGACCGCGGGCGACGGCCAGGCAGTTCTCGCCAGCTGGCGGCTAGGTCTGGACGAGAGCTCAGCGATGGCCGGGGAGCCGCACCTGATGGCGACCGCGCGTCCGCCGGTGCTCCGGATGGGGCCGGCGACCGCTGTCGCCGCCGGGATCACCGACTTCGCGGCGATCGGTACCGAGCGAGGCTCGCTCACTCTGCCGGTCGAGATCGTCGACGACATGCCGGTCGGGGTCGTCTGGGCACCCGCCCGAGCGCCGCGTCACGGACTCGCCGAAAACCTGGCCGCCGTTCCGGGGGACCTGGTCACCCTGGTGGCGACCGACCGGCTCGGTGGACACGTGGCGGCACCGGCGACGGAGCACCATTCGTTGCTGGACAAGCTCAAGGAGCCCTTCGACAAGCTCAGGGCGCATGGCGAGCGCGACAACGAGTTCAGGGCGCATGGGGAGCTCAGGGCGCATGGCGAGCACGACGGAGGGGACCGATGAACCTGACTCCTCTTGACCTCACGATCTTCGGTGCCGCGCCGTGGTGGGTGGTGCTGCTGAAGGCCGTCTTCGCGTTCGTCGTGCTGTTGGTGATGACACTGTTCACCATCTGGTACGAGCGCCGCATCGTCGCCTTCATGCAGCACCGCAAGGGCCCGAACATGAACGGACCCTTCGGGCTGCTGCAGTCCCTGGCCGACGGCATGAAGCTCATGTTCAAGGAGGACTTCACCCCCACCGCCGCCGACAAGGTGGTGTTCATGCTCGCCCCGTTCGTGATGGCGATTCCCGCCGTCACGGCGTTCGCGGTGATCCCGATGGCCGGTAACGTCCGGGTGCCGTTCACCGACATCGTCACGCCGCTGCAGGTCACCGACTTGCCGGTGTCGGTGCTCTTCATCGTCGCGGTCGCCTCGATCGGCGTGTACGGCATCGTGCTCGCCGGCTGGTCGTCCGGCTCGACGTACTCCCTGCTGGGCGCGCTCCGCTCCAGCGCCCAGGTGATCAGCTACGAGGTCGCGATGGGCCTCGCCCTGGTCGCGGTCTTCCTGTACGCCCACTCCTTGTCCACCTCAGAGATCGTGGCCGCTCAGGCGCAGGTCAACTACCTCGCTGTGGGCGGCCTGAACATCCCGCTCCCCAGCTGGTACGCGGTGACTCTCCTGCCGTCCTTCGTGATCTACCTGATCTCGATGGTCGGCGAGACGAACCGGGCCCCGTTCGATCTGCCCGAGGCCGAGGGTGAGCTCGTCGGCGGGTTCCACACCGAGTACAACTCGATGCGCTTCGCCATGTTCTTCATGGCCGAGTACATGAACATGATCACGGTCTCGGCGCTGGCCGCCACGCTGTTCCTCGGCGGCTTCCACGCTCCGATCCCGTTCAACCTGATTCCCGGGATCGACAGCGGCTACTGGGGCCTGCTCTGGTTCGTGCTCAAGGTGCTGTTCTTCTTGTTCATCTTCATCTGGCTCCGCGGCACGCTGCCCCGACTGCGGTACGACCAGTTCATGCGGTTCGGCTGGCGCTGGCTCATCCCGATCGCGCTGGTCTGGATCGTTGCCGTGGCGACGTTCCAGGTGGCGCGGACGCAGAACTGGCTGGCCAGCCCGGTCGTCCGGATCGGTGCCGTGGTGATCGTGATCGCGCTGATCGCCTTCGCCTTCTTCGGCGGGAAGGACCAGCCGGAGCCCGAGCCGGAAGCCGCCGAGGAGGAGTTCGACGCGTTCGCCGGCGGCTACCCGGTGCCTCCGACCGGCGACCAGGTGCTGCCCGAGCTGGCCGGCGTGCTCAGCGCCACCGCCGAAGAGGCGCCGCCGCCGAGCAGCACCGCAAGACCAGGACCACACACCGACACCGATGGGGTGGCATAGATGGGGATCTTCGATCCAATTGCGGGTTTCGGAGTCACCTTCAAGACGATGTTCCGAAAGACGTTCACCGAGACCTACCCGAACGGTCCCAAGATCACCGCACCGCGCTTCCACGGACGGCACCAGCTGAACCGCTGGCCGGACGGCCTGGAGAAGTGCGTCGGGTGTGAGCTTTGTGCGTGGGCCTGCCCGGCGGACGCGATCTACGTCGAGGGCGCGCAGAACACCGAGGAGGGGCGGTTCTCACCCGGTGAGCGCTATGGCCGCGTCTACCAGATCAACTACCTGCGCTGCATCCTGTGCGGGCTCTGCATCGAGGCCTGCCCGACCCGGGCGCTCACCATGACGAACGAGTTCGAGCTCGCCGACGACAGTCGGGCCAAGCTGATCTATGAGAAGACCGAGCTGCTGGCGCCGTTGCTGCCGGGCATGGAGCAGCCGCCGCACGCACGCCGGCTCGGCGACGACGAGCAGACGTACTTCCTTGGTCTGCCGCCCACCGGCAAGGTCGACGACCGCGCAGGTGACATCAGCGGCTACGAGCCACGAAAGATCAACCAGGGACTGAAGGCGAAGCGATGATCGGACTCCTGCCCCTGGTCACCGGTGCCGAGGTCGCGTTCTGGTTGCTGGCCCCGGTGATGATCCTGGCCGCCCTCGGCCTGATCTTCGCCAAGCGGGCGGTGCACTGTGCGCTCTGCCTCGCCGCGGTGATGATCTCGCTCGCTGTCCAGTACGCGGCCCTGCAGGCCCCCTTCTTGTTCGTCGTGCAGATCATCGTCTACACCGGCGCCATCTTGATGCTGTTCTTGTTCGTGCTGATGCTGGTCGGCGTCGACTCGGCGGACTCGCTGATCGAGACGATCAAGGGCCAGCGGGTGCTGGCCATCGTCGCTGGGGTCGCGTTCGGCTGCCTGCTGGTCTTCGCCGTGGGCAATGCCATCGTCGGGCAGCCCAAGGGTCTTGCCGATGCCAACAGCGAGTACGGCGGCAACGTCCAGGGAATCGCGGCGCTCATCTTCACCCGGTACGTGTTCGCGTTCGAGGCCACCTCGGCGCTGCTGATCACCGCGGCGGTCGGCGCGATGGTGCTGGCCCACCGCGAGCGGCTCACCAAGAAGAAGTCCCAGGGCGACCTGGTCGTGGAGCGGATGCAGCGCTATGCCGAGCTCGGCGAGCACCCCGGCCCGCTGCCCACTCCGGGCGTGTTCGCTCGGCACAACGCGGTCGACACCCCGGCGCTGCTCCCGGACGGCACGATCGCGGAGCGTTCGGTCTCGGCCACCCTGAAGTCGCGGGGGGAGATCCTGGACGCCGACGAACTGGTTGCTCCTGTCCGGCGGACCCTGCGGGCGATCGCCGGTGACGACGACGACCCGTCGGCTCGCGATCCGTACGCCGGTACGCAGATCGGCATGGGGCGGCTCGGGCCGGGCCGTTCCAGCCCGGACCTTCCCGACCGGACACGATCGACAACCGCGGGGGAGGAGGAGCGATGAGCCCGACCTACTACATCGTCCTCTCGGCGATCTTGTTCACGATCGGCACGGTCGGCTTCATGGTCCGCCGCAACGCCATCGTCGCGTTCATGTGCGTCGAGCTGATGCTGAACGCGGCGAACCTGTCCCTCGTCGCGTTCTCCCGGATGCACGGCGCGTTGGACGGACAGATCGCGGCCTTCTTCGTCATGGTGGTAGCTGCGGCCGAGGTCGTGATCGGACTGGCGATCATCATCACCATCTTCCGCACCCGACGGTCGGCCTCGGTCGACGACGCCAACCTTCTGAAGTTCTGAGGCGGGGATGAATCTTCTCGACGTCGTCACTCCGGTGGCGCCCACCGGGCTGTTCGACTATGCCTGGCTGATGATCGCCGTTCCTGCGGTCAGCGCCGCGATCCTGCTGCTGGCCGGCAGGGCGAGCAACGCCTGGGGTCACCTGCTCGGCGTGGTCGCACCGTGGGTGTCGTTCGTGGTCGGTGTCGCCCTGTTCGTGAACCTGCTGGGCCGTCCGACGGCCGAGCGGGCGGTCGGCGTGCCGCTGTTCTCCTGGATCCCGACCGGCGGCTGGGACGTCAACGTCGGGCTGCTGATCGACCAGCTCTCGATCCTGTTCGTGCTGCTGATCACCGGCGTGGGTGGGCTGATCCACATCTACTCGATCGGCTACATGGCTCACGACCCCGATCGGCGCAAGTTCTTCGCGTTCCTCAATCTGTTCGTGGCCGCGATGCTGCTGCTCGTGCTCGCCGACAACTACCTGATCTTGTTCATCGGCTGGGAGGGCGTGGGCCTGGCCTCGTACCTGCTGATCGGCTTCTGGCAGCACAAGCCGAGTGCGGCGACGGCGGCGAAGAAGGCATTCGTCGTGAACCGGGTCGGCGACATGGGCCTGTCCATCGCCATCATGGTGATGCTGGCCACCTTCGGCTCGTCCGCGTTCGTCGACGTCAACGCCGGGATGCCCGCGGCGGGCGCGACCACGGCGACGGTGCTCGGCCTGCTGCTCCTGCTCGGCGCCTGCGGCAAGTCCGCCCAGGTCCCGCTGCAGTCCTGGCTGCTGGACGCGATGGAGGGTCCGACGCCGGTGTCGGCGCTGATTCATGCCGCGACGATGGTCACGGCCGGGGTCTATCTGATCGTCCGCAGCCACGCGATCTTCACCGAGACCGAGGTCGCCTCGACCGTTGTGGTCATCGTCGCCACCGTGACGCTGCTGTTCGGCGCTTGGATCGGCTGTGCCAAGGACGACATCAAGAAGGTGCTCGCCGGCTCGACCATGTCGCAGATCGGCTACATGATGCTCGCTGCGGGCCTCGGTCCGGTCGGCTATCCGTTCGCGATCTTCCACTTGATGACGCACGGCTTCTTCAAGGCCAACATGTTCCTCGGGGCCGGCTCGGTGATGCACGGGATGAACGACGACGTGAACATGCGGCACTACGGCGCGCTGTCGCGAGCCATGCCGATCACGTTCGTCACGTTCGCCGCGGGCTACCTGGCGATCATCGGCTTTCCGTTCACCGACGGCTACTACTCCAAGGACCCGATCATCGAGATCGCCTTCCAGCACAATATCGTCGTCGGTCTGCTCGCCATGCTCGGCGCCGGCGTCACCGCGTTCTACATGACCCGGCTGATGCTGATGACCTTCCTCGGGCACAAGCGGTGGTTGACCGACGTCCATCCGCACGAGTCACCGGCGGTGATGACGATTCCGCTGATCATCCTCGGCGTGCTCTCGCTGTTCGGCGGCATGATGTTGAACAACTGGATCGGCGGTTGGCTCGATCCGGCCGTCGACGGAGAGCTAGAGACCACGCCGAGCCTGTTCCACTTCTCCTTCTTCGGCCTGGTCACCCTCGTCGTGGTCGCGATCGGCGTGGTGATCGCAGTGCTGGTCTTCGGCCCACGCAAAGAGATCCCGGCGCTGGCGCCGCAAACCCGGTCCCCGTTCGTGCTGGCCGGTCGCAACGACCTGTACGGCGACGCGTTCAACGAGGCGGTGTTCATGCGACCCGGTCAGCAGCTGACCAGTTCTTTGGTCGCCTTCGACGGCAGCGGCGTGGACGGCGCGGTGAACGGCACAGCCGGTGCCGTCGCGACCTTGTCCAGCCGACTGCGGCGAGTGCAGAACGGGTTCGTCCGAAGCTATGCCCTGGCCATGGTGCTCGGCGCCGCGGTCGTCGGCGCTGTCATCGTCCTCGGACGACTGGGCTGAGGGGGCACAGCGATGATTCCGTGGCTGACCGTTCTCGCCCTGCTCCCGGCCGTGGGAGCCCTCGTCCTGATCTTCGTGAAGGGCCCGGGCGCCAAGCTGGTCGCGCTGGTGTTCTCACTGCTCACCGTGGTGGCGGCGGCGGTCGTGGGATTGTCCTACAGCCCCGGCGGAGGCATGCAGTTCGTCGAGGACGTGGTCTGGATCCGCCCGCTGGGCGCCCACTACGCGCTAGGTCTCGACGGCATCGGGCTCACGCTGGTGATCCTCGCCGCCGTCGTCACCCCGCTGGTGATCGTGGCCAGCTGGAACGACTTCGACAACGCGCTGCGGCCCGAGCTCGGCGAAGGCCCCTCGACCGGGTCGGGGCGGATCTCCACCGAGTCCGGCCGCGCTCCGGAGCCGAAATACGACGCACGCGTGTTCTTCGCTCTGGTCCTGCTGGTGGAGAGCTGCGCGCTGTACCTGTTCCTGGCCACCGATGTCTTCTTGTTCTATGTGTTCTTCGAGGTCATCCTGATCCCGATGTACTTCCTGATCGGTGGTTTCGGGGGAGCGCGCCGGGCGTACGCGGCCAGCAAGTTCTTGATCTTCGGCCTGCTCGGCGGCTTCGTCATGCTGGCGTCGGTGATCGGGCTGTACGTCCTCTCCGCCCAGACGGGCACCGCCAGCTACCTGCTGTCGGACCTGATGACGCTGGACATCCCGACCGACACCGGGCGCTGGCTGTTCATCGGCTTCATGTTCGCCTTCGCGATCAAGGCGCCGCTGGTTCCGCTGCACACCTGGCTGCCCGACGCCGCCGAGCAGTCCACGCCGGGCGGCGCCACCATGATGGTCGGCGTGATGGACAAGATCGGCACCTTCGGGATGATCCGGTTCTGTCTGGGCATCTTCCCCGAGGCCAGCCGTTGGGCCACCCCGGTGGTGATCACGCTCGCGGTGATCTCGATCCTGTACGGCGCCATCCTGGCGATCGGCAGCAAGGACATCATGCGGCTGATCGCGTTCACCTCGATCAGCCACTTCGGCTTCATCGTGCTCGGCATCTTCGCGCTGACGTCGCAGAGCATGGTCGGCTCGACGTTGTACATGTTGAACCACGGACTCTCCACGGCGACGCTGTTCCTCGTGGCCGGCTATCTGATCAAGCGCCGCGGAGCGCGGACCGTCGACGACTTCGGTGGTGTCGCGAAGGTGGCGCCGGTGCTCGCCGGGCTGTTCCTGTTCGCCGGGCTGTCCACGTTGTCGCTGCCCGGGCTGTCCAGCTTCGTCTCCGAGTTCATGGTGCTGGCCGGGACGTTCGCCCGCTACCAGGCCGTCGCGGTGATCTCCACGCTGGCGATCGTGCTGGCAGCGCTCTACATCTTGATCATGTACCAGCGCACCATGACCGGCCCGCTCACGCCGGCGGTCGAGCAGTCGGTGACCAGCGACCTGAGCGCCCGGGAACGGATCGCCATGGTCCCGCTCGTGCTGCTGATCTTGGTGCTCGGCATCTATCCGAAGCCGATGCTCGACGTGATCGAGCCGGCCGTGGCGGCCACCATGCAGCACGTCGGGGTCACCGACCCGCAACCCACGGTCAGCGCGGAGGGAGCCCGATGATGCCCGCACTGGTGATCAACGCCCTCGCGATCCCCGCACTCCAGATCAACGCGCCGACCATCGAGTACGGCCTGCTGGCGCCGTTCATCCTGGTCTTCGCCGCCGCCTGCATCGGGATCGGCGTCGAGGCCTTCGCGCCGCGATCTCTGCGGCGCCCGATCCAGCTGGTGCTGACCTTCGGTTCCATCGTGCTGGCACTGATCGTCGTCGCGATCAACTGGAGCAGCGGCACCGGAGAGGCGATCACCGCCGTCGGCTCGGTCGCCATCGACGGACCGACGTACTTCATGTGGTCGCTGCTGCTCGTGCTGGGCGGCGTGTCGCTGTTCGTCTTCGCCGAGCGCAAGCTGGACGGCGCGAGCGTGTTCACGCCGCAGGCGTCGACGGTGCCGGGGAGTGCAGCCGAGCAAGAAGCGCTCGCCGCGCGTGTCGAGCACACCGAGGTGTTCCCGCTGGCCCTCTTCGCGCTGTCGGGGATGATGCTCTTTCCGGCCTCGAACGACCTGATCACCATGTTCGTCGCCCTGGAGATCTTGTCGCTTCCGCTCTACCTGCTCTGTGGCATGGCCCGTCGCCGGCGGCTGCTGTCCCAGGAGGCGGCGCTCAAGTACTTCCTGCTGGGGGCGTTGTCGTCGGCGTTCTTCGTGTACGGGGCGGCCCTGCTCTACGGCTACACCGGTTCGTTCGACCTGGCAGCGGTCGACGCCGCGATCGCGGCCGGCACCCAGGGCTTCGGCCTGCTGCTCGCCGGCATGGCACTGATCGGCGTCGGGCTGCTGTTCAAGTTCGGTGCGGTCCCGTTCCACGCCTGGACGCCTGACGTCTACACGGGCGCGCCTACGCCGGTGACCGGTTTCATGGCCGCCTGCACCAAGATCGCCGCCATCGGTGCCCTGATGCGGGTGTTCTACGTCGCCCTCGGCGGCGCCCGGTGGGACTGGCAGCCGCTGATGGCCATCATCGCCGTCGCGACGATGGCGCTCGGCTCGGTGCTCGCCATCACCCAGACCGACATCAAGCGGATGCTGGCGTACTCCTCGATCGCGCACGCCGGCTTCTTGATGACCGCCTTCGTCGGCGCCTCCCAGGCCTCCAGCGGGGCACCGGCGGGATCGCTGACCTCGATCTCCGCGGTGATGTTCTACCTGGTGGCCTACGGTGCGGCGACGGTCGGCGCGTTCGCCCTGATCACTACGGTCCGCGATGTCGGCGGCGAGTCCACCGCGCTCAGTGGCTGGGTCGGCATGGGCCGCCGGTCGCCGCTCGCCGCCGGCGTCTTCTCGATCTTCCTACTGAGCTTCGCCGGCATCCCGCTGACCAGCGGCTTCATCGGCAAGTGGGCGGTTTTCGCGAGCGCCTGGACCGGCGGTGAGCACTGGCTCGTCGTGGTGGCTGTGGTGATCAGCGTCGTCGCCGCGTTCTTCTACATCAGGGTGATCGTGCTGATGTTCTTCACCGATCCGGTCGGGCCGGTTCCGGCCATCGGCCGTCCGGGGTTTGGAACTCTCGCGGCGGTGGGTGTTGGTGTGGTCGCTACTGTGGCTCTGGGCGTCTTCCCAGGACCCATGCTCGCGCTCGCCCAGCAGGCGAGTGAGTTCATGCGCTGAGCGGTGCCCGAAATCGGCGAGCCGCCGCAGGCGATGATGGAGGATGACGACGTGTTGGCCGAACGGACTCGAGACGACGTGCTCGAGCTGACCATCCGGGCCACGCTCGAACAGGTCGAGGCGGCGTTGCTGGATGCAGCCACTGCCGACACAGCCCTGGTCACCGAGGCCGCACGGCATGTCATCGCGGCCGGCGGCAAGCGGTTCCGTCCCTTGCTGGTGGTGCTGGCGTCGCAGTTCGGTGGCGAGGCCGTGCCCGAGGACGTGGTGAAGGCGGCGGTCGTGGTCGAGCTGACCCATGTCGCGAGCCTCTACCACGACGATGTGATGGACGAGGCGCTGATCCGGCGCGCGGCGCCCAGCGCCAACGCCCGGTGGGGCAACACCATCGCGATCCTGGTCGGCGACTTCCTGTTCGCCCGGGCGTCCGATCTCGTCGCCGAGCTCGGCCCGGAGTACGTCAAGCTGCAGGCTCGGACGTTCGCGCGCCTGGTGCAGGGCCAGATCGCCGAGACGGTCGGGCCGGGTGAGAGCGACCCCCTGGAGCACTACCTCGCCGTGATGGCCGACAAGACCGGTTCGCTGATTGCCACCTCGGCGGTGTTCGGCGCCAAGCTGGCCGGTGCCGCGCTGGAGGTCCAGGCGGCGATGCAGGCGTTCGGCGAGGAGATCGGCATCGTCTTCCAGCTCAGCGACGACATCATCGACATCTCCAGCGACGAGACGGGAAGACCCCGGGAACCGATCTCCGCGAAGGCGTGCCGACGTTGCCGATCCTGCTCGCCCGACGCTCGACGGATCCGGCCGATGCCCGGCTCCGAGAGCTGTTGGACGGTGACCTGAGCTCCGAAGAGACGGTGACCGAGGCGCTGGGGCTGCTGCGCCGCCACCGGCGCTGGACGAGGCCCGGGCCGAAGTACGTCGCCGGGCCGATCGCGCACGTTCGCTCCTCGCCCCACTGCCGGAGGGTCCTGCCAAGGTCGCGCTGTCGGAGCTCTGCGACACCGTGGTGACGCGTACGTCGTAGTCCATGGCGTAGCTCCAGGCTCGCTCCGCGCGGCGCTGCGCTGGTGGTCGCCTCGTTCGTCGTGTTCGATGAAACGGTAAAGCGTGTTTCACCGAACGCTCCTGCACTCGGCGACGCGCACGTCTTGATGGCGTCGCTCGCAGGCTCGCTCCGCGCGGCGCTGCGCTGGTGGTCGCCTCGTTCGTCGTGTTCGATGAAACGGTAAAGCGTGTTTCACCGAACGCTCCTGCACTCGGCGACGCGCAGCGCCCTGAACCTGTCGAAGGGCTGAGCGGCGCAGGGATGCGCTCTCAGCGCGCAGTGGTGCGGACGGCACGGCTCAGGTGTCCTCGGCGGGGGAGCGGTGCAGGGCGAAGATCATCGGCAGGCGGTTCAGCGACTCGTCCACCCGGCGCCCCTCGTCGGCCTCGATCAGCGGTGCCATCAGTGCCTGCCAGCGGGCGTTGATCTCGAGCCCGTCCATCGCCGCCAGTGCGGCGTCGAAGTCCTCGGTCTCGAAATAGCCGATGATGAGCCCGTCGTCGCGGGCGAAGATCGAGTAGTTGTGCCAACCGGCGTCCCACAACGCCTGCCGCATCTCCGGCCAGACCTCCGCGTGCCTGACCCTGTACTCCTCGAGACAGCCCTCGCGTACCTGAAGTGTGAAGCAGACCCGTTCCATGGGTATCAGTCTGGCGGGTGCTTGGCGGACTCCGGCGGCCAACCGGGTCGAGGAGACGTCAGCAGGACAGGAGAACCAGATGAGTGACGTCCCGGTCGTGACCTTGAACAACGGGGTGGAGATCCCGCAGCTCGGGTTCGGTGTGTTCCAGATCCCACCGCCGGAGACGAAAGCGGCAACACTGAGTGCGCTCGAGGTCGGATATCGACACATCGACACCGCCGAGATGTACGGCAACGAGGCCGGGGTCGGCGAGGCGGTCCGCGAGTCCGGACTCGACCGCTCCGAGGTCTTCGTCACCAGCAAGCTGAACAACGGCTACCACGCGTACGACGACGCGATCGAGGCGTTCGACCAGACCATGGATGTGCTCGGGCTGGATTACCTCGACCTCTTCCTGGTCCACTGGCCGCTACCGGCCGTCGGCGACTTCGTCGAGACCTGGCGGGCGATGGAGAAGATCTACTCCGACGAGCGCTGCCGTGCCATCGGCGTGTCGAACTTCCAGGTCGCGCATCTCGAGCGGCTTGCGGCCGAGTGCGACATCGTGCCGGCGGTGAACCAGATCGAGGTCCATCCCTACCTCACGAACGAGGCGGTCCGCGGTTACAACCGCGAGCACGGGATCGCCACCGAGGCCTGGTCGCCCATCGCCCAGGGCGGCGTCCTCGACGATCCGACGATCGTGGCGATCGCCGAGCGGATCGACCGGACTCCGGCCCAGGTGACACTTCGCTGGCATATCCAGCGCGGAGACATCGTGTTCCCCAAGTCGGTGACCCGGAGCAGGGTCGAGGACAACTTCCGGCTCTTCGACTTCGAGCTGACCGAGCAGGATCTTGCAGCCATCGACGGGCTGAACCGCGACGAGCGCACCGGCCCTGATCCCGACACCTTCAACGAGGTCCCCGAGAGCTGACGTCGGCGGGATTCGACGTCAAATGCTCCGCCGTTGCGGCAAGTCGATCATGGTGAGCAGGAAATCGGGCGCTGGCAGCCCGCGGCGGAGCTTTCATCGTCGTCATCCGACCGAGACATCGTGCGCGGGCGATCGGGCGCGGGAAGACTCAAGCGGCGCGTCGTGCGTCGACGGGCCGACTCGGCGGTCTCGCAGCGGCAGCGTCTGCGCGGGTCTCTGCCTGGAGCGTCGCGGTCGGTCCTGGACGCGCGGCCGAGACGTCCGCTTTCGGTCGGCCCGCTGGCACGCTCGACGTCGCGTCCAACACAAGCGAACCCCCGGTTCGAGCACTGATTCGAGCTCGGGGTCGGGCCGATCAGCGATCGCGCGCCGTAGGCACGGCGGTGACGGTACCGATGAGTTCCCCCCTGGTCACCGCCGTAGCCTCCCCCGAGGCGACGCCGCTGTCACGAAGAGGCTATCGCGATGTGGTGTCAGCGATGTTTCGAGAACTCTCGGTGGCGGCATGATCTTTGCCACATCGCGGGTCGTCCAGACGTCTTGCGCTCGTTATCGCACCGCATCGCCCAGATGTGGCCGGGGCGGGTGGGTCTTGCGCTCGTTATCGCACCGCATCGCCCAGATGTGGCCGGGGCGGGTGGTTCTCGCGCTCGTTATCGCACCGCATCGACGAGATGTCGCCGATACGCGTGCGCCTTGCTCCGACCGACCTGGAGTCACCGCTCACCGCTCACCGACCCGGACAAGCCCACTCTCGTACGCGAATGACTGGATTATGCGGGAGCGCGAGAGCCGGGTCGAGCATCCCGGCACAGGGGATAAGACCGGCTCGCGATCACCGCCGGCATCGCCCTGCTGGGCGGCCACGCACTCTTCGTCGCTGATCTGGCCTCGCAGGCCGAGACTCGGAACGACAAGATCTTCTATCTGGCATCGCTGGCTCGCGAATCCGCTCCAGACACAGCTCTCCGCTGTGTTCCTGCACTACGGCTGGCTCGCGCTGTGTGGTCGGCTGGTGGAGTGTGCCGGCCTTCGTGGCGGGCTACGCGGGAATGCTTTTCCTGCCGTACTCGGCGCCGATCCTGCCGGCGCTCGGCGTCCTGCCGCTGATGGCGGTGCTGGCGGTCACCGGATGGCGGGTGCTCGCCCGGGTCAGTGCCGAGCGGGCATCGCAGCGCTGACTCCCTGAGTTGTCAGAGTCTCTGCACCACATCTGGTGCATATTCTGACAACTCGGTGCAGCGGTCACCAGATCTTGACGCGGTCCTCGCTCGCCAGCCAGAGCGCGTCGGACGCGGTCACGTCGAACGCGGCGTAGAACTCCGGCACGTTGCGGACGATCTGGTTGCAGCGGAACTCCGGCGGTGAGTGCGGATCGGTGGCCAGCCGCTGTTTGACGGTCTCGGGCCGCGCCTTCTGCTGCCAGACGGCGCCCCAGTTGAGGAACATCCGCTGGATGTCGGTGTAGCCGTCGATCGGCTCGATCTCGGTGTCCCCGCGAGCGATCGTGTAAGCCAGCAGCGCGATTGTCAGCCCGCCGAGATCGCCGATGTTCTCCCCGATGGTGAGCTCGCCGTTGACGTGTCCTCCGTCGGCGCCGTCCGGCGAGAGCGCGGAGTACTGGTCGATCAGCGTCTTGGTCCGCCGCTCGAAGGCTTCCCGGTCCTCGGCGGTCCACCAGTCGCGAAGCCGACCGTCACCGTCGCAGGTGGAGCCCTGGTCGTCGAAGCCGTGCCCGATCTCGTGACCGATCACCGCGCCGATCCCGCCGTAGTTCACCGCGTCGTCGGCATGCTCGTTGAAGAACGGCGGCTGCAGGATGGCCGCCGGGAAGACGATCTCGTTCTTCAGCGGGTGGTAATAGGCGTTCACCGTCTGCGGCGTCATCAGCCACTCGTCGCGGTCGATCGGGGCGCCGATCTTCTCGATCGAGCGGTTCAGCTCGTACGCCGCTGAGCGCAGCACGTTGCCGATCAGGTCGTCCGCTCGGATTTCCAGGCTCGAGTAGTCGCGCCACTTGGCCGGATAGCCGATGTGCGGACGGAACTTGGACAGCTTGTCCAACGCGCTGGCCTTGGTCTCCTCGGTCATCCAGTCCAGCTCGGTGATCGAGCGGCGGTACGCCTCGATCAGATTCGCGACCAGGGTGTCCATTCGGTCCTTGGCAACGGGGGAGAAGTGGCGCTCGACGTACACCTTGCCGACAGCCTCACCCAACGCGCCCTCGACCAGCGCCACGCCGCGCTTCCAGCGAGCCCGCAGCTCGGGGGTGCCCGCCAGGACGGTGCCGTAGAAGCGGAACCGCTCGTCGACCAGCGCGCCGGTCAGATAGGGCGAGAGGCTCGTCACGATCTTCCAGCGCGCCCAGCTCTTCCACGCTTCCAGCCGATCGGCGTTCACCAGCTCGGCGACCTCGGTGAAGAAGGACGGCTGGGCGTCGACGATCTCCGACACGGCCCGCTCGGGCATCTGGGCCCCCGCGAGAAGGCTGCGGAACCGCAGGCCCGGCGCTGAGTCGACGAACTCAGTCAGCGTGCGGAGGTTGTACATCAGCCGCATGTCGCGGGTCTTGACCTTGTCCCAGTGGTGGGCGGCGATGTCGGTCTCGAGTGCGAACACCGCGTCGCCCTGGCCGTCCGGGTCGTCCAGCCCGGCGAGGGCGAAGGAGGTGGCGATGTGTTTGCGGTACTCCTCGCGGATCGTCGCATATCCGTCGAGGCGGTAGTACTCCTCGTCCGGCAGCCCGAGACCGCTCTGCTCGGCGAACATCACGTAGCGACTCGGGTCCCCGGGGTCGGACTCGGCGCCGAGCCCGATCAGCCCCGCGATGCCCTGCCGGAGATGCTCGCCGAGCAGCCTCATCAGGTCGTCGGTGTCGCCGACCGCATCCACCGACGCGAGCAGTGGGTCGAGCGCGCTCACCCCGTCCGCCTCGATCGCGTCGATGTCCATGAAGCTCGCGTAGAGGTCGGCGATCTTCGCGGTCTCGCTGCCGGGCTCGCCGGGCTCGATGGTGGTGATGATGTCGCGGACGGCAGCTTCGGCGTCATCGCGCAACTTCATGAAGGCCCCGGTCAGCGGCTTGTCCGAGGGGATGTCGGTGCCGGCCATCCAGCGACCGTTGACATGCCGGAACAGGTCGTCCTGGATGCGGACGGACTCGTCGAAGGCGGAGAAGTCGATCGCGGGCACAGGTGGGGCGTCAGTCACGGCCACGATGCTACCCACGGGTCCGGACAACCGCGCGTTGTCGCGCGCGGGGGGCTACTCGAACGTGACCTTCACCGGTGACTTGGTGACGTTGCCGCTCATCTGGACGTACTCGTACACCTTCTGCTTGAACGTTCCCGCGCGCCCGTTCTGGCTGCCACGGGCCCGGAAGGAGAACGTCATCGACGCCGAGGCCTGCGCGATGGCCGGATTCTGGTAGTCGAGCCGTGGCTTCAGGTTGGACCAGGGATTGCCGTTGAGCGACCACCGGATGGAGTCGGAGTTGATCTTCTGGTCCGACGATTTGGTCAGCGCGAACGGGCAGCCCTTCGGCGCCAGACTGTGCTGCTTCAGGCAGGCGTTCATCGCTGTCTGGGCTCCCTTGACGAAAGCGGCGCTACCAGCCTTGGTCAGGGTCGGCGTCAGCTGGATCGACGCGTAGTCCTCGGGGCTCTTCAGCACGAACGTGCTCTTGCTGCCGTAGTTGATGTTGGCGATCCCGCTGGTGGCCGCGTACGAGCCGGGCAGCAGCGTCACCTTGTCGGCCGTCACCTTCACGCCGTTGAGGATCATCGGCACCGTGTTGCTCCGGGCCGAACCGAGATCGAGATCCTGCGTGGTGTTGGAGAGCTGGAAGGTGTCACCCTCCTTGCTCACGTAGAAGTTCTCGTTCACCGCCTGACCACCGATCTTGTAGGTCGCGGAGACTTGGTAGGCATTCTCGTCGGCCACCTCGGGGACGTTGATGTCGGTGATCGGCGCCCGCTTGAGGGACTCGGCGAGCACCGCGTCGGTGATGAAGGTCTTGTCGGCCGGCTGGTCCTTGCCGAAGGCCAGAGCGGCCTCGGCCTGGCCGGCCGCCAAGGCGTCCAGGTAGCCCTTGACCGCGTCCGACGCCTTGGTGGCTTCAGGCGCCGGCGCGGACGTCCCGCCACCGCCGCCGGCACTCGGCTGAGAGCCGCGACCAGCCAGCGCCACGGCTGCGACGATGACGAGGATCAGCACGATGACGCCGGCGCCGATGATGATGGCGACCTTGGGGATGCCTGATTTCTTCGGCGGCTGGCCCGGCCCGCCGGGTTGGCCGGGGCCGCCAGGCTGGCCGGGCTGGCCGTAGAGCGGCTGGTAGCCGGGCGGGACTGGACCACCGGGACCACCGGGGCCACCTGGCCCGGCGGGTCCCGCCGGGCCGCCAGGCCCGTCCGGGATGGGGCTGTAACCGGGTGCGCCGTAGCCGGCCGGGCCGCCCTGGCCAGGAGGCGGTGTCGGCTGCCCATAGGGTTGCTGCCCGTACGGCTGCTGCGCCTGACCGGATGCGGGCTGCTGTCCGTACGGTGGCTGCTGACCTGACGGTGCCTGACCGTATTGGGGCTGACCGTATTGGGGCTGTCCGTAGGGCTGTTGCGGCTGTTGGCCGTACGGCTGCTGCGGATCGGATCCGGACGACGGCGGCTGCGGATTACTCACAGTGACGATCTCTTTCGAGCGCTGGCCCCGCGGCACTGGTCGAAGTGGGCAGCGGCCCCGCGGGCGACCGGTGACTGGGAAACCTTAACCGAAAGCCGGGTCAGCCGGGCGGGATTCCTTCGCGTCCCGAACCTCAGCCCCGACCGGAGGCATGGGCGACGATGCGCGCGGCCAGATCGCGCAGCCGGGTGTTGGTGTCCTGCGACTCCTTGGCGAGCCGGCGGAACGCCTCGTCGGCGGTCAGGCCGTATCGACCCATCACGATCCCCTTGGCCTGCTCGATGACGGCCCGGGAGCGCATCGCCTCCTGCAGCTGGCGACCGAGCTCCTCGGCACTGTCGACGTGGTCGGCGTTCGACACGGCGAAGGCCGCGAAGCTGGCAAAGCGCTCGGCGAACACGATGTCGGAATCGCGGAACAGGGCGTCGCGGGAGGAGTAGAGGTTCAAGGCACCGGCGGTCCGGTGCGGCACCAGCAGGGCGATCGCCGCGGTCTGTAAGACTCCCGATCGCAGAGCCGCGCGGGTGAACTCGGGGTACAGCGGCGAGTCGAGCCGATGGTTCAAGACGATCGTCATCCCGGTTGCGGCAGCGTCGAGACAAGGGCCGAAGCCCGACTCGTACTGCCGCTCGTCGAGCTGGACCGCCAACGGGCTGGTGAACACCATCGTCTTCGGCCGCCCGTTGTTGATCACCGTGACCGAGACGTCGTCGACGCCCGGGATCACCCGTCGGGCAAGTTCGGCGATCTGCAGGAGGGTTTCGTCCAGCGACTGGTCGCGGAGATTGATCGTCGTGAGCTCGTTGAAGGCCGCATCCGGGTCGACCGCCTCGAAAGTCGTCATCTCGTGCCCCTGCCTTCGGCTGTGGCGGAGCCTACGTCATCGACGACAATGTCGGCGCTTCGTGACTGCCGGCCCTGACGGGCGCGGAGGAGACCGTACGTGCTCAGCACCATCAGCGCCAGCCAGACCAGTCCGAAACCGACCCAGCGGGCCGGTGACATCGCCTCGCCGAAGTAGACCACACCGATCAGGAACTGAAGGGTCGGCGTGATGTATTGCAGCAGCCCCAGGGCGCTCAGCGGAATCCGGGTCGCCGCTGCCGCGAACAGCAGCAGCGGCACGGCCGTGATCGGTCCGGCAAGGACCAGCAGTGCGGTGTGCGCCGGCCCCTCGTGCCCGAAGGTGAGCTGCCCCTGGACCTGCAGGACGACCAGGTAGCCGACGGCGAGCGGAGTCAGCAGGGCAGACTCGACGGTGAGCGTCTCGACGGCGCCTGCCTTGAGCCGGTTCTTGATCAGGCCGTACGTCGCGAAGCTGGCAGCGAGAGTCAGCGCGATCCACGGTGGATGACCGTAGTCGATCGTCAGCACGATCACCGCAACGGCGGCCAGCCCGACACTCGCCCACTGGACGGCGGCCAGCCGTTCGTGCAGCAGGGCGACGCCGAGGATGATCGACAGGATCGGGTTGATGTAGTAGCCCAGCGCCGCCTCGACGACCTGGTCGCTGTTCACCGCCCAGATGTAAACGCCCCAGTTGATCGCGATCAACGCTGCTGCCAGCGCCAGCAGGACCAGGTTGCGGCGGGAGAGAAAGGGCCGCCAACGGTTCCGCGGGACGAGGAAGAGGGCGAGGAGCACGGCCGTGACGAGGGACCAGATCACCCGGCTCGCCAGGATCTCCAGCGCCCCGGCCGGCTCGAGCAACGGCCAGTAGAGGGGGAACAGACCCCAGATGCTGTACGCGGCGACGCCGTACAGCGTCCCTCTGTGCTCCCGGCTCGCTTCGCGGCTCATGAAAGCGCGAAGCAAGCGCGAGCCGGCACGAAATTCAGCCTACGGTCCAGGTGTCGGCGCCGGCGATCATCGCCTGCAGGGCGTCGTCGTCGCTGCCCTTGCCCTGGGCCAGCTTGACCTGCTCGCGGGCGAGATCGTCGTACGCCGGCGCCTCGACGTCGCGGAAGATGCCGATCGGTGCGCGGTGCAGCACTCCGCTGTCGGTGATCCGGGACAGCCCGAACGCGAAGCTCGGGTCGGCGACGTGCGCATCGTGAACGGCCAGCGCGTCGACCCCGACCTCGTCGACCTCGGCCACGGTGAACTCGCCGGTCCGGGAGTCGCGGACGACGCCGAGATGACCGTCGGTGCCGAACCTGATCGGCTCGCCGTGCTTCAGCGGGATGATCGCATCGGCCGAGGTGCTGGGGTCCTTCACGGCGAGGAACGCGTCGTCGTTGAAGATCGGGCAGTTCTGATAGATCTCGACGAACGACGTGCCGCGATGGGCGGCGGCCTGTCGCAGCACCTCTGTCAGGTGCTTGCGGTCGGAGTCGATCGTCCTGGCGACGAAGGTCGCTTCCGCACCGAGGGCGAGCGACACCGGGTTGAACGGGTTGTCCAGCGATCCCATCGGGGTCGACTTGGTGACCTTGCCGATCTCGGACGTGGGGGAGTACTGACCCTTGGTCAGGCCGTAGATCCGGTTGTTGAACAACAGGATCGTCACGTTCACGTTGCGGCGCAGCACGTGGATCAGGTGGTTTCCGCCGATGGACAGCGCGTCACCGTCACCGGTGATCACGAAGACCGCGACGTCCTCGCGGGCGGTGGCGACGCCGGTGGCGATCGCCGTCGCGCGCCCGTGGATCGAGTGCATGCCGAACGAGTCGACGTAGTAGGGGAATCGCGACGAGCATCCGATCCCCGAGACGATCACCGTGTTTTCCTTGGCGATCCCGAGCTCGGGCATGAAGCCCTGGAACGCGGCCAGCACGGCGTAGTCGCCACAGCCCGGGCACCAGCGGACCTCTTGATCGCTGGTGAAGTCCTTGCGGTTCAACGGCTCCAGTGCGAGCGGGACCCCGGCCAGTCCGCTTCTGGTCCCTGAGCTTGTCGAAGGGCTTGAGCTCTGCACGTGCCCTGAGCCTGTCGAAGGGCCTTGCCCATTGATCGCGGCGCGGGCGGTTCCATTCACGGCGGTCACGTGGACGCCTCCTCCAGCAGGTCGATCTCGGTCTCCAGGTCGCGGGCGAGCTCGCTCAGCGAGATCGGTAGCCCGCGAACCCGGGAGTAGCTGTGCACATCGACCAGGAACTTGGCTCGAAGAAGCATCGCGAGCTGGCCGAGGTTCATCTCCGGCACGATCACCCGGTCGTACGACTTCAAGATCGCGCCGAGGTTCGCCGGGAACGGATTCAGGTGCCGGAGGTGGGTGTACGCGACCTGGCGACCGGCCTTCCTGACCCGGCGCACGGCGGCCACGATCGGTCCGTACGTCGAGCCCCAGCCCAGCACGAGCACGCGGGCGTGGCTGCCGTCGGGGCCGGCCGGATCGTCCACGACCAGGTCGGGGATGTCGCGGACGATGCCGTCGATCTTGGCCTGGCGGGTGCGTACCATCTCGTCGTGGTTGGCGGGGTCGTAGCTGACCGCACCGGTGTTCTTGGCCTTCTCGATGCCACCGATCCGGTGCTGCAGACCGGCTGTGCCGGGTTTGGCCCACGGCCGGGCCAGGGTCTCCGGATCGCGCAGGTACGGCAGGAAGATGTCCTTGCCGGCCTTGTCCGTCGAGTTCGGCTCGGTCGCGAAATCGGTGTCGATCGGCGGGATCGACGCCAGATCGGGCACGGGCCACGGCTCTGCGCCGTTGGCGATGTAGCCGTCGGAGAGCACGATGATCGGGGTCCGGTACTTGATCGCGATCCGGACCGCTTCGATCGCGGTCGGGAAGCAGTCCGCGGGCGACTGGGCGGCGAGCACCGGAACGGGGGCCTCGCCGTTCCGGCCGAACATCACCTGCAGCAGGTCGGCCTGCTCGGTCTTGGTCGGCATGCCCGTGCTCGGCCCGGCCCGCTGGATGTCGCAGATGATCAGCGGCAGCTCGGTCATCACGGCCAGGCCGATCGTCTCTGCCTTCAGTGCCACACCGGGGCCGGACGTCGCGGTGACGCCGAGGTGGCCGGCGAAGCTCGCACCGAGCGCGGCGCCGATTCCGGCGATCTCGTCCTCGGCCTGGAAGGTGGTGATCCCGAACCTCTTGTGCTTGCTCAGCTCGTGGAGCACGTCGCTCGCCGGCGTGATCGGGTAAGCGCCCAGGAACAGCGGTAGGTCCGCCTTGCGGGCGGCCGTGATCAGGCCGTACGCCAGGGCCAGGTTGCCGGAGATCTGCCGGTACTGGCCGGGCGGCATCGGGGCGGGAGCGACGTCGTACGTGACGGCGAAGACCTCGGTGGTCTCGCCGAAGTTGTAGCCGGTCTTGAAGGCCGTGATGTTGGCATCGCGGATCGCCGGCTTGCTCGCGAACTTGGAGCTGAGGAAGTTGAGGGTGCCCTCGGTGGGTCGGTGGTAGAGCCACGACAGCAGCCCCAGCGCAAACATGTTCTTGGCGCGGGAGGCGTCCTTGCGGGACAGCCCGAACTCTTTCACCGCCTCGACCGTCATCCCGGTCAGGTCGAGCGAGTGCAGCTGGTAGTCGGCGAGCGAGCCATCCTCGAGCGGGTTGGCGTCGTAGCCCACCTTCGCCAGGTTGCGCTTGGTGAAGTCCGCGTTGTCGGCGATGATCAGGCCGCCGCGGGGGAGGTCGGCGATGTTGGCCTTGAGTGCAGCCGGGTTCATCGCGACGAGCACGTCCGGCCGGTCGCCGGGCGTCATGATGTCGTAGTTGGCGAAGTGCAGCTGGAAGCTGGAGACACCGGGGAGGGTGCCCTGCGGCGCGCGGATCTCGGCGGGGAAGTTGGGCAACGTCGAGATGTCGTTGCCGAAGGTCGCCGAGTCGGCGGTGAACCGGTCTCCGGTCAGCTGCATACCGTCGCCGGAGTCTCCCGCGAAGCGGATGACGACGCGGTCGAGAGTCTGCACCTGGGTCAACGGTTGACCTTCTTCCTTCCTCGCGTGCCTCCTCGCAGGCCGGCTGGTCACGAGGAGAGGGACCTCGGGTCGGCCCACGCGTGAGGCCCGCGGTCGGGTCGACCGGCATCAGGGCCTCGTCAATGATAGGGCGGGCCAAGTCGCGAATATTCCCTTGTCCACTGCCGCCGAGACGCAGGTCACGGCCCATACCCCGCCGATCGTGCTCGAACCTGAACCCCGCTTCGAACTGTACCCGCCCCTCATTCGCCAGCCCGGTCGTCCGAATGAGTGCCCTGTGTGAGCGCCCTAGAGGGCCGGCCCCGCGCCATTTGCCCGCCCGGTCAGGCGAGTGGAGCCGGGTTTGGTGCGTACGGTCCCCATTTGCCCGCCCGGTCAGGCGAGTGGAGCCGGGTTTGGTGCGTACGGTCCCCATTTGCCCGCCCGGTCAGGCGAGTGGAGCCGGGTTTGGTGCGTACGGTCCCTATTCGCCCGCCCGGTCAGGCGAGTGGAGCCGGGTTTGCTGCGTACGGTCCTCATTCGCCCGCCCCGTCAGGCAAGTGGGTTGCGCTTGGTGCGTACGGGCCCTCATTCGCCCGCCCCATCGTCCGAATGGGCCGGCGCAGGTGGCAGGCTGGGCTGGTGACCGTGCCCAACGGTCGTGGTCCGCGCTCCGTGGTCCGTGGCTGCGCAATGTCTGGCTCGTTCGTCTTGATCCCGGGCGAGGGCAAGGCGTGTCGCCCAGGATCACTCCCCACGCCCGAGAGGCTCCGCTCATGACCGTGCCGCCCGAGGAACACACGCCGCGTTTCGACGAGCGCGTCGAGGAACGCGCAGAGCTCTTGCCGGAGGAGCTGGCGGCCGGCAGCGCCGACCCGGAAGCCCAAGCCGAGGCGATTCTGGAGGAGTCGGACGAGCGGGTGTCCGATCCTGAGGGGACGGGCGAGGAGTCGACCCAGACGACCTCGAGCCGGCCCGACCCCGCCTGAGGCCCCACGGGGCCCAGACCCATGGGGCCCAGACGTACGGGCCCAGACCTACGGGCCCAGACCCATAGGCGGCAGACCCACGGCCCGAGCCGATCCACACCCAGTGAAGTCTGCGCCGCTCGTTCTGGGCCCGGCGAGAGCGTCGCGTGGCTGACGCGAAGCGGCAATGTAGGGCGCCGATCGCCAACTCTGCGCGTCGACCGATCACCGTCCGCGTCGGCGCCGACGCGCACAGTGTGCCGCAAATGCGCGAAGACGTCCCTGGGCGCCTGGCGGCGCGGCGCGGCACGTACCGTCTCGACCAGTGCCGCTCCCGCGGTGCACAGCTGAATGGAGCGCCGAGCCACGAGCCAAGAGGTGCGAGGCGGACGCCAACCGGCGAGCGCGTGACGCCGCAGTTCCTCGCGCTACTCAGGCGATGGGTCGTGCTGCCCGACGACTCTGGCGAAGTGCCCAGTGCCGCCCCGCTGCCAAGGCCGCGGCCCCGCTTCCGGACGATAGTTGACGCCGAGAACATCTAGCCGCTCCAGGTGGGCGGCGAGCCGCGGCTCGAACTCGCTCCAGGATCTGCCACTCGGGTCGGACCAGGCCACCTCGGCGAGCGCGCAGGCGCGGGGAAACGCCGTATAGTCCACGTCCCGGGGCGTCGGTGAGTATTCGGTCCACAGCTGACCCTGGATCCCGAGGATGTGTTCGAGGAACTGATCGGGGACTGCCTCGAGCGGATCGAACGCGTACACGGTCGGGGTCTCCACCAACCCGCCGATCCGGTATGGCTCGTCCGCACGCTTGCTCGGGTAGTAGTCGAGATATGTGCGTCGAGTCGGTGCCATCACGACGTCCATCCCGTGCTCCGCGGCTCGTACGCCGTGGGTGGCACCCCGCCACGCCATGGCGACTGCGCCGGGCACCGGCCCGTCCTCGGCGATCTCGTCCCAGCCGACGGCGATCCGTCCGCGGGCCGCGAGCCAGGCGCGCAACTGCTCGGTGAACCAGCGCTGCAGCTGGCCGGGGCCGGACAGTCCGCGCATCGACGCCAGCTCGGCTGCTCGGGGGCTGGCCAACCACTCGGCGGTGGGGCACTCGTCACCGCCGATGTGGACGTACCGGCTGGGAAAGACGTCGAGCAGCTCGGAGTACAGGTCGTAGACCATCGTCATCGCGCGATCTTCGAGGTTCAGCACCTGGTCGAAGACGCCGAACGTCGTCGCCGGTTCGTGGCTCGCCTCCGGATGGTTCCCGAACTCGGGGTACGCGGCCAGCAGCGCCCGGACGTGCCCCGGGAACTCGAGCTCGGGCACGATCGTGACCCCGAGCGATTCCGCGTGGCCGACCAAGGCGCGCAGCTGATCTTGGCGATAGAAGCCGCCGTGCGGGGTGCCGTCGCCGTGCTCCTCGGCGGGACGGCGGGTCTCTCGGCGCCAGCTGGCGATCTCTTGGAGCCGCGGGTAGCGCTTCGACTCGAACCGCCAGCCCTGGTCGTCGGTGAGGTGCAGGTGGAAGACGTTGAACTTGTGCAGCGCCAGCAGGTCGACGAACCGGTGCAGATCGCTCAGCGGGACGAAGTGCCGGCAGGTGTCCAGGTGCAGCCCGCGCCACGCGAATCGGGGTCGATCCTCGATGGCGACCGCCGGCAGAGTGAGCGGCCGCACCCGGCTGCCGGGAAGGAGCGCAGCCGGCGGTAACAGCTGACGAATCGTCTGGACCGCCCAGCCGATCCCCGCCCGACCGCCCGCGACGATGGCCACCCGATCGGCTTCGACGACGAGCCGGTACGCCTCCGCGGGAAGTGTCTCGTCGAGCTCGAGCCTGATCCGGCCGCCAGGGTCGGAGGTCAGCTCGAGCCCGGTGCCCGGAGTCAGGAGCTGGCGCACCAGCTGAGTGAGCTCCCGCGGGCCAGCGATCGTCTCGTCCTCGTCGAGCGTGAAGAACCCGGCGCCATATCGGACCGAGGTCGGCTGGGGCAGGAGCATCCGAACACCCTAGTTGCCGTCGGAGGTCCGCACTGGCGGTCAGGGTGCCTGGTGCAGTCAGGGTGCCTGGTGCGCCTGGACCTCGGCGACGCCGCGCAGGATGCAGAACTCGTTGCCCTCGGGGTCGGCGAGCACGACCCAGCCGAGACCGTCGGAGGTCCGCCGGTCGTCGAGCTCGGTCGCGCCGAGAGCCAGCAATCGCTCGAGCTCGTCGTCGCGCGTCCCGTCGACCGGGCGCAGGTCCAGGTGCAGTCGGTTCTTGACGATCTTGTCGTCCGGGACGGCGATGAACAGCAGCTTGTTGCGGCCGTCGGCGGAGAAGATCATGCACTCCTCGTGGTCGGGCAGGTTCGGGTCGTCTGTATCTTCGTGGAAGTCGAGAACCTCCGACCACCAGCGCGACAACGTGTACGGGTCGTGGGCGTCGATGGTGAGGTGGCTGACGTAGCTGACCATGTGGCCATCCGACTACACCGCACGCGACACTGTCGACCGCTTTGCCGGCGCGCTGCAGCGCTGTTGACTGATCGACTGATCGGACTACTACGCCCAGGTCGGCCACGGTCGGTGCTCGGCGGCGACGGTGACGGCGATCCGGGAAGTGGCCTGGTCCAGAGTCGGCCGGAGGGCCGGGTCGTCGGTCGTCATCTCCGCCACCAGCTCGCGGAGCCGACGACCTGGCGGCTGGATCGGAGGCCGTGAGTTGTCGAGGCACGCCGCCAGCACCTTCCCGACGCCGAAGATGTCCATCGTGGCCGCGATCGGCTGGCAGGTCTCCATCTCGGGCGCGGCCCACCCGAGTGTGCCGACCGGTCGACCGGCCGGCTGCCGGGAGCCGATCTCGCGCGCGCTGCCGAAGTCGGCGAGCACCGGTCGGCCGTTGCGGATCATGATGTTCTCGGGCTTGATGTCGAGGTGGGCCAGACCGCGCCGGTGGATCGGTACGAGGGCGGCCAGCAGCTGGGCGCCGAGCAGCGCCACCGACTCGTCGTCCAGACTGCCCCGGTCCTCCAGCTCGTCGTCCAGAGCAAGACCATCGACGTACTCCGCCACGATGTGCGGGACGGGTTGATAGATCGCGGCGCGGATCAGCCGCGGCAGATTGGGGTGGAAGAGTCCGCCCAGCGCGGCCACCTCCCGCTCCAGCGAGCGGATGGCGCGCGGGTGGTTCACCTGGTGCGGCCGGGCCAGCTTGACCACGACAGGACTCCACAGGCTGCTGGACCAGGCGAGCCAGGTCTCGCAGCGATGACCCACACCGAGCGGTTGCCAGGCCCGCAGGCCGTCGGCGATGGCCTCGCCCGGGGCGTACGTCCACACCGGTTGCTGATCGTCGTCGTCCAGAGCGATCAGGGCCGCCGCCGAGGTGATGGTCATGTGGAGTGGAGGCCTTTCGTCGCTGAGTGTCGTTCTTGGGGTTTCCGCTGGGCTTGGACGGAAGTCGCACCGCTGGGCGCCGGGTTTGGTGAGAGTCGGGCCGGCCAGGGCGCCCACCTCGGAGGAGAGGTGAGGTGGGCGGCCCGGCGGAGAGGGTCAGTCGCGCGAGCGGCTGCGCGAGCGGGAACGGCTCCGCGACCGGCTGCGCGACTTGTGGCTGACCGGGGTCTTGATCGCTGAGGGTCTTCATGGTGTTCTCCTTCGGAGATGGTTGAGGGACGCGGGATCTGAGACGATGCGCGATTGATCAGTCGCGTGAGCGGCTGCGGCTCCGCGACCGGCTGCGCGACTTGTGGGTCACGGGCGCCTGGATGCGAGCGGTGCTGTCCTGCATGGTGTTCACCTCCCTCCCACGAGCTGGTAGCTGGGTCCGGCAACCGGTGAGATGCCGGCGGAATCGACCATCACGGCCCGGTCGGCCAGGGTGGCCAGTCGCGGATCGTGGGTCACGATGAGGGTCGTCCGGGTGGCGGCGATCTCGGCTATCGCGCAGATCACCTTGCCGGCTGCGGCGTCGTCCAGGGAGGCGGTTGGCTCGTCGAGCATCAAGATCGCGGCATCCGACACCGCGGCGCGGGCCAGCGCGACTCGCCGTCGCTGGCCGCCGGACAGCCGCCCGGCGCCCTCGCCGAGGTCGGTGTCGTAGCCGAGCGGCAGCCGATCGACGAACTCGTCCACGTTGGCGGCCCGGCAGGCGGCGATGACCTCGGCGCGGCTGGCGGATCGGTTGCCGATCGCGACGTTCTGGGCGAGGGTCGCGTCGAGGAGCCACGGGTCCTGGGGGACGTACGCGATCGAGCGCCGCAGGCTCTGCAACCGGAACGTCTTGATGTCTCGACTGTCGAGAGTGACGGAGCCGACGTCGACGTCGTACAGCCGGAGCACCAGCAGGAGCAGGGTCGACTTGCCGATCCCGCTCGGCCCGAGCAGGCAGACAGTCTCGCCAGGACGTACGTCCAGGTCGAGATCGCGCAGCACCGGCCGGCTCGGGTCGTAGCCGAACGTGACGCCGGAGAACACGATGCCGAGTGGGCCAGCCGGAACGTGCGGCGCCGCCGGATCGTCCGGGATCATCTCGTCGGCGTCGAACACCTCGGAGATCCGCTCGATGCTCGCCCGGGCCTTGGCGAGGACTGCGGAGAGTCGGGTGAGACTGCGGATCGGTGCGTACAGCTCCTTCAGGTAGGAGATGACCACCAGCAACAGGCCGGCTGTCATCACCCCGGCGCGAACCTGCAGACCACCGGCCACCAGGACGAGCCCGGCGCCGACCGCCAAGACCACATCGCTACGGGGTGCCCAGCGGGCCTCGACCTCTACGGCGTGGCTGGCAGCGCCGGTGAGATCCTCGTTGCGCTTGCCGAAATCGGTCTGGGCCCGGTCCAACCGGCCGAACGCCTGGATCGTCGCGACGTTGCGGACGAGGTCGGAGGTGATGGCCGCCAACCTGCCCGATGCGCTCCGCGCCGCCGTCTCGCTGGCGTGCACCAACCGACGCTGACGGATGGCGGCCAGAGTCAGTACCGGGATCACGAGCAGGCCGAGCGCGGCCAGCCAGGGGTGGACGACGAGCAGCACGATCAGCACACCGACCACGGTGAGGACGTTCGGGATCAGCTTGGCGGTGGTCGCGACGACGGCGTCCAGCAGTCGTCCGACATCGGACGTGACCCGGCTGACGACCTCCCCGCTGCGGTGCCGAGCGTGCCAGCGCGGGGACAGCTGCAGGCAGTGCTCGAACAGCCGGTCGCGCAGGTCCCCACCGATCCGTTCCGCTGCCTTCTCCGCAGCGGTGACTGCGCCCATGTCGAGCAGACCGGAGACTGCGGTGAGTACGACGGTGGCTAGCCCGCAGGCGATCAACAGCGCGGTGGGGGAGACCTCGACCAGCCAGCTGGGGCGGACCGGGTCGGCTTGCGTCGCATCGCCGAGGGCGTAGTCGATGGCCAGGGCCAGCGGCCACGGCCGGGCGAGCTCGACCCCGATCCGCAGCACGGACAGCACGCAGGAGAGCGTCAGGGCAGGGCGCTCCGCTCGCAGCGGGCCGCCGAGGTGGCGGAGGGCGGGGTTCGTCATGGCCACAAACCTCGCGGGCCACAGGTGCAGCACGCTATTGCACGTTGGTACTAGGACGGACGAACAGCCTTCGTACGCCTCGATCGCGGGGCTACGATCCGCGACATGAGACGCGAACGGACGAAGGACGAGTGGTCCTCGGCCGTTCGCACGCCGGGACGGGACTCGGTGGGCGGCAAACGCGTATCCGTGGCCGGGCTGGTCGCCCGGTTCACGATCGCCGGAGTGCTGGTGATGGCCGCACTGGCCACCGGCCTCGCGCTACTGGCTCGGCAAGCCGGCACGGACAAGGCCGTCGAGTCGGCCGAGCAGGTCTCCTGGGTGACCGCGCGCGGGATCGCCGAGCCGAAGCTCACACCCGAGGTGGTGGCCGGCGACCCGGCGGCCTTGACGGGGTTCAACGAGGCCATGCAGTCCTACGTGCTGCGCGGATCGCTGGTGCGGGTGAAGGTGTGGACGGCCGACGGAACGATCATCTACTCCGACGAGTCGCGGCTGATCGGCCAGACGTTCCCGCTGGGGGAGGAAGAGGTAGAGGCCCTGCACAGCGGTCTGACCGACTCCGAGATCAGCGATCTGTCGGCGCCGGAGAACGTGTACGAGCAGTCGTTCGGGAAGCTGCTGGAGGTCTACAACGGGGTGACGGCCACGGACGGGGAGAAACTGCTGTTCGAGACGTACTTCCGGTATGACGCGGTCGTCACTGCGGGCCAGGCGGAATGGCGGACGTACGCCCCGGTCGCCCTCGGCGCGTTGCTGCTGCTCGAACTCGTGCAGATCCCATTCGCCTGGTCGCTGGCCAGGCGGTTGCAGCGCCAGCAGCAAGATCGTCAGCGTCTGCTGCAGCACGCTGTCGACGCGTCGGATGCGGAGCGGCGACGGATCGCCGGCGACCTGCACGACGGAGTCGTGCAGGACCTGACCGGTCTGACGTACGCCTTGGACGCGGCGCGACTCGGACCGACCGATCCGGCGCGGGATGCCGAGCTGATCCGCACTACGGCCAGCGGGCTCCGCAACGGGATCCACGATCTGCGGTCACTGCTGGTCGACATCTATCCGCCGAATCTCGCCGAGGAAGGGCTGCCCGCTTCGCTGACCGAGCTGGCCGGACGGCTGGAGCGAGCTGGGGTGAGTGTCGAGCTCGATCTCGAAGGCGCCGACGACCTCCCACCGCAAACGGCGGCCGTGCTCTATCGATCGGCGCAGGAGATCTTGCGCAACGTGACTGCCCACAGCCATGCTCAGCAGGTGCTCATCAGTGCCACTGCAGATTCCGCCGTCGCCACGCTCGTGGTCGACGACGACGGTCGCGGGTTCGACCCTGCCGATCTCGAACGTCAGCTGGCGGGCGGACATCTCGGACTGCGTTCGTTGGGTGATCTGGTGGCCGAGGCGGGCGGCACGCTGATCGTCCGTTCGGCGCCCAGCCAGGGGACCCGCGCAGAGGTCTCGGTGCCGGTCGGATGATCCGCGTCCTGCTGGTCGATGACCATGCGATCGTGCGGGGCGGGTTGAGCGCGCTGCTCGGGACAACCTCGGATCTGGTCGTCGTCGGTGAGGCCGCCGACGGTGCAGAAGCGGTCCGTGTGGCCGCGGAGCTGAAGCCTGACGTCGTTCTGATGGATCTGTCGATGCCAGGCACCGACGGGGTCCAGGCGACCGCCGCCGTGCTGGGACGCAGCCCCGAGTCACATGTGCTCGTGCTGACATCGTTCGCGGAGCAGAAGTGGATCGTCGAAGCGCTGGAGGCGGGCGCCGAGGGTTATCTGCTGAAGCACAGCGAGCCGGAGGTGATCTTGTCCGGCATCCGGGAGGTGATGGCCGGCGGCTCGCCGCTGGATCCCAAGGCGGCGCGGGCCCTGATCGCCAGCCGCCGAGAGCCTGTTCGCTCTGCGCCGACCGAGTCCCTGGACGCCGGGCGCGCCGAACGCAGTGGCTCGTCACCACTGACCGAACGGGAACAGGAGGTTCTCGAGATGGTCAGCAACGGGTTGCCCAACAAGACGATCGCCCGTCGGCTGGGAATCACGGAACGCACCGTCAAGGCGCACCTGACCAGCATCTTCCAGCGGCTCGGGGTCAGTGATCGGACCCAGGCTGCCCTCTGGGCCCAGCGTCGGCGACTGTCCTGATCCCGCCTTCTGCCGGTCCGCACGGTGAGTGCGGGCTGACTCGGGTGGGAGCTGCGGCTCTTCGGAACGTCCGAGTTGTCCGGGTACTAGTACCAACAGACGATGCGCGCTGCCAGGCCGTTGCACGATGCTGAGGTCGTGAACACTGGCACTGACATCCGTGGCCGGGCAGTCGTGTGGTCTGCGGGCGGGCCAGCGAGTACGCCCGCGCAGGAGCGCCGCCGGGTCTGGCTGGGTCGGTTGGCCCTGGCCGCCGTCTCGCTGGCGGCGCTGACAGCACTGGTCACCGGCACGGCCGCCTGGTCGGTGCTGAGTCCGGTCGGTTCGGATCCGAGGACCCCGTTGTGGATGGCGCCGCCGCAGAGCGTTGATCATGAGACATCGACCGCTCCCAGAGCGGGGGCGACGTCGAGCGCTGCCGCGAGCAGCGTGACCCGTTCCGGACCGACGGCCGCCGCGAGCGGGGCCGACGATCATGGCCGGCGAAGCGGCGGGCGCGGTGCTGACGACGGCCCTGCAGACGACAACGCTGGCGCACCCAGGAAGCGTTCTGACGACAAGACCGCCAGCAAGCGGAAGAGCTCGGACGGCAAGAGCACAACGAAAGGTGACGGGTTCGACAAGCGTCGCGATGACAAGGGCGGGGCCACGAAGCCGCGTGGTGGCTCCGACAAGGGATCTGACGACAAAGCCTCTGACCAGGGCTCCGACGACAGCGGCGGCGCGAACGGTAGATCCGCAGCTGGTGGAGCTGACGATCACGGGTCGACGTCGGGTGGATCTAAGTCGGGGGGCGCTGAGGACAAGTCCGACGAAGGGCCAACGTCCGACAAATCGACGTCGGAGAAGCCGAGGGATGACAGCTCCGGCGGCGGAGGATCGGGCAAGGACGATGGCTCGAAGAAGGACAAGTCGGAGGACGACCACGACGGCTGACGCGAGACCGCCGAGTCGGCGGCGGGCACCATCACGGCTCAGAGATAGGGCTCGGAGACAAGGCTCAGAGATAGGGCTCAGCGGTAGTTGGTGAACTGGACGGCGAAGTCGTAATCCTGCTCTTTGATCAGAGCCTGGACAGCCTGCAGGTCATCTCGGCTCTTGCTGCTGACCCGCAGCTCGTCGCCTTGGATCTGGCTCTTGACGCCCTTCGGACCCTCGTCGCGGATGAGCTTGGAGACCTTCTTCGCGTTCTCCTGGCTGATGCCCTCAGAGGTGGTCGCGGTGATCTTGTAGAGCTTGCCGGACGTACGCGGCTCGCCGGCGTCCAGAGACTTGAGGCTGATGCCGCGGCGGACGAGCTTGGACTGGAAGACGTCGAGTACGGCCTTGACGCGCTCCTCGGAGTTGGCCTCCATCTCGATCGCCTCGCCGGACCACGCGATGGCAGCGTCGGTGTTCTTGAAGTCGAACCGCTGGCGCACCTCCTTGGCTGCCTGGTTGAGCGCGTTGTCGACCTCCTGACGGTCCACCTTGCTGACGATGTCGAACGAGCTCTCCGAGGCCATCGGGGCGTCTCCTCTGCTGGATCGGGATCGGGTCGCATCCCGCGACAGAATGCGAGTTGGGCGGTGCCGCCCGGAGTTGCTATTGTGTGCGATCGTCGCCGAGACGCCGCAAGGGGTCCCGGCGGCGTGGCAGGTTGCCCGAGTGGCCAAAGGGAGCAGACTGTAAATCTGCCGGCATCGCCTACGTTGGTTCGAACCCAACACCTGCCACCAGCAAGATCAACAGGCTCTGACCAGGAGTTTTATTGTTGATCTTCGATCGAGATCGGTCCTTGTTCCAGCGGATTCGAGGGGAGCAGAGGTTCACTCTGCCGGCACCCTGAGTTGTCACGAGCACCGAATGTGGCTCCGGCCAGGCGGGATGCTCCACACTGTAGATGCCCTCCGAATCCGACGCGGTACGACTGTCGCCGGGGGTCTACGGCTGGTCGGTCCCTATTCGTGCCCTCGAGAGGCCGATTCTGCGGCTCGTGGGCGTGTCGCGCACGATGGTCAGGTGGCCTCGCGGTCGGCCAGCGGACCGATTTGAGGGTATTCGCGAGCGCCGCTTCGTCCGGGTGTTCGAGTCCGCTGTTCGGGTTGGACGAAGACGCGTGCTGTTGGTCCCTAGTGTGGCTCTTCGCCAGCATCCTCCGGCTCGGCGCCGTTTCGACGGAGACGGGTTATCCGCTGGGCGAGTCCTTTGGACAGCTTGCCAGTCGATGACTTGGCACCGTCGAAGGTCTTGGTTCCCAAGCGCTTGGCAGCGTCCACGCTGTCTGCGCCAGTCTCGAGCATCTGGTCTCGCACATCGCCGGCGGCCGCTGTCCACCGTTTAGCTTCCAGCGTCTGGGGTCCCGACTCGATGCCACGTCGTTCGTTGAAGCCGACGATGTTGGTTGCGACGTGGTTGCTCGCGTGGATCACGGCGCCGGACGCAGTGTTCGGTGCGGGTGTGAGGGCCTGTCAGCCGGCGGAAGTGGTCACTCGGCTCCGGGTCGCTGACACCGGGCGAAGGGCGCGGCGGTTGGGTTCGGTGTTTGGTGTGCGTGGTCGGTGGGCACGTTGATTCGTCGGGTCCCTGGACATCACAGGAGGTGACACGGTGCGACTCGCTGACGACACGCCGGGGGAGGAGCGGATCGGTGTCCGCGATCTGACCCGCTGGCCCACGAGGGCGGGTCGGAGTCTGGTCCGGCTGGTCAGCGGCCTTGCCGCCGGCGTCTCGTCGCATGCCGTGCTCTACGTCACTGCAGCAGTCGGCCTCCTGCTGGTGGTCGGGCTGACGGCGGCCGGTGCTGGGGTCTACGACGCCGTGGCTGAGCACGACGGCGTAGCCGGGTTGGACCAACCTGCGCTGGACCAGGCCATCAGCGAGCGCACCGAAACCAATACCCGCCTGTTGACCTGGTTCACTCATTTGGGCGGCCCGATCGGCATGACCATCATCGCCTCGCTGATCACGATCGTGATGGTGTGGCGTTGGCGGTCCCGTACTCCGCTGATTCTGATGCTGATCGCCGTCGCCGGGTCGTTGACGATGACCACCGTTGGGAAAGCGGTCGTCGGACGAGCCCGGCCGCCTTTGGCTGAGGCGGTGCCGCCGTATGAGTACGCGTTCTCCTTCCCCTCCGGCCACGCGTTGAACAGCACCGTCATCGCCGGCATCGTCGCCTATCTGTTGGCCCGACGGCTGAAGACCCGCTGGGCCCGAACAGTCGCTGTGATCGTCGCAGTCGGCTGGGCGGTCGCTATGGGTCTGAGCCGAGTGTTCCTAGGTCATCATTGGTTGACTGACGTGATGTTCGGCTGGCTGCTCGGCGCAGCCTGGCTGGCGCTGCTGATCACCGCCCACCGGCTGTTCTTGACCATACGACGAGCCCGCACCGGACAGGGCGTGGCGACGGGCAAGGTCGCCGACGAGGGGGGCCTTCCGTAACCGGCGCCGCTGATGGAACGGCCTCGTGGTGACCGGCGTTCCGACTTCGGAGGGCACCGGTCGTCACGATCCACTTCGTACATCGCGGTGCCTCTTGTTAGTTGTTCAGTGGCGGCCGGACACCTGCTTAACGTTCGGACACCAGCGCATGTCTACCGCGGTTTGAACTTGACCCCTGGCTGCGGTTTGACGACGCGTCGGCCGTCCGGGCCGACGTCCTGGTTGGGTGGGCCAGTTCAATCGCGTCGCGGGCCGCGATCCAACCAACCCGCGTGCGACGAATGGGCGAGGTCGGAGCGGCCTTGTCTGCAAGGCACGACGCACCAAGATGTGGGACCGTGCGAGCGGGGGTTTGCCTGCGCGGCGCGCAGATCACCGTTGCGTCATACTCGCGCGACGAGATAGCGGAACACATTCTCCTGCCGGTAGACCCCGTCCGGCGTGCGGCTGCGGGCGAAAGCTCGGGCCAGCGCGCCACGGACGGCGGGAAGTCCCGAATGGCGAATGGCGTTTTGCGCAGGCCCGGAGCTCAACTGGGTGCGCAGGGCGGTGGCGAAGTCGGGGTAGATCAGAGGGTTGGCGACGTCGGTCACGGTCAGTGGAGTGAGGCCGGCGGAGGTCGCCAGCCATTGGAGCCGCCCGTTCTCGCTCCAGGCGATCGGTGTTGGAGCGTCGACCGGCGGGGCCGGCATCAGCGGTCCCATCTCGCGGAACATGATCGCGCTTTCGCACTGCTCCGCTGGGCCCCAGACGACGACGCTGATCAGACCGCCCGGCTTGGTGACCTGGCTCATGTTCTTGACGGCGGCTATGGGATCGTCGACGAACTGGATGGAGTTGAACGCGGTGACCACGTCGAAGGTGCCGGCCTCGAACGGCAGCCGGTCTTCGAGGTTGCCGACGCTGAGTGATGCGGCGGGCACCCGTTCCTGAGCGATCTCGACGAACGACGAGGTGGCGTCGAGGCCGGCTGATTCTCGGCGAGAAATGTCACCGCGGTTGCCCTCAGCTGGGCGAGGCGTAGCCGATCGGCGGCGGCCAGCGCGGATAACGCGTGGCGGATCGCCGCGTCCGGCTCGAACCGGAACAGGCACGCCGCCGACAGCTGCACGTCCAAGACAGCGACCATGCTGACCGCCCCCAGGTCCTCCGCCGCCTCACGAGCCTCTTCCAGCCGGCGGGATCCCGCATGATCAAAAAGGTCGATCGTCCCGAGCTCGTGGAGGGCCCGCAGTCTCCACAACGGGAGGCCGTATGCATCCGCGCACGCGCGGGCATCCTCGAAGGCCGCCTTCGCGCGGTCCAAGCTGTATACCCGCTCGGCTCGTCCAAGCACGACCAAGGCATGGCAGCGCACGTCCGGATTGGCGTCGCCCGAGCCAATCACACCATTGGCGAGGCGACGCGCCTCATCCAGCTGACCAACGGCGAGGGCGGTCTCGCCGGCCAAGACGCCATGACGCATCGTCAACGCCGGATCCGAATCAAGCGCCAGCAGATGCTCCGCCGCCGTCAGATGACGGCCGGCCTCGGACCACCAGGTGGCTTCGACCGCGGCCCAGGCGAGCCATAGGTGAACGGCCGACCGGGCCGACGGGGACAGCGACGGCGAGGCCAGCAGCTGGGCGCCGACAGCCATGCATTCGTCTGCGCGGCCGGACAGGGCCAGCGCCTGGACGAGCAGCTCCTGCGCGGCGCGGCGGAGAACCGGTTCGACGGCGAGGGTCGATGCCCTGGTCAGGGAGACGACCGCTGTCGCCAGAGCCCCGGCCCGCAGTGACTCCCGGCCGGCATCGATGACGAGCTGTGCCGCCGTGTCCAGCGCGCCGGTTTGCTGTGCCAGGTCGGCCGCCACACCACGCCACACTCCCGGAAAACCCGGATGAGCGGCCTCCACTGCGGCGAGCGCTTGACGCGCCAGGTCGAATCGAACGTGTGGGAGCACCTGGTCGAGGACAGCCTCGCGGGTCAGTGCATGCCTGAACCGGTACGCGCCGCCTTTATGCGTGAGCAGCAGTTCACGGACTGCGTGTTTCAGCGCCGAAGCGATCACCTCGGGTCGGGTACCGGTGGCGTCGGCAAGCAGCTCCCACTCGAAATGTCGGCCGAGCACGGCCGCAACCTCGACCACTCGCCGTTCCATGTCCTCCAGAGTTGCCAGCCGAACGGCCACCGAGACGGCGAAAGTCTCCGGTATACCCGGCGTCGCGAGGAGTTCCTCGACCAGGAAGGGCACCCCGTCGGCAGCCGCGAGGACCCGATCGATCTCCGCTGCAGGGACCCCGGGCCAGCAGGCCCGAACCATCTCCACCACCTCGGAATGCGCTAGCGGGCCAAGCGCGAGCACGGCGGCGCTCCTGCGGCTCTTCAACGCCCACAGCCGCTCGTACGCGGCTGAACGAGGCTGCGACCGCACGGTGGCGATGCACAGCACCCGTTCGTCGCGTAGGTTGTCCGCCAGGTACTCGAGGATGCTCAACGTGTCCGCATCGACCCATTGCAGATCCTCCAAGCCGACGACCAACGGTGTCTCCACCGCCAGATGTCGTAGCAGTCGCAGCACCGCTTCACCGCGCGCCAGTTCCAGACCGCCCGCGGAAATGCCGACAATCGAGGCGCCCTCCTCGCCGAAAGGCGGCACCGCACGTAACACGGACAGCGAATCCGTCGGCCACTCTCGCGGAGCGGAGTCATTGGTTCGCATGGCTTGCAGCAAGGCCTCGACCAGCGGCCGGAAGGCTGTTGCAAGACGCCGACTGGACTGAACGGCCCGCGCCTACCACGTCCCCATGACCGCGCGCAGCGTCCAGAACCTCCCCGAGCAGGCGGGTCTTGCCCATCCCGGCACCCCCGGTCAGCACCATGACACCGCCACGGCCGTACTCAGCCTCGATCAGCGCAGTCCGAAGCGCAGCCAACTCCGCATCCCGACCGACCACGACGGGGCACAGCAGTGAAACAGGACGCGCAGTCACCGAATCATCATCAACCCACCGGTCAGGTCGCGGGCTGGCGGTGACGCATCGTCGGTGACGGCCCGGCCGCTGTACCGGGCCTCGAGGCCCGATCCGACGCCTCGGCTGCCAGCGCCAAGCCCTTATCGCCCCTGGTGTGCGGCGACACGCTCGACTTGGCAAAGAGCCGGGTCTTGGGGTGAGACCGTGGTGGTGAGCTACGCGGTCACCGATGACCAGGTTGTGTTTCGGCTCCCCGAGTACAACGACATCTGTCAGTACCCGCCCGGACGCCAGATCATCTTGAACCTCAGCAGCGTGTGCGTCAGCACCCATACCCGCCACTGAGGTTGTGTAACCGGCGCCGGCTTCAGGCCGGAAGGTCAGGCGGACCTGTTGACGGCGGTCGACATCGTCGAGGATCGCCGGGCGTCGCCTCCCACCTGATCTGTCTCGATTTCGCCGTCGTCGAAGGCGCCACCCGTCTTCGTTGCACGCGGAGATAACACCGGATGCCCGGTGCTCGCGGGATAGTGGTGCATCCCTGCTCGGCATCGCCGTTGGCGGTGCCCAGCACGGTGACAAATCAGTACCGGGCGGCCTCGATCGTGACGTCGCGAGCGTTTCGGCAAGACGGGGGGTCCAGGATGTCGCTGGCGAATCACTCCGATGATCTTGCTTGCTACTTTGCATTCGCGCCGGCGCGCTGGGTGTGGTCCAACGACGTCGGCCTCGAACACGAGGAGATCCACGGGGGCTGCTCTGCTTAGAGCCGGACCTTGACGATGACTCCGGCGTGGTCGGATGGCCACAACGGTGGGGTAGTCCGGAATGGTTCGTCGCCGACCAGGATGGCGTTGTCGCCGGTGGAGCGTGCCGCGCCCCGGCTGAGGATCAGGTCGATCCGGCTCCGCAGCGTTGAGGTCGGGTTGTTGAGCGCTCCCGGCGCCAGCGGGGGCGTATTCGATACCTGGCAGCAAGTACTGCCTAGGGCCAACACGCGCTCGTCGTTCCAGGTGTCGCGGAACTTGCTTGGCGCGGTCAGCTGTCGGTAGGAGGTCGTTGTCGAGCCGTCGGCGGCGGAGTTGAAATCGCCGACGGCGATGATGGTGCCGCCCCGTCCCGGTCCGGCGAGAAACTCTGTCGCCTGAGCCTGTTGTGTAGCGGGGAAGTTCTCGGTTTCGAGATGGGTCGTGGTGAACCGGAAGGGGTGTCCGTGCAGGCGCGCGTCGATGCTGGCCCAGCCGCGGTCGAAGGAGAGCGGGCCGACTGGCGAGGGGAGTACCTGTTGGGCGTGGTAGCGCCCGGTGCGGGGGTTGTCCCATCTGAGCCGACGCGTGTGGTCGTTGACCAGGATCACGTCGCGGTCGTTCAGCTGCACGGTGCAGGTGATCGTCGGTCCGGGCTGAACGCAGCCTGGCAGCGCCAGTGGTACCGGTCCGATCGAGGCGTTGTTGGACACGGCTGCCACCGAGTAGTCCAGTCCGTGGTTGCCTATCGCAGCCTGCAGGATCGCGAGGAAGTCGTAGCCGGGAGGGCTGTTCACGCCTGTCGTTGTCCAGTTGGTGACTTCCTGCAGTCCGACCAGATCGGGCTTGTTGGCGGCGATCTCGTCGGCGATCGCCTCGGCTCGCGCGGGGAAGTTGGTGTATTGAACGGTGGTGTAGATCTGGGCGACTGCGGCGACAAATCCCGTCGGGCTTGTCGCCGTCAGTGCGGGCGCCAGGCTGGAGCCGAGGTAAAGGTTTTGGGTCATCACAACCAGGCTGGCCCGGTGACGAGCGGACGCGTCTGCCGGCAGTGCCGGAAGCACGGCCACTGCCGCCGCGACAATGCCGGCTACGACTCGTCGAATTCTGGAACGTGCGTCGAACCGGTTCGTGCTTGGCATGGCGTTTGCCCTTCTCATCGGTCCGGCGGACCTGTTCGAAGTGTAGGGCTGCTGCAGTGGTTCAATTGGACCCAGATGGGTTCATCCCATCGGCCGGAACCACGCCCCGAGGGGCCAAGGCTTCTGGGCGTTTCAGATTGGTGAGTTCGATGGTGCAGTGGCGGGGAGCCAGCGGCGATACCGCTGGAGGCTCCAGTTTCTCTTCGACGACGAGCTGCCGGCAGGTTTCGTGGCCGGCCAAGACGGCGAACGAGCGGGCCGCATCGGCACTGGGAGAGGCCGGGTCGGAGCCATCCGCGTCTGCCCAGGTCGGTGGGCGGCTGCCGGAGACTGTCGGACAGCGCAAGAATGCTGATCATTCCTCCAGTTGTCTATCCCATTCAACTACTCCGGGCGGCAGCCGGACCTTCCTCGTCATCGCCTCACGGTCGCTGCGACAGATATCCCATGTCCGGTCCCAGGCGAAGCACCATGCACCCCGATCAAGTCATCCAAGGATGCTTCGCTGAGGGTCCCAGCGCCAGTTGTTTGTGGGTGTCTCATACCCGTGGTGGGCACCGCAGTTCTCAGCCACCAGCTGGCGCGCTGACCTCGATGCAGCCCGTCAGAGCCGTGCGGTGAGTTCCTCGGAAGTAGGCGAGCTCGGGAACGGGGTCTCGTCCATCTGGCTTCTGACGGATCTCATCTGGGTCGCAGCTGTCCGATTCCTGGGTGCCGCCTTACAACCTCGAGGGCCCGGTACCCAAGCGTTGATCCGAGCGAGACGGTGGATACGTTCTTCCTTCGAGCACCCGGGAGGTTTATGGTCTCGATCGGGCGGTGCATCGTTGTGGGATCGGACATCCCGAGCTTCAGCAGGACCCGCGTGTGCGCCGTAAGCCGCAGTGGTCTGGCACGGTCCAACCGTGCGTGGCCGGAATCGAAAGGTGGCATCGACGAGATGGCTTGGTCCCGGTCTGTTGCTCACGTTCCCGCGAGTGGGAGGGATGGCGGCGACGGCCTCCGGGCCGACCCGGTGGATGGTGGCACCCGGGCGCTGACCGGGGTTGCCGCCCTTCCTCCCGCCCGGGTTGATCTGGTCTACGACGCCCTTGATCTGGACCGGATCGCTCAGCACATGTACGCGCTGATGATCAGGAATGTGGCCAGTGACGGCTTCCCGTTCACCGACTCCTCCCACACGTTGGTGTCCAAGCCGGGCTGTGTGATCGCCGCCCCCTCCTATCCGGCGGACGCGCCGGGCATCAGCCAGGACTACGTGTTCAACTGGGTTCGCGACGCCGCGATCACCGCGAAGGAGATGGCGGAAGCGACCTCGCCCCGCCCGGATGAGCCAACCGGGCCGGTCGAGGACTACGTGGCCTTCGCTGACCTGTGTCAGCGCAACGCCGTTCCCACCACAGGCCATGCCTGCTTCACGATCGACGGGCGGCCCCGGCCCTGGTCGGAACAGAACGACGGTCCAGCGATGCAGAGCAGCACCATCCTCGCCGCCCATTCCCGGCTCGCCCGTGACGTCCAGGCCATCGCCAACGACCTGATCGCCCGCAACGTCGACTTCCTCCTGAGCGTCTACCGGGAGCAGACCACCAACCTGTGGGAGGAGCACATCGGATACTCCTTCTTCGCCCGATCAGTCCAGCTGCGCTGCTTCCGGGAGATCACGGCGAACACGATCGGCATCCCCGTCCCTGACGGAATGGCTGCGGCGATCGGCTGGCTCGAAAATGCACTGGCCGCTCACTGGAACGGAAGCATCTACGTGAGCATGATCGGCGGCCCAGCACCGGGTGATCCTGATCAACCGGTCGTGCCGGATGGCTATGATCCCAACATCGACATCGTGCAGGCCGCCGTGTACGGCGCTGCCAGCGTGACCGACACCCGATTGCTGGCGACGGCGGCCCAGCTGCTGGCTCACTGGGCGGACACCGGATCGCCGGACGTCTACCCGGTCAACGTGGCCGATGCGGCCCTCGGTCGCGGTCCGATGCTCGGACGTTACCCCGGTGATCTATACGACGGAGGTTCGAACAGTCTGGGTGGTCACCCATGGGCGCTGTGCACAGCCAACTTCGCCGAACTGTATTTCATGCTCGCCTCAGAGATCGAGACCTCGGACGTGGTGCCGCTGGACGATCTGTCCGCGCCGTTCTTCACGAGACTGAAGGTAGGCGCTGCGACATCGCCAGGTGACGTCGCCGAGGCGCTCCGATCAGCGGGCAAAGCCATGCTGCAAGCCATCGTCTACCACAGCGACCATCTTGAATTGAGTGAGCAGTTCGACGCTATGACCGGCTACGAGAAAAGCGTCCGAGACCTGACATGGAGCTATGCGGCCTTCCTGTCAGCGGTGCGGGCGCTTACTGGACACCCGGTCTCCGGCTGAACTCGTCGTCAACGAGGCGAACAGTGGATCCACGCTCTTCTCTTCTGCGCGACCTGCGGGGCTCGAGTGAGGTTCCGGCGGTGCTCTGGTCAGACTTCGTCGGAGTACCCAGCTCAGGTAGAGCGGCTCTACGCGTTTGAGCGGGTACTGCCTCGTTCATGCTGCTGACCATCGTGGTTGGGGTGACCGCGATGCGGGTCAGGATACGCCGCTGGTAGTCGATCATGTTTCGGAATCCGCAGCCGACGCGTTCGGTCTGTTTGATGATCCGGTTGAACCCTCGGTTCGGCGTTCGTGATCGCGCTGGCGAGGGCCACGTCCCTTCGTGTTAGGCGTCGGGTTTCGCGCCCGATGAGCTGCCGCTCGGGCCATGCCGGTATCCGGATCCAGCCTCGTTGTGTTCCTGTCAGTTCCATGAACTCCGTCGTCAAGCTCGCGCGCGGGAAACTGTTGATGATCACCGGCTCAGGTACCAGTCGATCGATCAGGCGATCCCAGGCCGTAGTGATGACAGGCACTGATTGACCCGACACCCGAGCTCGCAGACCCGCGACGCGCTCGCGCATGCGAGTCAGGGCGGCAGCGGTGAGCCCCCCAGCCAGCAGCGTGACAAGCATCAACACGGTCAACAACGTCTCACCGAGTTGGCGGTCTGGCACGCCGACGACCCACGAGAACAGGGGATCGAGGCGGTAGGCCACCAGCACGGCGAGCAGACCCCAAGCGACGGAGTACTGCAGGCAGATCCTGCCGTGCACGTTGCACCGCTTCTCGCTGTAGTCCCAGGAGGCAGTGCCGAACGCCTTCTCCACGAAGAGCCCGGCACCGTACTCGACCGCACTACCCACAAGCATGCCAGACAAGAACAGCAAGATCGGTTCCCGCGTGAGGTGGAGGAGCAACTCACACGCCACTCCGCCGACGCCGTAGATAGGACGGAGCGGAACGTACAGCAGACCGGTGCGTGATTCCAGCACGCCCTCGACGACGAGGCAGAACAACATCTCGACGATGACCCCGACAATGGAGTAGATCAAGAAGAACCACAGAATGAGGTACACCGAAGAGCCCAGCACGGACGTCGAAAGAACGATGACAACGCCGCCGTCATCGGTTTCCCGCAGACATCGCTCGACATTGACCGCTGATCGTGCGGCAAGCCCAACGGCTCGTCGCGCCGCTATCCGCATGAACTTCGTCGGCGTCCTCCCAGCTGGATCGTCGTCCTGGTCTTGGTTGATGTCCGGAGGTCCAAGTCGACCGACCAGTCGACGGCCTGCTTGTGATGTGAGGACGAAGTGGCGTTCGCGAATCATGGCGTTCCGTGAGAAGACGGAGTCAGACTCACTGCTGAATCGACCTTGTCAAAGCCAGACCTTGCTGCGCCGAAACGGCAGACTGCCTAGGAGATTCAGTGGATGCCCGGTGGCGTGTCCGTACAGGTTGAAATGACAGGTTGATGTTGGAGCAGCAGCAACCATCCCATGCGGCGCAATGAGCGTGTCGCGCCTCGGTCGGCTTGCGGCGCGCCCGACGGGACGAGCCGTCTTGCTGGTCTGGAGCCTCAGCGGTTACTTCCTCGACGGCAGGCGGAGGCGCGGCGTCGGGTCGACGCTCGGCATCGTGATGATGCGGATCCTGACGGCGACGACCAGCATGAGCGGTAGACGGCCATGAACACTGCGGAGATAGTCGGTTGCAGCCCGGTTTTCTGCAACCGTCCGCCGGGTAATGAGGTTCCATGCCCGATCAGACGCAGCAGACCGATCCCACCGAGCAGTACCAGCAGCCTCAGCACACCGATGAGCAACAGACCCACCCAGGTGAGTCTCAGTCGATGCAGGACCAGCCTGATCACGGCGAAGAGTCCTATCGAGGCAGCGACCGGCTGAGTGGCAAGCGAGCGGTGATCACCGGTGGTGACTCCGGCATCGGCCGCGCCGTCGCCCTGGCCTTCGCCCGAGAAGGCGCCGACGTCGTGCTCAGTTACCTCGCAGAGGAGGAGGCTGATGCGGACGAGACCGTCCGGTTGGTGGAGGCCGCCGGTCGTCGGGCGATCCGATGTCCCGGCGACATCCGTGAGGAGTCCACCTGCCAAGCCATCATCGACACCGCAGTGGCCGAGCTCGGCGGCATCGACATCCTGGTCAACAACGCCGCCTACCAGATGGTGCAGATGGGAGGCATCAGCGACATCACCACCGAACAGTTCGACCGGGTGATGAAGACGAACCTGTACGCCATGTTCTGGTTGTGCAAGAAGGCGATCCCGCTCATGCAACCCGGCGCTACCATCATCAACACCTCCTCAGTCCAGGCAGTGACGCCGTCACCGGAGCTGATGGACTACGCCACCACCAAGGCGGGCATCCACAACTTCACCAAGGCGCTCGCCCAAGGGGTAGCCGAAAAGGGTATCCGGGTCAACGCGGTCGCACCCGGCCCCATCTGGACGCCCCTGATTCCGGCGACGATGCCGGTGGAGAAGGCGCAGACCCATGGCGAGAGCACACCCCTCGGCCGGGCGGGCCAACCCGCGGAGGTGGCCCCTGCCTATGTCTTCTTCGCCTCGCAGGAGTCCAGCTACATCACCGCGGAGATGCTCGCTGTCACCGGCGGTCAGCCTGTCACGTAGGTGAGCATCTCACCCGACTCGGGCCTGTACGACAATCCACCACGCCAGGGTCGCGAAGCCAGATCCTGGGTCGTGACCGCCGTGGTGCCTCGGTACTTGTAGCCGAGCTTCTTCGTAGCGACTCACTATTGGCCGGCCGCTGCGGAGCTTGTTCATCGCCCGCTCGACGGCGTTGCGGTCGCGATGGCGCGCTGAGCGTCGGAGTTCGGCGCCGGTCGCCCGCCGGCCCATGCTCGCAACGACAGTGAAGTCACCCATCCGACTGTCGCCAAGGTGACGCCGTCCAGGATTCTCGACACGAACCGGAACCGCGTCTCCACCGGCGTAGGGGTGCGGCGTGCGTAGCGATGCAACTGACGGAGGGAATCGATCTGTTGAAACACGCTCGTCATTGAGCCGTTCCAGCGGTTGCAGAAGCGCGGGGTCGCGCTGGTCCAGGACGTGGAGGCGATCGAGGAACTCCTCTTGCGCTGGTCGAGACGGCGGAGCCGACCTTCGAACGCTTGGTCGTCCACGCTGGTTCTCTCAGTGGTCCGTCAGCCGGTTCGTTCTTGGGGCTGTTGCTCGGATAGTGCCCCATTGAGAGAGGGGCGGGGCGCCGTGCACCGGATCTCGATCGTGAACCGAGATCGATGCCGTATCAAAGATCAGGGGGCCGATTCAACGATTCCAGTCCGCACACTCCTGTCATCTGGCGACCTGCCGGACCTCGGGCACACGGAACAGATCCAAGCGTGGCCACACCCCGATCCCGGTGATGAACGGCTCACCGCGCCCGGTCAGCCCGTCGCTGCGCGCTTCGCCCGATCGACCGGCACCAGGTCCAGAGTCCCGCCTGTGCAAGGCTCGCGCCGAATGCTACAACGCTGACCCGGCGCAGCCTCCGTTGCTGGGCACGGTGGGGGCTCATCCAAAAAGCTATTACACTACCGGGTCATCACGTCACCTCGAGGAGGCGCTGCGCGCCTGTCAGACCCCGCGGCCCTCGGTCGGTCGGGCCTAGTGCTGCTGCCGCAGGCGTGGGCCATGTGCGCTGGTGCGCAGTGACGCACAAGTCGGGATTGGGAGTGATCACGGCTACCGTTCGGAGTCCAAGGGTGGCGCGAACTGCGCTCAGGCTGGCCGTTCGATGGTTGGCTGAATCGGTCGCGACGCCGTTGCTTCCCGACGATTACCTAGATCTGGTCGCTCCGATGCGGGCCACAGCTCAGCTTCGCGGACGAGTCGTGTCAGTGACTCGCGAGACGAGGCACGCCGCCACGGTCCAGATCCGTCCTGGCAGGTCGTGGCGGGGGCATGTGCCTGGACAGTACGTCCGTATCGGGGTCGACGTCGACGGCGTGCGCCACTGGCGGCCCTACTCGCTGACATCCCCGACCACCTCGAACGGAGGGCTGCTGGCGATCACGGTGAAGGCCATTCCCAATGGCACGGTCAGCAACCACCTGGTGCGGGCGCTGGCCCCGGGCACCCTGGTCCACCTCGATCAGGCCACGGGGGACTTCGTACTACCCCGACGGCTTCCGATTCGCACCCTCTTCGTCACCGCGGGCAGCGGCATCACCCCCGTCATGGGTCTGCTCCGGAACCACCTCGCCGAGCTGCCCGATGTGGTCCTCGTTCACTCCGCCCCCACAGCGGACGACGTGATCTTCGGTGACCGGCTGAGGGACTGGGCACGAGCGGGGCGGTTGCAGTTGGTCGAGCGGCACACCGCCACAACAGGCATCCTCCGCCCCGCTGACCTCGACGACATTGTCCCCGATTGGCGTGACCGGGAATCGTGGGCCTGCGGCCCGATCGGGCTGTTGGATGCGATGGAGGCTCACTGGGCCGGCTCCGGCCTGGCCGATCGCCTTCACACCGAGCGATTCCGGTCAACCTTGATCACCGAGGGGGAAGGGGGCACGGTGACCTTCCGGCAGCAGGGTGCTGTCGTCGAGGCCAACGGCGCCACACCCATCCTCGACGCCGCCGAGGACGCCGGTGTCTTGATGCCGTCAGGCTGCCGAATGGGCATCTGCTTCCGGTGTGCCGTTCCGCTGCGCCACGGGGTGGTCCGGGACCTGCGCGACGGACACCTGACCATCGCAGCGGACGGTGACTCCATCCACATCCAAACCTGCGTGTCGGCGGCCGCCGGCACCTGCGAGATCGAGGTCTAGGACCACCATGACTGCGACCAGCACAGACACCACCGACGCAACCGCCACCAGTACCCACGGCCTCGGGCGCGAAGACCACCGCCTTCAGACCACCACGACGGAACGCCGGCACGTGCCTAAGCTCTCCGGCAAACCAGATCCGACCGCACACCTTTCCGCCGCCGATGTGGAGGCGCTGGCACGAGAGCTCGACGCCCTGCGGCGGGAGGTCGTGGACTCACGGGGTGCCGCCGACGCGGCCTACATCCGCAAGGTCATCGGCGTGCAGCGTAAGCTCGAGTTGGGCAGTCGAGCCGTTCTCCTGTTCTCGCTCTTCCCACCAGCGTGGCTCGTCGGCACGGCTGGGCTTGCGGTCGCCAAGATCTTGGAGAACATGGAGATCGGCCACAACGTCATGCACGGCCAGTGGGACTGGATGCGCGATCCGAAGATCCATTCCACCGTCTGGGAGTGGGATCACGCCTCGCCGGCCGACTTGTGGAAACGCTCACACAACGAACTGCATCATACCTACACCAATGTCCTCGGCAGGGACAACGACCTCGGCTACGGCATTATGCGGGTGGACGAGGACCAGCGGTGGGTCCCGATCTATCTGGGGCAGCCGCTGTGGAACTTCGTCACCGCGTGCATCTTCGAGTACGGCATCGCCGCGTACGATCTGGGGCTGGGCAAGCAGCTGAAGGGGCAGGGGGATAAGGAGCAGTTCCGACGCGACGGCAAGTCAGTGCTCCGCAAGATCGGGCGGCAGATGCGCAAGGACTACCTGGTGCATCCGCTGCTGTCGGGGTCCTCGTTCCTCCACACGCTCGGGGCGAACGCCACCGCTAACCTGATCCGCAACCTGTGGTCGCATGCAGTGATCATGTGCGGTCACTTCCCTGAGGGCGTCGAGACCTTCGCCACGACCTCGATCGACGGCGAAACGCGGGGGGAATGGTACCTTCGCCAGATGATCGGCTCGGCCAACATCCGAGGCAGCAAAGCGATGCACATCATGACGGGCAACCTGTCGCATCAGATCGAGCATCACCTGTTCCCCGATCTGCCCAGCAACCGATACGCCGAGATTGCCCCACGGGTGCGCGAGGTCTGCACGCGATACGGCCTTTCCTACACCACCGGCTCGCTGCCCCGTCAGGTCGCGTCTGCGTGGAAGAAGGTGGTCAAGTTGTCGCTGCCCAACGACTTCTCGGTCCGGTGTGTGGTCAGGAGCCTGCGGCTGAGGGTGTCGCGACGCCAAGCGGTAACCGCGTAGTGGCCCGCGGGCCGACGTTGAGCGGCTAGATGCGCCTGCTGTCTCGCCAGTCGCGGATAACGGGGGAGGACACCCGTGGCTGACTGAGCCCGCCCGCTACGGATGCCACCACGGTCGCAGTGGCAGGTTCGCCCCGCCACCCCGCTCGTCCGGCTTGACGGCCAACACCTGATGCAGCTGGATGATGTTGCGTTCGAACCCCAACCGCGATCCGGCCATGTAGAGTCCCCAGACCCGCGCAGTGCCCAGCCCGACCTCGGCGACTGCGTCGTCCCAGTGCTCGACGAGATTGGCGCACCAGTCGCGGAGGGTCATCGCGTAGTGTGGCCGCAGGTTCTCCTCGTGGAGCACTTCCAGGCCGGCGTCCTGGGCTTCGGTGATGATCCGGCCCGACCCGGTCAGCTCGCCGTCGGGGAAGACGTAGCGGTCGATGAATCCGCTTGTGGCGGGGGTCGACTGGTTGTCGGGTCGGGTGATGCAATGGTTGAGTAGCAGGCCGCCGGCGCGGAGCTTGGACCGGAGGAACCTGAAGTAGCCGTGGTAGTGGGTGACGCCGATGTGCTCGGTCAGCCCGATCGAGGACACCGCGTCGAACCCGGTCTCACGGATTTCGCGGTAGTCGCCGTGCCGGACCTCGGCGAGCTCGGTCAGCCCTTCCTCGATGATCGCCTGCTGCGCCCAGGAGGCTTGCTCGGCGGACAGGGTGATCCCAATGGCGCGCACGCCTTGTCGGGCGGCGTAGCGGACCATGCCGCCCCAGCCGCACCCGACGTCGAGCAGCCGGTCACCCTGTTTGAGGTGCAGCTTGTCGAACACCAACCGGTACTTGTTGGCCTGGGCCTGCTCCAGGGTGGCGTCCTGGTTTGGGAAACAGGCGCAGGTATAGGTCATCGACGGCCCCAGCACCCACCGATAAAAGGTGTTGGAGACGTCGTAGTGGTGGGAGATCGCTTCCGCATCGCGGGTGCGGCTGTGTCGGAGTCCGTGGAGGGCGCGCCTCCACGGGGGCAGCACCTCCTGCGGCGGTGGTGCGATGGGAACAAGGTGCTGGACGCCGATCGAACGGACGATGTCGGCCAGCAGCCGGGGCGACGGCGTCTTGATCTGCACGTCGTCGTTGAGGGCCTTGAGCAGCTCGTAGGGGTCACCCGGGTGCACACCGTGGAGTTGGAGATTTCCGGACACGTAGGCGCGGACCAGTCCCAGCTCCCCAGGTGCGGTGGCCAGGTAGGTGGTGCCGCGAGGGTGGACCAGATCGAATCCCAGGGCGTCCTCGGGGCCCGTCGCACTACCGTCGTAGGCGGTGAATCGCAGCGCAAGCTGACCTGCGACCAGGATCTGCAGGATCTGTGCGAGGGACAGCCGGCCGGACTCCGACGAATCGGTGTCGTGCTTGGAGGGCGCGGTCATCGTCGTTGCACTGCCTTTGCGTAGAGGTCGAGGAAACGGCCGTCGGGGTCGTAGGTTTGCTTCACCGTTTGGTAGTCCTTTCCGCCGTAGAGCTCGTCGAACTCATCTCGGGAGTAGTAGGCGTCGGAGTACAGCGACTTGTGCCCGTTGAGCGCGCGGACCTTCTGCTCGATCAGCCGGTTGGTTGCTCCGCGCGTGGCACCGGCCGGGACCGAGGACCAGAAGCCGAGGTTGACGTAGGTGTGGTCCGGCAGCATCGGATACAGCGGCCAGCGCTCACTCAGCCGCACCGGGCATAGCCAGATCGGCTCGATGGGCACCTCGGACAGGAACCAGCCGAGGAACTCGGTGCACCGCTCGATCGGCACCTCGACGTCTTGCACGACGCGTTCCCGGGGCGGACGACCCCGGATCTTCTGAAGTCGGTCAGCGATGGCGAACCGCTGGTCGTAGGCGAGGAGCTTCCAATAGAAGCTGCTGCTCCGGTAGCGCCGCGGCCAGCACCGCCGCAGCCGCGGGTTCTGGGCGCCGAAGGCCCGGGAACACCAGAACCAGTCGGTGTCCCACCGCCAGAAGTAGTCGGCGACGGTGAGCCGGTCGTGCTTGGTGCCGCGGTCGTGCTGTATGGAACGGTAGTAGATGTCCTGACCGGTGTAGTCGCTGACCGGGCCCGGCTCGCTGGTCTGTGCGCCGAGACACAGGTAGCACTCAGTGGCGCTGAACACCACACCGTCGAGGTAGTCCACCCGAATGCCGTCCAGTGCACCGGTCTCGACGATGCGGTGCGCCGCATCGACCAGGTCGGCTATCGAGTGGTACCGGACGTGGCGGACGGTGACATAGGGCTGGACGGTTCCCAGGGCGATCCGCAGGCGGACGGAATAGCCGAGGGTGCCGTAGGAATTCGGAAAAGCGCGGTACAGGTCGGGATGCTGCTCAGGTGAGGCGGTCAGCACCTCGCCGGTTCCAGTCAAAACGTCCAGCTCCAACACCGACTCGTGCGGCATCCCGTTGCGGAACGAGGCCGACTCGATACCGAGGCCGGTGACGGCTCCGCCCAGAGTGATCGTCTTCAGCTGAGGAACAACCAGTGGGGAAAGCCCATAGCGCAGGGTGGCGACAAGAAGATCCTGGTAGGTGCACATTCCGGCCACCTCAGCGGTCCTCGTCTCCGGATCGACAGCAATCACCCCGGTCAACCCCGACGTGTCCAGCCCGGGACCGTCGTTCTTCATCCGCGCCCTGAACAAGTTGGAAGTCGGCTTCGCCAGCCGCACCGAGGCCGTCGACGGAATGGTCAGGTAGCTCGCCAGCAACCGCTCGACACCTGCGACGTGAGCTCCACGCCCGACACCTGCAGGAACAGTCACACCGCCACGCTAAAACCCCCGCCACCAGGCATCATCGCCACCCCCTCGCCTCGCCATGCGGACGTGAGCGGATCCGAGACGTTGCGGTCGAGCTCCGTTCCTGCGGAACGCTGCCGCCGCGGAAAATATCGTTCGCTCGACGCACCTCGCAACCCCCCGCTTCGGTGTCGGCCCCTATCGCACCGCAGCGCAATGAAGTGGGGTTGACCCCGTCTGGTGGACACCTTGTTGGCGGGATTGAGGTCTCGCAGAGAGGATGTCCAGCATGGCTGGAAGGAAGCGCAAGAGTTACACGCCGAGGTATCGGGCTGAGGCGGCTCGGCTGGTGATCGACACCGGTCGGCCGATCGCGCAGGTGGCCCGCGAGATCGGCGTCGGTGAGCAGCTGTTGGGCCGCTGGGTGGCCCAGGAGAGGTAGCGCGACGACGATCCACCGCCGGCGTTGGACGTCGATGAGCGGGCCGAGCTGGAACGGTTGCGGGTCGAGGTCACCGAGTTGCGGATGGACCGGGCCTTCCTGAAAAAAGCCGCGGCCTTCTTCGCGACCGAGAATCAGAACCGGTGAGCAGCTACCGGCTGATGGATGCGGGAGTTGGCCTCCCACAGTGTGGCCCGGATGGCGGATCTGCTCATGGACCACGTCTGTGCGGTGGCCCAAGTGTCCAAGCGCACGGCCTACCAGCACTTCACCAACAAGGTCGAACTCGTCGCCGAATACCTGCGCCGATTCGATCCCGACGTCATGCCCCAAGTGTTCGACCGCACCGACCTCACGCCCCGCGAACGACTCAGTGCCGCCTTCGACCTGCCCGCGGCCACGCCCCTATGCCCCTACATCGCCGCGGCCGTCGAACTACACGACCCCCAACACCCTGCATCGCAGTACGCACACGACTACAAGGTCGCCATCGCCGCGCGGCTCACCGCAACCGCTCACGAAGCCGGCGCCACCAACCCCGAACAACTCGGCGAACAACTGGCGCTACTGCTCGACGGCGCCTCGGCCCGCACTCGAGCCCTCAAACGTGAATCCTTCTCCACCGTCGCCGCCATCGCAGCCGTCCTGATCACAACGCCATCCCCCCGCCGTTTCCATCGCAGCCGAGCGATGACCGCGGAACCATCAGATCTGCTCCTGTCCCGGCGGGTGGCCAACGACAACTCGCGACACCTCGTAGGCCGGAACAACGACGGCCCTGGCCGCTCATGCATGCGTCCGGATGACGGGGTCGGCTTATGAGACACGGCGAGGCTCCGCTCTGGGCCTTGAGGACGATCTCGCTGGCCTCCTCCTAGGAGATAACGCGAGCCGGGCCGGCTCATCAGTGGAAGCGGCAGGTGGAGCAGGCGGAACCTCGGTCGGTGTCGCCTCAACCGGTTCCAGCCGCTCGATCGGCGTCGTCGTGGACGCGCTGCTCTTGCCGGCGGCGGCAACTCCCGCAGCAGTTGCCGCCGCGGCGGCAGCGCAGCGCCGACCCCTGCGGCGACTGCCTTACCGGACACTCCTGCTTTCCCCTGGTCACCACCGGAATCGTCGGCGTCCATCGACGCTCGGCGTGCCCCCGGGGCCGCCCGTGTTCACCGAGCCGCGCCGAGCACCGGTCGCGTAGCCCTCGGACTCTACGAAGTTCTTGAACCTTGCCGAATCACCCTTGGCCCGGTTCGCGACCACGTTCAGCTTGTCGCCGACCTTCCACCAAACCTTCCGGCTCCTACTCCAACGACAAGTGCACCAAGGTCCGACCACCCAAATCCTGGAACGTCACCGCACCCGCGTTCGTCGCACCCTCAGTCGCCGCCCAGGCAATCTTGCGATCGGGACCTGCTCCAAGATCGTGGCGTCCCAGCGGCGGCGGACGCCGGCGATCTCGGCGACCCACTCCAACCGACCGTCGCTCAACTGGGTCACCCTGGTGACTCCACCCATGAACTGCGGGAAGTCCTCGAACTGCGTCCACTGGTTGTAGACGGCGGAGACCGGCAGATCGACCTCGACCGATTCTTCAACATTGGTACTCATGGCGCCTCCTCGTACGTGCCATGTGTGCTGATCTCCTACCCATACCAGGCTGATCCACACCAACGAGGCCCACGCTCAGATGGTTGGTTCAGCCCAGTTGCACCCTGGGATTCCAGAACTACGCAGCGGCAGCATGGCTGCCGTGCCGACCTGAACCTGAGAGTCCCGTGGTGCTGCACGGCCTGTGCGGAGTGGAAACTGTCGCGATGCCGGCCACCAAGAACCCGACACGCTGTGCCGACGTCACGAGCGATCGGATCGGCAGCCGCCCGCGGTGCAGCCATCGCTAGGACACCGGCTCTCAACGCCTTGCTGCTGGCCGTCCGAGCTGCCTACTCTCGTTCGCTGCACATCGTCATGTTGCTCGTGCCGTCCGAACCGTGCGCGTCGAGTGAGTCGACGTTGACCGCGACGGTCTTGGTGGTCCAGCCTTCATGATCATACGATCCTCAGTGGCTGAAACGAATGGACTCGTGCTCGAGGGCGGCAAGTCTGGCGCGCGCATCGACACGGTGCCGAGCGCGTAGATGGAACGCAGCAGTCGAGCGATGTGTGCGTCGAGGTCGAAATCCGGCCGCGCTACCAGCGCCAGGACTTCTTGTCTCCAGATGACCGTTTCTTCCTTGCTAGTCAGGCAAGGTGAGTCGGTGGGCGCTGGGCCCCCTACGGGCGGGGTTGCTGGCTGGCGCCGTCGCGTTCCCGGTTGCACCTGATTCTCCCTTCGGGTTCTTGACTCCCGTCAGTTGCGAGTGTTGTCGGGCGGCCGGGTGCCGCCCGGTGTAGTGGGCCGTGACCGCGGGAGCGCTTCGAGGGGGCCCGGCCCCCGCGGCCACAGCGTCGCGTGGCGTTGGCGGAAGTGGGAGGCCGCCAGTAGCCACGTCTGCGACCTGGCCGCTGGGGCAGCTTTGCAAAGGTTGCGATCGCCCCCGCGGTCACAGGCCAAACCGGCAATGCCGCCGCCCGACGCGTACCGGACGGACAAAAGTTAGGCATGGGCACATCTAGCCGGAGCGATGAGTCGGGCGGTTGTTGAACACCGCCGAAACCGCCCCGGTCACCTCGACATGGAACTCTTCCTTTCGTTGGCAGCCGCGGGTCGGGAAGCATGACGTTCTCCGACACCGCGGATGCAACAGTCGGTACACAGGTGAAGACTCCACCGTGGGGCCGCGATGACGCGGACAGTCGCGTGGCCCTACGTTCAACGCTGATAATGTCGCCTCAGCAGGCCTTTTCGGACGACTTCTCGCATGAGGCATGACGCGGCCCGGGCAGCAAATGCCTTCGGTCAATGTGCGATCACGGCTCGGCGTCCCCTTCGGTGGCCGACAGCTTCCACGTCATGTGATCACTGTCAACGTGTCGTCAGGATTGTAGGGCCGATAGACGTCTGCCGCAGGCAGGTGCGGGCGCGGGGGCTGCACTCGGGATGGATGTGTGGACGGCTGGCCGAAGTCTCGAGAAGGGAACGACCGATGGACGGTAAGACACCACAGCCGAATCAGCGACGTGGAGCGTCGAGAATCCTGGTGACGCTGCTCGCGTTCTTGACCACCGTGTGCGTGGGACTGATCGGCAGCGTCCCGGCACAGGCCGCGCCGCCGGAACCGAGCGCACTCAGCGGCAACGTCAGCGGGACGTTGCAGGACGGGACCGGAAAGGTCGCCGGGCTGTTCAATGTCACGAAGTTCAGGAAGGAAGCGGGCAAACTGGTCGCGGTCGGCAAGTTCACCGGCACGATCACCGACGCAGCCAACAACGTGACCACGGTCAGCAAGAAGATCAGCATTCCATTGGCGACCGAGCCGGTCGCCGGTGCTGACAAGCCCTCCAAAGCCGAGAAGAAGGCTGGCGTGGCGAATCAGTTGTCGCCGGACACCGAGGAGCAGTTGGCGCCCGACGCGCCGCAAGCCGCGGCGCTGCTCAGCTGCCAGATCCTCGATCTGGTGCTCGGCCCGCTCGATCTTGACCTACTCGGTCTCCAGGTCCATCTCGACACCGTCCATTTGAACATCACGGCGCAAGGCGGACCGGGCAACCTGCTCGGCAACCTACTGTGTGCAGTAGCCGGTCTGCTCGATGGATCTACCGGTCTGAACGGCATCCTCAACGGGATCGTCATGCTGCTCAACCAGTTGCTGGGGGTCCTGGGATGAGATAGGGCATCCCGGGTTCTACGACTCGGAACGGCTGAAGGCCAGCACCAAGCACTCGAGTGCGGCGATGTGCGACAGGTCCGAGAGGTCTGCCGCACGTCGGCGCGAGCATGACAGCCCAGGACTTGGTGCGAACCTGTTCGTCCGGAACTCGCCGGAGATCTACACACTCCAATCGATGTGTTGATGGACACGGTGCCCTAGGACATGGTGGTGCCACAGCGCTATGGGCCGAATGAGCCGTTGGGGCGTACCGATCATTCGGGAAGTGGTTGCAACACCCCGTTGGTTGACGGAGCCGGCCCTGATCCCGCGGGCCGACGGGACGTCATGATGTCAGGTGCAAGAGCTCGGGGGAGCTATGAAAGATCAGCACGGGTCTAGATCATCTGAAGGAAGGCGTGGCGACGATCCGCTTGTGGCGGATGCCGAGCCGCTTTTCACCCCAGACAGCAGGACCGGTCCGGCCCGGCGAGGGCAGTTGATAGTTGTCGGCTCGGATGAGTCCGGTCCGGTTCGTCTCAGCGGGTTCCTCCTGCGGTCGGCAACACGGTGCAGCGGCGCCGCTGATGCGGCGGTCCTGGTGGGGGCCACGATCGCCGTCGGCGTCTCATCCGGTGGCTGGAAGCGGCCGTCTTGATGAACCTGGGCGAGTTTGCGGTGTTCACTATTGCCTTCTTCGCCGCAATTGCCGGGTTGATCTGGCTGCTTACTTACCTGGAGCAGACGTTGGAGTCTAGTCCGCAGAATCTTCATGGGTCCACCACCGCAGTCCTTGAGCGGAGAATGAAGAAGGACGTTGCGTCAGTTCAGGGAATCCGTGGCGGTGTACCGGTTGGTCGAGGCCGTGAAGGCTGACAGCAGCGCCTTCCCGGCCCTCATCGGCGAGTTGTCGTTGCTCATAGTGGAATCGTTGCGAGGAGTTCGGGTCCGTTTGAAAAGGTCTGCGCTTGGGGTTGTCCTGCTCATCGTCATGACGGCCTGCGGCAGTGGCGTTGGGGCCAGGCCGGACCGAGCGACTTCCTCGACCACGTCACCGGCGACCACGTCCGCCAGTCTGGCGCCGTCGGCATCTTCGTCGAGCACCGGCAGCCCACGGGCAACCCCGAGGCCGACCTCGACTTCTTCAGCCGATCGGCTGGAACTGCCCCGGGGCGGGCGACAGATCTTCCCCCGTTATCGGCTGGTCGGATACGCCGGCTTGACCGGTGCCTCCTCGCTCGGTCGGCTGGGAACTGGCCCGCTGGATCAGCGGGTGGCCGAACTGGACAGACGTGGCCGGTCGTATCGAGCCGGCCGTGACGTGTTGCCGGTATTGGAGGTGATCTCGACCATCGTCCAAGCGGCCCCGGGTCGGGATGGGAAGTATCGGATCCGGATCGACGACGAACAGATCAAGGTCTACCTTGGAGCGGCCCGCCGACGGCAGGCCCTGCTGCTGTTGAACATCCAGCCCGGCCGCTCAGAGTTCCTGCCCGAGATCAAGGCCTACCGCAAGTGGTTGGAGCAACCCGATGTCGGGATCGCCCTCGACCCTGAGTGGGCGATGGACGCCCACCAAGTTCCTGGACGTGCCTACGGACACACCACCGGAGCGGAACTGGACGGCGTCGCCGCTTACCTCTCCGACCTCGTACAAACCCACCAGTTGCCGGAGAAAGTGCTGGTCTACCACCAGGTGGCGCGGAGTGTGGTCCGCCGCGAGAGCGCCCTCCGACGGCACCGTGGCGTGGTGGTGGTCAAGTCGGTCGACGGTCTCGGCCCGCCCGGTCCGAAGATCGCCACGTATCGGATGGTCAACCAGACGACACCCAGCTTCGTCCACGCCGGGTTCAAGCTGTTCTTCACCGAGGATCGCCGCAACGGGGGAGGACTGATGACCCCACGCGAAGTACTCGCCCTCCATCCCCGACCCGATTACATCATGTACGAGTGACCCGTAGCGTTCGTTATGCTCGGGCGGCCGACCTCATGCCGTGGCGCTGGGGAGGTGGCATCACGCCTGGCTGCTCATGCTCGACCACCTGAATCTTCATCTCGACCACTGTTCGTTGCAGAAACAACCGAAGACTCATGCACCGCAGCCGCCTGTCCACTCTCTCATCGGCGCGCCGGCCGGACAGGCCGCGGTCAGTGGACCACCTGACCAGAGATTGGCTGGGTGATCAGCGTGCGGGATTGGGCGGAGATCCGTCATCTTCACTTCGCGGAGGGCTTTCGGAACGGGCGATCGCTGACGGTGTCGGGGTGGCTCGAGGGACGGTGCGGCGGGCATTGGCGGCGGGAACTCTACCGACGTTTTCGAGGCCGCCTGCGCCGTGGGCGTTCGACGCGTTCGAGGCCCGGGCGAGGGTGCTGTTGGCAGAGTTCCCGTCGATGCCGGCGACGGTGATCGCCGAGCGGCTCGGCTGGGATGGGTCGCCATCCTGGCTCCAGAAGAAGGTGGCGCTGCTGCGGCCGGAGTATGCGCCGAAGGACCCGGCCGACCGGCTAGAGCATCTGCCGGGTGATCAGGCGCAGTGTGACATGTGGTTCCCACCGGTGCCGATCCCGCGTGGGTCTGGGCAGGTGGGATCTCCACCGGTGCTGGTGATTGTGGCGTCGTTCTCACGGTTCGTCACCGCGGCGATGCTGCCGACCAGAACCACACCTGACTTGGGGGCCGGCATGTGGTTGTTGCTGTCGGAGCAACTCGGCGCGGTCCCGAAGCGTTGCTGTGGGACAACGAGACCGGCATCGGCCGTCGTGGTCGCTTGTCTGACGGTGTCGCCGGGTTTTGCGGGACCCTGGCGACCAGGTTAAGTGCAAGCCGTTCGAACCCGGAGTCCAAGGGTGTGGTGGAGCGGATGAACCGCTTCTTGGAGACGTCGTTCCTGCCTGGTCGATCGTTCAGCTCACCGGTCGACTTCAACGCTGAGGCCCTACAGCCCCCGCGCCTGGCATGCCGGCCGGTCTGTGCCGGTGATGACCACCGGTGGGTTGGTGCGATTCAAACCGGGTCGGGTGCGGTTGGGCGGGCGACACCGTCGAGGCATGGGCGAGGGAGGACAACCCGCAGGCTGTTCGGTGACCGATCCCACGTTCGGCCGTGGCTCGCGCCGGACGGTTCACGTGCGACCCGCCGCCGGGGGAGGCAGCGACAAACCGGGCCGTGGTGTGTCAGCTTGAGCTCGTCGTCTCCGCTGCAGCTTTCCTGGGCAGTGTCAGCCCGTGCCCGCCCTTCCCGGCCTGCCCCTCGCGACATTGGGTCAGGTTGGGCCGGTTTCCGCTGCGGCCGCCCTTGTCGGCACGGGTGACGCCAAGCGCGCCCAGCTGTCCGCGGCCTGTTCGGCCAAGGTGGCTAGGTCCAGGAAGACGGCTCGGCCGCCGGCGGCATGTTTCCATCGAGTGAGGTCGTCGACCCCGATCACGATGCTCGACAACCAGCCGCGGCTGCTCGGAGAACATGCCAGCCACCCCTCGCCGGCCAGGATGAGCCGCCGGTAGGTGGCCGTGGTCAGCAGTGCCGTCTCCAACGGCAGCCGAACATCCCGAAGGGCCTGAGCGACCGACATCAGATGAGCGGCGGCGAAGTCGTACCGGGGATAGTTTGGCCGGGCACCAACATCAAGGCGAGCGCGGACGTGAGCTCGCCCCGCTGATGAGCCGTTAGCCCGAGCTTTGACCGGATGGTGGCCGCATCGACCCTTGGGTCCGTCCCGACAGGCCCAGCATCGCCGGGTTCAGGTGGACCGTCGTTGCGAGCCTTATCTATCGAGATGTCCATCATGGGGAGCATGGCGATTGGGAAGAGGCCTCGCCCGCGCCGTTCGTTCACCGGTCAGTTCAAAGCCGAGATGTTGGAGCTGTCTCAGCACGGCGATCGTTCGGTGGGTCAGGTCGCTCGCGACTTTGATCTGCCCGAGACTGCGGTCCGGGAATGGGTGAAACAGGGTGCTGGCCTCGACACCTGCGAACAGGTGTTCTAATCTCACACGTGGGCGAGTTCGGCTGCCCGGTCGGCGGCTGCTTCGTTGGCCTCCCGGCGGCGGCCGGAGATGGCGACCTTGGCGCCGGCGGCGGCGAGCCCGAGAGCGAACGCGCTGCCGAGGCCCTGGTTCCCTCCGGTGACGAGCGCGGTCTTGCCGGTGAGGTCGAACGGCGCAGGGGCGAATGGTGATGGCATGGTCGCTTCCTCCGGGTGTGGGCGTTCGGGCCGAAGTTGGGGGTCGGCCGGGTCGCCTGGGTGGCGGATGGTCAGGTTTGGGGCAGGACAATCGCTTTCAGCGCGTTCGGGTCGTTCCGGCCGATGGTGAGGGCGTCCTCGGTCTGGTCGATGGTGAAGCGGTGGGTGATGATCTCGTCGACCCTGACCTGGCCGGTGGCGATGAGGTTCAACGCCAACGGGTAAGTGTTGGCGTACCGGAAGGTGCCGGTGAGGGTGATCTCGCGGCCTTGAAGGAGTGGTACGTCGATCTGGACGGTGTCGGTACCCATGCCGACGAGAACGACGCGGCCGGCTCTCGCCGTCGCTGCCATTCCCGTGGTCAGGGCGGGTTGCGCCCCCGAGCATTCGATCAGGACGTCGTACTCGTGGTCCAGGGCCTGATCGGCACGGTGCGCGGTGAGGCCGAGGCCACGGGCTACGGACAGCCGGTAGTCGCTCAGGTCGGTGACGGTGACGTCGACGCCTCCGAAGGACCGTGCGACCTGGGCCGCAAGCAGTCCGATCGGGCCGGCGCCGGTGACCAGCACACGGTCGCCGGGGGTGATCGCGGCACGGCGGGCCGCCCACACCCCGACCGACACCGGCTCGGCCATGGCGGCTTGCTCGTAGCCCAGCCCGGCCGGCACGGGGTGGGCGAAGTCGGCGTCGATGGCTACGAGTTGGCTGATCGCACCGTCGACCGGGGGAGTGGCGAAGAACACGACATCGGGGCACAGGTTGTAACGCCCGGACAGGCACTGGCTGCAGGATCGGCACGGCACACCCGGTTCCAGCGCGACCCGCTCACCGACACTTCGGTGATGGACCGCTTCACCGGTGGCGACGATGGTCCCGGCCGCCTCGTGCCCGATGACCATGGGATGGTCCACCACGTAGGGGCCGATCCGGCCATGCTCGTAGTAGTGGACGTCGGAGCCGCAGATGCCAACCGCGTGGACCTCGACCAGCACCTGACGGGCACCCGGTGTCGGCACCGGTTGATCGAGTACATCGAGGTGTCTGGCCGAGCTGAGTACGGCGCTTCGATTGTGCATGGTCGTCCTTGACAGGTTGTCGTGGCTGCGGCGATGTCGTGTACAAGGCTATGACGGTCCATACGCGACTGATAGCACCCGCGATGTGCAGCGGTGATACTTTCTTGCGGGGAGCGGGCGTGACGGTGAGGCGACGAGCATGGCGAGTGGGCAACGGCGACCTTCGAGATCGGCCGAGGAGGCGCGACGGTTACCGGATCGACCGGCGGCCCGCGAACTGGTGCCCAGCCATCCCGGGCTGTCGGGACGGTGGCACATGCACGACGTGCCGAGCCGTTACTCGCGGTGGAACTATCATCCCGAGTACGAGGTGCACCTGATCCGGTCCGGGACGGGGCGGTATGTGATCGGGGATCGGATCGACACGTTCGTGGCTGGGCAGCTGGTTCTGGTGGGGTCCAATCTGCCGCACCACTGGATCAGCGATCTCGAGCCGGGTGACGTCATCCACGATCGGGACGTGGTGTTTCAGTTCCATCCTGACTGGATTCGTCAGTGTCAGGCGGTCCTGCCGGAGCTGAGCGGCATCAGCCCGGTCTTGAAGAAATCGGCGCAAGGTATCGAGTTCACCGGAGCAGCAGCCGAACGAGGTGCCGTGGAGCTGCAACAGATCGGCGTGACGGCGGGGCCGGAGCGGTTGTGGCACATCTTTGCCCTGTTCGACGTCTTCGCATCCGCACCCGTCGCTGAGCAGCGGACCCTTGCCAAAGCCTGGCTTCCGCCGCTGGACGATCAGTACGGGGGCGAGATCATCGATCGTGTCTTCGGCTACATGCTGGACAACCTGGCCGGCGAGGTCAGCATGTCCACCGCCGCAGATCTGATCGGCATGTCCCATTCGGCATTCTCCCGGTACTTCAAGCGAATGAGTGGGCAGACGTTCACCGACACCGTTCGGAAGCTCCGCCTGGCCCACGCGTGCAAACTCTTGAAGGACAGCGATCTGCCCATCGCGTCGATCTGCACCAGGGTCGGCTACACCAACCTGTCCAACTTCAATCGACAGTTCCGAGCCCAGCACGGCCTCACCCCGCGCGAGTTCCGGCGAGACAACCGGTGATCACCGGGTGATCCACCTCGCCGCCCGGCTGATCGGGGGGCCGGTTCACACCGACCGTCAGCTCGGCATAGGTGAGCGACGCGTCTAGCGCCTCGCACTCCACAGGCTGGTACCTTCTTGCGCTTCCGCCCGAATCGGTGGTTCGGAATCGACAACCCCATGGGCGCCTTCATTTGAACAGACACGTCGAGAACCGCAGGCCGCCAGGTCTGAGCCACGAGCCGGTGAACGCACCAAAGTATCGGAACACGACAGATCGGGCGCTAGTCTTCGCAGCCCCCATCGTCGATGCTGATCGAGCAACACCCGGCGATGACCGGGCCGATCGACCTTATGTTCGAGGGAGAACACATGCGAAACCGCGGAGTCGTCCGCGTGACCGCCGTCGCCGGTCAGCGACCGCTGAGTGCCTAGCTACAACATTCGAGCCGAGCTCGCGAGCCGTCACGACCTCGACGATGTCCGGTTCGATCTGACCTCCGCGCACGGACCGCGGATCAGCGAGCTGAAGCTCACAGCCACAGCGACCCTCTCCGGTCGGGTCGTCGTGACCCTCACCATCGACGCGGCCGATCTGTGGGTCGCCATGCTCACCTGCATGGCTGTCATCGACCACAACCGCTTCGACGTCATCGCCTGGAGCGCAGAAACTGATCGGCCGAACAGTCGGGCTGATAGCGGTGAACCCCGGTGAACCGCACGCGAACCTCTGGCCGTCGGCACGGTCTCGGGCGAGGAGTGATGTCTGGACCGATTTGCTGGCCAGCAGCCCTACAGGGTCCAGTCGGCAGGGGCGACGATCTACTGGTTGGGTCGTCGTGGAGATCGTGACGCCGCCGCATGTCCAGTGGCGACCGGAGATTCCGACACTCGGCATCACCACAGTGACCCCCTATCAGGGGATGCTCGGAGTGCGAGACCAGCTGCTCGGTGAGTTGCTCGACTGGCTGGATGCGGCAAGTCTCCAGGGTCGCGGACGCTGGTTTCTGCGCTTCCACAGCATCGACGTCGACGGTCCGGTGGAACTCGAGGTGGGCGTGGCCGACCTCAGCCATCCCGGCGACGACCACGTGCGACCCGGAGCGCTGCCCGACGGCTGGTACGCGTCGATGGTCTACCGCAACCACGGGCTCAGGGCAGCTCGCGCTCTCCTGAGGTGGGCTGATGACCGAGAGCTCACGCTCGACAGCGAGTCCGGCGAAAACGGCGACCGGTTCGGTTGCCGCTACGAGGCGTACGGTGTCGACCCGCGCCGGCACGGACCTCCGAGCCGGTGGAACGTCGAGTTGTCGGTACGACTCCGAGGCAAGGTAGCGCCGTGGCGGCTTCCGCGGGCAATTGCGCTGTACGGATCGGGTCTATCGTGACCGCGTCTTCGTCGGTTTCGAAGGCTGGCACGCCTGCCAGGTCAGCCACGGCAGCGGTCATACAGACCCGCGGCGTCGGCCTGAAGACAGCAGTGAACTCATGACCGCCACTTTCCGACCCGACCAGGTGCTGCACCGCACCAACATTCAGTCGCTCACGGCCCTATTGACGCCGGAGGTGTGTTCGCCGGCACCACCTTGGACACCGTGTCGCCCGACGTGCAGGACGAGTCCGGGTTCGGCACACATTCGTGCAGCGCTTTCCGCACCACACTCCCTGTCCAGCCGGCAGCTATTGACCACACCAGGCCCCGACCACAAGAGTGGACGATGATCTCAGGAGTCGACAGCGACCCCAAGAGTGGACTGTGGCCCCGAAGTTGACAGCGGGCCAAGAAGGGACCGGGAGTGCAATGTCTGTAGCCCAGCCGGGCCCCAGACCCGACGTTTCGCCTCGGGAGGGCGAAACCATCTCAACAGATACGGAGATTCAACGTGACGACTGCCGAACCACTCGAAGATGAGGGAGCCGGAATATCTCAGCAACGGCAGGTGGCTTTCAGCGCCGTCGGGGTGAAGAAGCACTATCCCGGCGTGAAGGCCCTGGACGGGGTGGATCTCGAGGGATACGCCGGCAGCGTGCTGGGCGTCTGCGGCGCCAACGGCGCCGGGAAGTCGACCTTCGCGAAGTTGCTGGCCGGCGTCGACACCTTGACCGAGGGTGAGATCAGCATCGCCGGCTACCCGCATCCGGTCCGCAACGCCGCCCAGGCCGAGCAGGCCGGGGTGTTGATGATGCACCAGGAGCCGCTGATCATCGACGACTTCACCGTCGGGGAGAACGTGTGGCTGTACAAGCTGCGCGAGGGCAGGGACATCCGCCCGTGGGCGCAGAAGGTCGACACCAACAGCGCCGAGACCCGCAAGGTCCTCCAAGGGGTCGGGCTGGGGCATCTGTCGACCCGGCAGCCGGCCCGCGACCTCGGCCCGGGTCAGCGTCAGATGCTGTCGCTGAGCCGGGCCGCGGTCACCACCCACAAGATCATGATCTTGGACGAGACGACCGCATCCACGAGTGAGGAACACTTCAACGACATCCTCGACCTGGTCGATCGGGAGAAGAGGGCCGGCACCTCGATCATCTTCGTCTCCCACCGCCTCAACGAGGTGTTCGCGATGTGTGACCGGATCGCGGTGCTCCGCAACGGGAAGCTGATCAAGGTTCTCGACGCTGCGGAGACGGATGCGGACGAGATCACCTCCCTGATGATCGGGCAGGCGCTGAAGGCGTTGGCCAGGCCAGCACCGCTGAAGGTCGCACCGGGTCAGGTTCCGGTGATGTCGGTCCGCGACCTCTACGGCGGCGCGGCGCGTGGCGTGTCGCTGGACGTGAACCCGGGCGAGATCGTCGGCCTCTACGGGCTGGTCGGCAGCGGCCGGTCCTCGGTCGCCCGCACCATCACCGGCCAGCGTCCGGCCGCCGGCGGGACGATCAAGCTCCACGGCCAGGAGATCCAGCTGCCGACCCCGACGGTGGCGGTGGCGAAGCGGATCGCCTACCTGACCGAGGACCGCCGCCTGGAGGGCTTCATCAAGGACTTCGACAACGGCCAGAACATGAGCCTGGTGGTGCTCCCCAGGTTCGCCCGCGCCGGTGTGGTCAACTCCGGGGTGGAGAAGAAGCGGGTCCGGGAGCTGATCGGGGAGTACCAGGTCAAGGGCGGCACCAAGACCTACACCCGCACCCTCAGCGGCGGCAACCAGCAGAAGGTGGTGGTCGCCAAATGGCTCGAAGACGACCCCGAGTTCGTCGTCCTGGACGAGCCGACCAAGGGCATCGACGTCGGCGCCCGCGCCAACATCTACGAGATCATCCACACCATCGCCGCCCGCGGCAAAGGGGTGCTGGTGGTCTCCAGCGAAGCCGAGGAACTGCTGTCGCTGTGCCACCGGATCCTGGTGATGCGCAACGGCCAGATCGTCGGCGAGTTCGACCCCGAGCACGCCACCACCGACGACCTGATCCGCACAGCCCTCACCCACCAAGACTGACCCAACCAAGCGAAGGAGCTTCCCATGGCTACCAGTACCACCGCACCACCACCCTCGGTCCACCACTACGAGGAGGACACCTCCCGAGGTGGTCGCATCACCAGCTGGCTGAAGGGCCAGTACGCCCTCTACATCCTGATCGCCCTGCTGCTGGTCGCCACCATCACTCGGGGTGCGATCTTTTGGAGCGGCACCAACCTGACCAACCTGCTGCTGCAGATGTCGATCATCGGCGTCGTCGTGCTGGCCGAGCTGATCGTCGTCCTCACCGGCGGCATCGACATCTCCGTCGGCTCCGTCCTCGGTCTGGCCGCGGTCATCGCCGCCGGACTGTTCGGCGGCCCGTCGGTGCTGCTCGCCCTGGTGGTGGCCCTGGTCGTCGGCGGAGCCGTCGGCGCGGTGAACGGCTGGCTGGTCGCGTTCCGCGGACTGGAACCGTTCATCGTCACTCTGGGCATGCTGGCGTTGGCCCGCGGCCTGGTCTACGCCTACGGCAACGGCATCCCGATCACCCCGGCCGCCGCACCGACCTTCGCCGCGATCGGCCAGACCACCTTCATCGGCATCCCGGTGCTGGCGATCATCTGGCTGGTGATGGTGGCCGTGATCGCCTTCTTGCTGTACCGGACCGTGTGGGGTCGCCGGGTGTACGCGATCGGCTCCAACAAGGAAGCCGCCCGCGCCTCCGGCATCCCGGTCAAGGCCACCTTGTGGTCGGTCTACATCCTGGCCGGACTGCTCGTCGGCCTCGGCGGCTGGATGTTCCTGGCCCGGTTCGCCAGCGGCACCTCCACCGCCGGCAACCTGATGGAGCTCGAAGCGATCGCCGCGGTCGTCATCGGCGGCGCCGCCCTCTCCGGCGGCAAGGGCACCGTCTTCGGGGCCGTGATGGGCACCGTCATCTTCGCGGTGATCGCCAACCTGCTCTCCCTGCTCAACGTGTCGACCTTCCTGCAGGACGCCTTCCGCGGCGCACTGATCCTGGTGGCGGTCGCGCTGGCCACCGTCCAGTTCGCCCGCAAGCGCAGCAAGGCCGACACCGACCCAACCGGCCGCCAAGTAGCACGTCGACGGTGATGGAGAAACCGATGAGAACAACCAATGTCCGGCGGCGCGTCCTCGGTAGCATCGCCGCCGCAACCGCCCTGATCTCGGTCAGTGCCTGCGGACAGATCTACCCGTCAACCGAACCCGCCCAGGGACCCGCCAACGGTGTCAAGGCCGATGTGCACGACGTGGTGGTCGGCTTCGCCCAGCAGCAGCTGCAGGCGCCGTACTTCGCCGCGATGGAGGTCCAGTCGCAAGAAATCGCGGACAAGCAGGGGTTCAAGCTGCTGTTCCAGGCCGCGAACAAGGACCCGGTGATCCAGATGAACCAGATGCAGGCGATGATCGCCCAGGGCGCCGACGTGCTGGTGGTCAACGCGACCAGCGTCAAGGGTCAGAAGGAGATGATGACCCAGATCGCCTCGAAGATCCCGGTCACCTACATCGACACCAGCGTCCCCGGTACCGGCATGACCAGTGTCCAGTCCGACAACCTGACGATCGGCCGCGAGTCCGGCAAGCTCACCGCCAAACGGTTCAAGGAGATGGGTAAGAACAGCATCAACATGGTGATCCTCACCGGCCCGGCGACCGACGAGTTCGTCGGACCGAACCGGCGCCAAGGTTTCCTCGACGGCCTGAAGGAAGGCGGGATGCCGTTCACGATCAAAGCCGAGCAGTCCGGCGACTACCAGCAAGACAAGGGCCAGGTCGCGGCGGAGAACATGCTGGCCGGTAACCCCGACACCGATCTGGTTCTCGGTCTGAACGACTCAATGGCCCTGGGCGCCTACAACGTCATCAAGGCCAAGCCGCAGTACAAGAACGTCTACGTCGCCGCCTCAGCCGACGGGCAGAAAGAAGCCCTCGCGTTGATCAAAGAGGGCGGCTGCGACGGACGCTACCTGTCCACCGGACTCAACTCCCCGTCGCTGGCGGCAGAGGAAGCTTTGAAAATCTCCATCGACGTCGCCACCGGCAAGAAGAAGCCCAGCGACTACCCGAAGGAGTCCTTCACCAAGGCCGTCGGCATCGGCTGCGACAACATCGACGAGTACTACGACCCAAACAGCGTGTTCTGATCCTCACGCTGAACCCACTGGCCGACGGCCGACCGCAATCTGCGTCGCCACCAATCGACGCCGCAGGCGGCCGGCCGCCGGGCCCCACCCTTTTTCGTCACCAGAGTATCGCTGCCGCACTGCATCCCAGAGTGCCGCTTCGCGCATCGGGAACTGCTAGCCGAGGGTCGGATGATGGCCTCGATTCGACGACGGAACGCCGACACGACGAAAGAGTTCTGCAATCATCGGCCAGCAGACCGGCCCGGACCGCGGTCGAGGAACCCCTCGCCCCAGACGGGATTTGGACGTAGTCCTCAACGTTGTGCAATGCCCAGCCAGAATGGGGTTGCGGCATTGCTGGTCCGAGCGGCGGAGTCGGCAACCCCCGCCGATGTCATCTCGCTCAAGCTGGGCATAAACATCGTGCCGCCCGGTCACTGGACCAGCGCACCTTCGTCCCGGCCGTTCACGGATTCCTGGACCGAATCAGACGCGGACACCCCGACACGCCGATCCTGGTCACCTCGGCGATCTTGTGGCCCGGCAACGAAGACGTCCCTGGCCCGTGCGACGTGGAGTTTCTGCCCGACGGATCTGTCCGCGGCTTCACCGTCGGCGACCCGGCCGACATTGCACGCGGTGCGCTCACCCTCGCCACATCCCGGGAGCACCTCGAGCACATTGTCCGTGTCCGCATCCAGGAGGGCGAGCCGATCAGCTATCTGGATGGGCACCGCCTCTACGGGCCCGCAGATATCGCCGCCTTCCTGCTACCGGACGGACTGCACCCAGACCGGGCGCTCTACCAAGAGATGGGTCGCCGCTTTGCCCGACTGGTGTTCGACCCGGCCGGCCTCGTCCTGATGTCGCCGATTCGGCCCAAACCGCCATCCCAAGGCCGGTCGCTGCGGCCATGTCGCTGACCGGCACCGTCCATCCCGAACCGATCGTGGCGTCCGCATGACCGGCCGGGAACGACGAGAGCAGGGGTCGCCGGGCGTTTCGGGCGGTCGCTGACACCTTCCAAACGCTCATGGACGACCCAGGCGAGGATGCTGCCGCGGTTTGGTGTACCACCGGGGGACCAAGGTCGTCGACTTATGGGCCGGTCGTGACACGGTCTACGGGCGTCCGATGCCGGCGGAGGGTTTGATGATGGTCGCCTCCTGCAGCAAAGGCATCAGGCCACCGTGATCGCGATTCTCGCCATGCAGGGGCGGCTCGACGTCGAGGAAAAGGTGACGGCCTACTGGCCGGAGTTCGGTGTGAACGGTAAGCAGGACGCCACCGTCGCCGTGGTGGCCGCCCACACCGTCGGGTTGCCGTACCCGCCATTGGGCATCGGCCTCCGCGGCCTCGATCTACACGCCGGCCCAGCCCTCACGGCCGCCCTGGCCGCCGCCGGCCCGCTGTGGACCCCCGAGACAGCGATGGCCTACCATCCCGTCACTTACGGCACCCTGCTCGACGAAATCGTCAAACGAGCCACCGGCGCCAGCGGCGCGGCCGGATCGGATGTCGGAGAGGATCGCAAGGCGACGGAGAGGTCGGGTCACGGAAGTCGTTCGCTCACAAAATGATCATGAGCATGGCCGCTGGAGCGGCGTACTTGGTCTTCTGCCCAGGGCGCAGTATCGGGTGGAGCCGCCGAGTCGTCGTCCAGCAACCTCCCGACGGACAGTCGCTGACCACCACACCCCCTGTTGTGCGGACCGGCCAGGACCCCGAGCTGGGGGAGTGCCCGGCCAGCGGGTCACCAGCGGAGAAGGGGTCTGACCAGGGATGCGCGGTTGGTCCGGCGGTCCACGAAGGCCGCGTTCCGGAGCTCACCGACTTCGGCAGGTTGCGTCCGGGGGCTCACCGTCCCTCAAAAATCCAAGACCTGGACCGTGCTGATTACCTCATATCTTGATCTTGAACCGTTCGTTGACGCCCAGCGCCGAGGAGGCGAAAGAGGGCGTGCCCTTCAGCCACACTGCCGATCGTGCTGTTCGTCATTGGTGTATCGGGTACCGGCGACCATCGCCGCGCCATTCCCAGGGCGCCTCGGCTGGGACCTGGAGGAAGGAGGCGAACCTCATCCAGCCCGTAACTTCGCTAAGATGGCTGCCGACCAGCCGCTGAACGACGATGACGCTGACCGTGGCTCGACAAGATCGCGGAGCGGAGTCAGTTGCACATGGTCCGGCACCACCCGGAATCCTCTTCAAGTCCTGAGAACAAGGCTCAACGCACTTCGTGCGGCGGACGCATCTCGCGTCAGAAGATCCAGTATGCGGCTGCAGCCATGGGGAGCAGGCCCAGCAGCATCGCGAGGTGGAAAGGCTTGCGCCGGTTGATCACCAAGATGGCGCCGGAAGTGATCAGGCCGAGGACTCCGGTCATGATCCACAGTCCGATCACATCGGAGCGGCCCAGGTCTGTTTGGCCGCTGGTGGCGATGTAGAGGGCCAAGACGGCGGCGAACATGCCCACGACGACGCCGATGAACACCGAGATGATGACGCGCTGTACCAGGTCGAGGCTCTTGCCCTCCTCATGGTTGCGGCTGGTCATCTCGTCGCTCATGCCACTCATCGCGCTCATCGTCACCCATTTCTTAGTGTACAAACTGTTAGTGCAATAATAGATGAACTCAGAAGTGAGTGTAAAGGCTGACCACCGAGACGTGCGTTACATTCCGCTCGCTGTCTGGTTGCGCGGGTCGACCGAGTCCGGCCGGGTGTACGACTTAGGGCGCGAACAGTTCGTGTCGTGGCCTAGAATAGGGGCATGGTGTCGAGCAGCGCAGCGGTCGAGGTCGACGTCTTGGCGTTGGAGAATCAGGTGTGCTTCGCGCTCGCTGTGGCGTCTCGGCGGGTGATCGGCATGTACCGGCCGCTGCTGGAACCGATGGGTTTGACCCATCCCCAGTACTTGGTGATGCTCGCGCTGTGGCAGGACGCGCCGCTGAGCGTGCGTCGTCTCGGTGAGCTCTTGTCGTTGGATCCGGCCACCTTGTCGCCGCTGCTGAAACGACTCGAGGCCAGTGGCTATATCAACCGGGCCCGCGATCCGAAAGATGAGCGCACCCTCAACGTGACCCTCACCACCGCCGGACGGCACCTGCGCCAGCAGGCGCTCGCCATCCCGCCAACGATCGTGCAACAGCTCGGGATGAACATCGCCGAGCTGCAGGAGCTGCACGCGAATCTGACCGACGTGATCCGCCACACCCAGCCTGTCGACACGGCCCACGGCTGACCCGACTCACAGCCTAGGGCGACCGGGTGACGGCTCGGGATGATCGTCAGTGGGCTTGAACTGAGTGGAGACCTCGGGCGGCAAATGTACGGCCGCCCGAGGTCCCCTTGGGTCACACCCGGTTGAGCAAGTCCTCGGCTTCGTCGCTGGTGAGTGGGAAGCCGGGGAACTCGGTGATGCTGATCAGCGGCACGATGAGTGCAGAGTCTCGGCTGACCGGGTCGTTGAGGAGGTCACCGATCCGGCCTTTGAGGCCGCCGCGTTGGTCGATGGCATCTTGCAGGGCTGGTCCGATGGTTGGGTCGGTGAGCCAGTCGCCGAAGTGCGACCACAGGGTCAGCGGCACCTCGACCGGATGGCCGGGGATGTCGGCGCTGATTCGGAGACGGATGTCGCGTGAAGAGGACCCGACGAGGATGTCGGTCGGACCGCCGGCGAAGACCCAACCTGCTTCAGGATGGTAGTGACTGAGGTCGCTGCGGCCGATCTCCAGCCTGACCTGTCGGGCCTCGCCCGGTGCGAGGTGGACCTTGGTGAACGCGCGGAGCTCCTGCTCGGGCATCTGCAGGACCTGGCTACGGTCACCGACATACACCTGGACAACTTCGGCGCCGGCACGGTCGCCGAGGTTGGTGATGGTTGCCTCGACGGTGACGGCCACCGGGTCGGACAGCGGCTGCACCACGACCCGCAGGCCGCTGTAGCCGAACTCGGTGTAGGACAGCCCGTGGCCGAACGGGTAGTCGACGTCAAGGCCGCGGGCGTCGAACCAGCGGTAGCCGATGAAGATACCCTCGCTGTGCCGCACGTGGCCGGCCTCGCCGGGAAAGTCCAGGTAGGCGGAGGTGTCCTCGAGCCGCACCGGAACGGTCTCCGGCAACTTGCCGGAGGGATTGACATCGCCGAGCAGAATGTCGGCGACGCTGTCGCCGTAAGCCTGGCCGGTCAGCCAGAACTCCACAATGCCGCCGACCCGGTCACGCCAGGCAGCCGTGGTGACCGCGGAGCCGTTGCTGAGAGCGACGACGACGCGTGGATTGACGGCGGTCACTGCGTCGATCAGCTCAAGCTGATCGACGGGTAGGTCGATGCTGGTTCGGTCCCGGCCTTCGGCTTCGTAAGAGGACGGCAGACCGAGGAAGAGCACGACCAGATCACTCGAGCTGGCTACAGCCACAGCTTCCTTGACCAGATCGGCCGCGTCCTGGCCGGGCTCGAGCGCGTAACCGGCCGCGAAACCGATCGCGGCGGCACCCAGCCTTTCCTGGAACGCATCGAGCGCATTGACGACCCGGTGCGCGTTGACGGCCGAGCTGCCGGCCCCTTGATACCGGGGCGTGCGGGCCAGCTCCCCGATCACCCCGATCGAACTGACGCTGGTCGGGTCGATCGGGAGGAGGCCCCGGTCGTTGTGCAACAGCACCGCCGACTCCGCCGCCGCCCGCCGGGTCAGATCATGGTTGGCGTCGAGGTCGGCGACCGGCATGGTGGCCAACGGCGCGGACCGGTCCGCGAGCAGCCGCAACCGCGCGATGACCTGATCCACCGTCGCCTCGTCCAACGACCCGTCGTCGAGGGCGTCGCGGACCCGGGGATCGGCCGGCCGGCCCGGCATCCGCAGGTCCAGCCCGGAGGCGACGGCGACAACGGGATCGTGCACCGCGCCCCAATCAGACACCACCAGCCCGTCATAGCCCCATTCCTCACGCAGGACGGTGGTCAGAAGCCGCGGGTTCTCGCTGGCGAAGACGCCGTTGATCCGGTTGTAGGCGCTCATCACCGCCCAAGGATTGGCGTCGCGGATGGTGAGCTCAAAGGCTCTCAGATAGATCTCCCGCAGTGCGCGCTCATCGACGTCAGCGCTGACCCGGAGCCGGTCGGTCTCCTGGGTATTGCAGGCGAAGTGTTTCAGGCAGGCGCCGACGCCGACCGACTGCAGACCCGAAACCATGGCGCCGGCCAGCCGCGCGGTCAACAACGGGTCTTCGCTGTAGTACTCGAAGTTCCGGCCGCACAGCGGGCTCCGTTTTATCTCAATACCGGGGCCGAGGACGACGTCGACGCCGAGGGCACGAGCCTCCCCGGCCAATGCGACTCCGACCTGATGGATCAGGTTCGGGTCCCACGAGGATGCCAATGTGACGGCGGGTGGGAAGCAGGTTGCCGGCACGCTGCGCCCCAGCCCGAGGTGGTCGGGGTTGTCGTCGTCTTGCACCCGCAGGCCGTGGGGGCCGTCGGAAACCCGGATGCTGCGGAGCCCGAGCTCGGGGATCGGGTGGGTGCTCCAGTAGTCGGTGCCGGTGGTTGTCAGCGCCTTCTGGTCGAGCAGGGCGCCATGGTCGAGCTGCTTCTCTTGCTCAGCTGGCACGGCCTGGGTGGTCGGTTCGGCGTGGTTGGTGTGCCTTGCGGTGGACTGGGTCATGATCAACGGACCCCACGGATCAGCTGGGTGACGCTGGCGCCGAGCACGGCGAAGACGGCGGCGCCCAGGAACAGGGCAACATAGTTGCCGGATCCGCTGTCAGCGTTGCTGGCGCCGATACCCAGCAGGAGCGGGGCAAGGACCGGGGCGAGGGTCTGCGGGATGGTCGAGGACAGGTTGAAGAAGCCCATGCCCTTGGCGGCCTGGTCGCGGCTGTCGGGGAGAACGTCGGACACCAGGGCGTAGTCGACGCCCATGTACAGGCCCTGGGCCAGCCCGGCGATGCCGATGCCGATCAGGAATTGGGTCACACCGCCGGCAAAAGCGACGACCAGCATGGCCACGGCGAACAGCAGCGAGGCGCCGACGACGAACGGCTTGCGACGGCCGACCTTGTCCGACAGCCATCCCGACGGGATGCTGCTGACGGCGATGCAGATTGCGAGGGTGAACATGGCGCCGGTCAGGATCGGGGCCACGGTCTTGGTGCTGTAGCCGAGGCGGTCGATCAAGAAGTACACCTTGTAGGTGGTCAGGGAGTACAGCGACAGCCAGACCAGGAACCGCCCGGCCCAGGCGAGGGCGAAGTCGCGGTGCTTCAGCGGGTTGATCCACAGTGCGGAGAAGACGACCTTGAGCGACATCTTGCCGACCTCGTCGCGGGTCTTGGGTACCTCGCGCAGGGTGAGCAGGAACGGCAGGACCAGCAGGAAGCCGAGGACGGCCGGCCAGACGAACGGGGCGTAGCCGTCGGTGCCGACCAGCTGGATCAGAAAGACGCCGGCGACGACACCGACCTGGCCGGTCATGCCCATCCAGCCGGACACCTTGCCGCGCATCTGCGTCGGCACCCGCTCGGGCAGCACCGAGATGAGTGCGGCGATGGCGGCGTTGAAGCACAGCTGGGCGACGACCCAGCCGGCCGCGACCAACCCGATGCTGGGTGCGAAGCCGATGGCGAAGATCGCCAGGGTGCCGCCGAGCAGCCCGCCGATGATGAAGGGGCGGCGCTGGCCGAAGCGAGAGGTCGAGTGGTCGCTGAGTGCGCCGAAGATCGGGTTGGCGAACAGGGCGGCCAACGCTCCGAGGCTGGCCACGAAGGCAAGGGAGGTGGCCTTGTGCTGGGGGTCGATCTGGCCGACGCGCAGGGCCAGGGTGACCGAGGCGGGGGTGATCAACGCCACCCAGAGGCCGATCATGGCGAGGATGTACTTGGTAGCGAACCAGCCGCCGATGTGTTGACCGGTCAGGCGGATGTTGCGCTCGGGGGTGCCTTCCTCTTGCTGCAGGTCGGCGACCAGGCGGCCTTCGGTGAAGAAGTCGCCGTCTTCCAGGTTGTCGTGAACGCGCACGTTCAACACTCCTTTGTGGGGTAGCGAGAATCCATCGCGGGCGGACACCCGGATGGCATGGCGGGGCCGAGGGATCAGTCCCGTGTCGATCTGGGCCATGAGCGGCCCGTTGGGGTTTGCCCGCCGTCGTTCGGCGGACGAAGACTCAGCTCAGCTGAGTTGTCTGTGGAACTGCCACACCCTCCGGCACTGGCGGTGGGATCTGGTCGACCGGTGGGGTGGGAAGGTTTCGGCGGGAGTTGATGATCACAAAGGCGGTCGATGCCAGCGCCACAAGGGCCGCGGCGGTGAGCAGCTCGGTTGGGGTGAACGGGGGTGTGATCGCCGCCAGCAGTGTCGGGGCGAGGAAACCGAGGTAGGCGAAGGCGTAGAACACTCCGGTCAGCCCGGCCAGATCCCGAGGTGTGGCGATGCGTTGCACCTCCAGCAGGCACGAGGACAGGCCGATCCCGATGCCTACGCCACAGACCGCTGCGGCAGCGACGCCCAGCCACAAGATGCCGGTGGCCGATACCACGGCGATGCCGGCGATTCCCGCGGTGAGCACGAACAGGGACACGGCCACCCCGCGTGCGCTGTCGATTCGGTCGAGTCGCTTCGCGGCCGGCTGGACGAGCGCGGCGATACCGAGACAGACGACCGTCAGCAACGTCGCGTAGGCGATGCCGAGCCCTTTCGTCTGCTGCTGCAGCAACACCGGGGCGTAGCCGTAGGCCAGCCCGCGCCGACAAAGATCCACGGCCCCGCGACTAGCAGCACCCACCGGAACCGCCGATGACCTGCGGCAGGGATCCGCAGGTCGTCCCAGAGCCGACCCGAGGCGCTCTGGGTGCTGGTCTCGGGTAGCCGGCGCACGACCAGCAGCATCGGCAGGGTCACCAGCACGTGAACCAGGTACGGCAGCACCTGCGGCCAGGGACCCCACTGCGCCAACGCCCCGGCGACCAAGGCGCCCACTGCAGACCCACCCGCGAAAGCCATCGCAGCGCGTCGCGCGCCGCACCGGCCGAAGCCCTAGTATCGAACGGGACCTCGGACAGCTCCTTCAGCCAGCTCGTGCCGGCCGCCATCGCCACGCCCACCGTGATCCCGGCCAGCAGACGTCCGGCGTAGACGGCGGCAGCGCCGAACTCGCCCAACGCCAACACCAGGCTGGTCGTGACGGCGAAGACGGTTGCGGCCATCATCAGCGGCCGCCGGCCGTACCGGTCCGACAGTGCGCCGGCCAGCAACAGCCCCGGGCCCAGACCCAACACATAGACGCCCAGGAACGCGTTCACCGTGAACGAGCTGTAGCCGTGAAGCTCCTTGTACAGCAGCAGCAGCGGACTGAACTGATTCCCAGCCCACGAGCACACGAACAGCGCCGCGAAAGCGCCCTGCCAACCCTTTCTCACAACAGGCCCCGATGGCGACGCACATGCACACCGACCAGCCGGCAGAACTCCTCCGCATCGCCATGCTCGGCCGCGAGCAGCATGTCCTCGTGATCGTTGAGAGCGGCCCGAAGCTGGTCGGGCCTGATGTGCAGCACCTGCCAACGCAGCCGATGCTGCCGATCGCGGAGAAGATCATGGAAGTGCAATGCCGTCGTGTTGCGGGACGCCCGGATCAATGCTGCATGGAACTCACCATCCAGCGCAACGAAACCGTCGATGTCGCCCGCGGCCGCCCGCTCCCGCTGCTCGGCGACGTTCCCTCGCAGCTCGGCCAGCACCGCCAGGTCGGGGACGCCGTCCTCGAGCACACGCCGAGCAGTGGAGATCTCGATGGCTTCACGCATCTCCAACACGTCCCGGGCCTCATCCGGCGCGATCGGCACCACCGCTGCCCCCCGCCGGGACGACAACGCCAGAAGCCGCTCAGCCCCCAACCGCAGAAAGGCCTCATGCACCGGGGTACGGCTGAGCCCCAGATCTTCGGCGACCTCACCCTCACTCATCAACTGACCACCCGCATAGGTGCCGGACAGGATGCGCTGTTTGGTGTGCTGGTACGCGCGATCGGCGGCAGGCTGCGACATAGCAAAAGCATAGATGAACGCTTCCATGCATGCAAGCATGGACTCAATGCTAAGAAGGTCGCGGCAGTGGTGCGTGTTCGTTCAGTCTTGTCCGCTCACGCCCGGTGAGAGACGTGGCCGGGTAATGAAGGCCTCTATGTGGCATCTCTGGAGCAACTCTTCACACGGCGGAGTCGACCTCAGCGGTGTTCGACGATCCAAATCTGGTCGGGTCGGCAGGGTCACCCAGGCGGCGAGAGAACTCGTCGCACGTGAGTGCGGTGGTGCCCCGGCCTTCCTATCGCTCAGGCACGTCCGGGGGGTCGTCATCGGCAAAGACGTGCGACCGCGTGGCCCTCGCAGCGGTGGGTAAAGCGAGTGTGAGTTTGCTCCGCACGACCCCCAGGGCGTAGCCACACCCGGACCCTGGATCCGAGGCGTCTGCTCAACGATGAACTCGAAGTCTGGCGACCTGTCCAGTCGGGTTCACCGAGCCCTCCCCGCCATCGGAGAGGGTCCGGTGGTGGGTGATCCGGGGTCACGCTCCAGTGGTACGACGGGAGCTGACGGATGCCAGCCGCCGATGCCCCGGAGGCGACCGAGAACCGGCCTCGCCATGATGGTGGTCGCGAGAACATAGTGGGCACGCCTGCGGCACGCGTAGCCCAAAGGTGCTCGCCGACCAGCACCACATTCCGAGGACAAGACGACTCATGGCCAGCTTTCCCGACCGTTTCCTCTGGGGTGGCGACTGCCGCGTATCAGGTGGCGGGCAACAACACCAACAGCGACGGCTAGCCACTGGAGCACGTGCCCGGCACCATCTTGGTTGAGCCTGCCGTTCCTGCTGGAGGAGCTGGGCGTCATCGGCGGATCAGCCGAGGAGCGCGCTGAGGTTCCGGTCTGCTGGCGCCGCGGCGGCGCTCGGGATCCGGGCGGAACGGGTCGCTCTGTTCCAGTTCACCGCAACCCAGATCGGCTACGAGATCAAGCTGGCGGCCCACCAGGCTGCCGTGCCGCGATCAAGGCCCACCGTCGCGACCTGCAGGTCGGCTGGACCCTCGCGAACTCCGACATCCAGGCCGGACCTGGGGGAGGGGATGGATTGTCGGGCCCGCGAATCTGCAGCCGCGTGGCCGCTTCGGTGGTGACCAGCATTGGGACGCATCGTTACGGCTTGGGAGGCGCGGGTCGGGCCGAGCTGGCGCGGATCGTCAAGGTGGGTGTGATGAGCCTTTGGGGCATCTCGATCGTTTTGTCCTCGATCAGATCGGTGAGTGCGTCGATGGCGCTTGCGGCGATGGTTTTGCTGGGGGGCGACACGGTGGTCAGCGGCGGGGTCAGCATTGTGGCTGCTGCGGGGGCCATGCTGAGGACGATGATCGTGAGCTGTTCGGGGATTGCGAGGTTGGCTACGGCGGCAGCATGGAGGAGCCCTGAGGTGGCCATTTCGTTGAAGCTGATGATGGCGCTGGGGCGTGGCGTAACTGTTGGAGCTGGGTGAGGGCATCGTGTCCTGCTCGAACAGTGCCCGGTGCGTGCAGTGGGGTGAGGGTGATTCCTCTGTGGGTGGCGGCCGTGGCGATGGCGCGGCCGGTGCGGGCGAGCGGGCCGTGACCGCTCTCGATGATCTCGCGAGGTTGGGTCAGGTAGACGACGTTGCGGTGGCCGAGATCAGCGGCATGGTCAATCGCCTGCTGAGCCAACGAATCGAAGTCGTCGTCCACGTAGATGATTCCGTCACTGTCCGCGGGGCGTCCGATCGTGGCGAATGGGACTCGAGCATGTTGCAGCACAGGGATTCGCGGATCGTTGAGCATCACTTCCATCAGGAGGATTCCGTCGACCAGTCCCTGATTGAGTAGAGCGGTGAGACCCGCGAGGTCCTCCGACGGGTTGGTCCACAGCAGCAGGTGATAGCCGCGGTGTCGGGCCCGTTCCGATGCTGCGGCGACGTACTCGAACTGGGTGGTGCCGAGTCCGTGTTGGTCGGCCGGGTAGTGGAGGGCAAGGATTCTTTGCGTGCTCCGGCGAGCCCGGCGGCGAATGCGTTCGGCGCGTACTCGAGGTCGCGCATGGCGGCCTCGACCCTTTCGCGGGTGGCTGGCGAGATGGGGCGTTGACCGTTGAGTGCGTAGGAGACGGTGCTCGGCGAGACTCCTGCGCGACGCGCGACATCCTCTCGGGTGGTCATGTACATTCTGTGTCAACGGGCCGGGTTGGGCTGATCGGAGGAAGGCGGGCTGGGAGGATGGGGCGTTGTCTGGGTGCGGGCGGAGTTGAGAACGAACACGCCGTATCCGAACGGGTCCGCGGTGATCTGGCCGTCTGTGACGCGGGCGTCGCTGACCTCCAGTGGATCTGCGTTGCGGCGCTGCAGGGCAGGGACGTCCACCGTCCGAGCGGTGCCGGCCGGGTTGACGACGATTAGGTGCCGGTCGCCTCGCAGGTAGACCAGCGGGTATCCGGCTGACAGGACCGTGGTGTCGGCGTCAGTGCGCAATTAGGGCGTGTCGCGACGCAGCCGGATCAGTCTGCGGACACGGTTCAGTATTGAGGTCGGGTTGTCGTGCTGGCTGGCGACGGTCGGCCGGTCGGCATCGGGGTCTTGACACAGGTACAGGCTCTCGGCGGGGGCGGTGGAGAAGCCGGCGTTGGGTAGGGCGTTGTCCCATTGCATCGGGGTGCGGCAGCCGGCGCGGTTGAACCCGGGACTCCACTTGCTTCCCTCGTGCTCGGGCATCCCGGTGAGGTAGCGCATGCCGATCTCGTCACCGTAGTAGATCGACGGGATGGATCCCCAGGTGAGCAAGAACGCGAATGCCGCGCCGAGGTGGGCGTCTCCCGGGGGTGCGGTGGCGAGCCGGGAGAAGTCGTGGTCCGCGGTCGGCAGGATCACCGGTCGACGCCCACCGGAGCCGTCCTGGTGCTCCTGCCACTTCCGCAGGAACACGCCGATGGTGCCCGCTGGGTCGGGCGCGTTCGCGTCGAAGAAGCACCCGCTGTGGTCCGGCAGCGTCGCGAGCGTGCCGGCGCCGCCGTTGTTGAACAGCAGGTTGTGCGCTTCTTCGATGACCAGGAAGAAGTCGGCGTCGAAGCCGGCGTGTGCTCCCTTCCGGGGGCCAGCCGATAGTCGTTCTCCGGGATCAGCACCGCGTCGGGGTGACTGGCCCGGATTCTGGATTGCAGGTCTGCGCCACAACTCGACGGTCGCTGCGAAGTCAGGGTCGTCCTTCACCAGGGAGTACGCCATGTCCACCCGGAAGCGGGCAATGCCGCGGTCCAGCCAGTACGCCATCACCTCGTACAAGGCATCGCGGTTGGCCGTCGGTCCGGGCGCATCGACATGCTGGCGCCACGGCTCGGTCTCGTCGGTGAGGGCGTAGCCGAAGTTGAGTGCTGGTTGTTCGTCGAAGAAGTTCTTCAGGTATAAGCCGGGCCGGCGACCTGGCGAGGGGACGAAACCCTGGCCCGGGCCGATCCGACCAGATGTAGCGGTCATCGCCACGCGTCGTCGGCCGAGGCTTGGAACCAGGGATGCTCGACCGAGGTGTGTCCAGCGACCAGGTCCAGGAGAGCCCGGATGCCCCGCCGCCCGGCTTCCGCGACGAACGCAGTCATGTCGTCATTGGTTCCGTACCGGGGCGCGATCGTGTAGTAATCCGACGACGTCGTATCCCGCGTCGCGGAACGGTGAGGCGAAGCACGGGCTGAACCAGATGGCGTCGATCCCAAGCCACTGGAAGATGATCCAGGTGCTCCACGGCGCCGGCGAGGTCACCAATGCCGTCGCCGTCGCCGTCAGCGAACGACGGCATAAAGATCTAGATAGATAACGCTGCCGTCAAGCCAGCCGTTGTCTGCCATGTCAGGAGTCCATTCGAATTGAAGTTGGCAACCGTGACCCGCTGAACGGCGGACCGGGACCTAGGTCGAGACAGCGGAGCGTTGCACTGTTACGTTTCGTGAGCGCGTGAGCAAGTATGTCTGTATCACCGGCGATGTCCACTTGAGACGGTCCGACCGATCTCGACTGGTCGGAGGACCACCACGGCAATGCGCCGGGTCGGCGGAGCAGGACCGCCGCAGCGGTTGTCCGGTCGGCGAGTCCGGGCTCTCCGCGGTCTCCTGCGCCGGCTACCGGAGCGGCACGGGCCCGGAAGTCAGGTCAGCGTTCTTGATACGGCATGGTGTGAACGTGGCTGACCAGCGTTCTTGCCTAGGGCCCGCCGTCCCCAGCCCCGGCGTAGGTGCTGGATCGCATCAGAGGGTCCGGGACGCTCAGAACTCCTGCGCCGGGGATGGCGGCTTGGGTCCTCGGAGGCCACCCTTGACGGCGAACGCCAGCGCCTGCCGGACGTACTCGGACCGTGACCAGCCACCCCGGGCCGCGTTCAGGTTCTCCAGCCCCTTGGTGGTCAGGCGGATGCCAATGAAGCGCTCTCTGGTCACGTTGAACATTGTGCGACATTTTTCAACGGTTCCGATCCGTCCCGAGCTGATCTGGCGTCGGCCAAGCTGATCGCCGTGCTCGTGTGGGCGTCGACCACGGCCGTCGGCTGCGCAGCGGTCATGCTCGGGCTCGGTGGTCTGCTCGGGCTGGCGGGCGCGACACCGTGGCCCGGGCTGGGCCGGGCGCTCGTCGGGATGGCGTTGACCGCGCTACTGGCTCTCCCGTTCGCGCTGGTCGCCACGATCGGGCGGAGCGCCCTCGGCGGCGTCGGTGCCGTGATCGGGGTCATCGTGGTCACGCAGATCCTGACCGTGGTCGGCACCGGGCCATGGTTCCCGTACGCAGCGCCGAGCCTGTGGCTCGGCATGGGTGGCCCCGACGTGACAGTTAGCACGGCACAGTTGCTGCTCGTGCTGCTCGTGCTGCCCGTGGCCGCCGCCGGATGGGCCGCGACCGCGCTGTGGTGGCGATACGCGGAACTGGCCAGCCCTTGACCGACCGAGGTCCGAGGGGGTGGACACGCAGGACCAAGTTGAAGGGTCGGGGCCGACAAGCGTCCGCTTTACGCGGCTCTCACTGACACGACTCGCATCTGAAGACTGGGTCGGCGGTCGCGGTCTCTAGAGGCAACCGTGACTAGTGGTGGGACCCATCGAAAGGTCTACGGCCGAGACGGACGTCAGTCAATTGGGCTTGTTGACAAAGATCGACCGGTTGCGCTGAGCAGATTGTGTAGGGTGCCCGCTGAGCCCAGCTGGTGCGACTATCCGTGGGCCCGCGGTTTGCCCTTGTGTTCCACCAGATCATCCGTGATCTGCCCGGTCTGTCCGGCGAGCAGGTCAAGACGGTCATTGAGCCGTTCCAGTCGCTGCAGAAGCGCGGTATCACGCTGATCGAGCATGTCGAGGCGGTCGAGGAACGCTTCCTGTCGCTGATCCAGGATGCGAAGTCGCTCGCCGAAGTCTTCGTCGTTCACCGGCTCAGCCTAAGCCCGGATCCACCGATCGGCTTTGGCGTGAGGACGTCGGGGGCTGGTGGGGCTGTTGTGGGTGGTGGGCGTGCCGGGTTGGCTGGCCTCACTGCCAGTGGTGTTCCACGGGTGGTCCTTGGTCGGGCCGGTGTATCGGCGGGCGGTCAGGTGTCGTCGGGTTGGTGGGTCGGCCGACGCTGGTGATGAGGTGGTTCCAGCAGGTCTGCCAGGGCCAGTCCTGCGGGAGGTGGAGGGTGAGTCGTCGCGCTGAGGTCGCGATCCGGCATGGGATCTGAATCAGCTTGCGCCGCACGGTCGCTGTCGTCGCTCGGGCCAGGTCCGAAGCAGCCGTCGGGGCGGCGAGGGTGGCGGCGGCGCGGGTGAGGTTGAACGCGATCACCGCCAGCACGAGCCAGGCGGCGTTCGCGGTGAACACCCCGGACGGCAGGTGCGCCAGAGCGGAGCCCTTCAGGTCGGCGTGGACCTGCTCGATGATCGCGTGCTGGCGATGGGTCTTGTCCGCTGTCACGGTGTCGAGCAGGTCGGGATCGGTGGTGGTGAAGAAGGCGTGGAATCGCCACACGTCGAACAGGCCGTCCTGTCCGGCGGCGCGGTGCTTGTCGGCCTGGAAGTCCGGGATCCGGCGCACGATCAACCGACCGGGCACCTGGTCGGCCTTGGGCTGGGCGGCGAACGCGGTGAATTCGATCTCGGCGACCTCGGCCCGGGAGATCCACTGCCCGGAGGTCTCGTCGAAGACGGCGTCGGTGTACTCGATCGTCGTCCAGGCGTCCTCACCGATGCCGGCGATCGCCGCCTTGACCCGGGAGTCCATCCGGATCGTGACCGACACCTGCGCGCCGCCGGCCAGCGCGGCGTGGACCGGGTTGCGTCCGTAGAACGCCGAATCCATCCGCACCAGGATCGGGGTCTTCGGATCGAGAAGCCGGCGGGTGGTCTTCACCGCGTCGCCGATCAGACGTTTCCCGCCCCGCGGCGAGGAACAGGCTCCTCGCCGGAGCCGCTGGGCGACGATCACCGGCGCGGTGCCGGCGGTGGTCACGGTGGCCAGCAGCGCGTTCAGGCCGCGGACCTTGTTGTAGCCGAACCCGGCTCCCTGCTTGGCGTGGCCGTGGACCTCGACCACGGTGTCGTCGACATCGACGAACGCGCACCCGACCCCGCTCACCAGCAGCCGGCGGCGTGGGATGCGTCCCGAGAAGCCGGGTCAGACCGGCGAGCGCGAGCAGGAACCGGGACGCGACCGCGTCGAGCTGACGGACATGGCCGAAGGTGAACGCCCGCAGGAACGATCCCAACGTCGACGGCGCATAGATAGCGGCGAACAACCGACCCATCCCGCCGTGCCGCAGCAACGCCATGTCATCGATCGAGTCTGCGCCGGCGACCATCCCCGCGACCAGCGAGGCAACCTTCAAACCGGCGTTCGCGCCCTTGTCGCCCGGCACGCTCAAATGCTGCCGAGCCAGCCGATCCAGCCCGGCTTCCTGGGCCAGACCCATCACCGGGACCAGACCCGCCGACCCGACCAGATTCGGATCATCGAACACCGTGCAGATCCGGCCCAGAGTGTGAGAGAGTCGCATCCCAGAGATGCCCTTCCGCGTTGTGGTCGATGGAACTGTCGCAAGTCCCAATCTTCCAGCCCGTAAGGGCATTCTCGCGTTACGGCACGCTCACACCGCCATCAACCAGACCGCCGATCGGTGGATCCAGGCTAAGCTAAGACGCCGCCTCTAAGACGCCGCCTCTCCGATGTCGTCTTCAAGCCCTCCGAACCGACCACATCGAGCATCTCACCATCGCCGCTTGACGGAGGAGCAAGTGACAGACCCCGGTGCACCGCGTCCGAGCGAGCCGATGATGGTCTTGGCGCGCATCGAGTGCCGGCTTGCACGGGCGGCGGGACGTCGCCGGAGGGTTGCAAGCACAGCGTGCTACGTGGCGTGGCTGCAGAGGTGGTGCGGAGGAGCTCGGAGAGCTGCGGGAACGACGGGCCCGGCAGGACAAGTTGCCGTGTCAGTTCGGCGTGGACCCTCCCCGTTCAGCTCCCACTACTTCGACCATACTGGCTCCATGCAGAGGACCTCACTCGACGCCCTTGCTCGTGAACTTCTCACGGCGGCTGCGGTTGCACCCGGCGGGCATAGCGCCAGGACGGTGTGCGGTGGGCACGAGAAAGTTCTACGGCAGACCGTCATTGCGATGACCGAGGGATCAAGACTGGGTGAGCATGAGAATCCGGGTGAGGCGACGGTTCTGGTTCTCAGGGGCCGGGTCCGCTTGTGGACTGGAGAAGCCTCGTGGGAAGCTCGGCGGGGCGACTTGATCATCATTCCCGATAGCCGCCATGGCCTTGAGGCCATTGAGGACGCCACTGTTCTGCTGACGGTGGCCAAGTCGGTCTGACCGCTTCTCGCGTGGAGTCGGTCCGCTGTCTCTGTTCGCTTGGTAGCAGGACTGCACCTGCAGAGGGTGAGCGTCCCGGCAAGCGTCCAGGCCCGTTGAGGCGGTAGAAAAAGGGGGACGGCTCGACGTGTTGGAATTTGACCAGGCATGGTGCGCTCGATGCCGATGCAGGGAGCAAACTCGCCACAGCCGGTTCGGTCACGATGCGATCCTCGTCGAGGAGGTCCGTGAGGCCGCGTCCAGCGTGCAGCACGGATGGCTTGTCATGGAGCCGCGCCGCCTGCCGGCGTCCGGCGTGAGCGGACAGCTTGGGACGGGGAGACCGTTGGTCACGCAAGTAAAGGTTCAGGTACGCCGTGTGTACGACGAACCCGACGAGAACGCGATCCGAGTGCTGGTCGACCGGATCCGGCCCACCGGGCTCACCAGGACAAGGGCAAGTCTCGATGAGTGGTGCAAAGGTGTCGCACCGTCCACGGAACTGCTCAAGTGGTACGGCCACGATCCGGCCAAGTCTGCCGAGTTCGCCCGCAGCTATCGATCGAGCTGGGACAAGCGGTTCGAGCTCAGGCTATGCAACACTTGCGTGATCTAGCCCCTGATCGCAGCCGGCGTGCTCGCTGCCATCTTGGATAGGCCGGCGCGGCGTTGAGCGATTCAGCCCCGAGCCGCGCGCACCGAGATGCCGCCGACTTTCTGCCCGCGGGAGCAACGACCACCACAGGAATGGCCACGCGGTGTCGATGAAGCTGTCTTTGTGCTCCGCTATCGAGGACCTGAGAGGCGCGTTCTTGTTCGTTCCTGTCACCGCCGGTCGATGGCCGTCGACCGGGGCACTGGACAATTCACTCCATCGTCGTGGTCGCGTAAGCGGGCGACCCGAGGATCTCGCCGGGGGCTCCGCCGCTCGCCCTACGCCGAGAGGTCGGCACCCGACCTAGGCACATAATCGACGGCGATGTGCTCGGGTCGAGGCGGAACTGGCTGACTCCCGGCGGCGGCACCGGCGAGCCGGCGCCTCCTGGCGGTTGTCGGAGTCGAGTGTTGTGACTGCTTGATCACCGAATCCTGGAGTGGGATGCTGTAGCGCACTCCCCGGAAGATCTGGCTATGCCAGATCGGAATGAAGGCGCGAATGTCAATGGGATCGAACAACGTAGATGATGCCGAAGGCGACCTTGTGGGTCGAAGCGTGGGTGGTGGACTGGCGGGTTCGCATCGCGAAACGGTGCAATCTGTTGCCAGCGAACAAGGTGGCGGTCCCGCACCACGAGGTTTGCCCGTCTTGTTGATCGGGTTGATCATCACGCTACTTTCGCCGGTGGCCGCGTTCCTGGTCGGAACCTACGCCGAGTCCCAGTTGGCGCTGTGGTTGTTGGTCGGGATTGGGGTGGGAGCGATCGGAGTCGTGCTGACCAGCGTGGGCGGCCTGTGGGTGTACCGGGATTTGAGCCATCGTTCGACCGACGGGCCTGATCCGCACCCTGGGTAGCCGTTCTGTACGTGCGCCTGCAGAGGCCGTGCATCGCCGAAGGGTGATTGCGGCAGCCGCTCTTCGGCAAGTGAGGCGAATTGGTGATCCGTACAGGGTAAGGGAGGCATTCACTACTCGCCTGAACCGGTGCACCTGAGACACCATCTCGAAGCACACATCAAGTCCAACTGATCGACCACTGAACCTGGAGTCCGCGATGGCCATCGACACCGATCACCGTTCCCCTCGACCTGAGCGCCGGGTGATGTTGATCAGCAAAGGCTGGATCCAAGGCGTCGCCATCGTGATGATCTTCGGCTTTGCCGTCATGGGCATCTTGGCCTACCGCACCTACACGGCCTCGATGCCGCAACCTGACAAGGTCGTCAACAGCGCCGGTGAAACGGTCTTCACCACGGCTGACATCACCGCGGGCCAGGAGCTGTTCAACCGGCGCGGTCTGATGCAATACGGGTCGATCGTCGGACACGGCGCCTATCTGGGACCGGACTACACCGCCGACTATCTGCGCCGATCCGCGGACTTCGTGGAGGATCAGCTGCGCAAGCAAGGAGCAGCCGATCCCCATGCCGACGTGGTCGCGGAGTTCCGCACGAACCGTTACAACAAGGACACAGGCGTCTTGACCTTCACCGACAACCAGGTGCTGGCCTTCGATGCCCTCAAGGCGCACTATGCGGCGTTCTTCGGGGAGGACTCGACGAAAAACGGCCTCGTGCCCAAGATGATCACCGACCCGATCGAAATCCACCAACTGACGGCCTTCTTCGGCTGGACGGCGTGGGCGGCCGCGGCCGAACGGCCGGGTCATGACTACTCCTATACCAACAACTGGCCTGCCGAGTCCCGGGTCGACAACGGTCCGACGGCTGACCTGGTGATCTGGAGCGTCTTGTCGTTGGTGGTGCTGCTGGTCGGTACCGGTGGGTTGTTCGCCATCTACGGGCGCTGGAGCCAGAAGATCGGCTGGCACAGTGCGGAGACCCCGGCGTTGTCGTTCCGCCAGCCGGGGGACGTGGCGCTGACGCCGTCGCAACGCGCGACGGCGTGGTTTTTCTTCGTGATCGCCGGACTGTTTTTGGCCCAGTCGCTCCTCGGGGCGGCCGCCGAGCATTACCGGGCGGACCTGTTGAGCTTCTTTGGCGTCGATCTCGCGCGGCTTCTTCCGTTCAACCTGGCCCGCACCTGGCACGTTCAGCTGTCGCTGCTCTGGACCGCGGCAGGCTTCTTGGCTGCCGGAATCTTCCTGACCCCCTTCATTGGTGACCGCGAGCCGAGGCGACAGGCGACGTTGGTGTACATCCTCTTCGGTGCCGTGGTCGTGGTGAGCGTCGGCAGCCTGCTGAGTGAGGCACTGTCCATCCATGGGGTTTCGTGGGCTAAGGGTCCGCTGTTCGAGCAGCAGTGGGAGTATCTGGACCTGCCGCGGATCTGGCAGCTCCTCCTCACCATCGGCCTGTTCATCTGGATCGCGATCATCTATCGCGGGATCCGGACCCGGTTGAAGTCCGAATCCCGAGGCAACATGCCGTGGCTGTTCTTGTTCGCCGGCTTGGCCATCCCCGTTTTCTATGCGGTCGGCATGTTGGCCGGCAATGAGACGCGCCTGTCGGTTGCCGAGTTCTGGCGTTTCTGGGTCGTTCATTTGTGGGTGGAGGATTTCCTCGAGCTCTTCACGACGGTCATGGTGGCTTACATCTTCGTCATGCTCGGGGTGGTGCGGGAGAAGATCGCCCTCGGCATCATCTTCTTGGACGTGATCTTGTACTCGGCCGGTGGTGTGATCGGCACCATGCATCACCTCTACTTCTCCGGCACTCCCGTGGAGCACATGGCCTTGGGTGCGTTTTTCTCCGCAGCAGAAGTGATACCGCTGACCTTCCTGACCGTGGAGGCGTGGACGTTCCTGCAGCTCGGAGCACGGCAGGAGAAGCGGTCGAGCGCGCCGTTCCCGCACCGTTGGGCGGTGATGTTCTTGGTCGCCGTCGGTTTCTGGAACTTTCTCGGCGCCGGCGTCTTCGGCTTCTTGGTGAACTTGCCGATCGTCTCCTACTTTGAGATCGGCACCGCTTTGACCGCCAACCATGCTCACGGCGCCATGATGGGGGTCTACGGCATGCTGGCCGTTGGACTGGCCCTCTTCGCGCTGCGTTACATCATCCCACCCCAGCACTGGCCCGAACGGATGGCCAAGCTGTGCTTCTGGTCGCTCAACATCGGTTTGGCCTGGATGGTCTTCGCGACTCTGCTGCCGCTTGGTGTGCTGCAGCTGTACCACTCGGTTCGTTTCGGATACTACGAGGCTCGCTCGCTGGGCTTTATCACCACCCCCGGCAATGCCTTGCTCGAGTGGACCCGGCTGCCCGGTGATCTCCTCTTCATCATCGGCGGCTGCGTGCCTTTCCTCTGGATCTGCTTCCTGGGCTTGCGCCACTTCCGGAGCGGCAAGACCGCAATGGAGCTCCCCGCCGACGCCCTGTACACGGAGATCCAGCCCATCGCCGCGGGCTCGGTCGACAAGAAAGCACGATGATGTCCATTAATGTGCTGCTCGTCTGTGGCTACACGGCCCTGCTGCTGCTGGTGGCCTACGGGTTCGACCGGATGGCGAAGCGGACCGCGGTCCGGGCTCAGCGGTGGCGTACCGGATCGTTTCGATACCACGAGGACCACGACGCCTGGACGTGTCCTGAGGACCAGTGGCTGTGGCCGACGTCGTTCGACCCCGAACAGCGCGTCGTCCGCTACCGGGCCAAGCCGTCGGTCTGCAACTCCTGCCCGGTCAAGGACACCTGCACAACCTCCCACTACGGAAGGGAGGTGACCCGGGAGATCGACCCGTGGCCATACTCCGAAGCAGGCCGGTTTCACCGGGGAATCGCGTGCACCATCGCCGCACTGGCCGTCGTCCTCCCCGCTGCCATGCTGTTGTCCAGGCCATCATGGGTGGACCTGTTGGCCTTGCTGGGGGCCATCGGCGTCGGCATCGCGGCAGGTATTCCACTGGCCAGACACCTCTGGAAGACACCAAGCGGATTCCCCGAGCACATTCCGCAGGTCTCGGTGTACGAAGAATCATCGACCGACCGCTTCTCCACGACCTGGGGGTCATTCGACGACCGTTCGAAGGGTCCTACGCCTGCGAAGCGAGCACCGTGACGTCGACGATCGTGATCGTGGTGCTGGTTGTCATCGCCATCGCCCTCACTGCCTTGATCACCTCGCTGCGAGTTTTGCGAGAGTACGAGCGGGGTGTCGTCTTCCGCCTCGGTCGGCTTCAGGCGCTCTACGAGCCGGGGCCGCGCAGGGTGGTGCCTGCCATCGACCGGTTGATCAGGGTCGACCTCCGGCTGGTGACGCTGACCATTCCCCCGCAGGAGATCATCACGCGTGACAATGTGCCGGCGCGGGTCAATGCCGTCGTACTCTTCCGAGTCATCGACCCGATCAAGTCGGTCATGCAAGTGGAGAACTTCGCGGTGGCGACCTCGCAGATCGCCCAGACCTCTCTCCGTTCGCTGCTCGGCAGAGCCGACCTCGATACGTTGCTGGCTCACCGAGACGACCTGAACGAGGACTTGGCCAAGACGATCGCGGCTCAGACCAGGCCGTGGGGCGTCGAGGTCCGGGTGGTGGAGATCAAGGATGTCGAAATTCCGGAAGCCATGCAACGGGCTATGGCCCGGGAGGCAGAAGCCGAGCGGGAACGTCGAGCCAAAATCATCAACGCCCGTGGGGAACTGCAGGCCTCCGAGGAACTCCGGCAGGCCGCCGAAATCCTGAGCCGCAATCCGGCCTCGCTGCAACTGCGCTACCTGCAAACCCTGTTGGAGCTCGGCGCCGACCAGAACTCGACCGTGGTCTTCCCCCTCCCGATGGACATCGTCGGTCCCTTCTTGAACAACCTTCGCCACGGCGCGGCCAGCGAAACGATAGAGAAGGACCCCACCGCTACCAGCGGGACCGAATAGCCGAGGTGACTCCAGCGATGCCGTCCCGTCCCGTCCCGCCCCGCCCCGCAATGGGACGGTATTGGAGGCTGTTAGCAGGTCCTCGATCAGTCGGGTGATTATTCGATGTTGGCCCGCAACGCTCGGCTGACCGAGGAGGTCGCCCCTCGGCACGTCCGTGAATCGCATCCCCGGGACATCCCACTGGTACTTGGCTATTGCGATCGCGCGGCACGTCGTGGCCCTTCACGGCGCCGCAGGCGCACAGCGGGCGTGTCGGTTCGTGAATCGAGCCGGCCGGTCTGGTTGATGGGCGCCGGGGTCGACGCGCTTTCGGGAGCGGCCCTACGCTGCCGTGAGCACCGGGATTGATCCGGGCGCAGGATGGGAGTGGACATGACAGAGCACATTCCCGACGACGTCTCTCCGGCTGGCCGCGACCTGCGGGCCTACACCGACGAACTGCGTCCCGAACATCCGGTGGTTCGCAGTGACCGTGGCGAGTGGGTGTTGCTGCGGCACGATCTGGTGCGGCAGGCGGCGCTCGATGACATCGGGTTTTCCAGCGTGGTGTCGCGGTTCGTGCAGGTGCCCAACGGGTTGGACGGCTCGGAACACACCGCGTTTCGGAAGGTGTTGGACCAGTTCCTGAGCCCAGCGGCGCTCAGTCCTTTCGAGGCCGACTTCGAGCGCATCGCTGCGAGCTTGGTGAGGTCGCTGCCGCGGCACAGCTCGGTAGAGGCCGTGGGGGAGATCGGTGCCGCCTTCGCGGTCCGGACGCAGAGCGCCTGGCTGGGTTGGCCCCAGGATCTGGAGGGTCGGCTGCTTGATTGGATCGAGGAGAACCACGCGGCTACCCGCTCGGGTGAGGTGGTGCGGACTGCGCGGGTGGCGGAGGACTTCGACGACATCATCTGGTCCGTTTTGGCGGCGCGGCGTGCAGAGTCCATTCCGCCGACGGACGTCACCGGTGAGTTGTTGCGGATTGAGGTGCACGGGCGGCGACTCACCGATGCCGAGATCGTGTCGGTGCTGCGCAACTGGACCGGTGGTGACCTGGGCTCGATCGCCTTGTGTGTCGGGGTGCTGGTGCACCGTCTGGCCAGCGATTTGGGGCTGCAGTCCCGGCTACGCGCGGGTGTCTTGGACGCCGATTTGGATGCGGTCATCGACGAGGTGTTACGGATCGACGATCCCTTCGTCAGCAACCGGCGGGTGACTACCGGTCCGGTGACGTTCGGTGGGGTCCGGCTGCCAGAAGGTGCGCGGGTCAAGCTGCATTGGACCTCCGCGAACCGCGACGAGACCGTCTTCGGCAACCCTGAGGCCTGGGATCCAGCCGGCCACGCGAACGACAACCTGGTCTATGGCATCGGGAGGCATGCGTGCCCGGGTCGGCTGCTCGCCACCCTCGAACTGCGAATCATGCTTCGGGCGCTACTGTCCGGCACGAAGATCATCACGCATGATCCCGACCGACCAGCGGAACGGGAAGTCGCCCCGGTCGGCGGCTGGGCCCGCGTGCCAGTGCTCCTCGACTGACCCGGTTCAATGCCGCCCTGGCCAGATGGGCCCGCTCGTTCGGTGTCATTGAGCGGGCCGGGGTTAGTGCACCGGCTCGTACGGAGCCGCTTTTCCCGCCACCTGGTCGCTGATGGTGTGGTGGTGATCGAGTCAACCAGCCGGACCGGGCGGCTCGCCGCAAGCGGGGATAGACCGACGCCTCGACGCCGAGTCGGCCGCTCGGGCCTTGCGCGCCGGAACGCCCAGGCCCCGAGCGAAGGCTGCCAACGGCCGGTGGAGATGCTGCCGTGTGTTGGCTTCTGGTGGAGGGCCCGACTCGCAACTGAGATCTCGTTGTCGCTCATGTGGCGAGGATCGTTTCTCGGATGGTGCGTTCGATGAAGGCGGTGTACTGGTCGGGGGTCTTGTCGTCGTGGAGGACGAAGCGGACGTAGGTTTCGATGCTGGTGAGGACGCAGTGGGCCTCGACGAGTTCGTCGAAGGGAACGTCGGTGCGGAGCCAGCCGCGGTCGGCGACGGTGCGGAGGATGTGTTCGGTTTGGGTGCGGATGTCGGCGAGCCGGCCGTCGAGGAGGGTCTTGAGTTCGGGGTCGCTGTTGGCGGCTTCGGTGAACGCGGTCCACACCGGGGCGGACGTCTCGTTGACGGCCAGGGCTGCTGCTCCTGAGAACGACGCCAGCTGGTCTTTGTTGTCGATCTGGAGCATGGCTTGGCCGATGTCGGTGTTGAAGAAGTCTGTCTCGCCTTCTGTTCCGAGCGAGGCGAGTTCGACGGCTGCCCACAGGAGGGCGGATTTGGGGCCGTTTCGTTGCACGGTTTCGGCTGAGACGCCGGCACGCTCGGCGAGAAGGCTGAAGGTGGTGGCCTGGTAGCCGTTCTCGCCGAAGACATCGATGGCGGCCTGAACGAGCTGACGTCGGGTCTGCGCCGCTTGCTCTTGTCGCAGGTCGGAGCGGTATTGCCGTCGGCGGGCCGGGTCTTGGCTCATGGTCGATCGTCTCCGAGGGGTGTTTCGGTCGCGATGCTGACGCATACGCCGAATTGCAACTGTTTGATCGTATTGATTACTGCGGTACAGTCAGCAATATTATCAGAACGGCCACGCCGAGTGACAGGTTGGCCGGGAGGAGCTGGACATGTCGTCAATCATGATCGCCACGGTGCCCGTCCACGGGCACGTCACCCCGATGCTGGCTGTCGCCCGACACTTCGTCGAGCGCGGTGACCGGGTGCGTTTCCTTACCGGGACCCGTTTCGCCGGCGTGGTCGAGGGGACCGGAGCCGAGCATGTGCCGCTTCCCGCGGAGGCAGACTTCGACGACCGGCAGGACTGGGACCTGACCTTCCCGGAGCGGGCCAGACTGAAAGGTGCGCAGGCGATCGCCTTCGACATCGAGCACGTGTTCGTCCGTCCCGGCCGTCCTCAGTACGACGCCGTGACCAGGGCGCACGCCGAGGAGCCGGCCGATGTGATCCTGACCGACCCGACCTTCGCGGGCGGCGCGTTCCTGCTCGGCGATCCGCTGGGTGTCCGCCCGCCGTTGATCATGTGCGGGGTCGTGCCGTTGATGATCTCCAGCCGCGACACCGCCCCCTACGGGATGGGCCTCACCCCGATTCCCGGCCCGATCGGCCGAATCCGCAACGCCGCCCTCGCCAAGACCGCCGCCAAGCTGCTCCAACCGGTGTCGACGATCGCGGACACCATGTTCGCCGAGCTGCATGGTCGGCCCGTTCCGTTTCCGATCCTGGACTGGCCGCGTGCCGCGGAGGCGATCGTCCAATTCACTGTGCCGGAGTTCGAGTACCCGCGCTCCGACGCGCCCGGCACCCTCCATTTCGCCGGCGCGATCTCCGCGACCGGGTCGACCCCGCCCGTGCCGGAGTGGTGGGACGAGCTCGACGGGTCCCGACCGGTCGTCCATGTCACGCAGGGCACCTTCGCGAACCGGAACTATCGACAGATCATCGCCCCGACGCTTGAGGGACTCGACGGGGAGGATGTGCTGGTCGTCGTCGCCACTGGCGGCCGACCCGTCGATACCTTGCCGCCGCTGCCCGCGAACGCCCGGGCCGCAGAGTTCCTGCCCTATGATCAGCTCCTGCCGCGGACAGCCGTGTTTGTGACCAACAGCGGGTACGGCGGCGTCCAGTACGCGCTGCGCTACGGGGTGCCGATCGTCGCGACCAGCGGCCACGAGGACAAGCCCGAAGTCGCGGCCCGGGTCGCCTGGTCCGGTGTCGGACGTCGACTCACCACCGAAACACCCACGCCCGCCGCCGTCCGCCGCGCCGTCCGCGCCGTCCTTGGCGATCGACGCTACCGAGCAGCCGCCGAACGAATTGCCGATCGGATGGCGACCGCCGGCGGCCTTCAACTGTTGAGCGACACCGTCGATGAGCTGATCGCCCACGCCGCACATCCCGGAAGCGCTTGCGACACCGCCGAACGGTCAGATCATGTCGCCGACCGACGCCCCGTCGAGGCGAGGGGCAACAAGACGACGGTCATGACGGCACCGCCGGAGAATCCTCGGGGGCCGGCATGAAAGAACTCCTCGGTTGGATTGGAGCTCTCCTGATTCTTGTGGTCGCAGTGCAGATTTTCGGCGGCTTCATCGTCAGTGTGAAGGACACCGGGTTTGGTGGAGGCTCGGTTCTCCCGGGGATCTTGTTGATCTCCCAGGTTGTTCATTCTGCTCCGGTTCCTCCATCGTGGCCAACTCTGCCGGCGCGCAGGGGTGGTCAAGATGGAGCGCCCGGAGCCCGCGTTCTTTTGCGGGCGAGGACGAACGATCTTGACCACGCCGAGCACCGGCGCATGATGGGCAACGGAGGTACCGGAGCGTGTCAGGCTGCCTGGTGCAGACTGGCGTAGTAGGCGGCCTCGAACTCGACCGGCGGAACATGCCCGATCGATCCGTGGAGCCGGTTGTGGTTGAACCACCACACCCAGTCGGCGGTGGCCAGTTCCAGGTCGTCCACGCCGCGGAACGGCCCGTCGTGGCGCACGCACCCGGTCTTGTACAGACCGACCACCGATTCCGCGAGGGCGTTGTCGTAACTGTCGCCAACCGTTCCGATCGAGGCGAGCGCGCCGACGTCGAGCAGCCGCTCGGCGTAGCGGATCGCGGTGTACTGCGACCCGGCATCACTGTGATGGATCAGCCCGTCGACAGACTCTCCGGCACGGGCCCGGATCCACAACGCCATCTCCAACGCGTCCAACGGCAACTCGGTCGGCATCGACACGGCCGTACGCCAACCGACGATCCGGCCGGAGAACACGTCAGACACGAACGCGGTGAACTCCATCCCCGACCAGCAGGGAACGTAGGTGAAATCCACCACCCACAAGGCGTTCGGCCGGTCGGCACAGAAGTTCCGGTTGACCCGATCCGGTGGCCGCGCCGCCGCTGTGTCGGGTTTGGTAGTGACGAACGCACGGCCGCGGCGGGCTCCGCGCAGGCCGGCCTGCCGCATCAACCGTTCCACGCGCAGCGGGCGACGACGATGCCCTCACGGCGCAGCCGGCGCCACACCTTGACCGCCCCGTACAGTCGGCGGCCCAGCTTGCGGTCGGTGTGGACCCGCTCGATCTCCACCAGCAGTTGCTTGTCCCGCAGGCTCCGTGGCGACGGTGGACGGGACTTGGCGGCGTAGTAGGTGCTCGGGGCGATCTGGGCGACGTCGTGCTGACGCAGCACCCGGCAGATCGGCTCGACCCCGAAGGTGTCCTTGTGGGCGTCGATGAACCCGACTACCACGGCAGTCGCGGGTCGAACTCCCGCGCAAAGAAACTCGAGGCCGCCAACAAAATCTCGTTGGCGCGTTTCAGCTCACGATTCTCCCGCTCCAGATCCTGGTGGATCTGATCGTCTTGACGTCGGCAGACGTCGTCCCCGCCGCCTGCCCGGCATCGATCAACGCCCGCTTGCACCACCCCCGCAACGTGTCGGGAACCACCCCGACACGCGGCGCGATCCGCCGCACAGCAGCGTTCAACGACAGATCCGGCTCCTCAACACGGGCCTCGTTCACCAGCCGAATCGCCCGCCCACGCAACTCGTCTGGATACCTCCTCGGTGCTGGCATGACTCCACCCTTCCGTGGGTTCAGAGTCTCCACAAAACCCGGAGCGATTCAGTTACCGAACAGGGAGAACACGGCAATCGGGAGCGGTTCGGACGGGGCGCCGACGCTGACCAGGGTGCCGTCTCTGCGCAGTAGCCGCAGGTGGGCGTTGAGGTCGATCGGGGCGGAGACGGTGTTGATGATGGGGTCGAAGCTGTTCGCAAGCTGGTCAAAGGTGTCGGGATTGCTGGTCGCGTAGTAGGCGTCGGCGCCGTAGCGTAGGCCGTCGTCGTGTTTCGACAGGGTTTGTGACAGCACCGTCACGTGCGCACCCATGGCGTGGGCGAGCTTGACGGCGAGGTGGCCGAGTCCTCCCATGCCGACCCACCGCCACCGTCTTGTCCGGCCCGGCCTGCCAGTGACGTAGGGGGGGTCGGTGGTGATGCCGGCGCACAGCAGGGGGGCGACCTTGCTGAAGTCGAGCGAGTCGGGGGCGCGGAGGACGTAGTCCTGGTCGACGACGACATGGGTGGAGTAGCCGCCCTGGGTGATGGTGCCGTCCCGGTCGACGCTGCAGTAGGCCTGCATGTTGCCTTGCAGGCAGTACTGCTCCTGCCCGACGCGGCAGTTGTCGCACTCGCGGCAGGAGTTGACGATCGTGCCGACACCGACCCGGTCGCCGACGGCGTGCTTGGTCACGTCGGTCCCGACCTCGACGACGGTGCCGGCGACTTCGTGACCGACGACCTTCGGGTAGGTGATCGGGCCCCATTCGCCACGGACGGTGTGGATGTCGGAGTGGCAGACGCCGGCGTAGGCGATCTCGATCAGCACGTCTTTGGGTCCGACATCACGCCGGGTGATGGTGGTCGGCACCAGGGGATCGGTCGGGGAGGTCGCCGCGTAGGCGTTGACGGTGAGCATCGGGGTGTTTCCTTTCGGTCGACGGGTCAGTGTCCAGAGGTTCATCGGCTCGGCGAAGACCCGGAAGGTGTCTCTGCCGGTGTGCATGTTCCATAGCCGGTCGGCGAGGACGTCGGGGTCGTGGGTGGGGTGTCCGAGGGTGATGGCGCCGGGATGATCAGCTGGCCGACGTGGATGTTCTCCGCGGCCAGCGTGTGTGCAGCATCGATGCGTAGGCGCCTTCGCCGGCGAAGGCGATCGAGGTGCCGGCAACTTCGGGTTCGGCCGGGCTCCGCTGCCGCCGTTCACGAACAGCACCGTGCCGCGGCCGAGGGCGCGCATCCCGGGTAGCACCTGTTGGACGGCGGTCAGGGGGCCGTAGATGGAGAACTCGATCGCACCGGTGAGGTCGGCGACGGTCGTGTCAAGGACGGAGTGCATGAACTCGGCCTGCGGGACGGGACTGTACTGGAGGACCTCGATCGGTCCAAGATCATCAGCCGCCTGTTGCAGGAGCGCCGGTGAGGGCGTCGGGGTCGCGGACGCTGGCGGCGTAGCCGCGGGCGGTCACCCCGGCGGCAACAAGATCAGCAGCGAGGGCATCGACCCGGTTCTGATGCCGGGAGATGAGGGCGAGCGAGAAGCCTTCAGCGCCGAAGCGCCGAAGCGCCGAAGCGCCGAAGCGTCGAGCGACGGCCGCGCCAAGTCCGGGGCCGGCGCCGACGATGGCGAGTGTGGTCATCTGCAGTGTCTCCTACGACGTGTCTTGGGATTCGGTCGGCTTGGGCGGACGTGTGCGGGTCGCCGGGGTCGTGGTGAGTGCTTTTGCGTCTCCTCCGGAATCGAGGTCGAGATCGGTAGCCCAGGCGGTCGGTGACGCTGGCCGCGGGACAGCACCATCGCAGCGGAATGGCGAGGGGCCTCGCCGACCAGACGATCGTGGGTGAATCGAGGCCTAGCGATGGACGGCGCCTTCGGCAGCGGCCGTCTCGGTGGCCTGCCAGGAGGCCAGCAGGTCCAGTGCGTCGGCGGTCTCCGTTCCTGGCTCGGCGGCGTAGATGGTGAGGGTGAGGCCGGGGTCGGAGATCATGTCGACACTCTCATAGGACAGCTCAAGGTCACCCACGACTGCATGGTGGAATTGCTTGCTGCCCGCGCCGTGGAGTCGGACGTCGTGGCTGCCCCAGCTGCGGCGGAAATCGCTGCTGCGGGTGGACAGCTCCCCGACGAGGTCCTGCAGGTCCTTGTCGTGCGGGTCACGACCGGCCTCGGTCCGCAGGATCGCCACGCAGGTGTCGGCCGCGATTTCCCAGCGGGGGTAGAAGTCGTGGGCTGCGTCGAGGTCGAGAAAGGTGAAGCGTGCGAAATTCGGCTGGTCGCTGCCGGCGCTGTCGTAGACGGCGGCATGCATGGCGCGGCCGAGATCGTTGGCAGCGAGCAGGTCCATCCGGCCGTTGCGGACGATGGCCGGTGCGGTGATCTTGTTCAGCACCCAGCTCAGGCTGGGCCGTGGTGTCCACTGCTTGGCGGTGCGGCGGCGGGGCCCCATGCCGGCGCTAATGCCGTCGGCGGCGTGGGCGAGGTTGAACAGGTGGGTCCGCTCGGCGTCGTCGAGTTTGAGGGCACGGGCGATCGCGTCGAGGACGGACGCCGAGACGCCGCCGATGGCTCCGCGTTCCAGCTTGGAGTAGTACTCCACGCTCACCTGGGCCAGGGCGGCGACCTCACCGCGGCGTAGCCCGGGGACGCGGCGGGCGCCGATGTCGGGCATGCCGGCCCGTTGCGGGGGGATCTTGGCTCGCCGCGAGGTCAAGAACTCGCGGACCTCGACACCGTTGTCCATGATCTCGACCGTACGGGAAAACACCGAGACGAGGGATCCCCCATCAGTACACGTCACGATAGAGACTCCCACTTCCCGCGGGGACGGTGTTGGCTGAGTCCCAGCCCCTGTCTGCGCTGCCGGGCAGACCGCAAAGGCCCCATCCGTGCCCATCGAGGAGTGCTTCAAACCATGCGTGTTGCCGTGATGATCGCCCCCGGCGAGGTCCGGGTCGAGGACTACGCCGAGCCAACCGTGCTGAAACCGACCGATGCCGTGATCCGTTTGTCGGCGACCTGCATCTGCGGATCGGACCTGTGGCCCTACCGCGGGATCGAACCATTGACTGGGCCACGCCCGATGGGACACGAGTATTGCGGCATCGTGGAAGAGGTCGGCTCGGCGGTCAGCACGATCAGGCCGGGCCAGTTCGTGGTCGGGTCGTTTTTCGCCTCCGACAACACGTGTGAGATCTGCCGATCCGGCTACCAGCCGTCGTGTCCGCACAAGGAGGCGTTCGGGCCGTCCGGTGCCGCGCAGGCGGAGCGGATGCGGGTGCCGCTGGCCGACGGGACCCTCGTGGCGACCGCCGAGGTGCCGTCGGACGATATGATCCCGCACTTTCTGGCCACCTCCGACGTGCTGGGGACCGGCTGGTTCGCTGCCGTCGCCGCCGAAGTGGGCCCGGGGAAGACCGTCGCTGTCGTGGGTGATGGCGCGGTCGGGTTGCTCGCTGTGCTGGCCGCCAAGGAGCTGGGTGCGGAGCGGATCATCGCGATGAGTCGGCACAAGCCGCGACAGAAGCTGGCGCTGGAGTTCGGTGCCACCGACATCGTGACCGAACGCGGCGCCGAAGGCGTCGCGGCGATCAAGGACCTCACCGACGGGTTCGGGGCGCACTCGGTGATCGAGGCCGTTGGCACCCAGGAGTCGATGATGCAGGCCATCCACTCCACCCGACCTGGGGGGCACATGGGCTATGTCGGGGTCACCCACGACGTTTCCTTGAACGGGATGGAGCTGTTCTTCACCCATATCCATCTGCACGGCGGGCCCGCGCCGGTACGCCGCTTCCTGCCTGACCTGATGGATCGGGTCGCGACCGGGCGGATCGAACCCGGCAAGGTGTTCGACCTCGAACTGCCCCTCGCGGAGGCGGCGGAGGGATACCGGGCGATGGACTCCCGGCAGGCTATTAAGGTCCTCCTCCGCCCCTGAGAGATTCAACGATGGAAGCGACGCGTTGCCGGCGCTGCAGTGGTCGGGGCTCTGTCTCGATGCAGCCATCAATGGTGCCCGGACACGGTGTCGGGACCGATGACGAGGGACCGCTGCAGCTCGACCGGGCTTGACCGATCGTCGCTCTCCACAAACCCAACCAACTGAGGAGGCGGACCACCTGATGATCGATCCACCTTCTGCCGCCCGCTGGCCGGCAGGTCGACCGTACTGGCCGCTGCTGCTGCCCCTGCTTCTCGCCACGATGACGACCGCTGCCTGTTCGATCAGGCCTGCCGCTGGGCCCGGCGGCGACGCACCAGGCAGTCCGAGCTCGCCCAGCCGAACACCCGCATCCGCCATCGTCGCGTCGCCGTCGGCCGCGAGCGCCGCATCGACGCCGGCAACCGGCGAAACACCGATCACGATCACCCTCGCCGACACTGTGATCACGGCACGATTAACCGACAACGCCACCGCGCGCGACCTCGCCGCCCAGCTGCCGCTCACCTTGACCTTCACCGACTTCAACCAGGTCGAGAAGATCGCGAAGCTTCCCCAGCCGCTGACCATGGACGGTGTCCCAGCAGGAGCCGATCCCGACATTCGTGACATCGGCTACTACGCACCCTCAGGAGACCTGGTCTTCTACTACGGCGATGTCGGCTACTTCAACGGCATTGTCCGCATCGGACGATTCGACATCCCGATGGACCAGATCGAAAGCCAAGCCGCCACCTTCCAAGCCAGAATCGACCGGGCCTGACCGGCGTTGCCGGACCGATTTTCCGTGAATCACCGATCAACCGTCCACCAGAAGGAGATCGACATCGTGAACCCCACCTACGACTTCACCGGGCAGGTAGCCCTCATCACCGGTGCGAGCTCGGGCATGGGCCTGGCCACCGCCCGCGCCTTCGCCGAAGCCGGCGCCGCAGTCGTCCTCGCCGACATCAACGAGACCACGCTCGGCTCGGCGACCGACGCGCTGGCCGCCGCCGGCCACCAAGTGCTGGGCGTCCCGTGTGACGTCTCCAACGAAGATAGCGTGGCCGCCATGGTGAAGGCGGCCGTCGACGCGTTCGGACGGCTCGACATGGCGTTCAACAACGCCGGCATCCAGGTTCCCCCCAGTGATGCCGCCGACGAACGGGCTGAGAGCTTCGACCGGGTCAACGCCATCAACCTGCGCGGGGTGTGGGCCTGCATGAAGCACGAGCTGGCCCAAATGCGCACCCAGGGCAACGGTGCCATCGTGAACTGCTCATCCCTCGGCGGGCTGGTCGGGTTGCCCGGCCGGGCCGCCTACCACGCCTCCAAACACGGCGTGATCGGGCTGACCAGCAGCGCCGCCTTGGAGTACGCCCCCCGAGGCATCCGCATCAACGCCATCTGCCCCGGCACGATCGCCACCCCCATGGTCACCGACATGATCGCCGCAGGTGATCTCGACGAAACCGTCGCCATCGCCAATCAGCCGATCAACCGGCTCGGCCAACCCGAAGAGATCGCGACCACGGTGTTGTGGCTGTGCAGTCCCGGCGCAAGCTTCGTCGTCGGCATCGCCCTTCCTGTCGACGGCGGCTACACCGCCCAATGACAGACTCAGCCCAGACGCGTGATTACGCGACCGGCTCGGCAGCGCCGGCCCCGCCCCTCACGCCACACTGACCCCAGCACCAGCGACAGGGAGAACACCATCCATATCCAACCGAAGCCGGCGACGGTAAAGAACCCGGCGGAACAGTTCACCGGCCACGTGTGGTTCGACGTCATCGCCAGCCCACAACAGCAGGACCAGCGGATGGTCGTTGGCCTCGTCCGATTTGCGCCCGGCGCCCGCACCGCCTGGCACAGCCACGCCAACGGACAGACTCTGCACGTGACGCACGGCATTGCGCGCATGCAAGCCCGCGGCGGCGACGTCATCGATGTGCATCCCGGACAGACCGTCTACACCCCACCGGGTGAGGAACACTGGCACGGCGCCACCCCGGACGACTTCATGGAACACCTCGCGATGTTCGAGAACAGCGGCGACGCCAGCATCACCACCACCTGGGGACAACACGTCACCGACGACGAATACAACACCACCCCCGGCAGGCTGACCAGCGACAGGAACATCGATGACCGATCAACCTAGACAAGTGGGCGGCGGCCGCCGCTCAATCGGCGACATTGCCCCCAAATTGGCTGCGCTGACCGACGACGTGCTCTTCGACGACATCTGGAACCGGCCCGAGCTCTCCGCCCGGGACCGCAGCCTGATCACCGTCACCGCCCTGATCACCGGCGGCCACTCCGACCAACTCTCGTACCACCTTCGGCGAGCCCTTGACAACGGCGTCACACCAACCGAGCTTCTCGAAGCCATCACCCACTTGGCGTTCTATGCCGGCTGGCCCAACGCCATGACCGCAGCAACTCTCGCCCGCCAGGCATTCGGCGCAGCCGAACCCGATGCAGGTTGAGCAGTCCTCCGACCCCCCGTCCCTCCATAGCCGTGGGCCACGGGCCCGACAGTTCCGTCCTCGACGCCCACGGTTGATCGAACAGCTGGTCAGGACCCGGTGAAAGCTCTGAATCTCCGCATCGGAAGTAGTCGGCAAGCCGACCGTCCCGATCCAAACGGGTTGCTCCCAGAGCGCCTGCGGTGCCTCTCGGGCAGCAGGCCGAGAGGGAGCCGTCCGATGAGCACCCATTCAATGAGCACCCACCACACTGGGGTGGACGCGGCTCGAGGACCGGTCGGCGGCCTTTCCACGGCGATTCAGGCTGCTCGTGTGCCTCGGCTTCCTCTGCGATTCGTTCGACAACACGCTTCCGGCAACGGACCTAGCGTCGCTGGCTGCCGATCGGCGTCTCGACGCTGCAGCTGAACTCGATCTTGCTGTCCGTCACCTTCGCCGGGCTCGCGGTCGGAGCCGCCTTCGCTGGATGGCTCAGCGACCGGCTGGGCCGGCCGTCGCGTTCCACGACAGCCTTCTCGTCTTCGCTCTGTCTGCGTCGTTGGGGCCGTCGACGGAGATGTTTATACCCTGCGGGATGCACTATCCGTACACCCATCACCAATGACTTCTTCAACACGGCCAACGAGGGTTTGCTTCAGCACATGAGCACGGCTTGTGGGAGACGCTGGATGTCGACCCACCTCCTTGTGGCTGCGGCGGCCGCCGCTGACGTCGTCACTGCTGGTGTCCGTGGCCATGAAAAAGTCTCCACTGGTGGCCAGTTTGGGGTCCCCGGTGGTGGCCAGTTGTTTGTCCCCACGTGTTGTTCGTCGTGTCGTGATCGTTGAGGCCCTTCCGCGGCTGACGGTGGCGGTGTCTACCCAGTCACCGCTGCCGCGGAAGGGGACCTCCATTGTCGAAGACTGCGAGGGAACGTATGGACGTGATTGCCGCCTACGAGAGTGTGGGCACGTATCGAGGGGCCGCCGAGATTTGCGGCACGACGCGCAAGACGGTCCGGCGGATGGTCGAGGCTGATCAGGCCGAGCTGGCTGGGGCGTCTCCGGTCGAGCGCAAGGAGCGGAGCCACAACTATGATCCGGTGGCCGAGCTGGTCACGCAGCGGGTGAAGGAGACGAGCGGGAGGATCTCGGCGAAGCGTTTGTTGCCGGCCGCGCGGGTCGCCGGGTATGCCGGTCGAGCCGGAACTTCCGCCGGCTGGTCGCGGAGGCGAAGACGGCGGGCGTCGAGATCATCACCGCGGCCGCCGGCCCGGGTGTGGTCACCGGGTGAGACGTTGATCATCGACTGGGGCATGTTGGCCGGGGTGCACGTGTTCTGCGCGGTGCTGGCCTGGTCCAGGTTCCGGTTCATCCGGTTCGCCGACAACGAACGCCAGACGACGACGTTGCAGTTGTTGGCGGAGTGTTTCGAGGTCCTCGGCGGTGTCCCGGCGGTGGTGTTGACCGACCGGATGGGCTGTTTGAAGGCCGGGGTCGTCGCGAACCTGGTGGTGCAGACCCCGGACTTGGTCCGGTTCGCCACCCACTACGGGTTCCGGCCCGATTTCTGTGAGGCGGCGGATCCGGAGTCGACGGGGATGGTGGAGAACCTGGTCGGCTACGCGAAGGCCGATCTGATGGTGCCGCAGCTGCCGTTTGACGACTTGTGGACCACCAACGACGCCGCCGAGGCCTGGTGCGCCGAGGTCAACGCCGTCAAGCATTCAGAGATCTGCGCTGTCCCGGTCGAGCGGCTCGCCAAGGAACGGGAGGTGCTGCGGCCACTGCCGTCGCTGCGGCCCAGTACATGCAGGCGAAGAAGGCTTTGAGGTGGCGGCCGCGTTCGCCGTCGGCTTCGACCGCGGCCAGGAATCCAGCGATGCTCTACGAACATGGGTGCGTCCGAACCGGGAGATACCCAGACGGTCTTAGCGGGAGGCAAACTGCCGGCGCTCACTCTGCTCGACTGGGGCTGCTGACGCGATCTTGTGCGGGGGTTGGGGTCGGGCGGCGAAGTGGCCGGGTCCTTCGCGCGATCAACCCGAGTGCGCCTACGGTCACCGTCGTGACCAGGATGAGTGCGATCACGGACGCTTCGGGCCCGAATGTGCCGCCGGTCAGCCACGCCGGCGCTCCCGGGCGGGCGTGGCTGAGAAGAATCGAGCCGCCGAGGTTTTTGCCAGACACGGTGGCGCCGAAAAGGTAGCCCTGGGCGAGGTTCCAGGTGAGGTGTAACCCGATCGGGACCCAAAGCCGCCCGGTCAGGGCGTACAGGGCGCAGAACATCAGTCCAGCCATGACCACCGTGGCGCCGGCGAGCGGTGTGGCTCCGGGGTTCGCCAGGTGCAGGGCGCCGAAGACCAGCGCGGCGACGGTGAAGGCCGGGACTGGTCCCAAGGCCCGCCACAGCAGCCGGAGCAGCAGGGCGCGCATCCACAGCTCCTCGGTGACCGCCGCCTGTAGCGCCAGGCCGAGCCCGGTCCACGCCGGGGTGGCACCGACGACGGTGATGTCGTAGGCACCGGCGGCGACCAGGACGCCCATCAGCAATGCCATCATCGCCAGACCCAGCAGCGCCCCGACGGCGACTCCGGGCAGCGCGGGCCGGACTGCGAGCTCGGCTGCCCAGCGACCCTCGCCCAGCCGGACGGCGAGGGCGTAGCTGCAGAGGGCGGCCGCGCAGGCGACGACAAGCCCGGCGAACTGGATGGCTCGGTTCTCGGGCGGAAGCAGGTCGACGGCCGCCTGCAGGGGGAGGCCGAACGCGGCGGCGGTCAGGAAGAACACCAGCACCAGCCACGCCAGGGCCCGTAGCCACCGCCAACGCCCCGGGTGCAAAACGCGCCGTTCGCCCAGCTGCACCGGGATCCCCCATCCGACGGCATCGGTTGACGAGCTTGGTCGGATCGGGAGGTGATCAGGGCTGGCCCCGCGGGCAGGTGATGTCAACATCAGGTCGCCTCTTGTGTCGGGTGTGCTGCTGGCTCGGTGGTCCTCGCGTCGACGACCTCCACGGAGATCAGAGTGACTCCAAGGTCTCGGATCTTGCTGAGCAGGCCGTGCAGTTCCGCCTGGTCCGCGATGGCACCGGTCAGGCAGGTGGTTCCGTCGTCCTCGCGGGTCAGGGTGAGGTCACCGAACCAGGACGACCAGTGCTGGTCGAGGTGCCCGTTGATGCGCAGCCGGTAGCCGGAGGGAAGTTGTCGTTGAGGTGTGTGGGGCATCAGGATCCGACCTTCGCGGTCGCCCTGTCGGCAGCTTTGTTGGTTCGGCGGTGGGCGGGTCGGCGGATGACGTACTCGGCGACGGCCAGGTTGATCACCCAGGCCGCGCCGAGGCTCAGGTCGAGCGTGAGCTGGCTGGTGCCGAAGACTGCGGGTCCGATGCCCTTGGTGAACACCTGGGTGGCGGCACCCAGGGCCAGGGCGTACGCGCGGGTCATCCAGGCCCGGTGGCGCGCGACGTCGCCACGACGGATCGCGGTCAGGCCGAGAACGAGGCAGGCCGCCAGGCCCGACCCGAACGCGAGCCGGAACAGGAACGCGAGCACGCCGGTGCCCGGCTGGCGGGGATAGAACAAGGTCATCCACACGGCCGAAACCGCGACCGCCAACCCCAGGACCACCAGAACCCGCCCGGCTACCCGGTGCCAGCCCGGCCGGCGGCGCCTGAACGACGCGGAGAACTGGAACGCGCCGAGGATGGCGTAGCCGACGGCGCTGACGATGTGGAGGATCACCGGCACGGGCGAGGCGGTCATCCGCGGGTCAGCGGGCATCAGCTGCGGGCCGCCGGCCAACCCGATGAGTCGCAGTGAGCCGAAAAGGGCCGGGATTCCGACGAGGGCGACCAGCGCGAACGGCACCCACCGCCCTGATCTGCCTGGTCGGCTCGCCCCGGCGGCGGCAGGGTGGATGGTCATTTGGCGCCGGCTGGGTCGAACTCTGAGCCGATCGGGCTAGGCAGTGTCTTCGTGGTGCGCTGGTCGCGCCACAGCGAGTAGCCGAGGCCGATCAGGGCGACACCGGCGGGGATGGCGAACAGCCGTTGGGTGAGCTCGGGCAGCTGGAAGGTGGCGACGGTCGCCACGGCACCAACTGACATGAGCACTGCGGCCCACCGGGCGAGGACTCCTGCCCGGAAGAGCGCGATGCCGAAGACGACACCGCCGACGATGTAGGTGATGGCGATGTTGTTCAAGGTTTGCATCCGGCTGACGTCGCCGACCGGGGTGCCGCTGGTGGCGACAGCGAGGACGTCGTTGACGTAGCCGGGCTGGCTGGTGGCAATGTCGGGCAGGACGAACACGCCGATGACCTGGATGCTCAGGATGGTGAGGTAGCCGACGCCGAGGACGACGTACCCGATCAGGCCGAGCACGCCGATCTTTTGTACCTGCCGCAGGTAGATCCCGGTGATGCCGATCAGCGAGAAGACGGCCATGAAGATCTTCGCGGTCTCACGGACCGCGTACTGGGTGGTGGTGGTGAAGGGGGCGTCGAGGAGGGGGTGCTTGATCTGGACGGCGATGAACAGCAGGCCGCCGGCAATTGCGGCGACGGCTGCGGCTCGGGTGAGTGTGCGGGTGGTGAGGGTCATCTCGTGCTCCCTGGTGTTGAGTTTTGCGGCACTGCGCCGCTCTTTGACCTCAAAGTAGAAACAGGGAGGGTGACTAGGCGTCACCTGACGATGTGATTGACGGGGTGATTCCCCGCGCTGGGGCGACTACAACAGGCCGCGTTCGCGGGCCCGCAGCACCGCCGCGCGCCGGCTGGTAACACCGAGCTTGGTGAAGATGTGCTTGGTGTGGCTGCTGAGCGTGTTGCGCGAGACGAACAGCTCGCGGGCGATCTCCGGCCCCGTCAGCTCACTGTCGAGCAGGCGAACGACCTGCAGCTCGCGGTCGCTGAGCGCATCAGCCGACGGGCCCGGGTGGGGCGCCTCGACGGCGGCAGGCGTGTTTCGGCTGAGCAGCCGCCGCGGGTGGTCGCCGCCGATGCCGCGGCGCTCAGCGTCGCGGAGCAGGCTGCCCATGGCGGCCCCCTCGTCCAGGAAGAGCCGAACGTAGCTTTCCGGTTCGGGCGCCTCGGCGAACGTCCGGGCCAGGCAGTCCAACGCGTCGGTCCGACGTCCGTGCACATCGTGGACGAGGGCCAGCAGCATGCCGATTTCGAGCAGACTTCCGGCGCGTCCAGAGGCCTCGGCGGCGCGGCGCAGCCCGTCCAGTAGGCCACCTGTCCGGTCGGCCGCGTCGTGGTCCAGGTTGGCCCGCTGCCGCGCCAGGAGCAGGCGCACGAGCGTGAGGTGGTCGAACTCATGCAGATAGCTGGCGTCGTCGGTGACGGACACGCCACGGTCCCGGGCCCAGGCGCCGGCGTCGGCCAGGTTGCCCTGCGCGATCCAGATCCGCGCCTTGAGTGCCGGGATGGCGCGCACCTCTGGGAAGAACCCCGGCCGGTAGAGCGCCGCCGCCTGGTCGAGGAGCATGAGGGCCTCCTCCGGTTCGCCGTCGGCCTTGGCAAGGAGGCCGCTCGCGACGAACCAGCGATATCGTCCCTCGTTCATGCCGGCACGGTCTGCGAGAGCTGCGGCGCGTTCGAGGTGCTGCCTGGCGCTCTCGAGGTCTCCCGCCTCGACGTCCAGCTCGCTCAAGCCCACATGCAGCTCAGCCGTTGCTCGTGCCACTCGTGAGCCGTGGGCCTCGGCCTCCTGCAGTGCCTGCGCACAGAGCCGGCGCGCCTGGCTCGGCCGGCCGGCGGCGAGCCACAGATCACCGAGCACGACGGTGCCGGTCAGTCCGTCGACCAGACTGCCGGCGGCGTGCAGACTGGCCACCGCCTGGGTGAACGTTTCCAGCGCAGCCGGCACCTGGCCCGCGGCCCAGGCGGCGAAACCGAGAAATCCAGCTGCGCCGCCGCGCGCCAGATGGTCGTTCGGACCGGCCAGGTCCAAAGCGCGCTGAGCGTGTTTCGCCGTGCCCGCCGCATCACCTCGGGCCTGGGCGAGTGCGGCCCGGTACATCGCGATGGTCGACGGCAGCGTGAGGAGGTCGGCGGTCTCAGCCCAGGGCAGCGCCGCACCGTCGGGAACGGACGCCAGCGCACGTTCCGCGTCGTCGAGTCGGGGCTCGACCGCGTCCAGGTCGCCGGAGGCCATCAGCATGGATCCGTAGAAGACACTGAGCACGGGGCGGCGGCGCACAGCGCCGTCGGGCAGCGCCTTCAGCCAGCCGTACATCAGCGCCTCCTGCCGGTGACGTCGGATCTCCGATGCCGCCAGCTCGACGAGGTGCGCCGCCCGGTCGAAGTGTCGCCCGGCGAGTGCGTGCCGGACCGCATCCTCGGCCAGATCCTGGCCCTCGTACCACTCGCTGGCCCGCCGGTGCAGGACCGCCAGTTGGTCCGGCTGCTCGCTGCGCATCCGCGCCCGCAGCACGTCGGCGAACAGGTGGTGATAGCGGTACCACTCACGCCGGTCGTCCAGGGCGACGATGAAAAGGTTCGCGCGTTCCAGCGCCATGAGCATCTCGCTCCCGCCTTCGCCACCGGTGACCGCGTCACACAGCGGCCCGGTCAGCCGGTCGAGCACCGCGGACTGCAACAAGAAGCGGCGAACCGTGTCGGTCTGGTGCCGTAACACCTCCTCGATCAGGTAGTCGACGATGTAGCGATCGTCCCCGGCGAATCGGGCAACGAAGCCACTGGCGTCATCGCGTCCCTGGAGCGACAGCGCCGCCAGCTGGAGCGCCGCGATCCACCCCTCGGTGCGCTCCTCCAGAGCGGCGACGTCCTCCTCGGAGAGAGCCAGGCCGCTCACCGTCGTGAGGTACGCGGTGGCCTCGACGGAGGTGAAGCGCAGGTCGGCGGCCCGGATCTCGACCAGCTCGCCGCGGGCGCGCCAGCGGGCCAGCGGCAGATCGGGGTCGGACCGGGTGCTGATCACGACGTGCGCCTGGGCCGGAAGACGCTCGAGGAGGAAGGCCACACCCTCGTTGATCTCGTGACTGTCGATCAGGTGGTAATCGTCGAGCACCAACCACACCTCACCCGCCGCGGCGTCCAATTCGTTCAGCAGCGTGGTGAGCATCAACTCGGTGGGTGCCGGGGAAGCCGCGAGGGCATCCAGCACTCTCGTACCGACGCCCCGCGCTGCCCTTTCGAGCGCGGTTGCTACGTAACTCCAGAACGATGTGGGTTCGTTGTCCGCGGCGTCGAGCGAGAGCCACGCCACGGAGCGGTCCGCAGTGGCTGCCTGCTGCAGCCACGCCGCCAGCAAAGTCGTCTTGCCGAACCCGGCCGGCGCCGATATGAGCGTCAGTCTTGCGTCAGCTCCGGCGTCCATCCGGCTCATGAGGCGGGGGCGTCCCACCGATCCGCGCCGCAGCCTGGGGACATACAGTTTCGTCCCCAGCAACGGACCCGTCATGCGCTGCTCATTCCGCGAAACTTTCCTGCCGCTGGTTCTCGCTCGGGCGTACAGGCGCTCGCCCTCCGGTCTGAACGTACTGAGATCGCCGGCGGCTCCTCACCATCGGAATTCAGCCGTGTGGACCGGGCCACCGGAAAGGGGCTGTCGCGGAGACTGGTTACCAGCCTAAGCCCAGCCACGCGGCTTGAGCACATCCATGACGGGGCGGCCGGTGCGGGCACCACCAGTCACTAAGTGCCCGGTTGGTGGCGTCGACGAGGCGCCGGAAGCTGGCGTCGGCCGACGGGGGCAGGCCGAATCCGCCGCCGTCGGGTTCTTTTCGGGAGGCTATGACTGGTTGGCGTCGTGGACGAGGATGGCGATCTGTACTCGGTTGGCGACGCCCAGCTTGGTGAACAGGCGTGACACGTGCGCTTTGACGGTGGCTTCACTCATGTACAGGGCGGTGGCCACTTCCGCGTTGGAGGCGCCGGTCTCGACGGCGGTGGCGACCTCGCGTTCGCGGTCGGTGAGGGTGAGGAGTCGCTGTGCGGCGTTCCGCCGGCGTTCGGCTGCCGGCCCGCTGCCGACATGGGTCAGGAGTGTGCGGGTGACGGAGGGGGAGATGATCGCGTCACCGGAGGCGACCAGGCGGACGGCGTTGATGATCTCGGCGGGTGGGGTGTCTTTGACCAGGAACCCGCTCGCGCCGGCTCGGAGCGCGTTCAGCACCTGCTCGTCGGCCTGGAAGGTGGTCAGCACGATCACCTGGGGTGGGTCGACGAGTCGACGCAACGCTGCTGTGGCGGTGATGCCGTCCATTTCGACCATCCGGATGTCCATCATGACGACGTCGGGTCGATGGCCCCGAACTGCGGCTACCGCTCCGGATCCGTCGCTGACTTCTCCGACCACGTCGAGGTCGTCGGCGGACGACAGGATTGTCCGGAGGCCGGCGCGCACGAGTGCGTCGTCGTCGACGAGCAACACCTTGATCGTCACCAGGTCAGCTCCGCGTCGACCACGAAGTCGCCCGAGGGATCAGGCCCGTGGATAAGGGTGCCGCCGGCCAGGTCAACCCGTTCTTGCAGGCCGAGGAGCCCGGCGCCGGCTCCGGGCAGTGGCGGTCCGGCGTTGACGTGCAACGGTTTGCGGTTGCGCACGGTGACGTGCAGGCCGGCGCCCGGCCCGCCGGTGACGCTGACCCGGCTCGCGGTGCCGCCGGCGTGTTTGGTGATGTTGGTCAGGGCCTCTTGGACGATGCGGTAGGCGTCGCGTCCCAGCGCGTTCGGCGCGGCCTCGGCGTGGTCGACTCGCATCTCGAAGTCGATCTTCGCGCCGGCCGACCGGGTCTCTTCGACGAGGCGGGGAATGTCGGACATTGTCGGCAGCGGGGTCGGTGGTGTCGGTTCCTGGCCCGGATCCCGGAGCAGTCCGATGACGCTGCGTAGCTCTTCGAGGGCCTGGCGGGCGGTGGCGCGCAGCAGCTCGGCCGTCTCGCGGACCTTCTCCGGCGGCAGGTCGGGTCGGACTTCGAGGGCACCGGCATGCAGGGCCAGCAGCGAGATGCGGTGGGCGAGCACGTCGTGCATCTCCCGCGCGATCCGGGTGCGTTCTGCCCTTCGCGCATTGTCTTCGTGCAAGCGCTGATCCGCTTCTGCCAACGCGGCCCGTTCTCGCAGGGTGAGCAGGAGTTGCCGTCGGGCGCGGAGGAACATTCCCCAAGCGGTCACGGCGAGCACCAGCGGGACGACTCGTACGAGCACCGACGCGACGTCGGTCGTGGGACTGTAGACGGCGAACAGCAGAACCGACGGTATCCACAGGGCCACGACCAGCAGAGGTTGCCGGACCGACCGGTGCACCGCGAGGGAGAAGAGCGCGATCAGCCCGGCGGGGGTGGCCGAGATCGACAGCGTCCCGAGCACTAGGCACCCGATCGCCACGGCGAACGCCCACCGGCGCCGCCACCACAGCGCAACGCAGGCCAGCGTCCCACCGGCAACGTCGACCGCCACCTGCATCGTCGACAGGGGGACCACATCGCCGTGCAACGAAGGGCTCAAGAACAGCGCTCCGAGCAAGAAAGCGACGAAGCAGCCGATCGCGTCGACCGCCCGGTCGCGACCGGTCCGTTGACCGGTCGAGCTCGGCAGCATCAGATCGCGGGATCCTGGCAGCGATGCCGGCCTCACGAGCTCGGCCCACAACCGAGACGGGGGAGACATGGCCCCAGCGTAGAGCCGGTGTCGAGGGCAAGACAGCGACGAAGGTCGATGGCTACCGCGACGAAAGGTGGTCCGTGTTGGGTTTCCAGCCCTCCTTTCGGCGCGGTGACGGTGGCCGACCGGCTGATGCGCGGGCACCCCTCCCGCTGCGACCGTTGACGCATGTCCACATCAACCACTCCCGACGACAGGGAGATTGCCATCAGCGCACCCGCAAAAGCCATCACCCGGTCGCAGGCAGACACGACAGCAAGACCGAACGACTCGAGCCGGAGACCCGAGGCGGAAGTGTCGCTACGGCGGCTGTACGCACTCCGGCTCGGCTATCTCGTGATCGCCGTCGGCCTCGCGTTGGTCAAGTGGCCGTTGCTCATCAACCATCCCCAGCCCTGGCCACTGTTCGAGGGGGTTGAGACGTGCATGCTGGTGGCGTTGTCGCTGCTGTGGTTTCTCGGGGTTCGCTACCCGTTGCAGCTGCTGCCCGCGCTGCTGTTCGAACTGGCCTGGAAGATCATCTGGACAATCGTCGTCGTGCTGCCGTTGTGGCGGAGCGATCAGCTGGATCCGTCCACTCTTTACGTTTTCTACACCTGCCTCGTCGTCGTGATCCCGGCCGCCGTCATCCCCTGGCGCTACGTGTTCACCCACTACGTGACCAAGCCGGGGGACCGGTGGCGCTGATGATCACCATCGAGTCGGTCACGAAATCCTACGGTGGTTTCACCGCCGTCGATCATGTCAGCTTCACCGCGCAGTCGGGTCGCGTGACCGGTTTCTTCGGACCTGATGGCGCCGGCAAGTCGACCACCTTGCGAATCCTGGTCGGCCTGACCAAAGCAACTTCCGGAACCGCAACCATCTCCGGCAGCAGCTACGTCGACCTGCGGAATCCGGGCTTGGAGGTCGGGGTCCTTCTCGATGCATCCGCGCAGCACCCCGGGCGCACCGGCCGCGAGACTCTGACCATCCCTCAGCGGCTCATGGGGCTGCCCCGCGGGCGGGTCGAGGAAATGCTGGATCTGGTCAACCTGAGCTTGGCGGATGCGTCGAGGCGAGTGCGCGACTACTCACCCGGCATGCGGCAGCGGCTCGGCATCGCAACGGCGCTGATCGGGGAGCCGGAGGTGCTGATCCTCGACGAACCGGCCCACGGTCTCGACCCGCCCGGCATTCGCTGGATGGGCGACCTGCTCCGAGACTTCGCCGACCGCGGCGGCACCGTCCTGGTCTCCTCCCACCTCCTCCACGAGATCGAGGCAATGGCCGACGAACTTGTGGTGATCGGCAACGGCCGCATCGTCGCCCAGGGGCCCACGAGTCACCTATTGCCGAACGCTGGGTGTTTCCTTCGGACCGGTCAACCCGAGGTCATCGCCCGCGCCCTGACCGCCGCCGGTGTCAGCTCCTCACCCGTGGGGGAGGACGGCCTGCTCGCCCAAGCCAGCACCAGTCAGGTCGGCGAAATCGCCTTCGCCGCCGGGGTACCGGTCATCGAGCTGCGGCCCGCCGGCGCCACCCGACTCGAGGAACTCCTCGTCCAGCTCACCACCGAGACTCCACGCCACACCACCAGCGAAAGACAGCGACCAGGAGAAGCGGCATGATCACCCTCAATCCCGCATCCGTCACCCCGGCCCAAGCCAGGGCGACACACCACAGAATCCCGATGATCCGCATCACCACCACCGAGCTCCGCAAGATGTTCGACATCCGATCCGGGTTCTGGTTGCTGGCCGGCATCGGCATCGTCGCCCTTCTCGACACGGCCGGAGTCATCCTGCTCGCATCCAACGACCAGCTGACCCATCAGGCGTTCACGACGGCGATCGCTATCCCGATGACAATCCTGCTGCCGGTGATCGCGATCTTGTCCGTAACCGGGGAATGGACCCAACGCAGCGGTCTCTCCACATTCACACTGGTCCCCCACCGCGGCCGGGTCGTCGCCGCGAAGGCGATCGCGTGCGTCGTCGTCGCCGTCGTCGCCGTCCCGCTCGCGTTCGGCGCCGGCGCACTCGGCAACGTCCTAGGAGCGGCCACGGCCGGGATCGACCCCGTCTGGAACCTCACCGTCGCCAACCTGGCCACCAATCTGCTCGCCAACGTCCTTGCGATGCTCGTCGGTTTCACCCTCGGTGTCCTGATCCGAACCTCGGTCGGAGCACTCGTCGCCTACCTCGTCTACCAAGTCCTGCTGCCGACGCTGTTCCTGATCCTCGTCGCCTCCCAGGTCTGGTTTCGCCGGCTACAACCGTGGGTGGACTTCGACTACGCGCAAAGTGCCCTGTTCAACCAGACCACCACTGTCCAGCAGTGGGTTCATCTTGCCGTCACTGGAACGGTTTGGCTGGCGATCCCCATGACCATCGGGATCGCCCAGATGATCAAAGCCGACCTCAAATAGTCCCGCCTGCAGGCGGGCCGGACACGTCCTCCCACCCTTCCCCAGCCCAACCGTAGGTGGCGTTGGGATCCCCCACGTCGCGGGCGCGCGCGCTCTCGACGCTTCTGACCCACAAGCCTGTCGGCCGTCGGCCTAACGGACCCAACCCAACCATCGGAGAACAACCATGTCCCATCCCGTTCCGGCTACGCTCTATCGCATCGCGGCCGCCGCAGGCTGCGGAAGCGCCGCCATCCTGCTCGTCAACGCCGCCAAACGCGCCGCGATCATTCCGACGTCGGCGTTCACCCAACTGGTCGCCCCCCTTGCCCAGATCCTGGCGTTGGCCCTGGTCGCCGCTCTCTACTTCGGGTTCGGTCGTCGTAGCGGCACCTTCGGTCTGGTCGCGTATCTGCTGAATGCGTTCGCCCTGTCCGCCCTGGTCGGGGTGGAGTTCGTCATCAATCTCGTGTTCAAGGACCTCCCCGCCGAGACGCTTCAGACGCTCCGGGCCGGCTCCCTCGGCGTCGCGCTGACCGTAACCTCCATGTTGTTCCTCCTCGGCACCCTCGCCTTCGTCACCGCCATGCTCCGGAGCCGCGCAATCTGCGCAACACCACTCGTCCTGTACGCGGTCGGCGCCGTCCCGGTCGCGTTGCGAGCCTTCGTACCCGAAGCCGCACTCGACCTCGGCCTGATCGTCCTAGCCGTCGGCATCGGCTGGTTGGCGATCTGGCTCTTCACCCAGGCGAGACACATCGACAACTGGACGACGCCCATCACCGTTCCCGCCCGACGAGGTGTCAGCGTGGTGACCTCATGAACAACGGCGTGCCCTCTCACCAAAGAGAGGGTCTGATCCCTAGCCAAGACTTCATCCTGCCTGGAAGTGATCATGATCACGGGGCCCCTCGCAGACGTACCCCGCCCGGCGCGCACGGCAGCCGAGCCGAGCCGGCTCGGCCGGCCACCACGCTGAAGTCGACTTCCTTCAACGACGACAAGCCGGGGGCTGCCGTTATCGACCGGCGTGGAGTATTGATCAACTTGTCGTGGTCGCGTTGCGGTTCACCCGCCCAATGGCGCCGAGGTGCGGACGGCTGAGACGACGTCGAGGATGGCTTGCGTGGTGCTGGTGGCGTCCTCTTCGTCGAGGATCAGCGATGCGTGGGTGGCGCCGTCGACGACCCGGTGAGCGCTGTCGGTCGACAACGTGGCCAGCGCGTCCTGCTTCTCGGTCCAGCCGGCGGCACTTCCGCTTCCGGCGGTCAGGACGAGGAGCGGCTTGGTGAACGCATGAAGGGAGGCGGCTTCCTGCGCGGAGGCTCCACCCTGGAGGTACTCGTCGATGGTGCTCCGGAGTTGGCTTGCGGTCGCCCCGCTGGCGCGTGCCTGGTCCCGGGAACGCGGCGGCAAGGACGCGTAGTCGGTCAGGCTGTACAGCCGGCCCAGACCGAGCCGGGCTGTGGTCGACACCAGTACGGCGACGCGGCTCAGCGCGTCGTAGGAACCCGCGCGGGGCGATCTGGCATCGGGGGCTGCGGCCGAAGCCGGTGCGGTGGAGTCCACCAGGACCAGGCCGGCGACCTCGTCGGGGTACTGGGCGGCGAAGGTGAGTGCGTAGAGGCCGCCGAAGGAGTGACCCGCCAGCACATAGGGTCCTGGAACGTTTCCGCGCTGTAGCAGCGTGTGGAGATCGGTGGCGATCCGAGCGCCGTCCTGGGGTGCGTCGGCGGGCTCGCTCCATCCACGACCTGCCCGGTCGTAGACGCACACTCGTGTGTCGCGGGCCGCTGCCGGTGCGATCCAGCCGAGCGCCGAGGACGTCAGGCCCGCGCCGGGTTCGAGCACGACGGTGGGGCTGCCTGAACCGGTGCAGCTCAGGTGCAGGCGGTGCCCGCCGACGTCGATCAGCTGACCAGGCACCGGGAAAGCCTTCGCGTCTGCCGCTGCGGCTACGGTCTGGTAGCCGCCGCCGATGGACGCCAGGGCCAGCAACGCGAGCAGCGGGTAGAGCAGCAGTCTGCTTCTGCTGCGGAATTGTCGACGGGCGCCGACGATCATCAAGACCACCAACGCCAGCATGGCCGGGGGCCAAACCCAGTCGAGGACCTCGCGGACTGGGGAGCCGAACGCGAGCAGCAGGAGGCCGCTCACGCCCATGAACAGGGCAGGAGCCACGGACCATCGCTGTGGCTGGTCGGTCAACTGCACCGAGAGCACGGCCAGCATGGCCCAGCCGAGCGCGAATCCGCACAGGATGGCAGCCGTGATCGCGTTCTCCTCGGCGGGGATGAACGGGGCGGCGACGAGCAGCAGTGCGGCGAGCAGGCCGGCGGCCAACGAACCGGCCAGGACCCCACCGATGGATCCCCTTGGTGGGCGGCTGATGGCGTTATCTGCGGCGAGCTCGCCGGTCGGGGTGCGGGCGGCGGTGATCATGACGGTTCGCTTTCTCGAGGTCGTGCTGCTGGGCTGGTTGGGGAGGGTGCTGAGCGTTTCTCGTGCCGGCTGGCGGGACCCGTCGTTCAGGTGCACCCTCGTTCAGGTGTGTTGGGCGAGGAGAGTGATGCCGAGGTCGGTGGTGGCGGGGTTGGCCACATCGGACAGCACGACGACGGCCCTGCCGTGGGCGCGGTCGAGACCGAGGTAGGAGGTGTAGCCGCCGGTCTGTCCGTCGTGCCAAGTGATGGTCTGACCGTTCTGCCAGGTCGAGGTGACCCAGAAGCCGCCGATCCGGGTGTTCGTCTGGGCTGTCGCCGTCGACGGGTCCAGCGCGGACATGCCGGGCGCAGTGCCGTCGAGAAGCGCGGTCGCCAGCTTGGCGAGATCGGCGCTGGTGGACACGGCGGCGCCGGCGGGTGCGTAGGCGTCCATGACCCACGGTTGAACCGGGAGGCCCGACTGTGCCGCGCCGCCCGCGACGAGTGCGTGGTCGTCTTCGATCGCGGTGTGGGTCATGGCGAGCGGCTCGAACAGGCGTGTGCGCATCAGCTCGGGGTAGCTCATCCCGGCGGCCGCTGCGACAGCCTGACCAGCCGTGGCGGCGCCCAGGCTGGAGTAGGCGAAGGTTCCTCTGGTGGCCAGGTCGCCGTCGCGGGTCTCGCGGGTCATCTGGGTGAGGTCGCTGGTCAGGAAGTTCTGCCCCACGGGCGCCTTCCAGGCCCCTCGGCGCAGGGTCGCGGCGCCGAACTCGTCGTAGCCGGCGGTGTGGGTGACGAGCTCGCGCATGGTGACGGTGCCGGCCGGCGACCGGGCGAGCTGCGGGAGGTAGGTGGCGACGGGGACGTCCATCTGCAGCTCCCCGCGATGGACGGCGTCGGTGATGACGAGACCGGTCATCGCCTTGGTCAGCGACCCGACCTCCATCGGGGTCGTGGCGTCCGCCCCGAGGCCTGCGAGCCGGACCGGCTGTGGCGCGCCGAGGTCGACTTGGGCGACCGCCAGGTTGCGGTAGCCGGCCAGCATGCCCATGTTTGCTTGCTGGTTCAGCCGCGCCAGGACCGTGGGGTCCCCGTTGGGGACCGCGGCGAGGTGCGGCACAAGCGCCCATGACGTCGCGGCGACGACGATGGCGGCGACCAGCACGGTGAGCGCGAGACGGCGAGAGACCAGATAGGCAACGATCAGGACCATCGCCGTCAGCAGAGCGGTCCAGCTGTCGTCGGCGTACCGGCCCGCGCGGAAGGAGGCGAACGCCATCCACAACGGTATGGCGACCAGAACCACTGCGATGAGCACCTTGCCCGGCCAACGCCCGGCGAAGGATTCCGTGTCCCGGCCGAACGCTGTCCCCAGCGAGCCGAGGACGACCCGGGTGACGGACCGGGAACCCGCACGTCGGCCGGCTTCCGGGTCCGTTGTGCGACGGAGGGGATGGTGGACGGTCATGGCGGTCTCGCTCTCGCAGTGGTGTGCCGGTATGGCGTGGTGCACTGCGTCCGAGCGTGGACCCGATGTCGACCGCTCACCCCGGTCAGATGGCCGGGATCGGTGTCAGTTCAGGGAAATCTGGGCGAGCTCGCCCCGGGAGGTGACCCCCGCCTTGGCGAAGACGTTGCGTAGGTGGAACGCAACCGTCCTGGGTGAGATCCAGCACTGTGCCGCGACGTCCTTGTTGGACAGGCCGGAGCTCACCAGCCGCGCGATCTGCAGCTCCGTCGGGGTGAGCTTGACCAGTGTCGAGGGGTCGCGCGTGCGGGCGGTTTCCCCGGAGGCGCGAAGCTCCTGGTTGGCCCGAGCGGACAAGGACTCGGCGCGCAAGTCCTGGAAGGTCTCGACCGCCTGGCGCAGGTGCTGCCGGGCGTCGACCCGGCGCTGGCTGCGGCGCAGCCATTCCCCGTAGGCCAGCTGCGCCCGCGCCACGTCGATCGGCCGACCGGTACCCGCATGGTGCGCGAGGGACTCTCGGAAGAATGCGTCCACATCGGCGTGCTCTGCGGTGAGGGCACGGCCGAACGCCACGGTGGCGAGCGCCCATCGCCTGCCGGTGGCGTCGGCGAAACGTGCCAGCTCCATCGTCCAACCACGAGCGGCCGCCAGGTCCCCGGCGCGCACCGCCGCCTCGATGCGCTCCGGGGCGGACATCCGCGCGATGACCGGCAACCGGAACCTCGAGAGATGGTGCAGCGCGCCCACGCTGTCGCCGGAACCGGCCGCACGAAGTCCCTTGGCCCAGCGGGTCAGGTCGTGGACCGGGTCGGTCAGGATCCCGAGCGGATACGCCACAACCAGCTCCTCGAGCCGGGCGAGGTGGTGGTCGTAGTCGTCCCGGTCCTGCAGGGCCGCGAGCACCGCGAGCCACGCGATGGGTGGGGCCGTCATCGCCGGCCGGCCGATGTCCTGACCCAGGGAGATGGCCTCCTCGGCGCTGTTGCGCACCGCGACGAGGTCACCGGCCAGGTACTGGCCGAAGCAGAGCCGTTGCAGGCAGTAGGCCACTGCGGTCACCGCACCGGCCTCCCGCGCCCGCGCGAGCGCGTGGCTGTAGAAGTGCTGCTGCGCCCGGTCGTCGCCCAGCTGCAGCGCCGCGTTGGCGAGATTCCACAGCACGTCCCGGTCGTCGACCCGGTCGCCGAGCTCCAGCGCACGGTCCAGGGAAGCCGTGGCGGCGGACCAGTCGTCCTCGGCCACCCGCGTCATCGAGATCAGCAGGTGACGCAGACACATCGACCGCGGCGGATCGCCGGCGGCGGGCACGACCAGTGCATCGGTGACCGGCAACGGCGTACCGCTGTCGGCGCCGAAGGTCCGCATCACGGCCGCAGCAACGCCGATGTCGAGGGCCCTGGCCGGATCGATCGGGTAGACCGCCTGGGCGGCCTCCACGAAGATCCGGTGCGCCTCGGGCGCCGAACCCAGGTTGACCTCGATGTGACCACGCAGACGCGCGACGTCAGCCAGCAGCAGGGGGTCGTTCGTCTCCTCGCGCACCTTCGAGAGCAGCGCTTGCGCATGGGCGGCACGGCCGCAGGCCCAGGCGCTCCGAGCCGCGGCGAGAGTGAGCTCGGCGCGCCGTGCTGGGTCGTCACACAGCTCCGCCGCGCGTTCGTACGCCGCGAGCGCTGCGACGTGCCCGCCCCGTCGCTGGGCACGGGTGCCGGCACGCGCCAGGGCATCCACCACCTCCGGGTCCGGCCGCTCGGCAGCGGAGGCACGGTGCCAGGCCTCGCGGTCAGGGTCGCCGCGGCCGGACAACGCTTCCGCGAGGGCCTGGTGCACCTCCCGCCGCTGAGCTCCGGTCGCGGCCTGGTAGATCGCCGAGCGGACAAGGGGGTGACGAAGCGACATCGACGTAGCGCTCTCGACGAGCAGGCACGAGTCCAGCGCTGCCTGACGGTCGACTTCGCGAAGGCCCAGAACGGCTGCGGCGCGCCGCACCACGTCAGGTTCGGCACTGTCGTCCGACGCCGCGAGCAGCAACATCGTCTGGACCGTCGGCGGCAAGCGGCGGCTCCGGTCGAGGAAGAGCTGCTCGAGGCGGGAAGTCAGGTGGAGCTGCGGGGGCAGGGGCTCCGTGCCACTGAGCTGGTCCCGGGTCAGCTCGGCGGGAAGCTCCAGCAGTGCCAGCGGGTTGCCGCGCGTCTCGGCGACGATCCGCTCCAGGACCTCGGCCCCGGTTGCGACGCCAAGACGTGCCTGCAGCAATGCACGGGATGCGCCAGGGTCGAGTCCGGTCACGACCAGCTCGCCGAGGCCTTGCGGGTCGAAGGTCCCCCAGGCGCCGTCCCGGGCGGCGAAGACGAGGGCCACCCGGTCGGCACCGAGCCGGTGGGCACAGAAGCGTAGGGCCCCGGCTGTGGCGGCGTCCAGCCAGTGCGCGTCGTCGACGACGCACAGCACCGGGTTCTCCTCTGCCGCGGTGGTAAGGATCGACAGCGTCGCCACGCCCACCAGGAAAGGCTCGACCGCGGCGCCTTCCTCCTCACCGAACGCGACTCGCAATGCCCGCGACTGGGGTTCGGGCAGTCGGCCGCGGAGCCTGGTGACGGGCCGCAGCAAGCGGTGCAGCGCCGCGAACGCCATCGGCGCCTCGACCTCCAGACCCTGGGTGTGCAGCACGATGGCGTCGCCCGCACCGGCAATGAGCTCGTCGAGCAGCGCCGACTTGCCGACCCCCGGCTCGCCGCGGAGGACCAGAGTCTGGGCAGACCCCGCTCGCGCGCCCTCGACCATGGTTCGCAGGCGCCGCCGCTCCGGCTCGCGACCGACCATCACGCGACGAAACGTACACCGCGCTGCGTTCGGCAGTGCAGGATCGATCCCGGCCGTTTGACCGGTGCGACCCGGGCCGTGTGACGTCAGGCTTCACCTCATGAACGACACCCGCGACCACGTTGCCGACGGAGCGTGTCCAGGCGACGGACGCCGACACCAGATCGGCATCCTGCTCTTCGACGGGGTCGAGGAGCTGGACGCGGTCGGCCCCTGGGAGGTGCTTTCGGCTTGGACCCAGCAGCACCCCGAGGACGGCTGGGACACCTTCTGCCTCTCCTTCGACGGCTGCCCCGTCCGCGGCGCCAAGACCCTGCGGCTCGGCGCACACCACTCGATCGACGACGCGCCGGCCATGGACATCCTGGTTCACCCCGGTGGTCCCGGCACCAGGCCGATGCTGCACGACCGTGGCCACCTCGACTGGGTCCGCCGGCAACGCGCGACGGTTCCCCTGATGACGTCGGTCTGCACCGGCAGCCTCGTCTACGCGGCCGCCGGGCTGCTGGTGCGACGCAGGGCGACAACACACTGGGCCTCGCTCAACCTGCTGTCCGAGCTGGACCCCACCGTCATCACCGACGTCAGCTCACGTTTCGTGGACGACGGCGATCTGATCACCAGCGCAGGTGTCAGTGCCGGTATCGACATGGCGCTGCACCTTGTGGCCCGGATCACCGACGACGAGCGCGCTCGGGAGGTCCGCAGCGAGATCCAGTACAACCGCTGACCAGTACAACCCCGCCCTACCGATAGAAGCACCTGCGAACCAAGGAGAACCCGTCATGAAACATCCCGCCAAGCAAGGAGAAACTGCAATGACCACCACCTTCGTCGACACCACGATGCGTGCCGTCCTCCAAGACCGTTACGGCACCGCCGACGTCCTCCGGTTCGGCCGCGTCGCTCGTCCGGTGATCGGCGACCACGACGTGCTCGTCGAGGTCCGCGCGGCCGGGCTGGACCGTGGCACCGAACACCTGATCACCGGCAAGCCCTACGCCATGCGGCTCGCAACCGGGATGAAGCGCCCGAGAAACCCGGTCCCCGGCCGCGACGTCGCCGGCGTCGTCGTCGCCATCGGCGCGGCGGTCGCACGGTTCGCTGTCGGTGACGAGGTCTACGGTGTTGCTCCGGGATCGTTCGCTGAGTACGCGGTCGCCCGAGACTCCCGGCTCGCCCGCAAGCCCGTCAACCTCTCCTTCACCCAAGCTGCCGTCGTCCCCGTGTCTGCTGCCACCGCGCTGCGGGCCCTCGTCGACGTCGGTCGCGTCCAGTCCGGCCAGTCCGTCCTGGTGGTCGGTGCCTCCGGTGGCGTCGGGACCTTCGCCGTCCAGATCGCGAAGGCGTTCGAGGCCGAGGTCACCGGGGTCTGCAGCACCGCGAAGACGGACCTCGTCGCCTCGCTCGGAGCCGACCACGTCCTCGACTACACCCGTGACGACTTCGCAGACGGATCCCACAAGTACGACCTCGTCCTCGACGTCGCCGGCAACCCTTCACTACGGCGGCTGCGGCGAGCCCTCCGGCCCCGAGGGACCGTCGTGTTCGTCGGGGGCGAGAGTGCCGGCGTGCTCATCGGCATGGGACGGCAGCTGCGGGGCATGCTGCTCTCCATCTTCCTCGAGCAGCGCCTCGTCCTCCTGGTCGCCGAGGAGCGCGCCAGCGACTACGACCGCCTCACCGACCTGATCGAGGCCGGCCAGCTCGTCCCGAGCGTCGACCGCACCTATCCGCTGGAGAACGCGCCGCTCGCCGTGCGGCAACTCGCGGCGGGACAGGTCCGCGGCAAGATCGCCATCACCGTTGACAGATGACTGCTGACCTCGCGCCGATCTCTGCACTGTCGCAACTGCCGCAACTGTTGACGCAGCCCTGGCTGGCCGCGCAGGGACGCACCGTCCCAGCATCGGAAACGGTCTGGCTGCGCAGTCGCGAGGTCTGGCTGCATGCGGTCGACCTCGACTCCGACGCCCGTTTCGACCAGATTCCCACCGACGTCCTTCGCCGACTGATCGGCGACATCCACCGAGCTTGGACCAGCCGACAGGACGCTCCCGTACCTCACCTCGTCTGCACCGACGACGACGAGGAGTGGGGCGAACCGGGCTCAGCAAAGGCGACGGTCGAAGGCTCGATGGCGGCCTTGGCGGGGTGGGCGACCGGTCGGGTACCCGAAGCGACCCGTTCGCTGCCGCTCAGCTGGCGAGGCGGCCAGGGTGGACCGGCGCCACGGTGGATCTGACGACATCGAGCGGGGTTAGTCACTCCCCGCCGGCCCCCGGCAGCGAGACCGTTGTGGAACCGGAGGTGACTACATGTGCGGTGAGGACGGCGCCCTGAGCGGGCATTGTTGGGAATCGCATCGCAGCCTCCGGACGGCCCGCGTGGGACTCCCTGGTGCAGCGTCTCGCATGTCCGGACGCGTCCGATCCGGATCGGCTGTGGACGGTGGTCTGCGATCCACCTGCTGATCGAGCGCCGGACCCTGGGCAAGCGCAGGTGCCGAACACCAGCACCGGCACGGCTACTGGTGGCGGACTTCACCTACGTCCGGCTCGCCGGCGGCATGTTCGCCTACACCGCGTTCGTGATCGACGCGTTCGCCAACCGGATCTTGGGCTGGGAGTGCTCGACGTCGAAACACACCCGGTTCGTCGAGGCCGCGATCCACCAAGCCGCCACTATCCGGGCCCGGGAAGGCCACACTCGACGCTGGACCGGTCATCCATCACAGCGATGCCGGGTCGCAATACACGTCGGTGCACCTGGGCGAGACATTGCTGATGCACGGAATGGTGCCGTCGATCGACCGTCGGCGACGCGTTCGACAACGCCCTCGCCGAGACCACGATCGAGCCCTACAAGCATGAATGCATCCGAGCCGACTCACCGTTCCGCCGAGGGCCACTGGATCGGCTGTCGGACCTGGAGATGATCACCGCCGACTGGGTGCACTGGTACAACACCAGCCGGCTCATGCAGCACCTCGGCCAGATCCCACCGGTCGAGGCCGAGACCAACTACTAGACTGACATCAGTGCTGGCCGACCAGCCCGGCACACATAACCGAGGGTGCACGAAACGCGGGGCGATTTAGGGGAGATCCGTTCCGCAGCAAGTTCGTGTACGTCAACAGCCGCCTCGCTCATGATGCCTCGATTACTCGACATCGCTCGGACCTTGCTGGAGGAGTGAAAGGACCGAACGCCTTTTGAGGAGCTCGTTGACTGGTCTCGACGTTTGGCGGCTCCCGTCGAAAAAAATCAGATTCTCAGTTCGCCGGACCGAAGTCGCAGATTCTTCTCCGTATGCCCTCAATTGGACGTACGCGTGCCCGTGCGTCGGACGGCCAGGCCGCAGCGGAGTGCGTGGAACCGGGAACGAAGTATCCGATGGTGGCAGGTGGGCACGCATGATCATGATTCCTGGTCGTCGAGATGCTCTACGGCCGCACGCGGGGGAATGTGGCCGATTTTGGGGTCGTGGCTGAACCAGAGGCCTGTCGACGTCGACGGCTCAGCGTCGTCAGTCCGTGGTGGGTTGAGGGGATCCTTTTTCATGGGTGAGTCGGTGCTGGTGGCGACGATGAAGCGCTGTCGGTGGGAGATCGCGGTGGCGACGGCTTCTGTCCAGGGCCGTGGTGGGATGGCGAGGCCTGCCTCGGCCAGCGCTGCGAGCAGCGCAGCGCGCACGTTCACACCCGGCTGACCGGCGTGGCTGTCGAACAGCGCGTCGATGACGTGTTGTTGAAGGTCTGCGGTAACCAGGTACTGGGTGGTGTCCGGGGGAGGACCGGAGCCTAGTAGCGACTCCCCGCCTGGGATCGGGCCGGCCGGCAGGTCGGCGGCGGCTGTGGTTCGCCTGTCGGGTCGGGAGTTTCGCTGTCGGGTCGACGCGGCGTCGTCGGGTTGTCGCGTTTTCAGGGAGGCAGAACCCGTTGCTTGTCCGCTTCTCTGCTCGCAGTTCATCGTCGCCACGGTTTGGGTGGGCGCGAAGGAGAGTAGGCCGTTGACGGTGGCGAGGCAGGCGCTCAAGGTCGCGGGTCGTCGGGCGTCGGGGTATTCGAGCGCTACCCAGGCCATCGTTGCGGCGTGCAGCCCGTCGACGCTCGCCCAGGTCCGGCGCAGCGCCCGGGGCCATCCTGCTTGGCAGATCCCCTGGATGAGGTAGCGGACGCCGAGGGCCCGCGTGGCGAATGCCTGGCCCTTGCCGGGCGGGGCGCCGGTGGTCGCTTGCCAGCACTGCTGGCCGCGGGTCAGCAGTAGCCAACCGCCGGTGATTTCCAGCAGCGCGACCAGTCGCCGGTCACTGGCACGGACGGTCATCGAAGAACCCTCCGGCCGGCGACTGCGCTGGCTGCGACCACCGCTCCAGCTGCGGCGAGGGCGGCTGCATGGTGCGAGGCCCACTGTTGCGGACTGTGGGCGTGGGATCGGGCGTCGAACGCGCCGTGGGCGCCGAAGTCGTGTCCGTCCGGCCCGTCGGCCGGTTCCCACAGGTTGGCCGGTTGGTCGGTCGGCTTCGGTTCGGGGGTCTGTTGGGCGTCGAAGCCGGTCCGGGCGAGATAACGGTCCAGCAGGCCGGGAGCGACGGCGTTGGCGATCAGGGTCAGTGTGGTGCTGGCGCCGACCCAGTACTCGCGGCGTCGCGGATGTGCGGCCGCGTAGGCGACGGCGCGGGCGATCACCTCGGGCTGGTAGATGGGTGGCACCGGCTGGGCTCGACGGGGCAGCCGGGACAGTACCCAGGAGAACTGGGGTGTGTTGACGGCGGGCAGCTGAACCATGGTGACGTGGACGTCGGACTTGTCGTGTAGCAATTCGCAACGCAGCGACTCGTGAAAGCCTTGAATGCCGTGTTTAGCGCCGCAGTAGGCGGTTTGTAGTGGGATGCCGCGGTAGGCCAGGGTGGAGCCGACGTGCACGATGGTGCCCCGGTTACGAGCCTTCATGTGTTTGAGGACGGCCATCGTCGCGTACACGTAACCGAGGTACGTCACCTCGGTGACCCGCCGGTACTCGTGCGGTGTGATGTCGTCGAAGCGGGCGAACACGGAGGTGAAGGCGACGTTGACCCACAGCCCGATGGGCCCGATGTCGGACTCGATCTGATCGACGGCGGCGTGGACGGCGTCGGCGTCTGCCATGTCGAGCAGCATCGCGGTCGCTTCCGCGCCACAGAGTCGCGCGTCACCGACAGCGCCGTCCAAGCCATGCTGACCTCGGGCGATCAGCACGAGCCGGTGGCCTCGTTCCGCGAGCTCGCGGGCGACAGCTCGGCCGACGCCGCCGCTGGCTCCGGTGACAACTGTCACGGTCGGTGTCATGGTTCTCCCGTCTGCCATGCTTCGTCGTCTCAAGTCAACCGGCGCAGCGTGAGTTCGGGGTAGGGCACGAAACCGCTGGGGATGTCGCGGATGATCCGCAGCATGTTTCCGGGAAAGGGCGGGTAGGTAACGTCGTTGGCCACAACTGTCGAAGAGGAGTGCGGTGTCTGACTGGCAGCCTTCAGCCGAAGCTGGCACTGCCCGTGATCGACAGGCTTTGGACGCGATGGCGGAGGCGATTCTGTTCGGGCTCGACGCTGACCGGATCCTGATCGCCGTTCAGGATGGCCAGGCGTGGACGGTCCGCGGGGCGGCGTCCGCCGTGCACGGCAGCAGCGCCGCCGAGGTCGATGCCGTCGAAGGACGTCCAGCCGGCCTGGCTGTCGAGGTTGGCGTGGTCAAAGGTATCGGACCGGTGCGGCTGCGCGGGCTGCTGGACCCGCAGCCGGGGACGTTGATCCGGTTGATCGCGGACGAGGCCGACGGGCAGACCTGGCAGTTGGCGCCGGCAGGGGAGTCGGCACCGGATCTGATCGGGTCGGTGAGCGTGCCCGACGCCGGCCAGACGGTGCTGTTGGTGGCGGAACGGGCGCGCTGTGGCCAACTGGAGCAGCGGATCGAGATTCTGCTCGGCGCCGCGGTTGACGCGGTGCTGGCCGAGGACCGGGTCCGGCGGGAACGGCTCCGAGAGTCGCTGACTGAACGCGAGGATGAACGACGGCGGTGGGCCCGTGAGCTGCATGATGAGACTTTGCAACAGCTCGGTGCTCTCCAGGTGCTGCTGACCTCGGTTCGTTCCCGACGCGGCCGTGCGGCGGGGGCGGGGGCGGTCGCGGACCAGACGTATCTGGCGATGGATCAGGCTGCGGATCTGGTGGCGAGCCAGATCGTGAGTTTGCGGTATCTGATCAACGAGCTGCGTCCGGCCGCTTTGGACGAGTTGGGTTTGAGGCCCCCGTTGGAAGCGTTGGCTGAACGGACCGAACTGCTGACGGGGATGCAGGTGGAGATGCGGGTGGCGTTGCCGTATTCCGACGGCCGGGTCTCGACCCGGCTGCTGCCCGACATCGAGTTGGCTGTCTACCGGGTGGTGCAGGAGGCGTTGACCAATGCGGCCCGGCACTCCAACGGCGACCGGGTCCGGGTGGTGGTGCGAGAGGGTGGCGGTCAGGTCCGGGTCGAGGTGAGGGACAACGGCGACGGAACCCGTCGGTTGACCGGGTTCGGCATCGACGGGATGCGTGAGCGCGCCATGCTGGCCGGCGGTCGGCTCGAGGTGATCTCGCTCCAAGCTTCCCCGATCGGGGGCAGTGGTGGCGGCACGCTGGTCCGGATGATCGTCCCGGCTCGGCACCGGCGCCATGCCGATCGGGCGGACCGCGGTGAGACGCCGCAGAGTTGACCGCGGTTCACCCGCATCGTGCCCTCGTCGGCGGCAGTGGCGGCGTATCGTCACAGGATGCCGTTCGGCATGACGGGTTCCTCGACGTTCACGGTGGCGCTGGCCGACGACCATCCGGTGGTTCGGGCTGGGCTGCGGATGCTGCTGTCCGGCGAGCCGACGGTCGAGGTGGTGGCGGAGTTTCCCGATCTGTGGGCGACGCTGCGGGGTGTCCGGGAGGTGCGGCCCGCGATCCTGCTGCTGGATCTGACGATGAATGGAGCGTCGGCGCTGCAACATATTCCGGATCTGCTGGCGGCCAGACCGGGTCTGAAGATCATTGTGCTGACCATGCACGAGGATCCAGGTTTCGCCCGGGAGGCGCTGCGGTTGGGTGCGCAGGGCTACCTGCTGAAGGACGCCGCTGCCGAGGAGTTGTTGATCGCAATCCGCGCCGTGCTGCGCGGCGAGACCTATCTCCATCCGAGCATCGGGGCACGCCTGGCGACCTTGGACACCCCTCCGGAGGGGTTGACCGAGCGGGAGATCCAGGTGTTGGGTCTGATCGCGGCCGGACATACCAACGCCGAGATCGCCGAGCAGATCTTCGTGAGCCTGCGCACGGTGGAAGGGCATCGGGCCCAGCTGCGGGCCAAACTGCACCTGGAGAGCCGGGCCCAGCTCAGCGAGTGGGCGGTGGAGCACGGGGTCGGCCCTCAATCGGCCCGCTGAGAGCCGGTATCCAGAGTCGGCTCAGCCCACGATCAGGTGGACCAGACGCAAGGCGGCGATGTCACGGAGCTCGGCAGCGACCGCCCGATACTCAGTGGCCGGATCGCTGCGTAGACGCTGGTCGAGTTTGGCGATGACTTCGGCCTGGGAACGGCCAGCAGTCCGCACCACGAACGGTCGACCGAATCGCTGCCGGTAGGTGAGGAGCTGGCTGACAACCGAGGGTTGGCCGGAACCCGTTCCGGCTGCGTCGCTTTCAAGCCATCCGGCCGCCTGCGTGCCGGCAGACGATTCGGTGATCAGATACTGCGCCGGATGGTCAGCGGTGCATCGCGCGCAAATCTGGTCCAGATCTGCGGGTGCGTACGGCTGCCCTGCTTGCCTTACCGTCTGCAGCAGGGCGTCCAGGTGTGGCCAAGGTCGCTCGTCGAGAACGGCATCGATCCAGCGGTCGAAGTCGAGACATGTTCGCAGCAGATCCGCGGCCGTTCTGCGGTCGAGCTCGTTGAACGCTCGTAGTTGTACCGCCGACGGCCGACCGGTGAAAGTGGGGTCGAGCAGGATCGACATCAGCGGTCGACCGACCCGTGGAGATTCGGTCGGGTCAGCGGATTCATGGCATTGCCCCCTCACGTCGGATCCGACGATAGGCGGCCGGCGGGGATCAGCGGAGGGTAGTTGGCCGCAGGACGGGCCGCGGTTTCCTCACTGTCGATCGGCGTTCATCGGGTTGGTGTAGCGCGGTCCTGGCCGGCTGGGCGACCGGTCCGCTCCGAGCTGAGATCGGCTGGATGGCTGCCGCTGAGTCGGCGTGCGGTGTTGACGAGTCCGACCAGGCTGTAGGCCTGCGGAATGTTCCCGAGTTGTCGTCCGGCGTTCGCGTCGTACTCCTCACTGAGCAGGCCGAGGTCGTTCCGCAGGTCCAGCAGCCGGTCGAACAATTCGACGGCCTCGTCATGTCGGCCGATCGCGGCCAGTGCGTCAGCCAACCAGAAGGTGCAGGCGAGGAAGCTTCCCTCCTGCCCGGCAAGTCCGTCGACGTCGCGATCGGGCTGGTAGCGGAGCACAAAGCCGTGGTGGTCGAGCTCGCGTTGCACCGCCTCGACGGTGCCGATGACTCGCGGATCATCGGGGGGGAGGAACCCGACCTGGGGGATCAGCAGCAGCGCCGCGTCCAGGCCAGTCGAGCCGTAGGACTGGGTGAAGGTGTTCCGGTCGGCGTCGTAGCCATTGCGGCACACCTCCTCGTGGATCTCGTCGCGGGTCGCGCGCCACCGGTCAACCGGGCCGTCGAGACCGAACCGTTCGACGGCCTGCACGGCCCGATCCATGCCGGCCCAGGCCATCACCTTGGAGTGGACGAAATGGCGGGGTTCGCCGCGGATCTCCCACAGCCCGTTGTCCGGCTGCTGCCAGTGACTCTCCAAGAAGTCGAGCAGACTTCGCTGCACGTCCCACGCGGCGTCGTTGGCGGCTAGGCCTGCCCTGCGGGCCAGGTGCAGCCCGTCGAGCAGCTCACCCCAGACGTCGAGCTGGAATTGCTGCGACGCCGCGTTGCCGACCCGGACCGGCGTCGACTTCTCGTATCCGGGAAGCCAGTCGATGGTGCTCTCCGGCAGCCGGCGTTGCCCATCGACGCCGTACATGATCTGCAGCTTCGACGGATCGCCGGCGACCGCGCGCAGCAGCCACTCCCGCCAGGCTTTGGCTTCGTCGACGAAACCGGTGCCGAGCAGCGCCTGCAGCGTGAAGGTTGCGTCGCGTAGCCAGCAGTAGCGGTAGTCCCAGTTCCGTTCACCGCCGACCTGTTCGGGCAGGGAGGTCGTGGCCGCCGCGACAATGCCACCGGTCGGGGCGTAGGTCAGCGCCTTCAGCAAGATCACCGAGCGACGCACCGCCTCGGCCCACCGCCGATGACCGGGGGCCGCATAGTCGAATCGGGACAGCCACCGCCGCCAGAACTGCCGGGTGGCCTGCAAAGCGTGGTCGGCGTTGGGCAGGTGAGGTGCGGGTTCCCACGAGGCGGTGCGGCCCAGCACGAACGGCTTGCGGTCCCCGGCCGTGACGTCGAACGCCGCCCAGGTGTGGGCGTGGTCTCCGTGCAGCCGAACCGGTGCGGACAGCCAGACGGCGTCCGGACCGGCCACTGCCCGCAGTAGGGAGCCGGACTCGCACTTGTGGTACTCGACCCACGGGGTGACATGGCCGTAGTCCATCCGCAGCCGCAGGTCGAGCCGCATCGCCATCCGGCCCCGGACGCCTTCGAGGATCCGGAACAGTGTCGGCACATGCCCTTCCGACGACGGATCTGACGGGGCCATGAAGTCGATCAGCCGGACATGGCCGTCGGCGTCCTCCCATTCGGTGATCAACACCAAGGTGTCGCCGTCATAGCGGCGGCGGGTGCACGATCGACCGTCGGCCGGGGCGAGTGAGAAGTGCCCGGCCTCTGGGCCGCCGAGCAGTCCCGCCAGGCAGGCACTGGAGTCGAACCTGGGCAGGCACAGCCAGTCGATCGAGCCGGTCCGGTCGATCAGGGCGGCGGTGTGCAGGTCTCCGATCAGCCCGTAGTCCTCGATCATCGCCATGGCCAGCAGACAACCACGAACCGTGCCGGCAAAGCCACCCCGGACCGGTACCTGCGGTTTGCCCGCAGCGCACTCTGCGGGGTCCGACGTGCAACGTTGCGGCGCACCGAGGTTCTCAGCGACTCGATTGCCTGGCAGCGTGGAGCAATGCACGACAGCCCGTCCCTGACCGGCCACGAACACACGATGATCAACGCAGCCTCCGGTGAGCAGTTCGAGATCACCTGCGAAAATCAGCACGCCACGGTCGTCGAGGTCGGGGCCGGGGTGCGCGAGTACCGGGTCGGTGACCTGGCGGTGCTCGACCCTTATCCGGTCGACGCCATCTGCGACGGCGCCCACGGCCAACCGTTGCTCCCCTGGCCGAACCGGCTACAAGACGGCCGATACAGCTACGACGACACCGAGTTCCAGCTGCCGCTGACCGAGCCGGCCAAACACAACGCCATCCACGGGCTGACCCGGTGGGCGTCGTGGTCGGTGCAACAGTGGCGCGACGACATGGTGGTCCTCGGCTATCGGCTCCACCCCACGCCGGGCTATCCGTTCGCGTTGGATCTGGCCGTCGGCTACCGGATTGACCTCGACGGGCTGACCGTCACCATCACCGCCACCAACGTGGGCCGCTCCGACTGCCCGTACGGCTGCGGTCAGCATCCCTACCTGTCGGCGGGCGGACACCTGCTGGACGAGTGCACCCTCCAGTTCGACGCGGCCACCCGGATCGACACCGACCCTGACCGGAAACTTCCCACCGGCACCACAAGCCCGGTGCCCGGTGGTCCCTACGACTTTCGGACCGCCCGGCCGATCGGTGAACTGGCGATCGACGACCCGTTCACGAACCTGACCCGTGATGCGGCCGACCGAAGCCGAGTCCTGCTGGGCCGGCCCGACGGCTGTGTTGTCGAGGCGTGGGCCGGGCCGAGCCTGGACTACCTCGAGCTCTACACCGGGGATCAGCTGGCGTCGGGACGGCGGCGCCGGGGTCTCGGCGTGGAACCGATGAGCTGCCCACCGAACGCTTTCCGCAGTGGGGAAGGGCTGGTGCGGCTGGCTCCGGGAGACACGTGCGAGTTCAGCTGGGGCGCCGGTTTGGTGGCGGCATCGTGACCCGTCTCGAGCCGGCGGGCAGCGACACCGATCCGGGCACCGCAACCCATCACGGGACAGGCTTGGATCAGGCGCTGAACGGTCGGCTGGCCCGATTTGGCAGTCGGCAGCGCCCGGCTCGGCTGGAGCGGCGGCTGCGGCGGGTGGTATCGGGCGGAGTGTCGGCCGGTGATCAGGCCCGCGCCGTCTACGCCAGCGACTCGTCAAACTATCGTCAGCCGCCGCTGGCGGTGCTCACTCCCCGCACCGTCGACGAGGCGGTCGCTGCGGTCCGGGTCTGCCGTCGCGAGCAGGTTCCGATCCTGTCCCGCGGTGGCGGGACCAGCCTGGCCGGCCAGACCACCAACCGGGCCGTCGTGATCGACTGGACCAAGCATTGCCACCGGCTGGTCTCGGTCGACCCGGACGCCCGGACCTGTGTGGTCGAACCAGGCATCGCGTTGGATGAGTTGAACCGTCTGCTGGCCGGTCACGGATTGATGTTCGGGCCCCGTCCGTCGACCCACCGCAGCTGCACGATCGGTGGCATGATCGGCAACAACTCCTGTGGGTCGACGGCGCAGGCCTACGGCAAGACCGCCGACAATCTGCGCCGGATCGAAATCCTCACCTACGACGGGACCCGGATGTGGGTCGGCCCGACCAGCGACGAGGAGTACCAGCAGATCCTGGCGGCGGGCGGGCGCCGGGCCGAGATCTACCGCGGGCTGCGGCAGCTCCGCGACGATCACCTCGCCGAGCTGCGAACCGGGTTCGCGCACATTCCGCGGCGGGTGTCCGGCTACAACTTGCCGGCGCTGCTGCCGGAACAACACTTCGACCTGGCCCGGGCCCTGGTCGGCTCCGAAGGCACCCTGGTCACCGTCCTGCACGCCGAGCTGGAATTGGTGGAGGTGCCGGCGGCGAAGTCGATGGTGGTGCTCGGCTATCCCGACATCGCTCAGGCCGGCGACGCCGTGCCCGCCATCGTCGAACACGATCCGTGGCAGCTTGAAGGGCTGGACCAGGTGCTGCTGCAACTCGAGCAGCAGGCCCAGCTGGCCGGTGAGGCGATCAGCCAGCTCCCCGCCGGAGGCGGCTGGCTGATGGTCCAGTTCGCCGGCGCCGACACCGACGAAGCCGACGCCAAGGCGCACGCGCTGATGGATGCGCTCGAGCAGCACCAGCATCCGCCGACGGTGAAGTTCATGGACGACCCGGCGAAAGAGGACCGGCTGATCGAGGTCAGAGAGGCCGGTTTGGGTGCGACCGCCCACCCGATCGGCAAACACGAGACCTGGGAAGGCTGGGAGGACTCCGCCGTCCCACCGGAACGGCTCGGGAACTACCTGCGGGATCTGCGTTCGCTGCTGGACGACTTCGGCTACGACAAGACCGAAACCTCGCTGTACGGGCACTTCGGGCAAGGTTGCGTGCACACCCGGATCCCGTTCGAGCTGCGGACCCGCGACGGCATCGCCCACATGCGGGCCTTCGTCGAGGCCGCCGCCGACCTGGTGGTCTCCTACGGCGGATCACTGTCGGGCGAACACGGCGACGGCCAGTCCCGCGGCGAACTGCTCACCAAGATGTTCGGGTCCGCCGTGGTCGGGGTGTTCGAGCAGGTCAAGAACCTGTTCGACCCCGACGACCGGATGAACCCCGGCAAGATCGTCTACCCGAACCCGCTCGACGGCCAGCTGCGACTCGGCTCGACCTACAGCCATCACGAACCCGATGTCTTCTTCGCCTACCCCCGCGATGATCACCGGTTCTCCAAGGCGGCGTTGCGCTGCGTCGGGATCGGGAACTGTCGCACCACCTCCAGTGACGAGCAGGTGATGTGCCCCTCCTACATGGTCACCCGTGCGGAGGAGCACTCCACCCGCGGCCGGGCTCGGCTGCTGTTCGAGATGATCCGCGGCGAGGTGATCACCACCGGCTGGCGCTCGACCGAGGTCCGGGACGCGCTCGATCTGTGCCTGGCCTGCAAAGGCTGCAAGTCCGACTGCCCGGTCAACGTCGACATGGCCACCTACAAGGCCGAGTTCCTCGCCCACCACTACGCCCACCGGCTCCGCCCGGCCGCCCACTACTCGATGGGCTGGCTGCCGCTGCTCGCCCAGATGGCCACCCGGACACCGAACCTGGTCAACACCCTCACCGGACAGCCAGCGCTGGCCGCGATTCTGAAACGGATCGGCGGGATCGCCCCCGAACGTCAGCTGCCTGCCTTCGCCGAGCAGCCCTTCACCGCCTGGTGGCGCCAGCGTGGCGACCGAACTGGACCTAGCCCGGCCGCGCCGCGTGGCCCGGTGCTGCTGTGGCCGGACACGTTCACCAACGCGTTCCATCCCGGCGTCGGCCGGGCCGCGGCAACGGTGCTGGAGGCTGCCGGGTTCCAGGTGCTGGTGCCGCGCCAGCCGATGTGTTGCGGCCTGACCTGGATCTCGACCGGACAACTCGACATCGCCAGGCGGGTGCTGACCCGGACGGTGCGGCTGCTCCGAGCTGAGATCCAGGCCGGCATCCCGTTGGTCGGGCTGGAACCGTCCTGTACGGCCGTGTTCCGCTCCGACGGCCCGGAACTGCTGCCCGGCAACGAGGATCTGCGCCGGCTCTCGCTCCAGACCAAGACATTCGCCGAGATTCTGACCGACCGGGCCCCGGACTGGGACCCGCCCCAGGTCGGCGGTAAGGCGATCATCCAGACCCACTGCCATCAGCATGCGGTGCTCGGCACGGACGCCGACACCCAGCTGATGAAGCGGGCCGGGATCGACGCTGACCGGCTCGGCTCGGGGTGCTGCGGACTGGCCGGAGACTTCGGCTTCACTCGCGGCCACTACGACGTGTCCCGGGCCGCCGGTGAACGAGTGCTGCTGCCGGCGGTCCGCGACGCCGACCCGGCCACCGCGGTGCTTGCCGACGGGTTCAGCTGCCGCACCCAGATCCAGCAGGGCGACACCGGCCGCGTCGCGGTGCATCTCGCTGAACTGCTGGCCGACGCCCTGGACACAGGCTCAGGGGACACCCGCTCAGGGGTCACACGCTCACGGGACACCCGGTCAGGTGCAGGCTGGCACCCGAATCATCCATGAGAATGAGAGGACGCACATGACGACCACCGTTGCCGACCATCTGCTGGAACGACTGCGCGAATGGCGTATCGAGCACGTCTTCGGATTCGCCGGTGACGGCATCAACGGTCTCCTCGCCGCATGGCAGAAGGCCGGCGACCGGCCCCGGTTCGTCCAGGCCCGGCATGAGGAGATGGCCGCTTTCGAAGCCTGTGGTTATGCCAAGTTCTCCGGCCGGGTCGGGGTCTGTGTGGCCACCTCCGGACCAGGTGCGATCCATCTGCTGAACGGACTGTACGACGCCAAGCTCGACCATGTCGGAGTGGTCGCGATCGTCGGCCAGACCGCCCGATCGGCGATGGGCGGTGCCTATCAGCAAGAGGTCGACCTGATCAGCCTGTTCAAGGATGTCGCCAACGCGTACTGCGAGATGGTGATGGTCCCCGAGCAGCTACCCAACGTGCTCGACCGGGCCATCCGGATCGCTACCAGCCGGCGGACCGTGACCGCGGTGATCGTGCCGTCCGATGTTCAAGAGCTCGAGTACAGCCCGCCCGGGCACGCGTTCAAGATGGTGCCCTCCAGCCTCGATCTGACCTGGTCTGCGCCGGTGCCGGACAGCGGCGACCTGCACCGGGCGGCTGCCGTGCTGAACGCCGGCTCGAAGGTGGCGGTCCTCGTCGGGCAAGGCGCCCGCGGGGCAGCCGGGGAGGTCGGCACCGTAGCCGACCTCCTCGGCGCCGGCGTCGCAAAGGCTCTGCTCGGCAAGGATGTGCTGTCCGACGACCTGGACTGGGTGACCGGGTCGATCGGACTGCTCGGAACCCGGCCGTCCTATGAGTTGATGCGTGACTGCGACACACTCCTGGTGGTCGGCTCCAACTTCCCGTACACCCAGTTCCTGCCCCCGTTCGACGACAACGGACCCGGCGTGCGGGCCGTCCAGATCGACCTCGACCCCACCATGGTCGGGCTCCGCTACCCGTTCGAGGTCAACCTTGTCGGTGACGCCGCCGCCACCCTGCAGGCGCTGCTACCCCTGCTGCAGCGGCAGGAGGACCGTTCCTGGCAGCAGACGGTGATCGGCAACGTGAACCGCTGGTGGGAGGTGATGGAACGCCGGGCCGCAGTGACGGCCGACCCGATCAACCCCGAACACGTCTTCGCCGAGCTGTCGCCGCGGCTGCCGGACGATGCGATGATCAGCGCCGACTCCGGGTCGGGCACCAATTGGTACGCCCGGCACGTCAAGTTCCGCGGCAGCATGCGGGGCACCCTGTCCGGGACGTTGGCGACCATGGGCTGCGGTGTGCCGTACGCGATCGGGGCCAAGTTCGCCCACCCCGACAGGCCGGCCTACGCCCTGGTCGGCGATGGCGCGATGCAGATGAACGGGCTGGCTGAGCTGATCACCGTCGCCAAGTACTGGCGTGAGTGGGACGATCCGCGGCTGATCGTGTCGGTGCTGCACAACAACGACCTCAACCAGGTCACCTGGGAACTCCGGGCGATGGGCGGGTCACCGCAGTTCCTGCCCTCCCAACAGCTTCCCGACGTCGACTATGCCGGCTTCGCCGCCAGCCTCGGACTGCACGGCATCACTGTCGAGGATCCCGACCATGTCGGGCCGGCCTGGCAGGAGGCGAGCCAGGCCGACCGGCCCTGCGTGATCGCGTTCCGGACCGATCCGGCCGTCCCACCTATCCCTCCGCACGCCACCTGGGACCAGATCACCAAGGCCGCCGAGTCCATGATCAGAGGTGACAGTGACCGGCTGGACGTGATCAAGGAAGGAGTCAAGTCGAAGCTGCAGGACCTGCTGCCCGGCAGCGGAGCTTGACCATGGATCTCGAACCGTTCAGCCTCGACACCCTCCAGGCCAGCGCCTACACCATCCCGACCGACAGCCCGGAGGCCGACGGCACGTTCGCCTGGGACGACACCACCCTGGTGCTCGTCCAGGCGCGCGGCGGCGGCAAGATCGGGATCGGTTGGACCTATGGGCCGAAGGTGATCGTGGAGCTGATCCGTGACGTCTTGGCCCCGTTGGTCTGCGGGGTCAGCCTGGTGTCGGTGCCGGCGGCCTGGGAGCTACAGGTCCGCCGACTGCGCAACATCGGCCGACCCGGCATCGCCAGCATGGCCGTCTCGGCGATCGACTGCGCCCTGTGGGACCTCGCCGCCCGCTGCGCAGGTGTGCCGCTGCACGAGCTGCTCGGCGCCAAGCACACCCGCATCCCACTGTACGGGTCGGGCGGCTTCACCAGCTACGACAGCGCGCAGCTCGATCGCCAGCTGCACGACTGGCTCGATCAGGGCTTCACCGCCGTAAAGATCAAGATCGGGGAGAGCTGGGGCACCAACACCGACCGTGACCTGGAACGGATCCGGCAGACCTGCTCGATCATCGGCCACGGCGTCAAACTGTTCGTCGACGCCAACGGCGGCTACACCACCGAACAGGTGCGCCATCTTGCACCGTTTCTCGACGACCTCGGCGTGGCCTGGTGGGAGGAGCCGGTCAGTTCCGATGATCATGAAGGGCTCCGGATCGCCCGGGACGTCTTCACCGGTGAGATCGCCGCCGGCGAGTACGGCTACAGCCTGGCCTACTTCCGGCACCTCTGCGACGCCGACGCGCTCGACTGCGTCCAGGCCGACGTCACCCGCTGCGGCGGCATCACCGAACTTCTCCGGATCGCCGACCTGGCCGACGAGTACGAGCTCGACATCTCCGGGCACTGCGCTCCGCACCTGCACGCCGCGGCGCTGGCCGCAGTACCGAACCTGCGTCATCTGGAATGGTTCCACGACCATGCGCGGATCGAACGCATGTTCTTCGATGGGGGACCCCAACTGGTCGACGGCGAGCTGGTGCTGGACGCATCCCTGCCTGGACAGGGACTGAGCTGGCGCCGCGACGTCGCCGAGCCGTACCGCGTCGCCTAAGTCGTTGATCACGCCACTGCGGAGGCCTCGGCGACGTTGACTGGCTGGCCCCCCGGCAGCATTCGAAACGCTGGTGACAGATTGCGAGGTCGGGGATCTGGGCAGCAGCAACTGCCCGGAAGGGCAACAATTGATGCCCCCCGACTCGCGTGCGAGCCACTTGTTCCGCCGGTCACTCCACCGAAGAGTGAGGGCATGTGGGAGCGGGCTGAGCGTGAGCAGCCGAACCGAGCGGCCAGCGGTCCGACCGTGAGCGATCGGCACTCTATAGGTCATTTCCCAATGTCGGCGCCGCGTGTCGGGGGCACCGAGGCGAGAACAGCTATGGTTGCCCAGCTGCAAAGGACCGCTGGGAATCGGGCCACTGCATCCGTCTTCAGCGTTCAGCGGGCCTCCATCGAGCAGCAGATCACCACCGCGCTCGACAAGCCCGATCCCGTTGCCGGTGTTGGAGACTTCCCTGCCGCATTCCGGCTGCTCAACGGACTGGCAATGTATGACATTCTGAATGTCCTGTTCCGGTTGAACAGCACGGGCCGAACCGAGTTGTTGCGCTCCAATCTTGGTTCCGCGACCGGCGTCAACATCCCGCGGCTGAAACTTGCGTTCGCAGCGATCGGCGACAAGCTCTCGGGGGCGCCGGCGGCATCCTTCGTGGCGCGCCACCCAGAGGCCGCAGAGGCCGTACCGCGCGATCAGATCGACGACATCGGCCGCTTCTTGGACCCAGCCTGGAAGCCGCTGATCGCCATCGAAGACATTCCGTCGCTGTCCGACAACGCCCTCGGAGCCGAGTACGCTCGCGGCCTCGACGGCGATCCGCAACGACTCGCAGTCGCCGAGGACGAGATGGACAAGCGCGCCACCGCTCCCGGCGGATGGGGCATGACGGCATTCGGCAAGCCGCCTGCGGTCGGCACCGCGGGCGAGACAGCGGTAACCCCAGATGTTGCGCTCAAGATCCTCGAGAACTACTCAAAGGGGGAACCGCCGTTCAAGCCTGAGCTGGGTAAGGGCGGATCTTCGTGGTTCGTGACCGAAGGTAACCCGTACGTCGGGGTTGGGGGGGACAAGTCGGTCAACGTCTCGGCCGAACTCGGACCGACGAAGGGAAGCATCAAGTTCGGCGAAGCCGAGCTGCTTGAGATCTTCGAGCGCGAGAAGGAGGCGACCAAGGTTGAGGCGGAAGCCGTATTCCGTCAGCGGAACAACATTCCGCCCGAGAAGCCACTGTCCAACAGACTTCTCAAGGCGCTGGAACGCAAGAACGGCTTCCGAGACAAGTTCGCCGAGTCACGCATGTGGGATCGAGTCGGTGAGAAGGTCGCCTCGTCGCCGTCCAAGGTTGGCGAAGTCGTCCTTCAGAACAGCCGCTTCTCGACCTCCGGCAACGGCAAATTCCTGGTTGTTGCCGATGCGTCGAAGATCAAGCTGAAGGGCGGCCCGCAGGCCGTCATCGGTCAGTTGGAGGCCTCAGGTCTGAAGGCCGAGCCCCTGCTCGTCGAAGCTGCGGAAGCGATGGCCAACTCCCTGAAGTGGGCCGGACGTGTCAGAACCGTGCTGCGCGTCGGCGGCCGAGTCATGATCGTGGTCGCTGTCGCAGCCGATTTGATCAAGATCTACTACGCTCAGGACCGTACAAAGGCAGTCTTCGAGTCCGTCGGAGGCTGGGCCGGTGCAACCGCTGGTGCTGCCGCATTCTCGGCCATCTGGACTCCGGCGGATGTGGCCGGCCCTTGGGCGTGGGCTGGACACGGAGTGGGGGTCCTCGTTGCGGGCGGCATCGGATACTGGATCGGATCAGAGACGACGCGCACCGTTTACGAACTCATCGTGGAGAACTGAGGATCAAGATGACTCGCGAGACCACTGCGGCTCGGGTCCGAGACCTGGCTGGACCCCTCGGCCCGTTCCGATCAATCGAACAGCAAGCTCGAGACACCGACAATTGGCTCGATTCCATGGGTAGCGGCGCCATCGACGTACTCGTCGACTTTTTCATCGCGCCACCGACGCCCAACGAACTTCAGCACGTTGATCCGGAAGAATTCGCCGACATCGTGGACGAACTCCTGTGCCGTGTGGCGACGATCCGGCCTCTCGATTCTGTGCCGCTGCTCGCGACCTATCTCGCCGACGACCGCACCCGATCTCATGTCGCCGATGCGTTGGGAGCGGCTGGGTCGGAAGACGCGCGCGACGCTCTCGCCGCATACCTGGCCGGGGAACTCAGTTTGGGACCTGAGGACCTCGCTCGACTCGGGGAGGCCATCGCCGAGATCGGCGGATCTGGCACGCAGGAACTGCTCGAACACGTTCTGGCGCGCATGCCTGAGACGTCTGACACGCAACCGCTCCGCGATCGGATCTATCACCTGATCACAACTCAGCACGATTGACTCAACATTGTCCGACTGGCGCGAGTTCAGAGCCTCCACGCGCGCCGCACCGTGGCCCACCTGGAGGAGGCGAGCACTCTACCAAGTTCGGCCCCGTCGGCTTCGAGTACGTTATGTCGTTCGCCTTCGGAGTCCGTCGAGCCTCAGCTTTGGCGGGTGGCGCGCCACAGGCTGAGTGGGAGCAGGATGACGATCGCCACGGGAACAATCCACCAACCGGCCACGCCGGTGGTGCCGACGAGCGCAGTGATCGTCAGCGCCACCACAACGCCGGCAGCGATAAGCCAGTCGTCGCCGATCACGAAGTCGTACCAGAACGCCCCGAACGCCTTCAACCTGCGCATCACTGCGGCACCGCCGCACCCCGATCGACGGCCCGGCTCGATCGTTGCCGGCGCAGCCAGACAATGATCAAGATCCCGAACAGCGCGACAGCCGGAGCGAGCACGAGCAACGCCGCATCCCCGCCCGGCCAGTCCGCGCCGGCCCCCTCGACACTCCAGAAGGCACCGAATGCGGTGAGCATGGCGCCGACCACGAACTTCATCCCGTTCTCCGGAACTCTGGCCAGGGGCGCGCGAACAGCGATCCCGATCCCCGCAACCACGACGACGGCAAGGGCGGCGGCAATGGTCGCGAGCCGCACGTTCCCCGCGTTGGCGCCGAAGGTCAGGACGATGAAAACCACCTCGAGGCCCTCGAGTAGGACACCTTTGAAGGCCAGCGTGAATGCGTACCAGTCACCGACCAGGCCGCGTCGGTCCTGTTCGGCTGCTTGGGCAGTCGCCACCTGGGTCTGGAAGATCAGCGTCTCGTCGTGCAGCGCTTTGTAGCCGCTGCCACGCAGGATCGACTTCCGTAACCACTGAAGCCCAAACACCAGGAGCAGGGCGCCGACCACGATCCGCAGTACACCCAGCGGCAGAGCAGAGACCGCGGGCCCAAGAACGGCGACCACGACCGCCAAGGAGACCAGCCCGGCGCCGACACCGATCAGCGTCGAACGCCACTCCCGAGTCGTGCCAGCCGCCAGGACGATGGTGGTGGCCTCGACCGCCTCCACGATGCAGGCGAGGAAGACCGCCGCGAACAGCGCGCCGGTACCCATCACAGCTCCGGCACCGGCAGCGGCTCGGGTGTGCCCAGCTCGTCCGCTCCGGAGTTGCGCGCCGTGAGATAGGCGACTCCGACGGCAATCGCGATCAGGGCGCCCAGCGCCACCGGTCCGTCGCCGAAGCCCAGGCCACCGTGCGAGGCTGGCTTCGCCAGCCAATCGGCGAACGAGGCACCCAACGGGCGGGTGAGGACATACGCGGCCCAGAAGGCAAACACGGCATTGAGACCGAACCAGCGCCAGCCGATCAGCGGGATCACGATCAATCCGGCGAACACCAGACCGGAGATCAAATAGCCCCAGCCGAAGGAGATGGCGGCCAGATCGCCGACGGCCGTGCCCAGGGCGAAGGTCGCCGACACCGTCGCCCAGTAGAAGAACTCCCGGGAGCGACGGTCGACGCTGTGGATCGACAATGTCCTCTCACGGGCGTACCAGAGCCTGAAGAGCGCAGCGACCGTGGCCAGGCAGATAACGCTCGACCACAGGTAAGGAACGCCAATCAGATGCACAACATCGGCGACCATCGTGCCGACGACCGCGACCATGGCGACCGTCAGCCAGTACGGCGGCGCAAAGTACCGGGGCGTTCGCAACTGCCAGCCGAACGCGGCAAGAAACCCGAGTAGCGCGACGGTCGCTGCTATCGGGATGTCCTGGGCGGCCAGGAAATCGGACATGGCCTCGCCCATCCCCGTGGTCAGGATCTTGATCAGCCAGAACATGGCTGTGATCTGCGGAACCTTGGCGAGCAGGGACTTGCTATCGGCGGTGGAGCCCGTCATCGGCTCAACCCTCCTCTTATGGTCGGGTTGACACACGGCGGATGCGCTGGCCGGACGGACATGGTCAGCCACCCTCACCGGTCGAGGCTTAGAGCAGTCTGAGCACGGGATCGAGGCACGGTGCAGCCCAACGGCAGGCTGGACCTCGCTGCAGCGGCCTACTGGGTCGTCACTGCCCGCGAGCGGGCAGCACCGGATGTGCGCGGTTATCCTCAGCTAGCGACTTGTGCGGCGCAGTTGTGCAACTCTGTGGGCGGGACTGAACAGGAGTCGGTCGCGCGGCCAATGCTCAGTCTCGTCTCAGGTAAGTGCTGTGAGAATCTTTGCCGTGACAGCGGAAGCGGCGGCAAGCCCTGCGTCGAAGGATGTTCGAGGGCGTCTTGGGTCCGTGGTCGACCCGGCCGTCGGGTCGAGCTTCCCCGGTGGCGGGTCGCCCCTGCCGCCGGCCCGCATGGCTGGACATTCGTCGAGCGTCCCGCAGCGGGCCGACGACGGTCCGCCGCGATTCTCGATCGTCGTGCCTGCGTACAACGAGGCCGACTACCTACCAGCAACGTTGCGATCACTGTGCGCCCAGCACAGCGATGCTGGAGTCGAGATCCTCGTCGTCGACAACAACAGTTCCGACGCGACCGCCGAGGTGGCCCGCTCGTTCGGCGTGAAGGTGGTCAGCGAGCCGCAACCGGGTGTCTGTCAGGCACGCCAGCGAGGACTGCTCGAGGCCGCGGGCACGATCGTGATCTCGGTGGACGCCGACACCGTGTATCCGCCCGGCTGGCTGGCCCGGATCGAGTCGGCCTTCGAGCAATGGCCCGATGCGGTAGCCGTCGCAGGCCCGTGTCGCTACGTCGACCCGCCTTGGTGGATGGCAGGATTCTCCCGGATACTCTTCGCGACTGTGTCTGGGGTGTATCGGCAGACCGGTTGGGTCGGCTATGTCACCGCCACCAATACGGCGTTTCGTCGAGATGAGTTCGGCGGCTACGACCTGGGCCTGACCCAGGGCGGTGACGAGCTCGACCTGTTGCGACGACTCCGAGCTCGTGGGCGGGTCGTCTGGAATCCGTCGAATCCGGTCCTCACGTCATCGCGGCGGCAGACCCGAGGCCTGTTCCACACGCTGGTGGTCAGTTTCTTGATCTATTACCTCCTGGCCTACTGGCTCAACAGGTTTGCGTCTCGTTCGGTCCTCGGCAGGGCGCCGGTAATCCGTCGTAGCGGCCAAGCTGCCATCGAGGAAGCACGATCGCGGTCCGCGGCGCCGGCACCGCAGTACACGACAGCAGCGGTCGGACGATACGGCGACGCAGATCACAGAAGCGACGCGTTCTCGGCCGCCCCGCGACATGTCGGCTGACATGTGTCGCACAATGGCGTGGACAGGGTGTCGGCATCGCGAACGGCCCGCCGATCGGCCGTGCAGGAGCTCGGAGGCACGATGAAGGAGCCGCCCCGGCGAGCGCTGGCCCGGATCGCGCGTCAGCGTGGCATCCGCGCCCGTTCGGTGGCGTCGGCGGTGCTGGTGGTGCTGGTGGCGCTGCTCGCCGGCGGTGCAGGCCTGGTCTATCTTCTGCAGGCCAACTTGGACAGCAACGCTCGTGACGCCGCACAGACACGTGCGGAGGAGGTCGCGTCGATGCTTCAGGCACAGGGTGTCTCGAGCACCACCAACGACATTCAGCAGGAGTCGAGGAGCGGACAGCTCGTGCAGGTCCTGTCCAGTGACGGTCAGGTGCTGGGAGCGTCGAGCCGCGTGGTGAACACCACGCCCATGTCGACGGCCCGACCCGCCCCCGGAGGCACAACGACCGACGAGGTCGACCTCGACCACGTCGGCCACGGCGGGGACTGGATGGTGGTGTCGACCGGAGTGGAGGCCGGCGGCACCGACTATGTCGTGCAGGTGGGGATTCCGATCGAGGTGCAGCACCAGACGGTCCAGACGCTCACCTGGTTCCTGTTGGCGACCACACCGCTGCTGGTCATCGGTGTCGGCCTGGCCGTCTGGATACTCGTCGGCCGCGCCCTCCGTGCGGTGGAGGATATCCGCGCGGAGGTTGCCACGATCGACGACCAAGGGCTCAGCCGGCGAGTCGCTGTGCCTGCCACACACGACGAAATCGCGGCGCTGGCCGAGACGATGAACACCATGCTGGATCGGTTGGAGACCTCCCACCACGCGCAGCGGTCCTTCGTCTCCGATGCCAGTCACGAGCTCCGCAGCCCGCTGGCCACGTTGACCACAGCCGCAGAGCTCGCCGCTGCGGGCGACGAGCCGACCCGCACCCGCCTGTTGGGCACGATCAGCAGCGAACTGGTCAGAGTACGCAGACTGGTCGACAGCCTGATGACGCTGGCCCGGGCCGATGCGCGCGATCTTCTCACCGTGCGTGAGGACGTCGATCTGGACGACCTGCTCGACGCCGAAGTGAAGCGTCTCCGGGCCACCAGCGTCCACCGGATCACGGTCCACCTCGAGCCGGTCCGGTTGACCGGTGGGGATCCGCAACGGCTCGCCCAAGCCTTGCGGAACCTCGTCGACAACGCCGAGCGTCACGCAGTCGGGAGTATCCGGCTCTCGTTGCGACGCACCGATGGATACGCCACGCTGGACGTGGACAACGACGGCCCGGTCGTGCCGACAGAGGACCGCGACCGGATCTTCGAACGGTTCGTACGCTTGGACGAGAGCCGAAGCCGTGACGCCGGTGGCAGCGGTCTGGGGCTGGCCATTGCGCGAACGGCGATCGAGTCACACGGCGGAACGCTCCGGGTCGTCGACGCCCCGGACGGGTGGTGCCGTTTCGAGATCACCATTCCGGCATCGCGCAGTGAGATAGCGCCCCACGACGCTGAGGTCGAGCCGGCCGTCCGGGGCCTTTCGACCGCATCACCCGGCTCGAACAGGCCAGTGGTGGAAGATCAACCTGCCCACGAGCGGGGAGCTGCCCGGGGGTGACGCGTCGGCGGCGCTCACTCGCCAAGGCTGCTGGCGAGGTGGCGCGGCAGGAGCCGACCGCCGTAGATCAACCGGCCCGCCACCTGGACCGTGATCGTCTGCGCTGCCAGCAACCCGATCAGCACGAGCCCTGAGCCGCGCCTACTGGATCGGTGTGCCACCCCCCAGCATGACCGAGCGGGTCGCCGCCGGTCAGCGTGGCTGCGACCGCACGGCACACAGGCTGGTCTCAGCCATGGTCAGAGACGGTTCCGTTGTGCGAAGTGTCGGCGAGCCAGTCCTCGCGGGAGGCGTGCCCCCATACCCTGCGCATCGCCCGGCTCGCGCATCGACCATGGCAGTGCTGGTCGTCGTTGCCGTCGCCGCCGTGATGCCTCGTGTCGGGGGCGTCATGATCGGCGGTGGTGGCCTGTTCGGCCACCTCGGCTACGACGGGGCGGTCTACTACGCGGCGGCGGTCGGTGTCGCTTCGGGCCAGGCTCCCTATCGGGACTTCTTGTTGCTGCACCCGCCCGGGATCGTGGTGTCGCTGTTGCCCTTCGCCGATCTCGGCAGGGTGATCGGTGATCCGTGGGCGATGGCGGTGGCCAGGGTGGCCTGGATGGCGATGGGAGCCTGTTCTGCTGTGGTGGCGGCGCTGATCTTCCGCCGCTACGGAACCGCGCCGGCGCTGGTCGCGGGGCTCAGCTATGCGGTGTTCCTGCCCGCGATCCGCGTCGAGCACTCCACCACGCTCGAGGCCCCGGGATCGCTGTGCGTGCTCATCGCGATGGCACTGCTGACCCGACCCTCGCTCGACGGATGTGGTCGCGTCGCCGGCCGGATGTCACCCTCTGCGGTGATCGCGGGTTGTCTTCTCGGTTTCGCATCCGGGCTGAAGATCTGGGGTGTCGTGATCGCCGCCACCGTGGTCACCTGGTGTCTGGTGACCCTGAGCCACCGGGTCGCCGGCGCGGTGGCCGCTGGATTCGTCGCGACGGCCGTCGCCGTGTGTCTGCCGTTCTTTGTGTCCGGTCCCGGGGAGATGTGGCAGATGGTGGTGGTCGACCAGATGGGTCGTGGGCGGGATCCGTCTAGCGTCGGTACTCGGCTGCTCGATGTCGCCGGCCTGTCCGGGTGGAGCGGCACGGCACAACTCGTCGTGCTGGTCGCCGTGGCAACCGTTGCCGTTGCTGCGTCTGCGCTGGCGTGGCGGATCCCGGCCGGACAGCTCGGCGTTGTGCTGCTGGCGACATCGCTGCTGGTGCTGTTGACGACCCCGCCCTGGTCGCACGACTATGGGGCGCTGGTCGGGCCGTCGGCAGCCGCGATTGCGGGCGGTGCGGCGGCGGCGTTGGTGGGCACCACAGTGTCGAGCCGGTCGCTTGCGGTCACTGCCGTACTGCTGTCGATCATCGGCTTGTACGTTTGCGTGGCGGCGCCCGGTCGCTCGTTCGGTCATCGTTTTCCCGGCGCATCACTCGCCGCCCGGCTGGCGGATGTGCCGGGTTGTGTCACCACCGACGACCCGACTTTGCTGATCGAGACGAACCTGCTGCGACGCAACCTCACCCGGGGGTGCCGGCTGGTGGTCGACCTCGGCGGCTACTCCTACCATCTTCAGCCGGGAGCGTCGGCACATGTCCCTCGGAAGAAGAATCGGCAGTGGCAACGTTTCACCCTGGACTATCTGGCGGACGGCCAGGCCAGCGTGATCGTCCGGTTCGACGGCGTCAGTGTGCTGAATTCGAAAACCCGGCGCACCATCGGGTCGTGGCCGATCCTCGGCCAGGTCGGCCGCTATACCGTTCGTTCGCCCAGCTGAGCCGGCGGTTCAGCAGAGGGCTGGTCGGTCGGACGCTCGAGGACCAATTGTCTGTCGATGATCACGACGAGGCAGACGACGGCGCTGGCCAGGAGCCAGCCGGCGAGGACATCGCTCATCCAGTGGTGACCCAGGTAGACCCGACTGAGTCCGATCGCCACGCACAGCACGGCCGCGGCGATGACAGCCGCCCGCCGGACCGCGATGCGTAAGCCGGCGGTGAGGAGCAGCGCGGCCAGTAGCCAGGTGACGGTCCCGTTCGACGTGTGCCCGGACGGAAACGAGTAGTCCGAGGACGGGCTGCCGATCAACGTGGTCAGAGGCGGGCGCGGGCGGGCGACGGCGATCTTCAGCAGGTACACCATGCACGCAACCGCGCCGAGTCCGAGGACCATCAGCGACGGTCGGGTCAGTCGCCGGGTCTGGACTAGCAGGATCGCAGCAACGAGGACGGCGACGCCGACGAGCACACCGAAGGTGCCGAGCCCGGTGACCGCGGAGGCGATCACGGTAAGGGCCGGTGTGCGGAGGGCGACCGCCGCATCGTGAAGGTGAGGTCGATGGTGTCGGCGCTGCCGTTGACGACGGCGACGAGGATGCCGAGGAACATGGCGAAGCACAGGCCACCGAGCACGAGCGGGACGCGGATGGTCACATCGGACGTCGGCCCGGGGGAGGGTGTGGATAGGCCGGCAGACACGCTGAGGGTGTGGTCTGCGGGTCGAGCCGTCATCCGCTGAGTCACGTCGGTCATCCTTTGTCGTTGGCGGGACGGTCGTGCCCGTTGCCGACGATCCTGCCCCGGCGCCGACTGAGCCGACGCTGAGCGCAGGCACGGTTGCGAGTGCCGAGCGCTCAGCTTCGTCACAGGGCCGCGTTGGGATGCTGGCAGTGTTGTGTCGGGAGAGGGAGAACACCGTGCGCGTGTTGTTGGTGGAGGATGAGGAACGCCTCGCTCAGACGGTGAAGGAAGGTCTGGTCGGCGAGGGCTTTGTTGTCGACATCGTGCCCGATGGGGTGTCTGGCGTCTGGGCCGCGACCGAGTTCGCCTATGACGTTGTTGTGCTCGACATCATGTTGCCTGGCCTGAACGGCTACGACGTGTTGAAGAAGCTGCGGGAACGCAGGATCTGGACGCCGGTGTTGATGCTGACGGCGAAGGACGGCGAGTATGACCAGACCGACGCCTTCGATCTCGGTGCGGACGACTATCTGACCAAGCCATTCAGTTTCATGATCTTGGTCGCCCGGTTGCGCGCCCTGGTCCGCCGCGGTGCGCCGGAGCGTCCGGTGCTGATCACCGTCGGCACCTTGACGCTCGATCCGTCCCGTCGCCACGTGGAGCGACGGGGTGTCGTCATCCCACTGACTGCACGCGAGTACGGCCTGCTGCTGTTCTTGATGCGGAAGGCCGGCGACGTAGTGAGCAAGACTGAAATCCTCGACGCTGTATGGGATGCCGCCTACAGCGGAGGCGACAACGTCGTCGAGGTCTACATCAGCTATCTGCGGCGCAAGATCGATGAGCCGTTCGGTCTGCAGACCCTCCGGACGGTCAGAGGTCTAGGCTATCGCCTCGACCCGGACGACCCGGCCACCGGAGCTCTGCGACCCACCGATATGCCTCGATCAGCTCGTCGGTGACCTCCCGCCAGGACGCGACCTTCGCCGGCTCGGGGCGCGGCCGACCCAACACGTCTGCTACCGCAGTGGCCCATCGGTCCGGAGTTGCGTTCGGCGGGAGCAGCGGTGTCCCGTTCTGCACCGTGTGCCGCACGGCTGGGGTGTCGGCGGCGACCACCGGAAGCCCGCACGCGGCGGCCTCGAGCAGCACCAGGCCGACCGTCTCGGTGAGCGACGGCATCAACAAGACATCTGCCGACCGGTAGGCGGCCGCGACCTCGATCGCGGATCGCCGGCCGGCAAACGTCACCGGAAGCCCGGCGAATCGCCGCTCGAGCTGGCCACGCTCCGGTCCGTCACCGATGAACGTGAGATGCCACGGCTGGACGCTCGAAGCCGAGGCGAGCACGGCCGCCAGCAGGTCCAAATTCTTCTCCGGCGCCAGCCGCCCCACACAGATCGCGGTCGGCCGCTCCGGTTCGTCGGTGAGCCAGGCCGGCGTCGAGGTCGGGCCGGTTGGGCCGTGGAACAGGTCGGCGTCCACGGCCGGTGGCCAGAGCTTGGAGCTGACCCCGGCAGCGAGCAGCCGCTGCTGGCCGTACGCGGAGGTGGCCAGGGCCAGGTCGGCCCGGCCGTACGAGGCGGACATGATCGCGCGCAGCGCCGGGCGTAGCGCCCCGAGACGGTAGCCGGAGAGATACGCCTCGAGATCGGTGTGGAAACTCACCACCGTCGAGTGACGTTCGGCAACTGACATCAACGCGGCCCAGCCCATCAGGACCGGATTCACGATGTGGACCACATCGGGATCGAATCGGTCCACGGGTTTCGTGACCGACCACGGCGCGGGCAGGCCGACGCGCCGGTTGGGGTCGATGAAGGGCAGGATCATGCCGGGCAACTCGAGTTGACGAGTTCGGGCGATCGTGGGCCCGGTGGTGGGGGCCAGGACCAAGATGTCATGCCCGGCCGCAACGAGCTGGTTCACGGTGTGGCCGATCCGGGTGACGACCCCGTCGACCGACGGCAGCCAGGTCTCGGTGATCAGCGCAATGCGCACGGGCTCATCCGCGATCCGTGCCGGATGGCGCTAGGTGCCGCGCAGCTCGTTCGGGGTGCCAGTTCGTCCGAGGCCAGATGGCGTTCGTGTCGATCAGCTGCCGGTACGTGGCGGCTGTGGACAGCAGGTCGTCGATGACAGCGTCGGTGAGCAGCTGCGGCTGGAGGCCGAGGTCCAGCAGGCCGGTGTTCGCTGCCCGGTAATGGTGCTGGTCGAGTTCGACCCGCGGGTTGGGAAGATGATCGATGTCCGCGCCGCTTCGTCTGGACACCCGCTCAGCGAGCTGCAGCACCGAGAACGATTCGGTGAACTGGTTGAAGACGCGGAACTCGCCAGGGTCGGCTGGATGTTCGGCTGCCAGCTCCAGGCAGGACATGGTGTCGAGGATGTTCAAGAATGCCCGCGTCTGGCCACCCGTGCCGTACACGGTCAACGGGTGTCCGGCGACGGCCTGGACAATGAACCGGTTGAGGACCGTCCCGAAGATCGCGTCGTAGTCGAAGCGGGTGGCCAGTCGTGAGTGGCGACTCGTCTCCGGGGTGGCTGCGCCGTAGACCACACCCTGGTTGAGATCGGTGGCCCGCAGCCCCCAGGCCCGGCAGCAGAACATGATGTTGTGGCTGTCATGGACCTTCGACAGGTGGTAGAAGGAGCCCGGCTGCTTCGGATACGGCAGCGTGTCGGTACGTCCGTGATGGGTGACGGTGAGCCACCCCTCCTCGATGTCGATGTTCGGGGTGCCGTACTCACCCATGGTGCCGAGCTTGATCAGGTGAATGCTCGGGTCGATCTCCACGATCGCCCAGACCAGATTCAAGGTGCCGATCACATTGTTGGTCTGGGTGTGCACCGCATGGGCCCGATCCAGCATGGAGTACGGTGCCGATCGTTGCTCGCCGAGATGAATCACCGTGTCAGGGGCAAAGTCCGCCAGTGTCGTGGTGACGAAATCAGGATCGGTGAGGTCGCCAACGAACGCGTCGATGTGATTGCCGGTGAGCTCGCGCCAGCAGCTGACTCGATCCGGCAGCGACGCGATCGGCACCAGGCTTGCGGTGCCGAGCTCGAGGTCGTAGCGCCGCCGCAGCTGGTTGTCGACGATCGCCACCTCGTGTCCGCGGGCGGCGAATCTCAACGCCGCCGGCCAGCCGAGGTAGCCGTCGCCACCGAGAACGAGAACACGCATCGTCACATCTCCGTCTACCGGATGGAGCCGCCGATCCGGCGGCACGGGTTGTCGTGATCAGGATGGGGTGCCGACCCTGAGCCCAACCTGAGCCGAACGGCGATCGGACGGTGGTGGTTGCGGCAGACGATGCTGTCGCTGCCGCCGATACTCCCGCCAGGTCAGAGAAATCACCACCAGGTCGAAGACCGTCAGCAACGCCAGCCCGTACGACGGCGAGACCGTGAACTCGTAGGCCTGGAAGGCGACGAAGAAGGCCAGCACCGCGATCATCCACGGGTAGGCCCACAGCTTGTCGCGCAGCAGTGCCAGGACCAGAACGACCTTCACCAGGCCGTGCGCCAACAGGTACGCCGCCCCGAACGCCAGGCCGCCCGTGGTGAGCCGTTCAGCGCCAGCCGAGGCCCAGGTGGCGACCGTGTCCGGGAGGGCGGTGCTCAGCACGCTCCGGGCGAACACGGAGGCGATCCGCTCGATGTGCTCCGGAGTGATCACCAGCAAGACCAGTCCGCCGATCAGCTCCAGCAGACCGTCGAGACCCTTGATCGCCACAGTCACGGCGAAGAGTCGATCCAGCGTGTCACGCGGCCGGAACGTGACCAGCCTTCTTGTGGGGTGCGGTTTCATCTACCAACCTCATCGTCTGTTTGCTTGTCGGTCTGTTGGTCGACACCGCTTCGGGGTACAAAGGTGTCGACCACGAGACGCACCCAGCGTGCCGCGGCGAGCCTTAACCGATCCTGAGCCGTGCGGTGGCCCGGCCTGCCGGCTAAGGTCCGTCTCAGCGTTCACGGGCGAAACTCGGATCCATGGTGAAGGTGAGCGTGGTCGTGCCGGTCTACAACCCCGGTCGTCACCTCCGACGGTGCCTTGACTCACTGGTCGGGCAGACTCTGCCGATCGAGGCGTACGAGGTGATCTTCGTCGACGACGGCTCCACCGACGGGACCGCTGTGGCTCTGGATGAGGCCGCCGGCGACCACCCCCAGATCCGAGTGATCCATCAACCGAATTCTGGGTGGCCCGGTCAGCCGCGGAACCGGGGTCTGGACGCGGCCCGCGGTGACTACGTCTTCTTTTGCGACGGCGACGACTGGCTGGCGGCTGAGGCGCTGGAGGTTCTTCACCGGTTCGCCGTCGAGAACGGGTCCGACATCGTGCTCGGAAAGATGGGGGGTGTTGGCCGGCCCGTGCCGCGGGTGTTGTTCACCCGGACCCGCTCTGTCGCCACGCTCGCTGACGCTCCGCTGATGGACTCCCTCACCGTGCACAAGCTGTTCCGCCGAGCCTTCCTGATCGAGAAGGACATCCGGTTCGCCGAAGGCAGGCGTCGGCTCGAGGACCACCTGTTCATGGTGCAGGCCTACCTGGAGGCAGCCGTGATCAGTGTCTATGCCGAGCAGACGTGTTACTTCCACGTCCGTGCGACATCCAACATATCGGCGCGGCCACCGCACTGGCCGTCGTACTTCGCCGACCTGGAGGAGGCGGTGGAGGTCGTCGAGCAACACACCGATCCGGGCCCGTTCCGGGACCGGCTGTTGTCGCGTTGGGTGCGGGTGGAGATGGTCGGCCGACTGTCCGGAAACGCGTTGGCGAAACGGAGTCCGCACGAGGTGGCGGCCCTGTTCGACGCAGCCCACCAGGTCGCGCGCCGACACTTCGGTGACGGCGTCGTCGCGCTCATCAGTCCTGCCGATCGACCTGTGGGCCGTGCCATCGTGGCCGGCACCCTTCCGGTGATCTGGGAGCAGGCCGCACGACTCGCCCACTGGCACGTCGAAGCGCGGATCCTGCAGATCGGCTGGACAGGCACCACCCTCCAACTGTGTGGGACGATCGATCTGACCGACGACGCCCCGGCCGTCGGAGCCGAGGCACGGTTCGCCGGATCTGTTCACCGATGTCGAGGAAACCTGACGTCCATAGGGAGATGGCTGCCGCTGCCGTCAAGCTCGACGTGGAGCGCAGGTCGACCGGCGAGCGGTTACCTGTTCGGGCCACGACGCGGTGGAGGGCTGACCCGAAGCTTCACCGTTGACATCGACATCCATGAACTGCAGATCGGCACCACCATGGCCGGCACGTGGTCGTTCCATGCACAGTTTCAGGTCCTCGGAGTGGGCGGCCGGGTGCCGGTGAGAGTGGTCGACGAGAGATCGCTTGCCGAGGCCCGCTCGCGCCCGCGTTCGTCACCGAGCCCGCCGGCCGCGGTGACATTTCGCGACGATCTTGCGGTCGAGCTGATCGTCGGTCCCTGCGGCCGACCGAGCCGAGGCAGCCGGGTTCGTCCGCCGGCGCGCCATGGCGGCTCTACGGCGAAGAGCTGGGCAGATCAATCCGGAGGATCCGGCGCCGTCTCGGTCAGCGAACCGCACGCAAAGCGTAGCGGCCCGATCGGGCGAGCACCGGCCACAAGGCGATCGCCGCCTTGACCTTCGGGCCGAGAGAGCCAGTCGCACCGTAGCGAAACGGCAGCGCTGCCTGCCCGCTCTCCAGGTAGGCCAGGTACGTGTGTTGCCACCGCTGGTCGTGGGCCCGCGGTATCCACGCGCCGCGGTCGGCGGCGTACTGGTAGGAGTAGCCGCCGAGATCTGCGACGAATCGGCAACCGTGGTCGAGATTGCGGGACAGCAAATCCATGGCGACCAGTGCCGTCGGGTCGTCCGACGTGACGCAGGTCGAGGCGGCGAGGGTGGCTCTTGTCGCGAGCTCGCCGGCGGGAAAGGCCTTGCCCAACCTCAGCTCGGTCAGCGGGCGCTGCCGCTACCGCCAGCACCACGAACACCAAGACGCCGCCCGTCCATCCGACCCAGGTCCGCCAACCCGCCAGCCGGTCCACGAGGACGCCCGTTCCGGCACCGAGTGCGACGGCGAGCGGGCCGGTGGCCAATCCCGGATAGTGCAGGAACCACGACGGGCTGGCCAGCAACAGCGTCGTCAACGACAGCACCAGCACAACACAAAGCCGCGCCTGACGGACGGTGAACGCCACAGCAAGGAGAGCGGCCACCACGATCACGGTGACGGCAACGAACCCTGCAGCTGACGCGACCCGAGGGTGCAGGCCGAGGGTGAGGATGCCAACCCACCGGACGGACGGTGACGAGCTGGAGCGCCCACGCCCCAGCTGATCGACGACGACCATCCGCCACATCCGTGCGGGCGCCGCGACGAAGAAGGGCAGACAGATCACGGTCACCGCGGCGACGGCTCCCGTCACGACCTGCGACGCGATCCGCCAGCGACGCCGGACCAGGAGCCAGACCAGCACGGTCGCCACCGGCACGACACCCCAGATCTTGAACGTCGCCGACACGCCGAGTAGCGCACCCGCAAGCAACGCGCCGACCCGGGTCGGCGATGCAGTGCGTTCGGCTCGGCCGAGAAGCAGCACCGCGGACAGGACACAGGTTTGTGCCGGCGCCTCCAACAGCGGGGTCCATTCGATGTAGACCGCCGAGAACGCGGTCGCGTAGAAGAAGCCGCCGACCGCTGCCTCGAACAACCCCACCGGGCGCAGGATCCGGGCGACCAGCACGGTGTTGGCCACACCCAGCAGCATCGACCCGAGTCGGGCAGCCGCCAGCCCGGTCGGGTCGTGTCCGGCCAGGCCGAATGGGGCCAACAACAGCACGATCCCGGGCGGATGGAGAAACAGGTAGTCGCGGTAGGGGAACCGTCCGTGCAGTAGGGCCGTGCCGGCCGCGTAGTACACACCGTCGTCGTAGTTCCCCAGACCGGTCAAACCGCCGCCGCGCACCACCGGCACGATCCGGGCCGCGGCGGCGACGAGGGCCACGGTGACCGTCACCGCGGTGTGGGCGGCAGCGTCCCGAGAGCCTGCAGCTCGCCGGGCAGTGTCGAGCGCGACGCTCAACAAGGTCACGGCGCCTCCTCACGGCAACACCTTGGGAGTCGGCTCCGAAGGTCCGAGTTGCGAGCGTAGGTCGGGAACGCGCGAGGATCCAGGCCGATCAAGGCGCTGCCACTCAGCGTCATCACAGCGTCGTCGGTCAATGCTCGCAAATGTGGCGCACATGATGACGCACGGCCCTCACGAAGGAGCAGGATCGGCCAGACAGAAGACGTCGGCAACCGGTGCCGGCGGTACCTTCGCTGTCTCGAGCGGCGACATCTGGCACACACGCCGTCTGCCGGGCCCGGTGCTGCGTCGGATCATCGCCCGGATGGGTGTGCTGCGGATCGTGGCCGACGTCCTGGCCACGGCCGGGGTGTTCCTGGCCCTGGCCGGAACGCAGCGCGACACCTCGATCCTTCTGCTGTTGAGCGCCTTGGTCATCGTCTGTGCTCGCGGAGGGCGGGCGCTGCGTCGGTCTGCCAGATTTGCAGTCGGCCCAACAGGCAGCGCCGTCCTCGCTCGTGTCCTGCTCGCGGTTGGGATAGCGGCTGACTTCGCCCCGACGTCGGTCGGATCGGGCGGCTCCCACCTGCGGGCCGCCGCCGCCGCGGCCGCACTCGCCGTGCTCGCGGAGGCGGCGGTGGCACCGATCGCCCGGCTCGCGGTGCCCTACGTAGCGAAACTGCCTGGAATCGATGTCCGGAACGAACCTCGACTCGCCCCGAAGTGGTTGTTCGCCACCAACACGACCACCCTCGCCGGCCTCGCCGTCGCCCTGTCTGCCCACCGGACAGGTCCGCTGATCCTGCTGATGGCAGCCGGCCAGTGGCTGATCTTGTCGTTCGTCGTCGCTGACGTCAGCGACCGGATCTGGCAGCGACGTCGGGCCGAAGCTGGACTGACGGCAACGATCACCGAATACGCGCCCACATTCGTGGTCCACTGGTACGCACCGACCGGTTCCAAGCATCAGCTCACCATGTGGCTGCCCTACCTGGAACGGCTCGGACGGCCCTTCATGATCATTGTCCGCAACCCCGGTACCTTCGCCGAGATCGTCGGCGAGACCACCAGGCCGGTCCTGGTACGGCGCTACGGACCGGAACTGGCGCCCGTGGTCGTGCCGAGTCTGACCACGGTGTTCTATGTCAACACATCGCCACGCAACGAACCCATGCTCGCCTTCTTGGGACTGCACCAGATCCAGCTGAACCACGGCGACAGTGACAAGGCGCCAAGCTATCGCCGGGCGTTTCGGCTGTACGACAAGAACTTCGTCGCCGGCCAGGCCGCAGTCGACCGATTCGCCCGGCATGGCGTGGAGATGCCGGCATCCACATTCGAGATCGTCGGCCGTCCCCAAGTCGAGACGATCACCGTAGCCGACACACCAGTCGGCCACCGCCACGCCAAGACGGTCCTGTACGCACCGACCTGGCACGGCTACCTCGACGACTCCCGGTACAGCTCGCTGCCGGTGGGAGAACTCATCGTGGCGGCCCTGCTCGAACGCAATTGCACGGTAATCTTCCGCCCCCACCCGTGGACAGGGCGGACACCGCACCTCGCCGACCATGCCGGACGTGTCAACGCGTTCCTCCGTGAGGACGCCGCATCGAGCGGAAGATCGCATCTCTACGGCGCATCCGCGACCGACGCCCTGAGCCTGGTCGATTGCTTCAACCGGTCCGATGCAATGATCGCCGACGTGTCGAGCGTGGTCTCGGACTTCGTCTACTCAGAGAAGCCGTACGCGGTGACAGCCATGGGTGCGCTGACGTCCGCCGCTGAACTCGTCGGCGAGTTTCCGCTTGCCCGAGGTGGCTACCTGCTGGGCGCGGACGGCGTCGACTGGGCACGGGTCTTGGACGACTTGCTGATCTACGATCCGAAGCTGCTCGAGCGGCGCTCGCTCAAGTCCTACTACCTCGGACCGTTTCCTGCCGACAGCTATGCGGATGCCTTCGTCTCCGCCGCCTTGCGAAACCTGTGAGCCGTCCAGGCACCCCGCCGACGACCTTCGGCCGTCACAGAACTGGCCGGAGAGAAGATGTCCACCCAGCAACGGAACGAATTCCGTCGAAAGTCGACTACGCTTGGAGACCCATAACCCTTGGGCGCTTGAGAGTTCAGCCTGCTTGACCAGCCGGAGCTACCGATTCGGCTGACGCGTGCGCCGAGGGAATCAGGTCACATGCTGCGACCGCGTTGACGCAGTCCGCGACCAGCATGCCGAAGGTGACGACTTCGAGCGCCACCTCGGCGACGAAGGCCACCCCGTCTGTAGCCACGGCCGCGATGATGGTGGCCATCGCCGTCGCGCCGTACAGCACTGAGTAGTACCAGGTCAGGTTGCCGACGAAGGCGGCGACCACCGCGCCCAGGCATCCCCCCGACCAAATGACTACCAAGATGTCGAAGACGCCCTTGGCGATGTCGGTGGCCGACGCCCCGGCCCTGGCCATTTCGGCGATGATGGTCTGGATCTTCGACATGACGGGTCGGGCGGCCTCGGCGACCGCCTCGGCCGTCTCCTCGGTCACGCCCGCCCGCAGCTCGACCCCGCCGATGGCGAGGCAGATCACGTCGAACACGACGTAGCCGACGTCGAGCTCACACACCGTGACGGGTGGGGACGTCGGCTGCCGCCGTGGCCTTTGCCGCTGGGGCACGTGCGTCGGGTCCAAGACTCCACCCCCGGTGTTGGCGAGGAGTTCGGGCAAGCCCAGCTTTTGCAGGGCCGCATCGTGCGGGTTGGCTGCGGCGTAGGCCGTCAGCTCTTCGGCGGTCAGGGCGTGATCGCGACCGGGCATGTCAGCAATCCTCTCCGTTAGGGCGGACTCAGGAGGTGGACGACAGCGGGCCCTCGTAGTCGAGCCGGTCGTTGCCGATGGTGCCGCCGATGGTGAAGCTCTGCACAGGCCCGGCGGGGTCGTACCCGAACTGGAACGGGTAGGTCTTGTCGTCCCCGGCCTCGACCCAGACAAAGACCTCGACCAGGTTGCCCGTCTGGATGGGCGGTGCCACGCACTTCTTGGCGAGATCCATCGTCCGGGCCTGCATGGTGGGGAAGTTGTCCCCGTTGTCGGCATGGTGCTGGACACCGCCGCCTGCGCTGTACAGGGCGTGGATGTCGATGACGAATGCCCCCGAGTTGTACACGCGGAAAGCGCTGGCAGTTGCGTTCGGAACTGGATCTGACATGGTGATCCTCCTGTGCTGTGAGATCTACGACAAAAAGTGTTCGAGGGGAGAAATATGTCAAGACTTGTGGATCAGGCGTGACACGCCGATCCACAACTCGAGAGAGGAGTTTGGATGCGTGCTGAAGGTGATCGCTGGTCGACTTGAGTCGACGGGCTTGAGTGCGGTAGGCGGTCCGCGGCAGCGACCACCCCGATTGCTGATTTTCATGACCATCCTTCAAGGGTTCTTAGCGGCGTGAGGGTCCCGCCGTGTTGCGGCGGCGGCGGCGGAGATGGCGCCGGGGTCAGGCGAAGCGCCCGTGTCTTGGGCGGGATGCGACCGGCTCGAATGGCAACAGGGCGGACCGATTCGGGATCAAAGCAGATTCTTCAGGAAGGGATTCGAGAAGATGTTCGCCGAGTCGTACTGATGGAACGTCGCAACCGCAGCCTCGAAGCCGGCATAGGAATTGCCGATGTTCTTGATCACGTCGTCATTCGTCCAAGGGCCTGCGCTGGAATAGGCCCATCCCTTTGACCATTCGGGCCGGACGGCGTACCGGTAGTCGACGGCCCATTCGGTCAGCATCCACGTCTCGAGTGCCTCGTAGAAGTCCCCGGAACCGGCGGTTCCGGGAAAGGTCAGCGAATCCACCCAGAGCACGACGGCATCCTCACCCGTCTGACCCGCGGGCGCGCACACGGACAGGGTCGCCTGCTGCGGCCGGTCGATCCCGAGACCGTCGGCATGGTCCACGGTCGTCGCGCGTATCTCGACTGGGCCGTTCACCGGATACCTGTCGTGATCCGCGCAGGCGAGCAGCTGCGCTTGGAACTGGTTGAAGAACTCGTTGACGGCCGACTGCAGGCGGTTCACCGGCACGTGGAGGGCGTAACCCATCATCGAATACCGCAGGGTCGTCGGCTTCACGTACAGCAGGAGGTCGCGGGCCGTGCCGTTCAACACGGCGTCCCGGGGCGCCATGACCTGGCTGAGGAGGCAGCCTCCCTGCAGGAAGTACGGGGTGAGAGCGGGGGATTCGTGCAGCGATGCGGCGATGAGCCGGCTCTCTAGATCGCTGATGTCGTCCGACCACGGGTAGTTGTAGGGACCGCCGACCTGCGGCTCCACTTTGTCCTCAACCTGTTCCCACGCTTTCACCCAAGGGAAGTCGGAGAACGGAAACCAGATCACCTCGACCCTGCCATATTGGCCGACCAGGCTCGCCAGGGACTGTTCCGACGCCCCGCCGGCTGGTCCGAAGAGCGTGTCAGCGGGCGGATAGAGGTTGTGAGCCTGCAGGTAGTAGTTGGGCACCACGGCGAAGGTGACGTCGGTGAGAAACGCGCGTCCGAGATGCACCAGGAACGCCGCGGACGCCGTCTCCTCACGACCGAACTCCTGGAGCCGGTAGGTGCCGTCTGCCTGGCTCACCACTGCGGTAAAGGCCACGACGAGATTGCTCACCGTCCCGTCGAGCAGCGGCTCGCCGGCAACCGGAAGTCCGGTCCCATGACCGCCGACCGCAAGGATTCCGCCGATCGACAGGTCGCCCGGTCCGGGGAAATTGAGGAACGAATAGCCCGGAGCCGCGGATGAGGCGTTGGCACCCTGCTGTTGTTCCAGGAACGCCGTTGCCTGATCGAGAGTCACCCCCGACCCGAGCGTGACGGTCGGTGGATCGACGGCGTTGAAGGCCGTTTCGGCCAGGTTCACCGTGTCGACGAGCAGCACCAGGGCACCGTCCTGGGCCGGGCCGAACATCAACGGCGACCAGTTGTGCCGATGACCCAACGCCCGCACCGAGAAACCGTTGCCGGCCGCCCAGTTCGCTAAAGTGACGACGTCCTGCGCCTGTTCGGGCACCGCGATCCACACCCCCGGCACGCTCGTCTCGTCCGACCAGTTGGCGAAAGGCAAATACTCGACCTGGATTCCGGCCGGCCAGTTCGGCGGTTCGGACGCGACCGCGGGACCGTTCATCGGGGTCGACTCGGCCGGTGTCATAGCGTGCCCGGCGCGCCGCAGCATCAGTCGTAGATGAGCGGGCATGAATCGGTTCGGTTCGAGTGGTGCGGTCATGTCTCGTCCCTTCTCGAATGGAAGCCGTGGCGGCCCGTCAGCGCCTGGACGTCGATGCTGCAAGTCCTCGCGACCCGCGGCCGACATGGCGGCCTCCCTCCCAACTGTCGGGTGAGACTCCGCGTGAGGACCGATACCCTGAATTGTGGTTGTTTCTGATGGCGTCCGAATCGGGGATTTCCCTCGAAACGGGCGGCCGTCTCGCGGGGCCGCGAATCTGGGTCCGCTCGACATCGAACCGCTGGGCCGACAGGCCGAATGCGGTCTCATCGACGAATTGCTGGAGCGGGGTGCTGCGGAGACCAGCGGTGTGCTGGTGATCCGGGGCGAGGCGGGCATCGGCAAGTCGACTTTGTTGCACTACGCGCGGCGAAGGGCGCGCGACGCCGGATTCACCGTCCTCGGCTGCCGGGGACTGGAGTCAGAATCGCAACTTTCCTACTCCGGACTAGCCGACCTGCTGCGTCCACTGACCGACCGCCTGGACGAACTTCCCGACGGGCAGGCTGCCGAACTGGCGGCCGCGCTCGCGCTCGGTCCACCCGCTGAGGGCAATCGGTTCGCCGTCGCGGTCGGGACGCTCGCACTTCTGGGGCTGGCCGCCGGATCCGGACCGGTGCTGCTGACCGTGGACGATCTGCACACCCTCGACCGGTTGTCCGCGGAGGCGATCACGTTCGCGGCCCGCCGCCTAGACGCCGAGGGTGTCGTCGCGCTGTTCGCGGTCCGCGACGAGGTGCTCGACCCATCGAGTCCGCCGGTTGACGTCAGCGGACTTGCGGAGCTGCGGCTCGATGGGCTGACCCCCGAACCGGGTGCCGACCTGGTCCTCCGGTCCGCCCGCACCGCGGTAGCGGCGGGCGTGGCCAGGCAACTCGTGGGCGTGGCCGCCGGCAACCCCCTGGCTCTGGTGGAACTCAGCCAGCGATTGTCCCCGGACGAGCTGTCCGGTCGCCATCCCATCGACGAGCTGGCGCTGAGCACCACGCTCACGCAGACGCTGCAGCAATCCGTCGCCAATCTGCCCCCAGACACCATTCGTGCCCTGCTGGCGCTGGCGTTGAGCGACGTGAGCGATCCGGATCGGATCCTGTCCGCCATGCGCATCCTCGATATCATCGGGGCCAGCCTCGACGCCGCGGTCGACGCGGGCTTGCTGGTCTGGGGCCGCCAGCTGCGGTTCCGTCACCCCCTGCTGCGCACCGCGGTTCGCCAGCAGTCCTCCGCGAGCGCGATCCGCGAAACCCACCTTGCGCTGGCCGCGGTGGCCACCGATCATGACGAATCCGAGCGCGCTGTCTGGCACCGCGCGGCCGCGCTCATCGGTCCCGACGAGGACACCTCCGAGTTGCTGGCCAGAACCGCCGAGCAGGCGCGGGGCCGAGGCGGCCCCACAGCAGCCGCACGCGCGTACGAACGGGCGGCGGTCCTAGCCGCCCGCCCCGAGCGCCGGTTCGAGCTGCTCCTGGCGGCCGCTCGCGAATCCACGAACGCCGGTAACTACGACTGGACGCTGCGGCTCCTCGCGCAAACCACCGCGCTGCCCGCAGACAGCGCGAGCCGGAGCGAAGCCGTCGTCATGCGGGCCGCCATAGAGCAGGTCTGCGGCTCCGCCGAGACCGCCCATCGACTCTTGAACGACCTGGCCCGACAGATCGAACGCCACGATCCCAGCCGCGCGTCCATCCTGCTCGCCGGGGCCGCTCTCACCGCGATTCAATCGGGACACCTGGAGCCGGCGATGGACGAGGCGACCAGGGCCATGGAACTGGCCGGGCCCACCGCAACCCCGCTCAGGTCGTTCTGCGGCGGCACTCGGGCGGTCGCCGGGGCCTTTGCCGGTCGCCTCGCCGAGCCGTCGGCCCTGCTGGACGTGATCGCTGACGGGAACTGGCAGACGCTGCCGCAGTGGCCGAGCCTGCTCCCGCTCGCACTCAACGCCGCCATCTGCTACCAGTACGAGCCGGCGGCGATCGCTGTCCTCGATCAGTTGATCTCGCAGTCACGGATCGGGAACGCCATCGGCCGGTTGCCCATCTATCTCAGCCTTCGCGCAGAAGCCCACGCGCGAATCGGGCGGTGGTACGAGGCCCACAGCGAAGCCGTCGAGGCGCTGACCCTGGCCAGGGAGACCAATCAGAACCTGACGATCAGCCTGGTCATCCTCGCTCGGCTCGAAGCATGCCGAGGTCAGGAAGCGAACTGCCTGTCCCACCTCGACGAGGCGATGGCGGAGGCAGCAAGGATGGGACACGGAATGGCACAGTTCCCCCGGGAAGCCGCCCGCGGCCTGCTGCACCTTGGACTCGGTCGGGCCGAGCAGGCGATCCTCCCGTTGGAGCGGCTGACCCGCGAGGCGGACCAGATCGGTTTCGATCAACCCGCCATCTACTGCTGGCTGCCCGATCTGGTCGAGGCTTACGTCAAGGTCGGCCGGATCGTCGACGCCACCGCGTTGATGCCCCGTTTCGAACGCGCCGCCCACACAACCGGATGGACCCTGGCCACGGCCGCCCGATGCAGGGGCCTGCTCGCCGCGGACGGGTCGTACGAAACCCATTTCGCGGAGGCGCTGACTCACCATGGCAGCCAGATGCCCTTCGAGCGGGCCCGGACGGAACTGTGCTTGGGCGAACGGCTCCGCCGGTCCCGCCGACGTGCAGCGTCACTGCCCTGGCTTGACTCAGCGGCCCAGTCCTTCGGCCGCCTCGGCGCGCAGTCTTGGTACGAGCAGGCCCGCGCCGAGTCCGCGCTCGCCGGAGGGCCCCGGCCGGCGTCCGAACCCGATGCGGTTCAACGGCTGTCGCCGCGCGAGTGGCAGATCGCGACCCTCGTCGCGCGGGGCGCGACCAATCGTGAGGTGGCGAGCAGCCTGTTCCTGAGCGACAAGACCGTCGAGGCCCACCTGACCCGGATATACCGCACCCTCGGACTCCGCTCCCGAGCTCAATTGGCGGCCCGCGTATCGGACCTCTGATTGATTCGGGAGGCGCCAGGGATGATCCGAAAGCACGGTCCACAATCGGCGTCGGCGGGGTGGGAAAGCCGTCGAACTGGTTCTGCAATCCCGATGGGATTGCATCCAAGACCGTGACTGCTTTCCGTCGGAATCGTGCACCGCACCAGGAGGCGACAAATTTCCACCATGCGGTGTGCCGTAAGCCGTCCGTCGAACGGAGCACGCACAAGGGGCTTCCTCCAACGACGCGAGCGGAGACTTGGAGGCCTCCCGTTCGCCGCCGAGCCGCGCAGCTGTCGGCGGTCGCGGCTAGCGTCGGACTCATGGCAACCTTGCTGCCCGAGCTGCTCGTGACCGACCCGGCCGCGCTGCGGGCGTGGCTCGAAGAGCACCACGCGACGTCGCCCGGCGTGCGGCTGGTGCTGACCAAGAAGGGCGGATCGGACACCACGATCACGTGGGCGAGCGCAGTGAAGGAGCTGCTCTGCTTCGGCTGGATCGACGGCCGGGCCGGCAAACGCGACGAGGACAGCTACACCGTCCGCATCACCCCGCGCCGACCCAAGGGCAGCTGGTCCCAGCGAAATGTCGCGCTCGTGGCGATCCTCGAGGAGCAGGGCCGGATGACCGACGCCGGGCGCGCCGTGGTCGAGGCCGCGCGCACCGACGGGCGGTGGCGCGCGGCGTACGCCGGTCCGGCGACCCGCCAGGTGCCCGACGACCTGGCTGCGGCGATCGCGGCGGAGCCGGATGCGCAGGCGATGTTCGACGTGCTCACGAGCGCCAACCGCTTCGCGCTCATCCATCGCGTCGAAAGCATGAAGCGAGCTGAGAGCCGGGCCCGCAAGATCACCGAGATGGTAGAGATGCTGGCGCGCGGCGAGACGCTGTACCCGCAAAAGGCGGGTCACTCTACCTGACGGCGCCGATCAGGACGCACGCCGCGAAGCGCGGGCGATCAACCGGCCGGTGACCTGGATGGCGGCGATGCTGCCCAGCGGCATGCCAAGCAACGCCAGCCCCAGCATGCCGTTGGACAGGTCGGCCCCGTCTTTGATCGCCGGCATCCGCGCGGCCAGCGTTCCCTGCAGCGCCCCCAGGAGAACGAACACGACCGAGGTAGCGACTCGCGACCGGAACAGTCGCGGACGGCTATACGACACCACCTGAACACCCACCAGCAGACAGTAGACGCACTGACTCCGGAACGGGTTCCCCGCCGTTCCGGAGACCGTCGGCTCTGTGGCACGGTTCGCGGCAAGGTCGCGGCCTTCGGCCCGCCCCCAAGGGGACCGTCTACCGGTGCAGTCACGATCGGCGGAGTCTGGAGCCATTAGTCCGAGCGGCTTCCTCCCAACATGTCCGTCGAAGAGTGGCGACCCGGTTAGGGTGATTTGTGGCCGGGTATCGGAGCCGGTGGCCGCCAAAGGCGACCAAGAATTCCGAGACGTCATGAACCGACCAGCCCAAGTGACTTGACCCAGTGGCTGATCCAGCTGGGTGTCGTTGTCGCCATGGCTCATCTGCTCCTGGTGGGCCGCGACCAGCGAGGCCAGACGTGACCCGGGTCGGATGTGCGATCACCTTCAGTGGCGGCGAAACTGCCAGCCCGGTTCGCGATACCGCGGGATCGTCGTTCGGCGCCACACCAGGATCATGGGTCGCTGCCTGCGCTGACAGCTCAGAACGGCGGCGGGCCGAGGATCTCGATCGCACCAGTGGCCTCAGCGGCAGCACGGATCCGTTCGAAGTCGACGGGCGTTGGGTGGTCCTCGCTGGCATGCCGGTAGAACGCCTCGCCTTCAGCCGGGTTCTGGAAGGCCAGCATCCTGGCGGTCGGTGACGTGACCATGAAGGCGTGCGGGACGCGGCGTGGGAACACTGCCAGCCCGCCCGCGCTGAGGGCGATTTCGTCGCCGTCGATATGCAGCAGGATCTCACCCTCTAGCAGGTAGAACGTCTCATCAGCATTGGGGTGGAGGTGCAGCGGAGTCACCTTCCCCTGCTCGAGCTGGTCCTCGAACATGAAGAACGCAGCACCGCTCTCTGCCCCGGTCACCTTCCAGGTGAACGTCCCGCCGCCGCAGAACCAGGCGCGCTCGCCCTCACCCTGCTGCCGGACCGTGGCTGTCAGCGTGTCCATGACGTCACCCCATTCCGTTTATGGGACTTATGTCCCATAAGGACATTAGGGTACCGTGAACGACATGTCAACGGTCTACGAGGAGTTCGGTCGGACCCGGCAGAAGGCACGCACCCGCGGCCAGCTGATCGCCGCCGCCAGGGCACTGATCGCGGCAGGGACGGCCTCGCCGAGCGTCGAGCAGGCGGCCGAGGCGGCCTCGGTGTCGCGCACCACCGCCTATCGCTACTTCCCCAGCCAGAAGGCCCTGCTGATCGCAGCACACCCCGAGATCCAGACGTCGTCGCTGCTGCCCGACGAGCCGGGCGACGACCCCGTGACCCGCCTCGCCTTGGCCATCGAGAAGTTCGTCGACCTGGTGCTGGAGTCCGAGGGGCAGCAACGGACGATGCTGCGGCTCTCACTCGAGAGCGACGCCACGGACCTTCCGCTACGGCAGGGCCGGGCGATCGGCTGGTTCGTGGATGCGCTGGCTCCTCTGGAGCCTCAGCTCGGGAAGGCGAACATCCATCGGCTGGCGGTAGCTATCCGCAGCGCGGTTGGCATCGAGTCACTTGTGTGGCTCACCGACATCGCTGGTTTGTCCCGGGAGGAGGCTGCGCGACAACTCCGATGGACCGCGCAGGCATTGCTCGCACATGCCCTCGCTGAAGGACTGCCCTAAAGGATTGCTCACGGCACGTGGTCATCGACCACGCCGACTAGGGTAGAAATCAACCGGCTGCTAGAGCAGGCGTCCGCAAGCCGACCCTCATCTGCGAAGAGCCTGATTCTTCGTGACGAGGAATCAGCGGGGGCGCTCAAGGGCTGATCGCCGCCGAAGCGCCCGTGCGACGGCGTTACAGCGCGGACACGTCCGCCCATGACTGCAGCTTGTCGGGGTTGCGCACGGCCCAGATGTGGGTGATCTTTTCGCCCGCGATCTCGAACGCGTAGACCGACACCGTCACGCCGTCTTGCTGAACGACGAGGCCGGGCTGGCCATTGACCGAGCGCTCGGCGATGGTCAGGCCGGTGAAGGTCTTCCTCAGCCGCACGAACGAACGAACGATCTGATCGATGCCCGTGATCGGATGCCGCACCGCGTTCACGCGTCCGCCACCATCGCCGACCGCAGTGACGTCGGGCGCAAGAAGCGCGACCAGCGCATCGATATCGCCGGCCTCCCATGCGACCTTGAACTGACGGATGATGCCGGCCTGTTCGGTCGTCGGTACCGTCGGCGTGCGCGACGACCGGATGCGATGGCGGGCCGAGGATGCCAGCTGCCGACAGGCCGCCGGCGTGCGACCGACGACGTCGGCCACCTCGGCGAACGAGTAGCAGAAGACGTCGTGCAAGATGAAGGCGACGCGCTCGGCCGGGGTCATCGACTCGAGCACCACGAGGAAGGCCATGTTAATCGACTCGTCGAGCGTGACACGATCGGCGGGGTCGACGGCGGCACCTCCCGTGTATCCCGCGTACCAGGCGTCGGATTCGGGAACGGGCTCGGGCAGCCACTCGCCGACGTAGGCTTCACGACGCACCCGCGCCGACGACAGCACGTTCAGACAGAGCCGACTGGCGACCGTCGTGAGCCATGCCGGGGGAGAGGCGATGGCATCCTGCTCCTGGGGCGACATCGCATACCAGCGGGCGTACGCCTCTTGCACGACGTCTTCGGCCTCGGCCAGCGATCCGAGCAGCCGGTACGAGACGTTGAGCAGTTGTCGCCGGGTGCCATTGATCGCACGGTCGCGCGGTTTGGGCCGGCCGCCTACCGGCCGTCCACCTTCGGACCGTGCTGGTGTGGTCATGTCGTCGACTCCCTCGATCGCATTCTGCCCCTCCTTGTTCGACAACGCAGCGGCGCGGAACGTCAGGTGATCGCGCCGCACCGCGCGATGCGCTCGCACGACCTGACGTTCTGCGGTGCTCAGGTGTCGGACTACTGAGAGCACACGGCGACGAACAACGCCGTGCGACTCGAGACGAGAAAGAGAATCTGACATGTCCACACTCGAGAGGCGCGCGATCGCATCCGCGCCCGGGGCCACGCGAACACCTCTTCTGCCCGCACCTACCCGAGTAGTCGTGATCGGCGGCGGCTACTCCGGCGCGCTCGCAGCCAACCACCTCCGCATGCGCGCGGACGTCGACATCACCCTCATCAATCCGCGCGCGACATTCGTCGAGCGCGTTCGCCTGCACCAGTACGTCGCGGGCACCGCCGACGCGACGGTGGAGTTCGGCTCGATCCTCGCCGACGACGTTCGACTGGTCGTCGACACGGCAACGCGCATCGACACCGATGTCCGCACCATCGAGTTGGCGTCCGGAGACGCCGTCGCATACGACTACGTCATCTACGCAGTCGGAAGCACGGGAGCGATTCCGGCCTCGGTTCCGGGTGCCCGCGAGTTCGCGGTCTCCGTCGCCGAGTTCGAGTCGGCCCGAACGCTGCGCGCGAGCCTCGACGCGTTGCCGCCGAATGCCCCCATCATCGTCGTCGGCGGTGGACTGACGGGCATCGAGACCGCGGCCGAGTTGGCCGAGCAGGGGCGAGGCGTCACGCTGGTCAACGGCGGCATCCTGGCTCCGGCGCTCAGGGACAAGGGACGTCGATATGTCGCGAAGTGGTTGACGCGCCACGGCGTCACGGTGGTCGAATCGCGGGGCGTGACCGAGGTCGGCTCAGATCGCGTGGTGTTCGCAGACGGCGGCACGCTCGCCAGCGCCCTCACGATCTGGACCGCCGGTTTCGGCGTGCCTCAGTTGGCGGCATCCAGCGGCCTGCGCACCGACGAGCTCGGGCGGTTGCTCACGGATGAAACGCTGACGAGCGTCGACGACGATCGGATCGTCGCGACTGGCGACGCCGCAGCGCCATCCGGCCAGCCCGTTCGCATGAGCTGCCAGGCCGCCGGCCCTTTGGGCGCCCAGGCGGCGAATACTGTGTTGAGCCGTATTGCTGGAACCGAACCCGCGGTGATCGACTTGGCGCTCACCGGCTCGTGCGTCAGCCTCGGCCGGCACGCCGCCGTGAGACAGCTGGCACACAAGGACGACTCCCCCATGAACGTCTTCGTCAGCGGACCGCTCGGTGTGGCGTACAAGGAGTTCTCGAGCAAGTTCAGCGTGCGCAAGATCCGGATCGAGGCGCGGCGGCCGGGTCTGCTGCCGTGGCCGAAAGGTGGCCCGCGGCCGCAGCAGACACCACGGGACACGCAAGCGAACGCGAACCCGCACGCGCACGCGCACGCGAACGCGAACGCGAACGCGAACGCGAACGCGCAAGGATCGAAAGCATGACGACAAACCACAACGCACAGATGACGCCGAAGCCGCGCGCCGAAGGCGAGGCGGCGATCAGGCAGCAGATCGACTCGCTCATCGCGGCTCTGCGCGCGAAAGACCTCGACACCCTCGGCACGATCTACGCGGCGGATGTCGTCTCTTTCGACGTCGAACCGCCGCTGCAGCACGTCGGGCTCGCCGCGAAGCTGAAGAACTGGGTCACGGCATTCACGATGTTCGCCGAGCTCAGCTACGAGCTGCGCGATCTCGCACTTGTGGTGGGCGAAGACGTCGCATTCGCGTACGGGTTCGGCCGTATCAGCGGCACCCTTGACAACGGCGCCGCGGCGAACGGCATGTGGGTCAGGGCGACCTTCTGCCTGCAGAAGCTCGACGACCGATGGCAGATCACCCACGATCAGGCATCCGTTCCGCTCGATTTCGCCAGCGGCAAGGGAGTCACCGACCTCGAGCCGTGAGCCATCACGCTGGGTCCGGTGCGCTCCAGCGCCATCCAGATAGAGCTTGTCGGCGAGGGTCGGCGGCATCGTCAGGCTGTCGAGGCCAACGGGCATGACAGTGATCCCTTCGCGCCCGATCTCTCCCGTCATCGCAAGCGAGATCTCCTTCTGGCAACAGTTACTTTCCACGCTGCCCGGACAACGAAAGCAACGAGGAAGTCCACCTGGGCCATCGCCCCAGAGATGGCTTCAACGAGAGAATCGCCGTAACTCACCCTCGTCGATCCGCACTGTGTGACCGAGCTCAGTGAGGCGAGCCGCAACGCCTCGTGCGACGTCCATGTCGCGGTGGGTGTAGCTGGCAAAGATGCTGGCGGCCAGCTCCACGGTGCGGGGGTCGGTCATGTCGATCCAAGCCTGTGGTCTGGGAATATATGAAACCCCGGTCGAGAACTGCTCCAAGTAGAGGGCACGCTGCAGGAACTGTCGGTCGCCGCAAGCCGTCGGTCGTGCGGGACATACAAGGGGTCGGTCGAGTAGGCACAACGGGTCCGTCCGATGAACCGGACGGCTCATGTCGGCACGTTCGTTTAGGTCGTCGATAGGCCGGGGGTTTCCTTTCTGCATGCCTGTCAGACTTTCGACTACTGGTGCGAACTGCTCGATGAACGCCTCGTTGACCGAGATATAGCTGACGCCCAGGGCATCACGTCGCCTGCCGGCCGCCATCAAGACCGGCGTGCGGTCTTTGCCGTCCAGCGCACGCAGCTTCATGACCGTCTGCTGCACCTGGTCGCGACGCTCGGAGGCGCTGCCGTAGGGCATGCCCAGTTCGGCGGCGCCTTGCGGCACGCGGTCGTGCCCGGTGCCGATGCCCATCTCGAACCGACCGGCGGAGAGCACGGTGAGCGAGTGCGCCTCCCATGCGGCGTGGCCGGGTGTACGCAGCGGACTGGCCAGTACGTACGTACCGATCCGGAGCGAGGTCGTCGTGGCCACCATGGCGAGTGAGGAGAAGGGTGAGAGCAGTTGCACACCGTCCGGCACGAGAAAGATCGAATAGCCCAGTTCCTCGACCCGTTTCGCCGTGGCCATCCACTGTTCTGCGCCTCAGCGACGAAGGCCGCTGAGATCCAGCTTGCCCGCAGCTGGGCGGCAGAATTCGGTTCTCGCGGAGTGCGAGTCAACACGGTGTCTCCGGGCGCGCGCCACGCGCACGCCCATCAACGCATCCGACGACACGTGATCACTCAAATGACCGCCGGCATACCCGCCGGGGGCCCCGGAACCCGCAAGAAATTGCAGATGCTGTGACCTGGCTGCTCTCTGACCAAGCCAGCTACGTCCACGGTGCCGAACTTGCCGTCGATGGAGGAATCACGACGGCCCGCTCGGCATAGGGGCACCCACTCGCCAGCAGCATGCTAACCGAGGACCTGGTCGGCTGAGACAGTCGACACGTGCAGCGTGCATGCAAGCCGTCCCTGGTGCGACACACGGAACAGCCGTCGGCTGGTGGCCTGGCTGGCGAGGCCCCACCGTCACCGTAAGCCGACCGTCTTGCGAGACTCCACCGAGGCGGTTTCGGAGGACGCGAGCCGAGAGCCTGAGCGCCGTGACCGACACCCAAGACCGAACTCCGCTGGTAGCTGCAATCAGCGCGAGACGCCCTCCTGTGGAAACTCGACGGACTTTCACTGATTCGGGTCTGGTGCCTGATCTGCCGGGAATGAGGCACTTGCCTCACGCGCCGGCCATGGTCGGGGCGTCATCCTCGACCACAACAGCTCCTCGAACACAGCGGGAGTTCCGACAGGAAGGCTTTTCGATGCCTGAGTACATGGATGTTCACAGCGGAATGACTGGGGTCACCTCCGACGTACTCGCCCAGGCGCACAACGCCGACCGGGCGATCCAAGACGACGAGGGCGTCAACTTCCGGCACGCCTGGGCAGACCCGGCGAGCGGCATGGTGTTTTGTCTGTCCGAGGCTCCCAGCGCCGAAGCAGTGCAGCGGATCCACCAACGGGCCGGTCACCCGGCCGACGCCGTCTATGAAGTCTCGGTGACTGCCTGACCGGGGCGTTGACTCCCCGGGCCGCCTGGGTAGGGACGGCTGCTGGTGACCGTGGGCGCTCGACAGTGACGTCGCCCAGCTGAGGCCCGTGTCAGGCACGACCGCAGCGCCGGCTTCCGCGGCGAGCGCGCGTCGATGCGCTCGTGCCAGTACGTTGCCGTCATGACGCAAAGCGGTCGTGGTGGTGGGGGGGCGCGCCGCGCTGAAGTGCTGGCGGCGCTCTCCATCTCCATCGACCTGGGGCTGGGGCTGCCGATGGAGCACGTGCTGCGGTCTTCGTTGTTGGCCGCGATGCTGGCCGACAAGCTGCAACTGTCCGAGGAGCAGCGGGCCACAATTTATTACGCGAATTTGGTGTTGTGGATCGGGTGTCACGCGGACTCCCATGAGTTCAGCCGCTGGTTTGGCGACGATCTGGCGATGCGGCGGGACAGCTATCAGCTTGACTGGTCGGGCCTGCCGTACATGAGCTTCCTTCTGCAGCGCGCGGGGTCCAGCCAGCCGTTGTCACGACGTACCCGACTGCTGGTCACGCTCCTGTTCTCGCCGCGGACCCAGATGGCGGCGCTGATTCACTCCCACTGCCTATCCGCAGGGTTGATGGCTGAGCGCATCGGGTTGGAGCGTGCGGTCGGCGAGGCTGTCGAGTGTGGCTTCGAACGCTGGGACGGCAGCGGCCTTCCCGGGGGGCGACGCGGCGATGAGATCCCGCTGGCGACACGCGTGGTCCAGCTGGCCGACACCTGCGAAGTGCACCTGCGCACCCGCGGTGCGTCCGGCGCGCTGGCCATGGCCCGGGACCGCAGCGGCACCCAGTTCGATCCGTTGCTGGTGGAGGCATTGACCGCGTGTCGCGACCGCTTGGACGCACTCCCCGACCAAGACGTGTGGGCGCGAGCGCTCGAGCAGGCGCCAGACGCCGATGTACTGCTGCGCGACGAGGATCTCGACTCACTGCTCGAAGCAATCGGCAGCTTCGCCGACCTCAAGTGTCCGTTCACGGTGGGGCACTCAGGGGCCGTCGCGGAATTGGCCGCGGCGGCGGCCACGCGCATCGGGTTGGCCCGCGTCGACGTAGACGTCATACGACGGGCAGGGCTTTTGCACGATCTGGGACGCATGGGCGTGCCCAACTCTGTCTGGGAGAAGTCTGCGCCACTCAGCGAGTCCGACCGGGAGCGAATTCGGCTGTATCCCTACCTGACCGGGCGGATCCTGAGCCGGGTCCGCGGCCTGGGGGCGGTGGCTTCGGTCGCCGAGGCCCACCGGGAACGCCTCGACGGCTCAGGCTACCCCCGGGGGGTCAGCGGCTCAGCGCTGCCGATGACCCAGCGGATCCTGGCGTCGGCCGACAGTTACCGCGGCTCGCTCGAGCACCGGCCGCACCGACCCGCGCTGGTCCCGAACCAGGCCGCCATCAGGCTCCGACGGGAGGCAGATGGCGGTCGACTCGATGCGGTCGCCGTCGACGCCGTCCTGGCCGTCACCGGTCATCGATCCAGCCGACACACCTCACGACCCGGCGGGCTGACCGCGCGCGAGATGGAAATTCTGGGCCTTGTCGCTCATGGTTTGTCGAGCACCGAGATCGCCCGGCGCCTGGTTATCAGCACCAAGACCGTGCGCAATCACCTCGAACACATCTACCTCAAGGCCGGCGTCACCAACCGCACCGGGGCTGCGCTGTTCGCGCTCAAGCACGGCATCGTCGGCAGCAGCGAAGATGAGGCAGCTGCCCCATGACCGGAAGCTCCTGAACACCACATGCTCGTGATGAGAAAAGGGAGCCCCCGATGAGAACCAAGTCAGTGATCAGCCTCAGCACCGGACTGGAGGACACCGAAAAGGTCACCGTGGCCTTCCTCGTCGCCGTCGGATCGGCTGAAACCGAGCGCCCAACCCTGATGTTCTTGACCAAGGAAGCTGTCCGGCTCGCCATCGCCGACGTCGCCACAGGCAGGGCGTGCCAGGGATGCCCCCCACTGGAGGACCTGGTGGCCAGGTACGCGCTGGCCTCGGGTCGCTTCATGGTCTGCCCGATCTGCTTCGACGCCAAGCACCTCGACAAGGCCCATCTGCTGAGCAATGCCGAACTCGGTGGCACGGTGGCGATGTGGGGGTGGACCGGCGATGAGGCAGCCAACACGTTCAGCTACTGACTGCTCGCTCGGAGCGCAGATGGCAGGCGCGATAGCGGCCAAAGACGCGACCGCCCTCCGGGCGCTGTTCTCGACCCCAGTGACCTTCCGAGCCGTCACCCCACGCAGGTTCTGGGACGCCGAGACCCCCGTGGGGGTGGCCGACATCATCCTCGGCACCTGGTTTGGCCGCGACCAGACGATCACCGAGGCCGGGTCGGTCGAAAGTGACACCGTGGGCGATGTCAAGAAAGTCAGCTACCGCATGGCGGTCGACCTCGAGTCGGGACCCTCGGTGATTGAGCAGGTCGCCTACTACAGCGAGCAGCACGGCCAGATCACGCAGATGCGGCTGGTCTGTAGCGGCTTCGTGCTGTTGGACCAAACCTGAGTTCAGGCAACTGAGCGCGGGCGGCTTGTGCGTTGCCAGGCTTGTTCACGACCGCTGCGCCTCCAGCGTGGTGAACGACTGCCGTGGCGCAAACGGTTGCCGCGCCAAGGACGGGCTACCGGTTGAACCACCGTGGAGTCCGGAGAGCTACTGGTGTGAGAGCTCAGCGGTTGGCAGGCTCGATTGGTGAGCGTAGTAGGCGGCCTCCAACTCCGCTGGTGGGATGTCACCGCAGTACGCATCCATGGCGACCCGAGAATGTAGATCACCGGGACGAGACTGCCGACGAACTACGCGGTGCACAAGACGACCGTTGTGCGGGACGCGCGCTGTGGCGGGGCGGGCAGCGGGTGCTGGGCGTCACATGGGTAGCCCTGCGTGGTTGTGCCAGAAGTCGACGATCACCCGGGTGGCGTTGAAATGCTTGGCAACTGGCGGGTTGCCGACGGTTGTCGGCGTCGGCCAGTTATGGCCCCCGTTGACAACTGTTCCGTGCTGGTAGGCCTGGGTCCCACCGGTGAACAACACCAAGACGATTTCGGTCACGCCCGTGCTCCCGGGAACCAGCGTCGTCGTTGCGGCGGTCGCCGCCAGCCCGTTGCGGGAGAGCATCTGCCGTAGCGTGAAGAACGGCAGAGTCTGGTCGAGCTGGATCTCCTCTTGGGTGAAGGTGGGTCGGAACCCACGGTCCGCGGTGCCCTGTAGGTAGAACACCGGAGCTGCTGCCGGGCCGGTCCCGGCGGGAAGGCTGTTGTTGTACTGGGTCACCTTCTCCGGGTCCAACGCTTTGCCGACCGCGGCGAAGCCGCGCAGCAACAGACTGAGACGGAGTTGCGGAGCTGCCAGACCATCCCACCGCCATTGGAGAAGCCCGCGACATAGATCAGGTCTGGGTCGGCGCTCGCCCCCGCAACGGGGCCGCCGGTGGCATACACCCGGGTGGTCAGCTCGCCGATGAGATCGCGGACGAAATCCAGGTCGAAGGTCGGGAACGCTGAGTCGCCGGTCTGGAAGTGCACCCACTCGGCTGTCATTTGAGGATCGGTCGCGGGAAAGACGAGCAGGTAGTTGTCGGGGGGAGGCGGGGGTGGACCCGCAGGGGAGACGCCGCCCCAGTTGCGAGCTATCACCTCGACGTCCTGGCCGCCACCATGGAACACGATGATGGCGGGAACCCACGCCTGCGGCGGGTTCGCTGGCACCTCGACGTGGTATGTCCGCGCCCCGACGCTCGGCAGCTGCTGTCCGGTGAGCAAAGTCATGATCGTCCTTTCAGGTCGAGTCCGGCACATAGGTACCGGGCCCGGCGCCGCGTATGCGTCGCCGATCACAGGGTGTGGTGCTCGCGCAAGCGTGGGGTCACAACGCAGCGATGGCTGGGTCGCTCCCGCGATGCACGGAGCACTGGTCGTGCGGGACGTGAGCAGTGCAATGGAGGACCGTTCGCGGGAGATCCTGAGCTCACGCCTTGCCGACGTGACTCAGGGGATCAGCACCCGCTGCCCGGCCAGTTAGCCACCTGAGCAGATCCCTCACCACCACCAGCCTCGGTAGTGGTCTACCTTGCATAGTGACGCGCAAAATGAGGAACTTCGAAGCGGGCGCCGAGGAAGCCGGTTCGTTCCCAATCAGCGGCCGGATCATCCCTCCAACACGAAGGCTCGTCCCGGGTGGGGATGATCTTTCCCGATCCGGCCTCACTGCGGAAAGGAGGACTCGTGGACAAGCGAGTGCTGAACTCATTGACCGAACTAGAGCGCAATCTGGTGGCCGAGACGGAGAAGGAGGCCATGGCAGAACTGGAGGAGGATGCACTGCTCGCTCTCCATGACCGGATTCGCCGCGCCCGGACGAAGTACGCGAAGGTGTACCGCCGTGAAGCGAGCGCAAAGGTCTCCGAGTACGCCGGTCGGGGCAAGGCATACCCGAAGAACCAACGAAACCGCGACAAGGCGGAGATCTTCGAGCTCGCACTTGCTCGGGTGAGCCGCCGGGTCGAAGTCGTTGCGAAGAAGGCCGCCGCTGAGCTGCGCGAGGAGCGGCTGGCAGCAGCCCGCGGGGACAAGCCTGTGCGCGCCACCGAGGGCTCGGGACTAAAACAAGCCGAGAAGGCAGTACGTCGACCAAGAGCTACCAAGACCGCGGGTGGTCTCAAGAAGGACGCCTCGACACAGTCCATGGGCGCTCGCCGCCAGGCAAAGCGCGACAGCCGCTGACCAATCGGTGCCCACCGATCTTGAACTCGGAGACTACGCGCACCAGTTCCCGATGGAACTCCACAGCGAATGTCCGCAAGACGTCCGTCAAGCGAGGCAGGGGCGTGCCGCAAGGCGACCGCTGTGCGGACGCACGCTGCGGCCGACCGTCTACCGGTGCAGTTTGCTGCGCCGCAAGCCAAACGTCGGGTGGACGGTGTGGTCTGTGAGGCTGGGGGGATGACTAGACGGCCTGTGCCGATCCTCATCTTCGAGCACTGTACGGCGTAGGTGATGTGGTGAGGGAGCCGTTCCCAAGTCCGACGGTGCCTCACCCGTCCCGGGCGGAGGTGCTGCTCGCATATCTCGTGTACTTCCGGTCGGTACTCATCGACAAGATCCAGAGTCTGCCTCAGACAGAACTGGGTACCAGTCGGCTTCCATCTGGCTGGACACCGCTGCAGTTGGTTCAGCACCTGACCTTTGTTGAACGGCGCTGGTTAGTCTGGGGGTTCGAGGGCGAAGCGATCGCCAATCCCTGGGGCGACGAGCGGGATGGGACCTGGTACGTGGACCCGTCAGCGTCGTTGGACAACCTACTGGACGGCCTGCGGCAGCAGGCTGAGCGGACACGCGCAATAGTGCTCGCGCACGAGCTCGATGAGGTTGGAAGACCGGGAGAAAGATGGGACGGAGCCGACTCGGCGACGCTCGAGCGGGTTCTCCTGCATCTCGTACAGGAGTACGCCCGACACACCGGCCACCTAGACATTGTCTGTGAACTGGCCGACGGCATAGTCGGCGAGTGATCGCGAAGCCCCGATCCCCGAGCACGCCGTCGGAAAGCGACGGTCCTGCGAGAGCCGCTTCACCGCAATGCCCTTATGTCGATCCGCTGCGATACGGCCATTGCGTGTGGAGAGCGTTCCGCATAGGTGCGCTTAACCTCAGTCATACGAAGCAGAATGCGGGCGATCGCCGTAGCCGGCAGCAGTCGCTCGATCGTCGATAGCCGACCCTCTTCCGGGGCACTGGTTGGAGACTGACGTGGCACGCTCAAACACCCGTTGCACGGGGGCCCCCGGATCGGGATTCTTCGCTGACATCGACCGGTCTTGCCCCGAGTGGTGTGCGGTCATTTCTGGAGCGTAGGTTTAGTTAGCGGAGTGATGTTTTCCGGCGAGAGACCGGCTTTAGGAAGTGATGCCATGAACGGTCTCGACATGGCCACTGCCGAGCGGACCGACCTTGCTGATTTGCTGGCGACGCTGACGCCCGAGCAGTGGGAGGTGCCGTCGCTTTGCGATGGTTGGCGCGTACGAGACGTGGTCGCTCATGTGATGAGCTTCGACGGCGTCAGTCCGCTTGGCATGCTTCGCCGCGCCATCCGTGCTCGGTTCTTCCACATCAACCAGGTCGGCGTCGACGAACTCGCATCATTGAGTACCGAACAGCTCCTTCACAGGCTGCGGGTACATCTTCGGCCACAGGGGCTGGCGACGACCTTTGGGGGCCGGCTCGCGCTGCTTGACGTCACCATCCATCATCAAGACATCCGCCGACCGCTTGGTATGCCCCGCCAGATCCCGGCCGAACGGCTGCAGTGGGTGCTTGGCGCCAGTGTTCGCAGCCCTGAGTTGCCGGGGTGGCGGCTCGCCCGCGGCGTGCGTCTGGCGCCGACCGATCTGGCTTGGAGTCACGGCTCGGGACCGGAGATCACCGGACCGGCAGAAGCCATGCTGATGGCGATTACCGGTCGGGCGAGTGCCATCGGGGAGCTGGCCGGTCCAGGGCAGCCGGTGGTGGCTCGCCGCCTGAGGTCGCCGGTGCATCAGCCCGGACCTGGTCAGGATCGTCGAAAGTAGGTTCGGGGCGTGGATGTTGGGGCGGTGTTCCTTGGCACGCGTTGGGCGGCCCGAGCCCCGATAGCCCTGTTCAAAGCGCACCTGGGCTTCGTCTTCGCAGGCCGTCTGCTGCTGCTGCTGCACCGGGGCCGCATCAGCGGTGTCGAGCGATTCGTCGTGGTGGAGGCCGTAGACCGCGAGGACCCCGATACGGTGCTGATCGCGTCAGGGTTCGGGACCGCTTCCCAGTGGTACCAGAACCTGAAGGCCGATCCTTCTTGTCTGGTGTCGATCGGATTGCGAAACCGCGTCCCGGCTACGGCCGAGCTGCTCGACGCGTCAGCGAGCTCATCGCATCTGGCGCGGTATGCGGCCGAGCATCCAAAGCTGTGGAAGCACCTCAGCCGGTCGATCACGAGACTCACCGGTGACGACCAATTGGAGATACCCATGGTCCGGCTGCACCTCGAACGGGAGCCCGGCTGAACGGGACTGAACCAATTGGAGATACCCATGGTCCGGCTGCACCTCGAACGGGAGCCCGGCTGAACGGGACTGACGAGCCAGGCAATCGGATCTCCGCGGTCAACGCCGTCATCCTGCCGCTAGGCGTTTCCGCTCGCCCAATTCGGTTGTACTGACCCATCGGGGCGGGATGCGAGCGGTAACCACCGTCCAACGAGCGGAGCCGGTAGCGCCGCAATGGGGAATCCCTGAAGGGGTACACAGCGGCGCGCTGTTGGCAACACGAGGGGCGGCGTTCGAGGGTCACGGGCCGGTGGCTGTTTGGGTCGGGTTCTGGAGCCATCGGATCAGATCCCGGCAGGCGAGGTCGAGGTTGCCCATCTGGCAGTGCTGGTCGGCATGCTCGGCTCGGGTGAATATACGACCGAGACCGAGTGAGCGGCGGTGAGGGCCTTAGCCTGGGCGCTGGTCAGTGACGGCGGCTGAAACGAGTCGTTCTCGCCGCACAGCAGCAGCACGTCTTGGGTCACGCGATCGCTGCCGAGGTGGTCAGCGTTCATGCCGAGAAACCAGTCGACGACCTCGGCCGGGTCGTCGCTATCGAGTAGGTAGAGGGTCTGATCCACAACGAGTCGCGGGCTGGGCACCAATCGAACACGGGTCCGCACACTCCAACGCATGAACCGCCTGCGCCGCAGCATCGCGCGGGCCGGGCCGCGGATCAGCGTCGGCAGCCGATAGAGCCAGCCGTACACGGGCGGCCAACACACGACACGGTTGATGCGCGGTTCGCGTCCCGTAGCGCGCAACGCCCAGTAGCCGCCCATCGAGATACCGACCAGGCCGGCCATCTCGAGCCTGAAGTGGTCCAGCACCGCGCCGACCGGCTTCTCCCAGTCATGGTCGAAGGTCAGCCCGCCCAGGGTTCGGGCGCCTCCCTGGCCGGGGCCCTCGAACGCGATGACGTCGAACCCGGACCTGGCAAGGCGCTGCCAGATGGCGTAGAACTCTTCGATCAGCGAGTCGAACCCGCCGTGGACGATCGCCGTGCCCCCGGTGGCCGGTCCTACTGCTGGCAGCCGATAGGCAGGCAGCGTGGCGCCGACGTAGGGAACCTCGTGCCGGGTCAGGCCGTCGCTGGTGAACGCGATGTCGAACAGTTCACGGTAGCGGCGGTAGCGCTCCGCCTTCGCGGACGATCGGGGCGGCGTAAAGAACTCTGCGACGCGCAGGTAGCTTGTCGCCTGCTGCAGGCGGCCGTCAACGGCCGCGCGCCGTGGAGAGGTTCTCGAAGACAGATACACACTCGTGCGGCGACCTGACGCTCGACGCCGCGTCGTGCAACTCGTCACGATCGGTGAAACCGAGCGCATGGGCCCGGTTGAACTGGTAGTTCAGGAAGGGCCGCCGGTGGAACTGTTCGAACCCCACGGGCAGCACCGCCAGCGGCACACTGCGATCCTCCTCAGCTCCCAAACTAGCCGGGCACGCTCGATTGGCGCCTGTGGCTCGTCCCACCAGTGGGCATCGGCCCGGGCTTCGGGAACCACAGCACGACAGTGCGGTCACCATTTGTCTCGGACTGGCTGGATCGAGACAGGCACACACACCTGGTGCGCCCTCTCTGGTCACCGTGACACCAAGGATGAGATCGCGATTCCCTTCCGCTAGGCTCCCGCCGGCCAGACGGACACGGGCCGCGAACTCCGGACGCGTCGCCGTAAGACGTCCGGCTTGCGAAGATCAGGGGTGTCTGCGCTCGTAGAGCGGGGTTGCGACTGGTCTGCGATGACCCGTCTGGGGATCGGTTGTGGACTGGGGCTGGTCGAACATGTCCGTGGTGGCTGTTGCTCCGGTGACGTGGGCGAGTCGCGCCAGCTCGGAGCCGAAGAATGGGGGTTCGCCACGGCGGGCGACAATCACCGCTCGTTGGTCGGCCATGGGCGAGACGACGGCATGGTGGCCGTCTGCCCCGGGTATCCAATCGGGTTCGAGGGCTACTCGGTGGAGCATGTGGAAGGGACCGAATCTTCGCAGCTGGTCGGCGTCGAGGTCGGGTGCACCTGGGGTGCCGAAGGTGATCTGCGGTGCGGCCGACGCGTCAATCAACACGCTCCACTGCGCCCGGAAAACCAACGGAGCCGCTGACGCCAGCATGTGACCCGCTCGGGCGGGGTCGGCGGCGATGCGTCGGTGCAGCTCAATGTCGTACTCGATGCCGCCGCCACGTGGATAGTTGCGCACCCATTCCACCTGCACCGACTCCAGACGGTCGCAGGCCGCCACCAGCTTTTCCACCGTCTGGGTGGGCGGCAGGTCCAAGATGAACTCCTCCACCTCGATCTTGCCGCGCTTCTCGACGATCTCGACCAGGTTGATGTCGGCGCCAAGCGCACCCAGTGCTGATGCCACGGCGCCCAGGGTTCCTGGCCGATTCGGCATCTGAACTCGAATAAGTAGCACTCGACAATTCTGCAGGACTTGGATCGACGGCGGACCGAATCCCGGTGCAGCTCGAAGTAGGCGAGGTCGACCCGTCGCGCTGCTGGCAGCAGACAGACGCTGGTTGTCGTCGCAAGAGACTTCGACGGCACAGCACCCAGGGCTCTGATGAGGTGGGACAGGTACGCCCGTAAGTCGACGGTTCAACGCACGCAGGTGCGACACGTGTCTGCTGTGGCAGCGATACGCGAGGGACGACCACGCCATGGCCGACGCCTTGAGTGAATTGAAGCGACGCGCCCTAGTGTCTCCAGTCGGGAGGGAATCGGCTCGTCAGCTGTGTTCCTTCGGCGCGTGGGTGCTAGCGGTTACGCCACCAAATCGCAGTCGTCAGCACCGTCGCGAAGCTGCACCACCCGGCGTACGGGAGGAGGGCCCACCCGGCTCGCTCGTCGCTGCGGAGCGTCCTTCTGACCAGGTCCCAACTGCTCGCCGACAGCGCACCGGCCACCAGGATGGCCGGGAAGAGGCGATGCGCCTTGAAGAACACCCAGCTCCAGGAGGCGTTGAGGATCAGGTTCGCGGCCAGCGCTCCCCGATAGGCCCCAGTCTCATCGTCCTCCAGTCGATCCAGCGCCACGGCCGAGGTAACGGCGATGTCGGAGTACAGCAGCGTCCACACCACGGGAAAGACCACCGCCGGGGGTTGGATAACCGGCTTATGCAGCCGGCGGTACCAGACGCTGGAGGTGTCGCGGCTGGCCACGCTGCCGAGGGCCGCGGTGGCGGCGCTGGCGGCAACCGTCCAGGGCAGGTACTTCCGGACCATTGCGTCTCCTCTGCGCCGAGTGCTGCCGCCACTCTAAGCACCGCAGGTGGGCTCCTGTCACGCTGCCCTGGTTTGGATCGGCCATGGGGCGTGTCGTCGTCCAGCGTAAGACGGGGACGTTGAACGGCACCGCGACCCGGCCGCCGTAGCGGCACACACCACGCCCAGCCGTCCGCCAGCTGATCAGCCGCCCTACACAGTCGCGCTGGCCGCCTGCCGATCCGGCGACACCCTCGTCGTCACCAAACTCGACCGGCTGGCCCGGTCCCTTCCGGATGCCCGCGACATTCTGGCCGAGTTGACGGCGAAGAACGTCCGGCTCAGCCTCGGCGGATCGATCCATGACCCGAACGATCCGATCGGCCGGCTGCTGTTCAACGTGCTCGCGATGCTCGCCGAGTTCGAGTCTGACCTGATCAGGATGCGCACCCGCGAAGGGGACGAACGTCGCTCGCGCGAAGGGACATCTGAAGGGAAACCGGCCCAAGCTCACCGTCAACCAGTCCCGCCACCTCCTCGAGCTGGACGATCTGGGGACCTACAGCACTGCCGAGATGGCCGAGTTGTTCAGTGTCAGCCGCTCCACGATCTACCGCACGCTCCAACGCGTCCGACCGGGGCCCGGCCCGACCACACCGGCCGTTCGCCAAGGCTCCGGCTTAGGGCCTGACCTCGCTCGTGCCTCGCGATCGAAAGCGCCCGCTGAGCGACCGGCGTACGGGCGTCGCGGGATCAGCTGGCGTTGTCTCACATGCCGCGCTTAACCACCGTCGTGCGGGACGCAGGCAGTAGCCGACCGCTGAGCGGGCGGCCGAGTCTTCGGGTTGACATCGGCGCTGATTCCAAGGCTGCCAAATATTGATAGCACGAACCCCGCCAAACATGAGCGGACCACCTCAAGCGCGTCAGCTGCTCCTTTGAGTTGCTCAGCGTCGAGATACGGCTGGCTACCCGACGCAGGCTGGCGCGCTCGGCCTTCAGGGCGTGGCCACGCCAGTAGGCTCGGCAACCATGACCGGACCCCACGACCAGGATCTCGACGAACCCGAGAAGACTCAGGGATACCAGCCAGGGGACTTGGGTGAAGTCGACGTGGCCGCGTTCGCCCGCTCCTACGCGGCGTTCACCCAGGCCATGTATCGAGCGGCGGACGGCCTCGGCCAAGACCTCAACCAGCTTGGTCGCGCTGTGCGCGACTTCCTCGGGGTGGATTTGGGCACCGTCGACACCGTGCGGGAGGAGTACGTCCCGCACGAGGTGGTTGACCTGGACCGAGCCCTATCGGAGTTGGCCGAGGAATACGGAGCAGCCCGCCACGGGGTCCGTGGTCCTGGCCGGGCGCAGTTCGACTCGTTCGAGGAGTTCTTCGAGAACCACACTCCGTTCTCGCTGGGCGCTCCCAGCTACCACCGGACTGCGGTGGGCCCGGACACATCCGCCCTGGTGGTGGCCCAGGGGTTGACCATGGCCACCATCGACGGCACGCCCGTTGTGTGGTTCCAGCGGGGGCCGAACCCGCGCTACGGCCGTGACGCTTACACCCTCGAAGTGATCAGCCCTGATGCCGCCGTAGTGGAATCGCTGCTTTCCCGCATCCGGGAACGGATGGCTTCGAACAGTGTGCTCCGCGGCCAGGTGCTGAGCTTCGCAGCCAACCTCTTCGACTCCAGCGGCGGCGGCGCCCTGACCTTCCTGCCCCGACCCGAGCTGCCCGCCGACCAAGTGATTCTGCCTGAGGGCCTGCTCGACCGCATCCGCCGACACGTGGTCGGTATCGGCGAGCAGCGCGACCTCCTGCGGCAAGCCGGCCAGCACCTCAAACGAGGCGTACTGCTGTACGGGCCGCCAGGGACGGGCAAGACTCACATCATCCGACACCTGATCAGTTCGACACCCGGTGTCACGGTCGTGTTGCTGTCCGGTCGGACCCTTGAGCTGCTGCACCACGCCGCTAAGCTCGCACGGGCCGCGCAGCCCGCCATTGTGGTGCTGGAGGACTGTGATCTGGTCGCCGAGCACCGGGGTGGGACGACCAACGCGGCGCTCTTCGACACCCTCGAGGCCATGGACGGCCTGGACGGTGACGCCGACGTCACCTTCATCCTCACCACGAATCGGGTCGACCTGTTGGAGCGGGCGCTGGCCGAGCGGCCTGGCCGCGTCGACCTCGCCGTGGCCGTGGAGAAGCCCGACCTTGACGGCCGGCGACGGCTGTTCGCTCTCTACGGAGCCGAGCTGCTGGCCGCCGGCGAGGTCGGCGAGGAGACGCTTGCCGACGTGGCCGAACGGACCGACGGTGTCACCGCGTCCTTCGCGAAGGAGCTGATCCGCCGCACGGTCCTCCAGGCCGCGGCAGCCGGGCGTACACCCTCCGACGCTGATCTCCTCGCGGCCACCGAGGAAATGCTGTCCGACACCGAAGCCCTCACCCGCACGCTGCTGGGGGCAGGGGCCCCGTTCAGCCCGGCCCCGGACCTCGGCGAGAACGACATTCCCGAGAACTGCCTCGCGACCCAGCCGAGCATCGCGCCACCACCCGGCAGCGCCTCCTGATCGCCGACGCCAGGGGCGGCACCGGTAGCTGACTGCTGTCCGCGCGAGGAACGTCCTGCGAGAAGCAACGTATAGCCGGGAGTGGGGTGCACCAGTGGCTAGCATTCGGTATGGTCCTGGCGAACTTCCTGATCGGGCTCGTTCCCCTGATCGCGGTCGCGTTCGTGTGTGTGGTGGCCTTCCGCCGGAGGCGACGCCGTTCTTCGCCTCTCATGGTCAACCCTTACACGATGGCAATCGAGCCTGACGCAGATGCTCAAGGTCGCCTTCCGATTGTCCACCCGATGCCATCGACGACCACATCGCAGAAACGAGCTCCGGAGGCGTAAGCGGACCGTCCTGCGAGAAGCGGAGCCCGGCAACAGTCAGCCGGCTTCGCGGGCGCAGGAGCCAGGTGTCGCTTGAGCTTACCTACTTCTTGCTCGCGAGCAGTGTGATTCCGAGGTCGGTAACTTCAGGTCGGCCGATGCCGGAGAGCACGATGGTGGCTCAGTGGTGGTCCAGGTCGACACCGACGTAGAAGGCGTATCCGGCGGTTTGCCCGGTGTGCCAGGTGATGGTCTGGCCGTTCTGCACTTCGAGATCTGCCAGAAGGCACCCACCCGGGTGTTGCTGGCGTTGCCGGGTTCTGTTGTGATGAGTGCGTCCAGGCCGGGGACGGTGCCGTTGAGGATGGAGGTGGCGGGGATCGTGAGGTCGTCTGCGGTTGAGATGACGGCCCCACCGGGTGCGTAGCCCCACCTCGCGATGCTCGTGCTGTCGCTCGTGGACGGCGCGCACGGCTTCGCGCTGTGCAAGCACAAGCGCGACGGCTGTGTACGGCCCCGTCTTCCACCTTGAGAACATCGTGCGCTGCGGCCCAGCTGTCTCACGTCGACGTGAATGACCCGGCGCGCGGGCACCAGCACCCGTCCGATCGTGCCGTGGCGCCCGATCACGTATGACGCGGGCTCAAGTGATGGCGACCAGGCCGGCGACCCCGAGCAGGTAGAGCGCGAGTACCACCAGCGAGTCGACGCCCATCCCGAGCACGCGGCGCTGGGGACGAAACACCAGCCCGATGGCGTAGACCAGCGTCAGCAGCATCGCCAGCGCGGTGAGGTAGACGTTGCTCGCGCCGGCGCTGGGAAGGATGGCCTTGCCGGTGATCAGGGTCGCGACAAGGAACAGCACCGGGAGGAACGCGTTGCCGCCGAAGATGTCGCTGACCGCGAGGTTGTCGTCGCCCTGCTTGACCGCCTGCAGCCCGGTTGAGATCTCCGGCAGCGAGGTGGCCAGCGCGAGGACGGTGGCGCCGAACAGGACGCCCCCGAGGCCGAGGCGCTCGGCTGCGGCGTCGCCGACCCGCTCGAGGACGACTCCGCTGGACAGCGTGGCGAGCGCGGCCACCGCGAACACCAGCCCGGCTTTGCCCGTGCTCCAGCCGTGGTGGGGCGGCTCGGGCTGGCTCCTGCGGTGGCCGCTTGCGTGAGGCGAGGCGCCGGGCGCGACGCCTTGCTGCTGCCACGGCAGGCCGTGGCCGGCTTGGCGGACCAGCAGCAGCCCGACCACCCACAGCACGGCGATGAGCAGGCCGCTCGGGCTGATTCTGGCTACGACGACGCTCGCTGGTAGCTGGGTGCCGGCGACCACGACGGCCAGCACGGCTAGCACCGTCGCCGCCTCCACGACCAGGGTGAGCGAGGATGCGCGGTAGGTCAGCGGCTTGACGTCGCGGCCTCGCTTCCCGAACCGGTCCAGCACGACGAGCACGACGGTCTGCAGGGCGATGCCACCGAGGATGTTGCCTACGGCGACCGAAACGTCCCCGCTGAGCGAGGCGCTGACGGTGATGGCGATCTCGGGCAGGTTCGTTGCCACGGCCAGCACGACCAGACCACCCAGCGCGCTGCCCAGGTGCAACCGGTCGTCGAGCACGTCGGTGGTGCGGGACAGCTGGATCCCGGCCACCCACACCAGAGCGCCACCGGCGACGAAGATGAGCAGGAGCAACCACAGCGGCCAAGCAGACATGCTTCGTCTCTACCCGGCCGGCGACCTCTGGTCACGCGGCGCTGGCGCGCGATCTCGTACAGCGCCGATCCCCGCCGCGGCGGCGCCGTTCAACGACTCGACGGCCGTGGTGATCGGGATCGAGGCAATGTCGCAGGCATCGCGGCTAACCGGCCTTGTCACGCCGGATACCGGACAGGCAGGGTTGCATTGCCCGGTCCACCACACCGGCCGACGCTTCGGGCATGACGGTGCGGCGCAGGTAGGCGGTCATCTTCCGACGCCCGTACAGCCTCTCCCGGGCTCAGCTTGCGCACCACGACACCGTCGGAGTTGCGGCCGTGCTTGTTGGCCTGGAACTCGACGACATCCGTACACAGTGCTCTTGTCCCGGGCCGTTCCGCAGGTGGAGACCGAGGCGTCTGGGTGCGCGATTCGCAGAGCGGTTGGCGTGGAGGTCTGCAAGTCGGGTGCCGCAAGCCGACCGTTGATCGAGACACTCTGCCCGCACTCATGGGGGGGCACGACCACTCCGATCCCGACCAACCGCCCAGCCGAGAGAGCGCCACGCGCGATCCCGCCGGCATCGACGTAGTGCTCGTGGGAGCCGTTGGGGTCCCAGCCGGGCGAGTTCCAGTTTCCGGGCCGCTCGTGAAGGTCGACTCCGCGCTGCTCGTAGATGACGTCGATGCGCTCCTGGCGGTTGATGTCGACAACGCCGTCCAGTTCTTCGCGTGCAAGCCGCTTGTACTCGATCGATGTCCCATCTCAGCCGCATCGTCGACCCATGGTCAAGACCGTTGATCTCGTCCGCTCTCCACGCCATGGCACTCCGCGCCGGTGTAGCCATCGCTGCGACCAGGGGCGCCCGCGTCAGGTCAGCGCGACCCGACGAGAGTCGTTGCCTTCCCGACGGTCCGGCCACGCGGTCTCAAGTCCGTCCCCGTGCGCGAGCCTGGCGTGGGAGGACCGTCCTGAGGGCATGTCACGCTGACCGGCACGAGCGCGACGCGACCGTGGCTGGGCTCTCGGGGATAGAGTCGTGTCTACCTGGCAGCGGCCGGGCCGTTCCTGCGGCCGGCGGCTCTGGGCCGAGGAGCCTGCCGATGATGGGCTGTGCGCGGTGACGGTAGGCGGGCCGGTGCCGGTTCCACTCAACTTCCGGACCGCGGGTGCGGCGCGTCGCTTCTTCGCTGCCCCTGTGGAGCCCCCGCTCTTCTGGATCGTGGCTTGGACCGTGTTCGTGACGGCTGAGGCGTGGGTGATCGCGGAGTTCTTCCGGAACGGTCCGGTGGCGCCGTTCCCGGCTGTGCTGGTGGTGTTCCGGATCATGGGTGGCCTGTTCGCGGCGTGTGGTCTGGTGGCGTGGCGGCGGCGACCCGACAACCACAGCGGTCGTTTGATGACGGCGACCGGCTTCGCGTTCTTGGCGTCACCGCTGCTTGTTCAGTTCGACTTGCCTCTGCTGCGGACAGTTGGGTTGCTGGTGCGGAACGTCTGGCTGATCCTGCTGGTCACCATCGTGTTGACCTTCCTCAGCGGTGGGCGGCTCCGGATGCGAACAGACCGGGTCCTGGTGGGTGTTGTCGGGGTGCATCTGCTCGTGACGACACCGCTGGCGTTGATGTTCGCCGCCGGCGACGGCAACCTGCTGCTGATCCGGCCCGATGCGGAGGTCGCCGGGGCGGTCGACACCGTTTACCGCGCGATGGATCTGCCCATTGCTGTCGCCGTCGCCGCGGTTGTAGCCAGCCGATGGTGGAGGGCGTCGCGTCCGGGGCGACGTGCCCTGCTGCCCAGTGTGGCCGGAAGTGCCTGGCTGTTGTTCTTCATGGTCGTGCTGAGTGCCGGTCTGGTCGGGGTCCGCCTCCCGCAAGCCATCTTCTGGGTCCTCGCCTTCTCGGTGATTGTTGTGCCAGTGGCGTTTCTCGTCGGTCTCCTGCGTTCCCGCCTGGCTCGCGGCGGTCTGGTGGAGCTGCTTCGAGGGATGCCGGCGATGCACCCGGCTGACCTACGGTCCGCCCTGGCCAGAGCGTTGGGAGATCCGGCGCTGGTGATCGCCTACCCGGTGCCAGGCAGTCCCACTTTTCTCGATGCCGAGCGTCGGCCCGTCCTTTTGCCTGTCGGCGGTGACCGGTCGACGATGCCGGTGAAAAGCGACGATGAGGTGATCGCCGCGTTGATCTATGACAGGTCACTCGACGACGACCCTGAGCTGGTGGAGGCGGTGAGCGGCGCGGCCGCTGTCGCGCTGGAGACTCAGCAGCTGCATGCCGAGGCCGAGGTTCGGCTCGCCGAGGTGCGTGCGTCACGGGGACGGGTCATCTCCGCCGGAGACGCGGAACGGCGACGGATCGAACGCAACCTGCATGACGGCGCCCAACAACGGCTAGTCACGCTCGCCTTGCAGCTGTCCGTCATCGGGCGCCGGATCCGTGAGGATCCCGCCGATGCGGTACGGCTGGTGACCTCGGCGACCGACGACTTGGCGCAGTCGCTGGAGGAACTCCGCGAGCTCGCGCGGGGGATCCATCCGGCTGCGCTGGACCAGGGGCTGGACATCGCACTGGAAGGACTTGCCCGGCGGGCGGAGGTTCCCACCACCGTGTCGGTCCAGCCGGGTCCCCGGCTGCCTGAGCCCGTCGCCTTTGCGGCGTACTTCGTCGCGTCCGAAGCGCTGGCCAACGTGATCAAGTACGCGCAGGCATCGATGGTCACAGTGAATCTGTTGCGCACCGATGTCGGCGTCAGTATCCAGATCAGCGATGACGGTATTGGTGGAGCCGACCCCACTGGCGGCTCTGGGTTGCGCGGACTCGCCGACCGGGTCGAGGCACTCGACGGCTGTCTCACGGTGTCTAGTCCGCAGGGGGCCGGAACTACGGTCACAGCGGAGCTGCCATGCCGGACGACGACAGGAGGATGACGACGCAGTGATGAACAGGCATCGTCCGTGTTCGGCCCTAGCCGCACAGGAAAGCCAGTACGGCGAGTGCGCGGCGCTTGTCGTCGGCGCCTTGGTGCAGGCCCAGCTTGGTGAACACGGCGCGGACGTAGGCTTCCACGGTCTTCGGGCTCAGGTGGAGCTGGTCACAGATGGCTAGGTTCGAACGGCCCTGCGCCATCACTGACAACACCTCACGTTCTCGGTCAGTCAACGTGTCAAGAGGGTTGCGCGTCCGCCGTGCGCCCGACCAGCTGAGCCACCACCAACGGATCGATCACCAGACCGCCCCTGGCCACCCGTCGCACGGCATCGGTGAACTCGCTGAGGTCGGCGACCCGTTCTTTGAGCAGATACCCGGCCCCCTGCGCACGTTCCTCGATCAGGGCCAGGGCGAAGTCCGGTTCGAGGTGGCCAGAGAGCACGAGGACGCCGATGCCCGGATGACTCCGCGGAGCCGTCTTGCCGTGTCGAGCCCCTCGGTGGTGTGGGTCGGGGGCATTCGGATGTCGACGACGCACACCTCGGGGGGGTCTTCAGCGACCCGGTGGAGCAGGCTGGGCCCGTCTGACACCTGGGCGGCAACCGCGAAGCCGTCCAGATCGGGAAGCTGCACATCCAGCATGACGATGTCGGGGTGCAGCTCATGGCAGACGCGGAGCGCCGCTGCCCCGTCAGCAGCCTCGCCCACGACGACGAACCCGTTCGCGGTCAAGATCTGACCGGCGATCGACCGGAAGGGCGCATGGTCGTCGACGATCACGACCCGGTTTCCCCCGCCCGACCGCTGACCTGTCCGGTAGGCGGCTGCGGAATCGTCCGCGCCCGTGCCGGACGGGGTTGTCGGCGCGGGTCCGTCGGCTTCAGGCACGGGGGCCGCGGCCGAACCGACCAGCTCCGTGCTCGTCTCCCAGAGTCGGGCCGCGACCAACGCATCGTGGCTGTGATCGGCTGACCGCCTGAGCCGACCATGGGCGAAGCAGCGCGTTGGCGGTCACCGAGCTCGCCTGCAGCGTCTTGGCCAGATGGTAGGTGAACAGCAGGTTCGCGAGCTTGGATTGGCCGTAGGCGCGGCCTCCGGAGTAGGACCGTGCACCTTGGAGGTCGTCGAAGTCGATGCGTGCCGTGTTGTGGGCGTGGGAGGCGACGATCACCACGCGGGCCGTGGCACTGTGCTGAAGCCAGTCCAGGAGCAGATTGGTCAACAGGAACGGCGCTAGATGATTCAGCACGAAGGTGCGTTCCAGTCGGTCGGCGGTGACGTGGCGAGTGCTCCGATAGCCGCCGACGTTGCTGACGAGCACATGAATCCGCGGCAGGACGCCGAGGACCTCGCCCGCCAGCCGCCGCACCTGCGCCTGGCAGGACAAATCCGCGACAAACGCCTCGACTCTTCCACCGGCGGTGGCGATCTCACCGGCCACCGCGTGGGTGCGCGCGGTCCCGGCCGACAATGGCGACCTGAGCGCCCAGTCTGGCCAGTCCGAGCGCGGTTGCCCGTCCGATGCCGGACGTGGCCCCGGTGACCAGCACCGTCCTGCCGGCCATCGCCGGGCCATCGATCCGCTCCATGATCGTGCTCCTTCGTCGGTGCGCGACCCCTGTCAGACGTGGTCGGGAGACCTGAAACCTTTGACGATGAGCCAGACCGGGAGAATGAACTCGAACAAGGCGCCCGGGATGAGGGCGAGGAGGCCGATGCCTTCCGTCACGTTGACCACATTGAAGATGTCGAGGATGCTGCCCAGCAGCAAGGTCGGGTAGGTGATAAGGCCGAGGATCGCGAGCCACCGCGGAATGAGCCTTGATCGAAACAGCAGGGTGGTCATACAGATACCTGCGGCACCGGTAGCCAGGTAGATCATCAGAATGGCCACGCTGTGCTGGGCCTCCAGCAGCGCACTGAGGCTGGTCGCGGCGGCACTGTCGACCGTGCCGGCGGTGAGTCCGGCGCCGAGTTCGATCGCGAGAAGCGGGACCGCGAGATAGATCAGACTCGCGGCCAGCTCGGTGATCCGGAAAGCAACGTGGCCCAAGGCCAACGCCTCGCCATGACGTTTCAGCAGCGGGAACAGGAGAACGGCGATGCTCACCACCCCGAACTGGCCGAAGAGCAGGACCGCGGCGATGGCCAAGGCGAGCGTCTCCGACGATGCGGCGACCAGGAAGTTCGGCTGGCTCAGCACCTTGGACGCCCGAGGCCCCCACCACGCAAACCCTCACCCTGGCACGGCGACGGGCCTCCCCGGCGCGTCGCGCTGACGGCAAGCCCGCTGGCTCAACAGAAATCACTGGGCTCATCATCGGCTCTCTGTGCATGCACCCAGGCTCCCGCGAGGAAGGCCCGCAGGTCAGCAGGCCAGCCCTGCCATCACCCCAGGGCTAACCCTGTGCCCGAACCCGTCACGTTTGCGAAACCAACCGGCTGCCTACCCATGCGGTCCGTATGACGTCCCGCCTGCGACACAGGCACGGACGGTCGAGGGCTCAACGGTCAGGCGACCGGATGATGTCGATCGAGACCTCCACGGCAGCCACGGAGCCCCGGTTCTCCAGCCAGTGCAGGGTGTTCCGGTCCTCGGGCCAGCCGAGTCCCGGCCCGTATTCGGTGGTCACACCGTCGCGGTGGTCGGTGATCGTCCCCTGCAGGACGTAGACGACGCCGGGGCGGTCCCGGTGGTCGTGCTTCGGTCCGAAGACCGCTCCCGGCTCCATCGTCACGAGCCGCATCCGCAGCTCACGTCCGGCCAGTCCCTCGATCTCGGAACTGAGGTCGACGCTGGCCAGCGGCTCGACGGTTACGCCTCGCGACTCCGGTACTGCGTTGTCCTCACTCATCGTGGTGTCCTCTCCATGCTCAGGCTGGACCGTCGGACCGTCCCTGGCAACACACGGCTCGCGTGACCGATCCGGTGCCGACGCTGAGGTGGCGGGGGATTGGGCTGGCGATGCACCCCAAGACGTCCATCTTGCTAGGACTCTGCCGCGCCGCAAGCCGGCCTTGGTGATGCCGCCGGAGCGGCCTCGCAGCTCGTGTCACTCAGCGGTCGTCGTACGGAACGCACCCTGGAGCCGGACCGTTCGCCGCCTTCCCTGGCGTCAACCGGTTGGAAACTCACGGAGTCTCGGTCTCACGTAGTCTCGTTCTCGAAGGTGAGGTGCAATGGCGGCCCAGCCTCGGCTGTTGATTTCGGGGGACAGCGTGGCCGGGCCGGTGCTGGCGTACTGGCTGCAGGCCTTCGGCTTCTGCCCGACCGTGGTCGAGCGCACAGCTCACCTACGGGCCGGCGGCGGTGCTCACGCCGTCGATCTGTTCGGACCGGTCTTGGACGTCATGGACTGGATGGCCCTGGAGGATCAGATCGGGCAGGCTCGGACGACGACCGAGGTCATGACCCTGGTCCGGCCCGGGCGACGACCGGTGGAAGCGCCGATGGAGATGCTCAGCGCCGGCGTCTCGGACCGGCACCTGGAGATCATGCGCGGCGACCTAGCCCAGATCGTCTTCGAGGCCACGCGCGGTCAGGTGGAGTACATCTTCGGAGATTCCGTGGTCGCCCTGAAGGACAACGGAAGCCGGGTCGACGTGACCTTTGAGCACGCTGATCCGCGCAGCTTCGATCTGGTCGTTGGGGCCGACGGCTTACATTCGACGACCCGCCGGCTCAGGTTCGGGCCAGAGGTGGACTTCACCCGGTTCCTCGGCGGCTACCTCGCGGTCTTCACCATGCCCAACGATCTCGAACTCGACCACCGGATGGTCGGGTTGAGCGTCCCCGGCCGGACGGGCCTGGCTGTAACCGGTCGGTGACGGAACCCTCGCTCGAGCGGGATTCTTATGGCGCACACCCCGACTACACGATGTCGACCGGCACGATCTCGACGCCCAGCGCCGACTGCTGCGACACCTGTACGGCGACCTGGGGTGGGAGGTGCCGCGATTGTTGGCGCAGCTTGACCAGGCCGACGACCTCTACCTGGACTCGATCACCCAGGTCGTGATGCCCCGATGGACCAGCGGCCGGCTCGCTCTGGTCGGTGCCGCGGGTTACTGTCCCGGTCCAGCAGTGGGCGGCGGCACCAGCCTGGCGATCATCGGTGCCTACGTGTTGGCCAGCGAACTCGCCAAGGCCGGAGGCGACTTCGCCAGTGGGTTCCCTGCCTATCAGCAAGCGCTCGACCCGTGGTTCGGCAGAGCCGGCTGATCGGTCCGGCGACGATCGACCTGGTTATCCCGAACTCACGCCGACAGATCTGGCTCATCGCCCAGGCGCTGCGCTTCTTGCCCCGCCTCCCCGATCGGCTGCGCCGACGACTGACCGCCGCCGGCGGCAGCCCCGCAGCCACGCTCAGCGAGGCAGCTCTGACTCGACCCGACGACGTGCCGCGGATCTGAAGCAGCCGCCCGCGTATTCGGCGCGGCCCTCGGGCCGCCCCCCGCGGGGCTCGCAACCACAGAACAAGCTCAAGCCGGAACACCTCCATCGAGGCCTGCCAGTCTTGCTCCCACTGCGAGTTCAAAGCCGACGACGTTTTTGAGCCGCACCTTGTCGTGATCTGAAATATCCGGAGACGTCCACGCAGAGCTCGCCGGTGTCGCGGCTCAAACTCTCGATGAGCCTCGCAGCACGACGCGAGTGATCTACAACAACGGCTGTCGATGAGTTCGAGCAGTCAGCGTTGGGCGTCACGGCAAGCCGTCCGCTTGAGCTTGACCTTGATGACCAGTTGCAGTGTCAGCAGCCCATTCGTTGCGGGCTGCCGGCCCTGGCCAGGGTCGTAGCGGCAGCCTTGGGCAACGTGACCACCGGTCCGATTCCCTTCTCGTCAGGCACGGCTCTGAGCATGATGTCGCCTCGGTAGGTGGTCTTCACCTCGTCGCCGACGAGGCGGTCGTACATATTCAGCTGGCCGCGCGCACCTCGGAATGCCCCCGTGCCGCCAGTGATCGGGTGCAGGCACTGACCTTGGATCAGGGTCACTCCGTCGGATTCAAAGCTTGCCCAGTAGAGATACGTGGTGTTCATGGTGCCGCGGCTGTCGCGCTCGCCGCACTTGCTGTCCCTGTCGCGGTCGATGCACCCGGTGAACGTCTCGTGGCCAGCGTCGGAGTAGAACGTCGCTGACTTGTACAGAGGAGCAAGCGGTTGAAGCAGCCATTCTCCGACCAGCGCTCCCTCCATGGCGTACTGGGTCACATCGCCTGTCACATCAACGAGTAGTTGATCTCCGGCGACGTGCACTGTGCGCTGATCGTGCGGATGGCGGTCCGTCCGACTCGGCGCTGCGGCAGCGGCGGGGACGAGCCCGGCACTCGCGATCAGGGCCAGGCTGGCAAGAGCGGCCAACTTTCGAACTGACTTCATCATGTTCCCCGTTCCTCTTGGTCCACGGCCCTCGCCGTGCTTACGGTCCATGGTGGTCACCACCGAAACCACTGCGCATCGGTCGTATGGCCTAGAGGTGCCTGAGAGTCGGCTTGCGGCCCCGCGTTGGAGTCAGGGGACCCACCGATGTCCAGCTCCTCCAGGGAAGGTGGATGCGACGCCAGTCGAAATCCCGGACGGCGGAGCCCTCGTGCGGTTAGGTCTTCCCTTTGCATCCCCTGCGGATGGAAGATTGCGAGATGGCGGTCGACCGTGAGTTGTTCGCAGACTCGCTGCCGACGTACCTGACCCAGTTCATCGGTCGAGCCGATGAGATCAACGCTGTTTGCGAACTCCTGCAAGACCATCGGCTGGTGAGCATCTGCGGTGTCGGGGGGGCAGGCAAGACCCGGCTGGCTATCGAGGTCGCTCGCCGGCGTCGCGCGGATAGCGCGCAGGAGGTCCACTGGGTATCCCTGAACGGAATCTCGGAGGACCGCGAGGTGTACGCGGCGGTCGCAGACGGCATCGGCCTGACCGGCCAGCTCCCGGCACGCGCGGTCGTCTCGGCCCTCCGGCACCGCCGGGCGACGATCGTCCTGGACAACTGCGAGGTAGTCAGGTCTGGTTGCCAAGAGTTCATCCAGGCCATACTTGAGGACTCGACCGACGTTACCTTTTTGACTACTACGCGGGTACCGGTCGGTACTCCAACCGAGTACCTCTATGCAATTCCCCCACTCAGCAGCTTCCGGACGACGACTGATGCCGCATCTGACGCCAGCTTGCTGTTCGTCGATCGCTGCAGGCTCGCCGCACCGTCGTACGGACTGACACCGCATAACACCGCGGCGATCCACGATATCTGCGATGCGTTGAACGGCCTTCCTCTCGCGATAGAGCTGGCTGCGAGTTGGGTGCGCGTGCTGTCACCTGATGACCTGCTCGGACAGATTCGACAGCTGCGAACTAGAATCGACTCGCGTTCGACCATCGTGGAGGAACGACACCGCAGCCTCGACGCCGTCCTGGCCAGCTCATGGTTCCTCCTCGATCCCGAGTCTCGCCAAGTACTGAGCGCTCTGTCAGTGTTCGTCGGAGGTTTCACGCGGAACGCGGCAGAGGTCGTAGCCGGTGCCGATCTCGCCTCAATCGCTACGTTGATCGAGCGCGCTCTCATCCAGCGGCTTCCGGCCAGCAATGGCGCCAGTCGATACCAGATGCACGCGCTTGTGCGTGAGTACGCGTGGGATCGGGCGGAATCTCGTCGGCAGGCTCGCGACCGGCATGCTGCCTATTTTGCCGACCTGGTCGACACCTTGGAGAAAGGCTCCTGGAACACGCCGGTCGAGCCCTCGTGGTCCGACCCCCTCGGTGCCGATCTCGCGAACATCGACGAGGCGACGCGATGGTCCATCGCAGTGGGGCATGCGGAGGAGGCGGCGCGGTTGGCTGTTGGGTTGGATGCTTTCTGGGTGTTCAGTTCGCCCTCGGCGGCACTGCGAGAAGAGCGCCTGATCGATGCGCTTGCGATGCGCCCCGCGGAGGGGGCGACGGCTGGCGTAAGGGCCCGCGCCAAAGCCACCCACGTGCTTGGGCTACGCACCTCGGGTTCAAACCCGGCTAAGGCAAAGCCTCTGATGACCGAAGCCCGCCAGCTGTTCGAGTCGATCGGCGACCAAGGAGGAGCGGCCGCCGCGATACGCGACCACGGCCGCGCCTGCCTCATGCTTGGAGATGTCGATCAATGCCTGCGCGACCTTCGAGAAAGCCTCGCGCGATGCGAGGATGCCGGTGATCAGCAAGGCGCCGCCTGGTGCTTTCTGGTGCTCGGCTGGGTCGCTCGAAGCACAGGCGACCCGGACGGCGCGGTCAAGCGGTTCATCGGCGCCCGGCAGCGGTTCGACGAGCTTGACAGCCCGTTCGGTGCCTGTCAGAGCTCGCTCGAGCTGGGGCGCCTACACGCTGACCTTGGCCAATGGCTGCCAGCCCTCGATGCCCTCCAAGGGGTGCTTGTCGGTGTACGCGACGAGCGCTTCATCGCGAGTACAGCCGATCTGATGGAGGTGGTCGCGGTGATCGCGTCTTTCTGGGAGCAGAACGAGGCCGCCGCACAGCTCTGTGGCGCGATCTCCACCTGGCGTGAGACGTACGAGTCAGCATCCTGGACCGGCTATCCGAGCAGACTGGACGCCACTACCCGACTACTTCGGGATCGGTTGGACAACCGAACCTGGGCGATCAGCCACGCAGCCGGCCGGGCCCTGACTCCGGAATACGCTCTGGACCTGGTCGCTCACCAGATCAACGAGCTCGTCACCCTTGTCACTTTACGCTCAAGCGGCCTGAGTGCCCGCGAGGTTGAAATTCTCGCGCTCGTCAGTGAAGGCCTTACCAACACCGGGATCGCGGGTCGGCTCTACCTGAGTCCTCGCACAGTCGGTGCTCATCTGCGTTCCATCTTCACCAAACTCGACGTGACCACACGTACCGGAGCCGTTCATGCCGCTTCGAAGCTGTTGCCCGCACCCGAGGCAGGCGTCGAATTTCCTCACCCGGGGGCACCGGTCAGCGTACTGGTTTGGGTTTCCCCTCGTAACGTGGAGACATCGCCTTAAGGAGGCGGCGGTGGCAGAGACGCGACGGAAGTTCGACGAGGACTTCAGGCAGGGTGCGGTTCGGATTGTTCGGGAGACCGGAAAGCCGATCGCGCAGGTGGCCCGTGATCTGGGTATCAACGAGGGCACGTTGGGGAACTGGTGTGCTGCGGAGCGGCGCCGTCATGGTGATCCGGGCGGGGTCTTGGACACTGACGAGCGGGCGGAACTGGTCCGGTTGCGGCGGGAGAACGCGGAGCTGGCGATGCAGCGTGATGTTCTCAAGCGCTCGGTGGCCCTCTGGGTTCAAGAGGCGATGGGAGGCCGGTGAGCGTGGCCGGCTTCATCGCTATTCAGAGGGTCGAGCACGGGATCCCCCACGCGACAGCTTGTCGGGCATTGGCGGTATCGCCGGCCTGGTTCTACAAGTGGTGCCACGGCGACCCGTCACCTCAGCATGCCCGCCGGGCCGCTTTGGCGGTCGAGATCGGCCAGTTGTTCGCGAAGCATCGGGGCCGGTACGGATCTCCCCGGATCACCGCCGACCTAAGGGATAGGGGCTGGCGGGTGAGTGTGAACACGGTCGCGAAGATCATGGCCGAGCTCGGTCTGCGGGCCCGGCCGAAGCGGCGCCGCAAACAGACCACCCGGCCCAGCAAGGGCAAGTGGCGGGCACCGGATCTGATCGGCCGTGATTTTGGCGCTGACCAGGTCAATCGGAAGTGGTACGGCGACGGCACCGAGATCGTCACCGACGAGGGGAAGCTCTACTTGGACAGTGTGTTGGATGTGGCGTCGCGGCGGATCGTCGGGTTCGCGATGAGTGCCCATCACGACACCGCCACCGCATATGCCGCGCTGGCGATGGCGGTCGCGGTCCGCGGTGGGAAGGAAACCGTGGCCGGGGTGATCCTGCACACCGATCAGGGCAGCGAGTTCACCGCCCACAGCTTCCGGGAGGCCTGCGGCCGGATGGGGGTGCTTCAGTCGATGGGCCGGCCCGGATCGGCGCTGGACAATGCGGTGATCGAGTCGTGGCACTCCACCTTGGAGTTCGAGCTCCGCTCCACCGAACACTTCCACACCCGGGCCGAGGCCCAGGTGGCGGTGGCGGCGTTCATCGATGACTACAACCTGGATCGGCGCCACTCCTCGATCGGGATGCAGTCTCCGATCAGCTACGAGCTCGGCGCCTGACGATGACCCGCCACCCGACCAGCCGATTATGGTGTCGTCCTCACCGGTGTCAAGGCCAGCCCCTCCGGGGTGGCCTGCGGCCAGCCTTGACACCGGCTCCGGACGCACACCCACCGGCCGCCATCGGGAGCGGGCCCACAAGATCAAAAACCAGCTAAGAGGAGCCTCCACGGTTCCAGGGGATTGCCACGCGTTCCTCGAAAGCCTGTAACTATGCCGACAACAAGACCGGCAACGTCGTCGCCGGAAACAACGACGACCTCCGCCTCGGCATAGTCGCCGTGTCGGCATAGGCCGACGACGAGCAGCGTGGGTCCGGCGTAGAAGCGCATGGTCGTGGCCCCGCGGCCCTCGATGGCAGCTCGGTGGCAGCGGGCGGCGAGGTCGGCGGCGGTGGTGAAGTAGGTGCGGTAGCCGGCGTGTACGGACGCGCGGGCGAGCCCGACGGCAAGGTGGGTCTTCCCCACGCCGGGTGGTCCGATCAGCAAGATGTTGGTGGCCGATTCGAGGTAGCGGCAGGTGCCGAGGTCGGCGATCAGGTGTGGGTCGACGCCGGAGGCGGCGTCGAAGTCGAAGTCTTCCAATGTGGCGGGGGTGGGGAGGCAGGCGAACCGGAGCCGGCCGGCGAGCCGGCGGGCTTCGGTGGCGTCGACCTCCAGGCTGAGGAGCCGTTCGAGGGCGGCGGTCAGGCTGAGTCCTTCGGTGCTGGCTTGGTCGAGGACGGCTGGGAGCTGCTCGGCGGCGGTGTCGAGCCGGAGGGTGGCCAGATGCGCACGCAGCTACTGGTAGGTGGAGGCGGCTGCAGCGGTCAACGGCAACTTCTCGTTGCTTGTGGTCGATCCAGAGTTGTTGATCATGACAGGGTGCTCCTTCCACGGGCGGCGCGTTCGTAGGCGGCGAGGTCGATAACGGTGCTGGTCGTTGGTGGTGCCGGTTGATCGCCGCGCAGGGTCGCGGCCGCAGCGCGGGCGGCTTCACCGGGTGGGATCCGTTCCTTGCGGCGGTGTGGCCCGCGGGCCGCGGCGGCAGCTTTCATAGCGAGGGTGTCGAGGGCGGCGACGTGTCCGTGGTCGCGGACCTGGACGCCGGCACCGTCGGGTTCGAGCCGGTGTCGGGCGATCACGATCCCTGTGCTGGTGGAGATGTCGAGCATTCCGCCGTCGAGAGTCTGGGACACGGTGACCGTGCCGGAGGCCAGCTCGGGCGGCACCGAGTACTGGTTCCCGCGGTAGGACACCAGCGCCTGCCGTGACGCGACCCGGGTCGCGGTCAGGTCCAGCGGATACGGGACCGGCGGGACCGGCCGCAGCGGCTCCCGTGCCGCCACGGTGGCGACCGTGGCCTTGTGATCGGCGCTGTGGCTGCGGCGGAGCCGGGTGTCGCCGCGGACGGTGGCGAACCGGTCACAGTCGGCCTGGGCCTGCTCCACGGTCAGCTCGTCGGCCAGGGTCCGCCACCAGCGCTGCGCCGCGGAGTGGTTGATCTTCTCCACCACCCCTTTGCGGTGCCCCGCTCGAGGCGGGCAGATCTTGATCAACACGCCGTAGTGTGGGTGTGACAGCCTGATTTGGCCCCGGTTTTTGGGTTAGTGCTGGCTCGGTGTGGCCCCACCCTCGACCACCCGTTCCCTTCTACTTTCGGTTCGTCCTGCCAAGGCGTTCCGGAAGGTGGAGGGTGTGAAGGAGAGATCGAGAGTGGAGCAGTTCGAACGTATCCGACGTGACTCGCGTGATGAGGGAATGTCGGTCCGGGCGCTGGCGAAGCGTCATGGTGTGCACCGGCGGACGGTGCGTCAGGCGTTGACGGCGGCGGTCCCGCCGGTAAGGAAGGTCCCGGACCGGGTTGCTCCAGTCACGGGTCAGCATGTTGAGCTTGTCCGGCGTTGGCTGGTTGAGGACCTTACGGTGCCGCGGAAGCAGCGGCATACCGCGCGTCGGATCTGGCAGCGGCTGGTCGAGGAGGAAGACGCCCAGGTCGGGGAGTCGACGGTGCGGAACCTGGTGGCCCGGCTGCGGGTCGAGATCGGCGCTGGCCGATGTCAGGTGATGGTTCCGCAGACCCACCTGGTCGCGGAGGAGGCTGAAGTCGACTTCGGCGATTTCGTTGCCTCGATCGCTGGTGTGGCGATGAAGCTGCACATGTTCTGCATGCGGTTGTCGCACTCCGGGAAGGCGTTCCACTACGCCTATGCCAACCAGTCCCAGGAGTCGTTCCTGGACGGGCATGTGCGAGCGTTCGAGGCGTTTGGTGGGGTGCCGACCGGGATGATCCGCTACGACAACTTGAAGCCGGCGGTGATCCGGGTCGCGTTGGGTCGGGACAGGTTCGAGCATCCCCGGTTCGTCGCGATGCGTTCCCACGGACTGAACACGACACGCGGGTGGTGGAGCTGTTTGGTTGGTGTGGTATGTTGAGTGGAGGAGAGGATGGAGATCGTGATCTTGCTGCGTTGACGGTGAGAGGGGTGGTGTGGATAGAGCTGGCTGGTAGCTGTGATGCGTTGGGGGTGGGTGGAGCGGTGGCGGAGTTCTGCGGGATCTGCAGGCGTGTGGTCGCTCGCGTCGACAGCCGCTCGTTGCGATGGACCTGTTGCGCTGGTTCCGGTTCTTGTGGGCGATCGGGGTGGAGTGGAACCGTGCCTCGCGGTCGAGAAGCGCGGGACTTCTGCCGCTGGATGATGCTGGCGGGCGTCCTGGCAGGACCGACCAGGGCTGGCGCGTCGGTTCGGGTTCATGCGGAGACGGTGTTGCGGGGCTTCTACGACTTCCATCTGGAGGCGGGAACGGGGCCGATCTTGAACCGTTCCCGCTCGATCGGGCTCGCCGCGAGACCGCCGCCATGCTCACCACAATCCAATGGAGCCTTCCGCAACGAACGGGCGGGTCGGTATCGGCCGACGGTCCCGACGCGGATTCCGCGCAGCGTGCCGATGGGGAGTTCAACGAGATCTTCACCGGCTCGCCTCGCATCGAGACCGGGCCTGGTCGCCTTCTATGTCTCAACCGGTGCCGGGCGTCGGAGTTGCTGTTGGTCACCAGGCCGGCGTCGATGCGGGGCGACAGCTGATCACGGTGACACGCAAGGGCGGTGCGGTCCAGCAGCTGCCGGCCTCGAGTGACGCGTTCGTCTGGTTGCGGCTCTACCAGGTCCAGATGGAAGGACTGGTTCCCATCGGCGCCGAGAAGCCCCTGTGGTGGACCCTGCGGATCCCGATCCGCCCGCTGACCGATCACGCCGCTGCATCGCGATGTTCGAGCGAGCGGCTGCAGGCCGCAGGCGGTACGGCGACGCTGCACGCGCTTCGGCATACCGCCGCCTATCGGATGGCGCAAGATCCGCAGTTGCCGTTAACCGATGTGCAGTTCGTGCTGGGTCATGCCCAGCTCTCAACAACGCAGCTGTATTTGAACCCGCGCAAGGAGGAGGTAATTCGCCGCGTGCTGGCGCATCACACCTCCCAGAGCGCGCAGGCGGCGGCGAGGACCACGCCGCCGCCCGCGCCGGGCTATCGCCTGAAACTCTCGCCGTGCTGTTCGGGACGACGTCATGACAGTGGGCACGGCCGAAGCCGTTGAGCCCACACTGTCGCTGGCCCAACCGACGCCCCTGGCGTCGGCGACGCGGCCGTGGCCGGCCGGATCGCTGACTCGTCGTGAGGTGGTGGCTCGACTCACTCGGCGGAGGTGTCCTCGCGCAGGAACAGGTCCGCGCATCGGGTCGGGATCGAGTTGGCCGTGGACTGGCTGGACCAACAGCCGGCGGCAGTTGGCAAGAACGCTGGCTGGCCAGCGGAGTCGAGAACGACGCCGCCGTCTGGCGGCAGACGCCGCTCGGATGGCTGGCCGATAGTGGCCACGGTGAGTCCCGCGAGGATGGGTTCTTCCGGGCGCTGCGGTAGCTGATCGGTCTGGACATCATGCGGCCGTCGATGGGCTGGTTGGTGGCGGCCCGGTTCACACACGGCAGCCTGACCCGACGCGACGGCCCGCCACCGAGACCCGGCCGGGTTCGCCCGGCTGGAATCGTTGTGCGCGTCGAACCCTGACGTTGCCCCTGCGGGGCGCACCCGCACCACCTATCGGGCAGCGATCATGCTGGCCGCCAAGGGCGGCCTGCTCGCCGACGTCACTACCGACGATGTTCTCGAGCTGCTGGATGCTGAGGCCGGAGCTCGCGGCACTGCGGTCGGCGCTACTCATCTATTCTACCGGCTTCTGCACGCGATGGGCATACTCGGGTCGGACGCACCGCCGACCTGCGGCAGTTGCGCACCTCCGGCCAGCGATACGCCGAGCAGATCGTCGACCGCTATCGGCTGCGGGTCCAGCTGATGCGGGACCTGCTGGTCGACTATCTGCGGGAACGGCAGCTCGCGTTGGACTACCCAGCTTGGAGTCCCTGGCGGGGTATCTCGTCGGGCTGTTCTGGGCCGACATCGAGCGCCATCATCCCGAGATCACGAACTTGCAGCTGCCGACTGCTGTCGCCGACGGTTGGAAGCAACGGCTGCGGACGATCACCAAGACGGTCCGTGGGCCGGACGGCCGCCCGGCCGTGGTCAGCGCACCGAGGGTCAACTACCGCGAGTGCCTGACCCCCGTGCGGGCGTTCTACTTGGATCTGGCGCATTGGGCGCTCGAGGACCCGAGCCGGTGGGCGGCCTGGGTGGCGCCCTCACCGGTGGGCAGTGAGGAAATCAGCCGACGCAAGGACCAGCGGCACCGCAAGGCCCGCATGGACAGCCGGACCCGAGACCGGCTCCCGATTCTGCCGGTGCTGGTCCGCACGGTGAACCAGCGCCGCCTCGACACCGCTGCCACCTTGGATGCCGCCCGCGCCGCCCGACCCGGGGACACATTCATCGCAGCCGGGCTGGCCGCGCGGCGGGTGGCGCTGCGCCGCTCGGCCGTCACCAAGGTGTGGGCGGAGGAGCCGACACTGGACGTCGCCGAGACCTCGGCTATGAAGAGGAGTACGCCTTCTGGGGTTGGGCAACGGTGGAGATCCTCCGGTCCACCGGTATTCGGATCGAAGAGCTCAGCGAGCTGTCCCATCACAGCGTGATCCAGTACCGGCTGCCCACCACCGGTGAGGTCGTGCCGCTGCTGCAGATCGCCCCGTCGAAGACCGACACCGAACGCCTACTGGTGGTCAGCCCCGAGCTGGCCGAGGTGCTGGCGATGATCATCCACCGGGTCCGCGGTGTCGACGGCCCATCCCCGCCCTGCCGGCCTACGACATCGGGAGAAGGTGTGGCAACAACCGGCACCGTTGCTGTTTCAACGCCGTACGGCCACGAACACCGTGCAATCACCAGCAGACGATCCGCGATATGTTGGACAGCCGCGCTGGTGGGCACCGGTCTCACCGACCCGGACTGGGTGAGCCGCTCAGCGTTCACCCCGCACGACTTTCGCAGACTGTTGATCACCGACGCGATCATGAACGGGATGCCGCCGCACATCGCGCAAGCTCGTCGCCGGTCACCGCGACATCAACGCCACCATGGGCTACGCCGCCGTCTACCCCGACGAAGCGATCACCAGGCCACCGCGCGTTCATGGCCCGCCGCCGCGCACTACGACCGAGCGAGGAATACCGCACCCCGACAGACGACGAATGGGACGAGTTCCTGGGCCACTTCGAACGCCGGAAGGTCTCCATCGGCACCTGCGGACGCGCCTTCGCCACACCCTGCATTCATGAGCATGCTGCGTCCGCTGCCCCATGCTGCTGCCCAGACCCCGCGCAGCGCGACCGCCTGGTCGAAATCAGCGAGAACCTGACCGCTCGCATCGCCGAAGCCCGACGCGAGGGCTGGCTCGGTGAAGTCGAAGGGCTCAAGATCAGCCTGACCGGCGCCGCCGACAAACTCGCCCAGATCGACCGACGCGCCCGCGCTGGAACCGTTCACTTGGGAATGCCCAGCAGCCGATAACCCTCGCCGGCAGCACGCCAGACAGGCAGCGAAAGGTGAGAATACGGCTACGACTCTTTCTTCTGCCAGCCCGGGATCGACGGGGCCCATGAGAAGGGTGGGGTGGAAGGTGAGATCGGCCGGTTCCGTCGCCGCCATCTGACCCCGATTCCGCATGTCGGATCGTTGGCGGCGTTGAACGAGGCGTTAGCTGCCGCCGATACCCGCGATGACGCCCGCCGGATCGGAGCCCGCGTCGAGACGGTGGGACAGTCCGCGGCCCGGGAGTTGCCGATGCTGCGGCCGTTGCCGGTCGAGGTGTTCGATGTGGCATTGGTGTTGTCGTGCCGGGTCGACGCGAAGGCCCGGGTCTGTGTCCGGCAGTCGTACTACTCGGTGCCCGCCCGCTTCGCCGGACGACGGCTCGAGGTCCGGCTCGGCGCGACCACAATTACCGTGCTCGACGCCACCACGGTCGTGGCCCGACACACCCGGTCGTTGGCCAAGGGCACCGAGGACCTGCTGCTGGACCACTACCTGGAAGTGCTTGCTCGTAAACCCGGTGCGTTGCCGGGCGCGACCGCGCTCGTCTCGGCCAGGGGGTCCGGTGTGTTCACCGAGGCTCATCAACGGTTCTGGGACACGGCACGGCGCCGGCTCGGCGACGGCGCCGGCACCAGGGCGCTGATCGGGGTGCTGCTGCTCCATCGGACCCTTCCCGCAGCTGCGGTGATCGCCGGCCTGACAGCGGCGGCCCGGCTGGACAGCGTCGATCCCGACCTGGTCGCGGTCGAGGCCAGAAGAGCCGACCATCCAGGCCCTGCAGTGCCGATCGCGCCGGTCGAACCGGTCGGTGTCGGCGGAGAACGGTCGGTGCCGTCGCTGACCGGCTACGACCAGCTGTTGAGTGGAGCGTCGGCATGACCGCGGCCGTGACGGTGTCCCGGCTGGCCGAGTCAGCCGCCGATGCTGCGATCGAGACGGCGGCGAAGACCCTGCAGCTGCCCACGATCCGTGCCCAGGCCGGCGTGATGGCCGCCGCGGCAGCGAAGCAACGACTGTCGCACAAGGCGTTTCTGGCCGAGATGCTGAACGCCGAGTGTGACGAACGCGACGCGCGCCGACGGATCCGGATGGTCAACGAAGCCAAGTTTCCCCGCACCAAACGACTCGCCGACTTCGACCACACCCGGATCGGCGATCTCACTCCGGCCGTTCTCGGCCACCTCGCAGCAGGAGCCTGGATCGACGCCGGCGAGCCACTGGTCCTCCTCGGTGACTCCGGCACCGGGAAGACGCACCTACTGATCGCCCTCGGCACCTGCGCCGCCGAACAAGGCCGGAGGGTCCGCTACATCACCTGCGCCCAACTGGTCAACGAGCTCGCCGAAGCCGCCGACGACAAACAACTGTCCCGGATCATCGGCCGCTACGCCCGGATCGACCTGCTCTGCCTCGACGAGATCGGCTACCTGACCCTCGACCCGCGCGGCGCAGAGCTCCTCTTCCAGATCATCACCGCCCGCGAAGAAAGAGCCTCGATCGCGTGCGCATCCAACGCCCCGTTCTCCGAATGGGGAAACACGTTCACCGACCCCCGACTCGCCGCCGCCGTCGTCGACCGACTCACCTTCAACGCCCACATCATCCAAACCGGCACCGACAGCTACCGACTCAAGACAACAAGGCAACGCAAACCATGATCAACAACGACCAGCGAAGGAGGCACAACCCCTGCGGGTGGGGCCAAATCAAGCCAGCACAGTGGGGCCAAACGAACTTGTCATTCCCAGGTCGAACCGCCACTGCTTCGTGACCCCACCCAGGCCGCGGGTGATCCGGTCCAGGCCCCTCCACCAGATGCGGCTGATGCATCGACGGCGACAGATAGCCGCGCCACCGCCCGGAATGGGCCAGGGAGCCGACCAGCAGGTGCGCCATCGACCCCCACCCCCACGCAGCGGGCGGGTCGGGCAGGTCCAGCCAGTCCCACTGGGTCTCCTCCCCGGCCGGATGCGGAATGACCGCGTTCGCCCGCTCCGTCACCCGCCCGCATTCCGCACAGGCCGGGCGGAGGTTCCGGGCCCGGATCTGCCGGGTCAACGTCTGATACGACGCGGTGAACCCGAGAGCTTCCAGCTCGTCGAACAAGGTGATCGCCCACAGATGCGGGTCTTCGACCAGCCTCGCGGTCACGTAGTCGACGAACGGGGCGAACGGATCATCAGCGCGTTTCCGCACCCCCGGTTCGCGCTTACCGTTCAGGTAGTCCCGGACCGTCTTGCGGTCCCTGCCGACATGGTTGGCGATCGCGGTGATCGTCCAGCCCTGCCGGCGAAGCGCGTGGATGTCCACGTCTTCCTCCCGTGTGATCATGAGAAACGGGTCTCCTTCGAACAGCTGGTGAGTGGTCAGAGACCACCAGCCTCGAAGGAGACCCGCCCTCGGTGGCGGAGCCACACGGGTGGGGACTTTCGATGAGCATCAATGGGGAATTTCAGTGAGCGCCATCATGGTGGCGCCGCGCTACATCTACACCTTCGACCTGACCGCCTGGGGGTGGATTCACCTCCTGATCGGTCTGGCCCTGATCGCGATCGGTATCTGCCTGCTGCTCGGTCAGGGATGGGCTCTGATGGCCGGAATCGTCATCGCCGCACTATCGGCGGTGATCAACTTCACCTGGCTGCCGTACTCGCCCTTTTGGGCCATCCTGCTGATCGCAGTCGACCTCCTCATCATCTGGGCCCTCGCATCGGCCCGCGCGCGGCGAGGACCGCTTAGCCAACCGATTCGCGCTAGAAGGGCGTCGGGATCTGGCGTAGCGCCAGCTTCGGCTCTTCATATCCCCGCGGACTGGCGCCTGCGGGGCCATGTTCACGCTTCGGGCAGGGAGTGGCTCGTACGGGATCTGGCTCAGCAGCTGGTTGATGATGTTGAGCCGGCCGCGCTTCTTATCGTCGTTGTCGACGATGAACCACCCGGCGCATTCCTATCGGTAGCGGCGATCGTCGTGTCGCGAGCCCTGCAGTAGTCGAAGTGACGGCTGTAGGACTCGGGGACAACTTGCAGACCTTTGCGGGCCTCCTCGATCCCGGTTCTCGAGCCGCCGGGTCTGCTCCTCCACACTCACATTGAGCCAGTACTTGATCACAATGATGCTGTTGTCGACCATCGCTTTCTCGACCGCTGGCACCAACTCGAGAAAGCGCTCTGCTCCGGGGTGGCAGTGGCCCATCGCGAGCTCGACACCGGCACGATTGTGCCAACTGCGGTCGAAGATGGCGATCTCATCCGCGGAGGAGAAGTAAGCGACGTAGCGCTGGACATACATCTGGGACTTCTTACGCTCGGTCGGGGGTCGGCAAGGCGATGTGCTTGAACACGCGTCCGCGGGTCCGCTCGGTGATCCGCCGGATCGTTCCTCCCTTGCCCGCCGAGTCTAGGCCACCCGCCCCTCGAACACGATGCACACTATGGCGCCGGTGATCAGGACCCGATTCTGCATGGCCACCATCACCCAGCAGGTGACGCATCTCCTTCTAGTGGTCCGTCTCAGTTTTGATTGATCCGTTGGTCGAGGACGTTTCGGGCGCGGGCGACCTTGGCAAGGATGGACTCGGCCGTAGCGGTCCATACATAGGGCTTGGGGTCGGCATTGCTGGCGTCGATGTAGGTCTGGATGCTGGCAATCAGGTCGGGAACGCTGGCGAAGATCCCGCGGCGCAGGTTCTTGTCGGTGAGGTCGCGGAACCAGTGCTCGACCTGGTTCAGCCACGACGACGACGTTGGGGTGAAGTGCAGGTGGAACCGCTTGTGCCGCTTCAACCAGGCCTGCACGGCGGCGTGCTTGTGGGTGGAGTAGTTGTCCAAGATCAGATGCACCTGGAGCTGGCGAGGAACTTCACGGTCGATGGTCTTCAAGAAGATCAAGAACTCCTCGTGCCGATGGCGGGGCAGGCACTGACCGATCACCGTGCCGGTCAGCACGTCCAAGGCGGCGAACAGCGTCGTGGTGCCGTTGCGCTTGTAGTCGTGGGTCATCGTCGCGGCCCGACCCGGCCGCAGGGGCAGTGACGCCTGAGTCCGGTCCAAAGCTTGGACGGAGGACTTCTCATCCATACACAACACGATCGCCTTCTCCGGCGGATCCAGATACAAGCCGACCACGTCGATCAGCTTCTCGGCGAACCGGGGATCGTTGCTGACCTTGAACGTGTCAACCCGATGAGGCTGCAGGCCCAGCTCGGACCAGACCCGCTGCACCGTCGCCGGACTGACCCCGACCCGCTTCGCCATCGACCGGCAGGACCAGTGCGTGTGACCCGGCGGAACGGTCTTGGCGGTGAGCTCCACGATCTCGGCGATCTTCTCCTCACTGATCACCGGCTTGCGACCACGACCCTTCTTCACCGTGCCCCAGCCCGACAGCCCGTCGGTCTCAAACGCTGACCGCCAAGCCCGCACGGTCACCGCGGTCACCCCGTGTTGAGCGGCTGCAGTCTTGTTCCCCGCCCCATCGCCGAGGTCAAGCAGCACCCGTGCACGCAGCACCTCGCGATGCGCAGCCGTGCTCGAACGTGCCACCTTCTCCAGCACCTCCCGCTGAGCCGGAGAGACAACCAACGGTGCGGCGGCAGCAGTCACACCGACAGGATACGACCAGACGGTCTACCCATTTACGAGACAGGCCACTAGTATTCCTTTGACTTCATTTTGGGCTGGTCAGCAGCCACCGCGTTGCCACGACCCGCGGAGAATTCGTCGGGCCGCGAAGGTAGCGATCCCGTATGGGAGCCGCGGTCGCGGATCTCGGCACGCTACGAGTGGTTGGCTAATCCCATCGCGCATTCGTCCCGTGATGTGTCCCCGACCCGGGCGATCTTGAGCAGTTGATGCTCCGGGGCTAGATTCGGCTCCGTCTACGACGAGACCCGCGGAGGAAGCTAATCCCGGTGCCAGCGAGTAATAGGCCTCCGATTATCAGAGCAGCACTTGGCCCTCCAGTGTTTGGCAGGTCAGGTCCTGGTCCAGGTTCGGGTCCTGGCCCCGGCCCTGGCGGGGGCTCTTGCGGTGTCGTGTGCGTCGTCGAACATGGATCGCTGACTTGTGCAGCGGTTCCGACGCGAACGGCCGCGGCTGGAACGATCTCGCCTGCGCAGTGATCTGGTGGCTCCGAGCCGATGGCGGTGATGGCGTTGCGCATGGTGACGTCGAATGCGTCGTCGTCGACCCGCACCGTGTAGCTCAGAGTCTGGGTGCCAGTCAGTGTGCCGATGTTCCAGACCAGACTGTCGCCCATGACAGCGGCGTTGCCGGTGCTGGGTTCGATGCTGCCGTCGACAAGGGTGGCGTGGGCAAGCACGTCGGTCAGGGTGTCGGTGACGACCACACCGGTCGGGTCGATGTCTCCGGCCTCGGTGGCGGTGATCGTGTAGGTGATCAAGGAGCCGGGCGACACGGTCGTCCCGGATTCCGGATCACTGGACTTGGCGACCGTCCATTCCGGTGCGATGTCATTGTTGGTGATGGTGCAGGTGAGGTTGTCGCCGAGCGCGACCGGGATGGTGGCGTCGGTGACGGTGACCGGGTCGCCGGCGGCGTTTTGGCAGGTCCAGGCGGTGGCGGTGTAGCCGGCCGGTCCACCGGTTTCGGTCAGGGTGTAGTTGCCGGGGTTGACGGGTGTGTTGGTGATCGACGGGTCACCCTCGACACCACTGACCCCGTCGGTGGGGCCGTCGGCGGTCAGGGTCCAGTCGGTGTCGACGGCGGTGCCACCGTTGTCGTTGACCACGGTCTTCAGCAGGGTCAGCTGGGCTGCCTGGTCGTTGTTGGTGATGGTGCAGGTGAGGTTGTCGCCGAGCGCGACCGGGATGGTGGCGTCGGTGACGGTGACCGGGTCGCCGGCGGCGTTTTGGCAGGTCCAGGCGGTGGCGGTGTAGCCGGCCGGTCCACCGGTTTCGGTCAGGGTGTAGTTGCCGGGGTTGACGGGTGTGTTGGTGATCGACGGGTCACCCTCGACACCACTGACCCCGTCGGTGGGGCCGTCGGCGGTCAGGGTCCAGTCGGTGTCGACGGCGGTGCCACCGTTGTCGTTGACCACGGTCTTCAGCAGGGTCAGCTGGGCTGCCTGGTCGTTGTTGGTGATGGTGCAGGTGAGGTTGTCGCCGAGCGCGACCGGGATGGTGGCGTCGGTGACGGTGACCGGGTCGCCGGCGGCGTTTTGGCAGGTCCAGGCGGTGGCGGTGTAGCCGGCCGGTCCACCGGTTTCGGTCAGGGTGTAGTTGCCGGGGTTGACGGGTGTGTTGGTGATCGACGGGTCACCCTCGACACCACTGACCCCGTCGGTGGGGCCGTCGGCGGTCAGGGTCCAGTCGGTGTCGACGGCGGTGCCACCGTTGTCGTTGACCACGGTCTTCAGCAGGGTCAGCTGGGCTGCCTGGTCGTTGTTGGTGATGGTGCAGGTGAGGTTGTCGCCGAGCGCGACCGGGATGGTGGCGTCGGTGACGGTGACCGGGTCGCCGGCGGCGTTTTGGCAGGTCCAGGCGGTGGCGGTGTAGCCGGCCGGTCCACCGGTTTCGGTCAGGGTGTAGTTGCCGGGGTTGACGGGTGTGTTGGTGATCGACGGGTCACCCTCGACACCACTGACCCCGTCGGTGGGGCCGTCGGCGGTCAGGGTCCAGTCGGTGTCGACGGCGGTGCCACCGTTGTCGTTGACCACGGTCTTCAGCAGGGTTAACCGCGCCTGCCGGTCGTCGTTGGTGAAGAAACAGACACCCCGATCGCCCGGTTTCAGCGTGATGTGTGTGGCCGCCATACGTGGTGAGGCGACTTCGCACTCGATCGCCGTGTTGGTGTAGCCGGGCGGCCCACCAGCCTCGGACAGGTCATAGTCGACCCCCGGTCGGACAGTGAACTGCACCGCATCGGCGAAGTCTGCACCGGGATGGGTCTCGACCGGCAGCCCGGGCGGGAAAGTGCCCGTTGGGGCGGCCGTCAGGTTCCAGTCGCTGGGCACGGCGGTGCCGCCGTTGTCATCGACGACCTCCTTGACCAGGGTCAGCAACGCGGTGTCGTTGATAGCGGTGCACCGTACCCAGGTTCCGAACGGGACGGTGACGCCGCCGTTGAGACCGTCGGCAAAGCCCGGGATGTCCGTGGTGCCGTCCTTGGCCACCTCGACGCAGTTCCAGCTACCGGTGGAACCGGCGATCAGGTTGGCGTTCGGGGCGACGGCCTGCGCGTACTGAATTGGTCCGCCGGACTCGGCGAGGGGGTAGGTGACGGCCGGTGTGACCGGTGCGGTGGCGCCAGCGGATCCCGAGATCCCGTTCGGTCCCGGCGCCGCCCCGGCCGGTGCAACGGCGTCGAGGGTCCACACGGTCGGCGCCACCTCGCCGAACCGGACCGTTTTCGTCAAAGTGAGCTTGGTGGGACAGGTCAAGACGTTGGTGATGCCGTACGTGTTCAGGTCGCTCGCCAGCGTCTGGTTCGAGGGCAGCGGAAGATCAACGGTGGTCCCGTTCGCACTGGTGAGTCGGCTCGAGTCCAGCGTGCACTGTGTCGGCGGGGTCGACAGCGACTCGTTCAGGGCGACGTTGTCGCCCGCCGTGAATCCGCCCCTGGGGACTCCCCAGGGCTGGTTGGTGCCGTTGATGGTGCCGGCGGCGACCAGGCCGGGCGGCTGGGTGCCCTCGGCGTAAGTCGTTCCGTTGACCACCCAGGTTTTGTCCAGCACAACTTGGGCGGACGGGTTGGGTGTGCGGTTGTAGACGGTGCAGCTGACCGGGAAGGTGTTTGCGGCGGTGACCGTGAAACCGGTGGCGCCGCTGTTGGTCACCGGCACTGACGCACCGGTGTCGACCCTTGTGCATACCGCGTTATTCCCGCCGACCTGCTGCAGGGTGTAGCCGGCCTGCTGTGTCTCCGTGAGCGTGACCGGTCCGGTGGTGGCTCCGCCGGTAAAGGTGAGCGGGAAGTTCGCGGCACCGGTCCCTGCGGCCGTCACTCGGGAGTTCGGGGCGTCGAAGCTGACGTTGGCGGAGCCGGTCCCGGCGAACGTCCAGCCGCCTGCTGGTGTGGCGCCGGTCGTCGATCCCGGCGGTGCCGTGGCGGGGACCACCTGCTTGACAACGGTGATCGAGCCGGTGCAGTTGCCGAGCGCCAGGTCCCGTAGCTGGTCGCCGGCATCTTGGTAGTCGGTCGTCTGGTAGTAGTCCGTGTTCAGTGTCGGCCCGGAAATGGACCGCAGGTTGTCCCCGCTGCCACTGTTGCCGATACCGTCGCCGACCCCGAAGGCGATCACCTTCGTTTTCTCGGCCTTGATGGCGTTGGCGGAGAAGATGCCGTTTTCCACCTCGCGGAACCGGGTACGGTTGCCCGGACCCTCGCCGCCTGCGTAGAAGGTTGGATTGCCGTCGGTGATCACGACGGCTACATCGAACGTCGAGGTGGACTGTGCGACCTGGTAGATACCGCGGTCCCAGTTGGTGCCACCGCCATCACCGCCCGGCTTGCGATAGCCGCTGATCCGGTTCTTGACTGTCGTCCCGCCGGCTGGGGTAGAGACCGGGGTCAGTGGCAGTGTGTCGCCGGTGTTGGCTGGGGCACTGGTGGCGAATGTGAAGGTGCCGACCTGTGACGGTGTGCCGGTCAGGGCGTCCACGAACCCGTTGGCCGCCGCCTTCAGCTGGACCAACTGCGCGTCAGTCACCGAGTTGGACAAGTCGAGCACCAGCGCAACGTTGATGCCGCACTTGGCCGGGAAGCTCGGGTTGTCCAGCGAGTTCTGCCAGATACCGCCCGACGCCTCGTTGTTGCTGGTGCCGGTCGAGATCATGAAGTCGACGGTCGACCGGTAGGTGGTTCCGTTGCGTAGCTGGGTGCCGGTTTGGAACCGGTACGGGTCCGCGGCGACCGTCTCCCCGGTGCCGAGTGCCGGGTTGGTGTAATAGCCCGATGCGGTGGAGATCTGCCTGACCCAGAACCTGTGGTCCCGGTTGGCCCCGGTGGGCTGGGTGTTCGGCACGATGACCGAGCAGTCACCAGTGATGTCTGAGACACACGTGAAGGCGGGCGCCCCTCCCGTTGGGGTGTCGTAGAAGCCGAGGGTGACGCCGGCAAGATTGCCGACAGCGGTGAGTGATGTGCGGTTACCTCCTACCTTGACAGTGATGACCGCGTCGTTGCCGGTCGCCGGTGGAATCAGCAATGCAGAAACCTCGGCCTTCGAGGCCTTCGCCGGCGTCTGATCCGTCGGATTCGGTGTCGCCGACGGCGTCTTGGTGGCGGCTGGTCCTGGCGTCGCTGACACGGGAGGGTTCTCCGGTGGCTGCGAGTCATTGGTGGACGGTTCTGAGCTGGCCGACTCACTGGGCTGGTCGGTGGGCTCAGTCGTCGGCGTCGCGCTGGCCGACGGCTTACCCGTTGCCTCGTCGTCCGCCGGGTCTCCAGCCTCGGGGGTTTTCTTCTGCGCAGCTGGCTGGCCGTCGGCAGTTGTCGCGGAGCTCGACGGTTCAGGGGCTGGTGTTGGTGCCGCCGCAGCCACTCCCGGCAGACCAGCTATCAGAAGCAACGAAACGGTGCCGGCTGCAATCGCGGAGTGCGAACGCGCAAGCAAGGACAGTCGGTGAAGCCGCATCGGGTCTCCTAATTTAGGGCCACCTGGCCCTGGGGGACGGAGGCACTGCAAATCAAGCTAGGGGTCTCGACGCGGACTAGATAGCCCACCAGGTGTTTCTGGCCCGCCGCAGGCCATGAAAACGCCGTAAACACGCGTTCGTTATGCAATCGTTACCGAGAGGCCGCCACTAGGTCGGGTCAGGAAACTCCGCTACCGGGGACAGCAGAGGACAGAAGTTGGGCTCGAAAGCTGGCGCGGCGTGACGAGCATGCAGCAGCGGATTGCGTGAATCGCCACTAGGATGGTCCGATCAGATCGACGCGATCAGCTGCGCCTCACTGAGCACCTTCGAGTCGCCGGCCATGCAGAACTGGGCGAGGCCGACGTCGCGGGGCACGAAGGGCCGTCCCTCGGTGGAGACCTCGCCCATCGCGTTGGCGAGTTCAAGTGCTGTGGTGAAGTAGCGCCCATAGAATCCACTCCGCGTCTTGGGGTACATCCCCAGTGCCGAGAGCGACCACTGCTACCTGTGCATCTGGGACGGATTCAAGTACGACCAGCGACCGGTCGCCTCAGGTCCGCGTGTGATGGTCGATCTTCCCATCGCCGCTACCTGTTGCTTGAGGGCCGGCTGGACGGTTTGGGTACCTGGGAGGCAGACCTCGGCCACGGGGTGGACCGTCGGTTCCTCCAGCCTTTCTCGGGCCGGCCGATCACGCGTGGATCTTCGTCAGCGATGTCGACCCGCACTGGGCCGGGATCGGGGCGCAGCCAGAGGCGATCGACGAGTTACTCGGCGATCCAGTCCTCGACATCGTCGGCTGCTGATCCTACGGATCCGCAGCCGTACTACTACTGATGGCCAGCACCTCGGACCTGCTGCAGCCCGTAGCCGTTCCTCAACCGAAGCAGAATGCGGGTGGTCGTCGTTGTCGGCGAGCAGCTGCTCGCTCGTCAGCTGCCGACCGTCCATTGAGCCATCGTGACGTCGGGCTACCGTTTCGTCCATGGCGCGATTGAGGCCCGGTTCTCGGTCATCAGCTGGGACGAGCAAGCCCTCGACGGCATTGACGGCGACTGGGTTGGGGCAGTCCGGATAAACAAGACCTTCTTCGCCGGGCTGGTCGGGACGAGCACCGCACTGTTCGCTTCATCCGGACCGGTGGAGGGCCAACGCGCCTACGTTGCGATCGAGCGAATCAACGGATCGACCGACGACGGTCATACAGGCAGCGTCACAGTGCACCACGGCGGGCTGGAGTCCGATCCCAGCACCTGGTTCGGTCACGTTGTCCCGCACTCGGGAACGGGAGACTTCGCTGAGTGGCGCGGATCCGCGCGGATCGAGCACACGACGAGGGTGCCTACTTTGTGTTCGACTTCGCTGAGGACGGCTGAAGACTATCTCGCCCTGCAAGGCCGGCAACGGTACGCCGCAAGCGGACCGGGTTGGGGGCACGGTCGGACTGACGAAGGGGTTGCAGTGCGGAGGCTGTTTGCGTCGCGACAATCCGAACCGGGCTGGCACCAGCTGACGCATGTGTCGGCTGGGTCGGTGTCGTCTGGTGATCTGGCCTGCGATCTTCGCACTGACGGCCGGGACAGGTCGCTGACACTGTCGCCGGTTCCACGACCAGCCGAGATTGAAGATCGCCCAAACAGCATCCCGCAACCAGGTACAGAAGGAACGCCGATGTCAGGCGACCGCCGAGCGCTCCGATGGCAACTTCTCGTATCTCCGGGATGGCAACCGTCCAGACTGACGGTTGCGGATGTCGATTGAGGTCCCTCCAGCGCGCGTCCAGGGCCGCCGCGACGACCCGTTACCTCGATTGAAGTGGACAGGCACCGAGTGAGCGGTCTGCTGAAGCCTGCGAGGGCGCCCGCAAGCCGACCGGCTTGCGAACAGCGGCTGGTCGCTGATGGGCGTCTCACACGTCACGCTCAACCACCGTCCAGCGAGACCACGCTGCGTCGCCGGGCCAACATTCGTGGGGACACATCTCACCCACCGAGACGGGATGATCACCGCCTTTGATGGGATCAAGTTCCTGCAGAAGGGAAGAGCGGAATTGGAAGCAGGGTATCTCCGGTTTCCGGCGACCCGCCTGCCTGCCTGCGATGCATGTACTCACCGGGAGCGGTGCATCACACGGCAGGGCTAATTGCTAAGGACGTCAAGGATCGCCGTGGCGGGCCAGGCGTGGCGTGAGGAGTCCACAAGCTCCATGACGTCCGAGAGGACGCGCCGGAGGTAAGGCGCAGTGCCGCGCGCGACGTCTCCGGCCCCCTCAACTGCCTTAATCTCCAGTTGCGCGACCCGCCCGTCGCTAAGTAGCAGCGCCTGCCAGCGTTGACTATCCGAGCCGGATCCGTGGCCACCACCAATCTCATACGAATGCGACTCGTGCTTGTAACCAGGCAACCACCAGCCGTCCGCGTAGCATTCTGCGAACTTTCCGGCACCCCTGCGCGGCCGCAACCCCGGTATGGGCGCGTAAGGCACCCAGCTGCGGAATGATCCGGCCGCCGGAGTCTTCTCTGCCCGGAGCGCGTCCTTGGTGAACCGGACCGGTCCCATTCCTGGCGGCGCAAAGGTCGTTGTAAAGACAACACGAGTCGGCTTCCGTTGTCCGTGCTGGAAAACAGCCTCGAGACCTCTGGGAGGAGCGCCATGGCATCTTGTTCTGCGCGCTGCTGTCGCTCCGCTGCGGCGCGTGCCTCGCGTTCCCTTTGGGCGGCACTTTCCAACGCGGACGTGGCCTCCGGTGTCAGTTCTGTTGGCAAGAAGCGCCATCCACACGAGGTAATAACGGTTGTCGGTCCAAACGCACCAGACGGCGGAGCGCCCGTCGCCGCAGCGACGGGCGCTTCGCACTGGAAGTGGCCCCCGGCGACGACCTTGGTCGCCGCCGCCCCACAAACTGGACACCTCGCGCTCATGACCCAATCGTGCATCAAGACCTCGCGTTCGGCGGCCTGCCGACTGAGACCGAGCTCTGACCCGTCGCCATAAGACGTCCGTCCTGCGGGCGCCGGCATCGCCGTAAGCCGACGGTCATACGGTCAGGACTGGTCTTGTTCGTGCATGAACCTGGCTTCTTCGCCGGAGTACCCGGTTGGACCCTTCCCAGTGGACGCATCGAGGACGGTGAGACCCCAGCTGGTACCCGGCGCGCGGGAACTGGCCGAGGAGGCGGGATGCGATATCGATCCTGCCGACCTCCAACTGTTCGCCATCGCCGATGTCGGCCACCGGGGAACGGTTCTCAACAGGAGCTGGAACTTCACGGCAGAGACGGCCAATGCTCATCTCGGATCCGTCATGCCCGACGAGCCCTCACGGATGCTCAATGGTTCGAGCGGTCCGAGCCCATCCGTCTGGTATCCCGACATCGAGCTACGGCGACCAAAGCGCCTGGACCCGGACGCGACCACACGTGGAGGGTCGGCACAACAACACTCACCGCCCGTCGAAGGCGACGAGTCGACCGACAAGGAGAAAGGCAGGTGATCGCCAGGTTGTGCCGGACTCCGAGGTGACTCCTCGCCTCGCCCGCACGTTCCACCCGTCGGCGTTTGACCGGTAACCACTGACGCCGGCGCCGCCCGCGCACCCTATTTTGGCGAGCCGGACGAGACGGTGCCCTCCCATGTGGTCCCGGCCCGGCCGTGGCCGGGACCCGGGTCCGACGTCCGGCCGGGGCGCAACACCGATCTGGTCGGTTGATCCAGACCCAGTCGCGGCGCAATGCCGCGCTGAGCCGCCACACCCACCCAATCCTGATCATGACGACCGAATCGATCGACCTGTGCGCCATCTGGGGGGCTGGTCCGCGACGCCGCCCAGGCCGAGCTCAGCGCCGCCTACCGAACCCCGCTTACTTCCGCGAGTTGACGAGTTGGCGACTTTTGGCGGGTCAGTATTGACACGATCGCGCAGACGAGGATGTTGGCGACCAGCGCGAGCACTCCAACGTTGAGGTGGTGCAGGGAGCTTGGCAGGAACGGGAGCACAGCACCAACGCTGTAGTGGCCCAGGGTCAGAACGGTGACGATGACAGCGCCGACGATCATGCCTGCGCCGGCGCCCCATTTGGTGATCGGGTTGCGATCGAGCAGGCTCATCACCATTGAGGGGAAGAGCTGGGTCACGAAGGCGTATCCCAACAGCAGCAGGTTGACGATGGCCTCGCCGCCTTGGAATGTCAGGTAAAGGGCGATCGCGGTGACGACGGGCACCATGACCTTGGCGACCAGACCCACCCGGGCATTGCTGGTCCGGGGGAAGATCTCCTTGTAGACGTTCTTGGCCAGCATCGTCGCCGAGGTGGTCAGTAACATCGCCCCGGGGACCAGGGCGCAGAACATGCCGGCTGCGCCGATCAGGCCGACCAGTCCCGATGGTAGTGCGTCCCGGCTGACCCGCAGCAGGGACAGGTCGCCGTTGGCCAGCCCGGGAACCACGAGGTACGCGGTCAGACCGACGAAGAAGACGAAGAGCAGCACCAGCTGGTACAGCGGCAGGAACATCGCGTTGCGACGGAAGGTCTTCGCGTCCTTGGAGGAGTAGACAGCACCGAAGTAGTGCGGCCACATGAAGAATCCCAGCGCGGAGAGCAGGATCGAGGTGATGAACCAGCCGCTGTCGTGGCTTGGCTCGTGCAGCCGCAAGAACTCGGGCTGCGCGGTGTGGATTTTGGCGAGCATCCCGCCGACGCTGCCGAAGTAGTGGATCGGCAGATAGAGACCGATGAAGACCACCACGATCAAGACCAAGATGTCCTTCACCACCGCGTTCCAGGCGGCGGAGTGGATGCCGGAGATCACGACGTATCCGGCCAGGGCTATGCCGCCGAGAAGGATGGCTGCCCCGCGGGGGATGGCGCCGTAGGAGGTCTCCTCGATGATGATCCCCAGACCGGTCAACTGAAGTTGCAGGTAGGGGATCATCGCAACCACGCCGATTACCGTGACCACCAAAGCCAGGTTCCGGCTCTTGTACTTTCGGTTGAACCAGTCCGGTTGGGAGACGAGCTTTTCTTTGCTGGCGTAGCGCCAGATCGCCGGCGCGAGCCAGTAGGAGAACACGTAGGCCAACGCGCCATAGCACAAGATGTAGAAGCTCGCTCCGCCGTTGGCGTAGGCGTAGCCACTGGCCCCGAGGAACGTAAAGGTGGTGTAGATCTCTCCGGCCAGGAGCAGGAAGACGATGATCGAGCCGAACCCGCGGCCGCCGACACTCCATTGCTCGAGGTCCATGTCCTTGCCGCGCCGTGACATCAAACCGAGGCCGATCGCACCGGCGAAGAACACGATTAGGACCGGTAGTGCCGCGTTCATTGTCCCGATCCTGGCTTGTTCGCGGGATCGGTGAAGTACACCACGGTCATGCACGCCGATGTGAACACGACCCAGATGACGACCCAGAACAACAAGAACGGCAGCCCGAACACGAAGGGGTCGGTGCGGTTCGCCCACGGAATCAATACCAGCATGCCAACGAACGGCAGCAGAGCCAAAATGAACCGGCCAATGCTTCCGTTCGACGGCCGAGGCCGCCTCGTAGTCGTGGATGGTTGTGGGGGTGACCCGAGGTCTGCGCGGGCGGCGTCGCCTGAGGAATCGTGAGTCATGGACCTCCCTTTCGCTCGATGGTGGTTGATCACCGCAATAAGCAGTTTCACATTGCGGAAGGATGAATCCATAATATGGAACCGATCAGACGGAGTCAACGGCGTTCGCATGTTTGGGACCAATCCAGAAATGAACCGCGCAATGTTCCCAGCCCGTGCGAAGGGATCGTGTAGTCGTGGACTGACGTGCGTCCGAACCGGCCGTTGACGGCGCGCGCTCGTTCCATCCGGTCAGGACCCGTAGACGACCTGGCCCAGACTTTCCCACAAGACCAGCGTGACGCATGGCCGACGACGGCCGAACGCCTCCCATCGGACGGACCCGCCTCCAGCCCCTTCGCCACGCGCCGACCGTCGACCGCTGCGGAGGGTTCCCGCGCTCGGCGACGCGGTCGTCACCTCCGTAGCAGCCACACCCTTCGCGTCTGTGACTGATGCAACGACCTCTGGATATTCGCGGTGTCGGGTACCCCCATAGCGTGCAAAGGTCAGATGCCTTCACTTGATTTGCCGGGTCACCGACCGAACGCGTCGCCTATTCGGGTACTCCATCCGGAAAATCGAAAACGTCAGCTGATTGTGGGCAGCGCACAGTGGTTCAACTCGTACCACACGACGTCCCACCCTGGCGGTCGCCGGAGGCGGGCTGCGCCCTAGTCTGCGAGTCGGTACTCGCCGCGCCGGATGCAAAGGAGATCCCCGGGATGCTTGCCGTATGGGGACTATCGATCGTCGTCATCTTCCTCGCGCTGATCATGACGAAGAAGGCCACGCCGTTCACCGCCCTGGTGCTCACTCCAATCGTGATTGCCATCATCGCCGGCTTCGCATCCGACATCGGCAAATTCGCGCTCGAGGGCGTCACCGGCGTGGCCACCACGGCGGTCCTGCTGATGTTCGCCATCTTGTACTTCGGCCTCATGCTGAGTGCCGGGCTCTTCGACCCCTTGGTCCACGGCATCCTGCGCGTGGCGAAGGGCGATCCCCTCCGGGTGCTGGTGGGTACCGCGATCCTGGCCGCCGCGATCTCTGTCGACGGTGACGGGTCGACCACCACTATGATCGTCTGCTCCGCGATGATCCCGGTCTATAAGAGGCTCAACATGAGAATGATGGACCTTGCCGTCATCATCATCATGGCGAACTCCGTGATGAACCTGCTGCCGTGGGGCGGACCCACAGCACGAATTATCGTGGCGCTCAAGGTCGACGAAGGCGAATTCCTGAGACGGCTGCTGCCCGGCATGATCATTGCCATCGCTTGGGTCATCGTGGTCGCTTTCCTGCGTGGTCGCTCCGAGCGCAAGCGGCTCGGCATCGTGCAGCTGACGCCCGATGAGATCAAGTCGCTCCACGTGAACGAGGTCACCGGCGAGGACCATCCCGAGGGTGACCTGCTCAAGCGACCGAAGATGATCTGGCCCAATCTTGGCCTCACCGTGTTGGTGATGGTCCTGCTGATCTTCGGCGGGGTGGCCTTCATTCCGAAGGTGCCGGCCCCGATTATCTTCGAGGTCGCATTCGCCATCGCGCTGCTGATCAACTACCGACACTTGAAGGATCAGCGGCAGATAATCGAGGAGCACGGCGCCAACGTCATGCACGTCATCACGATGGTGCTCGCTGCCGGCATCTTCATAGGAATCCTCAACGGCTCGGGCATGTCAAACGCTATGGGGGTATGGCTGGCTGACGTGATCCCGCCATCGATGGGCTCCCACTGGGCACTGTTCACCGCTGTGGCCTCCGTGCCCGGCACCTTCATGCTGAGCAACGACGCGTTCTACCTCGGCGTCCTGCCCGTCTTGGCCCAGACGGGCGCGAACTACGGATTCACGTCGATGCAGATCGGCCTCGCCGCCACCACCGGTCAGGCTTTCCATCTCCTGTCTCCGCTGGTCGGCTTCATCTACCTCCTTCTACACCTCACCGGCGTCGACATGGGCGCCTGGCAACGGACTGCCGCGAAATGGTCCATCGGGACATTCGTGATTTTCTTGTTCTCGATCGCTGTCTTCGGTGGCGTGCCTCTGTGAGGAGTGTCGAAGATCCGCAGGTCGTCGCGTCTCGACCGTTCCCAGAGCGAGACCCTCAGCACGCTGGCCTGGAGCCAGGAACCTTCTCGGGTGCATGGTCGGCTGCGGGAGGCGTTGGCAGTGATCCGCGCGGCCGTCGTCGGCGGGTTCGTCGGCTATCGCAAGGCGAGATCTGCTGCCGTACTGCCACACGTTCTTTGCAGTGCCCTCGACGGTCACCACCACGGTGAGTATCGCTACCTGTTCCCGCTCTCGCGGCCGCGCATCCGCACTGCGCTTGGTGCTACAGGCTCTCACGCAGGATCACCCGATGATCGCTCATCTCCTTGTAGACGCTCGAAAACGAGCCCTTTGCGACCGTTGAAAACGACGCCATCCAGACAGATTGGATGGGTGATTTCGGTGGAGGATTGGGCTTTTGTCCGGCGGCTGGTTGCGGATCGGCTTGTGACAGCAGATCCGCCCCCACCGGCCGCTATCACAAGGGAACCGTTCAGCGAAGCGGCGTCGAGTTCCGACGGGGCTCCCGTACGTTGGGCATCGATGCCGACACCCATGCACCACTGCTGCTTCGAGGCCGACAGCGACACCACCCGTGCCCCGCTGGTGCTCCTGCACGGCTCCTACGGGACCGAATCCGCTCTCCTGCCGTTGGCCGATCGGGTGGCGCCTGGAGCCTCCAGGCTCAGCGTGCGAGGAACAGTCGCTCTCGACAATGGTTACGCCTTCTTCCGTCGACGCGAAGATCGTCGGGTCGACGAGACGGACCTCGCGTCCCGGGTTCCCGCGCTGGCGGCTCTCATTCTCGGATTCACCAGCCGTGGCCAGTTCCAGGAGCCACCGGTTGCGGTCGGTTTCTCCAATGGGGCCATCATGGCCGCGGCGCTCATGTCGACACATTCGGGCGTGCTGGCTGGGGCAGTGTTGTTCCGGCCCCTGCCCCCGTTCGCCGCCGATGACTCTTACCGGCCAGGTCCGACACGCGTCTTGATCATCGACGGGACGCACGACCCCCGTCGTTCGCCGGGTGACGGCCAGCGCCTTGCGGGCAAGTTGAGCCGCGCGGGAGCGGTCGTGACCCATCACGTCCTACCCGTTGGCCACTCAATCACCACTGAGGACGAACAGATCGCCCGGGATTGGCTCACATCGCTTCGGCGGTCCGAATGACGACCGTTGAGCGAGAGAGTGGCGGTGACGGATCTCCGAATTGTTTTGTGTCGCCATCGTCGACGCCGATGCGCGGAGGTGTCATGGCCGAGGGGTCACCGGCGACCAGGGCTTTGAGCGTCTGGATGTCTGCGATGCCTTTCGGTCGCCATGGTCCGCCGTTGCGAAGGTGGAGGTACTGCTTCTTCATCGCCAGCATGCCGGCGGTGCTCATGGTCAGGACCTCGAAGCCTGCGAACGGGACCATCTCGTCTTCGAAGGAGTTGGGCGGGAACAGCCAGTCAGACCACCGGCCGTCTAGTTGGCTGAACGCCCCGTCGGACTGTCGGTCGACGTAGGCCGTGCTGAAGTCCGCGTCGCCCCATGTGAACTCGCATGCCTCCGTTGGCGGTTGCGTGGTGAGTGCGGTGGCGCCGGCGTCGACGAGCACTGCCTTGGACAAGTCGGCATAGACACGTTCGACCCAGAACTCGACATCCCCGTGCTCGCGGGTGATGCGGCCGATCCTCGCGTCGAGGCCCCAACCTCCGAAGAGCCAGGCCGAGATCCCGGCGGCGATGAGCGCATCCGTGACTGCCTGAATGACGCGAAGCTGAGCTCGCGATTTGTCGTTCATACCTCAGTCTGGCCACGGCAGTCTGCTGAGCGCGCCTGCTTTATGGCTGTCCGGCCGCTCGGTCAGTATCGGGCCCGCACGACAGTGCGTCGCGATGCAGTGAGCCGAGACGTTCATGGAAGTTGTCCATACGCCGACGACGCCGGGTGCGCCGACAGTCGCCGTAGGGCGGCCGTTGTGCGGGACGGCAGCAGATTGGGTCGAGTCGGACCGCAGGAATGTCGCGATGGGACGGCTCATCGCGGCGGGAGCGAGCAGCTGCCCGCCGATCACCGAGCCCAGGTAGCCTCATGGACCGGACGGTCAACGCCCTGCAGCACAGGCTGGTCGGGGAAAGCGACCAAGGTGTTGACCTGGTCATGCACTTCCCGCCCGCCTGGGATCGTTACTTCCAGCCCATCATGGGCGTGCTCAACGTCTACCACTACGGCATCCAGCACTTCGACCACCACCAGCAGCAGTTGACAGTCCCCGAGCCGCCGTTCGCGCGCTGACCATCACCGACGCTGATCACCGTCGCCGTGCACCTGGAGCTCCTGTCCAGTACCGAGGACGCCGCGGTGAGAGGGCATGGCCGCGTCGTGGTCGTCAGCCTCGACGGCCAGCCGCATCTGACCGATGCGGGCCGGGGAGGGGCTCACCGGGGCGTGGGGCGGTAGACGAGCTCCTGGAGATCACCGTCCAGCGTGCGGCTCTCGAGCAGCTCGAGGTCGAAGTCGCCGGCACCTCGCAGAATCGGGCTGATCCCGTTGCTCCCGGTGATGACCGGGAAGATCGTCACCTGGAGGCGGTCGACCAGCCCGGCAGACATCAGTGCCCAGTTCAGCGACAGGCTGGCCAAGGAGCGCAGGGGTAGGTCGGACTCCTTCTTGAGCCGGCTGACGATGTCGACGGCGTCGCCGCTCACGATCGTCGCGTCCTGCCAGCCGAGGGTGTCGTGGAGCGTGGAGGAGATCACCGTCGCCGGCATCTGCAGCAGCCGGACGTTCCACTCGTCGAGGGAGTTCGGATCGAGGCCGGCGGTCAGGATCTCGGCCACTTCGCGGAAGGTGGTGGCGCCGAGCACCATCCGCTGCTCGGTGCTGAAGAGGGTGGCTCGGTGCTTGAGCAGCTCGGGGCCCTGCTTGCTCCAGTAGCCGCCCCAGTCGATTCCCTCGGCGTAGGAGCCGTACCCGTCAAGAGTCGAGAAGACGTCCCAGGTGTAGGTGGGGGACATGTGATCGCTCCTTGGTCGTGAGGTCGCAAACGGACAGAAGGCCAGATCTCCACCTTGCGACATGGCCATCTGTGACGCCAACGCATAGTTGTCATCCGACCGATCGCGTTTGATGAATGCCGCGTGAATCTCCAGCAGCTGTCGTACGTCGTGGCGGTGGCCGAACTCGGCAACTTCACCCGCGCCGCCGAGCGGTGCTTCGTCGCGCAGTCAGCGTTGAGCCACCACGTAGCAAAGCTCGAGCAAGAACTGGGCTCCCGGCTCTTCCACCGCATGAGCCGGTCAGTAGCACTCACCCCGGCTGGCGCCGCTCTTCTCCCTGCGGCACGCGAATGCCTGGCGGCCGCAGAGCGGGCGCGTGCGGAGGTCCATGCCGCGACCGGGCAGATCCGCGGACGACTGGCGGTCGGCATGATCCCGACCGCGTCGGCCGTGGATGTCCCGGCCGTCCTGCGGGTGGTCCATTCCGACTATCCGCAGGTTCAGATCAGCATGCTGACCGCCGGCAGCGACGTGCTAGCCGACCAGGTCCGAGACAGCGTGCTCGATGTCGCCGTCTTGGGTCTCGCTGAAGGCATCGAGATCTCCGGTGTCAGCAGCCAGATACTCGCTCGTGATGCCCTGGCAGTGCTGCTGCCCGGGGATCACCACGCGGCAGCCGCGTCGCGAGTTCAGCTGGCAGACATCGCGACGGAAGAGTTCATCGACTTTCCGGCCGGCACCACCGGTCGCGTCCAGGCCGACCGGGCCTTTGCTGCGGCGGGCCTGCAGCGCACCGTGGCCTTTGAGGTCACCGACCCCTACCTTATGGCCCGGCTGGTGACTGCCGGTCTGGGCATCGCCATGCTCGCCTCCACCTACGCCCCACGGCTCCCCGGAGTCAGCGTCGTCCCGGTCACCGACACCGCCCACCGCATCGAGCATCTGATCTGGAGCCGCACAGGGCCGAACCCGGCGGCGCACGCCTTCCTAAACCTCGTTGCTCGCCGGCGTGTGCCGGCACACCGCCGGCGTCGCGGTCGGCTCTTTAGTCTCTCTGGCGTCCGCCCCGCTTGCCTCCGGGGTGTTGGAACGGGTCGTCGACGGCCGGGCGTTGAGCCGGTGGTGGATGCTCGCCGCGAACCTCGGGATCCTCGGCAGCGCACTGCTGTGCGCATCGAAGCTCGGGCAGAACACCGGAAGCGGCGCCTCGACAGTGCTAGGGATCGGGTTGGGACTGGTTGCCGGCTCGACCTACGCCATCTACTCGTGGGCCTCCCACCACCTGATGAACAGCGGAATCACCCGCGCCGCTTCGATGGGTGCGGTCTTCGGCGGGGGTGGACTGTTGCTGATGCCGGTTCTCGTCGTGACCGGTGCGCCGTTGCTCGCGACACCGCCGGCCTTCGCGGTCGGCGCCTACATGGCGCTGGTGCCGATGTTCGTCGGTTACCTGCTGTTCGGGTACGGCCTCACCAAAGTCCCGGCGAGCACTGCCACCACGATCACCCTCACCGAACCCGCCATCGCCACCCTTCTCGCGGTGCTCATCGTCGGCGAACGCCTCGGGCTGCTGGGCTGGACCGGCCTCGCAGTCATCGCGATCGTGCTGGTCATCCTCGCTGTCGCGCCAACAAACGCCGACCAGCAGGAGCCCGTTACAACGGCCTCGCCAGCCGCCGTGACGGCTGCCCGATAGCCGTCCGTCCTGCGGGGGCCGGCCATCGCCGCAGGCGAGTCGTCGATCGAGTTCCTCGACTGGCCGGCTACGCGCCGCCCCCGTAAGCGCTTTCTCAGATTGTGAGCCAGCCATTGTCTCGCTCAACCTCGAGATATAACGTTTCAAAGACGATCGTCGACATCCTGCCAGGGAGGCTGATGTGATGAGAGACAAAGACGTGTTTCGCCTGGAACATGCTGATCGCGGTAGCGAGGCAAGCGCCGATGAGTTGGTGGCGCGGCCTCACAGACCCAGTGCCTTCTCACGGCGGCTGGCGCTGCAGACAGTGGGCGGCATCACGGCGGCAGCGGCCGTCGCGGGATTTGCCGAGCCGGCAGCGGCGGCTCCGGCCTCACGTCAGGCGAAGGTGCTTATCGGCGACCAGCCGGCCACGTTAGGTAGCTACGCCTTCCCGGCCGATGTGCCGCAGCTCGTGCTCGACAACGGGCTGGTACGGATCGTCTTCGGCCGCGACGACGCCGGGGTGCTGACCGGATGGACCGACGTTTCCATCACCGCGACGTCGGTCGTGGTGACCGGGACCGAGCTCGCACACAACCTCAACGGCGTTGATCCGCGGGACCCGGACCGGCAGCACTCGTTCTACGTGGACGCTGGCGGCGGCAAGACCCGCCTGGTCTGTACCCGCGTGGACGTGCTGCGGGTCGAGCGCGACCTCGTCGAGGTGGCTTTTGTCGACACGACGAGCACGCCACTGCAGCACGAGCATCATCTGATCATGCGAGCCGGGCGTCGCGGCCTGTACGGCTACAACATCCTTACCGCCGTCACCGACACCTCGATCGGCGAAATCCGGATGAATACGCGGTGGGACCGCAGCGTCCTCGACCATTCGTACAACTGGGAGCGCGGCAAAGGTCAGCAGCCCACCTACGCCTACCTCGCCACCCAGACCTCGGTGCAGGACGAGACCTGGCAGGTGGACGGGATCAACAACCCGAGTCTGCCGAGCCCGGACAGTAACTCCGGCAACCTGGCGCCCGGCTCGGTCTACTCCAAGTACGAGTGGAGTCTGTACCACCACGAGAACCCGATGTTCGGGCACTTCGGGCACGGCTTCGGCGTCTGGTTCACCCCGCTGGGCGGCGTGACCGACGACACCCTGTGCGCCTTCTACGGCGCCGGCCCGCAGCACCAGGACCTAGCAATTCACCAGGACGCGCTGATCCTCAACTACTTCGCCCGCAATCACTACGGCGAGCCGGCCTACCCCATCGCTGCCGGCTACCGGCGGCTCTACGGCCCGTGGCTGACCTTTTTCACCGCCGGCGACCCGACCGATCCGGACGCCATGATCAAACAGGCTGCCCGCACGGCCCGCGCTGAGATAGCTGAGCACCGCGCCGGGGCGGCTTGGCTACGCGACTCGCTGTATCCCCGGCGCAGTCAGCGGACGACCGTCACCGGACGAGTGCGGCTCACCGACGGCCGGCCCGCGGCCGACTTCCACGTGATCTTGTCGACCCAGACCAGCGCCGACGTCTTCCCGATCGCCGAGCCGACCTACTTCGCCAAAACCGACTCGGACGGCCGTTTCCGGTTGCCGGGAATCCCGCCAGCATGGCAGCCGGGCACCACCCAACCGGGCTCGTACACCCTCTACATCCAGCCGGCCGACGGCTCCGTCACAGACTTATTCACCCGAACCGGTATGGTCGTCGGCGGCCGTTTCCAGGATCTAGGCAATCTCGTCTGGACACCCGCGTCGCACGGCACCTTCTTGTGGCAGGTCGGCCGCTCGGATCGGACCAGCGGTGAGTACGCGCTGGCGGCTCTATCGCCCGCACGGCCGATGCCACGCGAGTACGAGAAGCCCGCCCTGATCCCCGGGACTTTGACCTTCACGGTCGGAGAAAGCTGGGAACCGACCGACTGGTACTACGCCCAGACCAACCCCGGCACCTGGACCATACGATTCCAGCTGGAGCGGGCGTACCAAGGCACCGCCTACCTCACGGTCGCCACCTCGATGCAGCAGAGCGGCGCGCCGGCCGTCGCGGTCAACGGCAGCGCAACGGTCATCGCCGGCACGTTGCCGAACAACAACGACTCCACTATCGCCCGACAGGCCGACCGCAGTGGGTACCCGCGGACCGCGGTTCTGACCTTCCCCGCCAGCTCGCTCGTTGTCGGCACGAACGAGATCACCTTCACACACGGGTCCGCCACGCCGGCAGGCAAGGGACTCGGCTGGGACACGCTGGTGCTCGAAGTGGACGAGGGCGTCACACGCCGGCGCGCGCGTCTGGTTGCCTCGGTCGACAAGGCCGGTGGCCGCACCTGGCGAGTGACAGTCCGCAACATCGGGTCGGAAGCAGCTCGCGACGTACGTCTGGGATCCGTCACCGTCCACTCGGGCCAGTCGGCCAACATCGGCGGCCGCGACCCGAACCTGTTCCCCGTTCCGATCGCGCCAGTCCTGGCGCCCAAAGACACCGTCACCATCGAACTGAGCGCCGCACAGGGCGATCGCCCGGCAGTCATCATCAGCGCCGACGGGGGCCGGACCACCGCCTCAGCTCGGAGTAGCAGGCGCTGACGGAAAAGGCCAGCCCGCCAGTTTGCTCAGGAGTCGAGTCCTCAGACAGGAGCGATTCATCGACATAGCCCGCACGACACCGGTATTGTCGGCGAGTTGGGCGAGTTCTTCGACAGCGTCGAGTTTGCGTTGGTTGGCGGGTTCGGAGAGGTCGAATCGTTCGGGTAGCCGGCTGGCACGGGATCGGTGACGAAGCGCTGGTAGCCAGCAGGATTGCCGCTCAGGGCTTCGAGCCCGTCGACGTCGAAGAGCACGACGGGGTGTGGAAGTACGTGTTCCATGACGCCGACGGCAATGAGACGGGTATTGGCGGACAGGTTGCGTCGCCGTAGGCCGACCGTCGTGCGGAGCACACTGAGCGACCGAGGTCGAGAACGGTCGGTGCCCAAGCGCCCTCCGAGAGCGCGCCGCTGTACAACAATTGTTGAACAGAACGGTATAGTCCGTGACGTGGCTACATCGATCGGCTTTCGCCCGACCCCGGACGACGAACGCATCTTGCGCGAGGCCGCCCAGCCCGGCGAAAGCACTTCCGAGACGCTTCGACGAGCACTGCGACTGCTGGACCACGAGCGCTGGCTCACCCAGTTCCGTGCGGACGCGGACACGCTGAAGGACGAAGACCTCACATTCGAGCCGGATGCCTGGTGATCCGCGGCGCCGTCTACCGGATCGATCTGGGTCGCCCGCGCGGACACGAGCAAGGCGGCAAGCGACTCGGCTTGGTCATGTCGCCCTCGGACTCGCCGCTCTCAGTGGTGACCGTCATCCCGACGTCGACGTCTGCGGGACCATCGATCCATCGCCCCGAGATCGAGATCGCCGGCAGACTCACCCGCATGCTCATTGACCAGATCCGCTCGATCGACACCAACTACCTGGTGGGCGATCCCGTGGACTACCTGCCCCACGATCAGCTAGCAGCCATCGAATTGGCACTGGCGCACTACCTCGGTGTCCAGGCAGCCATCCAACCCAGGCCGTAGTCATGTCTGTTGGAGCCAGTTGGCTGTTGCGTGCGTAAGCAGTGATGGACGGTCCTGCGGAACAGTGCCGTTCGTGGGATTCTTGCCGTGACGATGCTTGCCGGAGGTGCGCCATGTGGGCTGTGATCGGTGTTTGGAGTGTGGGCCTGAGCACCTCGGAGAGGTTCGCGAGCGAGTGCCAGCTATGGCGGCGCGCAAGGTCGACATGGAGGGCTTCGTCTACGGCACTTGGACCGTGGACGGCCACACGCTGTTGCTCTTCGCTGATGAGGGCAGCGCTCGCAGCTACAACGATGAGATGGTGAGGATGGGTGCGATCGACGGACCAGGGATGCGGTGCGTGGTCTACGACGTCGCTGAGGTCGCTGCCTTGGCACGGGGCTCGGAGGCACCCGTGGAGTACCAGGGGCTGCCTACAGTTTGGCTGCGAGAGGCGTGATCTAGGGGAGACGGTGCGTGTGCTTGAGACCGTCTCGGGATGCACCGCAGGGCGACCGTCCTACGAGACGCTTCATTCGATGTTGCTTCGGCAGCAGCGCTGTTGAGATGCACTTGTCGGCTTACGATGCTTGCCGAGGACGCCCGAGGCGGGGCGGCAGACACGCGGCATGTTCGGCATACCTCCGTGTTGAACACCCGTCTTGGCTGCGTGGTTCAGCCGAGGCCTTGGAGCCGTTGTTTGATTTCGTCGCGTCGGTCGTCGGGCACTGCGGTGGTGAGGTCGTCGAGGACTTCGACGAGCCGGGCGGCAACGCTGGCGGTGTCTCGGCCGGCTTCGATTAGCTCGTCGATCGCGGCGGCGACGTAGTCCTCCCAGGTCACTGCGCGGAGCACCAGACGTGCGCGGCCGCCGGGATCGGTGATGTCACCGATGGTGAGGTGACGGTCGGCGAGGTAGCGCAGCAGGCCGCTGACGGCATCGATGGTGTGGCGGCACGTGGCGGGGTCGTTGATGGCCGGCGACTGGGCTCGGAGCCCGATGTCGACGAGCAGCCGAAATGCCAGCAGCGGGTCCTGTTCCCAGGTCCGGTCGGGGCCGATCTCGATGTGGCGGAGCAAGTCGTCGTCGTTCATGTTGGCCAGGTCGATGTCGTGTCGGAAGACGGCGTCGCCGTGGCGGACGTACTGGCCGGGTCGTAGCGGCAGCTGGATCGTGCCCTGGTGCTGCACGGCGTGGTCGAAGAGTCGTTGGACGTCGACCTGTCGGATGTAGCCGTCGTCGCCCAGCCACAGGACCTCCGTTCCCGGCTCGGCAGGTTTCGACGGCGCGATGTCTTCGGCGGTGCGTCGCTCGTACAGCTGGTCGATGACCGCGCGACCGCGGCGAGTGATCTCTTGCACCGTGGGTCCGACCTGCACGGAGCTGAAGGCGCTCATCTGCAGATTGCGCGCCACGGCCATGGCGGCCAGGGCGAGCACGATGGTGGCGGTGGGGATCACGACGCTCATCTTGTCTTGCGTCGACGTGCGCAGGGCTGCTGTCATTGCGAAGACGAACACTCCGACGAACAGTCCGAAGGCGTGCCAGACCAGGGGCTCGTCGCGGAACAGGTTGAGACGCGGGGAGAGCGTCGTCGAGGCGAACTGGACGGTGAGGAACAGCAGGGAGAAGACCACGGCGACCAGGGAGATGATCCCGCCGCCGACGGCGAACAGCAGATTCGACGTTCGGGCGGCGTCCACCTGTGGCCCGGACTCGATTCCGGCGGCCAAGACGGCGGCCCCGACCGCTCCGGCGACGTAAGCGAGCTGGATCAACCCGGCCCGCAGCCGTGGGCGTCGGCGCAGGCTGCGAACGAGCCGCTGCCCGGGCGGAACCTCGCGACCGGGCAGGAGGGGGGACGGTTGACTCACGTCGGCCCCGGCGGCGGCCGGTGGGCGGGCCGAGACGTCGACGCGTGGGGAGGCCGAATCGAAACGCAACTGCTCACTGGATCTCCCTTCACGTGGCCGCGCAAGAACCGTGGGTTCAGGCTGACCCTAACGGCAGCGGACGCGACACTGAGGGCGCGCGCTCACCCACCGTGGGTGATGTGGCTGGGCCGGATCGCGGTGACGATGATCAAGCAGTCTGACCGGGCGCGTGCCCTGTCTCCTCCTTGGTGTGCCGATCCGGTACAACTGGGTTCCAGCCTGACCGGGGAGGCGGCTCGCGGGCGGGTGCCGGATCGATTGGTTCGGGAGACAGTCGCTCCACCGGCTCACCGATCGCGAATGCAATGCAGAGGAGAAACCCATGGCGACACCTGCGGCAGGAACGCTCCGACCGGGGCTGAATGCCGGCCCGACGAGCGAGTTCAGTCTGTTCTTCCGAGTGAAGACGGGCGCGGGCGAGTCGTTGCGGGCAGCGCTCCGCACCTTGCAAGAAACTCCCGGCTACCGGCCAGGGGAGTACGGCATCGCGATTGCCACGATCCACGAGGCCCGGTTCGTCCTGTTCGACGACGACACCCGGCTCGCCTTCATGACCAGCTTCGACGGTCCCTGGGACCCCTACATGGAGGACTTCTTCAACTCTGGTCCTACGCTCGCCCTCTTCGACGCCATCTTCCGACACGTGGAGGGCTACGAGGGTCTGCCCGATCTGGCCGCGGTGAAGGCGTTCGTCTACGCCGCCCAGCAGACAGCGGCCGCCTACGCCCGGAACTACGGCGGCACGGTGAAGGAGATCCGCAAGGCCCAACGGGTGAACGCCGCGTTCCAGCAGGTGCTGGACCACCCGCAGGCGGCTGAGGCGCTGCAACACCCTGCGTTGCAGCCCTTGCTCGATGAGGCCGGGGACTAGCCGCGCCGAACAAGCCGCGTCGACCAAACCGAGCGTTAGCGAGAGACGACTGTGTCTGATCACATCTCCGGCCCGCGGGCCTTGGCCGACCCCATCGCCGACATCACCGACGTCTACGCGTTCCCGAGTCCTGAGCATCCCGGGCACCTGGTTCTGGTGATGAACACGCTGCCGTTCGCCAAGCCCACGGACGCTTTCTCCGACGGTCTCATCTACCGCTTCAGGCTTCGCCCGCTCAGCCCGGGCGCGGCGACGCCCCTGCCGTTCGTGGTGGGGAGACCTGAGCTCGTGTTCGACTGCGTCTTCTCCGCGCCCGTTCCTGCCACCGCCGATCAGCGGGTCGACCAGGTCGTCACCTGCACCACCCCCTCCGGTAAGACGATCTCGGTGCGGGTCAACGAGGAGGACGGAGCGGCGGAAGGTGTGCGGCTCTTTGCGGGGCCCCGTTGGGATCCATTCATCATGGATGCACCCGCGGCCCTGAAGACGATCGCGACGGGTGAGTTGGCGTTCACCGACCCCGGTTCCATCTTCCTGGACGGCAAGAACGTCCTCAGCCTGGTCGTCGAGGTCGACGCTGGGCTGCTGGCCGGGATCGGTCTGGTGGGCGTGGTCGCGGAGACTCTCACCCGTGGCGCCTTCAACGTGCGGATCGAACGGGTCGGGCGGCCTGAGGTGAAGAACATGATGCTGTCGATGAAGCAGTTCGATCCGGTCAACCGTGACCTCGAGATCCGCGACCTCTACAACATGGAGGACGGGTTCCACCTCGGAGACGCGTACCGCGGTGCCTACCGCGCGCGACTCAACGCGAACCTCGCCTTCTGGGACGGTCTCGACGGCAAGACCGACTGGTCTCCCGACGGGAACGGTGACCACCCGTTGACGAGTGTGGTGATGGCCGACTTCCTGGCGGTCGACCTCACGAAGCCGTACGTCGAGCACGGCTCCTACCTGGAGATGGAGCTCGCCGGTCTTCAGGGCAGAGTTCATCAGACCTGCGGCGGGCGGACCCTCAACGACGACGTGATGGACACGATCTTCACCCAGCTGATCAATGCCGGGAACGGGCCGATCATCCGCGACGGTGTCGATCAGTCGTCTCGACCCGCAGCTTGCACCTTCCCGTACCTGTCCCCGCCGAATCTGGATCCGCCCGAACCTCCCGAGCACCACTAGCGATGAGCTGCAGATGGAGGTGGTGACCGGCGGGCACGAGGTGGCTCTGGATCTCGACGACATCCAGAGCGGCGCGCTGCATGAGAGGCCCTCGCCCTACGTCGGCACGTACGTGCTGCTGCGGATCGAGAACCGCGCCGCGGGACGGGAGCTGGTGAGACGCCTGCTGGCGGTCGTTGACCACGGCCAGCCGTCAGCCGATCCGCAGCAGGACGGCTGGCTCACGGTCGCCTTCACCTACCAGGGTCTGAAGGTGCTCGGTGTGCCGCAGGCGTCTTTGGACAGCTTCGCGCCCGAGTTCCAGCAGGGGATGGCTGCCCGTGCCGCCGACCTGGGCGATGTGGGCGAGAGCGCCCCCGAGCACTGGGAGTACCCGCTCGGTTCTGCGGATGTTCACGTCGCCTTGGCGGTCCTGTCCCCGGATGCCGCCCGGCTGCAGGCCGTCGTGCAGCGGGCACGTCGAGCCCACCAGGAGCTTCCGGGTGTGCACGTGATCTGGAGTCAGGACTGCTATCAACTCCCGACGGGTCGGACCTCCTTCGGGTTCAAGGACGGGATCGGTCAGCCCGCCGTCGAAGGGAGCGGGCTGCCGCCGTCCAATCCGAAGGAGAAACCGCTCAAGGCCGGCGAGATCCTGCTCGGCTACCCCGACGAGACCGGTGAGCTGCCACCGATGCCGACGCCGGACGTCCTCGGGCGGAACGGCACCTACATCGTGTTCCGGAAGCTGCACACCAAGGTCGCGGCCTACCGGCAGTACCTGCGAGCAAGAGCCGCCGACCGCGCCGACGAGGCGCTGCTCGGAGCCAAGATGGTCGGTCGCTGGCAGAGTGGCGCTCCGCTCGCGCTGGCTCCCGACCAGGACGACCCGGCACTCGGTGCCGATCCGCAACGCAACAACCACTTCGGCTTCGGCGACGACCTTCGCGGCTTCAAGTGTCCGGCGGGCGCACACGCCAGGCGCGCCAACCCACGGGACTCCTTCGACGGAGAAGGCAGTGTCAACGTCCGTCTGCACCGGATGATCCGGCGGGGCACCAGCTACGGACCGGCCCTGCCCGAAGGGGTTCTCGAGGACGACGGCGCCGACCGCGGCATCATCTTCGTCTTCGCCGGAGCGCATCTCAAGCGGCAGTTCGAGTTCGTGAAAACCCAGTGGCTCAACGACGGCATCTTCATCGGCGCCCCAGCCGAGAAGGACCCACTCGTCGGGCCGGACGACGGCGACGGGACTTTCACCATCCCCACCAGACCGATCCGCCGGCGGCTTCAGGAGCTGCCGCCGTTCGTCGTCACCCGCGGTGGCGAGTACTGCTTCGCCCCCGGCCTCCGCGCCCTGCGCTGGCTGGCGGAGCTGCAGACATGACCCAGCACACTCTCTCCGATGAAGGGCAGGACGACGTGGCCACGATCCCGACAACCACCGACCGTTGGAAAACGTTGGACTTCGCGGCGCCTGCGTCCGAGGCCACCGAGCCGGACTCGCCCGTTCTGATCGAGTACCTCTCCGGCGACCGGATCGCGGTCATCACCCTCAACCGACCGCACGCCGACAACGCGATCACGACCGAGATGGGCGCCCGGCTGACGGAGATCGTCGAGAGCATCGCGGTCCGCACCGCCGTGCGTGTCGTCGTCCTGACTGGCGCCGGCCAGCGGGCCTTCTCCGTCGGTAGCGACCTGCGTCAGCGCAAGAACATGACGAAGGAGGACTGGCTCCGCCAACGGCAGGCCTTCGATCGAACCCTGTACACGGTTCGGCAGCTGCGTAAGCCCATCTTCGCTGCCGTCAACGGCATCGCCTACGGCGGCGGCTCCGAGCTGGCGCAGAGCACCGACTTCATCATCGCCTCCGACAACGCCAGTTTCGGCCAGCCCGAGGCGATGATCGGACTAGCCGCCGGCGGCGGGTCTCCGGCGTTCCTGCCGCGCCTGCTCCCCCCGGGCAAAGCGCTGCAGATGCTCATGACCGGGGACCCGATCACCGCAAGTGAGGCGCATCGGCTGGGCATGGTCAACGAGATCCACACCCAAGCCGATCTGATGGCGGCGGCGCGTCAGATCGCGGACAAGATCGCCAGCAACTCACCGACAGCCGTGCAGGCGGTCAAGCAAGCCGTCCGACTGGGTGCCGGTCAGCCGATCGAGCAGGCGATCGCGATCATGATGGAGGCGCACTGGCGCTCCGCCGTCCACCCCGACCGCGCCGAAGGTATCGGTGCCTTCAACGAGGACCGCGATCCGACCTTCCTGGATTCCGACTTCTGACCCCCAGCACACCAGCGACACACACCCACCGGTGAGGAGATTTGACATGACCGTGACAGATGACCTGGACCGAGCGCGCTCCGCGCTGCAGATGATCAACCCAGCGCCCTACAACGCCGAGGCGCCACCGGAGGCCCTGGCGGGGGAGCTGACGCCCTCGAACCTCCACTACGTCCGCAGCAACTTCCCACTACCAACCCACGACGGCACCCTCGGCGTCGGCGGCGCGGTGCACAACCCGATCACCCTCACCCTCCAGGACCTCCGCGCGCTGCCGGCGATCGAGCGAGCGGTCACCCTGGAGTGCGCCGGGAACGGTCGTCTGGACATGAGGCCGCTACCGACCGGGGAACCGTGGGGCGACTACGCCGTCTCCACCGCCCGCTGGACCGGGGCCCGGCTGTCCGATGTGCTCGAACGGGCGCGGCCGCACGCCGACGGCGTCGACGTCCGGTTCGAAGGCGCCGACCACGGTGCCTACCATCTCCGGCCCGTCCTGGCCGAGACCAGCAAAACCGACCTGACCTTCGTCCGCGCCCTGCCACTGGCCCACGCCGCCGACCCGTCCGCCGAGATCCTCATCGCCTACGAGATGAACGGGCAACCACTCGGCGCCGACCACGGGGCGCCGTTCCGGCTCATCGCACCGCACTGGTACGCGGTGGCGTCGGTGAAATGGCTGAAACGCATCGACGTCCTCACCGAGGCCTACATCGGCGAGTTCCAGACCGGCCACTACATGTACGAGTGGGCCGACCGTCCGCACGAACCCGTCACCTACATGCGCGTCCGCGCCCGAATGACCGACCCCGCACCAGGGTCGACCATCCCCACCGGCACCTGCACGATTCGGGGCAAAGCCTGGTCCGGGACCGGACCGGTCACCCGGGTCGAGCTGAGCTTCACCGGCGCCGGCGACTGGCACCCCGCGCAGCTCCAGCCACCCACCGGCCCGTACCAGTGGCAGGAGTGGACCTACGACTGGGCCGCGACCGATGTGGGACGACACACCATCCGGGTCCGAGCCACCGACGCCGCCGGCAACGTCCAACCCGAGATCCCACCCTGGAACCGACTCGGCTACGGAAACAACGCCATCGAGGTCCCCTACGTCGACGTGACAGCAACCTGACAACAAGCGCGACCCCTCAGCCTCGACAACCCCCAGTGGGGCAGGCCGTCGAAGACGGTTCCGGGTAACGGTTGTCGGCCTGCCGTGGCACCGTTCCCCGACACTGGCCGGGCTCTCGACCGGCCGACCGGATTGCCCACCCTGACCCTGGCCCGTCGTTTTTTGATGTCCGGAGCATGGTCCGGACAGCCCCACTCAGCACCACGGTACGTCCCACCCGATGGAACAGGGTCACGCCGAACTCGCGCTCCAGCCCGGCGATCGCCTGGGACAACGACGGCTGAGCGATGAACAGCCCCTCGTAGGCCAGCCGAAATCGCCCCTCATCGACCACCGCGAGGAAGTAGCGCAGCTGCCGCGCGTCCGCCGGACTCGTCGCCTCCTCTGCATCGCTGCACACATCCAACCAGGAGCCCACATTCCGCCGTGAACCTCGGATTGCTCAGCAGAGAGCCGCTCGAGTAAGTCGAGTAGCCGTGTCCGCAAGACGTCCAGCAAGTTGCCACCACGAGCTGGCGGCATCACGCGCATCGCCACCGCCGGGCCTCGTGCCGTCCCCCGCGCGACAAGACGACCTCGAAGGCGAACCCGCCGACCGCAGTGCAACGGCCGACTGCACCTTTTCAACAGAACGTATTAACGATCAGGCTGCGATCACCCTCGCCTTGAGCTGCTCGAACTCAGCCTGGGTGATGGCACCGCTGTCCAGGAGACCCTTGGCCGAGGCGATCTCGTCCGCGGCGCTCTTAGAGGATCCGGCGGCGACAGATCTGACGTAGTCGTTTTGGGCCTGTTGCATGGCCTTCACCTGTTCCAGTTGGCGCTCCTGCATACCGTGCCCACGGGCGATCATGTACACCAAGATGCCTAGCCACGGAATGAAGATCACGAACAGCACCCACAGCGTCTTCGCCACGCCGCCGATGTCCCTGCTGCGGAAGATGTCGCCGAGGATCCACCACAGGCACATGAACCAGGCGAAGAACAGGAAGAACTCGAACAACGCGAGGAGGAACGATCCGTTGTTGCTGAACATCGACAGCCTTTCGTCGCGCCGGTGTGAGATGGCCCGCTCCGGGTCAATGATGGAAGCATGACGGATCGCCGCATCCAGGCGGAGTAGGCGGCCGCGTGTCGTCAGCTGGAGTCCCAACCCAACGATGGCACGGTTCTCCATGCAGAGCTCCCGGCCGTAGGTACACCGCCCCTGGACACGTGGCGCACACCCCGTCCCGGTAGCCCTCGCCACGAGCCCACTGCCGGCCAAGTCCAGGGTCGTGGTGGGCGAAGACGTCATTTGCGTGATCTTTTGGGTCGGTCTTCCGACACGGCAGCGGAGGCACGGCAAACCGCCCGTCGCTGCGCGAGAGCTTTCCGGGCGACGCGCCCTTCCCCGGTCCAGCGGCGGCTGTCCTGGCCGGCTGTGGGTCGCGTCACGCCACCCGGCTTATGCTGCTGTGAGTTCCAGGTGGGTGCCGACGGTGTTCGGGATGAAGGCTGCGGGTAGGCGGTTGGCGAGCTCGTGCATTGCCTGCCAGCCGGTGCAGTGCCCGGGCAGCACCAGATCGGGCGCGAGTGCGGCAAGCGCCTCGACGGTGGGCGCGATGACCGGCTCGAACAGCGAACCGGTGAGGTGGAAGCCGCCGACCACGGCGTGCACGTGTTCGATCCCGGTCAGGGTGCGGGCGTAGCGGACGATGTTGACGACACCGGCATGTCCACAGCCGGTGATCACCAGTAGGCCACGGCCGGCGACGTGGACGACCAGCGCCTGCTCGTCCAGGATCAGCGGGTCCGGTTTCCACCGCCCGCCGCGTAGCGCTTGGTGGATGGCGAAGCCGCGTTCGAAGTCGGTCGTTCGGGGAACCTCGCCCGTGATCAGCACGCTGCCGTCGAACAGGAACGACGGCTCGGGTCGTTCGACGATCTCGAACCCGAGACCTTCGAGTCCGGCCCGGCTGGTCGTGGGCAGCTCCCACGGTTCTCGGCCTGGGAGGGTGATCCGGCGCCGTGACCAGAACTCGGGGTGCAGGACGACGGGCAGGTGGGCCGGTCCGCCGAGTGCCCGTGCGAATCCGTCCAGCCCGGTGGTGTGGTCCCAGTGACCGTGGGAACAGACCACTGCGGCTACTGAGTCCGGCGCGATGCCCAGCCGGCGCATGTTGGCCACCATGCCGTCCGGGCTGACGCCGGTGTCGAACAGCAGTCGGTTCACCCGCCCTTCGGTTGTCTCGACTTCGACGAGTGCGGAGAAGCCGTGCTCGCCGACGGGTCCGTCGAATCCCGGGTCGTTCTGGTGGGCCGCTGCCGGCAGCCGGGGCCAGCTGGTCAACGGGTAGCGCTTGGCTGGCCCGGCATCGGCGGCGAAGACGTCCAGCGCATTGTCCACCAGCGTCGTGATCTCCACCCGACGCACCGGTCGCAAGGGAATCCGCTCGCCCTGAAACGCATCGAGCTCGAACGGAACCACCGCAACATCCGCGCCGCTGTGACCGCCATCACACACAACTGCCAGCGTAGTCACCTCGTACTCACGTGGGGAGTCATCCAGACGAAGTACCGAAAGCCGGTCGGCCACTGGCGCGCCAGGACGATGCCGCCCAATGCGCGAGCGATGCGTGCTCGTTTGCCCCGCCCGCAGAAGATTTGCGATGGAGGGACGCCGTACGAACGCGTTGGGGAGTGCGAACGAGCGGCCGACTACCTGGATGCAATCAGGAGCGCAACGTACGCCCCCCCGACCAGGCTTGGCGCCCATGGTTGCAAACCAGCGTGGCCACGGACCCGGAGCCAAGTTCCATGGGCGAGGGCAAGCACAGACCCAACGACAAGGGCGGAGACGAGGGTTGCCCAACCGAGGGCTGCCGTTGGCGCGGCCACGATCGGCACGTATCTGACGTCCCCGAAGCCGAATCCTGCTCTGGTAATCAGCCACAGCAATGCATAGAAGCCGGCGGCGAGAAGCGCGCGGCCGCGGACCCTCGCCTGGCGCTGGCGGCGGACGTAACCGTCTCCTACCCTCGAGCTGGTCGCCGACATCCGGCGCGAGCGCGGCGACCTCGTCGGCGCGGCAACTCAGCACCGGCAGGCGCTCCAGCGAGCGTTGGTTGGCGACCGCCGGCTGCGGTGTCGGGGTCACCTTCGCCTCGGTGAGTGCCTGCGGCTCCTGGCAGAGTTCACCGAAGCCGAGATGCACCATCAGGCGGCGCTCGTCCTCGCCCGGCAACTCGCGCCGGCCGAGCCGATACTGGCGGCATCGGCGCTCAACGGGCTCGGCATCGTCTGCAAGGACACCCGCCGGCTCGGCGACGCGGCACAGCTCTACGCGGATGCGCTTGCGCTCGCCGAGCGCGCGCTCGGAGTCGACCACCCTCAACTGGCGTTCCTGTTCCACAACCTCGCCGGGCTCGAGCACGCTAGGGGCCAGTACGCAGCGGCCGAGCCGCTGGCGCGGCGCGCCGTTGAACTTCGTAGGCGTGGCGACGGCCCGGCGTCCACGGGATGGCGGGCGCTCTCGCCGTGCTCGGCGCCGTGCTGGTCGGCCTGGGCGCGCTCACTGAGGCCGAGGCTGCGCGGTGCGAGTCGATGCGGCTGTGGCAGTCGTTGCGCGGCGCGGAGCACTTCGAGGTCGGCGTCGCCCTCACCAATCTGGCGGCGGTCCAGCACGCTCGGGACGACCTGCCCGCGGCACGCTCCCACTGGCAGCACGCGCTGCGGATCAAGCAGCCGATTCTCGGCGATCGGCATCCCGAGGTGGTCGCTCTTCGGCGTCACCTCCTTGCGAGTTAGTCGCCGCGCGGCCCGCGAGGTCGAGACGCTAGCCCGGAGGGCTGACTCGCCGCGCGAACGTACGTCCAGCATCGATCTACAGACCTAGAAATGACCGAACCAGGAGTGGGAGTTCCGCCGGCCACCAGCGGTGACCACGAACTGGCCGTCGACATGTGTTGACTACAACTCGTCCTCGTCGCTCGACACTCGAACCAGTCCTGATTCGCCCACCGAGGCGGTGAACCGGTCGAGTGGTGCCGTCTTGCCGTTTCCGGCTGGGCCCTCGACGAACATCACCGACGGCAGGCCCGACAAGGCGCGAGCCAACTGGACGCCCAAGGTGGCGAGCTCACCTCGTCGCCCAACAAAACTGCATCCATTTACAGATCCCAACCAGACCGTCTGCTTCCGCCGCTGATCTTTGCCGGTCGCGGCGAAGCATGTCCAGTTGGTTGTCAACCGCCGCCAAGGAGGCGAAAGCTCGCAACTTTGATGCATCTTCGGAGTGAATCGATTGGGCTGCGGGACGCGTCGCTTCTCCGGCGCGTCAGTCGCCCAACCGACCCGCCGGTCCCACGTGTGGCGCAGCTGATCGCGCGGACTTGCCTCGGTCGGGAGACCTTCGGTCGCTGCTCGACCCATCTCGCATGTCAACGACACGTACAACTCGTTCACGAGCACCGGTTCGGACTCGAAGTAGTTGAAGTCTGGGCCTTCAGGAGGCTGGCGCGACCATGCGTTGACGGAGTTTGCCGATTCCTTCGATCTCGGTGACGACGACGTCGCCGTCGACCAGGAACCGCGGCGGCTTCATGCCCGAGCCGACGCCGGGTGGGGTGCCGGTGAAGATGATGTCTCCGGGTAGCAGTTCCACGACGTCGGAAAGCCGGCTGATGATCTCGGCGACGGAGAAGATCAGCTGGTCGGTGAAGCTGTCCTGCACCGCTGTGGAAGTTCCGGTCGGGTCGGTGATGGTGCAGGAGATCCGCAGGCGGTCAGGACTCGCGAACTCGTCGAGAGCAACCAGGACTGGGCCGGTCGGCGCGAACCCGGCGTACGACTTTCCGATACTGAACTGTGCCGGCTGCCCTTGCCACTGGACGGTTCGCTCAGAGATGTCTTGTCCTGCCGTGTACCCGGCGACATGTGTGTGCGCGTCTTCCGTAGCGATGTTTCGCCCGCCGCGTCCTATCACAACGACAAGTTCTGCCTCCCAGTCCACGGTTGTGCCCGGAAGTGCTACGTCGGTCACGGGTCCGGTGACCGAGGAAGCGAACTTGGTGAACACGACCGGATGCTCCGGGATCGGCAGGCCCGCCTCTGCGGCGTGGTCGGCATAGTTCAGCCCGATCCCGAACACCTGTCGGGCGCCTGGTGAGGGTGCGCCGAGATCGCGCTCGTCGAACGTGGTGGCCTGGGGATCCCCGGCGACCGCGTACCCGTCGGCCCACGTCGAGAACTCGACCCACCGGGCGTAGACGGCTGCGGGGTCGGCGTCGAAGGTCCCACCGCTCGCGGTCTCGACATCGACAGCGACCGAACCCTCGATCAGGCTCAATCGTCCTTTGAGATTGGCGATCCGCATCATTTTCCTCTCGTCGACGGCCGCGCCGTCAGGTGGTTGATTTGCTCGACACCGGGGACGAAGCCGCGGATGGCGGACTCGATGATCAAGGACGGATTCTGAAGCGGCGAACTGGGATCATCGGACGGCTGGCCCACCCACGCGATGTGCTGGTCCGGCCGCACCAGCACGACGTTGTGATTGTCGACCGCTGCGAACCCGCAGGCCTGAGGGTCGGCCTGCACGATCGGCACACCACGATCGACCGCTTCATCCATGATCCCCAGCGCGGCTGGGGCCGGTCCGAGCACGGTGAAGTCGCGACCCAGGAGGTCGAACAGCGAACGGCCGTCGGCCGAGCGCGAGTGCGGGAGTCGATTTCCGGGCTTCACCTGCGGTCGGTAGACATCGGTCGTGGGCGCCTGGGCGGCGGCATCGGGCCCGTACCCGTATCCGAGCACGAGCCCGAGACTGTAGAACTCGGATCGCTTCGTCGCCGCGATGGCGATGGTGGCAGCCCGGCGTGCGGTCTCGCCGTCGGGTCCGGTCAGCATGATCGCAGGGTCGCCGAGCTCGATCGGCAGCGCGCGCATGTTGGCTGCGGCGAGATCGATCGTCTGCTGGGCGACGGGCCGGCGCTCAGCTTCGTAGCTGTCGAGGAGCTCGGCCGGAGCCCACCCGTGCGCCACAGCGGCGATCTTCCAGGCGAGATTGACGGCGTCGCCGATGCCGGTGTTGAAGCCGTGGCCACCCCACGGGGGGTTCTGGTGTGCGGCATCGCCGACCAGAAAGGTCCGGTGGCGGCCGTAGGTGTCGCTCAGCATCAGCCGTGCCTGCCACGGGTCGGTCGCGATCACGTCGGCATCGATGTCGATTCCGACGAGACCTCGGATGACTGCGACCGCTTCCGCATCGTCGGCGATCGAAGGGATCCCGGTCGCGATGGCCCACCAGGTACCGGTCAGGTCGAGCGGACCGACCACGCCCGGGGCGTCGGGGTTGAGCACCCAGTGGTGCAGCGCCGGAGGTTCGGGCACGAGCTCCGCGAGCTGGGTCGAGCGGAAGGTGATGTTCACATTCGGACGACCACCGGCCGCACCGACGTAGCGTGCCCCCAGTGCAGCTCGGACGACGCTGCGCGGTCCGTCCGCGCCGATCAGGTAGTCACACTCGACGACCTCGGACTCGCCGGCGGTGTCCATGATCGTGACGCTGGGTCGTTCGCGATCGAGGGCGGCTGCTGCGGCACGGGACCCGAACAGGGTCGTCACCAGCGGCTCCCGCTCGATCATCGCGCGCAGGGCTTCCTCCACGACCGGCTGAGTGACCTGCTGGGCTGCTTCGGAGGTGAGCGGGGACCCGACCAGGTCGAGACCGAGCGCCCCGGTCAGCCGGGTGATCTCGGTTCCGGCGACGGTCGTACAGAAGCGAATCTCATCCGACCACTCGACCGGAATGGCCGCGCGGCGGCGGATCTCGTCGGCCACCCCGGTGCGGCGGAACAGCTCCATGCTGCGCGCCGATGTCGTCTTGGCCCGCGGACGTCGATGATCAACGACCGCTCGCGGTTCGACGACGACGCTCGGCACACCATGGTGGGCGAGCTCGAGCGCCGTGGTCAGCCCGACCGGACCTCCGCCGACGATCAGCACCGGTGTGACGATCATGCGACGGTCACCACACCCAGCCTTCGCCGGTCCGTACCTGATACGTCACCAGACCTCAGGCAAGAAGATGTCCTCGGGAATGACGGCAGGAAGGTATTCGCCCGCTCGGGTGCGCTCGTGGATCTCCTTGAAGGAAAGGCCCTCCTTGCGGGCGGCGACGAGCTTCTCGGGATCGAAGAATGTGCCGATCGGATTCTCGGCGAACTCGATGGCGTTCGCGATCCACTCGGTGGAATCGGCCCAGTCGCCGAAGCCGTCGACCTGGATCTCGACGCCGTTGCCGTCGGGATCTTGGTAGTAGACCGACATCGTGATGCCGTGGTCGAGCGTCAGGAACGGCAGGACTCCGTGATCACGGAGCCGGATGTAGTTGTTGAGCCACATGTCGAACGTGGAGAACTCGAAGGCGGTGTGGTGGACGCCTGTCTCATGCCCTTTGTCGGTGGGGTGTTTGAGCCCCGGTGGGGACAACAGGGCAATGCGATGGTTCGCCTCGTCGTTGGTGAGCCACGACGCCTCGTCGCTCTGGAAGACCGGGCGCAATCCGCAGACGAGTCCGTACCAGGTCACCATCTGATCCATCCGGAGCGTGGTGAACGCGGTGTGATGCAGCTTCGGGGGGTTGACCGGCCAGTTCTTGGCCTTGTTCTCGGGCATTTCTCCCTCTCCTTCGAGGTGCTGGGTTCCTGGGTTGTGCTCGGTTGAGTGCGGCTCGATGTCTGGCCGGTGGCCGTGTCACCAAGACTCCGTGTGTGCCTAGACGTCAGTGTGTTCCTGGGTGGTGGAGGAGGTCGAGCGCGGCGGCGATCTGTGCGTCGGCGCCGATCTGGTGGAGGCGGTAGATGTCCTGCAAGGTGCCGGTCTGGCCGAATTCAGTCACGCCGAGGTTGATGCTGGCGACGTGCCGTACGCCGGCGAGGAACGCCAGCGTGTGGGGGTGGCCGTCGAGCACGGTGACCATCGGCGCGGCGCGGTCGGCGGGGAGGATCTGGTCCAGGATCGCGGCGTCAGCCATGCCGTGCCCGCTCCGTGCGCGGAGGGCACGGTAGAGACGGTCTGCACTGGTGACGCAGATGACATCGGCCGCAATGCCTATCGCCTCCAGTCGATCGGCTGCCGCAAGCACCTCGGGCAAGAGCGCGCCCATACCGACGAGGGTGATGTCGGGCCGCGGCCTGCGGCGCGCCGCATAGCCACCATCGACCACCTGACGCCGGCGTCGTTCACGCGCCGCCGGATCGTCGGGTACGTCGGCGAGGTCTTGGTCGATGACTCGGGAGGAGAGGCGGAAGTAGCTCGACGATCCGTCCGCGCGGCCGAGGCGGGACAGCGCGTCGAGCATGCACCATTCGAAGTCCTGCGCGAACGCCGGCTCGAAGGCGACGACGCCGGGCTGCTCGATGCCGATCGACGGGGTGATGATCGATTGGTGTGCGCCACCTTCGGCGGCCAGGGTCACACCTGCCGGCGTGCCGATCAGGATCGACTGACCGCCGCCGTAGATACCGAACGACCAGGGCTCCAGAGCCCGGGTGATGAACGGGTCGTAGAGCGTTCCGATCGGAAGGAGCGGTTCGCCCCAACGGCTCCAGGTGGCGCCCAGCTCGCCGAGCAGACTGACCAGGTTGACCTCGGCGATGCCGAGCTCGATGTGCTGACCGGTCGGACGCTCATCCCAGTGCAGGATCGTCTCGGCGTCGTCGGCGAACCAGTCCCGTCTGACGTTCGGCGACCATACGCCGGCCTTGTTCACCCAGCCGCCGAGATTTGTGCTGGACGCCACATCCGGTGCGACGGTGACCACCCGTCGCGCCGCCTCGGGGGCCAGCCGGGTGAGGTCGAGCAGCAACCGGCCCAGCGCCTGCTGGGTGGAGCTGTGGCCCGACACGCGACGACCGAGGTCGCGGGGCACCGCGGGCGGCTCGGCGGCCGGAACGGGGGAACGGCGCAGCCGGGCAGCCACCCGGGCACACTCGATCGCTTCCGGTGAGCCGGGCGGGAAGCGCCGCCACGGGTCGTCGACGCGTTCACCGAGCTGGGCGGCCACCAGGGCAAGCTGTTCCGGCGTGAGCAGGTTCGAGTGATTCTGGGGATGGCCGGCGCTGGGAAGCGCGTTGCCCTTGATGGTGTACGCGAAAATGACCGTCGGACGAGTGTCGTCGATCTGATCGAAAGCGCCGACCAAGGCCGCGATGTCGTGACCGCCCAGTCCGCGGATGACTCGGCTGAGCTCGGCATCGGCCAGGCCGGCGAGCAGTTCGGCGATGTCGTCAGCACGTTCGCTCGCCCCGGGAAGACGGTCGCGGAGGGCGGCCGGTGAGCAGCGCAGCAGGCGCTGGTACTCGGGGTTCGACATCTCGTCGATGCGCTGCTTCAGGTGCTCGCCGCCGGCGCGTTCGAACAGCCGGCTGAGGAACCCGCCGTACTTCAAGGTGATGACCTGCCACCCGGCCGCCTGGAACATCGCCTGCAGGCGGGCTGCCGAGATGTTCGGCACGACGCGGTCGAGCGACTGCCGATTGAAGTCGACGATCCAGACCAGCTCACCGAGGTCGGAGACGGTCTGGTCGAGAACCGCTTCCCAAACGGCGCCCTCGTCCAGTTCTGCATCGCCGACCAGGCTGTACTGGCGCCCGACGCTGCGCGGTGCCCCAGCGGTGTCGGCGGCGTACCGTCGTGCGATGGCGCCCCAGATCGGTGCTGTCGCACCGATGCCGACCGACCCGGTGGAGTAATCGACGGTGTCGGGGTCCTTGACGCGGCTGGGATAGCTCTGCAGCCCGCCGTACGCTCGCAGTGAGCCGAGCTGATCCGGGTTCAGTTCGCCCAGCAGGTAGTTGATGGCGTGCAGCACCGGGGACGCGTGGGGCTTGACCGAGACGCGGTCTGCGCTGGTCAGGGCCGCGAACCACAGCGCGGTCATGATGGTCGTCATCGAGGCGCTGGAGGCCTGATGGCCGCCGACCTTGAGTCCGTCGGGGTCTCTGCGCGCCGGCGCATTGGCGGCATCGATCATGGCGGTCGAGAGCCACAGCACCTTGCGCTCGATGGCCTGCCACACGTCGATCTCGGTGACGAGATCCGCTGGACGCTGGGTCGTCGTCATCCCACCTCCGCTGGTCGAGCTGGATATATCTTATACAATAGCGATCGAGATCGTGGCGTCGCAAGAGATTCCGTCGTGGATGACACCATGAGACTCCACGAGCGCGAGGGAGATGTTCATGGCGCTGGAAGGCCAGGTCCGGTCCGTGGTGGCCGCGAACAGCTCGGCGGTCGACCTGGTGACCTCGGAGATCCGACGAGCCGTGCTGACCGGCGCACTGTCTGCCGGCGAGCAGTTCTCGATCCGTGACCTGGCTGCCCAGCTGGGTGTCAGTCACATACCGATCCGAGAGGCGCTGCGTCGGCTCGAGTCACAGGGCCTGATCGTGCTGCGGCAGGCACGCAGCGCCAGCGTCGCTCCGTTGAGTACGGGCGATCTCGCGGCGATCTACCGTCTGCGCTACGTTGTCGAGCTGCCGCTGGCCGGCGCCTCCGCCGGGCGCCGCGACCCCGCCGAGATCGCCCGCCTCGATGCGCTCCTCGAGGGGAGCCGTGATCACGATCCGGAGATTGCCTGGCAGGCGCACTACGAGTTCCATGAAGCGCTCGTCCATCCCGCGGCGAACGCCTGGGACGATCGCGTGCTGCAGACACTATGGACCGCTGCGGAGCGGTACACCCACCTCGTCTTCGATCCGACGCAGATCACCGAGGACGAACGCCAGCGCCGCTACGAGAAGCACCAACTGTTGAGGGACGCCGCGCTGGTCGACGACGCCGCTGCCATGGCGCAGGCGCTGCGTGAACATCTCTCGGCGAACGAGGAACGGATTCGGGACCACATCAGCGCCATCGAAGGCCGCTGAGCATCGGGGCCTTGTGGTGCGGGTGACATGGTCCTAGCATGCAGGATATATCGTAGCGAATAGCGGGGGAGTCACGCGTGACGGTTCAGCCCACAGGACGTGTCGGCGTGAGTGACTGCCTGCCCTGCGATCTCGAGGGCGCCGACGCTGCAGCGGTCGCCTACCGCGACGACACCTGGTCCTGCGAGGTGGCCGACGGCTACGACGTTCCCGGATGGTTCATCCTGCGCCTCCGACGCCACGCCGAAGGGTGGTCCGGACCGACCGCCGCAGAGCTTGCCGATTTCGGTCCGCTGTCGCAGCGGATCGCCGCAGCGATCCAGGACGTCACCGGCGCACCGACGGTGTACTTCATGAGCTTCGGCGAGAACTATCCACACTTCCACTTTCTCGTGATCGCGCGCGACGCCGAGCTCGCGCCCGAGCGCCGAGGCGCCGGCATCCTCACCCTCCGCACCGAGCACAGCGATCTCGACGCCTCCCTCGCCGTCGCGTCGCGCGTTCGCGACGCACTCATCGGCTGACCCGACCAACTCACTCAACCCGAAAGGACAACGATGTCCACACCGTTCACTCACACGACCGAAGACGGTCGCGACTTCACCGGCCGCACCAACATCGGCCCCGGTCTCGAGGTCCGCTCGAACGCACCGCTCGTCATCGCGCTGCACGGCGGCACCTACAGCTCCGAGTACTTCGACATCCCAGGACACTCGCTGCTCGACAACGCCTCCAGTCTCGGTGTCCCGGTCATCGCCCTCGACCGGCCCAACTACGCCGGATCCAGTTCACTGACCAGCGACGACTCGATCATCTTCGCCAACGCCGAGGTCCTCGGCGAGGCCATCGGATCGATCTGGACGACCCACCGCAGGGGTGCTCCGGGCATCGTGCTGATCGCACACTCCATCGGCGGCGCGGTAGCCAACAAGATCGCGGCGACGCCGCAGCCGTGGCCGCTCCTCGGGATCGCCACCTCCGGCTGCCTCGTCCGGGTTCCACCCGAGTCGGCGGGGGCATGGGCTGCGCTGCCGGACATTTTGATGATCGACCTGCCGGTGCCACTGAAGGACCAGCTGATGTTCGGTCCCGCTTCGACCTACGACGACGCGATGCCGGCGGCGAGCTACCCGTCGAACACCCTTGTCCCGAAGGCCGAGCTGCTCGACATCACCGGGGGCTGGATCGCCCGCCGGGCCGAAGTGTGCGGCCAGATCACCGTGCCGGTGCATCACCGTCAAGGCGAGTTCGACCATCTGTGGGTCACCAGCCAAGACGAGATCGACGAGTTCCGCGCCGGGTTCACGTCGGCGCCGTCGATCGACGCCGAGCTGCAGCTCGGCAGCGGACACTGCATCGACTTCCATCTGCCGAGCGATGAGTTCCAGCGCTCCCAGCTGGAGTTCGCCCTGACCGCTGCGGAGCGCGTGCCCGTATGACCCGCAGCCTCCTGCGTAGTGTCCTGGTCTACCGGGACGGGGTCTTCGGCGAGCCTGAGGACGTCGTCATCGATGGCGGCGTCATCGGTACCGGTCCGGCGGACGGGCCGGACGCCGCCACCGGCGGGTACCTCATCCCGGGACTGATCGACTGCCACGTTCACCTGTACGGGCCGGACACGCTCAGCGCGCTGGCCGCGTACGGCGTCACGACCGGCCTGGACATGAGCTCCCCAGCCCCGCTCGTCGCGGCGCTACGCGGTCTGCGCGGGGTCACCGACATCCGCAGTCCGCTGATGGCGGCAAGCTCTCCGCTCAGCGCACATGCGGCGCGGATGAAGGACATCCCGGCCGCTGCGGACGCGCTCGTGGCAGGAGTTGCGGACGTCGACGCCTGGATCTCCCGGCACGTGGACCAGGGCGCCGACTACATCAAGATCGTGATCGACCTGCCTGGATTCGACCAGCCGACGGTGGATGCGCTGGTCGCCGCGGCCCATGCACACGATCGCAAGGTTGTCGCGCACGCGTCCCGCTCCGACGCCGTCGCGATGGCACACCTGGCCGGAGTCGACATTCTCACCCACGCACCGCTCGACCGCCCGATCGCCGAGGCCGAAGCCGCGGAGCTCGTTGCGGCCGGGACGGTGATCGTGCCGACGCTCACCATGATGCACGGCATCGTCGACAACCTGCGGGCGAAAGGTGTTCCTGGGCCGGCGTACGAGCCCGCGCGGGCGTCGGTGGCGGCGCTGCACGCGGCAGGAATGCCGATCCTTGCCGGCACCGACGCGAATTCGACTCCGGCTGCGCCGGCGTCACCGGTGTTCGGGGACAGCCTCCACGAAGAGCTGGGGCTGCTGGTCGAGGCTGGGCTCACCCCGGTCGAAGCGTTGGATGCTGCCACCTCCGTCGCCGCCGAGCACTTCGAGCTCGCGGATCGCGGTCGCATCGCGCCCGGGATGCGCGCCGACCTCGTGCTGCTCGCCGCCGACCCGACCGTCGACATCGCGGCAACTCGCACCATCCGCGGCGTGTGGATCGCCGGCGAACAGGTCACCGGCGCTCGGGCCAACACTGCGCAAGACCGATGATCCTCGTCACCGCCGCTCACGGGAACCAGGGCAAGCTCCTCGTCCCGAAACTTCTCACCGCCGGCCTTCGCGTGCGGGCTGCCGTGCAGTCGGAGACGTCAGCGATCCTCTTGCGTGCAACCGGAATCACCGATGTGGTCGTCGGCGATCTCAGCGACCCGGACGTGCAACGGAGAGCGATCCGCGGGGTGCAGAAGGTGTACCACGTCGGACCCACGCTGCATCCGCGCGAACGGGAGATGGGGATCGGGCTCATCGACGCCGCCCGCGCCGAGGGCGTCGAGCACTTCGTCTTCAGCTCGGTGCTCCATTCCATCATCACCGACCTGGTCCAGCACGAGCTCAAACGCGACGTCGAGGAGCATCTCCTCGCCTCCGACCTCGAGTTCACCATCCTGCAACCCTCCAACTACATGCTGCCCCTCAAGCTGCGGCCGGCGTTCGAGCGCAGTGTCTTCGAACTGTCGTGGTCCCTGGATCGGCGCCAGTCGCTGGTCGACCTCGACGACGTGACCGACGTCGCCGTCATGTCGCTCACCGACAGCGCCCGCCATGCCGGCGCGACATACGAACTGGCAGCCCGCGGTCGATTCACGGCGTACGAGCTCGGCGCGATCATCTCGGGCGTGCTCGCCCGCGATATCGCGGTTTCCGAGATCGACGCCGACACGTACGCGCAGGCCTGGCTGGGCGATCGTGACCCGGCCGAGTCAACCCACGAGCTCGCCGTGCTCCGCTCGATCACCTCTCGCTACAGCGCACACGACTTCATCGGCAACCCGAACGTGTTGAGCTGGCTGCTGCAACGCGAGCCGACGACGTACGAACAGTTCGTCCGTCGCGAGTGGAGCGTTCATCAGGAAGCGCTGCAGTGAAGCTCGCCGGAAGCACGATTCTCATCACCGGCGGCGGTTCCGGCATCGGCCGAGGACTCGCTGAGATGTTGCATGCGCGCGGCAACACCGTCATCGTGGCAGGCCGGCACGCAGAGACACTCACCGATGTCGCCGACGCCAACCCCGGCGTCGAAACGCTTCTGCTCGACGTCTCCGACCGGGCCAGCATCGCCACTGCTGCGCAAGAGATTCTGGGACGGCACCCGAACCTCAATGTCCTGATCAACAACGCCGCTGTGATGCCCGACGACGACCCCGCCGCCCCGATCGACGACGAAACGCTGACCCGCGTCGTGTCGACCAACCTGCTCGGCCCGATTCGGATGATCTCCGCATTCATCGAGCATCTCCGTGCAACACCGGATGCCGCGATCGTCAACGTCACCTCCATGCTCGGCTACACCCCGCTCGCCTCATCGTCGCTCTACTCCGCAACGAAGGCGGCGATGCACTCCTACACGCTGTCGTTGCGCTACCGGCTGGGTGGCACCGGGCCCGAGGTGATCGAAGTGGCTCCGCCCTTCACGCGCACGAGCCTGCAGTCGATCAACCTGACCGATCCACGCGCGATGCCGTTGGACGCGTTTGTCGCCGAGACGATGGCGGCACTCGAAGCCGGCGACGCCGAGGCGTACGTCACACTCGCCCGCGAGCGCCGCGACGCTCAACGCGCAGACGACATCGGCCACACCGAACAGTTCAACTCGAACCTGGGCTGGTCGCGAAGTCTGTCTCGACGAAGAGCGCGCTGAGGGACAACGTGGTACTTCGTGGGCGTTGAGACGGAGATGACGCGATTCGTACGGCAGCCACCACCGCGAGAATTGCCTGTGACGCCTGCTACACGCCGAGGAACTAAAGCGCTTCCGGTACGGGTTCGTGGTCAGCCGGCAGCGGAGAAGCCGCGTCGGAGGCGGCGTTCCTGCTCGGCGCTGAGGTAGGTGGTGAGCAGGTTGGCGCAGAACTGATCGAGGCGGTCCGCGACGTCAGTCAGGGCGTGTGGGGTGACTGCACGATGAGGATGGCTGACCTGCCGGAAAGCAGTTGTTGTCGGAACTTGTGTATGAAGTCTGAGTCCATTCCGAACGGCTCGAGGCAATGGTCGGTGACGGAGTCGCCGCCGTTGTTGGGTGATGTGGTGTCCAGCGACTCAGACACTGCGGCGTCAGTGTTCGAGGCGTTCCACAGGAGGTCCCCTCGCGGAGCCTGGTAGTGACAGCTTCGCGAGCGAAGTCGGTGACCACTTCGCCGAGCTTCACAATAGCCTCCACCTTGCGCCGACTGGCTGCGCCTGCGAAGGGTCTGGTGGCGATCACCGATTCGTTCGGGCTGCTCGATGGTCGGCTCGGGCGTAGCCTGGGATGTGCTGTGGCCGCCTTTGCCGGCACTTCGGCGCCCGACTGGGTCGCCCTTGGGTTCAACCGCTCACGCAGTGAAGGGCCTCGGCTGAGGCCCGGACCAACAGCGGGGACCGGCCGAAAGACGACGGTGCCGCGTGAGCGTGAGGAACCCTGATGGGCACCACTCCAACCTCTGACGCCGAGTCGCACCGCGATCCGATGCACGCCTTTGCCGAGCTGGCTTTGATCACGGTGGACGGCAACCCACCGGCGCAGACGTTGCGGCGGATTGCCGAACTGGCCAAACAGACCCTGGACGGCGCCGAAGACGTGTCACTCACTGTCGTGGAAGAAGGACATCCGCGGACTATGGTGTTCACCGGCCCGCTGGCGGTCGACCTGGACGAGCGGCAGTACGACCTCGGTTTCGGCCCGTGCCTGGACGCCGCGAAAACCGGGCAGACCCTGGTTCTCGACACAACCGACGAGCATTCCCCATACCGTGAGTTCGGCCGGATCGCCGCGCGGGCCGGCGTCAAGTACACGGTGTCATTGTGGCTGCCGATCGCCCAACGCAGCATCGGTGGGCTGAACGTCTACTGCACCGACGACTCTCCACTGTCCGCTGCTTTCGTCGAGTAGGCCGAGATGTTCGCCGGCTACGCGGCGGTGGCGGTCAACAACGTCGCCAGTTACGCCGGCGCGGTGGACGAGGCAGCCGGTTTGCGGACCGCGATGGCGTCCCGGGTGGTCATCGAACAGGCCAAAGGCATCCTGATGGCCCGCGGCCACTGCACCGCCGACGAAGCCTTCGACCTGCTCAAACGCCTCTCCTCACACCGCAATCTGAAACTCCGCGACATCGCCCAAGCGATCGTGGAGCAAGCCCAGAAGTAGCCGGCCGGTCCGGCTGGGTGGTTCGGGCGGCCGCGATGCTGGACCGCCCGAGCCTGGCGAGAGTGCCGGCCGGCCGTCACCCTTGCGTATGGGTGGATTTGCCGCCGGTTCGAAGGCCCAAACGCGCTTCCCGCTGTGCCGGAACGATATTCCTCCAAACCCGTGAGGATAAGGTCGGGAGTGCCGCGAGTACGCCCGATCGGGCATCGAGTATTTCCCGGAAGGCTGCACCTTCACGCACCGGGGTGTTAGAACCGGGCGGGCACGATGGTGAGGAGGGGGAAGTTTTCGAGGTGCTGCCGGTTCGACGACAAGCCGAGGCCCGGGCACGGGCGGGCAGAACTGCGTCGCCGCCCGCCCCGGCGTCGCCGGGTATGCCTGGACTTTCCGGCCTCGTGTCGGCGCTCCAGCGTCGTGCCGGGAACAAGGCGACCGCCGAAGCGCTCACGAATCCTCGGTCGGCTCCATCAGGCGCGCCAGACGCTCGGCTCGCGCTCCAGCGGGTCCCCGTCGGCTACGAGCCGAACGAGAGCGCGACGGCAACCGCGCGCGGAATCATCACGCCCGACGTACGACTTCTGGCCGGCACCGCCTCGAGCTACGACGCGGCTTCGAACTCCATCCTTGTTGCCGACTTCAGGCCCAACTCGGCCGTGGGGATTCGAGCCGATATCGCAGACGCGGCCATCGCCGACTCCGCGACGAAGATGCCCGACGTCCTCAAGACCAAGGCAAGCGGCTGGCGGGCGTTCATGCGCGGCGGCCGGTAGATGCCGTAGAAGAGCTGGAATGATGGGCTCAAGGACCAGGTCGACATCTATCTCTTCGTCTACAGTACGCCAACGAGGCGGACGCCTACGAGACCGGTGGTGCCGTCACGTCGACGATCACGAGCTTGGGAGGAGTCCCGTGACCCGGGCCTACTCGAGCGTGTGAACTTGGATCGGGACATGGGTGGCTAGTGCCGCCAGCTGGACGAGCGACTTCTCGATCAGACCCTCCTGGGCAGGCACTCGATGGGCTTCGACCTCCGGAATGCGGACGTTCACCTCGACTGCGGTCGACTCTCGGACCGGGCGGAGCTGCCAATAGAACTCAAGTTCGGAGACAAGACACGAGATCGTCACGCGGTTGTCGGGCGGTGAAGCGTCCAATCGTTGCGCCATTGGAAAATCCGGGTAGCCGACTGGCCACATCGTGTACGCCGACTGGCCGTCGGTGATCACCGTTTCTATGCCAGCCCACCATTCCGGGAACCGGCTCGCATCGTGTAGCAGCTTCCAGACTTCTTCGAGCGGGGCGTTCACGATGATCGAGCGCGTGAAGTCAGGCATCAGCTCCTCCTCTGTCCGTCGGCCGCCAGTCGGTCCCGGTCGGCCGTGATCTTCGCGAGTTCTTTGACCGGCTCGACGAGTCCGACGACGGGCGGCTTACCCAGGTCCAGCAGACCGGCCAGGTAGCCCTCGCTCGTGTAGTGATCACGTTGCGGCATCAGTCGTGACCAGGCCTTGGCTGCCTCGTCCAGGTAGTGGCGAGCCTGCTCGGACTCACCCCGGGCGAGCGCAATCAGAGCCTGCACGCTCGAGACGCGAGGCACCAGGGACCAGGGTTGATCGGCTCGCCCGACGGGTTCGGTCAGCGCAGCGCGCAGCTGCTCAGCTGCCGCGTCGCCCTGCCGCGCTCGAGCCAGCGCCTCAGCGCGGGACAGTGAAAGCGATGGTCTCAGGCGGCGAATGTCCACCAGGGCGGTGGCGAGACGTTCGGCGGCACGCGGGTAGTCGCCTGACGCCAGGGCGACCAGACCGGCATCCGCCGCAGCGCCAGCCACGACCTGGCCCGAATCCAATCTGGCGGCCACTGCGGCCTGCTCCACAAGAGTGGCCTCTGCCGCATCCCACCGACCTAGACGCGCTTGCAGGTGGGCTCGGGAACCGAGGCACTCGGTGAGCAGAACGGGTAGGTCCCTGGTGCCGTCGATAGCCCGCTGGATGCAATCCAGGGCGGCCTCGTCATCGCCCGCACTGACATAGGCGGCGGCTGCGTTGGCCCAGATCGCGTAGCCTTGCCCGGGCCCTGCGACCGCGTCGAGCAACACGTGAGCGGAAGTCGCGAGCTCACCGGCCTCGCGGAATCGGCTCTGCCGCATCAAACCGAGTAGTCCTATCTCGATCAGGTCCAGACTCACATCGATCTGTCGATGCTCATCCAATTGCGCCGACACCTCGGCCCGCATCCGTTCGGCGGCGCGGGGATCGCCAGCGACCGCTTCGTTCCAGGCCAGGCCGACGTCGACCAGTATTCGCAGTTCGTGGTCGGTCGGGTCGAGTCGGCGGACCGCTTCGCGATAGGCGGCCCACGACCGTGGCGGGTCGCAGATGACGTATCGCAACTGCTTGCCTCGCCGCGTCCACGCCGCCGCGAGGCGTTCCGGCGGGAGCAGCTCGATCGCCCGTGCCCAGGCGAGCTCCTCTTGCTCCCGATGGCCCAGCCACGCCCAGACCTCCTGCAGCTCCAGCCACAGATCCGGGTCACTCGGCCGGCAGTCGGTGGCACGGATCAACGCCTCGGCGGCCTCCACCAGGGCTCCGACAGTGCGCGCGTAGCGCGCCGTCTCGGTCCAGCACGCGGCCGCTCGATCGGCACGCCCGGCGAGTTCCCAGTGTCTGGCGACCTCGGCACTGTGGCTCGGGTCGATCGCCGTCGCAAGCGCCTCGTGCAGCGCGACTGGATCGGTCAGGTCGGCGTAGGCGGCCTCACGCAAGAGTGCATGCCGGAAGCCGAGGCGACCATCGGTCCGGTCGAGCAATCCGGTGGCCAACGCCTGCGTCACCGCTTCGGCACCGCCGACGTTCGGCAACCGGTCCAGTTCTGTCGGGCTCAGTGGGCGACCTGCGGCGGCAAGCAGCTCAGCCAACCGCCGCTCGACCGGGGCGAGTCTGTTGATCAGCACCCGTACAGCAGTTCGCAGATTGGGCGGCGGACCAGACGATCCGGCCGCGAGGGCACGCGCGCTCTCGGTCGCAAGGAGCGGGTTGCCTTCGGCTGCGTGTACTACTCGATCCACGTCACCAACGCCGAACGACGCCGCCAGAGCGGCTATGGCCGAATCGTCCATCGGCGCCAGATCGAGCTGTTCAACGGGTACGCCAGCTCGTGCGGTCGCGGCCGTGAGCTCGTCGATTTCCACGCGCCGCGGCCGATCGCGGCCGGCAAGCACGATCAGCACTGGAAGTCCCGATAGCCGCCGACAGAGGTGGGCCGCCACCTGGAGGCTGGACCGGTCCGCCTGGTGCGCATCGTCGAGCGTCAACAGCAGCGGTCGTTCGGCGGCGGCCCACTCCACGAGCCGCAGCGCACTCTCGAAGACTCGCAGCCGCTCCAGCTCGGGAGTGGCTACGGCGGCCGGCACCGCATCACGGCCGAGGGCGGTGCCGAGATCAGGAGCGAGCCGATTGAGCTCGGCCGGCCAGCGTTGCGCCACCGGGACGGGTCGCACACTCGCTACCAGCATTCGGGCGATCTCCAACCAGGCGGCGAATGGCGTGGAGCCACCGACGTCCAGTCCCGATCCCGAGCCGATCCGCGCTCCCGCCTCACTCACTCGCCGGCCGAACTCGGCGAGCAACGTCGTCTTCCCGATTCCGGCCTCGCCGCTGAGTACGACCACCCGACCGTGACCGTTCGCGGCGGCTCGCCAGGCGGCACCCAACGCTCGGAGATCGGCAGCCCGGCCGTAGAGAGAGGCACGGTGCGGCACGATGGCGCCCTGGATCAGGGCGGCTTGGGCAGAGCGGGTAGCCGCAGAGGGTTCGATTCCCAACTCATCGCGCAGTCGGGCCTTGAACCGCCGCGCCTCGTCAACGGCGGCAGCGCGATCGCCGGCAGCGGCAAGGAGTCGGATCAGGTCGCGGTGGGCGGCCTCGTCCCAGGGTGCGAGCGCGCAGCGTCGGCCTGCCCACTGCGCCGCGTCGAGCGGCGAGCTCGCCTTCTCGGCCTGTAACGCAAGCGCTCGCAGTCGCCGGATCTGTCGGTCTCGATAGTCCTCGCGGGCCTGCTCGGCCCAGTCGTCCTCGATGCCAGGCAGCAGCAAACCCTCGGGCAGCGGCGAACCGGGGACTGGTGCGGCCAGTGCATCACTGAGCAGCCGGTCGGCCGCGAACCCGACACTGTCCCTGGTGCCGACGAGCACCGCGCAGGCTGGCCCCCAAGACTGACGGAGCGTCCAGACGGCCGTGCGCAACCGAGCTCGGACATGGTCCGCATCACCGTCCGGCCAGAGCGCTGCCGCGACCGCGCTGCGCGGACTCGTTCCCGGATGCAGCCCAAGCCAGCCGATCAGTGCTCGAACACGTTCAGCCGATGGGATGGGCAAAGGTTCGTCGTCAAAGCTGGCGGCGAGGCGTCCAACGAGGAACAGCCGAAGCACGGAGCAACCGTAGTCCCGTCACTCATCGGATTGACATTCTTTTGACGATCTCTGAACGCAGCGTGCCGAGGATGGTGATCAACAACCAAAGGAGGAGTCCGATGACTTCTGACATCACGACCGCACCTCGAATGCGGCAGCCCGATCCCGAAGTGCTGGAAGCTTTCGTCGGGCGGGTGGTCGGTGACCTGGGTGCCACGATCAGTGCCGGACTGGTCGTCCTGGGCGAGCGCCTCGGTTTGTACCGGAGCCTGGCCGACGGCGTGCCGACGACTGCCGAGGACTTGGCCGACCGGCTCGATCTGGCCGTCGCCTACGTACGGCCATGGCTGGCCAACCAGGCAGCCGGCGGCTACCTGGGATACGACGCGGGCACGCGGACGTACGCCATGTCCCCGGAACAGGCTGCGGCGCTGGCCGAGGAGGACGGTCCGGCCTACTTTGCGCCCAGCATGGAACTGGCCATCAGCATGCTCAACGACGTGGCCGCGATCGAGGAGCGGTTCCGCACGGGAGACGGCCTCGGTTGGCACGAGCACAACGCCGGTCTGTTCGTCGGCACCGAGCGTTTCTTCCGTCCGGGGTACGTGGCCAATCTCGTACCGGTCTGGCTGCCCGCCCTGGACGGAGTCGTCGAGCAACTGATCCGCGGCGCTCGAGTGGCCGACGTCGGCTGCGGCCACGGAGCATCGACTGTGCTGATGGCCCAGGCGTTCCCGAACTCCACGTTCATCGGACTGGACTACCACGAGGCGTCCATCGTGGTCGCGCGTCGCCGGGCCGAGGCCGCCGGCGTGTCGCATCAGACGACATTCATCGTCGCCGAGGCCACAGAGCTGGCGGCACAAGAATTCGATCTCGTGACCATGTTCGACTGTCTGCACGACATGGGCGATCCGGTCGGCGCAGCCGCCCGCATACATGCCGCGCTTGCACCGTCGGGCACATTGATGCTTGTCGAGCCGGCAGCCGGGGACGACGTCGCCGACAACCTCCATCCGCTGGGACGCGTCTTCTACGCCGCGTCGACACTGGTCTGCACGCCCACCTCGCTGGCCCAGCCCGGGCAGGCGGCGCTCGGTCCGCAGGCGGGTGCGACTCGGCTCACGGCCGTGCTGGAGGAGGCCGGTTTCTCATCCGTCCGCGTCGCTGCACAGTCACCGGTCAACCTGATCTTCGAAGCCAAACCCTGAGCACGCCTCGACCCTCGAATCCGAGCCCTTCCGCAAGCCATCACACAAGGAGAAGAACGTGACAACGATCATTGACGAACTGACGGTGCTGGCTGCCGCCATCGAGTCCCGCGACGCCGACGCCGTGACCGCGCACTACGCGTCTGACGCCATCCTGACCGTGCTGGACGTCGAGCACCCGCCGTCCACGCCGGCCGTCTACCGCGGCAAGTCCGAGATCGAGGCCTACTACCGCGAGGTCTGCGGCCGCAACATCTCCCATAAGGTCGATGATGTCGTCATCGGAAACGACCGGTTCAGCTTCGTCCAACGCTGCCGTTACCCGAGCGGAGAGCAAGTGGTCTGTATGACCGGCGCCGAAGTCGGTACCGACGGCCTGATCACCTCCCAAATCGGCGTCCAAGTCTGGGACTCCTGATCCAGGGCAGCGAGCGCTGGCGGACGGCGGCACACCATCGGCGACTCAGCGGGGGCAAATCAGTCGAGGGTCTTTTGCTTCAGGTCGTCGTCGGATTCCCAGGGGCCTGTTGCGCACCAACTCGTTCACTGAAGTTCGGTCTGCCGGTGCTCACGCCGGCCAGGCTCGCGTCAGGCTCCTGCGTAGGTCGGCCAGCGCCTTGGCTCCCAGTCGATCGGCAAGATCACGTTCGAGGTCGCGGAGAATTCCTGACGCGAGATCACGGCGCTGACGACCTGCGGCGGTGAGCTCGATCAAGGAGCTGCGGGGAAATCCCGGTCCCGGCTGGCTGGCCAGTAGTCCCTCGTCGACGAGTTGAGTGACGGCGCGGTGCATGGTCTGGCGGGTGACGGCGGCGCGGCGGGCGAGTTCAGCGATGCTCAGCGCGGCTTCGTCGTCCAGGCGCGCCAGCACCGCCGCGTGTGCCGGTGTGATCGGGTCGACACCTGCCCGCCCGGTGTGCGTCACGAGTAGGTGGCCGGCGAGGTCAGGCGACTCGAGGCTCACTGGTCATGATCGTTCGTGCTCGGTCGGGATTGACCCAACCCAACCTCTCGCGACAACGTCGGTGACGGTGAACGAAGAATTCGTTGAGGTTGGAGCCTCGACGCACCCACCGATCCGGGAGGTGCTGAGCCGAGCTCGCTCGGGATCGTCGGGCCGACCTGAACGAATCCACGCTTTCAGTCGGCCCTCGCAATCTTGTCGAGCCGTGACATGGAGCCGCTCGCTTGGACGTCCCGTAGGACATCCGAAGCTCGTCTGCAAGTCTTTACCGCGACTGCGAAAGGAAGTGCTGGTGTGAGGGTTTTCACTGAACATGTCGGTGCGGGTAGCGCCATGCTCACCGGTTATGTGCTGGACCACAGTGACGAGCTGACGAACGCTCGCGTCCGTCCTGCTGTGCTGGTGTTGCCGGGCGGCGGATACTTCATGACCTCAGACCGCGAGGCCGAACCTGTCGCCTTGGCATATCTCGCCGAGGGGTTCAACGCGTTCGTTCTGCGGTACGCCGTCGGCGCCGACGCTCCGTTCGAGCGGTCGTTCGCCGACGCGCAGGCGGCCCTGGCCTGGTTGCGAGACAACGCCGACCAGCTCGGTGTCGATCCGGCCAAGGTGGCGGCGGTCGGGTTCTCCGCTGGTGGGCACCTCGCCGCCTGCCTCGGCACGGTCGCGGAGGACAAACCGGGAGCGCTCGTGCTCGGCTATCCGGTCACGCTGGCCGAGTTCGGGCCTCCGATCGGCAAGGTCATCGCCGACGTCGCCGCCGCGGTCGACGGCGCGACACCGCCCACGTTCTTGTTCAGCACCAGCGGCGACACTTTGGTCCCGATCCGTAACTCCTTGGCGTTCCTCGCTGCGCTGGCCGAGCACGGGGTCCCGTTCGAGTCGCATATCTACCTGCTGGGACCGCACGGGATCAGCCTGGCCAAGCCGCTGACCGCCAATGGCGTCGCGGCCTACGTGGACGCAGCCGCAGCGCAGTGGCTGGTCGATTCTGTGCGGTTCCTGCAGGCTGTGTTCGGCAACTTCACCACGACGGGGGAGCCGGAGACATACCAGACGTTGGTCGAACGTCGCCGGATCGGGCTGAGCGCACCGATCGGGCGACTCCTTGCCGACCCGGACGCGATCGCCGTTGTCGATCGACACGTCCCGCCGCTGTCCGCTTGGCTCGAGGAGAATCCGCTCGCGTCCGGGATGTCTCTGCGCGAGATCGCCGAGGCCCAACCTGACCTGCTCTCCTCGGACGTACTCACGGGTCTCGGGGACGAGCTGGCCGAACTCAACGGCCGCTGAGCCCCGGGGGCGGGGGCTCGAGTAATCGTCGCCCGGGTTCGGTTTCACCCGCGATGCCGAGGAAGGGTCCGCCAGCGGAGAAGGCGCCGTTGGTTGGTTCGCGCCGCGACCGCGGGGCGAATACCTGTCGGGCAAGGTCTATGCGTTGACTATGCGGCTGAGCCACTCCACGAGCAGATCCTTTTCCGCGGCAGTCAGCGTGTCGAGGTCGGGCACGGCCGCCTGTAAGGCGACCGCTTGGGCCGTGCCGCCGGCGCGCCCTCGCTCCGGGGGCTCGTGAGGATTTGGTGTAGCACGGCCTCGTACATTGCATTGGCTAGGTCAGGATCGCGCTGCTTGGATGCGATGGACAGCAGCACCTGGACCGTGCCGATTCCGGCAGCCTGGATGAGGTCGACTGCGCCGTGTTCGCTGACTCGTGGCAGCCCGCTTACTGCGATGCGGTGAACTCTGGTCTCGAGGACGCGCGGACGTCAACCCGATCGAGGCCCCGATCCTCGTGCGTCACGCGACTTACTACTACCTGTTCGTGTCGCGCGACTACTGCTGCAAGGGAACGGACTCGACGTATCAGATCGCGGTCGGGCGTTCGGACTCGATCACCGGGCCGTACGTCGACAAGGATGGCCGCGATCTGGCAGCTGGCGGCGGAACGACGCTGCTCACGTCGGATGGCAACATGATCGGACCGGGCGGTCAGTCCTACGACGACGACTATCTGGCGTTCCACTTCTACGACGGAGCTGCGGACGGCAAACCGACGCTCGCCATCCGTCAGGTGTCATGGACCGACGACGGGTGGCCAGTCGTGCAGACAGCGGAACAGCCCGAGACGCCGAGATAGCGCCGGCTCGTGGCCGCGGTCGCGTTGATGCTGCGACGCGGCGCTCCACTGCCCCGAGTTGAGCCATTGCGAAGGCCTATCTAGCACGCCTAACGATGCACTATCGTCGGTCCGGTGCAGGGGAAGGGAATCGCCGTGCGCGTCACACGGGCCGCTCTATCCCTTCTCCTCGTCGCCGGACTCTGCGGTTGCACCAGCGACCGAGGCCAAGATCCGGCGGCAACAGCGCGAGTAGCCGTACAGGATCCTTCGACGGAGTTGGTGATCTCGACTGGCGCTTGCGGACAAGGCTGGAAAGATGCGGCCCTGGGCCGACGGACATTCCAGTTGCGAAACACCGACACCCGGCCCGGCGACGCGTACCTGATCGACGCGGCGACCGACGGTGTGGTGGCAGCCGTCGACGATCTCGGTCCAGGCACCACCACTCCGATGACCGTCGATCTGGGCGGGGGCGGTTACCGGTTCGAGTGCGCCATGGAAGACGCCGACATCGTCCGCGGACCGGTGGTGTCGATCACCGGTGCCCCCAGCCGGACCGTAGCGGTGCGCCGGGTGAGTATGTCGGACCTGATCCCGGCCACCAAGGGCTACGAGGCGTACGTTCGGGGGCGGCTTCCTGGGCTGATCACTCTCGTCGACCGGCTTGATCGTGACGTCCGGACCGGCAACCTCGCAAAGGCCCGCACCCACTGGTTGCTGGCGCACCTGGCCTACGAGCGGCTCGGCGCGGCCTACGGCGCATTCGGCGATATCGACACCGCCATCAACGGTCGGGCCACCGGGCTGCGGAGGGGGGTGCGCGACGGCGACTTCACCGGGTTCCACCGGATCGAGTACGGCCTGTGGCACGCGCAGTCAGCGGCGGCGATCAGGCCGTACACAGCCCTACTGCGGCGCGACGTGCGCAGTCTCGTGCCGCAATTCGCGTCGACGCGGATCGATCCGCTCGACGTCTCCATCCGGGCACACGAGATCACCGAGAACGCGTTGCAGTTCGAGCTGAGCGGCAAGTCCGACTACGGCAGCGGCAGCGGGCTCGCCACCGTTCGGGCGAACCTGGAGGGCACCCGGGTCGTCCTCGACCTGCTGATTCCACTCCTCACCCCGCGCTGCCCGGCCTCACGCGTGACGGCTGACCGGATCGCCCGAGCAATCCGAGACCTCGACGCAACCCGACGCGATGGCATCTGGTCGCCGCTGACTGCGCTCAACCGGCCGGATCGTGAGCGGATCAACGCCGACATCTCCGAGCTCACCGAGCTGCTCGCGCCCGTGGCCACGATCCTCGAACCGAGGCGGACGTCGTGACCCAGTCGAGGCCGAGTATCCGCCGCCGCACCTTCTTGGCCGGGACAGTCGCCTCGGCCGGTGTCATCGCCGGCGGCGGCTCAGCCTGGGCCGGAAATCCGAGCGCGACACTCACACCTGCTTCGGTCGGATTCCACGGCATCCATCAGGCCGGGATCGTGCAGGATGCCCAGCCGGCCTCGGCGTTCGCCTCCTTCGACGTCACGGCCCGGGACCAGGCCGAGCTCGGACAGCTGATGCATCGACTGACCGACCGCGCTCGGGCGCTGACCACCGCCACCCTCTCCACGGACCCGGGCATCGCGACGCCGCCGATGGACACCGGCATCCTCGGGCCGGAGCCAACCGCCGACAACCTCACCGTCACCGTCGGCGTCGGCGCAAGCCTGTTCGACCACCGATACGACCTGGCCGCCAAGAGGCCACGACGTCTGCGCGGCATGGACACGTTCGCCAACGACGACCTCGACCCGGACCAGTGTCACGGCGACTTGCTGCTGCAGCTGTGCGCCGGATCGCAGGACGTCGTGCTGAACGCACTGCGCGACCTGACCCGGAACACGCGGGGGCTGATGCAACCCCGATGGCGGATCAACGGATTCCGACCCTCGCCGAGGCCGGCCGGGGCGGCGCGCAACCTGATGGGGTTCAAGGACGGGACGGCCAACCCGGATCCGGCCGATGCCGCCGCCATGGATCGACTGGTGTGGATCGGGCCGGGTGACGGGGAGCCGTCGTGGGCTGTCGGCGGCAGCTACCTGGTTGTCCGGATCATCCGGATGCTCGTCGAGTTCTGGGACCGGGTAGGGATCACCGAACAGGAACGGATGTTCGGCCGCCGGAAGGAGACCGGCGCTCCGCTCAGCGGGACGGTGGAGACCGATCTGCCCGATTACTCCGACGACCCGACCGGTGCGGTGACCCCACTGGATAGCCATATTCGGATGGCGAATCCCCGCACCCCCGACACCGACAACTCTCGCCCGCTGCGCCGCGCCTACAACTACGACCACGGAATCGACGTGAACGGCAACCTCGACATGGGCCTGCTGTTCACCTGTTTTCAGCAGGACCTGGACCGGCAGTTCGTCGCCGTGCAGAAGCGGCTCGCCGACGAGCCTCTGGTGGATTACGTCTCACCCGTCGGAGGCGGCTATTTCCTGGCGCTGCCCGGCGTAACAGATGAGCAGGACAGTTACGCGAAGAGTCTTTTGACCTGACGTACCAGGGCTCCACCCGATGCCCGGGAATCTGTACCGAAAGGAAGGTGCGGGACGTGTTCTCCACGAAGATCAGGTACCTGTGCGCGGCGTCGGTCGGAGTGCTGGCCGCCGCAATGCTCGGCGCGGTCTCACCAGGACCAGTCGCCGAGGCCGGCCCGGATATCGGGCTGCGCGGTGGAAGTCCACGTGCGACCACCACCCCGATCAAGCACCTCGTGGTGATCTTCGACGAGAACATTTCCTACGATCACTACTTCGGTACCTATCCGCACGCCGCCAACACCGACGGCACCCCGTTCCGAGCATCACGGCGCACCGCGTGGAACAACAACCTCGTCACCGCCCATCTGCTCCGACGCAACCCCAACCTCTACACGCCACACCGGCTGTCGGCAGACCAGGCCTCCACCTGCGACCAGAACCACAACTACCTTCCAGAGCAAAAGGCCGCCAACGGCGGCCGGAACGACAAATTCGTCGAGAATGTCAGCGTCGACACATGCTCGGGCCTGTACGGCTCGCCGGGCCTCACCATGGACTACTACGACGGCAACACCGTCACGGCGATGTGGAACTACGCCCAACACTTCGCTCTCTCCGACAACTTCTACGACTCCGTGTTCGGACCGTCGACGCCGGGCGCGATCAACCTCATCTCCGGCAACACCCACGGCGTGCAAGCGGTAAAACCCGACACGTTGCAACCCACGATCGATCCCAGCGCCGTCGTAGACCCAGACGCCAATGGCATCGGCACGATGATCGCCGACCCCGATCCGGCGTACGACGACTGCTCCAACAAGAGCCACACCGCCAGCAACAACCTTGCAGTGATGCACGGAGCCAACATCGGCGATCGGCTCAATGAGCGGAAGGTGACGTGGGGCTGGTTCCAGGGCGGGTTCCGGCCGACCACCGCGGCAACCGACTCGTCGCCCGCCGCCTGCCTGTCGAGTCATCCGAATCTCGCCGGCGCCAGCGTCGTCGACTACAGCCCCCACCACGAACCCTTCCAGTACTACCCGTCGACTGCCAACCGACATCACGTCCCCCCAAGCTCAGTCGCCGCGATCGGGCACACCGACCAGGCCAACCACCAATACGACCTGACCGACTTCGACGCCGCCGCAGCAGCTGGCAACCTCCCCGCAGTCAGCTTCCTCAAAGCGGCCCAGTACCAAGACGGGCACGCCGGATACTCTGACCCGATCGGCGAACAGCACTTCCTCGTCAACGAAATCAACCGGATCCAAACCTCGGCGCAGTGGGCCAGCACGGCCATCGTCATTGCCTACGACGACTCCGACGGATGGTACGACCACCAGTCCACACGCCTACTCAACGGATCGAACTCGCCCACCGGCAACGACTACACCTTCTGCGCCGCGGCAGCCGGAACGGCCGGTGTCGCCGGCGGCTACCTGGACCGGTGCGGGCCAGGACCGCGACTCCCGATGCTCGTCATCTCGCCCTACGCCAAGCGGAACCACGTCGATCACCAGCAGCTGGAACAGACATCGATCATCAAGTTCATCGAGCAGAACTGGCAGACCCAAGCCATCGGGGACTTCTCATTCGACGCTCGAGCCAAACCGATCACGTCGATGTTCGACTTCCGACACCCGCAGTACTCACGCCTGCTGCTCAACGGCGACGGCTCGATCCGGCGCGGCCCGCGCCGCTGAGAGCGGAGGTTAGAACGAGGGGAGGGTCAAGGAGCTCGATCGCGCCGACACTCCGGACGACGCTCGGTTCTGACGGCCCTTCCGTCGGACGCTCTACCGAGTCGCAGCCACCGACCCTCCAGCGAGACTCGTTGACAGAGTTGGTTGCGCAGCCGCCCGGTCGAGAGCCGCAACGGAGTAGTTAGACCTCAGCTCTTCTGGAGTTCTTGCGCGAGCATCACAAGGATGCCGCTGGGGCCGCGGAGATAGGTGAGCTTGTAGACGTCCCCGTAGGTTGCTATGTCGCGCAGCGGGTGGCAGCCGTGTCTTTCGGCGATGCCAACAGCCTCGTCGATGTCGTCCACGGAGAACGCGACGCGGTGCATCCCGATCTCATTCGGTCGGGTGGGCTCTGTCTCGATGGCATCGGGATGTATGTACTCGAAGAGCTCGAGGCATCCGTTGCCGTCCGGCGTCTGGAGCACGGCGACTTTGGCGTGGTTGCCGTCGAGGCCGACAGCGGTGTCGGCCCACTCGCCACTGACGGTGTCGCGGCCGAGAACGCTCAGTCCGAGATCGGTGAAGAAGGCGATTGTCTCTTCGAGGTCACGGACGGCGATGCCGACGTTCTCGAATCTGATGGGCATGAGTTCTCCTCACTGCTTGTGCTGTTCGCGGCGCGGATTCGGTCGATCGCGGCGATGCCGAGGCCACAGTCATGAATCAAGCGTCGCCCGAGACGACCTATACGTCCAATGCCAATATCCGCATTGATTGTTAGATAGCGTCTATGGATGCTCGATCTGCTCCGACTGAAAGTGCTCGCGGCGCTGGCCGGGCACGGCTCGGTGACCGCCGCGGCGCGCGAACTCGGATACGCCCAGCCATCGATCAGCCACCACCTCTCGCGGCTCGAAGCAGAGGTCGGACTCCCTCTCACCCAGCGCGTCGGCCGCGGCATCCGGCTGACGCCGGCCGGGGAGCTGCTGGCGCAACGCGCGGCCGAGATCCTCGGCAGAGTCAGCTCGGCGGAGGACGAGCTCGCCGCGATCGGGGGCCTGCGTAGCGGCAGAGTTCGGGTGGCCGGTTTCCAGTCCGCGCTCAGCAGCGTGGTGACCAGTGCCGCAGGCAGCATGCGCGCCTCGGCACCGGACATCGAGTTCACCCTCCAGGACCTTCACCCCGACGTGGCCCTGCAGCAACTACGTGAAGGTCTCATCGACGTCGCGGTGGTGTTTCGCTACGACGACGACGTGCCGGACGACATGCGGTTCACCCACCTGTTCGACGACGCGATGCATCTCCTCAGTACCGAGCGTGACCAGGCCTTGGTCGACCACGCGGACTCCCCATGGATTGCGGGCTGCGAGCGGTGCCGGCAGGAACTCGTGAGCGCATGCGAAGCAGTCGGCTTCGCACCACGGATCATGTACACCAGCGACGACCCATCGGTGCAGCAGTCGATGGTTGCCGCCGGACTGGGAGTCACCACGATGCCCGGACTGTCGGTCGCCCAGCACCAGCTGCCCGGTGTGGAATCGACCGAGCTGGACGACTTCCGGCGACGCGTCCACGTCGCGACGTACGGTGAGCCCCCCGACCTCCCGGCGACGAGCGCGTTCGTCCAGGCGATCGTCGAGGCGGCGACGGGACTGGCTCGCGCCCCTGCGGGCCAACTCGAGTTGAACTAGCGAGCCGCAGACGGCCAATCAGACAGCGCGGATGGGTCAGCCGACCGCTGGTGGCGGCGGTGCAGCCTGGGCCGTGGCTGAGGGCTGCCGACGATCAGTCGAGGGCGTCGCCGGACAGCTGATGGTGACCGCCACAATAGTCGATACGACAGCCGCAATCACGGATGCCAAAGCGAACGCTGCTGCCATGTACAGGTCGAAGCGGAGCCGCTCCCGCACGGATTCCCTCGCCGCCGAGCTGGCGGTCATCGCCGGCCGCGTGGTCGCCGTCTGGTGTCCGCAGCTGCGGTTGTGCCGCGTCGTGCTCTCGGCGTGGTGGCGGTGCGGGTCGAACCTCGGCAGCGCACTGGTGATCATGACGTGGATGCGATCGGGGCATGCGTGGCCACCTGGACAGCACGGACGGCATCGGCGCGAACTCCGTTGCTGGTGGTCTTGGCGTAGAAGGAGAGCTCATGGCCGTCGGGATCGTGGAAGCCGACGAGGCGACCACTCGCTCCACTCATCACCGGGGTGTGGCTGATCTGCAGCCGGTCCAGATGCGCGCTGCACCAGTCGAGTCCGATGTCGCTGCCCTGTGGTCCGCGGGGAAACAGGGTCACCTTGCCGACATGACCGTACTAGCCCGGAGCTTCGCAGAGACCGGTCTGCTGCCGACCGGGCTGGACGTGGGGTGGGCCACCACTACGCTGTACGTGCTGCTCGGCCCCGAAACGTGGCACCTTGTCCGCCGTGAGCTCAAACAGGATGCCGAGGCCTACCACAGCTGGCTACTCAGTCAGCTCCGACAGGCCTTCCAGACTGGCATGGCCGATACGCCGCCGGCAACCGCAACGTCAGGCCATCACCGCAGCATCCGGTCCCGGCAATAGCCGCCAGACCCGTCGGCTCCGCGGATCCGGTTTGGGGTGATGATGGACCGATGAGGCGGATGCGGTGAGTGAGGGGCAGCTCGAGGTCCTGACGCGGTTGGCACGGACCGTCGCGGCATCGGCGCCCGACGTGCCTTTGCCGCTGCGAATGTGTCAGGCCTGTGTGGCGATCCTGGGGGTTGATGGTGGATCTTTGACGGTTGCCTTCGAGGGTGTCGAACGGGTCACGCTGTGCTCGACGAACCGATGGGCCGCAGATCTGGAGGATTTTCAGGAGGTGACCGGGGAGGGCCCGAGCTATACCGCGTACGAGGAGCGGACCATCATGACATTGCTGGTCGGGCGCGACGACGAACGGTGGCCGTTGTTCTGTGACGGCGTGATCGAGACGTTTCGCGGCGGCTTCATCTATGCCGTACCGATCATGCCCGGCCCCCAGACGATGGGCGTGGCGACGTTCCACCAGAACCGTCGGACGGCTCTCTTGGTCGACGATGCAACCGGTCAACTGCTCATCAACGCGGTCGGCGTCGCCCTGGCGCGGGACCCAGACCTCCTCGAGGACGAGCGGCTGGCGAAGGTCAACTCGTGGAACAGTCGGGCTCGGGTCAATCAGGCTGTCGGAATGGTGATGGCCCAGCTGCGCCTCAGCCCGGACGACGCACTAGCCCTGCTTCGGGCGCACACTTACGCTCACGGGCGCTCATTGGGCGAGATCAGCGATCAGATCATCGACCGTCGGTTGGACTTCAGGTCCGCCGACAGGGATACAGACAGTGGGTCGTCGTGACAGCGCACACCGTTGCGGAAGCATTTGCGGCCGCTGCTGCTCGGCTGACCGGTTCGGATGATGTCGCTGGCAACCTGATGGCGTTGCTCGGTGACTGCGTTGCCTTGATGGATGTCAACGCGGCTGGATTGTTGGTGCACGTTCCAGGCGAGGGTCTGGAGCTGTTGAGTACGACCTCGCACGCGGCGACCGTACTGGAGCTCTACGAACTGCAGAACGGGCGCGGGCCGTGCATCGAGGCGGTCGAGCGCAATGGCGTCGTCAGTGCCGGCTCGACTGACCTGGCCTTGCGGTGGACACCTGTCGGGTCGGCCATTCTGGAGGCCGGCTACCAGGCGGTCTATGCATTTCCGCTGCGCTGGAACGACCGCGCGGTCGGAGCACTCAACCTGTTCGCTGATACCGTCCCACCGCTCGACGCCGAGCGTGAGCAGTTGGGACAGGCTTTTGCCAATATGGCCGTCGCGATCGTCGCCCTGCCCTCCGGCGCCAAGTGGGCTGCTGTCTACGACAAGATCGTTCAGGTCCTTGCGGAGAGAGTGAACATCGAGCGGGCCAAGGGCGTGCTCGCGGTGCAGCGCGATATCGACCTCGCCGAGGCCTTCACCCTGCTCGTCGAGATGGCCGTGCGAGACAACGTGCCGCTCGCCGACTGTGCCGCACAGGTACTTGCCGGTGTTCAGCGACCAGCGACCGACCTCTCCTGAATCCTGAATTCCTCGCCAGCTCAGCTGGCCGCCGGACCAGCGCGGTTCGCTTCACCTCCGGGTGTGATCGGGCGGACAAAGTCGGCTCTGCGGTAGCGTGGTGGAGAGCATTCGTGGAGGCGGGTGCAGGCCTGAGAGAGGGTCGGACCAATGTCTGATACTGCCGGTGGAGCCGACGGGCTCGTTCGGGCGAAGGTGTCTTCGAGCTTCGGCGAGCTTGCTGCTGCCCTGCAGCCGCCGGGCGTGCAATTTTCGCCGGAGGCGCTGGTGCGGGCCGCAGAGCAATGCGTGCCGCACGCCGACGCGGCCGGACTGACGGTGTGGCCCGACGGTGCCCCGCCGCGAACCATCGGGCTCAAAGACTCCATCCCACACAAGGTGGACCAGATCCAGTACTCCGCCCACGAGGGACCCTGTCTCGACGCGGCCGTAGGCGACGATCTGGTGCGTGTCGACGACCTCGCGGTCGACCAGCGGTGGCCGACGTTCAGCAGCGCGGTCGTCGAAAGGTACGGCATTCACAGCATGTTCAGCGTCCGGTTGCAGCTCGAAACGAACGTACGGGCCGCCCTCAACTTCTACGCCCGAGCACCTCACGTGCTGACTGATGACGACCTGGTGGCCGGCGCGATTTTCGCCACTTTCGTCGCCCTGAGCTTGGAGGTGCAGTCAGCTCGGACCGAGGCGGAACACATGCGGATCGCCCTGCAGAACAGTCGTCAGATCGGCACTGCCACCGGCATCTTGATGGCCCGCGGACTCGTCACCTCCGACGAGGCATTCGAGCAGCTGAGGCAGACCAGCCAACACCTGAATCGCAAGCTGCGCGATGTCGCGCGCGACGTCGTCGAAACCGGAGAGCTACCGCGCGTAGCCGACAGGTCAAAGCGCTGACCATCACCCTGAATCCAGTGTGGTTCAGGGCACGCATTCTCGACAGGTCGTTTCAACGCCGTCGGAAGTCCCGTCATCCTCGGCGAGGACGTCGACAAGGTCGTCGATGGTTCTCCTTCGGCACGTGATTTGGTCGTTTCACACCGAAGATCTCGCCGATGGCCGGCTTCCCGCAGGTGCCCCGGCTTCGGCGGTTCCTCGGGACACCCGCGCGCGGCCGTGCCGGTTGCGGAGGTCACGGCGGGCGACCGTGGGTTCATCTGCCATCTCGACCTCGTCGGACGGATCTTTCGTCTCCCTCGAATAGGTGCTGTCACCAGCAATCAGTGGCGAAATTGCATCTGCGATGCAACGCCGGTTCCAGCAGTTCACCGCCGAATGCCGTAGGCATCAGCGCCCTGGTCGACATCCAGCTAGTCCGCTCAGCTCGCTAGCAGGACGAGTGTCCGCGCACTCGCCACCTCTTCGAAAGCCGGGCAGGGCGCAGAGTGGCGACGCGACGTGCCGTGTGGCGACTGGCTGCGCGGCGCCGACGCAGCCCGGGCCGTCTGGTCCGGCGTTACGCAGAACTGCGTAACGGCGTACGTCGACGCTGGGGGCGGCGAGCGCTCACCAATGCATCGTCTATCCGGAGGAGAACCACCGATGTCTCGACGCCTTGCCCTAGCCACCGCGGCACTTGCCCTGCCCGCAGCCCGAGGAGGCGGGGTTGGCGGGTGTTCGATCAGACCAACATCTCCGACTTCTACGTCGCCGAGGCCACCACCAACGAGGTCAGCCTCGATGTGCGGGGTGGGGCGGGCACCATGGCCATAACGATGGCGAACGTCATGTTCTCGGTGCCGGCGGGTCAACGTTTCACCGCTGGTCGGATCGCCGACGGCGAAGGTATCTATGGCGAAACTCCGTACGGCCAAGTCGGGTTGGCCAGCACCATGTGCGTCGGCGCCCAGTTCAGCGTTGTCAGCGCCTCCTACAGCGGCGATCGGTTGACCGCGCTCGATATCCGCTTCTCGGTGGACTGCGGCGGCTGGGCGCCACGGCTGATCGGCGTGCTCGTCCTCGGCGGCCCGGCCACGCCGCTGCTGTCGTCGGCCCGCGCCCCCGGTTGTTCGAGGTGCCGGTCGGGGTCACCTCACCCGCGGTCATCCCGTTGATCTACCGCAACCTCACCGGCTTGTCCCAGACCGTCGGCCGGGCCGCACTCAGCGGCGCGGCCGCCGACTACCGCATCGTCGGTGATACCTGCTCCACGCGACGACTGGCGCCGCGCGCCGACAGTCAGATCGTGGTGGCGTTCACCCCCAGCACCGCCGGAACCCGTGCCGCCTCGCTGGCGCTGAAGATCGGGGCCACCACCCTCCGAACGCCACTGACCGGAATCGGCTCACCGGGTCGCACGGTACTGTCGATGACCAGCAAAGCCGGCGAGTGGGTCGGTAAAGGACAGCGCTACCTCATCACCGACGCGCAGTACCCGATCCACGCCGGCAACGGACCCCGCGACCGCACCTCAGCGACCCTCTTGGTCCGGAACGGCACCGACATCATCAGCGTGCAGATCGGGCTCGTCGGCGGTCTGCAGCACCGGCACCTTCACCACCGGCTCCAAGGCTGGCGATCTCTGGGTCGACGTCACCGCGAACGCCTCGGCCTGCGCGCACCTGCCCGGCACCGCCACCATCCACCAGGTCGAATTCGACCAAACCAACGCCCTGCGCCGCCTCGACGTCACCTGTCGATGCGTCGGCGGCCGGCAGCCGCATCATTCTCGTTAGCTGCACGAATCGTTCGTTGGACGCAAGAGCCCGATAGACAGCCGCAACCAGGGCCCGCCGGAGTCGGGCCGCCAGAACGGCAGCATCTTCCGAGGGCTGCTCAAGCTGAGTCGCGGCGAATGACTGAGTGGATGTCGGATCCGGGGCGCTTGGCCGCTGGCTTGCCGTCGATCCTGCGCACGATACTGCCGGCGATGTAGCCGGCGAGGGCTGGCGTGTCCGCTCGCACTGTGGTCAATGCTGGAAGCGCTACAGCGGCGGAGGGAATGTCGTCGACGCCAATCACAGCGAGATCGTCGGGGACGGTGAGCCCTTGTCGTCGAGCGCCGGCCAGGATTGCGAGGGCGACCTCGTCATTGTAGGCGCAGATTCCCGTGACCGGCGCTGCGCCGCGCCAGGCCGTGAGCGCCTCCGCTACCCCTTCCGCGGTCAGGGGCACCGGGACGACCTGGGGCTGCGCCAGGCCGAGCTCGGCGCACGCTTGGCGGACCCCGTCGAGACGCGGCTGGGCGAAGGTCACGACCCGGGGGTCGTCCGGCCAGGCATAACCGAGGGCACGGTGGCCGGCAGCGACCAGATGTTCGGCCTGGAGCCTCCCGGTGCGTTGCTCGGGTATGTCCATCGCCCGGGCCCCGCGGCGGCCGCCGAAGAGAGCAACACTCAGCTCGATGCCGGCGGCCTGGAGCTTCTTGCTCTCGGCCGCCTCGAGCTCCTCGAAGGTGACGACGGCGGCCGGGGTGATCGCTTTCCACACCTCCGACACCGCCCGACCCTGCGAGCGTGGGTGAATGACGAAGGTCAGGCCGTGGTCGGCGAATGCGTCGGACAGGCTTTCCAGCAGTGCGCCGACGCTGGGTCCGATCGGCCAGTCCGGCAGGAGGAGAAGGACCACGTCGGAGCGGCCGGTGATGAGGGCCCGGGCAGCCACCGAAGGGGTGTAGCCCAGCTCGGCCGCGGCGGCGCGCACCCGCTCCCGAGTGGGGGCGGGGATGACCTGGTGGGGCGTGTCGTTCAGGACGTAACTGACGGTCGCCCGAGACACACCAGCGCGACGGGCAACGTCGGCAGCGGTCGGACGACGTGCCCGGGCGCCGGCTGGGGGAGTGTGCTCCGTCACGTCTCTTGCCATGGCCATCAGAGTGCCATTACTCTACTGAAACGCGCAACTGAAGCGCGTCACTGAACTGATTAAGTTCAGTGGTTCTGCACTGAAGGAGGAATTCGTGAGCACGTCCGGAAGCCCGTACGGAGAGCTGCCGCCGACACACGACGCGGAGGTCGCGCTGGACTCGCACGATCACCACTGGTTCGCCGAGCCGACTGAACCAGTCAGCAACAAGTACATCGCCGTCCTGGTCGTCGCGCAGCTGGTGTTCTTCATCGCGTTGCTGGGTCCGGCGATCATCGGTATCGGGGTGAAGGTCCAATCGATCGTCCCGGATGATCAGAAGACCTCGGCCCTGGGCCTGGTGGCCGGTTTCGGTGCGCTGTTCGCGGTCATCGGTAATGTCTTGTTCGGCCGGCTTTCGGACCGCACGACCTCCCGCTGGGGCCGGCGCCGTCCGTGGATCGTGACCGGCACGGTCGTGATGACCGTCGCGTTCTTGGTGATGGCCCTGGCGCAGACCGTGCCGATCCTGGCCGCGGGTTGGTGTCTGGCGCAGCTGGGCGCGAATGCCACGCTGGCGCCGTTCATCGCCACCATTTCCGATCAGGTGCCGAAGGTCCAACGGGGCAGCGTGTCAGCTCTGCTGGGGATTGCTCAGAACATCGGCATCCTCGGCGGTGCGTACGTCGCCCAGCTGTTCGCCGACCAGATGGTGATCTTGTTCGTCGGACCCTCGATCCTGGCGATCGGTGCGATGCTGTGGTTCGCGTTCGTCCTGCCCGATCAGCATATGAAGGTCCGGCCGCCGGCGATGACGCTCCGGGAGTGGGTGACCACCTTCTGGCTCAACCCGCGGAAGTATCCGGACTTTGCCTTCGCCTGGTGGTCCCGATTCTTGATCACGTTGGCCACCTTCATGTTCACCACGTTCCGGCTGTTCTACCTGCAGGACAAGCTCGGCCTGTCCGAAGCGGCCGCGCCCGCCGCCGTCTCCACCGGCGTGCTGATCTACACGATCGCCCTGGTCGCCTCCGGCTGGATCGCCGGAAAGATCTCCGATCGCACGGGCCGACGGAAGTTCCTGGTGGCCGGGTCCACCCTGCTGTTCGGTGCCGGCATCGTGCTGCTGGCCCATGTCTCCACACTGAATGGGTTCTACGTGGTCGAGGCTGTGCTCGGGGTCGCCTACGGCATCTATGTCGGTGTGGACCTTGCCCTGGTCGTCGACGTGCTGCCCAACCCCGACGACGCCGGCAAGGACCTCGGCGTGTTCAACATGGCCAACGCCTTGCCACAGACTCTGGCGCCGGTGTTCGGCGCGGCCCTGCTGGCCGTCAACAGCGCGACCAATCAGAACTATGATCTTCTGCTGTACACCGCCGGCGCCGCGGCGCTGATCGGCGCAGTGATCGTGCTGCCGATCAAGAAGGTGCGGTGAGCACCGTGCTCGACATCGAGCGTCTGCTGAGCGAGCTCACCGTGGAGGAGAAGGCGTCGCTGACCAGTGGCTCCGGCTTCTGGTACACGACACCGGTGGACCGGCTCGGCATTCCGAAGATCATGGTCTCCGACGGCCCGCACGGGCTCCGTGCCCAACCGGGTGAGGGCGATCACCTCGGGTTGGGTGGGTCGCTGCCGGCCACCTGCTTCCCGACCGCCTCCGCCATCGCCTCTGCCTGGAATCCCGAGCTGCTGACCCGGATCGGGCAGGCGCTCGCTCAGGAAGCCAGGGCCGCGAAGCTGTCGGTCATCCTCGGCCCAGGCATCAACATGAAGCGCTCACCGTTGTGTGGACGGAACTTCGAGTACTTCTCCGAAGACCCGTTCCTGGCCGGTGAGCTCGCCGTCGGTATCGTCGACGGCATCCAGTCGCGCGGCATCGGCACGTCGGTCAAGCACTTTGCGGCGAACAACCAGGAGACCGACCGGCTCCGGGTCGACGCCCAGGTCGACGAACGGACACTGCGGGAGATCTACCTTCCTGCGTTCGAGCGGGTCGTCACCTCCTCACAGCCGTGGACGGTGATGGCCTCCTACAACAAGGTCAACGGGACCTCCGCCACGGAGAACAGCTGGCTCCTGCAAACGGTGCTGCGTGAGGAGTTCGGCTTCGAAGGACTGGTGGTGTCGGACTGGGGTGCGGTCTATGACCGGGTGCCGGCCCTGCTCGCCGGGACCGACCTCGAGATGCCACCGGCTCTCGGCCGCAGCCCGGAGCAGATCGTCGCCGCGGTCGGCACCGGTGAGGTTCCTCTCGAGGTTCTCGACGCCCGTGTCCGGACCGTACTCGAGTTGGTCAGCCGCGGCATGGGCGTTCTCGAACTCGACGAGACCTTCGACGCCGACGCCCACCACGCGCTGGCCCGGGCGGCGGCGGCGGAGTCGGTGGTGCTGCTGCAGAACGACGACGCCATCCTCCCGCTCGCCCCCGACGCCAGCATCGCCGTCGTCGGTGAGTTCGCCCGCACCCCTCGCTACCAAGGCGCCGGCTCCTCCCAGGTGGTGCCGACCCGGCTTGATGTGCTGCTCACCGAGCTCAGCGCCGTCTACGGCGAGGTCCCGTTCGCCGCCGGCTACGGCATCGGCCAGAACCGCGACGGCCAGACCCTCGATGACCTGACCCTGCAGGCCGAGGCAGAACAGGTCGCCAGTTCCGCGGACGTCGTGATCATGGTGCTCGGTCTCCCCGCGGCGGATGAGTCCGAGGGCTTCGACCGGACCCACTTGAACCTGCCCGGCAATCAGCTCGCCGTCCTGGAGAGGGTCGCGACTGTCAATCCGAACGTCGTGGTCGTCCTCGCCAACGGGTCGACCGTGGTCCTCGACGAGGTCACCGAAAACTCGAAGGCGGTTCTCGAGGCGTGGCTTGGGGGCCAGGCCGCGGGTGGGGCGATCGTTGATGTGCTCAGCGGCCGCGTCAACCCGTCGGGGCGGCTGGCCGAGACCATCCCACACCGGCTCGAGGACAACTCCTCGTTCCTGAACTTCCCGGGGGATTCCCAGGTCGTCCGCTACGGCGAAGGTGTCTTCATCGGCTACCGCGGCTACGACAAGTCCCAGCAGGACGTGGCCTTTCCCTTCGGGTTCGGGCTTTCGTACACCACCTTCGCGCTCTCGGAGCTGAACGTCAGCACCCGAGGCTCGGCGGCCGACGGCACTCTGGCCGCGACGGTGACCGTGACGGTCACCAACACCGGCACGGTCGACGGAGCCGAGGTCGTGCAGGTCTACGTACATGACCTGGAGTCGTCCGTGGCACGGCCGGTTCGCGAGCTCAAGGGGTTCAGCAAGATCTCACTCGCTGCGGGCGCGTCGCAGCAGGTGTCGATCGAGCTGGACCAGCGAGCCTTCTCCTTCTGGGCGGAGCTGCACGGCCGCTGGGCCGTCGAAGCCGGCGACTTCCTCATCGCTGTCGGCTTCAACTCCCGCGATCTTCCACTGAGTGAGACAGTCACCGTCGAGGCACCCCGACTTGCCGGTCCGCTGAACAGAAACTCGACCCTGCAGGAATGGATGAGCGACCCGACCGGCCGAGAACTGATCGAGCGCGAAGTCGAACAGGGCCAGCCTGCTGCCGTGCTTCAAGACGAGCTGATCGAGGTCATCGGAACGATGCCGATGAGCACGCTCGCCAACTTCGGCGGCATGAGCCTCGACCACGACGCCCTCGACCGGATCGCCGCCCAGTGGCCAGAACAGGACATGGCTCACTGATCAGCCGCCGACCCGATCTCGGTCGTGAGGTCGAGCATCTGCAGACTACGGTCGAGCGTCCCGGCCGGAAATAGGCGCGGCTACCCATCCGTATGCTCGGTCGGCGCCTCGCGCCGGCGACCGGGCGGGTGGGTGAACCGGGTTCAGGACACGGACTTGAGGGCAGCGAGGATGACGTCGGTCACGGCCTGGGGCTGGGAGATCATGATGACGTGGGATCCGTCGATCTCGGTGATGGTGGCGTCGGCGCGCTGTGCCATCGACAGGACAAGATCGCTGCCGGCGGCGGTATCGGCGGTTGCGACTGCTGACCAGACCGGCAGGGTCTTCCAGGCCGGCGTACCGGTAGCTTCGGTGAAGGAGCCGACGGCGATGGGACGCTGGGAGTGGCCGTAGATGTCGGAGAGCAGCTGCGGCAGGTCGGCGGTGAACACGGCACGGAACTTGTCGGGGTCGATGACGACCTCCGGCGCTGTCTCGTCGCCGTTGCCGGTGGGGTACTGGGTTTCGATCAGTGCTGACGTCAACACGCTGTCGGTGGAGGAGCTCACACGGTCGATGAGCTTTTCGCCCTCGTCCGGGGCGAACGCTGCGACGTAGACGAGGCCGACGACGTTGGGTGTGGCCGTGCACGCGTTGGTGATCACCGCGCCGCCGTAGGAGTGGCCGACAGCGAGCACCGGCCCGGGGATCTGGTTGATGACGCTCGCGACGTAGGCAGCGTCGGCGTGCAGTCCGCGCAACGGGTTGGCGATCGCCACGACGTCGGTTCCAGCTTTGAGGAGGAGCTCAGTCGTGGGTGTCCAGCTTCCGGCGTCGGCGAATGCGCCGTGCACCAAGACGATCGTCGGGGTGGAGTCGGTCATCGTGTTTCCCTACGAGACGCGTACCGGCGGCCGATCGGCTGGACTCGATCGCTGCGGCGATGGCCGGCACGACCGCGCCGTGCGCAGTCCGCTACGACGACGCGGCAGAGGGCATCTTCACGCGGATCGAGTCTTGGCAGCTCGGCGGGATAGACGTCTGGCGCAACGAGGCGTCGGGGATGCGGATGACCCGGGCGGGGCGGCACCTCAAGGTCGACCCGGACGGCCGGGTGGCGATCGCGGTCCAGGAGGCGGGCCAGTCACTGATCAACTACGACGACGCTGAGCCGGACATGCGTGCCGGAGTCGGCGGGCTGATCTGTGTCGACCTCTCCAAGCCGTACGACTACGCCTGGCAGGGACGAGGTTCGGCCTTTTGTGTCTCCGTGCCGCCTGAGCTGGTCGGCCTACCGACGGACCTCGTCAGCCATGCGTCGCGTCGGCTCAGGCGCAGTCCGCTGTACGGGTTGGTCCAGCGTCACCTGGTGAGCCTCGCGCACAACACCGATGCCCTCGTCGGTGACCCTTCCGCCGCCGCAATCTCAGGCGCGACGGTCGAGTTGTTGCGTGCCCTGCTCGCGTCGGCAGCCCACGACCCTCGCTACAACCGCACCACCATGTCCGAGACGATGCTGACCCGAGTTCGGGCCTACATTCAGCAGCATCTACGCGACGCTGATCTATCACCGACTTCGATCGCCCGCGCGCACAATGTTTCGGTGCGGCACCTTTTCAGACTCTGCGCAGAGGCCGACTTCAGCGTGGAGCAGTGGATTATCGGCAAACGACTCGCCGGTGCACACGACGAGCTCTCGCAGCCGGCAAGCATGATGTTCCCGATCTCCGCGATCGCCCGGCACTGGGATTCCGCGATCCCGGACACTTCGCGCGAAGATTCAAGGCCACCTACGGAGTTCCGCCCCGCGACTGGCGCAAGATCGCCCTGATGGAAAGCCATCCACTGCCATGAACGAAGCGATAGCCGAACGTCGGCTGGTAGCGGCCAGCAAACCCGCTGGGCACGATCAGTCTCGGACGTCGTGGCATCCTGGGCAGCCATCTGGACTGTTCACCAGGCTGCGCAGGCATGGCGAGCGACAAGCAACAACTCGAGCACCTCGTCGCCTCAGCGACACTCATGGTACTCACACCGTCAGCCTAGAGATCGCCGAAGGCTGAGTAGGCAAGCCCACCGTCATGCGGGACGCAGCCGTAGCCGAACGTACAGCGGGGGGCGGTGGCACCGCAGGAGGAACGCTGGGGCTGCAGACGATCGACGGTCTAGCCTCGTGACAGGAGTCGCTCCAAGGTGCGTCGCATCACCGCAGCGAGGGGGTGTCGGCGCGGCGTGTAGTGAATGACCCCGCCGATGGCTTGCTCGAGGGCGAAGGCGCGAGCTCGTAGCCAGCTCGCGTCGTCGACGTCGAGGTCCTCGCGCAAGGCGGCGGCGCCCGCCTCGTCGAGGACTGCCCATGCCGGGGCGAGATCCTGCGCAGGATCTCCTGCTCCGAGGCCGCCCCAGTCAAGGACCGAGGCCAGTCGCCCGCCGGCCAAGAGAAGGTTGCCAGGGATCAGGTCACCGTGGAGCAGGACGGGGTCCACGTCGTCGGCGCCTTCTAGGCACTGCGCCCAGAGCTGGAGTACAGCCGGCTCGTCGACCAGCCCGTCGGACTGGTCGAGCCACCAGTGCATCCGGTCATCGAGCTGGCGCAGCGGTCCGCCCCTCTCGCCTGGCTTGCGGGCAGGCGCGTTTGCGAGCGGAGTATGCCGCAGATGCCGGATGACCGAGGCCAGATCGTGTCCGAGGTCCGCGCCGAACCAGCCGGGCTGTTCGCGAGCCTCCCAGGCGTCGGTGCCGTCCAGCCACCGCAGCACCGCCCACCTGAACGGGTAGGAGTCACTCGGAGAGCCGGCATGGACGACCTCTGGTACCGGGACGGGGAGGCCGATGAGGCGAGGAAGCCACTCGAGCTCCACGCCGAGCCTTCGGGCGGCGTCGTGAAAGCCGGGCAGACGGACCACGAACTCGGTGCCGAGCCGGTACAACGCGTTGTCGGAGCCGGTGTTGCTCAGCGGATCGAGCGGCAGCCCGGCCATCTCAGGCACCTGGTCCCGAAGAAGTGCTCGGACGATCTCACCACTGGTGTCCTGCTCGTCGTCATGCAGAGGCGTCATCACCTACGGAACGTATCGCCGCAGTCTGAACCTGAATGGACCATGCCGTCCGCTCAGATTCCCTATCCCGGTTGAGCACAGCACCGGTACGGTCGGAATTGCATGTCTTGACAATTTCTCTAGACCGCTCTAGTTTTGGGCGAGCGCTGGAGCGATCTAGTGATCTGGCTCACGGCAAATGCGACGACCAACGACCGATAGAAGGGCTGTTTGATGACTCTTGGTGTTGCGGTGATCGGGGCAGGGATGGCGGGTCGTGCGCACGCCGCCGCGTATCGCGTGGCTCCCACGCTGTATGCGTCGACCCTGCCGCCGCTGCGGTTCGTGTCGATCGGCGATGTGAGTGCCGAGCTCGGTTCGTTGGCGGCGCGCCGGTTCGGGTACGAACGCAGCGACACGTCCTGGCAGGCGATCGCGGAGGACCCGGATATTCAGGTGGTGAGCGTCGTGGTGGCCAACCGCTTGCACCGGGAGATGGTCGAAGGGCTGCTCGCCGCGGGCAAACACGTGCTCTGCGAGAAGCCGCTGAGCGACACTCTTGTCGACGCCCGGGCGATGGTCGATGCTGCCGGTGCCGCTGACGCGGTGGCGCGGATCGGCTTCACCTACCGGCGCGCTCCCGGCGTTGCCGTGCTGCGCGATCTGGTTCAGTCCGGCGAGCTGGGCAAGGTGCTGCACGTCGATGCTCGCTACTGGTGCGACTACGCGGCCGATCCCAACGGCCCGATCAGCTGGCGCTACAAGGGTGCGCCCGGCTCCGGTGCACTCGCCGATATCGGCAGCCACACCGCGTACCTGGCGGAATTCCTTGCCGGAGACATCTCCGAGGTGAGCGGTGGCCGGTTCACCACGGCGATCACCGAGCGCCGGGTTCCGCTGAGCGCCGTCGTGGGACACGGTCAGGTCGCGGTCAGCGATGAGTACGAGCCGGTCGAGAACGACGACTACGCCAGCTTCAGCGCCGCGTTCGCCGATGGCATCGGTGTCGTGCAGGTCTCCCGGGTCGCCGCCGGTCATCCGAACGGGCTCGCGCTGGAGGTCTTCGGCGACAAGGGTGCGGCGACGTGGGAGCAGGAGCGGCCGGCTGAGTTCCAGCTGATGCTCAACGAGGGCCCCACGCGCTCCCGCGGCTACCGTCGCGTGATCATCGGCCCCGATCATCCGTACGTCGCAGGCGGTCTGCCGATGGATGCGCCTGGTGTCGGTCTGGGTCAGAACGACGGATTCGTCTACCAGGCCCGTGCGTTCTTGGAGGAGGTCGCCGGAATCGACGAAGCCGATTCGCTGCCGCGTTGCGCGTCGTTCAGCGAGGGCGTCCACAACATGGAGGTGCTGGCCGCGGTCGCCGAGTCGGCGGCCAACGGCGGTGCCGCCATAGTGGTGCCGGTCCAGCGCCAAGCTGTTCGGCCAGAAGCTGTTCAGTCGGAAGCTGTTCAGTCGGGGGCCGTCCAAGCAGAGGTTGCTCAGCTCGAGGGGGTTTCCCGATGAAGTTCGGTGTCTACAACGCGATCCTGCACGACCGGCCCCTTCCCGAGGCGCTCGAGGTGATCGCCGGCCTCGGCCTGGGTGGCATCGAGCTCAACTCCGGCGGCTTCCTGCCGGCCACCCACATCCCGACCTTCGATGACATCTTGACTTCCGACGCTGCCCGGGACGACTACCTCGGCCTGTACGAGGGCACCGGCGTCGAGATCGCCGGCCTGAACTGCAACGGCAACCCGCTGCATCCCAACCGGGCGATCGGGGACAAGCACGCCACCGACATCCGCCGGAGCATCCGGCTCGCCGCACGACTGGGTCAGAACCGGGTGGTGACCATGTCCGGTCTGCCCGGCGGCGATCCGGGCGCGCTGCACCCGAACTGGATCGTCAACGCCTGGAACTCCGCCGCACTGGATGTCTTGGACTACCAGTGGCAGGTCGCCGAGGAGTTCTGGCGAGAGATCGACCGGGAGGCCGCCGATCTCGACGTGAAGGTCGCGCTCGAGCTGCACCCCCAGAACCTCGTCTTCAACCCGCCCGGGATCCGCGAGCTGGTCGAGCGCACCGGAGCCACCCACATCGGGGTGGAGATGGATGCCTCGCACCTTTTCTGGCAGCAGATGGATCCGGTGGCGGTGAACCAGGACCTGGGGCCGTTGATCTTCCACGCCGCGGCGAAGGACGTGAAGGTGAACCCGGCTGCCGCCGTCTACGGTGTGCTGGACAACCGGTTCCGGCGGCTGTCACCGGACGAGCCGCGAACCAACCTCGGTGGCGACGAGTGGGCCAACGAGTGGCCCAAGGATGCCGCCTGGGACTTCGTCGCTCTCGGCCGTGGACACGACGCCGTCTACTGGTCGACCTGGCTGGCCTCGTTGTATGCGATCGAGCCGGACATGTGGGTCAACATCGAGCACGAGGACGTCAGCCTCGGCCGGATCGAGGGTCTGGAGGTCGCAGCCGGCGTCCTGCTCGACGCCGCCCGTCGGGCGGCGATCCCAGCCGCCGACTGACCGTAGCGCTCCGCACCCGAATGACCTTCTCGATCTGATTCCGCTCTTGCGCCTGTTTCCGACGCGACGGATTGTCATCGCCAGTGGCGAGCACGCGTCGAAGCCGTTTCCCTCATCTGCTCATCGTGTCGCGCACGGGCGCGACCACACGAAAGGAATCACCGATGATCCCTCGTCGTTCACGCGTCGGGCTCGCCATTACGGCTGCCGCCGCCCTCGTTGCGCTGACGGCATGTAGCGGCGGGGCGCGCCGCCGTCGCAGGACAACGGTGGCGGAGGGGGAGCCGGTGACCGTTCTGGCTACACCATCGCCATGATCACCCGTGCTCCCCAGGGAGACACATTTTGGGACAAGATCCAGACCGGTGCCCCGACAGGCTGCGACGAACACCGGAGTGACGTTCAACTATTCCGGTGATCCTGACTCGGGTAAGCAGGCGCAGCTGATCCAGACCGCCATCGACGCCAAGGTGGACGGCATCGCCGTGTCGCTGGCTAACCTTGACGCGCTGAAGAGCTCGGTTCAGGCCGCAAGATCTGCTGGCATTCCGGTCGTTGCCTTCAACGCAGGCATGCGCTGGATGCCATGAAGTCGAAGGACGCGGCCGGCAGCTCGGCGAATATCGACATCATCCTTCCCTTCGTCTACTTCGGCGCCCGGTTGCTGATCCTCGACGAGCCGACCGCCGCACTCGGCGTGAAGCAGTCCGGCGTCGTACTGAAATACACCGCCGCCGCCCGGGATGCCGGCCTCGGCGTGGTCTTCATCACCCACAACCCACACCACGCCTACCTCGTCGGGAACCACTTCATTATCTTGAAGCCGGGCCAAGCCGTCCTCGACAAGAAACGCGCCGACGTCGGACTCGACGAACTCACCCGCCAGATGGCCGGCGGGGACGAGCTCGCCGAGCTCAGCCACGAGCTCCAGGGCTAGCGGAAGCGCAAGGCCAGGCGCCTTCGGATCTGACCGTTGTGTGTACGGACGATTGGAGATGGCATGGCAGTGAGGCTGGCCCGGCTGGTCCCGGCCTCGCTGCCGCTCGGACTCGTGTGGTGGTTACAGGGTTGACGCGAATGGGTCGAAGTCGTCGGGCATCAGCGGGACTGGCGCGACGGTGCTCGTGACCTTGACGAATTGCTCCGATGTGGCGGACTCTTGCGCCGACAGCAGCACATCGACCACGTGGTGACCTAGTTCGCCGGAGGCGACGTGCGGCCGACCGGCGGCGATGGAGCGCACCATGTCGAGTACGCCGAGCCCCCGGCCGACGACCGTGCCGCGCTCCTCGACCTCGATCCACGGCTGTTCGAAGGACATGCCGTCGCGCAGCACGCCGAGCGGCTTGACGTAGGCCGTCCGCCCCGTGAACTGATTGGGATCGGGCAGCACGATAGAGCCCTCGGTGCCGTGGATCTCGAGGATTCCGTGCCGCTCGAGCCCGGAGTCGAAGCTGAGCAGGCTCTGCGCCTGCGTACCCGCCTCGAAAGCAGTGAGCACCTGGATCGTCGAAGGTACCTCGACGGGGAACATCGACCCGGCGTTCGGGCCGGTGCGGATCTCCCGCTCCTGCCTCGCCTTCATCCCGACGGCAGCGACACGGTCCACTGGGCCGAGCAGACTTACGAGCGCAGAGAAGTAGTAAGGGCCCATGTCCAGCAGCGGGCCGGCGCCGTGGGCGAAGAGGAAGCCCGGATTCGGGTGCCAGAGATCGGGACCTTGAGTCTGGAACGCTGTCTGGGCGAACATCGGCTCGCCGATGACCCCGGCGGCGATGGCCCGCTTCGCGGTCTGGAAGCCTGGACCGAGCAAGGTGTCGGGCGCGGAGCCGACGCGGACGCCGGCAGCCCGGGCCTGCTCGAGCAGGGCTGCGGTCCCGTCCCGATCCAGACCCAGCGGCTTCTCAGACCAGACGTGCTTGCCCGCGGCGATTGCCGCCGTGGACACCTCCACGTGAGCGTCCGGCGTGGTCAGGTTCACGACCAGCTGAACGTCGGGGTGCGCGAAGACGTCGTCACCGCTGCCGTGCGCGGGTACGCCATGCTTCTCGGCCTGCGAGCGGGCCCGGTCGGCGATGAGGTCACCGACCACCAGCACCTCGACGTCGGGGAACGAGTTCAGGTTCTCCAGGTAGGTGTCGCTGATGACCCCGACACCGACGATGCCGATGCCGACGGGGCTCAACGGACGTACCCGCCGTCGGTGAGGAACGCGTACGACGCGGCGATGTCGTCGAAGACGTCACCGGGCGCGTTGTCGTACTCGATGACCGCGTACTGCAGGGCGGTCGCGGCCCGGAGCGACTCGGCGAGCGGCACGCTGCCCTCGCCGGCGTGGCGCTGGTCGAGGCTGGCCGACCCGAACTCCGGCGCGTCCGGCGCGAATGGATTGCTGGCTGGCACGACGCCGTCCTTGATGTGCTCTGCGATCAGGCGATCGCCAAGGGAGGCCACCAGCGCGGGGACGTCCTGTCCGCCGGCGAGCGCCCAGAACAGGTCGAGCTCGATCGCGACGCGGTCCTCGGTCAGCTCGATGAACCGCTCGTACGCGGTCTGCCCATCGAAGGAGGCGACGAACTCCTGCGCATGGTTGTGGTAACCGACGGTGAGTCCGAACTGGGCCGCGACCTCGGCGACGACGTTGATGCGGTCGGCGATGTCCTTCACGCCGTCCTCGGTCAGCCAGCGGTCCGGCGCGACGAAGGGGTCGATCACCGTGCGCATGCCGATGGCCGCCGCGGCTTCGAATACCACCTTGGGCTCGGGGGTGGGGATCGAGCCGTCCGGCGTCCAGAGCACGTCGGAGAGCAACGGGGCATGGCCGGTGGGCGACGCGAGACCCGCGGCGTCCAAGGCCGTGCGGATCTCCTCTGGGCGGCGCACGAAGTCGAACGCCTCGACGTTCTTCAGGCCGATCGCCGCCAGCCGTTCGAGAGAGCCGTTCATGTCGGCGGAGAACTGCTCGGCAAGGGTGTAGAGCTGAATGGATGCTTCGGGTAGGGCCACGGTGTCCTCTTTCTGATCGGGGTTTCTGGGGTTTGCGCGGTCACGTCGCCACTTACCATACCAAAAACATCCAGATGGAGGTATTCGGCCCAGGGAATGCTCTAGCATCGCGTGCATGGCAGAGAAGTCTGCGAGCTCCGCACGGCCGCGCGGCGCGTACGCGAAGGGTCTCGCGAGGCGGCAAGAGATCCTCGACGCGGCGATCGAGGTGTTCGCGAAGCGCGGCGCAGATCGCACGAGCCTTCGCGCGATCGCGCAGGAGGTCGGCGTGACGCACGCCGCTCTCATCCACCACTTCGGCACTCTCGAGCGGCTGCTCGTCGAGGTCTACGAGGAATCCGAGAGGCGGCTCGAACTCGAGGCCCGCGATCTTCAAGACATCTCGCCGGTAGAGGTGATGCGGTTGTCCGCGCAGCGCAACCGCGGCGTGCCGGGGTTGGTGCAGCTGTACACGTCGCTCGTCGCATCCGCGTTGGCAGAGGGGCACCCGGCGGCGACGATGTTTGCCTCCCAGCGGTTCGCGCGGATCCGTGCCTCGCTGATCAAGCAGATCAGGAGCCGGCAAGAAGACGGACGAATTCGTCCGGACGTTGACGCGGACCAGGTCGCGGCGCTCGTCATCGCCACGTCTGACGGCCTCCAGACCCAGTGGCTGTTGGATGCGGACGTGAACCAGGTGGGTGCACTTGCGCTGCTCGACCGCTTGTTGAGTGAAGTGCCGGCCGCTCCCTCCTGAATCATCAGCAAGCGGCAGGCTCTGGAGTGGGCGGAACTGTGTCAGCGGCGCTGAGCCTGGACCCAGAACTTGATCAGGAGCCCAACGTGATCATGGTCGGTGAGCACCGCGAGGCACGGAGTTCGGTAGCGGTGCGCCGGCGAGGATGACTGGTGAACGATCCGCCACTACGACGCTCGAGGCCCGGATTCGGGCCGCGTGTCGGTGGATGATCGCCGAAGAATGGTCGTGATCAACTTCAAGGTGCCAGGAGCGCTGAGTGGTCGAAAGTGTCCGATGGTGGGCAAGACGATGTTCTCCGCACCCTCGAGGACACTCGTCTCGGGCACGTGGGGGTCGAAGACGCTGTACAGCGAACTGATCCGTCGGTTGATGGCCAGCTCGAGACTGAGGGCTCGGATGACCGGACCGTTCGGCGCGAACATGCGCACCGCCGGCAGCAGGAGAAACCATGACGCGTAGGTGGAACCGGAGAACGGGGTGTTGACAGCGATGACGTGCCGGACCTTCTCGCGCGTCCCCGGATCGCTCAGTGCGTGTTTCGCGATGAGGCCGCCCTTGCTGTGGGCCACGAGCGTCACATCCTCCAGCGCCTCGCGCCGCAGGTATTCCGAGACGATGACCGCCATGTCGGGAACGGCACCGGTGTTGTGGCCGAGGTCGGGCAGCATGTGGACCGGATGACCTTGCTGGTACAGGTATCGGGCAACGGGCTGGAGGAACCGCCAGCTCTCGAAGACGCCGGGGATGAGCAGTACCGGGGAACGCGGATGGGCCGGATGAAGGAGCTGGTCCGCCTTGCTACGTCCGATGACTGCGGTCGTCATCCAGCGAGCGAGGTACAGGTAGTCGCACAGCCAGCCCCATAGCTTGCGCCGTAGCGATGGGGCGACCAGCGCGGTTACGTCGCCCACATCAATCACACCCTTCGTCGTCTCAGCGCTTCCGCCGCCTCCGCGATCATCCACGGAGTCATCATCGTGCTGGTCTCCCCGGTCGAGGATCGACCTCGAGCCGACAGTCTTCACCAGCGACTACTTGGCAACGCGTCGAGGATCACTTCGCTCGGCTGCACCGGGAGTGCCACCGCCTACTTCCCCCGCACGCCGCCCCAACCGCACCTCGAGAACGGGGCTCGGTTCTGGAAGGGGATGCTGTTGTGCGGGTGGTCCCTGGGCTGTGCGGTCATCCTCCCGAGCTGCGTTACCGTCAAGGTCCCACTCTGCTATCGAGTGGTTTCTCTGAGCGCAAGTTGTCCTACAACTCGTGCTACGCAGGACTGTGATGAGGGAGCGAATCGTGCCAATGGGTATGGCGTGGGCCCAAGTTGTCGTCTGTGTGTACGACCGCGGGCGGATGCTGATCAAACACACTCGTTCGTGCTCACCTTTTCCGAACCGCCGTGGGATTGTTTCTTGGTAGATTGGCGTCGAGCCATTTCTGTGCCGTCTTGGGGTCATCGACGACGATCCCGTCTACACCCAGGTCGATCGCCAATTGATATTGGCTGGCGGATCTGGCGGTCCACCCCCAGACCTGGATGCCGGCTGCATGCTGCTGGGCCACTTGGCGCTCGGTGATGTTCTTGATCCATGGCATCGACGTGGCACCTGCGGCTCGTATTGAATCGAGAGGGGGCACGTCACGGCTGAAGATCAGCGCGGTCTTGATCTCGGGGTTCGCGGCGCGCATCTGAACAAGATTGTCCACGAAGAACGAACTGGCGATCGTCCGGCTCGCCATGCCCCATCGGCGCACGCTGCGGCCGTAGGCACGCACCTGCGTGCTCGTCCAGCCGTCGAATTTCATCTCGGCCACAAGCGTGAGTTGCGTCGTGGCGATCCATGCGAGCAGTTCGCGAAACGCGGGCAGTGGTGCACCGTCGGCCGTCTTACATCTGCGTACCTGAACGTACGTCTTGTCTGCAACGGTGCCGGTGCAGTTCGTGGCATCATCCAGCACCTTGTCGTGGAAAACGACCATGTAGCCGTCCTGAGTGAACTGGATGTCGGTCTCGATGATGTCGGCATGCCGAGCAGCGCGTTTGAACGCCTTCATCGTGTTGGGCGGCGCGTGACGATTTGTCCCCTGATGGCCGATGACCATCGGCCTCCGTAGGATCCGTGCGCGATGGGTCGGTGGGATCATCGAGGTCAATATTGATACTAGAGCGACTGCGGTCAGTGCGAATGAAACGACCTCGACCCACCTGGAGCGGTGAATTCCGTCGCCGCCCGTCGTCTTCGTACCGGCCGGCGTGGATGCGCTGTGAATGGGAAGCACCGGCGACATCCTGATTTCGGGCAACTCCTCACCCCTGCCGCGCACACGCCACGGATGGCTCTGACATGGTCGGTATGGCCACAATTTCCTCAGTCCGATAACGCGACACGGTGTGGTTCGGCAGGCCGTCTCGGCGACTCATTCCCGAATCTCTCACCAGCAGCGCGGCGACTCGCGCCGCCGTACTCTGGGTCCGGTTCCCACCACCATATTCGGCTCTCATATATGTAACAGAGGGAGCCGTGATCATCAATGAACTGACCGGAGTGTTGACAGACTTTTGCGCGGTTTCGTCAGCCGATCGGGAACGACCTAGGCGCTTTGCCGCAGATCACGAGATACAATTTAGCTAGGCTTGCTTCAATCGAGGCAGTCACGTAACGACTTGAACGTATGTCAATTCAAATGTCGCCGTGTACAGACCAGAGGCACATTTGTGATGCGACGATCACGTCGGCGCCGGCGTTGCTCTTGAGCCCGCAACTGCCGGCTACTGTGGTACGCGACCGAACTGCAGCACTGCGGCGGCGATGAGCACTCCCACCCATCGACGCCGCGACCGCCGACTCGACGTGCCCTGATCGACGCGGAAGCAGACTGGCCTCGTGTCGGCAGTCTGCGCCGCGAGCTTCATCCTCCTGCTGATCGTGGCCGGGCTGTTCGATCCCGGCTACAGCCAGCTCAGCGAGAGCGCGCTGGCTCCGATGGAGTCCTCCAGCGCTCCTCTGATGATCGCAGGCGACGCCTGCCTCGGAGTGACAGCGATCGCTGCCGGTGCAGCCCTGCTGCGCAGCCCGCGGGGAGGGCTGGCCCGCACCGCTTGCACTGCTGTTCGTACTGGCCGGGGTCGACACCCTGGCCGACGGCTACGGTCGTCAGTCGTGCTCAGCTCGCTCGCGGCGATGACCCTGCTCGGACGGTCAGAATCAGTGATCACGCTGCCAACAAGGCCTTGCGCGGAGCGGCCCAACAACGTGCAGACAATCAGCCGAGGGCTGGCGTCCCGGCAGACCGTTCGTATCTGCAGGGTCGAGCCAGCGCCTACCTCTTTACGGCCGGGCCGGGAACGCTCGATCTTGCTGCCTTTCGTGCTCACGCCAGCAGCGCACGGATGGCGCTGGCGCGACAGCAGTACCAGCAGGCACTGGACTGCTACGTCGGGGTCCTCAGTCTCTGGAACGGATCGGTCGGGGCAGGCATGGACGACAAGCTGGCGGCCGCGTCGATCTTCTCGGCCCTCAATGCGAGTTCCTTGATGCCACTACGGCGCCGCACGCGCAGATACTGCAGATGCGGCGAGATCGAGCGCTAGCGTGGGGGATACGGGCACATCGTGCTGTACCTCGCGGTAGCTGCGACCGGCGCGGGAATGCACGTCGTCGGGTACGGCTACCTTCCTCACCAACCGGCTTTGGTCCAAACACTTGTCCTGGCGGTCGCGATCCCAGTCCTGGTGTTCATCGCCACGCTGTCGATCCTGAACGCGTGGTTGGTTCCGGCTCCGAACACCGGCTCGAGGTTTCAGATTGCGACGGCCGTACTCCCGGTCGGTGCGATTCTCCTGTCCGTCAACGGATGCCCCCTCTGGGTGGCATTCTCCTTGTACGTGCAGCGACGCGTTGAATCTGAGCACTGTGAGGCTGGACATCACAGCCCGCAGCTTCGGCGGGTTCTTGTGGAAAACCGCTCGCGATCCCCGTGGCGGGCGCCGCTCGACGCCGCCCGCGGCCGCGGTCGAAGTACGGGCGAGGTTCGGCAACGACCAGCAACGCGTCGCTACCCTATGCTCGGTGGATGGCGCTGGATGTACAGCTCTTGGGGCAGCCTGCGATCAGCCGTGACGGTGTACCCGTTCGGCTCAGCGGGCGGAAGCCCTGGGCCTTGCTCACATTTCTTCTCCTGGAACGACATCCGACTCGTCGGGAAGTCGCAGCGCGCCTCGTGCCAGAGGCGAACGACCCGCTCGGTGCGCTTCGCTGGTTGCTGCACCAGGCACGACGAGCCATCGAGCCCGAGGCGACGATCGTCGAGCTCGAGGGCGGGTTGGAGCTACGCCTCACCGATGCGGTGAGCGTTGATCTGATCGATCTGCTCGGTGTGCCCGACGACGTCGACGCCATCGAGCAGCTGGTCCGTGGCGAGTTGTTGGAGGGGATGGACTTCGAAGACGCGCCCGCATTCGAGATGTGGCTGTCACTTCAGCGGACACGGGTGCATGACGTGACCGCGGAGGCGCTCTGGTGGATCGGCAGCCGGCTCGGCACCGCGGATCCGGCCCGCGCCCTTCGGATCACCGAACGTGCCTTGCTGTTCGACCCGTTCTGCGAAACGACGAACGAGCTGTTGCTCGACCTGCTGGTGCAGAGCGGGAACGCCCCGGTTGCGCGTCAACGCTTCGCCATCATCGAGCGCCGCTTCCGCGAGGAACTGGGGGTCCCGCCCTCGGAGACGGTGCGCCGCCCCCTGCAACGGCCACGCGCCGCATCTTCGGTGCCGCCGCATGTGTCCGCTCCGGCACTGCTGGAGTCAGCTGCGGCCCGGCTGCGCGCGGGCGAGCTGGATCGAGCGGTCGAGACATCTCGCCGCGCCGCCGATGTCGCCCTGGCCCTCAGCGACCCCGAGCTCGAGTTGTCTGCTTTGTTGCTGCTCGCGAGGACGCTGATTCACAGCCACCGGGGCCGGGATCAGGAGGCGAAGGGGCTGCTCACTCGAGCGCTCCAGCTCGCCGGTGACATCGGTGATCTCGCCTCGCTCGCCGAGGTGGAGTGCGAGATGGGCTTTGTTTTCGCCATGGAGGGAACGGGAGCACTGGCTGAGCCGGTGCTGGCCCGCTCGATCGACCACGCCATCGCGGCAGGTGAAGAGAGCCGCGCCGCGAAGGCACGGACATACCTGGGAATGTGCCTGTCTGATCGTTGCGACTACGAGCGGGCGAGGAGCACCCTCGAGGCGGCGGTCGTCTGGTTCAGCGCCGCGAGGCAGCGGGGATGGCAAGGCTACGCGGAAGCCATGCTGGCCCGCTCGATCGAACGCTCCGGCGATCCGATCGGAGGATCCGCCATCGCTCAGGTGGGGCTGGACCACGTACGTCGGGGCGGGTGGCGAGCCGTCCTGCCCTGGCCCATCTTGGTCCTCGCCGACTGTGCCTTGGCCGCGGGTGACCGCGGCGCCGCCTCGGCTCGGTTCTCCGAGGGCCTCACTTTCGCTGCCGAGATCGGCGACCCGTGTTATCAGGCGCTCGCGCTGCGGGGGCTCGGACTCCTTCAGGCACCGGCCGATCTGGACGCGGCCATCCGTCTCCTCGGCCAGGGACTGACGTACTGCCGCCAATACCGGGATGTCTATCCCTGGGCGCGAGCCGTCATCCTCACAGACCTGGTCGAGCTGCAGGACGGCGCTGATCATCGTGTCCTCGACGAGGCGCTTGAACTGGCCGCGCTCGGTCCCTTGCCGGACCTCGCAGAGCGGCTTGCGCCGTACCGTCCTCGAGGAACCCAGGTTCGCCGCGACCTCACTTTCAATCAAACGCCCTTCCAAACGGCCGACACCTAGCGTCGGTGTTGTCCGGACGAGAGCCGTCCGGCTGGACTGGAGGAAGGCACCAAACATGCCGCTGTTCATGGACGTTCACCACAGGTTGCCGGAAGGCGCGACCTTCGACGACGTGGCTGGAGCCCACGAAGCTGATCTGAGAACGCAGGAGCGTTACGGCGTCCGCTATCTGCGCTACTGGGTGGACGAAGACGCTGGAAAGGTCTTCTGCCTGGTCGACGCGCCAACAGCCGAGGCCGCGGCCGAGGTTCACCGGGAAGCGCACGGCCTCGTCGCCGATGAGATCCACCCCGTCCAAGAAGGGGCCTGACAGAAGGGGACCGCATGCAGGCGCGAGCCGCATGCGGTCCCCTCATCCACCGCCGCCGCACCCTGCCGCGGGCTTCCGGTCGGTGACCGCCCAGGCGGTGTACTCGAGCCGGACGGCGTGACCCGCTGCCGCCGGCGCGAGATTCGTCAGTGAGGGGCCCGCCCACCGCGGCGGACTATCATCGGCTGACACGAGACAATGGACCGGCTTCAGCCCAGCTGGACAGGTCGTGTCCGGCCCGGGTCGGCGTAACACAGCGCTGCGCGGAACTCGGTGATCCCGGCCGGCAGAGAGCGCCGGTCATTGTCCGCGTCGTGGACGCGTAGATCGTCTCCAGCGAAAGCGATCGGAATGGCCCGGTTTCTCGTTGGCAGCGCGACGCCGCTGCGGGGTGTGGGCGCCAGGCCAGGTCGGGGTGGTCTCGCCTGGCCGGGGCAGCGATGCTCAGCCCTTGACGGCGCCGGAGGTCATCCCGGCGACGATCTGGCGGTTGAAGAAGATGTACATGACCAACATCGGGACGGTGATCAGCAAGATGTCGGCGAACAGCAGGTTGTACTGGGTGTTGAACTGGCTCTGGAAGTTGAACAGGGTCAGCTGCACGGTCGCGTTCTTGTCGCCGGGCAGGAAGTACAGCGGGTTCACGAAGTCGTTGAACACCGCCACCGACTGGACCACGATCACCGTCACCATCACCGGCTTCAACAGCGGGAAGATGACGCGGAAGAACAGCGGTCAGCGGCCCGGCGCCGTCGATGACGGCCGCCTCATCCAGATCGCGCGGGATGCTGGCCGATGAACGCTCGGAACAGCAACACGCAGAACGACACCCCGAACGCGATCTCGATCAGGATCAGCCCGGGCAGTCGTCTTGAACAGGCCCAGGCTCTGCAGCACCCAGATCGTCGGGACGACGGCCGGGGGGATGATCAGTCCGACACAGGACCAAGAAGTTGACCAAGCCGGTCCACCAGGCCTTGCGCCGCTGGAGGACGTACCGGCCACGGCGGAGGAGATCACGACGAGCACGGTGACGCTGACCACGGTCAGGACGATGCTGTTGATGAACGCGATCACGAGGATGAAGTCGCGTGCGGACAAAGCGCCGTAGAGGTTCTGGAAGAAGACCCAGTGACTGGGCAGAGAGAACTCGAGCAGAGCTGCCTCGTTGACGCTCCTTGGACGCGGTCAAGACGATGAAGGCGAACGGCACCAGGAAGACGATGCTGAACAGCACGATCGTGACCACGCTGAGCCAGATCTTTCTCTTCTTCTTGTTGGGTTTGACGCTGGTGTTGACCGACGTGGCGTCGGCGGTGGCAGTGCTCATGCTTCGACCTCTCCGCGATTGAGGAGCCAAGACAGCGGGACGATGATGGCGGTGACCAGGATGAACAGCACGACGTTTCCGGCGGTGGACAGGCCGTAGAAGCCGGCCTGGTACTGCTTGTAGATGACCGAGGCGATGACGTCGGTGGTGAAACCGGGTCCGCCGCGGGTCATGGTCCAGATCAGGTCGAACGAGCGCAGGCCGCCGATCAGGGACAGGGTGATCACGGTAGCGGTGGCCGGTCGGGTCAGCGGCAGCGATGATCTGGCGGAATCGCTGGAAGGCGCTGGCGCCGTCGACCTTGGCCGCCTCGAAGTACTCGTTCGGGATCGAGACGATGCCGGCGATGAAGATCAGGGTGGCGAGCCCGACGCCCTTCCAGACGTCAACCATCGCCACCGACAGCAGCGCGGTCTTCGGGTCGACCAGCCAGGCCGGTCCCTGGATGCCGATGGTGGCGAGGACCTGGTTGACCAGCCCTTTGGTGGGGTTCAGCAGCACCTGGAAGGTGATTCCGACGCCGATGGTGCTGACCAGGACGGGGAAGAAGCTGACCGAGCGGAGGAAGCCGCGGCCGATCAGCTGGGAGGTGAGGAGCAGGGCCAGCAGCAGACCGACGATGACCTTCACCCCGGAGGTGACGGTCGCATAGATGAGGGTGTTGACCAGGCCCTTGGTCAGTGCCTCCTCCTGGAAGAAGGCCTTGTAGTTGTCGAGGCCGATGAAGGTCCAGTCGAACAGGTTCCACCGGGTCAGGCTGAAGAAGAACGAGGCGAAGGTCGGGATGACGAAGAGCACCCCGAACAGGACCGCGGCGGGGACCAGGAAGTAGAGCGGATAGTTGTTCTTGCGGCGCCGGTTGCGTGGGGCGGGGTCGGTGGCAGATTCGGTGGCGGCAGAGGCATGGGTGACAGCGGTCATTGCGGGTCAGCTCCCTTTTCGAGGTTGGGTGGGACGCCCCGCCCTCGACGGGGCGGGGCGTCCCGGGTCTCCTACCAGCCCGGCAGGTTCAGCTGCTGGGCCTGCTTCTGGACGTCCTTGTCGTACAAGGCGGCGCCTTCGGAGGCCGACTTCAGACCGGAACCGACCTCGACGGTGATCTGCTCCAGGGCCGGGCCCTTGATCGGGGAGAGGAACTCCAGGGCCGGCGTCGCCGCACCGGGACCGGTCTTGTCGACGTAGGGGACCAGGTCCTTGATCGCCTTCGGCACGTCGCTCGGCAGCTCGCAACCCTTCACCACGTACGGGCCGGAGGGCACGTTGGCCTTGGACTGGACGTCACAGCCTTCGGGGCTGGCCACGAAGGCCAGGAACTTCTTGGCCGCGTCGAGCTTTGCGCCCTCGGTGGTCTTCGGGACGTAGATCCCGCCCGGCAGCCACAAGGTGACCCCGTTGGTGGCGGCGTCGTCGCCCGGCAGCGGGAAGAAGCCGAGATCGGCAACCAGGGCGGGGTTCGTCGCGGCGATGGCGGCGACCGAGGAGTTGAACATCGGGTACTGCGCCCCCTTGCCGTCGGCGAGCATCTGCAGCCCGTCGTTGTAGGAGGTGGAGGCGAAGTCCTTGTTGAAGTAGCCGGCGTCGTGGACGTCCTGCATCCGCTGGAAGGACTGCAGCGCCGGCTCGTTCGCGTACTTGGCCTGGTTGGCGGTGTACTTCTCAGCCCACTTCGGGTCCTTGGCCGCGATGTTGTGGAAGTCGGCGAGGACGAAGAACTGCGAGGTCCAGGTGTCCTGGTAGGTCTGGATCACCGGGTCGATGCCCGCCGCCTTGATCTTGGCGTTGTTGGCCATGAACTCAGACCAGGTCGTCGGCACCTTCAGACCGAGCTTGTCGTAGACCTTGGTGTTGTAGAGAACGCCGCCGCCCTGGGTGCCGCCGCCCGGCGCGCCGTAGACGTCATTGCCGGACTTCACCACCGACTGGAACAACTCGGAGGTGTTCGCAACCCACGGCTGATCGGTCAACGGGACCAGGTTCTGAGCCGGGTTGATCGCCTGGAACAGCGAACCGCTGTTGTAGGCGAAGATGTCGGTCATCTCACCGGTCGACAGCCGGGTCTTGACGAGGTTGTCACCTTCACCACCGCTGGGCCGGGTCTCGACCGTGATCGAGATGTCGGGATTCTTGGCGTGGAACGCATCAGCCAAGGCCTTGGCGGTCGGCTCGGCGGTACCACCGTTGTCGACCAGGTAGGACAGCTCGACCGCGCCGCCGCTGTCCGAGCCGCTGCTCGAGCCGAGACTTCCGGGGCTGCAGGCGCTGAGTGCGAAAGCGCCGGCCACTGCGGCAGCCAACACCCCCGCCGACCACTTCTTGATTGCCATGAGGACTCCTTGGTCATGGCCGCATCAGCGGCCTGAGGATCTGAGAACCAGTTCGAATGGATCGTTTCAATCCGACTGGATTGCACTAGTGTTGACCGATCTACATTGTTTGTCAACCGGTCTTCTTCAATTTGTGTAGACTGGTCTCCAAGTCCCCGGGGATGAACGGAAGGGCCGGTGAGGCAGGCTGTCCGGAGGAGGTTTGATGACCGCGTCAGAACACCAGGCCAGGAAGCGACCTGCCATCTCCGACGTCGCCCAGGCCGCCGGGGTATCCCGTGCCGCCGTCTCCAAGGTGATCCGGAACGCCTACGGCGTCAGTCCGGCCATGCGGGCCCGGGTCGAGGCCGCCATCGAAGAGCTCAACTACCGTCCGCTGGTTGCCGCGCGGGTGATGCGCGGGGCGAGTTTCACGATCGGGTTCGAGGTCCCGCACATGGGTAACGACCTGTTCACCCAGGTCGTGGCCGGGGCCTCACGCAGCCTGGCGGAGTCCAGCTACCAGCTGATGATCACCCCGACCGCGGACAGTCTCGACGCGGCGTCGGTGCTCGACGCGTTCGTGGACCGACAGATGGACGGCATCATCACCGTCTCCTACGACGTGCCGGCCGACCTGTTGGAACGGGTCGCGGAGTTCGTTCCGATCGTCGTCCTCGGCCGACACGACGCGTCGCAGGCCTACGACACCGTCACCGGCGACGACGTCGCCGGGACCGACCTGGTGATGGACCACCTGCTGGAACTCGGCCACCGAAGCATCGCGCACCTCACCATCCAACCCACCAGCGATCGCACGCCTCAGGCTATTCGAACGGCCGCGTACTCGCGTCGGATGGAGGAGGCCGGCCTGGTCCCGCAGGTGGTGTACGGCGGCGAGTCGGAGCCGGACGCATACGCCTCCGCCCTCAGCTTGCTCGCAGGCGACGAGTCGCCGACCGCGATCTTTGCCGCTTACGACACGCTCGCGATCGGTGTGCTTCGCGCCGTCGCCGATCTCGGCCTGGACGCCGGCGACGTCTCGGTGGTCGGCTACGACGACATCGACATCGCCGGGCATCCTTTCGTCTCCTTGACCACCATCGACCAATCCGGCACCACGATGGGCAAAGTCGCCACCGAACTGCTGCTGGAGCGGATCCGCGACGGCCGGAAGATTCCGGTGCACCATCGGATCGAACCACAGCTCCGCGTCCGCCGCTCCAGCCGTTCGCCGGCTCCTGACCGGCAGACGAAACGGCCGGACACCATTGCGGCAGCGCCACAGTCCGCTGAGGAGCTCCACCGCATCGTCCACAGCTACAGCCCGGACCCGTTCCGAGACAACCTGGCCCACCCTCGCGAATGGGAGTGGGTCTACGCCCCCGATCAGTACGAGCTGGCCGTGCTGCACCGGCTCGTCGGCGAAGGCTTCGCGGCGAACCGACACGTGGACTACGCGGCGAACTTCGGGTCGCTGTCGTCGCCGGTCGTCTTCGGCCGCCGGCTGTCCGGCTCAGCCGCCGAACTGTCGATCCGGTCCACCGGGCACCTCCACGTCGAGCTCGACGGCAAGACCGTGCCGGTGGAGATTGACACCAATGGCCTCACCCGGCTCGCCATTCCCGCCGACAGTGACTGGCTCAGTGTCGGTGTGATGTCCGTGGGCGGCCCGTCGACCTTCGCCATCCAGCCCCACCAGACCGCCTTCGCTCCGGAAACGATGTGGGGCACCCGTGGTCGCGGCGGGGGCACCATTGACGCGCAACGGCGATGGGGGACCGACCGACCTCCACACGAGCTGGGTGAGCCCGTACACACATTCACGGTGCACACGCCGGTCTCAGGACTGTTCGACCTCGGCGTCCCCATGTTGGCCCGGGTCGCCGTGACCGCCGCCGAGCGGCCACGGATCAGCTCAGGTGAATCACGCGAGGAGGCACTCGCCGACCCAGCCACCGCCGAAACGCGCCACGACGTCATCCAGCGAGCCGACGGGTCCTGGGCCTCCCAGCATCAGCTCGGGCTGCGATATCTGCGCATCGACGGTCCCGATGGCGCCAGCGCGGTCACCGTCGAAGCCGCCGTCCACCCCGCGCACCGGCGAGGAGCGTTCGCCTGCTCCGACGAAACACTCACCAAGATCTGGGCGACCAGCGCCTACACGCTGCGGACCTGCATGCAGGGCCTGATGATCGACGGCATCAAGCGCGACCGCATGCCGTGGGCCGGTGACCAGGCCCTCAGCACGCTGTGCAACGCCTACGCGTTCGCCGACGGCGACATCGTCCGCGACAGCCTGACCGCGCTGGGTCGGCCGCGACACGGCTACCTCAACGGGATCTCCGACTACTCCCTGTGGTGGCTGATCAATCACGCCCTCCACCAGCGCTACTTCGGCGACCGCGGGTATCTGCACACCCAGGCCCCCGAGATCGACCGATTCATCCGGCAACTCGCCGAGTACACCACCGCCGACGGCATCTTCCGACCGCCGACTGATCCCGACGGCTTCGCGCCGACACCGGGATCAGTCTTCATCGACTGGGGGGTGACCGTCGCGCCCGGCAAGGACTACACCGCGCTGCAGATGCTCTGGTACTGGGCGCTGAACTCCGCCGGCGAGCTACTCGCCGCCGCCGACACACCCGACGCCGACAAATGGATCGAGCTCGCCGAACGCGTCAAACAGACACTGCACAGCACAGCCTGGGACGATGCCACCGGAGTCTGGCGGGAGTACCTCGAGCCGTCCAGCACCACCTGCTCCTACCCCAACTTCCTGGCCGTGCTCAGCGGGATCACCGACCCGTCGGCCGTCCCGCCCGGCATGCGAACGGTGCTGGCAACGGGAAAGGTCGGGACACCCTTCATGACAGCCTTCGCGCTTCGAGCGATGGCCGCCATCGGACAGCAGGACGCCACGGTGGAACGGATCAGGCACCTCTGGGGCGGCATGCTCGACGCCGGAGCCCAAACGTTCTGGGAAGAGTTCGGTGAAGCCGGGGAGTCACCGCACGCGATGTACGGCCGTCCGTTCGGCAAGAGCCTGTGCCACGCATGGGCATCCGGTCCCGCCATGTTGCTCCCCTCGACGGTCCTCGGCCTCCGCCCGCTCGCGGACGGCTGGTCCCAGTTCGAGATCAACCCCCAGCTGGGCAACCTCACCTGGGCCGGAGCAGTCGTGCCGGTGTCCGGCGGCGACATCCGCGTCATCGCCAGTCACAGTGGCATCAGCATCGACATCGCCGCCGGCTCGACACTCAGCCACCGCGACCGGCTGTACCCGGGCCCGGACACCATCAACTTCCTCGAAATGGGCGCAGGGAATTGAGCTGAGCGCAAGCCGCGGGAGGAGAGGTCGGATGTCGGCAGTCTTGATTGTGGGTGGGACCGGGCGGACAGGACGGGCTGTCGCTTCGTCGCTCGTCGAGCACGGTTTCGAGGTCGTCGTGGTTGGTCGCGACGCCGATCGGTTGCGGGAAACGGCACCACGTGGCGCACGGACGGTCGTGGCGGCGCTGTCGGCTGTCGCCGACACCATCCGTGACGTGCACCCCTGCGGTTGTGCTGAACACGGTTGGTCCGTTCACCGCGACGGCCGGACGTGATAGCGGGCTGCCTCGAGGTGGGCAGCGAAGGGATCACCGGGCGCGTGGACGCCCGCCGCCCTGTTCGGCGCCGGCCTGGCGGAGTCGATCGGTGGTCGGTATATCGTCACCGCCGACCGGTCGGCGTGACGACTGCGAACGAGGCGGACGGGCTGATGTCCCGGCCGCGTCTGCATTTCAGGAGATTCCGGCGACTCCGGTCCCTGCCGTCGCCGCACGGTGAAGATCACCTGGCAGGGCGATCTTGATCACGCCGAATACCAGCGACACGTTGTCGTGTCGCCATCCGGGGCTCAGAGACCCCCTGCGAAAGCGCCTTAGATTGGTCGCATGGCCGAGCTCACCATGTCAGATCTCGCCGCGGCGATGCGGGCGGCGATCCACGGTCTGGTCGATCGGCTGAACAGCGAGCAACGCCGTCGCATGTTCTTCCCGTTCGACCGCGATATCCAGAGGCGGTGGACCTACTTTCCTGGTGAGCGACCCGGGCTCCGACTCGGCGACCTGAGCGACGAGCAGCTGGAGCCGGTGCTCGACCTGCTGCAGCTGGTGCACAGCGTGCGCGGTTGGTCCGACACGCAGCTGGTCATCCGGATCGAAGCTGTCCGCCGTGAGCTCGCCTTCCAGCAGGCCGGCCGCGCTGGTGTCGATCCGTATCGGGACCTGTCGTACTGGCTGGTGGTGCTGGGCGATCCGGCGAGCACTGAGCCGTGGGCGTGGCGGATCAACGGCCACCACCTGTTGGCACAGGCCACGGTGGTCGGGGACCAGGTCGGCGGCGTACCGCACTTCTTCGGAGCAGAGCCGGCGACGGTGCTGGAGGGCCGGCATGCCGGGCTGCGCGCCCTGCCGCGGGAGGAGGACTTGGCGCGGGAGCTGATGGTCGCCCTGGCCGAGGACCAACGGCGGCTGGCGCAGATCGCGGTCGAGGCACCGGCGGACATCGCTTCCCGTTGGGATCCGGTGGCTGTCCCACCGGAGCAGCCGCGTGGCGTCCCGCATGCCAGGCTGGACCGGTTGCAGCGTGAGTTGCTCGTCGCGCTGCTCCGGCAGTACCTCGATCGGGCGGCCCCGGTGATCGCTGACCAGGCCTGGACCGACATCACCGACGCCGGACTCGATCAGGTGTGCTTCGGGTGGGCCGGGCCGGTCGAGCAAGGCCTCGGCCACTACTACTCGATCAGCGGTCCGAGCCTGCTCATCGAGTACGACAACACTCAAGACCAGGCCAATCACATCCACTCCGTGTGGCGTGACCTGCGCCGCGACTTCGCCGGCGACCTGCTGGCCCAGCACTACGCTCGGACGCGCCACTGATCGGTGGTCGGGAGGCTGTCGACGCTCGACCGACCCTCGCCACCGACGTTCGACGGCCCGACCTCATTCACGTCCGTCGCCGAGGCATGCCGCGCCGTGCGGCAGGGCGCCGGGTGTCAGTTGATTTTGCGACGGTAGATGGCGGTCGAGACGGCATAGGCGACGATCAGGATGCCGACAAGCCAGGCGAGTGCGATCCAGATGTCGCTTCCGACGGGTTCACCGGCGAAAAGGGCTCTGAGCGTATCGACGATCGACGTCACAGGCTGATTCTCGGCGAACCAGGCGACGGGGGCGGGCATCGAGTCGGTGGGCACGAACGCCGAGCTGATGAACGGCAGGAAGATCAATGGATAGCTGAACGCGCTGGCGCCGTCGATGGTCTTCGCCGAGAGCCCAGCGATCACGGCGATCCAGGTCAGGGCGAGCGTGAACAGGATCAGGATGGCGGCCACCGCGAGCCAGGCGGCAACGGCTGCGCCCGTACGGAATCCCATGATCAGTGCGACCCCGATGACGATCGCGACCGAGACCAGGTTCGCAACGATGGAGGTGAGCACATGTGCCCAGAGGACGCTCGATCGGGCGATCGGCATGGTCTGGAAGCGTTGGAAGATGCCGCCCTGCAGATCGAGGAACAGTCGGTACGCGGTGTAGGCGATGCCGGACGCAATCGTGATCAGCAGGATGCCGGGAAGCATGTAGTTGACGTACGACTCCTCGGATCCGGTGTCGATGGCGCCACCGAAGACGTAGGTGAACAACAGCATCAGCGCGATCGGGGTGACGGCGGTCGTGATGATCGTGTCGGGGCTCCGAAGGATGTGGCGAAGCGAGCGCTCGGTGAGAACGGTGGTGTCGCCGAAGACGTGGGTGGTCATCGCGGTTCCTCTCCTGCCGGCGAGACGGTGTCGGGGCTGGGGTCCTGGTTGGGGTGGGTGTTGTCGTGGTCGGAGGCGTCGGTCGCTCGGCCGTCCGGGTGCCGGCTGCCGACCAGGGCGAGGAAGACGTCCTCCAGGGAGGGTTGCTTCTCGACGTACTCGACCTTGGCTGGTGGCAGGAGTTGCTTGAGCTCGGTGAGGGTGCCGTTCTGGATGATCGTGCCGTTGTGCAGGATGGCGATCCGATCGGCGAGCTGTTCGGCCTCGTCGAGGTACTGGGTGGTCAGCAGTACGGTCGTGCCGCTGTCGGCGAGTTCCTTGATGGTCTGCCATACCTCGATGCGCGCCTGGGGGTCCAACCCCGTCGTGGGTTCGTCGAGGAAGATGATCGGCGGGTTGCCGATCAGGCTCATCGCAATGTCGAGCCGGCGACGCATGCCACCTGAGTAGGTCGATGCCCTCCGGTTGCCCGCGTCGCTGAGCGAGAAGCGCGCGAGAAGATCGTCGGCGATGACACTCGGGTCCCTCAGATGCCGCAGTCGCGCGACCAGGACGAGATTCTCCCTTCCGGTGAGCACCTCGTCGACCGCCGCGAACTGGCCGGTGAGACTGATCGACTCGCGCACGTCGCCGGGCTGGCCGGCGACGTCGAAGTCGTTGACGGTAGCGGTGCCCGCGTCGGCCTTCAGCAACGTCGACAGGATGTTCACCAGCGTCGTCTTACCGGCACCGTTGGACCCGAGGAGCGCGAAGATGCTTCCCGGTGACACGTCGAAGTCGACGCCGCGCAAGACGTGGAGATCCTTGAACGACTTCTCGATGCCCTGCACTCGAATGGCCGATGGGGTGATCATTTCGGCTCCTGCGGCTCCGCGTCCTCGATCGCCTTGACGAGACGGGCGCGCTCCTTGTCGATCCACTGCTTTCCGGTGTAGGCCTGCGCGAAGGCCTCGGCGAACTCGACCGGGTCGTCGCCGACGATCGCGCGGACAGGTGTCTGGTCGGCTGCGGCTCGTTCCCAGAGGTCGGCGAAGTCGCCGAGCATCGTGATGAGCGTGTCGCCGTCGGAGACGACGCCGTAGTACATGAAGTAACGCTGGAAGGCCTTTGCTGTCGAGCCGTACGGCTCGGGCAGCGCCTCGATACGGGCCTTGTACTGCCGGTACTGCTTCTTCTGCTCGAGCGATCCGGTGACCGTCTCGATCCACTTGGGGGCCATTTCAGGCTTCTCCTTCTTCGGCTTGTGCGTTGTGGAGCTGTTCGATCCGTTCCGCGAGGAAGCTCCACGTCCTCCAGAACTCTTCGAGTTGTTGTCGACCGCCGGTGTTCAGCGAGTACACCTTGCGTGGCGGCCCCTTCTCGGACGGGACCTTGTCCACGTCCACGAGCCTCTTCTGCTCGATTCGGACCAGCACGGCGTAGATGGTGCCTTCGACCAGGTCGGAGAAGCCCTGCTCCCGCAGTCGCGCCGTGATCTCGTAGCCATACGCCGGACGCGCTGCCAGGACCGCCAGCACGATGCCCTCGAGCGTTCCCTTGAGCATCTCCGTCATCTGATTGCCCACGGCTCATCCGATCTACTCTGTGTTGGTGACTACCAGTAAACGGTAACACTAAGTACCGGTAGATAGCAACACAGAGTTGTGACCGCTTCGATGACGCCTTTCTATGGGCTCTCCGCGCCTTCAGCCGGCTGACGTCGGACGAGCGCGGGCGGCTCCGCGCCGGATTCGGCGAGCCGGCCCGTCATCCTCACCAGGACCAGTCGTTGGCCCGGAGCTCCGTGCCCTCGCTCGAGGTCGTCCGACTCGAGAGGTGACTCCCGTGTTCGGCCACGTGCCGGCGGTAGTGACCGAGGGAGTCATGGGCGAAGTCATGCTCGAAGTCACGCACCACGGAATGAATGTGGTTGCCGCTGTCGACGGCGTTGACCATCTCGACGAGAAGCGAACGAGCCTGGACCCGGAAGTAGTGGGACACGCCCCGGACCAAGCCGCCCGCCCAGGCGAAGTGGGTGCGTGACGGACCGTCGGCCTTGATCTGGCTGCGGTACTCCGCTGCGGACGCGCTCGGTAACCGGTCGAGATAGGTGTCCAGGAGTCGGTTCAACGTCGTCCGCTGGGCTTCGTCGAGACGGTCGGCGGCGATGCCGGAGGGCACGCCACGGACCAGAGCCAGAGCCTTCCGATCCTCCGTGGTGATCTGATACTGCGGCATGCCGAGGTCGTAGTGATCCGGGTACTCGAGCGCGCCGATGAGAGGGACCTGGCGAGTCACGAAGTCTGCCGGCGCGACCTCGTGGATCACGGCGAGCTTCCGCTGATCGTCGGTGAACGAGTCGAGCAGCTCGAATCCGAGGCCCTCATCGTCGGACAGGGGGTTCAAGACGCCGGCGCCGATCACCGGCTGCTGCCCCAGCGCACTCGGTGTGGTGGAGATCCAGCGTTGATTCACGATGGTGATGTTGAGGCAGACGTGGTGGCCGAGGAAGCGCATCGACCAGGTGTCCTCGAATCCAGGCCGACCGAAGATGGCGAGGAAGTACGAGTCGGACGTCCGCCAGAGCGGCGCCGCGATCCCCAGGAAGTCGGCTTCTCGAGCACGGAGCACGTGCTCGAGCTGCATGATGGCCAGCACCTTCGTGAAAGCCTCGTGCGACAGCGTGAGCCGGATCAGGTCGAGGAGCACGACCTTCTGGTGCCGGTCCAGGTTGTGCATCGAGACGCCCACTCGGTCCGGCTTGGGGATGATGTCCCAGTCCAGGCGGCGCGGGTCCTCGAACTCGTGGAGCGCCGCAGCGCGTTGCTCCCCGGAGAAGGTGTCGATCAGTCCGATCACACCGACCAGCAGCTGCTGGATCGTCCGGACGTCTTCGTGGGCCGGTTCCACCGCATCCTCTGCGGCGGTCACCGGAAGTCCTCGGTGATCATCAAAGGACCATATCCGCTGGACCTGTCCGACGATCGTGATGCCGTGCAAGCGTCGTGACACCAATCGATCAGGAGGCGCTGGCGCCGACGTACTGGTCCACTATCGTTCGAAGCATGCAGCCCGATCCGCGGCTGGCAGCAGGCAAGCCGGAGACGTTCGCGAGTCTCCTGCGCGACCGCGGCGATGATCAGCGCGTCACGTGAGCCGGTCCGGTGGACGACCGGATGGTGAGGTGGACCGGCAGCGTCACGGTCTGGCTCGGCGTGTTCGTCTCGGTGAGCAGATTCGTGGCTTCCCGTCCGATGCGGTGAGTCGGTGCGGTGATGGTGGTGAGCGGTGGGTGGCAGAAGTCGGCTCCGAAGATGTCGTCGCAGCCGATCAGGCTGATGTGTTCGGGAACGCCGAAGCCGCGGCTGGCGAAGCGTTGGAGCATGCCGATCGCGATCAGGTCGTTGAACGCGATGCCGGCGGTGGCGCCGGTGGAGAGGAACTCGTCGGCGGCCGCCGGTCCCGACGCGGTCTTCGGCGCGTACGGCCCGATCCGGACGGCGGAGACGCCGATCCGCGCGGCCGCCTGCTCGCAGGCCTCCCAGCGCTGGCGGTTCGACCAGGAGCTGGCGGGGCCGGCGATGTAGCAGATGTGTCGGTGGCCCAGCGATGCGAGATGGGTGACGGCTTGGTCGAAGGCAGCAGCACTGTTGACGATCACGTTGGGGACGCCGGGAACCGAGCGGTTGATCGTGACGATCCGGAATCGTTCCGCGGCGGCCAGGATCTGCTGGTCGGTGAGTCTGGAGGCGGTGAGGATGATGCCTGCCGAGCTGGGTCCGAGCAGATCGAGGTAGTGAGCCTCGGTCCCTGCTGACTCCTCGGTGTCGACGACGATCTGGATGAATCCGGAGGCTCGGAGCCGTTCCTGCGATCCGCGGATGATGTCGAAGTTGAACGGATTGGTGATGTCGGGCACCAGGACAGCGACGGAGGTGATTGCTCCCCGCCGGCGTGGTCCTCGTGGGCCCGCCTGGTAATCGAGCTCGCGAGCCGCGCGGAGCACGGCGTCGCGGGTCGTCGGGCTGAAGCGGTCGGGGTGGGAGATGACCCGAGACACGGTCGACACCGCGACGCCGGCTCGCTCGGCCACGTCGCGCATGGTGACGGTTCTCGTCATCGTCGGCCCGCTCCGTTGCTCCCTGTGGGCTTTCGGTGAAAAATCTGCTGCAACATATGGAAACTTATTGTGGCGATTGTTGCACGACTGCGAGCATCGTCTGCACGTCCCCGAGTGACGCCGTGTCACTGGTGAAGGGGTCCCGTTCGAAGAGGAGCACTCCCCATGGGAATCAAGAGGACGCGCATCGCGGCGGTGCTGACTGCCGGTTTGCTGGTCGCCGGGCTGTCCGCGTGTGGCGGCGGAGACAGCGGCAGCGGTAGCGGGTCGGGCGGCGACAAGACGTTGGACGTCTACATCGGCGCGAACACCACCTACCCCGAAGAGCAGCAGGCCTGGTTCAAAGAGATCGGCGACAAGTTCAAGGCCGAGACCGGGGCGACCATCACCTGGGAAACGTTCGCCTCAGCCTCCGACGAGCAGACCAAGATCCAGACCTCGGTCGTCTCCGGCGAGGGACCCGATGTGTACGCGCTCGGCACCACGTTCACCCCGACGGCCTACGGCACGGGCGCCTTCGTGAAGCTCACCGACGACGACTGGCAGAAGGTCGGCGGTAAGGACAAGTTCGTGCCCTCGACGCTCGGTATCTCCGGCCCGGACGAGAGCAACCAGATCGGCATCCCGTTCGCCAACCGGCCGTTCGTGATGGCGTACAACAAGGCGATGCTGAAGAAGGCCGGCATCGACAAGCCGGCGACCAGCTGGGACGAGCTGGCCACCCAGGCGAAGAAGCTGACGACCGGCGATCAGTACGGTCTCGCCATCGCCTACAAGGACAACTTCGATCCGTGGAAGTTCGTCTGGGGAATGTCCATCCAGGCCGGCAACCCGCTCGTCAACGGCAAGACTGCCACGATCGACGACCCGATCGTCAAGACTGCGTACCAGACCTACTTCGACTGGCTGACCACGGACAAGGTGGTCGACCCGGCATCGATCGGCTGGTCGAACACGCAGGCGCTCGCCGCGTTTGCGGCCGGTAAGGCGGCCTACTTCCCGATGACCACATACACCTCGGCACCGTCTCTGGACAAGAGCCAGGTCAAGGACGACTACACGTACACGTTGCTGCCGACGATCCCGCCGGGCGCGACCAGTCGCCCGGCGAACGGGGTCGACGCCGCGAGCATCCTGTCCGGCGACAACCTGGTGGTGGCCGACTACTCCAAGAACCAGGACCTGGCGTTCCAATTCGTCAAGCTGGTCACGGACAAGGACCAGCAGCTGGAGTACTTCAAGACGTTCGGCAGCTTCCCGGTGAATGCCGAGGCCGCGGACTCGCTGAAATCGGAGAAGGCGCTCGCCCCGATCCTGGCAGCGCAGAGCAAGTCCGTTGCGACGCCCTTCACCGGAGCGTGGGGCGACGTCCAGCTTGCCTTGACCAACGTGGCGGTGCAGTCGGTCCCCGACCTCAGCAAGGGCTCGGTCAGCGACGCCGATCTGAGCGCCCGCCTTGCCGAGGCACAGAAGACCTCGCAGTCCGCTCTCGATCGGGCCAAGTAACCGATCATGAGCGACGTCAGCATCGGCGCGCAGCAACCGCGCCAGCAGCTGTCGGAACCCGCGGCCGGGGGTAGTACCCCGGCCGGCCCGCGGTCGGGACGTAGACGCCGATCTGTCGCCCAGCGCCAGCGTCCATTGTGGATGCTGGCCCCGGGCGGCGTGCTGATGGTCATGGTGATCTTGATCCCGTTGCTGATCGGTATCTACATCTCCTTCATCGATCTCGACCAGTACACGCTCCGGCACTGGCTCCAGGCGCCGTTCATCGGTCTGCAGAACTACGTCGAGGCCGTCACCGAGACCGGCCTCCTCGGCTCGATCTGGATCAGCGTGTCCTTTGCGCTGATCTCGACCATCGTCACGGTCCCGCTCGGGGTCGCCGCGGCCGTGGTGACGCAGAACGCGTACCGGGGTCGTTCGGTCGTCCGAGCGATCTTCCTGATTCCCTACGTACTGCCGTCGTTCGTGGTGGCCAGCGTGTGGCGCACGATGCTGCAGCACGACGGCATCGTCAACGTCGCCTTGGGCAAGCTCGGGATGGCTCCAGCCCTGTGGTTGAGCGGGCCGTTGTCGTACTGGACCCTGATCCTGGTCGAGATCTGGGCGGCCTGGCCGTTCATCTACCTGCTCGCGCTCTCCGGTCTGCAGGCGGTCGACGGCGAGGTGCACGAGGCGTCGGCCATCGACGGTGCCGGCTGGTGGAACAAGCTCCGCTATGTCGTCTTCCCGTACCTGAAGGGTCCCGTTGCGCTGGCCTTCTTGCTGGCGACGCTCAACCACATCAACAACTTCACGCTGCCGTTCGTGCTGTTCGGGGCTCCGGCGCCGGAGGACGTCAACGTGTTGCCGATGGCGGTCTACGTGGCGAGCTTCCAGAGCTTCCGGTTCGGGTTGAGTGCGGCGATGGCCGTGGTGTCGTTGATCTTGATCCTGATTCCGCTGTTCGTCTACCTCCGCGCTGTCCGGCTCGACGTCGACGACGAGGGAGGAAAGAAGTGACCGCAGCAGAAACCCCGATGGAGCTGATCACCGCCCCACGGTCCGATCGGCCTCGCCGTTCGCGGGCCGGAAACGAAGCCGTGAAGCGGTTGGTGCCTACGCCGTTGCTGGTGGCCATCACGGCCGTCCTGTGCCTGCTGGTGCTGGTGCCGGTGCTCTACATCGTGCTCGCCTCCCTGAACACCGATCAGGGCGTCGCCAGCGGTGAGTTCTGGCCGAGCACGTTCTCCGGTGAGAGCTACGTCAAGATCTGGAGCACCGCCGACCTGGCTCCCGCGCTGCTGAACAGCCTGCTGGTGTGTGGAGCGACGGCGATCGTCTCGGCACTGTTGTCGGTGTCGACCGCGTACGTCCTGGTCCGGTACGCCTTTCGCGGGCGGCTGACCATCCTTCGCGGCCTGCTCGGTCTGCAGAGCCTCCCGGGCACGTTGATGTTGCTGCCGGTGTTCGTGCTGTTCTCCTCCCTCGGCGCGTTCCTCGGGATCAGCATCATCGGCACCCGCTGGGGCCTGTTCGTCGCCTACCTGACGTTCGCTCTGCCGTTCTCGACGTGGGTGATGGTGACCTACATCCGCGGTCTGCCGCGGGAGCTCGAGGAGGCCGCCCGGATCGACGGCGCGTCGAGCCTGAAGATCCTGCTCCGGATCATCTTCCCGCTGAGCCTGCCGGCCATCGTGGTGTCAGGCATCTTCGCCTTTTTGCTCGGTTGGAACGACGTGCTGTTCGCCTCGATCTTCACCCGGCCGCCGACGCGCACCGCGGCGGTCGCCCTCCAGGTGTTCGGGGCAACTCAGGAGGCCGGTGCATTCCCGCCGTACTCCCAGATGTTCGCCGCAGCGCTGGTCTGTGCCGCGCCGGTGGTGATCTTGTACTTCGTCTTCCAGCGCTACCTGGTCGGCGGGCTCACCGCCGGCGGTGTGAAGTGACGTCGGCAGTGATCGAGATTTTCCGGAACAGCTGACGCAATCCGGTTGCGGATCGCAACCTCGCGCACTGACGGGCCACCCTGCGCATCGGCGACGAGGCGCAGAGTGTCCCGTCAGTGCGTTGAGTTGGGTCGATGGCGAACTGGGCCACGTGCTCAGCATGCCCCGCGCGAGGAGCGGGCGTAGGAGACGTGCTCAACCCAGCAGTGGGCTGCGGTCAGTTCGTCAGTTCTTCGGTCTGGGCGACGACCGCGTCGATCAGGGTCTGATCTGCTCCGAGATCGGCGTCCAGCCGGCTCAGCACCGCCGAGACAGCGCTCCGTACGTCCTCGCCGCCGGCCGCGGCAACGTACGATCCGGCGTCGGTGTCCTTGACCGGTGCGCCCTGCCCACGGAGGTGTAGCACCCACGCCGCCAGCGCGGTGACACACCCGGTCGGCACCCGACCCGCGGCACGTTCGGCGCGGAGGGTGGGCAGGATCCGGACGGCGATCTTGGTCGAACCGTCGGCCGCGATCTGGGCGAGCCGGTGCCGGATCCGTGGATTGCGGTAGCGCGCGAGCAGGGCCGCGCGATAGTCGGCGATCTCCGGGCCGGTCAAGATCAGGTGCGGCTCGGCCTCGTCCCAGAACGACTCGACCCAGTCGAGGCAGATCGGATCCGCGATCGCGGCGTCGATGGACTCGTGGCCACGGATGCTTCCGGCGTATGCCAGCAGCGAGTGGGAGCCGTTGAGCAGGGTGAGCTTGCGCTGTTCGTACGGCGCGACGTCGGCCACGATCTGCGCGCCGGCGGACTCCCAGGCCGGCCGGCCGGCGGGGAACGAGCCCGCGATCACCCACTCGCTGAACGGCTCAGTCGGCACCGGCGACTCGTCGCGGTAGCCCTGCTGCTCGGCCACGAGCTCCCGGTCGGCGTCCGTGGTCGCCGGGGTGATCCGGTCGACCATCGAGGAGGCGAACTCGACGTTCGCCTCGATCCAGCTCACGAGGGTCGCGTTCAGCTGCGCGGCCAGGCCCAGGACCACCGTCCGGGTCACAGATCCGTTGTGGGGCAGGTTGTCGCAGGACAGCACCGTCAGGTTGTTGCCGCTATCGGCGGCCCGCCGGGCCAGCAGACCCGCGACGAGCTTGCCCGGCAGGGTTGACACCGAGGCGCGCGGATCGGCTTGGAGCGCGGCCACATCGGCGGCGACTTCGGCCGACTGGTCCAGCCGGCCGTCCGCACCGAGCCGATAGCCGGCTTCCGTCACGGTGATCGTGACGATCGCCGTGTCCGGCGCGGCCACCAGCTCCAGGAAACGGTCGTGGTCGCCGGCTGCTCGCACCTCGGTCAGCGAGCCGACCAGCTCGAACGTGTCGGTGTCGGCGGCCCGGGTGATCAAGGTGAAGAGACCATCCTGCGGGCTCAGGGCCTCGGCCGCGTCGGGGCGGCGTCCGGTGAAGGCGGCGATGCCCCAGTCGGTGGCATCGCTGGCGTGCGCGGTGTACCAAGCCTGGTGGGCGCGGTGGAAGTTGCCGATCCCGAGATGGACGATCCGGATCGGTGCGGCAGCCGGCGCTGACGGCAGCGCGCGACCGAGCCGGGGAAGGGCGGTCGTCGTCGTCACAGCTTGAACGCCTTCCGGGGATTGGTCACGACAAGATCGTGCATCACCTCGTGGGCCTCGTCGAGGTCGAGTCTGTGCTCCGCCACGAGCTGTGCGACGTAACCGGCGTCGAGGCGGCGGGACATGTCGTGGCGGGCGGGGATCGAGCAGAACGCACGGGTGTCGTCGATGAAGCCGGTGGTCTTGGCGAACCCGACGGTCTCGGTGACCGCAGCGCGGTAGCGCCGGATGGCGTCGGGCGCGTCGAGGAACCACCAGGGCGCACCGGCGTACACGCTCGGGTAGAAGCCGGCCAGCGGCGCGATCTCACGGGAGAACGTGGTCTCGTCGACCGTGAAGATCGCCAGCCGGAAATTCGGATGGGTGCCGTACCGGTTCAGCATCGGCCGCAGGGCATCGGTGAACTCGACGACGGTCGGGATGTCGCAGCCCACGTCGGCTCCGTAACGCTCCCAGCTGGGCGTGTGGTGGTTGCGGCGGATCGCCGGGTGCAGGGTCATCACCAGGCCGTCGTCGCACGACATCCGAGCCATCTCCGAGACGAGGTGCCGGCGGAGCGCGGTGGCCTCGGCGTCCGTGGCCTCCTGCTTACGGGCCAGCGCGAACAGCCGACCCGCCTCCGACGACGACAGAACATCGGTCCGGGCGTCGGCGTGCGAGTGGTCGGCCGAGACCGCGCCACGGGCGACGAAGTAGCGCCGGCGATCCTCCATGGCAACGATGAAGCCTTCGTACTCTCCGGTCTCGATGCCGGACACCTCGGCGAGCCGGTCGACGTCGGCGATCCAGGTCGGACCGTTCGGTTCGAGGTAGCGGTCGGGCCTGAAGGTCGGTACGACCCGGCTCGTCCAGCTCGGGTCGGCGCGCAGAGCGTCGTGGTGAGCCAGGTCATCGCAGGGATCGTCCGTGGTCGCGAGCAGCTCGATCCCGAATCGGGCGTACAGCGCGCGTGGGCGGTACTCCGGCCGGGTGAGGCAGTCGGCGATCTGGTCGTAGATCGCGTCCGCGGTCGCCGCGCTGGGACGGAGCCTGACGCCGAAGATCTCGGCCAGCTGCGCGTCCAGCCAGAACCGGACGGGCGTGCCGCGGAAGATGCTCCAGTGCGTGCACAGGATCCGGAACGCCGCCCGGGACTGCTCGGCACTCAACGGACCCTGGCCGACGCCGAGCTCGTCGAGCGAGACGCCGTGGGCGTGCAGCAGCCGGTTCACGTAGTGATCCGGGGTGATCAGCAGCGACGTCGGATCACCGAACGGTACGTCGTCGGCCAGCCACTGAGCGGGCACGTGACCGTGCGGGGAGATGATCGGCAGACCCGCGACGCCGGCGTACAGCTCGGCGGTCAACCGACGTACCCCCGAGTCCGGCGGGAACAGTCGCTCAGGGGACAGGGCGAGGGCTGGAGACTGCGACATGCCGACCATCCTCACGCAGCTGTCCGGTGCCGGGGAACTTGTTGCACGATGTTTCTTTACCGACACCATGACGGCGTCAGTGCGGCGAAGGTGTCGAACCCGTCGTGCCGCGCAGCACCAGACGGGCCGGCAGCACCACGGACGTCGTGCGCCCGGCCGGCAGGGTCCGCGTCTTCAGCAGATGATTGACCGCAGCGGATCCCAAGCTGGGCAGCGGGATGGAGATCGTGGTCAAGGCCGGCTGGATGAGCTGGCCGTCACGGATGTTGTCGAAGCCGATCACGCTGACGTCTCCCGGGACGCGTCGTCCCGAGGCCGACGCGGCGCGGAGAAAGCCGATCGCGAGCAGGTCGTTGTACGCGATCACCGCGGTCGTCGGCACGGCCGACCACACGTCACCGGCGGTGGTGCCGCCCGTGATCGTTGGGGGGAACGGTCCCAGCCGGCGGGCCTTGAGTCCGAGCTCGTGGCAGGCTTCGAGCACCCCGCGCCAGCGCATGGCGTCAGCCCAGGACGCCTCCGGTCCGGACAGGTAGCTCAACGTCGTGTGTCCGCGCTCGGCCAGGTGCTCGACGGCCCGCTTGACCCCGCGGACGTTGTCTCCCGCCACCGACGGCACCTGAGCGACGATCCGGTTCAGTACGACCAGCGGCGCCGTCTTCGCCAGAGCACGGATGGTGGAGTCCGACATCCGTGACGAGGTCAGGATCAGTCCGTCGACCGTGGGCCGGACCCGCTCCAGATGGGTACGTTCGGCGCGTTCGGACTCTTGGGTCTCCAACAGGACGAGGGTGTAGCCGGCGTGTGCGGCGGTGCGTTCGGCACCGCGGATCATGCCGAAGAAGACCGGGTTCGTGATGTCGGCCACGACCATCGCCAACAGCTTGGTGCCCGAGTCGTCGATGATCCGCTCGGTCGGCTCGGCGCGGTACCCCAGCTGTTCGGCGATTTTCCGGACGTGCTCTGCGGTCCGGAAGCTGACCCGGTCCGGCTTGGTCATGGTGCGAGAGACCGTGGAGACGCTGACACCGGCCGCCGCTGCGACGTCGTAGATCGACGCTCGCCTGGTCCGCGGTGCCGAGTCCTCGGACTGCATGGCAACAACTTACGGCAACAACCTGGCGGCTCTGGTGCCCGAGTGGCTGAATGGAGAACTGAAGCGACGACCAACGAAGGGCACCAGCCAGATGTGGACACTGTCAGGATTTGCGGACGAGATCGACCCCGACTTCAGCACGCAGTGCAAAGTTGCCAGTGAGCTCGGGCTGAGGTACCTGGAGATCCGCAGCGCGTGGGGAGTCAACATCCTCGACCTCGACGACTCCCAGCTCGAGACGGTCGAGCAGCTCCTCGTCGAGTACGGTTTGCAGGTCTCCAGCATCGGCTCGCCGATCGGCAAGATCTTCGTCGACGACGACTTCGAGCCGCATCTGGTGCGGATGCGGCATGCCGCAGAGGTTGCGCAGCGGCTTGGTGCACCGTACGTCCGGCTGTTCTCCTTTTTCATCCGAGAGGGCGACAATCCCGACGATCACCGCGACGAGGTGCTGCGTCGGATGCGGGCACTGGCCGACATCGCAGCGGAGGCCGGCATCATCGCGGTGCACGAGAACGAGAAGGACATCTACGGCGACATTCCCCGCCGCTGCGTGGACATCGTCACGTCGGTCGACTCCCCGAATCTGAAACTGGCGTGGGATCCGGCCAACTTCGTCCAGGTCGGGGTCCGTCCGTTCACCGAGGGTTACACCGATCTGCGTCCACATGTCGCCTACATCCAGATCAAGGACGCACTGCTGACCGACGCTTCGGTCGTGGTCGCCGGTGCCGGCGACGGCGAGGTCCGCGAGACTGTCCGGGCCCTCCGAGCCGACGGCTTCGACGGCTTCTTCTCCCTCGAACCGCATCTCGGCGAGTTCACCGCGTTCGGCGCCCTGTCCGGGCCCGAGCTGTTCACCAAGGCATGGGATGCGTTCACCGGCATCCTCAGCAGCGAAGGGATCCAGTACTCATGAGCAGTGACATGACATCCAGCGCGAGGACCCGGCTGGCTCTGGTGGGCGCGGGCGTCATCGGCACCCTGCACGGCGAGGTGATCAGCTCCTTGTCCGATCGGATCGACCTGGTCGCCGTCGTGGATACGCGGCTGGACAAGGCCGAGACGCTGGCCGACGCTCACGGCGGAAAGACCTTCGGCTCGCTCACCGAGGCCCTGGATGCTGTCGATGTCGACGTCGTGGCTGTCTGCACGCCGACCGGCAACCACGGCAGCATTGCGATCGAGGCGCTCGGGGCTGGCAAGCACGTGATCATCGAGAAGCCGGCCGAAACCACCCTTGCGAAGGCCGACGAGATCATCGCCGCGCAGCAGGCCGCCGGCAAGCTGGTCACGGTGATCTCACAGCACCGCTTCGACGCATCCACCGAGGTCGCCGTCGACGCCATCACCAAAGGCGAGCTGGGCCGGCTCACCAGCGGGATCGCGTCGGTGGACTGGTGGCGAGGTCAGACCTACTACGACTCCGGTGACTGGCGCGGCACGTGGGAGCTCGACGGCGGCGGCGCGTTGATGAACCAGGGGGTGCACACCGTCGATCTGCTGGTCGCGACGATGGGCCGGCCCGTCGAGGTCTTCGCCTACACCGGCACCCTCGCCCACGAGCGGATCGAGGTGGAGGACGTCGCCGTCGGGGTTGTGAAATTCGAAAGCGGCGCCATCGGCGTCCTCCACGCCACCACCGCCGCCTACCCCGGTCTGAGCGCTCGGCTCCAAGTGCACGGTGATCGGGGATCCGTCGTCATCGACAACGACAAGCTGAGCTTTGTGCATCTCACCCCGACCGATACGACGGCGGAGGAGCGGGCGTACGGCAATCCCAACAGCTCGATCAATCAGGTCGCCGACTATCCGGAAGCATCCGGCGCGGCCGACGCGGCCGCGGGCAGCGATCCTGGCGCGCTGGCGATCGGCGCCCACCAACGCCAGTACGAGAACTTTCTCGACGCGCTGGCCGGCAACGGACCGGTTCGTGTCGGTCTGGAGACCAACCGGCAGGCCCTCGCGATCATCACCGGCGTCTACGAGTCCGCTCGTACCGGCCTTCCGGTGAGCCTGCGATGAAGGGCCGGCTCGCAGCCAACCCGATCCCGTACTGGGCATCGGCCGGCAAGTCACGCGAGGTCTTCGACCAGGCCTTCGCCGACTTCGCCGCCATCGGTTACACCGCTGTCAAGGCCGACGTCCCCGACAACATGGCGGCGGCGGAGTATCGCGACTGGATCGGCGGCTACGGACTCGCACCGGCACTGAGCCTGTTCAGCTCGCCGTTCGACGAGACGGTCGACATCGTCGACGAGATCGAGCGGGCCAAGCTGTTCGCCGCAACTCAGGTCGAGCTCGGACTCGACCGGACCATGATCTCCTCGATGGCTGTCCCGGCCCGGATGGAGCAGCCCGCCGTCGGTGCCGGCTTCGATCGGGACCGGCTCCAGCTCGCTATCGAGAACTGTGGAGTGATTTGCCAGGTTCTGCAGTCCGAGGGTCTCCGGCCACTTCACCACTCCCACGTCGGAGGTGTGTTCGAGACCGAGGACGAGATCGTTGCCCTGCTGGACGAGCTCGGCCCGGACGTGATCGGCTTCGGCCCCGACACCGGCCATCTCCGCTGGGCAGGGGTCGAACCGGCCTCCTTGATCAAGCGGTACGCCGATCGGATCGGCGGCATCCACATCAAGGACGTCTTCGGCGATCACCTCCCGACGAGCGACCGATCGACGAGCGACCGATCGACGAGCGACCGACCGACGAGCGACCGACCCGTGAGTGGCAGCTATCGCGAGCTGACCGCGACGAAACGGCTCTGGTGCGAACCCGGTCTCGGTGTCGTCGACTTCGATGCGGTCCTGGAAGCGCTGCCGGCCGACTACGACGGCGACTTCATGATCGAGATCGACGAGCCGAGCGTCGAGTCGCGCTACGACTCGCATCGCATGTCGTTCGAATGGGCAGCCGATCACCTGCCGATCTAGCGTACATCGGGCTGGTCCGGGACTTTACCGGTCAGCAGTCGTACACTTGATTTGACATGGCGCGGACCGATCACACGTACGTGGTCTCGTGATACCGCAGCCAGCCGGTGCGGCTGCTCGGCCACGTGACCTTGAGTTGGCACACTGGCGCCCGTGGTCTCATTCGCGCTGGCATCGATCACGAGCGGCCGTCATCTCATCGGCCAGGCCGTCCGGGCGGGGGAGTCGTCGTCGGTGTGTCGTCCCCGACAACCGCGAAGGGAGCGGCCGCGATGGTGAAGGCAACGGTGACACCGGCACGAACCGAGTCGGTGATGGAGTCCTGATGGCACTCGCGGCGGAGCCGGCCTGATGGCTCTCAGTGCGCTCGACATGTTCTCAATCGGCATCGGGCCGTCGTCCTCGCACACCGTCGGGCCGATGCGGGCCGCCGGCCGTTTCGCCGACTCGCTCAGCGAGGAGGGCCTCCTGGATGACGTCGTCCGGGTCGAGTCCGAGCTGTTCGGATCACTTGGGGCCACCGGCCACGGGCACGGCTCGGACAAGGCGGTCATTCTCGGGTTGCAGGGCAATCGCCCGGAGACGGTGGATACCGACGCCGCCGATGAGCAGGTAGCCCGGGCCACGTCCAGCGGGCGACTCGTCCTGGCTGGCAGCCGAACCATCGACTTCTCCCGCGACGATGACGTGACGATGCACCGGCGGCGGAGCCTGCCCGCCCACCCCAACGGGATGATCTTCCGGGCGTTCGGTGCCGGCGGTGTGGTCCTGCGGGAGAGCACCTACTACTCGGTCGGCGGCGGCTTCGTCGTCGACGAGCATGCCGCGGGCGCGGACCGGATCAAGGAGGACGACACGCCGGTCCGCTTCCCGTTCACCACGGGTGGGCAGCTGCTGGCGATCTGCCGCCGAGAAGGACTGCGGGTCAGCGACGTGATGCTCGCCAATGAGCTGTCCTGGCGGACCGAGGAGCAGCTGCGGGCGGACCTACTGCACATCTGGGCGGTGATGAAGGAGTGCGTCCACAACGGCTGCACCCGCACGGAGAAGCTGCTGCCGGGCGGCCTGCGGGTGCCGCGACGAGCCCCGAAGCTGCTGGCCGACCTGGAGGCGGCCAACGACCAGACCGATCCGATCCGGGCGATGGACTGGGTGAACCTCTACGCCCTGGCCGTGAACGAGGAGAACGCCTCGGGTGGACGGATCGTGACGGCGCCGACCAACGGGGCGGCCGGCATCGTCCCGGCCGTGCTGCACTACTACGACGCGTTCATCCCCGGAGCCGACGACGACGGGGTGGTTCGCTTCCTGCTGACGGCGGCCGCGGTCGGGATCTTGTTCAAGGAGAACGCCTCCATCTCCGGTGCCGAGGTCGGCTGCCAGGGCGAGGTCGGCTCGGCGTGTGCGATGGCCGCCGGCGGCTTGTGCGAGGTGATGGGTGGCTCGCCTGAACAGGTGGAGAACGCCGCCGAGATCGGGATCGAGCACAACCTCGGTCTCACCTGCGACCCGGTCGGCGGCCTCGTCCAGATCCCTTGCATCGAAAGGAATGCGATGGCCAGCAACAAGGCCATCAACGCCGCCCGGATCGCCATCCGCGGCGACGGCAGCCACAAGGTGTCCCTCGACAAGGCGATCAAGACGATGCGCGAGACCGGCGCTGACATGAAGATCAAGTACAAGGAGACCTCTCGGGGAGGGCTTGCCGTCAACGTCATCGAGTGCTGAGCCGCGCGGCGCGAATCTAGAAGACTCAGGCGTTTGTGATGCGCCTCTGCCTTCTAAGTTCTGGCGGCGCGATCGGACGGGCCGCCGTTGGGTCAAGAGTCGCCTGCGTCACGGCTGGTCCGCAGGTCAAGGCTGGGCGGCGATCCGCCGTTGGCCTCGAGCCTGGCCGCTCGCCAACCCCGGAGCGAGCTGATCACCGCGAGCGCGCGCGCCGCAAGCAGGTCGGACGGATACAGCACCCGCTCGGCCAACGTGCCGGCCTCGATCAGCCGGGCGCGCTCGACGCCGGGCAGGCAGCCCGACTCCAGCGGCGGGGTCCACCACTGATCGTCCAACTCGACGGCCAGGGTGGCCCGGGTCACCTCGGTCAGCTCGCCGGCGGTGTTGATCATGATCACGTCGTCGACCTCGGGTCGGCGGGTCCGGCGTCGATCGTACGGCTTCCGCAGACTCGTCTTGTGGAAGAGCCACCACCGCGTCGGGTCGACCGGGTCGTCGTCCAGTGCAAGGATGACGGTTTGCGGCGCAGCCGGGACCGGGTTGACGTCGAGGTCGATCGTTCCGTCGCGGTCCAGCAGCAGGCGCACCCTGGCCGGATCGCCGCCGTCGAGTCGGGCGTCGAGAGCGCGGGCGGCCGCCAGGAGATCGAACCGGAACCCGAGATGCACGGCCGAGTCTGCGATCCGCTGCAGGTGCCGACCCCGGTTGTGGACGTACCGGCCGTCGTAGCGCATGGTCTCGAGGAGGTGGAACCTCTCCGGTCGAGCCTGAAGCACGGCGGTCTTGGCCTCCAGTTCGGCGTGCTCGGCTACCGGCTCGGAGTCCCAGGTGATCCCGCCGCCGGTGCCGTAGACGGCCTGCCCGGTCGTGGTGTCGACCACGGCGGTGCGGATCGCGACGCTGAACCGGGTCCGGACCGGCTCGTCGGGCGGCCCGACCAGCCCGACGGCTCCGCAGTAGACACCGCGGGGATCCGGTTCGAGGGAGCGGATGATCTCCATCGAGCTGGCCTTCGGTGCGCCGGTGACCGAACCGCACGGGAACAGGGCGCTGAACAGCTCGACCAAGCCCTGTCCGGGTCTCAGCCGCGCGGTGACGTCGGAGGTCAGCTGCAGCACGGTCTCGTACCGTTCGACCGTGAACAGGGCCTGAACCGCGACGCTGCCGACCTGGGCGATGCGGGAGATGTCGTTACGCATCAGGTCGACGATCATCAGATTCTCGGCCCGTTCCTTCTCACTCGACCGAAGCCGCTCGGCAAGGCGCCGGTCCTCGTCGAGAAAGCGCCCCCGCCGGGCGGTGCCCTTCATCGGCCGCAGCAGCACGTCGTCGGCACGGCGTTCGAAGAACAGCTCGGGGCTGGCACTGGCGACGACGTACCTGCCGAGGTCGAGGTAGGCGTTGTAGGCACCGCGTTGGCCGAGTGCAAGGTTGCGATAGAGGGCGTACGCGTCCCCGGACAGCTGTCCGGCCATCCGCTCGGTCAGGTTGCACTGGTAGGTGTCGCCGGCGGCGATTCGATCCTTGATCGCGGCGATGCGTCGAGCGTGCTCCGCTGCCGTCCATTCGGGCGTCCACGACACCCGAGTGTCGATCGGACCAGATTCTGGGGAGGCCGGTGTCAGCGTCGGGACCACGGTCGGGCGGCCGCAGATCCCGAACCACACCAGCGGCATGCTCAAGGGCGTCGAGTTGTGGACCGCGAGCTCGCCCAGCCCGGCAGCGGCCTCATACGCCACGTAGCCGAAGGCCCAACTGCCCCCATCGGTGGCGCGTTGCACCTTCGCGAGCACACGGGCAACGTCGTCGGGACGCTCCGCGATCAGCACGCGGTCCACACCGGGGAACATCAGTGAGCGGCTGGTGACCAGGTCGTCGAAACGAGCCCACGGATCGACGGACGCGTCTGGACGGGTCATCGGCTCAGCTGCACCTTCCGAGCGCCAGCGGGTGTGACGAGGCGCGATCTGCGCGTTCGATTCTCCCAGCCGACCCGTCGTCGTCAGCCGGTGAGGTTGGCCGCAGCCCAGGCCATGTGTTCCTCGACGGCTCTGACGGCCTCCTGCGGATCGCCCGATGCGATGGCGTCGACGATCGCATCGTGCCGTGAGACGTCCATGTTGCCGATGGCTCGGTCGGTGCCCGCGAACATGATCGACATCCGGATCGACCCCTCGAGGCCCTGCCAGGTGTGCAGCAGGGACTCGTTGCCGGTTCGCTCGCACATCGTGCGATGGAAGGCGAGGTCGGACTCGATCCTGCCCTCGAGATCCATGTTCTCGGCGGCTTCGGCCATCGCGCGGAGGAGACCACGCAGCTCGTCGGCGATCGACGACCGGTCGTCTCGTCGGGCGAGCGTGCTGGTCGCGAGCCCCTCGAGCGCGGCCCAGACCACGAAGATGTCGGTGATCTCCTTGGGTCCGAGCCGTCGCACGTAGAGCCGGCCGCGGCTGCCCGCGGCTCCGGGTTCCAAAAGTTGACTGTCGACTCTTATCTGTCTGCCGACTCATCCAGTCATTGTCAACAGTATGAAATGGTACGAGTTCCTGCGGGTGCGGTGACTTTGCGCGGGTGGGATGACTTCGCGCGGGCCGGGACGACTTCGCGCGACTCCGAAGTCGCGCGAAGTCGCCCCAATCCGCGCGAAGTGGAGCAGCGGCTCAGATCGCGTCTGCTCAGATCGCGTCTCAGATCGTGCGGGGCGCCTTGGCCAGGTTGTCGCGCAGCTCGTCGGCCGTCTGGCGGACGACGTACGCGGGACGGTCGCGCTCGACTCGCCACGACTCGCTCAGCCGACCGACGTCGACCGCATCGAAGCCGAGCCGATCGTAGAGATCGGTCACGAACTCGACGGCGTCGGGGTGATCGCTCGCCGTGGCCAGGGCACGGCGCTGCGGATCGCCCGCCGGGTGTCCGTCGGTGGTGATGTCCGAGGCCATGATCTGGTTGAACGCCTTCACGACCTTCGAGGTCGGCAGATGCTGCTGCAGCAGCCCGCTGACGGTCGCCTCGCCGCGGTCCAGTGCCTCGATGTGCCCGTCCCGCTCCCAGTAGTAGTTGTTCGCGTCGAGCACGATCTTGCCGGCCAGCGGCTCCACCGGCACATCGCCGTACGCCCGCAACGGAACGGCGACCACTGCGACCTCAGCCGCTGCTGCGGCGTCGGCTGCCGTTGCTGCGCGAGCTCGCGGACCGAGCTCGGCCACCAACCCCTCCAGGGTCTCCGGCGCTCGCGAGTTGGCGATCACCACGTCGTACCCGAGCCCGATGGCCGCCCGCGCAACCTGTCCGCCGATGTTGCCTGCTCCGATGATGCCGATTGTCGTCATAATTCCCGCAACATCGCTGCACCGTCGATATTCCGCGGCGGTCCAGCGAGCGAGGAGCCTGTTCGGCTGGACCTAACCCTGGAGCCGCTCGGTCCGCCCGAGCTGGTCGCGCCGGCGGGTGAGGTAGGCGATCTCGGCGGTGTTGCCTGCCAGCTCGATGGCCCGCTCGTACGCTGCGCGGGCATCGGCGGAGCGACCGAGGCGACGCAGCAGGTCGGCGCGGGTGGCGTGATAGGCGTGGTAGCCCTCGAGAGGCTGTGCTGAGCCAGGCGTTGAGCGCTGTGCTGAGCCAGGCGTTGGGCGGTGTGCTGAGCCGGACGAAGCGTTCGGCCGGTCGAGTACCGCCAGTGCCACCTCGGGCCCGTCGAGCTCGGCGAGCGCGATGGCCCGATTGAGCGCGACGATCGGTGAGGGGTCGATCAGGACGAGCTGGTCGTAGAGGGCGACGACCTGGGACCAGTCGGTGTCGCGTACGTCCCCGACGGAGGTGTGCACCGCGTTGATGGCGGCCAGGATCTGGTAGCGGCCAGGGCGTCCCTGACCTGCGGCGACCGCGGCGAGCCGCTGCCGGACCAGCGCGTGCCCTTCGGCGATCAGCGCGGCATCCCAGCAGCCGCGGTCCTGTTCGTCGAGGGTGACCAGCTCACCCGAGGCCGAGACTCGCGCCGACCGGCGGGCCTCGGTGAGCAGCATCAGCGCGAGCAGGCCGGCAACTTCACCGTCCGACGGCAGCAGTTCCCAGACCAGCCGGGTCAGCCGGATCGCCTCGAGGGTGAGTTCGCTGCGGACGGGCTCCTGTTGTGGATTCGAGGCGAGATATCCCTCGTTGAAGGCGAGGAACAAGACCGCGAGGACGCCGGCGACGCGGGCCGGGAGATCGGCGGCGGTGGGGATCCGGTAGGGGATCCGGGCCGCCTTGATCTTGGCCTTCGCGCGGGTGATCCGCTGACCCATGGTCGCTTCGGGCACCAGGAACGCGCGGGCGATCTCGGGCATCGTCAGCCCGCCGACCATCCGCAGTGTCAGCGCGATCCGTGACTCCATCGCCAGGGCCGGGTGACAGCAGGTGAAGATCAACCGGAGCCGGTCGTCGTCGATCGCCCCCTCCTCGCCGACGTCGGAGGGCTCGGGCGGCATGTCCTCGTACAGCATCTGGGCCTGCTTCTGCTTGTCGTCACGACGGGACTCACGGCGCAGCCGATCGATCGCGCGCCGGTTCGCTGTCGTGGTGATCCAGGCACCGGGGTTGGGGGGCACGCCGTCGATGGGCCAACGCTCGACGGCGATCGCGAATGCCTCTGCCGCCATGTCCTCGGCGATGTCCAGGTCGCCGAAGCGCCTCGCCAGCACCGCCACCACCCGGGCCCACTCCTCGCGGTGGACCCGGGTGATCGCGTCGGCGATCATCGTCTCGGCGGGGACGTCACAAGCTCCCGAAGGGACGCACCTCGACCTTGCCCCGACAGGCCTTCGATCCCTCGGCGGCCAGCTTCAGCGCCACATCGAGGTCCGGCGCCTCGATGATCCAGAAGCCGCCGAGGTACTCCTTCGACTCCAGATAGGGGCCGTCGGTGACGACCGGCTCGGCGGCCTGTCCGTCGACGACGGTCGCAGTCGTGGCCGGCGCCAGGCCGTCGGCGAAGACCCAGTAGCCCTCGTCCTGGAGTCGTTGGTTGAAGGCGCCCGTATCCGCCATCGCCTGGTTCATCGCCTCTTCCGACGGGTAGTTGCCGTACTCGGTGTACTCAGCCGGCCCGTAGACCGACATCATGTACTGCGTCATCTCTGCCTCCTCGTGATTTCGCGGGCCCGTTCGGTCCGCCTCTCACCCCTGCTACGAACGTCTCCCGGCCGATCCGACACCTCTTCCGGGATTTCTTCAAGGAAACTCTCGTACGCCGCCGTCGCCCCCAGTAAACCGACCGTCAACTGTCCGGCCTCGGACGTCGGGTGTCGGTGTGTCGTCGGCGCGGATTCCAAACCGGCATGGATGATCAGGTGGTCATGTCCGGTCCGCCCCGATCGAGGGCCGCTCGGAGCTGGCCGAGCCACTCCCTGCCCAGCCGACGCCCGTCAGGGAACTGGTCGCCTACGTCCCATCGCCAGGTCGTGATCATGGCCAGCATCAGGAGCCGGCACTCAGCCAGAACGTTCTGATCGGCACCGCGATAGTGCACACCGACCTGTTCCGGCGCGTGGGCGAGATCGAACTCGACCGGCCCCCGACAGCACGTCTCGAGGTCGATGAACACCGGTCCGTTCGTCGTCTCGAGCAGATTGCCCGGGTGCGGCTCACCGTGCAGCAGCTGCTCATTGCCGTGCTCGCCGATCACTCGGCTCAGACGTCGAAACGCGTCGCCCAGCAGCCTCCTGTCTGCGTCGCCCAGCTCCGGCGTGCACTCCGGGCTCGCCACGAGCTGCTGAGCTGACTCGACGCGGTCCGTGAAGTGCGGCGCCGTCCAGACATCGAGGGTGCGCATTCCGGCATGCAACCGCTCGAGGGCGTTGGCGTAGTCGGCCGGTGAGATCTCTCGCGACGTCAGAGGCGGGTAGAAGGTCCACAGCGTGACCGCGAAACCGGCACGCTCGTAGACGCGGGGCTCCACTCGCGGCTCCAAGGCGGCCACCGGGCAGCCGGCTGCCACGAGCCGGCGAGCGAGATCGATCTCGAACTGGGCGTTCTGCTCCACTACTGGTGCGATCCGGGCGACGACGTCACAGGGCAGCAGCCGCAGGGTGAGCTTGTTCGAGTCGTGGAGAACGATCGCGTCGTCGACCGGTAGGCCGACTGACGACGCGATCGCGGTGGCCGTGGCTACCGCGTGCGGGACCACCGACGGCTGCATCTCACCGACGATAGAACCTGCAGCAACCAGACGGATCTGCAGTGCCGGAACGGATCTGCAGTGCCGGAACGGATCTGGGGTGCCGGAACGGATCTGGGGTGCCGGAACGGATCTGGAGTGCCGGGCGAGCGCGGGCGATTGCCGTCCCGGGAGGCACAGCTACTTGCCGACGAGCTTGAACGCATGGTGGGTCCGTCCCGTGCGGTGGGAGTAGACGACCCAGGCGAGGCTCATTGCCTCGAGCCAGCGGGCGTTCTCGATCCCGCCGAGGTCGATCACCGGCCAGCCGAACCCGCCCAGCAGAGCGGCAACGGTCGCCTTCGCCGTCGCGTCGTACGCCGGCGATGGACATGTCCGGCTCACCGCCGGTGCGATGGGGGTCGACCATGACCTCGGCGAGAACGATGTTGAGGCCTTTGACGACCAGCGCACGTGGTGCGGCTCGCTGGATCCGCTCGCCCAGCGAGTCGGTCGTCCCGACGAACAGGCCCGGGCGGCCGGAGAAGTCCAGCGGGTCGCTGGCGTCCAGCAGGACCTTGCCGCTGAGGTTCTCCGGTCCGGCGAGCCGGATGACCACCTCCTCCGCGGCTGTGCCCAGCACCGACAGCACAACCACCTCGCCGAACCGTGCTGTCTCGGTCAAGGTCCCGAGGCAGACGTCGGGAGTCGCGTCGCGCACCCAGCCCTGAAGAGCCTCGGACGGCGAGAGCCGATCATCACCGGATGGCCGTGACGTCGGAAGCCCCGGGCCAGTGTCCGGCCGGCGTGGCCCGAGCCCAGGATGCCGATCGTCGCAGTAGCTCTCACGTCGGACCCGCGACCCGCGTTCCCGGGTCTCACTGGGCTCACCAGCTGAACCGGCGCGGCCGGAAGTCGGCCCACGCATCATCGACGTAGTACGGGACGGTCACCCCGCCGGGCGGCACGATCTCGTCCACGACGGCGGCGAGGTCGGGTTCGATGTTCAGCTCCAGCGCCTCGAGCTGCTGGGTGAGTTGCGTTCGTCGGGACGTCCCACCGGAGTTCGTGTCCGCCGGATCGGTCGGCACCGAGAACTTCGACGCCAGCAAGATGCTGTCGCGGCGCCCCTTGATCGCCCGCCCGACGATCTCCTCGCTGCGTCCGCCCGCATAGACGTTGGCGGTGTCGACCGAGTTGATGCCGGCGTCCAGCGCCGTCGACACGATCCGGATCGCTTCGGCCTCGCTGACCTTGCTGCCGAACTCCATCGATCCGATCGTGAACGGGCTGATCCACAGGCCGATGCGGCCGAGGGTACGAAGGTCCATGACTCGACGGTAAGAACTCCGCCGCCGCCGGAGATCGGTCTCGGCTCCTGAGATCGGCCCCCCAGGTACTGGATCGGCGCCAGGGTACTGAGATCGGCCCCCAGGTACTGAGATCGGCCCCAGGTATGAGATGGGGTGTGCAGGCTCAGGCTGGCTCGACGCGAGCGACCAGCTGCGCCAGCTCGACCCGGCTCGTCGTGCCGGTCTTGCGCAACAGGTTGGACACGTGGGTAGACACGGTCTTCTCGCTCAGCACGAGGTCTCGCGAATCTCGGCGTAGGTCTCTCCGCGGACGAGATGATCGACGATCTCCCGCTCGCGCGGGGTCAGGCCCGGCAAGGTCGCGGTGCCGGGTGCTCGACGCAGCGGCGCCAGGTCGATCCGGGTATTCCGACCCAGGGCTCGGAGCTCGGTCAGCAGCGGAACGGCGTGCAGCTGCTCGCCGAGGTCGTACGCGCTGCGAGGTAGGCGTCACGTCCGGCCAGCAGGGTTGCCGGACCATCCGCCAGAGACACGGTTCATCCTCCCACCGACTGACGCGATCCTTCGGGACTGCGCCAGGGCGCGGCGTCGGGCTCCACCTCGCACCGCCGCACCTCGACGCCGCACGCCGTACGCAGGGTGCGGAGTGCATCCGAGGGGTGCGGACTGTGGGTCGCGACTGGTCGGGTCGGGCGGTGCGGCGCCACCTCTGGGCGATGCGGTGCGATAACGGGGTCGGGGCGGGGTGTGCGGCGTCACGTCTGGGCGATGCGGTGCGATAACGGGGTCGGGGCGGGGTGTGCGGCGCCACGTCTGGGCGATGCGGTGCGATAACGGGGTCGGGGCGGGGTGTGCGGCGTCACGTCTGGGCGATGCGGTGCGATAACGGGGTGCTGGGCGGGGCGGTGTGCGGCGTCACGTCTGGGCGATGCGGTGCGATAACGATTCACGTGGACGGTGGTCAGGGAATGGCCAGTAGCACTCGGCGCCGGTTGTCGGCATCGACCTGGTCGTGAGCGGCGGCTGCCTGCTCGAAAGCGAATGGCTCGGCGATGCGGACGAGGAGATGACCGTCTCGGGCGGCGGTGGTGAGGTCGGCGGCTGCGGTGCGCTTGGCTTCGGCGGGAAAGTCGTCGCTGCCGAGCAGCCGGATCGTGAGGTTGTCGAACAGCATCGGCCAGAAGTCGAGCTGCGGACGGGGATCACGGGTGGCGTACGCAGCGATCGTTGCGCCGTTCGATGCAACTCTGGCGTCGAGGTCGATGTTGTCGGAGAAGGCGACCTCGATGATCCGGTCGACGCCGGAGGGTGCGTACTGCATGATCTTCGCCTCGACCTCGGGATCGTCCAGCGCCACGTACTGCCGGGCGGCCGGCCCGGTCAGCTCCGCGACGTCGGCGCTGCGACGGACTGTGCTGATCACGGTGGCGCCGCCCCAGGCGGCGAGCTGACCGGCCAGCGAACCGACCGCGCCGAGAGCGCCGTGGACGAGGACCGTCTGCCCGCGTACGGGACCGTCGGCGAACACCGCGCGGTGGGCGGTGATGCCGGGGATGCCGAGACACGCAGCAAGCAGGTCGTCGACCCCGTCCGGCAGGGGAACCGCTGTCGCCTCCGGTACGACGGTGTATTGGGCGGCCGTTCCGAAGGGCCGGTAGGACTGTGCGTTGTAGACCCAGACGCGTTGGTCGAGCCTGGCCTCGTCGACGTCCTCGCCGACCCGGTCGATGACTCCGGAGCCATCGCTGTGCGGGATGACCCGTGGGTAGGGCATGGTCGAGCCGAAGTACGCCGATCGCTTCTTGGTGTCGCCCGGGCTGATCCCGGAGTATCGCAGCCGCACCCGAACCTCGCCCGGTCCCGGTTGGGGTTCGGGCAACTCGCCCAGCTGGAGGACTTCGCCCGCGGGCCCTTGTCGGTCGTAGTAGATCGCTTGCACCTGTGGGTTTCCTTTTCCTCGTGGCCCGGGCGGTGACGAAGAGTCCCTCACGGTCGGATCGATCCTATTCACCACTCAGGAAACTGGGCGCACACTGCAACTCTGAAGCGTTCCGCAGTGTGGTTCGCGCCCAGTTTCCGGTTGTCGAACGAGCGGCGGGCCGCATGGCGATCGGCGCCGGAGCGCCGGTAGACCGGCTGCAATACCGGACCCGCGCCGAGGAGAGTTCGGACCGTCAGAGTAGCTTCGAGCCATGAGGCCCGCCGGTCGCGCAGAACGCAGCTCGGCCGTACGAAGGAGGCATGCGTGGAGCAGCTGACTGTGCTGGAGGAACGATTCCAGCTCTGGTCGGTGCCGAACGACGTCCGGGAGGCGGTGCGCCGCGCGGTGGGCGTCGTCGCCGGCGAGGGCGCGTCGCTGATCGACGATGTGACCGACGAGCGCGTCACGCTGGCCGTCCGAGGCCAGCCGGCCGCCGTCTACCTCTCGCCCTCTCGAGTTTCTGCCGCGCTCGCACCCACTGATGCCGAGCGGGCGCATCGCGCCGACTCCGCGATCGGGCTCGACATGGAGAGCGAGACCTCCTGGATCGTGCACTGTCGATACGGGCGTTTGGATCCATCGAGGCTGAACTCGGTGACTGCGTTGATGATCAAGGCGTTGCGCCGGTACGCGCCGAAGTCCGAACCACGCCAGGTCGTGAAACAGCCGCGACGGCGTGCGCCCAGCCAGGCGGGCTCGGCGACGGGCGAACGGAAGAGTACGTCCAGCCGGGCTGGCACGAGTCCGGCCCGCGAGGAGGACCGCCGTCGGGCGGCTGACGCGGCGATCCCGCGCTGTCCGGTGCCCGGCTGCAACCTGCCGATGGTCGGTGGCTCCTGCGGCTTCCACGACTGAGCCGGTCCCGCTCGCTCGGACCCGGAGGTCATCGGGCGCTGTGCGATCATGCTGGCGTGTCGAAGCGCAGCGGGCAGATCGACGGACCTGGGATCGAGCGGACGATCACTCTCACCGATGCTGTCGTGGCGATTGCCATGACGTTGTTGATCTTGCCGTTGGTGGACACGGTGAGTGAGCTCGACGTCGAGAACCTGATGGCGCTGTGGACGGAGAACAGCGAGCTGCTGACATCGTTCGTGATCAGCTTTGTGGTGATCCATGCGTTCTGGACCGGTCACGGCAGCCTTTACCGGCGACTTGGCGAGGCCGGGCTGCACGGTGTTCGCGGGCTGGGTGTGATCAACCTGTTCTGGCTGCTGGTGATCGCCTTCCTCCCTTTCCCGACCGCGTTGATCGGCCGCGACCTGAACACTGTCACCGCGCCCGTCTACATCGGCACGATGCTTGTCCTGTCCGTACTCACCTTCGCCATGACTGCTGTGATCCGGCGAGCGGTCGGCGATCGGATCGGTCTGGCCTGGCTGACGCCTGCGGTGTTCGGCCTGTGCACCATCGTGAGCATGGTCAATGCGCAGCTCGGCGTGTACATGCTGTTCCTGCTCATCGGGGCCGCGTGGGTCGAGGGCCGCAGCGAGGATCGCGGTCAGAACTGAGCCGTCAGCCGACGCCCAGCGGTGCCGTCGTGCCTCGGACCACGAGGCGGACCGGCAGCTCGGTCTTCCGATGGACGCGCTCGGCGTCGTCGATCAGCAGCCGGGCAGCCTCGCGAGCTTGCTGAGCGATCGGTTGCCGGATGGTGGTCAGGTCGAGATACTCGGCCATCTCGTGGTCGTCGAATCCGATGATCGACAGGTGACCGGGAACCGACAAACGCGCTCGTCGCGCAGCTCGGATCGCGCCGAACGCCAGCTCATCGCTCATCGCGAACACTGCCGTGGGGAGGCGGGGAAGCGAGAGGAGCTGTTCTGCGGCACGTACCCCCCCCGCCATCCGTGAACCCTCGGCTTGGATCATCCAGTCGGGGTTGACGCTGAGGTCGTTGTCGCGGAGTGCGCGTTGGAAACCGCGAGCACGGGCCCGGGCGCTGTCCATCCCCACCGAGTCGTCCGGCGCGAAGGCGAGCATGCCCAGGTCGCGGTGCCCGAGTCCGATGAGATGTTCGGTGGCCGTCCGGGCAGCGGCCTCTTCGTCGATCCCCACGCATGGGTAGCCGGGGACATATCCTCCGATCACGGTGATCGGGACGCCGAGGCGGTCCAACGACCGGCGCTCTGGACGGTCGAAAGAGGCGGAGACGACGACGACACCGTCGATCTGACCGAGGGGGAGGACCCGCTCGAAGAACTGCCGACGAGACAGCGGCTCTCCGATGTTGTGCAGCACGAGGCGGTGGTCGGCTGCGCTCAGGGTCTGCTCGACGGCGGCGATCGCTTCGGCGAAGTACCACTGGGTCGGGAAACGAGCGAGGACGCTGACCAGTCGGTGGCGGCCGGGCGAGCTGGGCAGGCTGTACGCGAGCTCGGCGGCCGCCTTCAGCACATCGTCGCGGGTTGCGGACGCGACCACCGAGTCAGTTCGGAGCGCCCTGGATGCGGTGGAGGCGGACACGCCGGCGCGGCGAGCGACGTCGCGGATGCTGGCCCTGGGCGAGCTGATCGGCTCGCCCGGCACGGAGGCAGACTCTTCGGACGAGCCGTCGCTTACCACGTCGACCGCCCCCTCGCCTAGCCATCGGGAATGAAACAGTTGCAAAACTCCCATGAAATGTTGTGGTGCGCAAGGGGACATGCGATAGTTGCGACTCAGATTGACCTTGATGAGTGTGCATATTGGCGAGACGCACGCTCCGCGGACATGCGTGGCACTGTTGCGATATCGGAGTCGAGAAACGGGAGGTCTGGTTTGCGCGCGACCACGGTGACGACGACGACTCGGCATCGCGAACAGTTGGAGGCGCTGGCGCGCAGCATCGGTGACTCGTCGGCACTCCGCACCCGCGCCCGGATCGTCCTGCTTGCGGCGGATGGGTGGCGCAATGTCGAGATCGCGGCCGAGCTGGGCGTCTCGATCGCCAATGTCGCGACCTGGCGAAGCAGGTACGCGCGGAATGGTGTTACCGGCCTTCACGACAAACCCCGTTCCGGGCGACCGAGGGAGGTCGATCGCTCGCTGATCATCATCAACACGTTGGCACCTCTGCCGCCCGAGGTCGGTTACCCGCGATGGACCTGCCGGGAGCTGGCCCGGTACGTCGGGGTCGGCGAGGCGACGGTTGCTCGGGTCTGGCGCGAGTACGGCCTGTCTCCCCGCGACGACGGAGGCTTCGGTTTCACCACGCAACCCGGCCTGGCCGCGAAGTCCGTCGAGATCGTCGGACTGCGTGCAGCCGGGATGTTCCGTGCCGTGGCGCTCCTGCTGGAACCCGATGTCGCGGCGTCGGATGCTCTCTCGACCGGGGACGATGGTTTGGTCAGCGGTTCCCGCAGGCGTGGCTGCGCGGCAGATCCGCGCGGCCCGGACGACCGCGAGTCTGCCGGCGCTGCCGACGACCTTGACTTCCTCGACCGGCTGACGCAGGCAGCTGGCACCCGGCAGATCGAGCTGGTGGTCGATGGTGCGCCGTCGTACCGACTGCTGAAGGGGAGCGGCGTGCTGACCGCCCACCCCCAGCTCCGCTGTCAGTTCGCCCTCGACTCGGCGAGCTGGCTGAATCTCGTGCAGGTCTGGATCCAGATGATGATTCGCGACGGCGTGGCCGGCGCCCGCGAAGTGAGCCGCCATGCCGACGCTCTGCGGGCCGGCGGCGAGCTGACGTGGATCGGCTCCAGTGCGCTGGACCAAGGTCCTGGCTGATGCCGGCGTGGGGGCGCCGGCACCAGCGGTCCTCAGCCGAGCAGGATCTCCTGATCGGAGACGACGTCCTCGGTGAACGTGTCGAGCCACTGGTTCGCGTGCACCCGCACGACGGCCTTCAACTCGTCGTCGTTTCCGACCGGGTCCACCTGCAGTGATGCTCGCGACACGGTCCGGGACTCGCTCTCGTGCAGGACCTGGGACCCGTTGCCGACGGTAACCCCCAGCACGTTCCGGCCGGGGTAGAAGTCGAGGATCTCAGCGCCGGGGGTGTCGCCTCCGTCGTAGTCGTGGATCGTGACGTGGGTGTCGTAGCTCAGTCCGAGGTCGGTGAGCTGTCGCTCGAACTTGTTGAGCTCGACGTCGTAGGTCACCCGGATCGTCACGTTCGAGTCGACGGTCGTGAGCGTGAGGTTGACGTTGCTGACGGTGGGCATGGTGTGCTCCTCCTGATGTGCGCCGAGTCGTCGGGTGACTCGGACTTCGTCGAGCCACTCTTGCGGCTCGTCCGGCCTCTTGACCGGCATCAGCAACGATGCGGCTCGGCTATCAGCGCGGCGTCAGAGTGGAAGCAAGGTGACTCGGACCCGCCTCACCCAGCCCCGAGTCAACGAGGCCGGCATCGACCAGCCGGCTTGCGTCGAGCCTGTATCGACACTTCGACCTCGCGCCGACCTCGGCGTCTCCGGAGGGGAGTCCGTCATAGAAATGGACGGGTCGCCTGCCCCGATTTTCCCGTAGCCTGTGTTTATGCCGGGCAACTCGCGACGCGTGGGAGTGATTGCGTCCTCGATCGCGCTGTTCGGCGTCGTCAGTGTGCTTGCGGGCGTCTTGATCGCTGGACTGTTCCTGCCGGCCGCCGGCGTCGCCGGGGTCGGCAGCAAGGCGGTGGCCGACGAGCTGAGCAACCTGCCCGCCGAGCTCGCGACGCCGGCACCGGCCACCCGGAGCAAAGTGCTGATGGCCAACGGGAAGGTGCTCGCGTACTTCTACGACGAGAACCGGATCCCGGTGAAGCTCCACCAGGTCGCTCCGGTGATGCGGCAGGCGCAGCTGGCGATCGAAGACCACCGCTTCTACCAGCACGGGGCGCTCGACTTCAAGGGAACGCTGCGGGCGCTGATCCGGAACACGGCGAACGACGGTGTCACCCAGGGCGGATCGTCCCTCACCCAGCAGTACGTGAAGATGGTCCAGATCGAGGCCTGTCAGGCCAAGGGCGACGAGGCATGCACCAAGGCCGTCCAGGCGACGACCGTCGAGCGGAAGGTCCGCGAGCTCCGCTACGCGATTGCGCTCGAGAAGCGGCTGAGCAAGGACCAGATCCTCGAGCGCTACCTGAACATCGCCTACTACGGCGAGGGAGCGTACGGGGTCGAGGCTGCTGCCCGGCACTACTTCTCGACACATGCGTCGAAGCTGAGCCTGGCTCAGGCGGCCTTGCTGGCCGGTCTGGTGCAGAGCCCGGACGCCAACAACCCGGTGAAGCATCGCAGCGCAGCGCTCGATCGGCGCGACGTGGTGATCAACCGGATGACGGAGCTGGGCATGGTCACACCGGCGCAGGCCGTGAAGGCCAAGAAGACGAGGTTCGATCCCAAGGCCGTGCGGCCGACCCAGAACGGCTGCGTGGGCACCCGCTATCCGTTCCTCTGCGACTACGTCCGGCGCACGCTGCTGAACACGCCGAGTCTTGGCAAGTCCGTCGCGGACCGGGAAAAGATGATCAACCGTGGCGGTCTGACCATCCAGACCGCCATCGATCCGAAGGTTCAAGACCTCGCGCAGAAGAAGGTCAGCGCGGTGGTCGGCGCCAAGGATCCGCTGATCTCCACGATGAACATGATCCAACCCGGGACCGGGCTGATCGTGGCCATGGTGCAGAGCCGACCGGTGATGGGCCGCAACGCCAAGAAGGGCGAGACGTACTGGAACCTGTCGGTCGACCCGGCGATGGGCGGCATCCAGGGCTACCAGGCAGGTTCCACGTTCAAGGCGTTCACCGCGGCCGCCGCGTTGGAGAAGGGCATCCCGCTGCGCAAGAAGTACGACGCGAAGCGGACGATCAACTATTCCGGGCGCTCGTTCCAGTCCTGCAAGGGCCGAGAGCGCGTCTACGGGAAGTGGAAGGTCAGCAACTCCACCGGCGTCAACGGTGTGATGAACATGTACAAGGGCGCCGCGATGTCGGTGAACAACTACTTCGTCCAGCTCGAGCTCGACACCGGGATGTGCCGGGTGACGAAGATGGCCAAGCGCCTCGGCGTCAAGGTCGGGAGCCGGGGTCGCGACCTCGTCGACTACTACCAGGACAAGCCGTCGTTCACCCTGGGTTCGGTCGAGGTCAGCCCGCTGTCGATGGCCGAGGCGTATGCGACCTTCGCCGCTCGCGGCATCCACTGCGACCCGATCGTTGTCAAGAAGATCACGTCCCGGACCGGCAAGCAGCTCAAGGCGCCGAGCGCAAACTGCCGACGCGTCATCTCCAAGAATGTCGCCGACGGGGTGAACAGTCTGCTCGCCGGGGTGATGAAGAACGGCACCGGCACCCGGGCGCGGGTGAACGATGGCCGCGCCCAGGCCGCGAAGACAGGCACGATCGACAGCAACGAAGCGGTGTGGTTCGCCGGCTACACTCCGCGGATCGCGGGTGTGGCGATGATCTCGATCGACAACCGCAGGAAGCCGTTCATCCGGCACAAGGCGAGTTTCCGACGCGGCGGCGTCAAGGGCTATCGGGTCCCGTCCAGCCACTTCTACCTCGAAGGCAGCGGCAGCGGTGACGCGGGGATGAAGATCTGGAAGCCCACCATGACGAAGTACTTCAAGAAGATCCCGCGGACCGGGTTCAAGGCGCCGACGAAGCGGATCCTGCGCGGCAAGATCGTCACCGTGCCCTCGCTGCACGGACTGTCCATCAAGGCCGCGACCAAGAAACTGCGGAAGGCCGGCTTCACAGTCGTTCGCGAGTACGTCTACAGCAATTCGGTGCACAGGTACGGCTTCGTGGGTTGGTCGCCGGGGTCGTACGCGCGGGTAGGTCAGTTCAGCACGATCAGCGCCTTGTACTCCCGCGGTCGGGATCCGAAGGTCGTCGCCGCGGAGAAGGCCAAGAAGAAGGCCGCGGCGAAGAAGAAGGCGGCAGCGAAGAAGAAGGCCGAGGAGAAAAAGAAAAAGGCCGAGGAGAAGAAGAAAGCCGAGGCCGAGAAGAAGAACGGCGGCGGCTGACACCAGCGGTCCCGGGATGGCGGGCCGCTCAGTCCCAGTTCTCCAAGACTGCGACGTGGATCGCGTCGGAGGCGGTCTGGCCGGACTGGACGAGCGCCGAGAAGCGCGTCGTGCGCGGTCCCAGCAGAGGCAGCTGCCGGGTGGCCAGCAGGCGGGTCAGTGCCTCGGTGAAGTCCTCGTCCACGAGCGCGGCACTGGTCAGGACGCGATCGGCATCGACCGGATCGAGCCGGTGCGCCGCCGCCAGGACCAGCTCCTCCTGGAAGTCGGTCGCGCGGATCCGCGCAGCGCTGCCCTTCAAGATCTCGCGCGCCGACCCGGGATCGGTCCCTTTCTCCAACAGCTGGAGTGCAAGTGTCCGCCGGAGTGGCTGGTCGCCCCGCAGTGCGTCGGGGCTGGCCAAAGCGCGCGCCAGCCCAAGCCGACTGCGGCCGGGCGCTGCGTCCGTGATCAGCGCGATCAGCGCGGTCAGGGCCGGCTCGGCCGCAGCGTCAAGGGATTCGACGACCCAGAGACGGCCGCCGACGTAGTCGCCGATCGGGACGGTCAGCTGGGTCAGCCCGTCCGCCAGCATCTCGAGCAGCACCGCGTCGATCGCCCGCTGTATGCGCTCGTCGCTCAGCCGTCGAAAGTAGAACAGTGCTTCGTTCCGACGCTCGGCTGACGAGTAGAGGGCGGCCCTGACCGACTCCATGGCGCGATCCGGGTTCTCGAAAAGGTGATCCGAGATCGCCCAGACCGGAATTCGACCCGCCGCGAACCCGGCGTACAGGAAGTCGAGGGGCGCCTGCTGGTCGGTGTTGTCGGCGAGGATGCGCATCAGATCGGCGCGCTCGTCGAACGGCAGGCCCTCGTCGTCGGCGCGCGCGGAGACGATGTCGATGATGGCTGTCCGACGGCCGTCGTCGAGCCTGGACAGCGGAATCGACCGCAGAGCCAGCAGGAAAGGATAGCTGCTTCGATCGCTGATCGGGACAGCAGCGACGAGGTCGGCGACGAGCCCGGGATCGGTGGCACTCAGCTCTGTGATCAACCGGGTGGCGCGACGGTCCAGCCAGCTGATCAGTCGCCAGAGGGCGTCAGGTGCGGAGCGGCGGAGGCGGAATGCCATACCTGCGGCGACGTCGGAGACGGTGGCCTCGCCACCGGCGAGACGACGGCGGTCGTCGAACCACGGCCGCAGGAGGTCGAAGCCTTGCTCGACATCACGCTCCACGATCCGCAGCGCCACCGTTGCGTACGAGGTGCGAGCGCTGTCCAGGGGACGGGAGGACCAGTCGCCAGGACGCCATCCCCAGTAGTTCTCGAGCCGGACCAGCTCGCGCAGCAGCATCAGATGATCTTCAGGCGCCAGCGCCAGTCCGGCCCAGAACCCCGTGGTGAAGAACGCAGCCGATGCGCTGCCGACATAGGCGTCGGCGAAGGTGATGAGGAACTCGAGATGATCGGCGAGCGGCTCGCACTTGCCGATGGTCTCCTGGAGCAGCAGGACGGCCGTCATGCCGAAGCCGGACCGCGGCTCGATGATCGAGCTGAGTCGGGCGTGGAACGCGGAGATGCCCTCGGTCTCCTGGATGTCGCGCAGCGCGTAGCCGAGCGGCCCGATGTTTCGATAGGAGAAGGACCCGGCCGCGCTGCCCACCGGCCGCGCCAGCGCGAGAAGCGCGGGCACGTCGATCTGTCGTGACGCCAACCAGTCCGCCACATCGTCGTAGACGAACCGGAGTCCCTCGGCCGTACGGCTCATCAGGTTCTCGCGGATCACGTGGTTCTCGGCCAGCAGTGCTTCCGGGAAGATTCGTGACGCGGCGTCGGCCGTGAGGTGGGTGCTCCCTTCGGAAAGCATTGTCGTCGCGGCCGCGGTCAGCCAGCGCATCACGGTGTCGGTGCTCGCGGCTCGGGCGACCTCGTAGGCGACGTTCTCTGCCGCCCGCCGGACGTACTCCTCGATCAAAGCGTTGACGGTGGTCGGCTGCTCTCGGCCGCTGCCGGCCTGAAGGTCCGCGGCAATCCTGACCGCCAACGGCAGCCGCACGATCGGAAGGGTGGTGCTGACCCGCAGACCGTGGACGGCGGCAGCGGCAGCTGCCTCGGAGTCGGTGAGCTCGGCCAGCTGGAGCGTCGGGAACCCCGGTGCAGGGAACGTCGGCCACGACTCCGGCCGGCAGGAGACGACCACTCGGGCGTCCGCCTTCCGGCACCAGAGGTCGGTCGTGATCAACCAGTCCCGCAGGTCTCGACCGGACAGCGACGACTCGTTCAGACCGTCGACAAAGATGCGCAACCGGCCGCCTGCGCGGGCAGCGAGCAGCTCCGTCTCCACGGGGCGTCCCATCCGCCCCAGCGCAGCGGCGATCACGTCCTCGATGCCGCGCGAATCGGCCGGAATCGAGGAGCCCGCGAGCAGCAAGGCGAGCTCGGCGCGACCGCTGGCGTACGCGAGCTCGGTCGACTTGCCGATCCCGGAAGGGCCCAGCAGCGCTCGAACCCCGGGGTCTGTATGCGCTGCGAGGGGAGCAGAGACGCCCGTTCGGTCGACTCGTCGATCCAGGTCGACGCCACGTTTGGCGCTGAGGTCGCGGACTGCCGCACTGACCTGAGTCCTGCACAGCTCGGCCAGACCCGCGGTGTTCAGGTGGGCACCGAATGCCGGAACCGACCGATCGTTGCGCTCGAGCATGGGCAACAGGACGTCCGGTGCATTGGTCGGAAGCGGGATGCCGAAACCGCCCGAGCCGCGGTCGCCGACGAGTCGGGTGCTGATCACCCCCAGGACCACCGCCCCTTCGGCATCGGTCACGGGTGCACCGCTGAGGCCCGCGTCGAAGTCGTCGTCGGCGAGCACCAGCGCGTCGGGCAGAACGTAGTCCGACGCAGCCGTCCAGTAGCGAACCCGAGTCGCACCCGTCACGCTCCCGGTCACGGGAAAACTGTCCTCGATCTGGCCTCCGAGTCGATGGAAGCCCGCGCTGCGGTACGTGTCCCCGACGGACGCGCCGATGGGAGAGATCGCCAGAGCGGGAGCAAGCAGGCGATCCGCCGGCAGCAGCGCGAGGTCCCGTCCCGGCATCAGCAACGCGTCGGCCGACAAGACGTCGCAGCGCTCACCGGCCGGACCGACCAGTCGTACCGTGGTCAAGCCGTCGATCACGTGATGGCAGGTCAGTACGGCGCCGCCCGGCTCGACGACGAAGCCGGTTCCGCGCACCTGGTCGTCGGTGTCCAAGATCTTGATCAACACGTCCCGCGGGTCGCGCTCCATCGGTCAGGAGCTCGTGCCAGCCGGCTGAGGTTTGACGTTGAGCTTGATCCGGATGGACCCCTGGCCCTGTGTCTCCACGACGTAGATCGTTCCCTTGGCGCTGAACTGCAAGCCGAACTCGAGCTCGGCCGACTCGACGGGCGTGTCGCGTACGGCCTGTTCGAATCCCCTCGCGATATCGCCGACCAACCCGAGGACGGCCCCCATCGACGACGAGATCTTCTCGACCACGTCCTCGGTCCGTCCCACCGGTGACACCTCACCCGGCACCCGCCGCGCCTCGAACAAGATCGGGCCCTCGGTGCCGTCGATCTCGAAGAGCTTTGCCATCCGTCCTCCATCCCCTGCGGTGAGAGTCCCACGGCCTCGACGGGTTCCACAAGGCCGGGTATGATACCTGATGGATCATCACGGTGTGTCGGTCGAGAATCTCGCCGAGGACGAGGAATTCCTCGACGCCGTGGCGACCGCGACCAGGATCGTCGCCGCCACCGGCAACGAAGCCAAACGAAAGATCCTGCGCAACGCCTTGATCAACATCGGCAGCGGCGAAGGTCCCGAGCCCGACAAGCAGGCCATCTACCTCCGCTACATCGATGAGCTCACCCCCTCTCACATGCGACTGCTCGGCTTCATGAAAGATCCGTTGCGTTCTGCGACCGCCACGAGATCCCGTGGCCCAACATCTATATGGGCTCGTTGGGGTCAGTCATCGAGGCCGCGTTGCCCGAACTCGCCGTCGACAGGGACTTCCTGGAAACACTTGGCGCCGACCTCAGCCGCTTCGGACTTGTCAGCAATCCAGGGTTCTACTCGATGATGACCGGCGAAGGCATCAAAGCCGGTCGAGGCACAGCCAAGGGATCGGAGTTCCTCGCCTTCATCTCCAGTCCGCTCGACCTCAAGCAAGAGCACCAGGCTGACGACAGCGCACAGCAACCCGAGCCGGGAGCCCCTTACGAATGAGACCTCAGAAAGACACCGCTGGAAGCCAGACCCGTCCTGATGGAACAAGCCTTCAACGGCGCGTCTGGCGCTCAACCCGGGTCCTAGCCCGAGCTGCAGCTCGCAAGGCCGGACTGTGATCGTGCGCTGGTCGAGTTCGGCTCGGGCCGGGCTCGACCCACGTGCTGCGGTGATGGAATCCACCGACGCTGAGTACGTGAACTACGTGCGCCGCTTCCCACCGTCGAAGCTCGTTGGCCTCGTCGCGGCCGTCGCCCCGGAGTGCGCCTTCAATCAGCAGGACTACGCCCAGAACCGCTTGGTCACCCCTTGGGGTCTCGCAGATGTGGCCCGCGTCAGCCTCGCCTTCGGCACCGAGTATCGCCGCAAAGAGCCCAACAAGGAAGACCTCCTGCACTGTCTGGCCATGCACAACGCGCTGGGTCACCGCGGTCTGGCCGAAGGAGAACCCGACGCGGCCGCGAACACACTGCTGCAGCTGGCCTTCTACCAGTTCCCTCATCAACGCCCACCAGACGCATCTCTCGGCCGAAGCATCGCGCTGTTTGAGCAGACACCATTCCCCGATCAGCGACCCGCGGAGGTCATGGAGGGTGAGTGGCTCCACGAGCTCCTCGGCTGCAGTCTCAACGAGTACATCGGCGTCACCCAACTCCTAGCGGCAGCCGCCAAACCGAACAGCGGACGATTCAACCCTGAGTGGATAGAGAATCCCGAGTTTCCTCAACTCATCCGTGACGTCTTCGATCCCGACATCACCAGACGCATGATCAGCGACTTCTTGTCTGCGCCCGCGTCGCGCTACAAGCAGCTCGACCGCGAGCCGGCGGGCGTCGATCGCCGCTTCACGTTCAACCCATTGGTGGAGTTTCCGCTCGTGTCGGGTCTCGAGCCAGACCTGCTTATGCCGGCGCCCGACTTCGTACTCGGGAAGCCGACCCCAAGCGGGCTCTACTTCACCGGCCTTCGCCGATGGGGAGAAGCCTTTACCCGTGACCTCGGCACGCTGTTCGAGGCCTACGTCGGCCGGCAACTGGCCCTGGTCCCCGACACAGTCCTGCACCCAGAGATTCAATACGGCAAGGGAAACGACAAGTCGATCGACTGGTTTCTCGTCTTCCCTGACCTGGTGCTGCTCGTCGAAGCTAAACTGGCCCGCCCCACCCAACCTCTTCGGTCCGGCGCGGCCGGCGCAGCGCAAGCCCTCAAAGCCGCGTTCGACAAGGCGCACCGACAACTCGACCGGACCTTCGATCTGGTCCGCGCGCAACATCCCGAATTCGGACACATTCCCGCCGATCGGCCAATCCTCGGGATCGTCGTCACTCTGGAGGACTACCACCTTGCCAACTCACCACTGCATCAACCTTGGTACACCAAGTCGACGAAGTTGCCGACCCTTGCAGTCTCGGCTGATGAACTCGAAACGATTGTTTGTCTCGGCGACAAGACCGCTGACTTCCTGACTCGTCACATCACCTCGGGAACTCGCGAAGAGAATCTCCACTGGGCACTGTCAAACCAACAGATCGGAGACAACCCGCTGATCCGCGCAGCCCTCGAGACGTCACCGATCTTCCGCGTCGAGGAGTCGGAGCTCGAGTGAGACACCAGCGGTGCACTGCCGACGACTCACTGGGATGTTGCCTTCTCGGACTGAGAGTCCGTCCGCCCGGCGGTTTGTGAAGGCCCAACTAACACGGCCAACCCCAGCGCCGCGGTTGCGCTGGGTCTGTTCCGGATGCGTCAGAGTCTTGGACATCTGAGTTCGGATAACAACATTTCAGCTTTCTGGACGGGGCGTCAGCACCGGAGCGGTTGGTGGAGGAGGCGGTCCGGCTCGGCCTGGACGGTCTGGCGTTGACCGACCATGACGGGTTCTACGGGGCGCCGGTGTTCGCCGAGGCCGCCGCCGAACTCGGGTTGGCGACCGTGTACGGGGCGGAGCTGTCGATCGGGTTGCCGGGGCCGCAGGCCGGAGTGGCGGATCCCGACGGTGACCATCTGCTGGTGCTGGCCGGTGGCCTATCCGGCTATCGACGGTTGGCGGGGGTGATCACGGACGGACACCTGGCGGTTGGGAAGAAGAACCGGCCCCGGTTCGACCTGGAGGACCTGGCCGCCGCCGGCGCAGGCGACTGGACGGTGCTGACGTGCCGGAAGGGGCTCGGCCACCTGGCCGTCAAGTTCCGCTTCGGACCTGAGATCCACCACTCATCGCCGTTCGCAACATCGACGAAGTTTCCTTGGACACCCTGCTGGCGGCGGAGCTCGAGTCCGTGAAAGTAGGCCGTCTGCCAACTCTTGGAGAACATGACTCGACTGATCCAGCAGGGTCCCTGATCAGTGTTGTGGCCGGTCTTCAGCTGGACGAACATCACACGCTCGGGCACGGTTGGAGGATTGGGGGCTCCGAGCCGCTGTGTCGCCGATTGGCTGGTCTGTCTGTTCCATAGTCGACCGTCCAGCGAGATGCCGTTTCGGCCTCGTGGAGACGCGAGGCGACGTAAGTCGTCGAGCCGTGAAGTTGAACCGGTACCCGCAGCAGCCGGCAGTGTCACCGCGAGCTGGGTTGGGTTGAGGGCGGGTCGGGATTGTCGTTGGTCTCGACGGCCAGAACCGTGTCCGCGGGTGCGGATCTTTCCCATAACACGGCACCGAGGCAGGCGATCACGACCCAGCTGATCCCGATCACACCGCACCAGGTGATGATGGCCATGGCCACCCCGATCGGCCCGAAACCGAGCCAGCCGGACAGCATCGGCGGAAAGACGAGCCGCAGACAGGCCGGCAGCACCACGCCTTGGATCGCCACGCCGGCAAGGCCGGCCTTGAGCAGGAACCGGCCACCGCGCCAGCCTTCACGGACGAGCAGCGCCGGGGTCGCGGACCAGAACAGCCAGATCGGCACCAGCGACACCGCGGCCAGCGCAACCTGCTGGGCCAGGCCGTGATCGCCGCCGAAGGCGATCCGGTCCCGGATCGTGAGAGTGAGCATGTAGAGCAGGAACCAGACCGTGCCGCGCCATAGCCTGTGCCAAAAGCTCAGCGCCTCCCGCCGCCATGCCTTGGCGAAGATGGCCGCGACGCTGACCGCCATCGGAATGCCCCAGACCAGGAAGCCGGCCAACCCGATCACCGACCATGATGACCGGACGCCGCTCGCCGTGCCGAACGCACTGCGTACAGCCTCGGAGGTCGCGCCGCTCAGGCCGGCCTCCCGGTCGAACAGGGTGCCGACGTTGACGTTGTCCGCGAAGCCGCTGGCGTGGCCGAAGCTCAGGATGATCAACGGCAGCACGGTGGTGAACAGGGTGACCGACAGCACGACGGACTGGTTGCCCCCGTCGACCTCGTTGAAGCGTTGGCCCACCGCGACGAAGAACGCCACTCGTCGGCGCTGGGCCAACGCGGTCAGCCGCTGATTGACCCCGTCCAGCCGGGACGGACGAGCCGGGACCGCCTCTGGGACGCTCTCCGTCTGCTCGATCTCCTCCGCCATGATCATCTCCTTGCGCGGGCGCCCAACCCGCTATGGTCGTCCGTGCACGGGCGCGCCCAGTCACATCAAAGCGCGTCGGACCGCGGAGCGACACCCCTACGGTCGCGACTCACACCAAACGGGTGATGGGCCAGACAGGGAGCCGAGGAACGCCCGCCGGTCGGTCCGCCGGTCTTCGCCAGGTCCAGTACCTGGAGATCTCGTGGGTTATGGCCAGCAGCCGGATCGCCGGGGGGTCCACCGGTACCAATTCGAGGAACATAGGGAGCAGCGGTTACCGGGAGAGCCATCTTGGTCGGGCCACCTCCGCATTGACGGCTTTGGCCCGGTTACGGATCGGCTCTTGGCTCCTCAGCTCGCATCTCCGCGCACCGTCGTCCTCGGCCACCGCGGTAGCCCGGGCGCTGCCCACGGCGACAACTGCATGCACGATGAGGTACGAGACTTACGGTCAACGAGCCAGGGCCAGATCGCCTCTCGGGCTGCTGTCTATCGGCTATGGCGCCCGTTGTGGGGGCTGTGAGCCGACGTCCGAGCAATCTGACGCGGATCGCTGAGGGGCTCGACGTAGGGCTTCCTGCCGGCAACCGCGATCGGTCCACAGATCAACTACAGATATGCCGCCTCCGCCGGGGGTATCTATCTTTCCCGGCGACTATGTCGGCACGGCCATGACGAGGGGCCGCTTGTATGCGGTGTGGGCCGTCTCAAGTAAACCGCCGAGCGGGGGAGGCAAATACCATCAGGTGATCTATGGGGCCAGTTTCGACACGAACCGCAGCCCCGTCCGGGCCCAAGCCTCACCGAACGAGACGGCCGCGGTGACACAGTCCTGAATTGGAAAGTATGCTGCCACCGCGTGGGGGACATTTCGACGAATCACGCTTGTTAGCCAATGGTCCGCCAACCAGCTTTGCGAATCCGGTCAGGGGGTCCGAAACGCCTTCGATACACCCAAGGCGGCTGGGCCGGGTGCAACGTCGAGGTCACGAAGCTTGGCAACAAGCTGGTGGCCAATTCGTGGCTGGTATCACTACACAAAGACGCGGCGCGGACACTGGCCACTCCAGGTGTCAGCCTGCGGCGCATGTCTGGTTCCGATTCGGTGTGGGTGCCTGTGTCGGAACGGTCGTGCACGGCGTCTCATGATAATCCTCCCCCCAGTGCCCTTGGGAGTGCCCCGATTTGACGGACAGGTTTGTTGGCTTGGTCAGGCTACCGTTTCGAGGCGTTGCTGATCTTTGTTGATGGTTGTTTCGTATTCGGCTGGTGTGCGGTAGCCGAGAGTGGAATGAAGTCGGGCTGGTGCAGAGATACGCACACCCCGCGGATGCGCGGCGGGTAACTGTCCTCGGCATGCTGACCGCCAGGGGACAGGACACGCTCCGACTGCTCGCCGAAGGGTTGTCCAACGCCGAAATAGCGACGCGGCTCAGCCGAGCGACCACGCTGGGCCCCAACAATGCCTGCCCGGCGTGTGTTGTGCGAATCGAGGGTGCCAGTGCGTCCGCCGGTGTCGACTTCAGCAGAAATCCGCTGGCACCCGCCTCGAGGGCCAGAAAAACATCCCGGTCGATGTCGAAGGTGGTGAGGGCCAGCACGCGGCCCAGAACTTTAGCCACGATCCGGCGGGTGGCTGCGATCCCGTCCAGGCGTGGCATCCGCAGGTCCATCAGTGTCACGTCTGGCTTGAGCCGGCGGGCGAGGGACACGGCCTCCACACCGTCGGTGGCCTCGCCCACCACCTCGAGGTCGTCATGAACGGACAAGATGGCGGCCAATCCCGCCCGGACGAGGGCCTCGTCGTCAGCGAGCAGGACGCGAATGGTCGCCGTCATGTCACCGTCTTCTCCAGGGGCAACTCGGCACGTAACCGAAAGACGCCGCCGTCGTCCCGTGCGGAAAGCGTCCCGCCGAACGCGGCGACTCGCTCCCGCATGCCCAACAGGCCGAAGCCACGGCGGGAGCTGATCCGCTCCGTTCAGCACTCGTCTTCGTGGGGTTCTCCACCAGTAGCTCCAGTCGCTCCAGGCGGTATCGCACGGTGACGTTCGTCGAGCCCGCCACGCCATGCTTGGCCGCGTTGGTCAGACCTTCCTGGATGATGCGGAAGGCGCTGCGTTCCAGCGCCGGCGACAACGGCACGGCGGTGCCGTCGACCGTGGTGCGGACGTCGAGTCCCGAGCTGCGCAGTTGTGCGGCCAGTTGGGGAAGGTCAGCCATTCCGCGCCGGTCGTCATCGGGCTCGGCTTCGGCGCGCAGCAGCCCGAGAATGCGGCGCAGTTCGACCAGGGCCTCGCGGCCGGTCTGTTCGACCTGCTCCATCGCTTTCCGGCTTGCCGCAGGTGCCCGGTCGGGCTGGATCCGCGCTGAGGCCGCCTGCAACACCATCACTGTGACGCAGTGCGCCACCACGTCGTGGAATTCTCTCGCGAGCTCGGCACGCTCTGCTGCAATAGCCGCCCCCGTCCGCAGCACGTCCGCCTCCCGTGCTTCGACGAGCGCGGCCGAGAGCTCCTCGTTCTGTGCACCAAGCCGCCGGAGAAGGTTCCCGAACGCCCAGCCGGCGCCGAACACCAACTTGTCGAACAGGTAGCCCTCAAAAGGAGCAGCCAATGGATCGAGGACCAGCAGCGCGGCCACCAGCAGCGGGAGCGTACCAAGGGCGATCACATTCCACGGGCGTCGTGCATGTTCGGCACAGGTGGCCATCTGCAGCACCATGACCAGAAATCCTCCGGCGGTTCGGGTTCCATCCCGTCGTAAACCCGCAGGGCCTGGCCATGGAGATGGCAACAGCCGGAGCGCCATTGCAACGTTCGCCGACAGTCGAGCGGAGACGACAGAGGACCGCTCACCGATCGCCACTATGGCGGGCCGTCTCGTGGCTGACTCGTCAACTGCAGCCCTCGCTCGTTGACGCCCGAGCCTGCATCACTGCAGTCGTTTTGCTCGTCTGCGCTCACGTCGGCATCGACCGAGAAGCCAAGGACAGACCCCCAGCCGGCGGGGTGACCTATTGCATGCGGCTGCGTTAATGCTGAGGTGGGTGATCGGTGCCGGCGAGTAGTGCGAGTACTTCGCCGACGGATCGTGGCGATGCTGTGGGTTCGGGTAGCGGTAGGTGGGTGCGGACCTGGTAGTGGTTTCGGCGGCCGTCTTTGGTTTTCGTGATGTAGCCGGACTCGACCAGGTCCTGGACGATCCCGTGCGCGCGGCGTTCGGTGATGCCGAGGTCGGCGGCGACGTCACGCAGCCTGGCTTTCGGGTCGCGGGCGATGCAGAGCAGGGCTCGGCCGTGGTTGCTCAAGAACGTCCAGGTCACCACACGTTGGATACTAGACCTGTGTTACTAGAAATGTGTTGCATGTGAAGTGCGCGAGGCGTAGCCTGCGAAGGAGATTTGGTGTTCCGACTCGCTGTGTGGGCACCAGGATTTTCACCACCTCGCTGTCCATCGAGTCGTCCCGAAGCAGTCCGTTACGTTCCGTTCTTGTCTGCGGCGCGCCGGCGGGGTCGCGGTCACGATCATTACAGGCACCTCCTAGCGTCCGGCTGGGTCGGTCGTTCGCGTGCCAGGTCCGAGTTCTCAGCCCGACGTCGATATCGGTGAGATGTCGCTCGGACGGTCCGGACTCCTTCTTCCCAAGATCACTTAAGCCTGGATCCACCGATCGGCGGTCTGGTTGATGGCGGTGTGAGCGTGCCGTAACGCGAGAATGCCCTTACGGGCTGGAAGATTGGGACTTGCGACAGTTCCATCGACCACAACGCGGAAGGGCATCTCTGAGATGCGACTCTCTCACACTTTGGGCCGGATCTGCACGGTGTTCGATGATCCGAATCTGGTCGGGTCGGCGGGTCTGGTCCCGGTGATGGGTCTGGCCCAGGAAGCCGGACTGGATCGGCTGGCTCGGCAGCATTTGAGCGTGCCGGGCGACAAGGGCGCGAACGCCGGTTCGAAGGTTGCCTCGCTGGTTGCGGGGATGGTTGCCGGCGCAGACTCGATCGATGACATGGCGTTGCTGCGGCACGGCGGGATGGGTCGGTTGTTCGCCGGTATCTATGCGCCGTCGACATTGGGATCGTTCCTGCGGGCGTTCACCTTCGGCCATGTCCGTCAGCTCGACGCGGTCGCGTCCCGGTTCCTGCTCGCGCTCGCCGGTCTGACCCGGCTTGTCGGGACGCATCCCACGCCGCCGGCTGCTGGTGAGCGGGGTGGGTTCGCGTTCGTCGATGTCGACGACACCGTGGTCGAGGTCCACGGCCACGCCAAGCAGGGAGCCGGGTTCGGCTACAACAAGGTCCGCGGCCTGAACGCGCTGCTGGCCACCGTGACTACCGCAGACACCGCCGGTGATCGTGGTCGAACGGCTCCGGCGAGGAGCCTGTTCTCACGGCGGGGTGGGAAACGTCTGGTGGCGACGCGGTGAAGACCGCCGCAGTCTTTCGATCGGAAGAAGATCTGGTGCGGATGGATTCAGCGTTCTACGGACGCAACGAGGTCACGCCGCGCTGGAGGCGGTGCGCAGGTGTTGGTACGATCCGGATGGACTCCAGGGTAAGGTGGGGATCGCGGTATCGGTGAGGACGCTGGACGATGATCGAGTACAGCGACGCGTTTCGACGAGACTAGGGCAGTGGATTCCCGGGCGAGGTCGCAGAGATCGAATTCATCGCGTTGCCGCCAACCAAGGCGGACCATGTGCACGGTCGGCTGATAGTGCGCCGGATCCAGGACTTCCAGGCCGACAAGCACGCGCCGCGGACAGGACAGCCTGTTCGACGTGTGGCGATTACACGCCTTCTTCACCACCACGGATCCCGACCTGCTAGACACCGTGACCGCGGACAAGATCCATCGCCAGCACGCGATCATAGAGCAAGTGCACGCCGACCTCAAAGGCTCCGCTCTGGCGCATCTGCCATCCGGGGTGTTCACCGCCAACGCCGCCTGGGAATGACAAGTTCGTTTGGCCCCACTGTGCTGGCTTGATTTGGCCCCACCCGCAGGGGTTGTGCCTCCTTCGCTGGTCGTTGTTGATCATGGTTTGCGTTGCCTTGTTGTCTTGAGGCGGTAGCTGTCGGTGCCGGTTTGGATGATGTGGGCGTTGAAGGTGAGTCGGTCGACGACGGCGGCGGCGAGTCGGGGGTCGGTGAACGTGTTCCCCATTCGGAGAACGGGGCGTTGGATGCGCAGGCGATCGAGGCTCTTTCTTCGCGGGCGGTGATGATCTGGAAGAGGAGCTCGGCGCCGCGCGGGTCGAGGGTGAGGTAGCCGATCTCGTCGAGGCAGAGCAGGTCGATCCGGGCGTAGCGGCCGATGATCCGGGACAGTTGTTTGTCGTCGGCGGCTTCGGCGAGCTCGTTGACCAGTTGGGCGCAGGTGATGTAGCGGACCCGTGCGGCCTTGTTCGGCGGCGCAGGTGCCGAGGGCGATCAGCAGGTGCGTCTTCCCGGTGCCGGAGTCACCGAGGAGGACCAGTGGTTCGCCGGCGTCGATCCAGGCTCCGGCTGCGAGGTGGCCGAGGACGGCTGGGGTGAGGTCGCCGATCCGTGGTGTGGTCGAAGTCGGCGAGACGTTTGGTGCGGGGGAACTTGGCTTCGTTGACCATCCGGATCCGTCGGCGCGCGTCGCGTTCGTCGCACTCGGCGTTCAGCATCTCGGCCAGGAACGCCTTGTGGGACAGTCGTTGCTTCGCGCCGCGGCGGCCATCGCGCCGGCCTGGGCACGGATGGTGGGCAGCTGCAGGGTCTTCGCAGCCGTCTCGATCGCAGCATCGGCGGCTGACTCGGCCAGCCGGGACACCGTCACGGCCGCGGTCATGCCGACGCTCCGCTGAACAGCTGGTCGTAGCCGGTCAGCGACGGCACCGACCGTTCTCCGCCGACACCGACCGGTACGACCGGCGCGATCGGCACTGCAGGGCCTGGATGGTCGGCTCTGCGGGCCTCGACCGCGACCAGGTCGGGATCGACGCTGTCCAGCCGGGCCGCTGCTGTCAGGCCGGCGATCACCGCAGCGGCGGGCAGGGTCCGATGCAGCAGCAGCACCCCGATCAGCGCCCGGGTGCCGGCGCCGTCGCCGAGCCGGCGCCGGGCCGTGTCCCAGAACCGTTGATGAGCCTCGGTGAACACACCGGACGCCCGGGCGGAGACGAGCGCGGTCGCGCCGGGCAACGCACCGGGTTTACGAGCAAGCACTTCCAGGTAGTGGTCGAGCAGCAGGTCCTCGGTGCACTTGGGCAGCGACCGGGTGTGTCGGGCCACGACCGTGGTGGCGTCGAGCACGGTAATTGTGGTGGCGCCGAGCCGGACCTCGAGCCGTCGTCCGGCGAAGCGGGCGGGCACCGAGTAGTACGACTGCCGGACACAGACCCGGGCCTTCGCGTCGACCCGGCACGACAACACCAATGCCACATCGAACACCTCGACCGGCAACGGCCGCAGCATCGGCAACTCCCGGGCCGCGGACTGTCCGACCGTCTCGACGCGGGCTCCGATCCGGCGGGCGTCATCGCGGGTATCGGCGGCAGCTAACGCCTCGTTCAACGCCGCCAACGACCCGACATGCGGAATCGGGGTCAGATGGCGGCGACGGAACCGGCCGATCTCACCTTCCACCCCACCCTTCTCATGGGCGCCGTCGATCCCGGGCTGGCAGAAGAAAGAGTCGTAGCCGTAGTGGGAACGCATCGCGACGAACCGGGGATGCTCGAACCGGTCCCGACCCAACGCGACCCGGATCACCGCCGGCTTCAAGTTGTCGTAGCGGATCATCCCGGTCGGCACCCCACCGAACGCCTCGAACGCTCGCACATGCCCGTCGAGGAACGACTCCTGGGACTGGTTGGCATAGGCGTAGTGGAACGCCTTCCCGGAGTGCGACAACCGCATGCAGAACATGTGCAGCTTCATCGCCACACCGGCGATCGAGGCAACGAAATCGCCGAAGTCGACTCAGCCTCCTCCGCGACCAGGTGGGTCTGCGGAACCATCACCTGACATCGGCCAGCGCCGATCTCGACCCGCAGCCGGGCCACCAGGTTCCGCACCGTCGACTCCCCGACCTGGGCGTCTTCCTCCTCGACCAGCCGCTGCCAGATCCGACGCGCGGTATGCCGCTGCTTCCGCGGCACCGTAAGGTCCTCAACCAGCCAACGCCGGACAAGCTCAACATGCTGACCCGTGACTGGAGCAACCCGGTCCGGGACCTTCCGTAGCGGCGGGACCGCCGCCGTCAACGCCTGACGCACCGTCCGCCGGTGCACACGATGACGCTTCGCCAGCGCCCGGACCGACATCCCTCATCACGCGAGTCACGTCGGATACGTTCGAACTGCTCCACTCTCGATCTCTCCTTCACACCCTCCACCTTCCGGAACGCCTTGGCAGGACGAACCGAAAGTAGAAGGGAACGGGTGGTCGAGGGTGGGGCCACACCGAGCCAGCACTAACCCAAAAACCGGGGCCAAATCAGGCTGTCACACCCAGCGCCTGGCTCGTGCTGGCGGTGATCGCGTTCAACCTCACCCGCGCCGCCGCCACCCTCGCCGCCCCGACGGCTGTTTCCGGCCTGGCCCGAGCGACAACGCGACGTGCGGCGCAAGCTGATCCAGATCCGCTGCCGGATCGCAACCTCAGCCCGTCGACTGACCCTGCACCTCCCGCAGGACTGGCCCTGGCAGACCTCCTGGAACCACCTCATCACCGGCGCGGCCGACCCGCCAAACCCGGCAGGAACCTGACCGCCGCGGTAAGCGGCCCGACCAAGGACAACCCGTGGAACACCACTGGCATGAGGCGCCGAAGGACGCCATCACCCAGCAACAACCAGCGGACGTCTCACAGAAGAGATGTGATCTTAAGGAACCGTCGTCGTGTCCGTGTCACCTCCCGCAGCCCGTTCGTCGTCCCATCCGCCGTCGACGATTCGTCGTCTGTCGGGCCCCGAGTGTCGTTCCTGGCTTGGCGAGCGCAGGTTTGGACGGCTGGGTCACCAGACCGGTCGCGGACTACGCGCTGTGGTCGTCAACTATGCGGTGACCGACGACCAGATCGTTTTTCGGCTACCCGAGTACAGCGAAATCTGCCAGTACGCGCCGGGTCGCGAAATCACGTTGGACGTCAGCTGTGTCTGCGCCGGCACCCGCACCGAGGTTGTGGTCACCGGGGTCGGCTTTGTTCCCGACCATCGGGCGGATCTGTTGGGGTCGGTCGACCTCGTCGAGGAATGGCCGCCCGGCATTTCCACGCACCTGATTTGTCTCGACCTGACCGTGGTCGAAGGCACCCGAGGTGTTCGTTCCGGCGATGTCGGGTCGGGTGCCGGCTGAACCGCGAAGTCGTTGTCCGGGTGGGTCTGGCCCGGTGGCTTCACGCGAAGGTGCCGACTGAGGGCGGCGCGATTTGCTGGTCCGCAGTGGTGGGGATCGCTGTGGGCGGGCGTGGCCGACGGCGACGTCGGCGACGTGGGTAAGGGATGGTCCCGGGCGGGGTTCGTGGGGCCATCCATCTACCGCCTCGGACCGCACGTCAGTTCCGGATCCAACTTCCGCCAAACCACTGGCGATCCGGGCGAACCACCTCGACCTGCGGCGTTCGGCAGAACAGCTCGGGCCTCCAGGGGCACCTACCCGGTACTGTCGAGGTAGCCCTCGGTGTGGGGCGGGGTGCACGGCGGAAGGGGCAGCAGTGACTGTCTTGACGGTGGTCGTGATGGTGTTGGTTGGGTTCGTTCTCGTGGTGGCGGCCCTGGTGATGATCTTCCGGCTTCGGCAACGCCGGATTGCGTCGCGGCGAGGCCAGGCGATGGATCTGCGTGAACTGTCGCAGCAGCAGGGTCTGGCGGTGGAGCAAAGTGAGGTCGAGGAACGTCGCGCCAACGCTGAGGCCCGCGAAGCGCATGCCGTCGCTGACCAAGGCGCCGCCGAAGCAGACCGTCTTCGCGCGAAGGCCGACGACCTCGATCTGTTGGCTCGGCGCAAGTCTGATGCGGTCGAGCACCGTCGTGACGAGCAACAACAGACCCTGCGACAGGCCAACGACGTGGATCCCGATCGTCACGCCAGCACGGGCCAGCCTCGCGACGACTTCGGTCCGGACCACAGCGAGACCTCCGGGCAGATCCGCGACGATCACGAAGACGCGGACCTGCCCGGCGGTCCAGACGCCAACCGCAATGGTGGTTCCGCGGGTTCGCGTGAGGCGCCTTCCTAGCATCGCCATTGTGTGAGAGTTGTCCCTGTGGCTCGAAGCGGGGGCGCCGACTGACTCGGGCCATTAGCCCGGTGCTTTCATGGCGGTCCGGTGTGAGGTCGTGTTGATCAACTGAAAAGTGCTCCTGACCAGGTTGGATGGATCTTGCTAAGGGACCTGTCCGAACTGACCAAGGAGCACTTTCCAGGTGAAGCACACTACCGGGCTGTATCCGCGTCTGCACGTCGACACTTCCGGCTCCGCGGCGGTCGGCCAGGCGGGCGGGGTGTTGCTGGTCGAGACCATCCGGATCGCCGGGATCGACCGCGGTCTGTCGGCGGCGCTCGGGCCGTGGCGCAAACCGTTGGCGGTGCATGATCCGGGCAAGGTCGTCCTCGATCTCGCTGTGGCGTTGGCGTTGGGTGGTGACTGCCTGGCCGACGTCGACGCCGTCCGTGCCGAGCCGGCCGTGTTCGGCCTGGTCGCCTCCGATCCGACGGTGTCCAGGTTGGTCGACACCCTCGCCGGCGACGTCGACCACGCCCTGGCCGCGATCGAAACGGCCCGCGCCGCAGCGAGGGCCGAGGTGTGGTCGTTGGCCGGTGAGCATGCCCCCGACCACGCCAGTGACGGCGCATCGCCGTTGATCGTTGATCTCGACGCCACCCTGGTCGCCTCGCACTCGGAGAAGGAACACGCCGCACCCACGTTCAAACGCGGGTACGGGTTCCACCCGTTGTGCGCGTTCGTCGACCACGGCAGGGACGGCACCGGGGAACCGTTGCACTACCAGTTGCGGCCCGGGAATGCCGGGTCGAACACTGCCGCCGACCACATCGCAGTTACCCGGAAAGCGTTGGCGCAACTCCCCGGATCTCGACCCGGAACCAGGCCGGGTCGCAAGGTCCTGATTCGGGCCGACTCCGCCGGCGGCACCCATGCTTTCCTGGACTGGTTGACGTCTCGACGGTTGTCCTATTCGGTCGGGTTCACGTTGGGCGCCATCTCCGACATCCTGGAGCAGATCCCTGCCGATGTGTGGACACCGGCCTACACCAGCGACGGTGGCATCCGTGACGGCGCCTGGGTGGCCGAGCTCACCGGTCTGCTCGACCTGTCCGGCTGGCCGAAAGGGATGCGGGTGATCGCCCGCAAGGAACGACCTCACCCCGGTGCGCAGCTCCGGCTGACAGATGTCGACGGACACCGGATCACCGCCTTCGCCACCAACACCGCTACCGGACAACTCCCGGATCTGGAGTTGAGGCATCGTCGCCGGGCCCGCGCTGAGGACCGGATCCGCAACGCCAAGGACACCGGGCTGACGAACCTGCCGCTGCACGACTTCACCCAGAATCAGATCTGGTGCGCCATCGTCGGCCTCGCCGGTGAACTCATGGCGTGGATGCAACTCCTCGCGTTCACCGGCCACGACGCCCGCCGGTGGGAACCGAAACGGCTCCGCTACCGCCTCTTCACCGTCGCCGCCGAACTCGCCCGGACCGGCCGCCAGACCCTGCTCCACCTCGCCAGCCGGGCACCCTGGGCCGACCTCGTCACCCAAGGCATCGGCCGGATCCGAGCACTCACCGCACCCGGCTGACCGGCCCGACCCATCCGTAATCCGAATCAGCAGTCTCCGGGAGTGGAACCCGGCGCCAAGCGAGGCGACACCCGTCGAACCGTCACACCCTGCTGCCACAATCGACCCCGCACAACCGGCGAACCGAAAGCACCATGATCAACAAGCCCACGACGAAAGATCGAGGCTAGTCACGTGAGCGGCTGAGACGTGCTGCAGCCCGGGCGGACGACTCCGAACCAACCGACCTGTTCCAGAGGGCGCGGGTGGTTACGTCGAGCCGGAGCGTGGTGAGGCGGGCTGCACGCTGAGTCTGCGAAGAGTGATGCCAAATGTGCGGCAGCGGCAGCTCAACGAGATGAGAGCACCACGGCGCAGCCAAGGTCGCGCTCGAGCTCGGGCTTGGTCGAGATGCAGAGCGTGGAGGAGGCAACTGTCCACCGCCGGCCTGGGAGGTGTCGGTACGCGCGCGATTCGGGCCGGCCTCGCGTGCGCTTGATCTTGATCAAGGCGGTGCCGTCGATCGAGGTGAGAGAGACGGTAGCCGTCAGGGTGCGAGTGGTTGGGGGCCCCGGCAGGCCCAGGGGATGAGGCGAGGCCGCGTTCGCGGAGCGTCCCGCACCCAGACCATACTGGCGTCATGCAGAGGACCTCGCTCGACGCCCTTGCTCGCGAACTCTTGAAGGCGGCCGCGGATGCAGCGGGTGGTCACAGCGCAAGGACGGTGTTCGGTGGGCACGAGAAGGTTCTGCGCCAGACCGTCATTGCGATGACGGCGGGGTCCAAGCTCGGTGAGCACGTGAACCCCGGCGAGGCCACGATCCTGGTTCTGCAGGGCCGGGTCCGGCTGTGGACTGAGGAAGCCGCGTGGGAGGGCCGACAGGGGGACTTGATCATCGTCCCCGACACCAAGCACGGCCTCGAGGCCACAGAGGCCGCCGTCCTTCTGCTCACCGTCGCCAAGTTGGCCTGACCGCTTCTCTCGACGGCTAGCAGCGCTCGAATGCACGCGGCCTAGTGTGTCCGCGCTAGTGCTCGGAACGTCGCAGTTCAGCGTCAAGATCGTCCACTGGAGCCGTCGGCGCTCCCTCATCGGGCTGAGCGCCGACCTTTGCACTCGGGGTCTGCAATGGCTGGCGCTCCGCCAGCGGGACAGCCTGAGCTGGGTGGGAACCGAGATAGATCAGGCGCTCGACCCTCAGCTCTGACGCTCTCAATAAGCAGGTCTCATCCGGGCCGCGGGGGAGACCGCAGGGCCATGCCGCCGATCGACCGAGGGTCAGCGCCCGCCTATGGTCGGCCCACCCCGGCGTTTCTTGTCGGCCGGTTGTGCAACGGATTCTCACGAAGGCGCCGGCCATCTCGTGCGGCGCCGGCCCCTCGATCCTCATCAGTCGGGTGAACGATCAGACGCCAGGGGAATGGTACTTGCGGCCGCTGACCGTGCGCGGCTCGATCTCGATGAATATCGGGCGCTTGCCGGCGGCCCACGGCACCAATCCTTCGTCTTCCCATAGCTCGACGAGGTCGTACGGTTGGTGGATCTCGTGAGCGATGCCGCGGGCCACGACGCTCCACGCCTCATCGTCGCCGATGTCGTCTATCTCGAAGGCAACCTTCGACCGGGTGCGGAGTGTGGACAGAACGCCGGACGGTGAGGTCCGGAACACGATGCAATTGTTGCGATAGAGCGAGCTGACCGGGAGCACGTGTGGTCCGTCTGGAGCTGTCCATGCGACTCGGCCGATGTGGGCCGCCCGGAGTCTCTCTCGGCACTGGGCCAACGTGAGCTCTGCAGTTCGATCGGTCTCGGCGTCCATGGTCGGGTGTCCCCTCTGCGAACAGCACTCACGGGAGTGAGCTGCGGTCTCCGCTCGTCGGGCTGGGGGAGCCGGTGAGGTGCCGCACCTGTGACCTTCCATTCTGGTTCGTCAGCCTGGTTCGGGTCAGGGCCGAAAGTCCCGGATTCGTCGGCCAAAGGTCGCGTCGACGGCGTCGATGGCGTCTACGGGCCTGGGAGTGTGTGGCCAGCTGAACCGAGGAGCTCGCCGCGGCCCGCTGCACCGTGGAACGGCTGATGTGCCGGCTGGAGACCTGGTGTGGGTGCGGGCAGCGCCTCGGACCTCGTCGGATGACCCTCGCTCTGGGTCGGAGTGGGCTGTCGCGTGGGGCGATCGGAAAGGTGACGTTGGTCCTTGATTAGTGGTGCCCAAGGCCTCCGGATTTCGGTGGCTGTCGGATCGAGACTGAGGTCGGGAGCATCAGTTGTTCCCAAAGGAGTATCGAGATGAAGACCGTTCTTGTTGTTTACGCCTCGCGGATGGGGTCGACCGGTGAGATCGCGGCGGCGGTCGGTGAGCAGTTGACCCGTCGCGGCTACGACGTCGAGGTGCACTCCACCGCGGCTGCCCGGGATGCTCGGCTGTACGACGCTGTGATCGTGGGCAGCGCGGTGTACATGGCCCGCTGGGATCGGAGCGCCCTGCGTTATCTCCAGGCTCAGGCCCCGGATCTGGCGGAGCGACCCACCTGGTTGTTCCAGAGCGGTCCGTGCGGTCCCGGCGCCCGCACCGAGCGGACGCAGATCCCCCGTGCGGTCGCCCGATTCTGCGCCAAGATCGGCATCGCCCCACCGGTGACCTTCGGCGGCAATCTGGACGAGTCGAGGGCCACGACCTGGCTGGCGCGCAGGGTCGCGACCAGCGATCTGGCCGGTGACTCGCGTGACTGGACCGAGATCCGGGCCTGGGCTGACGGTGTCGCCGACGATCTGGAGTCAATCCGCACCTTGACCGCCATCTAGCCAGCTCTTCCCGGTCGGCTCACACCTCCTTCGAACACCCTTCAACGATTGGAATCCATCATGACTGCAACGCTTGATCAAACTTCTGGGCTGGCCGAGGCGACGACAACCGGATTGCAGGCAAGCCTTGCTGGGCGGCGTTGGCTTGCTGTTACGCGAATCTTTGTCGGGTTCATCTTCTTGTGGGCGTTCTTGGACAAGACCTTCGGACTCGGCTACACGACGGCCTCGGCGAAGGCTTGGATCGTGGGTGGGTCTCCGACCTCAGGCTTCCTGGGCCATGTCAGCGCCGGTCCGCTGCGGACGGTGTTCAACGCTCTCGTCGGATCAGGCTTGGTCGACGCATTGTTCATGCTCGGCATGCTGGCGGTCGGGGTGGCCCTCATCCTCGGCGTCGCGCTCCGGATCAGCGCGGTGACGGCCAGCCTCATCATGGTGGCCATGTATGTGGCGGAGTGGCCGCTGGCGCAGACGACCTTCGATGCTCAGCCGACCGGCTCGACCAACCCGCTGGTCGACTACCACCTCATCTACGCCCTCGTCGCGATCGTGGCCGCCTTCTTCTCCGCCGGCCGGACGTGGGGACTTGGCCGCCGCTGGGAGGCCACCTCGCTGGTCAAGCGCCTTCCCTGGCTCAAGTGAGGGTGTACGGCCGTGACCGCTGAACTGTCCATGACTTCGACCACGAGCGGCCACCACTCGGTGGTGTCCCGTGAGATCTCCCCGGCTCGTTGTGGGGAGCTTCTCGCGGCGCACTGCCGGGGCAGGGTCGCCTGGACTGCACCCGACGGGCCGCAGCTGCTGCCGGTCAGCTACGCGATGCTGGACCAGCGGATCATCCTGCGGACCTCTCCGTACGGTCTGCTCTCTCAACTGGTTCGACGCCAAGCTGTCGCCTTCGAGGTCGAGGAGCTCCAACCGGACTCGAGCTCCGGCTGGACGGTTCTCGTCCGAGGCACGGTGCACGAACTCGACCGTGCGGATCTGCAGACCGGACGAGCGGCGCTGGACACAGTCACCGCTTGGGCGCCGGGCAGCCGGAATCTTCTGCTCGCCATCACCGCCCGGTCGGTCAGCGGCCGAGAGTTCCGCGGTCATGACCCCGCCTAGCGCGACCTCCCTGAGGCGCAGGGCAGCTCTTCGGCGCTGCTCTCCGGACGGCCTAGAGTACGAAGTCGTGGCCGGTATTGGCGGAGATGACCTGACTCGTGGGCCGGACGCGCCCGCGGCGGCCGCCAGGTCTGCCATTTTGCCGATCGATGACTTGATGGCGCAGATGATCGATCGGGCCGAGGAGATCATCAGCGCCCAGCAGCGCCTCCGGCAGTTGATCAGCGCCAACCGTGCCATCATCAGCAGCGAGCTTTCCTTGCCGGCGGTGCTCCACACGATCGTCGCCGCGGCCCGCGATCTGATCGGCGCCCGCTACGCGGCGCTGGGCGTCATCGCCGCCGATGGTTCGTTGGAGCAGTTCATCCACTCGGGGATGAGCGAGTCGATCGTCGAAAGCATCGGTGCGCTGCCCAAGGGCAAGGGACTCCTCGGCGCCCTGATCGCTGATCCGGAGCCGATCCGGCTGCCGAAGATCAGCGACGACCCGCGCTCGTCCGGCTTTCCGACCGGACATCCGCCGATGGACAGTTTTCTCGGCGTTCCCATCCGGTCACGAAACGAAGTCTTCGGCAACCTGTATCTCACCGGACCACGTGGCGGGGAATTCACTGGTGAGGACGAGGAGCTCCTGCTCGCCTTGGCGGCGACGGCTGGTGTCGCGATCGAGAACGCCCGTCTGTACGAGGAATCCCAAACTCGGCAACAATGGCTGCTCGCGTCCGCCGAGATCGGCAGCGTTCTCCTCTCCCCGGACGGTGACCGGCACCCACTGCAGCTGATCGTCGACGCCGTCAAGAGGCTCGCCGATGCAGATGTCGTCACGTTGGTCGTTCCGGCTGACGACGCCGGAATGCTGCGGGTCGCGGTCGCCGCAGGTGAAGGGCAGGCGGAACTTCGCGGTCTTCACTATCCCGTCGACGACACCCTGGTGGCGTTGGCGATGGACACCGGGCGCGGGGTTCGGGTCGGCTCGCTCGACCACGACCAGCAATACCGGGTTCATCTCAGCCGGGCCGTCGACGTCGGGGCAGTGATGGCGGTGCCGCTGTCCGGCGCGGCAGGTCCGCAAGGGGCGATCATGGCGGGCCGCCGGAAAGGTCGGCAGAACTTCACCACCGCCGATCTGGACATGGCGGAAGTGTTCGCCAACCATGCCGCCATCGCCAGGGAGCTGGTCGAGGCCCGGGGCGGCCAGCAGCGCCTCGCCGTGTTGGAGGATCGTGCCCGGATCGCCCGCGATCTCCACGATCACGTGATCCAGCGGCTGTTCGCGGCCGGTCTGAGCGTTCAGAGCGTGGCAACGGTGCTGGGTGACACCGATATTGGTGTGCGGCTCGGTCGGATCGTGGCCGACATCGACGACACGATCCGCCAGGTCCGCACCTCCATCTTCCAGCTCGACAGCGTCGACGAGGTCGGCTCCGGAGCGCGGACCGCGGTCTTGGCGGTGGTAGGTCAGGTCACCCCGACCCTCGGCTTCGAACCGGCCGTACGTTTCGACGGTCCGGTCGACACCCTGGTCCCCGAGGTCGTGCTCCAAGACATCCGAGCGGTCGTCGGTGAAGCCTTGACGAACGTCGTCAAACACGCCAACGCCACCGAGGTCACCGTTCAGCTGAGCGTCGCCGACGGAATCCTCTCGGTCACCGTGCTCGACAACGGAATCGGGCTCAGCCAGTCCAGCCGCCGCAGCGGCCTGGCGAACCTGGAGCGCAGGGCCGAACACCTCGACGGAACCCTCGAGATCGACGCCGGCCAAGAAGGAGGGACGACACTACGATGGACCATCCCGATGCCCCGGTGAACAAACCGATCACCGTGTTCCTGCTGGATGATCACGAAATTGTCCGGCGAGGGCTGATCGACCTGCTCGACACCACGACCGACATCACCGTCGTCGGCGAGGCGGCCACAGCCCTCGAGGCCCTCCATCGCATCCCGGCCGTGCGACCCGACGTGGCCGTCTTGGACACCCGGTTGCCAGACGGCAGCGGGGTCGACGTCTGCCGAGAGATCCGGTCAAGCCTGCCCGACACCCGCTGCATCATCCTCACCTCCTACGACGACGACGAGGCCCTGTTCGCCGCGGTGATGGCCGGCGCCGCCGGCTACCTGTTGAAACAGATCGGCGGCCGCTCCCTCATCGACGCCATCCGCACCGTCGCCGGCGGAGGGTCCCTGCTGGACCCCGCCGTTACGGGCACCCTGCTGAACCGGCTGCGCCATCCCAGCAGCCCCGATCCGCGGGTCAGCTCGCTGAACGTCAGAGACCGACAAATTCTCGACCTCATCGCGGAAGGACTGACCAACAGACAGATCGGCGAACGCCTCTTCCTGGCCGAGAAAACCGTCAAGAACTACGTCACGACGCTGCTGTCGAAGCTCGACATGCAGCGGCGTACCCAGGCGGCCGTCTTCGGCGCCGAGATCCGCCAGACCTTCTCCGGTCCCAAGACAACCGACTAAGGTCCCCACTAGCGAGGCCCGGCGACCCTGCTCACCAGGCGGCGCCGCAACGAGAATGGTGGCATGGTCAGCACCGGACACCTCAAGCGGCGCATCGTGGTCGGGGTGAATGACTCACCCAGCGCCCGCGCCGCGGTTATCTGGGCTGCCAGGCAGGCGCGCCGGCGGCGTTGTGATCTGATCATCACCCACATCGACCCCGTGTCGATCGATCCGGCCGAGCTGCACGACGCCGCCACCAGCAGCCATCTCCTGCTCGCTGCCAGCGCCACCGCGGCTTCGTGGAGTCAACCGAGCGTGCCGGTCACCTCGCTGCTGCTCGGTGGAGCGATCAGCGACGAGCTGATCCGGCTCAGCACAACAGCGCTCCTGTTGGTGATCGGAATCGACGAGGCTCGCCCGCGAGGCTCCTACGGTGTCATCGGTGCCATCGAGGATCGGGTGGTGATGCACTCTGACTGTCCGGTCGTCACCGTGTCCGGCCGCTGGGACGGGAAAGACCGGCCCGAGCACCGCGTTGTCCTCGGGTGGACCGACGACAGGGCGGGTCCGGCTGCCTTGCACGCTGCCGCAGCTGAAGCCCAGCTGCGCAACGCCTCGCTGAGTGTCGTGACCATCAACGCGCTACCGCCAGCCGCCTCGGCGGAGACTCAGCCGGCAGCACCGAATCGGCCAGCAGGGCTGGCCCTGGCGGTCAACTCCACGCAAACGACTCATCCCGGTTTGCACATCGACATCGACATCGACGATCCCGACCCCGACGCCGACGACCTGCAATGGCTGATCCGCTGTGCGGAACAGGCTGACCTAGTCGTGATCGGCTGCCCACATTCAGATAATCGTTGGAGCATCCGCGTTGGTATCACCGCCGAGACACTGATGCGGCAGGCTGCCTGCCCGGTCATGCTCGTCGGCGCCGACGAGACGTACAGCCCGAGGAAGCTCACCGCCGACACGGCATCCGGCGGGCCCGTCGGCGCGGGGATCGGTCGTGGCCGTTCGGTGAGTGAGGCGTAGCGGTGGTCGGGCGCCGTCCGGCTCGGTCGATCGGCGGCATGCTGACCCGTCCAGCCCGATCTCGTCGTGATGTCGCCCCCAGGCGCTGGATCGAGCCATCATGGACTTCGAGTCGAGGACATCCGGCAGGAATGGAATGATCCCGCAGGCAGCGTGCCCTATCTCCGGCTATGAAGGGATCAGCCGCCGACCGCTTACCTGTTGACAGCCGACACTGATGAAGAGCGTGCGAGGTCCTTCCGCCCATGGCTCCGGCGCCGTACCCAACCGCAGCTGCTCCAACTGCGCATCCGACAGCAGCCGCGCCGGTCCGACGACGAGCACACTCCAGCCTGCCTGAAGAAACTCATCCATATCATCAACCTCGAACGCGACCCGTTGATCAAGAGCACCACGCGCCGCTCCGCCGTATGCCACAGTACGAACGATCACGTGATCCTCGACCAAGACGAAGTTCAGTGGAAGTATCTGAGGGCCGTCTTCGCTCAGAAAGCCAAGTCGGCCGACCTTCTTGGAGGTCAGAAGGTCCAGAGACTCGGCTCGATCCAGTTCGACAATCTTCGCCCCACCCGACATGGCCAGCCCGTGATCCTCGTTTGCCACCATCGCCATCTCCTCCTGTTGGTCTCTAGAACACACTCCCACGAGACCCACAGGTTCGACAGGCCAGGATCTGTCGCGGGCCGAGACGCAGCACGAGGCGGCAGTGGTTTGCTGACAAACCCAGTCGGGCCGCGACCATGTCCGCCCAGTCGAATCGGCGCGATCCGCGACATGGTTCCGTGCTGACGCATATCATCCGCTGGCAGTGGTTGAGGGCGCGGAGCAAGCCATGCTGACCGCGCTGGTCGGCGGCGAACGTGACCCCAAATGAGCAAGTGCCCCACTCCCGCCCATCTGGCGTCGTGGGCGAAGTTCGCCCCCGGGATCAAATCCTCCGCCGGCAAGACCAAAGGCAACGGGTCGACCGGACACGGGAACCGCTATCTCGCTCGCGTCCTCGGCGAGGCCGCCGTCGGTGCCGGACGGACCAACACCTTGCTCGGCGCCCGCTACCGACGGATCGCCCGACGCCGCGGGCAGAAGAAGGCAATCGTCGCCATCGGCCGCTCGATCCTGGTCATCATCTGGCACCTGCTCGCCGGCCCCGACGCCAGCTTCCACGAACTCGGCGCCGACCACTACGACCGCCACGTCAACACCGGGGCCAAACGCCGCACCCACATACGCCAGCTCGAAGCCCTCGGCTACAAAGTCACCCTGGAACCCGCCGCCTGACCGCTGGTCACCAGCCCCGGGTCCTGCCTGGTAGGGACTATTTTCGGATTGGTTGCTAGTGATCGTCTCGTCCGCTGCGACCAATGTCATCGACTCGGACCGTCGACAACGTTTTCAGCTGCGCATCCAAACCAGCGAGCTGTGCCTCGATCCGGGCAAGGCGCGCGTCCAGTCGCTGCTCGAGTGTTTCAGTTGCTGCTTCGAATGCCATCTCTTCCTCGCGCGCGACTCGCAGGGCCACCACCAGCGTGACGATTGCCGCCACGGCACCGATGACTGCCACTCCGGCCACCATTACACCCGCGGCAATGAGACGACCCGTCGTTGTTACGGGAACGTGGTCGCCGTAGCCTACCGTCGTCAAGGTGGTGAGCGACCACCACAGCGCATCGCCCCAGTTGCGGATAGTGCTATCGCGCCGCTGTCCCTCGACCAGCCACAGCGCGGTGCCGCCACCGACGACGACAAGGCTGGCGAAGCCTGTAACGACCACAGCGAGCCAAAGCACTACGGTCCAGGTCAGTTGTTGCTTCCGCGACATTGCACCGTCATCCTCTCGCTGGACGGGTCGACCGTAGCTGGTCCCAACCCGTACGCATGCAGCCCGAACTCATCCAAACCAAGCGTCCCATTCGGTTCGGTGGCCTAGGTCGAGTCAGGACCCTTGCCTGTCAGAGTGACGAAGCAGTCGATGGCAGCTGGCACGCCGCAGACCGTCACGACAATCGACGAATCTCATGCCGGTTGCTCGAGGACGACGATGCCGATCCTAGCTTCGGATCTCCGCCAGCCGGCGGTTTCAGGGAAGGCGGCGAGGCGCTTTGCTCCACGGCTCGTCGTCGAACGTCGGCGTGGCGATGATCTCTTCCTCCGCGTCTTCCACGATCGGCTCGGGTTCCGGCTGCCCGGGACGCTCGATCCCGTGCTGTCGGCGGGCCTCCCGTATGCCCTGGGCGACGTTGTGCCATAGGTGGTCCTCGCCTAACTGCCCGCGAAGCCCGGCATGGGCGAGCACGGTCCGGACCGGCCACCGCACCCGCACGAGATAGAGGTCGACGTTGCTCTCGGCAAGCTGCTCGCGCAGCTCGGACAACATGTCGGCGCTGGTCGTTTCGAGCTGGTCGGTCGACTCCAGGTTCAGGATCAGCGCCTTGGTGTCCGGTGCCGCACCGACCGCCTGGAGGATCGCCTCCTGGACCGCGGCGGCGTTGACCCAAAACAGCGACACGTTGACCCGGAGAACCAGAATGCCGGGGATGGTGAGGCGCTCCGGATGTTGCCGCACGCCCCCCCAGGCCGCTTTCTCGCCTGGGATCTTGCCAAGAACCTCCACGTCCACCCGACTCGACCGGTACACCATCCCGAGAATGGACTGCCCTATGGCAATCGCCAGGCCGAGCAGGGGTCCGGCGATGAGGACGGCACCGGCGGCCACCACGGCAGCGATGCCGTCGCTCCGGCGCACCTTGATGTAGCGGCGAATGGCGGCCAGGTCCATGAGCCCCCACACGGCGTTGATCACGATGGCGCTCAGGACGGCCTTTGGCAGGATGGACAGTGCCGGCGCGATGAGGAGGATCGCGACGATCGCGATGGCCGCGGCCGAGAGGCCGCTCACCTGCGACTTGCCGCCGGCCCGATCCACGGCGGCGGTCTTGGACAGGCTTCCGGCCACCCCCAGGCCGCCGAACAGGCCCGAGGCAAGGTTGGCGCCGCCGGCGGCGAGGAGTTCCTGGTCGGTGTCCAGCCGATAGCCGCCCTTGGTGGCATACAGTCGTCCGGCACTCAAACCCTCGGCAAGACCGACGACCGCGATGGCGGCCCCGGCAAGGGCGATGCCGACCAGCCGGGTCAGCGGCACGACCGGGATGGAGGGTGTGGGCAGGCCCTTTGGCACCGTACCGACGACCGCCACGCCCTGAGCGGCAAGGTCGAGCCACTGCGATGACGCGAGCCCAAGGGCGAGAACGACCAGCGCCCACGGCAGCCGCGGGAACAGGCGAGAGCCGATGAACAGCACGGCCAGTGCGCTGACGCCTACCGCCGCCGTTAGCAGGTCGACTTGGTCGATGTTGAGTGCCAACCCCGAAATTCGGTGCAGGACGTCGCCTGGCGTGACCGGGATGCCGAGCAGGTTGGGCAGCTCACCGATGATCACGAGGACGGTGAGGCCGAAGACGAAACCGGTAACGATTGGCTTGGACAGGAACTCGGCTACCCAGCCCACCCGGAGGAACCCGGCGAGAACCAGGACGGCGCCCGCCGCCAGCGCGATGGCCGAGGTGTAGGTGACCGCCTCGGCAACGTTGGCCGGATGCATGCTCGCGACCAGCGTCGCGGACAAGACAGCGACGGTGGATACGGGTCCGACAATCAACTGTGGCGAGGAGCCGAGAGCGGCATAGACCAGGAGGGCGATCGGGACGGCGTACAGGCCCACTTGAACAGGCACCCCGGCGATGGCCGCGTACCCGAGGGACTGCGGGACCGCGAGGGCGGCGACGACCACGCCGGCCACGATGTCGGGACGTAGACGTGCGCGCCTATAGCGGGGGAGCCAGGTCAGGATGGGGAGGCGGCGACGCAGCCCTCGACGAACCCTCTGCCCGACCGATGGATTCATTGGACCGGTCCCGGGCCTTCCCGATGGGCCATCAAGGTGTCAGCGAGCATCTACTTGGGTCAGACCCCTGGGGTGACGTGTCTACCGTGATCGTCTGCGCGTGAAGTGCCCGAATCCCAATCCGCCCCGCACGAACGGCACTGCACATCCACTCGCACGCGCACCATACCGGGAAGCCGATTCATCTGAACAACAGGCTAACGATAGTGGCCCCGTGAGCAAACAACGTCTCCGGAGTTTCTGGGACGTTGCCGCCCGGCTTCCTCGCGGGGCGCCGCTCGATACCGACACCTCGGCTAATGCTCCGCGTCAGGCTCGCCCCCGCCTCGACCATCGGCTCCAGGCAGCCGAATCCGGCGCCAGCCGACCGTCGCCAATCCGTGGGCCGCCTGCACCCAGCTCGGCCACTTCCCGCACCCCTACCGCGCACAAACTGCAGGGTCGAGCAATGGCAGCCAACCCGAAACCCGGCAGCCCCCGGCTGGAGCGGCGACGATGCTGGTCGAACTTCCGGGCGGTCTGCACGCGGATGGTCGCAACGGCTCAGCCCCGACGATTCCTCAGGGTGAGGAACACGCCGAGCCCGATCTCCTCCGGGTCTCCGGCGAGGGCAACTTGGCGGAGGCCTACGGGACCGCGAGCGCCGCGACCACGCAGCCGGCCATACGACTCTGGCCGCAGCCGCTGGCGATCGTAGGTTCGCGCCAGTCGATGATGGGGATGTACCGGCGTAGCCAGCCGTACGACCGTTGTGGGGGACCCGCCGACGTGCTGCGCGTCGCTCACATGGGCGGTCCGTGTGGGACCACGCGGACAGGTTCCCGCAGCTCGTCCTCGCTGGGAATCTCGGCGGCGACGTCGGAGGCCCGCAGCGCTTTCGACATCGCCCAGGCGATCCAGCCGAACAGGATGAACAGCACCGCACCCACGGCCACGAAGGCGGCGGCTCCGGGCAGGGAGGTCAGCTGGAACACCAGCCAGCCGATGATCACGGTGGACGGGATGGTGACGATCCAGGCGACCAGCATCTTACCGACCACCTTGAGGTTGAGGCCTTGACCGGAGGCGACCCCGGAGCCGGTGATCGACGATGCGGCCGCGTGGGTGGTCGAGATCGGGATGCCCAGGCCGGTGGCGCCGAAGATGGCCGTCACCGCGCCGATGTTGGCGGCGAGCCCCGAGTTCGGTCGGAGCGTCGTGATCCGCAACCCCATGGTCTCGATGATCTTCCAGTCGCCCCAGATCGTGCCGGCGGCGATGGCGGAGTACGCGAGTAGCGGTATCCACCAGTCGATCTCCAGATTGCCGTCCGGCTTCAGCGCGATGTAACCGCCTGCGTACAACAAGGCGGCCACGATCCCCATCGTCTTCAGAGCTCGGTCCGCATGCGCAGAATCCGTTCCGGGCGCTCATCGCTCCGCTCCAGCCGGGGACAGCGGGTGATGTTCCCCATCCCGAACCAGGACCAGGAGATGATGCGGTACCTCGGTGATCCGGATCGCGTCAGGAGGTTTCAAGCCGGTGATCGACAGGACATATCCGTTGGACCAGATCGTCGAGGCCTACCGGTACGTCGAGACCGGGCAGAAGATCGGCAATATCGTCAGTACTGTCGACCACTCGGAATAGGGCTCCGACTCTCGCGCATACCGTGTAGCACATTTCGCGTCCGCGGCTGCCGGGACGCTGGCCGCGAGCGCGAGGGGTAACGAGCGTCCGGGCCGTGGCCGGGGACGGGGCTCATTCGATTGGGCGCCCCTGTCGGTCTTCTTGTCGGTCCTCACACCTCTCGTGATCAGGTACCCGAGCATCCAGATCTCCGCGATCGCGCAGGGGATGTCGGTGACGGTGCGGATCGCTGATTGACGTCGGCCACGAGGAACGCGGTGAGCAGGTCCACGAGGTAGCAGCTGCCACGATGAGGAGGACGGCAAGTGGCCCGGGGGAACCGATCCTGACTTGTGGACCACTTACGCTTCGGGCATGTGCGGCCAGTTTCGGCGGGAGTTCCCGGCCCGGTAGGGTGAAGTCCACTAAGGATTCTCGTGCTGACGCTTCGGTCGGCGGTCCCTGGCGATTGCTATCTGGCCCCATCGACGGGCCTCTAGGGATTCGCAATGTACGACGTGACATCGCCCCTCGTCCGCGAGTCGGGCTCAGCCATTGATCGATGCGACACCTGCGGGCACCCAGTGTCGATGCACGACCTGATCAGCACTCGCTGGTGCGCGGCAACATCGCTTGGTGTCGGCGTGCGGGCGTGCATCTGTTCCGGAGTGGTCAGTGGGGCACGCCTGCTGAGCCACTCTTGAGGTACCGCCAGACAAGCCTGATTGTGTCAAGAAGCGATTCCAAGATCACCTTTCAGGACGCCTCCGGTGCCGTCTGCTCCGACATCGAGTGAGCGGTCGGACAGCTTGTCAGCGCCTGGGGTGGCTAAAGATTTTCTGCTCAAGGTGCCTTAAGGCGATACCGTCTATGCGCCCGGAATCGGCGAACCCTTGGACGAATCGCGGAGAAGTCGGGGCTCATCCTCCGGGTGGTCGGGAGGTCGGTTAACGCCGGCCCCGCGATCGATGCCGGCGTGCCCTTCCTGGCGGCCGATCGCTGCCCAATCCCTCGGTTCGTGGCCCTGAGCTCGTTCCCACCTGGCTACCTTGGTGGCTACCGTGTAGGGATCGTTAGCGAGGGCCCGCGCAAGATCAAGTCGGCCGTACGCCCCAGCCACCATGTTCGGGTACTTGGTGCTGACGTTGCCAAAGCGGTTGGAGAACTTCACCGCTAGCGGGTAGAGCTCGGTTGCCATGCTGCATCATCTCACGGCCTAACTGCGTTCTCGGCCCGTCAGCTTGGCGGGCACCCTCTCCGGAACGTCGACTTCCTGCTGGTAGAGGATCTGCGCGACGCCAGCGCCGACGTTTGGGCGCCGCGATGGATCCAGGCTGAACAGCGCCAGGCAGGCGGTCATCATCTTTCGAGGTCTCAAGGCAGTGTGCCTGCCAGGCGCTCAGAGACTGACGTCGTCGTCGCCGACCTTAGGGCGGTCGTGCGGGCCACCGGCCGCTCGTCGGACGGCTGTGGCCACGGTCTGGTGCACGTCGGAGTTGAACACGCTTGGGGTGATGTAGGCGGCGTTTAGCTCGCCGTCGGTAACTATCGATGCAAGCGCGCGAGCGGCGGCGAGGAGCATGGCGGAGGTGATCTCCGCCGACTGGGCGTCTAGCAGCCCGCGGAAGACACTCGGAAACGGGAGCCCGTTGTTGATCTGGTTCGGGAAGTCCGACCGTCCGGTGGCGACCACTTCAGCATGCTCGAACGCCGCGGCCGGGTCCACCTCCGGCTCCGGGTTGGCGAGCGCGCGAACACGATCGCCCGGTCCGCCATCTTCGCGACGTCATCCCCGGACAGCACCCCGGGCGCCGAGACGCCGATGAACACGTCGGCGCCGATCACCACGTTTTTTCTGTTCGCTGTGCTCAAGAGGGTCCGTGGATTATGACTGGCCGGCAGCAGGTCTCTTTCGCACCGCGTGCCACGGATCTTCGACGCGCGGTTGCCAGTCGTGCTCGAACGGCCCACCTAGAGATGCGGTGATGTGACCCGCGTATTTGATCTTGCTCACAGCAAGGGGGGTCGCTGTGGCGAGGAGCCGTCGACGACGGTGAAACAGGGGGAGTGATGACCTCGGGGCATCCCGGGGTCATCAACCTCTGTTGAGGATCTCGACCGGCCGGAAGGAAGCCGTCCAACCAGGAGGTCCGGCATGGCCTCGGTCCCATCAAGAGACATCCGCGCCGACACTCTGTTCCCTGAGGACTGGACCAATGCGAGGAGCGATCGGTATGAGGATCGGCGACCGTCCCTTCGACCGGTGGCCCTCGGCCGGGCGATCGAGGCGGGCGATGTCGACCACCAACTGGCGCGCTATGCCGACGATGCACAGGTTCAGGTACGGGAGGTCGATCCGGACAACAACTCGCCCGGTCCGTTGCTGCAGCTGCTCGGACTGTCAGCCATCCAGGCCTGGATCCACGCTGTGGGGTCTAAGCACACCAAGCCTCCGATCGTCACGCTCGTCGTGGCCGAGGACCATCTCGCCTTCACCGAACGATGGCGTCACCGCGATGGCCTGAACATGCTTTCGACCAGCTCAGCCGAGCTGTCTGATGGACTCATCACGTTCCAACACACAGATGTGAGCTGGGACCGGCGACCCCAGCCGGTGAGCTTCCGACCCTGCTTCAGCGGGCAGGATCCGATGTGGCCGAACTGCGCCCGCCGCGCCGCGGCGTCCACTACCTCCAAGCTCGATTCGTCCCCTGAACGACCGACCGGTGGGGCGGAACACGGGCCCCCCAAGGTTCTCGGCAGGTTCAGTCGCCGAGACGAGTGTGATCAGTCGGTTGCGGCGGCTGGGAAGCGCCGTGGAGGTGGCACCCTCTCCGAAAGCCGTCCGCACACTCCCCCGGATGATGTCCAGCCGCGCCACCGCATCCCGGGTCTGCCGGTCCTTCTCTCCCTGGCTGTATTGCGGTGCCGGCATGAGTTCATCCTTTCGTGGAATGAGTGCCTCCTAGAGACCCGGCGGGCTTCAGTCAGCAGTTGCTGACCGGGACGGGCGGAATCGGTTGCGGTTCCTGGGCTTCGCGTTGAGGTGCGGCAGGGATTGGGCGCGCAGCTTGAGCCGCTTGAGTAGCAGCGCGGTGACGGTGACGATGACGGTGGAGCCCGACATCAACAGTGCCGCGATCTCGGGGGCGCGCAGGACCAGCCCGCGGAGGAAACAGCTGGTCCATGGTCCCCGGCCTGGGGAAGGCCGGCGCTGACGCACGAGGCCGGACCAGGGCGACGCGCGGCGCCATCTACCTATGATCAACTTGGGGTGCATGATCACGTTCGGGAAGCGGGTGGATCGCCGACGCGGCTTTGCCCACACTCCAAGGCCTGATGGTTCTGATCACGCTCGCCTCGTCGAAGGCTACGCTCGAGCGGATCATGCGCCTTCTCCCCAGAGAACATCGCCATCCGCTCGGATCCATCATTCGAGCGCCCACCCCAGGTTGGATCGCATGTTCGCTCGGCCGTCGAAGAGGCTGCCGACCGTGAGCAGCGCCTTCGCCGTCAATGAGGTTGGGCGGCCGAAATCGATGAGGAGGAAACGTCCGGCCGGGCGCAGGGCTCGGCGTACTTGGGTGCGGAACGCACCGTCGCAAGACCCGCTGTTAGCGGCAACCTGATCGCCCCGTCCTGGTGAAGGCAAACAGCCGTCCAGGTGTCGCGTTCTCGGTGCAGAGGGTCGAGCAGGCGATCTGGACCCGTGCCAGCGCCGGCCATCGGGACCCGCAGGGCTGTGGTTACAGCTGTCGGGTCTTGAGCCGTAGTGCGTTGGTGATGACGCTGACCGAGGACAGGGCCATGGCGGCGGCGGCGATGATGGGGGAGAGCAGTAGCCCGAAGGCTGGGTAGAGGATGCCGGCGGCGATGGGGATGCCGGCCACGTTGTAGATGAACGCGAACACCAGGTTCTGCCGGATGTTGGACATGGTCGCGTGGGAGAGTTGCCGGGCGCCGACGATGCCGGTGAGGTCACCTCTGAGCAGCGTGATCCCGGCGCTTTCCATGGCCACGTCGGTGCCTGAGCTCATCGCCAGTCCGACGTCGGCGGCCGCAAGGGCGGGTGCGTCGTTAACGCCGTCGCCCGCCATGGCGACGACCTTGCCCTGGTTGCGGAGCTGGGTGACGATGTCGCTCTTGTGGTCGGGAAGGACTTCGGCTTCGACCCGGGCGATGCCCAGCCGGGCTCCGACGGCTTCCGCGGTGACCCGGTTGTCACCGGTCAACATGACAATCTCGATTCCTTCAGCACGGAGCGCACGGAGGGCGTCGGCCGTGCTGTCTTTGACCGGGTCGGCGATGGCGACGATGGCCGCGACACGACCGTCGACGCCGACAAAGATGGCGGTGGCGCCCTCGGCGCGCAGCGCATCGGCTGACAGGGTCAGCAAAGCGGTGTCCATGCCGTTGTCGAGCAGGAACGAGGAGCTGCCGATCACGACGCGGCGGTTCTGCACGGTGCCGATCGCGCCCTTGCCGGTGGGGGAGTCGAAGTCGCTCACCTCCGGGACGACCAGACCAGCTTTGTCGGCCGCGTCGACGATGGCCCGGGCGAGTGGATGCTCCGATGGGCGTTCCACGGCGGCCGCCAGGCTCAGGATGTCATCGCGGTCGAAGCCGGCCGACGGGGCGATGTGGGTGACCGATGGTCGTCCTTCGGTCAAGGTGCCGGTCTTGTCGACGACAAGGGTGTCGACCTTCTCCATCCGCTCGAGCGCTTCCGCGTTCTTGATCAGGACGCCCAGTCCGGCTCCGCGGCCGACGCCTACCATGATCGACATGGGTGTGGCGAGCCCGAGCGCGCAGGGGCAGGCGATGATCAGCACGGTGACGCCAGCAATCAGGGCGTGCGCGAGTCGTGGCTCGGGCCCGAGGGTGCCCCAGATGATGGCGGCGACCGTGGCGATGACGAGGACGGCCGGCACGAACCAGGCGGCGACCCGGTCCGCCGTCCGCTGGATGGGTGCCCTCGAGCGTTGCGCCTCGGCCACCATCTGGACGATCCGGGCGAGCATCGTGTCCCGGCCGACCTTGTCGGCGCGGACGACCAATGACCCGGTCTGGTTCAGGCTGCCGCCGATGACCGTGTCGCCCTCGGTCTTGGTGACCGGCATCGACTCACCGGTGACGAGTGCTTCGTCCACCGCGGATCGGCCGCTCTCCACGATGCCGTCGACCGGGACCTTCTCCCCGGGACGGACCCGGAGCCGGTCCCCGATCTGCACCAGGTCCAGGCTCACCTCCTCCTCGGTGCCGTCGGCGTCAATCCGGTGCGCGGTCTTGGGGGTGAGGTCCAGTAAGGCTCTGATGGCTCCGGACGTTTGGTCGCGGGCCCGTAGCTCGAGCACCTGACCAAGCAGCACCAGCACCGTGATGACCGCCGCGGCCTCGAAGTACACGTCCACTGTGCCGTCCATGCCCCGGACGGAGTCGGGAAACACACCCGGCGCGACGGTGGCGACGACGCTGAACAGCCACGCAACGCCGGTGCCCATCGCGATCAGGGTGAACATGTTCAGCTTGCCGGTGCGGACCGATACCCAGCCGCGGGTGAAGAACGGCCAGCCCGCCCACAAAACGACCGGAGTCGCCAGTACCAGCTGGATCCACGGTGAGGCCGACGGGGACACCAGCTGGTGCAGCGACGGGAACAGGTGACCGCCCATCTCCAAGACGACCACCGGGATCGACAGGACCAGGGCGACCCAGAACCGTCGCCTCATGTCCGCCAGCTCGGGACTCGGCCCCGTGTCGGCGCTCACCACCACCGGCTCCAAAGCCATCCCACAGATCGGGCAGGCACCCGGTCCCGGCTGCCGGATCTCCGGATGCATCGGACAGGTGTACTCGACCTCCGCACCGGCTGAAACCGCTGCCGGCTTCACCGAACGGTGGGTGCGGTCGGCTTCGACAACGTACGCCGCCGGGTCGGCGTCGAACCTCGCCTGGCAATGCTTCGAGCAGAAGTGGTACGTCTGGTCAAGATGCTCCGAATGCTGGCCGCCCGCTCCAGGATCCACGTCCATACCGCACACAGGGTCCCGGACGAGGGCGGCCGAGACGCCCGAGTGGTGCTGATGAGGATGGCTGTTCATACTCCCAGTGTACCCCCCTGGGGTATTAAGAGGAAGGCTCACTCGATGGAGCAGTAGTTGGGCACCGTGCCGGCCGTGCACGACCTGTTGAGCGCAGCGGGGCGGCGGTGTCGCGGATGCGGGCCATCTCGACGGCCAGGTTGCGACGGGCTTGCGGGGAGTCCAGCAGCCAGTCACGCCCAACAGGTCGGCCAGCAGGCGCTGACCCGGATCGGAGTGATCATGGCCGCGATGCCCTCGGGGAGTTGGGTGAAGGGGCGAGGATGCGAATTTCGGGGCGACCCTGGGGCAACGTTGGGTCGGTCGGCGGGTAGGCGTCGGCCGAACAGCGCGGAAGTGTAGGGCATCATCACCGTGGTGGTGTAGGTGTTAGCAGGACTTCTCGAGGATGTCGTCGGAGCCGGAGCCGTGGCGGTACCGCCGGGGCGGCACCGACCCGATTGCCTTCCGACACCGGCCAGCAGTTGCCGTGTGCGTGGTCGGAGAGGGTTCTGTCTGGTCAGTCGTGGACCGGTTCGCCGGTGATCTGGTGGTCGGCGTGGAACAGGGCTTCCTCGAGCAGCCGCCGGACGTGGCCGCCGCGGATCCGGTACACGATTCTTCGTCCGTCCCGGGTGCCCTCCACCAGGCCGGCGAACCGCAACTTCGACAGGTGCTGGCTTGCGACGGTCGGACGGCACCCGGCCGCTGCCGCCAGCGTGGTCACGTCGGCGCCATGATCGCGGATCGTCCACAACAGCTTCACCCGGGTCGGGTCGGCCAGCAACGCGAACGCCATCACCGCCGAGGCCACCTGATCCGTGGTCGGGCTTTCTGGATGCTGACTCGGCGTCATCTCACGCGAATCCGGATCGGGCACCGTCATGTCGGGAAGCCTAGCGAATGACTTTATACCTGCACATGTATGAAGGTAAGATGGTGTTGTTGCCTCCGATACCAGAGAATGGCCCCCTGATGAGTCACCTCCGCGACCGCCACCGAACACATCAACCCGCCGACGAACACGAGCATGGGCATGACGAACTCGAGCACGGGCACGACGGGCACGGGCACGGGCACGGCCGTGCGGCGGGTTGGTGGGGCCGGGTGCGGCACGCACTTGCGGGGCTAAGGGGTGGGCATTCCCATGATCCGGTCGACCAGATCGACGATGCCCTCGAGGCGAATCAGGCCGGGCGACGCGCGCTGCTGATCAGTCTGGTCGGGCTCGGACTGACCGCCCTGATCCAGGGGGTGGTGGTTGTGCTGTCGGGGTCGGTCGCACTGCTGGGTGACACCTTCCACAATATTGCCGACGCGTTGACCGCCGTCCCGCTGCTGATCGCGTTCGCGTTGGGTCGGCGGCCGGTGTCGAAGCGCTACACCTACGGCTACGGCCGGGCAGAGGACCTGGGCGGCCTGTTCGTGGTCGTGATGATCACCCTCTCCGCCGGCTTCGCTGCCTACGAAGCGATCCGCCGGCTGTTCAATCCGCAGGACGTGACCCACCTGTGGGTGGTTGCCGCCGCCGCCGTTGTCGGCTTCGCCGGCAACGAACTGGTCGCCCGCTACCGGATCCGCGTCGGCCGGCGGATCGGCTCCGCGGCCCTGGTCGCGGACGGGCTGCATGCTCGCACTGACGGCTTCACCAGCCTCGCCGTCCTGCTCGGCGCCGGCGGCGCGGCGCTCGGTTGGTGGTGGGCCGACCCGGTGGTCGGGCTGCTGATCACGGTTGCCATCCTCGGCGTCCTACGGTCCGCCGTCTCCCAGGTCGGCGCCCGGCTGATGGATGCCGTCGACCCCGGCACCGTCGATCAGGCCATGGCTGCCATCCGAAGCGTCGAGGGCGTCCGCGGGGTCAACGACCTGCGGCTGCGCTGGATCGGACACGGTCTGCGCGCCGAGGCCGACGTCGCCGTCGACCCCGGTCTCACCCTCGGCGAAGGCCACGACGTCGCCCACCACGTCGAGCAGCATCTGATCGCCGACGTCGGTCGGCTCCAGGCCGCCACCGTCCACGTCAGCCCGCACGTCCACCTCAGCCCGGACGACTGAGCCGTACCACACCCGCGCCGCTCGCCTCCCCGTGGGTGACCGCAGCACCTACTGGCGATCCTGGCGGCGCGTCTGGCGGGACGTGAGGACGCCGTGAACGTGTCGACCATGCCCGCCACCCGAGCCGATCCCCGCGGTGATGCCAGCATCATGTTGTCGGCGCAGAACCAGCCGCCCAATCGGGCTCAGGGGGGAACTGCCGGTCAGCTGGGTTCTCCGCGCGCGCCTCGGCGGGCAACCCGTACGTCATCGATGCGCAGCGACGGACGAGGGCCTGGCTCATGGTGCCGCCGTCCATGTCGTGGTCGCTCGCCATCGAACGGCTGGGGTCTTCACCCCAGCCGGCGAGTCAGCCGCTCATCTGGGCGATCTCGGGGGTGGGCGGCTTTGATCTGTTCGGCGAGGTCGCTGACCTGCGGGTCGATGGCGTCCTTGGTCAAGATCATGTCGCTCATTTCGATGGCCTGCTGGTGATGGGGGATCATCGTATGGGCGAACATGACGTCGGCGTCGTTGTGCGGGCCGGCGGCCGGTGTCGCGGACGTCGAGGGCGCGGCGGCCGACTCCGACGCCGCGGCTGGGGTGGAGCTGTTGGACCCGTGGCCCATACCGGGCATGTCATTGCCGGCGCAGCCGGCGAGAGCGGCCAGTCCGACAGCGGGCGCCGCCAGGCTGAGTTGCAGTGTTAAGGGGGAGTGTGCGGATGAACAGTGAAACGGAAGGCATGCGGGCACGATCTTTCTGTGTGGCAGATGTGGGGCAGAGAGGAACACGTGTCGGGTGCGACCGTCGCATTCGTGTCTCAAGGCCCGACGGCCTCGATCCCGGCGACGGTCGCCGCGGATCGTCAGGTCCTGCTGACGGATAGCTCTACGAGACTCAACGGCAACGGGTGCCACCGGACGGCGGGAAGTCGCGGCTGCAGCAGGGACCGGCGCAACCGCGCCACCCTCCGCTCCGATGGCTGGGCCAACACCCAGCTGAGGGCCATCATGACCAGCGCCGCCAGGCAGGTCAGCGCCATCGCGCGATGGTCGGGACAGCCGGGGCAGTCTGTCGCCTGGGAGGGATGACCCGCCCATGATGAGGTGACCAGATGCGCATGGTCGGAGCTGGCGGTACCCATCTGGTCGTGCCGGAGCTGGCTGACAGTCCCGGCCGCATGGGCCGAGACGTGAGGGTCGGCGGCGGTGTGGTCCGCGGACAGCTGATGCATGGCGCGCAGGCTGAGCGCGACTGCAAGGATCCCGAGCAGTAGCTGTAGCCGCTGCCGGAGACCACCGGCTGCCGTGGTCCGACCCTTGTGCTTACGGTACCCACCATTGACTGAGATACCCACCCGGGGTAACATCGATCTAACATACCCCTTGGGGGTAGACAAGACGAGTTCGCGCTGGCGACCACTTGTAAGGTGACCCGAATGACTTGCGTCTGCGAGCACGCCGTCTACTTCCGAAGTCGGCCAGATCCCCGGCGTCAGCCGGTCGAGGTCAGCGCCGCCGACGTGCCGTCTGCAGATCACCAGCAGTACCCCGGTGACCGACGAGCAGACGCCATTGTCCCGCCAGCCCTACCCGGCCCGCCGAGCAGCGGCACACGTTCCACGTCGGCCACCACTGACACCTCACGGAAACGAGGCACACCATGCCCAGCGACCACACAAGCACCGACCAGACGAGCACCGACCACACCGGCCCGGCCGAGCCGACCAGCGCCCATCACGGCTACATCAGCGACAAGAAGCGTTACCTGGCCCGGCTGAAGCGAATCGAGGGCCAGGCCCGCGGCATCCACCGCATGGTCGAGGAAGAGCAGTACTGCATCGACATCCTCACCCAGATATCCGCCCTCACCTCCGCGCTGGAAGGAGTGGCGCTCGGACTCCTGGACGACCACCTCAAACACTGCGTCGCCGACGCCGCCCGGCTCGGCGGCTCCGAAGGCGATGCGAAGATCAGCGAAGCCTCCGAGGCCATCGCCAGGTTGGTCCGATCCTGAACACCCGCCCGGTGAGGCGATCCGGACGGATCCGGACGCTGATCGGCCTGCAACCCAGCCATCGCCCGGGCCTCGAAACCCGCCCGAGCAGGATCAACGTGAGAATGACCCGACCGCCTCGTAGTACACCGAGCGCAGCTCTGCCGGCAGCAGCCCAGGGCTAGGGTCACGACCAGGCGGTAGCCGAAGGCAGCGGGCGTTCTCTACATGATCAGAGAGTTCATGGCGGCCGTGCGATGGACAACGCCAGCCAGGCCGTCCGGTGGATCGGCTATTCGGTGTAGAACATCACCGGGGCGATCAACCCGAGTTGCAGCCAGGGGTTCACAGCCATGACGGCACCTAACCAGCCTGGAAAACGTCGGCGGCAACGAGCACAGGCACCGTGAGGAGTGCCCCGATGATCACACGGCGGGTAAGGTCGGCGATCTCGGCTCGGCGGTCGTCGTCGGTGCCGTTGCCGGAGCCGGAAGGGCCGTGCTCACCGCCGTGGTCTGCTGAGGCGGGGAGCGTCCAGTGCTTTCGGGTTCGTCTCTCCCGGGCTATCTGGGCGGAGATTGGGCGGCGGCGGACAGCACCTGCAGGCTACGCACATACTGCTCTTCGCTGATCTCACCGCGGCCGAACCGCTGGGCCAGAAGGTCCTGCGGCGACACGCCAGCGGAGGAAGATACGGAGGAGGAACGCGGCTGGCCAAATCCGGTGCGACGGACCACCGCCACCGCGGCAACGACCAACAAGCCCCAGAAAAAGATGTTCCCGAAGATCATCAACGCGATACCCCAACCCCCCACGCCCGGCCCGTAGTACATCATCGCGATTTCTCCTCAAGCTGTCGTTGAATGGCGCATTGGCACCCTGTCGCATGCGCTGGACGCGCGCAACACGTCCCACACCTCCACGATGTGCCCGCGTCGAGGCCCGCGGTAGGGGATAACGTCCCGCCCGCGCAGATCGATGAAGGGCTGCGGGTGAACATCGCGACTTTCGCCCGGATCCTCTGGCTCCGGCGCCGTCTTCGGGGCCATCAGAGGTGGCCGGGGGGTTCAGGTTTGGTGGCGCAGGACAAGCCGCCCGATCGGGTTCAGTCGGGAGCGGCCGGGAAGTGGGTTCTCGACGCTGATTTCGGCCGGCAGTCCGGAGGTCGCTGGGGCGGCTCGGCGGATGGCGGGTCGGACATCGTAGATCCAGGCCGCGGCTCCAGGTCGCAGGACGCGGACCACCTCTCTGAGACCGGCGGCCACGTCGTCCCAGTGGTGCATGCTGATCGACGAGACGACGAAGTCGACCGAACCGTCAGCGAACGGCAGCCGGGCGACATCGGCGACCTGGAACCCGACCTGGCCGGGGCCGGAGACCTGACTGCGCGTCGCGGTGGCGTGGGCGATCATTTCCGGCGAAAGGTCGACCCCGATCAGCGACAGCTGCGGGCATTTCTCGGCGATCATCATCGGCACCCGGCCGGGTCCGGTACCGACGTCGAGCACGACTGCACCCGCCGGTAGCTGCTCCGCGCTCACGTCGGCCACGACCCGTCGGTACAGCGGTCCGGCCAGGACGGCGGCGAACCGTTCGTAATGTCCGGGATGGCCAGCGAGGCCGTACATGGTGGCTCGGTGGTGGGCATGGTGCTGAAGGACGGGCACGGCATCTCCTATAGTTGTATCGGACAACCCTTGTGACTTCAGCATAGGCGGCACAGTTGCATGACACAACTCATCACTGGTCATCAGTTCCCGGACGACGAGCTGCGGCGGTCGCTGCAACGCCTCATCCGGCTCGGCGGTCTCCTGGAGCCCCACCAACACGCCGGCTTGAAGATGTCGTTGTCGGAAGTGATGGCGTTGGGGGAGTTGGGCGATGTGGAGGGGATGTCGCAGCAGGAGCTCGGTCAGTTGCTGGGGCTGGAGAAGAGCACGGTCAGCCGGCTGGCCGCCGGGCTGGAGCGCCGCGGATGGATCGCACGCGAGCGGACGCCATCGAACCGCCGCTTCAATCAGCTGCGGCTGACAGAGGAGGGCCGCGCCGTCGCCGAGCGGCTGGGAGGTGAACTGCGGGCCCGTCACGAGCAGTTGCTCGGCGCCCTGACCCCAGCCGAACGCGACGCCCTCGTCGTCGGTCTGGCCGGCCTGGCCCGCGCGTTAGAGGGGCGACGCGGTCTGCCCCCTTCGGCATAGCCGAACTACCGATGCGGTCCCCCAGCGCGAACAACTACCGCGCCACTGATCACGTCTCTAGACGCGTTCGAGGGCTCGGCTACCAGGGCCGGTCGCAGCATTGTCGAAACCGCAGACGGTCAGCGAGAAGCCAACGCCGGTGCCGGACGGCAGGTTCGTCATCGGCGTGAGGGCGCATCGCGCATTCTCGGCGGCGTGATGAGCATCGATCCGATGATCCGTAAGTCGGTTGGCACGAGTCAGCTGCCCGTATGCCCGGTGGATGGCACTGGATGTGCATCTGCTGGGGCAGCCGGTTCCATTGGCTCGAAGCGACAAGCTAGCGGGCGCACTTGTCCTCATGAAACGGTAAGTAGTAACTTACGGTTCGTGACGACTTACCGGTCAGACGCCTGGGCGTTGCTTGGCGACGCCAGCCGCCGGACGATCATCGAGCGGCTGTCTCGCGGCCCGTGCAGCGTTGCGGAACTGGCCGACGACATGCCGATCAGCCGACCAGCGGTGAGCCAGCACCTCAAACTTCTTCGCGAGGCCGGGATCGTGCGGGATGAGCCCCTGGGGCGCCAACGGGTGTACAGCATCGACGCGGCCCGCCTGGAGCGGTACCGCCGGCAGTTGGACCAGTTCTGGTCCGGTGCACTGGGAAACCTTTCGGCCACAACGAACGAACACGAAGGGGAGATCGGGTGACTGTGCAGCCAGATGGGACGGTTCGACACGAGGTGGTGGTCGATCTAGCTCCTACCGAGGCGTTCTGGAAGTTCGCCGACCTGGACAAGATCAAACCCCGTGAGCACAACCTGCTTGCCGTTCCGATCGTCGAGACCGTCCTCGAGCAGCATGCAGGAGGTGACCTCTACGACCGTGGAGTCGACGGCACGATCTGCCGCTGGGGTCGAGTGCTCACCTTCGACCCGCCTCACACCATCGCCTTCAGCTGGGACATCGGACCCGACTGGCAAGTGACCGCGGACCTGAACCGTGCCAGCGAGGTCGAGATCACCTTCGTCGGCGAAGACGACCACCACACCCGCGTCACCCTGGTGCACCGACACATCGACCGACACGGCGCAGGCTGGGAGTCCCTGCGAGCCGGACTCGACGCGCCGGACGGTTGGCCGCTCTACCTCGGCAGGTACGCGGCGGTCGCGCGCGACGAACTGGCCTCATGAGCAGGCCCGACCTGCTGCCGCTGGCCGAGGAGGAGCGCGCCGACCTGCTGGACCTGTTGTGCGAGCTCACGCCCGACCAGTGGGGGGCCCAGTCACTCTGCAGCAGCTGGCGAGTCCGCGACGTCGCCACGCACATCGTCAGCTACGACGAGTTGTCGACGGCCGCAACCGTGGCCACGTTCCTCCGCGGCGGGCTCCGCACGGGAAAGGTCAACGAAGTCGCGCTGAGCCGCTACCGGGGTCTGGATACGGACGGGATTATCGATCTCGTGGCCCGCAACCGGCGACCCAGCGGGCTTCCCTCGGGCTTCAAGGGAGGCATCGCGCTGACCGACGGAACCATTCACCATCAAGACATCAGAAGAGCGCTGGGTCTGCCGCGCACCATTCCCGAGCATCGCCTCGTCCCAGCTCTCACCTTCTCGCTCGGGGCACCAACGTTGCCCACCAAGGGAAATGCGAAGGATCTGAAGCTCAAGGCCACCGACGTCGCGTGGTTCGTCGGCGACGGGCCCGAGGTCAGCGGCCCCGGTGAGGCGCTTTTGATGGCCGCCGCCGGCCGCGCTCAGGCGCTGGACGACCTCGGCGGTGAAGGGCTACCGATCCTGCGGGAACGAGTCGAACAGCGGCTCTGACTGAGCGGGCGCGCACGCCACCGGGCCGTTGATCTCGCTTGGCCCCGGAATCGGCGAGGCTGACGGCGGGGCCAGTTGGTGCAGCAAACGCTCCTGGCTCGTCGATCGGCCGCACCAGACAGTCGACGGGCTCCGGCAGATCATCCGTGAGGACCGCCGCCAGGTGGACGGCCTCCTGTCGGCCAGCCGCTGCTGCTCGACCGCGACTAGGTGGACCTGAATCACACCGTCACAGCGGACTCGACTCGGTTTGTCTCGCACCAGGCGGTCCGTCCGCGGTGTGTCCCGCAACGTTCGCCCTGGACGATGACAGTGCCGGCGAGCCGGAGCACAGTGGATGGCATGGATCGTGCTGGGGTTACCGAGGAGTTGACGCTGGCGAGGGCCGACTTTCGTCGACTTGCTCAGCAAGCAACTCTTGCGGACCTGCATCGACGGTCGCACGGTACGCGGTGGACGAACAGGCAGCTGCTGTTTCATATGGTGTTCGGTTTCTTGATTGTGCGGACGTTGATGCCGCTGGTGCATCTGCTGGGTCGGTTGGGGTGGAGCGGGCGGTTCGCCGCTGTGTTGAACGCATGTCGTCGCCCGTTCCATGTGATCAACTATCTGGGTTCGGTGGGCGGCGGGCAGTTCCTGCGTCCGGCGGCGATGGCCGCATTGCTGGATCGCACCGTGCGTGCTCTGTGCCGCCGGCTCGAGCGGGAGACCGAGGAGGGTCTGGCGTTGCGAATGCATTTTCCGACGGGGTGGGATCCGTATTTTCGGGCCACGATGACGGTGCTGGACGTGTACCACTACGGCACCGAACACTATGAGCATCATCGCCGTCAGCTCACCCTCGGCGAGGGTGCTGCGGGCGCCCGCGATACTGCCGGCCGCGATGCCTAGTCTTGGCCGGCGAGGGTGCTGCGGCGTTCGATCATGATGACGTCTCGCCAGTGCCCGGCGAGTGGTCCGTAGGTCATCCGTCCGAGCCGGTGCCGCAGGCCGACGATGCGGAAACCGGTCGCCTGGTGGAGCTGCAGGCTGGCCGTGTTCTCGGGGAAGATGCCGGATTGGATGGTCCAGATTCCTGCTGCTTCGGTGGATTGCGCGAGCGCGGTCAGCAGGGCGTGGCCGATCCCTCGGCCCTGCGCCGCCGGGGCGACGTAGACGGAGTGTTCGACGACGCCGGCGTAGACGCAGCGGTCTGAGACCGCCGAGGCGGCCGCCCAGCCCAACACAGTGCCGGTGCGACTGAGTGCGACGAGGCGCTGGTTCGCCAGCTTGGCGGCATCGAAGGCCGGCCAGTCGGGTGGTGCGGCTTCGAAGGTGGCGTGGCCGGTGGCGATTCCGGCGGCGTAGATCGCCTCGACGTCCGGCCAGTGGCCGGCGGACATGGGCGTGAGCTGGATGGGCGTCGACGACGCGGCCGCTCGGCTGTTGGAGCCGACGGGTTGGCAGCCGCCGACGTCGGGCTATCCGACCGGTGGTGCGTGGATCGAGCAGTACCTGGCCCCGCTCGCGGGAGTGCTGGGTGATCGGGTGCGGTACGGCGCCAGGGTGGTCGGGGTGTCCCGCCGCGGCCGGGACCGGCTCGTTTCCGCTGGCCGGGAGGATCAGCCGTTCACCGTGCTGGTGGCCGGCCCGGATGGTGAGTACCGGATCGAAGCCCGGGCGGTGGTCGACGCGTCCGGCACCTGGGGCCGGCCCGGACCGGCTGGTGCCGACGGGTTGCCGGCGATCGGTGAGATCGCGGCAGCCGACGTCGGTCTGGTCAGTTACCGGCCACCGTCGGCGGCCGAGACGGCTGAGTTGGCCGGCGGCCATGTCGTGGTGGTCGGCAGTGGCCATTCGGCGATGACCGCGGTGATCGACCTGGCCGGGTCGGTCCGGCTGACCTGGGTGCTGCGCCGGGGTCAGGTCGGCGAAACCTTCGGCGGCGGGGCCTCGGACGCGTTGCCGCAGCGTGGTGCGCTGGGCCAACGGGCGAAGGCCGCGGTCGACGCGGGCCAGGTCCGACTGGTCACCGGGTTTCGCGCGGAGGCGATCCTGGTGACTGCCGCTGGCGCGGTTGTTGTCGGTGAGGACGGGCGCCGGTTGGAGCCTGCTGATCGGGTGGTGGTGTTGACCGGCTTTCGGCCCGATCTGTCGTTCTTGTCGGAGGTGCGGCTGGACCTGGACCCGGTGCTGCAGGCGCCGCGGGAGTTGGCCGGCGAGATCGACCCCAACATCCACTCGTGCGGATCGGTACGCCCCATGGGGCGCCTGAGCTGGCCCAACCGGAGCAGGGGTGCGGCGGATCGGGGGTGTTCGACGACCCCGAGAGCGCCGCCGGTGGTTGTTGTGGACCGGCGTCGAGCGTCGAGCTGACGGTTGCGCCGCAGCTGGTGATGATCGGCTCGCGACCGGAGTGACCCGACCAGTAGCCCAGCTGGTCGAGAGCTCGGCCGGACCTGGCCTCGACAGGGCAGCGTTCGGTCGAGTTCTGGCGGTGCTGTGCGTCACCGAGATGGTCAGCTGGGGAGTCCTGTACTACGCGTTCCCGGTGCTGTCGGGTCGGATCGCGGCTGGCACCGGCTGGTCGCCACCCGCACTGTCCGGGGCGTTCTCGGCGGCGCTGGTCGTGTCCGGCCTGACCGGGATCGGGGTCGGCCAGTGGATCGACCGTCACGGGCCGCGGTGGCTGAGGACACTGGGGTCGGCGACAGCAACGGTCGCAGTGGTGGGGGTGGCGCTAGCCCCGACGCTGCTGTGGTTCACCGCCGCCTGGGTGCTGGCCGGGGCGGCGATGAGCGCGGTGCTGTATCCGCCGGCGTTCGCCGCACTGACCCGGTGGGCCGGCCCGCGTCGGGTCGAGGCGTTGACGCTGCTGACGCTGGCCGGAGGGTTGGCGAGCACGATCTTCGCCCCGATGACCGCCGCCCTCGCCGCCCGGCTGGACTGGCGCGCCGTCATGGCTGCGGCGGGGCTGCTCGCCGCCGGCCTGGCCGCCGGGTCGGTCCCGACCCCAGACCTCTCGACCCCGGACGTCCCCGCCGGAGACGCCGTCTGCTGAGCGACCCCGCGCCTGATGGGTGGTGTGTCGGGAGGTCAGGGTGTCGATCAGTTCGTCGACTCTGTGCTGGAGGTGGTCGCGGAGCGGCCGGCTGCCGTCGCCGTCCCACCGGTTTGGTCGGCGGGGTGGATGTCGGTGGCGCGGGTGTCGAGCAGCAGCCGCATACCGGTCGCCTCGAGGTCGGCGCGGCTGCGGTGCGCCAGCCGGGTCCAGTGCCCGACCTCCCCGGACACGTAGTACGGGATTCCGCAGATCGAGACGTTCGGGTAGCCGTCCGACACCACGACGGTCACGTCGGTGGTGGCGTTGAGCTCACGAGCGCGGAGATCCCGGCGTCGCTGCCGCCGATGATCACGAGCCTTGTCGGGTGTTGTTGCACGTCCGCTTGTGGCACGTCCGCTCCTGTCGCTGCGAGGTCAGGCCGGGACGAGTTCGCCGAGGAGTTTCTCGACGCGGCGGCGGATCTCGTCGCGGATCGGGCGGACAGCTTCGACGCCCTTGCCGGCCGGGTCGTCGAGGATCCAGTCCTCGTACCGTTTGCCCGGGTAGAAGGGGCAGCTGTCGCCGCAGCCCATGGTGATCACCACGTCGGACTCGCGGACCGCGGTGTCGGTGAGGATCTTGGGCTGCTCGGTGGAGATGTCGATCCCGACCTCCGCCAGCGCCGCCACCGCGGCGGGGTTCACCTGATCCGCCGGCGCGGATCCCGCCGACCGGACCTCCACGGCACCCTGAGACAGGTGGGTCAGGAACGCAGCCGCCATCTGGGATCGACCCGCGTTGTGCACGCAGACGAACAACACGCTCGGCTTTGACATGCTCAGTTCTCCTTCGTAGTGGGGGTCGTGTCGTGCGGCACGACAACGCGGTCGGCCACCTTCGGTGCGTCGGGATACAGCAGCAGCACCAGGCCGAGGCCGACTGCGCCGCCGACCAGCTGCGCGCCGATGAACAGCGGTGCCGATCCGGGGGCGATGCCAGCGAAGGTGTCGGAAAAGATTCGCCCGATCGTCACCGCCGGGTTGGCGAACGAGGTGGAGCTGGTGAACCAGTACGCGGACCCGATGTAGGCGCCGACCGCGGCCGCCGACAACCCGGGCCGGCCGGACCGGGCCAGCGCGAAGATCAGCAGCACCAACCCGGCGGTGGCCACCACCTCACCGACCCCGTGGCCCACACTGATCCGGTCCTTGGTGGAGATCTCGATGGGGGGCAGGTCGAACATCACGTTCGCCAGCACAGCTCCGAGGACGCCGCCGATGATCTGCGCGCCGCTGTAGCCGGCCACCTCGACCCCGCCCAGCCCGGTGTCGCTTCGCCGGCCGAGCAGCCAGTCCACCGCCGACACGACCGGGTTGAAGTGGCCGCCCGAGACCGGTCCGAAGATCAAGATCAGGACCGCCAGGCCGAACACCGTCGCGGTGCTGTTCTCCAAGAGCTGCAGCCCGATATCGCCGGCCGACAACTGCGCGGCGGCGATCCCCGAGCCGACTACCACCGTCACCAGCAGACCGGTGCCGAGGAACTCCGCGATCAGACGATGCCCGTACGGGGATTTGACGTGCGGCATAGCTCCACCATACTTGACTCAATGGCAATGGAGGCAAATCGATGAGCGACGACCGGATCATGAGGCGGGCCGCTGTGTTCGCTGCCCTCGGCGAACCGGTCCGGCTGGAGATCGTGGATAGGCTGGCCGGCGGGGACCTGGCGCCCGGCGACCTGGCTACCCAGCTGGGCGTCGGCACCAACCTGCTGGCTCATCACCTGCACGTCCTCGAGGCGGCCGGCGTGATCCGCCGCCTCCGGTCCGAAGGTGATCGACGACGCAGCTACGTCACGCTGCGCAACGACAATCCGGTCGTGTGGGCCGTAGCGATGTCAGCCCGCCTGCCCGCCGGGGTCAGCCTGACCGCGTCCCGGGTGATCTTCGTCTGCACGGCGAACTCGGCCCGGTCGCAGCTCGCCGCCGCCCGATGGGGTCAGCTCAGCTCCATTCCCGCGATCTCAGCCGGCACCCATCCCGGACCGAGGATCCATCCCCGCGCTGTCGCCGCGGGACGCCGCCACGGCCTCGAGCTCCACGACAAGCGGCCCACCCAACTGCCCCACGAGTTGGGCGTCGACGACCTGCTGGTCGTGGTGTGCGACAACGCCCACGAGGAGCTCGACCCCGACCAGCCGCGGCTGCACTGGTCGGTCCCCGACCCGGTCCGGGTCAACACCGACGCTGCCTTCGAGCTGGCGTACGCCGACCTCGACCGGCGCGTCCACCGGCTCGCCGACCAAGCCGCATCCTGACCCACCGATCCGCTGCGGCGCCACATTCAGCAAGGCCGCGGCTGGACCGTCGCGGCGTGCCCCAGGCTCCAGTCGTGTTACCGCATTGGCAGCAGCTGGGTGAGGATGCCGAGGATGGCGCAGGCGCCGAGGGTGCGGAGTACGGACCATTTGGCGACGAAGATGAGCAGGCAGGCGATGCCGGTGATGGCGACGGCGGGCTTCGAGATGCTGTCCGGGATGGGGATCTGGGCGTGCATCGGGCCGAGTTCCCAGTCGATGCTTTGGGTGAACACGTGTGGGCGGGGAAGTAGACAGCCGGGATCTGGACCATCCAGTCCGGCATCTTCCCCGAGAACACTGCGAGTCTCCGGCTCCACCCGGCACGCCGGCTTCCGCAGCGGTCACCGGCTGGCCAGGGCGGGGACACGGCAGGTCGCGGGCTTGGTGGCGTCGACTTTCAGGGCCCGGTGGAGGCGGCGGACCACGCGGTGGGCGTCGCCGCCGACGCCGCGGACGGTGGCGGAGGCGAAGCCGGTCTGCCCCGGTACTCCGACGTAGCCCAACCGTGGAACGGTGAGACTGATGCCGCGGCAGTGGACCGGCCACCCGTCCAAGGTAAGCGCACCGAGCTCGGTCAGGTATCGGAGGTCAGGCCGGTAGCCGGTGGCCAGAATGACAGCGTCAACAGTCTCCTCATTGCCGTCGGCCCAGGCGATGCCGGTGGAGGTCAGCCGGGTGAACATGGGCCGCCGGTCGGGTCGACCGACGGCGAGCGCGGCCGCGTACCGTCCCGTGTCGAGGACTCCGGCGCCGGTGGCGGCGCGGCGACCCAGGGGCAGCGCCTCCAGCCGGGTCCAGTGCGTCCAATAGTGCACGTCGATGCCGAGCGGAGTCTGCGGGACGAACCGGATTGGTTCACGGGTCGCCAGGGTGACCGTGGCCACCTCGGCAAGCTCGACAGCGATCTGGACTGCGCTGTTCCCGGCGCCGACCACGACCACGCGCTGTCCGGCGAAGGACTCAGGGCGGCGATAGGTGGCGGTGTGCAGCAGCCGGCCGGTGTAGTCGCTCAGACCGGGTAGCGGCGGGACGTGCGGGTGGCCGTAACCGCCGGATGCCGCGATCACCGCACGCGCCGTCACCGACGGCGCGTCCTGGACCCGCAGGCGGAACCGGTTGCCGTCGCGGACCACCTCGGTCACCGTCGCTGAGGTGCGGACCGGCAAGTCGAACGTGTCGGCGTAGGCGTGGAGATAGTCAGTGATCTCGTTCCGCGTCGGATAGCGGTCCGGATCTCCGGGCAGTGGTAGGCCGGGCAGCGCGGAGAACTGGGCGGGAGAGAACAGACGCAGACTGTCGTAGTAGTCCGGCCAGGACCCGCCGACTTCCGGCGCCGCCTCCAAGATCACGAGGTTCAGGCCGGCTAGCTGCAGTGCCCGGCCGGCGGCCAACCCGGCCTGGCCGGCCCCGACCACCGCGACGTCGACCGCTGCGCCGACCGGGCTCATCGGTAGCCGCCGGTCGTCGGCATGTCCGTGGTCCCGCTGTCGCACCCGCGGCCCTGCCTGTGGATGTCTGCCACCGCTGCTGCCGTCTGGCGCAGCCGCACCTCCTCCGGCACGTCACCGATGGTCTCCATCGTCTCCACCTTCCGATTGACATATGTCGATATAACTTCAGCATCCCGCACATATCGATAAGACTCAATGCGTTTGATCAATTTGCGGGGGGTCGAGCCGATTTGTGCCGTCCTCCGCGAGGCGGGCGTGCAGATCGCCCCGAGCACCTACTACGCCACCAAGAACCACACCCCGTCGGCGCGCCAGCAACGCGACGCAAGTTGACCAAGGAGATCGAACCGGTGCACGTCGACAACCTGGGCGTCTACGGCGCCCGTAAGGTCTGGCCCGAGTTGAAGCGGGACGGCGTCACGGTGGCCCGCTGCACCGTCGAGCGGTTGATGCGGACGGCTGGCCTCCGCGGGATCCCGGGGAGAAGACCCGCAAGACCACCAACGGCGACGGGCGGAGACTCCACGACCGGCCGACAAGGTGAACCGGCAGTTCGTCGCGGCCGCGCCGAACCTGGGTCGCGGCCGCGCCGAACCTGGGTCGCGGACCTGACCTACATCCGGACCTGGTCGGGGAAGACCTCCGCGATTGGAGCGAGCTCCAGCAGCAAGCCAGAGTGGAAGGTTCGCAGGCGACCTTCTGCAGGGTTCCGTCGACTAGCGCTGCAGCCCGATCAGAACCCATGCCCGCCGCCTGCATCCCCTCCGCCGATGTGCCCTCCGTCTGGGCTCCCCTGGAAAGGAGGGCGGCCACTCCGCGCGCCTAGATTTGGCTCCCTGGGACCTGGATACGCGGACTTATGCGCCCCGCAGCGCAAACAGTCCGCTTCCAACCCCTGCGTCTCGCGGTTGTGCTCGAACCGCCACTGATGTTTGCGGAACACACAGATCAGACGACCAAGCACCTGCGTGGCCATGACATCCCCTCCAAGGGTCGGCCGAATGATCGTTCAGTTTTGCATCTTTTGTCGCTGCTTGGTATGGCAATTTGCTAGGCGATTTTGGCTGTGCCATATGAACCGGCCCGGACACCCTGCCTCGCTCGGCGACTATTGCGAACGCTAGGCTGTGCGTCGGGTGCGAACCGACGATGTGTGGCCACGATCGACCTTGGTACCGCCGTTGCCGTCGGTGTCGAGCCGGCCTGTCGCTATGGACCCTCGAGGTTGTTCCGGGGCACGCCGGTCTCCGCCTCGAGCTCGGTGGTGGAGAAGGATCACATGATCAACACCGCAGCGGTGTCCGGTGGCCGTTCACCGGTGATGAAGCGTGGCCCCGACAGGGGCGAGCGGTTGGAGGGCCGGCAGGCCCCAAGGGGGCGGGCGGAGCCGCGTCAGCGGCGCAGACCGCACCCAGAACTTGATCATTCACCCAAGTTGATCATGGTCGGCTGCCCCGCGTCATGAGGTGATTGGCGCGGCTCGGCTCTCGACCGGCACGGAGGCGAACAGGTTGAGTCCGAGCCGCTCGGCCAGGAACTTCGTGACGAGCTGCCCGCGTACGCTGTTGCCGGCGGCATCCAGCGGTGGCGAGAAGGTGGCGAGTCCGCCCTTGCCGGGCGAGACCGTCACGATCCCACCACTGACCCCACTCTTGCCCGGGATGCCGATTTCGTACAACCAGTCTCCGGACAGCTCGTAGAGGCCCGCCGTGGCCATCACCGCCAGCACCCGCCGGCACACCCCCCGGCCGACGACGTGCTCACCGGTGATCGGGTTGACTCCGCCGTCGGCGAGCGTCGCGCCCATCACCGCGAGATCGTGCACGGTCACGTCGAGGGAACACTGCCGGGTGTAGACGTCGGTGGCCTGATCGGGGTCGAAGTAGAGCCGCTGGTAGCTCGCCAGCAGGCGGGCGATGCCGTGGTTGCGCAAGTTGGTGGCCGACTCCGACGCGTAGACGTCCTCACTCATCGTGAGCTCGCGGCCGGCGAAGCGGGACAACCCGGCACGGATCGTCTCCCACTTCTGTTCGGCCGAGTCGCCGGGAACCAGGCTCGTGGTGGCGATCGCGCCGGCATTGACCAGCGGGTTCATCGTCCGGTCGTCGTTCAGCTCCACGGCCATCAACGAGTTGAAGGGGAATCCGGTGCTGTTCACGCCGAGCCGGAGCCGCGCCTGTTCGTAGCCGATCGCTTCGCAGACGAGGGCGAAGACGAACGGCTTGGAGACGCTCTGGATGGAGAACGCCTGCTCGAGGTCGCCGATCTCGAAGGAGCGACCGCCCGCGCCGACGACGGAGATCCCGAACAGCTCGGGCGAGGCGCTCGCCAGGGCGGGGATGTAGTCGGCCACCGCGCCCTCGGTATTCGACCGGTAGCGCTCGTAGGCCTCGTTGACCAGATCGATGATCTGCTCGGGAGGCGGCAGCTCGCCGGTGGACACCAGCGACGGCGCCGTCGCCTCGTCGAACGGCAGGTGCTCGTGCATCGAGATGTTGCTCATGGCTCCAACCCTGATCGACTGGCGGCAGCCTATCGGTCGTCGTCGGGCGCCGGCCTGCGGATGAGGTCGACGAACGCCTCGAGGTGGGCGGCCATGTCGACGGAGTCGTCGGCGAGCCAGGCCAGCTGGATTCCCTCGACCAGCGATGTGATCAGCCGGGCGATCAGATCGAGATCCAAACCGTCCCGGAGGTGCCCGGCCTCATCCTCGACGGCCAGCTCGGCTCGGACGGACTCGACGAACTCACGCTCTCGCTGCTGGATGACGTCGTGCGCCGCGTGGTCCGGCTGCAGCGCCTCGGTGCGCAGGATCGAGTCGAGCTGGATGACGCCCGGGTTCGCCGCGTTCCGCCGCATGATCTCGGGCAGCGCGTCCAGCAGGCCGCGGTCCTTGATCAACTCGCCGCGGACCGGGCCCTCGCGCGCCTCGCGCTCGTCCAGCACCGCGTTGAGTAGGGCGTCCTTGGAGCCGAAGTGGTGCAACAGCGCCGTGTGGCTGGTCCCGATCTCGTCAGCGATCTGGCGCAGCGAGAGACGCTGGTATCCCTTCTCGGCGAACACGTCGAACGCTGCCGCCACCAGCGCGGCACGCGTCCGCCGGCCGTTGGCGTACGGGGCGCGCTGGCGAGCCTCGCCGGTGGACATTCAGCGCTCTCCTTCGTGTCGATCAGGTGGTCCTCACAGGCTAACCGGTCAACTCGTACCAAAGTGGTCAGAATTATGGTCCAATCTATTCCAAAGTGGTCAAAGTTGTCGTACGCTTGTGTGCACGGGGTCCGCAGGACCCGACGGACACCCCACCCGATCACGCACGGAGCCTGCGGCTCCCTCGACGTAGAGGAATGCACAGATGAGCGACACCACCCTCACCGCACCGCCAGTCGGCGTGGCGAGCCCAACCCTCCACCCACCCGCCACCCTGGATCGGCGAACGGTGCGCCGCACTATCGCCTACGTGCTGATCGCGGCCGTTGGCATGTACGTCATGATGCTCACGCTCGGCACCGCGCTGTCGCTGCGGATCGCGACCATCGACCCGACCCGCAAGGAGACGACGTACGGCCTGGCGGTCTCCATCGGCGCCTTCTTGATGCTGCTCACCGTTCCGCTCGGTGGCGCACTGTCGGACCGGACGACAAGCCGCTTCGGACGGCGTCGGCCCTGGATCATCGGCTGTCTGCTGCCGGCACTGCTGGCGATGGCCGTGATCGGCTCGGTCGCCTCGATCCCGGTGATCATCGCTGCGTACGTGATCGGCATCGCCACCGCTCAGGCCGCCTTCAATGCGTACGCGGTGATCCCGGTCGAGGGCGTCCCCGACCGGCTGCGTGCTCGCGTGATGGGTCTGATGGGCCTGTTCGGTGCGCTCGCGATGTCGGCGGGTTCGTACTTGGCCGCGTGGTTGGTCGGCACTCCGCTGCTGATGATGACCGTCCCGGTGCTGCTCGCGATCGTCACCAGCATGCCGCTTCTGTTGCTGTACAAAGACCCGGCGAAGTCCAGGGCCGAGGTGCCGCCGTTGAACGTCGCCGGGATCGCGAAGGGATTCATCGTGAGTCCCAGGAAGCACCCGGACTTCGGCTGGGCCTGGATCTCACGCTTCCTGGCCGGCGTCGCGATGACCGCGCTGTTCGCCTTCTTCATCTACTTCATGATGGACGGGCTCGGGCTGTCGATCGGCGAGGCGGGTCGCAACGCCGGCACCCTGACGCTGGCCTCGGCGCCGGTGAGCGTCGTCTTCTTCATCCTGTCGGGATGGCTGTCTGACAAGGTCGGTCGCCGCAAGCCGTTCGTCGTCGCGGCGGCGCTGCTGATGGCCCTGGCCCTGGTGGTCGCCGGCACCGCGACCAGCTTCGGTCAGTTCCTGGTGGCCTGGTTGATCTTCGCGGTCGGACAGGCCATGTACCTCACCGTGGATCTCGCGCTCTGTGCCGCGGTCCTTCCCGACGCCCGCGACACCGGCAAGGACATGGCGGTCTTCGGTCTCGCGCTCAACATCCCCAACATCGTCGTCCCCGCCCTCGCGCCGGCCGTGCTCGCCATCGGCGCCGGTCACAACTACCAGGTGCTGTGGATCGGTGCGGCCGTTGTCTGCGCGCTCGGCGCCTTCACCGTCACCCGGATCAAGAACGCCCGCTGAACCAACCACCACCCCGACTTGTCAGCGTCACAGCCGGTCATAGCCGTCTGAGACGCTGACAAGTCGGAGAAACGAGAGAAACCGATGACCACCACATCTACCTTCCCCGCTGCCTTCCACTGGGGTGTCGCCACGGCCGCCCATCAGGTCGAGGGCGGCAACGTCAACAGCGACACGTGGCTGCTCGAGCACCTGCCGGGAACCATCTTCGCCGAACCGTCCGGCGACGCCGTCGATCACTACCACCGGTTCCGCGACGACATCGCGCTGATCGCTCGACTGGGCTTCACCAGCTACCGGTTCTCGGTCGAGTGGGCCCGGATCGAACCGGAGCCCGGCGAGTTCTCGGCAGCGGCCTTGAACCACTACCGCGAGGTGCTGCAAGCCTGCCACCAGCACGGTCTGACACCGATCGTCACCTATCACCACTTCACGTCGCCGCGTTGGCTGCTCGCCCAAGGTGGCTGGGAGGATCCGGCCACGCCCGGTCTGTTCGCCCGCTACTGCGATGTGGTCACCCGGGAGCTGGGCGATCTGATCGGGGTCGCCTGCACCCTGAACGAACCGAACCTGCCCTATCTGCTCGTCGTCCTGGGCATTGGTGGCGAGCAGCCGTCGGCGCGGTCCCAGGTGCCCGTCTGGGCCGCCGCTGCGCACGCGCTCGGCACCACAGCGGACCGGGTCGCGCCGTTCCAGTTCACCGCAACCGACCTCGGGTACGACGTCAAGCTGGCCGCCCATCGGGCCGGTCGCGATGCGATCAAGGCACACCGCCCCGACCTGCCGGTCGGTTGGACCCTCGCCAACACCGACCTCCAGGCCGTTGCCGGTGGCGAGCAGATCGCCGATCGGCTTCGCCGTGAGGTCAACGAGCGCTTCCTGGAAGCCTCCCGTGGAGACGACTTCGTCGGCATCCAGACCTACGGTCGGACGGTGTTCGGCCCCGACGGGCTGGCTCCGGCGCCGGAGGGAGCGGTCGTCAACCAGATGGGGGAGGAGATCTACCCGCAGGCGCTCGAGGCGACCATCCGGGAGGCGTGGAGGGTTGCCGGGATCCCGGTGATGGTGACCGAGAACGGGCTGGCCACCGAGGACGACAGCCAGCGCCTGGACTACCTACGGATGGCGGTCGCCGGTGTCGCATCCTGTCTGGCCGACGGGATCGATGTCCGCGGCTACATCGCGTGGACGGCATTCGACAACTTCGAGTGGATCTTCGGCTACCGGCCGAAGTTCGGTCTGATCGCGGTCGACCGGGACACCCAGCGACGGACGCCCAAACCGAGCGCGGAGTGGCTCGGGGAGCTGGCGCGCAGCAACGGTGCGCTGCTGGACGGGTCCCCGTCGGCAGCGTTCCCAACGATGGACTCGGCGGTCTGACCGAGGCCGACCAGACGACGGATGCTCCGCAGTTCACGACGAGGACTCGTGCGCACGCTCGGCATGATCAACTCGTCGCGACGGCGGAGCATCTGTCGTCGAGGTGCTCGGTCACCCTCCGATGATCACCGTCGGACAACCCGGCCCCGGCGTGATCGGGACCCCGTGCATGCTCATGTCCGCCAGTCTCGCCGCGGGGAACCCGCCGATCATCACGGTCATGCTGCCCATTGCGATCCCGTTGGGCGCGGGGGACACGCAGACGATGCCGCCGGGCGTGGCGTTGGCCACGGCCGCCGGCATCCCGCCGATCATCACGGTCAGGACGGCTGCGGCCGGGGTGATCGGGCCGCCGACGTGTGGCTTGGGTCCGTCCATCATCGGGCACAGAGCGGTGTCGCCGGCGCGAAGCGCAGGCCCAGTGGGCATCGGATCACCTCTCGACAAGGAAGCTCAGCTCATCGTCCCAGGTCCGGCACGGCCCGGACCAGGGACGACGAGGCCGATCGGCGTGCCCTTTCGTGCATGGCCGTTTCGTGCATGGCCGGTTCGAGCTCAGGTGGTCAGCCACAATGCCGTCATGGTCGGCGGAAGAATGTGCCGAGCTCATCGTCGTCGAGCAGCTCGATCACCACCGATGGCGAGGTGCCATTCTCGTCGGGCTCGGCGAAGATCACGGAAGACCCACTGCCGAACGGCGCACTCTCGCAGACCACCGGGAAGACGAACTCGTCGCCCGCCCAGGGCTCCAGCGGATAAGGCTCCTTGCCCGGTCCCATCCGCAGGACGAGGTCCGCACCGCTCTTGACGATGTCGATCGTCCCGAAGCAGTTGTTGTGGTAGCTGCCCAGATAGACGGCGTCCGGTTTCGGCGGCTCCGGATGCTCCGGGCGCGCCTTCCCGACCAGCGAGCCCACCGGATCGAGCAGCGATTTCATGTGCTCGTGGTAGAAGTCGTACCACCTGCGTTGTGACTTCCCGTACTGGACCAGATCCATGAACTCGGCGCTCACCGCTTCGGCCGCGCCGACGGGCGCCGCGTTGGTCAAGGTGGCGATGGCGATGTCGGCCGACGGCAGGAACATCACGTTCGTGCCGGCGCCGAGGCAGAACGCACCCGAGTGCGAGTACTGGACGCGTCCCGATGACTGGACGTTCACGCCGATTCCGTAGCCGTAGAAGGCCGAACGGGCGTCCAGCGCGCTGGGTGGGCCGGCCAGGCTCTGCGGTGTCAGAGCGGCCATCAGGGCACCGGTGGAGATGAAGTCCCTCGGCCGCTGTCCAGCGGAGAGCACGAGCTGCATCCACGGGATCAGATCGCGCACCGACGCGTTGACCCCACCGGCCGGCGACTGCGGGTCGGGCTGGCGGACGAACCACGGCTGGAACCGCCCCTCCACCCAGGCGTGCCCGCTGGCGTGGTTGGACCTGCCGGCGAAGTCGGCGTAGCGAGAGCTTGCCGACGTCATCCCCAGCGGTGCGTACAGCTGCTGGGCGATCAGCTCCTCCCAGCTCATGCCCGCCGCGGCCGCGACTGCCTCCGCCCCTGCGGTGAAACCCCAGTTCGTGTAGTGATGGTTGACCCTGAAGCCGTCGAGCGGGAGGTATCTGAGGCGTTCCAGAACCTCGCGTCGATTCCAGCCGATGTCCTCGATCACGTCCCCGGACTGATTCAGGAGGCCGGAGCGGTGGGCGAAGCAGTCGCCGATCGTCAGGTGCTCGGTCACGTAGGGATCGGCGAGTGCGAACCACGGCAGCTGCGACTTCACCGTGGTGTCCCAGCGGACAGTGCCGCGGGACACCTCGTGCGCCACCAGCGTCGCCGCGATCGGCTTGGACAGTGAGGCGAGCTGGAAGACGGTGTCGAGGTCCACGTTGCCGCCGTTGGAGCCGCGCGCGCGGACACCGACCGCTCGCTCGTACAAGGTCTTGTCGGACTGGACGACGACGACGGCCATGGCCGGCACGCCGGAGTCCTTGCGGATCGTGTCGATGACGGCCTCGAGCTGCTGGATCGCCGCGTCGATCTGGCCGGCCGGGATGGGTACGCCCGGGATCTGGTTCGGTAGCGGCTCTGGTCCGGGTGGCGCTGCGGAGACGGACTCGCCCGGCGACATCGTCGACGGCAGGAGCGCGTTCGGGGGATGGCTCATACCGTCAGTGTGGCCTCGCTCGCACCCCGCGTACGTTCTGGCCCTACCGGCCCACCGTAGTGGAACCTCGGGTCCTGTCCACGGGACGCGATGTTCCAGCCATCGCCGGCAGTGCGAAGGTGTTCCCGTGAGATTCGGACTGGACATTGCGCAGCAGCGGGTCGGCTTTGCCGAGGTCGTACGGCGGGCGCAGCTGGCGGAGGAACTCCGTTTCGACGGAGCCTGGGGTTTCGATCATTTCGTTCCGATGTACGGCGAGGGGCCGGGGGAGTGCTTCGAGGGGATGACCACGCTGGCCGCCCTTGCCGGCATGACCTCGACCATCCGGCTCGGGTTGCTGGTCACCGGTGCGACGTATCGACACCCGTCGGTGTTCGCCGAACAGGCGCTGACCGTCGATCACGCGAGCCACGGGCGCTTCGAGCTGGCACTCGGCGCAGCCTGGGCCCAGGACGAGCACGATCGGTTCGGCATTCCGTTCCCCTCGACGGGCGAGCGGTTCGACCTCCTCGAGGACACGCTGGAGATCGTGACGCGGTTGTTCACCGGCGATGTCGTCTCCTACTCGGGAAAGCGGATTTCGCTGGACCGGGCGCAGATGCGGCCACTTCCGGTGCAGCGACCGCATCCACCGATCTGGATCGGTGGGTCCGGGCCGAAACGGACGCTGCCGCTGGTAGCAAGGTACGCCGACGTCTGGCACGCGGGTGGTCCCGACTACGTGGAGCGATCCCGGCAGCTCGATCGGCTGGCCGAGGAGGCCGGCCGAGATCCCGGCTCGATCGGTCGAGCCGGTTCGCTGTCCATCTCGGAGTCGATGTCGGAGATCCGTCGCGACCTGGAGGACAAGATCAGCCTGGGGCTCGACTATGTGGTCTGCGGCTGGCCGGGCCAGGGTGCTGACCAGGCACGGGAGTTCGCCGAGACGGTGATGCCGGACTACAACTGAGCGACTTCGGCAGGCCGGCGGCCGCCCTTCGACGGGCTCAGGGCACATAGTCGACGGGCTCAGGGCACATGGTCGACAGGCTCAGGGCACATGGTGGCGAGGCTCAGGGCGCGGAGCCGGATCAGTCGCCACCGAACTGCCGATAGGTCTCCTGCAGCACGGTCACCAGCCGGTCACCGCCGAGGGCGGTGCTCGGCGTGGCCAGCTGACGAAGGACCAGGTCCGGGTCCACCACGAGGCTCGCGGGCCGAGGCGGCAGCGGCGCGGGTGGCTGCCAGAAGTGAGCCGGGTCGCTCGATGCCTCGTCACGGTCGCCGAACTCAAGGCCGGCCAGCGCGAGCGCAGCCCCGGCGACCACCCGGGCCGCCTCATCGGTCGCAACGGCGCGACCTGCCCGATCACCACGAAGCTCGCGGAGCCGGCCGAGCAGCGGCTCGCGGTCGCGGCCGCGCCAGCGCAGGATCAGGAACGGGTCGTCGTCGAAGGCCTCTGCCAGCAGATAGAACGTCGCCGCGAGGTGCTTGCACGGCACACCCCAGTCGGGGCAGCTGCAGCGCTGGTCGAGCTCGCTCGCGCTGGTCGGGAACAGCGGCGCGCCGGCGGCGATGAAGATCTCGTCGAGCTCCGGCGGAACCTCGCCGGCGAGCAGCTTGGCTGCCGGGAGTGCCTGCTCGGCCAGCGCGATCTCGGCCTTGGCCCAGACCAGCTCACCGAACGGCTTCAGCTTGATCACGACCTCGTACGGCCGGGCCCGCGATCCCTGCACCGAGGAGCGCACCTCGCCCGGAGCGACGTCGAGAGAGATCACCTGGCCCTTCCGGGCGTACGTCCTCCCGCGGGTCAGCCGGCCGCCCATGGCGAATGACTCGAGCACATCGAGGAACCGGCGTGACCACCACGACGAGCCGATGCTCCCGCGCGCGGTCCGCGCCTTCAGACCGCCCTCGACCTCCCGCGGCCGCGACGGCGGGTACCACTGCCGGCGATCGTCGAACCTGCCCGCCACTACTCGACCACCGCTCCGGACTCGAGCCGCACCAGTTCCGCGATCTGCGCGGTCGACAGCTCGGTGAGCCACTGCTCGCCGGTGCCGACGATCTTGGCGGCCAGCCCGCGTTTCGCGGCGATCATGGCCGCGATCTTCTCCTCCACCGTGCCGGCGCAGACGAACTTACGCACCTGCACCGAACGTCGCTGCCCGATCCGGAAGGCGCGGTCGGTGGCCTGGTCCTCCACCGCCGGGTTCCACCAGCGGTCGACATGAATCACGTGGTTGGCCGCGGTCAGTGTCAAGCCGGTGCCGCCGGCCTTGAGCGACAGCACGAACAACGGCGGCGACCACGGATCCTCGGACTGAAAGCGGGACACCATCTCGTCCCGGGCAGACTTCGCGACTCCACCGTGCAGGAACAGCACTTCTCGACCGAACCGTCCCGCCAGATGGCCGCGCAGCAGATTGCCGAACTCGGCGTACTGGGTGAACAGCAGGGCTCGCTCGCCGGCGTCCAGTACCTCGGCGATGATCTCGTCGAGTCGTTCCAGCTTGCCGGAACGACCGGCCAGCCGGCTGCCGTCGCGCAGGAAGTGAGCCGGGTGGTTGCAGACCTGCTTGAGCTTGGTCATGGTGGCCAGCACCAGACCCCGGCGCTCGATGCCGGCGGAGTTTTCGATCTTGGTCATCATGTCGTCCACGACGGCCTGGTAGAGAGCGGCCTGCTCGGCCGTGAGATTGCAGATGACGTCCATCTCCAGCTTCTCCGGCAGGTCGGAGATGATCGAGCGGTCGGTCTTGAGCCGGCGCAACACGAACGGTCCGGTGAAACGGCGCAGCCGCTCTGCGGCGTCGTCGTCGCCGTGCCGTTCGATCGGCTCGGCGTAGCGCTTCTTGAAGGTCGCGGCCGATCCGAGCAGGCCCGGGTTGGCGAACTCCAGGATCGACCACAGGTCCGCCAGCCGGTTCTCCACCGGCGTGCCCGTCACCGCAATCCGTGTGTCCGCAGGGATCGAGCGGATCTGGGTGGCCTGCTTGGTTGCGGCGTTCTTGATCGCCTGGGCCTCGTCGACCACGATCCGCCGCCAGTTGATCTTGCGCAACGCGACGGCGTCGCGGGCGGCGAGGGCGTACGTCGTCAGGACCAGATCGCTCGCTGCCACGGCGTCGGTGAACGCCGTTCCACGCGCCCGCTCGGCGCCGTGATGCACGTGCACCCGCAGCTCCGGGGTGAACCGGGCCGCCTCCCGCTGCCAGTTCCCGACCAGCGACATCGGGCAGATCAACAGAGTGGGCCGGGGGTCGGAGTCGGTGGTCTGCTCGGCCAGGTCGCCCGCCAGCAGCGCCAGCAGCTGGACGGTCTTGCCCAACCCCATGTCGTCGGCGAGCACGCCGCCGAGGCCCGATCGACCCAGGAAGTCCAACCAGGACAGGCCTCTGGCTTGGTACGGCCGCAACTGACCGGTGAACGACGCCGCCGGCATGACGGGTTCGAGCCGCCGTTCGGTGTCGCCGGCCAGCAGGTCGCCGAGCCAGCCGTCGGCTGCGACGTCGGTGATCGGCAGCGCCTCGAGGGTCGCATCCACCCCGAGGCCGAGCCGGAGCAGGTCGCCGACCGAGGTCTGGCCGGTCGTCCCGGCGATCCGGAGCCCGGCGGCGAGCCGGCGCGGATCGAGCTCGATCCACTGGCCGCGGAGCCGCACCAACGGCGACTTGGATTCCGACAACGTCGCGAGCTCGTCGGCGGTCAGGGTGTCGTCGCCGACAGCCAGGTCGTACCGGAAGTCGGCGATCGCGCCGAACCCGACCCCGCTCGAGCCGCCCGACACCCTGCCGGGTTGCGACGGGGTCGACGCGGTCACCTTCAGCCCCAGACGCGACGACGGGCGGGTCCACCAGCCGGGGAGCTGCACCCCGAAGCCGGCCATCGACAGCATCGGAGCCGCCTCACGCAGGAAGTAGTGCGCATCGCCGATGTCCATGGCGAGCGAGGCTGGGCGGGCCGTACGAAGGGCCGAGTCGAGCTGCGGATAGAGCCGCGCCGCCTTGCCGAGCTCGGCGAGGAAGGTCTCCTGCGGTGAGTCGAGCCTCCGGCCGAGGCCGGGGAGCGTTCCGTCGCGTGAGGTCCAGACGGCCGTTGCATCGACAACGACGGTGGGTTCGTCGGCGTCCTGCAGCCCGAGCCTGAGCTGCCAGTCCTCGTCGGTGTCAGGCGGCGGGTCGGCCAGTCGGAAGCAGGCACGTACGTCGCCGGCAATCGCATCGGCCTGCCAATCGCCGACGGCCGTGGCCAACGACGTCGCCTCGGTGACCGTGAGCGCGCCGATCTGCCGCTCGCGGCCGGTCAGGGCGGCAAGCCAGGCTCGCATCGCTGCCGAGCCCGATCGGCCAGCGCTCAGCCGGCGCGCGCCGAGTCGGGCCCTGGCCGTCGCGTCGACCAGGGTGTCGAGCAGATCGGCCCAACCGCGTGCAGCTCCACCGGCGGGGTCGCCGGCGACGTCGGCGCCGGAGTGGCTGCCGTGGTCGGGCTGCGGTGCGGCGAGCAAGGACGCCGGGGCCGCCGACGCGAGGACCCGGGTCCAGGCCACGTCGGGCCCGGTCAGCAGTGGTCGCCACACAGCGCTCGGCGGGTCGGGAACCACGATGGGCAGCACCCTGCCACGTCGTACGAGGTCCGTGGCGAAGTCGGCGACGTCGAGAAGATGCTGCAGCGACGCTCCGGCGACTGCGGCCGATTCGGCGGAAGGGAAGTCACGGAGCAGCTGGAGGACGTCGTCCACGTCAGAGATCAGCGCCGGAATCCGCCACGCGGCGGGCTGTACGGCGCCGCGTTCGGTGAGCAGCTCGTCTCGGATCAGCTCTGGCGACGACAGCGGTCCGCCGCCACGGGTCGGCAAGGAGAGGACGAGCTGGGCGGAGTCCGCGCGGAGCGCAACCGGAGAAGAGACGCGAAGCGCGAGGTCGCCATGAGAGAGCGCGTACGGGTGATCGCGGACCTTCGGCGGGCGTCCCTGCCCCCGGGGTGCGGCGGCGGGCAGCGCGGACGACTCGCCCCAGAGCGCGAACCGGCCCGGCATGCCCGGACGTCCGCCGAGCCAGCAGGCGTGCAGTACGTCCACTGGTCGGCCTTCCTGACGAGATCTGGGTTCGGCGCAGCCGTCTCGCGACGCTGCCGGCTGGGAAGCCTAGTCGACCGGCCGTCGCCCGAGCTCGGCGCTCAGCGCACGCCGTCCATCAGTTTCTCGATCGGTCGCTTCAGCACGAACAGCGCGATGCCGATGACGATGGCGATCCCGCCGAGCACACTGAAGTAGGTCACCTGGTCCTCGTCGGTGTAGTAACCGGCCAGCACACCGGCCATCGCTGTACCGAGCGCCACCGAGAGGAAGAACAGCGCCACCATCTGGGTGTGGAACACCTTCGGCGCGAGCTTGGTGGACGCCGACAGCCCGACGGGAGAGAGCAGCAGCTCGGCGATGGTGAAGACGAACAAGATCCCGATCAGCCCCAGCAGGGGCGCACTGTTCGGTTCGGTGCTCGCCATCGGCAGGAAGAGCAGGAAGGCGGCGCCCATGATCACTGTTCCGGCGGCGAACTTCACCGGGGTGGACGGCTGGCGGTCTCCGAGCTTGGTCCAGATCGCTGCGAAGACGCCCGACAAGATGATGATGAAGATCGGGTTGATCGACTGGACCCACGAGACCGGCATCTCCCAGCCGAACAGGTTGCGGTTCAGCTGCTTGTCGGAGTAGATCGTCACTACCGTGAACTGTTGCTGGTAGAGCGCCCAGAACGTCGCGCTGGCGATGAACAAGGGGATGAAGGCGACGACCCGATGTCGTTCCTGGGTGGTGATGTGGTGACTGCGCAGGATGATCACGAAGTAGGCGATCGCCGCGACCACGGTTACTCCGACGACGATGTTGGCCAGCCGGGTCGCCTTCAGCACTCCGGTCAGCGCCAAGATCACGATCACCAGCACCACCGCGGCGGCCAGGATGATCATGATTCCTCGGCGCTCGCGGGGCAGCGGATTGGGCACCGCGCGGGACTCGGCGGAGAACCGCTTCCGACCGAGCGTGTACTGGATGAGTCCGATCGCCATCCCGACCGCTGCCAACGCGAAACCCCAGTGGAAGCCGAGCGTGGACTGCAGCAGGCCGGTGAGCAGCGGCCCCAGCAGTGCGCCGAGGTTGATGCCGAGATAGAACACCGAGAACCCGGCATCGCGGCGGGGGTCGGTAGGGGAGTAGAGCGATCCGACCAGCGAGGTCGCGTTCGCCTTCACCCCGCCACTGCCGATGGCGATGCAGACCAGACCGACACCCACTCCGGTCAGCCCCGGGAGCACCGCGAGCGAGATGTGACCGATCATCACCAGCACCGCGGCGTAGAAGAGCATCCGCTCCGGTCCGAGCAGCCGATCGGCCATCCACGCACCGAGGATGGTCGACAGGTAGACCAGGCCGCCGTACGCCCCCACGATGCTGGTTGCGGCCTGCTGGTCGATGCCCAGTCCGCCCTGGTCGACGGAGTAGTAGAGGTAGATCAGCAGGATGCCCTGCATCCCGTAGAACGAGAACCGCTCCCACATCTCGACGCCGAAGAGGTTCGCGAGCAGCCTCGGCTGCCCGAAGAACGTCTTCTCGTGAGCCGGGGGATTCGTCGTCGGAGCGCTCATGATCACAGACTGACACGCCGACCGGCGGTGCGACAGATGCCTGAGGGCAGCAGCGACCGGATCTTGACGGCAGATATCCGTTAGTGCACACTAACGGTTAGTGACCACTAACCAACTCGATGTCGCGTGGGCGGCACTCGCGGACGGGACGCGACGATCGATCGTCCGGCGGTTGGCCGACGGCCCGCTGGCAGTGTCGGAACTGGCGGCGGAGCTTCCAGTCACCCGTTCCGCGGTCTCCCAGCACCTGAAGGTGCTCAAGGAGGCCGGCCTGGTCACCGAACGGGCAGCCGGTACCCGCCGCATCTATCGCGTTGAGGTGGGAGGTGTCGCGGCACTACGAGACGAGCTGGACAGCGTCTGGCGACACGCACTGTCCAGATATGCAGACATCGTCGAGTCCACCGCCGCAGCCGGCGCTGAACCCGCTGCGGACAACAACGTGACCACGGAGAAACCCTTGACCGTGGACAACCCCTTGACCGCAGAGAACCTCGAGTGAAGGAGAAGTCATGAGCGACGCTGACAATGGCCTTGACGCCGTCGTCCGCCAGACGGTGACGGTCGATGCGCCGATCGAGACGGCGTTCGACGTGTTCGTCGCTCGGTTCGACGACATCAAGCCGCACGACCACAATCTGCTGGCCGTCCCGATCGCGGAGACGGTCTTCGAACCACGGGTCGGCGGTCACATCTACGATCGAGGTGTCGACGGTTCCATCGCACCCCGATGGGAGGTGGAGAGCGATCCTGCCCATGCCAGCGAGGTCGAGGTCAGGTTCGTCACCGAGAATCCGGGCCGCACCCGGGTCGAGCTGGAGCATCGCGGGATCGAGCGACACGGCGCCGACTGGCCTGCCGTCGTCCGCGGGGTCGGCAGCGCGGGCGGCTGGCCGCTGTACCTGGATCGGTACGTCAGCCTGTTCCGACGTCCACTGATCTGAGCGGTGCGTGCCTGCGTGTGGCGCTCGTCTTCGCACCGCATCGCCCGGATGCGGCCGGTTGGCGTGCGTGGCAGCGCTGCCCTTCGACAGCTCCGAAGGATGCACTCAAAACCATTGCTCATCTATGTAAAAGGGAGTTGAATCCGAACTGACGGTGTCAGGGGCCGTCAGAACCGAGATCCCAGAACCGACATGTCCGCGTGACCGAGTTGGGGGCTGCGCTGCTGCAGGCTGCGCTTGGGTTTGCCGAGCAACGACTGCGGCAGGTCGAGGCGGACGCTCTGGGCAGCGCTGCGGCACTGGCCGCCGCTCTCGGAGCGGCCCCAGCGGCCAGCCCGGTCGCCGTGGAGGCCGAGCTCCTGCAGGTGCGGCACGCTCTGCAGGCCTTCGGCACCGATCTCGGTCAGTCCCCGTCCCAGGCCGTTGCCCAGCAGGCGGCGGCCGACCTGGGCAGTGCGCTCCGACACACCGACAACGCGATCAACCTGGTCCGACCCGGCACGAATCTGCTCGCCCTGCTCAGCGCGCCCTTCGCCACCGCCATCGCCCCGGCAGGTCTGGCAGCGCAGCTCGGGCTCTCGTCCCCGAGCGGGCTGACGTACGACGGCACAACGGTGGGATATCGGGTGACGTCGACCGGTCCCGGCACGATGTCCGGTCCGATCCCGTTGCACCTCGGGTCGGTCTCATTGGCCGCTCAGCTCCACCTGGACACCGGCGCGCTGAGCCTGGCGGTGACGATCGGCCAGGCCGGCTTCTCCCTCGGCGCCGGCTTCGACTCCTTCATTCGTACGCTCGTCGGCAGCGGTTCGTCGGTGACGGCCGACGTGACGATCGGTGCCGACACCCAGCAGGGGCTGACCGTGGCCGGCGCCACCAACGGCCCGGTCATCGTCCCAGCGAAGTCGTCCAGCAACTCCCTTGATGTCCGCGGCTTGGAGTTGGACTCACCCGCCGAGGCACCGGGCGCGATCGACCTCGGGGCGGAGCTCACCGCCACTCTCGGCGGGGTGATCACGTTCACCCTGCAGGGTGTGGGCATCCGCGTCACGATCGACGCCGACGGGGTGGGCAGCGGCAGCCCGGCCACGATCGCCGTCAAACCGCCGCGGGGCATCGGCGTGACGCTGGATGCCGGGCCGGTGCAGGGCGGCGGGTACCTCGAGGTCTCCGGGACGACGTACGCCGGCCTGCTCCAGGTCACCCTCGGCCCGGTGCAGGCGACCGCATTCGGGATCCTCGACACGGCGGCCGATCCGGGCTTCTCGTTCATCGTGGTGATCACCGCCGCGTTCGACCCGGCGATCGAGATCGCCCTCGGCTTCACGCTGAACGCGGTCGGCGGGATCGTCGGCGTGCAGCGCAGCCTGGACAGCGCCGCCCTGCTGGACAGGATCCACGATCATGCGATCGATCAGCTGATGTTCCCGTCCGACGCGGCCACGGCGGCGCCGCAGATCCTGAGCACCCTCGGCGCAGTCTTCCCACCACGTGCCGGCGGCTTCGTGATCGGCCCGATGATCAAGCTCGGCTGGGGACGACCGGTCAGCTTCGTCACCGCGTCACTCGCCGTCATCCTGCAGCTGCCGGATCCGAAAGTCGTCCTGCTCGGCACGTTCGAGCTCGCCGTGCCGTCGCCGAGCCTGCCGATCGTCAGTCTGAAGGGTCAGGTCTTCAGCGAGATCACGACCGAGCACATCCTGGTGCTGATCATCATGGACGGCTCGCGGATCGCGGGCTATCCGGTCAGCGGTGACCTCGGGATCTACATCGGCTACGGCGCCGACCCGGACTTCGCGATCTCCGCGGGCGGCTTCCACCCGCAGTACCACCCGCCTGCAGAGCTGGCCAGCATGCAACGGCTGAGCATGGACCTGTCCCCGCCGGTCGTGCTGAGCCTGCGCGCCGAGGCGTACGTCGCGTTCACCAGCAACTCCTTCCAGCTGGGCGGGCGGCTGGAGGCATCGGCCGATCTGGACGTGGTGAGCGTGCACGGCTTCGTCCAGCTCGACGCGATCGTCCGCTGGGCGCCGGCGTTCTCGTTCGAGGTCGACCTGACCGCCGGCCTCGACGTCCGCTTCGAGGGCGAGCTGTTCGCGGGCGTGTCGCTGAGCCTGCACCTCTCGGGACCGGCGCCCTGGACCGCGCACGGTACGGCGACGCTGGAGCTGCCGATCGTGCCCGACATCGACATCGAGGTCGGCCCGTTCACCTGGGGCGATGCGACCAACCCGCCGCCGCCGATCGCCCATCCGCGCGACCTCGTCCGCGACGCCCTCGCGGCGCCCGCTGCGTGGCAGGCCGTTCTGCCCGCCGGGGCACGGCAGGTCGTCACCCTGCGGGACGATCCCGGCGATCCGCCACTGCTGATCCACCCACTGGGGGAGCTGGAGGGCCGGCAGCGGGTGGTTCCGCTGGAGACGACGATCTCGCGGGTGGGGCCGAGCACCGTGCCCGCAGGCGAGACCAGGGTCAACCTCGGTCAGCCGACCCTGACCCCCTTGCCGCTGGTGCCGGGCGGAGCCGGCGTCGACGTGGGGGCCGTCTCGCCGCTGACGGACCACTTCGCGCCGGGCCAGTTCCTGGAGCTCACCGATGACGAGAAGCTGCGCCGGCCGGCGTTCGAGGACATGCTCGCCGGCATCCGGCTCGGTGCCAACGCGTCCGGGATCGTGACGGACGAGGCCGATGCCACTCAGAGCGATCTGCACTACGACACCGTGTTCCCCGGGCTGGTTTTCCCGGGACTGGCCTTCCCGAGCCCGTTCGCCGAGGAGTTCTTCGCCATGACCGCGGTCGCGCACGCCGTCCTCAGCGCCGGTGCGGCCGGGCGCAGCCCGCTCCGCCGCGATGTCCGCTATGCCACGCCGTACGACCCGATCGAGCTGGCGCCGGCAGCGGCGATGCGGATCCGCACCACCGACGACCTCGCGGCGCCGGCCGGACTGGAGGACGTACCGCTCAGCTACACCGCCGCCGCGGAACGGCTCGAGACGCTCGGCACCCCCGGCCTCCAGCTCGTCGCGCTCGGCACGGAGCTCGGATGACCGGCTCGATCAGCGAGCTCGCGACATTCGTCGCCGCCGAGAACTTCCGCTACCGGCCCGACCCGATCGCCCCCGAGCAGGTGGTGCTGGAGAGCTACACCTTCTTGCCGTACGTCCGCACCGGGGTGGCCGCCGTGCTGAGCACGCCGTTCGACTGGAGCCTGCCGAGCCGGTCCACGGCCGGGCTGAGCGTTCCGGTCGAGGCGGCGAACGGTCCGGTTTCCGCCGACGTGACGGTGACCGTCCGCGGACCCGGCGACGTGGTCGGGATCGACGCCGGCCAGGTGATCCGGTGCTACCCGCGCGCCGGCGCCGCGGACGCGCTGGTCGAGGAGCTGGCACACGTCGAGTTCGACCGACCCGACTTCCCGTGGTTGTTCACCCCGGCCGGCCCGACCGCCGACCATCACCTCGTCCCGTGGGTGAGCCTGGTCGTCGTGGCCCGGACGCCCGGGGAGGCGAGCCCGGTGCTGCCGGGCGCGCACGGGGGCCTGCCCCGGCTGCACACGACCCGGCAGGAGCTGCCGCAGCTGGGCGACGCGTGGGCCTGGGCGCACGCCCAGGTGATGGGGCCCAGGTCCGCGGCGCAGTCGATCGCCGAGCGACTGTCGCCGGCGAACCCGGCGATCAACCTGTCCCGGCTGCTGTGTCCGCGCAAGCTGGACCCGCTGACGTCGTACGTCGCCTGCGTCGTGCCCACCTTCCAGGCTGGAGTGGAGGCCGGGCTGGGCCTGCCGGTGACCACGACTACGCTCGCTCCCGCCTGGAGTGGGCCGGCGGACGACGCCGAGGTGGTCCTCCCCGTCTACTACTCGTTCAGCTTCAGCACCGGCCAGGCGGCCGACTTCAAGGCGCTCGCGGAGCGGCTGCACGGCGTACGGGCAAAGGGCGCCATCGGCCGCAGACTGCTCGACACCACGCAACCAGAAGACGGCATTCCGGAGGTCGGCACCGGACCCGGGCGCGTGATGGTGGTCGAGGGTCCGCTGGTCGCGCCGCCCGGCGGCGAGCTCGACCCGGACTGGCCGACCGACGCGGAGCAGGTCTGGCCTGCGGCCCAGGTCGACGGTCTCCGGGATCGGCTGAACGCCCAGCAGGCGCAGGCCCTCGGCGAGCATCCCGATCCGCACCCGAGTGTCGGGCCACCGCTCTACGCCGGCGCCCACATCGCGCACTCCGCCCTGGACGCGACCGCGCCCGGGTGGTTCGCCGAGCTGAACGGCGACCCGCGGAACCGGGTCGTTGCCGGGCTCGGCACCAGGGTCGTGCAGAACGACCAGGAGGCGCTGATGGCCGAGGCCTGGAACCAGGTCGCCGGTGTCGAGGCCGCCAACGCCGCGCTGCGGCACGCCCAGCTCGGCCGCTACGTCGGCGAGTCCATCCACCAGCGCCACCTCGCGACGCTGAGCGCGCCGGTGCTGCTGGCGCTGACCCGCGGTGTGCATGCCCGGGTCCGACAGCCGACCGGGACGACGGTGGCCACGGCGGTCGAGGCCAGCACCCTGCCGACCGGGATCACGTCCGGTGCGTTCCGACGGCTGGTCCGGCCGCGCGGACCGGTGGCCCGGTTCGCCGCCGCAAGCCTGGCGGACCGGCCGCAGCGGATCGCCGCACTCACTGCGGACGCGGGCGACCTGACCAAGGACTACGTCCGGCCGTACCGCAACCCGGACGGGATCGAGGACATCTCGATCGCCGCTCGCGGTGTCATCGGCCCCGAGCTGGTGTCGCACGCGTGGGGATTCGCCGGCGACGACCGGGTGGTTCTCGAACAGCGAGCGGTTGCCCTCCGTCAACCGTCGGTGACCGACACCCTGGTCGGCGGTGGCATCGATCACCTGAAGCCGAATGCCGTCATCCGGCCGGCCACCGGGCCGGCCGAGGTCTTGTCGGCGCTGCTGCTCGCGCTGCCGGCGCCCGAGACGATTGCGGCCGATCGCGAGGCAGCCCAGATCGCCCGCACCCTGGTGCCGCAGCTCCGAGCGGCCATCTCGATGACCGATCACGTCGTGCTCCCCAGCAACGTGTCGGACCGCGTCGGCCTCGCCGGCCGGGTGACCACTCGGCAGCAGCGGCTGGAGCTGGTCGACTGGACATCGCTCGTGGACAACGTCGCTACCGGCACCCTCGGCGGCACCGTGGTCACGTTCAGCGGCGGCACGCTGTCAGCCCCACCGGCCAGTCGGCTGGACGGCACCGAGGTCGTGTTCTCCTACCCGGGCTTCGACCCGCCGATCCCGCGCAGCGACGAGATCCACTTCATCGCGCCGCACGGCGACCCGCCCGGGCCGCAACCGCATCCTGGTCCGCCGCATCCGCATCCTCGCCCGCCGGGGCCGCACCCGGATCCGCCGGATCCGCCGCATCCGCATCCTGGCCCGCACCCTGGACCCCCCGTGCCGGGCCCGCAGGCTCCGCCCGAGCCACACCCTCGCCCTCCGGAGCCACACCCGCGCCCCCGGAGCCACACCCACGCCCACCGGAACCGCACCCCGGCCCGGTCGATCCCGGAGCCCGCTACACCATCACCTTCTCGCGCCCGGTGACCGATCCGCTGCTCTACCTGGGGTCCGTCGGCTCGGTGATCAGCTTCGAGGGCAAGCTCGCGATCGAACAGGTCAGCGGCCAGGAGGGGTTCGGGCTCGACGGCACGGTGCTGACCGGGAAGCCCGGCGACCACCCGGGAGCCGTGTCTGACTCCTCCGGGATCGTCCGCATCCGAGGCAGCGTCCAGCAGATCTCGTTCACCGCCGTCTCGCCCGGGAACGACGACGGCATCTACCTGCAGATCGTCGTGCCGAGCAGCGTGCTGACCATCGTCGACCGCGCCACTCTCACCGCGTTGGTCGGGCGGATCGACGAGCTGACCGCGCCCCACCAGCTCGGCGAGCTGTACGACGACCCGGGATCCGGCGACGCTCTGAAGCAGCTCCTCGCTGGCTGGGCCCACCAGCCGACGGGAACGCTGGTGCCCGCCCTGAAGGGTCTGGCCGAACGGCTGACCTTCGCCGGCGGGGTGGTGGAGGCACCGCGGAACAGGATTCACATCCCCGATCTGCAGCTGCCGGCCCGACTCGACCCCAAGATCACCGTCACGAATCGGGTGCTGGGCAGGCTCGTCAAGCGACCGAGCTGGCTGCGCCCGAACTGGTTCGACGACCAGCGGATCGAACCGGTGATGGCCGCTCCGCACTTCGACCACCCGATGTATGAGGCACTGGACCGCTACGACCGCAACTGGCTGATCCCCGGCCTCGGCACGATCCCGGACCCGGACCTGGTCACGGTGCTGCAGACCAACAGCCGGTTCGTCGAGGCGTTCCTGGTGGGCCTGAACCACGAGTTCGCCCGCGAGCTGCTCTGGCGGGAGTATCCGACCGACGGCCGCGGTACGTCGTTCCGCTCGTTCTGGACCTCCGGTTCCGAGCTGCTCGCCGACGTGAACGCGTTCGACCCGAACCTCGCTCTCGGCGCTCACCTGGACCCGAACCTCAGCGGCCGGCTCGTCCTGCTGGTTCGCGGTGAGGTCGTTCGCCGCTACCCGGGTCTGCTCGCCCACGCGGTCCGGCACGCGAACCTGACCGACGGCCGGCCGGTGTTCGGCCGCGACGCGGCGGTGGCTCGTACGCTCTTCCAGGTCAACCTGGCCCCCGACCTGTTGCTGGTCGGCTTCGATCTCACCGCGGACCAGGTCGACGCCGACGACACCCAGCCGGGCGGCCCGATTCCGGCGAGCGGGGCGTACTGGTTCCTGCTCGCCGAGAACCCGACCGAGCCGCGGTTCGGGCTGGACGACGGCGACCCGGGACTGCTGCACCTGCGCGACGACCTGACCTGGCCCGACCTGCTGCCGCCCGGCGAGCGGTTCCTGCGACCGTTCCCGCCGCGGCTGGTCACCGATGGTCCGTCGCCTCCGGCTCCGGCGCCGTTGCCGGTGACCTGGGGTGCGACCGCGTCCGCGGTGGCGCACATCCTCTACAACCCACCCGCTCGGGCCGCGTTCCGCGCCGCCCCGCTGCTGAAGGACGCCCAGTGAAGCAGGACGTCGAGTGAACACCGAGCCGGTCGTCCTGCTGCCGCTGCGCCTGGAGACCCGATACTCCACCGACGGAACGGTGCTGCGGGTGCGGATCTTCCCGGACGACATCCACGTCGACGCGTTGGATCGCGGTGTGGACGACGGCGAACGGGTCGCCGGCCAGGCGTACTGGACGGCCATCTGGGACACCGATCCGTGGCTGCCTCCGGCAGACGCTGGAGTACCCGACCCCTGGGCGGCGCTGATCGCTCGGGTCGGCCAGCGCCGCGCGCCGTGGGTGGCCGAGGCGCTGCGACCAACCAATGAGGCCGACCGGCCGGTCACCCATGCCCAGCGACCCGGGCCACCGCCGGTCTTTCCCGTGGTCGGTCCCCGCACCCACCCGGCGGCGCAGGTCGCCACCCTTCCGGGGCAGTTCCGGGCGTACGCATTCACCGACGAGGCTGCACCCCGGGTGGCCGACGGTGCGCAACTGCCCGACGTACTCGCCGTCGGACCGCCGGCGGACTCCAGCAGCGGTCCGATGACCTTCGCGCACGGTGCTCCGGTGCTCGGCGACGACCTGCGTTGGCTGGTCGACTTCGACGAGGCGAAGCGGGTCGGGATGGGGATCGAGGTCCCGCTCGGCGCCGCCGGCCGGCCGGTGCACCGGCTGATCGTGGTCGGGGTTCGGGACGACCTCGACCCGACCGCCGGTGCGGCCCGGCTCGCCGACCTGTTCCAGTCCCACGCCTACACCGACGGCGCCGACTTCGTCCCGCAGGGATCGCCGACCAACAACACCGACACGGACAGGTCCGCCTGGAGCAAGCGCCCCGCGCCCCGTCAGCCCGGCTGGACGACGGTTCCGCCGGCCGGTTCCGACGCGGCGGTACTGGCCGGGCTGTTCGATCTGCCGGCCGACACGTTCGGCTCGTTCGAGCACGCCGCACTCGCCGAGCAGCCGGCCGCGGCTGCGATGACGAGCGCGCTGTGGGGCACGACCTGGGAGGTGATCTTCGCCAAGCTCACCCACCCGGCCACCCCGGGGCGATCGTTCACCGCCGTCCAGCGCGAGGCGCTGCGGAACCACGCGATCGCATTCGTCCGCGGGCGGGGACCGGCGCCCGCGATCCGGGTCGGCGCGCAGCCGTACGGCATCCTCCCGGCCACCGACCTGACCCGCTACGCCCCGACGTCGTCGGCGATCACCGATGCGGGCCTGTCGTCGTTCCTGATCAACGCGCGCCGGCTGTGGCGGGCCGGCGTCGCGGACGTACCGACGGTGATGAGCGGCGACCTGGAACGGGCGATGCCGGAGATCCTCGGGTCGAGCCCGGTGACGCAGAGCCTGCGGGTGCGCTCGCTGACCAAGGTCAACAAGTGCTACGAGCCGCTGCCGTTCCTGCTGGGCGCGCAGGACAACTGCACCACCCAGGACGGGCTGGACACGATCATCCACGAGTTCCTGGGCTTCGATCCCACCGAGCTCGAGTCGAACGGCGTGCTCGGCAAGGCCAGTCGTGCCCTGGCGATGCCGCTGGTCGACCAGAACGACGTGGCCTACATCGACCAGCTCTTGGCCACCGGTACGCCGTCGCAGTCCGAGACCAGCGTGCTGCAGGCGCTGCTCGGGCTGGCGGCGACCATCGAGGCGGGCGAGTGGTCGTCGGCCACCGGCGACGAGGGGGTCGTCAAGCTGAGTGAGAGCCTTCGGTACGCCGGCGACGTAGTGGACGCTCAGGCGGTCCGTGGCGGCCTGCAGGCCGTGCTGCAGTTCGACGGCCTGCCCGACGCGGTCGCGGCGATCGCGTCGGCCAACGTGGCGCTCGCCGCGAGCGCGGTGCCGCGGTTCGACGCCGGCCGGATCCAGGCGGCCTACCCGATCGACGCCATCCGGCCGACAGCACTGGTGACCGCGGCCACCCGGCGGCACGACGTGCTGCTCACCGACCCGACGATGGTCGTCCAGCTCAGCGCCGAGGTGCTGCGCCGGTTCGGCCGCCGGCAGGAGTTCCGCGCCGCGCTGCAGGCCATCCGCGACCTGCCTGACGCCGAGCGGGACCTGCTGCTCCGTGAGGTGCTGGACTGCGCGTCACACCGGCTCGACGCGTGGGTGACCTCGTTGGCAACGAGCCGGCTGAGCGGGCAACGGGCGGCCGGGATTCGTGGGGTGACGCTCGGGGCGTACGGGTTCGTAGAGAACATCGCGCCTCGCCCGATCCAGCCGGCGCCGATTCCGGCCGGCTTCGACAGCGACGACGGCCAGAACGGTCAGGACGGCCAGGGGGCCGATCCGCTGCTGGTCAACCCGCGTGAGGGCGGGTACGTACACGCGCCGAGCCTTGACCAGGCCACCACTGCCGGGCTGTTGCGGAGCGCCCGGCTCACCCACGACCCAGGCGATACCGGCAGTCCGGCGCTGGACATCGACCTGTCCAGCTCACGGGTCCGGACGGCGCTGCACGTGATCGACGGGGTCCGGCAGGGGCAGCCGCTGGGAGCCCTGCTCGGCTATCGGTTGGAACGCCGGCTGCACGAGCTGTCCGGCTCCGGCTCATCGGGATCTGGCCCATCGGGATCGGGGCTGGAGCTCGACCGCTACGTGTACGTCCTGCGGAGCATCGCCCCGCTCCGCGCGGCGAAGCTCACCGATCCGGAGTCCGGCGTCGTGGACCCGGCACTGGAGTCGGTGGCAGCGGCGAACGTCGTCGACGGGGTGCGGCTGCTCGACCTCGCGGGGGCACCCGGCGGCGAAGCGAGCATCAGCGCACGGCTGACGCACGGTCCGGACGATGCGCTGGTGACGACGTACATCGGGACCTGGGCCCCGCCGGGTGCCGGTGAGATCGCCGCCGTGCTGCAGGCGATCCGGGACTTGGCGCGGGTCAACGACGCGGTCGCCGACCTGCTGCTCGCCGAGAGCGTGCACCAGCTGGCCCGGGGCAATACGGCAGGTGCGTCGGCGGCGCTGGACGCGGCCGGTGGCGGGGACGGGATGCCGCCCGATCCGGACGTGGTCAAGACGCCGAGCGGCGGTACGGCGCTCACCCATCGGCTGCTGGTGCTCACTCCGGCGGCCGCACCAGGGGTGACCGGCTGGGACGACACGGCGGCGCCGGCCCTGGCTCATCCGCGGCTGGAGGCGTGGGCGCGGACGCAGCTCGGGTCGGCGGACCGGATCCTGCTGAGCCTGAATCCGGAGTCGTCCGTGGCCGACCTCGGCGTCTGCGCGCTGCAGTTCGTACTGGAAGCGGGTCCGGTGTTCCGTTCGGGACTTGCGGCTGGCCCGCTCGACGCCAGGCCCGCCGAGTGGGGGCGCGGCACCGATCGGCTGATCCTCGCCGAGGCCGAGCAGTTGGCGTACGCCCTCCGGAGCCTGCTCGCCTCCGCCCGGCCGATCACCGACGCGACCGTGGCCGCCCCGGGCGAGGGTGCCGTCGCGCCGAGTGGCCTGGACTACGTCGCTCCGGTGCCGCCGCGCCGGATGGACCTGACCGGGCTGCGGGCTCGGGCGGTCGCGGCCCGCGCCACGATCGCCGGACCGCCGGCACCGGCGCCGGGCAGTCCGGACGCGAACCGGCTAGCCGCCGCCGACGCCGCGATCTCGGCAGCCGACAGCGCGCCGAGCGACGCCGAGCGGTTGCATCACCTCGACGCGGCGCTGGCGGCGATCTTCGGACCGGGGCTCCCTGCGCTGCCCGAGCTGGCGCCACCCGCCGCGCCGGACCAGTTGGCCGCGGCCCTGAGCGCCGCGCCGTCGACCCAGCCGTCGACCCAGCCGTCGACCCAGCCGTCGACCCAGCCGTCGACTCTGGCCGTCGGCCGCTGGCTGTCCGGCTGGGCGTCGGTCCGTCCCGCCCCGGCTCGTTATGTCGCGGCGCGGGCGACGCACGAGGCGCTGGGTGGCCGATCGAGGCTGCGGGTGCTGCAGCTGCCGGCCGTTCCGGGCGAGACCTGGATCGGTCTGCCGTTCAGCGACGGAGCCCCGGCCGATCGCCCTCCGCCGACGGGCCCGCGAATCGGGCTCGTCGCCGAGCTGCCCGGCGGCGTGCTGCCGGCGGCGGACGACGTACTCGCGGGTTTTCTCGTGGACGAGTGGGTCGACCTCGTGCCCAGCCCGACGGCGGTCACCGGGGTCGCCCTGAATGCCGATGCGCCGGACGCGCGACCGCCACAGGCAGTGCTGGTCGCCGTCACTCCCGACGGTCGTCCGTGGGACCTGGACAAGCTGCGTGGCGTCGTCGACGACACCGTCCGGCTGGCCCAGGAGCGCGCCGTCACCCTGGAGCGCGTACCGCTGGCTCCGCGCCTGCTTCCCGCGCTGTACGTCGACGACTGGTCGCTGCAGGGCCAGCCCGATCCGGTGCTGGTGATGTCCGCGGTGAACGCGCACTTCCTCGACCCCGCGTACGCACCGAAGTTCGTGAAGTGAGCGTCCGACATGGCTGACACGTTCTTCCGCCAGTTCGACTACGCACCGGTCTTCACCATGGCGCGAGGCACGCCGAGCTGGACCAGGCTCGAACCGCAGTCGGTCAGCGGCGACCCGCGTCCCGGGCTCGAGGCGCGGGTGCACGACCCGCTCTGGCTGCTGTGCCGCCAGTGGCAGCTCGGCGAGCTCGAGGGAGAGGACGCCGGTTCGCCAGTCGGGGTCGAGCTCGCCACCACGAGCCGGCTGCTGACCCGCTGGCAGGCCGGCGACTGGCAGGTGTCTGCCGACCGCGCGGCTCCCGTCCTACCGCTGGCGCCGGGCGAACCGCTCGAGCCGGTCGTGGAGGCCGAACCCGGCGCGGTGCTCGGACTGCGGCAGCGGGTCGAGGCGGGTGGGATCTTCGTCGGCGCCCTGCGGGACGCGGGATTCGACGCGCTGGCCGACGCATCGGTCGCGCAGGCCGGCGTGCTCGACGAAACCGGCACCGACCCGTACGACACCTCGTGGGCCGGGCTGACCCTGCTGACGGCCGGCCGATCGGTGGACGGGCGACGGCTGGCCGCTGCGTTGGAAGCCTCCGCCGGCGCACCCGGGGAGCTGCCGGACTGGCTGGTGCCGACGGCCGCGGCCGATCGGGACCTTGTCACGGCGCTGGCGCGCGAGTGGCTGGCCTGGTATCGGCGAGCTGGAACCCGGCGCCGATCCCCGGGCCGATCCCGGCAGCGACGCCTGGGTGGGTCGCCGGCTGGAGTACGAGTTCAGCGTCGCGGGCCGAATCGCCGACGTGCCGGCTGTCGGAGGAACGGTGCCCGAGGAGGGCGTCGAGGTGGTGCTCCGCGCGCCCGAGTTCGTCGGCGGCAAGCTGGACTGGTACCACCTGGACGTCGACCGCTCTCCGGGGATCGCCGACTTCTCGACCCCGGACGACCCGGTCGACGCGCAGGTCCAGACCCGCTACGCGACTCCGCTCCGCTACGCGGGCATGCCGGCGGATCGGCTGTGGCAGTTCGAGGACTCGGCGGTGAACCTCGGCGGACTGGAGTCCGAGCCGCACGACCTGGCCCGGCTGCTACTCGTCGAGTACGCCCTCAGCTACGGCAACGACTGGCTCGTGGTGCCGGTCGAGGTGCCGGCCGGCTCGCTGACGACGATCGGCTGGTTGACGTACACGAACACGTTCGGCGAGCGCTTCCTGGTGGAACGACCGCGGGCGCGCCGACCCAACGACGGCTGGCGGATGTTCACTGTCGCCGCGGTGGACGAGGTCGGTGACGACCTGCCCGCACTGCTGATCCCGCCCGCCGTGGTCGGCCACGACGACGGCCAGGCGATCGAGGAGGTGCTGTTCCTCCGCGACGAGACGGCGAATCTCGCCTGGGCCGTCGAGCGGACCGTCTGGGCGCCGAGCGGCGACGTCCGGGCCCGCTCCGACGAGGGCACCCAGCCACCGCCGCCGATCCCGGGCGACACCAACGCCGAGCTGGACTACCGGCTCCAGCTCGGCGTGCCGCGAGCAGTGGATCCCGCACCTGCCGCAGACCACCGGCTATCGCGCGATCGAGCTGGTCCAGGGCCGGATGCGTCGAGCCGACGGCAGCCTGGTGCCGCCGGTCGGAGTGCTGCTCAACGAGCCGGGCACCAGCCCGATCGCGGACGAGGAGATCCCGCGGGAGGGCGTACGCGTGCGCCGGGTGCCCGTTCTCGCCCGGACCCTTGACGGCAGCTACCGACGCTGGACGAGCCGGCGGGTCGCGGTCGGGCGCGGCGAGGGCAGCAGTGGCCTGGCCTTCGACGCCGCCCTCCGCCGTACTTCCGCTCCGCCTCCCTAGCCTCTTGGCCCCGGTCAGGCCCATCTCCCCGAAAAGTGGGCGCTAACAACACTCTGAATCGCTTCAAAGTTGTTGTTTGCGCCCACTTTTCGGGGACGGTCACAGGACGGGGGAGAGGGGGAGGTCGGGGGGAAGCAGAGACGTCAGGCCAGGATGGCCGAGCTGAGGGTGGCGATCCACCACTGCTCGGTCTGGTCCGGGGTCCAGCCGCGCTCTCTGGTGGCGATGTCGAACGTCTGGATCGACACGGTGATCGCCACCAGGTCGAGCGCCCGGTCCAGGGTCATGCCGGACCGGAAGGCCGACGCCGGCCAGGTCGCGAACACCTCGCGCCGGGTGCGCTCCCCGCGGCCACGCCCCTCGGCGTACGCGGCCTGGAGCGCGGGCTCGCTGCGTTGTCCCTCGACGATCACGCGGAGGGCATCGCCGGCGTTCTCGAAGAGCCGCCGCTCGAATCGGACTTGGGCGGCCAGCTGGGCGGTCGGATCGCCAACCGCGGCGGCGAGCTCTCGAAGAGTCCGGGCGATGTCCGCATCGTCGTCGGCACTGTCGACCAGCGAGGTGGCCAGGCCGGCCTTGGTGCCGTAGACGGCGTACACGGTCGCTTCGGAGACCCCGGCCGACGTAGCCACCGAGCGCACGCTCGTGCCGGTCCAGCCGCGCTCGACGAAGCACTGCCGGGCGGCGTGCGCGATCCGCAGTCGGGTCTGCTCGGCCTGCTCGGCGCGCAGTCTCGATCGGTACGGCCGGCTGCCGTCGTCTGCACTCGTCACGACAACCACTGTACAACTCCGATGAGCGACGCTATATTGACTGAGCAATCATCAATCAATAGATGATCGCTCACTCAAAGAAGGAGATCGGATCATGAGCTCCACCCTCACCACCGCCGCGACACCGGCAGTCATCACGCCCGAGGACATCGCCCGTGAAGTGCTAAGGCGCCTGGAGGACGCCTGGAACCGCGGCGACGGACAAGCATTCGGCGCTGTGTATGCCGAGGACGCCTACTTCGTCACCATCCGTGGCGAGCACCTGCGAGGCCAGGCACAGATCGCCGGCGGCCACGCCGGGATCTTCGCCACCATCTACGCCGGCAGCACCAACCGGATGGAGCTGATCGAGGCCCGCCGGATCGCGCAGAACGTGGTCGTGAGCACCTCGACGGGCACGCTCGATGCGCCGCACGGTCCGCTGCAGGGCGTACACACCGCGATGTCGACGTCGGTGCTGGTGCGCCAAGCCGGCGGCGAATGGCTGATCGTGGCGACCCACAACACCCTGGTCGGTGCCCGATGACGGGGTCCGCACAAATCTGCTCGCTCGACTGATCGGAGCCGTGGGACGGTCAGCCATGCAGGTCCCGGCATCGCCCCACGAGCTGTCGGCCGACTGGTTGAGCTCGGTCCTGAGCGAGCAGGACTGGGGCCGATGTCGGGTCGAGTCGTTCGACACCGAACTATTCGGTGGCGAACAATCTGTTCTTCGCCGATGTCGACGGCGGCGTGATTTTCATCGACTGGCAGATGGCCACCTCTGCGCGCTGCGCGATCGATGTCGCCGACTGGATCCGCGGCCCACTCGAGCCGGACATCCGCAGGGCGGCAGAGCCGGAGCTGCTACGGCACTATCACGACGCCCTCGTCGTCAACGGGGTGCACGACTACGGCTTCGACCAGTGCACGGCCGACTATCGGTTGGCCGCCGTGCTCGCACCGGCGCGGCTGGCGTGTGCCGTCGCACTGTCCGACGGGCTCCAGGCGCACCCCGGCGCCTTCTGGGACGTCCTGCTTCCTCGCTACGCCAACTGATGTGCACTGGAACATCGGGTCCCGTGTTCTGGACGCGAGCTTGCACTCGAGTGGCGACCAGCGCGGGCTCAGAAGGCGTGTCGCCGGCGCAGCGGGCGGGGCCGTCCGTCGGGATCGTGCACCACGCGATAGAGCGGTCCCGCCCAAGCTCGGGTGAGTGCCGAGAGGTGCAGCGGACGAAGTGCGCGCAGCCGGCCGGGAGGTCGCTCGCCCCGGCAACCATCGTCGCGCCAGGCCTGCAGTGCGTCCGAGGATGAGGCGAAGGCGTCGAACATGTCCTTCGGGTCCACACAATCGGCCATCACGTCCAGCAGGAGCCCATCGTCCAGCTCTGCCGGCGTCCGGCCCGGCTCGAGCGCCGAGATGTCACCGGGATAGCCGTCCGGACCGAAGCCGCGGTCGAGATGCTCGGCCGCGAGGGTGAGCCGGAGGCGGCGGGCGTACGGGCTGTGGTCGTCGGCGCTCGTGTCCAGCACGACGGCCGACAGCTCCGAGTCATGCGTCCAGGACCGGAGATTGAAGTTGTCCGAGCCGATGGTCGCCCACCAGTCGTCGATCACGCAGACCTTGGCGTGGACGTAGACCGGAAGTCCGCGGTGGTTCTCGATCCCGTAGACCGCCACCCGGCCCGGCCCCGCCTCCATCAGCTGGGCCACAGCGTCGTGCCGGCCGAGCTCCTGGGGAATCTTGGACAGCGGCGCGGACTGGTCCGGCAGGTGCGGCAGCACCGCGATCACCCGCAGCTCGGGCTTCGCGCGCAGTGCGTCGGCGAACGTCGCCGCGACCTCGGTCGACCACAGGTACTGGTCTTCGACGTAGATCAGCCGCTGCGCCTGCTCGATCGCCTTGCCATAGCCCCGGGCAACGCTGCGCTCGCCACCTCGGGCGAACGGGTAGTCGCGCCCGTGCCGCAGGTTCGGATAGGTACGCAGCAGCTGGACGACATGCGTGCCGCCCGACACCGGGGGAGGTGGGGGAGCCTGTTCAGGAAGCGGATCCGGCGAGAGATCGTCGCCGGCCAATCGGTCGTGCAGCCGGCGGACCGGGCTCCGGCTCAGCGGGGTCGGATCGGACCAGCGCTCGCGGAACACCGTCTCGACGTCGTACACCGCCGGCCCGGTGATGGCCGCTTGGATGTCGTGCCAAGCCGGATGGTTCCCGTACGCCTTCGCCATCGATTGGGCTTGCGGATCGCCGAGATGGCGGGCGTCGTCGCGCCTGGAGTGGCAAAGATCGATGCCGCCGACGAAGGCGATGTCCCGCTTCCGGACGGTCCAGCATACCTGATCACCACGAGTTTCTGGTGATGCGAACCGCCGGTTCGGACGCGCATGTCGAGCAGTGCCTCCGCGCCCTCGGCCTGCAGCTCCTCGCCGGTGTGCCGGTTCTCGCTTCCCGAGAAGGCGAGCTTGTCCCAGTGCGAGCGCCAGATCAGGCCGCGGACATCCACGCCGCGACGATCGGCGTCGCCCAGCAACCTGACCATCGTGGATCCTGGATCGTCGGTGAGCTGTTCATCCGGGTCGCCTCGCCAGTCGGTGAACAAGATCAAATCGCCGGCCCGGGCCTCCTCGATCCGCTCTCTCAGCTCGGCGAAGTAGGTCGCGCCATGCACCAGCGGGCGTACGTGATTGCCACTCGACCACGCTTGCTCACCGGGATGTCCCTCGTCCAGCACGGTCTGTGCGTTGGCGCGCTCCGCCTTGGTCAACAACCATGCGGACGGATCCGAGGCTGGCGTCGTGATCAAGGCTGCACGAAGGACAGCAGGTCGGCGATGATCGTCTCGGCGTAGTGGTCCATGTCGTGGCCGTCGGTGGTCTGAGTCGAACGGCCGTGACCACGACGATCATGGGCGACGACGCGGTGGCCGTGCTGGCGGAAGAACAACAGCTCGGTGTCCCAGTCGTCGGCCGAGAGCGTCCAGCCGTGGCTGAAGACGATCGGCTGACCCGATCCCCAGTCCTTGAAGAAGGTCCCGGCGCCGTCGCTGGTGGTGATCGTGCCCATCTCAACCTCGCTGGTGTCGTGGAAGTGGGTCGCCTGGACCGGCGCCGTCAGCGTAACTCCCGCGATCTGCGCCGGCTGGGGCCGGGCTCAGCCGACCAGGGGCCCGGCGACCTCGAGTCGATCATGATCGACCAGCCAGCGAACGCCGGCCAGGGCGGCGGCCTCCGGCTCGAACGCAGGCGCGTAGCCCAGCAGCGTGCGAGCCTTCTCGATCGAGGCGTACTGGCTGCGGGACAGGTGCTCCCAGCTCGAGTCCGCGAACTCCGGACTGGTGCCGGACCGGAACTCCGCCCAGCTCACCGACCTGGTCTGTGCTCTCCGGCCGAACCAGCCTGCGGCGATCTCCAGGTAGCCGCGCACGGTGAGCGCCGACGGCGCGACCACGTTGAACGACTGTCCCGCGGCAGCGTCGCGGTGCTCGACGGCGAGCTGGAACGCCTGTGCCACGTCATCGGCGTGGACGTGATGCATCAGCTCCGCGCCCAGGCCGGGCACGGCGATTTCCTGGCCGGCGGAGAGGGCGTACCAGATCGTTGGGTCGAGGTTGCCGAGCGGTCCGATCGGCGGCCAACCGGGGCCACTGATGTGGCCGGGTTGCAAGACCGAGGTGACCAGTCCGCCGGCCCGGGTCTCGGCCTCCAGCAGCTCGGCGATCGCGGCCTTCTGCGTGCCGTACTCGCCGAACGGCGGCGAAGCGTCGTCCTCGCGCATCGGTTGCTTCACGCTCGGCCCGTACCGCCAGATGCTCCCGCAGTGCACGAGGTGTCCGGTGTGGCCACGAAGAGCCTCCACCAGCGAGGCCGCCGAATCGGGCGTGAAGCAGATCATGTCGATCACGGCATCCGCGTCGAGGGCGGCGACCCGTCGGCCGAACGTCCCGGCCTCGTCCTCGACCGAGCGGTCCACCGCGATCTGTCGGACGTCGGACCAGGCGTCGTCCTCGACGTACGGCGAGCTGGTTCCCCGGCTCAGGGTGACCACCTCGTGGCCGGCCCGGACCAGCCGCGGGACCAGGAAACTGCCGACGTGTCCGCTGCCGCCGATCACTACGATGCGCATCTTCCAGACCCTAACCCGCTGCAGAACTGGTCCGGGGGGCCAACCAAGCCGAGCGCGAGCCTCGTAGGTCTCGTTCCGTCGGCCACCGCTCGCGCGAGACCGGCCCGGATCAGCCCTGCCGACGGTCGGCGGGGGGAGCTGTCGCCGGTCGTGCGCCATCGCGCTCGGCGATGGCCGCGATCCGATCCAGACTGGTCACGAGGTTGCGGTGCAGGTCGGCTTCGAGATCGGTCACCCCGAAGAGCACACGGAGGATGACGAGGAACGCCGTGGTGACCGGAGCCAGGACCTCGTATCCAAGCGTGACGCCGGTCTGGGAGTCCCCGATCGGCTCCAGCCGGTACGTCCACCGCAGTGTGCCGGCCCCTTTCTCCGTACGCGTGACGGAGAACCTTCGGGGCGGGTCGGCCTCGTCGACCACCGGGTGGTTCGTCCAGCGCAACCAGCGGCGCCGATTCGTCGAGACGAACCGCGCTCCGACCTGCGGGCCGGGATCGGCACCGTCCCATTTGCACTCGACCACCTCGGGACTCCACTCCGGAGTCCGGGTGACGTCGGACACCAAGGAGTACAACGTTTCCGGTGTTGCACTGATCCGCCGGGTGACGGCGTCCGCGGTGATGGTTCTCATCTGATCCTCCTGCTGCCCCGACTGCCTGCCCCGATGCGTCCAGTATGGGCACCGGCAGCCGTAAACAGCAATACCTTATTGCTTATGTAATATGACATCGTGGCAACGACCAGCGTAGGGACGGCGACTCCTCGCGCGCGACAGCGTGAGCAGACGACGTCCGACATCCTCGCCGCCGCTCTGCAGCAGATGGCCGAGGACGGGGTGGCCGGGCTCAACCTGTCCACCGTTGCAGGCCGGGTCGGATTGAAGCAGCCGTCGGTGTATCGCTACTTTCCGTCCCGGGCCGCGGTCTACGACGCGCTGTTCGAGGTGGCCGCATCGATGCAGCGCGATGCGGCGCTCGCCGCCGCCGCCCACGGCGCCGGCGGCTGGTCCACCGTGCGTGATGTGCTCTACTCCACCGCCCGCTTCGTCGCGTCGGAGCCGATCCTCGCCCAGCTTCTGTTCACCCGACCGATACCGGGTTTCTCGCCATCGGACAAGGCGTACGAGCCGAGCCTCGAGACGATGCGGATCACCAGCGAAGCTCTGCGCGATGCCGTGGCGAGTGGCGACCTGAGCGGGGCGGCGGCGACCGAGCAAGGCATCCAGTTGCTGATCGCGCTCGTCGGGGGTGTGATCAACCAGTACGCGGCCAACCAGCCCGACGTGAAGGACTACAGCCCATTGCTCGAGCCGGCCCTCGCGATGTACGCGGAACACTTCCGGCCGGGACGCGAACGCCGGGACGGGTGAGTGTCGGAGCCATCCCCGACATACTCGGTTGTCGTCCTTTCCCATCGCCCTCGAGGAATCCACCAGCCATGTATCGCTTCAGCCTGATCGGCGCCGGCTTCATCGGCGGCGTCCACGCCGCCAGTCTCGCCGGACACCCCGACGTGGACTTCGCGCACGTCTACGACATCGACGCCGACCGAGCCGCCGCCCTCGCGGGCACGCACGGGGCGTCCGCCACCACTGACCTCGCCCAGGCACTCGACCCTCGGCGGGTCGACGCCGTGCTCATCGCGTCCTCGACCGACACCCACGCGGCCCATCTGCGCGCTGCGGCCGACGCCGGGCTGGCCGTGCTGTGTGAGAAGCCGATCGACCTGGATCTGGACCGGGCCGCCGAGGCCGTCGGGTACGTCGCCGATCGAGGCGTCCGTGCCATGGTGGACTTCAACCGCCGCTTCGATCGCGACTACGCCGAGCTGCAGCGAGCGGTCGCCGGCGGCGAGGTCGGCGATCTCGAGCTGATCCAGCTCACCAGCCGGGGACCCTCGATGCCGCCGCTGTCCTACATCGCCGTCTCCGGTGGACAGATGCGCGATCAGACCGTGCACTTCTTCGACCTCGCGCGTTGGATCGCAGGGTTGGATCCGGTGGAGGTGTACGCCGCCGGTGCGGCCCTGGCCGAGCCGCGCCTGGTCGAGTACGGCGACGTCGACACCTCCGTGGTCACACTGCGCTTCCCGACGGGCGCACTGGTGCAGATCGACTGCGCCCGGCGGATCGGCTACGGCTACGACGAGCGGATCGAGGTGCTCGGCTCGACCGGGATGATCGAGGCTCGACGGCAGCGGACCGGCAGCGTTTCCCGCTACGGGGCGGGCAAAGTGGTCGATGACGGCCTGCACCCCGGCTGGTTCGAGCGGGCCCAGCCGACGTACGCCGCAGCGCTCGATCACTTCGTACGATCGCTGGCAGCCGGGTCGGCGATCACGCCGTCGCTGGACGACGGGCTCAAGGCGCAGGCGATTGCCGAGGCGGCAACGAGATCCCTGGGCTCCGGACGGGCCGAGCCGATCGACTACATCGGGAGCTGAACGAACCAGCCGCGTACGCCCGCATTTGCCAGCCCGGTCGTCCGAATGAAGCCGGAATGGGCGCGTACGGACCCCATTTGTCAGCCCGATCGTCCGAGTGGGGCCGGAATTGCCGCGTACGGACCCCATTTGCCAGCCCGGTCGTCCGAGTGGGGCCGGAATGGGCGCGTACGGACCCCATTTGCCAGCCCGGTCGTCCGAATGAAGCCGGAATGGGCGCGTACGGACCCCATTTGTCAGCCCGGTCGTCCGAGTGGGGCCGGAATGCCGGAGGCAGGGGCGACGATCGCGCCGTCGGCCGATGTCCCGAGCGCGACGCTGCGGGATACGATGCCGGGATCGACCAGCGGCAGCGGATCCTCGCGAAGAGCGTGCGGCCGGGCCCGCCGAGGAGTACGACGTGAACGTGATCTTCGTTGAGCCCTTCTTCCCGCAGAACCAGCGCCGATTCGTGGCCGCGCTGGCCGGCGTGGGTGCCAACGTGATCGGCGTGGGGGAGTACGCCGAGCACGACCTCGGCGACGAGCTGCGCAGCCAGCTCGGGGCGTACTACCGGGTCTCCAACGTCACCGACGAGCAGCAGCTGAACGCGGCGGTCGAATGGGCGCAGGGGCACGTCTGGGTGGACCGGCTCGAGTCCACGATCGAGTCCCACCAGATGACCGCCGCCCGGGTCCGGGAGGCGCGCGGGATCCCAGGAACGTCGGTCCACACGACCTGGCTGTGCCGCGACAAGCCGTCGATGAAGGAGGCACTGCGTGCCGCGGGCGTGCCGACGGCTGCGTCCGCTGCGGTGCACACCGTCGACCAGGCCGTCGAGTTCGCCAACGCGATCGGGTTCCCGTTGATCTTGAAGCCGCGGGCCGGGGCAGGCGCCGCCGGTACGACCCGGGTGGACTCCATGGCCGAGCTCCACCAGGCGCTGCAGGCGTTCGGCAATGTGGACTCGATCGCCGTGGAGGAGTTCGTCGAGGGCCACGAGGGCTTCTACGACACGATCGCCGTCGACGGTCATGTGGTGCATGACTGGATCACCCACTACTACCCGAACGTGCTCGAGGCGATGCGGCACCGATGGATCTCGCCGCAGTTCATCACCACCAACCGGATCGACGACTCGTCGTTCTACGCCGAGGTCCGAGAGATGGGCGCCCGGGTCATCCAGGCGCTCGGCATCGGCACCTCGGCCACCCACATGGAGTGGTTCCACGGACCCAAAGGGCTCCGGTTCTCCGAGATCGGCTGCCGTCCTCCTGGGGTGGGCGCCTGGGATCTCTACTCGGTGGCCAACGACGTCGACGTCTATCGCGAGTGGGCGCATGCCATCATGCACGGCTCCGGCGAGCGGCCCATGTCGCGGGCGTACTCCGCCGGCATCGTCGCGCTGCGGCCGAGCCAGGACGGCCAGATCACCGGCTACTCGGGACTGGATGAGATCCAGCAGCGGTACGGCGGCTCGATCATCGACGCGCATCTCCCCGAGGTCGGCAGCGGCACCCAACCCGTGGAGGCGGGCTATATGGCCAACGCCTGGGTCCGGATGCGCCACCCCGACTACGACACCCTGCGCGGCATGCTGGACGACGTCGGTCGCACGGCCAAGGTCTACGCCGGATGACCCCAGAAAACTGGTCACCAACAACAGGTTTCGTCGGCGTGTCGATGTTGCAAGCGACCAGTTTTCAGGGAGAGCACCGCCGCCGAGTGAGGGGCCGATGACCACCGTCCTGCTCGGGCCGCAACGGTTCCGGACGACTGCCGGCTCGGCCATCCGTGACGTAGCGCCCGAGGGGCCGGTCGCCACGGTGACCGCCGGTTGGCGAGACCGGGAGAGCGACACCTCCGAGCTCGACGCCGTGCTGGAGGGCAGGGGTCGGCATCTGAACTTGTACGGCCGGCTCACCGATGTGCTCGACACCGACCACCGCTTCGCCGATGCCGCACTCGCCCATCGCGACGCCGTCGACGAGCTGGCCGGCATCTACTCCGTTCGGCTGCAGCGCGCGCTGGACAGCGTCTACAGCGTGCAGCGGCGCAGCCTCCGACCGGCGATCGCCGAGTCGGCCCTCGCGGACGGTGTCCGCGTCGTGCGGAGCATCGACCGGTGGTACCTCGAGACCGTCGATCAGCTCGAGGGTGACCTCCGGGCGAGCGCTCCGCCAGAGCACAGCGAACCCATCCAGCGGCACCGCGCCGAGGTAGCCGAGGCCATCGAGTCAGCTGGTGCGCTGGCGATCGCCGGTGGACATGTCGGCCTGCTGCTGCAGTGCCTGAAGCTGTTCGACGTGGACCCGTCTGAAGAGCTCCCCGTCATCGCGTGGTCGGCCGGGCGCGATGAGTCTCACCGAACGGGTGGTGCTCTACAACGACCTCGGACCGAGCGGCGTGGTCGGCTCGGAGGTGTGGGACCGCGGGCTGGGCCGCGTACCCCGGATCGTGGCGATGCCGCACGCCCGACGCCGGTTGCGGATGGACGACCCGCCGGTGCTCCGCGTCCTGGCGCGCCGTTTCGGTGACGCCCGGTGCCTCCTGCTGGATGACGGTGCCCGGGTCGACGTCGGTCCCGACGGCGCGCTGCCGGACGAAGCGCGAGTGATCGGCGACGACGGCATCGTCCGCAGCGTGGGGGAGTCGACGTGACCGTCACCCGCGGGACGACGTACAAGCGTCGGCGAAAGCTCGCGATCAACAGGCTGATGGAGCGTCACCCGATCGACGGCGCAGCCATCGACCGCTTCATCGAGCGGTACGGTGCGCCGATCGTCGAGGACGACCGAGCGACCTTCCTGTGGCGGGGCGAGGCCGATCAGGTGATGGTCCGGCACCGGGTCGTCGGCCTGCCCGACCCGTTGCCGTTGCGCCGGATCCGCGACACCGATCTCTGGTACGTGACGATCGAGCTTCCGGCGGGGTCACGGGTCGAGTACCAGTTCGAGCTGGTCTGGGGTGAGCATCGCGAGTCCTACGTCAACGACCCGCTGAACCCGAAGCTCGCGAACGGACCGTTCGGCGCCAGCTCGGCTGTCGCGGCGACGGGGTACGAGGTGCCCGAATGGTCCCGTCCGGACCCGGAAGCGCGTCGAGGCGAGCTCGTGGAGCAGGTGCTGAAGAGCAAGGCGCTGCGCCGCGACGTGCCGTTCGGGCTGTATCTTCCGGCACGGTTCCGGACGGTGGTGCGCTACCCGTTGCTGATCGTGCACGACGGGGCCGACTATCTCGACTACACCTCGTTTCGGACCGTGCTCGACAACCTGATCCACCGCGGCGAGGTGGCCGAGATGGTCGTCGCGTTCCTACCGGCGGGTGAGCGGCGTTTGGTGGAGTATGCGAACAATGCGCCGCACGCCCGGTTCGTGGCACGCGAGCTGACGCCGTACCTCCTCGACACGTTCCCGCTCGTGCCCACGCCGGACGGACGGACGCTGATGGGGTCCAGCTTCGGTGGCGTTGCGGCAGCCTCCACGGCCGCGCGCTATCCCGGCCAGTTCGGATCGCTGTTCTTGGAGTCGGCGTCGTTGGTGTTCACCGACATCGGTGGCAACCACGGTGGCGGACCGGTCTTCGATCCTGTGGTCAAGTTCGTCAACGCCTACCGGTCACGGCCCCGACGGATCGTGGAGCGGATCTTCATGACCTGCGGGATGTACGAGCCATTGATCACGCCCAACCGGTCGATGGTGACGACCTTCCGCGAGGCCGGAATGGAGGTGCGCTACGTGGAGTCGCGCGACGGGCACAACTGGGAGAACTGGCGTGACCGGCTACGCGACGGCCTCACCTGGTTGCATCCCGGCGACCAGAAGTTCGTGTACGAATGATCTCGCTCGACTCAGTGCTCGACTACACAGCAGGAGGTTCGGATGAGTGACTGGAAAGCCTTCGAGCGTTGGGATTCGGAGCGGATGCACCAGCCGATCAGCTTGACGCGGTGGGGTCACTGGGGCGCCCCGGTGCTGGTGTTCCCGACCGCCGGTGGTGACGCCGAGGAGATCGAACGGCACGAACTGCTCGCGCACCTGATGCCCTTCATCGACGAGGGCCGGATCAAGGTCTACTCCTGCGACAGCACCGCGGGCCGCGCGATGACTGCGCACGTGGGGTCAGTCGAGCACCGGTGCTGGCTGTTCAACCAGTTCCAGCAGGCGATCGCGTACGAGGTGGTGCCGGCGATCAACGCCGACTCGGCGGGCCCGCAGGAAGTGATCGTCGCCGGTGCCTCCATCGGTGCGTTCAACTCGCTGGCGCTGATCTGTCGTTGGCCGCGGCTGTTCCGGGCGGCGATCTGCATGAGCGGCACGTTCGACATCGAGAAGTTCATCGGCGGCTTCAGCGACGACCTGTTCTTCGCCTCGCCGCTCCGTTTCCTGCCAGGTCTGGAAGGGCCCGACCTGGACCTGTTGCGTCAGCGGTTCGTCTACCTGCCGACCGGCACCGGGGCCTGGGAGGACATCGGCGAGTCGTGGCGGGCGGCCCAGGCGCTCGGCGCGAAGGGTGTGCCCAACCGGGTGGACGACTGGGGGCCGGACTTCGAGCACGACTGGCCGACGTGGTGGCAGATGCTGCCGACGTACGTCGAGCAGGCGCTGAGCTAGCGCAAGCAGTTGCGGCTCGCCCCCGCTCGATTCGCCTTGCCTGAAAGAGAAGTTCACCGCGACTAGGGCTTCGGTCCGGTCTGCATCGGTCGCTCGGCCGTCGCGGCTCGTCGATCGACAGTCCGATCAGATGGTCCTGGCACAGACGGATGGCTTTCAGCGCCATGGCGGGAGGATCCACTCCGTCTCGAACTGGCGTGCGATTTTTGTCAGTGGGTTGGTCTAGCGTTTCTGGTATGACCGCAGCGTTTGTCGACGAGCCGGACGTGCCGGATGCGGTGACGGCTAGGTTGGCCGATGTGCTGGCCTGGATCGGGGAGCTCGCGACGGCTTCGGATCAGGCGGCGGATCCTGTGCGGATCGACCGGATCGCGATGGTGGAGCGGTTGAAGGCGGCGTTGGAGGCGTTGCAGGCGGGCGAGATGGTCAGGTTCGCCCGGTCGCAGGTCGCCGAGCAGCAGAGCCTGGACGTGGATCCGCGCCGGATCGGTCGGGGGATCGCCGAGCAGATCGCCCTCGCGTGCAAGCTCTCACCGACCGAAGGAACCCGCCGGCTCCACGTCGCCCGCGACCTCTGTCTGGACATGCCGACCACCCTCGGCCTGTTGACCGTCGGTGATATCAGCGGGTGGACCGCCCGGCTGATCGCCGGTGAGTTGTCGCACTTGGACCGGGCCACCCGAGGCCTGGTCGATGGCCGGTTGGCCGGGGGACGGTTGGGTGAGAAGTCGCCGAAGGCGGCCGCCGCAGCCGCTCGACGCCTCGCCTACGCCGCCGATCCGGAGGGTGCGGTGGAACGGTGCCGGCAGGCCCGGTCGGATCGGCGGGTCACACTGCGACCTGCGCCGGACACGATGAGCATCCTGTCCGGGTTGTTGCCGGTCGAGCAGGGGGTGGCGTGTCTGGCCGCGCTCGACCGGGAAGCCACCCGGCTCCGGGCCGGCGGCGATACACGTGGGCGGGGGCAGATCATGTCCGACACCCTGGTCGAACGGGTCACCGGCCAAACCTCCGCGACCGATGTGCCGGTCGAGATCCAGATCGTGATGCCGCTCGCAGCGCTGCTCGACCCCGACGATCCGACCCCGGCCGAGGTCGGCGACGCCTGCCCGGTTCCGGCCCGGATCGTGCACGACCTTCTCACCGACACCCGCGCGGACGGGTTCTGGCGACGCCTCTTCACCCAACCCGCCCCGGATATCGATCGCACCGGCACTGATGTCGATACCAGCGGCGGTGACCGCAGCAACCGGGGCGCCTCGCCGGGTCGTGGTGGACGGGTTGTGGTCGGTATCGACCGACGCCGTCGCAGATTCACCGGCCCGATCGCCGAGCTGATCAGTGCCCGGGACCGGCGCTGCCGCGACCCGTATTGCACGGCACCGATCCGGCACCACGACCACATCGTCCGCTACACCGACGGCGGACCAACCACCGTCGGCAACGGCCGTGGTGTGTGTGAACGTGGCAACTACGTCCGCGAGATGCCCGGCTGGACCGTCAAGCTCATCGACCGTGAGTCCCACACCATCCGCACCACCACCCCCACAGGCCACCACTACGACAGCCGACCCGACGAACCGCCGTGATTCAGGGGTCACCGGCCTCTTACCGACGCCTGGGGCGGCGCCTGTTCGGCGACGGCGAGGTAATCAGTGACGACGTCGACCTCGGAGACGCAGGACATCAACCGTTCCCAAGCGTCCAGCCCGGAAGCTCCGGCAGCTCGGAGGTCGCGGCGAAAAGGCTCTCGAACTCCGCTGGATCAACCCCGTCACGCAACTCGATCTCGTGCACTCCGAGCACCCTGGCCATGTCGCCTCCATCTGTCGTCATTCGGTCTAGCACGCACGCGACGGCCGCGAGAAGGGTTCAGTGCGGGGCAATTCGCCAGCCGAAATGCCGTTCGGAGGTGAATTTCGATCGGCGGTTTCGCGTTCAGTGCCAGCGCGACCAGGCTGCCTGCTTGGTCGTCCCGGACACGTCGGCGACCTGGCTCCAGCTGCCACGCTCCGCCACGATGCGGGCCGACTCACCGATGGCCATACCGAGCTGCCCGCTGAGCTCGATCAGGGTCCGGAAGGCCTCGGTCGTCCCGCGCTGCGTGAGCTCGGTCGTCGCGGCTCGGATGAGATCGGCCAGTGCCTCGTCGGTCAGCGCTTCCAGGTCGTCCCCAATGCCCGCCATGGAAAGTCATCTTGTCAGCGGCCCTCGAGCCGCAGCTCGACCGTCTCGTCCGGCGAGTCGAAGGTACGCGTCCAGGTCGTGTCCGGCCAGCGATAGGTCAGCGTTGCCTCCGCCGGTCGGTAGTCGGCGGTGTAGATCGTTCCGAAGCCGGCCGCGTAGTCGCGGGCGTACAACGGTTCGGCCAGCAAGGCCGCCGCGACCGTGTCCGCGGACGCCGCGTCGTCGACCATCTGGCCGAGGCCGTCCAGTCGCTCGACGCTGCGATAGCGGGCAGCGTGCGCAGGATCGACGGGGGAGTTCCAACGATGGTTCGTTGCACACCGCTGGGCGCGGAACTCGGCCGTTCGGCCAGGTCCGACGTGTGCCGTCAGCACGTGGCCGGTGCTGTCGATCATGGTGAGGTTGTACGACATCGCGATCGGCAGCCGGTCGAGCGCGGCCCGCGCCTGGCCGACCGTGGTGCAGGTCTCGAGCAGATAGCGGACCACCAGCGGAATCGCGAAGCCGTCACCGGTCTGCCGGTCACCGCCGAAGGTCAGCGAGACAACCAGGCCAGCGGCGTTCATCCCGTCGAGCAGCCCCCACAGACAGTCGCTCGTGCCGATCACCGGCTGGAGGTAGTCGGTGGAGGCCGAAACGCACTCGAACAGCGCGGGGGAGTAGTCGTAGTTGCGCAGCAGAGCCGGCTGGGCGTCCGTCGTGACGATCTGGCTGCAGCCTGCCGGGGCGAAGAACGGTAGGTTCCAGTGGCTCAGCATCGACGTCGCGTCGTCGTCGAAGTCCGCCTGCTCGGCCAGCCGCGCCCAGGTGGGCAGCAGCTCTGGCATGTGACGCGCCAGCGCCGAACCGGCCTCGGTCAGCGACGGTCGGGCGTCCCGGCCCTGCGACAGGTACCACCGCCGATACGCCGGCCAGGTGGCGTTGAACAGGCTGCGCCAGCGACTGCCTGGCTGGGGCTCGCGAATGCCGTACATGGTCATGGGATAGAGGGTCATGGGATAGCTACTCATGTCGTCAAGGTTTACTTGACGATGGCCAAATCGTCAAGTAAATCTTGACGCAACGGACCCGAGCGTGCGTTGCGTCACACTTCCTCGTCGTCCCTTCGCGGGACCGACCGGTCGGTCAGGCCGAGCGCCGGTCCCGACCGCGGGTCCGCGACTTGGCGGCGACGTCGGCCGAGCTGAGCTTGGCTGCCCGATCCAGCTGCCCGGACTCCATCTCCTCCTGCAGCCGGGCGACCATCGCGAGATCCTCGGCGAGCTCGGCCGCCATCGGCGCGGGCGCAGCGGCGCATGCCTCGCCCAGCAGTTGCCGAGCCCGACGGAGCGAGCGGCCTGCTGACCAGGAGTCGCCGGCGGACATTGCCGCCGATGCCTCACGCTTGGCTCGCTGGGCCTGCTGGAAGGCGACCTCGGTCCGGACGCTCGGATCCGGGATCCGGCCCGCGGCCTGGTCACCGGGAACGACGTTCACGTGCAGCGGCACCGTCACGGTGTGCTGCTCCAACGCCGGCAGTGCGACGAAGCTGAACTCCAGGCTCGCGATCTCGGCGAGTCCGAGACCGGCGATCGCCGGCACGTCGAACGTGATCACGAGCGTGCGGGTCTCTCCGGCGTAGAGCGAACCGAGCTCGACCAGCAGACCATCGGGCACGGCGACGATCGATGACAGCTCGTTGAGCACCTGGACGCCACGAACGACCGGCGACAGCTTGACCAGCAACGCACCTGCTTGCGCGGCCATACTCAGCAGCCCGTCGATCTCGCCCGCGACAAGGGCGACGGCGGAGTCGGAGTTCTCGGCGAAGAGCTCGTTGCCGGCCCCGCCGGCGGCGATCGCGAACAGCAGGCGCTCGTCGTACCCGAGCCCCATCCCGACCGTGGTGGTGGTGATCCCGTCCACGTGGGCCTTGCGAGCCACATCGCCGAGCTGCTGGGGATCGCACAGCCCCGCGTTGGCGTGTCCATCGCTGATCAGCAGCAACGTCGCGCCGCTCCGGCCGGCTACCCGGCGTGCCTCCTGCAGTCCGCGGAAGTAGCCGCCCGACAGGTCGGTGGAGCCGCCTTCGCGGATGTCGGAGATCGCCCGCTTGACCGCGTTCTTGTCCGCCAGCGGGCCGGCCGGCACGACGACGGAGGCGTGATGGTCGAAGGTCACCAGACCGAAGCGATCGCGCGGATCGAGCCGATCGACCAGCGCGAGCAGAGCGGTTTTGGCGGCATCGAGGCGGCCGCCGGCCATCGAGCCGCTCCGGTCGAGCACGATCTGCAGCGTGCTTGCGGGCCGACTCTGCGGACGTACGTCGTCGGGGGCGGTGAGCTCGACCAGCACGGAGACCTGGCTGTCGGTCTGGTGAGCGATGACATCGAGGTCGAGATGAGCGTTGAGGTGCATGGTGTTCTCCTAGGACTTCGGCGCGGCGTCGGTCGCCAGGCTGGTGTGATGCTGATAGCATAGCCCTTCAGAATAATGCTTCAAGCAAAAACCATGTGATCTGACGGTAGAGGGTGGGTCGAACATGGCTCGAGCGTCTGAGCCCGGCGGGGACAGATCCGGCGGGGACAGATCCAGCGGGGACAGATCCCGCGGGGACAGATCCCGCGGGGACAAATCCGGCGGGGGCAAGACCGGCAGCCCGCAGCTGGCCGAGCTGATCCGCGCCCGGCGCCGCCAGCTCGGCATGACTCGGCAGGATCTTGCCGGCGCCTCCGGCATTCCCTACCCGACCGTCGCGCAGATCGAGACTGCCTATCGCGGCGTCTCGCCGGCGCGGCTCGGGGTCATCGCACGCGTGCTCGGGCTCGACCCGAAGGAGTTGTACGACGTCCTGGCGGCCGATACCTCCGAGCCGTCCGCGGAGGTGCCACGTGGAGCGACTCGGTCCCGAGATCTGCAGCGCGGCGGCTGGTACCCCAACCCCAGCTTCGCCGCGCCGGCCGCAGCCGCCGCGCCCGCCGTGGCACCTGTGACGCCCGCGTCACCCGCTCTGCGGGCTACTGCTATCGCCGCTCCGATGTCTGCATCGGCCACGGCCGCCGCCCGTCCGAAGCCGGCATCGCGCAGCCCGGATCCCGCCGATCCCGCCGATCCGGCCGATCCGGCCGATCCCGCCGATCCGGCCGATCGCGCCGGCGACCGGCAGGCGGACACCGTGATCGCGAACGCTTTCGCCCTGCTGTCCAGCCTGCCGGCCGACGAGCGCCTCGACGCGCTCAGCCGGGTGCAACGGCAGCTGCTGGCCGATCTGGTCGAAGAGCAGGTTCGCCGCCGGCGCGACGTCGAGTGATGGAAGCTCCGCGGTCGGCGACCCCGGTCACCGATATCGCCGACTCGAGGCAGGCTCAGCTGGCAGGCAGCCGATCAAGCACCTCGTTCTCCAGCTCGCTCCAGTGACGGGCGCGTCCGCGGACGCGCTCGAGATCGTCTTCCGTCAGCGCGGTCCGACCGTCAGCCGTCAGTCGGAACACATCGACCGGTCCGCCGACGCTCGGTGAGGTGATGCGCAGTGCGTCGAGGACGCGCACGGCCACCAGCACACCGTGATCGACGTCCCGGTCGGGCATCTGGAAGTGCGCAAGCAGAGCGGCCGCTTGCTGGGCCATCGCAGAACCACTTCCGACCGCATGAAAGCCGACCTGCTCGTACCGCCCGATCAGCCCGTGTGGGTCGATGTCCACGATGAACGGTTCACCCTTCGCATACCCGGCGGTGAGCACGTACGTCGCCGGCGTTGCTCCGCCGGCCTTCTCCCCCGGAACCACCTCGATGAAGTTCTCGTAGTGATGGCGCAGCAGCGGGATGACCTGCTCCTGGACGGCTCGCCCGACGTTGTCGCTGCCCAGCACGGCGTCGGCGCACCCTGCGAAGACCGGTTCCAGCTCCAGCAGCACGGCGCGTGCTCCGCTGCCGCCCCAGGCACCCGTCTCGCCGAAGGGGTGGAGCTTCTGGGACGGATAGCTCAACCCGCGCGCCGAGTCGGTGATCTGGGAATCCGCTGCGAGCACGATTCCGTCTGCGCACTTCAGCGCGAGCACTACCGTCATGCTCGCCATCACACCACGTCGGCACACCCCTGTGCAGGAGCAGGAGTACGTCGTAAGGTCGACTTCGGCGCCTGCGCCTGGACTGGTGGAGCGCCGCCTCGTCGCGTTCGTCGTGGAGCCGGGAGGGCCGCATGCGTCGCCGTTGGATCGTTGCAGCATCAGTGACAGGACTCGTCGGGCTGGGTCTGCTGGGCAGCCCAGGAGCGGTCGCCGCGCCGGCGTCGCCCCCGATCACCCAAAGTGCGCCGGCCGCCGAGAGCATTCCGGGTGCGCCCGGGGGGCCCGAGCTGTCGGTCAGCACCCGACTCGCGGATCGCCGCGAGGTCGCTGCCGGGACGCGCGCCCAGTCGCTCGGTTTCGAAGATGGCGGCTTCTACGCGAACGGTTGGCACATCACCGGCGAGATGGGTGGCGTCTGGACGCCGCCGGTGAAGCTTGTCGACGGGGTCTGGTTCGGCCTGGACGATCAGTGGATAGGACCGGCGACGACATTCACCAGCGGGGCGGGCTACACCCGCTACGACCTGCCGACGACGGCCGGACTCGACGTGAGCCGCACCGACGTCGCCCCGGACAGCCGCCGCGGGGTTCTGTTCGGTCTGCGGATCGACAACCCCGGTGGCGCGCGAACCACCAAGCTCACTGTGGATACCCACTCAGAGCTGATGGGCCAGTTCCCGTGGGGCTTCGCCGGAGTCACCCCGAACGCGGCCGACAACTTGCCGGACCAGGGGACGTACGACGGTCGCCGGCTGCTGTTCACCGACGACGGTGCGCTGCCCGGCGCGCCGGTCCATCACTATGCGGCAGCGATCGGGGCAGCAGCGCTCGGGGCCTCGCTGAGGCCCACGTCCGGCGCGATTGGCGACAGCTACTGGGGTCCTCGACCAGGACATCGCTGCACCGGCACCGAGACCGGCGCGCCGAGCGATCCGAAGCCGTCGGCCTGCGACGACGGCCCGTTCGGAAACGGCACCGGCGGGCAGCTGACGTACGACGTCTCGCTCCCGGCACACGGTTCGCGCACAGTCTGGCTCGGTGTGGCCGGATCGGACCAGGGCAGCGCGAAGGCGCGGGCCGAGCTGACGAAGTTGCTGCGGCACCCGTCGGCGGCGCTGGCCGAGAAGGTGCGCTCGCGGCAGGCGATCGCCGCCCGGACGAAGCTGTCCCTGCCCGGCGACCCGACGATCGCCCGTGCGGTCGACTGGGGCAAGCAGAACATGGCCGACCTGACCCAGCAGGCCACCGACCTGCAGATCCGCTGGACGAACCAGGGCAAGCAGTTCCCCGCTCCGGTCGGCACTGTCGACTCCGCGACCTGGATCGGCGCCGGCTATCCCGACTACCCGTGGCTCTTCGGCACCGACGCGGAATACACGTCGTTCGCCGCCGTCTCGGTCGGCCAGTTCGAGGCGATCGAGGGACACCTGAACGCGCTGCGCGAGATCTCCGATCTGCTCAACGACCGGTCCGGAGTGGTCACCCACGAAGTGGTGTCGGACGGTTCGACGTACTTCGGTCACGACTCACGCCAGACGAACGCCGACGGGACGGTCAGCTACGACTTCAACACCGACGAGACGGTCAAATTCCCCAGCGCGGTCGCGCTGCTCTGGCGCTGGACCGGCGACCGGGCGTTCCTGAACGCCAACTATGACTTCTCGAAACGCAATCTGCACTACGTGGTCGACCAGCTCGATGCCGACGGCGACGGTTGGCCCGAAGGGCTCGGCAACGTCGAACGCACCGGGATGGGTCCGGAGAAACTCGACAACACCGTCTACTTCATCCGCGGGCTGTACGACCTGGCGGACATGGCACGCGCCAAGGGCGACCGGACGACGTACCGCTGGGCCGCTGAGCTGGCTGGCTCGTTGCGCGACCGCTTCGATCGCACCTGGTGGTACGCGGCCGCGTCCCAGTACGCCGACTCACTCGGCGACGACAACGAGCAGTCGTTCCAGAAGCACTGGATCGGCCAGACGCCGATGGACGCAGAACTCGTTGTCGACGGGCAGACGGTGCCCGGGCTGGCGCCCCGCGGGCATGGCGTGACAGCCCTGGCTGGACGCCAGGATCCCTGCTACAGCGGGTCTCGGCCGCTCAATCGCGGGCTGTTCCACACCGCGTGCGGCGGTGGGCGCTACCGGTGCCGGGGAGAAGGTGATCTTCGGGCTGACCACCTCGATCCAGTCGGTCGGGGAGGGGAACTACGGCCGGCTGGGGCAAGATCAACAGGGCCGCTATACCCATGCTCTGACCGAGACGATGTTCGCCGAGCCTGCCACGAACGGCACGCCCGACGAGCAACCCGGGGCGATGCCGGAGATCTTTCCCTCCCCCGACCAGGGCGCGAACATCGACCGCTGCTGGACGTGCCGCTCGATGTTCATGCAGGCCTGGGGCAACTACGGCACCGCCTGGCCGGTGGTCCATCAGTGGCTTGGCGTTCGCCCCGACCTGGGTCGCGGACAGCTGAGCATCGTGCCGCAGGTGCCTGCGGATCAACCCAGCGTCGCCGGTCGGGACATCCGGCTGGGCAAGGGATCGGTGGACGTGGTCGCCCGGCGCAGCGGCGATCGGTATCGGACCGAGATCTGGGTGCGCAAGCTCGGCGGCGACCAGATCGCCATCGGGCACACGCTGCCCCGCAATGCTCGGGTGGCCGAGGTGCGACTGGACGGACGCTCGGTGTCGTCGTTCCGGACTCGGACAACCAACCGCGGGTTGGAGGTGACGGTGCCGACCAGGGGTGGCGGGCACCACGAGCTGGTGATCACGGCCCGGCGCTGAGCTGGCGCCCAGGCCGGCCGGTGGGTGAAGATCATCGGGTGCAGCTGCCGTTCTCATCCGTCCGGCCGGTCGGGACGCCGCGCCTGACGCTCCGCCCGTTCCGGCTCGACGATCTCGAGCCGCTGCTGGTCATCCACTCCGATCCCGAGGCCGTCCGGTACGTGCCCTACCCGCCGCGGGATCGATCGGCAGTCGCCGACGTACTGAACCGCAAGATCGGCAACACGACGCTGAGCCGCCGACGGCGACCTGCTGGAGCTCGCGGTGGTCCTCGACGAGCCGGAGCTGCTGATCGGAGACCTGCTCCTGGCGCTCCGATCGGTCGAGCACGAGACGGTCGAGGTGGGCTACATCTTCGCCACTGACCAGGCGGGCCACGGCTTCGCCGGCGAGGCCGTACGCGCTCTGCTGGACCTGGCGTTCGGACCGCTGGGCGCCCGCCGGGCGATCGCTCGGGTCGATGCCCGCAACCGGCGGTCTCGTGCCCTGCTCGAACGGCTCGGGCTGCGGCTCGAGGCGGAGCTCGTCGAGAACGAGTGGTTCAAGGGCGAGCTGACCAGCGAGGTGGACTATGCGGTGCTGGCCCGGGAGTGGCCGACCAGCCGGTCCAGCGCGTGATGCGAATGCCGATCACCGGGCCCGGAGGTCGTTGTCGGCGGTATTGCTCGTACCGATCGGTCAGTGCCGCGAGCCCGTCCCTTGCCGGATCGCCGTCCAGGATGGAGGCCAGACCGTCGGCCCGCACCCACCACAGCTGTGACCAGTCGTCGTCATAGTGGTCGACCAGCAGGGAGCACCGTGGTTCGGCGGCGAGATTGGTCAGTCGCTGCAGCCGCAACGTGCTCTTCGGCTTGGCGTCGACCGCCGTGTAGACGGTGTCGCCGACGAGCGCGAAGACGACCGGCACGACGTGCGGCTGCCCGTCGGGACGGACGGTGGCCAGCCGTGCCACCGGGCTGGTGGCGAACCGGCGTCTGAGCTCCGCGTCGTCCACCCCGGCAGTGTGCCAGTCTCGCCGCGCTCTCTGGTCGTCAACGGGGTCGATGAGTCAGGCCGACCAGCGCTGCACCAGCAGCTGGATCTGGAGCAGGAGTCGCGCCTCCGGATCGTCGAGGCTCATCCCGAGCAGCTCCTCGGCTCGACGGAGGCGATAGCGCAGCGTGTTGGGGTGGATGTGCAGCTCGTCGGCCGCTCGACGGACGTCCCCGAATCGCAGCAGGTACTGCGCAGTCGACTCGACCAGCGACGCGTCACGGTCCCGGTCGTAGTCGATCAGGGTCTGCAGCCGAGGATCCCTCAGCTCCGGCCGCGCCCCGATCAGCTCCGCGATCTCGCCGAGCAGGACCGGGGTCCGGGACTGGGTCAGGGTGGTCACCCGTTCGGTCCCGGCCGGACGGTCGAGCACGCGGTCCACCTCGGCACGGGCGGCCGGTACGTCGCCGAGGCTGTCGACCGGCGCGGCGATGGCCGCCCGCAGCGGCGTCTCGAAGCGGGTCGTCAATCGGTCGAGCACGCCAGCGGACCCAGGTGGCGAGCCCGGACGATCGCGCCCGCGGGATGAGGACGTACATCCGCTCGTCGGTGCTGGTCACCAGCGGCTCACGGGCGTACGCGCCGGACAGCAGGCGGAGAGCGGCGGCGATCTCGGCGACCGGCATCGGCCCCGTCGCACCACCTGCCACCGCGATGTCAGCCGGCGCGAGACCGATCACGGCCGACGGGCCGGACGTCGGCAGTGCCAGCGCCGAGACGAGGGAGGGGATGTCCACCCCGCCGCCGCGGATCCCGAGCAGCCGCTGGATCTGTAGTGCCTCCTGGGTCGGGGCGTTGCGGGCCCGGTGGATCAACCGGGCGGCGATGGCGGCGGCTCCCTCGAGCAGCGACTGCGCAGTCCCGACGCCAGCGGCTGCCAGCCCTCCTGGATCCAGATCGTGCCCAGAGCCCCGCCGCCGCGGCCACTCGAACCGCCGATCGGCTGGATGCTCACCACCAGCCGACGGTGCCAGCCGAGCTCGGCATCAGCCGGCACCTCGACGACCGCCGAGCTCTTCCGCAGCCGGTCGAACACTCCGAGCTCACGCAGTCGCCGCAGATGCTCGGCCGGTCCCTCACGACCGAGGATCGACAGCATCCGGAGCTCGTCGGCCGCACCGTCCGTCGCGGAATACGCGAGCAGTCGGGACTGGTCGTCCTCGATGCTGACCAGCCCTCCGGTGAGCGCGGCGACCCGCTGAGCCAGTCCGTAGAGATCGGACTCCTCGGCGAGCGCGTCACCAGCCGGTGAGTCGGTTTGCGATCGTGCCGCAGCACCGTCCAGCAGGCTACGCACCGTCGACAGCACGAGCTCGGCTCGAGCCTGCGCGTGCAGCGCACCGACCGCCACGCCCGTGGCCTCGGCGGACCGGCGGAGGTCCGCGGAAACGTCCTTGATCACCACCGCCGTCGGCAGTGGTGCCCTCGACCCGATGTCTCCGGCCAGCCGATCGATCCAGTGGATCGCGGCTTCGGCCGGGACGCCGGCCAGCACACAGAGATCCGCCACCTGAACCCCTGACTCGGCCGTGGCCAGATCGTCCGCATCGAGGAGGGCCACCGAACGGATCGGGAGGTCCGTGCCGGCCGGTGCGACCTGCAGCGATACCACCGTCGACCCGAGGGCACCGAGCAGGAAGCCGAGCGTGGCGGACGCCGGCTCGGCTGACGCAGATTCGCTCATGGGCTGGTCCACATGTGCCCTGAGCCTGTCGAAGGGCACTCCGGTCCGGCGCCCGGCGACAGGCTCGGGGCGCATTTGGTCGATCTTACAGTGAACAGTCGAGAACTTGGGCGAATCGGACAGAGACGCAGGGGCGGTCCGAGTCGTTGAATAGAGACATCACCCCGCCGGCCGCTCTCTCCCCTCAAGGACCAGCCATGGACGCCATCACCCTCGTGCCGCAGCCCGTCAACGAGCCCGTACACGACTACGCCCCAGGTTCACCCGAGCGCGCTCGGCTGACCGCCGAGCTGGACCAGCTCGCGAACAACCCGCTGGACATCAAGCAGGTGATCGGTGGCGAGCACCGTACGGCCGCCGGCCCGATCTACGACGTCGTCCAGCCGCATCGCCACGCGAGCGTGATCGGCAGCTACCGCGAGGCCACCTCCGCCGATGTCGCCGATGCGATCGAGGCCTCGCAGCGTGCCGCCGCAGGCTGGCGAGAGCTGCCGTACGAGCAGCGCGCCAGCGTTTTCCTCCGTGCCGCCGACCTGCTGTCCGGACCGTGGCGCGAGCGACTCGCCGCCGCGACCATGCTCGGCCAGTCCAAGACCGCGTACCAGGCCGAGATCGACACCCCGTGCGAGCTGATCGACTTCTGGCGGTTCAACGTCGCGTTCGGGCGGCAGATCATGACCGACCAGCCGATCTCGTCGCCGGGCGTGTGGAACCGGGTGGAGTACCGCCCGCTCGAGGGCTTCGTCTACGCGATCACGCCGTTCAACTTCACCGCGATCGCCGGCAACCTGCCGACCGCGCCGGCCCTGATGGGTAACACGGTGGTCTGGAAGGCCGCGCCGACGCAGGCCGCGGCGGCGTACCTGATCATGCAGCTGCTCGAGGCCGCCGGTCTCCCGGCCGGCGTGATCAACCTGGTCCTCGGCGACGGCCCGCTGGTCTCCGACGTCGTGCTGAACGACCCCCGGATGGCCGGTATCCACTTCACCGGCTCGACCGCGACGTTCCAGCACCTGTGGCGCGAGGTCGGCAACAACCTGCCGAACTACCGCAGCTACCCGCGGCTGGTCGGCGAGACCGGCGGCAAGGACTTCATCGTCGCCCACAGCTCCGCCGACCCCGAGGTGCTCACCACCGCCCTGATCCGCGGCGCCTTCGACTTCCAGGGCCAGAAGTGCTCCGCGGCCTCGCGTGCGTTCATTCCCCGCTCCGTCTGGACCGAGATGGGCGACGACTTCTTGGCCAAGGTGTCCGCACTGTCCTATGGCGACGTCACCGACCTGAGCAATTTCGGCGGTGCGGTGATCGACCAGAAGTCCTTCGACCGGAACGCTGCCGCGCTCGACCGGGCGAAGGCCACCCCGAGCCTGACGGTGGCGGCCGGCGGCACGTACGACGACAGCGTCGGCTACTTCATCGCGCCGACCGTGCTGCTCGGCGACGACCCGACCGACGAGGCCTTCACGACCGAGTACTTCGGTCCGATCCTCGCGGTGCACGTGTACGACGACGCGGCACCCGATGCCTTCGCCGAGACGCTGAAGCTCGTCGACCAGGGTTCGGCGTACGCGCTGACCGGTGCGATCATCGCCGACGACCGCGACGGCCATCGCCGAGGCCGACGCCGCTCTGCGGTTCGCGGCCGGCAACTTCTACATCAACGACAAGCCGACCGGTGCGGTCGTCGGGCAGCAGCCGTTCGGCGGCGCCCGGGCCTCCGGCACCAACGACAAGGCCGGCTCGGCACAGAACCTGCTGCGCTGGACCTCGACCCGGACCGTCAAGGAGACCTTCGTGCCGCCGCGCGACCACCTCTATCCGCACCAGGGCCAGCAGGTCCAGCAGCCCAACGCAACCGGAGAGACGAAGTGACGATGGCGTTCACCCTCAGCAACCCCCTCCGGCCGGCCATTCTGGCCGCCTCCCGCTCGGCGCGGATGGAGCGTGGCATCAGCCGCTCCAAGCTCACCAACAAGCTGGTCAAGCGGTTCGTCCCCGGCGCCGACGAGGCGTCTGCCGTCGCGGCCGTCCGCGCCCTGGTGGACTCGGGCCGGTTCATCTCGGTGGACTACCTCGGTGAGGACATCAGCCATGCCGGGGAGGCGGAGCAGACCGTCCAGGCCTACCTGTCCCTGCTCGATGCCTACCGCGGCATCGGCCTCGATCCGGCAGCCACTGGTGCTCGGCCGCTCGAGGTCTCGATCAAGCTCTCCGCGCTCGGTCAGTCCCTGCCTGGTGGTGAGGAGCTCGCCCTGGTCAACGCCCGGACGATCTGCGCCGCCGCGGAGGAGATCGGCGCCTGGGTCAACGTCGACGCCGAGGACCACACCACCACCGACTCCACGCTGCGAATCGTCCGCGAGCTCCGGCAGGAGTTCCCGACTGTGGCGACGGTGCTGCAGGCCTACCTCCACCGCACCGAGGCAGACTGCCGAGAGCTGGCCGGCGCCGGCTCCCGGATCCGGCTCTGCAAGGGCGCCTACAAAGAACCTGCGGAGGTCGCCTACCAGTCGAAGGAAGATGTCGACGCGTCGTATCTGCGCTGCCTGAAAATCCTGATGGACGGTCAGGGTTATCCGATGATCGCCTCGCACGACCCGAAGATGATCGAGGCCGCGCAGAGCTACGCCCATGAGGCCGGCCGCGGTGCCGACGACTTCGAGATCCAGATGCTGTTCGGCATCCGCGACGGCGAGCAGACCCGGCTGATCGCCGACGGGGTGCACGTTCGGACGTACGTCCCGTTCGGCAATGACTGGTACGGCTACTTCATGCGGCGGCTCGCCGAGCGCCCGGCGAACCTGATCTTCTTCCTTCGCTCACTGGTCAGCAAGAAGTAGCTCGAGCGGCTGCGCCCTGGGTCTGCCGAAGGCCCAGGGCGCATGCGCGACCGACGACAGAACGTGACGTGATTGGCGCGCCGATGCAATAGACGTGCGGGCCCCAGTGGGCCATGATGCGAGAAAGCCCCGATGTCCGTACCCCCACGGCACGGTCGTCGCCCCATCGATGTCAGGCCCGTCCTGGCCCGTTCAGTGAGGAATCAACACCATGGGTGCACCTCCTACGCAGCTCAAGAAAGGCCTGAAGCAACGGCACCTGACCATGATCGCGATGGGTGGCGTGATCGGCGCGGGCCTGTTCGTCGGTTCTGGTGTGGTGATCGGCAGCACGGGCCCGGGTGCGTTCCTGAGCTACGCCATCACCGGCCTGTTGATCATCATGGTGATGCGGATGCTGGGCGAGATGGCCGTCGCCAGCCCGTCCACCGGATCGTTCGCCGACTATGCACGCAATGCGCTCGGCGGCTGGGCGGGATTCTCCGCGGCCTGGCTCTACTGGTACTTCTGGGTGATCGTGGTCGGCTTCGAGGCCGTGGCCGGTGCCAAGGTCCTGCAGTTCTGGATTCCCGACGTCCCGTTGTGGGTGCTCTCGCTTGCGCTGATGACCTTGATGACCTTGACGAATCTCTTCTCGGTCTCCTCCTTCGGCGAGTTCGAGTTCTGGTTCGCCGGCATCAAGGTCGCTGCGATCGTCGTCTTCCTGGTGCTGGGAGGGCTGTACGTGTTCGGTCTGTGGCCGAACAAGCAGCTCGACTTCAGCAACCTGACCGCGAACGGCGGGTTCTTCCCGCTCGGGCCCGGCGCGATCTTCGCCGCTATCGTGGTCGTGATCTTCTCGATGGTCGGCGCCGAGATCGCCACCATCGCCGCCGCGGAGTCACCGGATCCGGCGCGGGCCATCGCCAAGGCGACCAACTCGGTGATCTTGCGGATCGCGATCTTCTTCGTCGGATCGATCTTCCTGCTCGCCGTCATCCTGCCGTGGAACTCCGCCGAGCTGGCCGCGTCGCCGTACGTCTCGGCGTTCCAGGTGATGGGCATCCCCTACGCCGACCAAGTGATGAACGCCGTGGTGCTGACAGCTGTACTCTCCTGTCTCAACTCGGGTCTCTACACGGCGTCGCGGATGCTGTTCGTCGTCGCAGCTCGTCGCGAGGCCCCGATCGGATTGATGAGGGTGAGCAAGAGCGGCGTCCCGCGAGCCGCGATCCTCACCTCGAGCATCGTCGGCTTTCTCTGTGTGATCGCCGCCGCCGTGTCGCCGGACACCGTCTTCTTGTTCCTGCTGAACTCCTCGGGCGCGGTGATCTTGTTCGTCTACCTGCTGATCGCACTCTCGCAGGTGGTGCTCCGTCGTCGAACGACCCCGGACAAGCTGGTCGTCAAGATGTGGCTGTTCCCGGTGCTGTCGATCATCGTGATCGCGGCGATCGTGGCCGTGCTGATCCAGATGGGTCTCAATCCGGAGGTTCGGATCCAGCTGATCTTGAGTCTGCTGGCCTGGGCCGTGCTGCTGATCATCTACTTCGCCACCAAGCGGATCCGCGAGAAGGTGCCCGCCGAGCCGGCCGCAGCCACCCGCACCGGAGATGCCCACCGCGTCCTCGTGCTGGCCAACGAGACGGTCGAGGGCGACGAGCTGATGGACGAGCTCCGGAAGATCGATCGGTCCGGAAACGCGGAGTACTTCATCTGCGTGCCGGCCAACCCCATCGACACCGGTCAGGCAATGCACTCCGGCGCCGTCTACCTGTGGGACAAGACCACCGAAGCGGCTCAGGCGCGGCTGGATCGGACGTTGGAGCTGCTGCGGGCGGAGCACCTCGACGTTCGTGGTGAGCTCGGCGAGTATCGTCCGCTCCGCGCACTCGCCAATGCCGTCGCCGAGTTCAGTCCGGACCAGCTGGTGATCTGCACCCACCCGGAGGATCGGTCCGCCTGGCTTCGCTACGACGTGGTCGAACGGGCACGAGAGGGCTACCCCAACCTCCCGGTGACGCACGTGATCGTCGAGACGGCGGCCATCGAGGTCTGAGCCGGACACAGACGATGCCCTCGCCCGGTGGGCGAGGGCATCGGTTGTCTACAGGCTTGCGGCGTCCGGGCGGCAGATGATCGGCCTCGACGAATCGAGACCGATGTGCAGCTCAGGCGTAGAGGATCTTGCCCTTCTGCGCCTCGAACTCGGCGTCGGTCAGTACGCCGGCGTCTCTCAGGTCGCCGAGCTGTTTGAGCTGGGCGAGCTTGTCGTCCATCCCGCCGCCCGCGGGGGCCTCTGGGGCCGGCGGCGGAGGCGGAGGAGCGTACGCCTGCTGAGGGGGATAGCCCTGCTGAGGGGGGTATCCCTGCTGGGGCGGGTAGGCGGCCGGGGGTGGTGCTGCCGGTGCGGCCTCGGCGGCAGCAGCCTGGTCCTGGGCGGCCCACTTGTTCTGCTGTCGATGGTTGACGCGTCCGGCGACGGCGCTGGCGGTGCCCGCGACAACGGCGGTTCGGGCGACTCCGCGGATCAAACGACCTGGCATTGACGTGCTCCCTTCGGTGACGTGAGTGGTGTGTGCATCAAGCTGACGTGGCGGCGGACGCGGACTCGTCGTCGGCGACCGGCGCGTCGGCAGCGGCGACGGCGGCCTCGGCCTCGTCGAGCCTGGCGAGGATGGCCTGGATCGGGATCCGACCGCTGGCGACCAGCTGGCCGCCGCCGCCACGGACGGCGCGTGCGAACGGCACGGCCCAGACGTTCTCGAAGACGAGAATGCCGGCCGAGCTGCCCGGCTCGAGAATCGACGACGCCTCGTCGATGTCGTCCTGATCCAGCAGACCGGACCTGGCGCCCTCGAAGATCGCCAGGTCGAGCTGGCCGTCGCCGTCGAGATCGGCGATCTCCAGAGCCGCCACCGAGCCGTCGGTACCGCGGCTCACGAACACGAGATCGAGAATGCGGATGATCCCTTGATCCACCAGCTTCACGAGCTCGGGGAATGCTTCGCCATTCATCCGACTGCCGGGGAACTCGACGACCAGGTAGTCGATCGGACCGGTGTACTCGAGGGCCTCGAGTCCGGTGTCCGCGCTCGACTCGTCGGTGCCGCTCGGCTCACTCACCTGCACGTTCATCTGCTGACCTCTCGATTCTGACGCTTCTGACGATGAAACTCACTCTGGCGCGACATCGGACCCGGTGGCTCACCCGCAGCGGGTGAACGTCGCGAAGTCACGTCCGTTGGCGGCGGCAGCGCCCGTTACTGCCGGGAGATGGCGATCCGGAGTCGTTCTTCGGGGTCGATGAAGTGATCGTGATCGTCGGCTCCCAGATCGAGCTGCACCCACCCAATTTTGCCGGTGAAGCGGCTGCCGCGTGCGGTGTAGTCGGCCGTCACGGTGGTGCCCGACTCGTAGCCGATGTCGGTCGTCTCGTCCGCAGAGAACACCATCGGCTGAGTGGCGCCGACCCGGCCGGTGCCCACCTCGGTGCCGTCGTAGTACAGCGTGACGTCGCCGCCCTTGGCGAGCCCGCCGCCGTCGTACGCGAATTCGACTCGAAGCTGGTGCTTTCCCGGCGGAATCACCGTCGAGGCCGACGCCCGGAACTCCTGGATGCCGAGCACGTTGTAGACGAATCTGAGCTTGCCGTCCTTGACGTAGACGCTCCAGCCGCCGAAGCGCCCGCCCTGCGCGATGATCACCCCGTCGACGCCCTGCTCGGGCACCGTCAACTCGGCGGTGACCGAGAACGACCGGTTCTTGATGCTCACCACGCTGTTCTCCGACAACCGGCCCATACCGGGGAAGAAGAGCTGCGACGTCCCGCGGATCAGCGTCGGGCGGCCTGCCATCGCCGGCTCGAGACGTTCCGACGTACGGTCGTCCATCGGCAGCACGTTGTACTTGGTGGCCTCGATCAGCCAGAGCCGCTGGAGCTTGGCGAGCAGCTCTGGACGATCGGCCGCGAGGTTGCGTGCCTGGCTGTAGTCGGTACCGGCGTCGTAGAGCTCCCAGACGTCGTCGTCGAATGGTGGGAGCGCGCCGCCGACCATCACCCAAGGCGTGCGGTGCTTGGTCACCGCGCTCCAGCCCCTGTGGTAGATGCCGCGGTTGCCGAACATCTCGAAGTACTGGAGGTCGTGCCGTTCGGGTGCGTCCGCTCCGTTGAAGGAGTACAGCATGCTGGTGCCCTCCATGGGCGACTGCTGGACGCCGTTGACCATGGTCGGCTCGGGCAGGCCCGCTACCTCGAGGATCGTCGGTGCAATGTCGATCACATGGGTGAACTGCGATCGCAGCCCTCCTGGCTGATCGATCCCGGCGGGCCAGTGCACGATGGTCCCGTTCCGGGTGCCGCCCCAGTGCGAGGCGACCTGCTTGGTCCACTGGAACGGCGTGTTCATCGCCCACGCCCAGCCGACCGAGTAGTGGTTGTACGAGCTGGGCGAACCGAACTCGTCCACCTTGCTCAGCATGAACTCCGGCGTCTCCAGGCCGGCCATGCCGTTGAAGTTGGCCATCTCGTTGAACGCGCCGTTGAGCGTGCCCTCCGCCGAGGCGCCGTTGTCGCCGACGATGTAGTAGACGATCGTGTCGTCGAGGATATCCAGGTCCTCCAGCGTGTCGATCAGCCGTCCGACGTGATGGTCGGTGTGCTCCAGGAAGCCTGCGTACACCTCCATCTCGCGCGCCAGGACCGGTTTGAGCTCGTCCGGCATGTCGTCCCACGCCGTGATCTCGTCATGGCGCGCGGTCAGCTCGGCGTCGGCGGGAATGACTCCCAGCTCCTTCTGCCGCGCGAACGTCCGCTCGCGCTGAACGTCCCAGCCGTCGTCGAAGGCGCCGTGGTAGCCGTCCGCCCACTCCTTCGGCACGTGGTGCGGAGCATGGGTCGCGCCTGGCGCGAAGTAGACGAAGAACGGCTTGTCCGGCATCAGGGCCTTCTGCTGGCGGATCCAGCCGACGGCCCGATCGGCCAGGTCCTCGGTCAGGTGGTAGCCCTCCTCGGGCGTCGCCGGCGGCTCGACCGGCGTCGTCCCGTCGTAGAGCGCCGGATCCCACTGGTTGTTCTCGCCGCCGATGAAGCCGTAGAACGTCTCGAACCCACCGCCGCCGGAGGGCCAGGCGTCGAAAGGCCCCATCGGCGAGGACTGCCACACGGGAACCTCGTGGCACTTGCCGAACTGTGCGGTCGAGTACCCGTTGAGCTTGAGGGTCATCGCCAACGGTGCCTTGGTGTTCGGTCGCAGCGAGCTGTTGCCCGGCGCCGAAGTGGCCGTCTCGGTGATGCTCCCCATCCCGACCGAGTGATGGTTGCGCCCGGTCAGCAGAGCTTGACGGGTAGGGGCACACAGGGCGGTCGTGTGGAAGCGGTTGTAGCGCAGCCCACCCGCGGCCAGCCGGTCCGCCGTCGGTGTCCGACAGGGGCCACCGAACGTGCCGGCCGCGCCGAATCCCACGTCGTCGAGCAGGACGATCAGTACGTTGGGCGCGCCGTCCGGCGGCAGCAGCGGTTCGATCGGCGGATAGGCGGTCTCGGGATCCTTCGCGTCGTACGTCGTCAGACCCGGTGCCGGCCGATCGGGGATCGGCAACATCGCTCGAGCATGCCGGTCGGGGCTCATCGTTCCTCCTGCAGGGTCGGGACCAGGCGACGGGTCGCTGTGCCGATGGAACCGCCTGGACAGACGGGTCAGCGCCGATTCGCTGGATCAGCCACCAATGTCCCGCCTCGGGTGTGGTCGTACTTCACCCCCACAGGGTGACTTGCGAGAATGCCCGTCTCGGGGAGAGTTCCGGTCTGCTGAGCCTCGAGGAGCTGCGACGTGTGGAGGCGGCACTGCGACTCGTACTCGAGCTCTGAGCGCAGTGCAGCCCGACCGTCGATCGCGACCGCGCAGTCAGTTTGCTCCCCTTCGGCATCTTCGCGCCCAGTGCAAAGGGAGCGAGGATGCGCAAGGGGAGCAAGGATGCGCCAAGGAAAGCAAAGTCGCGACGGGAGTCTGATGGCCGAAGCGCGATTCGCCCGTGCCGGGCAGCCGTGCTCGGTGTCGAGATGGGTTTCTCAGCGCCCCGCGACATCTTGGCCGGCTTCGCCGATGATCGGGTAGAACCTGGTTGCACCGGTGTGGTTGTTCATGTCGATGATGCCTTCCGTCGGCGGTGATGGAAGGACGAACCCTGAGGCTGTGTTCAGAGGTTGGTCTGGGCTTCGAGGAAGTCGGGGTAGCGTCCACCCTCGATCTCGATGTTCGCGGAGGCAGTGGTGAGCTGCTGGAGTTCGGCGTCGGTGAGCTGGACGTCGGCGGCGGCGGTGTTCTCCTCCATCCGGTGGGTCTTGGTGGTGCCGGGGATGGGGACGATCCATGGCTGCTGGGCCAGCAGCCACGCCAACGCGACCTGACCGGGGGTGATGCCCTTGTCCGTGGCGACGTCGCGGACGAGGTCGACCATGGCCTGGTTGTGCTCGCGGGCGTCGGCCGAGAACCGGGGGATGCTCGCGCGGAGGTCGTTGCCTTCCTCGAAGGTGGTGGAGGTGTCGATCGTGCCGGTGAGGAAGCCTTTGCCGAGCGGACTGAACGGTACGAACCCGATGCCGAGGTCAGCGCAGGCGGCCAGGACGTCCTGCTCGGGGCGGCGCCACCACAGGGAGTACTCGCTCTGGACGGCGGTGACCGGCTGCACGGCGTGGGCGCGGCGGATGGTGCTGGCGGCGGCCTCGGACAGACCGTAGTGGCGGACCTTGCCGGCGGTGATCAGGTCGGCGACGGCGCCGGCGTACTCCTCGATCGCGATGTCGGGATTGACCCGGTGCTGGTAGTACAGGTCGATGGTCTGGACACCGAGGCGTCGCAGGGAGCCGTCGACGGTCTCGGGCAGCTGGTCGGGGGTGAGCATCCGGCCGCGCGGGGTCCGGCTGTCCGGGTCGATGTCCTGGGCGAACTTGGTGGCGATCACGACCCGGTCCCGGAACGGCGCCAGCGCTTCCCCGACCAGCTCCTCGTTGGCGTGCGGACCATAGATCTCGGCGGTGTCGAAGAAGGTGACCCCACGGTCGACCGCGGTGTGCAGCAGGTCGACCATCTGAGCGGGGTCGGGCCGGCCGCTGTAGCCGCCGGTCATGCTCATGCAGCCGAGCCCGATCGCGGAGACGTGCAGGTCGGTGCCGAGGGTGCGCTGATGCATTGGTGCTCCTTGGAGACGAAGTAGTTGGGTGGGTTCGTGGACGTGGATCAGGTACTCATGTCGGCGCGGCGTTGGATGCGCAGGCTGCTGAGGGCGGCGAGGACCAGGAGGGTGGCGGCGATGCTGAGGCTGACCCGCAGCCCGGAGACGATCTGGTCCGGGTTGGCGATGAGCGCGCCGAAGACGGCGATGGCGACGGCTCCGCCGACCTGCCGGAACGTGTTGAACACGGCCGAGGCCGTTCCCGCCTGTCGGGCGGGCACGCCTTCGAGGACGACGCCGGTGACCGACGGCATGGCCAAGGCACCACCCGCCCCGATCGGGATCACGCAGGCAGCGATCAGGGCCGGGTGCCCGAGCGGGGCGATGATCACCATGGCGATCAGGCCGACGGCCATCGACGTCAGCCCGGCCACGACGGGAAGGCGGGCACCGTAGCGGTTGGTGATCGGCCCGGAGGCCAGGTTGGCAGCGATCGCGAAGAATGCCGACGGCAGGAACACCAGACCGGCGTGCAGCGGTGACAGCTGCAGCTCTTGTTGGAGGAACAGGCTGACCACGAACACGTTGCCGTAGTTGCCGACCATGAACGCGAACCCCACCGGCAGCGCCAGTCGGAACCCGCGTGCCTGGAACAGGTCGAGCGGCATCATCGGGTGCCGCACTCTCGACTGCACGAACACGAAGCCGACCAGAGCGCCGACTGCAATCGTCAAGGCCACGACCACTGGCACAGTGCCGAACCCGGCATGGCCGCCCTCGATCAACCCGTAGACCAGCGTCGACAACCCGATCACGGCGAGGACCTGACCGGCCCAGTCGAACGGGGCCGGACGGGTCGGTGAAGCGGCGACCACGGTGAGGAAGATGAGCATGCCCGCACAGACCGGCAGGTTGATGATGAACACCCACCGCCAGTCGAACGTGGTCAACAGCCCGCCGAGGGGCTGACCGACGAGGCCGGCCACCGCGCCGCCGACGGCCCACACCCCGAGGGCTTTGGCGCGCCGGGCCGGATCGGGGAACGTTTGACGAACCAGGGCCATCGAGGCGGGCAGCATGATCGCCGCTCCGGCCCCCTGGGCGCAGCGGGCGGCGATCAGCAGAGCGGTGCTGGGGGCGAACGCGCAGGCCGCCGATGTCACCCCGAACAGCGCGATGCCGAGAGCCATCGACTTCTTGGCGCCGATCCGGTCTGACAGGTTGCCGGCGAACAGCAGCAGTGCGGCGAACATGAGGGTGTAGCCGTCGATGATCCACTGCTGCCCGACGGTGCCGCCACCCAGCTCGGCCCGGATCTGGGCCAGCGCGACGTTCACGATGGAGATGTCGAGCGTGATCAAGAAGAACCCCATCGAGGCGATCGTGATCACGATGCGGGCATGCGGTCCGTTGGGTACGCCGATGGTGGAATTGGTCAGGCGACTGCCGGCGCTGACTGACATCGCTACGCGACTCTCCTTCTCGAGCACTAAGCGGAGTCCGAATCTCCGCATGTGCCGATCCTAGCATCTGATCCGGAGGTTGCAACTCCGCATCCGGTAGGGTGGGCAGATGACCGAGACCGTCGCGTCGAGGAAGCCGCGAGCCCTGCGCCGCGACGCCGTCGTCAACCGGGAGCGGCTGCTGGCCGCGGCCCGGAAGCTCTTCGCTGAGCAAGGCTTCGACGTGACTCTCGACGACATCGCCCGGCACGCCGGCGTCGGCGTCGGCACCGCCTATCGAAGGTTCGCGAACAAGGGCGAGCTGCTCGATGCGTTGTTCGCCGAGCAGACCGTCGAGCTGGCTGCTGCCGCCGATGCCGGCCTAGCCGACGCTGATCCCTGGCACGGGCTGGTGAGCTACCTCGAGAATTCGCTCGCGCTGCAGCTGCGCGACAAGGGCTTGGCGCAGATCGTCAGCGGCGATCGGATCAGCGTTGAGCAGCACGACTGGAACCGCGACGTCATGGCTCCCAAGAACCGTGCCCTCATCGCCCGCGCCCACGACGCCGGCGTGTTGCGAGCCGACATCGCCGGTACCGACCTCACCTTCATTCAAGTCGGCCTGAACGCCATCATGACCCGATCCCGCGACGCGCATCCCGAGCTGTACCGCCGTTACCTATACCTGATGCTGGACGGCCTGCGCGCGGAACCTGGCAACCCGACGCCGCTGCCTGTCGCCGCCTTGACCAGTGACCAGACCCACGCGGTCATGGGTCCCTCCAACGCCAAGGACTCGCAGGCCTGAGCGCTCGTGGGCCGACCGGCGGACAGCCCGTAGATCAAACGTCGCCGTCTGCCACCCGGCGGCACCCGAGAGCCGAAGGACCCCGAGATTCCGTTGCCGGCCGGCGGTGAGAGTCAGCGCCTGCTCGAAAGACTCTGAGCGACGGCGGCCGTCAGATGTCTACCGGCTGGGCTGCTGCAGGCGCCCTCGGGGTGGTCGTCGATGTGCCGGCCGTTCGGCGGGTTCGATTGGCGACGGCGAGTAGCACGAACCAGGCGATGAGGAGCAGCGACGCGGGGTAGAGCACGTACTCCGGTGGGACGCCGTTGATCGACAAGATGCCGGTCAGTACGTCGAGGATGATCCATCCATAGCCGGCGGCCTTGGCCCATGACGGGGCGTCGAGCCCGGCGATGAGCAACAAGATGGCGAGGTGGAAGAAGACGCCGGTGTACTGGGGCCAGACCACTCCTGGCTCGGAAACGGCGAACGAGATGAGTGTGGGGATGAACAAGATGATCGGGACGATCGCCAGCACGGTGGTACTGGGACGCGCGGCGCTCGAGGTGGTCATCGGGAGCCTTTTGTGGGGTGCGTTGGTGATGGGTCGAAGGCCAGACGGGGGTTTCGATGCTGCCTCACCGGAAGTTTCGACCGTGCCTGGAGCTCCAAGATCAGCCAGTCGGCGAAGGGGTCAGGTCAGCTCAGGGCGGCTGAAGGTAAGTGTCGCTGCCCTTCCGACGCGCCGCGGCGTGCCAGGGGATTCCGCCTCGACCCCTGCCGGCCTCCGACGCGCCGCTGTTACCTACATCGTCATCTGTGATGAGGGGCGGACTCCTGCTTGTGCAGGCTGGTCAGCCGGTTGAGGACAGCGTGGAGGCTGGTGTCTCTGGTACCGCGCGCGCTGAGATAGCCGTCGGGACGGACGAGGATCCAGTCGCCGTCGGTCGCAGCGAGCGCGTCGTGGACGCTGCCGTCGAGATCCCACACGCTGTGGTCGTCGTCATCCAGGCGGGCCTGGCTGATGCTCACCGTGTCCAGCCAGGCTGGTAGGGACGTCGGAGTTTCCGGGATGACGTGATCGTGGCCGGCGGCGTGGTTGTTTCCAGCGAAGACGAGGAGCTTCCAGGCTGGGGTCCTGAGCAACGTGCGTAGGATCGTCCAGCCGGGTGATTGAGCGTCGGCCGCAGAGATCTGGGTCAGTCGCTGGCCGGGTCGTGGACCCTGACCTGACTCCTCGCCGGGAACCGTCAACGGGCTGTCAGAGTAGGCGATGGCCAGGCCCGACATGCTCCGAATGAGCTGCCGCGCGAACTCGCTGTCGGAGTCTTGGGTGTCGGTGGTGGGCGTGTCGACCATGGCGGTGTTCATGACCTCGCTGGTGGAAGCAAGCAGGGCCTGGCCGATAGGAACGCGCTCGGCGTCGTAGGTATCCAGCAGCGTGGCGTCGGCGTGGCCGTGGATGACCATGGCCAGCTTCCAAGCCAGGTTGTACGCATCCTGGATGCCGGTGTTGAGGCCCTGCCCCGACGCCGGGGAGTGGACATGGGCGGCATCACCGGAAACAAAACACCGCCCGACGTGCATCGACGGCACCGCGCGCTGCTGGATGGTGAACTTCGACGTCCAGCTGGGGCGTTCGACGATGGTCTCGAAGCGCAGGGCCTGCGACAGTTTGGTGCTGAACTGCCGGGCGATCTGCTCGGGATCCTCAGCTTTTCCTTCGCCACTGGTGTCCAGCAGCCGCCATTTGCCCGGCTCCGGAAATGGGAAAAGCATCAGCGTGCTGCCACCCGGGAACAGCCAGTGCACGCCATCCCGCGCCACCTCGGTGTGCACGACCGCGTCGGCGATCAGCCAGGTATGAGCAGCTTCGCCTTCCAATGGCAGCTGGAGGATCTTGCGGACCGTGGAGTGTCCGCCGTCGCAGCCCCAGAGGTAGCGCGCACGCACCGTCTCGTGCCCCGCGCCGGAGCCGTCAACGCTGCGCAACTCGGCCGTGACGGCGTCATCGTCGTGCTGGAACGACTCAAGCCTGGTGTTCCACTTCACCGCGATCCCGGCCGTAGCGGCAGACCCGCGGAGCACGCGCTCGATGATCACCTGGTCGATGTTGAAGATGTACGGGAACCGGGTCGTCAGATCGCCGAAGTCGAAGTCGACCCGGGACGTGCGGCCAGCCTGATGGCGGATGAAGGCGTTGACCCTTGTGCCGTGCGCGGCGATGTCGCCCAGAATCCCGAGCTGATCGTAGATCTCCAGGCTGCGGGCGTGCGCACCCAGCGCACGGCTGGTCGCGGCCGGACCCGGTGCGGCATCAACCAAGCGAACCGAGACACCCGACCGAGCCAGCTGCGATGCCGCCATGAGTCCGACGGGGCCGGCCCCGGCAATGAGGACGTCAACGTCATAGGTGGACAATTCGAACCAACTTCCTCTGTGTTAGCTATGCTGACACAGAAAACGTACTCCCACACGAAAGGACCCGCAAACCTATGAAGGCCGAGGATCACTCCGACCCGGACCTGCCGCTCCTCGCGCTGTTGCAGCGAAGTGTCCGATGGTTCTCCGACGAGCTGCTGCAACGTCTGAACGCCGCCGGCGTCGACCCGATCACTCCGGCGCACACGACCGTGCTCGCTCACCTGGGCAACGACACATCGCTGAGCATCGCCGAACTGGCCCGCCGTGCCAGCGTCACCCGCCAGACGATGCACCGCGCCGTCACCCAGCTGATCGACGAAGGCCTACTGACCAGCACGCCCGGGCCGGGATTTCCGCGGAGCACCCTCATCGGACTGACCCTTGCCGGTTGCCAACGACGGGATATCGCCTTGGGAATCCTTCACGACCTCGAACAGGTGATTGCCGAAGAACTAGGACTCGCCGCACTGACCCGGCTGCGTGAGAGCCTGGCGCGAGCCTGGCCGTGAATGATCACCCCCGGCGCACTCGCAGAGGCAGCCCCATCGGTTACCCACCCGCTTCGTCGCCTTGTGGCTGTCGCGCGGGACACAGTGCAGAGCGACCGGCTGGCGATGAGCACACTCTTGCGACCATGAACTCGTGACCGTGACCTGGTACCGCCTCAGGCGGCATCTGTTCGAGCTTCGGTCTCGGTGGGGCGCGTCTCGACTCGTCCAGGCCGCTCGGCGCAAGGCTGCGGCTCGTCGAACTGGTTCTGGCCCAGAGTTCCGAGAGCTGCCTTGAGGAGCAAGTGCCGACGACCTGCTCCCCGCAAGCGGACCGTCAAGCGAGAACGACTCGGACGTCGTGGATGAAACGCTGAGACCGGCCGGTGCGCGTGGTCAGGACTCGTCTGCAAGATTGATCCGGTGAGCTCGGCCGTAGACCGGTGTTTGTGGATCTCACCGAGTGAGGTGATCCCGCAGTCGTCGCCGACCTCGGCTCAACGGTTCGCCGCAACTATCGCGGACCGTTGTGATGTCGTCGTTATCGGGCTCCAGGTCTGGCGCACCGATCCCGGCCAGCCGTACAACCTGCTGACCGAGCTCGCGGCCGTCCAACGCGCGGCCCGGGACCGAGGGTGGAGCCGCTATCACCTGGTCGGCTTCTCCGCCGGCGCGACGGTCGCACTGGCCACCGCACGGGCAGACCCGGACACCGTCCGCTCCCTCGCCCTCGTCGAACCAGCCACCATCGGAGACGACGACTGGAGCCCGACCGAGAAGCAGTGGCGCGAAGATCTGCGCCGCGTTCGGCGGCTCCCGCCCGACCAGCGGCAAGCTGCCTTCCGCAGACTCCTCATGGCGGCGGGCGAGGAGGTTCCCGCAGAACTGGGGCCACCCCCACTCTGGGACACCAAGACGGAGCGACTGGAGAACCTGCTGGCCAAGATCGGCTTCGAAAGCGGCGACCTGAGCGATCTCACCCAACCGACGCTGATCATATCCGGTGCCCAGAGCTGTCGGCGGTTCCACGAGCTGGCTGAACGTTTGGTCGATGTTCTCCCGAACGCGACCTCCATCACGCTGCCCCTCTGCAGCCACTTGAGACCGCCACATCGCGCCGCACCCGACCAGTTCGAGGAACAGTTGAAGCTGCTGTGGAACCGAACCCCAGACACGAAGGCCTTTGCCTGAACCGACGCACAGCGGTGGGCGGCCGCCGGCCCAGCGGACGTGTCCGGAAGATGTTGGTCCTTCGACGACGGGCGTCGTCGGATGAGGAAGGTTCACCATGGCTGACCCGGTTCGATCAGCTTCGTTGGTCATCGACCGCGGCGGTCGCTTTGCGTACGCCATCGGAACCGCTGTCAGTGTGCGGCTCGAGCGGCCGCCGATCAGGATCGGCGGGTGGGGGCCTCGATCACCCGCTCGACCAATGTGGGCGTCTCCTACGACAACCCGGTCGCCACCCGCAACGCCGTCGATGCGGCCATCGGTGCCGGATTCACCCATCTCGTGCTCAGCCTGAGCGCCCCGTATCCAGAGGGCATTGCCCGCTGGATTGCGGAAGAGATCATCGAACCATCCCGACGCTGAGCAATCCTCGTACGCCGCTGGCACTTGTCCTGTCGCAATCACACATAACGGTGGTGCCCACCGACTGCAACCTCGCTACACATCCGTCACTGACGAATTGATGAAAGCCGTGGTGGGCCACGCAGAGGGATAGTCAAGCAGCCGGGTACCGACACAGGGCGATCATCGGGCGGTAAGGCATACAAGTTCCCCTCGTCGGCTGCATCGGCACCGCTGCCACAACCCAGATTCCTGGGCCATCCCTCGTCGATCACGCTACCGGTCTGCTGAACTTCGGTCACGGCTAACGCAATCGGACTCTCCCCACGAGACCGTGTCGGCGATCAGCGTTGCGGCACCCGGCGTGGTCACAGTCTCCGGGCGAGTTCAGGCGTCGATGGAGGCCATGTTGGCTTCGTCGTGTCGGTTGCCGGCTGCGGGTGTGAGGTTGTCGAGTCGTCGCAGCTGGTCGGCGGTCAGCTCGATGCTGTCGGCAACCGTGTTCTCCTCGGCCCGGGCGACGCGCCGGGTGCCGGGGATGGGGGCGATGTCGTCGCCCTGGGCGAGGATCCAGGCGAGCGCGGTCTGGGCGGGGGTGGCGCCGATCTCAGCACCGATGGTCCTCACCTCGTCCACGATCGCCAGGTTGCGGGTGAAGTTCTCACCGGTGAAGCGGGGGTTGGTCTTGCGCCAGTCGTCGTTGGGGAAGTCGTCGACCGAGCGGATCTGGCCGGTGAGCAGGCCATGTCCGAGCGGGGAGTACGGCACCAACCCGATGCCGAGCTCGCGCAGCAGCGGCAGGATCTCGTCCTCGAGGTCGCGGGTCCACAGCGAGTACTCGGTCTGCAGGGCGGCGACCGGCTGGACGGCATGGGCCCGGCGGATCGTGTCGACGCCTGCCTCGGAAAGGCCGAAGTGGAGGACCTTGCCTTCATCGATCAGCTCTCCAACCGCCGCCGCGGTCTCCTCGATCGGCGTGCTCCGGTCGACGCGGTGCTGGTAGTACAGGTCGATGTGGTCCGTGCGGAGGCGGGTCAGCGATCCCTCGACGGCGGCCCGGATGTTGGCCGGGCTGCTGTCGACCGTGCCGGGGACTACCCCGTCGCGGTGCGCGACGAGGCCGAACTTGGTGGCGATGACGACCTGGTCGCGGCGGCCCTGCAGCGCCCGGCCGACGACCTCCTCACTGTGGAACGGGCCGTAGACCTCGGCGGTGTCGAGGTGGGTGACGCCGAGGTCGAGCGCGCGGTGGATCGTGCGGATGGACTCGGCGTCGTCGACGGCGCCTTCGCTGGTGTAGGTGCCGGCCATGGTCATGGCGCCGAGGCCGATACGGGAGACGTCGAGGCCTCCGAGTGAGACGTGCTGCATGGGTGAGCCTTCCGGATAATGGGTTGGGATCGGGTCGTCGGCGGGCGACTCTGTCGACTGATGGGCTCCAGTCGAGCCGGCGGTGAACGCCCGGGAAGTCGGGACTATCGGGGGCAATTGGCAGGGATTCCCTTGACCGCTCGGCCGCGGCCTATCGGATGGTGGTCGGTGGGCGACGAAGCCGCCGTCGAGGGGCAGCGCCACGCCGACGACGAAGCTGGCGGCTGGGCTGCACAACCACAGGGGCCCGAGGGAGGAGCAGTGCACGATCGAGCCGTTGCCTTGGCTGCGCATCCGACACAGCTCGTGCTCGAGGCAGGTCCAGACACCGCGCGGCTTGATCGCGGCCACTTGGTCGAACGCTGCGATGTCCTCGTCGGCCAGGTCTCCGGACGGGCGCGGGATGCCTGCCGGACTCCTTTGCGTCCGTCGTCGAGCGGGTTCCCCTTCGCCTCTGGACTGAGACGTATCCCGACGTGGAAGCCGTCCCCGGTCGCCGATCGGATGCCCGGCAACAGCTCGATGCTCTGCTTGTTGATCATCGGTGCGAGGGCTAGCGATTGGCCCGGGCCGGGCCGTGAGCCAGCTGGACGACGCTCTTGGGCAGGTTTTCGAAGGCGGTGAGGGCGCTCTTCACTATGGGTGCCTTTCGTTGAGTGAAGGATGTCTTCCAGTCAAGTCCGGTGACGGTCCGGTAGGGAGTCCCTTCCTATGGGGTCAATGCCAGTGACTCCCTTGGCCGCAGCACGGCGCTTAACTTTGACGGCATGGACAACAGGGACGACATCCGTGAGTTCCTGACCTCGCGGCGCGAACGCTTGACTCCCGCCGAAGCGGGCCTGCCTGACTTTGGCGGACGGCGCCGGGTGAAAGGGCTGCGCCGCGAGGAGGTTGCCCTGCTCGCAGGCATGAGCACTGAGTACTACGTGCGCCTCGAACGTGGAAACGGCGCTGGAGTCTCCGAGGCGATCCTCGACAGCATCAGCCGGGCCCTGCAGCTCGACGAGGCCGAACACGCGCACCTGTACGACCTCGTCCGGGCAGCGAACCACGGCGCGGACCCCGCCCGTCGCCGCGGTCCGTCCCGTCCGCAGCACGTACGCCCGGGCGTGCAGCAACTGATCGACACCATGCGCGACGTGCCGGTGTACGTCCAGAACGGTCGCCTCGACGCGGTGGCTACGAACCGGCTCGGCGCTGCCCTGTACTCCGAGATGTTCGTGCTGCCTCAGCGGCCCGTGAACGCCGCGAGGTTCACGTTCCTCGACCCCTGCGCCCGGACCTTCTACCGGGACTGGGCGTCCAACGCCCACCAGGTCGTCGCCCTGTTGCGCGCTGAGGCCGGACGAGCGCCCTACGACCGAATCCTGACTGACCTCGTCGGCGAGCTGGCCACGCTCAGCGAGGAGTTCCGCATGTTGTGGGCGTCTCACGACGTGCGGGTTCATCGCACTGGAACCAAGCAGGTCCACCACCCCGTCGTCGGTGACCTCGATCTCACCTTCGAGGCCATGGATCTCACGTCTGAGCCCGGCTTGCAACTACTCGCGTTCACTGCCGCACCAGGCTCCGCGAGCCAGGACGGGCTCCAGCTACTCGCGACCTGGGCGGCTACGGCTCGACTCGAATCGGACGTGGCCGCAGTCGGTGAGGACCCGCATACCAGTGACTCGCAGCCCACTTCCCGAGACGGCTGACTGCAGAGCCTGGACGGTTCTCGTCACCGGCTCGGCACCATCGCACTGGTATCAACGAGCCGCGTGCTCGTTACTGGCGGACCGAAGGCACTCAGCTGTTAGCACGAACCAGGCTACGGTGGCGCGACCGGACGGAGACCGACCTCGACCCTGCGGGTCCGCTGGCGGCCCGTCATCCGCCTGTCGGTGTCTGGTCCAGGGTTGGAGTAGCACCTTCTCGCAGTTGTCCTTCTTGTTCTTGAAGATGTCGTAGCCGCGCGGCGCTTCGTCAGCGGCAGTCGGTGGGTGATCACCCGGGCGGGATTGCGCTCTCCGCGCTCGATGCGTTGCAGGAGTGGCCGCATGTAGCGGTGCACGTGGCACTGGCCGGTCCGCAGCGTGATGGACCTGTTCATCCACGCGCCGGCCGGGAACTTGTCGACGAAGCCGCCGTAGACGCCGATGACCGACACGATGCCACCGCTGCGGCAGGCCAGGATGGCTTGGCGCAGTGCGTGTGGGCGGTCGGTCTCGGACCGGACGGCCTGCTTCACCCGGTCGTACAGCTGGATATGGGCGGCGCCGTGGCGCGCTTCCAGACCGACGGCGTCGATGCACTTGTCGGGTCCGCGTCCGCCGGTCAGCTCGAGCAGGATCGGGCGGACGTCGACGTCGTCGAAGTTCACCGTGGTGTATCCCTGGGCCGCGGCGAGGTCGAGGCGGTAGCCCTGGTTGTCGATCGCGATGACCCGGTCAGCACCGAGGACGCGGGCGCTGTCCATCGCAAACTGGCCGACCGGCCCGGCACCCCAGACGGCGACGATGTCGCCGGGCTGGATGTCGCACATTTCGGCGCCCATGTAGCCGGTGGGCAGGATGTCGGACAGGAAGAGTGCCTGCTCGTCGGGCAGGTCGGACTCGATCACCATCGGCCCGACGTCGGCGACGGCACCCGGAGGTACTCGGCTTGTCCACCGGCGAACCCGCCGGTGAGGTGGGAGTAGCCGAAGATTCCCGCCACCGGGTGTCCGCACATCTTTTCGGCGATCCCGGCGTTGGGGTTGGAGTTCTCGCAGCAGGAGTACAGCTCGGCCCGGCAGGCCGCGCAGGCCGCGCAGGCGCCGCAGGCGATCGGGAACGGCACCACCACGCGGTCACCGACTCGTATTTTGGTGGCGTCGACGTCGGGGCCGACCTCGACCACCTCACCCATCGATTCGTGGCCCATCACGTCGCCCTTCTGCATGGTCGGTACGTAGCCGTCGAGCAGGTGCAGGTCGGAGCCAGAGATCGCGGTCGAGGTGACCCTGACGATGGCGTCGCGGGCGTTGAGGATTGTCGGGTCGGGGACGTCTTGGACCTCGACCGAGTTGGGGCCAGTCCAGCAGACCGCCTTCATGACCGCACCTCCGCCAGCTCATCGTCCGACAGGGGCCGTGCGGGATGCTGCGGGAACTCCTGCCGGGCGCGCTTGCCGCCCGGTGCGCCGTCGGAGCGCACGACCTCACCGGTCTCGAGGACCTGTTTGAACCGGCGCAGGTCATCGTCGAGTTGCTGGTGGGACTCCGACGCGCGATCTAAGCGGGCGAGGCCTCATCGGCCACCGGGCCGACATCGACTTCATTCCGGCCAACTACCCACAGCGCCGAACAAAAAACCCCTGGGACCGAACCTGGCGAGGCAGGCTGCGTACCTCCTCGAGACGACGGCCGTCCTGGACTCGATACGCACCAGCGGCAGATCGCGCGCCGATCCGTACGAATGACAGCCTGGAACAGTTGCCGGTAGCGGGAGGGACGGCGTGGTTACCCTTTCCGGCGTGTCTACCGATGGTGCTCCAGAGGAATTCGGCAATCATCACGGCCGGCAAGGCAGCGGAGATCCCGTCAGCTCATGACGTAAAGGCGCCCATCCGCTCGCCGTGTTCGTCGGCGGCGTCGAGCACGGGGAGCAGGCTGTCCCGTTCATCTTCGGTCACTGACGGATCACTCGCAACAACGCTCACGATCTCCTCGACCAGATGGTCAACGACCAACGCCCGCGCCGACGGCCCGTCGGCCGCTGTGATCACCGCCTCCAGTGCCTTGGACAGTCCTGGGTCGACGTCAGGCTCGATCGCTGAGCTCTCCTTGGTCATCTCGGGCCCTCCTGTTCTACGGGTCGACCGGCACACCACCCATACCCCGAAGTGCAGCCGCCGAACAGCTGTTGCCCTGCGGATCGGGACCGTCCGCGCGACCCTCGACGCCTGCGTGGTGGTACCCCGAGGCTGTCCAGGGCATTCCACGGGCGCGACGCCCCTCGTCCGACCACAGTGGTGCGTAGGCTGCTCGACTCAGTCCCGCGACCAAGGAGGGCCCATCGTGCGCACCTCTGCCGACCCTGGATCTGTAACGGTCAGCAGTTGATGGAGGCTCAGTGGTCGTCGAGCCTCGGCAGACCGACGATCGGGGCGACCATGTCGTTGTAGACCCAGAACGCGGCGATCAGGACGGCGATCACCGTCCAGAAGCCCCAGCGTCGGCGGCGCAGTCGACGGCCCTGTGCCGCCACCGTGTTGGTCGCGGCCTTCGGCGGTCCGTCGCCGCCGAACGCGAACACCGGCTGATCACTCGTGCTCGCGGTCGCTGCCGGGGCTGCGTCCGCAGACGGTTGTGCTCCGGCTGCACCCACGTTGGCTCCCAGGGCGGCGAAGTCGTCGGTGTAGCGCTCGGTCCGACGCAGCGTCCGGGCGACGACGGTGTCGACCAGCTCGGCCAGCCAGTCGTACGTCCGCGGGTTCAGCAGGTCGAACCGGTTGCCGTAGACAAACATCGTGTCGTCGACGATCTCGACGTCGTACGTGCCGAGCCGGTCGATGAACAGCGCCATCAGGTCGGGGGTGAAGACATAGAACGCATCACGGCCGTACTCACTCGGTGCGTACAGGGTGAACTTGTCGTCGAACTCACCGCCCAGCGACAGCCGCTGATCGGGGGCGAGGTCGATCGGCAGGTTCGAGGACTTGATGCCGAACACGCTGTCGTTGTTCGCCTTCGCGTCCAGCAGCATGTGCGGCAGTCGGCGGTCGAGCGTGATCGCGACGTATCCCCAGCCGAAGACCCGGGAGTTCTCCTTCTCATCGGCGAGAATCGTGTAGCGGTAGTTCGCGATCTCCACGCGGCGTCCAGCCGTCGTGGTGAGTCGTCGCTCGGCGACCCTGTCCGTCCCGGTGCCGAAGATCACGCCGGGGTGGGAGACGACGTCGTCGTGTCCGTAGCGCAGCCCGTTGCCGGCGGCGAAGCGGGTGAGCCGGTACGCGGCCGCCCACCACGACCTGGGAATGATCAACGAGCGGATCAGCCGGACGATCCGCAGCGTGCCCAGCAGGACCCCGAGCAGGACGAGGACGACGACCCCGACGATCACCAGGTTCAGCGGGAAGGGTGCGGTGACGGTGAACTCCCAGATCGCCCCGAGCAGGGAGAACCCGCCGATGTAGGCGAAGAAGCCGAGCGCGATCAGCGGAATCACCACCGGGATGAACTGTCCGATCAGATCGGTGACACTCGGCCGCGGGATCCCGGTGGTCATCCGGCTCCACGGCGCTCCGGACGCCTTGGACTCGGCGGCGAACTGCGTCAGAGCCTGGTCCGCGACCGGTTCGGTGAGCGCCGATGTGTCCAAGCGGCGGGCGGGCACAGACGGCGGACTGGCTGCGCTCACGAAGGACCCCCATGTGTTCGTGCTCTGCCCCGGACGGTGCCCGTGATGGCACCCTAGACCCGCGATGGATCACGGGCCATCGATTGTCAGAGCCGGAAGCACGATCTGGAGATACGTGTCGGAGCGCAGCAGTCTGCGCGTCTGTTCGTTCCGAGCTTCCCGTCAGACCTCGACGGTCAGCTCGTACACCTCGGTCGTCGGATGACCCGCCCGCGCGTGGATCCGCATCACGGCCTCCTTGCTCGGCCCGGTCGACAGGCAGAAGACCTTGCCGGCCTCTGGATCCACCAGGCGTTCTCGAAGTGCACCCCCTCCTCGGCCTCGATCGCCAGATCGGCGAAGTGCGCCTCGTTCAGCTGCTCCGCCGTGACTCCGACGAAGCCGTCGTGGACGTCATGAATGCTGCCATCGGTTCCTCCTGATGTGGTGGTTTGACACCATCAGCAAGCTGCGGAACGACGGCATCGAGCATCGGTCGGTTCACCTATCAAGGCAGCTCGGGTTGCCCTAGAGTCGCGCCGTGCGCGAGTCCGCCGCGGGCCAGGTCAGTCCGACCCTGATCGGACGCGCTGACCTGTTGGCGCTGGCCCGTCGACGGCGGACTCGGCGTCCGACGGATCGGGTGAGCTGCTGCTGTTCGCCGGCGAGGCCGGTATCGGCAAGACCCGCCTGTTGACCGATGTCGTCGGGCTGTCCCGAGCGGCCGACTTCGCGGTGGCAGTGGCCGGTGCGGCTCCCGGGGATGCGGAAATCGCTGCCGGCCTGCTGACCGATCTGGCGACCGAGCTCCGACGCGACAGCTCGACCGCCGCGACCGGCGACGGGATGCTCGGACGGCTCGCCGCGCCGGCCGGCGGCCTGTTCGCCGAGCTCGCAGCGGCGTACATGCTGGACAGGAGGTTGATCGAGGCCATCGACTACGGCGAACGGGCACGGGCGCTGCCGATCGCCGCGACCGACCGGGCGCTGCAGTGCCATATCGACGCGACGCTCGGATCGGTACTGGTGTTCGCCGGCCGGATGGACGAGGGCTGGCGGCTGCTCGAGGGCTCGATCGCGCGAGCCACGGAAGCCCGGCTGGAGCTCCAGGCCGCTCGTGGCTACCGGATGATCGGCTCGTCGGCGTCGGTCCTGGTCGAGTACGAACGTGCGACCCGGTGGCTCGTTGCGGGCGTGGCCTACACCGAGCGGGTCGAGCGATTCAACGATCGGCACTACATGGCCGCTCACCTTGGACATGTGCTCTGGGCCACCGGCGACTGGAACGCGGCGGTGGAGATGGCCGAGCACGCGCTGGCCGACGGCCGCGGCGGGATCACGACCAGGATCACCGCGCTGCATATCCTCGGGTATGTGGCGACGGCGCGCGGCGAGCCGGATCGTTGGCTGGCCGAGGCCGCGGCGCTGGGGGAGGAGATGGCCGAGCTGCAACGGGTCTCATCGGCGTGGTGGGGACTGGCGGAGCGGGCCGTGCTGGCCGGCGATCCGGATGCGCGATCGAGCTGTGCGAGCGAGGCTACGAGGCTTCCGCCCGGGTGCGTGATGCCGCCTACCTGTTCCCCTATGTGGTCACCGGCACTCGGGCCCATCTGGATCCGCGCGACGCCACCGGCGCGCGCGACTGGCTCGCCCGGACCGGCGGGCTGATCGTCGAGCGCAGATTCCCGGCACATTGGGTGCGCTCGATCATGCCCGGGGTCTGCTCCTGCTCTACGAGGGGCAGACCGGCAAAGCTCGCGCAAGTCTGGAGCAGGCGACGGCGACCTGGTCGGCGCGTCGGCGGCTCTGGGAAGGAGCCGCCCTGCTGCTGGATCAGGCCCGCTGCGCGAGAAGGTCGCGGCGCCCGGCGGATGCCGCCCGATTCGTGACCGCGGCCACTGAGGTGTACGGTTCGGTCGGCGCGCCGGTCCCGGCGTTCGCCCCCGAACAGACGGCTGACTTCGTGGCGTCGCAGCTGTCGGCTCGGGAGAATGAGGTCGCGCGACTGATCGCGACCGGCGCGACCAACCGGGCGATCGCCCAGACGCTCTTCATCGCACCGAAGACCGTGGCTGCCCATGTCGAGCACATCCTGACCAAGCTGGACGTCTCCCGCCGGGCTGAGATCGCCTCCTGGGTGAGCTCTCGGGACTGATCGCAGGCCGCCGTCCCCGGTAGTCGCGCCACGGACGGCATGGCAGGCTGAGCCCGTGCCTGATCTTCCAGCGTTGGATCCGGTCGAGCTTCGGGTGCTCGGGGCCCTGTTGGAGAAGCAGCGGACGGTGCCCGACACGTACCCGCTGTCGCTGAACTCGCTGCGCTCGGCCTGTAACCAGACCACCAGCCGCGACCCGGTCGTCTCCTACGACGAGAACACGATCGTCGACACCTTGAACCGGCTCCGCGAGCGCGAGCTGGTCCGCTTCGTGAAGCCGACCGGGCTTCGGGTGGTGAAGTACCACCAGCGACTCGAGGAGCAGCTGGAGCTCGACGAGGAGCGTGCCGCCCTGCTGACCGTGCTGATCCTGCGCGGCCCGCAGACGCCCGGCGAGCTCCTTCCGCGGGTCGAGCGGATCCTGGTGTTCCTCGACAAGGAAGGCGTCGAGGAGGTTCTTCGCGAGATGGCGGCGCTCGATCCACCGCTGGTCCGCGAGCTCGAGCGCCAGCCGGGACAGCGGGATCGGCGTTGGTTGCATCTGCTGTCCGCGGATCTGACGGAAGCGGCTGCGCCTCCGGTGCCCGTGGACCGGGAGCAGGTGCTGGCCGGTGGCGCCGTGGCGCGGGACCGCAAGGTCGCTGCAGAGTACGACAACCTGGCCGAGAGCTATGCCATCGCCCTCGGCGACGATCTCGACGAGAAGCCCTTCGATCGCTGGCTGCTGGACCGGCTGGCCGTCGTTGCTGCCGGTGGACAGGGTCTCGATGTCGGCTGCGGTCCCGCGCAGGTCGCCGGCTATCTCGCCGACCGCGAGGTGGCGATGACCGGGCTCGACTTCTCCGCCACCATGATCGAACAAGCGCGGGAGCTCCAGCCCGATGTCCAGCTGGTGCAGGGCAGCTTCGTCGTGCCGCCGATGCCGCGGGGGAGCGATCCTCGCGATCCGGGCTGGGCGGTGGTCACCGCCTGGTACGCCTTCGTCCACCTCGCCGCGTCCGAGCTCGCGCAGACCCTGACGGCCTTGACCCGGGTGCTGCGTCGTGGTGGAACGCTGGCGCTGGCGGCCCACGTCGGCAACGAGGTACGCCACCCGGGCGAGCTGTGGGGGGAGGCCACCGAGCTGGACTTCGTCGAGCACGACCCCGAGGCGCTGATCGCGGCCGCGGCCGCGGCGGGCCTGGTCGATCTCGAGTGGTACGTCCGCAGCCCGCTACCGCAGGAGGTTCAGACCCGGCGGCTGTACCTGCTGGGCCGTCGACCGGCCGATCCGGCCTGATCCGGCCTGATCCGGCCCTGATCGCCCCGCTGCCCCGATGGAATGCTGGGGGTCACTCAGCGGCGTCGCCAGCCGATCTCGATCACCTCGACGGACCCGGGTTGAGTCGTACTCGAGGTGAACGCCGCCGCGACCGGCGCGCTGACCGACCAGCCGACGGCGAAGTCGCGGTCGTCCCAAACGTCGGCTGGTGGCTCGGACCAGCGGCGGGAGGTGCGCGCGGGAGTCCAGGCGGGAGTCGCCGTCAGGTCGAGGCCGGCCGGAAACACGTCAGGTGTTCGCCGCAGCTCCGCCAACAGCTGTTGGTACGCGAGCCGGTTGCCCAGCTGACGCGTGGCCGACATCCAGGAGTCGGTCGCGATCAGCCGCTCGATCCGATCCAGGGCAGCGCAGACCTGTCGGCGCTTCGTCCACAGCCACAGCTTCTCCTGCTCCGGATCCGGCACGGACTTCCTCGCCTCGCGAGCCTTGGCCCACTCGTTCGCGTGCTCCGCCTGCTCGCGGAGCGCCCGCGAGACCGCCGGCACGGCGAGGACCGGCAGCAGGATGAAGGTCAGTGCGACGATCGTCCAGGAGGCCGTGTCCACCATCCTCGATCACCACCTCGTGCGCGTCGGTCCGCCGCCGGGCAGGCCGCCCGTACGTCCAGGGTCGTCCGAGTCGACCCGAATGGCAAGCATCGCCCGATGGCAACCACCGCATGAATCGCGGGGACCGGGCGCTCCCTGCGGCCGGGCCGCAGCTAGGGTCGCAGTCGTGCCCGTTACTCCGGCTGCCTCCGTCCGCACCGCTCCGCTCGCCGCTCTCGGTCTGATCGGCGGCTACCTGATCGCTCGCGAGTCCGGCATCCGACCGCTCGGTGGCGTGCTGCTCGGGGCCTGCGGTCTCTTCGCGGGACGTAGCTGGCTGGCCAAGAGCGGGCCGGCTACCACCGCACTGCTCAGTGCGTTGTACGTCGGTGGCTTCGGAGCCTCTCATCCGCTGGCCAAGAAGATCGGCGCCTGGCCGTCGGTGCTGACGGTCTCGGCCGTCTCCGCCGGCGCGGCCTGGGCACTGTGTGACCGGACCGACGCGGCCGCAGCCGGCTGATACCAGCGGTGCTATCACCGCCTGGAAGGAATGATCATGGAACTCCAGCGAGCACTCGGCGCCGTTCGGGCGACTCACCAGTCGGTGCTGACCACGCTCCGACGCGACGGCCGCCCGCAGTTGTCGAACGTGGTGCATGCCGCCGGTGACGACGGCGTGATCAGGATCTCGACGACCGCCGATCGGGCCAAGACCGCAAACCTGCGTCGTCAGCCGTGGGCGGCACTCAAGGTCGACGGCGAGAACTTCTGGTCCTATGCCGTGGTGGAGGGGGAGGTCGAGCTGACTCCCGTCTCGGCGTCTCCCGACGACGCGACCGTCGACGAGCTGGTCGAGGTCTATCGGGCCATCTCCGGTGAGCACTCGGACTGGGCGGACTACCGGCGGGCCATGGTGGCCGATCGGCGGCTCGTCATCCGGCTGCACCCGACGTACGCGTATGGCTCCTTACGCTGAGCCTGCCCGTGAACCCCGCTGCTTCTGAATCGCTGCTTCTGAATCGCTGCTTCTGAACCACTGCTTCTGAACCACTGCTTCTGAACCACTGCTTCTGAACAACTGGTTCGCCATCGGGCGACGCGGCTCAACGCTCGGACGACTCCACGAGGCAACGCAGCTCCCACCGTCCCTCGCCCGACATCTCGAGCTCGTCGGTATGGATCGAGGTCAGGCTGCTGCGGTGGCCGACGCTGACGATCGTTGTCTCGGGCAGCCGTTCGTGCACGAGGGAGTACATCGCCGCCTCCATCCCCTCATCCATCGCCGATGTGGTCTCGTCCAGGAATGCGACAGCCGGGCGGACCAGCAGCAGCCGACCGAATGCGAGCCGTTGCTGCTCTCCGGGCGACAGCACGCGGGACCAGTCGGTCTCGTCATCGAGATGATCGACCAGGTGCGGGAGGTTCACCGCCGCCAGCACCTCTCGGGCGTTTTCGTCGGCCAGGATCTCCGCCGGCGCGGGATAGGCCAGCGCGCTGCGCAGTGTGCCGAGGGGGACGTACGGCTGCTGTGCGCAGAAGAGCGTTCCGCCCTCGAGAGGGCGGGCAATGGTGCCGCTGGCGTACGGCCATAGACCGGCCACGCTGCGGAGCAGCGACGTCTTGCCGGTGCCGGACGGGCCGCGAACCAGCAGTGAGGCGCCGGGTGGTAGATCGAGCTCGAGCCCGGTCAGCATCGCCCGGCCGTCGGGGAGGAGCACGTCGAAGTCGCGGATCGCCAACCCGCCGGGCCGATCCTCGAGTACCGGGGTGGGCAGGTCTCGCGCCTCCTCGTTGGCGTCGAGCAGGCCGGTCAGCCGGTCGAGCACGGCTCGGTAACCGGCGAAGTCGTCATAGGCGAACCGGAAGAACGACAGGGCCCCTTGGACCTGGGAGAACGCGGTCGCGGTCTGGGTGACGTCGCCGAGGGTGATCTGCCCGGCGAAGTACCGTGGCGCTTGGATGATCATCGGGAAGACCACCGCGATCTGGCTCACGACCAGGTTGAAACCCTGGAACTTCAGACTGCGGAACACGATCGCCCAGGTGTTGGCGATCACGAGTCCGAACCGGGCCAGCAGGCCGGCACCCTCGACCTGCTCACCGTGATAGAAGGCGACGTTCTCCGAGTTCTCCCGCAGTCGGACGAGGGCGTACCGGTAGGAGGCGGTGAACCTCTCGTTGAGGAAGTTCAACCGGATCAGGGGTTTGCCGATCTTGAACGCGATCACGGTCGCGATGATCACGTAGATGTAGGCGAGGAACACCATTGCGCGCGGCACCGTGATCCCGAAGACCTCGAGTGGCCCCGACAGGCCCCACAGCACGAGACTGAACGAGACGAGCGTGACGATCGAGGACACCGCCCCGAGCGCGAGGGCCTGGCCGGTGCCGGCGAAGGACGTCACGTCCTGCTGGATGCGTTGGTCCGGATTGTCGATCTGCGCGGCGACGAATCGGCCCCGATGATAGGCCGAGCCGGTCAGCCAGTCACCGAGCATGCGTTGGTTGAGCCACTGCCGCCAGTGGATGATCTGTGCCTGTGCCACGTAGAAGGTGATCAGCGCGAGCACGACACTGATCGCGGCGATGACGCCGAAGATGATCACGAAGCGCCAGAACGCTGCGGCGTCCTTCTCCTGCAGGGCGGTGAACAACCCGTTGTTGGAGTACGAGAGCACCACGTCGAGCCGAACGCCGACGATGGTGAGCAGCAGGAGCGCGGCGACGGTCAAGACCGGCCGCCAGGCGAGCCAGGACCGGCGGTACGGCCGGAAGTACATCCCCGAGATGCGCCAGAACTGGCGTCCCCACTTCGTGCGCCTGATCAGCAGCCATCCCACGAGGAAGAATCCGACGACGACGAGTGCGAAGGTACGCATTACCCAGAGCAGACTCGTCAGCCACTCCGTCGACCAGTTGATGTCGCCCACCGCAACCTCCCACGGCCTGTGTGGCGCCCAACCTATCCTCGATCGACCCGCTCTGTTCTCGCCTTCCGCGAACGTGCCGCCTCCGTTGCTGACCCTTCTCGTCCGATTCCGAGCCGACTCTGTCCGGCTCGTTATCGCACCGCATCGCCCAGATGTTTGCGTACGCGGCTTGTCGACTCTCGTTATCGCACCGCATCGCCCAGATGTTTGCGTACGCGGCTTATCCGACTCTCGTTATCGCACCGCATCGCGCAGATGTTTGCGTTCGCGGCCTGTCCGACTCTCGTTATCGCACCGCATCGCCCAGATGTTTGCGTACGCGGCCTGTCCGACCCTCGTTATCGCACCGCATCGCCCAGATGTCGTCCATCCCATCAGTTCCGGCACTCCGCGCGGGTTCGGTGCACTTCGCGTGGCACCCGGGGTGCGAAGTAGGTGGAAGTCTCGCGAGGTGCGGGAAAGGCACGGGGTGCGTGGGCGTCGCGCGGTCGGGCGGGAACCGCGAGGAGGGAGTAGAGGCGCGCAAGCCGGACAAGTCCGTCGGAATCGGCGGACGTGCCCGCCGCGTTGGGAGCCCGCGAGGACGACCAGAACGCGCGGAGCCCTGTCGGGCTGAGCAATCAGTCGGGCAATCAGTCGACCAATCAGTCGGGCAATCAGGCGGGCAATCAGTCTGGCAATCAGTCGAGCGGTCGGACCAGGGCGGCGTCGATCCGATGCCGGAGCACGGCGGCCATGTCGATCTGGTCCGGCGCAAGCACCCACTGCACCTGGAGCCCGTCCATCAGCGCGATAAGCTCGGCCGCGAGCGCCGATGGGTCCGTGTCGTGCACGAGAGCGCCCCGCTCCTGGAGCCGGGTCAGCGATCCGGCCAGCTCGGATCGGAGCCTCGCGTACCGCTGGACGAAGTAGGCGTGAGCGGGGTGTTCCGGGTCGCCCGCCTCCGCTGACAGCACAGAGAACAGATTGATCATGGCCGGCGACTCGGCGTTGCGACGCATCACCGCGACCAGTCGCTCGAGCCCAGCCCGCTCGTCGTCCACAGTCCCGCCCGGTTTGGGGATCTGGGCCGCGCTGGTCTCGTCCCGTCGGCTCAGCACTGCCTCGAGCAGGCTCTCCTTGGTGGGGAAGTGGTGCAACAGTCCGGTCCGGGAGATGCCGCAAGCGGCCGCGATCTGCAGCATGGTCGCAGCGCGATAGCCCACGCTGTCGAACACCTCGGTCGCCACATCCACGATCAACTCTCGACGGGCGTCGCCCCTGGCGTAGCCCCCGCGCGCCGTGCTCGACCGGTTGTCCATGTAGCCACCCTCGCTCTGCGAACTCGACGTCGATGAATCCCGACACTAGTGTCGGGATTCATGGTACGGTAGCCGCACCCCATCCCGCCAGCTCGAAAGGCCTGCTCAGAAGATGACCGAGCCCAAGCTCTCCATCCAGCTCTACACCGTGAACGACCAGCTCGTCGCCGACCCGGACGGCACGCTTGCCCGCCTGGCAGAGCTAGGGATCACCCAGGTGGAGGCGTTCGCATTCGTCGACCGCGCGGACTCCCTCGCCGCGGACTTCGCGAAGTACGGCCTGCAGGCGAAGACTGGACATGCGTACCTGCTGTCCGACGAGATCCGCTTCGGCGACACGGTGCGCCCGGTGAACACCCACGAGGAGGTCTTCGCTGCAGCCAAGACCCTGGGCCTGGAGTACGTGATCGACCCCTTCGTCGGCATCGACCGCTGGCTGAGCGCAGAGGCGATCGAGGACACCGCGGCCCGGCTGAACGCGGCGGCGAAGGAGGCTGCCGATCATGGTCTCAAGGTCGGCTACCACAACCACGCCCAGGAGTTCGTTGCCGACATCGAGGGGATCAACTCCTACGAGTACTTCGCGTCGCTGCTGGACGACGAGGTGGCGCTCGAGGTCGACCTGTTCTGGGCGGCGACCGCGCGGGTGGACGTCATCGCGTTGCTCGGCCGGCTCGGGCACCGAGTCAAGGCGCTGCACATGAAGGATGGCGTCATCGGGGAGAACCCGTTCGTCGTCGGCTCCGCCGGACTCGACAAGAGCACCCTCGATCAGCGCTCGGCGGGCCAGGGCGAGCTTCCGCTGCTGGACTACCTCGCCGCCGCCCCCGCCTGCGAGTACGCGGTGATCGAGTTCGACTACTTCCCCGGTGACATCTTCGACGGCGTCCAGGGCAGCGTCGAGTTCCTCAACGCCAACGGGATCAAGTGATGGTGCGCACGGGAGCGGTCGGTGTCGGTTTCATCGGCACCGGAATGATCAGCAACACCTACCTGGAGAACCTGACCAAGTTCCCGGACATCAACGTGATCATCCTGGGCGATCTGAACACAGAGGTCGCCAAGGCGCAGGCCGCCAAGCACGGGGTACCGGAATGGGGGACGGCGGCCGACGTCCTCGCTCATCCCGACGTCGAGCTGATCGTCAACCTGACCATCCCGGCCGTGCACGCGCAAGTCGCCAGCGAGGCCATCGCCGCTGGCAAGCACGTCTGGTCGGAGAAGCCGATCAGCGTCGACCGGGAGAGCGGTCGTGCGCTGCTCGCCCAGGCTGAAGCTGCCGGCCTGCTGGTCGGCGTCGCCCCCGACACGGTGCTCGGCCCGGGCGTGCAGACCGCGCGCCGGGCGATCGCTCGCGGCGACATCGGGGAGCCGCTGTCCGCTCAGACCGTCATGCAGTACATCGGTCCGGACATCTTGCACCCGAGCCCGGAGTTCTTGTTCGCCAAGGGCGCCGGTCCCCTGTTCGACATGGGCCCGTACTACCTCACCACCCTCGTCCACGTCTTCGGATCCGTGGAGAGCGTCGCGGCGGTTGGTTCGAAGAGCCGGGCGACGCGCACCATCCAGGCCGGAGACCGGGCCGGGACAGCGTTCGACGTCCAGGTGCCGACTCATGTCAGTGCGATCGCACAGTACGTCGGCGGCGGGATCAGCCAGAGCGTCTTCAGCTTCGACTCGCCGTTGGTCAAGATGGGCGTGGTCGAGATCACCGGAACCGACGGCACGTTGATGATCCCGGACCCGAACTGGTTCACCGGTGACGTGAAGATCACCAGAGCCCCGGCGGCCGCCGCGATCATGGACGAGGCGATCTGGGAGAGCCTGCCGATCACCGGTGTCTTCGCCGAGCGCGGACTGGGCGTGCTCGATCTCGCCCGCGCCGCACGGACCGGTGGACAGCCGCTGGCGTCCGGTGAGCTCGGGCTTCACGTGCTCGACACCATGGTGGCCATCGACGAAGCCGTCACCGAAGGCCGTACGGTCGCTGTGAACAGCCGGGTCGATCCGGTGCCGCTCGTGTCGGACGACTACGACCCGTTCGCCGCGACGCTGTAGCCAGTCTCCCGACTCGATGGAGCGGTCAGGTCAACCACGTCGCGGCTTGGTGGCCCGCGCCGAGACAGACGAACCCGGCGGCACTGGCGCGTGCATGTGGGCTGGCGGCATGCTTCTGCTGGGCGTCCGCCAGTGCTGCCGCCGGTGTGTGACCGAGCCGGAGAAGCCGGTGATAGTCGCCCATCAGTTCCACGGTCTCCGCGTCGGGAACTGGCACGACCGATGCGACCAGCGTCGCGGTCTGCTGACTGAGCATTGCGGCGGCCAGGCCGAGGATCTCCTCGCCTGCCGTGATCTGGGAGACCGCGCTGTTACAGGCGGCGAGCACGGCGTGATGCGGTGCCTGGCCGAGCCGCTCGATGTCGTACACGGTGTACGGGCCGTCGTCGAGCAGCAACGAGGAGAACAGTGGGTTGTCCGCCCGGACGATGCCGTGGGCGGCGATGTGAGCCAGCGCGGCGCCGTCCAGCACGGGGCCGACCGTCTGGGTGGTCGCGCCCGCTCCGGTCATCAACACCGCGCCGGGGTACGTCCGGGCAACGGCTGACGCCTCACGAACTGCCCCGGTCAGTCGCGGTCCGGCAATGGCGACGACCCTCGGATCAGCCGGTGGACGGCGTCGAACCGCCGCTCGCCACATCGCCGCCGACGGGGAGACACTGACCGGTCGACCTCGGCAGCTCGGAACCACCGACCATGGGATGGCCTGCAGCCACGGCGCCGGAACGAGCAGCAGCGGACGGTCCCCGAGCTGACGCGAGATGGGGTGGAAGAGGGCTTCGTCGATCTCGGCGCCCGCCCGCTGGATCACCCGCTCTGCGGCCGCTACGCCCGCGGGGTCATTCGTCGTCCTGGCGAGCCGGTGGAGCGCGAAGGGCAGATGCGTCGTCCAGTGCCGCAGGGGTTTGCTCGGTCCGAGCCCGTGCAGTCGAGCTCGTCCGTCGACAACGGTGATCGCATGCAACATGCCGTCGAGGTCGATGAGCTCGACCAGCACGGTGTCGCGCAGATCCTCGGCAAGCTCGGCGATGGTCGGTGGCCCGATTCCGTGAGCGGTGCCGTCCCCGGCGACCCGGCGGCTTCGATCGCGAATCGCGCGTTCCAGCCTGACTTGGCGGGCGACCAGAGTGGTCGTGCTGTCTCCCTGACCGCGTGCGGTCTCGATCTCGGCCATCGTGGCACGCAGATTTTCGAGATCGCGTGCCAACTCCGGATTGTCCGGCGGTCGCGCCGGGCGCGGACGGTAAGCCGTCGCGCGACCACACTCGCTCCACCAGTGGGCGGCGCGGGCGTCGCCGTCGGCCAGCGCCATCCGCAGACCTGCGCCGGCCAGCGCACCGCGATGCACGGAGACGTGGGCGCGGAGCTCGGCCGCCCCGAAGCTGGCCCGGTAGTCGTCGACCACTCGAAGACCGGCCCGCAGAGCCGACCGCGCTGCGCGTCGATCACCAAGTGTCTGGCGGAGTCTGGCCTCAGCCAACCACGCCCGGACGCGTACTTCGGCGGGCCCTGAGCGGCGTGCCTCGGCGGCCAGCTGCAACTCGTGCTGCGCAAGCTTGCGACGGCCGCGGAGCAGAGCAACCTCGGCCGCGAGGATGTGAGCCTCCTGAGCGGGCACGGCCCACCCGGCGGTCTTCAGGGCGTCCGCTGCAGCGCTCAGCCTCGCAGCAAGGCCAGCCGCTCCGGCCGGTCCTCGATCCGGGTCTTGCTCGCGCTCATGGCGGACTGCAGCTGCCTGAGCCTGGAGATTTGCGAAACGGGCCAGCGCAAGCCACTCCGGCCGACCGAGCTGAGCGAACGAGCGCGCGGCATCGCGAGAAGCGCCCAGCGCTGCGGCGAAATCGCCCTGCACGAGAGCGACGGTCGACAACACGAGCTGAGCGTCTGGCCGATGCACATGGCTGTGCTGTTCGGTGAAGATCGACACCGCCTCGTCGGCCGCCTCGCGCGCCTCGCTGATCAGCCACACGGATAGCAGGAGCTTCGCACGGTCGATGAAGAGGGCCCCGACGCGCAGACCCAGTTTTTCGTATCGCTCGGCGGCATTGTCAAAATGGGCGAGCGCGGTGGGCACGTCACCCCAGTCGGCATACAGATAACCGAGGTTGTGCTCGACATAGGCGGAGTTGAGCGTCTGACCGAGCTCCTCGAACAAGCGTTGAGCTCGAAGTAGATCGGTCTCAGCGGCGGCAAACTGCCGACGGCTGATCAACATGATGCCTCTGTTCGACCGCACCCGAGCCTCGGCCGCGGCGTCGCCGTGGCGACGCAAGGCGGGGAGCGCCGAGCGGAGGTCCATCAGCGCATCATCGATGCGGCCGAGCTCCTGGAAAATGGCCGCCCGCTGGGCCAGGGCGCGAGCGGCCGGAAGCCCGGTCAGTTCGTCGAGGGCCGCATTGATGGCGACGAAGCCGCGCTTGGTGTCTCCGCTGATGACCAGCGCCGACGCAAGGCTCATCCGAGCTTCGCCTGTCAGTGTGGCGTCAGCGACCTTGTTGGCCGCGGCAATGGCGCTGCGCAACCGTCCGATCGCGACATCCAGGTGGCGTTGTTGCAGAGCCGCGACCCCGGCCGCTCGTCGCGCGACGCTCACCGAGGCCCAGTCGCGTTCTGCACGCGCCGCCTGCTCGGCAAGGACACCCAGCTTCTCGGCCTCCGTCGGACTGGTCGTGGCAAGCCGCATGGCTGCTTCGGCCAGCTCAGCGGCAGTCATGGTTGGGAAGGAGCAGCGGCAAACTTGGCACCGGTGTGCCGCTGGTCGAGATCACGAAACCGTTGGTCGACGGATGTCGCCTGGTGCCGGGAGGTCGAGGAAGCGAGCCAACCCGCGAACCGCGAGATCCGCATGATCGGAGTCCATCTCGACAGCGTAGCTGTCGTGCTCGGCCAGCGTGTTCAAGATGTCGGCGGCAGCTTCCTTGCTGGTCGTCCGGCCGGGTTGGGTCGAGGCGGCAATGGCACCGCTGACCAGTGCGGCGGCGAAGGAGGTTCCCGTCCACGACGCCCACCCTCCAAACGGCGTGGGTGCGGACTTTCCGGGCGCGAGCGCCTGGCTGAGGAAGGTGCTGCGGACTTCGACTCCTCGTGCGTAGAGATCCACCCACGGTGCTGCCGGGGAGAAGCCAGCCCGTCGGCCAGCCTGGTCGACCGCGCCGACGGCGATCACATCCTCCAGGGCCGCCGGCCAGGCGGGAACCCCGCGCATGTCCACTCCGTCGGTCTGCTCGGGCGGGGCATCTGCATGGTTTCCGGCCGCGGCGACGACTACGATCTTGGGATCGAGCCGGTCGATCGCGGTGGCCAGCACGGCCGGAGCTTGGCCGTCGTCGGTGTAACAAGCGAAGGACAAATTCAAGACGTCGACCCCGCTGCGTCCGAGCCGCACGATCTCCTGCGCCACCGTCCAGGAGTCTGCCTCCCCTTGGTCGTTCAAGGCTCGTCGCACCTCGACCGTCGCACCGGGTGCTTGACTGAGAATGAGACCGGTGACAAAAGTCGCGTGGCCCGCGACCGTTGTGGCACTGGCGTCAGACGGAATCAGGTCGCTGTAGCGCGCTGCCCAACCTCCGGCCAACCACTCGTTCGGATACAAACCGGTGTCGATCACTCCCACCCGCACGCCCTGACCCGGCCCAGTGCCACGGGGAGGCAGTGGCTTGTGCTCCATGTCCGGCTCGTGCTCCCCCGTGTGAATCACGATCCCGTTGACGCCGTGGACGCGGCCGACCAGGCGATTCTTTCCCAGCAACGGGATCCATCCCGAATATCTGTGCCGGAACAGGGTCCGAAGGGCCCAGATCACCCGGTCGATCGGCGACGAGCTGTCTTCTGGATCGGGATACCGCTCGTCGTCGGGAATGCGTTCCGATGTGACCCGGTCGGCGAGCAGTCCGGCCGTTTTCTCGGTCTCGGAAATCCTCAGCAAGGCGAGCCCGAGGTCCGGGCTCTTCTCCGAGGTCAGAACAACATCCGACCGGTCGTTTGCAGACAGCGCGCGCTCGATCTCGGTGGTCACCAGGCGGAGGTGCTCCAGGCTGACGACCAGTTCATCCGGCATTGCGCCGTTCGGGCGTCGTTCGGAGTCGGGAATGGGGGACATGTCGAGATCGTAGTCATCCGGATCCATCTGTGTCGCGGTGAATTCGATTGCCCGTGATTCACACTTTCTTGATCTTGAGGGTCAATTACTTCCAGCAAGGGTCTCGGCGACGTCGCGGCCCAAGACCGAGCCTGAAACGCCGCATTCAGTTTCATTGTCGGAATCGATTGATGATGCAGGGCGGTACATGCAGATCCGGACGGTGAGCGCTACGTACGCCTGATCTTCAAGATCTCCGATGTCGCCTCGACGACGTCGAGACCGGCATCGCTGGTTGCGCCTTCACCGAACCGGCCCGGGCCGACTGCCGACAGCGTGCCCTGCGGTTGGAGCCGATCGTCGGGACCCGGCGCCGACTCGATCACCTCGCCGGCGGCGAAGGTGAGCCGACGCCGCCCTCGGCGCGACGGTGGGAACGCGTACGTCGCCGTGGGGCGATAGACCTCGACGTCGCCGCTGTCCTCCTCGAAGGAGTGCGTCCAGCTTCCCACGGGCTCGGCCGCCGAATCGGTGTCGCTCATCTGATCATCGCCGTCCCTCAGCTCCACAGCGAGTTCGCGTCGGGCCTAGGAGCTGACGGCCGATGAGCCGCTGGCAGCTCACGCGCTGGACACCTCGGCGCCGATCGAGCTGCGAGCTCCGTCCAGGCACGCCTGCATGCGCGCGACCTGACCGGTCGAGAACATGAACATCGCCGCGTCGTCGACGTAGTCCATGTAGTTCATGAACATGTCGCCGTCCGGTCCGTTGTCGCAGCTGACCGTGGGGAACGGCGGCTTCCCGGTGTTCGGGCCACCCTGGTTCGGTGTGTCGTCGACGTTGTCGGTGCCGGCGCAGCCGGTGCCGTCGTCACCCCAGATGTGGTTGAGATTGAGCCAGTGGCCGATCTCGTGCGTGGCCGTACGTCCGAGGTCGAACGGTGCAGCCGCGGTGCCTGTCGTACCGAATGCGGACTGCAGGATGACCACGCCGTCGGTGGCCGCTGGTCCGCCGGGGAACTGGGCATAGCCGAGGAGCCCGCCGCCCAGCGGGCAGGCCCAGAGGTTGAGGTAGTTCTCGGCCGGCCAGGCATCCATCCCGCCGGAGGCGGCCGACTTCACCGCGTCGTCGGAGTCGAATCCGGTGACCGACGTCTGCTGACGCTCGACGCCCGTGGTCTCGGAACCATCAGGCGCGACCGTCGCCAGGAAGAACTCGACCCGAGCGTCGGTGGCCAGCGGCAGGAACGGGGCAGGCGTCTCGTCCGCGTCAGGGTTGGTCCGACGGAAGTCACGATTCAAGACGTCGATCTGGGAGGCGATCTGGGCGTCGGAGATGTTCTGGTCGGCGGTGTTCCAGACGACGTGCACGACCACGGGGACTCGGGTGGTCCCCGACCGGCCGGCGGCTCGCGCGACCTTGCGGATCGTCTGGTTCTCGATCCTGTCGCGGGCCCGGACATAGGCGGGGCTGGCCGAGAGCAGGCGACGGTGCACGTCCATGGTGGCGCACCGTCGTACGGTCGGAGTCTCGGTGTCGTGCGTGGAATCGTCCGCTGGATCGTTTGTGCTCATGATGTCCCTCTCACTCGGCCGGCCGCCCGAAGCCGGACATGATCACGTGATCTTCAGGATCCAGTGCTCCGATGCCGAAGACAAGGTCATTGCGGGCGCCTTGGTCCCGAATCGGCTGCGGGTGCCGCTCAGAGCGAGCGTTGCACGATCTCGGCGACCTCGCCGTCGGTGAGATCGAGTGGATTGGCCCGCATGCTACTGGCGCTTTGAGCGGCAGCGACGACCTCGTCGATCTCGGCATCGCCCAGTCCGTACGTTCTCAGTCCCGGCACCTGCAGATCGCAGGTCAGCTCGGCCAACCACTCGATCGCCGCGTCGGCGCCAGCAGCGGGATTGCCGGTCAGCAACGGCCCCAGTTCCTCGATCCGGGCCAGCGCTGGACCCGCCGGCTCGCGCTCGCGTAGCGCGCGCCGGTTGACGGCGACGGCTGCGGCCAGGGTCGCTGCGCACACCGCGCCGTGCGGTGCGGACAGCCGGGCGCCCAGGGCCGCCGCCAGACCGTGCACCGCGCCGAGACCGGCGTTCGCCAGACAGAGTCCGCCGAACAAGCTGGTGACGGCGAGATCCTGCCGGACCTCTCCGGCGATCATGCCCTCGACGTACGCCCGGCGCAGCGACCGGGCCGAGCGGCGGATCCCGTCGCGCGCCAGCGCGTCAGTGAACGGGTTGGCCCGCCGAGACAGCAACGGCTCGATCACCTGCGCCAGTGCGTCCATCCCGCTTGCGGCGATCGTGTTTGCCGGGACGCCCGCCAGCAGATCGGGATCGATGACCGCGACGGCTGGCAGCATCAACGGACTGCGCAGACTCGCCTTCACGCCGTTGCCGGACAGCACCGAGTTGCGAGTCACCTCCGAGCCGGTGCCGGCCGTGGTGGGAACCGCGACGCAGGGGAGCCCGGGTGTGGTGAAGGGCCGACCCGAGCCGATCACCTCGAGGTGCTCCAGCGGATCGGCTCCTGACGTCGCGAGCACAGCGACCGCCTTTGCGACGTCCAGCGCGCTGCCACCGCCGAACCCGGCCACCGCGTCTCCGCCGGTCTCGAGGAGCCGATGCACCGCCGCGCGGCAGATCTCGATCGAGGGCTCGCCGCCGACCCCGAACACCGTGCTCTCGATGCCGAGCTCGCTCAATCCCGCTCGGAGCGGGTCGGCTCGTTCGGTCGAACGACCCGTGACGACGAAGACGTTGGTCGCGCCCAGTCCGGCGAGGGCCTTCGGGACCTCGGCCATTCGCCCTGCGCCGAACCGGATGTCGGCGGGGATGGCCAGGTCGAAACGTACGGCCTCAGCGGGTGCGGTCACCCGAGCTCACCAACCATGATCATCCGGTGAGGCATTGACGAAGCGAGTGGCCGCACGCGGCCGGGCCATCATCGGCTCCACCGCGTCGCGCCACGCCTGGTAGTGAGCGGTTTCCTTGTGGGCAACGGTGGCGGCTTCGTCGCGATAGACCTCCACCAGCACGAGGTGGGCGGGGTCGGCACGGTCGGTGAGTAGGTCGAAGCGGAGGATCCCCGGCTCGTCGCGACTCGCGGCGGCATTCGCCTCGGTTGCGACCAGGAACGCATCGAGGGACTCCGGCACGACGGCGATGTCGACGTGGACGATGAGCAGGCTGTTCGGCACGAGCCGACTGTAGCGTCGCGCGACCGGGCACTGACGTCGGAATCTGCGATGCGCCCAGGCAGATCAGGAGGCGGCTCTCGCGCATCGACTGTGGTTCAGCGAGTCGCCGCGGAAAAAGTGCGGGCCAGTGGGCGCGACGTCCAGGGCGCCAGGCGGGCCCCACATCGCGGCGGTCCGCCTGGCCCGCAGTTTTTGCGCGACCGCCTCGCAGGTCGAGAAACGGTCAGCGGTAACGGCGTCGGTACGCCGTCGGGCTCGTGCCGTAGCGCCGCCGAAAGACACGACTGAAGTAGTTCGGATCCGGCCAGCCGACGCCGCGACCGATCTCGGCGACCGGCTCGTCGTTCTGGATCAGCGCGACGGCGGCCAGCTCGCCGCGAGTCCGACTGAGCCAGGCCAGTGGCGAGATGCCCAGCTGTGCCTTGAACTCACGGTGCAGGTGGGAGACCGAGTGACCGGTGAGCCGGGCCAGGTCGGCCATCGTCCACTCGGCATCGGGACCGTCGGCCATCGCGGCGAGCATGGCTCGAACCGCGGGAGAGACGGCGCCGGCCGGCCCAGATCCACTCAGTTCGGTCGCGGCGACGGCTCCCAGCGCCTGGTAAGTCAACCCGAGGGCGGTGACGGCCGGCGGCGTGCCGTGCTCCACCCGGACGGCGGACAGCGCCGTGATCGCGGTGCTGACCACGGCTCGCTCCTGCTCCGCCAGGCAACCGACGGACACTCCACCGCGGATCAGGAACCGCGCCAGATCGGGGACGTCGAGCAACCAGGCGAGCTCGCGCTGGATCAGCTCGGCACCGAGATAGAGATTGATCACCTCCGCCTGCGCCGCACGGGAGTATCCGTGCCACTGGCCGGGGCGGACCACGGCCACCGCACCCGGCCCCAGCACGTGCTCGCCCGATTCGTCCAGATAGGTCGGCGTCCCAGCCAGAACAACCGCAAGCTCCACGAAGTCGTGGGTGTGCGGCTCGACGTCCCCGCTGAGGACGTATCGCGCGGCGCCGAGGGGGAACGCGTCGTCGACGAACACGTCGACCCGCCGCAGACGATTCATTGCACTGCTCTCTCCAGCAGGATCGTGCTAGAAGGTGGTAGCCCGAACCCTAGCGCCCGCGCAGTTCTGCGATACAGGCTGAGAGCACCGTCCCACTCATCGTGAAACTGGAGGAAACGTCCCGTGAAGGCTCAGCTGCTCGACACGCCGCCCGAGCTCGTCCTGTCCGAGGATCAGATCGCGAGCTATCGCGACAACGGCTTCATCCACCTGCAGGGGGTTCTGACCGCCGAGGAAGTGGAGCGCTATCGGTCCGCGGCCGCGGAGGCGTACGAGCGGCTCGCCGCACTCGATGCCGACAACCAGATGTTTCGGCAGATCGTGCAGGTCTGGCAGAGCGACGAGACGCTGCGCGAGCTGACGCTGCACCAAGGCCTGGCGACGTTCGCCACTCAGCTGGCCGGCCTGCCGGTGCGACTCTGGCACGACCAGCTGCTGATCAAGAAGCCGCACAACCACACGCCGACCGAGTTCCACCAGGACTCGCCGTACTGGCCGCACTCCGGTGGTCGGCACCAGCTCTCAGCCTGGGTGGCGCTGGTCGACGTGCCGGTCGAGCGCGGGTGCATGACGTTCATCCCGGGCAGCCACCGGCGACAGGATCTGCGGGCGATCGATCTGACCGACGCTCACGATCTGTTCGATGCGGCGCCCGACCTCGCCTTCGAACCGCGGGTGACTGTGCCGATCCGCGCGGGGGACTGCACCTTCCACAACGGGTACCTGGCACACACCGCGAACGCGAACGACACCGACGAGTTCCGCTACGCGATGGTCAACATCTACATCGATGCCGACACCCGCTACAACGGCGCACCGCACGTCTGCACCGATCACCTCGGGCTGACCGTCGGCGAGCGGTTACCCGACGCGGAGTTCCCGCCGCTGCCCTGACGCCACGGCCCGGGGTCGTTACTGGGCTTACGTGACAATATCGCGATATATCGTGATAGTATCTCTGTGTCAGTCGAACTGGACCATTCAGGTCCAGAGACCACAACACAGAAGGAGTACTGACATGAGATACATCGATACCGATGTGGAGAAGTTCGGGCGAGAGCGCGGCGGCCATCGTGGCCGGGCGCGAGGCCCGCTGCGGCAAGCACCGCACGGTCCCGGTCGAGACGGCCGGCCCGAGTGGGAAGGCCGCGAAGAGCGTCCGGGTTGGGAAGGCCGCGATGGCCGACCCGGTCCCGAGGGACGCGAAGGTCGCCCTCCGCGTGAGGGGCGTGGCGAGGGCCGTGGCCCGCGAGAGGGTCGCGAGTTCCGAGGCGGACGCCCGGGCCGTGGCGGCCCTGGCATGCCTGGCGGTCCTCGCGCCGGCGGTCGCGGACGGGGTCGCGCCCAGCGCGGCGACGTTCGTACGGCCGTGCTGCTCGTCGTCGCCGACGAGGCGATGCACGGCTACCAGATCATGCAGGCCATGAACGAGCGCACCGGCGGAGCCTGGCGGCCCAGCCCGGGGGCGATCTACCCGACGATCTCCCAGCTGGAGGACGAGGGCCTGGTCGCCACCCGCGAAGAGGGCGGACGCAAGCTGGTGACGCTCACGCCGGAGGGCCAGACCTACCTGGACGAGCGGAAGGAGCGCCTCGGCGATCCCTTCAGCGATTTCGGGCAGAGCCAGACCGGACCGGACCTGCGCGGCCCGCTGCACGAGCTGCACACCGCCGCCCGGCAGGTGGCCGCCAGTGGCACCCCGGCCCAGGTCGAGGCGGCCGAGAAGGTGCTCGCTCAGGCGAAGCGCTCGCTGTACCTGATCCTGGCGGGCGAGAGCGTCGAGGAGTGAGCTCCTCCGGCAACTCTCCCAGCGAAAACTGGGCGCAAACTGCAGCCTGAAGCGAGGTGGATTCAGGGTTGCAGTTTGCGCCCACTTTCCCCAGAGTGGGCCAAAGCCAGAATGGGCCAGCCAGAGTGGGCCAGCCAGAATGGGCCAGCCAGAATGGGCCAGCCAGAATGGTGCCAGCCAGATCAGCTGATCAGGTGCTCCACCGCGAGCTGCTGGAGCGCCACGAAACCGTAGTCCCGCTCGCCGGCCTTCTCCGGGTCGAACCCGTCGTCGGTGGCCCGGAACGACTCCAGTGACTCACCCGCGCCGAGCGTCGGCTCCGCGAGGTCGTACACCCCGGCGTAGCGCATGGCCTCCTGGACCCGCTCGTCGGCCCGGAAGGCCTTCGCCTTCTCCGCCAGCCCGATGTACGTCGCCATGCACGCCCGAGCCGACGCCCAGATGCCGTCGAGATACTCCGTGCGAGACGGCTTGTAGTCGAAATGCCGCGGTCCGGTGTAACGCGGTCCGTCCGGGTAGGCCGGGAAACCGTTCTCGATCAGGTCGACGGTGAAGAACGCGGAGATCAGATCGCCGTGGCCGAACACCAGGTCCTGGTCGTACTTCAGACCACGCTGGCCGTTCAGGTCGATGTGGAAGAGCTTGCCGCTCCACAGCGCCTGGCCGATGCCGTGGGTGTAGTTGAGATTGGCCATCTGCTCGTGGCCGACCTCCGGGTTGAGCCCGACGATGTCGCCGTGCTCGAGCTCGGCGATCAGCGCCAGGGCGTGGCCGGCAGTCGGCAGGAAGATGTCGCCGCGCGGCTCGTTCGGCTTGGGCTCCAGACCGATCTTGAGGTCGTATTCCTGAGCCTTGATGTAGCCCGCGATCGTGTCGAGGCCCTCCTTGTAGCGCTCCATCGCGGCGTAGACGTCCTTGGAGCCGTCGTACTCGCTGCCCTCGCGGCCGCCCCACATGACAAACGTCTCGGCACCCAGGTCGGCTGCCAGGTCGACGGCGTTCAGGATCTTGCGGAGCCCGAAGCGGCGGATCGCCCGGTCGTTGGAGGTGAGCCCGCCATCCTTGAACACCGGATGGCTGAACGTGTTGGTGGTGACCATCTCGATCACCAGGCCCGCCTTGTCGGTGGCATCCTTGAGCCGACCGACGATCTGCTTCTGCGTCGCGGCGTCGGCGTCGAACGGGAACACGTCGTTGTCGTGGAACGTGATGCCCCAGGCGCCGATCTCGGCGAGCTTGTCGGAGTACTCCCACGGATCCAGGGTCGGCCTGGTCGGACCGCCGAACGGGTCGGTGCCGGTCCAGCCGACCGTCCACAGGCCGAACGAGAACTTGTCTTCCGGGGTTGGTGTTCGCACCATCGCGACTGATCTCCTACCTTCTACTCGAGGGGTTCTACTTAGTGGTCACTAGGTAAGAGGTACGGTAGCCTCCGTCGCAAATTCGCGTCAAGGGTGGTCGGAGGGAGCGGACGCGTGGTTTCTGCCGGCTCTGACGGCGCCCGACGGCAACGTCTGCTGCCCGCCGACCGCCGGATCCAGGTGATCGAGGCGGCCACCCGGCTGATCGGCGAGCGCGGCTTCTGGGGCGTCTCCGTGCACGACATCGCCGCTGCCTGCGGCATCACCGACGCCGGGCTGCTGCACCACTTCGGTACCAAGGACGCCCTTCTGATCGCGGTGCTGGCCCGGCGCGACCAGGTCGACGACGAGTCGCTGGCAGCGCGGCTCGGCATCGCCCCGTCGGACCTGTACGAGGCAGTGCGCGAACTGCCGCTGGCCGATGTCTGCGCCGCGGTCGTCGCCCGGAACGCCCGCCAGCCCGAGATCGTCCGGCTGTACTCGGTGCTCAATGCCGAGTCGCTCACCCCGGCCCATCCGGCGCACGACTACTTCATCACCCGCGAGGCACGGGTGATCGCGTTCTTCGGCAGTGCCCGCTCCCAGCTGCACCCCGATCCGGCCGTACGCGGTCGGCAGGTGATCGCGATGATGGACGGCATCCAGCTCCGCTGGCTGCGTGACCTCGACCGGCTCGACCTCGTCGCGGAGTGGGACGCACTGTTCTCCGCCGCAGTGTCGGACCTCGCATCTCCAGAAGTTCGCCCCACGTACGTGGATTCGCCCCGGCTGTAGCCGGGGCGAATCCACGCAGGTGGGGCGAACTCAGCTGTCGGGCCGCGGATCAGCCGCCCTCGGCAGTGCCCGCCGCCAAGGCCCCGGCGATCTCGGCGATCTCGGCCGGTCCGACCCGGCAGCAGCCGCCGACGTAGCGGGCGCCCGCGGCCACCCAGGCGACGGCGAGGTCAGGATCGAACGCCGCGTCGCCCGACCAGACGCGAGCGGTCGCGTCCCAAGACTCACCGCGGTTCGGGTACGCCACCGCCGGCCGACCAGCCGCGACCGCCAGCCGCACTGCGGGCAGGACGTCCTGCGGCGCGCAGCAGTTGACGCCCACCGCGACGACCGCGTCGCAGCTCGCGGCCAGAGCGAACGCGTCGGTCAGCGACTGGCCTGCCCGCGTACGTCCGCCGGCGATCGAGAAGCTCAGCCAGGCCGGCAGCCCGAGCTGGTCCAGCAGATCGACGAGTACCTCGGCCTCGTCGAGATCGGGAATGGTCTCGACAGCCAGCAGGTCCGGCGCCGCCGAGGCGAGGAGCTCCAGCCGAGGGGCATGGAAGTCCCGCAGTTGTGCCGCGGACAGCCCGTACTGCCCGCGGTACTCCGAGCCGTCGGCCAGCACCGCTCCGTGCGGCCCCACCGAGGCGGCGACAAGGCGTGCGACGCCGTCGCCGGCCAGCTCGTCGCGAACGCCGCGAGCGATCGCAACGCTGCTGGTGATCAACGCCGACGCCTCGTCGGCGCTGAGTCCGAGCCGGACGTACCCGTCGATGCTCGCCTGGTAGCTGGCCGTCGTCGCCACGTGCGCACCGGCCGCGAAGTAGGCGCGATGGACGGCGGCGATCTCCTCGGGTGCATCGCGCAACAGTCGCGCCGTCCAGAGCTCGCCGCTGAGGTCGTTTCCACGCTCGGCGAGTGCATTCGACAGGCCACCGTCGAGGACCAGCACGGCTGGGGTGTTCACGGTCTCCAGTCTGCTGCGCCGACACCTCGATCGAGTTCGCCCCACCCGCGTGGATTCGCCCCAGCTGCAGCTGGGGCGAATCCACGTTCATGGGGCGAACGCAGAACGAGCCCGGGCTGGCTGACTCCTACGCTGGGGCCCGTGGGCAGGTCGGAGAGGTTCAAGGCGGCGGTGGCGGTCTACGGACTGCTGCGCCGCGACGACCGCGTGCTGCTGCTCCGCCGGACCGGCTCGGGATTCCACGACGGGGAGCTCGCGCTGCCGGCCGGCCACGTCGATGAGGGGGAGAGCGTCGTCGCGGCAGTCGTGCGCGAGCTGGCCGAGGAGCTGACGATCGAGGTACGCCCCCAAGACTGTGTGCTCGCGCTCACCGGACACGCCGGGCCCGAGCGACCCGGCGACGACACGTACGTCGATCTGTACTTCGCCGTCCGCCGCTGGAAGGGCGAACCGCAGATCGGTGAACCGGACAAGGCTCTGGAGCTGGTCTGGGCGTCCGTGGACGATCTACCCGAGGACACCGTCGGATTCATGGCCGAGGCGATCAGGGCGGTTGCCGACGGGAGCGGCCCCACCCTGAAGCTGTGGAACTGGTCGGATGACGGCTGACGGTGGCGGCCGGCTCACCCGACGGTCCGTCCTGCTGACCGGAGCCGGGGTGCTGGCCGTCGGCTGCGGGGCCGTCGGCTGCGGTTCTGGCAGCGTCGTGGGCAGCCGAACCGATCCGGTGGCGCGGAGTGGCGCACCCGGCTCGCCCACAGCGACGCCAGCCGCGCCCTCAGCCGCGCCATCACTCACCCCGACCTCGGCCGCAGCAGGCTCGTCCGCACCGGCCCCGCGCACACCGACGTCGGACTCAGCGTCGTCGGCTGCGCCACGTCGGACGCCGCCGAAGCGACTCAGCCTCGCCGCCGACCGGCGCAATGCGATGGCCTTCGCCTCGCTCGACCATCCGACCGAGATCACCGTCGAAGGAAGGGTCGCCGCCACGCAGGCCTGGTCCACTTCGAAGGTACTGATCGTCGCCGCCTTCCTCGACACGGTGGCCGACGGCGAGGCGGACAAGATCACCGATCGGAACCGGAAGTTGATCACGTCGGCGCTGACCGCCTCCGACGCGGATGCGGTGAACGCGATCCGTGATCAGATCCCGGGTCGACCGGGACCGGCGATGACCAGCGTGCTGCGCTCCATCGGCGACCACGTCACCACCGCGCCTGACTCATCTCAGGGCTTGATGCGCTGGAGCCTGCGCGAGCAGGTCCGGTTCATGGCCGCCCTGGCAGCCGGCCAGGTCGTGTCGCGCTCGGCCAGTTCCTATCTGCGCAAGGCGATGCGGCCGATTCGGGCGCACGCGTGGGGCCTCGGCAGGATCGGCGCGACGACGTACAAAGGTGGTTGGTTGCGGGCGAGCACCGCGACCCGGCAGATGGGCATCGTGGAGGGCTACGCGGTCGCGATCATCACCACCGCCGGGCCGGCCGTGCGGCAGACCGACGGCGACTCCGCGCATGTACGACAGATGAACCGGCTCGCCCGCCTGCTCGAAGAACGGCTTTCGTACGAACGCTCCCAGCGCTGAGCGTCCACCTCCCTCCCATCCCCCGAAAACTGGTCACAAACAACAGCGACACGCCGACGGTTGTTGTGGTCAGCGCCCACTTATCGAGGAAGCGAGTGGTCGAAGCGGCTCAGGGCACATCGGCAGGCTCAGGTCACATCGGCAGGCTCAGGTCACATCGGCAGGCTCAGGGCACGGGCCGGAAGCCGGACGCCTCGGCGGCGGCGAGGCACTGGTCAGCGTGACGGATCCCGTCTGACGTGCCGAGGCTCTGGACGCAGGCAGCGGCCGCGGAGACGGCCAGCCGGAGCACCCGTTCCATCGGCCAGCCCTCGTGCAGTCCCAGGATGACGCCCGACGCGAAGGCGTCGCCGGCGCCGAGAGTGCTGACGACCTGGTCCGGCGACAACCGCACCGAGCCGTGTCGCCAGGCTCGGCCGTCGGCGGTGACGGCGACCCCGCCGGCGGGGAAGTGGATGACCGCGATCCGACGTACGCCCAGAGCGAGCAGCCCGCGCGCCAGGGATTCCATCGCCGTCCAGTCCGTTTCGTCGGGGACCTCGTCGATCCCGGTCAGCGCCGCCGCCTCGACCTCGTTGATCACGATGCTGTCCAGGTACGGCAGACAGCTGCCGGCGACCTCGCGGAGTCGATCGGCCTGCAGGGACACGAGCTCGAGATTGGTACGCAGCCCAGCGGCCTGAGCCCGGGCAAGGAGCTGCGACCATCCATTGCTGCCGTCCGGTAGCACCGAGTCCATCGCGTTGTTCAGGCCCGGTGCGCCGACGTGGAGGATCCGCTCTGTCGGCTGGCTCAGATCCAGCGACGACAGGTCCAACGCGTCGTTGACGCCGGGATGGTGGAAGAAAGTCCGACGACCACCGTCCTTCTCGACCATTACGTCGGTGAAGGCCGTCCGCGCACCTGATACCCGCTCGAGCCGACCGACGTCGATGCCGAGTCTGCGGCACTCCGCGACGACGAGGTCACCGTGCTCGTCGTCGCCGATCACGCCGGCGAGCGAGATCGGGAAGGTCGTGCCGAGCAGCCGAAGATCCACGGCCAGGTTGAGTCCTGGGCCACCCGAGCTGGTCGACACGCTCTCGATCCGGGCGACGTGATCACGCTGCGGATAGTGGTCGATCACCTTCGAGACATCGACCATCACCGAGCCCGCACACAACACGCCGATCCGGTCGGTGCCCACCATGCTCATGCCCCGCCCGCCAGGTTCACTCGGCGAGCAGAACGGGCTCGGTCAACTGGAGGTCGTCGGTCAGGCTGCGCTTCGGCGTCTTTCCGGCCGCCTGAAGTGCGTCGTGATAGGCACGGACGCCGTCGGCAGGGGTCAGATCGCCGCGGATCACCGGACGCATCAGGCCGACCAGGTCCAGCTGGGACTCGGCTCGCTGGATCTTCCGGCCGAACAGGGCGATCCGTGCGCCCGCGGCCTCGGCCCGGCTCAGCAGCTCGAACGTGTCGCGAGTGGTGCCGCTGGAACCGCCGAGGATGCCGACGACCAGCGACGGGTCGTGCTCGGTGAGCTCCGACAGCGCGGCCGTTCCGTTGTAGGCGGCCTTGAGGAACAGCGGACGCTCGGCCGAGGTCACGCCGGCAAGCATGCGCAGGATGCTGTCGTTCACGTACGCGCCCACGTGATCCGGCGCGAGCTGCGGAGCGGCGTTGGGGTTGAAGACCTCCAGGAAGTGCCGCATGCCGACGGCGGCCGCGTCCCGACGGAACTCGGCATACGCCTGCAGTGTCGCGAGATCGTGGTCGAGATCGGCGTTGAAGGTGACCGAGTACAGCACCAGGTCGCAGAACGGCCGGATCGCCGCCAGGTTCACGGTCCGGAACGGCCGCGACGGATGCTTCGGGTAGTCCGCGAACCGCTGGTTCCAGATGTCGGTGGTGTCGTTGCCGCGGATTGCCAGCGTCGCTCCGCCAGCTGATCCGGCGCCGATCGACCCCTCCAGGGCAAGGCGTTCGCCGTTCGACGCCGACGTGAGCATGATGTCGACGCGACCCGCCCTCAGCAGTGCCCGCATGGCATCGAGGTAGTCCTCGCGGGTCCCGTACTGACCGGGACCTGCAACACCCGACGGACCACCGACGGCCCCAGCGCCGATCGCACCGGCCGGGGTGACGCCGAACGCCATGTCGCCGTCCTTGGCGTCGGCGATCACGAAGTCGTCCGGCGTGTACGTCCCGGCCAGGATGCTGCTCAACTTGCGATCGAGGGCACGGGCGGGTTCGGCGGCGATGGTCGTCACGTTCTCACTCTCGCTTGTCGGGGCTGCTTGGTTCCGGATGATCGGCTGTCGGGATGCTCAGCGTACGGGGAGCACGGCAACCCCGACTCGGTCGTCCGTCTGCCCGACGACCAAGCGCCCGCCCGGGAGAAAGGTGGGCGCAAACAACAACGACACGCCGCTTGAATCCACCCCGAGCAGAGGTGTGGTTTGCGCCCAGTTTTCGCCAGGTGCCGATCGCGTGTACGACGAGGCGAGGTCCCGTGGAGTGGTGTCGGTGGCTGGCAATAGCCTTGCGCGGGTGACCACTACCCAGCCCGGCACCGATGCCGACGTCGCGATCGAAGCCCGGATCGAAGAACTCCTAGCGGCGATGACGCCGGCCGAGAAGGCGGGCCAGCTCACGCAGTACTTCTACTTCGGCGGGCAGGTGGACCCGGCCGGGGGCGATCTGGCCGGCGCCTCGGAGAACACCGCCGGCGGTGTCGAGGGGGCGCTCGCTCGCGGCGAGGCCGGTTCCTTGCTGTTCATGACCGACCCGGCCGAGATCAACCGGCTGCAGCGACTCACCCTCGAAGGCAACCGGCACGGGATTCCCGCGATCTTCGGGTTCGACGTCATCCACGGCCTCCGGACGATCCTGCCCGTGCCGATCGCCATGGCGGCCTCCTGGGATCCCGAGACCATCGAGCACGGCCAGACGGTGGCGGCCCGCGAGGCGCGAGCGGTGGGCATCCACTGGGCGTTCGCGCCGATGGTCGACATCGCTCGCGACCCGCGCTGGGGCCGGATCATCGAGGGCGCCGGCGAGGACCCCTATCTCGGCGCTGCCGTGGCCGTCGCCCAGGTCCGCGGCTTCCAGGGAGCCGGTTTGGGCACACCGGACCGGATCATCGCCGGCCCGAAGCACTTCGCGGGCTACGGCGCTGCGATCGGTGGTCGTGACTACGACGAGGTGAGCCTGTCCGACGCGGACCTGTGGAACATCTACCTGCCGCCGTTCAAGGCCGCTGTGGATGCCGGCGCGGGAAACATCATGACGGCGTACATGGATCTCAACGGCATCCCCGCCTCGGGCAATGCCTGGCTGTTCACCCACGTGCTGCGCGAGCTGTGGGGGTTCGATGGCTTCGTGGTCAGCGACGCCAATGCGGTCCGCAATCTGATGACGCACGGCTTCGCCGCCGATCTGACCGACGCCGGCGTCCGCGCGGTGAATGTCGGCGTCGACCTCGAGATGGCGATGGCGGATCCGGCGTACGGCTATCTGCCCGCCGCGCTCGAGGCCGGTCAGGTCAGCGAGGCGGCGATCGACGCCTGCGTACGACGGGTGCTGCGGGCCAAGTTGCAGCTCGGGCTGTTCGACAACCCGTTCGTCGACGAAGACCGGGCAGCCGAGGTGCTCGCCGATCCGGCCCACCGCGAGATCGCGCGGGTCGCTGCCGAACGTTCGGTGGTGCTGCTGCGCAACGAGGCAGACCTCTTGCCGCTCTCGGCGGAGTCGCTGTCCGCGGCCTCGGGCAGCATCGCCGTGATCGGCCCACTGGCCGACTCCCGCCGCGACACAATCGGGCCGTGGGTCTTCGACTTCGACCTGGACGAAACCGTGACCGTGCTGGACGGGATCCGGCAGCGGGTCGGCACGACCGTCACGGTTGGCTTCGCACCCGGGATCCGGCCGGCGCAGCGGCACTTCGCGTCGATGTTCGACATGTTCCCCGGCAACGCGCCGGCCGATCCCGGTCCCGACTTCGACGACGACGCCGAGCTGCGGCGCGCCGTCGAGCTGGCAAGCGCCGCCGACGTCGCGGTTGTCGTCCTCGGGGAGTGGCAGAACATGATCGGGGAGGCGGCATCGCGATCATCCCTCGAGCTGCCGGGCCATCAGCTCGAGCTGCTGCAGGCCGTCTCCGCGACCGGCACGCCCGTAGTCCTGCTGGTGATGAACGGCCGGCCGCTGGATCTGCGCTGGGCCGCCGAGAACGTGCCGTCGATCCTCGACATCTGGTATCCCGGCACCCACGGCGGCCACGCCGTCGCCAACGTGCTCTTCGGCGACGTGGCGCCCGGCGGGAAGCTCCCGTTCAGCTGGCCTCGGACCGTCGGCCAGGTGCCGATGATCTACACGCACACGATCTCGCACGAGCCCGCCAACCAGGCGAAGCGCTACTGGGACGAGGAGAGCACACCGCTGTTCCCGTTCGGCTTCGGCCTCAGCTACGCACCAGTCGCCTACTCCGACCTCGTGGTGGACAGCGACTCCGTCGGGCCGGACGGGTCGATCACGGTCTCCGTCGAGGTGGCCAACGCCGGCGTCTGGCCCGCCGAGGAGGTCGTCCAGCTGTATCTCCACCAGCGCAACGGGACCGCCTCGCGCCCGGTGCGCGAGCTCAAGGGGTTCCGGCGGATCTCGCTCGCGGCGGGGGAGTCGCAGACCGTCGAGTTCAGCATCGGCCCGGACGAGCGCCGCTACTGGAACGCGGCCGTCCGCGACTGGGTGCTGGACGCCTCCACCTTCGACGTGTACGTCGGCGGAGACTCCCGGGCCACCCTCGCCACCACCTTCGAGGTCACCGACTGACAGTGCTAGGAGTTGTCAGAAGCTCAGCACCACATATGGTGCCGAGCTTCTGACAACTCGGAGTCGGGGACCGCTCACAAGCCGTACGCGCGGCGGGCGTTGCCGGAGCTGATCATCGTCGCGATCCGCTCGGCGTCGGCGCGGCTCAGCTCGTCCGCCGTGATCAACTCATCCAGCACCTGGCCGAGCCCGCGCCGGAACAGCAGCGATCCCAGGTGGTAGAGCTCGGCGAGGCCGTACGCGTCGGTGGAGAACAGCACCTTGCCGAACGGTGCGACCTCCAGGAGCTCGGCGATCACCCTCGGCGCGAACGCTCCGACGTTGTGCACCGCAAGGCCGACGTCGCAGAACACCTGACCGAACACCTGGGCGAGGTAGCCGGCGCGGCGCTGGTACGGGTAGCTGTGCAGCAGCATGATCGGCACGCCATACCCCTCGGTCGCCCGGAGGAAGGGGGTCAGCAGCAGTGGGTCGGCGCGGTGCAGGTCCAGGTCGGCGTCGCCGTACCCCGTATGGATCTGGAGTGGCAAGCCTGACTCGATGGCCCTCCAGGCCAGCCAGCCGTTGATCACCGGCTGAGCGATCCGCCAGACCTTTCCCGCGTTCGGCCGCAGACCGTCCAGCGCGCGCGACAGCTCCCGGTCCGACGGCGGGCGATCAGGGAGATCCAGACCGACCCGATAGGCCGCGACGCTCTTGGCCGCGACGGCTCCGGAGCCGGCCAGCCCGGCGGTCACCCGTGCCGGCAGATCTGCAGCCGCGGTGCCCCCGGCGAGCAGGTCCTCGGCGAGCGTCTCCAGCCGCACGACCTCGTACGTCCTCGCACCCGGCTGCCCTTGCTGACCGACCAGTCTTGCCTGCTCCGCCAGTCCTGCCAACTCCTCCCGCGTGCACAGTCGCTCGTCCCGGACTCCGGTGTCGACGAGAAAGGTGGCGATGCCCGCCGCCGCGAGTAGTCGACGGCTCGCCTCGACCCCTAGCTCGCGGCGCCGTTCGAGGTAGACCTCGGCCGAGATGCGCGGCTCGAGATCGAGCACAGGAGCGCACCAGCGCCGGATCGCCAGCCCGAGCATCGAGTCGAAGAACGTCGTGCCGAGCCGAGAGGGCGCCGTGGCCTCGTTCAACAGGCTCTCGAAGGCGACCCGATCGAGATCGCCGAGCACGAGCGGGTGGCAGTGATGGTCGACCAGCGTTACCGATCCACCCTGCTCGCCCGATCCACCCTGCTCGCCCGATCCACCCTGCTCGCCCGATCCACCCTGCTCGCCCGATCCACCCTGCTCGCCCGATCCACCCTGCTCGCCCGGCAAGCGCAGGTCGGAAGTCATCGTGCTCGCCTCCCAGCGCTGTCGATGATGTGGCTCTCCCTATTGTGTGGCGGGTGGATATCGCCGAACGCGAGACCCGGAGTGCGCAGGCCAGGGCCATGGTCTCCGACCTCGAACGGCGTGGCGTGGCGCTGGTCGCCACCAGCTTCGTCGACAACTCCGGCGTTGCTCGGGTGAAGAGCGTCCCGCTGCGCCGGCTTCCTCAGCTGGCGGCGTGGGGTGTGGGCTTCTCGCCGAGCTTCGACTACTTCCGCTTCGACGACTGGCTGGCCGCCCCCTCGACCGGGGAGGGGCCGGTCGGTGATCTCCGCATCGTCCCCGACCTGCAGCGACTCGTGCCCCTGTCGGCCCAGCCCGGCTGGGCCTGGGCGCCGGGCAGTCGCTACACCCTCGACGGCGAACCGCACCCCGGTTGCACCCGAGCCCTGCTCGGTCGATTGACCGATGGGCTGGTCTCGGACGGGGTCCAGCTGAGCACGGCGGTCGAGCTGGAGTGGGTGATCTCGGCCGGCCACGGGGACGAGTTCGTGCCCGCCGTCACCGGTCCGGCGTACGGGCTGGCCCGGCTCGCTGGCGCGGCGGGATATGGACGGGACCTGGTCGACGCCCTGCTGGCCCAGAAGATCGACGTCCTCCAGTTCCACCCCGAGTACGCGCCCGGCCAGTTCGAGCTGTCCGTTGCGCCCGAGTCGCCGGTCGCGGCTGCCGACACATCCGTGCTGGTCCGATCGACGATCCGATCGGTCGGCCTCGCCCACGGATTCCGTACGTCCTTCGCACCCAAGGTCGACGCCGACGGCGTTGGCAACGGCGGACACATCCATCTCAGCCTCTGGCGCGAGGACCGCAATGTGATGGCCGGTGGCGACGGTCCGTGCGGCCTGACGGCAGAGGGCGAGGCGTTCTCGGCCGGCATCTTGGCGCGGCTCCCGGCGCTGCTGGCCCTCGGAGCGCCGTCGGTTGCCTCGTACCTTCGGCTCGTGCCGTCGCACTGGGCGGGCGCGTACGCCTGCTGGGGACTGGAGAACCGGGAGGCCGCGTTGAGAATGATCATGGGATCGGTGGGCAGCGCAGACGGTGCGGCGAACCTCGAGGTGAAGTGCGTCGATCTGACGGCGAACCCGTACCTGCTGCTGGCCGGCCTGCTCGCCGCCGGTTCAGCCGGGATGGCCGACCGGCTGCGGCTACCGGACCCGGTCGACGTCGATCCGGCCGCGCTGTCGCCGGATGAGCTGGAGCGCCGCGGCATCCGTCGCCTGCCCGAGAGCCTGCACGCTGCGGTCGATGCCCTGGCGGCCGACGACGTGCTGCGCGCTGCGTTGGGCTCGGCCCTGGTCGCCGCCGTCTCGGCCGTGCGGTCCGCCGAGCTCGATCGCTTCGCCCAGTCCTCACCTGAAGAGGTCGTCGCCGCCACCCGCTGGACCCACTGACGCGCACCGGCTGAACTCCACCGGCTGAACCCCACCGGCTGAACCCCACCGGCTGATCATGCTGCCGTTTCGTGCCCTGAGTCGGCAAATGGTGTCCTGGAGGGGGTCGGGACCGTGTCGTTTCGTGCCCTGAGTCGGGGACGAGTCGAGCGGGCCAGAAAGACTGTCTCCGCCCGGATTCACGACACGTTCGGGCGAGTCGCACGGGTGCACCCTCAGCTCGGTTCACACCGACGATGATGACCACCATGGCGGCCATGGCGGGGCGACGCGCCGAGCTCGCGGAACTCGTCGCCGCGATGCGTGGCGCCCGCGCCGGCCAGGGGTCGCTGGCGTTGGTCAGCGGTGAAGCCGGCATCGGCAAGACCCGGCTGATGATCGAGCTCGCCGATCGAGCCAGCGCCGAGGGGGTCGCCGTCGCGTGGGGCGTGTGCCGCCCGGAGTCGTCCGCGTTTGCCCCGTGGGCGGCCGTGCTGCGACGCCTGCTCGGTGAACCGCTGCCGCCGGTCGTCGCCGCCGTCGACCCGATGGCTCCGCACGGCTGAACAGGGCGTGGGTGCCGACCGCCGTCGATTGTTCGAGGCCGTGACCGAGATCTTTCGTCGAGCGTCGGGCCCGATGCTGGTCGTGCTCGACGATCTGCACTGGGCGGACGCGGACAGTCTGACCCTGCTGGCGCACCTCGCGGCCGAGCTGATCCGGATGCCGGTCCTGGTGGTGGGTTGCTATCGAGGCGATGAGCTCGCGATCGATCAGCTCCCTTCGGCTCTACGGCCCGAGCGACAGCTCGTCCTGGCCGGTCTCGATCCGCACGACCTCAGCGGTGCCCTCCGCACGATCACCCAGGAGTCGCTGCCCGCGGAGGTCGTCGACGAGCTCCACCGACGTACGTCCGGCAACCCGTTCTTCAGTGCCGAGCTGGTCCGGCTACTGCGCGGGCAGGGCTGGGGGGACCCTGCTCGGTTGCCACAAGCCGTCCCGGAGTCGGTCCGGGTCGTGCTGGAGCGCCGACTGGCCCGGCTACCTTCCGGTGCCGAGCGGTTGCTGGCGGAGGCGTCGGTGCTGGGGGACGAGTTCGATGACCGTACCGTCGCGCGGATCGCCGACGGTGGATCCGGAGACCTGGGCCGCCGCCGCGGATGCGGCCGTGAGGGCCCAACTGCTGGTCGTCCGTCCACCCGGACGGCATGCCGTAGCGCATGCCCTGGTCGGCGAGGTACTGCGCGCGGGGCTCGGTCGGGATGATCGTCGTCGACTGCACGAGCGGGCCGCCGATGCCCTCCTGGCAGCCGGCAACGTCGGGGGCACTGCCGGCGGGCCTGCCGACGGTACCGGTGCCGACCTGGCGGCGGTTGCACGTCACACGGCCGTTGCCGCTGAGCACGGTGGCTCGCCGGCCAGAGCGGTCGAGGCAGCCTCTTCCGCTGCGGCGTACGCGACGGCTCGCGCCGCCTATGGCGAGGCGGCTCTGCTGCTCGGCGACGCGTTGCACTGGCAGCGCTATGCGCCGAATTGCGCGAACCGCGCCGAGCTCCTGCTGCAGCTCGGTGACGCCGAGACGGCGGCCGGTGGTGTGGATGCGGCGGGCACCGCCTACAAGGCGGCCGCGGTCGAAGCGCGTGCTGCGTCGGATCCGACCCGACTCGCGAGGGCGGCGCTCGGGCTGGGCGGCGGTTCGATCGGTTTCGAGGTCGGCTGGCTCGACGGTGACCAGATCGCCATGCTGCAGGAGTCGCTGGCCACTCTCGACCACACCGAGGTGGCGCTGCGCACCGCGCTGCTGGCTCGGCTATCGGTGGCCCTCACCTACGCGGCGCCGATGGACGAGCGTCGCGGCCTGGCCGAGGAGGCCGTCCGGGCTGCCCGCGAGCTGGATGAGCCGGCAGCCGTCGCGGTAGCCCTGAGCGCATTCTGCGATGCGGCGGCCGGACCTGACGACGTACGACTTCGGCTGTCGGCGGCAACCGAGGCGATCGTGCTCGCCCGTGACTGCGCCGAGGTGACCATCGAGCTGCTCGCTCGGCGGCTGCGCTTTGTCGCCTTGGCCGAACTGGGCGACTGGCCGGCCGTCGATCGGGAGATCAGCGCGTACGCGCTCGCCTGCGAACCCTTGCACCAGCCGCGGTTCGGCGTGTACGTCCCGCTCTGGCGCGGTCTGCGCGCACTGATGCTCGGTGACGACCAGACCGCGTTGCGCTGCACCCAGGAGGCGCGGGAGCTGACGCAGCTGTCCGGCAGCCGCAACGGGTCGATGCTGGTGGCGAGCCAGCAGTACGACCGGCTGGTGCTGCGCGGTCGCCCCGAAGAGGCCTGGCGAGTGTTCGAGCCGGTGTTCGACGACGTCTCGCTGCCGTCCGTGCTGATGGACGACCGGGCCGTCCTGCGAGCCGTCTGTGCGCCGGCGCCCGAGGCGCGCGACCTGCTCGATCGGTTGACCCAGGACGGGTTCGACCGGTTGCGGGACTCCGAGTGGCTGATCTTCCAGACGTTCGTGGCCGAGGCGGCTCTCCGGGTCGGCCACCGCCGGGCCGCCAGCCAGACGTACGCGGCGCTGCGGCCGTACGCGGACCTGTTCGTCATCGACGGCATCGGGGCAGCCTGTTTCGGCCGGGTCGGCGACCTGCTGGCCCGGCTCGAGCCGCTTGCGCGACCCGACCTGTCGGACGAGCACGACGTACCGGATCTGGTCGATCGACCGAGCACGGCAGGGTCCGATCACGCCACATCGGCTTCGGGAGTCTTCCGCCTGACCGGGGACGTGTGGGCGCTGGAGTACGCCGGCCGGCGGGTCCAGCTGACGGACAGCAAGGGTTTGCGCGATCTGGCTCGGCTGCTGGCCCGGCCCGGCCAGGATCTGCATGTCGCCGATCTGGTGGGCGGGATACCTGACGCGGGAGATGCCGGACCGGTGCTGGACGAGCGGTCGATCGCGGCCTACCGACGTCGGCTCCTGGCGCTGGAGGACGATCTCGAGGAGGCCGTACGCGACGACGATCTCGGTCGGCTGCAGCTGCTGCAGGACGAGCGCGACGCGCTGCTGGCCGAGCTCGGTGCCGGAACCGGGTTGGGTGGTCGTTCGCGCCGCGCATCGTCGGCGACCGAGCGCGTTCGCAAGACCGTGAGGTTCCGGATCAACGCCGCACTGCAGCGGATCGCAACAGTTCACCCCGAGCTCGGACGGCACCTCGAGCACTCGGTGCGGACCGGCACGTTCTGCCGGTACGACCCCGAGCAGTCCGTACGGTGGCGGTTGTGAGTGAGCAGGTGCCTCGCGACGCGAGTTGCGATCTCGCGCCTGAAGGGTGTGACGACACATCCCCGAGGAGGAACCCAGTGACCGCTGTCGAGATCACCACCGAGTCCCGGCCCACCGGCTCCGAGCTGAACGAGCCCCAACCTGCTGACTCCCAGCAACCTGAGGCGGCGACGGCGGCCGAGGCGGCCGAGGCGCTCGCAGGCCGGTTGTTCGAGGCCGGACTCGCTGCCATCGAGCTGGCCACGATCGACCTCGGTTGCCGGCTCGGCCTGTATCAGGCGCTGGCGACCGACGGCGCGCTCTCGGCGCCGGAGCTGGCGAAAGCGGCCGGCATCGGCCCGCGCTACGCCCGGGAGTGGTTGGAGCAGCAAGCAGCGTGCGGGCTCTTGACCGTTGACCGGGTCGATGCCGGTCCGGACGAGCGGCGCTACGAGCTTCCCGCGGGTGCGGCCGAGGTCCTGCTGGACCCGCACTCGCTTGCGTACGCCCGACCGATGGCCGAGCTACCGGCCGTCCTCGGGCGCGTGTCGGGCCAGCTCGAGCAGGCATACCGGACCGGCGGCGGCGTGCCGTACGCCGACTACGGCTTCCACGAGGTGCAGGGCGCGTTCAACCGTCCCGTGTTCGAGAAGCTGCTCGCCGCGGAGTGGCTGCCGGCCATCGGCGACGTCGAGGCGATGCTGCAGGCCGGTGCGACGGTTGCCGAACTGGGCTGCGGTGAGGGCTGGGCGGCGATCGCCCTGGCCGAGGCATACCCGAACACCACCGTTCACGGGTACGACCTCGACGATGCCTCCATCGCGGCCGCGCGTCGGCACGCCGCCGAGGCGGGACTCGCGGACCGGGTCAGCTTCGACGTGGCCGACGTGGCCGACGTGGCCGACGCCGCTCCTGTCGACATCGTCTTCTGCTTCGAGATGGTGCACGACCTGGCTCGACCGGTCGACGCGTTGCGGACCGCCCGCCGCCTGGTCGGCGACCGCGGACCGGTGATCGTGATGGACGAGCGGGCCGGCGAGACCTTTACGGCGCCGGCCGATCCGGTCGAGCAGTTCCTGTACGGCGCCAGCGTGCTGCACTGTCTTCCGGTCGGGATGGCGTCCCAGCCCTCGGCGGGCGTGGGCACCGTGATGCGGCCGGACGTGTTCCGCGGGTTCGCGGCGGAGGCCGGGTTCGGACGGTGTGAGGTGTTGGACATCGACCATCCGATGTTCCGGTTCTACCGACTCGACAACTGAGCCGTACGGCCGTGACTCGGCATCGGATGGCGGATCCCGTCGAGCAGCGCGATCTGTTCGACCAGGACTGGGTAGTCGTCAGTCGGGGAAGTCGGTGCTGCGGCTGGTGGCTTCCCACGCATCACTCTCGGTGCGACGGGCGTCGAGTACGGCCCGGTAGGCGCCGAGAGCGTCGGAGCCGAGGAGCAGCAGCGATGGCGGGTTCGACGACGCCACCGCGGTCATCAGCACCTGCGCGGCGCGTTCGGGGTCGCCAGGCTGCGTACCGTGCACGGTGTCGTGCTCGATGCGTCGTTTGCCCGCCGTCTCGGCGTAGTCGGCGATCGGTTCGGCCGCCTGGTGCAGCGAACGTCCCGCGAAGTCGGTCCGGAAGCCACCCGGCTCGACGGCGATCACGCCGATCCCGAGCGGCTCGACCTCCCTGCGCAGCGACGAGGACACCGCCTCCAGCGCTGCCTTGGTCGCGGCGTAGTAGCCGGAACCCGGCGGACAGATCTGGGCTCCGATCGAGGAGATGTTCACGATGGTGCCGCGGCGCGCCGCGCGCATCCCGGGCAGCACCGCCTTGATCATCGCGACCGGGCCGAAGAAGTTCGTCGCGAACAGGGTGTCGACCGGCGACCGCTCACCTTCCTCGACGGCGGCGCGGTAGCCATAGCCGGCGTTGTTCACGAGGACGTCGACGGGCCCGAATCGCTCGATCGCCTGAGCAACGACGTCGCCGACCTGGGCGTCGTCGGTGACATCGAGGGCCAGCGCCAGCGCGGTGTCGGGGTGCGCGTCGACGAGGTCGGAGACCGCAGCCGTGTCACGCGCCGTGACGACGGCCTGGTGGCCGGCAGCGAGCACGGCATGTGCCAGCGCGCGACCGAGACCGGTGGAACAGCCAGTGATCAACCAGGTGGACATACGGTCGAGACTATGGCCGCCGCCGTACGTCCGGGAGGGTCTGTCAGTACCTGGCTCGGTCGAGTGGTCGGAGCAGAGTCATGGAACTGGCGGCTGTCGCCTTCGCGCATCAACGGGATACTCAGCCCGTCGGCGCCGATGCGCGAAGTTGCCCGCCGATGCGCGAGGTCGTGATGCCGATGCGCGAAGTTGCCCGCCGATGCGCGAAGTTGCGGCGCGGATGCGGTCAGCTGCGCTGCGAGTACGAGGCACGGCGCGGGTGACGCGGGATGAAGGGGTGACGGGTGCGGCCCCAGCTCAGCGGCGGAGCGGCACGCCGACGTCGGAGCCGCCCTCCTCGGTGAGCCGGGAGCCCATCTGCACCAGGGTCGGCTGGTCGATGAATCCGCCCGCGAACAGTGCCTGACCCTGCGCGAAGTCGGGCGACTGAGCGACGAGATCCGCGGGGGCGTACCCGAAGATGTCGGTCAGCTCGGCCAGGTCGCGCGGCGAGCTCATCCGCATCAGGCCGAGGTTGTCGCACTGGGACAGCACGTTCGGGTGGATCTTGGTGGGTCGCTGGGTGGACAGGAACAGCCACAGCCCGAACTTCCGGCCTTCGGCGGCGATCTGGATGATCTGGTCGGTCAGCACCTTCTCGATCAGCGTCTCCGGATTCGGCGGGCACAGGTTGTGCGCTTCGTCGATGACGATGAGCACCGGGCGACGCTCCTCGCGATGCCGCCACAGGTGCTCGAGAACGCTTGCCGCGGCGACCGTTGCCTCCGGGCGCTCGGTGAAACCGCCGAGATCGAGCACGGTGGCCGCCGGTCGCTGTGCCACGATGTCGGTGACCGCCCGGTTGCCCCACGACCACAGCCGCCAGTCGAGCACCCGGAGGTTCTCGATCCGCTTGCCGACGGCTTGCTCGCCGGGATCGCTCGACTGGCGCAGCGTTCGTAGGTAGTTCTCCCGCTCCCCGTTGGCGGCCGCGCGCTCCTCCAGGTGGAGGAGGACGTTGAACTCGTCCGGATCGGCGATCGGGTCCAGCCGGACGACAGCGGCCTTGGTCGGCACGTCCAGGTCGACGAACCGCGTCCGCAGCCGTTCGCCATCGCGGGTGCCGGAGTGCAGGACGCGGATGTCGCGGTCCGCAAGGCCGGCGGCCACCTCCGGCGCTACGCCGGGTCGGTTCTCCGCGATCCGGACGAAGTCGGAGTTCGGGTCCATGATCACCATCGGCAGGTCGGTGTTCAGCAGCAGCTGCTCGAGGACGACACCAAGGGCGTACGTCTTCCCCGACCCGCTCTGCCCGCACCAGAAGGTATGCCGATTGAACTTCTCCGCCCGCAGACTCACCGGACGATCGGGTTCGCCGAATGCCGTACCGATCGTCAGACCTGAGGTCATGACTCAACTCCTTCTCGCGTCAACGCGGTTCCGGCGCCGGGGATGGTCGGGCCGAGGTACGGCATCCCGAAATCGCGGCGTCCCGCGGTGCAGGATGACAGACCGGCCGGACATTCTCCTCACCCGCAGCGGGGGAGTTGCTCGTCATCGGGATCCGATTCGCGTGGGCGCTGCGAGACATGTATCTTTGTGCGTCGGCGCGGTCCCGTTGGGGTCGCGCGGGAGGCCCCTATAGCTCAGTCGGCAGAGCGTCTCCATGGTAAGGAGAAGGTCTGCGGTTCGATTCCGCATGGGGGCTCGGGTGCTGTGGCCGGCGCGAACCGCGTGCCGGCGGAATACGCGATCGCGAGGTGGCGTTGACCGGCCGGGAAACTGGCCCACGACCCCGCAGCGGGATAGCTCAGGCGGTAGAGCAAGCGGCTCATAATCGCTGTGTCGCGGGTTCGAATCCCGCTCCCGCTACCGACAACGCGACACGGACGAAGATCAAGGACGTAGAACGATGGCTAAGTCGACCGACATCAGGCCGAAGATCACGCTCGCCTGCACCGAGTGCAAGGAGCGCAACTACATCACCAAGAAGAACCGGCGGAACGACCCGGACCGGCTCGAGCTGAAGAAGTTCTGCCCGCGCTGCCGGACGCACACGCCGCACCGCGAAACCCGCTGACCCGATCGGCGGGTCGCGAGTCGTGACGACCCACGCTGAGCCGTCCGCCACTGGCGGGCGGCTCTTTCGTCGTCTGTGCCCTGAGCTGGTCGACGGGCATCTCGAGGTGGCGCCGTGAGCACACCTGCCGCCCTGATCGGACTGGCGCACGGCAGCCGGCACCCGGGTGTCCGCGGCCCGATCGAGGCGCTGATGACCGCGGCGGGCGAGCTCCTCGGGGTGCCGGCTGCAGCGGCGTACCTCGATCTCACCGATCCCGACCTCGACACAGTTGCCGGCGAGCTCGGCCGGCAGGGCAGCGATCGAGCGGCCGTCGTGCCGCTGCTGTTCACCAATGCCTTCCACGCCCGGATCGACGTTCCCGCCACGGTCGCCGAGGCGGCCGCGTCGGCTCCGCTGCAGCTGGTGACCGCAGGCATTCTCGGCACCGGCGACGACGTCGCCGATGTCGTGCTGACTGCGGGCCACGATGCCGGGATCGACGATGACCTGCCGGCGCTGCTCTACGCCGTCGGGTCATCGGACCCAGCCGCCAACACCGCCGTCCACGAGCTGGCCGAGCGGCTCGCCGCCGGGCGCGGCGCGCCCGTACGGGCCGCGTTCGGCACGACCGAGCCGCGCGCTCAGCCCGTGCTGGACGGGCTCGCCGGCGCCGGGACCGGCCGGACCCGTCGGGTCGGGATCATCCCGCTGTTCGTCTCACCGGGCCTGCTGCTCGATCCGGTCGCGCACCTGGCTCGGGACCGCGGCTGGCCGATGGCGCTTCCGCTCGGTCGACGCCTCGCGCCGATTGTCGCCGCCCGATACGCAGACGCTGTCTGACCAGGGGAGAGGCGCCCACTAGGTTTGTCCCATGCCCATCTCCGAGCAGCACGTCGGCCGCAGCTATCCGCCGACCGCGCCGTACGAGGTGTCGGCCGCCAAGATCGGCGAGTTCGCCCGAGCACTCGGCGACGGCAATCCGGCCTACGCCGGTGACGCGCCGGTGGCGCCACCGACCTTCGTCGCGGTGATCGCGGCGGCCGCCTGGGACTCGTTGTTCGGCGATGCGGAGCTGGATCTGGCGCTGCGCCGCGTGGTGCACGCCGACCAGCGCTTCGACTACGTACGTCCGCTGCGGGCCGGCGACCGGGTGTCGGCGGTGCTCTCGATCGACAAGGTTCGCGTTCGTGGCGAGGTGGACATCATCGGCGTCTCGGTGAAGGTGGCCACCGTCGAGGGCGAGCCGGTCTGCAGCGCGAGCTCCACGTTCTACCACTCCCACGAGCCCGCCCACTCCCACGAGCCCGCTCACTCCGACGAGCCCGCCGGAGCGGGATCAGGAGCGCCCAGATGAGCGAAGGGCGACCCGAGATCGGCAGCACCCTGCCGCCACTGTCCGTGCAGCTCACCCGGGCCGATCTGGTCCGCTACGCCGGTGCGTCCGGCGACTTCAATCCGATCCACTGGTCCGACCGAGCTGCGACGGCGCTCGGTCTGCCCGGCGTACTCGCCCACGGCATGCTGACCATGGGCACGGCGCTGCGGGTCGTCACGGACTGGATCGGCGACCCGGCCCGAGTGCTGTCCTACTCGACCCGGTTCACCAAGCCCGTCCTGATCCCGGACGACGACACCGGCGCGGCGGTGACATTCAGTGGCACGGTGACGGCCATCGACGGTGACCGGGCGACGGTGACGATCGATGCGGTCTGTGCCGATCAGAAGGTGCTCGGGGCGACCCGGGTCGAGGTGCGGCTCGGGGGCTGACCATGCAGACATCCACCAAGATCAACGACGTCGCGGCACCGGCCAAGGGAACCGAAACGGTGCGGCTGGCCGATCACACGACCCTTCGACTGGGCGGGCCGGCACGGCGCTGGGTGAGCGCCACCACCGAGCAGGAGCTCGTCGACACCGTCTTCGCCCTCGATGCGGCCGGTGAGCCGGTCCTCGTCCTGGGCGGCGGCTCCAACCTCGTGGTGTCCGACGAGGGCTTCGACGGCACCGTGGTCGAGATCGCCACCACGGGCATCGACGCCGACGAGGACGGCTGCACCGGCGCCATCGTTCGGGTCGAGGCCGGCCAGGACTGGGACTCCTTCGTCGGATACGCGATCGAGCAGGAGTGGAGTGGCGTCGAGATGCTGTCCGGCATCCCGGGCAAGGTCGGTGCGTCCCCGATCCAGAACGTCGGTGCGTACGGCGGCGAGGTCGCCGACACCATCCAGACCGTGCACGCGTGGGATCGGCAGACCCGGCAGCGGGCCACCTTCCCGATGGCGTCCTGCGGGTTCGGCTACCGGACCTCTCGGTTCAAGGCCGAGCCCGGCCGCTACCTGATCAGTGCGGTCACATTCCAGTTCCGGATGGCACCCCGATCAGCACCGATCCGCTACGCCGAGCTGGCCCGGACGCTCGGGGTCGAGCTCGGGGCCCGACCGCCGGCCGCCGACGTCCGCACCGCCGTCCTGGAGCTGCGCCGCGCCAAGGGCATGGTGCTCGACGCGGGTGACCACGACACGTGGAGTGCGGGCTCCTTCTTCACCAACCCCATCCTGTCGGCTGCGGACGCGGCCCGGCTCCCGGCCGGTGCGCCTCGCTGGCCGATGCCGGATGGCCCTGACGATGAGCGATCCGTGAAAACGAGTGCGGCCTGGTTGATCGAGCACGCCGGCTTCGGCCGCGGGTTCGGCGCCGGCGCCGCGCAGATTTCCGGCAAGCACACCCTGGCGCTGACCAACCGCGGCAGTTCCTCGACGGCCGACCTGCTCGATCTCGCGCGCACCATCCGCGCCGGCGTCGCGGCGACGTACGCGATCACGCTCGAACCCGAACCCGTCCTCGTGGGGTGCCGGCTGTGAGCGCCGGACTGGCCAGCCTGCCGCTCGGCGTCCCGGTCCCGTTCACGGTCTGGGCGTCGAAGCCGAGCCGGATCGATCTGGTGCTCGCCGAGCCCGACTCCCAGCAGCGGATCGTGATCCCGATGACTCGGGACGAGGGAGACTGGTGGCAGCCCGCCCAGCCGTTGCCGGACTTCGCCGCCGGAGTCGTCGACTACGGCTTCGCCCTCGACGGCGGCGACGCCGATTGCCGACCCGCGGTCTCGTCGCCAGCCGTACGGGGTGCACGGTTTGTCGCGGACGTACGACCCCGCAGCACACCGCTGGCGGGACCAGGCCTGGACCGGGCGGCAGCTCGCGGGCGGGGTGATCTATGAGCTCCATGTCGGCACATTCACCCCCGAGGGCACGCTGACCGCGGCGATCGACCGGCTCGACCACCTCGTCGCGCTCGGCGTCGACTTCATCGAGATCATGCCGGTCAACGCGTTCAACGGTGTCCGCAACTGGGGCTACGACGGCGTGCTCTGGTACGCGGTCCAGGAGGAGTACGGCGGTCCGGCCGCCTACCAGGACTTCGTCGATGCCTGCCACCAGTGCGGGCTCGCGGTGATCCAGGACGTCGTGTACAACCACCTCGGGCCGAGTGGGAACTACCTTCCCGAGTTCGGGCCTTACATGCACTCCGCCGCGGCCAACACCTGGGGCGAGTCGGTGAACCTGGACGGTGAGGACTCCGACGAGGTGCGCCGGTTCATCATCGAGAACGCCCAGATGTGGCTGCGGGACTACCACGTCGACGCGCTGCGACTGGACGCGGTGCACGCCCTGACCGACACCCGTGCGACGCACCTGCTGGAGGAGCTGGCGATCGAGACGTCGGCGCTCAGTGTGCACCTGCGTCGGCCGTTGTCGCTGATCGCGGAGTCCGACCTGAACGATCCGCGACTGATCACCCGGCGCGACGGCGGCGGGTACGGACTCACCGCGCAGTGGAGTGACGACTTCCACCACGCGCTGTACGTCGCCCTGACCGGCGACACGTCCGGTTACTACGCCGACTTCGACTCGCTGACCTCTTTGGCCAAGGTCTGGGACAACGGGTTCTTCCACGACGGCACTCGGTCGTCGTTTCGCGGTCGGACCCACGGCAACGCGATCGATACCCACCGGACGCCGACCTGGCGGCTGGTGGTGTGTGCGGACAACCACGACCAGATCGGCAACCGCGCCGACGGGCACCGGCTGTCCAGCGTGCTCGCACCCCGACCAGCTCAAGCTCGCCGCGCTGATCAACGGACTCAGCCCGTTCACGCCGATGATCTTCATGGGTGAGGAGTGGGGGGCGAGCACGCCCTGGCAGTTCTTCACCTCCCACCCTGAGTCCGAGCTGGCCGAGGCCGTCGCCACCGGGCGGGCCGAGGAGTTCGGCAAGATGGGTTGGGACCTGAGCACGGTGCCCGACCCGCAGGATCCGGCGACCTTCGAGCGCTCGAAGCTGGACTGGTCGGAGCTCGAGCGGTCACCCCACGCCGAGCTGTTGGCCTTCCAGACCGAGGTGCTGCGGCTCCGCCGCGCGTACAGCGACTTCACCGACCCACGGTTCGGGCTCGGTCAGGCCACCGCCGATGACGACGAGGGAACCGTCGTCTTCGAGCGTGGCTCGGTGGTGCTGGTGGTGAACTTCCGCGACGTGCCAGCGCGGGCCTCGGTGGCCGGTCCTGTCGAGATCCTGCTCACCGTGGGCAACGCCGAGCACGCCGACGAGATCGCCTGGCTCGGTCCGTTCAGCGCGCTGGTCGCTGTCCGTCGAGAATGATGGTCGGCCCGCCGGACACGCTGCGCCCGGCCGGTCGAAGCGCCGGAGGAGTCCCCAGCCGCTTGCCTCAGCTGCCGATCTCGATCTCCGGCTCGGCGACGTTCACGTCGGCGACCCGAACCGGTTGCTCAGTCCAACCCTGCACGGCGTACGCGATGACGAGCAGCCCGATCCCCAGCACCAGACCGTGGCCGATCCGGCCCGCCGACGGAAGGAAGAACTGCGGCAGGTAGGTCAGTAGCGCGAGTCCGGCGAGCACGAGTCCGATCCGCAGCGCCGCGCGTGACCGGCGGGCGACGAGGAGAAGCCGGACGCCGACTGCTCCGAAGGCGACCCAGCCGAGCGCAAAGACAGCGATCGCAACGGGCTGGTAGCGGAACATGTCCGCGGCGACGATCATGTCGGCGTGACCGGTCTGGAGCACGCGTACGCCCAGTGCGTGCAGGCCGAACGCCTCCGCGCCGTAGTACGGCAGGACGGCGAAGGCACCCCACGTCGCCCACCGCCCGGCACGCTCGTCGATCACCGGCAGCCCGACGGCGAGCAGCACGAAGCCGAGCATCCCGAGGACATGGGCGAGCACCCAGGCGGGACGGGCGTAGAGCGCTGCGCCGCTCAGGCCGGTCTCGACGGCGGAGCCGCGAAGGATCGGGTACGCAATGAATGCGACTCCCGACAGCCCCAGGGCGGCAGCCGCGCGGGTCGTGCGAGTGATGATCATGACGTCCTCCAAAATGTGAGCGATGCTCTCTGAAACTCAGCATGCCAGACAACTGATCGAGAAATCAAGAGCAGTGCTCACGGTTGCGTCAACTGCTCCGGCAGGAGAGACTCCCCACTGTGACCGGACCGACACCCCGTCAGCGCGCTCGCGCAGAGACCCTGGCGGCGATCAAGGGGCTCGCCCTGGCCCAGCTGGCACACGGTGGCGCCGGGGAGCTCTCACTCCGGGCCATCGCCCGCGAGCTGAACCTGGTCTCCAGCGCGATCTACCGCTACTACGCCAGCCGCGACGAGCTGATCACCGCACTGATCGTCGACGCCTACGGTGACCTTGCGGTGGCTCTCGAGGACGCCGGCGGCTCCGACCGCCGAGGGGCCAGAAGGCGCTGGGCTGACACCGCCGCAGCTCTGCGACGCTGGGCCGTGGCCGAACCGCATCGGTACGCCCTGATCTACGGCACACCCATTCCCGGTTATCGGGCACCGACGGACACCGTCGCCCCGGCAGGCCGGGTGATGGCCGCACTTGCGGGGCCGCTCTGCATCGGCGGTGCGCTGCCGGCTGGGTTCGGCGAGGCCGTCCATCCCGGCCGTGCGCTGCGGGCGCAGCTGGCGGCCGCCGCTGATGGACTCGGTCTGGCCGCCTCGCCGGCCGCAATGCAACTCATCGTGACCGCGATCGCCGGTCTGCTCGGACTGCTCACTCTCGAGCTCGGTGGGCACTTCGTCGGCGGTTTCGAGCCGGCCGACGACCTCTATGCGGCATACACCGACGACGTGGCGAACCGTTTCGGACTCTGAGCCCTGCCGTCGGGGAAATTTAGAAGGTCAAGGCGCATCAGAGGCGCCTGAACCTTCTAAATCCTCTCGGGGCTGACCGATCAGAGGTCGATCTTGATCTCCCGCTTCAAGATCTTGCCGGTCGGCCCCTTGGGCAGCTCGCCGAACCGGATGAACCGCGGGTACTTGTAGGTGGCAATCCGCTCCTTGACATAGCCCTGCAACTCGTCCGCCGATACGCTCGCGCCGTCCTTGAGCAGCACCAGGGCCGCGATCTCCTCGCCGTGCAGCGCGTCCGGGACGCCGAAGACGGCCGCCTCGGCGACGGCGGGATGGGAGTACAGCACCTCCTCGACCTCGCGCGGATACACGTTGAAGCCGTTCCGGATGATCATGTCCTTCTTGCGGTCCACGATCGTGTAGTAGCCGTCGGCGTCGCGGGTGGCCAGATCGCCGGAGTGGAACCAGCCGTCGCGGATCGCCTCGGCGGTCGCCTCCGGGCGGTTCCAGTAGCCCTTCATCACGTTCTCGCCGCGGATCACGATCTCGCCGATCTCGCCGTCGGCGACCGGCCGGTCGTCCAGGTCGCGCAGATCGAACTCGCAGCCCCGGATCGGGGTGCCGACCGTGCCCGGCCGCGTGCCGAGATCGGGGTGGTTGAACGAGGCGACCGGCGAGGTCTCGGACAACCCGTAGCCCTCGAGGATCTGGACGCCAAACGCCTCTTCGACACCTCGCAGCACCTCGAGCGGCAGCGACGCCCCACCCGATGCGCAGACCCGGAGGCTGGACGTGTCGAACCGGTCCTTGTCGGACACCGACAGCAGTCCCATGTACATGGTCGGCACCCCGAGGAAGATGTTCACCCGGTCGTCGGCGCAGATCTGCAGCGCGGTCTCCGGGTCGAACTTGGGCAGCAGCGTCATGCACGCGCCGGAGTACATCGCGCAGTTCATGGCGCAGGTCTGGCCGAACGAGTGGAACAGCGGCAGCCCGCCGAAGAGAACGTCTCCGGGCCGGCTCGGCATCAGCGTCTCGACCGAGGTGATGACGTTGGTCCGCAGGTTGTTGTGGCTGAGCTCGGCACCCTTCGGGTTGCCGGTCGTGCCGGAGGTGTAGAGGATGACGGCGGTGTCGTCCTCGCTGCGCTCCACCACGCCCGGAGTCGGCTCGGCGCCGGCGAGCAGCTTCTCGAACTCTCCCGGCGCCACCACGATGACGTCCGTGCCGGTCGTCTGGGCGGCCTTGGCCGCCTCCTCGGCGAACAGCGCGAAGACGATCGCGACCTTCGTGCCGGCATCGCCCCAGGCGTACGCGATCTCGCCCGCCTTCAGCAGCGGGTTCATCGGCACGACCACCGCGCCACAGCGCAGGATCGCGTAGTACACGATCGGGAAGTAGGCGACGTTCGGCATGATCAGAGCGACGTGGTCGCCCGGCTGCACGCCATGCTCGGCGAGCACGGTGGCGAACCGCTGGGTCGCGGCATCCAAGGCGCCGAAGGTGAGGATCGTGTCGCCCTGCTTGATCGAGGGAAGGTTGGGATCGCTGGCCGCCCGGTCACTGAGCCAGACGGCGATGTTGGCTCCGCTCATGCAGTGAGATTACGGGCTGAGCAGCCAACACGGGAGGCTCGTCGATGAAACGCGCTCCGAACGAATCCGCGCGTTCTTGGCGCGGAATCGGGAGGCGACCGGCCAGGTCCGTCTGGAAGGATGGACACCATGCCGCTGTCCGAGCTCACCCGCGACGAACTGACCGCCCTCCACGCCCAGCTGACGAAGGACTACGACGACCTCGTCGCCCAGGGGCTGAAGCTCGATCTGACCCGCGGCAAGCCGGCGTCGGCCCAGCTGGACCTGTCCAACGAGCTGCTGACGCTGCCGGGCGAGGGCCAGTACAAGGCGGCCGACGGCACCGACTGTCGCAACTACGGCGGTCTCACCGGACTGCCGGAGATCCGGGCGATCTTCGCCGAGCTGTTGAACATCCCCGTCGCCCTGCTGCTGGCTGGTGACAACTCCAGCCTCTCGATCATGCACGACACCCTGGTCTGGTGCCTGCTCAAGGGTCCGGTCGGTGCCGAGCCGTGGTTCGGGCAGCGCGTCAAGTTCATCTGCCCGGTGCCGGGCTACGACCGCCACTTCGCCCTGTGTGAGCAGTTCGGTATCGAGATGGTTCCGGTGCCGCTGGGAGATCACGGCCCGGACCTGGACGCCGTCAAGGAGCTGGCCGCAGATCCGAGCGTCAAGGGCATCTGGGTCGTGCCGACGTACGCCAATCCCAGCGGGGCGGTCTACGACGAGGCCGTCACCCGCGAGCTCGTGAGCATGGCTGCCGCGCCGGACTTCCGGATCTTCTGGGACAACGCGTACGCCGTCCACCACCTCACCGACGTCGAAACGCCCGCTCTCGACGTGCTGGGGCTGGCTGAAGAGGCCGGCAACCCAGACCGGGTGTTCGTCTTCGCGTCCACCTCCAAGATCACCTTCGCCGGAGCCGGGGTCTCGTTCTTCGGCGGCTCGGCGGCGAACATCGCCTGGTACTCCCAGCAGCAGAGCAAGCGCTCGATCGGTCCGGACAAGATCAACCACCTGCGCCACGTCCGGTTCCTCCGCGATGCAGACGGCGTCCGGGCCCTGATGGCGAAGCACCGCGCGCTGATCGCGCCCAAGTTCGAGCAGGTCGAGGCGATCCTGGACGCGCGGCTGGGGGAGCACCAGACGGCGAGCTGGACCCATCCCATCGGCGGGTACTTCATCAGTCTCGACGTCGCCGACGGGACCGCATCCCGCGTCGTCGCGCTGGCCAAGGCGGCGGGTATCGCGATGACCGGAGCCGGGGCCGCGTTCCCGTACGGGAAGGACCCGAGGGACCGCAACATCCGGATCGCACCGACCTTCCCGGCCGCCGGGGATGTCGCCGGCGCGATCGAGGGCCTCGCGACCTGCGTCCTGCTTGCTGCCACCGAGAAGCTGCTCGCCGGGCAACCCGCGGCTGCGGTCGGCTGAGCAAGCACAGGCCGGGACGACCGGCGGGGGAGACCGGCCGGTGACGCCGCTCGGCGAGCGACGGCCTCGGCCCGCGGACCGGGTCCCGTCGCGGTCCTCGATCCGCGATGCGGCGGCCGCGCGCCGGGTTCGGCACCTGTTGCGTCTCGGTCGGGGGCGGGGTGCGGAGATCCTGCTGGTTTCGGGCCGGCCCGGCAGTGGACGTACGACGCTGCTCGAGCACTCCGCCCAACGAGGCGCCGACGCGGGCTTCCGCGTGCTGAGCATCGCGCTCAGCCCGGTCTGTGCCGGTCGGCCGTTCGGCGCGGCGGCCGATCTGCTGCGGCCACTCGCCGCCGACGGTCCACTGACCGGCAGGCCGGTGCTGACCCGTCGGCTCGACGCGCTCGACCGGCTGTACGGCGGTCCGACCCGCCGCCCGCCGACGCCGCTGGCCGACCGGAAGGCCGAACGAGAACGGTTGTTCACCGCAGCCCGCCGACTGCTGCGGCGAGCCTGCGCGCGGGAACCGATGCTGCTCGTGATCGAGGATCTGCAGTACGCCGATCCCAGCTCGATCGCGCTGCTGCGGCAGATCGTGGTTCAGCCCGCAGGCCTTCCGCTACGCCTGCTCGTCGGCGTCTCCGCTGGTCCGGATGCCACCGCGTTCGACTCGCTGGAGGCCGTCGAGGGTCGTCCGCCGCCGCGGGTGAATCGCGTCGAGCTGCGTCGGCGGAGCGGCAGCCCACAGATCCAGCCGCTCGCGGAAAAGCTGGTCGACGGTCTGGACGATCGGGCACGCACGATGCTCCAGCTGTTCGGCGCGGCGGGCGGCCTGCTCGAGGACTCGATGCTCACGACAGTCTGTCCGCCGGCCACGGCGCTGCCGGCGCTCGCCACGCTCAGCAGCTTGGACCTCGTGGGCAGGGCGGACCTGGTGAGCGGATCGGCGAGCGGCGCTGGGTCGGCGAGCAGTGCTGGTCCGGCGAGCAGTGCTGGTCCGGCGAGCAGTGCTGTTCCGGCGAGCAGTGCTGGTCCGGCGAGCGTCGCTGGCCCTGCGCGATTCGCCTACCGCGCCCGGTCGTGGACCGTTGCCGATGCGGCATATCGCCGGCTCAGCCGGGCCGAGCAGCGCGAGCTGCACCTCCGCCTGCTCCGCGCCGCCGAGCGGCTCGCGCCGAACGAGACCGCTGTGCCCGCCTATCACGCCGCCCGGGCCGGCGACCTGCTGCCAGCGGACGAACGGCTGGCCGTCCTCGTCCAGCACGCGCTCTCGGCGGCCGACTGCTACGCCGATGCGACGGGCGTGCTGGCCGCGGACGCAGCGCTGGCCGCGACCGAGTCCGCGTCCGACGCGGTGGCAGGAACGGTGCTGCCGGAGCTGCTCGACCTCCGTGCCGAGTTGCTTGCCGCCACCGGACATCCCGGCGAGGCCATCGCCTCCTGGACAGCGGCTGCCGAGCTCGCGCCCGGTGGCCGCTCGGCATCCGCGGCTCGCCGGATGCGCCGGCTGGCCGAGACCGAGTGGGCGACCGGCCGTGACGAAGTTGCCGGGGCGTACGCCGATCGCGCGGCCGCCGCGCTGCCCATCGCGCCTCCCGGACCCGAGCACCTTGCGGTCGAGGCGCTGCGGGCGCGGATCCGCAGCGGACTCGCTCTCGGGGACGTCGACGACGTCCTCGGGCCACTGGCCGAGCTGTGGCGACGTACCGGCTGGCGCGGCGCCGAGGCCGAGTACAAGCTGGCGCTCGAGACTCTTCGGCCCGAGCTCGGTCCACCCTCGCGAAAGTCGAGCCGCAGTCAACCCAGCACCATCAACCCAGCACCATCAGCGCGGCCAGCACGAGCATCACGGCCGCCGACATCGACGCAACGGTCAGCTGACTGCGCCGACCGGACAGCGCCCGACCCAGCAGCGATCCGGCGGTGACCAGGGTCAGCTGCCAGGCAGCCGAGGCGGCGAACGCCCCGAGGCCGAAGACCAGCGCGGCGAGCCAGAGCGGCGAGCCGGCCAACCGGTGCCCGACGACGACCGCGGCGAAGGTGGCGATGGTGGCCGGGTTCACCGCGGTCAACCCGACGAGCAACCCGTACGTCCGCAGCGCCGAGCCGGTCCGCGCCGGGTTGGCCGGCGTGGCTCCATCCGGTGACGGCTCGCCTGCGCTGCGGAGCGCCAGCACCATGGTGCGTACGGCCAGACCCACCAGCAGCGCAGCCGCCAGCCACCGCAGCGGGGTCGCAACGGCACCGATGACCTGCTCGACACCGCCGATCCCCAGTCCGGCCACCAGCGCGTAGAGCCCGTCTGTCGTCGCCACGCCCAGCGCAGCAGCAGCAGCAATTGCAAACCGCTCGCGCGCGGCCAGCCCCACGAGATAGCTCCCGATCGCCCCGATCGGAAGTGCGACTGCGAGCCCGGCCAGCAGACCCGCGAGCAGATCGGCGCTCACCGCCGTCGACCGGACAGCCTCCGATCGCTGACGACCTGCTGCGAGCCTCGGCGGTCGAGTCCGACGGCGCGCGTAAGCTCGATGAGGCTCATGGGCGCCAACACTGGCCTGCGGGCCGTGCGGGGGCAACCGAGTTTCGGGAGCCGCCAGGCCAGCCGAGCCGCCGGGTTCAGGAAGCCGCCCGGTTCAGGAAGTCGCCGGGTTCCGGACGGCCTGCCGAGTTCGACTCCGGTCGCCGGACTCAGGTAGACTTCCGGACTTGGTGCTGGACACCCTGGATTCATCGCGCCCTCGAACGGCGCGGGGAAGACTCGGCCACGGCACCACAGGGCAATAGCTCAACTGGCAGAGCATCGGTCTCCAAAACCGAAGGTTGGGGGTTCAAGTCCCTCTTGCCCTGCGAGCCGGACGACCGAAGAACAGCGAAGGACTGCAACCGTGGCGAAGGACGAGCGGGATCCGGTCGAGGAGACCCCGTCGGTCGACTCGACCGCGGATGCCATCGACCAGAGCGCAGACACCGGCTCGGTCGACTCGCCGGAGCCGACGGAGGTCGACGACGCAGCCGACCCTGAGCTCGAAGATGATGAGCCCGGGGACGAAGAGCTGGCGGACGACGAGCTCGAGATCGACGACCCCGCGGCACTGGAGCGTGCCACCGAACGGGTCTCCGACTCCGAGCTGGGTGACGACGACGAGCTCGTCGACGAGCCGACGGATGCCGAGCTCGCCGCGCTGACCGAGGGATCCGACGCGACGGCGAAGGCAGCGCGCGAGGGCGACGTGGACGACGTCGGAGATGCCGGTGACGACCGCGAGCTGGTCGGTGTCGGCGCACCCACCCGCGGCTCGGCGGCGCGAGCCAAGGGCGCGAAGCCCAAGACCGAGAAGAAGGGCCGCGCGACCGCGAAGCAGGACTCCCACGCGCCGGTGCACAAGCGGACGGGTCCGGTCACCTTTGTCAAGGAGTCGGCCGGAGAGCTGCGCAAGGTGGTCTATCCCACCGGGCCGCAGCTGCTGAACTACTTCGTCGTGGTGCTGATCTTCGTCTTGTTCATCATCGCCTTCGTCAGCGTGCTCGACCTGGCCTTCGGCTGGGCGATCCTCAAAGTGTTCAGCTGACGACCATCAATCTGGAACTGGAGATATTCAACGTGTCCGAGACAGCTTCACCCGACGACCCGCGCGACGAGACGGGGGCCGACGAGCGGGAGACCTCGGCGACTGACGACCTCGATCTCACCACCCCGACCCCGGAGTCGACGACAGAGTCGACCGGGCCAGAGTCGACCGGCGCCGGGTACTCGGACGACATCGACATCGACTTCGGACCGGGGAGCTACTCTTCCGCGGCTTCCGACGACGTCGACATCGATCTCGACTTCGGCGGCTCGACCGTTGCGGAGCCGGAGACCGACGACATCGATCTCGACTTCGGTCAGTCGGCCGAGGACGAGGAAGGCGCCGAGGAGGAGGACGACGAGGAGACCGACGCCGGCAGCGAGGCGCTCGAGGCGTTCCGGATCGAGCTTCGGTCCAAGGTCGGCGACTGGTACGTCGTGCACACCTACTCCGGGATGGAGAACCGGGTGCTGCACAACCTCGAGAACAGGGTGTCCTCCCTCAACATGGAGGACTACATCTACGAGATCATCGTGCCGACCGAAGAGGTCGTCGAGATCCGCAACGGCCAGCGCAAGCAGGTCCGCCGGACCGTCCTGCCGGGTTATGTCCTGGTCCGGATGGATCTGACGGACGAGTCCTGGTCCACCGTTCGGCACACGCCGTCGGTGACCGGTTTCGTCGGTCACTCCAACCAGCCGGTGCCGCTCAGCATCGACGAGGTCGAGAAGATGCTCGCGCCGGGTGTGGTTGCGGCCGCCACGGCCGGCACCCCGGCAACCAAGAAGAAGAAAAAGGTCGAGGTGGCCGACTTCGAGGTCGGCGACTCGGTCATGGTGGTCGACGGTCCGTTCGCCGGCGTGCACGCGACGATCACCGAGATCAACGTCAACAGCCAGCGGCTCAAGGCCCTGGTCGAGATCCTCGGCCGGGAAACACCGGTCGACCTGACCTTCCCGCAGATCCAGAAGGTCTAGCCAGCCAGTTCCACCCCGTACGGCCGGAGCAGCCAGCCCGGCACCGAAGACCGCTGCAGGCAGGAGCCTCGCAGCAAACACCGAGAAGGACCGAGAAATGCCTCCCAAGAAGAAAGTCGCCGCGCTGGTCAAGGTCGCGCTGAACGCAGGTGCTGCCACCCCGGCGCCGCCCGTCGGTACGGCCCTGGGCCCGCACGGCGTGAACATCATGGAGTTCTGCAAGGCCTACAACGCGGCCACCGAAGCCATGCGCGGCAACGTCATCCCCGTCGAGATCACCATCTACGAGGATCGTTCGTTCACCTTCATCACGAAGACCCCGCCGGCTGCGGAGCTCATCAAGAAGGCCGCTGGCATCCAGAAGGGCTCGGGCGTCCCGCAGCGGGACAAGGTCGGCAAGCTCACCCGTGAGCAGGTGCGCGAGATCGCCACCACCAAGCTCCCGGACCTGAACGCGAACGACGTCGATGCGGCGATGAAGATCGTCGAGGGCACCGCCCGCTCGATGGGCGTCACGGTTTCCAACTGACGCCGCTCCGCTCCGACCTCGTACCGCCGCCCCTCCCGTCCCCGAAAAGTGGTCGCAAACAACAACGACACGCCGGTGGAACTTGTTGTTAGTGCCCAGTTTTCCTGGGGGAGGGTCCGCCCCGGGGTCGACACAACTGAATAGCTTGACATCAACGCACACCTGGGAGGGCCGAAGCGCGGCCCGCAGAACCAGAACCTGGTGAAAGGAACCAGACCATGAAGCGCAGCAAGGCATACACCTCGACCGCGGCCACCATCGACGCGGACAAGCTCTACTCTCCGCTCGAGGCCATCAACGCGGCCAAGACCGGGGCCAAGGCGAAGTTCGACGAGACCGTCGAGGTCTCCACCCGCCTCGGGGTCGATCCCCGCAAGGCAGATCAGATGGTCCGCGGCACGGTGAACCTGCCCAACGGGACCGGCAAGACCGCTCGGGTCCTGGTGTTCGCCACCGGTGACCGGGCCGAGGCCGCGAAGGCGGCCGGGGCCGACGAGGTCGGCGCCGACGAGTTGATCGAGAAGGTCATGGGAGGCTATCTCGACTTCGACGCCGTCGTCGCCACCCCCGATCTGATGGGCAAGGTCGGCCGGCTCGGCCGGGTCCTGGGCCCGCGAGGCCTGATGCCGAACCCCAAGACCGGCACCGTCACCATGGACGTCGCCAAGGCTGTCACCGAGATCAAGGGCGGCAAGATCGAGTTCCGGGTCGACCGGCACGCGAACCTGCACTTCATCATCGGCAAGACGTCGTTCAGCCCGGAGCAGCTTTCGCAGAACTACTTCGCCGCCCTCGACGAGGTGCTCCGGCTCAAGCCGAGTGCATCGAAGGGCCGCTACCTGCGCAAGATCACGGTCTCGACGACCATGGGCCCCGGCATTCCGGTCGACACGAGCAAGACCAAGCCGGACGCCGAGTAGTCACCTCGGCGCCATCGCCGCCCGTACGTTCTCCGTCAACCGCAGATCGAGTCCGACCATGCGGTCTGCTGCTGACCGGGTCCTACGGGCGTGTTGATGCTCAGTTGGATCGCCGCGATCGTCTCCTGTATCGGCTACGGCGTTGCGTCGGTCCTGCAGTCGGTCGGCGCCCGGCGGGTGGCCACCGCCACTGGCGTCACCGGGCTGGCCGCGATCCTGGTCCAGGTGCCCTACCTGATCGGTCTGGGTCTGGACGGGATCGCGTTCGTCGCCAACGTGGTTGCTCTGCGCGAGCTGCCGCTCTTTCTGGTGCAGACGGTGCTGTCCGCCAGCATCGGCGTGACCGCCGTCCTCGCCGTCGTACGTGGCGCGCGCTTCGGCTGGAAGGACTGGGCCTCGCTCGGGGTGCTCGCCGCCGGCCTCGTCTGCCTGGGGTTCAGCGCCGCGCCGGAGGCTGCCACGTCGCTCTCGCTGCTGACTGACTGGGTCATCCTCGGTAGTGCGGTCGTTCCCACGCTGGTGCTGCTGATCGGCCTCCGGCTGCCGGAACGGCCGGCCGGGCTGACTCTCGCCGCGGCGGCTGGGATCGGTTTCACCGGTGTGGCGGTGGCCTCTCGCGGGCTCAGCGTCGACGCGATCGGGTTCGGCTTGCTGGCCGAGCCACTGCTCTGGGCGATTTTGGTGCACGGTGCGCTCGCCATGGCCGCATTCGCGCTCGCGCTGCAGCGTGGCGCGGTGACCATCATCAACGCCATCACCTTCGTGATCGAGATGATCGTGCCCTCGATCATCGGCCTCTGGCTGCTCGGCGACCACGTCCGTGCGGGGTACGCTCCACTCGCGATCGTCGGCTTCCTGCTGGCCATCGCCGGCACGGTCTCCCTGATGCGCTTCGCTGTATAGTCCTGCTCGCCGGTGAAGTCGCATCCCTCCTGCGAGCGTCGTTAGCGGCGCCCTCCCGCGAGGGAGGAGCGAGGAGGGCGACATGCTTTTCCGTCGTCCGATCGAGTGACGACTCGAGCGGGACGTGGGGCGCCGCGTGCGCGAGCAGGACAAATGGGCGTGGCAGAGTCGGGTCCGTGACTGTCCGGATGGGTACTGCGCGGGGGCGCTGGGTGCTGGCGGCGACCATCGGCGGATCGAGCATGGCGATGCTGGACTCGACCGTGGTCAACGTCGCGCTGGCGCGGATCGGTGAAGATCTCGGCGCGGATTTCACCACCCTGCAGTGGATCACCAACGCCTACACGCTCACGCTCGCCTCCTTCATCCTCGTCGGTGGCGTGCTCGGCGACCGGTACGGCCGGCGCCGGGTCTTCGTGATCGGGACGATCTGGTTCGGGCTCGCCTCGGCGGCCTGCGCCCTCGCTCCGACGGCCGAGCTCCTGGTGGCCGCCAGAGCATTGCAGGGCGTTGGTGGCGCGCTGCTCGCGCCGGGCAGCCTGGCGATCATCTCGGCGACGTTCGAGCGAGCTGATCGCGCTCGGGCGATCGGCGCCTGGTCGGGTCTCGGCGGGGTTGCGGCCGCGCTCGGCCCCTTCCTCGGCGGGTGGCTCGTGATCGTGGACTGGCGCCTGGTGTTCCTGATCAACCTGCCGGTGGCCGCCGCGGTGACGCTGATCGCGATCCGGCACGTCCCCGAAAGCGGCCGCGGCCCCACTGCCGGTCGGCTGGACCTGCCCGGCACCGTCTGCATCGTCGGAGCGCTCAGCACGACGACGTACGCCCTCACCACCGCCGGTTCGACCGGCTGGACGCCGACGGTCGTCGTGGTGGCTGTGATCGCGCTGGGCCTGTGGGTCGCGTTCGTACTCGTCGAGCGCCGGAGCGCTTCGCCGCTGGTCCCACTCTCGCTGTTCGCGAACCGGGTGTTCGCCGCCGCGAACGTCGCGACAGCGTTGATGTACGCAGCACTGGCGGTCTACTTCTTCCTGGTCGTCCTGCAGCTCCAGCTGGTCGCGGGCTGGTCGCCGGTGGCGGCCGGCACCGCGATCCTGCCGGCCACACTGCTGATGCTCCTGCTGTCCGCGCGCTCGGGCGCGCTCTCCGAACGGATCGGCCCTCGTCCCCTGATGACACTGGGCACTCTGCTGGCAGGTGCGGGTTTTGCCGCCGGCACTCGGATCGGTCCGGATGCGTCCTACCTCACCGACGTGCTGCCGTCGGTTCTGCTGCTCGGTCTGGGGCTGTCGTGTGCGGTGGCGCCACTGACCGCAGCGGTGCTGGGAGCGGCGCCGGAGAGCATGGTCGGGGCTGCGTCGGGGGTGAACAACGCGGTCGCCCGGTCGGCGGGCCTGCTCGCCATCGCGGTCATCCCGGGCCTCGTCGGCCTGGCCTCGCTGGACGGCCTGGAGCCGGCCGTCGTCGAGTCGGGGTTCGTCGAGGCGCTGTGGATCGGAGCGGGCCTGATGGCCGCAGCTGCGCTGGTCTCGTTGCTCGGCGTACCCAGGCGTCACGCCACGACTGCACCGCCCCGCGAGATCACCGTCCACAAGGACACCTGCTGTCCCGTTGGCGCACCCTCGTTGGCGCCCCCCGCCGACGATGCCATTGAGCTCTCTTGACGATCCGACCCACCCACCTCCCGTCGGGAGGGGTCAGGAGGTCGCTACGGCGCGGAGGGCATCCCCGGAGAGTCGGAACACCGTCCACTCATCCATCGGGGTCGCGCCCATCGCCTGGTAGAACTCGATCGACGGGGTGTTCCAGTTCAGCACCCACCACTCGAACCGGGCGTAGCCCCGAGTGACGGCAATGCTCGCCAGCGACTGGAGCAGGGCCTTGCCCAGCCCGCGGCCCCGATACTCGGTACGGACGTACAGGTCCTCGAGGTAGATTCCGTGCACGCCCTCCCAGGTCGAGAAGTTCAAGAACCAGAGGGCAAAACCGACAACGTCGTCACCTACTTCGGCCACCAGCGCGAACACGGCCGGGTGCTCGCCGAACAGCGCCCTCCGCAGCTGCTCCTCGGTCGCCTTCGCCTGGTCCGTGGAACGCTCGTACGTCGCCAGCTCGACGATCAGCTCGCGGATCCGCGGCACGTCGGACGGGCGGGACATCCGGACGGCCGGATGAAGCTCGGGAAGGGGCTGGGTCACCGGGTCAGCCTAGGGCCGCGGCAGAACTGCTCCCAGCGAACCGGTTCCGGAAAAGCGACACCCCGCTTCCTGGGGGGGTGGGAAGCGGGGTGTCGCAAGGGGGAGGTCTGTCAGCCGACGCGGCGGGCACCCTTGTACGGCATGGTCTTGATCTTCGCGTACGCGACCGGCTTCCCGGGGCGCGACGCGTGAATGACCTTACCGTTTCCGGCGTAGATTGCGACATGGCTCGGGCCTGAGTAGAAGAACACCAGATCGCCCGGCTTCAAGTTCTTCCGAGAAACCTTCTTGCCCTTGTGGAACTGACCCTTGGCGCTGTGCGGGAGCTTCTTGCCCGCCTTCCGCCACGCCTTCATGGTCAGACCGGAGCAGTCCCAAGCATTGGGGCCGGCGGCGCCGTAGCGGTAGCGATCGCCGAGCTGCTTCTTGGCGTACGCGAGCGCGATCTTTCCCTTCGACTTCTTGCTGGCCTTCTTCTTCGGCGACGGGCCGAGCACCTTCAGGCTGGCCGCCTGACCGGTCTGCAGCAGTCGCCAGTTGCCGCTTCCGGCCACCCCGGACTGCTTCCAGCCCTTGGCGCGCTGGATGCCCTTGACCCGGTTCACGGTGGCCGTGTCGAAGGTGCCGGTGATGGCGACCGACCGGCCCGATGCGGTCAGCGCGCGCTGGAACCGGAGGACCGCCTCGCCCTTCTTGCCCTTGGAGAGCTTCGGGGTGCTGCCGCGGGACAGCAGCGCGGTCCACGCGCCCTTGTCGACGACAGTGCCGCCGGCCAACTTCTTGGTCGCCTTGAACCTGCCGGCGGCGGCGGCCTCGGCAGCGGTGAATGCTCCGTCGATCTTGACGGAGTAGCCGGCGCTGGACAGCAGGCACTCGGCCGCGACGGCCGTCGTGCCGGTGGCTCCGGCGCTGACATTGGGGTAACTCTTGAAATTCAGCTCGCACTTCGGTGCGGTCGAGGCCGGCGCCGACTGGGCGGGCACCGACGTGGCGGCGAAGGCTGTCGCCGCGAGTGCCGTGGTCGCGATGAGCGACGCGCCGGCCTTGAGGACTCTGTTCACGTACTCCCCCTTTGGAGTGGTTGTCCCGTCCAGCCGGACGTACGCCGAGACATCGTTGTCGCGGATACCGTGTCGAACCACGTTGATAGAGGTGGAGCGACGAAGTGCCGGGCGGGTGTTGCGGGTCCTTGCTTGGCCGCAGTTCCCCGTCGGCCGAGCGGCACGTTATCAAACCGAGACAATCGCAACAAATTCGTGACCAAACCTCAGCTTCGCGTGGTAAGTTCCGCCCCGGCTTGGCCCCGTCCATCCACTTCCTCCCAGACCCTCCACTTCGCGTGATCTGAGGCTCTTCGCGCGGACTGGCGCGACTGTGCGCAGCTTGGACGCCGGGAGAAGTGGCGTCGACCCGCGCGAAGTGGTCAGGTGTCGTTGTCGTTGTCGTTGTCGCAGCGCGGCTTCGGCACGATTTGGCCCGCGCCCTCTCGGCGACGTACAGTGTCGGTTGCCGAAGACCGCTGGTTGGTCGGAGTGATCCGGTCACGAAGCACCCGAACGGGTGGCCCGCGCAGGTGAGTGATGTGACATCGAGGGATCGACAGATCCCCAGCTGCCCCGTGACGCGCCTGCGCTCCGGGGCCTTTTCTCGTCTCAGGAACCCCCTCGGCGCCGCGGTCGCACAACTCGTGCGTACGCATCAGGCAAGACGAAGTGGAGGAGACCATGGCGAGGCCGGACAAGGCAGCCGCAGTCGCCGAGCTGACGGAGCGATTCTCCAACGCAGGCGGCGCTGTGCTGACCGAGTACCGCGGACTCACCGTGAAGGCGCTGAAGGAACTGCGCCGTTCACTGGGTGAGGACGCCACCTACGCCGTGTCGAAGAACACGCTGACCACGATCGCCGCCCGGCAGGCGGGCGTCGAGGGTATCGACGACCTGCTCGTCGGACCGACGGCGATCGCCTTCATCGACGGTGACCCCGTCGTGGTGGCCAAGGGTCTGCGTGACTTCGCGCGGAACAACCCGCAGCTCGTGATCAAGGGCGGTGTGCTGGACGGCAAGCCGCTCACCCCCGACGAGGTGCGCAAGCTCGCCGACCTGGAGTCGCGTGAGGTGCTGCTCGGCAAGGCCGCCGGTGCAATGAAGGGCGTCCTGGCCCAGGCCGTGTCGCTGTTCGCGGCGCCGCTCTCCCAGGCCGCCCGGCTGGTGGCTGCGCTGGAGAAGGCTGCGACCGAGAATCCCGCGCTGATCGCCGGCGCCGGCGCGCCTGCTGTGGCCGAGGAAGACACCAGCGAGCCGACCAATGCCGAGCTGGAGCAAACGGCCGCTGCCAGCGAGCCGAGCAACGACGAGCTGGCTCAGGCGGCTGCCGCCGCCGAACCCGCTGCGGAAGCAGCTTCCGTCGAGGAACCCGCCGAAGATGCAGCACCCACTGCTGACGCGGCAACCGATGCAGCACCCGCTGCGGATGAAAACACCACCGTCGCGGCCGACGCTGCGGAAGACAAGTAAGGAAGGAACGCCATCATGGCCAAGCTCAGCACCGACGAGCTCCTGGATGCTTTCAAGGAGCTCACCCTGATCGAGCTCAGCGAGTTCGTCAAGCAGTTCGAGGAGACCTTCGGCGTGACCGCCGCTGCTCCGGTCGCCGTGGCGGCTGCCGCTCCGGCCGGCGCCGGCGGTGGCGACGCCGCCGAGGCCGAGGAGGAGTCCGACGAGGTCGACGTCATCCTCGACTCCATCGGCGACAAGAAGATCCAGGTCATCAAGGAGGTGCGTACCCTCACCAGCCTCGGTCTCAAGGAGGCCAAGGAGCTCGTGGAGGCCGCGCCGAAGGCCGTCCTGGAGAAGGTCACCAAGGAGGCCGCAGGCAAGGCGAAGGAGGCCCTCGAGGCCGCCGGCGCATCGGTGACCGTCAAGTAAGGTCGCCCGACAACACGCTGCAGGTCGGGGGCGGTGGATCCAGCACGGATCCATCGCCCCTTTCCGTCTCCGCTCAACGGCGCCCGGGAAATTTAGAAGGTTCAGGCGCGCTTGGTGCGCCTGAACCTTCTAAATTTCTGTGGCGGAGGGGTTCCTGCCTCGCGACGCAACAATCGAGCGCAAAGGATTGAGGCAGCGAGACATTTCGCCGCCAGACCTTGACATTCGCCGACGTCGACGGTGAGGCTGCATCCGGTGCCGCTTTGGCATCTCCCACCGGGCGTCGAGCGACGCGCGCAAACCGTCGTTGTCGCCGCCCGAGCGACGAAACGGAGTGTGTACGTGATCGGTTCGCACCTAACCCGACGAGCGATTGTCGGGACAGTGACCGTTGGGCTGGCAGTCAGCCTCCTGAGCGTCGGCCCGGCGAACGCCGACCCGGCCCGACCCAGCCAACCCGCGTCGACATCCACAGATGTCCGCGAGGTCCCCGCCACTTACCATCAGGCGAGCAAGCTGTCCCTGAGCAAGGCCGAACGAGGTCGCCTTGCAGCCACAGCGCCATCGAACAGCCAGCTGCGAGCACGCAGCAAGGCCGTTGGACCCGCCGGCACGGGCGACACGCCGATCGGCGGTGAGAAGACCTGGCTCATCTCCGACGACCACGCGGCAAGCGGAGTCGCCGCCGCCACCTTTGTGCTCACCGCACTCGGTGACCACATCGAGGTCTGGGTCCAGAAGAACACGAGCTTTCCCTCCGGAGACTGCCGCAACAACACCGGGCTCACCCAGGTGACCCAGGTGCAGGCTCAGTCGCTTGCCGACGAGTTCGACCACAACATCCTGCCGAAGGAGTCGAAGGAGTTCTCCGTCGCGCCGCCCCGCGACGGCAGCGAGCAGCAGGACATCGGCTTCGGCGCACCCCTCTGGGACATCCTCGGTGGTGGCGATCCGAACTACTACGTCGGCGACGGGAACAAGACGGTCGCACTGATCAGCAATGTTCGTGACGACAACTACTACACACCGAACACACCCGCAGGAGCGACCTACACCGCCGGATTCTTCTGGTCGCTGTTCAACGAGGCTCTCGATCGCAACGTGATGACCGTCGACTCGTGGGACTGGCTGCACCGCACCGGCACGAACCCGCCCGGTGAGGTTCCGCCGGACGGCACGGCCAACATCTGCAGCGCAGACCAGAAGGCTCGCCCGCGCACCTACGAGGGCACCTTCGCCCACGAGTACCAGCACCTGCTGCACTACTACACCGATCCCGGCGAGGACAGCTGGCTGAACGAGGGTCTCTCGGACTACGCCCAGACCCTGGTCGGCTACGTGAACACGACGATCCCCTACGGTCAGGTCGGGGCCGACGGTCACATCACCTGCTTCCAGGGCTTCGCTGGCACGGCGGCGTTCCCGTACTGCGGCGCGGAGAACTCGCTGACCCGATGGGCTGACCAGGGCGGGCCCTCCATCCTGTCCGACTACGGCGCCGCCTACACCTTCATCACCTATTTGGCGGACCACTTCGGGGCCGGTGTCGTGAAGTACCTGCACACGAACAAGGACAACGGGCTCGCGTCGCTGCAGAACTATCTCGACGACAATGCACCCGGCCTGAAGTCGACCGATGTCGTGCACGACTGGCTCGCTCAGATGGCCCTGGACCGGCTGGTCGACAACGGCGCCAAGGGCCTGACCAAGGACCAAAAAAAGCGCTTCACGTCCGCCCAGCTCAACTCGGCGATCGACTGGGCTTGGACGGGGTCGTACGACTCGCCGGGAGCACCGAGCAACGGGGGCGACTTCGTGCTCGGCATCGCGGGACGACCGGTCAACGCCAGCACGATCACCTCGATGCGCTTCCGGGGTGACAAGACGTACGCGCCCGATCCGCTGGAGTGGACCATCGACGACAACGCCCTCTACGCCGGCACCGGCGACGACGTCGACCGGGCGGCGGTCTACGACGTGAGCGTGCCGGCCGGGACGCCCGAGCTGAGCTTCTCGGCTCGGTACAACATCGAGCAGGGTTGGGACTTCGGTGTGGTCCAGGTCTCGACCGACGGTGGCAAGACGTACACGACGCTGGCCAATGACGACACCACCACCGAGCACGATCCGGGCGCCGCGGGCGACATCGTCGCTCAGCTGCCTGGCTTCTCCGGACTACAGGCCGACTACGCGACCGAGACGTTCGATCTGAGTGCGTACGCGGGCAAGCAGATCAAGCTGTCGTTCCGTTACCTCACCGACGGGGCTGAGAACGGCAACGGAGAGGACGCGGGCCCGTCCGGCTGGTGGATCCGAGACGTCAAGGTCGATGACGCCGTGGTGACCACCGGTGCGACGCTGGACGGCGCGAAGTCGGCGTCCGAGGCCTCACCGCCGGCCGTCGCCGACTGGAGCGTGCAGGCGGTCGGCTGGTCTCTGGACGGCAAGCGGGTGCGGTATCACGACGTCGCCCTCAACAAGAACAACGCCGCCTCGGCCACCCGGGGCCAGCTGAAGAAGTGGTTCGCGGGCACCGACCGGATCGCGTTCATCGTGACCGCCGACGATCCGAACGAGACAGCGACGAAGAACGCCTCGTACCGGCTGATCGTGAACGGGGCTCGCCAGCCGGGCGGTGGTGGCGACACGCTGACCACCACCGGCACGGCCAAGGCCGCGAAGCGGCTGCCGGTCTCGGAGCGCCGATCGCTGCGCTGACGAAGCCACTGAACGCGGCCGGAGCTACGCCCCAGCGTTGGGCGTCCTCCGGCCGGTCCTGCGTTCGGGCTTGCTCCGGTACCGGTCGGGCGGGTGAGTATCAGTGCTTGTCAGCGCCGGATTTATGAGTATCATCTTCGCCAAGCGGTCGTCGTCGACTTGACCGTTCTGCTCCGCCGTGCGCTCGGGACTTGACCAGCAGCCAACAGGTATATATATTGGGGGTTTGCCTCCGCCAATTTGACGACCCGTTTCATTTGACACGGGCCGTTCAGCATGCGCGGACGCATCTGGATGACCAGTCCAAACCCTGGAAGGACAACTGTTGGCCGCCGCGCGCACCATCGCCAAGAACCAAGTCGTATCCACCACCGGCCGCATCTCTTTCGCGAAAATCGCGGAACCGCTCGAGGTTCCGGACCTGCTCGATCTGCAGATCGACTCCTTCGACTGGCTCGTCGGGAACGAGGCCTGGCGCCAGCGCGTCCAGCTCGCTCTCGACGAGGGTCGCACCGACATCAACACCAAGTCGGGCCTGGAAGAGATCTTCGAGGAGATCTCCCCGATCGAGGACTTCTCCGGCACGATGTCGCTGTCGTTCCGCGACCACCGCTTCGAGCCGCCGAAGAACTCCGTGGACGAGTGCAAGGACCGTGACGTCACCTACGCGGCGCCGCTGTTCGTCACCGCCGAGTTCATGAACAACGAGACCGGCGAGATCAAGAGCCAGACCGTGTTCATGGGCGACTTCCCGCTGATGACCGACAAGGGCACCTTCGTCATCAACGGCACCGAGCGCGTCGTCGTGTCGCAGCTCGTTCGCAGCCCCGGTGTCTACTTCGAGCAGAACACCGACAAGACCTCCGACAAGGACATCTTCACCTGCAAGATGATTCCCTCCCGTGGTGCGTGGCTCGAGTTCGAGATCGACAAGCGAGACATGGTCGGTGTCCGCCTCGACCGCAAGCGCAAGCAGAACGTCACCGTGCTGCTGAAGGCGCTCGGCTGGGACGACGCGAAGATCCTCGAGGAGTTCGGCGAGTACGAGTCCATGCGACTCACGCTGGAGAAGGATCACACCACCACCACCGACGAGGCGCTGCTCGACATCTACCGCAAGCTGCGGCCGGGCGAGCCGCCGACCCGGGAGGCCGCGCAGGCGCTGCTGGAGAACTACTACTTCAACCCGAAGCGGTACGACCTGGCCAAGGTCGGTCGGTACAAGATCAACAAGAAGCTCGGGCTGGAGCAGCCGTTCGACAAGCAGGTCCTCACCATCGAGGACATCGTCGCCGCGATCCGCTTCATCGTCGCGCTGCACGAGGGCCGGGAGACGCTGCCTGCACCGCGCGGTGAGCTGATCGTCGAAGAGGACGACATCGACCACTTCGGCAATCGCCGGCTGCGCACCGTGGGCGAGCTGATCCAGAACCAGCTGCGCACCGGCCTCGGCCGGATGGAGCGCGTGGTCCGCGACCGGATGACGACCCAGGACGTCGAGGCGATCACGCCGCAGACGCTGATCAACATCCGCCCGGTGGTGGCGGCGCTGAAGGAGTTCTTCGGCACCTCGCAGCTGTCGCAGTTCATGGACCAGACCAACCCGGTCGCCGGCCTGACCCACAAGCGGCGGTTGTCGGCGCTGGGTCCGGGCGGCCTGTCCCGCGACCGCGCGGGCATGGAGGTCCGTGACGTCCACACCTCCCACTACGGCCGGATGTGTCCGATCGAGACCCCGGAAGGCCCGAACATCGGCCTGATCGGCTCGCTCGCCTCCTTCGCCCGGGTGAACGCGTTCGGCTTCGTGGAGACGCCGTACCGCAAGGTGGAGAACGGTCACGTCACCGACGAGATCAACTACCTCACCGCCGACGAGGAGGACCGCTTCGTCATCGCGCAGGCCAACGCCAAGCTCGACGACAACGGCAAGTTCACCCAGGACCGGATCCTGGTCCGCAAGCGGCACGGCGAGGCTGACGAGGTCGTCGTCGACGACGTGCACTACATGGACGTCTCGCCGCGGCAGATGGTGTCGGTGGCCACGGCCATGATCCCGTTCCTCGAGCACGACGACGCGTCCCGGGCCCTGATGGGTTCGAACATGCAGCGCCAGGCCGTTCCGCTGCTCCGCTCCGAGGCCCCGTTCGTGGGCACCGGGATGGAGTACCGCGGTGCGGTCGACGCCGGCGACGTCACCGTCGCCGAGCAGCCGGGCACCGTCACCTCGGTGAGCGCCGATCTGATCGACATCGCCAACGACGACGGCACGTACAAGACGTTCCGGTTGAGCAAGTTCCGTCGCTCCAACCAGGGCACCTGCATCAACCAGCGGCCGCTGGTGACCTCCGGGCAGCGCGTCGAGAAGGGCACGCCCCTCGCTGACGGGCCTTGCACCGATCAGGGCGAGATGGCCCTCGGCCGGAACCTGCTGGTCGCTTTCATGCCGTGGGAGGGTCACAACTACGAGGACGCGATCATCTTGTCGCAGCGGCTCGTCCAGGACGACGTCCTCACCTCGATCCACATCGAGGAGCACGAGGTCGACGCCCGCGACACCAAGCTCGGTGCCGAGGAGATCACCCGCGACATCCCCAACGTCTCCGAGGAGATGCTGGCCGATCTCGACGAGCGGGGGATCATCCGGATCGGTGCCGAGGTCAGCACTGGCGACATCCTGGTCGGCAAGGTCACCCCGAAGGGTGAGACCGAGCTGACCCCGGAGGAGCGGCTGCTCCGCGCGATCTTCGGCGAGAAGGCGCGCGAGGTCCGCGACACGTCGCTGAAGGTGCCGCACGGCGAGTCCGGCACCGTGATCGGCGTCCGGGTCTTCGACCGCGACTCCGACGACGAGCTCGCGCCCGGCGTCAACCAGTTGGTCAGGGTCTACGTGGCCCAGAAGCGCAAGATCTCCAACGGTGACAAGCTCGCGGGCCGGCACGGCAACAAGGGCGTCATCTCCAAGATCCTGCCGGTCGAGGACATGCCGTTCATGGAGGACGGCACCGCGGTCGACATCGTGCTGAACCCGCTGGGTGTGCCGAGCCGGATGAACATCGGGCAGGTGCTCGAGACCCATCTCGGTTGGGTGGCCAAGCAGGGCTGGGATCTCGACGGTGTCGAGGGTGCCTGGGCCGATCGGCTCCGTACGGTCGGACTGGGTCACGTCGACGGCGACAAGAACCTCGCGACGCCGGTGTTCGACGGTGCGACCGAGGAGGAGATCACCGGCCTGCTCGGCAACACGCTGCCGACCCGGGACGGGGCGAACCTGGTCAGTGCCGGCGGCAAGGCACGGCTGTTCGACGGCCGCTCCGGTGAGCCGTTCCCCGAGCCGGTGGGCGTGGGCTACATCTACATGCTCAAGCTGCACCACCTGGTCGACGACAAGATCCACGCTCGCTCGACCGGCCCGTACTCGATGATCACCCAGCAGCCGCTGGGTGGTAAGGCGCAGTTCGGCGGTCAGCGGTTCGGTGAGATGGAGGTCTGGGCCCTGGAGGCGTACGGCGCCGCCTGGGCTCTGCAGGAGCTGCTGACCATCAAGTCCGACGACGTCCCCGGCCGCGTGAAGGTGTACGAGGCCATCGTCAAGGGCGAGAACATCCCCGAGCCGGGCATCCCCGAGTCGTTCAAGGTGCTGGTCAAGGAGATGAAGTCGCTCTGCCTGAACGTGGAGGTGCTGTCCAGCGACGGCACCGAGGTGGAGCTCCGCGACTCCGAGGACGACTACCGGGGAGGCGAGGACTTCGGCATCGACCTGTCCCGCCGTCCCGGTGAGTCCCTGGGTGCCCTGGACGAGGTCTGACCCACCTCCCCACACCGAGTTGTCAGCGTCATGAACGGCTATAGCCGGTTGTGACGCTGACAAGTCGGAGAGTTACTGAGCTACTAAAGAGAAGAGATACCAAGTGCTCGACGTGAACTTCTTCGACGAGATCCGCATCGGCCTGGCGACGGCCGACGAGATCCGCCAGTGGTCGCACGGTGAGGTGAAGAAGCCCGAGACGATCAACTACCGCACGCTCAAGCCCGAGCGTGACGGCCTGTTCTGCGAGAAGATCTTCGGTCCCACCCGGGACTGGGAGTGCTACTGCGGCAAGTACAAGCGGGTCCGCTTCAAGGGCATCATCTGCGAGCGGTGTGGCGTCGAGGTCACCCGCTCCAAGGTGCGCCGCGAGCGGATGGGCCACATCGAGCTGGCCTCACCGGTCACCCACATCTGGTACTTCAAGGGCGTTCCGTCCCGACTGGGGTATCTGCTCGACATCGCGCCGAAGGACCTCGAGAAGGTCATTTACTTCGCCGCGTACATGATCACCTCGGTCGACGACGAGGCGCGCCATCGCGACCTGTCGTCGCTGGAGGGCAAGATCGACGTCGAGCGCAAGCAGCTCGAGGGCCGTCGCGACTCCGACATCGAGACCCGGATGAAGAAGCTCGAGAACGATCTCGGTCAGCTCGAGACCGAGGGTGCCAAGGCCGATGTCAAGCGCAAGGTACGCGAGGGTGCGGAGCGTGAGGTCAAGCAGCTGCGCGACCGCGCACAGCGCGAGCTCGACCGGCTGGACGCGGTCTGGAACCGCTTCAAGACCCTCAAGGTGCAAGACCTCGAGGGCGACGAGGTGCTCTATCGGGAGATGAAGACCCGGTTCGGCAAGTACTTCGCCGGATCCATGGGCGCCGACGCGATCCAGAAGCGCCTGGAGACCTTCGACCTCGAGGCGGAAGCCACCTCGCTGAAGGAGACCATCCAGACCGGCAAGGGCCAGCGCAAGACGCGTGCCCTGAAGCGGCTGAAGGTGGTCTCGGCGTTCCTGTCGACCAAGAACAGCCCCACCGGCATGGTGCTGGACTGTGTCCCGGTCATCCCGCCGGACCTGCGCCCGATGGTGCAGCTCGACGGCGGCCGGTTCGCCACCAGCGACCTGAACGACCTGTACCGCCGGGTGATCAACCGGAACAACCGGCTCAAGCGACTGCTCGACCTCGGTGCGCCCGAGATCATCGTCAACAACGAGAAGCGGATGCTCCAGGAGGCCGTCGACTCGCTGTTCGACAACGGCCGCCGCGGGCGTCCGGTCACCGGTCCGGGCAACCGCCCGCTGAAGTCGATCTCGGACATGCTCAAGGGCAAGCAGGGCCGGTTCCGCCAGAACCTGCTCGGCAAGCGCGTCGACTACTCCGGCCGTTCGGTCATCGTGGTCGGTCCGCAGCTGAAGCTGCACCAGTGCGGTCTGCCGAAGGCGATGGCGCTGGAGCTGTTCAAGCCGTTCGTGATGAAGCGGCTGGACGACCTCAACCACGCCCAGAACATCAAGTCCGCCAAGCGGATGGTCGAGCGTCAGCGCCCGGTCGTCTGGGACGTACTGGAAGAGGTCATCGCCGAGCACCCGGTGCTGCTGAACCGCGCACCGACGCTGCACCGGTTGGGCATCCAGGCGTTCGAGCCGCAGCTGATCGAGGGCAAGGCCATCCAGATCCACCCGTTGGTCTGTACGGCCTTCAACGCCGACTTCGACGGCGACCAGATGGCGGTCCACCTGCCGCTGAGTGCCGAGGCGCAGGCCGAGGCCCGCATCCTCATGCTGTCGACGAACAACATCCTCAAGCCGGCCGACGGTCGGCCGGTGACCATGCCCACCCAGGACATGATCATCGGGATGTACTACCTGACCATGCAGGTCGACGGCGAAGCCGGCGAGGGTCGGGCGTTCGGCTCGGTGGCCGAAGCGCTGATGGCCTTCGACCGTCGCGAGCTCAGCCCGCAGGCGAAGGTCAAGCTGCGGCTGACCGACATCGTGCCGCCCGCCGGCAAGGAGCTGTCCGCCAACGGCAGCATCTTGCTGGAGACCACGCTGGGTCGCGCCCTCTTCAACGAGGCGCTCCCCGCGGACTATGCGTACGCCGACTACGAGGTGGGCAAGAAGCAGCTGGGTCAGATCGTCAACGACCTCGCGGAGCGCTACCCCAAGGTCGAGGTCGCGCACTGCCTCGATGCCTTGAAGGACCTCGGGTTCCACTGGGCCACCCGGTCCGGTGTCACCGTGTCCATCGGTGACGTGGAGACCCCGGCCGACAAGCCGGAGATCCTGGCCGTCTACGAGGAGCGGGCCGCCAAGATCGACAAGCAGTACGACCGCGGCCTCATCACCGAGGACGAGCGGCGTCAGGAGCTGATCGAGATCTGGACCGATGCGACATCGCGGCTCGGCACGGCGATGGAGAAGAACTTCTCCAGGACCAACCCGATCTACATGATGGTGCACTCCGGTGCTCGCGGGAACATGGTGCAGATGCGCCAGATCGCCGCCATGCGTGGCCTGGTGGTGAACCCGAAGGGCGAGATCATCGCGCGGCCGATCAAGTCCAACTTCCGCGAGGGTCTGTCGGTGCTGGAGTACTTCATCTCCACCCATGGTGGTCGTAAGGGCCAGGCCGACACCGCGCTGCGGACGGCCGACTCGGGATACCTGACCCGTCGTCTCGTCGATGTCAGCCAGGACGTGATCATCCGCGAGGAGGACTGCGGCACCGAGCGTGGCCTCAACAAGGTGATCGCTGCCGACGAGAACGGCCGACTGGTCCTCGACGAGCACGTGGAGACCGCGGTCTACGCCCGGACGTTGGCGACCGACGTGGTCGACGCCGACGGCCAGGTGCTGCTGCCGGCGGGGGTCGATCTCGGCGACGTGAACATCCGACTGCTGATCGACAACGGCGTCACCGGGGTCAAGGTGCGCAGCGTCCTCACCTGTGAGGCCGCATCGGGCACCTGCGCGATGTGCTACGGCCGCTCGCTGGCCACCGGCAAGCTCGTCGATGTCGGCGAGGCTGTCGGCATCGTCGCGGCGCAGTCGATCGGCGAGCCGGGAACCCAGCTGACGATGCGGACCTTCCACACCGGCGGTGTGGCAGGTGACGACATCACCCAGGGTCTGCCGCGTGTCGTCGAGCTGTTCGAGGCGCGTCAGCCCAAGGGCAAGGCACCGATCGCCGAGTCCACCGGCCGGATCGAGATCGAGGACTCCGATCGCCTGAAGAAGGTCACCGTCATCCCCGATGACGGCGCCGAGTCGATCGAAATCACCGTCAGCCGGCGCGCGCGCCTGCTGGTGGAGGACGGCGACCACGTCGACGTGGGCCAGCAGATCACGGCAGGCACGCCGGATCCGCAGGACGTGCTCCGGGTGCTCGGTGTCCGCAAGGTGCAGGAGCACCTGGTGGACGAGGTCCAGTCGGTCTACCGGACGCAGGGCGCACCGATCCACGACAAGCACATCGAGATCATCATCCGGCAGATGCTGAAGCGGGTCACCGTGATCGAGTCGGGCGACTCGAGCCTGCTGGCCGGAGATCTCGTGGAGCGGCTCGCGTACGAGAGCGCGAACCGCAAGGTCGTCTCCGAGGGCGGTACGCCGGCCTCCGGTCGTCCGGTGCTGATGGGGATCACCAAGGCGTCGCTGGCCACCGAGTCGTGGCTGTCGGCGGCGTCGTTCCAGGAGACCACCAAGGTGCTCACCGACGCGGCCATCCACGGCAAGTCCGACAGCCTGGTCGGTCTGAAGGAGAACGTCATCCTCGGCAAGCTGATCCCGGCCGGCACCGGTCTGGAGCGGTACCGCAACATCCGGGTCGAGCCGACCGCGGAGGCGAAGGCGCAGGCGTACACGATGGTCGGGTACGACCCGTTCGACTACGACTTCGGCAGCGGTTCCGGTGCGGCTGTGCCGTTGGAGGAGTTCGACCTGGGCGACTACCGCTGACGCGGACGCACTGATCGATGTCGGCCCCCTCGCCCATCCGGGCGAGGGGGCCGACGCGTTCTCGCCGTGGTCTGACGGGAAGGTCGGATGCCGAGGACGAGACGCCTGCTTGGAGTCGGTTGAGATAGGCGACTCGCTCGGAGGCCGGAATTTGACCATTCCATTACTTCGTCGGGCAATGCTGTGCAAGGTCTCCCGCCGGGCGACCCGCCACCCTAGGCTGAACGGGTGCTGATCACCGAGCTGATGGCCCCGTTGCTCGGGGACTGGCAGGGTGCCGAGCAACAGGAGGCGTCGCCGTGGGCGCCTGCCTCGGGGGCTCGCGCCGCGCTCCGGTTCAAGCACGAGGCAGGCGGCTCGGTGGTCGTCCAGGACTACCGACAGGTCCGCGAAGACGGCATGGAGTTCTACGGCCACGGTGTGTTCCTCGCCCAGGGTGAGGAGGTCTGGTGGTGGTTCTTCGACTCCTACGGTGAGCCGCCCGTGCCGGCCGTCGGCGGCTGGGTGGACGGTGAGCTGGCGCTGGTGAAGACGACCGTGCGCGGCACGGCGGTCCACCGCTTCCGCCCCGCGTGGGACACGCTGGAGTATCGCATCACCCTCGGGGCGCCGGCGGAGGGTGCCGTCACGCCGTTCCTGGCGGGGACGTACACCCGGATCAGCGGGCACTGACCCTTTCCGGCTGCCCGGCAGCTCCACCGTCTCGTCCGCTCGCGCGCCCTCTCGTCCGCTCGCGCGCCCTTTCGTCCGCTGGCGCACCCCCTCGCGCCCTCTCGTCCGCTCACGCGCCCTCTCGTCCGCTCACGCACCCTCTCGTCCGCTCACGCACCCCCTCGTCCGCTCACGCACCCCCTCGTCCGCTCACGCACCCTCTTGGTAACCGAGGCGCCGTCTGCAGAGGGTGCCTGGCCCTTCGTCCCGGTGCCTCGATCTCTTGTCCGTCCTCGCTCGGAGTCCGCGTGCGGCGACGGATAGCCCGCCAAAGTCCAGCGGTCGCTGCCCCGCCATGCGCCGCCAGCCGCTTGTCAAGAGTTTCGAGAGTTATCCACAGATGTTGTTCGACCCCCTTACGCGATTGGCCCTCGATCTGATCGTGTTCGGCGCATGAACGACATCAGACTCACGTCCGACCTAAGACGCGACGGCTTCAGCCCCGACGACATCGCCCGGATCTGCCGCGACGGCGGTCTTGCTCGAGTGCGACGTGGCGCGTACGGACCCCCGATCCAACCGGGCATGCAAGCGGAGGATCGACACCTCCAGCTGATCATGGGAACCGTCCCACAGCTGCGCGGCGCCGCAGTGCTCAGTCATGGCTCGGCCGCGGTCGTGCACGGCCTTCCGACGTGGACCAGAGCGCTCGACCGGGTGCACATCACCCGCCCACGCGCGGGTGGGGGAGCCATCCGCGGGGTGGTCGCCGTCCACGCCTCCCCGCTGCGAGAAAGCGAGATCTCCGAGGTCCACGGACTGAGGGTGACCTCCCTCGAGCGAACGGTTGCCGACCTGGGACGTACGCTCCCGATCGAGCAGGCCGTCGCCGCCGCGGATCGCGCCGTCTGCGGCGGACTCGATGTGGATGAGCTCCAGCGAGTCCTGTCGCGTCAGCGTGGCTGGCCAGGAGTGCCGCGCGCTCGTCAGGTCGGCCGCCTACTCGACGGGCTCGCCGAAAGTCCCGGTGAGTCGGTCAGCCGCGTGCGCTGCTGGCAGGCCGGACTCGCGGCGCCGACTCTGCAATACGTGGTACGTCGTGACGGCGTCGAGATCGCCCGGTGCGACTTCGGCTGGGAGGAGCAGCGCACATTGGGCGAGTTCGACGGCAAGATCAAGTACGGCAGACTGCTCCGTCCCGGCGAGACGGCGCAGGACGTCGTCTATCGCGAGAAGCTGCGTGAGGATGCCCTTCGCGATCAGGGCTGGCAGGTCGTGCGCTGGACCTGGTCCGAGCTCTATCAGCCCGGCGTTGTCGCCGACCGGATCCGCCGGGCCTTCGACCGGTCGCGAGTCCGGATTGCCTGAGCCTGCGGGCGTGACCTCGGCTGCCGGGTCGGTCATGGCGCCGCGGCCGGCGAGGCACCTGGATGACAACCGAGGCACCCTCTGCAGACGGTGCGTCGGTTACCAAGAGGGTGCGCGGGCGTGCGTGAGGGTGCGTGAGCGTGCGAAAGGGTGCGCGGGCGTGCGAAGGGGTGCGCGGGCGTGCGTGAGGGTGCGCGGGCGTGCGTGAAGGTGCGTGAGCGAGCGTGCGTGCGGGGTGCGAAAGGGTGAGCGAGCGTGCGTGCGGGGGGCGAGGGTGCGCGAGCGTGCGAAGGGTGCGCGGGGTGCGTGAGGGTGCGAGAGGATGCTGCGCGATAGCGTCGAGGCGATGTCTGCTCGGTGAGGTCACCCGTACGAGCCTTCGCTGCTAGGCCGCCGAGCTCGGTCCGGAGTCCCCGCTGCCGGCGTTCGAGGGGCTCCAGCGGCTGCCGGATGTCTCGACCTCGCCCGGCCTGCCGGCGGACATGCGGGAACGGATCGCGTACGGCCGGCTGGCCAACCCGCTGCCGTACGCAGTGCAGAACGGCTACTCCCGCCAGCTCTCTGCACGCGATCTCCCGGCGATCAGGCTCGCCGACGATCGGCTGGAAGCCTGCGTCCTGCCGGGCATCGGCGGCCGGGTCTGGTCGCTTCGCGATCGGCGCAGTGGACGGGATCTCGTCTTCGCCAACCCGCGGCTGCAGTTCGCCAACTTCGCCCTGACCGACGCCTGGTGTGCCGGAGGGATCGAGTGGAATCTCGGCTCGACCGGACACTCCGCGGCGACGAGTCGGCCGGTGTTCGCCGGACGGGTCGACACCGATCGCGGTCCGATGCTGCGGATCTGGGAGTGGGAACGTACGCGGGATCTCGTGTTCTGCGTGGACCTGCTGCTGGACCCCGACCGAGCGGCGCTGTTGGTCTTCGTCCGGGTACGCAATCTGGATCCGGAGCCGAAGCCGCTGTACTGGTGGACCAATGTCGCCGTCCCCGAGCACGACGGCACCCGTGTGCTGGCGCCCGCGGACCTCGCCTGGCGGACGGCGTACGACGGCACGATCGAAACCGTGTCGATGCCCCATCCGGACCGTCCCGACATCGACGCGAGCTACCCGCTGACGGCGTCCGCTGCGGCCGACTACTTCTTCCAGATTCCCGACGGTCGTCGTTGCTGGGTGGCGGCGGTCGACCCGGACGGCCCCGGGCTGGTCCAGACCTCGACGTACCCACTGCGCGGACGGAAGTTCTTCCTCTGGGGGAACGGATCCGGTGGGCAGCGCTGGCAGGAGTGGCTCAGCGGCCCCGGCCGGCGCTACCTGGAGATCCAGGCCGGGCTGGCGAGCACTCAGCTGGAGCACCTGCGGCTCGCGGGCCATTCCGAGGTGAGCTGGGCCGAGGCGTACATCCCCCTGGAGACCGATCCTGCCTCGACTCACGCCCCCTGGCCCGAGGCGGTCGCCGCTGTGCAGGCTCGGCTGCACGCGGCACTGGATCCGGCGGCGCTCGAGGCCCGGCACACCTGGTGGCTCGCCGAGATCGCCGACCGCGCGCCCGCGGAGCAGCTCGCCGACGGGTCGGGCGCCGGGCTGGCCGAGCTCCTCATCCGTGGGAGGTCACCCGAGGAGCTGCCCGGGACGCCGTTCGGACGGCCCCGACGCGACGGTCACCGGCACTTGGCGGCGCTGGTGAGGACGGGACGCGTCGATCAGGACGAAGCAGGCGAAGATGTGACCATCCCGCCGATCTCCGAGCGCTGGGCCGAGCCACTCGCCCGGGTGGCGGATGGCTGGTGGGGATCCCTGATGCTCGCGATCCGAGCTCATGCCGCCGGCGACCTGGAACGTGCGGAAACGGGCTATCGGCATTCCGCCGCGATGCGCCCGACGGCCTGGGCAGCCCGCGGCCGCGCGCTGCTGGCGGCCGCACGAGGCGACGCTGAGCTGGCTACGCAGCTCTATCGAGACGCGGTCCGGCTCGACCCCGGTTGCGTGCCGTTGCTCGTCGAGGCGGTGGAGCAGCTGCTCGCGAACGATCGGGCGACGGAGAGCGTCGAGCTGATCGACCAGGCCCCGAAGGACGTCCGCCGGCGCGGACGGGTGGTGCTGCAGCGGTGCCGTGCGCTGCTGGCCGCGGGCCGGAGCCGGGAGGCGCGCGCGATGCTGGCCGGCGATCTCGAGATCGCCGATCTGCGCGAGGGCGAGACGCTCGGCAGCGTCTGGCGCCAGGCGTACGGCGATGGGCCGCTGCCACGGCGCTATGACTTCCGGATGCAGCCGGGCTGACAGGGGTCCGTACGCCGGCTGCCGGCAGAAGCGTGCAGACGGCCGAAGGGACACGCGTACCCTGGCTCGCGTGGCAGTGATCGACACGGTGAACGTCGGCAGGCGGGCGCCCAATCCGTACAAGAAGGCAGTGGACACCGGCATCGGCAAGGTCCCGACCGACGGGCCGGTCGAGGTGCGTGCACCGGGACCCAAGACCACCGGTCTTGGCAGTGGGGTGGTGGGCGACTACATCGGCGACGGCAAGCACCACGGCGGCGACGAGCAGGCGGTGTACGCGTTCCAGCGCGAGGATCTCGACGCCTGGGAGAAGCGGTTGGAGCGCACCATTCCCAACGGCTTCTTCGGCGAGAACCTGACGACCCGCGATCTGGAGGTCAACGAAGCGCGTGTGGGGGAGCGCTGGCGGGTCGGTCCGAACGTCGTGCTGCAGGTGACCATGCCACGGATCCCGTGTGCGACGTTCCGCGGCTGGGTCGGTGAACCCGGCTGGGCCAAGTGGTTCACCGCGGCCGGGCGGCCGGGTGCGTACCTGCGGGTGATCACACCGGGTCAGGTGAGCGCCGGCGACCGGGTCGAGGTGATCCACCGCCCCGACCACGACGTGACGATCTCGCTGGTCTTCCGGGCGACCACGACCGAGCGTGATCTGCTGCCGTCCCTGCTCGCCGCCGGTGATGATCGGCTGGCCGGCGCCCAACTTGCAGAACACTGGCAAGGCGCACGGCTCCGCGCTGGGAGCTGACGAGGTGGCAGCGACCAAGGAGGTGCTGGGCTTTGACCCGAGCCAGACCAGACCTTCGAGGTGGCCGAGGAAGTTCTCCCGCACACCCGCCAGCTCGTCGAGCGGGGCCAGCAGTCTCGGGCCGAGTGGCACAAGTCGTTCGACGCCCGGGCGGAGGCCAACCCGGAGGGCAAGGCCTTCTACGACCGGATGGTCGATGACGAGTTGACCCCCGGCTGGGAAGACGCCCTGTCTAGCTGGGAGGCCGACCCGCAGGCATCGCCACCCGGGCGGCGTCCGGCACGGTGCTGAACGCGTTGTCCCCGGAGCTGCCCGAGCTGTGAGTCGGCTCGGTCGACCTGGCCGAGTCCAAAAACACCACCATGGAGAGTGAGCCGAGCTTCCTGCCGCTGGACCGGCAGTCCACGATGTTCCCCGGCCACCCGTACGGGCGGACGCTGCACTTCGGCATCCGTGAGCACGCCATGGGGGGCATCCTGAACGGCATCAAGGCGCACGGCGGCACCCGCTCGTACTGCGGAACCTGCCTCACCTTCAGCGACTACATGCATCGCGCCTCGCTTTTTTGAAGATCAAGATGCTTGTCGGCCCACCTCCTCATAGATGCGCGGGCACGGCCAGTCCGGAGACAGGCGGGACGTCCCGTCCGGGTGGGGCCGTCCGGCCCGGGTGGGGCGTGGTAAGGATCAGCCATCTCCAAGTGGCGCGCTCGTTTCAGGACTCCGAGGACCGGACCGGGGCTCGCTAGACAAGATCAACATCCATCCCGCGTACCGCTTCGGGCGCCGGCACCTCCGCGGCGTGTTGCACTGGCCAGCTACACACGGCGGCGGCGCCGTCGGGTCGGTGGCTGCGCTGTTGATCGGCACCGGGACGGGACAGCTCAGACAGCGTGCTGGTGAAGAATTCTGGAACCATGACGACCGGGCAACTGGCGTGGCTGATGTAGTAGCGACCGGTGGTGCCGGCCAGGAACGGGTGTCCGCGTAGGGGTTTGCGGATACCGACAACCAGCAGTTTCGCCTGAGCACTGAGCCGTACCAGGACATCGGCGACGTCTCCTTGAGCGAATTGGATCGTTGAGTCCGACGACGAGTTGAGATCGCCGAACATGAGGTGGATCGCGCGCCGGTACGGCTCGACCACATCCTTTTCCGGCACGTACAGCCGAGTGCCTGACTTCACCGCCGAGACTGTCAGCCCAACCGGCCAATCCAGCACATGGACGGCACGCAACTCGACTCCGGCGGCGTGGGCGTAGGTCACCGCCCAACGACCTGCGGCGCGCGAAGCAGGGGAGTCGTCCACCCCGACGATGACGCAGTTCTTGATCTTCCTCATGCTCCGGTCACCTTGGATCCGGCAATCAGTCCGGTCTGCGTCCGTCTTGCCGAACGCGAACGGCCCGTCTCGCTGGTGTGCTGGCAGCGCGTGCAGAGCCGGGCCGTCGGCAGCACCTCCAGCCGCTCCCACAGAATCGGTTCGGCGCACCGTTCGCACGTTCCGTACGAGCCGTCCGCCAGCCGCCGAAGTGCGGCGTCGATGTCGTCCAGCGCCGCCTCAACGCCGATCCCCAACACCCGGGTGACCTGTCGCTGCGCCTCGTCAGCATCTGCCGCGTCGGCTCTCAGCTCATCAAGCTGTTCTGTGCGAAAGCGTCGCTGTTGATTCAACTCTGTCCGGAGGGTGGACGATTCACGACGTGATCGGACGGCTGAACCAGCGGTCCGCACGGCGGCGATCTTCTGGAGCATGCTTCTCCTTCTCAGGGATACGTCAACGGGCCGGGCGTGTCCGGCACGGCGAGGATTGTGCCCGCTAGCGGTGCAAAGTGTGGGTGGCTGAATCCGCGGCCCGGTGTTGGTTGCCAAGCCGACCGAGGACGACGGGCCCGGCCGGCAGTCCCCCGGCCCGGCCGCGGTCGAGCCAATTGATCACGAACCGGACCACGGCCAGGTCGATGATGTTGTTGTGGGGTTCCAGGCGCCGCCGCCAGACCTGTACCCGATCCATTCGGCACCTCAGCTCAATAGGCATCGCGGCTGAACAGGTTGCGTCTGTCCAGCCTCCATCCATCTTTCCCCCCTAGACGGCTCGTCACTATTGGCAGCCTCGGAGACGTTCACCTCGACCGCTTGCCTGGATCCGGCAAGGTACGGAGGGAACTGGCGCCGAGCGCGAACGCTGCTCGATCCATGGCCGACCCGACTCATAGGCAGCACGTCTTCCCACCGCGGTCGAATGTAGACCACCGGCGGCGGTCCGGTTGAAGTTGAGTCTCAGCCCCGACCTGCCGATACCTTTGAGCCCTTCCGAGAATTGGCCGGATCGTGTCGATCAACGCCGAGCGCCACAGAATTTAGCCCGTGTGCAAGCTTGACAAAGGTGTGTGTCGGCATGACGCGGGAGCAGATCATCGTCGAACTTGCGGCGCCCCCGGAGGGTCGGAATCCGCTGCGACATCCGCCACGCAGCCAGTTCGCAAATCTTGTGGTCGCGCGCCTGGAGAGGGCGGCCCCGGTGAGAATGTCAAGAACTTCCCGAGCGGTTGGATGGGGGCTCGTGTGTGTCGTGCAGGGTGTTCGTTCTGCCGAGGCAGCCAGTCTCAAACCTTCGACGTGCGATCAATCTCGATTGACAACGAGCGTCGACGGCGGCTTGGTCGCCGCACCTTTCGACGGCTCCGCGCGTCGTCTTCTTCACGGCTCGCGTGCCGTTGGTACTACATTGCCTGCGCTCGGCAACCAACTCGGTAGGAACGTCGCCGACGTGGCCGCTGGTTGGAAGACCTCCGCGAGGGAAGAATGGGGGAATCGGAAAGATAGTGGCAACAGACGGCTAGCTGAGGAGGTGCCGGGATGGATGACCCAGTCGAGGTTCGCCGCCGCCTGAACCCGCATACATCAGTGCCGACTTCGTCGGTCCTGTGCGGTTCCAGCCAACGCTAGGCCGGCGGCTCGCTTGGTCGATCGCCGTGTCGGCATGACGGCCCGTGTGAACTGCGGTGTCAGCACCGAGCCGCCGGGCCGTGGCTGTTGCCTTGCAGCGCTGGCGCTCACACCATTCTCGCCGGCACAGGCGCCCCCTTATCAATGAACCTCCCGAGCGGGAGGAGGGGACGATCCGCCAGATTGACGCTGCGAGCGGCTTCGGGCGACCCGTTGGGAGGCGGTTCTTGATGATCATGAATTGCGTCATCGTCGGGTTGGACGACTCGCCCGGTTCTCGAGCGGCGCATTGCTGGGCGGCGGCCTACGCCGAAGCTACCGGTACCGATCTGTGTGCCGTCCATGTCCTGAACTGGCCGGTCGGGCTCAGCGCCTCGGCGGTGAAGTCGAGCACGCGACTGTACGTACCGAAGCAAGATGTGGCCGAGCCGTACTGGCGAGGACTGCATCGCGTCTATCACGACATCAGCTCGCCGCGGAAATCAGCCCTTCGGTTCGCCCAAGGCGACGTCGGTGAGGTATTGGTGCGTCTCAGCGCGAACGCGAGTCTCCTGGTCGTCGGCAGCCGCGCGCCGGTCCCAGGCCGCCCGTACCTGTATGGCTCGGTCAGTCGATACTGCATCAGCCACGCCAGCTGCCCGGTCGTCACGGTTCCGGAGTCACCTTCACCGGTGACGGCGCCGATCAGCGATAGCGGCGGGCGTCGCGCCGCTGATGTCACTCTGGCGAGCTAGCCGGGCACAGCCCCAACGCCCTGCCGACAGCAAAAGTAAATGCCCACCCCTGAAGAACGAAGGCCATGTCACATGTTGAGCGATCGTCACCGTCACCTGCTGCGCGACATGGAGCGCCAGCTCGAGCATGAAGATACCGATTGGGTGCAGCAGTTCACGGACTTCGCCACGCCTCGCCCGACCCGCATCAACCGGGCGCTCGAAATGGCCTTCGGACTGGCGCTCGTCCTCGCCGCCGCCGGCCTCTTGCTCGGCAGCCCCGAGGTCGTGTTGGGCGTCGGCATCGTCGCACTAATACTGGCGCTCATCCGCTACTCACGGCGCGGCGTCGCGGGCCACTCCAAACCATGAACTCGGTCGGAGGTAGGTGGCGAAGCAGCCCGGGGAGTACCGCGGAGAGCATCTCTTCTTGGATGACGATGCCGCTGCCCGGCGCAGCTCCACCAAGCTCGCCGTGGGCCAATCCGTCGGCCGGTTTCCCCATCGAGCGCGCCGTCGGAGACGGCCTTGTGCCCCGGAACCGACGTGACCGCCGGGGCCGCACCACAACGAGCGGCTCCTCCACTCGGCGCCGGCGCCGCGACCTTTACGCCGAATAGGAAGACAGGACATGACCATTTATCACAGGAATCCCACCTCAGACGGCAGCGAAGCGCCACTGTGAACGGCGACACTGTGCCGGTAAGCACCGTCCCCGCCTTCCGGGCCGCGGTTCACGCCGCCAGCGGCATGATCCGTACGACCTCAACGACCGCAACCGCTCGGATCACGCCACCGTTTCCCACGATCGACGACTTGGTCGACGAATGGGGACGGCAGTCGTTCCCGGCGAGCGATCCTCCGTCGAACTGGTAGGCCATCAGCCACGCTTTAGCGGTGGAAGAGGATGGCGGGCCGCGCGGTTCGGCGCTCTGGGGAGTCGTGATGTTGATCAAGCTGATACGGCCGACCACCAGCGAACTCAGCTCCGAGCTCCACCACGTCCGCGCAGCTAAGCTCGGTGACTCGGGGGTCGGAACTCCTGCAACGGGAACCCGAGCGGTGGAAGGTTCGGATCACAGGCTGACCTCGCCGCCGCCGCCTCGCGTCCTCTTGTAGAGACGCCGGAAATTACGATCGATCACGTCGGCCCGTCAAGTCCTTGCTGATGGAAGCCGAACCGCCCAGTCCACCAGCCCCGTCCACCCCCGGCCCGTCACGGGTGGCCTGTTGAGGGTCGCCTCGACCCATGCCACAGCGCTGTCCAGCCAGCGGGGAAGGTAGCGGTCTACACACCACGGGGCGAAGGTTGTCGACACAGTCGACGTAGCGGTAGATGACCTACTCCAAGGGCAACTTTCGTTTACGTCGTATTCTTCGATTCTACCTATCTTCAGAGTGGCTTTAGAGTGGCGGCGCCGCCGATCGCCGGCCACGGGGCCGGGCGGCACGAGGTAGTTGAAGCACCCACACAGGGCGACTCCGAAGCGCGCACCTTCATCAGGGAGGCCGATTGGTGGCGGTCGGTCGGCGGTGCTTTGCGTGGCCGGTTCACGCCAGAGGGACAGCAGCTGGAGACGGAGGTGACTGGTCAGATTCCCTTCTCTCGTCTCTCAGAGGGCGTTGCCTCCTTCGTTGGCGAGATCGTCAGATTGAGGCCGAGTCGAATTGCCCCTGTTGCCTCATGTGAATAGGTTCGCCTAGGTCAAGAGGTTGCCTCATCGGGAGAGGTCCGGCTGAAGGTGGGGTTGAAGCTGTGGTTGATCGATCGCTGGGACCCGGGGGGGGTCTTGGCTTGGGCGAGGGTTTCGAGCTGACCGGTGAGGGCCAGGATCTGCCGAGACAGGGCGGCCGACCACCCAGCTCAGCCGCGCCGCCAAACGGACCTTTCAGATGAGGCCACGCGTATCGACCTACGCGGACCTTTTAGGTGAGCCAACGCGTTGCCGACCATCGGCAACGCAGAAGCGATAGCCTACCTACGGGAGGAGATATCATGATCAACGATCGTCCCAGTAGAGATGACCATGCGTCGCCTGCCGACGGTGATCGCATCGCTAGCCCGTCACCTGTGGATCTCCACGAGCGAGCAGTCGATGCCGACACACGGCGCCTTGCTGGGCCGGACGATTGGTTGGGCGTAGTGGCTCGTACGGCGGCTGCTGACGCCGACGCTCCGATCGAGCTGCTGGGTGAGTATCTGAACATTCTCGCTGATGCCGCACTGTCCGGGCGGAGGCCGAAGAAGCGGGAGCTGCAATCCGTTCGCCGGCTTGGTCGGCGCGCGGCAGAACAAGGGGTAGACGCCAACCAGGCCGTCGACTTGTATCTGACGGCGGCTTGGCGGCTCTGGCGGGAGATACCGACAATCGTGCGGTCGCGGGACCGCGAAAAGGTTCGGGCCGCTGCCGAAGCGGTGCTGCGCGTGATCAACGACGCGGTTGAGGTGCTGGTCGAGGGCCATCAGGCCGCTCGGCGGCAGATGATCAGACAAGAGGAGTCGGCGCGGCGGGAGTTCGTCGACGATCTGTTGCGTGGCGACACCGACGTCTCCCGGTTGGTGCAGCGGGCCGAACCCTTCGGGCTGGATCTGAGCCGGAGCCACCAGCTGCTGCTCGCTGCGCCGGTTCGGTCGCCTGCCAGTGTCGACAAAGCCGTGATGGTTATAGAACGGGCCGTCGTTGAGCGGTTTGGGGATCGTGACGTCCTGATTGCGAGCAAGGACGATCTCCTGGTGATGCTCATCCCCGGCGATCTGCGGGACCTGATGTCGGGCACCGACGTCACTGATCCCGCCGGCTTTGTTCACAGCCGGTTGAGGCAGTCCGCGCGGCACGACCGATGGCAGGTATCTGCCGGTCGCCCGTATCCGGGGGCGTACGGGATTGCGCGTTCCTATGAGGAGGCTCGCGAGGCCCTGCTGCTGGCCCGGCGACTTGGCCTTGAGGCCGATGTCCTCCAGGCTCGAGACTTGCTCGTGTTCCGGGTGCTGGGTCGTGATCAGGCGGCGTTAGTCGACCTTGTGCGCACTCTGCTCGAGCCGCTCACCCAGTCCCGGGGCGGCGCCGAACCGCTGCTGACAACTTTGGAGACGTATTTCGCCACCGGGGCAGTGGCCACCGAGACGGCCCGCCGACTCCACGTGTCGGTGCGCACCGTGACCTATCGACTCGCCAGGGTGAAGGCTTTGACTGGAACCGATCTGACCGACCCGACCCAACGCCTGGCAGTGCATATGGCGGTGGTCGGCGCCCGCCTCCTCGACTGGCCGGCCTCCGACCTTCCCCGCCAGCCGCGATCATAAGCCGCGCCGTTCTCGACCGCTCGTCCTGCTGGCGTGTCTGCGCGTTGTGACAACTTCTTCGATCGGCAAACGTTTTCCGATATCCATGCCGCGCGAATCGGTGCACTCTATCCGGTTGCGTCAGGGGGAATTGACGGGCCATGCCGCGGACAGCCGTTGGCGGATAGTCCACTCCATTCGCCCCTTCGCCCACTCGGCGAGGTCACTGTCAAACACCACAACATCGACCGCAAGAACGCCCAGTCCAGTGGACCGGAGTGCGTGTAGCAACTGACGCGGTTCAGTGGCAAGGGAGGCATGGACCAGCAGATGGTTGCGGCGGGGGACCGCTACGTCGAGGTAGCTGTTTGTGAGACTCATGTCCCATCCAAGTAGGCGCTCGGCGAAAGCCTGGCCCAGCACAGCATTCATGGCGAGCCTGGCTGCCGTCACAACCGGAGAGGTAGCATCCGTGACCTCACCGAGGTCCACTCTGGCCGTGGCCGCACCAAGCTCAGCATTGACCTGCAACAGCCGGACGGCCGATTTTTCACCGTAACCAGTCTCTATCCGCCGACGCGACATTGTCGTATTCAATTCATTATCCTTTCAAGAATGTGAAGCGCCTTCCGGAGGTCCTAGCGCCGGCCTCCAAAGAGTTGACGTGAACCGTTCCCGGTCGGGCCCCGCATAGGTAACGTTAGGGCCGCAATCACCTAACCGTACCCCGAGTGACGCGACCCCCGGTATTACGGAGGCGGGCCGACTTCAGGGCGCTCGATTGCCGACCCTCGGCAAATGGGCTCAACGCGACCAAGGGCGAGCAAGGAGCTCAGATCCCGTCCACTTCGCAATAGGCCTGTGAGCTGGTTAGTGCCGTCGAGGTCTGGTTTGGCATCATCGAACGCCAAGAACATCCAGTGCCGCAATTTCCTCCGTACGGGCTGACGATCAAGTTGAGGGCCTCTACGAAGACGGAACCCGCAGGCACCTGAACCAGGACACCGCGACGAGATCCTCGCCAGGCTCAAGCGTGACCGACCTCGACCAGTGATCCACTAGCCGTTGGCGGTTCCGGTAGTTTGCCGGTTCTGTGGAGCGAAGGCGTTGGGCCACTAGGCACCAGGGCAGGGAAATTCCGGAGCCGAAGATCTGCACCGGCGGCCCGGCGCCGTTGGGGACGAGACCCGATGGATGCCCCGCAGAATGCCGTCAATGTCGACGCCGGTCGTAGATCCTCATGGCAGGGTTCGCGCCGCCAGAACGGGGAGTGCCCGTCGGCATGTTGCAGGCCTTCGCCGTTCAGGGTCGGCCGGCCGGCGGTCGCGCCGATGATGAAGCCTCGGGCCATCTCGTCCACCGCCGCCCACAGCGAGTCGCCGGTGCGTTGGAAACCGGCCGCGGCTTCAGTCTGCTGGATGTGCCGCCGGTTCGTGCGCGTGAAAGGGTCGTGCCCGCCGCCTTCGTGGGCTGCCTTGACGTCGGCTCACCCGACTCCCGTCATCGAACGCCGGAATCGCGACCACCGGACAGAGCGCGTGGCTGAGACAGTAGTGGCTGACCGATCCGGCCAGGATCCGGGCAAGTCCGGTGTGCTCCCGTGTGCCCAGAATCAGCAGCTGCGCCCCTTCAGATTCTCTTACCAAGACGGGGCCGGGGGGGCCCGCCAGATGCTCCAGGACCCAGTCGACGTCGGGCGCCAGCTCGTCGAAGAGGCGATCCGTGCACGACCGGAGACGCTGCGACTCCGGTTCAGACGTCAACGCAGCCGTCCCGGGATAGCCGGCAGCCCAGACCATCGAGGCGTCGACGCTGTAGGGTGCGACATGCACCGCCCGCAGATCGGTGAACGTGAACCTGGCGTAACGCGCAGCCCAGCGCAACGCGGCTTGCGCCGAGGGCGAGCAGTCGACACCGACTACGACCTCATTGCGCTCCTGGATCATCTGGTTGGCTCTGTCCAGGCGCTGGGAACACCGGACCGGGCCGCCGATCGGTCGCTGGCCGTTCGTCGTGCTGAACGGCCGCCCGCTGTCGAGGCGGACGCGGCCTGCACCGGCGAATCATTGTTGATCGTCGCCGGCGATCCCGGGAACTCGCGGAGGTGCAGGTCTGCGACTAATGGTCCGCTCAGCGCTTCGACGCGACCGCGGCCAAGCAGTGGGCTGGTCTGGGCTGGGGCCGGGAGAGCCTCACCTACCGGTGGCGTGCTCTCCGGTGCCGAGGTCGCCGGCTGGGCCGCGGGGGTTGCGTTCTCGAGGAAGCGGAGCAGCTCCACCGGGAAGGGCAGCACCAGCGTTGAATTCTTCTCCGCGGCGACCTCGACGATGGTTTCGAGAAGGCGGAGCTGCAATGCGGCCGGTGTGTCGGCCATGACTTCCGCGGCCTCGGCCAGCTTTGCGGATGCCTGGAGTTCCCCGTCGGCAGTGATCACGCGGGCTCGGCGTTCCCGCTCGGCCTCGGCTTGCCGCGACATGGATCGCTTCATGGCCTCCGGTAGTGCGACGTCTTTGATCTCCACTCGGTCGATGTGCACGCCCCACTCGGCGGCAGGGCTGTCGATCATCAGCTCCAAGCCCTGGTTCAGCCGCTCCCGGTCGCACAAGAGATCGTCCAGCAGGCTCTTTCCGATGATGGACCGCAACGAGGTCTGGGCGACCAAACCGATGGCCGAGTCGTAGTCCTGGACGTCCACAGCCACCCGTACCGGGTCCACCACACGGAAGTACACGACCGCGTCGACGCGGACGGTCACGTTGTCGCGCGTAATGCCATCCTGGGCCGGCACCGGCATGGTGATGATCTGCATGTTGACCTTCTGGAGCCGATCGGCGATGGGGGCGATGAGGGTGAGGCCCGGTCCACGGGTTTGCCGATCGACCTTGCCGAAGCGGAACAAGACCCCCTGCTCGAACTGCTTCACAACACGCACGCTCGTCGCCAAACCGATCAGGACCAAGCCGAGCACGATCGCGCCCACCACCAAAGCCCAAGTCATTTCGTTCACCCTTCCTGTCTGTTGGCTTACTGAGCACCGGGTCAGGTCTGGTAGCCCGCCCCTCAGGCGCACGACTTCGGATCCCGACCCGGCCCACCGCCGATGGTGGATCCGGTCAGACCGTCCTTCCTGATCGACAGACCTATCGTAACACGATATAAATTGCAGCGATGCGTTCTAGGAGGAGGGATGTTCTCGACACGATCGATGTCTTCGGTGGTTCGCGACATCGGAGAATGCAGCGGGACCGCATGCACGGTTGGGCAGCTGGAAACGGGATCCGCCCCCGCTACCGCGCCAGTGCCCGTTCCCTACCGCGCGCCTGGAGCCGGCATTCTCTGATCGGCTCGCGTTTGATGGACTCGTTGACGATCTGTCCGCGCCAGATCGTGGCGGTCGACAGATACAGGCTGCTCGCGCCGCCGGTGTTGCGACATTCGTCGGCGAAGGTGAGTTGGTCGTGGACGAGTTGCGCGTCGCGGACTCGGTGGTGCTGCACGGTTGCGTTGCGTGCGGTCAGCCAGCGCCCGATCGCGGCTTTTCCGGAGAGCCGCACCGGTTTGGTCGAGTCGGTGGGGTCAACAATCTCGGCGTCGGCATGGTCGGCGTACAAGGCCATCCGGTAGTCATGATCGTGCTGTTCGATTGATCTTGTGAGGCCGTCGAGGTCGAACCTGGTCTGCGTGCTCATCGTCGTGCTCTCGTTTCCTGGTATGTGATCGGGCTCGCGTTGCGAGCGAAGCCGCTCGGTGTCTGGTGTGCGTCGAGCTACGGGTGTGTGGCATCGCAACGCGATGCCTTGCCGGTCAGGATCGGACCGGGCGACCGGTCTGCTGGTGATGTTGGCAGGGCATGCAGAGCGCTGTCATCGGCAACACGTCGAGGCGGGCTGACGGGATCGGTCCTGCGCAACGTAGGCAACGGCCGTATTCGCCAGCGTCCATCCGCGCCAAGGCGGCGTTGATGTGGTTCAACGCCGAGATGGCTGCCGAACGCAGAGCCATTGTCAGCTCGTCGTGGGCCAGCCGCGAGTTGGCCGTGATGTCGTGGTGGATACCTGCGAGCTGCTCGATCCGGAACTGGCGCTCCTGGTTGAGCCGAGCCCGCCAGCCCGACATGTTTTCTTCGAGCTCTATGGACGCGGATGAGAGGGTGGACACTGACTCGGACATCACACACTCCTTGGTGGTCGAGAGGGACGACTGGGATCGCGCACGCAACCGGACTGGCGTTGCCGAGCCCGTGCACGTGTTCTCGCGATAGGCCCACTATGCCCGTGAGAGCGGCGACAACTTAGGTTCAGCGCTCGTCAACATCGCCCCTTCACATTGCCGACCATCGGCAACCCCGCTTGAGCGGCGAAAGAGGGCTAGCTCGGCGCCGAATGGACGGTTCCGGGCGCCACTCGGCGGAATCGGTTTCCGAATCCGACGGTGCTCGTTCGTGGCTCTGGGCGGTGCAGCTGTGACCGAGCGAGTCGCCGATGGTTTTGGCGCGCATCGAGTGCTGTGTTACACGGGCGGCGGGAACGGTCACCGTCGGGTAGCAAGCAGGCATGCTAGTTGGCGTGGCTGCAGAGGTGGTGCGGAGCTCGGAGAGCTGCGGGAACGACCGGCCGGGCGGGACAGTTGCCGGGTCAGTTCGGCGTGGGCCCCTCCCAGTTCCGTTCCCGCTGCGTCGAACATACTGGCTCCATGCAGAGGACCTCACTCGACGCTCTTGCCCGTGAACTTCTGAAGGCGGCTGCGGTTGCGCCGGGCGGGCATAGCGCCCGGACGGTGTGCGGTGGGCACGAGAAAGTTCTACGGCAGACCGTCATTGCGATGGCCGAGGGATCAAGACTGGGTGAGCATGAGAATCCGGGTGAGGCGACGGTTCTGGTTCTCCGGGGCCGGGTCCGCTTGTGGACTGAAGAAGCTTCGTGGGAAGCTCGGCGGGGCGACTTGATCATCATTCCCGACAGCCGCCATGGTCTTGAGGCCGTTGAGGACGCCACTGTTCTGCTGACGGTGGCCAAGTCGGTCTGACCGTTTCTCGCGTGGAGTCGGTCCGCTGTCTCCGGTCAATGGTAGGAGGGCTGTAGAGGGCGAGCGTCCAGCCCCTTGAGGTGTAGAAACGGGGGACGGCTCGACGTGTCGGAATGACCAAGCTGGTGAGCGGACGAGCGCAACCGAAGCATGTTCGAGAGATCGGCGAACCGGTAGTTGTCCGGGGTATCTCGTACCGGCATCCAGCCGGGATTGCGGCATATGGACGACAGCATCGACGTTGGTGGCGGGCGGGGCGGCAGGGTTGGCGGTCGCCGGCTGCTAGCCCCACCACTCCGGAGGAAGGTCGCCGATCTGGATCCGTCTTCCGATCACTTGGGTTGCGTTGATCTGGATATAGCGAGGGTCGGGTCCGGGGTGCCAAGCCACCAATGGTGTCTGGCGTAGCTCGGTGAGCTTGGTCCGGTCGGTCACTTCTTCCGCGTGGCCGCGCACGACCACACTCCAGCCGATCTGGTGGTTTTCCTCGACGCCGTCTACCTCGAACGCGACTGGCGCGCCTCGTACGGCTGCGGCGAGTTTACTCCCTGCATCGGTTCGGATCACGATGTGATCCTCGTCGATGAGGTAGTTGACCGGAACAATGGAGGGCAGCACACCCACATAGTCCATAAAGCACAGCCGGCCGAAGTGGTGACCGTCCAGACGTTCTCGGCATTCGACCACCGCCATCGTGTCAACACTGTTCGTCATCGTTCTCTCTCCTTGGTGCACCGGCGCCGTCAGTGGTGGCCGGCGGCTCGGTGGTTTCGTTGGGACTCTCGGATTCGTCTCGGGTGCGCGCCTGAAGCTCTTCGACCCGGCCCGTGTCCTCCCCGGCGTCGATCAGATGACCGGTGGCGGTTTCGTTGGCTTCGTACTCGGTGAGGGCCAGTTCAGGGTGGTGCAGGTCGAAGGCCGGTGACTCGGAGCGGATCCGTGGAATTGAGGTGAAGTTGTGGCGTGGCGGCGGACAGCTGGTGGCCCATTCGAGCGAGCGGCCCCATCCCCATGGGTCGTCGGTGTCGACCAACGGGTTACGTCGGGACTTCCACACGTTCCACAGGAACGGGATCATCGAGGCACCCAACAAGAAGGCGCCGGCCGACGAGACCTGGTTCAACACGGTGAAGCCTTCGTCGGGGAGGTAGTCGGCGTAGCGGCGGGGCATGCCCTCCACGCCAAGCCAGTGTTGAACGAGGAACGTCATGTGGAAGCCGATGAACAACATCCAGAAGTGGATCTTGCCGAGCGTCTCGTCGAGCATCCGACCGGTGAATTTTGGCCACCAGAAGTAGTAGCCGGCGAACATGGCGAACACGACGGTGCCGAAGACGACGTAGTGGAAGTGGGCGACAACGAAGTAGGAGTCGGTCACCTGGAAGTCCAGCGGTGCGCTAGCCAAGATCACGCCGGTCATACCGCCGAACAGGAACGTGGTCATGAACCCGACCGCCCACAGCATCGGTGTGCGCATCGAGATGTTTCCGCCCCACATCGTGCCGATCCAGTTGAAGAACTTCACCCCGGTTGGTACTGCGATGAGGAACGACATGAAGGAGAAGAACGGCAGGCTCACCGCACCGGTGGCGTACATGTGGTGGGCCCACACCGAGACCGACAAGACGCCGATCATCAATGTGGCCCCGACCAGGCCGATGTAGCCGAAGACGGGCTTGCGGCTGAAGACGGGCAGCACTTCGGTGACGATGCCGAAGAACGGCAACGCAATGATGTAGACCTCTGGGTGGCCGAAGAACCAGAACAGGTGCTGCCACAGGATCGGGCCGCCGTTGGCGGCGTCGAAGACGTGCGCACCGAGCGTGCGGTCCGCCTCCAGCACCAACAAGGCGGCGGCGAGTAGCGGGAACGCGATCAACACCAGGATCGAGGTCACGAGAACATTCCAGGTGAAGATCGGCATCCGGAACATCGTCAGGCCAGGGGCGCGCATCGTGACGATCGTGGTGATGAAGTTGACCGAGCCCAAGATGGTGCCCAGACCGGCCAGGTAGAGGCCCATGATCCAGAGGTCGGATCCGACACCGGGTGAGTTGGTGGCGTTGTTCAGCGGGGCGTACGCGAACCAGCCGAAGCTGGCGGCACCACCGGGGGTGAGGAAACCGGAGATGGTGATCAACCCGCCGAACAAGTACAGCCAGTAGGAGAACATGTTGAGCCGTGGAAACGCCACATCCGGGGCACCGATCTGCAGCGGCATGATCGCGTTGGCGAACCCGGCGAACAGCGGCGTCGCGAACAGCAAAAGCATGATCGTGCCGTGCATGGTGAAGAACTGGTTGTAGGTCTCATAGGAGAGAAACTGCAGTCCCGGATTGGCCAGCTCGGCGCGGATGCCGAGGGCCAAGACGCCACCGAACATGAAGAATCCCATGGAGGTGATGAAGTACAAGTTTCCGATCACCTTGTGATCGGTGGTGGTCATCCACTTCCACACCACTCCACCCATCGTCCGCTTCCGGGCGGTCAGCGTGCTTTGGGTGACGCGTTCGACGACGATCACGATCATGAACTCCCTTCGAGACTGATGTGGACGCGGTGTCGACGTCGTGGCGTCTCAGGCCGTGGTGAGCAGCAGGGTGCCGGCGGTGGCCAGGGCGAGCACCTTTCCTACCTCCAGACCGATGTAGAGGTGGTGGCTGTTCGAGCGCGGTGCAGTGGCTCCGGCGAGGACTCGATCGGAACGTCGAGTCAGGTAGGGACGGACCACAACGACCTGGACGAAGAGGATCACGGTGCCGACCAGGGCGGCCGTCATCGCGTTGGCTGCTGCCGCGATGAGCAGGCACGTGACGACAATGATGGCCAAGATCATCTCGGCGGTGTTGAGGGCTCGGAAGACCAGTCGTCCGATGGCCAGGCCCGTCGGTAGGTCGACGCCTGGCGCACGGAACTTCAGCGGGGCCTCCAGGAACGAGATGGCCAGCACCATGCCGAGCCACAGGAAAACTGCCGCGGTGGCGATCGCCGTCATGATGACGCTTCGTTGCTGAGGTGAGCCAGGCACAGACCGGCTTCGGCGAACGGTTCGAGCCGCTCGACCGTGGCATCGGTGTCCAACGCAGCCATTGCGCCCTGCATCACACCGAGGTGCAGGGGGCAGATGATATCGGCATGACTGTCGACCAGTTCAAGGAACGGGCAGTTGCGCAGTCCGATCCGGCGACCCGAGGACTGTCGTTCGGGGGCGAAACCTAGGTCGACGAGCAGGTCGACAAGCCGCCCCACCGCCTCCTCCTCGGTGGTGGCTGCCGCCGGAGGCGGTCGTTTCACGAGGAAGCTGCCCCAGGCCCGACCTGTCGCGACGGCCTTGGCGGTTGGATCCGGGTCGGCGGCAATGGTGCTGAGTCCGATCTCGGCCAACAGGCGGTAGCTGCGGGGCCCGTCGGGATCCATCCCTTGTCGGGTCGTGAACATCTGGGGTGGACGTCCCCGGCCGGTCGTCTCACCGAGCACCCGTTCGACCTGGCCGCGGGCGACGAGGGCGTCGAGGTGGAACCGGACGGTGTTCGGATGGATGCCGAGCCGGTCGGCGATCTCGACGATCGTGAGAGGTGAGTCCGATGCGGCGACGACGTCCGCCACCAGCTGTCGGCGACCCGTCGGCGGTGTGCCCGGCCGCCCGGTCGTGGGCGGGTCGACCTCGGCCAAAAGGTGGTTGGGCTCACGATCTGGGCGCCGGACCGCCATCGTCAGCTCACCCGCGATGCCAGGGCCGTCACCATCGGCGTGTCGACGCTCAGCGGTGCGAGCTTGGCCGCCCCACCCGGTGATCCCAGCCGCGCTGATTGACCGGGCAGGATGTCGCTGAAGAAGCGCGCGTTGTCGTCGAGGTAGTCGCCGAATTCCTCGGGCAGGTCATCGTCGTAGTAGATCGCCTCCACCGGACACACCGGTTCGCAGGCGCCGCAGTCGATGCACTCATCGGGTTGGATGTAGAGGCTGCGGCCCCCCTCGTAGATGCAGTCGACCGGGCACTCCTCGACGCAGGCCCGATCCTTCACATCCACGCAGGGCAGAGCAATCACGTACGTCACAGGTGATAATATACACGATTATCAGTTGTAGAAATAGGGAGGATTCGCCGTGGAAGCGCAGCGGTTGGACGTACGGGGCATGCGTAAGCCTGCCAAACACCCGCGCATCTTCCAGTACTTCGACTCCCTTGCCGTCGGTGAGTCGTTCGTCCTGATCAACGACCACGATCCCCAGCATCTCCGCGACGAGTTCGAGACCGACCACTTCGGCGAGTACGACTGGCAGTACCTGCAGCGAGGACCCGAGTGGCAGATCCAGATCACCAGACGTGCCTCGACCCCGATGCCCCAGCTTTTGTGCGACACCCACGAACTGACGTCCGGGCCAGCAGCCGCGGATGCGTCCGGCGCCGTGTGGAAACTCCAGATGAGCCGGCGCCACCTGGACTCCAACATCGTTCACCTACCGTCCCGTTCCAGGATCGATCCGCACACCGGTCCAGACCTGGATGTGCTCGTTCACGTCCTGCACGGGAACGGACAGCTGATATCCGAGGTCCAGACGCTGGAGCTGCGCCCGGGAGCCCTGTTGTGGCTGCCTCGCCTGTCGCACCGAGAAATCGTGGCAGGGGAGCCGGGCCTGACCTACCTCACCGTCCACCCGCGAAGGCCAGGGTTGACCATCCAAACCGTCCCTGCTCGGCGAGAGCGCGAACCGTCCACCATGCTCGATCAGGCCGGGTCGTGAGCCGAGT
>CAWCOM010000011.1:0-273971 GCA_963797165.1 uncultured Actinomycetota bacterium
GAGATGGAGATGGAGATGGAGGTGAGGCGCGCCGCTCGCGCTCAGGTGGCCGTGCTGGTCCCCCGACGCTCGTCGACCTTCCTCTTGACGAACAGGAAGGGCAGCAGCCAGGTGGCCAGCGCTGTGACGAGCCAGACGACGACGGTGGCCGCGATCCACGCCGTCAGGCCGTTGATCTGGAGCCCGTCGGTGAAGAAGTGGGCGACGACAAGGGCGATGAAGGTCGAGATGAGCCCGACGCCGCCGAGCAGGGCCCGAGCGTGCCGATGCGTCACCTTCGCCAGGAACGGGCTGAGCACGCTCTGCAGCACGGCGAAGACGAGAACCGAGGTGACGAACCCACTCGCGTTCACCGTGAACCCGTCGATCAGCAGGCTCGTGATGAACAGGCCGAGCGCCGCTGAGACGATGAAGACGACGATGCGGATGAGGAATCTGACCACGAGCCGGACGCTAGCAGGCGATTCCCGTGCGGCGGCGCTGCGCGAGGCGACAGTTCCATCACGACCTGGGCAACTCCAAGTCGGCAGGCGGGCTCAGTCAGGTGAATCGGTGACGTCCGGCTCGACGAACCCTTCGATCGACTGGATCGGCACCATGATCACGCGTGTCGGCAGATCGCCCGGCCAGTCGTCGGCGAGGACGGCAGGATCTCGCTCGGCCAGGGTCGCCGTCCCCGTGACCGCAACCGTCTCGAACCTGTCCCCGGCCAGCCGGTCGTCGACCTCCAGCGTTACCGACTCCCCGGGCGCGTACTGGAGCAGGTCGTTGTACGTCGGCACCCGCATCAGCACCGTGTCGGTGTCGACCGCGTACCTCACCACCAGGGAGCGGGGCCCTCGTCCGGTGGCGTAGTCGAGGCGACCCTCCTGGTGGCTGTTCAGCCACGACCGACACTCCAGCGAGGTCAGCCGTTGGCCGACGCGCCCCTGTCGGTGCTCGCGGATCGAGGCCATCGGGATCCTGTTCCGCTGTCGTGCTCGGCAGCATGCGAGATGGTGACGACGCCCGTCGCCGAGAGGCGCTTCTTCGGCGACGGAGCAGTCGGATTTCGGGGGTGATGAGGCCGGGCGCGGCGGGTCGTTCCCGGTCGTGGCGTCAGCCCCGGAAAGTGGCTGAGGCTGTCTCCAACCGTACGCCTGGCAGACCCCGAACCGCACGAAACTCGACGTGTCATTCCCGTTAAGGGAACATCACGTCGAGCCTCGTCAAGGGTTCCGGACCGCTGGCAGAAAACGCCAGCGGTCGATTCGATCAGCGCTGGTTCGTCAGCGCTGCTCCGTCAGCGCTGGTCAAGCGGGATGAAGTCCCGGGTGCGGTACCCGGTGTAGATCTGCTTCGGCCGGGCGATCTTCTGTTCCTTGTCCGTGATCAACTCCTGCCACTGGGCGAGCCAGCCCGAGGTGCGCGGGATCGCGAACAGCACCGTGAACATCTCAGGAGAGAAGCCCAGGGCCTCATAGATCAGACCGGAGTAGAAGTCCACGTTGGGGTAGAGCTTCCGCTTCACGAAGTACTCGTCCTCGAGCGCGATCTTCTCCAGCTCCATGGCGATCTTGAGCAGCGGATTCACCCCGGTGACCTCGAAGACATCCTCGGTCGCCTTCTTGATGATCTTGGCCCGCGGGTCGTAGTTCTTGTAGACCCGATGGCCGAAGCCCATCAGCTTCTCCTTGCCGTTCTTCACCCCGTCGATGAATTCGGGGATCCGATCGACCGTCTTGACCTCGCGCAGCATCCGCAGCACGGCTTCGTTCGCCCCACCGTGCAGGGGTCCGTACAGGGCTCCGATGCCCGCCGCGACCGCCGAGTAGGGGTCGACCTGCGACGAACCGACCGAGCGTACGGCATTGGTTGAGCAGTTCTGCTCGTGGTCGGCGTGCAGGATGAACAAGATCTCCAGCGCCTTGACCAGGCGCGGGTCGGCGTCGTACTTGCGCTCGCTCATCTTGAACAGCATCGCGAGGAAGTTCTCGGTGTAGGACAGGTCATTGTCCGGGTAGACGTACGGCCGGCCCTGGCCATGCCGGAAGGCGAAGGCACCCAGCGTCGGCATCTTCGAGATCATCCGGGTGATCTGGAGTTTGCGGGCGTCGGGATCGAGCACGTTGCGGGCATCAGGATAGAACGTCGACAGCGCGCTGACCGAGGCCATGAGCATGCCCATCGGGTGCGCGTCGTAGCGGAAGCCCTGGATGAACTGCTTCAGGTTCTCGTGCAGGAAGGTGTGGTACGTCACCTCGTGCACCCAGGCGTCCAGCTCGGCCGCGGTCGGCAGCTCGCCGTTCAGCAGCAAGTAGGCCACCTCGAGGTACGTCGAGTGCTCGGCCAGCTGCTCGATCGGATAGCCCCGGTACTCCAGGATGCCGACGTCGCCGTCGATGAAGGTGATCGCACTGCGGCAGGAGGCGGTGTTGACGAAGCCGGGGTCGTACGTCGCCAGGCCGCCGGGCTCGTCGTCCACGGCCACCTGCTTCAGGTCCGCGGCGCGGATGGTGCCGTCGGTGACGGGCACCTCATATTCTTGGCCGGTCCGGTTGTCCCGGATGGTGAGCGTGTCTGCGCGGGGGGTGTCGACGTCGGTCGAGTCCGCCGTGGACGTATCTGTCATGGCGACAAACTACGCGGGTGCCCTGGTATCTGCCACGTTGGGTGATGGGGGAGCCAGACAACTCAACCCGGTTTTGCTCCCAGGGCGCTGCGCCGGTATTCTGGTCGGCTGTTGCGTTCTCGCGGCCGGTTCATGCTGCGCTCGTGTGGTTGCGCAGCGTCAATTCGTTCAAATCTTCAGGAAGCAGTCGACGAGCGTGTCTACTTTCAGCCCGAAGCCAGGCGACGTCACCCGGACCTGGCATGTCATCGATGCCGAGGACATTGTCCTGGGACGGCTGGCGGTGACTGCCGCCACCCTGCTGCGCGGCAAGCACAAGCCGACGTACGCTCCGCACGTCGACGGCGGTGACTTCGTCATCGTCGTGAACGCGTCGAAGGTGGCGCTGACCGGCAACAAGCGCACCGACAAGCTCGCCTACCGGCACTCCGGCCGGCCCGGCGGCCTGAAGTCGACCAGCTACGGCGATCTGCTGGACTCCGATCCTCGCGAGGCGGTCGAGCGCGCGGTCTGGGGGATGTTGCCCAAGAACAAGCTGAGCCGGAAGGTGATCTCCAAGCTGAAGGTCTACGCCGGCCCTGAGCACCCGCACTCAGCGCAGAAGCCCCAGCCGTACGAGATCACCCAGGTCTCCCAGTAGTCGCCGACAGCTCACTTTCGAAAACCGAGGACTCACCACCCGTGACCGACATCGTTGAAGAGACCACCACCGGCGAGGACATCGCCACCCCGTTCACCGAGGGCGAGCGAGAGATCGCGTATCGCTCCGAGGCCACCCCGTCCGTGGCTCAGGGCCCGGCCGGCCGTCCCGCCGTCGTCGCCCCGGCCGGTGCCACCGGCCGCCGCAAGGAGGCCGTCGCCCGAGTGCGGATCGCCCCGGGCAGCGGCCAGTGGACCATCAACGGCCGCACCCTGGACGACTACTTCCCGAACAAGGTGCACCAGCAGATCGTCTCCGAGCCCTTCTCGACCGCTGCGGTCGCCGGTTCGTACGACGTGATCGCCCGCATCCACGGCGGTGGCGTCACCGGCCAGGCCGGTGCACTCCGGCTCGGCGTGGCCCGCGCCTTGAACGCCGTCGACGAGGAGGCCAGCCGTCCGGCGCTGAAGAAGGCCGGGATGCTGACCCGCGACGCCCGGATCAAGGAGCGTAAGAAGGCCGGTCTCAAGAAGGCCCGTAAGGCTCCGCAGTACAGCAAGCGCTGATCCCGGCCGGCACTGGAATCCGGGGTATGGGTCGACTCTTCGGCACCGACGGGGTGCGTGGCCAGGCCAACGAAGTCCTGACGGCGGAGTTGGCGCTGGACCTGTCGGTCGCGGCTGCGCACGTCCTGGGCGAGGCCGGTGCCTTCAGCGGTCATGTGCCGACGGCCGTGGTGGGCCGGGACCCGCGAGCCTCGGGGGAGTTCCTCGAGGCAGCGGTGGTCGCCGGGCTGGCCAGTGCGGGCGTCAACGTGGTGCGGCTCGGGGTGCTACCCACCCCGGGTGTCGCCTACCTCACCGCGCACACGCATGCCGATCTCGGCGTGATGCTGTCCGCCAGTCACAACCCGATGCCCGACAACGGCATCAAGTTCTTTGCCCGGCAGGGCGCCAAGCTCGACGACTCGCTCGAGGACGCCATCGAGGCCCGGATGGGTGAGGTCTGGGCGCGCCCGATCGGCGCGGCGGTCGGCCGGGTGCGAGACGACGGCGCGCTCGTCGAGTCCTACGTTGCCCATCTGGTCGCCAGCCTCGGTGAGCCTGTGAGTCTGGACGGTCTCAAGGTCGTCGTGGACTGCGCGAACGGGGCCGCATATCGCACCGCTCCGTCCGCCTTCGGTGTCCAGGGCGCACACGTGGTGCCGATCTTCGCCAGCCCGGACGGTCTCAACATCAACGACAACTGCGGGTCGACCCACATCGAGCACCTGCAGGAGGCTGTGGTTGCCCATCGGGCCGATCTGGGGATCGCACTGGACGGAGACGCGGATCGCTGCCTCGCCGTGGACGCCGACGGCGAGCTCGTCGACGGCGACCAGATCCTGGCGATCCTCGCCTCCTCGCTGGCCGACCAAGGCCGGCTGACCCACGGCACCGTCGTCGCGACGGTGATGAGCAATCTCGGGTTCCTCCACGCGATGGAGTCGATCGGCATCCGGGTGCTGCAGACCAAGGTCGGTGACCGGTACGTCCTGGAGGAGATGAACGCCGGCGGGTACGGCCTCGGCGGGGAGCAGTCCGGCCATGTGATCATGGCCGAGCACGCGACCACCGGCGACGGTGTGCTGACCGCCCTGCACCTGATGAGCCGGATGGCTCGCACCGGCCGGTCGCTGGCCGATCTGGCATCGGTGATGACCCGGCTGCCGCAGGTGCTGATCAACGTGCAGGGCGTCGACAAGTCCCGCGCCGACTCCGATCCGGCGCTGACCAGCGCTGTTGCCGCCGAGGCGGCTCGTCTCGGCTCCGCGGGACGGGTCCTGCTGCGACCGTCCGGCACCGAGCCGCTGGTCCGGGTGATGGTCGAGGCAAAGACTTCCGAGGAAGCCCGTTCGGTCGCCGAGCGGCTGGCCTCCGTCGTCCAGGAGTCGCTCGCCCTCTAGCGCCTCGCCTCGCGCCGCTCTTGCGCTCTGAGCCTGAGGAAGGGCCGGCGCTGGGGGTTGGTTGTGCCCTGAGCCTGTCGAAGGGCGCCTCACGCATCCCAGTAACTTCGCGCACTCACGGGCTGCTTCGCGCATCGGCGCCGATGCGCGGAGTTGCCCGCCGGCGCGCAGAGTTGGATGCCCGAGTGGAGGACGAAAGAAATCATCCTGTTTCGCGGCCGTGAGCACTCCACCAGGAGATGGGACGAGGGCCGGTTGCCCCCCAGCAAACCGGCCCTCGTCGTTCTTCTTCATGCGGCGCTCGACGCGTCGCACGCCTCCCCGGGTCCTCAGATCGGAATTCCCCCAAACTTCTTCCGGTCCCAGACCTGCGATCGTGTTGTTCGACGATGAGTCCCCGGCCCGCGTCGATGTGCTGCTCGACGTCGCCCCCCAGGTAGGCGTCGAGGTGCTGACCGATATCGTCCCCCCGGTCGACATCGATGATGCTGCGCGAGTTCCGCCCCGCATCGAGTTGGTCAGGTGCGCAACGGGTGCCTGGCCTCGGGTGAGCGGACTCGAAACACCAAGAGATCGCCCCCCCAGCTCTGATACACGCTGATGGAAGTATTTCTGGCCCCGGGTCACCGGCCGCTCGAGGTGTTCTCGGGCCAGGCCAGAGTGGTTCTCTCCGACCAGAGCCGACGTGACACGTTTGCGACCCATGGGGTGGGTACATGGCGGTTCCGGTGTTGCGGTGACACGTTTGCGACCCATGGGGTGGGTACGTACGTGGTTTCGGCGCTCCGCAGAACTGGCGCCCGCGCCACCGGAGGCGGAACCGGGGCCCGGGGCGGCCGGTGCGCTAGACCTTCCGGATGCGCACCCACTTGACCCGGTGATCGCGGTCCTTGCGCAGGATGGCGGTGGCTCGATCTCGGGTCGGCAGGATGTTGCGGTCCAGGTTCGGTCCGTTGATGGTGTCCCAGAGATGGCTGGCCTGGCGGACCGCCTGTTCGTGGCTGAGATCGGCGTACCGGGTGAAGTACGAGCGCGGGTCGCGGAACGCGGTGTCGCGCAGCGACAGGAACCGGCTGACGTACCAGTCCCGGATGTCCTCGGTCGCAGCATCGACGTACACAGAGAAGTCGAAGAAGTCACTGACCGCGATGCCGGCGCGGCCGTCCAGCCGGACCCGCGCCGGTTGGAGCACGTTCAGCCCTTCGACGATCAAGATGTCGGGCCGCCGGACCGTCACGGCGACGTCGGGCACGATGTCGTAGACGAGGTGACTGTAGACCGGTGCGGTGACCTCCTCGGCTCCGGACTTCACGTCGATCACGAACTGCAGCAGGGACCGGCGATCGTACGACTCCGGGAATCCCTTGCGGTGCATCAGCCCACGACGGTCCAGCTCGGCATTGGGGAACAAGAAGCCGTCCGTGGTGACCAGCTCGACCCGTGGGTGCTCGGGCGTGCCGGCCCCTGGCGCCCCGGGGGTCGGGAGCGCGGCCAGCAGCTCCCGGAGCAGGCGGGCGGTGGTCGACTTGCCGACCGCGACGGAGCCGCCGATCCCGATCACGAACGGCGTGCGGGTCGTGGCCAACCCGAGGAACGCGTTGGTCGAGTGGTGCAGCTCGCCGGTGATCCGGACGTACCTGCTGAGCAGCGCGGTCAGCGGCAGGTAGACCTCGCGTACGTCGGTCAGCGACGTCGGGTCCGACAGGCCGCGCAGCTTCTCCAGGGTCGTGGCATCGAGCGGCAGCGCCGTGGTCTCGGCCAGGTCCGCCCAGGTGGCGCGGCTGAGCTCCACGAACGGGCCCGACAGCTGCGCGTCATGCGGCATGGGGAAACACTAGCGACGGATTCGTCTCTGCTTGCGATCCCCAGCCGGTGCCGGAACGCCGCTTGACGCCCGCCACGTGTGCGATCGACCTGCCGTGGCGGGTGATCCCGACTAGCCTTCGGTGCTATGTGTGGAATCGTCGGGTACGTCGGCCCGCAGCCGGCCATCGGTGTCGTCGTCGAGGGGCTACGCCGCCTGGAGTACCGCGGCTATGACTCAGCCGGGGTTGCCGTGGTCGGCAATGGTGAGATCCTGAGCGCCAAGAAGGCGGGCAAGATCGGCAACCTGGATGCCGAGCTCGCCGCGCACCCACTGCCGGTGACCGGTGTCGGCATCGGACACACCCGCTGGGCGACCCACGGGGGACCGACCGACGTCAACGCCCACCCGCATGTGTCCGACAACGGTCGGGTCGCCGTCGTGCACAACGGGATCATCGAGAACTTCGTCGCGCTGCGGACCGAGCTCGCCGCCGAAGGGATCTCGATGGTGTCGCAGACCGACACCGAGGTGGTCGCCCAGCTGCTCGGTCTGGAGGTGGCCGGCGGGCTCGATCTCACGGCCGCGATGCGTGGTGTCTGCCATCGGCTGCACGGAGCGTTCACCCTGGTCGCGGTGGACGCCGCAGATCCCAGCAGGGTCGTGGCTGCCCGCCGGAACTCGCCGTTGGTCGTCGGGGTCGGCGACGGGGAGAACTTCGTGGCCTCCGACGTGGCCGCCTTCATCGAGCACACCCGGGAGGCGATCGAGCTGGGCCAGGACCAGGTCGTCACGATCACCGCGGACAGCGTCGAGGTGACCGACTTCGACGGGGTGGCTGCGGCCGTCCGCCCGTTCCACGTCGACTGGGACCTCACCGCTGCCGAGAAGGGCGGTTTCGACTGGTTCATGCGCAAGGAGATCTTCGAGCAGCCCAAAGCGGTGGCGGACACGCTGCTCGGCCGCTACGACGCCGAAGGTGCGCTGACCCTGGACGAGATCCGGATCTCCGCCGCCGAGCTGCGTCGGATCGACAAGATCGTCATCATCGCCTGTGGCACCGCCTTCTACTCGGGACTGGTGGCGAAGTACGCGATCGAGCACTGGACCCGGATCCCCTGTGAGGTGGAGCTGGCGAGCGAGTTCCGCTACCGCGATCCGATCGTCGGGCCGACCACTCTCGTCGTCGCGATCAGCCAGTCCGGCGAGACCGCCGACACCTTGATGGCGATCCGGCACGCCCGAGAGCAGCGGGCCCGGGTGCTGGCGATCTGCAACACCAATGGGTCGACCATCCCGCGGGAATCCGACGCGGTGATCTACACCCACGCGGGTCCGGAGATCGGGGTCGCCTCGACCAAGGGCTTCCTGACCCAGCTGGTCGCGTGCTACCTGCTTGGCCTGTACCTCGCCCAGGTGCGCGGGACGAAGTTCGGCGACGAGATCGCACTGGTGATGGACGAGCTGGCCGCCGTTCCGGACGCGATCTCGAGTCTGCTGGAGGAGATGGATCCGGTGCTCAAGCTGGCTGCCGACTTCGCCGACGAGCGGGTGGTGCTGTTCCTCGGTCGGCACGTGGGGTACCCGGTGGCACTGGAGGGCGCGCTGAAACTGAAGGAGCTCGCGTACATCCATGCCGAGGGCTTCGCCGCCGGAGAGCTGAAGCACGGCCCGATCGCCCTGATCGAGGAGGATCTGCCCGTCTTCGTCGTCGTACCCCCGCAGGGGCGCGACCTGCTGCACGACAAGGTGGTCTCCAACATCCAGGAGATCCGGGCCCGCGGCGCCCGGACGATCGTGCTCGCGGAGGTCGACGACCACGAAGTCGACGCGTTCGCCGACGTTTTGATCCGGTTGCCGAAGGTATCGACCCTGCTGCAGCCCCTGGTCGCCACTGTGCCGCTGCAGGTGTTCGCCTGCGAGCTGGCCACCCGTAAGGGCCATGACGTCGACCAGCCGCGCAACCTGGCCAAGTCGGTCACGGTCGAATGAGGATCGCTCGGCGTCGGGTCCGCCGAGCGGTCGAGGTCGGACGCGGTGGAATGGCGGTGGCGCGGCGCCCACTCACCTCTGCGGTGTCTCCCAGCGCAACCTTGCTCCCTTTACGCCTCCTTGCACCCCTTGTACAGGGTGCAAAGGCGCGCAAAGGGAGCGAAGATCGGGCAGGGGCAGGGGGCAGGGGCAGGACCGAGGCGGGCGCGGGGATGTGGGCTTGCGGGCGGAACCGGGGATGCTGCGGCTGGAGCGGCTGGAGCGGCTGGGTGACCGCGTGATCGTGGGGATCGGCATCGACGTCTGCGACGTCGACCGGTTCGCGGCATCCATCGGCCGTCGGCCCGGGATGGTGCAGCGGCTGTTCACACCGACCGAGGCGGAGCGGCCGGTGGCCTCGCTGGCCGCCCGGTTCGCGGCGAAGGAGGCGTTGGCCAAGGCGCTCGGGGCGCCGAGCGGGATGTCCTGGCAGGACGCGGAGATCCGAACTGACGCCTCCGGTCGGCCGTGGTTCGCGATCACCGGCACGGTCGCCGCGCGCGCCCGCGAGCTCGGGATCGGCACGATCCACGTCTCGCTGTCGCATGACGCCGGTATCGCGTCAGCGGTCGTCGTTTGTGAGGCTTGAGCCTGTGGACATCTACGACGCGTACGACGTTGCCACCATCCGCGCGATGGAGGAGCAAGCCTTTGAGACGGTCGGCGCCGACACCTTGATGCAGCGAGCCGCGCATGCCCTCGCGATCAGCACGGCCCGCGAGCTGGTCCGAACTCGCGTACGGCTGTACGGCGCGAAGGTGATGGTGCTGGTCGGTCCGGGGAACAACGGCGGCGACGCACTGTTCGCCGGGGCGGCGCTCGTCCGTCGCGGGGTCAGCGTCACCGCGGTCCGCTGCCTCGGCGATCCGCACGAGCGTGGACTGGCAGCGCTGCTGGCCTCCGGTGGGCGACTGATCGACCTCGCCGACCTCGGGCTGGATCCCGAAGCGCGACTGCACGAACGCCCGGCTGCCGATGTCGTGCTCGACGGGGTCCTCGGGATCGGCGGCCGGGCCGGCCTGCCCGACCCCATTGCGGCGCTGGCCCGCGCGTGCACCCAGTGGCTGATGCCGCTGGTCGCCGTCGACCTGCCGTCGGGGGTGGACGCCGACTCCGGTGCCGTACCCGGCGCGGCCTTCACCGCGACCCGGACGGTGACGTTCGGCGAAGCGAAGCCGTGCCACGTGATCGAACCGGCCCGTAGCCGGTGCGGCGAGATCGAGGTGGTGAGCATCGGGCTCGGGCCGGCAAGCGATCGCGCAGCGGACGCCCGCTGGCTTCGTCCGGTCAACGAGGAGCAGCTGGCTGCCTTCTGGCCCTACCCGGATGCGAGGTCGGACAAGTACTCCCGAGGCGTGGTGGGAATCGACACCGGCTCCGACAGCTATCCAGGGGCCGGGGTGCTGTCGACCCACGGTGCGGTGTACGCGGGTGCCGGGATGGTGCGCTTCCTCGGGGCGGACGTGCCGGCGGAGATCATCCGCCAGACGCTGCCGAACGTCGTCTTCTCACCCGGGCGGGTGCAGGCCCACCTCGTCGGGTCGGGCTGGGGCGACCGTCCCGATGGCGGGGAGGTCATCGGTCGGCTGCTGGACGAGGATCTGCCGACGGTGGTCGACGCCGACGGCCTGCGCTTCCTCCCCGAACAGCTGCCCGCCAGGTGGCTGCTCACACCGCACGCCGGCGAGCTGGCCCGGCTGCTCGACGAGGAACGGTCATGGGTCACCGACGACCCGGTCAGAGCCGTCCGCGCGGGTGTCGCGAAGACCGGTGCGACCGTGCTGCTCAAGGGCGCGACCCAGCTCGTCGCCAGTCCCGGGCAGCCGTGGATCGACGTCGCCCTCGCGGGGCCGGCGTGGACGGGTCAGGCGGGATCGGGTGACGTTCTCGGCGGGATCTGCGCGACTCTGCTGGCGGCCGGGCTGCGGACTCCCCGGGCAGCGGCGGTGGCGGCCTCGATCCAGGCGTCGACGGCCGCCCGGCATCCCGGGCCCGTACCGCCGCAGCGGCTGGCTGAGCTGATCCCGGGAGAGGTCGGCCGCCTGCAACGAGTCCGCGAGGAAGAGCTGGACAAGCTGCGAAGCGGAGACTGGCGTTGAGCTCGCGGAAAAAGTGCGGGCCAGTGCCGCGTATCTGTCGATCGGCGCGCTCGGCGGCCCCGGTTGCGCACTACTGGCCCGCACAATTTCCGCGCGGAGGCCACCGGTGACACCCGATGGCGGTCATCCGGACACGGTGAGCGGGCTGATTGCCCCGGCCACTGCGAGCGCCGAGATCGATCTCGATGCGTTCCGGGCGAACATCTCCGCGCTCGCGGCCGTCGCCGACGGTGCCCAGGTGATGGTCGTGGTGAAGGCCGACGCGTACGGCCACGGCATGCTGGCCTGCGCCCGTGCCGCTCGGCAGGCCGGAGCGACCTGGCTGGGGGCGGCGACGCCCGGCGAAGCGCTGCGGCTGCGGGACAAGGGGGACACCGGCCGCGTGCTCACCTGGCTGTACGGCCCGGACGAGGACCTCGCCCCGCTGGTCTCCGCCGAGGTCGACGTCACAGCCTCCACGGTCGACCAGGTGCACGCCGTGGCGGCGGCTTCCGCGATCGCCGGGCGGCGCGCCCGGCTTCAGCTCAAGGCCGACACCGGGTTGTCTCGCAACGGCGCTTCGGCGGCGCAGTGGCCCGAGGTCTGCGCGGCCGCCGCAGCAGCGCAGGCGACGGGCGCCGTCGAGGTCGTCGGTCTGTGGTCGCACCTGGCGGCAGCGGATGAGCGGGAACACCCCTCGGTCGGTTACCAGCTCGAGAACTTCCGCACCGCCGAGCGCGATGCACGGGCGGCCGGGCTCGAGCCCGAGCTTCGGCACCTGGCGAACTCGGCCGGCACCTTGATCGTGCCGGCCTCCCGGCTGGACCTGGTCCGGATCGGCATTGCCGCGTACGGGATCGATCCCGCGCCCGGGGTGGCGGCCCTGGCGGGGGTCACGCTCCGGCCGGCGATGCGGCTGCGGGCCCAGCTCACGAACGTCAAGCGGATCGCGGCCGGCAGCGGGGTTTCCTACGGCTGGACGTGGACGGCCCCGTCCGACACGGTGGTCGGACTGGTGCCGCTCGGCTATGCCGACGGCATCCCGCGGCAAGCCGGCAATCGTTCCGAAGTCGGTTGGCGAGGTGGACGGGTGCCGGTGCGAGGCAGGATCTGTATGGATCAGTTCGTCGTTGAGCTCGGTCCGGAGTCAGACGCCGCGATCGGCGAAGAGGTGGTCGTGTTCGGCTCCGGCGAGGACGGTGAACCCTCGGCCGAGGAGTGGGCGCGACACGCGGACACGATCGGATATGAGATCGTCAGCCGGATCGGTGGCCGGGTGCCGAGGGTGTATGTCGGGACGTTCGAGGACACGGCCCCGGAGGACGAGATACCAGCGGAGGACGAGATTCCAGCCGAGGACGAGATTCCAGCCGAGGATGGGACAGGGGAGAGCTGATGGCGAGCCGATGGGGTGCCGGTCTCGGCCTGGTGGCCGGGGTAGCCGCGCTCGCCGCAGGCGGCGTCGCGGTCGGGCTCGAGTTGGAACGGCGCATCGTCAACAAGCGGATCCAGCGCGGGGACAACGATGACGAGCAGTTCTTCGGGCTGCGGTCCGCGGGGCCCGACGTCATCACGTCCGACGGGGTCGTGCTGCACACCGAGATCGACGAGCTCGACTCCGACCTGACGATCGTCTGGATCCACGGGTACGCACTGAGCCTGGACTGCTGGCACTTCCAGCGCAAGCACTTCCGCGGCGAGGTGCGCCAGGTGCTCTACGACCAGCGTTCCCATGGTCGGTCCGGCCGTTCGGCGCCCGAGAACTGCCGGATCCCGCAGCTCGGCAAGGATCTGCTTCAGGTGCTCGACGAGGTGGCCGGCGACGGACCGCTGGTGCTGGTCGGTCACTCGATGGGTGGCATGACCATCATGGAGCTCGCCCGGACGCATCCCCAGCTGTTCGGGGATCGGATCCGTGGCGTCGCCCTGTTCTGCACCTCCGCCGGGGAGATGGCGGACTACTCGCCGATCCGCGGGCTCCCGGGACGGACCTTCTCCCGGATCGCGGAGCCGCTGATGACTACCCTGAATCGCGTCCCGGAGGTGGTCAGCAAAGCTCGCAAGGCCGGCTCCGACCTGGGTTTCGTGGTGACCCGGCGGATGGCGTACGGCTCCGACGTACCCAACAGCTATGTCGAGTTCGCCACCCAGATGCTCGGTGAGACGTCACTGGAGGTGGTCGCCGACTTCTACCCGGCCTTCGCCGACCTCGACGCGTACGACATCGTCCCGTCTCTGTCGAAGATCCCGACCGCGGTGGTCGGCGGCGAGGACGACGTGATCACGCCGGTCGCGCACACCGAGCGGATCATCGAGCTGCTGCCGACCGCCGACGCCCACATCCTTCCCGACTGCGGACACCTCGGACTGATCGAGCACCACGAGCAGTTCAACGCCGTCCTCGATCACCTGCTCGAACGGGTCCGCCAGAACCTCTGATCTCCTTGAGCCTTCCACCGGCCCGGCCGATCACCTCCGGCCCCCGAAAACTGGTCGCAAACAACATCGACACGCCGGTGATCGTTGTTGTTTGCGCCCACTTTTCCGGAAGGTGTGACGGACCTCGCGGGGACCGGCCCCAACCGGCGAGCCGGGACGCCGGGCGGTTCGCGATTGGGTCCGAAGGGCCTCTGACTGGTATCGTTGTCACTTCCGGCGGCGTCGTGCCGCCCGGACCACCCGCGTCGATCGCCACTGATGTCCGACGCGTGGGCTCGTCTTCCTGCTTCAGACTCTGCGGCCGGGCGCTGACGTTGCCCCCGATCGCCCAGAACACGGGCAGAGACCGAGTATCACCATGCCCAACCGGCAGCCTGCGCAGTCGCGCGCCCGCCGTCAGCCCGCCAACCGCAACCAGGACCCGAAGCGTCGTTGGACCGCAGCTGAGCGTGCCGAGCGCACTCGCACCAGCGATCCGCGCACGTCGCAGGCCCGGACCAGCACGACTCGCCCTGGCACGTCCCGCACCAGCACGTCTCGTCCGACCTCCGCCCCGCGCAGTTCCGCCGGCGGCGACCGCTGGGAAAACAGCCGTTCGTACGAAGATCGCCGCTCCAGCGAGCGTCCCGCCAGCCGTTCGTACGAGGATCGACGCTCGACCGACCGTCCCGCCAACCGCTGGAACGACCGTCCCGCCAACCGCTGGAACGACGATCGGCCTTCCAACGATCGCAACCGCTCGTACGAGGGTCGACGTTCCGACGATCGCTGGAGCAAGAACCGCTCGAGCGACGACCGGCGGCCGCAGTACAGCGGCGCCGATCGGCCGACGAATGATCGTCCCCGTGGCGGTCCCAGCGCCGCCGGCGGATCGCCGGCCCGTCGGGAGCGGCAGGCCCCCCGCCCCGCGGATGCGGCACCGATCGCGTGGTCGACCGAACAGTCGACATACGTGCGGCCGGCCCGCGATGTCGAGTTCGCCGAGCTCGGCCTGCCGACCACCCTGGTCGAAGGTCTCGCCGCCGCCGGGATCACCACCACGTTCCCGATCCAGGCTGCGACCATTCCCGACGCGCTCGCCGGTCGGGACGTCCTCGGCCGCGGGCAGACCGGTTCGGGCAAGACCCTGGCATTCGGGCTGCCGATGCTGACCCGGCTCGCCGCCGGTCGCTCCGGCGCCAAGCACCAGGCCCGCGGCGTCGTGCTCCTGCCGACCCGCGAGCTCGCCATGCAGGTCCACGATGCGCTCGCTCCGCTGGCCGCAACCCTGAACCTCTCCCTGACCCTGGTCGCGGGCGGGATGGCGTACGCCCCTCAGCTGCGCGCCTTCGAGCGTGGCGTCGACATCGTAATCGCCACTCCGGGGCGGCTGCTCGACCTGATGGAACGCGGCGCCGCCGATCTCGGCGCCGTCGAGATCACCGTCCTGGACGAGGCAGACCACATGGCCGACCTGGGCTTCCTGCCGGCCGTCACCACGGTGCTCGACGCCGTCCCGGCCGATGGTCAGCGACTGCTGTTCTCCGCGACCCTCGACCGCGCCACTCAGGGCCTGGTGCGGACCTATCTCACCGACCCGGTCACCCATGAGGTCGACACCGGTCAGGCCAGCGTGACGACGATGGAGCACCGCATCGTGCACATCCAGCCCAAGGAGAAGCAGCTGGTGACCACGGAGATCGCGGGCCGCGACGGGCGCACCGTGGTGTTCGTCCGGACTCAGCTCGGAGCCGAGCGGGTCGCCGAGCAGCTCCGCGAAGCCGGCGTGCTCGCCGGTGCGCTGCACGGCGGTTTGAACCAGTCCGTCCGCACCCGCATCCTGGCCGCGTTCAAGGCCGGCGAGCTGCCTGTCCTGGTCGCGACTGACGTCGCGGCCCGCGGCATCCATGTCGACGAGGTCGGTCTCGTGCTCCAGGTCGATCCGCCGGCCGGACCGAAGGAGTACCTGCACCGCGCCGGCAGGACCGCGCGGGCTGGCGGCCGGGGCGTCGTCGTCACGCTCGCGCTGCCTCAGCAGCGTCGTGAGGTGACTCGACTGGTCTCCCAGGCCGGCGTCCGCACGGAACCGATGACCGCCGGCCCCGGCGATGCCACGTTGGCCGCGGTCACCGGCGCGCAGGTGCCCAGCGGTCTCGCGGTCACTCAGCGCGAGTACGACAAGGTGATCGCTCCGCGTCGTCCGGTGCGCAAGCCACACTCCGACCGGCCCCACACTGATCGGCCCGATCGTCACGGCAATGGTCGCCGCGGCGACGGCCCGGGTCGCGGCCGGAACGGTCGCCGGGGGAGCGGACCGCGTCCGTGATCCGTGACGGTGCACAACAGATGGGCGGCGTTCACTACCATTGCCGCTGGTGAACGCCTCGGTAGCTGATCTGGTCATTGCGGTGGCGACCCACGGCGACGCTCCCGCGATGGTCGAGGTCATCCACGCCGCGTTCGGCGCGCGTCCGCCGCTGGACCCGCCGTCGACTGCGGTCGACGAGACGGCCGAGTCGATCAGCGACCTGCTGGCGGCCGGCGGCGGCATCTACGCAGAGGTCGACGGTCAGCCGGCGGGGTCGATCGTGATCACCGGACTCAGCGACACCCTCGCCACGTTCCAGCGAGTCAGTGTCCATCCCGACTTCCAGCGGCATGGAGTAGCGTCGGCGATGGTGGGCTCTGCGCTGTCGTACGCGGCGGAGCTCGGCTTCAGCCGGGTGGAGCTGTTCGCTCGTGCCGAGTTCGACGAGCTGATCGCCTTCTGGCAGCACCGCGGGTTCACCCCGGTACGTCCTCAGCCGCACGGAGTCATCCTCGGTCGAGAGCTGCCCACGGCTCTGGTCGTGCCGACTGCGGTGGAGATGCAGCAGGTCGGTGCCCGGCTCGCCCGGCTGCTGCGGCCGGGCGACGTGCTGATCGCCAGCGGCGAGCTGGGCGCCGGCAAGACCACCCTCACCCAAGGCATCGCCGCGGGTCTGGGCGTCCAAGGCCACGTCATCTCGCCGACGTTCGTGCTCTCCCGGATCCATCCAGCCCGGCCGGATCAGGACCTCGACGGAGCCCCGTCACTGGTCCACGTGGACGCCTATCGGCTCAGCGGCGCCGTGGAGCTCGACGACCTCGACCTGGATGCCACGCTGGGTTCCTCGGTGACGGTCGTCGAGTGGGGTGAGGGAATCGCCGAAGGGCTGGCGGATGACCGGCTGGAGATCGAGATCATCCGTTCCGGTGCGGCGGGTGGCGCGTCCGGTCATGCCGGCACGGCAGCCGGAGTCGACCGCCAGGACCCGCCAGACCCGCGGACCATGATCATTACCGCGGTCGGCGATCGCTGGCGAGGCGTCGACCTGACCCGCCTGCTCGACGAAGAGTCGGAGTCGACGGTGCGCGATGCCTGAGCCGGCTCTCGTTCTCGCGGTCGACACCGCGACGGTGGTGACGGTGGGCCTGGCGCGTGGCGGGACGTACCTGGGCGGAGACGTCGTCGACGATCGACTCGCCCAGGTCGAGCAGCTGATGCCGACCATCGCCCGAGTCGTCGATCAGGCGGGCGTCAGCCTGGGCGAGGTCGACGAGATCGTCGTCGGACTGGGTCCCGGGCCGTTCACGGGTCTGCGGGTCGGTGTCGTCACGGCGCAGGTCCTGGCCGCGATGCTGGGCGCCCGACTGCATGGGATCTGCACCCTCGACGTGATCGCCGCAGAGCACGCAGACAGCTCCGAACCGGGATCGGGCGAGGAGTTCCTGGTGGCGACAGATGCGCGACGCAAGGAGCTCTACTGGGCCCGTTATGCGGCCGACGGAACCCGTCTCGAGGGCCCGGCGGTGGGACAGCCCGATCAGCTGCCGAACCTCCCGACGGTCGGGCCGGGTGCCGACCTGTATCCGGACCTGGCCCGATCCACGGCAGGCCCGCGGCGGATCGATCCGCGCAGCCTGGCGATCCGTGGTCCAGGTCTGCCGGACGCGGGTAGCACTCCGCTCTATCTGCGCCGACCGGACGCGGCCGTACCCACCAGGCGAAAGTCCGTCCTGCACCGCCGTCCCGATCGCGGCAGACGACCGGCATGAGTACGTCGGACATCAGCATCCTGCCTGCCCGCCGCGACGATCTCGCCGCGATCATGGCGCTCGAGCAGGAGGGTTTCGAGCCGGAGGAGCAGTGGAGCGAGCGAAGCTGGCTCGGTGAGCTGCTCGGGGAGCAACGGACTGTGCTGATCGCGCGGGCGCACCACCCGGTCGGCGTGATCACGCTGCAGACCGTGGACCGTAGCGCCGACCTGCACCGGTTGATCGTGGCGCGACGTCATCGCCGCACCGGCATCGGGAGCGCCCTGATCAGGGCCGGACTCCTCGCGGTGCGCCACGCCGGCGCCCGATCGGTGCTGCTGGAGGTCGCGTACGACAACGAACCGGCCATTGCCGCGTACCAGAAGTTCGGCTTCGAGCAGCTGGCGGCGCGGGAGAACTACTACGGCCAGGGCCGGCACGCCCTGATCCTCAAGTTCTGGGAGCTGCCTCGGTGGGCCGAAGGACAGGTCGAATCGTGAGGAGGATCGAAGCATGAGCGCGGACGGGCCACTGGTGCTCGGCATCGAGTCGTCCTGCGACGAGACGGGAGTCGGCATCGTCCGCGGCGACGAGCTGCTGGCCAACGAGGTCGCCTCCAGCGTCGAGCAGCACATCCGGTTCGGTGGTGTCGTTCCCGAAGTGGCGAGTCGCGCGCACCTGGAGGCGATGCTGCCGACCCTGCGCCGCGCCTGCGAGAGAGCCGACGTCGACCTGTCCCAGATCGATGGCATCGCCGTCACGGCCGGGCCGGGTCTGATGGGCGCGTTGGTCGTCGGGCTGGCCGCAGCCAAGGCCCTGGCCGTCGCGCTGGACAAGCCGCTGTACGGCGTCAACCACCTGGCCGGACACGTCGCCGTCGACCTGCTCGAGCACGGACCGCTGCCGACACCGTGCGTGGCCCTGCTCGTCTCGGGCGGCCACACCTCGCTGCTCCAGGTGGACCACATCGCCACCTCGATCACGGAGCTGGGCTCGACGATCGACGACGCTGCCGGTGAGGCGTACGACAAGGTCGCCCGGCTGCTCGGGCTGCCCTATCCCGGCGGGCCGCACATCGACAAGGCGGCGACCGGCGACCCAGCCGCAATTCGCTTCCCGCGTGGACTGACGGCTCCGAAGGATCTGGCCAAGCACCGGTTCGACTTCTCGTTCTCGGGTCTGAAGACCTCCGTTGCCCGTTGGGTGGAGACGCGCGAGCGGGACGGCGAGCCGGTGCCGATCGCCGATGTCACCGCCTCGTTCCAGGAGGCCGTCTGCGACGTGCTGTCCGCCAAGGCGGTCGACGCCTGCCGGGCGACCGGGGCACAGAGCCTGCTGATCGGCGGTGGAGTCGCCGCCAACCAGCGGCTGCGGGCGCTGCTGGCGGAGCGCGCCACGGCGGCCGGGATCGCACTGCGGACCCCGCGACCCGGCCTGTGCACCGACAATGGAGCGATGATCGCCGTCCTCGGGGCCGAGGTCATCGCCGCGGACGGTCCGCCGTCCAGCCTCGACATCGGCGCCGATCCGTCCCTTCCGGTCTCTCGGATCCTCGTCTGAGATCGTCGTGCTCCCGCTGGGCCTGACCGAGCTGGCACTGGCCGCCGCGGCGGCCGAGAGCGACCTCGAGTCGTTGGCGGCCGCGCAGCGGATGCGAAGCCGGTTCGGTCCCGACCTCGCCGCCGCCGCACTCACCCAGGAATCGCTGCGCCGGCGGGCGGCCACCAAGTTCGGTGAGGATGCCCGGCAGATGTTCTTCACCCGGGACGGTCTGGAACAGGCGACCCGACCCGCTATTGCTGCCCACCACGCTGCGCGGTTCCGGGCCGGCGGCGCGACCGGGGTGGACGATCTCGGCTGTGGGGTGGGCGCGGACGCCATCGCCTTCCTGCGAGCCGGCCTGTCCGTGCGAGCGGTCGACGTCGACACCGACACGGCCGCGGTAGCCGCTGCGAACCTGCGCACCGTCTCCGTCGAGGGCTCGGACGACGGCAGTTCCTGCGCTCCGACGTACGACGTCGTCGTCGGCGACGCCGAGCGGGAAGTCGAGAGCACGCGCGCGACGACCACGTCGGACTGGGCCTGGTTCGCCGATCCGGCGCGCCGCAACAGCACTGGCCGGGTCTGGCGGCTCTCGGACTTCTCGCCGTCGTGGCCTTTCGTGCTGCGACTGCTGTCCGGAGATCGGATCGCCGGCGTGAAGTTGGGGCCGGCCTTGCCGCACGCCGACATTCCACGGGGCGTCGAGGCGGAGTGGGTGAGCCATGGCGGGACCACGCTGGAGGCGGCCCTCTGGGCCGGCGGTGGAGCGATCCCCGACGCCCGCCGGGCGACGGTGATCGTCGATCAGGAGGGTCCGACCAGCCTGCTGGCCGACGCAACCGGACCCGGCGTCGAGATCGGCCCGATCGGGCGCTATGTGTACGAACCAGACGGAGCCGTCATCCGTGCCGGAGCGATCCAGGTGCTGGCCGTCCGGTTGCGCGCCACCCTGATCGATCCCAAGATCGCGTACCTGAGCAGCGACGACGTCGTGCCCACCCCGTTCGCCCAAGCCTTCGAGGTCCTCGAGCGTCTGCCGTACACAGAGAAGGCCCTACGGGGATGGTTGCGCGAGCGCGATATCGGTTCACTCGAGATCAAACAGCGGGGAATCGACCTCGACCCGGCGCGATTACGTCGCCGGCTGGCCCCGCGTGGCCCCGCCGCAGCCACCTTCCTCGTCACCCGCACACCGAAGGGCGCGACCGTCCTGGCTGTGCGGCGCGTACCGATCCCGTGACGCATTTCGCCGAGACCCTTTGCGGAAATCCCCGCTGTGCTTACACTGAGCGCGGCTCGGGGGAGTCTTTCGGGAATCCACTGACACGGCGGAGTTGCGATGCGAACCACCACCCCTGGCCTCCAGCTGCGCACGGTAGCCGTCGCTCTCGCGGCTGCCATCGGGCTGGTCGGCAGCATCGTCTTCCTGTCTTCGGACCCGGCGACGGCAGCCTCGAAGTGTGCCTCGCTGACCAAGAGCGTCCACCTCTTCGTGGACGCCAAGCGCGGGGTCAACATCTTGACTCACAACACGAAGCGCTTTGCGGCGCTCAAGAAGAGCGGGTACACCGACAAAGGAGTGCTCTTCAAGGGCGGCAGCAAGAAGAAGGGCCTGGCCAAGGTCCGGGTTCTCTACAACAAGAAGAACCACGACCGCATCTACACCACCAGCAAGAGTGAGATCTCCAAGCTCAAGAAAAAGGGCTACAAGGACAACGGCACGGGGTTCTACGCGTACTCGACGTCCGGGTCCTGCCTTACTGCTGTCTACCGATTCCACAAGGGGAAGCTGCACCGCTTCGTGGTCACCGCCGCCGATCAAGCGGGGCTGAAGAAGCAGGGCTGGTCCGCCGAGAAAAAGGTCTTCTGGGTCGCCAAAGCGCCGGCCGCGGTGCAGCCGCCGACCTCACCTCCGACCAAGCCGCCGACCACGACGCCACCGCCGACCGGCGATACCAAGTTCACCATCGCGGTGCTTCCGGACACCCAGCAAGAAGTTCTCACATCCAAAGACACACGTTTCGCGAATCGGACGCATTGGCTGGTCGACAACCAGAAGAGTCTGGACCTCAGGTTCGTGACGCACACCGGCGACGTCGTGAACTGGGACACGACCGACCACGCCCAATACCTTGTCGCGCACAAGGCGATGGCTGTGCTCAACGACGCCAGGGTGCCGTACTCGATGAGTCCGGGAAATCATGACACTGCAGCGGTCTGTGACGGCGGCGGTGCCTGCGATCCGCATCGGACGCGCGCACTGGTTCGCGACACGACGTCCTTCAACACCTACCTCGACGGCGGAACTCAGGACGTCGCCGGCCGGTTCGAGCCGAGCAAGGTGGACAACACCTACAGTCGTTTCGAGGCCGGCGGACGGTCCTGGCTCGTCTTGAATCTCGAGTTGTGGCCCCGAGTTGCGGTCGTCAACTGGGCAAAGGGCGTGGTGGCTGCTCACCCCCATGACAATGTCATCGTCACCACCCATTCCTATCTGAGTGCGGGTGGGGCAATGGTGACCAGCGCCGGCTACGGAGACACCAGTCCCAAGTATCTCTTCGACAACCTCATCTCCAAGTACGCCAACATCAAGATCGTGCTGTGCGGACATGCCGGCAAGAGTTACCACCGCGTCGACTACGGGGTGGGCAAGAACAGGATCGACACGTTCTTGTTGACCATGCACGACAACAAGACGAATCCCCTGCGGCTGATCGAGATCGACACCCGGGCCAGCACGGTGCGCAGCTGGGTGTACGCGCCGCTCACGAAGACGTCCTACCCGACCTACAACGTGGCCGCGGTGAAACAGAGTTGGACCAGCTGAACGGAATCAGCTGCGGTCGAGCTCGCGATGCGGGGCGCCGGGCCGGGTTCGCCGGCACCCCATCGCCGCTCGCGTTTGATATATGCCTCGTAGGGCCTCGGCTCAGTGCACGAGTTCCAGGTCTGTGTCGGTCACGGTGTACTGGCTCCACGTCTCGTTGGTCGACGGGCAGTAGATCCAGGTCTTCAAACTGTTCGTGGCCGTGTCCACCGTGACAAGACGCACAGGATTCGTGGTGTTGGAGTGGAATGCCTCGGTGTAGGTGAAGATCTTGTTGCCCTTGATTCCCGTATCGACACGGTGCATGGCTTGGCCGACGTGACCTGAGAACACCATCCGAATGTTGGCGTACCGCGAGACGAGCTTGTCCCAGAGCTGCATCGGGCTGGTGTCGCCGTAGCCGGCGCTGGTATCGATCTCGCCACTCTCGTTGAGGTAGGAGTGGGTGACGATCACGACGTTGTAGTCCGGGTGGTCGGCGACCGCGTTCTTTGCCCAGTCGACGACGGACTGGCGCGGCCAGAGCTCGAGAACCAGGACCATCCACTTCACGCCACCGGCTTCGTAGAGCGCGTAGGCATTGTCGACCTTGTTCTTTTCGAACTCTGCGGAAACGGTTCCGTACCGCTCCGCCGTGAAGTAGGAGTTGAACGTTGTGGTGTCACGCTGAAGAGTCCTGGTGTTCTTCGGATCCCGGGCTCCGCCGCCCTCGCCGGTTGCCTCGGTGTCGTGGTTCCCGATGGCCAGCGTGTACGGGACGTCTGCGTCCTCGAGCGGTGTCATGGCGGCGCTCGCGACCTTGTACTGGGAGTGGTCCGGGGTGTCCCAGTTGACCACGTCGCCGGTGTGCGTGACGAACCGCAGGTCCAGGTCGCGCTTCTCGGCGGCCAGCCACTTCGTGCGGTTGGCGAAGCGGGTGTCGTTCGGCCGCAACACCTCCTGCTGGGTGTCAGGCATCACCGCAAAGGTGAATTCGGTGTCTCCAGCGGGCTCGGCGGGAGGAGCGGGGTCCGAATCCGGATTCGGGTCCGCAGCGTAGAAAGCGATTCCGGCCGCGGTCCAACCGTCGGCGACCAGTGCGTTGCGTTCGCTGGCCTGCAACGCAAAACGATGTCTTCCGGATTTCTCGTATCGGTAGACGGGCTCCAGACAAGTCGCCCCAGAGGTGGCGGCCGAGAAGCTCGAGCCCTGGTCGACGTAACCGTCCGCGACGGCGTCCTCGATCTGTTGCGAGTCGTTCTCGTACAGATAGTCCCCGCCGCTGCTCTTCCTGAGCCGGTGCACCGGTGCCAACGTTGCATCGCTTTGAATCGACGCAGTGAAGATCACTCCGCGACCTTGTGAGAACGAGGTTGCCTTGGTCAGCTCCTGGCTCCAAGGGGTGAGCAGTGAACCGCCGGACGTCGGATTGATCCCCCGGTAGATGGGATCGTCGAAAGCTTCACAGTCGGGCGTGGCCGCCGCAGCCGTGGTCGGTGCGACAAGCGTGCCGCCGCCGATCAGCGAGGCAGCGAGAGCAAGCGCGAACACCTTGAGTCGTGACATCTTGCCGTGGCTCCTTCATCGTTGCCCCCCCGGGAACGGTTTCCGGGGAGCATAACCGGCAACGGCGGATCGGATGAACGTTTCATCACGGAATGGTCACGAACATCGTGTGCTCGCCTCGAGCGCGCGTCCCGGCTCGCTCGGGCGCGGACTTGGGCCGTCTACGCTGGCAAACGTGTCGCAGACTGATGGCGGTTCCGTTCCATCGCCGGAATCCGATCGACCCGGCCCGTCGTGGGGCGAGGCTCGGGAGCGTACGGTCCGCTGGTACGACCCCATGGTCGGCGCGAGTGCCGGGCGCAGCATGGCCGGGCTGGACTACCTGAGGTCGATGCTGGCCGGCGAGTTGCCGCCGCCGCCGATCGCCGCGACGCTCGGTTTCAGCCTGCACTCCGTCGAGATCGGCGAAGCGGTGTTCGTCGGCGCCCCGGACGAGTCGGTCTACAACCCGATCGGCGTGGTGCACGGCGGCCTCGTCTGCACCCTGTTGGACTCCGCGCTCGGCTGCGCCGTCCACAGCACGCTGGCGGCCGGGACCGGCTATACGTCGATCGAGCTGAAGGTCAACTACCTGCGACCGGTGACGGCGGCCAGTGGCGTGCTGACGGCCCGGGGCTGGGTGACCAAACCCGGCCGGCGGGTCGCCTTCGCTGACGGCGACGTACGAGACGCCAACGGCACGGTGCTGGCGACTGCCACCGGCAGCTGCCTGGTCATGTCGGCCTGATCGTGTTCGATGGTCGCGCTCCGCGCTCCGCGGTCACGAGCTGCGCAGGGTCTCGCTCGTTCGTCGTGATTCTTGGCGACGGCTGGATCAGATCAGCTCGCTCCGCTCGCGGGACCTGTCGCCCGGAATCCCTCCTCACTCCCGAGAGTCTCCGCTCGTGACCGACGTCCTCCTCGTCGTTCTGTACCTGACCGCCGGCCTGGTTGCGGCGTGGGACGCGCGGCGCAAGGGCTACGACGACCGGCTGTTCTTGATCCTGGGTGTCCTGCTCGGTCCGATCCTGTTGATCGCCATGTGGTTCCTGAAGCCGAAGCCGCTGGCGGTCGGCACACCCGTCCGTCCAGCGGCTCCGATCGTGCTCGACGACGGACGCAAGATCCCGCCCACGCACGTCTCGGTCGTCCGGGCGACCTCGGTCATCGACAACACGCTGGTCTGCCGGATCACCGCGCCGGACGCCAGCCCGCACTGGGTCGCCCAGGAAGCCCTCACCCGAGTCAGGGGACCGGGCAACTAACCACGCCGCACTCCAGCCGCCGGTCCCATCCAGTCCGGAAAGGGGGAAACGGCAACTCTGGATCCTTTCAATCTGCAGTCTGCGCCCAGTTTCCGGTGCCGGAAGACCTGTCGAAGGCCTCGCAACCCAGTCCGTGGGCAGGGAGTGCTGGCACTCGTTAGGGACGAGTGCTAATGTCGTTTTGGCACTCTCACCCTGAGTGTGCCAGCGGTCGACGACGGCACCGCGACGACGTCGATCGGCCGGTCCACACGTACAACGACACACCGTGAAAGGGGTTTGACGTGGCAGTCACGATCAAGCCGCTCGAGGACCGCATCCTCGTTGAGCCGCAGGATGCCGAGCAGGTCACCAAGTCCGGCCTGGTCATCCCGGATACCGCCAAGGAGAAGCCGCAGGAGGGCAAGGTCATTGCGACCGGCCCCGGCCGCATCGACGACAACGGCAATCGGGTTCCGCTCGATGTCTCCGTCGACGACGTCATCATCTTCAGCAAGTACGGCGGTACCGAGGTCAAGTACGACGGCAAGGAGTACCTGCTCCTCAACGCCCGCGACATCCTCGCCGTCGTCAGCAAGTAACCGGAGGAATTCCACACATGGCAAAGATCCTTCAGTTCGACGAGGAGGCGCGGCGCTCGCTCGAGCGTGGCGTCGACATCCTCGCCAACACCGTGAAGGTCACCCTGGGTCCGAAGGGCCGCTACGTCGTTCTCGACAAGAAGTGGGGCGCTCCGACCATCACCAACGACGGTGTCACCGTCGCTCGTGATGTCGATCTGGAGGACCCGTACGAGAACCTCGGCGCCCAGCTGGCCAAGGAAGTGGCCACGAAGACCAACGACGTGGCCGGTGACGGCACCACGACCGCAACCGTGCTCGCCCAGGCGCTCGTCCACGAAGGCCTGCGGGCCGTTGCGTCCGGCGCCAACCCGATCGCCTTGAAGCGAGGCATCGACCAGGCCGTGACGGCCGTTGTCGAGCGCCTCGCGGAGAACGCCCGCGAGGTCGAGACCACCGAGGACATGGCCTCGGTCGCCACCATCTCCGCCCGGGACGAGCAGATCGGCGCCCTGATCGCCGATGCGTTCGACAAGGTCGGCAAGGACGGCGTGATCACGGTCGACGAGTCCAACACGTTCGGCACCGAACTCGAGTTCACCGAGGGCATGCAGTTCGACAAGGGCTACCTGTCGGGCTACTTCGTCACCGACTCCGAGCGGATGGAGGCCGTCCTCGACGACCCGTACATCCTGATCAACTCCGGCAAGATCAGCTCGATGAACGAGCTGCTCCCGCTGCTGGAGAAGGTCATCGGAGCGTCCGGCACGCTGTTCATCGTGGCCGAGGACGTCGACGGGGAGGCGTTGTCCACCCTGGTGGTCAACAAGATCCGCGGCACGTTCACCTCTGTCGCGGTCAAGGCTCCGGCCTTCGGCGACCGGCGCAAGGCCATGCTCGAGGACATCGCCACCCTCACCGGTGGCACTGTGGTCGCTCCCGAGGTCGGGCTGAAGCTCGACCAGGTCGGCCTCGAGGTGCTCGGCCGGGCTCGTCGGGTCATCATCACCAAGGACGACACCACGATCGTCGACGGTGCGGGTGAGGCCGACGAGGTCAAGGCTCGGGTGGCTCAGCTGCAGGCCGAGATCGAGCGGACCGATTCCGACTGGGATCGGGAGAAGCTGCAGGAGCGGGTGGCCAAGCTGGCCGGCGGCGTCTGCGTGATCAAGGTCGGCGCCGCCACCGAGGTCGAGCTCAAGGAGAAGAAGCACCGGATCGAGGACGCCGTGTCCGCGACCCGGGCCGCGATCGAGGAGGGCATCGTCGCCGGTGGCGGCTCTGCCCTCATCCACGCGGCGCGCGTGCTGTCCGACGACCTCGGACTGACCGGTGACGAGCGGACCGGCGTCCAGATCGTCAAGCGATCGGTGGCCGAGCCGCTGCGCTGGATCGCCGAGAACGGTGGCGAGCAGGGCTACGTCATCACCTCCAAGGTGGCCGATCTCGAGGTCGGCAGCGGTTACAACGCCGCTACCGGTGAGTACGGCGACCTGATCGCGGCCGGCGTCATCGACCCGGTCAAGGTCACCCGGTCGGCGCTGGCCAATGCGGCCTCCATCGCCTCACTTCTGCTGACCACCGAGACACTGGTGGTCGAGAAGCCCGAGGAAGAGGACGAGTCTGCTGCTCACGGGCACTCGCACAGCCACTGAGTAAAGGCACCACTGAGTAAAGGCACCACTCGACACAGGGTGTTCGGTCCGCTTCGGCGGTCCGGGCACCCTGTTCGCATTCCGGGGGCAAGCGGCAAAGTGCAGTAAATGAGCTTTCCCCCGAGTCCGCATGATCACTACGGTGACGGCGGAGAGGGACAGACATGTTCGGTAGCACCGTCCTCGATGTGGCCTTCGGGCTGATCTTCGTCTACTACGCGCTCGCGCTGCTGTGCGCCGGCGTCGTCGAGATGATCGCCAACTGGGTGCGGAAGCGCGCGAAGTTCTTGTTCCGCGGCGTCCAGGACCTGATCGACGGCATCGACCAGAAGGGAAAGCTCTGGGCCCAGGACCCCTTGCATGAGCACCTCCGCTATCGCCGGGTGCTCAAGGGGAAGGCCGACACCGGTGCGCCCTCGGATCAAGGACTCAGTGTCGCCGACGTGTTCGACCATCCCCTCGTCCTGCCGTTTCGCCAGACCACGGCCACCGGCCGACCGACCCGCCAACCGTCGTACCTGCCGGCTTCGGTCTTCGCGGCAGTGCTGACCGATCTGCTGAGCTCAGCTCACGCGGAGCACGATGGCGACCCGGAGCACGATGGCGACCCGGAGCACGATGGCGACCCGGGCCCGATGCCCCGGCTGATCGAGGCGGTCAGGACTCTGCCGGCCGGAAACGACCAGCTCCGGGACGCGCTGGAGGCACTGATCAAGATCGCCGGCGACGACCTCACCGCGTTCCGAAAGGCGGTCGAGACGTGGTTCGACTCGCAGATGGATCGGATCACCGGTTCCTACAAGCGCTGGGCCAAGCGCTGGGTGATCGTCATCGCCGTGCTGGTCGTGAGTCTGGGTGGGGTGGACTCGATCGCGATCGCTCGCTCGCTCTACACCGACGAGGCCGTCCGTACTGCTGTCGTCCAGGCCGCCGGCCAGGCCGGCACGCTGTGCCCCCGCGGCACCTCCGATGCCGACTGCGCCGCCAACGCGAAGGCGAAGGTGGAGGCACTGGGGCTACCGATCGGCTGGTCGGGATGGCCGACGACCGCCGGCGACTGGACGCTGAAGCTCATCGGCCTGCTGCTCAGCGTCGGCGCGGCCGTCCTCGGCGCTCCGTTCTGGTACAAGCTGCTCGATCGGCTCGGCACGTTGCGCAACACGGGTACTCCACCGAGCTGACGACGTACGGGATCTCGAACCGATTGCTCGAATGCACCGACCTTGGTCTGGGCTGTTCGTCGCCGCGCTATGGTCGCCTGTCGTGAGTGCCGACACAACCCCGCTGCATCCGTTCGCCGCGCCCAGCGACCTGCCGTACGGCCTGCCCCGCTTCGCCGAGATCGGCCCGGAGGCATTCCGGGTGGCCTTCGACCAGGGAATGGCTCACGAGCGGGCCGAGGTCGCTGCGATCGTCGCCGATCGGGAACCGCCGACGTTCGAGAACACCGTGGTGGCCCTCGAACGCTCGGGTCGCGCACTGCGCCGCGCCCGAGCGGTCTTCGGGCTGCTGACCAACGCCGACACCACCGAGGAGCTCGAGGCGGTGGAGACGGAGTACGCATCGAGGTTCGCAGCGCATGGCAACGCGATCATGCTCGACGAACGACTATTCGCCCGGCTTGCCGCCGTGCACGCGCGGCGCGAGGAGCTCGGTCTCGACGCGGAGCAAGCTCGCCTCCTGGACCGCTATCACACCGACTTCGTCCGGGCCGGCGCCGCCTTGGACCCGGAGGCGCAGGAGAGATTGGCCGCGATCAACCTCGAGCTGGCCGACTGCTCGACCACGTTCGGCAACCAGCTGCTGGCCGACACCAACGATGCGGCCGTCCATTTCATCGACGTGACCGACTTGGAGGGGCTCAGCGCGGACGCGATCGCCGCGGCCCGCGAGGCGGCTCTCCAGCGTGGGCTGGACGGCTACCTGATCGCGCTCGTGCTCCCGACCCATCAGCCAGCCCTGGAGTCACTGCGCAGTGGCGCTGCCCGGCGCCGATTGCTGGCCGCTGCGCAGGCACGCGGGTCGCGCGGCAATGCGCACGACACTCGCGAGACGCTGCTGCGGATGGTCGTGCTGCGGGCCGAGCGCGCAGCCCTGCTCGGCTACCGGACGCACAGCGACTACGTCCTGGACGACCGCACGGCGAAGGACAACGCCAGCGTCGACGAGATGCTCCGACGAATCATCCCGGCGGCGATCCCGAACGCCCGGCGCGAGCAGGAGGAGCTGGCGGCCGCCAAGCTCGCCGGCGGCGACGACGAGCCGTTCGGCGCGGCCGACTGGGCCTACTACGCTGCCCAGGTCCGTCGTGACCGATACTCGTTCGATGCGGCCGCCACCCGGCCGTACTTCGAGCTGGACGCGGTGCTCGTCGACGGCGTGTTCCACGCGGCGAATCTGCTGTACGGACTCACCTTCACCCGGCGCGACGACCTCGACGGCTACCGCCCGGACGTCAGGGTGTGGGAGGTCTTCGACGCTGCCGGTGCCGGACTCGGGCTGTTCATCGGCGACTACTTCACCCGCGACGGGAAGCGTGGCGGAGCCTGGTCGGAGTCGCTGGTCGCACAGTCGTACCTGCTGGATGAGCGCCCGGTGGTCGCGAACAACCTGAACATTCCCGCACCGCCGCCGGGCAGCCCCGCCCTGCTCACCACCGACGAGGTCGGCACGATGTTCCACGAGTTCGGGCACGCCCTCCATGCCCTGCTGTCCGATGTGACCTACCCACGGCTCTCCGGGACCGCGGTAGCCCGCGACTTCGTCGAGTTCCCCTCCCAGGTGAACGAGATGTGGCTGAGCCGGCCGGAGGTGCTCGGGCACTATGCCCGTCGGGTCGACGACGGTTCGCCGATGCCGGCCGACCTGGCGGCTGCGCTCGGCAATCCACCGACGTTCAACCAGGGGTTCGAGACCGTCGCCTCCGTGGCCGCGACCTGGATCGACCTCGCATGGCACCGCCTCACGTACGACCAGGCGCAAGGGGTGACCGACGTGACAGCCTTCGAGGCGGAGGCGTTGGCCGCCGTCGGCTTGGACATCGCCACGATCCCGCCGCGCTATCGAGGACCGTACTTCAACCACATCTTCGCCGGCGGGTACTCGGCCGGCTACTACTCCTACCTGTGGAGCGAGGTGCTCGACGCCGACACGGTCGAGTGGTTCGGCGAGCACGGAGACCGCCTCCGCGACGCCGGCGAGCGGTTCCGCAAGTCGCTGCTGAGTCGCGGCGGAAGTATTCCCGAGATGGAGATGTACGAGGCCTTCCGCGGCCGTTCACCTCGGATCGAGCCGCTGCTCGCCCGCCGAGGCCTGTTGGATGTGCCCTGAACCTCGGTCGTACGTATTCCTGAGCAGCTCACAGGCGTGGGCTTGCGCTTCGACAGGCTCAGCGCGCAGTGGTCTCGGCCGTACGCAGCGCTCGAGCCCCGCGTCATCGCACCGCATCGCCCAGATGTGGCCGGATTCGGGCCGTCAAGCCCGCGTTATCGCACCGCATCGCCCAGATGTGGGCATGCGGACGGTGGGAGCTCTGCGCCGCGACAGGATCAGCGCATCGGTCCCGAGCTGCGCGCTGTCCGGAACCGATCGGCGAGAACCAGACACGTCGTCTTCGGCGACTAGCATGTGGGTCTGCACGCCCACCACGAAAGGCCCACCGTGTCCGAGTTTCCCGGTGATCTGACGCCCGCCGGCGTTCCTGGACCGTTCGCCACCCTCGGGTTGACGTTCGACGATGTCTTGTTGCAGCCGAACGAGAGCGACGTCTCGCCCTCCCAGGTCGAGACCTCGACCTGGGTCTCGAAACGGATCTCGGTCAAGATCCCGCTGATCTCCTCGCCGATGGACACTGTCACCGAGGCCCGGATGGCCGTCGCCATCGCGCGTCAGGGTGGGCTGGGCATCATCCACCGCAATCTCTCGATCGAGGATCAGGCTCACCAGGTCGACGTCGTGAAGAGGTCGGAGGCCGGCATGGTCGACGAACCGATCACGATCTCCGCCGACGCGACGATCGGCGAGGCCGACGCGATGTGCGGCCGGTACCGGATCTCGGGCGTGCCGGTCGTCGACCGCAGCATGCGCCTGCTGGGCATCGTGACGAATCGGGACATGCGGTTCGAGAACGACCCGAGCCGGCTGGTCGGAGACGTGATGACCAAGATGCCGCTGGTCACCGGATCGGTCGGGATCAGCAGCGAGGACGCCATGCAGCTGCTGGCGGCCAACAAGATCGAAAAGCTCCCGCTCGTCGATGGCCAGGGCCGGCTCAAGGGCCTGATCACGCTGAAGGACTTCGTCAAGTCCGACCAGTACCCCGACGCTACCAAGGACGACCAAGGTCGACTTCGGGTCGGTGCCGCGGTCGGCTTCTTCGGCGATGCCTGGAAACGGGCGATGGCGCTGGTCGAGGAGGGCGTCGACCTCCTGGTGGTCGACACCGCTCATGGGCACTCCCACGGCGTGGTCGACATGGTTCGCCGGCTGAAGGCCGAGTCGGCCGCCAAGTCCGTCGACATCGTCGCCGGCAACGTCGCGACGTACGCGGGCGCGAAGGCGCTCGTCGAGGCCGGCGCGGACGGGGTCAAGGTCGGCGTCGGACCCGGCTCGATCTGCACCACCCGGGTGGTCGCCGGTGTCGGGGTGCCGCAGGTGACAGCGATCCACAACGCATCGCAAGCCTGCCGCGCCGCCGGCGTACCCCTGATCGGCGACGGCGGGCTGCAGTACTCCGGCGACATCGCCAAGGCTCTGGTGGCGGGCGCCGACACGGTGATGCTCGGTTCGTTGCTGGCCGGCTGCGAGGAGAGCCCGGGGGAGCTCATCTTCCTGAACGGCAAGCAGTTCAAGACATACCGGGGGATGGGATCGCTCGGTGCGATGGCCTCCCGGGGCCGAAATGCGTCCTTCTCCAAGGACCGCTACTTCCAAGGCGACGTCACCAACGACTCGAATCTGATCGCCGAAGGGATCGAGGGCCAGGTGCCGTTCCGCGGTCCGCTCGCTGCGGTGGCGTACCAGCTGGTCGGCGGGCTGCGGCAGTCGATGTTCTACACCGGTGCCGCGACGATTCCGCAGTTGCACGAACGTGGCCGGTTCGTCCGGATCACCTCGGCCGGCCTGCGCGAGTCCCACCCGCACGACATCCAGATGACCGTCGAGGCGCCCAACTACTCTGGCTAGTTTCCTGTGTCGGTTCGCGCCCGCTGCGCGCCTTCTGGACTCTCACTTTCTCCCTCACTCGCAGCCGTAGGTATTTCACTTGCTGCCGCGGATTGCCCAGGGCTGCTCGTTCCGTCGGAAGTGAGAGCCCGGCGCTTCGCTACCCGACGCTCGCCGACGCGGGCTCCAGGCTCGTACGGCGTCGCGGCCGTCCGTCAGCTCGCAGGCGACGTACGGCTAGGGTTCAGCTATGTTCGAGATCGGGCGGAGCAAGCGGGCAGAGCAGGCGTTTGCGTTCGACGACATCGCCATCGTCCCGTCGCGGCGCACCCGCGGCGACGAAGAGGTGTCGCTGTCGTGGCGGATCGATGCCTACACGTTCGAGTTCCCGCTGATCGCGGCCCCGATGGACTCCGTGATGTCGCCGGCCACGGCCATCCAGCTGGGTCGGCTGGGTGGCCTCGGAGTGCTCAATCTCGAGGGTCTGTGGACGCGCTACGAGGACCCGGAGCCGTTGCTCGAGGAGATCATCGACGCCCCGGACGCGATGGCGGCAACCCAGCGCATGCAGGAGATCTACGCCGAGCCGATCAAGGCAGAGCTGATTGGTCAGCGGATCTCCGAGCTTCGCGCCGCGGGCGTGCCGGCGGCCGGCGCGCTGAGTCCCCAGCACACCTCGGCATACGCGAAAGCCGTCGTCGACGCCGGCGTCGACTTCTTCGTGATCAGGGGGACGACGGTGTCGGCCGAGCACGTCTCCAGCGACAGCGAGCCGCTCAACCTCAAGCAGTTCATCTACGACCTCGACGTGCCGGTGATCGTCGGCGGCTGTGCCACCCACCAGGCTGCACTCCACCTGATGCGCACCGGCGCAGCCGGCGTGCTGGTCGGGTTCGGCGGGGGAGCGGCCTCCACCAGCCGGTCGGTGCTCGGCGTGGCCGTCCCGATGGCGAGTGCGGTCTCCGACGTCGCCGCCGCGCGCCGGGACTATCTCGACGAGTCGGGTGGTCGGTATGTCCACGTCATCGCAGACGGCTCCGTCGGCCGTTCCGGCGACATCGCGAAGGCCATCGCGTGCGGCGCGGATGCCGTGATGGTGGGGTCGCCGCTGGCGAAGGCGGTCGAGGCGCCAGGACGAGGGTTCCACTGGGGCCCGGAGGCCTGGCACGCCAGCCTGCCGCGCGGAGAGCGGGCCGCCTTCGGGACGGTCGGCACCCTCGAGCAGATCCTGCTCGGTCCCTCGACCGTCCCCGACGGCACGATGAACCTCGTCGGCGCGCTTCGCAAGTCGATGGCGACCACCGGCTATACGGAGGTGAAGGAGTTCCAACGGGTCGAGGTCGTGGTCGGCTAAGTGGAGTCTCGACTCGACCGAGCTGCCCGTCAGGCAGCCCTGGAGCGGATGAGCTCCCAACCGTTGGATGCGCTGGTGATCGGCGGTGGGGTGGTCGGTGCCGGCACTGCGCTCGACCTCGTCAGCCGCGGACTGCGGGTGGGCCTCGTGGAGGCGCGGGACTGGGCCGCTGGCACCTCCAGTCGGTCCAGCAAGCTGATCCACGGGGGCCTGCGCCACCTCGAGCTGTTCCAGTTCGGACTGGTGAGGGAGTCGTTGCGGGAACGCACCCTGCTGCTCGACCGGGTGGCTCCCCATCTCGTCCGCCGAGTGCCGTTCCTCTACCCGCTCCATCACCACGCTGCCGAGCGCGCGTACGTCGGTGCTGGACTGCTGATCTACGACGGCATGGCCAGGGTGCCCGGGCAACCGCGTGCCCTGCCGCATCACCGGCACCTGGCCCTCCGCTCGGTGAAGCGGGTCGCACCCGGGTTGGCCGCTGATCACATCACCGGTGGAGTCCAGTACTACGACGCGCAGGCCGACGACGCCCGGTACGTCCTCACCCTGGTCCGGACCGCGGTCGCGTATGGCGCTCACGCCGCCAACCAGGCCGCGGTGACCGAGCTGATCACCGACGGCGATCGGGTCACCGGCGCCCGCGTCCGCGACCAGTTGACCGGTGCCGACATCGACGTCCGAGCAAGGGTGGTGGTGAGCTCGGCCGGTATCTGGACCCGGCAGATCCTCGGTCTGCTCGATGATCGAGCGGGCGACTCCGTCACGGCCAGCAAGGGCATTCACCTCGTCGTGCCGCGCGACCGGATCAGGGCCTCGACCGGTGTGGTCACCCGCAGCGGCAACTCCGTGCTCTTCTTGATCCCCTGGGGCCGGTTCTGGATCATCGGGACCACCGACACGCTTTGGCAGCATGAGCTGGACCGACCAACTGCATCCGCCGCGGACATCTCGGACTTGCTGACAGCGGTCAACGAGCATCTTGCGGTTCCGCTCGGCGTCGATGACGTCGTCGGCTGCTACGCAGGTCTGCGACCGTTGGCGGGCCCGGCGACGCGTCGCAGCTCATCCGGTGCACCAGTCCGTCGCCCCAGCCGTCGCGCAGCGGAGGTGGCCGGCTCTCCGCTCTCCAGCGAGCACACAGTCAGCAGGCCCCGGCCGGGGCTCGTCGTCGTGGCGGGCGGCTCCTTCACGACGTACCGCGTGATGGCCTCGAGAGCCGGTGATGCCGCCGGCCGCGAGATCGGTGGCCTGATCGAACCGTCGGTGACGACCAGACTGCCGCTGGTCGGCGCCGAGGGCTATCACGCACGCTGGAATCAGCGGCACCTGCTGGCCCGTCAGGCCGGCCTCCCGGTCGCCAGAGTCGAGCACCTGCTGAATCGCTACGGGTCGGTATCGGACGATCTGCTCGGAATGATCGCGGCCGATCCGATGCTCGGTCGGGCCGTACCAGGCGCGGAGGACTATCTGGCCGTCGAAATCGTCTATGCCGCCAGCCACGAGGGCGCGCTGCACCTCACCGACATCTTGGGGCGGCGGACCGGGATAGCGATCGAGACCCGGGACTGGGGAGTCTCAGCGGCCCCGTTCGCCGCCGAACTTGTGGCCGACATTCTCGGATGGGACGAGCGGGAAGTTGCCCGTCAGATCAGCTCCTACCTCGGTCGGGTCGAGGCGGAACGGATGGCCCATACTGTGTGATTCCCCGCTCGCGCGATGGCGCGCAGTCACCCGAGTCGATCGTCGGTCTTCGTGAAGGCTGGAAAGAGTGCCTTCACTCAATCCCTCCTCTCTCCCCGGGCGCGCCATCTACCGACGCTCGCAGGCTGTGATTCCCCGCTCGCGCGATGGCGCGCAGTCACCCGAGTCGATCGTCGGTCTTCGTGAAGGCTGGAAAGAGTGCCTTCACTCAATCCCTCCTCTCTCCCCGGGCGCGCCATCTACCGACGCTCGCAGGCTGTGATTCCCCGCTCGCGCGATGGCGCGCAGTCACCCGAGTCGATCGTCGGTCTTCGTGAAGGCTGGAAAGAGTGCCTTCACTCAATCCCTCCTCTCTCCGCGGGCGCGCCATCTACCGACGCTCGCAGGCTGTGATTCCCCGCTCGCGCGATGGCGCGCAGCCACCCGAGTCCGATCGTCGGTCGGGTGGAGACCTGGATCAGGACGTCGGTTCCGGGAGCAGCGGGACCATCTGAGCCCACCGGTTGATCTCACACCCGTTGGTACGCGAGAACGCGGCCGACACCTTCTGGCCGTTCCAGGTGCCCGTGACGGTCGCCCGCTCGGGGCCGCCGTAGATCATCGTGCAGGCTTGGTCCTTCGCCACCGGAGGCAGCGCGGCGGCACCGTTCACCTCCAGCGCCTGGCAGGCGCCGACCGGATCTGGATGGTTTCCGCCAGCCGGGTCGCAGGTGAGTCGCCAGGTGGTGTCCGCACCACCCTGGCCGAGGTCGACGACGATGGTCAGTTCGGCGGTAGGTCCCAGCGGTGTCGGACTCGGTGTCGGGGTCGAGCTCGGACTGCCCGCGGCCTCGGGGCTCGGCGTCGACTCGGGTATGCCTGAGCGGCATCCCACCAGCCCGAACAAGAGAACGACCGCGCTCATCCCGAGCAGCCGCCCCCAGCCAGGCTCCTTCACGTCGCGTCTCCCCTCGTCCCCCGCAGACCCGGGAGCAACCTTACGTCGACCGCGACGACCCAGGGGCGGTTACCGTGATGCGCCAACGCGTTGGGACCACGGCGAGGGAGGGCTGGTGGGGGACGGAGATCCACAGGAATGGGTGCGCGCGTCATGCCGGAAGCACGGATCGTGCCGCTGCGGACCCGACCGTGGGCGGATGTCTGGCAGGTGGACGCCGACAACGGCCGCTGGTGGCTGAAGGTCAACAAGGCCATGACCGGCTACGAGCCGCCGCTCCTCGCCGTCCTGGGCCGAACCCGGTCCGACCTGCTCGCGGACGTCGTGGTCCATTCGGATCGGCCGTGGTCACTGGTCCGCGATGCCGGCCGCTCGGTCCGAGATCAGCACAAGGGCGGCGACGAGCGACTTGGTCGAGTGCTTCGACGAGCTGCTGGCCGACCCGCGCTGGTTCGCCGTCGAGGTCAACCCGGAGATCACCGCGACGGAGATGGCAAGGATCCGCGCCGGACGTTCCGCGTTGGCACAGGCAGCAGCCGAGCTGGCGACCGGCGTGCCGGCCACGATCCAGCACGACGATCTGCACGACGGGAACCTCTTCCTCGATGCCGACCGGACGCGCGTGATCGACTGGGGCGATGCGGTGATCGCCCACCCCTTCTCCACGCTCCGGGTGACGCTGGACGTCCTGGCGTACGTCCTTCGTGTGCCACCGGACGCCGTGGCTCTGGCTCGCGGGCGCCTATCTGGAGCCGTGGCTGACGGCAGGGAGTTCGCGGGCAGACCTGCTCTGGCAATGTGATCCGGGCTGTCCGGACAGGCGGCCTGATCCGTGCCGTCGGTTGGGCGCGAGCGCTCGGCGATCCGGAGGCCGGCGCCGAGCTCGGGTTCTCCGACGGGCCGTCGGGCTGGCTGCAGCTGCTGGCCGACGATCTCTGAGTACAGAACGTGTGGTGAACTGGGCCCTCTGTTCCGGCGATTCAACGAATCGATGGGGACAGACCAACGCGGGTCCGGCCTCAAAGATGCTGAGACCGGACCCGCTGCCCGTTCCTGGCCGTGCGTTCACCGAATCAACGACCGGCCAGGCTTGCCGCGCAGCCGCGTCGAGCTGTGGGGGATCGACTCCCGACGTACTCGACCGCGCAAGACTGTGTTGATCGTCGGGCTCGCGCGATGGTGCGCGTTCACCGGCTACGTCGTCGCTCTTCGTGAAGGGCGGAGAAGCGTTGCCCTTCACTCATCACTCCTCCGCACGCCGGGCGCACCATCTTCCGACGCTCGCCCTCCCTTTTGAATGGTCGGGCTCGCGCGATGGTGCGCGTTCACCGGCTACGTCGTCGCTCTTCGTGAAGGGCGGAGAAGCGTTGCCCTTCACTCATCACTCCTCCGCACGCCGGGCGCACCATCTTCCGACGCTCGCCCTCCTCAGCTCTTGACCGTCATGAGCCAGGCGAGCAGGTACGAGCGGCTGTTGCCGTCGTCGATCCACTTGTCGTCCAGCTTCTGTGCCGCCGCCAGTGCCGACGTGCGTTCGGTGTCGCCGGCCAGGGCGGAGTACATCAGCAGATAGTCGCCGAACTTCTGATCGAACTTCCCGCTCGTCGCCTCGGCCACGTTGGTGTTGATCCGATCGGAGTCCCCGCCGAGATAGGTCGACGCCGGGCTCATCGGGATGACGAGGATGCCCAGCATGGCTGCCGGCTCGGGGGAGAACCAGGTGGCGTAGTCGCGCTTGCCACCCCAGTTCAGCGGGACGATCTTGTGACCGTACCCGTCGTAGACGGACTCGCTGGTGTCGAAGTTCGTCCAGTACGCGAGCCCGGCTTGCGCCTCGGTGGACAGCATCCAGGTCGCCTCGGTCTCCAGTGCGGAGTTGCCGCTGCTCTTGGCCCACTTCGCCAGCCCGGTCCAGGCGGTGATCGCCTCGGAGCTGGACTCCTGGTTGTTGCCGTCGGCGAACGGCGACGTGCCGGAGGCCCAGGAGTGGCCCGCGTAGGCGTCGAACACCCGCCGGTCGGGGAACTTCTCGTTCCCGGCGCTGGAGGCGATGTCGGCCGCAAGCAGATTCATCACCGGTGCGTACTGCTTGGCCAGGTCGGGGTCGTCCTGCGTGAGCACCCCGGCCGCGTACAAGAAGTAGCCGTAGTGGAAGTGGTGGTCGTTGTACTCGTCCGAGCCGAACGACGGGCGTCAGACCCACCACCCCCTTGTTCTTCTCGTCGTAGACGAAGCAGAACGCGTCGCGCTTCGTCGCACCGGTCGGATCGGTCCACTGGCCGAGCGTCTGGGTCAGCTTCGCCTTGGCGTCTGCAGCCGGCCCGGTGAGCTTCAACTGGCTCGCCAGCTGCCAGAGCATCGCGACCCGGTACAAGGCCTTGCCACCGAAGTAGGTGTCGGCCGGGAAGGCCGGGATGGCGGCGATGTCTTTGGTCACTTGATCCGAGAGCTGCTTCTTCTCGGCGCTGCTGAGGGAGTCGACGGCGAGCGAGCTGGTCGGCTCGGTCAGGGGGGTGGTGTAGCTCAGTGCGTTGCCCGAGCACAGCTTCAGGGTGCCGTAGATGCTCGGGTACGTTCCGAGATCGGCCTTCACGCCCGAGTCCAGCGTCTTGGCCTGGTGCGGCATGGCGGCGAAGGCGGTGCCACCGTCGGCCTCATACGTCAGCGTCGTGCTCACGGTGTCGCCGGAGATCTTGTAGTCCAGCGAGCTCCCGGTAACCGCATTCGGCGCCAGTCCGGCCAACGTGTCGGCGGAGCCGTCGGACGGCACGGCGAAGAGCACGGCCGATCCACCCTTGGAGAGCTTGACGGTCTGGCCGTCCACCTTGCCCTTGGTGACGACGAGGGCGTACGTCGTCTCCCCGGCCTGCACCGTCCAGTAGTCGCCGGAGGCGACGAACGGCAGGTTCAGCTTCAACGTGCCGGCCTGCTCCGCGGCGTAGCGGACGAACGGCGAACCTTCGGCGATCGTCGTCTTGCCGAGCACCTTGCCGGCGCCGTCGAGAAGATCGATCGTCACGGTCAGGGTGTCGTACGCGCTCACCTGCCCGGACTTCGCGCCGGCATCGATCTGGATGTCGGGCTTGTAGCCGCCGGCGATGTTCTTCTCGGTGGCGGTCACGGTCGGCAGCCCCAAGGCGAACCCGGAGTCGGTGAGGCCGAAGGACAGCGGCAGCGGGAAGACCGGCAGGGCCTCGTCGCCGAAGACCAGGCCGGAGAACCAGCGGTTCGTCGGTGGGATCAGGCCGTCGGCAAGACGCTTGGCATTCAGGTCCTTGAGCGTCTTCTTGGTCATGGCGGTCACGAGCGAGTCCACCTGCGAGGCGGGAAACACCTCGCTGGCTCCTGCGTTCTTGGTGTTGGTGATGCCGGGCAGTCCGGTCCCTGCGCCGCAGGCTGCCGCGCCGACCGCCACCGAGGTGGCGGCCAGCGAGGCCAGCAGTGTCCTGCGGGACAAGGTCTTTCGGAGGAGGGGGAGAGTCATAGTGCTGGTCCTGTCAGAGACGGTCTTGCTGTGCTTTCGGAAGATCCGAAGGCTCACTTGAGTCCGATCTGTCGGAGGAAGTTGAACACCATGTCACTGACGCCCGAGAGCGGGCCGTCGTCGCGCAGCTGCACCGTTGCGGTGACTGGCGTTCCGGGCTGGTTCACGTTGGCGAGGTCCTCGGTGGCGAGCGACTCGCTGTCGACCCGCACCTCGGTCAGGGCCTTGCCCTGGTCGGTCGCAACCTCGATAGTGGTCACGGTTCCGTTGATGATCTGGTTGTTCGGCAGCACGATGTCAACGCTCGCGCCCTTCTCGATCCGCTCGTAGTCGCGGGGCGAGAGCAGGAACTTGGCGTCCACGTACTGGCTGTCGACCACCGCGATCTGGGCGAACGGCGAGCCGGTGCCGAGAGAGTTGCCGAGCTTGGCCTTGAGATCGGTGATCTGGCCGGCCACCGTCGCCTTGTAGGTAAGGGTGCCGGTCTTCTTGTTGACGTCGTAGGCGTCGGAGCTCTGCAGGTCCAGACCGTTGGACAAGTCCTGCTGGAGCGGCACACTCGAGATGGTGAAGAGCTTGTCGCCCTTCGCGACGACGTCGCCCTCCTTGACGTACTGCTTGATCACGGTGCCGCCGTATGCGGCGCCCACGTCGTAGGTATCGGCCGAGACGGTGGCGGTGAGGCTGGTCGCCTTGGTCTGGCGCTGGTTGAAGATGAGGGTGAGCACGGCGACAACAAGCAGGACGCCGAGGATCCCTCCGAACAGTCGAAGTCGATTGGTCCAGGTCATTTCGCTACTACCTCTTTCTGTGCAAGCTCTTGCCGGTCGTGCGCGGAGGCATCGGCCTGCGCCAGCACGGTGTTGTCGGTGTCTTCGCTCTCGGTGGTGCTCGTGCTGGCGCCAGACCTGGCCTCCAGCGTCGGGCGGACGATCATCGCGTCCAGGGTCTGGTGGTCGTCCTCGACCTCGTCGATGGCGGCAACGCCGTCGACCGGGTCGGGGGTGAGCTCACGCGGGTGCTTGTTGCGCCAGCTCTCCTTGAAGGCCACCAGGATGAATGCCCCGAGGATGAACGTGTTCGTGACACACCAGGCGGTTGCCAGGCTGAGCTGGCTGTTGCCCATGTCACGCCAGATGGACACCACTGAGGTGAAGAGGAGGAAGAAGAACACCAACACCTGGGGAATCATGAAGTTGAATGGCGATTGAGCCTTGCTCTTGTTGCCCGTGACGTGCCACTTCTGCTCCTTCTTCGTCAGCGCGTTGTAGAAGGCGCTGATGTAGATCGGGAAGGACACCGCGGCCAGCATGAGCACCTCCCAACGGAACGAACCGAGGGTGTAGAAGGCGAGCAGGATCTGCAGCAGGTAGAAGCCGGCGTAGAACAAGAGCCACGTCTGCCAGCTGATCGTCAGGTTCACCGGGCGCAGGTCGAAGAAGACTTCGAGCGCCGGCACGACGAGCAGGATGCCGGGGGCGATGCCGGTCAGGTAGTGAGTCGCGGTGACCAGATACATGATCCGCTGATCCATGGTCAGCTTGCGACGCGGGCTGAGCGGGTTGTGCGACAGCAAGATCTCGAAGCCGCCGGTGGCCCAGCGCAGCTGCTGCTTGGTGTAGGCCTCGATGGTCTCTGGGGCGTCGCCGACGGCGAGCGTCTTGGGAACGTAGATCGTCTTCCAGCCGCGCTCGTGCAGCATCAGCGATGTCCACACGTCCTCGGACTTGGAGTCGGTGTAGATGCCACCGATGTCGTTGACCGCCGCCCGGCGGTAGATCACGTTCGTGCCGACGCAGAAGGCCGCGTTGAAGTGGTTCCGGCCGGGCTGGACGAACTTGTAGAACACGGTCTGCATGTAGCCCGCGCCGCGGGACACCATGTTGATCAAGTTGCCGTAGGTCTGCGGTGTCTGGACGAATGCGACGTTGCTGTTCTCGAAGAACGGCACCGTCTCGACCAGGAACTCCGGTCGCGGTACGAAGTCGGCGTCGAACACCGCGAAGAAGTCACCCTTGGCGATCGACAGCGCGTGGTTGATGTTGCCCGCCTTCGCGCCGCCGCTGGACAGCCGGCGTACGTAGTGGCAGCCGAGCTCGTCGGCAAGGGCCTTGACATCGTCGGAACGCCCGTCGTCGAGGATCCATGTCCGGTGCTTGCCCTTGATCGCCATCGCGGCGGTCGCAGTCGCCCGGATCTTGTTGATGTCCTCGCCGTAGACGGTGATGAAGACGTCGACCAGGGCATGCTTGCCCTGCAGGATGATCGGCCACAGGTGCGGCTGATCCTCCAGTCCGGCGGCCTTGATGGCCTTCTTGTCGAACATCAGGCGGCGGGCCTCGTGATAGCCGAAGTTCTTCGGGCTCTCCCTGCCGGACAGGATCGTCCACATCGACAGCAGGGCGTGTGCCACGAGGATGGTCTCGGCGACGATGACCAACATGTAGGGGATGAAGTCGCCGCGGTTGCTGGGATTCAGCAGGAACGAGGCGTACAGGATGATGCCCAATGTGGCGATCAAGGAAAGCAAGATCATCACGGGCGAGTACGGGTTGGCCGTCTCCGCTCTGCGGGTGACGGGCACGTTTTTATCGACGCGTGCGTAGTCGTGGGCCGGTCTGGCCATGTTTGGTCTCTCCACAAATTCGGTGTTTGCGGTGACGCCACTCGAAGGGGATCGGTCCTGGGTGGCCGCTGCTGGTGATCGACTCGATCCGGGCAAGATCGTCGCCGGCCAACACGGTTACCCGTGACACGCTTCGGGATGGCGTTGTGCGGCTGCCTTGCCGCGGTCGGGGTGTCGGCACCTCATACGTGCCAACCATCCCGGTGTGCATCGGCGCCACTGTGCGCCGGGAGCTCTTTCATCGCGATGAGCTTCGAAGGTCTGTCTCGATACCTGCTCGGTCCGATCTTTTCGATCTTGCGATCCGGCCTCGGATTCCTTCGATGTCATAACCATAGGTGGCGGGAGCGCAGGGCCGAAATCGTTCCTTCGGCCTCCGGGTTAACACTCGGTGACGACCGGGTGTGCTCCCTCACAGCACGCGCAAAGCGGCCCTCAACTGGTATCAAGAAGAGGGCCTGACTGGTCTCACGTGATCTGTGCGCTCAACGGCCCCCCCGCCTGAATCCGGGTCCGTGGTCCTACGAACTGGTCTGCCAAACTGGTATGGCACCAGCGAAGACGGTGGTCCTGTGCTGGTTCCGCCCGAAAGTGTGACCCGCCCGCGTTAGCAAGGTCACAGCTCGTTTCGGCCTGCGCGCTGCTCGGGCGCGCCCTGGACCGCTCGTTCGTCGTGTCAGGTGAGCGAACGGAGAGGCGTGTTCGCCCACCTGCCACTCCTGCACTCCCGGCCGCGCGCCCTTGCGCTGCGCTCCGGCCGGCTGGTTTCGGCCTGCGCGCTGCTCGGGCGCGCCCTGGACCGCTCGTTCGTCGTGTCAGGTGAGCGAACGGAGAGGCGTGTTCGCCCACCTGCCACTCCTGCACTCCCGGCCGCGCGCCCTTGCGCTGCGCTCCGGCCGGCTGGTTTCGGCCTGCGCGCTGCTCGGGCGCGCCCTGGACCGCTCGTTCGTCGTGTGCGAGGCAGTCAATATGGTGTTGGCATGGACGAGGAGGTGGGGGCGGAGCTGGGTCGGTTGCGGGACAGTATCGACAACATGGATGCGGCACTGATCCATCTGCTCGCTGAGCGATTCAAGATCACCCAGCAGGTCGGAGTGCTGAAGGCAGAGCACGGGCTGCCGCCCGCTGATCCCGGGCGCGAGGCCCAACAGATCGAGCGACTCCGTCGGCTGGCCATCGACGCCAAGCTCGATCCGGAGTTTGCGGAGAAGTTCCTCAACTTCGTCGTCGCCGAGGTCGTCCGCCATCACGAACGCATTGCCGCCCGCGCCGACCCTGTCTGACCGCCCAGTCCCCGAAAAGTGGTCGCAAACAACATCGACACGCCGAGGAAAGTTGTTGTTGGTGACCAGTTTTCCGGGGACGTTGCGTGGTCGGGTCTACGGCTACCCGGTTGAGCGGCTACAGGGCCGTGGCGAGGGCGCGGCCAGCCGTCCTGCCGGTGAACAGGCAGCCGCCGAGGAAGGTGCCCTCGAGCGCTCGGTACCCGTGCACGCCACCCCCACCGAAGCCAGCCGCCTCACCTACCGCGTAGACGCCGGGCAGCGGGGCTCCGTCGGCACCCAGGACGCGGGCGTCGAGATCGGTCTCCAGGCCGCCAAGGGTCTTCCGGGTCAGCACGTGGAGGCGTACGGCCACCAGCGGCCCGCCATTCCCGGCTCGGCCCGATCCGACATCGTCTGAGGCCAGCGACGACGGATCGAGGTACTCGTGCGGCGTCGCGACCCGGATCAGTCGGTCGCCGAGGAACTTCCGGGCCGCGCTGGTGGCCACCACCTGCGGATCCTTGCCGAGGCCGCTACGGACCTGCAGGTCGCGGGCGTGGATGGTGGTCTGGAGGGTCTCGGCGTCGATCAGATGCTCACCGGCCAGCTGGTTCATCTTCGCCGCGAGCTCGGCCACTGTGTCGGCGGCAAGGAAGTCCACCCCGTGCTTCTGGAAGGCGGCCACTTCGGGCGTTGGGCCAGGCCGCACCCGGCCCGCCAGCAGGCGCAGGTCCTTGCCGGTCAGGTCGGCGTTCTGCTCCGACCCGGACAGGGTGAACTCGGCGTTCAACGTGTACTGGTCCAGCACGAACCAGGAGTAGCCGTACCCGCTGGCCGTGATGTGTCGCAGCGCGCCGAGCGCGTCGAAGCCAGGGAACAGCGGGGACGGCAGCCGCTCACCGCGGGCATCCAGCCACAAAGACGAGGGTCCGGGCAGGATCCGGATGCCGTGCTGCGACCAGAGCGGTGCGTGGTTCACGATCCCTTCGGGATAGTGCCACATCCGATCGGAGTTGATCAGCCGTCCGCCCGCCGACGAGGCGACCGAGAGCATGGAGCCGTCGACGAAGTCCGGTACGCCGCTGAGCATCTGGGCCGGCGGGTCGCCCCAGCCGGTCGGCCAGTGTGCTCGGACGAGATCCTGGTTGCCCCCGATCCCGCCGCCGGCGACCACCACAGCCGAGGCCGTGTACGTGAACTCGCCGACCTGCCGCTCCGAGCTGGGCACTCCTCGCGGCACGTCGCTCGGCTCCAGCACGACTCCCGAGACGAGCACGCCCCCAGAGGACACTTCGAGCCGCGTGACCTTGTGCCGACAGCGGATTCGAACCCTGCGCGACGTCAGAACCCGCTCGGCGAACGGCTCGACCAGTCCGGGACCCGTTCCCCAGGTGACATGGAAGCGCGGGACGGAGTTGCCGTGGCCGGGCGAGGTGTAACCGCCACGCTCAGCCCACTGCACGAGCGGGAAGAACCGAACGCCCAACCCGTGCAACCAGGAGCGGAGCTCGCCTGCGGAGAAGTCGACGAATCCCTCGGCCCAGCGCCTCGGCCAGTAGTCTTCGGGGCGGTCGAAGGCCGCGCTGCCCAGCCAGTCGGCGAGGGCCAGCTCCGTCGAGTCGTGGATTCGTAGTCGGCGCTGTTCCGGCGAACCCACCAGGAATAGGCCGCCGAACGACCAGTGCGCCTGCCCGCCGAGGGCCTGCAGAGGCTCGCCGTCGAGCAGGATCACCGACTTCTCGGCGTCGGCCAGCTCCGCGGTGGCCACCAGTCCGGACAGCCCGGCGCCGACGACGATGACGTCAGAGTCCATGCCGTCATCGTGCCACGCGGCGCTGCTCGCCAGCCCGCCCGAATCGACGCACCCTTTGCTCGTTCGAGGCACCCACTGCAGAGGGTGCCTCGACGGTCGTCCCGGTGCCCCGGCGGACGAAACGGTGCCCCGGCGGACGAAACGGTGCCTCGGCCGACGAAACGGTGCCTCGGCCGACGAAACGGTGCCCCGGCCGACGAAACGGTGCCGGAGGTCACCACCAGAGCGGCTGGGACGGATTGGTCGCTCGAACGCCCGACCCAGTCCCCGGTGACTACCCTGAAAGTCATGTTCGACCTCGCGCGACTGGCCGGCCGGATCGTCGCCGGCGATGCATCCTCGCCGCTGAACTCACCCTTGGACGGCCGTCTACTGGTCGACGTACCGACCTCGACGCCGAACGACGTGGCAAGCGCCGCCGAGCGCGCGCGGAAGGCGCAGCCGGACTGGGCGGCCGTCCCGATCGAACAACGCATGCAGCTCCTGCTCGACCTACACGACACGATCCTCGACCGCCGCGACGACCTCGCCGACCTCGTCCAGCTGGAGGCGGGTAAGTCGAGATTGAGCGCGATGGAGGAGGTCTTGCACGTCGCACTGACGGCGCGCTACTACGGACAGACCGCCCGGCGCTATCTGCATACCGAGCGGGCCAGCGGAATTCTCCCGGTGCTGACCCGGATCGACCGGCACTACGTCCCGAAGGGGCTGGTCGGCGTCATCGGTCCCTGGAACTATCCGCTGACGATGGCCGTCTCCGATGCACTCGCGGCGCTCGCCGGCGGGAACGCCGTCTTGGTCAAGCCGGACGCCCGTACGCCGCTGGGCGCGCTCGCGGCGGCCGAGCTGCTGGAGGAGTGCGGGCTGCCGGCCGAGGTGTGGCAGGTGGTGAACGGTCCCGGCGACGTGATCGGTCCGGCGCTGATCGAGCAGGCCGACTACGTGTGCTTCACCGGCTCCACCGCGACCGGGCGAAAGGTGGCGGAGCAGTGCGCCGGACGGCTGATCGGCTGCTCGCTCGAGCTGGGTGGCAAGAACCCGGCGCTCGTGCTGGATGACGCGGACCTCGACAAGGCGGTTCCCGGCCTGGTCCGGGCCAGCTTCTCCAACGCCGGTCAGCTCTGCGTGTCGATCGAGCGGTTGTACGTCGCCCGCCGGCTGTTGCCCGAGTTCGCCGAACGGTTCGTTGCCGCGTCCGCCGCACTGCGACTCGGTGGCGGGCTGGACTACGGCTCCGATGTCGGTTGCCTGATCGATCCCGCCCAGGTGGAACGTGTCTCGGCGCATGTCGACGACGCCCGCGAGCGCGGAGCGACCGTGCTGACAGGGGGCCGCGCGAGGCCCGATCTCGGACCGACGTTCTACGAGCCCACCGTGCTCAGCGGGGTGACGGCCCAGATGCGCTGCTTCACCGAGGAGACGTTCGGACCGGTGGTGAGTCTGTACTCGATGGCCAACGACGTGGACGGGATCGCTCAGGCCAACGCGTCGACGTACGGTCTCAATGCCAGCGTCTGGACCCGTGATCACGAGCGTGGCCGGCGGGTCGCGTCCCGGATCGAGTGCGGCACGGTGAACGTCAACGAGGGCTTCGCCGCCACGTTCGGCAGTATCGACGCCCCGATGGGCGGCATGAAGCAGTCCGGCCTCGGTCGTCGGCAGGCCGGCGACGGGATCCGGCGCTTCGTGGAGCCCCAGTCCGTGGCAACTCAGTCCGGCGTGCCGATCGCGCCGAGCTTCGGGTTGTCCCAGCGAGGCTTCGTCACCGCGATGTCCGCGGCTATGCGGGTACTCCGCAAGACCGGCCGCGCCTGAGCGCTCTGTTGTGCCGGCTCGCGCTCGCTGCGCGCCTCAAGACGCTCACTTTCTCCCTCGCTCGCAGCCCGATCCTGGGTGCCGCTGCCGCGGTCCGGGGTGGCTGCTCGTTCGGTCGGAAGAGAGCGCCCGGCGCTTCGCTTTCCGACGCTCGCCGGCGGTGCCGGCTCGCGCTCGCTGCGCGCCTCAAGACGCTCACTTTCTCCCTCGCTCGCAGCCCGATCCTGGGTGCCGCTGCCGCTGCCGCGGTCCGGGGGTGGCTGCTCGTTCGGTCGGAAGAGAGCGCCCGGCGCTTCGCTTTCCGACGCTCGCCGGCGGTGCCGGCTCGCGCTCGCTGCGCGCGGTCCGCCCACCCTCGTTATCGCACCGCATCGCCCAGATGCGGGCGTTTCCGCCTCCAGTCGCCCTCGTTGTCGCACCGCATCGCCCAGATGTCGCGCGGGAGGAGCGGAGCAGCGACCATCCGCTCGCCCTTCGACGGGCTCAGGGCACGGGCCGAGTCACCCCTAGACTGCTCACCTCTAACGAGCGCGAGGAGAGGTAGGACCGGGGAATGACGCAGGCCGAGCACGATCTGGTCGTCGTGATCGACTTCGGGGCCCAGTACGCGCAACTGATCGCGCGGCGAGTTCGCGAGGCGAAGGTCTACTCCGAAATCATGCCGCACACCGCGAGCGTCGAGGAGATCGTCGCGCGCAAGCCGAAGGCGATCATCCTGTCCGGTGGACCGCAGTCGGTGTACGCCGTGGGCGCTCCACAGGTCGATCCGGACCTGTTCTCCACGGGGCTGCCGACGTTCGGGATCTGCTATGGCTTCCAGGCGATGGCCCGGGCGCTCGGGGGCGACGTGGCCCGCACGGGACTGAGCGAGTTCGGCCGGACGGAAGCTCATGTCGACCAGTCGGGCACCCTTCTAGCGAGGGTGCCGGCCGACCTTCGGGTCTGGATGAGTCACGGCGACTCTGTCTCTGCGGTGCCGGCCGGTTTCACCGCGCTGGCCGGTAGCAGCGGTGCTCCGATCGCCGCCTTCGAGGACACCGGTCGCGGCCTCGCCGGCGTGCAGTGGCATCCCGAGGTGCAGCACAGCCAGGCCGGACAGCTCGTCCTGGAGACATTTCTCTATGACATCGCGGGCTGCCGTCCGGACTGGACCCCAGCCAACATCGTCGACGACTCGGTCGCCGCCATCCGCGAGCAGGTGCGCGACGGGAGGGTGATCTGCGGCTTGTCGGGGGGAGTCGACTCTGCGGTGGCCGCTGCGCTGGTTCAGCGCGCGGTCGGGTACCAGCTCACCTGCGTCTTCGTCGATCACGGGCTCCTCCGGAAGGGCGAGGCCGAGCAGGTCGAGCGAGATTTCGTCGCCGCCACCGGGGTGGAGCTGAAGGTGGTGGACGCGGCAGAAACCTTTCTGAGCGCACTGGACGGGGTCAGCGACCCCGAGACCAAGCGGAAGATCATCGGGAGGGAGTTCATCCGGTCGTTCGAGGCTGCGGCCCGCGAGATCGTCGGTGAGCATACCGACGACGACGCCGACGTCGAGTTCCTGGTCCAGGGCACGCTCTATCCGGATGTCGTGGAGTCGGGCGGCGGTGAGGGCGCGGCCAATATCAAGAGCCACCACAACGTCGGGGGACTGCCCGACGATCTCCAGTTCGCGCTGGTCGAACCGCTCCGGACTCTGTTCAAGGACGAGGTCCGAGCAGTCGGCGAGCAGCTCGGGCTGCCGTCGGAGATCGTCTGGCGACAGCCCTTCCCGGGCCCCGGCCTGGCGATCCGGATCATCGGCGCGGTGACCCGCGACCGGCTGGAGATCCTGCGCGAGGCCGACGCCATCGCCCGGTCCGAGCTCACCGCGGCCGGTCTGGACCGCGACATCTGGCAGTTCCCCGTGGTGCTGCTGGCCGACGTCCGCTCGGTGGGCGTCCAGGGGGACGGGAGGACGTACGGTCACCCGATCGTGCTCCGCCCGGTGACCAGCGACGACGCGATGACCGCCGACTGGGGGCGGTTGCCGTACGACCTGCTGGAGAAGATGAGCACGCGGATCACCAACGAGGTCCGGGCGGTGAACCGGGTGGTCGTCGACATCACCAGCAAGCCGCCGGGCACCATCGAGTGGGAATGAGGCGGTCCGTGCGCGCTGAGCCCCCGGACACCTGCCCTACTTGCCTGACCGGGCGGGGATATGGGGGCTGGTGAGACCGGTTCGGGCCGCACTTGCCTGACCGGGCGGGGATATGGGGGCTGGTGAGACCGGATCGGGCCGCACTTGCCTGACCGGGCGGGGATATGGGGGCTGGTGCGGTCCTGATCAGCGCGGCGACTGCTGACCCGAACGCTCGGACGTCGGGGCCGGCTTCGTGGTCTGCGGCTGCTCCCACGGAGCACCCGCCGCCCCCCACACCGGGTCGGTGTGCTGCTGCCCGTTCATCGGGTACGTCGGGTAGCCGGCCTGCGAACCGGGTGCGTTCACCGACGGGTAGTCGCTGTCGAGTGGTTCCTCGGGCATCACGAACATGGCGATGATGTAGGCCACCACCGGGACGAAGGTGAACAACGTGATCACCACGGTCAGGATCCGGACCAGGGTCGGATCCATGTTCAGATACTTGGCGATACCGCCGCAGACGCCGCCGATGAAGCGGTCGCTGCGGCTGCGCTCGAGCCGGCGTGGCGCGGAGTAGGGAGCGGACATGGTGGATCTGCCTTTCGGTCGGGACGGATGGTGTTGCGGGACGGAATGAGGAATGGTGGGGCCAGGGCTCAGTCGCGACTGCGCGAAAGTGCCAGCCCTGCCACGCCGAGCACGACGAGGCTGAGCGGGGCGGCGATCCTGAGGGCCTGCCAGTTGACGTTGCCGACATAGGTCAGCCAGAGGGCGAGCAGAGCTACGCCGGTGATCAGCACGCCGAAGATCAGCGACACGACATCTGGCTTGGACGTTCTCACCGGTTCACCTCGATCTGGCCGACGTCGGCCGTCAGTTTCAGCGTCAGTGTGGGCTTGGCCGGGTCTACCGGCTCGGTCGGCAGCACACTCTTCAGGTCGGTGCCGCTGGCGACCTGTTGGTCGAAGACCCTCACCGTGCCGGCGTCGAGCGTGTAGTCGACCACGACGTTGACGTCCGGAGGCACGGTCACCGCGAGGTTGCCGAGGTCGAGCGTTGCCGCATACGTCGTGTCCTTGGTCAGTGCGAGCCGACTCAGATCGATGTGGGCCGAAGCCACGTCGAAGTGGTCGCCTCCGGCGGGCAGCGCTGCCGGGCTCGTGTACGCGATCTGCTGCGGCTGCCACTCGGTCGGAGTCGGTATCTGCGGAGCGGCGGTGACCGCAGCGGTGACGAGCGCCAAGATGATGCCGACCGGCAGGATCCCGCGAGCCCGACCGAACCAGGTGGCCGCGATCAGGACCAGACCGATCACCAGCAGTGCCGCAGCCAGGTAGGCAGCAGTCGGCACAGCCACGCCGGCCGAGTCGGCGATGGCGAGCGCGGTCAGGGTCAGCCCCAGCGCGATCAGTCCGACCAGCCGCAGTCGCCGAGCGGACGGGCGGTCCGCCTGCTTGATCACGACCGGGGTGACGACCGGTTCGGGCGAGTACAACCCGACGGGATCCGGATGCGCCAGAAAGGCTTGCTGATCGGTGGCATCCGGCGGCTGTGCCCAGCCGGTCGGTTCGCTGCGGTCTTCGGCGGCTGCGGCCGGCAGCCAACTCTGCGGAGCGGCCGCGCTCTGGGGCACCCCGCTCGTGGATGGCCGGCCCCGGAAAGCCGTCCGACCCTGCAACGACTGGCCCTGGTGTGCGCGGGTGTGCTGCGTCCACCCGGACGGGGCGCCGACGGGTGTTTGCTCGCTGCTCTGCTGCTGGACCTGGATGATGCGTTCCCGCCAGGCGTCGGCCGCCTGCGTGAACGCGGTCGGCGGGCCGGGGTAGCTGTAGAACTGCGTCTGGGTCGTCGAAGGGACCAGCGGCGTGCTCTCCGGAGCGGTCGGGTGAGCCGGCGGCGGGCAGGGGGACTTCCGAGCCTTCGTGCGGTAGTAGCCGAAGTACCAGATGACGGCCAGGATGAGCGCGGGGCCGAAGCCGAACGGCGAGATCGTGCCGAATGCGGCAACGCTCAACACGCAGGCGAGCACGACGATCGCGACCCAGACCTCACGAGACAGCTTGTCGGCCTGCTCACCGAGCAGGTCATGGATGACGGGGCGCTCCTTGCCGTCGGCCGGGATGAGGAGCCAGCCGGCGACGTACAGCACGAGTCCGATGCCGCCGCTCAGGGCGAGTAGGACCCAGCCGACGCGGACCAGCACCGGATCCACGTTCCAGTGGCGTGCCACACCGCCGCAGACACCGGCGAACTTGGCATCGCTGGTGCTGCGGCGAATGGTCCAGATCGAGCTCATGACAGCCATCGTGCCCAACGGGACGGGGTCTTCCCATCAGGGAGGACCCCCGAATCATCCCCGGGTTGGCGCGATGAAGGGCGTGGAACGAGTCCCCGACGGACTGAGTGTCGCCATCGACCAGACCCATCCGGGTCAGTTCTCGAGGTGATAGGTGGCGACCGCGCGGCCGGACGCTTCGTAGCTGACGGCGGCCGCGGCATCAGCCGCCGCGCTGGACCAGAAGCCGTGGTTCGCCACCCGGTGCCTGTTCAGCCTGTCCCTGTTCATCATGGCTCCTTTGATGATCGGCGTGTGCGGCGGCATCATCGTGATGGTGGCGCCTGCGCTGTGAACTCGGCTGGGAGCTGGGTCGAAGGCGGCGCTTGGTGGGGTCGCGGTAGCGACCGAGACTCCGATCAGGGCGGCAGCGGTCACGATCGCGGAGCCCAGCACCGCGGCGGCGGCGACGGATGCACGAGTCATTTTCAGGGTTCCTTCTGTCAGGTACGGGTTCGCTCGTCGACCGCGAGGCCGGCGTCGAGCTCTCGGCGTGGGTTGGGCTGTTGCCGACCCCTTCAGGAAAGCGGTTGCCCGACGCCGCGACATCGGGACTTCTGCCCATGTTGGCGTCGCAGGCGCGCGCTCGGTGGTCGCGAGAACCTTCGACGTCACCAACCCCTGCCGCAGGACCTGGAAGAATGGAATGGCGAACCGAGCGCTGGACCGGGGTATGGTCCGGGCCGACCCTGGTGGCCTTCGTCGTGGGTCCGTGTGAGGCTGGGAGGTGCCATGCCGACGACTGACCCCACCGCTGCGTACGATCCCGCGCCCCCGGCCGCCTCGGCCCAGGTCGAGGTGATCCCCAGCGCTTCGGAAGCGATCTCTTCGGGGCCCCAGACTTCGGGGACTTTTTCTTCCGCGGAGCAGCAGGCTCCGGTCGTCGGCTCGGAGGCGCTCCCGGCGGCTGCGCCTGCGCTTCCCGTTGCGGTGGACCGCAGACCGGACCCGGACGCCCTCCTCGATCCCGATGGCCCGACGCAGCGACCGCGTGCGACCCGGGTCAGCGAGGGTGCCCTGCTCGGCGGTGTGTGCACCGGTCTGGCGCGGCACCTCGGCTGGCCGGTCACGGTGATCCGGATCGGCTTCGTCGCGTTGATGATCCCGTCGTTCCTGGGCGTGCTGGCGTACGGCGTGCTCTGGTTGCTTCTCCCGCCGGAGCAGGTGGCCGCGGCCCCCGGGCTCCAGGCGGCCGACCGCTCGGGCATGCGACAGTCCGCCACGCCGGCGGCGAGACGGCACGACTGGGGCAAGGTCGTCGCTCTGGTCGTCCTCGGTGCCGGAGTGCTGTGGATCGCCCAGGCGAGCGGCCTCGGGCTGAGCCAACAGCTGTTCTGGCCTGTGGCGTTCGCGTGCGCGGGCGCTGCTCTGGTGTGGCGGCAGGCCGACCGAGCCGAGCAGAAGAAGTGGCGGGCAGAGGCGGGCGGGCGGGTCTGGCTCGCGCCGTTCGTCGCGCGCGGCGGCTGGCCGGCGCTGATCCGGATCATCCTTGGTCTCGGTCTGGTCGGCGCCGCGTTCGGCCTGGTCGTCGCGCAGCAGGGACAGCTCCAGCAGCTCCCAGAGGTGCTGGCCATGACGCTGTTGGCGCTGGCCGGTCTGGCGGTCGTTCTGGCGCCGTGGCTGCATCGCTCGCGCAACGCGCTGAACGAGGCGCGCGCGGAGAAGGTACGAGCCGACGCGCGCGCGGACATGGCCGCCCACCTGCACGACTCGGTGCTGCAGACGCTGGCGCTGATCCAGCGCCAGTCCGAGGACCCGAAGGCGGTCCAGCAGCTGGCGCGTCGGCAGGAGCGTGAGCTGCGCACCTGGCTGTACGGCGAGGAGGCCGCCGAGTCCACTTTGAAAGCGGCGCTGATCGCCGCTGCCGCCGAGGTCGAGGACGAGCGCGGCATCCCGGTCGAGGTCATCGTGGTCGGCGACTCCAATACCAGCGAGGCCGTCCAGGCTCTGGTCCGGGCGGCCCGTGAGGCGATGGTCAACGCCGCCAAGCACTCCGGCGCTGACAAGATCGACGTGTACGCCGAGGTCTTCGACGGCGTGGCCGAGGTGTTCGTTCGCGATCGCGGGCAGGGCTTCGATCTCGACGCGGTCGCCGAGGACCGGATGGGCGTGAAGGGCAGCATCATCGACCGGATGGCGCGGCACGGCGGGAAGGCCGTCGTCCGTTCCACTCCCGGCGAGGGAACCGAAGTACGACTGGAGATGACGACATGAGCCAACCGATCCGCCCAGGCCAGCCGAACGGCCAGGGTCCCGCCCGTCCGGCCGGGACGCCAGCCGCGCCGCAACCCCGCGTGGTGGCCACACCCGGCGCGCCGGCACCGGGTTCGTCGGCGCTCAGCTTGTCTGCGCTGGGGCCGTCCGCAGCGGGCGCGCCGCCCCAGGCTCCGAGGCCGCGGATCAGCGTCGTCGTCGTGGACGACCACGCGATGTTCCGGAGCGGGGTCAAGGCCGAGATCGGCCAAGCCGTCCAAGTGGTGGGCGAGGCCGCGGATGCCGACACCGCGATCAAGGTGGTGCTGGCGACCAAGCCCGACGTCGTACTGCTGGATGTCCACCTGCCCGGCGGCGGCGGGATCGAGGTGCTCCGCAAGGTGCACGCCCAGAACCCGGATCAGCGGTTCTTGGCGCTCTCGGTCTCCGATGCCGCGGAGGACGTGATCGGGGTGATCCGCGCGGGCGCCCGAGGGTATGTGACGAAGTCGATCAGCGGCCCGGAGCTGATCGCCGCGATCAAACGGGTGGCCGACGGGGACGCCGTGTTCTCGCCGCGACTGGCCGGGTTCGTGCTGGACGCTTTCTCGGGGGCGATCGACATCGCCAGCGTCGACGAGGACCTGGATCGGCTCTCCGCCCGCGAGCGGGAGGTGTTGCGGCTGATCGCCCGCGGCTATGCATACAAGGAAGTGGCGAAGGAGTTGTTCATCTCGATCAAGACGGTCGAGACGCACGTGAGCAGCGTGCTGCGCAAGCTGCAGCTCTCCAACCGCCACCAGCTCACCCGCTGGGCGACGGACCGGCGACTCGTCTAGCGACGCGACCTGGGTAGCAGAGCCTGGGCCAGGTCACCGGCGATCCGGCGTACGCTCGGTGCAGGTCGATCGCACCAGGGAGACGCAATGCCAACCACCATCTTCGGCTGGATCGGGACCATCATCTTCGGCGCGATCATCGGCCTCCTGGCGCGGATCGTGCTGAAGGGCAAGCAGCCGTACGGGCTCCTGATCACCGTGCTACTCGGTGTGGTCGGCGCCCTGATCGGCTACTGGGTGTGGGGGCTGCTCGGCGGCGGCAACACCTTCGGCATCGACTGGATCCGGTGGGCGATCAGCGTTGCAGCTGCAGCCGTGCTGAGCTTCGGCTACGTCGCACTGACCCGCAACAAGTCCGCTTGAGCTTGCGCCGGCTTCGCCGGATCGCAGGGTCAAGGCTCTCGGCCAGACCGCCGCCCAACCGACTCGGCGGCCTCAGGCCCTGGTCGACGTACGGCCTTTGATCGCTCCCCAGATCGCCAGCACGATGATGCTGCCGACGAAGGCGAGCACCCAGGTGCGGATCGAGAAGAAGTGCCCGATCCCGACGCCGAAGAAGAGGTTGCCGAGGAAGCCGCCGACCAGACCGCCGACGATCCCGAGCAGGATCGTCGTGAGCCAGCCGCCTTCGTGCAGTCCGGGCAGTACTGCCTTCGCGATCGTTCCCATGATCAGACCGATGAGGATCCAGCCGATGATTCCCATGATCAAACGGTAGCGCCGTCCATCAACCGTCAGCGGCAGGCGCGCGCTGCTGGTGCTCGGGGACCGCCTCGCGCTCGCTGCGCGACCCCAGTCGCTGACGTTCGCCCCGCTTACAGCCGGCCACATCAGCTGCGGCTCGGCGGCGGGTGGTCGGGGCCAGTCCTCGTTAGGCTCGCGAGCATGCAGATCGCGAGCCAGATCCTGGTGCTGTTGCACCTGATCGGCTTCGCGGCGCTGTTCGGCGGGTTGATCGTCCAGTCACGCGCTGCCGAGCCGGAGGTGAACGCGGCGATGGTACACGGCGCACTGACCCAGCTGGTGACGGGTATCACGTTGGTCGTGCTCGCGCAGGTCGGCGGCGAACCGGTGGACTGGGTGCCGATCTCGATCAAGACCGTGATCACCCTGTTCCTGGTCCTGATCACATTCCGTAACCGGCAGTTCGTGTCGATTCCACGTGGCCTGTGGGCTCTGTTGACCGGGCTGACCTTCGTGAATGCAGCGCTGGCGGTGCTGTGGGCGTAAGTTTGACGGAAATGACCGGGATGCCGCGATGAGACTGTCGGCCCGGGTGGACTATGCCCTCCGCGCCGTGTGCGAGCTGGCAGCGGCCAACGCCCCGCGCACGGTCGAGCAGTTGTCGGCTGCCCAGAACATCCCGAACAAGTATCTCGAGAGCATCCTCGGCGAGCTGCGGCGCGGTGGGCTTCTGCGCAGTCAGCGCGGGCCGGACGGTGGCTACCGGCTCGGACGGCCGGCTGAGGAGATCAGCATCGCCGATGTCATCCGAGCCCTCGACGGTGAGCTGGCGAACGTCCGGGGGAGTCGCCCCGAGCACCTCGAATACGTCGGCGCGGCTTCGGCCCTGCAGGAAGTGTGGATCGCCCTCCGAGCCTCGGAGCGGGCCATCCTGGAAGGCGTGACGCTGGCGCATGTGGCTGCGGGAGAGCTGCCGCCCTCGATCAACGCGCTCGTCGCGAACCCGTCCGCCTGGAGCTGATAGCCGCCTCGGCGAGCTGGCCTTCGCGTGGCAACTCGCTCTGAGCGAAGTTGCTACGTCTCGCCTGTCGGGATCCTGGGTTCCCGCTTCCGTCGAGCTGACCTAGTATGTCCGCTATTCCTAGTAATCCGCTAGGAATTGCTCCACGGAAAGTACGTTCGATGCGCAAACTGCTGGTCCTTGCCGTTGTCGGCTTCGTCGCGCAGCTGGTCGACGGCAGTCTCGGAATGGGATATGGCGTCACCTCCTCGACGATGCTGGTGCTCGCCGGTCTCACGCCGGCGGCTGCATCGGCCTCGGTCCACGTCTCCGAGCTGGGGACCAACCTCGCCTCGGGCGTCTCCCACTGGCGGCTGAAGAACGTCGACTGGCGGGTCGTCGCGCGGATTGCCGGGCCAGGTGCGATCGGTGCGTTCATCGGCGCGACCGTGCTATCCCACCTGTCGACCGAGGCTGCCGCACCGATCATGGCTTTCATCCTGGCCGGCCTGGGCGTCTACATCATCGTCCGCTTCGTCGCCGGGATCCGGCCGACGTTCAAGAAGCCGCACACCATCAAGTTCCTCGCCCCGCTCGGGGCCTTCGCCGGTTTCATCGACGCGACCGGTGGCGGCGGTTGGGGTCCGGTCGCGACACCGGCGCTGCTCGCCGACGGTCGGATGGAGCCGCGGAAGGTGATCGGGTCGATCGACACCGCGGAGTTCGCGGTCAGTGCGGCCGCCAGCCTCGGCTTCATCCTCGGACTCGGCGCGGCGGGCATCAACTGGGGCTTCGCCCTCGCCCTGCTCATCGGTGGTCTCGTCGCGGCACCCCTCGCCGCCTATCTGGTTCGGCTGGCCCCAGCCCACATTCTCGGTGTGGCCGTCGGCGGGATGATCCTGCTGACCAACGCTCGCACGCTCTTCAAGAGCTTCGACGTGGACTCTGCATTGCGCTGGCCCGTCTACGGCGCCATCGTGCTGCTGACCGCCGCCGGCCTCTACGTCGCCGTCCTGCGCGCCAGGAAGCGCGCCGCTGCAACGGCAACGGGTGAGGAACAACCCGTTCGCGCCTGAGCCCCGCGCCCCCGCTGCATACGCTTCGACAGCTCAGCGCACCACCTCCTGCGAGCGTCGTTAGCGGCGCCCTTCCGCGAGGGACGAGCGATGAGGGACGACACGCTTTTCGTCGTTCCGAAGAGGGAGGACTCGAGCGGAACGTGGGGCGCCGTGTGCGCGAGCTGGACTCATAAGAGGGGCCGCAGTGGGGTCAGCACAGTCTCGGAGAACTTGACCATGGCATGCCGGCGCTGCCAGTCGGGAAGCGTCAGCTCGACTGCATTGGTGGAGTCGATGGCGAAGACCTCCTCCATCTGCTTGGCGACGTCGGCGCTGAAGACCTCCATGTTGATCTCGTAGTTGCCGAGCAGACTGAGCCGGTCGATGTTCGCTGTCCCGATGGTCGACCACTGGCCGTCGATGGTCGCGGTCTTCGCGTGCACCATCGCCTTCTGGTAGAGGAACAGTCGGACACCACCGCGGAGCAGCTGGCCATAGAAGCCTCGGGACAGCCAGTCCGCCACCACGTGGTTCGACTCGGCGGGGACGATGATCCGGACGTCGACCCCGCGCCGGGCCGCCCGGATCAGCGCGTTGAGCATGTCGTCGTCGGGGATCAGGTACGCAGATGTCAGGTAGATGTGATTCGACGCCCGATCGATGGCTTCCAGGTACATCCCACGGATCGGGTAGACCATCATCCACGGCACATTGCGGTGGATTCGGATGTACGGCTGCCAGGTCAGGCTGCCGGTGTCCGGCAGCGCCTTGCGCTTCTTGTCGTTCGCGAACAGGTTCCAGTAGTCGATGAAGGCATTCCGCATGTCCCAGACGACGTCGCCGGTCAGCCGAGCATGGGTGTCTCGCCAGTCGGTGGCGTACAGGGTGCCGATGTTGTAGCCACCGACGAAGGCGGCGTCGTGATCGACCACGAGGAGCTTGCGATGGTCGCGGCCGGTGTTGCGTGGGAACCGGAAGCCGCTGGCGATCAGCGGGTGCCGGCGGACGTTGATGCTCGGCGGCAGCCGGAAGAACGAGCGCGGGACGACCAGGTTCGCGAACTCGTCGAAGACGACGTACACCTGCACGCCTCGATCCGCCGCCTCGATCAGCGCCGTCTTGAACGCCTGGCCGATCTCGTCGGACTTCCAGATGAACGTCTCGAAGAAGATCTCCTGCTTGGCGTGCCGGATCGCATGCAGCATGTCGCGGTAGAGGTCTTCGCCGTAGGTGTAGACCGTCACCTCCGAGCCGCCGCTGGTGACCGAACGCGGTGGCAGCCGGGGGAAAATGGCCGGCGTCCGACCGCGTTTGCGGTACATGTCGATGGCGACCAGGGTGAGCAGGGTGGCGCCCTGCACGGCGGCGGCCGCCAGCACGGTGCGTTTGACGATCGTTCGCACCGGGACCCGCCGCCACCACATGGCTCAAATGTAGCCGCCGCGGTCCGGCAGCACAGAACAGTCGGCGCGAGCGCTTAGGGTGGTCTGGCCATGAGTGAAGTTCAGCAGCGCAGTGTCCAACCCAGCCTCGCGGACATGTTCGGGGAGGAGCGCGCCTTGACTGACCGTCTGGGAGGAGAACGGGCGCAACCACGCCCGCGCAAGCGCGATCGGCTGACGGCGGAGAAGCTGCTCGAGGGTCTCAACCCGCCCCAGCGCGAGGCGGTGCTGCACGAGGGTGGCCCGGTGCTGGTGGTGGCGGGTGCCGGCTCGGGCAAGACCCGGGTACTGACCCGGCGGATCGCGTACCTGGTCAGCCAGCGCAACGTCCATCCCGGCTCGATCCTCGCCATCACGTTCACCAACAAGGCCGCCGCCGAGATGCGCGGTCGGGTGACCGAGCTGGTGGGCAACCGAGCGAAGCTGATGTGGGTCTCGACGTTCCACTCGGCCTGTGTCCGGATCCTCCGAGCGGAGATCCATCGGTTCAACCTGACCCGGACGTTCTCCATCTACGACGACGCCGACAGCAAGCGGCTGATGCAGCTGATCGCCCACGACCTGTCGCTGGATCCGAAGCGCTATCCGGTGCGGGCGATCATGAACTGGGTCTCGACGTGCAAGAACGAGCTGGTCGATCACGAGTCCGCCCGATCCAGGGTGAGCACCGCGATCGAGGAGGACTACCTGGCGGCATACCAGGAGTACCAGCGACGGCTCACAGCCGCCAACGCGCTCGATTTCGATGATCTGATCATGACGACTGTCCACCTGCTGCAGGCGTTCCCCGATCTGCGCGAGCAGTACCGGCGGCGGTTCCGGCACGTGCTGGTGGATGAGTACCAAGACACCAACCACGCCCAGTACGCCCTCGTCCGCGAGCTGTGCGGCGAGGACGTGGACGCGGGTCAGGTCGGCGACGGGGTGAGTGTCGATCCGCCCGAGCTGATGGTGGTGGGCGACTCCGACCAGTCGATCTACGCGTTCCGCGGCGCGACCATCCGCAACATCAACGACTTCGAGTCCGACTTTCCCGGCGCCACGGTGGTGATGCTGGAGCAGAACTACCGATCGACCCAGACCATCTTGTCCGCGGCCAATGCGGTGATCGTGAAGAACGAGGGCCGCAAGCCGAAGAAGCTCTGGTCCGACTCGGGCGACGGCGACCTGATCACCGGCTACGTGGCCGACTCCGAGCACGACGAGGCCAGCTTCGTCGCCCGCGAGATCGACGCGCTGCGCGATGCCGGCAAGGCACGGTATGCCGACTGTGCGGTGTTCTATCGCACCAACGCCCAGTCACGAGCGTTCGAAGAGGTGTTCATCCGGCTGGGTCTGCCGTACAAGGTGGTCGGCGGGGTTCGCTTCTACGAGCGGCGCGAGGTGCGCGACGCGATCGCCTATCTCCGCGCCATCGCGAACCGGGCCGACGACGTGTCGGTGCGTCGGATCCTGAACGTGCCCAAACGGGGTATCGGGGACCGGGCCGAGGGTGCCGTGGAGGCGCTGGCGGCCCGGGAACGGATCAGCTTCGGCGAGGCGCTGCGCCGGATCGACGACGTGACCGGCCTGGCGGCGCGGTCGGCCAAACAGCTGACCGGCTTCGCCGACTTCCTCGACGAGCACGAGGCGATGGTCGCCGAAGGTGTGCCGGCCGACCAGATCCTGACCAGCGTGTTGCAGAAGTCGGGGTATCTGGCCGAGCTCCAAGGCTCGACCGACCCGCAGGACCAGACCCGGTTGGAGAATCTGGTCGAGCTGGTCGCGGTGGCGCGGGAGTTCGTTGCGGGAGCGGTCGCCGGCGGCGCGGGGGGTGACGGCGGCGAGGCCGACCTGCTCGACTCACTGCTGGAGGAGGACGGCCTGCTGGTCGGGGCCGGGATCTCGCCCGAGCTCACGACGGAGGCGGCCGAGCAGGCGGCCGACGATGGCGAGCTGGACCTCGGCGCCGGCGCGCCGGAGCCGGACGCGTCGCTCGGCGCCTTCCTCGAACGGGTGGCGCTGGTGGCCGACTCCGACCAGATTCCGCCGGCACCGGGCAGCGACGACGAAGGCGTAGTCACGCTGATGACACTGCACACGGCGAAGGGGCTGGAGTTCGAGACCGTTTTTCTGACCGGCCTGGAGGACGGCGTCTTTCCGCACCAGCGAGCGCTGACGAGCATGAGCGAGCTCGAGGAGGAGCGTCGGCTGGCGTACGTCGGCATCACCCGAGCGCGGAAGCGGCTGTACGTGAGTCGGGCCGTGGTCCGTGCTGCCTGGGGTGCGCCACAGCACAATCCCGCCAGCCGCTTCCTCGCCGAGATCCCGGACCGGCTGCTGGACTGGCGGCGGACCGAGCAGGCAACGACGAGCTGGCGCAGCACGTCGGCGACCCGCCAGGTGCAGCAGGGCTGGAAGGACCGCGTCGGATTCGGCGCGCGCCCGACGATCAAGACGATCCCGAGTCTGCAGGCGGGCGATCGGGTGCTGCACACGACATTCGGAATGGGCACCGTCGTCGCCACCTCTGGCGGAGCTAACGACGCCAAGGCCGACGTCGACTTCGGCACCGCCGGTGTCAAGCGGTTGTCGCTGCGTCACGCCCCGCTCGAGAAGCTCTGAGCGGCAAGCCCTGCGTCGCTGTCCGGCCGGTTGACGAGGCTGGTCGGACCAGGTATCGAGCACGGCCCCTGTTGATGTGTAAGCATGTAATCGTGCTGGCCACCCACTGCCTGCGCAAGGAGCCTCCTCCGAGGAGCGACTGATGACGAGGCCCGTGCCGACGAAGGGATGGTACGAGCAGCTCCCTGGTCGCAATCGGTGTCGGACTCAACGACCGACCGGTGACCGGACCGGTGGTTGTCGTGGCGCTGCTGGGAGTCGCCGTCACGGTCGCCCTCTGGTGGGCGTACTTCGATGTCGTCGCCCCCGTGGCCGAGCATGTGCTGGCGCGCAAGAGCGGAGCCGACCGAATCCGGCTCGCGCGCGATTCCTTCACTTATCTGCACTTTCCGATGGTCGCGGGAATCATCTTCTTGGCGCTCGGCTTGAAGAAGGTCACCGAGTACGTCGGCGAACCGGCGCACCATCACCTCACCGACTCGTTGCCGCTGCTTGCGCTGCTGTCGGCCTATTGGGGTGTCGCGGTGTATCTGCTGGCCCACCTGGCATTCCGGCTGCGCAACATCGGTTCCGTCAACTACCCGCGACTCGTCACAGCTGTTCTGCTGCTGCTGGCCCCGCTCGCCGTGCTGCGGCTGCCCGCTGTCGGACAACTGGCTGTCCTGGCGGCCGTGATGGTCGCGTTGATCGCCTTCGAGACGGTCCATTACGCCGATGCGCGCCGCGCCATCCGGCACGGGGACGCACCGACAGACCAGACGACGAGCTGATCGCCGGTGCGCTGACCGCGGGCGAGTTGAGCGCGATGAGATGGGTTACGGCTTGATGTGCATCTTCGTGAGCCAAGGGAGCGGATCGACGGCCTTGTAGACGTCGCCCGGCTCGATGCCGGCCGGGTACACCTCGAAGTGGAGGTGTGGACCGAAGGCCCGGCCGGTCTGGCCCACAGCGCCCACCGAGTCGCACGCGGACACCGTCTGGCCGACCTTGACGCTCACCCGCGACATGTGGGCCATCAGTACCTGGGTGCCGTCCTTCTGCTTGATCACGACATAGTTGCCGGCCCAGCCGCTCGCCGGTCCGCTGCCGGCGTTCATCACGGTGCCGGCCGTCGGAGCGCGCAGACCGGTGCCGATCGGAGCCGAGAAGTCGAAACCGGTGTGGTAACGAGCCCACGAGCCGACGTCGCCGAAGCGCGCCGCGATCGTGTATCCGCCGACGACCGGGACGCAACCCTTGCTCGCGGCCGCCTTCGCTGCGGCGCGAGCCTTCTTGCGCTTGGCGACGAGTTTGTCGTCCTGCTTCTCGATGGAGGCGGCAGTGGCGGCCAACGCGTCGGACCGGTCCTCGATCGTCTGAGGATCGGCGACCGCAGCGCTGTCGCTGCTCGTCGTGGCGTTCGCCGCTGACTCCGCGGCACGCGCCGAAACGCGGCTCGCGACGGACGCGCCTGCTACCGGGGGACGCGCGTTGCCACGGCTAACGGTGGTTGTCCGAGCGTCGAACGCGTTCGGCACCTTGACGCCCGGCACGGTCTCGGTCACAACGCTCGGCTGCGCATCGGCCGGCTGGGTCGACTGATTCGAGGTGGACTGCGCCGCACCGCTGAGTGAGATCGAGCCGGCGACCCCGATGCCCAGTGCCGAGACGGCAAGGACGGCAAGCCCCCGGTGCAGCCAGCTCGGCCGGGACTCCACCAGGGCTCGGCGCGCGGTCGACGGACGGCCGGACAGACGGGAAAAAGACAACCTTGTCAACGGAGGACGGGCTTCCTATCAGGCAACGGGACGCGTCCGCGCCCCGTGCTGATGCGGTTCGAGGCGATGATTGCTGGAGCCTGAGATCCGCCGGTGAGGCCCGTCAACTCGGAAGGTTGAACGGTGGACTGATAAGACCATAACGGATTGGTAACACCAAACAAAAAGGATGGCGAACCAGCACGAGAACTGGTATGCGAAAAGGTGACCTAGGTCTCTGACTTCGCGCTGACTAGGGAGAAAGGCTCGGCGGTACCGCTCGTTTCGTCAGCGCCGTTGGGCAAGTCCGTCGGAGGGAAGCGGCGTCAGTGCGTCTGCAGGCCGTGGGCACTTAGCCACCGCTGCGGATCGATGGCCTTGTAGACGTCGCCGTACTTCACTCCGGCCGGGTACAGCTCGAAGTGGAGGTGCGGGCCGAAAGCACGGCCGGTCTGTCCGACGTAGCCGATCACCTGTCCGGCGCTGACGCTCTGGCCGGCGTGCACGGCCATCGACGACATATGCGATGACATGGTTGTCACGCCCCCGGCATGACGGATGGCGATATGGTTCCCAGCCCAGTCGCCGCTGTTGCCTGCGAACAGCACGACACCTGGGAGGACGGCGCGGATCGGCGTGCCGTACGCGGCCCGGAAGTCCAGTCCGGTGTGGTACCGCGACCACAGGCCGTACTGGCCGAAGCGCGCGCCCACCACCGCGCCCGGAACCGGCGCCACCGCGGTACCACCGGTCGGGATCGTGCTGGTGTCCGGATCGGTGCTCGCGGTCGTCGCGTCGGTCGCGCTCGTCACGTCGTTACCGGCTGCGACGCGAGCGGCGATCGCTCGCTGCTGCCGCGCCCAGGCCAGTTTGACCGCGTTCTCCTGGATCTGCGCCTCGGCGGCGTCGAGCTTGGTCTGCCGGGCCTTACTGGCCTCGTCGCGGACCGCGCGGGTGACTTCCTCAGACGTTTTTGCCAGCCCCTCGGCACGCTGCGCAGCCCGTTCCTTGGCCAGGGCCGATCGCAGCTCCGCCGACCGGGACGTGTCTACACCGGACGGACGGGCGGCGAAGGCGTCCGCAGCGGTCGTCTGCGCGGCCGGGGTGGCATCGGTGCCGCTTGCGCCATCGGCGGTTCCGGCGGATGCGGACGTCGCCGGCTCGCCGGCTGGTGCGCTGGTGGTCGCGACCGGCGGCTCGCCGCCGCCTTGGGGTTGGGCACTCGTCGTCAACGACATCGATCCGGCGACCACCAGCCCGAGGGCTGAGATCGCCAGGGCTGCGATGCCGTGGGACAGCCAGCCCCGACGCTCCGGGAGCGCGACCACGGCAGCCCGAGACTGGCGCGTGTCGCGCCGCTGCGGTTGCCCTGTCACGTACGTCCCCTACATCGATGGTCCCGGCGAAAAGCGATCGCCGCTTGCACAGCGCCGTTGGCCGCCCTTCAGTCTGGCAGTGGGAGAAGTCGCACCAGACGGTGTCACACTCGGACCATTCTCCGAGCGCCACACTGTGATCAAGATAACGGAATGGTAAAGCAAGCTCAAACTCGTCCCGATCTGTCACACCGTCGACCGACCCCCCACGGCCATTCGTCATTGTACCGGCTGCGCCGAGCCGAAAGGACACGCGACGAACAGCCGCCCTCGAAGGGCCGGGCAACCGCCTTGGAACTGCGTTTGCGACCCATGGGCGAGTTACGTGGTCGATCCGATCGGATCTGGCGACGTTTGCGACCCATGCGCGGCGTAGGAGAGGCTGCGGGCCTGGTCTGCCGTCGTTTGCGACCCAGGGGCGGCGTACGAGTGGCTGCGGGCCTGATCTGCCGTCGTTTGCGACCCACGGGCGGCAGACGAGGCTGGGAGCAGGCCGGAAGTTGCGTTTGACGCCCATTGGGCCGCGGACGACTTCGGGGGCCTGCGTGGAAGTCGATCGAGGGCACGCCGGCAATCGGGGCGTCCAGCCAGGCAGCGCACATCGTCTCGTCGAGCTTGCACAGTCAGCGCCCGAGCAGGTCGGCATGAAACGTCGAGGCGGCGTCAGACTTCTTTCGACGCGGCCCCCGGTGCCGAAGCGGTAACTCCCTCACTGTCCAGCTCGCGCAGCGCGGACGCGATCCGGAACGCGATCCGGCCGTTGTTCGGCATGGACATATGGCCGACCCCGTGAATCGCCACGTTGGTCGAGTGCAGGTCGGGGTGGACGATCGTCGCGTTCCAGTGCGGCAGGATCAGGTGGTCGATGTCGGAGTAGAAGGCGATGAACCGGGTGGTGCACTCCTGGGCCGGGAGCGTGAGCTCCGTGACCAGATCGGAGTCGGGAGCGAGCTGTCGGATCAGCGGAACCACCTTTCCCATCCTCGCCAGCACCGTCCCCTGGTGCGGACTGCCCAAGGTCACGCAGGTGTGCACGCGCCGGTGGCCGTGCATGCGCTGGATGTAGTAGCGGGCGATGAGGCCGCCGAGGCTGTGTCCGATGATGTGGATCCGCTCGTAGCCGGAGTCGGCGCACAACTGCTCCACCGCGATCTGCAGATCGCGTGCGGCACTACGGACGTCAGAGGTCAGCAGGCCGTAGTCGAACGACGACACATCGCTGAACCCCCGCCGCCGTAGCGCGCGATCCATCACGGTGAAGATCGAGTGGTTGTCGACGATGCCGTGCACAAGCAGGATCGGTGTAGCGGCCGCGTCCACGCCGTGATGGACGAGGCCGCGCTGCGCGGGTGTGAATCCGCGGAAGTTGTAGTGCCCGTGCGCTGATCGGTTGGCCGGGTCGCTGAGCAGACCGCCGGGATACATGACCACGTGCGCCGCGATCCAACCGGCCTCGACGGCCACGCCTGAGGCGACCCGGGGCAGATCACGCCGTACAACGCGTGAAATGCCTCCGATGGCCGAGTTCAGCACGTTTCAACATTACCGCCCAGTAGGGTGACTGGTGTGGAACCAGTGGACGTTCCCGCATCGTCGTCGTCGCGTCCGGCGGCCGGGCCGCTGCGGATTGTTGTCGCCAAGCCCGGCCTTGACGGGCACGACCGCGGTGCGAAGGTCGTTGCTCGCGCCTTGCGTGACGCCGGGATGGAGGTCATCTACACCGGTCTCCACCAGACCCCTGAGCAGATCGTCAGTACGGCGCTGGCCGAGGACGCTGACGCGATCGGGCTCTCCGTGCTGTCCGGCGCGCATATGACCCTGTTCGCCAAGGTCGTCGACCTGCTGTCCGAAGCCGACGCGTCCGACATCGTCGTGTTCGGCGGCGGCATCATCCCGCAGGCCGATCGGGCGCCGCTCGCCGAGATCGGGGTCGCCCGGGTCTTCACCCCTGGCGCGTCGATGGCCGAGATCGTCGACTGGGTCCGGGCGAACGTACGTCGGCCCTGACCGACACCAGCTGTCCGACCGCCGCCGCCCCGAACCCTGGCCGCCGTACTCCCGAGAAACTGGGCGCAAACAACAACTCTGAAGCGTTCCAGCATGTGGTTTACGCCCACTTTCCGGGGATGGGGAGCGGGTGTAGGTGGGGGTCGGACAAGGACCGGAAGTGCTCAGCCGTCGACCCCGGGGCCGGGCGCAGGGGGCGACCACTAGGCTTCGTGCCGTCTGCGCGGTGCGGACAATTCCCAAGTCGCACCGGTCACTGCTGCCCTGCCGTCCGGCCGGCCATGCGGTTGGCCGAGAAGCATGGAGGGACCTTCAGTGGACCTGTACGAGTACCAGGCGCGAGACGTATTCGAGGCGCACGGCGTGCCCGTGCTGCGCGGTATCACTGCCACGACGCCACAGGAGGCGCAGGCGGCAGCCGCCGAGCTGGGCACCCCGGTGGTGGTGGTCAAGGCGCAGGTGAAGACCGGTGGCCGCGGTAAGGCGGGAGGCGTGAAGATCGCCAAGAGCCCGGAGGAAGCGGCCGCACGTGCCGAGGAGATCCTGGGACTGGACATCAAGGGACACGTCGTGCAGACCGTGATGGTCACCGAGGGTGCGAACATCGCCGAGGAGTACTACTTCTCGGTGCTGCTCGACCGGGCCAACCGGAGCTATCTCGCGATGTGCTCCAAAGAGGGCGGTATGGAGATCGAGCAGCTCGCGGTCGAACGGCCGGAGGCGCTCGCCCGGATCCCGGTGGACCCGATCGTCGGGCTCGATCAAGCCAAGGCAGACGAGATCGTCCAGTCGGCCGGCTTCTCCGGTGAGGATGCGGCCGAGATCGCTCGGGTGATCCAGCTGCTCGGCAAGGTGTACGAGGGCGAGGACGCCACGCTGGTCGAGGTGAACCCGCTGGTCAAGACGGCCGAGGGAAAGATCGTCGCCCTCGACGGCAAGGTATCCCTCGACGCCAACGCCGACTTCCGCCACCCCGACCACGAGGCGCTGGCCGACAAGTCCGCCGAAGACCCGCTCGAGGCCGCCGCGAAGGCCAAGGGCCTCAACTACGTGAAGCTCGACGGCAGCGTCGGGATCATCGGCAACGGCGCCGGCCTGGTGATGAGCACCCTGGACGTGGTCGCGTACGCCGGCGAGGAGTTCAGCGGATCGCCGAAGCCGGCCAACTTCCTCGACATCGGCGGTGGCGCCAGCGCCGAGGTGATGGCCAACGGGCTGGAGATCATCATCAGCGACTCGCAGGTGAAGAGCGTGTTCGTCAACGTTTTCGGCGGCATCACGGCCTGCGACGCGGTGGCCAACGGCATCGTGCAGGCGTTCGAGCTGCTGGGCAGCCGCGGGGAGCACGTCGACATCCCGTTGGTGGTCCGGCTGGACGGCAACAACGCGGAGCTCGGCCGACAGATCCTGACCGACGCCGCGCTGCCGGGGCTGGAACAGGTGGACACGATGGACGGAGCGGCCCGTCGGGCCGCCGAGCTGGCCGCAGGCTGAGAGGGCGAATCCGACAATGGCAATCTTTCTGAACTCCGACTCCCTCGTCATCGTCCAGGGAATGACCGGCTCCGAAGGGCGCAAGCACACCCAGCGGATGCTCGACTCCGGCACCAAGATCGTCGGCGGCGTGACGCCTCGGAAAGGCGGTCAGGTCGTCGAGTTCGAGCAGTCGTCCGTGCCGGTGTTCAACTCCGTCGGTGAGGCGGTCGAGGCCACCGGGGCGAATGTCACGGTCATCTTCGTCCCGGCCAAGTTCACCAAGGGAGCGGTCGTCGAGGCCATCGAGGCCGAGATCCCGCTCGCCGTGGTGATCACCGAGGGCGTGCCGGTGAAGGACTCGGCCGAGTTCTACACCCTGGCCGCGGGGTCGAAGACCCGGCTGATCGGGCCGAACTGCCCCGGCCTGATCTCGCCCGGACAGTCCAACGCGGGCATCATCCCGGCCGACATCACCAAGGCCGGCCGGATCGGCCTGGTATCCAAGTCGGGCACGCTGACCTACCAGATGATGTACGAGCTGCGCGACATCGGCTTCTCCTCCGCGGTCGGCATCGGTGGCGACCCGGTGATCGGGACCACCCACATCGACTGCCTGCAGGCGTTCCAGGACGATCCCGACACCGACGCGATCGTGATGATCGGCGAGATCGGCGGTGACGCCGAGGAGCGGGCGGCCGAGTACATCAAGGCCAACGTGACCAAGCCCGTCGTCGGCTACGTCGCCGGCTTCACCGCGCCCGAGGGCAAGACGATGGGTCACGCCGGCGCGATCGTCTCGGGCTCGTCCGGCACCGCCGCGGCCAAGCAGGAGGCGCTCGAAGCGGCGGGCGTCAAGGTCGGTAAGACCCCCAGCGAGACGGCCGCGCTGATGCGGGAGCTGATGAGCTAGCTCCACCCGAGCTGATGCCCCCGGGTGCCGCTGGCCAGCCAGCTTTTCCGGCCCAGTCGGCACCCGGGAAAGGGCATCTACCAGGCGTAGTCCTCCGGCGCGGTCTTGCGACCGGGGAACAGCTCGTCCAGGCGCTGCAGCTGGTCCTCGTCGAGCTCGAGATCGACTGCGGGCAAGGCGCTGTCCAGCTGCTCCCGAGTGCGCGGACCGATGATCGGCGCCGTGACGGCGGGGCGGGTCAGCAGCCAGCCCAGGCCCAGGGTGGCGGGTTCGGTGCCGATCTCCTCCGCCAGCTTCTCGTAGCCTTCGATGGCGTCGCGGTGGGCTGCGAGACTCTCCGCAGCACGACCCTCCAGCCGACGTACGCCCTGCTCGGTCTTCTTGATCACCCCGCCGAGCAGACCGCCCTGCAGCGGCGACCACGGAATGATCCCAAGGCCGTGGTGCTCCGCCGCCGGAGCCACCTCGAGCTCGATGTCGCGGACCAGCAGGTTGTAGAGCGACTGCTCGGAGACCAGGCCCATCAGGTTGCGACGGGCCGCGGTGGCCTGCGCATCGGCGATGTGCCAGCCGGCGAAGTTACTGCTGCCGGTGTAGAGGATCTTGCCGGCCTGGACAGCCACCTCGATCGCCTGCCAGATCTCGTCCCACGGCGTGTTCCGGTCGATGTGGTGGAACTGGTAGAGATCGATGTAGTCGGTCTGCAGCCGCTGCAGGCTCGCATCGAGAGCGCGGCGGATGTTCAGCGCCGACAGCTTGCCGCTGTTCGGCCAGCTGCCCACGTCGCCGTCGAGCGCCATGTCGCCGTACAGCTTGGTGGCGAGGACGGTGCGCTCGCGTCGGCCTCCGCCGCCGGCGAACCAGTCGCCGAGGATGGTTTCCGTCTCGCCCGGCTCGGTGCCGTAGCGGTTGGCGGTGTCGAAGAAGTTGATTCCCGCTTCGTGGGCGGCGTCCATGATGGCGTGGGCGTCCGTTGCGGACGTGCGGGGGCCGAAGTTCATGGTGCCGAGGCAGAGCCGCGACACCTGCAGCCCGGTACGGCCGAGATAGGTGTACTCCATGTGTGAATCCTTTCACTCCGGGATTCGCAGCCAGCCGGGCCCCCTCCGGCCCGCCGTCAGTAGCCGGTCCGACCGTCCACGGCTTCGCGCAGGAGATCCATCTGGCCGAGGTGTCGGGCGTACTCCTCGATGAGGTGCACCAAAATCCACCGGAGATTGACCGGCTTGCCTCGACGGAGGCCGCGGGCTGGCGTGCCCAGGTCGGTCCACCCGTCGGCGAGAGCCCGGGTTCGAGTGACCTCCGCGCGATAGGCTGCGACGTCGGCGGCGGCGGTCGTCGGGCTCACGTCGTCGAAGTCACCGTCCGGGCTCGCCGGCGTGCAGTAGTAGTCGGGAACGTCCTGCTCGTCGAGCAGCACGACCCGCAGCCAGTACGCCTCGACCTCGGTGAGGTGACGGACCACGCCGATCAGGCTCAGGTTCGACGGGGGGACGGAGCGTCGGCACAGCTGCTCGGCATCCAGGCCCGCGATCTTGAGCAGCACGGTGTCGCGGTACAACTCGAGCCAGTGGTCCAGCACCGCGCGTTCGGCGCCGGTCATCGGACCGTCGCCACGGTTGTCCTCGAGCTCTGCAACGATCGGACCAGGCTGTGTGCTGTCAGTCATAGCGGAGCACTGTTTCAGCGTTTCACGCCAGGAGCCAGGGGTTATCTCCGGAAACCGCGCGCGAACGCCCAGACTGAGTCACCTGTGCCGGCTCGTCGGCTCCGGGACGAAGGGATCGTGGATGGCTGTGGACGGCGGACAGGTGCCGGTCGGCGCAACGACGTGGCGGACGCTGTCTTCGCGGACCGCGTACGAGAATCCGTGGATCCGCGTCCGGGAGGACGCGGTGCTCCGGCCGGACGGCGAGCCCGGCATCTATGGGGTCGTCGAGGTACGTTCGCCGGCGGTGTTCGTCGTGCCGGTGACGGCGGCGGGGGAGTTCGTGCTGGTGGAGGTCGACCGGTACGCCATCGGTCGCCGGTCCTGGGAGGTGCCCGCCGGCGGCGCCGACGGCGAGGACCTGACCGAGGGCGCTCGACGTGAGCTGCGCGAGGAGACCGGGTTGGCAGCGAGCGGGTGGCGCGATCTGGGCGTGGTCTACTCACTGAACGGAGTGTCGGACGCGCCGGGCCGGGTGTTCCTGGCCCAGGGACTCAGCCAGGTGGGGGGTGCGGAGACCGAGGTCGAGGGGATCACGGCAACGCGCACGGTCTCGGTGGTGGAGCTCGCGGCGATGATCGCCCGAGACGAGATCACCGACAACGAGTCGCTCGGTGCGTTGCTGAAGGCACTGATCGCGCTGGGTGCGGTGGGCTGAGACGGCACCAGATGTGACAACTCTTCGACCGCTCGGGCCGGCGACATCGTGTCTTCGCGCGCCGGTGGGTCACTCCGCGCGTCGGCGCCGATGCGCGGAGTCGCCCGTAGACGCGCGAAGATGATTGCAGATGGCGAAAGAACGGGGCGCCCGCTCGCGGGCGGCTGCAAGCGCGGCGGTTCGTCCCCAGGATGGTCCTGGCGAGCGGCGGAACTACTGAACCTGGCTGGCGCGCTGGCCGGAGCGGAGCACGATGGTCTGCCACTGGTCGTCGGTGAAGTCCAGTTTGTCCGTCGGGTTGGCCAGCGTCCAGACCACCTTCGAGCCGACCGCCACGATGCCGACCCGGAACTTCACGGTCGAGCTGGCCGTCTTGTGCGACACGTTCGCCGCCCAGCCGTCGACTTCGTTGTTCTCCGCGCCCGGTCCCTTGATCTCGCTCGGCTTGGACACCGTGGCGGTGAGCTTGCGGTCCGAGCAGCTGTCCAGATCCTTCTTGACCTTGGCCACGAGCTCGCTGGCAGCCTTGTCGTCCGACATCGACACGACGATCTGGTCGACCCCGAAGACAGTGGAGTTGTCCTGGAGCGTGTACGTCCGCATCGACTTGTCGGTCGCGGAGACCTTCGACCAGTCCGTCGTCTCACAGTTTGCGCCGATGTAGTCGGAGTCCGGGGGGGCCGGGCTGCTGCCGACCCAGAGCGACGGGGTGTCACCGACCGGGGGAAGGTCGCCGGCCGCGAGGAAGCCAGGCTCATCACCGCCGAGTGGCGGCGGCCCCGCCTTCACCTTGACGTTCTCCGCACACGCACCACCGCTCGTCGTGCACTGCACGGTGATCGCCTCGCCCAGCGCATTGGCGACCCCCTTCGGGCTCGTCGCAGACTCGGGCTGCGCGACATCGACGATGTCCACGACCCGACCGGTCCGGCTGATCACCAGGCTGTGAAAGCTCTGCTTGCCGGTGTCGGTGACGATGACCACGGCTCCGGAGCTCTGGTCGCCGAGGCCGCTGACCGTCCGCCCCGAGTCGATCCACGCGCCGACCACGGCGCAGCTGCCGAGGGCCTTGGAGATGGCGACATAGGCCTGGGCTGCTTCTTCGGGTGTGCCGTACGACTCTGCCTGGTGGAGCAGGGCGGGCGGGTTCTTGCCGGTGCTGCTGAGGAGCCGCTGGATCGTCTGCTGGGGGTCGGGCTGCCCGTCCACCGGGTCGGACGGGAAGCAGGCGGCTCGTGGCGAGTTGCTGTCCAGACCGCGCTGGGTCGAGGCCACCTGCCAGGTGCGATCGGGATCGATCTGCCGAGCCATCTGATCGTCGATCATCGACGAGTCGTCGAGCAGCGCGACCGGAGTGGGGGTGACCGATGCCCCCGTCGACGGGTCGATGCTCACCCCGGCCGAGGGCTCGGCCGCGGGACGCCCGCCCACATTCAGTGCGGCATACCCGAGCACCAGACCGATGATGACCACGACGGCGACGCCGGCGATCGTCAGGATCATCCTGGTGCGTCCGCGCAGCAGCGGGCGTACGTCCGCCTCGTCGTCGTCGAGCTCGTCGCGCCGCCGCCGTTCCGCGGTCTTGGGAAGGATGGTCGTGCTCCGGTCGTCGCGGACCCGAGGCAGGATCGTTGTCGAACGATCGGGCTCGACGTCGGACGGGTTCCGCCCGGTGGACCCGCCGGATCGACGACTGCGGGTCGACGAGCCGGACCCGGACGGATTCGATCTTCCGCGGCCCGAGCCCGAGGTGGCCGACCCGGACGGATCGGCTCCAGTTCTGCCCGACCCCGCCGGATCGGATCCAGTCGTGCGCGACCCGGACGTGCTGGATGCGGAACCGGCTGACCCGGCCTCGCCGGAGACCGCGTCGTCGGCCCCACTTTCGGACTCCGAACCGGCCTTCACCGCGTCCTCGCCGGTCTTGCCAGAGGCGTCGAACGCGCGTCGCGGTCGGTAGTCGTCGGGGTCCTTGCCTGCCATGCTTCGGTGATCCTCCAGCTCTCGCGTCGCCCGTCTGGTCGCCGCGGACGCTGGGGTCCGCCGGGCCTGAAACATCAAAACCTTACCCGCCCGGGCGTGTCTGCGCCCCTCGCGTCACCTCGGCCGGGGAGCATGGAGGCGTCATGGCTCCCTTCCTTCCCAAGCGACCTGCCTGGTCCAGGCGTTCCACTCGCTCCGGTCCCACCGGTGAGCGTCGAACCGAGAACCTGACCCTGCACGCCACCGAGCCCGACGAGCCGACGATCGCGCTGGGTGCGGTCCCGGACTCACTGCCGGTGTCCTGGCCGCTGGCGGCGGCGCTCGCCGGGCTGCTCGTCGCTGGGGTCAGCTGGGTGATCGTCGCAGGTCTGTCGGTGGTCGGCTGGCTGGCCGCCGACGCAGAAACGGTGGCCGGATCACTGAGCCAGACCCTCCTCTTCGGGACTCAGTTGTGGGTGTTCTCCAACGGAGCCGGCCTTGCCGCCGGTGGGCTGCATCTGACGCTGATTCCCTGGGGCACGGTGGCGCTGTTCGCCTTCTTGCTGGCCAAGACGACCGGCTTCGCGGCGGCCCGCACCGGCCGTAGCGCTGGCGATCTGGCCATCGACGATCCGGCGGGCGGCGATCGGGCGGGCGGCGATCGGGCGGGCGGCGAGGAACCGGCAAGCCGTCGGGCGACAGGCATCGGTCTGCTGTCCACGTTCGGTTACATCGCCCCGCTTGCCGTCGTGGCGCTGCTGCTCGGAGCGCCGCTGCCCAGCCCGCAGTTGCTCGTGGCGTTCGTCGTCCTGCTCGGCGGTGCGCTGTGGGGAGCGTGTCGTGCGCTCGATGTGGATCCGACGGCACGGTGGCCGCGCTGGCTCCGGCCGGTGCCGACGGCCGTACTGGGCAGCCAGCTCGTCCTGCTGGCCGCCGGTGCTGCGGTGGTGGTGGCCGGGCTCCTGCTCCAGCTCGATCGGGTCACCATGCTGACCGACGCCCTCGATGGCGGCATTGCGGGCAACATCGCGCTCTTGTTCGGTCAGCTCGCGTTCGCGCCGAATGTCTTGGTCTGGGGCGCTGCGTACGCCTTGGGTGCCGGCTTCGGGTTGGGTGATGGCTCGGTCGTGGCGCCCGCGGCGACCCAGGTCGGCCTGTTGCCGGGGATCCCGATCTTCGGTGCCGTGCCGGCCTCGGGCCCCGGTGGGGTCTATCAGCTGCTGTGGTTGACCGCCGGCGTGGTGGCAGGTCTGGTGGCCGCCGGGCTGGTGGTGCGTCGGCGGCCGGCCGCGCGGTTCGACGAGACCGCCCTGGTCGGTGGTCTCTCTGGCGTGCTCGGTGGATTGGTGTTCACGGGGCTTGCCTGGGCGTGCGCCGGTGATCTCGGGGTGGCCCGGCTGTCCGGCATGGGCCCTCGGCTGCCGGAGCTGGTGGTGATGTCGGTCAGCACCCTGGGACTCTCCGGGATGATCGGTGGACTGCTGCTCGGCCTGTGGCGACGCCGCCCCCAGGAGAACGAGGACCCGGCAGCTGTCGAGGCAGATCCGGATCCCGAGGCGACCATCGATCTGGACCGTGAAGAGGTGCTCTCCGCCTCTCGGTAGAGTGACCGCCGTGCTCGGCGCCCGAATGCCCACCCGCGGGGCGCGATGACCCGCAGCCCCAACGGGACGAACAGCCGCCCGAAGCGCCTCGTCGTCCTGATCTCGGGAACCGGCACGCTGCTGCAGGCCCTGATCGACGCCACTGCCGATCCCTCCTTCGGCGCGGAGATCGTGGCGGTCGGTTCGGACCGCCCGGCGATCGAGGGGCTCGTCCGGGCTGAACGGGCCGGGATTGCGACCTTCGTCCATCCTCTGGCCAAAGGGGCCGATCGTGCGGAGTGGGATCGCGGCTTGACCACCCGGGTGGCTGCGTACGAACCCGATCTGGTAGTCAGTGCAGGTTTCCTGAAGCTGGTGGGTGCGGAGTTCCTGGCCGTCTTCGGTGGCCGGATGATCAACACCCATCCGGCACTGCTCCCGGCATTTCCGGGCATTCATGGTCCGCGGGACGCGATCGCGTACGGCGTGAAGATCAGTGGCGCGACGGTGTTCCTGGTCGACGAGGGCGTGGATACCGGCGTGATCCTGGCGCAGCAGCCGGTCCCGGTCGCTGCCGACGACACCGTCGAGTCGCTGCACGAGAAGATCAAGGTCGTCGAGCGGGCCATGCTGCTCGACGTCACCCATGACCTGGCCACCCGCGACTGGCAGGTGGTCGACAGAAAGGTGCGCTGGCTGACATGACCGACGCTGCTGTGGATATGTCCTCGTTCGACGCGGCCGAGGGACGGGTGCCGATCCGACGTGCCCTGGTCTCGGTGTACGACAAGGCCGGTCTCGAGGAGCTGGCCGCGGCACTGGTCGAGGCGGGGGTGGAGCTGGTGTCGACCGGCTCGACCGCCGGCCGGATCGCTGCTGCCGGCCTGCCGGTCACCCAGGTGGAGGAGCTGACCGGCTTTCCCGAGTGCCTCGACGGACGGGTCAAGACACTGCATCCGCGAGTCCACGCGGGGCTGCTGGCCGACGTACGTCTGGAGAGTCATCGAGCTCAGCTGGCCGAGCTGGGCGTCGAGCCGTTCCAGCTGCTGATCAGCAACCTGTATCCCTTCACTCAGACGGTCGCCTCGGGTGCGAGTCCGGCCGAGTGCATCGAGCAGATCGACATCGGTGGCCCGTCGATGGTCCGCGGGGCCGCCAAGAACCACGCCTGCGTCGCGGTGGTGACCGCTGCCGATCAGTACGGTGACCTGCGCGAGGCGCTGGCCGGCGGCGGTTTCACCGTGGCCCAGCGGCAGGCGCTGGCCACGGCGGCCTTCGTGCACACGGCGACGTACGACGTGGCGGTGGCGTCCTGGTTGGGCAACGTGGTGACCGACACCAGCGGCGGGACCGGGTTCCCCGGCTGGGTCGGCGCGACCTGGGACCGGGCGGCGGTGCTGCGGTATGGCGAGAACCCGCACCAGCGCGCGGCGCTGTATCGCAACGGCTTTCGCGCCGGCGGCCTGGCCACCGCCGAGCAGCTGCACGGCAAGGAGATGTCGTACAACAACTACGTCGACACCGACGCCGCCCGCCGCGCTGCGTACGACTTCGACGAGCCGGCGGTGGCGATCATCAAGCACGCCAACCCGTGCGGGATCGCGGTGGGCTCCGACGTCGCCGACGCGCACGCCAAGGCACATGCCTGCGACCCGGTGTCGGCGTACGGCGGGGTGATCGCGACGAACCGTCCGGTGAGCGTGGCGATGGCCGAGCAGGTCGCGGAGGTGTTCACCGAGGTGATCGCGGCCCCGTCGTATCAGGATGGGGCGGTCGAGGTGCTCGCACGGAAGAAGAACATCCGGATCCTCGTCGTCGAGCCGGTCCGCCGCGGGGGTGTCGAGACCCGTCCGATCGAGGGCGGGCTGCTGATGCAGAGTCGGGACACCGTCGACCACGACCATGACTCGGCGACCAACTGGGAGCTGGTGGCCGGCGACGCTGTCTCGCCGGAGGATCTGGCCGATCTGGAGTTCGCCTGGAAGGCCTGCCGGTCGGTCAAGTCGAACGCGATCCTGCTGGCCTCCGGTGGAGCATCGGTCGGCGTCGGGATGGGTCAGGTCAACCGGGTCGACTCCTGCCGGCTGGCCGTCGAGCGGGCGGGGGAGCGGGCGGTGGGCTCGGTGGCTGCCTCGGACGCGTTCTTCCCGTTCGCCGACGGGCCGCAGATCCTGATCGACGCCGGGGTGAAGGCGATCGTTCAGCCCGGCGGCTCGGTCCGTGACGCCGACGTGATCGAGGCGGTCAAGGCCGCCGGGATCAGCATGTACGTCACCGGCGCGCGGCACTTCTTCCACTGACCGACGATCCGAGCACATACGGTTGGTCCGTTGCCGAGCCGTCCCCTCCTCCCTGGAAACGTGGTCACCAACAACATGTGCCGTCGGCGTGTCGTTGTTGTTGGTGACCAGTTTTCGGGGGATGGGTTCGGGCGTCGGCGGCTAGGCCGGAGACAGAGGTAGGAACATGACTGCGCAGATCCTCGATGGCAAGGCGCTGGCCGCCACGATCAGGGGCGAGCTGACCGAGCGGGTCGCCAAGCTCGCCGAGGCCGGGATCGTGCCCGGTCTGGGCACCGTGCTGGTCGGCGACGATCCTGGCAGCCGCTCGTACGTCGCCGGCAAGCACCGCGACTGCGCCCAGGTGGGGATCGCCTCGATCCAGGTCGAGCTGCCCGCCGAGACGCCGGCCGAGGTGCTCGCGGCCCGGATCGCGGAGCTGAACGCGGATCCGGGCTGCACCGGCTACATCGTCCAGCTGCCGTTGCCACCGCAGCTCGACGACAACTGGGCGCTCGGCCTGGTCGACCCGGCGAAGGACGCCGACGGGCTGCACCCGACGAACCTCGGCAAGCTCGTGCTCGGTGACCCGGCGCCACTGCCGTGCACACCCAAGGGCATCGTCGAGCTGCTTCGCCGCAACGACATCGAGATCGCCGGCGCCGAGATCTGCGTGGTGGGCCGCGGCACGACCGTCGGCCGCCCGCTCGGGCTCCTGCTCACCCGCAAGTCCGAGAACGCCACGGTCACCTTGTGCCATACCGGCACCCGGGATCTCGCCGAGCACACCAGGGCCGCCGACATCGTGATCGCGGCAGCGGGCCGCCCGGGTCTGATCACAGCGGACATGGTGCGACCCGGAGCGGTCTGCGTCGATGTAGGCATCACGCGGACCGCCGCCGGACTGGTCGGCGACCTCGACCCCTCCGTACGTGAGGTAGCTGGGTGGTTCGCCCCGGTGCCGGGCGGCGTGGGTCCGATGACTCGCGCGATGCTGCTCAGCAATGTCGTGGAGCTCGCCGAAGCTCAGCTGACGGCCTGAGTGGCCCCGTGAATCGGCAGCAGGCGGCATCGTGAGCCGGGCCGGGCCCGGTCGCTCGGTCGGCGCTGCGGCCCGGTCGCAGCGCTACTGGCCGCTGATCGTCGTGGTGATCGGGGTCGTGCTCGGGATGACCATCGCGTTCGTCGGGGAGGACACCTGGCGGCTTGGCTGTCTGATCGTCGGCAGCGCGCTGGGGATCGGGGCTGTCGAGCGACTGGCGCTGCCGGCTGCCGATGCGGGCCTGCTCCAGGTGCGTAGCAAGCTGTTCGACATCGCGTTTCTCACCCTGGCCGGCGGCGCCATCATCGTCTTGGCCCTCTCGGTGCCGCCTGGCCGCTGACCGACCGGCTCAGGTCAGCGGCCGGCCGTGACGCGGCGATGGCGGCGATGATCAGGAAGATGACAGCCGAAGACCAGCCCGATGATGGCCAGGATCGTGATGATCATGCCGAGAACGCGGCCGACCCGGATCTGATCCTCGTTCGAGTAACGGGTTCCGGAGGTCTGGATCTCCTTCAGGGCCTTGGATCCGATGTACCAGGCGAACGGCGCGCAGAGCGTGACGAAGAAGCCGAGAACGCCCAGCACGAGAACGGTCGTGCCCTGCGGATGAGGTTGGGGGAGCGCGGGATAGGGCTGACCGTACGACTGCGGCTGATAAGGCTGGAATGGTTGATCGGACATGCGCACCTCTAACTGAGGCAGGTCGTGATACGACGGAGGGCCGGGACAGCAGCTGTCCCGACCCTCAAATCGTACGGCGTCGGCCTGGTTACCGCCGAGCGGTCAGCTGGACCCCGCCTGGCTCAGGACCGCGATGAAGAAGATCGCGTAGGCGATGATGCCGATGCCCCACAGCACGGTGCCGACGATCCCGAGAATGCGGCCGATGACGACATTCTGCCGATTGTTGTAGGCACCCGGATTGGCGTCGATCTCCTTGAGTGCCTTGTTGCCCATCACGAGCGCGATGACGGCCGCGATGCCGCAGACGAGGATGCCGACGATGCCGAGCACCAAGATGGCGGTGCCCTGTGGGTGCGGCTGGGCCATCGATGCGTATCCGCCGTACGGGTTCTGCCCATAGCCCTGAGGCTGGGGCTGTTCGTACGGCGACTGCCCGTAGGTCGGTGGCTGACCGTACGCCGGAGGCTGGCTGTAGTTCGGATCGCTCGGCGGAGGGGTGTCGCCGTAGCTGGCGGCGGCGGAGGGGTCTGGCCGTAGTTGGGCTGACTGGGCGGAGGTGGTGTCTGGCCCGTAGCTGGGTGTCGGCTGGGCGGAGGTCGGCCGTAGCTGGGCGATCCGTAGCTGGGCTGGCTCGGCGAAGCCGGAGACTGTCCGTAACTCGGCTGGTCGCCCGAGCCGGGCTGATTGTCGCCGGAGTTCGGCTCGGGATTCTGGCCGTAGGGATTGCTCATGGCGAATATTGTTGCCCATCCGCGGTTCGTCGTGGGTCGGCCACGCCACGGAATCGACGTTTCGGCTGAGCGCGGGCCCCGGCCAGCCTGGTTCAGGACGCGCGACGAACGAAGTCGATCAGGTCTCCCGCCTGTCGGCGTCGGCTCGGCTCATGGACGTACGTCATGTGTCCGGCCGGATAGTGTGCCCACTCGATCCGCTCCCGCGCAGCGTCGGGGATCCGCAGGTGCGCGAACACGTGCTCGGCGGCGAAGTGGGGGGTGGCGCCGTCGTAGTAGCCGCACGACACGTGGACGCGCAGGTGTGCGTTGGCCCGCATCGCCGAGGCCAGATCGGTCGCGACTTCGACCGAGCGGCCCTCGAACTCCTTGTACGACCAGGGGTTCACCTTCGGTGTCAGCAGGTGGTACGCCAGGTCGGATCGATATCCGAGCTCGCCGCTGACGTAGGAGTTGAATGCTGCGGCATACGGTCCCAGCAGGGCCCGGTAGCTGGCGTCGTCCTCCGCGGCAGCCGCGTTGCGGTTGTCCGGCCATCCGGTGAACCGCAGATCGAGCCGACCGAGCTCCTGTCCCCGGGCGCGCAGCAGCTCGGCACAGAACGCGAAGAGGGTGACCCGCAGGTCGGCGCGATCGACAAACGCAGGATCGAGACCGGTCAGCTCGGCGTAACGGTCGACGACGGTGTCCCGCTCGGCCCTGGTCAATCGTGAGCCGCGCGCCAACGCCCATGGCAGGTCCCGAGCGGCGAACTCCTCGGCCTCGGCCACTCTCCCGGTCAGCTCGCCGTCGATCATCCCGTGGTAGTGCGCGGCTGCGGTGTAGGTGGGCAGATAGAGGGCGTATGGCAGGTCGTTGCCCTCGGTGAAGTCGACCGAGCCGATGTCCAACACGCTGGAGATGAGGATCAGACCGTTGACGTACATTCCGGAGCTCTCGGCGAGCCGTGCGGCGAGGGCGGCGGCGCGGGTGGTGCCGTAGGACTCACCCGCCAGGAACTTCGGTGAGAGCCAGCGGTCGTTGCGACTGGTCCAGAGCCGGATGAACTCCGCGACCGACTCGACGTCGCGGGTGTAGCCGTGGTAGTCGTCGGCGGTGTGCCCCTCGCTCGTCCGGGAGTAGCCCGTGGTCACCGGGTCGATGAAGACCAGGTCCGAGACGGCGAGCAGCGTCTCGAGGTTGTCGGCGAGACCGTACGGAGGTGGCTTCAGTTCGCCGACGTCACCCATCAGCACCCGACGCGGACCCAAGAGGCCGAGATGCAGCCACACAGACGACGACCCCGGCCCCCCGTTGAACGCGAACGTGACCGGTCTGGTGTGGGGGTCGGGGCCGTCGAGGACATAACTGACCGAGAAGATCTCCGCACGCGCCTTGGCACCCAGGAACACCTTGTCCTCGACCACTTCCTCGCGAAGCACGACGCGCCCGGCGATGGCTGTATAGCTCAGCCGGCGACGCCCCGTGCCGATCGTGTGTCGGCTCGCAACGAGGTCGTCGGCCGGCTCGGGTCGCGATTCCGTCGCACCTGTGGGCCGGTCGCCGACTCGGCCCTGGCCCGATTCGCCCTGCAACTCACCCCGGGCCGAGGTACGGGAGTCGGCTGGCGGCGGCTCAGCTGTCCCAGCCACCGGCCAGTCCGATGACGAAGAACAGAGTGGTCAGCACGGCGAGGATGATACCGACGATGCCCATCACCCAACCGGCGGTGGCCATTCCCAGGCCCGAGTAGCGCTGCGGCTGAGCCAAGATCTCCTTACGCGCACGACCGCCGACGATGAACGCCGCGATCCCCACGTAGGAGCAGATGACGAGCCCGACGACGCCCAGCACCAGTGCGGCGACGGCCTGTGGATGGTTGGCTGCCGTGTAGCCGTATGGACCGGCCGCGTACGGGTTCGAGCCGTAGACCGACGGGCCGTAGGGCGACGTGGACGTCTGAGCCGGCGCGTACGGGTTGGGCCCGGGATAGCTGGTCGGGTACGAGTTCTGCTGTGGATATGGATTCTGCTCGGGATAGCCGGCGGCGTGCGGATTCTGCTCGGTGTAGCCGGCGGCGAACGAGGTGGTCGGATCGGCCTGACCGGGATACGCCCCTGTCGTAACCCGGATAGCCCCTGTCGTAACCAGTTGGGTCCGGCGCAGCCGGATAGGCGGGCCACGCTGCGCTGGGTTCGGTGCCGGAGGGCTCGGCGTTGTTCGGCTGTGGTCGCGGCGAGCCTGCGGCGCCGTCGCGACTCCACGGGTTCGGCTCGGTCATGGCGTCAAGTCTGACGCATCGGTGGGTCGCGCCGAGCGGATGAGGTGGGTGGACGAGCCGACACTGGATGGATTTGTCGTGGGTACTCCAGCGACAAATCCATCCACTGTCGTGAGCTCTAGATGAGACCGAGCGACTGGACCGCCTCGCGCTCCTCGACCAGCTCAGCGTTGCTGGCATCGATCTTGGCGCGGGAGAAGTCGTTGATCTCCAGGCCCTGGACGATCTCGTAGCTGCCGGCAGCTGTGGTGCACGGGTAGGACGTGATGATGCCTTCGGGCGTGGAGTACGAACCGTCCGATGGCACCGACATCGACACCCAGTCGCCCTCCGGTGTGCCGAGCACCCAGTCGCGCATGTGATCGACGGTGGCGTTGGCGGCGCTCGCCGCTGAGCTCGCGCCCCGAGCTTCGATGATCGCCGCGCCGCGCTGCTGGACTGTCGGCAAGAAGGTCGACTCGATCCAGGCCTGGTCGTCGATCGCCTCGGCCGCGTTCTTGCCGTCGACCAGGGCGTTGAACACGTCCGGGTACTGGGTCGCGGAGTGGTTTCCCCAGATCGTCATGTGCGTGACGGCATTGACACTGGTCCCCAGTTTGGCGGCGAGCTGGGCCTTCGCACGGTTGTGATCGAGCCGGGTCAGGGCGTTGAACCGCTCGCGGGGGATGTCGGGAGCGTTGCTCATGGCAATGAGCGCGTTGGTGTTGGCCGGGTTGCCGGTGATCAGCACCTTGATGTCGTCGGCTGCGTTGTCGTTCAGTGCCCGGCCCTGCGGCTTGAAGATGGCGCCGTTGGCCTCGAGCAGGTCACCGCGCTCCATCCCCTTCGAACGCGGCCGAGCGCCGACCAGGAGGGCGATGTTGACGCCATCGAACACGGCGTTCGGGTCATCGCCGATCTGGACCGCCGACAGCAACGGGAACGCGCAGTCGTCGAGCTCCATCACCACACCCTCGAGCGCCTTGAGGGCCGGCGTGATCTCGAGCAGCCGGAGCTCTACCGGGGTGTCGGGGCCGAGCAGCGACCCGCTGGCGATCCGGAACAGCAGGCTGTAGCCGATCTGGCCGGCAGCCCCGGTGACGGCGACCTTCACGGGTGTGCTCACGAGAATCTCCTCAACTTGGCAGCGCCGACGGACGATGTCGATCCGACTGCGAAACTAGCAAGTCGGACACCCAGGCCGACAGGAGGTCCTTCGCTGACATCCCTCTCGTTCGACGATGCGCCGTCCTGGGTCGCGGCCCGCCTCGCGGCGCTGGGTGCGGGCACGCGCTGGATCGGTGTCGACGGGCTGGGCGCCGCCGGGAAGAGCACGCTCGCGGCGAGGATCGCCAGCGTGCTGTCGGGCTCGGTGGTGGTCGCCATCGACCACTTCGGTCGGGCCGCACTGCGGGAGTGGGACCGTGACCTGTTCGTCGCCCAGGTCGTCGAGCCGGTGCTGGCCGGTCGCCCGGGACGCTACCAGCGGTGGGATCTCGAGACCGACCGCGGGCAGAACTGGGTCGAGGTGCCGGTCGGTCGGCCGGTGATCGTCGAGGGCGTCTCGTCCACCGATCTGCGGTTGCCGATTCCCTGGGACGTACGACTGTGGGTGGACGCGGCCGAGAGCGTGCGTCGGAGTCGGATCGCGGAGCGTGACCCAGCGGCGCTGCTGGAACGCTGGCGTACTGACTGGTGGCCGAGTGAGGAGGAGTACGTCCGCAGCCAAGACCCGCGACCGCGGGCGGACGCGATCGTTCGTTGACGCGCGACCACTGGTCTGTACGCCGGACCCGGTCCCTTGCTGCGACAGGCTGAAACGCCCGTCGTGTCCGCAACCTGACGGTGGGCCGTGGCCGGTTCAGGCGGTGGCATACTCACCCGCATGACGGGTACGCGTCTGGTCGCGGTAGGGCACTTTCAGCCGGCACGGGTGGTGACGAACGCTGAGCTGGAGACCATGGTCGACACCAACGACGAGTGGATCCAGCGCAGGGTCGGGATCAAGGAGCGCCGTTGGGCCGCTCCCGAGGAGACCGTCGACGTGATGGCGGCCAAGGCGGCCGAGGACGTCCTCGCGAAGGGCGAGACCAGCGCCCAGGACGTCGACCTGGTGATCGTGGCCACCTGTAGCGCGCTGGACCGCTCGCCCAACATGGCGTCCCGGGTGGCCGCGCGGCTGGGCATCACCGGGCAACCCGCAACGATCGACATCAACACCGCCTGCTCTGGATTTCCACACTCCGTGGCCATCGCCCAGCACGCCATCGCGGCGGGTGCCTCGAGGACGGCGCTGGTGATCGGAGCGGAGAAGCTCACCGACGTCACGGACTTCACCGACCGCACCACGTGCGTACTGACAGCCGACGGCGCGGGTGCCTTCCTGCTCACCGCGGACCCGGACGAGCACATCTCGCCCGTTCTGTGGGGCTGCGTACCCGAGCTCGGCGACGCGGTCCGGATCGAGCGCGCCGACGGCGATATGTTCGCGCAGAACGGGCGCGCGGTGTTCCGCTGGACGACGTTCGAGCTGCCGCAGATCGCCCGCGACGTGCTGGACCGCGCCAAGGTGGCGCCGGAGGACCTGGCCGCGATCGTGCTGCACCAGGCGAACCTGCGGATCATCGAGCCGTTGGCCGCCAAGATCGGCACGCTGAACGCCGTCGTGGCGACCGATGTCACCGAGTCGGGCAACACGTCCGCGGCCTCGATCCCACTCGCGCTGTCGAAGCTGCAGGAGTCCGACCCGCTGCCCTCGGGCGCGCCGGTGCTGCTGTTCGCTTTCGGCGGCGGGCTGGCGTACGCCGGCCAGGTCGTCCGGATGCCGTGATCTCCTCAGCACCCGTGTCCTGACCCGGTCGAAGGGCAGCGCTGTGGGCGCGGGCCGAGAAAGGGTCGGGCACGCCCGCAGCTGCCGACTGGGATAGCTTGTCTGGCGCAGAACGTTCGACGAATCAGTTCGGAGGGTGGCACCGGTGGCGAAGATCAAGGTCGAGGGGACCGTCGTCGAGATCGACGGCGACGAGATGACGCGGATCATCTGGCAGTTCATCAAGGAACGCCTGATCCACCCGTACCTGGACGTCGATCTCGACTATTACGACCTCGGCATCGAGCACCGCGACGCGACCGACGACCAGGTGACTGTCGACGCCGCGAACGCGATCAAGCAGCACGGCGTCGGCGTGAAGTGCGCGACCATCACGCCGGACGAGGCGCGGGTGAAGGAGTTCGACCTCAAGAAGATGTGGGTCTCGCCGAACGGCACGATCCGCAACATCCTCGGTGGGGTGGTGTTCCGCGAGCCGATCATCATCTCCAACATCCCTCGGCTGGTGCCGGGCTGGACCAAGCCGATCGTGATCGGCCGTCACGCGCACGGTGACCAGTACAAGGCGACCAACTTCAAGGTGCCCGGCGCCGGGAAGCTGACGATCACGTTCACCCCCGACGAGGGCGGGGCTCCGATGGAGTTCCTGGTGGCCGACTACCCTGCCGACGGCGGCGTCGCGATGGGGATGTACAACTTCAACAACTCCATCGCCGACTTCGCGCGGGCCTCGTTCGCCTACGGCCTGCAGCGCAACTACCCCGTCTACCTGTCGACCAAGAACACCATCCTCAAGGCGTACGACGGTGCCTTCAAGGACATCTTTGCCGAGGTCTTCGCGAACGAGTACGCCGATCAGTTCGCCGCCGCAGGCATCACCTACGAGCACCGGCTGATCGACGACATGGTCGCGGCGGCGATGAAGTGGGAGGGCGGCTATGTCTGGGCCTGCAAGAACTACGACGGCGACGTGCAGTCCGACACGGTCGCCCAGGGCTTCGGCTCGCTCGGTCTGATGACCTCGGTGCTGATGACGCCGGACGGCAAGACGGTCGAGGCCGAGGCCGCGCACGGCACGGTCACCCGGCACTACCGGCAGCACCAGCAGGGCAAGCCGACCTCGACCAACCCGATCGCTTCGATCTACGCCTGGACCGGCGGCCTGAAGCACCGCGGCAAGTTGGACGGCACACCCGATGTGATCAACTTTGCGGAGACTCTCGAGGACGTGGTCATCAAGTCCGTGGAGAGCGGCAAGATGACCAAGGACCTTGCGCTGCTGGTGGGTCCCGACCAGGAGTTCCAGACCACCGAGGACTTCCTCGGCACACTGGACGAGAACCTCGCCGCCCGCCTCGCCTGACCCGCCACCCCGCACCCCGGCACCCCGCCCACCCTTTACCGAGTTGTCAGAAGCTCAGCACCAGATATGGTGCTGAGCTTCTGAGAAGTCGGGTAGGGAGAGGAGGTGGGTAGGCGGTGGCGTGGGTTGGGACCAGCGGATGGAGCTACGACCACTGGCAGGATGTGCTGTATCCGGCCGGGACGCCGTCGTTGGCGAGGCTGGACTGGTACGTCGGTTCGTTTCGTACGGTCGAGCTGAACGCCAGCTTCTACCGCTGGCCTCGCGAAGTCACCTTTGCGAACTGGCGGCGTCGGCTGCCGAACGGATTCCGGCTGAGTGTGAAGGCGCCGCGCGGACTGACGCATGCCAAGCGGTTGTACGGCCCGGACGACTGGATCGAGCGGATCGCCCGCTGCTGGGACACTCTGCTGGACCGCCGCGGGATGCTCCTCGTCCAGCTCCATCCGGGACACGAACGAGACGACGCCCGGCTGGGCTACTTCTTGTCCCGGCTCCCGTGGTGGTTGCCGGTGGCGGTGGAGTTCCGGCATCCGAGCTGGCACACCGACGCCGTCTTCGACTTGCTCGCTGCCCACGACGCCGCGTACGTGATCACCAGCGGTGCCGGGCTGCCGTGTGTCCTGCGCGCCACCGCGCCGCAGGTGTACGTCCGGCTGCACGGCCCCGACCATGATCATCTCTACGCGGGGTCGTACAGCGACGATGACCTGCGCTGGTGGGCGGACCGGATCCGGGAGTGGCAGGCGGATAGCCGCGAGGTGTATGCGTACTTCAACAACGATGGCGGCGGCAACGCCGTCCGCAACGCCCGCCGGCTCGCCGAGCTCCTGCTGTCCTGACCCCGACTTGTCAGAAGCTCTGCACCAGATCTGGTGTTGAGCTTCTGACAACTCGGTGGGGGTAGGCGCGGAGGGCGCGCAGCGGGCGCGAACCGGCAAGATCAGATCGTTGTCGCGCGACCGATCTGGACGAGCTTCCAGCCGGCGTTGCGCCACGACGGACCGTGCAGCTTGAGCCGGCCGTCGATGATGATCTTCGCCTTGACCAGCTCGCCGAGCTTCTCCGGGTTGAGCTGGCGGAACTCCGGCCACTCGGTAAGGTGCAGCACGACCTCGGCACCGAGCAGCGCCTGCTCGACGCTGGCGACCTGGGTGAAACCCTCGCGTGGTGGGAGCCGGGCCTGCGGGTCATAGATCCGGACGTCAGCGCCGCGGGCGTGCAGCTGATCGGCCACGGTGAGGGCGGGGGAGTTGCGAGTGTCATCGGTGCCAGGCTTGAACGCGGCGCCGAGCACGGCGATCCGCTTGCCCTCCACGTCCCCACCGGCCTGGTCGACCGTGAGATCGGCGAGCTCGGTCCGCTGGCCGGCGTTGATCGCCTCGACGGAGCGGATGAAGTCGGTGAGGACAGTCACGCCCAGCTCGTCGGCCCGGACCGCAAGAGCGGCGATGTCCTTGGGTAGGCAGCCGCCACCGAAGCCGAGTCCGGCATTGAGGAACTCCCTCCCGATCCGCTTGTCGTAGCCGATCGCGTCGGCCAGCAGGGTCACGTCCCCACCGGCCGCCTGGCACATCTGGGCCATCGCGTTGATGAAGCTGATCTTGGTCGCCAGGAACGAGTTGGCCGCGACCTTGATCAGCTCGGCGGTGGCGATGTCGCACCGTACGACCGGGGTCCGCTCCGTGAGCGGGATCTCGTAGATCTCCTCCAACGTCGCCAGCGCCTGCTTGGAGTGGGTGCCGAAAACCAGCCGGTCGGGGCGCAGGGTGTCCTCGACGGCGTACGCCTCCCGCAAGAACTCGGGGTTCCAGGCGACCTCGACGGCGTCGCCGGCGGGTGCCTTGGACCGGAGCCGCTCCTCCAATGCCATCGCCGTGCCGACCGGAACGGTCGACTTGCCGACGACCAGGCACGGCTTCGTCAACAGTGGTGCCAGCGTGTCGATCGCCGCGTGCAGCTGCGACAGGTCCGCGGCTCCACCCGGGCCTGAGGGGGTGCCGAGCGCCAGAAAGTGCACATCGGCCCAGTCTGCGATGTCGGCGTAGTCGGTCGTGAACCGCAGGCGGCCGGTCGAGGTGTGCTTGCTCAACAGCGGCTCGAGGCCCACCTCGAAGATGTGGGACTGACCCGAGTTCAGGGTCTTGACCCGATCGGGGTCGATGTCGACGCCGATCACGTCGTGGCCGAACTCGGCCATGCCGGCGGCGTGCGTCGCACCGAGGTAATTGGTGCCGATGACACTGATCTGCAAAGTCACCCGGAAAGTTTGTCACAGAGCAGAACTCCGGTCCGGCCGCGTGAGAGGACGGGTGCGTCGGCTTCGTCACAGTCATCAGCTACGAGGCAGCACCGCCCCGCGTCCGATCGCAAGGTCCGATCGCCCTTGCCGGCTCTGCGCTGGGCCGACGCACACCTCCTCAGGACGCGCGGCCGTACACCACCAGGTCGTCCACGGACCCGTCTCCGAGTGGCTCCGCCTGCGGCAGCACCCCGAGCCGGCGGTAGTCGGCGGCCTCCGCCACCCGCCGCGACGCCGTGTTCCCGGCCGCGCAGCGGATCTGGATGAACGACGTCAGCGATGACCCGCTCGCGAAGTCGGTGACGAGCCGGACAGACTCGGCGATCAGGCCACGTCCGCGCGCCTCGGGATGGGCCCAGTAACCGATCTCGCCGCGCCGCGCGTAGTTCGCGTAACCCTCGAGACCGATTGCCCCGAGGCAGCGATCATCACCCGGGTCAGCAACGCACCAGGCGAGCCCCTGTCCACGAGCAGCCATCTCCCGACCACCCTCCAGATAGGCCTCGGCGTCTGCGTAGGTGTACGGCCGTGGCAACGACACCAGCCAGTGCTGCGTACGTGCGTCCTGAGAGCCCTCGACGATCCGGGTCAGATCGTGCTCCGCGAAGGGTCGGAGCGTGACCCGCGCGCTCGACAGCATCGGCGGCTCCAGCCAAATCCGAGGATCGCGAGGGTCGTCGGCCGTCATGGTGGCCAGCCAGCCGTCCAGCAGCTCGCCGCGGTGGTTCAGCAGTCGGCGGACCGCTCCGTCGAATCGGAAGCCCGCTGCGGCCGCCACCCGACGAGAGGCCCAGTTGCCGACGGCTGCCCGCCAGCGCAGGACCTCGAGCCCGAGGACGTCGAAGCCGTAGTCGCGGACCAGCCGGAGGGCCGTACTCATCACGCCCTGACCCCGGGCGGCCGGGTGCAGGCCGAAACCGACCTCGGCGCTGCCGTCGCCGGCGAGCCGGAGATCGATCGAACCGCTGAATGCGGGGCCGGCGGGCGTGTCTCGCTCGATCGCCCAGCCGAGCGGAGTACCGCGCTCCCAGCCGCCGGCCATCATCTCGTGGACGAAGCTGCGGGCGTCGTCGAGGCCGTACGGCGTCGGAACGGTGGTGAACCGGACCGACGAAGGATCCGTCGCCTGCTCGACGATGGCCACCAGATCCGCGTCCTCGTGGGCCCGCAGCCGTACTCCGCGGACGGAATCGGTCAGGACGGGCACGATCTCGGGGAAGGCGGCGGTCACGATCCATCATCCAAGTGGCAACGACGGCCGACGGGCAACCGATTTCGATCGTTGCTCGCGCCGATTGAGAACGGTTGACCCCCATCATCGGGGTCAACCGTTCTGAATTCAGGGAGCGTGAGCGCAGGGCGGTAGCTCTGCGTACCCCGGCCACTAATCTAGAGTCGGTGAGCACCCGATGAACCAGACCCTGCTCGACGTCCTCGTCATCTTCGTGCTCATCGTGGCCAGCGGTGTCTTCGTCGCGGCCGAGATGTCGCTGGTCTCGCTTCGCGACAGCCAGGTCCGCCAGCTGGCCCATCGAAGCAAGCGTGGACGTACGGTCGCGAAACTGAACGACAATCCCAACCGGTTCCTCTCCGCGGTCCAGATCGGTGTCACGCTGTTCGGTTTCCTGTCCGCGGCGTTCGGCGGCGCGACGTTGGCCGATCAGCTCGCACCGGTGCTCGTCCGGACGTTCGGGATCCAGGAGCGGGTGGCAGCGACCATCGCGCTGATCTTCGTCACCGTCGTCATCTCGTACGTGTCGATCGTCATCGGCGAGCTGACTGCCAAGCGGCTCGCCCTGCAGCGCTCGGAGGCGATCGCGCTCGGCCTGGCGCCTCTGGTCGACTTCGTCGCAACGGTGCTGCGTCCGGTGATCTGGTTCTTGGGCGCCTCGACGAACCTCCTCGTCCGGCTGTTCGGCGGCGATCCCGGAGCGGGCCGGACGGAAGTCAGTGACGAAGAGATCCGGGCGATGGTCAGCGGTTCCACCACCATCTCCGACGAGGAGCGACAGATCGTCGACGACGTCTTCGCTGCCGGTCAGCGCGCGCTGCGCGAGGTGATGGTGCCGCGGACCGAGGTCGATTTCCTGCCAGGTGACATGCCGGCCCACCGTGCGGTCCGCGAGGTGCTCCAGGCGCCGCACTCCCGCTACCCGGTGATGGGGGAGTCCGCCGACGACGTGATCGGCTTCCTGCACCTGCGCGACCTGCTTGATCCGGACGTGAGCGCCCGGACGACACCGATCCGCGAGATGACCCGTCCGGTGATCACGTTACCCGGCACCGTCCGCGTGCTGCGGGCGCTGAACGACATGCGCCGCGAGCGCCAGCACATCGCCATCGTGATGGACGAGTACGGCGGCACGGCGGGCATCGTCACCATCGAGGATCTGGTCGAGGAACTCGTCGGCGAGATCTCGGACGAGTACGACGTCGTGGTCGAGGACAAGGTCGGCCTGCCCGGTGAGTTCGAGGTGGATGGTCTGCTGAGCCTGGACGAGTTCGCCGAGAAGACCGAGCTGCTGCTGGAGGAGGGGCCGTACGACACCCTCGCCGGCTACTTCATGGCCCGGCTCGGCCGGCTCCCGGCCGTCGGGGACGAGATCGAGACCGAGGCGGTGGAGGAGAGCGATCGGGAGGTCGTGGTCCGGCTCGAGCTTCGGGTGATCGAGCTGGACGGTCGCCGTGCATCGAGATTCTGGATGAAGCGCAACGACGCTCTGACGGATTCGGAGGTCGTGCCGTCCAGCGGCGGATCGTCATCTGCCGCCGAGGCGTCGGAGCGCTGAGACAAACTGCTCGGCTGCCGGCGCACGGCGTGGAACAATTCACGACGTGTCTGCGCCCACCCATGATCAGACCCGGCCCCGGGTCCTCTCCCTCGCCCAGCCGACGGCGGACTCGCTGCACCTGGGCAACTATCTGGGTGCGTTGCGTCAGTGGGTGCCGCTGCAGGAGAGCCATGATGCGTTCTACGGGGTGGCCGACCTCCATGCGCTGACCGTCGAGCAGGATCCGGTGATCCTCCGAGAACGAGTGCTGCGCAGCGCCGCCCAGCTGCTGGCCGCAGGCATCGACCCCGAGAAGTCCACCGTCTTCGTCCAGTCCCACGTGCCGGAGCACACCCAGCTCGCCTGGATCCTCGGCTGCCTCACCGGCTTCGGTCAGGCCCAACGGATGACCCAGTTCAAGGACAAGGCGGCCAAGCAGGGAGCCGAGGCGGCGAGCGTCGGACTGTTCACGTACCCGATCCTGATGGCTGCCGACATCTTGATCTATCAGGCCGACCAGGTGCCGGTGGGTGAGGACCAGCGGCAGCACCTCGAGCTGACCCGCGATCTGGCGGTGCGGTTCAACGCCCGGTTCGGACCGACTTTCGTGGTGCCGGAACCGCACATCGTGAAGTCTGTCGGCAAGATCCAGGACCTGGCCGATCCGACGGCGAAGATGAGCAAGTCGTCCTCCTCACCCAGCGGAATCGTCGAGCTGCTGGACGAGCCGAGGCTGAACGTGAAGAAGATCAAGTCGGCCGTCACCGACTCGGGCCGAGAGATCGCCTTCGACGAGGCGAACAAGCCCGGCGTGTCGAACCTGTTGACGATCCTGGCTGCGCTCTCCGACACTCCGGTCGACGTACTCGTCGAGGACTTCGCCGGCCGAGGCTACGGCGATCTGAAGAAGGCGGTGGCCGAGGCCGTCTCCGACCTGGCGATTCCGTATCGGGACCGGACCCTGGAGCTGTTGAACGAGCGCACTGAGCTGGCAGCGATCCTGGCGCGAGGGGCCGAGCAAGCCCGGGAGGTCGCCAGCAAGACGGTCGCCGAGGTGTACCGCAAGGTCGGCTTGCGCCCGGCCTGATCGACCCGGGTGCCTGCTCGCTACCCGGTTCACCTCCGGCGAAAGTGGGCGCTAACTGCAACGCTTAGAGCCGAGTTGTTGCAGTTTGCGCCCACTTTGCTGGGCGGGGTGGGGCGAGTGCTCCTCAGGCGAGCCAGGATCAGGGTGCGGCGGGGACGGCGCGCCAGGAGGAGCCGAAGCAGACGAAGGGCGCGTAGTCACCGTGCTCCGTGGCAGCGGCGAGCGCGCTCGCTGAGTCGGCACCGGCGGCCAGCCGGTTGTGGTAGTCGGCCATCACCTGCCCGGCCAGCTCGTCCGCGACCTGAGCGACGCCCGCCACCACGCACTGAGCCCCCAGGTGCAGGAGCACCCTGGTCAGCCCCAACGCCTCGTCGCCGGGTCGCGTCGTCGCCTGGCCCAGCTCACAAGCCGACAGCACCACGTGCGGTGCCACCCGTCGGCCGGCGATCTCGTAGGCGTACAGCGAACCATCGGTCAGCTCGAGGGAGGAGAACATCGGGTTCTGGCGGACGTGCGAGCCATGCGCCGCCACATGGACGACGGTGTCGGAGCCGAGCGCGTCGGCGAGATCTGCCCGGGTGGCGTGCAGCTCGACCCGGACGGGCTCGGGCAGCCGCGGGTTCCACAGCCGACCGACCTCGGCGACCTCGGCCGGCGCCGTCGTCAGCCCCGGGCCGCACAGCGACCCGACCCGGAGCGGTCGCTGGCTGTCCGCGGCCCGTGCGCCTGCCAACCACGACGTCGCCGTCGGCGCGACCTCGACCGGTCGCCCGCGCAGGCTGGGGAGGCAGCTCCACGGCAGCGTCGTGGTCGGGCCGGTCGGGATGATCGCCAGCGACGCGTCGCCGAGGTCGAGCGGCGCGATCAGGAGAACGTCCAGCCGGTCGAGCGTCCGTTGCAGTGACGCGGTGGCCGCGGCTCGGAGCGGGATCGGCAGGCTGCCGTACGCGAGCACGTCCAGGTCGGCCTGTGCCCGGCGGGACAGCTCGATCGTACGATCGTCACCGGGTAGCCGGACCCATCGCGTCTTGCCTGCGCCGAGGACGATCGCGGACCAGCGCCCGCCGAGGTTCACGTACGAGACGAGTGTCTTGTCCATGGTCCGAGCGACATCGACGACGTCGCGCATCGCCGCCGGCCGGCTGACATCTCCGGCGCCGTCGGCTCGCCAGGAGATGGCGCTGAGCTGGCTGTACAGGCCGGCGATCCGCTCCCGTACGTGCCCGGCGGCCTCGCGCTGGCTCGGGTCGTCGCCGATCACCTTGAGGATCTCGCTCTGCTGACGCAGCTCCGACAGCAGATCGGCGGACTCGCCGACGGGCGGCGTGACAGCCGTCAGCCGACGCGAGACCGCTCGGCCTCGTTCGATGGCGGCGAAGATCGGCCCGGGACGTTCCTCGGCCAGCGCCAGCTGGAGGTCGAGACGGACCAGGTCCGCGCCGTGGATCGCGCTCGAGGTCTGCAGATCGAGGCTGCCGAACTTTGCCTGGTGGCGGCTCAGGTCGGAGAGCCCCGTCCGGACCTCCCGCCGGGCATCGCGTGACCGACCTTGCGCCCGCGCCAGGCCCGCAGCCGCCACGCGCTGTTGCAGACGCACCGCGATCGGGTCGGTGGCCGACAACGGCGGCAGGTGGTCGAACGCCCGCTCCGCCCGGTCGATCTGGCCGATCCGGGTCAGGGCGGTCGTGGCGATCAGCTCGGCCGTGCGGGCACGGAGCTGCAGTCCCTGCTCGCCGAACTCCGTCGCCAGTCGCTCGGCCGGACCGACGAGCCGACCGGGCGGCCGGCCGTCGGCCAGATCGGCTGAGAGCAGGATCAGCTCCGCGACTCGCCGCCAGCGGTCGTCGGCGCGACGCCGGAAACGGGTCCGGGCCGAGCCGGCGAGCATCCTGGCCGTCTTCAGATCACCGTTGAGGACCGCGCACTCGGCGCGGGCCAGCTCGGTCTCGGCCAGCTCGTGGTGCAGCCGACCGCGACGGAACTCCGCCTCGGCGTCGCGCAGCACCTGATCGGCGGCGTCACTCAACCCCGCTTCGATCAGCACGCGCGCCCGGTCGAGTGCGGAGATCCCGTGCGAGACGTCGACCGGCATCGCGGCCGCCTCGTCCATCATTCGCAGCGCCTGCGGGAAGTTGCCGGCCAGGAACTCCAGGTAGCCCAGGTTGTGTCGCGCCATGAACTGCCAGACGCCGCGACGCTCGTCGTCGGTGTCGGCATCGGCCAGGGCGATACAGCGATCGAGATCGCGGCGGGCCGCCGCCAGCTGGAGATCCTGCAACATGAGGTTGCCGCGGTTGAGATAGAGGATGCAGGCCTCGGCGGTGGTCGCGTGCCGGACGTTTCGCTCTGCCGCGGCGAAGTGCTGCAAGGCACCCGGGTGGTCGCCCTTGCGCAGCAGCTGAAGCGCCAGGGCCGATTCCACGGCGAACTCGAGTCCGGGATCGGCGGACGTCGCAGCGAGCTCTTCTGCCTCGTGCAGCCGAGCCATTCCCTCGTCCCGCCCGCGGAGCTCGATCTCGACGCTGGCCAGGGTGATCAGCACCCGGACCCGGACAGCCCGCGCGTCGGGGTCCGGCAGCTCGCTGCCGCTGAGCAGCACCATCGCTCGTTGCAGACTCCGCTCCGCCAGGTCGAATCGGCCGCGCGAGCACTGCGACAGGGCACGTTCCCTCAGCCGAGCGGCCCGCTCGGCAGCCGTGGCCGGTGAGCTCGCCAGTGCAATGCTCCTTCGGGGGTGGATCCATCGAGCCTAGCCGTGCCGAGTTGTCCGAAGCTGAGCACCATATCCGGTGCTGAGCTTCTGACAAGTCAGGCCGGGGGGATCGTGCCGGGGGGATCAGGCCGAGGTGTCGAGCTTCTGACGACTCGGCCAGGATTCAGAGCTCGATCGTCGGGCTCATCACCGTCGAGCTGCCGTTATCGGTCTGCAGGTGCAGAGCGAACTTCGCCAGGCCGCTCGGCAGCGCATCGAAGACGAACCGGCCGTCCTCGTCGGCGTGCGTCTCCCGCGGGCCACCGGCCAGCAGCACTTCCACCCGGATACCGGCACCCGGGGCGGCCCAACCGTCGACCCGCACTCCGCCGCCGGGTTGCGGTGTCAACGTGACCATGGTGGTCAGGCTCTCGCTGGTGAACGTGATCGTCCGGACGGACTCGGTGGCCGTACCGCGCGCGCCGGCGTCGGCCAGGTCGAGCTGCATCAGCGTCGCCAGCTCGGCCTCCAGGGCGTCGAGAGTGATCTCGAACTGGATCCGCTCGACCAGGCCGGCGGGCACCGGATCGGTCTCGTCGTACATCGCACGCAGCGCGTTGAGCACCGCGAGGTCTTCGTTGTCCAGCGGCTGGCCGGCCAGCTCGGTCTCGCGATCGGGCGAGGTGTTCATCGTGCCTCCCAGGAGGGATCGTTGGCGAGCAGGACGCGGAGCTTGGCCAGACAGCGGCCGCGGGTCGGGCCGATGCTGCCCTGGGGCATGCCGAGGGACTTGGCCAGCTCGGCGTAGTCGGGTCGATCGGCGAACGCGATCACCCGGAGCAGTGTCCGGCAGCGATCGGGCAGCTTCTCGACATGGCGCCACAGCTGGCGCTGGGTCTGATCGCCGATCACCTCCGCCTCGACGTCCTGAGTCGGATCGGCGAGCGGTGCGGCGGCTGTTTCCATGTCCTCGGGGCGCGTGCGGGCCTGATTCTTGGAGACCCGCCACGCCTCGCGCTTGGTGGTGACGACCAGCCACTGCAACACCGCCAGCGGCTCCTCGATCGTCTCGGCCTTCCGGACGAGAGTGAGCCAGACCGTCTGCAGGACGTCCTCGGAGGTAGCCGAGTCGAGCCGCGTGGCGCGGGCCGTGTGCCACAGGATCGGGGTCAGCAGTGCCACCAGGTCGGCCATCCGACGTTCCTCGCCGGACCGGAACTCGGCGAACAGCCGGCCGGCCCGGACGGCCAGGCTCTCCTCGGTCGTCCCCCCGGTCATGAGGGATCTCCTTCGGTCTCGGACTCGCTGGGTTTCTCCGCGGCATCATCCCAGCCGGGTTCGGCGACGTTCTCGTCGGCAGCGGGCTCTGCGTCCTCGGCTGCGTCGGGGTCCGGTTCGCCGGGCCGGCGCATGCCCTCGACGAGGTGTCGCAACGCCGCCCAGGCCCGGCCGAGCGCGGCGCCTGGATCGACGTCGCTCGGGGTGAGCGTCGTCTTGGTGTTCAGGTACTGCGCGATCTCGCCGACCAGGATCGGAGCCGCGAAGGACGTACCGCTCCACAGCCCGAAGCCCGAGCGGAAGTCGTCCGGATCGACCGTCGATCGGACGATGCCGCCGCGCCGCAGCTCGACCGACGGAGTGCCCGATGCGTCGAACGGCGGCAACGTGCTGACCAGCGAGACCCCCGGCCGGTACGCCCGAACCCAGGGGCCCGCGTTGGAGAACAGCGCAACCGTCGCGTCCGGATTCAAGGCGCCGACCGCCGTGACCGGGATCTCGTGAGCGTTGAACTGCGAGATCACACCCTGCGGCCACGGCGCGAACGCCGCGGGATACATCGGCTTCACCGTTGCGTCGTTGCCGGCCGAGGTGACGATCACGACACCGAGCCGGGCCAGAGCGCGCAACGGCGCCAGCAAGAACGGGTCGAACTCGGCGTCGCTGATCTCCTCGTGGTAGTACCCGAGCGACATCGAGAGGACGTCGACCAGCTTGTCCGGCTCGCCGCGGACGATGGCCAGCTTCTGGCGCAGCCACAGCATGTTGAGCGCCTCGAGCAGGTCCGCCTCGTTGACCACGCCGTCGCCCTGGATCACTCGCACGGCGACGATGTCGGCGTCCGGGCAGGTCTGCCGGATCAGACCCGCGATGAACGTGCCGTGACCGGCGGTCGGGTCGAGGCTGCCGACCAAGGGATTGATCGTCACCCCGGGGTTCTCCGGGTCGCTGAGCGGGTCGGTGATCCCCATCGGCAGACCGGCGCAGGTCGGATTGCGGTCGACGATCACGTCCGGCAGCCAGCGGTGCTCACCGACGCCGGTGTCGAACAGGGCGACCACGGGACGGCGCCGGTCCTCCATCCACTCATCCGGGCAGCGGACCGGTTCCGGCCCGACCCAGGTGACCGGCGTCCTGCCGCCGAAGCCGGGGACGCCGTACGAGGCAAGCTCGTCGCCGCCGGTGGTCGGCACGTGCCAGTAGGGATTCCCGCCGCCGCCGGGAACGTGCCAGTACGGGTTGCCGCCTGCGCCGGGGACGTGCCAGTAGGGGTTGCCGCTCGCGCTCGGGACATGCCAGTACGGGTTGCCGCTCGCGCTCGGGACATGCCAGTACGGGTTGCCGGTGATGCCTCCCGAACCGGCTCCCTCCGTGTGTGACGTCAGCAGGTGCTCGAGCTGGACGGCCGCCCGCTCGGGTGCATCCGCGGCGAAACGATTTCGGTACGACTGCAGCACCGGCCAGGCGTCGGGAGGCGACACCGGCCCCGAGTCCCAGCGGGGCAGCAGCTCGACTCGAAGGACCAGCGGCTGCGGCTCGTCCGGACCGATGCCGGCCTCGCGGGCGATCGCGACCAGCCGTTCGTCGATGTCGTTGACATCGATGTCCAGGTTGTGCTCGTCCGCCGCGGCACGCAGGGCATCGATGATCGCATCGGTCTCGGCCAGTGGCCTGATCAGCAGCCGGCTGCCGGTGTAGACGGTCTGCTGCAGCTGCTGACCCTGGAACCTGACGGCCGAAGACGGATCGAGCGTCCGTCCGGCGTGGGGGAGGAGGTGCTCCGGGCGCGGTTCCCGGCGTTGCGGCTCGGGCGAAAGCCGTTCGTACGGCGAAGGACGGTCTGTGCTCATCTGGGGACCCCTGGTAGTGCAACGACACCTGAGACGAGGGAGGACCCCCCCGCATCACCCGCGGTGCCGCCCGTCCGTCGACAAGGGCGCGCCCCGCAGGCCCCCCGACCTGACAGACCATTCATATCGGACCAAGAGCGCACTGGGCGAGCCGTGATACCTCGGCGTCCGCGCATTGTCCGTCCTGTGTCCGGATCCACACCTGCCCGACCTGCGCTCGACCGGGCGCTATTGCTCCGTCTGCCCTGCCCAACTCTGCCGGGTCACCCGGGCCAGCTCGCCGAAAACTGGTCACAAACAACATGTTGAACCGTTTCGAACCTGTTGTTTGTGACCAGTTTTCGGGGCGCGGTGCGCGGGAAGGGCAGGCTCAGGCGTCGAGAGCGCTGACGGCCACGAAGCGGAAGCGGTCGCCGCGGAAGACCGAGCGGGTCCACTCCACGGGTCGGCCGGCCGCATCGAACCCGGTCCGGTGGATGAGCAGCATCGGCAGACCGACGTCGACGGCGAGGAGCTGGGCATCCAGCGGTCCGGCGAGGGCCGTCTCGACGGTGTCCTCCGCTCGGCTGAGCGTCATCCCGTACGCCTCGCGCATGGTCTGATACAGCGAACCCCGCCGCTCGAGCTCTTGGCGGAGGCGGGCGAGCGGACCCGGCAGCCATGCCACCTCATGGGCCAGCGGCTCACCGGCCACGCCGCGCAGCCGTTCGACCCGGTGCACGACATCGCCCGGCTGGAGATCGAGGTGCGCAGCGACGGCGTCGGAGGCTGCTTCGCGGGTCACGGACAAGACAGTGCTCGTCGGGTTCTTGCCCTGCTGGCGAAGATCGTCGGAGTACGAGGTCAGCTGGCGGACCTGAACCACCTTCGGCTCGGCGACAAAAGTGCCGCGGCCCTGCGTACGTTCCAGCCGACCATCGACGACCAGCTCCGAGAGCGCCTGTCGAACCGTCGTCCGCGACGTGTCGAAACGCACCGCGAGCTCACGCTCGGTCGGAATCGCGGTCCCCGGAGGAGCACCGTCGATGAGCTCGGCGATCTGGGTTTTGACCGCGTAGTAACGCGGAACCTTCACCGTCGGGGCGCTCATGGATGACAGTATAGCCATTGGTCTACACCTTTCGTAGCGACAGTCTCTGGAAGGGCCCCGAATGGTCGAGATCACCCCGCTCTGCGACTTGTCAGCGGCTCAGACGGCTATCGCCGACCCTGGCGCTGACAACTCGGCCGTACACAACTGACAAGGAGAACTGATACTCATGACCATGACCACCTCCGTCCCGGGAATCCTGATGGCAGCCGAGATCGCCGAGCAGCCCGACGTCTGGCGCCGGCTGCTTGCCGAAACCGCAGCCCCTGACAGCGACCTGGCGTGCGCAGCGGACCTGATCGCCTCGTACCGCCCGCGCTTCGTGCAGTTCGTCGCTCGCGGCACCAGCGACCACGCTGCGCTCTACGGCAAGTACGTCGCCGAGATCGGCCTCGAGCTGCCATGCGGGCTGGTGTCGCCATCGACCATGACCACGTACGACGCCCGCCCCGACCTCACCGGCGTGCTGATGATCGGGGTCAGCCAGTCCGGCGGGTCCCCGGACCTCGTCCGCTCTCTCGAGGTGGCCCGCGAGTGCGGCGCACTGACGATCGCGATCACGAACAAGGCCGAGTCCGCACTGGCCCGCGCCGCCGAGGCCCACGTGGACGTCCGGGCCGGGACAGAACGGGCCGTCGCTGCCACGAAGTCCTACACCGCCCAGCTACTCGCCCTCTATCTCCTGCTCGACCGGCTTCGCGGCGGCCGGGGCGAGGCTGCGGCCGCGCTGCCCGATCTCGCCGACCAGGTGCTCGCGGGCGACGATCGGGTTGCCCTGCTCGCTCAGCGCTACCGCTTCGCCAGCCGGCTGGTCACCACCGCCCGCGGCTACTCCTACCCGACTGCTCGCGAGGCGGCGCTGAAACTGATGGAGACCTCGTACCTCTCCGCTCAGGCCTTCTCCGGCGCCGACCTACTGCACGGGCCACTTGCCATGATCGAGCCGCAGGTGCCGGTGCTGGCCGTCGTCGCCGAGGGGGTCGGTGGCGACGCGATGGGTCAGGTACTGCCGCGGCTGGCCGAGCAGGACGCGGACGTGTTCTGTGTCGGCCGGGCGGACGCAGTGGCCGATGCTGCGGTCGGGGTCGTACTGCCCCCCGGAACACCGGAGGAGCTGTCCCCGCTGCTGGAGATCATCCCGTTCCAGCAGCTGGCCCAGCACCTCGCCATCGCGCGGGGAGGAAATCCGGATGCGCCCCGCGGGCTCCGGAAGGTGACCGAGACACTCTGAGGTCCGGAACGTGATGCTTTTCGCACACTCGAACCGCTGATCGTGCCTGACGGGCGGGAACCCGATTCCAGTGTGCCGAAGGCGTCAGGGCGCTGGCGGAGGGCGCGGGTCCGACATGATTTCGTGAGTTTGGGGTGATGCTGCCAGAATTGACGGCGGAGGGGAGTATTCCCCAGCGTCGGCATCGTCACCACGGTCTTCATCCCTGATTCATCCAGGGCTGTCCCCGGTGCCGCGGTCAGGGCGAACGCCCTGGCGGAAGAGACCTCCGAGACCTGCACGCACGCCTCGTCAGATCGTCTCGGAAGGATTTCGCTTTTGAACGTCCACCTCTACACCTGGGTGATCACCGTCGTCGTGATGGTGGCCATCCTGGCGTTCGACGTCTTCATCATCGGCCGCCGGCCGCACGAACCGTCGATGAAGGAAGCCGGAATCTTCATCGGCGTCTTCGTGGCACTGGCCCTGCTGTTCGGCTTGGGGGTGTGGGCGCTGTCGGGTCCGCAGTATGCCGCAGAGTTCTATGCCGGCTGGCTGACCGAGTACAGCTTGTCGATCGACAACCTCTTCATCTTCGTCATCATCATGACCAAGCTGAAGGTGCCGCGAGAGCTCCAGCAGTACGCGCTACTCGTCGGCATCATCTTGGCCCTGATCTTTCGTGGCATCTTCATCGCGCTCGGCGCGGCCGCGATCAACCAGTTCGCCTGGGTTTTCTTCATCTTCGGTGCCTTCCTGGTCTACACCGCGGTCCGGCTCGTGATCGACTACCGCAAGCACGACGACGAGCATGCCGAGGCGGTTCCCGACAACCCACTGATGCGCCTGGTCAAGCGCCGGTTCCCGGCCACCGAGGAGTTCCGCGGCACCCGGCTCACCGTTGTCGAGGACGGCAGCCGGCTGATCACGCCGATGCTGTTCGTCATCATCGCGCTGGGCAGCACGGATCTGCTCTTCGCCCTCGACTCGATCCCGGCGATCTACGGGCTCACGCAGGAGCCGTACCTGGTCTTCACCGCAAACGTGTTCGCACTGATGGGGCTGCGACAGCTGTACTTCCTGATCGGCGGCCTGCTCAAGCGGCTGGTCTACCTGTCGCTCGGGCTGTCGGTCATCCTCGCCTTCATCGGGATCAAGCTGGTGCTGCACGCACTGCACCACTACCACCTCGCGGAGTGGGCCCCGTGGGCTGGCGAGGTCCCGATCTGGGTATCCCTGATGGTGATCGTGGTGACTCTGACGGTGACGACCATCGCCAGCCTGCTCAAGTCGCGCTACGACGCCGACAACACCGCCGAGGAGCCCACCACCCGGCGCTGACCCGGACCTGGGCCCCGAGCCTGTTGAGAGGGGTAGAACCGGCGGACCCGGACCCTCAAGGGTGTCCTTGCTCCCTTTACGCGTCCTTGCTCCCTTTGCACGGGGCGCAAGGATGCCGAAAGGGAGCGAAGTCTGGATGGGAGCGTTCTCAGCCGCCGAGTGGGTCGCCGCCCCCGGACGCCGCCCCGTCCAGCGGATCGCTGCCGCTTCCGGTCGCTCCGGCCGGCAGCCCGGCACCGGCTGCAGTGCCGACGCCGCCCGCTGTGACCACACCACTGCCGACGCTGTTGCCCAGGCCGGCTCCGAGCCCAGTGGCCGGGTACGTTCCCGCTCCGGGATACGCCCCTCCCGCGTACGACGCCGTGCCGATCCCGGCCCCGACGCCTCCGGCCCCGACGCCTCCGGCCCCGACGCCTCCGACACCCGCGGGCACGCCGCCCACCGGGTTGACGCCTGCGCCGGTGCCGACCGGAGTCTGAGCTCCCACGGCCGACTGGCCGTTGGGACCCGCGGCCGCACCTGCGGCGTTACCGCTGTTCAGGGCCGCCGTCTCCAGCCAGTCGGCAACGCCGTCGTGGTCGGCGTCGATCGCGACGCCGGTGCCCCGACCGCCAGAGCTGACGAACTCCTGGCCGTCGGTGATGCCGTCACCGTCGGAGTCGGCGTTGAACGGGTTGGTCCGAGACATCTTCTCGAAGTCGTCCGTCAGCCCGTCACCGTCAGTGTCCTTGGTCATCGACACTCCCTGGCCGGAGTCGATGTCGTACGGGTCGCCGGCTGCCCTGGGTGGCCGTGTCGTCGGCCGGAGCTGGATCGCTGGCCGCGCCCGTGTCCGGCTTGTCGTCGTCGAGGTGCTTCGCCTTGTACTGCTCCCAGGTGAGGATCTTGTCCGGCCGGTCCTGGTTGTCGTGGCGGTTGCCGACCAGTCCGTTGCGACCGTTCAGGTAGCTGCGGACCTGGCTCTGCGCCACCGACGGCAGTTCCTTGGAGCCGATCGCGATGCCGTGGATGTGCTCAGGCCAGGGCCCCTGGTTCGGCATCCGCCGCCAGCTGGCGAAGCCCACCTTGCGCAGCGACAGCGCGATGACTTCCTTCTGGTGCTCGGAGTAGCCACGGACCGAGAGGTCGAACGCGCCGGCGCCTGAGTGGGTGCCGGCCGACGCGGCGACGCCGTGGCAGAAGCATCCCTGGCTCAGGTGGAGCTTGCCGATGCTCGGGTCCTGCTCGTTCGCGATCCGCTGGGCCTCACGCAGCATGTTGCTCGTGCGGCGGTCGACGGTTTCGCCGCCGAACTTCACACGGTCAAGATCGCCCATGCCGCGACCCCTCTCAACCGGAACGGGCCGGTCTCCCCAGTGTAGGGAGACCGGCCCGTTCGAGTCAGGTCGAATTCGCCCTGTGGCGTATCCACCTGCCCGGGCCGCCAACCTGAATTTCTCACGCCAGCCAGTGCGCGCGGCCCCATTTCGGGTCCTCAGCGCCCGCGAGCGGGAGAAATTCAGGTTCAGGCGGCCTGAACCGCGCTGGACTGCGCCACACCGGACTGGCCCACAACGGACTGGGCCGGTTCGATCGCCTGGGCGACCAGCTCGGCGACGTCGGTGCTGAGCCGGACGTCGATCGCCTCCAGGACGTCGGCCGGGACCTCGTCGAGATCCGGCTCGTTCCGCTTCGGCACGAACACGGTGGTCAGACCGGCCCGCTGGGCGGCGAGCAGCTTCTGCTTCACCCCGCCGATCGGCAGCACCCGGCCGTTCAGGGTGACCTCACCGGTCATCCCGACGTCGGAGCGGACCGGACGGCCGAGTGCCATCGAGGTCAGTGCGGTCACCATCGTCACGCCGGCGGACGGCCCGTCCTTGGGGATCGCGCCGGCCGGGACGTGGATGTGGATCTGTCGATCCAGCACGCTCGGATCGGAGATGCCGAGCTCGGCAGCGTGCGCCCGCACGTAGGAGAGAGCGATCTGTGCCGACTCCTTCATCACGTCGCCGAGCTGTCCGGTCAGGGTCAGCCCGCCGCGTCCAGAACCCGAGGCGGTCTCCACCGCATTGGCCTCGATGAACAGCACGTCGCCGCCCATCCCGGTGACCGCGAGCCCGGTTGCCACACCCGGTACGGAGGTCCGTTCGTGCGCCTCCGGCGTGAATCGCGGCCGTCCCAGATAGTCGCGGAGGTTGGCGGACGTGATCACGAGAGAGTCCACCGCGCGCGCGTCGACAGCCTCAGCGCTCGTCCCGTCGGCGTTCGGAGCCGGTCGAATGGCATCGCCGGCCGACAGCTTCGTGACCGCCTTGCGCAACGCCTTGGCGAGTAGTCGCTCCATCTGACGTACGCCCGGCTCGCGGGTGTAGTTCGCCGCGATCTCGCGGAGCGCGCCGTCGGTGACCTCCACCTCACCGGTGCTCAGGGCCGCCAGCTCGAGCTGCCTGGGGAGCAGGTAGTCGCGGGCAATGGCGATCTTGTCGTCCTCGGTGTACCCGTCGAGGGTGACCAGCTCCATCCGGTCCAGCAGCGGCTGGGGGATCGTCTCGAGCACGTTGGCCGTGGCCAGGAACACCACATCGGAGAGGTCGAGATCCACCTCGAGGTAGTGGTCACGGAAAGTGTGGTTCTGTGCCGGGTCCAGCACCTCGAGCAGCGCCGCGCTGGGATCGCCGCGGTAGTCCGAGCCGACCTTGTCGATCTCGTCCAGCAGCACGACCGGATTCATCGAACCCGCCTCGGTGATGGCCCGGACGATCCGACCGGGGAGCGCTCCGACGTACGTCCGCCGGTGACCACGGATCTCGGCCTCGTCTCGGACACCGCCGAGGGCCACCCGGACGAACTTGCGGCCGAGGGTCCGGGCGACCGACTGGCCGAGCGAGGTCTTGCCGACCCCGGGAGGGCCGACCAGGGCGAGGACCGCACCGGAGCCGCGACCGCCGACGACCTCCAGGCCGCGCTGGGCGCGCCGGCTACGGATCGCCAGGTACTCCACGATCCGGTCCTTCACGTCGTCCAGGCCGTGATGATCGGCATCCAGCACCGCACGGGCGGCGGTCACATCGGTCGAGTCGACCGTCTTCGTGCCCCAGGGCAGCTCGAGGATCACATCGAGCCAGGTCCGGATGTAGCCGGACTCGGGGCTCTGATCGCTGGACCGTTCGAGCTTCGCCACTTCGCGCAGAGCGGACTTGCGGACGTCCTCGGGCAGGTCGGCCGCCTCGATCCGGGTCCGGTAGTCCTCAGCGCCCTCGGGCTCGTCCTCGCCCAGCTCCTTGCGGATGGCGTTCAGCTGCTGGCGGAGCAGGAACTCGCGCTGGCTCTTCTCCATCCCCTCGCGTACGTCGTCGGCGATCTTGTCGTTGACCTCGACCTCCGCCAGGTGGTCCTTGACCCAAGCGATGAGCACGGTCAACCGCTCGCGGGCGCTGGGGGTCTCGAGGAGCTGGCGCTTCTGCTCGTCGTCTAGGTACGGCGCGTAGCCGGCCAGGTCGGCCAGCGACGACGGGTCGGTGAGCCGGTTGACCGTATCGATGACCTGCCACGCGTCCCGGCGCTGCAGAGTGGCGATCACCAGGCTCTTGTACTCGGTCGCGAGGGCCCGGACCTCGTCACTGTCAGCGTCGGTGTCCTCGATGTCGTGGGCCTCGACCCACAGAGCCGCGCCGGCTCCGGCCACGCCCGAGCCGATCTTGACCCGGCGCTCGGCCCGCAACACGGCTGCCGGCTCGCCGCTGGACAGCCGGCCGACCTGGACGATGGTCGCCACGACGCCGTACGCGGCGTAGCGGTCTCCGAGCCGGGGTGCGACGAGCAGGTGGTCGTCGCTGCTGGCGCGGGCGGTGTCGACCGCAGCGCGAGCGGTGTCGTCCAGCTCGATCGGGACCACCATGCCGGGTAGCACGACGAGGTCGGTCAGGAACAGGACGGGCAGTTGGGTAGTCGTCACGTGGATGCCTCCAAGTCAGGGTGACGCAAGTTGAGCGTCATTGACTCAATGCAGTTCCGGTCACATTTCTTCCGCGTTCTCCGTGAGCGAACGCCCGCTGCTCTCGTCGTCGCCGCCGTTTGTAGGTTCTCGCCGACTTGTCACTTTCTCCGCCGATCTGTCATTGCCGCGACACTTTCTCGGACAGTTGTCATTTGTACGAGCGCCAAGTGCCCCGCTCGCAGATGACCAGGTATTCGAACAGCCAGCTCGTGCGAGTACGCAGACCGGCGGAACAAGTCGTCCTCGTATACCCCGCCGCTGACCGGGCACCTTCTCGGCGGGGCTTCCGAGGACGGGCCGCCGCAGGGAGTGTTCAGCTTTGAGTGACACCGTTTGCCGGACGTCTAGCGAGCAAGGCTGCTTCTCTCCCGGAGCAGCGGCATGTTGCAGAGCACAAACTCCGAGGTGCACGACGGAAACGGGCTCCTGCTTGGATGGGGGCAGGCGATGCGGAGGAGGCGAGGGTGGATGCGCGTCAGCTGCGCTACTTCTTGGCAGTGGTCGATGAGGGTGGTTTCGGCCGGGCTGCCGAGCGATTGTTCATCGCGCAGCCGTCGTTGTCCCAGGCCATCGCCGGGCTCGAACGTGAGCTCGGTGTCACCCTTTTCCACCGGGTAGGACGCACGGTGGTGCTGAGTGAGGCTGGCCGGACTTTGGTCGGGCCGGCTCGCTTGGTGCTCCGGGATCTCGACGCGGCCAGGGCGTCGGTCGATGCGCTCCGTGGGGTGCGGAGTGGGCGGTTGGAGATGGCGACGATGCCGTCGCCGGGGATTGAGCCGTTGACGACCCTCATCGCCGAGTTCACTACTCGGTATCCGCTGGTCACCTTGAATGTCGAAGGAGTGTTCACCCCTGAGGAGGTCGTTGAGGCGGTCCGCTCGGGACGCTGCGAGCTGGGGCTGACAGGTGCACGTGAGCCGGTGAAGGTCGCCGGCGTCGACGTGCTTGCCCTGGAGGACCAGCCGCTGATCCTGCTCGTCAGCCCGGCCCGGGACACGTTCGGTGAGGTCGAGTCGATCACTGGGGACGCGTTGAGCGGGCACCGGATCGTCGCCTCCCAGCAGGGGTCTCTGATGCGGTGGATGGTCGATGACGTCCTGGCGGGCGGGGTGGACTGCGCGATCGTGGCCGAGGTCGCCCACCGCACCTCCATCCTGCCGATGGTGATGAGCGGGGTCGGGCATGCGGTGATGCCGTCGTCGTGGCGCCAGCTTGCCGAAAGCAGCGGCCTGCGGACGCTGACGATCACGCCCGAAGTCATGCTGCATGTCGCGCTGCTGTGCCGGCCGACGGGCCTGACCCCGGCGGCCGAGTCGTTCCTGAAGGTGGCTCGCCGGTACGCAGCCGAAAACTCATAGGCCCAGCCTATTCAGATCATCGGTTCCTAGTCTTGGACCTATCGACGGTTGCCGGGTGAGGATTGATTTACCACTTCAAACCACCCCCAGAGAAGGGCCCGTCAATGACTGCCGCCAAGGTTTTCAAGATCGCTTCGATTCCCGCCGACGGTGTCGGCAAGGAGGTGGTGGCGGCCGGGATCAAGGTGCTGGACACCGTCGCGGCCCAGTCAGGAGGCGCGTTCGCGTTCGAGTGGACCGAGTTCGGTTGGGGCTCGGAGTACTACGCCGAGCACGGTCGGATGATGGCCGAGGACGGCCTGGAGACGCTGAAGCCGTTCGACGCGATCTACTTCGGCGCGGTCGGCTGGAAGAACGTCCCGGACCACATCAGCCTGTGGGGTCTGCGGCTCAACATCACCCAGAACTTCGACCAGTGGGCTAACGTCCGGCCCGTCAAGTTCCTGCCCGGTGTGGTCAGCCCGCTCCGCAAAGCCGACGACGTCCATCTCGACTGGGTCGTGGTCCGGGAAAACAGCGAGGGTGAGTACGCCGGCTTCGGCGGCCGCAACCTGTCCGGCCGCGGCCCTGGCAACGAGGTCGCCCTGCAGACCGCCCTGTTCACCGAGAAAGGCTGTGAGCGAATCATCCGGTTCGCGTTCGACCTGGCCCGTACCCGCAAGGTCAAGAAGGTCTCCTCCGTCACCAAGTCCAACGCCCAGCAGTACGGCATGGTGCTGTGGGACGAAGTCTTCGCCCGGGTCGCCAAGGACTACCCCGACGTGACCACCGAGAGCGTTCTCGTCGACGCGATGAGCGCCAAGTTCGTCCTCAAGCCCGAAGACCTGTCGGTCGTCGTCGCCTCCAACCTGAACGCCGACATCCTGTCCGACCTCGGCTCGGCCCTGGCCGGCAGCCTCGGCCTCGCCGCGAGCGCGAACATCAACCTCGAGCGTCGCTTCCCAAGCATGTTCGAGCCGGTCCACGGCTCCGCCCCCGACATCGCAGGGCAGGGCATCTCCAACCCCGTCGGCACCATCTCCTCCGGTGCGCTGATGCTGCGGCACTTCGGCCTGGACGCCGAGGCCGACCGGCTCGAGGACGTCATCGCCGAAGTCACCGGCGCCGGGGTGAAGACCCGCGACATCGGCGGCACCGCGACCACCGACGAGGTCACCGACGCCATCGTCGCCGCCCTGCAGAAGAGCCTGCAGCCCGCCTGATCCCTGCTCCGGGACCGGCTCGCACGTCGGTCCCGGACCCGCCGTCCCCGCGAGACCCAGTCCCGGGTCACCCCACAGATAATCCCGGCCCGTGACCGTCGTCGTCCTGGTCGCCGTTTCCACAACGAGGTAGGAACCATGCACGCTCATCCCGACGCGCCGGTGCTTCCGGTCGCCAAGAAACCCCTCTACCGTCACCTCTACTTCTGGGTCATGGTCGCGATCGTGGCCGGCATCCTCGTCGGCTGGCTCGCCCCCGACTTCGCGACCGGCCTGGAGCCGCTCGGCACCACGTTCGTCGCGGCGATGCGGATGCTGATCGGCCCGATCGTCTTCCTCACCATCATCAACGGCATCGCCTCCGTCGCCGACATAAAACGCGTCGGCTCGGTCGGCATCAAGGCGCTGATCTACTTCCAGGTCGGCACCCTCGTCGCGATGACGTTCGGGCTTCTTGCGATCAACCTGTTCCCGCTCGGTGAGGGCATCAACGCCGACGCCAGTGCCATCCAGCCATCGGACTCGGTCAATCAGCTCATTCAGACCGGCGAGTCGCAGAAGTGGTGGGAGTTCCTCGTCCACATCGTCCCGACCAGCGTCGTCGAGCCGTTCGTCGAGGGCAACATCCTGCAGATCATCTTCATGGCCATCCTGTTCGGCATCGCGCTCAACGCGACCGGCAAGTACGGTGCGCCCGTCCTCGACGGCGTCCAGCGGCTGATCGCGATCGTCTTCAAGGTCCTCAACATCGTGTTGAAGGCGGCCCCGATCGGCGCGTTCGGCGCCATGGCCTACGCCGTCGGCAAGTACGGCGTCTCCTCGCTCACCAGCCTCGGGGGCCTGATCCTGCTGTTCTACGTCACGTCGTTCCTGTTCGTCACCGTCGTCCTCGGCGCAGCCCTGCGGCTCTACGTCGGGTTGAACATCTTCAAGCTGCTGCGCTACCTCAAGGAGGAGCTGCTGCTGATCTTCGGCACCTCCACCGCGGAGCCGGCACTGCCCGGGCTGCTGCGGAAGATGGAGTTCGCCGGCGTCCGCAAGGAGACAGTCGGACTGGTCGTCCCGACCGGCTACAGCTTCAACCTCGACGGTGCCGCGATCTACCTGTCGCTGGCGGCCATGTTCATCGCCCAGGCCACCAACACCCACCTGTCGATCGGTCAGCAGATTGGGCTCCTGGCGATCATGCTGCTCACCTCCAAGGGTGCGGCCGGGGTTGCAGGTGGCGGGTTCATCGCCCTCACCGCGACGCTCAGCACCGCCGGCCACATCCCGGCCAACGGCATCATGTTGATCTTCGGCATCGACAAGTTCATGTCCGAGTGTCGGGCACTGGTGAACTTCTGCGGCAACGCCGTCGCCACCTTGTTCATCGGCCGCTGGACCAGAACCCTCGACGTCGACCGGGCAAGGGCGGTGCTGAACAAGGAAGCCGTCCCCGAGCTCGGCGACACCCCGCTCCGGCAACCCGAGATCGAGGCACCCGAGCCGGTCATCACGGACGACGAGTACGACCGGCACCGCTTCGACCACGAACCGGCCGTCACCAAGGGCTGAGTCCGTCCGAGACCAACCCACGCCGAACGGAAAGGACAGCCACCGTGAAGGGTGTCGCACCGGACAAGTTCAAGGGCAGCCTGACCGCCGCCCAGGTCGCCGATCACACCGCCGTCGGCCTCGAACACGATCCCGCCATCCGATGCACCAGACTCCCTCCCGCCGACGGCGGCGACGGCAGTGTCGCCGCCGCCGTCGCCGCCGGCTACCAACCCCACACCGTCACTGTGGCCGGTCCCACCGGTCGACCGCACCAGACCACCATCGCCTTCGACGGCAGCACCGCCGTGGTCGAGGTCGCCAACACCTGCGGCATCGCCCTCCTCCCGGACAGGCGGCTGGAACCGCTGGCGGCCTCCAGCCTCGGCTTCGGCCAGGCCGTCCGCGCCGCCGTCACCCTGCAGCCAAACACCGTCGTGCTCGCCCTCGGCGGCTCGGCCAGCACCGACGGCGGCCTCGGCCTGCTCACCGCGCTCGGTGCCACCATCACGGACAGCACCGGACAACAGGTCCAGCCGATCGGCGGACAGCTGCACCAGGTCGCACGGGTTCACCTAAGCGGCCTGCCGACCGGCGTGCGGTGGATCGTCGCCGGCGACGTCGACGCCGTCCTTCACGGTCCCGGCGGCGCCGCCCACATCTTCGGACCGCAGAAGGGAGCCACGCCCAGCCAGATCGACCAACTCGACCGCGAACTGGCACGGCTAGCCGACATGTGCGGACGCTTGGGGCTGACCGCGGCCGCCACACCCGGTGCGGGAGCGGCCGGCGGGATCGGGTTCGCCGCCCTCCTGCTCGGCGCGGAGATCCGCTCCGGGGCGGAGTTCTGGTCCGGGCGTGAGGCCCTCGCCGAAGCCCTGATCCCGCTGGTCGGACGGCTGTTCCGTGAACACGGCGTGATCATCGCCATCTATGGCCGCAGCCTGGTCAACAAGTCCACCAGGAGGATCCTGAAACTCCACCGCTTCGCCCGCCACGTCGACGGGCAGATACTGCCCATCGCCCAGACCCTGGCAATCGTCGAGGCCCCGGATCGGTTGCCGCGCAGCCCGGCCACCATCGACATCGCCGAGCTGCACCGGCTCCACCAAGCCACACCAGGCCCTCATGCTCGAGCTGGACAGATACCGCCGATGAGCGACGGAGTCCGGTCAGCTCCCGACGATCAGGCTGCCTCCTGGCTCGAAGCTGCACGATCACGAGGCTGACCATCAACGCTCACCACCAGTAGCATCCCCGCCGCCGAATGCGCGTAGTCCGGCATGTCTGCTTCGATCCGGGCACTTCCAAGAAGCCTCGCTACCCCGCACTCACCCACCTACACCTCCAGGTGGCCGCCCACGACGACTGTGCGCTCCGGCGGCAGGTGGAACACGCCGGTGCGGTCGGCGGCGTTGCCGGCGAGCCAGAGGAACAGGGTGCGCCGCCACCGCGGAAGCGTAGGAACGTCTCTACGGGTGAGCCGCAGCGACGATAGGAAGTAGAAGGCCCGATCGGGCTCCAAGTTCGCGGTCTCCGGGCCGTTGCCGCGTGCCCAGTCGAGCGCGCGGGGGATGTGTTGGCTGTCGTTGAACCCAACCCGGTAACTGATGTGGACGATGCCGTCGTCGGCGTAGTCCAGGCTGTCGACCTTGGCGCGGTCGACGTGCCGGATATGGGGAACGTTCTCGTTGACGATGCTGACGATGGCGATGTTCTCGTGCAGGATGTGGTTGAAGTCGACGTTGCGCCGCAGGGCGAGCGGGGTGGTCTCCTTGTCCGGGTGGGGGAAGACAGCCAAGCCGGGCACGCGAGGAATCTGCCGGGCGTGGACCATCTCGATGAAGTCGGACAGTGGGCCCTCGATGTCGCGTCGCTTGGAGTGGACCGAGGCGGCGCCTTTGCGCCAAGTCAGCATGACCAGTACCACAATGCCGGCAACGAACAGCGGCAGCCAGCCGCCATGGGCGATTTTTGCCAGGTTGGCTAGGAAGAACAACAACTCAACGCCAAGGATGAGCGTGACTGCGACGACGATCTTCCAGGGGGCTACCCGCCACACAAATCCCGCCAGCATCAAGAAGATCGACATTTCCAGCAGGAGGGTGCCAGTCACTGCGAGACCGTAGGCGCTGGCCAGTGCCTCGGAGCTCTGGAAAATGCCGATGAGCAGCACGACGCCTGCGAAGAGAATCCAGTTGATGGAGCCTACGTAGATCTGTCCGCCCTCTTGTTTGGAGGTGTGCTTCACGTTGAGGCGTGGCAGCAACCCTGCGCGAACGGCCTGTCGGGATACGGAGAAAGCGCCTGAAATGACGGCCTGCGAGGCGATCACCGTGGCCAGCGTGGCCAGAACGACCAATGGAATGCGAGCCCAGTCCGGAGCCAGGTGGAAGAACGGGTTGGCCACGCTGACCGGGTCTTGGAGGATCTCCGCACCTTGGCCCATGTAGTTGATCGCCAGGGCAGGGAAAACGAGGAGGAACCAGGCCAGCCGAATCGGCTTGGGCCCGAAGTGGCCCATGTCGGCGTAGAGCGCTTCAACACCTGTCACTGTGAGGACTACCGCACCTGCCGCGATGAAGGCGATTCCCGGGTTCCTCAAGCCGAACTCAATGGCGTGGTGTGGGGAGATGGCGCCCAGAATCTCGGGATCCGCAAGGACGTGTGGCAGGCCCAGGCAGGCGAGCGTGACAAACCAGAGAATCATGACGGGACCAAAAAAGCTGCCGACCCGCGACGTCCCGAAGCGCTGCACCGAGAACAATCCCGTGAGCACGAGCACTGCCAGCGGCAGGACAAATCGGCCGAAACCTTGGTCGACGACCGACAAACCCTCAATAGCGGACATCACCGAGATCGCGGGCGTGATCATGCTGTCGCCATAGAAAAGACCGGCTCCCACAATTGCCATGACGATCGTGATCGCCACCAGTCTGGGACGGTCCGCAAGTCTCCGCCGCAACAAGGCCGCCAGTGACAAGATGCCACCCTCGCCGTCGTTGTCGGCCCGCATGACAAGGAACACATAGCCATAAGAGACCACGATCGTGATGGCCCAAAACACCATCGAGATGACGCCGAACACGTCTTCGCGGGAGGGTTGGACGGCGTTGTGGTCAGCGCTGAAGACCGTTTGCAGCGAGTACAGCGGGCTGGTGCCGATATCGCCGAACACCACGCCCAGTGCGGCCAACGCCAGGGTGCCCAAAGCACCGTGGCCATGCGCGTGCTCGATCGGTGTCGGGGCAGTGCGTGGCGCAGCTGACGGCTCAGCGGCATCGTCTACCTCAGGGAGGTTGGACTCGGGAGTACTGGTCACGAAATCTCCTATTGTGCGGCTGGACCGACCGCAACACTGTCCCCCCGCAGACGCTCCACGCAAGCATGGCGCACAGTCGACATCGCCGAGTACTACACCGGCATCGCGCCGCCGCACCGTGTACCGCTCTCGACGGATACCAGCGGTTGGCCCGCAACCCCTCCAGTACGACAGCTTCTCACGATCGGCCGCCTCGCCTGGATCCGCGAAGGATGCCGCCCGCCAGACCTCGCACCGATGCTGCAGGGCCCTTCCATCCGCTACGAACAAGACGCCAACGGACGCTGGCAGATGATGCCACCGATCTGACCTCGCCGTCCGTTGAGGGGTCCTCCTGCGGCTTATGCGCTCGGCTTGTCCATCCTGAACGCCGGGAGGATCGTACGAGGGTGATCGATCTCGACTTGCCCGTGGTGCAGGCGCCGATGGCGGGCGGTCCGTCCACACCATCGCTCGCGGCTGCCTTTTCACCTGCCGGCGGGCTGGGATTCCTGGCCGCCGGCTACAAGACTCCCGAAGCGGTGTTTGCCGACATCACCGCCACTCGTGAGCTGACCCAGCAGTCGTTCGGCGTCAACGTGTTCGCCCCCTCGGGCGGTCCAGGAAGCTGTCCAGGCGGCCGCGGCGGGGGCTGACTCGCTCGTCGTCCAGGGGGTCGAGGCAGGCGGGCACCGCGGTTCCTTCGTCGACTCCGATGGTCACGAGGACTACGGGCTCCTCGCTCTGCTCAGCCTTGTCAGTGCCCGGGTCGACCTTCCGCTGATTGCCGCTGGCGGGATCGCCACCGGCTCTACTCAGGCGGGAGTTCTCGCGGCTGGCGCCACGGCGGCCGCGATCGGCACCGCGTTCCTCAGCTGCCCAGAAGCGGGCACGACCGCACCGCACCGGAACGCGGTGGCGCAGCCGCGACGCACCGGGCTGACACGGGCGTTCTCCGGCCGCCTAGCCCGCGGCCTGGTCAACACCTTCCAAGCCGACCACACCGCCGCCGCACCCATCGCCTAGCCGGAGCTGCACCGCGTCGTGTTCAGTCGTGAGGACGTTCTGGCCGCCCAGGATCGGATCCGGGGCTTCGTGCGGCGTACCCCCACCCTGGCCGCCTCGGGGCCGGACGAGGTCTCGCTGAAGTGTGAGTTCCTGCAGCACTGTGGCGTCTTCAAGACCCGCGGTGCGTTCAACCGGCAGCTGGCCGCGCGGGAACGCGGTGAGCTGGACCCTTCGATCGGGATCGTCGTGGCCTCCGGCGGCAACGCCGGCCTGGCCCACGCCTACGCCGCCCGACAGCTTGGTGTCCCGGCTTCGGTGTTCGTGCCGGCCGCGGCCCCGACGGTGAAGGTGCAGCGGATCGCCGCGTACGGCGCCCGCGTGCATCGCATCGGCGCCGAGTACGCCGAGGCGTACCAGGCGGCCATCGGCTTCGCCCGCGACCACGGCGCCTTGTTCTGTCACGCCTACGACCAGGTCGAGATCGCCGCCGGCGCGGGAACGATCGCCGAAGAGCTCTTCGACGACGACCCGGACATCGAGGTCATCCTGGTCGCCGTCGGCGGTGGCGGCCTGTTCGCTGGTGTGGCGGCGGCCGCGGCCGGCCGAGCTGAACTTGTCGCAGTCGAACCTGCCGCCATCCCGACCTTGCACTCCGCCCTCGCCCACGGTGCCCCGGTCGACGTCAGCGTCTCCGGCGTAGCCGCCGACGCTCTCGGCGCACGCCGTATCGGTGAGATCGCCTTCGACGTCGCCCAACGGTTCCCGCCCCGATCGGTGCTGGTCTCCGACGAAGAGATCGTGGCGGCGCGGGCAGAGCTGTGGCAGCGGTACCGGATCGCGGCCGAGCACGGTGCCGCCACCGCCTACGCCGCCGTCCACGCCGGACGGATCGCCGACCTGTCGGGGCGGCAGATCGCCGTGATCGTGTGCGGCGCCAACACCGACCCCCGCACGCTCGAGATCGAGTAACCGACAGTCCGGTAGTCCAGCCGAACTCTTGGGAAGTCGTGCCCACGACCCGCGGTGGCGACTCCGTCGTCGCAGGAGGGTCCCTCTTGTGCGGTCATGCCCTGGCGCTTGGAGGCACGGTCTGAGGTGGAGCGTTGCCGCGCCGCTCGGCTCGCGCTCGACCTGCGACCCTGTCTCCGTGCGCGACCCAGCTGAACGGGTTCACCAACCGCGACCTGCGCCAACTCACCGGCGCACTCCGCGGACTCGAACCCGACCAGATCAGCTGCGGTCAAGCCACCTACGACCTACGACGCCTCCGAACCCACCAACTGATCGAGAAGATCCGCCACAGCCACCGCTACCGCGTCACCGACACCGGACTACGAACCGCGATGCTGATCACGCGAGTCCACGACCGACTCATCCCCACCGCCCTCGCCATCCAGACCGACCCGACCGACAGCCGACTAAAAGCCGCGGCCGACACCTACCAACAAGCACTCGACCACCTCGCCCAGCAGAACGGACTCGCCGCCTAACTCACAGACTTCAGTCACAGACTTGACTCAAAATTCCGGCTCCGCCGGACCAAGTCTTCTAGACCCGTACTTTGGACTCTCTCGGTGAAAGCGGCCTGGGTGAATACCATCTGGGGCGGTTCCCGGACGCCATGAACTGCGAGTCCTAGAGTGCGTGGGTGACGCTTTCGGAGCTCGGTCCGCCGACCGGGCCGATGATCCGCATTCCCGGCGGATTCGCCAACCGGATGTACCGGCTCGATACCGACCAGGGGTCGTTCGCGGTGAAGGAACTGAACATCGCCGACCGCCGTTCGACGTACCACGTCGAGGACGTGTTCAGGTTCGAGCGGGCAGCCTTCGCCGCCGGCATCCCGATGCCAGAGCCGGTCTCGGCCAGCCAGCACATGCTCGTCCACCGGTGGGTGGCGGGAGACAAGGTGCGCGAAGAACCCGTGTCGCCGGCCTACGGATTCGAAATCGGTGAAATCCTCTCGCGCATCCACGCGCTCGACGTGGAGTGGAGCCACGTGTCGAGCGAGCAGCCGGCACCACGCGACTGGCCCGAGCTCGCCGAGCGGGCGGCGGCGACCGGACAGCCGTGGGCCGACGAGCTCACCTCCCGTGTCGAGACGTTCCTCGCGATCGCCCACTTCGTCGACACCTGCGAACGGCCAGGTCCCGTCGTGCTGACCCATAGGGACATCCAACCCTGGAACCTGCTCGCTCGAGCGGGTCGGCCGGTGGTACTCGACTGGGAGCTGTCGGGGCTGCTCGACCTGGCTGGTGAGCTCGGGTCGACCGCGCTGGGCCTTGCGAAGGGCCCTGGCTTCGACGACATCGAGCCCGCCGTCTTCCGCTCGATCATCGACGGCTACGTCGCAGGGGGCGGAGCGCTGCCGCCGCCGGGTCCGAGCTGGTTCGTGTTCACGATCGGCGGTTGGTTGGGGCACACGAGGTGGAACATCCTCCGTTGCCTCGGGGGTGTCGAGCCGAGCACCGGCCCTGACCTGACGCTGTCGCACCAGGTCGTACGCGATGGCCTGCGTGGGCTCCCCGACTTGTACGGCCGCCTCGGCGAGCTCGAGGCAGTGCTGCTGTGACAGAGGCCAGCTGTGCCGACTCGTCATCGACGTGGCACCCGGACGAACCTCATGGTCAGCAGGGGGTCGCAATCCGGAACATCCTGCGCACCGCGCCGCCCGCGTGGCCGCGCTCCCGGGCTGGATCCTGAACGAGTTCTCCGCGTAGCCGGTCGTGCCCGTCGGCACGGATCGATCGAGGGCAACGCGCTACGCGCTTTCCCGCCTGGTCGTGCCGAGCATCCACGCACAACGCAGTTGGTCGGCATCCTGCTCGACTGGCAGTGGCCAGCCGACGGCTCGAACTGTGACGGCCCGCGTCGCGGCAGCGGCCGGTTCGCGGGCGCCGGCGGTCGTCGAGCAGGTAACCGGCTGCTGTCGACTACGGCTCTGAAGCTGAGAACCGGGTCTGAATGAGGTTGCCACCGCTGTACTCGTGGCCGCCGGCAGACAGTGAAACGCCCTCGGCTACGACTCGAACCTCACCCACTGGCCCTCGGAGACTACCTCGACGGAGCCGCCGACGACGCTGATCGCCGTCTGTTCGTCGATGGCATATGCCGGGGCGCCGATCTGGGCGGCCCACCGCTCTGCATGAGCCAGGCTGTTCCCCGGAAAAGCGTTCAGGTGCGGGAAGATCGAGAAGTCGACGACTCCGCGGGTCCGATCGTCGGGGGCCGCCGACCACTCGACGAAGTACTCCTCGATCCGGGGCGTCAGCCACCATGCTGCCGGCACTCACTCCCACCCAGACCATGTCGGGGAGCGACGGCAGCAGATCGGCCAGCCCGGATTCCCGCAGCCAGTGGAACAGGTACATCGCGTCGCCTCCGTCGACCAGGAGCACATCGGCCTCCCGGATCCAGCAGACCCATCGCTCCGCGCCGATGGTGGGCAGTGCGGTGAGATCGAGGACACCGAGCGACGCCCAGCCCAGGCCGGAGAAGTGCCGGAAGTCAGGCTCGGCGGCTATCAGGCCCCGCACCGAGGCCGGTCCGCACAACGGATGGCCCCACTGTGCGGTCGGGACAACCAGCGCTGCGCATTCGGCGATCGGTTTGCCGAGAAGCTCCCTGAGCTTCGAGGCGATGCTTGGGTTGCTGACGCCGCCTGACGTGAGCAAGAGCTTCACGGTGCCTCCGAGGTCCTGCGACATGTGGATATGACTGAAGACCCCAGGGCGTGCTGGAATTATCGCATCGGGCGCACGAAACGCTTCTTCCGGTCTAGCCTTCGAGGGTGGCGTTCTCGGGCTGGCGTGAGGTGGCCGCCGAGGTGTACGTGCGGACCTATCAGCACCTCGCGATCAACATCAGTGTGGTCCGCGGCGGCGATGAACTGCTGGTGGTCGACAGTCGTTCGTCTCCAACGGAGGCGGCCGAACTGGAGACCGACCTGAAGGTCTTCGCTCCCGCACGCGTTCGGATGCTGGTGAACACCCACGCTCACTTCGATCACACCTTCGGCAACCAGCAGTTCGGTCCCGGCTCCGCCCTCGACGTGCCCATCTACGGCCACCGCCTGTTGCCCGCCCACCTGGAGGAGCACGAAGGACCGCGGCTGGCTGCGTGGCGAGCAAATCCTGCCGGCGAACCCGAGCGTGACTGGGACGACGTACGAATTACGCCCCCAACCTGCTTGGTGGCCACGAAGCTGACCCTGACCGTCGGTGGTCGCTTAGTCGACCTTCATCCGGCGGACCCCGGCCATACCGACACCGACTTGTTCCTGCACGTCCCGGACAGTCACGTATGGATCGTCGGCGACATCGTCGAAGCCTCCGGACCGCCGATGTACGGCTCCGGCTGTTATCCGCTGGACCTACCTGGCCAGCTCGCTGGACTGCTGGCGCAGCTGGAGGACGGGGACGTCATCGTGCCGGGTCATGGCACGGTGGTGGACCGTGTCTTCGTGGCCGCGCAGATGATCGAGGTCGACCGACTTGCCCAGCAGCTCCGCGCCTCGTATCTCGCGGGTGACACGGTCGCGCAGGCGTTGGAGGACCCGGAGCGCTGGCCGTTCCCGGTCGAGGGGCTGGGTCTTGCGGTTCAACGGGCCTTCCAGGCCCTCGGACAGGCCGAACACCGGGTGGCCGATTGAGCGCCGCATCGGCCGGCCGACCGTGGCACCGCGCCGAGAGCCGGACAGATTCACCCGACTGACCGCCGCGACGCCGACGTCTCGCGCCCGATCGCCAGGACTTCACGAACACCGGACCGACCCTGGCTCCGGCCGATCTCGATGAGTCCGACGCTGAATGTCAGCTCACAGCTGCCCGCCGCCCGCAGGTTGTGAGCCAGTTGCGCTCGACACGCCAGCACCGGGATCACAACTGACGGGCCCGACCGAAGAGGCCGACCCGACGGCTAGCACGCCTGCGGGCGGAGGATCCCGGTGGACGGTTCCTGCCGGATCGGGCAGTGTCGGTGGGGTGACCACGCTCCCCGTCGTCTGGCTCCACGGACCACCGGGTGTCGGGAAGTCCAGCGCCGCCTGGGCCTTGTTCGAACACCGGGCGTGGTCCGGGTCGCGCTGTGGCTACGTCGACATCGATCAGCTGTCCATGGTGCTTCCGCGGTGGACGGAGGGACGTGCAACGGCTCGGCTGACGGCAGCGAACCTCGCAACGGTGATCGACGCGCATCGTGCCGCAGGTGCGGAGCTGATGATCGTCTCCGGCATCCTCCTGCCGTCCGACGTGCCGATCATGCGGTCGGCGCTGGCGGGCCGGGCGTTGTGCCTCGTCGAGCTGCGATCCGAGCTCGCAGAGCTCCGTCGGCGAGTGGGCCGGCGGGACGGCTCGGTCGAGGATTTCGCCGAGATCGAGCAGCACGTCGCGCGGCTGAACGCCGATCCGTTTGCCGACATCGTCGTCGACACCACGACCCGTTCGCCCGCCGAGGTCGCCGACGCGGTGAGCGACGCGGTGACGGACTGGACATCCGTGGGCGGCAGACTCGCCTCGGTCGACGTCGGCCCGGATCGAACCGCCCCGGATCGAGCCGCCCCGGATCGAGCCGGCAGCGACCATCGTGTCGAGGTCCTGCTCCTCACCGGACCGCGAGGAGTCGGTCTGTCCACGGTCGGCTGGGAGCTTTTCCAGCTTGCCGGTCGGCAACGCCCGACGGCCTTCCTCGATCTCGCCCAGCTCGGGTTCCTGTGTGTCGATGGCGATCTCACGGTTCGGCACGATCGGCTTCGGGCGGCGAGTCTGGCCGGGGTGGTGCGGAACTTCGCCACCTTCGGACGACGACTGGTGATCGCCGTCGGAGCGGTGTCGGACCGGGACGCCCTCGATCACTACGCGGCCGCACTGTCACCGACGCGGGTCGCCTGGTGCCGGCTGCGCGCCGACGAGAGCACGCTCCGCAGCAGGATCACAGCGCGCACGGCGACGTTCGGCGGACCACATCTCGCCGGCGACGATCTCCGTGGCGGCGCAGCATCGGACGTCGCGCGGGTCCTGCGCCGATCGCTGAGCGAGGCAGCATCGCTGGACGCGAGTGGCATCGGGGACCTGATCCTCGACACCGACCGGCTGACGGCGGCCGAATCGGCTCGCGCCGTCTGGAGCGCGGTCGGCCACGAGGACGGACCACGATGGTGAGCCGTGTCCTAGTGTTGCGACATGAGACTCACCGTGTCGGTGCGGCTCGATCCAGGAGAGACCGACGCCATCCCCCCGCAGAACTCCGCGGTGCGGATCGAGGTGCGTGATGTCAGCCTCGCCGACGCCCCCAGCCGGACGGTGGCAGCCGTCGACACGACAACCACGGACCCGGGAACCGACGGAGTCGTTGCCCGCGCGAGCCTGGATCTCCCCGCCGACGTCGACTCCCGCTCACAGCTCACGGTCTTCGCCCAGCTGGCCGGCCCCGGAGCGGGGACGAGTCGCGGTGCCGGACTTTCGCCGAAGTTGCCGGGGGACTGGATCACGACGCGCGCTTATCCGGCTCCGGTGACCGGGGACGACGCTCACGTGGAGGTCGGGCTGCGTCCCATTCGCTGATCACGCAGGAGTTCCCGAGCGAAGCGGGTGGCGGGTCGGCCAGGTCGACTCGCCAGTCCCACGTCGCTCGCTGTTCGGTGCCGCCCTCAGCCGCAGCCGCAGCCCCGTGGAGCGGACGGCTGCGATGATGACTCGGGGCCGGTCAGCCAGCCAGCCATGGCTTCGGTGATGGGGAAGCCAGCGCCCGCCTCGCAGAACAGGAACTCCCCGGCCGGATTGACCTCGAGGAACACGTAGTCACCCTCGGGCGTCAGTCTCAGGTCAACCCCGCCGTAGACCAGGCCCAACCGATCCATCAGCACTCTGATCCGGCTGCGCACTTCCGGAGGCAGGTCGTACGCCGCCGTGCGGGACTGACCCAACGTGAGGCGGAAGTCGACGCCGTTCGGGTCCTGCGGATAGATCGCCATCGGATACAACGCCGATCCGACGACGGTGACCCGCAGGTCCGCGACGGCAGGGATGTACTCCTGGAAGATCACCGGCGCCAACCGTAGCGAGTCGAGCGAGTCGAGGTCGGCGGCGGTGAACATCCTCGTCTCCCGCCACACCTGATAGGTGGCAGCGAAGATCTTGTACACCGTCGACCCCACCCCGTGCCGTTCGACGAACTCCCTTGCGGCGACAGGGTCGGAGGTCATCAGCGTGTCCGGGACCCGCCAACCGAGCCGGCTGGCGGTGCGGAGCTGCAACGCCTTGCGGGACGCCCGTGCGTCCAGCTCCGGCGGATTCATCCATCGAGCGGAGTCAAGCAGCTGGTACAGCCCGTTGAGTGCCTCGTGCCACTCACCGTGCGCAAATCCGTACGCGTCCTGATCGGTGATGTTGATCAGCTCCGGATGCGTCGGCCGGCGCCACCAGACCGCACTGGCTGCCGTCAGGTCGACCGCGTCGCCCTTCTCCGAACGCCAGGTCGCGACCGGCGAGGTGGGGTCGCTGTAGTCCAGCGCCAGGGTGGCGTGGTCCGGGAGCTGGCCCAGGTCGATCAGATGGGCCGTCTCTCCCCGCTGGCGCAGGGCCTCCATCACTCTGGTCGCGTGCAGATCCTGCTCGTGGGAGATGACCAGGACGCTCACGAGAATCCCAGGTTTCCGAGCGCGGCCACCAGCTGCTGCTGGTCCGATTGGAGCAGCGCCACCTGGCCCAGCAGCGCATCCAGCTGCTGGTTGACCTGGGCGAGCTGGGCCAGCAGAGCCTCGGCGGTGTCCACATCGGCCGGCTGACCGGCCATGCCCGCCAGGCTCGCCTGACCCGGCACGCCGGCGGTCGGCGTCATCATCGCGAAGGGCAGGACGCCACCTCCGCCAGGCACCTGTGGCTGGAGGTTCCCGCCTGGGAAGGTGCCTTCGGCCAGCGAACCGGGACCGTTCTCGACCAGCGTCCCGCCGCCGCCCTCCCAGATGGTCTCCGGGATGCGTTCCTTGATCGTCTCGGGGATGCGTTCCTTGATCGTTTCCGGGATCCGTTCCTTGATCGTTTCCGGCGACAGCTCCTTGAGCGTCTCGGGGTTCTGTTCCTTGATCGTTTCCGGGTTGTGTTCCTTGATCGTTTCGGGGAAGTGCTCCTTCACGGTCTCCGGCGACAGTTCCTTGAGGGTCTCCGGGGAGTGTTCCTTGAGCGTCTCGACGATCGTGCCGGGGCAGAGCGTGCTGGCTGCCGCGATGTCACCCGGGCTCAGCGCCGTTCGCTGTCCGATCGTGGCTGTCGCGTCGACCGGGGTGATGGTGTCGCTGCCGTCGACCGAGAAGGCGTCGCGCGGGTAGTGCATGATCGAGCCGTAGTCGTACGCGCCGACGTCGTCGCCGTCGGAGATGTGCTGGTCGAAGTTGTGCTCCATCCCGGCCTGGATCTTGTCCCAGTGGATGGTGACGAAGGCGTCCCGGTCCTCCCGCGACTGCTCGTGCCACAGACCGACGGTGTGCCCGATCTCGTGGATCGCGTTGCCGGTGCTGCAGCCCGAGGCGAGATTGACGAACTGCTGGCCGCCCCGCTTGCCCACCGACGAAGAGCAGCCGGTCGACGGGCGGAACGTGACCCAGTCGGGGTAGCTGCCGGCGTTGGCCGACGTCCGCAGGACGAAGCGGAACGGGGTGTGCGACTCCCAGTGCGCGATCGCATCGGTGACCCGGGCCTGGTTCGGCAGTGTGGCGTCGATGTCGTACGGCACGGTGCAGTTCGCCCAGCGGAACTGGGAACCGGTGATGATCACGGCGGACTGGACCTCGCCGCGAAGGCCGGCCGCGATCACCTGCGAAGCGGCCTCGACCTCTTCGACGGTGCCCAGGACGATGTCGCCCTCGAACATCGCCACGCCGTCGATGTCGCTGTAGCGCACCGGCTTGGCGGAGAACGTCGTGCCCGCGATGAACGCGCTGCCGGTGCGGGGTGCGGACTGGAACTCGGTGTCGCCGGGTCCGGTGTCTGCCTTCGGCTTGGAGCTTCTGGGCGTCCGAGACGATGGGCGCTTGGACGGGGGTGAATCAGCCATGATGCCTCCTGTCGGCTTCGGGCCGGCGGCCCGATCCGCACTAGAAGATGACTTCGCCGGTCGCGGAAATACATGGCCGGGAAGGTGCGCCGATTCCCGCTGGTCGTCGTGGCAGTCAGTCGAGCGTCAGCGCGAGCAGATCCTCCAGGCCACGCCGGACCGCATCGGCCGACAGATCGGGGCGACCGCTCGCCACCGCGGAGAGGATGTGTGCCGGGTCCGGCAGGAAGCCGATGATGTCGCTGATCATCCAGAAGCGAGCGGCGTCCGGGTCTGGGTCGAGTCGGCCGCCTTGGCGGACGTACGCGGCACGGAAGGCCTCGGCCTCCGCGGTCGTGTGCAACATGGCGAAGTCCGAGCACGCGTGCGCCACATCGAGGTCCGGCGGTCCCCACGAGGTCTCTGCCCAGTCGATCAGGCCACTGACCGTGTCCCCCTGCCACAACGTGTTGCCGAGGTGGAAGTCCCTATGCAGCAGGCAGTACGGCGTCGGCGGCGGGCCGGCGGACCAGAGGTCGATCGCGTGCCGCCACAGCGCGGGCCACCGGACCCAGTCTGGAACCTGCGGCGCACCTGGGCCGCGGAACGTGAAGGCCGGCGGCCGGTGCTCCGCCGCCACGGTCTGCCGGTGCACCGTCACGGCGAGTTGCGCCAGGGCCGCGATCGCGTTCGGCGCCAGCCGATCGAGCCGTACTCGGCCGGGACGCCACGTCATCAGGTTGGCGGGTCCACCTGCGGCCGTCCCGTCCACGTCGCTCGCGACAAGCCTCGGCAGGGGCAGCGTGGAGCCCGCGAGCAGCCGGCAGGCGAGCGACTCCCGACCGACGTGCTCCCGCCCGGTCGCGCCCCAGACGTGCGGGTCCGACCACCGGACCACCAGTGGGTCACCGTCGGACAGCCGCACGATCCACTTCGTGTCCGTGATCCCGCCGCCGATCGCCTGGACGTCGACGACCGGATGCGGCGCATGCGCCTCGACCCACGTCCGTGGGCGGGCGGGGAGAGCTCGGGGCGCCGTCACGGCCTCCTCAGCAAGGACTGCGACATCAAGCGCTCGCCGGCCCGGGCCCGCGCTGGAGTGCGGCGAGGAGTCGTGGTCATCGATGCAGCCTCCCACAACCCGGTCTCTCGCTATTCCTGCTCCTCGAGGCAAGGAGCGCGCTGTCGATCGGGTCGGGAGAATCACGACCTGGCGCGATGGGTCAGCAGCAACAACCCAGTGGCGCTCGATTCGCAGTCGATCAGCTTCCAGCGCCGCAGCGAGCCATCCGATCCGAACAACCGGGCGCCTCGGTCGGCCGCGGTCGGCGCCACGCAGCCGAGCCAGGAAGGGGATGGGTACTGTCGGCCAGTGCGCTCCCCGATCCTGTCGACGCCGGCCCTGCTGACGCTGCACGCCGTACGACTGAACGGTATGGCCGACGACGCCAAGGTGGCGGACCGGTTCGGTCTCGACCGTGCTGAGGCGAGCGAGCTGCTGCTGGACTTCCAGGCGTACGGCTGGATCAGCCGGGTGGACTTCACCGGCACCGCCGGCTGGACGCTCACCGCGTCGGGACTCGCAGAGAACCAGCGGCAGCTGGCCGCCGAGCTCGGTGCCGCAGCCGGCGCCGACGTCGTCCGCGACTGCTATCGACGCTTCCTGCCGCGCAACGGTGAGCTGCAGCGAGCCTGCACCGACTGGCAGCTCCGGCCCACTGCGTCGGACCCGCTGGCGGGCAACGACCACTTCGACCCCGTTTGGGATCGCCGGGCGCTCGAGTCGCTCGACGTCCTGGATGCCGTGCTCTCGGCGCTCGTGGGCGAGCTGTCCGACGCGCTCGCCCGATTCGCCGGGTACGACGACCGTTTCGACCACGCACTCGGACGGGCGCAGGCCGGTGACCCAAGCTGGGTGACCGGGGTCGGGATCGACTCCTGCCACAGCGTGTGGATGGAGCTCCACGAGGACCTGCTGGCCACGCTCGGCCTGGAGCGCGGCTCCGAGCTCGCCTGATCTCTGCGCTGCTGCGTCTTGCTCCGGCGCGCAGATCCGGGCCGCCGTCGATACTCTCGAGCAGGCTCATCGGGCGGGGTGGGTCCGGGGCGGGGTGGTTCCGACGCTGACTGGACAGATCCGACCAACGAGACCGCCCAGACCCGAACGGCGCCACCGTGGCGGGCGGTAAGGTCGCGAGCGGATCCGGCCAGGGCGGCCGGCCGATGGCGTGGAGGTGGCTGGCGTGTACTTCATCGTGGTCAAGTTCCCGGTCAAGCCCGAGCTCAGCGATCAGTGGATGGATCTGGTCGACGGTTTCACCCGGGCGACCCGGGACGAGCCCGGCAACCTGTGGTTCGAGTGGTCACGCAGTGTCGAGGACCCGAACGAGTTCGTGCTGGTCGAGGCCTTCACCGACGAGGGGGCGGGACCGCACGTCAACAGCGACCACTTCAAGAAGGCGGTGCAAGACCTTCCAAAGGCGTTGAGCCGGACCCCCAGAATCGTCAGCCGGCAGGTCGACGGCAGCGGCTGGGACACGATGGGGGAGATGGTCGTCGACGAGGGCGATGACTGATCGGCGGTTCCCACGTTGGGTGTACGGTCGCGGCTCCGAGCCCGATCCCCGGTTCAGTCTGGCCAACGAGCGTACGTTCCTGGCGTGGGTTCGCACCGCCCTCGCGCTGATCGCCGGCGGAGTCGCGCTGGAGGCGCTCGGGCTGCCGATCCAGCCCGGGCTCCGGTTGGCGGCCTCGGTCCTGTCGCTGGTGCTCGGTTTCGCCGTGCCGATCTTGGCCTGGATCAGCTGGGGCTCTGTCGAGGGCGCGATGCGTGAGGCGCAGCCGCTGCCGTCCTCGCGGGTCGCGCTGCCGGTGGGTTGCGGGGTGAGCCTGATCGCCGTGCTCCTGGTACTGGGGATCGTCTTGCGATGACCATGCCGGAGATGTATCGCTCCGGTCTCCAGTCCGAGCGGACCTCCCTGGCCTGGCGGCGGACGGCGCTGTCGCTGCTGGTCGGATCGGTGGTGTCCTACCGCGTGCTGGCGCCGGCCATCGGGTGGTGGTCGGTAGTCGTCGGCACCGTCGGCGTCGTGACCACCATCGTGGTCTGGGTGCTGGCTCGTCGACGGAGCCGCCGATCGGCGCGAGCGCTGGCCGACGGTGTCCTACTGCCCGGCGGTGGACTCCTGCTGCTTCTCGGCGCCACGGTTGCTCTGGCTGCGGTTGTCGGTCTCCTATATGTGCTCGGTTGAGCGCCGACCGGCCACTACAGTGCAGCAGGTGGTCGGCAGCACAGTCATCGTCGGTGCCGGCGCCGGAGGGCTGGCGGTGGCAGCCGAGCTCCGGCGGCGTGGACTCGGGTTCACTCTGCTGGAGCAAGCCGAGTCGATCGGCGCTTCGTGGCGCGGGAGGTATGACAGCCTCCACCTGCACACGGCCCGATGGCTGTCCGGACTGCCCGGGATGCGAATTCCGCTCCGGTTCGGCCGCTGGGTGCGGCGGGAGGATCTGATCGCCTACCTCGAGCGGTACGCCGGGGAGCTCGGCATCGCTCCACGGTTCGGTGTGTCGGTGTCCCGGATCGAGCGGGCCGCCGACGGTTGGCGGGTTCAGACCTCCGACGGGACGTACGAGGCCGACACGGTCGTCCTCGCGACCGGTCTGAGCCGCACGCCCGCCGTGCCTGCCTGGCCCGGGCTGGACACGTTCACCGGATCGTTCCACCACTCGGCCGCCTACCGCGAGCCTTCGTCGTACGTCGGTCGCCGCGTGCTGGTCGTCGGTGCCGGCAACTCCGCTGCAGAGATCGCCACCGAGCTGTCGAACGTCGCGGACGACGTACGACTCTCGGTGCGGACGCCGCCCAACATCGTCCGCCGCGACATCCACGGCCTGCCGAGCCAGGTCTTCGGCATTGTGCTGCGTCGATGTCCCGAGCGTCTGCTGAACGCGCTCACCGGCGGCATGCGTCGGCTCAGCGTGCCCGATCTGAGCGACTACGGCCTGCCGGCGCCCGCCGGGGACGGGTTCACCCAGTACCTACGATCCCAGACCGTGCCGATCCTGGACCACGGATTCGTGGCCGCGGTGAAGGCAGGCCGGATCACCGTCGTGCCCGAGATCGCCCGGATCGACGGTCCCGCAGTCGAGCTGATCGACTCGTCCGTGCTCCGACCCGATGCCATCGTGGCGGCCACCGGGTTCCGGCAGGACCTCGAGAGTCTGATCGGTGATCTCGGAGTGCTCGACGAGAGCGGCCGACCACTGATTCGTGGCGTGCACACGATGCCGTCCGCCCCGGGCCTGTATCTGGTCGGACTGACTCCCGTCCTGTCCGGCCTGCTCCGTGAGATCGGGCTGGAGGCTCGCGCAGTCGGCCGGGCCATCGCCAGCACCCAGACAGCCCTCGCTTCGTCCTCGACATAGCGGGCCCGCCCGGCGTCGCATCGCTCCGCGGAGCTCGGAAGGACCTCGCTCCGCCGACCAGCCCCGTGCTCACCAGCCCCGTGCGCGCCACTCGCCCAACCGGGGGCGTTCCGCTCCGAGGGTGGTGTCATCGCCGTGGCCCGGGTGGACGACCGTCTCGTCGGCGAACCGTCCGAAGATCTTGGCCTCGAGATCGTCCATCAGCGACGTGAAGTCGGCCGCCCGGAACGTCTTGCCGGGACCGCCGGGAAACAGGCTGTCGCCGGTGAACAGATGCACAGGTCCCTCCGCCGGTGCGTAGCTCAGCGTGATGGAGCCGGGGGTGTGGCCGACCAGACCGATCACCTCCAGCGTGGTGTCACCGAGCGCCACGGTGTCGCCGTCCCAGAGGCCGACCATCGACGACACGCCTGCATCGCGCTCGATCGACTCGACGTCCGGCTGACCCGCGACGAGCCGCGCACCAGTCGCGTCGGCAACGTCGGCAAGCGCCTGGATGTGGTCCCCGTGCCGATGGGTGGTGGTGATCGTGGAGAGCGAACGGTTGTCGATCAGCGCCAGCAGACGGTTGTCCTCGTTCGCCGCGTCGATCAGGATCGCATCGCCCTCGGCCACCAGCAGATAGGCATTGTTGTCCATCGGTCCGACCGAGAGCTTGCTCAGCTCGACCCCGCCGCCGAGGTCGGTGACCAGCGCCGGTCCGCCCGGCTCGACGTGTCCGGCGGCGGTCACTGAGCGGGCTCCAGCGCTGGCTCGCTCGCCGGGGATTCTTCGGTGATCTCGCCCCGGAAGGCGGCGATCACCTCCTCGGCAGCCACCGGCAGCGAGAACATCGGGTAGTCGTAGGCGATGGCGTTGTCGTGCTCGGCCTGGGACGTCGCCGCCACGCAGTCGGTCAGGGTGAGCACGCGGTAACCGTTCTCGTACCCGCTGCGCATGGTCGACTCGACGCAGCAGTTGGTGAGGAAGCCGCCCAGCACGATCGTCTGGATGCCCTTGCTTCGCAGGATGAAGTCGAGGTTGGTGCTGGCGAACGTGTCGAGACCACGCTTCCCCTCCACCACGATGTCGCCTGGCTGCGGAGCGAGGACGTCCACGATGGCCGCGCCCCAGCTGTCCTTGACGAAGGCGTTGCCGTCGACGACGCCCTTGAGGATGCCGTACGGGTGAGCGGAGATCTCGTGATAGCCCTCGACGAAGGTGATCGGTGCGTGCATGATGGTCGCTCCTGCAGCGCGGGCCGCCTCGGCGACCGCGACGGTCTTGTCCAGCATGTCGGTCGAGTCCATCACCTCGGCCACGGCACCGTGCAGGACGCCGCCGTCGGTGGTGAAGTCGTTCTGGTACTCGATCAGCACCAGGGCTGTCGTCCGCGGGTCCAGGGTCACGCTCATGGATCTCTCCTCGCCTGTGAGTGGGTGGCTGGTCCGGAGCCGGGGGCACTCCCGGACCATCATCCAACCCGACTCCCACAATCGGGACGGGGGTGATTCCCACGGGGATCGCTTGAAACCTTGAGTGCCTCGACCGCGACGGCGCGGGGCCGAGCCCCTCCGATCCGGCTCCGGCACCGGGCCGAGCAATCCCGCTCAGGCACCGGGACGACGACCGAGGCACCCTCTGCAGAGGGTGCGTCGGTTGTCGAAGGGGTGCGTGAGCGTACCAAGGGGTGCGTGAGCGTACGAAAGGCTGCGTGAGCGTACGAAAGGACCGGACGTCAGCTCACCGGGAGGCCGGCAAAGCGATAGCCGCGCTTGACGACCGTGGCGATCAGCCCGGGCACGCCCAGCGACCGACGCAACCGGCTCATCGCGACATCGAGGGCATGGTCGTCGGGAGCGTCGGACAGGCACATCATCAGTTCCGCACGGGGGACGACCCGATCCTGGCCGATCAGTAGCCGCAGCAGTTCGAGGGCGTGCGGTGCGAGCAGCAGCGGCTCCTCGTCGACGAGCACGGCGTGCCCGCGAACCTCCAGCCGGTGCTCACCGAAGCGGAAGCGCCGGACGCGTTCGACGTCCAACCGCTCACAGATCAGCCGGATCATCGCCCCCAGGCGGTAGCGGTCCGGAATAGCCGGCTCCAGCCCGGCCGCCCGCAGGGGGGCGGCCGTCATCGGGCCGACCACCACGGTCAGCACGTCGCCCGACAGCGCGTCCACCAGGTCGTCGCGACGGCCGATCTGCTCGGCGCGGGACAGCGTCGCCTCGACGCCGGGAGCACTCGTGAACGCCACCGCATCGAGCCGTCGCTCGCAGGCGGCGTTGATCAACCGGTTCAGCCGCTCCGGTGATCGCGGGCTGACCCAGCGGTACGGAGTGACGGTCAGCACCTGCGTACTCACCTCGCGTAGCCGAGCGACCTGGACCTCGTCGGTGTAGCCGTGCACCTGGATCGCGATCCGCCGGTCGGTCAGCCCGGCCGCGATCAAGTCGTCGACCATTGCTGCAGTGGTGTCGTACTCGCGCGCGCCGCGATGATCGTCGAGCCCGGCGGCGCGCACCGCGCCGACGGCCTTGGGCCCACGTGCCAAGATCTCGGCCCGCTCGAGGGTATCGGTCAGCGCCGCACCCAGGCCGGCGGCATCGGCGACCTCGAACCAGCGGCGTACCCCGTAGCCGGTGGTCACCAGCACTACCTCGGGGCGTTCGTCGATCACCGCCCGCGTCTGGTCGATCACCGGGCCGTCCTGGTCATGCGGCGCGATCCGCAAAGACGGGGCGTGCAGCACCTCGGCGCCGCGTCGCTCGAGCGCGGCGATCAGGTCTCCCGACCGGCGATCGGACGTCACTCCGACGCGAAACCCAGCCAGCGGCTCGACTCGGTTGCTCACGGCTGAGGAACTCCTGATCATGGGGATCCTGTTGATCGTGAGCACAGGCTAGGCGAAGAGCGTTACTCGCCCGTTGTGGCGAGGTGAACACAGTGTTTCAGCCGCCCGACCCGAGGACGGCCGGTGAGTAGAGATGAATGTCACTGCGTCGTAACCTCAGCGTCTCCGAGCTGCCTTGCTGAGCGAAGTTCGTGCTGAACGCGGGATTCCATCGTCACCTCTCCGCCGTGGGCGGAGATCGGTGAGACATCGGTGAACGGTCCGTTACGCCGCACGCTGTGACCCGTAACGGTGACGTCGCACGATGGCCTGGTGAGCCGAACGCCCACCCTGACCCCCAGCCCGAGTCCCAGCCCGACTCCCACTTCGACCCATTGCCCGTACTGCTCGTTGCAGTGCGGGATCAGCGTCGTCGCTGGAGATCGGCCGGCCGTCCTGCAACCACAGCCGGACTTTCCGACCAATCGCGGCGGCTTGTGCTCGAAGGGCTGGAACGCGGCTACCCTCCTCGACCACCCGCAACGATTGCTGTCCCCACTGGTCCGCGAGGTCGCAGGAGATCGGACGAGTCGGCTGCGCCCGGCGAGCTGGGAGGAGGCCCTGGAGCGGACGGCCGAGGCCATCGAGCGCAGCCAGCGGCGGTACGGGCGAGACAGTGTCGGCTGCTTCGGCGGTGGTGGCCTGACGAACGAGAAGGCGTACGCCCTCGGCAAGTTCGCGAGGGTCGCGCTGCGCACCGCGATGATCGACTACAACGGCCGGTTCTGCATGTCGTCCGCCGCGACGGCCGCCAATCGCGCATTCGGGATCGACCGTGGACTGCCGTTCCCGCTGGCCGACATCGCCGAGACGAAGGCGATCCTGCTGGTCGGGTCGAACCCGGCGGCGACCATGCCACCCGCCATGCAGTTCTTCGATGCGGGGCGATCGGCCGGCGCGCAGCACATCGTGGTCGACCCCCGCCGCACCGCGACGGCGGCCGGCTCGACGGTCCACCTCCAACTCCTTCCCGGCACGGATCTGGCGCTGGCCAACGGTCTGCTTCATCTGGCGATTCGCGAGGCGCTGGTCGACTCCGACTACATCGCCACCCGGACATCCGGGTTCGAGGCGGTGCGGATGAGCGTCTCGTCCTACTGGCCCGACCGGGTCGAACGGCTCACCGGTGTCGCCGTCGCCGACCTCCGCCGAACCGTCCGCGCGCTCGCGGAAGCGTCGTCGGCGATGATCTTGACCGCGCGCGGTGCCGAGCAGCACAGCAATGGCACGGACACCGCACAGGCCTTTCTCAACCTGGCGCTGGCCCTGGGCCTGCCGGGCAAGCCGTTCTCCGGCTACGGCACGATCACCGGCCAAGGCAACGGACAGGGCGGCCGCGAGCACGGCCAGAAGGCCGATCAGCTGCCCGGCTACCGCAAGCTCGCCGATCCGGTCGATCGGGCGCACGTGGCCGGCGTCTGGGGGATCGACCCGGCGGAGCTACCTCGGCCCGGACTGTCCGCGTTCGAGATGATCGATCGGCTCGGCACCGACGGCGGCGTGCGAGCCCTGTGGGTGCTGGCCTCGAATCTGGTGGTGTCGGCGCCCGATCTCAATCGGGTCGCGGATCGCCTTGCTGGGCTGGACTTCCTGGTCGTCTCCGATATCTTCCTGTCCGAGACCGCGGCGATGGCCGACGTCGTCCTACCGACCGCCCAGTGGGCCGAGGAGCAGGGCACGATGACGAACCTCGAGGGTCGGGTGATCCGCCGGATCCGTGCGCTCCCGCCGCCCGGCGGAGTGCTCGATGACTTGCAGGTGATCAAGAAGCTCGCGGACGAGCTCGGTCGTGGCAGGTACTTCTCGGCTGACGCGGCCGAGGTCTTCGACGAGCTGCGGCGGGCGAGTGCCGGTGGCATCGCCGACTATGCGGGCATCACGTACGCCCGGATCGAGGCCGAGCAGGGCGTCTTCTGGCCATGTCCCAGCGAAGATCATCCCGGCACGCCGCGGCTCTTCGGCGAGCGATTCCCCACGCCTGACGGTCGCGCTCGCTTCATCCGGGTCGAGCACCGCGATGCCGCCGAGCCTCCCGACGCACGCTTTCCGTACGTGCTCACCACCGGCCGACTGATGGCGCAGTACCAGAGCGGGACCCAGACCCGTCGGGTGCCGAACCCGGCCCAGGCCCAGGTGCAGCCCGAGGTCCAGCTGCATCCCGACCTGGCCCGGCGGCTCGACATCGGACCGGCGGACATCGTCCAGCTCACCTCTCGACGCGGGAGGGCGAACTTCCGGGCCAAGGTCACCGACGATATCCGGCCGGACACGATCTTCGTGCCCTTCCACTGGGGCGGGCTGTCCGCCGCCAACGCCTTGACCGACCCGACGCTCGATCCGCACTCGAAGATGCCGGCCTTCAAGGTCTGCGCCGTCTCGGCCGTGAAGATCGGCGATCCGGACGACGTCCACCTCCTCGACCGCTCGCCGATCACGGATGGCGAGCCGGATCCCACGATCCGGCCGATGCTCCAACGCTCGAGCCCCGAGCCGGCCGGGATGGACCCTGAGCCGGTCGGGATGCGCCCTGAACCTGTCGGGATGCGCCCTGAACCTGACGAAGGGCCGGCCGGCCTGCTTCGCAGATCCACGACCCACCGCCGCCCGATCCAGACGTACCACCGAAAGGAATCAACCGTGCTGACCCAGAATCGTTTCCTGCAGGGCATCTATCCGTTCGAGGGCGCCGGGTTCGACAAGCCCGTGGCGATCAGCGCCGAGCTCAGCCACCTGGTGCCGGACGGGGTGATCAACCAGACGCTGTACTTCCGTGGCGGCAACACCGCCGATCAGCTGATCACCGTCGTCCTGCTCCGCGACGGGGTGCCGATGCGCTACTTCCCGATCGGTGCGAAGGGCGACGTGCACGTGCCGCTGCGGGTCGTGGAGGACATCGACGGAGGCTCGGTGATCGAGCTGCAGCTGATCGCCCCGCTCGGTCTCGCCGGTCACGTCGTCGTGGACCTCGGCATGGTGGAGCACTGAGGGATGAGTGCGCTGCTCGAGCGAAGTGACGGCCTGACGCTGGCCGACGACGGTAGACGCCGGCTGGTCGTGATCGGCAACGGGATGGCCGGCGCGCGGACGGTGGAGGAGATCCTGGCCCGCGGCGGCGCCGACCTCTTCCGGATCACGATGTTCGGCGACGAGCCGTACGGCAACTACAACCGGATCATGCTCTCGCATGTGCTCTCCGGGGAGAGCGAGGAGACCGAGATCTTCCTCAATTCCCTGCCCTGGTACGACGAGAACGACATCACCTTGCACGCCGGCGTCCGGATCGAGCGGATCGATCGGTTCGCCAAGGTGGTGATCGCCGCCGATGGCAGCATGACGCCGTACGACGACCTGATCATCGCCACCGGCAGCCGGTCGTTCCTGCCGCAGATGGACAACATGTACCGAGCCGACGGCAGCATGCTGCCGGGCGTCTTCGCGTTTCGCACCTTGGACGACACCCGGGCCATGATCAACTATGCCGACCACGCCGACCACATCAAGGCGGTTGTGATCGGTGGCGGACTGCTCGGCCTGGAGGCGGCCCGGGGCCTTCAGCGGTTCGGCCTGGCCGTGGACGTCGTGCATGCCGGCGGTCATCTGATGAACGCCCAGGTCGGACCGCAGGCCGGACTGATCATCCAGCGCAGCGTGGAACGGCTCGGTATCGGCGTGCACACCGCCGCCCGCACCTCGGCGCTGATCGGTGAGGACAAGGTGACCGGGGTCAAGCTCCGCGGGGCGGGCGAGATCGCCTGCGATCTCGTGATCATCGCAGCCGGCATCCGTCCCAACGTGGATGTCGCGCTCACCAGCGGCTTCACCGTCGAGCGTGCTGTCGTCGTCGACGACCAGATGCGGAGCGTCGACGACGACAGCGTCTGGGCGGTGGGGGAGTGTGTGCAGCACCGTGGCGAGGTCTACGGCCTGGTGGCTCCGCTGTGGGAGCAGGCCAGGGTGCTGGCCGACCAGATCACCGGCAGCGACTTCGGCGCCGCCTATCTCGGCTCGCGCACATCGACCAAGCTGAAGGTGGCCGGTGTCGACGTTGCCTCGATGGGCGTCCAAGGTCCCGAGCGAGACGATGACGAGCACGTGGTGTTCACCGAGCCCAAGCGAGGAATCTACAAGTCGGTCGTGATCCGGGACGACAAGGTGATCGGCGCGACGCTGGTCGGAGACACCAAGAAGGTCGCATTTCTCACCCAGGCGTTCGATCGTGGGATGCCCCTGCCCGAGGAGCGGGTGGCGCTGCTGTTCGACATCGGCGGACCGGCGGAGGAGGTCGGTGTCGCCGAGATGGCCGACGACGCGCAGGTCTGCAACTGCAACGGAGTCAGCAAGGGTGCTCTGGTGGCGACGGTGGCCTCTGGGGTGAAGACGGTGACCGGTGTGATGGACAGAACCCGAGCAGGCAAGGGCTGTGGCTCGTGCAAGGAGCTGGTCTGCAAGATCGTCGAGCTGGCCGCCGGTGGGGCGGTGGAGGAGGATCCGAGCGTCCACTACTACGTGCCCGGTATCCCGATGGACAAGTCCACCTTGATGGCGGCGATCGAGGCGCGGCAGCTCAAGTCGGTCTCCAGTGTCTTCGCGGCGCTCGCGCCCGGCGGAACGGAGGACGCCAAGTCGAAGATGGGGCTGGCGTCGCTGCTGATCATGATGTGGAAGGACTCCTACGTCGACGAGCGGGATGCCCGGTTCATCAACGACCGGGTGCACGCCAACATCCAGAAGGACGGCACGTTCTCCGTGATCCCGCAGATGAAGGGGGGCGTCACCTCCGTCGAGCAGCTGCGCACGATCGCCGACGTGGCGGAGAAGTACGACGTACCGATGATCAAGCTCACCGGTGGCCAGCGGATCGACCTGCTCGGCGTACCCAAGGAGGAGCTGCCGAAGGTCTGGGCCGACCTGGGGATGCCGTCGGGATACGCGTACGGCAAGAGCTTTCGGACGGTGAAGACCTGCGTCGGCCAGGAGTTCTGCCGGTTCGGCACCGGCGACTCCACCAAGCTCGGGATCGAGATCGAGGAGCGCTACCAGGGCCTGGAGTCACCGGCGAAGTTGAAGCTCGCCGTCTCCGGCTGCCCACGCAACTGTGCGGAGTCGCTCGTCAAGGACGTCGGCATCGTCGCCGTCGAAGGCGGTCGCTGGGAGATCTACATCGGCGGCGCCGCCGGAGCCCACATCCGCAAGGGTGACCTGCTGACCACCGTCGACGATCCGGAATACGCCAAGCTCCTGGTGGGCCGGTTCATGCAGTACTACCGAGAGAACGCAAAGTGGTTGGAGCGGACGTACGCGTTCGTGCCGCGGATCGGCCTGGACACGATCAGGGCCGTCGTCGTCGACGACGCGGAGGGGATCGCCGCCGACCTGGACGCCCGGATGCAGGAGTCCGTCGACGCGTACGTCGATCCGTGGCTGGACCGGGACAACCCGCGATCCCCGGGCCAGTTCCGGACGTCCTTGCCCCTGGAGGTCCTGCCCAAAGTGGGATCTCGATGAGTCCGAACCCGATGACTTCGGACTCGGTGACCTTTGACAGCTTCACCGCGGTTCACCTCGGCGACGCCGACCAGGTCCCGCTCGGCGAGGGTCGCGCGTTCGACGTGGCCGGTGAGCAGGTTGCCGTCTTCCGTTTGCGCACCGGCGAGCTCCGGGCGGTGTCGGCGGTGTGTCCGCACCGCGGCGGCCCGATCGCCGACGGACAGATCGACAACAGCGTTGTGCTCTGTCCGTTGCATCTCAACGTCTTCTCGCTCGACACCGGCTGCTCGACCACCTTCGACGTGCCGCTGAACACCTATCGCGTGAGTGTCGAGGCCGACAACATGCTTGTCGTCTACACCCCTGCCTCCAGCTGATCCCGCAACTTCCCAACCCGAACAGGAACGCCCCATCATGAACACAGCAGACTCCGGCGATACCCTCGTCGGCGCCAAAACCCGCGGCACTCACTGGATCGACGACTGGCGACCAGAGGACGGCGAGTTCTGGGAGTCCACCGGCAAGGCCATCGCCCGGAAGAACCTGACCTTCTCCGTCGCGAGCGAGCACATCGGATTCTCCGTCTGGAGCCTGTGGTCGGTACTGGTGCTGTTCCTCGGTCCCGACTACGGGTTCAGTCCCTCGCAGAAGTTCTTGCTCACCGCCCTGCCGACCCTGGTCGGCGCGATCCTGCGGATCCCGTACACCTTCGCCGTCGCGAGGTTCGGCGGTCGGAACTGGACGGTGGTCAGCGCGGCCCTACTACTCGTCCCGACCATCCTGATCGCGATCGTGCTGAAGCCCGGAGTCGAGTTCAACACCTTGTTGATCGTGTCGATGTTCGCCGGGCTGGGTGGTGGCAACTTCGCGTCGTCGATGGCGAACATCAACGCCTTCTTCCCGGCCCGGCTGAAGGGCTGGGCGCTCGGGATCAACGCCGGTGGGGGCAATCTCGGCGTGCCGGTGGTCCAGCTGATCGGCCTGCTGGTGCTCGCCACCCTGGGCACCCAGTACCCGCGGGTGATGGTGGCGATCTACATCCCGCTGATCGTGCTGGTGGCCGTGCTGGCGTGGTTCACGATGAGCAATCTGACCCAGGCGCACAACCCGAAGGGCGCCATCCGCGAAGTCATGGGGCACCGGCAGACCTGGCTGATCTCGCTGCTGTACATCGGTACGTTCGGCTCGTTCATCGGGTTCAGCTTCGCTTTCGGCCAGGTGCTGCTCGTGCAGTTCCCGGAGCTGTTCCCGAACCCTGCCAAGGCGGCCGCCTTCACCTTCCTGGGCCCACTGCTCGGTTCGCTCGTGCGACCGATCGGAGGCTCGCTGGCCGACCGGTACAAGGGGTCGGTGGTCTCCTTCGTCAACTTCATCGCGATGGCGCTCGGAGCGGCGATCGTACTGGCTGCCTCGCAGCTGCACTCGCTGCCGACGTACGTGCTCGGTTTCGTCCTGCTGTTCGTGTTCTCCGGCATCGGCAACGGCTCGGTGTACAAGATGATCCCGGCGATCTTCCATGCCAAGGCCCAGCTGGACACCGGAGCAGGGATGCCGGTGAAGCAGGCGGACGGTCTGGCCATCCGCCGGTCCGGTGCTCTGATCGGGCTGGCCGGCGCGATCGGCGCGTTCGGCGGCGTGCTGGTGAACCTCGCATTCCGGCAGTCGTTCCTGACCCTGAAGAACGGCGACGGAGCGGTCCTGGCGTTCATCGCGTTCTACGCGCTCTGCTGCGCAGTCACCTGGGTGTTCTTCATCCGCCGGTACGCGGGCCGCCTCGAGGGCGTTTAGCTCCGGTGAACTCCTAGACTTCGGCGGTGGGCACTTCGGCCGAGGAACGCGAGGGAATCAGCTTCAGCCACCTCGACGCCGAGATCTTCGACGGGGCGGGCGTCACCAAGCGGCAGCTGGTGGACTACATCGACTCGATGGCGGACCGACTGGTCGCCGGCATGCGCGACCGGGCGCTGTCGGTCGTTCGGGTGCGCCCGGGCCAGCCGGCCTTCATGCAGAAGAACCTGCCGAAGTACGCACCCGACTGGCTCGAGCGGACAACGGTCTGGGCGGAGGCGTCCCGCCGGGAGATCTCGTACGCCCTGGCGAACGACCGCCGGACGCTGCTCTGGTTCGCTAACCAGCGAGCGGTGGAGTACCACGTCACGCTTTTTCGCCACTCGCATCCGGAACGGCCCGACTACCTGGTGATGGACCTCGACCCGCCCGAAGGTGGCGAGTTCGGGCAGGTCGTCGCGACGGCCCGGTTGGTCCAGCGGGCGCTGACCGACGCTGGCCTGGACGGCGCGGTGAAGACCAGCGGCGCGAAAGGGCTACACGTCTTCGTCCCGCTCGCACCGTCGGCTGCGGCCGATGTCGCTGCGGCCACCCGCGCTGTCGCCGCGCGTGCCGAGCGGCACGATCCGGACCTGGCCACCACGGCGTTCGTCCGAGACGAGCGTGGCGGGAAGGTCTTCCTGGACTCCACCCGCGCCGGTGGCGCCACGGTCGTCGCCGCCTATAGTCCGCGGGCTCGTCCGGGGCTTCCGGTGTCTTTCCCGGTCGCCTGGTCTGACCTCGACGACATTGCGCCCCGCGACTTCACCGTGCTCAACGCGGTCGAGCGGCTCGGTTCGTCCGATCCGTGGCAGGACGGACTCCCGGCGCCGCAGCTGCTCCCGGAAGATCTCGTCGCCGAGGGTCACGAGATCCCGATCGCGCGGGTTCAGGCGATGCACGAGGGGAAGAGGCGAGCGCGCTCGAAGCGCACCGGCTGAGCCGCGAGATCGATGGCGAATGGGGTAACCCACACAACGCCATCCCTGCGTAGCCGGCTACTGGCCGTCGGAGCAGTCCCTGGCCCTTGCGTCGCGACGCTCCAGCCGCTGTGTCTTCGTTATCGCACCGCATCGCCCAGATGTGGCCGGTCGGGCCGGTTCGGTCTCGTTATCGCACCGCATCGCCCAGATGTGGCCGGTCTGGGCCAGTTCCGCCTGCGTTATCGCACCGCATCGCCCAGACGGGGCTGTGACGCGAGGCGCTCAGGCAAGGCGGCCCATCCCAGATCCGTCCAGTCCGTGGCTCCTGGGTCGGCTGCCGATCAGTAGGGCGGCAGGACCAACCCGTCGGCGCCCTGGACGCGCTCGGGCCCAGATCGCCCGGTCAGCCAGCCGAGCAGGTCCGTGGCTCGGCCGTGGATCAGCTGCGGCTCGTCGCCGGGCGGTCCCACCGGGGTCGTCACGCCGGATTCGGTCTCGAGCCGGAGTGCAGGGAAGTCGTTGCGCCCAGCGAGCCGGAACGCAGACCACTCCAGCAGCCAACCGGCCACGGCGGGCTCGACGTCGCCCATCGCGTACCCGATGTCGAGATCGACGTGGTGCAGCACCACCTCGCCCAGCCGAGCTAGCGGCAGCGTGCGGGCAGATGCCTGTTTTCCGCCTCGCAGCTCGACCATGCCGTCCCAGCCACCGGACTCGTCCAGCGCGTCGAACGCCTCGGCCAACCGGCCCGCGGAGGTGTCGAGGTCGATCTGCAGGTCAAGACCTGAACGACCCGAGCCGGCTTCGATGTCGGCGTCGCGCTGCTCGTCGGAGGAATACATGCCCTGGCGTTCACCGGTGCGGGCCCACTCGACCAGCCGGCCGAGCGCGTCCGCCTGCCGCGCGATATGGCTCGCTACATGCCCGCGGCTCCAGCCGGGCAGCCGACTCGGCCCGCGCCAGTCCTCGTCGGTCACGGCGATGGTGTCGCCAAGCAGTCGATGGGTGGCTGCGGACAGCAGGCCCCGGACCTCCATCAACCGGTCCTCGGAGGCGTGCTCCCCCGAATCCTGCTGCTCACTCTCGGGCTCGGACATGCACCAAACCTACGGCCCAGACGCTTGGAACCGGTACGGTCCTCGACGGGGCCCGGGCTCGGCCACCCGGCACGGAGTGCTTCTCAGCTCAGCCCGAGCCACAGCAGCGTAGCGAGATCAATGAGCGCGGTCGCCGCCGGGCCGTAGGTCTTCAGCCGGTCGCGGTCCGCGGCACCGATCAGCGCGTCGACCGTTTGCACGATCACCATCGCCAAGGCGACCGCCATCAGAAATCCCCCCGACCGGAATACGCAGGCGGCGACGGCGGTGAGAGCGAGCGCGAGGCTCCGTGCCGCGGCGTAGCGCGACGCGGTGCGGTTCCCGGGGTCGGCCGTCCCCAGGGCCGCGATCGAGTAGCCGAGACTCACCATGGCGCTGATCACCGTGACCGCGGCGCAGACCCAGTACGCGATGGACACCTCGCAACGATAGGCGGTTCGGCGTCTCGGGGGGCACCGCGCGGATTCAGGACTGTCGGTGGGGGCTCATACCATGTCCGTCGTGACTGACCGGCTGATCGTGCGGGGTGCCCGCGAGCACAATCTGCGCAACATCTCGCTCGACCTCCCTCGCGACGCGCTGATCGTGTTCACCGGTCTGTCCGGGTCCGGGAAGTCGAGCCTGGCCTTCGACACCATCTTCGCCGAGGGCCAGCGCCGCTATGTGGAGTCCCTGTCGGCGTACGCGCGGCAGTTCCTCGGACAGATGGACAAGCCGGACGTCGACTTCATCGAGGGCCTGTCGCCGGCCGTCTCGATCGACCAGAAGTCGACCAGCCGCAACCCGCGCTCGACGGTGGGGACCATCACCGAGGTGTATGACTACCTGAGGCTGCTGTTCGCCCGCGCCGGCCGGCCGCACTGCCCGATCTGCGGCGAGCCGATCAGCAAGCAGTCGCCGCAGCAGATCGTCGACCGCTTGATGGGGCTGGCTGAGGGCACCCGCTTTCAGGTGCTCGCACCGGTGGTGCGCGGCCGAAAAGGGGAGTACGTCGACCTGTTCCGCCAGCTCGCCGGCCAGGGCTTCAGCCGAGCGAGGGTCGACGGGGACGTCATCGCGTTGACCGAGCCGCCGACGCTGGACAAGAAGCGCAAGCACGACATCGACGTGGTGGTCGACCGACTGGCGGTGAAGCCGAACGTCAAGCGACGGCTCACCGACTCCGTCGAGACGGCCCTCGGACTGGCTCAGGGCGTGGTGAGCGTCGACTTCGTCGACCTCGATTCGAAGGACCCCGGCCGGGAGCGACGCTACTCCGAGAAGATGGCGTGTCCGAACGAGCACGACATCGCCATCGACGAGCTCGAGCCGAGGCAGTTCTCCTTCAACGGTCCGTGGGGAGCCTGCCCGGAGTGCTCCGGGCTCGGCACGAAGATGGAGGTCGATCCCGAGCTCGTCGTGCCCGACGACGAGAAGTCGCTGGCCGACGGCGCCATCGCCCCCTGGTCGTCGGTGCACGTCGCCGACTACTTCCAACGGCTGATGGACGCCCTTGCGGGCACCTCCGGGTTCAGCATGGAGGTCCCGTGGTTCCGGCTGCCCGACGCGGCGAAGAAGATCATCCTGTACGGCGTCCCGGGTCAGGTGCACGTCACCTACCGGAACCGCTACGGTCGCGAGCGCAGCTACAACGCGCGGTATGAGGGTGTCATCGCCTACGTCGAACGGCGGCACGCCGAGGCCGAGAGCGACACATCGCGCGAACGCTTCGCCGGCTACATGCGGGAGGTGCCGTGCAACGTCTGCAAGGGTGCGCGGCTCAAGCCGTCGTCGCTGGCGGTCACCGTCGGTGGCCGGAACATCGCCGAGATCGCGAACCTGTCGATCGATCAGGCCGCGGAATTCCTCCGCACCGTCGAGCTCACGGACCGCGAGCGGCAGATCGCCGAGCGCGTGCTCAAGGAGATCAACGAGCGGCTGAAGTTCCTCCTCGACGTCGGCCTGGACTACCTGTCACTGAGCCGCCCGACCGGGAGCCTGTCCGGCGGTGAGGCGCAGCGGATTCGCCTGGCCACCCAGATCGGCTCCGGGCTGGTCGGGGTGTTGTACGTCCTGGACGAGCCGAGCATCGGTCTGCACCAGCGAGACAACCGGCGGCTGATCGAGACCCTGGTCCGGCTCCGGGACCTCGGCAACACGCTGATCGTCGTCGAGCACGACGAGGACACGATCCGCACGGCCGACTGGGCGGTGGACATCGGCCCTGGTGCGGGTGAGCACGGAGGCCACGTGGTGGTGTCCGGCACCGTCCAAGAGCTGCTGGACAGTCCGGACTCGTTGACCGGGGCGTACCTGTCCGGCCGGCGGAGCATCCCGCTGCCGGCGACCCGGCGGCCACGGACCAAGGGCCGCCAGCTCATCGTCAACAACGCGGTGGAGCACAACCTGCAGGACGTGACGGTGAGCTTCCCGCTGGGCCAGCTCGTCGCCGTCACCGGGGTGTCGGGTTCGGGCAAGTCCACGCTGGTGAACTCGATCCTCTACACCGCGCTCGCGAAGCGGATCTACAACGCGCGCGAGGTGCCGGGTCGGCACCGCTCGATCACCGGCGCAGACCTGATCGACAAGGTGATCCACGTCGACCAGTCGCCGATCGGTCGGACACCACGATCTAATCCGGCGACGTACACGGGTGTATTCGACCACATGCGCAGGCTGTTCGCCGAGACGCCGGAGGCGAAGGTGCGCGGTTATCAGCCAGGTCGCTTCTCCTTCAATGTGAAGGGCGGTCGGTGCGAGAACTGCGCCGGAGACGGCACTATCAAGATCGAGATGAACTTCCTCCCGGACGTGTACGTCGCCTGCGAGGTCTGCCACGGCGCGCGCTACAACCGCGAGACGCTCGAGGTGCACTACAAGGGCAAGACGATCGCTGAGGTGCTCGACATGCCGATCGAGCAGGCCGCGGACTTCTTCGCCGCGCTGCCGTCGATCGCCCGACACCTCCGCACGCTCGTTGACGTCGGCCTCGGTTACGTCCGGCTCGGTCAGCCCGCCCCCACCCTGTCCGGCGGCGAAGCGCAACGGGTGAAACTTGCTAGCGAGCTGCAGAAGCGGTCGACCGGTCGCACCCTGTACGTTCTGGACGAGCCCACCACCGGTCTGCACTTCGAGGACATCCGGAAGCTGCTCGGGGTGCTCGGCCGGCTGGTCGACCAGGGCAACTCGGTCGTGGTGATCGAGCACAACCTGGATGTGATCAAGACGGCGGACTGGCTGATCGACATGGGTCCGGAAGGTGGATCTCGCGGTGGGCTCGTGATCGGCGAAGGGACGCCGGAGGAGATTGCTGCCAACCCGCGGTCGTACACGGGAGAGTTCCTGCGGCCCATCCTCGAGGGTCACGAGGTGCCGGTGGGCAGTGCGCAGCCGCAGCTGATCGACGTCGACCCAGCGCCGAGGGGGTCGAAAACCACCGGCAAGACGTCGGCGGCCAGGTCGAGCACCAGCTCAGCCACGAAGAGCGCGGCCATGAAACGAGCCGCGCCGACAAGGGCCACGGCGAAGAAGACCGCTGCAAAGAAGGTGCCCGCGAAGAAGGTGCCCGCGAAGAAGGTGGTGGCGAAGAAGGTGGTGGCGAAGAAGGTCGGCACGACGACGACCACGGCGGCGAAGTCCCCGGCCGGGACGACCACCGCGAAGCGGCCCGCTAGTAAGAGCTCGGCGGCATAGCAGGACAGGGTGTCCCCTCTGGGACTGTGCCCTGAGCTTGTCAAAAGGTGAAGGGTCAGGTCAGGTCGGGAACGTGCGCTCTGAGCCTGCCGACGGGCCGAAGGACCAGACACTCCGACCGAGGAGTCCGGCCGATCAGCTGCGTGCGGATTGAACCATGTGTGCGCACGGCTCGTTGTGAAGATCACGACCAGGGTGACGACACCTCACGCCGACAGCTGTTTCACAGCGCAGTGACAGCGGGGATTGCTTGAATCGTCAATCCGCCCGACCGACCGAAAGGCCAGCCGTGACAGACCTCGACGCGCCCCGAACCGACGATCACCTCGACGAACAGCTCCGCCCGCCCACCCCAACTCCCAGCGTCGTCCGCCAGGGCCCCGACCGGCGCACCCTGCTGAAGGCAGCGGGTCTGGTCACTCTGGTCGGCGGTGGCACGGCCGTGCTGGCCGCCTGCGCCAGCACCGAGACCCCGACCGCCCCGGCGAGTAGTTCTGCACCCTCCTCGGCAGCAGCCTCACCCAGTGCGGCGACCTCCAGCGCGGTGCCGAGCGAGAGCGCCAGCTCGGCGGCGGAGGGCCCCAGCGGACCGAGCGTGGCGGAGTCGACGGTGCCCGAGGCCAGCGGCGTCATCCTGGAGGACGCGGACTTCGTCGTCACCCAGCCGAGCGCAGGCGAGTACAAGGCGTTCAGCAAGATGTGCACCCATCAGGGGTGTGCGGTGTCCGAGATCACCGACACGATCGACTGCAGGTGCCACGGCAGCAAGTTCTCGATCACCGACGGCTCGGTGGTGAACGGCCCCGCGACCCAGCCGCTTCCGGAATCCAAGACGACGACGTCCGGCGGCAAGGTCTACGTACAGGCGTAACCCCAGCTCTGGCCCGCCTTCCGGAAAAGTGGTCACCAACAACAGCGACACGCCGGTGGAAGTTGTTGTTGGTGACCAGTTTTCCGGGGACGGCAGGAGAAGCCGCCGACTGCCGAGCGAAGCGAGAGGTGGGGTGTCCGAGCCCGCGCCTACGCTGTGAGTCGTGCCCAGCCGATTGACCCGCACCCCGGCCTTCCGGCCGAAGCCGGGTGAGATTCCGGATCAGCCGGGCGTCTATCGGTTCTCCGACGCCGACGGCCGGGTGATCTACGTCGGCAAGGCCAAGAGCCTGCGATCGCGACTGAACTCCTACTTCGCCGACCCGGCCGGGCTGCACCACCGCACGGCGACCATGGTCTCGACCGCTCGGCACGTCGACTGGACCGTCGTCCAGAACGAGGTCGAGGCGCTCCAGCTCGAGTACTCCTGGATCAAGGAGTTCGACCCGCGGTTCAACGTCAAGTACCGCGACGACAAGTCCTACCCCTGGCTCGCTGTCACCATGTCCGAGGAGTTCCCGCGGGTGATGGTCGGCCGCGGCGCCAAGAAGAAGGGCACCCGCTACTTCGGGCCGTACTCGCACGCCTGGGCGATCCGAGAGACGGTCGACCTGGTGCTTCGGGTGTTCCCGATGCGCTCCTGCCGGCCGGGCGTCTTCAAGAACCACAAGCAGCTGGGCCGGCCGTGTCTGCTGGGCTACATCGGGAAATGCAGCGCACCGTGTGTCGGGCGGGTCACCCCGGAAGAGCACCGCGAGATTGCGGAGGACTTCTGCCAGTTCATCGGCGGCCACGCCGCGCCACTGATCAAGGGTCTCGAGCGCGAGATGCGTACGGCGAGCGAGAGCCTGGAGTTCGAGAAGGCCGCGGTGCTCCGCGACGACATCGCCGCGTTGCAGCAGGCGATGGAGAAGAACGCCATCGTCTTTCGCGACGGGACCGACGCTGACGTGATCGCGCTGGCCGAGGACCCGCTCGAAGTGGCTGTGCAGATCTTCCACGTTCGGCAGGGGAGGGTCCGCGGCGAGCGGGGCTGGGTCGCGGATCGGATGGACGACGGTGACACCGCCGAGCTGATCGAGAACTTCCTGCTCCAGCTGTATGCCGATGCCGAAGAGTCCGGCGGCATCCCGCGGGAGATCCTCGTGCCCACGCTGCCGACGTCGCTGGACTCGTTGACTCAGCTGCTCTCCGAGCAGCGCGGCTCTGCTGCGTCGATCCGGGTGCCGCAGCGCGGCGACAAGCGGACTCTGATGGAGACAGTTGCCCGCAACGCCGGAGAGGCCCTGATCCGGCACAAGACGACCCGGGCCGGCGATCTGTCGACCCGCAACCGGGCGCTGGAGGAGATCGGTGAGGCCCTCGACCTGCCGACTCCGCCGCTGCGGATCGAGTGCTTCGACATCTCCAACCTGCAGGGCACCGAGGTCGTCGCGTCGATGGTCGTCTTCGAGGACGGCCTGCCGCGCAAGAGCGAGTACCGGCGATTCGTCATCCGTGGCGTCGACGGCCAGAACGATGTCGCCGCCATGCACGAGGTGATCACCCGACGGTTCCGCCGGCTGCTGGACGACCGTCGTGCGATGCAGGCCGCGACCAACGGCGACGCCGCGACCGGCGAAGAGGGTCCGCTGCTGATCGACCCGACCACCGGCGCGCCGCGGAGATTCGCGTACGCGCCGGCCCTGGTCGTCGTCGACGGCGGACCGCCTCAGGTCGCCGCCGCGGCGGCCGCGATGACCGAGCTCGAGATCGGCGATGTCGCGCTGTGCGGGCTGGCCAAACGTCTCGAGGAGGTCTGGCTGCCCGACAGCGACGAGCCGGTCATCCTGTCGCGGACGAGCGAGGGTCTCTACCTGTTGCAGCGGATCCGCGACGAGGCGCACCGGTTCGCGATCACCCATCACCGCAACCGGCGCAGCAAGTCGATGGTCGAGTCGCTGCTGGACGACGTACCCGGCCTGGGTGAGGTGCGGCGCAAGGCGCTGATCGGTCACTTCGGATCGCTGAAGAAGCTCCGCGCGGCCACGGTCGAGGAGATCGCCGCGGTGCCCGGCTTCGGGCCGAAGACCGCGCTCGCCATCAAAGTCCAGCTGGACGCCAAACCGCAGCGCGAGGCGGTCAACACCGCGACCGGTGAGATCTTGAGCTGAAACAGGTCAGAGCAGGCATGGGCACACTGCGCTACTTCGCGACGGCATCGCTGGACGGCTACGTCGCGGACTCGTCCGGCGGCTTCGACTGGGCGGCGCCCGACGAGGAGATGCACGCCTTCGTCAACGACCTCGTGCGGTCGACGAGCACCTGGCTACTGGGCCGCCGGATGTACGAGACGCTCCTCTACTGGGAGACCTCCGACACCTCCGAGCAGACCCCCGCGGTCGAGCGCGACTTCGCCGGGATCTGGCGCGGCTGCGACAAGATCGTCTACTCCAGCACGCTGACGGCGACGAGCAGCAGCCGGACCACGATCGAGCCCCGGTTCGACCCCGATCGGGTTCGCGATCTCGTCGCTTCCGCCGACTCGGACCTGACCGTGGGCGGGCCGACGCTGGCAGCCGAGGCGCTGCGAGCGGGGCTGGTCGACGTGCTCGAGCTCTTGGCCGTGCCCTGGGTGATCGGGAGCGGACTGTCCTGGCTGCCGCCGGACGTACGGCTGCCGCTGGAGCTGATCGAGGAGCGGCGGTTCGGCGGTGGCGCGGTCTATCTGCGGTACGAGCCGCGCCGCTGAGCGATGATGAGGTGCTCAGCCGGGGGAGTCCCGCGATAATGGCGGGGTGAGTACCGCTCCGCTTCCCGAGCCGATCGACCCCGAGACCCGCGACCCCGACGAAAGCGCGACCGAGAACGCCTCGGTCCCCGAGAACGCGCACGCAGATCTCCGGCTGGTCATCGTGACGGGAATGTCGGGGGCCGGACGCTCGACCGCGGCGAACGCCCTCGAAGATCTCGGTTGGTACGTCGTCGACAACCTCCCGCCCAGCGTGCTGCTCGAGGTCTGTGAGCAGGCGAGCAACACCGCGATCACCAAGCTCGCCGTCGTCCTCGACGTCCGCACCCGGCAGTTCTTCGAGCAGCTGCCGACGATGTTCGCCGATCTTGCAGAGGTCGGCATCCTGCCCGAGATCCTCTATCTCGAGGCCGCCGACGATGTAATCGTGCGCCGGCAGGAGTCGGTCCGCCGGCCGCATCCGTTGCAGGGCGACGGCCGACTGCTCGACGGGATCACTCGCGAGCGGGAGACGCTCGCCACCCTTCGCGCGGCCGCCGACCTGGTGATCGACACCTCCTCGATCAACATCCACCAGCTGAACTCGCGGATCTCCTACACCTATGGCGGCGAGGAGACTGCGCCGTTGAAGGTCACGCTGCTGTCCTTCGGCTTCAAGAACGGGCTGCCGGTCGATGCCGATCTGGTGCTCGACGTACGTTTCCTGCCGAATCCGCACTGGGTGCCCGCGCTCCGGCCGCAGACCGGGCTGAGTCGCGAGGTCAGCGACTACGTGCTGAGCCAGGACGGGGCCGAGGCGTTCCTCGAGCGGTTGCAGAGCCTGGTCGAGGTGATGGTCGCGGGGTACGTCCAGGAGGGCAAGCGGTTCGTCACGATCGCCATCGGCTGTACCGGTGGGAAGCACCGCAGCACGGCCATCTCGGAGGAGTTCGGCCGTCGGCTGCGGGCGGCGGGTCTGCCGACCAAGGTCCTGCACCGTGATCTGGGGCGCGAGTGAGCGGGCTGGGCGGCGACGCCTACTGGCGCTCGGGTCGGCTGCGGCCCTCGCTCCCTCGAGTCGTCGCGTTCGGCGGCGGGCACGGACTGTTCGCATCGTTGAGTGCGCTGCGTCGGGTCACCGATCACCTCACGGCGATCGTCACCGTCGCCGACGACGGCGGCTCGTCGGGAAGGCTGCGAGCGGAGTTCGACTGTCTGCCGCCGGGGGACCTCCGGATGGCGTTGGCGGCGCTCTGCGGTGACGACGAGTCGGGCCGGACCTGGGCCGATGTGCTCCAGTCGCGGTTCGCCGGGCACGGACCGCTGGCCGGGCACGCGATCGGCAACCTGCTGATCGCGGGACTGTGGCAGAAACTGGGGGACCCGGTGGCCGGGCTCGACATGGTGGCCCGGCTGCTCGGCGCCAAGGGCCGGGTGCTGCCGATGTCGGCGGTGCCGCTGCAGATTCGCGCCGAGGTGATCGGGCTGAACCCGCTCAGCCCGGACGAGGTCTCCTCGATCCGTGGCCAGGCGGCGGTGGCGAAGACTCGCGGCGAGGTGCGTTCGGTGCATCTGATCCCGGAGGATCCGCCGGCGTGTCCTGAAGCGGTCGAGTCGATCGATGCCGCCGACTGGATCATCCTGGGACCGGGGTCCTGGTTCACCTCGGTCATCCCGCACGTTCTCGTACCCGGCCTGGAGGCGGCCATCAACCGTACGTCCGCGCGGCGGCTGCTGGCCCTCAACCTCGAGCCGGCCGGGGAGACCGCCGGCTTCACCGCGGCCCGGCACATCGAGCTGCTGGCCGAGCACGCCCCGGACCTCCGGCTCGATGTCGTGCTCGCCGACGAGGGCTTCGCCGCCAACGATCCGCACCTGGACTCGTACGCCGCGTCGATGGGCGCCAAGCTGATCGTCGCCGACCTCGCCGCCCGGGACGGTTCGCCCCGGCACGACATCCTGCGGCTCGCCTCCGCGTACGCCGAGATCCTCGGGATCTAGCCGACTCGGCTGTGGGTGCGGCGTGAGTCAGCCCCCTCGTCTTCGCACCGCATCGCCCAGATGTTGGCCGATTGCGGGGTGCAGGCCCTCGTCTTCGCACCGCATCGCCCAGATGTTGGCCGAATGGGGGGTGCAGGCCCTCGTCTTCGCACCGGATCGCCCCGATGGAGCCAACGGTCGGCTCCGGGCCGGAACGACGAGTACGGGCAGACGTGGACGCACGCCAGACCGGGCGGGCTCGCCAGTAGTCACGTGCTGGGCTCGACCCTCGCGATGGACGTCCACCGTGGCAAGATGCACCAATGGCGATGACAGCTCAGGTCAAGGCGGAACTGGCAACCGTCAAGGTGACCAAACCGTGCTGCCGCAAGTCCGAAGTCGCCGCGATCCTCAGGTTCTGCAACGGCCTGCACATCGTCAGCGGGCGCATCGTCATCGAAGCGGAGCTGGACACCGGCGCGGCCGCCCGTCGGCTGCGCAACGACATCTCCGAGGTGTTCGACCACACCAGCGAGCTCGTCATCGTCAACGGCTCAGGTCTACGACGGGGCACCCGGTACGTCGTCCGCGTGATCAAGGACGGCGAGTCACTCGCCCGCCAGACCGGCCTGATCGACTCTCGCGGTCGTCCGGCCCGAGGCCTTCCCTCCCAGGTGGTCAGCGGCGGGATCTGCGACTGCGTGGCCGCCTGGCGAGGCGCCTTCCTCGCCCACGGCTCGCTGACCGAGCCGGGCCGCTCGATGGCGCTCGAGGTGACCTGTCCTGGCCCGGAGGCCGCGCTGGCGCTGGTCGGCGCGGCGCGACGGCTGAGCATCTCCGCGAAGGCGCGCGAAGTTCGCAACGTCGACCGCGTGGTCATCCGCGACGGCGACGCGATCGCCGCGCTGCTGACTCGCCTTGGTGCCCACGAGACCTTACTGGCTTGGGAAGAACGCCGAATGCGTCGTGAGGTCCGGGCATCGGCCAACCGGCTCGCCAACTTCGACGACGCGAACCTGCGCCGCTCGGCCCGGGCCGCCGTGGCCGCGGGCGCGCGGGTGGAGCGGGCCCTGGAGATCCTCGGCGACGACGTACCGGAGCATCTGAAAGCTGCGGGCGTGCTGCGAGTGCAGAACAAGCAGGCCAGCCTCGAGGAGCTCGGTCAGCTGCACGATCCGCAGCTCACCAAGGACGCGGTGGCGGGCCGGATCCGTCGACTACTCGCGACCGCCGACAAGCGCGCCGCCGACCTCGGAATCCCGAACACCGAGGCCGGCCTCAGTGCCGACCTGCTCGACGACGAGTAAGCGAAGGCCACCGCCACCTCGAGCAACATTGCGCCCCTGATGCAACTTCGCGCGATTCGAACTACTTCGCAGGTCTCGCCAGACGAGCGAAGTGGGGTACGTCGCGCGAAGTCGAGTTGGGGTTGCCAGCGCGGCGGAGGGCGGATTTGCGGCGTTTCGTGCCCCGAGTCGGGAAACGGTGCTCGGACCGGGCCGGGCGTGGGGCGTTTCGTGCCCTGAGTCGGGAAACGGTGCTCGGACCGGGCCGGGCGTGGGGCGTTTCGTGCCCGAGCGGTGCCCGAGTGGACCGGCCGGGCGATGAAACGGTGCATGCTGCTGGCTCGAGCGCGCTCGGCCACCGGACTCGGTGACCTGTCCACCGATGAGACCAGTGGCGCTGGCGGGCCGGTACGAGTCCGGACCAGTCCGTTAGGGTGAGCGATGGCCCCACCTCCCGGGGGCCCGAAACCGACGCTGGAGGGAACGCAAGCATGACCGTACGCGTAGGCATCAACGGCTTTGGCCGCATCGGCCGGAACTTCTACCGGGCCGCGAAGGCAGCCGGTGCCGACCTCGAGGTCGTTGCCGTCAACGACCTCACCGACAACACCACCCTGGCAAACCTGCTGAAGTACGACTCGATCCTGGGCCGGCTGCCCGGCGACGTCGTCGCCAGCGAGAGTGACATCTCCGTCGACGGCGCCTCGATCAAGGTCTTCGAGGAGCGCGATCCCGGTGCGCTGCCCTGGGGCGATCTCGGTGTGGACATCGTCGTCGAGTCGACCGGCATCTTCACCAATGCCGCGAAAGCCAAGGCACACATCGACGGTGGCGCCAAGAAGGTGATCATCTCCGCCCCCGCGTCCAACGAGGACATCACCATCGTGCTGGGCGTGAACGACGACCAGTACGATCCGGCCGCGCACCACATCATCTCCAACGCCTCCTGCACGACGAACTGCCTCGGCCCGATGGCCAAGGCGCTGAACGACTCGATCGGCATCGTCAAGGGCCTGATGACCACGATCCACGCCTACACGCAGGATCAGAACCTGCAGGACGGTCCGCACAAGGACCCGCGCCGTGCCCGCGCCGCCGCCCTCAACATGGTTCCGACCTCGACCGGTGCCGCCAAGGCGATCGGCCTCGTCCTCCCGGAGCTGAAGGGGAAGCTCGACGGCTTCGCCATTCGCGTCCCGGTGCCGACCGGCTCCGCCACCGACCTGACGTTCCAGGCCGGCAAGGAGACCACCGCCGAGGAGGTCAACGCCGCCGTCAAGGCGGCCGCCGAGGGTCCGCTGAAGGGTTACCTGAAGTACAGCGAGGCGCCGCTGGTGTCGACCGACATCGTCACCGATCCGTCCTCCTGCATCTTCGACGCGCCGCTGACCAAGGTGTCCGGCGACCTGGTCAAGGTCATCGGCTGGTACGACAACGAGTGGGGCTACTCCAACCGCCTCGTCGACCTCGTCGGCCTGGTCGGCAAGTCGCTCTGAGTCACATGTCCTGAGCCTGTCGAAGGGCGTCGGTGCGTGCCGATGCTGCCCTTCGACAGGCTCAGGGCGCATTCTGCGAGCTCCGGCATGCACAGGAGAGGACACATCCATGAAGTCTGTTTCTGAGCTCGGCGACCTGAGGGGCAAGCGGGTGCTGATCCGCTGCGACCTCAACGTCCCGCTCGACGGCGGCACGATCACCGACGACGGCCGGGTCCGGGCTTCGCTGCCGACCCTGACGCAGCTCCGAGACGCCGGAGCGAAGGTCGTCGTGATGGCGCATCTGGGTCGTCCGAAGGGCGCGCCCGAGGAGAAGTACTCCCTGGCGCCGGCCGCCAAGCGGCTCGGCGAGCTGCTCGGTACCGAGGTCAAGCTGGCCGGCGACACCGTCGGTGAGTCGGCGGAAGCAGTGGTCGCAGGCCTGGCCGACGGTGAGATCGGCATGTTGGAGAACGTCCGGTTCGAGCCCGGTGAGACGTCCAAGGACGAAGCGGAGCGGACCGCGCTGGCGGAGAAGTACGCCGCCTTCGGTGACGTCTTCGTCTCCGACGGTTTCGGGGTGGTGCACCGCAAGCAGGCTTCGGTGTACGACGTCGCCAAGCTCCTGCCCAGCGCCGCCGGCAACCTGGTGAAGGCCGAAGTCGAGGTGCTGAAGCAGCTCACCGAGACGCCGCAGCGGCCGTACGCGGTCGTGCTGGGCGGAGCGAAGGTATCCGACAAGCTCGCCGTGATCGCCAATCTCTTGAAGACCGCCGACACTCTGGTGGTCGGCGGCGGCATGCTGTTCACGTTCCTCGCCGCGCAGGGCCACGAGGTCGGCAAGAGTTTGCTGGAGGCCGATCAGATCGAGACCGTCAAGGGCTACCTGGCGGAGGCGGAGGCCAGCGGCAAGCAGATCGTGCTGCCGACCGACATCGTGGTGGCGCCGGAGTTCAAGGCCGACTCGCCGCCCACGGTCGTGCCGGCCGACCACATTCCGGCAGACCAGCTCGGCCTGGACATCGGCCCGGACTCCTCAGCGGCCTTCGCCGCGGTGATCTCCGACGCGAAGACCGTGTTCTGGAACGGCCCGATGGGAGTCGCGGAGTGGGAGAGCTTCGCCGGTGGCACGAAGGCGGTCGCTCAGGCGCTGACCGAGGTCGACGGGCTCTCGGTGGTCGGCGGCGGTGACTCCGCGGCGGCCGTACGCCAGTTGGGGTTCGCCGACGACGCCTTCGGACACATCTCCACCGGTGGCGGGGCGAGCCTGGAGTACCTCGAAGGCAAGACGCTCCCCGGACTCGCCGTACTCGATGAGCAGGAAGGCTGAACCCGCATGGCACGCAAGCCGCTGATGGCCGGCAACTGGAAGATGAACCTGAACCACGTCGAGGCTGTCGGTCTCGTGCAGAAGCTGGCCTGGACCCTCCAGGACAAGCGGCACGACCCGAAGAAGTCCGACGTGGTCGTGATCCCGCCGTTCACCGACCTCCGCTCGGTGCAGACCCTGATCGACGGCGACAAGCTCGAACTGGAGTACGGCGCTCAGGATCTGTCGCCCTTCGACGGCGGCGCCTACACCGGCGACATCTCTGCGGACATGCTGGTGAAGCTCGGCTGCACGTACGTCGTGGTGGGTCACTCCGAGCGTCGTCAGTACCACGACGAGGACGACAACACGGTCAACGCCAAGACCATCCAGGCGATCAAGAAGGGTCTGGTCCCGATCGTCTGCGTCGGCGAGGGCCTGGAGGTCCGCAAGGCCGAGCAGCACGTCGAGTTCACTCTCGGTCATGTCGAGGGCGCGCTGGCCCAGCTGACCGCCGAGCAGATCGGTGCGCTGGTGATCGCGTACGAGCCCGTCTGGGCCATCGGCACCGGTGAGGTCGCGACCCCCGACGATGCGCAGGAAGTCTGCGGCGCGATCCGCGGCTGGATCCGGGAGCATCACGGCGAGGACACTGCGGAGAGCACCCGGATCCTCTACGGCGGCTCGGTCAAGGCGAACAACGTCGCAGCGATCATGGCCCAACCCGACATCGACGGTGCGCTCGTCGGTGGCGCCAGCCTGCAGATCGATGAGTTCTCCGCCATCGCCCGCTTCTACGATCTGCCCGCCACCTGAGTGCCAACAGGGCAGAACGTACGCAATCGGTGAGTTAGGCTGTTCGGGTGTATCTGCCGACTGATCGTGGACTGAGCAACGCCGCATGAGTGTTCCCATCCTCATTTTCTCCATCGTGCTGGTGATCACGAGCGTGGCACTGGCCCTGTCCGTCCTCCTGCACAAGGGGCGCGGCGGCGGCCTCTCCGACCTGTTCGGCGGCGGCATCTCGACCTCGCTCGGTGGCTCGAGCATCGCCGAGCGCAACCTCGACCGGCTGACGATCATCATCGGGGTGGTCTGGATCGCCTCGATCGTCGCGCTCAACCTGCTGTACAAACTGGGCTGACTCACCTCCGCCCGCACATCCACCTTCGTACCTAGCAAGCACTTTCGTACCTAGCAAGCAATGATCGAGGAGAAACCAACGTGGCTGGTGGCAGCGCCATTCGTGGCAGCCGAGTCGGGGCCGGTCCAATGGGCGAGGCCGAGCGAGGAGATGCCGCGCCTCGGCTCTATGTGTCGTACTTCTGCGCCCACGGTCACGAGACGAAGCCGGCCTTCGCGGCGGACGCTCCCATCCCGGCGACCTGGGACTGCCCGCGCTGCGGTCTCCCGGCCAACAACGACGCGTTGAACCCGCCGCCCCCGCCGAAGATCGAGCCGTACAAGACGCACCTGGCGTACGTGAAGGAGCGGCGTTCCGACGCCGAGGCCGCCGACATCCTGACCGAGGCGCTCACCGCACTCCGCGCCCGGCGGGCTGCGGGCGAAGTCATCTACTGAGTCGGCTGCCGCCCGGCGCAGTTCGCGCGGGTTAGCGCACTTCGCTCGGGTTGATGCGACTTCGCGCGGCCTCGAAGCCGCGCGAAGCATCATCAGCTCGCGCGAAGTCGCCGAAGCCACGCGAAGTGATGCATCTGATCGCCGGGCATGGCGCGTGGGTTGGACGAAGCGAGAGCAGAACGTCAGGGAGTCGAGCGCTTCAGCTCGAAGGGCTGACCGGGCGCGAGCACGTGGATCCGACCGGGATTGGTGACGAGCGGATACAGCGACTCGGGGTCGCCGTTGAAGGGCGGGAAGTCGGGCGCGTCGACCGAGCCCCAGTGGTGCAGCAGCAGTGGGGTGTTCGGATAGGCGTTCGCCATCTGCACCGCGCCGGCGAGTCCGAAGTGCCATTCACTGTCGGAGAAGTCGAACAGCATGGCGTCCGGCGCCGGCATCTGCAGGTGGTGCTCCGGGATCAGCCGGGAGTCACCCGGAGCCCAGATCGTCCCATCGGGAGTCTCGAGCCAGAACCCGCAGGCGTCCTCCGGTTCGAACGTACGATCGGCCGCCCCCGGCGACTCGTTCTGCCAGGCGTGATCGGCCGGCGTCAGCGTGACCCGCACATCGCCGACGCCGAACTGGTCGCCGATCGGATGTCCGTAGCCCGGGAACCCTTCCTCGGTCATCAGCGAGCCGACGTACGTCGTCGAGTGGTAGGCGGTCGTCACGCCCGCGAGCTCGCGGCAGGTCGGGACGCTGTAGTGGTCGTTGTCGCTATGCGTCACCAGAACCGCGTCGAGTCGCGGGACCGCCGCAGCCGTGATCGGCAGCTCGATCATGATCGGCATGTCGAACCAGCCCAACAGCGGGTCGATCATCAGATTCGTGCCCCGGCTGTTGATCAGGAAGCCGGCCATCCCGAGCCAACGCAGCGTCGTTCCATCCGAAGGCTCGAACGCCTCCGGGCCGAACGGTTGGGTCGTGGGGGCCTTCGCCTGGTACTTCTTCTCCGGTGTCGATTTCGCCTGCATCGTGGCATCCATCCGATCGGTGAGTTGGCGCCCCGACTGCGGAGTGCGTTGAGCGTGCTCGGTACAGGCAATCTCCCACAGACTCATTGCTGACTCCCACACACCCAGTCCTGACCGATGCGCACCCGCCCCTCGACTCCGCACCCCCACGGGGAACTTCGCGGATCGGCGCCGATCCGCGAAGTCGCCCGCCGATCCGCGAAGTCGCCCGCCGATACGCAAAGTCGAGAGCACGTACGTCGTGAGGAGGCAGCGCCAGTACCCCTGTCAGCGGGCCTCCCTGTCGGAGCCAGCCGGCGGTGAGATGGAATGGAGCAGACGAACACCACACCGCGAGGAGACGTCACGATGCACATCCGCACTCTCGGCCAGGGCCTGCAGGTTTCGGCGATCGGCCTGGGCTGTATGGGCATGTCCCAGAGCTACGGTCCGAATCCCGGCAGTCGGGACGAGATGATCGGCGTCCTCCGTGCCGCGGTGGAGGAAGGCGTGACGTTCTTCGACACCGCCGAGGTGTACGGCCCGTACGTCAACGAGGAACTCGTCGGCGAGGCGCTTGAACCGGTACGCGATCAGGTGGCCATCGCGACGAAGTTCGGCTGGCGGATCGAGGACGGGAAGTCCGTCGGACTGGACAGTAGCCCGGGGCAGATCCGCCGGGTGGCCGACGCCTCGCTGCAGCGCTTGCGGACGGACGTGATCGACCTGTTCTATCAGCACCGGGTCGACCCGGACGTACCGATCGAAGAGGTGGCCGGCGCGGTCGGGGAGCTGGTGACCGCGGGCAAGGTGCGCCATTTCGGCCTGTCCGAGGCGGGTGCGGACACGATTCGGCGCGCGCATGCCGTGCATCCGGTGACCGCGCTGCAGAGCGAGTACTCACTGTGGACCCGGGACCCGGAGCCGGCGGTGCTGCCGACCTGCGCCGAGCTGGGCATCGGGTTCGTTCCGTTCAGCCCGTTGGGCAAGGGCTTCCTGACCGGGACCGTGGACACGGCCACCCAGTTCGCGGCCGGGGACGTACGGTCCACCATCCCGCGGTTCAGCGAGGAGAACCGCAGCGCCAACCAGGCGCTCGTCGACCATGTCACCGAGCTGGCCCGGGCCAAGGAGGCGTCTCCCGGCCAGGTCGCGCTGGCCTGGCTGCTGGCCCAGCAGCCCTTCATCGTCCCGATTCCCGGCACCCGCCGGATCGAACGGGTCCGCGAGAACGCCGGATCCACAGCGGTGGCACTGTCCGCGGACGAGATCGCCGACCTCGACGCCATCGCCAGCCGGGTCGGTGTGGCCGGCGACCGCTACAACGAGACCCATATGGCCCTCGTCGGCCGCTGACGGGTGTCATCCCCCCGACTTGTCAGCGTCAGAAACGGCTATAGCCAGCTGAGAGGCTGACAAGTCGTAGGGGAGGGGGACGGTCAGCTGAGGCCGGGGCGGGCGGCGAGGTCCGACGGGAGCTCGGCGGCGGCGTCGCGATCGAGCAGCCAGAGGGTCCGCTCCACTCCGGAGACGCCACCCGCCGGCACCTGAACCGGACCGGCGCCGAGGAGCGCCATCTTCGCCGCGGCAGCCTTGTCCGAACCGCTCACGATGAACCACACCTCCCGCGACCGGTTGATCACCGGCAGCGTGAGGCTGATCCGCTCCGGCGGCGGCTTCGGCGAGGCCCGGACACCGATCACGTCGCCCTCGGCGTACGAGGACGGGTGCTCGGGAAACAGCGACGCCACGTGGCCGTCGGGACCCATCCCGAGCAGGCAGATGTCGAAGGCCGTGTCGCCGAGCTCGCCGGCATACGCTTCCGCGGCCGCATCGAGATCAAGGCCGGCGTCGCTCGGCGGCATGACGTGCACGCGCTCGGGTTCGAGCGGCAGCGGGCGGAGGATCTCCAGCGTCGGGTCGGCGTTACGGTCCTTGTCACCGGCCGGTACGAACCGCTCGTCACCCCACCACAGCTCCACCCGGGACCAGTCGACGGCGGCGAACACGCCTTCCTCGGCCAGATGCCCGTACGCCCTGGTGGCGATCCGACCGCCCGTGAGGCACACCTGTGGCGTCCGGAAGTCGCGCTGCAGCTCGGTGAGCCGGGCGATCAGCCGATGGGCCAGTGCTTCGGCGACCTCGTCGGCGGAGTTGTGCAGGACCACCTCGTACCCACTCATCAGCGGCGGCGTTCGGAGTGGATCGGCCGCCGAGGAGCCCGGCGAGCTGGTACCTGGGTGGCCGGGGCCTTCTTCGCCGCAGCCTTCCGGGCGGCCGCCGTCTTCTTCGCCGGTGCACGCTTGGCGGCCGTCGTCTTCTTGGCCGCCGCCTTCTTCGCCGGAGTCGCGGATGCCCCGGATGCGCCGTTCTCGGCCGCCTTCCGAGCCGTCGACGCGGTCCGGTTGCGCAGCAGCGACCTCAGCACGCGGGCGTACACCTCGTCGGCGTCCATCCGGCGCATCTCCTCGCTGATCAGCTCGGTGATCTCACGCCGCTTGAGGGCTACCAGCCGCTCCGGCTGGCCGGGCACCGCGTACGAGGCGAGCAGCCCGTCAGGGCGGGTGATAGCGATGTCGCCGGCAGCCGTGCCGAGCCGGACGGCGGTGATCCCCGGCCCGTTGCTGATCCGGCGCGTCACGTCGAGCTTGAGCATCAGGTGCAGCCAGGCCGCCAGCACATCGGCCGACGGGTTCGAACGCTCCGCCTCGACAGCCACCGACTTGATCTTGGCGGGGTACTGGTCGAGCGCCGCAGCAAGCAACGCTCGCCAAGGCGTCAGCCGGGTCCAAGCCAGATCGGTGTCCCCGGGCAGGTAGTTCTCCGCCCGGATCGTCAGGGCGTGCATCGGGCGCGGGGTGTTGGCTGCGTCGGTCAGACGTCGACCGGCCAGCTGAGCGAGCTCGTCGTTCGTCGGGTTGGCCGGGCACCTGCCGGGCCACCAGATCACCACGGGGGAGTCCGGCAGCAGCAGCGGTCGGATCACCGACGCCGGGTGCGCGGCGATCGCACCGCTCATCCGGACGACGATGACCTCGCCGGGGGTGCCCTCGCCGATTCGCACCTCGGCGTTCAGCGACGGCTTCCGGCTGCTGTTCGTGACGACCAGCAGGATGCGTGACGGGTGCTCCCGGCCGGCCTCCATGCTGGACTGCAACGCGTCGGCGTACTCCTTCTCCTCGGCCACGATGATCAAGGTGAGCACCATGCCCATCGTGGGGCTGCCGGCGGTGCGTCGGGCCTTGACCAGGGCCGAGGAGATCTTGGCCGAGGTGGTGTTCTCCAGCTGGACGATCATGGTCGCCTCCACGCGCGGCCGTCACGGGCCAACATCTCGTCGGAGATCGCCGGACCCCAGCCGCCGGGCTGGTAGTCCTGCGGCGGCTCGTCCACACTCGCCCAGTAGTCCAGCACCGGATCGAGGATCTCCCAGGCCAGCTCGACCTCTTGGTGGTGGGGGAACAGCGGGGGATCGCCCAGCAGGACGTCCAGGATGAGTCGTTCGTACGCTTCGGGCGAGGCCTCGGTGAACGAACCGCCGTACGCGAAGTCCATGTTCACTTCGCGGATCTCCATCTGGGTGCCGGGCACCTTCGCGCCGAACCGGAGGGTGATGCCCTCGTCCGGCTGGATCCGCAGCACGAGCGCGTTGTTGCCGAGCTCCTCGGTGTCGGTCGCGGTGAACGGAAGATGCGGTGCCCGCTTGAAGGCCAGCGCGATCTCGGTCACTCGCCTGGCCAGCCGCTTTCCGGTTCGTAGATAGAACGGCACCCCGGCCCAGCGGCGGTTCTCGATGTCGATCCGGATGGCCGCGTACGTCTCCGTTTTTGAGGTGGCCGGGATCCGGTCCTCCTCCAGGTAGCCCCTGACTTTCTCGCCGCCCGCCCAACCACCCGCATAACGGCCGCGTGCGGTGTGCAGATCCATCCGCTGCGGCGGTCGGGCAGCGGCCAGCACCTTCTGCTTCTCGTTCCGCAGCTGACTGGCCTCGAACGAGTTCGGCTCCTCCATCGCGGTCAGCGCGAGCAGCTGGAGCAGGTGGTTCTGGATCACATCGCGCGCGATGCCGATGCCGTCGAAGTAGCCTGCGCGGCCGCCGATGCCGATGTCCTCGGCCATCGTGATCTGCACGTGATCGACGTAGTTGTTGTTCCAGACGGGCTCGAACAGCTGATTGGCAAAGCGCAGCGCCATCAGGTTCTGGACGGTCTCCTTGCCCAGGTAGTGGTCGATCCGGAAGACCGACCACGACGGGAAGACCTCGGAGACGATCCGGTTGAGCTCCCGAGCGCTGGCCAGGTCGTGACCGAACGGCTTCTCGATCACCACCCGGCTCCACCGGCCGGGCTGCTGGTCGGCGAGCCCGTGGGAGCGGAGCTGGTCGACGACCGGCTGGAACAGCCCGGGCGGGATCGACAGATAGAACGCGTGGTTGCCGCCCGTGCCGCGGGCCTCGTCGAGGTCGTTGATGGTGCGGGCGAGCTTGTCGAACGACGCGTCGTCGCCGATCTCACCCGGCACGAACCTGATCCCCTCCGACAGCTGCCGCCACACCTCTTCGCGGAACGGGGTGCGGGCGTGCTGGCGGACCGCGTCATGCACGATCCGGGCGAAGTCCTGATGCTCCCAGTCGCGCCGGGCGAAGCCGACCAGCGCGAAACCCGGTGGCAGCAAGCCGCGGTTGGCGAGGTCGTACACCGCCGGCATGAGCTTTTTCGACGAGAGGTCGCCGGTGACGCCGAAGATCACCAGCACGCACGGACCGGCGATCCTGGGGAGTCGCCGGTCCTCCGCGTCCCGAAGCGGGTTCGGGCGCTGGCCGAGAATCACTCGGCTTTCGCCTCGACGTCGCCGGCCTTGGAGCCGCCCGGGTCCGGCTTGCCCTGCTTGGCGTCGTCCAGTGCGGTCTGCACCGTCTCGACCAGCTCGCCCCACGAGGCGTCGAACTTCTCGACGCCCTCGCGTTCCAGCACGTCGACCACATCGTCGTACTCGATCCCGAGGGCGGCGAGCCGGTCCAGCACCGACTGGGCCTGCTCGGCTGTTCCGCTGACCTTGTCGCCTTCGACCTCGCCATGGTCGGCGAACGCCTGCATCGTCTTCTCCGGCATCGTGTTGACGGTGTCGGCGACGACGAGCTCGGAGATGTAGAGAGTGTCCGGCAGGTCGGGGTCCTTGACACCGGTCGACGCCCACAGCGGACGCTGCTTGTTCGCACCCTTCTCGGCGAGCGCCTTGAAGCGGTCGGCAGCGAACTCCTCCTCGAACACGGCGTACGCCAGGCGCGCGTTGGCGATGGCCGCCGTGCTCTTCAGCGACTCGGCTTCTTCGCCGCCGATCGCCTCGAGTCGCTTGTCCACCTCGGTGTCGACCCGGGAGACGAAGAACGACGCGACCGAGTGGATCTTCGACAGGTCGTGCCCGTTGGCCGCGGCCTGCTCGAGACCGGACAGATACGCGTCGATCACCCCGCGGTAGCGATCGAGGGAGAAGATCAGGGTCACATTGACGCTGATCCCTTCCGCGATCGATGCGGTGATCGCCGGCAGGCCGGGCTTGGTGGCCGGGATCTTGATCAGCACGTTCGGCCGGTCGACGATCTTGAACAGGTCGGCGGCCTGGCCGGTGGTGCCATCGGTGTCCATCGCGAGACCGGGCTCGACCTCGATCGAGACTCGACCGTCGAAGCCGTTCGTGGCCTCGTAGACGGGTGCCAGGACATCGCAGGCGTTGCGAACATCGTCGGTGGTCAACGCCTTGATCGTGTCGTCGACATCGGAGTCGCGGGCGGCGAGCTCGCGGATCTGATCGTCGTACGCGTTGCCCTTGGACAGCGCCGCGGCGAAGATCGTCGGGTTGGTCGTCACGCCGACCACGCTGGAGTCGGCGACCAGCTCGGCGAGGTTGCCGGTGTTGATCCGGTCTCGGGACAGGTCGTCGAGCCAGATGGAGACGCCCGCGTCGGAGAGGGCCTTGAGTCGTTCGCTCATGGTGATGAGCCTTTCTCGGGGGTTCTGCCAGGGGTTCTGCTGATGGCTGAGATCGGTCAGCTGATGGTGACGCCCGGATCCGACTCGAGGTCGGCCGGGGCCTTGGGGCCACTGGCGGCGGCGTGCGCCGGAGCGAGCGGCTCGCCCGGCTTGGTCGCGGCTTCGATACTCTCCCGGGCGGCCGCGGCCACGGTGTCGGCGCTGAAGCCGAACTCCGCGAACAGCTTGCCGGCGGATGCGCTCGCGCCGTAGTGGTTGATGCTGATGATCCGGCCCGCATCGCCGACCAGATCGCGCCAGCCGACCTCGACGCCGGCCTCGATGCTGACGCGAGCCTTGACGTCGGGCGGGATCACAGAGTTTCGATACCCCTGGTCCTGCTCGTCGAACCACTCGCGGCACGGCATGGAGACCACTCTGGCCTTGGTGCCCTCCGCCGCCAGGATCTGCTGGGCCTCGACCGCGTACTGCAGCTCCGAGCCCGTGCCGATCAAGACCACGTCCGGCGCGCCGTCCTCCGCGTCCTTGAGGACGTACGCACCCTTGGCGACATTGCCGGTGTCGGCGAACCCGTCGGAACCGCGCGGCACGATCGGCAGCGCCTGACGGCTGAGGCAGATGCCGGCCGGCCGGTCCTTGTTCTCCAGGACGGCTGCCCAGACCGCCGCCGTCTCGTTGGCGTCGGCCGGGCGGACCACGTCGAGCCCGGGGATGCAGCGCAGCGCGGCCAGGTGCTCGATCGGCTGGTGGGTCGGGCCGTCCTCGCCGAGACCGATCGAGTCGTGGGTCCAGACGAACGTCACCGGGAGCCGCATCAGCGCAGCCAGTCGGACCGCCGGACGCATGTAGTCGGAGAACTGCAGGAACGTCCCGCCGTACGGCCTCGTCCCACCGTGCACCTTGATGCCGTTCATGATCGAACCCATTGCGTGCTCGCGGATGCCGAAGTGCATCGTGCGGCCGTACGGGTTGCCGGGGAACATCTTCGACTGCCGATCGGTCGGCAGGAAGCTGGGCTCGCCCTCCATCGTGGTGTTGTTGGACTCGGCCAGGTCGGCCGAACCTCCCCACAGCTCGGGCAGCTTGTCGGCCAGCGCGCCCAGTACCTTGCCGGAGGCCGCCCGGGTGGCGATCCCCTTGGGGTCGGCGTCCCAGCTGGGCAGTGCATCCTGCCAACCCGGGGTGAGCTCGTCGTCGACCATCCGCTCGTACAGCGCCTTGGCGTCGGGGTTGGCCGCCGCCCAGCTGTCGAAGCCCTTGGTCCACTCCGCGACGGCCTCGGCGCCCCGCTCACCGAGCTCGCGGGTGTGGGCGATGATCTCGTCGGCCACCTCGAACGTCTGCTTCGGGTCGAAGCCCAGCAGCTCCTTCGTCGCGGCGATCTCCTCGTCGCCGAGCGCAGAGCCGTGGGCCTTGCCCGTGTTCTGCTTGGTGGGCGCCGGCCAGCCGATGATCGTCCGCAGGCTGATGAAGCTGGGGCGATCGGTCACTCCCCGAGCGGCCTCGAGCGCGTCGGCCAGCTCGCGGACGTTCTCCTTGTACTCGGTGCCGTCGTTCGTCCAGTCGATCTCCTGGACGTGCCAGCCGTACGCCCGATAGCGCGCCGCGGTGTCCTCGCTCAGGGCGATGTTGGTGTCGTCCTCGATGGAGATGTGGTTGTGGTCATAGATCACGGTGAGGTTGCCCAGCCGCTGGGTGCCGGCCAGGGACGACGCCTCGGACGTCACGCCCTCCTCCATGTCGCCGTCGGAGGCCAGCACGTAGATCTGGTGGTCGAACGGCGACGTGCCGGGAGCAGCGTCGGGGTCGAGCAGACCGCGTTCGCGCCGCGAAGCCATGGCCATCCCGACCGCATTGGCCAGACCCTGACCCAGCGGCCCGGTGGTGATCTCCACGCCGTCGGTGTGGCCGTACTCCGGGTGGCCAGGGGTCTTGGAGTCCCAGGTCCGCAACGCCTTCAGGTCGTCGAGCTCCAGCCCGAAGCCGCCGAGGTAGAGCTGGACGTACAGCGTCAGGCAGGAGTGGCCGCAGGACAGCACGAAGCGGTCCCGGCCGGGCCAGTGGGTGTCGGCCGGGTTGTGCCGCATCTCCTTCTGGAACAGCAGGTAGGCCACCGGGGCCAGGCTCATCGCCGTCCCAGGGTGGCCGTTGCCCACCTTTTGGACGGCATCGGCCGCGAGCAGCCGGGCCGTGTCCACGGCGCGGGAGTCGAGGTCGGTCCAGCCATCGGGGTAGAGGCTTTCGGTGGAGGTCGATTCGGTCACTGTGTCGAAGTCCTTCCGCTCTCGGCGGGCGCGTACGTGCCGTTCATGTCGATACGGCGAGCCTATCGAAGTGGCACTTTGCCTCCTCCGGCGGTCGGGGCCATAGACTCACCTGTCGTGACGAGCATCGACATGTCCGGCCCTCCGTTCGCGGACCGGGTCGGCACCGTCAGCTCCGCGGATGTGACGTCTCCGGTGCCGAGCCATCGGGACCCGACGGGTTCGCCGGATGGTGCCACCGCTCAGCGCGCGCGGGTGCGCGACGTGGTGTCGACCTACTTCGGACTCACCAAGCCCCGGATCATCGAGTTGCTGCTGGTGACCACGGTTCCGGCCATGTTCCTGGCCGCGGGCGGCGTGCCACCGCTGCTGCTGGTGCTGAACACGATGGTGGGCGGCTGCCTCGCCGCTGCGAGCGCGAACGTCTTCAACTCGGTGCTCGATCGAGACATCGACGAGCGGATGCGTCGCACCCGTCGTCGTCCGCTGCCGCGGCACCTGGTCGGTCCCCGGGCGGCGACGATCTTCGGCATCGTGCTCGGAGTCGCGGCCACGCTCTGGCTGGGGATGCTGGTCAACTGGCTGTCGGCCGCGCTGGCACTGGCGGCGAACGCCTTCTACGTGTTCGTCTACACGCTGTGGCTGAAACGTCGCAGCTCGCAGAACATCGTCTGGGGTGGGATCGCCGGCTGCTTCCCACCGCTGATCGGCTGGACCGCCGTCACGAACTCGCTCGCGCTGGCGCCGTTCATCCTGTTCGCGATCGTCTTCTTCTGGACCCCACCGCACACCTGGGCGCTGGCGTTCCGCTACCGCGAGGACTACGCGGCCGCCGACGTCCCGATGCTGCCGGTGGTGAAGTCGGCTCCGGCGGTCGCGATCCGGATCATGATCTACTCGGTCGTCACGGTGGCGGTGTCGTTGACCCTGTGGCCGGTGGCCGACACGGGTTGGCTCTATCCGAGTGTCGCCGCGATGGCGGGTGCGGTGCTGCTCTTCGAGTCGTGGCAGCTGCTCCGCCGGGCGCGGGCCGGGCTCACGGATGCGGCGCTGAAGCCGATGCGGCTGTTCCACTGGTCGAACTCGTACCTGGCCCTGGTCTTCGTGGCCGCCGCGGTCGACCCGCTGCTGCGCTGATCCGCTCCTGGCCGCTGATGTCGTCGTGAAACGCGAACGGGAATGCGTGTTCGCGTTTCGCTCCTCCACTCAGCGGCGCGGATCAGCTGGTGTTTGATGGCTCGCTTCGCTCGCTTGCTGGCTCCGCTCCTGGCCGCTGATGTCGTCGTGAAACGCGAACGGGAATGCGTGTTCGCGTTTCGCTCCTCCACTCAGCGGCGCGGATCAGCTGGTGTTTGATGGCTCGCTTCGCTCGCTTGCTCCCTCCGCTCGCCGCCCGGGGTCCTCGGCTGTGACGCAGTCGGTCGAACTGCTGCTGGACGAGGGGGCCGAGGCGGCCGTACGTCGGCAGTGGGACCTGCTCGCCGAAGCCGGCCTGCCGAGTGAGCGCCGGGCCGGAGTGAGCGAACACCATCGCCCGCACGTGACCCTGTTCGCCGCCGACGTAGTCCCCGACTCCGCGGAGGGAATGCTGCCGGCGCTGGTGGCCGACCTCGAGCTGGCGCTGCAGATCGGCGCGCTGACCATCTTCGGTCCGCGGCGTGGTCGATGCATCCTGGTCCGTCAGGTGACGGCCTCGGTGTCCCTGCTCGAGCTCCAGGGCCGCGTGGCCGCGGCGTGCGGGGCTGATCCGGTCGGGCAGTTCGGAGCCGGTCGGTGGAGCCCGCACGTGACGCTGGCTCGGCGGGTGCCGGTGGGGGAGGTCGGCGCCGCCCTGACGGCGCTCGACTGGACAGCGGATCGGATGCTGTCTGCGCAGGTCGTCGGCTGCCGTCGCTGGGACGGCACCCGCAAGGTGGCGTGGCTGCTCTGAACCACCGGGGCTTGTCGTCCGATCGCACGCAGAGCGAACGGGCGGAACGCGGATTAATCGGTTGCCGGCTGCGTGGCGCGCGACCTACCGTGATGCTGCGGCCCGTTCAGGACTGCAGGTCGGGACCACGACCCGTTGAGAGGAGGCTCCCGATGCACGTCATGATCACCTCGATCGCCTTTGCCGACGGCTGGCTCATCGCCCTGCCTCCCGCACGGCTCGATCGCTGAGCCGGATTCGAGTCTCGGGCCACTGACGGCCCTATTCGCGCCTCGTTGCTGCGGCCCGTCCTGGGCCCCGGCAGCACTCACGACCATCGAGGGCCGCTGGTGCCCTCACCTGGAGTTTCACCAACCATCCAAGGAACGATCATGTACGTCGACTACGCCGTTTACGGTGCCGGTCACGGGGCCGAGCAGGCCGCGGTCACCGAGCGCGCCGAGCAGACCGCCCGGATGCTGCAGAGCTTCCGGGAGTGGCGCCGCCGCCGCGCCGCTCATCAGCAGCGTCGTGACGGCCGCCGCCGGAACGCCTACACCACCGCCGCCTGAAGCTGAACTCCACCGCCGCTGTGTCGATCCAATCCGAGAGAACTTTGCTCCCTTTAGGCATCTTTGCTCCCTTTGCAAAGGGAGCAAAGATGCGCAGAGGGAGCAAAGTTCCTGCGCGCGATCTGGTCACCGAACGATGAGATCGCCGCATGGGCCTTGACGGGCGACCGATGACGAGCGTACTTTCCTTTTGTGGAAACTACGGTGGATGTCGAGCTGGGCGCGATCTTCGGCGCGCTCGCGGATCCCACCCGCCGTCGGCTCGTCCGGCTGCTCGGCTCGGGCGAGGCGACGGTCGGCGAGCTGGCCGAACGCTTCGACACGAACCTGCCCGCGATCTCGAAGCACCTTTCCGTGCTCGAGCGGGCGGGCATCATCTCGCGGCACAAGGAGGCGCAGTGGCGGCGCTGCAGATTGCAGGCGGAACCCTTCGCCCGGATGCGCGAGTGGGCCGATCACTACGCCGAGCTCTGGGGCGGCAGTCTCGACCGGCTGGAGAGCTACCTCGAGGAGACCGGCCCGCAGGATCGAACGTGAGCGGCCGATCAAAGGTGAGCGGCGCGAGGGCGCGCACATCGGTGACCAGGCAGGCCAGCGGACTGAGGATCGAGCGTACGTTCTCAGCGTCTCCTGAGCGCGTCTTCGCAGCACTGTCGACGGCGGAGGAGCTCCTGCGCTGGTGGGGACCACCTGCCTGCCCCGTGGTGTGGTGCACGGTGGACTTCCGGCCCGGCGGGGTGTGGCACTACTGCCTCCGCAACGCTAGCGGCGTCGAGGTCTGGGCTCGGTCGGTGTACCGGGAGATCATGCCGCCGCGCCTCGTCTCATACGACGAGCGATCCTCGAACGCGGCCGGCGACGTCACCGACGAGCGACCGGGCGCCTTCGCCACGATCGAGCTCGCGTCGATTCCGACCGGGACCCACTTCCGCGCCACGCTCCGCTACCTCGACGTCGAGCAGCGCGACCTTGCGATCGGCCACGGCGTCGAGGGCGGGTTCTCCGAGGCCCTCGACCTGCTCGACCGGCACCTTCAAGCTGCCAACCCCATCGATGAGGAGTGACCTGTGCCGACCGTGACTTCTGCAGACGGAACCGAGATCGCGTACGAGATCGTCGGCTCCGGCCTGCCGGTCGTGCTGGTCGACGGGGCCATGTGCTTCCGCGACTCGGGCCCGATGCGGCCGATCGCCGAGGCACTGAGCGACCGGTTGACGATCGGGCTGTACGACCGCCGCGGACGCGGAGCCAGTGCCGACACGGAGCCGTTCTCCGTGGATCGCGAAATCGATGATCTCGCTGCCCTGATCGAGGCCCTCGGTGGTGCGGCCGGGCTGTTCGGGCTCTCCTCCGGCGGGGCGCTCGCCCTGCACGCGGCCGCAGCACTGGGACCGGCGGCGGTGACCGGAGTCGGTGTGTACGAGGTGCCGTTCGTTCCCGAACCGATGCGCCCTGGGGCCGCCGCTTACACTAGGGACCTGACTGCTGCGCTGGCCACCGACGATCGGGAGTCGGCCCTTCGGCTCTTCTTCGGTCGTGTCGGGATGCCGGCGGAAGCGATCGAGGGAATGAGCAGATCACCGTTCTGGCCGGTCAGCCTCGCAATCGCCCCGACGCTCGCGTACGACGACGCGGCGATGGGGGACAGCACCATTCCGGCCGACCTGGTCCGTGGCCTGCGGGTTCCGCTCCTGGGCCTGGCCGGCGAGGCCAGTCCGGGCTTCCTGCAGTACGGGGCGCGAGGCGTGGTCGAGGCTGCCACCGACGGGCGGTTCGAGCTGATCGGCGGGCAGGCGCATGACCTCCGGGCAGACGCGGTGGCGCCGTACCTGACAAGCTTCTTCGTCGCCTGAGCCCGCATCTCTCGTCCCCGGAAAGTGGGCGCTAACAACAGCGACACGCCGATGGATGTTGTTGTTTGTGACCACTTTTCGGGGAGGTGGGTTGCGGAGGGGTCAGGTGCCGGAGGGTCAGGTGTCGATATGCCGAGCTATCTGCCCAGCTCCCCTGATCCCCGCTCCCCTGATCCCCGCTCCGCCGAGCCGAACCACCTGGTCAGGGCCGCAGAAAGTGGCCCCGGGCCGGGGCGGGCAGAGGTCGAGGCCCGGGTCGACATGGTCACCGGCTCGGCCACCGGTCGACGCTCGGCCTCGTAACTGTCCAGCAGTGCCTCGGGGGCCCAGCCGTCGAGCACGCCGGCCAGCTTCCAGCCGAGATTCACCGCGTCCTGCAGACCGAGGTTCAGACCCGGGCCGCCGATCGCGGAGTGGACGTGCGCGGCGTCGCCGAGCAGGAAGACCCGGTCGTCGCGATAGCGGTCCGCGATGCGCCTGTTCTGGCCGGTCAGCCGGCGCAGGAGGTGGGGCCCGTCGCCCTGCGGTGGACCGATGGGTACCTCGACGCCGAGTACGCGGGTGAGGCTGGCGCGCAGATCGTCCAGGCTGGCCGGCGCGTCGCTGTCCATCTCCCGCGGCCACTCGATCGTGGCGATCATCGCCGGCTTGTCCGGGGCCTGGGCCCAGACGACCAGGCCGGACTCGGTGCGAGTGTGCTGAAACGGCGGCACGGTTCCGTAGCCGTCGACGATCAGGCCCCCGGTCGCCGGATCCACCTGCTCGGACGGGACGCTGACGTGGGCGGTCCGCGAGACGGAATGATCGGTGGTGACGCCGGGGAAGTCGATGCCGGCCAGCTTGCGTACGGTGCTGCGGCTGCCGTCCGCGCCGATGACGTAGCGGGCCGTCACCGTCTCGCCGCCGCGGAGGGACAGCACGACCGACTCGGTGTCCTGGACCAGGCCGATGACGTCGTGGCCCGTGCGGATCTCCACACCCAGTTCTCGAGCGCGCGCATCGAGCATCCGCTCGATCTCCCGTTGCGGGATGAGCAGGGTGTACAGGTGGTTGTCGGGCAGGTCCCGGAGGTCCAGCGGGAAGGCGCCGAAGACGAAACCTGGCTGCGGCGTCGGAGGCATCAGGTCTCCGGTGAGCCGTTCGTACAGGCCGCGCCGGTCGAGCATCCGGACGACCTGGTCGACCATGCCGTTCGCGCGCTGCTCGACACTCGGACCGGAGAGTCGTTCCAGCACGATCGGCTGGATTCCGTTCAGCGCGAGCTCGCAGGCGAGCATCAGGCCGTTCGGGCCGGCGCCCACGATGCCGACGTCGATCATGACTGCCCCTCTGGTTCGAAACGACTTTCTGGTTTGGGGCGTGTTGCTGGTTCGGGGCGTGTTCCTGGTTCGGGACGTGTTGCTGGTTCGGGCAGACCCGCGGCGAGCCAGTTCAGCGCCTCGGCAATGATCTGCTCCATCGGTAGGGACGGATCGGTGTGCAGGTAGTGCTCGGTGGCGGCCGCGTTGGCCGCTGTGATCGTCGCGGCGACCAGCCGGGGGTAGAGATCGCGCTCGGGATCCGTGCCGGTGCGTACGCCGATGGCCGTCGCCAGCGCCCGTTCGGCGATCGCGCCCGCGCGCAGCATCTCCCCCTGGAGCGCCGGCTCGGTGATCATCAGGGCCACGCCTGCCACCCACGAGTCGTGGCTGGGGGAGTCGTGGCTGGGGGAGTCGTGGCTGGGGGAGTCGTGGCCGGGGGAGTCGTGGCCGGGGGATTCCCGATCTGGCTGTGCCCGGCCGGCGAGCTCGGGACCGGGCTCCAGTACCGACAGAGCGGCGGCCTCGATCGCCGTCCAGAGCGGCTCGGCAGCGGGCCGTTCGCGCAGGACGTCCGCCGCCCGCAGCATCCGATCGAGGTGACGCGAGGCGATGGCCTCGGCCTTGCTCGAGAAATAGTTGTTGAACGTCCGCGGCGACACGTCCGCCGCCTCGGCGATGTCCCCCACCTTGACCCCGTCGTAACCGCGCTCGACCACGAGCTGGATCGCCGCCCAGGCGAGCGTCGTCCGCATCTCGGCCTTCTTGCGCTCCCGCAGTCCCGGTATGTGTTCAGCGTACGAAGAGATGCGGAGTACGCAAACTTGCGTAAACGGCACCTTTACCTCCCGAAAAGTGGTCGCAAACAACAACGTCGATCGGCGTGTCGTTGTTGTTTGCGCCCACTTTTCGGGGAGGTGGACAAAAGAGGTCAGTTGCCGGAGAGGTCAGATGCCGGAGAGGTGGTGCAGCAGCGCGGTCCGGACGGCGTCGGGGTGCTCGAGGTGGGCGGAGTGGCCGCAGTCGGGAACGGTGATCTCTTCGTACGATCCACCGCCGGTGGCGTACCGCTCGAAGACCGCACGGGTCTGGCTGATCATCGGCTGGGCCGGCGCGACGTCCGCACCGGGCCAGCCGGGAACGACGCCGAGCTGACCGAGGTAGTTGAGGTCGAATAGCGACGTGTCGGAGACGATCACGTCGTCGGCGCCGTGAATCCACAGGATCGGCGGCTTCGGATCGATCTCGACGATGCCGCTGAGGTCCAGGTACGTCGGCGCCATCGTGTTGAGCACGCCCCGGCTACCGGCGGCGAAGCCGGGCCAGCTCTCGCTGGCGACGGAGTCACCCGGATAGTTGTCCACGCCGGTCCTGGTGCTGAGCATCGAGGTCAGCCAGAGCTCGTCGAACGGGCTGGTGAAACCGGGTTTGACGTACGCGCCCAGGTAGACATTGCGCGGCGAGGTCGGCGAGTCGGCCGCACGGTCGCCGGCCTCGAGCCGGGCCACGAAGTCGGGATTGGCGCCGCCGCCGCCGGTGCCGGCCGCGTCGGCGGTGAGCAGCGTGCCGTCCAGCGCCGTGCCACCGAACCCGTACGGCGATACCGGCGAGATCAGCGTCAGACTTGCTGCGACGTGGTCGATCGCGTACTGCATGACGACGCCGCCGCCCATGCTCCAGCCGACGAGGTGCGGGTCCGCCAGGCCGAGCGCCGAGACGACGTCGGCCACGTCGTCGCTGAAGTCCGAGAGCCCGCGCGTGGCGTCGACGGGCGCAGTCTCGGAGTCGCCGAACCCGCGCAGGTCCACTGCGAACGCATTGATCTCGTCGGGCAGGGAGACCATCAGCGGCTGCCAGAACAGCGCGGACGAGACATTGCCGTGGACGAGCACCAGCGGGATCGATCCGGGTTCGACGTCACTGCGGTACAAGACGTTGCTGGTCAGCCGGGAGGTGCGTACGGAGCGGGCGGCGATCCCCGGGAGCAACGGGTCGGGACGCTGATCATCGGCGGTGGTGGTCACGATGGATGCTATCCAGACGTTGGCCGTCCCGTCGGGCGCGGCAAGATGTCGATCATGACGGGTTTCGCGCAGCCGGCAGATGAGTCGGCGGCGGTGCCGACGGGGGCACTCGCGGGCCGGACGGCCCTGGTCACCGGGGGAGCGAGCGGGATCGGCGCGGCCGTCGCCCGACGGCTCGCCGGCCTCGGGGCGAGGGTCACCATCGCCGACATCGACTCCGAACGTGCGGGCACGGTGGCAGCGGAGATCGACGGCGACGTCCGACCGCTCGATCTCGCCGATCCGGCGGCGCTCGGCGATCTGGATCTGGATGTCGACGTCCTGGTCAACAACGCCGGGATCCAGCACGTGGCGCCGATCGCGGAGTTCGACCCCGAGATCTTCCATCGGATCTTGATGATCATGGTCGAGTCGCCGTTCCGGTTGATCCGGGCCACGCTGCCTGGGATGTACGACCGCGGCTTCGGTCGGATCGTCAACATCTCCTCCGTTCACGGGTTGCGGGCGTCGGAGTTCAAGTCGGCCTACGTCACGGCCAAGCACGCTCTGGAAGGGTTGTCGAAGGTGACGGCGCTGGAGGGCGGCCCGCACGGGGTGACCAGCAACTGCATCAATCCGGGCTACGTCCGTACGCCGCTGGTCGAGAAGCAGATCGCCGACCAGGCCCGGACCCACGGGATCGAGGAGTCCGAGGTCGTGGAGAAGGTCATGCTGACCCACAACGCGATCAAGCGACTGGTGGAGCCGGAGGAGGTCGCCTCGCTGGTCGGCTGGCTGGTCGGACCGGACGCGGGGATGGTCACCGGTGCCTCGTACGCGATGGATGGCGGGTGGACCGCGCAGTAACGGGAGCATCCGGAACGTACGAGCGGTTCATGTGCCGGCGAACGGCGGCGAGCTGACCGTCCGCACCATTCCCGAAAACTGGTCACAAACAACACTGTGAAGCGATTCAGAGTTGTTGTTTGCGCCCACTTTTCGGGGAAGCTGCCTGGAGTTCAGCGTCGTCGGCCGGGTCAGTGCGCGGTGCCGGGCGCACAGACAGGAAGAGGTTGGTGGCGGCGGCGATCGCGAGCGCAGCACCGAGCAGGTGCAGCAGCACCAGCCCGATCGGCAGTCCGAGGTGGTATTGGCTGAGCCCCACGCCCGCCTGCACGACCTCGACCGCCAGCAGCAGTAATGACGGCGTGTTGCGCACCATGAACACGCAGCCGAACGTGGCCGCGATCGTGACGTACACCGCTGCCGCGTGGATGTGGGCGACCAGCGCCGGATCGAATCCCGTACGCACCGAGTGCTCGTCGCCGGCGTGCGGGCCGCTGCCCGTGACGACCGTGCCGAGCCACACCGCGATCCACATCCCGGCGAAGGCGATCCGAGCGAGGTGCACACCCCACCGGGTGGTCGGCGCCGCGGCCAGCGCCCAGGTGAGGCGGACGAGCCAGACCGACAGCGCCACCAGGACGAAGGACAGGAGCAGGTGGACGGCGACCATGAACGGATTGAGCTTCGTCAGCACCGTGAGACCACCGACCACGCCTTGGGCCGGGATGCCCAGTGCCATGCCCGCCGTCAACCAACGGAACCGGCGACTCCGCGGTCGGTAGAACATCGCACTCACCCAGGTCAGAACGGCGATCACGATCAGCACGAAGGTGAGCAGCCGATTGCCGAACTCGATCGCCCCGTGGACGCCGAGCGCGGGGTGGGCGACATAGGAGTCGGTCGTGCAGCGGGGCCAGGTCGGGCAGCCCAGCCCCGAGCCGGTCAGCCGGACGAGGGCGCCGGTGACGACGATCCCGATGTTGGCGACGAGGCTGGCGATCGCCCACCGGCGCAGGGCCCGAGGTGCGCCGACCACGCGCAGCACGGGGTTGGTCAGGACGTCCATCGAAAGCCCTTCCACGCCGTCAGTCCGGCGAGCACGGTCCACACGACCAACACCGGCAGCGGCCAGAACAGCACCGTGCCGACCGCGCCGGCGCGCAGGGACTCGCCGAGTGCGGCGGTCGGCAGGAGGTGGAGCAGCGATTGGACCGCCGCAGGATAGTGCGCCACCGGGATGACGAGGGCGCCGGCTGCGAGGCCGACGACGTACACGATGTTGGCCAGGGCGAGCGTCGCCTCGGCCCGAAGCCGTCCGGCGAGGAGCAGCGCGAGGCCGCCGAAGCACCCCGCCGCCAAAACCGCGGCGATCAGCGAGACGAGGAATGAGGCGACGCTCCACTGCGGACGCCAACCGAGGGCGGCGGCGAACAGCCCGAGCACGAGGACCTGACCGAGCGCGATCGCGGCTACGCTCAGCGCCTTTCCGGTGAGCAGTCCCGCCTTCCCGAGCGGGGTCGCCGCCAGCCGCTCGAGCACGCCGTAGCGCCGCTCGAACCCGGTGGCGATGGCGAGCGAGGTGAACGTCGAGGACCACAGCGCCAGAGCCAGCACCGAAGGAGCGAGCACCGCGAGGTCGCCGAACGTGCCGCCCAGGATCCGGCCGAGGACCAGGATGCCGATCGGGATCAGCAGGGCGAGCAGCAGCTGCTCGCCGTTGCGGATGAGCAGCTTGGCCTCGGTGGAGGCATGACTTCTCACCCGGCGGCCGGCCGGTGCGGCGCCCGGCGAGGGACTGAAATCGAGAGCGGTCATCGGCCCGCCTCGGCGTGGGTGTGCCGCAGGAAGACGTCCTCCAGGCTCGCGCCGTCGGCGGTCAGAGCGGCCACGGTGCCACTGACCGCCACCCGGCCCTGATCGACGATGACCACCTCGTCCGCCAGCTCGGCGGCCTCATCCATCGCGTGAGTGGTCAGCACGACGGTGACGCCGGCCGCGCGCAGCTCGCGGACGAGGTCCCAGCTGGCGTGCCGGGCGTGCGGGTCCAGCCCGGACGTCGGTTCGTCGAGGAACACCAGCTCAGGTCGTCCGACCAGGGCGCCGGCCAGATTCACCGTCTGCTGCTGACCGCCGGAGAGTCTGCGGTACGGGATGTGGGCGTACGACCGGATGCCGAGCCGTTCGATCAGCGCGTCGATCGGCAGCGGGTGGGCGTACAGGCTGGACAGATACCTCAGCAGCTCCACCGCATTGATCCCGGACCAGGCACCCGTGCTCTGCGGCATCAGGCCGACTCGGGCCGCGACCTCGGACGTGCCGGGCCGCTGACCCAGCACTCGGATCGTGCCCGATGTCGCAGCGACCAGGCCGGTACAGCAGCGCAGGAACGTGGTCTTGCCGGCCCCGTTCGGACCGAGCAGGGCGGTCACCTTCCCACGCTCGGCGTGCAGGGTGAGCCCGCGCAGCACCTCGGTCGCACCGAATCGCACCGTCACCGCGTCGGCACTGACGCACGTGTCGGTGATCGGTTGCACCGGAGCAGTCTAGTGTCGAGCGACCGATGTTCGGCGCTGGTCAGCGCTGCGGGCGATAGGGATCGATCTCTACCCGCAGCTCGGCCGGCCAGCTGTCGACGAAGTCCTGCACCTCGGGGTCGTGCGACCAACCGGTGTCCTCGATGAACGAGACGTCGATCGCGTTCTTGAGCTGGTCGTCGGCGACCAGGAACGCCCGGGTCACACACTCGACGATGGCGCGTGACGTCTCGCGGTCACCCCGATCGAATGCAGACAGCGCGGCTCGGCGCAGGTCGCTCAACAACCCGTGGCCCTGCAGCTCGCCCCAGTCATCCAGGTCGGCGTCCAGCAGCGCCTCGGTCAGCGGTCCGGCCTCGATCAGGGTGTAGGCGAAGTCATCGAGGCTCATTCGTGGCTGTTCCACCGTGCGAGGGTCCCTCGTCGAAGGGTCATCAGGCAACGGCACTCCTCGTGCTGCCGAATGCAGCTGACCAGCGCGCGGAGTTCATCCCGGCGGGCCTGCCAACGCGTCTTCGATGCGGGTCACCTTCGCGTTCAGCTGGTCGGTGAAGCCGGGTCGGATGTCAGCCTTCAGGACCAGCGAGACGCGGGGAGCGGAGGCGGTGAGGGCGTCGACGCAGTCCTTGATCACCGCCATCACCTCGTCCCACTCGCCCTCCACGGTGGTGAACATCGAGGACGTCTCGTTCGGCAGGCCGGACGCGCGCACGATCCGGACGGCTTCGGCGACCGCGTCGCCGACCGAGGCGTCGCGGGTGCCGCTGGGAGCGATCGAGAAGGCAACGAGCATGAGCCCATTCTGGCCAGGAGTCCGCGAGGAGCCAGACGCCGGGTCTTGGTCCAGCCCATCGAGTTCTGCCGTCGGACCAGCTCTGTGCGCCATCCTCGTGACCCGTGTCGTTTCGTGCCCTGAGTCGGCAAACGGTGGTCCCGCGGCGGGGTGACCTATGTCGTTTCGTGCCCTGAGTCGGGAATTCGTGCCCTGAGTCGGCAAACGGTGGATCTGGGGCGGCGTGACCCGTGTCGTTTCGTGCCCTGAGTCGGCAAACGGTGGATCTGGGGCGGGGTGACCCGTGTCGTTCCGTGCCCTGAGTCGGCAAACGGTGGTCCCGCGGCCCACTGCGGTGCCCGCCGCCCCTACGGCGCCGTCGATGTTTGCGGATGATTGGTTCACCAGGTATATTCCGTCTGGAATAATCCACTCGGAAGGACATCGGTGTGCGGGATCGGCTGAGGAAGCTCAAGGTCGCTCCGTTGGGCATCGCCACCCTGGCGCTGCTCAACGAGCACCCGATGCACCCGTACGAGATGTTCCAGACCCTGCTGTCTCGGCACGAGGACCGCGTCGTCAAGGTCCGACCTGGCTCGCTCTATCACACGGTCGCCCGGCTGGCCGACGACGGACTCGTCCGCTCCGCGGGCACCGATCGGGAAGGCAACCGGCCCGAGCGGACGACGTACGAGATCACCGACGACGGGCGCGACGTGCTGCAGGAACAGCTGATCGACCTGCTGGCCACGCCGGCCGAGGAGTACCCGGTCTTCCCGCTCGCCCTGACCGAGGCCCACAACGTCGAGCCGGGCTTGCTGGCCGATCTGCTGCGTCGTCGCCTGCTCCGGCTGCGCGGTGATCTTGCATCGTACGAGGCCGGTCTCGACGCGGTGACCGCGAAGGACCTGCACGAGGCGTACTGGCTCGACCTCACCTATCTGCGCGACCAGCTCGCGGCGCAGGTCGACTGGCTGCAGCGCACCATCGACCGGTTGGAGTCGGGCGAACTCAGCTGGGTCGCCCGCGACCCCAAGAATCCACAGACTCGAGAAGGAACGAAGGACCTTTCATGAGCACCATTTCTGCCCCTCGACGAGCTGTCGACCCGGAGATCCGGCCGTGGCCCGCGCTCTGGTCGCTCGTCATCGGCTTCTTCATGATCCTGGTCGACTCGACGATCGTGTCGGTCGCGAACCCGTCGATCATGAAGGGCCTGGACGCCGACATCAACCAGGTGATCTGGGTGACCAGCGCCTACCTGCTCGCGTACGCCGTACCGCTGCTGATCACCGGGCGGCTCGGCGACCGGTTCGGACCCCGGCGACTTTTCCTCAGCGGTCTCGTCGTGTTCACCATCGCCTCGCTGCTGTGCGGGCTGGCGCCGAGCATCGGTCTGCTGATCGCGGCCCGCGTGCTCCAGGGCCTCGGCGCGTCGTTCATGACCCCCCAGACGATGGCAGTGATCACCCGGATCTTCCCGCCCGAGCGACGCGGGTCCGCGATGGCGATCTGGGGCTCTACGGCCGGTGTGGCGATGCTGGTCGGCCCGATCGCCGGCGGACTGCTCGTGGACGGACTCGGCTGGGAGTGGATCTTCTTCGTCAACGTCCCGGTCGGCATCGTCGGCTTCATCCTCGCCTGGCGCTTCGTGCCGAAGTTGCCGACGAACGCGCACCGCTTCGACATCCTCGGCGTCGTGCTGTCCGCCATCGGCATGTTCCTCGTGGTGTTCGGCATCCAGGAGGGCGAGACGTACGACTGGGGGACGATCCGCGGGCCGATCACGGTCTGGGGACTGATCATCACCGGCCTCGTTGTGCTGGCCGCGTTCGTGGTCTGGCAGAAGCTGCAGAAGGGCGAGCCGCTGCTCCCGCTTGACCTGTTCCGGGATCGCAACTTCTCTCTCGGCAACGTCGCCATCACCGCGGTCGGCTTCACGGTCGCCAGCATGGCGCTCCCGATCATCTTCTACGCCCAGCTGGTGAAGGCGCTGACGCCCACCCAGTCGGCGCTGCTGATGGTGCCGATGGCCGTTTTCTCGATCGCGCTCGCTCCGCTTGTCGGACGCCTGCTGAACAAGCACAACCCTCGGTGGTTCGCCGTCGGCGGCGCGACCCTGCTGTCGATCTCGCTGTTCGGGTACGCCTGGTTCATCGACCAGCAGGCCCCGGTGGCGTGGCTGCTGCTGCCCAGTGCCGTGCTGGGTCTGGCGAGCGCCTTCGTCTGGGCGCCGATCGCGAACGCGACGACCCGGAACCTGGAGCCGAGACAGGCAGGTGCCGGCTCTGGGGTCTACAACACGACGCGTCAGGTCGGCAGCGTGCTGGGATCGGCGTCGATCGCTGCCCTGATCCAGGCCCGGCTGGCCGCGGAGCTGCCCGCGGCCGCCGGCGGCGCCGGGGCCGGCGCGGCGCAGTTCACCGGCCAGAGCCTCCCGGAGTTCCTGCACGCAGGCTTCTCCACCGCGATGGCGCAGGCGATCCTGCTGCCGGCCGTCGTCGTGCTGATCGCCGCCCTCGCCGCCGCCTTCTTCGCCCGGCCGCGGGCGCAGCACGGTTGGAATGCGGCCGCGGATCGCGAGTCTTCGGCGGTGTCGCACATCGAGCATCGGCTCACCGAGCACGCCTGAGCCGCACGGGACGGGTCCGTCGGCAAAGAGTGGATGGAGTTGTGGTGGGTACTCCCGCACCAATTCCATCCACAGTTCTCAACCACCCGCCGGTGCCAAGATGTCGGCGAGGTCGTAGGTCACCGGCTCCTCGAGCTGCTCGTACGTGCACGAGCGGGGATCCCGGTCCGGTCGCCAGCGGTTGAACTGGGCCGTGTGCCGGAACCGGGTGCCCTCCATGTGCTCGTAGCGCACCTCCACCACCAGGTCCGGCCGCAGCGGCACGAACGACAGATCTTTGCCGACGTTCCACCTGCTGTACTCCGAACTGCGCGGCGTCCGTGCCCGCCCCTCGGGCTCGGCCAGCTGCCCGGCCCAGGCCCACGGGTGGTCGTCGAACGTGGTGACCAGCGGCTGCAGCTCGGTGAACAGCTCCTTGCGTCTGGCCGCCGGGAACGCGCCGATCACGCCGACCGAGGCGAGCTCGCCCTCATCGTTGTAGAGGCCGAGCAGCAGCGAGCCGATCGAGTCCGGCCCGCTCTTGTGTACGCGATAGCCGGCGACCACGCAGTCGGCGGTCCGCTGGTGCTTGATCTTGAACATCACCCGCTTGTCGGGCAGGTACGCACCGGTCAGCGGCTTGGCGACAACGCCGTCCAGACCGGCGCCCTCGAACTGGGAGAACCACTCCTGTGCCAGCGCCGCGTCGAGGGTGGTCGGCGTGAGATGGATCGGGGTCTCGGCCCGCGCCAGTGCGGACTCGAGGGCAGCGCGACGCTCCGCGAACGGCAGTTTCGTGTAGTCGATGTCGTCCAGCGCCAGCAGATCGAACGCGATGAAGCGGGCCGGCGTCGTCTCCGACAGCATCTTCACCCGGCTCGCCGCGGGATGGATCCGCTGCTGCAGCACCTCGAACTCCAGCCGGTCCCCGACGACGACCACGATCTCGCCGTCGATCACGCAGCGATCGGGCAGGTTCGCCTTGATGGCCTCCACCACCTCGGGAAAGTACCGCGTCATCGGCTTCTCGTTGCGCGACCCGATCTCCACGTCGTCGCCGTCGCGGAACACGATCGAGCGGAAGCCGTCCCACTTCGGTTCGTATGACAGATCCCCGGTCGGGATCTGTGGCACCGCCTTGGCCAGCATCGGTGCGACCGGCGGCATCACGGGTAGCTGCATGCCGCCCATTCTTGCCGAGGACTACTCCGGCCGGTTGTCGTCGTCGCCGCCGATCCGGAACGGAGTGCTGACGCCTTCGTACATCAAGTGCGCGACCATGCCCTGCGCGGCGTGCTTGAGGTTGTGGCAGTGGTCCATCCAGATGCCCGGGTTGTCCGCCTGGAACGCGATCACATACGTCTCGCCGTCCAGCACGTTCAGCGAGTCGATCCACCACGGCGACCCGGTGGCGGCGATGCCGTTCCGAGACAGCACCACCGCGTGGTGGCCGTGCAGGTGCATCGGGTGTACCTCGCCGCTGTGGTTGGAAATCGTCATCACAGCCACGTCGCCCTCGCGGACGACGTACATCGGGACGTTGGGGTAGAGGCGGCCGTTCACCGACCAGTACAGCCCGGGCTTGCCCAGGAAGAAACCCGGTCGGTGCCCGATCGAGTACATGAAACGGCGGTCCGGTCGGGTCGGGTCGAACGGCAGCGGCTGCGGTGTGCCGTAGTGCAGCAGATCCAGCAACGCGCCCGGTTGGGCCGGCGCAGCGGCGTCGCCCGAGCCGACGATGACGGCGGTGGCCTTGCTCAGTTGCAGACGTACGGCCGTGCCGTCGCCAGGAGCCGTCACCTCGACATCGGCCCGTCCACCGCCGGTGAGCGTCAGGGCCTGGCCGGTCACCGGGGTCGGTCCGCGCAGGTCGCGGCCGTCGATCGCCAGCACCCGGTACGCGGCGCCCGACCAGAGCTCCATCGGAGCGTTGTCGGTGTTGATCACGCGCACCCGCACCGCCCGGCCCGGCTTGACCGGCACCCGGAGGTCCGAGGCCTCCCCGTTGATCGTCCGGATCCCGGCGTACGTGTGGGCGATCGCGGTCACGTCCGAGCTGCGTGGTGTGGCCGACGTGCGCGGTCGGATCACCAGCGGGCCGAACAAGCCGCCGGAGACCTGCTCGTTCGAGATCTGGTGCGAGTGATACCAGTACGTTCCGGCATGGTCGGCGACGAAGCGATAGGTGAACGACTGCCCCATCATCACTGCGTTCTGGGTCACGCCCGCTACGCCGTCGTCCGCATTGGGTACGTCCATCCCGTGCCAGTGCAGCGTCATGCCGGCGGTGACCGACTCGTTGCGCAGGTGCACCTCGATCAGCTGGCCCTCGACCGCGCTGATCGTGGGGCCGGGAGTCGTGTCGTTGATCGTGTATCCGGGCATGGTCCGCCCGGCAACGGTGATGTCCTTCGCCCGGGCCACCAGATCGACGACGACGTCGGCCTTGCGGCTCGGGTCCGCGACCAGGTCGCTCACGCTGCGGGTCGGTCCGGTGCCACTCGGCACGCCGCCGCCGTGGTCGTGGCCGCCCGCCGGCACCGGGCCACCGCCGTAGTCCGGGATGCCCATCGAGAGCACCGAGTAGCCGGCCGGCATCAGACTGCCGAGCCACAGATAGGCGATCGGCGTCACCACCAGCACGGTGGCGACGATCGGTGCCGCGATCCGGAGCCAGCGCGGAGCCGTTCGAGTCGGGCGTGGCTCCTCCGTCGGCGTCGTCTCCGGCGCCGGCGGACTGTCGATCGCCAAGCTCAGGCGGCGTCGGCCGGCGCCGGCGCGCCGACGACGGGCGCCGGTGCTGCCTTCATCGCCCGCGTCATCCGGGTCGCTGCGACGGTGGCCGTGCCCAGCACCGCGAAGGCGAACAGGCCATGCAGGAATCCGAGCGCATAGAACGAGTGGGCGAACAGCCCGAGCAGGATCTGGACCACGATGCAGCCGAGCACGATCAGTGCCCAGACCACCGCGCCCTTGACCTTGGTGAAGAACGACGAGATCAGCAGCAGCAGGCCGAGGATCGGCATCACCATGATGCCGACCGTGCCGTGGAACTCGAGGCCCCAGATCCCGCCGAAGCTGACGGTGCCGGACTCGAAGCCGGCCTTGTCCAGCACGCCGCCCTGGTCGACCCAGTGGGCCAGGCCGAAGAAGCCGATGGCGATGGCGGCGGCCTGCAGGGCCACGCCGAGTGAGATGAGGTATGCGAGGATGCGGTAGGCCATCTTCATCTGAGTTCTCCCCCTGAGATCGTGCACTGGTCGTGTGCTCGCTCTCAGAAATACTCTGTTGGCCGCCGGTCCGCACGGGATTTTCGATCTTTGCACAATGTTTGCGTGGACCAGCTCGTGCGACAGCTCGTGTGACTGGGGCCACGCGGACCACACTAAGGCTGTCCTTATTTGAATGGGTCGTCCGAATAAGAGCACACTGGTGTTGTGAAAACCGTCCCGTTCGCCGCAGCACGCCCAGGTGCAACCCTGGTCGAGCGGGACGCGTCCACCCGCGAGCAGGTTGCCGGCTCCATCCTCACCCATGGGCCTTCGACCGCCGCAGCCCTCGCCGAGCGGCTCGGGCTGACCACCGCAGCGATCCGTCGACACCTCGATCTGCTCGAGGACTCCGGACTGCTCGAGTCCCGTGAGCAGCGGGTCTTCGGTCCGCGTGGCCGCGGTCGTCCGGCCCGGGTATTCGCGCTGACCGACGCCGGTCGGGCCAAGTTCTTCTCCGCGTACGACGACCTGGCGATCAAGGCGCTCGGGTTCCTGCAGCGGACTACCGGTCCGACCGCGGTTGCGCAGTTCGCCACCGAGCGGTTCGCGGACGCGGAAGCCCGGTACGCCCGGGCTATCGCGGACGCGCCACGAGACGTGACTCCGGCTCAGGTGCTGGCCGGTGCGCTGTCCGCGGAGGGGTACGCGGCCTCCACCCAGCCAGCTGCGGCAGGTGAACAGTTGTGCCAGCACCACTGTCCGGTGGCCCATGTCGCGGAGCAGTTCCCGGAGATCTGCGAGGCCGAGACCGCCGCGTTCTCCCGAGTGCTCGGCGTCCACGTCCAACGGCTCGCCACCATCGCCCACGGCGACGGTGTCTGCACCACTCACATTCCGCGTGTCTCCGACACGACTCACATTCCGCGCACGCGCCCTGAGCCTTCACCCACGCGCCCTGAGCCTTCACCCACGCGCCCTGAGCCTTCACCCACGCGCCCTGAGCCTGTCGAAGGGCAAACCGTCATGACAACCACGGAAAGGTCCGACTCGTGACCCAGATACAAGATCCCATCGTCGCCTCGGTCCCGGGCACTCCCGGCCTCGGCCAGACCCAGGATCAGCACCTGGAGGCCCTCGGCCGCTATGAGTGGGGCTGGTCCGACTCCGACGTCGCCGGTGCGACGGCGCAGCGCGGGCTCACCCCCGAGATCGTGGCCAACATCTCCAAGCTGAAGAGCGAGCCGCAGTGGATGCTCGATCTCCGGCTGAAGGGTCACCGGCTGTTCGGCCGCAAGCCGATGCCCACCTGGGGTGCGGAGCTCGACGACATCGACTTCGACAACATCAAGTACTTCGTCCGCTCCACCGAGAAGCAGGCGGCCAGCTGGGACGACCTGCCGGCCGACATCAAGAACACGTACGACAAGCTCGGCATCCCCGAGGCCGAGAAGGCGCGCCTGGTGTCCGGTGTGGCGGCGCAGTACGAGTCCGAGGTCGTCTATCACAAGATCAACGAAGAGCTCGAGAAGCAGGGTGTGATCTTCCTCGACACGGACTCGGCGCTCAAGGAGTATCCGGAGTTGTTCCAGGAGTACTTCGGCACTGTGATCCCGGTCGGCGACAACAAGTTCGCCGCGCTGAACACGGCGGTCTGGTCCGGTGGCTCCTTCATCTACGTGCCGAAGGGCGTGCACGTGGAGATCCCGCTGCAGGCGTACTTCCGGATCAACACCGAGAACATGGGCCAGTTCGAGCGGACCCTGATCATCGTCGACGAGGGTGCCTACGTGCATTACGTCGAGGGTTGCACGGCGCCGATCTACAGCTCCGACTCGTTGCACAGCGCCGTCGTGGAGATCATCGTCAAGAAGAACGCGCGTTGCCGCTACACGACCATCCAGAACTGGTCGAACAACGTGTACAACCTCGTCACCAAGCGGGCGACGTGTGAGGCCGGCGCGACGATGGAGTGGATCGACGGCAACATCGGCTCCAAGGTGACCATGAAGTACCCCGCGGTCTACCTGATGGGCGAGCATGCCAAGGGCGAGACGCTGTCGATCGCCTTCGCCGGCGAGGGCCAGCACCAAGATGCCGGGTCGAAGATGGTGCACTGCGCGCCGTACACGTCGAGCTCGATCATCTCCAAGTCGGTCGCCCGTGGCGGCGGCCGGACGTCCTACCGCGGTCTGGTCCAGGTCCAGGAAGGTGCGCACCACTCGGCGTCGATCGTCAAGTGCGATGCCCTGCTGGTCGATCAGATCAGCCGCTCAGACACGTACCCGTACGTCGACGTCCGCGAGGACGACGTGTCGATGGCGCACGAGGCGACCGTGTCGAAGGTCAGCGACGACCAGCTGTTCTACCTGATGAGCCGTGGGCTCGGTGAGGACGAGGCGATGGCGATGATCGTCCGCGGCTTCGTCGAGCCGATCGCCCGGGAGCTGCCGATGGAGTACGCGCTGGAGCTGAACCGGTTGATCGAGCTGCAGATGGAAGGCGCCGTCGGCTGATCCTCCGCGATCACCGAACCGTCTCCGCCGAATCGAGAAAGAGAAGTTTGTGTCTGTAGATACCCGGCCTGACGCTGCCCCGGTGCCGAACGTGGCGGCCGCGGTCGAGACCGTCGCGTCGCACCTGCACCCCGTTGCCTCGTACGACCTCGCCGATCATCCCAAGCCCACCGGGCTGGAGGAGGTCTGGCGGTTCACCCCGCTGAAGCGGCTGCGCGGACTGCTGGACGATCCCGCCGCCGACGGTGACCAGCAGCGCGGTCACCTCGACTGGGCCGTCGACGCTCCCGAGGGGGTGACGACTGCTGAGATCACCACGGCGGAGGCGATCGCGCTGGGTGGACCGGCACCGAGCGACCGGATCGCCGCGCTCGCCGTCGCCCACAGTGGTGGAGCGGTGCGGATCGACGTGCCGACCGAGACCGAGCTGGACCGGCCGGTGCTGGTCACGCTGACCGGCACGGACGCCGAGCAGGTCGTTTTCGGACACGTCGTGATCACGGTCGGCCCCTTTGCGAAGGCGACCATCGTGCTGGAGCACCAGGGATCGGCCCGCTACGCCAGCTCCGTGACCGTGCTGGTCGGCGACGGAGCTCAGGTCGAGCTGGTCAGCCTCCAGCTCTGGGATGACGACGCCGTGCACGCCGGTCAGGTCGCGCTGCGGGTCGGCCGCGACGCCCACGTGAAGACACTCAGCGCCACCCTCGGCGGTGACCTGGTCCGGATCGTCGAGACCGCGGAGTACGCCGGCCCGGGCGGCGAGCTGCAGCAGAACGGGATCTACTTCGTCGACGCCGGCCAGCACTTCGAGCACCGGCTGTTCGTCGACCACAATGCGCCGCACACCAAGAGCAACGTGGACTATCGCGGCGCTCTGCAGGGCCGGGGTGCGCACTCGGTCTGGGTCGGCGACGTGCTGATCCGCAAGATCGCCGAAGGCATCACGACGTACGAGTCCAACAAGAACCTCGTGCTCACCGACGGCTGCCGGGCCGACTCCGTGCCCAACCTCGAGATCGAGACCGGGGAGATCGAAGGTGCCGGCCACGCCTCGACGACGGGCCGGTTCGACGACGAGCAGCTGTTCTACCTGCGCAGCCGCGGCATCGACGAGGCCGAGGCGCGCCGGCTGGTCGTGCACGGCTTCTTCGCCGACATCATCCGCCGGATCGGAATTCCCGAGGTCGAGCGCCGGCTGTTGGAAGCCGTCGAGGCCGAGCTGGCCGTGAACGTCGGCCTGCCGGAGGGCGATCAGCGATGAGTTTCGTCCGGGTCTGCGCGGCCGGGGAGGTGGCGGCGGAAACGGCGATGGCCGTCGACGCCGACGGGCTCGACCTGGCCATCGTGAACAGCGCCGGCCGCTACTACGCGATCGCCGACGAGTGCTCGCACGCCGCCGTCCCGCTGTCCGAGGGTGATGTCGGCGACGGCGAGATCGAGTGCTACCTGCACGGCTCCCGTTTCGACCTGCGCACCGGCGAGCCGACCGGCCTCCCGGCCACCGAACCGGTCGCCATCTACGCCTGTCGGGTCGAGGACGACGACGTGCTCGTCGACCTGTCGGCCCCCCTTGACCCACACGCCATCTCAGCTCAGCAACAGGAGTCGTAAGTTCTCATGTCCACTCTCGAAATCCGCGACCTGCACGTCACCGTCGAGACCGAGTCCGGCACCAAGGAGATCCTCCGCGGTGTCGACCTCACCGTTCGCAGCGGCGAGACCCACGCGATCATGGGCCCGAACGGCTCCGGCAAGTCGACCCTCGCGTACTCCATCGCCGGTCATCCGAAGTACACGATCACCCGAGGCAGCGTCACGCTCGACGGCCAGGACCTGCTGTCGATGAAGGTCGACGAACGTGCCCGGGCCGGCCTCTTCCTGGCCATGCAGTATCCCGTCGAGGTTCCGGGAGTGTCCGTCGCGAACTTCCTGCGGACCGCCAAGACCGCGATCGACGGCGAGGCGCCGAAGCTGCGGACCTGGGTAAAGGACGTCAACGCGGCGATGAACCGGGTCCAGATGGATCCGGAGTTCGCCCAGCGCAGCGTCAACGAGGGCTTCTCCGGTGGTGAGAAGAAGCGTCACGAGATCGTTCAGCTGGAGCTGCTCAACCCGCAGTTCGCCATCCTCGACGAGACCGACTCCGGTCTCGACATCGACGCCCTGCGGGTCGTCTCCGAGGGCGTCAACCGGTTCAGCTCGCAAGGCGATCGCGGCGTGCTGCTGATCACCCACTACACCCGGATCCTGCGCTACATCAAGCCGGACTTCGTGCACGTCTTCGTTGCGGGCCGGGTGGCCGAGGAGGGGGGCGCCGAGCTCGCCGAGCGGCTCGAGGCCGAGGGCTACGACCGATACGTTCGGGCAGCCAAGGAGGCAGCCGCGCTCGAGACCGCCGCTCTCGAGACTGCCGGGGCGGAGCAGGCCTGATGTCGGAGTACCCGGCGGTGGTGGATGTCGAGGAGATCGACGTCCCCGCTGCCGTCGGCAGCAGTGCGACCGCGGGGGAGATCCCGTACGACGTGGAGCACATCCGCGCCGACTTCCCGATCTTCGAGCGCACCGTAGGGGATCGGCCGCTGGTCTATCTGGACAGCGCGAACACGTCGCAGAAGCCGCGTTCGGTCGTCGAGACGATCGAGGATCACTACCTGCACCACAACGCCAACGTGGCCCGAGCCATGCACATGCTCGGCGCGGAGGCCACCGAGGCGTTCGAGGGCGCCCGGGCCAAGGTCGCGCGGTTCATCGGGGCCAGGCGCTCCGAGGAGATCGTCTTCACCAAGAACGCGTCGGAGGCGCTGAACCTGCTGGCGTACACGGCGACCCGAGATCTCGGACCGGGCGACGAGATCGTCATCTCGGTGATGGAGCACCACTCCAACATCGTGCCCTGGCAGCTCGCCGCCGAACGGACCGGCGCAACCCTCCGCTGGTTCGACGTGACCGACGACGGCCGGCTCGACGTCGCCCGCGCTGGCGACGACCAGCTGATCAACGAGCGGACGAAGATCGTCTCGCTGGCGTACGTCTCGAATGTGCTCGGCACCGTCAACCAGGTCGACGCGATCGCAGCGCAGGCGCATGCGTACGGAGCGACGGTGATCGTCGACGCCAGCCAGGCGGTGCCGCAGATGCCCGTCGACGTGGCCGCGCTCGGTGTCGACTACCTGGCCTTCACCGGGCACAAGATGCTCGGCCCGACCGGGATCGGCGTGCTCTGGGGACGCTACGAGCTGCTGGAGAACCTGCCGCCGTTCCTCGGCGGCGGGGAGATGATCGAGACGGTGAAGATGACCGGCTCGACGTTCGCACCACCGCCGCACCGCTTCGAGGCCGGTACGCCGCCGATCGTCCAGGCCGTCGGGCTCGGGGCTGCGATCGACTACCTGTCCGAGCTCGGGATGAGCGCGGTCGCCAAGCACGAGCAGGACATCACGGCGTACGCACTGGACGTGTTGCAGCAGATTCCGGGGCTGTCGATTCTGGGACCTCGCGAGCTGGTCAGCCGTGGGGGAGCGGTGTCGTTCACTCTGGCGACGCCGGCCGGTGAGCTGATCCATCCGCACGACGTCGGGCAGCTGCTCGACTCGCGTGGCGTGGCCGTACGCGGTGGTCATCACTGCGCGAAGCCGCTGCACGATCGGTTCGGCATCCAGTCCTCGACCCGCGCCTCGTTCTACCTGTACACCACCGCGGCCGAGATCGACGCGCTGGCCGAGGCCCTGCAGTACACCGCCGACTTCTTCGGGAGGCCCTGATGCGCTTTGGGAGGCACAGATGAAGATCGAGGACATGTACCAAGAGATCATCCTCGACCACTACCGCGCCAAGCATCACAGCGGACTGCGGGAGCCGTACGAGGCCGAAGTCCACCACGTGAACCCGACCTGTGGTGACGAGGTGACGCTGCGGGTCCATCTGGATGGTGATGTGGTCACCGACGTCTCGTACTCCGGCCTCGGCTGCTCGATCTCGCAGGCCTCGACGTCGGTGATGTCCGACCTCGTGATCGGCAAGCCGGTCGTCGACGGGCTGGGTCTGCACGAGGAGTTCCTCGAGCTGATGCAGAGCCGGGGAACGATCGAGCCGGACGAGGACCGGCTCGAGGACGGGATCGCGTTCGCCGGTGTGGCGAAGTTCCCGGCTCGAGTGAAGTGTGCGCTGCTCGGCTGGTCGGCGTTCAAGGACGCTGCACTGCGGGCGAGCGCGACCCCTGGCGCCGCAGGCGCCGAACTGTTCCATCCGCAGGCAGAGGAGAGCTGACGATGACCGAGACCCGACCGTCCGACCTCGTGCAGGACGACCTGCCCGACGTCGATCTGAGCCCGGACGCAGCCCTCGATCCGCTCAGTAGCGCTCCGACCGAGGAGGATCTCACCGAGGCGCTCAAGGACGTCGTCGACCCCGAGCTCGGGATCAACGTCGTCGACCTGGGCCTGATCTACGGCCTGCACCTCGAGGACGACAGCTCCGTCACGATCGACATGACGCTCACCTCGGCGGCGTGTCCCCTGACCGATGTGATCGAGGACCAGACACAGACCGCCCTGGAGGGTCTGGTGTCCTCGTTCGCGATCAACTGGGTATGGATGCCGCCGTGGGGACTGGAGATGATCACCGACGATGGCCGGGACCAGCTCCGGGCGCTCGGGTTCAACGTCTGAGCCTTCCCTCCTCGCTCCGTCCTGTCTTTGCGACCTCATTCGCCAGCCCGGTCGTCCGAATGGGGTCGCTCTGGCTCGATCCTGACCTCATTCGCCAGCCCGGTCGTCCGAATGGGGTCGATCCGGCTCGATCCTGACCTCATTCGCCAGCCCGGTCGTCCGAATGGGGTCGCTCCGGCTCGATCCTGACCTCATTCGCCCGCCCGGTCGGGCGTATGTGTCGATCCGGTCGGTTCGCGCCAGCTTCCGCCGTGTTCAGCCGCCCTCGGGCAGCAGCTCCGCGCGCCTCGCACCGCCTTCGCGCGAGCTGGCGAAGTCACCTCTCGTCCATCTTCGGCAACCTGCAGTGGCCGATCGGGCTCAGGCCGTGCTGCGGGCCTGATGCCGGTCTGCGGTGAGCGAATCGGCGGTGGCGCTGTGTGTTCGCCCACGAAACCCGGGCTGAACGGGCTATCGGTTTGGGTTGGTGGCCAGGATGGGGAAGCATGGATCCTTGTGTTGGTCGCCAAGGATCTCGAGGTACGCGCAGGCGCACGCCTGCTGCTGGATCGCGCCTCCTTCCAGATCGCTTCCGGCGACAAGATCGGCCTGGTCGGCCGGAACGGGGCCGGCAAGACAACGCTGACCAAGATCCTGGCCGGCAAGGGCCAGCCCGCGGCCGGTGTCGTCACCCGCGGCGGCCCGGTCGGCTACCTTCCTCAGGACCCGCGGACCGGCGATCTCGACCAGCTGGCCAAGAACCGGATCCTGTCGGCCCGCGGCCTCGACCAGGTGCTTGCCCGGCTCAACCGGGCCGGCGCCGACATGGGCAACCCGGACGACGACATCCGAGACGCGGCCATGCACAAGTACTCCCGGGCCGAGGCTGAGCTCGCCGCCGCCGGTGGCTATGCCGCCGAAGCGGAGGCCGCCCGGATCGCCAGCAACCTCGCCCTGCCGGAGCGGGTGCTCCACCAGCCACTGCGTACGCTCTCGGGCGGCCAGCGCCGCCGGGTCGAGCTGGCGCGGATCCTGTTCTCCGGGGCCGACACCCTGCTGCTCGACGAGCCCACCAACCACCTCGACGCCGACTCCATCGTGTGGTTGCGGAGCTTCCTTCAGGGCTATTCCGGCGGCATCTTGGTGATCAGCCACGACACCGGGCTGCTGCAGGCGACCATCACGAAGGTTTTTCATCTGGACGCCAACCGGGCCGAGCTCGACATCTACGCGATGGACTGGAAGCGGTATCTCACCCAGCGCGAGACCGACGAGAAGCGGCGCAAACGAGAACGGGCCAACGCCGAGCGCAAGGCCGACCAGCTGATGGCGCAGGCGGACAAGATGCGGGCCAAGGCAACGAAGGCGACCGCCGCGCAGAACATGGCGCGTCGGGCCGAGCGACTGCTGGCCGGCCTAGAGGCCGAGCGCGCGGCGGACCGGGTGGCCAAGATCAGGTTCCCCGAGCCGGCACCGTGCGGAAAGACTCCGTTGACGGCCAACGACCTCTCGAAGTCGTACGGCTCGCTCGAGGTGTTCAGCGGAGTTGATCTTGCCATCGACAAGGGCAGTCAGGTCGTCGTGCTGGGCCTGAACGGTGCCGGGAAGACCACCCTGCTGCGGATCCTGGCCGGGCTCGAGCCGTCGGACACCGGCGAGGTGGTTCCGGGGCATGGCCTACGGCTCGGCTACTACGCCCAGGAGCACGAGACGCTCGACGTCGGTCGCACCGTGTTGGCGAACATGAAGACGGCGGCGCCGAACCTGAACGAGACCGAGACCCGTAGAGTCCTCGGCTCGTTCTTGTTCTCCGGTGACGATGTGGACAAGCCCGCGGGTGTGCTGTCGGGAGGGGAGAAGACGCGGCTGGCCCTGGCGATGCTCGTGGTGTCGAGCGCCAACGTGCTGCTGCTGGACGAACCGACCAACAACTTGGACCCTGCCTCCCGCGCGGAGGTGCTGGCGGCGATCCGGACGTACCAGGGCGCGATCGTGCTGGTCACCCACGACGAGGGCGCGGTGCAGGCCCTGGAGCCGGACCGTGTGCTGGTGCTGCCCGATGGCGTCGAAGACCTCTGGAACCCCGACTACGCCGAGCTGATCGCTCTGGCCTGACGCTCGTGATCAACGTCGAGATCTATCCGCGACGGATGATCTTGAGATTCTCATTCGGTTTTTTCGGCCCAGCCGTTGCCAGATGATCTTGACAAGTCGATCATTGGACCTAGCCCGTCATCGGGCGTCCGGGCTCGATGACTCCGACGATGGAGGAAACATGGCGGTCACGACGCTGGCCAAGGGCTCACGGATCACCGGTGCGCAGCGCAGCACGCTCGCTTCGAACTTCGCCAAGCGGTACGCAGCCGGCGACAGTATCCGGAAGATCGCCGAGGAGTCAGGCCGTTCGTACGGCTTCGTGCACGGGCTCTTGAAGGAGGAGGGTGCGACTCTTCGAGGGCGGGGCGGAGCCACCAGAGGTCCCGGCAGGAGCGCGGGCAGGAACGCGGCCAAGAGCGCGCCGGCCAAGAAGAGCGCCGCAAAGTCGGCTCCCGACAAGAGCCCGGCGAAGGCGTCGGCCGCCAAGAAGGTGACGAAGGCTGCGCCCGCGAAGAAGGCGACCGCAGCGACCAAGGTCACCAAGGCTCCTGCCAAGGCCGCAACGAAGGCACCCGCAACGAAGGCTTCGGCGACCAAGGCGGCCACCACCACCACCGACCAAGGCTGCGCCGGCGAAGGCGGCCAAGAGCCCGACGACCAATGCTGCATCGACCGCGAAGACCGTCAAGGCTGCCCCGGCCAAGAAGGCGACCAAAGCAGCGGCAGCCAAGGCCACTGCAACGAAGAAGGCTGCGCCGGCCAGCACAGCGACCGCCGCGAGGAAGGCCACCACCAAGAAGTCGACCGCGAAGCAGGCCCCGGCGGCCAAGAAGGCCGGCGCGAAGAAGGCGACGACGAAGAAGGCTGCCAAGAGTTCCTGACTCCGGGAACATTCGATCCCCGTGCGACGGTTGACGCACGGGGATCTGTGGCGTGCCCGCCTACGGTTGAGGCGCGACGCAGTAGTCGTGGGAGCGAGGTGGACCGATGTCGATCATGGGTGGCATGCGTGGCGGGGGCGCCGGGTTGATGCGGCGGATGTCCAGCGACCCGGAGCTGGCCGATCATCGGCTGTCTCGGGGAGTGCTGCGGCGGACCTTGCAGTTCGCGCGCCCGTTCCGCACCCTGATCGTGCTCTTCCTGGTGCTGGTGATCATCTCCTCGGCGCTCGCGGTAGCGCCGCCGCTGCTGTTCAAGAACATCATCGACAACGGCGTGCTGGCCGGGAACCGGACGGTCGTGCTCGAGCTCGCCGGAGTTGTCGCCGCGCTGGCCGTGCTGCAGGCGGGCCTCGGGCTGGTGCAGCGGTGGTGCTCGGCGAGGATCGGTGAGGGGCTGATCTACGACCTGCGGACCAAGGTCTTCGATCACGTGCTGCAGATGCCGATCGCCTTCTTCACCCGCACCCAGACCGGCAAGCTCGTCGCTCGGCTGAACTCCGACGTGATCGGGGCCCAACAGGCGTTCACCTCGACGCTGTCGACGGTGCTGTCCAACATCATCAGCCTGGTGCTGGTGCTGACCGCGATGCTCGTGCTCAGCTGGCAGCTGACCGTGGCCGCGCTGATCATGGTGCCGATCTTCTATCTTCCGGCCCGCGCGGTCGGTTCGCGGCTGGCCGGTCTGACCCGCCAGCAGATGCAGTACAACGGTGATCTCGGCGCGGGAATGACCGAACGGTTCAGCGTCAGCGGGGCCCTGCTCGTCAAGCTCTTCGGCCGAGCCGCCGACGAGCACGACCGGTTTGCCGAGAAGGCGGGCGCGGTCCGTGACGTGTCGGTCCGGATCGCCATGAACGGGCGCGTCTTCATGACCGCGCTCGGCCTGCTGGCCGCTCTGGCTACGGCGCTGGTCTACGGAGTGGGCGGGTCTCTCGCCATCGCCGGCACACTCACGGTCGGCACTCTGACCGCACTGGCCGGTCTGCTGGCCCAGCTGTACGGCCCGCTCACGTCGCTCACCAACGTACGGATCGACGTGATGAACGCCCTGGTCAGCTTCGACCGGGTCTTCGAGGTGCTCGACCTGGCCCCGGCCATCGCCGACGCGCCGGACGCAGTGCCGGTCGGACCGGACCCGAGCGTGGAGTTCGTCCACGTCGGCTTCCGGTATCCGACTGCCGCGGAGACCTCGCTGGCCAGCCTGGAGTCGGTTGCGACCCTCGATGCGCGACCTGAGTCAGCTGTCCTGACCGACATCACGTTCCGGGTCGAGGCGGGCCAGACCGTGGCGCTGGTCGGGCGATCCGGCGCCGGCAAGACGACGATGACCCACCTGATCGCCCGGCTGTACGACGCACAGCAGGGCACCGTCCGGGTGGCCGGCACCGACGTACGCAAGCTCCGGCTGGACTCGCTGCACGCCGCCGTCGGCTACGTCACCCAGGATGCGCACATGTTCCACGACACCATCCGGGCGAACCTGGCGTACGCCAAGCCGGACGCCGACGACGCGCAGATGCGTGCGGCGCTGACCGCGGCCCGGATCGGAGAGCTGGTGGAACAGCTGCCGGACGGTCTGGACACCCTGGTCGGCGAGCGTGGCTACCGGCTCTCCGGCGGCGAACGGCAGCGGCTGGCCATCGCCCGGCTGCTGCTCAAGGCACCGCCGATCGTGGTGCTGGACGAGGCCACCGCACATCTGGACTCGGAGTCGGAGCTGGCCGTGCAGCGCGCGCTGGATACCGCGATGGAGGGCCGGACGTCCATCGTCATCGCCCACCGGTTGTCCACGATCCGCGACGCGGACCTGATCCTGGTGGTCGACGACGGCCGGATCGTGCAGCGCGGTCGGCATGCTGACCTGCTGGCGGCCGGCGGCCTGTACGGCGAGCTCTACCGCACCCAGTTCGCCGAGGCCCGTTAGGGCGACGCCCAGTACCGTGTCGTCGAGATATCTTCACGTTTCGCGACCCCCAGGCACGCACCTCGCTGCGTTCTCCTCGGTCGAGATACGACCCGGTAACCCTCTCTCGTCGGCCTTGCGATGCACGCAACTGGACGCCGCCAAACGAAAAGGAATCTCGACGACACGGCACTAGGTGCGGCGCCAGATCCGGAGCTCGACCGAGACCGTGACGTCGGCCGATTGCGGCGTCGGGCGATCCGCGCCCTGGTGAAAGGCGTTGGGTCCCATCGCGATCGCATCGGCCACTGATTGTGCCGACCAGCCGGTCCGGTGCTCGACGTGATCGGTGGTGACCGGCTCGAACCGGTCGCCCAGGCCTCGCCGCCAGCCGATCCGACTTGCCGGTCTGGATCTCCAGCAGCCCGTACGTGCTGCGCAGCTCGGCCAGGTGATCGGCCGTCGGCGTGATCGTGAGCAGCCGGCCGGCCGGCCGCAGCACCCGGGCGAACTCGGCGGAGTTGCGCGGGGCGAAGTTGCTGATCACCAGGTCGATGGAGGCGTCGACGACCGGCAGGCTGCGCCACACGTCGGCCACCACGGCCCCAGCCGCGGGTGCGCCCGAGCGGACCGTCGGGCGGCCGCCGTCGACACGTCCAGCGCGATGCCGCGGGGGTGGATCGGGTCGGCTCCGGGCACACCCGGATCGGGGCAGCCCCCGGCGTCGAGCAGCGCCGCGAGCAGCCGGCCGGTGCCCGCCCCGGCGTCCAGAATCCGAGATCGTGCTGCTCGGAGCCGCCAGCCGGCGGGCCGCGGCCGTGATCGAGTCGAAGAGGCCGGCGCCGAGGAACCGCTCCCGAGCCGCGACCATGGCTGCCGTGTCGGCGTTGGCCGGCTGCGGCCCCGCCGATGAGGTTCAGATAGCCCTGTTTGGCCAGGTCGTAGCGGTGTCCCTGGTCGCAGCGCACCCCGCGCTCATCGTCGGTCATGGTCAGCTGTGCCGAGCAGTGCGGGCAGCTCAGCAGGTCGACGACGGGGCCGATGGGCACGGTCGGCGGTCCTACAGCGAGCGCAGTGCGCCGCCTTCGACGGGGATGACGCACCCGGTCAGGTACGAGGCTGCGGGCGACAGCAGGAACGTCGCGACGCGACCGAACTCCTCGGGCGTGCCGTAGCGGCCGAGCGGGATCGAGCGGCGCGCCGCTTCCCGAGCCGCCGCCGGATCGGGATAGAGCGAGTCCAGGTGCCGGACGCGCTCGGTCTCGATCCGGCCGGGGGCCAGACCGACCACCCGGGTGCCGTCAGGTCCGAGCTCATCGGCGAGCTGCTTGACCAGCATTCCGAGTCCGGGTCGGAGTCCGTTGGAGGCGGCCAGGCCGGGGATCGGTGACTTGACCGACGTCGACAGCACCCAGGCGATCGCGAGGTCCGCTGCGGTGCCGGCGGCGACTATCTCGCGGGTCAGTCGCAGGGCAGCCAGGAAGACCGACTCGTACGCCTGCTGCCACTCCTCGTCGCTCGTACCCAGCACGGTCCCCGCCTGCGGTCCGCCGACACTGATCATCGCTCCGTCCAGCCGGCCCCAGGTGTCCTTCGCGAGCACACACGCTCGGGCTGCGGTCTCGGGGTCGGCCAGATCCGCGGCCAGGCTGACAGCGCGATCGGCGCCGAACTCAGCCACCGCCTCGTCCAGCACCTCAGCCCGACGGGCGACCAGGGCTACCTGGGCTCCCTCGGCGACGAGCGCCGTCGCCGCGGCCCGGCCCAATCCGCTGCTGGCTGCGGTGACGACGAAGACGCGATCGGTGAGCCCCAGGTCCATGAGCCGATCCTCACATACGGGCCAGATGTCATGGGTGGACCCGTTACGTCGCCGCTCGGTCGCCGTGGGTCGCAAACGTCGAGGTACCGAGGCGGGGCTCGGTAGTCCGGCCCTTTTCCCCGAAAAGTGGGCGCTAACAACAGCGACACGCCGGTGGGAGATGTTGTACGTGACCACTTTTCGGGATCCCGAGTGTGGCGGTCGCCTTGGGTCCGATGGGGTCCGCCGGTGCCGGCGGACCTGGACCGTCAGTCCGGGTGCCTCGGGAGCTGCGAGTCGGCCGCACGCGGGACAGGCGCCGCGCCGGCGGCAGAATCAGCGGCAGAGGCAGCGTCGCGCGCTCGCCGGCGGTCTCGCAGGTCGCCCCGGATGAAGACGAAGATCCCCAGCAGGGCGATGCCGGTGAACATGAACCACTGCACGGCGTACCAGAAGTGAGGACCGTTCGAGATCTCCGGCAGGTCGAGCGGTCCGAAGCCACCGCTCTGCGGCGGGTCCATGGTGATCGTGCTGATGTAGCCGTCCGCGATCGGGTACGGGATCGACTGCTGCAACGCGGCCGAGTTGATCAGCCGAACCTGGTTGCCGTTCGGCACGATCGCCCCGCTGCGGCCCTGCTCGCTGCGCTGGACGTACCCGACGACCCGCACCTGGCCGGCGGGGACCGGGGGTGCGGTGGTCGGGATGGGCTGGCCGCCCGGCAATGGGACGAATCCGCGGTCGATCAGCACGGCGCCGGTGGCGGTCCTGCAGCGGGACGACGACCTGGTAGCCGTTCTGATCGCCGATGCTGCGATAGCGGACGACGAACTGGTGCTCGGCATCGAGGGTGCCGACCGCCTCGACCCGTTGCCAGGCGTCGGCGTCGGTGATCGTCTTGGTGAAGACCTCGCTGTACGGCCTGATCGGTGCCTGTTCGTTCGCCACGGTTGTCGCGTTGCGAGCCTGCCGCTGGTGCAACCGGTCGATCTGCCACTCGCCGAGGTTGACCATGACCGTGCCGAGCACCGCGACAAAGAGGATCAGCAGGATCCAGCGCATCCACAGCCGACGCAGGGTCGGCGGTGCCGCGGGCTGGGGCGGTGCCGCGGCCTGGGCCGGTGTCTCGGGCGGCCTTCAGGCCGGGGCCCTTCAGATCGGTTGGTCAGTGTCGCCATCGGTTCTCGTGGGCGTCTCGGAAGTGGGCTCATCGAGCCCCAGGATGAGTTCGGTCGCGCGGGCGGCCGCCGCGTCGAGGATCTGGCCACGTCCGACGGCAACTCCGACGAGGAAGGTGGTCAGCGGCGCGGCGATTCGTTCACCCACCTGGTGGGCGGCATCGCGAGCCAGGTCCAGCAATGTGTGCACATCGTTGTCGTCCAGCTGGATGTCGGCCACGTCCAGCTCGGCGGACAGCCGCTCGAGCCAGGCCTCGATGTCCATCCTTCGCTCCGCTCCGCACGACTAGGTCTTGGGTTCTGCTGTCAGGATGATCCTATGGGGCGAGTCACAACGCGGCACCCGGTGCTGCACCTGGGTGCAGACTCGGCGCGGCAGCGGATCGAGACGCTCGCGGTCGAGGAACCGCTGGAGATCAGGCTCGACGGATCGCGCTTCGTGGTCACCATGCGGACGCCAGGGCACGACATCGACTTGGTGCACGGCCTGCTGCATGCCGAGGGCGTGATCGCTGTTGCCGAGGACGTACGAACTGCGCGCTACTGCGCCGGAGCCGACGACGAGGGCCGCAACAGTTACAACGTGCTGGACCTGCGGCTGGCCGAGACGGCGACCCCCGATGCGGTCACGGCCCGCAGTGTGGTGACCAGCAGTGCCTGCGGCATCTGTGGCACCGACAGCATCGAGCAACTGCAACGACGGAGTCGCTATCCGTTGGGCCCACCGGTCCGGTCCACCGCGACCTCCTCGAAGCTGGGCCGGAGCGGCTGCGCGAGTCGCAGAGGGCCTTCGCGACGACCGGTGGGCTGCACGCCGCCGGGCTGATGGACCTGACGGGACGGATGCTCTGCGTCCGCGAGGACGTCGGTCGGCACAACGCGGTCGACAAGGTCGTCGGCTGGGCGATGCGCGAGGGCCGACTGCCGCTGACCGACCTGATCCTCGTCGTGTCGGGGCGGGGGTCGTACGAGCTCACCCAGAAGGCCGTGCTCGCCGGGATCGGTGTGATGGTGGCCGTCTCGGCGCCGAGCTCGCTGGCGGTCGAGCTCGCTGAGTCCGCCGGACTCACCCTGGTCGGTTTCGTCCGCGGGTCGAGCATGAACATCTACTCCCGTCCCGACCGGGTCGCGCTCAGCGCGGGCGCTGGTCCTCGAGGTCTCGGTGGGCCGGAAGGACGGTCGGGAACGATCGGTTGAGTTACGGCCGCTTTCGACATTGGCTCGCTCGCTGATTAGACGCCTAGAGTGGAGCGGTGACCGCCCTGCTGCCGATACCGCGCCTGCGCCCTGCGCTGGCCGGGGCGCTGCGCGCCGACGGTGACCGCGAGCCCGAGTCCGCCGCCGGGCGTGCGCTCACAGATGCCTACGGCCGGGTGGCCACCGATCTTCGGGTGTCGCTGACGGACCGCTGCAACCTGCGCTGTACGTACTGCATGCCGGCCGAGGGACTCCCGTGGCTGGCTCGGGACGAGCTGCTGAGCGATGCCGAGACCATCCGATTGATCGACATCGGAGTCCGGCTGCTCGGCATCCGGATGGTCCGGCTGACCGGCGGCGAGCCGTTGCTGCGGCGTGGACTGGAGCAGCTGGTCGCCGACATCGCGAGCCTGCAGCCGCGTCCCGCGATCGCGCTGACGACCAACGGGATCGGGCTGGCGAGCCGCGCAGCAGCGCTGGCCGGGGCCGGGCTGGATCGGATCAACGTCTCGCTGGACACGCTGGATCGTGACACCTTCAAGCGACTGTCCCGGCGGGACCGGCTCGCCGACGTCCTGGCCGGAGTGTCGGCGGCCCGCGCAGCCGGTCTGCGCCCGGTGAAGATCAACACCGTGCTGATGCGGGGCATCAACGATGACGAGGCGCCGGCACTGCTGCGGTGGGCGATGTCCGAAGGCGTTCAGCTCAGGTTCATCGAGCAGATGCCGCTGGACGCACAGCACGCCTGGCAGCGCTCCGAGATGGTGACCGCCGATGAGATCCGCGAGCGGTTGTCGGGCGACGTCGAGCTGGTCGAGGACGAGACGGATGCCCGGCGTCGGGGGAGTGCGCCGGCCGAGCTGTTCCGGGTGGCCGGAACCGAGCACCGGGTGGGCATCATCGCGTCGGTGACCCGGCCTTTCTGTGGAGCCTGCGACCGGGTCCGGCTGACCGCCGACGGTCAGATCCGCAACTGCCTGTTCGCCCGCACGGAGTCCGATCTGCGTACGTCCCTGCGCTCCGGTGCCAGCGATGAGGAGATCGCCGACCAGTGGGTCCTCGCCGTTCGGGGCAAGCGCCCGGGCCACGGCATCGACGACCCCAGCTTCCTGCAACCCGATCGCCCGATGTCGGCGATCGGTGGCTGACCCCGTCCCGCGCCGCCCCACCGACTTGTCAGAAGCTTTGCACCATATGTGGTGTCCAGGTTCTGACAAGTCGGGTGGGAGGGATGGGTCGTGATGCCTCGAGAGGGTGGCGGCGGACGGCGGCCCACGACGCTGATCCGCCGGGTACGAAGGGTGCCGGTCGGCACCGACGAGCTCAGGGCCGCGGGCCTCCCCGGACGTTCACGCTCCGCGGAGCCCGTCGATCTGCTGATCCACGCCGGCGAGATCACCGCGATGGGTCCCGATCTGCCTGCCGATGGCGCCGATCTGGTCCTGGAGGCGGACGGCCGGTGGGCGATCCCGGGGCTGTGGGATGCCCATCTGCACCTGCGGCAGTGGGCGCAGACCCGGACGCGACTGGACGTCGGCTCGACCCGTTCGGTCGCGGAGGTGTGCGATCTGCTTGCCCGGCACGTCGCGACCTTGCCGGAGCCAGGCTCGGTGGTCTTCGGATACGGCCACCGGTTCGCCGTCTGGCCCGTTCAGCCCACTGTGGCCGCACTGGACGCCGTCAGCGGGACCCACCCCGTGATCCTGACCAGCGGTGATGCGCACAACGGCTGGCTCAACTCCGCGGCGCTGCGGCTGCTCGGCCTGGCCGAGCGGACCGGACCGCTTGTCGAGAACGACTGGTTCGCTGTGCTGCCGGCGGTGACCACCCTCGTGGGCGAGACGATCGACGACTCCGCCGCCCTGGCGAGGGCCGTCGCCGACGCGGCGGCCCGCGGTGTCGTCGGCGTCACCGACTTCGAGCTGGCCGTTGGCTACCGGGACTGGCCCGAACGCTTCGCGGGAGGCATCGACCTGCTGCGAGTCCGCCCGGCGATCTATCCCGACGGCCTCGAGGCCGCGATCGCCGCCGGCCTTCGCACGGGCGACCAGCTGCCGGGCACGGACGGGCTGGTCACCATGGGTCCGCTCAAGATCATCTCCGACGGGTCGCTCAACACCAGGACCGCGTACTGCTGCGAGCCGTACGTCGATGCCGGGGCCGGCGACGCTCGCTGTGGCGTGCAGAACTACGACGTCGCCGAGCTGACGACCCTGCTTGCACGGGCCGCCGCGAACGGGCTGCAGGTTGCCGTGCACGCCATCGGCGATGCGGCGGTCCGGGTCGCACTGACCGCGTTCGATGCGACGGGGGCCCGCGGCGGGATCGAGCATGCTCAGCTCGTTCGACCCGAAGACATTCGGTGGATGGCCGAGCTCGGGCTGCGGGCCAGCGTGCAGCCGGCGCACCTGCTCGACGACCGAGACGTCGCCGCCGTGTGCTGGTCGGATCGCATCGAGCGGTGTTTTCCGTTCGGCTCGCTGATCGGGGCCGGGGTCGAGCTGGCCCTCGGATCGGACGCGCCGGTCGCGGCCCTGGACCCGTGGCTGGCGATGGCTGCCGCCGTACACCGAAGCGCGGACGACCGCGATCCGTGGAACCCGGCCGAGGCGCTCACGATCGCTCAGGCCCTGGCCGCCAGCACCGATGCGCAGCCGACGCTCGGTTTCGGCAGCCGTGGCGACGTCGTGCTGCTCGACGACGACCCGCTGCGCGAGCTCGACACGAGTGCTGCGGCCGCCGCCCATCTCAGCGGGATCGGTGTGGCTGCCACCGTTCTCGCCGGCCGCCCGACCCACCTGGCGCTGTAGGCACGACCTGCGCTGTGAGGCCGGTTCGACGCGCTACGACCGTGTGCGGCGACTCCGACCGCTCAGGCAGTCGTCGATCGGAGCGCGGACACCGCGAGGTCGTGATCGCCGCCCGACTCCAGCCCGGACACGGCGATGACACCGACCAGGCTGCCCCGGACGCGGATCGGAACGGCGCCTTCACCGGGTGCGTACTCCGAGCTCGACAGACCGAAGATCTCGAAGAAGTTGGGCATCACCTCGCGGTAGTGCTCGTACACCTCGAGGGAGGAGCGGTCGAATCGCCGGACGACCCGCGCCTTCTTCTCCGCCCAGGCATCGTTGTCGGCGCTCGTTCCCGGCAGCGCCGCATGGAAGACCCGTTGCTCACCCAGCCAGATGCTGATCGTCACCGGAAGGTTCTCTGCGCGGCCGCGCGCCACCAGGGCGCTCCCCACTCGCCAGGCGTCGTCGTGGTCGAAGTGCTCGAAGTCGGGCGGCTCGCTCGCCATCTGTGCTCCTTGGTGGGTCGGGCGTTGTCTCGTCGGATGTCGGCAGGCTGCGACGGGCGGTCACCCGTCCGCGAGCTGTTCTCGGACGGTGTCGATCGTGCTCAGCACGCCGATGGCGTCGTCGAGACTGTGGATCGGCGAGTCGGTGATGCCGCGGGCGATCATCTTCGCGAGGGCCGTGGTCTGCCAAGCCAGGCCGTCGCGCATGGCCAGTCCACTGGTGTCGCGCCACTCGTACGGCTCACCGTCGACGTCCACGACGAAGCGGGCGGGGAAGACGAACGGGTCGAGGAACCGGACGCTGCCGGCTGTCCCGTGGATGGCTGCCAGGCCCGAGTTGGTCACCGCCATGCTCGTCGTCACCGAGGCGAACCGCCCGTCGGCGCCGGACAGTGCCACCACGGCCTGGTCATCGACCCCGCTGTCGGTCAGGCTGCCGAGCGCGGCGATCCGGACCGGCCGGCCAATGGCGAACTGTGCGAACCAGTAGCCATAGACCCCCATGTCGAGGGCCGCACCGCCCCCTTGCGCCGGATCGAAGAAGCGCGCCGGGGCGTCGGGTCCCGTTCGCCAGCCGACATCGGCCGTTGCCATTCGGATCGTCCCGAGATCTCCGCGTCGGAGCATTTGGTCGACGACGTCGAACTGGGGGAGATAACGCGTCCACATCGCCTCCGCGGCCATCACCCCGGCGGAGCGGGCGGCGGCCGCGATCTCCTCGGCCTCGGCGGCCGAGAGGGCGATCGGCTTCTCGATCAGGACGTGTTTCCCGCCCGCGACCGCCATCAGCGCGAGCGCCTTGTGCTCGCTGTGTGGGGCGGCGACGTACACGATGTCGACGTCGTGATCCGAGACCAGTGCTTCGTACGAGGCGTGCACCCGCTCGATGCCGTGCCGCCGGGCGAAGCGGCCGCCACGTTCGGGGGAGCGCGACGCGACCGCGACGATCTGCTGATCCGTGTTGGCGAGCACCGTGGACGCGAAGTCCTCAGCGATTCCGCCCGGGGCGAGGATTCCCCAACGCAGCGCGGGCCCACCGCGAAGGGGCGTCACGGCGACCTCGGGGAACCAGCTCGGCCGCATAGCTGGAGAGGGTAGCAGAACTTACTTACTTGACTATTGCTAAGGTGCCCGATCTGACCCGAGAGTCCGGCCGGTTGATCATTCCGCTTGATCATGCCACGACGTGCCGGTCGGCCAGCCCGACCGCTCGAACCCAGACGAGTTGTCGATGCCTGGCTTTACGTCAACACCGAGGGGCTCGGCACGGGACCCGGTCACGCGCAGATCGCCCGGGTGCCGGCGGGCGGCGGCCCGCTGGAGCGTCTGGTCGAGTCGGACACGGTGGGCGGGTTCCCTCAACGTCAACAGCTGGTCACCGGACGGCCGGCGGTTCGCCTATATCGTGACCGAGAAGCCGATGCGGGCGCCACGAAGCGAGCTAGCCGAGCGGTACGACCTCGCACAGGAACCCGCGGGCGCTGAGAAAGGCCGACAGCGACTCCTGATGCTCCCGGCAGGCCAGCCAGTGCTTGCGGCGGCTGGCCGTGTGGATCTTGGGATTGTTCCAGCGCAGATCAAGGCTGGCCGCTTCGCGACAGCCTCTGGCCGAACAGATCAGTCCGTCGGGCCCGGTCGGTAGCGGGTCGACTCCCTCTGGAGCCTCGCTCACGCCACCTTCCGTCCGTCGGTCTCCGATCCGGTGCGGCTCGGAGCGTTCGGCGGAGAGTCGGGCTGGGACCCTGGGCCGCGCGTGCCCGATGGGCCGTCCGTCGTGCCTTCGTCCTCGGTGTCCTGCTCGCCCGGCACGATGAGGTCGTTCCCGACCGTCAGCTGCAGCCGATCCTCGGGCTCGCCGGTCTCGATCCGGTCAGCGGCGCGGCCCTTGGTGTTCGCCTGGTTCGCGAAGACGACCGCGACATAGGGCAGCAGCACCGCCCCGGCGAACAGCACCCAGCGCCAGACGCCGGGCACGAAGAGCATCGACACGAAGCAGGCGGTCCGGAAACCCATGGTGATCATGTAGCGCTTCTGCCGGCGCCACTGCTCCTCGCTGGCCCCGGGATGCGCGTCGGTGATCACGGTCACCGGCCAGGCCGAGTGAGCCGCGCTCTGACCGCTTCTGCCCGTCACTGTTTCAGCCTACGCCTGCTCGCCAGCCCGCGATCCGGGTCGGTAGGTTGAGCAACGTGACGACGACGCCCGTGACCACGACAGGTGCGACTGAGGAGTCCAGCACATCTCGTACCGTGCTGGTAACCGGCGGAAGCAAGGGCATCGGTCGTGCCATCGCCGAACGCCTGCACGCGGCTGGGCACAAGGTGGCGGCGACCTACCGCAGCGGGGACGTACCGCCCGGTGTGCTGGGTGTTGAGTGCGATGTGACCGACACCGCCCAGGTCGACGCGGCCTTTGCGCAGGTGGAGGCCGCCCTCGGACCGGTCGAGGTGGTGGTCGCCAATGCCGGCATCACCCGGGACACCTTGATCCTGCGGATGAGCGACGACGACTGGGACGCCGTGATCGGCACGAACCTGACCGGGTCGTTTCGGGTGGCGAAGCGGGCCACCCGCGGCATGATGCGGGCGCGGTTCGGCCGACTGATCTTCATCTCCTCGGTCGTCGGCCTGCTGGGGTCGGCGGGTCAGGTCAACTACGCCTCGTCGAAGGCCGGGCTGGTGGGGATGGCCCGTTCGCTGGCGCGGGAGCTCGGCTCGCGCGGGGTCACCGCCAATGTGGTCGCGCCGGGCTTCATCGTGACCGACATGACCGCCGAGCTCGGCGAGGATCTGGTGAAGAAGTACTCCGAGCAGATCCCGCTCGGCCGGATGGGCAGCACCGACGACATCGCCGGTGTGGTGGGCTTCCTGATCAGCGACGCGGCCTCCTACGTCACCGGTGCGGTCATCCCGGTGGACGGTGGGCTCGGTATGGGTCACTAACAGGGTTCGGTGGCCGTGTTGGTGCCGGATGCACCGCCCCGCGACTTCCGCCGATGGGCGATCTAGCAGAGCCAGAGCACAGAGAGAGGGCTGCAGTGGGAATTCTGGAGGGCAAGAACATCCTGGTCTCGGGGGTGACGCTCGACACCTCGATCGGGTTCCACGTCGCCCGGATCGCCCAGGCCGAGGGCGCGACGGTCGTCGTCTCCAACTTCGGCCGGGCGATGAGCCTGACCGGCCGGGTGATCAAGAAGCTGGAGCCGGTGCCGCCGCTGCTGGAGCTCGACGTGACCAGCGAGGAGCACCTCGCCCGGCTGGCCGAGTCGCTGGGCGAGCACGTCGACTCACTGGACGGGATCGTGCACTCGCTCGCCTTCGCCAACCCGGAGACGGCGTTGGGCGGCAAGTTCCTCAGCACGCCGTGGGCCGACGTCTCCACCGCGCTGCACGTCTCGGCGTACTCCCTGGCCTCCCTCACCATGGCCTGCAAACCGCTGCTCCGTGGGGGCGCCTCGGTGGTCGGGATGACGTTCGATGCGCAGGTCTCCTGGCCGGTCTACGACTGGATGGGCGTCGCCAAGTCGGCGCTGGAGAGCACGAGCCGCTACCTGGCTCGCTATCTCGGCCCGGAGGGAATCCGAGTGAACCTGGTCGCGGCCGGTCCGTTGGAGACACTCGCGAAGCGGGCGATCGGCGGCGCCGAGGAGTTCAACCAGGTCTGGGGACAACGGGCTCCGATCGGCTGGGACCCCAAGGACATGGAGCCCACCGCCAAGGCGGTCGTGGCGTTGCTCAGCGACTGGTTCCCCAAGACCACGGGCGAGATGATCCACGTCGACGGCGGCCTGCACTCGACCGGCGCCTGAGTCGCGACGGCGACGTACGGCCATGGCGGGTTCGCTGCTCGAGGTGCGGCTGCTGGACGGACCGAACCTGTACTTTCCGCGGCCCGCAGCCAAGGCCACCCTCGATCTGACGGCGCTGCTCGGTCTTTCGGAGGAGGCGGCACGACGGTTCGCCGACGATGTCGGTCTGTCCCGTGCCCGGCCCGGGCCCGCACACTCGGCGTTCCGGCAGCGCTTCGTGGCCCGGGCGGTGGCGCACCTGGTCCGGCTGGTCGCCCGTTCCGGTGGCGTGACCAGACTGGCCGTACGTTCCCGGCCGGGTTCGGCCACCAACGAGCTGGTGGTCGCGTACCCCTGGCGTAACTCGGGCAAGGCCGAGGCGCTCGCCGAGGGTGTCGGCTCGGTGCTGGACGGGGTCGCCATCGGGCGGTCGGTGCCGGACCTGGTGGCTGCCGCCGGAGACTCCGTCGCCTCGGCGACGCGCGGCGAGGCGCCCCGGCTGATCCGACCGAAGGTGCCGGTGGTCGCCATCACCGGCACGAACGGCAAGACCACCACGTCGCGGATGCTCGGCCACATCGCCCGCCGAGCCGGCCGATCGGTCGGTTGGTCCAGCACCGACGGGGTGTACATCAACGGCGAGCTGGTGGAGGCCGGTGACTACTCCGGACCCAGCGGTGCCGGGCGCGTGCTGTCCTATCCGGGGATCGAGCTCGCGGTGACCGAGACCGCGCGCGGCGGGATCCTGCGTCGCGGGGTCGGGGTCGCGTTCAACGACGTCTCGGTGGTGACCAACATCTCCGCCGACCACCTCGGTCTCGGTGGGATCGACACCCTCGACCAGCTCGCCGAGGTGAAGGCCGTGATCACCAAGATCACCAAGCCGACCGGGTGGTGCGTGCTGAACGCCGACGACCCGCGCACCTTCGCCATGCGGCTCGGCACGAAGGCGCCGATCTGGGTCTTCACCCGCGATCCGGACTCACCGAACGGGCGTGCCGTGATCGACACCGGCGGCCGGGTCACGACCGTACTGGACGGTTGGATCGCGGTGCTGCGGCCCGGCAACGACCCGCTGGCGGTGGTCGAGGTCACCGACGTACCGATGACGCTGGCCGGGTTGAGCCGGGTCAATGTCGAGAACGCCCTGGCCGCGACGTCAGCGGCGCTGGCGCTCGGCTTCACCGTCGCCGAGGTCGCCGAGGGGCTGCGGACGTTCACCCCGGCGGAGAATCCGGGGCGGATGAACATCTGGAGCCTGCCGGTCGGCGGCGGACATGTCTCGGTGGTGGTCGATCTCGCGCACAACGAGGCCGGCCTCGAGGCGTTGCTCGAGATCCTGAACGGGATCCGCCCGCCGGGCGCTCGCCTGCTGTTCGGGGTCGGCACGGCCGGCGACCGTGGCGACGACGTCTTCGTTCGGCTCGGCGAGATGGCCGGCGTCGGAGCGGACGTCGTGGCAATCCTGCAGAAGCCCGAGTATCTCCGGGGGCGGTCGGCCGAGCAGGTCTCGGAGCTGCTCCGGCAGGGACTGGCTCACGCCGGGGTCGAGGAGGTTCCCGAGTTCGGCGGCGAGGTCGATGGGGCCGCCTGGCTGGCGTCCCAGGCACGGCCGGGCGATGTGATCGGTGTGATGGCGCACGAACAGCGCGAGCAGCTGGACGAGTGGCTCAGCGCCCAGGGTGGAACTCGGGACGACCCGCCCGCCCTGGCGGCGAAGGTGCGCGCGGCCAGGCAGGCGTCCACCTGATTTCTCCCGCTAGAGCTCTGCGATCGGTCCATTCTGATCGTGATCGGTCGACTGGCGTGTCGAAATCAGGTCCCGCCGCGCCCTCCGTTCAGTCACCGGATCCTACGATCAATCATGATCAGTGCGGATCTCAGTCAGCTGGGACGGCGACGCCAGGTCAAGACCCGATCGATCTCGCCGGAGAACCTCGACGGGTCGCCCGGGGGCGGCGGCCGGGCGATCGGTGGGACCGGTGCGAAGGCCGCCCGCGATCTCGGACCGGGCTGGAAGATCTCACCGAGCGTCGAGATCGGGCCCGGTGAGACGTTCACCCTCGGACAGATCGAGGGGGCCGGGAAAGTCACCCACCTGTGGCTGACCACCCATGTCGACCACTGGCGCACGCTCGTCCTCAGGGCCTACTGGGACAAAAGCACAGAGCCCGCCGTCGAGGTCCCCTGCGGTGACTTCTTCTGCAACGGCTGGGGGCGATTCGCCCAGGTCAACGCCCAGCCGATCGCGGCGAACCCCAATGGCGGCTTCAACTCCTACTGGCCCATGCCGTTCCGCAGCGGAGCCAGGTTCACCGTCGAGAACACGTCCGACCGGAGTGTCACCGTCTACTACCAGATCACGTACGAGATCGGTGCCGACCACTCCCAGGACGCGTACCTGCACGCGCAGTGGCGGCGCAGCAACCCACTCGGCGAGCTCGTACCGCACACCATTGTCGACGGGGTGGTCGGCGCCGGCCACTACGTCGGCACGTATCTCGCCTGGGGCGTGAACTCCAGCGGCTGGTGGGGCGAGGGCGAGGTCAAGTTCTACCTCGACGACGACGATGACTTCCCGACGATCTGTGGCACGGGCACCGAGGACTACTTCGGGGGAGCGTGGAACTTCGACGTCCCCGGCCGTGGGTACACCGAGTTCTCCACTCCCTACCTCGGGCTGCCGCAGGTGATCCGGCCCGACGGTCTGTACGCGTCGCAACAGCGCTTCGGGATGTACCGGTTCCACGTCCTCGACCCGATCAGCTTCGCCGACCGGCTGCGGGTCGACATCCAGGCGCTCGGCTGGCGCAGCGGTCAGCGCTACCTCCCGCTGCGTGACGACATCGCCTCGACGGCGTACTTCTATCTCGACCGACCCTCCACGACGCGGCCCGGGCCGCCGTCAGCGGATGCGATGGAGATCCGCTAGTGCCTGGTCGGACTCCGGCCGCTGAGGCCTCGAACGCGACCGGGCTCACATTGACCGGTTTGGCGGAAGGGGATTACATCGTCATATGGCGATGAGTCGCGACCCCAAGCTGGCGCCTTGACCGGCGGGCACGCCCACGGCCACAGCCATGCACCGGTCACGGCCACCGGTCGGCACCGCAAGCGTCTGATCCTGGTCGTGGCGATCACGGCCGCGGTTTTCGTGATCCAGGTCGTCGGCGGCCTGCTCTCCGGCTCGCTGGCTCTGCTGGCCGACGCCGGCCACATGCTCACCGACTCCACCGGACTGATCATCGCCCTGGTCGCGAGCGTGCTGGCGACCCGGCCGGCGACCACGGCACGGACGTACGGCCTCCAGCGGGTCGAGGTGCTGGCCGCCATGGTCAATGCCGTGCTGCTCGTCGCCGTCGCCGTCTGGGTACTGATCCGGGCGATCGACCGCTGGAACCAGCCGGAGGACATCTCGAGTGGGCTGATGCTCGCCGTCGCGCTGATCGGAGCCGTGGCCAACACGGCCGGCCTGCTGATCCTGCGCGGCGGCCGGAAGGAGAGCCTGAACCTGCGCGGTGCCTATCTGGAGGTGCTGGGCGACCTGATCGGGTCGCTGACCGTGGTCGCGGCGGCGATCGTGATCGAGCTGACCGGCTGGACCCGGGCGGACTCGATCGCGTCGCTGCTGATCTTCGTGCTGATCGTGCCGCGGGCTGTCGGACTGCTCCGCGATGTGGTCGACGTGCTGCTGGAAGCTACGCCGCGAGGCACCGACCTGGACGAGATCCGGCAGCACATCCGCGAGGTCCCGGGCGTCATCGACGTGCACGATCTGCATGCCTGGACGATCACCAGCGGGGTGCCGGTACTGTCGGCGCACGTCGTGGTGGACGCGGAGTGCATCGACAGCGGCCGGACGGGGGAGGTTCTCGACCGGCTGGGCGAGTGCCTGGAGGACCACTTCGACGTCGAGCACTGCACGTTCCAGATCGAGCCCGAGGGACACCGCGCGCACGAACCCAGGCAGCACGCCTGACCTCAGGTCCCGGCGTCGCCGTCCCGGGGTGCAGCGGCACTGGGCCGACTGCGCCTCGTCTTCGCACCGCATCGCCCAGATGTGGCCAAATCGGGCCTGATCCGGCTTCCTCTTCGCACCGCATCGCCCAGATGTACGGAACCGGTAACCGGGCGGCGAGCGGTGATCAGGCCGCCGGCGGCGGCCCGTCGTACCGGTTCTCCTGCACATGCTTGGTCCGCGAGCGCTGTGCGTTCATCACCAGGGCGAGCACGATCGCCAGCACGCCGGCGATGAGCAGGATGAGGCCGAGGGTGTTGTCGCTGACGTAGGGGATGTTCACGTTGACGGCGAACATCAACACCAACCCAACGACCACCAGCAGTATGCCGAGTCCGATTCCCATCCGTCTCCTCCGAGTCGCTCGATCGGTTGCCCGCGTGCGACCGGGTTGGTCGGCAGCGGCACCGGCGGCCAGCCTAACCGCAGCGGGCGGCCATCGGTGCAGGTCGCAGGATCAGGAACCCGCGGGGAGGAAGTCCGGGTCGGCGACGGCGTTGTCCGGGCCGCCCTCCCGCTCGGGACGAGATCCTGGCTGGGCCTGCTTGCCGTACGACTCCAGCACGCCCATCACGGACGCGTGCTTGTCGACGCAGATGACGATCAGATCGCCCGGGTTGGAGATCGTGATCGCGTGCCGGGTCGCGTCCAGCTCGTCGAGGACGATCTCGAGCTGCTTGCAGCGCACGCCGTCGCCACCAATCTCGCCGCGTACGCCCTCGGCGATCAGCTCGGCGACCTGACCGCGAGTCCGTCCGCGGAGGCTGTCGTCCTCGCGGACGATCACCACGTCGAAGTGGTGCGCGGCGACCTGCCCGAGCTCACGCATGTCGGAGTCGCGCCGATCGCCGGCGGTGGCGATCACGCCGATCCGGGTGATGTGGCCCAGCTCGGTGGTGGCGTCGATCGAGTCACCGGTCTTGTCGACGAAGTCGCCGAGCATGCGCAGGCCCGGCGCGTTGTGGGCATAGTCCACGATCACGGTGCGGCCCTCGACGCTGACCTCGTTGAGCCGTCCGGGGGCGAGGTAGTAGTTCGTCGAGAACGTTCGCAGACCCTGTCTGATGTCGTGCAGGGACGCACCGGCCGCGAAGGCCGCGGCAGCGGCGGCCATCGCGTTCTGGACGTTCATCATGGCCCGGCCACCGAAGGTCGACGGCAGCAGATGCGTCCAGGCCAGCTGCATCGAACGCCGGCCCTGTTGGACGACGATCATGTCGCCCTTGTCGCTGTGGTCCAGCACGACGGCGGTGCCGCCGCGGCGGCAGTGATCATCGACGTACGTCCGTACCTCGCTGCCCGGTTCGGACAGGGTGAACCAGACGATCCGTCCGGAGCAGCGCCGGCGCATCCCGCGGACCAGCGGGTCGTCGGCGTTGAGCACGCCGAATCCGTTGCGGGGAACGGCTTCCACGACGACAGCCTTCACCTCGGCGAGCTGCTCGACGGTGTCGATCCCACGCAGACCGAGATGATCAGGCTGCACGTTGAGGACAACCCCGACGTCGTTGCGCTCGTACCCGAGACCCTCGCGCAGGATGCCGCCGCGAGCGACCTCGAACACCGCGAAGTCCACCCGGGGGTTCTGCAGCACCATCTTCGCCGACCGAGGCCCGGAGGCATCGGCTCGGATGATCAAGCGCTCGTCGACGACCACGCCGTCGGTCGATGTCATCCCCACCTTCTTGCCGATGCCCTTGAAGATGTGCGCGATCATCCGCGAGGTGGTCGTCTTGCCGTTCGTGCCGGTGACGGCGACGATCGGGATCCGGCTCGGTGCGCCCGGCGGGAAGAGCATGTCGATCACCGGCTTGGCGATGTACTGCGGGTCGCCGATCGTTGGATGGGTGTGCATCCGGAACCCGGGTGCGGCGTTCACCTCGACGATGCCACCGCCGGTCTCGCGGACCGGCTGGGTGATGTCGGGGGCGATGAAGTCGATGCCGGCGATGTCGAGCCCGACGACCCGGGCCGCCTCCTCGGCTATCTCGATGTTCTCCGGGTGCGCCTCGAAGGTGCGGTCGATCGAAATGCCACCGGTGGACATGTTGCCGGTGAGAGTGAGCTTGATCATCTCGCCGTTCGGCGGGACGTCGTCCATGCCGTACCCCTGCTCGGCGACCAGCTCGACAGCAGCGGCGTCGACCTTGATCCGGGTGAGCACCTTCTCGTGCCCGACGCCGCGGCGCGGGTCGGCATTGGTGCGCTCGACCAGCTCGGTGACCGTGGACGTACCGTCGCCGATCACGTGGGCCGGCACCCGCTCGGCGATGGCGGCGATCTTGCCGTCGATCACCAGACAGCGGTAGTCCCGGCCGGTGACGAAGGTCTCGACGATCACCCATCCGTTGCGCGACTCCTCCTTGGCCAGCGGGAAGGCCGCCCGAACGGCGTCGTCGCTGCGCAGATCGAGGATCACCCCGCGGCCGTGGTTGCCGTCCAGCGGCTTGACGACGACCGGGAACCCGATCCGGTTCGCCAGCCGGACCGCGTCGTCCACCACCCGAACGGACTGGGACCGGGGCACCGGCAGGCCGGCCGAGGACAGCAGCTGCAGGGTCAGCTCCTTGTTGCTGGCGATGTCGACAGCGACCGAGGACGTCTGCGAGGTCATCGTCGCCCGGATCCGCTTCTGGTGCACGCCCTGCCCGAGCTGGACCAGCGAGGCGGTGTTCAGCCGGATGTACGGGATGTCCCGGCTCACCGCCTCGTCCACCAGCGCCTGGGTCGACGGGCCGAAGGCCGACCGTTCGCCGCGGACGATGAACCGCTCGAGCTCGGCGTCGAAGTCGAACTCGGGGTCGTGCTGCACGAGGTCGTTGACGAGCCGCACCGCGAGCTCGCCCGCCGCGAGCCCGACGCCCTCGTCGAAGTACGCGTAGATCACGTTGTAGCGGCCGCGCTCGCCCTTCACCTGTCGGGTCTTGCCGCGGCGCATGTCGTGGCCGACCTCCTGCTGCAGCTGGAGCGCGACGTGCTCGGCGACGTGGCCGAGCCAGGTGCCCTCGTTGAGCCGCTCGACGAAGCCGCCACGCCGGCCGCGGCTGCAGCTGTGGTTCTTCAGGTTGGGCAGCCGCGCGAGCAGGCCGTCGGTGAACCCCGGGATCTGGTCGGTGGGGAAGTCCTCCAGCACGCCGAGGTCGACGACGAGATGGACCGCCGGGTCGTAGTGCCACACGTTCGGCCCTCGATAGACGCGGCTGGAGATGATCTCGAGCTCGGGACGCGGGGCCTGGGACTTGTCGATCGGTGCTGCGCTGTCGCTCACCAGGGTCTCCTCAGGAGTCGATCGCGGGTCTGGGGGCGATCCTTCCACCCACCCCGCCGAGTGGGGGAGGTGGTGTCCGGCCGGCCGGCACCTCTCCCGACCGACCTCGGTCCCAGGACCCGACCCCACCGTCGCTCGAGTTCGCCCCATCAGCGTGGATCTGCCCCGGCTGCAGCCGGGGCAGATCCACGCAGGCGGGGCGAACTCGGCTGGGGAGAGGACGCGTGGCGATCGGGGGCCGATCGCGGCCCAGATGCGATCAGCGCTTGCCCGGCGCCGCCCGCACCTCAACGGCGGCAAAGTTCCAGCGGTCGGTCGTCGGCGTCTTGTCGGCGATGGTGACCAGCCCGGCCTGGGTCACCGGCTTGGCGGTCGACTGGACCCAGAACGTGCTCTTCACCCGGGTGTCGCGCCACTGGTGTTGGAGCACCTGGCCCGAGACGGGAGCACGTCCGACGGCGCGATCCCAGTCGTTTCCGACTGCGAACACCCACGACGCGTCGGCGACGGCAGGCAGATAGATCGACGGCGCGCTCTTCGGGGCGCCTGCTGCTCCGGCCACGCCGGTCCCAGCGGCGTTGCGGAAGGCGATCACGCTGATCATCCCGTCGGACCCGGAGTGGGTGGCCTTGGCTGTGATCCGCTTCTTCTTCACGGTGTTCTTGGCCCGAGCCGACCAGATCTCCGACACACCGCGCTGGGTGTTCGATCTCTTGATCAGGGTCCACTTCAGACCCGCCCCGGACACCTTCGCCGACTGAGCCGGCGACTTCGGCCCGTCGAACGCCACGAATGCGAGCAGCAGGTCGCCGCGGTGCTTGGTCGTGATCTGGCTCGTCTTGATCTTGCTCCGACCGTGCTTGCTCGACTTCTTCTCGATCACGATCTTTGCGGGCGGTGGTGCCGAGTTGTCGACGCCGACGACGACGCCCGGCGAGCTGCCGACGTTGCCCGCCCGGTCCGTCGCGCGGGCGGTGATCGTGTGTCGGCCCTTGGCGGTGTCGGTTGTGCGCCAGGCGATGGCGAACGGGGGTCTGGTATCCGGGGAGCCGATCTGCTTGCCGTCGACGTAGAAGCGGACGGCGCTGACTGCGGTGTCGTCGGCCGCGGTGGCGCCGATGTTCACCGTGCCACGAAGTGTGCTGCCGGGCTCCGGGTCGGTGATCTTCACCACCGGCTTGGTGGTGTCGGTGGGGGCCGATGACGGCACTACCTCGACGGCCGCGAGGTTCCACCGGGCCCCGGCCGGGGCCGGGTCGTCGAGTGTGACGACACTGCCCGCGGTGCCGCTCGGCGCCTGGCGAGACTGGGCCCAGAACGTGTCGCCGACGCCGGTGTCCAGCCACTGGTGCCGGAGCTGCTGACCGCTGCCGGTCGTCCGGCCGACGGCCTGGTGCCAGTCGTTGCCGGCGCCGAACACCCACGACCCTGCCCGGGTGGTCTTCACCGAGGTGCTCGGGACCCCCGACGCGGATCCTCCTCCGGCGGAGGCGCCGACCCCCGCCGCGCCGCGGAACGTCAGCACGGTGAGGGACTGGTCGTAGCCGGACAACTGCGGAGTGGCGGTCACCTCGACCCCCGCCGCAGCCGCATCGCCCGGGACGCTCGCCTTCCACAGCTCGCTCGTCCCGGGCTGGCCGTTGGAGCGGCGGACCAGCGACCAGCTGAGGTCGCCACCTCTGACGACCGACGACTGGGCGGCGTCGGCCGGCCCGTCGGAACTGACCATCGCGAGCAGGAGGTCACCGGCGGCGAGGCCGGTGTCGAGTGTCGCCGTCTGCGCGTCGTGCCCGTCGGCGCTGACGCTGCGGATCACCGATAGACCCGACCCTGGCTGCGGTGGTGCTGCATTCGACACGCTGACCGCCGTCACGCCGGTGTTGCCGGTTCGTCCGGCAGCGTCGGTGATCCGAGCGGACAGCCAGTGCTCGCCGTCGACGACGGCGGCCGTGTTCCAGCTGTACGTCCACGGTCCCGACGTCGCGGTCGAGCTGCCGACCACGACGCCGTCGGCGACGAAGTCCACCCGGCGTACGTTCGCCGTCGGGCTGGTGACGCTCAGCCGCACCGATCCAGCCAGCACGCTGCCGTCAGCGGGGGCGGAGATGGCACCGGTCGGTGGCGTCGTGTCGGGACGGACGACCTCTCCCACGATCACGTCCCCGTTGTGGATCGTGACCTTCACGTCGGTCTCGTTGTTGCTCTCGTTCGCCTCGACCACGTCGTTGTTCGGGTCGCTCATCGCCTTGAACCAGTACGTCCCGTCCGGGACGCCGTCGATCGGGATGGCCTGACCCGGGTCGCGGTAGTCGTACTCGTCGGCGCCGCCGACGGAGATGCCGCGCAGGCCGCTCGGGTCGGCGCAGCTGCTCCGGGAGCCGATGAACGTCCCGCTGTGCTCGATCGTGGAGTTGTAGATGTAGGAGTCGTCGATGCAGAAGCCGATCTTCGGCGAGAGCGCGACGGGGACGCCGGGTCCGCCGTCGCGGGCGACCGTGTACAGGCCGAAGCTCGCCAGCGGGAAGTGGAAGTGCCCGTGCTCTGCGTGGTACACGAACACGTCCGGCACTCGCACGTCGCGCACCCGGGACCAGACACCAGCCGCGTTGTGGGTGAACAGCAGCTGCCGCCCGCGGTAGCCGCCGATGGCCTGGTCGTAGCTCGGCTGGATCTCCAGAGGTCCCGGCCCTGCGTCGTAGATCAGGTGTGTGTAGCGGAACTCCCGGGTCGTCCCGGAGCCGACGATCGAGAAGGCGCCGGTGGGGATGATCGTCTGCAGGTCCGGCCGGTGCTCGGCGCCGGGTGGCCCGGCGTGCGCCGACAGCGCTGGGAGACAGGCGGCCACCAAGGTGGCTGCGGCGAACATGCTGATCAAGCGGCGGAACGTGGGCATCGCAGGCCTTCGGGGGATGAGGGGTGCCTGCATTGTTGCGCGGATATTGTCGACACGCGGGAAAAACGATCGAGATGGTCGGCACTTTCTTCAGGCGGCGGAAACGGCTAGCCGCGGAGGCAGGCTGCCGGCAGCTCGAACCAGCGCAGCTGCTCGAAGTCCGCGGACAGCTCGGCGATGGGTTCGCCGCCGTCGCGAACGGGCACTTCGCCGGCGGCGATGATCCGCTCGGCATCGGCCAGGTAACCGGCCAGCGCGGTCTCCGGCACGGGCTCGTCGTGATGCGGATAGCGCATCTCACCGGTCGTGGGTTCGTACGAGATCTGGTCGAGCCGCAGCGGCGGCTCGACCGGTCCCCGACGGTGCCGCCATAGTCCGGTCGCCGGGTCGAAGCGGTAGTCGGGCAGCAACCGCCAGCCGTGCCGGGCGACGAAACTGACCGCCGCGATCAGGTACTCGACCACCGTGTCGGAGACGAAGTAGTTGAGGTTGACTCGCACCCAGCCGGGCTTGATGCCTTCGCAGCCGCCGCTGATCTCCCGCTCGAAAGCGTGCGAGCGCTCGACGTCGATGCCGAGCAGGCGATGACCGTACGGCCCCGCGCACGAGCAGCCACCTCGCGACTGGATGCCGAACAGATCGCTGAGCAGCGCCACCACGAAGTTGTGGTGCAGGTAGGGCCCGATCCGACCTCCTCCGTCGCGCCGCCGGACGACGAACGACACGATCGAGAGCCGTTCGGCGGCCAGGTTGCCCAGGATCTCGATCTCCGGCACCTGCCGCCAGGCGGTCACGGCCCGCCGCAGCAGCACCTCTTCCCGTTCGCGGATGACCTCGACGCCGACGGCTTCCTTCAGCTGGAACACCAGCCCGGCCCTGATCGACTCGACGATCGCCGGCGTACCGCCCTCCTCGCGGTGCTCGGGATCGGCCAGGTAGTCGTGGTCGGTGGGGTTGACGTACGTGACGGTTCCGCCGCCGGGGACCACAGGCACCCGGTTGCGCAACAGGTTCTTCCGGATCGCCAGCACCCCCGGTGTGCCGGGTCCACCGACGAACTTGTGCGGCGAGACGAACACCGCATCCATCGAGCAGTCAGCGTGCGCACCGCAGTGCCGGTCCATCTCGATCGCGACGTACGGCGCTGCCGCGGCGAAGTCCCAGAACGACAGTGCGCCGTGTCGGTGCAGCAGATCGGCGATCGCATGGGTGTCGGTGACGATGCCGGTGACGTTCGAGGCCGCGGAGAAGGAGCCGATCTTGACCGGGCGCTCCTCGTACGTCCGCAGCGCCTGATCGAGCGAAGCCAGGTCGATGTGGCCGTCGGCATCCTCCGGGATGGTCACGACGTCACAGATCGACTCGCGCCAGCCGAGCTCGTTGGAGTGGTGCTCGAAGGGGCCGATGAACACGACCGGGCGCTCTGCTGCTGGTATCCGGTCGGACAGGCGGTAACGGTCGTCGAGATCGGCGGGAATGCGCAGACCGAACAGCCCGATGACCTTGTCGATCGCGGCCGTGGAGCCCGAGCCGCAGAAGATCACCGCGACGTCGTCGCCGGCGCCCAGACCGGTCTTGATCAACTCGCGAGCATCCTCGCGCAGCCGGGTGGTCTGCAGCCCGGTTCCGCTGGACTCCGTGTGGGTGTTGGCGTAGCGGGGAAGCACCTCGTGTCGCACGAAGTCCTCGATGAAGTCCAGGGCGCGGCCGCTGGCGGTGTAGTCGGCGTAGGTCACCCGGCGCGGACCGTACGGCCCGTGCATCACCTGGTCGTCACCGATCACGGAGTCCCGGATCCGGTCCAGCAGCGCGGCCTGATTCACGTCTCCACCGTAGATCCGCCGGCCGGCTCGAGAGTGCCGAGGAATGCGCGCAACAGCTCATCGAAGGCGGCCGGGTTGTCCTGGTTTGCGTTGTGGCCGGCGTCGCCGATGATCGCCATCGTGACGTGCGGCAGGCGACGCCCGGCCATCCCACGCGCGTCGCGGGCGATCTTGCCGCGGTCGTCGTGGTCGCCGTACGTCCACAGCGTCGGGACATCCGGCAGCGACGAGAATCCCTCGACCCGGACCGCCGTGCTCACCCCGTGCCAGATCCGGGCGAACTGGCGGCGGTCCAGCGTCCGGAGGCAGTCGAGCATGTACGTCTGCGCCTCCGGCGTCACCGCTGCAGCACGGGCGGACATCCGGACGAAGCGCGACCACGGCAGCAGCCGGACGATCGCCGGGGCCGACCGGAGCAGGATCACGTCCGGTCGTGACACGGGGTCGCTGACCGCGATGCCTCCGATCACCACCAGGGCACGGAAATCCTCGGGCCGCCGGATCAGGGCGTGCTGGGCGACGTACGCGCCGAGGGACTGGCCGAGCAGGACCGGCCGGTCGAGCCGAAGGTGGTCGGTGAGGGCGAGCAGATCCTCGACATAGTCGTCGATGCTCGGGGTCGTGACCATCGGTCGACTCGCACCGTGCCCGCGGGCGTCGTACACGACGACCCGATGGCCGGCGTCGACCAGCGACGGCAGCTGTGCGTTGAACATCCGGTGATCGGCCGTGGCGCCGTGGGCCAGCACGACCTCGATGCCATCCGCCGAACCGGCCGTCCAGTAATGGATCCGGCAGTCCGGGCGGTCCAGGACGGCCGGCTGCAGGAAGTCTGGTGTGGCCGAGAAGTCGATCTCGTGCTGCATGAGGCGCCCCACAAACGGTGATCCGGTCGGCTGAGGGTGACTCGACCCTAGCTGAACGGCAGACCCAGGCTATCTGGCCTGAACCTGATTTCCGCATGCCAGTGATGGATCTGCAGGCTGATTGGGTGCTTTCTGCCGGTCTGGCGTGCCGAAATCACCTCGGGATGGCTGGAACCCGTGGGAGGCGGCCGGGAGTTCTAGCGGGGTCGGTGCCTCGCGGGTCTGGGCTCAGGCACGCCGGTTTCGGCGCAGATGCCGCGCATAGTCGGTAGGCGAGACGCCCTCGGCGGCGATCTCCCGGGCCATGTCCTGCAGGTCCGACTCGGCAGCGCGCAGCTCCTCCAGCTCCAGCTCCTCCACGGGCGTGTCGAAGACGATCAGGCTCCGGGTGGCGAGGTCGAACGCGCCTCCGGCTGGCAGCACATGGAGCACGGCGCCGGACACGAGCAGCGGAGCGGTGCGCTTCGCTTCGTACGCGTTCGAGACCAGCTGGTGACCGTCGACGATGGTGACCGATCCCTTGCCGACCACGCTGAGCCGGCCGTCGCGAATCACCGCTGCGGTGTCCTCGTCGATCCCCATGCCCAGCAGGGAGGGCGACTGGGCCACCAGCGAGAGCAGCCGTCCATAACGATTGCGCTGCTCGAAGTGCTGATCGATGACGGTTCCCGGCACCAGTCCGAGCCCGACCGCCAGCTGACTCATCCGCTGCTTCGGGGTGCTTCCACCGGAGCCGAACGCGATCATGTGCTCGGCCAGGATCGAGGCGCCGGCCGACGTACCGCCGACCACGGCGCCGCGAGCGTGCGCGGCGATGATCGCGTCGCCGAACGGTGTCCCGGTGACGAAGGCGCTGAGCTTGAGCTGGTTCCCGCCGGTCATGAAGACGCCGGAAACCTCGCTCAGCGGCGCGGCCAGCTCGGCGGTCGCCTCCGCGCGGATGCGCGGACGGAGCTCGATCACCTCCGCCGCCCCGAGCGAGGTGAACACCGCCCGATAGACCTCGACGACCTCGGGGCCCAGTGAGGACGCCGACGGGACGACCGCGATCCTGGCCTCCGCTCCGCCGGCCTCGTTGACAAAGGCCTGAAGGACACTGCGACGCCGGAGCTTGGCCTCGGCGCCTCCGATCGCGATCACTGCACCCGCCTGCATGCGCACACTGTACGGAAGTGGGCGGTCCGCCGCCGGTTCCCGGGAGATCGGGCGGGGACCAACCGGGCGGGGGTGAACCGGGCGGGGCGACCGACCGGGCGAAGAAGCGGACGTCACTCCGAACCGCGGAGGGCGGCGTTGCTGGTTGCCGCTGCGCCATCGCCCGGGGTTCGACGCCAGGTCACGGCGGCGCAGAGTGAAGCTCGGGCAGCGTCTCGAACGGCCCGAAGCTCCCGTGCCCGGACGTCGGCCTCGTACGAGCTCAGGCTGGCGCCGTCGTCGCCGAGGGCCGCCTCGCACGCCACCAGCAGGCGAGCGGCCCGGTCCGCGGCCAGTCGTTGGCGATTCGGATACGCGGTCGGCAGCCGCAGGTCGGGATCGGCCGGTCGAGCACCGCCGGCCACGTCGAGCTGCTGCAGGGTGGCCGCGGCCCGCAGCACCGACTCGCTCAGCTCGCGCTCGGCGTTGTACGGATCGATCGGCAGCAGGGGTCGTTCCGCGGTGAAGACGCGCCACTGGATCGCCGGGCCCACCCGGTACGGGACCAGGGCAAGGCCGGCGGTCACGGCGACAACCGCCTCGCCCTGCTCGACCGCGGCCACGTTCAGCTCCCTCGGACCACGGAGTCCTCCCAGCGCGCCGGGCACCGGCAGGCTCAGCATCCACAACTCGGGCTCCAGCGCCACCAGCTGCGGCAGGCTCTCTGCCAGCGGCGGAGAGTGCAGTCCGCCCAGTCCCAACAGATTCTCCGGATCGACGACGTGGTGGGCGACCTCGGGGCCGATCACGCTGCGGACCCAGATCTCTGCGGACACGACGGACTCGCCTGCGAGCGCATTGAGCGCGGCAGTCAGCCGGAGAGCCGGGAGAGTCTGCACCGCGCCACCATATGCGCCGATGCCATCCGCTGCGGCACGAGTGGCGACATCCGGTCCGTCGTCGGCACACCACACAAACGTGACGCCCGACCGGCGCCGCGGAGAATAGGCTCCTCCGGTGAGGATGGATCGCGTGGCACGCGCCTGCTTCGGCCTGACGTTCGTGGTCGCGACCGTCTCCTTGGGCTGGCAGTTCGTCCAGGACCTGCAGGGCGTCTGGGACGACCCTGGGACCGTCGGGCCGCCCGTGAGCGTGCGTGCGTGGCGGTTCTTCAGCTACTTCACCACCCAGACGAACCTGCTGGTCGCACTGACCTCGCTGACGCTCGCGCGGCGGCTCGACCGAGACGGTCCGGGCTGGCGCATCGCGAGAGTCGACGCGCTCGCCGGGATCACGATCGTCGGACTGGTGCACTGGTTCCTGCTGCACCCCCTCGACGACTTCCACGGTGCGCTGTGGATCACCGACACCTTGGTGCACATCGTGGTGCCGATCCTGGCGGTCGGCTGCTGGTTGGCGTTCGGGCCGCGACGGCGGGTCACGTTCCGCGTGGTCCTGACGGGTTTGATCTGGCCGCTGGCGTGGTTGATCTACACGCTGGTGGTGGGCGCACTGACCGGGTGGTATCCGTACTTCTTCCTCGACGTCGGCGAGAGTGGCGCGGGCGTTGTCGCGGTGTACTGCGTCGCGATCTTGATTCTGCTCTTCGCGGTGTCGTGCCTGTTCTGGCTCGGGGATCGGTTCTTGCCCGGACGACGCGCGGACGCGAGCCGGACGGCACCGCAGCGACCGGTCGAGAGCGGACGATAGGTTCTGTCCCATGGCGGCAGTCGTGGACCTGGCTGGGGTGAGCATCGTGCGCGGCGGTGCGACCCTGATCGACGACCTCACCTGGCGGGTGGACGAATCGGATCGGTGGGTCGTGATCGGCCCGAACGGTGCCGGCAAGACCACCCTGCTGCAGATCGTGGCGGCCCAGATCCACCCCAGCAGCGGCGTCGCCGGGCTGCTCGGCGAGGTGCTCGGCACGGTCGACGTCTTCGAGCTCAGGCCGCGGATCGGGATCACCTCGGCGGCCCTGGCGGAGCGGATCCCGCGGAGCGAACGCGTCCACGATGTGGTCGTCTCCGCCTCGTACGCGGTGATCGGGCGCTGGCGCGAGGACTACGACGAGCTGGATCATGTCCGGGCCGATGAGCTGCTCGCCTCACTCGGTATCGCGAAGCTGGCCGACCGGACGTTCGGCACCCTCAGCGAGGGCGAGCGGAAGCGCGTCCAGATCGCCCGCGCCCTGATGACCGACCCAGAGCTGCTGCTGCTGGACGAGCCCGCTGCCGGACTGGACCTGAGCGGCCGGGAGTCGCTGGTGCGGACGCTGGGAGACCTGGCGCGAGACCCGTACGCACCGGCCAGTGTGCTGGTCACCCATCACGTCGAGGAGATTCCCGTCGGCATCACCCACGCCCTGCTGCTGCGAAACGGCAAGGTGGTGGCCGCCGGCCCGCTCGCCGAGACCTTGACCGCGAAGAACCTGAAGGCCACCTTCGACCTCGATCTGGACCTCAGCGAGACCGCGGGCCGCTGGGCCGCCCGTGCGATCTGAAGACGACCGGACCCGCACACTGCGCCGCGTGAACCGGGCGTTCACCCGGCAAGTGGCACGATAGAAGAGTGAACTTGACCGACTGGCTGGGGGACAACGCCTGGGCGCTGTGGCTCGGCCTCGCGTTCCTGCTCGCGGTCGCCGAGATCATGTCGCTCGATCTGGTACTGATCATGCTTGCCGCCGGTGCGCTGGCCGGCGCCGCAACGGCGGCACTGGCCCCCGGGGTTTGGTGGCTGCAGGTCGGTGTGGCCATCATCGTGTCCGTCGGGAGCCTGCTGCTGCTCCGACCGACATTGATGAGGCGGGTCCGGGAGATGCCGGGCTATCGGTCGTCGACAGCGAAGATGGTCGGCAGCACCGGCATGGCCACCGCGCAGATCACCCGCGACGGCGGCGAGATCAAGGTCGACGGACAGACCTGGAGCGCACGTTCGTACGACCGCAGCACGGTCATCGAGAAGGGCACCGAGATCGAGGTGTACGAGATCGACGGCGCGATCGCCGTCGTCTATCCCGCACACGAACCGTTGCCGTGATGCACTGGTTCGCTCATCCGGTGAGTCGGACAGCAATTGTGAGGAGGCACCCTCGTGGGTGACGTCATCGGCCTGATCATCGCCATTGCGGCGTTGTTCTTGTTGGCCTACGTCTTGATCAGCTCGGTGAAGGTGATCCGTCAGCAGCGGGTCGGTCTGATCGAGCGATTGGGGAAGTTCAACCGGGTGCTCGAACCCGGCCCGCACCTGGTCGTCCCGATCGTCGACCGGGTCCGCTACCACATCGACATGCGCGAGTCGGTCGTGCCGTTCCCGCCGCAGGGTGTGATCACCGAGGACAACCTGATGGTGAGCATCGACTCGGTGATCTACTTCCAGGTGATCGACCCGGTGCGGGCGGCGTACGAGGCGCAGGACTACATCCGCGCCATCGAGCAGCTGACCATGACCACGCTCCGCAACATCATCGGTGGGCTGGATCTGGAGCAGACCCTGACCAGCCGCGAGGAGATCAACCAGCAGCTGCGGGCGGTGCTGGACGAGGCGACCGGCAAGTGGGGGATCAAGGTCAACCGGGTGGAGCTGCGGGCCATCGAGCCGCCGGCCACCATTCGCGATGCGATGGAGAAGGGTGCCCGCGCCGAGCGCGACAAGCGGGCCTCGATCCTGATCGCGGAGGGCCAGCGGCAGTCCCAGATCCTGGCGGCCGGTGGTGAGAAGGAGTCGGCGATCCTGCGGGCGCAGGGTGATCGGGAAGCTGCGGTGCTCCGGGCTCAGGCCGACCGGCAGGCCAAGATGCTGCGGGCCGAGGGCGAGGCACAGGCGATCTCGACGGTGTTCGAGGCGATCCATGCCGGCCAGCCGGACCAGGCGCTGCTGGCCTACCAGTACATGCAGATGCTGCCGACCATCGCCCGCGGCGACGCGAACAAGGTCTGGATTGTGCCGAGCGAGCTGAACAAGGCCCTCGAGGGCCTCGGCAGCGCGGTCGGTCAGGTCGCCTCCGCGATCCCGCAGGCGGCGAAGGGCGAGTTCACCGCGCCACCCAAGGTCGACGTACAGGCCGAGATCGAGAAGCAGTTCGCCGAGGAAGAGGCCAAGTCGCAGAAGACCGTTCAGGCAGCGATCGACGCGGCGCAGGAGCTGGAGACGGCCCGCGTCGGCCGGCTGTACGGCGGGGTCGGCACCGAGCAGCCCGCGGTCGGCGACGGCCGGGACCTCGGCGAGCCGGAAAGGGCTCCGCTGGCTGATCCGCGCGAGGAGTCGGCACCGACTCCGCGGTGAGCTGGCTGGAGCTCCTCGCCCTGGTCGCCGCCGGGGCGGCGGCGGGACTGATCAACACCGTGGTGGGGTCGGGAACGTTGGTGACGTTCCCGACCCTGCTGGCGCTGGGCGTACCCCCGGTCACCGCGAACGTCTCGAACACGATCGGTCTGGTGCCAGGCTCGGTGTCAGGCGCGCTCGCGACCCGCGGGGAGCTGGGTGGGCAGCGGTCCCGGCTGATCCGTCTCGGTGCGGCGTCGCTGGTCGGCGGGATCATCGGTGCGCTGCTGCTGCTGAAGCTGCCGTCGTCGGCGTTCGACACGATCGTCCCGGTACTGATCGGTCTGGGCTGCGTGCTGGTCGTGGTCCAGCCCTGGCTGTCGCGCAAGATCGCCGCCCGGCGGGAACGGCTCGGCATCACCGAGAGTGCGCCGCACGGTTCGATCGGGCTCTGGATCGCGGTGATGCTGACCGGCGTCTACGGCGGCTACTTCGGGGCGGCCCAGGGCGTACTGCTGATCGGGGTGCTGGGCATCGGGCTGGCCGAGGCGCTGCAGCGGATCAACGCGATCAAGAACGTGCTCGCCGGGTTGGTCAACGGGATCGCCGGGCTCATCTTCGTGTTCTTGTACGACGTCAACTGGTGGGCCGCCGGCGCCATCGCGGTGGGCTCGGTGATCGGCGCTCAGATCGGTGGCCGGGTCGGCAAGAAGCTGCCGCCGTTGGTCTATCGCATCGTGATCGTCGCGGTCGGCGTGGTCGCGATCGTCAACCTGCTGCGCTGAACTTCTTTTTTGTCCCGCTCGCGCACGCGGCGCCCCACGTCCGGCTCGAGTCGTTACTCGATCGGACGACGAAAAGAGTGTCGCCCTCCTCGCTCCTCCCTCCCCGGAGGGCGCCGCTAACGACGCTCGCGGGAGGTGCCGCCTCGCCTCGCCTCGTGCTCGCGCACGCGGCGCCCCACGTCCGGCTCGAGCCGGCGCCCCTCTCTTCCCCGAAGGGTGGTCGCAAACAACAGCGACACGGCGAGGAATTGTGTTGTTGGTGACCAGTTTTCGGGGATGGGCGCTACACGGGGAGGGCGAGAGCGAGGGTCACGGCACTCGGCAGGGCGGCGACGGCGGCACCGGGAATCAGGAGCTTGCTACCGCGAATGCCGCTGCCGATCACGACCCAGTCGGTGGCGGCAACGGCGGCGTCGACCAGGATCGGCCAGCCGGCCGGCAGCCCGACGGGCGTGATCCCGCCGTACTCCATCTCCGTCTGCGACACCGCCTCCGCCATCGAGGCGAACGAGATCTTCCGGACGTCCAGCTGCTTGCGTACGGTCCGGTTCACGTCTGCTCGATCGCTCGCGAGCACCATGCAGGCTGCCATCGTCGTTGCCTCGCCGCGGCGGCCGGCGACGACGACACAGTTGGCCGAGTTCTCCGCCGGCACCTCGTACGCTGCGCAGAACGCCGCGGTGTCGGCCAGGTCCGGGTCGATCGCGGCGACGAAACACTCCAGACTCCTCACCATCAGCGCAGCGGCGACCGGACGGGCGAGCAGCTCCGGATGATCGGCAGCGAGCTGCCACTCCAGCGTGCCCAGGTGGGGCGAGTTCACGATTCATCACCTTAGAACACGGGGCAGCGCGGCTCGCGTTATACAACGAATCCTTTATAAAGTCGACTATCGTTCGTGCCGTGATCAATCCGTACGCTCCGGGGGCAGGCACCGAGCCCTATCGCCTGCCTGGCCGGGCCGAGGCGCAGGTCTGGTGGCGACGTTGCCTGACCGACATCGAAGGCCTGGGCCACACCACGATGCGCGGTCGAGTCTTCACCGGCGTACGCGGGGTCGGCAAGACCGCGCTACTGCGCTACTTCGAGCGCGAAGCGGGCGCCCGTGGGTTCGGGGTCGCCAGCATCCAGGCGGGCGGTGCCGACCCGGCCCGGGCCTACCTCACCGACGTGCTGACCGGCCTGGTCCGGGCCGATCCGAGCTTCACCGACAAGCACGGCCAGCTCACCGAGGTCGGCGTCCGGGTCGGCCCGGTGGAGGTCGCCGCGGCCCGCAATCTGCCCGATGGCCCGGCTGTGGCGCCGGTGGAGACCGCTTTCTTCAACCTGATCTCGCAGACGGCGGTGACGTACGCCGGCAAGCGGCGAGGGCTGGTCGTGCTCGTCGACGAGGCCCAGGACTGCGACCCCGCGAGCCTGATCAGCCTGTGTCGGGTGCAGCACCAGCTGCGCAAGCCGGCCTTCCAGCTCGTGCTGGCCGGCCTGCCGGAGCTCGAGGATGCGATCGACGACGCGATCACGCACTCGGACCGGCTGTTCGAGTACCGCGAGCTGGGCAACCTGGATCGCGACGCGACCCGAGAGGCGCTCCTCGAGCCGGCCGCCGTCCACGGGGTCCGCTGGATCGACGACGCGGTGGACTTCGTGATCGACCTGTCGCAGGGATACCCGAGCTTCGTCCAGGAGTACGGCTTCGCCATCTGGGAGGCGCTGGGCGGCCGGACCGAGATCGACCTGGAGCTGGCGCGGGCGGGTGCGGAACAGGCCCGGCTCAACGTGGCCCGCCAGTATCGCTCGGTCTGGCGCTCGGTCACTCCGGCGGGCCGGGACTATCTGGCCGCGCTGGCCGGCCTCGGCGGCGAGGCCCGGACGGCGGAGGTGGCCGAGGCGATGTCTCGCAAGCCGAGTGAGCTGACGATGACGCTGAAGATGTTGAAGGATCGGGGCGCGGTCAGGGCGCCGCGGCGGGGAATGGTCGCATTTTCCCGACCCGGGATGGACGCCTGGGTGCGAGACGAGCAGGCCGGCTGAGCTCGCCGTGGTCCAGATCGCGGTGACGGCGCCCGAAGACCCGAGGCTCGGCGACTACGTCCGGCTGCGTGAGACGTCGCTGCGCCGCTCGCTGGAGAGCGAGCACGGGCTGTTCATCGCCGAGGGCGAGAAGGTGATCCGGCGGGCGGTCGATGCCGGGTACGCTCCCCGGTCCTTCCTGCTCGCCGAGCGATGGTTGCCCGGTCTCTCCGACGTGCTGGAGCGGTGGCCCGACGTCTCGGTGTACGTCGTCAGCGAGGCCCTCGCCGAGCAGGTCACCGGCTTCCACGTCCACCGCGGTGCGCTGGCCTCGCTGCACCGCGCGGAGCGGCACGCCGTCGCCGATCTGCTCGGGCTCGATCGGCTCGTCGTGCTGGAGGACGTCGTGGACCACACCAACGTCGGGGCGATCATCCGCTGCGCGGCCGGGCTCGGCTGGGGCGGTGTGCTGCTGGCGCCGCGGACGGCCGACCCGCTCTACCGTCGGTCGATCAAGGTGAGCATGGGCGCGGTGTTCAGCCTGCCGTGGGCTCGGCTGGAGGACTGGGCGAATACCCCCGAGCTGTTGCGTACGGCCGGGCTGGAATTGGTGGCCCTGACCTTGGCCGACGACGCCATCGATCTTGCGGTGTTCGCCGCCGACGTGGTGGCAAAGCCCCGACGACTCGCCATCCTGCTGGGCACCGAGGGAGCCGGGCTGTCGGCGCACTGGACGCGCGCGGCCGACGTACGGGTGAAAATCGCCATGCATGCGGGAATCGACTCGCTGAACGTCGCCGCCGCGGCGGCGGTCGCCTGCTACGCGCTCCGCTGAGATAGGGGACGACGCCCGGCTCAGCCGGATAGACGGAAATAGTGCGGGTCAGTCGCCGATGATGATCACTTCCCTCGCTCAACGCCTGGCGGCCCTCGCGCACTGGCCCGCGCTTTTTCCGCGAACGCTGCGCGCGCTGGCAGCACCGCAGCGTGCGGTGCTGTCCCATCGGCAACCGGGCTCACTCGGTAGGCGGGTGCTCCTCATCGGCGGGCCCGCGTCGTCCGCTGACCGGCCAGTCGTCCGGGTAGAGCTCCGCGAGCTCGGCGTGCTTGGCATACAGCTTCTTGCGGGCGCGATCGGCCAGCCGGTCGCCGAAGACCGTCCCGTTCAGGTGGTCGGTCTCGTGCTGGAGGCAGCGGGCCAGCAGTCCGGTGCCCTCGATCTCCACCGGGTTGCCGTAGGAATCCTGCCCATGGCACGTCGCCGTGTCCGGGCGGGCCAGCTCCGCGTACGCTCCGGGCAGCGAAAGGCAACCCTCGTCGGCGCTCTCGAGCTTGCGGTCCTTGCCCTCGGGCAGCGTGACTTCCGGGTTGCAGACGACGCCCACGTGCCGCACCTGGTCGTCATCGGGGCAGTCGAACACGAACAGGGCCAGATCCACCCCGACCTGCGTTGCGGCGAGGCCGACACCCTCGGCGGCGTACATCGTGGCAAACATGTCCCGGCAGAGATGACGAAGCTCGTTGTCGAACCGCGCCACCGGCTGCGTCCTGGCGTGCATGATCGGTGTGCCCCAACGGGTGATCGGCAACACGGTGCCGCCGGTCCGGAGATCGGTCTCCGTCGTCGCGGGCTCGGTCGAGGATGGTGCGTCGCTCACGCCGCTCACGCTATCTCGCCGGCGACTCAGGAAGCTGCCCGACGTCGGAGAGCAGGACGGCGCAGGTTGCGGACGGTGCGCTGAGCTCGAGGACCGGCGTCGGCGCGGCCGGATCGCTCAGGTCCAGCACGGTCAGGGTGCCGTCGTTCTGGTTGGCGACCCACAGCCAACGGTCCCGCAGGGTCAGCGCCCGCGGCCAGGCTCCACCGCAACCGACCTCGGCCAACGGACGCAGCGCGCCGTCCTCGACCGCGTACGTCGCAATCGTGTCCGGTCCCCGGGTGGCCACCGCGACCGTCCGTCCGTCTGTCACGATGCCGGACGGCTGCCGCGGACCCTTCGTGGCCCGGGTGGTGGTGATCCGCTGGGTCTCCAGCCAACCGTCAGAGTCGTCGTTACCACCGGCACGCTGCGCCACCCACAGCTCGGAGCTGAGCTCGCAGGCCACCACCAGCCGATCCTCGATCGCGACCGCGTGCCGCGGACCGGCCCCGGCCGGCAGGTGGATCGGCTCTGCCGCGCGCGAGAAGCGGCCGGACCCATCGACCCGCAGCCGGTGGATCCGATCGGTACCCAGATCGCAGACCAAGATCTCGTCGTCGACGATCAGCGTCTGGTGGGCGTGCGGACGCTCTTGGCGCTCGGGATCCAGACCCGACCCGGTGAAGCTCAGAACGTCGAGCGGCCCGGTCAGCACACCGTCGTCACCGATCCCGAAACTGCTGACGGACCCGGACCCGTAGTTAGAGACCAGCAGCAGCCTGTTGTCCGTGCTGAGCGTCAGATGGCAGGCGAAATCGCCTCCGGTTGCCAGGCTCGTCAGCTCGGTGAGCTCACCCGACCCCTCGATCCGATAGCTGCCCACCAGCGCGGGTGAGCCCTCGCCGGCGGTGAACAGCCAAGGTCGTCTCGGATGGGCGACCACGTAGCTCGGTGATGGCGTCTCGGCGACGGACACGGTTGTCGCCGACCGATGCTTCTCGTCCGGAACCTGGATCACCAGACCCGCGGCGGAGCCGTCCATCTCCGGCGTATAGCCGCCGATCACGATGCGATCGACGCCGTCGAGCGGATCGTGCGTCCCGGTCATGGGCAGAGCCTCTCGGGAGTGAGGACTGATTCCGGGCGCCGAGCACCGCATTCGGAGCGAGCTGAACCGATCGCGGCGTCGTCCGAAATCGTGACGAACGACCGAGACTTCGCGCAGTCCATGACCGCGGAGCGCGGAGCGCGACCATCGAACGGAGTCATGCGGTCTTGGATATCACGTCGCCGCAGGACGACCACCGCGCGTCGGCTTGGTCGCGGCGTGGCTGGGCCGCAGAGTGGGTGAGTGGGGGACGACGGCGACGCACTGACCCGGCCTAACGCGGAGCTGCTGGCCGCGTACGGGCAGCACCTCGCCCACGAGCGAGCACTGTCGGCGCACACGGTCCGGGCCTACCTCGGCGATCTCGCAGCGCTGCTCCTCCACCTGCAGCGGCTCGGCCGCGCGGATCTCGACGCGACCACGATCCGTGACCTGCGGAGCTGGCTGGCGAACCAGCAGACCCGGGGCGCCTCGCGCGCGACGCTCCAGCGGCGGGCTGCGGCTGCTCGGGTGTTCTGCGCCTGGGCGTACGATTCCGGCCGGGCCTCGACGAACCCGGCTTCGGCCCTCCGCTCGCCGAAGTCGGTCCGGTCGCTGCCGCCGACCCTGGATCGCCGGGATGCCGATGCGATGCTGAGCCGGGCCGCCGAGCGGGCCCAGGACGCGGGCGGACCGGTCGGACTGCGGGACGTGGCCATCCTCGAGGTGCTCTACGCCAGCGGCGTCCGGGTGTCCGAGCTCTGCGGGCTCGATCTGGGCGACGTCGACACCGATCGCGGGACCGTACGGGTGCTGGGCAAGGGCAGCAAGGAGCGCACAGTGCCGATCGGGGCGCCCGCGCTGCGTGCCCTGGATGCCTGGTTGTCGACCGGCCGGCCGAAGCTCCTTGCGGCCGGATCCGGTGCTGCTGTCTTCCTCGGCGAGCGCGGAGCACGGATCGATCCGCGGGTGGTCCGCCGGATGGTCCATCGGTCGCTGCGGCTGGTCGAGGGCGCGCCTGACCTCGGCCCGCACGGCTTGCGGCATGCGATGGCGACCCATCTGCTCGAGGGTGGGGCCGATCTGCGCAGCGTGCAGGAGATGCTCGGCCATGCCTCGTTGGCGACGACCCAGATCTACACCCACGTGACGAGTGAACGGATCCAGGCGGCGTTCGAGCAGGCTCATCCGCGCGCCTAGAACCAGACCATCGGGTTGGCCAGCCGGCGATCGAGCCAGAGCATGAGGTGGAGGTGGCAGCCGGTCGCGTACCCGGTGCTGCCGACGTACCCCAGCAGCTGGCCCCGCTTGACCCTGGTGCCGGCGTGGACGACGTAGCGGGTGGCGTGGTTGTAGCCCGTCCGCACTCGGTGACCGTCGATGCTGCCGTGATCGAGCATCAGCCGGTTGCCGTAGCCCCGATTGAACCCGACCGAAGCCACTCGACCGGCGAACGGCGCGCGGATCGGTGTGCCGCACGATGCGCCGAAGTCGGTCCCGTCGTGCAGCTTCCAGACGTGCAGGATCGGGTGGAACCGCATCCCGAACGGCGACGTGATGCCCCCCGGGACCGGACGCCCGAAACCGTGCTTGCCCGGTGTGACGTTCGCGAACAAGGCGACCCGGGCGCCTGCAGCTGCTGCCTCGCGAGCGCGGGTGGTGGCTCGCTCGCGCGCGATCGCGACCTGACTCGCCGGCATCAGCCGCAGCTCGGTGTCGGAGCTCCCGCCGATCAGCAGGCTCGGATCGAGATAGCGGTCACCCTCCTTCATGCCGAGGTGTAGACACCTCCCGTCGCAGTGGCCACCCGAGCCGACCGTGCCGATCACGGTTCCGGCGTCGACCCGCTCGCCGACGGCTACCAGCGGGTCGACCGGTTCGTACGTCGTACGCACCGACCCGTGGTCCACGACGACGACACCGCGTCCGGCCAGCCGGCCGGCGAAGCTCACCCGTCCGGCGGCGGCGGCCAGCACCGACTGCCCGCGACGCGCGGCGAGGTCCACGCCGCGGTGTCCCGAGCCCCAGGTCTGACCGGGTGGGTCGAATCCTGCGATGACCCGCACCGAACCGCCGAGCGGCCAGCGGGTGGGCACGGGCAGCACAGGATCCGCACGGGCGACGGCTGAGGTGCCGAGCAGCACGACGGCGGCCACGGCGATCGCGGCCAGGACGGTTCGAGTTCGCACACCTAGACACTGCGCGGATCGGGCTCCGACGTTTCACGCCGGACCCGAAGCTGTGGACAACCCTTCAGAGCCGCTCGATCTGTGGACAACTATGTCGGGAGGCGCCAGTCCCGCAGCGTGTCGAGCCCAGCCACGAGCATGTCGAGTCCGAACTGGAACCGGGCATCGCTGTCGCCGGTCGTCAGCTCCTCCACCATCGACGTGATCAGCGGAAACTGCTCGGCCGGCAGGCCGGCGAAGTAGTCGTGGGCCTGGGCGACCACGCTGCCCTCGGTGATGGATGGGTCGTCGCGCCGGGAGCGGTCCCACCAGATCGTCTCCTCGAAGGCGACCGCTGTGGTGTAGAGCGTGACCAGGTCGACCGCAAGCCCTGCGACGAGCCGGGACAACCCGCCGGCCAGCATGATGGCCAGCATCCCCTCCGAGCAGCGCAGCGCATTCGGACCGGTCGGGATGTGGGCCAGGCTGACGGCTGCGATGCCGGGGTGCCGGACCATCGCTCGGTACTGGTTCCAGCAGAACTCCTTGATCTGCTCGCGCCAGCGTCCTGGCTCCGCAGCGGGTACGTCGACCTCGCCGATCACCGCGTCCAGCATCAGCGCATGCAGCTCGCTCTTGTCCCGGACGTGCGCGTAGAGCGAGGCGGCTCCGGTGCCCAGCTTCGCGGCCACGGCCCGCATCGTCACCGCGTCGGCCCCATCGGCGGCCAGGATCTCCAGGCCGGCGCCGACGATGCTCTCGACGCTCAGTTTCCGCTTGGTAGGCCCCTTCGCGACCCAGGGTCCTAAGGAGGAAGCCATGGGGAAACCCTACTTGACGCGAACGTTGTTCGTAAGTTAGAACAGTGTTCGTTAAGACGAACAACGTTCGACAGGACCCTGCAGATGACTCACACCGCTCCCACCGACCTCACAGCCACATCGACCGGCTCGACCGCCACTCCGCCGCCCTATCGCTGGCGCTGGGCCGTGCTGGGCGTGATCCTCGCTGCCGAGATCATGGACCTGCTCGACTCGACGATCGTGAACCTCGCCGCCACCCCGATCGCCAAGGACCTCGGCGGGGGAGCGAGCACGGTGCAGTGGGTCGTCGGCGCGTACACGCTGGCCTTCGCCGTCGCCCTGGTGATCGGCGGCCGGCTCGGCGACAAGTACGGCCGGAAGAATTTGTTCGTGCTCGGTGCTGCCGGCTTCACCGTCGCGTCCTTGGCCTGTGCCATGGCTCAGGACCCGAACATGCTGATCGCCGCCCGGGCCGTACAGGGCCTGCTCGGTGCTGTCCTGATCCCCCAAGGCTTCGGCATCATGAAGCAGGTCTTCGGCCCCGCGGACCTGGGCAAGGCCTTCGCCAGCTTCGGACCCGTGATCGGGCTGTCCGCGGTCGCCGGGCCACTGCTCGGTGGTGTCCTGGTGGACGCAGATGTCTTCGGTCTCGGCTGGCGGATCATCTTCTTCATCAACGTGCCGATCGGGATTGCGACCGTGATCGCGGCGCTCGTCCTGGTCCCGGCCAGCTCACGCCGGCGCGATCTGCGACTCGACCCGCTCGGCCTGGCCCTGTTCGCCGCGGCGGCGCTGCTGCTGATCTACCCCCTGATCGAGGGCCACGAGCTCGGCTGGCCCTGGTGGACGTACACCTCGATCGCCGCCGCCCTGGCTGTGCTCGGCGTCTTCGCCCTGCACGAGCGGCACAGTTCGGCGCCGCTGATCGAGCCGAGCCTGCTGACCAACCGGGCGTACGTCGGTGGCCTCGGCCTCATCCTGCTCGGCTTCGGCGCGATGATCGGCTTCTCGCTGGTCTTCAACGTGTACGCCCAGGCCGTCCTCGGCTACTCGCCCCTGACCACTGCATTCGCCGGCTGTGCGTACGCGGTCGGAATGGCGGTGGCGGCCGGGCTCGGCAGCGCGGCGCTGGTGCCGAGGTTTGGGCGCCGGGTGCTCGTCCTCGGCTTCGGGCTGATGATCGTCGGTGCCCTGGGAATGGTGCTCACGGTCCACGTCACGGGTCTCGGTGCCCACCCGTGGCAGTTCCTGCCGGCCGGGTTCGTCTTCGGTGCCGGCGGCGGGTTGGCCATCGTGCCGGTGTTCTCGGTGATCCTCGCAGGGGTCAACGACAACGAGGTCGGTTCCGCCTCCGGGCTGCTCAACGCCGTCCAGCAGCTCGGCGGCACGATCGGTGTCGCGGTGAGCGGCACGCTGTTCTTCCAGCTGCTGCCTACTCGGGGACCGGTGCCGGCCATGCAGCTGACCACGCTTGTCGCGGCCGGCTTCCTGCTCGCCTGCCTCTGCCTCGTCCGACTGCTGCCGAAGCGCACTCGCCCGGAGTGACCTGCCGATGTGGTCAGGGGGTCTCGTTTGGTGACTCGGGGCATGAAACGTGGCCGGGGGGCTGGGCAGGTCTCGTTTGGTGACTCGGGCATGAAACGTCGGCGCCGGACTCGGGCTCCGACGGCGGACGGCGACGGGTCGGACAACACTGTGTAGACTGATCGCTGCAGATCCGAGAGGGTCTGACTTCGCATGCCCGCAGTTCCGGCACAGCCGACAGGCACCGCCGGGCAGTCCATCCGGTCTCGGGCTCGTCATAGACGAGTCGAGTTATGGACTGCGGGGGCATCAGGCGGTGCCGAAGAGCTCGGCACCGAACGAACCGTACGCCGGCAGCGCGCTGCCGGTAAGGAAAGGAAACGGCCATGGCCGTCGTCACCACACGCCAGCTGCTCGAGAGCGGCGTCCACTTCGGGCACCAGACCCGTCGTTGGAACCCGAAGATGAAGAGGTTCATCTTCACCGAGCGCAACGGCATCTACATCATCGACCTGCAGCAGTCGCTGACCTACATCGACAGCGCGTACGCGTTCGTCAAGGCGACCGTCGCCCGCGGCGGCCAGGTGCTGTTCATCGGCACCAAGAAGCAGGCCCAGGAGGCCATCGCCGAGCAGGCCACCCGGGTGGGGATGCCGTACGTCAACCAGCGTTGGCTGGGCGGCATGCTCACGAACTTCGGCACGATCATCAAGCGGATCCAGCGGCTCAAGGAGCTGGAGGGCATGGACTTCGACGACGTCGCTGCGTCCGGCCTGACCAAGAAGGAGCTGCTCGGCCTGCGTCGCGAGAAGGAGAAGCTCGAGAAGACCCTCGGCGGCATCCGCGACATGGCCAAGACCCCGCAGGCGGTCTGGATCGTCGACACGAAGAAGGAGCACCTGGCCGTCGACGAGGCCCGCAAGCTGAAGATCCCGGTGATCGGCATCCTCGACACCAACTGCGACCCCGACGAGGTCGACTTCGCGATTCCAGGCAACGATGACGCGATCCGCTCGGTCGCACTGCTGACCCGGGTGGTGGCCGACGCCGTGGCCGACGGCCTGCTGTCCCGCTCCGGCGGTGCCGTTCAGACCGGAACCGAGGCCGAGGTCGAGCCCATGCCCGACTGGGAGCGCGAGCTGCTGGGCACCCAGGAGGCCGCCGGCCCGGACGGCGCTTCGGCTGACAGCTCGCAGGCTGAGACCCCGGAGGCTGTTCCCGCCGCGACCGACGATGCCCCCGCGACCGACGATGCCCCCGCGACCGACGATGCCCCCGCGACCGACGATGCCCCCGCGACCGACGAAACCGCTGCGATCGATGAGATCGCCGACGCCGACGCCGACGCCGACGTTGCGGACGAGGCTGCCACCGGTGAGACCGCAGGCATCCAGACCGTCGCCGAGGAGGTCGAGGCGGTCGCCGCCGCCGACGCGGAGCCGGTCCCGGCCGACGAGGTCCCGGCGGTCGTAGCGGCGGAGGCCGACAGTGTCGCCCTGCCGACCGCGGCGTCCGAGCGTCCCGCGAACTGACGAAGCTCCAACCGAAACCACAACCGATCCAGCTCAACCCACCTGACGAGGACGTACACACACAGATGGCGAACTTCACTGCTGCTGACGTGAAGAAGCTCCGGGACGCAACCGGTGCCGGAATGATGGACTGCAAGAAGGCGCTCACCGAGGCCGAAGGCGACCAGGACAAGGCCGTCGAGATCCTCCGGGTTGCCGGTGCGGCGAAGGCCGCCAAGCGTGGCGCGGAGCGCGAGGCCAGCAACGGACTGGTCGCGTTCAGCGATGGTGCGCTGGTCCAGCTCGGTGCGGAGACCGACTTCGTCGCCAAGAGCGCCGACTTCCAGGAGCTGGCCGAGGCGACCGTCAAGGCTGCCGCCTCGGCGCAGGCCGGGGACGTCGAGAAGGTCAATGCCGCGACGTTGCCGTCCGGCCAGACCGTCGCCGATGCCGTCGGCGAGCTCGCATCGAAGATCGGCGAGAAGCTCGAGGTCGCCAATGCGGCGTACTTCGACGGTCAGACCGCGGTCTACCTGCACAAGCGCGCGTCCGACCTGCCGCCGCAGGTCGGTGTCCTCGTCGAGTACGAGGGTGCCGATGCCGATGCGGCCCGCACCGCGGCGATGCAGATCGCGGCGATGCGCCCGCAGTACCTCAACCGCGACGAGGTGCCGGCCGATCTGGTGGAGAACGAGCGCCGGATCGCCGAGGCCACGGCCAAGGAGGAGAACAAGCCGGCTCAGGCCGTGCCGAGGATCGTCGAGGGGCGGGTGAACTCCTTCTACAAGGATGTCGTCCTGCTTGACCAGCCGTCGGTGACCGACAACAAGACCCCGGTCAGCAAGCTGCTCGATGCCGCGGGTGTGAAAATCACGCGCTTCGTCCGCTTCGAAGCGGCGAGTTAGTCTCGCTCGCGCCCGGCGCTGAGAGCTCCTTCATCGGCGACACCGCACGGAAGACCTGCTCGTCTCGCGGGCGTCCTGCTCACTCGGTTTGTCCTCCGTTCGGCGGCACCGATGAACCAGGCGCGCCTACCCGACGCTCGCGAGTCGTTTGTTCGCTCGCGCCCGGCGCTGAGAGCTCCTTCATCGGCGACACCGCACGGAAGACCTGCTCGTCTCGCGGACGTCCTGCTCACTCGGTTTGTCCTCCGTTCGGCGGCACCGATGAACGAGGCGCGCCTACCCGACGCTCGCGAACGGGGCGTACGCTCTCCGGCGAGTCACGACCAGCCAACGAGGGAACTATCTCTATGCCGAGTCCGTACAAGCGTGTCCTGCTGAAACTCTCCGGCGAGGTGTTCGGCGGCGGCAGGGTGGGCGTCGATCCCGACATCGTGGGGGGCCTGGCCCGTCAGATCGCGAAGGTCGTCACGAGCGGTGTCCAGGTCGCGATCGTCGTCGGCGGCGGCAACTTCTTCCGCGGCGCGGAGCTCCAGCAGCGCGGGATGGAGCGCGACCGGGCCGACTACATGGGCATGCTCGGCACCGTGATGAACTGCCTGGCGCTGCAGGACTTCTGCGAGAAGGAAGGCGTGCAGACCCGGGTGCAGACCGCCATCACGATGGGCCAGATCGCCGAGCCGTACATCCCCCGACGGGCGGAGCGGCACCTGGAGAAGGGCCGCGTCGTCATCTTCGGCGCCGGCAGCGGCATGCCGTACTTCTCGACCGACACCGTGGCCGCCCAGCGCGCGCTGGAGATCAGCGCAGAGGTGCTGCTGATGGGCAAGCAGGGCGTTGACGGCGTGTACGACGCCGATCCGCACGTGCACCCGGGTGCCACGAAGTTCGACGAGCTGAGCTACGACGAATACCTCGCCCGCGACCTCAAGGTGGCCGATGCGACCGCCATCAGCATGGCTCGGGACTACAAGCTCCCGATGATCTTCTTCAGTCTCGACACCGACGGCTCCATCATCCAGGTGGTGCAAGGTGAGAAGATCGGTACGACCGTTCACTCCTGACCCCGTCTCGGGTGGATCGAAACTTCACGCACTTACGACCGGTTGGGAGCAGTTGTGATCTCCGACATCCTCAACGACGCCGAGGAGAAGATGGAGCTGGCGATCGAGTTCGCCAAGGAGGAGTTCGCGGCGATCCGCACCGGCCGGGCCCACCCGGCGATGTTCGCCAAGCTCACCGCCGACTACTACGGCTCGCCGACTCCTCTTCAGCAGCTGGCCAGCTTCCAGGTCCCGGAAGCCCGGATGGTGATCATCACGCCGTACGACCGGAGCGCGATGGCCGGTATCGAGAAGTCCATCCGCGACTCCGATCTCGGCGTCAACCCGAGCAACGATGGTCACATCATCCGAGTCACGCTGCCGGAGCTGACCGAGCAGCGCCGCAAGGAGTACATCAAGCTCGCCCGGCACAAGGCCGAGGAGGCCCGGATCTCGATCCGTGGGTCGCGCCGGCAGGCCAAGGAAGCCCTCGACAAGCTCGTCAAGGACAAGGAGGTCGGGGAGGACGAGGTCTCGCGCGCGGAGAAGCAGCTCGACGCCGTGACCAAGAGGCACACCGACGCTGTCGACGACGTCTTGAAGCACAAGGAAGCCGAGCTCATCGAGGTCTGAGTGAGCGAGCCACCGTCTCGGGATCGTCCCGCCGCACCGGCCCCCGCGAAGCCGGGCGACCGCGTCCCGGCGACGACGCAGCCCGACCCCCCGACCTCTCCGGCTGACTCGGACGCGGCCGCGACGCAAGGTGTTCAGCCGGGCGGCGTCAGCCTGCCGGCAGCTCTCCCCGAGGCCCCGCCCCAACCGGCCACAGCTCAACCGGCGGCCCAACCGCCGGCCAAGCCGCACGGCCGGGCCGGCCGCAATCTGCCGGCTGCGATCGCCGTCGGCGTCGGCGCGGGGGCGTACATCGTCTTGAGCCTGCTCTTCGCCCCCTGGGCGTTCGTCGGACTGATCGCGGTCGCGCTCCTGCTCGGCACCCGGGAGATGTACAACGCGCTCGGCAAGATCGGGATGAATGCCGCAATCGTCCCCATCATGGTCGGCACGATCGCCATCTCGATCGGCTCCTACCTGGCCGGCCTGCAGCGCCCACCGGTCTTTTCCACCACCAGCGTGCTGCTGGCGTCGTTGGCACTGACCGTGCTGGCCGCACTGATCTGGCGGATGCCGAAGGGCGCCCACGGCTACGTCAAGGACTCGGCCGCGAGCCTGATGATCATCGGGTACGTCCCGCTGCTCGGCTCGTTCTCCGCCCTCATCCTGGCCGGCGAGAACGGTCCGGTGCGGATCGTCACCTTCCTGCTCATCGTGGTGATGGGCGACACCGGCGGGTACGTCGCCGGCGTCTTGTTCGGCAAGCACCCGATGGCGCCGAAGATCAGCCCGAAGAAGACCTGGGAAGGCTTCGCCGGTTCGGTGCTGTTCGCCGTGACGGCCGGGGTCTTGATGACGGTGTTCGGGCTGGGTGAGGCGTTCTGGGTGGGCATCGTGCTGGGGGTCTGCCTGGTGGCGATCGGCACCTGCGGTGATCTCATCGAGTCGCTGATCAAGCGAGATCTGGGCATCAAGGACATGAGCTCGTTCCTGCCCGGGCACGGCGGGGTGATGGACCGGCTGGACTCTCTCCTCGTCGCGGCGCCCATCGCCTGGCTCATCATGTATCTGCTCGTTCCCGGCGGGTAGTATTCGGTTTTCGTCGAGCAAGGCAGGATTTTTGTGAGTGAGCGAGCTGGTCTCCCGAGGGGGACCACCCCCGCGTTGTCCGCCGCAACAGATCCGTTGCCCCTCGTCTTCGACGCCCCGCGGCGCGGCAAGCCCCCGACGCACTGGGCGGATCTGACTCCGGCTCAGCGCCGTGAGGCGGTCGAGGCGGCCGGCCATCGTGCCTTTCGGGCGCGCCAGTTGTCGGCGCACTACTTCGAGGGATTCCGGAGCGACCCGGAGGAGTGGACCGACCTCCCGTCCGGCATCCGGCAGGCGCTGCGGGACAAGTTCTTCCCGGAGCTGCTGCACGAGCTCAAGTCACTGAGCGCTGACGCCGGCACCACGGTGAAGACGCTCTGGCGTCTGCACGACGGCTCGACCGTGGAGAGCGTGCTGATGCGCTATCCGGACCGGGTCACGATGTGTGTATCCAGCCAGGCCGGCTGTGGGATGGCCTGCCCGTTCTGTGCGACGGGCCAGGGCGGTCTGCAGCGCAACATGACCACGGCCGAGATCGTCGACCAGGTCGTCGACGGCGCGCGGCGATTGGATCGCGGTGAGATCCCGGGCGGCTCAGCCGCCCGGCCCGGGTCCTCGAACCGTGCGCGGGTGAACAATGTGGTCTTCATGGGCATGGGTGAACCACTGGCCAACTACCGGTCCGTGATCGGTGCGGTCCGCCAGCTCACCACGCCGACCCCGGACGGCTTCGGAATGAGTGCCCGCGGCATCACGGTGTCCACGGTCGGGCTGGTGCCGAGGATGCAGCAGCTGGCCACAGAGGGTCTCCCGGTCACCCTCGCGCTGTCCCTACACGCGCCCGACGACGAGCTCCGCGACGAGCTGGTCCCGGTCAACACCCGGTGGAACGTCGAGGAGGTCGTCGACGCGGCCTGGGAGTACGCGAAGACCACCCGTCGCCGGGTTTCCATCGAGTACATCCTGATTCGCGACATCAACGACCAGGCGTTCCGTGCCGACCTGCTGGCCAAGGTGCTGCGACGCCGCGGCACCTGGGGCTGGGTGCATGTCAATCTCATCCCGCTGAACCCGACCCCCGGTTCGAAGTGGACCGCGTCGCGGCGCCGGGACGAGGAGGAGTTCGTCCGCCGCCTCGCCGCCCGCGGCGTACCGGTCACCGTCCGAGACACGCGGGGCCGCGAGATCGACGGTGCCTGCGGCCAGCTCGCCGCCCAGGTCTAGTCAGTCAAGGTCCGACCCACTTTCCGATCACCCTGCTGGTCGACCGGTTGGACGTCGGGGCCAGGGATAAGTTCAGACCATGGCTTCTCCGTACGAGATCATCGGCGTCGTTCCGCCGTTCAGCGTGACCAGCACCGACATCGCCGACGGCGAGCGGTTGGCCCGCGGCCAGGTGAGCGGCATCATGGGCGCCGGTGGCGACGACATCTCACCCCAGCTGTCCTGGACCGGCTTTCCGCCCGAGACCAAGAGCTTCGCCATCACCGTGTACGACCCGGACGCGCCGACTGCCAGCGGATTCTGGCACTGGGCGGTTTGCAATATCCCGGCCTCGATCACCTCGCTGGAGAGCGGGGCCGGAGACGGCTCGGGTCTGCCCGATGGCGCCCTGACGCTTCCGAACGAGGTCCGGCTGGACCGGTTCATCGGTGCGGCCCCGCCGCCGGGCCACGGGCGACACCGCTACTACGTCGCCGTGCACGCACTGGACGTCGAGCGGATCGAGGTCGACCCTGGGTCGACGCCCGCGGTGATGTGTTTCAACATGTTCGGCCACACCCTGGCTCGGGCCGAGATCCAGGCGTGGTACGAGGTGGGGGCCTGAAGCTCGCGCACCGCCGACGCGCTACTTCCAGGCGTAGATCCGGACCGTGGTGCCGGCGGAGTTGGACCGCAATCGGACCAGATCACTGTTCTGGTTGACGAACCACAGGCCGTCGACGTCGGCTGCCAGCGGAGTGCGCCGACCGACCAGCGGGTCGCCGATCGTCACATCGTCCACCAGCTCGCAGATCACCGCATCTGGCTGGTCCCGGACGATGATCCGACCCGATGCCGCGCCACGGTGGAGGCTGCCGGCGGCCAGCCGCTGAGCGGCTGCCGCCAGCTCGGCGGAGCGGTCGTCGGTCAGCCCGGCCGTGCCGGCGTGGGTGGCGACGAAGTCGTACAGACACCCGACGGTTGCTCGGTCGTACGTCGCGAGCACGGCCGGCCCGTTCAGGTCCTCGAACTCACCGCCGAACATCAGGTCGATGTGCGCCCGCCCGCCGTAGCCTCCGCTGCCGTGATAGCCGTCGGTCTGGAGCAGCGCCGGGTGACTGCGCGCCGCCTCAGCCACTACCGACGGCCCGAGTCCCGTAACGTCGTAGGGGCAGACCAGCCAGAACGGCGTCTCGGGGTCGACGGCCAGATTGAGCAGCGCCTCGTGGAGCTGGCTTTCGACGATCTCGACATCGCGGCGCCCCGGCCAGATCGGTTCGCCGATGCCCCTGACCGGTCGCCCCCGGCCGGCTCGGTCGAGGAAGGTCTGCCAGGCGGGGATGATCCGGGCCGGGTTGCGGCCGAGCTCGGCCATGTCGATGAATCTCACGTCCTCAGCGGAGCTCCCCAGTCCGTCGCGTAGCCAGTCCTCGTGCTCGGCGATCGTCGCCACCATCACGGGCTCGTCGGCTTCCAGCCCGTCGGTGATGAACGAGACGAGCACGTCGCGGTACTCGGCGGCGTCGTTCCACAGCAGGGCTTCGTGTCGGAAGCTCTGTCGTGCGCGGATGGGAGGGGAGAGGGGGATGCGAACTCCTTCGACGCTGCTCGAGACGTCTGGGCGCTGCCGGTGCGCTGCAACCCGGACCGGACTGCCTCGATGCACCCGCAACGAACACATCATAGGTTGAGGCAGCGACATCCGGTGAGGATTCGGTGGACGCGGGGCGCGGTCGAGCGCGTCCCCGCCAAGATAGGGCCGTGGATCCGTCGCTGATCGAGCTCGCCGCTGTCTATGGCATCGCCATCGAGTACTGGGACTGGCAAGGACAGCACGTCCAGGTGACCCCGGCCACGATCGTGGGGGTGCTGGCCGGGCTCGGGGTCGACGCCTCGACACCGGAGAAGGCCTCGGACGCGGTGGCTGAGCACGAGCGTGCGCCGTGGACGCGGATGCTGCCGCGTTGCCTGGCGATCCGCGAGCGGCGGACCGCTCGGGTGTGGGTGCACGTCACCCATGGCGATCCGGTCGAGGTCGGGATCGATCTCGAGAGCGGCGGTCACCGGCACGGCCTGCGTCAGCTGGAGAACTGGACCCCTCCGCGCCAGATCGACGGCCGTCTGGTGGGTGAGGCGTCGTTCGAGATCCCGGCGGACCTTCCGTTGGGCTATCACTCGCTGTGGGCGCGCAGCGGCGACACCGAGGCTGCCATGCCGCTGATCGTCACTCCGGCGTGGCTCGGATTCCCCGAACGGCTAGGGGACCGCCGGGCCTGGGGTCTGGCCACCCAGCTCTACAGCGTGCGTTCCGCGCAGTCCTGGGGGGTCGGGGACCTGACCGATCTGACGGATCTCGCCGTCTGGGCGGCGGCCGAGCACGGTGGCGACTACGTGCTGATCAACCCTCTGCATGCGGCCGAGCCGGTCGTACCGATGGAACCGTCGCCGTACCTGCCGACGAGTCGACGCTTCGCCAACCCGATCTACCTGCGCCCCGAGCGGATCCCGGAGTACGCGGCCTGCACCGACGACCAGCGGGCGCGGATCCGATCGCTGTCTCGCAGCCTTGATCCCCGGTCGACCACGATCGAGCGGAACAGCGCCTGGACCGCGAAGCGGGAGGCGCTCGAGCTGATCTTCGCGGTGCCGCGGACGGTCGGGCGTCAGCTGGCTCTGGATGCCTACCGCCGGCGGGAGGGCAGCGGCCTGGAGTCGTACGCGACCTGGTGCGCGCTCACCGAGGTGTACGGCAAGCTCGCCGACTGGCCGGCGGGCTTCGAGCATCCGGCGGCGCCCGCGGTTGCCGAGTTCGTCCGCGACCACGCCCGTGGGATCGAGTTCCACTGCTGGCTGCAGTGGCTGCTGGACGCCCAGCTGGGCGAGGCGCAAGAGGAGGCGGTCCGGGCCGGGATGGCGCTGGGCGTCATGCACGACCTCGCGGTGGGCGTCCATCCGTACGGTGCCGACGCCTGGGCGCTGCAGGACACGTACGCCGCCGGTATCCAGGTCGGCGCGCCGCCGGACCCGTACAACCAGAACGGACAGAACTGGTCCCAGCCGCCGTGGCGACCGGATCGGCTGGCCGAAACTGGCTACGAGCCGTTCCGCCGGATGGTCTCGACGGTGCTGCGCCACGCGGGCGGGATCCGCGTCGATCACGTCATCGGGCTCTTCAGGCTCTGGTGGATTCCTGAGGGGCACGGGCCGAAGGGCGGGACGTACGTCCGCTACGACCACGAGGCGATGATCGGCATCCTCGCCCTCGAGGCCCATCGGGCCGGTGCCCTCGTGGTGGGGGAGGATCTCGGCACGGTCGAGCCGTGGGTGCGGGACTACCTACGCGAGCGCGGGATCCTCGGCACCTCCATCTTGTGGTTCGAGTTCGAGTGGGAAGCCGGCGGTGCGCCGCTACGTCCGGAGTGGTGGCGGGAGTTCTGCCTGGCCTCGGTGACCACGCACGATCTGCCGCCGACCGCGGGCTATCTGGCCGGTGACCACGTCCGGCTCCGCGACGAGCTGGGGGTGCTGACCCGGCCGCTGGAGGTCGAGCTCGAGGTCGACGCGGCGGAACGCAAGGCGTGGCTGGACAACCTGATCGACCGTGGCGCGCTACAGCCCGGAGCGTCGGTGGAGGAGACGGTCAAGGCGCTGCACCGCTACCTCACCTGGACCCCGTCGCGGCTGCTCGGTGTCTCGTTGACCGATGCCGTCGGAGACCGGAGGACGCAGAACCAGCCGGGCACCGTCGACGAGTATCCCAACTGGCGGGTGCCGCTGACCGGCCCGGACGGACAGGTCGTGATGCTCGAAGACGTGTTCACGAGCCGGCGCGCAGCAGAGCTCGTCGACGTCGTACGCCGATCTCGACCCGCCTGACCCGTTCAGAGTCGGTGCGGAAGCTGGCAACAAGCCAGCGAGAACCTGTCCAGCGGATAGGTGCGGCTGTGCGCGGGCGCGTGTTGTTAGGGTCGAGCGTGGCTCGTCGCGACCGTCGTCCGGACTCCAGTCTGCTGACGGTGATCGTCGCCTTCAGCGCCAACCTGCTGATCGCGCTGGCCAAGTCGGTGGCGGCCGCCATCACCGGATCGGCCTCGATGCTGGCCGAGGCAGCGCACTCCTGGGCCGACACCGGCAATGAGATCTTCCTGCTCTTCGCGGATCGTCGCTCCGGGCGCTCTCGCGATGCGTCCCATCCGCTCGGCTACGGACGGGAGGCGTACGTCTGGTCGATGTTCGCCGCCTTCGGCTTGTTCACCGCCGGCGCCGTCGTATCGATCAGCCACGGGATCTCCGAGCTGCGCAACCCGGAGCCGGCGACGGACTTCGTCGTTGCGTATGTCGTGCTGGCCGTCGCGTTCGTCCTGGAGGGCATCTCGTTCCTCCAGGCGTCCCGAGAGGCGCGGACCGGCGCCCGTACCCTGGGTCGGCACACCCTCGATCATCTGTGGCGCACCTCGAACCCGACGGTGCGGGCCGTGTTCGCCGAGGATGCCGCGGCCCTGATCGGGCTGGTGATCGCGTTCGCCGGCGTGGGGCTGCACCAGTACACGGGATCGGCGGTGCCGGACGCGATCGGCTCGATCCTGGTCGGGGTCCTGCTGGCCGTGGTGGCCGTCGTGCTGATCGAGCGCAACGCCCGCTTCCTCGTCGGCCAGGTCGTCAGCCCCGCGATCCGTGGTCGGGTGCTGCAGAGCCTCCTGGAGCGGCCCGAGATCGACCGGATCACCTATCTGCATCTGGAGTTCGTCGGACCGGGCCGGATGTACCTGGTCGCTGCCATCGATGTGGCCGGCGACGAAGCCGAGCACGACGTGGCAGTGCGGCTGCGTCGGATCGAGCGAGAGCTCGAGGACAATCCCGACATCGAGGAGGCCGTGCTGACGCTCGCCACCCCCGACGAGGCATCGCTCACCGGCTGAGCGGCGGCCTTCCCGGCTGCTTCCGTCAGTGCGAGGCGTCGCCGGCATCGAGGGCTGGGGCGACGCTCGGCTCGAACGGTGCCGGCTCGCCCTCGGGGATCGGGGCCGCGACCGGTTCGTCGACCGTGATCAGCGCGAGGTGGACCAGGCCGGCGACCAGCACCGCCGTCGCCAGCAGCAGCACCGAGAACATCCCGTCGCGGGCCACCAGCACGCCACTGATCACCGACGTCGCCAAGAAGCTGACACCGGTCGCGGTGCCGACCAGACCGTTCGCGCGGTCGCGCCGGTCCTCCTCGATCAGCATGGTGACCACCGTCATCAGCGCGATCATCCGGACGTTGCCCGCAATCACTCCCAGCATGGCGAGCACGACGAACACCCAGAGCCAGACACTGCCGGCCCGGGTGAACTCGGCGTCCGGTACCAGCAGGTAGACCGCGAAGGCGGCGACGTAGAACAACAGCGAGACCACCACCGAGCCCTGCATGACCGACTTCTTGCGATAGTGGTCGACCAGGCTGCCGAGCCAGATGCCGCTCGCGGCCGTGGCGACCAGGAAGATGCCGGCGATCATCCCGGTGGCCAGCACCGAGCGCGTCTCGATGAAGACCCAGAACGTGATCGCGAACCAGACGGTCATGTTCATCACGGACACGACCAGCGAATTCAGCAGCAGATGGAGGAAGGTGCGGTGACTCCGGCGAGACAGATCGAGAATGCGTTGTCGACGCGGGTGTTGCCTGGCTGCGGCCACGTCGTCCTCCTCTCGACCTCGCCGATCGTATGAAACGGCACCGACACTCCTCAGACATGGCGGCCGAGCTGAACTCATCGGTCACGCTGCTGGTCTCGCGTCTCCGTTTCTATAGTCGTCGGGTGATCGAGGTCCCAGCCAGCTTCCGCGCGATGCCGCGCTGGTGGTCGGAGGGGACGGGCTGGTTGGACGCCCTGCCGATGCTCGCGGCCGCCCAGTGCGAGCGCTGGGCGTTGCGGCCCGACGGGAAACCGCGGCACGGCTCGAATGCGCTTGTGCTGCCCGTCCGGCGTGACGAGGAAAGACTCGCTCTCCGGCTGAGCCCACCCGGCCCCGACCTGGCCACGACCGTCGCGTCGCTGGACTTCTGGTCCGGCCGCGGCACGGTCGAGCTGGTCGCCACCGATCCCGACCGCGGCGCGCTGCTGCTGGAGTGGCTCGACGCCGACCGGAGCCTGGCGTGCCTGCCGCCGGCGGAGGCGTTCCCCATCATCGGCCGCACGATACGGCGGCTGGCCGTCCCCGCGCCGACCTCGGTCCGCAGCACTGGTGAGGAGGCGATCGAGGAGGCCGACGGTTGGCGCCAGCGTTGGTCCGATCTCGGTGAGCCGATTCCCGCCCGCGTGCTGGACACGGCCCTCGCGTCGGTCCGGACCCTCGCCGAGCCGGAGACGCCCGAGCTGGCCGTCGATGCGGACCTGCACTTCGAGCAGGTGCTTGCAGGTGTCCGCGAGCCGTGGCTGGTCGTGGATCCGGTGCTGCTCCGCGGCGACATCGGGTACGACCTGGGACGCATCCTGTGGTCCCGGCTGGACGAGCTGGGGAACGATGCCGCGGTCCGGCGCTGGTTCGACATCCTCGTGGAGGCGGCGGAGCTTGACGTCGAACGTGCGCGACGGTGGGTCGTCACCCGGGCGACCTCGTACCTGTTCTGGGGCCTCGAGCACGGGCTGACCGAGGATCCGCCACGTTGTCTTCGGCTGCTCGACATCTTCGCGGACCGACCAACCTGATCTTCTCCCTCCAGTGCCGTCGCACAGAGCGCGTGTCCAGGACGTCTCGGGGCACTGGCGTGAGGAAATCAGGGAAAACTGTTTCCATGGGAGGCGTGTCGGGCGACTCCACGGCGGGCGGGGGAGCGAGCGACGAGCGATTCGTGCTCAGTCGCGGGGTCCTGCCCGGCTATGTGGCGTCCACGGTCGGCTACGGACCGACCGGCGAAGCACAACGGATCCACCGTGGGCTGCCCTCGCCGTACCTGACCTTCATCTTCTCCCTGGCCGGTCCGGTGGTGACCGGCGTGAGCGAGGACGAGGCGCTCGGGCCCCAGCCGGACCGCACCGACATCGTGCTCGGTGGACTGGCGCACCGACCGTCCTATGTCGTGCCCGATCCGGAGCAGTGCGGCATCCAGCTCGCCGTCCATCCGCTGGCGGCCCGTGCGCTGTTCGGACTCCCGGCCCGGGAGCTGCTCGAGGTGACCGATGGCACAGATGTGCTCGGTGTCGGTGCGGAACGACTCCGCCTGCAGCTGGCCGATACCGACGGCTGGACGGATCGGTTCGCGCTGGTCCAGCGCTACCTGTGCGATCGGATCGACCAGCGGCCGACTGGGCGGGTGCGGCCCGAGATCGTCGAGGCGTGGCGCTGGCTCGCCTGGCACCGCGGCAACGGTTCGATGGCAGGTCTGGCAAGGCACGTCGCACTGAGTCCCCGTCAGCTGGGGACACTGTTCTCCCGCGAGCTCGGCGCGAGCCCGAAGCAGATCAGCCGGCTGATGCGCTTCGATCACGCGAAGCAACGGCTGAGTCACGCCGTGGCAGCAGGCGGGCGACCGGACCTGGCCGAGATCGCCGTGACGTGCGGCTACTACGACCACGCCCACCTCGACCGCGACTTCGCCCAGTTCGTCGGAGTGAGTCCGACCGCCTGGTTGGCCGAGGAGCGCCGAAACATCCAAGCCCACGGCCATCGCAATGGCGAAGACTGGTTGCATGGAAACCACGACCCAGGACCCATCGACCCAGGACCCATCGACCCAGGATCCATCGACCGAGGACCCATCGACCCAGGAGGCATCGACCCAGGAGGCATCCACCCAGGAGGCATCCACCCAGGAGGCATCGAGCCAGGCTCGCCAGCCCCAGGTGTGGGGCTCCCTGCAGGCACATGACGCGCTCGGCCTGATCGACTTCTACGTCGACGTGCTCGGCTTCGCGCGCACGGCGGTGTACGCCGACGGGGACACCGTCGCTCACGCGCAGCTGGACTGGCCGGAGGGTGGCGGGATCATGCTCGGTTCACACAAGCCGGGCGGCGACTGGACGCGCGAACCCGGCACCGCCGGCTTCTACGTCGTGACCCAGCACGTGGACGACGTACACCGGCGCGTGCTCGCTGCCGGGGCATCGGTGATCCGCGAACCACAGTCCACCGACTACGGCAGCTACGAGTTCGCCTGCATCGATCCGGAAGGCAATCACTGGTCGTTCGGCACCTATCCCGGCGAGCCGAGCCCGAGCTAACCGGCCGGCGTGCGCTGCCGGTTCTGCAAGATCAGCCGACGAGACGGCTCAGGGCCAGCCGCGCGACCTCGGGATAGCCGATGACGAGTGGCATCGGGCCGGCGACGGTCAGTGTGGTGACGCTGCCGCCGCCGGCTCGCTCCAAGACCTCGTGCCGCATCCAGATCTGCCGACTCGCGAGGGACACGTCCCACTCCCAGACCCGTTGCTCGTGATCGACCGACTCGATGGCGAACGGCACCCGGAGCGTCCCGAACACCAGCACGGTGCCGGTCAGACCTGTACTCAGCCGCTCACTGCTCGCCTCGACGCCGCTGATCGGAGGCGACCACGCCGGCCATCGGCTGAGGTCGACATAGTCCGCCCAGACGGCATCGGCCTGGCGGGGACCGGCGACCGCGATCGTACGTTCCACATCGACACCTTCCCCTCGCCGCGCGACCTCGAAACAGGCGGGCGCACCCGGCTCGAACGCGACGACACCCTTCCAGATCCGCGTTTGGCGACTCGGGGGATGAAACGTGGCCGAACGAGGGCTGGGGGGCCTCGTTTGGCGACTCGGGGCATGAAACGTGGCCGTACGAGCGGCGTGCCGGGGTGCCTCGTTTGGCGACTCGGGGCATGAAACGTGACGCGCGCTGCCGGCCGGGCCGACCGTTAGGGTGACCGGGTGCGCGACGTCGTCATCCTGGGCAGTACCGGATCCATCGGGACGCAGGCCCTCGAGGTGATCGCGGACCGGCCGGGCGACTTCCGGGTGGTCGGTCTGGCGGCCGGTGGAAACGACGTTGCGCTGCTCGCCCGGCAGGCGCTGGATACCGCAGTACGGGTCGTCGGGGTCACTCGATCGAGTGTCGTCCAAGACCTCCAGCTCGCGTTCTATGCCGAAGCCAGCAAGCGCGGCTGGTCCACCGGTGACACCCGGCTGCCGCGGATCGTCGCTGGCCCGGAGGCGGCCAGTCAGGTCGCGGCCGAGCCGTGCGACGTTGTCCTCAACGGGATCACCGGCGCGGCCGGTCTGGCTCCGACCCTGGCCGCGCTGGAGGCCGGCACCCGGCTCGCGCTGGCCAACAAGGAGTCCCTGGTCATCGGCGGCCGGCTGGTCACCGGTGCCGCCCGGTCGGGCCAGATCGTGCCCGTCGACTCCGAGCACTCGGCGCTGGCCCAGTGTCTGCGGGGTGGCAGCGCGAGCGAGGTCGATCGGCTGATCCTGACGGCCAGCGGTGGCCCGTTCCGCGGCCGAAGCCGGGATCAGCTCATCGACGTAACGCCGAGCCAGGCGCTGGCCCACCCCACCTGGGACATGGGACGGATGGTCACGACCAACTCCGCCACCTTGGTCAACAAGGGTCTCGAGCTACTCGAGGCTCACTTGCTGTTCGACATCCCGCTGGACCGGATCGACGTGGTGGTCCATCCGCAGTCGATGGTGCACTCGATGGTGCAGTTCGTCGACGGCTCGACGCTGGCCCAGTGCTCTCCGCCGGACATGAGACTGCCGATCGCGCTCGGACTGGGCTGGCCCGACCGGGTACCCGGTGCCGCCCATGCCTGCGACTGGTCCACGGCCACGAGCTGGACCTTCGAACCGCTGGACGACGAGGCCTTTCCGGCGGTCACACTGGCTCGACGGGCGGGTGCGGCCGCGGGCAGCGCACCGGCGGTGTTCAATGCCGCGAACGAGACGTGCGTTGACTCGTTCCACGAGGGTGTGATCGGCTTCCTGGACATCCTCCAGATCGTCGAGCGGGTGCTGAGCGAGCATCTCGGTCCTTCGACTGGCTCCGAGCACGTGAGCCCTTCGGCAGGCTCGGGAAGCATCTCGGAGTCCGCGACCGACGTACGCTCTATCTGGCGTTCCGACGACGAGCTGACCCTGGACGGCGTACTGGATGCGGACGCCTGGGCCCGGACGAGGGCCGACGAGCTGATGACGAGCAGGACCGAGACGGGCAGGACGTAGATGGACTGGGTGATCTACCTCGCCGGCGCGCTGATCTTCTTCGCGCTGGTGATGGCCTCGATCGCGCTGCACGAGGTGGGTCACCTGGTGCCGGGCAAGAAGTTCGGGGTCAAGACCACGCAGTACTTCGTGGGCTTCGGCAAGACGCTGTGGTCGAAGCGGATCGGTGAGACCGAGTACGGGTTCAAGGCCTTCCCGCTGGGTGGGTACGTCCGCTTCGTCGGGATGTTCCCCCCGGCCAAGAACAACCCGACGAAGATCCGGGCCTTCTCCACCGGCCCGTTCCGCGGCCTGGCCGACAGCGCTCGCGCGGCGGAGTGGCAGGACATCGTTCCAGCGGACGACGGCCGGTTGTTCTACCAGAAGAAGTCGTGGCAGAAGCTGATCATCATGGCCGGCGGCCCGATGATGAACATCTTCCTGGCGTTCATGATCCTGCTCGGAGTCGGCCTGACGTACGGCGTCAACCGGACCCAGCCGGTCGTCAACGCCGTCCAGGAGTGCATCGTCGCGGCCGACGCCACCGACACCGACTGCGCGGGCAAGCCGGAGACACCGGCGGCCCAGTCCGGCATCGCCAAGGGCGACCGGATCGTCGCGTTCAACGGCCAGCCCGTCGACTCCTGGGACCAGATCTCGGTCCTGATCAGGGCGAACCTCGACCAGCCGGTCACGCTGACCGTCGATCGCAACGGCGAGACGATCCAGCTCACCACCGTCAACACGGTGATCAACGGCGTGCCGGACCGCTGGGACCCCTCCAAGCGGGTGGCCGCGGGCTTCTTCGGAATCGAGCCGGTCGTCGTCCGGGAGCGCAGCGGCCCGATCGCGGTGCTGGGCGACATGTGGACGATGACCGAGCAGACCGCCCACGCGCTGGTCGCATTCCCGGCGAAGGTGTACTACACCGCGTACAACCTGGTGACCGGTAAGCCGCGGGACATCTACGGCCCGATGAGCATCGTCGGGGCCAGCCGGGCGGCCGGCGAGGTCGCGTCCACCGATCAGCTCACCGCCGGCGACAAGGTCGCCACCATGTTCGTCCTGCTTGGCTCGGTGAACCTGTTCGTCGCGCTGTTCAACTTCATCCCGCTGCTGCCGCTGGACGGCGGTCACATCGCCGGTGCCATCTACGAGGCCTTGCGCCGGGCGTGGGCCAAGCTCCGCCACCGACCGGATCCGGGCTACGTCGACACCGCCCGAATGCTGCCGATCGCGTACGCCGTCGGCGCGGTCATCATGGTGTCCGGCGTGGTGCTCATCCTCGCCGACATCATCGATCCGATCCGACTCTTCTAGCCTCCGACCACTCAGCCGAAGACCTCAGATCGTAAGGTCGCCACGAGCGCGATATCGGCCGGCAGCCACGCCACGTCGAACAGCTCGTCGGGCCCGAGCCAGCGAAGAGCGTCGTGATCGGCGGTCAGGACGGGCTCGCCGGCGGTGAGCTGCGCCAGCCAGACCCGCATTGCCAGGCCTTCGGCGATGGGCCACGTCTCTCCGACGCGGGGCAGGACCTCGGCCCCCACCTCGATCGCGACCCCCAGCTCCTCGCTCAGCTCGCGATGCAGCGCCGTCAGCGGAATCTCACCCGCCTCGACCTTGCCACCCGGGAACTCCCAGCCCCCGGCCAGCGCCGGCGGGCCGGTCCGACGTGCCGCCAGCAGCCGGGTCGGTGCGTCGAGGTCGTCGAGCAGCACTGCGGCGACGACGAGCACCACCGGCGCACTCCTCCCGCTGAAACCAGATGAACCCGATCGTGCCCGCAGCCACGTCCGGGGTGCACGGCAGGCCCGATCCCACAGTCACATCACAGCGCTGCGGCTGCCCGCGCAGAACGTACCCGACTACGCTGGCTGCGACCCGACGGCCCGGTCCTCGCGACCACGTACAGAATTGCACCGATGACCATCGATCTCGGCCTGCCCGCTCTCCCACCGCCCGTGCTGGCGCCGCGCCGCAAGACGCGGAAGATCAGGGTGGGCAAGGTGGAGGTCGGCGGCGACGCGCCGGTCAGCGTCCAGTCGATGACCACGACGCTCACCTCCGACATCAATGCGACGCTGCAGCAGATCGCCGAGCTCACCGCCACCGGCTGCGACATCGTCCGGGTCGCGGTGCCCAGCCAGGACGACGCGGACGCGCTGCCCGCGATCGCGGCGAAGTCCCAGATCCCGGTGATCGCCGACATCCACTTCCAGCCGAAGTACGTCTTCGCCGCGATCGACGCCGGTTGCGCGGCGGTTCGGGTCAATCCCGGCAACATCCGGGCGTTCGACGACCAGGTGAAGGAGATCGCGGCCGCCGCCGCCGATCGCGGCACCTCGATCCGGATCGGGGTGAACGCCGGATCGCTGGACAAGCGACTGCTGGCCAAGTACGGCAAGGCGACCCCGGAGGCGTTGGTCGAGTCGGCGCTGTGGGAGGCGAGCCTGTTCGAGGAGCACGGCTTCCGCGACTTCAAGATCAGCGTCAAGCACAACGACCCGGTCGTGATGGTCCGGGCGTACGAACTGCTCAGCGATGCCTGTGACTATCCGTTGCACCTGGGCGTGACCGAGGCCGGTCCCGCGTTCCAGGGAACGATCAAGTCCGCGGTGGCGTTCGGCTCGCTGCTCAGCCGGGGGATCGGTGACACCATCCGGGTCTCGTTGTCCGCACCCCCGGTCGAGGAGGTGAAGGTCGGGATCAAGATCCTGGAGTCGCTGAACCTGCGGCCGCGGCACCTCGAGATCGTCTCCTGCCCCTCCTGCGGTCGGGCTCAGGTCGACGTCTACAAGCTGGCTGAGGAGGTGACCGCCGGGCTGGAGGGCCTCGAGGTCCCCCTGCGGGTTGCGGTGATGGGTTGCGTCGTGAACGGTCCGGGCGAGGCCCGCGAGGCCGATCTCGGAGTGGCGTCGGGGAATGGCAAGGGCCAGATCTTCGTCCGGGGTGAGGTGATCAAGACGGTCAAGGAGAGCGAGATCGTCGAGACGCTGATCGAGGAGGCGATGCGGATCGCCGACGAGCTAGGGCCGGACGCGGTCGGTGCACCCCAGGTGAGCGTCTCCTAGGACCATGGGCACGACGGCGATGCACACCGCGCTCCCCGGCCACGGCCGTGGCTCGGTGCGGGTGCTCGGTCGAGACGACCTCGCCGCAACCGTGGCGCTGCTGTCGGCCAATCCCGTCGAGAACGTCTTCGTCGCCGCGCGAGTGCGTTCCTCCGGTCTGGACCAGACCGGTCTTGGCTGCCCGCTGTGGGGGTACGAGCGGGACGGCTCCCTGCGATCGCTGTTCCATGCCGGGTCGAACCTCGTGCCGGTGAACGCCGACGCGGACGCCATCGAGGCCTGGGCCCGGGTCGCGGGTCGGCACCGCGCCTGCGCATCGATCATCGGACCGTCGACGACGGCCCTCGCGCTGTGGCGCCGACTGGGGGAGCTGTGGGGCTCGGACTGGACCGAGGTCCGCAACGTCCGACCGCGGCAGCCGGTGATGTCCATCGACCACGATCCGGTGATCGGGTTCAACCCCGACGTCCACCGGATCGGCCTGGATCACTGGGACCCGTACTACGAGGCCGCGGTGAAGATGTACACCGAGGAGGTCGGCGTCTCACCGCTGCAGGGCAACCCGGCGGGCTACCGGTTCTACGTCCGCCAGCTGATCACGTCCGGACGGGCGTTCGGTCTGGTGCACCGAGGCCGGGTGGTGTTCAAGGCCGACCTCGGATCGGTGTCCGGCAATGTGTGTCAGGTCCAGGGCGTCTGGCTCGACCCCGCGCTGCGCGGGCGCGGGCTGGCGGTCTCGGCGATGGCCGCGGCAGTCCGGCTGGCGCGCACGGTGGCACCGACAGTGTCGCTGTACGTCAACGACTTCAATCTGCCGGCTCGGGCGACGTACGCGCGGGTCGGCTTCCGCGACGTCGGAGAGTTCGCGACCATTCACTACTGAGCGGTGGTTTCGCGCGGGCTGCCCGTTGCGCGATTGCCTGGTGTCGACCACCTGCGAAGGCGGATGTGCGACGTAGGCTCGGTGACATGGGGACTCTGATCGTGGTCTTGCTGGTGGTCTGGTTGGTGCTGGCCGTGCTGGGGTTCGTGATCCACGGGCTCTTCTGGCTTGCCATCATCGGCATCGTGCTGTTCCTGGCGACCGGCGTGTGGGGCTGGCTGCGTCGGCGCGCAGCATCTGCCTGACTGTCCTGACTCCGACCGGCCGCTGCTGCCCAGAGCTATCGACGTCCGGCCCGGCCCGTTCCGGAAAACTGGGCGCAAACAACACTGTGAAGCGATTCAAATATGTTGTTAGCGCCCAGTTTCGGGGAGCCGTGCCGAGCGCGGGTCAGCGGATCGTGAAGCCGCCGTCGACCACGATGTCGGCGCCGTTGATCATGTCGGCGGCACCGCTGGCGAGGAAGGCCGCGACGGCGGCGATCTCGTTTGGCATGGCGAACCTGCCGACCGGTATCTCGGCCATGTGTGCCTCACCCTTGGGGTTGTCCCAGGCGCCGATACCCAGCGGAGTCAGGACGACCGTCGGAGAGATGGTGTTCGCCGTGACGCCGCGCCCGGCCCACTCCAGTGCCAGCACCCGGGTCATCCCGATCACCCCGAACTTCGACGCGCAGTACGCCACGTGCTCGGGCAGCGCAACCGACGCCGCCTGCGACGCCAGGTTGATGATCTTTCCGTGGCCCTGCTGGAGCATCACCCGTCCGACCGCGCGGCACATCAGGTACGTTCCGGTCAGGTTGACCGCGATCGTGGCCTGCCACTGGTCCTCGGTCAGGTCCTCCGCCGGCGCGAGCATCGCCACACCCGCGGAGTTGACGAGTACGTCGATCCGGCCGGCCAGCTCGCCGATCGCCGCGACCGTCTCGGCGACGGAGGCTGCGGAGGTCACGTCGCAGCCGAAGGCTGCCGCATCACGCCCCAACCCAGCGACGACCTTGCCGGCGGCTGCGAGGTCCCGATCGACGACGACCACGCGAGCGCCGGAGTCTGCGTAGAGCTCGGCGACGGCCAGGCCGATCCCGGACGCGCCGCCGGTGATCACGGCGACCTTGCCGTCGAGGCGGACCGACAGGCTCGAGATGTCGGTGACCGGTGGTGTCAGCATGCTCGGGTTCCTCTGCCGTGTCGGAAGCGTGGGGTCGGAAGCGTGGGGTCGGGGCGTGAGATCGAGAAGTGTGGGCCGGTGGATGGTCAGCTGATGCCGGCGCGGTCGTCGAGACGTTGCAGAAGCTCGTACGCGGCCCGCTCGACGGCCTTGTGCCGCCACTCCGCGGCGCGGTACACGCAGGCGATCAGTCCGCTGCGATGAACCCGGCGGAGGTCGCCGTAGACGAACGCATAACGCGCCTTGGTCTCGTCGTTCGCCCCGACGGTAAGCCCCAGATGCCACGCGGCGTAGTCGCCCCAGGTGTGCGATCTCAGGTACGTGTTCTGCGCCTCGGCACTCGGCTGCACGTCGCCCCAGTCGCTGTCGAGGACGTACTGGCGGGCGCCGATCAGCTCCTCGGCTCGGCGCACTGCGCCGGGGTTCACGTCGTAGGAGGCCATCGCCCAGTCCTATCATCTCGGTGGAGCCCGTCTGCCGCGGTCACATCGAGCCGACGTCGAAGCGGGGCGAGCGGATATTCAGCGAGGAGCACTCAGGCGATGAGCCCGTCCTACACCGTCTTCCCGATGCGCTTCAGCGCCGAGCCGGAGGCCATCATCGGATTCCTCGAGGCGCTCGGGCTGCAGCTGGTGCTGGACAGCGAGAGTGGAACGTATGCGGAGTTCGTGGCTGCCTCCGGTCGCGTGGCGGTGCACGACGCGGCGGACGCCGCGGCCCGGGTGGGTCCCGGTGACACATCGCTCAACCTCTCCGTCGCCGACGTTGATGCGGCGGTGGCCCAGCTGCGCGGCGTCGGGCTGACGACGTCCGCGTGGGACGAGTCGGATGGCCGGCAGGGGGTCGTCAGCACGCCCGGTGGTTCGGCGATCGGGCTGAATCCCGAGGGTGGGCGCGGCTGCGACGGCTTTCGCGTGCACGAGCAGACAGTCGCCGCGTCGCTGGACGTGGTGGCGGTCCGGTACAGCTCCGACTTCCGCGCGGATGCCGCCTTCTTCGGCTCCTTCGGGTTCGAGCCGTTCGGTTCGCTTGACGACCCGTGGTGGTGCGAGTTGCGCGCCGGGCGTCGGCAGGGCGGGGTGATCGGACTGCACGCGCCGAACGAGAACGCCCGTGCGAACCCACCCGGCCCGGATGCCCATGGCGCTGCCGTCACCGACCGGCCGGCGCTGGTCCGGCTCGGCTTCGAGACCAGCGAACCGCTCGACGCGCTGGCCGCCCGACTGCAGGCTGCGGGCTATCGGGCGAGCGTCGCCGAGGACGAGGCGGGTACCAAGGTGGTCGTCACCGACCCCGACGGGCAGGATCTCGAGATCCACCCCACGATCTGAGCGCGGCGGTCAAGGACCACGTCGAATCAAGAACGGTTGGCCCCCATAGTTGGGGTCGACCGTTCTGAATTCTCGGACGAGCACGGCGCTCGTCCGAGTAGGGTGCTCACGGCACTCGTCCGTCGAAGGAAGGCACCCACGTGATCACGCGTATGTCGGAGCTGTTCGTCCGCACCCTGCGCGAGGACCCAGCCGACGCCGAGGTCCCGAGTCACCGCTGGCTGGTCCGCGCCGGCTACGTCCGCCGGGCGGCGCCGGGCATCTACAGCTGGCTGCCGCTCGGCTACAAGGTGCTGCGCAAGGTCGAGGCGATCGTCCGCGAGGAGATGGAGGCGATCGGCGCGCAGGAGGTGCACTTCCCGGCGCTGTTGCCCCGGGAGCCGTACGAGGCGACCGGCCGGTGGACCGAGTACGGGCCCAACCTGTTCCGGTTGACCGACCGCAAGGGTGGCGACTACCTGCTCGGACCCACCCACGAGGAGATGTTCACGCTGCTGGTGAAGGACCTGTACTCCTCCTACAAGGACCTGCCGCTGAACCTCTACCAGATCCAGACGAAGTACCGCGACGAGGCGCGGCCCCGGGCCGGGATCCTGCGTGGCCGCGAGTTCGTGATGAAGGACTCCTACTCCTTCGACGTGGATGAGGCCGGTCTGCAGAAGGCGTACGACCTGCATCGGAATGCGTACATCAAGATCTTCGACCGGCTCGGCTTCGACTACGCGATCGTGCAGGCGATGTCGGGGGCGATGGGCGGCTCGGCCAGCGAGGAGTTCCTGGCGGTCGCCGAGTACGGCGAGGACACCTTCGTCCGCTCGCCCGGTGGCTATGCGGCCAACGTCGAGGCGGTGCACACCGCGGCTCCCGAGCCGATCCCGTACGACGACGCGCCGCCCGCGCACGTCGAGGACACCCCGAACACGCCGACCATCGACACCCTGGTCGCGGTGGCGAACGAGCGCTTCCCGCGCGACGACCGGCCGTGGCGGGCGAGCGACACGTTGAAGAACGTGGTCTTCATGGTGGCCTCGCCGGACGGCTCCCGATATCCATTGGCCGTCGGCGTACCGGGCGATCGGGAGGTCGATCTCAAGCGGCTTGCGGCGCAGCTGGAGCCGGCCGAGGCCGACGTGTTCACCGAGGACGACTTCGCCGCCAACCCCGGACTGGTGAAGGGCTACATCGGGCCCGCGCGGACCGAGGGCGGCCCCGGACTGGGGGAGACGTCGGCGAGTCGGGTGCGCTACCTGCTCGATCCCCGGATCGTGGCCGGCACTCGGTGGCTGACCGGAGCCAACGAGCCCGGCCGGCACGTCTTCGATCTGGTCGCCGGCCGCGACTTCGTCGCCGACGGCACCATCGAGGCCGCCGAGATCCGCGCCGGCGATCCGGCTCCGGACGGGTCGGGCCCGCTGCAGCTGGCCCGTGGGATCGAGATGGGTCACATCTTCCAGCTCGGCAAGAAGTATGCCGAGGCGCTCGGCCTGAAGGTTCTCGATGCCAACGGCAAGCTCGTCACCGTCACGATGGGGTCGTACGGCGTCGGTGTCTCGCGCGCCGTGGCCGCGGTCGCCGAGGGCACCTGCGACGAGAAGGGATTGGCCTGGCCGCGGGAGATCGCGCCCTTCGACGTCCACATCGTCGTGGCCGGCAAGGACGCCGCCGCCCTGGAGTGGGCCACCGACCTCGCCCGGAAGCTCGACGAGGCCGGGATCGAGGTGCTGCTGGACGACCGCAAGGCGAGCCCGGGGGTGAAGTTCGCCGACGCCGAGATCATGGGCATGCCGACGAGCGTCGTGGTCGGCCGGTCGCTGGCCGACGGGCGGATCGAGGTCCGCGATCGCGCCTCCGGCGAGCGCAGCGAGGTGGCGGTCGACGATGCACTGGGCCATCTGCTGTCGGTCGTCCACCGCCTGCCCGACCTGGCTGACCCGGGCATCGCCGAGCCCGTCGCCGAGTGAGCTGTTGATGGGCCCTGAACCTGTCGAAAGGCAGCGTCCGCGCCCGACCCGTTTGCCCGTCCCACCTCCCCGGAAAGTGGTCACAAACAACATCGACACGCCGACGGACGTTGTTGTTGGTGACCACTTTTCGAGGGCTGGCGTCGGAGACGTCCAACGCGGGGTGGCCGGGTTGAGGTGAGCGGGCTCGAGATCTCGTTGGCGACGCTGGTCTTCCTGATCATCGCCGCGTTCGTGGCGGGCTGGGTCGATGCGGTCGTCGGTGGTGGCGGCCTGATCCAGCTCCCGGCCCTGCTGATCGGGCTGCCGGCCGACACCCCGCCGGCCTCGATCCTCGGCACCAACAAGGTGTCGTCGGTGTGGGGCACCGCGACGAGCTCGATCACGTACGCGATCAAGCTGAAGCCGGACTGGCGCACGGTGCTTCCGCTCGTGGTCGGCTCGGCGGTCGGTGCGGCGCTGGGTGCGCAGGCGGCGAGATATCTGCCCAAGCAGTACTTCAGCCCGATCGTGCTCGTCGCCCTGGTCGTGGTCGGTCTCTATACCTGGCGCCGGCCGGAGCTCGGCATGCACTCGGCCCGCAAGCACGACGGCCGGAAGCACTATCTCCTCACCACGGCGATCGGACTCGGCGTCGGTGCGTACGACGGCATCCTCGGTCCCGGCACGGGGTCCTTCTTCGTGATCTTGCTGGTGACCGTGCTCGGCTACGGGTTCCTGGAGGCGAGTGCCAAAGCGAAGATCGCCAACCTGTTCACCAATCTGGCCGCGATCGTGGTGTTCGCCACGCACGGTTCCGTGCTCTGGGCGATCGGGCTGTCGATGGGCGCAGCCAACCTCGTCGGCGGATTTCTCGGCGCGCACATGGCCATCCGGGGCGGCAACGCCTTCGTCCGGAAGGTGTTCCTGATCGTGGTCGGCGCCTTGGCGCTCAAGCTGGCCTGGGACATCGTCAGCCCGCTGTTCTGATCGCTGAGCGAAAGTCAGCGTCGTGAAGGACGGAAGTCAGCGTCGTTGGGCGCGGAGCGGGCGCGAGGCGTGGGCGAGCGTCGGGTAGCGCAGCGCCGGGCGCTGTCTTCCGACCGAACGAGCAGCCCTGCTGAGCCGGCGGCAGCCAGACGAGACTGCGGCTGCGAGTGAGGGAGAAAGTCAGCGTCAGCAAGGCGCGGAGCGGGCGCGAGCCCACAGACTAAAGGGGCCAGCCGGGCCATGCGCTGATCGGACCGCCCCAGGTGCGCGACAGGGAGGCGGCCCGGCGCATGCTGGCCCAGGCGAGCTGCTGGTCCGCGGGATGTGCGGCGGCGGCCAGCCACTGGCCGGTGAAGGGCACGAACGCGGTCTCCATGCCGGCGATCAGCGCCGCGGCGGATGCGCGCCCGCTGGCTCGCGTGACATACGCAGCTTCGGCGGCCGGCACCGAGGCTTTGCGGGCGATCAGCAGCGAGATGAGCCGATCGCGCAGAGCCCGGCGCTCGGTGAGACCGGACAACGCACGGTCGCGTGCCTTGCTGCCGACCGAGAGCTTGCCCGCCGCGACCTGGTAACCGTAGATCAGCGCATGGAGCTGCCCGACGACTGCCTGCAGACCGGCGACGTCGTCCAGAACCTCAGGGGTCGCGGGATTCGCCGGCGTCTTGCGGATCGGCACCTTGCCCTTCGCCGCCAGCGCCGAGGCGTACGTCGTCGCGGCCACACTGAGCGAGCCGAACAGCAGCGCGGTCAGCCCCCGGGAGGTCGGGATGAGTTTGGCGTGCCGAGCGGCCAGGCTCTTCTCGGCGGCGATCAGGGCGGCCAGACTGACCTTGGCCGGCTTCGACGGCGTCGGCGCCGCGCTGGCACCGGCGGTCGATCGTGCGGTCGGATCCGGGGTCCTGAGCACGGCTGCGTGCAGCAGGTGCGCGTCGCGCGCGGCGGTCACGACGCGACGCTGATCGGAGGTCAGCTTCGCCTTGGAGGCAAGCAGGGCGGAAGCGAGCGCGGCAGTGGCCGCCTCCGCCTGGGCTCCCGACTGCGCACCGGGCACGGCAGGTGTCGGAATCGGTGTTGCCGAGGGGGAGGCGCCGTTCGCTCCAGGGTTCGACGGTGAGCCGGACACAGCCGTCGAGCTCGCATTGGCGCCTTCGATCCGTGGATCGGACACGCTGCAGCCGGCCGCCGCAGCAAGGCCCGTCACCGCCCCAGCCTGGAGCAGCCGCCGTCGGCTGAGCAGCCGCCGCTGACTGGCCAGCCGGGAGCCGGGGAACAGGTCCACGCAGAGAACGTACCGTGGGCGTGGGAGAATGTCGGCTCGCCGCGGACGCGCGTACTTTGTCCCGGAACAACTGCTGAACCCAATCGGATCGAAGGACCAGTCATGAACTCCGCGCAGCTGACCGATCTGCTGACACCGGTGGTCGCAGATTGCGATCTCGAGATCGAGGCAGTCGAGGTCGTCCCGGCCGGCCGCCGCCGGGTGGTCCGGGTCACGGTGGACGGCGACGGGCCGAAGGGCACGGGTCCGACCCTGGACGAGATCGCCGAGGCCACCAAGGCCATCTCCGCCGCACTCGACCAGAGCGACGTGACCGGAACTGCGCCGTACACCCTGGAGGTGAGCACCCGCGGGGTGAATCGCCCGCTCGAGCGCGCTGCTCACTGGCGGCGCAACCGGGGCCGGCTGGTTGCGGTGAACCTGACCACGGGCGAGCAGCTGACCGGGCGGATCGTCGCTGTCGACGAACCGCTGGTGCGGCTGGACGTGTCGGGCACCGAACGGGAGCTGGACCTGGGTGAGGTCTCGAAGGCGTCGGTACAGATCGAGTTCAACCGACCGGCTGCGGTCGACGACGCCCTCGACGACGATTCCGAAAGCGAGGACAACTGAATGGACATCGACATCTCCGTGCTCCGACTGATGGAGCGTGAGAAGGACATCCCCTTCGACGTGCTGATCAGCGCGATCGAGGAAGCGCTGCTGACGGCGTACGAGAAGAGCGACGGGGCCGTGCAGGGCGCCCGGGTGGATCTCAACCGCAAGACCGGGCACGTGATCGTGCTTGTGCCCGAGATCGACGAGGCCGGCAATCTCGTCGGCGAGTACGACGCCACTCCGGACGGATTCGGCCGCGTTGCCGCGTCGACCGCCCGGCAGGTGATCATGCAGCGGCTGCGCGACGCCGAGGACGAGCAGAAGTACGGCCACTTCGCCGGCGTCGAGGGCGACATCGTCTCCGGCGTCATCCAGCAAGGCCACGACCCGCGTACGGTGCTGGTCGATCTCGGCAAGATCGAGGCGATCATGCCGCTCGCCGAGCAAGTGCCCGGTGAGCGCTATGCGCACGGCACCCGGATCAAGGTGTACGTCGTCGCGGTCCGCCGCGAGCTGCGCGGTCCGCAGGTGATCGTCTCCCGCACCCATCCCGGGATGGTGGAGAAGCTGTTCGCACTCGAGGTGCCCGAGATCGCCGACGGAACGGTGGAGATCAAGGCCGTCGCCCGAGAGGCGGGGCACCGCTCGAAGATCGCCGTGATCAGCACGAACTCCGACGTGAGCGCCAAGGGGGCCTGTATCGGGCCGATGGGCCAGCGGGTCCGGGCCGTGATGCACGAGCTCAACGAGGAGAAGATCGACATCATCGACTGGTCACCGGACGCCGCGCGGTTCGTCGGCAATGCGCTGTCGCCGGCCAAGGTCTCGTCGGTGACGGTGGTGGACGAGAGTCTGCGTGCCGCGAGAGTCGTCGTGCCGGACTACCAGCTTTCGCTGGCGATCGGGCGGGAAGGGCAGAACGCCCGGCTTGCCGCACGGCTCACCGGGTGGCGGATCGACATCCGCTCCGACACGGCACCGCCTGGCTGAGACGGCTGATCGGTGCAGCTGTGCCCTGAGCCTGTCGAAGGGCCGGGCCGGATCTCCCCGGCGAATCGCCGGAGTTGTCCACAGATCGAGGGCACTCGAGGTGTTGTCCACAGGGCACACGTCATGATGAAACGACCTGGGCGGCGGTCCTTAGCGTCTGGTCATGAAGCGACTGACATCGATGAGCGTGATCGGGGCGCTGCTGGCGGCGGTTCTGTCCGCCTGTTCGATCTCCCTCCCCGATCCCACCCCGAGCCCGTCCGGTTCGTCGTCGGACTCGACCGGTTCCAGCACTGAAGCACCGGGTGCGCCCGCGACGGGGGAGGCTCCGCCTGCTGACCCGAGCAGCAGCATGAGTGAGTCCCAGGACGCCTCACTGGGTCCGGTGGTGGCGTCGCGCTCCGGTTCGGCGGACGGCAAGAGGATAGAGCTCGACCTCTACCGGATCGTCCGCGATGGGAGTCTCGCGCATGTCACTTTCACGGTGCGGTCGGGTGACGACGCTGTGGTCGGGGACCTGTTCTCCGATCGTGAGTCGAACGACTACGAGGCGGATGGGATCACGCTGATCGACCCGGCCGCCAAGAAGCTGTATCTGGTGGCATCGCATGGGCGCGACTGCGTCTGCACCGCGACCGGAGCGCTGACCCTGAGCGCCGACGCGCCGTCGGTCATCTCGGCCTCCTTCGCGGCACCCCCGGCCAACGTAACCGCCGTGGACGTCCAGATCCCTCACTTCGGAGTGTTCCCGCATGTCCCGGTCGAGTGATCTGTCGGCGGACCCAGCCGCGCAGGCCCGATCCGGCGTCCGGCGGCTCGGCGGACGAGGCCGCCGGTTGCTGCTGGTCGCCGCATGCCTGGCATCGGGGTCCGGACTGCTGTCCTGGACGGGGGCTTCTCCGTCGGCTGCGGCGCCCAAGCCCGACGCTCCGGTGCTGGCGATCTCGGCGCCGGTCGTCGACATCGTGGTCTCGACGGCCGATCCGAAGCGGGAAGTGCGGGTCGACCGGTCGCGGAATTCGGTCCGGGTGACTCTCGACGCGACAGTGCTCTTCGGCAGGGACAGTGCGGCGATCAGATCTTCGTCGGCCAAGCGGCTGTCGGGGATGGCCGATGAGCTGCGGGGCCGCGGAGCTGGACGGGTGCGGATCGTCGGATACACCGATGACCTGGGATCCGCCGCTCACGGTCGGGCGCTCAGCCGTCGTCGTGCGCAGGCCGTCGCGGCGGCGCTGCGCAGCGAACTGTCCGCGGCAACGTACCCGTTCATCGTGATCGGTCGGGGTGAGGCTGAACCGGCCGTGCCCAATACGTCCGAGGCGAACCGTCGAATCAATCGGCGGGTCGTCGTGACCTACCTGACCGGCTGAGCCCTGGTCGTAGGCTCACGGGAAGTCCAGTCCTGACGACGGGACCCGAAACTTCCAGTCAGCGACGACCACGTGTCGTCAGCTGACGATCTGCATGTCCCGGGCTGTGTTGTTGAGCCGCCGGCCACCGCTCTCCGTTGCAACGACGATGTCTTCGATCCGGACACCGAACCGTCCCGGGAGGTAGATCCCGGGCTCGATCGAGAAGCACATGCCGGGCCCGATGGGATGCTTTTCGCCCTCGACCATGTACGGCGGCTCGTGAGTCGTCATCCCGATGCCGTGACCCGTGCGGTGGATGAAGTACTCGCCGTAGCCGGCGTCGGCGATCACCCGGCGCGCCGCGCGGTCGACATCTTGGCAGGCGGCTTCGGGACGTACGGCCTCGAAGCCCGCCTGTTGGGCCTCCTCGACGATGCGATGGACGTCTCGTTCCTCGGCGGTCAGCTCGTCGCCGACGTGCACCGTCCGGGTCGTGTCGGATCCGTAACCGTCCTTCAGCCCGCCGAAGTCCATCACCACCATGTCGCCCTCGGCGATCACCCGGTCGGCCGCGTCGTGGTGGGGATCCGCCCCGTTCTCGCCCGCACAGACCAGTGTGAAGTCGACCTGCTCGTGGCCGTGGGCGCGGAGGAATCCGGCGAGGTCATCGGCGACGTCCCTCTCCCGGCGACCAGCGAAGGCGACATCCACGATGTCGTCGAACGCCGCATCCGCAGCGGCACCGGCCGCAGCCAGCAGGTCGATCTCGCGGGCGTCCTTTACCGCTCGGAGCATGGGCAGCACATCGGTGAACGCGGTGTAGGTCGAGTCGGGCAGCGTACGCAACAGTCCGAGCACGTGCATCGCCCATGCGGAGTCAGAGATCGCATAGCGACCGTTGGTTCGCAGGAACCGGCCGGCGACCGCGTACTCGTCCTCCCCGTCGCGCCAGCCGAGAATCTCCAGATCGCCGCCGGCTCGGCTCTTGAGCGCGTCGCCGCGCTCGAGCAGAGGCACCAGTAGAGCCGGGTCACCCTCGGCCGGCAGGACCAGCATGGTGATCCGCTCAGTGGCGGCGGTCGGGTTGTATCCCACGAAGTACGCCAGGTCAGGCCCTGGCGTGACGAGCAGGCCGTCGAGGCCCGCGTCCCGAGCCTGGCCGGCCGCGCGGTCGCGACGGCCGGTGAAATCCGCTGCTGTGAGCCCGGACATGAACGTCCTCCGATCGGTCGGCGGCACTTGGTCGTCACCATCTTCCCGCCTTCTGGAGTCGGAAGACTGGTGACCTCGCCACGGCCCGTGCCTGAACCTGTCCGTGGAGGAAACCTGATCCGCGCCCGCCGACGTTTGCGACCCATGGCGACTAAACGGACCAACCAGCGGGCCGGTGGCCCATGTTTGCGACCCACGGCGACGGGGCGGTACCGACTCAGCTGGCGCGAGCGAAGTAACGCTCCCACTCCGGTCGGACATCCTCCACTCGCCGTCGGCGGATCTCAGGATGAGATTGACCGTCGGCTCGGGCAGGGCGGCGAGCACGAGTAACAGTCGCAGCCGGGTCTCCATCGGCGAGTCGACCCCGTCTCGCGCCGGCCGAGCCGCGCGGCGGGCTCGTCGAGCTCCTGGTCCGCTCCAGGCCGCGGTCGCGTTCACCAGCTCGGTGCATCCCACTCGACACGCCTTCACCAGGCTGTCGCCGAGGACGACGAGATCGACGAGATCCAGTCCGTACGCAGCCAACTCGCAGAACACCAGCACCGGCGTTGACACGCGAAGTCCGCGGTACGTGGTGCATCCGGACGTACGGGCGCCGCGATGTGAGCGGATGCCGTCACAGCGTGTGCGCGGGAGCCCGTCCGGAACCGTCAGACGGAGGTCGGAGACGTCGGGCACGACAGCGCCCCAGAGTCGAGCGGCGGTGTGATGGCTGATCCAGCTCCCGCTGGAGGCGAGCCCGAGCGCGGTCTGGCAGTGCAGCAGCAGGGTGATGGGTACGTTCGCTGCCACGTACCGGTCTCGAAGAACTCGCTGGAACTCCGAGCTCAGGAGTGTGCTGAGCGCCAGTCCGGCCGCTCGCGCCTGGGCTCGGCTGAAGGGCTGACGAGTGTCGAGGGCTGGTGGCGTGATCGCTTGTGCAGTCACGAACGAAATGGTGGGGGCGTTGGACCGGGTCTGAACCCATGCGATTTCAAATCTGTGGATGACTTTTTCGGGCTGTCAGCCGCCCCTGTGCTCGGGCTTGCCGTTGACGTTCGGGAACCGCTTCGCGCGCGTTGGGTTCGTGCGTCGCGTACGGCTGGTCTTCGGACGCGCTGCGGGTGGCGTTCGGTCGCCGTGGGTCGCAAACGTCGGGTTTTCGCGCGGGGAGGGTGGCGTTGGGCCGCCATGGGTCGCAAACGCGCGGGGGAGTCGGCGCTGTCGGCACGCGCATTCGATGCGAGCAGTGGTGTCGGACACCGCTTCACCGAGCGCGCTAAGCTCGAAAGGTGAGTCGCCCGGCACCTCGTCGGCCAACACGCACCTGCACCGGCTGTCGGAAGCGGGGCGACAAAGCAGAACTCATTCGCATGGTGGCCGCCGGTGGCGTGCTCCAGGTCGACCCGAAGCAGGTTCTTCCCGGGCGCGGCGCCTATCTCCACCACTCCGAGCCGTGCCTGGATGAAGCGCTCAAACGGCGGGCGATCGGGCGAGCGCTGAGGACGAGCATCGACCCGGATCAGGTTGACGTCGCGCTCCGTTCGATCGCACGTAGCGGTTCCGGCCTCAGCGATCGAGCCTCGCTTTAGACGAACACGTACGTCTGGGCATAGAGTTCTGCACTGTGCCGTTCGGGCAGACCCGAACGGATGATGCCAAGCGCCCGCGCCGAACAGCCCGGGGGCCCGTACCAGAAAGTGGGCTAGCGCTCATGACCACTCGATGAAAACCCTTCAGTGAGCATGAACCACAACTAACGGGTCCGGCGACTCCTCGACCGGACCGCAACAAGGAGAGCAGTGGCAAAGGTCCGTGTCTACGAGCTTGCAAAGGAGCTCGGAGTCGAAAGTAAGACTGTCCTCGCTGAGGCGAAGGACATGGGGGAGTTCGTACGATCAGCTTCCTCGACACTCGAAGCCCCGGTCGTTCGACGGCTGAGGGAGAAGCTTGCCGGCGGCAACGGCTCGTCAGGTACGAGATCCGCAGCACCGGCAACCGCAGCAAGCGCTCCTGGCGTGACTCGGGAGGGATCGGCTTCGCGTCCGGCGGAAGGGGCGACAGCTCGCCCCGCTGCCGCTCAGGCTGCGACCGAGGCTTCCGCCAGGACGCCGGCATCGTCGACGACGGAGCCGAGCGTCGCACGCGCCTCCGGCGCCCCGTCCACCCGGAGCGCCCCGTCCAGGCAGAGCGCCCCGTCCACGCAGAGCGCCCCGTCCACTCGGAGCGCACCGGGCGTCGTTCCTCGAGCACCGGGACAGGGTGTTCCCGGTCCGCGAACGTCCGCGCCCGGAACCGGTCAGGCCGCACAGCCAGCGGCGCGGGCCGACGGCCAGGGCAGTGGCGACCAGACAGCCGGAAGCGCCCCGAGAGCAGCCTCCCAGAGCGCACCCCCCCAGAGCCCAGGCTCGCAGAGCACGGGTTCCCAGGGCCCCGCCCCGCAAAGCCCAGCGCCGCAGACCGCAGCGCCGCAGACCGCAGCGCCGCAGACGCAGGCCGCAGACCACGGGGCCGCAGACCACGGGGCCGCAGACCACGGGGCCGCAGAGTCCAGCCTCGCAGGGCGATTCCGCACCGGGCACCGCCCGGCCGAGCTCGGCACCCGCGGCGAACGGCCCGCAGGGCAGTGCTCCGCAGGCCCGCACCCCGCAGCCGCGTTCTTCCTCGGACGGTCCGCAGCCCGGCGGGCAGGCACGTCCGCCGGCGGGCACCCAGCACGGATCGCCACGTTCCGACCAGGCCCGTTCCGACCAGGCCCGTTCCGACCAGGCCCGTTCCGACCAGGCCCGTTCCGACCAGCCCCGGCCCGATCAGCCCCGGCCCGATCAGCGTCGTCCGTCCCCCGGTCAGGCTCCCCGTCCGGGTGCTCCCGGGCAGGGTGGCGCCGGTCAGAGTGCGGCCGCACGGTCGGATCGGCCCGGCCCAGGCGGTGCGCCGGCACCGGGTCAGCGTTCGCGACCCAGCTCGACCGGTGGCCTTCCGGGTGCCGTGCCCGGACCGCGGCGTAGCCCCAGTGGCACACCGCGTCCTGGCAACAACCCGTTCGCGCCCTCCCAGGGCATGGGCCAGAGCCGCGGCCCGCGTCCCGGACAGGACGCCTCCCGTCCGGGTGGTCCCCGTCCGCCGGCCGGTCGTACCCCCGGTGGCGCACCGGGTGGCCCGCGTCCCGGTGGAGTTCCAGGCATGCCGCGTCCCAACCCGGCGATGATGCCCAAGCAGTCGGCGCTGGGTGGTCCCGGCGGCGCTGCCGGCACGCGTGGTCGTCCGGGCGCACCGGGTGGTCGCGGCCGTCCCGGGGGCGGTGGCGCGCCCGGTCGTGGTGGCCCCGGCGGCGGTCCCGGTGGTCCGCCCAGCGGGCGTGGCGGTCGTGGCGGTCGCGGTGGCACCCAGGGTGCCTTCGGTCGCGCCGGTGGTCCGGTGCGCCGTGGTCGCAAGTCGAAGCGGCAGCGTCGCCAAGAGTTCGACCAGATGCAGGCGCCGGAGATCGGTGGCGTACGCGTACGCCAAGGCGATGGCCAGACCGTTCGACTCGCCCGCGGCGCCTCGCTGACCGACCTGTCCGAGAAGATCAACGTCGACGTGTCGTCGCTGGTCCAGGTGCTGTTCAACCTGGGTGAGATGGTGACGGCCACCCAGACCGTCGCCGAGGACACGCTCCAGGTGCTCGGCACCGAGCTCAATTACAAGATCGAGGTCGTCTCGCCCGAGGACGAGGACCGCGAGCTGTTGGAGAGCTTCGACATCGAGTTCGGTGAGAACGAGGGTGGCGAGGAAGATCTCGCAGCCCGTCCGCCGGTCGTCACCGTCATGGGTCACGTCGACCATGGCAAGACGAAGCTGCTCGACGCGATCCGCAAGACCAACGTGGTCGCCGGCGAGGCCGGTGGTATCACCCAGGCCATCGGCGCGTACCAGGTTGCGACTGAGGTCGACGGCGACGAGCGCAAGATCACCTTCATCGACACCCCGGGTCACGAGGCCTTCACCGCCATGCGAGCCCGCGGGGCGAAGTCGACCGACATCGCCGTCCTGGTGGTTGCGGCCGACGACGGCGTGATGCCGCAGACCATCGAGGCGCTCAACCACGCCTTGGCGGCAGACGTGCCGATCGTGGTCGCGGTGAACAAGATCGACCGGGAAGGTGCCGATCCGACGAAGGTGCGCGGCCAGCTGACCGAGTACGGTCTCGTGCCCGAGGAGTACGGCGGCGACACGATGTTCGTCGACGTGTCCGCGATCACCGGCGTCGGTCTCGACGAGCTGCTGGAGGCAGTGATCCTGACCGCCGACGCGGCGCTGGATCTGCGGGCCAACCCGGAGATGGACGGTCAGGGTGTGGCCATCGAGGCGCACCTGGACAAGGGCCGTGGCCCGGTCGCGACCGTCCTGGTTCAGCGCGGGACCCTGCACGTCGGCGACTCGATCGTGGCCGGCACCGGCTACGGCCGGGTCCGGGCTCTGCTCGACGATCACGGTCAGAACGTGACGGAGGCACCCCCCTCGTTCCCGGTTCAGGTGCTCGGGCTGACGGCCGTCCCCGGCGCCGGCGACAGCTTCATCGTCGTCGACGACGACCGGATGGCCCGGCAGATCGCCGAGCGTCGTGCGGCTCGACTGCGGATGGCGTCCCAGGCTGCCGGCACCAAGCGCAAGACGCTGGACCAGTTGTTCGACCAGCTCGAGAAGGGCGAGGACTCCGAGCTTCGACTCATCCTCAAGGGCGACGGGGCCGGTTCGGTCGAGGCGCTGGAGGACGCGCTGTCCAAGATCGATGTCGGCGACGAGGTCAGCCTGCGGGTCATCGATCGTGGCGTCGGAGCCATCACCGAGACGAACGTCTCGCTGGCGGCGGCGTCTAATGCGGTCATCGTCGGCTTCAACGTCCGCCCGCAGGGCAAGGCGACGGAGCTGGCCGACCGCGAGGGCGTCGACATCCGGTACTACTCGGTGATCTATGCCGCGATCGACGAGATCGAGGCCGCGCTGAAGGGCCTGCTCAAGCCGATCTACGAAGAGGTCACGCTCGGCCAGGCGGAGATCCGGGAGATCTTCCGCTCGTCCCGCGCGGGGATCATCGCCGGCTGTATGGTCATCGACGGCATCATCCGACGCAACGCCAAGGCGCGTCTGCTTCGCGAAGGTGTCGTGATCACCGACAGCTCGATCGCCTCGCTCCGCCGGGAGAAGGACGACGCGACCGAGGTTCGGGAGGGGTACGAGTGCGGCCTGACGGTCGCCAACTACTCCGACATCCGGATCGGCGACATCGTGGAGACGTACGAGATGCGCGAGAAGGCGCGTTCGTAGTCCGTTCCTGCCACGAGCTCGTTCTCAGGCTCCGAGCGCGCCGACGGCGTACTCGGAGCCTGAGTCGTCTCCGCGGGAGATACTCAGGTCGTGGAGTGGCTCGAGGGCGAACCGCCGTCGCCGGAGCTGCGGCGACGCCAGCGGCTCGTGGTCGGAGGCATCGCCGTCGGCTCGGCGGTGATCGCGCTGGTGGCATTCGCCATCTACCAGACGCGCCCCGACCCGGCCCAGCAGCCGGCAGCCAACAGCCCGTCGCATTCCGTCGGACGACAGACGCCAGCCGCTTCAACCTCGAGCGGGCCGGAACCGAAGGCGACTGAGTCGTCTGACCAGCCGCAGGTCAGGCGCATCACGTCCTTCCTCACCGAGCTGGACGTGGACATCTTCGCCCGCAGCAGCAACGCCATCTACCGGATCCAGACCCGCCGGCAGACGATCACCGCGACCCCGACCGATCGGATGGACATCGACGGGCCGGTGCCGTTCATCACGGGCCCGACCCAGGTCGTACTTCGTGGCTACGACACCGGTGCGTCGAGCAGGTCCGGCAGCCTCGTCCCGGACGGGCGGCCCGCGCAGGCAGTGCAGGGACTGCTGGCCACGGCCGACGACCTGCTGCCGGGCCCACCAGGACGGGTGTGGGTCGCGAGCTATGAGGAGACACCGACGCTACGGCTCAGTGACTTCTCCGGACGCCCGGCGCGCGACGGTTCGGTGGCGTCGGTCGTCCGCGGCTACCAGAGCGTGATTGCCGATGGATCCGGTGGACTCCTTCTCCAGGGGGTCGGGGGTAGCTATCAGCTCACTCGTGAGGGTCCGCGCCGGATCACCCGCGGGGCGGTGATCGCGACCGGCCGCGGCCACATCCTGACCAGCGATTGCTCGGATCGATACCGATGCAGCTACTACCTCTACGATCGCGCGACCCATCAGCAGCGCCGGGTCGGCCCGGACCGGGTCGGCGAGGGCGCGCTCGGCACCGTGTCTCGCGACGGGCGCTACGCGGCGATCGTGTCGTGGCAGGACACCGACCAACCATTGGTTCGGGTCCTCGACCTGCGGACCGGGACCATCAGCGCGCGACTGGATCAAGGCACGGACGCTCAGGTCGACCCGAACTCGCTGATCTGGTTGCCCGGCGACCGGCTCCTCCGGATCACCGACGGTGCGCTCGTTCTGTACAACGCCGCCACCCGGACCAGTACCACGCCGGATCTGGGGCTTCCGAACCTGCTGCAGCTCACCATTCGTTCGTGAGGGCGTGGCGGGTCACTGTGTGGGGAACGGGAGCTGTCGCCAGGCGGGCACGTCGCTGAGCTCCACCCGGGCCACCCACTTGACCCACCAGAACCCGCGTCGCCCAGGGGCGACAACCGGACCGGTGCTCCGGTGGCCGCTGTGAGCGGACGGCCCTGGCAGGCCGTCACCAGCCACAAGGCGCGTGCGTCGGACGCCGGGAACGTACGCGTGTAGCCGGTAGTGCTCGTGACCACCAGGCTGGTCGCGGCTGCCAACGCGTCGGACGAGATCAGGTCGGCAAGTCGTTGCCCGGTCCAGGTGGCATCGGCGTACCAGCCACTGGTGCAGTCCAGTCGGGCGGTGACGGTCCCGGCCCCCTTCGCCACGTCCCCTGCGGTGAATGTACGGCCGGCCACCTCCACCGGGTAGTCGGCCACCGGCTCGGGCACTCGGTCCAGTAACCAGATCGTCGCCGGGATCGCGTCGGCGCCGACGCGACGCGATCCCGTCGACGTCGCGGTACGTCCGCGGCCCCCGGTCCAGCGCGACGCGACGTCCAGTACCACGTACCCGGCACCGACGGCGCCGGCCAGGGCGACACCTCGCAGCAGCATCCGGCGCGACAGGTCCGAACGTCGCAGCCGTTGTGGGCGATGTCGCAGTACATGCCAGGCCAGCAAGGGAATCAAGACGACGGCGGCGCCGACATGCAGCTGGATCGGACTGATTCCGAGCACCGGGTGCCAGCCGACGAAGAACTGTGCGAACCCACCGATCAGCCCCGCCACCATGATCGACAGCAGCGCCAGGCTCGCCCAGCGTATCGTCGATCGCATCGTCGACCGCCGGATGATCATGGTCTTCCATGGCGCCAGCGCGACCACGGCAAGGCCGAGCAGTCCGTGGACGGTGGCGGCGATCCAGGCCGGCGCTGGCGTAGCGAAGGCGAACGCCACCCAGCCGCTGACGAAGGCCGCGATCACCAGCCACAGCAAGGCGATGTTGGTGCGGCGACCTGCCTTCGCCAGCCCAGCCCGCCGCAGCCAACTCATCTGGCCATTGTCGTCTCGGCGGGGCGGGCCGGATCCCTAGGCTGAGAACATGAGTGACCAGACCGAACCTCGGGTCGAGATGTTGACCGGCGGGAACATGGGACCGGTCGTCAGGCGTGCCGGCGACGTCTATCGGACAGCGGGGGAGTGGACGCCGGCGGTGCACCGGTTGCTGCGCCACTGCCGGGCCGCCGGGATGACCGGCGTGCCCGAACCCAAACGGATCACCGACGACCGCCAAGAGGTACTGAGCTTCCTGGTCGGCGACGTACCGGCCTATCCGATGCCGGACTGGATCTGGTCGCCCGAGGCGCTGACGTCCAGCGTCCGACTCCTGCGCAGCTTCCACGAAGCCAGCCAGACATGCGACCGCGTCGGGCCGTGGCGCTCGCCGGCTCGCGAGCCGGCCGAGGTGGTCTGCCACAACGACTTCGCGCCGTACAACCTCGTCTACTCCGGTGGGGTGGCGACGGGTGTGATCGACTTCGACTATGCCTCGCCCGGGCCGCGGCTGTGGGATCTGGCTTATCTGGCCTATCGGATCATTCCGCTCACCACCGAGGCCGTCGGTGACGGCTTCGGGCCGGTGGAGCGTACGCAGCGGCTCACGAGTCTGTTGGCTTCCTACGGCGGCTCGTACAGCCATGCCGACGTACTGGATACCGTGCGTGAGCGACTCGTCGCGCTCGCCGAGTTCTCCGAGCGAATGGCCGCGACCTTGGGCAATCCGGAGCTGCGCGAGCACGCGAGCCTCTACCGGGCAGACGCGGCGACGATCGCTGGCCACGGTCCCTAGCGATTCCGACCGGACCGGTGTGATGTGATCGGCCGCATGAGCGGTGGGTCCGACGCGGAGACCAGCATCCAGGATCGCTACTTCGCGGAGCTTCGGTGCTTCGGCTGCGGTCCGAAGAACGCCAGGGGTCTGCGGCTGCGCAGCTACGCGGATGAGGACGGGAGTGTTCGCGCCACGTTCTCGCCGTGGCCCGAGCATGACAACGGAATCGGTTTCCTCAACGGCGGAATCATCGCCACTCTGCTCGACTGTCACAGCGCCGCGGCGGTAGCGGTGCGTTCGGAACAGCTCGGTCTGCCGCCCAACGGTCTCCTGCACTACGTCACCGCGGGACTGGACGTCCGTTATCTCCGGCCAGCACCGTTGCGGGAGACCGTCGATCTCATCGCCCGCATCGGCTCGGCCGACGAGAACGAGATGCGAGTGGAGGCCGAGCTGTGGTGGGAGGAGAAGCCTCGAGCGGTCGCACAGGCGACCTGGAAGCGCTGGCGGCCGCGCCCGGAAGTCCCTTCGCCGCAGCACTGATCGAACTGGCGTACGATTTTTGTCAGTGGGTCGATCTAGCGTCTGGGGTATGACCGCAGCGTTCGCCGACGAGCCGTTCAACCAGGCCGTGCCGGATCCGGTGACGGCCGGGTTGGCCGATGTGCTGGCCTGGATCGGTGACCTGGTCACTGCTGGGTCCGATCGGACTGAGGATCCCGTCCGGATCGACCGGATCGCGGTGGTGGAACGGTTGAAGGCGGCGTTGGAGGCGTTGCAGGCGGTCGAGATGGTCGCATTCGCCCGATCCCAGGTCGCCGAGCAGCAAAGGCTCGATGTGGATCCGCGTCGGATCGGGCGGGGTATCGCGGACCAAATCGCCCTCGCCTGCAAAGTCTCACCGACCGAAGGGTCCCGCCGACTCCACGTTGCCCGGGACCTGTGCCTGGACCTGCCGACCACCCTCGGCCTGTTGACCGCCGGTGAGATCAGCGCCTGGACCGCCCGGCTGATCGCCGGTGAGCTCTCCCATCTGGATCGCGCCGCCCGAGGCCAGGTGGACGCAGACCTCGGCCAGGCGCGATTGGGTGACAAGTCGCCGAAGGCGGCCGCCGCCGCGGCGCGACGGCTCGGCTATGCCGCGGATCCGGAGGCTGCGGTGAAACGGTGCCGGCAGGCCCGGTCGGATCGTCGGGTCACGTTGCGGCCGGCGCCGGACACGATGAGCATCCTGTCCGGATTGTTGCCCGTCGAGCAGGGGGTGGCATGTCTGGCCGC
>CAWCOM010000012.1:0-68559 GCA_963797165.1 uncultured Actinomycetota bacterium
GGGTTCGATTCCCCGAGGCGGCTCCAGTATCCAGCCTAGTCAAACCGCTTTTGATCTTGGTTGGTTTGGTCTTCTGGCGGCTCAGAATCGTCGTCGGCAGCCATAGGGCAGCCACCAGGACACAGCCACCAGGCACATACGCATTTCGTCGATTCACGACCTCGTCGAGCCGTTCCGCGACGGCATCGAGATCGTTCCCCGAACAGGCCCGCGTATTTAAGCGCGTTGGCGTTGGCGTTGGCGTTGGTGGCGCGATGGTGTGCTGATGGGTCACGTCAGGGCGGCGAGCAGCTGCTCCTTTGTCTTGTCTGACATTCCCGTCAGTCCTCGGGCGTTGGCCTCGGCTCGGAGCTGGACCACGGTCCAGGTCTCGTCTGGGGTGGTGAGCCCGTAGGCGGTGCTGGTTTCGGTGGTCGAGTCTCCGGAGGCTGCAGCCTTCTTCGATTTGGTCGCCGGTGCGGGTTTCAGGGCAGCCTTGGCGCGGTCGAGCTTGTGCCGGAGCTTCTCCGCCCTGGCGTCGGAGCGTGCGGCGGCCGTGCGGTGCGCGGCCGCCTCCTTCTTCCAACGATCGGCGCTCTTGGTCGCCTTGGTCAGCTTGGCTTGGGTCTTGGTCAGCTTGCCGCGAACGACAGCGAGGGTCTTCTTGAGTTCGAGGTTGTCCGTGGTGATCTTCTCGATGGTCTTGCTCTTCTTGCTCATGGTGTCCCGTCGGTCGCTGGATGGCTGGGTCGAATTTCAAGCTTGAAACTATCGCAGTGGCTCCGAACCAGGGGCCGGGGAAGCGTCTCGGTAGGGGGCGTCTGTCCGCGGCCACTTTTGCGTGTGGCCGCCGCTCCGCACACACAAGTGGCGTGATCTCTAGGCCGTTGCGGCGCGCGCGCCAGCGGGCTGCGGCGCGCGCAGCGCGAGTCCGAACAGCACGAAGGCGATGCCGACCGCGATGGCCATTGCCGCAACGCCGAAGGCGACCACCGAGGTGAACAGCGACGCCTGCAGGAACGAAGAGGTCATTGCGGTGTCGCGGTTGGGATCATCTCTATCCAGCTCGGCGTAGGTCTTGCCGCCGGTGATCTCCATGGTGTGCTTGTCGATCACGCTCGCCTGGCAGTACGCACTGACCGGTCCAGCGACCGTTGCGCCAGCCCGACAATCGGCGTCGTCGGACACGGTGATCTTCTGGGCGGACAGCGTGTTCGTGATCACAATCCAGGTCACGATGCCGGCGATGACGAAGATCGCTCCGAAAAGGATGCCGACGAGCGAAGCAGTCTTGCGCATACTGACAACCTTCCTGGTCAGGCAATGTGGTCGACACGGATGCCTGACGGGTGCTGAGGGGCTCGACAAGGTCGGAACGCCGTCGTTGCGACCCCTGGCACGGCCGAGTGTGACAACCATCATGGTGCTCAGCGCATGGCTGTGGGGTGCGTCCCATTTGCGGCAGGCATCGGCGCCGGGCCGGCGAGTTCAACTAGCGTTGCGAGTCGTCCGACGGCCGACGGCGCCGGCGGTGAATGCTTCTCTCGGCTGAAAGGCACTTCGATGGATTTCGGGGACTACTTCGCGCTCTTGATCTGGAGCTTCCTCTTCGTGATGTACCTGATGGTGCTGTTCCACATCTTCGGGGATCTGTTCCGCGACCCCGAGCTCGGCGGGGTCGCGAAAGCATTGTGGACGATTGGGTTGATCCTGCTGCCCTTCCTGCTCATGTTGATCTACCTGATCGTGCGGGGACGCGGGATGGCCGAGCGTCAAGCCGGTGCGATCCGTCAGGCTCAGACCGAGACGGATCAGTACATCAAGTCGGTGGCCGGCTCGTCGAGCCCGGCAGACCAGATCTCCTCGGCGAAGTCGCTGCTCGATAGCGGGTCGATCACGCCGGCCGAGTTCGACCGGCTGAAGACCAAGGCACTCGCCTGACCGGGGGCTCAGCAGCCTGGCTCGACCTTGGGACCAGACCAGCGCCCAGCGGTGGTTGGCCAGGAGTCCATCCCGGCAACGCCCCATCAGCATCCTGCCTCGGAGGGAATCCGCGGTCGGCGATGGCTCCACGGCGCCGTACGTCCGTGTCGTTGGTGAGTTTTCCACGAATTCGCCGGATGGACTGGTGAAACAGAAAGCAGACGGACCATGCCGTGGACGGCTCAGTGCATCCACCGGTCTAGACAATCCTCGCGACGTTCGATAAGGAGTACTCATGTCCATCCCTCAATCGTCCGGATCGGACCCGGTCCACGGCGTCGTGGTGATGGCCGGCCGGCTGTGGGCGGGGGGTGTAGCCACCGGCTGTATCGCCGCTCTGGTGGCGGCGGTCGGCGTGCTGCTCTGTAGTTCTGTGCTGGATGTCAACCTCGTTCCCACGCTCGTGTTCTCGATCACCGACTCACTGCCGTGGAACTACGCGATCACGGCGCTCGTGTTCGCGCTGGTGGCGACTGGCGCGGCCCACCTGCTTTCGATCACGACTCCTCGTCCGCGGGCGTTCTTCGGCTGGCTTGTCGGGCTGGGCACTGCGGCGGCAATGGTGATGCCGTTCGCCTCCGAGGGCAGCCTTGCCGGCAAGATCAGCACTGCGTTGATCAATCTGGCTGTTGGCATCGCGATCGGCACCTTGCTGACAGCGGTGCTGTCCCGCACCGTCACAGATGCGGAGCGGTCGTGGCAGCGGCGCTGAGATGGGGGCCCTCAGATCGCTTCGGCAGCCGGGGATCCTTCTGGGAGCACCCCGTGCCCGGCGCGCAGAGTTGAGTCGAGGGCGCTGGTACAAGGTTGATGAGCGACGCCTGAGCCCGCGCCGACTCGGTAGGTACAGCTAACGATGGTCGGCCACGCATGCTGCTCAAGGGTGTGACAGCATTCTCGCTGCCGCCGACCGACGGCGACAGCATGATGAGAGGAAGACCTGATGAGCGACAAGGACGACGCCACGCTTGATCTGTATGTGGCCGCCTACGGCGAGCCCGGCACGGCCGAAGAGGATTGGAACACGCTGAAGGGGCTCGCCGCCGATGACGTGATCAAGGTCGGAGCGCTGGCCTTGGTGAACCGTGACAGCGACGGAAAGCTCCACGTCAAGGACACCACGAACGAGCCCGGCATCGGGGCCGTGGTCGGGGCAGTCGGTGGCGCCTTGGTGGGTTTGATCTTCCCGCCGGCGCTGCTGGCTTCGGCCGCGGTCGGGGCAGGCGTGGGTGCGGGTACCGGCACGATCATCGATCGGGTGACGAAACGGAAGATCAAGTCCGATGTTGAGTGGGCCGTGCCCAACGGCGGGTCAGGCGTGGTAGTGGTCTTCGACGAGCAGTGGGTGAGCGAGGTCGAGAAGGCGCTGACGCGCGCGGACAGGATCTCCCGCAACCACCTCCACGACGACGATGCCGTGGAGACCGCCACGCAGTAGCGGATTTGGGCGTTGCAGGCTGCGTGACCCCGCCAAGACGTGTGTGGCGCGGCCTGTGATGCGCGGCAGATCCAGGCCTGACACCGGACCAGTAACCAGCGATCGGCCATGCCCAATGGTTCACGCCCCCTGAGGCACGGCCGAGGGCCGGAAGCATCCGGCCGCAGGCGCCGGGCATGAATGGCACCTCGATCGCATGGATGCCGAATCCGTGGACCCGCTTCCTGCGCGGTGTGGCGTGGTGCGCCCCACCCCCCCAACGCGACCTGACCACCCGCGACTGCCAGGATGTGCCACGGACCCCGCCAGACGGGACCGGATCCGACAACCGATACAGAGGTAGACCATGCCCGACGATCAGCCCGTGATGACTGCCCTTGCCGAGATCACCGCGGTTTCCTTGCTCCACAGCAACCTCCCGGCCCGTGAGCACATGATCGCCCGGCTGGCCGCGCTCGTGGCGGTCGACGCCCCGACGGCCTCTTACGTGATGAATGCCGGCACCGCGGCCCAGACCGGGATCACCGTGGAGGATGTCCAGGGTCTCCTGGTGGCCGTGGCTCCCCTCGTAGGCACCGCCAGGATCGTCACCGCGGCCGAGCGGATCACCGAGGCACTCGGCTTCATCATTGAGCTGGCCATCGCCGAGCTCGCCGCCGAGGTCGAGGCAGCGGAGACGGCCGACGAGCGCTGAGTAGCGCTGAGTAGCGCTGAGTAGCGCCTCGGGACAATGGTGGGTATGGGCGCGCTGGTACGCGGAGTCGTCAGACAGAGTGTCGACCAGCCATCGACAGCTGATGGTGAACCAGCTCCGAATCGTCAGGTTGCGCGCGCAGTCCGCGCTGCCAACTCCGGCCCAACGTCAGGCACGGTGACTTCGAAGCCTGGGTCGCGGCCGAGTGGTTGGCCTGGGCGACTCACGGCCAGTCGGCAGGCCCTTCCCGCCCCTAGAGGTCTCGCTCTCCGCGCCAGATGACTTCGTACGGGGTCAGGCTTGTGAGGCGCCACGTCGCCGCATGGCGACCTTGAACTGCGGCAGATCGGTCAGGTGTCGAGGACTTGCCGGAACACCTTCCAGCGGTCGGCGCCGACGCGTTGCTCGGATCATGCCCGATCTCGGTGACGGTACGTCGGATCTGATCTCGGATGCTGTCAGGTGGGCGTGCCTATCTCCCTCGAAGCTGGAGCGTAGGTTGCTGGGGGTGGCACCCGCCTTGATCACCCGACCAATGGCCCGCTGTTCACTCTCGAGGTTCCCGACGAGCCGAGCGGATGCCGTCCAGAAGGGATAGGGAATGGCTTCTCTTGTCGCCGTGGAGGATTTCGATGCCGTGTTGTTCGACCTCGACGGTGTGCTGACGTCGACCCGAGTTGTGCACGCGGCCGCGTGGGGGCAGACCTTCGATGGGTTTCTGGCGTCGTGGGACATTTTGCACGGAACGAGTACGGCGCGCTTTGACGACCTGTCCGATTATGCCCTTTACGTCGACGGTAAGCCGCGCGAGGCAGGAGTTCGCGATTTCCTGGCTTCGCGCGGCATCTCGCTCCCGGAGGGCGGTCCGGACTCGCCGCCGGCGGAGGATTCGATCTGGGGTCTGGCCGATCGTAAGGAGCGACTGGTCGAAGCGGAGCTGAAGCGTCACGGTGTCCAGGCCATTCCTGGATCGGTCGCGTGGATCCGGGAGCTCCGCGAGGGCGGCATCAAGACCGCCGTCGTGTCGAGCAGTCGCAACTGCGCGGCGGTTTTGGAGTCCGCGGGCATCACCAACCTCTTCGACGCCCGTGTTGACGGGCTGACCTCACTCGAGCTCGGTCTGGCCGGCAAGCCTGCACCCGACGGATTCCTCGAGGCGGCCCGACGTCTGGGTGTGTCACCACAGCGCTCCGTCGTTGTCGAAGACGCGATCGCCGGAGTGGAGGCTGGTCGCGCGGGCTCGTTCGGTCTGGTGATCGGCGTTGATCGCACCGGAAACGCGGACCAATTGACAGCCTGCGGAGCCGACTTAGTGGTCTCCGACCTGAGCGAACTCTTGGTCGACCCGAGGGACGGCATCCACCGCTCCGGCCCGCGACGGAACCGACTCCAGGCTGCCGCGGAACGGATCTTCGCCACAGGCTCGGAGTACCCGGCGGATCCCTGGCGGCTGGTTGAGCGTTCCTACAACCCCAACTCTGTGGAACAGACCGAGACTATCTTCGCGCTGTCCAACGGATACCTCGGACTGCGTGGTTCCTTCGACGAAGCAGAGCCGTCGTACCGGCCGGCGACCCTTCTCAACGGCTTCCACGAGACCTGGCCCATCACCTATCCCGAGCTGGCCTACGGATTCGCCACCACGGGTCAGACCATCATGCCGGTTCCGGACGGCACGACCATCCGCCTGTTCATCGACGAAGACCCGATCACTTGCGAGACAACGGAGGTCCACGAGTTCGAGCGCACGCTCGACATGGAACGCGGCACGCTCGAACGTTCCGTCGTCTATCAGCTGTCGGACGGTCGGAGATTCCGCGTTCACAGCACGCGATTCGTCTCCCTGGCCGAGCGCCACCTCGCCGGTATCCGATACGAGATCACAGCACTGGACGAACCCGGCCGCCTCGTCGTCTGCTCGGAGCTGACCACCACGCGGGTCGGGGCCGGGGACACAGGAAGCGACCCCCGGCAGAGCCGGACCCTCACCCCGGAGACGCTTCAGGCCGATATCGAACGCGAGGCCGGTAGTCGCGTCATTCGCACGTACCGGACGACGAGCAGCGACCTCGCTGTGGCCGCAGGCATGCATCATGAGTTCGATCCCACCACGGTCACGCATGCCCACACACGGATGGACCCCGGCAAGGCCCAGGTCATCTTTCACGTCTCGGCAGAGCCGGGCCAAACCGTCACCATCTCGAAGTGGCTGGCCTACCATTACGGGAAAGCCGACCCGACGGAGCTCGCCGACCGCGTGGAGCTGACCCTCGACCATGCGCTCAACCTGGGCTTTGCCGCTGCCCTCGCCGACCATGAACGCCACGTCACCAGCTTCTGGAATCGCAGCGAGCTGGTCTGGGAGGGGGGAATTCAGGCGCAGCAGGCTCTGCACTTCAGCCTCTTCAGTTTGATGCAGGCCTCACTCCGCGCGGAGGGTCATGGAGTACCGGCCAAAGGCCTGACGGGAACCGGCTACGAAGGCCACTACTTCTGGGACACCGAGGCCTACCTGTTGCCGTTTCTCACCCACACGTCGCCAGAGGTGGCCCGCAGCCTGCTGATGCACCGAATACGCATGCTGCCGGACGCGCGACGCCGTGCCCGCGAGGTGGGCTGCTCCGGCGCGCTGTTCCCCTGGCGCACCATCAACGGCGAAGAGGCATCCGCCAACTACGAAGCGGGCACCGCGCAGTATCACATCGACGCCGACATCGCCTACGCCTTGGACCAATACGCACATGTCGCCGGTGACACCGACCTGATGTTTCGGCACGGCGTCGAACTGCTCGTGGAGACCGCACGAATGTGGGCGGATCTCGGATTCTTCTCCCAGCGACACGGCGGCAACTTCGTGATCCACAAGGTCACCGGGCCCGACGAGTACTCCACGGTTGTCGACAACAACCTCTACACCAACGTGATGGCAGCCCACAACCTTCGCGCGGCCGCCGACTGGGTCGACCGCCTCCAGGCGCACTCGGCACCGGACTTTCAACAGTTGGTCGAGCGAACACGGCTCGGCCCGGATGAGCCGGCCACCTGGCGACGAGCAGCGGACGACATGTACATCCCCTACGACCAACAGGCAGGCGTCCACCTTCAAGACGACCACTTCCTCGACCAGGCACCGTGGGACTTCGCGGGCACGCCAGCCGACAGGTATCCGCTGCTGTTGCACTACCATCCACTGGTCATCTACCGACATCAGGTGATCAAGCAGACCGACGTCGTGTTCGCCACCGTCTTGTTGCCGGAGCGGTTCAGCGCTGAGGAACGTCGACGGATCTTCGAGTACTACGATCCGATGACCACCGGTGACTCATCACTGTCGGAGTGCATCCAAGCTATCGCCGCCGCCGATGCCGGCAAGTACCGCAGCGCGGAGGAGTACCTGATCGACGCCGTCGCCCTGGACATCGCCGACACCGCGGGTAACCTGCGCGACGGCATTCATGTGGCTTCAGCGGGAGGCACTTGGATGGCGGTCGTGTACGGCTTCGCCCGCTATCGATGGCGTACCGGCGACTTCGCGCCCATGCTTCCGACCCGGGCGCGCCGACTGCACATTCCGCTGCAGATCCAGGGCTCGCTGCTCGACCTCGACATCACCGAGGACGCAGTCACCTACTCCCTCCGATCAGGTCAGCCGCTCACGCTGCGCCACTACGGCACCCAGTTCACCGCGGCAACGGGAGCACCGATGTCATTCGCCGGCCAGTACCGAACCCGCGACGCCAGCCCAACCTGAGTAGCCCGGCCGGTACGGGCTCTGAGAGAACGTCAGCTGCGCTGCCAGGTCCACTCCCGTACTTCTGGCATATCTTGCAGGTGCTCAACCATGTAGGTCTCGTGCCGGGCCAGCTGTGCTTCGCACCAAGCCTTGAGGTCGGACGCGCCGACCGGCGTCCGCCGGGCGTTGTTGATCGCGTCCATCACGAGATGGAAGCGTGAGGCCCGGTTCTTGACAACCATGTCGAACGGTGTCGTGGTAGTGCCCTCCTCGATGAACCCGCGGACGTGGAACCGGTCGGCATCGGGACGGCCGTGCACGAGCTGATGGACAGCACCGGGGAAGCCGTGGAACGAGAACACCACGTCGACATGGTCGGTGAACAGCTCACGGAAGAAGGTGCCGGAGATGCCGTGCGGGTGGTCCTGCGGCCGCGGCAGGGCCATCAAGTCGACCACGTTGACCACGCGGACCTTGAACCCTGGCAGCTTCTCCTTCAAGATCTGGGCGGCGGCTACCGTCTCCATCGTCACCACGTCGCCGGCACTGGCCAAGACGATGTCTGGATCGGTGTCGAAGTCGTCGGTGCCTGCCCAGGCCCAGATCCCGGCGCCGGCGGCGCAATGCTTGATCGCTTCGTCTATGGAGAGCCACTGCTGCTGGGGCTGCTTGTCGATCACGATCAGGTTCACGTAAGAGCGGGAGCGGAAACAGTGGTCGGCCACCGACAGCAGCGTGTTGGCGTCCGGCGGCAGGTAGACCCGGCAGACATCCGCTCGTTGGGTGATCACGTTCTGGATCAGTCCGGGACCCTGATGGGAGAAGCCGTTGTGGTCGTTACGCCAGCAGGTTGAGGTGAGCAGGATGTTCAGGCTCGGAACCTTGGCCCGCCAGGCAAGGTGGTTACCCTCCTCCAGCCACTTGCTGTGCTGAATCGTCTGCGACGCACTGACCATCGCGAACGACTCGTAAGTGGCGAACAGGCCGTGCCGCCCGGTCAGCGTGTACCCCTCCAGCCAACCGTGGCAGTTGTGCTCGCTCAGCACCTCCATCACCCGACCCTCGTGGGAGATCTTCGTATCAGCCGGCAGGATCCTTTCCATGAAGGCTCTGTCGGACACGTCGAAGACGGCACCCAGCCGGTTGCTGTTTGTCTCATCCGGGCAGAACAGCCGAAAGTTGTAGGGGTTGCGCCGGTAGATCTCCGCCGTCATCTCTCCGAGCCGACGGACGGACTCCACCGCCGTGCCTGGACTGGTCAGCGCGACCGCGTAGTCGCGGAAGTCCGGGATGTCGAGATCCTCGGTGAGCAGACCGCCGTTGGCGTGCGGGCTTGCGCTCAACCGTAGCTGCCCGGTCGGATTTGCCTTCCTGACCAGTTCGACCGGTGCACCGCTGCCGTCGAACAGCTCCTCGGGCTTGTAGGACTTCAGCCACTGCTCCAGTGCAGCCAGGTGCTCCGGATTGCCCTTGACGCCCGACAGCGGGACCTGGTGCGAACGCCAGCTTCCCGTCACCTCGATGCCGTCGATCTCCTGCGGCCCGGTCCAGCCCTTCGGAGTGCGGAGGACGATCATCGGCCACTTCGGCGGATCGGCGGGAGCACCATCTCGTCGAGCGGCGCGTTGGATGTCACCGATCAGCGCGTACGCCTGGAGCAGCGCCTCGGAGAAGCGGTGATGCATGCCCGGAAGGTCGTCGCCCTCGACCTCGAGCACCTGGTAGCCGTGACCCTCGAGAAGTGAGCGGACCAGCGCCGGATCCTTACGACCGAGCACGGTCGGGCCGGCGATCTTGTAGCCGTTGAGGTGCAGAATCGGCAGCACGGCGCCATCACGGGCCGGGTTGATGAAAGACGTGCCCTTCCACGACCCTTCCAACGGGCCGGTTTCGGCTTCGCCGTCGCCGACCACAGCGACGGTCATCAGGTTCGGGTTGTCCATTACGGTGCCGTAGGCGTGCACCAGGACGTAGCCCAGCTCACCTCCCTCGTGGATCGAGCCCGGCGTCGTCACCGAGACATGGCTCGGGATGCCGCCGGGCGCCGAGAACTGTCGGAACAGCCGCTTGATGCCGGGCTCGTCCTGGCTGACGTCGGGGTAGACCTCGGTGTAGGTGCCTTCGAGCCAGCCCGCCGCCACCAGCGCCGGACCGCCGTGACCAGGACCGGTCAGGTAGATGGCCTCCTGGCCGGTGTGCTGGATCACGCGCGAGACGTGCGCGTAGATGAAGGACAGGCCTGGGCTGGTGCCCCAGTGCCCCAGCAACCGCGGTTTGATGTCATCGGAGGTGAGCTCGCGGCGGAGCAGCGGGTTGTCCTGCAGGTAGATCTGGCCAATCGTCAGATAGTTGTTGGCACGCCACCAGGCGTCGATGGCGGCAATCTCGTCGTCGGTGATCGCTGGTGCGCTGGTCGGGGTGGTGGGCGTCATGGCCGCAACCTTCTTCGCATGGGGAGTGACGATCCCAGTCTTGCAAGAGTCCGCCGACGGGCGACGGTACGCCCGCGCCACGCACCTTATCCGAGCCTCGGATGGGCACTGGCGCCGACTCGACCATCCTCGCAGGCACGCTCACGCTGTGTGCTACGCGTCACTCGCGCCTCATCTGGCAACTTCAAGGGCCGGCCGGATCTCCGCACGCCGAACCTTTGCCTGCCATTCCGAGCGAGGATCTCCGCTGGCCGATCGTGCTCTCGAACGGTGGATCAGGGCCGTGACCGACCGCGAGGTCGATCACGAGCAGTCGAACGCAGGTCAATTGAGCATTGCGATGTGAGGCCGAAGACGTCCGCCGGTAGCGGCCGAACACCTACACCGCCACATTGGGATCTGTCGAGGCGTGCTCTGGGCCGCTCCTCGCGCCGAACTCAGCTGTGCAAGCATCAAATCGACGGTTGAGCGTTGCTAAGGGGGACTGATGACGGCGGAATCTGGGATATCCACGGGACGGCGGCGAATAGGGTCGAGCGTGACTGGCACACCATGCCGGCGGAACAGGCCCTGCAGGTTCTGCAGGTGGACCGCGCACGGGGTCTGACCGCTGCCGAGGTGACGTCTCGGGCGGGCACGTACGGCAGCAACCGGTTCGCGGCGGGCAAAGTCGAGCCGCGGTGGCGTGCCTTCCTGCGGCAATACGCCGACCCGATGCAGGTCGTGCTGTTGGTCGGCGGCGTCGTGAGTCTCTATCCGCTGAAGGAGCTGGAGACCGGAGTCGTGCTGATCCTGCTCACCTTGTTCAACGCAGTGCTCGGTCTGCGTCAGGAGGGAAAGGCGGCCGCCGCCGTGGCCGCCCTGCAGCAGATGATGATCGTCACGGCCCGGGTGATGCGCGACGGTGAGCTCCAGCAGATCCCGGCCGAGCAGCTCGTGCCCGGCGATGTGGTGGAGCTCGAGGCCGGCGACGTCGTCCCAGCCGACGGGCGCCTGCTGCGCGTGGCGACGCTCGAAGCCGCCGAGTCCGCCCTCACCGGCGAAAGCCTCCCCGTCGCCAAGGGCATCGATCCGGTCGCCGACCCCGACACACCGCTGGGTGATCGAACCGGCATGGTCTACATGAACACCAACGTCACCCGTGGTTCGGGGGAGTTCGTCGTCACCTCGATCGCCATGGAGACCGAGGTCGGCAAGATCTCGGGTCTGCTGCAGGCGCAGGACGAGACAAAGTCTCCACTCACCCGCCAACTGGCCAAACTGACCCGGCAGATCCTGTGGATCGCCGGAGTGGCCCTGGTGGTGTCGATGGCGTTGAACCTGGCCCGGGGTGCCGAGTTCACGGTTCTCTTTGCCGGGGCCATCGCGTTCGCGATCGGGGCCCTCCCGGAGAACCTGCCCGCCGTCGTCACCACCATCTTGGCGTCCGGGACGCAGGCACTGGCCAAGGCCGGCGCGATCATGAAACGGATGCAGTCGACCGAGACACTCGGGTCGACCTCGGCGATCAACTCCGACAAAACCGGCACGTTGACCCTGAACGAGATGACGGCAGTGCAGATGGCGCTGGTCGGCCGTCGATTCGCGATCGACGGCACCGGCTACTCGACCGCAGGCACCATCACCCGTGTTGCCGGAGAGCCGCCGGTGAACATGGATGACTTCCTACTGCCCATGGTCCTGGCCTCCGATGCCGTCATCAGCAACGGTGAGCTCATCGGCGACCCGACCGAGGGCGCCTTGGTCGCGCTGGCGGCCAAGGGTGGCGTCGACGCCCTTGCGACCCGGCAGGCCTACCCGCGGATCGCCGAGCTGCCGTTCGACGCCGACTACAAGCTCATGGCCACCTTCCACCACATGCGCGACCTGGCGGGTCGCGACATTGTGCGGTGCTTCGTCAAAGGCGCCCCCGATCAGCTGCTTGCTCGCGCCGCTACCGTCTGGGACGCGGACCGAGGTGCGGTTCAGGTCGACGGCGACGCCACACAGCGATATCTGGCCGAGAACGAGCGGCTCGGTGAGCAGGGACTCCGGGTGATCGCGACCGCCCGCAAGGACTTCGACCCTGCCACCTTCGACCCGACGGGCGACCTGCTCGTCGCGGTCGCCGACCTCCAGCTGCTGGGGCTGGTCGGCATCGTGGACCCGCCCCGACCAGCAGCGAAGGCTTCCATCGCGACGGCACACTCGGCCGGGATCCGGGTCCGGATGATCACCGGAGACCACGCGGTGACCGCGGCCGCGATCGCCTCGGAGCTGGGCATCGACGGCAAGGTGATCACCGGCGCCGAATTCGCGTCGTTGGATGACAGGCAGGCGTTGGCGGAGATCGACGACGTCGGCGTGATCGCCCGGGTCACCCCCCAGGACAAGGTTCGACTGGTGGACCTGCTGCAGCGCAAAGGCGACATCGTCGCCATGACCGGCGACGGCGTCAACGATGCACCCGCGTTGAAGAAGGCCGACATCGGCATCGCGATGGGCATCACCGGCACCGAGGTGTCCAAGGAAGCCGCGGTCATGATCCTGACCGACGACAACTTCGCCACGATCGTCAAGGCCGTGGAGCTCGGACGCGGCCTCTACGACAACCTGACCCGGTACATACGCTTCCAGATGGGGTGCCTGTTCGGGTTCATCGTCACTTTCCTCGGCTCCAGCATCCTCTACATTCTCGGCGGGGTTCCGTTCCTCCCGCTCCAGACGCTGTGGATCAACTTCACCACCTTGCTGTTTCAGGCAATTGGCCTCGGCTACGGCCAACCGTCCGAAGGGTTGATGCAGCGGCAGCCCCGCTCACCCGACACACCGATCCTCACCCGGGGGCTACTGATCTGGCTCGTCACCGCCGGCGTCATCATCGGTGCCGGCACCCTCGGCGTGATCGCCTGGTCCGAACGCGTGTACAGCGAGCCCGTCGCCCACACCATGGGGGTTGTCACCTTCTCACTGTTCACCCTGCTCTTCTCGATCGCCACCAAGGACGAACGACGCACCGCGTTCACGCTCGACACCGTCTCCGACAAGACCTTCACCAAAGCCACCGGGCTTTCGATCTTGACCCTGATCCTGGCCACCGTGCTCGGACCGTTGCAGGCATTCCTCGACACGGTCAGCCTGAGCTTGCAGCAATGGCTCATCTGCCTCGCACTGGCGCTGACGGTCCTCGTCGTCTCCGAGATCTGGAAAGCAATCCAACGACGAACCGCGTCCGATCACACCGTGCAGACGCGCACATCGAGCTGAATGAAGCGCCAGAAGGAAATCGACCAGGCTGAGCGAAACGGTCACGTTCACCGTGAGGGGCTCGACGTCGAGGGCGGCACCGGAGGCATCGATCGTATTGGAACGCTCGAGCAGCAAGAACTCACGTCATTCACTCCTCGCGGTCGCTTTCGCGACCGAAAGCGGAAACTCGGCGCCGCCGACCGCGGCTCCCACACCGCAACCCTGATCGGTGTGCTCGAACAGGGCAATGATGCACAGCTTGCCGACCGCAGCGACCTTGGTCACGAGTGCATCTGCTCGACGCGCGAAATCAGTAATGCATCGGTGAGGCGCAGTGTCGTCACCGCGGCCGCGAGCGGTGACCGCCGATCAGCGCCCCTTGGGGGGGAACTGTATGGAGCTGGAACGCGACGCCACCGCGCCCATGCGCACGGCACACATCGTCGTACGCGGCGACCTCAAACCCCATCTGCAGGGGTTTCCCTCCAGCAAGGTCGAGTCAGTGCATGGTGGCACCCACATCACGGTGCGTGTTGCGGACCCGGCTCAGCTGTACGACATCCTCGACCGACTGCGAAGCCTCGACATGATCTTGCTGGGCCTCCGCGTAGACCTCTAGACGAGAGTCGGGTGAGGTGTTCACCATCCATTCATTCCGGCGACGCCCACGAGCCTTAAGGCTACGGCCATGATAATGGTGCGGCCGTCCAACAGCGGCCGCACCAAACCTCGCACGAACACGCGCGAAGCGAATGGCATCGGCTGTTCGCGGTGCCTGAGATCGTGTGGTGCGGCGGGCGTTCGGGATCGGCCGCCCAGTCCGCCGCACCCGCGAGAACGGTGCGCGCGCCGGCCTTCGTCAGGCGAAGACCCTGCTGGGCTGACGGGATGCCAGCGACGCGCCACGCCCTGTCGGGTAAAGGGCGCCTCTCGCACCAAGGTCTCTGCTCGATCGGTACCAACGCGGCCGACTCCGAGGTCAGGAAATACCTGGAGGCCGTCGTTCCGCGTACTGCCAGTGACCCGCGACCAGCAGCACCGTGTTGGGGACGCTGCCGCAGAGGCCCGTGCTCGACCAGTTCCTTAAAGACGCCGAGCCGACGGTGCCTCCCGCACCAGCGTCTCCTCGATGGTCACCGAAGGAGGCGCATCGACGGTCACCACAAACCCCTGGGCGCTCGTGGCCGACGTCGCCCGGAACCCCGAGGCACCCAACCGCTCCACCACGCGACCCGCTTCCGCCGCTGTCTCGACGAAGTAACTCCGTGTCATAGTTGAAAGGTACACAACGCTAGCTACCCATCAGTAACATCATGCAAATCAACACCCCGCTGGTCGTTCGACTCGGGTTGTAGCGCACCGAGCCCCGCGCTGGCCCTCTGCAGGCACGCGCCCAGATCCTGCTACCGACATCATCAGACCGACCCCCAACGGGTGCCACTCTGCGCAGCCCCAGTCGGTCAGCGCACGACGCCTCAGCCCGTGCTGCGCGCGCCGGTCATGGAGAAGGATGTTCTGCAAACAGGTGGTGGCAGTGCGCCGAGGTTCGGCTGCCCAGTCGAAGTGACTGTCAACGACTCAGCTCAGACCCAACCAGACCCGGACACGTCTGGACGAGACAAGCGCCGGCCGCGCCGCTCGCCCGCGGGCCGACCCGGGTTCGGGGCCAAGAGGGTCACCGATCCGCCACCGGTTCGGCCTGTGGCCGGGACGTTCAGGGCGCAATCTTCTGATTGATGTGGAACAAGTTAGTGGGGGTCGTAGCCCTGTTTTGACCTGAACAATGCGATCGTAGTTCTGGCGGCGCCGGGCCCCTCGACATGCAGCCTCGCCGTGAGGTGTCCGAGAGCTATGTGGGGGAAACGACCTGCGCACCAAAACCGTGAAGAACACCGACGATGTCGGCAGTTCACCACTCACTTCACGTTGATCGATCTACGGGTTTGAAGTTCCGAAGCGACTCGTGCGCGCAGCTCGGCCCGGTCCTCCTGGGCGCCATCTCAGCCGCAGTCTCATCCGGAATCGTTCAGCGCAGTTCGCCGGCGATCTCGACAAGGCCGGTCACGTCTGAAACCTTGGCGGAGGACAGCTCCTGCGACGTGATGGGAGACCTCGAAAGCGTGCGCATGCCCGGTGCGAGTTGACTGCGCTCGGCAGCCATCCTGGCAGCCTGCGGACGGGTCGGTGACATGGCGAGGCGGACTGGCGAGGACACCCAAAGCGGCGCTATCGCATGGCACACGCGCCGCTCTCGCCTCGTAATGCGCGGGTCGCTCCACCCGGGTCTTGGTTGGGACTAAAACCAGGCGGCCGAGACGTCCGATCGATCCGCGTAGCTCCACCCGCACATGGGCATCACCGACTTGCGGAATCCGGCTCTACTTCCCAATCAAGGCGGCTCGCTGCGCTCGCCCAGCTGCGGTCCGTGTCCTCGCTCGCTGTGGGCCGGTCCTCGCTGGCTAGGTGTGATCGAACGTTGTCCACGAGGCGTGCCAGAATGTGTCTCCCAAATTGGGCTGACAGCGTGGCTAGACCTTGACGTTGTTAACGGCTAGGTTTCCTTCGAGGCGCACCCCAAAGTAGTCGGGGAGTTCGAGTCGTCCTTGGAGTATCCGACCTCACCGATCGGCAACGCGAGTCTGTGGGCACCAGAGCCCGTCTGGAGATAGCGGAATGCCAGCATCCGAAGTCCCAACTCGCCTTCGTTGTCTCTCGTGGTCATTGTCGGCTCTAGCCTTGCTTCTGATGTCTGGCGTGCCCGCGCAAGCCGTTCCGGGACCGCCCGGTGCCACGCCACGCACGGGACCAAACACCGACATCGTGATGAGTGGCACCGGCCCAGGCCAAGGAGTGACCGGCGCGTATGGGCCGGGCGACTTCGACCCGACGGCGGGCGGCTATCCCGATTCGCCACCGGCAGGATTCACCCCACTCAACGAGGGTTTCGCCGGCATCATCACAGCACGGTCGGAAACCTCCGGTGCAACGCTCAGCATGTACTGCATCGACCTCCGAACCTCCACCTGGGCCGGCATCGGGTACGAGAACGGAACCTGGGACCAGTCGAACGTGCCGAATGTCGGCTACATCGCCAGAATCCTGGATCGAGTACTACCCGAACACCAATGAGCCGGCGGCATGCCTAACCTCAACCAGCGGGCCGCCGCCGTGCAGGCCGCGATCTGGTACTTCAGCGACAAGTACGTCCTGCAAGCAAACGACCCTGTCCGTCCGTACACCGACGACATCGTCACCGCCGTCCTCGACGCCGGCCCACTTCCCGAGCCGGATCCGCCGCAGCTGGCGATCCAGCCGACGACCCGATCCGGTCCGTCCGACACCCCCCTTGGCCCGTACACGGTGACCTCGGACTCGGACGATCCAGATCTGGTGATCACCGTCCGGGCCGCCGGCGGCACCATGTACGCCGACGCGGCCGGCACCGTGCCGATCCCCGACGGTGCCACGGTCCCTAACAACACCCAGATCTGGCTTCGCCCCGACGACGCCACCGGCGGCCGGGTGACCTTGACCGCTCGAGGCGTCGCCACTGCCCCGAGCGGGAACGTCTACCTCTACGACGGCAACACCCCCGGTGTCAGCGATGCGCAGCGGCTCATCCTGGCCGAGGACGCGGAGGTGTCGACGTTGACTACTGCGACCGCCGACTTCTTCCAGGCCGGGTCGTTGCGGGTGACGAAGACGATTGCCGGGTCGGCCGCTGGTGATCAGGGTGCGGTCAGCTTGCATGTGGCATGTGACAACGGGTTGAGCCGAGACATCGACATCGCCGGCGAATGCTCCGGCGGGTGACACCGCGACGACCATCGAGGATCTGCCGGTCGGCACCGAGTGCACGGTGACCGAACCGACCGATGGGTCATCGGCGTCGGTGACCGTGACGACCGCGATCGACGGCAGCCCGGCCACCGTCAGCGCTGACCAGGTCGCCGATGTCAGCGTCACGAACACCTACGAGACGGCCGTGTCGTCGTTGCGGGTGACGAAGACGATCGCCGGGTCGGCCGCTGGTGATCAGGGTGCGGTCAGCTTGCATGTGGCATGTGACAACGGGTTGAGCCGAGATATCGACATCGCGGCGAATGCTCCGGCGGGTGACACCGCGACGACCATCGACGATCTGCCGGTCGGCACCGAGTGCACGGTGACCGAACCGACCGACGGGTCATCGGCTTCGGTGACCGTGACGACCACGATCGACGGCAGCCCGGCCACCGTCAGCGCTGACCAGGTCGCCGATGTCAGCGTCACGAACACCTACGAGACGGCCGGCACCCCCAACACGCCCCCTTCGTCCGGGTCCGCTGCGGACCTGGCTAGCACCGGCGCGTCCGCCGGCCTCGGATTGATGGGCATCCTGGGACTCGTACTACTCGCCACAGCCGGGGCCCTACTTTCAGCCAGTAGAAGGCATCGCCGGGGAGCCTGACCCTTTTCGTGTTGGGGGCCGCGCCGACACCTTTGGCGGCGCGGTTCGGTAAAAGCCACGGCCGCCGACGTTTCCTCTATCGTCGACCGTGCCGCGCCGGTGTGAAGTCGCAAACACGAATCATCAGCTACCGCCACCGTTCTCACCGCTCGATAGGCCCCCAGCTGACAGGACCTAAGACCGCGCCCATCCCTCAGTTGACTTGTTCGACGTTTGACCGCACCCCCCTTACCGCACAATCCAACTCGTCGACATCGTCGAGCCAGCCCCAGACACGTCATCGCTCGCGACGACCGGTGATGGATGCAGCCGCTCACATCGCGCAGCGCGGCTTCGATCTGTTTCGCTACGCTGCGACACGCGCTCCCCATAACGGAGATTGTCTCGCAAGGACTTAAACCGCCATGCGACGCGAGATACCTGTCGGTCGTCCCTCCCGGCGCCGGGCCCTGGACATGCAGCCACGCGGTGAGATGCCCGAGAACTACGTGGGGGCGACCACTCGTGCACCAACCTGGTGAAGCACGCCGAAGACGTCGGCAGTTCCCCACCACTCGCTTGCCATACCGTCGGCGAACTTGAGGATCTGAATGGACTGCATGGCAACTGGTGCTCCGGTGCCTGGGACGCCGACGAAATCCCCTCGGTGGGTTCCATGCCAGGTCACTCGAGCGGCGATCTTGTCGTCTTCCACCACGGTGTCCTCGACGACGCCCGTGAGGTCGGCGAACGCGTCATGCATCATGGCCATCCAGTACTTGATTCCGTTGCGCCCCGGAGCCTGTCCCGGCACCGCATTGTGGTCAACGATGTTCTCTGCGATCAGACGATCCAGCGCGTCATTATCAGCGGCGGCGACCGCGCGGATGATCGCTTCGTAGGACTGTCGCAGACTCCGCTCGCTCATCCCCTCATCGTCCTCCGCGTTGCTGCAGCCCACCAGCGGCCCGCCGAAAACTTAGGTGGTACGGCAGCTTCTTGCGCCCGCCGCCGTCCAGGTGTGCTCCCCAGGGGCGAGCCACGCCCCGTTGGCCGCCCATGCTGCCCCCTGCAAAGCAGGTGGTCCAGGGCCCACGTCGGAATCGAACCGCTAGATCTCCACGGGGGCCAGCACGACCCCCCGCTGAGGTCGCCACCATCCGACGCATCAAGATGCGTTCGATTGGCGCTCGCTGAACGCCGACGGACAGTCCCCTTCAAGCCTTCGCCACGAGAAAGGCATCGTGGAGCCGTTCTGGGAGCCAGACGAGGATGTCCCGAGTTCCACGGAACTCGGGACATCCTCCACCACGCGGGCGCCGCGGATGTGCGGCACACGGTATGCGGGGGCCAACATTGGCCGTTCTCAGCGCTCAGTTCGAGCGATCTTGCGATGCCCGGGCGTCTTCCCACGCTGATGACGCACGATGAGTGCCATGCACCCCATATGCACCCGCGCAGGCTGCCGTGAGTCGATTCACGCGTGGCGCTCGGCCGCCTGCAAGCGAAGCAACGCCTGGTTGTGCCTTTGCCCGGCTCTCGCAACCGAGTTCGCCGGGAGCCACGTGCCACGTTCGATCGCGTACCTAGGCGGCACGTGGACGGGCGTACTCCCAACCATGCGACCGCACGACACAGGATGTCGGACGGTGTCGCACCGTTGATCGACACCTACGGATATGAAGGCTCCGAAGCGACTCGTACTGCGCAGCTCGGCCCGGTCCTCCTCGGCCGTCCAATCTCAGCCGCAGTCTCATCCGGGATCGTTCAGCACAGTTCACCGGCCATTTCCAAAGGCCGGTACGTCTGAACCCTTGGCGGAGGACAGCTCCTGCGACCCGATGGCAGACCTCGAAAGCGTGCGAGTGATTGGTTCTCATTCGGTGGCACAGCCTGGAGCCGGCGGGCAGGTCGCCGACGCAACGCAGGGGAGTGTCTAGTCCCGTAGGGCGGCGCGAGAACGTGGCACCGCGTCGCTCTCGCCTCGTAATGCGTAGGTCCCGGGGTTCGATTCCCCGTGGCGGCTCGATTTTCCGACCTAATGGGACTCGTGACAGCTTCGCTTGTGGTGGATGCTGTTGTCCGAGCCGGTCGCCGGTGAGCACTGCTTAGGCCAGGCCTTCGAGGTCTATGACTAGATCGTGCCCCGGCGGTGGTGAGGAGACCGGGAGTGCTGGTGGGATGTCGTGCCGTTGAGCACTGATCCATTAGGTCGTAGCAGGTCTTCTCCGGCTCACGGATCGAGAGTGATCATCGAGGAGGCGCGGATGCTGTTCATCGGAGACGACTGGGCCGAGGCCCACCATGACATCGAGATCGAAGACGAGGCCGGCAGGCTGCTGGCCAGCAGACGGCTGCCGGAGGGGATCGGCGGGATCACCACGCTGCACGAGCTGGTCGCTGAGTATCTCGACCCTGCCGGTGAGCCGGATCAGGTGATCGTGGGGATCGAGACCGAACGCGGACCATGGGTCCAGGCCCTGCTCGCGGCCGGCTACCTGGTGTATGCGATCAACCCGCTGCAGGTGGCCCGGTATCGCGAAGGGCATTCCACCTCGGGGGCGAAGTCGGATCCGGCGGATGCGCATCTGCTGGCCGAGATCGTCCGGTTGGACCGGGCTCACCACCGGCCGGTCGCCGGCGACTCGGAGTTGGCTGAGCACCTGAAGGTGGCTACCCGTGCTCATCAGTTGTTGTTCTGGTTTCTGGTGCGGCGTTGTTTGCGCTGCGGTTGTTGCTGCGAGTGTTTTACTCGGCAGCTTTGGTCGCGTTCGGCACTGATCTCGTTGATGGGTCGCGCTGGCTGTGTTTGTTGTTTCTGCGTTCCTGTGCGGGTTGTTGGTTTTTTTGATCGGATCGAAACTCTGCTCCGCAGGTTGGTTGGCAACCAACTTTCCGCTATGCCGTTAAGATCAAGGCGGCGCTGAGCGTGGCAGTTGATTGCTCTGCTTGGGTGGTGTTTGCGTTTGCGGTGTTGGCGTTGGCGTTTGTTGCTGTTTTTCTTCGTGGTCGTTGTGCGGTTCCGCCGTGCAGGTCGAGCAGTGTTTTGGCCGGCACTCGGACTTTGAGATCTTCCTGAGCCAACCCGCTCGGTACGATCTTCGCGCTCCGGGTTTTGGCTGAGTTCGGCGTTGACTTCGACCGTTACGTCGACGCTAAAGCTCGCTGCAACTATTTCTTTTTTTCAATGATGTCTTTGGCGTTTAGTCGAGACGTTTTGTGTTTGTTTACTACCTTGTTACTGTTATCTCGGTGTTTTTTTTTGTTTTATTTTTTTTGTTTTGTTTTTTTTGTTTTGTTTTTGTGTTTTTTAGATTGTTTTTGACTTTTTTTTTATTTATTTTTTTTTTTGTGATTTTTATTATTTTTTTTTTGTTTTTTTTTTTATTTTTTAGTTGTTTTTTATTTTTGTTTTTTTTTATTATTTGATTTATTTTCTTTTGTTTTTGTAAGCGATTTGCTGGAGCGCTGCCTTGGTCAACCGTGCGCACTACTCTACGCTAGATTTTCTGATCTTGACCGTGGCGAGCACCGGCACATCATCGATTTCGGAGGAACTCCGGCTCAGAACTTGACTCGCCGAACGTGGGATGTCTAGTCAGACAGCTTTTGATCTTCATTGGGGCGCTGGGGCGGCTCGGATCTCTTGGCGCCTGTTGGCAGCCTCTCCTGGTTCGTCTTCGGCCAGAGGAGGCTCTGGCGCGATGTCCACCTCGACCGCCGGCTGATCCGCGTGCACCAGGCGTTGCCGTACGACCTGGCGACGGCCTCCCCCTGTTCCAGCCGAAGACGGCCAAGCCGAGACGAGCGATCCCGCTGCCCAGACGGTCACCGACGCGCTGAGGAAGCACCAGCTGGACCAGTCAGTGCAGGCGAAGAGGCGGGCGAATTCTGGGAGAACTGGGTCTGGTCTTCACCACCGCCTTCGGCCCGCTATCGGCGCGAAACGACTACCGAGAGTTCCGACGCTCGTCGAACGAGCCCACCTGCGGAGAGTGCGCCTACGGCTCAGCGCTTCGAGCCGGTGCGGAGTTCGAGGGTTTGGATGACGGTTGGGCAGACGTCGATCTCGTAGAGCCTTTCTACGCTCTGTATCCCGCCCGGGCTCTCCGCGTTGATCTCCACCACTTTGTCGCCGACGACATCGATGCCGACGAAGTACATGCCATCGGCCACGAGTTTCTTGCTCATCGCTTCGATGATGCCGCGTTCCACGTCGCCGATCTCCAGAGGGACCGGCTGGCCGCCTGTGCTGATGTTGGCCGCGGGTCGTTGCCCGAGGGCACTCGACGGAAGGCTGCCAGCTTCCCGTCGCGCTCGAGGATCTGACCATCGAGAAGGAAGATCCGGGCGTCGCCGTCCTCACCACCGTCGACGAATTCTTGAACGATCGCGTAGCCGTCCTGGAGCACCGCCTCCGTCATCTGCGCGAGGTTCGTTTCGCCCTCGTTCTCGATCATGAACACGTTCCGACCTTTGGCTCCGTACAGAGGCTTGACGACGCAGTGGCCGACCTCGCTGACGAACCGCTTGATCGCTTCGGGGTCGCGCGTCACGAGCGATCGCGGTCGGATCTTCTCGCAGAACTCCTCGAGGTAGAGCTTGCTCGTTGCGCGGATAAGGGTAATCGGGTCGTTCACCACCGTTACGCCTCGAGCCTTGAGCGTCTGGCCGAAGACCACACCCAGTGGACTGGCCCACGGCCGCTCCTGCTGATCCTCGATCGAATCGTTTCGCAGGAACAAGGCATCGAGGTCGTCCATGACGATCCGTTCGGCGTCGCGCTCCTTGATGCGCCGCCATGAAGCTTTCGAGCGTGTCGTCTTTCTCGAACTCTGCGGCATGAGCCCGGGCAACGAGCTGCCCGTCGCTCTCACCGAGCTCGACGTCTCCGACCCCGACGTACCAAACCTCATGCCCGCGCTGGGCTGCGGCCCTCGCTAGCCGCGTTGTCGTGTACTCGTCCACTTCCGAAGCGACGTCGTTGACGAAAAAGGCAAGCCTCATGCCGACACATCTCCTTCGTACAGGTCCGTGACCGACGCGCCCGCGCGGAGTCTGTCCAGGCGCTCCTGGGCGCCGGGCACGTCCAGCCAGCGTGGACGGACCCATGGTGGTTGCAGCACCCTGCGATCGAGTAGATCCTGGATCAGCGGGATGTGGTCCAACGCGAGCTTGCCGACGAAAAGGACATCGAGGCTGGTGTCCTCGGCGAGCGCTTCGAGGATGCGGATGATCCCGCGAAGGTAGATCGCGTCCTTCACCGAACCGCCCCCGACGACGACCCGGATGGCGATGGACCAAGCCGTCCTCGCGGGCATCTCGATACTCGACCCGCAAGGATTCGAAGATCTCCATGAATCCGGCGCCGGCGAGCATCTTGCCGACGGCGACTACCCTTGCCGCGAGCACGCGGAGCCGCCGCGGGTCCAATCCGCCGGTCAGGTACTCGGCAAGCACGGCGAGGCCCTCTTGGGTCTCGTCGTAGCCAGGCAGTCCGATCGTCAGCAGCGTCAGTGGTTGCCTGGCGCCGTTCTGGTAGGTGACGACATGGGTGCCGACCTCGTGGTGCAGTAAGGGCTCGACGCGATCCGCTCGGACAGCGGCGTCTGCAGGGATGAGCAGCCGGCCGAATGACACCATCAGCTCGGAGATGTCGTCGCGCACCTCGATGTGCGCCGGGAAGTCTCGGTACGCGGCACGGTATCGATCGAACTCCGCGCGAGCCGCTTCGCGAATGCCCCGGCCGTGACGCTCCGGCCGCTGGGAGCTCGGGCGGGGATGGTTTCGAGCAGCTGCTCCGCGGCGCGCGCGAGAGGCTGGGTGATGTCTCCGTAGAGCTGCAGAGTCGCGTACACGAAACGGGTGGTGTCGCGGTCTTCCAAGGCTGTGATCTGTCGTGCGATCTCGTCTCGCTTCGCCCGGAAGAGTGTGTGCAGCGCAGGATCGGTGACGTTCTCGATCTCGAGGTTGTAGAGGTCACGTCGCACCAGGTCCGGCTCGAATCCAGCGGTCTGAGCCGGAGAGTGGGGACGGTCGCGAAGTCGCTCCGTTCGAAGTCGGTCCATGCCTCTGCCGCATTGACCGGTGTGATGTTGAGCAGCAGGTTCAAGCCGCGCTCGATCTCGGTGAGGCGGGCGTCGATATCCAGGGCCGGCCAGGCAGCAGAGTAGGAGACGTCACCTCACGCAGATACCCAGCAGCCAGCGAATGCAACCTTCTCGACGTACAGCGTTGTCGACGCTTGCGGTGGCAGTGAGGTCTCTCGGTTTTGGTTTGTCTAAGCCTGATTGCGTGCGTCGGCGGCGTTGCTGGAGCGCTCAGCTTCCCAATGGGTTCAGTTCTCGGCGCTTCGACGGACTGCTTAGCGGTGATTCGGTGAGGGTTGTGACTAGCTGAGTCGATTCGAGTCAGCTGGGCTGACATCCTAGATCGTGACCGCTGACGTGAGACTGTGATCCGTCTCTGTGCTTGCGCGTGCTCGACGTGTTGTGTCTACAGACGTACAGCTGGGCAGCGCTCGCTCACCCCCTGGGGTGTGGTGGCTCGCTTCTTAGCGTGTTGAGACGTCCTCTTGTTGAGCTCTCGGGGCGTCGTTACTCGTGCTTGGGCAGACGACGTTTTCCTCGCTGGGCTTCTAGGGCGGCGAAGGCGCTGCTCGGCTTTTCGATCCCGGTTCCGTCGGGTACACCCTGTACCAGTGGAACAGTGGGCTCAACGAGTCTGCGCTACTTCGCTGCACCTTGAGCTGCTCGACCATCTGCTCATACTGCCGAGACTCATGGGCACAAAATCCATGATCACGGCGACCGAGCCGCGATCGGGTTCTGATCCCGATCCGCTAGGAATGCTCCGTCGACCGGATGAATGCGACCTCTGTCCGACCGCTCTTGACCGACAACATCACTCCTCATCTCGCATCGGCCGGGCAGCGCGTTCCCGGAACTTCCACTAAGATGACGCTTTGGTGTCCGCTATGACGCGACCTCGGTGTGGACGAGTACGCCAACCTCCAGCGAGCCGCCGTTGCCTGCCGGTATCGGCGCTGCGTCAGCCGGGTGGCCCGCCACCGTTGATTCACTGGGTCCGTGCTGCCGCTCACTCGGTCGCTGTACCAACGAGAAGCTCGTGCCGCTGGCTACGAGGGCGTGACCAGATCTTCGCGTCATCGTGCTGCTAGACGGACGTCTTCACCGGTGAGCAGCCGCTTGGCCAGGCTGACCTGCCTGATTGCGGGAGATGTTTTCGGGTACGCTGTGTGACAGGTTGTCGCGACGGCTGGGCCTTCGACCGTGCCGAGATTTGGAGGTCCTTCGTGCAGATCGGGATTATTTCGGCACCGTGGGTTCCAGTGCCCCCGCCTGCCTATGGCGGATTGGAGGCGGTCGTCGACCGGCTGGCTCGCGGCTTGGTCGACGCCGGTCATGAGGTTCTGCTCGCTGCCCCCGCAAACAGTGAGTGTCCCGTGCCTCAGGTCGCGGACATGGATGAGGTCGATCCGGATGCACCGATCAGCGGTGACACCATCACCGAGCTGGCCCACGTCGCTCGTGCTACGCGGCGATGACCGGATATGGACGTCATTCACGACCACACGATCGCTGGGCCCTTGTACCGCCATCGCCCGGCAGTACCGGTCGTCACAACCAACCACGGTCCGTTCGAGCCTCGACCGAATCTGCTCTTCCAGCGCATGCAGAACGACACCGCCATCGTCGCCATCTCGCGTCACCAGGCATCGACGCCGAAGGCGTCCAGATCAGCCGGGTCATCTATCACGGTTTGGATGTGGACAGCGTCCCGGTAGGCACCGGCGACGGCGGCTACGTCGCCTTCCTGGGCAGGATGACGGCGGACAAGGGCCCGAGCGAGGCCATCGAGGTGGCCCGCCGAGCGGGTGTTCCCTTGAAGATCGCCGCAAAGATGCGGGAGGACGCCGAGTTCGAGTACTTCCAGACAGAGGTCGAGCCGTTGCTCGGCGAAGGCGTCGAGTACGTCGGCGAGCTGGATGAGGCAGGCAAGTTCGAACTGCTTGGTGCGGCCACAGCCTTGCTGAACCCGATCCAGTGGTCTGAGCCGTTCGGCTTGGTGATGATCGAGGCTCTCGCCTGCGGTACACCAGTGGTCGCGACGTCGGCCGGTTCGGTGCCGGAGATCGTCGACGACGGTCGGACCGGCTTCATCCGCGACACGGCAGAGGATCTCGCCAAATGGCTGCTCCGAGCCGCCGACCTGGATCGAGCGGCTTGCCGCGAGGTGGCGGAGACTCGGTTCAGCACGGCACGCATGGTCTCCGATCACCTTGACCTATATGCGGAACTATCGCCGGCTCGGGTGCACACCGCGCACCCTGACGGCGCCCAGCTACCGAACTCCTCGTCCGCTTTTCCGACCACGCCGCGCCAACGCCTCTTCGCCGGCGCTACGCGCTGGCTGGTTGAGCTAGCTGACTGAACGGTGCGACCTGGGTAAGACGAAAGGTGAGTTGGCCCAAAGCGTCACTGCCGGTGCTGCGGGAGAGCCTTGGGAAGGAAGTAAGCGCAGTGTTCGCCGGGCAGACAGGCAGGTCTTTCGAACGTTCGCCAATCTCGTGGTCGCGTTCCTCGCCCGCCATGGGACCCGTCAGCCCGTCCAGTCCGAGTCAGACTGCGCGATCTGTCGATGCCTCGCCGCGGCACTTGTGCGGCGCGGTCACCGTTTCACCTCATCGCGCCGACTGGATCCAGCGGTGCGGCCACGGTCCACGGCATCGATCAACCCTACGACGTGCACCAGGTCGGCCGACAATGCTTCGAAATCGACTACGCATCCGAGCACTCGCCGAGGTGATGCGACTCAGCAGCTCGAGCGAGCCGCTGACATCTTGCAGGACCACTGCGGGTCGAGACGTCGCGCACGCCGGGTTCATTCCGGTTCCCGTGGTGCATACGATTCGTGGAGAAGTCAGCAGCCAGCTGAGCCAGCTCTACGCCACCTATGCGGACCGGGTCAGTCGTCGCCACCAACCCGCGACAGCTGTGGACGCCTCGCCTGCCATGCGCCTGGCTGCATTGATCCCCGACCCGGTCGATCTGACCGACTGGCCACTGGAGACAACCAAGCATGACGGAGTGCTCTGGCTCTGGGGTTTGGAACCGCTGAGTGGGTCCGGTGAGCTGATCAGACTCGTCAAGGATGCCGACCTTCCGCTGACGCTGGCGGGGCCTGTCCTACGTGGACAAGAGCGCTGGTTCGATGCCGAGATCGCGCCGCACCTGAGCGGCCACATTCGCTACGTCGGCACATTGGACGGATCGCGTAGGAAAGAGGCAATCAGCCACGCCCGAGCCTTGCTCGTCCTCGGTGGCCACTACGAAAGCCAGCGGAAGGACATGGTCCATGCTCTGGCGTCTGGGACACCGGTTGTCGTCGGCCGGGCGAGCGAGCACGACATGGTCCAACACGGTGTGAACGGCTTTCTCGTCGATGATGACCAGGAAGCGATCGCCGCTCTCCAGGACACAAGGCACATCGATCCCCGGGTCTGCCGCGAGTCCGCCCTCAGCCGTTCGACATTGACGTAGCGGCTGGGCGCTACGAAGGGCTATATCGAAGTATTGTCGACCGGCGCACGGCCGCGGCGATCGATCCTCCTCGCCGCAGGTCACCGCGCACCTCGCCGCCTTCAACTGGCGGAGTCAAACCAAGAACCCGATCCGCTGAGCCACATCGCCTGGCTATCGAATCGACGACCGGCGCGCATCGGCAGCCCAGGTCTCACGGAGTTGTTTGGCGTCGGGGGGAAGAGATGAGTGTGGTGAGCGGCAGCCATCGGCAGCCTGCGGACGGGTCGGTGACACGGCGAGGTGGACTGTCGAGGACACCGCAAAGCGGCGCTATCGCGTGGCACACGCGCCGCTCTCGCCTCGTAATGCGTAGGTCCGGGGTTCGATTCCCCGAGGCGGCTCCCACAAAGCCCCAGCCAGCAGGCAGACCGTTGGCTGTACTGGTTGTAGACGTACCTCTCACTGGTCCGACAGCTGCCCGCGACGCCGTGCATGCTGCCACCGGAGAACTAGATCAGACGATGGCTGCTCGGAGCGGGCCGCTGCCCGATGAGGGCAACTGTCCGAGGCTCTTGCCGAACCCCGCACTGGTCGGGTAGCGGTACCCCAGGGTGGCCAGGCCGAAGGTCCGGGAACCGCTCGTCGTGAACCCGACTCCAGAGCCGCGCAGCGTGGTGATCGCTCCCGCGTTGCCGTTTTCGCCCGGCGCGCCGATGGTCAGGTCGAGTCGGCCGTCGCGGTTGTGGTCCAGCAGGGCCAGGCTTCCGCCGAAGCGGTCGCCTCGCTCGGAGCCGCCAGGGATGCGTGGGGTGTTCTGGCTGTAGGCATAGTTGCCGCTGGTCCGCCAGCCGGCCGCGCCGCCGTGAACCACGGTCGCCCGGCCGCGGTTGCCGTCCTCCCCGGGAGCCCCGATCACCAGATCCGCGTACCCGTCCCGGTCGATGTCTCCCGACGCGAGGCTGTGACCGAACCGGTCGAGATCCTCGTCAGCTCCCGGAATGCCGGGGTTGTCCTGGGACAGCTGGAGCTCCTCGGCGACAGAAACCGATGGGCCTTTCGTCAGTTTCAGGACGGAGACGAGCCCGATCTTGGAGTCGTGCCCTTCCTGGTGGGGTGCGCCGACGGCGATCTCGGGAACGGAGTCGCCGAACATGTTGCCAACGGCGAGCGACGTCAGTCCGGCGAAGAACCAGCTGTGCAGCAGGCGGCGGCAGCCGGTCGGGCCACCGGCCCCCGAAGCGCAGTAGCTGACCGAACCGTCGTAGGAGTCTGGAACGTACTCGTAGCCATGGGCCCCAACGACCACGTCGGCGTCGCCGTCTCGGTCCAGGTCCCCGGCCGCCAGAGCCTCCCCGAATCGAACGTCGATAGCACCCCACTCCGGATCCGGGGCCTGTCGGCGGAGCACAGTGGCGCCGCTTGGACTGAGCCCGCCGGCTGCACCAGGAAGGATCCGCACCGAGCCACTCGCCACACGTTCTTCGTCGATGAGCTCGAGATCATCACCTGGGGCCCCGACCGCGAGGTCGGGATAGTTGTCGAGGTTGAAGTCGCCGGTCACCAGGGAGTAGCCCCACTCTGCGGACGCAACAGCACCGCCCGGCTGGACGATCCCGACCGACCTCGTGGTGTTCAGCCCTTTGCCCGAGCCGTAGATCACCGTGACCGACCCAGCGCGCGCCATGCGGCCGATCGCCTCACCTGGCTGACCGACGGCAAGATCGGCGTACCCGTCTCGGTCGAAATCGGCGCTGGTGACTGCGTACCCGAAGCGATCACCAGGCTCCGATCCGCCCGGGACCCCAGGACTGGACTGACTGATGATCATCTCGGTCAGCGACAGCCCGCTGGCCGACGCCGGCAAGATGATCACCCCGCCCGCGTTGCGGACAGCGTTGATCCGCAGGCCGGGTGCTCCTACAGCGAGATCGGGGTAGCCGTTCCCGTCGAAGTCGTACGGCCTCGCCGCCACCGCAGCGCTCGCCGGCACAACCATCAGCGTGAGGGGGGCCGCGACACTGAAGACGGCCAGGGTACAGATGACGGAACGTTTCATTGCAATCTCCGGACTGACTCTGACGCTGCACCTACCGAACGACCGGCCACAGGAGGCGTTCCCCCCAGTCGATGGCGCGTGTCACGCATGGACGACGGGCTCAGAGTGGCCGACACACTCGACCACCGTCCTGGCTCATTGGGCGGGGGAGCGCCGCACATCGCTCGCCGTCCGGGTGCGGGGACACGGTCCCTCCGTTTGCCGTAAGCCAGAAACATGCGCCAGCCCTAGTGTGGGAGTGCTGCGCCCAGTGCGCCGCCTTCCTGCCCGTTCCGGGCGGGAAGGCTCCACGGTGGCTCGAGCCATTCGATCGTCGGCCCGGGGAACTCGGCCAAGATCACGCTGCCGCGGTCCTTGGTCGCACCTACGTCTTCGCCGGGTACGCCGATCACAACGTCGAAGCGTGGATCGTCGTTTGCGCCTTCGAAGATGGTTGTCAGCGCGTGGCCGAAGTGGTCGCCTGCCTCGCTCGCGCCCGGCACGTCTGGTCGGTTCTGGTCGAAGCACCCGGCGGGTACGCGACCCGCTGCGGTGATCGAGCTCAAGTCGATCACGCAGACCGCGCCGGCATCTTTGACCTTCCCGATGTCTTCGTAGGGGACTCCGACCAGCTCTCCGTCGAGTGTGCTACCCAGGCGATCGCCGGTCTCCGCAACGCCAGGAAAGCCGGGACTGCTCGCGGTGATCAAGCGGCCGAAGGGACTCCATGACCTGTGCCCCTCCATGTCGGCCTCGAGGTCCAACATCACAAGCGCACCGGCATCTCGGGCCCGCCCCAGATCTTCGCCCGGAGCAGCGATCAGTGCCCCCGCCTGCGACTCGTCCCCGAACGGCTGTCCGCTGATCCCTGTCACGGCCGCGCCGAAGTGATCTCCGCGTTCTGCCTTACCCGGCACGCGAGCAGAGTTCTGACTCACCATCCAGGATCCGCCAGGCTCGATCACGGTGACCGCGCCGGCGTCGGCGACCGCACCGACATCCTCATCCGGCGAACCGACCAACAACGCGAGCGGCGCAAGCTCATCCGGATCGTCGTCCTCGACCAGCGAAAGTGACGCCGCGAATCGGTCACCGATTTCGGGCTTGCCGGGCATTCCGTGGCCCTGGCTGATCACCTTGCTCAGTTTCAACGACGGGACTTTGATCTCCGCCAGCCGGCCGGCACGTTTCTTGCCGTCCACCGTCGCGAGCGGTTCCCCGACGGCCAGCTGTCGCTGTCCGGACGGCAGCGCCGGCCACGACGCCAGCGACGTTCCGAACCGTCCGCCAGTGCTCGACAAGCCCAAGGACGCGGCCGTCATTCGCACTGCAGGACGTCCCAGACCCAGACCCGGCAACGAGCCGAAGAGGACATAGACGGCTCCGGCTGACGCCACTCCGTCCACCGACTCACCCGGCGCACCGACCACCAGATCCATCGGTGCTTGGCCGTCTACTTCCATGACCAGCAACGTCGACCCGAAGCGAGCACCGGGGTTACTCACAAACCCGAGAGTCTGCGCGGTGATCATGCGCGAGTCGCTGTCCGATCGGTAGTCATCGAGATACTGCACCGCGCCGGCATCCTTGGCTGCGCCGACGTCCCAACCCGGAGCCCCCACCGCCAGCTCCGCGGCGCAGTCCTCATCGAAGTCCGGCCAGCCGCCGACATCGCCCCACCCGGCTTCCTCGCCACAAGTCAACGCCTCCCGCGCTGCGGCCACCGGAAAGACAGTGGTACCTGCTGGTGGCCAGAGGATCGCGGCCGTCAGAACCGCCCCGAAAAGCCCAACTGCAATTCGGGAGCGATGTCGAGTGACCGACTTCATGGCTCCTCCCGTCTCCGGCCCGGACCCGCTCGAAATCGCCCGCGGCAGACCACGATGCGGATCGGCTGGTAGCTGAGCGGTCGCGCCGCTGCCACATATCCAGCAGTGTTCTGGACGCCGTTCGAGTGCGCCATACGCAGTGATGCGTACATCGGGTCCGGGCCCAGCTTGGGTTCTGGCCAGTCGGCTCACGCCGCAAGCGAGGAAAACCCTTCACCGGCACGTCGCCCTGCAGGTGGATTACTTCACCATGAAGCTACTTGACCGAGAAGCGATCTTTTGTAGACTGCTGGCATGTGGTGGTCAGAAGCTGGGGAACTTCAACACCACGTACGGGGAGACCGGATGGGGCTGGCACAGCTGAAGAAGACGGCCGCGCGAGCCCTTTCCGATCTCGTACTGCCTGCTCAGGATCGGCGCGGAACCGCTGGCTTGGTGCGAACTGCTCGATGAGCAGGGCTGCGATGGATGAGGCAGTCCGCAGCCTGCGGCTTCTGATCCTGGCCGGTGAGAACTACCGGCAGACGGCCGCACAGACCCTTGGCCTCGGCATCAGCGAGACCCAAGCCTTGAGTTATCTGGCCATCCACGGTGACCGGGGCCAAAATCAGCTGGCCGACGACCTCGGGATCACCAGCAGCGCGGCCACCGCGTTGGTTGACCGGTTGGAACGGCAAGGCGTGGCCGAACGATATGCCCATCCCAGCGATCGACGACGGACGCTGGTGCGGCTGAGCGACCAGGGCCGGGCATATGTCGGACGCACTCACGACTGGCTCGCGGCGGCGCTGAGCACCGTCGGTCCAGACGAGTTGCCGCCACTGTCCCGCGCCATGGCGCGAGTAGCCGAAGAGCTGCGAGCAGAGTCGGCCCGGGCGGTCAGCGCCCGCGCCTGATGTGCCGTCCCATCAGACGAGCGGGGGTCGAGCAGGATCGACATCGTCAGTCGTGAACGTCGATGAGCACCTTCCCAACCGCCCCATTCTCGACGGCCCCGTGCGCCTTCGCCGCCTGATCGAGCGGGAAGTGGTGGATCGGGAGTCCGGCCGCCTCGCCGATCGCCACCGCTCCGTCGAGGACGGCAGCCTCGATGTCGACGAGGGCGCGCTGCTTGGCAGCCCTCGGGGCGGTGTAGAGGAGAACGAACTGCAGCCTGGCGTTCGGCACCATCAGCGGCCGGATCGGCAAACTCATCGCCTCGCCACCATTGTTGGCGTAGATCGCGACGGTGCCGTGCATCCCGAGTGCAGCGGCGTCGATCGCCGCGTTCTCGGCAGGAGACACCTCGACGATGCTGTTCACTCCCTGGGGAACGATCTTGCGCACCTCGGCCGCAACATCGGTCGTGGTGTAGTTGATCACGTGATCGGCCCCTGCGGCCGCTGCCAGCTGCGCCTTCCGCGGGCTGCTCACGGTGGTGATCACTGTGGCGTCGGACCAGCGGGCGAGCTGGATGGCCGCGTTGCCGACGGCCCCGGCTCCACCCGCCACCAGCACGGTCCGGCCCTGCATGGTGCCCGGTCCGAGCCGCGTCGGCCCGTCCTCGGCAACCGTGAGGCATCGATGCGCCGTGACGAAGGGAACCCCGAGGGACGCGCCGAGGTCGAACGATGCGCTGCCGGGCAGCGTCACGACGAGCCGGGCGGGCAGCACCGTGAACTCAGCCGCCGTCCCCAAGGGGTGCTGGTAGGCCGCTTCGCAGACCCATACCCGAAGGCCGGTCAGTGCCGATCCGACGCCGTCGCCGGCTGCGTCGACGACGCCGGCTCCGTCGTGGTTCGGCGTCTGTGGCGGATCGACCGGAGCGCCGGGTTTCGTACCGCGCCGAGACTTCCAGTCGGTCGGGTTGATCCCGGACCGGTGGATCCGCACCCGGACCTCGCCCGGGCCTGGGACGGGATCTGGCTCTTCGACGATGCGGAGAACCTCCGGCCCGCCGGTTTGGCTGTACACGACTCGCTGCATGTGCTCGTGTCTACCCGGAGGGTTCTTGCAGTGCGTCGGCGGGGGAGCACGAAACGCGGTTCCCGCAGCTGACCTGGACCGTGCCGTCGTCGGCGAGCTGAGGGTTCGAGCCGTCGACCCGTCGATTCGGTGCGGGTGGCGGCGGCGTCCTCGCGACGTGAACCCGTCAGTCGCGGCTAATTGTCGTTCTGCTGCTTGTCGGTGCTGTGGGCGTGGACTTTGTCCAGACCGTCGGTGGACAGCGCACCGAGCTCCGGGACGCCCAGCCGGTGACTGACCGCCGACCGACGACGGCGGCTCCGGACGATGAGCAGGGTCACGATCAAAGCGATCACGACGACAGCCACGACAATCCACACAATCGCTGCTTGACTCATGATGAGTACCTCCTGTTGGTGGGTGTGCAGCGCGGAAGGCTCAGCTCGCAAGGTTGACCGAGGGATCCGTGATCTATAGCTCAACTATTCGTCGGCGGAAATCGCCACACAATGCCCCCAGGAGATGAGGCCGATTCGTTATTCGGCGCCCGGTTGCTCCGTCTCACTCCGCCTCAGACGTCCGCACCGATCGCCGACGCGACGCGACGGCTGAGGAGATCAGCGCTGGACGGCCTTGAGGATCGTGGTGGCGGCGGTGACCCAGTCCTGCGGGATCGGGGTTCCCTCCCGGGCGTGCTCCTCGAAGCTCCAGAGGACGTTGCAGACCTCTCGGACGATGATCCAGTCGCGCACGCGATCCTCGTCCAGCCCAGCCACGTCGGCGACGGTGAACATCCGGTTCAGCAGCGCCTGACGCGGCGAGGCGGCGGCCATCACCTCCTCCCATCGGTTCCAGAGCAGCGGTGCCACCTCGTACGTCGGGTCCCCCGCCAACGGCTTGGGGTCGATCACCAGCCAGGGCTCGCGCTCGGCGGCGAGCACGTTGAAGAAGTGCAGGTCGGTGTGGACCAGCGCAGAGTCGGTCTCGGGGTCGGCAGCGAAATCGGTCATCAGCCTCCCAGCCTGGCTGACGAAGCGACGCGAGACGAGGTTCGCCTCGAGCAGCGGTGGCAACCGGGTGGTCCAGTCCCGACACAGATCACTCAGCCGGCGGGTCTGCGGCAGCGGTGCTCGGTGCAGCCGCCGATACAGACCCGCGACGACCTCGCACGCATCGAGAACGTCCAGGGCGTGGAGATCGCGATCGGGCCGTACGCGCTCCAGCAGCAGCGCGAACCGTCGTGGATCGGCGCGCCACAGCTCGACCGCTCCCTCGCCCTGCCAGGCGCGCAGCGCGAGATGCTCGGTCGCGGCCTCCCAGTGTGGCCAGCTGAGCTTCAGGACACCCGCCCGGTCGTCGCCGGTTCGCACCGGGATCACCATGGCGCAGCTGCCGGCTATCGCGGGCCCGTCGATCGAGAGCCGCCACTCATCGATCAGGTCGTCACTCAACCGTGGCGCACGGGCCAACCAGTCGTCCCAGGACGCTCGTCCCTCCGCCCGAGCACGCAACGCTTCCGGGACGCCGACCACGCGGGAACCCTACTCAGGCCGTCGCGCCAGGCCAACCGGCCGACTCGAGCGTGATCTGCTGCTCTCGGCCTTCTCGTCGAGCCGCTGGGTCCAATCAATCAGCGACCGACAAGACGCCCAGTCAGCGGCGTCGATCGCGTCGGCGGTCCCGGCGGTTCATCCCGGCAAGGGACACGGGGCTGAGCGGTCGTGGTCGGTGACTGGGTCATCGTGCTGCCTCTTCCTTGTCATGGATGTGAAGGGTGTGCTGGACGTGAGGGTGTGCTCGGACGTGAAGACTCGTCTGCCGATGCTCAGAACACGGTGGCCCAGTCGTCCTTGACGCTGACGACGCTCCAGCCGTCGGTCTCGGCCTGGCCCAGCGCCTGCTCGGCACCGCCGGTGTAGGCGAACTCGCGGTCGGCGTCGTCCCGGCCGGTTCGTACTGGCTGGATCCGGACCAGATGACCAAGCTCCGATGGCACCTGTTCGTGTCGGGGTCGTCGTGGGGCACGCACCGGATCACCATCCATCCCGATGCGGGCGCGGCCACCTTCGGCCGGGGTGGGTTCTTCATCCACGGCGGCAGTACGCCGGGCTCGGCCGGGTGTATCGACCTGACCTCGAACGCAGCCGCGTTCGCCGAGGCGCTGGCGCGAAACGTGTCCTCGGGCTCGCGTCCGGCTCACCGTGAGCTACCCGCAGCCCGCCCCCGGCGCTGTCCCCCCCGGGTCCGAACCGAGCCGCTTGGCTCGGTCGGCGTGCGAGCTCGGAGCCGGCTGCCGCCGTACATCTGATCCTGGACGCGGTCCTCCCGCGCCGCCCGACCGATCCAGCTCTGCGCCCCGACGGGCTACTTTGCGACACGGCGCCGACGCGCGGAGTCACCCGCCGACGCGCAGAGTTGCGATGCGATCAGCCTGAGCTCGCACCGACGACGAGGAGCAGGTCGTGGACCTGGTCGGCGATGGCGCCGCGGGCTGTCGTCAGGAACGCGCGGGGGTCGGTCAGCTCGGGCTGCTGGGCCAGCACCGAACGGACGCTGCGGGTGTACGCGACGCTCAGGATCGTGCCGATGTTGATCTTGCGGATACCGGCCGCCACGGCAGCTGCCAGATCGCTGTCCGAGACACCTGACGAGCCATGCAGGACCAGTGGCACGGGTACGGAGGCAGAGATCAGCGCGATCAGCTCGTGATCGAGCGTCGCGGTGCGGCTCGTCATGGCATGCGAGCTGCCCACGGCGACGGCGAGCGCGTCGACGCCGGTCGCATCGACGTACGCGGCGGCTTGCTGCGGATCGGTCCGCACTCCGGCGGCGTGCGCACTCTGCACCTGACTTGCCTTGCCGCCGACGTAGCCAAGCTCGGCCTCGATCGAGAGCCCCTGGTCGTGAGCCCAACGCGCCGCCTGCCGGGTGGCGGCAACGTTCTGCTCGTACGGCAACCGCCCCGCGTCGAACATCACCGAGCTGAAGCCGGCTCCGACGCTGGCGTGCAGCAGACGTACGTCCTCGATGTGGTCCAGGTGCAGCGAAACCGGCACGTCCGCGGTTTCGGCCAGGGCAGCCATCGCCGCCGCGATCGGACGCACGTTGCCGCCATGGAATGTGGCGGCATTCTCGCTGAGCTGCAGGATCACCGACCGGCCCGCACGCTCGGCGCCGGCCAGAACGCCTTCGGCGTACTCCAGGGTGATCACGTTGAACGCTGCCACGCCGGTTCGGGCGGCAACCGCATCGTCGAGGAGCTGCTGGGTCGTCGTCAGTGACATCCGGACTTCCTTCCCGGGGACTCCGGCCATGATCACACACCGCTCCGCGGCGACTATTGGCCCTCGCCCCCCGGAAAAGTGGTCGCAAACAACAACTCTCGTCGGCGTGTCGTTGTTGTTTGTGACCACTTTTCGGGGAAGCAAGTCGGGGGCAGGGGAGGGCGGGGGAGGGAGGTCCGGACCGGGTCAGGTACGGGTCGTCTCGCGGATCCAGTCGAGGGCGACGCCGAAACCGGTGAGCACGGCCACGTGACCGTCGCGGGGGCGGAGCCACAGCTCGGCGGTCGGGATCTGCTCGAGAAGCCATTGAGCGTGTGTGGCAGGGATCATCCGGTCCCGGCTGCCCTGAACGATCAGCACGGGGACGTCGATTGATCCGAGCTCGAAGCCCCACGGTTCGACCAGGGCGACGTCGTCTGCCACCAGACCGTCCGGCCAGGTCTGGCCCGCGCGTCCGGCGTCCTCCCCGAGAGCCGACCACGCGCCGGAGAGTGCGCTCCAGTCGGTGTCGACGAAGACGTCGGGATCGAACTCCTCCCGCAGCGCAGCACGTGCCTCAGTCCCTCGCCGGGCAGCGCGGAGCGCAGCGTCGGAGTGCATTCCGGCGAACCAGTCGACGTCGTCGCGAAAGGGGGCCGGACCGGCGAACGTCGCCACCGCCTCGACCCGTTCGGGCAACAGCGCCGCGCAGGCCAGCGCATGTGGACCCCCGCCCGACGCACCGACGACGCCGAACCTGTCGAGGTGAAGGGCATCGGCGATGGCGGCTACATCAGCCGCGCAGGAGGCGATGTCGCGCCCGGGCAGCGGGGTCGAGCCGCCGTAGGACGGGCGGGCGTACGTCACCAGCCTGATTCCGCGTTCCTCGGCGAACGCGATCAGGGGTGGGATCAGGGCTCCGCTGTGCGGCGAGCCGTGGTGCCAGATGACAACGTCCCCGCTCGGTTCGGTCGGGACGTACTCGTGGACCGCGAGCACCCGCCCGTCGGGAACATTGATCTGGCGTGCAGCAGTCATGGGATGACCCTAGTGACACCCCACGCGGCCGGTTCGACAGTGGTTCGCCCCTACGATGCCATCCATGGGTTCGCGAATCATGATTCTCGGCGCCGGCGTCGGTTCGGGCCACAACATGGCTGCCCAGGTGCTGGAGGACTCCTTCCGGCAACAACCGTCGGTGAACACCGCCCGCCGAGCCGACGTGCTCGACAGCACCAACAAGCTCTATCGGAAGCTGTACGACGACGCCTACTTCAAGCTCGTCGCGGACGTCCCGTCCCTGGTGGAGTGGGGGTATGACAGCAACGACGTGCCGTTCGATCTTGCTCGGACCCTGAAGTTCTGGGACCGGATCAACACCACGGCCACCGTCAAGGCGATCAAGGCGGCCAACCCGGACATCGTCGTCTGCACGCACTTCCTGCCGGCGCGGTTGGTCTCGCTGATGCTCACTCGTGGTGCGTTGAACTGCACGCTGTCGGTGGTGACCACCGACTACGACTTCCAGGGCCTGTGGCTGACCAGTCCGTTCACCCAGTTCTTCGTCGCCCGCGAGGAGACCAAGGCGCACATGTCGGCCATCGGCGTCCCGGCCGATCGGCTCTCGGTGTCCGGCATCCCGGTCCGCCCGGTCCTCGGACAGGAGGTCGACGCGGCCACCGTCCGTGCCCGATTCGCGCTGCGCGACGACCTCCCTGTCGTGCTGATCTCGGCCGGGGCGGCCGGCGGGTCGTACACGAAGACGATCGTCCAGCAGGCGCTGGCCCTGCATGCGCCGTTCCAGGCGGTGATCGTCTGCGGCCGCAACGAGGATCTGAAGAGGGAGGTCCAGCAGCTCGTCGGGGATCGTCGCGATCAGTTCAAGGTGCTCGGCTACACCACCGAGATGGCCGACCTGATGCGGATCGCCTCGCTGTTCGTCGGCAAGCCGGGCGGTCTGTCGTCGTCGGAGTGCATGGCTGCCGGACTTCCGATGGTGCTGATCAACCCGATCCCGGGTCAGGAGGAGCGCAACAGCGACTTTCTGTTGGAAGAGGGCGCGGCCGTACGTTGCAACTACACGACCACGGTCGGTTACAAGATCCAGACCCTGCTGAAGGATCCGGCCCGGATCGAGGCGATGTCGATCGCGGCTCGCCGGCTGGGCTTTCCCGACGCGGGTGCCCGGATCGCCGGTGCGGTTGCGGGGAACCGGGTGCCGCCGCTGTGGATCTCCTCCAACGCACAGCGCTCCATGCTGGCCGCGGCGGAACAGGGCATCGCGGCGACGGAGCTGCCATCCGGCACCCGGATCCGGACCTTGATCGACTCCGAGACCGGCTTCTCACTCGGCGTCATCACCGAGACCCAGGCCGATCTGCTGCGCGAGCGCAACGTGGCAGCGCCGCTCTCGCGGCGAGCGCTGGTGGTCTCGTCGCTGCAGCTCAGCGAGTTGCGCCGCCGCCGCGCCGACGCCGATCTGGTGCTCACCATCCGCCGGTTACTGGCCTCCGCTCCCGAGAAGACCCTCGGCCTGGCCTGACCTCCTCTCCTCTGTCCGCCCGATGCCATCGCTGCTGCCGCGTCAGCCGACGGTCATACTGCCCGCATCCCAGTCCCCGAAAAGTGGGCGCTTACAACAACTTTGAATCGATTCACAGTGGTGTTTGCGACCACTTTTCGGGGGAAGCGGGGGTTCGCAGCCGGGTCGGGGACGGACGGTGAGGACGCGGGGCGGGGGAGGACGGATCAAGCTCGGGCGGCAGGATGGGATGGTGCGGATCGCCACCTGGAACGTCAACTCGATCGGAGCCCGGCTGCCGCGATTGCTCGGCTGGCTCGAGCAGCGCGAGCCGGATGCCGTCGCACTGCAGGAAACCAAGTGTGCTGACGCTGCCTTCCCCTACGCCGAGCTGCAGGCGATCGGGTACGAGGCACTGCACGTCGGCGACGGACGTTGGAACGGGGTGGCGGTGCTGTCCCGGGTCGGCCTCGAGCCGATCGCCCGTGGACTGCCGGACCACCCCGAGCCCCGGCTGGCAACGGCACTGTGCGGAGGGCTGACCGTGACCAGCGTGTACGTCCCCAACGGCCGTGCGCTGGACGACCCGATGTATGCGTACAAGCTGGACTGGTTCGCGTCGCTGCGCCGCACCCTCGATCCGCGCGATCCGGCCGAACCGATGGTGATCATGGGTGACTTCAATGTGGCGCCGACCGACGCCGATGTCTGGGACCCGGCCGCGTTCGAGGGCTCCACCCATGTCACGCCGGCGGAACGGTCGGCGGTCCATAGCCTGCTGGACTGGGGGCTGACCGACGTCCACGCCCGGCCGGGGAAAGGTGCTCACCCATTCACGTACTGGGATTATCGAGCCGGCATGTTCCACAAGGACATGGGAATGCGGATCGATCTCGTCCTGGCCTCAGCAGGGGTCACGGTAGGCGATGCGTACGTGGATCGCGAAGCCCGCAAGGGAAAGCTGCCGTCCGATCATGCGCCGGTGATCGTCGAGATCGAGCTGCAGGCGGCGGCGCGATGAGCGATCGCGAGGTGCTCACCTGGGAGGCGTTCGGGGTCGGCGGCCGCGAGCTCGCCGCCATGGTGGTCGAGAGCGGCTTCGAGCCGGACATCGTGCTCGGCATCGCGCGCGGCGGACTGATCCCGGCCGGCGCGATCGCGTACGCCCTGGACTGCAAGAACCTGTTCACGATCAACGTCGAGTTCTACACCGGGGTGAACGAGCGCCTCGACGTGCCGATGGTGCTGCCGCCGTTCCTCGACGCCAGCGACCTCGACGAGGCGAACGTGTTGATCGTCGACGACGTCGCCGACACCGGCCGTACGCTCGAGCTGGTCCACGACTTCTGCGCCGGGCACGTAGCGGAGGCGCGAACCGCGGTGATCTACGCCAAGCCGCACTCGGTGATCAGCTGCGACTACGCCTGGCGGCACACCGATCGCTGGATCGACTTCCCCTGGTCTGCCCAACCTCCGCTGCGCCGCCACCCCTGACCCTCGCCGGCCCTCTTCCGCGGTGCCCAAGTCCCCGGAAACTGGTCACATACAACAACGACACGCCGGTGAGAAGTGTTGTTGGCGACCAGTTTTCGGGGGCGTCGGGTCGGCCGGAGTCGCGGAGGAGCGCTGGCCCGGAAAGGAGCCGGTAGGAGAGCTTCTACTGCAGGTAGCCCTCGACGGTGCCCTCGGGCCGGACGTCCGCATCATCCGGGTCCTCGCCGAACTCCTGGCGGGCCCGGCGCTGGCGCAGCAGATCCCAGCACTGGTCCAATGCGTGCTCGAGGTCGCGCAGCCGTGCCGTGTCGTGCCCCGGCGTGTCGCGGAGCTCGTGCTCAGACTCCACCAGCTGGGAAATCCGAGCCAGGATGTCGGTTTCGTCGCTCACAGGTGCCTCCCTCGCCGCTTCGATCACAAGCTACCCGCGACGCCGGGTGGGTCAGCAGCCGGTGCAGGACTTGCGGGGGAGATGAAGGGCGGCAGGTCGAACAGCCGTGTCCGGAGTTCGGCGACGCGAGATGATCGGTCCGACCGCACGGTTGGATAGGGCCGTGGAACGACGACACCTCGACCTGCCGCTGGGCAGTGGCATCGACCGCACGTTGACGATGATCGCGTACGGCCACTGGGGGCGGCCGGTTCTCGTCTTCCCGAGCGAAGCGGGCCACGCCTGGGACTTCGAGAACAACGGGATGGTCGACGCCGTCCGTTGGCTGATCGACGAGGGCCGGATCAAGCTCTACTGCGTGGACTCCCTCGATGCCGACACCTGGTCGGACAAGAGCCTTCCGCTGGAGGAGCGGGCCCGGCGGCACGGGGTCTACCACCGCTGGTTGACCGACACGGTGCTGCCCTGGATCCAGGACGACACCAGCCATGACGCCGAGCTGATCACGCTGGGCTGCAGTCTCGGCGCCTACCACGCGGTCCAGTTCTCGCTCCAACGGGCCGATGTGGCCCCGCTCGCGATCGGGCTGTCGGGGAACTACGATCCGTCGAGCTGGCGAGCCTGGGGTGAGAGTGGGGACGCCGCGTACTTCGCCAACCCCACCGCGTACGTTCCCAACCTGCACGGTGACCACCTGGGCTGGTTGCAGCACCGGCTGTCGGTGCTTCTGGTCGTCGGTCAGGGTACCTGGGAGACGCATCCGACGCGATCTCTGCCGGGCACCAAGACGATGGCCGGGCTGCTGCAGGAGAAGGGGATTCGCTGTGAGCTCGACCTGTGGGGGTATGAGGTGAGTCACGACTGGATCTGGTGGCAGCGTCAGCTCGCTCACCACCTGCCGCGTTTCTGCTGAGCGGTCGGGCGGCTTTCCTGCGCTGAGCGAGAAGGCTGACGCAACGGTGGCCGACTACACTCCTCGGAACAATGAACGTCCCGTCGCCCCCTGAGACCTGACGCCATGCTCTTCGAATGGGCGATGGTCGCGGTCGGCCTCGTGCTGACCGTGGGCACCGGGTTCTTCGTCGCCTCCGAGTTCTCGCTGGTCAATCTGGATCGGCACGACCTGGAGACCCGCGCCGAGCGGGGTGAGACGCGGCTCGGCAGGATCATCGCCGCTCTCAAGATCACCTCGACCCATCTGTCCAGCGCCCAGCTCGGGATCACCCTGACGACGCTGCTGACCGGCTACACGATGGAGCCGGCGATCAGCTCGCTGCTGACCGGCCCGCTGACCGGGCTCGGGATGTCCGATGCCGCGGTGCCGGTGATCGGCACGATCATCGGCGTTGCGATCGCGACGATCCTCTCGATGGTGCTCGGCGAGCTCGTTCCCAAGAACTTCGCGCTCGCGCTGCCGCTGCGGACCGCGAAGGTGGTCATTCCGTTCCAGTCGCTCTTCACGACCGTCTTCAAGCCCCTGGTGCTGCTCTTCAACAACACGGCCAACGCGATCATCCGGTCCTTCGGGGTCGAGCCGAAGGAAGAGCTGTCGGGAGCCCGATCCGCCGAGGAGCTGAGCTCGCTGGTTCGCCGGTCGGCGATGGAGGGCTTGTTGGACGCCGATCACGCCACCCTGCTCAGCCGTACGCTCCGCTTCAGCGAGCACGCCGCCGAGGACGTGATGACTCCCCGGGTCCGGATGAAGAAGATCAAGGGCACCGAGACCGCCGAGGACGTGGTGGCACTGTCGCAACGGACCGGGTTCTCCCGCTTCCCGGTGATCGGGGAGGACTCCGACGACATTCTCGGTGTGGTCCACGTGAAGCAGGCGTTCGCCGTCGACCCCGCCCATCGAGAAGACGTCACCGCTGCCGAGCTGATGGTCGACCCGCTCTGGGTGCCACGGTCGATGGGGGTGGACACCCTGCTCGGGCTGCTCCGCCGAGGCGGCTTCCAGATCGCGATCGTGACCGACGAGTACGGCGGCACGGACGGTCTGGTCACCTTGGAGGACCTGGTCGAGGAGCTGGTCGGTGATCTCCGCGACGAGCATGATCGAACCCGAGCCGGCATCGCCCGCGAGGGGCGCTCGATCATCTTCGACGCAGCGCTCCGGCCGGACGAGCTGCTGGAACGCACCGGGATCAAGGTGCCCGACACCGACGAGTACGAGACGCTGGCCGGGTTCGTCACCGACGAGCTCGACCGGATTCCCGAGGTCGGGGACGAGGTCGAGCTGCCGCACGGCGCCCTGCGGGTCGAGCGGGTGGACGGGAACCGGGTGGACCGGCTCCGCTACACCCCGGCCGAGACCGAGCCCGGCGAGTCCGAGCACGACCAGATCCTCGAGCACCTGCGGGAGGACCTCGATGGCTGAGTACGTCCCCGGCCTGCTCTGGCTGATCGTGCTGCTGGCGGCCAACGCATTCTTCGTCGGCGCCGAGTTCGCCGTGATCTCCGCCCGGCGGTCTCAGATCGAGCCGCTCGCCGAGGCCGGGAGTCGCTCGGCGCGCACCTCCCTCTATGCGATGGAGCATGCCACGCTGATGCTGGCCACCAGCCAGCTCGGCATCACCATCTGCTCATTGCTGATCTTGAACGTCTCCGAGCCCGCCATCCACCACCTGCTGGAGATCCCCCTCGGGCTGACCAGCCTGTCCGTCGACACGGTGGCGGCGATCGCGTTCGTGGTGGCGCTGGTGCTGGTCACGTTCCTGCATGTCGTGTTCGGCGAGATGGTGCCCAAGAACATCTCGTTCTCGGTGCCCGATCGTGCCGTGCTGCTTCTCGCCCCGCCGCTGGTGATGTTCTCCAGGGCGTTCCGGCCGGTGATCTTCGCCCTGAACGCGACCGCGAACGGCGTGCTGCGGCTGTTCCGGGTGGAGCCGAAGGACGAGACGACCAGTACGTTCACCCTCGACGAGGTGGCCGGGATCGTCGAGCAGTCGACCCGTGAGGGTGTCCTCGCCGACACCAGCGGCGCGCTCAGCAACGCGTTCGAGTTCACCGCGAAGAAGGTGCAGGACGTCCAGGTTCCGCTCGCGGCGATGGTGATGCTGCCGCGCACCGCCAGCCCGAGCGAGGTGCAGCGGGCGGTGGCCGAGCACGGCTTCTCCCGCTACGTGCTCACCGATGCCGACGGCGCTCCGGCCGGGTACGTCCACCTCAAGGACGTGATGGACCTGACCAGCGGCGACTCGGCGGACCAGCCGGTGCCGGCCAAGCGCGTACGGCCCCTGATATCCGTGCTGCCGGATGCCGACATCGAAGACGCGCTCACCGCGATGCGGCGGCGCGGGACGCACGTGGCGCGATCGGTCGATCGCAGCGGCGCGATCGGCGGGGTGCTGTTCCTGGAGGACATCATCGAGGAGCTGGTCGGCGAGGTGGACGACGCGACGTCTGGGTAGCGGGGCGCTGGTGGACGACCGCACGTCCGGGTAGCGGGGCGCTGGTGGACGACCGCGACGTCCGGGTAGCCGGCGAGCTCAGCCGGCTGTCTCTCCGCCTGGCTTCGAACGTGATCACTGCGCTTTCCAAAGGAAAGCTCAAGACCTGCTGCAGTTCCCCGCTGCAAAGCTTTGACCGACTCCTGAGCCACCCCTTGGATGTGGATGATCGGCCGCCGAGGTTCGTACGTCAGAGTTTCCTTCGTCGGGGCCGGTACGGACCGAAGAGCTCGCGAAGAGCACGGTCCCGGAACTGAAGAGCTGCGGGATCGACGAAGCAAGATCCTCTGGTCCGCGCCGGTGTTGGGGAACGCTGCGTGGGCTCGGGACGGCCGGGTTCGTACCGGCCAAGAACGTTCGGCCCGTTCGGGGAAGGGGCCGATGGCTTCCTGCTGGTGCCCGTTCGGGGGATCGGGCCCAGCAGGGATTTCGTACGGTCGAGCTCACGCTCGGCCAGCGGCGACGCCGGTCCCGTTCGGGGGGACGGACCGGCGGACGACGCAGATCGGCTCGACTGGGGGGCGAGCCGGCAAGAATCGGTCGGGCCCAGTCTTCGGGGGGAGACAGGGCTCGACCGTTTTTTGTTGCCGTTCGCTGGTGCTTTCTGGTGCTGGTCGCTGGTCGCTGGTCGCTGGTCGCTGCGCGCTGAGTCGCCCAGCCGGATGCTGGGCTCGCGCGCTCTTGTAGCTGCTGATCCAGCCGCTGATTCAGCTGATTCAGCCGCTGAGGCAGCTGGAGCGAAGGCGCCGGCCGGACCTGGGCGGCTGACCTTGTTCTCTACTCCGTCCGCGGCTGACCGGCCTGCTGGACGCCACTGACGCGGCTCGTCGCCACTCGTCGCCACTGACGCCGCTCGTCGCGTTTGGTCGCCGTGGGTCGCGTACGTCGGATGCTGGCTGGTGATGGGCTGCGTTGGGTCGCCGTGGGTCGCGTACGTCGGACTCCGGCACACCTCTTGGGATTGCCGCACCTCATTCGGATGACCGGGCTGGCGAATGAGGCGCCCAGGGTCCGGTTCGGGCTGCATTCGGATGACCGGGCTGGCGAATGGGGCGCCCAGGGTCCGGTTCGGGCTGCATTCGGACGACCGGGCTGGCGAATGGGGCGCCCAGGGTCCGGTTCGGGCTGCATTCGGACGACCGGGCTGGCGAATGAGGCGTGCGCGGGTCGAGAGGGTGATCGGTCGCCGGCCCCGCTGCCCGTCGCGAGGATCTTCGGGACGTACGGCACTCACAGGCGCTTCCCATGCTGCTGCACAAGCTGTCGACGCAGATCTTGCGGTTTCCAAAGATCTGCTGGCCGTCGACGTAATCCTCAGGATCAGCTTGGTTGAATGTTTGACCAACTCTTGATCTGTTGCTAACGGTTGAATGATCAATCATCGCGGTTGGTCCGACAGAGTTCTCTCATCGGCCCGAACGGACCGAGACACGATCCCCCAGGAGCACGATTCCGATGACCACACTTCCGAGCTTCGATCTCGAGACCGTCGTCACCGATGCCGATGAGCTGACCGCCGCCGAGAGCACCGAGGTCAGCCTCGCCGCATACATCCGACAGCACCAGGCCGACGTCGATGCACTGCCGACGTACCGGCCCGTGATTGCGGCCATCATCCCGGCTTACAACGAGGCGGAGACCATCGAGGCGGTGCTGCGGTCGCTGCTCAAGCAGACCCGGCTGCCCGACCAGATCCACGTGATCGTCAACAACACCAAGGACGACACGTTCGAGCGTGCGGCCAAGTTCGCCGGCCCGCGGACGGGTAAGAAGTTCCGCAAGGGGTCCACGTCGTCGAAGCAGGGGGACCGTCAGCTGACCGAGGTCTTCGTGCACGACATCGGCGCCAATCCGGACAAGAAGGTCGGCGCCTTGAACTACGGGTTCGCCCAGGTTCCCGAGGCCGACTACCTGCTCGGCGTCGACGGCGACACGACCCTGGCCAGGGACGCGGTTGCCAACCTCGAGGCGGAGATCACCTCCGACACCCGGATCGGCGGCATCTCGGCGATCTACTCGATCGATGACACAGCAAAGCGCAGCGTTCTCGGCCAGTTCCTGATCGCCGGCCAGCGGGCCCAGTTCGCCGCCTTCAACATGCAGAACATGCTCCGCGGCCGCAACATGGCCGTGCTCGGCGGCCAATGCTCCATCTTCTCGATGCGGGCACTGCGCGACGTGATGAAGGCCAACCGGCAGCAGACCCCGTGGGTCAACGACTCCGAGGTCGAGGACTCGCTGCTCAGCCTGCAGATCAAGTCCGCCGGGTACCTCACCAAGATCTCCGCCCGGGCTCGCGCCGACGTCGGCGGGATGACCACCATCCGCTCGCTCGACGGGCAGCAGGTCAAGTGGAACTACGGTGCCATCGACCTGATGTGGCCCGGTCAGCGCGGCGACACCAAGGGTCAGCCGTTCCACCCGAACCTGCGGCTGCGCTGGGCCGAGAACCTTGGCATGGCGACCAACATCTTCACCCGGATCGCGTTCGTCATGCTGCTCGCCGGCGCGCTGTCCATCCATGCTTTCGAGTTCTCGCCGCTGTGGCTGATCCCGCCGGTGGTCGCGGTGCTGCTCAACGTCCGGATCGCCATGTCGATGAAGAACCGGACCTGGCGCGACGTCGTGTTCGCGGCCACGGGCATCGGCGCCGAGCTGTACATGTGGCTCCGCGCCGGACACTTCGTCCGCGCCTGGGTGAAGTTCCTGTCCCGGGTCAAGACCGACAACTGGGCGGAGCAGGCCAAGGCCGAGCGCGGCTCGGGCAACGCGTACCTGACGCCGCTGATCGTGCTCGCCGTCACCTTCGTCGCGCTCGGGATCACCTGGTTCCGGCTCCCGGTGATGATCCAGTCCTCGATCCTGTGGCTTGGCTGGCCCGTCCTGTACGTCGTGACCATCGCCCAGACCGTCGTGATGATCGGCAAGATGCTCCGCCGTCAGCACGGCTACAAGGTCTGAGCTTCGAGGTCTGGGCTTCGAGGTCTGGGCTTCGAGGTCTGGGCTCAGCACGACACCGAAGACTTCGAGTTCGCGGCTGCGTCGGGGGACGCTGCTGGACTCGGAACGGTATCGGCCTCACAGCCGATCACCGCAGCACAAGGGTGTACGGCAGCGTCGGGGGACGCCGCTGCACCCAGCACGATCGGCCCGGTCTCAACCACCGGCTGAGGAGTCGGCCCGCTCGGGGAGGGGGCCGATAGACCACCCGCTGGGCATCGTTCGGGGGAGCGGTGCCCAGCGGGTCACCAACCGGCGGCCTCACAGCCGTCCGGCGCAGCACCAGGGTGTACGGCAGCGTCGGGGGACGCCGCTGCACCCACGCCACGCGGTCGGTCTCCGGACCGGCCCACCAGCGGCCCGCTCGGGGAGGGGGCCGCTAAGGCATCCGGGGGCCTGGCCAGCGACGATGCCGCGGATCTGCGGAACGCCATCGAGTTCACTCGCGAGGGCGGCTCGGCCCGATGGATCACCGATGCATCGGGCCGAACTCTCGCGATCGGCGGCCGCGGACAGATGAGCGTGGCACTCTTGTCTGCGAACGGCCCGGCACCTTGGGGGAGGCGCCGGGCCGTTCGCTGTTCAGCTAGCTGGCCGGTCCCACGAGATCGCGGGAGCGCTGGTCCACGCCGAGCTCGCCGTACGGGTAGTCACCGACTGTCGGAGCACTGGCTGCGTCCAGGACCGCTGTCTCGTCGGAGTCCAGATGGAACCCGGCAGCCTCGAGGTTGGCACTCAGCTGCTCGGTCGTCCGTGCGCCCAGGATCACCGACGTGACCGACGGACGGTCGTGCAACCAGGCCAGCGCGATCTGAGCCATCGACACGCCCCGGGCCTCGGCAACAGACTGCACCGCGTCGACGACGCGCCAAGTGGCGTCGGTGCCGCGTCGGTCGTACGCCTCCATGCCACGCTGCGGGTTGTCGCCGAGTCGGGTGTCACCGGTCGGCCGCCGGTCGCGCCGGTACTTGCCCGACAGCCAGCCGCCGCCGAGCGGGCTCCACGGCAACAGGCCGAGCCCAGCATCCAGAGCGGCCGGGATGACCTCCCACTCCGTCTCGCGGACCAGCAGGCTGTACTGCGGCTGCAGCGTGACCGGTCCGGCGACGCCGAGTGCCCGGGCGATATGCACGGCCTTGGTGAGCTGCCAGCCGGTGAAGTTGGACAGCCCGTAGTAGCGGATCTTTCCTGCCCGGACGAAGCCGTCCAGCGTACGAAGGGTCTCCTCGAGCGGGGTCCAGGGATCGTACGCATGCACTTGGTAGAGGTCGACCGATTCCAGCCCCAGGCGGCCGAGTGAGGCATCGAGTGCCCTGGTCAGGTGGCGATTCGAGAGTCCGAGTGCGTTCGGGTCCGCGCCCATCGGGAACCGACCCTTCGTCGCCAGCACCACCCGTTCGGTGACGTCAGCCGGCCGGTTCGCGAACCACCGGCCGATGATCTGCTCCGAGACGCCGCTGGAGTAGACGTCGGCGGTGTCGACGAGCGTGCCGCCCGCCTCGACGAACTGGTCCAGCTGCTCGTGGGAGCCGGCTTCGTCGGTTTCCGCGCCGAAGGTCATGGTTCCGAGGCAGTACGTCGAGACCGCGCAGCCGCTGTTGCCGAGAGTTCGATATTCCATCCATGTGTTCTACGCCAGGACTGCCCGGACCCGGCGCGAGGGGTCGCCGGCCGTGGTCGCGCGGGGGTCCGGTCGAGGGGAGCTGCACGTGGGCGATGCGGTGCGATGACGACGGAGGTTGAGGGTCGGATCGGCCGTATCTGGGCGATGCGGTGCGATAACGAGGGATGTTGAGGGTCGGATCGGCTGCATCTGGGCGATGCGGTGCGATGACGAGGGCCTGGGAACGGGCCGAACCCTCCCGTCCGCCATTCGTCAACCCGGTCGTACGTATGTGGCTGGTTCGGGCCGGATCAGCCCTCATTCGTCAGCCCGGTCGTCCGTATGTGGCTGGTTCGGGTTGGCTGAGCGCTCATTCGTCAGCCCGGTCGTCCGTATGTGGCTGGTTCGGGTTGGCTGAGCGCTCATTCGTCAGCCCGGTCGTCCGTATGTGGCTGGTTCGGGTTGGCTGAGCGCTCATTCGTCAGCCCGGTCGTCCGTATGTGGCTGGTTCGGGTTGGCTGAGCGCTCATTCGTCAGCCCGGTCGTCCGTATGTGGACGATGCGGTGCGATGACGAGGGCCGACTCGCCGATTGGGCTGTATGTGGGCGATGCGGTGCGATAACGAGGCGGGAAGGGACGAGTCGGCGCTACATCTGGGCGATGCGGTGCGATAACGAGGACAGGCGGGCTGGGGGGTGGGCGCTGGACGGGTGGGATGTGGCCGGATGAACGGGTGAGGACCAGCTCGCGCGGTCGGAACTCACTCGTCACCCCAGCGTCGCGCGGTGGCGTCGAACACGCGGACGATGGGACTGGGAGCCGGTTCTTCGCGCGGACCCAGCATCGGCAGCCAGACGAATCCCAACGCGACCAGGGCCAAACCCGCCACGGCGAGAACCCAGGGCAGGCTGAGGTCGCGCCCAGCCAGCACGGCGCCGAGGATTCCGGCGAACTGGGCGATCAGCTGGATCACCACGAATCGCGGCGCCGGTCGGCCGAGGACGTTCAGCCGGACCCTCGCCGCCCAGCTCGTCGCCCCGAGCAGCAGGCAGAGTGCCACGCAGGCGTGTACCCCGAGCAGCAGGAGTGCGTCCAGCAGCCCCCACGGTCGCTGATCGCCCGCTTGGAGCATCGAGAAGCCGATGACTGCGGCGAAAATGGGAGCCATGGGTGCCGGGCGGATCAGGATGACCGCACAGAGAACGCCGACGACGGTCCAGCCGAAGGGGCCGGTGATCACGAGCGTTGCCGACGCCAGCGCCACGGCGACGGCCACGAGGCGTAGCGCCCAGCAGGGCACCCATCCTCGGAGCCCGACCTGAACCGCGGGTAGGCGCGCGGCGGTTGGCAGCAGCATGAGGAACGAGTGCCATCGAACTCGTACGGCCCTCCGCACCCGGGCAGGCGTTCGATCGGCGATCGCTGTGAGCAGCCTATTCATGTCGAGCGACCCGCCGCTCGTCGTCTGCACGGAACCCGCCGCGCCAGTGGATCTGCCCGGCAGGCCGGATCGCCGGGCCTCATCGGTTCACCGTCGGTGATCGGCGCTGCCTGGCCAGCGCCATCAGAGCGCCGCGCGGCTCCCGGGCATCCGAGGTCGAGCCCCAGGCGATGAGCTCGACATCGTTCGCCGCCAGCTGGCGGATCCGGTCGGCACGCTCCAGCGCGACGATCCGGTACGCCGTCATCAGCCGCGCGTTCAGGTCCGCCGTCGACAACTTGGGCAGGACGTCGACGACCACCACCCGGTGTCCCGCGCGCCGCCAGTGGGTGGCCAGATGCGCCGGATCGTCGTCGAGCAGGGTGGAGAACACGATGATCAACGCACCCGAGGGCAACCGTGGCACCCGCTTGCGCTCGGTCGGCTCACCGGCGGGCTGGGCGAGCGCGAGCCGGCGTACCAATCGATCGAGCTGGCGTCGGCCACCGGCCGGCGGGACCGGGCGGCGCAACCGTCCCAGATCCTCCAGCCCGACCCGGTCGCCGGCGTTCAGGTAGTGCCGCGCCGTCGAGGAGGCCGCGACCCGGGCGATGTCGAGCGAGCTGGCCTCCCGCTCGCTCAGCGCGGAGCTGTCGTTCCAGGAAGCGACCCGCGGGCCGACCTCGTCGCGGGAGTCGACGACCAGCATGATCGTGGCGTCCGCGGTCGCGAAGGTGCGCCGGACGTACAGGGTCGTGATCGTCGGCGCCGCCCGCTCGACGCCGTCGACCGATACCGCCGGCCCGCCCGTGTTCAGCCGTGCCGTGACCCGCCAGTCGATGCGACGCAGCCGGTCGCCCGGCGCAAACGCTGCGACGTCGTGCAGGTCGCCCCCGTCGCCGGCCCGGCGCGAGCCGTGCTGGCCGGTCAGCCCGGCCAGTCGGAACGGCAGCGGAGCCGTACTGAGGGGATGGGTGGTCGGCAGCACGGTGAGCTCGAGCGTCTCGCGCTCGACCGGCGGAATCACCCACAGCCGGTCGGGACCAGCGGCCCGGTGCTCCAGCCAGAAGACCTCACGGCGACCGGTTCGCACGGTCCGCATGGTGACCTCGTACGTCGCCGCGCAGCCCACGACCAGGCACTCCACGGGACGATGCCCCGGGGCGCCGACCCGGAAGCCGACGAGTCCGACGGGCGCGGCCGGTCGCCGCCCAATTGTCCGCCCAATTGTTCGCCCAGCTGTCAGCCCAGCTGTCCGCCCCGCCGGCCGCCCGATTGTCCGCCCCGCCGGCTGGTCGACGCTGACCTGCACCGCGGCGCTCAGCCGCCCCGATCCGGGTAACTGTTCGCACGGCGCGATCTCGGCCGTGGGCTCGGCGACGGGTCGGCGCAGCCATGACCAGGCGACCATGGCCAGCAACGGCACGCCGAGCACCGCGATGTCGGGACGTCGCCCCAGTCCACCCATCGCCAGCAGCACGGCCCCAGCGACCAGGCAGGGTGCGTACGGCCCGGCGAGCTGCCAGCGATCGCCGGCGGTTCGATCGCCGGCGGTTCGGGCGGCGTCGCTCACCGGACGCGGGCGGTGGCGGTCGGCCCGGCGACCTGTCCGACGACGATCCGGACGACGTCGGCCGCGCTGGTGCCGCTCGCCCACGTCTGCGGGTTGAGCGTGATCCGGTGGGCCAGGGCGCTGACCGCGATCTCCTTGACGTCCTCGGGTGTGACGAAGTCGCGGCCGTCCAGCACCGCGAGGGCGCGGGCGACCAGCAGCAGGGCGAGCGAACCGCGGGGGGAGGCGCCGACCTCGACCGACGGGTGGCTCCGGGTCCCGGCGGCCAGCGCCACGCAGTAGTCGACGATGTCGGGGTCGACGTCGACGGTCTCCACACCGGCCTGCATCCGGAGCACGGTCGCGCCGTCGACGATCCGCTCGACCGAGGTCGACTCGGTCCGGCGGGCGAGCCGGCGGCTGAGCACGTCCGCCTCCCCGCTGGGCGACGGGTAGCCGACCGCCAGCCGCACCATGAACCGGTCGAGCTGGGCCTCTGGCAGCGGATAGGTCCCCTCGTACTCGACCGGGTTGGACGTCGCCATCACGTGGAATGGCAGCTGCAGGGCGAAGCTGCGACCCTCGACGCTGACCTGGCGCTCGGCCATCGCCTCGAGCAGGGCGGACTGGGTCTTGGGAGCCGTCCGATTGATCTCGTCGGCGAGCAGCAACCCGGTGAACACCGGTCCGGGCCGGAAGACGAACCGAGCCTCGGCCGGGTCGTAGACATAGGAGCCGGTGATGTCGGCGGGCAGCAGGTCCGGGGTGCACTGCAACCGGCGGAACTCCAGCCCGAGGGCTTGCGCCAGGCTTCGAGCCGCCAACGTCTTGCCGAGTCCCGGTACATCCTCGAACAGCACGTGCCCACCGGCCAGGATCGCGGCCAGCGCGGTACGCAGCGCGACGTCCATGCCGACGACCACCGTCTGCACCGAGGCGAGCACCTGGCGGCCCAGCCGGGCGACGTCCCGGATCGCCAGCGGGGTCCCCGGCGGATCGAGTGAGTGAGTCTTCTCGGCTGAGGTCATCGCGGGGTCTCCTCCAAGCTGAATCGCTCGAGCACCTCGAGCGCGGCCACGAAATCTGCGTAACGCGGCAGGTTGTTGGGGTCGAGGTCGAGCGCGTCGTACGTCGGAGTGCCGAGGATGCGCTGACACTCGACGGCGTCCTGCGGCGCGTCGAGGTCCAGGCCCCTGGCGGCCAGCCGTCGACTGGCCAGGGCGTGCAGCCGTCGGGCGGACCATCGGTCCACCCGAGCATCCTGCCCGTGCAGACCCCAGGACAAGCGCGCCACCTCCCGTCGGGTGCCGGTGTTGTGGGCGGTCTCCGGCTCGGCTTGCCAGGCATCGGTCTCCCCCGGTGCCAGCACCCGGAGGCCGTACAGGGCGATTGCGAACACGGCCACGGCCACCGAGTTCGCCAGATCCAGCCCGATCACCCAGCAAACGCCGGTGATCAGGGCGGCGACGACCACCCTGCCGATGATGCCTCCGACGCTCGTTCGACCGGGCCTGGCGCCCCGCACGTCTCGATGTCCGTCCTTTGTCACGGCTGGCGCCCCGGATCGGCCGCTGGGACCTCGAAGCTGGACCAGCTCGCGGCGAGCCCCTCGAGACAGGTGCGTGCCTTGTCCCGATCGGCGGTACTCAAACCGTGCCAGGAGAAGCGTGCCTGGTGATAGAGATGCAGCAGTGCGTCGACGGCTGCCCGATCGGCGTTCGTGGTGGCGAGAACGCGACCGGTGAACTCGGTCGGGGTGTCGGCGGGGGCCCGTGGCACGCCGGAGCGGCTCGCGGCACCCTCCAGCGCAACCCAGGCTCGCAGCACCGCGTCGGTGGGATTGGCCGCAACACCGAGCTCGTCGAGTGCAGACGTCAGCCCGGCCCGGATCACCGGGGCATCCGGGTACACCTCACCGGTCGCCTCCGACTCGACGGCTTCGGCTTCCTGCCTGCTCCGGGCCCATTCCGACACCCGTCGCCACAGCCAGACCAGCAGCACCGAGACCGCGATCGCCACGATGATCCACAGCGCCCAGGCCAGCCAGTGCGGAGGCTCGCCCGACTGCAGCGGTGGTGGCGTGGGCTGGCCGCCCGGCCGCGGGGAGCTCGGCGGCAGACTCACTGGCGGAAGCTTCTCGGGCGACCACAACCCACCGCGGTCGGAGATCGTCCACGGGCCACCGACGGCTGCACCGATCACGGCCAGCGCGCTGCAGGCCACGACGAGCCCGAAGGCCGCCCAGGCCGGGCGCGATCGCCGCATCGAGTCTCCTCCCCGATTTCCGCGCCCGCGGCCAGCCGTCCGCAGGCTGCCAGCTCGCGTGGGCGCAGACATCCGTGTGCCCACTAGCGTTGCGTACAGGCTGGCCGTGGTCTACTGCGCCCGTGCAAGAAAGCAGTGTGCGGGCGCGATTGAGCGCCATGCTGATCTGCGGACTGCTCGCGGCCGCGGTCTGCGGACTGCTGGGGAGGTGGGACTTCGCCCCTCTCGTCGGGTGGATCTGCGGGGCACTGGTCTTCGAGATCGCAGTATGGACCGCGATCGGGATGATGGATGCCGAGCAGACCCGCGCGCACGCCCGTCGTGAGGATCCATCGCCTCGGACCAGCGACTGGTTGTTGATCTGTGCGAACCTGGCCAGTCTCGGCGCCGTCGCGTACGTCGTCGTCGAGTCCGGCTCCGCTCACGGCGCGGTGCGGATCGTGTTGGGCGCGCTCGCGCTGCTGGGTGTCGCCGTCTCGTGGCTCCTCGTGCAGACGCTCTTCACGTTGCGCTACGCCGTGCTCTACTACTCCGGCGATGTCGGCGGAATCGACTTCAACCAGAGCGAGCCACCACGCTTCGCCGACTTCGCGTACCTGTCCTTCACGATGGGCATGGCCTACCAAGTGTCAGACACCAGCATCCAGAACACCACGATCCGGGTCGCGGTGCTCCGCCAGGCGCTGCTGTCGTACGTCTTCGGCTCGGTGGTCCTGGCGACGACCGTCAGCCTCGTCGTGGGGCTCGCCTCGGCCTGAACCGCGTCACGGGCCCTGAACCGCGTCACGGGCCCTGAGCCGCGCCATGCGCCCTGAGCCTGTGGAAGGAACTCCTCGCCGATCGTCGGAAGGAAACTCCGGACGTACTCAGCGAAGGTCGGGCTGATCCGACTCGTGGTGGTCCAACCTGGTCTGCACCTGGTCGGCCGCGACCTTCACCGCTCCAGCCACCGGGTCGGGCAGCTTGTCGGCGTTGGACTTCACCTGGCCGGCGATGTCGGACACCTTCTGCTGTACGTCCGGGTCGGAGGCCACCGCCGCCGCCTTGCGCTTGAACTGCTCGAGCTTGGCTCGACCCTGCTCAGTGCCGAGCAGATAACCCACCGCTGCGCCGATCCCGGCGACCACCAGCATTTTCTTCATCGGCCCAGTCTGCTCTACTCGGCTCGCGCCGACTCAGCGGCCCTCGGGGGAGCGCCGGGTCGCGCACCTGTGGTGTTCGGGCCGGTGTGCCACCGATACGGCTGTCCCGGTCGGTGGAGACCAGGGCCTCCCTCGTTTGCGCACCGCATCGCCCAGATGTGGGCCGATCCGCGCTCCCGGGCCCTCGTCTGCGCACCGCATCGCCCAGATGTCGGCTGAGCGGAGCGACAGTGCCGGTTCGCGCCCGCGTCACGGGCGCGAACCAGCACCTGGTCAGACCAGACCGGTCAGACCGATGGAGTCCGACCGATGGAAGTCAGACCAGACGAGTCAGACCAGACGAGTCAGAGCGGACGGGTCAGGCCGAGCGGGTCGTTCAGACAGGCGTCTCGGGCAGCGAGGGCGGCGCCCCCGACGACTCGCGGAACGACCTGGGTCAGCCCGACGATCTCCGTGCCCGCGAACGCGGCGACGCTCGTGCGCACCTCGGTACGCCGACGAATGCCGTCGAGCAGATAGGGACTCAACACCCCGAGGTAGCCGCCGAGGATCACGACATGCGGGTTGACGACGCCGATCACGTCGTCGAACACCCGACCGAGGATCTCCGCCGACTGCTCGAGAACCTTCCCGACCTGCTCGTTCCCGGCCGCTGCCGCGTCGGCCAGTGCCCCGACGGCGCGGATCGGATCCGCGTCGACTGCCTGCTCCGCCTCGGACAGGGTCATCAGCCCGCTACCGGCGAGCAACCGCGGGAGCCCGACGTACGCCTCCAGGCAGCCGCTCCGTCCGCACCAGCACAGTGGCCCGCTCGGGTCGATGTTGGCGTGCCCGAAGTCTCCGGCGCCGCCGTATGCGCCTCGGTAGATCTCGCCGGCGACGATCACACCGCTACCCAGACCGCGAATACCGCCGAGATAGGCAGCCACCGTGTGAGGCGGGGTTGCCAATTCGACCCGAGCGGCGTGCAGACCGGCGAGATGTGTGTCATTGGAGACGCCGACGTGAATACGCCGGATGTCGAGTTCGGCCAATACCTCGTTGACGAGTGGTATCAAAGCAAGGTCATGCCAACCCAATCGGGCCGACCAACTCACTGTTCCGCGGTTGCGCGCAACGTATCCGGTGACGCCGACTTCGACGGCCAAGAGCTCTTTGTCGGGCGGCAATTGCGCCAATTCCCGGAGCAGGACGTCGCGAATCGTCCCGGGTGCGTCGGCGCCGCTGCCGCGCAGATCAACCGGGACCGAAGCGCTCCAGACTTCGCGGCCACCGACAGTGACGGCGCTGAGGCGGATGGTGTCGACGTCGATGTGGATCCCCAGTGCACACCAGGGCTCGCCATCGAGGGCGATTGGACGGGTGGGTCGGCCTGCGGCGGGTCGCCGGATCGGGTCGAGTTCTTTGACGAGCCGGCGCGATCTCAATTCCGAGATCAGGTCGGTCATCGTCGATATACCCAACCCGCAACCCTGTGCGATGTCGTGCCGGCTACTGGAGCCGTGGTCACGTACATAGCGCAAGATGCTGGTCAGGTTTCCTTGCCTCAAATCCCCCGAGCCGCCGCTGCCGCGCACGCCAAAACTTGGGTGTCGCGATGTTGGCATGAGTTCGATGGTAGCGGTTTGTTGTCGATTCAAGGATCTGTACGAGAAATTTCTCCGTCACTCGTTCAGATCCGAGGAACAATGCCGGGTCAGCGGACGAGAGAGCGAAGATCATCCGATCACCTAGGGTTGACAGGTCCCTGTGCGTCCGGATCCTCGGCGCCCGCAACTGAGTCGGAAACGGTGACGACATCGACCACTACCAGTACCTCCTGCTGATGGGTGCCTGCCTGCTGATCACCCTGCCGCTGGAACTCGTCGTCGGCGCGCGAGTCTACCGCCGCCCCGCCTGCCTGGCACGCGCCCTGCTTCCGGTGGTCGTGGTGTTCACGGTTTGGGACATCGCGGGAATCCTGGCGGGCCACTGGAGCTACAACCCCGTCTTCGTGAGCGGCATCCGGCTGATGCTCGGAATGCCGCTGGAGGAGCTGGTCTTCTTCGTCGTCGTGCCGATCTGTGGCTTGCTGACGTACGAGGCCGTCGGCATCATCCTTCGCCGGCTGGGGGCGCCGGCGGGGCCGTCCGCCGGACCGGGCCCCACGTCGGCCACCGGATCGGACGCGGCATCGGGTGCCGGCACAGGCCAGGTCGGCGATGCCTGACCTCAGCGTTCTGGACTACACCGTGCTGACCGCCATCGCCATCATCGCCGTCGTCGTGGTCGAGCTGATCTGGCTGCGGACCGGCATCTTCACCAGCCTGCAGTACTGGATCACGATGGTCATCGTCTTCGCCTTCCAGGTGCTGGTCGACGGCTGGCTGACCAAGTTGTCGGATCCGATCGTGATCTACAACTCATCGACGATGCTCGACGTCCGGGCTCCATGGGACATCCCGATCGAGGACTTCGGCTTCGGCTTTGCGATGGTGACGCTCGCCATCATGCTGTGGCGACGGGCGACCCGCTGCATCCAACGCGGACCGCAGGCAGAACAATCGGCGCAGGGGCCGGCGGATCCGGAGTGACGGTCGGGCGGGCAGAGGGAGTGGGAGAGGCCGAGTGCGCGTGATGGATTCGAGTACGGACGTACGGACATCGGAATCGGTCGGTTCGCTACCCGCACGGGCAGTAGCGGACTTCGACCGTGCCGCGGAGCGGTACGACCTGATGGTGGCGCTGAATCCCGGTTATCACCGGCACCTCCGCTCGGCGGCCCGAGCCCTCGTCGAGCGGCTCCGGCCGTCCCAGCTGCGCCTGCTCGATCTCGGCTGCGGGTCCGGCGCGTCCACCCGCGCGCTCCTGGTCGCGGCCCGCGACCGCGGAGTCGGCGTCGATGTCGTGGCACTGGACGCGTCCGCCGGCATGCTCGCAGAAGCCGCCGAGAAGAACTGGCCCGCCGGCGTCCGCTTTGTCCACGGGTTGGCCGAGGAGCTCTCCGACCGCGGGTCGGAGTGGGGGCTCGACGGGGGGCTCGACGGAGTGTTCGCCGCATACCTGTTCCGCAATGTTCCTGTGAATGTCCCCTTCAATGTCCCGGCGGGCGAGGCCGGTGGCGGTCGCGACGACGTGCTCCGCGCGGTCCGCGGCCTGCTCCGGCCCGGCGGAGTGCTGGTCACCCAGGAGTACTCGGTCGCGGGCTCGCGGGCCGCTCGGCTGGTCTGGACGATCATCTGCCGGCTGGTGGTGATGCCACTCAGCCGCCTCACCCGTACCGACGTCGATCTGTACGACTACCTCTGGCGCAGCGTGCTGCGCTTCGACTCGGTCGAGCAGTTCACCGATCGGCTCTGGCGGGCGGGATTCGTCGACGTGGAGGTGCGTACGGTGCGCGGTTGGCAGCATGGAATCCTGCACACGTTCCGCGCGACGGCGCCGTGAAGCCGATCCTTCGCCGCGGGTCCTGGCGTCCCGGTCGTGATCGGCACGCGGTGCGTCACGCGGCTTCCGAAGGTCGTCGGCGAGTGGTTGCTTCCCCCGAGTGGCCCAGACCGCAGGTGATCGTGGTCGGCGGTGGGATCGCCGGACTGGCCGCCGCGACTGCGCTCGCCGAGCGGGGAGTCTCGGTCCGCCTGCTCGAGCAGTCGCCCCGGCTCGGCGGCCGGGTCGCAGGCTGGCCGCTCGACGACGGCCGGACGATGAGTCGCGGCTTCCACGCGTTCTTCCGGCAGTACTACAACTTGCGCGCGCTGCTGCGCCGGACCGACCCCGCGCTTGCCCGGTTGAGGCCCATCGACGACTACCCGCTGATCAACGCGAACGGCGACCGCGACTCCTTCACCCGAGTGCCCGCGACCCCACCCCTCAACATCATCGGCTTCGTGGCGAGGAGCCCGAGCTTTCGGGTCGGGGATCTGACCCGGGTCGATGTACGCGCGGCGCTGGAGCTGCTCCGGGTGCGGTTCCCCGAGACGTTCTCCTCCTACGACGGGGAGAGCGCCGCCGAGTTCCTCGACCGCCTGCGGTTCCCGTCGGCGGCTCGACACCTGGCCCTGGAGGTGTTCGCCCGCAGCTTCTTCGCTGCGCCGGAGGACTTCTCCGCGGCCGAGCTGGTCGCGATGTTCCACAGCTACTTCCTGGGCTCGGCAGAGGGGTTGCTGTTCGACGTGCCCGACGACGACTACGACACCGCGCTGTGGGCTCCGCTGGGCCGGCATCTGCACCGGTTGGGGGTCCAGGTCCGGACCGATACGTCGGTGGTCGGCGTCGCCTCGGACGAAGAGGGCGTACGCGTCGAGGTCGCCGGCGGGGAGCTGCTTGCAGCGGACGCGGTGGTGATCGCCGCCGACCCGGCCAGCGCACGGCGGCTGATCGCTGACTCTGCCCTCGGGCCGGTGCAGTGGCGAGAACGGGTCGCAGCGACCCGCAACGCACCCCCGTTCGCGGTCTGGCGACTGTGGCTGGACCGGCCGGTCGACGCCGGACGTACGCCCTTCCTCGGCACCAGCGGGTTCGGGCCGCTGGACAACATCTCGGTGCTGGAGCGGTTCGAGTCCGGCGCGCGGGCGTGGTCGCAGCGCACCGGCGGGTCGGTGGTCGAGGTGCACGGGTACGCCGTGGGCGCGGCCGGGCTCGAGGTCGGCGCGGACGGGCGCCCGCGGGTGCAGACGGAGCTCGAGGCCGCGTTGCACCGGGTGTACCCCGAAACCGCGTCCGCCGGCGTGCTGGCCGAGGAGTGGCTGGTGATGGCCGACTGCCCGCTGGTCGACACCTCGCCGTGGGCGCTGCGACCGGGCGTACGGACGCCGGACCCGCGGGTGCTGCTCGCCGGCGACCACGTGCGCTGCGATCTGCCGGTCGCCCTGATGGAGCGTGCGGCGACCACCGGGTTCCAGGCCGCGAACGTTCTGCTCGAGCGCTGGGCTCTGGCCGGGCAGGAGCTCTGGACCGTCCCGATGCGCGGCCTTCTTGCTGCCTCCTGACCGCCGCGACCTCCCTGACCTCTGCGACCTCCTGACCGCGGCCACCTGTCAGCACTGCCCCGGCTGCCGCTGCCCGCTGCCCTCGGGTACCCGCCCTCCCGCCCCGAAAAGTGGTCGCAAACAACATCGACACGCCGGAGAAACATGTTGTCAGCGCCCACTTTTCGGGGAATCTCACCCCGGGACGCTGCAGGTTTCGATCATCGAGCAGGATCGATGTGGGTACGAGACAAGAGAAGAAGAGCGATGAAGGAGGACGTACGACCATGGCTGTGACAGCGTTCCAGGATCTGACACTGGCCGACCGGGACCGCAGCTGGGACGGCGACGCCGCCGAGAAGCGGGTCCGGAAGTGGGCTGATGCAGAGGACGAACCCAACGAGAAGTACCGCGACGCGCACGTCTGGTACGACGCGGACAAGAAGGACAACTTCACCGCGTACAAACTCCTGATCGCGGATGTGGTCGACGGCAAGCTGGTCGCGATTCCGCGCGGAGTGATGGCCGCTGCCGCGGTCATGCAGGGCTCGCGCGGTGGCGTCGATCTGCCGGAGTCCGACATCGATCGGGTCAAGAGTCACCTGGCGAAGTACTACAAGAAGATGGACGACACCGCGCCCTGGGACTCCTGAACCTGCGCCGTCCGACCTCCGTCTGGGCGATGCGGTGCGACAACGCGGCGGAAGCGGGTCGATTCCGAGCACATCTGGGCGATGCGGTGCGATAACGAGCGGGGAGCGCGCCCCGTCGACAGGCCCAGGTCGCGCGGGAATGTGCGTCTGGGCGATGCGGTGCGATAACGCGGCGGAAAGGGGCCGATTTCGACCACATCTGGGCGATGCGGTGCGATAACGCGGGAGGCCGCCAAGGGCGACGGGACCGCAGTCAGCCCGGGAACTCATCTCGGGAGCGCAGGTCGTAGCGACGTTCGGCGTACACCAGGTCGTCGACCCAGAGCTTGCGGGCGGTCCGCCGGATCGACGGCTTGAGCAGCGGTGACATCCAGCGGGCGACCGCGAAGCCGGGACGGTCGGAATAGGCGATGGTCGCCTCGGTCATCATCGTGACCGAGCGCCCCCGGCTGTCCAGCCCGGTCGGCGTCGCATGCGTCTCGACCACACTGCCCGCGCCCTCGCCCGAAACGATCCGCATCACGATCGTCCGAGCATCCGGGCAGCTGAACTCGGCGCGGACCGGCACGCCCCAGGTCCGGTTCAGCCGGAACGTGACGTCCACGACGAGCCGCCGGTGGTCGCTGGCGGAGTCGTCCACGACCAGGTGCGAGAAGGCGTACGGGTGGAACCAGGAGCCGTGCCACGGGTCGAGCCGGTTCGCGATGATGTCCTGCGGCTCACAGGTTCCGGGCTGGTGGATCACGGCGGTCACCGACGCCGACAGGGGCGGGCGCGGCGGCAGGTTGGGCCGGTCGGTCGGCGACTCGCCCGCCGTCGGCAACCCGACCCAGATCAGCACCCCATCGTCGTACGCCCGGTACGGGCTCCAGGTCCGATCGCCCTCCGGCGTGAACGCCAGCCCGTGCCAGCGGCAGTACATCGTGCCGCCGAGCACCGGGCAGTTCTCCAGCAACGCTCCGAGGTGCGGGCACGCACCGGGTCCGGCGACCAGGCTGCCGTCGGACGTACGCCAGAAGGTCACCTCACGGCCCGCGATGGTCCGCGCGATCGACACCTCGCGGCCGACGTCGGAGCTCACCCCGGCCACGAACCAGCCGCCGGAGTCCTGCGCCTGCGACTCGGCCAGCGCGGCGGCGATCCGGGCCGGCCGGGCCAGCCGCCAGGTCGACGTCATCCGGTCTTCGCGCGGCTGCGGGACCCTAGCGATCGGGATCCGGGCGCGAACCTGCTGCGACAACGTCGCGGGCGGGCCGAGCGGAGCAAGCCGGCCGGATGACCGGGCCGGGCTAGTGCGCGTCCGAAGTGACACTGTCGGCCGTTCCCTTCGTCAGCTGTCCCGGCGGCCCGGCGACCATGATCTTGGCCGCAGTCGCGGCCTTGCTGATCGTCGGCACCCGGATCCGTCGGGTCCAGACGTTCATCTCGGCGGCCTCGATCCGGTCGAGGATCCGGGCGTACAGCACCCGGGCCGTCCCGACGCAGCGCGCCGATCGTGGCGGCAGCATGGCGATCCCGGTGTCGGCAAAGGTGTACAGCGCGCGATTGCGCTCGATCTCGTACGCCATCAGGGCCTTGAACTCCGGTGTCGGCCGGCGCACGCGCAGGTCCACCCCGAACGTCTCGAGGTCCTCCTGTGGCAGGTAGACCCGACCTCGGTCGAGATCCTCGTGGATGTCGCGGAGGAAGTTCGTCAGCTGGAACGCGAAGCCAAGGGACCGGGCCGGCTGCATCGCTCCGGGGTCGAGCGGCTCCAGCACGGGCAGCATCATCTCCCCGATCACCGCCGCCGAACCCTCCATGTAGCCGAGCAGGTCGCTCCAGGTCTCGTACTGGACTGTGGTCAGGTCCATCGCCATCGCGCCGAAGAACCGGTCGAAGCACTCCGGGTCGATCCGGGCCGCCAGTGCGGTGTGCACGACCGCGGCCAGCACCGGATCCGTGCTGCCACCGGCGGCAAGGTCCGCGCGGAAGCGGTCGGCGAAGTCGTGCAGGCGGTCGGCCACGGATGCATCCGGCGCGCCGTGTCCGTTCTTCGACGTGCCCTGAGCACTCTCCGGTGTGCCCAGCTCCGCCCGCGTGATGGAGTCGGGATGCTCGTCGGGCAGATCGACGATGTCGTCGGCGAGCCGACACAGGGCGTAGACGGCGTACACGTGTTTGCGCTGCCGCTTGGGCAGCAGGGCCGCTCCCCAGAAGTACGTCGTCCCGTAGCGGCGGGTCAGCTTGGCGCAGCGGCGGTATCCCTCGCGCAGCCGGAGCTCCTCCCCCGAAGGCCCCGAAGACCCGGAAGATCCCGAGCTGGATCGGGCTCGCCTCGCCAGACTCACTGCACACCTCCCAGGTACGACGTGGCGCGGTGGGCTGCGAGCTTCCCCGAGATCAGCACCATCGGCACCCCGACGCCCGGCACGGTGCCGGAGCCGGCGAAGAACAGTCCCGGGACGCGCCGTTCCGCATTGGGCGGCCGGAACGGTCCGGTCTGGGCGAACGTATGGGCCAGAGCGAACGGTGTACCCGCCGCCATGCCCTGCGCGCGCCACTCCAAGGGTGTCACGAGGCGTTCGGTGACGATGTCGGACGGGTACCCCTCGCGTTCCAGGAAGCCGGCGAGGCGCTCGCGCATCGGGCCGGCCTCGGTGCGCCAGTCGACGCGGCCGGCGGCCAGGTTCGGGACGGGTTCCAGCACGAAAAGGGTCGAGCAACCCGCCGGCGCCGCCGTTGGATCGTCCAGCGACGGGACCGTGACGAGCCGGGAAGGATCCGGCATCAGCTCACCGCGGTCCAGCAGCGCGTCGAACGCGGTATCCCACTCCGAGCCGAAGTGGATGTTGTGATGAGCCACGTCCGAGTTCGGCTCGCCCCGAACGCCGACGTGCCAGACCACGGCCGACGGGGAGTACGTCGGCCGCCGCAGCGCCCGTGGCACCGACAGCTCGGGGAGCAGTTGGTCGTACGCGATGGGCAGGTCGAGCGTGCAGACGACCGCGTCGGCCGGGACGGCCTCGCTGTCTGCGGAGACTCCGGCACCGCCGGCCAGCCGGACACCGGCGATCGCACCGTCGCGCCGACGCAGCAGCCCGGTGACCTGACTGTCCAGCACGAGCTCGCCGCCGGCCTTCTCGATCGCCGCGGCCATCGCGGTCGGGACGGCGTGCATTCCGCCTTCGGGGAACCAGACGCCCGCGATCGAGTCCATATAGGTGATCACCGCATACAGGGCGAGGGCGTCGGCCGGCGCGAGCCCGGCGTACATCGCCTGGAAGCTGAACAGCCGCTGTAGCCGCGGGTCGGCGAACCGTCGAGCGACGGCCGGTCCCAGCCGACCGAACGCGCCCAGCCGGAGCAGCCGGAGCGCCGCCATCGGTCGGGACACCAGTCCGAGCGCCGAGTCGAAGTTGCGGTCGATGAAGTTCGGCAGCTCGATGTCGTACAGCTCGGCGAGCCAGTCGACGAACCCGTCGAACGCCGCGGCGTCGGCCGGTCCGCAGGTCCGCTCGATCTCGGCCCGCATCGCGGCTCGGCCGAACCGGACATCGATCCGGCTGCCGTCGGCGTACCGTGCCCGATAACCGGGGTCCATCCGGCGCATCGGCAGGACCTGGCCGAGGTCGACCCCGACCGCGTTCAGCGCATCGCCCACCAGCTCCGGCATGGTCATCACCGTCGGACCGGTGTCGAAGCTGAACCCGTCTTGGTCCAGCCGCCCGCACCGTCCGCCGACGATCGGTTCCCGCTCGACCACGGTCACGTCGTGGCCGGCGCCGAGCAGGTGACAGGCCGCAGCCAACCCGGACAGGCCGGCGCCGATGACGACGACGCGACTCACCGGCGACGCCTCACGTGTCGCGCCAGGCGATCTCGGCGGCGATCCGACGGAGCTGGGAGACGCCGAGCGGGTCGAGCAGTCGGTCGTCCAGCGCATCCAGTGCCGTCCGGACGTGGCCGGCGATGAGGTCTTCCACCTCGCCACGAAGACCGGCGGCTGCAAGGTCGGCCAGTAGAGCCTCGACATCGCCCGGATCGGCGCTTCCCGAGGCCACTCGGCGCAGCCGTCGGGCCGCCGGGCCCGTCAGCCGCTGGTAGGCCAGAGCCATCAACACGGTCGGCTTGCCGGACAGCAGGTCGTCGCCGACAGGCTTCCCGGTCCGCTCCGGGTCACCCCAGACGCCGAGGACGTCGTCGCGCAGGGCGAACGCTTCTCCCAGGGCGCGGCCGTACGTCCGCAGGCTCGCGATCACGACTTCCGGCGCAGCGGCCGCGGCAGCGCCGAGCTGGAGCGGTCGCTCCACCGTGTAGGCACCCGACTTGGACCGGGCCACGTGCCGCGCATGGGGAAGATCATGTTGTCCGCCAGCGCTGCCGGTCAGGTCGTAGCGCTGTCCGCACACCAGCTCCACGACGAGCACGCGCCAGATCCGCCGCATCGGCTCCGGAAGCTGACCGGCCAGGTGATCTGCCTCGGCATGCGCGAGATCACCCAGCAGAATGGCGATGCTCTCGCCGAATCGTTGCGGCCCACCCCGCCCTCCTGCGGCAACATGCAGTTCTTCCGCCCGGACGTGCACGGTCGGACGACCGCGACGCGAGTCGGACTCGTCCATCACGTCGTCGTGGATCAGGGCGAACAGATGGAGGAGCTCCAGCGCGGCACCCGCCCTGACCACATCGGCATGACCCACTCCTCGACGTTGGCCGCTCGCGGCGACCCAGCCGAGGTACGACATCGCCGGGCGAAGCCGCTTGCCACCGGCCGCAGCAAGATCGAAGAGCAGCTCGGGAAGGTCCTCACCCGCCAGCAGGTCGCCGGGATCCTCCGCCAGACCGGCCGCGCGCAACTGTTCTCGCCACAGGTGAGTCAGGTCGCCGATGGCTTCGCGCAAAAACCCGTCAACCAGGCCGAGATGTGTCGCAACGTCGGCCGATCTCTCAGCCGGGAAAGCCAGGATCTGTCCGAGCTCGTCGAGACCGGAACGTTCGAGACTGCCCGAAGCGCTCATCCTCACCTCCACCTGATGGTGCCGCCGCCGAATCGGAGGAATCGGCCGAGTCGGGTCACGGTCTCCGGCGGGATCCGATCAGGGCGACCTGATCGACCGACCACGGGCTGAAGGCGAACGGTGTCGCCGTCATCGCCGCTGCCGCGTCGCTCCACTCGACCCAGGCGAAGTCCATGACTTCCTCCGGGTTCGTACCCAGCTCGGGATTTGGATGCACAGTGTCCGCGGCGTAGACCGGGCAGATCTCGTTCTCGACGACACCGCTGGCGTCCGTCGCCGTGTACGCGTACTCCGGCAGCACGCCGCGCAGGTTCTGGATCTCCAGGCCGAGCTCATGACGGACCCGGCGGCGGACGGCGTCGGCCATCGGCTCGCCCACGCCAGGGTGGCCGCAGCAGCTGTTCGTCCACACCCCCGGCCAGGTCCGCTTGCGCAGCGCCCGGCGGGTCAGCAGGACGCGACCCTCGCCGTCGAAGATGTGCACCGAGAAGGCGAGGTGCAGCGGCGTGTACGCGTGGTGCACGTCCGCTTTCGGGCTCTCGCCGATCACCCGGCCGGTCGGGTCGAGAAGGACCACCTGCTCTTCGCGCACCGTGCGAGCCTACGCGGAGCGGAGGGAGAGACGTGCGCGGTGAGCTCAGGCGTCAGCGCACGTACTCGGCCACAGTGTTCAAGGGGCCGGTCCAGTTGTCCCCCGCATGGAAGCCGGCGGCGGTAAGCACCGCATCGTCGGCCGCCAGGGCCGCGTCGGGATAGTCCTTACGGCGGATGACGATCACGCTGTCAATGCCTGCCAGCCGGTCCGTCGACTGCGCTAGTGGCCGCGACAGGCCCCACAGACTCGCATCCTCCGCAGGCGTTTTGACCAAGGTGAGGTCGCGAAGCCCTGCGAATGGTTCTGGGTACAAGATCTGCGCGATGCGCGAGGTGATGCCGACTTCCTCGGTCTGCGGCGTCCGCGGTGCGAAGTAGATCGCCTGATCGGGCGCCCGATGAGCGGCCACGAAGCCGGAGATCGTTTTCCAGTCTGCACCGCTTTTTGCGTAGACATCGCGCTGCGACAAATACACCGGAAGGCTGAGCAGGACGATCAGGCTCGCCACGAGAGCACTGATCAGTCCGCGCCGCAGTGCGGCACCTCGGATCCGGACGTCGACCAATTTCACCAGACCGATTCCGAGGAGCACCCCCACCGCTGGTACGCAAAACGTCAAGTATCGGGCGTTGTAAAGCGGGGCCACCAATAGCGCATATCCGACGAGCACGCACGCTCGGCACCCCGAGCCAACTCAGCAGAAGCACTCGATAGCTCGGAACACTCGGAGCGAACGACGCAGGGTCCCGGCCGAGGATCGCGTACGCAACCACGGACCAGCAGACCACAGCAAGGAGGACGGCGCTGTACTTCCATAGCGTGGATCCGGGACCGTCGCCCAGCGAACCGCCGCCGGAGAGATAGATCGTCGGGGTGTCGCCGAGGAACCACTGGTTCACAATGACGTTGCGGACATATCCGAGAAGACCGAAGTGCGACCGGCCGATCTGGGCACTCTGGCCTATGGCAGCTAGCACAACCGGCAACCCAGCGAGTGTGGCAACGACCCCAGACCCCAACCACGCCCAGAACATCCGTGAGAAGCGGAATCTGCGGTCGAGCAGCAGGGTGACGCCGTGGGCTGCGAATAGCAGCACCACGAAGATGTTCAGTGATGTGCCGAAGGCTCCGAGGGCGGCATAGGCCACGTACTTGGCCGGGTGAGGTCGATTCACCAGGCTCACGAACATCACCGTCAACCAGACTGCGGCGGCAGCCGTGATGGCGTAGGAGCGACCCTCGATACCCATCCACGTGACCCGTGGCAGCACCGCGAACGCAAGTCCGGCGGCCACCGCGGCAAGCGGGCTGGCGATACGACGGGTGAGGACCATCACGCCGGCGCAGGCCAGGGCGACCGCGATTGCACTGGGCAGTCGGACGCTCAACTCCGAGACTCCGACGACCGAAAGCCAGGGGTGCATGAGGAGGTAGTACAGCCCGTGGACGGCATCGATGTTGTGGACCAGCCGCCAGATGTCGGCCACTGATCGCGTCGACACGCCGACGGTCGCGGCTTCGTCCACCCACATCGACACGCCTCTGACGTTCACGAGAGCGAGCAGCGCCGCGAGAGCGCTGATCACGACCGTAGTTGCCGGTCTCGAGGCCACGTCCGAGACCCGGGACGACGACACCGTCGTGCGCGAAGAAGCGTTGATCACGTCGGAGCCATCTCGTGGTTTTGCTCGTGCCGCCAGTGCGCCTGGTTGCGGGTGCGCGCCGATGGCGCCCTCTGGCATGATGAATCAATCCCCCGGAAGTTCGGACCGCGCGTCCCCCCATATCGTCGCGCACTCCGAAACAGTCATGATACAGACGGCGTCGGACCGAAACAATTTCAGTTCCGGGGAAGGTTCGTCCAGGTGTCTGGGAGAGCTTGCTTCGCCTAGCATGTCCCGATCTGATCATCCACGAATCCGAGGGCTGATGGTGCGGACGGTTTATGATCGATTCGGTGTGGGTGGCCGATGGGCTGGTCGTCGCACCATGCTC
>CAWCOM010000013.1:0-605649 GCA_963797165.1 uncultured Actinomycetota bacterium
ACTCGTCGCCGAAGTCGTAGCCGGGTTGGAGGATGTGCTCGGTGGCCAGTTCGACGAGGTGGGGGTATTCCCCGGCGGGGAACTGTTCCATCATCGGCACCGCCACGGTGGTGACGGTGTCCGGGCCGTCGAAGGGCAGGGCGGCCTCCTGCAGGGCGAATCCGTACACGTAGCTGTCGATCAGGGCGTAGGCGTGGGCGGTCATCTCGATGGAGAAGCCGGCGCCGCGCAGGGTGCCGAGCATCGCGTCGTGGTGACGCAAGGTGTCGGGTCCGGGCGTGGTGCGGGACTCCAGGAGCCCGATCGCCCAGGAGTGCCGCCGCAGGACGTGCCGTGCCGAGGTGGCGCGGAGCCGGATCTCCGATCGCCAGTCGCCGTCGACGGTGGGCAGGTCGATCTCGCTGAACACGACGTCGACGATCGCGTCGAGGATCTCACTCTTGTTCGCGACGTAGTAGTAGAGCGACATCGGCTTCACGCCAAGGTGCTGGGCGAGCGAGCGGATCGTCAGGGCTCCGATCCCGTCCGCGTCGGCGATCGCGACGGCACCCTCCAGCACCCGCTCACGGCTGAGCGGAGCACGGCGCTTTCTCGAACTCTCATTGACTGGTTTAGGCATCCTCGCTCCAGACGATCGTTTCGTACAATGTATGGTACTGTCTAGTACTAAGTGCGGTAAAGGGATCGCGCCCATCATTCTCGGGAGAAGCGATCATGGAACACCCTCAGTCCGATTCCGCGGCGGCCACACCGGTTGCTCCGGTACCGGCGGCCACGACGATGCGAGCCATCGTCCAGGACGCCTACGGTGACGCCGACCAGCTGCGGCTCGACCAGATCCCTGCGCCTGCGGTCGGCGTCGACGACGTGCTGATCGGTGTCCGGGCCGCTGGCGTGCACATCGGCGACTGGCACGTGATGACCGGGCAGCCGTACCTGATGCGCATCATGGGCTTCGGATTCCGCGCCCCCAAGGCACGGGTGCGGGGCATGGACGTCGCCGGCACCGTCGAAGCCGTCGGCGCGAACGTGACCCGCTTCCGTGTCGGTGACGAGGTGTACGGGATCTGCGACGGTGCCTTCGCCGAGTACGCCACTGCCCGGGTCGACGACGCTGGCCGCCAAACCGGCGAGTCTGACCTTCGAGCAGGCCGCGGCGATCCCCACCTCGGCCTGCACGGCGCTGCAGGCGCTCCGCGACGCCGGAAAGATCACCGCGGGGCAGCGGGTGCTTGATCATCGGAGCATCGGGCGGCGTCGGACTGTTCGCGGTGCAGATCGCCAAGGCGTTCGGCGCCGAGGTGACCGGGGTGTGCAGCGCCGCGAAGGTCGAACTGGTCCGCTCCGTCGGTGCCGACCACGTCATCGACTACACCGAGACCGACATCACCACAAGCGGGCAGCGCTACGACCTGGTCCTCGACATGGGCGGTGACCGGACGCTGTCGCAGCTGCGGCGCTGCCTCACGCCGCGCGGCACCCTGGTGCTCGTCGGCGGCGAAGGTGGCGGCCGGCTGATCGGCGGCGCGATGGTCCGCTCGCTGCGCGCCGTCGCCGTGTCACCGTTCGTCAAACAGAACCTCCGAATGGTTCTCGGGACCACCACGTCGAAGGACCTCCAGGCCCTGACCGCCCTGATCGACAGCGGCAAGATCAACCCGGTCATCGACCGCAGCTATCCCCTCAGCGAGGCAGCCGACGCCATCCGGCATCTGCACACCGGTCGTGCGAAGGGAAAGCTGGTCATCACCGTCTGAGGCGGCGGTTATCGCCCACCCAGCGGAACCCAACCCGTCAGGGACCACGAGCTCGACGCACCACCACCTCGCCTCCCATGGTGAGCTCCACGCCCTGACCAGCGGCGTCCCCGGGCAGCCACGTGCACGAATCAATCAGTCTCAGTTGAGACAGGAATGAAGATCATGACAAGCACACCGAACATCACCTATCCCGCCCGGTTGACCGGCGAGCTGGATCCGCACCTCTCACGCTGGCTGTGGCTGGTGAAATGGTTCCTCGCCATCCCGCACTACGTCGTGCTGGCGTTCCTGTGGATCGCGTTCGTGGTCACCACCGTGATCGCCGGATTCGCGATCCTGTTCACCGGCCGCTACCCACGCGCCCTGTTCGACTTCAACGTCGGCGTGCTGCGGTGGAGCTGGCGGGTCGGCTTCTACGCCACCACCGCCATCGGCACCGACCGCTACCCACCGTTCACCCTCGCCCGGACCGACTACCCGGCCGACTTCGACGTCGACTACCCCGAGCACCTGTCCCACGGCCTGGTGCTGGTCAAGTCGTGGCTGCTGGCCATCCCCCACCTGATCATCATCGGCCTGTTCACCGTCAACGTGCCGTACTGGTGGAACACGGCCAACGACATGTCGTCCGGGACCCAGAGCAGCGCCGGCATCTCCCTGCTCGGGATGCTGGTCTTCGTCGCCGGGATCTTCCTGCTGTTCACCCGCAAATACCCGGCCACCCTGTTCGACTTCACCATCGGCATCAACCGCTGGATCTACCGGGTCATCACCTACGTCGCCTTGATGCGCGACGAATACCCGCCGTTCCAACTCGACCAGGGCCAACACGAACCCGTCGACGCGGGAACCGACGGCCCCGGCACCACACCAGACCTGTGGGTCAGGCCGGCCTGAGCCGCTCGGGCTGACCGGACCGCGACAGCGCCGAACACCGAAGGAGGATGGACATGGACGGGGCCGTCGCCGCACCGATGACCGGCAAGACCGTGCTGGTCACCGGCGGCACCAGCGGCATCGGCAAGGCGACCGCTCTCGGCCTGGCCACGATGGGTGCCCGGCTGGCGATCACCGGCCGGGACCCTGCCCGGGCCGAGGACGCCGCGTCGGAGATCCGCGCAGCCGGCGGCGGGCAGGTCGACGTGTTCGTCGCCGACCTGTCCTCCCAGGCCGAGGTGCGCCGACTCGCCGACGAGGTCCTCGATCGGCTCCCCCGGATCGACGTGCTGGTCAACAACGTCGGCGGGTACTGGAACACCCGCCACGTCACCGCCGACGGGCTCGAACGCACCTTCGCCCTGAACCACCTCGCACCGTTCCTGCTCACCAACCTGCTGCTGGACCGGCTCAGCGAGAGCGCCCCGCCCGGGTGGTGACGGTCTCCTCCAACGCCCAAGCGCTGGGGCGGATCGACTTCGACGACCTCCAAGGAGAAGCGTCGTACTCCGGCTCGAAGGCCTACAACCAGTCCAAGCTCGCCAACGTGTTGTTCACCTACGAGCTGGCCAAGAAGACTGCCGGCGACCGCGTCTGCTGATCAAGCACTGGTGACCGCGAATGCGTTGCATCCCGGGGTGGTCAGCACCTCGTTCGGCGGCCGAGGACCCCGCCAGCGTCCAACGCATCTTCATCCCCTTCCTCCGGCCGTTGATGAAGACCCCCACCCAGGGCGCCGCCACCTCGATCCGGCTCGCGTCCGCACCAGAGCTCGAGCAGGTGAGCGGACGCTTCTTCACCGACAGCAAACCCAAGAAATCCTCCAAGGCCAGCTACGACGAAGCCGTCGCCGCCCGGCTCTGGCAGGTCAGCGCCGACCTCGTCGGCCTCACCACGCCGCACGATGCACCCCACCGCAAGCCAAACCACGAGCAGGCACACGACGAGCGGCCACCACACGAGCAGCCACAGCACGACCAGACCCGAAGGCACAGGAGCCATCATCATGATCAGCACCACGCAGACGCTTCGCAGGGCCAGCCTGACGGCAGGGATCGGGTTAGCGTTGATGGCCGTCCTGGCCGCGTTCGGCGTCTTCGGCGCCGTCTCGGCGCTGATCACACCCGGCGATGCAGCCACAGACGGCGCTGGACATCGCCGCATCGCCATCGTTGTTCCGACTCGGCATCGCCTGCCTGATCGTCGTGGTCATCCTCGACGTGATCGTGGCTGCCGCCCTGTTCACCGTGTTCGCCCCGGTGAACCGGATGGTCTCGGCGATGGCCGCCGGTTTCCGGATCGCCTACGCCGCGCGTCTACCTGGTCGCCATCAGCCCAGCTCGTCATCGCCCTCCAGCTGCTCGCCGATCCCGACCAGGCCCTCCGCGCCATCGACGCCTACACCACCATCTGGCAGGTCGGCCTGATCCTGTTCGGCGTCCACCTGCTGCTGATCGGCTTCCTGGCGTACCGGTCGGGGTTCGTGCCGAAGATCTTCGGCATCCTGCTGGTGATCGCCGGCCTCGGCTACCTCGCCGACGGCTTCGGAACCGTGTTGATACCCGACTACTCGATCAGCATCGGGCAGTTCACCTTCGTCGGCGAGGTCGCACTGATCTTCTGGCTCCTGATCAGCGGCAGCCGCAACGACTTCCGCCACGCCGACACCAACCACCACCATGAGCTCGATCCGGACCCCACGGTCACCACCCCGGTGGGATAACTCCCGCCACCAGTCGGCCCACGCCGACACCAGGGAAACAGTCATGAACCCCAGACTGACCGCAGCACTGTTGATCACCGCCGCCGTCCTCACCAACGCCGCCTTCACCGTCCTCGGCACCGTCTTCAACTATCCCGACATCCTCGCTGAGCCGGTGGAGGACATCCTGGCCGCGTTCCGGGCCCACCAGACGGCGGTCGTCGCCTGGTTCGCGGTGATGGTCCTTGCGTCGGCCCTGTTCGCCCCCATCGCGGTCGGCGTCGGCCGCCTGTCGACCCACCGGGCGATGAGGATCGCGGTGCCGGTCGGGATCGCCGCCGCCGTCGTCCAGGTCGTCGGCCTGGCCCGGTGGCCGCTGCTGGTGCCCGGGTTCGCCCACGATGCGGCCAGCACCGATCCGGCCGTCGCCGCCGGCGGCCGGGACTCGTTCGAGCTCGCCCACCGCATCCTCGGCACCGTCGTCGGCGAAACATTCGGTTACCTGCTGACCGCCGCGTGGACCGTGCTGGTGCTGGTTGCTTTGGGTGGTTGGATCGCGCGGCGCTGGTTCACCGTCCTCGGGGGCGTCTCCGCGGTCCTCATCCTCGGCGGCGTGCTGACCCCGCTGCAGGTGCCGGGCGTGGACTTCGGCAACTTCGTCGGCTACATCTTGTGGAGCGTCTGGTTGGTGGCCTTCGCGATCCTCATCCTGCGTCACTCCCGTTCCCGGGGTGATGCGTCCGAGCCGGTCCGCTCGGCGGCCGCCGGGACGGTGACCTGATGACCGACACCCGGCGGCGAGGGAACAGCTTCGGCTGGTCGTGGTTGTGGTGGACGGCCGGGTTCCTGGCGTTCCCGATCGCCGGCGTGGCCGGCCGTCTGGTCGCCGGCCGGGTCGACGACCCCGTCGCCGCCGGGCTGGCCGGGCTGGTCACCGGTGCGGTCGTCGGGGCCGGGCAGTGGCTGGCCAGCCGCGGCCGGCTCCGGCCCGTGCCCTGGATCGTGGCGACCGCGCTGGGCATGGGCCTCGGTCTGCTGCTCGGCGCGACCGTCGTCGGATTCCAGACCTCACTCACCGACGTCGCCGTGATGGGGGCAGTCACCGGTGTGGTGCTCGGGCTCGCCCAGACGGTGGCGCTACCGGCCCGCACCCGGCGACGCTGGTGGTGGGCCGCAGCGATGCCACTGCTGTGGGCGCTCGGCTGGATCGTCACCACCCTGGCCGGGATTCCCATGGCCGAACAGTTCACCATCTTCGGCGCCAGCGGTGCCGTCACCTTCTCCGCCCTGTCCGGCCTGCTGCTGTACCGGCTGCTGCCCCCGACGCGGACGACCGCGACCGACATCGCGGGCGTCGAAGCGCCCGTTGTGGGGCCGGCATGACCGGCGTAGCGCGTCACGTCATCTTCGGGACCGGCGCGATCGGCCTCGCCACCTGTGAAGCTCTGCTTCGCCGCGGGGAGACGGTGCGGATGGTGAACCGTTCCGGCGCCGCAGCCGTCCCCGACGGGGTCGACGTCGTCGCCGGCGACGCCGCCGACCCCGCGTTCACCACCGACGTCGCCCGCGGCGCCACCGTCGTCTACCAGACCCTCAACCCGCCCTACGCACGCTGGGTGCAGGAATGGCCCGCCCTGCAAGCCGGCGTGCTGGCCGCCGCCCACGCCGCCGGGGCCCGGCTGGTCAGCATGGAGAACGTCTACATGTACGGCCGCCCCGACGGCCGGCCGCTGGACGAGACCCGTGCCTATGCGGCGCACACCAAGAAAGGGAAACTCCGCGCCCGGATGGCCACCGACCTGCTCACCGCCCACCAGGCCGGCCAGGTGGAGGTCGCGATCGGACGCGCCTCGGACTACTTCGGGCCACGCGGCGGTGCCCAGTCCAACCTCGGCGACCGGCTGTTCCCCGCAGCCATCGACGGGAAAACCGCCCGCGTCCTCGGCGACCCCGACCAGCCCCACACCTACACCTACATCCCCGACATCGGCGAAGGCCTCGCCGTCCTCGGCGAACACCCCGACGCCGCCGGGCAGGTGTGGCACCTCCCCAACGACCCACACACCCGCACCACCCGCCAGCTGTGCCAGCTCGTCTACCAACTCGCCGGCACGGCCCCGGGCCGGGTCCGTCAGCTCCCGCCGATGCTCCTGCGCGTCGTCGCCGTGGCCAACCCCACCGTGCGGGAGCTGCTCGAAATGCAGTACCAGTTCGCCGAACCGTTCATCGTCGACAGCACCAAGATCACCACCCGCCTCGACGTCCGGGCCACACCAGTCGAGCAGGCCCTCGCCGACACCCTCGCCAGCCTACCGCCCCACGACGGCACCAGCCCCACACCGCTAACCCCGGATCACTCTTTCTCTCATCGAAATCAGGCCATCATGGTCACGACCATCCCAGACGTCGACCTCCAGCAACCCGAATCCGTGCAGCCGACGGCGAAGAGCCGGATCGGGCTGATCGTCGCTGTGTCGATGGCCGCTGGACTGATCGCGGCCGTGATTCTGGTCGCCCTTCCGTTCGTCCCGGCGAAAGAGAACGTCCTCACCGGTCTGGTGCTGCTGGGCTTTGCGCTCGGCTGGGCGCTGCTGGCCGTGCTGTCGGTACGGTTCAGCGACCAGCCCCAACGGTGGGCCGCCGCGCCGGCCGCGTTCATGGCGGTGGTCGGTCTCGCTGCACTCTTCGGGTCCGGCGTCGTGCGCGACGTGCTCGGCTGGGTGTGGCCGCCGGTGCTTCTCGGACTCGTCGTCTGGATGTTTCGTGCAGGCCCGTCGACATCTGCGCGGCCGAGGCGCACGGTGGCTGGTGTACCCGGTCCTGGCCGTGTTGGGGATCTCGGCCGTGGGCGGCGGTTACGAGACCGTCCGTGAGTCGCTCGACGCCAGGGCGTATCCGATGCCCGGCCAGCTGGTCGACGTCGGCGGATATCGGCTGCACCTGCACTGCACCGGCACGGGCAGCCCCACGGTCATTCTGGAACCGGGTCAAGGCGGGGTGTCCTCCGACCTCGGCTGGATCGCGCCGGCCGTGGCCCGCGACACCACCGTCTGCGTCTATGACCGCCCAGGCCGGGGATGGAGCGACGCCGCCGACCAGTCCGCAGGACGGTGACCAGATCGCCGCGGACCTGCACACGCTGCTGGAACGGGCGCACATTCCCGGACCGTACGTGTTGGCCGGTCACTCGTTCGGCGGCCTGTACGTCCTCCGCTTCGCCGCCATGTTCCCAGATCAGGTCGCCGGCATGGTGCTGCTCGACTCCACCGCCCCCAAACCGGGTCCGGCCCCCAACCAACAGCGGATCCGACAACGATTCTCAATCGCGTCTCCGTGCTGGTTTCCTTGGTCGCCCACTTCGGGGTGGGACATCTGATCGCGCAGTCGTCCTATGGCAGTCTTCCGCCACGCTCCCAGGGCGAGGCACGGGCCAACGCCTCGACCGCCCGCCACCTCGCCAGCTTCCTCGAGGAGTTTCTCCAGGCGAACACGGCAATGCAGCAGGCGTCGACCCTGACCAGCCTGAACGGCAAGCCGCTGATCGTGCTCACCGCGGATGAGGGCAACAACGATCCCCAGTGGCAGGCCAAGCAGGACCACCTGGCCACCTTGTCGACCAACAGTCTGCACCGTCACGCCGACGCCACCCACGAATCGCTTCTCGACGACCAAGCCGACTCCGCCGCAGCCAGCCACGCCATCCGCGACGTCGTGGCCGCAGTCCGGACCGGCCAACCCCTCGCCTAGCCTCCACCGTCGCCGGCCTCGGTGATCAACGTCACCGTCCGGCCCGAACCCAACCATTCACGGCACCTCGACCGGTGCCCAGACCACAGTAGGAGAACACATCATGGCCATCACCGTTCAACCCACAGCAACGAAACGGGTCCCGATGGACTCCCTGAGGAAGACCGCGCTCGCCGCCGGCTTGCTGTACCTGCTCAGCTTCATCTCGATCCCGACCCTGTTCCTCTACGGTCCGGTGCTGAACGATCCGAACTGGATCACCGGCCCCGGCCCGGACACACCCGTGATCATCGGCGCCATCCTCGAGGTGATCGTGGCATTCGCCGGCGTCGGCACCGCCGTCGCGTTGTACCCGGTCGTCAAGAGACAGAACGAAGGGATCGCGTTGGGCTTCGTCGGCTCGCGGACTTTGGAAGGCGCCGCCATCATCGCCGGCGTCGTCAGCCTGATGTCACTGGTGACTCTGCGCCAGGCCGGAGTCGGAGCGGCTGCGCTGGTCACCGGTCAGGCACTGGTCGCCTCCTACAACTGGTTCTTCCTCCTCGGACAAAGCCTGATGCCGGTGATGAACGCCCTCCTGCTCGGCTCCCTGCTGTACCGGTCCCGCCTGGTGCCCACGGATTCTGCCCCTGGTGGGTTTCGTCGGAGCAGGCCTACTTCTCGCCTCCGATGTCGCCGTGATGTTCGGCCTGTGGGAACGCATGTCCGGACCGTCGGGACTCCTGGCCATCCCGATCGCGGTGTGGGAGTTCTCCCTCGGCGTCTACCTGGTCGTCAAAGGCTTCAAACCCTCCCCGATCACCGCCGGCATGACCGCCGCCAACCACCGACCCGGGTACCCGCGACGAGGTCGCCGGCTAGCCATCGACGACACGGCCGGGCCCACCAAGGCCCGGCCGCTGTCCACCCAGACCGGCCGGTACGGGCGACCAGCCCGGTCCGGCATCGCCCCATCGACAGGAACAACGACATGACATCAACCCCCTCCCAACCCGGCTACCCGGTCCAGCTGACCGGCGCACTGGACCCCAACCTGTCCCGCTGGCTGTGGCTGGTGAAGATGATCTTGGCGATCCCACACTTCATCGTGTTGGCGTTCCTCTGGGTCGCGTTCGCAGTCACGACGATCATCGCCGGCGTCGCCATCGTGTTCACCGGGCGCTATCCGCGCTCGCTGTTCGACTTCAATGTCGGCGTGCTCCGCTGGAACTGGCGGGTCGGGTTCTACGTCTACGCCGCCCTCGGCACCGACCACTACCCGCCGTTCACCCTGGCCCGGACCGACTACCCGGCCGACATCCACATCACCTACCCCGAACACCCGTCCCGCGGCCTGGTCCTGGTCAAGTGGCTGTTGGCCGTCCCACACCTGCTCATCATCGGCCTCATCGTCGCCGACATCCTGCCGTACTGGTGGACCAGCAACGACTGGTCCACCGGCTTCCAGCCCATCGGCGGCTACTCCGTCCTCAACCTGCTCGCCGTCGTGGCCGGCTTCTTCTTGTTGATCACCGGCCGGTACCCCCGTGGCCTCTTCGACGTCCTGGTCGGCATCAACCGGTGGCTCTACCGCGTCCTCACCTACATCGCCCTGATGCACGACAAGTACCCGCCGTTCCGCCTCGACCAAGGCCCCCACGAGCCCGCCGATGCAAACCTCGATCGGCCCGCTCCCACGCCCAGGCTTGTCAGCACGCAGGTCTGACTGCGCCTCGATCAACCCGGCACCTCGGGTCCAAGCCGCGACCTACACGAGCGGGTTCAGTCAAGTCCGCTGCCCGAGTCGCGGCCTGCCGGGAGCAGTGTCGGCGTAGCCTCAGGGCTGAGGACGCCTTGTTTGCCGGTGGGTCGAGTCCCACCGCACAGGCCCGATGCCCTCTCTTCGATCCGAACAGAGAGACATCCCCATGACCGACGTCGTCGTTCCCCCGTCCACCCCAGCGCTTCCCCCGCGATCCTGGCATCGACGGACCCTGGTGCTTTCCACCGTGGCCGCGGCGGTGTTGGGTGCTGCGCTGCTCGTCCCCGGGGTGGGCATGGTCGGTCTGATCCCGTTCGGCCTGCTCCTCGCCTTCAGCGCCGATTCAGCCGACGTACGGCGGTCGGTCAACGTCACCAGGCGCAATCTGGTGCTGGCTGCCGCGATGGTGGGGGCTTTCGGTTGGTTCTGGCTGTGGCACCTGGGGCTGGCCGAGTCGGCGCTGATGGCGGTCGCCGGGACATTGATCGCCCTGCCGCTGGCGCTGCAGGACGTCGATGACGCTCCTGAGCGCACGGTCGTGGTCACGAAGCGCAGCCTCATCTTGAGCCTCATGGGACTGGTGACCTTCACGTACGTCTACCAGGACGGCGGGGTGTGGTTCTTCGCACTGGCGGCAGTCTGTGTCGTCCTCCCGCTTGTGGTGGCGGTGTCGCGGGGATGGGCCGTCCGCCGGGGACGGATCGAGTTCGGGCTGCTCCACCACCCGCTTCGTCGGCGGATGCGGGTCCACCTTGTGCAGGGACTCAACATCTGGGTGTGTTGTGGACTGCTCGGCGGTGTCGTAGCGGCCGGCGGCATCGGCTTCGCACGGATCTGGTTCTCCCTCGACGCCTTCCAATTCGGTCTCGTGCTGGCCGCCTTCACTGCCGGCCTGGTCCTGTTGGCGGCGCTCGCCCTCGTCCCTTTGCGGCGTGTCTACCTGACCACCAATGTGGCCGTGGTTCTGCTGTCCGGATTTCTGGCCGTTCAGCTGATCCCGCTAACGGTGTCGCCCACCAAGGCGGTGCTGCTCGACTCACCGGTTGATGGTGAGTGGTATGTGCAGAACGGTGGTCGCAGCGTCCTGCTCAACGGTCACCTCGGGGGCGAGAACAATGCTGTCGACCTTCAGCTGATCGGTACGAACGGACGCACCCATACCGGAGGACGTGACGCATCGCTGGCCGACTACGCCGGCTTCGGCATGACCGTGCTTGCGCCGGCCGACGGACGGATCGTCGAGGTGACCGACCACTACGCCGACAATCCGCCCGGCACCAACAGCGACGAAGCCAACCATCTGGTGATAGCCATCGCCGCCGACCGCTACCTGTCGATGGCCCACCTCCAACAAGGCAGCGTCACCGTTGCGGTGGGCGACACCGTGCATCGTGGCCAGCAGCTCGCCGCGGTCGGGAACAACGGCCACTCCAGCGCACCGCATCTGCACTTCCAGGTCCAAGACTCCCCCGCAGGCAGCAACGCCGACCGCACCTACCCCATGCTCTTCCGCAACGTCCACATCACCAGGAGCGGCCCCTGGCCATGGGGCGACACACGCGAGCTCCGCACCGGCGACCTCATCCGAGCGCGCGGATAGTCGGGCGACCTTGTTGAGGCCGTCAGCCACGCGCAATACGCAGCCACCCATCCAGCCAGCGCAGCGAGCCGGCGTGGTCCTAAGGACCCGCGAAGAATTAGATCGGGGCGTTACGGCGTGTCGGGTGGGTTGATTGTGTAGTTCCATTCGCTGTGGAAGTCGTGGGCGCTGATGGGCAGCGCTTCGACATCTTTCTTCGTGTAGCGAAGCCCGGTCGGGTATTCGCCGGTGTCGAGTTCGCAGTGCACGGTCAGCCCTGTTTGCGTTGTGGTGTTGCGAATCAGGTCGACGATGACTTGGTGGGTGCGGAGTGGGCGGCCACGCCAGTTCAAGGTGATCTGGGAGAACAGGCGGTGTTCGATCTTGTTCCACTTCGACGTGCCGGGCGGGAGATGGCAGACGGTGATGGCCAGCCCCGTCTCGGCGGCGAGCCGGGCGAGCTCGATCTTCCAAGCCCGGACCCGGTTCCGGTTCGAGCCACCGGAATCGGCACAGATCAGCAACCGGTCTGCATCGGGATAGCGGATCGAGCCGATCCGTTGCCACCAGGACCGTAACGTGGCGACGGCGAATGCCGACGTGTCGTGGTCGGTGCCGACGCTGACCCAGCCGGTATTGGCCGACACGTCGTAGATGCCGTACGGGATCGCCTTGCCCAGGTCCTTGTCGGGGAAGTCGTGGACACTGACCCGCTCGGGTTGGCCGGCCGGGGAGTACTCGCGTCCGGCGTTCTTGAACTCTCCGACCAACTCCTTCTTCTTCGTGTCCACACTCACCACCGGCTGCCCGGCCGCGGCATGCTCGCCCGCCTGGACGGCGAGATAGCCGAACTGGGCGTCCCGGTCCGCGTGCTGCGTTCCCTCGACGACCTTCGCGTTGCCCTGCAGGCTGAACCCCAGCTCGGCCAGCATCCGCGCCACGGTGCGATCCGACACCGGATGGCCACGCCGGGTCAACTCACCGGCCAGGTTCCGGGTCGACTTCGTGGTCCACACCAACGCCGACATCGGATCCCCCCGGGTCTCCGGTTCGACCAGCTCCCGCAACAACCCGACCATGTCCGGGTCGGTGTGGGTCAGCCTCTTCCGGCGACACATTTCGCACGTTTTCTAGCACCTGAATCGATTGGAGACAGGACCAGATGGCACCGAAAATCTTCACCGAGCGGACGTTCTTCGCCAACTCCGCCACCGCCGCGCAGCTGCGGGAACGCGTCCACGCCCTCGAAGGGGCCGGCGCCGCCGGCATCAGCATGTGGGACCACATCTTCGGCGGGGACCGCCGCCCCCATCAGCCCTGTGACCGCTGACGTCGCTGGCGGCCATCACCGCGATGAGTGGCCATGGTCTTCGCGGCCACCATCGCCAACCGCTGGTTCGTGGCCACGCGCGGCCTGGTGATGGGGATTCTCACCGCGCGGTGTCGGACTGCTGGTCCTGCCCTGGCTGCTGGCACTCACCGTGCACGCCAGCATGGTGGTGTTCATCGTGATCTACGGGCTGGACTGGGTGGCGACCGTGCCTCCGACTGCAGCGTTGTGTCGCCGGGCGTTCGGCAGCGAGGGGACGATCGTCTTCTTTTGGGTGTTCGCCTCGCACCAGATCGGTGCGGCGATCGCGGCCACGGTGGCCGGCGTCATCCGGGACACCACCGGGCAGTACACGCTGGCCTGCTTCGGTGCTGCCGGGCTGTGCGTGGTGGCCGCTGCGCTGTCGCTGGGCATCGGGCGGCAGTCGGTCGGCGCGTCCTGACTGAACTCCGCGGGCGGTTTCGGAGCGTCGGCCGTTAAGGCTCAGGAGCGGACGAGTCGTGCAATGGCCGCCGAGGCCTCTTTCAGCTTGGCGTCGGCGTCCTCACCGCTGGCGACGGCTCCTCGGACGCAGTGGTCGAGGTGGTCGTCCAACAGACCCAGAGCGACAGACTGGAGCGCGCTGGTCATGGCCGAGACCTGGGTGAGGATGTCGATGCAGTACTTCTCCTTCTCGACCATCTTCTGCAGCCCACGAGCCTGCCCTTCGATGCGACGAAGCCGGCGCAGATACTCCTCCTTGCTGCTGATGTATCCGTGATGCCCGCCCTCGACATTGCCGACCTGCCTGCCGGCGTCGCCAGCAGTACCGCTGGCATCGTCGCTGGCCAGGTGCTGTTTGTCTTGGGCCGTCGCGTCCTGCACCGAACCTCCTCGATCACCCGTTCATACCCCCGTCGGGTACACGGCGGGACTCGGTTCCGTTATCCCCAGCGCCTGTGCGTAACTCGTCGCCACACGCGAGCGCGGGTGCCGTACGACGGCTCGTCGTCACTGTCCGAGCGCATCGACAAGAAATGTTCTCCACCGCATCGCTCGATTGAAATCCCTGATCAGGACGCCTTTACTGGCGCAACGACGAAGTTGTCCCCACCGCCGTACCCAGCCGGTGCACAAGTCCTTGGCGTGTCCTTCACAGGGGCCTGGCGGTTATCCACACCACTTGTGGACAACTCGACAGGACCCAGTAGGCGACACGCCGAGGATGCGCGTACGTTAGCCGAGCCCAGCCCGAGCAGACCATCCCACGGCAGCGACAACGACCATTGTCAGTGCCGCTGTCTACGCTGCCATTAATCGAACCGAAGTTCGATCCGAGCAGCATTGCCGGCGCGGGCTGAGGCAGTTCGTACGAGGCGGAGGAGAGTGCGTTGAGCGTTGCCGAGGTCGGTTCATACGCCGAGGACTCACCCCGATCCCTGGACCGCACGCCGCCGCAGGATCTCGCGGCCGAGCAGTGCGTGCTGGGCTCGATGATGATGAGCAAGGACGCCATCGCCGACGTGGTCGAGGCGCTGCGCGGCGCTGACTTCTACCGACCCGCGCACGAGATGATCTTCGACGCCGTCATCGACCTGTACGGGCGGGGCGAGCCGGCTGACGCGATCACCGTCGGCGACGAGCTCACCAAACGCGGCGGCCTCACCCGGGCCGGCGGACTGACCTACCTGCACACCCTGCTGTCCACCGTCCCGCTCGCCGCGAACGCCGGCTACTACGCCGAGATCGTCCGGGAGAAGGCGATCCTCCGGCGACTGGTCGACGCGTCGATGCGGATCAACCAGATGTCGTACGCGGCCGAGGGTGACGTCGACGAGATCGTGGACCGCGCCCAGGCGGAGGTCTACGCGGTCACCGAGCGCCGGGTCAGTGAGGACTTCAAGCCGTTGGCCGAGCTGATGCAGCCGACCCTGGACGAGATGGAGGCCATCTCCTCCCGGGGCGGCCAGCTGGCCGGCGTACCGACCGGCTTCGCGGATCTCGACGACCTGACCAACGGCCTGCACGCCGGTCAGATGGTCATCGTGGCCGCGCGACCCGGCTGCGGAAAGTCGACGCTCGCGCTCGACCTCGCCCGGTCGGCGTCGATCAGGCACGGCCTGGCGTCGGTGATCTTCTCCCTGGAAATGAGTCAGATCGAGATCACCATGCGGCTGCTGTCGGCCGAAGCCTCTATCCCGCTGTCCCACATCCGCGGCGGCAAGATGAGCGATGACGACTGGGCCCGGGTAGCGACGAAGATGGGCCAGGTCTCCGAGGCGCCGATGTTCATCGACGACTCCCCCAACCTGACCATGATGGAGATCCGCGCCAAGGCCCGCCGGCTCAAGCAGCGTCACGATCTGAAGCTGATCCTGATCGACTACATCCAGCTGATGACGTCGGGCAAGAAGGTCGAGTCCCGCCAGCTCGAGGTCAGCGAGTTCTCCCGGCAGATCAAGCTGCTCGCCAAGGAGCTCGAGGTCCCCGTCGTCGCTCTGAGCCAGCTCAACCGCGGCCCGGAGCAGCGCACCGACAAGAAGCCGATGCTGTCCGACCTGCGTGAGTCGGGCTCACTCGAGCAGGACGCCGACATGGTGGTCCTGCTCCACCGGCCCGACCTCTACGACCGCGACTCCGAACGGGCCGGCGAGGCCGACATGATCGTCGCCAAGCATCGCAACGGCCCGACCGCCGACATCACCGTCGCGTTCCAGGGGCACTACAGCCGGTTCAGCGACATGCAGCACTGAGTCGACTATCTGCGGCTGGGACTGTCGCGTCGTTGGCGACGAAGCGCGGTTGGATCACCAGCGAAGAGGGTCGAGGTCGGGAAGGTCCCCCGTTGTTGTGCGCTCACCCGTCGTCTGAGTTACTGTCGAAGCGACACCGAGGAGCATTACATGGCAGAGCCACGTCCCCTCGACATCACGTTCGTGGCGCGTCTGGGAAAGGTACGTCCCGGAGACACCTGGACCTGCGTTCAGCTGCCCGGCTCCGCGCGAGAGTTCGGCACTCGTGGACTGGTGAAGGTGTCCGGAACCATCGACGGGCACCCGTTCACGGGTGCCTTCATGGCGCTGGGAGACGGAAACCACAAGCTGCCGGTGGCTGCAGCCATTCGTCGCGTGATCGGCAAGACCGATGGTGACGAGGTAGAGGTTCATCTGACCGAGAGGCTGAACTGACCGGCACGACCAGCGCCGCGAATGACCTGGCCATCGGACCGCCCATCGCGAGGCCGACCTGCCCCCGGACGTTCGTATAGTCCCAGGGTGGACGGGAGCCGCTGTCCAGGTCGACCTGCACCCGCTGGTCCGGGACGGGAACCTGACTCACGTCCAGCTGACCGTGAGCTCGAAGGACGATCTGAGCCTGTGGAACACCTTCTCCGACAACGACGCCAGCGCCGGAAACAAGCAAGCCTGGGCGGCCGACGGAATCACACTGGTCGACACGGTCCACAACAAGCTGTATCTGGTCGCCTCCGACGGTCATGGCTCCTGTCTGTGCTCCCAGAACCTGGGTTCGGTGGAGCTCAAGGACGAGCTTCCCGTCCTCGTCTCGGCCAGCTTCGCGACGCCACCGCCGGAGATGACCGAGATCGGCGTCCAGATCCCCAACTTCGGCGTCTTCCCCCATGTCCCGATCAGCTGAGCTCCATCAGGAGCGTCGGCCGCGGCCGACCTGGCCGGCCGGGCTTGCTCGCCCGCTGGCGCTGGCCGTCGGGCTCGCGGTCGGCCTGGGCGTCGGATTGGATCTCGGTCTGCCGGCCGGACTGCCAGCAGGCCCGCAGATCGCCACCGCAGAACCCGTCACGGCTGCACCTGTCCGGGACGTGGTAGCACCGACCTCGGGGATCGTCGCGCCGGTGCTCGACATCCAGTTCGCCGAGACCGATCTCAAGCGCGAGGCGCGGGTCGAGAAGAGGCCAACGTCGGTCAAGGTGACCCTCGACTCCACGGTCTTGTTCGCCAAGGACAGCGCCCGGATCCGGCCGGGCGCGGCGAATCGACTGCATGAGGTCGCCTCCGACCTGAAAGCCAAGGGACCAGGAACAGTCGGGATCGTCGGCTACACCGACGATCTGGGCACCGCCGCTCACGGGCTCGCGCTGAGCCGGCGCCGGGCGCGAGCGGTCGCCGGAGTGCTGCGCCGCGATCTGCCGGCGGCGGGGTATTCGTACGCGGTGGTCGGCAAGGGCGAAGCCGACCCGGCTGTCCCGAACACGTCCGAGGCGAACCGCCGGATCAACCGCCGGGTCGTGGTGACCTACCAACAGCGCTGACCCGCCCCGTCGTCCGAACCCGATCACTGGTCAGTTTGGTTCGACATCGATCGCTTCGTGACCACGTGCCGTGGTCTGGAGGAGGTCCGCTGCGCGGAGAAGGGGAGGTCACGCGCCCAGCTCGGGTAGCTGGTCGCAGCCGATCGATCGAGTAGCTCCGACGACCACGTGCTGGACGCTGAACTGAGCGCCTTTCCCGGATGGGCCGCTGGGGGCTTCGGCCGGGGTGCGGCAGGCGTGCGCGAACCGGTTGCTCGGCGTCGGGGTGGGGACGGCGGTCGTCGCCGCCACCACGAGCGCTGGGCGGCGTACGTCGTCGGCCAGCCGCTCGACGTCCGCGCTGGGAATATCGAGCGAGGCGTCGATGCCGCGCACCGTCAGCGAGCGAACCTCGTGCGGCTGCAGGGCGACGAGGTCGCCATGCTCACCGGACGGCGAGGCGTCGCCGATCAGCTGCCAGCAGTAGTCGCCGCTGACGCTTCCGGTCTCCTTCGGCAGCAGTCTGCAGAGGTGGGACGTCGCGGGATAGGCCACCCGGTACTCGATCTGCACCGAAGCGGCGGGCACGTTGATTCGATCACTCCGACTGGTGATCGTGACCGCACCCTGGAACCAGACGCGGAGACGGGTCCGGCCTGTCGCCCCAGCGCTCGACCCGCTGGCTGTCGTCGACTGCTCGAACCAGAGCTCGCTGTGGACCGGCGTGACGAGGCCGTCTTGGGTGACGAGCGTCCCGCGCAGGTCGACGTCGGGCTTCGACGTCGGTTGGGGTCCGGGTTCGGCCGAGACCTGAGCGGCCGGCGGGGATGAGGAGGGCTCGAACGACGGTCCGGGTGCGTACGGGACGGCTGAGCAGCCGACGAGGACGAGGCCGAGGGCGGTAACCGTGATCGACACCGAAACCAGCCGGCCCCTCGCGACCGAGCCGATCATCACGACACTCCGATCCGCACGAAACACCGATCCGCACGACAGACCGATCCGCACGACAGACCGATCCGCACGACAGACATTGTGTGCGCGCGCGCCACCCCCGACTCGCGAGGCTGATCAGCACTACCCGAGCGGCTACCGTGACAGCGTGCCGCTACAGAACCGTGTCACTCCGTACGGCGACCTGATCGCGGCGCCCGAACACGGCCTGGTCTACGGAAACCGAGGCTGCCTGCACGGCGCCGATGGACGGATCCGGCGTCACCACGCTGGCCGGCGCTGGATCGCCTGCCGGCTGGCGTTCCGCGGCTGGCATCGGGCTCCACTCCTCCAACCCGGCCGGTTCACCGAGCTGTTCTTCCTCGACGAGGCAACGGCCTGGGCGGCTGGTCATCGACCCTGCGCCCTGTGCCGACGCTCGGACTATGACCGGTTCGTCGCTGCGTGGGAGCAGTTGCATCCCGGCGAGCGAGGCGCCGACGCAATCGACGTGCGGCTCCATGCGGAACGCCTCGACCAGCGGCGCCAGCGCCGCCACCGGCGCACTGTCGCCGAGCTCCCCGACGCGACGATGATCGACGATGCCGGTGTCGCCCGGGTCGTGCTCGGATCGCAGATCCTGCGCTGGACGCCGGCCGGCTACGTCGACCCCCGCCCGCGGAACGACGTCACCGAAGCGGACGTACTCACGCCGCCGAGCCTTGTTGCCGTGCTGGCTACGGGCTGGTCATCCGAGATCCCGTTACTGCACCCGTCGCGCTCGAGCCGTGACGGGTAGCCCTCCGGCGTCTCCCGAGTCACCGGAAGCTGTGGACGGACGCGTCCTGACGGCGGAGACACTGCTCGCCGGCGACGTGCCGGACGGTCGAGACCCGGCCGTCCGCCGTCTGCTCGCCGACGGCCTCTTCCGGCACATCGAGATCCTGCGGGCCAGACCCGACCTGATCCGGCGCGCGGGTGCGGGACCCTCGTGGTGCCAGTACCAGGGCGGACCATGGCCGACTCCCCAGCACCTTCGACTGGGAGCTGGTCGCCGACACCGAGGCCGCCGTCGCCGGCTTCACGCGCTGTCCGCTCGCGAGCGGAGAGCGGCGGCCGCGGCCGCCGCCTGGATCCTCGCCTTCAACGCCCGCTGGCAGGTCGCGCTGATCGACCACGGCCTCTCCGACGCCGCCACCATCGCCCTCGTGCAGGACCGTCAGCAGGACTACTGACGCTGTCGTGGCGATAGTCGACCGTTGCTCCACCTGGCCGAGGCCGCGCTGTCAGCCGGCCACGGCTGTCGGTGCGCCGGTGCACACTCTGCGGTGTGACGAAGTTCCAGGATCAGGACCTGACCGATGTCGAGTTCCGCGAGTGCGATCTCAGCCGAGCTCGTCTGATCGGCGTGGTGATGCAGGACGCCGTGATCGACGGACTGGTCAGCAACCTGGTGGTCAACGGGATCGAGGTGACGTCGTACGTCGAGGCCGAGCTGGACCGCAGGCACCCGGTGCGGCTGCTGATCCGCTCAGCCGACCCGGCTGACCTGGCCGAAGGCGACCGACAGCTGCGGGCCGACTGGGCGACCACGATCGAACGCCTTCGCGCGATGCGGCCCGGCATCGAGCACCAGCGCTTCGGCGGCGAGTGGTCCGCGGTGGAGACCCTGCGCCATCTGATCTTCGTGCACGACTCGTGGTTCCGGCGCTGCTGCCTGGGATCGACCCGACCCTTCACCTCGATCGGGCTGGCCTCGGACTTCGTGCCGGACCAGCAGGAGCAAGGTCTCGATCCGACCGCCGCTCCCGGTCTCGACGACGTGCTGAGCGTGCGCGGAGAGCAAGACGCGGAGCTGGCGGCCTGGCTCGCCACCGCCACCTCCGACACGCTGTCCGCTGCCGCACCGGTGCCGGCAGGATCGGGCTGGCCGCCCTATGCGCTCGGGAAGTCGGTGCTCGAGTGCTTACAGGTGGTCCTGGACGAGGAGTGGGCCCACCACGGTTTCTGCGTGCGCGACCTCGATCTGCTCGAGGAGGTTGCGAACCCGGAGCCATGACGGCACTGGGACCCGGCGCGACGGTGCCGGATCCCCGTGCCCTGTCTCATCGGAGCATCATCGCTGCGTCGCCGCCTCCTCATCGGACCAGAGGCTCTCTGCTGACTGCCTTTCCGGACTCGGAGCCGGTCACCATCACCGTCCAGCTGCCGGTCGTGGACGGAGCGGTCAGTGATCCGCCGAACGGGCCGCCCGACACCTTCTGGGCGCCCAGGGGCGCGGATGGTCGAACCGCTGCGGAGCTCGATGCTCACGGTGTCGTCACCGTAGAAGCTCCAACCGTTGATCGCGACGGTCGCACCAGGGGTGACGGTGCGTGGTGCAACCTGGACCCGCGCATTGCGGCTCAGCTCGGCCGGTGTCTGAGGCAGCTTCAACGCGTCTGCGATGGTGCAGAACAGATCGGTCTGATCGGTCAGGCCGACCACGTTCGCCGCCCGCGGCCCGTAGCCGGCGAGTCGAAGCTGGGTACCCGTGCGCTGCTGCGATCCGCCCGCGGCAGCGGTCGCATAGTTGATCGTCATCGGCTCGTCGTCGGCGGTCAGTAGGTTCACCGTCAGACCGGGCGTGGTGCTGCCGGCTTCGACGATCTGACTGGTGTGAGCGTGGTCGGCGGTCCAGCACGTGGTCTTGCCGTCCTTCTTCGCGAAAGCCAGTGCGGCCTGGACGGCCTCGTCGAGGTCGATCGCCTCACCGATCTGCCCGCACGCGTTCGCCGCGTGAGCCTGCTTGTCGATGCTGGCCCCCTCGACCTGGAGCAGGAAACCCTTCCGATCCGACCTGTCGTCGAGCAGATCGATCGCCTTGGTCGTCATCGCGGCAAGGTCGGGCTGAGCGGCGGGTCGATCGGCATTCGGCTGGCACCGCGCCGGGTCCTTCGCGCCCCCCGCTGGTCGCTGCCGGACCGGTCCACTGCACCGGCAGGTTGCCGCCGGCCAACAGTCCGAGCACGGGCCGGTTCTGATCGGCCTGCTTCACCGCGGAGAGGCCGTCCTTGTCGGTGACGATCTGGTAGCCACGATCCTCGGCCTGGTCTTGCAGGCTGCGGCCTTTCCAGGTCCCGCTTTCGGCGTCTCGGCGAAGGTCGCCGCGCCGCCGCCGAGAGTCACCTCGGGGCGGTGTTCAGCAGCTGTTCGGTGATCGACCCCAGACCGCCGTTCTCCAGCGCGTTGGTCGGGCAGGTCGTCGACGTGACCGTCGGGCCGTAGCAGCGGCGGGACGTGACATGGGCGACCTGGACCGCGGGGGTGGCGTCCTGGATCTCGGCGGTCGTCACGTCGCCGGTCCGGAGCCCGGCCGCCTCCGGCCCGCGGGGCAAGCCGACGAGCGGCACGTGACGCCTGCCCGTCCACGGGGACAGTTCGGCGAACCTTCTGGCGGCACGGAACAGCGCGCGCCGCGGATTCCGGGACTGCACCTGGTGGTGCGTCTGCCAGGCAAGCCGGGCACACCACAAGCCACGGCATGCGGGTGCCCGGTTCCGTCCGGCAGTGGCTGCCGGCAAGCTGCCTGGGTCAGGGGCGGGTGACGACGGCGGCGCCGATGTCCGGGTTGTCGGTGAAGAACCCGTCCATTCCGGCGTCGAGGAAGTTCTGGATCTCACCAGGCAGGTCGCCTGTCTCCGCAGGTCTGGTGCTACTTCGGTACTGGAGCGGGAGGAAGTTGTTCTCTCGGCGGAAGGTCCAGCCGATCACCTGGAGCCGGGCAGCGTGCGCATCGGCGATGGCGTTGGTGGGCGCCAGCAGTCGTCCGCCGGTGTCGCGTGGGATCATCACGTCCTTGCAGAAACCGACCGCATCGGCGTAGGTCGCGATGCCCTTCAGGCCGGCCTCGCCGGCCAGGTCGGCGTACGTCCGGGTATCGCCGGCGACTCTCAGATCCCAGGGTGCGCCGGAGCAGTCGATCAGCTGGATCAGTTCGACGTTCGTCATCGTGTCCAGTCGCTGGAGGTTGCCGGTCTCGAAGCTCTGCACGATGACCGGCGAGCTCTTCTTCGTCAGGCCGGCCTTGTCCAGCGCAATCACCAGCGCTCCCTCGAGAGGCAGTCCGACAGAGGCGAAGTACGTCGGGTGCTTCGTCTCCGGCGCGACGCCGACTTGCTGCCCGGTGCAACTGCGTGAGTGTCGGGCGAGGTCCAGCACCTCATCCAGGGTGGGGATCGGATACTTGCCGTTGAACGCGGTGTTGTCGGGCCGCAGCGCAGGAAGCCGTTCGACGGCCCGCAGTGTGCGGAGCTCGGCGAGTGTGAAGTCCTCGGTGAACCAGCCGGTCACGACGCGACCGTCGATGGTCTTGGTGGTCCTTCGGGCGGCGAACTCGGTGTGCGATGCGACATCGGTGGTGCCGGAGATGTCGTTCTCGTGCCGGACGACGAGGACGTGGTCCTTGGTCGGCACCACGTCCGGTTCGATCACGTCAGCGCACATCCGGATCGCCAGCTCATAACTGGCCAAGGTGTGCTCGGGTCGGTAGCCGCTGGCGCCACGGTGCCCGATCAGCTGGGCCGTATGTGACGCTGCGCCTGCCACGGGCTTGATGACGATCATCTCGGTGTCATCCGGCGTGCCGGGGTTTCGCGCCGCGTTGCCCGGGTAGTTGTTGTCGTTGGCGATCAGCAGGCGCCCGCCCGACAAGGGCACCAGCGTCTCCACCGACTGAAAGCCGAACGAGAACTCCGCACCCGTGCCCCAGCCCGCCCCCTCGCCGATCCGATCGGGGTTGGCGATGCTCAGCAGGTCGACCGTCAATGACTTGGCGAGCTGTCCAGTCCCGTCGGTGCGGCCGAGCTTCACCTGGTAGACGCGTTTGGTCACTGCCGAGGCGCCGTCGAAGTCGTCGCGCTCGAGGACGGCCAGGGTGTTCGGGGAGATCAGCTGTGCGTCCGCGACCAGGTTCGCATCGGTGTCGACGCGGTACGCCCAGGTCCGTCCGGTGTAGCGTCCGGTCCTGGTGTCGAACTCGGACACGATCCGCCGCCGCGGATCGGAGTCGTCGGCCAGCGCCTTCTCCACGATCGGGAAGAGGAACCGCTGGTTCGCGGACTGAGCCATCGCCTCGAACCCACCGCTCTCCCTGACGTGCGGTGTTCCGTCGCCGAGGGTCGGGTTCTGGGGGGACTTGCCAAGCGGAAACGCGACGGGTGCGGACAGCATCCGCCCGACCCGGTCGACATGCAGGATGAACGGGCCGAACTCGTCGCCGATCCAGAATGAACCGTCCCTGCCCCGCTGAAGCGACTCGGGGTCGAAATCGGCGCCCGTGAGGCGCCGGGTCCTGATGACCTCGTTGACGATCGGGAATCCAACGTTGTGCCAGGGATCCGACAGCGTGACGCGGTGCAGGATCTTGATCGTGCCGGCTCCGCCGTCAGCTCGTTCCCAGCGCGGCTTGACCAGGTAGATCCGGAGGAGGAAGTCGGCCGAGTTCTCCTTGGTGCCGAATCCGTTGTCGGGCATTGCCCAGTACGTGCCATCACCGTTGGCGACGGCCGCGGAAAAGCCGGGAATGACCTGACCGGGGAACGGACCCTTGCGGCCGTTGGCCGGTGTCGCCTCCGACCCGGACGGAGGCCCGGGTGCAATGTAGTCAGCTGACAGGGTTGCTCTGGCAAGCAGTCGAGCCGACGGGTTGTACGGCGCAGCGGATCCCTCGTCGTCTCGTGGCTCGGCCCACGCCGGGCTGCCGCACAGAACCGACGCGATGAGGGCGAACGCCGTGATGGACACCACCACCACCGCACCCCGGATGCCGAGGCGTCGCGGTCTCCCAAGGTCCGGACGCTGCGGGACGGTGTTCGGCGTGCGGAGGGATGCTAGTGGCACCGAAGCTTCCTCAGGTCGCGGGGGAACGACGATCGGCCTTGCACGAGTGCTCGGCCCGGTGCCAGCCAACCTGGTCTACGAGGCAGGTGACAACCGGTTGGCCGGCGGACATCAGCTGAGTTCTCGGTGAACAATACGGGAACCGGCGAAATGTCGGCGTACGGCGTTTCCATCGCCGCGCACGTGACGGCAGCTTGCGGATCGGGTATTTCGCCGCCCACAGGCTCGATCGAGCGTCATCGTCCCAGGCCCCCGATGTCGACGAGGTCGAGCGCGTGCTCTTCCGGCGCGGACTCGGGCGCCGGAATGCCCAGCCGCTCGAGCACTGCCCGAACAGCGGGCCGGACGGTCCCCTCACGGAACGCCTCCCACTGCTCGCGCGACTGCCACACGTTGAGGTGTCGCAGGCCGGCATCGGTGGCGGTGACCACCTGGAGGACCATCCCGTCCGGCTCCTGGTCGCCGATCTCACGACCGACGAGCTGGTAGATGGCGGGGTTCCCCGGCGCGTCGTAGTAGAAGGCGTACGTCATGGTGACCACCCTGCCTATATTGAGTAGAGTTACGGATATTCGATATAGGAGTGTCTCTCTAAATGGCTGATCCCGTCAAGGGGCGTCGGCGCTACGACGCCTCCGGTCGCCACCGGCAGGCCCAGCAGTCGCGGGCACGAATGCTCGCCGCCGCTCAGGACCTGTTCCTGGCCGATGGCTACTCAGCCACCACGATGCCCCGGGTGGCCCGGAAGGCAGGCGTGTCGGCACAGAGCGTCTACAAGGCGTTCGGCAACAAGGGCGGCCTCGTCAAGGCCGTCTTCGACACTGCGATCGCCGGCGACGACCAACCCGTCAGCATGACCGAGCGAGAAGCTCTCCTCCGGGTCCGTAACGAGCCGGATCCGGTCGCCAAGCTCCGGCTCTACGCCGCCTTCGTGGCCGACACCGCACCCCGCCACGTGCCGGTCCAGCTGCTGGTGCGATCGGCCGCGGCCGCCGACGCGGAGGCGGCCCTGGTCTGGCAGCAGTTGTGCACGGAGCGGCTGACCGGGATGGGCCTGTTCGCCAAAGCCCTCGGTCCCCACCTGCGCGACGACATCGACATCGACGATGCGCGCGACCTGCTCTGGGCGTACAACTCTCCCGAGCTGTGGGACCTCCTCGTCCTCCAGCGCAGATGGTCCCCGGACCGCTACGCCGACGAGCTCGCTCGCAGCCTGATCCATGCTCTGCTGCCCTGACCCATCCGGAGCGCCGGGCTCACTGCGCGGCCTAGACTTCTCGGCCTAGACTTCTCGGCTGTGGATGTCGAAGCCGTCGTCCGCGCGGCGGTACCGGACGACGTCTCGGAGCTGCAGCGCATCTATCGGCGAGCGTCGTTGTCGAACGACGGTGATCGCGACGCCCTGCTGCGCCACCCCGAGTATCTCGTGTTCACCGGTGCGGGCGTGGCCCATGGCAGGACGCTCGTCGCGCTCGTCGACGATCGCCCAGTCGGATTCGCATCCACCGCCGAGGGCGCAGAGCCAACGGAGCTGGAGCTCGAGGACCTGTTCGTGGACCCGACGTGGCAGCGTCGTGGCGTCGCCCGCCGGCTGATCACGGGCCTCGCTCAACGGGCCCGCGCCGACCACGTCCGGAGCCTCGTCGTCACCGGAAATCCGCACGCTCAGGCCTTCTATCTTTCGGTCGGCTTCGTCCAGTTCGGCAACGCGGTGACTGAACTCGGGTCTGGTCTTCGCCTTCGCCTCGACCTCACCCGGGCCGAGTGATCGAACCCACGTAGACCCATCACCGATCGCCATCCGGTGGACGGCATCGGCGCCGCAGGACGATACTTCGAGCACAGATCGGCACCGATGCCGAACCCGTCGAGGAAGCCGCATGACAAGCATCGAGAAGCGACTTGCCCCATGGCTCGGATTCGTCGGCGATCTCCTCGGCGGGCCGCTGGAGCAGCTGCCCCACGAGGCCGTCTTCGATCAGCTGCTGGCGGCCTTCCCCGCACTGGGAGTGTCGTTCAACTGGTCGAATTCCGATGGCCGCCTGGGAGTCATCACCCGCCCATCCGGGATCCTCGACCAGTACGAGGAAACGTTCGCTGCCTGGCAGCGCGGCGAGATCAGCCTGCAGCATCCACTGATCACCTGGTACGTCACCACGGGAGACATCCGACCGAACACCTGCGCACGGGTGCCGACCCGGCTGGTGCCCGGAAGCGACCGCGCAGCAATCATGAAGATCCTCCATGAGATCAATGTGGAGCAGCAGCTCGCGATCACGTATCGACTCAGGGGCGAGCTCTACCAGGCGTACGTCGTCTGCCGGGGCGGCTCGGACTTCACCGACGACGACCTCGTCGTGGCTCGCCAGATCCAGCGAGCGCTGATGGGGCTGGACCGGCAGATCACCCTGGTCAGCCAGCTCACGAAGCGAACCGGCCTTCGCCAGGTCGACGTCGGGTTGACGGATCGGGAGTTCGCCGTGCTCGGACTGGTCGCGTCCGGAAGCTCCACCCGGCTGATCGCCCACCGGCTGCAGTGTTCGCCCCGAACCGTCAACAAGCACCTCGAGCACATCTATCGAAAGCTGGGGGTCGGCGATCGAGTCAACGCGGTCCTCGCGGCCAGCCTCTGGGGACTCGGTGCCACGCCACCCGCCAGCGCGCCGAAACCTTCGCACCGCGCGCCCTGAAGCCGCCCGGTGGACTAACACCCCGGTCAGGCGGGGAGCGGCTCGGTGGTGATCGTGAAACCGTGATCGCGAAGACGCTCGGGCAGGCAGGACCCGAGCGCCACCATCGGTGTGACCACTCCAGCAGGGCCGACGTCGCTGCCCGCGGCAAGGCTCAACGCGGACTGGCCCAGCATCACCGCAGTACCGTCGTACCCCGGGTCGAGGTCGGCGCCGACGGTGGTGCGGAACCGGGCACCTCGGGCGGTCTCGGCGTCGACTGCGATCCGGAACGAGCCGTTGTGTCGCCGACGCTCATCGGGACCCTCGCCCGGCTTCGGCAGCAGCCGATCCAGCAGGAATCGCGCCGGGGCGAACGTCATTCCGCCCATCAGCGCGGCCATCCCGACGACGAGCGCACTGGCCGCTACCGCACCGCGCAGGCCGCGGCCGGTCTCGACGACTTCGCGATAGCCGAGCTCGCGGCCGTACGACCAGTCCCCCAAGAAGTTGCTGCGGTAGACGATCTGCCGGTTGTACGCGCCCATCACGAAGGGCGCCTGCCACGACCCGCTGTGGTCGTCGCGATCGATCGGGGGGCGACGGCGGGGCGGACCGGACGGGCGGCTCCCACTGCCAGGCTGCGCGCTCGGCGGGCGATGGCCATTGCCGGGCTGCTCGTCGACCAAGGCCCACCGGCTCGCGGTGAGCCGCCGAACGTCGGGGTCGTGCTCGGCTTCGATGACCTGCTGCCGCAGCGAGTCGATCGTTCCGCCGCTGATCCCGGCGCGCAACCGTTGCACGTGCAAGACCGCCGCGGTCAGCTCACCGGCGTCCTCGAGCGCAGCCCGTTCGGCGGTCAGCCCGACGCCGAGGTCGGACGGGATCGAGTCGAAACCGCAGGAGTGGACGATCCGGGCGCCGCTGGCGCGAGCGATCTCATGGGCGGCGTCGATGCTGCGCCGGACGAACACCGTCTCGCCGGTGAGATCTGCATAGTGGGTTCCGGCCGCCGCACAGGCCCGGACCAACGGGAGCCCATACCGCAGGTACGGACCGACGGTGCTCGCCACCACCCGCGTACGACCCGCCAGGTCCGCCACGGCCGCATCGTCCAGCACGTCGATGGTGATCATCGGCCAGGTCTGCGCGGACGGCGGAAGTGCGGAGCGCGCCTGCTCGAGTCGCTCGGCAGAGCGCCCGGCCAACCCGATCCGCAACTCACTCGGCGCGTGCTCGGCAAGATGCCTGGCGGTCAGCCGCCCGACGAAGCCGGTCGCGCCCACCAGCACGACGTCCAGCTCGGGGCGTGTTCGATCGCTCATCGTCAGCACGCTACGGCAATCGTGTCGGGCAGCTTCTTGTCAGGCACTTCGGTTGTCCGGCACATCGGTTGTCCGGCACATCGGTTGTCCGGCACATTCGGTTGTCCGGCACGTCGGTTGCCAGGGGGCGCGCTCACCGGGCTGTGCCGAAGACCGGGCCTCGAGGGGCGCAGGAGATCCACGGTTCTCCGCTACCTGACGTACACGACCGCCGCCCGCGGCACCGAGGCGATCCTTCCCGTGGCGCACATCATGGATCGCACGGTCTACGGACGCCAGCAGGACTGCGAGGACAGCCCGGAAGGCTGGCCGCAAGAACCGACGTACGGATGAGCGGTCCGCCCGACCGACCCGACCGGTGAGCGCAATCGGTGAGGGCGATCGGGCCGGCGCACCGCTGAGCGAATCGACGAGTTGCAAGGAGACCTGGTGAAACGGCTGCTCGTGCCGTCATCCGCCCTGCTGTGGGGACTGCAGATGGCGTTCCTCAGCCCCGCGCTGGCGCTGATCCTGGTGAGTCTGTACGGTGCCACGACAGCGCAGGTCGGTTGGGTGCTCAGCATCGACAACGTCAGCGGGTTCGTCGCCTCGCTGCTGATCCCCGCGTACGCCGACAGGCTGCACGACTACCTGCGCCCCATGCTCGTCTGCGGCGCGCTGACCGTCGTTCTCGCCGTCGTGCTCGCCTTCGCGACGACCCTGCCAGCGGCAACGGTCGCCCTCGTCGTGGTCGGCGGTCCGGCGGGGGTCGGCAGCTGCTGTTCGCTCATCTCCGGCACGGCAGCGCCCGAGCGGCAGACATCGTGAATACCCGGGCGATCGTGTCGGTCGCCTGGGTCGCCGGTCCGCCGCTCGCCACATTCATCATCGGCTGGTTCGGCAACCGGGCCATCCTGCTGGCATCGCCGCCGTCGCCGTCGCCAACATCACCACCACCGCGATCATGATCGCCCAGCGCAAACGCCGCCGACCGCGGCGCCGCTGCCGCAGGCGAGCCACCGAGGGCTGCCGCGGCCATCGAGGACGAGTCACCGGTCGGTCGGGTCGGGATCGTCCTGATCATGTCGGCGTTCGTCCTGCTCCAGGCCACCAACGCGACCGCCATGACGATCATGACCGTAGATGTCACCGAGACCCTGCACCTCGACGTGATGTGGGCCAGCATCGCCCTCGGCGTCGCCGCGGCGCTCGAAGTGCCGGCCCTGATCTCGATGGGCCGGCTCAGCGACCGCTACTCCCACCTCGGCCTGCTCGCCACCGGATGCGTGGCCGGGATCGCCTACTACATCGGGCTGGCCAACGTGACGGGACCGATCGCGCTGATCGGCCTTCAGCTGCTGAACGCGTGGTCGTTCGCCGGCGTCTCGGGCATCGGGCTGCCCCTGTTCCAGCAGATGATCCCCCGACCGGGCTTGTCCACCGGTCTGTACATGAACACCCGGCGGCTGGGCGCGATCGTGTCGGGACCGATCATCGCGATCGGATCACTCACCGTGTTCGGACAGCGCGGCATCTTCCTCGCCTGCGCGATCCTCACTGCGATGGCCCTGATCATCATCGCGATCGCCAGCCGGGTCACCGCGCGGCGAAGGATCGGGACCGGCAACGCCATCAGCCGCGGGGAGACCGGGACGACAACGCCCGAGTGGGTGAAATCGTCGCCAAGCGGTATGTCTTTGGGCATGAGGGAAGAGGAACGCGACGTGGATTCCGGCGACGGTCGGGACGAGACCATCAACGAGCGGATGGACCGCAACTGGAACGAGCTGTTGCAGGAGATGCGGGTGACCCAGACGGGCACCCAGATCCTCAGTGGCTTCCTGCTGACCATTGCCTTCCAGCCGACCTTCCGCGACCTGCCCGCCTTCGACAAGACGGTGTACCTGTTCTTGGTACTCGCCGCCACGGTGACCACCGCGCTGGCGCTGGCCCCGGTACATCTGCATCGGAGCTTGTTTCGCCATCATTCCAAGCCGGCCCTGGTCCAGGCCGGTCACCTGCTGCTGCGGGGAGCGTTGCTCGGCTTGGCGCTGGTGATGACCGGCGCGGTGTTGCTGATCTTCGATGTGGCCACCCACGACCGCAGCCTCGCCCTCACCGCAGCAGCCTCGGTTGCCATCCTTCTCGCTGCGCTGGCGATGCTGCCGACGGTCGTACGCAATGACCGGGTGCAGGCGCGACTGAATCGCGCCGCCCGATGAGCCCACGGCCGGTGGGCCGATCCGGCGGTTCCATCCGCGGAGCGGGTGGATCCCGCCGTGATCTCCAGCCGTCGAAGGTGATCGCGAGTTTCGACTCCGCCAGCGTGCTGCATGCGGCCACCGTCGCCGCGCTGCAAGGTCGGCCGTTCCCGCACCTGGGCAATGGACCGGCGACGGGTGCGGCGGTGCGGGTCGCCGGCGAGCTGCCATGGCCGATCCTGCAGAACCTCTATACCCGGATCGGAGCATCGGAGGGCATCTCGGTCCGTCGTCTCGGTGACGTCGACATGGATGCGGTGGCGGCCAGCTTCGCCGACGCCATCCCGGCTCGGCGGTATCCGGCGATCATGATCGGTTCGAGCAGCGGCGCCATGGCCCACCTTGCGGCTGCCCTGCAGGTGCCCTGGCTGCCCGACACGGTGCTCATCCCGGTCGCGCACGCCGGACGTCGCGATCAACCCGACGACGCGATGGCCTTCGGCGAGGCGGTCGCTGCACCGTTGCTGGACCGCAACCCGCAGATCGAGCTGCACCACATGCACGACCCCGTGCAAGACACGCTGATGTCGGCGCAGATGAGCTACTTCCGGGTCAAGTGGACGCAGGTCCCTGACGCGTACGCCGCCTTCATCGAAGCCCACCTCGAGCCGGGCGGTCGATTGTTGCTGATCAACGACCGCTCCAGCTGGCCGGTCACCCGGGTCGGCCCACGACACGTCTTCCAGGTCGGTGGCCAGGGCGGCGTCGAGCCGGAGGACCTCCTGCGTCGACCACGTACGCCGACCGCGGACGAGCAGGCACCGGAAGCGGAGTGGGGCCTCCCGCAGCCGTTCGTCGACGACCTCATCGAGCAGTGCTCGGCGTTGGGGCGGCCGGTCACCGAGATCGCGTACGACCATCCGCAGCAGGCCGCTGGACCGGTGGCTGAGGTGCTCCGCGGCTGGTTCCGGCAGCGCGGGGAACCCGGCGACCGGCTGGTCGTGCCGTCGTTCATCCTGGGCGACCCGTGGACCTCGATGGACAAGGCACTCACGCCGTACTGGACGTTCTTCCCGGTGCAGCCCGCGCTGAAGGCCTTTTCCGACTACCTGGATCACGCCGAACCGTTCGCCGACGTCCATCTGTTCATGTTCCAGCACGGGGTGATGTCGGAGGGGATCGCCACCCCGGACGAGCTCTGCGCGGTGGCCCGCGATCACGGCGCGCGACCGCACCTGGAAGCAGTGCGTCCCTCGAAGTTCCCGCATGACATCGGATCGCTCGCCCGCTACGGCGACGTCTTCGCGCGACTTCCGGCGGCGAATCGTCCGTGGGCACCGCTGGAGGTCGACACCGCCGTTGACGGCCTCCGAACCCAGCAGGCTGTGACGATCATCGACCACCGGCCGAGGGTGCGTGATGAGTGAGGTCTGGATCGTGCCCGGGCTCGCGGTGCATCGCTACGCGATGTCGGCTGCGGAGGCGCTGGGGGCTCGCGGTCACCGGGTCAGGCTGCTCGACCCTCCCGGTTGGCCGGGACGTCCACCGGAGCTCGACCGGTACGGACATTCCGTGGCGGATGAGATCTCGCAGCTGTCGGGTCCGCTCGACCTGCTGATCGGGCTCTCCGTCGGAGGCCAAGCCGCAGCCGTCGCGGCAACCGACCATCCGGGCGTCGCACGCTTGTTGCTGATCAGCCCGACGATCGATCCGGCCCAGCGAAGTCGCCATGCCCTGCTCGCGGGATGGTTGCGCGGCGAGGACCATCCCGATGCGCCCGGGACACGAACTCATCTCCCGGACTGGCGGCGCGCCGGGCTCGCTCGCATCTACCGCGCCTTCGGATCTGTGCTGCGAGTGCGACTGGAGGACGTTCTGCCGCACATCGACGCGGCTGTGACGATCGCGCACGCCGACCACGATCAGCTGAGTTCTCATGCGTACGCCGCCGAGCTGGCTCAACTGTGCGGAGCCAGGTTCCTCGTCCTGCCGGATGCGCCTCATTCGTGGCCGGTCGGGGACAACGCCGGCTTCATCGCGCTCGTCGAGGAGTTGCTGGCAAGCGACTGAGCGCAAGCGGACGGTAGCCTTCGCGTCATGTTGGGGGGCCGGCTGCTGGCGGAGAGTCTGCGCCTTGGACACGACCTGCGGGCAGGTCGGTCCGCACGAGGATGCGCCTGTCGGTGGCGCGGAGGCCTGAGGTCGACTAGATGAGCAGGCTCTTGATGCCGACCGTAACGCCAACATCGGACGGGATCCTGTTGCGCCCCTTCCGCGATGCCGACGTCGGCATGCTGCGAGACCTGGCGACGGATCCGTACCTTCCGCTGATCGGTACACTGCCGGCCAACGCGACCGAACAGGAGGCGCTGAGTTTCATCGAGCGTCAGCACGACCGGCTCAGACGTGGCGTCGGCTACTCCTTCTGCGTGGCCGATCGTGTGGACGACAGGGCACTCGGAACCGCGGGGCTGTGGATCGCCGATCTCGCCGTTGGCCGGGCGACCATCGGATATGCCGTGGCACCGTTCACCAGGCGTCGCGGCGTCGGGGTGAATGCACTCCGGGCGCTGACCACGTTCGGCTGGACGCTTCCGGACCTCTTCAGGATCGAGTTGTACGTCGAGCCCTGGAATGTCGGCTCGGTGCGAACGGCTGAAGCCGCCGGCTACGAACGAGAAGGACTGCTGCGGAGTCACCAGCCAATCGGCGACCGTCGAGCCGACATGCTTCTCTACGCGAGCCTCCGATGAATCGGCACGCGACCAGCGCGTGTGAGTGACGCCAGGGCGGAGTCGACTGTGGAACGGGAACAATGATCGCCCGGTACAGATTCGAATGCTCGAGTCGGTGCTTGACATACCGACCAGCTGGTTGATCGGACGCATAGCGAGATGGATCCGTCGGGGCGGGCCGCCGGGACTGGCACCGGTGACACCCTCGTGGGTCAGCACTCTCGATGTATTCCAGCGCTCGCCACGTGCGCCGACGATGGGCACCATTCAGGTGGTGGCGCATGCGCTGCCAGAGCTCGGTCTCTTTCACAGTAGGCTCTCGGAGCAGGCGTGGCTCGACCCGGGCCAACTACTGCCTTCGAGGCGGGGCCGCGTCGGCGGCGGGGCGGATCACGGGGGCCCCTGCCCGGCTCGCCAGCGGCGGGTCCTGATTCTGGAATGGAGGATCGGTCTCTGCCGTTGGTCGATCCACTTCGGTGGTGTCCACTCCGGCAGCCGGTCGGAGTTGATCCGGCAGATCCAGCCGCGTCCGGCGAAGTTGTGATGGTGGTAGCGACACAGCAAGGTCAGATTGTCCAGATCGGTGGCACCTCCGTCGATCCACGACACCACGTGGTGGCGCTCGCACCACTCCGGGACGGTGTCGCAGCCGGGAAAGCTGCAGCCACCGTCGCGGGCGATCAACGCCAGGCTCTGCTGCCGGCTCGCAAGTCGCCGGGACCGGCCGAGTGAGAGGACGGCGCCACGGGAGTTCTTCACACACCACGCCACCTCGGCCTGATCGGCCAGATCGATCACCGCCTCCGCGGAGACCGGCGAGCCGTCGGACCACTGCCCGAACCCGGTCCGCGACGCCAAATCGTCGGCATCGATTGTCACGATGACCGTCGCCGGGATGCCGCTGTTGTCGGCCCATCCGCCGGACAGTCCACCGGCCCGGAGCAGCCGGTCACAGGCAGCCTCCACCGCATCGTGCATCCGCTGATCATGGGAACGCGGATCATCCTCGACCACAACCCGACGACCGGTCGACTGCCCAGACCCGGCCGCATCCCCGGTGAACCCGGCATCAGGGAACATGGCGTCGGTGAGCGTGGGGTGGGTGGCGGCGGCATCCGAAAGTGCGGCGTCGGCAGGCGCGGCGTCGTCAGCAGGCGCGGGTCAGCAGGCGCGGGTCAGCAGGCGCGGCGTCAGCAGGCGCGGGGTGGGTGCGCGTGGGGTCGGTGCGCGCCGGGTCGAGGTCGATCCGGGTGAGATGCGGGGCGGCGAGCGGGTCGAGGATCGCCTTCAGCTTCGCCCCGGCCTGCGGGGTCAGCCGGAACTCGCCGCGGAAGGAGCCGTCGCGAGCATGGCGCCAGCGGAAGAACCGCCGATCCTGCTGCACCTGATCATCCGGCATGGTGCCGTCCGGGTCGATCGCCTCCACCACCTGCTGGGCCAGCCGCCGCAGATCGTGCGGCCCGATACCTGTGGCGGCATCGACCAGGATCTGTTCACCCGCCTCCACCTCTGCCGGGTCGAAACCACGCCCATCGACCTGACGCAGCGCCGTGTCGATCACCGCAACCTGCTCCGTGCTCACCTCGCCGCGTCGCTGCGCCGCCGCCAGATGGGGTCGCCACGGACCCAGCGACTCGCCGGTCATCGCCTGCCGATCAGCCAGCTGCTCCGCCGACTTCACTCGTCGACTCGCCTCACCCGGGGACAGCAGCAACGCCTGCATCAACACCTGGACCATGGAACGACGGCACAGCGTGTGCGGCAGATCCCGCTCGACCGCCGACCGGATCGCCCGATGATCGACCACCGGCAACCGATTGCGGACTGCTTCGAACTCCTGCAGGAACCCGACCAGACCGACCGCATCCAGCACGTCAACGGCGCCGTCGTCGACCACCTTCACCAGGTGATCCACCGCCGTCGCGAACCCGTCCAACGCGTCGTGCAGCGGCGACGCCTCTGCCACCTCCGACGGGTTCATGTCTCAATCTTAGTCGAACATGAGTTCGAATCAAGCACACAGCCCAGATATGTCGCTCCACTTCTGAAAAGCGCTCGCGGTACGTCTGCGAGCAGCACCCATCGAGTGATCGGTGGACCGCAACGGCCGCAGCAGGAACCGCCGCCTCGACCGGCCCGCGGGCAATTCGCGGATGCGCTCAGCGCGGGAACTCGGTGGAGATTTCGTTGTACCGGTGGGGCTTGAAGAGCGCACCGGCGACGACGTGCGCCTCTGGGCCGCGGGGGTGACGGCGCTGGCGGCGCTGGCGGCGATGATGGCAACAGCGTCCGAGCCTCCCGGCGCAGCATGGAAAGTGCCGCCATCGACTCCCGAGCAGCAGCAGGCTGCACAGGATCGCTGCCGGCAAGGCGATGCGCGCGATCTCCTTGGTTCTCGACGACGCCCGCGGACTCTGCAACCCTCGGTTGGCCGTCACGATGACTTCGTCTCTGTTCCTGCTCGACGCTTTCATCGATGACAGTGACACCATGCTGATTCGTCGGGCCGAGCAACTCTTCTGTTCGGTCGCGGTCGAGGATGACGCAGCTGTCCTCCGATCGGGGACACGGGTAGCTCGACGACGTACAACCCGGGAATCCGGACCCAAAGCCTTCAGAAAGCGGAAGCCGATCGTCCGGAACTGCTTCTAGATTTGTCCGTCATGAGCATCGAAGGGGTGGGCGTCGACGGCTATCGGATCGAGCCACTCGGCCCGGCGACCTGGGATGCGTTCGCGGACCTGGCCGCGCGGCACAACGGTGTCTGGGGCGGGTGCTGGTGCCTGTGGTTCCACGTCCGCCCCGACCCGCCCGAACGCAAGGTTCTCGGCAACCGCGAGTTCAAGCGACACCTCGTCGCCGAGAACCGGGCCCACGCGGCGCTGGTCTTCGACGGTGACATCGCAGTCGCCTGGGCCCAGTACGGTCCCGTCGCGGAGCTCCCCAACATCCACCATCGCAAGGAGTGGGAGCAGGGCGTCGTACGCATGCCGGACTACCGGATCACATGCCTCTTCGTCGATCGTGGGTATCGACGCAAAGGGATCGCTGCGGTGGCCGTTCGAGGCGCGCTGGCGCTGATCGGCGCAGCCGGTGGTGGCCTCGTCGAGTCGTACCCGCACGACATTCCCGAGGGCAAGAAGATGTCGGCATCGTTCCTCTACAACGCCACCCGGACCATGTACGAGCAACTGGGCTTCCAGTATCAGCGCCCCAAGGGCCAGGGCAACTGCGTCATGACGATGACTGTGCCGCCTGGTCGAGGCACCCGGACTCGTTCGGTCGGGAAGGTTGCAGATCAGGCCTCGCCCGGTCGGACCAGTCGGGCTTCGTAGGCGATCACGATCAGCTGAGCTCGGTCGCGCGCGTCCAGCTTGGTCAGGATGCGTGCGACGTGAGTCTTGACGGTCGCGGGGCTGATGTAGAGCCGGGCACCGATCTCGGCATTGGACAGACCCCTCGCGACGAGGGCGAGGACATCGCGCTCGCGGTCCGTGAGGGCTGCGAGGTGGCTGGCGTCGGACTCCGGCGGATCGGGCGCCCGCTGGAGGAACGCTTCGATCAGGTGTCGGGTGATACCCGGAGACAGCAGTGCCTCGCCGGCCGCCACCAGCCGCACGCCGGCGAGCAGGTCCGCCGGCGGTGTGTCCTTCAGCAGAAATCCGCTGGCGCCCGCCTGCAGGGCTGCGTAGACGTACTCGTCCAGGTCGAACGTCGTCAGCATCAGGATGCGCACGCCGGCGCAGCGCTCGTCGGCCAGGATGCGCCGGGTGGCTTCGAGCCCGTCCATCACCGGCATCCGGATGTCCATCAGCACGACATCAGGCTGCGTCCGAACGACGAGATCGACAGCTTCCGCACCGTCTGCGGCGCTGCCGACCACGTCGAGATCGGGTGCCGATTCGAGCAGCACCACGAAACCGGCTCGGACGAGCGCCTGGTCGTCGACGACGGCGACGCTGATCATCGTGCCGCCACCGAGCTGGCGATCGGTAGCACGACTGCCAGCCGGAAACCGCCGCCCGGCTGAGGTTCGGCTGCCAGCGTCCCGCCGAACAACGCTGCCCGCTCGCGAATTCCCGTGAGTCCGTGGCCCGGGCCCACGGTGGTCTGCCCAATCGCGTCAGGCCCAACCGTGTCAGGGCCGGACATATGCACTCCGGCGCCGGTCCGTCGGCCTTCGTCGCAGATCTCGATGCACAGCTCACTCGATGATCGCCGGACGGTCAGTCGGGCCACCGGTCCCCCGTGCCGGAGCACGTTCGTCAGTCCTTCCTGGATGATCCGGTACGCCGAGATGTCCAAGGCCGGTGGCAGGTCGTCCGTCTGATCCAGTCCGTCGACGTCGAGGTCGAGTCCGGCGGCACGAAGCTGCGAGAGCAGCCGCTCGACGTCGCGCAGGCCCTCGGCCGGCATCGTCTCGGCGGTGTCCGTGGGATCACCTTCAAAACGAAGCACCCCGAGCAGCCGGCGCATCTCCACCAGCCCTTCCCTGGCAGTGATCTCGATGCTGCCGAGCGCGTCGCGGGCCACCTCGGGGCGCTCGTCGATGACATGGTGGGCAACTCCGGCCTGGACGGCGATCACGCTCATCGAGTGGGCCACGACGTCGTGCAGATCGCGGGCGATCCGGAGCCGTTCGGCGCTGATCGCTCGACGCTCGTCCTCCGCTTGTCGCTGGACGAGGCGCCGGGCTTCGTCGGCTCGTCGACCGGCCTCCCGATGGGCCTCGGCCAGCTCATCACGCCGACGCGTGCGGCGGGCTCTCAGGTTCTCCCCGGCCAGCCAGGCCACCGTCACCGTGAGCAGCGTGCTGATCCACGACGACGCCGTCGCCACACCGGCCGGTTGGAGAACCAGTGCGACGATCAGGCCTCCCACGCCGCCGAGGTACACCGCGAGCGCCCGGCGACGGTCGGAGTGCAACGCCACCGCGAAGACGAGCGCGAACGTCGCGTACCCGGGGAAGGCGCTGTAGCGGGCCAGGGAGTACGCGATCAGGGCAAGGTTCGAGACCACCATCGCGACGATCGGAAATCGGCGATGAAACGCGAACGGGATGGCGATGACACCCGCGCAGAGGTACGCGGCCGGAGTCGTCGTCGACTGACCCTGGGCGAGCGGCCGAGTCGCGAGGTCGACGACCATCCCACCCCAGAGCAACGCCGCGCCCGTGATGTCGAGCACCGGTTCACGAACCGCTGCCCATCGGACCCGTGCCGCACTCTCACCCGTGGTCGGCTGCGAACGGCGCATGAGGCACAACCTAGCGATCGGCAGGTGCCGTCCGCGTCGGCCGGAAGGCGTACGCCGGACGGGTCAGCCGGGCGCGGACAGTTCGGCTGGTCGGCCGACGACAGGGACGAGGTGGCGCGACGAGGGTTGCGGCCATGAGCACTCCATCCATCCTCCCGGCAACCGATTCGGCCACCGATCCCGTCCCTCGCGGCTGGTTCCAGCGGTCCGCGATCGCCCATCCGATCCTCCTGCTGCTGGGATTGGCCATCCCCTTCGTCTGGATCACCCAGCTGGGATCGGCGCTGGTCGGCATCGACCTGATGCCAGCCAAGCTGGCCGAGCTCTTGGTGCTGCTCGGCTTGGCCGTGGCGATCACCCGTGCCACCGACCGACGCGGGGGTGTACGGCAGCTCTTCGCCGGCCTGCTCCGGTGGCGGCTGGGCTGGCACTACCCGCTGCTGGTTCTCGCAATGCCGCTGCTCACCGTGGGCGTCGCGCTGATCACCGGGAGCCTGCGCAGTCCCGTCGACGGTTGGCTCACGGTCGGCGTGATCTATCTGGCCTTCCTGATCATCGGTGCAATCACGGGCAACCTGTGGGAGGAGACGGTGTGGGGTGGGTTCGTGCAGGGTCGGCTGATGGCCCGGCACGGCCTCCTGGTCGGCTCGCTGCTGACCGCCATACCGTTCTTCCTCATCCATCTCCCGCTGGCCTTCGAGACCAACGGCTGGCAGGGAACCAGCTGGCGCGATGCCTTCATCACCTGGGGGGTGCTGCTGGTCGCAGCGCCGTTCCAGCGCTATCTGATCGGCACGCTGCTCGTCGACACCGACGGAAGCACGCTCGCCGCCGGGCTGATGCATGCGTCGATCAACGCGGCCGGCGCCATGGTGATCATCCCGGGTGGCTGGCAGTTCGTGCCCGCCCTGATCCTGCTCACGCTCGGCGTTGTCGGCTACCGGAGCCTGCGTGGGCGATCCGCCGTCGACGGCTACGCGCCGGCAATCACACCGGCCTCCGAGGCCGCCGAACGGACAAGTCTCGGGTCCGCGCCGTGACCGCCGTCGTTGCGGTGCTGGTCTGGCCGGTGACCGCACGACTCCAGCCGACAACGACGGTTCTGCTGCATCTGATGCCGGGTGCGGTAGCCCTGATCGCGTACGTCGCGCTGGTCCCGTCGGCGGCCGCACTCGGTCTGCCCTCGGTAGCCGCGTTGGCGGCTGCGGGACTGATCGCCGTGCCTGCGGTTCAGCTCGGGGCACTTCTGGTGCACCGCCGTCGGTGTCCTGCCGAGCCGGCGGTGGTGCTGCGTGAGCGCCTGGCGCTGCCGCGGCTTCTCGGCTGGGCTGCCCTCGAGATTGTGCTGGCCGGCGTCGCGTTCGTCGTGACAGCACCGTTGACGCGGCTCCTCCAGACCCGGGTCTTCGGCTGGTGGCCGCAGGCCTGGACCATCCGGCTCGGTCTCGACGCTCAGTACGGAGACCAGGCTCTGATCATCACCGCGGTGCTGATCCTGATCGGCAGCGTGCTCGCGGCGCCGATCGTGGAGGAGCTGTACTTCCGCGGGTTCCTGCTGCCGCGGATGCCCGGACGACTCGGTCGGTGGCGGATTCCGGTGCACGCTGCGCTGTTCGCTGCCTATCACCTGTGGTCGCCTTGGTTGATCCCGACGCGGGCGCTCGCGATCCTGCCGCTCGCGTACGTCGCCGTGCGTACCCGGGACGTACGAGTCGGGATCGTCGCCCACGCGGTGCTCAACGCCGCCGACCTGGTTGTGCTGCTTGCGTACGTCGTCGCGCGCTGACGTTCGCGGGCCTTTCGACGGGATGCGCATACCAAGCCACACAGGGATATTTGCCGTTCGCCCGTCCTCGACAACCTCTGAAGGAGACAGCCGCCATGGCCACAACCCAGCACCAGCCGACCCGCGCCGCCGAACCCAGGAACATCGAGCAGTACGGACTTGCACGCATCCTCGGAACGTGGGCGGCCGCCGCGCTACCGATGGCCACTCTGGCGTGGCTGGTCGCACCGCGGCTGGCGGGCGTCCTCAGCGGCCCCGGCGCACTGCCACGCGCACTGATCCTGTCGTTGCTGGCCGGGCTCAGCTGGCAGTTCGTTCTCGTCGTCGTCCTCGTCCACCGCGAGCAGGGCACACTGCGCTGGTCAGTTGTCAAGGACGCCCTGTGGTTGCACGCACCGCGAAGCCCGAAGACCGGCCGCCGCGGCGGAGTGCTCTGGCTGATCGCACTACCGCTGATCGCCGCCCTTGTGGTCGAGGAGCTCCTGCCGAGCCTGCCGACACCGCCCCTTCGCGACTTCGGCCTGTTCCTCGGATCAGACGACGGCCAGGCGTTCCTCTCGGGGAACTGGGGCTGGTTCGCGATCATCGTGCTGCTGCAGATCTTCAATACCGTGTTGGGTGAGGAGCTGCTGTTCCGTGGACTGCTCCTGCCGCGGATGAACGGCCGGTTCGGACGATGGGACTGGGTCGCCAACGGTGTGCTGTTCGCGCTCTACCACCTGCACGAACCGTGGGTGATCCCGCAGGCCATCCTCGACACGTTCATCGTCGCCTATCCGGCCAAGCGGTATCGCAGTGCGCTGCTCGGGATTGTCGTGCACAGCGCACAGTCGGTGGTCTTCGTGGTCCTCACCCTCGGACTGGTGATGACCTGATGCGAGGCGTCAGCCGGCAGGGCGATGAGTAGCCTGAACGCTGACGGCGGTGCTCGAGCCGGTGATGTCAGGTCGCCACACCTCCGGCCCGGACGGTGGATCGGTGGCGAAGGGGGCAGCATGGCTGAGGTCGAGGGCACGCGCACCTTCCAATCCGGCGGCGACGCGTACGACAGGTTCATGGGTCGCTACTCCCGTGAGCTGGCCAAGACCTTCGCCGACTTCGTCGGGATCGACGCCACTACCCGGGTTCTCGACGTCGGCTGTGGCCCCGGAGCGTTCACGACCGAGGCGGTCGATCGTGCCGGCGCCGCGAATGTCTCGGCCGCGGACCCTACGCCGGCGTTCGTCGAGGTGTGCCGCGCTCGGAATCCCGGTGTGGACGTCCGACAAGAACCCGCCGAGCAGCTGTCCTTCGACGACGACGTCTTCGACTGTGCAGTGGCCCAGCTGGTGTTCCACTTTGTCAGCGATCCCGCCCTGGCCGTGGCGGAGATGACCCGAGTCGTCAGACGCGACGGAGTGATCGCAGCATGCGTCTGGGACTTCGAGGAGGAGATGGAGATGTTGCGTACCTTCTGGGACGCGGCGTTGGCCATCGACCCCGAGGCGCCTGACGAGGCCCGTACGCTGCGATTCGGTCGCCAGGGAGAGCTTGCCGAGCTGCTCGCAGCCGCCGGACTGACGGAGGTTGCCGAGACGACCCTGCGGGTGAGCTCCCGCTACGCCACGTTCGACGAGTTGTGGGACGGCTTCGTCTCCGGCGTCGGGCCGGCTGGTGCGTACTGTGCCGGGTTGTCGCCGGATCGCCGCGCTGCCTTGCGCCAGACCTTCTTCGAGCTCCTCGGCGAGCCCGCCGCGGAATTCACCCTCGACGCGGTCGCTCTCGCCGCTCGAGCCGTACGTCGATAGCCGCGCCTCCAGGCTTCAGCGCAGTCGGCGAGCGCGCAGAACCACATCGTCGGTGTGGTGCGCACCCGCCCCGCCCTCCGGCGCGACACGCGGGCGCTGGACGTCCAGCTCCACCGCCCAGTCCTCGCCGAGCAGCGCGGCCACCATCGACGGCCAGACGTAGTCGGCCGGGTCGAAACCGCCGTCGTGCACGGGCTGGGTGTCCATGCCCGCGTGATGCACGAGCAGCAGCACCCCGCCCGGCGCGACGGCCGCGAGCAGGGCTCGTTCGGCCGCAGCGTCCGGGGTGCGCAGCAGCGCGGGGTACTGCGCGGAGACCAGATCGAAGGACCGGGGCGCCAGTCGAGCCTCGGCCAGCTCGGCATGCACCCAGCGAATCGACACCCCCGAGTCCCGGGCGTGCCCGACGGCGCGTTCCAGAGCAACGCCCGAGACCTCGAGCGCGGTGACGTCCCAGCCTCGGCGCGCGAGCCAGACGGCATCGGCGCCCTCGCCGCAGCCCACGTCGAGCACCCGCCCGGGCTCGATCTCGGCGACCTCGGCCACGAGCGCACCGTTGGGCCGGCCGCTCCAGAGCTGCTCGCCCTCGGCGTATCGGCGGTCCCACTCCGCCTGAACGGCGGGGTCTCCGATGTAGGCGTCTGCGAGCCGTCGTGCTGGCTTCGATAATCCTTCGGGTGCGGACGATTCCGCGGCAATGTCGTCGATCACTGACTCATCCTTGTCCAGTCGCACAACGTCGGCAAGTTCTGTTGCCGGATCAGCAAATCGGCCGCAGAAGCCGACGCTTTCACCGCCCTACTGCCCTACAGTCCGATCCATGGGCGCCGGAGCCTCCGATGGCGACCGCGATGGCGCTGACGAGAGCACCGAAAACGAGCACGCCCACCATCGGGTCCATCGAGTCGGGTCCCGGCCCGGGGCGCAGGTCAGCCACGATCGCTGCCAGACAGAACATCCCGACCGCGGAAGCCGCAGCAGCACCGAGCGCCGCCCGCGCCGTCTGAGCGGGGTGGCCCAGCCGCTTGCGAACGAGGCAGGCGACCAAGCCTGCCGAGACCGAGACGAGGATCGGCCACGTCGGGGTCCCCGACACCGATTGCGCGGCCAGGGCGGACAGCGCCCAGAGGAGGACCGAGCCACCGGCGATCAGGACCGTCGCGCCGAGCGTGCGCGGTTCGACGCCGACCGAGGTCAGGGTCAGCGTGCCTGCCCAGCAGAGCACGATCGCTGTTCCGGCGACCCACCAGCCCGCCGGGTCGCGCGGTGCGCCGCCCGCCTCGGGAGACAGAAACCAGCCCAGCACAGCAAGCACGGCGACCATTCCACCGGCACGAACAGCACGCGGCGTACGTCCAGGAGCCACCGGACCCAGCGGGCCACGCCGCGCTGCCCACCAGGCGAGCAGGGCGAGCACGAGCAGGACTGCGGTGGCCTCCGCGATGACTCCGACCGACGCTCCGCTGAACCGAGCCGTCGCGACGACTCCCACGACCACGATCAAGCCACGTCCGGCGACTTCGGCCAGCACCGAGGGCATCGTGATCACGGCGCGGGCGCATCCGGCCGCGAAGCGGCGACGAGTCGCCGGATCCTCGATCGCGCCCAGCTCGGCACGCATCGCCCGACCCCACCCGCCGCGGTCGGCCGGCAACAACCAGCAGAGCGCGCCGAGCGCTCGATCGAGCCCTCCTTCGGGCGGCCGGGGAGCGCCGGTCATGCGGTCGCCGCCGGCCCAGCTGATCGGACAGGGCTCGATCGGACAGGGCTTGATCGGACAGGGCTCGATCGGACAGGGCTCGATCGGACAGGGCTCGATCGGACAGGTTCGGATCCAGCCGCCCGGATGGCCTCGTGGCCGGCGCCGAGGATGCGGTACAGATGCCGCCGAGGCCGTCCGAACGGCGGGTCGTCCTCCCAGGTGGCGGCGACCAGGCCGTGATCCGCGAGCCGGATCAAGATCGGATACAGCGAGCCGGCCTTGAGGCCGAGCTCTTGTCCGAGGTCGTAGCCGTGACGCGCCCGGCCGGGATCGTGGGCCAGCGCATCCAGCACAGCGAGGGCTTGCGGTGAGAGTCGGCGAGACACGACCTGAACTCTATCTAGATAGAGTTCACCGCGGAGGCAAACCACGAAATACCGCGACCGGGCCACGGGATCTCGATGCGACTTTCCCGAACAACCCTGCGTGATGACCGTACTGTGTCGCCAGGGATGGGTTGGAGGACTGCACAGGTGGTATCTCGTCGAGGGGTCCGGTACGCCCGCAAGCGCCTCGACCTGTCAGCGAGGGACCTCGTCGGCGGGCTGATCCGCTGCGTCAGCTCACCGGCCAGGGATGACCTCGTCAGGTCGGTCGCGGAGGCGTGGCTGCCGAGCGAGACGGTGATCACGACGTTGTCAGCGCGAAGCGGCTTCGACCTGTTGCTGGGTGCCGTCGACTGGCCGCCAGGCTCGGAGGTGGTGTTCTCCGCGGTGACCATCCCCCACCTCGCGGCACTGGTCCGTGCGCGCGGCTTCGTGCCGGTCGCCGTCGATCTCCGGCTGGACACGTTCGAGGTCGACCCGGCCGCGCTCGAGGCAGCCTGCACCGACCGGACGCGCGCCGTGGTCATCGCACAGCTCTTCGGCTCACGAAACGATCTGAGCGCCGTTTCGTCGATCGCCGCGGCCCGTGGGCTGCTGCTCGTCGAGGACTGCGCGCAGTGCTACGACGGGACCGCGCGGCGACTCGGCACGGCCGACGTCGAGATGTACAGCTTCGGGACCATCAAGACGGCAACCTGTCTGGGCGGGGCCGTGCTGCTCGTCCGCGATCCAGGACTGCGTGCCGCGATCCGGGATCGGCAGGACGACCTACCGATCCAGTCGACGGGTGAGTACGTCGGGAAGCTGCTGAAGGCGGTGCTCCTGCTGGCGCTCGGCACGCCCGGGATCTATCGCCTGTTCATCGGGACGCTCCAGGCCGCCAGGGTGGACGACGACCGATTGATCCGCAAGGTCAGCCGTGAGTTCGACGATCGGGATCTCCTCGTCCGGATCCGGCGGCGTCCCTGCACTGCGTTGCTGGCCATGATGGCATCCCGATTCGGGAGCTACCAGCCCGAGCGGGTGAGAGCGCGCCGACGAGCCGGGGACCAACTGGCCTCGCAGCTGGCGCCACAGGTCGTCGTTCTCGGCCGTGGTGCCGAGTCGTCGACGCACTGGCTGTTCCCGATCGTGTCTGACGCCCCGGCGCGGCTGATCGCTGCCGGTCGCGCCGCCGGATTCGATCTGACCACCGGTTCCTCGACCCTGGTCGCCCTCGACCAGACCTGTCTGCGCGCTGCCGCCGCGATGATGAACGTCGTCTACGTACCCGTCCACGCCGCCATGTCACCGGAGACGCTGGCCGAGCTCGCGCTGGCGATCAATCGAGCCGAGTGCTGCTGAGCGCCTCGCTGCTGAGGATGACGAGCTGCTGGGTGGCGCGAGTCATCGCGACATAGCGATCCACGGCTCCCTCGATCCCCGTTCCGAAGTCTTCCGGGTCGACGAGGACGACGAGATCGAACTCGAGCCCTTTCGAGAGCTCGGGAGTCAGCGATCGGACGCGAGGCAGCTCGCGGAACCGATCATCGTCCCGGCTCGTCGTGTCGATCACACAGGCAGTGCCCTCGGGGTGGCCGGCGAGCCAGTCGTCGAGGATCCTCGTGAGATCGGCGGTCGATCCGTGGAGGACCGGAACTCCGGTGCTGCGGATCGATGTCGGCACATTGGCCTCGGGGAACACGGCCCTGATCACCGGCTCGGCCTCGGTCATGACCTCCTCGGGCGTGCGGTAGTTGATGCTCAGCGGCGCACGGGTGATGGTGTCGAAGCCGACCCGCTCGAGCCGTTCCTGCCACGACTCGGTGAACCCGTGCCTGGCCTGGGCTCGGTCGCCGACGATGGTGAAGCTCCGGGACGGGCAGCGGCGCAGCAGCATCTGCCACTCGGCGTCGGTCAGCTCCTGCGCCTCGTCAACGACGACATGGGCGAACGGGCCGGCGAGCAGGTCCGGATCCGCACTGGGCAAGGCATCGTGGTGGATCAAGGCGTCCTGCAGGTCGCGCCCGTGCAGCATGATCACGTCGTCACCCCAGTCGTCGGCCGCCTCGACGATGTGATGGATCACGTCGGAGAAGACTTCGCGTTCGGCGGCGACCGCCGCTTCGCGCCGACGGTTGCGGCGCGACGTCTCGGGGTCGCCGAGACGCAGCCGCGCGGCGTCCAGCAGTGGCAGGTCCGGCACGGTCCAGGCCTGGGGGTCCTCGCGCTGCAGCTTCCGTACGTCCTCGAGACCGAGCCAGGGTGCGCACCGCCGCAGGTAGGCAGGCACCGACCACAGATCTCCCACCAGATCTGCCGCCTCGATCAGCGTCCAGGCACGGGAGAACGTGCCCGTCAGACCTTCGTTCTGCAGCAGCGATCGACGCAGCTCATCCGCGGAGACGTCCTCATCCTCGACGTCGTCGAGCTGGTCGACGATGATCGACACCAGCGCCTCCCAGACCTGATCGCGCGCCTCGTTGTGCGGCGTGCCGGGATCGGGAGTGTCGAACGCCTCGACCCAGTCGTCGGCGGTCAACCGGGCGTCGAACCAGTAGGTCTCGACCGTCATCGGTTTGGTGGGGGGCTCTTCGTACAGCCGAACGGCCGGCTCGATCGCCTTCACCATCTCCGCGGAGGACTTCAAGCGGGCGACGTCCGGGTCCGTCTCGACGGTCGCCGCCGCGCCTTCGGCGACGAGATCCCGCAACGTGCAGGTCTGGACGCCCTCCTCGCCGAGGCTCGGGAGGACGTCGGCGACGTACGCCAGGTAGGGGCGGTGTGGGCCGACGTACAGCACGCCGCCGCGCCGGTCGTTGACGTGGGGATCGGAATAGAGCAGGTAGGCGGCGCGGTGCAGGGCGACGACCGTCTTTCCCGTGCCCGGGCCGCCGTCGACGACGAGCGCCCCGCGCGATCCCGCCCGGATGATCGCGTCCTGGTCGGCCTGGATGGTGGCCAGCACGTCTCGCATCCGGGGTGAGCGGCTGCTCCCGAGGCTGGCGATGAAAGCGGACTGGTCGTCGAGGGCGGCGGCGTTTCCCTCGAGTCCGTCGGCGGTGAACACCTCGTCCCAGTAGTCGGTGATCCGGCCGGCGTTCCAGCGGTAGCGGCGGCGGCTGGTCAGGCCCATCGGGTTGGCGTGGGTTGCCGCGAAGAACGGCTCGGCCGCCGGCGCCCGCCAGTCGACCAGGAGCCGGTGGCCCGCCCGGTCGGTCAGGCCGAGCCGGCCGATGTAGGTCGGCTCGTCGCTGTCGGCGCTCACCACCCGGCCGAGACACACGTCCAGGCCGAAACGCTGGAGCAGGCGCAGGTTGGCGGTCAGCCGGTGGATCTCGCGATCGCGATCGGCCGCTGCCCGACCCCTGCCGCCACGTGACGTGCGCAAGTCCTGCAGGCGCTCGGACAGCTCCGCGGTCTGATGCTCGAGGCTGTGGGCGACTGTCTCGAGGTGCTGTTCGTCCCCGGCGATCAGGGCCGGATCCGCCTTGGCGACAAGGTGCTCGGGAAGGTTGAAGGTGGTGGTGGTCGCGGTGCTCACGTCTTTCTCTCCAGACTTGCGGATCGTTCGGGGTCTGTTGTCGGCGACCGGCGGCATTGACGACCTCGGGCCGATCAATCGGCGGCCGGGCGCGCTTCGATGCGGTGAGCACGTCGAGGTGATGTCCACCGCCGAGATGACGATTCTGCGCCGTACCCAGGGTCTTGCGGCAAGCCCCCCGGTGCGTTATACGTTGAAAGTGCAGGGTCGGCAATGATGCAGCGCCGACCTGCGACGACCGGCTGCCTGATCGTCGGAGGCGGCCCCGCCGGGATGGTGCTCGGCCTGCTCCTGGCTCGGGCGGGGGTTGAGGTGACAGTGCTGGAGAAGCACGCCGACTTCTTGCGCGACTTCCGCGGCGACACGGTTCATCCGTCGACCATGCAGCTACTGGATGAGCTCGGCCTCGGTGAGACGTTCGCCCGGCTGCCGCAGAGCCGCGTCGAGCAGGTGACGATGCCCCGAGCCGACGGTGGGTACGTCGTACTCGGCGATCTGTCGAGGCTGAAGGTCCGACATCCCTACATCGCTATGGTCCCGCAGTGGGACCTTCTCGATCTGCTGGCGGATGCCGCGCGAGCCGAACCCACGTTCCACCTGCGGATGCAGACCGAGGCAACCGGTCTCATTCGTGACGGCAATCGGGTCGCCGGCGTGACGTTCCGGACCGCGGACGGCGACTCCGGGAAGATCGTCGCCAATGCGACGGTGGCCTGCGATGGTCGGTGGTCCTTGTTCCGGCGGGAGGCGAAGCTCCGGACGAAAGAGTTCGCCGTACCGATGGACGCATGGTGGTTCCGGCTGCCGCGCCGAGCCACCGACCCGGACGGTCGAGGCCTGTTGCCGGTCGCGGGGAACGGCCGGATGGCCATCCTCATTCCGCGCCGGGACTACTACCAGATCGCCTATCTCGGCCGTAAGGGCAGCGACGCAGAGTTGCGTGCTCGCGGGTTGGCAGCTTTCCGGCGCGACATCGCCGAGCTGGTCCCGTGGCTGGCCGACCGGACCGAGGCACTGAACACGCTGGACGACGTCAAGTTCCTCGACGTCCGGCTCGATCGGTTACGCCGTTGGCATCTGGACGGTCTGGTGTGTATCGGCGACGCTGCCCACGCCATGTCGCCGGTCGGTGGTGTCGGGATCAACCTGGCGGTCCAAGATGCCGTCGCGACGGCCAGCCTGCTGGCCGAGCCGTTGGCACGGGGTCGCGTCCAGCCGTCCCAGCTGGCAAGGATCCGACGCCGCCGGCTGATCCCCACCGCGTCGGTGCAGCTGATGCAGCGACTGATGCACCGCGCCATGATCGAACCGATCCTCGGCGGCCACCGCACCGGCCCACCCATGCCGCTGCTGCGTCTCGTCCGCGCCCTGCCGGCGACGACGGTCATCCCCGCCTATCTCATCGGCGTCGGTCTACGACCGGAGCATGCGCCGGAGTTCGCACGCCGTACGAGCTGACCTGGCCTGCTGCGGCGCTGGCTTCCTGCGGACGTCCCCGAAAACTGGTCGCCAACAACATCGACACGCCGACGAAAGTTGTTGTTTGTGACCAGTTTTCGGGGAGGTGGCTGGCGCACGGACGCAACGACGCCCGGAGCGCAGCGCCGAGGCTCGGGAGGTCACCGTCCGGTGCCGGGCGGTGTGCGGCCATCGGCGGCCACGGCGCGATAGCCGTTCTCGAGCGACTCTCGTACCTCATCGGGAACACTGACCTCGACTCCGTCGGGGACGTCGATGACGAAAGCCGTGCCGTAGCTGCTCAAGCTGTCGATCTTCTCCTGCTGTCGGTTCCCTCATCTGAGGGTTAGGTTGAACCGGTGGTACCGAACGACGCCCCGCCGCACCGCTACACCGCAAGCCTCGCGGCCGAGATCGAGCGGCACTGGCAGGACCGTTGGGACGACGAACGGATCTTCGAGGCCCCGAACCCGGCAGGTGCGCTGGCTGGAACCCCAGACCTTCCTGCCGGACCGAAGCTCTATCTGCTGGACATGTTCCCCTACCCGTCGGGCTACGGGCTGCACGTCGGGCATCCGCTGGGCTACATCGGCACCGATGTGTACGGGCGCTACCACCGGATGGCCGGCTGGAACGTGCTGCACACACTGGGATTCGATGCGTTCGGCCTGCCCGCCGAGCAGTACGCGGTGCAGCAGGGGCAGCATCCCCGGATCACCACCGAAGCCAACATCGCCAACTACCGGCGTCAGCTGCGCCGGCTGGGTCTGGCCCATGATCAGCGACGCAGCATCGCGACGACCGACCCGACGTACTACCGGTGGACCCAGTGGATCTTCGCGAAGATCTTCGAGTCCTGGTACGACGCCGACGCCGACCGCGCGCGGCCGATCAGCGAGCTGGTCGACGAGCTGGCCACCGGCCGGCGGCCGACCCCGGACGGTCGGCCGTGGACCGCCCTCACCGCTGCCGAGCGGCAGACGGTCATCGACGACCACCGGCTGGCGTACCTCGCCGACGGCCCGGTCAACTGGTGCCCGGGGCTCGGCACCGTACTGGCCAACGAGGAGGTCACCGCCGACGGGCGAAGCGACATCGGCAACTTCCCGGTCTTCCGGCGGACCCTGCGGCAGTGGATGCTGAGGATCACCGCCTACGCCGACCGGCTGCTGGACGACCTCGACGCCCTCGACTGGCCGGAATCGATCAAGATCATGCAGCGCAACTGGATCGGTCGCAGCCACGGCGCCACGATCCGGTTCGCCACCCGCACCTCGGGGACACCGACGGGTACGACATCCGGTCCGATCGAGGTGTTCACCACCCGACCCGACACTCTGTTCGGGGCCACCTTCCTCGTGGTGGCGCCCGAACACCCCCTGCTCGACGCGCTGCTGCCGATTGCCTGGCCGGCCGGGACACCGACACCGGTGGCGAGGGGAGGCCGACAGCCCTCGCGACGCGATCACCCGCTATCGACAGGCAGCAGCCGCGAAGACCGACCGCCAGCGGCAGGAGAACCGGACCAAGACCGGAGTCGCGACCGGCGCGATGGCCGTCAATCCGGCGACCGGCGCCGAGATCCCGGTGTTCGTCGCCGACTACGTGCTGATGGGGTACGGCACCGGCGCGGTCATGGGGGTGCCCGGCCAGGACGAGCGGGACTGGGAGTTCGCCGAGGCCTTCGACCTGCCGATCGTCAGGACCGTCCAACCGCCCGCCGGTTTCGACGGCCGGGCGTACACCGGAAACGGTCCGGCGATCAACGCCGGCTTCCTCGACGGCCTCGACATCGGCACAGCCAAGGCGGCGATGAACGACTGGCTGATCGAGCACGATGCCGGCGAGCCCGTGGTGAGCTACAAGCTGCGGGACTGGCTGTTCTCTCGGCAGCGCTACTGGGGCGAGCCCTTCCCGATCGTGTACGACGACGGCGGACACCCGCACGCCGTTCCCGCAGACCAGCTCCCTGTGGTGCTGCCGGACCTGCCCGACTTCCGGGCCGAGGCGCTCGATCCCGACGACGCCAGCTCCGAACCGACGCCACCACTGGCACGCGCGGCGGCCTGGGCGGACGTCGAGCTCGACCTTGGCGACGGGCCGCAAAAGTATCGGCGAGAGCTGAACGTGATGCCGCAGTGGGCGGGCTCCTGCTGGTACGAGCTGCGCTATCTCGATCCGACCAACGACCAGGCGTTCTGCGACCCGGAGGTCGAGCGCTACTGGATGGGCCCCCAGGATGACGGCGACCCCGGCGGAGTCGATCTCTACGTCGGTGGCGTCGAGCATGCCGTGCTGCACCTGCTCTACGCCAGGTTCTGGCACAAGGTGCTGTACGACCTGGGCCAGGTCAGCTCCTCGGAGCCGTTTCGCCGGCTGTACAACCAGGGCTACATCCAGGCGTACGCCTATCGTGATCGGCGCGGCCAGGTGGTCGAGGCGACCGAGGTCGTCGAGACCGCCGACGGATTCGTCCGACACGGCCAGCCCGTCACCCGCGAGTTCGGGAAGATGGGCAAGAGCCTGAAGAACTCGGTCAGCCCCGACGAGCTCTACGCCGAGTACGGCGCGGACACCTTCCGGTTGTACGAGATGTCGATGGCACCGATGGACACCTCCAGGCCCTGGGAGACCAGGGCCGTCGTGGGCATGTTCCGTTTCCTGCAACGACTGTGGCGCAATCTGATCGACGAACGGACCGGAATCCCACGGGTCCACGACGAGGCCGCCGATGCGGCGTCACGAAGGCTGCTCCATCGCACGATCGCAGCGGTCCGGGATGACCTGACCGCCCTCCGGTTCAACACCGCCGTGGCCAAGCTGATCACCCTCAACAACCACCTGACCCAGCTGGGCTCCGCCGCCGGTGCACCGCGTGAGGTCGCCGAACCGCTGGTGCTGATGATCGCGCCCTTCACACCACACGTGGCCGAAGAGCTCTGGTCGCGGCTCGGGCACTCCGAGTCGCTGGTCCACGAAACCTTCCCGACCGCCGACCCGACCTGGTCCGAGGTCGAGCAGATCGAGTACCCCGTGCAGATCAACGGCAAGGTCCGCGCCCGCCTCCAGCTCGCCACCGATGCGGATCCGGCGGACGTCCAGGCTGCCGCTCTGGAGCATCCCCGGATCGTCGAGCTGCTCGCGGGAACCATACCCCGCAAGATCATCGTCATTCCGGGACGAATGGTCAGCCTCGTCGTCTAGAGGTGTTTGCGCCCGGGGCACGACGATCAGCTTCCCACCTGATGGGTACGCCCGGCGGATGGGTACGAAAGGGCTGACCAGTCGCCCGTACCCGACGAAGGAGAGGCAGCACCGGATGCCCGTTCTGCTCGCGCTGCTCGCGGCGGTCAGTTCCGGCATGGGTGGGACGGAACGAGATGCGCGTCGTCGCGCCGCGCGCCTCTCGTCATTTCATCGGGGTTTCGTTCGCTCACGACATTGCCGGTCGATTGCTGCCACCGTCGAGCCAGGCGATGACGTCGTCGAGGGACGGCCCTACCGTCGGCGGCTGATCTGGGAGGTTGGACCGGGCATCGCGGGAGGCCGCGTCGACGATGAGGCGGCTGATATGGCGGAGTTTGATGTTGTTGTGCGACGACCAGCGGCGCAGCAGATCGAATGCGGCCACTGCGTCGAGCTGTTCGTGGACCATCAAGATGCCCTTGGACTGCTCGATCGTCGGCAACGTGTCGAGCCTGGCTCGGAGGTGGGTTACCTCCTCGACGAGCTCAGCTGACGCAACCACACCAACGTCGGCGGCCCAGTCGGTGAGTGCGGGTCGATGCCCGTCCAGTTCGGCACCGTCCCAGCCATCGATGCCTGCGACCGCCGCGCCATCGCGGCGGATGACATCTGCACCGGAGGATTGGTCGGGGGTGGTCGTCACGGCGTCCCTTTGGTCAAGAAAGCCACGTGCGCAGAATCCAGCGCCGGCTGTCTCCCCAACCAGGACCGACTCTAGCCCAGTCCTGGAAACAGCGCCCGGTCTCCGCGCCAGGCGTAGACCGAGAGCGGTTCCGGAGTCGGGTGCTGTTTCCTCACACGCCGGTCCTCGGGTCGGTGGCCGGCCGGCCGGCCGCATGCCCGTGCAACCAGTGTGACCGCTCGACACGCGAAGCGGGACCGTCTTCGCTGCGGACGCGGCTCCGCGGGTCTAGCCGTCTCGGCGCAGTGGGCTCAGCTGCGGTCGAAGGAACGGCCCATCTGGGGCGGCTCCCCGGTCACCCGGGTGATCAGGTCGGCGGCGACGTCACGCAGCTTCTGTTGCGCTGACTGGGACCGCCTGCGCAGCAGGACGAACGCCTGGTCGGCAGTGCAGCGTTGCTCGGCCATCAGAATGCCGATGGCTTGGTCGATCACGGTCCGCGATGCCAGCGCCTGATCGAACTGGTCGAGCAGCTCGTGGTCGGCGATCCGGCCGATGGTGATCTGCAACGCCCCCGACGCCTGTGCGGCGAACAGCTCGCAGCGGTGTCGAACGGGGTCGGTGAACACGCCCTGTTCCGCGAACGCGTACAGGTTCATCGCACCGATCGTTGTGTGGTCCACATTCAGGGGCAGGCTCAGTGAGCAGCGCAGACCGGTCGATCTCGCCCGCTCCAGATACGCCGGCCACCGCGTCTCCTGGTCGACGTCGTCGATCAGGACCGTCTGCCCGGTGGCCAGCGCCTGCAGGCACGGACCCTGATCGGTGGCGTACTGGGTCTCGTCCAGCCCGCTCGCCCGCGCATCGCTGGACGCCACCGTCAGGGGCAGTCCGTCGCGCCGCGACGTGATCCCACACGAGATCGGCTGGTCTGCGGCGCCGGTTGCGAGCTCACTGAGCTGCTGCAGAAACGACTCGATGCCGTCGGTTGCCAGCACGACGGACTGCAGGCGGCGGAAGACGCCGGCAAGATCCGAGGAGACGGGCTCGGTCACGGCGAACGCCCATCCGGTCCCGAGGGACCCGTTGGTCTTCACCGTAAGCGGCCCGACCTGAGCAGCCGTGCCTCGCTGACCCGCGGCACCCCCGACACTACCCTCACCACCGATCGCAACCAGCCGATCGAGAACTGGGACGGTTCGTTTCAGCCCCGAACCAAAAGGGCATACCAGGGGTACGTGCGGATGACGGGCCGGCCCGTCAACCGCGCCAGGTTCGGGCGGTCCACCAGCGCGGCCGCCCGAACCGCCGCCGGCTGCGTGTGTCACATGGCTTCGGTGAGGACATCCCGCGCCTGGAACGTGCGCTCGGCGTCCGCGCCGTCACGGATGACTGTCGGGGTGGCCGTCGGCCGCCCGCACCTCCTCATGGGGCGCAGATCGCGTAGCCCTGGAGGGAAGACAACGGTCCGCTGTCGCGTTGGGCGTAGACAAGCGCCAAACCAAGGAGGTCACGGTGAGTCAGTCCAGTGGGCCGGTAGATCACAACCAGCGGATCATCGACGAGTTCCGAGCCAACGACGGCAAGGTCGGCGGCTACTTCGAAGGAGCACCGATGATCTTGATCCACCACGTCGGTGCCCGCTCGGGGGCCGAACGGGTGAACCCCTTGGTCTACCTACCCGATGGTGACGATCTGGTGATCGCCGCGACGAAGGGCGGCGCGCCGACCAACCCGGACTGGTACCACAACCTCAAGGCGCATCCTCGAATCACCGTCGAGGTGGGCACCGAGACGTTCACCGTCGATTCGCAGGAAGCGACGGGGGACGACCGCGACGAGCTGTGGCATCGACTGGTCGAGATGCGTCCGGGTTTCGCCGACTACGAGACCAAGACGACGCGTACCTTCCCGATGTTCCGACTGACGAGAGTTGCCTGAGGGCGAGGTCCCCGGACTTGGGCTCGACTCGCGGCCGGTCACTGCCGGTGCGGCGGCAGGTAGGGGTCGGCCCAGGCACTGATCAGTCGGGCGGCGCGCCTGGCCTGGTTGCGGCCGGTCAGTAGGTGGTCCGCGCCTTCGAGCGAGACGAAACTGCGCGGGTGTCGGGCGGCCCGGAAGATCTCGCTGGCGTTGGCGATGCCGACCGTGTTGTCGGTCGGTGAGTGCATCACCAGCAGCGGCCGACGAAGAGTGCGGATCCGCTCCCGGAGGTCCGCGGCGCGAACGTCCTCGATGAAGTCCCGGCGCAGTGTCAGGGCCTTGCCACCGATCAGGAACGGCGCCTCGCCGTCGGCGAGGATGCGCTGGACCAGGGCATCGTAGTTGTGCTCGACGTGGGCGGGTTCGTACGGCGCCCCGATGCTTGCGACGGCACGGATCGACGGCGCCAGGTGAGCCGCGGCGATCACGGCTGAACCACCGAAGGAGTGCCCGACGAGCAGCCGCGCCTCGCGGCCGGAGTCGTTCATGAACTGCACGGCAGCAGCGGTGTCGGCCACCTTGTGGGAGAACGATCCGTCACCCCAGTCGCCCTCGGAGTCGCCGAGACCCAGGTTGTCGAACCGGAGCATGCCGATCCCCTCGGCGGCCAGCTGCTTGCAGATCCGGCTGGCGGCGGGACAGTCCTTGCCGAGGGTGAATCCGTGCGAGAACACTCCCCAGCCGCGTACCGGAGCAACCGGCCGCTCGACTGTGCCGGCCAGCATCGGACCGCTCGTGCTCTGGAACCTCACGTGCTCGGCCACGTGGTCATCCCCCCTGAGACGTTTTCAGCCTGTCGGCTACCTGCGGACGCGAGCCTCGACTCGGCATCGACCGTATCGCCCACAACATCCTCGCAAGGACCATCTCAGCCGGCCGCTGGTCGTGGCACCCGGACGTCTGGCACCATGCCGCGGGTGACGCTGATCGCTGCCGCCGACGGATCCGCCCTCGGCAACCCGGGTCCGGCTGGGTGGGCCTGGTACATCGACGACACGTGCTGGGCGAGCGGCGGCTGGCCGCACGGCACGAACAACATGGGCGAGCTCACCGCAGTCCTCGATCTCCTGCAGCAGACGGCGACGAGCGGTGAGGATCTGCTGGTCTACTGCGACTCGACGTACGCCATCAACTCGATCACCAAGTGGATGCCCGGCTGGAAGCGCAAAGGCTGGCGCAAGGGCGACGGGAAACCGGTCCAGAACGTCGAGATCATGAAGGCGCTGGACGCCGCCATGCAGGGCCGCCGAGTGACGTTCGAGTGGGTGAAAGGACACGCCGGACACGTCCTGAACGAGGCCGCCGACCTCCGTGCGAACGCCGCGGCCGTCGCGTTCAGCGTGGGCCTGCAGCCCGATTCCGGGCCTGGCTTCGGTGGTGATCGGCGTCCGGACAAGCGATCGCCCACTGAGGCGAGCTCGCCCCGGCCGGGCGAATCACCCGTGCCGGTCGATCCTCCCGAGCCCGACCAGCTGTTCTCGCTCTTCGACGAGGAGGTGTTCGCTGCGCCCGTGCCGACCGACGAGGAGCACGTGATCGCGCTCGAGCGATCGCTGCTGACCGAGGAGATCCGCGCTGACCGGACGGCGGTCAGTGCACTACTGCATCCCGAGTGGTGTGAGATCGGGCGCTCTGGCCGGCTGTGGACCCGCGAGGAGACGCTGGACTCGATCGCACCGCTGAGCACACCGGTGACCCTCGACGTCTTGTCGGTGAGCTGGGTCGATCGGGACACGATCCTGCTGCTGTGGCGGGCGCTCGGCGACCAGCGTTCGACGCTGCGCAGCTCATTGTGGGTACGCGACCGTAGCGGCTGGCGTCAGCGGTTCCATCAGGGCACCGACGAGGGCTGACGGCGGCGGTCACCGTTCGGCCGATGCCGGCGCTCAGCGGGCGTAGACTCAGACCACGAGGGAACCCCTCACCGGACAGCTCAGATCGGTGGTCCCTGGCGATCGGCATCTGGCCCTATTGACGGGCCTCGACGGACTCCACCATGAACAACTCGCTTCCGGCTTCGGTGGGCGACGTCCGCGAGGACGCTCTCTGCGAGACCTGCAGTCATCCCCTCACCGCCCACGACGCGATGGGCCTGCGCTGGTGCGCAGCCACGAAGCTCGGGGTCGGCACCCGCAAGTGCATGTGCTCGGGCGTGCAGTCCGAGGCCCGCGTTCTCACCTTCTACTGATCCATCGACCGGCCCACACCGTCGAATCCAGCGACCGACCCAGCTACTGACCGACCCAGCTACTGACCGACGCAGCTACTGACCGACCCAGCTACTGACCGACCCAGCTACTGACCCAGACGGAAACGCGCCTCGCGTCCGAGGCCGCGCGATCAACCGAAAGGCTCCCGGTGCCCGAGACCGAACGTATGACCCTACGACGTACCAACTGGCCGGACGTCGACGACGTCGCGGCGATGAACGCGGCGCGCGGAGATCGCCCAGTCCGCGACCTGTCGGCCACTGTGGCGCACGTGCTGTCGGAGGAGATGCCGCGGCTGATGGCGCACAACCGCCGCGACGACCAGCTGGGTTCGTGGGTAGCACGCGATCGCTTGACCGGAAGCTTCCTGGGCTGGTTCACCGTGCGGCCGATCGACTCGCCCGTGCGCACCGTCGAGCTGAGCTACCGACTCGTCGATCGGACTCGGGGCGAGGGGTACGACGTCGAGGGTGCCATGCGGATGATCGCGATGGCTCGAGATGCCCAGGTCGCTACGGTCGTCGCCACTGCGCTGCCCGACGACCTGGAGTTCGACGAGGTGATGGAGCAGGCGGGACTGCGCCGCATCCTGCCGACCGACGCAGCTTCGTCCGCAGAGCTCGCCGGCGATCCGCTGGCGTCGACGACCGGCGACTACTCGCTGGACCTGGGCGCGGTATCGGTCTGACCGACCGAGCGACCGCACGCTCTGCTCGGATCTACGTGGTCTGAGGCGGGCTGGAACGGTGGAGACGTCGTCGACGCCGAAGTGGATCCTGCACGTCGACCTGGACCAGTTCCTCGCCGCGGTCGAGATCCGGCGCCGCCCGGAGCTCCGCGGGCTGCCGGTGATCGTCGGCGGCGAGGGCGATCCGACGAAGGCCCGTCAGGTGGTGGCCACCGCTTCGTACGAGGCGCGCGCCTTCGGGGTGCACTCGGGCATGCCGCTCCGGCTGGCGCATCGGAAGTGTCCGGAAGGCGTGTTCCTGGCCAGCGATCGGACTGCCTACGACGCCGCCAGCGCCGAGGTGATGACGGTGCTCCGCAGCTTCGGACACCCGGTCGAGGTCTGGGGCTGGGACGAGGCAGCACTGGGAGCGGAGACGCACGATCCGGAGACGCTCGCCGAGGCGATCCGCGGTGCGGTACTGAGCGAGACCGGACTGACCTGTGCGGTCGGGATCGGGGAGACCAAGGAGCGAGCCAAGATGGCGACTGGCTTCGCCAAGTCCTCGGCGGAGAGGGTGTTCCGACTGTCCTCGGACAACTGGATGCCGCTGATGGGCGAGCGGGACGTAGCCGCGCTGTGGGGCATCGGCAGGCGCACCGCTGCCCGGCTGGCCGAGCACGACGTACGCACCGTGGCTGACCTGGCGACCGCCGACCGCGACGACCTCGCGCGCTGGTTCGGCCCGACGATCGGGCCGGCGCTGCGAGTGCTGGCCCGGGGCGGCGCCGCTCGCACGATCTCGACCGAGGATCGCGTCGCGCGGTCGCGCAGTAAGCAGGTCACGTACCCGATCGACCTGACCGACCCCGACGAGATCCGTCGCCAGATCGGGGTGCTGGCGCGCGAGGTCTGCGCGGAGGTGTTCGCCGACGGTCGCGTCGTCACCCATGTCGGCGTCGTGGTCCGCACCGCGTCCTTCTTCACCCAGGTCAAGACCGGGAAACTGGCGGCACCGACGGCCGACCCCGAGCCGGTCGTGGAGGGCGCGCTCGTCGTGCTCGACCGGTTCGAGATCACCCGGCCGGTCCGCCTCCTCGGGGTCCGGGTCGACCTGGCCTGACCCCGGCCGTTCAGCGGTCGATGTGATTCGACTGCGCGCACCAACTGACCAGTGGTTCGAGAGTGATCGCAGACCAGCCGACGAGCCGGACCGGCTGGTCCGCGAACCGGTGTTGGTCACTGAGAGGCGACCGTCGGGGCCGGGTCGAGGCTGACCAACTCGGCGTCGGCGTACGACCAGGTGCTTGCTCCAGTGTGCCCTGAGCCTGCCGGAGGGCAGCCGACCATCCCTCGTCTTCGCACCGCATCGCCCAGATGGGACGCGAAATTGCCCGAACAGCCGCCGTCTTCGCACCGCATCGCCCAGATGAGGGCCTGGGCCGAGCGGTGTGCTAGGTCTGTTGGCATGGAGCTGTCGTGAAGGCCGTCGTCGTCCATGGCCCCGAGGAGCTGCGGGTCGAGGAACGACCCGAACCCACCGCCGGTCCGGGCGAGGTGATCATCGACGTCGAGTGGGGCGGGATCTGCGGATCCGACCTGGCCTACTGGCGGCACGGTTCCTCGGGCACCGCTGTGCTGCAGGAGCCGATGATCCTCGGCCACGAGATCGCCGGCCGGGTCGGACAACTCGGCGCAGGGGCGACCGGAATCGAGTCCGGCCAGGCGGTGGCCGTCCATCCGGCCACCCTCGTGGGCGACGGCGTACTTCCAGATCGACTGGCCGGTCGCACCAATCTCTACCCGCAGGTGCGCTACTTCGGCTCGGCCGCCTTCTATCCGCACACCGACGGCGGTTTCGTGCAACGCAAGGTGGTCCGGGTGGATCAGCTCCGGCCGTTACCCGAAGGCGTCGACACCGCCCACGGCGCCCTCGCGGAGCCGCTGGCGGTGGCCATGCACGCGGTGAACCGCGCCGGATCGCTCGGCTCGATGCGTGGCAAGGACATCCTCGTCAACGGCGCCGGGCCGATCGGCGCGCTGGTGGTGGCCGCGGCGAAACACGCGGGAGCCCGTACGGTCACTGCGTCCGATGTGAACACCGACGCCCTCGCCGTGGCTCGAGCCATGGGCGCCGACGAGACGATAGATGTCAGCTCGACTGCACTCCCGACCGACATGGAGCTGATCTTCGAGGCCTCCGGTTCGCCGCGCGCCCTCGGCGGTGTGCTGCACGCGGCCGCGCGAGGGGGCACGGTGGTCCAGGTCGGGAACCTGCCCGGAGCGCCGTCGCCCGCGGCCCTCGGCGACCTGGTCACCCGGGAGATCACCTGGATCGGGTCCTATCGTTTCGTGGACGAGATCACCGACGCCATTGCCGCGATGGCCGCGGGTCTGGACGTCACGCCTCTGATGACCCACACGTTCGGCATCGACGACGCCGTCCGGGCGATGCAGGTGGCCGCGGATCCCGCCTCCGGCAGCAGCAAGGTCATGCTGCGCCTGTCCTGAGCGGGCCTGGACCCGACGCCGCCCCTCACTCGCCCGACCGGGCGGGCACGTATGGGTGCCGATCGGCCCGACATCCGCCCCCATTCGCCTGACCGGGCGGGAATATGGGTGCCGATCAGCCCGCATCCGCCCCCATTCGCCTGACCGGGCGGGAATATGGGTGCCGATCAGCCCGCATCCGCCACCACTCGCCTGACCGGGCGGGAATATGGGTGCCTGGCAAGGGTGCTGGCAGGGCTGAACCTGAAAATCTCACGCCAGTCACTGGAAAGTAGATCGATCAGGGGTCCGGCGCGTGACGAGTGGGACGAAATCAGGGAGATGCTTGGTTGCCCGATCCGCGCCCCCAGGACGGCCGCCTCAGTCGGTACAGCACGAACGGGGACAGCTCTCGGTCGAGCGGCACGCCCGACAGCAAACCCGGCTCGTCCACGATTCCGTGCTCGGTCATGCCGAGACCTACCATCACGGCCCGCGATGCCACGTTGTCGACCTCGGTATAGGCGACCACCTCCTCGACCCCCACGACCTCGAAGGCAAACGCGACGCTCGCCCGACCGATCTCGCTCGCATAGCCGTGCCCACGCAGCTCGTCACGCACGATCCAACCCAGCTCCAGCACCCGGGCGCCCAGCAGCTCCACCCACGCCGGTCCGCCCCTTCCGACCAGCGAACCGTCAACCCGCCGGTACGCCATCCACCGGCCCACGCCCTCAGTCGACCACGACCTCCGCTGTCGCTCGGCCCACGCTGCAGCACGTTCGGCGGTCCAGGGCCCGGCAAACCAGTACGCCACGTTCGGGTCGTTGTGGAGGCGAACCAGGTCAGCTGTGTGCTCGGGCACCACGGGCTCCAGCCGCAAGCGCTCTGTCGTGACCTCCACGAAAATGACGTTGTCACGAATCAGCGCCAGGGTTGCGGCGATCTCGGACGGCCTCCCAGGATCAGGGTCTCGGACAGGATGGCCGGCGAAGCGATCGGACCGTTCCCGCGCCCTGACCGTCGAGGCCTGGCATCATCGGCCCGTGGTCCCTGGACAACTGCGGGTCGGCCTCGTCGGCGCCGGCGTGATGGCGGCTGTGCACCTGACCAACCTGATCGAGCTGGGTCACCGGGTGTCGGTCTACTCCGAAGCCGGTGCCGCGGAGCTGGTCGCCGGCAGATCGGCCGTCGCGGTCGACGACTACGACGCGCTGCTGGACGACGTGGACTGGGTGCTGATCGCTACGCCCACCGACACCCACCACGAATTCGCCGTCCGGGCGCTGCGGCGCGGACGCGACCTGATCGTGGAGAAACCACTGGCTCGGACGTACGCCGACGCGATCGCCCTGGTCGAGCTGGCCGAGTCCCTCGGCCGCCGACTGCTGCCCGGGCACGTGGTGCGCTTCTTCCCGGAGTACGTCCAGCTCCAGCGAGCGGTGTCCTCGGGGGCGCTCGGCTCGCTCGCGGTGCTGCGATTCACCCGAGCGGGCAGCTTTCCGATCAGGAGCGCCTGGTTCGCCGACGTCGTCCGCTCCGGTGGGATCGTCTTCGACCAGATGCTGCACGACCTGGACTTCGCTCGGTGGCTGGCCGGCGACGTGGTCACGGTGTCGGCCGTCAGCCGACACGACGAGTCGGGTCCGTCCCCAGTCCAAGCCGCCCACGTGACCCTGCGACACGCCTCGGGCGCGATCACCCTGGCGTCCGGCGTCTGGGGTGCGCAGCACCTGGAGTTCCGCACCTCGTTCTCCGTGGCCGGGACCGGTGGGACCGTCGAGCACGACTCCGCCGGCGAGCGGCCGAGCATCGCACAGCTGGACCCGACACCTTTCGACGACAGGCTCCGGGTGCCTGATGCGTTCGATGACGAGCCGGCCGGTGGACTGCTGCCCGCCCGCGACGCCGCCGACGACCCCTACCTCACCGAGCTCGCTGCCTTTCTCGATCCGGTCGCCGACCCGACGCGGATCGTCAGCGCCCGGGACGGTGCCGAAGCAGTCCGGATCGCCGAGGCGGCTCTCACCTCGCTGGCCACCGGCCAGCCGATCGAGCTGTCCGGATGAGCGCCGGGAGGAAGCCCGCCTCCGACCCGAGCGCGGCGACCAACAGGCTCCGGATCGGGATGGCCTCCCGGGCGCACGTGCATGCTGATGGCTTCATCGCGTTGCTGGCGCAGGCACCGGACGTCGACGTCTACGTGAGCGATCCCGACGCCCCCGACGCACGAGACACACCGGATCGCCGCGACCGTGGACTTCCGCAGGAGGTCCGCTACCTCCCGAGCTACCAGGAGCTGTTCGACCTCGCCCTGGATGGTGTGGTGATCGCGGCCGAGACCAGTGGTCACCGCGCCCTGATCGAGCAGGCCGCCGCGTCCGGCGCGGCGATCCTGTGCGAGAAGCCGCTTGCCACGACTGCCCAGGATGCGCGAGCGATCGCCGATACGATCCGCCGCCACGACGTCCCGTTCCTCATTGCGTACCCGGTGCGGTTCATGTCCGCCTGCCGGGAGCTGCTGACACGACAGCGATCCGGGCTGCTCGGCGATGTCGTCGCGCTCCGCGGCAGCAACAACGGAAAGCTGCCCGTCGCTCGCGACTGGTTCACCGACCCCGACCTCGCCGGCGGCGGCGCACTGTTCGACCATGTGGTCCATCTGGCCGACCTGATCGACGCGTTGATGCCGGCCCGGCCGACCGCCGTCACTGCGACGACCAACCGCGTCCTGCACGCCGACCTACCCGGCGCGGCAGAGACCGCCGGTCTGGTCCTGATCGCGTACGACAACGGCGCAGTCGCGGCGATCGACTGCTCGTGGAGCCAACCAGAGTCCGCACCGACCTGGGGTGGGCTCACCCTGAACGTCACCGGCACCAGGGGCGACCTCTACATCGACGCCTTCCGCCCGCGCCTGCGCGGTCTGGACACCGCCAGCGGGCGACCGCTGGAGCTGCCGTACGGCGACGCGGGCAACGAGCGTCTGATCGCGACGTTCCTGGAGCTGGCACGGACCCGCGTAATCACCGGTCCCGACCGCGAACCCGGGCTCGGGACGGCGCTCCGCACGCTGAGCATCGTGCTCGCCGCGGCCGAGTCGGCGGCCACTGGGCGTACGGTCGCCGTCGAGCCGCTCGACGGGTAGCGACTCCGGCGCTCGACGCTCCAGGCGCGGAAGCCCTCAGCCGGCGGAAGGAACCACCGGATCGGTCGCCTCGGCCCAGAGCGCAGCGTCACGCTGCGCCTTGCGATTGCGCTGATGCGCGACGTACGCCATGCCGCCGGCAACCGCTCCGGCCGCGAACAAGAACTTCCACTTCACTCGCTCAGCCTAGTCCGCAGCGGTCCACCGCTCGGGATCAGCGCGGTTGCGCACCGCGCGGCAGGAAACGGCGATAGCAGGAGAGGGCGGTGCCGCTTCTTCCTCTCTCGATGCTCACTGCTCGGCTTCCAGGTCCTCGTTCGTGACCCCGGTCAGGACCGACCGGTTGTCGTCGCGGGTGGGATCACGGTCGGAGTCGGCGTACTCGTCGGCGATCTTGACCAAGATCCAGTTTCGGTCGTTGCCACCCATTCGAGTGCGAGTCAGTGCAAAGCCGCCCCTGAGCTTGTGGCCGGACAGCACGAACCGCAGATGGCCGCGTTCCAGGGCGGGACCCGGCGGCTCCGCCGGCAGGTAGCTGCCGGTGTCCCAGACGATCTTGGTCTGGATCCGCCCGTTCCCGCCCGACGAGCGATCCTCGAGCTCGAGGTGCTCCATGCCGTGGTCGGCGACCTGTACGGCCAGCCGTTTGGCCGCCGGATCGAGTGACGGCCCTCTGGGCACCGCCCAGGACACGAGGACGCCGTCCACCTCGATCCGGAGGTCGAAGTGGAGCGTTGTGGCGTGATGGCGATTGACGACGAATCTCAAGGGCTCGGACGATGGCATGACACCGCACAGTGTGCCGCCCCGTCATAGGGAAAGTCGGCACGAGCTCGGGTGCCCAGACTTTCCGCTCTCGCCCGAGGCGACGTTCGCCGCGCTGCACGGACGCTCAACCGCGCCCCTGGCTCGCTGGATCGTCGAGCGGCAACCAGGGGCGGCCGGTCCCGCTGGAACAGACGGCCTACCGAGCTGGCGAGAGGGCGCGCGCCGTCCGGACGAACTCGGCCACGGGCTCCGTGAGCTGTTCGTCTCACCAGGCGATCGACCAGGGGTAGAGGGGCTGATACTCCAGCGGCTGGTACCCAGGCAGACCGACGGCTGCGTACCGCTCGACATAGCTGGCGAACTCCAGCATGTACGCCGGTGTGGTCGCCCGCATCAGTGCAGCGAGGCAGTTGTTGAAGGTGCCCGGATTGCCCAGCCAGCGCAAGGGGGTCCCGGTGTCTCGTTCGGAGGCGCTGAGGAAGTCTCCGTGCACGCTGTACATCCCAGAACCAGGGGTGTCGGCGGACACCTCGATCGTCCGGTCGTCGAAGGACGCCGTCGGCTGGCGGGGGTCAGTACCCCGGCCGACCAACAGCATGGGTTCGAGCCGGAGCAGCCGGTAGTGCCAGCCGCTCGGATGGTCGGCCACCATCTGCCGCGTCACCCGCAAGATGGCCACGTCCAGGTGCTCGCTGAGCAGGGCGTCCACCCGGCAGCGCACCAGGCGATTTTCGACGTATACATCCTGCCTGCGGTGTACGTCGACGCGTTCGCCAACGATCTTCCGCAGCACACCGCAGCGGTGCTCGCTGCCGCCCAGCGCCCCGCCACGCTGAGCGCCCTGGCTACCCCTTCGGGGCCACCTGCGTGGCGTTCGATCCTCGCCTGCGCGCTGGTGGGCACCCGAGACAGAATGTTGCCAGCGGCAGAGCAGATCGTCATGGCCAACCGCGCCCGGGCTCACATCGCCAAGGTGAACGCCTCGCACCTGTCGATGATCTCCCGGTCCCGCGATGTCGTCGACCTGATCAGGGACGCGGCTCAGGCCACCCGCTGATGCCCGGCGGAGCGCGGACAGCCGCCGCAGCGTATACACAACTACACAACGAAGAGAGGCAGCCGAGGTGGAGCTGAACCTGAAGGACAAGATCGCGGTCGTCACCGGGGCCAGCAAAGGCATCGGCCTGGCGGTGACCCAGGCGCTGGTCGCCGAAGGGGCCACCGTCGTCGCCGGCGCTCGATCAGCCGGACCGGACCTGCCCGGCCTGCAGGCGACCGGTCGGGTCGTGTTCGTACCGGTGGATCTCTCCGGGCCTGCCGGCCCGCTCGCCCTGGTCGAGAAGGCTCGGGAACTGGGTGGTGTGGACATCCTGGTCAACAACGCCGGTGCCGTCACGCCCCGTCCGGAGGGATTCGGCAGCGTCACCGACGACGCCTGGGAGGCGTCGATCGCGCTCACCCTGATGGCTGCGGTGCGCACCACCCGTGCCGCGCTTCCCGAGATGATCCGACGCGGTGGCGGCAGCATCATCACAATCAGCTCGGTGAACGCCTACCTCCCCGACCCACTCGTCATCGACTACTCGGCGGCGAAGGCGGCGCTGACGAACTTCTGCAAGTCGTTGTCGAAGGAGGTCGGGCCGGCCGGGATCCGGGTCAACACGATCAGTCCCGGACCGGTGACGACCGGACTCTGGCTGGGCGACCACGGCGTGGCCGAGACCGTCGCGCACGCCGCCGGGGCCAATGCAGCCGATATCGCGGCTCAGGCCGCCGCCGGCGCGGTCACCGGTCGGTTCACCCGTCCCGCGGAGATCGCCGACCTCGTCATCGTGCTGGCCAGCGACCGGACCGGCAATGTCACCGGCGCGGACTTCGCTATCGACGGTGGCCTCGTCCAGACGCTGTAGACGTCGCCGTCATACTCACATTCCAAACCTCGACGATCAGGGAGTCATCGTGTCTCAACCCACCACCGATCATCCGTTGCCGGTGCTGTTCATCCACGGGCTGTGGATCCACTCCAGCGCCTGGGAACCGTGGCAGGAGCTGTTCCGCGACAGCGGCTACACCACCTCCGCGCCAGGCTGGCCCGGCGATGCCGACACCGTCCAGGCGACCCGCGACGATCCGAGCCCTCTCGACGGGGTCGGCATCCTCGACATCTGCCGGCACTATGCGGACCTGATCGACACCATGGGCGTCAAACCGATCGTGGTCGGTCACTCCTTCGGTGGCTTGATCGCGCAGGAGCTGCTCGCCAACGGCTACGCCAGCGCGGCCGTCGCCATCGACCCCGCCCCGATCAAGGGGGTCAAGGTGCTGCCGTTCTCCCAGCTCCGGTCGGGCCTGCCGGTTCTCGGCAATCCGGCGAACAGGAAGCGGACCGTCGCGCTGACCGCGAAGCAGTTCCGCTACAGCTTCGGCAACACGCTGACCGAGCAGGAGTCCGATGCGCTGTTCGAGCAGTGGACCATCCCGGGTCCGGGCCGGCCCCTGTTCGAGGATGCCACCGCCAACTTCGTGAAAGGGTCACCGGCCGCCGTCGACTCCCATCACGCGGTCCGTGGTCCGCTGCTGCTCATCACCGGCACCGAGGATCACACCGTTCCCCGATCGGTCAGCGAAGCAGTATTCAAGCTGTACGCCGACAACCCGTCGATCACCGAGTATCGAGAGCTCGAGGGTCGGGGGCACTCGCTCACCATCGACGCGGGCTGGCGAGACGTCGCCGATGTGGCGCTGGAGTGGATCGCTGCTCAGGAACCGGCTCTGGTCGAAGCGGCGCCGGACCACGACCCTGTGCGGGCGAGCTCCGACACCGAGGCTGGAGCGGAGGCCGCGCACGGCGAGTGACCGGACGCCCTCCGTGACCGGGCTCGACGAGTAGCGGTACGGAAGGTGCCGCTCGACATCCGCGGCGGGCTGTCAGCGACGGCGCTGGACCACGATTGTCGTCGTGCTGTCGATCGGCTGGACCGTGGGGCCGGAATCGTGGATGACGAGGGTGTGTCGACCGGGTCGAAGCGGCGGCAGCGGCGCCACCCAGCCGGTACCGACTGACAGCCCCTGCGTGTCGTGGGTGTCGAGGATGTTGTCTGGCGGGAAGTCCACTGAGAACGCGCGGGTTTCGACCCTGGTCTGAGGAACGGGCCTGCCGTCGAGCGTCAGCGTGTGAACGGGGTACAGGTCGAGGCTGGCGCGCGAGCTGTTTACATCGTCGGCGGCCGGTGCGAGTCTCCAAGCGGGAGGTTCAGACCGTGAGAAAGCTCTGCACGATTTTCCTTGCTGCGCTCGGCGGGGGAATCCTTTGGCCCCCGAACGAAGCCGTCTCGTGTGATTTTGCCCTCGCCGACCGGACCTCCGACACCGGCCGCGTCGACAACGACTACTTGACGCCGGACCGGAGGTCGTGAAGGAAGCGGTTCAGCGTCGGCTGAGGGTCGTTGGATGACGGCGCGGCGGCCACGATCTGCTGGCTGATCTCGTGCAACTTGCGATTGTTGTCGCACGCCCACCGGCGCAGCAGCTCGAACGCGGCTTCGGGATCGATGCCGTAGTGACGGACCAGGATGCCCTTGGACTGTTCGATGACCGGCAGCGTTTCCAACCGCCGCCGGAGGTGGCGGAGCTCTTCGAGTCGACCGTCAGCGATGGGACGTACGTCAGGGTTGGCGTGGTCGTTCCGAGGACTTGCCGAGCTACGCATCGTCATGTCGGTGACCTCTTGTCTCGGCTTTATGGACCGGGAATCAGTTTACGTTGTAAGCGAAACGTGTCGCCCGGTCACGCCCGGTGATCGAGAGCCCTGGCCATCGACCGAAGGGGCGGCCTGTTCCGAAGCCGATTCTGAGGGTGGTGCCTGGGCAGATGCACCTTTGGCATCCGGCGCTGCGCTCAGCTCGCGGGCACCCGAAAGGCCCCTGCCGCAGCAGGGATGCGCGCCAGCGACGGGTTGGTGGTCGCTAGACGCCGACCAGCCCGTGCCGGTACGCAACGGCTGCTGCCTCGCCGCGACCCGAGACGCGGAGCTTGGCGAGGATGTTCGACACGTGCACCGAGGCGGTCTTGGTGCTGATGAACAAGGTGGCGCCGATCTCCCCGTTGGTCCGGCCCGCTGCCACCAGCCGCAGCACCTCCAGCTCTCGCGGGGTGAGATCGGCGAAGGCCGAGCCGTCGGAGGTCGGCGCCGGGGTCGAAGCCAGACCGAGCTGCCGGGCGAGCGTCTGCAGCCGGTCGCTCAGCAGGCCGGCACCCAGCTCCTCCGCTCGCTCGATCGCCTCGGCCAGCACCGCCTTGGCCTCGGCGCGGTCGCTGACCGCCGTGAGGTGCCGCGCCAACCGGAGTCCGGCGTACGGCGCCAGGTGGGCCGGGATGTTCCGACCGAGCGCATGGCCGTACGCATGTCGCCAGTCCGCCGTGCTGTCGCTGAGCTCGGCCAGCACGATCGGCCCCCAGGAGTCCCGGATCCGGGTCACTCGGACCGTGTCGAACACGGACCTGATCTGCGTGGCGCGCTGATGGCCGCCGTCTCGATCGTCCAGCTGGCGGGCGGCGGACGCAGCGACGGCCAGCACGGGAAAGACCAGTGGTGCGTAGTAGGTGTCGGCATGAGCCAGGAAGTGCTGCAGGTCGGCCCACGCGCGGTCCGGGTCCCCCACGGCGAGCGCGTGCTCGGCGTCGGTCCGGATGGCTCCGATCGCATACTGCGGCGCCGGTTGCTCCGGGCGGATCAGGCTGCGGAACTCCGCGAGCAGGGCGTCGGCATCCTCCAGCCGTCCCTGCCAGACCAGCAGCCAGGCACGCACGATCCGCAGATGGGCGCGGTGCTGGAGCGGCGGGTCGAGCTCGAGGGCGCGCCGGATCATCCGGGTGGCCCGGTCCCACTCGCCCCGCGCGATCAGCGGTTCCGCCGCGTTGCCCGCCAGCATGCTGCCGAACGAGCGCTCCAAGCCGATGCTGCGGGACACCTCGATGCCCGCAAGTGCCTTCTCGACGGCGTCGTCGTAGCGGCCGGCGAGATGCAGCGCGTCGGAGTAGTTGACGTAGTAGCGAACGATCGTCTTGGTCTCGCCGGTGGCCAGCTCGCCGCCCCGGGCGAGATCGGCAAGGCCTTCGTCCTCCCGCCCCTGTCCGACCAGCGCACTGCCGCGGGAGATGTACCCGTTGGCCTCCAGGGTCACCGAGCCTGCCTCGATCGCGGCCTCGATCCCCTCGCTGGCGATCTCGACGGCTCGGCGGTGCTGCCCGATCAGCATCAGGACCGTCGACAGCTGGTTCAGCACCAACGCCTTGGCCTTGAGGTCGATGTCCGGCGGCATCGCCTCGACCGCCGCCGTGCCGGCCTCCACTGCGCCGGCGCGCATGAGAGCGCCGAGCAGCCGGCTCTTCACCATCAGCCGACGTGCCAGGTCCGCGCTCGGACCAGGTGCGGTCTCCTCCAGCGCCTGGTTGACGAGGCTCAGCGCCCGCTCGTTCTCGGCGGCGTCCCAGGCAGCATCGGCGGCCTTCTCCAGGACCATTGCACGTGGCCCGGCGATCCGCTCCGGATCCTCCACCTGGTCCCACAGCTCGAGGGCGCGTTCGTACATCTTCAACGACTCGTGGAACGCGGCCGCTCTGGACGTCGCCGCCGTGATCGACCAGCGGAAGGCCTTGTCACTCTCGTGCGCGGCACTGTAGTGATGCGCGATCTCCATCGACGCCACCTCGGGCCCGACCAGCTCCGGCCGCGCCTCGAGCACCGCCGCAAACCGGCCGTGCAGCCGGGCGTGCTGGCCGGGCAGCAGATCCTCGTGGACGACCTCGCGCAGCAGCGCGTGTCGGAAGACGTAGCCGTTCTCGTCGGTCCGCAGCACCGCTGCATCGACTGCTTCGCGCAACCCACTCTCCAGCTCGGCCGACGGCACGTCGGCGACCGCCTCGAGCAGCTCGTGGTCGATCCGTTGCCCACCGACCGCCGCCAGCGCCACCACCTCCTGCGCCCGGTCCGACATCGCCTGGATCCGGACGATCAGCGCGTCGCGCAAGGTGTCGGGCATCTCCACACACCCCCGCGCGGCCGACTGCGCGAGCTCTTCGACGAAGTACGGCACCCCCTCGCTCCGCCGGTGCACCAGGTTCACCACGGTCGGCGACGGTTCGTGACCGAGAAGCCCCGTCAGCAGCTGACCCACCTCATCCCGATCCAGGCCGGCGACCTCGATCCGCGTCGTGCCCGGCAGCCGCCCGATCTCGGCGAGGAACGGGCGCAGCGGATGGCGCCGAGTCAGCTCGTCGGTGCGATAGGTGGCAATGAGCAGTACGGAGGCGTCGGTCAAGGCACGGGCCAGGAAGCGGAGCAGATGGCGGGTCGACTCGTCCGCCCAGTGGATGTCCTCGAGCACCAGCACCAGTGGGGACCGCGAGCTGGCGTGCTCGAGCAGCCGGGTGACCGACTCGAACAGTTGGAGCCGGACCGAGTCACCCGGTTCCGCACTCGGCACCAGACCCGGTAGCAGAACCCCCAACGATGCGCGGCTCGGTCCGGCCCACTCCAGGATCTGGTCCCTCCCGTAGAGCGCAAGCAGCTCGCGCAACGCACCGACGATCGGCGCGTACGGCAGGCCCTCGCCGCCGAGCGCCACGCACTGGCCATGGACGACCTGTGCGCGGTGGCTCGCGAGCGACGTGGACAGCTCGGCGGCGAACAGCTCCAGCAGCGTCGTCTTGCCCGATCCTGCCTCGCCACCGATCAAAACCAGGCAGCTCCGGCCGCCGGCCACCTCGTCCAGCACGTCGGCCAGCTCGGCGATCTGCGACGTCCGCCCGACCATGGCATCCAGCCGTCGGGAGGACAGACGTTCAACTCGCACCATGTCCGCCATCGTGCCACCGGGCACCGACATCGTCAGCGTCGTTCAGTGCGCATTGGTCGTTCGGGGCGCATAGCGTTGGTCGTTCAGTGCGCATAGCGCTGCTGGCCGGCGTTCGCGACCCGGCGCCGCGTCGATCGGCGCTGTTCGGGATGGATCAGTCGGCGCCACCAGGGCAGGACGGTGTCGACACCTCGGGCTTCCCGAGCAAGGCGATCCGAGCGGTTCTGCCGGATCAGCTCCCACTCGGTCTGGTGGTGGAGGATCTGGTGGCTGTAGTCGTTGAAGAGGCTCATGTATTCAGCGTCGGCCTAAGGCGCCGGCGTGCCATCGAGCAAGTGCCTCATCTTGGCGACCCGGAGGCAGCCCGGATGCCTGAGGTACCTCAGAACTGAGAGCCGACCCAGCTGGGTACAACTCTGGTGTGGTCAGGCTCAGAACCGTCTCACCGAAGGACCCCGGCTGGACCCGGCGCCGGGCCGGCAAGGGATTCATCTACCTCGACAACGTCGGGCGACGGCTCGAACCCTCCGACATCGAGCGTTGCAAGCGTCTGGTCATCCCACCGGCGTGGGAGGAGGTCTGGATCTGCCCAGTGCCGAACGGCCATCTCCAGGCCGTCGGCACCGACGACGCCGGCCGGCGGCAGTATCTCTATCACGAGCAGTGGCGGATCAAGCGGGACAAGAACAAGCACGACCGAGTGCTGACCGTCGCCGCCCGGCTGCCTCGCGCCCGGCGAAAGGTCGCGCGTCATCTCGAGCTGGACGGCATGCCGTACGAACGGGCACTCGGCACCGCCTTCCGGTTGCTCGACCTGGGCTTCTTCCGAATCGGCGGCGAGGCGTACGCGGAGACGAACAACAGCTTCGGGCTGGCCACCATCCAGAAGCAGCACGTCACCGTCGCCGGTGGCGAGGTCGTCTTCGACTACATCGCGAAGTCGGGCCAGGAGCGCTACGTCGCCCTCGCCGACGACCTGGTCCGCGCCGCCGTCCGCGACCTGCTCCGTCGCCGCGGGGGTGGCCCGGAGCTGCTGGCATACCGGGACGGGCGCCAGTGGAAGGACGTGACGTCGGCCGACATCAACGCGTACGTGAAGGAGGTCGTTGGCGGTGAGGTGTCGGCCAAGGACTTCCGGACCTGGCACGGCACCGTCATCGCGGCAGTGGCGCTGGCCCAGGCGAACGAGTCCGCGCGGACATTGACGGCCCGCCGCCGTGCGGTGGCGAAGGCCATGAGGGACGTCTCCGGCTACCTCGGCAACACCCCCGCCGTCGCCCGGAAGTCCTATGTCGATCCACGGCTGGTCGACCTGTTCGCCGACGGAGTGACGATCTCCCCGAGGCTTGCGGCCACCGACACCGACCTGTCCGACGGCGTCACCCACGGCAAGATCGAGCGTGCCGTCCTGAATCTGCTGGTGACGCCCGCGGAGAAGGTGGAGTAGCACGCGGCGGCGCTTCGGGACCGCCACATCCGGGAGATGCGGTGCGATAACGGGGGCGGCGGCACCGCCTCGGAACGACCACATCTGGGCGATGCGGTGCGATAACGAGGGCGGTACCGCCTCGGAACCGCCACATCTGGGCGATGCGGTGCGATAACGAGGGCGGTAGTAGCCAGATCGGCGCGCGTGCCGGATTCGCGTGACCGCGCGCGCTGGTCGCAGGCGGGCGCGGCACGGCAGGTCGACGCTGTTGCGCTGGCTCGCCGAGGAGTCCGATCTGAGGCATTGTGGATCGACTGTGCGGAGTTCGCCGCTACGAACCGCTACGCAGCCTCCGCGAGGCGATGGCGGCGCAGGACCCGCTCTTCCCCCGACGAGATGGCCGCCGAGCTCGCGACCAGGCTCGCGGGCGCCGAGCCTCGACGAACTGGCACCGCTCGCCTGGTCCGTCATCGGTCCGGGGTTGTCTGCACCGCCGTCAGCACTACCTCGGTGAGCAGGCAGGCCAGCAGGCCGAAGTCACCAGGCGAGCCGAATCGCCCGGCAGGGGCCGTACCCGTCGGCCCGAGACGGGGGAAGTCGTCATGACATGCTGGCTGAACGCCAGGCACGACCGAACGGGCACGACCAGACCACGCAGGGCTCAGCGCCCAACTGTGCGGGCTGTTGCCGATGATTGCGGATCTCTACGAGCCGCTGTCTTCACGTCTCGCCGGCGTCTCCGACATGCCTCCGGCACCGGCCACGCGCTTTTCATGCCCCGAGTCGGAAAACGATCACCCAGCCACCCGATTCACGCCACGTTTCATGCCCGAGTCGGAAACGATCACCCAGGTCCGGCGCGCGGCCTACTTCTCGGGCGAGGCTTCGCCCGGCTCCACATCCGCCGCAGGTTCTGCATCTGTATCGTCCGCAGCTGCGGCGCCCTCGGCACCTTCGGGATCCTCGGCCGACTCTGCGTCTGGGGTCCGCGCGGCCGAGGGAAAGTTCTCTTCCTCGCTGGGCAGATCGCCGCCGGTGTCGATGTTCTCGTCCTTGGCCACCCGGCCGGCGGCCGCCTTCGCTTCGTCGATCGCCTCGCCTGCCTCCTCGAGCTGCGTCGGGTCGGCGTCCTGGGGTTCGTCGGGCACGGTCGTCATCGCTGGCTCCTCGGTGCTGGCTACGCCCGAAACGTACCCTGATCATCCTCGGTCGACACGACCCCGGTCCGCGGCTCGACCGAGCAGCTCGGGCAGGACCCGATCAGCCGAGCGATACGTACGCACCGAGCCATCGAGCAGGGTCACCGTGACCAGGTGATCGAAACCATCCTGACCGACCACGACGTGTCCGATGTCAGCAGTGGCGACAACGCGACTCAGGCCGACCACCGGCCGCAGCTCGGCCGCAGACGTCGCCGCGCGGACCGGACGCGGCGGACCCGTCGTCAACATGGACTCGTCCGCCAGATCGGGATCCACCCAACGCGGCTTACCGCTGACAAGGCTGCGGAAGCGACGCACGAGAAGCCATCCCATCGGAACACCGAGCGCGAGGATGGCGATCACGGCCGGCACTACGACGAGGAGCTCGTACGGCGCGTCGATGGCAAGCAACAGCCATCCGAGCGCCGCAGACAGACCGAAGCCGGCAAGCATGATCAAGAGCATCAGCAGCGGCATGCCGACGTTCGGCTGGCGCAGGATCGGGATCTGCCGCGCCGACTCCACCCATCCATCGTCGAAGACGACCACGAAGATCCGGCGGCCGTCGCTCTCGGCGGCTGTCCAACCACGACCTGCCACTCAGCTCCTCTGCGCCCGCCGTCCACCGGAGCGGTCAAGTATCTGCGGCGGCGGGTCCACCGCTCAGCGGTCCGTCTGTGATGCGTCGCCCTGCGGCACGTCCCCGTCCGGCCCGTCGCCCTGCGGCACGTCCCCGTCCGGCCCGTCGCCCTGCGGCACGTCCCCGTCCGGCCCGTCGCCCTTCCGCACGTCGCCAGGTGATAGGTCACCAGCTGACCGATCGCCAGTTGACAGGTCCCCGTCCGGCTCGTCCTCGTCGAGCTGGTCGATCGCTGGCTGGGCCGGGTCGTTGCTCCGCCACAGGGGCGAGTCAGGGCCCAGTCCTCGCAGGTAGGGCCGGTCCGGGTGTGGCAGGGCCGCTTGGACCAGCGGCGGCAGGTGCGCCAGCGGCTTGCTGGCCTGCTCGTCCTGCCACACCCGTCGAGCTCTGGCTCGTTCCTCCAGATCGAGCTGGGCGAGCACGTGGCTCACCGCCGCCAGGATGGACCCGCGTAACAGCCACGAGGACCTGTTGTGCTCGGCCTGGGTCATGATCAGCTCGGTGAGGATGGCCTGCGTCTCACGGAGTACGTCGAGGCTCTCGTCGAGTCGGCGTTCGACTTCCTCCTCCCGGTCTTCCGCCTCGGCGACGACGAGGTCGCCGAACTGATTCATGCAGTCGCCGACGTCGTCGAGCACCACCGCGAAGGCGGCGCGGAGCTCTTCGCCGTAGGGATCGTCGGGAGCGTCCCCGGTCGGGACCTCGGTCCGGAGCACCACGAACAGCGCGCGCACCCCCAGCAGACAGCCCTCGAGCGACTCGACGCCGCTGGCCAGCACCGGAGCGACGTCGGTCGTCGCGATTGCTCGAGGATTGAATCGTCGACTGTCCCGCAACGAGCTGACGGCTGCGCTCGCCCGGGAGACCCGGCGATCCGCCGCGCGGGCCGCGTCGAGCCAGGCGCCGATCTGCTCCCTGGTGATCGGGCCGGAGCGCAGCGCCTCGGCAGCCGCCTGGAGCGGGCCGGCAATAGCATCCGCCGCGGCGCGAACCGATGCGCTGGCTGATCGGGTCGGCATGGCTGGTGGATAGAGCACGTTGAACGCCACCCCGACGCCGGCGCCCAGGAACGTGTTGAGAACACGCACCTCGGCCGCGATGGTCGGATCGGCGACCGCGAGGATGAGCATCGCGCTGATCGGGGTCTCCAGTGCCTGGTCGCCGAGCCGCAGCACCTTGCCGAGCACCAGCGAGGCCGCGATCGCGGCGCCCAGGCTCCACCAGGTCAGCCCGATCCAGTTCGACAAGAAGGTGGCGATGAGCACCCCGCCCAGCACCGCGCTCACTCGGACCGCACCCGTCTTCAGCGTGGAGTACGCCGAGGCCTGCATCACCAGGAGCGCCGTCAGGGCACCGGTCAGGTCCACGGCGCCGTCGGTCAGCGCCAGCGTGAGCAGATACGCAACAACTGCAGCCGCCGTCAGCCGGAACGTCGTGACCAGAGTCGGTTCGAGCCGACCAGGCACGTCTCGCCAGCGCGTCGGGTGACCCGGCCAGGCAAGATCAGCGGCCCGCCAGGCGAGAGCGCCCCAGGTACGTCGCGGCGTTACAGCGTCCTCCACCCGGTATCGCCCTCCTGCGCAGCGTGACATGAGTTGCCCCGTCGGCGCACTCGATTCTGGCCACTCGATTCTGGCCACTCGATTCTGGCCACTCGATTCTGGCCACTCGATTCTGGCACCGGGACTTGTCTGTCCACCGGGCGCGACCTGTGTGACGACGAAACGGAAATAGTCCGGGCCAGTGCGCTGCGGTCATCGGCGCCCTGGGCGGGCGACGTAGCGAGCGACGACCACTGGCCCGCACTTTTTCCGCGAACGACCGCGTGCCTCAGGCGCTGCGGGTGACCTCGTCACGCCAGCTGTGCTGCGGCTCGAAGCCGAGCACCCGCCGGGCCTTCTCGATCGACAGCAGCGTGTCGTGCGGGCCCGGCTCTCCGCGCACCTCGACATCGGGAAAGCACTCGGCCAGAAGCTCGGCGTTCGGCCGCTCCATCACGGTGTCGGCGTTGGCGATGACGAAGATCTCGCAGCCCGTCAGGTCGGACTCCAGCCCGCGGCGCACCGCCTGGGCGCCGTCGCGGGCATCGATGTAACCCCAGAGGTTCCACTTCCGCTTGGCCGCATCGTCCTGGAAGTCCGCGAATCCTTGATAGTCCTCCGGTCGCATCACGTTGGAGAATCGCAAGCCGATCATCTTCAGCTCGGGGTCCCACCGGCAGAGCTGGGCCGCCATTGTCTCTTCCATCGTCTTCACCAGCGAGTACGTCGACTCCGGCCGCGGCGGATACTCTTCGTCGACCGGGACGTACGGCGGCGGCGTGTCGAACGGCAGCCCGAGCACGGTTTCGCTCGAGGCCCAGACGATGTTCTTCACGCCCGCGCGCCGGGCCGCGCTGACCACGTTCCAGGTGGAGTTCATGTTGTTGGCGAAGGTCGAGTGGTTCGGCACGATGCCCGGCGCCGGTACCGCCGCGAGATGGACGAGGGCATCGACGTGGTCGTAACGTTCCTCGACCCCGAGCATGGCGTCGACGACCTGGCCGTAGTCCGTCAGGTCGACCGGGACGTACGTCGTCCTCGGACCGATTGCACCGTCGGCCGGGCGCACCCGGTCGAAGACCACCACGTCGTAGCCGTGCAGCTGCAGATCCGTCACCACCGCACTGCCGAGCTTCCCGGTACCCCCGGTCACCACCACTGTCGCCATCTCGTCCAGTCCTCTCGTCGCTTCCGGCCGCGTCGTTGAATCGACTCACAACCGCATCTCAACCTAGCCACCGCTGGTGCGCCGTGTGACGTAGCGTGCCGGGATGAGCGGGTCCGTCGTGGCGCTGGTGCTGTTCGCCGCCGCCCTGCACGCCGGCTGGAACGCGATCGCCAAGCACATCCCGAGCCGGCTCGCCGCTTCGACCCTGATCGGGCTGGCCTACCTGCTCGGCGGCGCCGTCGGGCTCCTGCTGCTGCCACTGCCGGCCACCGGATCATGGCCCTACCTGGCCGTGTCGGCGGCCCTGCAGACCGCGTACCTGATCCTGCTCACCAGCTCCTACTCCCACGGCGACTTCTCCCAGCTCTACCCGCTGGTCCGCGGCCTCGCCGTGGTGCAGGTGGCGGTGGTGTCGGTCGTCGTCCTCGGCGAGCAGCTGAGCACACTCCAGCTGATCGGCGTCGCGGTGATCGCCAGCGCGCTGATCGCGCTGACCTTCGTCGGCGCCTCGCGCACTGGCGTAGCAGGGCAGAGGGGCAGCCGCCGGGGAATTGGACTGGGGGTGCTGACCGCGGTCTGCATCGCCGGCTACACGCTGGTGGACGGCCAGGGCGTCCGCCATTCCGGGGCACCGCTGGGCTACGCGGCGGCCCTGTTCGCGGTCCAGGGCGTCACGCTTCCACTCACCTGCTTTGTCCTCGCCGGACCGGACCGGACCGAGCTCGCGGCGGAGCTACGAACCCACTGGCGGCTCGGCACCCTGGGCGGGCTGATGTCCCTGGTGGCGTACGCCATCGTGGTCTGGGCGCAGAACCAGGCTCCGCTGGCTCTGGTGTCCGCGCTCCGGGAGACGAGCGTGCTGCTGGCCGGCGTGCTGGGGTGGCTGATCTTCGGAGAACGGTTCAGCCCGGCTCGGACCGTGCTCACCCTTGCGGCGGTCGGCGGGGTGGTGGCCCTGCAACTGGGCTGATGACCGGCGAGCCCCGCGGGGGGCGACCAGCCGAACCGACCAGCCGAACCGACCAGCCGGCCCGGTCAGCCGGCCCGGTCAGCCGATCCCCGGTCAGAGCTCGGCCAGCCACTCGGCGAAGGTCTGCACACCTCGTTCGGCATCAGGCCCGGGCAGCAGACGTCCATCTCGCTGCGCGCGGCCGAAGGCCCCCGGAAGCGGTAAGGCAGGAATCCAGGCATTCGACCCGCGAGCCCGCGCATAGGCCCGGACCATCTCGACCAGGCTCTCCTCGCGAGGACCGCCGAAGTCCGCGACGAAGCCGGCAGGGTCGCCGCACGCCAGCCCGACCAGGCGCTCCGCCACCTCGCGCGCGGCTACCGGTTGGGTCCGCATCTTCGGCGCAATGTGCAGCGGCCCGACCTTGGCCGCGTCGTAGACCTGCGCGACGAACTCGTGGAACTGGGTCGCCCGCATGATCGTCCACGGCAGCGGGGCGTCCTCGATCCGCTGCTCCTGCGCCCGTTTCCCGGCGTAGTAGCCGGTCGGTGCGCGATCGACGCCGACGATGGAGAGCGCCAGATGATGTCGTACGTCGGACGCCTGCTCGGCGGCCAAGAGGTTCGCGGTGACGGTGCTGAAGAACGCCGTGGACGCCTTGGCCGACGTGGTCGTGGTGTTGGACACGTCGATCACGGTGTCGACGCCGGCCAGGACGCCAGCCAGGGTGGCGGCGAGGGCGTCGTTCGGGCCGGATCCGGTGGCCAGGTCGGTGCCGCGACTGCGAGCCAGCACGACCACATCGTGACCCTGCTCTTCGGCGGCCCGGACGACGAGGCCACCCACGAGTCCAGTCCCTCCGGCGACCGCAATCTTCATCGTCCGGCTCTCGTTTGTCGCAGCGGCTGCGGTGACACGGCGCCTCGAGCGGGTGGACCCGGCAGCAGCAGGACCACCCCCAGGATGAGGCTGCTGCCCAGCGTGATCGCGTTGCCGACGGCATCGATCGGCGCCATCTCTGCGAAGTGGCTCGCATGGTAGATCAGGTGCGGCAGCCCGAAGACCGTCCAGGCCACGCCGATCACCCGACCTGCGTCGGGCGTCCTCGAGAAGGCGGCCGCCGCACTCGCCGCCGCGAGTCCGAGATACAGACCGCCGACGTCTCGGATCAGGTGCTCGTTAAAGGGGCCGTCGACGGAGATCCAGATCCGGCCCAAGCCGGGAAACGCGGCGTAGAACGAGTCCGGCCAGAAGCTGGCCCAGACCCCGACGTACGCACCGATGGCTGCGGTCACCCACAAGATGACTCGCCGTGTTGTCAGGTTCATGAGCATGAGACCCCACTCCCTCCTCCGCCGTGACATCTCGTCGCCGCACCGGAAGATCCGGTGCTACTCAGGACGCCGATCTTCCGCCTGCCGCGCCGCCCCATCATCCAGAAGCCGCTGCGGCCCCTATGCTCGACTTCATCGGGCCGCCGTCGTCGATGCCCATCAGAGTCGGGAACCAGCATGAGCCAACCAGCCTCCGCGTCTGGCGGCGAACAGCGTGCCGGTCCATCTCCGCTGCGCCTTCGGATCGGCGTGTTCTTCATCCTGTTGTGGTGGTTTCCGTTCTGGGCTTTCGCACCGGCCCTGACCGACGCCCTCTCCGGACTGAGCCACCCGCCGTCGGTTGCCGTCGTCACCACGACCATCGTCGTCGTCCAGACTCTGATCGGCCTGCTGGGATTCTTCGTCGCCGGGACCGAGGTGAAGAGGATCGTCAAGGAGACCCCTCGGAAGCGGGACGCACTGAAGACGATCTGGGTGATCTTCCTGCACGGTCGCGTACCCGATCACGAGCCAACCGCCACTCCGGCCACGACGACCACTCCGGCCACGACGACCAATCCGGCCGAGCCGGCACCCCCTCCGCAGGAGCAGGCCTAGCTCCGACCCGGCACCCGTTGAGGCGCGGCAGATCGACCGGCCGTCGTTGCGTCCTGAGTGCTTCAATGGCAGCAGGGCTGGGCAGACCGCTCCGCCCCGCGACGGCCGCCCGTGATCCGGGTTCGGCCTCGACCCGTTCCGTCCGGTCTCGCGCGCCGCTCGATCGAGCGGCCTTCGAGCAGCCGGTGTCTCGAGGAGGAGACATGTTCGAGGAAGGTCAGTATTTCGCTGAGGTCGTCGACACCGGCGACGGCCAGCTCTCGGTCCAGCTCGGCGCCGGCCACCCAGGGCTGAACGACCCGGTCTATCGGGAGCGCCGCGACCGGCTGGCGACTCTTGCCAGCGCGTGGCAGCCCGGCGAGCCGTGCCCGACGATCGACTACACCGACGCCGAGCACGAGGTCTGGCGGGTCGTCAGCGAGGATCTTCTCGACAAGCACCGGACGTACGCCTGCCGGGAGTTCCTGGACGGCAAGCAGGCACTCGACCTGCCCACCGATCACATCCCCCAGCTCGAGGAGCTGAGCGAGTGGCTCGCCCCGCTGTCGGGGTTCCGCTACCGACCGGCCGCCGGCCTGGTCCCGCTGCGCGAGTTCTACGGCTCGCTGGCCGAGCACGCCTTCTGGGCGACGCAGTACGTCCGCCACCACTCGGTGCCGCTCTACACCCCGGAGCCCGACGTACTGCACGAGGTGGTCGGACACGGCAACACCCTTGCCGACCGCCGATTCACCGCGCTGTACGAGGCCGCCGGCGCCGCGGCCCGACGGGTAGAGACCGACGCCGCGCTGGAGTTCGTCAGCAAGGTCTTCTGGTTCACCCTGGAGTTCGGGGTGGTCGACGAGCCGGACGGGCCGAAGGCGTACGGCGCCGGCATCTTGTCCAGTCCCGGCGAGATCTGCGAGTTCCGCGGGATGACGCTCCGGCCACTCGACATCGTGGCGATGGGCACCACCGACTACGACATCACCCACTACCAGGAGCTGTTGTACGTCGCTGCATCCTTCAGCCAGCTGAGCGACGTGGTCGGCGGGTTCTGGGACAGCTGCGACGACGGCAGCATCGAGGCGCTCCGCGCAACGGCCGGGACGAAGGTTGGCAGCCGACGCTGACCCGTGGCCGCCGAGACTTTGCTCCCGCTAGGCGTCCTTGCACCCTTTGCACGGGGTGCAATGAGCCCTAAAGGGTGCAAAGTCTCGGCGGGCACAATCAGCGGAGCTGGCGAAAGTGCAGCCGCACCTCGGGCGGAAATCGTTCGACCGCGTACCGGAGGGTGGTCCGGGGCAGCTCGGGTGCGTACGCCGCCAGGAAACCGCGCAGCTCCGCCTCGTCGACCCGAGCGCCAGCTTCGCGCAGCATCCAGCCGACAGCCTTCTGGATCAGATCTTCTCGATCCGCCCGCAAGGCCACGGCCAGCCGGTAGGTGTCCTCGGTCTCACCTGCGCGGATCAGCTGGTGGGTTGCGACCATGGCGATCCGCCGCTCCCAGATCAGCGCCGAAGCGGCCAGCAGATAGAGCGGAGTCCGGTCCCGCATCAGCAGCCAGCCGCCGACCACCGGCGCCGCGCTCACATCAACGAGGTCCCAGTTGTCGATCCACTGCGTCGCAGCGAGATAGGTGTCGTAGATCAGCTCGCGCTCGGCGTCCTGACCACGCGCGGCGCGGTCCGCCATCACCACCAGAGCGGCGAGCCGTTCCTCGTGCACCGGACTGTGCAGCAGGTCCCACCACTCCGCTGGCACGAACGGCGTCCGCAGGTGAGAGGCCACCAACCGGCGGATGTTGCTCAGCTTCACGCCGATGAAGTAGTCCCCCTCTCCGTACCCGCCAGGTCGCACCTGGAAGTAGCGGGCGAGAGCGACCGCGGCATCGGGATCTGCCGCTGCGGCCAACGCCTCTCGTACGTCCTGCACAAGGCCAAGGCTGGCATCCACGACTGCCCATCGGACAGCGCGACGCTCGATCTACCAGGCGCGTGTCACCATGGGGAGGCACATCGGACAGGTGGGATCCGCAATCGGCTTCCCGGACGCGCGAAGGAACAGCGATGAGCGGTAACGCCAGTTTCCGGCACCAGAACACGGCCGTGTTGACGGTTTGCGCCGTCGAGGCGCCGGTGGTGATGACCTCGGCAGCCTTCGACGAGCGGCTGACCGACACGTATCGGCGGGTCGGTCACAAGCCGGGCATGCTCGAGAAACTGGCCGGGGTGGTGGAGCGGCGCTGGTGGCCGGAGGACGTGAGCTTCGCCGACGCTGCAGCCATGGCCGGGGCCAAGGCGCTGGCCGAGGCAGGGGTACGACCCGAGCAGGTCGGCGTGATGATCAACACCTCGGTGTCCCGCGCCTACCTCGAGCCGTCCACAGCCGTCGCGATCCACCACCAGCTCGACCTGCCCACCAGCTGCCTCAACTTCGACATCGCCAACGCCTGCCTTGGTTTCGTCAACGCGATCCAGCTGGCCGGCACGATGATCGACTCCGGCCAGGCCGAGTACGCCCTACTCGTGGACGGCGAGGGATCGCGCTACACGCAGGAGACGACGCTCGCCCGGCTCGCCGGCGAGGACACCACCGCCGCGGAGCTGCGCGAGCAGTTCGCCACACTGACCCTCGGCTCGGGATCGGCGGCCATGGTGCTGGGCCGCGCCGACCAGCATCCCGAGGGCCACCGCGTGATCGGCGGTGTGAGCCGGGCCGGCACCGAGCACCACGACCTGTGTGTCGGCGATCTCAACCGGATGCGAACCGATAGCCGCGGTCTCTTCGAAGCCGGTCTGGAGCTCGCGATGGCGACCTGGACCGACGCGAAGGAGGAGTTCGACTGGAGCGGCATCGACTGGTTCGTCGCCCACCAGACCTCCGTCGTCCACATCAACGCGATGGCTCGCTCGCTCGGCGTCGACCCGTCACGGTTCCCGTTGACCCTGCCCCACTACGGCAACATGGGCCCGGCAGCCGTGCCCTTCACGCTGGCGAGGCACGCGGAGTCGTTCCGGCCCGACGACCGGATCCTGCTGCTCGGCATCGGCTCGGGGCTGAACACCTCGTACGCCGAGCTCATCTGGTGACTGCCTCCGACCTGACCTTCTCCGGCCCGATCGCCTCCGGCGCGACCTCCTCCGACCCGATCGCCTCCGGCGCGACCTCCTCCGATCGCACCGCGCCCGGACCGCCCGCCTCACGCCCGATCGATGCTCATCCGGCGGCTGGCGTGATCCCGGGTGCGTTGCCCAGCCTTGACCCGAGCTGGTCGCGGTTCGTCACGGTCTCCGACTCAGCGGGAATACCGCGCGGCTGGCACCTGCTCGACAACCATGTGGAGCCCGTGCGCGGCACCATGCTCTGCGTCCACGGCAACCCCACCTGGTCGTACCTGTGGCGCCGGTTCATCGCCGCCGCGCCGCCGGGCTGGCGGGTCGTGGCGATCGACCAGCTCGGGATGGGGTTCTCCGAACGTACGGAACGGCCGCGGACCCTTGCCGAGCGAGTCGACGACCTCGACACCCTCGCCGCCGCGCTGGACATCACTGGCCCGCTCGTGGTCGTCGCGCACGACTGGGGCGGACCCATCGCCATCGGCTTTGCCGAGCGACACCCTCAGCAACTCGTCGGACTGTTGCTGACCAATACCGGCGTCGCCCTTCCATCCGGTACGCGGGCACCTGGGCTGATCAGGCTGGCCCGGAGCCGCGCGCTGCGCGAGCTCGCCTGCGTCCGCACCGATGCCTTCGTCCGCGGCGCGGCGGCGCTGTCTCGGCCGTCCCTGCCGGCGGAGATCCGCTCCGCTCTGCGAGCCCCGTACGAGACGGCCGCTCGGCGGCAGGCGATCGGTGACTTCGTTGCCGACATCCCGCTCGAGCCGGACCATCCCAGCCGGCCAACCCTGGACGGCATCGCGGCCGGGTTGCCCGCGCTGAGTGGAGTGCCGACCCTGCTGCTCTGGGGGCCGCGGGACCGCGTCTTCGGCGAGGCGTACCTGCGCGATCTCCAGACCCGGTTGCCGCACGCCGCGGTCCACCGCTACGCCGGAGCGTCCCATCTGCTCGTCGAGGATCGGCCGCGGGCGGCCGAGGACGCCTGGCGATGGGTCGACTCGCTGGACCCGATCGACCCCTCCCCAGCTGTACCGCCCGCACCAGTACCGCCCGCACCAGTACCGCCCGCACCAGTACGGGCCGTACCCGAACGGCCCGCACCGGAGTCGGCTACCGCGATCCCGGCCAGTGCTCCGCCACTGCTGACCCGACTACTCGAGCGGGCCGGCGATCCCGAGGTGGCGGTCGCCGAGCTGTCCGGCGGGCGCCTGGCGCGCGACACACCCCGCCGTTTTCCGACTCGGGGCATGAAACGAGGCTCCAAGGCCCCGATCACGGCCCCGTTTTCCGACTCGGGGCAAGAAACGACGCGGAGGCAGATCGAGCCCCGGCTGACCTCGTTCGGCGAGCTCAACGATCGCGTCGCCGCGCTGGCCGGCGGGCTGCGCCGGGCCGGCGTACGTCCTGGTCAGCGGGTCGGCCTGCTGGTCCGGCCGGGTCTGGACCTGACCACCGTGGTGTACGCCTGCTGGCGGGTCGGCGCGTCGATCGTCGTGGCCGACGCCGGGCTCGGGCTGCGCCGCCTGGGCGACGCACTGCGCAGTGCGGACCCGGACTGGCTGATCGGCATTCCGGCCGGTCTGGTGGCTGCGACCGCACTCGGTGTGCCCGGGCGGCGGATCCTGGTGGGCGGTGCCGCCGGATCAGCGCTGGCAAGGTTGGGTCGAATCGAGCACACCCTGGCTGAGCTCATGCTCGCTCCGGTCCCGGGCGCGACGACCGGACGCGAAGTCCCCGCCGCCCCCGGATCGCCCGACCCAGAGTCACCCGCCCCAGACGCCCCCGAGGTCGAATCGCCCGACCCAGAGTCCCCAACTCCCGAATCGCCCGACCCCGAATCGCCCGACCCCGAGTCACCCGTCCCAGAGTCGCCCGGCCTCGAATCGCCCGACGAAGCCGAGGGCGCGGTGCTGTTCACCTCCGGAGCGACGGGGCCGCCCAAAGGGGTCGTGTATCGGCACCGGCAGCTCCGCGCCCAGCTCGACCTCGTCCGTACCGTGTGTCGGGTCACCGGGCAGGACCGTCTGGTCGCCGCCTTCGCGCCCTTCGCCTTGTACGGCCCGGCCCTCGGGATCGCCGCCGCCGTGCCGGACATGGATGTGACCAAGCCCGCGAGCCTGACCGCCGGCGCGCTCGCCGACGCCGCGGCCTCGGTCGATGCGACCCTGGTGTTCGCGTCCCCGTCGGCCCTGCGGAACGTGGCGGCGACCGCGGGCGCACTCACCGCGGACCAGCGTCGGGCGCTGGACGGCATCCGACTGGTGCTGTCCGCCGGCGCGCCCGTGTCGCCAGCCCTGCTGAGGAAGGTGCAGGCGGCCTTGCCCCGCGCGGAGCTGCACACGCCGTACGGAATGACCGAGGCCTTGCCGGTCACCGACATCTCCCTCGCCGAGATCGAGGCCGCAGGCTCCGGCAACGGGGTCTGCGTCGGCCGGCCGTTGCCCGGGGTGCGGGTGATGATCAGCCCGCTCGACCCGGCCGGCACGGCGACCGGCGAGCTGACCAGCGCGACCGCCATCACCGGCGAGATCTGTGTTGCCGCCGCGCACGTGAAGGACCGCTACGACCGGCTGTGGGCGACAGAACGGGAAAGCACACGCAATCAGGGCTGGCACCGCACCGGCGATGTCGGTCACCTCGACGATCACGATCGGTTGTGGGTCGAGGGTCGGCTGGTGCACGTCATCACCACCGCAGACGGTCCGGTGACTCCCGTCGCGATCGAGCACCGGATCGAGCTCGTCGACGGAGTCGAGTCGGCTGCGGTCGTCGGCGTCGGGCCGGCCGGCACCCAGCAGGTCGTGGCGGTGGTCGTCGCGTCCACTGCTTCGGGTCGCCAGGTGGGGTCAGGCCGCGGCCTGCTGCACGGGTCCGTTGGATCGCGCCGAACGCTGGCCGATCCGGGGCTGGCCGATCCGGGGCTGGCCGATCCGGGGCTGGCCGCCGCGGTGCGGGCGGTCGCGGGCGTCCCGGTCGCGGCCGTGCTGCTCACTCGCGAGCTGCCCACCGACATCCGGCACCAGGCCAAGATCGACCGCGCGCGAGTGGCGGGCTGGGCCGGGCGGGTTCTCTCGGGGCGTCGGCCCGGCCGTCCGTGAGAGTCCTGGTCACTGGGGCAAGCGGACTGCTCGGCGGCGGTGTCGCCCGCGCACTCGCCGGGCGGGGCGTCCGGGTGACCGTTCTCCAGCGCCGACCGAGTGGACTGGGCGGTCTGGGTTCGGGCGGACCAGGCCTGGATCAAAACGGCCTGGGTGTCGCGGAGGTGCTCGCCGACGTGTCCGACCCGGTCGCCGTCCGCGGGGCGACCGAGGGCCAGGACGCCGTCATCCACCTGGCCGCCAAGGTGAACGTCACTGGTCGGTGGGCCGACTACGAGCGGATCAACGTCCGGGGTACGCAGGCTGTGGTCGACGCCTGCCGCGCAGTCGGAGTTCCCCGTCTGATCTACGTATCATCGCCGTCGGTTGCGCACGCCGGCCGGTCGCTGGCCGGTGAGGGCGCGGGCGTGGCCGATCCCGAACGGGCGCGCGGGCCGTACGCCCGGAGCAAGGCGATGGCCGAGCGCGTGGCGCTGGCCGCGGACGACGCTCAGCTGGCGGTGCTGGCCGTTCGGCCGCACCTGGTCTGGGGCCCGGGCGATCAGCAGCTCGTCGCCCGGATCGTCGAGCGGGGGCGTTCCGGACGCCTGCCGGTGATCGGCTCCGGAGCCGCGCTGGTCGACAGCACATACATCGACAACGCCGTCGACGCCCTGGTCGCCGCTGTGGATCGCTGCGGCTCCGGGCAAGGCGATGCGCACGGCGAGGCACTCGTCGTGACCAACGGCGAACCCCGGCCGATCGGTGAGCTGATGGGTGACCTCTGTGCGGCGGCCGGCGCGCCGCGACCGCACCGGCACGTGCCGGTCCCGCTGGCCCTGGCAGCCGGCGCGGTCGCCCAGTCGGTCTGGGGACTGGCCGATCGGGTCCGCCCCGGCCGGGTGTCGGGCGACCCGCCGATGACCAGATTCGTGGTCGAGCAGATGTCCACCGCGCACTGGTTCGATCAGCGCCGCACCCGGCAGCTACTGGATTGGACGCCGGCCGTCAGCCTCGACGAAGGTCTCGAGCGTCTGCGCCGCTGGTACGCCGCGGCGGGCGGCCGCTGAGACCGGCCGCTGGTCCGTTCTGGATAGCACTGTCGCCGCCCGTTGCGGCGCGGCCGCGGAAAAAGTGCGGGCTCGTGCAGTCTGGCGTGGATCGCCCAGGCTGACGGGACGCGGCACGGCGAGTACTGGACCGCACTTTTTCCATTTCGCTCGCTTCACTTCGCCAGCCCTGAGCCGGCCAGCGCAGTCTCAGCGCTTCTCGCAGGCGATCCCGTCGTTGTCGCGATCCAGGTCGTGCTCGCCGGAGTAGCGCTTGGAGCCGCCGTCGTTGTGCGCGTACAGGTCATTACTGACCTTGAAGTTGGTCACCCGCTTGCCGCTCGTGCGGTCCTTGGCGCCCTTCTTGCCCACACCGTGCGGATACACCTTGTTGAGGGCGGTGCAGTTCTTGAACGACTTGACGGTGGCTGCCTCGGCGGGAGCGGCGAACACACCGACGGACAGCGCGCTCGCGACGGCGACGGCAACGGCGACCTTGCGAATGATCATTGATGCGTGACTTTCTGCTGGTGGAATCGACTTCGGAGCAGATTCTGCACGCAACGCCGAACACAAATGCGGAAAGCGAAAAAACAGCGTTCAGTTGTGACGGTTCACGACAAGACCTCGACGTACCCATCGGTTCCATGCAGCCGGATCCGCTGCCCGTCGGCGATCAGTCGGGTGGCATCCACCACGCCGACAACGGCCGGCAGTCCGTATTCCCGGGCGATCACTGCGCCGTGCGTCATCAGTCCTCCGACCTCGGTCACCAGCCCTGCCACGGCGACGAACAGCGGCGTCCAGCTGGGATCGGTGTGGGTCGTGACGAGGATGTCCCCCGGCTCGAGATCGGCCCGTGACATGTCCAGGATGACGCGCGCCCGCCCTTCGACGGTTCCGGCGGACACCGGTAGGCCGATCAGCGCGCCGGCGGGCACATCGTCGCGTCGGTACGTCCCGGTGATGGCCTCGCCCTCAGAGGTGAGCACACGAGGCGGCGTGAGCGCTTCGTACGACCGAAACGCATCCTTGCGCCGGTCGATCAGCTCGTGATCCACGCGGCGGGTGCGCACGACGTCGGTGAGCTCGGCGAACGTGAGATAGAAGATCTCCTCGAGCTCACGAAGGACGTGCGCCTGGACGAGGCGCTCGGCCTCGTCCATCAGGGCTCGTTTGTAGACGAAGTAGCGGCTCACCATGCCGTACTTCGGATACTCCCGGTATCCGATGAAAGTCCGCACCAGGTCGATCATCTGCTTCGTCTCCTCGGCTCTGGGCTCTCCATCCGGCAGTGCTCGCAAGCGCCCCAGCAGCTCCTGCTCCTTGCGCCACGCCTCCTCCCGGCCCCGCTCGAAGCGCCGTCGACTCTCTCCCGGCTCGAAGTTCTTGATGTTGCCGAGGATCAGCGGCACGAGCGTGGCGGGCCGTTCGCTCCACCGTGGCCGGGTGATGTCGATCTCACCGACACAGCGCATGCCGTACGTGTCGAGCCACGCCCCGATCGCCTCCCGTGCTTCCTGTCCGCCGGCGAGCTCCGACAACTCGTCCAGGAATCCTTCGCCCTCGATGTCGCCACCTCGGCCAGCCGCCTCGAGCTGCTGCAGAAACGCCACCACGTCGGCGTGCGGTCGGATCACGTCGGCCACGTCGAGTAGGGCCAGCCCCATCTCCGATGTGACGTTGTGGGGCACCGACTGGGTCAGCACGTCGGCGGCGTTCTTCTCGCCCAGCCACTCCTCCAGGTGTCCGTTGAGCCACCAGGTGGCGTCCATCGCCGACATGAACACCTGATGGCTCTGCGGATCGAACAAGATCCGCCTCAGCTCCTGGATGTCGGCCCGGATGAAGTCGAGCAGCGCCGCTCCGGACAACGTCGCGATGTCGCGTCTCACAGCAGCGACGGAGGCCTCGTTGCGCCCGATCAGCTCGGTGACGATGGCTGGATCCGTCTCGAGCGGCGCCGTCGCGCCGCCAGGCAGCGGCCTGGGCGGATCCTCGGCAGCTAGCGATCGGATGAAGTCGCCACGAGCGAGAACGGTCCGCAGCGCGTCCGTCATCAGCGGATCCGATCGCGCCATCAGCTCCAGCAGGCCGGCGCGGCTCGTCGGCGAGGCCAGCCGCTGGGTGACGTCGACGAACAGTCGGCCGCCGGCCTCGGCCATGGGCGCCGGAGTCGTCAGCTGCCAGAACGAGAGCCCCAGAGGCTTCATCGGGTCGGTCATCATCTGCTGATGGCCGACGGAGAGATAGACGTGGTTCTGGGCGTCGCCGGACTCCGGGATGGGAAACAAGGTGGTGATCGGGCGGCTCTGGACGATCTGGAAGCCGTCGCCGGTCAGACACCACTCGATGTCCTGAGGGCGGCCGACGTGCGCTTCGATTCGCCGGCCGAGCTCCACGAGCCGCACGACCTGGGCATCCGTCAGCGCCGGCTGCTCCTGCTGACCGATCTCGATCGCCTGCTCCTGGGTCCCGCCAGCCGGGTCGGCGAACACCGCACGCTGCTTGGCGGCGATCGTCTTGGTGACGATCTCGCCGTCGCGCACCGTGAAGACATCCGGGTTCACCAGGCCGGAGACCAGGGCCTCGCCGAGGCCGAAGCTGGCCTCCACGGACGCCACCTTCCGATTGGACGAGATGGGATCAGCAGTGAACAAGATGCCGGCTGCCTGCGGAAAGACCATCTGTTGGACGACCACAGCCATCTGGACTCCCGCGTGGTCGATGCCGTTGCGCTGCCGGTAGGTGACGGCCCGTTCGGTGAACAGCGAGGCCCAGCACCGGCTGACGTGCAACAGAATCGCGGCTGGCCCCAAGACATTGAGGTACGTGTCCTGCTGGCCCGCGAATGAAGCCGTCGGCAGATCCTCTGCGGTCGCACTGGATCGGACAGCGTAGGCGCCGCGCTCGCCGAGCCGGGCGACCGCGCCGGTGATCGCCGCCGCGAGATCCCCCGGGACGGGGATCTCCTCGATGATCCGGCGGATCTCCGCGCTGAGCGTGCGGATCGCGTCCCGCTCGCCCGGATCCCCCGAGCTCCCCGGATCCCCCGAACCCCCCGCGCGCCCCGCATCCCCCGAAATCAGCGAAGGCAGACGCGACAGCTGGTCGAGCCGATCGCCGATCGAGGGCGCTTCAGCCATGATGCGCCGGAAGGCATCGGTGGTCACACAGAAGCCGGCCGGCACCCGGATGCCGTCGATCCGCGATAGCGCCCCCAGCTGCGCGCCCTTGCCGCCGACGACTGCGAGCTGGCTCTCGTCGACCTCGTGAAGACCCACCACGTACAACTCGCTCATCGCGATCCCTTCGAGGCCGTCGCCGACCCGTGTCCGTCGTCCGTTTCTGGTCCGGCCGACGATTGTGCAGCAGCACCCGGGTCTTGCGGCAAGCCCCCCATTCTGCTATACGGTGAAATTGAGGGAAGTGTTCCAGGGGCTACCGGCCGGCTAGGTCGACGACAGGTACGCCAGCACGGCGAGCACTCGGCGGTGGTCCTCGTCGCTGGTCGCGAGACCCAGCTTGGCGAGGATCGAGCCCACATGGGTCTCCACCGTGCGTTCCGTCAGCCACAGCCGGCGAGCGATTCCCACGTTCGTCCGACCTTCGGCCATCAGCGCGAGCACCTCGCGTTCCCGCGGGGTGAGCGCAGCGATCGGGTCGCCGGTGCGGTTCACGCCGATCAGCCGGGACACCACCTCCGGGTCCAGGGCCGATCCGCCGGCGGCCACCCGTCGCAGCGCATCCAGGAAGTCGTTGACGTCGAAAACTCGGTCCTTGAGCAGGTAGCCGAACCGTCCGCTCGCCACCAGCTCCACCGAGTGCCTGGTCTCGACATGCTGCGACAACAGCACGATGCCGAGCTCGGGATGCGTTCCGCGTACGACCCGCGCCGCGCGGGCTCCGTCGTCGGTCAGGTCCGGCGGCATCCGTACGTCGATGATGACCAGGTCGGGAGCGGTCGCGTCCACCGCTGCCACCAGCGACGGTGCATCCGCCGCCTTTGCCACGACCTCGTGACCGGCGTCCTCCACCAGCCGCGCCAGACCCTCGCGGAACAGCGCGGAGTCCTCGCCGATCACGATCCGCAAGGCAACATCGCCTCCACGATCGTGCCGCCGCCCAGCGGACTGGACAGCGAGAGGGCTCCGCCGACTGCGGCGACCCGGTCGGCGATCCCGGCGAGACCCGCGCCCGGGCGTACGTCCGCACCGCCCCGGCCGTCGTCGCGAACCTGCACGAGGAGCCGGCCGTCCGCACGCGACACCCGGAGCCAGATCGTGCCCGGGCTGGCGTGCTTGACCGCGTTCGCCATCGCCTCACTCGCCACGAAAAACGCCGTCGTCGCCACGTCGTCGGGGATCCGGCCGGCCGCCACGTCGCCGCTCAGGTCGACGGTCACCGGGATCGGCACCTTGCTCGCCAGGCTCGACAGCGCGGGCCCGAGACCGTCGTCCAGACTGCTCGGTCGCAATCCGTGGGCGATCTGGCGGAGCTCGGCCACCGCGGTCGCCAGCTCGGCGACGGAGGCGTCGAGCAGACCGTCCACGTCCAGAGTGGGATCGTCGAGATGGCGTTGGGCCAGCCGCAGCGCCATCCCGAGGGAGACCAGCCGCTGTTGGGCACCGTCGTGCAGGTCGCGCTCGAGCCGACGGCGTTCCTGATAACCGGCATGCAGGAGACGCGCTCGGCTGGACTCGACCTCCCCGAGCGCCTGGCGGAGCTCGATCCGTAGCCGGACGATCTCGACCAGCAGCGCACTCGCGTCGGCCAGCTCGCCGAGCAGCTCGGGAGAGGCGACCGTGCCGCCGACCAGGCCCCCGATCTCGTGGCCTCCGACCCGGACCGGCACGGACCGGGCGCCATCGACGGCCAACGACGAGCCGTCCGCCGCGACCAGTCCGATCCGGCCGGGCACGGAGTACCCGACCCGGAGGCCGGTGTCCCGCAGCGCCGACCGCAAGGCGGGTTCCAGCTGCTCGGGCTGGGCCTCGTCGGCATACGTCCGGACCCGCAGGTCGTCGATCGCCGCGAGTGCGGCCCGTCGCAGCGGGTAGGCGCGACGGTCCACCCAGCGTTGGAGGCGGATGCGCAACGGCGCCAGCACCACCGCACAGATCGCGGTTGCCGCCGCCGCGGCAACCGGCGACGCGTGTCCTACCAGCAGCCCCACGACGAACGAGGTGAGGGTGAACACCGCGAGCAGGGCGACCGTGACCAGCCCGTACGTCGCCGCCGTGCTGATCGCCTTGTCGACGTCGTACAGGTCATATCCGAGCACCGCGACGGCGGTCGCCAGCGGCAGGGCGAGATAGGTGAGTGCGAACCCGACCAGCACCAGATCCGGATTGTCGAAGACCAGGAAGCCCGCCCACGCCAGCAGCAGCGTCGCCGGCAGGAACATCGCGCCGAGCAGGAACCACCTCAGCTGCGTCCGGACCACCCCCGATGCCCGCCTGTAGCGCACGACCATCGACAGCGCCGAGGCGACCAGCAGGCCCAGGAAGACCGGCAGCAACACCACCCCGACGATCCCGACCACGCCGTTCCACGGTTCGCTCAGCCGGATCAGCTGCGGGAGGTCGGCATACGGCGGAGGGAAGGGGCTCGGGTCCGCAGCGGCCGAGACCAGGAAGCTGACCGGCACGAGCAGCAGAGCCCAGCCGACCCAGCGCCAGCGCGGCCCGGGCGGCCGACCGTCGGGAAACACCAGGACGAGCAGGGCCGGCGGCACAAAGAGCCACATCCACGCTCCGGGCGAGAGCTGGATGGACAGGTTCCACAACGGCCGCAGAGCCGGACCCGGACGGACGAGGGTTGCGCTCAGGTCGCCGGTCGAGAGCACGATCGCCAACGGTGCGATCAGCACCAGGAGCGGACCGACCCAGTTGCCGGGTTGCCGATGGGCCACGAGGACACCGAGCGTCGTCGGGAACAGGCTGAGCACCACGCCGACGAGCAACTGGGTCAGCGGCTGGTCGGCAGCCGCTGCCATGACGACGAGCACGATGATCTGGGCTCCGACGAGGGCGGCGAGGACGTACGCGGACAGCCGCGGCACCCGAACCCCACCCTTCACGACGGCCATGCCCTCACGGTAGGGCTCCGAACGGTCGCTGCGAATGGGTGCCAGCACGGAGAAGAGTCCCGCGCCAGCCGCGATCCGCCCGGGGCGTCGGGGCCGCAGGCTGGTGTCATCCCAGCGCACCCTCGGAGGAATCATGAAACGCAGCAGCCATGCAGTCATCGCGATCGACGCCCTGAGCACGACCGCCCTGAGCACGACCGCCCGTGTCACTGCGAACCCGTACGCCGCAGCGCCGGTCGCCGATCCATCCGCATCGCCACCGGCGGGGCCCACCCGCCGGGTCCGCGATCTGCGCAGGTTCTGGCGGAGGGCGCTGGCCATTCTCGTGCCGATCCCGATGCTGGCCCTGGCGGTCGGGTTGGTCGTGACGCCGTACTCGGTCGGCGGCGACGTCGGGCAAGCCATCGCCGGCGTGGCGGCTCACCCGAGCCCCGCCCAGGCCGCACTGTGGCTGTCCGTGATCTTCGCGCTGGCGATCGTCCCCGCCACGATGGCCGTCGCGTGGACCAGCCGCCGGCGCGCCCCGTGGCTGACCCTCGCCGCCGGCGTCTCGCTCCTCGTGGCCTTCGGGGTTGGTCTCCCCAACACCGATCTGGCCGTGGTGACCGCAGCGACGCACGGGCTCGACCCGACACTGGTCACTGCCCTCGACCGGGCCGTCACGCACCATCCGGCCGCCGCCGTCGGCACCGTCTTGTTCCTGTTGGGACAGACCGCCGGGTTCGTCCTGCTCGGCATCGCACTATGGCGGGCCCGGGTGCTGCCCGCGTGGGTCGGCATCGTGCTCGCCGCCTCCGGACCGGCCCATCTGCTGCTCGCGCCACTCGGCAACCTCGGCCTGGCCTCGGCGTGGATGATGACCGCGATCGCGTACGTCGGCGCCGCCGTGACCCTCTGGCGGACGCACGACGCCGACTTCGATCTGGCACCGCTAAAACCCGAAGGTGCGGCCGCGTCGGCAGACCGGCCCCACGCCCAGACCACCGCACCGGCGACCTCGCCCGAGAGGCGGGACGCCCGGACCGTCTGGCGCTGGCTGTTGGCCATCGCGGCCGTACCGGTGCCGATCTTCGTGGCGGTGTTCCGGTTCCTGCTGCCGTACGACGGCTGGGACACGCCCGAGCAGATCTTTGCCAAGCTGGTGGCCGCGCCGGGCTACCAGAACGCGGCGATCTGGCTGGCCGTTCCCGTCGTGCTCTGCGGCTTCGCCGGCGCGCTCGCCGTGGCTTGGCTCTGCCGGCGCCGGACACCGGTGCTGACGACCGTCGCCATGGCCCTTGCCGTTCCCGGTTACATTGCGCTGTTCGCCGGTGGACCCTTCGGTGACCTGCTCTCGTACGTGACCCGGACGGTTCCCGGGCTGGACTATCGGACGGCGTTCCTGCTGGGGTCCGGGATGGAGTCCAGCCCCCAGTCCGGTGCGCTGGGACTGGTCTTCGTGGCCGGGCACCTGTTCGGGACGACCCTGCTCGGCGTCGCGCTCTGGCGGGCCCGGAGCGCGCCGACCTGGCTCGCGATCGGCCTGACCGTCTCCCAGCCGATCCATCTCGCCTCGGTGCTGACTGGGATCCGACCGCTCGACCTTCTCGGCTGGGGTCTGACCGCGGTCGGCTTCGCCTGGGCGGCCTGGCGGTTGACCAGGCTGCCGAACGACGACTTCGATCTGCCACCGGCCACCGGCCCGGTCAGGGTCGACTGACCCGTCGCCCGCTTGCTCAGACGGCTGCTCAGGGGGACAGCGACCCTTACAGGGGCCCGCCGGTGAAGAGCAGCCGGTTCGGTGAGCCGTGCAGGCTTCCGCGCATGACACCCTGCGTGGCGTTGTCGATCAGCCAGCCACGCACCTGGACGGGCGATGCGTCCGGATGGACCGACAGGTACAGCGCAGCGGCGCCGCTCACCAGCGGAGCCGCCCAGGAGGTCGCCACGCCATCGGAGGTAACCAGGCGATCCGGGTCGAGGAGCGGATCCACCACCGACGTGACGGCCTCCGCCGGGGCGAAGAGATCCACGCATCGGCCGTGGTTCAACCCGGCGTCCCGGTCGGACGTCGTCGACGCGCCAGCCGTGATCACGGTCGGCAACCCGGCCGGCGGATGCTGGCAGGCGTCCTCACCGTCGTTGCCGGCCGAGGCGACGACCGTCAGGCCGGCCTCGACAAGCCGTTCGACCGCCTTCGTGATCGCGGGCGCGGGAGCCTTGACGTTCAGCGACAGATTCACCACGGCCGGTTTGCGTGCATTCTCGGCCACCCAGCTGAGCGCCCGGACGATGCGGGCCGTCGCCTGGGCCTCGGTGGCCTCGTCGGCCCCCTCGCACCCGCTGCTGGACCCGACCAGAACGATCTTCGCCTGTTTCGCCACGCCGGTGTGGCGGCCCGCCACCAGGCCGGCCACGAACATTCCGTGGTTGATCCCGTCCTCCAGCGTGCACGCCTTCCCGGCGGCCAGCCCGATCGAAGCCCTTCCGGCGAACTCGGCATTGCCTACGTCGAAGAGCCCGTCGACGACGTACACCGTCACTCCCCGGCCCTGGCCGAGCGTGGTGAACCGCTGATCGAGCGGCCGTCGGCGCTGGTCGATGCGGTCCAGTGCCCAGCCGGGTCGCTGCTGGGTCACCTTCGCCGGCAGGACGCTCGACGGGCTCGGCGAGGAAGGCTCGCTGGGGCCGGCCGAGGCAGTCGGACTGCGGGTAGCGGAGGGATCGGGCGGCCGCGCAGGTGACCGGGTCGAAGCCGGTGACGTCGCCGGTGTCGGTGACGTCGAGTCGGCGCCTGCAGGTCCCCGCGGCGGTGTGCGCGAACAACCGCAGAGCGCGACAGCCAGTGCTAAGGCGATCACCGTGCCGATGCCGCGTCGTCGGCCCGAGATCATCTGCTCACGGTAGAGCGCAGGCGGCGCCGTCTCCACGTCATTTCGGCCGACGCCATGGGCCGCTCGTGTCCCGCTGCGGGTTGGAGCACGCCAAGCGGTCGAGGAACGTTCCCGCGGGAACGTCGTGCCCCGTACGGGAGTGCCTGTCTGTCCCTGCGCGCGACGTTGGGGCTGGGCAGGATCATCCGAACAGCGTCGGATCATCGGTGCGTTGCGCCCGCCCGACAAGGCCGCCCGAGCGGCGTCTTGCCCGTCCACCTGCAAGGTCTCTTTGCACATCCTCAGAACATGTAAAGAATATCGCGAAATCTTTGCAGTCTCCGCCGACGAGGCTGCGTACCGCCCACAAGACGCGGCGACGTTCCCGCGGGAACGTCTTCGAGCATGGTCGCCACCCACCGGATCGCTTGTAGGCTTCGAAGCGACTCACCGGCCCGCGTGAATCGAGGTGGTCGAGATCGTCGTCTATCTGGCTCCGGGAATGTACGTCGCGTTCTTACCGACGCCCGAGGAACCGCTCGTGGTGTCCCCGGCGCCCGCCCACCCGCTGCCCGTCCGATCGCAGTGGCGGGCCCCGGCAGGAACCACCGTGTTTCTCGGAGCCGCCGGTCCGCTCACGGTCGACTCCGCGCCGCGGATCAGCAGCCTCGATCAGTTCGTCCGCGACCTCCTGCCGCAGGTACCGCGCGACAGCTGCCTGCCCAGCGCCATCCGCGGGTTCTTCGCCAATGGCGGCCGCGCCTGTTACGTGATCAGCGTCGCCGAGACTCTGGCGGAGCTCGGACCGAACTCCTTCTATCCCGATCGTGCCCACCGCGGAGGACTGCCCCTGGTGGAAACCCTCGGCGACGTCTCGATGATCTGCGCGCCCGACGTGGTGCGAGCCCATCAGCTCGGTCTGCTCGATCGGGATGCTGTGAAGTTCCTCTACCAGGAGCTCCGTAGCTTCGGCGAGATGAGCCGTCAGGCAGTGGCCATCTTGGATCCTCCGGCCGATCTTCGGCCGGAGGAGGTGTACGAATTCAGGGCCGAGCTGGGTGACACCGCATACGCCGCCCTGTTCTACCCGTGGCTTCGACCGCCCACCGATGCGGCCTTCGTTCCACCGTCCGGGCACGTGGCAGGAATGTTCGCTGATGCCGACGCCACGGTCGGCCCGCACGCACCGCCGGTACAGCGGGAGATCCGCGATCTCCACGGGCTCGCCGTCGAGCTCACCCGCAACGAAATCTCCCTGCTGTTTCCCGCGGGGGTGAATCCGATCGTTCGTCTCGGCAGGTCGGCCGGGCTGCAGAGCGCCCGAACACTGGCTGCCGAGCCGGACTGGCGACAGGTCGCCTGGGTCAGGACCGCGAGCTTCCTCGGCTGGAACGTTTCCGAGGGGATGGGTTGGACACTGAGATCCACAGTGCGCGATCGACAAGCGTGGCGCCAGCTCGGCAACGATCTGGAGAATCTCTGCGACCTGCTCTGGCGCGGTGGGGCGCTGTCGGGCGAGACGAGCAGCGACGCCTATCGCGTGCTGTGCGATCTCGACTCGAGTGACCCCGAGGCCGTCGAGTGGAACCGGCTGGAGGCCGAACTCCAGCTGTCGCTCCAGGGGCCGATGAGCTGCCGGCTGCGAGTGGTCTGTCAGCTGGGATGAGACCCACGCCCGTACCCCGAGCCTGTCGCACGTCATGCCACGAGCCGGTCGCAAGTCGTACCCTGAGCCGGTCGAAGGGCCGGAAGACGTCCGCTCCTCCCTCCCGCCAGGTTCTACTGAGCTGAGGGCGGTTCGGATTCGACCGGCACACCCCGCTCGGCGAGAGAAAAGATCGCCGCCAGTGTCCCGATCTCGCGCAACGCAGCCGCGATCTGTCGCCGTCTGTCGGCCGCCGTCGTTGCGTCGAGCATGTCGCCCAGGAGCGGCACTGCATCCGGACCGACTCGCACCAACGCCCGGCACGCCGAGCCGAGGGACTCCGCCGACGCACCGGACACGAAGGCCTGGAGCGCAGGGCTGCCGGCGTACCCGATCCGAGCCAGCACCACCGCCGCGCCGTCACGGACCGCTTCCAGCCGGTCGGTGAGCATTCGCGCGAGGTCGGTTCGGTCGTCGCCGAGTTCCAGCAGCTGGTCCACCAGGCCCTCGCGCTGACCGGGTCCAGCGATGCCGATCGCCTCGACCAGAAGATCCACTTCCGAACGTCCGGCGGGCGAGTCGGGAACGGGCGAGTCGGGAACGGGCGAGTCGGATCTCGCGACCGATCGGGCGTGAGCGAGGTAGACCGTGTCGGCGACACCGGACATCCACCGCATCGGCGTCTGGGTGCTGCCCAGATCGTGGAGCCGCTCGTAGACGTACGTCGCCAGGTCGTCGACCGACACCCGACCGTCGCCGTCCCGGTCGGCCGCGCCGGTCCGCAGCCCTTCCACGATCGCAGCGGTGAAGACCGATGGGCTCCCCTCGCCGAGCAGCTTGGTGCCTTCCCACGAGTACTCGGTCGCGTTCGTCGCCGTCAGCACGGCGCGCCCGCGGCCGGCCAGCTCGTCCCTCACCGGGACCGAGCCGTCACCCTTCGCACCCTCGACGAACGCCCCGCTGTAGCAGCAGTCGAGCACGACAACGATGCTCCGCGCCCGCGAGCGGTCCATCAGCTCTCGCAGATAGCTGGCCGGTAGGGCCGTACTCGCCAACCAGTCCTTCTCCGTGTCACTGGCCGCGAAGTACAGCCGCCCGTCCTCGTCCTTCACCCCGTGCGAGGAGATGTAGCAGAGCAGGGTGTCGCCCAGACTGCGGCGCGCGAAGAACTTCTCCATGGCCTTGCGCCACGCGCCGGCACCGGCATCGACCAGATCCGTCACCACGAAGTCACCGACGGCTGGGTCGGCAAGCAGCACGGCGAGCGCGGCGACGTCCTCTGCGGGCGAGCGCAGCCGGGTGAGCTCGGTGTCCTCGAAGTGCCCGCAGGCGATGAGGAGCGCGTCCCGGCTGCCGGCCATCAATCGGTCCGCGAACCGGCCAGGAAGTCATCGATCAGTCGTCGTTGATCCGCCTTCGACGGATCGACCAGCTCGATCGAGTCGTCACCCCTGGTCACCTTGATCGTGCCGACCTTGCGGTTGGCGAGCCAGCTCTGCAGCACCGTGACCGTGGCCGCGAGCATTGCCGGCGCCATGCTGAGGACAAGCATCCCCGTCGTCACAGCCTCCACCGACTTCGCCCCGGCAGGCACCTCGCCGCCCCGCAGGGGACGAGCGTCGTCGATGTCGAGATCCAGCAGCTGCCGGCGAAGGTTGTCGGTGAGCGCCGCCAGCTCCTCGGCATCGCTGTCGGAGGCGCCGACCACTTCGAGGATCAGATCTTCGCTCTCGGCCATTGCATCCCCCACTGAACCTGTGTGCCGGGCCATCAGCCTATCTGCCGCGTCGCGTCAATAATCGCCACAGATCGCGGGCCTTGTCGACCCACACGTTTCGAGCGCAAGATGGGCGTGATCAGGCGTCGCAACCACCGGCCGGCGCCAGTCTCGACGGGGAGGCGCCATGTTCTTGCAGGTGATCCAAGGCACAGTGAAGGATCCGGACGGCTTGGCGAGCGCCCTGGACCGTTGGATCGCGGACCTCCGCCCGGGAGCCGACGGGTGGCTCGGCACGACGTGGGGGCTGCACGGCCCCAACTCGTTCATCGCGCTTGCGCGATTCGAGTCGGCGGAAGCGGCCGCCCGAAACAGCGATCGACCGGAGCAAGGCGCCTGGTGGGCCGAAGCTGCGCAATCTGTCGAGGGTGAGGCGAGGTTCGCCGACTATGACGACGTCATCCTGCTCGGTCCCGGCGGCTCCGATGATGCCGGGTTCGTCCAGGTCATGCAGGGGCGGGTGGCCGACGTCGACCGCGAGCGAACGATGACCCGCGACTTCGCCCAGCGACCGATGGACTTCCGCCCAGACATTCTCGGTGGCATCGCGGCGATCGGCGACGACGGTACGTTCGTCCAGGCGATCTACTTCACGTCCGAGGCAGAGGCTCGGGAGGGCGAGCAGAAGCCCATGCCGTCGGACATGCAGGAGATGATGGAGCAGAGTCAGGCGAACACGACCGAGATCGACTTCATCGATCTCACCTCACCATTCTTCGCGTCTGCGACCTGACGGTCGGTCTTCGGATCTGCTGCGGCGAAGTCCACCGGAGAGGCCGTCAGCCGTCGACTGTGCTGTTGCCGGCATTCTGGTCGGGCCAGTCGTTTTTCTGGGCGGGGCGGCTGCCCTACTCGGTCGGGCGAGTCGGAACGCGCCCACCGGATCGCGCATCGGCGGTCGCCGCGACAATCGGAAGCTCGAGGCACGAGCCGACGGGCTCCACCTTGGCGGCCTCTCGGCGGACGATCGCTTGCGGCGCCGGCGGCATCTCGCGCCTTTTCCTGCCGCGTCCGGTCGCCCAGACGGCGTGACTGTGCAGACGGCAGCCTCGCACCGATCGCGTCTCAGCGCTGCTCAGCACCATCAACGAATAGGCCAGGTCGTGGTCTGGCGATTACGATCAGTTCGATCGTCGACGGCGCAGCAACCGAATCGAAATCTGTCGCGAGCTCGAGGAGCCGGACAACGAAGCTCAGTCAGCGACCGGTGACGCCGTCGAGCTGCTCACGGAGAATGTCGGCGTGTCCGGCGTGCCGGGCGGTCTCGCTCGACATATGGGCCATCAGCCACCTGAGCGAGTGCCGATTACCCTCGATCGGAATGACGAATCGGGCCGCCGGATCGCCGACGTAGCGAATCGCTCGATCGCTGGCGGCAATGGCGACGCGATACGCCTCGAGCACGTCGGCAGCTGTTCGGCTGGTGGCGACCACCATGCCTTGTTCCCGGTCGACATCCCAGTCGGCTCCGGCAAGGTGGTGGCCGAACCAACACCGCTCCGCCTCCGTCAGGTGTTGGACCAGGCCAAGGATGGAGGTGCCACTTGGAACCATCACCCGGCGAAGCTGTTCGTCGGAAAGGCCCTCTGCCTTCTTCAGAACGCAGTTCCGCGCAAACGACAGGAACGCCAGTGCTGTGCCGAGCTCATCCGCATCGATCCGCGGGACCGGCTCTCGCTGCATTTCCGCCATGTCACCACCATGTTCCCGGCGAGCCTGCCAGCCAGGTCCCGAGGCGATTCACGGATCTTCCCAACACGGCTCAACTCACCTCGATCAACAAGGTATTGGAGGACACCGTCCCGAGCCGCCAGCAGATTCTGTGACTTCGAGCGGACAGGCGGTATGACGTGACGAAGTAGTTCGTGTCGACTGCCGGGCTGCGAAGGGTGACCCCGTCATAGTTGTTCGGCACGAACGGGTCCTCGTCCGGCGGCGTCACCGATGTCATCAGCTCCGCGTCGAGCTCCTCTCCGTCGCCGATCCCGCTTTCAGCTCGACCTTCCTGGTGAGGACGTATCCCGAGTTCTGCATCGGAATGTCCGTCGAGCCAGATCTGTTGTCGTTGAACTTGCAGGTTTGGTTGGCGACCAGCACACCGGCCGCGGTCAGTTCAGCCGTGGACCGACTGTGGGTGTCCGTCGTCAGGCTGTTGGCCGCGGGGTAGCCGGAGTTGGCGCCGGCCCCAGCCGCGTCGAAGCAGCCGGTCCCGGGGAGCTGGTACTCGACCATCTCGGAAATTTCTGCGCCGTCAAGATCCGTGATGCTGCCGGAAGCGCTGTCTGACTTCCACCCGTCCTGGACGACGAACCCCCGGCGGGCGCCGGTGACCAGACTGACGAACGTGTCGGTGTAGTCGCGAGGTATCGCCGACACCGAGAACCCCGCACTTGTCGCGAGGACCGCACCACCTTGCTTCGCCGTCAGTTTCAGGTTTCCACCGCTACCGACCGAGGTCTGGGCCGTGCCCTTCAGCGTGACGTTCGCCGTCGCAACGAGACTGGCTGACGCAGCGCCGTTCGTTGTCACGGTTCCGTTCGCACCGCCACTCCCGGCGACCGATACGTCGACCGGAGTCTTCCCGTCGCCGCCCGTTACCGTGACTTGGACGAGGGTGTCGGCATTCGGCGCGAGGCGGTCCTTCATGCCGGCCGGCGACCGTGGATCCCGGATCGCTGCGGGGAGGCCACCGCGATCTTCACGTCGGTTGCTGGTTTGGCACCCGGATCGAGATCCTCCCGCTGAACCGCGGGCGCCTTCAGGTCGGCCATCTCGTCTTCGACCACATCCCCCGACTTCGAATCGGCCCAGGAGGACAAGGGCTCCTCTGTCGATCGCCCGAGGAGCGAACCCACCGCCGCATTGCCGGCCAGACGCTGCAGGTTGATGACTCCGCTCGCCGACATTCGGCTCACGTGGGGAGCCGGCGCCTGAGCCGTGGGGCCTGCCGTAGCGATCATCGACCGGTCAGCGCGCCGTTGGATCGGAGTGGGATTCCGACGTGTCTCGGCCGCGACCTCGGGCTGCATCATGAACTGACAGTATTTCATGACGTACGAAGGATGTTGCCCGATCGGGCGGTCAAAAGGGCAACGGTATGCCCTCGCGGTCCGGCCGCCAGCCGAGAGTCTGCGGCGCCGTCAATCTCCGTCAGCGGCTCATAGCCGCCAGGGCGGACTCCATTGTCTGGACGGGTATTCCGGTTGACACGATGGCATTTATATGGGCGGCGAAGAGAGTTGGCGTCACGTCGTCGGGTCCCTGCGGCACCGGGATGACGCCGTGGTAGACGAACACCACCCACGTGTTGCTTCTGCGAGCCTCCTCGGCGGCCTCGCCGATTTCAGCGGCTGTTGTATCTCGTTGTACATAGTACGAAAGGAGGTTGTACGTGTCGAGATGACCACGCTCGTTGAATCCACCCTCGGTTGATCGGCAGCCATCGAACTGCTTCGCCGCCTCGGCGACCACGGCTGCATTGTTGCTCCCCTGCGGATAGGCACAGGTAGAGGGCCGGACACCCACCTGAGATTCGATTGCACGCTGTGCGTCGGCGAACTCGGCGGTCACCTGCGCCGCCGTCAGCTTCGCGAGATCCTTGTGGTCCCTCGTGTGATTGCCGATCTCGTTGCCCTCACCGACGAGCTCCCGGGCCTGCGCCGCGTTGATCGTGACGCTGCCCCAACCAAGCGCGTCGGAGACAAGAAAGTAAGTTCCATGCAACTTGTTCTTCCGTAGCACAGGCCGCGCGTACGTGTACTGGCCGATCGTGCCGTCGTCGAGGGAGATGGTGGCGACCCCGCGATCGATGATCGGCGGTGGGGGCGCCGTGCTTTCCTCGCTTGCCCGTGTCGCTGGCCAGCAGGCCGCCAGGAACAAGGCCATCACCATCAGAGCCGTCACAAGTGGTCCTCTGGGAGACAGCGGCATATTCGCTCTCATTCCCACCCCGAAAACCTCTCCGACAATTGCAGCGCACGCACTCCCGACTTCGTCCTCGAATTCTAGTCGTATCCCGACCGCTAGGAACTTGTCGACATGACCCCTGCGGGCGGGTGCTCGAGTGCTTGGTCAGGCCGCCGGCGTGGACGCATGAACCGGCGCTCGATGAAGCGGTAGGAGATCTCGGCGGCCAGCAGCGTCGCGACGATGTTCGCAGGTATCCACCACGGCCCGCCCCGCAGTGGCGTCAGGGCCCAGGCCATGAAGTTCTGCCAGAGGTAGATGGAATACGACCGCCGACCGATCGCCACCAGCAGCGCGACGCCGAGCACCCGGTGCAGTCGGCCATTGCCCAACCCGGCGTCCTGGCTGGCCAGCGTGACCACGACGAGGCCGGCCGCCAGCACCACCGCGAACATACCGCCGGAGTAGGTCACCTTGTCGTCGACGCCGATGAAGAAGGAAGCAACGATGATTCCGATGCCCGCGACGGCGGCCGGCCAGCTGTGCGCGGCGAGCCAGCTCAGCTGCCGGTCGGCCAGCCGCCAGGTGAAGACCATCGCCAACACGCATCCGAGCAAGATTCCATGCGCGTGGAGCGGGCTGGACAGGTACGCCCATGCGGTCGACGCGGTCAAGTCGTAGACAATGTCCTGTGCGAGCGCGGAGGCCAGCACTGCCGCGAGGGTGATGACGACTGCGCCCTGCCTGGAGAACTTTCGCAGAACCAGGAGCAACAAGATCGGCCACACGATGTAGAACTGTTCCTCCAGCGACAGCGACCACAGGTGGTCGACCTGCCACGGCGGTTGGTGCCCGAAGACATCGGTCCAGTTGAACGTGTAGGTGAGCACGGCGGTGTCGACCACTCCGGCGACCAGGATCTCCCGTGGTGTGCGCGCCGACAGAACCACCACGACAGTGAACACGATCAGCAGCGCCGCCACGGCGGGCAGCAGCCGACGAGCGCGCCGGACGTAGAATCGCTTCAGGTCCAGCCGCCCGGTGTCGGACAACTCACCCAGCAGCAGCGACGTGATCAGGAAGCCGCTGAGCACGAAGAAGACGTCCACGCCGAACACCCCGCCCGGCACGCGGTGGGGCATGAGGTGCACCAAAGACGTGAGTACGACGGCGATGGCGCGTACGCCGTCCAGTGAGGCAGATCTGGGCAGTCTGCGTACGAACTCTTGTTTCACCATGCTCCCCAAGCCACTGAACGCCCCGCACGTCCGTGGATGGCAGGAGTCTAACTAGTGGCCTCCGATTGCAACGGCGTTTCGTCATTTTCCGAGACCGCCTGAGTGCGCCATCTCGACCCGCGCACTCAGGCGTCCGTCGTCCTGCTCCGAGCGGCCGGCTTCGGCTCCGTTCGCAATCGACGCGGCGATGCTCTAGCTTGATCTCGTGTCCGGCTCAAAACCGGCACGGCTGAGGGGGCGCAGTCGGCCGACAACGTCCTTGGCGTTTTATCGCGCCCGCCTCGCGGCTGCTCTCGCCGCGGGCCTCGCCTTCGTTGCGACCGTCGGATGGGTCGCCGTACCGGCACAGGCCGCGCCCTCCCCGCGACAGATCGCTTGTGCTGACGGCCCCCCGTCATGTCTCAACGCGGACGCCACGCTCCGACCGCTCGATAGCACCGAAGCCTCGTCGACGACCACCGGGACAAATGTCACGGTCGCTGAGGTCACCGCGGACACCGTACGGCTGGACTGGACTGGTGTCAGCGGCGCGACTGGCTACCTCGTCGGGCGAGACGGCAAGGACAGCACGGGGGGCGGCGCTTGGTCGACGACTGATCGATCGACGGCCCGTGAACGGTTGTTCGACAAGTTGCTGCCCGACACCGCGTACACGCTATTCGTCATCCCCCAACCCGGTGGACAGCGCGTCGAGATAACGGTGCGCACGCTGGCTCGATCGTCGCCGCCCCCCGCTCAACAGCCGAGTTCCAGCCCCACCGCAGCTGAACCCTCTACTGCTAGCCCCGCGCCGATCACAAGCCAGTCGCCTACGGCCGAGCCGAGTTCGTCACCGAGCGCAACGCCTCACGCGGATACGGCCGCCGCTCGACTGCTTGGCACGTCGAGGTCGGGATTGCCGTGGCACTCCGGGGTCTGGCTCGGTGGTCGCTTCACGACCGCTCAGCTGAACGCCTTCGGCGTCTGGCGGGGCCGTCCGGCAGACGTGACGACAACCTACGGCTATCGGGACAGCCCTGAACTGCTGGCCGGGAACAGCTGGCCCATCACGACGTGGTCTGGTTTCGGCGGTCGCCTGAACTATGGCGTACCGCTTGCCACGAACGACGGGCGGATGACTCTGGCGAGCGTGGCGAGCGGCCAGTACGACGACACGTATCGCCAGGTCGCACGGAACCTGGTGCGCTACGGTCGAGGCGATTCGATCGTGCGGATCGGCTGGGAGGCGAACCTTCCCGACTGGAAGTGGTACGCCAATGCAGGCAACGCGGCGACCTTCAAGGCGGCGTTCCGCAGCGCGTCCAAGGCGATGAGATCGGCCGCTCCGAACCTCGTCGTCGAGTTCGGCATAGCGTGCGGCGGCGACCTCGACGGCAGCCGGGATCGCCTCGCTGCACTGACGACGCTGTACCCCGGTGACGACGTCGTGGATCTGGTCGGTTGCGACACCTATGACTGGTGGAACACCAAAGCGGACGGCCCGGACTTCTCGCGAGTGTTGAAGCCCGCCGGCGGTGTGGGGATTCAGGATGTCGCCGATTTCGCGCGAGCGCATGCGAAGGGAGCGTCGTACGGGGAGTGGGGCCTGGCGGTGCGCAACAACGGCAACGGTGGCGGAGATGATCCGTACTACATCGAGTCGATGTTTGCGTTCTTCCAAGCCAACGCAGATGTTGTCGCCTTCGAGAACTACTTCGACGAGCCGGATCCGTATATCGGCAACTCGCTCGTCGTCGGGGGACAGAATCCCAGAGCGGCGGCCGTCTACCGCCGGCTTTGGGGCGGCTGACGGCGACAGCGCTGTCCGTGCTCCCTTGCTGCCCGCAAAGCGTTCGCAGTCGCCGACCAGCGGCGGTCCCGGTCGCCGTCCGGTTACGCGACGACGCGGTCGGACGTCGTTATGCAAAAGGGTCGAGCGTGGATGCCACCTCGGTCGGCTGCCCTGGATCGCCGACCAGCGTGTCCTGGTTTGCTGCCGACCGGCGAGGAGCCCGCGCGCGATAACCGATCGGCTGCCATGACTGACCGCCGAGTACGTCGACCCGTCGGCGCAGCAGGGCGATGTTGGCCGCGGTCTCGCTCATCTCGTGGTCACCGGCGGCACATATCGGCCGGCTGAGCGCGGAAGTCAGGATGCGTTGGGCCCTCAACCAGGAGATCGAGCCCACCTCGGCCCGCGGGTGGTCCGGGAGGGTGGTCAGGATCTTCTGCCGGGCCGTCTCGGGCTCGGCGGTGACCCAGCAATCCTTGATCCCGCCACCCAGATCGTGGTCGATCAGCACCATGACGGCATGCTCCGCGCGACCGTAGCTGAAGCCGACGACCAGCGATTCCTGGCGGCCGTCGATGTCGCCGTAGCGCAGGCAGGTGGTCGGCTGGAGTCGGCCGAGCTTCGCCACCCAGGCACGGTCGGCGATTCCGGACGCGGCGAGCTCGCCAGCCGCCGCGGCGGCCACCTCCGCCGCGGGCGTGCCGGTCAGCACACTCAGGGCTCGGAGCAGCGCCAGGGCTTCGGTCGTGGCGTGTCTTTGCGCGACCTCGATCAGTGCGCCGAAGAAGCCGGCGATCGCCCGGTCTCCCTCGTCGTCCGGCGTCCCGGAAACGATCATGTGAGTGGTGATGGACAGCCACTCGGCGATGCCGCACTCGACGTCGAGCGGATTACGGGCCTTGCCGACGTCGTGCGCGATGCCGGCGTAGATCGACTCGATGAGCTCAGCGGGATCGAGATCGAACACCGCGTCGACACCCGTCTCGACATTCACGTCGACATCCGGCACCGGCTGGAGATGTTGAGGTCGCCCGGACGATTGCTGGCGGCCTTGCTTCTTCGCGCTTCTCGTCACCCGTACATCATCCCTTGCCCACCTCGATCGTTCCCGGACGCTCGCGGCAGCGAGCGGCGGTGACAGGCTCGCAGACCTGCTTCCATCGAGTCACATGTCCGTTGGGCCGGCCTTGGAAACCGTGATGAATGCCGAAGTCGCCGCACCGTTTGCTGCCGGGGGAGGCGCGACGACGCTCACAGAGTTCCGCGCACGCTTCTGGTGCCTAGGACCGGCGGGATCGGATTTGATCTGGTTGGATGGGTGGGCCTAAGTGGACTTGAACCACTGACCTCTGCCTTATCAGAGTCGACCAGGCGTGTCGCCAGGTCGCGACTGCGGCTCGTCCTGGCGCGGCACGCCCTGTCAGGTGCTTGTTGACCACTTACCCTCCGCCTGCTCCCGCTGCCTTTCTGCTGCATTTCCGGAGGGAACCTTGGAAGATCTCCGGGACGCCCTCAAGTACGCCGCGAACCCCCTGATCGATGGTGAGGGTCTCGGTCGGTCCCACAGGCTCTTCCGTGATCATCCGACGACACGTCGGTGGCGGTTCACTCCGAACGGCCTGAACAGATCGAGACCAAAGACCCTCGTCAATCGCCCTCTTTGCGGGGACAGTTGGCCTTGTCAAGGCCGACAAGAAGGGTCCCCGTGGACTGGATGCTCCTCGCCATCGTCGCTGTGATTGCTTTGGCGCTTTTATTCGACTTCACCAACGGCTTCCACGATGCAGCGAACTCGGTGGCGACAGTGGTGGCCACGAGGGCGATGCCAGCCCGCTGGGCGCCGTGGTTTTCGGCCTTCTTCAACTTCCTCGCGTTTTTCGTCGTGGGTACGGCCGTAGCCAACACGGTCGCCAAGGTGGTCAAGCACGACGCCGAGGGTGTTGCGGTGGTGTTTGCCGCCCTGATTGCGGCGATCGCCTGGAACTACATCACCTGGTTCGTCGGCATGCCGTCCTCCTCCAGTCATGCGATCATCGGTGGTCTGGTCGGTGCTGGGCTGGCGGCGGGCGGACTCGCGGCAATCAACTGGGGTGTGGTCCGCACCGCGGTGATCGCGATCGTGGCTTCGCCGGGCGTGGCCTTCGCCGTTGCTTTCTTGGCGATGCTGCTGATCGCGCGGATCCAGCGCGGCTGGCGGGTGCACTCCGACGCGAAAGTGTTCAAGGGTCTGCAACTCGTCTCGGCGGCTGCGGTCTCCTTCGGGCACGGTGCGAACGATGCCCAGAAGACGATGGGGATCATGGCCGCCTTGTTGTACACGGGCGGTTACATCGCGCTGAAGCCGGACGGCAATCTGGAGATCGACTGGTGGATACCGCTACTCGCGTACTCCGCCATCGCCGCCGGCACGATCTGGGGCGGCTGGAAGATCATCGAGACCATGGGGTTGCGGATCACTACCCTGCGAGCGAGCTCGGGGCTCGCCGCCAACATCGGCGCGGTGACGGCCATCTTCGGCGCCACCGGCCTGGGCATCCCGATCTCGACCACCCACGCGGCCGCATCGTCGATCACCGGCTCCGGGGTCGCCTCGGGTCAAGGCCTCAACCTCAAGGTGGTCGGTAGGATGGTGGTCGCCTGGATCGTCACCATCCCGTCCACCGTGGTCATCGGCTGGCTGGTGTTCCAGTTGACCGCCTTGCCCGGTGCCGCCGCCTTCGTGGCTGTGGGTGCGGTGCTGTTCATCCTGTTCGGCTGGATCGCCTGGGCGATGTCGAAAGCGCTGCGGGCCTCCGACGTCGCCGCCGAGATTCCCAGCGAGGACGAGCTGCGGGAACCTGTCCGCGTGGTGCCACACGGACCGCCCATGTGAGCGACGCGCAGCACGTCGGCGGGTCCCCCACAACGGTCGTACGGCTGGCTACGCCGGTACATCCCCATCATCGACTGGCGCGAACCTACGATCGCCAGCGGCTGCGGCCAGAGTCGTATGGCCGGCTGCGTGGTCGCGGCGCTCGCGGTCCCGTAGGCCTCCGCCAAGTTGCCCTCGCCGGAGACCCGGAGGAGATCGGGCTCGGCGTGTTCCTCACCCTGAGGAATCGTCGGGGCTGAGCCGTTGCGACCATCCGCGTGCAGACCGCCCGGAAGTTCGACCAGCATCGTCGCCGCTCCAGCCGGGGGCTGCCGGGTTTCGGGTTGGCTGCCGTTGCTCGACCCTGCAGTTTGTGCGCGGTAGGGGTGCGGGAAGTGGCCGAGCTGGGTGCAGGCGGCCCACGGATTGGCGACGGTCGGCTGGCGCCGGATTCGGCTGCCTGGAGCCGATGGTCGAGGCGGGGGCGAGCCTGACGCGGAGCATTAGCCGAGGTGTCGGTATCGAGCGGCGCCCCGCGAGGAAGCCGGGCGGCAACGTCCCAGAAACTCCGGAGACGTTGTTTGCTCACGGGGCCACTATCGTTAGCCTGTTGTTCAGATGAATCGGCTTCCCGGTATGGTGCGCGTGCGAGTGGACGTGCAGTGCCGTTCGTGCGGGGCGGATTGGGATTCGGGCACTTCACGCGCAGACGATCACGGTAGACACGTCACCCCAGGGGTCTGACCCAAGTAGATGCTCGCTGACACCTTGATGGCCCATCGGGAAGGCCCGGGACCGGTCCAATGAATCCATCGGTCGGGCAGAGGGTTCGTCGAGGGCTGCGTCGCCGCCTCCCCATCCTGACCTGGCTCCCCCGCTATCGGCGCGCACGTCTACGTCCCGACATCGTGGCCGGCGTGGTCGTCGCCGCCCTCGCGGTCCCGCAGTCCCTCGGGTACGCGGCCATCGCCGGGGTGCCTGTTCAAGTGGGCCTGTACGCCGTCCCGATCGCCCTCCTGGTCTATGCCGCTCTCGGCTCCTCGCCACAGTTGATTGTCGGACCCGTATCCACCGTCGCTGTCTTGTCCGCGACGCTGGTCGCGAGCATGCATCCGGGCGGCAACAAACGCTTCGCCGAGATCCTCCCGCTCGTCTCCTTCACCCGCTGCGTGACCAGCTCGGCCACCGGATCATAGTTGTGGCTCCGCTCCTTGCGCTCGACCGGAGACGCCCCAGCCAGCTCGGCCTGATCAGCCTCGACCATCCGCCGGACCGTCTTGTGCGTCGTGCCGCAAATCTCGGCGGCCCCTCGATACGTGCCCACACTCTCGTAGGCGGCAATCACGTCCATACGTTCCCTCGCAGTCTTCGACAATGGAGGTCCCTTCCGCGGCAGCGGTGACTGGGTAGACACCGCCACCGTCAGCCGCGGAAGGGCCTCAACGATCACGACACGACGAACAACACGTGGGGACAAACAACTGGCCACCACCGGGGACCCAAACTGGCCACCAGTGGAGACTTTTCATGGCCACGGACAGCGGGGACCACGAACAGGCTCAAACTCGAATCCCACTGACAGCTCGCATCGTCCACGGAGGTGCATGGGAGGTGATCAAGCCCAAGGCAACGCCCGGCACGCCTACGGCAGAGGCTGCGCTCTACGTCCGCAGGAGCGGTGGCAGCGCGACCAGAAGCGCGCGATCGAACAGATCGGTAGGGTCTGGAGTTGGACTCTTGGTGACGTCCAGGTGCACGCTGAGACACCAGTTGATGAGGCAACACCCAAAGGACGCGCGGTGGCGAAGAAACGACCCACAGCCAGGAAGCTGGCAGCCGCGGAGCGTGTCCCCATCCCCGCCCACCTGCGCCCTCGTCCAGCCATCGACTACGAGCTTGACAAGAAGCCCGAACATCGTGTCCGCTTGGCCCTACGCGGACTCACCCCCGGCCTGAACTACCTCACCAGCAAGTACTCGTTGCGCCGGCTCCGCGCGGACAGCGTCGCGGGCGTGGCCGTTGCGGCATATCTGATCCCGCAGGTGATGGCCTACTCAGCGATCGTCAACGTGCCACCGGTGGCGAGCCTGTGGGCGGCGCTTGCGGCGATCGTCGGCTACGCCGTGCTGGGCAGCTCGCGCATCCTGTCCTCCGGTCCCGAGTCCACGATCGCCCTGATGACCGGCGTCGCGATTGCCCCGCTGGCCGCGCAGAACCCCGACCGGGCGGTCGCCTTGGGATCCACCCTCGCACTCATTGTCGCGGGGTGGGCACTGCTGGCTCGGCTGCTGCGGGCAGGAATCATTGCCGAGCTCTTGTCCACCCCGCTGCTCGTCGGCTACCTGGCCGGTGGCGCCGTACTGATGGTCGTCGGCCAGCTCGGCAAGGTGACCGGGACATCGTTCGACGGCGGCACGATCGTGGAGGACCTGCGTGGTTTCCTCGGCGTCGCGACCGAGTCGGATTGGCTGACGCTCGCAGTGGCCGCAAGCACGCTGGCGCTCATCCTGCTGCTGCGCTGGTTGGGCCCGTCGCTGCCCGGTCCGCTCATCGCGGTGGTACTGGCCACCGTCGCATCGGTCGTGTTCGACCTCGAGTCACACGGGGTGGCGGTGGTCGGTGAGGTCCCGTCGGGCCTGCCCGTACCGGGGCTTCCCGACGTGACGTTCACGGACGTCAAGATGCTCCTGCTCGCAGGCCTGGGCATCACCGTCGTCGGCTACAGCGACATCATGCTCATCGCCCGGGGATTCCCGCTCGCTCCCGCCGAGGGAGAGACTGCCGCCGACCTTCGGCCCGATCCGCAGGCCGAACTCGTCGCGATGGCGGGTGTGCAGGCGATGGTCGGCATCTTCAGCGGCTATCCCGTGTCCGCGTCAGGGTCGCGCACAGCGCTGGCGATCGCCGGGGGCGCGCGGAGCCAGATCTACTCGCTGGTCGCAGCGTTGTGCATCGTCGCCGTCTTGTTCTTCGCCGGTCCGTTGATGTCGCCGCTGCCCTGGGCGGCCCTGGGCGCTGTGGTCCTCTACGCGGCGGGCAAGCTCGTCTCCATCCCGGAGTTCCGGCGACTGTGGCGGTTCCGGCGGCGCGAATTTGTGCTAGCCGTCGTCACCCTGATCGGCACCGTCGTCATCGGCATTCTGCAAGGCGTCGTTCTAGCCATCGCACTCAGCCTGCTGGAGATGCTGTTCCGGCTGGCGCGGCCCCACGAGGGCGTCCTGGGCCGGGTGCCAGGCATCGCCGGCATGCACGACGTGGCTGACTACCCTGACGCGCGGACCATCCCCGGATGCATGTTCTACCGCTACGACGCTCCACTGTTCTTCGCCAACATCGGCGACCTGCGCGAGCGGGTGGAGAAGCTCATCGATATCGAGAACGAGGCCTACCTAGCCGACCCGGTGCGGTGGTTCGTGCTCAATGTCGAGGCCAACGTCGAGATCGACATCACGGCAGCCGATGGTCTGCGCGAGCTGGGCCGAGAACTCGCCGATCGCGGCATCCACCTGGGCCTGGCTCGCGTGAAGAACGACGTGTACGAACCGTTGGACCGAGCCGGGGTTATCGACGTCATCGGCAAAGAGATGCTCTTCGCCACCCTGCCGGTCGCCGAAGAGTGCTACCTGCGCTGGGCCCTGGCTCACGAACCGGCGACACCCACGGAAACACCAGAGCAAGCGATCCAGGCCGAACCCACCGACAGCGAGCTGCCCTGGCAGCGACCTGACTCGGGAGACAAGTCTGCCCAAGAGCACGACCCAGACCTGGACCCCGGCCCCTAGCCACGATCCTCGTTGCGCGTCGCCATCCCAGACCTCAGGCTGCCGTCTCCGTCATGTGTCCCTCCCATCGTCTTGTCTGCGCTGCGAGCAAAACATCCTCATCGCGGTCGACGACGACGGCCAAGGGATTCCGGCGAACACACAGGAACGCCTAAGACAGCGGTTCACCCGCGGACCGAACGCGACCAGACCACGCAGAAGACTCGGCGTGGCCCTCGTCGACCAGCAAGCAGCTCGTAGGCGGCAACTTGCCTCTCACGGCAGCCCCCGCAGACGGACTGTGCGCTGAACTTCAACTCGCGCCGCACAGCAACGCCCCCAGCCCGAAACGGTGATCACATTCGGGCTCGCGCTTCAACTGCAGATGAACCAGCAACACGCGAGGGACTCAAATGACACTCACTCGTCGCTCAGCGACCAGTTCTGCTGCCTTTCGCTGCCTCTGGACAGTACAAACCCGCGCTCCGCGCCCCAGAAAGTGCCTTTGACCAGGGAGAATGACGTGGGCCTAAGTGGACTTGAACCACTGACCTCTGCCTTATCAGAGTCGACCAGACGTGTCATCGGGTCGCGACTGCCGGTTGTCCCGACACGACACGACCTGTCGGATGCCTGTTGACCACTTACCCACCGGCTGCTCCCGCTGCTTTTCTGCTGCTGCGCAGCGCCGGCCGCCCGGGCAACCACAGACGGGTTTCAGGCAGGCGTCAGGTCGCGGTTCGTGAAGGGCAACGCAGGCCGATTCGTCCCGGCGAGGTGGTCCATCACGCGGATCACCTGGCAGCCTGTAGCTGTACTCGTTGTCGTACCAGACGTAGACAAACCGCGCATGTGTCGTCGCCGATGGTGGCGAGGTCGTCGACGGTGCCGGTGTGGCGGGTGCCGAGAAAGCCGGAGGAGACAACTTCGGGGTGAGTCGGAGTATGCGATCGGGCGCCGCAGGTGGAGTGCAGCGAGGTGGGGCGGAGGTGCTGGTTGAGCGTGTCCGAGTAAACGGCTGTTTCGCGTAAGCCTTGCCAGATCTGTGCGGGTGCCGCACCGGACTCACCTCAAGCCTTGTTCCTAGGGCCCGGGAATGGTGCCAAAGCGGTCGCCGGTCTCGGCTCCGCCTGGCACACCGGGACTGTCTTGATGCAGTTCCTGCGCGGGAATCCCCTTGGGCGGCATCACGATGACAGCACCGGCGCCGACGCGTCCGCTGACGGGTTCGCGGGGTGCACCCACGACGTAGCCGCCAGTGGTGCCCGGCCGTTCGGACAGGGTGGCGCCGAACTGGCTGCCGGCGCGGACGCTGCCGGGGACACCAGCGCTGTTCTGGTCGAATGTGGCATAGATATCGGCTCCTCCAGGGCAGTCATCACACAAGGACAGGACGCTGATGGCGCCGGCATCCTTGGCAGTGCCCACGTCCTCCCCCGGTGCGCCGACGACGATTCGGTCGTTATCGATCGAAAGGGTCACAGCGGCGCCGAAACGATCACCTGGCTCGTCCCGACCGGGTGGAAAGTAGCTCTGCAGCTCGTCTTGGACTCCCCCCGACTCCTCGTCGTAATTAAAGATTTCGTCACTGCCCCAGATGATCATGCCGGCATCCTTGATCGAGCCGATGTCTTCACCTGGTGCACCGATTGCGATCTCGTAGAAGGGGTACCAATCGCCGTCTTCAGTGCTTGACCACAGCTTGCCGCTCCTCGCTAGGGAGGCTCCGAACTGGTCACCGGCCTCAACCTTGCCGGGCACACCGTCGCTGTTCTGGGTGAGCCCATATTTCAGATCCCCGGTGACCGCGCCGGCGTCGACGATCCGACCGATATCCTCACCCGGCGCACCGATCAGTGCACCCCCACCTGCCAGGGCCGCGCCGAATCGATCGCCCTTCTCCGGCTTGCCGGGAACCTTACGGCTGCCCTGCCGGTACTGGATGCTGCCGGTCGTCCGCAGCGGAGCGATCATAAACCGAGTGACCACCCCAGCATTGGTCGCGCTGCCCAAATCCTCCCCGGGCGCTCCGACCCACAGCCCGTCGCCGACCGAGATCGCAGCACCGAAACCGTCGCCCGACTCCGCGGCGCCGGCCGCCCCGGCCAGTCCTTGCCGCAGAACTGTCCGTTTCGCCCCGACCAAGCCCTTGGCCGATCCGTGCACGACGATGACCTCGCCTGCGCCCTTGTTCTCCCCTGGCATGCCGATGATCAAGTCGACGTAGTTGTCACCGGTGACCTCCCCGGTCGTGACCGTCGCGCCGAACCTGTCACCGCGCTCCGAGCGCTGACCAACCGTCTCCTGGCTGATCGCCACCGCACCCTCACGTCCGAAGGTGCCGTCCGCGGCCCCGAGCATCACCAGGACCTGACCAGCATCGACCGTGCTGTCGACGTTCTCACCAGGCACCCCCACCGGCAGATCAGCGCGGCCGTCGCCGTTCACGTCGAATGTGCCGGGCGCGGGGATCACCCGCAATGCCACCGCCCCGCGCGATGTGCCGAACAGATTCGAAGCCACCAGCGTGAACTTGTACACGCCCGGTTTGCTCGGTGTTCCGCTCAACTCGTACGCGTCACTACCGGTGGTGCTGTCCCTGAGGGTGACGCCGGCTGGCAGGTTTCCCTCCACAGTAAGTTTCACCGCGGAAGACGACGTGACGGCGAACTCCTGCAGGTAGTCGACTCCCTCAGTAGCTGGTGCAAACTCCGTCGAGCGGGGCATGCGCGGAGGCGTCGGCATCGCATAACTATCACCCCAGCAACTCAACCGGTTGTCGGTCCGGATGGCGCACACGTGGTAGAGGCCGGCTGTGACTGCACGGAAGGGGCCCACGACTTCCTCCGGTGACGTGCCACCGCCCAGGGCCTTGCCCCAGCACACCACTGCGCCGTTCGCTCGTAGCGCACAGCTACGCTCGAAGCTCGCGCTGACCGCGGTGAAGGGACCCTTGACACTTGCCGGACTTTGGTGATTCGCGTTCAAGCCCCAGCAGCGTAGGTTCCCCTTGATATCCACCGCACAGGTGTGGAATGAACTGGCGCTGACCGAGATGAATGATCCCGACACCGTCGCCGGCGCCTGCCCGTCCTGGTTCGAACCCCAACATGAGATCGACCCGGTCTCGCGGATCGCACAGGCATGCGAGTCACCGACCGCAACGCTGATGAAGGGCCCCGCAATGCGGTCAGGCGACTGGGAGTCGCGTGACCAACAAACAATGTCCCGGCTCGTCTCAACGGCGCAATTGAAACTCCAACCTGGGCTCACGGACGAAAAGTCACCGGCCATCGCGGTCGGCTCGGACCCGCCACCCCAGCAGATGATGCTTCGGTCCGGCTTGATCCCGCACGTCTGTCGTTGAGATGCGCTAATCCCGGTGACGGCCCCGATCCCCTCAGGCGGCGTCTCGCCATATCCACCCCAACAGATCACGTCCCCGGCCGACTTCACCGCGCACGTTCCAACGGCCGCCGTCACCTCGACCACCGTCAACGACGGTGGAGTAACGACCACTGGGGCGGCGACCGCCCCGGCTGGACACAAAGCCTGCTGGACCACCAGTGCCACCACCGAAGCCAGCAGCGACAGGAGTAGTCGACGGCTGACCCTGGTCCAGCCGACAGTGCCCGACCGGGCTGCCCCAGCGATCATGATCATCACCGCTCGTCTCCATCGCAACAGACACGACGAACCTAGTACCGCGCCGCGTCTAGCGTCTATACGCAGCGATACGTAGCAACGGAGCCTGGACCTACGCGCGTGCCTGTGACATGTGAGACGGCCGAGCTGACCACGCAGCAGTGCCGGCACGTGAGGCGATTGAAGCCGTGGTCTGGCACGAGATGGTCGACCGCTGGTCCGGCCGCGGCGGGACGCGCCGTGCCGATTCGGGCGTCAGGCCGAGCATCGTCGGAGTGGGTCACCGTGGGGGCGAATCGTCGCCGCAAACATCGGGGCGCTCGACGTCGCTGGCCGCGCCCACGCGCGCGATGGCCGTCCTTCGTGCCCTCCGCGTTGTGCGCCGCTTCCAAGGCACATGCGAGCAACGGGATAGCAGCACACCAAAGGACGGCCTCCGAGGTCGGGTCGGTGGATCGGATCGGTCCGACGGCGGTCCGGAATACCGTGGAGCAGACGGCGCGGGAGGGACCGTGCCCGGCCTGCGGCGTGGTCAGCGGGGCGGCAAAAGACCGACCGTTGGTCCTGATCAAGGACCACCCGTTTCGGGTCAGACGGCGGAGCTGTGGTGGCGCAAAACGCCGGGCTGGCGTGCCGGGAGGGGCTGTGTCCGCGAGGACCGTACACCCGCCCAGCCCGCCGACGCGGTCCGGCCGCGAGCCCGGATCACCGACCGGCTGCCGGACAAGCTGGCCTCCACCGCGACGAGCAACCGGGCCGTGTCCGATGTGGCCAGGGAGTACGGCGTGTCGTGGCCGACTGCGCACAAGGGCGCTAACCGCGGCCGGGGCCCGGTGGCTGCCCGAGCCTGCGGTTCACCCGCGGACCGGACGCGACCAGACCAGGCAGCAGACTCGGCCTGGCGGACCTCGTTGGCAGCAAGCAGCTCTCTATGGCGGCAACCTGGCGCTCACGACAGCCCCCCAGGCGGACATCGCGCCGAACCCCACCCGGCACCGCACAGCAATGCCCCAGCCCGAAACGGTGATCACACTCGGCCTTGCAGTTCAACTGCACATCACCGAGCAATACGCCACCGGAACAAACGACACGCACTCGTCACTCAGCAGCCAGTTCTGCTGCCTTTCGCTGCCCCTGGACAGTACGACCCCGCACTCCGCGGCCGAGAAAGTGCCTTTGACCAGGGAGAATGATGTGGGCCTAAGTGGACTTGAACCACTGACCTCTGCCTTATCAGGGCAGCGCTCTAACCGACTGAGCTATAGGCCCGCTGGTGCGCCTCGCCGCCAGCGCTAGGCGACGGGCACGGTGTGCAAGGCTATCCGATCACCCGAGTGCCCTCAACTTGGATCCGAGTGATGGTCAGCACCGTCGGGTCACGGTCAGTCCTCGGCGAGGGTGATCTCCAGGCCGCCGAGCATGGTGGCGGCCAGGTTGTAGAGGAACGATCCGAGAGTCGCGAGCGCGGTGAAGATGATGACGTCGACGCACGCGAGCAGCGCTGCGACACCGAGCACCTTCTGGGTGTTGACGTACTCCTCGACCCGGAACGGGGTGGTGTCGTTCGGCGTGGAGACGACGCTCTTGATGATGTCGTTCACCGAGTCGAACAGACCCGACGAGCCGATCACGGTCCAGACCACGTACACCGCGACCACCAGCATGATCCCGGCCGCGATGGAGAACAAGAACGACGTCTTCATCACCGACCACGGATCGAGCCGGGACAGTCGCAGCCGTGCCTTGCGCGTACGTCGTGGCGTGCCGACCTTCGCCTTCGACGCCGCTGCCGGCGTCTGGGCGTAGCCTGGCGCGTAGTCCGGGCCGAGCGGTGCATCGACGGGCGCGATCACGGCGGTCGACGGGCCGGCCGTGGGCGCCCATGGGCTCACCTCGGTGAGCTCCGGCGAACCCGGTGACTGCGGCCCACCCTCGCGCGCCATCGGCGACGCGACGAGCTCGCCCGCCACCGGGTCCGGCCCGCCGTCGGTCTGCGGTGCGACGGGGGAGTCGCGCCAGTCGGTCGATGCGCCGGACGGGCCCGCCGGACGCTCCTCGACCGGTGCGACCGCCGGTGCAACAGCCGGTGCCGACACCGCCGCCGGAGCTACCGCGGAGGCTGACGCACCAGAATCCGACGCCGCAGCACCCTCGGAGCCGGTCGAGCCGGTCGAGCCGGTCGAGCCGGTCGAGCCGGTCGGCGTGTCGACGGGCGACGCGGCAGCTTCCTCCGTCGAGGAGGCCGCGGCGAGACCTCCGGCCGCGGCCGATGAGGCCCAGACCCGCTCGGCGGCGGCGCTGTCCGACTCGGTCGGCTCAGCAGCATCGCGTCCGCTCAACTTGCCGGTGAACTCGTCCCAGCGATCCTTCAGGGACTTCTTGGGACGCGAGGCGACCGGCTCCCAGGACGGGACGACTGCCGGCGCGGGCTGCTCGCCCTGCGGCAGGCCATCACCCGGCGCGTCGGCGGCCGTCGGAGCCTCGGGACCGGATTGGTAGTAGCTGTGCCCGTTGGCCGGCGATGTCGAGCCTGCGTACGGTCCCCAAGGAGAGCTGAACCCGTTCGGAGACCCGTTCGCTGAGCCATTGGACGCACCGTTGGAAGACCCGTTCGGCGACCCCGGAGGCGCCGGGGAGACGGCCGGGATCACCTGGGTCGACGTGGCGTACTCCTCACCAGCGCTGCCGTTGCTGCCGAATCCCGTCGACGCGGACGTGGACGGACTCTGCACGCTCGAAGGCGAGGCGCTGCGACCACCGGCATCCTCGCCGCCGCGGTCGGGCCTGCTAGGGTCGGGCCCGCCCTGGTCAGCCTGGGTCGGTCCGGCGTAGCCGGAGCCCCGGTTGGCGTCACTCACTGTCGTCCTCCTCGACCCCGGGCGCGTCCGTCTCGGGATCTACCGGCGCCTGATCCTCAGGTGCCGGTTCGCCGAGCTCGGCGTCTGCGTCCTCAGGTACGTCTCCCTCGGGCGCCGGTGCTGCGATCTCGGCTTCTTCGTCTGCAGTTATCTCCGGATTGAGCGCGATCGCCACGACCACGTCGTTGTCCCGCACCCCGACGAACTTCACACCCATGGTGTCACGTCCCTTGACGGTTACCTCGGTGACAGCACTGCGGGTGATCTGTCCACTTGCCTTGATGGCGATGACTTCGTCATTCTCCGCCACGATCAGCCCTCCGACCAAAGAGCCGCGGGCGTCGTTGAGTTTCATCGCCTTGATCCCGAGCCCACCGCGGCCCTGTTCGCGGTACTCCGACACGGCCGTACGCTTCGCGAACCCGCCATCTGTGACGGTGAACACATAAAGGTCGTCCTCCGCCGAATCTGCCCGAATGATGGACATCGAGAGCAGCTCGTCGCCGTCGCGGAACTTCATCCCCGTCACCCCGGACGTCGCTCGGCCCATCGGACGGAGCTGCGCGTCGTCGGCGGGGAACCGGATCGCCTGGCCCTTGGTCGAGATGAGCAGGACGTCGTCGGTCGGGCTGCAGAGCGCTGCGCCGATCAGCTCGTCGTCGTCCTCACGGAAGTGCACGGCGATGATGCCGGCCTGCCGCGGTGAGTCATACAGCGCCAGTGAGGTTTTCTTGACCAGGCCGTTCCGGGTCGCCAGCAGCAGATAAGGAGCATCGTCGTAGTCCCGGATCGCTCGCACCTGGGCGATCTCTTCACCGGGCAAAAAGGACAGCAGACCCGCGACGTGGCCGCCACGAGCATCGCGGCCCGCCTCCGGCAGCTGCCAGACCTTGGCCCGATAGACCCGGCCCTGATTGGTGAAGAACAAGATCCAGTGGTGGTTCGTGGTGGCGAACAGGTGGCCGACCTCGTCGTCGGCACGCAGCGTCGCACCGCGGACGCCCTTGCCGCCCCGCTTCTGCACCCGGTACTCATCGGTGTTGGTGCGCTTCGCGTACCCGCCGCGGGTGATGGTGACGACCACGTCTCGGTCGGGGATGAAGTCCTCGTCGGACAGGTCGCCGTCGGCGGCCACGATCTGGGTCCGTCGCTCGTCGCCGTACTTCGTCACGATCTCGCCCAGCTCGTCGCTGACGATCTGGCGCTGCCGCTCGGGCTTGGCGAGGATGTCCATCAGGTCGGCGATGACGATCTCGATGGCGGCCAGCCGGTCGATGATCCGCTGCCGCTCGAGGGCGGCCAGCCGGCGCAGCTGCATGTCGAGGATCGCGTTGGCCTGGATCTCGTCGATCTCCAGCAGCCGGATCAGCCCGTCGCGGGCCTCCTCGGTGTTCGGGCTGCGTCGGATCAGGGCGATCACCTCGTCCAGCGCGTCCAGCGCCTTCACCAGGCCGCGATAGATGTGGGCGTCCTTCTCGGCCTGATCGAGCCGATATTGCGTACGCCGCTGGATGACCTCGATCTGGTGCGTGACCCAGTAGGAGATGAACTGGTCCAGCCGCAACGTACGCGGCACGTCGTCGACCAGGGCCAGCATGTTGCAGCCGAACGTGTCCTGCAGCTGGGTGTGTTTGTAGAGGTTGTTCAGCACCACCCGCGGCTGGGCGTCACGCTTCAAGACGATGACCAGCCGCTGGCCGGTCCGAGCGGAGGTGTCGTCGCGGATGTCGGCGATGCCGGCGACCTTGCCGGTGTTGACCAGGGTGGCGATCTTCTCCGCGAGGTTGTCCGGGTTCACCATGTGCGGCAGCTCCGAGACCACCAGCATGGCCCGGCCGGAGCGGTCCTCCTCGATGTCGACGACGGCCCGCATGATGACCGAGCCGCGACCCGTCCGGTAGGCGTCCTCGATCCCCCGCCGGCCGACGATCAGCGCGCCGTTCGGGAAGTCGGGTCCCTGCACACGTTCCATCGCTGCCTCGAGCAGCTCCTCCGCCGTCGCGCCGGGGTGTTCCAGCGACCACTGCACCGCCGACGCCACTTCGCGCAGGTTGTGGGTCGGGATGTTGGTGGCCATGCCGACCGCGATGCCCGTCGAGCCGTTCACGAGCAGGTTCGGGAACCGGGCCGGCAGAACGGTCGGCTCGGTCTCCTTGCCGTCGTAGTTCGGCTTGAAGTCCACCGTGTTCTCGGTGATGTCGCGGACCATCTCCATGGCCAGCGGCGCCATCCGGCACTCGGTGTACCGCATCGCCGCGGCCGGATCGTTGCCCGGCGAGCCGAAGTTGCCCTGGCCCGCGACCAACGGATAGCGCATCACCCAGGGCTGCGCGAGGCGTACCAGGGTGTCGTAGATCGCGGAGTCACCATGCGGGTGGTACTGACCCATCACCTCGCCGACGATCCGGGCGCACTTGTTCCAGCCGCGGTCGGGCCGGTAGCCGCCGTCGTACATCGCGTACAGGATCCGGCGGTGCACCGGCTTCAGCCCGTCGCGGACATCCGGCAACGCACGTCCGACGATCACGCTCATCGCGTAGTCGAGGTAGCTCTTCTGGATCTCGTCCTGCAGATCCACCGGCTGCCGGCGGTCCGCCGGACCCTGCGTCGGCGTCTCAGTCATTCATCGACTCCTGATCGTTCGTCGTCGTTCGTACGTACGTCCGCAGCCCGCGGTCCTTCGGTCCGTAGGCCAGCCGCGCCTGTCCAGCCCGCGCCGAGACCCCAGACCCCAGACCCAGACCCCAGACCCAGACCCAGACCCAGACCCAGACCCAGAAAACCTTGCTCCCTTTAGGCGTCTTTGCTCCCTTTGCAAAGGGAGCAAAGACGCGTAAAGGGAGCGAAGTTCCGGGCCCGGGTGCGCCGCGCCGAGGAGACAGCCCTTCGACAGGCTCAGGGCACATATCCCGGTGGGTCGGCCACTCGAGGGGTTGGGGTACATATCCCGGTGGGTCGGCCACTCGAGGCGTTGGGGGCACATACGCGAGTGGGCGACACGTCCGACCAGTTCAGAGCACGTACGTGCGTACGGCGGCACCCACCGGGCGGAGGTTCGGGGGGTGGGGCGTACGTCAGGGTGTGGTGGGCGTTCCGAGCGCAGTGGAGCGCTAGCGGAACGTAGCGAGGTGGGCAGGACGTACGCCCCACCCCCCGAACCGCAGCAACGACACTCAGATATCAAGGAAGCGAACATCCTTCGCGTTCCGCTGGATGAAGTTGCGCCGCTGCTCCACGTCCTCACCCATCAGGATCGAGAACATCTCATCGGCCCGCGCCGCGTCGTCCAGCGTCACCTGCAGCAGGATCCGGTTGTCGGGGTCCATCGTGGTGTCCCACAGCTGATCGGGGTTCATCTCACCGAGACCCTTGTACCGCTGGATCGCGTTGTCCCGCGGCAGCCGCTTGCCGGCCTCCTGACCGACCCGCAGCAGCGCGTCCCGCTCGGCGTCGGTGTAGGCCAGCTCGGCCGCCCCACCACTCCAGTTGATCTTGAACAGGGGCGGCTGCGCGAGATACACGTGACCGGCCTCGATCAGCGGCTTCATGAACCGGAACATCAGCGTCAGCAGCAGCGTCCGGATGTGCGCACCGTCGACGTCGGCATCCGCCATCATCACGATCTTGTGATAGCGCAGCTTGTCGATGTCGAAGTCCTCGTGCACCCCGGTGCCGAGCGCGGAGATGATGGCCTGCACCTCGTTGTTCTGCAGGATCCTATCGATCCGGGCCTTCTCGACGTTCAGGATCTTGCCGCGGATCGGCAGGATCGCCTGGATCCGCGGGTCGCGGCCACCCTTCGCCGAACCGCCGGCGGAGTCGCCCTCGACGATGAAGACCTCGCACTCCTCGGGGTTGGTCGACTGGCAGTCCGACAGCTTGCCGGGCAGTCCACCCCCACCGAGCAGACCCTTCCGGTTGCGTGCCTGCTCCTTGGCCTTGCGGGCGGCGATCCGGGCGATGGCCGCTGACTGACCCTTGCGGATCACCAGCTTGCCCTCGGACGGGTTCTGCTCGAACCAGGCGCCCAGCTTGTCGTTCACCGCCTGCTGGACGAACGAACGCGCCTCGCTGTTGCCGAGCTTCGTCTTGGTCTGGCCCTCGAACTGCGGCTCGGCGAGCTTGATCGAGATGATCGCGGTCAGGCCCTCCCGGATGTCCTCACCGGACAGCCGGTCGTCCTTCTTCTTGATCAGTCCCCAGGTCTCGCCCCACTTGTTGGCCGTGTTCGTCAACGACGCCCGGAAGCCCTCCTCGTGGGTGCCGCCCTCGTGGGTGTTGATCGTGTTCGCGAACGTGTGCACCGACTCCTGGTAGGACACGTTCCACTGCATCGCGAGCTCGAGGCTCATCCCGGACTCCGGCCGCTCCGCCTCGACCGCGATCACGCTCGGGTTGACGACCTCCTTGCTGCCGGTCAGGTACTTCACGTAGTCGATCAACCCGTCGTCGTAGCGGAACGTGTCGCTGATCGGACGTCCCTCGTCGTCGGTCCGGTCGGGACGCTCGTCGATGACCGTGATCGACAGGCCCTTGTTGAGGAACGCGTACTCGCGGAAGCGGGTGGACAACGTCTCGTAGGAGTACGTCGTGGTCTCGAAGATCTCCCGGCTCGCGTAGAAGGTGACTCGGGTGCCGGTCTCGTCGGACTCTTCGTGCATCGCGAGCGGCTCGTCCGGGTCACCGAGTGAGAACGACTGCGTCCAGCGGTGGCCGTCGCGCTTGATCTCGACGGTCAGGTGCGACGACAGCGCGTTGACCACCGACACGCCGACGCCGTGCAGACCACCGGACACCTTGTACCCGCCGTCGCCGAACTTGCCGCCGGCGTGCAGCACCGTGAGGGCGAGGGTGACGGCCGGGATCTTCTCCTTGGGATGCTCCTTGACCGGAATGCCGCGGCCGTTGTCGGTGACCTGGATGCCACCCTCGGGCAGGATCTGCACCAGGATCGTGTCGCAATAACCCGCCAGTGCCTCGTCGACAGCGTTGTCCACGACCTCGTACACCAGGTGGTGCAGGCCGCGCTCCCCCGTCGAGCCGATGTACATACCGGGTCGCTTGCGGACCGCGTCCAGCCCCTCGAGGACGGTGATGGACTCGGAGTCGTACGTCTGCGGCCGGTTGTCGACCACGGCGGCCACGTCCACGATGTTCGCGAGCACGGTGTCATCGGGCCCGTGCACGTCCGCCGCGCCGACCTGCCCGGGATGGGCCCCATCCTCGGAGAAGGCCTCCTCCGCCGGAAACGCCGGGCTCGAGGGCTCGATCGGGTCTTCGGGAACGTCGGGAGAAACGCCGGCAGAAGGGACATCACCGTCGATCGGATCGGGCACGTCAGCCACGGGTGGGGAGCTCCTGTCACAGGTGCGCCGCCCGGGTCCACCGCGTGACGGGTCGGAAGGGCGGCACAGATCGATATGGTCGCGTCGAAGGTCGGTCGGGTTCGGTTGTCGGAAACGGGGCGCCGAACCGGAGCGGCTCGCAGCCCTCTCATTCTACTCGCTCCAGCCGCCCGATCCGCCGCGGACGGGGCCGTCGGAAACAGCCACGATGGCTTCAGCAGCGATCAGGAGCCAGTTTTGCCGCCCGAACGGGGTATCCGGAGTGATCCCATACGCGCCAGGGTGCCTTCCGGCCCTGGAGAGCCCTCCCACCACACCGGGGAGCGCACCCGCGCCGTCACGTGGGCCCCGGCCGCGGCCGAGCTGTGGAACCCACCCGTCAGGTTGCGAGGGACCGGGCTGAACCTTCCGCACGAGCGCCTCGTCCTTGCTGATGACCCCCAACTCCCGAGAAGACAAGTGAGGTTTGTCGATGAAGCACACCTTCTGGCGACTGTCCCTCGTTCTCGTGCTCTCGCTCGGCTTCACTGCGCCGGTCGCCGGTGCAGCGAGCGCACAACCCCGCCGCGACGCCTTCCCCGACCGGATCGAGCTCCCCACCGGCTTCCTGCCGGAGGGCATCAGCGTGGGCAGGCAGCCGATTGCGTACCTCGGCTCCCGCGCCGACGGCGACATCTACGCCGCCGACCTCCGGACGGGAGAAGGGGAGGTGATCAGCCAGGGTCCCGGGACCCCATCGGTCGGACTGAAGACCAACGACCGCGGACTGTTGTACGTCGCCGGCGGCCCGGCCGGCAACGGCCGAGTCGTCGACATCAGGACCGGGGCGATTGTGGCGAGCTACCAGTTCACCCGGGCCACCAGCTTCGTCAACGACGTCGTGCTCACCGGGCGCGATGCCTGGTTCACCGATTCTGCCCAGCCTCAGCTCTATGCGGTGCCGCTGGCGAAGAACGGAAGGCCGGCCGCCGCGTGGTTCCGGACGCTGCCACTGACCGGTGACTGGGCGCAGACCCCCGGCAACAATGCCAACGGGCTCACGGCGACGCCCGACGGCCGCGCGTTGCTGGTCATCCAGTCCAGCACGGGCCTGCTGTTCCGGGTCGACACCACGACCGGGGTGGCCACCAAGGTCGACCTCGGCGACGATCTGCTGACGAACGGTGATGGCTTGCTGCTGCGCGGTCGCACGCTGTACGTCGTGCAGAACCAGCTCAACCTCCTCGCCAGGGTCGAGCTCAACGGTTCGGGCAGCCGCGGCCGGGTCGTCGACACCGCTACCAGCCCGGACTTCGACGTGCCGACCACCGTGGCTTCGTACGGCCGCAGCCTGTATCTGCCGAACGCGCGCTTCGGAAACGACAGCCCACAAACCGCGGACTACTGGATCACCCGGATCCCGAGGTTCTGAGTCCGACCAACGACTGGGCCCTCCACCAGCGCGGGTCTCTAAACTGGCGCGATGAGCGACGAGGCGGTGACGGGGTCGGCGACCCGGCCGAACGAGTCGCCGAAGACGCCGGTCCAGTCAGGCCCCGACCTCGGCCCAGATGCCGGCTTCGGCCCAGACACCGAAACCGACACCGATTCCGGCCGGCCGCCACCGCGAACCGGCCGGCGGCGGCTGATCGGCGTCGTCGCAGCGGTCGCTGTCGTCGCTCTGCTGGCGACGGTGTGGCGGTTGGGCGGGTTCGACGAGCAGCAGCGTCCGTTTCGCAAGATCGCGCCCGGCACGCCGATCAGCGCCGGGCCGTTCGAGCTCACCTTCACCGAGGCGACGGCGCAGCATGTGCTGAAGACCGACTATCGGGCCGCTTCCTGGAAGATCGTCGTGATCGGAACAGGCCGGACGACCGGCAACGAGACGATCGCTCCCCAGACCGGCGGCACCGGTTCGATGCTGCTGGCCCGCGACCAGACCACCGGCGACGTGAAGTCCCCCGAGAGCCAGGCGTTCGGTAGCGGTGAGTCCAGCGGCGGCTTCACCCCTGGCCTGCCACCGGTGCGCTACACCGTGACGTTCGAGTTCGCCGACGGGTTCGACCCGGCAGACACGTTGCGGTTCGCGGTCGCCGATCAGATCTACAGCAGCCGCGCCCTGATCAAGACCGGCGAGGACGACGAGGAGTGGCACAACGCCCGCGACGGCTGGCTGATGGAGCTGCCGCTGAGCGAGCTGCCCGCAGAGAAGGACTGAGCCGGAGCCAGGACCGGACGACCGCCCGCAGAGCGAGCAGCGTGCGACCGTCAGCCCGGCCTCAGCACCTCCAGTCGGTGCCAGGAGTCGCCGCTCGAGACCGCCACCCCCACCAGTTGGTCGGCATCGCCCTCGGGGACCTGGAAGATGACCTCGATCCGGGTCGGGCGGCCCAGCGTGCACCTCGTCGTCGGAGCAGCTGCTGGGCAACGTCCGACCGGTGACGCCGAAAGCCGGCTCCCACAGCCGACGGTCCGGTCCGACCAGACTGAAGACACACAGCGGGTCCGTGTTGCCCGGCGTGATCGTCACCTCCATGGTTGCCACCGCCCAGACCGCACCGGGATCCGGGGACGACGGACCCTGGCTGGTGTACGTGCTCGCCAAGCTGTGCGCGAGGCTCAGGTCGACCAGCTCGACCGTTGCCGAGGTGAGGACGACCGGCTGTCCGGGATCGAGCACGGTGTAGCGCACCGCGCTGTTCATGTGCACGTAGGCGTACGTACCCCACGTGACGAGGTACGCCGCCGCGAGCGTCAGTACGGTGCCGGCGACGACCCAGGCACGCGCCCGGTGCGACAGTCCGCGACGCCGGACCGGGGCGGGCGGCGGTGGGGTCGGTGCCGGCGTCTCCACGCTCGTCCCACCGGTCATGGCAGCGCCCAGGTGGCGTCGGAACCGTCGTCGAGCACCTGTCCGGTGGCTGCCTGCCGCCACGCCTCGGCGTTCTCCGGCGTGATGCCGAGATGCACGCGGAGCTGTTGGTGATAGCCCGACACGACCTCGCCGCGGCTCAGCTGGATCACGAGATCGTCGATCCGCTGCGGGTCGACCTCGAAGGCAACGGTCGTACGCTCCGCGAAGCCCGGCTGCACCCGAAGTCCGGCAACCGAGTAGTCGTCGTAGACACGGTCACCGCTCAGCAGCTGGAACTGGCCGAGGCTGAGCACCCGGCTGCCCTCCGCGCTGAGGGTGACGTCGACGGTCACGAACATCCCGACGGTCCGCGAGACGCCACCGAAGTGGTCGAGGCCCTGGCCCACCCGGACCTGGCCGACCGTGACGGAGCCGTCGCTGTACGGCACCGGCTCGTCGCGAACACCCGTCACGTTCTGGATCCGACCCGACGGCGGCTCGCTGACCTGCAGGGCGACCGCTGCGACCACGATGCAGGCGAGTGCGACGAGCCAGCCAGCCAGCACGGACCGACGGACGACCGACGACTCTTGCGCCGCGCTCAAGGGGTCACCGTCACGGGCTCGACCGGCGGCACAGCGGCAGCCGCTGGTGGAGCAGGTGCCATCACGGAACGCTGGTCGAACAGCTCGAGGCAACGACGGAAGGCCACCGCGAGCAGGCAGAGCCGGAGCAACTCGACCGGCAGCGTACGAAGAAGCTCGATCAACGGGTCGTAGACCAGCCAGAAGTCCAGGTCGTGGCCGCCGGTGACCAGCCGGATCGCCGTCTGCAGATAGTTGCCGAGCGTCCGCACGGCTGCGTAGACGAGCACGAACGAGCCGATGAAGGCAGGTCCCGAGCGGATCACCAGGCGCAGCGCGTGGAACGTCGGCAGGTACTTGTCGTCGACGTCGCCGAGGAACGCTTCCTTGGCCTCGGTGCCGACCCGCCGCAGTCCACGGCGCGGTGGTCGTGCTGCCCGTGCTGTCCGGCGGGCGCCACGGCGAGCCGCGCGTTCGGAGACCGCACCCGGCAGCTGGTCGCGGACCGTACGGTTCAGGTCGGCCAACGACATCACGTTCGAGCCGTAGATGATCGCCGCGACCGCCAGCCAGGCCAGGGGCTGGACGAGCGTGTCGGCGAGCACCGGCCAGACGTCGCCGACGAGGAAGTCGTACAGCCGGACCACCAGGTCGGGAAGATTGATCCGAATCAGCGCGAAGAGCTGCACCACCGGGTCCAGCGCCGTCTCGACCCAGCGCATGAACGCCCGGTCCCGGATCCAGAGCTTGCCCAGCTGCCACACCCGGACCCCGCCCATCACGACGAGCAGGATGAAGAACGTCTCGATCAGCGCGACCAGCACACCGAGCGGCCGCCAGCCCGTTTGTTCGTGAGCGAGGTCGAGCAGTCGGCGGGCGACGTACAGCGTGACGACGATCATCACGAGTCGCCAGGTGTGCTGGAGGGCCAGGTCATTGAGCAGACCGATCACCGTCGGCGCATCGGAGATCAGCCCGTACCGCGCCATCTGCTGGACGTAGAGCGTGTACGCCGCCTCGTTGATGTAGCCGAACGCGGCGTAAATGCCGATGAACGGCAGCAGGGTGATGGCAAGCAACCGCGTCACGCCGGCGTCGCGGTCGTCGTCGACGAGCTCGCTCGACGGGATCAGGCTACGGATGCCCAGCTCACGCCCGCACGCCTGCAGGATCAGCACGATCGCGACCAGCTCGCTGATGATGCCCAGCGGAAACACGATCATCGTCAACCAGGGTGAGACGTCGCCTGCGATGACCGCGAGGTTGCTGAACAAGCGCCGGCCCAGCCAGCCGAGCACCCAGATCGTCAACAGCGTGGGCAGCAGCCGCCACCACAGGCGACCGGTATCGGTCACCAGGATGCGCAGGTCCGTCCACAGCACTCAAGGGATCTTAGGCGAGGTGCGGCCTCCGACCGCGAGGCCGTGGAGGACCGGCACAGGCTGGGCACGTCGGAGCGAACGCTGTCCAGTCGGTGTCGGCCGGGTCCACTTGCGCCCTCCGTACGTCCGCTCCGCGGCCCCCGTACGTCCGGTCCGCGCCCCCCGTACGTGCGCTCCGCGCCCTCGTATCTCCGCTCTGCACCCCTGTACGTCCGGTCCGCGACCCCCGCACGCCGACCCGTACGTCCGCGACCCCCGCACGCCGACCTGTACGTCCGGTCCCCCCGCACGCCGACCCGTACGTCCACCCGCAACCCGAACGCACCCATCGGATCGCGAAACGCAACCCATTCGCCCGCCCGATCGTCCGAATGTAGCCAGATTCGCGGTCCGAGGCGCACATTCGCCTGACCGGGCGGGCACGTGAAGTGGGTTGGACGGTCCCAGGCGCACATTCGCCTGACCGGGCGGGCACGTGAAGTGAGTTGGACGGTCCCAGGCGCACATTCGCCTGACCGGGCGGGCACGTGAAGTGAGTTGGACGGTCCCGAGGGCCTGTGGCACCGCCGGTGCCGCCACGACGCAACCGCCAGCAGGTCGGCGCGGAGCCGGCAGCGCTCGTACGTCCGCAACAGATCGGCACGATCCGGTGGCGCACGTGCGTGTGCCAGCAGGTTGGCACGGAACCGGCGGCTCGTACGACGCCAGCCGATCGACGATCGGCACGTTCCGCCGCAGAACGGCGAGCACTCCGCCCCTACCGGGGCCGGCTCACACCAGTGGTCCGTGACCTTCGATGTAGGGAACCGCCGAGACCGGCTCACGCAGCTCGGCCTCGGTGGGGAGCTCGGCAGCGACGTCGGAGGCTCGCAGCGCCTTGGACATCGCCCACGCGATCCAGCCGAACAGCACGACGAGCACAGCACCGACGGCGACGAACGCGGACGCCCCGGGCAGCTGCGTCAGCTCGAACATCATCCAACCGATCACCAGGGTGGATGGGATGGTGACCACCCAGGCCACGACCATCTCGCCGACCACCCTGAGATTGACGCCCTGCCCCGAGGCGACACCCGCGCCGGTCACCGACGACGCGGCGGCATGCGTGGTGGAGATCGGGATCCCCATCGCGGTCGCGCCGAAGATCGAGCTCACCGCCCCGATGTTGGCAGCCAGTCCCGAGCTCGCCCGGAGCGAGGTGATCCGCAGACCAAGCGTCTCGATGATCTTCCAGCCACCCCAGATCGTGCCGGCGGCGATGGCGGAGTACGCCAGCAGCGGGATCCACCAGTCGATCTCGAGGCTGCCGTCGGCCCGCAAGTCGATGTAGCCGCCGGCATACAGCAGCGCGGCCATGATCCCCATCGTCTTCTGTGCGTCGTTGGCGCCGTGGCCGAACGACACCGCCGCTGCCGAGACGAGCTGCAGGCCCTTGAACGCCCTGGCGTCCTCCCGGACGTGCCGGCGCCGCTGGATCCGGGCGATCAGGATCATGGCCAAGAAGGCGACGCTGAAGGCCACCGCCGGTGACGCCACGATGGCGATCACGGCGGTCCTGACCACGCCCCAGTTGATCGCCGCCAGGCCGCCCGCGGCCAGCCCGGCGCCGACCAGACCGCCGATGATCGCGTGACTGGAGGACGACGGCATGCCGACGTACCAGGTGATGTAGTTCCAGGTGATCGCGGCGATCAGTGCGGCGAAGACGACGGCGACCCCTTCGCTGTCGTGCTTGACCACCTTGGCGACGGTGTTGGCGACGGCCGTGCCGACCACGAAGAACGCGCTGAAGTTGAAGAACGCGGAGAACCACGGTGCCCAGCGGGCAGGCATCGCCCGGGTCGCGACCACGGTCGCGACCGAGTTGGCAGCGTCGTGGAAGCCGTTGGTGAAGTCGAACAACAGCGCCAAGGCGATGACCGCGACGATGGCGACGAGCAACCAGTCCATGGAACCCTCTTGTCGGCATTGACGAGATCAATTGTCCGGGCTCGAGGACTCGTTGACGAGGGTCTCTGGTCCTTACCCCTCACCCGTTCAGGGTGAAATCGGCGGAACTGGACTACCGAGCGGGGTCTTTCAGGCCGCGCCGAGTGCCCTCAACCGCTTCTTCTCGCTACGCCGCTCGACCAGCGAGTAGAGCACCGGCACGAGCAGCAGGGTGAGGATGGTCGAGGACAGTAGCCCGCCGATCACCACCACGGCCAGCGACTGGGAGATGAATGCTCCACCTCCGGTGAGTCCCAACCCCATCGGGATCAGGGCGAAGATCGTCGCCGTCGCGGTCATGATGATCGGCCGCAGTCGCAGCCGCGCACCGTCGGTGATCGCGGTCCGCAGGTCCTCGCCCCTGGCCCGATACTGATTGATCAGGTCGATCAGCACGATCGCATTCGTCACCACGATGCCGATCAGCATCAGCAGGCCGACCATCGCCGGGACCCCGAGCGGGGTGTCGGTGATCAGCAGCGCCGCGATCGCGCCGGTGGCCGCGAACGGGATCGACACCATCAAGATCAGCGGTTGCACCAGGCTCCGGAACGTACCGACCATGATCATGAACACCAGGGCGATGGCGACCAGCATGGCCAGTCCCAGCTGCTTGAACGCGTCCTGCTGATCGGTCGCCGCTCCGCCGAGCTCGGCGCTCACACCGGCCGGCAGATCGGTGATCGACGCCAGCTTGGTGGTCACCGTTGCGCTCAGCGCGCCGAGGTCGGAGGTGTCCGGGGTGGCGGTGATCGTCACCGACGGGTCGCCGTCGATCTGGGTGACCGTGGTCGGCGCGAGCACCTGCTTGACCGTCGCCACGTCCTTCACCCGGACCGCCGAGGCCCGTACGTCGGTCAGGTCCTTCTGGTCCTCGGCCAGCGCCTTCTGGTCGTCGGCCAGCTTCTGCGCCTTCGCGCGCTGGGTCGCGGTCTCGCTGGCCTGATCGTTGGCCGCACTGATCTGCTTGTCCATCTGCTCCAAGCTGGTGTTCAGCTGGTCCTCCGCCGCTTCCAGCTGTTTGATCCCGGCATTGATCTGGGTCACCGCCGCACTCGCTCCAGCGACTTGCTGCCCGGCGGCCTGGAGCGCCGCCGAAGCCTTCTGCTGCTCGGCATACCAGTCCAGGGGGACCGAGACCGGGCCGGGAACTGGGGGCGGCAGGGCGGCCATCGCCTTCTGGGCATCGCTCAGGCTCTTGTTCGCCTTCTTCAGCTGCGACTGGGCCGGGCCCAGCTTCTTACGAGTGTCGCTCAGCTGCTTGCGCGTGTCGGACCGGCTGTCGACCAGCTTGGCCCGCTGCTTCTTCAGCTCCTTCATCTGGTCCGCGGTCGCCTGGTCGGCCTTGGCCTGCTGCTCGTCCGACATCGCCTGCTGGCGGTCCTGCAGCTTGTCCGAGCGATCGGACAGCTTGTCGGAGGCCTTCTTCTGGGCATTGGCCTGCTGCAGCTGGCTGACCGGCAGCACGATGTTGCCGATGTCGGTGGGGCTGGGATCGGTGGCGTCCTGGGTGCGGACCCAGACCTCGCGCTGCTCCCCGGACAGGGTGACATCGCCGACTTTCGTGCCGCGCAGGGCGTTGCCGACCGCCTGGCCGATCTCGGCCTGGGTGAAGCCCAGGTCGGCCGCCTTCTTCTGGTCGACCTGTACCTCGAGCAGCTTGCGCTGGTCGGCGAGGTTGCTGGTGATATCGGTGAGGCCGGGGACGGTTGCCAGCGCCGCCTGCACCTGCTCGGCGCCGGCGCGCAGGTCGTCGGTGTTCTCGCCCTTGACCGTGACGGTGATGTTGTTGTTCGTCGAGCCGTTGGCCGCCTGGGTCACGGTGAGCTTGCCGGCACCGTCGCCGAGCTCGTCGAGCTGGCTCTGCAGCTCTGGCTTGACCGCGTCCGCGGTCTGCCCCTCGTTCAGCTGGACGGTGATCTCCGCCGTGTTCGATCCGGTGCCGACGGCGCCGTAGATGCTGCCACCGATGGTGACCAGGTAGCTCTTCACCGCGGGATCGTCGGCCAGCAGGCCCTCGACCTGCTTCGCGGCGTCGCTCATCGTGTCCAGCCGGGTGCCGGCCGGGAGCTCTTGCTGGATCGTCAGCGTGGACTGGTCCGTGACGGAGCCGAGGAAGTCGGTCTTCAACAGGGTCGAGGCACCGATCGTGCCGGCGAAGACGACCAGGGCGATCGCCAGGGTGAAGATCGGATGGCGCAGCCCCCAGCCGAGGACCGGCAGGTACCCCTTCTGCAGTCGGGTGACCTTGCTCTCGTCGTCGGTGTGCTCTGAGGGGTGCTCGAAGTCCGGCTTCTCGGCCAAGGCGGCAGGCCCGGGCCCAGCGGCGTCCGCTTCGGCGCCGACGATCCCCGATTCGGGCCCGGCCGACGCCGCACCGACCGTGCCGGCGGGAGCCGCCCCCGGTACGGTGCCGCTCGCGGCAGCCATGCCCGGTGCGGTGGTCGCGGCCGTCGCCCACGGCGCGGCGGCACCAGGGGCACCGGCGGCACCAGGGGCTCCGGTGGCTCCGGCTCCGGCGGGAGCGGCAAGACCGGCCACGCCAGCGGGCGATTTGCGCTGTCCTCGACGACCGCGCAGGAACCAGTACGCCAGCACCGGCACCACGGTCATCGAGACCAGCAGCGACGCGACCAGGGCGATCGCGACGGTGATCGCGAACGGACGGAACAGCTCGCCGGTGACGCCGGAGACGATCGCGACCGGTAGGAAGACCGCGATGGTGGTCGCCGTCGAGGCCGTGACGGCGCCTGCGACCTCCTTGACCGACTCCACGATGTCGGCCGGCGTCAGCGCCGCATGGCCGGAGTTGTGCCGCTTGATGTTCTCCAGCACGACGATCGAGTCATCGACCACTCGGCCGACCGCAACGGTCAGCGCGGCGAGGGTGAAGATGTTGAGCGAGTACCCGCCCACGTTCAGCCCGATCAGGGCGATCAGCAGCGACAGCGGGATCGAGATCGCCGTGATCAGGGTCGATCGGACCGACCACAAGAAGAGCAGGATCACCAGCACGGCGAAGATCAGACCGAGCCCGCCCTCGATGGCCAGGTCGTGGATGGACTGCTCGATCAGCGGCGCCTGGTCGAAAACGGTGTTGAACGTGGCGTTGTTGCCGATCGTCTTCTCCAGACTCGGCAGCATGTCGTTCACGGCGTGCGAGATGGCGACCGAGTCGCCGTCGGTCTCCTTCAGCACCGAGACGCTCAGCGCCGGCCGGCCGTCGGCACGGGCCAGTGAGGAGGACGAGACGCTCTCCACCTTCACGTCGGCGACCTGCGACAGCTTGATCGGCCCGTCGGAGGTGGCGATCGCCAGATTCTTCACCTGAGCGACCGAGTCGGCACTGTTGCCCACCTGGACGGCCAGCTCGAGCGTCTTGTCGTACGCCGTCCCGGCCGGCACCACCGTCAGCTGGGACTGCACGGTCTGGGTGACGACCTGCGCGGTGATGTCGTGCTTGGTCAGGTCCTTCGGGCGAAGAGTGACCGTCAGTTGGGTGGTGTCCTCGCCGGTGACGTTCACCTGGCGTACGCCGTCGACGGCCGTCAGCTCCGGCACCGCGACGTTCTGCACGAGGCGGCCGGACTCATCGAGCGGAAGATCGGTGGATACGGCCAGCAGCAGCACGGGGATGTCGTCGGTGCTGCCGGTGATCACGTCGGTCTCGACGCTGCTCGGCAGGGTCGCCTTGACAGAGTCGACGGCATTGCGGATGTTGCCGACCACCTTGTCGTTGTCGAGGCCGTAGTCCCACGACACGCTGATCGTCGCGTTGCCGTTGACCGAGGTCGAGGTCACGTCGGTGACCCCGGAGACGCCGGTCACGGCGCGCTCGATCGGCGACGAGACGGTGTCGGCGACGATCTGCGGTGTCGCTCCTGGGTAGGTCGCCGTCACGAAGGCCGTCGGGGCCGTAATGGAGGGGAGCAGCTCCTGCTTGAGCGAGAAGGTGGAGATCAGCCCGAAGATCACGATGGCGATGGTTGCCAGGCCGATGATCAGGCGATTCGCCAGGCTCCACCTGGTCAGGTGTGTCATTCCGAGCAGATCCCTATTCCGGTCGTGGCCACAGCGGGCGTTTCCTCATCAGCGCCCGCGGTCAATCCTGGTCCACCGAGCAACCGTCGAAGCATGACGAACGTAACCTGCTCGCACAAACCCTTCTCAGCCGATTCACAACGGTTCGGGGTAATGCGCGGGACCTCCCTGAGCCGTCTACGTCAAGTCGCCTCCCGGGAAACTGGTCACCAACAACAACTCCGATCGGCGTGTCGCTGTTGTTGGTGACCACTTTTCGGGGAGATGACCCCCCACCTCCGGGGAGATGACCCCCCACCTTCGGGGAGGTGACCGCCACAGTTCGGGGGAGGCGACCACGCACATCCGGCTGCCGCTCCGCTCAGCCGGTCGCGTTGTCGCGGGCGGGCAGCAGCAGGGCGAGCTTGCGGGCGGCCTCGGTGAGCTGCGGGACCACGTCGACGCAGTCCTCGACCGACATCCGGAAGCTGGGCGACGCGATCGAGATCGCCGCGAGGGCGTTGCCATCGGGTCCGAGCACGGGCACGCCGACGGCCCGAATCCCCGTCTCGTGCTCCTGGTCGGCGATGGCGAAGCCCTTCCGGCGTACGTAGGCGATCTGCTCGGCAAACTCTTCCCGGTCGGTGATCGTGTTGGGGCCGGTCGAGTCCAGCTGCAGATTTTCGAGCAGCTCGGCCCGTACGTCCCTGGGTGCGAACGCGATCAGCACCTTGCCCATCGAGGTGTTGTGCAGTGGGCCCAGCCGGCCAGGCTCACCGATCACGTTCACCTGCTGCGGGCCCTTCACGTAGTGCACGTACAACTGGTTGTGGCCCTCCAGCACCGACATCAAGGCGGCCTCACGGGTGGCGGCCGCCAAGTCTTGCAGTACGGGGAGCGCGGCGCCGGCGAAGCCGTGCGCGTTGGAGACCCGGGCGGCCAGCGCGAACAGCTTGAGGCCGAGGTGGTAGCGCCGGGTGCCCTCGTCGAAGGTGGCGAAACCTTCCCGGACCAGGGAGGCGGCCAGTCGGTGGGCGGTGCTCAACGGAAAGCCGCCGCGTCGGGCGAGCTCGGCGAGCTGAACACCCTGCGGATAGTCGCCGAGCGACTGGAGCAGCCACAGCGCCTTGCCGATCATGTCGGTCTTCAGCTGAGTCACACGACTATACTGCCACATCGTGGAAGCTCAATCCGCATTATGGGAGAAGTGTTGACATCACGATTGCCCCGGACATAAGGTACTTCCATATTCCGGTAGCTACTTCCACATAATGGTAGCTAGACCGAAGACTGAGAGGATCGGAATCATGAGCAGTGCCGCTTCACCGGACGCGCAGGACGCGCCGGCCAAGTTCACCCACAAGCGCTGGGCGCGCCTGATGCCAATCGTGTTCGTCACGTACTCACTGGCCTACCTGGATCGCTCCAACTTCTCGATCGCGGTTGCGGGCGGAATGAAGGAAGGCCTCGACATCACCGCCGGCATCTCGGCGCTGATCGGGGCGATGTTCTTCCTCGGCTACTTCGCCTTCCAGATCCCCGGTGCGATCTACGCCGAGCGCCGCAGCGTCAAGAAGCTCATCTTCGTGAGCCTGATCGCGTGGGGCGTGCTGGCCTCGGTCCAGGGCCTGCTCACCTCGGCCTGGGCGCTGATCGTGGTCCGATTCTTCGTCGGTGCGGTCGAAGCGGCGGTCCTGCCGGCCATGGTGATCTTCCTCAGCCACTGGTTCACCAAGTCCGAGCGTGGCCGGGCCAACACGTTCCTGATCCTCGGCAACCCGGTCACGGTGCTCTGGCTGACCGTCGTCTCCGGCTACCTGATCGAGGCCACCTCCTGGCGCTGGATGTTCATCCTCGAGGGACTGCCGGCCATCATCTGGGCCTTCGTCTTCTGGAAGTTGATCGACGACAACCCGCGCGATGCGAAGTGGTTGCCCGCGGCCGAGCTCAAGCACGTCGAGGACGGCCTCGCCGCCGAGCAGAAGTCCATGACCCCGGTCAACAGCTACTTCGAGGCGTTCCGCTCGCGCAACGTCGTCATCCTCTCGGTGCAGTACTTCTTGTGGAGCCTCGGCATCTACGGTTTCGTGTTCTGGCTGCCGTCGATGGTGAAGGCCGGCTCCGGCGAGGGGATCGGCACCACTGGCCTGATCTCTGCCGCCCCGTACGCTCTCGCCGTCGTGCTCATGTGGTTCAACAGTCGCGCATCCGACCGCTCGGGCAAGCGAGGCAAGTTCGTCTGGCCATGGCTGCTGCTCGGCGCGCTGGCCTTCTACGGCTCCTACCTGCTCGGCCCGACCCACTTCTGGCTGTCGTTCCCGCTGCTGATCATCGCCGGGGCGGCGATGTACGCGCCGTACGGCCCGTACTTTGCCTACATCCCGGAGTTCCTGCCGCGTAATGTGGCCGGTCCCTCGATCGCTCTGATCAACTCCTTCGGGGCCCTCGGCGGCTTCGCCGGCAGCTACCTGATCGGCTGGCTGAACGGGCGCACCGGCTCGTCCTCGGCCTCCTTCTTGCTGATGGCCTGCGCGCTGGCCGCCGCCGCCCTGCTGATGCTCGCGGTTCGGGTCAAGAAGCAGTCCGTTCCCACGTCGAACTCGTCGAGCGCTTCGGCGGCGGCATGAGGATCGTCCGGATCGCCCACCCGGGCGGGGTGGACTTCTGTCTGCTGGAGGCGGACAGCTACCGGCTGATCGAGGATCCGTTCCGCACCGGCCTGGACGACCTGCGGCACCTTCCGGGTCCGGTCGTCTCGGCGACCGACGCCCGGGTGCTCGCTCCGGTCGAGCCCCGGACCGTGGTCGGGATGGCCCACAACACCGGTCCCGCCGACCGCACGCTGTCCCCCGAAGCCTTTCTCAAGCCGGCCCGCTCCGTCATCGGTCCCGGTGTCGCCATCGAGCTGCCGGCCGGGGTGGGGCGGGTCGACGCCGAGGCCGAGCTGGCTGCGGTGATCGCCGCGGACGGCTCGGTGTTCGGCTGGACCCTGGCCAACGACGTCACCGCCCGTGACCTGCAGGCCACCGATGCGAGGTGGGCGCAGGCGAAGGGCTACCCCACCTTCACTCCGGTCGGACCGTGGATCGAGACCTCACTCGATCCGGAGGTTGTCGGGCTCGAGCTGGTGCTGGACGGCCGACCGCTCGGGCCGGCGACCAATGCCGGCCTGGCGCGGAGCGTCCGCGAGGTGCTCGGTTACCTCGACACCTTCCTGCCGCTCGGCGCCCAGGACCTCGTGCTGGTCGGTGCACCGGGACCGTACGGCCCGCTCGCGGCCGGCGGAACGGTCTCGGTCCGCAGTCCGCAGCTCGGCACGCTGACCAATCCCGTCCGCCGGGCCGCCCCGGCCTCGATCCCGCACCCTCGAACAGCCCAAGGAGCACTTGCATGACTCTCGACGCCGTGACCTTCGGCGAGGTGATGGCGATGTTCGTCGCCACCGAGCCCGGCCCGCTCGAGCGGGTCACCACCTTCACCCGAGCCCTGGCCGGCGCCGAGACCAACGTCGCCACCGGCCTGGCCCGGCTCGGTCACCGCACTGGCTGGATCGGTCGGATCGGCGACGACCCGTTCGGCCGGTTCGCCCTGGCCGAGCTGTCCGCGGCCGGCATCGACGTCAGCACGGTGAGCATCGATGCCGACGCGCCGACCGGCTTCCAGCTGAAGAGCTACGCCGACGGCGGCGATCCCGAGGTGGTCTACTTCCGGCGGAACTCCGCCGGCAGCCGGCTCGCACCGTCGGCCGCCATCGACGCCTACATCGCCGGAGCGCGTCACCTGCACCTGACCGGGATCCCGCTGGCGCTGTCGGCCACCACCAGGGCCTTCGCCTTCCGTGCCGTCGACGTGGCGCGGACCGCGGGTCTGACCGTCTCGTTCGATCCGAATCTGCGGCCGAGCCTGTGGTCCTCGACCGAGGACATGATCGCCGTCACCAACGAGATGGCCGGCCGCGCCGACTGGGTGCTGCCCGGACTGGGCGAGGGAGCTCTGCTCACCGGTCGGACCGACGCGGCGGGAATCGCGGCCTACTACCTGGGCCACGGGGCCAATCGGGTCGTGATCAAGGACGGTTCGGCGGGCTGCTCGTCGTTCACCGCGTCCGGCCGGGTGGACCAGCCGGTGTTCGCCGTCCGGGTCGTGGACACGGTCGGCGCCGGCGACGGGTTCGCCGCCGGGTTGATCAGCGCCAACCTGGACGGCCTGTCGGAGGCGGCCTCGCTGCAGCGGGCCGCCGCGGTCGGGGCCCTGGCCATCACCAGCCCTGGTGACAAGGACGGACTGCCGGACCGGGCCGGCCTGGAGCGCTTCCTCGCGGACGCTTCGGCCCTCGCGCCGGTCGGCGTCGGGATCGGTGGGCTGTGATGCGGATCCAGATCGCTCTCGACCGGCTCCCCTATCCGGACGCGATCCGGATCGCGACCGAGATCGCACCGTACGCCGATGTGATCGAGGTCGGCACCTCGCTGGTCAAGGCCCACGGCATGCCGATCGTGACCGAGGTCGCCGCGGTCGGTGCCGGCACGCAGGTGCTGGCCGACCTGAAGACCGCCGACGACGCCAGGACCGAGTTCACCCTCGCCTACGACGCCGGCGCCTGGTCCGCGACCGTCCTCGGTCTGGCGTCACTGACCACCGTCCAGACCTGCGTACAGGTCGCCGAGGACCGCGGCCGCGAGGTCGTGGTGGATCTGATGGAGCTGACGGCCGAGCGGCGGGCCCAGCTGGCGGCGGAGCTGCCGCAGTCCGTGGTGCTCGCGGCACACGTACCCAAGGACGTCCAGGGCCTTGGTGTGTCGCCCGCCGACCTGATCGGGGAGTGGGCACGCGGCCGCCGGCTCGCCGTGGCGGGCGGCCTGACCATCGCCGACCTGCCGGCGATGGCTGCGCTGGAGCGCGAGCTCGAGCTCGAAGAGCTCCGGGTCATCGTCGGCTCGGCCGTCACCAAAGCTCCGGACGTACGCGCCACTGCCGCCGAGCTGCACGACCGCGCTCTGAGCCTGTCGCCCGCTGCGCCCTGATCCTGTCGAGGGCCGCATCCCCGAAAAGTGGTCACCAACAACAGCGACACGCCGGGCGAACATGTTGTTCCTGACCACTTTTCGGCCAATCACCAGACCATCCCCTGAACCCAAGAACCCTGGAGGAACCCGATGACCCTGCTCAGCACCATCCTCGACGAGATCACGGCTGTGGTGCCGAAGGTCTCCACCGACGAGCTCGGCGCCCTGACCGACCGGCTGGCGAGCGCCGAACGCGTCTTCGTCGCCGGCGAAGGCCGGAGCGGGTTCATGGCCCGCGCCTTCGCGATGCGGTTGATGCACCTCGGGCTACAGGTGTACGTGATCGGCGAGACCACGACACCGTCGGTGCGGGCCGGCGACACCGTTGTGGCGGTCTCCGGCTCCGGGACCACCGCTGGCACCGTGCGGGTCGTCGAGCAGGCGGTCGGCGTCGATGCGACCGTGCTGGCGGTCACGACCGAGCCGGACTCTCCGCTCGGCCGACAGGCGGCCGCGTGCCTGGTGATCCCGGCGGCCACGAAGTACCGCCGCGACGGCGAGGCAGCCACCGTTCAGCCACTCTCCAGCCTCTTCGACCAGGTGACCCACCTGGCCCTGGACGCCGTCTGCCTCGATCTCGCCGGCCGCCGCGGCGTCGACAACGCCACCGCCAAGGCCGCCCACGCCAACACCGAGTGACTCTTCCCGTCTCGTGCCCATCCACTCGCCCCGCCCCACGGCCCCCGCGCCACGGGCATACCCGAATCCATCCCCGGAAACTGGGCGCAAACCGCACGTTCTGAGGCCAGAAACTTGCAGTTTCAGCCCACTTTCTCGGGTGCGGGAGAGGGCGGAACGGAACCGGGGAATAGATGGCGCCACCGCCGAGTTGTTGAGATCAGACTGGTGCGGAACGTGTCCCCGGGCCTCACCTATCGCCGCTGTCGGAATACCAGTTCGGCTGGAGCCGCCTTGCGCCACTCGCCGAGAGGCGACCGTCGCGCCAGTCTGCACGTGCGCCCCGCTCGGAACTTTCCGGGCGGGGCGTCGTACGTCCTGGCGGCTCATCTCACTGGGAAAGTGGGCGCGAACTGCACGTTCTGGGCACTTGAAGTTGCCGTTTGCGCCCACTTTCCGTCGGGGGTTCGCGCGCCCGGCTCAGCCGTAGGTGTCGCGGGGGCCGCGGCCGTCCCGGACCGACAGCCTGCCCTTCTTCCAGCTCGGGGCGTCGGGGCCGAGCACCTTCACCCGGGTCACGGTCCCGTCACCGAGCTGCTGATTGAGCTTCCCGACGAGATTGGGCGCCAGCAGCCGGACCTGACTGGCCCAGGCCGTGGAGTCCGTACGGACGGTCAACACCGTGTCTGCATACCTCTCCGGCCTGCTGTGGGATGCCAGCTCGGGCCCGACCAACGCCGGCCAGCGCCCCAGCAGCACGTGCACACTCACCTCGGTGCCCCAGCCCCGACTTTCCATCAGCCGGTCCAGCGCCGCCCCGAGTAGCTTCGGGTCCCGATCGTCCGGGAACGCGCCGGAGGACTGTGGATCGACCGTACGGCGTTCCGAGTTCCGGCGGCGGCGGCGAGGCTTTCCAGTGCTCTTGGCGATCGCTCGTGCCAGGGCGAGTCCGGTCGGGTCGTGCACCGCCTCTGCCGCGGCACCAAGCGGGTCGGCGCGGGCGGGGTCGGCGCGGGCGGGGTCGGCGCGGGCGGAGTCGGGACGGGGATCCTCCCGCCCGGAATCCCCCCGCGGAATCCCCCCTCCCGGAATCCACCCTCGCGGAATCCACCCTCGCGGAATCCACCCTCGCGGAATTCTCAGGGCGCGGATCGCCGGAGCCGGTCTCCGGGTGGGGAGTCACGGTGTGGGTGTGACCTGGCCGGCGGCGACGTCGTAGCGACGTCCCTGCAACAGTTGCGGTACGTCGGCGCCCACCGCGGCCGTGACGAGCACCTGCTCGGCCCCGCTGACCGCGGCCGCCAGCCGCTCCCGGCGGGTGGCGTCGAGCTCGGCGAACACGTCGTCCAGTACCAGCACCGGCTCGACCCCGTCGCTCCGCAGCAGCTGGAACGCGCCCAGCCGCAGCGCGAGGGCGAACGACCAGGACTCGCCGTGGCTGGCGTACCCCCGGACCGGGAGCGTGCCGAGGGACAGGACCACGTCGTCGCGATGCGGTCCGACCAGGGACAGGCCCCGCTGCAGCTCGTCGGGCCGACGCTCCGCCATCTTGGCCAGCAGCAGTCCGGCGAGGTCGGTGCGTGACGTTCCGGTGTCCAGCTCGAGCGAGGTCTTGTAGTCAGCTCGGGCTTCGTTGTTGGTCGGCGCGATGTCGGCGTACGCCTTCGCGACCTGCGGCATCAACGAGTCCAGGGTCGCCAGCCGCGCATCGAGGAGCTCGGCGCCGGCGGCCGCGAGGTGGCTGTCCCAGACGTCGAGCGTCGAGGCCGCGTCGGACACCGATCGAGGCCGACCAACCAGTGACTTGAGCAGGGTGTTGCGCTGCCGCAGCACCCGGTCGTAGTCAGCTCGGACGCCGGCCATCCGGGGCCAACGAGCCGTGACCAGCTCGTCCAGGAACCGTCGCCGCTCGGCCGGGTCGCCCTTGACGATCGCCAGATCCTCCGGGGAGAACACGACACTGCGCAACAGGCCGAGAATCTCCCGCGGGCGTCGGACCGGCGATCGATTGAGCTTGGCGCGGTTGGCCTTGCCGGGCGAGATCTCCACCTCGAGCAGGAGCTGTCGATCATCGTCGAGCCCCGCGTTGACCCGGGCCCGGACGATGGCCCGCTCCGCGCCGGCCCGGACCAGTGGCTGGTCGGACGACACCCGGTGCGAGGACAGCGTCGAGAGGTACTCCACCGCCTCGACCAGATTGGTCTTGCCCTGCCCGTTCGCGCCGACAAAGGTCGCCACGCCCGGTCCGATGGGCACGTCGACGGTCTCGTACGACCGGAAGTCGGCCAGCTGGAGATGATCGACGTACACGAGGAGTCAGCCTAACCGCGAGTGCCGTCCCGGTACGCACACCGAGCCTGCGCTTCGGCGAGCTCAGGACAGATGGACCGCTGACGAGCGCTGAGCCTGTCGAAGCGCGCAGCCCGAGATCGACCCGTGGGCCGACTCAGCGCTCGGTAGGCGTGGCCTCGACCCGGTCCGCCTTCTCCCCGCCGGCCTCCAGCGAGTCGCCCGCCGGCAGCTCCTGGTGGCCGCCGAACTGCTGGCGCATGGCCGACAGCACCTGATTGGCGAAGTGGTCCTCGCCGCGGGAGGCGAAGCGTTCGAACAGCGACGCCGCCAGCACCGGAGCGGGAACGCCGATGTCCACCGCCGCCTTGACCGTCCACCGACCCTCGCCCGAGTCCGATACCCGTCCGGCCAGACCGTCCAGGGTGGGATTGGCCTGCAGCGCCGCCGCCGTGAGATCGAGCAGCCAGGACGCGATCACCGAACCGCGCCGCCAGACCTCAGCGACCTTAGGGGTGTCGATGTCGAACTGGTAGTACTCCGGCTCCTCCAGCGGCGCGATCTCCGCGGAGTGCTCGGTCGACCGGATCCCGGCGTCGGCGTTGTCGATGATGTTCAAGCCCTCGGCGAACGCGGCCATGATGCCGTACTCGATGCCGTTGTGGACCATCTTCACGAAGTGGCCGGCACCGGATGGCCCGCAGTGCAGGTAGCCCATCTCCTCCGGGGCCAGGTCACCGCTCCGGCCGGGCGTCCGATCGACCTCACCGGGTCCGGGCGCGATCGTCTTGAGCACGGGCTCGATGATCTCGACCGCCTCGTCGTCGCCACCGACCATCAGGCAGTACCCGCGCTCGAGCCCGAACACGCCGCCGCTGGTGCCGATGTCGACGTAGTGGATGCCCTGCTCACGCAGCTTCTTGGCCCGACGTACGTCGTCGCGGTAGTTCGAGTTGCCACCGTCGATGATGATGTCGCCCTCGTCCAGCAGGGCGGCGAACTGATCGACGATCTTGCCGGTCAGGCCGGCCGGGATCATCACCCAGACCGCGCGCGGCTGCTCCAGTTTCGCCACGAAGTCCTCGGGGCTCTCGGCGCCGTTCGCACCCTCGCCCGCGAGCTGCTGCACCGAGTCGGCGTTCACGTCGTAGACGACGCACTCGTGGCCGTCGCGCATCAAGCGCCGCACGATGTTGGCGCCCATCCGTCCCAGACCGATCATTCCGAGCTGCATTGGAGAACTCCCTGGATCGTGGTGATGTCCGCGTCTTTCCTATCGCGAGCCCTCGACCCCGTCCACATCGGGTCCGCCTCGTTCCACGTGCAACCGCTCAGGGGCACAACTCCGCGCGAGTCTGATCCGCCACACGCCTGCTTTCCGAGCGTCTCAGGCGTTCCGATCTTTCGTGGCCGGCGATCGGCGGTCGAATTCGTAGGGCCCCCGCCGCCAAGGCAGTTTTGACCCCGGTGGTTTCACTACACCGATCGCCGGCCGCGAACGATCGGACTACCGCGCCGAGCGCGAGGAGAGCACAAGATCAAGACGGCAGCCGCATCAGCATGATCACGTGCCGGTAGTCGGTCAGCGGCTCGCCGTCGGGCTCGGCCAGACCGGTCAGCTGACACGGCTTGCTCGGTGCGGTGAAGCCGAAGTTGACGTACGGCGTGTCGAAGGCGCCGAGCGCGTCCAGCAGGTACGTCGGGTTGAAGCCGACCACCGACACCACCGGATCATCCCCGCCAGGCTGATCGATCGTCGCCTCCAGCGCCTCCGACGCCTGCGCCTGATCGCCAGTCGCGGCCTCCAGGGTGACCGAGCCGTCGCCGATCGACATCCGCAACGACGTGTTGCGCTCTGCGACCAGGGCGACCCGCTTGGTGGCCGAAACCAGCTCCGCGGTGCTGACCCGGACGTTCATCAACGGTGGAGTTTCCATGATGTGCCGGACCTTGGGGAACTCCCCGTCCAGCAGCCTGGTCGTGGTCTGTCGGTCCCCGCCGGACCCGTGGCCCTCGAAGCCGATGATCCCCTCGCCTCGGGTGGAGCCGCCATGCCCGAGGCTCAGACTGAGCACGACCTCTTCGCCCGCGGTCATCGAGCGAGCCGTGTCGGAGAGCACCTTCGCCGGCACCAGCGCAACCGCCGAGGCGTTGGTCGACTCCGGTCGCCAGGTGATCTCCTTCAGCGCCATCCGGTACCGATCCGTCGCGAGCAGCGAGATGGTGTCGCCCTCGATCTCGACCCGGACACCGGTGAACACGGGCAGCAGCTCGTCACGGCCGGCGGCCACCACGACCTGACCGACGGCCTGCGCGAACTCGGCGCTGGTGACGGCACCGGTCGCCTCCGGCAGCTCCGGCAGGGCCGGGTAGTCCGCGACCGGCAAGGTCTGCAGGGTGAACCGCGCACTGCCGCAGACCAGCTGCATCTTGGTGTCGTCGGCGGTGATGTCGACCGGCTTGCTCGGCAGGCTGCGTGAGATGTCGGCCAGCAGCCGGCCGGAGATCAGCGCCTCGCCCTCGTCGGACACCTCGGCCTTGACCGAGATCCGAGCCGACGTCTCGTAGTCGAATCCCGAGAACACCACCCCGTCCGCGTTGGCCCGGACCAGCAGACCAGCGAGGATCGGCACGCTCGGCCGCGTCGGCAGGCTCCGGGCGGCCCACTGCACCGCCTCGGCCAAGACGTCACGTTCGAGCCGGATCTTCACGGTGCCTCCTTCGAGCAAGGCCTCGTGGCTGGGCCTCCATCGGTCGTTCCGCGGCCAGGGGCCCGCGTGCGCCCGATGATCGTACTCTGTCCGGTTCACGTCCGGCTTGCGCCGCCGGCGCAATCACCCGACTCGATCCGCACGATCCCAGCACAGGCGCGCTGAGCTCGTCGGAGGGCCGAGCGGCCCGCCTCACGGGCTCTTGCGCAGCTCCTCTGCGGCCGCGACCATCTCCTCCTGCAGCGGACCGACGGCCTCGAGTCCGGTCGGGATCGGTCCGGAGAACACCGGACGTACCGAGAAGACCACGTCGAGCACGGCTTCCTTGGTGAGCGGGGAGCTGCGCCGGAGGAGCATGCACTCCCCCGCCAGCTGCGAGTACTCGTTCACCCGACCGCGCCAGCCGGGGTTGTCCATCGACTGGTCCGCCCGCATCTCGGCGGCGACCGCATCGAGCGCCTTCTCGAGTCGAAGCAGCCGCGGGACGTACGAGGCGGAGTCCAGGACGATCGGGCTGCCGTCGTCCTCGGCTTCTTCATCGTCGCCCCGCTTGAACAGCTTGCGCAGAAAGCTCATCGTCGTGCCTCCTCGGTTGGGTGTGCTGGTCGGAATCCACAAGTTCGAGCTCCAGCAGACTTTGACCCTTCGAGAGATATGTATCAATCAGTCGTCGTCGTAGCTGCTGTGGGCTCTGTGGAAAAGCTTCGACCGACCTGATCGGGGCGCGGTCAGGCTTGCGGACGGCACTGTGGACAACCCGGAATCACACGGGGAGTATCTGCGGACGGGCTGTCGGACGGACGTCGGAAGTCCACCGGCGCTTCACAGCTCCGGGCCGACCTTCCCCAGTTATCCACAGGCTTCTCCCCAGCTGTGCGGACAGCGTTACACTGCCGTCACCGTTTCTGGCAAGTCCCGTGCCCAGCATTCGAGGCGTACCTGCTCTCACCAGCGCGATCACGTTCGGCACCCGGTCCTCGATGCGGCCGCCTCGGCGACGAACCCCACCCCGACCGCAGCGCAGCACGATGTTCGGCTCGGCGTTACCCTGGCGTCAACCAGACGGACCATGCTGGTGCTCCTCCGGCTCGAAGGGGCCTTCGACCGTGCAGGCGGTGTGCAAGTGAGCAGTGTCATCCGGGAGAACTTCCGGGAGTATCTGGACCAGCTGATCCACTCCGGCTACAGCGTCCGCCACGACGAGCACGGCTCCGATCCCGATCTGATCGATCCCGGCGGGAGCGCCGTCGAGACCTGGCGGGAGGACTATCCGTACGAGGAGCGGATGGATCGCGACGACTACGAGGCGGACAAGTACCAGCTGCAGATCGAGCTGCTGAAGTTCCAGTACTGGGTGCAAGACGTCGGCGGCCGCCACGTGATCTTGTTCGAGGGACGCGATGCCGCCGGCAAGGGTGGCACGATCAAGCGGTTCATGGAGCACCTGAACCCCCGCGCGGCGCGGGTCGTGGCGCTGACCAAGCCCACCGAGACCGAACGCGGCCAGTGGTACTTCCACCGCTATGTCTCCCACCTGCCGACGGCCGGTGAGATCGTGCTGTTCGACCGCTCCTGGTACAACCGCGCCGGGGTGGAACGGGTGATGGGGTTTTGCAGCGACGAGGAGTACGAACGCTTCCTCGAGCACGCCCCGCTGTTCGAGAAGATGCTCACCGACAGCGGGTTCACCCTGACCAAGCTGTGGTTCTCGGTGACCCAGGCCGAGCAGCGGACCCGGTTCGCGATCCGCCAGATCGACCCCGTTCGGCGCTGGAAGCTGTCGCCGATGGACATCGAGTCGCTGGATCGCTGGGATGCGTACACCGATGCCAAGGAGGCCATGTTCCTCAACACCGACACCGACTACGCGCCCTGGACGACGATCAAGAGCAACGACAAGAAGCGGGCCCGGATCAACGCGATGCGGTTCTTCCTGAGCCAGTTCGACTACGACGACAAGGACCCCTCGGTCGTCTACCCACCTGATCCGAGCCTGGTGAAGCGCGCCCGCGACACCGTCGGCGACTGAGCTCGGCTACGTGCCCTGAGACCTGAGGCCCCCGGGTAGGTGCCCTGAGCCTGTCGAGGGGCGAGCAACCTCCCGTTTCATGACGCCCGGCGCCCGTGTTTGATGCCCCGAGCCGGGTAACGGTCGGGCCTGGGGCTTTCCGGCCCCGCGTTTCATGCCCCGAGTCGGGAAACGCTCGGCCCGGCGGCCTCAGGTCGGTCCGTCGGGCCGTGTTCAGATGTCGCGGAGCTGGGCTCGGGCCGCCGCGAGGTCATCCGACCGCCCGGCGTCGATCATCCGCCGGTAGGTCTCGTCGCCCGAGCCGGCCCGCCGTGCCATCAGTTCGACCTGGGCGGCCAGCAGGTCGTCGAGCCGGCTGAGGACGTCGGCGGTACCCAGCTCTGAGCCGTAGCTGCGGAGGAAGGCCGAGAGCCGGGCCCGGCGGCGTCCGAGGTCGGTGAAGCCTTCGGCCCGGACGACGTGCTCGGCGTGCAGCGGCACCCAGGAGAAGGCCGTCCAGGCCAGATCGTCGTCGCGGTGCCGAGGACCGGCCATGTCCCAGTCGATGAAGCCGATCAGCTGGTCGGTGGCCCAGATCGCGTTGTACGGCGCGGCGTCGTTGTGGGCGATCACCACCCCCGGCCCGGGCGCGGCATGGACCTCTCGCCACGCCGCGTCGGCCGGTGGTCGGTACTGCTCGACCAGTCGGTGGTACGCGGCCAGCCAGCGACCGGTCTGCGCCAGGGCATTGTCGGAGTGCACCCAGGCCGGCCAGGGCCGCCGGTCCCCGACCGACTCGCCCTCGACGTACGTCAGGACCGCTTCCGGCGGCTCCTGGTCGAGCCGCAGCGCGAGCGGCCGTGGCGCACCTTGGAAGCCACGCTCGGCGAGGTAGGTCAGCAGATGGTGGACCGCCCGCGTCCACGGCCCCGCAACCCGGCGCACCGTACCGCCGTACCGAACGGCTCCGTGGTCGGCGCCGCCGGCAAGCCGCTCCCCCTCATCCATCTGCCCGGTCAATAGCGCGCCTCCCAACCCGTTGGCGTCGACAGGGCCAGGGCACGGACGATCGACCCCGCCCGGTCGCCGCAAACGCGAAGGGGCGAGCTCTAGCCCTGCGCAGACTGCTTGATCCGATTGGTCAGCTCGGTCACCTGGTTGAAGACGCTGCGCCGCTCGGCCATCAACGTCCGGATCTTGCGGTCGGCGTGCATCACCGTGGTGTGGTCGCGGCCGCCGAACTGCTGGCCGATCTTGGGCAGTGAGAGGTCGGTCAGCTCGCGGCACAGGTACATGGCGATCTGACGGGCCGTGACCAGGACGTGCGTGCGGCTCTGACCGCACAGATCGTCGATCGTCAGCCCGAAGTACGCTGCGGTCTGCGCCATGATGACCGTCGAGGTGATCTGCGCCTCGCCACCCTCGGGGATCAGATCCTTCAGCACGATCTCGGCCAGTGTCAGGTCGACCTGCTGTCGGTTGAGGCTGGCGAATGCGGTGACCCGGATCAGCGCGCCCTCCAGCTCGCGGATGTTGGTCTGGATCCGGCTGGCGATGAACTCGAGCACGTCCGGGCCGGCCGACAGCCGTTCCTGGGCGGCCTTCTTGCGCAGGATGGCGATCCTGGTCTCCAGGTCAGGCGGCTGGACGTCGGTGATCAGGCCCCAGCCGAACCGGCTGCGCAGGCGCGGCTCCAGGTTCTCCAGCAGCTTCGGCGGCCGATCGGACGTCATCACGATCTGCTTCTGCGCGTTGTGCAGCGTGTTGAAGGTGTGGAAGAACTCTTCCTGGGTCTGTTCCTTGCCCTCGAGGAACTGGATGTCGTCGATCAGCAGCACGTCGATGTCACGGTAGCGCCGGCGGAACTCGACGCCCTTGTTCTGGCTGATCGAGTTGATGAAGTCGTTCGTCAGTTCCTCGGTCGAGACGTAGCGGACCCGGATCCGCTCGAAGTAGTTGCGGACGTAGTGCCCGATCGCATGCAGCAGGTGGGTCTTGCCCAGCCCGGACTCGCCGTAGATGGTCAACGGGTTGTACGACTTCCCCGGGTTCTCCGCTACCGCGACCGCGGCCGCGTTCGCGAACCGGTTCGAGGCACCGATCACGAACGTGTCGAAGGAGTACTTCGGGTTGAACCGAGGATCGGCGTCCTTGCGGGTGCGGGCGTAGTCGGTCAGACTTCTCGGCTCGCTGAAGCTGTTCGGCTCGGCCAGCCCGCCGCCGGCGTCGGTGAGCGTCTGTTGCGCGTCCGGCGTGCTGGGTGGCACCGACCCGAGCCAACCGAACCGCATCGAGGCGTCCCGGTCGTCGACGCGGTGACCGTCGCGACTCGGATCGGCGAAGCCCCCATCGGTGAAGCCCCCATCGGCAAGGCGCCCATCGGCAAGGCGATTGCGTGACTGATCGTCGGCCAGGTGAGCTCGAGCTTCGTGATCGAAGGGTGTGAGATCGAAGTCGTTGTCGCGAAAGTCTGCGCTCTCGAACGAACCCGCGCCGTTCGGGCTCCGGCCGGCCAAGCCCTCCACCGCCGCGACCTGCTCGCCGACGGGGGCGCTCAGTTTTTCGTCGACGATCACCGCGAAGTGCACCGGTCGTTGGAAGTACGTCGTCAAGACGTCCTCGATGTGCTCGCGAAACCGACCCTCGAGCTGATTGCGGGTGAACGTGTTCGGGACCGCGACCATCAGCGCGTCCCGGTGCATGCTCAGCGGGCGACCGGTGTTCAGCCAGCGGCGCAGTTCCGGTGGCGAGGAGGAATACACCTGATCCCATGCAAGTGCTGTCGACTTGTCCGCGATCTCAGGCATATCAGTCACGCGCTCTCCGGACATATCGTCTGCCGACACCGCAACTCACCCGATTGGGCTCGCCGACGGGTCGATCACTTGCAGCAGGACGGCCTACCCTAGCGGGTCCACAGAGTTATCCACAGCTTGTGTACGAATCGGGGGGTATGGCACACGGTCCGGTCGAATGATCGGCCGGGAGGAATGTCTGGAGAAACTAGGGCAGGCAGCGAAGCTAGCAATGTCCGTGCCCATCTGCAAGACGGTGCGGGACATTCGCGCGCTCGCTCGGCGTGTCGGCTTGCCTTCTGTGGTTGGGTTTGCCTTCGGTTCACCGGCCCGGGCCGAGCACGCTGCAGGTGGGCCGCGCCCAGATCGGTTTGACCGGTTTGTCGCCGCCCCGTACCGTTAGAAGGTCGCCGTCTACCCGATGGCTTCCTGCCTAGCCAACGATCGAAGATTTCGGAGCCCTTCCGTGAGCAAGCGCACTTTCCAGCCGAGCAACCGGCGCCGTAGCCGCACCCACGGCTTCCGCCTGCGGATGCGGACCCGCGCGGGTCGCTCCATCATCGCCGCCCGGCGCCGCAAGGGTCGCGCCGCGCTGTCTGCCTGAGTTCGTCCGCCGCCGTGTTGCCGAGGCGGGCGCGGATGCGGAGCTCCGCCGACTTCCGTTCCACCGTGCGTCGCGGAGTGCGGGCCGGTCGACCCAGCGTCGTCGTGCATGCGACGAGTTCGTCGGCGTCCGACGTGCTGGTCGGCCTCGTCGTCTCGAAGGCTGTGGGTAATGCGGTTGTTCGGAACAGTGTGAAGCGACGGCTGCGGCACATCGCGAAGGGGTGGCTGCCCGACACTCCCACCGGGTCCCGGATCGTGCTCCGCGCGCTACCCGCATCGGCCACCCGGACCGATGCGCTCCGGAGCGACGTCGACTCGGCGTGGCGCAGCGCGCTGGACCGCCTGAGCCGCAGCGGTGGTTTCTCGTGAAACATGTCCTGATCTTCCTGCTGAAGGCCTACCGGCTGGTGATCAGTCCGCTGTACGGCAATGTCTGCCGCTACTACCCCAGCTGCTCCGCGTACGCGCTGCGCGCGGTCCAGGCGCACGGCGCGATCAAGGGCAGTTGGCTGGCCGGTCGGCGGCTGCTGCGCTGCCACCCGTGGGCACTGGGTGGGTACGATCCAGTGCCTGGCACGCCGGAGCATGCGGAGGAACTGCGGCTGCAGGCCGCCCAGCTCGAGGCTGCCGCCCGACCCGAGTCGGGGCAGTGCGAACACGCAGTATCGGACTCGCGCAGTGTCGTGACGCAGCAAGCCCCTGAAGGACGAGGTGTCAAGTGATAGAGGCGTTGAGCCTGATCCCACTGAGTATCTGGGACCCGTTCGTCAGCATCGGCAGCGCGATCATGTCGCCGCTCTACTGGGTGGTCTCCGGCATCTTGGTGCTGTTCCACACCGTCTGGTCTCCGGTGTTCGGCCCGGACAGCGGCTGGACCTGGGCGCTGTCCATCGTCTGCCTGACCGTGGTGATCCGGATCGCGCTGATCCCGCTGTTCGTGAAGCAGATCAACTCCTCCCGCCAGATGCAGCTGCTACAACCCAAGGTCCGCGAGCTGCAGAAGAAGTACGCGCACGATCGCGAGAAGCTCGGCGCGGAGACCATGAAGCTGTATCGGGAGAACAAGGCGAACCCGCTCGCCTCGTGTCTGCCACTGCTGTTGCAGATGCCCATCTTCCTGGCGCTCTTTCGGGTGCTCAACAGTGCAGCCGACGGGGTGGCCAAGGGGCACTGGCTGGTGGTCAATCCCGATCTGGTCGTCTCATTGAAGAACGCCACGATCTTCGGCGCCCGGATCTCGGACAAGTTCTTGCCGATGACCCCGTTCGGCAGCGTGCAGGTCGTCACCATCGTGCTGATCCTCGCGATGACGGCAACCCTGTTCATCACCCAGCTCCAGCTGATGCGGAAGAACATGCCGCCGGAGGCGCTGGAGGGCCCGTTCGCCCAGCAGCAGAAGATGATGCTCTACATCTTCCCGGTGATCTTCGCCGTCGGTGGCATCAACTTCCCGGTCGGCGTGCTGATCTACTGGCTCACCTCGAACCTGTGGACGATGGGCCAGCAGTTCTACATCATCCGGCGAAACCCCGCCCCCGGAACTCCCGCGTACGAGGCCTGGGAGATCCGGCGCAAGGCGAAGGCGGCGCACAAGGCTGAGCATGGTCACGGGCCGACCAGCGACGGTCCGGAGCCCGACGGCGGCGGCAACGGTGCCCGCCCGAAGACCCCGGTGCCGAGCGGTGACGGAGCTGCCGCGACGGCGCCGGCGACGCCGCGGGTGCAGCGACAGCAGCCCAAGAACCAGGCGCGGTCGCAGCGCAAGAGATAGACCAAGACCAACCGGCGAGTGCGGTCCCGATCCGCTGCCGGTCCGATCGATACCGACTTGTCGGCGGCTATGCCGGCGGTCTTGTGAGCGGGACCCCCGGGGGTCCGAGGAGGTAACGGCGTGAGCGAGGACGTACGCGTAGATGAGGTGGCCGCCGAGTCGCCGGTGGTCGGCGCCCCCGACACCGCGACGGGTCTGGTCGTGACCGACGCCGGCGAGGTGACCGACGCCGGTGAGGTGACCGACGCAGGCGAGACCGCGGACCCGGCGAACGAGGACGAGGACTCTGCCGACCCACAAGGCGGCTCCGATGCAGAGAGCCCGCTGGACGGCGAGGCCGAGATCGCGGCCGACTACCTGGAGGAGCTGCTGGACATCGCCGACCTCGACGGGGACATCGACACCTACATCGAAGGCGACCGTGCGCACGTCTCGGTGATCACGGACTCCGACGTTCTGGTGGGACGCGACGGTGAGGTGCTCGACGCCCTGCAGGAGCTCACTCGGCTGGCGGTGATGACCGAGACCGGCGAGCGCAGCCGGCTGATGCTGGATGTCGCTGGTTACCGCGATCGCCGCCGCAAGGAGCTGGTCGAGCTGACAGCTTCGGCGGTTGCCGAGGTGAAGGACTCCGGTGAACGACTGAAGCTCTCGCCGATGAACCCGTTCGAGCGCAAGATCGTCCACGACGCGGTCGCCGGGGCCGGACTGACCAGCGAGTCGGAGGGCGAGGAGCCCAGTCGCTGCGTGGTGATCATCCCCTGATCGAGCCGGCGGAGATCCTGGAACTGTACGGATCGGATGTTGAGTCGATACGGCGCTATGTCGACATATTGGCTAGTCGAGGAATCGACCGCGGTCTGATCGGTCCGCGCGAGGCGGATCGGCTCTGGGATCGCCACATCCTGAACTCCGCCGCGCTGGTGGAACTGATTCCTCGCGACGCGCGGGTGGTGGACGTGGGCAGCGGGGCTGGTCTTCCCGGCCTTCCGTTGGCTATCCTGCGGCGCGACCTCGAGGTCACTCTGTTGGAGCCACTGTTGAGACGATCCCGCTTCCTCGACGAGGCCATCAACGAACTCGGCCTGTCGTCACGGGTGAGGGTGGTCCGTGCCCGGGCCGAGGACCATCACGGACGCTTCGATGTCGTCACCGCGCGTGCGGTGGCGCCGCTGGCGCGGCTGATCCCCTGGTGCGCATCGCTTCGCGCGAAGGACGGGGCGGTCCTTGCCCTCAAGGGCAGCTCGGCCGGGGATGAGGTCGTTGCGGCCGCTATCGAGCTGCGCGCGGCGAGGCTGGCCGCCGAGATCCTGACCGTCCGCGCGACGCCAGCCGTCGAGCCGACAACGGTTGTTCGGCTTTCGTCTGCTCGATGATGGTCGGTTGGTTGATCCCACAGCGGATCGCGTCCTCGGGGGCCCGCGCGGCACAGCGGAAAGGTCGGTGCGAGTCGATACGGTGATGTCCTTCCCGTATCGAGATGCAAAAGGATCGACGTGACTACATCTGTGGGCGACCGACCAACCAGTGCCGGCCTCGGATGGCCGAGATCAGCGCTGTCATCCGGCTACAGACTGGGTTGGCCCGGTGTTCCACGTGAAACCGACGGTCGTCGAGACGCTGACACGACGCCATCCAGGGCAGAGCGGCAGCTCGACGGTGGTCCGGGCAGCACCAACACCGATCTGTCCGCCGCTCCTGGCGTCACCACTTTCCCCCCGGGCGACGCAGCCGTCATGCCCTCGTCCTCAGCGCTGGTCGTCGTCGAGCCGTCCCTGGCCGCGGGAGACTCTTCGCTTCCCGAGTCGAGCGCGGCCGACACGAGGGACCCGGAAGTCGTGATCCGGCTGTCACCCGGTCCGCGCCGGGCTCGATTCGACCGGGACGAGTTCGACTCCCCCATCCAGCCCGATGATCCAGGCCCCGTTTCACGTGGAACCGCAGCCAAACGGCATTTCACGCTGCCAGCTCCGGACCACTCGAGGGTCTTCGTCGTCGCAAATCAGAAGGGCGGGGTGGGGAAGACGACGACGTCGGTGAATCTCGCGGCGGCGCTGGCTCTGGGAGGTTTGTCGGTCCTGGTGATCGATCTCGACCCGCAAGGAAACGCATCGACGGCCCTGGGGGTCGAACACGGTCCCGGGAGCCCGGGAACGTACGACGTCATCATCGGTGGGGATCCCATCGAAGACCACCTGCAAGCCTCCCCTGAGGCGCCGACGTTGACGGTTCTGCCTGCGTCGATCGATCTCGCAGGTGCGGAGATCGAACTGGTGTCGGTGGTGGCCCGCGAGAACCGCCTGCTGCGTGCCTTGAAGGCTTACCTCAAGAACAATCCGGTCGACTACGTCTTCCTCGACTGCCCGCCGTCCCTCGGCCTGTTGACCGTTAATGCCCTCGTCGCGGCGAACGAGATCTTGATCCCGATCCAGTGCGAGTATTACGCCCTGGAGGGTGTGTCGCAGCTGCTGCGCACGATCGAGGTGGTGAAGCGCGAGCTGAACGACGACCTCGAGGTCACGACGGTGCTGCTCACCATGTTCGATGCCCGGACCCGGCTCGCGGCCCAGGTGGCCGACGAAGTTCGTACGCACTTCGCCGAGCAGACGCTGCCGGCGGTGATCCCCCGTTCGGTGCGGATCTCGGAAGCGCCGAGCTACGGCCAGACGGTCCTCACCTATCATCCCGACTCAGCCGGCGCTGTCTCCTATCTGGAGGCTGCTACCGAAATCGCCCGCCGTGGCGCGAAGGAGAACGCATGAGCACCTACACCGAGCGCCGCGGCCTGGGGCGCGGCCTGGGCGAGCTGTTCCAGAAGACCGAAGCGATTTCGACGCCGCGTCCTGAGCAGTCGCCGATTGATCCGGCGCTGGCGGCGGCTGCGGTGCCCGAGGGCTCCTACTTCGCCGAGCTGCCGCTCAGCTCGATCACTCCCAATCCACGCCAGCCCAGGACCGTGTTCGACGAGGATGCACTGGCCGAGCTGGTGGACTCGATCGTCGAGGTCGGTCTGCTCCAACCCATCGTCGTCCGGCCGCTGGGGGACGATCGCTATGAGCTGGTGATGGGGGAGCGACGCTGGCGCGCGGCCGGGCTGGCGGGCCTGGATGCCATCCCGGCCATCGTCCGTCGGACCGAGGATCACGAGCTGCTGCGAGACGCGCTGCTCGAGAACCTGCATCGTGCTCAGCTCAATCCGCTCGAGGAGGCCGCCGCCTATCAGCAGATGCTGGAGGACTTCGGTTGCACCCAGGACGAGTTGTCCGCCCGGATCAAGCGATCCCGGCCGCAGATCTCCAACACCATCCGGCTCTTGAGGCTGCCGCCGTCCGTGCAGCGCAGGGTCGCTGCCGGGGTGCTGAGCGCCGGTCATGCTCGGGCGCTGCTCGGACTACCAGATCCCGCCGCCCAGGAGCGGCTGGCCCAGCGCATCGCTGCCGAAGGTCTCTCCGTGCGGGCGGTCGAGGAGATCGTGTCGCTGGAAGAGCCAGGTCCCCTCCCTGCGGCGCGACGCCGTTCGACGCGGTCGGCGAGTCCGCGCGCGGTCGAGCTCGCCGCCGTGATGTCCGATCACTTCGACACCCGGGTGCGCGTCGATCAGGGCAAGAGCAAGGGCAGGATCACCATCGAGTTCGCGACTCCCGAGGATCTCGAGCGCATTGTGGTCGCCATGCGGCTACATCAATCTAACGACCTGTCGGTATAGCGATTTATCGACAAACTGATATGTCGGTATATGGATGCATGGACTGACGACAAGTCGGGGAAGTGACGTGTCGAGATATTGCGCGTCATCGACATGTCGGCCTTGAAGCTTGTTGCCCGGCGAATCTCCGGGCGGCATTCCCAGGTGACGGCGTTGCAGCTAGTCCGACGTGATGGGGTCAGCCGGGTCATGTTTCGCGTGAAACAGCACCCATAAGGTCATGCCTCGCTGGACATGATCAGTGCGTACGTGCCGTACACCCCCATCGCCTGCACGGCGGCGACGACCGGCACCCAGATCAGGATCCACCTGCTGCGCCAGTGGACGAAGATCCCTACGCCGCCAACGCTCAGTCCGAGCAGCAGGCTGCCCATCGAACAGAGCACCGCCAGTGTCGGAACACTCGCCGACCCGGTGCCGCCCGAACCGCGTGCCATCACCACGCTGAGCAGGAGAAACGCAGCGAACAGCATGCCCGGAAGTAGAACAGCGACGACCCCGGCGATCGCGGCGATGCGGATGGCGGTGATCTAACGAGGTAGAGGTGCTGCTTGCGCGGGAGTCGAAGCGGTCATTCGACCGTGGCCGCTGGACTGTCTTCGGCCTTCGACGGGGCCATAGCAGGCGTTCCGTGTGCGCGTTCAGAGTCCACGGGGTGCGCGTGGACCCGGGCGGCTTCCGGCGGCAACGAAGACTGGTCGGCATAGTCCGGATAGGCGGCCAGCTTTGCGCGGACGTCCTTGGTGGCCGACCGTTCGGCCACGAAGGACAGGAACGGAATGGTTCCGGCCAGTGCGATCAGGATCAGTCGCTTCCAGCTCCAGCGGGCGCGCCGGCCGAGGTCGAAGGCGGTGATCAGCAGGATCATGTACAGCCAGCCGTGCGCGATGCCGGCGTACATCACGACGGTGTCGTTGTCCCAGATGTACTTCAGCGGCATCCCGATGCAGACGAGAACGATCAGCAGGGTCCCGACCACATAGGCCATCACTCGGTAACGAAGCATTGCGGCGCGCACGACAGCGAGCTTACGTCGCTCGTGAACGCTGTTGTTCCTGCTGCGCGTCCGTGGTCGGGACCCCAATATCGAGTGGATCAATGTCGAGTGACTCAGTATCGAGTGGCTCAGGGTCGAACGCCTCGTCGCTGACGCCGTCCTGGACAGAGGCCAGCTCGAGGTCGCGACCACGGTCGAGGTCGCGGACGATCCGTCCGGCGAGCACCAGGGCAAACCCGGCGAACAGCCACCACTGGAGGGCGTAGGCGCCATTGCGCAGCCGTCCAGGGGCCGAGGGCAGGGTCAGCGTGGCCGGCGCTAGCCCCTGTGCTTGCGACAGCTCTGGGTTCAGGTTGACGTAGCCGTCGACCAGCGAGCCGGGCCAGTGCTGCGCCAGCAACGGAACGCGGACCGAAGTGCCCGGGTCGGAGGCGTTCTCCGACGGCAGCAGCACCCCTACCTGTTCGACCCGCCCGGTCGGTGGCACTGGGGCGGCGGTGTCATCGGTGATACCGCGGACGACCACGAGGAGGCGACCGTCGTCCAGCCGGATTCCGGTCAGCACGCGGAAGCGGCCGGCCGTGTCCTGCAGCGGAATGCGCTCCTGCAGCGTGGGATCGTACGTCCCGGCGAACGTGACCGCGCGGCCCAAGCCGTCAGTGATCTTCGCTCCCGGTGGTGCCGCCTCCGAAATGGAGATCGGTGTACCGTCCGCTCGCTCTGCCGCTGTGCGGCTCCCGGTGGCCTGGTACACCCCCATCTGCCACAGTCCGAGGGCGACCATGATGGCGGCGGCGACCAACCCCGCCAGCACGACGAGGGCTTGCTGCAGACGAACCATCAGCGCAGCATCACGATCGGGCCGGGGGTCACGACGGCGCCCGCAAGGCCGTCGCGACCCGTCGGCTCCCACGTGCCGAGGCGGCCCGCACCAGGTCGGCGCACATCTTGCCGAGACTCCAGCCGGCTGCCTCGATCGCCAGCGGCACCGAGGACGTCTCGGTCATCCCTGGCGCGACGTTGACTTCGAGAAAGGTCGGGACTCCGTCTGCGTCGATGATGAGGTCTGTCCGGGAGATGTCGGCGAGTCCGAACACCTCGTGCACCTGTAGAGCGGTCGCCGCGCAGCGCTCGGCGATCTCGTCGGTCAGCTCGGCGGGGCAGAGGAAGCGGGTTTCACCGGCGGTGTAGCGGGCGGTGTAGTCGTACACCCCGGAGTCCGGTCGGATCTCGACGATCGGCAGCGCCTTGGGACCGGAGCCCCGGTCCACCACCGCCACCGTCACCTCGGTGCCCGTGACGAAGCGCTCCACCACCGCGACCTGGCCGTAGGCGAAGGCGCCGACCATTGCTGCGGGGAGTTCCGACGGTCGGTCGACCTTGCTGGCACCGAGTGCCGACCCTCCCCGGGACGGTTTCACCATCATCGGGAACCCGAGCTGATCGCCCAGGGCCCTGACCAGCGCCTGGGCGCCCAGCTCGCGGAAGATCTCGTGCGGCAGCGCCACCTGAGCCGGCGTCGCGATCCCGGCCTCCGCGGCCACGGTGGTCGCGATCGACTTGTCGAATGCGACGCGTGACGCCGGACCGGCCGATCCGACGAACGGCACGCCGAGCAGGGCCAGCACTTCCCGCAGTGAGCCGTCCTCGCCGGCCTCCCCGTGCAGCAGCGGGAAGACGACCGTGCCCTGCGCATCGGCAAGGCGAGCGACCAGGCCGGAGTCGACATCCGCCTCGATCACGTCCAGGCCGCGGGAGCGCAGCGCCAGGCTGACCCGGCGGCCGGACCGCAGCGAGACGTCGCGCTCGTGGGACAGCCCGCCGGCCAGCACGAGAACACTCGGGTCGGGGAAGTCGGTGTCGGTCACTGCTGCCTTCCGTTCGGCCTGCTCGGGTCGACGTACGCGTGGGATGGGTTGGCCTGGGTGTGGGTGAGTGGATGGTGTCCGGTTCATCAGCTGAGGTCCGCGCCGGGAGCCTCATACGGGTTGACGAATCTGTCGCGACCGTCGCCGAGTGCGCCCAAGCCGAACGTCTCGTTGACCGAGGCCTCGTAGGCCAGCACCTCCCCAAGGCGTCGAGTTCCTTCCAGGATGCGCTGCGGAGTCGGAAAACAGTAGGAGAGTCGCATGAACCGGCTGCCGAAGCCGTCGCTGTAGAACGCGGTGCCCGGGACGTACGCGACCCGAGCGGTGACCGCCCGCGGCAGCATCGCCTGGGCGTCGAGTCCGGCCGGTAGCTGCACCCAGACGAAGAAGCCGCCCTCCGGCACGTTCCACCGCGAACCAATGGGCATGTGCTCGGTCAGCCCCCGGATCATCGCGTCCCGGCGTTCCCGGTACATCTCCCGGAACACCTTGATCTGACCGCGCCAGTCGTGATGACTCAGGTATGCCGATACCGCGAACTGGGAGAACACCGGCGGACACAACGTCGCCGACTCCTGAGCGAGTACGAGCTTCTCCCGGACGGCGTGAGGTGCGAGCGCCCAGCCGACCCGGAATCCCGGCGCGAAGGTCTTGGAGAACGAGCCGAGGTAGACCACCCGGTCGTTGTCGAGCGAGCGCAGCGCCGGTACCGGATCGCCGTCGAAACCGAGCAGGCCGTACGGGTTGTCCTCCACGACGAGCAGGTCTGCCTCTTCGGCGACCCGGAGGATCTCCGTCCGTCGCTCCAACGACTGGGTGACACCCGCCGGATTATGAAAATTCGGTATCGTATAGAGGAATTTAGCTGTACGACCTGAGCGCCGGACGGCTTCGATCGCCTCACCGAGCGCGACCGGATCGAGCCCCTGCTCGTCCATCGCGACGTGCACGACCTGCGCCTGATAGGCACGGAACACCCCGAGAGCGCCGACGTAGCTCGGGGCTTCGCACAGCACCACATCGCCCGGGTCGCAGAAGATCCTGGTCACCAGGTCGAGCGCCTGCTGCGAACCCACGGTGACCGTCACGTCGTCGGGATGGGCCGAGATCCCCTCCAGCCGCATCACCTCGCAGATCTGCTCCCGGATCGCGGGCTCACCCTGACCCGACCCGTACTGCATGGCTTGGCGCCCGTGCTCGACGACCAGGTCGTTCAGCACGGATCCGACGACGTCGAGCGGGAGGTCGGCGATGTTCGGCATGCCGCCGGCCAGCGAGACCACCTCGGGTCGGTTGGCGACGGCGAACAGAGCTCGAATGGCCGACGCCGTCATCCCGTGGGTCCGCGCGGCGTAGCGGTCCACATAGCTGTCCAGCCGGGTATCCGTCCGGCGTAGCCGGTCCGGCTCGGGAAGGTCGAGCCGGTCCGGCTCGGGAAGGTCAGCGGGCCGGTCCGGCTCGGGCAGGTCAGCGGGCTGGATCCGGCCGCCCGACATCGACTCCGAAGCACTCACAGACAGAAGGGTAATTGGGCGCGGCCGGATCGGCTTCTAGACTGCTGTCATGAGTGAGACGGGACCGCGAGGCTGGCTGGCGCGGTGGGCGGTCTGGCTGGGGCTCGGCGTGATCCTCGGACTGGTGCTCGGCTTCGTCGTCGGCCTGGCGAAGCCGCGGGCCCAGCGGCCCCGGATCGGCACGATCTGATGTACGCGTTCGGGACGATCTGATGTCGGCTCGCCGATTCCGACCGATGCGGGTCGCCGACATCCCCGACCTTCCCGAACCCTGTGCACGGTGTGCGTTCTGGGAGACGAGTCTGGGCGATCTGGTCTATCCGGCGGATCATCGCGAGGGGTCCAAGCTCAAGCTCGAGTGGGCTGAGGCAGTGACGGCCCGCTGGGGATACTGCGGTGTGCTGGCGCTCAACGACGGCGAGCCGATCGGCTTCCTGACTGTGGCGCCGAGCGCCCTGGTGCCACGACTGGGGGGTTTCTCTACGACGCCGATGAGCTCGGATGCGGCCGTGCTGATGTCGGCGCAGGTCATCGACGGTTTCCGCGGCAAGGGCATCGGTCGACAGCTGGTGGCGTCGGCCGCGTCGCTGCTGGTTCGCCGAGACATCCGCGCTCTGGAGGCCATCGGTACCAACCGGGAGGGTCCGTCGTGCATGACTCCGACGCCGTTCCTCGAGTCGGTGGGCTTTGCCATCGTCCGTCCGCACCCGGTCACGCCGCGGCTCAGGATGGATCTGCAGTCCACCCAGCGCTGGATCCCGGACCTCGGGGCGGCCTGGAACCGGCTGACCGAGCTGGTCGGCCAACCGACCTCGCCGGAGCCGGCGTCGTACGCCCACCGCGACCCGAACTGAGCAAAGTCCGCGCGGGGGCGTGGGTTCCTTGCCGATCGTCTGGGCGATGCGGTGCGATAACGAGGCTGTTAGGGGCCTGGGCCGGGGCAGATCTGGGCGATGCGGTGCGATAACGAGGCCGTCAGGGGCCTGGCCGGGGCACATCTGGGCGATGCGGTGCGATAACGGGGGATGGGGACGCGAGATTGCCCGAGCGGCAGACTGGCGCCATGACTCCTCCAGACATCCGAGCCGGCGGATCCGATCGAGCCGACGCCTCGGGCCGACACGTCACTCTCTCGAGGACCGGTCGGCTGACCTTCCGTGCCACCAGCGAGAGCGGGGCGACCATCGACCTCGGGCCGGGTGGCGGCGACGTGTTCAGCCCGGTGGAGCTGCTGTTGGCCGCGATCGCCGGCTGCACGGCGATGGACGTGGACGCGATCACCGGCAAGCGCGCCGAGGCCGAGCACTTCGAGGTCGTCTCGGCCGGCCGGAAGGTGCGGGACGGCGACGGCAACCACCTGGTGGACCTGAAGCTCGACTTCTCGGTGTCGTTCCCGGACGGCGAGGCCGGCGATGCCGCCCTGAGCGTGCTGGCCACCGCGATCCAGCGATCCCACGACCGGCTGTGTACGGTCAGCCGCACCGTGGAGCTGGCCTCGCCGGTGGAGGTCTTGCTCGACGGGGCAGCCCTCCCGCAACGGGCCGATCAATGACCGCGCGGGCCCGCCCGATGAGCACGCAGGAGGGCGGGCAAGTCCCGACGCCGCCGCACCTGGCCGAGCTGAAGCTGACGTACCCGACGCCGGACCGGATGGAGGAGTACCTGCGTGCGGTGGCCCGTGGCTTCCACGGCGACTGGGACGCCACCTTGTGGGCCCCGCACGGTCGAGTGATGGAACCCGAGCGCTGTTTCGGCTTCACCGTCGACGACCGCTGGGTGTCGACCTGCGGTGCGTACACCCGCGAGCTCACGGTGCCGGGCGGCACCGTACCGACCGCCGCGGTGACCATCGTCACCGTGCAACCGTCCTACCGTCGCCGCGGTCTGCTGACCGGCATGATGAAGCACCAGCTCGAGCGGATCGCCGAGGCAGGCGTGGAGCCGGTGGCACTGCTCTGGGCCTCGGAGACACTGATCTACGGCCGGTACGGGTACGGCCACGCTGCTCCCCGGGCAAAACTGACCGGTCAGACCCGTTCGACCGCGTTCCTACCCACCGTTGACCTGGGTGGCGGATCGGTGGGGGAGATAGAGCGCGACGACGCCGTTGCGGTGGTGAAACGGCTGCACGCCGAGCTGCTGCCCGATCGTCCCGGAGCGCTGAACCGTTCGGACGGCTGGTGGGACGTCACGCTGTACGACCCCGAGCAGTGGCGGCGGGGCTGGTCCAGCTATCGGTTCGCCCTGCACTACACCCCCGACGGCGCGGCCGATGGCTATGTCGTCTTCCGGGTGAAAGAAGGGATGGAGGTCACCGGCCCGACCGGTGAGGTGGAGGTAGTCGAGCTGGACGCGTCCGATCCGGTGGCGCACGCCGCCCTGTGGCGTTTCGTGCTCGATCTCGATCTGGTCCGGACCTATCGCTACGACCTCGCCTCGGTCGGCGAACCGCTCCGCTATCTCGTCGCCGACCAGCGCAGCATCGCCACTCAGGTGCTCGACGGTACGTTCGCGAGGCTGGTGGATGTGCGCCGGGCACTCGCCGCTCGTGCGTACGGAGCCGAGATCGATGTCGTTCTCGGGGTGATCGACCGGTTGCTACCCGCCAACGACGGCGCGATCCGGGTCCAGACCTCGGCCAGTGGTGCCAGCGTGAGCAAGGCGCGCCGCAAGCCGGATCTGACCCTCGACGTCCGCGAGCTCGGCTCGATCTACCTGGGTGGCGTGTCGCTCAACGATCTCCATCGCGCCGGTCTGGTCGATGAGCGGCGCCAGGGCGCGGTGGCGGCCACCGCAGCGGCCTTCGGTTGGACCCGGCCGCCCCTCACGCCGGATCACTTCTGATAGTCCCGGTTCGCGCACGCTCCGCGCCTGAGGATCCGGTCTTCCCTCGTCGTGCGCACGGCACCCGGTTCCTACCGAAGTGTCAACTCAGCGGTGGAAGTGCCGTGCTCACTCCTCAGTCCAGATCGGATCGGGCGCTGCGCTGACGACGCTCACCTGATAGTCCCGGTTCGCGCACGCTCCGCGCCTGAGGATCCGGTCTTCCCTCGTCGTGCGCACGGCACCCGGTTCCTACCGAAGTGTCAACTCAGCGGTGGAAGTGCCGTGCTCACTCCTCAGTCCAGATCGGATCGGGCGCTGCGCTGACGACGCTCACCTGATAGTCCCGGTTCGCGCACGCTCCGCGCGAACCAAGATCGGCGATCAGAGATACTCTTCGAGGGCTCCGAGCAGGACGGACTTGGACTTGGCGCCCTTGAACGCCTTGACGAGCTCGCCGCCGACGTACACCTGGATGGTCGGCAGGCCGAGCACGTGGTTGTTCGCCGGGGTGACGGGGTTGGTGTTGGTGTCCATCTTGACGAAGGTCACCTTGTCGCCGTGGGTCCGGGCGAGCTCCTCGATGATCGGCGCCACCTGCTTGCAGGGGCCACACCAGTCGGCCCAAAAATCGACCATCACGGGCTTGTCGGACTTGAGCACGACGTCGCCGAAGGTGTCGTCGGTGACTTCGCTGACTGCGGCCATGTGACTCTCCTGATCCGCTCGCGTGGAGCTGGCTGATTCGACTGAGTTGATGCCTCTGGGTTGATGCCTCTGGGTTGATGCCTACTGAGCGATGCACGACTGACTTGATGATGACGGCTGGCGCCGACAGTTCTGGCTGCTTCGACCAGGAGAGCGGACCTTCAGTGCCCGGCTCCGGCCAGGGCAGCTTCGTGCTGACCGGTCTGGATGGCCGTACCGTCGTCGAGATCGGCCAGGAAGCGCTCGGCGTCCAGCGCGGCGGAGCAACCGGTGCCCGCAGCGGTGATCGCCTGGCGGTAGGTGTGATCGACCAGGTCGCCGCAGGCGAAGACGCCCGGCACGTTGGTCCGGGTGCTCTTGCCGTCGGTCAGCACATACCCCGCCGCATCCAGCTCGACCTGACCGACGACCAGCTCCGAGCGAGGCTCGTGCCCGATCGCAATGAACAGCCCATTGATCTCGAGATCGCGGGTCGCACCGGTGTTGGTGTCGCGCAGGGTCACCCCGGACAACGACTTGTCACCGTGGATGGCGTCGACGGCGGAGTCCCAGGCGAAGTCGATCTTGGCGTCGTTGTGCGCCCGGTTCTGCATGATCTTGCTGGCCCGCAGCTCGTTCCGGCGGTGGATCATGGTGACCGAGTTGGCGAACCTGGTCAGGAAGGTGGCCTCCTCGACCGCGGAGTCGCCGCCGCCGACGACGGCGATGTCCTTGCCCTTGAAGAAGAAACCGTCACAGGTCGCGCACCAGGACACCCCGTGCCCGGAGAGCCGGTCCTCCTCGTCCAGTCCGAGCTTGCGATAGCTGGAGCCCATCGCGAGGATGACCGCGCGCGCCGAGAACGTGTTGCCCTCGGAGTCGGTGACGCTCTTCACCGGCCCGGTCAGGTCCATCGCGGTCACGTCGTCGGTGATCAGCTCCGCGCCGAACCGCTCGGCCTGGGAGCGGAGGCTGTCCATCAGCTCGGGTCCCTGGATGCCTACCGGGAAGCCGGGGAAGTTCTCCACCTCGGTGGTGTTCATCAGCGCGCCGCCGGCGGTGATCGAGCCCTCGAAGACGAGCGGCTTCAGCTCAGCGCGCGCGGCGTAGATGGCGGCGGTGTATCCCGCCGGGCCGCTGCCGACGATGATGACGTCGCGGACGTCGGGAACTGTGCCGTCGGAAGTTGGGCTGGCAGAAGCTGTGGTCATCCGGATCCTCTTCGTACGTTCGCTGCGCTGCCTCGACGGGGCAGCTTACAGGGGCGAAACGGTGTACGGCGGTCCGCTATTCCGCACCCGCGGCCTCGGCAGGTGTTGGCCGGATGTCACCGGGTGAGCCGGGTCGTCGCCGTCACCCGAGGTGCGTTCTCGTCGCAGCCTTCGACGACGGCGACGAGCTGGCCTTCGTCGACTCGCAAATAGACGAGCAGGGCGGGCGAGCCGTCGACGGTGACCGACGCGATCCCGGTAATCCGCCCGTCGGTGACCTCGCGAGCACAGGACCAGGCACGGGAGAACCGGTGCGGGTCGATGTCGCGCTCTCGTTCCAGGTCTCCGGCCTGCTTGGGGAGCTCGCCGCTGCTGACCGCTGCCGCACCGGACGGCGGCTCGTTCAATCCCGCGCGAGCGCTGACCACGTAGCCGCCGAAGCCGACCAGTGTCGCCGCTACCGCCGCGGCGAGGACCCAGCCGGCAGCGCGGCCACGGTGCGGGCCGGAGGGCGGCGCCGAGTCGGGGAGTCTGGGGCGCGGCTTCCAGGCCAGCACATCTGCGCCGACCCCAGCCTGCGCCGACCCCACCTGCGCCGACCCCACCGGCGCCGACCGGAACATCTGTCTGGATCGCACGCCGAGCCTGCTCCTGCGCGATCACGGCGTCCAACCGCGCGATCACCGGTGCGGGCATGGCCGGCGCCGGCTCGGCCGCCAAGGTGATGGTTACGGCCGCGAGGAGATCGGCGGTCTCCTGGCACGCCGGACAACCGGCTGAGTGCGTACGGACGACCTCGGCGCGCGCCGGATCGAGGAGGCCTTCGGCCGCATCGGCCAGTTCCTCGACGCTGATGTGCTCAGACACCGCGACGTCCTTCGGGACGGTCTCGTCGGGGGTGCGCAGGCGAGCACGCGGGCCGCCCGGTCCTATCCCGCCTGATCACACCCCGTCCCATCGCAGCCTGTCCGATCATGTACTGTCCGGTCCCGCGTACGGGGGACCCGCCAGTTGGACGTACCAGACCACCAGTCCGGTTCCCTCCCGCTCCCGCGAAAACTGGGCGCAAACAACAAGTCTGCACGGCGTGTCGGTGTTGTTTGCGCCCACTTTTCGGGTGAACCGGGGGTTGGGTCGTCATCGGATCAGTCCTCGGATCCGCAGCTGCTCGAGGGTCCGGCTGGAACCCTTGTCCAGCTCGGCCGCCGGCGCGGAGCTCACCAGCCAGCCGAAGAAGGTCGAGTGACCCTCACCGAGCCAGGCGGTCGGCGCGAGATAACGGACCGGCTTCCCGTCCGGTCCGTCGACGGTCAGCTTGTACGAGGGACCGCGCGGGGTGAGGACCTGGCGAACGGCTCGGACCTGGTCGCCCTCGATCCGGACGTACGCGCGCCAGGGACGCAGGACGAGGGTCGAGCCGTCGACCATCAGGTACGACCGTGCGCGACGGAGCATGACCAGGACGAAGACGGCCCAGATCAGGACCACCAGCAAGGCGACGGGGACCCAGCCCGCGGCGCGGCCCTCGGCGAGCACCACGATGCAGCCGAACGCTGCGACCGAGGCGATCGCCACCGGCAGCCGCCAGTTGTAGGAGACCTCGAGCGGGTGCGCCATCAGATCCCTCCTGTCTGCGGTGAAGATCGGCCACGGGTCGGGCCGGTACTCCGATCCCGCGGCCCGGCACCGGGTGGACCTGGATCGGTCGCGTCCGGGTCGCGCAGGCTGCCGAGCAGCGGCAGCAGCTTCGCCCGGCCGCGAGCGCAGCGACTCTTCACGGTGCCGACCGCGCAACCGAGCATTCCCGCGGCCTCCTCCACCGAGTAGCCCTGCATGTCGACCAGGACGAGCGCGGCCCGTTGGTCGGGGTTGAGCGTAGCCAGCGCGGCGGCCACCACACTCTGTTGCTCCTTCTCCTCGATCGGGTCGGTCCCGGTCGCGGCGGCAAGCTCGCCGGCCCGATCCGCGTCCTCCGGCAGCGGTTCACTCGGCCGGCTGCGGGCGCGCCGCAATCGGTCCAGGCAGGCATTCACCACGATCCGGTGCAGCCAGGTCGTGACCGCCGCGTCGCCGCGGAACGTCTCGGCCCGACGGAAGGCCGAGATGTACGCGTCCTGCAGAGCGTCTGCTGCGTCGTCGGGATTGCGCATGGTGCGCAGAGCGACCGCCCAGAGTCGATCGCGGTGGCGGCTGACCAGGGCCGCGAAGGCGTCCGGATCCCCGGCCACGTGTGCAGCCAGCAGGACCGCGTCCGCCGGGTCGCCGGTGCTGCCGGTCCCGTTCGGCTGCTCCGGGTCGGCGCCGTCCGGCTCGTCCGAACCGCCGATCCCACTCGGCGCTCGCGGTGCGGAGTCAACCATTCCGGCCGCCCGGATCGGCCCGCCCGACGGCCCGCGGGGAACCGACCTCGGCGCCCGGCGGGGCGGCCGTCACGAGAAGGCCTCGATCTCGTAGACGCCGCCGCGGTATCCGCCTCCTTCCCGCGGCAGCGAGGTGAGATAGACCAGCAGATACCGGGTCCGGACCGGCGCGGCCAGGTCGACATCGGTGGTCTTCGTTGCGTTGCTCGCCTTCCCTACGACGGTCCAACGCGAGTCCGATGTCATCGGGGGAGTGGTCACCGACGCCGCGTCGCTCTTCGGCACCCGGACGTCGAAGTTCGTACCGCCGCCGCTCAGGCTGACCTTCACCGAGCCGACCGATACGACCCTGCCGAGGTCGACCACGAGGCCGACGCCACGCTTCAGATTGCCGAGCTTCGGGTTGCCGAGGTAACGATTGGTCCGCCAGCGGGTCGACATGTCGCCGTCCACGGCGAGCTTCGCCTCGGCGGGGCTCTCCTCGGGCGGGTCCCCTTGCGGGTCGAAGTCGTCGGCGGAGGCAATGGTCAGCTCGACCGGCGCGGCCGGCGTGGCGGCGGCCGACGAGGGGGCACGCGACGGTTCGGTGGTGGAGGACTCCGTCCGGCGCTGCAGACCGATCACGGCGACCAGCCCGGCGGCCACCAGTGCCATGCCGAGCAGCACGATCACCACCAGCAGGCCCAGCCGGTTGCGGCGGGCCGGACGTCGAGGTGGCGCCGGCGCCGCCGGCGGGATCGGCTGCCGGATGAGGGTCGTCTTCACGGCCTCGGGGGTTGCCGTCCGCGGGGCAGGTGGCGGTGCCGCGTTGGCGCTGACATGCTGCGCGGGCCGCGGCCGTGCCGGAGACCGGTCGTCGTCCATGCTCGCGCTGCTGCGGACCCGCGGCACGGGCTGCCGCAGCCGTCGCTCGAGATCGGTCGAGGCGTCGGCGGGACCGAGGATCTTGGTCAGTGCGTTCACCACGCCGACCGCGGTGACGATCTGCTCGGTCCGGTGTCGCGGCGGATCGCCGAGGATCTGGTCGCAGATCTGGTCGAGCGCCGGCGCGACCCCGGCGCGGACCTGGCGGGGGGTGAGCCATCGATGACCGGAGCTCGGAGCCGCCGGCAGGCCGAACGCGGGGCCGCCGGGCCAGCGGGCGACCAGACAGGCGTACAGCAGGCGGCCCAGATCACGCACATCGGTGAGCTCCGGTGTGCGTGCGTCCGGCAGACCAGGACCGTCCGCCGGCGCGTTGGCTCTTGGCCGGAGTGACTTCTCGATCACCAAGCCCACGATGCGGACGTTGCCGGTGGGTGTGATCACCACGGTGTCGGGATTGATCCGCTCGTGGCCGAGACCGGCGGCGTGGACACCGGCCAGCGCGTCGGCCAGCTCCCGGACCACCCAGGCGGCCTCCAGGCCGGACAGCGGCCCGTGGGTGAGGATCGCCTCCAGGGACTGGCCGTTGGCGTACTCGCAGACGATGTAGTCGCCGGTCTGATCAGCCGTTGACTGGTTCACGGTCCGTTGGTTCAGGGCCCGTTGGTTCACGGCGGGTGCATCGTCGGCATGGACGACATCGAGGACCCGGAGGAAACGGGCATCGGTGGCGACCGATGCCCGGCGGGCGAGCTCCAACAGATCCGGCGCCGCGCCCTCGCCGGGTGGCAACAGGTGAACCAGCACCGACCGGGAGAGCACCTGGTCGAACGCCCGCCAGGTGACCGTCCGGGGAACCTCGGCGAGCAGCTCCTCCAGCCGATAGCGCGCGCCGAGCACGGTGCCTGCAGGGAGCGCGGCCGCCTCCGACCGCAGGCCGTCGGCCGGCTCCGGCCCCGCGTCCGCCGTCGGGTCGGAAGAGTTCGACGTACGGTCCTGCTCGGGGGCGCTGAGAGCGCCGGCCTGGGTCACCATGGTCTCTGGAGTCTCGATCGGGGCAGTGGCTTCGTTCGGTGGTACATCGTTCGGTGGTACATCGTGCGGTGGTACCTCGTGCGGTGGTGCATCGTCGGGCACGCCGTTGCTGCTGTCGACGTCGATCGGGACGGGCATGTCCTCGGCGTCGGTTGCGGGTGGCGGACCTGGGTCGATGGTAGATCCGACCATCGCGTCGGCGGCGCTGGAATCGCCGGAGCGTGCGCTATCGGTGCCGCTTCCGCCTGCCAACCCGTCCGCTTCGGGCCCGTCCGCTTCGGGCCCGTCGGCGTCCGGGGACGCCGGTTCTGGCGAGATAGGGGACGGGGAGGTCGGGGCCGGTCCGCGCCGGCGTACGGTCGCCAGGATGTCGCCGATCTCCCGGATGTGCAGCCAACGGCTGATCAGCAGGAAGCTGCCGACCGCCACGATCCCGGCCACGGCGAGAGCCAGGGCCCGAGCCAGTTGGGTGTGCGACCACAGGTCGAAGGCGAAGGTGATCCAGAACGCGATCACCCCGGCCGGCGTCGCGGCGACCAGCAGCCGGACACACAACCGCACGAGCGGCCGCATTCGCAGATCCGGGAGTCGGCGGCGCAGCGCGTAGTAGGAGACCACCACACCGACCAGGTAGGCCAGCGAGTAGGAAGCCGCCAGACCGGTCGCGACGAGGGACGGGCGTTGCAGCGCGAAGACGACCAGCACCGCCGCGACGACATTCACCCCCGAAATCACGAGCTGCAGGAAGAACGTCGTGCGGTTGGCCTCGAGTGCATAGAACGTACGAAGGAAGAGGTATTGGACGGTGAACGGCAACAGCCCGAAACCGAGGGCCATCAGGGCCCAACCGACATAGTCGGCGTCGTTCGCACCCTCACCGAAACCGAAGGCCAGCCGCGCCATCGGCACGCCGAGCGCAATGAACGCAACGCCGCACGGCAGCACTGCCGTGACGGCCAGGCGGATCGCGCGCAGCGACTCGTCGGCGACGCCCCGGAGATCTCCCGCGTGCGCCAGCCTGGAGGCTGACGGCAGCATCGCCGTCGCCAGTGAGACCGTGATCAGGGAGTGCGGCAGGATCCAGACCGCGTACGCATTCGCGTACGCCGTCAGACCGGCGCCGCTGCCGTCCACCGTGGCGCTGCTGGCCAGCCGGTTCACCACGACCAGCGCCAGCTGGGTGACCAGCACGAAGCCGAGGGTCCACTTGGCCAGCCGGACGGTCTTGCCGAGACCGGTGTGGCGGAAGTCGAAGCGTGGCCGGAATCGGTAGCCGGCAGACCGCAGGAACGGCAGCAGGACGAGCGCCTGGATAGCGATGCCGACGGTCGAGCCGATACCGAGCAGCATCTCCTGCCCGGGGCTGAACGGGGCAGAGGTATCGCCCTGGCCGAACGTCACGAGGAAGATCAGCAGGACGCCGATGGAGACGACGTTGTTCGCGATCGGGGCCCACATCATCGGGCCGAACCGGTCTCGTGCGTTCAGGATCTGGCCGGCGAGGACGTACACGCCGTAGAAGAAGACCTGCGGCATGCAGTAGTAGCCGAGCATGATCATCGACTGGTACTGCGCCGAGAGTGACGGGTCCTTCCAGCCGGCCGCGGAGTACAGGGCGATGATCCAGGGGACGGCTGCGGTCAGCAGCACCGTGATCACGGCGAGGACGATCAGGCCGCCGGTCATGATCCGGTTGGTGTACGCCTCGCCGCGGTCCTTGTCGCCCTTGATCGCCCGGACGATCTGCGGCACCAGGACCGTGTTGAGCACGCCGCCGGCCAGCAGGATGTACATGCTGTTGGGAATCGTGTTGGCCAGCGTGAACATCTCAGCCTGGCGGGTGCCGTTGCCGAACAGCACGGCCAGCAGCATCAGTCGGCCGAAGCCGAACACCCGGGAGACCAGGGTTCCGCCCGCCATCAGCGCGCTGGCGGAGACGAGCCTTGCGGTGCTGCGGGAGTTCGCGCCCGTGTCGCCGGTCGCCGCCGGCTCCGACTCGGGAGTGCCTGAGTGGGACGTACTGACGGAGGAGCCTGGCGGTGGCTGCTCAGACATCCAAGCTCTCCGGGTTGCGGGGGGACGTGCCACGGTCGGTCTCCGACGGTGGAGGCACGACCTGTGCGGGGTGCGGTTCGCCGCCGTCGCCGCTGGGGTCGCCGGCACAAACGCTGCTGTCGGCGGCCGAGCCGCCGGTCTGGCCGGCCCCTTCGGAGCCTGCGGCGCGTTCCCTGGTGACCTGACGGATCCGGAGCGCCGACCCACCGATCAGTACGATGCCGGCGGCGATCGCGATCAGCCAGCCGATGGTGCCGGCCTGGGTCGCCTGCACGTCGATCGGGAACGGTGCGCCGATCGGTTGTCGGCCGTCCAGGGTGTAGGCGCGCAAAGTCACCCGAACCGTGCCGTTGGCCTTGGCATCGACCTGCGCGTTGCTCGTCACGCCCGCCTGTGCGGGCACCTGCATGTTCTGCTTCTCCATGTCCGGCGTGGGCGTCACGGTGAGGCGTTGTCCGTTCGCGGAGACGAACTCCAGTCGTACCTTGATCGCGTTGCGCTGGGGGTCGTCCTTGGTCGCGGGCAACGTGTTGCGGACGGTGACCGGGAACTGGACGCTGTGCGCCGTCGTGGTCACCTTCGGCGTGGCGACGATCTTGACCGCGCTGTGCTGGATGTCGTCGAGGGCATCTTGCTGCGGGTCGACGAAGGACATCCAGGCCGTATCCCGATCGCGCCACGACGAGCTGGCCGATCGGGCTGCCGCCGCGTCGGCCTCCAGCTCGATGTCAGCGGGTCGGACGAGCAGGTCACCGAGGGTCTGGTAGCTGGTCACCAGCTGTCGGACACCGCCGATCTGAGTTGGGCTGAGCTCCTTCTTGGCGGCGGACTCGGGGTAGCGGTACCGTCCCGGCCAGTCCGCCGGGGTGGACTCGAGCAGGCGGCTGAGCGGCTCGCGGCGCAGCCAGGGCGCTTCCACCTCGCCGCCGCCGCTGCTGCGGGCCTGAGCCTTGGTCCGGATCACCCGGAGCTGGCCGATGGTGTCGTCCGGGCCGGCGGCACTCGCCTCGAGCCAGGTCTCGGAGAGGGTGCGCTGCCGGATCTGCACCGCCGTGTTCTGCGGGTCGGGACCGGGGCCGCCACCGAAGGTCCTCGCCGCCGTGTTCAGCAAAGGGATCCCTTCCGGTCCCTTCAGCAGCGGCAGGTCCTGCTCCGTGCTGGCGTCGTCGACCACGATCGCCTCGGGATCGAGCTCGGCGAGTGTTTCGGCGGTCGCCTGGTCGAGCAGCCCGGAGACCGGTACCGCCAGCAGCGGCAGTGCGGCGGTGGTGGTCACGGCCTTCGACGCCACCTGCCCCCCGTCGATGACCGACGTCATGCCGGCATGCACCAGCGCGGTCACGTCGGGGTGCGCGAAGAGCAGCCGGTAGCCGTTCTGCCTCGCCGCCATCCGGGTGTAGTCGGCCAGCCAGCGCGCTGCGGCGGACTGGCCGGTGCCGGGCACGGTGTCGCCGTCGGGCTGCAGCACCTGGTATCCGGAGCGCATCGTCTGCAACTCCTCGATCAGAGCCGGGTCGACCGCGAAACTGGACTGGTCCACCTCGGCTGCCTCCAGCAGCGCGGTGAGCCGGCCGTCCGGCCCGACCTCGGTCGCGAGGTGGTCATCGGCGAAGACACCCTTGCGGACGAGCGACGGCCGGCTCTCCAGGATCACCAGAGTGCTCAGCTGGGCGGCGCTCTCGGGCGCGGTGGCGACGATCGGTGCGAACACCCGGCCACGCCCCAGAGTGATGTCGGGGCCGCCCGGCTCCAGCCGGCCACGGACATGGATGCCCAGCAGATAGATGGCGTCGATGGACGGCAGCTGCAATGCCGACACCCGGACCTTCAGTTTGAACGTCGTCGACTGCTTGGGTGCGAGGGTTCGATCGGCCTCGGAAGGGATGTTCTGATACGCGTCGGCCTTGCGCGCGCCCAACGGGTCGTTGGCGTCCGACGCCAGGGCCGCCTGCATGCCCTCGCTGTCCTGGATCGGGTCGAGCGAGCGCCAGAACACAGCCTGCAGATTCGACAGCGACACCTTGCTGGTGTTGGTCACGGTGCCCTCGAGCGTGACGTCGCCGCTGCGGGTCGGAAGCGACGGTGACATCCCGGTGAAGGTGATGGCGACGTACGCCTGGGGTTCGGCGGCGGTGGCCGTCGTTGAACCGATCAGTGCCGACCCCAGCACGAACACCACCCCGAGGAGGCTCGCCACGAGGGCGCGCAGCGCCCTCACGGGAGTGCCTGCCTCATCCGGCCATCCTAACGGCGCTCGCTGTGCCGACCTGGATTCTCGTGCTCCCGGCTCCGCACCGCTAGCCCACCGGCTGCCGACCCCGCCGCTGGCCCGCCGAAAGTGGGCGCAAACTGCAACTTCTCCGGGCTGAAACCTGCAGTTTGCGCCCAGTTTTCGATGGGTCCAGCTAGCTGACAGATCCGGCTTCCGACAGGGTGGTGTCGTGACGGCGATGGAGTGGGGCAAGCGGAGCCCGATGATCCGGCGGTGGCCGATCGCGTACGCGAGTGCGGAGGATCAGCAGTCCTTCGGGCGGTCCGAGCGCGCGCGAGTCGGGCGGCGAAGCAATGCCGAGCTGGCTCCGGCGACGGTCGACGCCGTGCGGATCCTGCGCGGCCAGGAGGCGAACCGGATCGCGGACCTGATTCCGCTGCGGTACGCGCGGATGCTCGCGTCGCCGTTCACCTTCTTCCGTGGCGCCGCCGCCGTGATGGCCGCGGACCTGGCCGGCGGGCCGCGTACGGACCTGGTGGTCCAGCTCTGTGGCGATGCCCACCTGGACAACTTCGGGTTGTTCGCCTCGCCCGAGCGTCGGTTGGTCTTTGACCTCAACGACTTCGACGAGACGTATCCGGGGCCGTTCGAGTGGGACGTGAAACGGCTGGCGGCAAGCTTCGATGTCGCGATGCGGACGGCCGGCCACGAGGCTGCGGATCGAGCGACGATCGTCGCTCGGGTCTGCCGGACCTATCGGGAGGCGATCCGGCGCCTCAGCACGATGACCAGTCTGGAGGTCTGGTACGCCCACCTCGACGTAGACACCCTGTTCGCCAACCGGCCAGCCGGCGCGAGCAAGAAGGACGTCGCGGTGACGAGCAAGGTGCTGGCCAAGGCCCGGAGCCGCGATCACCTGCAGGCGATTCGGAAGCTGACCACGACGGTCGACGGGATTCCCCGGTTCGTCAGTCAGCCACCCATCCTCGTCCCGATCAGCGAGCTGCTGCCGCCGGCGGACCAGGAGCAGACGATGGCCTGGATCGCGACGCTGGTGGCGCAGTACGCCAGGACGCTCCCGCCGGACCGCCGCCGGCTGTTGCAGCAGTACCACCTGATCGAGGTCGCCCGCCGAGTCGTCGGTGTCGGCAGCGTCGGCACCGCGGCGTGGGTGGCACTGTTCGTGGGTGCGGACCCCGGCGACGCCATCGTGTTGCAGGCCAAGGAGGCGCAGGAGTCTGTGCTCGCGCCGTACCTTCCTGGGACTCGGATCACGCACGAGGGTCGCCGGGTGGTGGAAGGCCAGCGACTGATGCAGGCGTACGGCGATCCGATGCTCGGCTGGAAGGAGGCGGTCAGTCCGAGTGGGAACCGCCGGGACTACTACCTGCGCCAGTTCCGCGACTGGAAGGGATCGTTCGACTCCCAGACGATGAGCCTGCGTCAGCTCGGCTTCTACGCCGACGCGTGCGGCGCAACGTTGGCGAAGGCCCACGCCCGCTCCGGCGACCGGCTGGCCATCGCCGCCTACCTCGGGAAGGGTGACACGTTCGACCAGGCGATCAGTCGATTCGCGACCGCGTACGCGGACAAGAACGAGGCTGACTTCGCGCTGCTCCGCGACGCCGCGGATCGCGGTGAGATCGCGGTCGCCGACCTGGTCTGAGGCTGGCCTCCGCCCTTGTTCTGTGCTGGCCGCTCCCGGATCCGTCCGCGTCTCACCGGAAAGTGGGCGCAAACTGCAGGTTTTAGATGCGGAAAGTTGCGGTTAGCGCCCAGTTTCCGGAGATGGGACGGCCGCGGAGGGGTCTGCGGGCTGCTCCGGCGGAGGTGGGCTCGGGTCCGTCGGTATCACCGACGCAGCCTCGCGGCGGTGGCGGCGGGTGGAGCCGACCAGGGTCTCTGCCCAGCCCGCGTTCGGATCGGCATCGATCAGGACGGCCTTGACCAACAGGGTCAGCGGAATGGCGAGGATCGCTCCGAGCGGCCCCAGCACCCAGCCCCAGAACACCAGCGAGATCAGCGTCATCGTGACCGAGACCCCGACCGCATCGCCGATGAAGTATGGCTGGATCAGGCTCGTGAACAGGGAGTTGAGCAGGATGTACGCGATGATCACGAAGACCATCAGCTGCCAGTCCCCGCCCAGCAGGGCGAGCAGGGCGGGTGGGACGAGGCCGATGAGAAAGCCGACGTACGGGATGAAGTTGCAGACCGCGGCCAGGAGTCCCCACAGGAGCGCCAGCGGGATGTCGAGCCAGAGCAGCAGCAGCGTGTTGGCGGTGCCGGTGATCAGCCCGAAGATCGCGGTCACCCCGAGGAACCGGCGGGTGTTGCGGGCGAAGCCGTGCAGCGCTTCGGTGGTCCGTGGTTTCAGCCGGGCGAGCTCGATCAGTCGCGGACCGGCGCTGGTGGCCTCGACGGAGAGGAAGACGAGCAGGCTGAAGAGCAACACGCCGGTGGCAATCAGGCTGGTCAGATGGCCGAGCAGGGTGGTGAGGACGCCGCTCAACCGACTGACGTCCAGCCCGGCGAGCACCGCCTGGACCTGCTCGCGGCCGACGCCGAGCTGGGTGAGCCGGACGCCGATCAACCGGTAGAGGTCCACGGCGTTGCCGGCGTACCGGGGCAGGATCGTCGCCAGCCGGGCCAGGGAGAGGAAGATGATCGCACCGATCCCGACCAGCACGCTGAAGATGACGAGCACGAAGGCGATCAGAGAGACGACCTCGGGGACCTTGTGCCGGCGCAGCCAGGCGTGCACCGGCTGCAGCAGGATGACGAGCACCAGGGCGAGCGCGACCGGAGCGATCAGCCAGGCCAGCTCGCGCATCGTGAAGACGGCGACGCCAGCGGCCGCCAGCCCGAGCAGGATCACCATCCCGCGCGGAATGGTGGGTCGGGTGACGAGGGGCACCTGCGGTCCAGGCGTGGCGACGACCGGCGGCACCGTCTGATCGGCCGTGGTGCTGTCAGTCATCGTGTGTCAGTTGCGCTCTCTGCTGATGGTGCTGAATGTGCCCGTTGGTGCTCGTTCCGGGCACTCGGCTCACCGGTGGGGCAGCGTACGTTCGAGCCGAAGCCTGGTCCAGTCGGTGATGATCGGAATCGTCTCACCTCGCGACCATCGGTCGAGCTGATCGACACGGTGCGGACTGTCGGCGCGCGCCGACGCGCCGAGCGGAACGACCCACCGGCTTCGTTCGCGATCGGCGAGGTCCCAGCTGTAGCGGGCGACCGGACCGAAGCTGCAGACGTCGGTCAGCCCCGGATAGCTGCGGGTGGCCAGCACGCAGCCGGTGTCGCCGGCCAGCGGCGTCGGAGGCAGGTCCGGCGCACCGGGCCGCCCCTCCAGCGGATGCAGCGGTGCGAACCGGTGCATCGCGCCCCACGGCTCGGTCGGGGGGTTCTCTGCCACCCGTCGCAGCGCCAACGCCACCCCGGTCGATACGTCCAGACCCAGCCGGTCGCCGGCCAGCACGAGCTGTTCCCAGACAGCGCCGACCCGGATCACCGGATCGAGCCAGCGGGAGAGAAATCCGGGCAGCCGACGAGGCGTCGAGGCCAGCGGAGCGAGCGGCGGTTGGTCGAGCAACCAGTCGACCAGCGCCGCGCGCCAGGCAGCGAAGAGCGCTGCCCCGTGGCTGTCGGCCTCGGCCCGGCCGCTCCAGCGCAGCAGATCGTCCCGGACTCGTGTCGCAGCCCCGCCAGGCGCGAGGCTGTCGAGCTGTCCCGTCATCCACAGGATCCCTGACTGCACTCAGCAGGCGACGCATGGTCGGAACAGCTGGTTGATCGGTGTCGAGGGAGACACTCGCGAGGCCGGAACGCTCCTGGGCGATGCCTGCCTCGACCAGGGTACGAATCCGCCGGGCGCGAGCCGGAGGGGCGTAGTCGAACCCCAACCCGGCACCGCTGGCTCGGTCGTTGGCGTTCACCACGACTTTAGTGTCGATGCCGGCCGGGCGCAGGTAGCGACCGGTCCATGCCGCGGCGGGCTGCGAGGCGTCGGCCGGCAGGACGCGATTGGCCTCGCTGCGCTCCGGAACCAGGCCGACCACCCGTTGCCGGAGACCACCTGCCGAGTCCGCGATGACCAGGGCATTCACCGGCTCGACCCAGTGCGCCATGGCGACCTCCACGTCGGAGATCGTCCGGGCACGCAGCAGCGGGAGCAGCGCGGCGAACCCGAGATCGAGCTCGACCCTCGAAGGGGTACGCAGGCTGTAGGCGGTCTGCAGCTCGGACGACGGACTCGAGACCTGGTCTGCCTGGCCGAACACCACCGGCCCACGGGCCGTCTGGACGGCGTGGAACTCGATCGGCGAGCCGCCACAGACGTCGATCCGTTCGAGGTCGTCCGCGGTGACGGGTTCCCATCCCTGCGGGCCGCGGGCGCTCAGTGCGCCGGTCGCGGGGTCCCGACGAAGTCGTTCGACGTACAGATCCTGGTAGTCGGCCATCGCGTTGGTGGTCGCCCAGGCCACCGAACCGGCGTGACCGAAGTGGGCGATGCCGGGCACACCGGGGAAGGCGAGCCCGACGACCTCGAACTCGGGGCAGGCGAGCCGGACCTGCTGGTAGACATTCGGTACCTCGAGGTTCCGGTGCGGGTCGCCGGCGACGATGGGGAGGCCGGTCGGGGAGTGCGGGCCGGTCACCGCGAAAGCGTTGCTGCCGCCAGGCGCGTCGGTCTCGATTCCGAACTCCGCCAGCAGATCGGGGCCGAGGGTGGCGCCGACGTGCTCGCGCCACAACTTGTACTGGCACGTTCCGAACAGGATGTGGATGCCGGCGAAGACGGCGAGCGGGGTCCAGGCCTGCCAGCGGCCGGGCCCGACCGCCAGGGCAGCGAGCTCAGCGGAGCCTTCGGCCCCGGCGGGAAGGGCGTCGTTCACGCCCTCGACGTACGCGGTGCACCAGGCCCGAGTGCGGCCGTCCAGCCGGTCGAACGCGCGGCGGGCGGTGTCGATCAACCGGGCGCGCCGGGCGAAGATGTCCCACTCGACCTGGGTCGGGCCGAGAATTTCGGCGCTCCGGCCCACGGCCCGGAGCCGGCTGTACTCCAGCTGCCAGGCTCGTTCGTACGCGGCCTCCCAGCCCTGGACGTACGCCAGGTCGTCGACCCGCTCGGCCCAGAGGTGCGGGACGCCGAAGTCGTCTCGGAAGATCGCTCCCCTCCGGGCCAGGAGGTCCGAGGGTGGCGGCATGGGCCAAGTCTCGCCGATCCTTGCCGAGCCGGCCGAGCCGGCCGAGCCGGCCGAGCCGGCCGAGCCGGACGAGCCGGACGCGCAGGGTCACGGCTGGCCGCCGCGCAGGTTCGCAGCCGAGCACCCGGCTAGAGTTGGCCAGCGTGTCCAAGGCCAGCCTGAGCAGTGCGCAGACCCAAGCGGTCGCCGAGCTGCTCCGGATCGCTCCGGTGGTCGATCGGCTCGGCGTCTTGTTCACCAGAGCAGGACACGAGCTCTACCTCGTCGGCGGCAGCGTCCGCGACGCGCTGCTCGGCCGGCTGGGTCACGACCTGGACTTCACGACCTCGGCCCGGCCGGACGAGATCGAACGCCTGCTGCGTGCGTTTTCCCGCTCGGTGTGGACCATCGGCAAGGCGTTCGGCACGATCGGCTGCAAGGTCAGCGAGGGCGGCACGAGCTGGGTGATCGAGGTGACGACGTACCGGGCGGACGCGTACGAGCCCGGCAGCCGCAAGCCGATCGTCCAGTTCGGGGACACCCTCGAGGGTGACCTGGTCCGCCGCGACTTCGCAGTGAACGCGATGGCGGTGTCGATCCCGGACAAGCGCTTCGTCGACCCGTACGGCGGCCTGGCCGATCTGACCGAAGGCGTGCTTCGGACGCCGGCGGCGCCGGAGATCTCGTTCAGCGACGATCCGCTGCGGATGCTGCGGGCGGCGCGGTTCGCCGCGACCCTCGGTATCCGACCTGTCCCCGAGCTAGTGGCGGCGATGACGGCGATGGTGGAGCGGATCGACATCGTCTCGGCCGAGCGGATCCGCGACGAGCTGTCGAAGCTGCTGCTGGCCGACCATCCACGACCCGGACTGGCGCTGCTGGTCGCGACCGGACTGGCCGACAGGGTGCTGCCCGAGCTGCCTGCGCTCCGGCTGGAACGCGACGAGCACCACCGGCACAAGGACGTGTTCGAGCACTCGCTGACGGTGCTGGAGCAGGCGATCGACCTGGAGCGGGAGCGGCTTCCCAGCCCGGACCTGACGCTCCGGCTGGCCGCGCTGCTGCACGACATCGGCAAGCCGAAGACCCGGAGCTTCGAGGCGGGCGGCAAGGTGACGTTCCACCACCACGATGTGGTCGGCGCGAAGCTGGCGAGGAAGCGGCTGACCGCGCTCCGCTATCCGAGCGACGTGGTGAAGGACGTCGCCAAGCTGGTCGAGCTGCATCTGCGGTTCCACGGCTACGGTGACGGACAGTGGACCGACTCCGCCGTCCGTCGCTACGTGCGAGACGCCGGCGACCAGCTGGAACGGCTGCACATCCTCACCCGCGCCGACTGCACCACCCGCAACCAGGCGAAGGCGGCCCGGCTGCGCGCCGCGTACGACGATCTCGAGGACCGGATCGGTGTGCTCGCGCAGCAGGAGGAGCTGGCCGCCATCCGGCCGGACCTCGACGGTCAGCAGATCATGGCGATCCTGCAGGTCCCACCTGGCCCGGTCGTCGGCGAGGCGTACCGGATGCTGCTGGAGCACCGGATCGAGCACGGACCGATGAGCGCCGACGAGGCCCGAGACGTGCTTCTGTCCTGGTGGGCCGCCCGTTCCGCGAGCTGACTGCTCACCCGCGCCCCCCTCAGTCGGAATGGATCTCTGCCCGTCCCTCCACCTCCCCGGTCGGTGCGGTCCCGTCCCCGAAAAGTGGGCGCAAACAACACCTCTGACCGGCGTGTCGTTGTTGTTTGCGCCCAGTTTTCCTGGGAGGGGGCCGGGCAGGGAGGGGGCCGGCCGGGCCGGCAGAGGGTCAGGTGTGCTCGGCGATCGGCTGTGCGGGGTGGACCGGATCCTCGGGTGGCGCGGCGCTCCGCCAAGTGCCGAGGATCGAGCCGACGATGATCAGCGGGAAGCCGAGGACGAGTCCGAGCGTGATCGGCTCGTTCAGCACCAGGGCGCCGAGCAGCACGGCGACCGCCGGATTGACGTACGTGATCAGCGTCATCCGGGCCGGCCCGGCCTCGGCGATCAGGGCGAACATCACCATGAACGCGCCGGCCGTACACACCACGGCGAGCACCGCCACCGAACCGAGCGCCTGGGCGCTGACGTGTGCCGGACGGAGCCAGATCGCGAACGGCAGATAGACCACCGCGGCCAGCACCAGCGAGGTCGTGATCACCCCGATCGACGGGAGATCGGCCAGCTGCCGGCTGATGATGATCGGACCGATGGCGTAGCCGATCACGACTCCGAGCACCTGCAGCACGGCGACGAGATCGTCGAACCGCAGGTCCAGTCCGACCAGCAGGCCGACGCCGGCCAGCCCCAGGAGCAGGCCGGCCACGCGACGGGGACCGAGATGATCCTGCCCGGTGACGGTCAGGATGATCGCCGCGACGATCGGCACCATGGCGATCAGCAGACCGGTCGTCGAGCTGGTCAGCCGGATCTCGGCATGCCCGAGCAGCACCCAGGGCAGCACGATCTCGACGCAGGTGTAGATCAGCAGCCAGCGCCAGCGGGCGAGGATCGGCCGCAGGGCCTTGGCCCGGAGTGCGAACGGGAGCAACAGCAAGGCGCCCAGCGTCGTACGTCCGAAGGCAACCACTACCGGATCCAGCTCGGTCACCGCGATCCGGATGAAGAGATACGGGATCCCCCAGAACACGCCGAGCGTGATGAACAACAGCCATCCGCGCCTCGTCACCGGCGTGACGATACGCCCGAGGACCGACAGTCGCCGCGGGCGAGCCCGTGGGGCGAGACCTACTCTGCTTCTCCGGGCATCCTCGCTCCCTTTGCGCATCCTTGCGCCCTGTGCACAGGGCGCAAAGTTGACTGAAGGGAGCAAGGATTCGGACTGGAGCGGCCAACCTCGGGCATCCTGGCTCGCCGAAGTGGACTCAGCGGCTCCGACGGTTGCGGCGTCTGGCGGCCGCGGCGGAGGTGAGGGCCGACAGCAGCAGAGCGGTGGCGATCACCGGCCAGACCCAGGTGGGTACGGCGGACCGCGCGCCTGCAGGTGGCTCGGTTGATCCGCTGTTCGGCGCAGCGGTTCCGGTCGTCGCGGCGCTCGCCGATGCCGTCGCGCCCGGGCTGCCACCGCCGGCCGCCCGCGCGGTGAAGGCGAACGTGCCGGTGACCGGATGGCCGTCGGCCGACGTGACCCGCCACTCGACGGTGTACGCCCCGGCCGGCGCCGCGGTCGCGATCGACTGTCGCACGGTGTTGTCGACCAACCGTGCCGCGCCCTGGCTGACCGGCCCGCCGGGCCCGGTCACCACGATCTCGGTGCCCATTGCGATCGCCGCCTCGTCGAATGTCAGGACCACCTCACTCGGCACGGCGTCGACGCTCGAGTGGTCGGCCGGGCTGGTGGAGCGCAGCGTGTTGTGGGCCGACGCCGGGCTCGCCGCTACCATCCAGCCGCCGACCGCGACCAGAGCGGTGGCGACGAGCAGGCCGGCACGGCGGAGTGGTCGGCTCACGCCGAACCCCGGCGGCGACGTCCGACCAGCGCGATCCCCAGAGCGGCTGCGCCGAGGACGAGACCGGCTCCGCCCAGAACGCGGGCGACGGTGTCCGTCTGATGGGTGGTCGCCGTGCCCTGGTCCGGGCCCGAATCTGTTGCGCCAGACTGGGCACCCGCGGATGCGCCTGCCGACCCGTTCGACGAGGGGGCGCCGGACGCGCCACCGGAAGGGCTCGATGTGTCGTGGTGCTCGTCGGCCGCGGCCGGTGCGACGGTGAACTCCGGTGCCGGGTTCTCCGGCTCTTCGCCCGATGGCGGAGTCTTCTGGTCCCAGTTCACCGTCTTGCCGTCGGAGTACGTCTGCACCACCGGCAGCATGATCGTCGTCGGGGCGGCGGCTGTCGAGTCGGGCAACGGTCCGACCGAGATGGCGAACTCCTGGTACTGCCCCGGCTCGATCCTGGTTCCCTTCTCGGCAGTCCAGGTGACCGTACGAACGGCCTTGGTGACGGTGGTGCCCTCGACCTCGACGGCCGCGGGCAGCTTCTCCTGCGGGGCGCTGACGGTCCACCCGGGCACGGGCTTGGTGCTGACGTACAGGAAGGGGTGGTCGGTCGGCAGCGTGACTGCGACCCGGACGGTGCCGGCGGTGTCGGACTCGTTGGGTACGCGGAAGGTGAGGACGCTGAAGCCGCCGGATTCCGGGTCGTCGGCCTCGACATGGACATGGGCGCTGGCCGGGAGTGCGCCGGCGAGCAGCAGGCCGCCGGCGAGTGCGGAGATGGCGGCTGCGCCGACGAGCTGACGCCTGACGCGATGGGTTGAAAGGCTCACGGATCGATGACTTTCTGAATGGAAGATGCGGGCGGGATCGTTGGCGGGTGGCCCGCGCGGCTGGCCGTCGTTTGCGACCCATGGCGACGAGAGGCTGCCGGGATCGGGTGGCTGCGGGTCGTTTGCGACCCATGGCGAGCGGGCGACGAGCATCCGCGGTGCCTGAGCCCGGAAGCCAGCCACCGGCGCCGAACGAGACGAGCGGCCAGTAACGAGGCGACCCGAGACGGGGCGCGGCCGGAAGGCTCGGGCTCCGCATGGACCGACGGCTCAGGTGCTCAGACTGACCAGACGGGCTGGGCGAGCCAGACCGAGCGGGCCGGCCGGGCCGGCCAGGCGGACCGGACCGAGACGGGGCGGCCCGCGAGCGCCGGCGGCGCCACCTCTGATCCGGGCGATCAGCACCCGACGGGCTGACGCACGAGCTTCCCGGGGTCGACGGCGCCGCGGGCTCGGGGCCGCGGTAGCCGCTCGGACGGCACGCTCGCCCAGTCCCCACAACCAGTCCTCGCCGTGGGCGAGCAGCCAGGCGGTCGCGACCGTCGCCACGAGATGGCTGGCTGCCATCAGCGGCGACGGACCCATCACGGCGGGCAGCCGATCGGCGACCAGCTGGCCGGTCGTTGCGGCGGCATGGCCGGCGGAGGCGTGCATGGCCGCGGGCGTCCAGACCATCGAGGCGGCGGCGAACACCTCGTGCAGGAGAAGCTGCTCGATACCGAGCAACGCGAGCAGCGGAGCGAGCCGGATCCGTCGAGCGGTCGCGGTGACTGAGGTCAGACCGACGAGGAAACCGGCGACGACGAGTACGCCGGACGAGGGAAGCGTGCCGCCGCCGGACAGGTGCGCGCCGGTCGCCAGCAGCATCGATGCGGTCCCGAGCGCCGATGCGCGGGCAAGGCGAACTGCGCCGCTGCGCGGGTTGCGGCGCCGGCGCCGCCCTTCGACAGGCTCTGGGCGCAGCTGGGGCTCTGTGCGCAGCTGGGGCTCAGGGCGCAGGTGGGGCTGAGGGTGCAGGTGGGCAGCAGCCAGCGTCGATTGCTCAGCGCGCATCGGACGTACCGCCGTCTCGACGGTGCAGTTCCGCGAGCCGTTCGTTGTACGCCCGCAGCTCGGCGTCTCCGTCCCGGTCGGCCTTCCGATCCAGCCGTCGGCTCTCCCGCCGGTCGCTACCGAACCAGACGACGAGCAGCGCGATGGCGAGGATGAAGGACGGCAGGTCGCCGGCGCCCCAGGCGATGCCACCTCCCTTCTGCTGGTCGGCCAGCAGAGCGGCGTCGTCGGTGTAGCCGAGGGCGTGCCACCAGTCGGGAGCCAGCACAGCGCCGGAGGACATCAGCGTGATGCCGAAGATCGCATGGAAGCCCATTGCCATCAGCAGCAGCACCAGCCGGAACGGGTACGGCGGTCGGGCCGGCCCCGGGTCGGTGCCGATCAGCGACCAGACGAAGAGGTACCCCACCAGCAGGAAGTGCGCCGTCATCAGTACGTGACCGCCGTGGGTGAACATCGCCAGCGGGAAGAAGGCGCTGTAGTAGAACGCCACCAGGCTGACGATGAAGAAGGCCTCGCTGAACAGCGGATGTCCCAGGACTCCCAGCACTCGGGAGTGCACGATCTGCAGCAGCGTCTCCCGTGGCCCGAGGCTGCCGTCCCGCCGTGGCCGGAGAGCGCGTAGGGCAAGCGTGATCGGCGCGCCGACGACCCAGAGGAACGGCACCACGATCATCAGCATCATGTGCTGGAGCATGTGGGTGCTGAAGTGCAGCCGTCCGTACACGCCGATGCCGCCGGAGGTCACCATGATCAGCACGAGGCAGCCGGCAACCCACGAGACGGTCCGCGGAATGGACCAGCTGTCGCCACGCCGGCGCAGCCGGAAGACCCCGACGAGGTAGCAGGCCGCCGCGACCACCGCGACCGTCAGCCAGAGCAGGTCCGGATAGAACTCGGTGAAGTACGTCGACGCGGTCAGCGGCGGCGGTGCCGGATAGCCGAGCAGCGCCGACACCGGATCCAGTGCCTCCTCGGGGACTGGCGGCGCCGACTGGGACAGGGCGACCGCCAGCCCGATCGTGCCGCCCATCACGACGAGCTCGACCGCGGCCAGCCGGGCGAACCAGTGCCGGTCCTCGCCAGGCCCCGTCGAGATTCCCGTCGAGATCCTGCGCTGGGCTTCCTCACCGGGCGCGGATGAGATCCTTCGCAGCGTGAACCGCCGGTGAGCGAGCCCGGCGAGACCGAGAGCGCCGAGCGCCACGGCCTTGCCGACGATCAGCAGGCCGTACGGCGTCAGCAACCCGGCGAACGAGCCGAGTCGGAGCGCCGCGTTGACGATCCCGGACAGGGCGACGGTCAGGAAGCACCAGCCGGCGAGTCGGGAGTAGCGGTTGGCGACGGTGGCGAGCTGATCCCCGAGCCGGCCCGACACCAACAGCACTCCGGCCAGGCCGCCGATCCACAAACACGCTCCCACCAAGTGAAACGCCAGGCTGTCGACGGCGTTCATGTGGTCTCGGGCGCCGGCGGCGTGCCCGGTGAGGGCGAGCGGCAGCAGGGCCACGATGGAGATCACGGCCGCCCAGGCGATGGCCGTGAGCCGGGTCGCCAGGATCGCGAGATTCGCCACCACGATCACGGCCAGCAGGCTGACGCCGAGCTCGCGACCGAGGTCCACCTGACCGACGAAGGAGAGCACCACGGACACGAAGCCGGGCGAACCGACCGACAGACCAGAGACGTCCGCAGCGGTCAGGATCAGCGTTGCCAGGCTGGCCAGACCCCAGGTCACCGAGGCGGCGACGGCCGCTCGGGCCAAGGGCTGGCGGGCGCCACCGAGGCTGCCGGCGTCCGGGTCAGGTCGCGCGCTGACGATCCAGGTCGCCGTGATCAGGAAGCCCACGGTCGCGGCGGCGGCCAGGTCTCGAATGGTCTTGGCCACCGGCAGTCCGTAGCGGACGAGGGCTCCCGGATCGAACGGGCCGGTGTCGGCGACCAGGTTGCCGGTGAGCGTGAGGGCGAGCAGTGAGATCGCGATGCCGAGCAGTGTCGCGACGCCCGCGACCACCAGAGCCTCACGCCGCGGTGCAGGGGCCGCGGTCAGCGTCGTCCCCGGATCGACCGGGACCTGGTCGGCCCGCATGGCGACAGTCTAGGTAGCCCGCAGTGACTCGGTCCCGGCGTCCATCTCCAGGCCCCGGCTGACCAGGGTGAACCAGACGGCGATCAGGAGATAGCAGCCCGCCAGCACCGCGAGCACCAGCACCGACTTGCCGTTGGTCGGCACGATCAGCGCGGCGATGCCGGCGGCGGCCACCAGGACGACGTTGAAGATCATGTCGTAGATCACGAAGACCCGGCCCTTGAAGTCGTCGTCGACGTACGCCTGGACGAGGGTGTCCACGCACAGCTTCACGCTCTGCGCCGTGAGCCCGAGCAGGAATGCCGCGACCATCAGCCACAGTTTCGTGTAGATCGCACCGGGCACGAGCTGGAACACCGCGGATGCGGCCAGGCAGGTGATCACCCACCGCCGTACGCCGAAGCGCGCGGCCATCGGCGGCGTCACGACGGCGGCGAGCACGAAGCCGGCGCCGGTGAGCACGACCAGCAGACCCAGGTCGGCGATGGCCGGCTCGACCTCGGTCACCGGGTGGAAGTAGTTGCGGTAGACCAGGATGGTTGCCACCGTGACCACGCCGTACACGATCCGGTGCACGCCGATCGTGATCAGGCCAAGACCGGCCGGCCGACGCTCGCGGAGGTGTCGTAGCGCACCGACCAGGTCGACGACGATCTCGCTCGCCCGAGGCGGCGCCACGCTGTCCGGGCCCAGCCGGTGCCGCGGGATCCGCAGCGCGATCGACGCGCTGATCGCGAACCCGATCGCGGCCACCGCGAAGACGGCCGCATTCGCCAGGTAGTCCGGCATGGTGGCCCCGAGGACCAGCCGCAATGTCGTGGCGATGCCGGCGCCGACCAGTGCCCCCGCCGGCCCGATGGTCGGAACCACCGAGTTGGCGACCATGTACTCGCTCGGCTCGATGGTGTGCGGCAACGCCGCCGACAGGCCCGCCAGCAGGAACCGGTTGAGGCTCATCGCGAGCAGCACGCCGGCGTAGAACAGTGCCTCGGTCGGGCCGGTTCGCAGACCCGTGGCCACCAGTGCGGCCAGCGCCAGTGCCAGCACGGCCCGGCAACTGTCGACGACGACGATGATCTGGCGCCGCGACCAGCGGTCCAGCACGATGCTGACGAACGGCCCGATGATGGAGAACGGGAGCAGGGTGACGGCCAGCACGGCGGCCACCGACGCCGCGTCGGGCTGTCGCTCGGGGGAGAACAAGACGTACGACGCCAGCGCGATCTGCAGGACGCCGTCGCTGGTCTGGGTGGCCACCCGGATCGCAAGGAGCCGCCGGAAGTAGCGGTGCCGCCACAAGTGCCGCAGTGATGGCAGGAACCCGCTCGGCTGAGCGACAGCCGCGCCGGCGGCAGCAGTCACGACAGGTGCCTCGACGGGGGCGGGAGCCGCGCCGACGGCGCCATCCGCGGGAGGGGCCGTGCGCTCGGAGTCCCTCCGCGGATCGACCACCTCAGCCCTTCGGGTACTTCTTCAGGTACGCGTCCATCGTGTCATTCTTCATGGCCTTGGCCAGCTCGGCCATCTTGGCCTTGTTGACCACGTCGACGTCCTGACCGCCGATGCTGGCGAAGCCGGAGAGGGGCGCCTGCAACAGCTCGATGTCGGACGCGCTCAGCCGCAGCGACAGCGCGGTGCTGCGGATGTCGGAGTCGGTCAACGTCTGGTCGACGGTGATGTTCTTCGCCACGTTGCCGAGGAAGTTGGTGAACCGCGCGGGATCGGCGATCACGTCGGCGCTCAGACCCTTCTCGACCACGGCCTTGATCACGTTTCGCTGGTTGGCGGCTCGGTCGAGGTCACCGCCGGGCAGCGAGTGCCGCTCGCGGACGAACCACAGCGCCTTCTTGCCCGAGATCGTGATCGTGCCCTTGGGGTAGCTGTAACCGTGGGAGGTGAACGCGGTCTTGTTCTTCACCTGTACGCCGCCGAGGTCCTTGGTCAGGTCGATGAAGCCCTGGAAGTCGATCAGCACGACGTGATCCATCTTGTACCCGAGCAGGTTCTGCAGGGTCTTCACGGTGAGCTGCGCGCCGCCGTAGGAGTAGGCGGCGTTGATCTTGTTCATCCCGTGGCCGGGGATCTCGACGTACATGTCGCGGGGGAAGGAGACGATGTAGGCCTTGTCCCGGTTCTTGTCGAGGTGGACCACCATGATGGAGTCGCTGCGGCCCTCGCCGGGGTCGGTGCTACGGCTGTCGGAGCCGAGCAGCACGTAGTCCAGGGTGCCGGTCTCCGGCTCCGTGGTCGGGCTCGCCGAGTCCGCGGACCCGGCGGCGGGCAGGGTATCGGCCCGGTTGATGTTGTTGGTGACGCTGTTCTCGATGGAGACGGCGTAGTACGCACCGGCGCCCAGGGCGCCGACAAGGACGGTGGCGAGGACGATCAGAGCGACACGCAGGGCGCGGCGTCGCTTCTTCGGTGCGGTGATGTTCCCTTCGGGCGCAGACGGATCAGGGCGTTCAGCGGCGGACAAAGTGTGAGATTCCTTCGGCTGGATGACCAAACTAGTGTATGCGCTGGTCAGCGCCGGAACCCAAACGAATGAGTATACCCTTCGTCACATGAGTCGAGCGGAGGAGGCGGCCCGACGCGCCGAGCTTGCGGCCAATCAGGGACGCGCGGAGTCGGTCAAGGCGCAGGTCCTGATCGATCAGTTCCTGCTCGACGCGGAGGCAGCGGGGATAACGCCCGAGCCGCTGCGGGCCACCTTGTATGACGGGCCGTCGGTGAAGACGGACAAGACCGGGTGGTACATCCGCAAGAACCGTTCCGTGGCGGTCGGTTCCGACGGGTCGTTCTACGTGCTCACCGTGCCCGGTGGACTGAAGGAGCGGCTGCGCGGCGTCCGGCTGCAGGCCAGCCCGCCGCCGTTGGAGATCGGCAAGGGTGGCCGCGACGGCGAGTCGGGCCCGCTGGCGGACTTCCTCCGTTGGACGCTCGAACGCCGCGGACGGACGGACTAGGGAAAACTCCGCATAGCGGATGGATCTGTGGTGGGAGTACCCACCACAAATCCATCCACTATGCGGAGTTGCGTTGCGGAGTCGACAGACTCAGCGTTCCGCGTCGTTGTTGACGAACAGCGTGACCTGCATTCCGGGCACGCGGTACGAACGATCCGCGGTGAACTGGTCATGGAGGACCTGACGCGCGCTGACCGCTCCGATCTCCTCGGGCCTGACCGAGAGCTTGGTCCGGCCGATCACCCACACCCGGCGAGTGGAGAGCAGCGTCTGCCGGACCTGTCGCCGGCTGTGATCGACGCCACGGAGATTGGCCGCTTCGACCGGAGTCTTGTCGAGGGCGATGTCGTGCACCGCGGTGAAGTCGGTCGGGTAGGCGAGCGCGGCTGCGCGGAAACGCGATGGCAGGAAGAGGACGGCGTCGCCGGGTTCGGCTTCGCGGCTGATGATCGCCGCGATCCCGGCGAGATCGTTGCCGTGCCCTGCCACGGTCCGGTTGTGCTGCTGAGCCGGTAGTTGGACCGCGAAGATCCCGGCGACGATCAGGATCGAGACAAGCCAGGTCAGCCGGGGCCGCGCCCTTGTCGCCGCGATCGACTGGAGCAAGCGGGACAGTCCCGATGCCGCGAGCAACGCGACACCGGCGACGGCGAACAGAACGTACCTGACGTGGTAGAGCGGTTGGACCTGCGAGACCAGCAGCAAGATGCCGGGCGGGACGACGGCCAGTGGCAGGGCGAGGGCAGCCAGGCCAATCCGGTTCTCACGGACCCGCAGGCCCGCCGCCCCGAGACAGGTCAGCAGCGCGACCGGAAGCAGGGCCCAGGCGCTGGTGCCGAGGAAGTCCTGACCGAGCTGCCCGACGGTGGACCAACTCGGCCGCTCCAGCCAGCTGACCTGGCGAGACTGCCGGATGGAGAGCAGGGCAATCGGCGCGGTCAGCAGTCCCAGACCTAGGACGCTCGGCACCCACCAACGCCAGACGCGGCGCCAGACGCCGGTCATCAGCAGTGTCAGGGCGTGGGCCGCAAGAGCGAGGATTGCGAACTCGTGCACCACGATGGCCAGGGCGGCCGCAGCGAGATAGCTCACCGGCCACCGAAGAGCGGGGGAGGTCCCGTCACTGGCTCGGATCAGGAAGTAGCTGGCCAGCAGGACCAGCGCGCAGACGATGCTGTACGAGCGGCCCTCCTGGGCGTAGTAAGAGACGATCGGCGTCCCTGCGAACAGCACTCCGGCGATCAGCCCGGTCCGGACGCCGGCCAAGCGTTGACCAATGGCACCGACCAGTCCGGCGGACGCTCCAGCGGCCAGCACGGACGGGACCCGCAACCAGACCTCGCCACCACCGGGCAGCAGCCAGAAGTGAAGTCCCAGGTAATAGGCCGCATGCACGATGTCGACGTGGCGGACCATCGCCAGGATCTGCACCACACTGCGCTGCGCGACCGAGAACGAAGCAGACTCGTCCTGCCACATCGACCCGCGGTTCAGGCCCCAGAACCCGAGGACCAGCATGATCGCCGACGGAACGGCCACCGCCAGCCAGACAAGATGACCCGGCTGCTCGTCGTCCTCACGGTCCGCCAGGTCAGCAGGCCCGAGACGCGATTGGTGGGTGATCGGCGTGCTCACGGAAGTATTCTCCGCCGCAGCCGGGACGTTTCGGATCCGGCGCGCGCGCTCAGATCTCCGCGGTCGCGGTCGCGGTCTTCTTTACTTTCCCGAACTTCATGTACGCGTCGATGACCTCGTCGGGCTCATGCCCCGGTGCGCGGTCCGCGAACACTGCGATCTGCGTTCCCGGAACTCTGTAGGAACGCCCGACCGTAAGTTGGGTTCCGGAGGTTCTGCGGCGCTCACCGCAGACCTGTACGGCCAACCATGGCGAAGCCGGATCTGGCGACCACAGAGACCCGGGCGGCGGGCTGCACCTCGTAGACCCGTGGCCTTTCAAGTCGACCCAAGCTTCACTTTGGCCGCCCTCGACCCCTTTGCCGGTGCGGCGCAGCGGGCCTGCCTTGGCAATCTCGGGTTCAGCGGGGCGTCCATGCCGGGACGATCTGCTGTCCTACCGAGCCGTTGGTCCACAGCAAACGTTTGTCATTGCCGTCCACGGTCATGATCCATACGCGAGGGATGGGCCGCCCCGGCCATGTGTCGGTGGCAGCCGCACTCTTGTATGCGATGTGTCTGCTGTCTCGAGACCATGTCGGATCTTCGTCGTTCGCCGGGTCGTCCGTGAGTCGATCGAGGCTCGTTCCGTTCACATCGACCCGGTAGATGTCGAATTGTCCTCGCGGCGCACTCGCGGCCACTCGGCGTCGGAAGGCGACATACTTACCGTCCGGAGAAAACACTGGATCAGCGTCGCGGCCCTTCATAGACGAATGGTCGTCCTTGACCAAGGTTTGCGGCGTCCCGCCGTCGACCGGCACCGTGTACAACACACCGCCATCCCACTCCACGTCGGCCGACGCCCAGAATGCCAGCAACCTGCCGTCTGGAGAAAAGGTCACGTCGCCCATCCGCGGCCGCCCGGCCGGTGGACTCACCACCCTGATGAGACTGCCATCCGTTTTCATCAACCAGACGTGATAGCTGTTGTCGGCGTCGAAGCAGGCAACGGCCAGCCGGCTAGGATCGACCGGATCCCACGCGACGCGACTTGCTCGGGTGCAACTCCTGGGCAGTGCGAAGAGTCCGCGATCCCCCTCGAGAAACGCTGCTCCCGCCACTCGCAGTGAACTGTGCGATTGTCGTCGTACTTCTGGACGCGGGTCCATGTTGTTGTTGTCGTTCGCATGGATATAGATCACCGAGTCGAACGATGGCGAGACGACGGGCCAACCGTTGAAGCCTCGGCCGCCGGTCAGTCGCCGGACCGGCGACGAAGAGTTCGCGTCGCCGACCCAGATGTCCCACTGGTTCCCGATCTGCATTTGGACCAGCATCTGTGTGGGCGTGAGTGGTGCCGAGCGTGGAAGGTCACCGATCAAGGTGGTCGCCTGCGTCGGCGTGTTCCGTGTGGGGCTGGATGGAACCGATTGCTGCCCTCCTTGACTGCTGTTTGTGCTGAGGCTTTCGACCAACGCCATCCCCATCACGATGCTGGCGAGCACCGCTACCGCCCCGGTCCCCATGACGGCGAGGCGACGCCGTCGGGCCGTCCGCAGAGCGCCGGCTTTGGAGAGGATGGTCGAGCGGGCGGTCGGCGCAGTGCTCTCCAGCGCAGGATGGGCAACCCCCTCGCTCGATGGCCTCGCGATCCGTGCGACCGGGGCCGCGGCGAGGCCGGAAGCCGCCTCGGGGTGATCAATCTGGACCGCGCCGAGTGCGATGTCGTGCTTGGGATGTGTGTCCATGGCCGTGGGCGTGCCGAACCTGTGATGGAGCAGTTCCCCGACCAGCGGGATCCGGCTGCTGCCGCCCACGAGCACGATGGCTCTGAGCTGGTCGGGAGTTCGACCTGCGGAGCGGACGGTGCGTTGCAAGGTGGTGATCGTGTCGCCGAGGGCTGGACGGATCAGGCCCTCGAACTCAGCTCTGGTGAGTCGCAGCGTCTTGGATATCCCCGGTAGCGCGACCGGAAGCAAGACGTCGGTATCGCCCGACAAGGCCTCCTTCGCCTCTACGCAGTCTCGATGGAGACGCGTCAGCCCGACAATCGCATCTGGATCGTCCGGTTCGATGTCGGTCAATCGATCGCCGAGCAGGGCGAGGACGTGCTTGAACAAGGCCTCGTCGAAGTCGATCCCGCCGAGATGCTCGATCCCTTCCGGCGTTCCGAGCAACGCGAAACCTGTCGACGTCTTCTCCAGCACGCACGCGTCGAACGTGCCGCCGCCAAGATCGTACACGGCGATCGCTTCACCGACCGCCACTCGGGTCTTCGCGGCATACTGCGCGGCGGCGGCCAGCGGCTCTGGACAGTGCACGACGCGTTCGACCCCGGCGAGCCGTGCGGCTTGATCGAGCAGGTCGAGTTTGAAAGGTCCCCAGTTGGCTGGATGGGTGAGCACGACTTCATTCGGTGGATCACCCAGTTGTGCGCTGGCGGTTTGCACGACGTGGGAGAGCAGGCGGGACATCAACGCCTGTGGAGAAAACGGCGTGCCGGCGACCAAGATTGGAACAGCGTCGCCGATCCGGCGCTTGAACTCTCGTACGACCCGATCAGGCTGGGCCAGACCGCGTCGCTCCGCAGGCTCCCCGACGAGCATCTTGCCGTCTTCGGCTAGGAAGAGAACCGACGGAATTTGCAGCGCCCGGTTGCCCAGACCCATCATGGTCGGCGGCATGCCGTTGGCTACCGCCGCTGCGGTAAAGGTGGTGCCGAGATCGACGCCGAGCTGGTAGGACATGAAAACCTCAGTGGGACACTAGCCACGCACCGGGCTGCGTGGCTTCGTCGGATCAAACCGTGCCAATTGTTGCAGGCCTCGAAGCAGAGCTTCGACGAGTTCAGTTAATCCGGAGCTCGTGACCCCCTCGCGCTCGATCAACCGTGATGGCCGAATCGCGCGGCGCACCAACGCGCCACCCGATGGCGAGCACTGGGCAGCCATCGCGAGCCGATCTATATATCTTCCCCGACACTCGCCTGGTAGCTGAGGAGCCGGCGATCGAACCCGCTGCTGCCTGCTAAGCGTGGCAACCAAAGCCCTTCGATTCTGTCGCGCCCGCCCCGGTCCGTTCGGCCTCGGCCTCAGTCACTCGTCGCCTCGTTCGCCTCGCCCCCCGCGACGGGGACCGCATGCCAGCGCGGTGATCGTCTTGCGGAGGACCGCGTCGGCTCTCAGACCCGCGAACCGGGCGACGCTTGCTACCTGCCGCTATCGACGGGCGCGTGCGGGAGTCGGAGGACGCGGGTCCCTTCTTCGGCTGCCAATGGCCATCGACGCAGTTCGCGCCTCGTCTGAGCGGAGTAGCCCCAACCAGTCCACAGCCGCCAGGTCGCGGAGACTTGCCCTGAGGCCAGATAGCCAACTGCAAAGTGCTGGAAGGCGACATTCCCTGTCTGTGGTCCGTTGAAGCCGCGATTGAGGTCCAGCTGATAACCCGAGAGATCGACGACGATGGGGCAGTGTCGAGCGATGTTTCGGCTGAATACGTCAAGTTCGACCAGGGCTCCCGGGTCGTCAGCCGTGACGCATCCAGCCTCGTCGGCGAGTGCGGCGCTCAACCTTGCGATCGGGATCCGGGATCCGTAGTGCAGCTGGCTGACTGGCATCGAAAGCGTGATCAGCGCCACCATGGTGAGAGCAGCGAAGGCCTTCGGCGCCCAGCGTCCGAGCCTGGATACCCAAATGCGCATAATTGGTATGACTGATCCAACGGTCACCATCAGTGGGACGGCGAAAGCCGCCGGGTAATGAGGAAAAAAGCTCGGCGAGATTAGCACGACCGTACCCATCACAACGACCAGCAGCGGTGCTAGACGTGCAGGTCCAGTGATGCTGATCAGTATCAGAAGCGCGATGAGAACGGTCCCCGCGATCGCGAGCCCGGGATCTGGCCGGGCTGTTGCCGGCATTCCGACGATGATCGCCAGCCGGGTCGCCAGGTCAGTGGTGCTGTCCGGTCTAGCGAGCTGGTCGATCACCACCATCCGCAGCATGGCGCTGGGAGCGGCAAGATAAAACGGCAGACAGACCGCCGCTGCCCCCATGATCGCGCCGAGCCCAACGCGGAGGGCATGTTCGAGCCCGCGCGCCAAGAGAACCCAGCCGAGGACAACCACTGCGATGACGATGCCCCAAATCTTCACCCCGGCAGAAAAGCCAAGAAGCATTCCGACGCCGACGTAGCACAACCACCGATATCGAGAGCAGATCCGAGGGGCGCCCAACAAGAGTAGCGCCATGACCAGCAACGCGCTGGTGAGACCTTCGAGCATCGTCGTCCGCTCGGAACGGACGGCGGGCAGATACGTGGCGTAAGCAACGCCCCCGACCAAGGCCCCGAGCAATCCTGCGCCACGGAGCACGACAACGATCAAGGCTGCCGTCGTCGAGCCCATAAGGATCCAGCCGAAGCGGGCGGCGGCAAAGCCCCAGCTGTCGTTCGTCGCGGCGCCGAAGAAAGCGAAGGGCCACAGCGCGACGACGACGCCGGGTGGGTGAAGAAGCAAGAAATCCCGGTAGGGCAGCACGCCGTGTGCCAGAGCGAGGGCTGACGCATAGTGCACGCTGTCGTCGTAAGTATCGAGACCAAATAGTCCCCCACCGCGCAATACAGGAACGAGACGGGCTGTGAACGCGACTACGAACACCGTGAGAGCAACCCAAATCAACCATGCCGGTCGGCGGCGTATTGCAACCTCGGTGTGCCGCCGACGAAGGTTCATGGCTCGGACTCCCTGGCCGCGGATAAATCCGGTGCTGCCTCCGGCCCGTGAACTCGACCGCGGCTGACTCTCGAAGCAGGCTACCCCCGGTCGGCCGCAATCCGGGCTTCGCACCGGGTGACCGGCAGCAGGTCAGACGTGCGGGGTGCATGTGGCCCAGCGCAGCGTCGAGCCCGGCTTAGCACGTCACATTCCGCTCGACTGAGGGACACCCTGCCGCCGTCAGCCGTCAGTCAGGCCGACTTCAGATCTCTTCGGTCGCGGTCGCAGTCTTCTTCACCTTCACGAACTTCATGTAGGCGTCGATCACCTCATCGGGCTCACCGCGCATCATCAGCTCGCCCTTGTTCAGCCAGATGGCCTCGGTGCACATCTCCTTGATGCTGTTCAGGCCGTGACTGACCAGGAACATCGCCCGCGCGCTGTCGCGCAGCTCGCTCATCTTGGCGTTCGCCTTCTCGCGGAACTTCGCATCGCCGGTCGATAGCGCCTCGTCGATCATCAAGATGTCGGGCTTCATGTGCACCGCAACCGAGAACCCCACCCGCGCCGACATGCCCGAGCTGTACGTCCGCATCGGCATGTCGATGAACTCGCCCAGTTCGGTCCACTCGGCGACCTCGTCTGCTCGTTCCTCCACCTCGGCGCGGGTGAGCCCGGTAGCCAGACCGCCGAGGACGATGTTCTCCCGTCCGGAGAGATTGTTGTTGAAACCGACGCCGAGCGCCAGCAGGGTGCTCGCCTTGCCCCAGACCTCGATCGAACCCTTGGTCGGCGGCAGGATGCCTGCCATCGCGCGCATCAGCGTGGACTTGCCGGCACCGTTCGAGCCGATGATCCCCATCGCGGTGCCGTTTGGCACCTCGAAGCTGACGTCCTTGACCGCCTCGACCTCTACCACGCCGCGCTCGCCGCGACCGAGCCGCAACAGCGCCGTCTTCAGCGTCGGCTTGCGCTCGAAGGTCGTCCGATAGGTGATGGAGAGGTTCTGCACCTTGACCGCAAGTGGGCTCAGCCCGCTCGATGTCTTAGGTGATTCGGACAGCGAACTCACGCTCCCTCGAGACGAAGAACCAGAAGCCGACGGCCGCGGCTCCGAACGCCCAGGCCGCCGACGAGATCCACATCCACGGCGGCGGGACGCGGTGCTCCTGGAGCAGCATCGCGTAGCCGGACAGCAACGGGTAGAGCGGGTTCGCCATGATGATCAGCTGCAGCTGCCGGCTGAAGGTGTCCAGCATCTCGGGCAGCCAGAGCACCGGCGCCATGTACATCCAGAGCCGCACGAAGTAGGGCAGGAACTGAGCGGTATCGCGGAAGTAGACCTGCAGCGCGGCGAAGAACGCGGCCAACCCCATGCTGAAGATGACCATCATCGCCAGGAAGTACAGCGCGCCCAGCATCATCGGGTGCCAGCTCGATGAGCTTGGCCAGCGCTAGGTGGAGCACGATGATAGACCGGGATGGTCGGCAAGAACCGGAAGAACGCGGTCCGGACCGCCGAGAGTGGGATCAGCAGTCGCGGGAAGGCCGTGTTGATCAGCAGTTTGCCGGATCCGGTCACCGACGTCGCGCCGGAGGTGATCGAGCTCTGGATGATGCTGAACGCGAACAGCGTCGCGGTCAGGTGCAGGAACAGGGTCGGGTCGTGCTTGCCACGGATGATGGTGACGAGCAGGTAGTAGACCCCGGCCAGCAGCAGCGGGTTGATCACCAGCCAGGCCTGGCCGAAAAAGGTCGAGGTGTTGGCCCCCCGCATCGTCGCCCGGCTGAGCTCGGTGGCGAACGGCTTGCGGTGCCATAGCTCCCGGGTGTAGGACCGCACCGGCGGCAGGCCCGCGCGGTGGGGCGTGTAGTGGTGATAGATCGGCTCGAAATCGGTGTCGGCGTCGTTGCTCTGCACCGTTGCCACCGGTCATCACCGCCTTCACTGTCCGTGTTCCGCTGTTGGGCAGGGATTAGTCTGCCACGACCGGGCCTGCTCGGCCGTGCTCGCGCAGCCGCGGGGAGTTGCTGGGTCGATTACGAACCGCGAACGTGGGACCGACAGCGCTCAGGATCGCGTTCGGGCCGGCTCCGTGCCCGATACGTCCGGCGCCGGAGACCGAGTGCCGAGGTTGCGGGTGCGGAAGAGGACGAAACCCAGCAGCAGCGCCGTGGTCGCGAACCCCGACGTGATCAGGGGAATCATCAGCTGGCCCTCGCCGCGCAACCGGGCCCGCTGGGGATTGCTCGGGTCGTACAACACCTCCATCGTGCCGCCGACCGGGTGCCGCTGCCGGTAGGTGCCATGGGCCGCGGTGTAGGTGTACGACTTGCCGGCGACCACGTACCGCACGGTGGGAGCGCGGGTCACGCCGCGCGGCGTGCGGGTCGAGCCGGCCGGCGGCCTCGGATCCAGGGAGATGACCGTGCCCTGCGTCCTCGCCGCCTGGTGGACGAAGCGGTAGTTCTGGATCGATAGGTAGCCGAACAGCACGGCCATCGCCATCAGATAGACGCAGGCGACCAACCCGAGCAGCCGGGGGAACCGAAGCCAACGCACGTCACGAGCCTAGGCCTCATGGGTGGTCGAAGTCGTACGGCGGCTGGATCAGTCCTGGATCCGGGTGCTGGCGACGGCGGTACGCAGCTCGGTCAAGCCGTCCCCGTCCCCCTCGTCGAAGTCGCCCTCGAGCACTGTCAGCAGGTGCGGGGTCCGAATCGTGGTGACCATCGTCTGGGTCGCGCCGAGGTCGGGATCGTCGGGATGGGTGACGATCTGCTGGTACGCCTGATGGCCGTCGATTTCGATGGTCTCGACATATCCGCGCCGGATACAGCCGAGATCGGCGCAGACGTCATCGACCTGGTCGAGATGTTCTCGAGCGGCTGCCGTCAGATCGTGGTCGTAGACCGACAACGAGAGATAGGTCGTTCCCGACGGCGCGTCTGCCTCGGCGTCGGGGATCCGGTAACCCGGCTCCTTGCCACGGTCGACGTCGGTGCCGGCATCGGGCTCGGTGTCGTCGTACCAGTCGGCGGGGATCGTGATGCTGACTCGGTGCTGCGGGTCGCTGAGCGTCTGCTCGCCGGCACCGGCAACCTCACCGACGGCACTGCCGATCGCGCCGCCGGCGCCGAGCAGAATCGGCAGGACCAGGACGGCGATCAACCCGATCACGGATGCGACGAGGGTCACCGGGAGGACCCAACCGAGGCGGTGGGGCTGCGGTTTCGACTGTGCGTCGTGGATGTGCGCTGAGCTTGTCGAAGCGCTGAATGAGGTGGGCAGCGCGTAGTGAATGGGCGCTGATTCGGTTGAATCGCGAGATGACGCAGGCGATGCATACGGTCCTGGTGCGGCCCACCGGTGAGTGAGATCGGGCGCGTCGCCGCCGGTCGGCGCGGTCGTGGAGTCCCAGGTCACGGCGGAACGGTAGGCGCAATGTGCTCGGCTCTACCAGCCAGGAGACGTTCGTACGCAGAATCGTTATGGATCGCCGAGATGATGGCGGGAACATCTTGTGCCGCCCTGTCGATCTGGCGGGTTCACCGGCGTTGGAGGAGTGTCAGAGTCCCGAATCAACTCGAAGGAGTTGTGTCCCATGAAGTACGTCCTCATGTACACCAGCAGCCCCGAGCTCATGGCCGACGTGTCGGAGCAGGCGCAGCAGGAGGCCTACCAGGCGGTGTACGGCTGGTTCGGTCGGTACGCGAGCTCGTTCGCCGACGCCGGCGCCGAGCTCCAGCCGCCGACGACCGCGACCTCGGTGAAGTCCGGGCCGAGCGACGGCGCACCGGTGGTGGTCGACGCGCCGTTCTCGGAGGCGAAGGAGAGCATCGGCGGGTTCAGCGTGGTCGACGTCGAAGATCTCGATGCTGCAATCGCGATGGTCAAGGACTGGCCGCTGCTGCAGTTCCCGGGGGTGGCTGTGGAAATCCGTCCGATCATCGACCACTCCGAGGACGTCCCGATGTGACGTCGGGTCATCCGCAGGATCTGAGTCCTCCGCAGGCGATCCAGCCCGACGAGGTCACCGACTCGGCCCTGGCGCATGTCGTCCGGGCCGAGGCGGGCCTCATCGTGGCGGCGTTGCATCGTCGGATCGGTGACTTCGACGTCGCCGAGGAGGCGGTCCAGGAGGCAGTCGCGGCGGCGCTGCGGGCGTGGCGGACCGACGGCGTACCGCCGAATCCGGGCGCGTGGCTCAGTCTGGCCGCGCGTCGTAAGGCGATCGACCTGCTCCGTTCCCGAGCCCGAGGGGAGCGCCTGGCGGACGCAGCTCGGGGCGGAGGCGTGGACCGCCGAGGCGGGGGCCGCGGAATCGACTGATCCGGCGGACCCGGCCCGATCCGACTTCGGCCGCTTCGACGACCGGCTGCCGATGCTGTTCGCCTGCTGCCACCCGGCGCTGGCCGTCGAAGCGCGGATCCCGCTGACTCTCCGAGCCGTGGTCGGGATGACGACGCCGCAGATCGCCCGCGCGTTCCTGGTCCCCGAGCCGACCATGGCGCAGCGACTGGTCCGGGCCAAACGGAAGATCACCACGTCCGGGATCCCGTTCGGCGTGCCCGAGGGCGACCAGCTTCCGACCCGGCTGGACGACGTGCTGACCGTGATCGCGATCGCGTACAACGCCGGCTATCTCGAGCCCGACGGCACCGACCTGGCCGACGACGCGATCTGGCTGGCCGAGCTCGTGGTGCGCGAGCTGCCGCTCGAGCCGGAGGCCTGGGGCCTGCTGGCGCTGCTCACCTTCCTCTCTTCCCGCGCCACCGCGCGCTTCGGCGCCGACGGTCGGCTCCTCGTCCTCGCCGAGCAGGACCGGTCCCGCTGGGACACGGTGGCGGTGGCCCGGGCGGACGGCTACCTGGCCCGGGCCGCGGCGATACGCCGCCCGGGCAGGTTCCAGCTGCAGGCGGCGATCGCCGGCTGTCACGCCTCGGCGCCGACGGCAGCCGACACGGACTGGCTGGAGATCCTGATCCTGTACGACATGCTCGGCCGGTTCGATCCGTCGCCAGTGGTCCGGCTCAACCGGGCCGTCGCGCTGGCGGAGGTGGCCGGTCCGGCGGTCGCGCTGGCCGACGTCGACCAGCTCGCCGACGCGGCTCTCCGACTACCACCTGTTCCACGCCACCCGGGCGGTGCTGCTGACCCGGCTGGGCGACACGTCTGCGGCTCGCGCCGCGAACGAGCGGGCGCTCGCCCTCACCGGCAATCCGGCCGAGCAGCTGCTGCTGCGCACCCGGTTGCCGGACTGAGCAAGAGGTCAGCCCAGAACGCGCCGCAAGTAGCCATTGCTGAAAGTGCGACCCCGGGTCGAGCCGATCGCGAACTGCGACGAACTCCCCGTGCCGCGGATAGAGCTGCGCGAGTCGCTCGGCCTGCAGCGTGTGCAGCTTCCCCCAGTGCGGCCGACTGTCGAACTCGGCAACGATGGCCTCGAATGCCGCGAAATAGCGGCCGCCATCGCGCTTGTTGAACTGGTGGATGGCGATGTACGCGTTCTCGCGCTGAAGCCGGTCGAGAGCTAGATGTCGTCGGCAGCCGCGAGGCGGACCTCGACCGGGAACGCGATTCGTTCGTCGTGGGCGTCGATCCAGGTTCGGAGCGCGCTGAGCACGTCGGGCAATGCGGCTCGAGGAATCGCGTACTCGCTCTCGGTGAACCGGACCCGGCGTGGCGAGGTGAAGACTTCGTACGAAGGTGCCGTGTACGTGCGCGCGGACAGCGCGCGGGCCGAGACCTGGTTGATCCGCGGGATGGTCGACGGGCGTAATCGGCCGACCTCGTCACCACCCGGAACAGGCCGTTGGACAAGATCTCGTCGTCGAGCAGATAGCGGAGTCTCGACAGCGGCCGATGCTCTTCGGTGCGGTCGTTGACCTTGGTCAGCACCCGGTCGCTGCGCGGGAACCAGTAGAACTCGACGTGGTCGTGCGCGTCGACGTCGGCGTCGAAGGATTTCACGTGGAGCCCTCGCTGCGCCGCCGCCGTGATGGTAGCGGCCAGCTCCTCCACACTCGACGGAATGGCGATGCTCGACGGTGCGCAGCGCTGATTGCCGGACCAGTTGCGCCAGCCGGAGTCGGTCATCCGAAGTTCCCCTCGCCGCGATACGTCGTTACGGCATTGACTGCGCCGTCGGCATCGACCAGCTGCAGCTCGTCGAACCGCTCGCAGAGCTCGCCCGCCTTGGCGTGCCGGAACCAGACCCGGTCGCCCAGCTCCAATGTCGCGGCGGCGCGACCACGGAGCGGCGTCTGGACCTCACCGGCGCCCTCGATGCCGAGCAGCTCCAGTCCGGCGGGCCAGGTCGGCATCGGGAACTCGTGACCAGCCGGGCGGTCCGGAGGCGATGTAGCCGCCCGAGTAGGCCACCGCCTGATTCCGGCTCGGCCGGCGGGTGATCGAGGTGACGAAGTACGCCGCCGGCTGCGGGCGGAACGCACGGTAGCCGTCGAAGAGCGTGGGGCCCGTACAAGCCGGAGCCTGCGGCCAGCTCGGTCAGGGACGGATCGTGTCCGGTCACGTGTAGACTACCGCCGCCGTTGACCAAGCTGATCGGAGCCACTGCCGACACCGCCTCGACGATTTCCCCGCGCCGACCCGCGAGCTCGACAGCGGACCGTCCCTTGACCAGTCGGACGGCCAGCGAGCTGTCGGTCTGACCTCCGTGGGCCAGCCAGATCGCCTCGCGCAGCGAGTACGCCATGATCCCGGCAAAATTGCCGAGACCGAAGGCCTCGGCGAGACGGCACGACAGCGGACTGACTTGGACGCAATCCGGATCGGCACCGCCTGCGCGATGGACCAGGTCCGCGGCGTTGGCTCGCAGAGCGACCAGGTCGACAACCGCGAACGGCGGGTCGAGGTGAGCGGTCGCAGCGGACAACCGGGCGAACGCTTGATCCACGGCGGCAACCCTAGTAGCTCGCTGGTTTGGACCGGTGTCGGTCGTGTCGGATCGTCGAGAGACGGCGGCGGCGCCTAGCCTTGGCGCGATGGCACTGCGGCAGCGGACGTCGATAGGTCGTCACGCGCTTGCGACGGTGAAGGGCGTGGTCGACGGGTTGCGGATGCGGCGACCTGAGCCGGCATCGAGACCTTCTCGCTCTCGTGGGCTCCGGTGCGCGCCGGATCGGATCGTGCTGATCGGGAGTCGTCCGCCCTACCTGCTGGCTCGGCGGCTGGCGCGCCGGTATCCGGCGGCAGCCGTCCTGGTCATCACTGCTCGAGGCACCCGCGCGTCGGCCGGGCGGATCGCGATCGCGCGGGCGGCCTCGATCGGAACCATGCGTCGTTTGCTCGAGGAATGGGGTGCCCCCGACCTGGTGATCTGCGAGTCGGAGCTCGGGCCAGACGCTCCCGCTGGCCGCATGGTCCGGACGGTGCTGCCGATGATCGCGGACGGCGGAAGACTGGTGCTCATCGACGGCCCGGCGTCGCCCGAGCAGGATGAGTCCGAGACCGGTGCCGCGGTGGTCGCTCGGCTGGCGGAGCTCAGCCGTGAGCTGGCGGACGGACCAGTTTCCGAAGCGCATGCCGACGACCTTGCCCGGGCGCGCTGCATCGCTGCCGTCGAGGAAGTTGCCGGGCTGCTCGTGGTGCGACGGCGAGGCCACGCGTTCATCAAGGTGCGCGACCGGCGCGCCGACGCGGTACTGACCGGACGCCTCGGCGAGGGCTGGGGACGCGAGCTGTCCTTACGTGCACGACGAGAGTTTCAGGCACGGTCAGCGCTCCGGGTGAACGATCCAGGCGTGCCGAACGAGTTCCGGCCGCGGTTCGAGGTGCCGCCGCGCCATCTTCGGCTGTATCGGGACGCGATCTGCACACCCCGTCAGCTGGTCGTGGTCGGCGACGTGATCGCCCCGATCTCGTTCCATCATCCGTGCGCACGAAGGCTCAACAATCGGCAGAGCGTCGACGTCGGTCCGCATGCCGCCACGTCTGAGGTGCCGTTGGAGGGCGCACCGCACCTTCGCGGCACGTACTACCACCTGGTCTCGGAGTTCCCGAGCCACTTCGGTCATTTCATGACCGAGGATCTCGCCCGGCTGTGGGGCTGGGACCTCGCTTGCGCCGAGTTCGACGACCTGCGTCTCCTGCTCAGCGTGCGCAAACCCGGGGACGAGGTCCCCCCTTTCGTCCTCGAGATGCTGCGGGCGTACGGCATCGGCAAGGAGCGGATCAGCGTGATCGATGAGCCGACACAGATCGAGCGGCTCATCGGGGCGACGCCGCAGTTCCACAACGGTCAGTACGTCGATCCCGACATCGAGCAGGTCTGGGCACGGATCGCGGGCCGGCTGGTGGACCGCGTGGCCAGCACCCCTGAGCGGATCTTCGTCGTCCGTCCACCCGGCATGGCTCGCCGGTGCCACAACGGTGCCGCGGTCGAGGCGGAGTTCGTGGCGCACGGTTTCGCGGTGGTGCAGCCCGGCGACCTCTCGATCGCGGACCAGGCGACCCTCTTCGCCGGTGCGCAGGTCATCGCCGGCTACGGCGGCTCCGCTCAGTTCAACTCAATCTTCCATTCTGGGCCGACCACGCGGATCGTCATCGCGTCGGAGAGCTACTACGCGTCAAACGAGTGGCTGATCAGCGCGGTGAAGGGCGATGACTATCACCACTTCTGGTGTCAGCCAGACGTGCCTCGCGGCGCGACATACGAGACCGCCTCGTTCCACAGCGACTTCACCTTCGACTTCGATCGTGACGGCGGGGCGCTGACTGATGTCATGTGAGGACTGCGCCGAGTCGGGTCGCGGTGAGCTTGCGGTTGCCCGACCAACCGTCGACTGCACGTTCGTTCAGCCCACGTGCCGGTAGGAGAAGCTCGGTTCTCGAGGGCATCGCGGAGTTCTGATGATGATGATCGGATCAGACGGGTCTTTCCAGCGCCTGTCCTGTTTCGCACCTCCGGAACACGCCAGGGTCGCAGGCGCGAGGTCCACCCCGGCTCCGCCGAGCGGGTCCACGCGGTACGACAATCGCTGAAGGGTCGGCTACTGAACCGTGGCCGAGAGCTCTGCGAATTGCGCGCCTCGCCGCATCGGCCACCGCCGGTCGATACCAGCGCAGGCCCGCCTCGGTGTCCAGAACGGATCCTCAGGACGCAGGGCTCGCGGTCTGCGACGTAGACACCCGCACAATCAAGGTCTGCCGAGGGCCTCGATTGCCTCCACGGTCCGCACGCAACACCTGCCGTCACGTTCGGGAAAGGTCGCGGCGACACGTTCAGCATAGGGGGACCGGGTTCGACGGCCTGCGGCAATTGTTCGGACCGTTTCGTCGACGGCTTGCACCAATGTCGATGCAACCGGACCGAATCCGTCGGATTCGTAGTCGAAGTAGCCCTGCCTTCCGAGGTGACCGCCGGCAGCGATCAGTTCCTTGTCGAACTGGAAGTACACGACAGGTCGATCGATGTAGGCGGCGTTGAATGCGACCGACGAGTAGTCAGTAATCAATACGGCAGCCTTCGCGAAGAGTTCCTGCACGTCGTGTTCGGCATAACGCAGGGCGTCCACATGGTTGGGCAACGTAAGTTCGGCCAGAACCGGTTGGATATTTGGATGCGGCAGAAATCCAACCCGCAGATTCGCTGCCGCGCAAACGTCGGCTAGCTCGGGCGATCTCAATAGCCCTAACCAATTTCGCGCATACTCGGTGTCGAGGAAGTTCGGGACAACCCGACGCTTGTGCTCACCACTGGCCAAACGGATGTTGAGGTAGTTCCGCCATGTCGGAGCGACGAGAACGGTCCGTTGCTCGGATTCAGCGACGGCGGAAGCGATGAGGCGAAGGCGATCGAAGCGGGCAAGGCCGGTCATCTTGACCTCCTTGGTTGTGAACTGGTATCCGGTGCCGTTGCCGACGATCGAGCGATGCTCAGGAGGCGTACTGGTGACGAAGAGGTCGATCACCTTGAGGTTGAGCCAGCTTGAGATGTCATCCTTGATGACGCCGTGCTGGAGAAACACGAAACGCCAACGCGGTCGGGGCTCGAGTCGCAGGATGCCCGGCGGACGAACGATGCCCACGTCTGCGTGAGACGAGACCAGATATCGGCAGTTCAGCATCAGCAGTTTCCATCGCAGCGAGCCGTGCGCGATCAGCCGATTGGTCGACTTGTGCAGTTTCGCCCAGTCCGGTGACTCAGGATCGAGAACGAACCAGGCGTTGATGTCGGGGCGATTGGCGCGGACATACTCGAAGAGCCGTTGGGCGTTGTCGCCCGCGTCGCTGATCCGGTCCATGAAGACCCAGGCGCCGCGGAACTCGCGGTGCGCCGGGCCGTACCGCGAAACTGCGCGAATCACATCACGCTGAACGCTTCGCTTCGCGGCGGCAAGGCGCTGTCTTCGGCTCGATCTCGTCCCAGTGCTCACACCAAGCCGTCGACGAATCGCACTCGGCCGTATGTAAGTGGGAGTGAAGTCAGTCCAGTTGGTGCGCAGCTCGACGTACCCTCCGCCGAGACGGACGCGCAGAGTGCCACGTGCGGGAACCCAGGCCAGACGTTCGTGCATCACCGCGTGATCCCAGTATCGAAAATCCCTGGTCTTGGTGGCAACAGGCGAGACCGACTTGCCTCGCAGTCGAGTCTCGAACTCGGGTTCGGGCCCCTTGAAGCGGTAGGAAATAAGCACCTGTCGTTTGACCTGGTCGTACCGATGCATCACGACATACGGCGTGTGCCACGGCTCAGACCGGAAGGCGTACAGCAGCACCTGCCGCCAGTGCGCACGCAGAACGCGCGTGTTGAAGCTCTTGATGACATCGTCGTCCAGGAATGTCCGGATCTTGGTCATTGTCTCGATGAACTCATCCGCCACCTCGCCATGGCACGCTGTGGCGGCCGAGGCGTCGTCCTCCGGACTGATGTAGTACGACAGTTCGTAGATGATCATGTTCTGCAGCCATTCAGGGACCGTGCCGCGAAGCTCCGACGCTTCTCGTAGCAGTGCGAGGAAGCCGAGACGGGGCACCACGGTGAATCGACTTGGGATCAGATGTCCCGTCTGCAGGGTCGATGACTGGTCGGCGCGCTTGCGATACAGGTAGACGGCGGACTTCAGGAAAGCTACTTCCGGTGCGCCGGCACGAAGTAGATACCGCTGGCAGAAATGCCCGTCCTCGAAGTTGGGTCTGATTCGCTCGTCGAATCGAATTGCGGCGGCCTCGATCACAGCCATCCTCAGGAAAGCTGCCGGTGCCGAGCCGTGAAAGTACTCGGGATAACCGTCCAGGTTCTTGACTTGGTCGTGCTCGAACATCGACCTCAGGGGATGGCCGTCCGTCGGTTCACCAGTTCCGTCGCGCCAGATGAGCCGGTTCGTCGCGACCATCGCCAGGTCGGGGTGAGAGTCGATGACCGCGGCCACGCGGGCAAGATAGGCGGAGTTGAACGCGTCATCGGGGTCGGGAAAGCTGACCCACTCGCAGTCGATGATGTCGAGCCCGGCATTGCGAGCTGAGCCTTGTCCACCGTTCTCCTTCGTGAGGACTGTGACGAGATCGGGCCGTCTGGCGCGCCACCGTTCTAGCACCTCCAGTGAATCATCGGTGCTGCCGTCGTCGACTGCGACGACAACGACGTCATCTAGGGGGTAGGTCTGCGCTTCGATCGAGGCAATGAAGTCCGGGAGGTAGCGCGCGACATTGTGCACGGCGGTGATCAGGCCGAACTTCTTGCGGGGGCTTCCAGACACCGGTCTCCCTCAATACTGTGGTCTGCAGTCGCGTCAGGCTATCTCAGCCCCGCTCGAACGCATCCCACAAGCCTTCGGCGGGCGTTGACCGCGGCGCTTCCGCGCAGATCACACGATCTTCCTTCGTGCGTCGAGCTAGCGCGGCAAGCAGTGCCACTGCTACAAGGCTTCGATGGCTGCGACGATTCGCTCGCAGCACCGCCCGTCTCGCTCCGGAAAGGTCCGGGCTGCTCGCGTGGCGTACGGCTCGCGCAACCGGCGGCCGGCCTCGACGGTCGCGACGATGTCAGAAACGGCATCGTCGGCCGTGAACGAAACAGGCCCGAAACCGTCCCGTTCCCAGTCGAAGTAACCCTTCCTGCCGACGTGGCCACCGGCTTCCACGAGCTCCCGGTCGAACTGGAAGTACGAAACCGGCCGGTCGATGTAGGCGGCGTTGAAGACGGTCGAGGAGTAGTCGGTCACCATGACGGCCGCACGGGCGAACAGTCGTTGGACGTCGGTATCGCCGTATCGGAGCGGCAGCACGTGGTCGGGAAGGCGGACGCCCGCCATCGCGGTCTGGATCAACGGATGAGGCAGGAATCCGATCCGAAGGCCCTCGTTCGCGCAGAGCTCACGGAGCGCTGGCGAGTGCAGCAGACCGAACCAGTTGCGTGCGTACTCCGTGTTCTCGAAGTCCGAGATCACCTGTCGTTGCGCTCCAGGCTCGATCTCGGGACTGAGCCAGCTGCGCCACGTCGGCACGACCAGGATGAGGTCTTGTTCCGCCTCCGAGACCGTGCTCGCGATCCTCGTCAGTCGATCGAAGCGGGCCAGCCCGGTCCGCTTGACCTCCTTCTCGGTGAAGACATAGTTCGAACCATCGCCGACGATGGACTCGTGCTCGGCCGGCGAGCTGGTGATGAACAGGTCGAGCTCCTTTCTGTTCAGCCAGCCCGAGATGTCGTCGCGGATCACGCCGTGCTGCAGGAAGGTGAATCTCCACGGCGGCAGGCCACGGCGCAGTTCGAGCGCCTCTACCGGGCGGTGCACCGCCGCTCCGATGTGGGAGGAGATCAGGTGGCCGGCGTTGAGCATGAGCAGCCTCCATGGCCACGAGCCGTAGCCGATGATCCGATCAGACGTCTTCCGCAGGCGGGCGAAGTCGCGGGATCCTCGCTCGATCACGAACCACGCATTGATGTCGGTCCGGTGCTCGCGTAGGTACTCGAACAGTCGTTCGCCGTTGTCGTCGGCATCGCTCACCCGGTCCATCAGCACCCAGGCGTCTTCGAAGCGCCGTTGGACAGGTGGCAGTCGCGCGATGCTCGGAGTGGTTCGCAGCCGGAGCTGCGTGCGGGAGAGTTCGGCGCGCACCCGACGGGCACGGTTGAGCAACCGGTCCAGCCCGACCAAGCCTGGCGGCGATCCACGCTTGGCCGGCGGGCTGGTGGCGGGTGCCTTGGGTCGGGCCTCAGCCGGTCGGGCGCTCGTCGGGACGTAGTCGAGCCACTTGTCACCGATCGCCACCGGCTCGCCGCCCAGCTCGATCTGGACGGCAATCGCCTCGGGCAGCCAGGCGCGGCGTTCCTGCAGCACCTCGTGCTCCCAGAAGCGGTAGCTCCGGATCTTGGTGGCGACCGGCGGCACCGTGTGCGCGTCCACCGACACGCCAAGCCCGGGATCCGGCCCGGTGAACCGGTACGCGACGAGCACCTGCCCGTGCCGTCGGTCCTCGCACTGCCTGACGACGTACGGAGTGTGCCAGCGCTCCTGCACGAGGCCGTGCAGCAGGATCTGTCGCCAGTGGGCGCGCATCAGCCGCCGGCTGAAGCCCTGGATGAGAGCCGTGTCGAGCTCGCCTCGGATCTCTCGCAACAGGTCGACGAAGACGTCGGCAACCTCCCCGCGGCACGCGGTCGCACCGCTCCAGGCGCTGTCTTCGGCCCTCAGGTAGTAGGTCAACTCGTAGATCACCATGTTCTGCAGCCAGCCCGGCGCGCGCCCACCCCGACGGTCGGCGCCCGCGCGGAGTAGCTCGAGATAGCCGTGACGTGGCACCTCGACGAATCGACTCGGCTGGAGGGCCGACGTCTGGGTGGCCGATGACTGGTCGGCGCGCCGCCGGTATAGGTATCGGGCGGACGCCCAGAAGGCCACCAGCGGCCGCGCCGCGGCGAGCAGGTAGCGCTGGCAGAAGTGTCCGTCCTCGAAGTTGGGTCGGATCCTGGGATCGAAGCGCAGCCGCTCGGCCGCGATCAGCGAGCCACGGAAGAACGCGGCATTGGCCGCCCCATGAAAGAAGGCCGGCGTCTCGTCGAGGTCCTCGACCCGATTCCCACCGGTGAAGAACTCGTGCAACGGATGCTGATCGGCGATCTCACCAGTTGCCTCGCGCCACACCAGACGGTTCGTGGCGGCCATGGCGAGATCGGGTTTGGCGTCGACGGCGCGCGACACTTCGCTCAGGTAATTCTCGTCCAGAGCATCATCGGGATCGGGAAAGCTGACCCACTCACAGTCGGCGACGAGGTCGAGCCCGGCGTTGCGTGCTGCGGCCTGACCGCCGTTGGCCTGCGAGACGACTCGCACCAGGTCGGGCTGCCGAAGCTGCCAGTCGAGGAGGAGCTCGAGGGAAGTATCGGTGCTGCCGTCGTCCACGAGGACAACGAGGACATCGCTCAGCGGGTGGGTCTGTGCCTCGATCGAGCGGATGAACTCCGGCAGGTAGCGGGCGACGTTGTAGACCGCGGCGATCAGCCCGAACCTGTGAAGCGGCCTACTCGCCGAATCCACGCATGGTCTCCTCGCCTCAGGCCGCCTCGGGTCGACTCAGGCTATCCCAGTGCCGCCGACCGACCGGCCACTCGACGGGGGCCGATTAAGGTTGCCGGATGAGCCAGCGCAAAGGTCGGACGACAGTGGTCCGGAGCGGGTCGTGCGACATCGTGAAAATCGCTTCGTGAAGGCTGCTGCGGGCGCCGCGTACGCCCAGGTTTCGCGGGCCGTTCGAAGGCGGACGACCGCCCGATGGACCAGGCTCAGAAACCGTACGGCGCCTCCGGGATACACGTGGACCACGTCGTTGGCCGTCCCGGTGGCCGCTCGGATCGACCCCGCGTTGCTTCTGAAGAGCCACAAGGCCGAATTCGAATCACGGCTGATCGAGGCGTTACGTCAGCGCAGGATCGGCTTCTGGTGGCTGCCGGATCCGCTCGGCGGAAGGGTTCTGTGTCTCGCCGAGCCCGATCGCGCCGCGGTCCTGGATCTCGTGGCGATTCTTGCCGGACCGGCGTGGTATCTCGACACCATCGGCGCCGACGGTGCTCGCGCGTACCGGTACGAGCTGGCCGGCGGTGCACGTGGTGGCCCGTATATCACCGCGCCAGGGCTGCTGCTCTGGGAGTTCGTTGCCGCACACGACGGCAGCACCTTCGTGGCCGACGAGGAGCAGGGCGTCAGCCTGTACTTCTGGCGGCCGGTCGGAGACCGGATGGTCTGTCGAGTAGCCAACCTCGTTGCGAGCGAGATCCACACCGCTGAGACCGCTGAGACCGGTTCCACACCGGCGGACCTACAGGTGCCACTGACCAGCGCCGTCCATTTCCCGATCGACGTCGTCTATACCTGGGTTGACGGGGACGACGACGTCTGGCTCCGGGCCAAGGCGCAGGCCGTCGATGCGGCGGACGCGGACAAGTTCACCGAGCGGGCTCACGACGACTCCCGGTTCGCCGACCACGACGAGCTTCGCTTCAGTCTGCGGGCGCTGGAGCAGTATGCGCCCTGGGTCAACCACGTGTGGATCGTCACAGCTGGCCAGCGACCGGCCTGGCTCGATCCGGACAACGATTGGGTGACGGTCGTCGACCACCGCGAGATCTGGCCGGATGAAGGCGGGCTGCCGACGTTCAACTCCCATGCCATCGAGGCATGTCTACACCGCATTCCGGGGCTGGCCGAGCATTTCATCTATCTGAACGACGACATGCTGATCGGCCGCCCGATCGGCCCGGAGACGTTCTTCCATCCGAACGGAATCGGACGCTTCTTCCAGTCTCGCGCACTTGTCCCGCTAGGTCCTACTGAACCGGGTGAGCTCGCATCGAGCACGGCGGCCAAGAACGCCCGCCGCCTGATCCGGGAGCGCTACGGGGTCACGTTCACCCGTAAGTTCTTCCACACCGGCGCACCGGTGACCGTCTCCGGTCTCGCGGAGCTCGAGGCGACCTTTCCGGACATGGTCGAGGCCACTCGCCGCGCCCAGTTCCGAACGGTCGACGACGTCGCTATGGCGGGATCCTTCTACCTCAACTGGGCGTACGTCCTCGGCAGGTCGGTACCCGGCGCCCTTCGCTACACCTACATCGATCCTGCGGTGCCAGAGGCCCGCGCCCGGCTCGGGACCGTGCTCAAGCGGAGGCCGTTCGACGCCTTGTGCATCAACGACGGCACCACGGCACAGACGGTGGAGGAACGCCGCGAGACGGACCGGCTGATCCGTGCCTTTTTCTCGGAGTATCTACCCGTCAGAGGCACGTTCGAACTTTCCTGACGCACCAGGTCTGCTTGGCGGGGTCTTCAGGAAGGTCGCTCGCGAGAAGCAGTGCATCGCCGGTACGCAAGGACAGTGTTCAAGCTGGCGAAGCCATGACCACAGGTGCGACAAATAGGCCCGGGCGACAAGTGCGTTGATGGGGTCGTGGAGGCACGTCACGCAGTAAAGTCTCCTCATGCCCGAAGCCGGTAGCGACCTCGATTCCCAGCATCTGCTCCTTGGTTACGAGATCGCCATGATGGCGACCGCAGCTAAGTACAATCTTGACGACAGATGTCATCGCAGACATTCGAATAGTTCGCTCGTGCAGTTGTTCTTCAAGCTGATGGAGGTTGTCGAGATTGACCTCTTTGTCGAAGCAGGAGCCAAAGAGGGGGACACGAGCAGGCGTGTGAAGACTAAGTTTCCAACGGCAAGGGTCGTGGCGTTCGAGGCGAATCCTTACACGTATGCCCAATTCCAGGAGATCAACCTCAATGCTGGCGTCGAGTACTTGAATCTTGCACTATCGGACCATACGGGGCCGATCACGTTCAACGTTCATCGGGACGAGTCGGGCGCCCCCATCGCCAATGGGCAAGCATCTTTGCTCAAACGTGAAGCGACTCGGGCCGACATCGAGCGCGGTTTTATCGAAGTCGTTCTCGATGGCGTGGCTCTCGATGAGTTTTTCGCCGATCAGACATTCGCTCATGCCGCAATGTGGGTCGATGTCGAGGGCGCCTGCAGCATTGTGCTTCCGGGAGCTCGAGATCTGCTCGCCAAGAGCGCGTTGGTGATGATCGAAGTCGAAGAGCAGCCGTTCTGGGGAGCGGAGCAATGGTTACGCGGGCGGGTAGCCAATTTCCTATTCGATCTCGGTTTTGTTCCCGTGGCGCGAGACTTCGAATATGCTCACCAGTACAATATCGTATTTGTGCACAGTGCTGTGTTGAACGGTGCAAATAAGGTGTTCAACGAACTTGGTCGATTCATGTCCCAGGTATACGCAGGCCCCGAGCGGAAGCCGTTGGCTGCCCCGGTCCCGGACCCTCCGGCGCGCGCTGCAGCGCCGGCGCCAGTCACCCTCAGACGGCGGCTGCGTCGCCGCGCCGGGCGGATCAAGCGGGCCGTCTGGCGGCTTCTAGAGGCGCGGATAAGCTCCATCCCGGAGCGAAATAGGCTTCCAGAATGAGGGTCTCACCGGCCTCGTCGACTCACACCCAGGTTGTCTCGCGTCCCGCCGAGGGGCGGCGGGTGAGAACATGACAAGGCCCCGCCTGGTCCTGGACGGTATCGCCATGGGCGAGTCACCGCGCTGGCACGACGGCCGGATCTGGTTCGCCGACTGGATGGCCGGGCAGATCATCGCCGTCGACGACACCGGTACGTCGGAGGTGATGGTCAGGCACCAGTCGCTGCCGCTGTGCTTCGACTTCCTACCGGACGGGACCCTGCTCGTCGTCTCTTCGACCGAGCGCGCGCTGCTCCGGCTCGACCAGCGGGGCGAGCTCGTGCGCTATGCCGACCTGAGCGCCGAGACCTCCCACCCATGGAACGACATCGTGGTCGACGGCCGCGGGAACGCATACGTCAACAGCATCGGCTTCGACTTCCCCGGCGGTGAGTTCGCGCCGGGCTTCGTGGTCATGGTGAGGCCGGACGGTTCGGTGCAGCGGGTAGCCGAAGGCCTCGCCTTTCCCAACGGGATGGCGGTCACCGCCGACAACGCGATGCTGATCGTGGCCGAGTCGTATGCCGACTGCCTCACGGCGTACGACGTCGCCGCCGATGGACTGCTCTCGAACCGCCGGGTCTGGGCCAGCGTTCCCGGCGACCACCCGGACGGGATCTGCCTGGATGCCGACGGGGCCGCTTGGTTGGCCGACGTCGGCAGTGCGCACTGTCTTCGGGTGCGCGAGGGTGGTGAGGTGCTGGCCGACGTACGCCTCGATCGGGGTGCGTTCGCCTGCATGCTCGGTGGGAACAGGACGCCGACGCTCTACATCACCGCGAATGCCTGGGGTCAGGACATGGCCGCCAGCGGAGGGCAGCTGCTGGCGGTCGACGCTCCTGCGCCGCGGGCGGGCTATCCGGGCTGACGCCCTTCGACGGGCTCAGGGCACATGTGGTGTCCCTCGAGCGGCTCAGGGCACAGATTGCCCTTCGACGGGCTCGACCGGCGCGCCTAGCATCGAGGGGTGGCCACGCTCGCTGCGGGTCTGGATCTGCCGACTCTGCCGGGCCGGCCTCTGATCGGCACGTTCCCTGGCATTCGGCGCGACTACCTGGGCACGATCTCGCGCGCGGACCGGGAGATCGGTGGTCTGACCCGGATCGTCGCCGGGCCGCCGGGTTGGCGATTGACGGTCGTCAGCGTGACCTCTCCTGACCTGATCGAGCAGGTGTTGAGCCGACCCGCCGACTTTCGCAAGCAGCATCCTGGCTACCGCGAGCTGCGCCGAGCGCTGGGCGACAACGTCCTGACGAGCGAGGACGAGGTCTGGCACCGGCAGCGGAGGTTCCTGGCGTCGATGTTCACCCGGCGGCGGGTGAACACCAGCTACGCACCGGTGATGACCGACGAGGCGCAGCGGCTCGTCACCCGCTGGCAACCGGCGGCCGAGCAAGGGACCGAGCTCGACGCGTACCCGGAGATGATCGCCATGGCCTCCAGGGTGAGCGGGCGGATCCTGTTCGGCGCAGACATGTCGGCCGCCGCCGATCTGCTGACCCGGTTCCGGCGGGTGAACGACCAGCTGTTGCGCCGGGCGGTCTCACCGCACCCGCTGCCGACGTACCTGCCCACACCGGGCAATCGACGGATGAACCGCGGCCTGCGCCAGACCCGGGAGATCGTCGATGAGCTGATCGCGCGGCGCCACGGCGAGGGTGTCCTTGGACAGGCTCAGGGCACGTCTGCGGGGCCTTCGGGCACGGATGACATGCTCGGTCTGCTCCTCGCGGCGCGGGACGCCGCGGACGAGTCAGATCGGCTCAGCGACATCGAGGTCGCGGACCAGGCAATGCTGTTCCTGCTCGCCGGGCATGACACGACGTCTGTCACTCTCAGCTGTGTCCTCCTGCAGCTGGCCCTGCACTCCGAATGGCAGGACGTACTGCATCGAGAGGTCGACGACGCACTGGCCGGCCGGCCGCCGACCGCAGGCGCACTTCCCCGAATGCCCTGGCTCCTCCGGGCGGTGCGCGAGACCTTGCGACTCTTCCCGGCCGCGCACGGGGTCGGCCGCAGCACGGAACGCGATCAGATGCTCGGTGGCTACCGCATTCCGGCAGGTGTCTGGGTCGAGGTCTCGATCTGGGGTGTCCACCACTCGCCGCGGACGTGGTCGGAACCAGAGCGCTTCGATCCCACCCGATTCGATCTCGCCGACGGCGAACCGGCGGGTGGTCATCGCTACGCCTATCTGCCGTTCGGTGCCGGAGCTCGGGCGTGTATCGGCATGCCGATCTCGCTGACCGAGGTCCAGATCACGCTCGCGACGATCCTCCAGGCGTACGAGATCAGCACCCCTCTGCGTCAGATCCCGGTGCACGCTGCGATCACCTTGCTGCCGACCGGCCGGGTCCCGATCGTCGTCCGTCCACGCTGAGGACTCGCTGGCAAGGATCAGACGGTGGATGCTCCGTCGTTGTCTGAAGTTGATCTTGCCGAGCGTGGATCGGCCCGGCCGACGAGATCCGCGGAGCATCTGCCGTCGTCAGCTCCTCATACCCACCACAGACGAGCCACAGAACCGGCAAAGGTTCACCTGACTGAATGGGGTCCACGAGGTTACGAGAAGAGGAACCCCATGGAAACGATTGTGATCGTCGCCGCCGATCTGGTGGCGATCTCCCTGCTGACGTTCGGCATCTACTTCCACGGCACCACCGCCGCGATCTGGTGACCGCCTTTCCTGGGCGTCAACATCGGCGTGCTCGCCGTATCGCTGGCGCTCGGCTCGACCACGGTCGGTGCCGGTCTCGGACTCGGCTTGTTCGGCGGCATGGTCGTCACGCCGAGCACCGACTCGGAGCAGAGCTGGGTATCGGCGACGCTGGACAGCGCGCTGGCGGCGGGCACGACCGTACAGATCGTGAACGCCGACGGTGACGTCGTGGCCACCTTCGTCACCTCGAAGGCAGCGCAGAACATCACCTACTCCTCCGACGCGATCACCGACGGTGCGTCGTACACGATCTATACCGGGGGTACGGCCTCGGGCGACAGCACCGGCGGTCTGGCCGCTTCGGGTGAGCTCGGCTCGGCGACCAAGGTCGCGACGGTCACTGCCGACGAGGCACCCGCCGGCGGCGGCACGGGTGGCGGTGGGATGGGCGGCGGCCAGCCGCCGGGAGTGGACTCCGGCGGAGGGTAGACCGCCCACGTTCGCCCCATGAATGTGGATTCGCCCCTGCTGCAGACGGGGCGAATCCACGTACGTGGGGCGAACTCGTGCTTCGCGCGTGCTCGGTGGGTCCCACTCGAGGCGGGTGGTGCTCAGGGATATCCGTCGATCAGGTCCGCGAAGGCTCGGATAGCGATGGTCGGGTCCGAACCCGGCAGCGTCTCCGGCAGTCCGGTGCCGACGAAGATCCGCTTCTCGTTCAGCACCCACCGGCCGTCGGCGCATTGTCGGGCATGGGCTTCCTCCACCATGGCCCGCGCGAGCTGCCCGTACGCCACCGGCTCGTTCCCCAGGGCTGCCGCACGACGAGCATGCGCCAGGCTGAAGTCGCGGTTGAAGCGCCACCGGTCCGGTCCGCTCACGGTCAGTGCGTCCGGGTAGTCGCTGGCCATGCCGAGCGAGCCCTGCAGGACGACCGACGAGGCGACCTCCGCCGTCAGGGCGTACGTCGGCATGCCGGCCAGGTAACCGAGCAGGCCGTCGACCTCGAACCGGCCCTTCCGAGCCTGCTCGGTCCAGCGCTCGACGGCGTCGAGGTCGCGGAGCTGCACGTCGACCCGGGTGCCGTCCACCGTCAGCCAGGCACCGCCGTTCATCAGCCGGCCCCACGACCCGGGCGGATGCACTTCGCCGAGAGCGCGAAGCGGGGACAGATCCAGCTGGCCGCGGTAGTAGAGCCCGAGGTCCCAGTCGGACTCCGGCGTGGCGGCGCCCGTCGCTCGCGATCCGCCGAGGACCACCGCCGCGACGCCCGAGGCGTCCGCGAGCTGGTCGACGACCTCGGCGACGGCTCCGGGCAGCTGCAGATCCGACCGCGTGGCACACATAGGAAGATCCTTGCCTCCCCCGCCAACTCCCGCACGTTTGCCCCACGAAGATGCGTTCGCCCCTGCTGCAGCCGGGGCGAATCCACGTACGTGGGGCGAACTCTGGGTGAGCAGACCGGACCCACCCAGGATCACCCTGGGAGTGCTCCGCTGTCAGGGCGCCAGTAGGCCGCGGACGGCCGCCGCGCTCGGCATGGACAGCGCGGTCGCCGCGAGATCCTCGGCCTGGCGAGAGTCGACCTCCCGGATCGCCTGCTTGACCGCAGGAACCGCCGGGGGCGCGACGGACAGCTCACCGACACCCAGCCCGACCAGGAGGCCAGCAGCTCCGGCATCGCCCGCGAGCTCGCCGCAGACGGCGACCCGAGGCCCGTCGGCCGCCCCGACACCGGCCGCCTCACCACCGACCGCCCCGACACAGACTGCCCTGATCAGGGCGAGGACTCCGGGATCGTACGGGTCTCCGAGGGCCGCGACCTGCTCGTTGCCTCGCTCGGCGGCGAGGGCGTACTGGGTCAGGTCGTTGGTGCCGACCGAGAAGAAGTCGATGTACGGGGCGAAGGAGCGCGTCTTGAGTGCCGCCGCCGGCACCTCGACCATCATCCCGACCTCCAGTCCGGTCGGCCTGCCGTGCCCCTCGGACACGATCACCGCATCCAGCAGCCGGCGCGCTTCGAGTAGCTCGTCCACCGCGCTGACCATCGGGAACATGACGCTCACCGGAGTCTGCCGCGCCGTCCGGACGATCGCGCGAAGCTGGTCGCGCAGCAGCTCGGGCGAGCGCAGCGAAAGACGCAGACCACGGACGCCGAGGAACGGATTGGCTTCCTCGGGCTGCTCGACGTACGCCAGCGACTTGTCGCCGCCGATGTCGAGGGTGCGCAGCGTCAACCGGCGCCCGCCGATGGCATCCGCGAGGGCGAGCTGGGCCGCGACCTGCTCGTCGACATCGGGTGGTACGTCGCGGCCGAGGTACAAGAACTCCGTCCGGACCAGGCCGGCCAGGTCCGCGCCCGACGACGCAGCGGCTGTCGCGTCCGCGATCGAGGCGATATTGGCGCCGACGAGGATCTGCAGACCGTCGCGGGTGAGAGCAGGATGGGCGGCCGCCCGCGCGGCGGCCTGGCGGGCTCTGACGGCGGCCTCCGCTCGGCCGCCGAACTCCGCGCGTCGGGCCTCGTCCGGTGCTAGCACCACCTCTCCGGTGCTTCCGTCGACGGCAAGCAGAGTACCGGCGGGCACGTCCAACAGGGCCGCGCCCACACCGACGACGGTGGCGATGTCGCGGGCACGCGCCAGGATGGCGGCATGCGAGGTCGGACTGCCGAAGGCAAGCACGATCGCGACGACCCGGGAGCGCTCGAGCCCGGCCACCTCGGCCGGGGTCAGGTCGGCGGCCACCAGCACCCCGTCGCCGGCGGCCGACGGGGACGGCGAACCGAGCAGAGACCGAAGGACCTGATCTCGAACAGCCCGTACGTCGGCGGCGCGGGTTCGTAGATAGCGGTCGTCCAGCGCAGCGAAGGCCAGCTCCGCTTCGCTCAGGACCTCGGCCCAGGCAGCGAGGGCAGACACTGGCGTGAGGTCCGATCGTTTGCCGTCGATCCGTCCGCTGTCGATCCGTTCGCGGACCTCGGCGATGAGTTCCGGGTCGTGCAGGAGGGCGAGATGGGCGTCGAAGATGTGCGCCTCGGCGGACCCGATCTCCCGGGCGGTTTTCGCCTGCAACCGGCGCAGCTCGGTATCGACGGAGTCGATCGCGTCATCCAGCCGACGGTGCTCCGTTCTCGGGTCGCCCACGTGGTCGCCGCCCGCCCAGTCGCTGACAGCCTGGTCGCCGACAGCGGTCTGGCCGATGGTGAATGGCCGAGCGGGTCCGACGCCGATCCCCGGCGACACCGGCAGGCCGACGAGAATGCCCGCATCGGTGTCGGTGCCGGTCTTGCTGCCAGGCGAGGCCGGTTCGGTGGGAGCCACGGAGGTGAGCCGCACGCCCGTCGCGCCGGGCGTACCAGCTCGGCTGTCCGACCCGTCGAGGGTCCCGCGAGCAAGCGCCAAGACCGCTTCCAGCGCAGCCTCGGCCTCCGGACCGGTTGCGCTGACCTCCAGCTCGTGCCCCTGGCCCGCGTCGAGGGTGGCAAGCCGGGAGAGACTCCGTGCGGTGACAGGGCGGGAGCCCGTGGTCAGGTTTCGGATCGTCAGATCCGCATCGAATCGGTTCGCCTCCCGGACCAGCCGGGCGGCGGGCCGCGCATGCAGTCCGTGCGGACCGAGGACGGTGAACGTACCGACCACTGCGCGATCGGCCGGATCGCTCACCGGTGCCGACCGATCGCTCGATGCGACGTCGGATGCCTCGGCGAGAGCGGAGCGGGTCGATATCGACCGGACACCGAGCTGGTGCTCCTTGCCGTCGAGCCCACGGGCGGCCTCGTTGGCGACCTCGTCCACGCCAGCGCCGCCGGCGGCGACGACCGCAGCCGCCAGCAGACCCTCGATCAGCGGCGCTGCACTGGAACGCACCCGGGCGCGTACGTCATCCTCGAGCATCTCCAGCGCCAGGTCGGTGGACAGCACCGCACTGCCGATGTCCATCAGCACCAGGACGCCGTCACCCTCGTCGGCCGCGGTGATCGCGTGCATGATCGCCATCGCGTCGGTACCGAACGTGTCGTCGTCCAGTCCGGCGGCCACCTCGATCCGGAGCGGTCCGGACGCCATCTCCCGGGTGAGTGCCACGGCGGCCTCGGCCAGCGCACGGCTGTGTGAGACGACGACGATCCCGACCATCAGGTGCGCGCGCTGTCAGTCGTCCGCAGGCGGGGCGTGGGTGGCGACACCGATCGCGCTAGCTGCGGCCGCGATCAGCAGGACGGCGGACGTGGCGCCAGGGTCCTGATGGCCGACGCTGCGCTGTCCGAGGTAGCTGGCTCGGCCCTTCCGAGCCACGAGGGGAGTCACGGCGTCGCGACCCATCTCGGCTGCCCGGGTCGCCTCGGCGAGTGCCTGGCCGAGGTCGTCGCCGGCCGCGAGGGCACCGTCGAGCGCATCACACGCGGGGGCGAGGGCGTCGTACATGGTCTTGTCACCGCTGCTCGCCTTGCCACGCGCGGCCAGTCCGTCAACCCCCGCACGCAGCGCCACGGCGAACGCCGGCCCGTCCACGCTCTCCGTCGTCCCGGCAGATGTGGACATCCGGAGGAACAACGTGCCGTAGAGCGGCCCGCTTGCTCCGCCGACCGAGCTGATCAGCGTCATTGCGGCCGTCTTCAGCACGGTGTCTATTGGTGCGTCGTCGGGCACGTCGCCGAGCGCACGCTGCACGGCGGCCATCCCGCGCTGCATGTTCGAGCCGTGGTCCGCATCGCCGATGGCCGCATCCAGCTCGGTGAGGAGCGCCGCGTTGGCCTCGATCAGCCGGGCATACTCGGCCAGCCAGGCGCGTACGCCTGCCGAGTCGATCAGATCTGCCATGGTGGTCAGGCCCCCCATCGAAGCGCCGGTGTCCGGACCGGAGCGTCCCACAGCTCCAGCATCTCCGCGTCGGCGCGGAGCAGGGTGATCGAGCAGCCTGCCATCTCGAGGCTGGTGATGTACGGCCCGACCAGCGATCGCGCGATCCGGACGCCGGCGCGATCGAGAATCGCGGCGACCTCGGCGTACATCACATAGAGCTCGATCAGCGGCGTGGCGCCGAGGCTGTTGACGAAACAGATCACGCCGGCGTCACTGGTGAAGTCGAGGTCATCCAGGATCGGCTCGACGAGCATCCGCGCGATCTCCGCCGCCGGGGCGAGCGGGACCCGTTCACGCCCTGGTTCGCCGTGGATGCCGACACCGAGCTCCAGCTGGTCCTCGGGCAGCTCGAACGTCGGCTTGCCGGCGGTCGGCACGGTGCAACTGGTCAGGGCCACACCCATGCTGCGACCGGAGGCGTTGACCCGACGGGCTAGGTCCGCGCAGGCGGTCAGCTCGCGTCCCTGCTCGGCCGCCGCGCCAACGATCTTCTCCAGCAGCACGGTCAGTCCCACCCCGCGCCGGCCGGCGGTCCACGTGCTGTCGCGGACCGCGACATCGTCGTCGACGACGACGGACTCCATCGCGAGGCCCTCCGCATCGGCGAACTCGGCGGCCATCTCGAAGTTCATCACGTCGCCGGTGTAGTTCTTCACGATGTGCAGCACGCCGGCTCCACCGTCGACGCTCCGGGTCGCGGCCAGGATCTGGTCGGGTACGGGCGAGGTGAACACCTCTCCGGCACAGGCGGCGTCGAGCATGCCGAACCCGACGAAGCCGGCGTGCAGCGGTTCGTGGCCGCTACCGCCGCCGGACACCAGCCCGACCTTGGCGCTGCCGGTGCCGCGCCCGGTGTCGGTTCCGGTCCCGCCGGCTCTACTCGCCGCGACCCCACCCGATGCAGCGCCGCGGTAGACGATCCGGTGCTCCAGATCGACGCGCAGCTCCGGATGGGCCGCCGCCATCCCACGAAGTGCGTCGGTGACGACGGACGCCGGGTCGTTGATCAGCTTCTTCATCCAGCGCTCCTTCGCGGTGGGCCTGGCACGGATTCTGCCCAGGCCGAGCGATGGTCGCGCGACGGGGTCGGTTGCGGTCGTACGGCCCCACCACGAGGAGAGCTCCGCTCGGGCACCCTTTTCGTACGCTGGCGCACCCTTTCGTACGCTCGCGCACCCGTTCGACAACCGAGGCATCGTCTTGAGAAGGTGCCTCGGTTGCCGTCCCGATGCCTGAGCGCATCACGAGGGGTATCTCTGCCCTCTCGTACGGTGGCGCACCCCTCTCGTACGGTGGCGCACCCCTTCGTACGGTGGCGCACCCTTTCGTACGCTGGCGCACCCTTTCGTACGCTCGCGCGCCCTCTCGTACGCTCGGGCACCCTTTCGGCAACCGAGGCATCGTCTTGAGAGGGTGCCTGGGTTGTCGTCCCGGTGCCTCGGCGCGTCGCGCCCAAGACAGAACGCCCCGCGGGCGGCCGCGTCGAGCTCAGGGAGCGATCGGATGGAACTCGCGGATCTCGTCGGTTCCAGGGCGGACGACGCCGGCCGAGGACTCCGGCACTTCGTTCCAGGCACCGGTCATGTCACCGAGGGGTTCCGACACCACGAGCCGAGTCTCGGGCCCGAGGCCCCGGAGCATCTCGACCTCGGGATGGAGTTGGCGCAGCGCGGTGACGTCGGTGGAGAAGTAGAGGGTCCGGCTCGCACCCTCGCTGGAGTAGCGGAACGCCCATACCGACACGCCGTCACTGGTCGCGACGGTGCCCTGGAAAGGGAACTCGATCCCGTGCTCGCGCCCGACCTTCTCCACCAGCCCGATCGCCCGGGCGACCGCGGCGAACGGGTCGTCGGCCAGCCCGTACGTGAGGGCGAGGTAGAACAGGGTCTCGGAGTCGGTCGATCCCTCGATGTCGGCGAAGATGCCCGGGTCGATCGCCAGCATCAGGTCGCGGCGAACCCGGTGGAACTCCCGGATCGCACCGTTGTGCATCCACAACCAGTCGCCGTGCCGGAACGGGTGACAGTTCGATCGCTGCACAGGCGTGCCGGTGGAGGCGCGGATGTGGGCGAACAGCAGGGGAGTCCGGATCCGGCCGGCCAGCTCGCGAAGGTTCGCGTCGTTCCAGGCGGGTTCCACACTCTTGAAGTAGGCGGGCGCGGTGTAGCCGTCGCCGTACCAGCCGATGCCGAACCCGTCACCATTGGTGGTGGTGGCACCCATCCGGGAGTGCAGGCTCTGGTCGATGATCGAGTGCACCGGTTTGAACAGCAGTTCGTCGGCGAGAATCGGGTCACCTGAGTACGCCATCCATCGGCACATGCAAGCAGTCAAGCACGTCTGGCCCGGTTCCGCTCCCCCGACTTGTCTGGCTTTCAGCGGAGACGTCGTTCAGCACGAGAAGGAGGCAGCACGATGCAAGCCGAGCGCGGAAAGGACATCGTCGTCGTCATCTCGCGCCGCGACTGGGTCTGCGCGTCCTGCGGACAGGAGTCGTGGTCCGGCAACTTCCTCACGATGGACGACGCCGGACCGCTGTGTCTGGACTGCGCGGACCTCGGACACCTGGACTTCCTGCCCAGCGGAAACACGGCGCTGACCCGGCGCGCGAAGAAGAACAGCCGACTGACGGCGGTCGTCGTGCAGTGGAGCCGGACCCGGAAGCGGTACGAGCGGCAAGGCATCCTCGCCGAACCCGACGCCGTTGACCAGGCGGAAGAGGAGTGTCTCGCAGACAGCGAGCTGCGCGAGCGACGCCGGGAACGCGCTGCCGAGCGGCGCCTGGTCGAGGACGAGACCTTCGTCGGTGAGCTGGCGGCGGCGATCCGCTCGCAGTATCCCCGCTGTCCGGCTGATCGCGCCGAGCGGATCGCTCGGCACGCCGGCGCCCGCAGCAGCGGCCGGATCGGTCGGTCGGCTGCGGGCCGAGCCTTCGACCCCGATGCGGTAAGGCTTGCCGTCGTTGCATCGGTTCGGCACGAAGACACCACGTACGAGGATCTGCTGATGGCAGGAGTTCCGCGGGCGCAGGCCCGGGATCGGGTGCGGGCTGACATCGATGAGGTGCTGGCCGCCTGGACAGCCCGGCCGACTCCGACGGAGTCGGGCCGGGGGCGTCGTGGACGACGCGGCGCGCCGCCCGCCTCCGCGGGTGCGGCGGCTAGCTCAGCCGAGGAGTGACGCCGCTGGGTCTGTTGGGATCGCTCGGTTCGGTCGGCAGTTGCACGGCGGTAGCGGCTCGCGGCACGGCCCGGTCGAGCAGACCGAGCCGACTCAGCAGCGCCGCCCCCCGCAGGCCGAGATCGCGGACCAGTAGCTCGGCTCGCGTGCCGGGCAGCATCAAGCGGCGACCCGTGGTCGGTAGGGCCTGATTACGTGCGACGTAGTCGCGGAGCCGGGCTTCGTACGCCGTCAGTCCGGCTGCCTGATCCTCGGTCGCGGCCTGCTCGGCGGCGAGGGTGTAGCCGCCGACCAGAGCGAGGCTCGTGCCCTCACCGGACAGGAATGACGGGGCATAACCGGCGTCGCCGACCAGTGCCACCCGCCCGCGGTTCCAGGCTGGCGTCCGGATCTGGCTGAGGGTGTCGAAGAACAGGTCCGGAGCATCGGCCAACTGGGCCAGGAGCCAGTCGGTGCGTTCGCCCTGGTTGGCGAAGGCCCTGGTGAGCGACTCGATCTGGAAGTCACGGTCGGCCAGGTCTGCGCGGCTCGGTAGCGGGCTCCGGAAGGCCAGCAGGGCGTGCAGATCGGGACGCGAACCCGCGGCGTAGAGGGCTGCCATGGTGCCCGGCGTGTTGATCAGCACGACTTCGTGGTCGAGCCCGAAGCGGTTCGGGACCGAGAATCCGGCGAAGCAGTGACCGAGGTAGTGGTGGAACTGCTCCTCCGGCCCGAACGCCAGCCGACGGGTGTTGGAGTGCAGCCCGTCCGCGCCGATCACCAGGTCGTACGCTCCCGTGCGGCCGGACCGGAACGCGATGTCGACACCGCCGGGATGGTCATCCAGAGTCGCGATCGAGTCGTCGAAGACGTAGTCGACGCGATCGCGGCTGGCCTCGTACAGCAGGGCCGTCAGCTCGCCGCGGGGGACCTCGATGTCGGCGTGGGCCGGGTCGCGTGCGCCCGTGGGCGCCTTGACGGTGGCGATGCGGCTGCCATCGGGATGCATCGCGGAGACGCTCCGGGTGTGGATGTGGGCGTCGCGGAGCGGTTCGAGTAGACCCATCCGCCGCACGACCTCGACCGCTGCTCCGCGGATGTCGATCGGGTAACCCCCACCTCGGACCCGGTCGGCCTTCTCCACGACGGTCACGTCGAAGCCGGCCCCGCCCAGCCAGTAGGCCGTCGCTGGGCCACCGACGCTCGCTCCGGAGATCAGAACGCGCCTCGGCGCTACCGTCTTGGAGGACATGATCGGCTCCCTCCGTGATGCTTACCTGTCGGTAAGTAGGTTACTTACCGTGCGGCAGGTAGTCAAGCGCTCAGGGCCTCGTTAGGGTTGGGGAAGGTCGTAACTCATCGGAGGTGGTGCCAGTGCCGCGGCTTGCTGGCGACGCGCGGGAAGAGATCAAGGCAGCGGCGCTCGACCTGTTCACGACCCGCGGTTACGGCCAGACCAGCCTGCGCGAGGTGGCCGAGAGCCTCGGCATCAGCAAGGCGGCGCTGTACTACCACTTCAGCTCGAAGGACGATCTCCTGCTCGCCTTGATCGAGCCGATGATCCGCGACCAGCACGCGATGCTCGAGGAGGTGCAAAGCGGCACGCTGGCCGATCCGCGCGAGATCCTCGGCCGCTACTTCGACCTGTGTATCGCGCATCGTCGGTTGCTGCGCGGCGTGGTCAACGACCTCCAGGTCCTCACCCGGCTCGACCTGATCGCGAAGACGATCGCCTGGCGCACGCAGCTCGACGAATTCCTGGTCGGTTCGCGGCCCGAGGATCAGGTCCGCGCCATCGTCGCGTTCGGCGGGATCCAGGACTGCGCCGTGCTGTTCCCCGACGAGTTTGCCATGGAGTCGGTTCGCAGGCCGGTCATCGATGCCGCGCTCCGGGCTCTGGTCCTGCCATCGCCGCCGGACTCTTAGGAGAGCCCGCACGTCCCTGGCCGCGCACTGCGAATCGGGGCGCTGGCGTCTGGGCGATGCGGTGCGATAACGCGGGTCCAACGGGCCTGGGGGCGCCACATCTGGGCGATGCGGTGCGATAACGAGGGCAATAGGAGCCCGGGGCCGCCACATCTGGGCGATGCGGTGCGATAACGAGGGCAATAGGAGCCCGGGGCCGCCACATTTGGGCGATGCGGTGCGATAACGCGGGCAAAGCGTCGCCGGGGGTGGCACGTGATCGCGGACCCCGTTCCGTCCGGGCCGTCGTCGCCGAGAGCGACGACGACCAAGATGGCGTCAGCGACGATCGCGGTCGAGCCGGATGATCTCGGCGGCGTCTCGCAACCGACTCACGTCGCCGCCGGATCGATCCATGCCGTGCAGCAGTCTGCGGACCGGCCCCAGGAAGGGCCGATCTCCTGCCCAGTGGACGCGCCACTTGTACGATGACGTCGGTGTTCGGCCTATCGATCGTGCCCGGCATCATCATCACGTCCATGGTGGCGCTCGCCACGATCGCCGGTTGCCGGTTGCTGGCGCGCCGAGCCTCGGCAGCAGGTGAAATACGGCTGGTTGGCGACGTGCCGCCAGTAGCCGATTGGCTGCCCGGCGTACTGACCAACTTCGTCGGCGAGTCGCCGGGGGCCAGCACCCAGTTCAGCGACGACCTGGACGGCGGGATCCTTCGTGGCCATCGCGGGGTGGTGCGAAACCCCGCGGCGGGAGTGCAACTCACCCTGCGGATGCAGCCGCACCCCGCGCGAGACAGTCGTGCCCCGTCGCACCCGTTCGTGATCATCACCGACCTGGCCGAGGCTCCGACCCGCACCGGCGTGTCCCGGTTGATCTTCGGGTCGACACCGACTCCGGCCGCGCTGGCGGAGCGTATCCGGCTCCAGGACACCATTGCCGCTGCCGCGCGCGGTCGCGGCATGGTCGCTCGGGCCAGCCATCCCATGAGCGGGGCGCCGGTAGCTGCTCTCGGCTCGGTGCTGGTGGTGATCTGTCTCGTCGCTACCCTGATCGCTCCGACCGCTCGGCTGATCTCACGGTCGACCGCCGAACGGCCGCAGCCGTGGAATCCGAACGGGAGCTCGGAGTGCCCGCCGCCGGCGAAGACGCCCGCGAAGCCGCCGACCAGGACGGCCGTGTCGCAGGGCACGAGCTGCGCGTTCGCCGAGTCCGTACGCGCCGCCTACGCCAAGGCCAAGATCAGCGGATCGACGGTGAAGCTGGGCAAGATCAAGTACGACAAGAAGACGACGCTGACCGTGAGCTGTACGGTCGGGCGGCCGTACAGCACCTGCCGAGGCGGCAAGAAGGAGGTCTACCTCGGCTGAAGCGTCGTCCGTGGACCCCACACGAGCGCGTTCAACCGCCGTCGATGCCGATCACGCCCTGCCGAGACAGCACCCAGCGGAGCGGGTCGAGGCATCGGAAAGGTGCGATCCCGTGCGAGTGGAGCTGCTCACCGCGGGCCGATCCGCCGAGGGCGGAGACCGCGAAGAACTGGTGCACGTAGGGCCGACCCCGGTGCGGGTTGGTCATCGCATTGACGAAGGTCTGGGCCCCGAGCAGATAGAGCAGGCTACGCACTTCCAGGTTCAGCAGGTCGCCGTCGGTGGGGTTGTAGCGCGGGCGCAGGATCCCCGGATCGCGTTGGAACGCGGCCCCGGCATTGGACATGATCGTGCTCCAAGTGCGGTCTTCGTGGTCGCGAAGCTCCTGGAGCGTGTCGAACTTCGACAAGATCATGGCGATCGGTGGCGATGCATCTCCGATGATCGCCAACAGGTTGTGCAGGACGCGCAGGGGATCCCCGGGCTGCATCAGCTGCTCGGGAACGATGCCACGCAACAGTTCGCGGACATTGGGCACCGCGGATGGGTCGAACAAGAAGAAGACCGCGTGGGCCCGGCGGAAGTAGCTCAGGTACGTCTGGTCAGCGCCTGGCCGTTCGAGATCCTCGCCGGCGACATCCCGCAGGACGAGGTGCTGTGGCACCCCGTTGACCAGACCGAGACTGACGATCAACGGTGTCGTCTGGTAGGCGTTCGCCATGTTGGCCGGAGCGGTGGCCTGCATGATCTCGCGCTCGCGGTACAACTGCGCCTCGTACGCACTGGTGTAGACGCTGTAGCTGGCCGTGGTCGCGAAGCTCAGCAGCGAATTCATCTGGTGCAGCATCTGCTCCAGCTGCTTGATCAGCACGGCCAGATAGATGCTCTTGCCCGTCGCCCGTGCTCCGGCCAGGGCGACGCAGACCGCATTGCCGCCACGCCAACCGGCGGGGAGGTCGAGGTGACACGTCGGACAGATCTCGGCGGTGGGCTTGCTGCACCGATAGCAGGGAATGCTCGGCGGCGGATTCCACGGTGCCTTGCCGTCCCGCTTGAGGCCCTGAGTGGTGAAGGCGATCACCTGACTTCCCCGGAAGGCGCTGGCGACCGGGTCGGTGAACGACTCGCACGGGCCCGGGCAGCGATACAACCGTTCGTCTGGGCTGAGCGGGGTGAAGCAGTGCGGGCAACTGGTCACGATGTGACTCCTCGTGCTTCCTGCAGTCGTTGTTCGTAACCAGCCAGCAGCGATCGAGCGATCGCACGGACCTGATCGGCGGACAGCGTGTCGGCGCCGCCCTCCACCTCGATCTTCGTCACTGACGCTGCCGACGCCGACGCCGACCAAGGTCTGCCCTCGACCAGTGCCGTACGCGTCCCGGCGGCTTCGGTTCGACCGCTGCCGTCGAGCGGCGCGACGCCCAACAGGATGAGATGGACCAGGTCGCGTGACGCCGGCCCCAGATCGGCGGGCACGCCGTCGGTGATCACGTACGTGAGCCCGTGGCCACCGCCGCTGGGGACCAGAGCGGACCGGAAGCCGATCGACGGAGGGATCTCGGCGACCTCGTCCGCCGTCGCGGTGCCCGGTTGTGCGAATTGGTGGTCACCGAGCGCGAACTGGCTTCGTCCGCAGGCGGTCACGGGCAAGCTCGCGGCGGACGAGATCACGGTCGCGACGCCGCTGACCAGCTCGATCATCGCCGCCAGCCACCCGCAGGCGAGCACCGGCCGGAAGGAGGCGGACGCATCGATCACGACCCGGACGGCGACGGCCTCGGATGCCGAGACCCTGGGTGCGCCGACCACTTCGCGGGCCGTCGCGCGCGCCTGGTCCGCCACCGGGGGAAGGACGACCTGGGCGGCCTGGGCGACCGCGGTGACGACCACGTCCGGGCCGGACGGGGACAGCGTGACGAGGCTGCACGATCTGAGGCCCGAGGCGTCGACCGACTTCAGCGCTGCCCGGTCGCTGTCGGTGCCTTCCGGCCCCACGACGAGACCGTAGACGCTGCCGGTAGGGAACGTGCCGGAGGATGTCGAGGGCCGGATCCGGATCAGGGTCGGTTCGTGGACCGCGAGCACGAGCGTCCCCGAGTGCCGGATGACGTCGGTGAGAGCGCGTTCGCCCCCGTCCGCTGTCAACGCGACCGCCTCGAGCTCGGGCAGCACGGCGGGGCCGGCCCCTGGCGCACCGAGCCGCTGGAGCTTCACGGACAGCAGCTGGGCGGGTAGCGTCGCGCCGGCGCCCGGTTGCAGGGTGAGGATCATCGCCGGATTCCTGTCTGTTTCAACGCCATCGACTGAACCAGCCCTCACCCGGCACGACCGACCTCAGCCAGGAGGCGGTGAACTTCTCCATTGCCGCGTACAGCTGGCCGGCATTCTCCCCGCGGCCGCTCATCAGCTCCCAGATCCTTGCCTTTGCGGCGCGATCCACCCCCTCGATCGAGATGTCTTCTCGCGTGATCTGCGCCGTCAGGCAGTCCTGCAGCACGGGTATCGGATCCCCAACCGGCAGCGTGGTGAGCTTGGCGGCCCAACGGTACGCCGGTCGCTGCAGAGCGCGTACCGGAAACCGGGGTTCCCCGATCATGGCGGCGGCCGCCAGTCTCCCGATGCCGATCCCGCGCGTGCTCGCCTCGGCGACGGCTGTCGGCACGCCCGGTCGAACGGGTCCCAATCGGACGACCTTGCGCTCGATCAGCCGTTCAACGTCGCCGAGATGGGCGTCAAGGGCTACCGCAAGCAGAATCGCCACCTGCAGGGTCGCAAGGCAGTCGGTGTCGAACTGACCCCGGTGGCCGATCCCGGCCACCCCGCCGGCCAGCAGCCGCTCGACGCTGGACGACAGGTTCCCGTCCAGCCACCACCGGTGCTGGCTCAGCCGTCTCAGCTCGGCGAGGTCCCCCAGCCCGTAGCGAGCGAAGAAGGGCGCCCCGCGCGACCGCCCGACCGCGTCGACCAGCCGATTCAGTGCGGCACCGGACGGCCCTGCTTTCACGGCCGGCGCGAAGAATCGCGCCGGCATTGCGCCGGGTGCGCCGATCTCGACCTCGAGCAGCTCGTCGATCGTCCAGGCGGGCTCGGCGAAGGAGTCGGCCAGCTCCTCGGGAGCGGGGCCGAAACCCATGATCCGCCGGTACGACAGGGCGCCGCTGAGAGCCAGCACGCGTTCGGCGCGGTGCTGCTCGGGGTCGTTGACCCAGGACTGGTACGCGTACTCGACCCTGAGCCGGTCATCGAGCCGGCCGGCGTCCGGCGGCCCATCGGGATAGAGCCAGCGGAGCACGGCGTAGTCGAGCGCCTCGCCGAGCATCCGCTGCCGGACGCCGTCAGGGAGGGAGGACCGGACCGTGGCGGCCAGCACCTCGTCGGGGACCGGACCCGCGGCCGCGACCAGATCGGGCCCGCCGCGCTCCGCCAGAACCGGCCAGACCAGGCGTTCGGCCTCGTCGGCGAGATCGGCGGCGTATTGGTCCAGGAGACCGAGCCGCCCGGTCAGCGCGGCCAGCCCGAGCACCGCAGCCGGTGTCCGGGGATCGTCGGGACGCCGGCCGACCTGCTCCACCGCCGACTCTATCGAGGAACGCACAGACGCCGTGATCCAGCCACGCGACGACCAAGGAGCGTCGGGCAGTGGCGGGCCGCCGGGGTGGGCGAGCCGGTCCATGTCCTGCACCGCGAGAGTCACGTAGACCCCCAGTGCCTGTTCTGCCATCCCGCCGAGGGAACGACCCGGCCGGCTGGCCGATCGGATCATCTCCCAGGCGTCGTCGACACCGAGCTGCTGCCGCTCGATGAACGCCCGGGCCGTCGCCAGCTGGGCCGCACTGGTCCCGTCGGGAGTATTGGGCACCACCCGCCGGGCCGCGGGAACGCCGTCGACGAAACGGTCCTGCTCTGCCGCCACCAGCATGGCCAGCGGCCAGCCGGGCTGTTCGACGACGGCCGGTGCGGCAGACCCGATCTCGGTGATCCGGTGCAGTGCGTAGCGGGTGGTCGGCTCGTCGACCAGCACCACGCGCGCCAGGGTGGACCACTCCGTGGGGACGACCTCGTCGCCGGCGGCGGTGCGATGCGGCTCGCCGTCCAGGTCCCCTGTCAGCAGGTCCCGATCGTCGGCGATCAACACATAGTCCCGATCTCGATCGGCGAGCCGTTCGTAGTCCTGAGTGGGTGCGCAGCACAGCTTGATGCCCTGCCGGAGCCTGTTGCCCAGTGAGTCCGGCCGTTCCAGGGTGGAGTACGACAGGCAGCGCGCGGTCGCCGCCGACGTAAGGTAGCTGACCGCGGCGATCCAGAGCGCCCCCTGGTCGGTGCTCTTTGTGGTCAGTACGACCGGCCGGCCACCGGTCAGGGTCGCAGCGCAAGCGTCCAGCAGCACTCGCAGAACGCTCAGCCGTCGATAGTCGTCGAAGTCGAGCAGGAACTCCGCGATCCGGTCGACGGAGATCATCGGACCGGGCCGGGGAACTGCCCGCGGCAGCGAGCAGCCGCGAACCAGCTCGGGGCCGTACGGCGTCAGCCAGCCCGGACTTCGCCACCAGTCGATGGGCCGCCGGTCGAACGGTGACCCTTGAAGCGCGCCCGAATGGTCACCCGACGACCCCCGACCTGTGTCCGGCCCCCGACCTGTGTCCGGCCCCCAACCTGTGGCCGGCCCCCAACCTGTGTCCGGCCCCGAACCTGGCTCTGGCTCGGCGGGACCGCGATCGAGCAGAACGTGGGCGAAGACGTTGCCAGGACGCCCGGACCCGTCGAGGCCGGCCGGCGCATGGTGCCACCAAGCGACCGCCGCCTCGCCGGCACGGGACGGGTCGGCGTCGAACACCAGACGTCGCGGGAACCTTTCCAGATCCGCCGGCGAGGGGAACCGCGGCAGGTCGACCCCGGCGTCCAGCTGCACGGCGATCGCCGCTCGGAGCACCTCGATCTCCGGGTTCGTCAGCCCCATCGCGTCCTTCACCTGCCACCCTGCCCCGCCCAGCCCGTCGTAGGAGGTGAACGTCAGCTGCCCGAAACGCGCGGCATCGGACCAGCTCTCGTCCTGCTCCGCCGACAGGTCGTACGTCGACATCAGCCGTGGAGGTAGAGGGTCGAGGCGGGCGGATCGATCAGTGCGAGCCGGTCGATCGGCCCGTCGACGAACAGGCGGACGTAGCCGGTGAGGCCACGAGCCTCGGCGACCCAGCCCAGCCCGGACCCATCCGCCGGCAACCGGTCAGGCCGGAACTGCCGGGTCGGTTGGCTGACCTGGGGGATGTCGGGGACGACCGGCAGCGCGGTGCCGTCCTGAACGTGCAGTGGCAGCCGGTCGGGTCGGTGCACGAGAACGAAAGCGGGAGCAGGGACGGGCGGCGCCTCCGCACTGATCCTGACCACTAGCTTGTCCAGCCGGAACAGCCGCTGCCGCGCCTCGATGGTGTACCAGAGCCGGGTCAGCCCCGGATAGGCGGCGCTGACCGGACGGCCGAAGGCCGCACCGCCGCCCTCGAAGGCCACGCCGGCGAGATGCACCGCGCAGCCGCTGCGGGGCAGCACGCCGCGGAACTGCAGCCCGCCCAGTTTCTCGTACGTCTCCTTGTCGATCTCGGAATAGCCTGGCCCGCCGCTCGGCACCTCGACCGGATCAGTGGCTGCGCGTAGCACCACGGTCACCTTCGCCGCCCCGTCGGGCCAGCCGAACTTCAGCACCTGATGGTCGCAGCGTTCGATGACCTCCGGCTGCGTCGGCTCGCCGATCACCAGCACGGTCTCGGTCTCGCCGACCCGGACGAAGCCGTTGAGCAGGGTCACCGGCGTGAAGTGGATTCGACTCCAGCCGGACCGGCCGCGGAGGTCACGCATGCCCTCCCGGCCCGGTCCGGTCGCGACCACCGGCATTTTCTGCTGATCCTCGTCCCGCAGACCCAGCTGCGGGCCCAGCACCCCATTGTGGTGCTCACCGTTGGTCGCGCCGGCGACCGGACCCTTCTCGGTTCGGAAGAGCAGCACCTGGCCTGCCGCCGGCCTTGACCAGGAGATGTCGAATCGAGCCGAACCGTCGTCGGCGTAGCGCCTGACCACATCGAGATCGGCGATGGCGACCAACGGTGCGGAGATCGCCACCTCCACCGACAGCGGGTCGGACTGACGCAGGCTGTCACCCTGTGCCACCTCGACCACCACGTCGTAGCGGTAGCGGCGGCCCGGGATCGCCCCGCCGTCGACGAAGCCACCCAGGTGCGGATCCGTCTGGTCCAGTAGGTACTCGGGGTCTTGTCCGGCGCCCATGGCCAGCTGCTCGATCGGGATCCGATACACCAGCACCTGGCTGGCCCCGGGTGGTGTGGTCCACCGGCCGATCACGAGCCCGTCCTCTTCGCGGATCTCGAGATCGCTGACCCCGAAGACGTAGGTGCCCTCGGCGACAAGTCTCGGCTGGGCCTCGTACGCCTCGTCGAGCGAACGTCCGCCGTGCTCGAAGACCGCGAAGAACCGCAGCGCCGCGGACGGTGGGCGGGGATCGAGAGTGCTGAGCAGCGTCTCGCCCGGGCCGATCTCGGTCACGATGTCGACGAGCAAGCAGCCGGCGGGTGAGTACGGCGGGATGTCGTCGCGAGCCACGACCCGATGCAGGGTGCTGGGCTCGTGGTCGACGTCGACCGGCCAGCGCAGCCGCAGTCCGCCGACCACCGGCGTGAGTCGGACGTTGCCCAGCTTCGCGGCCTTGGCCGGGATCGTCCTGACCGGGGCGAACTCGGGCTCGATCCGGCTGCGCAGGAAGTCCAGATCCGGCGCCGCGGCCCGACCGGCTCCGGGCTGCTGCGCCGGAACGGTGTGGCGAGGTGCCCCTGCCGCGCCGGTCCGAGACTGATCGACCGCGCGGCCCGAGCCGGCGCCCCCCGGTCCGGTCTCGCTCGGTCCGGTCTCGCTCGTTCCGGTCTCGCTCGTTCCGGTCCCGGTCCCCCCCGGCCCGGTCGGTCCGGTGCGGGTCGGCTGACTCCCGTTCGGTCGCCCGCCGGCCGGGCGACTATCCGTCGCGCCGGATCCCGCGCCCGCCCCGCTCTGTTGCCTCTCAGTCGCGCCGGCCGAAGCGGTTCGCTGCACCTCGATGATCTCCTCGGCCAGGCCCTTGACCGAGGTGTGCAGGGCGTTCTGGACCGCCGGGATGTGCTTGCGCCCGCGCAGGACGATCTCGGTGAGGTGCGTGTCGGCGATGACGTTCGGTCGGATCCGCCCGCTGCGGACGGCGGCGTCGCGCCAGGCCTTCAGTGCCTGCAGCTCACGGTGTGCCTGCGGGTCGGCGTTCGGGGCGCCTTGCGGTGGGGTCGACATCTCGCGGGGGTTCCTAGAAGACTTGATCGAACTGGTCGAGACCGGATGGTGGTGGCGCCGGGTCGTCCCCAGCTGTGGTGTCGTGCGTCGGCGGCTCCGGTGACCAGCTGAGGTCGTACACGGGCATGCCTTCGCTGAGCTGGACCGTCACGGCGGCCTTGGCGAGACCGTCTGCAGACGACATCTCGCCGTACGTCCTCGAGACGGCCGCCTTGCCGGCCACGTGGGCCTGCCGGCGGAAGACGGCGTAGTCGAACTCGGTGGTGGCGGTTCCGCCGACGTCGCCGCGGCCCCCACCGATCTCCCCGATGCCTGCCATGAAGTCGGCCAGCGGTCGCGGACGGCCGCCGTCGGCCGGAACCACCTCGGTCAGCAGGGAGTCCCCGAGCGGGGTGTCCTCCAGCGTGGCGAGGGTGTCGCGCCATAGAGCGTCACCGGCCGCGGCGCCGGTGCCCTCGGCCTCGAGCAGGTCGGCCCAGCGGGTGAGCAGGTGGTCGCGTCCGGGCGCCTGGCTGTACATCAGGCCGGGATCGTCGCGAAGCTCGCGAGCCGCCGGACCCAGTCGGCGATGGGCATCGCCCAGCACCTCCTCCCAGATCGGTCCGAGCCATCCGAAGTGATACCGCTCGGCTCGCAGCTGCTCGACGACGTCGGCCAGCACCGACTCGTCCGGGCGCGCGACGCCGACCCGAACCGATCGCGGCATCCCGTCCCCGATCACCATCGCCGGACGCAGGTCGGCGTCGGCGTTGCCGAAGGGTTGGGCCAGCACGACGGCGATGATGCGTGCCCACTCGAGGAACTCGCCATAGGCCTGCGACGTGCGCCGCAGATCCCCGAGGGCGATCGCAAGGTTGCGCTGGTTCACCTCGGCATCGGAGGCGGCCTGGCGGCGTCGGTGCAGCACCGCGAACAGGTTGCGCTGCTGGACGGTGAATGCCGCGGCTGTCCCGACGAACCAGACGATGACGGCGCCAACGCCGACACCGACGGCGGTGCCCGGCTCGATGACCGACTTGACGCCGAGCACCACGTCCACTCCGACGACGACGACCAGCAACCCGAGCAGCACCCGGATCCAGATCGCCAGCCGGCGCTGCTTTCGCTGCAGATCGGCGTCGAGCTCGGCCCCTTGGGCAGCCTCGGCGAGCCGGGCCAGAAGTCCACGGACCGATGCCGTATGCCGCTTGACCGCGTCGGCGAGCTGCGCTCCTACCTGGACGGTGAACGAGCCTGCGTGCCGGGCCTGCCAATCCCGCAGGCCGGTGAGCGCACGATCGATCTCCGCGCCGGCTCCCGGCTGCTGGGACAGCCGGCTCAGTTGTCCTGCGGTGGTCTCGACAGCCAGCACGTCGGTCGGCCGGAGCCCCACCCGCCCGGATGTGGCTTGAGCGGTGGCGAGCCGGTATGCGCTGAGGTCGGGAAACGCCGACTCCGCACCGGGCGCGATGGCGGCCGGGCTGCGAACGTACGCGCGATCGATGCCGCGCTGCAGCGGTGGGATGCCGCCCGGATGATCGCCGGCATCGGCCAGCGTGAGCGCCGCGCCGACCAGGTCGCGCCACAGGGTGGTGAGTCGCGCCCGGCCGGAGTCACCCCCGGTCGCGAGCTGCTGCTGTCCGAGGGCTGTCTCGAGCTGTTGGGACGATGCCGCGAGGTCGCGCCAGTCGGCCGGTTCGTCGTCGCCGCGGACGCCATTGACCATCACTGCGTACGCGGCCGGATTGTCGCCGAACAGCGCCCGTTGGGCCCGCTGGGCGACGTCGACATTGATCCGGTGGACGACGCTCTGGTACCAGCGGGGGACCGCATTGACCAGCGTCGCGCGTAGGAAGCTCAGGAACATCACCAGTGCGTCGCGCAGTCCGGTCTCCTTCACCGGGACCGGTTCCGCCCTGACCTCACCGGAGTCCAGTACTGCACCATGCTGCTGCCAGAAGGCCCGTGCGACGGCGCCATTGTCTCGTTCCTGGTCGTCGGAGGGGATCGACCGGGTGCCGCCGGTGCGCGGTCGCGGCAGACCGTCGCCCACGCCGGTCACGGCGGCCCGGACGCGATCTTCGACGTCGGCTGCATCGAGCCTGCGGTGGAACGATCGGATCACCCGCACGGTCGGATCCCGGCATGGGCTGCTGGCCGTCCAGCGGAGCGTCCTCCAGGCCGGTCCACAGTCCCGTCGCACCGCAGATCGTGGCGGCTGCCGGCGCGCCGAGCTCGATCGCGTCCACGGTCGGCATCAGCTGGACCAGTCCCCGACCCGGGCCCTGGCCGTCCTCAGGAGAGATGACGAGGTTGTGCCACTCCGGTCGCGCCGGCGCAGCGCCGCCCGGTCCAGAGTCGGGTCGGGTCACCACGAACCGGAGCCGCTCGACCCGGGCGCCACCGCCCGCGGATCGGATCAACGGACGCAAGCCGGTCCTCGCCGGCGGCGGTGATCGCGGCTGCGTCGCGGAGCGCGGGCACCAGCATCGCCAGCCTGATCCGCTCGAGCGGCTGCTCCTCGACGACGTGCTCGATGGTGACCGGTCGGGCCCGCCCACCGGAGATCAGCTCGCCCGGTAGCTGTCCGGCCGGCTGGTCGGCGGCGATCTGGACCCAGACGAAACGAGGTCACCAGGCCGAGAGCGGACCAGTCCCGGAGAGCGTCGCGGACGCCGGCCAGGGGTCCGGGCGGCGCGGCAAGCACCACGAGCGTCGGACGGCTGCTGGGACTGGTAGCTGGACTGGTGGTTGACATGGTTCGACTGCCCCGCCTACTAGAACGCGTCCCAGTCGGGCAGGGCGGGCGTTCGTCGCCGGTCCCGGCTCGAGCGCCGGAGTCCGCGCCGGCCGGGTCGGGCATCCGGCGCGCCTTGTGCAGCAGCTCGACGATGGTGTCCGCGCGCAAGGGCCACATCCGGGGCGAGGTCGTACAGCAGCGGAACGCTGGTCGCTTGCTTGCCGGGTGTCGATCCGGACGTACGCCCCCGGCTTGCCGTCTTCGGTCCGGCCACCGGGGAGGAAGTGCTGGCGAACCAGCTCGGCGGGGCCGCGGGCGCCGGAGATCCACTCGATGGCGGCGTCTTGGCGTTCGTCCGGTGTGCCGGCAGCCGCGATCGCAGGGATCCGGCTCGGGCGGTCGCTGCTGGTGCCGTTGCGCAGCCACTCGGCCAGCTTGCGCTGACCGGCGACGGCGAGCAGCCCGCGGCCCTCCTGGCTGGCCCGCTCCTCGCTGTCGTACAGCTCGCGCAGCAACTGGTAGGGCCGCAGCGAGGACATGACCGGCGCCTGCTGGACCGCGGCGACCGCGAGCAGGAGGACTCCAGCACCGCGGGCAGCCAGTCGTGGCGGGAGCGGAACTGCGCCGGCGGGGTGAGCAGCGGGTGCGGGAAGGCGACCCAGCGCCGCTCGCTCGGGTCCCAGATCCGCACCGGCTTGGTGTACGGCTCCGGCGGGATCATGATCTCACCGACGATCTGGCCGATGTACCAGCCGGCGACCATGGCCCGGCGTTCGGCGTCGCACATCGGCAGCGCGGCGTCAGCGGCCGGGCCCGGCGCATCGTCCAGAACAGCCGGCGCCCTCGGGCTGGCGCGCGTCCCACTCCTCGGTCACCGGCTCGAGGATCGAGTTGAAGGCCAGCGGCAGATAGAGCGGGTAGGACCCGAAGACGTCGATCCGGCGCGGGTTGCCCTCGGCGGTGAGCGCCCGTTCGAAGTTGGTCGGCGTCGACGTCGTTGATCAGGCTGTCCTGCCGGATCAGCGCCGAGATGTCGTCGGCGACTCGAGATGCGCCGAACGGGACCGCGGAGAACTTGTAGACGTACTCGACCTCCTGGCTCTCGCCCGGCGTGCGGTACATCACTTCACGGCCTGGGCGCTGACGCTGGACAGCGGGACGGCCAGATCGAGCGCCCGGCGGAACTGGGCGACCAGTCTCGCTGCCGCCGCTGGACCGCCGGCTCGCTCGGCGGCTCGCGTCCTTGCCCTCGAGGTAGGCGCGCAGGGTGGCCGAGCAGAACATGTCGAACGACTCGTCCTTGCGGCGGACGAACGCCTGGGCCCGGCTGCGGAGCTCGGCCGGGCCGGACGGCGAGCGGCGTAGCGCGCCTCCTGGGCGCCACCGTCTGGCCGTTGTCGGGGTCGGTGCCGAAGGCCCGCGGCCACCAGTTGACCGTGCGGCTGACCAGACCGCCGGGGGCTGGTTCGCCGGTCGAGTCCCAATCTCCGGTGATCACCTGGGTCGTCACGGTGCCAGCGGCACCGGGCCGCCGGTCGTCCTTGGTCAGGCAGGCCGTGATGTCGTCGCGCGAACTGGTCGGCGAACGCGCCGGGACGGGGTCAGCATCAGCTCGTTGTTCGCCTCGCCGAAGCGCTCGGGCACCCGCTGATCGGTCTCCGACGGCCAGGCCGGATAGAGGTCGGTCTCCAGCCGGGCCAGTCCGTCGTGGGTCAGCGTGGCCCGCCGGGCTGCTCGAGCACCGCGATCGAGTCGCTCAGCGCCTGCCCGAGCGGCTTCAGCAGACCGGGTACGAAGTCGCGCAGCGCCCGCGAGATGTGCCGGGCGCTGCTGGTGTAGATCTGCAGTACCCAGCTTGAGCCGGGCGTCGGCCACGACCCTGCCGACCAGTCCTGGCCGCCGCTGATCGTGCCGCGGGTGCCGGCGACCACCGTCTCGACCTCTTCCGGCAGTGTCGCCAGGTCGCCGACCGGTCGTTCGCTCAGCGCTTCAGGCCGGGCATCAAGGTGTTGGTGAGCGGCTCGCCGATCCGCTCGACCAGGGCACGGGCGTACGACCAGCCCGTAGCGGCCGACGGCCTCGGCGACGACGTCCTCCACCCGACTGCTGCAGGTCGAACATCCAGGCCACCGCGCTGCGTAGGCGAAGTCCTCCGCTGCCTGCTGAGCGGCCGGCTTGGCGATCGGCGAGCGCCCGGCGGACGTGGTCGAGCCAGTGCTGGGCCTGGCTGACCTGCGGACTGGTCAGGCCGAGCGACCTGATCGGCGATCTGCGCCGTCGCGCTCTCGACGCCCGCTCCGCGGGACGGCGACGGTCGGCGAACCAGCTCTCCAGCTCCGGCGCGGCCTGGGCGCCGGTAAGCCGGCGCCGGCAGGCCGAGCGTCTCGCAGACCGACGGCCACTCGGCCGCGACCAGCGCCTGGACCTGGGCGGTGCCCGAGGTGCCGTGCTGCCGGGCGGAGGTGGCCGTCGAGCAGCCGGTCGACGGCGGAGCGGGCGATCCGCTGGGCGGCGTACTCGGCGTAGCGGTCGCGGCCCATGCTGATGCTGGCGAAGCCGAACGAGCCCCACGGCAGCGGCGGCGGCGCGCGCCCCAGCCGAGCAGCCGCGGGTCGGGCTCGACGTAGCCGCGGTTGCCGAGGTCGAATCGACGCGAACTCCTCGCTGGCCACATCGCTGGTCATCAGGCCGGCCAGTCCGCGGGCCAGGCCGCGGTAGACCGCGTCCGGAGTGCCCGTCACCGAAGATCGCCCGCTGCGTGCCCACGGTCCGGCCGACCGGGAAGACGCGGGCGAACGGGAACGTCGTGCCCGACCGGTCGGTGACGCCGAGCAGCCGCAGCAGCTCGACGTCGTGGCGGCGGGCCGCAGCCGGTCTGGCTGGCGACGATCTCGCCCAGCATGGCGAGCGCGTTCGCGCGGACGCCGGTGCGCGCCTGGGCGGGCAGGGTGTCGAACACGTCCGGGGCTGACCATGAACACCGCGACCTTGCTCGGGTTGGTGTTCGGCACCATGCTCAGCAGCCGGCAGACGTCCAGCGCCATCGACGCGCCGGCGCCGCCGGCCATCGAGCTGACCACGAGGACCAGCGCCGGGGCGCGGCGGTCGTAGCCGACTGCCCGGTCGGCACCGAGACTGCGCTCCATCTCGTCGTGGGTCTCGGTGTGCTCGAGCGTCTTCCAGGTGCGCGTCGAGCAGGTCGCGGACCTCTCCGGCCTTGCTCAGCAGCACGGTCCGGCCGATGGCCCGGAACTGACCGGCGCCGAGGTCGACCGCAGTCTCCTCCTCGTCGGGCCGTTGGCAGGCCCAGGTGCCGAACTGGCCCAGGCCGTCGACCCCGCCGCCCTGGTCGTGGCGCAGCCGCTCGCTGAGCACGTAGTCCAGCGCCGGGTACGAGCCGCCCCGCGGTCCCAGCCCGTAGTAGCGGCCCCCGCTGCTGCTCGACGTTGCCCATTCCCTCCGGGCCCTTCTGGATCGCGGTCGGCACGTCGAAGAAGAGGAACTGCCAGCCGGCCGGCAGCTGGTCGACTCCGTCCTTGGCCAGGTCGGAGCGGAGCTGGTCCATCAGGTAGGCCAGGGTGTTGCCGCCGGAGCCGCCGCAGCCGACCACCAGGAAGCGCATCATCTACGGTGCCTTTCGTTCGCCAGCGGGGTCGTCGGGCGGGGTAGGGGTGCCTAGGCCGAACATGCCGAAGGACTGGGAGCTCCAGTCTGGCGGTGCGCTCCGCGTCCGGCAGGTGACCCGGGTTGGTTCTGCGGCTGGGTCCGCCGGCTGGTTGCTGGCGTTCGGTTGTCCAGTGGCTGGTGTGCCGCGCCGGTGACGGACCGACAGGCCGAACGATCCCGCGGCCGGATCGCCCGACGGCGCCGAACCGCCGGCGCGGCGCCGACCGATGCCGAACCGGGGCCGCCCGAGGCCACGCCGAGCTCGGTGAAGGGCGACGGCAGCAGTCCGGGGAATGGCTCGGCGGGCGTCGGCAAGCAGCGCCTCCGAGCCGTTCGCATCGAGGTCGAAGCCGCGAAGCACCAGCAGGCGGGCGGTCGCCGGGTCGCCGGTCGGGTCGTGGAACACGGCCCAGGTGTTGTGCACGGCCAGCGGAAGCTTCGCCGCACCGGTCTTCCCGGCCGGTGCGTCGTGTGCACTCGATCCGCCGACGTACGGCGGAAGGACGGCCTCGACGAAGCCGGCCCCGAACGGTGACGCACCCATCTTCGTCCGCAGCGCGACGCCTGCCGCCGAGGTGGAGCGGGTGCCCTTGCGCAGCAGATCGACCGCGACCGGCGGTGGCAGCGTCTCGATTCGCAGTGGTCCGCCGGCGTGCAGCACCTGGCCGTCGACCACCTCGATCGGTACGAGCACGGCCTGGAGCGGGTGACCCGGGATCTTCGCGCCGCGCCACTTGAACAGCGTACAGCAGGCCGATCGGGATGCCCAGGCCCAGCAGGAAGGCGATCAGGAAGGCGGGCACGGCGACCGACACGTCGACCGGTTGGGTCAGCTGGGCGCTGAAACCGACGGCCACCGGGCTGGGGTCGCCCGGGTCGTCGGCGGACGCCAGATCGAGCGTCACCGAGCCGCTCAGTCCCCCGGTCCCGCCGTAGGTGGTCGCGAGGTGCACCGGCAGATCAACCTCTGGTCCGCGCCGACTCGGAGGCAGGTTTCGGGTGTGTTGTGCTCCGCGGAAATCGTGACAGTGCCGACCTCCTGAGGGCCGACGATGCCAGAGCTGCCGGGCTTCGACGTGAGATCTGGAAGCCAGGCACAGCTGGGACCGTGCACCTGGATCGAAGCGGTTGCGTCGGCCGGCCCGTCGACGGTGCCGAAGTCCAGGGATCCGGACACGCTGCCCCGATTCGGAGGCGACCTGGATCTCGACGGGCACGAGGACCACCTGCGGGGCGAGGGTCGTGCTCAGCCCGTCGACGACCTGGGTGGTGTAGCCGAGGGTCAACCGTGCGGTGGCCGGGCCGGCCTGCACCGACGACAGGTCGACGGGCCGAGGTCGGGCGAGCTCGGTCTTGCCGATGCCGGATCCGATCGCGACCGTGGAGCCGGTCTTCGGCACCAGCTCGGCGTCGACAACGAGCCGACCCGGAACATCGGCGGGATCGAGCGCGGTGCCGTCGGTGTGGACCAGGCCGAGCTGCACCTGGCTGGACTCGCCGGCGATCAGCTTGTTGCTCGTCGGCCACGCCGGCAGCAGGTTGCCGCGGAGGCTCACCTGGAGATCGTCGGGATTCGCCGGAGCTCCGTTCGCGGTCTTGATCGACCAGATGCCCAACCAGGAACGGCTGCCGCGGGTGATGTCGACCGTGAGTGAGTCGGGTGCGTCCCATCGCCACGTCGCCGTGACGCCGGAGCTTCCGAACGCGGCCTGGCCCGGCCCCTTGTCGTGCGCTGGGATGGCGACGGAGCCGACCGAACCCGGCCCGACCAGCTTCAGACCCTGCCCGTTGGACTGGTGCGCCGCGATCGATACCCCGCTGAGCGCGTCGTCCAGCACGAACCGGTTGAGGTGCTGGCCCCCGGATGGGCGAGCACCCAGATCTCGCGGACCAGCTAGTCGACGTCGTCGACCGGAAGTATCTGCCTGGCGGGCTGCGCAGCGCACCGCAGGTCTTGCCGTTGCTGTCGACACCTTCGGCGACCCGTTGGAGCAGGCTCAGATCGGGCTTGTCCGGGTTGTCGGCGGGCGACAACCCGATACTCCAGATCGTGACGTTGGCGGCGCGGAGCTGGTCGGCGGGGCCGCCGTCGGCGCAGATCGCGTCGAGGCCCTTCTGCGTGGCGCGGGGGCAACGTTGGCCGCGGCGGTGAGCTGGAGGTCTGGCGCATACTCCTTCACGCTCGTTGTAGTTTTCCTGACCTGAACTCGGTTCGTGCGGCTGTCTGAGGTGGAACTCGCCGTCGGTGAACCAGAGCAGCGCCTGACACCGGGTATGGCGCCGGTCTGCGCCGTCTGCTGGGCGTGCGCCTGGAGAGCCTGTTTGTGCGCCGTCGAGGGCAGCCCAGAAGTCCGACTCGAAAGTGCCGGACGTGATCGAGCTGACGGCGTCGATCCGGGCGTCGATCGCCTCGCTGCCGGACGCGCCGAGCAGCGTCGACCATGCACCCTCCGGCTGGTAGTTCCAGCCGAAACCGGTGACGGCCGCATCGAGCTGGACGCTGTTCTCCTTGGCGAAGGCACTCAGCTCGGCGATCAGCGCCTTGGCCGCGTCGGCCCGTCGCTTGTCCGGATCGTTCGACTCCAGACTGCCTGTGGTGTCGAACAGGATCAGCAGGCTGCCGGCCTTCTGGCCGCGCAGACAGCCCAGGAAGTCCGGCACCGAGTCCTTCGGGTCTGCACTGGCCCTCGGTGCAGGAGCGAAGAGCACTGCCAGCACGGCGATCGTCAGGGCTGCGGTGAGGACGCGCAGTCGGTGCGACGACCTCCCTCCACGAGAGCTCCCAACAACAGGCCTCCGAAAAAAAGACCTCCCAACAACAGGCCTCCGCAGACCTCACAGCACCGGCCCGCCGCCGCGGCCGAACCAGAGCGCGATCTCGTACGCCGCCAGTGCGGTCGCCAGAATCGCGAGCACCGCGCAGGCGTAGTAGGCGGGACCGGTCCAGCCGTAATCGGTGCGGGTGGGCTGGGCGCGGCGCACGGTGTCGCGCCAGATGTACCTGGCCAGCAGACCGATCGCGACCGGACCCGCTAGCAGCCAGCCGAGCAGGGCTGGTACTAGGCGAACTCCGAAGAACCACCCGACGAAGCCGCCGACCAGGCCGGCCGCCGCGCTCAGGCCCAGCCAGAGAATTGGCGGGCGGATCGGCGCCACGGCAGGGATGGCCGACGCGGGCGGCCCGAGCGGGTCGTTGCCGGGGCCGGTGAACGACGCACTGCCGACGAACGGGTAGCGCCCCGAACCAGGGGAGGCAGGATCGGGGGAGCCACCGGCCTGCTGACCGTAGCCCCACGGATCGTCGTTACTCACGTCCCACTGACCGCCCCTGTGCTCATCCACCAGGATCCGCAACGGTACCCAACCGACCTATGGATTCGCTCCAGGACTGGACGAATTCGATCGGCGTGGGAACTCCGGCTCGATCACCGGTCGGCCAACCGCAGACCGGCCAGCCGATGGTAGCGGGCGGCCGGGCCGTCTTTGCGCACTTAGATGCAGACGCGGACCCATCCAATGCGCGAAGCTTGGTTCTCACTTGGGGAGGAGGAGTTGCCGCCATGACGTCCGATATTCCCGATTACACCGACGACGAAGCCCGACGACGGCTGCTCCGCCTGGGCGAGGACCGGCTGACCGGAGCTCCCGCATCTCCCTACTGGCCCGAGCATCCCTCCGGGTGGCCGGGACAGCCGACCGTCGGGTGGGCACCGTCCGGTTCACCAGCCGGGACGTCCCGGGATGGCCTCGGGTCGCAGAACGGCCCCTCACCGTGGCCGGCATCGCCGCCGCAGGCCTCGGCGGCCCGTTCGCCGGCGTCGCAACGCATGCCGGCACGTCGGCCTGCGCGGCTGGCTGCCAAAGGTGCCGTGGCGTCCAACGCACTGGCGCCGGTGATCCCCTCGGCCGCCCCGTTCACCATGTCGCCATCAGCCTTGCTTCCACGAAAGGGCCAGGCGCTCAGCTGGACCGCGCTGGTTCTGGGTCTCGCCGCCGCCCTCTCCGTCGGTTCAGGCATCTTCGCCGCGCTGAATTCCGTCGAGTTCACCGGACACCCTTTCATCAAGGCTTCGCACTGGGCATCGTTCGTCCTCTTTTCGATCGTGGTGGGTTTGGCGGCCACAATGTTGGCCGTGGTGGCGCTGTTCGTGGCCCGACCGAAGTTGACTGCCACCCTGGCGCTCCTGCTCTGCTTGCACCGTCCCCTGGATCGCCGCGGTCGTCGGGTTCAAGTTCGGCGCCGACGCCTTCGGTGCGCGCGCCAGCGACGAGCTCGGACATATGGCCGACGTGGCCGGCGCGTTCGCCGAGTTGTTGGCGCAGGCAGGGATCGATCCAGGGCCGTACCGCCACTTCCTGGACGTCCTGTTCGGCGGCTGAGGCGCCCGTCGCGATCTCAGCAGCGCCGCATCTTGACGGTAGAGCCGTTGTGCCCAGGGTTCGCGTTGATCAACAGGCGATCGCCGCCGTCGCTGAGCTCGTAGTCGAACGACCAGCGGGCACACCATTCACCCGCGAGGCCCTTCGGGGCGTATCTCGGTGCGTTGATCGCGACGAATGTCACCCATGCCCGTTGCCGACCACCTGAGGTCCAGATCCGATGGATCGTGATGTCGAAGTCGTACGTCGAGGTCCAGTCGAACGACATCGCGCTCTTGTGGTAGTTCGGACCCATGTTGCTCCAGGCTGCAGCCCCGTTGTCGGTGTTGATGCCACGGAAGTAGCCCAGAAGACCCTTCTCGAGCTTCTCACCTCCGCTGCCCATGACCCGGGTGTCGGAGTGCGGACCGGTCGGGTGGGAGCACGTCGCCTTTGCCGCTGGCTGTCGGCGTGCGCGTTCGATCCCTGCCGCGAGCTGATCAGCACCGACGACCCAGCGGCCATCGGTGTCCGGCAGCGCGAGCACCGTCCCGACGACCTCACCGGACTCGTCGACAACAGGGGCTCCGGACATACCTCGGTCGTTGTTGCCGCCGAGCCCGAGTAGCCGATCGATGCTGGTGCCGTGGTAGTCCACCGACTTGTCGGAGTCGCTGAGCCGCCCGCGGGCGCCGGCGACGGCGTCGCGTCGGAACGGCACGCCGACCGCCAGCACGTCCTGCTCGGGGAGCGGGGGCATTCTGCGCGAGCGTCAGACCGGCGCCCGCATGGCGGATCAGGTGGAGCAGAGCCACCCCGCTGCGCGGATCGGCCCCGATGACACGAGCCGGGATGACCTCGTCGTCCAGTTGCACCACCGTTGCGACGGACTGTGCGACTGATGGGTAGGACGCGACGACCAGGTCAGGCCCGAGCAGGAAACCGGTGCCGACGCCGCTGCCCTGACAGGTGGACGCGATCACCCGGACGACCGACGGGCTCGTGCTGGCCAGCGCGGCGGTGAAGTCCGGTGGTGCTTGCGTCTGCTCTGCGGACAGAGGGGTCGTGGCGGGGCGCGATGTGCTGGTCTGGACGGGGCCGTTGCCGGCCGGCTGCTCCTGCGCTGCACGGTTGTCGGCGAGGAGCTGCCGGGCCACCAGGCTTCCGCTGACGATCGCCAGCACCGCGATCGCAGCGATCACGCCTACCAACAGCGCTTTGCGGCTCCGCGGCGTGGCCACCGGCTCGGCTGTGCCCTGCGGTGGGCCGCTCCCTGGCTGGCCGAACCCCGGCTGACCCAACCCTGGCTGGGCGCTGAGCGGATGCCCTAGCGGTGGCGCCCTGGCGGTGGCGGCCCTGGCGGTGGCGGCCCTGGCGGTGGCGGCCCTGGCGGTGGCGGCCCTGGCGGTGGCGGCGCTGGCGGATATGCGTGCGTTGCCTGAGACGACCCCGCCTGAGGTGGCGGAGTGGCTGGCGGAATCGGCTGCCCGTCCGGAGTGCTCCACCAGACTCCGTGCTGTGGCGACTCCCACCGGATGGTCATTTCCGGAGGCGTGTGGCTGGTGTCGCCGCTCATCTGGTGTTCCGATCGGGGCCCGAATGGATCAGGCGGCCCCGTAGGAGGTGGGTGATTGCTGCCGCTCATCGACCCACCTCGTCGACAGCCGCCCGCGAGACGCCCCGCCAGCCACCCCACGAGCAGTCGGCGGTCGCGGCGAACGCCCGGCCGATGCGCGTCACGAGGGGCCTCATCGTAGGAATTCTCACGTTTGCGGCGGTATCGGCGAAGCACCTATGTGCATGGCGGACAGCCGGCTCACGAACCGAACGCCGCTTGCCGGAGCGCTCGGTAGAGCAGGGCCGAGTCGCCCAGCCGACGGCGCAGTTCGCGCTCGAGGCCGGCCACCGGATACAGGTTCTGCGGGGCCCGGGCGTCCTTGTACTCCGCCGACGCGAAGCGAGGCAGCACAGCCTGGGACAGGTCGGCCAGCGCGATGGCTTCGTGCGAGGGCAGGTTCGCGGCGCACTCGACGCGGGCGATGCCGGCCCAGGGCTGGCCGGGTAGGCAAGGCAGCCGGAGGTACCAGCTGAACCGGTCCCAGCTCGTCCCGAGCAGGAACACCGGCGTTCGTTCGCCGGCGGCCAGCGTGCCGATCATGGCGTGCAGTCGGGGCTCCAGATAGGCGATCTGGTGGGACTTGATGAAGCCGAGCACCCGCTGCAGGTTCTCCCGGCCGCGGACGGGTCCGTCGACGACGAGGAGCTCGGCTCGATCGGGGATCCCATGCTCGCGTAGCTGATTGCGGGCCGCCACGGCGGTGGTGATCTCAAGTGTGCTGAGCTGGTGCTGGAGCGAGGCGGACAGGCTGATCGCCAACCCCTGGTTCTCCTTGATCACCGTCGGGAACACCTGGTAGCTCCCGGCCCAGGTCGCGAGGTCCGTCGCGTGCGTTGCGGCGGTGAACAGGCCTCGGCGCACCTCGGCGTTCAGCAGGTGCGCGCCCTCACGGCAACAGCAGACCGACCCGGCCGCGTACGAGGCACACAGCGCCGCGGAGGCCTCGGTCGCCCGCCGGGTCGGATCGGTGTCGGAGTCGGAGCCGCCTTCCGAGATGGCGCCCGCCGGCTCGTCGATCCAGATCCGGGCTTCGAGTCGCCGGACGCCATCGACGAAGATCGTCGCCGCGGGCGGAGCCACCTCCTTCGGCCGGATCGGAGACCAGCGGGCCCGGTCGCACTCGACGTCGGCGATCACCTGGGTCGCCGCCTCCGCGTCGCCCTCGACCTCCAGACTCGTTCCGTAGTTGGGATCCCAGCCATCGACCGCGAAGCGCATCCGGGATCGACCCACGTCGGCGATCATGGTCCCACCCGGACGATCGAAGACGTACGCGAGTCCCGACTGACGTCGTAGCGCACCGGTACCCGCTCGGCCAGCGCCGAGACGTGGGTGATCACTCCGACCATCCGATCCTCCTGGGCGAGGTTCTCCAGCGTCCCGGCGACGATCTCCAGCGCATCCGGGTCGAGGGTGCCGAAACCCTCGTCGAGGAAGATCGAGTCCAGCGTGGTCCGACCGCCCGCCGCGAGCGTCGACAGCTGCTCGGACAAGGCCAGCGCGAGGGCCAGACTGGCCTGGAACGTCTCACCGCCGGAGAGCGTACGCACCGAGCGCCGGGAATCCGCATCTGCGTGGTCGACGACGAAGAACTCGCCCCGCTCGTGGGTCAGGTCGAACTGGTTGTTGGACAATCGCATCAACGACGCCGACGCGTCGGCCACCAGCGTGTCCAGCGCGGCATCGGCCAGCCACTGCGGGAAGCGCCGCGATCCCATCAGCCGCTGCAGCTCGGCCGACACCTGCTGGATCTCGGTGTCCTTGGCGATCGTCGCCCGCAGCTTGTCTGCCGCCGCCCGCCGCCGAACGATCTCCCGCGTACGCCCCCGGGCGGCCTCGCGCTCGACCAGCACGAGCGCCGGAATCCGGCCGACCTCGGCCGCCAGAACGGGATCATCGGGATCCAGCTCGGGCATGCCCGCGGCAGGCTCGAGCGCGTGCTGGGCCAGCACTCCGGCCAGCTCGGCAACACCGGCGCGCAGGTCGTCGCCGAGCTCGGCCAGCCGGGCCTGCAGCTCGGCCGACGTCGCCAGTCGCTGCTCGACGCAGTCTCGGGCCCATGCCGTCAACCGGTCCCAGTCCTCGGCCAGGTCGGTGCCGCCGACCTGCGGCGCACCGAGACCGATCAGCGGTTCCCTGGTGGCGTTGAGCGCGGTTCGCGCCCGCTGCAGCTCCACTCGTACGTCGTCGCGGTCCTGCTCTGCAGCCTGGCGGGCGGCCGACGTTTCCTGAGCGGCAGCCCGGGCAAGCCGCGCGGCCGACTCCAACTGTTCCCGCTCGACCAGCAGCCGCTGCGTCTGGGCCGGATCCGGTCGGTCGGCAAGCAGTCGGTCCAGCTCCGCAAGTCGGCCGTGCAGCCGCTGCCGATCCGAGCTCGCGCGCTGCTCCTCGACGGCGGCGGTTGTGAGTGCCTGGGCTGCGGTGCGGTTCGTCGCCACCGCCCGGGTCAGGTCGTCGGCGGCTACGCTCGCGTTCTCGTCTGCCGTTGCGAGAGCTCGATCGGCGGTGGGAAGCTCCGCGGCGACCAGTCGCTCCGCCGATCTGCTGGCCCAGCCGGTCAGCTCCCGCCAAGCCGCCGCCAGATCCCCGGAGCTCAGCTCAGGGGCGCCGTCTGACACCAGCCGGCCGCGGGTGGTGTGCAGCTCCGCCCAGGCCCGCTCGGCCTCCCGGGCGAGCTCGACACTCGTCAGGTCGGCCGCATCGAGCGCGGCTCGGGCTCGATCCGCCGCGACCACCGCCGCCCGCTGACGGGCGGCGGCCGTCTCTCGCTCCCGGACTCGTCGGTCGTAGCCAGCGAGGTCCCGCGCCGGGTCGCGGTCCGGACCCACAGGGTTCTCCGGCAGTGCGGTGGCCAGGGTCTGGTCGAGCGCGGCGGCCGACTCGACGGTCTCGGCGAGCTGAGCGCTTACCGTGGCGAGACCGGTGGCCAGCTCGTGCTGCTCGTCGCGCGCTCGCGCGAGCGACTCCTCCGCGTCGGCTCTCGCGGTCCGGGCGACGTCGAGCAACGGGGCTGTGGCGTGCGGCGGCAGGGTCGCGACGGTCTGCTCGCACACCGGGCAGGCGTCCCCGACCCGGAGGTGCGGCCGCAGATCGGCTGCCGCAGATCGGGTCCGGAGCTCGTCCAGGGCTGCCCGAGCGGCGTCGCTGTCGGCGGTGCGCGCCGCCACGGCTGCCCGGGCGACGTCGACGCCCGCCACCAGCTCCTGTCGCTTCGCGTCCAGCGCGGCGACTCTGCTGGTGGAGGTGCGATACGCGTCGATCGTCCTGCGCAGCCCGTCCAGTGCGCTCCGCTCCGGAAGCTCGTCCAGCAGGGCCTGCGCCGCGCCGAGCTCTGCGTCCGCGCTCTGTCTGGCGCGTGCCGCCTCACCGAGCGCCGCTGCGGCGGCGACGCTTCGTGCGTCGAGCTCCGCCACCCCGTCGGGCGTGCGCACCTCTTGTAGAGCGGCGATCCGGGCCAGCAGGGCGGTGCGGGCCGTATCAGCGGCGTCTCGGCGGGTCGTCGCGTCCCGATGCTTCGACCGGGTCCGGTCGAGCGCCTCGTCGGCCGCGGCCGCCTGCTCGGCAGCCGCCGTACGAGCCACTCCGGCGGCGTCCGCGAGCTGCTCGACCACCGGTCGCCGTTCCGTTCCCGCCGTCCACTCGTCCCGCCAGCGAACGGTCTCCTCGAGCCGCCGACGATCCGGCCCCGCCGCGAGCGCTTCTTCCGCCGCGGCCGCCGCCCGGCCGGCCTCCCGCTCCTGCGCGCTCGCCTCCCGGTAGGCACGTTCGGCGGATTCCGCGCCGGCTTGGAGGTCGACCAACCCCTCTGGAGCACGGATCTCAGCCAGCAACTCGATCTCCGCTCCGGTGCGGGCCGCCTCCTGGTGCGACGCGGCCCGGGCCGCCGCGTCGGCTGCGATCGTCATGACCGATCGTTCCACTGCGGCCTGGAGCTTCTCCAGCTCGGTCTCCCGAGCTCGTGCCGCCGCCTCGTGCTCCTCGGTTGCATCCGCGTACTCGCCCAGCTGGGCAGTGAGCGCCTCGACTCGGGCTGTGGCATCGGCCGCCCGCCGTCCGGCCAGCTTCCCGATCGCGTCGTAGTGCCGCGCGCCGAGCAGCTTCAGCAAGATGTTCTGGCGCTCGGTGACGCTGGCCTTGAGGAACGTCTGGAACTCGCCCTGTGGCAGCACAACGCAGGTGCAGAACTCGGCGAGCTCGAGGCCGAGCAGATCGGCCACCTCGTCACGGATCGACCGCGGGTTGTCGGCGAGGACCTCCGTCGCCTCGTCCGCGGTCGGGTCGCCGGTCGCCGCCGGATCGAGGAAGCGTTCGAGCGTCGTGTTCTTCTGCGAGATCTGTGCCCCGCTGCGCCGCACCTCCCGGGCAACGACGTACCGCTGACCGGCGACGTCGAAGATCAGCCGGACCGTGCAGCGGTTCGCGGTCGGCGCGAGGGCGTACTGGATCGACGTCGTGCTGCCCCAGCGCGGCGCCGAACCATAGAGGGCGAAGGTCAAGGCGTCGACCACGGTGGACTTGCCGGATCCGGTCGGGCCGACGAGGGCGAAGTACTCGGCGTCGGTGAAGTCCACGACAGCTCTGTCGCGGAAGCTGGCGAAGCCGTCGAGATCGAGCCGCACGGGCCGCATGATCAACGCCTCCCGGAGCCGTGACTCAGCTCGTCGCCGAGCTCGTCGAACAGCCGGGACACCCGCGGATCGTCCACCCCGGCGTGCGCGCAGTAGTCGGCGAACAACTCAGCCGGCGTCTTGGTCGCGTGGCTGCTGCGCACGACGTGTTGGTTCGGGCTCTGCGCGAACTGCGGATCGATCCTGATCTCCAGCGCGTTGGGCAGCGCATCGAGCAGCTCCTCGCGCATTCCGGCGTACGTCGTTTGCCGCACCCAGACCCGCAGATAGTCCTGGCCGTACGCGGTCGGGTCCGCCAGGATCTGTTCCACGGTGCCGGTCACGGTCCGCAGCCGGCGCCCGCTGGTGATCGGCAGGTCGGTGATCTTGGCGGGCGTATCTGGTCCGACCTCGACCAGGCAGACGACGCTCGTGTTCGCCTGCTCGCCGAAGTCCACGGCCAGTGGCGCACCCGAGTAGTGCACCGGTGCCGGCGCCGGAATCCGTTGCCTGCGGTGCAAGTGGCCGAGAGCCACATAGTGCGTGCACACCGGGAAGATTCCTGCTGGCACGTGATATTCCATGATCGACTGCGCGGCCCGCTCACCGCCGCCGAAGACGCCGCCGGTGCAGGTCAGGTGGGCCATGATCAGGTTCACCGTCTGATCCGAGAACGGCGCGGTGAGGTTGTCCAGGACCTCCCGGATCATCTGATCGTAGGCCCCGACGTTCTCGGCGGGCGTCTGGCTGATCAGCTGAGCGGCCTTCACGGCGTACCGCTGGGACAGGAACGGCAGCACCGCGACCACGGCCTGCTCACCCGTCGACCGGGCCGTGAACCGGTAGGCGCCGCCCTGCTCGGCGGATCGGACCTGGCCGAAGAGCCGGATCCCGGCCACGCCCATCAGTGGCCGGTACGCCTCGAACGTCGGGCCGTGATCGTGGTTCCCGGCGATCGCGATCACCTCGATCCCGGCGCGGGCGAGCCGCAGCAGAGTGCGGACCACCAGCTGTTGGGCCTCGGCGCTCGGTGCGACGTTCTCGTAGACGTCGCCGGCGATCACGATCGCGTCGACCTCGTGCTGCTGAGCCAGGGTGACGATCTCGGCCAGCACGGCCTTCTGCTCGTCCAGCCGCGAGCGGCCCTTGAGGGTCTTGCCGACGTGCCAGTCGGAGGTGTGCAGCAGCTTCATCGCTCGGGTTCCTGTGCTCGCGGTCAGAACGGCGCCGGCGGCTCGATGCCCGCGTCGTCGAAATCGTCGTCCGATCCGATGGTGGGCACCCGGTCGAACACATTCCGTCGGGCGGCCTGCCGAGCCGTCGAGGGCCTCCCGAAGTACCCATCGTCAGCGGATCGGCGCACTCGCTGAGCCGGGTCGCCCAGGCGGGGAAGGGGAACTCGATCGCCAGCGGCACCGGGATCTCGGGCTGCGAGACGAACATGGCACCAGGCTTGGCCAGGGTCGCCCGCTGTCGCTGCGAGGGTGGCAGGAAGCCGTACTCGGGCCGGCCGGCCTCGGCCGGATCCAGCCGTCCGACGACTTTGATCGAGGAGTTCGACACGATCCGGCGCTCCACCTCGCTGGCGGTCTGCTGGGCCCCGATCAGGATGATGCCGAGGGAGCGGCCACGTTCGGCGATGTCGAGCAGCAGGTCCTTGATCGGGGAGTTGCCCTCGCGCGGCGCGTACTTGTTCAGCTCGTCGATCATGGTGAACAGCAGGCCGCCCGGCCCGGCCTTCTCCTTGCGGGCGGTCTCCGCGGCGATCACCACGCCGACCACGAACCGCTGGGCACGCTCGGGCAGGTTGTTCAGGTCGATCACGGTGACCTGCTGGTTCGCGGTGTCGATCGTCCTGGCCGAGGTCTCGGTGAGGTCGCCGCGCAGGATCGGGCTCAGCGCACGGACGGACGATCGGAGCCGGCGGATGAACGCGTTGACCGTGCCGATGCCGGTGACCGGTCCCGCCCAGTCCGCGCGGGTGGCGTCGTCGGTGACCTTGTCGGCGATCAGGTCGACGAGCTCGGGCCAAGTGCGGACGGTCGTCCCGTCGATCGCGACCGCACCGTCGCGTCCCGCCGGCACGGCCTCGCGGACCAGCCGGGTCGCGACCTGGTGGACGACCATCGTGTACTGGTTGCGTTCGTCCTCGACGTCGGCGAAGACGTACGGCAGCAACTCGGTGCGGCAGAACTCCGCCAACGTCCACCAGAAGGCGTTCACGCCCGACGTACGGCCGGTGACGTGCGGGCGGCCGGTCTGATCGCCGGGGATCGGCGGCGCGAAGAACCCGGCGGAGCCGAACGGTCTGGCCTCGAGGCCGAGCCGCGCGTAGTCGGCCCGGAGGTCGTCGTCCAGACGGCGGTTGGGCTGATCGAGGAAGAGCAGGTCCTCGCCCTTGACCGAGAAGATGAGCGCCTTGGCGTTGACGGCTCGTGTGCCGAGCGCGCCGGACGTGAACAGCGCGTGCAGCAGGAACAGCGCGAAGCTGGTCTTGGTGGCCACGCCGGAGATGCCGGAGATCGACACGTGCGCGCCACGGCTGCCGTCGAGAAACTCGAGGTTGACGAAGATCGGCTCGCCGTCGCGACCCAGTCCGATCGGCACCTTGGTCTGCATCTGATCGAAGTACAGCGCCTTGTCCCGCGCGGCCCCGGAGGCCCGGCTCGCCACCGTGCCCGGCAGCGGCGGGATGTAGCACTCCGGATCGACCCGGGTCGTGGTGACCTCGGCGAGCTCTTGGACGTGGGCCGGCAGCACACCGTCGGAGATGAGGAACACATCGGAGCCGAACGACGCCCCCTCGTGTCGGGCCTTCACCTGGGTGACGATGCCCGCCGTGCTGACCGGCCCGATGCCCGGCACGTCGCGGACCGTCAGCACGACGTCGTCGAGCTGGAGATATGCGCCGGGGCCGATCGCCACCCGGAAGACCAGCGGCGTCGAGTCCTCGGTGCCGGCAACGAGCCCGACCGCCGCGTCGGGAGGCTGGACGTCGCTCATCTGGTGGTCATCTCCGATCCGGTCCCACTGATCTTGCCCATCGCCCGAGAACTGCCACCGTACTGCGCCGTCGAGGATGGTCGGCCGAGCGCCCGGTTCACCTGGGTCCGGTCCATCGGCGCCCCATCCACCAGCGCCCGATCCACCAAGGCCTCGTCCACCAAGGCCTCGTCCACCAAGGCTTGGGCCATCGCCACGCTCGGCTCGACTGCCCTCCAGCTCGGCGCGCTTGGAGTCGGCCAGGCCTCGCGCATCGCGGACCGATCATGGCCTCGAATTCGATTGCCACGGGCAGGGCGGCCACTGTGTGGCGACCCGGGGATCAGGCCCGCGGCACGTACACCAGCGTGGTGCCGTAGCTGCGGCTGATCTTCTCCTGGACGACGTACGACCGGTCGATGGCGGCGAGCATCTCCGGCGTCCAGCGATACTCGACGACCGGGATGTCCGGCACGGTGTAGATCAAAATCAGCGCGTACCGACGCTGCGCGATCACCTCCAGCAGCGGTGTCTGGTCCCACCGTCCCGGCGTAGCTCAACTGGCTGAGCTCGAACGGTTGGAGCTCGATCGGTCGGCCTGTGAGCGGCAGGAATCCGGCGTCCTCGTCGGCCAGCACCGGCCCGCGGGCCTCTTCGACAAGCCTCGCCAGCCTCTGCTCCGGCCCGGGGTCGTCGGTCTGCCCGGCGGTGATGGCGAAGTAGGGATGCGGGAAGAGCAGCAGCAAGACGGCCTGGGCCAGCAGGGCGGCCAGCGTCGCGAGGCGAAGTCGCGGATGGGGTCGCAACGCCGCCAGCAGGAATCCGACGGCCAGCGCCATCGCCGTGCTCAGCTCCAGCAGGTAGTTCAGGCTCGATCCCGACTTGCCGGCGGTGGCGGCGATCACGAGGGCGGCGAGCCCGTACGGCAGCATCAATCGGGCCGAGAGCGGACGATTCCGAACCGCGATCACGGCGTACGCCAGCAGCACGACCAGTAGGATCGGCACCCGCTTGCCGAGATCGACGACATACCAGGTCAGGTTGTCCAGGGAGTACTCCGGCGAACAGCGCCGCGCCGACCGCACTGGCGGCGGACGTCATCCGGCCATACCAGTACGCCGGACCGAAGAGCCGCTCCCACAGACTGTTCAGCAACGGAAAGAGCGGCGGGTAGCTCCCGATCAGCCACGGCGGTTCGGAGGCGGGGATGCGGTAGATGGAGAGCCCATGGCCGAGTCGCACGGCCTGCTCCAGCAACGGCCCCTCCCTGTAGTCCACCGGGAAGGGGAACGAGATCGTCCGGAACCAGAACCAGACGGTGTGGGCAACGCAGCCCAGGAGCGCCGCGAACAGCGCGAGGGTCAGCATCCGAAGCCAGCGGTTCGCACCTCGGTTGATCTGCGGCGCAGCCACGACGCCCGGCCATGGTGGAGCGTACGTCGGACGGCGGCCTCCAGGCGAGGAGAATTCGTCGAGGGTCAGCGTGCTGCCGGCGCCCGGTGTGAGTTGCTAGGTTCGGGCTCGGGAGGCCGCATGGACGACGACGGCACATCGGAGCCGACGATCTACGACGTCGCCCGCGTCGCGGGTGTTGCGCCGTCGACGGTGTCGCGGGCTCTGTCCAAGCCGGGTCGGGTGAGTTTCCGCACGGCGGAGCATGTCCGTCGAGTCGCGACCGAGCTCGGCTACCGGTCGGGACGGATGGAGCTGCCGATGTCGGCCCGCGGGACCGGCGTGCTGGCGTTCGTCGTGGCTGACATCGCCAACCCGGTGTTCGTCGGCATGGTCCGCGGTGCGGAGCGGGAAGCGGCGCAGCACGGTCTGACCCTGGCGATCATCGAGACCCAGGAGTCAGCGGAGGCAGAGCAACGAGCGATCGCGCGACTCGAGGCGACGGTCGATGGATTCGTGCTGGCGTCCTCACGCCTCTCCGATCACCAGATCCGGGCTCTGGCGAAGCGGAAGTCGGTGGTGGTCGTGAACCGCACGGTCGCGGAGGTCTCGTCGGTGGTCAGCGACAACGTGCGGGCGATCAAGAAGGCCACGGAGCACTTGATCGGTCTACGGCACGCCTCGATCTGCTACCTGGCCGGTCCGGATGCCTCGTTTGCCAATGGAATGCGCTGGCGTGGTCTCCGTGAGGCTGGGGTGGAGCTCGATCTGCACATTCGCAAGGTCGGTCCGTTCCTGCCGACGATCCGTGGCGGTGTGGACGCGGCCGGACGCTGGCTGCAGCGGCCGAGCACTGCGGTGATCGCGTACAACGACTTGATGGCGATCGGATTCATCCAAGCGGTGACCGAGGCCGGTCGGCGGGTGCCGCTGGATGTCAGCGTGATCGGATTCGACAACATCGCCGACGGGAATCTGGTGGAGCCGGGACTGACCACGATCGCGGCACCGCTGGTCAGTCTCGGCTCGACGGCCGTCGCCCGTCTCGCCAGTCGCCGGGCCGTCGACGGCGAACTGCTCGAGCCGGTGCTCCTGCCGACCCGGCTGGTGCTTCGCGGCTCGACCGGTCCTCGCCCGCGCTGAGGTCGCCAGCCGGAACCCACCGCAGGTCTGGATCAGCAACGCCGCACTGCGTAATGCCGAGGCCGACCGGGCCGGCCTCGGGGCTCCGGGCGGTTGGACCGGCCATGGGCCGGGGCCCGTTGAATCCAGGTATCGGGCCGACGACTACGCCATCCCGTCAGCCGAGAAGTCGGCGATGCCACAGTCACCGCTCGACGGATTCGAGGGCGTCGGATTCGCCTACAACAAGGGTGTTCTGGACCTGCTGCGGTCGATGGGTCACCGCGGCTACATCAACTCCGACTCCGGGATCTTGTCCAAGATGGCCTGGGGGGTGGAAGCCCTCAGCGTGCCGGAACGGGCCGGCAAGGCGATCATGGCCGGCACCGACATCATTGCCGACACCAACGACGTGGGGTCGATCCGCACCGCCTATCTGCGTGGTCTGTTCACGACCGAACGACTCGACGACGCGGCCCGGCGACTCACCGAGGAGATGTTCGCCCTCGGACTCTTCGACAACCCCTATGTCGATCCTGAGCGGGCTGACGAGGTGGTCGCGAACGCGGAGTTCGTGGCTGCCGCCGATCAGGCGCATCGCCGCTCCGTCGTCCTGCTGAAGAATCACGCCGCCACCCTTCCGCTCCGGCCCGATCGGCTGGCCGGACGTGCCGTCTACGTCGAGCTCTTCGAGGCCGACCTCCGGGTGTCCAAGCTCGACCGCCTGCGTGTCGACCTCGCCGCTGCGCACCCGGCCATCCGGTTCACCACCGACTACCACCACGCAGACGTTGCGGTGCTGTTCGTGAACCCGTCGACCGGGGACTACTTCCACTCCACCGGGCTGCTCGACCTGGACATCCACGAAGGCACGAACGTCGCGCTGGCGAAGATCCGCGACGTCTGCGCCGTTGTCTCACAGGTCGCGGTGGGGCTCAACGTGACCATGCCCTGGTTGCTCGGCAACCTCGAGCCACTTGCTGACGCGGTCGTGGCGGGGTTCGACACCCGCACCGAGACGTTGTTCGACGCGATCGTCGGGACCTTCGCACCCTCCGGCCGGCTGCCCCTGACATTCCCGATCGACAATGCGGCCATCGCCGTCGACGAGAACGGCATCTGCGCCTCGCCCAACGACGTCCCCGGCTACGACAAGGAGCGGTACATGGACGGGCGGCCCTACGTCTACCTCGACACCGACGGGAACCGCTACGTGCTCGGCCACGGTTTGACGATCGAGATCTGATCGCGACCCGTCGTCAGCGGCTCTGGGCGACCGCAGCAGCCAGCTCTGCGGACGCGGACTCCGCCGTCAACCGACCGGCGACGACGAGCTCGGCCAGGGCGCCGGCGTCCAACCGGCGGGCAAGTCGATGGCGCACCGGCAGCGCGAACGGTCCACTCATGTCGTCGACGACCCCGATCGTGCGGGCGGCTCCGGCTGCGGTGATCGCCTCGACCCGGACGGCCCGGAGATCCGCCGGATCGTCGGCGAAACGGGTGGGAGGCACGGCGGCCAGGGTGGGGTACTGGACCGCCAACGGCAACACCTCGGACACGTACGCGGCGGTGTCGATGGTGAAGAGCCGTACCCGACAGCGACCGACCGCTCCGAAGTCGGCCAGCAGCGGACGGACTCGATCGGCGACACCCACATCGGCCGATCCGGGCCCGGAGGCCGAGCTGGGGGAAAAGCCGGCCGGTGGGAAGAGTCCCATGATCAGCCCGTCGTCGGCCGACATCCGTCCCGACTCCCACAGCAGGTGGCCCTGCAGCGCCTTCGCCTCGTCCGGCAGGAGCTCTGCCGACCTCGCCAACCCGAAGAGCCGGGAAGCATCCCGGGCCGACAGCCGAGAGATCGGCACGTCGCTGCTGTGGTGCTCGGTGGCGACCGCTCCTCTGCTGATGAAGTAGCGGCGTCGCTCTTCGAGCGCCTCGAGGAACCCGGCGAGGACATCGGTCCCCGTGCCCGTCACCTCGGCGAGGAGATCGGCGTCCGTCCGCCAACCGCGACGGGACGGATCGAGGTAACGATCCGGGCTGAACGTCGGAACGACCCGACCGGACAAGTCCGGATCCTCGGCCAGCACCCGATGGGCGCGCAGGTCGTCGGCCGGATCGTCGCTGGTGGCGAACGAGCCGAGGTTCGCCGCTGCCAGCACGCGGCGGGGGTACATCGGCCGCTCGACCAGCTGGGCGGCGATGGCGTCGTACACTGCTTCGGGATCGCGGTCATCCGCGAAGGACGGCAGTCCGGCGAGCTGTGCGGTCTCGTCATCCTCGGACTGCATCCATGGTTGCGCCCAGACGCCGACGAGGTGGCGCCACAGCAGGACGAAAGCTTGCCGAGACGCGTTCTCGGCTCGCCACCCGTCGGTAAGGGTGAACTCGGTCCGGATCCCGTTGCTGCGCAGCAGCGCCTGGATGCCCTGGTCGTGGGAGATCAACAGATTGATCGGATCGGTGATCGGTAGATCTTCTGCCAGGTATCGGGCGGGCAGCCCGTTGTGGATCGAGACGAATGGCCGCTCGGACACCGACTCGTACAACTCGATCGCCAGTGTCCGGGCACGGGGGTCGTTCGGCCAAGCAAGATCGCGGCCGGTCGAAGCTCGAGCGGGCATGCTAGGCAGCCTAGTGACGACACGGCACGAGGCCAGGCAACGGTCGAAGAACTGGCGCTGAGCCGGCCTGGCCCAACCGGCACACGCCCCCGCCGCGCTCGCCCGCTGACGGGACCGCCCGATCTAGTGCCGCGGCAGCACCGTCAGGACTCGTTCGATGTGCTCGGTGAAGTCGCCCATGAAGCCGCGCAGGAACTCGCGGGTGCCCTCATTGCTGACTTCGCCGTCACCGGTGAACAGGTCCGGCGAGAAGTGAATGTAGGCCTCCGGAGCGGTCATCTGGCGGGCGTTGCAGAAGGCGAGCACCGCCCGCAGGCTCTGCTGCGCGACGGCCGTGCCGATGGCCCCGATCGATGCCCCGATGATCGCGGTGGGCACGTGATCGAACGAGTTCTGCCCCCACGGTCGGGAGGCCCAGTCGATCGCGTTCTTCAGCGCACCCGGGATCGAGCGGTTGTACTCGGGCGTGACGAACAAGATCGCGTCTGAATCGGCGATCGCCTGCTTGAGGGCCAGCGCCTCCGATGGGTAGGCCTCGTCGTAGTCGGGACTGTACAACGGGAGATCGCCGATCCCGATCTCGGTGAATCTCAGCTCGTCGGGAGCCACCTTGATCAGGGCCTTCGCGAGCTCTCGGTTGATCGATGTGGACGACAAGCTGCCGACGAAGTATCCGACGTCGTATGTCATGAACTCTCCACCTTCGCTCTGCTTCGGCGTGGTGATCGCGTGCTGCGTCACGCTGCCGAATCTAGTCCCATCCACCTCGGTCGTACGACGGAGCGTCGAGGATGTGCCATACTTGCAGTGCTGTTGCAATTCTTGAGCCGTGGTCAGTGCTACGCCCCTGAGGTTTGCGTGGGCGTGAGGTGATTCTGACGTCCGACAGCAGTCCGAGAGTCGCGAGGTGCGACCTCGAGATGCTAGGAGAGTTCATGGCACAGGGAACCGTCAAATGGTTCAACGGCGAAAAGGGCTTCGGCTTCATCGCAGTCGATGGCGGCGGCGCGGACGTTTTCGTCCACTACAGCGCAATCGAGTCCACCGGCTACCGCTCGCTCGATGAGGGCCAGCGCGTCGAGTTCGACACCACGCAGGGCCCGAAGGGCCCGCAGGCGGATCGGGTTCGCGCGATCTGATTCACCCGTACGCAATCGCGTACATCGCACGAAGCGTCGGCCCATCGGGTCGGCGCTTCTTGTGTCTACTTCGTTTTCGGTGTCCGTGCGAGACAACGGTCACAACCAGCTGTCCCGAGCCTTCGCAGGGTCGCCGATGTTGGCGCGCTCGCGTACGCTGGAGGTATCTGCGTGAGCATCTGTCTCGGTTGAGTTCCTGATTCCCGTGCTTGCACTCCCGACTGGGAAGTCGACCTGCAACGACAGAGGAGCGCGCTATTTCTATCGCCACATCCGCGGCCGACTCCGCCGCCACGGCCAGGCTCGCCAAGCAGCCACTCACCCAGACCTTCACCGCCCTTGCGCAGCGTGTCCGCGAGCAGGGCCTCGTCGGTCGTACGCCCGTCTTCTACATCGTCCTGCTGGCCGTTCTCGTGCTCGCCCTGGGTGGTGTCGTCACCGGGGTGGTCCTGCTCCAAGAGTCCTGGCTGCAGCTGCTGATGGCGGGCGCGCTCGGCATCATCTTGACCCAGTTCGCCTTCATGGGGCATGAGGCATCCCACCGCCAGATCTTCACCAGTGGACGAGCCAATGACCGATATGGTCGGCTGCTCGCCGTCGGGGTCGTCGGGATCAGTTACAGCTGGTGGATGAACAAGCACAACCGCCACCACGCCAACCCGAACAAGGTCGGCAAGGATCCGGACATCGATGCGGACACGATCTCCTTCCTCGAGGACGACGCCGCCGCGAGCAAGGGTCTCGTTCGTTGGATCACCCGTCGCCAGGGCTACCTGTTCTTTCCGCTGCTGCTGCTGGAAGGGCTGAACCTGCACCTCAAGTCTGTGCGCAGCCTCATCGACCGCGGCCGGCTGGAGGGCAAGTGGTGGGAGCTGGTGTTCCTTGTCTTGCGCTTCACGATCTTCCTGAGCCTGCTGTTCTGGGCGCTTCCGTTCGGCATGGCGTGCGCGTTCCTCGGCGTGCAGCTCGCCGTCTTCGGGCTCTACATGGGCGCGTCGTTCGCGCCCAACCACAAGGGCATGCCGATCGTCTCGCGGGAGGTCAAGCTGGACTTTTTCGGCAAGCAGGTGCGCACCTCCCGCAACATCCGCGGCGGCTGGTGGGCGACCGCGCTGTACGGCGGCCTCAACTTCCAGATCGAGCACCACCTGTTCCCGAACATGCCTCGACCCCACCTGCGCAAGGCCCGCGCGCTCGTCCGCGAGCACTGCCGGAGCCTCGGCGTCCCTTACACCGAGACCAGCATGCTCTCCTCGTACCGGATCGTCATCGGCTACCTCAACCGGGTCGGGCTAGCAGCCCGAGATCCGTTCGACTGCCCGCTGGCCGGGCAGATGCGCCTGAACTAGACGGGCCTCGCTGAACGACAACCCGGAGTTCCGCGGGACCCGGCCGCCCTGGGTCCAGCTCGCGCCGATGCCGAACCTGTTCCGCGGCGAGCATCGCGGTCCGGATGCCGCGGATCGCGACGCCGACGCATACTCCGACGTGTTGAGGGTGAAGCCGCCACTGTGCTGCACCCAGGAAAGCGGCGACTTCTTCGTCGATCGCCTGGACCAGGTGCTGACCGAGGGCTGGTGAGCGCCGATCGCGGCAAGCAGGCGCCGTCAAATGCTCCGGCGTTGGGCGAAGTCGATCTTGCTGAGCGTGAATCGGCTGGGCCGATCGGATCTGTGGAGCATCTGCCGTCGACAGGTCCACGACCCCTGGTCCCGAAGCCTCACCGGACGTCGGGCAGGCTCGACAGTGGCGCTCGGGTCGCGGAGACTGGCCGAAAGCGCTGAGTCGCACGATCCGGGAGGGCGAAGATGGCCGAAGCGGTGCTGCTGGTCGGGACGAAGAAGGGCCTGTGGATCGGTCGGTCCGATGAGGACCGGCGGTCGTGGTCCTTCTCAGAGCCCGAATTCTTGATGCAGGGCATCTATGCGACCTGTATCGACACCCGCGGGGACGTACCGCGACTGTTCGTCGGTGGCACCAGCGAGCACTTCGGGCCCGGTGTCTACCGATCCGATGATCTGGGACACAGCTGGACGGAGACGCTCGGCGCGAGCGTGAAGTTCCCGGAGGGCCTCGGCGCCAGCGTCGAGCGGGTCTGGCAGATCCAGCCCGGCCGGACCGAGGAGCCCGGGGTCCTGTACGCCGGCACCCAACCGTCGGCACTGTTCCGTTCGGCCGATGGAGGCGAGTCGTTCGAGCTGGTCCGTTCGCTGTGGGACCACCCGCACCGGCCCGACTGGGGAGCCGGCTTCGGTGGGCAGGCCATCCACACGATCGTGCCGCATCCCGACGACGGGCAGAGTCTGACCGTGGCGATGTCCACCGGCGGGGTGTATCGCACGGTCGATGGTGGTACGAGCTGGAACCCGGCGAACAAGGGCATCAAGGCGTACTTCTTCCCCGACCCGTGGCCGGAGTTCGGGCAGTGTGTGCACAAGGTCGCGTCCCATCCGGCTCGGCCGGAGCGGATGTACGCCCAGAACCACCACGGCGTGTACCGCTCCGACGACGCGGGGGCCGAGTGGGTCTCCATCGCCGACGGGCTGCCGGCCGACTTCGGGTTCCCGATCGTGGTGCACCCGCACGACCCGGACACGGTGTTCGTCTTTCCGCTGGTCGCCGACAGCGAGCGGATCCCGCCCGGCGGCCGCGCCCGGGTCTGGCGATCCACCGATGCCGGTACGACCTGGACCGAGTCGGCGGCAGGCCTGCCGGACGGGTTCTTCGCGGCCGTGATGCGCGACGCCTTCACCGCCGACAACGCCGACCGCACCGGCCTGTACGTCGGTGCCCGCGACGGTTGTGTCTTCGCCAGCCTCGACGACGGCGAGTCGTGGACCGAGCTGGTGGAACACCTGCCGGACGTCCTTTCGGTCAGGGCAGCAGTGGTCTGAGCTCTGGGCGGGCAGCAGAGTCGGAGCTAGCGAAGAGTCGCGGGGAAGCTGCGGTGGTCAGCCGGCGTCGTGGGACATCTGGTCGATACAGACAGCGACCGCGAGGATGAGCGGGTCGTCCTGCCCAGCAGAGATCTCGATGCCGTACGTGTCCCGGACCCGGAACCACTTCTTCGACACCTCCGCCACCGTGTCGCCGCCACGCTCGATCTTGTACTCGTGATCGACGATGTTGCCCTTGGCTTCCATGTCCTCGCCGCCCTCGACCTCGATCGAGAACCGGTCACGGAGCGGAGTGATGAGGGCCTTCTTCACGGTGGCGACCGGGTTGCCGGCCCGCTCGATCTTCATCGTGTCGCGGACGTGCACCAGCTTCTGCTTGATCGAGAACAGCTCCTCACCGCCGGGTGACTCGAGGATCAAGGTGTCGCGGACTCGCAGCGCCTTGCCGTTCACTTTGAGCACCCGGTCGCCGGCGCCGTTCTCGACCCAGTAGTCGTCGCCGATCGCGAAGATCTTCTCGCGCATCTGGTATCGCGTGGCGTCGTCGTGGTGACGGCCCCTGAGTAGCGGCATTGTGAGCCCTCCCTCTGTCTCTGGGCGCACCCTACGCCCCGTTCGGCGCGGTTTGGAGGTGGCGGCCTTCCATCGGCCCGTGAAACTGCCTGGTAGACGTCAGTGTCATGACCGCTGAGTCCCCGCAGCTCCGCACCGAGCCTCATCTCTGTCGCCGACCGACCGCCGGGCTGAGGCTGGCGGTCAGCGCTTCCGCCCCAGGGCGGCGCGGCACCTCCGGCACTTCAGCGTCGGGCCAGTTTGAGCGAGGCGAGGGTAGCTGCTCGTCGATCCTCGAGAAACGTCAGCGCCGCCAGCCGACCTCCCGACTCCCAGGCGTCGAGCAGCGCCCGATACCAGCCGGCGATCGCTGCCGTCCCCCGGCTTTGTCGCGAGAACCTGGATGGCATGCTCGGCCGGTTCCGCGGGTGAGCCGGAGTCTTCCACCACGCGCCAACCGGCCAGAAACGGGGCGACGAGCGGCCAGGCCCGCTGCTCGGGCGGGTCCGCCGAATCGTCCTCGGCGATCTGCTTCAATCGCTCCCGGGGCCACGCCTGGAGAGCCGGGATCGCGTCCTCGACGACGAAGTCTCGGATCCACGTTTCGGCGTCATCGCTCAACAGATCCACGCGATTCGGCTTTCGCCGCGTCGCATCGCTGCGCAGACCATGGCGGTAAGTGAGCGCGAAGGGGGCGGCGAGCTCGACTGCACCGGCCGCGAGGCAGGTCGGCTGGTCTCGCCGGACCCGGTCCAGACCGATCCACCACAGGATCCACTCGTCCGGTTGACTGACGAGCAGTGCCCGGCCACCGGTGCCGCCAACGGTCCACTCGCCCGGTAGTTCCTGCGCGAGAGCTCGGATGATCCGCAGCCACGCACTGCTTGCAGGATCGGCCATCAGGGCACTCGTTCGGTCAGCAGGAAGCGTCGGAAGACACGAATCACCCTCATGCAGTCGAGCCTTCGCCGACGTCCCGGATCGGAAGATCTGGCAGCACGAGATGGGGTTTGCCCGGATCGATGTCTTCCTCGCAATACGTCACGCCATCGGGCGGACGTTCTGGCTCGCGCCATGCGCGGTACTCGAGCTGGTCGGGGTCGGACACCGCGTGGATGTCTCGGAAGAGCTGTGTGCACCGGGCGGCCATGGCCTTGTAGCCCGCGGTCCGTCCCGGCCAAGGCAGTTCGGCGTGCCACGTCCGACCGCCTGACGGGTCGGAGTCGGGTGGAAGCCAACCGAGTGCCCGCAACCGTTCGGCTCCTACGGAGCCCAGTCCGTGATCCGATGGGAAGACGTCGTCCGCCCCCGTCTGCGCCAGCAGCGATCGATCGGTCCGGGTGAACTGGACATAGACCGGCGGCAGCGCAGCCACGGACACCAGAAGGACCGAGTTGGCCTCCACCGTTGGAAGCGCCGAGGCGAGCCCGGCTTCTAAGCTAAGGCGTTCCAATCCATCACTACGATCTCCGATCTCGCCCGCGCGGTGGCTCTCAGCAGGGCACCCGCGAACTCGACGTCGTCCGTGGTGCGGCTAGCGGCCAAGGCGACGGTCCACCTCCGCCGCCCTCGGACTGTTGAGCACCCAAGTGCAGGTCCCGCCGCCCACGCTGAGCTCCAGGCTGGATCCGTTCGGGAGATCCCAGCTGACGACGGGGTTTGCACCTGGGCGGCGGATCGCCGGGGGCCCGGCGATGTCCTCCAGCAACCGGGTCTGCTCGGCGAAGACATCGCGTAGGAACTCAAGACTCCCTTCCGCCTCTTTGGGGAAGGTCTCTGCAGTCGCCAGCGACATCTCGGCCATCACGCCGTCGATGACGATGGCCGCTGCCCAGGACCGGCTACCGACCAGCCCGGTATCCCAGTCCGCGCCTTCACCGGCTTCGGCCGAAGTCACCGCCCACCTTCGCCGATGCGTCAGATCCATCATCTGCGCCTCCGTCACCGGCCATGCCAGGGAGATCAGCCACTCCGCCAACGCCGTGAGCGTCGCAGTCGAAACGACTTCCCGATCAGTCATGATCCACTCACACCTATCCGCGCGAGGCGCCGGAGCACTCAGCGCTTTGCCAGCTTGAGTGAGGCAAGGGCGGCTGCTCGTTGATCCTCGAGATACTCGAGTGCTGCTGGCCGACCCCCGGACTCCCAGGCGCTGAGCAGAGCCTGGTACCAGGCTGCGGGCTTCGCGCTGCCCTTGCTTTTGAAGAGCTCAACGGCTTGGCGGGCAGTGCCTTCCGGCGTTCCGGTGTCTTCGACGACTCGCCACCCGGCCAGGCCGGGAAAGACAGCCGGCCAGAGTCTGCGGTCCGGGGGCTTGGCGAAATCTTCGTCGGCGAGTTGCTTGACTCGTTCGCGGGACCACGAACCCAGGATCGGCAGTGCATCTTCGACCACGAAGGCGCGGATCCACTCGGGTGCATCTTCACTCCTCAGATCCACTCGCCTCGGCTGTCGGCGACTTTCGTCACTGCGCAGACCGTGTTGGTAGGTCAGCAGGAAGGGGGTGACCAAGTCGACCGCACCGGCGACCAGATAGGTCGGTTCGTCCCGCCGGATCCGGTCGAGGCCGATCCACCACAGCATCCACTCATCCGGTCGACTGACGAGCACCGCCCGGCCACCTGTACCACCGGTGGTCCACTCGCCGGGCAACTCCTGTGCGAGAGCTCGAGTAATCCGCAGCCACGCGCTGCCACCCGGATCAGCCATCAGCGCATTCGTTCGTGTCAAGAGAAAGCGTCGGAAGACCGGATCACCATCATTCGGCCGAGCCTTCGCCCACGTCGCGGATCGGAAGATCTCGCAGCACGAGATGGGGTTCGCCGGGATCGATGTCTTCCTCGTAATAGGTGATGCCCTCAGGTGGAAGTTCTGGCTCGCGCCACGCGCGGTACTCGAGCTGGTCTGGATCGGTCACTGCGTGGATGTCTCGGAAGAGCTGTGTGCACCGGGCGGCCATGGCTTCGTAGTCCGCGGTCCGTGCCGGCCAGCGCAGCTGAGCGTGCCACGTCCGACCGCCCGACGGGTCGGAGTCGGGTGGAAGCCAACCGAGTGCCCGCAACCGTTCGGCCCCTTCGGAGCCCAGTCGGTGATCCGACGGCAGGACGTCGTCTGCCCCGGTCTGAGCGAGTAGAGCTCGATCGTTCTGGGCGAACTGGACATAGATCGGCGGCAGCGCCGCGACTGACACCAGCAGGAACGAGTTCGCCTGCAAGGTAGCCAGTGCGGAGGCGAGCCCGACTTCGAAGGCGTCCCAATCCGTCACTGCAATCTCCGATCCCGCCCGAGGGCGGTCTCGCGGCGGGCAAGTCTGAGGGCCGGTAGTTCCCTTGGTGTGGCTAGCGGCCAAGACGACGGTCCACCTCTGTGGTCTTCGGACTCTTGAGAACCCAGAAGCAGGTCCCGCCGCCCAAGCCGAGGGTCAGACTCGATCCGTTCGGGAGATCCCAGATCGCGGCGGGGTTTACTCCTGGACGGCGGATCGCCGGCGGACCGGCGACACCTGTCAGCACCTCGACCTGGTCAACGAAGATGTCGCGCAGGAATCCGAGACTCTCCGCCGTGTCCTCCTGGAAGATCTCTGCGGTCGCCAGCGACAACTGCGTCATGACGCCATCGATGACGATGGCCGACGCCCAGGGCCGGCTGCCGACCAGACCGGTGTCCCAGTCGGCACCTTCACCGATGTCGGCCGAGGTGACCGCCCACCCCCGCTCATGCGTCAGGTCCATCATCTGCGCCTCGCTCACCGGCCATGCCACCGAGATCAGCCACTCCGCCAGCTCCTTCAGCGCCGGGCCTGAAACGACGTCCCTATCAGCCATGCTCCCGGACACTAGCGGGTGGCCCCGACAGTGTTGGGCGCAAGGTCCGCAAGGTGGAGATCTCGGGAATCGAGCCGGAAGTCGTACGTCCGCACCGTGCCGTTGGTACGGGCGTTGACCAGCTTGTACTCGACGTTGATCTTGCCGTCGGCAAGATCCTGAGCGAACTGCGGGTGCGCCTCCAGGTAGTCATGCAGCCGGACGTCACGATGGATCAGGTCGTTCAGGTATGCCGTCGAGCCCTGACGTACTCGGACGCCGTCCACCGTGCGCCAACCCAGGCTCGCGCTGTCGCCACCCTTGGCTTCCACCATCGTAAGCGTGCTGTGATCGTGGCTGACCCCGGCTACATCCAGCTCGCCGGAGTGACCCTTCACCAGGGGGTCGCCGAGGATCACCGACCCACCATCGGACGTGATCACGTCCGCGCCGGCGCGCATCCCGAGCCGCTCGCTGGAGTCGATCAGCTCAACACGCAACTGACGCTCGAGACTGACGGACCTCTCCAGTGCCCGGATGTCGGACGGCGCAGCGCCATGTCGGCGCAGGTCCGCGACGGTCGCGTCGATCCGCTTGACGGTCAGATCCTTGTGGTCGACACCGAGCCGATCGGCGACGAGATTGCGCTGGTCGAGGGCGGCGGTGTGCTGACTCGCCAGCTGATTGCGATCCGTGAGCTCCTTCGTGAAGCTCGGCTGACCTGCCGGGCTCATCTGGTGCGAGCCAGGATTTTCCTTGATGGCATTCGGGTCTGGCTGGTGCGACGGGTCGGAGTGGTCGTGCCCGGCGGTCGGCTGGTCGTGGGCTGGACTGTGGTCAGGGCTATCCGACGGATGGCCAGAACCGTGATCGGCCTGCTGAGCCGAGTCCGTCTCGCTAGCGGGGTGCTCGGCGGTGGGGTGCTCGGCGGTGGGGTGCTCGGCCGTGGGGTGCTCGGCCGTTGGGTGCTCGGCCGTTGGGTGCTCGGCGGCCGGATCGGCCCCCGGATGGCTGCCGGTGGGTTGGTCTGCCGTCGGCTGGTTCGGTCCGCTTGCGTCCGGCGCGCCCTGGTGGGTCGTCTCGTCTCGCACGGGCGGAACGTCCGGCTGATCATGTGTGCCGGCATTGGTAGTGCCCAGATCGACGTCGCTGCGCGAGGCGGTCGGGATCTCGACGTCGAGATCATTGCCGAACCGGATCGCACCGTCGAGGTCGGAGCCCTTGAACAGGCTGTTGAACATGTCGGCGGTGATGCCCTTCGCCGTCTTGAGCGCATCGGTCGCCAGCTCGGCCGCCTTCGCGGCCTTGGATGCGAGCGAGGCCTTGCCGGCATCGGCAGCGAGCTCGCTCACTCGGGCTGCATCGGTCCCCACCTCAGCGACCTTGCCGGCCTTGGTGGCTGCCCCGCCCGGAACGAACAGGCTGCCGACGTTGAACACGCTGGACCCGCCTGTACGCCAGGGGTCGTCCTTCCACTTGTGGAACGGATCATCTGCGTACATGTCGATCCCGACCAGACCGATCACCCCGTAGGTGGCGCTCTTCGCGCGATCGCGGAAGAAGTCGCCGGCGGCGCCGGGCAAGGCCAGCAGCGGCAAGCCGACCGACGTCGCGAAGCCGCCGATCGCGAAGTTGCCGAGGCCGACGAAGGAGTTGCCGATGTTCCCGAGAGACCAGCCTTGGTAGCCGTTCTCGATCGAGATGTTGAACCCGACGAAGCCGGTCAGCGGAAGGACTACTCCGCCGACGAGTCCGTCGACCACCACGCCGTTGACGACCTTCTCCGCGCAGGACTCCTTGCGCTTGACCGCGGCGCCCCATGGCATCTGGGCGTCGTCGGGGATGTCGTCGACGCCGTACCCGACGCCGTTGGACTGACTCGTGATCGGACCGATCGGAGCCGCGCAGTAGATGGCCCCGATCGCGTTCGCGCACGTGCGCTCGGCGGCCCAGAGCGCCTCCTGCTGGTGGTCGATCCGGTCACGCAGCGCATTGTTGGTGTTGACCGTCGCAGCGTCCTCGTACCAGTGCACGTCCAAGGTCGCCGCGCCGTTGGTGGCGTACGGGTTGTAGCCGGCACCGCCGTTCCCGGGCACCATCCCGCCGTTGGAATTGATCTTGTCAACGAACGCATCGGCCTCGGTCTTGATGGTGGCCACGGCCGCCTTGATCGTGCGCACCGTTTCGGCGAACGTCTCCAAGGCGGTGGCCGCAGTGCCCATCTCGGTGCCGAACATCTCAGCGGTGGCCTTCGCCGGGTTCATGGCGCTGAACAGGGTGCCCTGCTCGGGGGCGTGATAGGACGCCGACAGGCCGTGCCAGGTCTGAAGCGTCACAGCGCCCTGGTGGGAGACCTTCGTGCCGACGCTGCGCAGGTTGCGCGCCGCACTCTCGATGCCGTCGGGGTCCATGTTGTCGCCGGGCAGGCTGGAGGTGTTGATCAGCGAGTAGCTCATCGGTCGGCTCCCGTCAGTGCTTTCCCGGCAGTTCGCTGATCTTGGCGTGCGCAGCGTTCGTCTGGTAGGTCTGCATCATCTCCAGATCGCCCTGGTTGTACGCCGTCGTCGCGGCCGCCGCACCGGAGATGCAGGCCTTGATCCGGGTCGCCATCGCGGTCAGCTGGCTCTTCTCGTGCACGAACAAACCTTCGAGCGCAGCCGTGATCGGGGGACTGCCGCAGGCCGTCGAGGCGGCCGTCGCATCACCTTGGACGGGCTCGAGGATGGTCTCGAACTCCTTGGCGTCGGCCGCGGTCGCCTTGAGTGTCTTCTCGACTCCGGCCGGATTGACTCGATACTTCATCGGCCGACCACCGATACTTTCGAGGTCGCCGGCTGCCTCGAACCGGATCCAGCGGAACTGCTCGCGACGTACGTAGGCATGCCGTCACCCCCTTCTGTCGCGACCAACGACGGTTCGCGACGATCCCACCCTAAGCCGGGCTATGGGTCATTTTGCAAACCTCACCTGAAATAGGGTGGCCATCGATCGGTTCGTCCCGCGCCGCCTGAGGAGGCTCGCCCTGTGACTGCTGGTGACGAATCAACCGCAAGTGACGACGCTGCGCGGGAGGTCCCGATCAGCGGCCTGGGACATCCGCTGGCCGACCGGGTCGGGTCGGCACCGGACGGTACTGGTTGGACCGCGGTCGAGACCCGCAGTCGCGTCGTCTGGTTCAATCCCGGACGGGCGAACCTGCTGGCGATGGCGGTCGAGGGAGGCCGGCGGCCCGTCCTGATCAGCGACGAGCAGTCCCTGCTCACGACCGGTTTTGCCTGGATCTGGCGCGAAGGCGGTGGTAGCTGGGTGGTACGAGAGGCCGCCGGCGGGCTGCGGAACGGCTTCGACGGCCGCCGGGTCGACGAGATCCCCGATGCCTGGACACTTCCCCCGCCCAGCGCGGTCGAGGAGATGGCCGTCAACTATCTGCGACCCGTTCCCGCCGAGACGCTGCAGATCAGCGTGACGGTCGCGCTGCGCCATCGGGCCGGGCGGTCCCCGGTGCTCGGTGGGCCGGTAGCAGCCCTGAGCGAGAGCCTGCTCGGACGGCCGCCCCGGAGCTGGGGTCCGCACGAGCCCGTGGGCAGGCCGTGGGATCGGGCCCAGCTGACCGACCTCGTACGTCAGGAGATGCCGAACGAGGCCACCGTCTTCGTCGCCGGCGACGGACTCACCGCCACGGTCAGTGCCCAGCGGACCGACCATGGCGTGGAGGAGATCACCCGGATCGTGCTGGCAACCGGGTCTCCCGACCTGGCGGAGCTCGCCGAGATCCGGTCACGGTTGTCCGACGTCTTGGCCTCGCTGGCAGCGACCGCGATGCCGCTGATCGGGCTGGTACTGGCGCGGCCGGGCCGCCGCGACCTGCTGGTTCCGCCTTTCCTGCAGGCGGCCTCGGTGCCGCTCATGCTGCTGGTCGGTGCGCCTGCGGTACGCAGCTTCGGCCTCGATGTCGCCGGGCTGCGGGACCGGTACGGAGCCCAGGTCGTCGGCCGACCCCGGATCCCGGCACTGCTGGTCGACCTGGGCTCGGAGGGGACCCAGGCGTGGCAGCGGCTCGACGAGGTGCTCTCGGCCTTCGATCGGGAGCGGCTGGACGAGGCGCTCGGGATGAGCACCGACGCCTTGGCGGCCGCTCGCGCCGAGCAGCCCGCGCGCTGGAGCACGTCCTCCGGCGAGCTGCCCGGTCCAGGAAACCTCGGAGGACGGTCCCCGTGCCACGTGAGATCTCGCTCGTGTCGCCAGTCCCGGTGACGCTTCCGACGCTGGTGGAGGCTGCGGTCGCGGTGGACGGCGGTTTGGTGCCGCGGCGGATCTTCGGCGGCTGGGCGATGCAGCTGGTGGACGAGCACGATGTCGCGGTGCTGACGGTCGAGCTGTCGCACCGGGTCGAGGACACGTTCGACATCGTCCGGTTGACTCGGCTTTCCGGCATTCCGGACACTCTCGGACCCCTTGGTGCGGGCGCAGAGCAGGGTGGGATCGGCGACGAGCTCTGGTGGACCGAAGCGACCACGCCGTGGGGACGAGCCGGTGAGCCCGGGGTCCGGATCGCCCGGAGGCTCGGTGAGCTGCTCGGCGCCCGCCTACTGGTCGAGGAGGGATGATGACGTCCCCCGAGCTTGCCGAGGGCGCCTGAACCGAACCGCCGGGTTCGAACGCGCTTGGCGGTCAGGGCGCAAGGCGTTCAGGGCGCAAAGCGTCGGGTGAGCTGGAGGTAACCCGCCGGCAGGTCCATCCGCGCGAGGACGCGCCGGGTGAGTCCGTGTGCAGCAGCGAGTGCGGCGTCGGCATCGACGAAGGTCGGATCCGAGCACTCGTAGTCGACGGCCTTCCAACGAACCGTGCAGCGACCCGCCGCCCGGACGTTCCGAACCCAGTCGGTCTCCCGACCCCAGGGCAGGGCGATCACGAAGGTGGTGTCGGTGGGGATCACGGCGAGCGGGACGGTGTACTCCTTGCCGCTTTTTCGGCCCCGATGGTGCAGCACCACCCAGAGTGGAATGAACCGGCGTCCGGCGAGTCGGACGCTGAGCTTGTTGAAGAATTTCGCTGCCTTGGGTGGACGTGCCATGGGCCAAGCATCCGCTGTACGCGGAATGGCTGCCCAACCGGGCACCGACGGTCCTGCCCGGCGGTCGGACCCAGCGTCGACTAGTGCGAGTCCTCGTCGCGCCATGCCTTCGAGCCGGCCGATGCTGCCACCTTGAGCTGGTGCAACCGACGCTGCGCCATCTCCGATGGAGACTCCTCCATCTGGGCGATCCACTTCTTGGCGGCCTGGCCGAGAGCCGTCGTCGACAGCACCGCGCCGATCAGCCAGGTGATGCCGCCGACGCACAAGAGCGCGACGCCGCCTCGGAGTAGTCGGGCGTCGACTTCGAACGTCGGGTGGGAGTTGGGATTGCTCATCTTGATCCTTTTCGCCTTGGAACGAGTCACGCAGGCCGGGCGCCTGACCGGACCGAACCCGGGATCACTTCCGACGCCGGTCTCAGCGTAGTGCTCCTCCTCAGTCGGTGGAACTGGGTGGAGCCAAAGCGACCAGTCGGGCCTTTCTGCGCACAGATCGGCCCTCCCCATCACTGCCGTCGAACTTGCTCCACGCCGTCAGAGGCCGACCTTGTTGACGCCGTAGGCAGCTTGGGAGTGGGTGAACCCTTCGTACTCGAGCTGCTCGATCAGACCGGAGCGGGAGAAGTGCATGTACTTGAGGTAGTCCTTGGCCATTCCGGCCGCCTGCTTGTTCCAGTTGACCTTGACGTGATTCACCCCGTAGGTGGCGTCCTTCTTGGAGAATCCCTCGTACCGGAGCTGTTCGATCAGGCCCTTCTTGGAGAAGTGCATGTAGCGCAGGTAGTCCTTGGCGGTGCCGACGGCCTGCTTCTGACTCTTGGTCACGTGATGATGTGATGCGGCGACGCTGGCTGCCGCGGCGGGTTCACTGCTCATCGCCGAGGTCGAGCCAAGGGGACTCGAACCCTAACCCCTGCTTGAAAGGGCAGCGTGCCCTTCGCGGGGCTACGGCTGAGGCTCGGCCGGACGGTGGCGTACCACCGCAGACGCGAGGAGTAGCGGCACCTTTGCAGTACTTCGCTGCTGTACTGACCGCCTCGTGTGGGGGAGGCGAGCGGGCGTCATGCGTCGTCAGGGCTGAGACTATCCCCGCCTGGTCGCGCGGTTCGTCACTCAGTCGGCCCGGGAACGGACATCCGCATCGGAGTGCGTCGATCGCACATTCCGGCCGGCTGTCCTTGGCCCCCAGGCTGGATCACGCCGTCCCATGGCTCATCGTGTTTCAGGTCGCGCGGGTGTCAATCGATGACGCCACCCGAGCCCTGTCAGGCTGCGACATCGATGGTCGGCATGGTGGCCCAGAACGCGCACTGGTGCTCGGCGTCATAGCGACGGTTGTCGATGAGACGGGTGCGGTATGCGGGCCGCAGCGACAGGGTGGTTCCGTTCTCGTCGAAGCGCGGCCAGGGCGGCTGGCCAGGTACCCGCGGTCGACCCTGCACGGTGAAGGCGCCCCAGTAGCGGGTCATCTGCTTCGCAAGCGCCCGGTCGCCGCGGTCGAACAGCGGAGCGATGGGGGTGCCGTTGTTGAAGGACGGCCAGATGTACGCGAGCTCGGCAGCGTGTCCGGCGCCCCAGACGTAGCCCGGAATCTGGGTCAGCCCGGGTCCGGTGCGGTTGTTGAACTCGTAAGCGTACGTGCGGGTCCAGTGTGCGAAGGCCTCGGTGAGGGCGCGGTTTGTACAGCCACCGACCCGTGCGATGATCCCGCTGTCCGATTCGATGGCTCCGACCAGGTATGCCGCTGTGAATCTGTCGGCGCTGGCCGGCCAGGGGTAATGGGCGAGCACGTCCCCGGCTCGGTTGCCGAAGGTTCCGCTCACGAACGACTCGTACGCGGACCGGTCGGCCCCGATGAAGTCTTGGGCGAAGGTCCGGCCCTCGTCGCGGTTGGACCCGATCACGAGCGGAACCCGCTGGAAGTTCCCGGCAGCAACCGCATCGGCCGGTGAGGTCGGGAAGCTCGGGGTGTGGTCGACGAAGCGCGGCGCGAAGTCCGTGCTGGCGTTGAGAAGCGTCGCGGCCGAGGCGGCCCGGAGGCACGCCGCGGCGGTGGCCGGGTCGGGGCAGCCGGCGGCAGCCGCAAACGTGCCCCCCCGTTCCTCGGCTCGGGCAGGAGTCGAGCTGTAGCAGGAGCCGCTCTGGATCATCGCCTGAGCGAAATCGCCACGCGAGCCAGGAGAGGTGAGGTGGCCGCAGACCGACCAGCCGCCAGCGGACTCGCCGTCGATGGTGACCCGGCCGCTGTTGCCGCCGAACGCGCCGATGTTGCGCTGGACCCAGCGCAAGGCCGCTTGTTGGTCGAGGAAGCCGTAGTTGCCGGCGTCACCGTTCTCGGTGGCGAGCCCGGAGGTCCGTAGGAAGCCGAACACCCCGAGGCGGTAGTTGAACGAGACGCCGATGACACCAGCCGCCGCGACGAGGTTGGACTCGTCGTTCTGCGCGCCGCTGCCGTTGGTGAGACCGCCGCCGTGAATGAACACGTGCACCGGCAGCTGGGCGTGGGAGCGGGTTCCGGCGGGACGCCAGACGTTGATCACCAAGCAGTCCTCGGTCTCGCTGCGAGGACCGTTCGTGCTGGGCAGGACGGGACATGGGTTGCCGAAGCTGGTCGCGCTGCGCACTCCAGTCCAGCGGGCGGCTGGTTGCGGCGCCTGCCAACGATGTGAACCCGTGGGAGCGGCGGCGTAAGGAATGCCAAGGAAGCGCTCGACGCCCTCGCTCGCCGCACCGCGGACCACGCCGCGGTCGGTGGCCACGATCGGCCTCGACTTCGGGTGCGGATGCGCTGCCGCGCTCTGTGCCGGTAAGAACACCGCGGCCAGCAGAGCCAGCAGTAAACCGACGCGAGTTAGCATGCGCAAACACGGCCTCATGGGGTGCGACTCCTGGGTCGAGGGGGAAACGACGCAACGAGCGGACAGATCTCGGCACCCTCAGGCGCGATCTCTCATCACGTCGATGCGGGCCCAGCGGCAGCCTCCCCCGAGTCCCCCGACCCTGTCAATGGTTCCGCACGCGGAAGATGCGTAGTCGCGAGGCAGAAGCCAGCAGTAAGCGACGCCGTGATCAGGCAGAGGTTATTGCTATTGCGAGGCGTCGCATCCTGATGAAGTCGGAGCCGCGCTGCGCACTGATGAGCAGGTGATCGTGGTCCACCACGGCGACCGGGGTCCGGTCGAGGTCGCCCGGCATCGGCGGGCCACGCCCGGCTCGCCACAGATCAACGATGATCATTTCGGTGGCCCCGCGACCCAGCGGCCCGGCCAGTACCGGGTGCGGCCCCGCAACCAGGCGGAGCGGGGGTTCCTGGCCATCGGCGACGGCGCCCATGTGTGGCTGTCCGCGGCCGCCGCGGCCGGGACGCAGAAGATCCGGGCCAGGATGGACGCCGCGGTGACGATGGCCAAGGTCGCCGGGAACGCCCGGGTCGACTGGGCGTTGGGTCATGCCGCGGTGAACGGTCGGTTCGGCTACCAAGACCTCGCCTCCATCTTGAACGCGCACCCGCCGGTCACCACCCGCCAAGCCACAGAGTCCCGGTCCCTGACCCAAGGCACCCACAGCTGGGCCCGGATCGGCACGACCCGAATCGGAGTGACTGGGAACCCGGCAGCTACCGAGGCGTCGGAGGTGACCGAGTGAGCGCCGCCCCGGCCCTGCCGGTCGAGGTGGAGCAGTTGATGCGGCAGCTGAAGATGCCGTATGCCCGCGCGTTGGCGCCGGAACTGATCGCGACCGCGAAAGCGCAACGCTGGGACCCGGTCGAGGTGATCAAAGCCCTGCTCGTCGAAGAGGTCGCCGGCCGGGGCCGGTCGATGCTCGCCACCCGCCGCAAAGCGGCCGGGTTCCCCACCGGCAAAACCTTCGACGCCTGGGACCCGGCCGCCTCCTCCATCCCCGCCCCCACCCAACAAGCGCTGCGGACCCTGGAATGGGTCCACCGCCGGGAGAACCTGGTCGTCTGCGGCCCCTCCGGGACCGGGAAGACGTTCTTCCTCGAAGCCCTCGGCCAAGCCGTGGTCGAGACCGGACGCCGGGTCGCCTGGTTCACCCTCGGAGCACCTCGGCGTCCTGGTCCGCGCCCACCGCACCGACGACACCGTCACCCGAGCCGTCGCCCGGATCCTCCGGGCCGACCTGGTCGTCGTCGACGACATCGGGCTGCTCCCGGTCTCCCACGACGCCGCCGAAGGGCTCTACCGGATCGTCGACGCCGCCTACGAGAAACGCTCGATCGCGCTGTCGTCGAACCTGCACCCGGCCGGGTTCGACGAGCTGATGCCGAAAACGTTGGCCACCGCCACCGTCGACCGGCTCCTCCACCACGCCCACGTCTGCCAAACCAGCGGCGACTCGATCCGCCTCACCCAAGCCCTCACCGGGAAAGGAGTCGACACCCCTGAACTAACCCCCCGATGGCCAGACCCCGCCAACCGGTGGGCAGATCAGCTGGCCATCACCGGGCACTTCTCGATGGCCACCAGCGGGCAGATCCACTGACCGCCGGTGGGCAGAATCTCCTGGCCCTTGACAGATGAGCTTTGCGGGTGGTCGGTCTGACAGCAGCTGACGAGCAACCTTCACTTCGCTGTCGTGTGCTCGAGGGCGAGACGCTCGTCGACCTGGAGGAGAGCGTCGAGCAGACGGCGCACTGCCGATCTGCACGTAGTGGTCTGCACCTGATCTTGTTGCTGCCAGCTCGTTGGGTGCTGAGTTGACCGCGCGGCAGGGTTGGTCAAGCAGTGGCTGGAGAACGGCGCGGTACCGAGACGATCGGCGTGCTGGTGCATGACGACCGCCAAGCCGCCAAGTGACTCGAGGTCTGGACGAGCGCGGATTCAGGTTCGCGCTGTTGTGGCCGGACCGACGCGCGGTGGACAGCCGCTGGTCCTGACGATGCATCGGGAGAAGGGTATGGAGTGTCGCGCGTACTGCTCTTCGACGTCGGCGGAAGCTCGATTCCGGCGACTTACCTGCTTCGCGGGCTGAGCGACGTGGACCGGGAGGACATGCTGCGCAAGGAGCGGTCGCTGCTTTACGTCGGTGCCACTCGGCCGACACCAACTGGTGGTGATGTGGAGCGGCGAGGCAAGCTAGATGCCTCCTCAGCCTCGAAAAGTTCTATCGTGAGACTCTGGGACTCCAGGATTCCGTCGGGTGAGCATGGCGTGATTAGTGATCTTCCGGTCACTCGCTAGGCGACGCGCCTGCGAAGATGAGCGCGTAAATGTGGGCTTGCCGCGAGTCGCGACACGGATACCGCCGGCAAGCTCCTGGCAGGCATCGGATCTGTCGAGCGCCGAGCGTCGGTACCTGATTAGTTAGCTGACACATCGTCGGCGAACTCGGCGACGAGGCAAAAGGGCGGCGTCGACCTAGGGCGGTCGGGAATCTCATCGGCCGGGAGACTCATCAGAGACCTCAGGAGGTCATTGGCGTAGGTCACCTCCTCAGGGAGGGCATCAGGCGACCACGTCAGGCCGAGGAAGCCTCGGTCGAAGCGATCTCGATTTTTCGGGTCAGCAGGTCCGCACGCACGAAACGGATCGAGGTTACGGGAAGTCGTTGCTCGATGCGGTGGTCGTTGAACAGCGCCTTCTCGCGACTGACGATTACCTCATCGGCCAGAACGAAAACGAATGCGTTGCGGTCAAAGTCGAGGATCGCGTTGGGCTCGAGGTCAGCCACGCACGACCCGGCGAGCATGGGTGGCTGATCTATTTCAAGCAGTAGCGGGAGCATGCGGCACGCCCTTCTCAACTTGTCCGATTCCGCCAGCAGTACCTCCGGCTGGGCCGGGTCGGAAGCAGCATCTGGAACGGTCGCCAGCACTAAGGCTCGTAGAGCCTGTGCCTGCATGCGCGCGTCTCTCGCCGACTTGAAGCGCCCGAGGCGTCGGTTGCCCGACTCCTCGAGCAGGCCCAGGGCGCGCTGGAGCCGATCGGCGAGCCCGACGATTAGGGCGACGGTGGATTTGTTCTCCTCCGTCGCCTTGGTACGAACCCGCGTCACGAGGCGAAGCCCGCGGTCGGACGGGTCCGCATCCGCAACACTTGCTGCACGGAGCGCCTGGAACACGAACCAAGCCTGGTGAACCTGGACCAGCGACTGAAGGTCGTCCAGGCACCGCTCCCCGTGGTGGTGATCCACTTGCGGCGTGTGCGCGTGTAACGGCGTTAGCTTGAGGTACGCTGGATGGGTATAATAGGTGCGGCATTGTGAGCAGGTGTTTGTTGGATTCAGTAACTGCGGGAGTGGCGGCCCCGATTGACACCGCCTCCTCGTACGCGCGCCGTACGGTACGGAGGAGTGCGACCAGCTCGGCTTCGTTCGCCCACTTCAGCTCAGCCAGGAGGTCTTTGGTCAGGGCGATGTTTGCGTCGACCTTGCGGCTGATCTGCATCAGCTGAATCTGGATGCCCACCAGTGCCAGCGACGGCCCCAGGGTTGACGCGAAGCTGGCGCCACTGGCCGCTGCCATGGGTGCCCACTGGACGCTGTGCCCGAACTGCCCTGCGACAGCGAGGGTGCCGATGTTCCAACCGTTCGCCCCGACAACCGGCGCCATGGTCTGCAGCGCCACCATAGTGACGGGCGACAATTGGGGGCGTCACTCGACGCCAGAACGTCGTCACGGCGTGCGGCGGCCACGTTGGGCCGCGCCGCGTGACCACGAAGCGGTGCATCCGGCCTTCGCGCTGCTTGAAGTCGAGCGGGTTGCTCGGGGTGTTCCAATGAATGACGGCCGAGCACCACCAGTGGAAGTCGATACCTTCCTGGCCAGCGCTGGTCGTGGCATGACGAAGGGCCAGAAGGGGCTGTTGAACGCAGCGCGTACCTCGTACGGAGCGACTTGACGTCCGAGGCCGACGCCGCCAGGTGACTCGCCGCATGAATGCCGCTTGATTTGGAGGGCGTTTGCGGCGTCAGGGGTGGGTTGCTTCTGAACTCGTCATCAATCGACGCAGCGTCGGTAACTCAACGGACCGGGGGAGTGCCGACTGAATGCTCATCATTCGTACCTCTGACGGCAGAAGGTTGTCATCTCCTGGCCCCGGGAGGCGTCCGGGCTGGCAGGACTCTCGACCGCCCGGCGTCCCGCGTCTGGCGTCTGAAGACTGGGTGGCAAGGCAGAAGGAATCCCGTCGCCGACCTGGCACGTCACTGCTGGTCGATGATGCGGTAATCGCCGCCACATCGTGGGGGAGTGCGTCGCTGAGTGCGCGCCAGACGATGCGGTAGTCGATGAAGCCGTACTCGTGAGCGACAACGTTGCGCAGACCCTTCATCTTTTTCCACTCGATTTCCGGGTGCGCGGCGAGGAAACCGTTGTCCAGGCGTGAGACGGCCTCCCCGATCCGGTGCAGGAGTGCCTCGGCGACCAACTGGGTCGGCCGGTGGTCGTAGAAGTTCTGCTCCCCAAATGAGGTGACGTACAGGGTGATCTCGTCGGCAAAGCCGAGAATGTCGGCGAGTGCGCGCCGGGTGCGCTCCTCGGCCGTCACACCGTCACCGCATGCTTGATGCGGTCCACGAACGCACCACCGTCGGAGATGACGTCGACACTGATGCCGAGCAGGTCTTCGAGTTCCTGGGTGAGTCCGACCTGGTCGTAGAGACTTGCCTCGTCGGAGAAATGGACCAGGAGGTCGAGGTCTGACGTGGGCGTATCCGAACCCGTGGCGACGGAGCCGAAGACCCGGACGTTGCTCGCGTGGTGGCGGGCGGCGACGGACAGGATGTCGTCGCGCAGCTGTGCGAGAAGGGCGGAGGGTCGGACTGCGGTGGCCTCAGCAATCCGTGCGAGGGTCGCCGGACTGGGCGTCAACTTGCCTGACTCGTAGGCGGAAATGTTGGGTTGAGCGATCCCGCTGAGATCCGCGAGTTGGCGCTGGGAGAGCCCAGCGCGAAGTCGCATGCCTCGAACGTCCATGAGCGTCATGATATGACGGCTTATATAGCCGCCGCTACGAGTGCTGCTGCCAGCAAGCCCGACGGATGGCCAGCTGAACTGATGAAATGGCGTTCAGCCTGCGCGTGCCCGTCCGCACCGTGGCGTCCCAGCCGGTATCGGTCTGCCGCAAGCATCGCCTATGCCACTCGTGTCGGCTCGCCAAACCTTTCCCCCTGCAGTCCCATGACCAGTACCAGAGTTAGCAGGGGGTTAGGCCCAGATTACAGAAAAAGTGGCCTTTGACTAGACATCCCACGTTCGTGCGAGTCAAGTTCTGAGCCGGGGTTCCTCCGAATTCGATGATGTGCCGGTGCTCGCCACGGTCAAGCTCAGGGCGGTCGGGCGTGGGTTTGTGCGGATGGTTGACCGTGGCTGCGCTCCGGCAGGATTGCTGGTCACGAGGAACCCCGGCCGGTGCGAGGCCGCCTGGTGACGGTCAAGCTTGGGCTAGCCCGGATCAGGCGGCCGCGGTGAGTTGTGCGGTGTGCCAGGCCTGGGCCTCGTCGTAAAGGGTGTGGTGTCGTAGGCAGCCGTGGAGGATGCCGACGAGCCGGTTCGCGACGGCCCGGAGGGCTTGGTAGTGGGTGGCGCCGCGGGCTCGTTGTCGGTCGTAGAAGGCGCGGGCGCCGGGTGAGACCCGCAACGCCGAGTAGGCCTGGAGCAGCAACGCATCGCCGAGCCTGCGGTTCCGGGCGTAGCGGGCGAGCACGATGCGTCTGGTGCCAGACGCCTTGGTGATCGGTGACATGCCGGAGTAGTTGCGGCGGGCTTTGGCGTCGGCGTAACGGTCGAAGTCGTCGCCGAACTCGGCCAGCACCCGGGCCCCGAGGATCGTTCCGAGGCCGGGTTGGCTCAGGTAGATCTCAACGTCCGGGTGCCGGCCAAAACCCTGCTCCACCTGCCCGGCGAGAACCTCGGTCTGCGCGACCATCGTGGACAAGACCGCGACCAACGCCGACGCCGACGCCGCATACGCGGGCACCACCCCGGGCCGGGCGCTCAACTGCCCCGCGCTCAGCGCCGCCTTGATCTTGGCGGCGCTGGCGGCGATGTTGCGTTGCCGGCCGGCCTTGCGGAGCAGGGTTTCGATCCGTGTCAGGGACAACCGACGGCCCTGCTCAGGGGACGGTGCAGCGGCCAACACGGCCAGCGCGTCCCGGTCGGCGAGATCGGTGCCGAACGCGGCCAGGGCTGCCGGGTAGTACTCCCGCAGCAACGACCGCAGCGCATTCACCTGCCGCACCCGGGACCAGATCATCGTCTGATGAGCACGGGTAGCCACCTTCAGGTGCTCGGCCAACTCCGAGTCGCCGGCGACCGGCCGGTGGTGAGCCCGGTCCAACCGGACGATCTCGGCCAGCAGATGCGCATCCGCCGGATCCGACTTCGCCCCCGAGGTGGAATGCCGTTCGCGATACCGGGCCACCTGCAGCGGGTTGATCGCATACACCAGGTAGCCGGCCGCGAGCAGGGCCTGGACCCATGGTCCGCGTTCGGTCTCGATCCCCACGATCACCTGATCCGGCTCACCGGCAGGGTCGAGATACTCAGCGACCAGCTCGTGCAGCGTGGTGATCCCGCCGATCCCCTCCGGCAGCCGTCTGCTGGCCAGCAGCCTGCCGGCCTCGTCTTCGATCTCGATGTCATGGTGGGCCTCGGCCCAGTCGTCTCCGATGAACAGCATCCGCGCCTCCTCGATGATCACTCTCGATCCGTGAGCCGGAGAAGACCTGCTACGACCTAATGGATCAGTGCTCAACGGCACGACATCCCACCAGCACTCCCGGTCTCCTCACCACCGCCGGGGCACGATCTAGTCATAGACCTCGAAGGCCTGGCCTAAGCAGTGCTCACCGGCGACCGGCTCGGACAACAGCATCCACCACAAGCGAAGCTGTCACGAGTCCCATTAGGTTATATAGTTGGTGGAGCCAAGGGGACTCGAACCCCTAACCCCCTGCTTGCAAAGCAGGTGCGCTACCAATTGCGCCATGGCCCCGGGCGGGCTGCGAGGCAGCCGACCGACGCACGATCGTACGCCACCGGTGGGCGCCGCCGAAAATCCCGAAAACCGATTCAGCTCATGCAGCGTCTGCCAGCAGGCGCGCATGATGAGCCAGCCGACGGACCGCCGTATGGCACTGCACCCGGATCGCCCCCGGACTCTTGCCGTGTCGGGCGGCGGCGGACGGACCGCTGAGGCCGTCGGCATAGACGCTGGTCAGCACCGCTTCGGTGTCGGCGCTGATCAGTCCCAGCTGGGTTGCGGCGCGGATCACGCGGCGTGCGGCCATCTCGTCAGTCGAAGGCTCGGGCCGCTCCCACAGACTGTCGACGAACGCCGATGGCGGGTAGGGGGTCACCTCGATCCCGCGTGGTGCGCGGTGGTGGCTCTGCACGGTCTTCAGGGTGTCCAGCGCCAGATTCGCGGCGACGCGTACGGGTCGGTCGGCCGCCGGGTACGTCCGAATCCGCAGCCACAGCGCGCCGACATAGTCGTCCAGACCGGCCTGCGTGTCGATCGCCGCCATCCGGATGAGTTTGCCGAGCATCGCCTGCAGAACGACTCGCCCGGCGAGGAGGTCGCCGCCCGCGCACAGTGAGAGCAGGGCGTACAGCACAGGATCGGGTTGCTCACGCACGCGACCCAGCACGTCGTCGAGCGATTCGCACGCCGCCAGTGCCGGCCACGACGAGCGCCAGTCCAGCGGCGACTTCGCCGCGTCCGCGGCAAGCTCGGCCCATTCGGCATTCAGCGCCGAACGCAGGCCGGCGGCGCCAAGGGATGTGCTTCGGATCATCGGCGGACTTCCTGTCGTCTCGAGGTATCCGCACTCTCGCGAACAGGTGTTGGCCGAGGTGTTGTCCGCCGCGCGCCCGGTGTTGTCCGTTCTGGCTTGACTCCGGACGAGCTTTCAGAGACTGTCCGAGGCAGTGGGACCGAAACGAATCAGACCCTGCCCGACTGGAACTCGATGATCCGTTCGAGCGCGGTCGCGACGGCCGCGGCTCCGGCAGCAAGGGACACCCGCACGGTGTTGCCTCCGGCGATGGGGTCGAAATCATTGCCCGGCGTCAGCGCGACGCCGGTGGTCTCCAGCAAGTCGGCGCACCAGGCCGCGGAGTCGAGATGGTCAGTTAGCCGCCGGCCAAGCCCGGCATAGACGTAGAACGCGCCGTCAGCCGGGGCGATGTCGGTCCAGGCCAGATCATCGGCTCGGTCGAGCAGAATGCGCCGGGCGGCGGCGAACTCCTGCACCGCCGCGTCGGCTTCGGCGTACGAGCTCTCCGTGAACGCCGCGATTGCCGCGTGCTGCGCCGGCACCGGCGGGCAGAGCGCGTAGTTGCCCGCCAACGCATCGAAAGCCCCCAGCAGATCCTCCGGTACCAGCGCCCAGCCGAGCCGCCAGCCGGTCATTCCCCAGTACTTCGAGAAGGACGAGATCACCACGGCGCTGCGATCGTGTTTCCAGGCGCATTCCCCGCGGGAGTCGCCGTAGGTGATCCCGTGGTAGATCTCGTCGCTGACCAGCCGTACGCCGGCTGTGCTGCACCAGGTTGCGAGCTCCGCAAGATGGTCGGCGGCCAGCATCGTGCCGGTCGGGTTCGCCGGCGAGGCGACGACCAACCCGGCCAACGGGCCGGCCTGCTCGAGCAGCTCGACGGTGGGCTGGAAACGCTGCTCGGGGCCGCACTCCAGCTCGACGACCTCGCAGCCCAGGGAGGCGAGGATGTTGCGGTACGCCGGATAGCCCGGGCGGCTCAGCGCCACCCGGTCGCCGGGATCGAAGGCGGCGAGGAAGCTCATCAAGAAGGCGCCGGACGAGCCGGTGGTGAGTGCGATCTGGGCTGGATCGAGGTCGAGTCCGTACCACCGGCGATAGTGCCCGGCTATCTCCTCACGGAGTGCGCGGATCCCGAACGTCTCGCTGTAGCCCAGTCGGGATGGAGCTGCTCATCAGCTCGGCCGCGCGGCGACGTACGTCGGACGGCGCACCCTGCGACGGCTCGCCTGCGCACAGTGAGATGACGTCGCGGCCTTCCGCGCGCAGCTCGGCGACTCGCTGCAGGACGCTCATCACGGCGAACGGCGGCACTGCTGATCGGGCCGAGGGCTTCCAGGTCATGGAGCCAAGGCAAGCAGACGGGTCGCCGGCTCGCGGTAACGGTCCGGCATCGTGCGGCGCCGCCGATTGGGTCTCGGTCCGAACATCGGCATACTGTGTTGCCTCCTGACCCGGCGCCCGCTCGACACCAGCCCCGAGGAGTGGCATGACACGGATCCATCGCCTCGCCTTCCCGGCCGTCATGGTCGCCGCGCTCACCGCGGGGTCGGGCTGCGCCGCCTTCAGCGAACGTGTCGCGTCGGTGAATCCGTCGACCGGAGCCTCGTCGCCGGCCGCGCTCCCGACCACGGCGGCGACCTCCGCTGTGCCATCGGCGTCGTCGACTCCGAAGCCGACCTCCAGCCCGAAGCCGACTGCGCCATCGACGACGGCCAAGCCGACGTACGTCCTGGAGAAGGGCGACAAGGGCGAGAAGGTGCGGGAGCTGCAGCACCGGCTCCGCCAGCTCGACTGGTACTCCGGCTCGATCTCGGGAACGTATGCGAGCTCGACCGTCAAGGGCGTCAAGGGCTTCCAGGAGAAGCGCAAGATCGACAAGACCGGTGCGGTCGACACGAAGACCTGGACCGTGCTGACCAAGATGACGCGTAAGCCCAGCAAGGCCGAGATGCACAACAAGCTGGTGCCGGGACCGGCGATCCTGAAGCAGGGGTCGTCGGGCGACCGGGTTCGCGACCTCCAGGCCCGGCTCAAGCAGATCGCCTGGTACTCCGGCAACGTCACCGGGAAGTACGGGAGCGCTGACCACGACCGCGGTGAAGGGGTTCCAGGCCAAGCGGGAGATCCCGGTGACGGGCGCCGTCGACCAACGCACCCTGGACCGGCTGCGGGCGATGACCAGCACTCCGACCAGCGACGCGAAGCACAACCGGGCGCCGAAGCCGTCCGCCGCCGGGCTCGATCGGCGCTGTCTGACCGGCCGGGCGATGTGCGTCAGCAAGCGGACCAACTCGCTGGTCTGGGTGGTCAACGGTCAGGCCAAGCTGCGGGTCGACGTCCGGTTCGGCTCCCAGGAGCTACCGACCCGCGAAGGCTCGTTCTCGGTCGGCTGGAAGTCGCGCAATCACGTGTCGACGATCTACCACACCCGGATGCCGTACGCGATGTTCTTCAGCGGGGGCCAGGCGGTGCACTACTCGCCGGACTTCGCGGCCCGCGGGTACAACGGCGCGTCGCACGGCTGCGTCAACGTCCGCAATCTGTCCGGCATCCAGTGGCTGTTCAACGAGGTGCGGGTCGGCGACAAGGTGATCGTCTACCGCTGAGCGATTCGGGATCACATCTGCGCCTCCAGGGCCGCTCGGACCGTCCGAACGAAGCCGTCCGGATCGGCGAGCACGTCGGACCAGGTGAATCGTCGCAGCATCCATCCGGACGCCATGATCTCGTTCGCACGTTGGAGATCGGATCTGTGCTGGTCTGCGCTCGAGTGGTAGGCGTAGCCGTCGAACTCCAGCCCCACCCGCTGCTCCACGAATGCGACGTCCAGCTCGACCGATCGACCGCTGGCCAGCACTGTCCGATGGTTCAGGACGAAGTCGGCGAGCCCGGCCGCCCGCAGCTCGCGGACGCCCGCCCGCTCGAGCTGTGAGTGTGCTCGGTCGCCCGTGCGATCGAGCAGGAGCTTCATCGCCGGGCTTCCCGCGGTGCCGCGGTGCCTGTCATAGGCGCTCTGGAGCTCACGTTGGTGGACCCATCTCTTCTGTTTCGCCCGGTCGATCAGGGCGATGCCCTGGCCGGGTCGTTCCTGCTCCAGCGCGACAGCGGTCTGGAGCGCGGCAAGCGGCCGGTCCACCAGCGCCACTCCCCGCCACATTGCCGCGTCGTTCGGGTCGACGAAGCAGCGGCGGACCGAGATCCCTGCGCCTGGTTCGAGCGCATACCGCTGTCCGGTGAGGAATTGCCACGACGAAGGAGGCTCCGGAACCATCTCCCACCACCACGCTGCACCCGCGCCGCTCAGCAGCCCTCGGTCAGCGACCCACAGGGACGCTGCCCGAAGGGTCGCCTCGGCAGACGGGATCGCGGCAGAGAGCCGGTAGATGCCGGGGTGGACCCTGAGCCACTCGCCTCGTTGGACTCGACACCGAACCTGATCGCGGCTCAGACCGGCCTCGGTCGCCTGTCGACGGCTGATGACGCCATCCTGCGAGCGAAGAATCCGGGCGAGCGATGGTGAGAACTCCATAACCGGACACTTCGCAACTGGGCCTGATTCGATTCAGCAGCGCTCGATTCCTGTGGACAACCCGCGTTCGGTGCTCGAGCTGTGGATAGCGCGTGGAAATTTAGAAGGTTGAGGCGCGTCACAGGCGCCTGAACCTTCTAAATTTCTTCCGTAGGTCAGGGTCGGGCGGTTAGGACCAGCGGTCCATCGGGGGTAACGGCGATGGTGTGCTCGGAGTGGGCGCCCCGGGAGCCGTCGCGACTACGCAGCGTCCAGCCGTCGGCGTCGGTATAGATCTTGTCGGTGCTCTGCAGGAACCACGGCTCGATGGCGATGACGAGACCGGGTCGCAGCGGCAGCCCTCGCCCGCGGCGGCCGTTGTTGGGCACGTGCGGGTCGCCGTGCATGGTGCGGCCGACGCCGTGGCCGCCGAAATCGGTATTGATCTTGTATCCCGCCTGGGTCGCCACCCGGGCGATCGCGAACGAGATGTCGCCGAGCTTGTTGCCCGGCCGGGCGGCGTCGATACCGGCCGCCAGCGCCTTGACCGTCGTGTCGACCAGCTGCTGGTCGCGGGCGTCGGGGGTGCCGACGATCACCGACACCGCCGAGTCGGCGACCCAGCCGTTCACCGATGCCGCGAAGTCCACGCTGAGCAGGTCACCGTCGGCCAGGACGTAGTCATGAGGCAGGCCGTGCAGCACCGCGTCGTTGACCGAGGTGCACAGCACCTTGCCGAACGGGCTCCCCCCGAACGAGGGGTGGTAGTCGATGTAGCACGACTCGGCGCCGCGGTCGCGGATCATCTGGTGGGCGAGCTCGTCGAGCTCGAGCAGGTTCACTCCGACGTCGGCCTTCGCCGCCAGCGCGGTGAGCACGTCGGCCACGAAACGCCCGGCGGGACGCATCTGCTCGATCTCGGACGGGGTGCGGTACTCGATCACTGCCCCATTGTCCCCGACCCGCGACACCCGCGACGACCGCGTTGAGCGCGTGGTTCGCGCTACAGCTCCTTGACCTCGGCCAGCAGCTTTCCCATGGTTTCCTTGGCATCCCCGAACAGCAGCGTGGTTTGCGGCTGGAACAGCAGGTCGTTCTCGATCCCGGCGAAGCCCGGCCGCATCGACCGCTTCATGAACACGACCTGGCGGGCATGACCCGCGTGCAGGATCGGCATGCCGTAGATCGGCGCGCCGGGCGTGGTCTCGGCAGCGGGGTTGACGACGTCGTTCGCGCCGACCACCAGGGCCACATCCGCGTTGTCGAAGTCGGCGTTGATCTCCGACATCTCCTTGAGCTGCTCGTACGGCACCTGAGCCTCGGCGAGTAGGACGTTCATGTGACCCGGCATCCGGCCGGCCACCGGGTGGATCGCGTAGTCGACGGCGATCCCGCGTGCGGTCAGCTCGTCCACCAGCTGTCGAAGGGTGTGCTGTGCCTGGGCGACGGCGAGGCCGTAACCCGGGACGATGATCACTCGGTTGGCGTACCCCAACATGATCGCCACATCGGTCGGACTGGCAGAGCGGACCGGCCGGTTGCTGGCCTCGCCGCCGCCCAGCGTCGAGCCGCCCTTGAGCGCGCCGAACAGGGTGTTCGCCAACGAGCGTCCCATCGCCTTCGCCATCAGCCGGGTGAGCAGCGTGCCCGCGGAGCCGACCAGGGTGCCGGCGACGAGCAGCAGGGTGTTCTCCAAGACGTAGCCGCTGGCCGCGACCGTCAGGCCGGTGAACGCGTTCAGCAGGGAGATCACGATCGGTACGTCCGCGCCGCCGACGGGCAGCACGAGCAGCACGCCGAGCACCAGCCCGACGAGGGCGAGCGGGACACCGATCAGCATCGACGGCACGAGCACGAGCCCGGCGGAGAGCCCGACTGCGGCCAGCAGGACGAGGCCGTACACGATCGGGAAGCCGGGGAAGATCACCGGCCGCGTGGTCATCAGCTCCTGCAGCTTCAAGAACGTGATCACCGAGCCGGCGAAGCTGACCGAACCGACGACGATGGTGAAGGCCGTCGCGATCAGCGTGAAGATCGGTGCCGACCCGGTGGCGGAGATCTCGTTCAGCTCGACCAGGGCGACGATCGCCGCCGCGCCGCCACCGACGCCGTTGAACAGGGCGACGAGCTGCGGCATCTGGGTCATCTGCACCCGGTAGGCTCCGATGACTCCGATCAAGGTGCCCGCCCCGACCGCGATCAGGATCGGGATGACGTGGCGGAGGTCGTTCGCGAGGAAGACGATCACACAGGCGAGTACGGCGCCGGCCGCTCCGAGCAGGTTGCCGCGGCGTGCCGTCTTCGGCGACGACAGCCCTTTGAGGGCGAGGATGAAGCAGATGGCGGCGACCAGGTAGCCCAGCTGCGCCCAGGTCGGAGTGCTCACCGGCCGGTCCCGGAGGCCTTCGGCGGCTCGACGGCCTTCTTCTGTGCATCGGTGATTCGCTTGCGAGGCGCGAACATCAGCAGCATCCGGTCCGTCACCACGAACCCGCCGGTCATGTTGATCGCGGCCAGCACCACGGCGACCAGGGACAGGGCGAGGATCGGCGTCGAGTCGGCCGATCCGGCCACCAGGATCGCGCCGACCAGGATGACGCCGTGGATGGCGTTCGCACCGGACATCAGCGGCGTGTGCAGGGTGGGCGAGACCTTCGAGATCACCTCGATGCCCACGAACACCGACAGGATGAAGATGGTCAGCCAGACCAGCGGCTCACTCACTCAGCACAACCCCTTCGTACGCTCGGATCCCTGCCATCGGGCCAGGCCCTCGAAAACTGGTCACCAACAACAACTTCCACCGGCGTGTCGATGTTGTTAGCGACCACTTTTCGGGGACGGGGGACGGGGATGGGGGCGGGCCAGGGAGGCAGAGGGTGGGGCCGGGCTCAGGCACGGGCGGCCTCCGCGGCGGCGAGGGCTTCGCGGGTCGGGGGGTGCAGCACCTCGCCGGCGTGGGTGATGCACATGCCCGTCACGATCTCGTCGGCGAAGTCGGGATCGAAGGCGCCGTCGCGAGTCATCAGGGCGATCACGTTGGCCACGTTGTGCGCATAGAGCCGACTGGCCGGCGCGGGCAGCTGGCTCGGCACGTTCAGCCCGCCCCAGACTTGGGCGTTTCCCATCGCCACGACCGCGCCGGCCTGGACGCCTTCGACGTTGCCGCCGGAGTCCGCAGCGAGGTCGACCACCACCGAGCCGGGCTTCATCTGCTCCACCATCGAGCGGGTGACCAGGATCGGCGCTTGTCGGCCGGGGACGGCGGCGGTGGTGATCAGGGCATCGGCGGCGGCGACGTACGGCGTCAGCAGGTCCCGCTGCAGCTGCGCTCGTTCCTCGGTCATCTCCCGGGCGTAGCCGCCGGCCCCTTCCAGGGTCGGCAGCTCCAGGTCCACGGCGACCGCGCCCATCGAGCGGATCTCCTCTGCGGCAGCGGCGCGCACGTCGTAGCCCTTCACCACGGCACCCAGCCGTTTGCAGGTCGCGATCGCCTGCAGGCCCGCGACGCCGGCCCCGAGCACCAGCACCTGGGCCGGCGGTACGGTCCCGGCCGCGGTCATGTTCAGCGGGAAGAACTGTCGCAGTCGACCGGCGGCAACGATCGCCGCCCGATAGCCGGCCACCATCGCCTGCGAGCTGAGCGCGTCCATCGTCTGCGCTCGGGAGATCCGCGGGACGAACTCCATCCCGAACGTCGTGATCTGTCGATCGCGGCGGGCGACCACGTCAGCCAACCGGGAGCCCGCAGGAAAGAAGGAGATCGTGGCGCAGCCGCTGGTCAGCACGTCGGGCGGCAGCGGTTGGACGCTCACGGCCACGACTGCGTCCGCGAGCGGAGTGGGGGTGATGATCGCGCCCACATCGACGTACGCACTGTCGTCGACCAAGGCCGAGCGGCCTGCGCCCGGCTCGACCGCTACCTCGTAGCCGGCCGCGACCAGTCCGCCGATCACCTCGGGAACGAGTGCCACCCTGGACTCACCGGGCACAACCTCCCTGACGACCGCGATCCGCACGCCCCGAACCTATCAGCGCCGACCATGCCGAAAGTGGGCGCCAACTGCAGGTTTCCGGCCCGCGGAGTTGCAGTTTGTGACCAGTTTCGCTCGGCGGGGGAAGCGCCGGGAGCGGGGATGTGGCGGGAGGCGAGATGTGCTGGAAGAGCGCACGCGGTGCGAGGAGTCGAGCGGAGAGCGGTCGGGCCGGCTAACCCAATGGGCCCAATGGGCTAACCAAATGGACTAACCCAGCTCGATCGCGGCACCACGCTCCGCACTCAGCCGGGCGGCGTCGAGAACCTCCAGCACTCGTACGGCCTCGGCTGCGCTCACCGGCGCCGGACCACCCTCGCGGACAGCGGCGGCGAAGCGCTCGTAGTAGTCGGTGTAGTCGCCCTGCTCGGCCGGCACGGGGACCGAGCCCGCGGCCGTGTTGAGGGTGCCCCACGCCGACTCCGGCTCATGGCCCCACCCTTCCCGATCGTCCACCGGACGCAGGCCGCTGATCGCGTCCCGGGCCTGCACGTCGATGCCACGAGCCAGGTAGCTGCCGAGTGCGCCGTAGACCCGGAGCTCCCGTCCGTCGAGGTAGTTGAGCTTCGAGGCCGACAGCTGGCTGGTCACCCCGCTGCGGTGAGTGATGCTGAGCACGAACGCGGAGTCGGTCCGGCCCTGCGGGGTGTCCACCCACTCCAGCGTCGCGTACACGCGCTGCGCCGGGCCGAACAGCCATAGGGCCTGGTCGACGACATGGCTGCCGAGGTCGCGGAGCAGCCCGCCGCTCGGACCACCCTCCATGGTCGAGCCGTCGCCCTGGTCCATCCGGGAGTGGAACCGCGTCACCGCGCCCAGCCGCCCGCTGTCCAGAAGCGCGCGCAGCGTCACGATGTCGGAGTCCCAGCGCCGGTTGTGATAGACGCTGAGCACCAGCCCGGCAGATCGAGCGGCCGCGTCGAGCTCCTCGGCCCCGGCAGCGTCGGGAGCGAACGGCTTGTCGGCCACCACGTGGAGCCCGAGCGAGAGCGCCTCGAGCACGAGCGCGCGGCGGGTGTCCGGCGGCGTCGTGATGGTGACCGCGTCGAGTCCTGCGCCCGCTCGCTCGCCCGCCGCCAGCTCGGCCAGCGACGGATAGGCGGGCACTCCGGGGAAGCGACGTTCGAGCCCGGCCCGGGTCTTCGGGCTGCGCGACACCACGCCGGCGAGCTCGACGCCGCGGGCGGCTTCGATGAACGGACCGTGGAACACCTCCCCGCCGAATCCGAATCCGACCAGTCCGATGCGAAGGGGATCAGTGGGCGCCATGGCGCCGAAGGTAGGCCAGCGACCAAAACTTTGTCAAGACAAAGTAGCGGAGATCACGTGACGGTGATCGTCACCGTGTGCCAGCCGGTTGCTCCGTCCGGCGCGGGCGGTGCGGACTGGTCGGTCTGCAGCTCGCCGTCGGTGTTGGTGGCCCGGACCGCCACCTGGTACGTCCCCGGGGCCGCCGTCCAGCGGTAGAGCCACTGCCGCCACGTGTCGACACCGGTCACCTCGGCGAGCTGGGCCTCGTGCCACTCGCCGTCGATGCCGACCTCGACCTTCGCGATGCCGGTGTGCTGGTCCCAGGCCACTCCGGCGACCATCACCTCGCCGGCGACGATCCGCCGCTTCTTCGGTACGTCGATCCGCGATCCGGTCTTGATCGGACCCTTGGCGGACCAGCCGAGCGGGGTCCAATAGCCCTGGTCCTTCGCGAACGTCGTGACCTTCAGCTCACGAACCCACTTGGTCGCCGACACGTAGCCATAGAGCCCTGGGACGACCATTCGCACGGGGTAGCCATGCTCGATCGGTAGTGGTTCACCGTTCATCCCGATCGCGAGCAGCGCCATCCGTTTGGGGTCGGTCAGCGCGGTGAGCGGCGTTCCGGCCGTCCAGCCGTCCTCGCTGGTCGACAGCACCATGTCCGCACCGGAGGCGGGCTTGGCCTGGGCCAGCAGGTCGCGGAGCGGGTAGCCGAGCCAGGTGGCGTTGCCGATGAGGTCGCCCCCGATCTCATTGGAGACGCAGGTCAGCGTGGCGACGTGCTCGATCAGCGGCTTGGCGAGCAGGTCCGCGTAGTTGATCGTCACTTCCTGCTCGACCAGGCCGGTGATCGTCAGCGTCCAGTCCGCGGCCTCGATCGTCGGCACCTGGAGGGCCGTGTCGATCCGGTAGAAGTCGTCGTTCGGGGTCACGTAGGGCGACAGTCCTTCGACGTCGAGGTTCGCGCCGGCCGGGACCGGGTCGGTCGTCACCGGCGTCGGCAGCTGGAGCTTGGTCCTGGCGTCCTCGACCGCGCCGGCTGCCGCGTTCAGCGCTCGTCCGGTCAGTTCGCCGACCACCGCGGCGACCGCGACGACCGCGCTCCAGGCGAGAAACGTCCGCCGGGCCGGTAGGGCGGCGACGTCCCCGGGGTAGCCATGACGCGGTAGCCAGCGCTGAAGTCGTGCGATCAGCGCCCGCAGCACGAGGTAGCCGGCGAGCAGGCCGAGCAGGGTCGGCATGATCGATCGGACCGTCGCGTTCGGACTCGTCAGCACCGCGATCAGGCCGACGGCGGCGACGGCTGCGAAGATCAGGCCGCCCGCGTACGACCGGCGCAGCTCGAGCGCCCCGGCCAGACCGCACAGTGCCAGCACGCCGAAGAAGATGACAGCGAGCAGGAACGGCTTGTCCGCCGTGCCGAGGGTTTCCTTGCCCCAGTTGACCAGGGCGGCCGGCAGGATGTTGATGATCATGGTTCCGACGGCCGGGATCGGCGCACCCGTAGGAGTGAGGAACCAGGCGACGAGATCCGCGACGGCGATCCCGCTCAGGCCGCCGAGCCCACCCGCCAACCATGCCCAACGCTCGCGATGCGGCGGCTGGCTCGGATCGGGCCGCGGCATCGTCGCCGGCTCTTTGCGGCCGGACGCCAGTTGGGTCACCACTACATCCTGCGTCGCCCTTTCGCCGCAGGCAATGCGCGGTCGATTACCGAACGCCAACGCCGCTGGCAACCGCTGACAGCTACCGACCCCATGGCGCCGGCTCCGACTGCCGTCCCGGCACCGGGCGTGCAGGAGACGGTGCTAGACAAGGGACGCGATCGATGCCGTTGTGGTGGCACCGTCCAGCGCCGTCTTCCCCGCTCTCGTCGACCAAGGAGTCCGCATGACCCAAGCCCCCGAGGTCCGCCGTGCTGCGCAAGCCGGCAGCGAGCCGATCGACGTCCAGGCAGTGCTGGCTGAGCTCACCCTGGAGGAGAAGGCTTCCCTGTGCTTGGGCTCCGACTTCTGGCACACGGCGGCGGTCGAGCGGTTGGGGATCGCGAAGATCATGGTCTCCGACGGTCCGCACGGTCTCCGCGCGCAGCTGGACGAGGCCGACCACGTCGGTCTCGCCGGCAGCGTGCCGGCCACCTGCTTCCCGACGGCGTCGGCGCTGGGCTCGTCCTGGGACCCTGAGCTCTTCGGGCTGGTCGGTGAGGCGCTGGCCGCCGAGGCGCGCAGGTGGGGCGTCGCGGTGGTCCTCGGCCCGGGGATCAACATGAAGCGTTCGCCGTTGTGCGGGCGCAACTTCGAGTACCTGTCGGAGGATCCGTACCTGGCCGGCGAGCTGTCGGTCGCGATGGTGCAGGGCATCCAGCGGCATGGGGTCGGGACCTCGCTCAAGCACTATGCGGTCAACAACCAGGAAGACGATCGGCTCCGGGTCAGCGCCGAGGTCGACGAACGGACATTGCGCGAGATCTATCTGCCGGCGTTCGAGCGGGTGGTCACCGGCGCCCAGCCGTGGACGGTGATGTGTGCGTACAACAAGGTCAACGGGACGTACGCCTCCGAGCACCACTGGCTGCTCACCGAGATCCTGCGCGACGAGTGGGGCTTCCTCGGCGCTGTGGTCTCCGACTGGGGCGCGGTGCACGACAGGGTGGCTGCCCTCCGGGCCGGCCTCGATCTGGAGATGCCGCCAGCGCTCGGCTACAGCGACGCGGCGATCGTCGAGGCCGTCCGCAGCGGCGAGTTGAGTGAGGCAGTCGTGGACCTTGCGGTGAGCCGGATGCTCCGGCTCGTCAACCGAGCCGCGCCCGCGCTGGCCGAGGGCGGCAGCTTCGACGAGGCCGAGCATCACGCGCTGGCCAGGCGGGCGGCGGCCGAGTCGGCGGTGCTGCTCAAGAACGACGGCCTGCTGCCGCTGCAGCCTGCGGCCGGCGCCCGGGTCGCGGTGATCGGTGAGTTCGCCCGGACCCCCCGCTACCAGGGCGCGGGCTCGTCCCAGGTCAATCCGACCATTCTCGACGTACCGCTCGAGGAGCTGGCGGCCGCGCTCGGCGCCGAGGTGAAAATCGAGTTCGCGCCAGGTTTCACCATCGACGGGAGCGACGACGATGCGCGGCTGGCCGACGAGGCTGTCGAAGCGGTCGCCGGGGCCGACCACGTGGTGGTGTTCCTGGGGCTGCCCGCTGCGGCCGAGTCGGAAGGCTTCGACCGTACGCACATCCGTCTCCCTGACACCCAGCTCGCGCTGCTCGACCGGCTGGCCGAGACCGGGAAGCCGCTGATCGTGGTGCTGTCCAACGGGTCGGTCGTCCAGCTGAGTACCTGGGCCGACCGGGTCGGGGCGATCGTGGAGTGCTGGCTGTCCGGCCAGGCCGCGGGTGGGGCAACGGCCGACGTCTTGACTGGTCGGGTCAATCCGTCGGGCAAGCTCGCCGAAACCATCCCGCTGCGGCTGGAGGACAACCCGTCATACCTCAACTTCCCTGGCGACACCCAGGTCGTCCGGTACGGCGAGGGCATCTTCATCGGCTACCGGGCCTACGACAAGGTCGAGCAGGAGGTGAGCTTCCCGTTCGGGCACGGGCTGTCCTACACGACGTTCGGGCTCGCCGACCTCCGGGTCGAGGTCACCGGCAGCGTCGGAGACGGCGATCTGTCGGCAACGGTGTCGGTCTCGATGAGGAACACCGGCGACGTGGCAGGCGCCGAGGTGGTGCAGGTCTACGTCGGGGACGTCGAGTCCGAGGTCGCCCGCCCGGTCCGTGAGCTGAAGGGATTCGCCAAGGTCCGACTCGAACCGGGCGAGACGAAGCGGGTTGTGCTGTCTCTGGATCAGCGGGCGTTCTCGTTCTGGTCGGTGCGCTGGGGCAGGTGGGCCGTCGAGGAAGGCGAGTTCGAGGTCGCCGTGGGTACGTCCTCCCGCGACCTGCCGCTGCGGCAGCGGGTCACCGTCGACGCGCCGTCTCTGGCGGCTCCGCTGACAGTGGACTCCACGCTGGAGGAGTGGCTCGGGCACGGCACGGTGCGCGACATCATGCTCGCCCATGCGTCGGCCGCGCTGCTCGGTCAGGAGGATTTGATCAAGGTGGTCGGCACGATGCCGATGAGCACACTGGCCTCGTTCGGCCCGCTGGGGTTCACCCGGGAGCAGCTGCAGGGGGTGCTCGACTTGCTCTGAGCCTGCTGGTCGGCCCCGAGGCACACCGGGTCGGTTCGGTCGGTCGGGTGCCGGGCCGGACTCTCGTCCGCGACCTCGGTGCCGGCCGCGACAGTCGGGCTTGACAGTCGGGCTCGACGGTCGTGCTCATCGGTCGGGTGGAGCGAACTGACTCAGGGTCAGCTCAGCACCCTGCGAATCACGGATCAGCGCCTCCCGGGTCCACTCCGTGTCGATCGAGGCGAGCAGCTCGCCGCCGTTGGCAGTCACTGTCTCGGCGGCCGCATCGCGGTCGCCGACGGTGAACCGGAGGTGCCAGCGCGGTGTCCCGTCATCCGCGGCGACGCCTGCCACCACGTCGGCGAAGCCCGGCGGCGCGAACGCCTGCCGCTCCCGGATGTGAGGGTCGATCGTGGCCTCGAGGTGATCGCCGTATCCGGGCAGCCGGATCATCCCCGCCGCTGCACCCGGGTCGAGCTCCCAGCCGAACACGCGTCGGTAGAACTCGATCGCGGCTGCAGGGTCCGGCGTCAGGAGATCGCTGAAGTTCCACGCGCCGGGCGCGTTCGCCAGCTGCACACCGAGGCGGCGCCGCGCCTGCCAGAGTCTGAACACCGCCCCGTCCGGATCGGCGCACTCCGCCCAGCGTCCGCCTGGACCGGCGTCGACGGGCGGCTGGATGACCCGTCCGCCGGCGTCCTCGATCGACCGGGCTGTGGCATCGGCGTCGTCGCAGGCGATGTAGGTGTTCCAGCCGGGTGCTGATCCGTCACCGACGGTCAGGCCGGCCACATCGTGGCCATCGAGAGTCGCGATCAGATACGAGCCTGGCAGGTCCGGGGGCATCACGTCCTTGAACTGCCAACCGAATAGGGCGGCATAAAAGGCTGCTGCCCGATCCGGATCGGGCTGTTCCAGGTCGACCCAACTGGGCACACCGGCCGGATAGGTCCGTCGGTCGTTCACGATCACACTCATGAGAGCTCCTCCTCTTGGCTCTCGTCAGCCTCCCACCGGCCACTGACGCTCGGCGCGGAAAGTTAGAAGGTTCAGGCGCACCAGATGCGCCTGAACCTTCTAAATCTCGCCGAGACGACGCGCCCCCACCCGTCAGCGCGAGGCGCCCGCCGGAACGGCCGGAGCTCCGACCGCCCCCGGCACCACGTCGTCGTCGATCGGCGCGGCGAACTGGGAGTTGTAGAGCGCCCAGTAGTGACCGCGGGCCTCGAGCAGCTCATAGTGGTTCCCCTGCTCGACGATCGCACCGTCCTCCATCACCAAGATGACGTCGGCGTCGCGAATGGTCGAGAGCCGGTGGGCGATGACGAAGCTGGTCCGGTCGCTGCGGAGCGCCGCCATCGCCCGCTGCACCAGCACCTCGGTCCGGGTGTCCACCGAGCTGGTGGCCTCGTCGAGGATCAGCAGAGCCGGGTCGGCGAGGAACGCCCGGGCGATGGTCAGCAGCTGCTTCTCACCAGCGCTGATGTTGCTGCCCTCCTCGTCGATCACCGTGTCGTAGCCGTCCGGCAGCGAGTGCACGAACCGGTCGACGTAGGTCGCCTCCGCCGCCGCGTGGATCTCGGCATCGGTGGCATCGGGGCGGCCGTACGCGATGTTGTCCCGGATCGAGCCGTGAAACAGCCAGGTGTCCTGCAGCACCATCCCGATGTTGGTCCGCAGTGCCGACCTCGGCACCGAGGCGATGTCCACCCCGTCCAAGGTGATCCGGCCCGAGTCGAGCTCGTAGAACCGCATGATCAGGTTCACCAGGGTGGTCTTGCCCGCGCCGGTGGGTCCGACGATGGCGACGGTGTGCCCGGGCTCGGCGACCAGTGAGAGGTCCTGGATGAGTGGCGTTTCCGGCACGTAGGAGAACGAGACGTGCTCGAACTCGATCCGGCCCTCGGTGGGAGCCAGCTCGCCGACCAGCTCAGTCGACTGCTCCTCCGCGTCGAGGATCTCGAACACTCGTTCTGCCGATGCCACTCCGGACTGCAGCAGGTTGGCCATCGAGGCGACCTGGGTAAGCGGCTGGGTGAACTGCCGGCTGTACTGGATGAACGCCTGGACGTCGCCGATGTTCATCGTGCCGCTGGCGACCCGAAGCCCGCCCATCACCGCGATGATCACGTAGTTCAGGTTCCCGATCAGCATCATCGACGGCATGATCAGACCGGAGATGAACTGCGCGGCGAAGCTCGCCTTGAACATCTCCTCGTTCTTGACGCCCATGGTCTGCTCGACATCGGACTGGCGGCCGAAGACCTTCACCAGCGCATGACCGGTGAACGCCTCCTCGATCTGGCCGTTCAGCTCGCCGGTGGTCCGCCACTGGTTCACGAAGTGTCCCTGGGCCCGCTTGCCGATCACCGTGGTGACCCCGACCGCGATCGGGATGGTGATCAAGGCGATCAGCGCCAGGGTGGGTGAGATCCAGATCATCATCACGGTCACGCCGATGATCGTCAGCAGCGAGGTGAGCAGCTGGCTGAGGGTCTGCTGCAGCGCTTGGGAGACGTTGTCGATGTCGTTGGTGACCCGGCTGAGCACCTCGCCGCGCGGCACGCGGTCGAAGTAGCTCAGCGGCAGCCTATTCAGCTTCGCGTCGACCTCCTCGCGCATCCGGTAGATCGAGCGTTGCACCGCGCCGTTGAGCAGATAGCCCTGCCACCACAGGAACAGGCTGGAGACCGCGTACAGCGCGAGGACGAACAGCAGGATCTCACCGAGCAAGGTGAAGTCGATGCCCATTCCGGGAACGACGTCGAGCCGCTGCACCATGTCGGCGAACGTGTCCTGGCCCTGCGCCCGCAGTGCCTCGATCGCCTGCTCCTTCGTGGCACCGGCCGGCAGCTGCTTGCCGATCACGCCGGTGAAGATCACGTCGGTTGCCCGGCCGAGGATCTTGGGCCCGAGGACGCTGAGCACGATGCCGACAACGGCGAGTGCGATCACCGCGACCATGATCCAGCGCTCTGGCCCGAGGTGTCCGACCAGACGCCTCAGCGAGGGGCCGAAGTTCATCGACTTCTCGACCGCACCCGGGCCGCCGAAGGGACCGTGCCCACGCTGCTGGGGGGCGTACTTCGGCCGCTCGGCCGACTTGCGTACGGGTTGGCTCATGCTGCTGCCGCCTCCTCTGCGCTCAGCTGCGAGTCGACGATCTCGGCATATGTCAGACAGCTCGTCAGGAGGTCCTCATGCGTCCCCTGACCGACGATCGCTCCGTCCTCGAGGACCAAGATCGTGTCGGCATCGGCGATGGTGGCCACCCGCTGCCCGACGATGATCACGGCGGCGTCGGTGATCTCGGCCTTCAAGGCCGCCCGCAGCCGGGCGTCGGTCGTGACGTCCAGCGCCGAGAACGAGTCGTCGAAGATGTAGATCTCCGGCTTCTTGACCAGTGCACGGGCGATCGACAACCGCTGACGCTGGCCGCCCGACACGTTCGTACCGCCCTGGCTGATCGGGGCATCGAGCTGATCCGGCATGGCGCGGACGAAGTTCTCGGCCTGGGCGATCCGCAGTGCCTGCCACATCTCCTCATCGGTGGCGTCCGGGTTGCCGTACCGCAAGTTACTGGCAACCGTGCCCGAGAACAGGTACGGCTTCTGCGGCACCAGGGCGACCTTGCTCCAGAGCACCTCCTGGTCGAGGTCGCGGACTTCGACGCCGTCGACCCGGACCGCGCCGGCCGTCGCGTCGAACAGTCGCGGGATCAGGGAGATCAGGGTGGACTTGCCGGCGCCGGTCGAGCCGATGATCGCGGTGGTCCGACCGGGGCCGGCGGTGAACGAGATCTCCCGAAGCACCGGATGATCGGCACCGGGATAGGTGAAGGTCGCGCCGCTCAACTCGACCGTGCCGTGCGACCGGACCTCGGTGATCGGTGCGGCGGACCGCTCGACCGAGGAGTTGGTCTGCAGCACCTCCTGGATGCGATCAGCACAGACCATTGCGCGGGGCGCCAGCACCAGCAGGAAGGTCGCCATCATCACCGACATCAAGATCTGGATCATGTAGGTGAGGAAGGCCGTGAGCGACCCGATCTGCATCTGGCCGGCCTCGATCCGGTGAGCTCCGAACCACAGCACGGCGACGCTGGTCAGGTTCAGGATGAACATGACGATCGGGAACAGCGACGCCATCAGCCGACCTACCGAGGTGGTCGTCTCCGTTACATCGGCGTTCGCCTTGGCGAAGCGCCGGGTCTCGTACGGCTCACGGACGAAAGCGCGGACGACCCGGATGCCGGTGATCTGCTCACGGAGCACCCGGTTCACCGTGTCGATCCGGCCCTGCAGGACCTTGAACAACGGCCGCATCCTGGTGATGATCAACGCGATCGCGCCGGCCAGCAGCGGCACAGCCACGGCCACCAGCCAAGCCAGTCCGGCGTCCTCGCGGATCGCCATCACGATGCCGCCGATCATCGTGATCGGGGCGGACAGCAGCATCGTGCAGGACATCAGCACGAGCATCTGAACCTGCTGGACGTCGTTGGTGTTGCGGGTGATCAACGACGGCGCACCGAACTTGTTCAGCTCGCGAGCCGAGAACGACATCACGGTGTGGAACAGCGCGCCGCGGACGTCCCGGCCGAAGGCCATCGCCGCCTTTGCGCCGAAGTAGACCGCGCTCATCGAGCCGAACGCCTGGATGGCGCTGACTCCGAGCATGATCGCGCCCGTACGCCAGATGAAGTCCGTGTCACCCTTCGTCACGCCCTCGTCGATGATCGAGGCGTTCAGGGCCGGCAGATAGAGCGCTGCCATGGTGCCGATCAGGGACAAGATCACGACTGCGGTCAGCAGCCCCTTGTACGGCCTGAGGAATGTCCTGAGCGTTTGGATGAGCATCAGGCTCCTTCCGTTCGGGTAGAGGTGAGGATTCCGTGCAGGAAGATGTGGGCGATCTCTTGCGGATCCGGCCGTGGGACCTCGCCACAGTCGCCGCGGAGCAGGGGATGGCTGAGGGCCAGGACGAGGGCGCTGAGCGTGGTCGCCGCTCGATCGGGGCTCATCGCGAGTCTGTCGATGTCCGGCGCGAGGACCGCGGCCAGCGCGCTGGTCTCCAGCGCCCGGTCATGCGGTCCCGGTCGGCGGTGGGCCGCCTTGCCGTCGGACTCTCCGGGCCCGGGCGGCTGGCGGAAGCCGAGCGCGTAGACCAGCCCGAAGACTCGGTTCAATCGCTGCTGCAAGATGGCGACCGCGTTGGCCACCCTGGTGTCGAGATCGAGCGTGCGGTCGATCTCGTCCAGCGCCCGGTAGCTCATCCGAGGATCGAACGCGTCATCCAGCACCGCATCGATCAATTCGTCCTTGGACGCGAAGACGCGGAAGATCGTGCCCTCGGCGATGCCGGCGGCCTCCGCGATCTCGCGCGTGCTGACCTCGCGGCCGCGCTCGTGGAGCAGCGGCTCGGTCGCCGCGATGATGGCCGCTCGGCGCTCGTCCGGCGGCATCGGGTTCGCTCGTGTCACGATCAGCAAGCATAGTGAGTGAGCACTCACTCAGACAACCTGTTTACCTGAGCTATCTTCCGCCGCGCACAATCCGCATTCAACTGGTTTTGCCCGTTCGCCCCGCCTACGTGGATCTGCCCCGGCTGCAACCGGGGCAGATCCACGCTGACGGGGCGAATCACAGGTCTGGTCGCGTGTTCGCCAGAATGAGCGGGTGACCGACCTTGGCCCGCTCGCCGACCGTACGTTTGCCGCTGTCATCTTCGACATGGACGGGACCCTGATCGACTCGACTCCGGCGGTCGTCCGGTCCTGGTCGACGTGGGCGACCGAACATGGGATCAGCCCAGAAGACCTGGTGTTCCACCACGGTGTGCCGGCAGCCGGCGTCGTGGCCGCCGTCCTGCCGGCGGAGCGGTACGAGAGCGCCTTGGCCAGGATCAACGAGCTCGAGCTGGCCGACGTCGAGCAGATCGACCTGATGCCCGGGGCCCGCGAGGCGCTGGATGCCCTTGCGGGTGCACCGCGGGCGATCGCCACGTCCTGCACCCGGCCACTGGCGAGTGCGCGGCTCGCCGCCTCGGGGATTCCGGTTCCTCCGGTCCTGGTCACGGCCAGCGACGTCGTCCATGGCAAGCCCAGTCCGGATCCGTTCCTGGCGGCGGCCGAGGGTCTCGGGCTGGACCCGACGACCTGCTTGGTGGTCGAGGATGCGCCGGCAGGGGTTCAGGCCGCCCGGGCCGCAGGCTGCGCCGCCCTTGCCGTTGCGACGACTGTCGAGGCGGACGAGCTGAGCGAGGCGGACTGTGTTGTGCCGGACCTGAGCGCGGTCCGCTTCGTCGCGTCCGACGACGGAATCCGCGTCGAGTCAGCCTGACTCAGCCAGCTCCGGCCCGAGAAGCTTCCCGACTCGGCTGAGCCCGCTTCGTCACTCGGGTCGCGGGACGATTCGCGCGTCAGCCGGTCTTGCGGCGGAAGGTCCGCTTCGTCTCGACGGGGCCGTGACCGTGGACATGCTGTGGGCCGTCGTCGATGTGATCCTCGCCGCGGCGTCCCTTCTTGGCCTCCAACGCCTCGCGGAACTTGCGCTTGGTCTCCTCGGCCGGGTCGGCCGCCGCGCCGGACGTTGCCGTCTGGTCAGCCGCCGCGGTCTGATCGGTCTGGTCGGCGTCGTTCGGGTCAGCGCTCATAGCTCATTCTGACCCGAGCCCACCGACACCTGCCGACCGACCCACCCTTGCGCCCTGAGCTTGATCCAGCCATCTGCCCTGAGCTTGTCGAAGGGACCGGAGGTCAGCGCTTCGACAGGCTCAGCGCACGTTCGGCCACGCACCGCTGTCGAGGACGATCCGGCTTGGTGCGACGCCGGGACCGATCAGTTCTGGGACGGCCAGCTGCTCGGTGGCCAGGGCTGATCGGTCGAGCCGGTGTCGTCACGATCGCTCTCGCGCTGGTCCGGCCGCGGCTGGCTCGAGGGTGTCGCGAGGGACGCTGGCCGGCTCAGGGTGGTGGCCGACGATGCCTCGTCGCGGATCGGATCTTCGTCCGACTCAGTCGTCGCGGCCGAGTCTGCCGGGGCCGCATCGGACGTGGCGTGCTCGCTGCGGCCGGAGGCGTTCGCGGCTTCGAGCACCTCGGGTTCCGGTGCGAGCTTGACCGCGGTCCCGTACGCAGACACCTCGCTGAGCGACTGGGTGATCTCGCTGCAGTCGTACTTGAATGCGACGACCGCATCGGCGCCTGCGGCGACCGCCATGTCGATCATCTTGGTGACTGCGTCCTGCCGAGATCGGGTGAGCATGGTGGCGTAACCGTCCAGTGGGTTGCCCGCCCGTAGCTCCGGGGCGAGCTCTCGCGGACGGACGACCACGCCGACGACGTCGCCGATGACGGCAGCCACATCGCGTCCGGGAACGGTGTCCATCGTCACCACCGAGATCGCCCGGGCCTGCAGGGCCGGCCGCGCAACACTCGCCGGCTGCGGTGTCCAGCCGCCCGGTTGGCCCTGCGGTCCCTGCTGGAGCTGGCCCGATGGGAACTGGGGCTGGCCGGGCTGCTGCTGCCCGTACGGCTGCTGCGGCCGCGGCTGCCCCCAGGAGAGCTCTCCGCCCCGCGGCTGGCCCTGCTGCTGACCGGGCTGGCCGTACGGCTGCTGCTGGGGCTGCCCGTATGGCTGCTGCTGCGGCTGCCCGTACGGCTGCTGCTGAGGCTGGGCGTATGGATTCTGCCCCGGCTGGGCCTGACCAGGTTGGGCCTGACCGGGTTGGGCCTGACCGGGTTGGGCCTGACCGTACGGGTTGGGCTGCTGGCCGTAGTTGCTCATGGCGACAAGATATCCGCGCGCCGAGCACCTGGTCGGACCGGTTGCAGGTCAGCCCAGCTGGGTCATCTGCACGGTGACGAACATCTCCGACTTCCCACCGGAGTACGTTCCGCGCAGCGGTGCGACGTCGCCGTAGTCACGGCCGTGCCCGACCCGGACGTACGCGTCCGAGATCCGGCCGCCGAGCGTCGGGTCGTAGGCGACCCAGCTGCCGCACCACCACTCCACCCAGGAATGGCTCTCGCCGGTCACGGTGGTGTTCGGCTGCGATCCACCGGGGAAGAGGTAGCCGGACACGTAGCGTGCCGGCAGCCCGATCGAGCGCAGGGCACCGAGCACGACGTGGCTGTAGTCCTGGCATACCCCCCGGCCCTGGGCCCACACCTCGGCCGCCGAGCTGGTCACCGAGGTGGACCCGCTCTCATACGTCAGTCGCTCGGCGATGTCCCGACAGATGTCGAGCGCGGCGAGCCGCGGCGGCTGATGCGAGCGCTCGGCCGCGAGGGCGATCAGCTCGTCCGGTGCGGTGGTCCGGTCGTTGACGGTGAGGAACTCCGCCATCGAGTCGATCACCCCGCGGTCGTTCAGCGCGGCCCAACCGAGATCGTTGCCGGGCACCTGCCTGGTCTGGTCCCACGGTTGCTCGTCGCCGCGCGTCTCCACCACCGACTGGGCGTGCACCGTCAGCCGCTTGTGTGGCTCGTGCAGCTCGAAAGTGGTGACCTGGGTGCCCCAGTAGTCGGTGAAGGTGAAGCTCCACGGGGTCGGTTCGATCCCGACCCGGCTCGTCCACACCGTCTGGTGACTGGTGGTGGCCGGGGTCATCCGCGCCTCGTTGTAGGACGACGCCACCGGCGAGGAGTAGCGGAATCCGGTCTGGTGGTCGATGCTGATCCGCATCAGCGAGTCCCCTCCCTGATCCAGGCCCGAGCGTCGGCGGCGGCGAAGAAGGCCGTCGACGCGATCTCTGCGACATCGGCACAGACATCCTGAACGCGGGTCATCTCGGCATCGAGATCGGCGACGACCTCGTCGATCGGTGCGTACTCCAGATGGGCGCGGAGCTGGCCGAGCAGGCGCTGGGCCCGGCCGACGGCGGCGTGACCGGGTTTGAACTGGCCCACCTTGCGCAAGCAGTCCGACGCCGCGACAAGACCGTGCATGACCGATCGCGGGAACCGGGCGTCGACGATCAGGAACTCCGCCGCGCCGGCGTCGGAGTGCACTCCGCGGTACGTCCGCAGGAACGCGTCGTGTCCGCCGCAACCGCGCAGCACCTGTGGCCACTGCGTGGTTCCGGTGGCCGGCGCGGCCGAGGCCACCATCCGCGACGTCATGTCGGCCTGCTCCAGGCTGCGGCCCAGCAGCAGGTACTGCCAACCGTCGTCACGGACCATGGTGTTCCGCGCCAGACCGGAGAACAGCGCACTCCGCTCCCGGGCCCAGTCGCAGAAACCGTGTGCCTGGGAGAGCTGCAACCGCCCGGACGGCAGGTTGTGCCACGTCGTGTTGATGCACTGCCACAACTCGGCCGGGATCACCTCGCGGGCCCGGCGGGCATTGTCCCGGGCTGCAGCCCAGGACGCGAAGATCGAGCTGGACTCGCGGGCGTCGTACCCGAGCACCCGCAGCAGGTCGTCCTTGCCAGGATCCTCGATGTCGTCGATACCCATCAGGGCGAGCAGGTTGGTACAGGACTCGCTCTCCGATGCCGGGTTGCTCTCGATCATCACCCGCAGATGCGTCTGCAGCAGGCGAGCGGTGTCATCGGCCCGCTCGACGTAGCGCCCGATCCAGAACAGCGACTCGGCGATCCGGCTCAGCACTGCCGCTGCCCACCGGTCGTGTCCGTGTTCTGCGCTTCGACAGGCTCAGCGCGCATTCCTGAGTGAGCCGGGCCCCAAGGGCGCTGAGCCTGGCCCCATCGGCCCTGAGCCTGTCGAAGGGCACCCAGCTGTTGCTGCTGCTCCTGCTGTGGCTCACCCCGACGAACGAGGTCGGGCGCCAGCCCGGGCGGGCGGCTGATCACCATCGGGACGACGGGCTGACGTGGCGGCACCGGCTTGGGCTCCGGCTCGGGCACCCGGTCCTCGGTGCCGAGCTCGTCGACCTCCGGCTCGGTCTCCTCGTCCTCGTCCTCGTCTCGCGGCGGATGGTGCAGCGGCGCGCTGAGCACCCAGGTGTCCTTGCTGCCGCCACCCTGGCTGCTGTTCACGACCAGCTCGCCCTCCGGCAGGGCGACCCGGGTCAGACCGCCGGGCAGGACGTACACGTCCTCGCCGGTGTTCACCGCGAACGGGCGCAGGTCGACGTGTCGCGGGGCGAGCGTGTCGTTGATGAACGTCGGCACCGTCGACAGCTGCACCAGAGGTTGGGCGATCCAGCCCCGCGGATCGGCGATCACCCGTTGCCGGAGGGCGTCCAGCTCGTCGGCCGTGGCGTGCGGGCCGATCACGATGCCCTTGCCGCCGGACCCGTCGACCGGCTTGACGACGAGCTCGTCGAGGCGGTCGAGCACCTCCTCTCGGGCCGCGTCCTCCTCGAGCCGCCAGGTGTCGATGTTGCGGATGATCGGCTCTTCGTGCAGGTAGTAGCGGATCAGATCGGGGACGTAGGTGTAGATCAACTTGTCGTCGGCGACCCCGTTGCCGATCGCGTTGGCGAGGGCGACCCCGCCGGTGCGCACCGCGTTGACGATGCCCGGCACGCCCAGCATCGAGTCGCCACGGAAGTGCACCGGGTCCATGAACTCGTCGTCGAGGCGACGGTAGATGACGTCGACCCGGCGCAGTCCCTCTGTCGTCCGCATGTAGACCTTGCCGCGGCGGCACTCCAGGTCGCGACCCTCGACGAGCTCGACCCCCATCGTCCTCGCGAGCAACGTGTGCTCGAAGTAGGCGGAGTTGTAGACCCCGGGGGTGAGGACGACGACATTGGGGTCGTCGCCGCCTTGGGGGGCCGCATTGCGCAATGCGGTGAGCAGCCGCTGGGGATAGCCACCGACCGGACGGATCCGTTGGTTGCTGAAGGCAGCGGGCATGGCGGTCAGCATCGCCGTGCGGTTCGTCATGACGTACGAGACACCGCTCGGCACCCGGACGTTGTCCTCCAGCACGCGTACGTCGCCCTGTGGGGTCCGCACCAGGTCGACACCGGAGACGTGGACCCGCACCCCGTTCGGCGGCTCGATACCCCAGACCGCCCGGTGGTAGTGAGTGGAGGACGTGACGAGCTGGCGCGGTATCACGCCGTCGCTGATCACCCGGGCGTCGGAGTAGACGTCGGCCAAGAACGCTTCGAGCGTCCTGACCCGCTGGGCGACGCCGGACTCGATCGTCTCCCACTCCGCGGAGGCGATCACCCTGGGCACCAGGTCGAGGGGGAACGGCCGCTCGACGCCGCCCACGTCGAATGTCACACCGGCCTGGAAGTAGTTGTTGGCCAGGAACTCCGCGATCAGCTTGAGCTCGGCCGGGGTGGCCCGCTGGAGGGACCGGTGGACCGCCTGGTACGACGGCCGGACCTCTCCGGTCTCGTCGATCATCTCGTCGAACGCAACCCCCGGACGGTAGCTCGCCAAGACGTCCTTCATGGCCGAGACCTTACTCAGCCCCGCATTACCGCTGGGTAACGCCTCGCAGACGTCCGCAGAATAGGCTGTCGGGGTGTCTGAGGAGGAAAGCCTGCCGGAGCAGATCCGGGTGCGTCACGAGAAGCGCGACCGCCTGCTCGCCGAGGGTCGCGAGCCGTTCCCGGTGAGCGTGCCCCGAACCCACAGCCTGGCGGCCGTCCGCGCGCAGTGGGGTGGGCTGGAGACGGGCCAGGAGACTTCGGACGTCGTCTCGGTGACCGGCCGGATCGTGTTCATCCGCAACACCGGCAAGCTGTGCTTTGCCACACTGCAGGAGGGCTTGTCCGAGGCGTCGTCGGGCGAACGGCTGCAGGTCATGCTGTCGCTCGCCGAGGTCGGTGCGGAGTCGCTGACGGCCTGGAAGGCCGACGTCGACCTGGGAGACTTCGTCTCGGTGACGGGCCGGGTGATCTCGTCGCGCCGCGGCGAGCTGTCGGTGCTGGCCGGCTCGTGGACGATCGCCGCCAAGGCGCTCCGGCCGCTGCCCAACCTGCATACGGAGCTCTCCGACGAGACCCGGGTCCGGCAGCGCTACGCCGACCTCGTCGTCCGGACCGCCGCTCGTGACATGGTCCGCACCCGGGCTGCGATCACCCGGAGCGTGCGGGAGACCATGCACCGGATGGGCTTCGTCGAGATCGAGACACCGGTGCTGCAGCTCGTCCACGGCGGAGCCAACGCGCGCCCCTTCAACACCCACCTGAACGCCTTCGACATCGACATGACCCTCCGGATCGCGCTCGAGCTGTTCCTCAAGCGGGCGGTGGTCGGCGGCGTGGAGCAGGTGTACGAGCTGGGCCGGATCTTCCGCAACGAGGGCATCGACTCCACCCACAGCGCGGAGTTCACGATGCTGGAGGTCTACCAGTCGTGGGGTGACCAGCGAACGATCGCGGACGTGATCAAGACGATCATCCTCGACGTCGCCGACCTCTTGGGCTCCCGGGTGATCACGACACCGGTGGGCGAGATCGACCTCGACGGCGAGTGGCCCTGGCTCGGCGTGTACCCGGGCTTGTCGGAGGCGGTCGGTGAGGAGATCACGCCGGAGACCTCGGTCGACAAGCTGCGGAAGCTGGCGGAGCGACACGAGGTCACGGTCGATCCGGCGTGGGGCGCACAGAAGCTGGTGATGCACCTGTTCGCCGAGATCGTCGAGCCGACCCTGATCCAGCCCACGTTCGTCTGTGACTACCCACCGCTGGCCCAGCCGCTGGCCCGACCGCATCGCAGCGATCCGAACCTGATCGAGGCGTGGGACCTGATGATCGGAGGGCTCGAACGCGGCACGGGATTCTCCGAGCTGATCGACCCGGTGATCCAGCGGGAGCGGCTGACCGCTCAGTCGCTGGCGGCTGCGGCCGGTGATCCCGAGGCGATGCAGCTCGACGAGGATTTCCTGGCCGCATTGGAGTTCGGTGCTCCTCCGATGGGCGGACTCGGGCTGGGGATCGACCGGCTCGTCATGCTCTTCACCAACGCCGGGATACGGGAGACGATCTTGTTCCCGTTGCTGCGGCCCCAGGACTAGTGGTCGCCGTGCGGCAGGACCGATGAGCGAGGGGATCGGTGAGCCGTCGGCCGACCAGGTGGAGCTCGCCCACTGGCTGTTCGACCGGGCTCGCGCGGGAGAAGCCGAACGGCTCGCGGCGTACGTCGATGCCGGGGTCCCGGCCGATCTCACCGACGCCGCGGGCAACACTTTGCTGATGCTGGCCGCCTACCACGGTCATGCCGGAGCAGTCTCGGTGCTGATCGAGCGCGGCGCTGATGTCGACGTGATCAACGATCGAGGCCAGACACCTCTCGCCGGCGCGGTGTTCAAGGGCTATCCGGACGTGGTCGAGGTGTTGGTCACTGCCGGTGCGGACCCTGATCGCGGCTCACCCACGGCACGGGCAGCAGCCGACTTCTTCAATCGTCCGGACCTGGCTCGGTTACTCGATCGACCGGACCAGGCCTGAAGCCCCACCGACTTGTCAGCGCCAGGAACGGCCATAGCCGTTTGTCACGCTGACAACTCGGGGCGCGAGTTCGGACTACTCGGCGCCCGAGGTGGACCTCGACGTCCACGCGGTGGTCGGTGCCGTCAGCGGCCCGACCTCCTTGGACTCCAGCCCGTAGCGAGCCTGGACGTCGTTGCAGGCCTCGCAGGTCGATTTCGGGATGACACCGAGCCGCATGAGGTGCCCGAACAGCCAGCAACCGACGCAGAAGCCGATCACCGACTCCATCAGCGCAGCGACCAGCACGAGGGCGATCAAGACTGCGGCCAGCATCGGTGCATGAAAACCGAGTCCGGCGATCGCGGCGGCGGTGGTGAGGACCAGCCCGATCGCCTGGGCGAACCGTTTGGGAGGGCCGGGAACCCAGATCGGGTCGCCGAGCCGCGGCGCGATCACCCTGGTGGCCAGCTGTCCGAGGATGCTCAGTTTCGGTCCGGTCAGGAAGCGCGCCAGGAATCCCAGGGCGAGCACGACGAGCAGCGGCTCCCAACCGGTGAGCAGCGTGATCACGGCCAGCAGCGCGACGCCGCCGGCCACGGCGCGCGCCGCCTTCTCGTTGACCGGGTTCGGAAAACCCAGTACCCCCGTTGTGCTCACGGGCCTCAGGCTAGGGCCGTCTAGCGGCGCGAGCCAATAGATCACCGACACCTGTGAGCTTCCTGTGATCAATTACGTGATCGGGCTCACGGAAGAAACAGGCCTGCGTCGCCGAATTCATGCCAGCGATAGCGGTGGTCTACCGCCGCGTCGTAGCCCTGTTGGGTGAGCTCCGGGCCAGCTACACCTTCGACCAGTAAGAGATGTGAGGCCTCCGGGTCGTGCCAGCCGGTGATCAATCCGTCGATCGTACGAATTGGCCGTAACGATGAGATCACGATTTCGGTCCAACCGGTGCTGCTGCGCACGAATCCGTCCGGATCGGCCGCCGACTCGACCGCTCGGGTCGCGGTTGTCCCCACGGCGATCACCCTCCTGCCCGCCGACCTGGCGGCGTTGATCAGTCCCGCGCTCTGCGGTGACACCGTGAACCACTCGGCCAGGGGACCCTCGCCGGCTTCTTGTGACGACACCGAGGTGTGCAGGGTGATCGGAGCGAACACGACGCCGGTGGCGACGAGCCGAGTCACGAGATCGGGAGTGAAGGGTCGTCCTGCGCTCGGCATCTCGGCACTGCCCGGATGGAGCGCGAACACCGTCTGGTACTGCTCGATGCGATAGCGCTCTCGAAGGTATCCGTAGCTGATGGGACGCCCGACCCTGCCGAGGTACTCCGCGAGTGGCTCGTCGACGTCGACGCGCGCACGCCACAGCCGGTTGCCCCGACCGCCCGGCGAGGATCCGTCGCGCGGATAGGGCTGCAGCAGCGTGACGGCGCCGCCGCCGGCGAGTATCAGACGCTCGCCCTGGCTGGCGTCCAGGATCGGGTCGCTCGCGTCCGGAGCGGTGCGCAGCTCGACGACCCGGCTGCCGTCGGCCAGCCGATTGGCGACATGCACGACGACAGGCTGATGGGTGAGCTCACGGGGAGGCGTGCGCCGAGCTGGTCGACGGGCGTCCAGCTGACCGGGCACCGTCGCGGACGTGTTGATCACGAGGACATCGCCGGCGTGCAGGAACCGATCCAGGTGCCGGAAGGTCGAGTGTCTGATTCCGTCGGGTGTCGCAACCAGCAGTCGTACGCTGTCGCGAGATTCGCCGCGGGCTTCCGGTGGCGCGTCGGCCGTCAGGTCGACCGGTGATCGGAACAGCGTCGTCGGACGATCGTGCAGGATGCTCATCGGTGACTCGGCTCGAGGTCGGCGCCGTACCTCGTTCTCGGTGGAGCGGGCAGGTCGCCGGCACGATAGCGGCCGCTCGGCGCCCCCGACCGGGCCAGCTCGACCAACCGTGGGGCTACGGATTCGGGCGTGGGTCGATCACTGATGTCCTCGCCGGGAAAGGCGGCCTGATGCATCGCCGTGCGCATATCGCCCGGATCGACCGCATAGAAGCGGTACTCCGGCTCCTCCGCTGCGAGGGTGAGGGTGAGGTGGTCCAGTGCGGCCTTCGTGGCGCCGTAGCCACCCCAGTTCTCGTAGTGCTCTACCGCGGCGTCGGAGGAGATGTTGATCACCACCGCGCCGGGCGCGAGGAACGGTAGGGCCACCTGGAGCAGCGCCAGGGGCGCATCGACATTGACCTGCCACAAGCGATTCCGGGTAGCGGGGGTGAGGTCGCGGAGCGCCGGCAGTGGACTGGCGCCGAGGTCACTCGCGTTGTTGATCAGGAGATCGATGTCGCCAGCGGCAGCCGCAACGAGGGCTTCGCGGTGATCATGGTCGGCGACGTCGCCCGGAACCGCGGTGATGTCGGTGAGTTGAGCGAGCTCGCGCTGTACGGTGGCCAACGGCTCGGACCGCCGCGCATCGATGACGAGTCGCCAGCCGTCGACTGCCAGTAGCCGGGCGAGCGCTCGGCCGAGTCCGGCCGATGCGCCGGTGACGATGGCCGTACGACCGGTGTGTTCGAATGCTGTACGAGTCTCGCCGAAGCGTCTCGGTGTGGATGCGTCCATGCGGCCCAGTATTCAACTTGAAGTCAGCTTTAACTCAAGAGGTCGGGCCAACTCTGCGCCTCGGCGGCCAACTGTGCGCCTCGGCGCCGACGCGCACAGTTGCCCGTCGTGGCGCACAGTTGAATCTCGGATCGAGGCGGGGGTGCGCGCCGGTCTCAGTCGGAGAAGTCGATGACGGTGAGGCCCGGCACGCCTGCCGGTCTGCCCATCGCGACCAGCGCGTCGGGCGCCTCGTCGAGGGTGATGGTGCGGCCGATCAGCCGTTCGGGGTGCAGCTTTCCGCGCGCGATCAGGTCGAGCATCGCGGGATAGTCGATCGCCGGCATGCCGTGCGAGCCGTAGATCTCCAGCTCCCGCGAGATGACCTGGTCCATCGGCACAGCGGTCATCGCGTTGTCACCGAGCAGCAGTCCGATCTGGACATGCCGACCGCGGCGGCGGAGACTTCGGACGGCCGTCGCGACGATCTCGGGGGAGCCGATGGCATCGATCGTGAGGTGGGCACCGCCGTCGGTCAGGTCGCGGATCACGACGGCCGGGTCGGAGGCGTCGGCGCGTACGGTCTCGATGGCGCCGAGATCGGCAGCGGCATCGAGGGCACGGGGGGACACGTCGACGGCGATCACCCGCGCCTTGAGCGCAGTGGCGATCATCACCGCCGACAGCCCGACTCCGCCGCAGCCGAACACGGCCACGGTCTGGTCCGGCGCGAGCCGGCCGTGGCCGACGAGCGCCCGGAACGCCGTGGCGAACCGACAGCCGAGTGCGGCCGCGGCCGTCATCGGCACTCCCGCCGGCAACGAGACGAGATTCGTGTCCGCGGCGTTGACGAGGACGTAGTCGGCGAAGGAGCCGGAGTGACTGAAGCCGGGCTGGCTCTGGTTCGGGCAGACCTGGGCCTCGCCGCGCCGACAGAAGTCGCACCGACCACAACCGCACACGAACGGCGCGGTCACCCGGTCGCCGACCTTGGCGCGCTTCACCTTCGACCCGATTGCCGAGACGACGCCGGCGAACTCGTGGCCCGGCGTATGGGGCAGCGGCACCGGATCGTGACCCTGCCAGGCGTGCCAGTCCGAGCGGCAGACCCCGGTCGCCGAGACCTTGATCACCGCACCGTTCGCCGGCGGCGTCGGCTCGGGAACCTCGCGAACCTTGGGCGTACGACCGTAGCCTTTGTAGACGACCGCACGCACGATCGACTCAGCGCCTTCCGGGTGGTTCGGGATCGACCGGATCCCGCAGGTCGGAGAAGTCGTCGAAGTCGTCCTCCGGCTTGGGACGGCGGCGCAGCCGGAAGCGGCGCTGCTTGTCGACGGTCGGAGGCGGCGTCTCTTCCTCGGGTACGTCGATGTTGCTCGCGCTCTCGCCGTCGCCGGTTTCGGCGGCAGCGACCTCGTGTTCGTCCGTGCCGTCAGCGAGCGTCCCTTCGGCATCAGCGGCATCGGAGACGAGCGCGTCGTCCGTCCCGTTCGTCCCCTCCGTCCCGTCCGTCGAGACCGTCGAGACCCCTGCGTCCGTCGCGTCCGTGGTCTCGGTAGCACCGTTGGTGCTGGTCGCTTCGGCGTCGGACCCGTCCACATCCAGCGCGTTCGTCGCCTCCGTGGCGTCTGCCTCTGCGTCGGAACCGGTAGCGGTCTCCGGCTCCGCTGGCTCTGCCTCTGCGGCCGGACGGCGACGCAGTCGCGCGCTGAGACCACCGAGCGCGCCACCCTTCGCGGCAGTCGCGGCACCAGTCCCGGCAGCGGCCCCGGCAGGAGTCTGGGCACCTGTCCGCGAAGCGCCGCTCCGGCTACTTGCCCCGGCCATGGCCACCTGCCGGCCCCGCCCGCTGACCCGAACCACGGCCACGCCGACGGCCGTCGTCAGCGGCACCGCGAGCACCAGGCCGATGGAACCGACGAGCGTACGGATCACCTCGGCGGCGAACTGCTCGCTCTGGATGACCTGCAGCAGCGGGCGATCGTAGATCGCGATCAGCAACAGCACGGGCAGCACGGCACCGGCGGTCGCGAACGCGATCGTGTAGACGGTCGACGCGATGTGATCCCGACCGATCCGCATCGCGCGGGAGAACAGCCTTCGCTGGTCCGGATCGGTGTCGGCCAGCTCCCAGACGGCGGAGGCCTGGGTGATCGTGACGTCGTTGAGCACGCCCAAGCCGGCGACGATGATGCCGCAGATGACCACCGACGTGAGATGCAGGTCTGGTGCTGCCGCGGCGAGGATGAAGTCGTCCTCCGACGAGACCCCGGTGAGGTGTCCCCAACGGGTCGCCACCCAGCCGAGCGTCGCGACCATCACGAGTCCGAACAGCGTGCCCAGCAACGCCGTCGTCGTTCGCGCGGAGAAGCCGTGCGCGGCGTACAGCGTGACGAACATGATCGCCGACGAGCCGATCAGCCCGACCGCGATCGGGTTCGTCCCGACGACCAGCGCCGGGAACATGAACTTGATCAAGATGAAACCGGCGAAGACGAGTCCGAGCAGTGCCGCGAACCCGCGCCATCGGGCGACCGCGATCACCGCGACGGCGAACAGGATCGCGATCACGGCCAACGGAGAGCGGCGTTCGAAGTCGGAGAACTGGTACTGCGCGGGCTGTCCGTCGGTGGGCGGGATCCGGACCAGAACGACTTTCTGGCCGATGCTGGTGCCAGAGGACACGATCGCCTCGGTGAGCGGGATCCCCGCCACCTGCTCTCCCTTGTCGTCACCGTCGAGGACTTCGACCGTGATGTTCGCGCAGCCGGTCGAGGACTGGTCGGGGGTCGACCCCGCCAGACCGTCGCAGGAGATCGGCTGGATGGCGGCGATCCGGCCGGTGGGATAGCTCACGCCGGCGACGCTGTACCCGGCCACGTCGGCGTTGATGTGACTCCTGACGTCCTGCGGCCACAACGCGATCAGACCGGCCGCGGTCCAGATCGCCAGCGGGATCAGCACCACGACCATGATCCGCAGCGCACGTCGGTGCCGGGCCAGCTCCGCGGCCGACAACTCGTGCGAGTCGATGTGCGTGTGGGTCAACGTCCTCCGCCTAGTCTTGTGCCTCGTGAGCCGATCGAGGTGGACAGGAGGCCACGTACCGACCCCATTGAACCCGACCAGTGGGGACGGTGCCGACGCTCCGCCACCCCGAAGTCCCCTCAGCGGAGCGGCTCCTCGGGCTTCGAGCGGCTCACAATCTACCCCGCGCGATCGGCGCGTCGGTCTGGTCGCGGTGATCGCCGGTGTGGTGGTCGGTGCGGTCGGTGTTGCGGGCGTGATGGTACCGGCTGCCGACCCGCCGTCTTCGGGCTCGCGGCGCGGGGGCCCGCCGCCGGCAGCTGCCGCCGCACCGATGACCAGCCCGACGGCCGGACCATCGGCCAGCCCGCCGTCCGGACCCTCGGCCATTGCGTCGACCTCGCCCGCGCAGCGGGCCGCTGCCGGCGGGCTGACCTCGTCTGCGTCCGAGACCGAGCCCGACATCGAGACCGCCCGAACGAAGCCGGTCCAGCCGATCGAGATCACGGTCCCGGCGCACGGGCCTGGGACGTACAAGCGGGCGAAGCTGAAGCTCGCGGCGGCGAAGGGGAGCGGCCGGGTGATCAGCTTCGACGTACGCGTCGAGCGCGGTCTGGCGCTCGACCCGAAGGCCGTGGCGCGAGAGATCCACGCGACGCTGAGCGACAAGCGGTCGTGGCGAGGCACGGAGCACGTTCGCTTCCGACTGGTCTCCGATCCCGCCAAGGCGAGACTGCATGCGTACGTCGTGACACCGGGCACCACCGATCGACTCTGCTATCCGTGGCGCACCCGAGGGTCCGTGTCCTGCCAGAACGGGAACCGGGTCGTGCTGAACGCGAAGCGCTGGGTGTTCGGCGCGAAGGCGTACAAGTCCGATGTTGTCGGCTATCGGCGGTATCTGGTGAACCACGAGTTCGGCCACTCGCTGGGCTACAACCACGTCGGCTGCCCCGGCAAGGCCCGGCCGGCTCCGGTGATGATGCAGCAGACCAAAGGCCTGAAAGGATGCCGCCCCAACCCGTGGCCGTCGGTCGCCCGATGACGCCGAGATCTTTGCGCCCTTTGTGCAACTCTGCGCCCTTTGTACAGGGCGCAAGGACGCGCAAAGGGAGCAGAGTTTCGCGGCTCGGCTGTCGTGGCTGACGTGACTGCTGCTGCCGACGCTCCCGACGTCACGCTGCACCCGATGTCGCTGGCCACGGCCGCGGGCCTGATGCGGGGCCGACGGGTCGTCGACGGGCCGCCCTGGCACCCGGCCTATCCGCTGGCCGACACACTGATCGGTGTCACCATGCTCACCGACTCGCATCGGGCCGCTGGCTGGGACGGCGAGCAGATCCCGGCGTGGTGGATCCACCAGGTCGTGGCTGATGGGCTCGTCGTGGGTGACATCGGCTTCCATGGCCCGGCGTCTCCCGACCGCGAGGTCGAGATCGGGTACGCCCTCGTCGAGGCTGTCCATCGCCGTGGGATCGCCACGCGTGCGGTTGACCTGCTCCTGGAGCTCGCCTGGCGTGATGGCGCCGCTGTGGTGCGGGCGGAGACGACCGCCGACAACGTGCCGTCACAGCGGGTGCTGATCAAGGCCGGGTTCGCGGTCGGTGAGGACGGCGTCTTCGAGGTCCGCCGATGACCGGAATCACCGTGTCGACCCGCGAGCTCCGGCTGGGCCGGCCGAACAGTCTCGAGGAGACCCTGTCGCTGCACCGCCGCGGACCCGGCGACCCGACCCATCGCAAGCTGGGTCCGCTGTGGTTCCGGGCGACCCGGACACCGGTCGGGCCGGCGCTGGTGAAGATCCTGCTGGCCGGCGAGGTGGTGACCGCGCGCGCCTGGGGAGAGGGCGCGGACTGGGCACTGGAGCAGCTCCCGAGGCTGGCCGGCGAGGACGACGACCTGACGGGTTTTGCGCCGCTTCCGCAGCACGGCCCGCTGGTCGAGGCCGTACGCCGTCGGCCCGGCTACCGGGTCGGGGCGAGTGACGCCGCCTTCGAGGCGCTGGCGCCGGCATGTGTCGAACAGGTGGTGACCGGCAAGGAGGCGTTCCGTGCCTGGCGGCTGCTGGTCGGCCAGTTCGGCGAACGCGCGCCGGGACCGGCGCAAGACCCGGACTCGCCGGCGTACGGGATGCGGCTGCCGCCGAAGCCGGAGGTGTGGGCGAAGGTGCCGAGCTGGACGTTCCTCGCCGCCGGGGTGGAGGAGCGGCGCAGCCGGACGCTGGTGCGTTCGGCCCAGCGAGCCGCCGCGGTCGAGCGGACGCTGGGGTGGTCGGCCGCGGACGCGGATCTGGGCCTCCGCAGCCTGCCGGGCGTCGGGCCGTGGACCTCGGCAGAGGTCCGCCAGCGGGCTCACGGCGACGCCGACGCGTGGAGCATCGGCGACTACCACATCGGCAAGAACATCACGTACGCCCTCGTCGGTGAGGCGCTCGACGACGACGCCTGCCTGGAGATCCTGGAGCCCTATCGGGGCCACCGCTTCCGGGTCCAGACGCTGCTGGTCTCGACGGCTTCCGCTCGACCGCGCCGCGGACCCCGGATGACCCTGCCCAGCCACACCCCGTACGCCACCCGCGGTAAGTCTTGACCCGTCCACTCACTCACCCCACTGCGGGCGGTGCAGTCCCGGAAAAGTGGTCACAAACAACATCGACACGCCGGTGGAACTTGTTGTTTGTGACCACTTTTCGGGGATTAGCTGGTGGACGCGGGCGCCGGGACGCGGGTAGTGGGCTCGCCGGTCAGCCCTTCGAGGGTGGTGGAGCCGGGCAGGTGCATGGTGAACTCCGCTCCGCCCTGCGCCGATCGACCGGCTGTCACCCAGCCACCGTGGCGCTCGACGGTGCTGGCCACGATGGACAGTCCGAGGCCGGTGCCGGGGGTGTTCCGCGCAGTGTCGGCCCGATAGAACCGATCGAAGATGTAGGGCAGGTCGGCGTCGGTGATACCCGGACCCTGATCGGCGACTCGGAGCCGATCGCCCTCCAGCTGGACCCGGACGACCCCTTCCGGCGGGCTCCACTTCACCGCGTTGTCGAGCAGGTTGGTCACGGCCCGCTCAAGAGTGTCGGACTCGCCGACGACATAGAACGGGTTGAGCTCGACGTCGAACGTCAGGCCGGGTCCGCGTAGCCGGACGCGATCGAGGGCGGCATTGACGACGTTCCGGAAGTCGATGGGCTCCGGAGCCGCGGCGACCCGCTCGTCGCGAGCCAGCTGGACCAGATCCCCGATCAGCGTGGTGAACTCGGCCAGCTGCGCGGACACGTCGCGCAGGATCTCGGTGCGGTCCTCGGCGCGCAGCATCCCGCTCCGGGCGTCCGCCTGCAGCAGCTCGATGTTGGTGCGCAGACTCGTCAGCGGCGTACGCAGCTCGTGCCCGGCGTCGGCGATCAGCTGTTTCTGTCGCTCCCGCGAAGACGTCAGCGACGCAAGCATCCGGTTGAAGGCCTCGGCCAGTCGGCTCAGCTCGTCGTTCCCGGTCACCGGGATCGGTCGCAGGTCGTCGGTGACCGCGATGTGCTCGACGGCTGCCGACAGCTCGCGGACGGGTCGCATGCTCGACCGGGCGACGGTCGCGCCGGCCACCGCTGCCAGACCGACACCGGCGCCGCCGAAGACGATCAGCACCAGCCACAGCGAGCTGAGGATGCGGTTGGTCGAGGCCAGCGGCCGGCCGAGCACCATCGCGTAGTTGCCGAGCTCGGTGATCGGGACGGCCACGATCCGGTACGGCTGTCCGTCCGTCGCGTAACCGCTGCGCGCCGAGTAGCCCTGCTGCAACTTGGCGACCGCGACCTCGTCCTCGCCGAGCACGAGGTGGGCGCGCTCGTCCGGGACGTAGAAGATCGTGCCGTCCGATCGGACCGCAGCCGCGCTGATGTTGCCGGCGCGCAGTGCCCGCTCGGTCAGCCCGTTGACGCTACGGATGTCCTGGGCGGTCGGAACAGCCAGCGACGAGGCGGTCTCGACCATCTCCTGGTCCAGCGCGCGATACAGCGAGTAACGCAGCGTCAGGTAGCCGGCAACGCTCGTGCCGGCCACCGCGAGGGCCACCGCGATCATGGTCAGATAAGCCACCCGGCGCTGCAGCGGCAACGAGCGCGGGGCCTTCTGCAGCCTGCCCAGGGCGGCGCCCAGCCAGCCGCGGAACCGCGCGATCAGTCCTGGTCGGTGCTCGCCTCGCGACTTGTCGTCGGTCAGGATCTCGGGACCGGCCATGGCTTACGGAGGCGTCTCGCGCAGGACGTACCCGACGCCGCGGACGGTGTGGATCAGCCGGGGCTCGCCGTCGGCCTCGGTCTTGCGCCGCAGGTACCCGATGTAGACCTCGAGCGAGTTCGCCGTGGTGGGGAAGTCGAAGCCCCACACCTCGTTCAGCAGCCAGCTCCGGTCCAGCACCCGCCGGGGATGCTCCATGAACGCCTCGAGCAGCGCGAACTCGGTCCGGGTGAGGTTGATCTGCCGGCTGCCGCGCAACACCTCCCGGGTATGGGTGTTCAGCACGAGGTCGGAGAAGCTGAGGCTGTACGTCGACGGGTCCGCCGAGTCCGCCACCGTTCCCGCCCGGCGGACCAGCGCCCGCAGCCGGGCCAGCAGCTCGTCGAGCGCGAACGGCTTGGCCATGTAGTCATCGCCACCGGCGTCCAGCCCGTCGACCCGGTCACCCACGGCGTCGCGCGCGGTGAGCACCAGGATCGGTACGTCGTTGCCGGCCGCCCGCAGCATCCGGGTCGTCTCGAGCCCGTCGAGCCGCGGCATCATCACGTCCATGATCACCGCATCCGGGCGGGCGGCCGCGAGCCTGGCGAGGGCGTACATCCCGTCCTCGGCGGTGGTGACCTCGTAGCCGTTGTACTCCAGCGAGCGTTTCAACGAGTCGCGTACGGCCTGATCATCGTCGACGACAAGGATGTTCATGCCCCCAAGCGTGCCAGACCTTCCCGCGCGGTCACGCGAATCCGGCACGCGCGCGCCGATCTGGCGCTGGCCGCGGCTGCGCCTGCGTTATCGCACCGCATCGCCCAGATGTAACGGCTCGGGCACCCGAACACCCTCGTTATCGCACCGCATCGCCCAGATGTGGCCGTTCCGAGGCCCTCCCGCCCTCTTTATCGCACCGCATCGCCCAGATGTGGCGGTTCCGAGGCGGCTGCGCCCTCGTTATCGCACCGCATCGCCCAGATGTGGCGGTCTGAGCCCGGCAGCGCGCCCGTTTGCGCACCGCATCGCCCAGGTGTGCGCCGGGTGGGACGCTGAACGGATGAAGATTGCTGTACAGCAATATTGCTGACAGGCTATGATCCGATGATGCGCGCGAGCTTGTTCGAGGTGGTGGTCGAGCCGCACCGCCGAGTGATCCTCGACGCGTTGCGCGAGCGGGACCACTCGGTCGGCGACTTGGTCGACCTGCTCCAGTTGGCTCAACCAACGGTGTCGAAGCATCTCAAGGCGCTCCGCGAGGCGGGGTTGGTGACGGTGCGGCCGGAGGCTCAGCGGCGTTGGTACCAGCTCCGGACCGAGCCGTTGCGAGAGCTGGACGACTGGCTCGAGCCGTACCGACGTGCCTGGTCCGGGCGACTGGACGACCTCGGCCGTCACCTCGACGAACAGGCCGCGCGCGAGGGCACAGCTGAGGCGACGGTCAGGCAGATGCCCGACCGCCGACCGGAAGCCGAGGATCCCGAAGCCAAGGATCCCGAAGCCGAAAATCTCCAAACCGAGCATTCCGAGACCGAGCATTCCGAGACCGAGGTTCCCGAGGCCGAGGTTCCCGAGACCGAGGTTCCCGAGACCGAGGATCCCGAACCGGCTAGCCCAGACCGACTAGCCCTGGGCGACGCTGACGTCCGACCCTACGAGAGCACGGAGAGATGACCATGAGCAGCGACTCCACCCGCCAGGACGACCTCGGCGAGATCCTGCGGGACGGCGACCGAACCGGCCTGCGGTTCGTCCGACGGTACGGCCACCCCATCGATCGGGTCTGGGCCGCCCTCACCGAGTCCGATCAGCTCCGCGCCTGGATGCCGACCGACATCGTCGGCGACCGGCGGGAGGGAGCCGAGGTCAAACTGTCCTTCTGGCCGGCGCAGGTCGAGAAGTACGGGATCACCGAGACCGAGCTGACCGGTCGGATCCAGGTCTGGGACCCGCCCCGGACGTTCCAGTGGACCTGGGGAGACGACGTGCTGCGGTTCGAGCTGTCGGCCGAGGGCGACGTCACGACGCTGCGGTTCACGACCTGGCTGGCCGAGGGCGATCGCGAGGCCACCGGAAACACCGCAGCGGGCTACCACATCTGTCTGCACGCACTGCGGGTCTGGCTCTACACCGGCGTGGCAGAGCCGTTGACCGAGCACGATCACCTGGTGGTCGAGCTCGAGCCCGCGTACGCCGAGGTAGCCCGACCCTGAACCCGCCTTGTCAGAAGCTGAGCAGCACATCTGATGCGGAGCTTTTGACGAGTCGGCGCGTGCGGAGGGGCGGGGAAGGCTGAGGCGTGGGGAGGGGCCGGGGAAGGCTGCTCAGGCGGGGCGGGTGATCGCCGAGACCAGGGAACTGAAGACAGCGATCCGGTCGGTCGCGGTGTCGCCCAGCAGGTCGAGGACCTGGAGATGGTCGTGGGTGGCGGCCAGCACGCGGACGGCATGTCCCACCGGCACGGCGAGCTGGAGGCCAGCGTGAGCGATCGCATCCTGGACCAGGCCCGGCGATCTGTTCCATGCAGTCATTCATGAACGCCAGATACGGTTCGCGCAGGTCGGCGTCGCGAGCAGCCTGCAGCAGCAGCTCGCGATCGGCGAGCACCGTCTCGCGAGGCTCTTCGCTGCCGAACCTCTCGAACGCAGTGAGCGCAATGGCCAGCAGCTCCTCCGGGGTCTGCTCGCCGGCTGCCTTCATGGTGGCGACCGCGCGCTCGGCCGCGGCGTACTGCGTCTCGACCCGGTGCCGGATCATCGCCAGCACGAGCGCGGCCTTGTCCGGGAAGTTGGAGTAGAAGGCGCCTCGGGTGAAGCCTGCCGCCTCGCAGATCTCCTCGACGCTCGCGCCGGGGATGCCGCGTTCGGCGAACACTGCGCGGGCAGCGGTCATCAGCCGCTCGCGAGTCAGCGCGCGGCGCGCGGTGATCGGCGGATCCACTTGTGTGGTCTGGCTCACGCGGCTCCTCGCAGCTGGGGGTTCAACGGTGCGGATACAGTACTGTATCCGATACATAGTTGTATCCGATTGCGCCAGTATTCGTGTCCAGACTTGCGGAGGCTTCCAGCCGTGTCGTCATTCTTGTACGGCCTTGCCCGGTCGGCATATCGCCGCCGAGGCGCCGTGCTGCTCGTCTGGATCATGGTCACCGTCGTCATCGGCGGCTTCGCCGGCGTGGCCGGCGGCAAGTTCCAGGAGAACTTCAGCCTGCCCGGCACGGAGTCGCAGACCGCGCTCGACCAGCTGAAGCGGACCTTCCCGCAATCGGTCGGTACGTCCGCGCAGGTCGTCGTCGTCGCCCCGGACGGCAAGAGCGTCCGCGACGCCGACATCAAGGAGGCGATCACCGACAGCGGCAAGGCGTTCGAGAAGATCGGCCAGGTCGACGGTGTCACGCTCCCCTACGACGAGCACATCAAGAACCTGATCTCCGACGACGACAGCGCGGCGATCATGATGGTCCGGCTGGATGCGGGCCAGGGCCAGATCACCGACGCGACGTACGAAGCGATGGAGCACGAGACCGCGGCGCTGCAGCAGGCGATCGCCGGCTCGACGACCTCGATCGGCGGCGAGGCGTACAGCGACAACCGACCCGGCCTCAGCCTCGTCGAGGGGCTCGGCGTCGTGATCGCCCTGATCGTGCTGCTGATCACGCTCGGCTCGCTGCGGGCCGCCGGCATGCCGCTGCTCACCGCCCTGCTCGGCGTGGGCATCACGATGGCGTTGATCTTCGCGGCGACCGGCTTCACAACCGTCTCCTCGACCACCCCGCTGCTCTCGTTGATGCTGGGGCTGGCGGTCGGCATCGACTACGCACTGTTCATCGTGTCCCGACACCGCGACCAGCTCGGGACCGGTCTGGACCCCGAGGAGTCCACAGCCCGGGCGGTCGCGACCGCGGGCTCCGCCGTCATCTTCGCCGGACTCACCGTGATGGTCGCCCTCGCTGGTCTTTCCGTTGCCGGCATCCCGTTCCTGACCACCATGGGCGTCGCCGCCGCGGTCGGGGTGGCGATCGCCGTCCTGATCGCGATCACGCTGCTGCCCGCACTGCTCGGGTTCGCCGGAGCGAAGCTGACTCCGAAGAAGGCCCGCAAGGCGGCGGCCGCCCGCGCGGACTCCGAGGAAGCGGTGCTCGGGCTCGCGCAGGAGCCGGCGGCCGACGATGCGGGCGCCGCCCTTCGACCCTTCGCCCCTTCGACGAGCACAGGGCAGGCGAAGCTCAGGGCAGGCGGGGCTCGGGGCGCTTCGGCTGACGATGCGGGCGAGTCGCCGAGGCCGACGACCAATCGGAAGCGACTCGGCTGGCAGCGGCGCTGGGTCGCCATCGTCACCAAGGTCCCGGCGCTGACCATCGCAGTCGTCGTGCTCGGACTGGGCGCGATGGCCATTCCGGCCAAGGATCTGCAGCTCGCCCTGCCGTCCAACCGGACCGCCGACCCGGGCACGCCCGGACGGGTGACGTACGACCTCATCGACCAGCACTTCGGCGTCGGCTACAACGGCCCGCTCGTCGTGTCCGCGGTCATCGTCACCAGCGACGACCCGCTCGGGGTGATGGACGGGATCGCCGACGACATCCGCGAGCTGCCCGGCGTCGCCAGCGTTCCGCTGGCGACTCCCAACGAGGACGCCACGATGGGCATCGTCCAGGTGGTGCCGACCACGGGACCGGACGACCCGGCGACCAAGGACCTGGTGATGCGGATCCGGGCGCTGGAACCACACTGGCAGGCCGAGTACGGCGTACCGACCGCCGTCACCGGGTTCACGGCGGTCGCGATCGACATCTCCGACCGGCTGGGTGCCGCGCTGCTGCCGTTCGGCATCCTCGTGGTCGGCATCTCACTGCTGCTGCTGACCATGGTGTTCCGCTCGATCGCGGTCCCGATCAAGGCGACCATCGGCTACCTGCTCAGCGTCGGTGCCGCATTCGGGGCCACTGCGATGGTCTTCGAGTACGGCTGGGGTTCGGAGTTCTTCAACGTCGCCCAGACCGGGCCGGTGATCAGCTTCCTGCCGATCCTGCTGATGGGCATCCTGTTCGGCCTGGCGATGGACTATGAGCTGTTCCTGGTGTCCCGGATCCGGGAGGAGTACGTGCATCGCAACCTGGCTGCGGACTCCGTCCGCGGGGGTGACTCGGCCAAGGCCGCTATCTCCGACGGCTTCGCGGCGTCCGCGCGGGTCGTCGTCGCGGCCGCGATCATCATGTTCTCGGTGTTCGCCGCCTTCGTGCCGGAAGGCGAGGGGCCGATCAAGACGATCGCGTTCGGTCTGGCCGTCGGTGTCTTCGTCGACGCGTTCATCGTCCGGATGACGTTCGTGCCGGCGGTACTCGCGGTGTTGGGCCGGTCGGCGTGGTGGCTGCCGCGCTGGCTCGACCGGCTGCTCCCGACGTTCGACGTGGAGGGCGAGGGACTGGCGCACCAGCTGGCGTTGCGGGACTGGCCGAGTCCAGGCGACGATCGCGTCGTGCTCGCCGACGGTCTGCAGATCGCCGGTACCGACCACGAGCTCGCGCTCGCCGTCGGACGCGGCGAGGTGCTTCTCGTCGAGGGTGAGGCGAGCTCCGGCACGAGCGCGCTGCTGCTGACCCTCGCCGGCCGGATGAAGCTGCGCGCGGGGCGGGTCAAGATCGCCGGACTCGTGCTGCCGCAGCAGAGCTCGGCCGTCCGCCGACGTACGGCCATGATCGACTGCGTCGTCTTCGCCGCCGACGGTTGGTCGGGTTCAGGGGTGACCGGTGCCGAGCGAACCGATGGACTCCGCGCCGAGCTCGCCCGGGTCTCGCGAGCCAAGCCATCGGTGATCTTCGTCGACCATGCCGACGCGCTCACTGACCCCGACGACCGCCGTGCGCTGTCCGAGCTGATCAACACCACGGTGACGTCCGAGCGTGCCTTGATCATCGCGGTCCGTGATCGCGCCCTGATCGAGGACGCCGTGAACCAGCCGTATCGCTATCTCACGCTCGGACCGGTCCCCGACCTGGTCGACGCCCACCGCAGCTAGCCACCCTCGACAGCACCAGCTCAGAAACTCCGCGAAGGGGATTGTGCAGATATGTTCACGCTCGAACGAGCCCAGGCGAGTCGCCGGGTCGGCTGGGTCTCGATGCTCGGTCTGATCCTGGTGCCGCTGCTGGTGGCCGGCGGCTTCTTGTGGGCCACCTGGAACTCCTCCACCCGACTCGACCGGGTGCAGGCCGCGATCGTGAACAACGACGAGGGCGTCACGCTGAACAAGCAGTTCGTGCCGCTCGGCCGGCAGCTGGCCGGTGGGCTGGTGAAGGGCGAGGACGGCTCGGACAACTTCGACTGGGTGCTCACCGACGACGCGGATGCCAAGAGCGGCCTCGAGGCCGGCACGTACGCGGCCGTGGTCACCATTCCCGCCGACTTCTCCAAGCAGGCAACGTCATTCTCCAAGGACGAGACCAGCGAGATCGCGCCGGCGACCCTCGACGTCCAGACGTCACAGATCCGCGGCATCGCCGACGGGGTCGTGGCCGAGTTCATCACCGCGGCCGCGACGAATGCGATGAACACCGAGCTGACCAAGCAGTACCTGGACAACATCTACATCGGCTTCAACGACACCGGGAAGCAGTTCCAGACCGTCGCCGACGCTGCCAAGAAGCTCTCGGACGGGACCTCCGATCTCGCCGACGGGCTCGAGCAGACCTCCGACGGCACCGGCAAGCTGGCCGACGGGCTCGGCCAGCTGGACACCGGAATGAGCACGTACGCGACCGGAGTGGGGACGTACGCCGACGGGGTCGGCACATTCTCCGACGGAGTGAGCAAGCTCTCCGACGGTGCCGCCAGCGCGGCCACCGGGGCGAAGAAGCTGAGTGCCGGCGGCAGCAAGCTGGACGACGGTGCCGACCAGCTGGTGACCGGTGCCAAGGGTGTCGTGTCGGCACTGAAGCTTGTCCGCGACGGGGGCAAGGCGGGGTCAGTCGACGTCGCCGGCACCAAGGCCGTCGCCGCCGACGCGATCGACGTTGCGAAGGGGGTCGGTACGGCCGCCGGGACGATGGGCGCTGTGGCCAAGGGCGACGTGACTCCTGCGCAGGCCGGTCTCGCCTGCCCCGACCAGAACTTCTCCGCCGATCAGTGCCTGGCGTGGAACGCCGCCGTCCAGGCCACCGCTGGCAGTGCCGCGCAGCAGCTGAGCGTGCCGGCGACGAACGCCGGCGAGCTGGCGAAGTCAGCCGGCGTCACCAACGGCGTACTCGATGCAGCGATCCAAGGAACCAAGACGACGCCGGGCCTGAAGGACTTCCCGGCGGGGGTGCGGAAGTTCGCAACAGGTCTGGACACCTACACCGACGGTGTCAGCTCGTTGTCCACCGGCATCGGCAAGCTCGCCACCGGTACCGACCAGCTGGCGACGGGTGCCACCAAGCTCGCCGACGGCGCGGACCAGCTGGACAGCGGCGCGAGTCAGCTCGCCTCCGGCGTACACCAGTCGGCGACCGGCACCGACAAGCTCGCCGCCGGCGTGGTGAAGCTGTCCGACGGCGGCAGGCAGCTGGCCGACGGGACCCAAAGCTCGCCGATGGGCTGGCCAAGGGCGCGAAGGCCGTACCGACGTTCGACAAGGCCAAGCGGACCGCGCTCTCGACCGTTGTAGCGAACCCGGTCAGCCAGGAGCGGCCGAGCGCGCTGTTCGCCGACATCGCCAACACGACCTTCCTGTCCATCGTGGCGCTCTGGCTCGGGGGCCTGGCCAGCTTCTTGATCCTGCGGGCTATCCCGTCTCGGGTGCTGACCTCCAGCAAGACATCCTGGCGGCTGGCCGCTGAGACGGTGCTGCCCGCGGCCGGGATCGGCGTGGTCCAGGCCGTGGCGCTGACGATCTCGTTGCAGGTGCTGCTGGATCTGACGATGCGGCAGACGTTCGAGATGCTGCCGCTACTCGTGCTTGCCTCGCTGGCCTTCGTCGCGATCAACCACGCGCTGGTGGCCTGGCTCGGTGGCATCGGCCGGTTCATCTCGGTCGCGGTGGTGGTGCTCGTCGCGGCCGCGGCGATCACCGATGCCGTGCCGGCCGGACTGTCGGCGATCGTGCCGTTCCTCCCGCTGACCCCGGCTCTGGAGGGCGCGCGGGCGATCGCCAGCGGCGGGACGGGAGCCCTCGGCGCGGGCGGGCTGCTGTTCATCTGGCTGGTGGCCGGGGTCGCCGCCGGGGTGCTGGCCGTCTCCCGACGCCGACTTGCGCCGGCTCCCGCGGCTGCCTGGGCCGGCAGCTAGACAACACGAAGACCCACCAGCCTCCACGACCCCGACCGTCGCGGCCAGCCAGATCGGCCATGATGAGGCGGTGAGCGACCCCGACGCGGCGGCAGCACGACCGGCCGACGATCAGCATGGCGTGGTGTTCCCGCGTGGCGCCGACGGCAGGCGCAGCACGACGGCGGTCGGCCGAGCCGTGGTCGCGGACGCGCTGCGGCTCGTCGATCCGGCCGGTGCCCGGGCGGCCGAGCAGGAGACCAGTTGGCGTAGCGACTACCTCGTGCACTTCCGGCGGCTCGTCGAGGCCGGGCTCGGCAGCGCGGACGACGCGGACTCAATCGCTCGAGCCGGAGTCGACGGCGTTCTCGCCCGGATGGTCGTCCGAGAGGGCGATCACGACCTGGCGCTGTCGGACTGGCAGGCCGAAGGGACGTCTCCGGAAACCGCCCGCGTCGCGGGGACGGCCGAGCCTGCGACGGAGCTCGCTCTGCCCTACCGCGGCAAGCTGCTGCGGGGAGATGACCTCCGACGCACGGTCGACGGCTGGGTTGGCGCCGGCGTGGTGGAGGCCAGCGTGGCCGACGCCCTCGGTGCGGTGCTCGCGAATCCGGACTGGCTCCGACTCGACGGCCGGCTGGTCGCCGTGCTCGGCGCCGGGGCCGAGATGGGTCCGCTCGCCCCACTGCTGAGCTGGGGCGCCAAGGTCGCGGCGGTCGATCTACGCCGGCCGGCGATCTGGACCCGGGTGCTGGACTCGGCCCGGCATGGGGCGGGAGAGCTGGTCCTGCCGAGCGAGACGTCGACGCCGGATCCTGGCAGAGCGGGCGCCGACCTGCTTGCCGAGGCACCGGCGATCGCCCGTTGGCTGGCGTCGGTCGCCGGAGACGACCAGGTGGTGGTCGGCAACTACGTCTATGCCGACGGCGCCACGAACGTACGCGTCTCGGTCGCCGTGGACGCGCTCAGCGCCCGGCTGATGGCCGACCGCCAGGACACCGCGCTCGCGTTCCTGGCGACGCCGACCGATGTGTTCGCCGTTCCGCGGGACGCGGTTCGGCAGTCCGTCGAGGCGTACGAGGGCAGGTCCCGCACCGCGAAGATCTTAGGCCGGCCGCTGCGCACGTTCAGTGGTGGCCGGCTGCTGCGGCGGGCGTACGTCCCGGGCGCAGATCCGGGAATCAGCGACAGTCTCGTGTCGCAGCAGGGTCCGAACTACGCCTTGGCGAAGCGGCTGCAACGGTGGCGGGCCACGGTCGCCCGGCGCGACGGCAGGTTGGTCTCGATGAATGTCGCCCCGCCGACCAGGACGCGTTCGGTGCTCAAGAACCGGGCGCTGGCGGCTGCGTACGCGGGAGCGCACCGGTTCGGTGTCCATGTCTTCGAGCCGGCGACATCCAACGTGTTGATGGCGGCGCTATTGGTGCACGACCTGAACACCGGCGGCGGGCCCGTGCACGATCAGCCGTGGCAGGACGAGGCGTACGCGGCCGCGCACGGCGGGCTCTGGCGCATTCCGTACGCACCACGCAGCGTCCTTGGGCTGGCCGCCCTGGTGGGGGTCGGCGCCGCTCGGGCGTAGCGGGCGCGAGGCGGAGTCGCTTGCGCGGGCTCAACCACTACGCGCGAGCGAAGGTCAGCGAGTCCTTCCGGTCGGCATCGGTCAGGACGAGGGTGCTCCCCTTGATCCGGTAGCCCCGCGCGGCACCGAGCCGGCCGATGTAGGCGGACTCGGCCTTCATGTCGGCCTCCGGCCCGCCCATCAAGGTCATCGCCCCGAGCCTGACTGCCAGGCTGCCGTCGACCTCACTGACGAACGTGCCGTTGTAGTTGTTGATCCCGGCCGATCCGTTCAGCGTCCCCGCCCCGAACTGCGCAGTCATGGTGAGGTTCGCCGGCGGAGGCGAGGGCTCGGCCCAGCCCGTCAGCTTCCAGGAGGTGTTGGCCAGCGGCGGCTGCTCGCCCGGCCCGCACCCGGTCCCGCCGAGCAGCAGGATAACGAGCAGCGCCAGAACGAGGCGCCTCACGCGTCGGCCCGAGTTCCGGTCAGCTCGCCGATCGTGTCGAGCAGTCCCGGGATCGCAGCCTCGATCGAGGCGAGGGTCCGCTCGAACCCGTCCGCCGACCCGTACCACGGGTCGTCGATCCCGCTCCCGGGCGCGGCATCGGGGTCGAAGTCGGTCAGCAGCCGCAGGTTCTGCGCTCCCGGATCGATGGCGAGCATCTTGCGCAGGTGGATGTCCTCCATCGCCAGCACCAGGTCGGCCGCCTCGATCTCGTCGCGGGTGATCTGGTGCGCCTCGTGCGCACCGGCTCGATAGCCGTGGCGACGCAGCACGCGGGCGGCTCGATCGTCCATCGGAGCGCCGAGCTCCTCCCGACTGGTCGCCGCGCTGCTGAAGTCGACCGCCGACAGACCGCGATCGGCCGCCAGCTTCTCGGCGACCCGTTCGGCCATCGGCGACCGGCAGATGTTGCCCCAACAGACGAAGACAATGCGGAGGGGGGCGACGCGGAGCGGATCAGGTCCTGGCACGAGGGCAATCTATGCGAGATCTGGCGGCCGGCCTCAACCCCGCTGCTCCTTCTTGTCCGGCAGGAACGCGTTGAGGATGAAACTGACGATGGAGATCACGATCGATCCCCACAACGCGGTCCAGAAGCCGTCGACGTGCCAGCCCAGACCGAACACCCCGGCCAGCCACGAGGTGAACATCAGGAGCAAGGCGTTGATCACCAGCAAGAAGATGCCGAGTGTCAGCAGGATGATCGGGATGGTGACGATCCGGAACAGTGGCTTCACGATGGCGTTGACGACGCCGAAGATCAGCGCGACCAGGAGGACGGTGAGCACCTTCTCCTGGTCACTGCCGCCGGTCAGCGAGATGCCGCTGAACAGCCAGGTGGCGATGCCCAGGGCGGCGGCGTTGAAGAGAACGCGAATGAGGAAACGCATGCCCTCGATGCTTCCACGGCAACCCTGATCACCCCATGAGGCGCACCCCTGACGGCACCCCGATCCTGCGTCAGGTGCGCCCTGATCCTTGATCAGCCGGGCGCTGCGCACGGGCCGGTAGAGCGAGCCAGCCCGACGGCGCTGGTAGCCGTGCCGGGCGGCACGTCGTCAGATCGATGCCATCTGGCGCTCCAAGGCGGAAGGATCGTTGTGCCAGGCAAGGTAGCCCTGCCGAGCCATCGGATCGGGGAAGATGCGTCTCCGACCGGCGCAGCGGCGTACACGAACCGGGCGCCGCTGCCGAGCAACGACTCGACCGTCGCCGGCCGATTCCGCGGTTGACGCCGCACTGCGGCTGATCGCGTTCTGGCACGCCCCCGCGTGCCCGCCGATCGATCGATCGGCGGGCGGCCCTCTGCGGCTGCCCAGAGCGTCCAAGGGGAGAGGATGCAACTGGGCTGAACGGGTGGGGACCCCTGGGCCTCTTCCGCTGCCACGCCTTCTAGCCCTCCGACACCTCGAAGATGTCGTCGGCCACCAGGCCGTGCGCCTCACGGTGCACAGCCGCGGCGGCATCCGCGGTCGGCGCGTCGACGAGGCAGAAGATCTTTCCGGAGTCCTCGTTGACCCAGTACTTCAGGTACTGCACGCCGAGCTTGTCCTGCGTCTGCAGGTCGGCCTCGTGGGCCTTCTCCACGTCTTCCTTGGCGACGGAGCCGAGGTTGTGGATGTCCATGTACAAAGGCATGTGCCCTCCTTGGGCGGTAGTTGTGTGAACTCGACCGTACGAGTTCCGCAGCGACCGCCCATCGGGAATCACCCCTCAGATATCGGGCGAGGGTCCTCAGGTCTCGGCGCTCCCCGACCTGCCCGACCCCGAGCACCGGTCAGGAGATGTTGTCGCGCTCCGCGCCGATCGTGGTGTCGTCGCCATGGCCGGTCTTGACCACGGTGTCGTCGGGCAGCACCAGCAGCCGTTCGGTGATGCTCTGCACGATCAGGTCGTGGTCGCTGAAGCTCCGACCCGTCGCGCCGGGTCCGCCGTTGAACAAGGTGTCACCCGTGAACACGACGCCGAGATCGGGGGAGTAGAGGCAGACCGAGCCCGGGGTATGGCCCGGGGTGTGGATCACCCGCAGCGCGATGTCGCCGATCACGATCAGCTGACCGTCGGTCAACCCGGCATCCGGTGGCTCGTCGTGGGTGAGGTCCCAGACCGGGCGATCCTCGGGGTGCAACAAGATCGGTGCCTCCAGGGCCTCCGCGACCTCGGGCGCGACCCGGACGTGGTCGTCGTGGGCGTGCGTACACACGATCGCCATCAACCGGCGGTCACCGATCACTGCCAAGATCGCGGCCACGTCGTGAGGGGCGTCGATGACGATGCACTCGGCGTCGTCACCGATCACCCAGACGTTGTTGTCGACGTCGAACGTCTGACCGTCGAGGGAGAACGTCCCCGACGTGACGGCGTGGTCGATCCGGGTACTCGTGCGGTCGGAGCCGGGGGTCGACGTCACAGCATGACCACCGAGCGCAGCACCTCGCCGCGGTGCATCTTCTCGAAGGCGGCCTCGATGTCGTCGATGCCGATCGTCTCCGAGACGAACGCGTCCAACGGCAGCCGGCCCTGCAGGAACAGGTCGATCAGCATGGGGAAGTCACGGCTGGGTAGGCAGTCGCCGTACCAGCTCGACTTCAGCCGTCCGCCCCGGCCGAAGACGTCGAGCAGTGGCAGCTCGAGCTTCATCTCCGGAGTCGGTACGCCGACCAGCACGACCGTGCCGGCCAGATCGCGGGCATAGAACGCCTGCTGGTACGTCTCCGGCCGGCCGACGGCGTCGATCACCACGTCCGCGCCGTTGCCGTCGGTCAGCTCACGGATCCGCTCGACCGCATCGACCTGTTTGGAGTTCACCGTGTGGGTCGCGCCCAACGACTTGGCCGTGGCGAGCTTGCGGTCGTCCACGTCGACGGCGATCACCTTCGCCGCACCGGCAACTGCGCTCGCCATCACCGCGGCCGTACCGACCCCGCCGCAGCCGATCACCGCGACGCTGTCGCCGCGACCGACCTCACCGGTGTTGATGGCCGCCCCGATTCCGGCCATCACGCCGCAGCCGAGCAGACCCGCGACCTCAGGCGGCGCCTGGGGATCGACCTTGGTGCACTGACCGGCGGCGACCAGGGTCTTCTCGATGAAGGCACCGATCCCCAGCGCGGGGGACAGCTCGGTGCCGTCTTCCAGCGTCATCTTCTGGGTCGCATTGAACGTGTTGAAGCAGTACCAGGGCCGGCCTCGCTTGCAGGCCCGACAGCTGCCGCAGACGGCGCGCCAGTTGAGGATGACGTAATCACCCGGCTCGAGGTCGTGCACCCCCTCGCCGACGGACTCGACGATGCCGGCCGCCTCATGCCCGAGCAGGTAGGGATAGTCGTCGCCGATCCCGCCCAGCTTGTAGTGCAGGTCGGTGTGACACACGCCGCAGGCCTGGATGGTGACCACCGCTTCGCCCGGACCCGGGTCCGGGACATTGACGGTGACCAGCTCGACCGGTGCGTCCTTGCTCCGCGAGATGACTCCCTGCACCTGCTGTGGCATGCCTGCTCCCTTGCTTTGCCGTGGGCTTCGCATCGTAGCCAGGTGGCGTCCCGCGCTCCGGAGTGTCGCGCCGGCGGATCGGGGCTGTTCGGGCCGCATCTGGGCGATGCGGTGCGATAACGGGGCGGGATTGGGGCTGTCCGGGCTGCATCTGGGCGATGCGGTGCGATAACGCGGGCGCGGATCGGGGACTGTCGTCGGGGCTGTCGGCACATCTGGGCGATGCGGTGCGATAACGAGGGGGATCGGGGCTGTCCGGGCCGCGAGGCGGACAACCCGGCGAGCGTCGGTCAGCGGAGCGCCGGGCTCTGTTTTGCGACCGAAGGAGCAGCCCTGCGGTGCCGGCGGCAGCGGAAAGGAGGCCCTGGCTGCGAGTGAGGAAGCAAGACAGAGTCTGAAAGGCGCGAAGCGGGCGCGAGCCGGACAACACTGTCAGTGGCGCGACGTAATCTCATTTGACCTGTACCCGACATGAAGTTGCATAGTGGACTTGATGCGTTTCACTGCATAGTGCACCAAACCAATCTCATCGACCGAAGGATCTGTCTGTATGTCCGCCGACGTCTCGGCTCGCCCGCGCGCCAACGGCTCGCGTGCTCGACACGAGGAAGCACCCGTGCCGAGTGCGTTGGACCGTCCTGCCGCGATCGCGCCGCCGCGCAAGCCGCGGTACGACCGGCGCGGCGACGTCCGCAAACCGCCGCACAGCGCGTCGCTGTGGCGACTCGCGCCTTACATGCGGCCGTACGCTGCTCGCTTCGTCGTGATGGTCGTGGCCGCCCTGCTCGGGGTGGCCGCCACGGTGGTGGTACCGCTCGTCACGAAGGCGGTCATCGACGGTCCGGTGGCGCATGGCGACCAGGCCGCGCTCTGGGCACTGGGTCTGCTCGCCACGGGACTCGGGGTGCTGGAGGCGCTGCTGACATTCATCCGCCGATGGATCGTCGCGGTCGGCACTGTGGGCACCGAGACCGGCATCCGGTTGGACATGTACGCGAAGCTGCAGCGGTTGCCGATGGCCTTCCACGACCGCTGGCAGTCCGGTCAGCTGCTGTCGCGGATGATGAGCGACCTGTCGACCACCCGCCGGTTCCTCGGGTTCGGGCTGCTGTTCATCATCATGAACGTCGTCCAGATCCTTGTCGTGACCGCACTGCTGCTGCACATGTACTGGCCGCTCGGTCTGGTCGTCGTCGCCTCCATCGTCCCGATCACCTGGGCGTGCTTGCACAACGAGCGGGAGTACACCCGGTTGTCCCGGATCGTCCAGGATCAGACCGGCGACGTCGCCTCCGCGGTCGAGGAGGGCGCCCACGGGCTGCGGGTGATCAAGGCGTTCGGCCGGGCCCGGTGGATCTTCGACAAGTTCGACGCGCGGAGCATGAAGCTGTACGAGACCTCGATGGCACGCGTGCAGCTCAGCGCGCGGTTCTGGACGTTCCTGGAGATCATCCCCAGCGTCACGCTGATCATCGTGCTCGGTTTCGGCGCGGTCGCGGCCGGGCAGGGCAAGGTCACACTCGGCACGCTGGTTGCGTTCATCACGCTGATGCTGTCGCTCGTCTGGCCGGTGGCCGCCCTCGGCTTCTTGCTGGCGATGGCCCAGGAGGCGATGACCGCGGCCGACCGGATCGCGGAGATCTTCGATGCCGAGAACGTCATCACCGACGGTGAGACGGAGCTCGCGGTGGTCGAGGGCCGGGTCGTGGTCGACGGCCGGTTACGGCTCAGCGGCGTCGGGTTCCGGTTCCCCGACGGCGACGTCGATGTGCTGCACGACGTCGACCTGGCCCTCGAGCCGGGCGAGACGGTCGCGCTCGTCGGCGCCACCGGATCGGGCAAGAGCGTCTTCACCTCGCTCGTCCCGAGGCTCTACGACGTCACGGCCGGCTCGATCACGATCGACGGCATCGACATCCGAGACCTCCAGCTGTCGCAGCTGCGGACCGTGGTCGCGATCGCGTTCGAGGACCCGACGCTGTTCTCCATGTCGGCCCGGGAGAACATCACCCTCGGTCGGCCGGACGCCACCGACGCCGACATCGCCGAGGCGATCGAGGTTGCCCAGGCGCACTTCGTGTACGACTTGCCGTGGGGGTTGGCAACCCGGATCGGTGAGCAGGGGATGAGTCTCTCCGGCGGTCAGCGGCAGCGACTCGCGCTTGCCCGAGCCGTGCTGGCCCGGCCCGCGATCCTGGTGCTCGACGACACCCTTTCCGCACTGGACATCCATACCGAGGCGCTGGTCGAGGAGGCACTGCAACGCGTGCTCGCCGGCGTGACCGGCATCGTCGTGGCGCATCGGGCGTCGACGGTGCTACTCGCGGACCGGGTCGCCGTGCTCGTCGACGGCACGATCAAGCACGTCGGCACTCACGCCGAGCTGCTGGCGAGCGTGCCCGAGTACCGCGAGCTGCTGTCCGCCGACATCGAGGTCGAGGAGGTGCTGTCGTGAGCACGGACGTGAGCGCGGACGCTCGTCTCGATCCGAGCACTCCCAAAGATCCGATCGAGGACTGGCGTGGCGTCGCAGCGGAGCACAACTCCGAGCTCTCCGAGCAGGCCACCGTGCTGCTTCGCCGGCGCAGTCGGTCCCTGCTGGCCGATCTGCTCCGGCCGTACCTGCGTACCGTCTGGTTGCTGATCGCGATCGTGGTCGTCGAGAACGCGGCCCGGCTGAGTGTTCCGCTGCTGGTGAAGCGCGGGATCGACGTCGGCATCCCGCCGCTGACCGACAGCGGCGACGCCACCGTGATCTACCAGACGGTCGGGCTGATGCTCGCCGTCGTGGCTATCCAGGCAGTGAGTCGGCGGGCGTTCCTTCGCTCCTCCGGGAAGGTCGGTCAGGAGGTGCTGCTGGAGCTCCGGCGGCGGGTGTTCACCCACTTCCAGAAGCTCGATGTGGCATTCCACGATCGATACACCTCGGGTCGGGTGGTGTCGCGACTGACCAGCGACATCGACGCGATCGCGGAGCTGTTGGTCGGGGGCTTCGACGGTCTGATCAGTGCTGTGCTGACGATGGTCGGGGTCGGCATCCTGCTGCTCACCCTTGACCTGAAGCTGGGTGCGGTCTGCCTGATCTGCTTCCCGATCCTGATGTTGCTGGTGCGCTGGTTCTCGCGCAGTTCGAGCAGAACGTACCGGCGGGTGCGAGAGGCGTCCGCCCTGGTCATCGTCCACTTCGTGGAGACGATGACCGGGATCCGGGCGGTTCAGGCCTACCGTCGCGAACCCCGCAACTCCGACATCTTCACCGAGGTGTCAAGCCGCTACCAAGACGCCAACGTGGACTCGTTCCGGCTGGTCGCGCTCTTCATGCCCAGTGTGAAGCTGGTCGGCAACCTCACCATCGGGGTCGTGCTGCTGTACGGCGGCTTCCGGGTGATCGGGGCCGACCTCACCGTCGGCGCGCTTGCGGCGTTCTTGCTCTACCTGCGGATGTTCTTCGAGCCGATGCAGGATGTCAGCCAGTTCTACAACACATTCCAGTCGGCGTCGGCTGCGCTGGAGAAGCTGTCCGGGGTGCTGGAGGAGGAGCCGGACGTACGTCCGGCGCCGGAGCCGTCCGAGCTGCCGGTCGCCCGCGGTGAGCTGGTCCTGGACCACGTCGACTTCAGCTACGTGCCGGAACGGGTGGTGATCGACGATCTCGACCTGGTGGTGCCGCGGGGGCAGACCGTGGCGCTGGTCGGCACCACCGGTGCGGGCAAGACGACGATCGCCAAGCTGTTGTCCCGGTTCTACGACCCGACCTCGGGTGCCGTGCGGATCGACGGCATCGATCTCCGCGAGCTGTCCGACGATCACCTGCGGCAGGCCGTGGTGATGGTGACGCAGGAGAACTTCATGTTCGACGGGACGGTCGCCGACAACATCTCTTTCGGCCGGCCCGACGCCGGGCGGACCGAGATGGAGGCGGCGGCCGCGGCGGTCGGGGCGGACACCTTCATCCGGGCGCTGCCCCTCGGCTTCGACACCGATGTCGGCAAGCGGGGTTCGCGGCTCTCGGCCGGTCAGCGTCAGCTGGTGGCGTTCGCCCGAGCGTTCCTGGCCGACCCGGCGGTGCTCATCCTGGACGAGGCGACCTCCAGCCTGGACGTGCCGAGCGAGCGGCTCGTGCAGCATGCGCTGCAGACGATCCTGGCCGACCGGACAGCGGTGATCATCGCCCATCGGCTGAGCACGGTCGAGATCGCTGACCGGGTGCTGGTGCTCGAGCACGGCAAGGTGGTCGAGGACGGCTCGCCGCAGGAGCTGATGGCGGCGGGCGACGGTCACTACGCGGCGCTGCACCGAGCCTGGATCGAGTCGCTCGCCTGACTTTGTGAAGCTCGACCTCAGTGCGCGGAGAGCAGCGCGTCCAGGGCCGCGAGCACGGCGGCGACCGAGCCGAGTTCATCTCCGGCCGACCGGGGTCGTTCGATCACCACCACCGGCACGCCCAGGTCCGCGGCCGCGGTCAGCTTGGCCGCGGTGTGCGAACCGCCCGAGTCCTTGGTGACCAGCAGGTCCACAGCATGGTCGCGCAGCAACGCGGACTCGCCCGCAAGGTCGTAGGGGCCGCGCGAGCGGATGATCCGCCAGCGCTCTGGTGGGGTGAAGTCGGGCGGATCCACCACGCGCGCGACGACGTCCCGATCCGACCAGGGCAAGAACTCGGCCAACGACTGGCGTCCGGTGGTCAGGAACGGGCGCCGGGCCTCGGGCGCGGCGGCCAGCGCGGCGGCTGTCGAGCCGACCCAGCTCCATCGTGCCGCGTCGGGATGCGTGCGCCAGCTCGGCCGGACGAGGCGGATCAACGGCGTGCCGGTCTCCGTGGTCGCCGCGACCGCATGGGCGGAGATCCGCGCGGCGAACGGGTGAGTGGCATCGACGACAGCCTCGACCCGGTGCTGCCGCAGGAACGTGGCCAGTCCCTCGGTGCCACCGAACCCGCCGACCCGGACCGGACCGACCGGTAGCGCGGGATTGCTCACCCGCCCGGCCAGTGAGCTCAGCACGTCGACGTCTCGGCTACCAAGCGCGGCCGCCAGGGAGCGAGCCTCCGCCGTCCCGCCGAGGACGAGGATCATTCCCGGCCCCTGGAGCCGGAGGACGGGCGATCGACGCGGAAAAACTGCGGTCCAGTGGCAGTCGGGGCCCGGGACCCAGGCAGCGGCCGGGCCGGGGAGCTCGCACTGGCCCGCACTATTTCCGCGACACGGACTCCGAGGGCGACGGCCAGCGCGGCGACTCCGACTCTCCGGGCCAGCGAGAGCGTCCATGCGATGTCGCCCGCGGTCGGCGCACGCCCGTCGCCGAGCCGCCCGCGGTCTTCGAGTTCGTCGCCGTACCGGTTCGTGCCACCCAGCCGCAGGCCGAGGGCGCCGGCGAACGCCGCCTCGACCAGCCCAGCGTTGGGACTCGGGTGCGCGGCCGCGTCGTGCAGTGCGGCCCGGGCAGCGCCGCGACGATCCGCGCCGAGCGCCACCGTGAGTGCGGCGGCAAAGCGTGCCGGGACCCAGTTGAGGACATCGTCCAGTCGCGCCGCGGCCCAGCCGAAGCGCAGATAGCGCGCTGAGCGGTGGCCGACCATTGCGTCCAGGGTGTTGGCGGCTCGATACCCGAGGAGGCCGGGAACGCCGGCCACCGCACCCCAGAACAGGGGAGCCACGACGGCATCGGAGGTGTTCTCGGCGACCGACTCGACGCACGCGCGGGCCAGCTCGCCCGCATCCAGATCGGCCGGATCGCGCCCGACGAGGTGGGTGATCTGCTCCCGAGCGGCCGGCAGGTCGTTCGCGTCGAGCCGGCGGGCGACGGCCGCCGCCTCGCGTTCCAACGACCGGCCACCGAGGACGGCCCAGGTTGCGCCGGCGGTCAGGAGTGCGTGTGCGACCGGCCGGTTCCGGCTGAGACGGGTGAGCCAGGCGCCGAGACCAGCGGCGCCGCCGACGAGGATGGCGACATGTGCGACTCCGGCGAGGCGCCGATCGGCGTAGAGGCGTTTCTCGAGCAGGCCCGCGAGCCGCCCGAAGCCGGCCACTGGATGCCCGCGGCGCGGGTCGCCGAGCAGCCGGTCCAGCCCGTAACCCAGGGCCGACCCGATCGCCGAGGCGGCTAGGGTCGACCGCGATGTCAGCACAGCGGATCCTCGTCACCGGCGGCGTACGCTCCGGCAAGTCGGCGTACGCCGAGCGGAGCCTGGGCGACCAGGCGGCCGTTACTTACCTCGCTCCCGGGCCGATCCCGGATCCGATCGCCGACCCGGACTGGGCGAAGAGAATCGAAGCGCATCGCGAACGGAGGCCGGCGCACTGGACGACCGTCGAGACCGCGGACGTCGCGGGAGCGTTGCGGGTGGCGGACGAACCGGTGCTGCTCGACTGCCTCGGCACCTGGTTGACCCGGCTGATCGACGACCTGCGCGGGTGGGAACGCCCCCGGGCCGACTGGGCGGCGGACTGGCGGGCGGCCACCGACATCCTGGTCGACACCTGGCGGGCGTTTCCGTACGATGCCGTGGCCGTGACCAACGAAGTGGGCTGGGGCGTGGTCCCGGCCCACGCGTCCGGCCGGTTGTTCGCCGACCTGCTCGGCCGGGTGAACCAGGAGATGGCCGACGCGAGCGACGAGGTCGTGCTGATGGTCGCGGGCCGTCCGCTCCGGCTGTAGCGAGTCACTCTCCCCGGCCGTCTGCTCGCTGCCGTCCCCCACCTCCGAAAACTGGGCGCGAACTGCAACTCTGCGGTGCCGAAACGTGCAGTCTGCGCCCACTTTCCCGGTTGGGAAGGCCGGAGGGAGGGAGGGAGAGGGGAAGGAGGCGGCTGGAGCGGCGGGAAGGACGGGGGTCACGCCAGCGCCACCAGCAGCATGACCACCAAGGTCAGCTCGACAGCGGCGCCGAGCACGTCTCCGGTGATGCCCCCCAGCCGACGTACGCAGTGAGCGGTCAGAACGAGGGCGGTCAGCACTCCCGCACCGGCCACCATCAGGCCGAACCACCACGATGCCTGGACCACCCCGAGCACGCCGGCCAGCACGATCCAGCCGACAACCGCGCCGAGTCGCGGCACCGTACCCGCCACAGCCGAGCCGAGACCGTCGGCCCGCGCCGCCGGCACGCCGCGCGCACAGCCGACGGCCAGCGCGAGCCGTGAGCCGCAGATCAGCAGTCCGAGCGTCAGCCAGGAGCCGGCGCCGAGCAGCGCGCCGGCCGCACCGGCCTGCAGGCCGAGCACCAGCACCAGGGCGACGACTCCCATCGGGCCGACGTCGCCGCGGCGCATGATCTCCAGCGCCTGCTCGGCGGCTCGTCCGCTGCCCAGCCCGTCGACGGTGTCGGCCAGCCCGTCGAGGTGCAAGGCGCGGGTGCCGACAGCGAGCGTCGGCGACCACCAGCAGACCCGAGACCAGCGGTGGCCAGCCGGCGAGCTGGCCCAGCCAGCCGGCTCCGACGGCCACGGCGGCAAGCGGCGCGACGGCGACCGGCGCCATCAACATCGCGCGCCGGGCGATCGCCGGGGTGACCTCGACGGGGCCGGTCGGCAGCACGGTGAGCGTGCCGAGGGACAGCCGGACGGAGTCGAGCACGAGCTCAGGCCAGATCGGTGAGCAGCGCCATCTCGCCGGTCAGCTCCGCGGCCGAACGGAGCACCGGCAGCGCCAGCAGCGCTCCGCTGCCTTCGCCGAGTCGCAGCCCCAGGTCAAGCACCGGTACGAGCCCCAGCTTGTCCAGCGCCAGCCGCTGCGCTGGCTCCGTCGAGCGATGACCGGCAGCACACCAGGCGGCGGTGCCCGGCGCGATCTCGTCGGCCATGGACAGCTCGGCGAGCGTGGCAAGGCCGTCGAGCAGCACGGGTACGCCCTCCTGGGCTGCGGCGATCAGGAAGCCGACGCCGGTGGCCAGATCTGCCGACCCCAGGGCTCGCAGTCGGGTCCGGGGATCGCGCGCCCGGTCTCCGACCCGGTCGACCGCCGCCTCGAGGACGGCGGTCTTGCGCGCCAGCGCGTCGTCGTCGATGCCCGTACCCCTGCCGACGACGTCTGCAGCAGGCATGCCGAACGTGGTCGCGATCAGCGCCGCTGCCGGCGTGGTGTTGCCGATGCCCATGTCGCCGAGGATCAGCAGATCGGCGCCCGCCGCGATCTCCTCGCGCGCGATCGCCCAGCCGGCGAGCAGGGCCGCGTCCAGCTCGGCCTCGCTCAGCGCGTCCTCGACGTCGATCGAGCCGGATCCGCGGCGGATCTTGTACGCGCCGACCCCCGGAGGATCGACCAGGTCCGCATCGACCGCGATGTCGAGCACCCGCAGTGCGACCCCGTGCTGGCGGGCCAGCACTCCCGCCGCTGCGGTACCTGTCGCGAACGCATGCACCATCGCCGCGGTGACCTCGGCCGGGTAGGCCGAGACCCCGCGCGCGGCAACGCCGTGGTCGCCGGCGAGGACCACCAGCCGCACCCGGGAGGGCGGTTTCGGTGGGCAGGCGCCCTGGCAGGCGGCGAGCCACGCCGCCAGGTCCTCGACCCGGCCGAGGGCGCCGGTCGGCTTGGCCAGTGCGGCAAGTCGCTCGCGGGCGGCGGACTCGGCGACCCGGCTGGGTGGCTCGATCACGGCAGCGATACCGGCACCCGCTCAGCTGGGGCGGACGTGGTTCGCGCCATCCGACCGACGAACTCGGCGAGGACGACGCCGATGGTGCCCCACAGCGCGAGCTGGGTGATCAGGCTGGCCCGTCGGAAGCTGAACAGGACCGTCGCGGGGAAGTCGTCGGGCACCTCGTCGTACGTCGGCATCAGCGCGATCGCGATCAGGCAGACGGCGAGATAGCCGGCCGCCGAGACAAGGAAGGCGTGCCAGCCGCCGATCCGGGTAGCGAGCCGGCGCCCGACGAGCACCGCGGTGACCATGGCGATCAGCGAGATCGCGAGCAGGGTGAAGTAGAGGCCGGTCCGATAACCGATGGTGTCCGGCTGGCCGACCGCCGGCGGGTTCGGTGGGTAGGCGAGGGTGGGAATCAGATACACGCTGACGAAGCCCAGCGCGGCGACGCTCAATGTGCTCGCCCGCGGGCTGAGCCGCCCCAGCCGACCGAGCGCCAGGGCACTGATCATCCCGACGAGGCCGCCCAGGGTCGCACCGGCGACGACGGTGCCGGTCATCAGTCCGAGCGTGGACTGCAGCGAGCGGGGGACCTCGGTCTCGTGCGCCGCTTCGCCGGTGGTCGTCGGCTCAGTGGCCGTGCCGGGCTCGTCGGCGTGGTCATGGTTGTGGCCGGTCGCGCCGCCGGCTTCCTCGATCGCAATGGCGGCGTTGACGCTGGGTTCACCGACGACGTACGCCACCCCGAAGGCGACGAATCCGGCGATGAGTCCGGCGAGCAGGCCGCGTACCAGGAACGTACGGGCGTTCAGCATGACGCTGGTCTTTGCTGCCCGGGCTCAGTGGCAGGGGAAGCCGAGGAGGTGGCGTGCGTCGTGCACCCACTCGTGGACCCCGGTGCCGGAGAAGACCGAGGTCGCTCCCTGCTCCGCGGACACGAAGTAGAGCGCGACCAGCGCCAGCAGCGCGGCGAACGCCAGCCACGGCATCAGCGCCCGGACCGAGACGGTGGGGACGGCGACGGGCGGGATCGCGACGGGTGTGACGGGCGGCGCGGCGACCTTGGCTTCGGACATCGAGTTTCTCCTCTGGGTTTCGGCGACCCTGTTGTGTCGGAGCTCGACGAGGGTGGGTCTGACTCGAGCGCCCGATCTGGCGATCTGGGCCTCATACAGTGGCGCGACCGTGTCGGATTCTCACCGACTTCCGCTCCCTCGTACGAACGCTTGCACCCTATCCCCGGCCGTCTGTCGGCGACAAGGCGCGCCCCTGCGGAGCCGAGTCGAGAGTCGGGTGATCGACGCACGGGTCCCAGATCGAAAACCCGGACCCAGTGGTCGTTCGACCTCGGCCGCCGCGCCGGGCCGGCGCCGGCGACCGACGACTGGGTACGGATCTCCCTGTTCGAGCCAGCTCTCCAAGCCAGCTATCCAGTCCAGCTGTTCAGCTGATCGTGACCCGCGTGCCGAGCTTCGGACCCGTGCCGATCGAGTTCTGGGCGGCGACGGCAATCTCGTGCCGACCAGGCGCGACCCGGCCGGCGTCCAGGGTGACGGTCGTGTCGCGGGCCCACACCCCGGCCATCTGCTGGCCGTCCAGATAGATGCTCGAGTAGGTCACCCGACTGCCGCCACTGTCGACAGGCCGCTGCCAGCTCACCCGAACGGCGTCCCCCGGCCCCGACTGGGTGACCGCGAGAGCCCGAGGCTTGGCCGGTGCGGTGATCGGGTTGCACGGCACTCCGGCGACCCGGCCGGGCGCGTACAGCCAGGTCTGGAAGAAGACGTCGAGTTGCTGCCCGCTGACCGTCTCGGCAAGATCGATGAAGTCCTGGGTCGTCCGCGGTTGGTTGCTCGGCGCCGCAACCCAGTCGTGCAGCAGGCGGAAGAAGGCCTCGTCGCCGATCTGACGCCGCAAGGACTGCAGCGTCATCGCGCCGCGAGAGTAGACCCGTTCGGAGAAGATATCCGCGGTGTTCGGAATCCCCGGTGGGGCCCAGGTCTCGCTGCGGGTGCTGCAGGCCGTCTCGTTGAAGCTCTGGTCGACGGTCTGGATCTTCAGGTGATCCAGCCACAGCCACTGCAGATAGGTGGCGAAACCTTCGTTGAGCCAGACGTCCTTCCACTGCTTGATCGAGACGAGATCGCCGAACCACTGGTGTGCCTGCTCGTGGGCGATCACCTCGGTGGCGTTCACGTCGTCGAGGTTGAAGAAGTACTGGCGGCTGTAGATCGGACGTGTCTGGGTCTCCAGGGCGTACCCCAAGTTCTGACTCGACACGATCGCACCGAGGCTCTCGAACGGGTAGCGCACGCCGAGCAGCTTCTCGTCGAACTCGACGATCTTGTCCACCTGGTCCAGCTCTCTCGGCTCGACGGCGGCGGCCCCCATCGAACCGACTGCATCGATCACCGGCAGTCGTCGGACGGCGGAGGTTCGAGTGCGCACGTCGTACGCGCCGATCGCCACGGTGGCCGCGTACGGAACCATCGGGTCCCGAGCCTTCCAGACCGACGTCCGCCAGCCGTCGGCGTCGAGGTGGCTGCTCACCGGCAGGCCGTTGGCGATCGCGCTCGCGCCCGCCGGAACGGTGAGTCGAAACGTGAAAGTCGCCTTGTCGCTCGGGTGGTCGTTGGACGGGAACCAGGTCGACGCGCCGTCGGGTTCGCCGACCACGAGGGATCCGTCGAGGGTGTGGATCCAGCCGCCGCTCCGCGCACCGCTCGTCACGGTGATCGGCGTGCCGTGGTAGCTGACGATCAGCTCGCTCGTCCCGCCGGAGTACATGGCGCCGATCACCGGGATCTGGACGTTGATGCCGTCCCGCCCTTCGCGGGCCCAGTCGACGGACCTGCCGTTCAGCATGATCGAGTCGATGGTGAAGCCCTTGAGATCGACGTAGAACTGGTCCGTCAGCGCGCTCAGCACCTTGAAACGGATCACCGTCCGTCCGATCAGCGTCGATTCGGCCGGGTCGTGTCGGATCGAGATGTCGTAGTCCTCGACCTGGTAGCCGCCGTTGCCCTGGTCGGGGAAATAACTGTCCCCGAGTCCGGGTGTTCCGGGTGCGTACGTCGCCGCCGCCGGAATAGCGGTGATCGGCACGGTCAGCGCAGCGAGTGAGATGGCCGCGAGCGCGCCCGCCAGGCGCCGTCGGGAACTGCGTCGAGCGGGTCGGCGCTGCTGGGTGTACGGGTCGGTCGGGATGGTCATGATTTCTCCTGATCGGCTGGGTCGGACCGGGGTCGGGTTTCGCGGTGGGGTTCGGGATCGGCGTTCGGCAGCTCCCTGCCGAACGCCGCCCTCCCCGTTCTCAGTCAGCCGTGCTGGACAGCGATCCCCCTCGGTCGCTTTCCCGCTGAATCGGTCGGACTGCTGGCCCGGCATTGTGCCGGACATCAACAGAATGGGCTGAGGGCCGGCGGCGGGTAAGCACCCATTTGGGGGACGATCGGCGTGGTGCCGGGGCAGCCGAGCGCTCGTGTCCCCGGAATGTGGGACAGCCGGGACGAGATCTCAGGGGCGTACGGGTGAAACGATGACGGGGTGAACGAGCGGCGACCGGCGTTGGGGGTGGTGGATGACCAGCCGCCCATCCTCTGGGGCGTTCTCGCGGCGTTGGCGGAGCTGCTCGAGCCGCACTCTGCCGTGACGGCATCACGGGTGACGGACCTGCTGGACGTCGCGACAGATCTCGACCTGGTCCTGCTCGACCTCCAGCTCGGCGACGACAGCGACCCGGCCGTGAACGTCAGCAAACTCGTCGAGCGCGGTTGGCCGGTGCTGCTCTACACCCAGGAGACTCGTGGCGCGGTTGTCTCCCGCTGCCTACGAGCCGGTGCCGGCGGACTGGTCGCCAAGAACGACGACCTGGCGGTGCTGGTGGAGGCCGTCCGCGAGATGCTGGCCGGCGGCGCCTACCTGACCCCTGAGTGGGCGGCCGCGCTCGAGGACGACGAGAGCCGGGGTGTTCCAGAGCTCGCCCCACGGGAGGCCCAGGCGCTGCGGCTCTACGCGACCGGGCTGCCGCTGAAGTCCGTGGCTCGCCGGATGGGGATCAGCGCCGAGACCGCCAAGGAATACCTCGTCCGGGTCAAGCGCAAGTACGCCGATGCGAATCGGCCCGCACCCACGAAGACCGACCTCTACCGCCGGGCAGTGGAGGACGGCCACCTCGCAGAGCCCGAACCACGCCGCCCCGCATGAGCGCTGATGTCGCGCCGGCCGCGACGGAGCGCGACACGGTGTCGCCGGCTCGCCGGCTCGATCTGACCCTCCATCGGCTCGCCGCCGTGGTGGCCCTGCTTGGCTGGAGTGTCTCGCTGCTCGCCGCGCTCGACGGGCCCGCCTACTATCCGCCGGGCTTCTTCGCCGCTGCATCACTGGCACTCGGCGTCGGTGTGGTCTGGTCGCTGCTGGACTGTCGCCGGCCGGTCCAGCGTCGAACCGGGCTGAAGGTCTTCGTCGCCACCGCCGTTGTGCTGATGGGTCTCCAGCCGTTCGTCCTGGTGAGCAGCGAACCGCCGCTGTATCCACCCCTGGTGCATGTACTCGCTACAGCGGCGTGTCTGAGTCCGCTGGCGTTCGGCACCCGGGTCGGCGTCGTCGTTGCAGCATGGTGGGGAGTCGCTTTCGGCGTCGTGCGTGCCCCGGAGACCGGCGCGGCTCGGGCGGTCGTCGAGGGCGCCCTGGTGGCGGTAACCGTGGCGGTCTGCGCAGCGGCGCTGCATCTGGTCGGCAAGGCTTCGGCCGCGGTGTCGGCCGCGGCCGCAGCCGAGCGCTCGACAGCCGAGGCCGCTGCGCGGACCGCGATCCGGCTTCGTGAGCGTGAACGATGGGACCTGGTTCTCCACGATCTGGTCCTCGGTGCGCTGATCCTGGCCTCCCGAGTCGGGGACCACAACAAGACGGCGGCCGCCCAGCTCGCCGGCGACTCGCTCCGCGCGCTGGAGGCCGAAGAGGCGTTCGGAGCGGAGTCGCTCTCGGCTCTGCTGGACCAGCAGGCGCGGCGGCTCGGTCTGGATCTGAGCCTGGACCTCAAGGGGGACGTCCATACCTCGGCCTGGCCGCGGGACGCCTGGGAAGCCGTGGCCGGTGCCACCACCGAGGCGCTGGTCAACATCGCTCGGCACTCGGGCGAACGTGAGGCGGTCGTTCGGGCGGTGCTCGAGCCGCACACTGCTTCGATCATCATCAGCGACGACGGTCGTGGGTTCGACCCGTCCGCGATGGATCCATCACGCGCGGGCGTCCGCCGCGGCATCGTGCGGCGGATGCAGTCGGTCGGCGGTCAGGCGAGCGTCACGGGACGTCCCGGCCTGGGGGTGGTGGTCTCGATCTCCTGGTTCGACGGGCCGTCTACTGCGGTGCCGCCCGCCGACTGGGACGTCCGCGCCTTCGTCCCGCTGGCGATACTCGGCTTCTTGCTCTTGGGCCTTCACCTGGCGATGGGATATGGGTACCTGCCGCCCGGCGCCACCGTCGCTATCGGCGTGGCGATGCTCGGTCTGACCGCGCTGATCTGGTGGCTGCCGCGGGCGAGCCCGTGGTGGCCCGTGCCGGCGGTTGCTCTGCTGGCGCTTCCCGTGACCGCGACTGCCTTCCTGGGCCTGGGACCTCCGGTGGATCTTCGGTTCTGGTTCGCGGGAGCGTCCGGTCCGGCCGTCGCGGGTCTGTCGTTCAAGTTCCGTCCGTGGTCCGGCGTCGGGGTCGTCCTCGGATCGCTCGTCGGAGTGGGCGTTGCCGGTTCGCTGGCCGCCGGCGCGCCGTGGCCGGCCATGATGGCCAGGCTCGTTCCGGCGTACGCGGCTCCGCTGGCAGCCGCGGTCGGCGGGGCGCTGCTGTGCGCGGCGCTCGATGGGTTCTCCGAGCGGATCAATGCAGACAGTCGGTTGATGGCGGAGCTGCAGATCGACGTGGATCGACGCGAGATCAGGTTGGCGGAGATCGTCCGGCGTCAGCGGGCCCTGCGCGAGTCGGTGATCCCGATGTTGCGGCGGGTGGCGGGCGGTGCCGACCTGGACGAGGGCGACCGCGCTCGGTGCCAGGTGATCGAGCAGACCGCGCGTGATCAGCTCGTCGCGCCGTCCCTGGTCGTGGCGCCCGAGCTCGCCGGCACCGTGCTGGAAGCGCGGAGCCGCGGGGTGACCGTGATCCTCTCGGCCGACGATCTCAAGGTGACCGGCGACAGGCTGGACACGTTCCGGCAGCTGGTGCTGACCGTCGTCCAGGATCTGTCGGCGCGTGACGTGCTGCGGGCCAAGTGGCGACCTCGCGGGGGCTATCTCGGCACGGTCGTGGTGGTCGGCTCGAGTCGTGCCGAGTCCGAGCTGGAACGCTGGCAGGCCGCCGGTCACGCGGAGGACACGGTGGTGGAGCTCAGTCGTGATGAGGACAGCGTCCTGCTCGAGCTCGTACGCACCGACAGAGAGCCTTGACGCGGTCTGCCCGGACGAGTGACCGGGCGCCCACGGATAAGGTCGCGGCATGAGCGAGCCGTCGACGAGCCGCGTGCCGCGCTTCGTGACGCGAAACCCGTCGGCGATCTTGTTCGTGGTCCAGCTGCTCGGCGTGCTGCTCTATCCGTTCACCGACACCTACGGCCCGGGACGTGTGGTGTTCGAGGTGTTCGGAGCTCTGGTGCTGGCGCTGGCCATCTGGTCCGTGCGGGACGCGCCGACCCCCACCTGGATCGCGATCGGGTTGGCCGTCGTCGCATCGGCCTTGTCGATCGCCGATCTGATCCACCACACGCCCACGTTGCAGCTGCTCGCCGCGATCTGCCACGCCGTCTTCTACTTCTGGGCTGCGGTCAACCTGATGATCTACATGCTGGCCGACGCCCGGATCACGACCGACGAGCTGTTTGCGATCGGCGCGACGTTCACGCTGGTGGCGTGGGGATTCGCCTACGTCTTCTCCGTGCTGCAGCAGCTCCAGCCGGGATGTTTCCTGACCTCCTTCAGCGATCTCCCCAATCGATCATGGAACGAGCTGCTGTTCCTGAGCTTCACCAACCTGTCCAGTACCGGCATCTCCGATATCGCACCGGTGACGGGCCAGGCACGGTCGGTCGTGATGATCGAGCAGATCGCCGGAGTGGCGTACGTCGCCCTGTTCGTCTCCCGGATGGTCGGTCTGACGCTGTCACGTCAGGTCGCCAGGCGACAAGCCGAGACCGCCAGCCGGGCGCCGGAGAACGACTGATGGCGGCGCGGCTCCTGGTCGTTGCCCATGCTCGGGCCGGTTCGGCCACCGATCCGGTGTTCGGCGATCCCGGTCCGCTGCTCCCCGATGCACACCTTCCGCCGGTCGAGGGACGGATTCAGCAATGGCTGGCCGGACCGGAGCAGGCGTGCCGAGAAACCGTCCAGCTGCTCCGCGGTCAGGCTGGCGTCGAGCCGGCTCTGCAGGGTCCGGAGCTGGGAAGCTGGGTGGGGCGCACGGTGAGCGAGATCGCTGCGGAGGACGCGGAGGGGCTCCACGCCTGGCTGAGCGATCCCCGCGCCGTGCCGCACGGCGGGGAGTCGCTGGACGCTGCGCTGGGCCGAATCGGCCTGGCCTGCGATCGGTACGACTGGCCGGACGGCACGAGCGTTGTGGTGCTCACACCGGGCGCCGCCCGGCTTCTCGCGGTCCATGCGCTCGGCGGGCCGGCAGAGCTCAGCTTCCGACTCGACGTCGCGGCAGGAAGCCGCTTTCGAGTGTCACGACACGGCCGGAGCTGGCGGCTGCTCCTGGGCTGAGCCGCCAGCCGGTGATCCGGTCGATGATCCGGTCGAACTGGGGAGCGACCCGGATGAGGCGGGCTTCTTCGGTTTGGGCCCGTCGGCGCTGCTGAACAGGACCCGGACCCAGCGGTGCTCGGCACGGGAGTCGATGAACAGCGCTCGGACCAGCAGGGTCATCGGGATGGCGAGGATCGCCCCGAGCCCACCCAGGACGAATGTCCACACGATCAGGGCGAGGAAGGTCAGGGTTGTGTTGAGCTGGACGGTGTCACCGACAACCCGCGGCTGGATCAGCACCTGGATGATCACGTTGATCACGCAGTAGCCGAGAAAGACGACGAGCGCGGCCTGCCAGTCGATGGTGAGCAAGGCCAGGATGGCCGGCGGGATCACCCCGATCAGGAAGCCGATGTTGGGGATGAAGTTCGTCACGAAGGCCAAGATCGCCCAGAGCCAGGCATCGGGGACGCCGACGATGGTCAGCAAGATCCAATCGACAACAGCCACGATGCCACCGAAGGTGGCCGCCACCGCGAAATAGCTCCGGGTGGACTTGCCCAGCCCGACCAGGGCCTTGGCCATGTCGGGCCGGAACCGGGTGACGATGCGGAGCCGGCCGGTGAAGTTCACGGCGTCCATGGCCATGAAGAAGGCCAGCGCAAAGATCAGCGCAAGCGCCCCTGCGACAGCGGCCGAGGCGCTGACCAGTGACGACGCGACGGTCGCGATACGGCCCGGCGAGACCAGGTTGGTGACGGTAGAGATGTCCGGGCTCTGGATTCCCAGCTGTTGGAGAAGTGCAGTCCCGGAGGTGATGAGGTCGTTGAACTTGTCCGGGTTGTTGATCAGGGTGGTGGCGAACCGGGTGATCGACAGATATACCGCCAGCCCCATCCCGATCAGCACGCCGTAGACCAGGAGCAGCGTGATGATCATGGTCAGCGCCTTGGGCACCCCGCGCCGCTCCAGGTTCGCCGCGATCGGCCGGAACAGGATCACCATGAACAGGGCCAGCAAGGTGGGCGCGAGGATGCCAGACATCTGCTTCATCCCGGCCAGGGCGATGGCCACCGCAGCGATGGTGATCACGGCCATCGATACCGGCAGGCGCTTGGACGATTCGGTCACGCGGCTTCTCCTTCATAGACGGCAACAGGGCGACGGTGCTGCCGGCGGACCTCGACCACGTCGCCGACGACCCACCCGATCAAGAAGAACCGGGGAGCGTCGTGCAACTCGACACCGAGCGCGGTGGCGGAGAACATGTGCGATTCCTAACGTGGACGGCCATGCTGAGGGCAGCGTATCCGCAAGCCGGCAGTTCGTAGCTGGACCGCGCGGGCGTTCACCCCGCTCGGGTGAGATGCGGAATCCTGCCGTGGCGCGGTGACGCACGCCGCCAACGGCGCTGGGGCGTCTGCTCGCCGAGGTGATGAGCGCTCGATTCAGGCGGGCGGCGCCGGCTCGTCGAGGTCCGGGCGGAAGGCGGCGACCGCACCGACGATCGTGATGGCGGGCGGACGCAGGCCGGTGTCGGCGACGTCCGCGGCGATGGTCGCCAGGGTGCCACGGACGACCCGTTGGTCCGGCAGTCCTGCGCTGGCCACCGTGGCGGCAGCAGTGTCCGGAGGAAGACCACCCGCCTGTAGCGCCGCACAGATCTGTGGGAGCGCGGACACCCCCATCATGATCACCAGCGTGGTGTTGGTGCGGGCGATGGCCTGCCAGTCGAGGGTCGAGGCCGGGTCGCCGGGCGGTACGTGGCCCGAGACCACGGTGAATCCCTGGGTCAGGCTGCGATGGGTGAGCGGTATCCCGGCCAGTGCCGGGCCGGCGACGGCCGAGGTCACCCCGGGAATCACCTGGACCTCGGTCCCAGCAGCGGCGCAGGCCTGCCACTCCTCGCCGCCGCGGCCGAACACGAAGCTGTCGCCGCCCTTCAGCCGGACGACGAGCTTCCCGGCTCGAGCATGCTCGATCAGCAGGTCGTTGATCTGCTCCTGCGGTGTGTACGCCCCGCGCGGGATCTTCGCCACGTCGATGATCTCGGCGTCCGGTCGGGCGTGCCGCACCGCTGCCAGCGGGGCGAGCCGGTCCACCACCACGACATCGGCGGCGGCCACGGCTGCCTGGCCGGCGACGGTCAGCAGGCCCGGGTCGCCGGGGCCGCCGCCGACCAGGATCACCTTGCCCGGTCGGCCGTCGCACCCCGTCGAGGGCTCGGCGTGCGGGGTCAAACTCACTGCGAGCCCGCGCTCGGCGGCCAGCGTGCGTACGTCCTCTTGCCGCTCGCTGCACACCACGATGGCCGCGTGGTCGAGATCGTCGGCCCGCAGCTGCCGTGCGAGGTGACGCAGCAAGCCCCGTGCAGCGAGATCCTCGATCGACGTGGCTGTCGTGGGAGCCACCACGTCGACGAGAGCACCGGCGGCCAGCAGCGCGGACAGCGCCGGCAGCGCATCGGCCCGGCCGTCGGCACACACCACGCGGCGGCCGGCGACATCGAGGCTGGCGTGGAAGGTCATCGGGTGCTCCCTCCGGCGCTGCGGCGGATGGTTCGCAGAGCGTCGAGCAGCGAATCGGTGGTCGACGGCTCGCGAACCGCGATCCGCAGCCACTCCGCGTCCAGTCCCGGGAACGTGTCGCACCGCCGGACGGCGAACCCGCGGTCGCGGAGCGCCTCGCGGAGCCAGCCTCCGCTCTGTGCCCTGAGCCCGTCGCCGTTCTGTGCCCTGAGCCTGTCCTCGTCATGTGCCCTGAGCCTGTCGAAGGGCTGCTTCCACCCGTGCGCATCGACCAGCACGAACGGCGCCGCGGGACCAGGGACGACGGGCAGGCCGAGCTCGTCGAGACCCTCGACCAGATAGTCACGCCAAGCGCTGAGCTCGACGGCCGCCTCGGCCGCCAGCTCGCGGGCTTTCGGCGTCAGAGTCGCCTCGATCACGGCGAGCGCTGGGGTCGAGGTCGACCAGGGCGGTTGCTGGGCACGCAGCCGCACGACAGACGCTGGATCGCCGACGACGTACCCCGCCCGGAGCCCGGCGACGCCCCAGGTCTTGGTCAGCGATCTGAGCACCAGCACGTGATCGAGCGGAGCGCCGTCCAGCAGCGTCTCCGGCTCATCCGGGACGGCATCCATGAACGCCTCGTCCACGACGAGCAGCCGACCGGGGCGGATCAGGGCTCGTAGGACCTCGCGCGGATGGAGCACGCTCGTCGGGTTGGTGGGGTTGCCGATCACGACGAGGTCGGCTCGGTCGGGAATGGCGCTCGGGTCGAGCCGGAATCCGTCGTGCGCCCTCAGCTGCAGGCGGTGTACTCGGTGACCCGCCGCCCGGAGCGCGGCCTCCGGCTCGGTGAACTGCGGGTGCACGACCACCGCGTGCTTCGGCTGGAACGCCCGGGCGATCAGGGTGAACGCCTCCGCCGCCCCGGCGGTCGGCAGGACATGCTCGGTCGGCACGCTCTCCTGTCGGCTGCACGGTGGGGACGATGCCTGCCCGGTGCGCTCCTGTTGACTGCCCACTTCTTCCCCGAAAAGAGGTCGCTTACAACAACTCTGACCGGCGTGTCGCTGTTGTTCGTGACCAGTTTTCGGGGAGGCGACGGCAGCAGAGGCGGCGACGGGATGGGCGGCGGCGATGGCGGACGTGGCGGCGGCCGGGTTCGGGTAGGCGGCCAGGTCCTCGATGGTCGCCGCGATCGTGTCGGCGAGCCAGCGGGGCGGAGCACTGACGCGTACGTTCACGGCGAGATCGATCAGGCCCTCGCCGACTTCCGCGTCGCCGTGATGATCGAGGTCGGGCTCTGGCGTGACTCGCGGCGACCTCGGCGGGCTCCCATCGGACATCTCGGGCGGCGAAGTCGTGAACCGCGTCCGCGAAGCGTTGCGCCAGCTCTGGGTGGCCGGCCCAGTGCACGTGCAGGTACGAGGCGTGCAGGGTCTCGTTCGCGTGCCCGTCCCGGGCCGCTCCGATCGGCGCCGACCCGCCATCGAGCTCCGACGGGTTGGTGGGGAAGAGCCAGGCGGCAGCACCGGGATGGAGCCCGGTCACCACGGTGCGATGGAACTCGTGGCCATGCACCCGAGTGCCCGCCGGTCCGAGCAGGTGATCGCGCTCGACGACGGCGGTCCGATAACCCAGCGTGAGCCGGCCCGACATCGTCGCCGTGCCGTGGACCGCGCCGACCATGGGCGTACCGTCCACGCTCTCGCACAGGTACAGCAGTCCGGCGCACTCCGCAACCGTCGGCAGACCGGCGGCGATCGCACCGGCGATGTCGGCCCGCAGCGCGGTGTTGGCGCTCAGCTCCACCGAGTGCACCTCGGGGAAGCCGCCGCCGAGGTAGAGCCCGGCCGTGCCGGGCGGCAGGGCCTCGTCGCACAACGGGTCGAAGACCACCGGCTCGCAGCCGGCGGCGCGCAGCAGCTCGTCGGTCTCGGCGTAGCGGAACGTGAACGCCCGGCCACCGGCCACGGCGACAACTGGCCGCCGAGTCGCCATCGCCGGTCGCTCATCGTGCCTGGCGGTGCTGTCCCCGAAAACTGGTCGCTTACAACAGGTTTCCTCGGCGTGTCGATGTTGTTTCTGACCAGTTTTCGGGGCGGTGAGGGATTGGAGGGTGGCGGCGGGGTCCCAGGGCTCGCCGTCGACCGGTGGGGCGGTGTGCGCCAGGGCGAGCAGGGCAGTGAGATCGAGGTGCTCCGCGATCTTCGCGCCCAGCCGACGTACGGTCTCGGCGGCCGCCGGCTGCTCTGCAGCGGTGACCAGACCGAGGTGGCGCGACGGCACCTCGACGCCGGCATCGCGGGGCAGCACCCCGAGCACCGGCAGCCCGGTCGACTCCAGCGCGCTGGTCACCTCGGCGGCGTGCCGAGCCGAGCCCGCCTTGTTGAGGATCACGCCGGCCAGCCGGACGTCGGGGTCGTACGTGTGCAGCCCGTGCACGATCGCCGCCGCGGTCCGCGACACCGACGAGATGTCGAGGACCAGCACGAGCGGCGCCCGGAGCAGCGTCGCCAGATGTGCCGTCGAGGCGTAGCCGTCGCCGCCGAGCTGCCCGTCGAACAGACCCATCACGCCCTCGATCACGGCGATGTCGGCCGGCTCCGGGAACTCCGCGCCGTGCAGCAGCAGTGGCGCCAGACGGTGCTCGCCGCAGAGCACCGGATCCAGATTGCGGCCGGGCCTCCCGGTCGCGAGGGTGTGGTAACCGGGGTCGATGAAGTCGGGGCCGACCTTGAATCCTGCGACGGCCAGGCCTTCGCTCCGCAGCGCCGCCATCAGCCCGGTGGCGACGGTCGTCTTGCCGTGGCCGGACGCCGGTGCGGTGATCATGATCCGGGGAAGCACTACCATTCGATGCCCCGCTGGCCCTTCTGTCCTTCGTCGAACGGGTGTTTGATCTTGGTCATCTCGGTGACCAGCGAGGCGATCTCGATCAATCGTGGATCGGCTCGACGACCGGTGATGATCACGTGCTGGTGTCCCGGCCGGTTGATCAAGGTCTCGACCACGTCGTCGACGTCGATCCAGCCCCAGTTCAGCGGATAGGTGAACTCGTCCAGGACGTACAGACCGTGGGTCTCCCCGGCCAACCGTCGCTTGATCTCGGCCCATCCCTCGGCGGCTGCGGCCGCATGATCATCGTCGTCGCCGGCCTTGCGCGACCAGGACCAGCCCGAGCCCATCTTGTGCCACTCGATCGTGCCGCCGGCGCCCGATGCGGACAGGGTTTCCAGCGCGGACTGCTCACCGATCCGCCACTTCGCCGACTTCACGAACTGGAACACCCCGATCGACCAGCCCTGGTTCCACCCCCGCAGCGCCAGCCCGAACGCCGCGGTCGACTTCCCCTTGCCGTCCCCGGTGTGGACCATGATCAACGGCTGATTGCGTCGCTGCCGTGTGGTGAGTCCGTCGACCGGTGCGACCTCGACCTTTCCGCGGGGCATCAGGCGGCCCGCTCACGACGTACGACCTCGAGGATCGTCCCGGCGGCGACCTCGGAGACCGCAACATGATCAGCACCGAGGTGTGCACTGAGTGCCGCCGCCAGCCTCAGCCGGAACCGACCGGTCTCGCAGTCGACGACGACGGACGCGATTCCCATCCGCCGCAGCTGTTCGGCGGCTTGCCGGGAGCGTCCGACCGGATCCGGGCCGTACGTCGCCCGACCATCGGTCACCACAACCAGCAGCGGCCGCCGTCGAGGATCCTTGACCCGCTCGATCCGCAGCGTCTCGGCGGCACACAGCAGGCCTTCGGCCAGGGGCGTACGACCGCCCGCCGGCAGCGCGTCCAGCCGCCGGGCAGCGGCGTCGACCGATGACGTCGGCGGCAGGGCCAGGACGGCCGAGTCGCCGCGAAACGTGACCAGTCCGACCTTGTCCCGGCGCTGGTAGGCGTCCAGCAGCAGGGACAGGATCGCCGTCTTGACCGACTCCATCCGACGCCGGGCGGCCATCGATCCGGACGCGTCCACGACGAACAGAACCAGGTTGGACTCGCGGCCCTCGGTGATCGAACGGCGCAGGTCCGACGCGGCCAGCCGCAGGCCGCCGTCGGTACGTCCCCGGCCACGCTGGTGCGGAGCGGCGGCCCGGATCGTCCCGGGCAGATGCAGGCCGCTCCCGCCGTGGCCGAACGGGCTCGCTCCGACCGTACGTCCGGTGCTGGTGATCGCCCTGCTGCGGCGCCCGGCCTCGCCGGCACCGACGCCGGAGACCACGAATCGTCTGGTCCGGTACGTCTCACCGGCGCGAGCCATCGTGATCGTGTCGCTGCCCGCACCGGTCGAGCCGGGCTGCCCTTCGACGGGGTCGCGGCCCGTCTCGTCGTCGGCACCATGGGAGGTCTCGGTTTCCGCGGTTCCTGAGCTTGTCGAAGGGCCCTCTTCGTTCCCTGAGGCCTCCGTCCCCGGCCCTGAGTCTGTCGAAGGGCTCTCCTCGGCCTTGGGCTCAGTCCGGTCCGGATCGGGGTCGGGCTCCGGCTCGGCATCCAGCAGCCGATCCAGCAGCTCCTCGTCGAGTCCGGGCGCATCGAACGGGTTGCGGCGACGACGATGCGGCAGCGCGAGTCGGGCCGCGGCCCGCAGGTCGGCCTTCCCGACCCGATCACGCCCGTGCCAGGCAGCATGGGCAACGGCCGTCCGGGCGGTGACGATGTCGGCGCGCATGCCGTCCACCTCGAACCCGGCGCAGACTCGCGCGATCGTGACGAGCTGGGCGTCCGAGAGCCCGACCGACGCGAGCCGTGTGCGGGCACTCCGGATCCGGTCGCCGAGCTCGTCCTCCGTCGACGCGTAGCTGTCGACGAACGTCGCTGCATCACGTTCGTACGCCATCCGCCGGCGGATCACCTCCGCCCGGACGAGCGGATCCCGCGGCGCGGCGACCTCGACGGTCAGCCCGAACCGATCCAGCAGCTGCGGCCGGAGCTCGCCCTCCTCCGGGTTCATGGTGCCGACCAGCACGACCCGCGACGCGTGGGCGATCGACACGCCCTCGCGCTCGACGGTCGAGCGACCCATCGCGACCGCGTCCAGCAACAGATCGACCAGGTGGTCGTGCAGCAGATTGACCTCGTCGACGTACAGGATCCCGCGGTGTGCCTCGGCCAACAAACCTGGCTGATACGCAACCTGGCCCGCGCCGAGCGCCTGCTGCAGGTCGAGCGAGCCGATCACCCGATCCTCGGTGGCACCGACGGGCAGCTCCACCAGCCGAGCCGGGCGACGGCGGCCCTGGATCGGGTACGGGTGTGGGCCGTCGGGGCAAATCGGATCGGGATCGGCAGGATCGCAACTGAACCGGCAGCCCTCCACGACGACCACCTCGGGCAGCACCGCGGCCAGTCCACGCACCATCGTCGTCTTGGCCGTACCCTTTTCGCCGCGCACGAGGACGCCGCCGATCTCGGGGGATACGGCGGCGAGGATCAGGGCTAGGGCCATGTCGTCGGATCCCACGACGGCCGAGAACGGATAGCCCGAGGATGACTGGCCCGAGGATGACTGGCCCGAGGATGGCTGGCCCGAGGATGGCTGGCCAGAGGGTGACTGGCCCGACGGCTGGATCTGCACGCGTTCCTCCTGGCGGGTGTCCACGCCCGCCGACGTTGGTGGAAAGGCCCGGGCGCCCGGGTCCTTGGCAGCGGCCGACGTTCTGGCTCCCGACCCGGTTCGATACCGGGCCGGCTCACAGTGGCGGGACCGCTCCAGATGCTCGCTGGATTCCTCCGTCGCTGCCGGTGCGATCATCCCACAGCGTGCGCGTGACTACAGTCTCAGCGTGATCGAGGCTGCTCCCGTCGACGTCGTCGGGCTGACGGCGCGCGGGTGGGCGGATCTGGCCGAGCCGGAACGCACGATCGTGCGGTCCGCGGCGCTCGTGGTCGGCGGCCCTCGACTGCTCGGACTGGTGCCGCTCGGGCCGGAGCAGCGGACAGCGGAGCTGCCACGACCGCTGCGCCCGGCCCTGCGCAGTCTGCTGGCCGACGAGCAACGGGTGGTGGTGCTCGCCAGCGGTGATCCGCTGCTGTCCGGGATCGGCACGACACTGCTGGCGGAGCTCGGCGCGGCCCGAGTCCGGATCCATCCGGCGGTCTCGTCCGTAGCCCTGGCTCGAGCGCGGATGAGTTGGCCGGTGGAGAGCGTGTCGACCGTGTCGCTGGTGGGGCGTCCGCTCGATCGGGTACGTCGGCTGCTGGCCCCGCGGTCCAGGCTGCTGCTGCTCTCCGCCGATCGGCACACGCCGGAGGCGATCGCGGCGCTGCTGGTCGAGGAGGGATACGGAGCGAGCCTGATGACGGTGCTGGGCGACCTCGGCACCGACCGGGAGTCGCGACGGGAGGCGCCTGCCGAATCGTGGGAGGGCGAGTCGCCCCAGCTCAATGTCATCTGTCTGGAGTGTCGGGCGACGGTCGTCGTGCCGCACCGGGGATGGACGGCGGGGCTGCCCGACGATGCGTACGAGCACGATGGCCAACTGACCAAACGTGACGTCCGCGCGGCGGTGCTGGCCAGGCTGGCCCCGCGGCCGGGTGAACTGCTGTGGGATCTCGGCGCGGGGGCGGGGTCCGTGGCGATCGAGTGGTGTCGGGCCGACCCGAGCTGCCGGGCCATTGCGGTCGAACGAGACCCGGGCCGGGCCGCGCGGATCGTGCGCAACGCCGCCAGGCTGGGCGTGCCCGATCTGCAGGTCGTGACGGCCGACACCGGACGGTCCGGACTGCTGGCGGAGCTGGCGGAGCTGGCCGAGCTGTCCGCCGTCTTCGTCGGTGGCGGCGCCGACGCCGCGCTACTCGAGGAGTGCTGGGCCGCGCTGACCCCGGGTGGCCGGCTGGTGGTGGCGGCCGTGACCGTCGAGACCGAGCAGCTCGTCCTCGCTGTCGCCGAGCGGCACGGTGGGGAGCTGACGAGGATCTCGACCGAACAACTGCAGCCGCTCGGACGATTCCGAGGCTGGGCCCCGGCCCGCCCGGTGGTGCTCTGGAGCGCAGTCAAGGAAGCCCCGTGACGGGGTTCGAGGGTCGCGCTCCGCGCCCCGCGCTCCTCACTCCCAAGAGGCTCCGCCCGTGACCGTCCACTTCATCGGTGCCGGCCCCGGCGCCGCGGATCTGCTCACGGTGCGCGCCGTCCGGCTGCTCGAGAGCTCACCGGTTTGCGTCTATGCCGGCACGTACGTCGATCAAGAGATCCTCGCGCACTGCCCGTTCGGCAGCGAGCTGGTCGACAGCGCTAATCTCGACCTTGATTCGATCACCCGTCGAATGATCCAGGCACATGAGGAAGGCAAGGATGTCGCCCGCTTGTGCTCGGGGGACCCGTCGCTGTATTCAGCGTTGGCCGAGCAGACTCGGCGGCTCGACCGTGCCGGCGTGCCGTGGGACGTCACACCTGGCGTGCCCGCGTACGCGGCTGCGGCGGCCCTGCTCGGTCGCGAGCTCACCGTTCCCGAGGTGGCGCAGACCGTGATCCTGACGCGCGCGCAGCGAGACTCCACCGCGATGCCGGCGGCGGAGTCGCTGGTCGAGCTCGCCCGAAGCCGGGCGACCCTGGTGCTCCACCTGGCCATCCGGCACACCCGAGAGCTCGCCAGCCGGCTCGCACCGATCTACGGGTCGGACTGCCCCGCGGTCGTCGTGGCCGACGCCACCCGCCCGCGGCAGCGGATCCTGCGGGGGACCTTGGCCGACATCGCGGACCAGGTCGAGGCGGAAGGGCTGCGCCAGGCCGCGGTGATCTTGGTCGGCGAGGTTTTCCGTGCCGAAGGTTTCGTCGAGTCCCACCTGTACGGCAAGCGGTCTCGAGCTTCCGAGACCCAGGCACAGCCCGGTGGTGATCATGGAGCCGGCTGAGCTGATCGCCGGCGCGCTGTACGACGATCCGATGTTCGGTTTCATCCAGCCGGACGAGGTGCGCCGGCGTAAGCTGCTGGCCTGGTACGTCCCGCACGTCGTCCGTCGGACCGAGGCGAAGGGCCGACTGGACGTGGTGCCGGACTGCGCGGCGGCGATCTGGATCCCGCCGACCTCGACACTGCGCCCGCCACTCATCTCCTGGGCATCTCTGCTGGTCGCGCCGGCTCGCCTCGGGCTAGCCGCGCTGCAGCGCGCGATGGAGTTCGCGGCCGCAGTCGACGAGGCCAGTCGGGATGAGGCGCCTGGCGCTTGGCGGCTGATGCATGTCGCCGTCGCACCTTCGGTGCGGTCTCGCGGCCACGCGGCCGAGGTCTTGGCGGGTACGCTCGCCGAGACCGACGCGAGTGGGCTGCGCAGCTTCGTCGCGGCCACGTCGGAACCCGCCGTGGCGTTCTTGAACACGCAGGGCTTCGACGTCGCCCATCACCTCCGGGTCGAGGGACTCCCGCAGTTCTGGACCATGGTGCGCGAACCTCGCTGAGCCTGGTGCCGAAGGGCCTCCACTCCCGTCAGGCTCTCGTCCGCCATCCCCCGCCCCGCCCGCTGGGCCGACGCCGTAGCTCCCGGCTCTTTCCAGATCGCGCAGCGCGGACGCAGTCCGGAACGCGACGAACAGCCGATCTCGGAGGGCCGGCCAACCGCTGGAAGTCCGTTTGCGACCCGTGGGTGGGCGTACGACTGCGGCAGGAGCCTGCATGTCAGTCGATCGAGGACACGCCTGCGAGGGGGACGTCCAGCGAGGCACCGGACGCCGTCTCGGCCATCTCGGAGCCAGCGTCCGACGGCGTCGGCATCGAAGTCGAGATCCGTCAGGCTTCCTTCGATCCCCTCGACGGGCTGCATGCCCTCGTCAGCGCGTCCTGGCCGGTCGCCCGCGGCCGCACTACCAGGAGTTCGCATACGGCCCTCCTTCGAATCCTTGCTCCCTTTAGACGTCTTTGCTCCCTTTGCAAAGGGAGCAAAGACCCCTAAAGGGAGCAAGGATCATCGGGCTGATCGGACGGAAGGTCTGAGGCGCCTCGGATGCCTGCGGCGGTGCGAGCGCGGGCGCGCTTTGGGGTCGGGGCGGGCGGGTACCGACCGAGGAAGGGTCAGCCGACGGAGCGGGGGGTCCAGACAGCGCCGCGGTCGACCCGCGTGCGGCTGGCGCCGACGATCAGCAGGCAACGCATGTCCACCGTGTCGGGGTCGAGGTCGCCCAGGGTCGTCACGGTGAGGTCCTCACCGTCTCGCCCGACGTCGCGGCCGATCACGACCGGTGTCCCCGCGGCGCGGACCTCCAGCAGCACCTCCTTGGCCTGCTTCACCTGGGTCGTCCGACTCCGCGACGCCGGGTTGTAGATCGCGATCACAAGGTCCGCCTCGGCCACCGCGCGCAGCCGAGTCTCGATCACCGTCCAGGGCTTGAGCCGGTCGGACAGTGACATCACGGCGAAGTCTCCGCCGAGCGGTGCGCCGGCTCGCGCAGCCACGGCCAGCACGGCCGACAGACCCGGTCGGACGGTGATCCGGACCGCGGCGTACCGCTCGTCCTGCGCCGCCTCGTACACCGCCGCCGCCATTCCGAAGACGCCGGCGTCGCCGCCAGACACCACGGCGACCCGTTCACCGGACAGGGCCAGCTCCAGCGCCTCGCGGGCGCGATCGACTTCGACGGTGTTCCCCGACCGGTGCCGGAACAGTCCCGGCCGATCGGGCACCCGGTCGACGTACGGGCCGTAACCCACCACGTGCTCGACCTCCTCCAGCACGGCGAGGACCTCGGGGGTGACCCAGCGATCCGGCCCCGGCCCCAGACCGACGACGAAGAGCTCCGGGCCGGAGTCCGGCGTCGGCTCGGCTCGTCCGGCCACGTCGGCCCGCCGGTCGGCGCCGGGAACCATGATCATCGAGAAGTACGGCACGCTGCTGGGGTCCACCTCGGCGACGGGTCGCACCTGCTCTGAGCCGGTGCTCGCCCGCTCGATGTAAAGGGCCGCATCCAGCCGACCAGCGCTCTCCAGGGCTGCCCGGACGACCGGGAACGTACGCCCGAGTTTCATGATCGCTACCGCATCGGTGTTCCGCAGTCGCCGGCTCAGCTCCGCGGGCGCGAGCGTGCCGGGCAGCACGGTGAGGACGTCCTCGTGCCGCACCAGCGGCTGCCGGGCGGCCGCGGAAGCCGCACTGACGGACGTGACGCCCGGGACGATCTGCGCCTCGTAGCGATCTGCGAGCCGATCATGGAGATACATGTAGGAGCTGTAGAAGAGCGGATCGCCCTCAGCCAGCACCACGACGTCGCGGCCTGCGTCGAGATGGCCGGCAAGTCGTTCAGCGGAGGCGTCGTAGAAGTCGGCGATCGCGGCGTAGTAGTCGGTCGCGTTGCCGGTCGTGACCGGATAGGCCAACAACTCCTCGACGGCGTTGGGCCGGACATGATCATCGGCAATCGCTCGGGCGATCGAGACGCCCTGGGGTCCGGAATGGTAGGCGATGACATCCGCGTTCTCGATCAGTTCCGCGGCCCGCAGCGTGAGAAGCCGCGGGTCGCCGGGGCCGACGCCGACGCCGTACAGACGCCCGGGCGTCACAGCTCACTCTCCTGGGCGAGCGCATTGACCGCCGCGACGCAGAGGGCCGAGCCGCCACGACGGCCGTGCACGACGAGGTACGGCAGATCCCACGGGTTGTCGGCGAGGGCTCGCTTGGACTCCGCCGAACCGACGAAACCCACCGGGATACCGATGATCGCCGCCGGCCGTGGTCCGCCGTCGGCGATCAGCTCGAGCAGGTGGAACAAGGCCGTCGGAGCGTTGCCGATCGCAATCACCGCCCCGTCGAGGAACGGCTCCCACAGCGACACGGCAGCGGCAGAGCGAGTGGTCCGCCACGCACGCGCCAGCGCGGGAACCCGCGGATCGTCAAGCAGGCAACGGATCTCGTTGTCCTTGGGCAGTCGGCGGCGGGTGATGCCCGCGGCGATCATCTTCGCGTCGGTCAGGATCGGCGCTCCGCTCTCGAGGGCGTCCCGGGTCGCGCGCACCAGGTCGGCGTGGTGGTCGATCTGGTCGGCAAGGCTGGTATCGCCGCTGGCGTGGATCATCCGGACGGCCACCGTACCCATCGGCTCCGGCAGACCCTCGAGATCGGCCTCGGCACGGATGGTCGCAAACGACTGGCGATAGATGGTCTCCGGAGAACGTTCGTACGCATACCGCGGCGTCGGCGCCCCGGGCCCAATCGGACGGATGATCGGCGTCGTCAACGGATCGCACCGTGCGCGGCGCGCACCAGGACATCTCGGTGATCGTCTGCCGGCGCACCGCAGCGTCGTTCGCAGCCACTGACGTGGGTCCGTCGGCGGCCGATGTCGCCACGCTGGACGAGCTCGAGAGCGAGTGCGCGCGTGCTGCCAGCGGCCTGACCGCAGGACGGAGCTCCGACACAGGCGCTGACCGAAGCCCACGGCGAGTCGGCCGTGGCGACGAGACCGGTCGCGGTCAGCGCGGCCAGACCGGGAGCCGCTCCGGGCACGACCAGGCCGCGCCATGGTGTGATCACCAGTGGGCCCGGTGCGACCCGGACCACGGCATCGGCCTGCTCCGGGGTCAGCAGCCCGAGCGGCACGACGACGCTCGACGCACCGGCGACAGCTCCGAGCGCGAGCGGCGGGCAGTCCGCGGCGTGTTCGTCGACCGGACCGAGTCCATCCACGGTCGCCGTCCAGTTCGGCAGCTCACGCACATGCCAGGCGCCGGAGGCGCGACGGGCGACCACAAAGTCGCATGCGAGCCGGATCAGGGTGTCGACCGCTCGGCGAACGGGCACCGGGAAGCCCAGTTCGGCTCCGCCGACCAGCACCACGCCGCTGAGGCCGTCCAGCGCGCGGTATCCGAGATCGAACGGGCGACCGACGACGTCGCCTCGGCCGTCGTCGAGCACGAACAGGAATCGTCCGGGTAGGTCGGCCAGGCTCGGCTCGTCGAGGATCGCCCGGTCCAGATCGTGGATCAGTCCCCGGAGATCGGCCCTGCCGCCGCTGACCCCGGTCAGTGGTGAGGCGACGATGTTGCGGACCCGTTCATGACGCGCCGACGGGATCAGACCGAGGGCGAGGACCGCCTCGGTCAGTTCGCGCGGGAGCTGACCGGGCAGCCCGCGCAGCTGCAGACCCGCTCTGGAGGTGAGCTGGAGCTCGGGGTTTCCGTACGTCCGAGCCAGCCCGCTGAGCGCGCTGAGCGTGTCGGCCGTGGTCTGTCCGCCCGGGAACCGCAGCCGGATCAGCGCTCCGTCCTCCGCCGGGTGCGGGCGGAGCAGCCCGGGGCAGCGGTCGGCGGCTTTCACGCCCGCCATCGTAGGCCGGTCTGTCCGCCCCGCGAGGCCTGTCCACCGGTACTCCTAGGACGCTGCCCGACGCGTTCGCCCCACGCACGCGCGTCCGCCCCAGTTGCAGCCGGGGCAGACGCACGCTGATGGGGCGAACGTGGGTGCGGTCGCACGGTGTCGAGAAATGCGGCACCTAGACTCCCAGGTCTGCCGCCCAAGGAGTATGCCCCGAGGAGTACGCGTTGTCCCGAATCGCCCTGCTGTCCACCTCCGACACCGACCTGCTGTCGGCGCGCGCGAGCGGCGCAGACTACCGCTGGGCCAATCCCGCGAAGGTCGTGCCGGACGAGCTGGTCGAGATCGCTACCGCCTGCGATCTGGTCGTGATGCGCATCCTCGGCTCACCGGCCTCGATTCGGAGCGAGCTGGAGGCGGTCCGGACGGTCGGCAGACCCGTGGTCGTCCTCGGCGGGGAACAGCTGCCCGACGCGTCGCTGATGGCCTTGTCGACGGTGCCGATCGGCACGGCCGCCGAGGCCCACCGCTACCTGGCCCAGGGCGGCACGGCGAACCTCACCGCACTGCACGCCTTCCTGTCCGACACCGTGCTGCTGGCCGGCGAGGGGTTCGACCCGCCGGCGGAGCAGCCGACCTGGGGCGAGCTGCCCCGTCGGGATCCGACCGCCGCCAGTGAGGTCATCGGCCGTCCACGGGTCGGCATCGTCTTCTACCGGGCCCAGTTCACCGCCGGCAACACCGCGTACGTCGAGGCACTCGCCGACGCCGTCGACGCGGCCGGTGGGGTGGGCGTTCCGATCTTTGCCGCGTCCCTGCGAGATGCGCAGCCGGACTTGCTGGACCATCTCGGCACCCTGGACGCCCTGATCACAACGGTCCTGGCTGCCGGTGGCACCAAGCCGGCCACGGTCGGCGCGGGTGGGGACGACGAGGCGTGGGACGTCCGCGCCCTGGCGGCGCTCGACATCCCCGTCCTGCAAGGACTCTGCCTGACATCGGACCGCGCATCGTGGGCCGCCAACCACGACGGGATGAGCCCACTCGACGTGGCGACCCAGGTGGCCGTCCCGGAGTTCGACGGCCGGATCATCACCGTTCCGTTCTCCTTCAAGGAGACCGATGCCGACGGGCTCCCCCGCTACGTCGCAGACCCCGAACGCTGTCGCCGGGTGGCCGAGCTCGCGGTGAACCACGCCAGGCTCCGTACGATTCCGGCCGGCAACCGCAAGATCGCGATCGTCCTGTCGGCGTACCCCACCAAGCACTCGCGGATCGGCAACGCGGTCGGGCTGGACACGCCGGTCTCGCTGATCCGCTTGCTCCGGGCCATGCGCGAGGCCGGGTACGACCTCGGCGAGCCGGGCGCGATCCCCGGGACCGGACCGCTGCCGGAGGTCGAGGGCGAGGAGCCAGACACCACTGCCGGCAATGCGCTCATCCACGCCCTGATCGAGGCCGGCGGCCAGGACCCGGAATGGCTGAGCGCGGACCAGCTGTCGGGGCAGCCGGTGCGGATCGCGGCGGCGACGTACCGGCGGTGGCTGGCCGACCTGCCGCACCGGCTGGTCACCGACGTCACGAGTGCCTGGGGCGCTGCGCCGGGCGAGCTGTTCGTTGACCGCTCCCATGATCGCGACGGTGAGATCGTGGCGGCCGCCCTCCGGGCCGGCAACGTCGTGATCTTGGTCCAACCGCCGCGCGGTTTCGGCGAGAACCCGATCGCGATCTACCACGATCCCGATCTTGCTCCGACGCATCACTATCTCGCCACGTACCGCTGGCTGGAACGTGAGTTCGGCGCGCACGCGGTGATCCACCTGGGCAAGCACGGCAACCTCGAGTGGCTACCCGGCAAGACGCTGGGGATGTCACCGGCCTGCGGTACCGACGCAGCGATCGGCTCGATGCCGCTCATCTACCCCTTCCTGGTCAACGATCCCGGGGAAGGGACGCAGGCCAAACGGCGGGCTCACGCAACCGTGATCGATCATCTGGTGCCGCCGATGGCGCGTGCCGAGACGTACGGCGACATCGCCCGCCTCGAACAGCTGCTGGACGAGTACGGCAACATCTCGGTGATGGACCCGGCCAAGGCGCCGGCCCTGCAGGGCGAGATCTGGACCTTGATCAAAGCCGCCGAGCTCGATCATGATCTCGGCCTGGACGGTCGTCCCGGCGACGACGAGTTCGGTGACTTCGTGATGCATGTCGACGGCTGGTTGTGTGAGATCAAGGACGTCCAGATCCGTGACGGCCTGCACGTGCTGGGTGCCTCGCCGGAGGGTGAGCCGCTGATCGATCTCGTGCTGGCCGTGCTGCGGGCCGAGCAGATGTTCGGCGGCCAGGTCGGCAGCATTCCGGGGCTACGCCGTGCCCTCGGTCTGGCCGAGGGCGCGGACACTGCGACGACAGACCGAGTGGAAGCCCAGGCCCGCCGCCTGGTGACGGCGGTAGGCGATGCGGCCTGGGAGCGGGCAGCCGTCGAGGAGATCGTCCAGGCCGAGCTCGGGGAGTCCCACCCCGACGTCAGCCGATCCCTGGAGTTCGCCTGCACCGACGTCGTACCCCGGCTGCGGCGAACGGGCGACGAGATCGGCAACCTGCTGCACGCGCTGGACGGTGGCTACGTGCCCGCCGGCCCGTCCGGCTCACCGTTGCGCGGACTGGTGAACGTGCTGCCGACCGGCCGGAACTTCTACACCGTCGACCCGAAGGCGATCCCGTCGGCGCTCGCCCACCAGACCGGCCAGGCGATGGCGGAGTCCCTGGTGGCACGGCACGTGGCGGAGGAGGGCAGCTATCCGCAGTCGGTCGGACTCTCGGTCTGGGGTACCTCGGCGATGCGTACCAGCGGCGACGACATCGCCGAAGTCCTGGCCCTGCTGGGTGTCCAGCCGATCTGGGATCCGGCCTCCCGACGCGTCGTCGGGCTGGAGCCGGTCCCGCTCGCAGAGCTCGGTCGGCCTCGGATCGACGTGACGGTACGGATCTCGGGCTTCTTCCGCGACGCCTTCCCGCACGTGGTGACCATGATCGACGACGCGGTGCAGCTCGTGGTCGGGCTGGACGAGCCTCACGATCACAACTACCCGCGCGCCCATGCGATGGCCGATCTGGCGGAGCACGGGGATCGTCGCCGAGCGACGACCCGCGTCTTCGGGTCCAAGCCGGGATCGTACGGAGCGGGGATCCTGCCGCTGATCGAGGCGGGCAACTGGCGTGACGACAAAGACCTGGCGGAGGTCTACGCAACCTGGGGTGGCTACGCCTACGGCCGTGATCTCGACGGTGCGCCGGCCCGGGAGGACCTGGAGATCAACTACCGCCGGATCACCATCGCGGCCAAGAACATCGACACGGTCGAGCACGACATCGCGGACTCCGACGACTACTTCCAGTACCACGGCGGCATGATTGCGACCGTGCGTGCGCTGACCGGGACCGCGCCCAAGGCGTACGTCGGCGACTCCACGACGCCGGATGCGGTCAAGACCCGCTCGCTGACCGAGGAGACGGCCAGGGTGTTCCGGGCGCGCGTGGTGAACCCGCGCTGGATCGCGGCGATGCGTCGGCACGGCTACAAGGGCGCCTTCGAGCTGGCGGCGACGGTGGACTACTTGTTCGGCTTCGACGCGACCGCCGGCGTGGTGACCGACGGGATGTATGCCGCGCTGGCCGAGAACTACGTCCTGGACAAGCAGAACCAGGACTTCCTGCGGCACGCGAACCCGTGGGCGCTGCACGGCATCGTGGAGCGGTTGAGCGAGGCGGTCGATCGGGGTCTGTGGGCCGAGCCCGACCCAGAGCTGATCGAGCAGCTGCAGCGGGTCTACCTCGACGTCGAGGGCGATCTGGAGGATCGCGGGTGAGGCTGGACCCGGCCGCCTTGTCCGCCGAGGTGCTGGAGTTCCTCACCGAGCGGCACGTGGCCACGCTGACCACCCTGCGCCGGGACGGCACGCCGCACGTGGTGCCGGTGGGTTTCACGTACGACCCGGCGACTCGGCTGGCGCGAGTGATCACCAGCGGCGACTCGGTCAAGGCGCGCAACGCAGGACAGCCGGGAGCCGTCGCCGCGATCTGCCAGGTCGACGGCGCCCGGTGGCTGACCGTGTCCGGTCCGATCCGGGTGGACTCCTCGCCTGAAGGAGTCGACGATGCCGTCGCACGCTACGCGGTCCGATACCGGCAGCCGCGGGAGAACCCGAAGCGGGTCGCCCTGCTGATCGAGGTCACCGCGATCCTGGCCTCGCAACGCCTGCGCTCCGAGTGACGACGAGGCTGTCGGAGCGACCGCTTACGCTGTAAACCATGAGCACGCCTGATGAAGAGATCCGTCCCGCCGGATCCGACGAGACCACCGGCACGACCGAGCAGACCTTGGGGGCTACCGACGAGTCGGCCGCGCTCGAGCGCGATCCGGACCAGTGGGTGAGCGGTGACGACCCGATGACGCCGGCGCAGCGTAGCTATCTCGACACGCTGGCGAAGGAGGCCGGCGAGGAGATTCCGGCCGACCTCACGAAGGCGGCCGCCTCCCAGCACATCGAGCGGCTGAAGGCGCAGCTCGGTCGTTAGCGGTTCGGTTCCGAGCAGCGCCGCTGGACTCGCCGGCGCGACTCCGGACCGACGTCACCGCCGGCGCCGCCACAAGCCGGCGACGAGCAGGCCGGCGGCGACAGCCGACGCGCCGACGGCGGGGTAGTGGTGGGCGATGGTCTGCTGCCAGCTGGTCGACTTGGCCACAGCGTCGAAGCGGCCATGTGCCCCGAAGTCGTGCCCGTCCGCTCCGTCGGCAGGGTCCCACAGATTGATCGGCTGATCCGGGTTGCGGGCCTCGTCGGTCTGTTGGCTGTCGAAACCCGTCCGGCCGAGATACCGGTCCAGCACGCCCGGAACGAGCGCGTTCGCCGCGAGGGTGGCGGCGGTGGACGCGCCGACCCAGTACTCCCGTCGGCGGGGATGATCGGCGGCGAAGCAGACCGCCCGGGCGGCGACCTCGGGCTGGTAGATGGGCGGAACCGGCTGCGCCTTGCGAGGCAGCCGAGACAGCACCCAGGTGAACTGCGGAGTGTTCACCGCCGGCATCTGCACCATCGTGACGTGCACCGGGCTGCGCTCGTGCAGCAGCTCGGTCCGGAGCGACTCGTGGAAACCCTGGATGGCATGCTTCGCGCCGCAGTACGCCGACTGCAACGGGATGCCGCGGTAGGCGAGCGCGGAGCCGACCTGGACGATCGCTCCTCGACCCCGCTTCTTCATCCGCGGCAGCACCGCCATGGTGCAGTAGACGTAGCCGAGGTAGCTGACTTCGGTGACTCGCCGGAACTCGTCGGGCGCGATCTCGGTGAAGGGGGCGAAGACCGAGCTGAAGGCGACGTTCACCCAGACATCGATCGGGCCCTGCTCGGCCTCGATCTGGTCGACGGTCCTGGCGACGGCCTCTGCGTCGGACACGTCCAGGGCGTACGTCGCCGCGGTTCCGCCCAGTCGGGCGACGTCCTCGGCCGCGGCAGTCAGTCCGCGCTCCCCTCTGGCCATCAGCGCCAGTCGGTCTCCCCGTCGAGCGAATTCCTGGGCGACCGCGCGCCCGATCCCGCCGCTCGCACCCGTGACGGCGATCAATCGAGCCATGGCGTCTCCCCTTCGGTGGGCAAAAAGATTGCGTTCGAAAGGTGCTATACCGCAATCGATGGCGACTCACCCAGCCGGCGCCCACTTCCGACAGATCGAGGCAGTCGGCGGCTCAGGGACGGCGGAGGAGGTAGGTGTCGAGCACCCAGCCGTGCTCGGCGCGAACGGCGTCCCGGGTGGCCCGGATGGCGCCGATCACATCGACCAGCCGACCGCTGGCGAGGGCCTGGCTGGCGAGCCCGAGCTGAGCACCCCAGAAGATCTCCAGCTCCGGGTACAGCGGCACGAGACCCTCGCAGGCCAGGTCGCCGTCGAGCATCACGAGCACGTCGCCGAGATCGGGGGTGTACTCGGCCAGCAGCCGGCGGCCGGTCGTGATGTGGATCGGCTGGCCGACCTGGTTCAGCACGATCCGGTGCGCGGCGGCGAGCAGCTGGAGGCTGCTGATGCCGGGAACGACCCGGATTTCGTCGCCCAGCGCGGACGCGATCTTGATCGTGGAGTCGTAGAACGCGGGGTCGCCCCAGACCAGGAACCCAACCGTGCCACCGTCCGGCAACGCGCCGGCCAGCGTGTCGCGGTAGGCGGCGACCCGGGCCTGGTGCCACTCCTGGACGGCGGAGTCGTAGTCATCCGACGTACGGTCCCGGACCGGGTCGGGCACCTCGACGAAGCGGTAGCGGTCGTGCTCGATCACGTCGGCACAGAGCCGGCGCCGCACCTCCGCCAGATCGTGGGTGGCCGGGCCCTTGTCCGCGACCAGGAACACGTCGACCTCGTTCATCGCCGAGCGAGCTTCGCCGGTGAGGTGCACGGGGCTGCCGCTGCCGATGCCGATCACCAGGACAGTGATCATGGTTTCCTCCCGAGAACGAGGTCGAGATCGAGACGTTCCTCGATCACGTCCGCCAACTGGTCGATCATGGTCTCCCGCCGCTCCGCGAACCCGGGCGCCCCGGTCTCCGGCGTCCAGGACGAACCGACCGCGTCCGCCACCCGGAGCAGCCAGCCGCGCCGGAACTCGTCGTTCTCGAACGTGCCGTGCCACATCGTGCCCCAGACGGTGCCGACCCGACAGCCGTCCAGGAAGGGTTCCGCAGAGCCGGTGAGGGTTGCGACGCCGTGGTGGATCTCATACCCGCGTACGTCGGTGCCGGTCCACGTGCCCGACGGTCGGCCGAGCACCTTCTCGGCGGAGAAGTCGATCCGCACCGGCAGCAGGCCGAGTCCGGCCACCGTGCCGGCGCCGGACTCGTGCCGGTCGTCGATGACCGTGGCGAGCATCTGGTAGCCGCCACAGATCCCGAGCACCGGAGCCCGCCGCTCCGCCCGGTCGGCGAGGACGTCGGCGAGTCGGCGATCTCGCAGCCAGCCGAGGTCACCCACAGTCGACCGCGATCCCGGCAGTACGACGAGGTCGGCGCCGGCGACGACGCGCGGGATCGGTCGTGACGAGGACGTCTACGCCGGGTTCGGCGGCCAGCGCATCGACGTCGGTGACATTCGAAACCCGGGGCAGCCTGATCACGGCCACCCTGAGCGAACCCTCGCGAGTGCTGGATCGCCGCCAACGTCCCACCTCGAGGGTGTCCTCGGCGTCGAGCCAGAGGTCGGGCAGCCAGGGCAGCACGCCGGCCACCGGCACGCCGGTCCGCTCGGTGAGCGTGACCAGTCCAGGCGTCAGCACCGACTCCTCGCCCCGGAACTTGTTGATGACGAATGCTCGGATCATCGCTCGGTCGTCGGGGTCCAAGATCTGATGAGTGCCGAACAGTGCGGCGAACACGCCGCCGCGGTCGATGTCGCCGACAACGGTCACCGGGAGCCCGAAGCGGCGGGCCAGCCCGAGATTCACGTAGTCGCCTGCGCGGAGGTTGATCTCGGCCGGCGATCCGGCACCTTCGCAGACGACGACGTCGTATGAGCTCGTCAGCTCCTCGTACGCAGCGAAGGCCGCGCTCGCGAGGTGCGCCCGACCGTTCGCGAACTCACCCGCCTCGAGCGCACCGGCCGGTCGGCCGCGGACCACGACGAACGACCGCCGATCCGAGCCGGGTTTGAGCAGCACCGGATTGACCAGCGAGGTCGGCTCGATCCCAGCCGCCTGCGCCTGGAGATACTGCGCACGACCGATCTCCGAGCCGTCCGCGCAGACCATGGAGTTGTTCGACATGTTCTGGGCCTTGAACGGCGCGACCTTCACGCCGCGCCGCGCAAGCACACGGCAGAGCCCGGTGACGACGAGGGACTTCCCCGCGTCGGAGGATGTGCCCGCGATCAAGATCCCGGAGGCGTGAGTCGTCGTGGCGCTAGCTTCCGGCGCCTGAACTGCTGCTGACGGTCACCACGTGATTGTGCCAACCGCTGGCAAGCGCGACGCCGACAGGTCCGCAGGCCGAAGTCGGAGGCGTGGGGATGAATGGCGTCGCGCTCGTCAGCGGTTGCGGTTCCCACGTCCGATCCGACGGATCAGCGCCGGTCACCGCGCTGCACGGCCGCGATGCCGATCAGGACGAGCACGCCGCCGATCAGCTGCCCGGCTCCCGGGTGCTGAGCGAGCAGTACGGCGGCGAACAGCACCGCGAAGACGACTTCGGTCAGTGCGACGAACGAGGCGACACCGCTTCCGAGCCGCCGGATCCCCGCGATCCCCAGGAGGTACGCCAGCACGGCGGTCACCACGATCAGGCCCAGCACCGGCAGCCACCATGGCACGGCGAGTCCGCCGAGCGAGGTGTCGTGAGTCGTGGCGCGCAGGGGCATCAGCCCGGTCAGGCCCAGCAGCAGGATGAGGAGACCACCGACCCCTGTGCCGGCGGTGATCAGGACGAGCGGGTGCAGCGGAGCCTCACTCGTGGTGCGAGGCTCGTCGTTCTCGCTCAGCAGGAAGTAGCCGCAGGCACACAGGGCAGCGGCAAGTCCCCAGGCCACCCCGATGGGCGAGATCACAGCGTCCTGGCCCGGATCGAGGACGAGCACCAGGCCCGCGATGGCAGCCGCCGCCCCGACGAACACCAGCGCCGCGGGCCGCCGGCGGGTGCGGACCCAGTGGTAGCCGATCAGGATGATCGGCGCGGTGTACTCCAGCAACAGAGCGACACCCACCGAGAGGTACTGCATAGCGCTGAAGTAACAGAGCTGCGCGCCGGCCACCGCGATCACGCCGTAGGCAACAAGCCGCCCGACCTGACGTCGGCTGGGCAGTCCCGTCCGTCGCAGCAGGAGCAGGCAAGGCACGAGCAGGACCAGGAACGCGCCGCCGATCCGGACTCCGACCGCCGCCGTGGGAGACCATCCGATGGACAGCAACGCCGTGCCGAGGGATCCGGCCAGCGCGAACGAGGCCGCGGAGCCCAGCGCGATCAACAGGCCTGGCCGGCTGGATGCGCGTGTGGTCGGACCTTCGACAGGCTCAGGCTGCGTGGTGTCCAGCTGGGGCCGCCCGGTGTCCGGCTCCGGCTGAGCGCCCCTGTGCGTCCTGAGCCCGTCGAAGGGCAGGTCCTGCTCCTCGATCCGAGTCATCGTCCACCACCTCATGTCACTATCGAAGACCACCTACACTGGTGACGCTATCTACCACAGTGTCAGGAGTCAAGATGGCTTTTGCCCATGACACCGAGTTGTTTCTGCGGGGAACCGCGGTGCTGGTCAACACCCTCAGCGACGGTGTGGACGAGCTGGAGACCAGTGCGGGTCTGCGGGCATATCTCGAGGAGTCGGGCTGGAGCGGCATCTTCCTCGGGACGGATGCCGAACTGGAGTCGGTCCGAAGACTGCGCGAACGGCTGCGACAGTTCTGGGCGATCACCGGCCGTGACGACGCAGCGTCCTACGTCAACGACTTGCTGGCCCAGACCGGCGCCCGGCCGTACCTCACCAAGCACGACGCACTCGACTGGCACCTGCACCTGACCCATGACGATGCCCCGCTGGCCGACCGGATCGGCGCCGAGGCTGCGATGGGCTTTCTCGACCTGATCCGCGAGGACGAGCTCGACCGACTGCGTACCTGTGCCGCCGATGACTGCGACGACGTACTGGTGGATCTGTCCAAGAACCGGTCCAAACGCTTCTGCGACACGGGCAACTGCGGCAACCGGACGAACGTGGCCGCCTACCGTGCGCGCAAGCGCAGCGAGGAATCACGGACCCCGACCCCCTGATCCCGAGTTGTCAGAAGCTCGACACCACATGCGGTGCACAGCTTCTGACAACTCGGTGGTGGGTGGGCGGTCGTCAGAACGCGTACGCGGCCAGGTCGGCCAGGAGCTCGTCCGCGTCGACGTCGAGGCCTCGCGAACTGAACCACGAGCAGACGTTGCGACAGTCGCGGGCGAGGAACTCCATCCCGCTGGGGTTCGCGATCAGGTCAACGGCCTGCGGCAGGTCGATCAGCACGATCCGCTCACCGGTGGCCAGCAGGTTGTACGCCGACAGGTCGCCGTGAGCCAGACCCATCCGCGCCATCAACCGCATGGCGTCGATGAGCTGCTCCCAGTACGTCGCCAGGGTTGCCGGGTCTGGTCGGGTCTGCGCCAGCCGGGGCGCGGTCTCACCGTCGGGTGTGGTGATCAGCTCGAGCAGCAGCTCGGTCTCGTCCAGCTGGACCGGGTAGGGGACGGGGAGCCCCTCGGACCAGAACCGGCAGAGATAACCGAACTCCGCGAGCGCCCACTGACCGGCCTGCACGGTGCGGCCGTACGTCGAGCTCTTGGCCAGCGCCCGCCGGTCTCGGCTGCGGCGCACGACGCGACCCTCGGTATAGGAGTTGTCGCGGTGGAACAGCCGGTGGTCGGTCGAGCGATAGCGCTTGGCGGCGAGCACGACAGCCTCGTCGGCGGTCGCTCGCTCGAGCAGGAAGACGTCGGCTTCCTTGCCGGTCTTGAGAATGCCGAGTTCGGTGTCGATGGCGGCGTCGGCGGTGATCAACCAGTCCGGCCACGGTTCGGGACCGGCGAGGATGCCGATCTCGTCCCAGGTGGACCAGCGTTGGTTCGGCTCGAGCTCAGCGGTCTCGGCGTAGTCGACGTAGCCGCTGGGTTGGGCATCGGAGTCGTGCAGGCTGAAAGGGCCGTGCAGGATGTCAGGGTCGTGCAGGATGTCAGGGTCGTGCAGGATGTCAGGGCTGTACAGGATTTCAGAGTTGTGCAGGTGACTTTCGGTCATGATGAGGAGTGCTCCTGAGCAAGATGAGGAATGGGTCGACGAAGAACCCACGGAACGTGGTGGACACTGTTCGACCTCCTCTGCTCTCGGACCTCTGAGTTGTCAGCCTGACAAACGGCCAGAGCCGTTTCTGACGCTGACAAGTCGGAGAAAGCGTGCGACACAACCGCTAGGACATGCAACTTGTTTTCCACTGCGCAGGATGCTCGCGGTACGTTTGGGCCCAAGCGGCGCCGCTCCTGACCACACCCCGGTCTTCGTGGAGCCGTGATGTTTGGTGGTTCTCAACCCGCACTGGCGGCGATCCCGCAGCGGGGCAGACGTGATGCGCAATACGCAACACCGGCGAGAGGATGCATGCAGGTGAGCAAAGCCGCACAACCGGGGCGATCCGGCGGACCCAGGACTCTTGGTGCCGGCGATCCAGGTGCCAGCGATCCAGGTCTGAGGGATCCAGGTCTCAGTGAACCAGGTGTCAGTGCGATCGGGACCGGCAGGAACGCCGGCGCGCCGGATCACGACGTGGATCTGGTGCAGCTGCTGACCCCCGAGGGTGTCCGGGTCGATCACCCGCACTACGCCTTCGGTGGAGACGACGAGCAGGTCAAGAGCTTCTACCGCGACATGGTGATGACCCGCCGCGTCGACTCCGAGGCGACGGCACTGCAACGCCAAGGTGAGCTCGGGCTCTGGGCCTCCTGCCTCGGTCAGGAAGCAGCCCAGGTCGGTTCGGCCCGCGCGATGAACGGCCAGGACTTCGTCTTCCCGACCTATCGGGAGCACGGGGTCGCCTGGTGCCAGGGGATCGACCCGGTCGAGCTGCTGGCGCTGTTCCGCGGCACCGACCTCGGCGGCTGGGATACCAAGGCCCATCGGTTCCACCTCTACACGATCGTGATCGGCTCACAGACCCTGCACGCCGTCGGGTACGCGATGGGTCTCGAGCGCGATGGCATGGTCGGCTCCGGTGACCCCGAGCGCGACGCGGCGGTGATCGGCTATCTCGGTGACGGGGCGACCAGCCAGGGCGATGTCAGCGAGGCGATGGTCTTCGCGTCGTCGTACAACGCACCGATGGTGTTTCTGTGCCAGAACAACCAGTGGGCGATCTCGGAGCCGATCGAGCGACAGTCCCGGATCCCGCTCTACAAGCGCGCCGACGGCTTCGGCATCCCCGGGATCCGGGTCGACGGCAACGACGTCCTCGCCATGCACGCGGTGACGACGGAAGCGTTGGAGCGGGCCCGATCGGGCAACGGGCCGACCTTCATCGAGGCGTACACCTATCGGATGGGTGCCCACACCACCTCCGACGACCCGTCGAAGTACCGGCTCGCCGACGAGCTCGAGCACTGGCGACTGAAGGACCCGATCGAGCGGGTCCGCGCCTATCTCAGTCGCACCGGAGCGGCGGGCGACGACTTCTTCGCCAGCATCGACCTGGAGGCAGCCGAGCTTGCGAAGGACATCCGGGCCCGCTGTCTCGCGCTGACCGCACCGTCCCTGGTGGACCTCTTCGACGACGTGTACGCGACCAAGACCCCGTTGCTGAGCGAGCAGCAGGCCGCCTACGCCGACTACCTCGCGAGCTTCGAGGCGCCGGTCGGAGGGGGGCACTGATCATGACGAAGCTGACCATGGCAAAAGCGCTCAACGCCGGCCTCCGTCGGGCACTCGAAGCGGATCCGAAGGTCGTCCTGGCCGGGGAGGACATCGGCAAGCTGGGTGGCGTCTTCCGCGTCACCGAGGGTCTGCAGAAGGACTTCGGCGAGCACCGGGTGATCGACTCCCCGTTGGCAGAGTCCGGCATCATCGGCACGGCCGTCGGGATGGCGCTGCGGGGCTACCGACCGGTCTGCGAGATCCAGTTCGACGGCTTCGTCTATCCGGCGTTCGATCAGATCGTCACCCAGGTCGCCAAGATGCACAACCGCTCACGCGGGCGGCTGCCGATGCCGATCGTGATCAGGATCCCGTTCGGCGGTGGGATCGGTGCGGTGGAGCATCACAGCGAGTCACCGGAGGCGTACTTCGCCCACACGGCGGGTCTGAAGGTCGTCGCGTGCGCCAACCCGGTCGACGCGTACTGGATGATCCAGCAGGCGGTCGCCTCCGACGACCCCATCATCTTCCTCGAGCCGAAGCGGCGGTATCACGAGAAGGCCGACGTCGACGAGACGGCGACGCCGATGCCGCTGCACCAGTCGCACGTGGTGCGCGAAGGCAGCGATGTGACGGTGGTGGCGTACGGCCCGATGGTCCGGACCTGCCTGCAGGCTGCGGAGGCAGCAGCGGAGGAGGGCCGCAGCCTCGAGGTGATCGACCTGCGGACGATCTCCCCACTCGATCTCGATCCCGTGATCGCGTCGGTACGTCAGACCGGTCGGCTGATCACCGTCCACGAGGCACCGCTCAACCTCGGCCTCGGCGCCGAGATCTCGGCCCGGGTCACCGAGCAGTGCTTCTACTCCCTCGAGGCACCCGTGCTGCGCGTCGGCGGCTTCGACATGCCGTATCCACCGAGCCGGCTGGAGGACGAGTACCTTCCTGACCTGGACCGGGTGCTGGACATGGTGGATCGATCGCTCGCCTACTAGGTCGGCACTCCCGAGGTCGTCCCAAGGCCTCTCGAGCCGGACACGAGCGGTCGAGGCCAGACTCGATTTCGACAGCTATCAGGGAAGGGATCGATGACGATCAAGGAGTTCCGACTGCCGGACCCGGGCGAGGGCCTGGTCGAAGCCGACATCGTCACCTGGCACGTCAAGGTCGGCGACGAGGTCAAGATCAACGACATCGTCCTCGAGGTGGAGACCAGCAAGTCGCTGGTGGAGCTGCCGATTCCCTTCGAGGGTACGGTTTCCGCGCTGCTGGTGAGCGAAGGTGACACCGTCGACGTCGGTACGCCGATCATCGCGATCGACGACGGAGTTCCGGCTGCCGCCGGGGGCGATGACGGAGTTCCGGCTGCCGCCGGGGCGATGACGGAGTTCCGGCTGCGCCGGGGGCGATGACGGGGTTCCGGCTGGCACGCCGAAGGAAGACCTGGTGCCGAAGCTGCCCGAGGCCGCTCCTGACGCCACTGTGTCCGCCGCCGCCGTGAAGTCCGACGGCGCCCCGGACGGCCGGGTCGCCGTGCTGGTCGGGTACGGAGCGCGGACCACCGAGGCCAAGCGGCGACCGCGCAAGGGCGTTGGCACCGATCCGGTCAGTGAACAGGCGCACGCGCAGGTAGCCGCGAACTCCTTCGCCACCGACGTACCGGTCTCTCGACGGGCCGATCACCGCGAGTCGCTGCCGCCCGACCAGGCCGAGTCGGTGGGCGGACCGCTACCGGAGCCGGGGGTCGCGGAACGGATCCGTCCGGCCGGCGGAAGTGCAGTGCTGGCCAAGCCGCCGGTTCGCAAGCTGGCCAAGGATCTCGGCGTCGACCTCGACGCGCTGGCCGGCACTGGTCCCGGTGGGGTGATCACCCGGGACGACGTGGAGCAGGCGGCCGCCGGACCGTCCGCACCCGAGGAACAGGACGGGTTCGTTGAGTCCGTTCCGCCGGCAGGCGACGTGCGGGAGACGCGCATCCCGATCAAGGGAGTCCGGAAGGCGACCGCCAAGGCGATGGTGGAGTCGGCGTTCACCGCACCACACGTGAGCGAGTGGGTGACCTGCGACGTGTCGGCGACGATGGAGCTGGTCGAACGGCTGAAGTCTCGACGCGACTTCCGCGACGTCAAGATCACTCCGATGCTGATCATCGCGAAGGCGGTCTGCCTGGCACTACAGCGAACACCGGCGCTGAACTCCTCGTGGGACGAGGCCGCGCAGGAGATCGTGATCAAGCACTCGATCAATCTCGGGATCGCTGCTGCCACACCGCGGGGGCTCGTCGTGCCGAACGTCAAGGGCGCCCAGTCGTACGATCTGCGCGGGCTGGCCGGAGCACTGAACGACGTGATCACCACGGCGCGGGAGGGCAAGACCCAGCCCGCGGAGATGTCCGGTGGGACGTTCACGATCACCAACGTGGGCGTGTTCGGCGTCGACGGCGGCACCCCGATCCTGAATCCCGGTGAGGCCGGCATCTTGTGCGTCGGCCAGATCGTTCGCCGGCCGTGGGTCGTCGGGTCCGGTGAGGCGGAGAAGATCGTGCCGCGCTGGGTGACGACGCTCGGCGTCTCGTTCGACCATCGGCTGGCCGACGGTGAGCAGGGTTCGACCTTCCTGTCCGACGTTGCCGGGATCTTGTCCGATCCGGGGACCGCTCTGCTCTTCTGACCCGCGCGGGAACGTGCGCTGAGCCTGTCGAAGCGCAGCTCGGGTTGCGGCAAGATGGCATGGTGGAACAGCCGTGGACCGCGTACTGGACCACCGGTCCGCACCGCGGCGAGCTACGACCCGAGCCGGCCCGCGAACCGGGCCGGGGCGAGGTGCTCGTTCGCACCCTGGTCTCCGGGATCAGCAGAGGCACCGAGTCGTTGGTGCATCGCGGCGCAGTCCCTGCCGAGGTCGCCGACGTGATGCGAGCACCGTTCCAGGTGGGGGACTTCCCGTGGCCGGTGAAGTACGGCTACCTCTCGGTCGGGATCGTCGACGAGGGTCCGACGCAGCTGCGCGGCAGACGGGTGTTCTGCCTGCATCCCCACCAGGACCGCTACGTGATCCCGGCCACCGCAGCGATCCCGGTCCCCGATGTCGTGCCGACTGAACGAGCGGTGCTGGCGGGCGCGGTCGAGACGGCGATCAACGCCGTGTGGGACGCCCCACCGCGGCTCGGTGACCGGGTTGCGGTGATCGGCGCCGGGATGATCGGGGGAGTGCTGGCACGGCTCCTCGCGTCCTTCCCGCTCGGCCGGCTCCAACTGGTCGACGTGAATTCAGACCGCGCTGGGCTGGCCGCCGAGTCCATCATCGAGTTCGTGGCGCCGGAGCAGGCGGCCGGCGACTGCGACTTGGTCTTCCACTGCTCTGCCAGTGAATCCGGCTTGGCCGACGGTCTGGCTCTGCTCGGGTTCGAGGGTGAGCTGATCGAGCTGTCCTGGTACGCGGATCGCTCGCCACGTGTCCCGCTGGGCGGCGGCTTCCATGCTCGCCGATTGAGTATCAGGGCCAGTCAGGTGGGTGTCGTCGCGCCGGCCCGGCGAGCCCGCCGGACAACCGGAGACCGGCTGCGCCTCGCCCTTGCTCAACTGCAGGATCCCGCGTACGACGTCTTCCTCACCGGTGAGTCGGCTTTCGCCGAGCTGCCTGCCACGATGGATGCGATCGTCGACGACCCCGACGCGCTCTGCCAGGTGATCAGCTACCCCGAGGGAGTCTGAGTGTTCCGACTCACCGTCCGCGACCACGTGATGATCGCGCACAGCCTGCCCCACCCGAACTTCGGCCCCGCCCAGCAGCTGCACGGCGCGACGTATGTCGTCGAGCTGACCATGTGCCGACCCGACCTGGGGGAGGACGGGACCGTGATCGACATCGCGCTGGCCGCCGGCGTGCTGTCGGAAGTGCTGGCCGATCTCAACTACCGCAACCTCGACGAGCATCCGGCGTTGGCGGGGCTGCTGACCACGACGGAGGTGGTGGCCCGCTACGTCGCCGAGCGGGTCGCCGAGCGACTTCCGACGGAGCAGCTGAGCGGCCTGGAGGTTCTGCTGCGGGAGCACCCGGATGCCTGGGCAACATACGTCCTCGAGCTCTGAGCGTGCCGGCGACGCCGGCGCCGAGCGGCCGACGAGAGCCCGCCTCGACCTGATCACCTGGGACGACGGCTCACCGACCGGCGGCAACGTCTACAACACTGCGCTCGTCGAGTCGCTCTGCGTGGCCGGCGTCGACGCTCGGCTGGTCCGGGTCGGAGCCGGCTGGCCGGAGGGCTCACCGCGTGACCGGGCACGGCTGCGGGCGGCTCTCTCGGACGCCCCGGTCACCCTGGTCGACGGCATCGTGGCCGGCAACGCACCCGAGGAGATCGGTGCCGCCGTTGTGAGCGGCCGACGAGTGGCCGTGCTCGTCCACCTACCGCTCGCGGACGAGGTCGGGCTGTCGGGGGAGAAGAGCCATCGCTTTCTCGAGCGGGAGCGGGCGACGCTGGCGGCGGCGTACGCCGTCCTCTGCCCGAGCAGACACACGGCCATCGCGCTGGCGGAACGTTACGGCCGCCGAGACGCGGTCGTGGCGTCGCCGGGCACGGACCCGGCACCGGTCGCCAACGGCAGCAGTCCGCCGCAGCTGCTCTGCCTCGGTGCGGTCACACCTACCAAGAACCAGCTGGGTCTGCTGGCGGCCCTGGACCGGCTACGACACCTGGGCTGGAGTGCGTCGATCGTCGGGTCGACCAGCGCGAGTCCCGGCTACGCGGCGGCGGTGGCGGCCGAGGCCGACGGGTTCGGTCGCCGGGTCCGGTTGACGGGAAGGCTCACGGGATCGGCGCTGGCGGAGGTGTGGGCCGCCACCGACCTGCTGGTCTCGACCTCGCGGGTGGAGACGTATGGCCTGGTTGTCGCAGAGGCGCTGGCGCACGGCATCCCGGCCGTTGTGCCGGCCGGCACCGGGGCGGTCGAGTCGCTCGGCCGGGTCGACGGACTGCCCCCAGGCCAGTCCGTCGACCCGGACGGGATCGTCGGCGTGTTAGAGGGCTGGCTGACGACGCCCCAGCTTCGCGCCGACTGGCGTCGGCGTGCCCTGATCCGCCGAACGACCCTCCCGCGCTGGTCCGAGACGGCCGAGATCGTTCGGACGGCGATCTGGTGACGTCTTTCGCACGCTCGAACTCAGCTCCGGGCGCCCGGCCCGGACCTTCCCGGTTCGAGTGTGCGAAAAGCGTCAGTCGCCGCGAGGTCGAACTCGCAGACGACGTCCTCACCCATCACGTAGCGCCGACTCGGTGCCCGGAGTGCGTCGGCCAGCCGGTCGGGCCCGGTGAATCGGATGCCGGGGACCCCGTCGCCGATGAAGACCGGAGCGGTTGTCAGCCAGAGCCGGTCGAGCACACCGGCGGCAAGGAACGCCGAGACCAGTCGGCCGCCGCCCTCGACCAGAACGCGACCAAGGCCGCGTGACCGGAGCTCACCCAGCACGGCGCTCGGCGCGAAGCCGAGCCCGGACACCGGGAGTCTCACGATCTCCACATGCGGCTTCACCGATTCCGGCACCGACCCGCCCGGACCGATCACCCAGAGCGTCGGGACCACGCCGTCAGTGAGCAGCTGCGAGCCCGATGGGACCCGACCGCGTGGATCCAGGACCACTCGGACCGGGGACGTCCCCTCGACGGCCCGCACGGTCAGCCGTGGATCGTCGGCGATCACGGTGCTGGCTCCGACCACCACGGCATCGACAAGTGCCCGCAGCCGGTGCAGGTGCTCCCGGTCGGCTGGTCCGGAGACGTAGTCGGCGTCGCCGGTCTTGGTGGCGATGAACCCGTCGGCGCTCTGCGCGAGCTGCCCGATGACCAGCTCGGGTCCCGCCTCGACCAACGGCCCGTATCGCTCGACCAGGTTGCGCTCCGCCACCGCGACGACGTTCCGCGGGACCCGCCCGCGGGCGAGCTCGTGCCAGACATCGTCCCAGGGCGGGGCGCTGTCGTGGCCCATCCGGAGTCGCTTGGTGGTGAGATAGAACGTGTTCTCCGGCCGATCCGGCACGGCCAGCCCGTGTCGCGCGACGACCTGGATGCCCAGCGCGGTCAGTGCCTCGACCTTGTCCGGGTTGGAGGAGAGCAACCGGATCCGTTGGACGCCCAGCTCGGTCAGGATGTCCGCGGCGGCCTCGTAGGATCGCGCGTCTGCCGGAAAGCCCAGCTCGAGGTTGGCGTCCACGGTGTCGCGGCCGCGGTCTTGGAGGGCGTACGCCCTGAGCTTGGCCAGCAGCCCGATGCCGCGACCCTCGTGGCCGCGGAGATAGATGACGATGCCGCGGCCGGCGTTGCTGATCTCGCGAAACGCGGCCTGCAGCTGTTCACCGCAGTCGCAGCGTCGCGAGCCCAGCGCGTCGCCGGTCAGACACTCCGAGTGGACCCGCACCAACGGAGGCGGGCCGCTGCCCGGACCAACGTCGCCGAGCACCAGGGCCACGTGCTCGGCGCCGTCCGGACTGGCGAAGCCGAGCATCGCGAAGCGGCCGTACTCGGTGGCCAGGGTGGTCTCCACGAGGCACTCTGTGCCGCGCGGATGGATCTGCGTCACGCTCACATTCCGATACACGTGATCCAGAGGCCGACAGTTCATCTTTCGATACTCCTCGCCTCGATGCGGTTCGCGGCCTGGACAGTCGGTGCTCGGCCTCACGGCGCGCCCGCGTAGTGTGCGGCGTCGTGACGTCGGCACCTTCGCCGTCCGTCGCTGCCGACCAGCCCGCCCGCACGCGACCCGCGCCTGACCGAGGAGGCCCATGGTGACCGGATTCCCGGAGTCGCTGCCCTCAGCTCGTACGCCCGATCCGCGATCGGCGCCGAGCCTGCGATGGGGCGTGCTGGGCACCGGCTGGATCGCGGACAAGTTCGTCGCAGCGCTGCTCGAGCACTCGAGCCAGCGAGTCGTGGCCGTCGGGTCCCGCGGTGATCGTGGCGCAGCGGCGTTCGCCGAGCGATTCGGGATCGAACGCGCCTACGGCAGCTACGAGGCCCTGGTCGCTGACCCGGACGTCGACGTTGTCTACGTCGCCACCCCACACAACGTCCACCTGCCCTGCGCGCTGCTGGCGCTGGAGGCCGGCAAGCACACCCTGGTCGAGAAGCCGCTCGCGCTGAACGCGGCTCAGGCCCGCGAGATCGCGGAGGTGGCTCAGCGCCGCGGACTGTTCTGCATGGAGGCGTACTGGACCGCCTTCCTGCCGAAGTTCGATGTTCTCCGGCAGATCCTCGAGCTGGGTGTGCTCGGCGAGATCACTGCAGTCGTCGCTGACTTCGGCGAGTGGTTCCCGCCCGAGCATCGAATCAACCGGCTCGACCTGGCCGGCGGGCCGATGCTGGACCTGGGGACGTACCTGGTCAGTTTCGTCGTCGACATCCTCGGAGCGCCGGACCACGTGCTCGCCCGCGGCGTGCAGACGCCGGCCGGGGTGAACGGGCAGACGGCGATGATCATGAGCCGAGGGGCGCAGCAGGCGGTGCTGCACACCACCATCTCGAGCAACACCCCAACCGCCGCGACGATCGCCGGGACCCAAGCGACGATCAGCATCGACGGGCCCTTCTACCAGCCCGGCGGTTTCACGCTAGCCGCTTCGAACGGCCACGGTTCCCTGCGCTACGACGAGCCGCGGGTTGCACATCAGAGCCTGCACATCCAGGCAGCCGAGGTGGCCCGACGGATCCACGCCGGCGAGACGGGATCGCCCTTGCGGCCGCTCGCGGTGAGCATCGAGGTCATTCGGGTGATGGACGAGGTTCGCCGTCAGACCGGCGACCGCTACGCCGACGAGTAGCTGCCGTCGTCCGCTGCGGATGCCATGCGCTCTCGAATCGGCGACGGGCTTGCCCAGCCGATCGACGAACGCGCGATGTCGACGCGTGCCGATCGCACGTGCTGAACCGATCCTGCGACGCACAGGGCGTTCCCTGTCGCCGAGCCGACCTGAGCCGGGCTTGACCTGACCGGCTTCTAGAGTGGCGGGATGACTAGATGGACAAGGCTTGCTGCAACAGCCGGGCTGAGTGCGACCTTGGCACTGGGCATCGTCGCGACGTCGACGGACGCGGCCAGTGCGGCCGGCTGTGTGCGCTACTACTGGGTGAACCAGGTGCCGGCGCCGGTACGCGAGAATCCCAGCTCGCACTCCGTGGTGCGGAAGTACAAGCAGGTCTTCGACACCGTCACCGGGCCGTGCTCGCCGTCCGTGCGTGATCCGCACAGTCCTCGGCTGTACGTCCCGGTCTACACCCGCGCTGCCACCGACGGCATCGGTTGGATGGCCAGCCAGACCATCCAGCCGTACTGACGGAGGTCAGGCGTCGCCCAGGACACGACTAACGTCGCCGGGGTGACCATCTATCTCATCGTCGGCCTGCCCGGAGCCGGGAAGACCACGCGGGCCAGGGAGCTGGAGGTGAGCGAGTCAGCGCTTCGTCTGACCCCGGACGAGTGGCAGATGGCGGTGTTCGACGCCGACAGCCCCACCCAGTGGCGCTCGAAAGAACGTGCCGATCAGCGTGACCGGATCGAAGGCAAGCTGGTAGAAGCCGGAATGCGGGCCGCCCAGCTGGGCATCAACGTCGTCTTCGACTTCGGCCTCTGGGGCAAGGACGAGCGATCGGCGCTGCGTTGGATCGCGAGCTCGCTGGGCGTCCGCGCCAAGGTCGTCTACCTGCCGATTGACTACGAGGAGCAGCGCAGACGCATCACCGACCGATGCGAAACCCACCCTGGTCAGTTCCAGATGAGTGACGCTGAGCTGAAGCAGTGGCAGGTTCGGTTTCAAGCGCCGGACCAGGAGGAACTGCGGGGCGACCAGATCCCTCCGGTCCCGCCAGGCCATGCGACGTGGCCCCAGTGGGCCTCCGAGCGCTGGCCATCGCTGCCGGAGCGGTGAGTCGGCTCGACCTGGCCGGGTGCGCTGGTGGCTGTCGCGGATCGGTCGCGCCCCTCTCAGTACCGTGCACCGCATGCCCGCCGTCGGCCTCGACGGTAACCACGCCGACATCGCGATGCTCGCCGAGGAGCGCAGCAGCGATGAACGCGTCGCGTGAGCGGCGTGAGCGATGAGTCTGTGGCCCGAGTCGAGTACCCGCGCGGGCGGGAGGCAAAATCCAGGATTGCTGTGAAGCATCCGATCGTTCGTACGGATCTCGACCGGTACGACCCGCGCTGCCGACCTCAGACCGCCCGGACCTGGTCGAGGCTCTCCCTTGCGTGGTGGTCGTCCCAACAGACCGCGGCTTCCCAGGCGGCCGATGCCTGCGCGGCGATGTCGTACGGGCCGTCGGCCAGATCGGCGGCGTTGCCGGGAAGCACCAAGTCGAGGTCTGCGACGTCGACGTGCGATTCATCCCAGTCGATCATCCCGACCCGGTCGGCGGTCATCCGGATGTTGCCCGGATTCGGATCCCCGTGCACAACACATGTCGCACGGCCGGCAAGCCGGGCCCACGCTGCGCGGCATCGGGCAACGCCTTCCGGCGGCATGGCCCCGAGGTTGACCTTCGTCCCGGTGTCGGCATCGAGCAAGTCGGTCGACGAACGCCAGCCCGGGCGTTGCGGCCATCCCCGCGTCAACCTGTGCAGCTGGCGCAGTGTCTCGGCCACCCGACGCCAATCGGTTCCCGTTTCGGGTGGTCCACCCTCCAGACAGGTCATTACGACCAAACCGTCAGCGAACAGCCGGCCGTCCGTCGTCGCGATCGGCATCGGCACCGTCAGCCCTGCACCGTTGAGGAATCGCAACAAGTCGGTCTCCCACGCGAGATCAGCGTCGCTGCGAGCACCGAGACGACCGATCGCAAGCCGACCCTCCACTCGCACACTCCACACCTGATTGGCGACTCCGCCGGTGAGCGGCTCCAGCCGGGCGACATCATCACCCCACCGCTCGAGCGCCTCCCACCCCATGGGCACATCCTTGCCGAGGTCGGTAGATCGCTCCAGAGGTTTCCTCAGCTCGATCTGACACCGGTCGGACCGGCTTGCTGACAGATCTGGAGGTCATGTCTCGGAGCTCTGTCAGGGGCTGGACGCGCGAATTGTCTTCGGCCCTTGCATCTCGATCTGCTCGAATCAATTGTGTTCGTCGATCTGCGGGCGCCAGGGCTCGTGCTCGTGCGAAAGCCATACCTCGTCGGGGTCGAGCTCGCGGATCAGCCGCTGACCTTCGGTGCGTGGCTCGTCGAGCTCCGCGAAGAAGACCGCCGTGTCGCCGGCCACGATGACTGAACGCCCGGCCAGCTCGACGTGGACAATCTGCGATCCCGGCGTGTGGCCCGGCGCTGGGACGAGCCGGAGCCCCGGCAGCAACTCGAGCGGGCCGTCGACGGGTATGTACTGCACACCGGGCGCTTCGACCCAGTCGCGGATCGTGTAGTCGTCCTTGCTGCGTGCGTCGTCGAGCTCTTGGCGCTGAACGTAGATCGGTCTGCCGGTGAAGAGGTGGTTGCCGCCGCAGTGGTCGAAGTGCAGGTGCGTGTTGATGACGATGTCGACGCTGGCCAGGTCGAAGTCGGCTTGTGCGCTCAGTGGATTGAGGCGTGGATCCATATCGGCCACCGCCGGGTGCAGCTGCGTCATGCCGGTGTCGACAAGCACGCGGGCGTCGGGATGGTCGATGACGTGCACGTAGACCGGCATCCGCTCGCCCTCGGCGAGCAAGTCGCCCACGAGAACCGGGGTGATGGTCGTCGGCGAGCCCTTGCTTTCGTTTCCTGCCTCATCCTCCCGGGGTCGTGGATCACGCATCTCGGACCGCCTGTCCAGCTACCCTGCACCTGGCGCCGTCTCCGTAACCGATGATCATGAACGTGGCCCTGCTTTCTCGTCGCCGTCGATGGTGGTCACGCTCGGCGCGACCGTCGGTACTACGACTTGGAAGCTGCACAGAAGTCATCGCTCACCGACGGCCGGCACCAGGCCGTCATGGTGGCCAACCTCCTTGATCGTCCCCCTTCGGCAAGCCGACCTCGCTGCACAGCCGAACGGCTGAGTCTCCGGATGCCTGAGCCGAGCGCGGCTCACTTTCGCGACCTTGACCTCCGGCTGCAGGGTCGCAGACCCGGCCCCGACCTGGTGGGAGTCGCCACGAGCCTCGAGCTGGTGAAGAATCTGAGCGACACCAATCGGTGGATAGACGCGAACAAGGCAGTGACACCCTGAGTAATCGCACCCTGGGTGATCGATCCGAAGGGAGTTTTGGACACCGTCCAGCGCGGACGGGGCCGCGCCGTAGGTGTTGCTTCCGCTGGCGACGCTCGGTCAGGAACGGGATCCTCTTGCGGGACCGACCGGGAAGCTGAACTAGAGCAGTGACCGCAGTACCGCTGCGAAGCCGTCCGGGTCGCCGGCAGGTTGGCCGTACTCTCCACCGGAGAAGCCGGCGTGGCCGCCAGGGAACTCGACCAGCAGCACACCCAGGTGTTCAGCGACCGACTTCGCCCCGCGCGCGGCCAGCTCGTCATGGGACTCAGCGCCTATTCCGATGACGACACGATCGCCGAGGTCGCGCAATGAGTCGGCTACCGCGAAGTCCAAGCCCGAGGGGGCGTTGCGGAACAGCAAGTTGGTTCGATCGCCGTCGTCCTCGGTTGGCAGCCCGAACTGCGCCGGGTCCGAGAGTGGCTTGTCGGCAAAGCCGGCCGGTAATTCACCCGAGGCCATCAGCAATTCGAAGAATCGCGCCATCGCTGGGCCCATGCCGCCGTCGAGGTAGGCCTCCTTCATCCGCTTAGCCGCCGCGAAGGCTGGGAAATGGAAGTTCATCGGTGGGCGGGCAGGAACATCCGGGTGGTCGCACCGGTACGCCAGGCGGGACGCATCATCAGTTCGCTGAGCCGCCAGCCCTCCGCGGTCAGCTCGGCGCTGGCCCGCAGGACGCCGCCTGCGACGAAGTGGGTCTGCAACTCGGCAGAGTTGCCGGCGTCGTTCCACAGGTGCATGGCCTGCATGTTCGCCCGTACGTGCGCCGTGTCGCCGGACCGGGTGATGACGTGATCGGTCAGCATGTGGTGGGTGGCCCGGAAACGGCTGAAGCTCTCGTTCTGCTCGGCCAAGATCTCATCCGGGCCGGTGAGTGCGACGCCGTCGGGTCGTATCACCCGACCATCGGGCAGGAATGTCGCAGTGACGATGTCGGCATCGAGGCACTTGTCGTCGATCGCTGCGAAGTACGCGCTGAGCAGCATGGGGAGCTTCATGGTTACAGCGTAGCCGATTTGGCTACAATGTAGCCACCACGATCGCTACGCTGTAGCCATGATGTTCTGGGGTCAAGAACGTCCGCCGCGGCGCGGCGGCGCTCCCGACCTGCCGAAGATCGTCGAGACCGCGGTCGCCCTGGCCGATCGGGAGGGCCTGGAGGCAGTGTCCTTGCGACGCGTGGCCTCCGCGCTCGGGTCGGGCACGGCCTCGTTCTATCGGGTACTCGACAGCAGGGACGAGTTGCTCGAGCGGATGGTCGACGCGGCCCTCGGCCGGCACCTACCGCCCGAGCCATCGGGCGAGTGGCGGGCGGACCTGATCGCCGTGGCCCGCAACCGGCGGGCCATGCTCAATGCGCATCCCTGGCTGGGCCCCGAGCTGGCTGGGCGCCCGGCCATCGGCCCGAACGCCTTGGCCCACCACGAACGCGCCCTGGCAGCGGCGGCCGGCTATGCGGATGACCCGGGCACCGCCGGCAGCGCCGTGGAGACCGTTCTGGGGTTCGTCCTGGGCGCAACTGCCCGGGAGTTGGCCGAAAGCCGGACCCTGAACCGTTCCGGGCTCACCACAGAGCAATGGCGTACCTCGGTGGCGCCTTACCTGCAAGAGGCTCTCGACAGTGGCGCCTACCCACGCCTCAGACGGATGGTGCGCGAGGCCAGGGACGTGGACCCCGACGAACGGTTCGAGCAGGGCCTGACCGTCATCGTGACTGGGCTTGCCAGCTGGACGCCGTAGACATGGCCAACGCCTCGACCGCCAACGGAGCGCTCGCGGTGCAGTTCTTCCAAGAGGGAATCGGCGACTCCGACAACCAGATGCTCGACTTCGATCTTGGCGGGGTGAGCTGTGGATCGGCCGACACCGGTGCGTGCCGGATCACCGAAGGGTCGGTCGGACGCGCCCTCGCCGGTAACGGATGTGGGTCGTCAGCGGTGAGTGCAACACCTCGACGGGCTCGAAGTCGAACGTCTCGACGCCGTCGAACATGCGCTCCCCACTGCCGAGCAGGACGGGTGCAACGTCGAGGGTGAGTTCATCGATCACGCCGGCATCGAGTGCCTGTCTCACTGTCGATGCACCACCGGCGATATCCACGCCGTGGCCGTCGGCGGCATCGAGCGCCTGCGCGAAGGCGGCGTCGAAACCTTCCGTGACGAAGTAGAAGGTGGTACCGCCCTCCATCTCGATTGGCTCGTGCGGGTAGTGGGTGAGCACGAAGACTGGGGCGTGGTAGGGCGGTTCGGATCCCCACCATCCGTCCCAGGCGTCGTCCCACTCACCGCGGATGGGCCCGAACATGTTTCGCCCCATGACGTACGCACCGCGAGGGCGCATGAGCCAGTGGTTCGCGGTCGTGTCGGCTTCAGTGGCTCGCGGATCCCCCATGTGCCAGCGGTGCAGCTCGATGCCTCGCTTGCCCAGTCCATTCTCCAGGCTTTGCTCCGGACCGGCGACGAACCCGTCGAGCGACATGGACATGTGGCAGGTGGTGTCGGACACGAAAGTCTCCTCGGCGATGGTTTCCTCATGTGGTCTACTCCCTCACCGAACAGTCAATCGCCTTGGTACCCGTCTTCGCCGCGATCGACGCCTGGGGAGTCACGCATCTGGCCACCAGCCCGGCCATGGCGGCTCCGGCTCGGGTCGTCGAGAACGGGGTACCGCAGGTGGGTCACTCCGACGCCCTGGACGACCGTCGGATCGCCGAGGACGGACGGCGTGTCGAGGAGGTGGTCGAAGAGGCGGATGCCGGAACCGAGCAGGACCGCGGCGATGTCGATGCTGAGCTCATCGACCAGCCCAGCGTTCAGCAGCTGCTGAATGGTGTCGGCGCCGTGCACGCCGACGGCCTTGCCGCCAGCGGCGGCCTTGGCCTGGTCGACGGCACTCTCGAGGCCGTCGGTGACGAACTGAACGGTCGAGCCGGCCCGCGGCCACCCTTCGGGAACCTCGTGGGTCAGCACGAATGCAGGGCCCCACGCATGGTTGCCGCCCCAGCCGTCGGCGACGTCGAACGTACGACGGCCGGTCAGCACGGCACCCAGCCCGGAGGTCAGTTCGCGAAAGTGAGCCGCGCTCGGCTCAGACATCCGGAAACTCATGGCGTCCGACCCGCCGGCATGGATCTCGACGTCGCCGGAGTGGGCGTACCAGTCGAACACTTCAGCCACCCCGTCGTCAGGGTCGGCGACGAAGCCGTCGACCGACATGGACATGATCGCGACAACCTTCGACATCGCAGTTCCTCCCGACGGGGGGTGGCTCGTTGCCGCCCTCTGCTGAGACTACGAACAGCAACCCGTCGATACGACACCTTGCCGAGTTCTCTCCAGATGCCGAAGGGTCCCGAATGACCACACCCGTTCGTCCTGCCCGCTGTCTCTGCTGGCCGAACTGCGCCGTGCCGGTATACGGGATCCTCGGGCGGTTGTCCGGCAATATCCGGAACGCACCAATGCCCAGTCTCACCCCATCCACCGGTAGCCCGACGACCCCCAACGTTCGATAGCGCGACGCTGGATCGGGCAGTGGATCGCGATGCAGACGACCGTCTCGAGATGCAGCTCCGCTCCGTCCTGGATGGCCTGGCCTCGGCATTTCCACGAGCCCGACAGCGCTTGGTGATCGCCAGGCCAAGGCCCGACGGCTACCGGACGGTCCGGCCATGATCAACTCCGTTGGTCGCCGGAGCCTTCCTTCGTGCGATAGCGCTCCTCGAACATCACTTCATCGAGGGGCCGTCGTTTCGGCTCGGCCCAGCGCCCGCGGTTCGGATAGCCGAGCGGGATCAGCGCCATGGTCAACGCGTCGTCCGGCAGACCCAGAAGGGTGCGAACCTCGGCCTCGTGCCCTGCGTACAGCGTGGTCAACGTCGAGCCGATGCCGTACGCCCTGGCGGCCAGCATCAACTGCTGGACCGCACCGTAGATGGAGGAACCCGACCGGGGATCTGTCGACCGCGCGGCGCCGAGCAGCACCGGAAAGATCCATACCGGCGCTTCCTCCAAGTGGTTGGCCAGGTGGTCGGCCGCATGGAAGCTGGCTGACGACATGGCACCGGGGGTGGCCAGGATCTGGTCGCGGCGGGAGCCATAGTTCTTTTCCCACCCCTCCCGGTAGAACGAGGCGATCTGGGCTTTTGTCGCCGGATCGCGCACGACGACCCAGGCCCACGGCTGACTGTTGCCGCCGCTCGGTCCCCGGATCGCGGCATCGAGCAGGGCACGAATGATCTCGTCGGAGATCGGCGTGGTGGAGAGATAACGACGCGCCGGCGTCGAGTGCAGGGCGTCCAGCACCGACAGTGGATCTGGCATGCCGACGACCCTATCCAGCGTCTCCGGACCTGGCCGTGACGGCCCGCAAGATGGCGTCGGGCCGAGACCGCCGATGCGCGCCCTCAGTTTCGCTGCATCGAGCCTGAGCACGTCCGGGGTCGAGATCTACGGCGCAGCCAGCGGTGGCCACTGTTCGCACGACTGTGCCGCACCGGCGCCATGCATATCGCGACCTAGCAGCCACCCAAGACCAACGGCTGAGCGCCGGCGTTGTGGCAATTCTGGGTGATCCTGGATCCTGCTGCGGGAGCCCGCGTATCGGCTGGGTGTCCCGCAGTCGCCCACATTGCGATGAGTTTGCGGGGTCGACAGCGGTCACAGCAGGTGAGACCGATCTGAAGGGGAACATCACCCATGGCCCGACTACCGTTCCGCCCGCCGGCCCCCGCTGCCGTGCCCCCAGTCGTGGATCGCGCCAGCTGGCAGTCCGCCCGGGACGACTTGCTGACCCGCGAGAAGTCCCACACCCGGGAGGGTGACGCCATTGCAGCCGCCCGTCGCCGGCTGCCGATGACGCCGGTACCGGCCGACGCGACCGTGGTCGGCCCGGACGGCGAGATCCCGTTCGTCGACGCATTTGAGGGCCGAAGCCAACTCGTCGGCTACTTCCACATGTGGCACCCCGGCCGCCCCTGGGAGGAACAGTGTCCGGTGTGTACGTTCTCGGCCGCCGAACTCGGGCGGCCCGAGTACCTGCACCTCCGCGATATCACCCTGGCGTTGTTCTGCGAGGGGTCGTACGAGGAGAGCCGGCCGTACGCCGACTTCGTGCACGCGGAGCTTCCCTGGTACTCCGCGGCCGCTTCGCCCGGCTTGGTCGCAGGCCGCGGCTTCGGCTTCTTCGGCTGTTTCCTGCGGGTCGGTGACCAGGCCTACGAGACGTACTGGACCACCGACCGCGGCAACGAGGCACCGTCGTGGAGCTACGTGCTGATGGATCGGACCGTTTACGGCCGGCAGGAGCCGTGGGAAGACTCACCACCTGGCTGGCCTCAGCACGTCGGACAGCGCCATGAGACGTTCGGCGTGGCCGGCAGACCAGCCATCCAGTGGCACTACCTGGACGAACCGGACCGGCAGCAACCCAGCCGGTGAGCTGCGCTCGCCGAGCCGCCAGATCGCCGAACGGTGCAGGATGAGTACGCCGCCGCCGATCGAAGCGTGAGGATCCGTCTGCGACCAACGCTCCCTGGTGCATCTCAGCGCGATAGTTTCTGCACCGTGCGCATTGCAGTTCTCGGCTCCGGCCCGGTCGGGCGAGCCATCGCCGGCCGACTCGCCGGTCTGGACCACCAGGTCGTCATGGGCACCCGAGATCCCGAAGTCACGGGCAGCCGCTCCGACACAGCGGCCTGGCTGACCGAAAATCCCGACGTCGTCCTGGCGACGTTTGCCGAGGCGGCAGGTCACGCCGACCTGGTCGTCAATGCCGCCGGTGGCGCCGTGTCGATCGAGGTGCTCGACCAGGCGGGCGAGGCCAATCTCACCGACAAGGTGTTACTCGACATCTCCAACCCGCTGGAACCCGACAGCGGGATGCCTCCGCGACTGTTCGTGAAGGACGACGACTCTCTGGCCGAGCAGATTCAGCGCCGGTTTCCGGCGACCCGGGTGGTCAAGAGTCTGAACACGCTCAACAATCGGCTGATGATCGACCCTGGGGCACTCGGGGAGACCACCAGCGTGTTCGTCTCAAGCGATGACGATGCTGCAAAAGCCATGGTGACCATCCTCCTTGCGCAGCTGGGCCATGGCGATGTGATCGACCTCGGTGACCTGTCCACCGCTCGCGGCGCCGAGATGTACGTAGCCTTCTGGGTCCGGGTCGCCCTCGCGGTTGGCACGTCGGACTTCAACATCAAGATCGTGCGGGCCTGAAGTCTGGTACAAGAGCAGCGCCGGACGGGACCGAGTCCACGAAGACCCTCGACGCACGCCGTGCCGATCGACGCCACGGCGTAGCACGCGTTCGAGCTGACCGCTCATCACAGACAGCTGCCTGGGTCGTCAGTGTCGCCGATGATCTCGACGAGCATGCGCCGGAGAAGTGCGACCTCGGCTCTGTCGAACCTTGACAGCGCGGCCGTCTCCACCTGGTCGGTAGCTGCGGCAACCTTGCGGCGGAGCGATTCCCCGGCCTTGGTGATGTGCGGGATGCGGGCGCGTCGGTCTCGAGGATCAGGCCGGCGCTCGACCAGCCCCGCGCGCTCGAGTCGGTCGAGTTGGCTCATCAGCGTGGTCTTGTCCAGCCCGAGCGTCTTTCCCAGCTCGATCTGGGTGAGCTCTGGGCTCTTGTGCAGCGCGCTCAGCACGATGTGGTCCCGCAGCTGCACGCCGTGCTCCTGGGCACGCTGGCCGAGTACGGTTCGCATCCGCTGCGCTGCCCGGTGCAGCAGCCAGGTCATCTCGGAATCGATCGACGGTGCGGCGGCGGCAGGACGCGCGCCGCTCACCGCCGCTGACGGTGTCACCAGCCACTCCTGGCGTTGTCGACCGGGAAGTGACTGGGTAGGCGAGGAATACCGCCGTACGCGTCGCGGTCATGGGCGGGGATCACCTGCATGACTTCGCTCAACGAGATCGCGCACAGCAGCCCGCGGCGAACCTGCTCGACGTCACTGTCCGCCAGCTTCCGCAGCAGCCACGGCCTCTCCACACGACGCCGAATCCCATCGAGCTGCCACGTCAAGTCGCCGATCAAGGCGTAGCGGCTGTCGTCCGGCAGCGTCGCGAAGACAACCACCGAACCCGAAGTGTGTCCACCGGCAAGCGCGACGACGACGGATCCGTCGCCATGCACGTCGAAGCTCGCAGGAAAGCCCAAGTAGGCCGGGCCGGGGAAGGAGTACTCGCGAATCGCCAGGCCCGAAGAAACCCGGCGGAACACCGCTCCGTCCGGGTCCTCGGCCGCGTAGCGCCGCTCGCGCGCATTGATCCAGATCGGTGCGCGGATGTCCTCGATACCGCTGACGTGGTCCCAGTGAGAATGCGTCGTCAAGACACCCAGGAGCCGACTGCGGTCGTAGCCGCTGGCATCGAGCTGCTCGACGACCGTCCGCTCGGTCTGGTAGGGGGCACGCACCATTCGGGGCAGCATTGCGACGTGCGCCGCGACGTCGTGGCCAAAGCCGGCGTCGACCAGAAAGTCCCCCTTCGGGTGCCGGATCAGGACGGCGTTCGCCGCGAAGTGCCGCTTGTCGCCGAACGAACCGCCCTTCACCGCCAGGGCGGCGCGGGTCAGATAGGTGCCAGTCGGCAGCTGGTACATCGCCATCCCCGCCGGTGGCGTCGCCGACGGCAGCGGCTGCGCCCAAGCGGGAGGAGCAGGAAGAGAGGTCATGATCGCAATCGTACGCACTCAGATCATCCCACAAAAGAACATCCGAGATGAGATGAAAGCAGTCTCCAGCGACACCGCGTCCTCAGCGCATGACCGCCGAACATCACCAGCGGAGGTGGGGTTAGGAGTTCGAGTCCCTGCGGACTCTCGGATCGACCCGAGTCCATCTTGCACGGTCGGCGCGCTGCCAACCGTGGATCAAGGTCGGATGACCATCCCGCGTCCGAGGATCTGCTCGGCCTGGTCCCGTAGGACCGAGTCGGGTACGTCTCCGCTGTGCAGGTGGGCCACGAGCGCGGTGTAGGCCTCGTTCGGTGCCTGAAACTCCAGGGGGATGCCATCGGGGTCGCGGAAGTTGAGGTGGTAGCCCAACTCGGTGTCTTGGATCGGTGTGTGATCGACACCTAGCTCCCGGAAGCGCCGTTCCCAAGCAAGCAGCTCTTCTCGGTCGACCGCGGTGAAACCGAGGTGGTCGAGGCCGGGCTGAAGCTCAGAGAAGGGCCCGGGGTTGCCGCCGGGGTGTCGGATCAGCCCAACGCTGAAGCCGCTCGACCGATCGAGACAGATTCGTCCGTGTCCGAAGTCGAGCACGGCGATCAGACCGAGCACCTCGGTGTAGAACCGCGTGCTGCGGTCGAGGTCGGTAACGCTCAGGGCGAAATGGTTCACGCCTGCGAACGTGGGCACCTGGGCCACCTCCATAAGCTTGTTCATGGCCGGCCGCGACCGGTCGCTGCGGATGCTATCCGACTCGTCCCATCGGTTGCGGCAGGCGGACGGTGAGTCACGCACGCGCGCAGGAGGCGATCTCCGCCGCGATGGTCGACCGAGCAGCCGCGAGTCGCTCATCGACTCCCGTGCTGCGCCGAGGCCCGTTCGCCTGGACTGCTCAACGAGGACTGCGCATCGGCCACTCCAGCGGAAGGGCCGCGAACCACATCACATCGCAGCGCTGTCCTTGCCACACGCTGTGTGAGCGCATCGTCCCCTCGTAGAGGAACCCTGCTCGGCGGGCGACCGCAACTGAGCCGTCGTTTCCAGCGACGATCGTCACGAACACTCGAGCAGCACCAAGCTCGAACAACCAGCGCGTGAGCAGGACGACCGCTCGGACGGCGTAGCCGTAGCCTCGTGCAGGCGCTGCGATCCAGTAGCCGACCTGCGCCACGTTCTCCCCAGTCCAGTCATCAACGCCACAGCAGCCGACTGGTTCGCCGGTTTCCGCGTCCGCGATGGCAAACGCAACGCCCGAGGGAGCTCCGCTCGTTTCGAACGCATGCCAGTTCTGCGTGAACTGGTCGATCGTCCTCTCGGCCTGAGCGTTGGTGGGCGGCGCTGCCGGGCGCCCATGCTGGTCGTGGTCCCCGTTGTACCGTCGGATCCCTGGATCGGCGCTTGCATCGACCATGAACTGTGCGTCGTCGCGCGTCCAGAGTCGGAGCGCGACCCTGCCATCAGAAAGGAACACCGCCGAATCACCGGCGCCGGCGTCTCTCATGTCTCACAAGACCTCTTACTGCGTTGGGTTCTCCGGGTTCGACTTCGGCCGTCGCGCTGTATTGGCCATCTCGACCGAGCGGGTCGCAACCCGTGTCAGCCTAATGGCTACCGCTCCTCAGCATTCGGCCGGATTCGTGCTCGCTGAGGTTTCACCGGGGGCGGGCGCGATGGCAGCGGCGCGCCGGTACCTGTGACGGGCGGCATCAACGGTCAGATCGTTCAGGAGTTCATGTCGACCGGGGCAGTCGTCGCCGGGCGGGGGGACGTTCGAGCCGGCCGGCGGTTGGGACGGCGATCATCACGACCGCGTGCCGATCTTCGTCTACAGCCGGCACGAGCCCGGGATCGACATCACGTCGTGGCCGCTGGTCAGCTACGTCGACAATGTGGAGGTCGCTTTCAGTCGAGCAACAGCGGCGGCCGGTGACAAGGACGTGTTGGTGCACGGGGCGGCGATCGCCCAACTGGCGTTGGCTGCAGGGGTTCTCGATGAGCTCGAGCTCCACGTGGTCCCGGTGCTCCTGGGCCGGGGGCGGCGACTCTTCGACAACCTTCCGGCCAGGCACATCGAGCTCGAGCGCACCCGGTTACTCGAAGGGGAGGACGGCGTCAATCACCTGCACTACCGGGTGCACCGCTGACCATCAACGCGGCCGGCAAGGCGTGGGCAGGCGTTCCCGCCGCGCCGAGACCGTGTTCGATCGCCCCCCGGTCCCTCACGCGACCCGTGGGCTGGTGGCTGGTCAAACGTGTCTCCTCGGTTGGTGCCGCGGTGGGGTTTCTTCCCGATCGTGGAACCAGCCGCCTCGAGCCAGCGAGCGTCCAGCTATCGGACGGCAGCCTGCGGTGGCTGGACAAGCTCTGTCGATGGTGATGCCGAACCAGGGAGGGTCGGCGCTGCGGTGAGGATGACGAGCACGACGGCGATGATCACAAGTCCGGTCCAGCCCAGCGGGGTGAGGCGCTCGCCGACGACGAGGACCGCCAGCACCGTGGCAACGGCCGGTTCGATCAGCGTGACGGTCGTGGCGGTGCTGGCCGGTATGCGCGTCAGGCCGAACCCGAAGAGCAGGTAGCCGAGAAACATCGGCACCAGCGCCATGTACGCGCCGACCATGAACGCCTGTGGGGTCACCAGTAGTGGCGCGGCCGTGAAGGCGACGACGGGCACGAGCAGGAGCCCGCCTCCTCCGAAGACAGCACCCATGGACGCCGATCGGCTGATGCCACTCTCCATCAGCCGGTGTGATGCCCACGAGTAGGTCGCATAGGTGGCCCCGGCGACCAGGCCCAGCCCGATCCCGACCAGTGTCGACGACGCACTCTGGGCCTGAGCGTCGAGCTTGGACGCGCACAGCGCGCCGCTGCCGATGGCGCCGAGGCCAGCGGCGGCCACCCACCAACGGCTGAGCGGGCGACCGTCGACAACGCGTTCCAACGCACCGGAGGCGAGCGGCGCCGAGGCCAAGGAGACGACTGAGCCGACAGCGACGCCGGCGGCATCCATGGAGCTGTAGAACGCCAACGGGTAGATGGCCACCGCAACCGCTCCCGTGACAACGACCAGCAGGTGCTGCCGGAGGACTGGCGCTGCCGAGTGGAGGGCCGGCACGGCGATCGCGGCCTGGAGCACACCACCGATCCCGAGCGCCCAGGCCCCGATCGCCAACGGGCCCACGCTCGGGACGAAGGTCGCTGCGGTCCCGGTCGTGCCCCAGAGCAGCGCGGTCATCGTAATTGCCAGCAGGCCGGTACGTCGCACTCCTTTCACAGGTCGTCGACCAACGCCGCGGCGATCTGCTTCGCGCGCTGAAGTCGATCAGATTGCCCCTCCAGGCCCGCTCGGGCCATCGCACCCTCCAGGAGGAAGGAGCAGTGCTCAGCTAGCTGCGCCGCCTTCTCGGGTGCGGTCAGGGCTCCTAGGTGCCCGGTGAGAATGGACTCGACCTGCTCCTTGTGACGCCGCACCGCGTCCCGGCCGGGCGAACCGACGGGCAGTTCAGCGGCCGCGTTGAGAAGTCCGCAGCCGCGGAACCCGTGCTCATACCCGACCTCGGCATGATCGAGGTAGGCGTCGAAAACCGCCAGCGTGCCAGCCTTCGGGCCGCCAGCTCGACCGGCGCGGGCCTGGTACAGGAGGAGCCACTCCTCATGTCGGGCCTGAATATAGGCCAGCACCAACTCCTCCTTGGAGGAGAAGTTGTTGTACAGACTCATCCGCGCCACGCCAGCTTCAGCCGTGATGGCGTTGATGCCCGTGGCCGCAATCCCATCGGCATAGAACAGTCGCCCAGCCGCGTCGAGCAACCGCTCTCGCGCCGTGGATCCTAGCTGCTTCGTCATGATCACCTCTAATAGGTAGATCAGTCTATCTAGCTCCACGCGGACTGGCAAGCCTGGGAAGTGACTGGTCGGTTGCTGGCTGACGCGAGCGGCGATGCCGCTCCGGCGGCATGACAAGGAGACCGTCGATGAGATCGCGCTGGGTCGTCAGCGGGTTCAAGCTGGCGCAGACGTGCTACGTCGTTGATGGCAGGATCTCGGCCCGGAGCTCATCTTTGAGAGGCGATCGGTTAGCGGACGGTTACGGACCGGTGCTCCGACAGCGAGGGCGTCAAGCGGCCCAGGGTGAGGAGATCGCCCAGCTGGCGGTCAGGCGGAAGTTGCTGCGGCCGGCGGGATGTTGGCGTTCCGGTGGAAGAAGTTGCCCGGGTCATACGCCGCCTTCACGACCTGCAGGCGCGCGAATCGTTCGCCGTACGCGTCTCGCACGGCCGTGACGTCAGACTCGGGCATCACGTTGACATAGGTTCCGGTGCCCAACGCATGCGGCTCCAGATCCTTCGCCAAGGCGCGAATCCGCTGTCTCTCGGCGTGCAGCATCTCCGGTGCCGGACACAGGGCGACGAACGTCCCGAAGTAACACGGCGTCCTCGGTCCGCTGAAGGCGGTGGCGTCCTGTGCGATGCACTGTAGGCACCGTCGAGTCGGTAGAAGATCAGCACCGACAACGGCGACGTCTTCTTCGGCACGTAGGTCGTCAGCACGGTGATGACCTCGTCGGTGAGATCAGCGACGAAGACACCCTTGTCGTATCCGTACGATCCCCAGGCGTTCGGCTCATCCAAGAGGCTCTGCAAAGCGACGTAAGGCATCGGAGTCACCATGTCGAACAGCGGCGGCAGGGCCGAGCGGATGCGCTCCACAACCTGCGCGTGCTCGGCGGGGTCGCCGAATCCGACAAGCGAGAGTGCGTATCCCGTCTTCAGTTGATGCTCCGGCGGCACGAACGGGGCAGCTGGTGTCGTCAGTCCCGCGATGGGCGCTGCGTTCATCGAGGCCGGCAGATCGGCAATGACGTCCCGCATGAGACGCAAGGCATCGCTACCGTGATCAAGACTCCAGAAGAAGAGTCCGAACTGCACCATCGGCCCCGACGTCGTGTAGCTGGAACTCGAACTCGGTGACGACGCCGAAGTTCCTCCCACCGCCCCGGATAGCCCAGAACAGGTCTTGATGCTGCTGATCATCCGCGCGCAGAATCCGGCCGTCGGCAAGAACGATCTCGGCCGAGACCAAGTTGTCGATGGAGAGACCGAACAGTCGTGACAGCCATCCCATCCCACCCCCGAGGGTGAGACCGCCGACGCCGGTGTGGCTGATCATTCCGGCCGGCACAGCGAGACCGTGCACCTGTGCGGCTGCGTCGAGATCCTTGAGCAGCGCACCCCCTTCGACACGCGCTCGTTTGGTCGCCGCATCCATGGTGACGAATCGGCCCTTTCCGCTCGTCACAAGCGAATCGTCCACGCTCGTCCACCACTCAATCGCCACCGGCGCACCATGACCAGACGTGAACGGGCGTCGGTTTCTGACTCAGCGGGCCACCAACCGGGCTCGTATTTCCCCAGAAAGTTCATCGTCGGCTGGCTTGCCCTTCCGATGCGGCTCACGGACCCGCATACTCGGTCGACAGCCTCGCTGAGGGTGGCGCACCGGAGGTCCTGCTCGATCAATCAGTCCTGCGCGGCGAGGAGGAGCGCGGCGAGCGGCTCCAGTGTGGTCACGAGCTGATCGAGCTCGTCCGCCTCGAGGCTCTCGTAGGGTTTGGCCGCGAGATCGTCGGTGAGCGCCTCGACCCGCTGTTTGACGGCGCGACCCCGTTCGCTCAGCCAACCGTCATCCCCGATCATGCCGTGATCGCGCATCCCGTCGATCACGGCGGCGAGCTGGGCGGCCGGAAGGTGGTGGATGCGTCCGAACCTCTCCGCTGGCAGGTTCATGTCGAGCGCGAGGAGGACGTGGGCCTCGAGACCGCCCACACCCTCGACCATCAGAGCCGCGATGTGCCCGTCACCACGATGCTCACGGAGCAGGGAAGCTGCATGGAACAGGCGGGCTACCACCTCATCAGGGATCGGGATCGCGCGCAGCGCTGCGTACATCGGCCGACCCTCGGACGGTGCGCTGGTCGCCGCCTTGATCAGCAGCTCAGCGGCGCGGGCGAAGGCCGCAGAGTCGACGTGAGCGCCGAGGATTCGCCGCAGCGCTTTGACACAGCCCGTTTGACGGGCGGCCATCGCCGCTTCGGGCGTGGTAGTGCGCCAGACCTTGGGGATGTGGCGAGCAACCTCGCCAGGCGCGAAGTTGTAGAACATCGCGTCCACCACCGCCGCCGTTGGCAAACCGAGAGGCGCCGCCCGTCCGGCGAAGTAGGTGTCCCAGTAGTTGGTGAATCCCAAGGCGAACATCGCCTCGTTGGGCTCGTCTGTTGAGTATGGGATGACGCCAATTGGCTCGACCAGCTCGAACATCCTGCGTGCCATCGAATTCACGGTCTTTCCTCCTGCTGCAGGCATGGCGCTCTCGTCGGCACTCTCGAACGTCTGGACCGCTGCGAGCCACCGAACTCATCGCACACCCCGTCGCTGCAACCTCGCGACCAGTGGGTTCCGGTCCACCGACCTACTCCGACGAGGCGTGCGGCTGGCTGATCCGTCCCAGTGAGGATGCCCGGATGCTTGGCGGCGGCGGAGGCCGAACTTCGCCCAGGCGAGGCGTCAGTGGCGGGTCATGCTGGCGATCTCGTCGGCGAACGCGATCTCGGAGTCGTCCTGTGGGACGTATCCGATCACCCGCCGGGCGTTGGAGATCGACCAGAATGTGCGAGCGTTGCCGCTGACGCCGTAGAAGATCTGGAACGGTACGCCGTAGTCGTCGTCGATCGAATCCGTCTCGATGCTTCGCACGTAAAGCTGTTGGAGGTCGCGTTCGCTGATCCATCCGGCGATGTCGCGCAAGTAGTCGGCCAGCGGCCGGTCGGTGAAGTCAGACGCCTTGATCGGCCGCGGGCAGACGATCCGGATCTGCACGACCTCGAGCGGGCGGCTGACCTGGCCGGTGGCGTAGAGGAAGCCCAACGTCTCGTACGCGGCCTTGGCCCAGCCGTAGAACGAGTCGGGTCGCGGATAGTCGTCTGGGGAGATCCGGTCGATGGCGCCCGCTTTCCAGGGTCGCTCGTACCACTTGGCAGCCTGATTGGTACTGGTGCAGACGACTCGTCGCACTCCGGCAGCCGCGGCGACCTCGTACACCCGAGCGGTCATGTCGACGTTCTGGCGTTCTGCCTCGTAGGTCGGCTCGGCTGTCGGCTGGCGGAATCCGCAGTGCACGATTGTGTCGACATCGGCGCAGAGTTTCGTGAACCGGTCGCCGGGATCATCGAGAAGATCAATGAGCTCGACGCCCTCGAGCTGGTGGCCGTCTCGCTGGATCGGGGTCACGTCCACCAGTACCAGGTCGTATCGCTCTCTCAGTGCCGGCAGCAGCAGCCCAGCGACGTATCCTGCCGCACCGGTCACGAGCACGCGCCGTCGATGGCTGTTCACAGCATCAGTCTCACCTACAGTGCTGCGGCGCAAACGCTGACCATCGCCTGGACGAGCAGGCGCTGGTCATCCACGTCGCGGGACGAGGCCTCGCACGATGGTCGTCAATCGGACAGGAATCGACTTTGCCTGATATCGACCGACGAGTTCACGTGGTCTCGCCCGTCTACAGCTTTGAAGCCCCGCCGCCTCGACTCAGGAGCAGTCATGAGTTCCAACCCCCACGACAAGACCGGCGTTCAAGGATCAGCCACACGATCTTCAGCACCAGGCAGCGTCGCCACGACGCTGCCAGAAGCCATGACGGGCAGGGCAAGCCCCGCGAAAGCGGCGGTCGGTGACAAACCAGTATTTGCCTACATCGCCAGCCTGCCCGAACCCCAGCGCGGCATTGCCGAAGCCGTCGATGTGCTGGCGGCCAAGACCCTGCCCGACCTCAGGCGTTCCGTGAAGTGGGGCATGTCCTACTACGGCGTCGGCGACGGATGGTGCTTCAGCTGCGGCGGCTTCGCCGGTCATGTCAAGCTCATGTTCATCAACGGCGCGGCCCTCGAACCGATACCGCCGGTGACGCCGGTCGGGATGGGCAAGTCGACACGGGGTGTGGAGCTCGAGTCCCTGGATGACCTAGACCCAATCCAGATCGCGGCGTGGATGAAGCAAGTCGCGTCCGTGCCAGGTGTCGGTGGCAAGAAGCGCTGAACCTGCCGTCACGGGTGGAGCGCACCCGATCCGCGTCGCCTTCGCCTTGCGCGCGTTCGACCGGGCGGTGAGCTCGTGTAGGCCCTGTGGCACATGATGAGATCCAAGATCGGATCGGCGCCCTAGTCGACCTCGTACTTGGGTAGCTCGGGGCCGCCGACTGCGAGTTCGATCAGCGCGGTGAGGGCTTCCATGTCGGGCTCGGCGCCCGGTTCGGTGCCGGTGCTGCCGGTGAGGCTGTGGACATGCAGCCGGCCGATCTCCTGGTTGGCTTCGACGTACGCACGCATCCGTTCCTCGTAACCGGCGAATCCGGCTTGCGGGTCCCAGTCGGCGGCGGCCAGCTCCCCGGCCAGCAGGTAGGCGCCGACCAGGGCGAGCCCGGTGCCTCCCCCGGACATCGGCGAGGCGCTGAACGCCGCGTCCCCCAGCAGACCCACCCGTCCGGCGGACCAGCGATCCATCACCACCTGGGCAACCTGGTCGAGATAGAAGTCCGGTGTGTCGTCCAGGTGCGCGAGGATGCGTTGGGTCAACCAACCGAAGCCGGCCATCCGCTCGCGGAGCAAACGCTTCTGGCCTGCGATGTCGCGATGCTCCACGGTGAAGTCGCCCGCAGGAAAGGAAAGCATGGCAATCGCCTGGCTGGCGTCGCGAACGGGCCGCAGCCCTGCCGAGCGACCAGCCTCCTGGTAGTCGATCAGCCAGCGGTCCAGTCCGAACTCGTTCGGTACGCTGTAATAGGCCAGCACGAGCCCGAGATGGTGGACGAACCGCTCACGTGGCCCGAAGACCATGGCCCGTAGGGACGAATGCAGCCCGTCGGCCCCGATCACCAGGTCGAAGCGCCGCCGGGCGCCCCCCGCGAAGGTCACATCGACGCCGTCGGCGTCCTGGGTCAGATCGGCGATGCGGTCGCCGAACACGTACTCGACGGTGTCTCGGGTGTCGTCGTACAACACCTGGGACAGGTCCCCGCGCAGGATCTCGATCTCGGCGATGTAGCCGTCTCCGCTGTCGTCGTCGGCGCGATAGGTCTCCAGAACCTTCCCGTTCACGTCAACGGTGTACGCGCCTGCCGTGTCGGTGCAGGCTGCACGCACCGCTGTATCGAGGCCCATCCGACGGATGACCTCCTTGGCCACCCCACGCGCGTCCACCGCCTGCCCCCCGGGACGAAGTCCAGGCGTTTGCTCCACAACCGTCACCTCGGCCCTGTGCCGGTGCAGCCAGTGAGCCAGTGCGGGCCCCGCGATGCTCGCTCCCGACACCAGCACTTTGGGGTCGCTCATCTCGCTCCTCGAATCAGATCTAGCCCGGCATACCGACGTAGCGTTTCGCGATAGCGATGCCATCAACGGCGACCGTCATGCACAGCGGACTCCGCGACCAACCCGAAATCACCGGGTAGCAGATGTCGACGCCGGTAGACCCGGGTTTGCACAACCGCAGGGGAGGGCGCACACAGTCGAGAGATACAAGCTACGCCGCGATCTGCTCGCCATCGGCCCCTTTCGGTAAGCCATGACTGCTTTGGCGGCGTGGACGATGGTGCCGCCTGCAGTTCCATCCGCGCTTGCACCCCGACGAGCCCGGCGCCAGCACCGTGCAGCACCGGACGATGCGGTAGGCATCGCGTTGTTGACACCGACCGGGTGGCGCTGGAGACTGTAATTCGGTCGGTCGACCGACCTAGGGAGGGCGCATGGCTGGCTCGGACACCTCTTCGGCGTTGCTGGCTGCTGCCCGCACATGTCTGCTCTGTGACGGGTTTGCTGCACTGTCGACCCGGCGGGTCGCGGCCGAAGCAGGAGTGCCGCTGAGTCAGGTGCATTATCACTTCGGTTCGAAGGATGGGCTGGTGTTGGCCCTGCTCCGAGCGGAGGACGACCGGCGTTTGGCGCGGCAAGCCGAAATGTACGGAACGGACGTGCCGCTGTGGAGGCGGTATGAGCAGGCGTGCGACTTCTTGGAGGACGACCTCGCCTCCGGATACGTCCGATTGGTGCAGGAGCTGGTGGCGGCGGGCTGGTCCAATCCGGAGGTCGCCGAGTCTGCTCGCGAGCTGCTCAAGGGCTGGCTGGGACTCCTGACCATGGTGGCTGAGGAGGCTGCGGACCGGTTCGGCGGCCTGGGTCCGTTCACGGCGGAGGAGATCGCCACCTTGATCGGCGCGGCGTTCGGCGGTGCCGAGTCGCTGCTGTTGCTGGGGGTGGAGGGACCGGAGGCCCCGATCCGCTCCGCGCTGCGCCGGGTGGGCGAGGTCATCCGGCACTTCGAGGAATCACCCGGCCATCGGGAGTCACGATGAGATCAGTTCAGCCCCACACCACCGGCTACGCGGTGCGCGACGACGTGAAGATCGCGTACGAGGTGTTCGGTCGGCAGGAGCCGACGATCCTGCTGCTGCCGACCTGGGGCATCATCCATTCACGGTTCTGGAAGAGTCAGGTCGGATACCTCAGCCGGCACCATCGCGTGATCACGTTCGACGGACGCGGAAGCGGACAGTCGAGCTCCCCCGCCGACACGAAAGGCTACGCGCACGGCGAGTTCGCCGCGGACGCGCTCGCCGTCCTCGACGCTACGGGAACCGAGCGGGCTGTCGTGGTGGGATCGTCGGCCGGAGTGCTGTGGGGCATCGAGCTCACCGCCGAGCACCCGGACCGCGTGCTCGGTCTGGTCTGCATCGGGACCAGCTTCGACCTAGACAAGCCCGCGCCCGACCCGCAGGCGTTCTACCGGCAGCTGACCAGTCACGAGGGCTGGGACAAGTTCAACGCCGAGTACTTGCTGGGCGGCGGCTACGACGATTTCGTCGACTGGTTCTTCCCCCTGGCACTGAGCGAGCCGCACTCGTCCAAGGCCGTCGAGGACGCGATCGCGTGGGCCCACGACACGACCCCGGAGGCGCTCATCGCCAGCCAGCAAGGCATGGTGCCGTACCCGCCGAGCAAACTACGGAACCTGGCAGGTCGGATCAGCCGACCCGTGCTTGTCGTCCACGGTGAGGACGACCGCATCGCACCCCACTCCCAAGGGGTCGCGCTCGCGAAGCTGACGGGCGGCTCCCTGCTCAGCCTGGCCGGTGCCGGCCATGCCGCCACCCGACATCCGGTGAAGGTGAACCAAGTCCTGCACGACTTCGCCGCCTCCGTCTCGCCCGTCACGCCCACGACCCGGCGTTGGACCAGGGCGCTGAGCCGACCCAAACGCGTCCTGTACGTGTCCTCGCCGGTCGGCCTCGGCCATGCCCGGCGCGACCTCGCGATCGCCACCGAACTCCGTGCGATCCACCCCGGCCTGGAAATCGACTGGTTGGCCCAGCCACCCGTCACCGGGGTCCTGACCGACCAGGCCGAGCGGGTGCACCCGGCATCGCGATTCCTGAGCAGTGAGGTCGCCCATATCGAGGACGAGTCGTCCGAGCACGACCTCCACGCCTTCCAAGCCGTCCGGCGGATGGATGAGATCCTGGTGCACAACTTCATGGTGTTTTCCGATGTCGTCGACGACCAGCCGTACGACCTCGTCATCGGCGACGAGGCCTGGGACATCGACTACTTCTGGCACGAGAACCCCGAACTGAAGACCACCAGCTTCGCCTGGATGACCGACTTCGTCGGGTGGCTGCCAATGCCCGACGGTGGCGAGCCGGAACGGCGGCTGACAGCGGACTACAACCTGGAGATGATCGAACAGCGAGCCCGGTTCAAGCGGATCCGGGACCGATCGATCTTCGTCGGCAACCCCGACGACATCGTCCCCGACAGCTTCGGGCCTGGCCTACCCAGAATCCGGGACTGGACGAGCGCAAACTTCGACTTCTCCGGTTACATCACCGGATTCGACCCCATCGACCCCGGCCAACGCGACCAGTTGCGCGCCGAGCTGGGATTCGACGACCGACCCGTGTGCCTGGTCACCGTGGGCGGCACCGGGGTTGGAACCGCACTGCTCGACAAGGTCGTCGCAGCCTTCCCTCAGGCCGCGGCGGCCGTTCCCGGGCTTCGGATGATCGTCGTCACCGGGCCACGGATCGATCCCCGCACCATCCAGCCACGGCCCGGTCTGGAGATCCACGGCTACCTGCCGCATCTGTATCGCTGGCTCGCCGCCTGCGACCTCGCCGTCGTTCAAGGCGGGCTCACGACGTGCATGGAACTCGCCGCCAACCGACGGCCCTTCTTGTACTTCCCCCTCGGCCACCACTTCGAACAGAACTTCCACGTTGCCTACCGCCTCGACAGATACGGCGCCGGCCACCGCATGGACTACCGAACAACGACATCCACCGACATCGCCGACGCCATCGCCGCCGACATCCACGCCGACGTGATCTACCGACCCGTGGAAACCGGCTGCGCCGCTCGCGCCGCGCGGTTGCTCGGCGAACTCCTCTGACGCAACCAACGATCGACCCACCGCGCTTACAACCACCGAGCCGCCAGCACCCAGAGAGCTACCGAGATCGACGCCGCAGTCCGCCCGGAAGAGAGGGTGCGCAAGCGTCCCTCAGCCGTCCGTTTGGACGGGCCGCTCGCGGACAGCCAGCGACCTCACAGCCAATGACCGTACGGCGTCACTCGCTCGGCCTCTGAGCGGAGGTCGAGGATGGTGCACAAGGGCGCAGCAGCTATGGACCGTAAGGTCGTCGACGTGCTGAACCCACCGGAGAGCAGGGACGTGGTGGTCGTCGGCGCCGGCATCATCGGTGCCTCGGTGGCCTTTCACGCCGCCCGGTCAGGTGCCGTCGTGAGCCTGGTCGACGCCGGGCGGCCAGGCGGCGGCGTGACGGCGGACTCGTTCGCGTGGATCGGCGCGTCCGGTGTGCGGACCGGTCCGGCCGCCGAGCTGCGGGCGACCGCGACCGAGGAGTACCGCCGACTGGAGGCGGAGCTGCCGGGACTCCCGGTGACCTGGTCCGGCTCACTGTCGTGGGACGTGCGAGGCGTCGCTCCGGAGGCCGGGCCCGGCCAGGAGATCGTGGACGGGGCGATGGTGGCGACGCTCGAACCCTCTCTCCGGCAGCCCCCGGTGTGGGCCGTCTGGGCACCCGGCGACGGCGCCGTCGACCCGGTGGGCGTAACCGAGCGGCTGGTCGCGGGCGCTCGCGCCTATGGCGTCCGGGTATATCCGGGCACCCCGGTCACCGCGGTCAGCCGCGACGTCGCGGGCCGGGTTGTCGGGGTCGAGACGGCCGCAGGACCCGTCTCCGGTGCGACTGTGGTGCTCGCGGCGGGACTGGCCACGGCCGCATTGAGCGCGCAGCTCGGCGTCAGCGTCCCGGTCGAGCCGTCGCCGGCGACGCTCTTCCGGTTGAGTGCCCCGGCCGGTTTGGTCCGCAGGGTAGTCCACAATCGGGACTTCGATCTCCGGCAGGTTGCTGCGGATCGGCTCGTTGCGGCCGCAGACTCACCTCTTCGGACTCTTGCCGCCGTTCGGTCCACCTTCCGCGGCGCCGCGAACGTCGAGCTGCTCAACACCCGGGTCCGCGAACGAGCCATGCCGGCCGACGGCGAGCCGATCATCGGCCCGGTCGCCGAAGTGCCCGGTCTCTACCTGGCGGTGATGCACTCGGCGGTCACGCTCGCCGCGGCAGTGGGCCGTCTGGTCGCGCGCGAGCTGGTCGGCGGAACCGTCGAACCGACCCTGACGGGTTGCCGCCTCGACCGCTTCGCCTGCCCCGCGCCGTGAGTGTGGATCGCGCGATGCAAAGGCGAATCAGTGCCGGCTGTGATCTCTCTTGATCACCGCTACGACATCCGGAAGCCCTTGAAATTGTTGCCCTGGACCTCGTCGACTCGAACGCGGATGTGATCGCCGACGGCGCCACTGGCTCCGCGCGCTGTCCCCCAGTAGTCCCCGGAGCGGACCTTCGAGCCCCAGCTCAAGACCTGGGTGACCACGCACGGGAGGATACTGCCGACCTTGGGAGCCTCTGGCACCTGAATCACGCTCCTGGGATCCATGATCGGACCGGCGTCCCGGACCTGCCACGCAGCCTAGACCCCGCCTCGTCGGCGATCCAGCGGGTACGTCGGCGTCACCAGGGCCTCGTTCTCGAGGGGGGAAGGCGAGCAATGGTGAGCGCGGCTGCCTGAATGGCCAGGCGCGCTGAGCGCCGGTCCGAGTGAGCGCAAGGTGGAGCGGACGTTCGAGAGCGCGCAGGCGACGGCAACGACCACCGGAGTCGCGCAATGAGGACCGTGAGTAAGCGGACCGGGCAGCGGGTCATCGAGAGCGAGTGCGCGACCTGCGGCGAGCCGATCCGGGTTGGGCTCAGCGAGGACGTGATGCGTGGCGGGTTGGAGTTCACCGTCCGACACCGGGAGCACGGCGCGCGGTCGACCGTGAGTGAGGAGGCGCTGGTCAGGGCGATCGAGCATGGCCGTAATGGATGGGCGCTGCTCCAGGTCACGGTCAAGGTCGTCAGTGAGACCGGGTGCCTGGAGTTCGCGGCGTGAGCGCCCGGACGCGAGGGGAACTGGACGTCCTGGTCACGGCGTGCGACGTGGTGCGGGCGTACGCGTGGTTGAGCTACACGCGGGTGCTCCGGGACGTCAAGGCCGGGCTGTACGGTCCGGTGGTCGAGCGTGTGCACGGGTCGCGCGTCTGGCAGCAGGTGACCTGGGGCGCGGTGGTCGCCCGGCACGGCTGGCCGGGCGACGCGGACGAGCAGCGACGACTGCGGGCGGCCCGGACGGCGTGCCGGGCCGAGGACGGCGCCCTGCGGTGGGACGTCGTGCACGCCGTCGCGGGTCAGTTACGTCGCTGCGGCGCGGTGCCGAGCCCCGAGCCCGAGTCGTTGATCGAGCTGCGGCGCGTGCTCACGGACTGGGCCGAGCTGTGAGTTGACGAGTTAGAGCTGAAAATGAGGATTCCCAGCCTATTTCTGGGCCGCGTACATACTCTTCTGTGTCATGGAGCAGCAGCAACAGGGCGACAAGACCGAGAGTCGTGCGGAACGCCACAACAAGGTCCTGCTGGCGGTCATCCCGGCGGTCGCCGGGATCGTCGTCGCCGTCATCGGGGTGGTTGCCGTCGCCGACCGAAACAGCAACTCAGACGCGCCAGTGACACCGACCCTGAGCGCGACCGCCCCAGCCCCAGCCCCCACCGCCACGGTCGACGGGCAATCCAGCACGAGCGCGCCTTCGCCGACCTCACCGGCTTCGGCGACCTCTGAACCGGGTGAGGATGAACCGATCCGGCACAAGGGCTCGATCAAGCTCATGGAGGAGGGGGAGCGCGTAAGTCTCAACGCTCCGGCCTCGGACCCCACCTGGGGAGAGGGCACCGGCCTGGATTACTGGAACTCCGTCAGCATGATCGATGGGAAGTTCTACTTCAGCGGCGGGATGATGACCACGCTGGACAGCGGTACCGCGAGCTACGACAGCTGCAGCGGCACGACCGGCTATAGATACGTTGATGATTCCCTGGGTGTGTCCATCGACGTCCACCGGCTCACCAGCAAGAAATGCCTCAAGTGGGATGCTGACGATGGGACGCGCTACGCCAGTGTCGTGTTCAAGAAGGACATCAAGGGCGGCGCGCTTCTCGACGTGACGGTCTGGTACGCCGAGTAGGCCCGCGCCAGGCACCGCTGGGCGGCGCGGATTGGCGTTCGTGCGCAATGAGTTCGACCGGCCCGGTAGGCAAACCAGGGCGTGTCGAGCGTGTGTCCGGAGCGTGGCACGGGGCAGCAGCGAGCGTGGCTGAGGTATCGATGATCCCAGGTAAGGAATCGGTGAAGTTCGTAGTGGGTTAGCTGATCAGTTTGCGGCTGCTACACCTGGCGCGGGCGACCGAACGCGTCGCCGGAAACGGACGGAGCAGTGAGCAAGCACAAGCAGCCCAAGCAAGACGAAGGTCGAGGTCATTCAGCCCCAGCCGTACCGAATGCCCACTGACGACGACTACCACGATGACTACGCGCACTGGATCCACGTGGCGGCGGAGGACATCTTCATCGAGGTCATGGCGCTTGGCCGGGTACGGCTCGCCGACGGTGACTGGCACGACGTGAGACCGGGCACCTTCACCCTGGGCCGGCATCGGTTCTCGTACACGCCGTCGAACGCTGACGGCGACGTGGAGGCCGAAGTCCTCTACCCCGACTCGCAGCGGGGGGTACCTGGGCTTCGTGTTCGACACCCCGGACGGCAGTGAGATGAGCGGCGCGCTGTCGTCCATCGTCGACTGGGAGTATCGCACCGACTGGTGACGCGACGAATGGCCTCGGGCGCTGCGAGTCGTGTTCTCGCCCGAGCACGTCAGGCGTTCTCCCACTCCTCCTGAGTGGCGCGGCGAACCGTGGCTCGGGAGTTGATCAACTCGGCGGGAAGGAGCCACTCGCGCTGCCAGCCGTCCGGCGTGTCCTCGTGTACCTCGTAGAAGGTCAGGTCAAGGTCGTCCCGCACCCCGACGATCAACAGGTCGCCGCTGGCCTCCTCGACCCCGACTGGGCGATCGGCCAGGAACACCCTGACACCGGCCCGAACTGGGAGTCAAGGAATCCGCCGTCTAGGATGGCGATGGCGTGCGGAGTTACGTGGTAGAGCGTGGGCACAGCGTGATGATGCCAGCCCTCGCTGACGAGCGCACGGTGCTACGACACCTCCACCGCGACGGTGACAATCTGGTCCCAGAATCCCGGATAGAACTGGCCCAACTGCGTCTGCGCAGGCAATCCGTCTGCCAGACCAGAGCGGCCCTGCTCTGGCGTCTGATCTCCTCACGATAGAGGTCCAGCTTCGGCACAAACGTGTACAGATCGGTCATATCGAGCACCACGGTCCTAAACTGCCCAACATCGAAAGGCAGCGGTTGATCGGCCTGTCGAGTCAGCTGAACCACGGGACGACGGACGGCGTGCCGAAGGGCCAACTCGTAGTACACGTTCGGGTTGCTGTAGCTCAGGTCCGCGATAACTAGGGCAGCGTGTGCGATGTGCTCGATCACCTGTGTGCGGTGATCATCCCGGGCTTGCTGATCTGATCGGCGCGCACCGCCTCCAACCCGAGATCTAGGAGTGCGGGCTCGATGAGCGAGTGCAGAACAAGATCAGCGTGCTTGCGAAACTCAGAGTTATCCGCACCAATCGGCGTCACGATGAAGCACGTTCGGTCCATCGCGGGCGACTCGATCGACACCCTGGGTGTCGTCGTGCGAGTAGGAATCGTCTGAGTCGTAGCCGCCTGCCCGTCACTCGTCTCGACGCCCGGCGCCGGTGACTCCCTGACATTGTCGAGCGCCGCGCCGACGCTGAGCAGCCACTCTGCGCCCCCGATGGTGTTGATGAGGCCAACCTCACGGCAGTTGGCGAGGAAGGTCTCCGTCGCCTCGGATACGTGCTCGTCCGGCACGCCCGCATCCTTGAACGCATCGCCAAGCACGCTGATATTCGGCAGCCGCCCGTCATTGAACTTGTTGTAGACGTCCTGAAACGGTTGGATGCTTGAGATGGCAAGGTCGGCCTGGGCTGTCAGCCTCACGCGGTCCGGCGAACTTGTCGACGAGGCCTTGCGGCCCTTGTCCGTCAACTCCAGGTATTCGGCGTTGTAGCCACCTGTGGTCATCCCCTACTGGTTACTTGCCGTGATGAGCGCGCGAGTCTGACCGCTTGTCGGCGACCGGCCCAGATCGGTCAACAGCGTGAGCCGACGAACTCGCTGACCAGAGGCATGTTCCTGGATCGCCTCGGCCAGGACCAGCGCCTCCTTGAACGACAGGACCGGAAACGCTCGCGCTTTCCTCGTGCGGCGCTTGCCGGTCGTCCCGACATCGTCGCCCACATCTGCCTGCTCCGAATCTTCCGAGGTGCCGGTGGACTCTGTAGTGCTTTCGCTCTCGTCCACTGGAGCTTGCGGGTCTTGGTCGTCCACACTCACACCCCAAGTGTGGCAGTCGCCACAGACGGATACTGCTACCGCCGGAATAACTCTGAGCTGAGTGAATCACTCAGCGCGTTCGCATCCCGTTACCGTCTGATCGGTGACGGGCCGGGCTGCGAGGTGGGGTGATGACCGGGACGCGCGACGGCGCAGCTCGGGCCGAGCCTGGGACGAGACCCGGCGGGCGGTGTGGGAACGCGACGGCGGGCGTTGCTACGTCTGCGGCGAGCCCGTGCGGTGGCAGGAGTACAACGCCGACCACGTCGTCCCGTTCAGCCGGGGCGGGCAAGACACCGTCGCGAACCTGAGGGTGACCCACGGTCGATGCAACTCCCGGCGCGGGACGCGCGAGGTCGCGGTGGTGCTGCACCTGCAGACGTCGAGGGCGTGGTGACCCGGTGACGTACGCCACTGTCACTCACTGCCGCTCTCAGGGCGCGAGAGGCGAGACCTTGGCATATACCGGGGTGCCCGCGTGGCGCGGCGTGGAGCGCCACGGAGCATCGGGCGAGTTTTTAGGCGCGGGTGACCGCCCAGAACCCCCCAGATCGTGCACTCTTGAACCCGCTTGCCCCGGAGTCGAGCGGTGACGGCCATCAACGCGCTGGAGAGCGCGATTGAGCTGGCGGACTGGGTCGATCCGAGCTGGACGCGCCGCTCATCGCCATCGCGCGCTCGGGTTCAGTAGGCGCCGATCACTGGCGTCCCTCACAGCCTCGATATTTACGCTGTCCGAAGTCTTGACTGTGATCTTGGACGGGTGCACTGTCGTGGATAGCTACCGATCCACGGAGCGTCTGAACGGACAGCGGCGGTGTCCGATCGACTTGGCGTCCGTGCCCCTGCGGTCACCCCACAGACAAGGAGCCGCAGATGAGCGCTCAGGACAACTACGTCTAGCAGAGTCTCGACATCGTCCGTGGGCTGCAGATTTCCGGGATGGACCCCGAAGACGTGTTGGCGTGGCAGGACAAGATCGACAAGGTCAACAAGACCTATACCGATGCGCGTGACATCGAGAACGACACGAAAAGGACGCGGACGAGCGCAAGCGGGCAAAGGACGTCGCAGACGGCATTGCCAAGGCCGCCCCGGCGATCACCAAGAGCGTCATCTCAGCGATCAAGGCCTTCAGCAAGGGCGACGCGATCAACGGTGCGGCCGAGATCATGGACATCCGCGCCTCGCTGGCTCCGCTGATCAGCACCTTCCTCAGCGCCGCTGGACCCGAGTGCGCGCTGATCGGCGCCTTCTTCTCGGTCATCGGCCAGATCCTGCGGTGCTTCGGCCCGAAGGAGGACTCCGACGTCGCCAAGCTCGAGAAGTTTCTGAAGGAACTCGATGCACAGACCGAGCTGCGGAACATCAAGGCCGTCCACGACGCAGTGCTGGCGTACGCCACAACCCTTTCAAGCGGGCAGCGGATCTGCAGACGCTGTTGGCGAAGCCCCTTCATACGCACGCCGATTACCAGGCGTTCCTGGAAGGGATCGACGCGAGCAACATCACCCTAGACAAGATGAGCCCGCACACCAGCGTGGCGATGTTCGAGCAGTGGAAGGTGCTGGAGTACCTCGAAGCTCCCGAAATTCAGGACGTGGCACTGTGGCCGACCGTGCTCGGCGTCTGCTGCAAGACGTACTCGGACATGGTCAGCACAACCATGACGTTCACCGCACTGGCCAATTCCGACGACATGCTGGCCCGGCTGAAAGATGTTGCCCCGGACTCCACGAGCGGCCTGTCCATCGAGGACCGGCGCAAGCTCGAGAAGAAGCTGATCAAACTGCTCGCCTACGCCCGCGTGCGGAAGACGGAATACGAGTCCTGCAACAAGCGCATGCTCAGCGCCCTCAAGGGGCTCGACGTCTTCGCCGGCACCGGCGAAGGCACGGGCGCACCGGGCAGCATCATGAGACGGACTCTGCCTGCCAAGGCCAACTACGCGGCGCCACTCGAGCGCGTCAACTCGTGGCCACCCACGACGTCGGGCCACCCGGATGGGGACCGTGCACAGGGATCACCGTGGACCAGACCCATCTATGGCTCTACCAGCCGTTCGGCTTCGCCGTTGTCTCCCACGCGTCAGTCCTGATCCAGATCCATGGCACCCGATCGGAACCCCGTTGGGTGGCCAACCCGAGGCTGCCGACGCCCTGGTGGGAGACCACCTCGACCGGGGCGACAACTCGACGAACATCTACTACCAAGGCTGGCCGCCAACCTCCAAGCCCGCCGTCCTGGGACTGATCTCGCTGAGCCCCTGCGAGGACGGGACGCTCCTCGCCGCCATCGTCCACCGGACAATCGAGGCGAGGGAACCCAACCCGAAGCCCTTGTAACTGGATCGACGATCAGAGCACGAGACGGCCCAAGAGATCGCCGTGGGCAAAGGAGAGATAGCCGTCGGCTCGTGGACACAGATCCCGAGCGAGGCCTGGCACGTGCAGAAGCTGCCGATGCCCGGATGGACGCTCCTCGCGAGTCTGTCGGCGAAGTTGAAGTAGCTGCCACCCCGGTCATCGGCGGTCATTCCAAACCGACCGGTGAGAGGTCCGGGTCCGGACGACGCTTCGGCATAATCGGGATCAGCAGTCAAGTGCCGAAGCGGGCCCCGTGGATCTGCCAAGATCATGGCGATCGAGCCTGTTCGCATGAAGGAGCCAGTGATGCTCGATGTCCCGGACGAGGTTCGGAACAAGGTCATCGCTGACGGGAATGCCGGGTGGCTCGATGAGCTCCCTTTGGTTGTGGAGTCTCTTGCGCAGGAATGGTCACTGGCCATCGGCGCCACGCTGCGTGGTGGCCACGCGGCGCTGGTTGTCGAGGCGACGCTCGCCGACGGCACGGCGGCTGTCCTCAAGGTGGGCGTTCCCCGGAGTCGAGGCGCTCTCACCTTCGAGGCCACCGCGCTACGACTCGCCGACGGCGATGGTTGCGCCAGCCTGCTGCGCGACGACCCAGGCCGTAACGCGCTTTTGCTCGAGCGACTCGGGGCGGCCATGTACGACGTCGTGCCTGATCCCGCAACGCGGCACGACCTGCTATGCGATATCGCTGCCCGGTTCTGGCGTCCGGTCAGTGCCCTTGTCGATCTTCCGACCGGCGCCGACAAGGCCCGGGAGTATTCCGACCTGCTGCCGTTGCTATGGGAGGAGACGGGTCGGGCGTGCTCAGTGGCAACCGTCGAGGACGCTCTCGCGTGCATGGAGCGTCGCCGCCGCGCCCACGATGACCGATACGCCGTGCTTGTCCACGGCGACGTCCACGACCTGAACGCGCTCCAGGCCGCGGACAGGACGTTCAAGCTCGTCGACCCGAGTGGTCTGCGCGCCGAGCGAGCGTGCGATCTCGGCACCATCATCCGATGCAACCCCGACACCGGCGACGACCTGTACGCCAGGGCGAATCGGCTGGCCGCCCGCACTGGTGTCGATGCCACCGCCATCTGGGAGTGGGGAACGATCCACCGCGTCATCGGCGGTCTCTACAGCCGGCAGATCGGGCTCCAGCCCTTCGGCGATCTGTTGCTCGCCGAGGCAGATCGACTGACGCGATGAATCGCGAGCAGACGCCTAGTTCACCGTCCCGATCACGCAGAAGGGCACGGACGGTCGCAGTTGACGGCTCTCTTGCAATCACCAGCGCCGTCACTGTCTCAGGCGGAGGCCCAGACCATCTCGTGGTGCGCCATCACTGAGAATGAGCGCGCTGCCGAACGGCGGGACTCGCGTCGACGATCATGAAACGTCCCTCGGCCTCCCGAACACCAGTCAATTCACTGTTTCCTTAATTCATGGTTCTCTGTACTGTTGCGGCATGGCTGCTCGTACCGCGACGTTGAGCCACACCGCCGCTCTGGCCCGTCTCGGGCACGCTCTTTCAGATCCGACTCGCGCCGGCCTTCTGCTGGCGCTACGCCAGGCGCCGGGTTGTCCATCCGACCTCGCTGACGTGCTCGGAGTGTCACGGCAAGTCATGTCGAACCATCTCGCGTGTCTGCGCGGGTGCGGCCTGGTCGAGGCTGTCCCCGACGGCCGTCGGAGCTGGTACCGGCTGACCGATCCTCACTTGGCTCCAGCGCTCGATGAACTGATGCGGGTGGTGCTCGTTGTCGAGCCTGACTGCTGCGACGGCGAAGGGTGTACCTGCTGATGGCACTCCGCACTCCGTCCGATAGGCGGCGTCAGGTGCTGCATCGCCGGATCCGCCTCATTGTTGCCGTGACGATCGCCTACAACCTGGTCGAGGCGGCCGTCGCCATCACCGCCGGTGCCGTGGCCTCGTCGGCTGCCCTGGTCGGGTTCGGGCTCGACTCGACGATCGAGGTCTTGTCTGCTGCTGCGGTGGCTTGGCAGTTCACTCGCCGCGACCCCGGACGGTGGGAGAAGCCGACGTTGCGGGTGATTGCGGTTGCCTTCTTCATCCTCGCCGCGTATGTCACGGTCACTTCGATTCTGGCTCTCACCGGTGACGCTCATGTGCAGCACAGCACGGTCGGGATCGTCCTGACTGCGCTCAGTGTGATCGTGATGCCGTTCTTGTCCTATGCCGAACGGCGCGCCGGACGCGAGGTCGGTTCGGCAACGGCGGTCGCCGACTCCAAGCAAACCCTCGTCTGCACTTACCTGTCTGCAGCGGTGCTGGCTGGGCTCGTCCTCAACAGCGCTCTGGGCTGGTGGTGGGCCGACTCGATCGCCGGCCTGGTCATCGCCATCCTGGCAGCCCGCGAAGGCATCGATGCATGGAAGGGAGATGCCTGCGCGACCTCTGTCGGCATGATCCTGGAAGAGGACGACAACGAAGAGATCCACCCCAGCGTCTCGGATGGTAGTCGCAATTCTGAGCTGAAGTGACCATCCAGCGATATGGCTCGTCAGCGATACTTCGACGCTGGCAACCCTTACGGCGTCAGTTCCCCGGCAGGGCGGCGATGACCGAAGATCAGCACGCGCCGGCTTGTCATCTTGGATCCGCGTCAGGAGGTGAAGTCCTCGGGAAAGTAGCCGAAGCCGCTCGCTGACAATCCGAAGTCGAGCGGGGTCCAACGCCGGCTTGCCTTCGAGGTGGGTCCGTCGGCGCCGTAGAGCACCGTGAGGGCGCCGCCGAGATCACTCCCGCCACTATCAAGACCGAAACTTCCTGCCGCTAGCCCTCGTCCGAACCACTCAGAGGCTTCCGGCACGCCGGCGATCCCGACGCTGTCCTGACTCCACGTCTGCGCGCGAGCGGCGGTGAGCCCCGCCGGGGATCCATACAAGACGGTGATCGATCCGGCGGTGTCGGCCCGGGGTCCGCCGATCGAGGCAAGGGCGAGGTCGTCGCGGCCGTCGGCATCGAAGTCTCCAGAGGCCATGGTCTCCGGAAAGCCGTGCACATGGCCGCGGGCCACCAGGCTTGGCATGGCCGCGCTCCAGCGCTGGCTCCCGTCGGCAGTGAGTCCATCCGCCGACCCGTACAGCACCTGGACCGTCCCAGACCCGTGCTCATACGCCTCGTGATAGTGGTCCCCGGGGTTCCCAATCGCCAGGTCAGCGTACTTCGAGCCATCGCCGTTGAAGTCGGCGCCGCGAGTGTTGGCCGATCCGTTCGGCCGGGGAGCGGCGGCCACCCGAAAGACCAAGCAGCCCGTCATCGGAACGGCGATCGCGAGCCCGCCGACCAACAGTCCGAACGCGTGAGGCCTCATCAGCCGCCTGTGCACGCTTGCATGATGTCGGAGCCGGGGCTTTCTTCCTAGACCTCGGCTCAATCGGGCTCAAACTCGTCCCGCCGCTGCGTCACAAGGCGCGAAATCCAGACGAATGGCCCTGTCTCCGACGCAGAAACCCCTGCCGACCTGACGGTGGCGAAGGTAGCTTCCAGTCGACCTTCGTCCGTCAACGCGCGCCGTAAAGGGCAAGCGATGATGGACCCGTGAATGCCGAGTGCCGCCTGGTCGCCTACGGAACACTTGCGCCTGGACGGCCCAACCATCACCAGCTCGACGGGCTGCAAGGTCGATGGTTCTCCGGAAGGCTGCGCGGTGCGCTTGTGCAGCAGGGCTGGGGGGCAGCACTGGGATATCCGGCGTTGCTCCTCGATCCCGATGGCCCGACAGTCGAGGTGCAGATCTTCGAGTCAACTGATCTTCCTCGCCACTGGCAGCGACTCGACGACTTCGAGGGACCCGGATACCAGCGTGTAGCCGTCGCAGTGGAGACCGTCGATGCTTGTGTCGAGGCGTTCGTTTACGTCGTCGAGTCTGACTCGGCGTCTGCGACCGCCCCAATCCCGTGACGGGAGGACTCAGGCAGTCATCCCTGCGGGCAGGACAGCCTGAGGCCAGTCGCGTTGACAGGCCAGCCTGGTCATCCGCCAAGACCCGCATGTCTAGGCCGTCGCTAGAGGTGCGGCTTGCGGGACGCCCGTCGAGCACGTCGCCCTTTACCGGAACCGGTACGCGTGCTTTTCGCGGGAACGACGAGAGCGCTAGAGCGAGCCCGTCGCCAAGTCCTGGGCGCTGACTCGGCGGCGTGACTCGACAAGCTCGGTGAGGGCGTCGCCGTCGTCCCAGACGTTGACATTCATCGCCGCGGCCACGGAATCGTCGCGCAGCCAGAACGCGATGAACTCACGGGCGTCGAGGTCGCCGCGGACTACGAGCTGATCGTGCACCGGATCGGCCAGGCCGCGGTACTCGCAACCCAGGTCGTACTGGTCGGAGAAGAAGAACGGGCGTAGCTCGTACGGCTGGTCGGCGCCCAGCAGGTTGGATGCGACATGGGTGCCCTGCTCCTTTGCGTTCGCCCAGTGCTCGACGCGGACCCGTTCGGCGTAGTGCGGGTGGTCCTGGCTGGCCACGTCACCGACGGCGAAGATGTCGGGATCAGAGGTCCGCAAGGCGGCATCGACCGCAATACCGCCCGCGATGAGTTCGAGGCCGGCCGCATCGGCCAGCGCGATGTTCGGGATCGCGCCGACCCCGACCACCACAGTCGAGGCAGGGACGCTCGCACCGCCGGCCAGCCGGACCTCGCTGACCGTGCCTTCCCCGCCGAAGCCGGTCACCCCGACGCCGAGCCGCAGGTCGACGCCATTCTCCCGGTGCAGCGCGGCAAACGTGCTACCGATCTGATCACCGAGCACGCGCACCAACGGTGCCGACAGGGGGTCCAGCATGGTCACGTCTGCACCGTGCTTGCGCGCTGCGGCCGCGACCTCGCACCCGATCCAGCCGGCTCCGACGATCACCACGTCAGCACCGTCGGTGAAGCGGGACCGCAGGGTCAAGGAGTCGTCGAGCGTACGCAGGGTGAATATCCCCTCCAGATCCGCTCCGGTCAGGTCGAGCCGTCGCGGCGCGGAACCGGTGGCGATCACGAGCTTGTCGTACGGGTGCTCCTGCCCACCAGCCGAGACGACCTTGCGCTCGCGGTTGATCGCTGTCGCCGTCACGCCCGCCAGCAGATTGGCCGAACTCGTCCAGAAGTCGGCTTCGCCGACCCAGTCGGGTTCCTCGGCGTCGCCGAGCAGGATGGCCTTCGAGAGGGGCGGACGTTCGTACGGCCGGTGCTGCTCCTCACCGATGATCGTCAGCTCGCCGTCGTAGCCCTGTTCCCGCAGTGCCAGCGCCGCCGAGCCGCCGGCCAGCGAGCCACCGATGATGACGATCCTGCTGGGCGATGTCATGCTCCATATCTACTCTGTGTCGTTGTCATTGCGCTGCTCGGGCGCGCTTCGGACCGGTCGTTCGTCGCGGAATCGGACAGGACGATGAGCCGTGTCCGGCCCGATTCCGCTCCTGCACTCCCGGCCGCGCGCCCTTGCGCTGCGCGGTTGTCATTGCGCTGCTCGGGCGCGCTTCGGACCGGTCGTTCGTCGCGGAATCGGACAGGACGATGAGGCGTGTCCGGCCCGATTCCGCTCCTGCACTCCCGGCCGCGCGCCCTTGCGCTGCGCGGTTGTCATTGCGCTGCTCGGGCGCGCTTCGGACCGGTCGTTCGTCGCGGAAGTCGGGCGGAACGACACGTACCGTGTGCGCAGGTCAGAAGCGCTAGGGACAGGGGTAGCCAAAATGACCGATCCGGCTCGGCGGCTCGCGGCCGCCGTCCTCGTGCTCGTCTCTGCGTGGATGACCGCCTGCGGCGTCTCTCCGCGTACGCCGGCAACGCCGTCTGCGGCGCAACCGACCAGCCTCTCGGTCCCGTCGTCGTCGGCAGCAGCGTCGACGGTCGCTGCCGCGGCCACCCCCACATCGGCTCCGACGGAAGCGCCAAGTCGTCCGGCGGCGTCGACGGTGCCACCCGCGCCACCCTCGAACCCGACCACCGTGCCGATCGCCACCCCCTCACCGCTGCCCGAGGACGCGGCGAAGCTCCTCCCCGCGGCTCCATCAGGATCGCGCGGTGTGGTCTATCTGACCTTCGACGACGGTCCCAGCCAGTTCACCCGTTCAGTGCTCGCAATCCTCGACAAGACGGACTCGACCGCGACCTTCTTCGAGCTCGGCGTCAATCAGCTCACCTATCCCAAGGCGGTCAAGGCGGTCCGACACCAAGGCAGCGCCGTCGGGAACCACACCTACGACCACGCGGACCTGACGACGCTGACCGACCGGCAGGTGAGATCGGAGCTCAGACGAGGACCGAAGCACACAACGTGTGCCCGTCCGCCGTACGGTGCCACCGACGCGCGCGTGCACCGGTTGCTCACCCGCGCCGGCCTGCAGCAGGTCCAGTGGAGCGACGACACGATCGACTGGAGCCGGCCGGGTGCGCGGGCAATCTACCTACGAGCCACCAGCGCACACGTGGTGAACGGCAGCATCGTGTTGATGCACGACGGCGGGGGCGACCGAACCCAGACAGTTGCCGCCCTGCCCAAGATCATCGCCGAGCTTCAGCGTCGGGGGTATCTGATCCGTCGACTGCCCGGCTGCTGACGTTGGGGCCGCGAACGGCCCGGCCGCCAGGTTTCGACCGAGGTCGGGGGACAGCGGGGCGGAAATGGGCGCGAGGTACGCGGGCCGGCTAGAAGGCCTCCTCCGGCAGATCCATCACGGCGAGGTCGGTGGCTTCGGCGATGGCTCGTTCGGCCGCGAGCTTCGGCAGCACGGTCCGGGCGAACCAGCGGGCCGAGGCGACCTTGCCCTCGTAGAACCGCTGCTCCGACTCGCTCAGCTCGGTGTTGAGCTTACCGAGCGCGACCTCCGCGCCGCGGAGCAGCAGCCAGGCGCAGATCACGTCGCCGAGGGCCATCAGCAGTCGGGACGTGTTGAGACCGACCTTGTAGACGTCGCGCGGATCGCCTTCCGGGGCTCCGGCCGCCTGCAGGTGCTCCACCATGGTCGCCACGATGGCACCGGCATCGATCAGCCCGCGCTGGAGCAGCTCGCGCTCCTCCTTCAGCTGCCCGTCGTCGCCGGCGGCGACGCCCTGATCAGCACTGCCGGCTTCGCGGCCGACGAACTGCATGATCTCGCCGGAGATCGCGCCGAGCGCCATGCCCTTGTTCCGGATGATCTTGCGGAAGAAGAGATCTTGGCCCTGGATCGCGGTGGTGCCCTCGTACAGGGTGTCGATCTTGGCGTCGCGGACGTACTGCTCGATCGGGTAGTCCCGCAGAAAGCCCGAACCGCCGAACGTCTGCAGGGACTCGGTTCCGAGGAGAACCCAGGACCGCTCCGATCCGTAGCCCTTCACGATCGGCAGGAGGAGGTCGTTCAGCTTCTCCGCGGCGACGTCGCGCTCGCCGGCAGCACGGGCCAAGGCGACCCGGTCCTGGATGCTGGCGGTGTAGAGCACGAGCGCGCGCATCCCCTCGACGAAGGACTTCTGGGTGAGCAGCGATCGGCGGACGTCGGGGTGGTGGGTGATCGGCACGCGGGGCGCCGTCTTGTCGGAGTTCCGGGTGAGGTCTGGGCCCTGGAGCCGCGTCTTGGCGTACTCCAGCGCGTTCAGGTAGCCGGTCGAGAGGGTGGCGATCGCCTTCGTACCGACCATCATCCGGGCGTGCTCGATCACCTGGAACATCTGAGCAATGCCGTCGTGCACCTCACCCAGCAGCCAGCCAACGGCCGGAGCCCCGTCACCCACTGAACCGTCTCCGAAGGTCAGCTCGCAGGTGCTGGAGACCTTGATCCCCATCTTGTGCTCGAGGCCGGTGACGTATACGCCGTTGCGCTCGCCGGTCAGCTCGCCCGTCTCGAGGTCGAAATGGTGCTTGGGCACGACGAACAGGGACAGCCCCTTGGTGCCCGGTCCGCCGTGGCCCTCGACGCCCACCGGTCGGGCAAGCACGAGGTGGATGATGTTCTCGGCCAGGTCATGATCACCGGAAGTGATGAACCGCTTGACGCCCTCGATGTGCCAGCTCCCGTCGGCCTGGGGGATGGCCTTGGTCCGACCGGCACCGACGTCGGAGCCGGCGTCCGGCTCGGTCAGCACCATGGTGGCGCCCCACTGCCGATCGATCATGTGCCGAGCGACTTCTCGATCCCGTTCGACCCCGTTCTGCCAGAGAACGGTCGCGAACTTCGGGCCTGCGCTGTAGATGTAGATCGCCGGGTTGGCGCCGAGGGTGAGCTCGTTCATCGCCCACTGCATCGATGGCGGCGCGGTCTGCCCACCGAGCTCACCGGGCAGCTCCAGCTGGTAGAAGCCGGAGTCCATGTAGGAGCGGAACGACCGCCTGAACGCCTCGGGCAAGCGGACGGTGTGCTGCTCCGGATCGAACGTCGGCGGCTCGAGGTCGGAGGAGGCGAAGGACTCGGCCAGCTTTGTGGCAGCCAGGTGCTCCATCTCGGTCAGCACCGCGACCGCGGTGTCGTGGTCGAGATCCTCGTACGGCCCGTGGCCGAGGATCTCGTCGGTGTCGAGGACCTCGAACAGGTTGAAGAAGATGTCGCGCAGATTCGACTTGTAGTGCCCCATGAGACCCCCACCTCCGGCCGGCCGCCGTCACGTCAGCAGTCAGGTTGTCAGCTAAGTTACTCGCCAGTAACTTACAGTATGCTACTCGCCGGTAACTTGGACAAGTGTGTTTGCCGGACTGTGATCTTGGGAATGGGGAACCGTCCTAGAACGTCCGGACGGTCCTCACGTCATAGTTGGCATCGGCCAGGGTCTTGTCATGATCATCTGCAGAGGCAGATAATCCGCAGAGGGCGGCAACTTCCCCGGCCGCCGGCGAGGAGTGATCACATGACTCAGCTCAGTCCGAACTGGTTCGACTACGCCATCCTCATCGTCTACTTCGGCCTGGTGATCACGATCGGCGTGCTAGCTCGCCGGGCCATCGCGAACAGCGAGGACTTCCTGCTGTCGGGTCGATCACTGCCGGCGTGGGTCACCGGTCTTGCCTTCATCTCGGCCAACCTCGGCGCGATCGAGATCTTGGGCATGGCGGCGAACGGCGCGCAGTACGGCATCTCGACGGTTCACTTCTACTGGATCGGCGCCGTGCCAGCGATGGTCTTCCTCGGCCTCGTGATGATGCCGTTCTACTACGGCTCGCGAGTCCGCAGCGTTCCCGAGTACCTGCGGCGCCGCTTCAACCGCCCCACCCACCTGTGGAACGCGTTGAGCTTCGCCGCCGCGAGCGTGCTCACCGCGGGCGTCAACCTGTATGCCTTGTCGCTGGTCATCCAGGCACTGCTCGGCTGGCCCCAGTGGGTCTCGATCGTCGTCTCCGCGCTGCTCGTCTTGTGCTACATCCTGCTGGGCGGGCTGTCCGGCGCGATCTACAACGAGGTCCTGCAGTTCTTCGTGATCATCGCCGGTCTGATCCCACTGGTGATCATCGGCATGAAGTCGGTCGGTGGCTACGAGGGCCTGAAGGAGAAGGTGATGGCCCAACCGGGAACGGAGGGCTTCTTCTCAGCCTGGGGCGGCACCCAGGTCGGGCACTGGACCAACCCGCTCGGTGACTGGATCGGCATCGTGATGGGGCTCGGGTTCGTGCTGTCGTTCGGCTACTGGACGACGAACTTCACCGAAGTGCAGCGGGCGCTCTCGGCGAAGAACCTGTCCGCCGCCGAGCGGACCCCGCTGATCGGCGCGTTCCCCAAGATCTTCATCCCGTTCCTGACCATCCTGCCAGGCCTGATCGCGGTTGCGATCTTCCAGGACTTCGGCAAGGAAGGCTCCGGGACGACGTACAACGACGCGATCCCGGCGCTGATGAACCACTTCTTGCCGAACGGCACGCTCGGCATCGCGCTGGCGGGTCTGCTGGCAGCGTTCATGGCCGGCATGGCGGCCAACGTCAGCTCGTTCAACACCGTCTTCACGTACGACATCTGGCAGACGTACGTGAAGAAGAACCAGTCCGACAACTACTACCTGAACGTCGGCCGGACCGTGACGGTCGTCGGCATTCTCGCGGGCATCGGCACGGCGTTCATCGCCGGACAGTTCAGCAACATCATGAACTACATCCAGACGCTGTTCTCCTTGTTCAACGCTCCGGTGTTCGCCACGTTCATCATCGGCATGTTCTGGAAGCGGATGTCTCCGTGGGCCGGCTTCTTCGGTCTCGTGTCCGGCTTCTTCGCGGCGCTGACCTTCCAGTACATCTTCGGCCCGAAGATCGAGTACTTCTACGCCGGCCAGAGCTTCGCCAACCCGATCAACGCCCAGATGCTGAACTTCTACGGCGCCATCGCCGCCTTCGTCGTCGACGCGCTGGTCACCGTGATCGTCACCTTGTTCACGAAGCCCAAGCCGGTCGGCGAGCTGGCCGGACTGGTCTGGGGAGTGCCCGACCCCAACGCCGGCGATCCGCACGAGGGCTACGTACGCAAGTGGTACGAGTCGCCCAAGCTCCTGGGCTTCACCGCCCTGGGCATCGTCCTCGTGCTGTCGATCATCTTCGACTGAGGCGGAGGAGAGAGAAATGGAACACGAACCCACATCCGACGAGCTCAAGCCGAAGGACGCGGCCAAGTCGGCCGCCGCGAAGCTGTTCGATCTGCGGATCATGATCGGCGGGTTGTTCACGGTCTACGGCGTCGCACTGACGATCTCCGGCTTCTTCACCACCCCGGAGGAGTTGGAGAAGGCCGCCGGCATCAACATCAACCTTTGGCTCGGGATCGGCATGCTGGTCCTCGGGCTGCTCTTCCTGCTCTGGGCGAGGCTGTCGCCGGTCGTTCACGAACAACCCGCCGACGATGAGGTGTCGAGCCGACCGCCAATGCACTAGAGACAGGGGGCTGAGCCGGAGCTGCGCCCTGGGCCCAGGTGTGCGCCCTGAGCTTGTCGAAGGGCGTTCACGGTGGATTTCTTCGGGGCGGGTGTGTAACTGTCGGTGGTCGGGGGCACCCTGGATAGGACAAGGTCCCGGGATCGAGAGGCACCGCGGTGGGAGACGAGCGCCCGAGCAGACAGGCGGCCCTGCCGGGCGTCGACGCGGCCCACGCGTACGTCGTCGATCGTGCGTTGTGTCCCGCGCCGGTAGGTCCGGTCGGTCTGGAGCTCGAGGGGCATCTGGTCGATCGCCGCGATCTGCTGCGCCGGCCCAGCTGGGACGAGGTCAGTCGGCTGGTCTCGCAGATCGGCGACCTCCCGCATGCCAGCGCGATCAGCGTCGAGCCGGGCGGACAGCTCGAGCTGTCCACGAAGCCGGCGCCGGACCTGAGCGGAGCGGTCGCGGCACTGCGCGACGACGAGCGCGTGCTGCAGCGGCTGCTCCGCGATCAGAGATACGGTCTCGCCTTTCTCGGGCTTGATCCGGTCAGACCCGGCGAGCTGATGAACCCGGCACCCCGCTATGCGGCCATGACGCGCTACTTCGACCGAAACCGCTGCGGACCGGCGGGACGCCTGATCATGACCAGCTCCGCGGGCCTGCAGCTCAACCTCGAGGCCGGCCTGCGGGATCGTTGGAAGCAACGACTGGGCCGGATCTCCCGCCTCGGGCCGCTGCTGGGGGCGATGTCGGCGTGCTCACCGATGGCTGCCGGCGACAGCTCGGGCTGGTCATCGATGCGGCAGGAGGGCTGGGCGGCGATCGACCCCGCCCGGACGGCTCCGGTCGGCTTCGATGCCGACCCGGCCGCCGCCTGGGCGCACTACGCGCTGTCGGCTCCAGTGATGATGATCCGCCTAGAGTCGGAGCCGACCGACGGCTCGGCGGCGACCAAGCATGCTCCGGGCGGCATCGCCGAGCCTCCGCCCGGCCTGAGCTTCGCCGACTGGGTTCGTACGCCAGATCGCGTCGGCCGGCCGCCGACCAGCACGGACCTGGACTACCACCTGACCACTCTCTTCCCGCCGATTCGGCCGCGCGGCTATCTGGAGCTGCGCTTCCTGGACGCGGTCGCCGATGTCGCTGTGGCCCGGGCTGGCTGCCATCGTCGGCACGCTCTGCGATCATCCGACCGCATCCGATCGGGCTGCCGAGCTGATCGAACCTCTTGCACCCTCGTGGCAGCACGCCGCCGAGATCGGGCTGGGCGACCCGGAGCTGCACCGGGTCGCCGTGGCCTGCGCCGACATCGCCGTCGACCACTGTCCGAACGACCTTCGCGCCGACGCCACCGCCTACGCCCAGCTGCTGTCGGTCAGTCGAACGCCCGGTGATCGCCTCCGCAACGCTGCGGGCGGAGATGGCCGAAGAATCCTCGAGGAGGCCCTCGATGCCTGAAGAATCGATATCCCCCAAGCCGATATGCCCAAAGCCGATATCCCCAAAGCAGATATGCCCCGAACAGATCGCAACCGGACTAGAGCGCGCCCGGAGCCGCACCCTCACGCTCAACGACTTCGACGACAGCCAGCTGACCCGCCAGCACAGCCCGCTGATGAGCCCGCTGGTCTGGGACCTCGCCCATGTGGGTCAGCAGGAGGATCTCTGGCTGCTCCGCGGCGGCGACGCAGCGTGTCCGGGAGTGCTGCCGACCGATGCCGATCGGCTCTACGACGCGTTCCGCTCGAGCCGGTCTGAACGGGCCGGGATGCCGCTCCTCTCACCCGCCCGGGCGAGGAGCTTCATCGCCGACGTCCGCGGTCGTGCCCTCGACCGGCTGGCGAGTGCCGATCCGGCCGCGGACGAGCTCTTCCCGTTCGCCATGGTCGAGCAGCACGAGCAGCAGCACGTCGAGACGATGTACGCGACCCACCAGCTCCGCGAGGGCGATGCGCTGCTCGGCCCGGGCGCTCAGCTTCCGCCGGGTCGGACGGTGTCGAGCGAAGCAGTGCTTGTCCCGGCCGGTGAGTTCGTGCTCGGGGTGGACGCCGGGTACGAGCCGTGGTCGCTGGACAACGAGCGGCCGGCCCATGTCGTCGAGCTGCCCGCCTTCCGGATCGGCCGGGTCCCGGTGACGAATGCCGAGTGGCAGACGTTCGTCGACGATGGCGGATACGACGCAGCTGGCTGGTGGTCGGACCGCGGATGGGCGCACCGGGTCGAGCACCAGCTGGTCGGGCCGCAGTTCTGGTCCCGCGACGGTAATCGCAGCGGAGTGCGGCACAGCGACGGTAGTCGCAGCCGATTCGGACTCGTCGAGGACATCCCGGCCGACGAACCGGTGCAGCACGTCTGCTTCTTCGAGGCAGAGGCGTACGCCGCGTGGGCCGGTGCGCGACTGCCGACCGAGCTCGAGTGGGAGAAGGCGTGCGCGTGGGACCCGGTTCTCGGCCGGCGACGCCGGTGGCCGTGGGGTGACAGCGCCCTGACTGACGCGCTCGCGAACGTCGGTGGTGCCGCGTTGCGGCCGGCACCGGTCGGCGCCTACCCGGCGGGAGCGTCCGCGTACGGGGTCGAGCAGCTGATCGGCGACGTCTGGGAGTGGACCTCGTCTGCCTTCGTGCCCTGGCCGGGCTTCGCGCCGATGCTCTACTCCCAGTACAGCGCGCCCTTCTTCGGTGGGGACAACAAGGTGCTCCGGGGCGGCTCCTGGGCGACCGCGGCGAGCGCGATCCGGCCGTCGTTCCGCAACTGGGACCTACCGGTCCGGCGGCAGATCTTCTGCGGCCTCCGGCTCGCCTGGGACGCCTGATGTGCCGCCACGTCGGCTGGCTCGGCCAGCCACGATCGGTCGCCTCGTTGGTTCTCGATCCGCCGTTCGGGCTGCTACGGCAGTCGTACGCTCCGCGCCGCCAGATGCGCGGGCTGATGAACGCCGACGGCTGGGGGGTTGGGTTCTACCCGGCTGAGACTCCCGGCCGCCCGCACACCGCGGGTCTCGGCGACCTACCGGCAGACCCGGTGGCCCGCGCGGAGCCGGCCCGTTGGCGATCGGCCCGCCCGCTGTGGGGCGATGCCTCCTTCGCGTCTGTCGCGCCAGCTCTGCGCTCGACCTGCATCCTTGCCGCAGTGCGATCGGCGACGGTCGGGATGCCGATCGAGGAGAGCGCCGCCGCGCCCTTTGCCTTGCGACGGTGGCTGCTGTCGCACAACGGCCGGGTCGATCGTGACGTGCTCAAGGCGGACCGGATCGCGGAATCTGCCTGTGACTCGGCGTGGCTGGCGGCCGAGGTGTTCGCCGTGGGCCCGGACCGGCTCGGTGAGGTGATCGTCGACATCGCCCACCGCGATCCGGCGGCGGTGCTGAACGTCCTGGTCACCGACGGCCGGCGCATCCTGGCGACGACCTGGGGGGACACCTTGAGCTATCGGATCGAGAGCACGGGTGTCGTCGTGGCGAGTGAACCGATCGACGACGAGCCGGGCTGGGTGGACGTACCGGATCGACGGCTGGTGACGCTGGCCGACGGCCGGGTCACCGTGACCGAGCTGGAGGCGTCGTGCTGACCCGGCTGGCCGAGGACCAGCCGGCCTCGACGCTCGCCGAGGACGTACGGATCGGTCTGGCAGCGGAGGTGAAGACGCTGCCGTCGAAGTACTTCTACGACGCGGTCGGTAGCGACCTGTTCGACCAGATCACTCGGCTGCCCGAGTACTACCCGACCCGGGCCGAGCGGTCGATCCTGGCGGCGAGTGCGGCCGAGATCGTCGCCGAGTCGCCGACGGAGACCCTCGTCGAGCTGGGCAGCGGCACCTCGGAGAAGACCCGGCTGCTGCTCGCTGCGGCCCGTGATGCAGGCAGGTTGCGACGTTTCGTGGCGTTCGACGTCGATCCCGAGGTGCTGAAGTCGGCCACGACGGCGATCGCCGCCGAGTTCGCACCGATCGAGGTCGAGGGTCTGGTCGGGGACTTCGAACAGCATCTCGACCGGCTACCGCACTACCCGGCGCGGATGGTCGCCTTCCTGGGATCCACGATCGGCAATCTCGACCGTGCCGGGCGTGGCCGACTCTTTCGCGGCGTGCGGGCGACGATGGACTCCGACGGCACGTTCCTGCTGGGCGTCGACCTGGTGAAGTCCGTCGACCGGCTGCTGGTTGCGTACGACGATGCCGCCGGCGTGACGGCAGAGTTCAACCGCAACGTGCTCGCGGTGCTGAACCGCGAGGTCGGGGCGGCGTTCGACCTGGACACCTTCGAGCACGTCGCGTTCTGGAACGCGGAACAGTCCTGGATGGAGATGAGGCTCCGCTCGACTCGCCGACAGTGCGTGCACATCGCCGCGCTCGGGATGGACGTGCCGTTCGAGGCCGGTGAGGAGATCCGGACCGAGATCTCCGCGAAGTTCACCCGGCCAGGGGTCGAGGACGAGCTGGTCGCCGCCGGACTACGACCCGCCGCGTGGTGGACCGACGACGCCGGCGACTTCGCGCTCAGCCTGTCCGTGCCGGTGGGCGCGGCGGCCGTGGTGGACGGGGTGCCGGGTCCCGCGTCCTGACGCAGATCGGCCGACCGCGGCCTCGACGCATGCTGACACCTCGTCACGGCGAGGAGGCCGAACGGTAGCGTCGGCGACATGACCGATGCCGGACCAGCGCGCGCACTGTTGGAGGATCTGTTCGACCGCGTCCGCGAGCTCGTCGTCGACCTGACCGACGATCTCGGCGACGAGGCCGGCAGCTGGCGTCCCGATCCGGAGGCGAACACGATCGCCTGGCTGCTCTGGCACTCGACCCGGGTCCAGGACGACCACGTCGCCGATGTCGCCGGCGTCGAGCAGTGCTGGCCGGCGTGGCGCGATCGGTTCGCCCTCCCGTTCGACGAGTGGGCGACCGGCTACGGGCAGAGCGCCGAGGACGTCGGCCGGGTGCGGGTGCCCGCGGTGCTGCTGGCCGGTTACCACGCGGAGGTCGATCAGCTCACCAGGCGCTATCTCGCCACCCTCACCGGTGAGGAGCTCGAACGCGTCGTCGACACCCGCTGGGATCCGCCGGTGACCGCTGCGGCCCGACTGGTCAGCGTCATCGGTGACCTGCAGCAACATCTCGGCCAGGCAGCGTACGTTCGCGGCATGGTGCAACGCCGGGACCGAGCCTGGCACACACCCGGCGCGGCGGATCACTGACAAGGCGCGCTCGGATGACCAACAACGATGTGACCGTCCATCGCTTCTACGGCGACCTGGCGACGTGGTGGCCCCTGGTGTCGGCCCCGGCCGAGTACGCCGAGGAGGCAGGATTCGCCGCCTCGCTGCTCGACACCGCAGTTGGACCGACCCGGACCGTGCTCGAGCTCGGCAGTGGCGGCGGCAACAACGCCTTCCACCTGAAGGCGCGTTATGCGATGACACTGGTCGACATCTCCGATGCGATGCTCGCCGTCTCCCACGAACTGAACCCGGAGTGCGAGCACCTCCAGGGAGACATGCGCGAGCTGCGGCTGGACCGGACGTTCGACGCAGTCTTCGTCCACGATGCGATCGAGTACATGACGACGGAGGAGGATCTCCGCAAGGCCGTTGAGACGGCGTACGTCCATTGCCGGTCCGGCGGCGTCGCCGTCCTCGTGCCCGACAACATCGCCGAGAACTTCGAGCCGGAGACCGAGCACGGCGGCAACGACTCGCCCGACGGTCGCGCCATCCGCTACCTCTCCTGGTCGGTCGATCCCGACCCCGGTGACACGACGACCCAGACCGACTACGCCTTCCTGCTGCGAGCCGTCGACGGGACGGTGTCAGTCGCCCACGACACCCATGTCCTCGGGCTGTTCCCGCGCGAGCTCTGGCTCCGGGTGCTCACCGACGCCGGTTTCACCGCGCGCGTGGTCGCCGAGGTCACGAACGAGGACCGGCTACCGCGAGAGTTCTTCGTCGGCTCCCGCCCGGCCTGAGCTCTCTTCCCCGAAAAGTGGGCGCTAACAACAACGACACGCCGGTGGATGTTGTTGTTTGCGACCAGTTTTCCTGGGGGTGAAGGCACCGCACCGTCCGCCGCCGGCGCTAGGCCGAACGGGGAGCGCCGGTCGAGCGGGAGCGGTGCCGCACGGTGCCCCATGGCAACGAAGCCGGCTCGGACTCCTCGACCACGCTCCAGTGCAGGTCGACACAGCGAATGGCGAGTCGGTCGTCGGAACGGCCGGACTCGCTCGCGGCGATCCGACCCGACCAGGTGATCTCGGCCGGTCTGCCGCACTTCGGGCATATCGTGTCCATCGTCGCGTTCTCCCCCCAGATTTCGCGGCTGTCTGTCCATCAGAGCACACGGAACGGCTCGAAATACCGCTTGATTCGTGACGGGTCGGTTAACTGTCGGTGTCGGTCGGCACCTTCGACGGCCTCAGCCGCGTCGCCCGCGCCAGCGGTACTCGACCTCAGGCCTGCCCGTACGGCCATAGCGGGTGTCTCGGTCCAGCAGCCCGGAGTCGGCCAAGTGCTCCAGGTAGCGTCGTGCCGTCACCCGTGACGCGCCGATCTCCTCGGCCAGCTCCGAGGCCGAGATCGGCCGTTCCGCATCCCGCAGCGTTGCGCTGACCCGGGTGAGCGTGGTCATCGTCAGACCCTTGGGCAGATCGGCCGAGCTGAGTGTCGGACGGAGGGTGGCCAGCATCGCATCGACGTCGGACTGGCCGACCATCTGGCTGGCCCCCAGCTGTTCGCGGTAGCGGACGTACTGCTCGAGCTTGGTCCGGAAGCCGGCGAAGGTGAACGGCTTGATCAAGTAGGAGACCACGCCCTGAGCGACCGCCTGCCGAACCACGTCGACCTCACGGGCGGACGTGACGGCGATGACGTCGCAGCCGTGTCCCGCGGCGCGGATCCGGCGGAGCAGCGCCAGCCCGTGACCGTCGCCGAGATGCATGTCGAGCAGGATCAGGTCCACGTCACCTCGACCGGCCAGACAGCGCAGCGCCTCTTGGCCGCTCGCGGCGATCGCCACCACCTCGAACCCGAGCCGCCGAAGGTACGCCGCGTTCGCTTCGGCCGCTACCGGCTCGTCCTCGACGACCAGCGCTCGGTACGTCGTCACGGCGCCGATCCCCCCTGGTCGATGCTGGTGGCCGACGCCTCCGCGACCGCTGCGGCCGGGTCGATCACGATCTCGAACCTCGCTCCGCCGAGCGGTCCCCGGTCCACCGTGATCGTGCCGCCGTGGCTACGCACCGCCTGGACGACCAGCGCCAGCCCGATTCCCCGGCCGAGTCGTCCTCCGTTGTCCTTGGTGGACCATCCCCGGCGGAACGCCTGAGCCGCTTCGTCGGGGCTCAGCCCGGGGCCGCTGTCGTCGACCGTCAACCAGAACCTGTCCCGCTCCGCTGTGACGCGCACGTCCACCCGGTGGGGTGGGGAGGTCTCGGTGGCCGCATCCATCGCGTTGTCGACCAGATTGCCGAGCATCGTCACCACCGCCTGCGGATCGAGTCTGAGGGCGCTGACCTGCGACTCTGGGTCGACGGTCAGCTCGATCCCGCGCTCCTGGGCCTGTGCGGACTTGCCGAGCAGGACGGCGGCCAGCACCGGGTCGTCGACAGCACTCACCACCCGATCGGTCAGCCGCTGGGCGAGCTCGAGCTCCTGGGTGGCGAACTCGACGGCATCGTCCGCGCGACCCATCTCGATCAGCGACACCACCGTGTGCAGCCGATTGGCGGCCTCGTGGTTCTGCGAGCGCAGGGTCTCGGCCAGCCCGATCGCGGAGTCCAGCTCCCCGGAGATGGCCTGCAGGTCGGTGCGGTCGCGGAGTGTGATCACCGAGCCGACGACCCGACCCGACCAGACGGCAGGCGTCTTGTTCACCACGAGCATCCTGGGCCCGACCAGGTGGATCTCGTCGACCACCGTTCCCTCGTCGAGCATGCTCCGGACCAGCGGCTCCGGCAGCTCCAGCTCGTCGGCCGGCCGGCCGATCGGGTCGGTCAGCCCGAGCAGCTCACGCGCCTCGTCGTTGACCAGCTGCACCCGACCGGCGGGGTCGAGCAGCACCAGACCCTCCCGGACAGCGTGCAGCACGGCGTCGTAGTACTCGAACATCCGGGTGATCTCGCGCTCGCCCAGGCCGTGCGTCTGCCGGTTCAGTCGGCGGCTGATCGCCCAGGCGCCGAGCGCTCCGACCGTCAGCACGACGACGGCCGCGATCGCGATGGCGATCAGACTCGGCCAGAGCGACCGGGCGATGGCTGCGGTGGTGATCCCGACGGAGACCAGGGCGACGATCTCGGACCCGTCTCGCACGGGAACGATGGCACGGACCGACGGACCGAGAGTGCCGGTGAACTGCTCGACATGGTTCTCGCCGCGCTGTGCCTCGGCGATCGAGCCGAGGTAGTGGCCGCCGATCTGGCTCGGGTCGGGATGGGTGTATCGGATGCCGTCCGGAGACATCACGACGACGAAGTCCGCGCCCGTGTCGTGTCGGATCCGCTCGGACCACGGCTGCAGCGACGCGCTCGGGTCGGAGGTCTTCAGCGCCGCGGTGATCTGCGGGGAGTCCGCGGCCGTGGTGGCCACCGCGAGGACCCGGTCCTCGGACTGCCGGCGCTGGTCGGCGCTGGCATCGACGTATGCCAGCACCAGCCCGCAGATGACGAGGACCACCACGACCAGGAGCTCGAGTGCCAGGATCTGGCGAGCCACACTGCGCGGCCGGCGCCTGTGTACGCCCTCACTGGCCATGGGGCATTGTCACACCGCTCGTGAACTCAATGAACGAAAGGGCTGCCTGCGGAACGATCGCGCCCAGGATGAGGGACATCCCAACCCGGGATCTGAGTCGCTCAACGAAGATGCGAGGTGACACGATGGCCACCGCCACCGATGCACGTCCCGCCGGCTCGCCGGCGAAGAAGAAGGATCGTACGCACTACTTGTACGTCGCGGTCATCGTCGCCGTCGGCCTGGGGATCGGGGTCGGGCTGCTGTTCCCCGAGTTCGCCAAGGAGCTGAAGCCGATCGGCACGGGCTTCGTCAGCTTGATCAAGATGATGATCGCCCCGGTGATCTTCTGCACCATCGTGCTCGGGATCGGATCGGTCCGCAAGGCGTCCCAGGTCGGCAAGGTCGGCGGCATCGCGCTGATCTACTTCTTGGTCATGTCGACGATCGCGCTGACGATCGGCCTGCTGGTCGGCAACGTCATCCACCCAGGCGAGGGCCTGCACATCACGCCCGAGGTCGCGGAGAAGGCGGCCACCGCCGGCACCGTCGAGAAGCTGACCACCGCCGAGTTCTTGCTGCACATGATCCCGACCACACTGTTCTCGGCCCTGACCACCGAGGTCGTCCTGCAGACACTTCTGGTGGCGCTGCTGGTCGGTTTCGCGCTGCAGGCCATGGGCAAGAGTGGCGAGCCGATCCTGAAGGGTGTCGGCTACCTGCAGAAGCTGGTCTTCCGGATCCTGTCGATGATCATGTGGCTGGCGCCGATCGGCGCCTTCGGTGCGATGGCCGCGGTCGTCGGCGCGACCGGTGTCGCCGCGCTGAAGAGCCTGGCGATCTTGATGGTGGGCTTCTACCTCGCCTGCTTCCTCTTCGTCGTGGTCATCCTCGGCACGGTGCTCAAGCTGGTCACCGGGATCAACATCTTCAAGCTGTTCAAGTACCTCGCCCGCGAGTTCCTGCTGATCGTGGCGACCTCGTCGTCGGAGTCCGCCCTTCCCAGACTGATCGCCAAGATGGAGCACCTGGGCGTCTCCCGCTCGACCGTCGGCGTCGTCGTGCCGACCGGCTACTCGTTCAACCTCGACGGCACCGCCATCTACCTGACGATGGCTTCGCTGTTCATCGCCAATGCGATGGGTGACCCGCTGAGTGCGAGCGAACAGATCTCCCTGCTGATCTTCATGATGATCGCCTCGAAGGGCGCGGCCGGCGTCACGGGTGCCGGCCTGGCGACCCTCGCCGGCGGCCTCGCGTCGCACCGTCCCGAGCTGACCGACGGGGTCGGCCTCATCGTCGGCATCGACCGGTTCATGTCCGAGGCCCGTGCGGTGACGAACTTCGCCGGCAACGCCGTGGCGACCGTGGTGATCGGCACCTGGACCAAGTCGGTCGATACGGATCAGCTGAAGCAGGTGCTGGCCGGCGACGACCCGTTCGACGAGACCACGATGGTTGACGACGAGCACGGTCACGAGATCGCCGCGGAGCCGGAGTCGGAGCCGGAGAAGGAGCTGGCCGGCGCGGCGCGCTAGCCACTCCGAAGTCCGGAAAGACAACGCAGGGGCGGTAGCGACTGATCGCTACCGCCCCTGCCGCTGCTCGGGTGTGCCCTACCGCCTGATGCTTGCCTGCTTGTACGCCTTGCCCTTGCTGATCTTCACGATCGTGCCCGGTGCGGGCGGCGCTTCGTTGCCCGGACGTGTGCGGCCCACAGCTAGCCGCCCTTGCTCGGTCTCGACAGCCACGACGCAGCGGCAGGGCGAGGTAGTTCGCACTTCTTGCCGTGCTTGACGACCGAGATGTTTCCGCCGAAGTAGCTCGGCCACATAGATCTCGCCGTGCTTGCCGATCGCCAGGTTGGTCGCGCCGAGGAAGCCACTGGCGATGACCCAGGCCTTGCCCGAGTACGGGTTCACCTTCCACAGCTTGCCCCGAGCGCCCAGCGACCGGGCTCTCCGGGCCACCCGGCAGCGTGGTCACGTAGAGGTAGCCGTCCTTGCCGACCTCGACGTCGGTCGGCACTGGCTCGAAGTTGTAGGTCACGCCCACCACGCAGTCGGGAAGGCCGAGGGCCCTTGCCATGCCTGCGGTGATCTTGGTCGGTTGTGGCGGGAGGACGGCCAACGTGCGGATCTTGCCCGAGTTGTCGATCTTCCAAAGCGTGTTCGCACCCGCGTCCGCGACGATCCACTTGCCACCGAACGGCGTCACCGAGTAGGCGTGCGAGTCGACGTGGCCGTGTCTCGGCAACGGGGAACTGGGCTGCAGTGAACGCGTCGATCACGCACTGACTGGGATTCTTGACGCCGTAGAAGTTTATCTTGTCGGGATTGTTCTTCGTCTCGTACGCCAGCGTGTCGGCGTGGACGCGCTTGCCGCGCGGTCCCCAGATGTTCAGCCCGCTCGCTGTGTTCTCGAACGTTCCTCGCTCGTCTCGGTCGAGGTGAAGGCGAGATGGCGCCCGTCCTTCGAGGTAGCGACACCCGGATGTGCCCGGGGCGTCGGCGGCGATGGTCTTGATCGTGCCGTCGCGCCTTGAGCTTGCCGACGAGGTTGGGCGAACCCGTCGGCGACGTAGCACCTTGCCGTGGGTCAGCGTCGAGGTTGAACGGTGCGGCGAGCGGCGGTGGACTTGACCACCGGTGTCGGGTTCGGTCTTGGATGGGCCGACGCAAGTGTCGGCGTGACGAGCAGTAGGCCGGTGGTGACCGCCCCTACCGCGGCAAGCACTTTCGAAGTACGCATTACGCTCCCCTGTCGAGGATCCGGGCATGCCGCACCGGATCACACCATGACATCGAGACGCAGACTGATCCTCCCAGTCCAGACCGCGCCCCTGACGACTGTGATCTGGGCCACGTCGACCCGTCGATCATCATGGCGCCACCTGCACAGCCCAGTCAACGCTTTCTCTCGGGTTCGTCTGGTGGATTACTTACGGCGTAAAGACTCAGGCGAGAATCGCGGCCGTGTGGTCACCGGAGCCGTGGTCGCCGGAGTCGGCGGGCCGTGGCTCCGAGAGGCGACTCTAGACTGCTCGGGTGGCGGTGACGGATGAGGCGATCGCGAAGATCCGCGACCTGATCCGATCGGGTGGGCTCAAGCCGGGCGACCGGCTGCCGCCGGAGAAGGAACTCAGCACGTCCCTGGGACTGTCCCGCAACTCGCTGCGGGAGGCAGTCAAGGCGCTGGAGATGATCAACGTCTTGGACGTCCGCCGAGGCGACGGGACCTATGTCACCGATCTTCGGCCGAGCTCGGCGATGGACGCGATGTCCTTCGTGCTCGAGCTGCAGCAGGACGAGACGATCCTCGATCTGCTCGAGGTACGACGAATCCTCGAGTCCGCAGCGGGTGCGCGGGCCGCAGCACGGATCACCCCGTCGGAGGTCGACGAGCTGCAGGTGCTCCTCGGTCACGTCGATTCACAGTCCGATGTCGAGGAACTGGTCGCGCACGACCTGGCCTTCCACCACCGGATCGCCACGATCAGCGGCAACGAGTTCCTCTGCAACCTGCTCGACGTCGTCGCCGGCCCGACGAGCCGGGTGCGGGTGTGGCGCGGAATCACGCAGAGCGGTGCGATCGAGCGGACCCTGGGCGAACATCGCGCGATTCTCGCCGCGCTGGCCCAGCGCGATCCGGCGCTGGCGTCGGGGCGACTGAGTGCACACGTCTCCGGGGTCGAGGACTGGGTCCGCCGCGCAGTGCTGGAGCGGGCGTTGCTGCCCGAGTAGGACCCTCGAGGCCGGTCGACCGAGTCAGCCTGTGCGCGGCGACTGCGACGCGCCGGCGACGTCAGGACAGCCCGTAGGTCCGCTGAGCGGTGCCGCTGGTCGCCGCGGCTCGTTCGTCGGCGGACCACGTCGAGAGCAGTCCGGTCAGCTTCGACAAGCCGGCGGCGTAGCCGAGTCGGTCTCGACTCATCGGCCAGTCGCTGCCGAGCATCGTCCGATCGGCGCCGGCGACGGTCCGGGCCAGCTCGACGACTCGGGCCAGCTCGTCGTCGGTTGCGGCCGTCGTTGCGCCGCTGCCGCCGAACAAGCCGGACACCTTCACGACCACGTTCCGTCGCGAGGCCAGCTCGACGAACCGCGACTCCCAGCGCCGCCAGGCCGGGGCGTCACCGAACGGCGGCTTGCCGCAGTGATCCAGCACGAATGCGGTGTGGGGGAGCCGGTCGACGGCCTCGGTCAGGGCCGGCCCGAGCAACGGAAAGGCATCGGGCACGTCGATCGCCAGTCTCGCCTCACCGATCATCCCGAGGCCGGCAAGGACCGCCGGATGGGCGAGCTCGTTCGGGTGGGCGTGGTCGTGCCACAACTGGCGGACACCGACCAGCGGACTGCCGGCGTACGCGGTGAGAAGACGTTCGAGCTCGGAAAGGTCGGTGAGCGGCAGGTAGCCGACGACGCCGACGATCTGTGACTCTTCGCGGGCCAGCGCCAGCAGCCACTCCGTCTCTGCTGTCGTGTCGGCCGCCTGCACCACGACCGCACCGGTGACCCCGGCCGACGCCATCGCGTCGGAGACGTCGCCGAGCGCGCTGTCGGCATGCAGGGGACCCAGCGCCGGAGTGTTCCAGTCGTACCAACCGCGCGACAGTTGCCAGAGGTGCAGATGGGTGTCGATCATGATCGGCCGTTGCCGGCGATCAGCGTACGGGCGTCGCTGCCGGCGCCGACACTGCGGCGAGCGCAGGCCAGATGGCCGGGTCGATGTCCGTGGTCATGCCGGCGAGCGAGCGCCGGATCTGGCGCGCCGTCGACGCGCCCACGGCCACGTTCACCACCTGGGGGAGCTGCCAGGAGTACTGCAGTGCGGCATCGGCGACCCGGACGCCGAAGCGCGCGCACACGTCGTGCACGCGTTCGAGCTCCGCGAGCCGTTCGGGGGTGATCGGGGCGTAGTCGAAGTTCAGCGCCGGACTGGGGCGGTCGGCGGCCAGCGCTCCGGAGTTGAAGACGCCGACGTTGACGATGCCGACCCCGAACTCGCGACAGAGGTCGAGCAGCTCGGCACCGCTTGGATCCAGCAGCGTCAGTCGCCCGGCGACCATGATCAGATCGCAGCGCCCCGTGCGGACGGCCGTAGCAAGCGCAGCCACGGACTTGGAGCCGACCCCGATGGCTCGGACAAGGCCGTCGGCCCTCGCCTCGGCCAGGGCCGCCACGCCTTCGGCGACACCGGCGACGAGGTCGTACTCGTCCGGGTCGTGCAGGTAGGCGATGTCGATCCGGTCCGTGCCGATTCGCGCCAGGCTCTCGGTGAGCGAGCGACGAACGCCGGCAGGGCTGGGATCCCAGACCCGTCGGTACGCGGCCGGCACGATGAATTCCTGGTCGTCGAGCCGGCCGGCGTTCTCGGGCGTGGGCTCGAGCAGCCGTCCTACCTTGGTGGACAGCAGGTAAGTCTCTCGGGGATATCGAGCCAGCGCAGCTCCGAGCCGACGCTCGGAGAGTCCGAGCCCGTAGTGGGGTGCGGTGTCGAAGTAGCGGACTCCTCCGTTCCATGCCGCTTCGACCGTCGCGAACGCCTCGTCGTCGGACACCTCGTGGAACAGGTTGCCGAGACTGGCCGCCCCATACCCGAGCCGGCCCAGATCCTCCGGGATCGCCCGCATCACTTCAGGTAGAGCTCGACGACCGGCACCATCACGGCCGGCTGGCGGATCGGCAGGGTCAAGGTGAGCGTTCCCGCGGGGAGACCGCCCATGCTGACATTGTGCGCAGGCGCATCCGGATCGGTCGTGCTGATGGCGATCTCGGAGGCGTCGTTCAGCAGCTGGGCGTATTCCACCAGACCGGCCAGACCGGGCAGGTGGACGTGTTCGAACGGCCAGGCGAACAGGTGGAGGTAGAGTCGGTTGCCGCGCTGGGTGTAGCGGCAGTCCGGTGGCGGCGTGAAGTCGCTGGGGCCGGCACCATAGATCGATCGGCCATGCACCGACGTCCAGGATCCCAGTCCTGACAGGGTTTCGGCCGAGACGGGATCGATGTTGCCGCGGCCGGTCGGGCCGATGTTGAACAGCAGGTTGCCGCCCTTGCTCACCCCGTCGACGAGCATCCGGACCAGCATCTCCGGTGGCTTGAACAACGTGTTGTCGCGGTAGTAGCCCCAGCTACCGTTGATCGTCTGGCAGGCCTCCCAGGGGACCAGCTCGCGGCCGCGACGCATGGGCTCGGCCGGCTGGTACTGCTCCGGCGTGACCAGGTCGCCGGGGATGCCGAGCCGGTCGTTGATCACGATCCCGGGCTGGAGCTCCCGGGTCATCGTCATCAGCGCTTCGCCACCCCAATCGGCGTCGCTCTTGTTGCCCCAGATCTCGGGCTGCAGGTGCTCGGGGTAGGAGAAGTCGTAGAACAGATAGCAGATCTCCCCGTACGAGGTGAGCAGCTCGCGTACCTGGTTGTGCAGGTACTCCCGATAGCGGGCCAGGTCACGGCCCTTGTTGAGCTCGGCCACGTTCGGCGCGTCCCGTAAGGGGTGGTGCCCATCGATCGTGAAGTCGGGATGATGCCAGTCCAGTAGCGAGTGGTAGAAGCCGATCTTGATCCCTTCGGCCCGGAAGGCGTCGACGAACTCCCGCACCAGATCCCGGCCGAACGGGGTGTTGGTGATCTTGTAGTCGGTGTACTCGCTGTCCCACAGGCAGAATCCTTCGTGGTGCTTGGTGGTCAGCACCGCGTACCGCATCCCCGCGTTCTTGCACTGCCGCGCCCAGTCGGCGGCGTCGAACAGGTCCGGGTCGAAGTGCTCGAAGTACTTCCGGTAGTCCTCGGGTGCGATGCGCTCGCGGTTCTGGACCCACTCGTGCCGGCCGGCGAGGGCGTACAACCCGAAGTGGATGAACATACCGAGCCGGTCCTGCAGGAAGGATGCGATGTTCGGGCCAGGAATATCGGGGACGGGACTCACGGGACGATTCAAACCTTTCGAGCGGAGACTGGCGAACAGGATTTCAACGTCCGAGGTGCCGGAACTCGGCAATCGAGGACGGGTTCATCTGCGTGCCCGCGCCGGGCGAGCGAGGTGCGATGTAGCGGCCGGCGGCGATCTGCACGGGATCGACGAAGTGCTCGTGCAGGTGGTCGACGTACTCGATGGAGCGGTCCTCCATCGTCCCGCTGATGGCGACGTAGTCGATCATGGACAGGTGTTGGACGGCCTCACAGAGGCCCACGCCACCCGCGTGCGGGCAGACCCGCACGCCGAACTTCGCCGCGAGCAGCAGGTTGGCGAGGTTCTCGTTCACGCCGGCCACGCGCGCCGCGTCGATCTGCATGACATCGATGGCCTCGAGCTGCAGCAGCTGCTTGAATATCACCCGGTTGGCGGTGTGCTCGCCGGTGGCCACCGGGGTCGGTGAGACGGCTCGGCGGATCGTGGCGTGTCCCAGCAAGTCGTCGGGACTGGTCGGCTCCTCGATCCAGGCAATGTCGAACTCCTGCAGCTGACGGACCCAGTCGATCGCCTGCTCGACGTCCCAGTGTTGGTTGGCGTCGATCGCGATCTTGATCTCCGGGCCGACTGCCTCGCGGGCCAGCGACAGACGTCGGATGTCATCGGCGAGGCTCCCCCCGACCTTCAGCTTGATCTGGCTGAATCCGTCCGCTATCGCGCCCTGCGCGAGCCGGACCATCTTCTCGTCGGAGTAGCCGAGCCAGCCTGGTGTCGTGGTGTAGGCGGGATAGCCGTCGGCCAGCAGTTTCTCGATGCGCTCCACGCGGCCGGGGACTGCCTGCTGGAGGATCTCCAGAGCTTCGACCGGGGTGAGCGCGTCGGTGAGGTAGCGGAAATCGACGAGACCGACGATCTCTTCCGGCGACATGGCCGAGACGAGCTGCCACAGGGGCAGGCCGGCACGCTTCGCCTTCAGGTCCCACAACGCGTTCACCACGGCACCGATCGCCATGTGCACAACGCCCTTCTCCGGCCCGAGCCAGCGCAGGTGAGGGTCGTACACGAATCGCTTGTACGTCGCACCCATGTCGGCCAGCAGGTCCTCCACCGACTCGCCGACCAGGTCGTCGGCCACGGTCTGGATGGCCTCGGCGGCAATGTTGTTGCCGCGACCGGTCGTGAAGACGAAGCCCGCCCCGACCAGGTCGTCGGCGTCCGTGCTGAGACTGAGGTAGGCCGCCGAGTAGTCCGGATCGGGGTTCATCGCATCCGAGCCGTCCAGCTGCTGCGACGTGGGGAAGCGGATGTCGGTCGTCTGGGCCGCGCTGATCCTGGCCACGGAGATCCTCTCGTCGGTGCAGATCACTCAACCTTAAACATCCGATCTCTATGGCACAAGGGATCGGGTGAGGAGACTTCTTCGCTTCTCTGGTACCAGTTAGTCCGATGTATGGTGACTCGAGTCGAACCTGATGGCCCGCCGTACGAGGCAGGCCGGCACCGAAGGAGACCGATGAAGTTCGCCCGCGTGAGAACCGCCTCCGGCATCGTGCCGATCGTCGTCTCGGGAGACCAGGCCTACGACCTGAGCGGAGAGTTCGGAGATCTGCGACCCGATACTCTCCCGTTGCTCGCGGAGGCCGCTACCGCGGCGGCCGGTGGGCGGCTGAACAGGGTCGACCTCGAGGGGGTCGAGTTCGTCGCTCCCGTTCGCGGGGTCGGCGCGGTGCTTGCAATCGGGATGAACTACGCGGCGCACGCTGCGGAATCCGGTTCGGCGCCGCCGACGCTGCCGGTGATGTTCATGAAGACACCGAACACCATCGGCGGCCCGAACGATCCCGTCCGGATCCCGGCGCGGAGCCACAAGATGGACTGGGAGGTGGAGCTGGCGATGGTGATCGGTCGCCGGGCGTACGAGCTGGATGACGACGACGATCCGCTCTCCTACGTCGCCGGCTTCACCATTGCCGACGACCTGTCCGAGCGGACCTTTCAGTTCGAGGAGTCCGGTGGCCAGTGGAGCAAGGGCAAGTGCCTGCCGGGCTCGACCCCGATCGGTCCGTGGCTGGTCACCCCGGACGATGTGGATCATCGCTCGTTGCGACTGCGCAGCTTCGTGAACGACGAGCCGCGCCAGGACTCCTCCACCGCCGACATGATCTTCGACGCGCCGACGATCATCCGACACCTCAGCCAGTACCTGGCGTTGGAGCCCGGTGATGTCGTGCTGACCGGAACGCCAGAGGGGGTAGCGCTGTCGGGACGCTTCCCGTACCTGAAGGACGGCGACGTGGTCAGGATCGAGATCGACGGGCTGGGCAGCCAGTGCCACGTGATGACAGGAGGGCCGGTTCTTTGAGCGGGGAGCTCGACGGGCTGGTCGCTCTGATCACCGGGGGCGCCTCGGGCATCGGGGCGGCGGTCGCCGAGGAGCTCTCCCACGGCGGAGCGCGGGTCGCGGTGCTGGACCTGCAGACCTCCGACGTACGTCCGCCGCTGCTCGCCGTGCCGTGCGACGTGTCGGACGACGCGTCGTGCCGCTCAGCCGTCGGGGCGGTGGTCGAGCATTTCGGCGGACTGGACATCGTCGTCAACAATGCCGGCGTCGGCGCACAGGGGACGGTCGCCGACAACCCCGACGAGGAGTGGCACCGCGTCTTCGACATCAACGTGGTCGGCATGGTCCGGATCGTCCGTGCGGCGCTGCCACACCTACGTACGTCCGGTGCAGCATCGGTCGTCAACACGTGCTCGGTCGCGGCGACAGCCGGCCTGCCGCAACGCGCTCTGTACAGCGCAACGAAGGGTGCCGTGCTGGCCCTGACCCGGGCAATGGCCGCCGACCATCTTGGTGAGGGGATCCGGGTGAACTGTGTCAACCCGGGCACCGCCGACACCCCGTGGATCGGCCGGCTGCTCAGCTCCGCCGCCGATCCGGCTGCCGAACGAGCTGCCCTGGAGGCCCGTCAGCCGCACGGCCGACTGGTCAGCGCGGCCGAGGTCGCCGGTGCCGTCGCCTACCTGGCCAGCCCCCGCTCGGGGTCGACCACCGGCGTCGATCTTGCCGTGGACGGCGGCATGCAGGCCCTGCGCCTCCGGCCGCCAGGCCAGTAGACCAAGGATGCGCCCTCAGCCTGTCGAAGGGCGAGGTGACCTACCTGGACACCTGCCCTGAGCGTGTGTCGAAGGGCGCGATTGCGCGAGCGGACAGGGGATGACTTCGCGAGCGGACAGGAGATGAACACCATGCAGGTCGCGTTGCACACGGTGCTCAAAGCGGGGCACGAGTCCGACTACGACGAGGTACACGGGGTGATCCCCGAGGCCGTGGCCCGGAAGCTGCGCGCTGCGGGCGTACGGGACTGGCGTATCTGGCGCGACGGGCGACACGTGTTCCACCTGGTGGACGTCGAGGACTACGAGCGGATGAGGGCGGCTTTGCGGGACGACGCCGACAACCTGGCCTGGCAAGAGACCGTCGGGCCGTTCTTCGACCGGCCCGACTCGTACGAGGGCGGCGACTCCGGGCTCGGCCTCCTCTGGTCGTTGCACAGCCAGCTCGGCGATACCCACGAACGTCCCTGAGCGCTGACTCCACCTGACGACTCGGCCTGCACCCACTTGCCCGCCCGGGCTGGCAAATGGGGCCAAATCGGGTCAGAAGCCGCCTCATTTGGACGACCGGGCTGGCAAACGGGGCGAGATAAGGTCAGAAACCGCTCACTTGGACGACCGGGCTGACAAACGGGGACCGTACGAACCGGAGCCGCACACACTCGGAGGACCGGGCTGGCAAACGGGGGGTGCCGAGTCGCCTGGGGGCGCGGGCATGTGGCGAGCGGATGGGGTGCCGGGTGCACTCTCGGGGTGCGACGTACGAACCGCCGACGTGTGCCGGCTCGCTGTCAGCCCGAGGATTTCGGACACGTCGCAGCAAATCAGCGCGGGGGTCCTGTCGGCGCGGAGGGGGCGCGGTGGACTAGCGTTTCGAGAGGACACAGCCGAGCTCGGGGAGGAAACGCGGGTGGACGACATCGCACGGGACGACGTGAGTGTGGCCGACCGGACGGCTACCGACGAGGAGTCGCCCGTCGAGATCACCGGGGAGATCACCTTCGACGAGCAGTTCTACCCGGCGCGACCCAAACGCCTCCGCCCCCGCGCGCGACTCCGTGGACTGTTCCCGCGCCGCGCCCGGCCCGACCGCAAGGGTCCGCCGACCGGCGAGAACCCGGAGTACGTCGACTGGCTGACCGAGAAGTCCATGCTGTCCGACGCCAGCTCGATCGCGACCCAGTTCTCGGGTCAGGGCAGCATGTGGCAGAACCCGTTCGCGCATCCCGACCCGCGCGCGGCGATCGAGAAGGCGTCGGTCTGGTTCACCGCGTACCCCATCTCGATGATCACCAAGTCCGGCGCGTCGTTCGTCGGGACGCTGGGCGACCCCGACTTGTGGCAGGCGTTCGAGCGAATCGGCATCGAGGCCATCCACACCGGCCCGGTGAAGGTCTCGGGCGGCCTGAGCGGCTGGGACTCCACCCCGAGCGTCGACGGTCACTTCGACCGGATCAGCACCCACATCGACGAGGCGTTCGGCACCGAGGAGGAGTTCCGCACGCTGTGTGAGGTGGCCACGACGTACGGCGGCACGGTGATCGACGACATCGTGCCTGGCCACACCGGCAAGGGGGCGGATTTCCGGCTGGCCGAGATGAAGTACCGCGACTACCCGGGCATCTACCACATGGTGGAGATCGATCCGAAGGACTGGCACCTGCTGCCCCGGGTGAACCGGGGTCGGGACTCGGCCAACTGTGACCCGGCGACGGAGGACCGGCTCGAGAAGGCCGGCTACATCATCGGGAAGCTGCAGCGGGTCATCTTCTTCGAAGAAGGCGTGAAGGAGACCAACTGGAGCGCGACCGCTCCGGTCAAGGGTCCGGACGGGATCGAGCGTCGCTGGGTCTACCTGCACTACTTCAAGGAAGGGCAGCCATCGATCAACTGGCTCGACCCGACGTTCGCCGGGATGCGGCTGGTGATCGGCGACGCGCTGCACTCCCTCGGCGATCTCGGCAGCGGCGGTCTGCGGCTCGACGCCAACGGCTTCCTCGCCGTCGAGAAGACGGGCGAAGGCGCGCCGGCCTGGTCCGAGGGCCACCCGCTGTCGGAGGCGGCAAACCAGTTCATCTCGAGCATGGTTCGCAAGGTCGGCGGGTTCACCTTCCAAGAGCTCAACCTCACCATCAACGACATCCAGCAGGGTTCCGTACGCGGCGCCGATCTCTCCTACGACTTCGTCAACCGGCCCGCCTATCACCACGCGATGGCCACCGGGGACACCGAGTTCCTGCGGCTCACCCTCAACCTCGCTCGCGACCTCGGCGTCGAGCCCGTCTCGCTGATCCACGCCCTGCAGAACCACGACGAGATGACGTACGAGCTCGTCCACTTCGCCACCCTGCACTCGGGCGACGTGTTCACGTTCCGGGGTGGCGAGATCCACGGCGGCGAGCTCGCGGTCAAGATCCGGCAGGATCTCCTGGACCATCTCGCCGGCGAGGCGGGGCCGTACAACGCGACCTTCACCCAGAACGGGATCGCCTCCACGACCGCCACGATCATCGCCGCTTCGATGGGCCTGACCGATCTGACGACGCTGACGCCTGCAGAGATCGAGCAGATCAAGAACGCGCACCTGCTGCTGGTCATGTTCAACGCGCTGCAGCCCGGGGTGTTCGCGCTGTCGGGTTGGGACCTGGTCGGCATGCTCACCCTCGATCGGAGCCAGATCAAGGCGCTGCTGGCCGATGGGGACACCCGCTGGATCCACCGGGCGGCGTACGACTTGATGGACTACCGCCCGACCGCAACCGAGTCGACCTCGCAGATGCCGCGGGGTGTGAGTCTGTACGGATCGCTGCCGGCGCAGCTGGAGGAGGAGGGCTCGTTCGCCCGGCGGCTGCGCGACATCCTCGAGATCCGCAAGCGGTACGGGATCGCGACCGGGGTCCAGCTGGATGTTCCGCAGGTCTCGAACCGGGCCATGCTGGTGATGGTGCACCAGCTCGCCGAGGCGGAGCAGGTGACGGTGCTGAACTTCTCCGGGCACGAGATCACCGGCAGCGTGATCTCCGAGACGCTGGTACCGGGCAGCGCGCTGGTCGACATGATGAACGACGAGGACCTGGGCGAGGTCGACGATCTGCACAGCTTCGCCATCACCCTCGGTCCGTACGAGGGGCGCTCGCTGCTGGTCATGTGCCCGGGAGACCACCCGTTGCACGGGTAGTTGATGCGGGTTCGCGCCCGGTCGGGCGCCTGACTGGTCCTGTCTTCCTCCCGCGTTCGAACGGCCCGCACCTGCGATCTTCTCAAGTCTGCGTTCTGGGCCGTTCTCACTTGGTCGTCCAGACGGGACCGGGCGTCCTCCCTACCCGACACTCACCGTCCTGTGCGCGGGTTCGCGCCCGGTCGGGCGCCTGACTGGTCCTGTCTTCCTCCCGCGTTCGAACGGCCCGCATCTGCGATCTTCTCAAGTCTGCGTTCTGGGCCGTTCTCACTTGGTCGTCCAGACGGGACCGGGCGTCCTCCCTACCCGACACTCACCCGCGGCGGCGGGTTCGCGCTGCGCGGGGCGGGTTCGCGCCCGCTACGCACCTTGTTGACTCGGACGTTCAGTCTCGGCTCGATCGGCAACAACCCGGCTTTGTCCCGGACATGTGCCCTGAGCTTGTCGAAGGGCATGGCGGCAACCACTAGTCTGCAACTGTCGGCTCGGGGCCGACGCTTGGCAGTGTTCCGAAACGTGGGAGTGTCGATGCGAGAGCCGGCCCAGTTGCGGTTCTCGGTCGTCGTGCCCGCGTACAACGAGGAGGCCTTTCTCCCCGAGACCCTTCACTCCCTTCGGCATCAGAACTACCCAGGCGCGTACGAAATAATCGTCGTGAACAACAACAGCACCGATGCGACCGCGGAGATCGCCCGGAGCTTCGGGGTGCGGGTGGTCGACGAGCCGGCTCCCGGGGTGTGCCAGGCCCGTCAGCGCGGGCTGGCCGAGGCGACCGGCGACGTCGTCATCTCGGTCGACGCGGACACCGTCTACCCGCCCGACTGGCTGTCCCGCATCGAGGCGTCCTTTGCGTCTCGGCCGGGTGTGGTCGGGGTCGCCGGCCCTTGCCGCTATCGCGACGCACCCTGGTGGATCGGCGGATTCACCACCCTGCTGTTCGGCCTGGTGACCACGATCTACCGGGTCACCGGCTGGCTGGGCTATGTCACGGCGACGAACACCGCGTTCCGCAAGTCCGCCTTCGACTCCTACGATCTCAACCTCTCCCAGGGTGGGGACGAGCTCGATCTGCTGCGGCGGCTCCGCAAGCGCGGCCGCCTGATCTGGGACCGCAGCAACGAGGTGGCAACGTCTCCGCGGCGGCAGGACAACGGGCTGCTGCACACGCTGTTCGTCAGCTTCCTCGTCTACTACCTGGGGGCGTACTTCCTGAACCGCATCGCGAAGCGCCCGGTGCTCGGCCGCGCTCCGGTCTTCCGCGTGGAGCGGAAGCATCGCCGTTTCCGCTGGGGTGTCGGCGTGGGGGTGGCCGTTGTGCTGACGACCAGCTTCGGACTGGCCCGGTACCTGTTGGGGTCGTCATGACGCGGTCGGCACAGCTGATCCACCCGACCCGGGAGCGCACGGACGGCAGCATCGCCGGCTTGACCCGTGGCCGGAGCCGGAGCGGCGGCGCCATCCTGGCGGCCGCTGCGGCGCTGGCGGGTGCCTACTGGGCCGGTTTCGGCGCCCGCTCCCAGCAGTTCGGCCGTTTTCCGTACAAGGGCGACACGGCGCTGCCGCTGGTTGCGCTCACCTTCGACGACGGCCCCAACGAGCCGTACACCTCGCGGCTGCTGGACACCCTCGCCGAGCGGAGCGTGCCCGCCACGTTCTTCCAGGTCGGGCGCTGTGCCGAGCGTTTCCCCTCCGCGACCCGACGGGTGGTCGAGGAGGGGCACGTGCTCGGCAACCACAGCTATCGGCACAGCTTCACCAGCTATCTCCGCAAGCCGAAGCAGACCGATGAGATTGCTCGCGCGCAGGACGCGCTGACCTCGATCAGTGGGGTTGCTCCCGCGCTGTATCGGCCGCCCTGGCTGTGCCACTGGCCGTGGGTGCTGCGCTCGGTGGCCGATGCCGGGCTGCAGGTGGTCTCCGGCGACTTCGCCCATCCGCTCGAGGTGTTCCAGCCCCCCGGCGGCTGGATGGCGCGTTGGGCGAGCGGTCTGGCGGCCCCCGGCGCGATCTTGATCTTCCACGACGGCTACGAGTCGTACGGCGGCCGCCGCGACCAGTCCGTCGCCGCCATCGGCCCGTTGATCGACCTCCTGCGAGATCGCGGGTTCGGGTTCACCACCGTCGACCAGCTGCTTGGCGTGCCTGCGTACCAGTCCTGAGGCAGAGCTTCGAGCCACCGTGGCACCACGGGTCCCTCTCCCAGCGGAAAAGTGGGCGCAAACAACAGCGACACGCCGACGGAAGTTGTGGTGTGCGCCCACTTTTCGGATGAGTTGCGTGAGTCGGGCAGGCCGGCTCGCGGCCAGGACGCGGCCTCAGTCGTCGAGCACGGCAAGGGCGTCGATCTCGACGAGCATCTCCTCTCGAGGTAGCCCGGTGAAGACGGTGGTCCGGGCCGGTAGCACGGTGCATCGCGAGGCGAGGTAGTCGCCGTACGCCTCGTTCATCGCGGCGAAGTCGTCACGGGTCGTCAGGTAGACCCGCAGCATCACGACGTCGTCGAAGGTCGCGCCGCCGGCGCCGAGGATCGCCTCCACATTGGCCAGCGTGCGCCCGGTCTGGGCCTTGACATCACCCGGGAAGAGATACTTGTTCGTCGCGGGGTCGACCGGCCCCTGACCGGAGACCTGGAGGATCGGGCCGCATCGAACGCCCTGGGAGAAGGTGTGGGCAGGCGCCGGCGCCTGATCGGTGCTGACGGCGGTCTTCGAGGTGTTCGGCACCTGATCTGCTCCTATCGGTGAGCGGGATGGAGTCATGCAATACGATAGCTTGATCGCTAGCGCGCCGCCCAACCGACGAGAGGTCTCGAATGCCCGACCCGAATCCCGCCACCATCGACGCCGCGGCGGTGGCCGCGCTGGCCGACGTACGGGTCAGCTGGGCGGACAAGGGACTGCCGCCGAAGACCTGGGGGCAACCGGTTCGAGAGGTCGCCGCCGCGGGACTGCGGCTGAGCGAGTTCCCGACGCCCTTGCTCACCCTGTCCGCCCCGGGGATGCAGAACAATCTCCGGGTGCTGGCCGAGTGGTGCTCCGAGCGCGGACTGGATCTGGCGCCACACGGCAAGACGACGATGGCGCCTCAGCTCTGGGCCGATCAGCTCGGCTCCGGTGCGTGGGCGATCACACTGGCGAACGTGCCCCAGCTCGCGGTCGCCCGGGCCTTCGGCGTCTCCCGGGTGATGATCGCCAACGCGATCATCTCCCCACTGACGCTGCGCTGGATCGCCGACGAGCTCGCTGGCGATGACGATTTCCAGCTGCTGACCTGGGCGGACTCGGTTCGTACGGTGCAGCTGATGGAGTCGGCGCTGGCCGAGCACGCAACCGCTGGACAGGCTGCGCCTGGGCAGGCTGGGCGCGGATATCGGCCGATCGACGTACTGGTCGAGGTCGGCGGAGCCGGTGGACGGACGGGTGCTCGAGACGTCGAGACGGCGGTCGCGATCGGCCGGGCGATCGCCGCTGCGCCGCACCTGCGGCTTGCGGGGGTCGCTGGGTACGAGGGTGCACTCAGCCACGCCAGTGACACGGCGAGCCTGGCGGTGGTCCGCGGCTACCTCGAGTCGCTCCGCGAGGTGCATCGGATCCTCGTCGCCGAAGCGATCTATCCCGGTGGAGTCGTGCCGGTGGTCAGCGCTGGCGGGAGTGCGTACTTCGATGTGGTCGCCGAGGTCCTCGGCCCGCTGGTGGACGAGGGCGTACGCGTCGTGCTGCGGTCGGGCGCCTACCTCGCGCACGACGACGGTTTCTACTCCGAGATCAGCCCGCTCGGAACGTCGCCGCGAACCGAGGGACGCGGTCTGCACAGCGCGATGCACGGCTGGGTCCGGGTGAGCAGCCAGCCGGAGCCGGGCCTGGCACTGTTCGATGCCGGCAAGCGGGACCTGCCGTTCGACGAGGGCCTGCCGCGGGTGCAGCTCCGCCGTGGACGCGACGCGGCCGAGGAGCCGGTGTCACTGGCCGACGTGGCCGAGCTGCGGGTCACCGCGCTGAACGACCAGCACGGTTTCCTCCGTTGGGACCCCGCGGCGCCGGCGCCGGTGCAGATCGGCGACGAGCTCAGGCTCGGGCTGTCCCATCCCTGTACGGCCTTCGACAAGTGGCGGCTGATCCCCGTGATCGACGATCCGGACGCCGCAGACCCCGTCGTGGTCGGCCTCGTCCGCACCTACTTCTGAGAGGGCTTCCGGTGATCGACCTGATCATCCGCAACGCCCTCGTCGTCGACGGCACCGGTACGCCGGGACGACCCGCCGATGTGGCCGTCGATGGAGACCGGATCGTCTCGCTCTTCGCGCCCGCGACGCTCGGAACCGCCAGCTCCGCCCGGCGCAGCATCGACGCGGACGGACGCGTGCTGGCGCCCGGTTTCATCGACATGCATGCCCACTCCGACCTGCAGATCCTGGCGAACCCGGACCACACCGCCAAGGTGAGCCAGGGCGTGACGTGTGAAGTGCTGGGCCAGGACGGCCTGTCGTTCGCCCCGGTCGACGGACCGACTCGCGCCGCGATCCGGCGGCAGATCGCGGGCTGGAACGGGGAGCCCGACGACTTCGACTTCTCCTGGGACGGTGTCGAGGGCTACCTCGACCGGCTCGACCAGGGGATCGCCTGCAACGCGGCCTACCTCGTCCCGCAAGGCACCGTCCGGATGCTGGTGGTCGGCAACGACGACCGACCGGCCACCTCAACGGAGCGTGAGCGGATGGCCGAGCTCGTTCGGCAGGGGTTGCGCGAGGGTGCGGTCGGGATGAGCAGCGGGCTGACGTACGCGCCCGGGATGTTCGCCGACGACGCGGAGCTGACCGAGCTCTGCCGCGTGGTGGCCGAGCTCGGCGGGTTCTACGCACCGCACCACCGTTCGTACGGCGCCGGTGCGCTGGAGGCGTACGCCGAGATGATCGGGGTCTGCCGCGACGCCGGTTGCGCACTGCATCTCACCCACGCGACGATGAACTTCGAACCGAACCGCGGTCGGGCCGGCGAGCTGATCGCCATGATCGACTCCGCGCTCGACAGCGGTACCGACATCACCCTGGACACTTATCCCTATCTGCCCGGTTCGACGACCCTCGCCGCGTTGCTACCCAGCTGGGCCGCCGCCGGAGGCCCGGACGCGCTGCTCGCCCGGCTGGGCGACGACGCGGCCCGAGGGCGGCTCGCGCACGAGCTCGATCACGTCGGCACCGACGGCTGCCACGGCTGCATCGTCGACTGGACGACCATCGAGGTCAGCGGGGTCCGCAACCCGGAGCTGGACGCCGCGGTCGGGCGGAGCATCGCCGCGCTCGCAGATGATCAAGATCGCCCCGCGACCGAGGTCTTCTTCGACCTGCTCGTCCGCGACGCCTTGGCCACCACGATCCTGCAGCACGTCGGTCACGAGGAGAACGTGCAGACGATCATGCGGCACCGGGTGCACACCGGAGGTTCGGACGCGATCCTGGTCGGCGCCAAGCCCCATCCCCGCGCGTGGGGGACTTTCCCGCGCTATCTCGGCCACTACGTACGCGATCTGGGCGTGCTCACCCTGGAGGACTGCGTGCACCATCTCACCGGCCGTCCCGCCGCCCGGCTGCGCCTTGTCGACCGGGGATTGGTTCAGGTCGGCCACTATGCCGATCTGGTGCTGTTCGACCCCGACACCGTGCGCGACGCGGCCACCTTCGACCAGCCGCGGCAACAGGCGCAGGGGATCGACTACGTGTTCGTGAACGGTACGGCGGTGATCGACGAGGGCCGACGGACCGATGCGCTGCCCGGCCGAGCCCTGCGGCGTACGTTCGCGGGGACCCAGGCGGTGGCGCGATGAGCCGCCCTCGCCCGTCACGTGCGCTCCTACTCCGAAGCCGAAAGTGGGCGGCAACCTGCAGGTTGATGCGTTTCAGAGTTGCAGTTTGCGCCCAGTTTCGAGACGGGAAGTGTGAGGAGGGGGGAAGCGGTCTCCGTCCCGAGCGCCCCAAGTCGTTCCCAAGTCGGCCGCAAGCGTACGGCCGCATTGTTTCTGCAGAGCCCGCCGGGCAGACCCGGCGGCAGGACTTTGCAGAAGGGGAACGACATGACCATCGAGTTCGCGGCCAACTGGACTGACCGGGACACCACCGCCGCAGTGCTGCGCAGTGTCGACGCCGAGATCCACCTGCCCGGCGATCCCGGGTACGACGCGGCGCGGACTCCGTGGAATGTCGCGGTCGACCTGCAGCCGGCAGCGGTGGCCTATCCGACCACGCCGCGCCAGGTGTCGCACATCGTCAGCGCCGCTCGCGAGGCCGGCCTGCGGATCGCACCGCAGAGCACCGGCCACAACGCCAACCCGCTGGCCCAGCGGCGGCTCGACGACGTCGTCCTGCTGAAGACCTCCAAGATGGCGCAGCTCTCGATCAACCCCGACACCCGGATCGCCCGGGTCGAGGGCGGCTCGGTGTGGCTGCCGGTCGTCGAGGCCGCCGGCGTCTTCGGGCTCGCCGCACTGCACGGCTCCTCGCCCGACGTGGGCGTCGCCGGCTACAGCCTCGGCGGTGGCATCTTCATGTACGCCCGCAAGCTGGGCATGGCCGCCAACAGCCTGACCGCGGTCGAGCTGGTGCTGGCCGACGGCAGCCACGTGCGAGCCGACCGCGAGCAGAACACCGATCTGTTCTGGGCGCTCCGGGGTGGCGGCGGCAGCTTCGGTGTGGTCACTGCGCTGGAGTTCCAGCTGTACCCGATCGAGTCGGCGTACGCCGGTATGCTCATCTGGGACCGGAACGACGCGGAGAAGGTGCTGCGCCGGTGGGCGGACTGGGCGCCGGGTGCCCCGGACGAGATCACCACCTCGTTCCGAATGCTGAACCTGCCGCCGCTGCCGGAGCTGCCGGAAATGATCCGGGGACGCCAGCTGGTCGTCATCGATGGTGCCGTGCTCGGCAGCGACGAGCGAGGTGCCGAGCTGATCGCCGGGCTGCGCGAGCTGAAGCCGGAGCTGGACACGTTCGGACGGATGCCGGCGAGCGCCATGGCGCGGCTGCACATGGATCCGGAGGGCCCGACCCCGTCGGTGGGCGACTCGGCCGTGCTCGGAGCTTTGTCCGATTCCGCCGTCGACGCCTTCCTGGGCGAGATGGGTCCGGGATCGACCAGCAGCCTGCTGGCCGGTGAGCTCCGCCAGCTCGGCGGCCAGCTCTCCCGGTCGCACGCCAACGGCGGTGCGCTGGATCGGCTGGACGGGGAGTTCCTGCTGTTCGGTGCCGCGATCGCCGCGACTCCGGAGATGGGTCGGCAGGGTCACGCCGACGCCGTCCGGCTGACCCACGAGGTGATGGGTCCGTGGGCCACCGGGAGCCAGTACCTCAACTTCGCCGAGACCACGGTCGACGCGCGGGATGGGTACGCGGCGGACAGCTGGGACAAGCTCCGGGCCATCCGCTCGGTGGTCGACCCGGATGGCGTCTTCCAGGCCAACCACGTTGTTCCCCGGCTCTACGAGGACGGTCACCCCACCGTTTGAGCCGGCTGCCCGGATCTGCGACGGCCTCCCCTACACCAGCGGAGACAGGTCATTGCCGAGGAGTTCGGTCACGCAAACCCTGCGGTCGGCGTGCGTTCCGCGGGCAGTTGCGATCCCGTACGGCGGGTCAGGATGTCTCGGCATCCTGGCCCGCCGTTCTCGCGTGGGCGGGGGATCCGCTGCCGGATCAGAGCGCCGTGATCCGGGCCTCTGCCGCCACCCGGGCCTCTGCCGCCCCTGGCCTCTGCCGCCACCCGGGCCTCTGCCGCCACCCGGGCCTCTGCCGCGACCCGGGCCTCTGCCGCCACCCGGGCCTCTGCCGCCACCCGGGCCTCTGCCGCCACCCGGGCCTCTGCCACCACCCGGGCCTCTGCCGCCACCCGGGCCTCTGCCGCCACCCGGGCCTCTGCCGCCACCCGGGCCTCCGCCGCCACCCGGGCCTCCGCCACCACCCAACCGGGGCCGCCGCTACAGTCAGCCCGCTTCTCCGCCCACACTTCGCGCCTCGACGGGACACTTTGCGCCTCGGCGCCGGAGCGCAAAGTGTCCCGTCAATGCGCGGAGTGGCCGATGGCGGTGTGCGCGTCGGGTTGAGGCCCCGTCAGGCGCATCCGAGACCACATCTCGGCGATATGGCTCGCATCTGGGCGATGCGGTGCGAAGACGGGGCGGGTTCGGAGGATGTGGCTCGCATCTGGGCGATGCGGTGCGAAGACGGGGCGGGTTCGGAGGATGTGGCTCCGCATCTGGGCGATGCGGTGCGAAGACAGGGGTCTTTGACGGGCGGCCTCGATTCGGCCCGCTCGTGGTCAGGCCCCTCATTCGGCTCCGCTCGGTTCAGGCCCCTCATTCGGCCCGCTCGTTCAGGCCACTCGTTGGGCGTTGAACCAGGCGAGGACGTACGTCGTCTGCTTGGATGAGGCGCCAAGGAGTGTCGTGGCGTGAGGAGGTGCAGTGGCCGGGAAAGAGGCGGCTCTGGCGACACTGCACGATCGTCACGCTGCTGAGCTCTGGCGCTTCGCCATGCGACTGACCCACGATCGCGAGCAGGCGGCGGACGTGGTGCAGGAGGTACTGCTGCGCGCCTGGAAGGACCCGGGACTGCTGGATCGTGACGATGCGGCGGCGCGGGCGTGGCTGTTCACCGCGACGCGCAACCTGGTCATCGACCGGTGGCGGAGTGCGCAGTCGCGGCACGAGGTCACCGCCGCGGTGATGCCGGAGCAGTCCGAGTCAGACGCGACGTCGCGGGTCCTCGATCGGTGGCTGATCGCGGAGGCGCTGACCACGCTCTCCGACGAGCATCGGGCGGTGATCGGCGCCGCCTACTTCGAGGGCCGTACCGTCGCCGACATCGCCGGACGGCTCCGAATTCCGGAGGGCACGGTGAAGAGCCGGTTGCACTATGGACTACGAATGCTGCGCTTGAAGCTGCAAGAACAGGGGGTGACCACGACATGAGTGCGCAAGATCTCGGGCCGCGCGCGATGTCGCACGAGCCCGACCCGTATCTGCAGTGGGATGCCTCGTACGTCCTCGGCGCCCTTTCTTCGAGCGAGCGCCGTGAGTTCGAGCAGCACCTGGCCGGCTGTCCCGGCTGCCAGCGCGCGGTGTCCGAGATCGCCGGGATGCCGGGTCTGCTCGCGCAGGCATCCCCGGAGGACGCTGCTGCGCTGACCGGCTCGGTCGAGGAGCTCGACGAGGGTTTGCCGCCGGAGTTCGGACCGACCCTGCTCTCCCGCGCACGTCACAGTCGGAGACAGCGCGTGTTGTTGACCGTCGGCTCCATCGCCGCCGCTCTGGTGCTGATCGTCGGCGGCGTCGGGCTGCTGTTCTCGCGCGGGATCATCGGCACACCGTCGACGTACCGGGTTCCGTTCTCGGCCGTGGCGCCGAGCGGGATCACCGCCGTCGTGGACGTAACCCCCGGTCGCAGCGAGACCACGCTGAAGGTGGAGTGTCAGTACGCCGGGACCGCGCCCTCGACGCCCGGCGGGCCGTACGAGGAGTACGCGATCTGGGTCCGGGACCGTTCCGGCAACGAGAGCGAGGTCAAGAGCTGGTACGCCAAGCCGAACAAGGTGATGCGCCCAGGCGGCACAGCCCCGATCGCCACCTGGCGACTGGACGAGATCGAGATTCGCGAGGCGCACACCGGGGAGGTCCTGCTGACGGCGCCGGTGCGCTGAGTTCACGCGCTCTCGTTCGCACACGTTCGCTCCCGCACCCCTTCGTACGCTGCCGCACCGTCTCGTACGCTCCTGCACCCCTTCGTACGCTGCGCCCTTCGTACGCTCCCGCACCCTTTGAGTAACCGAGGCACCCCCTGCAGAGGGTGCCTCGACCGTCTTCCCGGTGCGTGAGCGGGTGCTGGAGCGGGTCGACCCGATGAGTATCGCGACCGCCGTGGGTCCAGAGTTGAGATCCAGAGTCGAGTCAGGTTCGACCAAAAGGAGGAGCCCATGGAACCGTCAGTCGTCGAACGTCCCGCTCAGCCGTACGCCTCGATCACCGTTCGGGTGTCGATGCAGCAGCTGGGAGAGGTGGTTCCGCCGTTGACCGGCGAGGTCTTCGGCTGGCTGGCCGAGCACGGGGTCGCACCGGCCGGTCCCGCGCTGTGGAAGTACAACGTCATCGACATGACCGGCGAGCTCGAGATCGAGACCGGGGTCGCGACCGAGACCGAGGTCGACGGCGACGATCGGGTCGCCGGCGGTGTCCTCCCGGCCGGCCGGTACGCGGTGGCTCGCTTCCACGGGCACCCGGACGGGCTGGAGAAGGCCACCGGCGAGCTGCTGGACTGGGGCGCTCAGCAGGGCCTGGTCTGGGATATCGAGCTGGTGAACGGCGCAGAACGCTGGGTCGCCCGCCTCGAGGAGTACCTCGACGACCCGGACGAAAAGCCCGACCTGAACGAGTGGGACACCGATCTGGCGTTCAAGCTCGCCGACTGAGCTCCTTCGTACGCCGGGTTGAAACCCAACTTCGCGCATCGGCGGGCAACTTCGCGCGTCGGCGCCGAGGCGCAGAGTTGCCCGTGAGCGCGCAGAGTTGTCGTGCCGCGTAGCCCAGGGTCCCGGCGGTGCCGGGCTCGTGCCGAAACTGTCGGTGAGTCGCTGCAGGATGTGGCCATGAGCACGCTCACCCGCGATCAGGTCGTGGCCCTGCGCATCCGTGCCCAGCAGCTCGACCGCGAGCCGACCGACCGTGCACCCACCGACGCAGCGATCTTCGATCTCGGTGTGCAGGAGACCGGTCGGGACGGGGCGAGCTGGGCGCTGGTGAACCGGGGCCTGCCACTGGGCTCGCAGGACGAGCTGTACGAGTGCCCCGACGTCGTGCTCGTCTGGACCCTGCGCGGTGCGCCCCACTTCTATCGGCGCGCCGAGATCCTCGACGTCCTCACCGCGACCTCGCCGTACTCCGACCGCGACGCGGCCAAGCGGCTGATCAATGCCGCGACACCACTCGAGCAGGCCGGGATCGGACCGCGTGAGGGACTCGGGGTGGTGGCTCGCGAGCTGCGGATCGTCGTCGACCGTCCGCGAGTGAAGGGGGAGGTGTCAACCAGGCTCAGCGAACGACTGGACGACGCGTATCTGCGCGACTGTCGACGCTGCGACGCCGTCCACATCTGGGAGCTGCCGTTCCGCTACGGCGCCCTGTACGGCGGGCTCGAGCTGGAGCCGGGAACGTCGCCTCCGGTCCTGCGACGGATCCCGGGCTGGCCGCGCCGCACCGCGGGTCCGGCGCCCGATCCGTCCGGGGCGCCGGAGCGTCTCCAGCCGATCCGCGCCTGCCTGCGTCTCCTCGGCCCCCTCACGCCGCAACAGGTCGCCGGCTTCCTCGACGCCGCGGTCGCGGATGTGAAGGAGCACTGGCCATCGGAGGCCGTCGAGGTGATCGTCGACGGCAAGCGATCATGGACGCTCGGCGACCCCGACCCTCCGGAGCCGGCCCGCGATCTCGTCCGGCTGCTCGGCCCGTTCGATCTGCTGCTGCAGAGCCGGGATCGTCAGCTGCTCGTCGGAGACAAGGCCCGACACAAGGCGCTCTGGCCGAGCATCGGCCGGCCCGGTGCGGTGCTGGTCGGCACCGACCTGGTCGGGACATGGCGTCCGCGGGCGGCCGGCGCGAAGCTCGGACTGCAGCTCGAGCTGTGGGACCCGGTGACCAAGGCCGTCCGAACGCGGATCGCGATGCAGGCCGAGCGGCTGGCGGCGCACCGGGGTCTTGCGCTGACCGGGGTGACAGGAGAATCGTCATGAGCGGCTGACATCCGGCGATCCCGAGAGGCATTCGATGGCGACTGACCTTCCGTCCCTGCGTCGCGCTGCGAGCGAGGCGCGTATCGACTGGCAACCGGGGGAGACCCGGCACGTCGGCATGTCCCGGCTCCAGGCCCGATCTCGGCTGGGCGCGAACCCACCCGGCGGACTCGAGCACCTGCAGCGCCGTGAGGAGACCGCTCGGGCGGCCGCCGCTCGTGGCGATGCTGAACGCGCCAGTCGCGGCGGCGCCGGCCAAGTTCGACTGGCGCAAGGCGAACGGCGGGAACTATGTCTCGCCGGTGAAGGACCAGGCCGGGTGCGGTTCGTGCGTCGCGTTCGGTGCGACCGCGGTGCTGGAGTCGATGGTGCGGATCGCCGCCAAGCAGCCCGGGCTGCTGGTCGACCTGTCCGAGGCGCATGTCTTCTTCTGCTACGGACCCGACCACGGCGCGGGACCCTGTCCGGACGGCGGCTGGTGGCCCGACGACGCCTTCGCTGCGATGAAGGCAGGAGTTGTCGACGAGGCGAACTACCGCTACACCGACGAGGACCAGCCGTGCCGCCGCGGCTCGGACTGGAAGACGCGGCTGACGAAGTACAGCCACTCCACCACCAAGTCGAGCATCGGTGCGATGAAGACGTACATCTCCACGATCGGCCCGATGACCGCCTGCTTCACGATCTACGAGGACTTCTTCTACTACTACACCGGCGGGGTGTACACGTACCACGAGAAGACCTCCGGCGACGTGATCGGCGGGCACTGCGTGCAGATCTACGGGTACGACGACTCCCAGAAGTGCTGGCTCGCCAAGAACAGCTGGGGCACCGGCTGGGGTGAGGACGGGTACTTCCGGATCGCGTACGGCAGCGCGGGCATCGACGCCGAGATGTGGGGCATCGACGGCACGATCACGTCGCCGCTGATCAGGACCACGCTGCGGGTGGTCTGCGCCGGGTCCGGCAACGTCTTCCACACCCAGCGCAACGGCGACGGCAGCTGGCAGAAGGCCGTCAACCGGCTCGATACCGGCACAGCGGGCGATCCGGGCAGCTTCACCGCGGTCACCGCGGCGGCGACGATCAACCGGCTGCACGTCGTGGGTCTGGTGGGTGGCCAGCCGTGGTACACCCGGCAGCGCGCCGGCGCCGGGTGGGCGAAGTGGGAGAAGCCGACATCCACTCATCCCAGCGGCTCGTGGAGCGCAATCAGCTGTGCGGCGTCGAACGACAACCTCGATCTGCTCGGGCTGATCTCCGGCGCGGTCTGGCACACCCGACGAGGCGCCGACACGAAGTGGCAGAAGGCGTGGGTGCGGGTGACTCCGGCGAGTGGCGGCCCGGGCGCGTTCTCGGCGATCAGCTGCCTGACCATCGGCGCGCAGACCAATCTCGTCGGCGTCGCCGGCGGCAAGCTGTGGCTGACCACCCGGAAGAAGGACGGGACCTGGACGACCCTCGCTCAGATCAAGGCATCGGACAACCACGCACCCGGCCCCTTCACCGCCGTCAGCGCCGCCGGCGTCGACGGTCGACTTGCCGTGGTCGTCCTCACCGGCGGCCGGCCGTGGCTGCTCGAGCGGTCGACCACCGGGGCGTGGGGAACCTATCGAGCGCTGACCTCGACCAGTGCGACCGCGCCGACCAGCTATTCCTCGATCGCGTGCGCAGACGTCGGCAAGGTGCTGCAGGTGATCGGTCTCGCCGACGGCAAGCTGTGGCACAACCTCCGCAAGGCCGACGGCACCTGGCAGCCGTCCTGGGGCAACCTCGGCGGCCAGCTCACCGGTGAACCTGCCCAGCTCGTGTCGACGGACTGCGCCTGATGGCGGACGTACCCGATCGGCTCGCACTGAACGTCGGCGATCGGCACGAGCTCTCGCTGCCAGGTCTGGGGACGGCCGGCTACCGGTGGGGCGATGCGCTCGACGGTGACGTCGATGCCGTACAGCTCGAGTGGCAGCGCGGCATGTCGGCCGAGGAAGCCCGGGGTCGACCCATGGGCGCCAGCGCGGCCGAGCGGCTCGCCATCACGGCTACCTCCCCGGGCCACGTCACCGTCCGGCTCACCCAGCAACGACCGTGGGAGAGCGTGCCACCGAGGGCCGAGCACACCATCGAGATCGACATCGCCCCATCCTGAGCGACGTGTCGGAAGACTCCAACCGAAAGGAAGTAAGCGCATGGTCGACCATGTGTACCGCGTGACCGAGATCGTCGGCACGTCCAGCGAGGGCCTCGACGCCGCCATCCGCAACGGCATCAGCCGGGCGGCCCAAACCCTGCACGGGCTCGACTGGTTCGAGGTGACCGAGATTCGCGGGCACCTCGACGACGGCGAGATCGCCCACGTCCAGGTGGGCCTCAAGGTCGGCTTCCGGCTGGACGGCTCAGACCCCGTCACCTGAGCCCGCCGGCTCCCTCCGCGCCCGCCGCGCTCGAGGGTCAGGGGGCTTCCCAGACGACTTCGTCGGGCGACTTGTCCGGCCGCCACCCTTTCCAGACCGGGTGGCGGAGCTTGCCGGCCGAGGTGAGCTCGACGTACTCGACCTCGCCCACCTGTGACGGGGTCACCCAGTGCGCGTCCCGCGCGTCTTCGGGCGGTACGTCGATCATCGGGTTCGTCTTGCGCGCCAGCCGCGCGACCAGGGAGTCGATCTCGGTCAGGCCGGCGTCGCTGAAACCCGAACCGACCCGGCCGACGTACCGCAGGCCTTCGGTGGACGGCACGGCGATGAGCAACGAACCGACCCCGCCGTCGCGGCGACCCTGCCCGGGCCGCCAACCGGCAACCACGACCTCCTGGGTCTGCCGGTGCTTGATCTTGAGCCAGGTGTGTCCGCGGCGCGCGGTCTGGTAGGTCGAGTCGCGCTGTTTCGCCACCACGCCCTCGAGTTTGAGCGCCCGGCTGATCTCCATCGCCGCGTCGAGGTCGCCGTCGAAGATCGGCGGCACCTTGACCCGGGAGCGCGAGCGATCGGGCACCAGGGCCAGCAGGGCGTCCCGCCGCTCGACGTACGGTCGCTTGGTCCACGATGTGCCGTCCAGCGCGACGAGATCGAAGAGCATGAGCTGGGCCGGGTACTTCCGAGCGGCGGCAGCGATGTCGCCCGGCCGGGTGAGGTTGATCCGCGGTTGCAGCAGCCCGAACTTCGGGGTGCCGGAGCCGTCGAGCACGACGATCTCGCCGTCCAGGATTGCCGAGCGGCACTCGATCGCGCCGAGGTCGTCGATCAGATCGGGATAGGTGGCGGTCTCGTCTCGACCCTTACGGGACTGCAGCCGCACCTGGCCGTCGGCGAGGTACACCACGACGCGTACGCCGTCCCATTTCATCTCGAATGCCCAGTCCTCTGGATCGCCGACGTCGGCGGGTGTGCCAGGGGTGGCCAGCATCGGGCTGATCGGCTCCGGGAAACTCGGGTCGGACTGTTCGAAGGGCCCGGGCTCGCTGTGTGCTGTGAGCCTGTCGAAGGGCCTGGGCCGCCCTCGCTCACCGCCTCCACCACCGCCGCGGCGTCGCCCACCACGCTCGGCGGGTGCAGCGGCGCCTCGGCATCCTCGGGGTCGATCGCCATCCGGTGCATCAGCCAGTTCTTGTCCGCCTGCCCGCGACTGCTGCCGGTGTGGATCAGGGCGAACTTCGACGGCCCCTCCAGACCACCGCCCTCGCGACCGAACAGGGTGACGATGACCTCCTTGCCGTCCCGCCACTTGTGGGTCTTGTACGTCCCCGCGTCCCAGATGGTGACCTCACCGCCGCCGTACTCGCCCCGAGGGATCCGACCCTCGAACGACCCGTACTCCAGCGGGTGGTCCTCGGTCTGCACCGCAAGGTGGTTCGACTTCGGATCGGTCGGCGGCGCCTTCGGCACGGCCCAGCTGACCAGCACCCCGTCGCGCTCCAGCCGGAAGTCCCAGTGCAACGCGCGGGCGTGGTGCTCTTGGATCACGAAGGTCGGCTGACCGTCGGAACGTACGGTGATCGACTCGCCTTCCGCGGGAACGGGTTCGGGAGTCTTCGCCGCATCTCGCATGCTCCGATATGTCGACAGCCGGTCGTTGCCGCCGGCCCGCGACCAGATCCGGCCGCCGGTCAGCGCAGCGAACGGATCGTTCCCGTCGGCGACCCGCGCGAGCACCTGTTCGTACGTCAGCTGCTCCAGCCCCGGATCCTCGAGCTCCTCCCAGGTGCGGGGTGCGGCGACCGTCGGATGCGTACGTCCTCGTAGTGAGTAGGGCGAGACCGTGGTCTTGGCCCCGTTGTTCTGACTCCAGTCGAGAAACACCTTGCCGGCGCGGCCGGACTTCTTCATCACCGCGGTGACCCGATCGGGCTGGTCCGCCTCGAGCGCGAGCGCGAGCTGCCGAGCGACCTCGGTCGCCTGCTCGCTGGTCTGCGATCCGTCCAGCGGCGCGTACAGGTGGATGCCCTTGCTGCCGGACGTGACCGGGACGGGCGCGTGGCCGATGTCGGTGAGGATGTCGCGGACCCAGAGCGCCACCTCCGCGCATTCCGCCAGGCTGACGCCCTCGCCGGGGTCGAGGTCGAGCACCAGCCGGTCCGGGTTTTGCGGTTCGCCGCCGGCGTCGGTTCGAGTCGGCTCGCTGAACCGCCACTGCGGCACGTGCAGCTCGAGCGAGGCCAGTTGAGCCAGCCAGGTGAGGGTGGCCAGCTGGTTGATCACCGGGTAGTAGTTGTCGTGATCACGATGCTTGATCACGTACCGCTCGACCCAGTCCGGCGTACCGTTCGTCAGATCCTTGTTGAAGAACACCGGACCCTGATGATCTTCGTCGCCGACCCCATCCGGCCAGCGCTTCCTCGTCGCGGGCCGCTGGCGCAGGTGCGGCAGCATGACGTCGGCGACGGAGGCGTAGTAGCTGATCACGTCGGCCTTGGTGGTGCCGGTGGCGGGATACAGCACCTTGCCGAGATTGGTCAGCTTGATCGTGTGCCCGTCGACCACGACCGTCTGGGCCAGCTCCGCTGCCATGCCACCATCCTGCCCGGGTTTCCCAGTAGCGCACGCCCGGTACCTCGCCGGACTCCGCCCCACTCCTCCCCGGAAAGTGGGCGCAAACTGCAACCTTTCGCTTCGGGAAGTTGTAGTTTGCGCCCACTTTCTAGGTGCGGGGGTGAGGATCGGGGAAGAGAACGGGGAAGAGTAAACGTATGCGAGCGATCTGGAAGGGTGCCATCACGTTCGGTCTGGTGAGCGTGCCGATCAAGCTGTATGCCGCGACCGAGGACCACGACCTGCACCTCCACCAGGTGCACGACGCGGACGGCGGCCGGATCCGCTATCAGCGGCGGTGCGAGGTGTGCGGGAGGGTCGTCGAGTACGAGCACATCGACAAGGCCTTCGAAGAGGGCGGTACGACGGTGGTGCTGACCGAAGACGACCTCAGCGCGCTTCCCGAGGAGCGGAGCCGGGAGATCGAGGTCGTCGAGTTCGTCCCGTCGGAGCAGATCGACCCGATCATGCTGGACCGGAGCTACTTCCTGGAGCCCGACAAGGCGGCGGTGAAGGCGTACGCACTGCTGCGCCGGACGCTCGAGGAGACCGAGCGGACCGCGGTCGTCCAGTTCTCGCTGCGGCAGAAGACGCGGCTCGGCGCGCTGCGGTCGCGCGGGAAGGTGCTGATGCTGCAGACCCTGCTGTGGGATGACGAGGTACGCGAGGCGGATTTCGACGTGCTCGACACCGACGTACGCACCTCGGCGAACGAGCTGAAGATGGCCTCGTCGCTGGTCGACAACCTGTCCGCGGAGTTCAAGCCGGACAAGTTCTCCGACGAGTACCAGGAGCAGTTGCGGCAGCTCGTCGCGGCGAAGCTCGAGCAGGGCGACGCGCTGGACACCGCGGCCACGTTCGGTGAGGAACCCGACGAGGAGGGCGGCGCCGAGGTCGTCGATCTGATGGAGGCGCTTCGGCGCAGCGTCGAGGCCAATCGGAGCAAGCGCGCCTCGGGGTCGGGGTCTGGTTCAGACTCAAGCGGAGCTGGGTCGGCTACCAAGAGTGCGACGAAGAAAACTGCGACCTCGAAATCTCCGACGAAGAAGGCACCCGCCAAGAAGACTCCCGCCCAAGAAGGCGACCACGAAGGCGGCGGCGTCGAAGAAGGCGACGGCGGCCAAGAAGGCGCCGGCGAAGAAGAGTGCCGCCAAGAAGTCGCCGGCGAAGGGCAGCGCCTCGAAGAAGGCAAGCTGACGGCACGGGATCGCGCCTTCTCCAGCGCGCAGCGAGCGGGGCGACGAGCAACCCCGAGCGCCCGACGTCAGTCCGACGGGATCGGCGGCGCCCAGCCGGGGCGCTTGATCAGGCAGAACGGATGGCCGGCCGGGTCGGCGTACGTATCGTCACGGAGATGTCGCGCACCGAGCGCGATGACCTGCGGCCCGGCCGCAGCGACGTCCTCCACCATCACGTCGAGATGGACCTGCTGCGGCACCTCGTTGTCCGGCCAGGTCGGCGGGCGATGATCGGGAGCGCGCTGGAAGGCCAGACCAGAATGGTGATCATCCTCGGCGACGACCACCCAGTCCTCGTCGGCGTACGTGATCGGCCGGCCGAGCAGCGCACTGTAGAAACGCGCGAGCGCCATCGGGTCGGGGCAGTCGAAGGCAACGTGATGCGGCCGTCCGATCATTCGATCGCGTTCCTTCCATCGCGGTCAGGCCGCGAAAATGGGCGGCAGGACGTACAACATCGTCATCGACCAGGTGATGTGGGTCAAGATCGGCGCCAGCACGCCGCCGCCCGCTCGCCGTTGCAGTCCGACGACCAGCCCGAGTATCAGGGCCGCGAACACCAGCACCGGGTTGCCGCCCGGGACGGTGGCGAGACCGTAGAGCAGCGTGGAGATCAGCACCGGGTAACGAACGCCGATCGCGGCGAACAGCGCGCCCCGGAAGAAGAGCTCCTCCGCGATTCCGTTCACCAGGGTGATCACGGTGATGATGGCCAGGTTGCCGGATCGGGCGTATCCCAGCACGTCCTCGGTCAGCCCCGCGAGTGGCGGGATCATCCGGAAGATCAAGGCCCCGACGATGAACAACGCGGCCAGGCAGAGACCGACCAGGATCGGCGCCAGGATCGGCCGGCGCAGCTCACCTCGAGCCAGGATGCGACCCAGATGAAGCGGGCCCGAGGCGAAGCTGCCGATCACCCAGGTGGCCGCGAGACCCAAGGTCAGCGGGTAGAACCGCGGATCGCCCTGCTCGGTGGAGAACGACAGACCGAGCAGCGTGGCGCCCACGATGATCGTGATAGCGACGACGATCCTCCGGCGGAGGAACTGTGCATCGGACTGGCGATGGTCCCGTTCCACCTTGTCGATCAGCAGTGGTCGAACGACTCCGAGCGCACGCCCCACCATCCAGGCCCGCCGCGAGCTGGGACCCGGATGAGGGTCGCCAGCCTCTTCACGCGCGCCGGCTGCTGAGCGCTCACCACGGGCCTCCTCCGCCCCTGTGCTCTCTGGCCGGGCTCCCTCTTCCGGGCTGGCTCCGGCTACGCCGCGATCTGCTCCGCGGTCGGCCGGCGCGGCTTGGATCGGCTCATCGCGGGTGTCGTCGGTGCCCCCGCTCATTCCGAGCTCGTACGCCGATCGTGCTCGGCAAAGGCGAGTCGGACCGCCTCGTCGTACGTCATCGGCTCGAGCGGTACCACCGAGCTGATCGAGTGATCGGTAACGATCACCTCGTTGCTCATCGAGTCCACCAGGTTGCGCCCGGTGGCGGTGTCGACGTCGGTGACCAGTGCGAGCCAGCGCGACGAAAGCCGCGGCGTGAGCATCGGCACGACCACGATCGGGAGTCGCCGACCGTGCCGGATGCGGGCGACCCGCTGCATCATCTCCGCGTAGGTGAGGACTTCCGGACCGCCGATCTCGTACGTCCGTCCGCGCGCCTCGGCCGGCTCCAGCACACCGACCAGATACTCGATGACGTCAGGAAGCGCGATCGGCTGCGTCCGGGTGGTCACCCAGTGCGGCGTGATCATGGCCGGCAGCTTCTCGACCAGCTGGCGAGTGATCTCCCACGAGATGCCGCCGTCCCCGATGACGATCGCCGCCCGCAGCACGGTCACCGGCACGCCACCCTCGGCGAGCAGAAGCTCCACCTCGCGGCGTGACTTCAGGTGCTCGGAGAGCTCCTCGGAGTCCGCACCCAGCCCGCCCAGGTAGATGATCCGTTCCACCTCCGCCTCGGCGGCGGCGGCTCCGAAGGTCCGCGCGGCCTTGGCGTCCTTGTCCCGGAAGTCGTCGCTGGCGAGTGAGTGGACCAGGTAGTAAGCCACCGAAATGCCGGCAAGTGCCGACGAGATCGACTCGGCATCGGAGATGTCGCCGTAGACCGGCTTGCCGGCGCCGCCGTAGTCATCGGGGTGTCGAGTCATCGCCCGAACCTCGTGGCCGGCGTCGACCAGTGCTTGGGCCAGCCGCGATCCGACGAAACCGGATGCGCCGGTGACCAGAACGCCTGTCATCGGGTGCTCCTCACCGATGCTGGACCCGGCGCTGGCGGCTCGTCGCGGAAATAGTGCGGGCCAGTGAGCAGTCCGCGCCCGAGCGCAGGCGTGGCCTGACGATTCGCGTCGGCACTGGCCCGCAGTTTTTCCATCTTCGTCAAGGGTCGTGCACCTCCTGAGGCGTTTGTTACCCAGATGACGTGTTCGCCCTCGGAGGGCCGTCTGGATTCATCTGGGCCGATCGTGCGATCCCTCCGCGCTGACAGAGTGCATCGTGGTCAGTCAGGACTCGAGAGTCAGCTGGACCATCGCCTGGACCAGCCCGACCAGATCCTGACGCTCACTGGCCGTCCGGCGCTGGACGGACGCGCCGGTCCCGCGGGTCCGCAGTACGTCGAGCTGGCGCTCGACCACGGCCTCGTCACCGGCGTCGACGAGCGCGGGACGTACGTGACCGAGCAGGCTCTCGATCACCGTCTGAGTCGGAGTCGGCCGGAAGGTGGTGGTGTCGAGCAGCTCGCCCTCGAGCCCGAACCGGCTGGCCCGCCAGGTGGCGAGCCGGATCAGGTCGGAGGACGCGTCCGGCGCCGGCCGACCTTCGCGCCACTCGCGGGCAGCGGTCTCCACGAGCGCCCGGACCAGTGCGGCGATCAGCACCGTGTCGTCGACCCGCAGGCAGACGTCGGCGACCCGGACCTCGACGGTCGGGTAGTTCCGCGACAGCCGGGCATCAAGGTAGATCATCCCGCCGTCCATGGGTACCTTCGTGGCCAGCAGCGCGTCGACGTACGCGTGATACCCGTCGCCGGAGTGCAGCAGCGGCGTCGGCCCGGCGGTGGGGAACCGGTGCCACGCCTGCGTGCGGAAGCTCGCGTACCCGCTGTCGGTGCCCTGCCAGAACGGGGAGTTGGCGGACAGGGCGACGAGCACCGGCAGCCAGACCCGGATCCGATCGAGCACACCGACACCTTCGTCGGCAGACTCGACCGCGACGTGGACGTGGCAGCCGCAGGTCAGCTGCTCGGCGGTGGTCAGTCCGAGATGGTCGATCATCGCCTGGTAGCGCGGCTTGACCGTCGTCTTCGGTACGACCGGCAGCGGGCAGGTCCCGATGGCCGCGATCCGTGCGCCCTGTTGCTCGGCCAGGTCGTTGGCTCGACGTCTCCAGCGGACCAGCTCGGCCCGGAGGTCGGTCAGCGAGGTGGTCGGTGGTGTACCGATCTCGATCTGCTGCTGTTGGAGCTCGGGCTCGACCATCCCCTCGCTGCCGGAGTCGTCACCGGAGTCGTCACCAGAGCCGTCACCAGAGTCGTCTCCGTTGTCGGCCTCCGACTCGCCGTCGGTATCCGACTCCGACAGGATCAAGCCTGCTACGGCGCGCGGGCTGCCGTCGGTCGGATCGACCAGCAGCAGCTCTTCCTCCACGCCCATGGTGCGCACGGCACCAGTGTGGCGGCGGCCAGGGCTGGTGCGCGTTCGGGGGCTCGTCGCGTCCGTCTGGTCTGCGCCGGCAGTCCGCCCGCCAAACGTGCGGCCGTGCGCCGCACATCCCGAGATAGCGTGGCCCGGTGCCTACCATCGTCGACTTCTACTTCGATCCCGGCTGTCCCTTCACCTGGCGGACGAGCAGGTGGCTCAGCGATGTCGCCGGCCGGCGCGGGATCGATGTCCGTTGGCACCTGATGAGCCTCTACGAGCTCAACAAGGACAAGGAGCTCCCAGCGGAGTGGCGCAGCCGGATGGACGCCATCCGCTCGGTCGGGCTCGTCCTCGAGACGGTTCGCCAACAGCACGGCAACGCAAGCCTGGCGGCCGCGTACACGGCGATCGGCACGCGGCTGCACGACAGCAACCAGCAGGCCGACGAGGGCACGATCGCTGCGGCACTTGCCGACGAGGGCCTCTCGCACAAGATCATCGAACACAGCAAGAACGACGACATCGCCGCCGCGGTCTCCGAGAGTCATGCCGAGGCGCAGGCGCTCGTCGGTCAGGAGTCAGGCAGCCCGATCCTGTCGATCGACGGTGGTCGGGGGTACTTCGGTCCGGTCGTCGTGCCCATCCCGACCGGCGACGACGCGGACAAGCTGTTCGACGCGGTGGTGCTGCTCTCCCAGGTTCCGGCGTTCAGCGAGCTGAAGCGGGCCCGCGAGTCCTTCTGAACCGCCGCAGCAGCGGTACGGGCGGCCACTCGCGGCACCTTCGGTCAGCCCGGCAGCGCGTCGGAGTCTCGCGCCGGCGCCTTGAAAACCTCGGTGCGGCGCATGGCTCGGAGCAGATGGCGGGCGTCCAGGTCGAGCCCGTGCAGCGCCGCCGACGACACGGTGTGCTGGAAGGACAGGCCGAGGAAGTACAACCCAGGAGCGCTCGGCACCACCCCGCGCCGGTGCATCAGCCGGCCGTCGGCGGAGAAGATCGGCAGATCGATCCAGCGGTGGTCCGCGCGGAAGCCGGTGCACCAGACGACCGACTGCGGCCGGAGCACCGTGCCGTCATCGACGCGCGGGAGGCCATCGACAACGTCGGCGATCCAGCCGACTCGTCGCACCCCCGCGGCCGCGATGTCACGTCGCCGGTAGCGGATCAGCGGCGTCCCGCGGCGCAGTACCCGCCGGTGCAGCAGGCGACCGAGCGGGTTGCCGAGGGTGAGGACGTGCAGGAACGCGAACATGGTGATCGGCATCAGGGCGCGTACCACCGGCGAGTCGAGCCCCAACGGGATCTCGCCGGGATGCGGTCCCGCCAGCACCGTCGGGTGTCCGCCGCGGGCGACGTCGATGGCGATGTCCGACCCGGCCGTCCCCGCTCCGATCACCAGAACGTCGCCGATCAGCTGGTCCGGTCGCCGGTACTCGGCCGAGTCCAGCTGTCTGATCGTCGGATCGAGGTCTGCCGCGAAGCACGGTCGGCGCTGCTTCATGTGGCCGCCCGTTGCGACCACCACTCGGTCGGCCGTGATGATGCCGTCCTCCGTCTCGACGACGAACGACGCGCCCTCGCGGCCCAGCCGAAGGACCGGCGTCCGGTGCCGGATGGGCAGCTGGAAGTGCTCGGCGTACGTTTTCAGGTAGTCGGCCATCTGGTCACGGGTCGGGTACGTCGTCGTGCCGATCGGCAGACCGGGCAGGCTGGCGTAGCGCGGCAGGCTGAACAGCCGCAGCGAGTCCCAGCGCTGCCGCCAGGCGTCGCCGGTCCGGGCTGCGGCGTCGAGGATCACGAACTGCTCGCCGAGCCGACGCAAGTGGTATCCCATCGCCAGCCCCGCCTGGCCACCGCCGATCACGACGGTGGGGATGTGCATCCTCGCCACCGGATCATCCTGCCGGGTTTGATTGCTGCGCGTGCGGTCGGACGAATGCTCGATGCCCGTCCGTGATGTCGGGTGCGTCACATGCTCCGCCGCCAAGAGCGGATTCGCCCCACGTACGTGCGTCTGCCCCGGTTGCAACAGGGGCAGACGCACGCAGACGGGGCGAACTCGGTGCAGTTCGGCCCCACATGGACAACCGCCGGCGCGGGCAGCTAGTCCAGCAGCTCCTCGAGGGCCCGCGATGCCTCTTCCGCCCGTTCGCGGACGCCGGTCAGCCGCTCCTCGGCCGCAGTGCGACGGACGTCCGCCTGCTCAGCCGCCTGCTCGGCCGCCGCGAGCTCGGTACGCAGCCGCTCGGCCTCGGCCGCGGCCGACTCGGCTGCCTCGTCGGCCTGGGTGAGTTCGGCTTCAGCGTCGCGCACTGCAGCCTGCGTCTGCTCCCAGGCGTCGCGGGCCGCCTGGAGCTCCGCCTCGCTCGGACCGCTGGGCGTCTCCGAGCCGGCCGACTCGCCGGCATCGGTGGACTCACCCTTCGCCGACTGCGCGCCGGGTTTCCGCGCGCCGGCAACCGAGCCGGCCTCGGCAGGACTGGGCGCCACCGCCTCCCACGGCCCGAACCCACCGAAGGTGACGATCTGCGTCACCTGCCCAGCGCGTACGTCCTCGGCCAGCGCCGGGTCCGCCAGCGCCGCCTGCAGGTGCTGACTGACCTCCTGGAGCTGCCCGTCGGTGACTCGCTGGCCCAGCTCAGCGGCCAGCGACTCCGCTCTGCGTGCAAGGGCACGGACCGCCTTCTGCCGCTCGCCCGACAGCCGCCGCAGCTCCGGTCCCGACAACGACGCCTGCGCCTCCCGGAGCGCCTCGCCGAGATCCAGCAGGCCAGCCACCTCATCGGCGGCCGAGCGGGCCAGGAGGTTGATCAGCCAGGCGCTGCGGGTCGGCTTGCGCAGCGCACCGATGGCCTTGGCGAGCTCGCGGTCCTTGGCCTGACGCGCCTCCGCGACCAACGCCGTGCGGACGGACATGAAGTCTTCGGGGGTCGCGGCGTAGACCTGTTCGGTCGCTGCCTCCAGGTCCACGGTGCGGGGTCAGACGACCGCAGCGGTCGGTGCCGGGTCTTCGGCCACCGCGTCCGGGTGCTCCTGCGTCACGATCGGTGAGAAGACCAGGTCGGCATTGTCGATCAGCCGCGTCATCCCCACCTGCGCTGCGACCAGGATCAGTGCCGGGCCGGTGTAGTCGGCCGAGACGTCGGCTAGGGAGCCGGGCTGCACGACGCTCAGGTAGTCGACCTCCACCCCGGGCTCGGCGGCGATCATCTGCCGGGCGGCGTGAAGAGCGGCCGGTGGCGTCATCTGCTGGCTCGCGGCGAACATCGCCTGGGACAGGGCGAGGGCTGACGTACGCTCCGCCTGGGTCAGGTAGCGATTGCGGCTCGATACGGCCAGACCGTCCGATTCCCGGACGATCGGCGCCCCGACGATCCGTACCGGCGAGTTCAGGTCGGTCACCATCCGCCGGATGCAGGCGAGCTGTTGGGCGTCCTTCTTGCCGAAGATCGCGACGTCGGGCCGGACGATGTTGAAGAACTTGCTGACCACGGTGAGTACGCCGTCGAAGTGGCCCGGGCGCGACGCACCCTCCAGGATCGAGCCCAACGCACCCGCGCTGACGCTCACCTGGCGGCCGGCGGGATAGAAGTCGGACACGCTCGGGGTGAACACGACGTCCACGCCCGCATCGCGGCAGATCTCCAGATCCGCCTCGAGCTGGCGGGGATAGCGGGCGTAGTCCTCGTCCGGCCCGAACTGCAGCGGGTTCACGAAGATGCTGACGATCACCGCGTCGCCGTACTCGTGGGCCAGCGCCATCAGCGAACGGTGCCCGGCGTGCAGCGCACCCATCGTCGGGACGTACGCCACGCGGCGACCCGCGATCGCCAGCTGGGCTCGAGCAAGATCGATCTCGTCCAGGCCGCGGGCGATGATCATCGGCGGGCTCCCGGACCGGAGCTGCCCGCAGCGCCGTCGCGTCCCGCATCGCTCGGCCGCGCGGCGCCGGCCGAGTTATCGGGCCCCGCGGCGTCGGCCGCCCTATCGGATCCCTTGGCGCCGGCCGCTCTATCCGAGACGGCCAGCTCCGCGGCGAACGTGTGCTGCTCGGTCGGGAAACCGCCGCTCTCGACATCGGCGACGTACGCGGCCGCAGCGTCCCCGATCACCTGGGCCAGGTTCGCGTACTGCTTGACGAAGCGCGGGAGGTAGCCCTGGCGCAGTCCGAGAGCGTCCTGCCAGACCAGCACCTGGGCGTCGCAGTCAGGCCCAGCGCCGATGCCGACGGTCGGTATGTGCAGCTCCTCGGTGATCACCTTCGTCACCGCGCCGGGCACCATTTCGAGCACCAAAGCGAAGGCGCCGGCCTCGGCGACCGCCTTCGCGTCGGCGATGATCCGTTCGCCGTCACTTCCCCGGCCCTGGACCTTGTAGCCGCCGAGGTTGTGTTCACTCTGCGGCGTGAAACCGATGTGACCCATCACCGGAATGCCGGCCCGGATGATGGCGTGGATCTGGTCGGCCATCCGAACACCGCCCTCCAGCTTCACCGCGTGCGCCCGGGCCTCCTTCATGAAGCGGACGGCCGTACGCAGAGCCTGGGTCGGGCTCTCCTCGTACGACCCGAAGGGCAGGTCGGCCACGACCAGGGCTCGCTTGGTGGCGCCGACGACGGCCCGGGCGAGGGGAATGAGCTCGTCGACGGTCACCGGCAGCGTGGACTCGTAGCCGTAGACGTTGTTGGCCGCGGAGTCGCCGACCAGGAGGGCCTTGACGCCGGCCTCGTCGAACAGCGCGGCTGTGTACTGGTCGTAGCTGGTGAGCATCGCCCACCGCTCGCCTCGGCGCTTGGCGGCGATCAGATCGAGGGTGCGGACCCGTTTGGGAGCTGTCTGCTCAGCCATGGCTCGGCCACCCCCGGAGAATCAGCCACCCCCGGAGAAGAGGACCGACACTGCTGGTCGTCGCCAGCAGCGTGATCCCTCCGATGGATGTGGATCGCAACACGAGAGAACCGCCTCACTTCAGACTGCCCCGACCTGCGGCGGGAGCGCGACCCGGCAGGCTCGCGACGATCCGACGCCGGCCGCTGCCCGGAACGGAAACTGTCCGTCTATCAACCTAACGCATGAGTTTGCGACTGTAGTCCAGCGTTCAACCGCAGCTTCGATAACGATCCACTGTGGGTCCGCTGGACGTCGTCCCACGCGGGTCCGTATCGATTGGCGGCCGGGCGACCGCGCCGCGTCGGGGGTAACACGGAAAAAGTGCGGGCCAGTGGCGGCTCGGGCGGGCTGCGCACGCGCAGCCGGTGTCGCGAGCCGAGCACTGGACCGCACTTTTTCCACGAATGCGCGACAGACTCCTGCTGCGGGCGGTTGTGCAGCTGGTCGGACGAGCCGCGGCGGCTACAACTGCGACAGCACGAGCGAGCTGCGGGTGCGACGTACGCCGGGGTAGTTGCGGATCACCCCGAGGATCTTCTCGAAGTGGGAGGCGTCCTCGGCGCGGACCACGAGGATCCCGTCAGCTTCACCGGTCACCGTGTATGCCCTGGCCACCTCGGGAATGCTCGTCACCATCTCCCGCATCCGGTCCGGCGGCACTCGACCCTCGCAGTAGATCTCGACGAAGGCCTCGATCGTCCAGCCGAGCGCAGCCGGCTCGATGTCGATGGTGAATCGCCGGATGGCGCCGTCGGCTCGCAGCCGATCGACCCGCCGCTTGACCGCCGCGGTGGACAGCCCCACCATGCCGCCGATCGAGGCGTAGCTCTCTCGCGAGTTCTCCAACAGCCGCGCAATGATCTTCTCGTCTATACCGTCGATGCGCAATGAATGCTCCATGAGTTCGTACGTTCTGCTTCGTAGTTTGCGTCGCACCAATCCTATCGTTGAAGCATGACCAGTCTTGGGGTGGCGCCTGTCCAGACGCCGCTGCGGCGAGCGCGCGCACGGAGCTATCTGATGTGTCCGCCGACCCACTTCGACGTTCGCTACGAGATCAACGTGTGGATGGACGCCAGCAATTCGGTCGACCGCGACCTGGCGCTGGGGCAGTGGGAACAGCTCGTCGCGGCCTACCGAGCGGCCGGCCACACCGTAGAACTTCTGCCGGCGTCGCCCGAACTGCCGGACCAGGTGTTCGCAGCCAACGGCGCGACCATGGTCGACGGTCGGGTGCTGGTCGCCCAGTTCGCCAACCCAGAACGTACGGCCGAGGCGGGCATCCACGCGGCCTGGCACGCCGCCGCGCACGGCGAAGCGGCACTCGTCCAGCCCCGACACGTCAACGAGGCAGAAGGTGACTTCGCCGTGCTCGGCGACGTGATCCTGGCCGGCCACGGGTTCCGCACTTCCCGCGCGGCTCATCGCGAGCTCGCCGTGATGACGGGTCGGCAGGTGGTCAGCCTCGAACTGGTCGATCCGCGGTTCTACCACCTCGACGTGGCGCTGACCGTGCTCGACGACACGACCGGCCAGATCGCGTACTACCCACCGGCCTTCAGCGCCAAGAGCCGTGCAAAGCTCGATCGCCTCTTCCCAGACGCGATCATCGCGACGACCGCGGACGCCTACGCCTTCGGGCTGAACGCGGTCAGCGACGGCTACCACGTGTTCCTGCCGGCCGGGGCCGACCAGCTGGCCGATGCCCTGACCGCCGCCGGCTACCTGGTGGTGCCGATCGACCTCAGCGAGCTCCGCAAGGGCGGCGGCAGCGTCAAGTGCTGCACCCAGGAGCTCCGCTATATGCGCGCTGAGCCTGTCGAAGCGCTGACTGATCCGTATGCGCGCTGAGCCTAGCGAAGCGCAAGCGCACCAAGAAGGAGAAGTGAACAATGACTCTCATGACTGATCTGGACACCCCGACCCTCAGAGATGTGGAGAGTGGTGACCACCTCGCGCACAACTACCACCCGCTCGAGGTCGTCGTCGCCCGCGGCGAGGGGGCGGTGCTGACCGATGCCGACGGCACGGAGTACCTGGACTTCCTGGCGGCGTACTCCGCCGCGAACTTCGGCCACGGCCACCCCGATCTGTTGGCCGCCACGGAGGCTCAGCTGCGCCGGGTGACGCTCACTTCTCGAGCGTTTCTGCACGATCAGCTGGCCCCGTTCGCGACCGAGCTGTGCGCGCTGATCGGCAAGGAGATGATGCTGCCGATGAACACCGGCGCCGAGGCGGTCGAGTCCGGCATCAAGGTCGCCCGCAAGTGGGGGTACGAGGTCAAGGGCGTCCGCGACGGCCGGGCCAAGATCATCGTGGCTGCCGGCAACTTCCACGGCCGGACCACGACCATCATCAGCTTCTCCGACGACCCGGTCGCGCACGACCACTACGGGCCGTACACGCCGGGTTTCGTCACAGTGCCGTACGGCGACCTCGCCGCCCTCGAGGCCGCGATCGACGACGACGTGGTGGCGGTCCTCCTGGAGCCGATCCAGGGTGAGGCCGGCGTGCTGATCCCGCCGGCCGGTTACCTCGCCGGCGTCAGTCGACTCACCCGAGAACGCAACGTCTTGTTCATCGCCGATGAGATCCAGTCCGGGCTCGGCCGGACCGGCGCCACCCTGGCCTGCCAGCACGAGGGCGTCGAGGCCGATGTCTACCTGCTGGGCAAGGCGCTCGGCGGCGGCATCGTCCCGGTTTCCGCCGTGCTGGCCAACCGGGACATCCTCGGCGTGCTCAAGCCCGGCCAGCACGGCAGCACGTTCGGCGGCAACCCGCTGGCCTGCGCGGTCGGTCGCGCCGTGGTGCGACTCCTGGAGACGGGGGAGTACCAGCAGCGGGCGCGCGACCTCGGGGCCCGGATGGCCGATCGGCTACAGGGCATGGTCGGGCACGGTGTCGTCGGGTACCGCAGCCGCGGACTGTGGGCCGGCGTCGACATCGATCCGGCTCTCGGGACCGGACACGACATCTGCGAGGCGCTGGCCGCCCGCGGCGTACTGGCCAAGGACACCCACGGTTCGACCATCCGGCTGGCGCCCCCGATCGTGATCACCGAGGCTCAGCTGGACCACGGTCTCGACCAGCTCGAAGCGGTCGTCTCGGGTCGCTGAGCCGCCCTGTGCCCTGAGCCTGTCGAAGGGCTGGTCGAGCATGTGCCCTGAGCCTGTCGAAGGGCTGGCCGAGTTGTTCGAGGAGGAGTTTCTCGAATCGCCTGCGGTTCGTTGCAGATTGTGATAACTTCTCGGCCTCCGCCGTATGGGCAGCTATTCGCGCAGATTACCCGCGGAGATCCCCATCACGCGCTTGGATTGTTTCGAGCGGAATTGATCGCGACGGGTTTCTGAGTGTTTCCATCGGCGCACCGCTCGTCTCTTCCCTTTGCTGGTATGGGCTTCTGACCAGGTGTGACGACAGCAGCGGCGGCATCCGTCAAGCACAAATGTGCGGTCAGAAGGTGCCAACGCGTGGCAAATATTTACCACCCCGTGACGAAATCACGAACACGAGCCAAATTTCCAGCTTTTGCCTCCGACGGTGTTCTGACTGTGCAGAATGAGGCCTGCAGTACCAGGGGATAAACGGTGTTCCTCCGCGTCGACGCTTCAGCAGCGCCGCAGCGACGGATCACCTGTCAGCAGGATGGGGTGGCGCTGTGGGGGCGCATGAGCAGGGTGGTGTCTTCGTGCACGCCCAGGGGATCTGTGAGAGCCAGACGGTCGGGGCCGGCACCCGCGTCTGGGCGTTCGCCCATGTCCTCTCGGGGGCTACCGTCGGGCGCGACTGCAACATCTGCGACGGCGCGTACGTCGAGGGCGGCGCTGTGCTCGGCGACGGCGTCACCGTCAAGAACCAGGTGATGATCTTCGACGGCGTGACCGTCGGTGATCATGTCTTCCTCGGCCCCGGAGCCACCTTCACCAACGATCTGAACCCGCGGGCGCACATCAAGCGGACTGGTGACGCACTCCTGCCGACCGTCGTCGAGCGTGGCGCGACACTCGGCGCGCGGGTGGTCGTCGTCTGCGGCGTGACGATCGGCGAGTACGCCTTCGTCGGCGCCGGCGCGGTGGTGGCCAAGGACGTACCGGCGCACGGGTTCGTGGTCGGCAACCCGGCCCGGCAGATCGGCTGGGCGTGCTGGTGCGGCCTTCGGCTGCCCGAGTCGCTGACCTGTACGTGTGGTCGGTCCTTCACCCACGAGGGTGACGGCCTGCGCGAGCTGGCTGCCTGAGGCCGGGCGACTCACCGTGTACGTGACCCTGCGGGGATCCCCCGCCAAGCCGGCGCCACAGCCGGATCTGTGCCCTGAGTCTGTCGATGGGCAGGCGCCCGAGCGCAGGCATGCGCCCTGAGCCTGTCGAAGGGCAACAACCCAGGGCCGCAAACCCCAAGCGCCGCAAGATCGCCTCCACGGTGATCGCCCTCGGCGTGGTCAGCATGCTCACCGACGTGTCGTCGGAGTCGGTATCGGCGATCCTGCCGCTCTACATCACTGCGGTGCTGGGGATGAGCCCGCTGGCGTACGGATTCATCGACGGTATCTACCAGGGCGTGTCAGCGCTGGTGCGGATGCTCGGAGGCTGGTGGGCCGACTCCTCGCGCCGGCCCAAGTGGGTGGCCTTCACCGGGTACGCGGGTTCGGCCGCGGCTCGGATCGCCATGCTGTTCACGACGTCTTTCGTCGGGATCACCGGTGTGGTGACGGTCGACCGGCTCGGCAAGGGGCTGCGGACGGGACCGCGTGACGGGCTGATCGCAACGGCCGCGCCGCCGGATCAGCTCGGCCGCAACTTCGGTGTCCATCGGGCACTCGACACCACCGGCGCGCTGGCCGGTCCCCTGATGGCGTTTGCTGTGCTGGCACTGATCCCGGTCGGGCTGGGCGGTTACCGCTCCGTGTTCGCGTTGAGCGCGGCGTTCGCGGTCGTGGGTGTCGTCGTGCTCGCCCTGGCCGTACCGAACCTTCGGACGGCGTCGCAGCCAACCGATCGCGTTGCTGCGCGTACCGCCAGCCGGGCGGCCTGGCGCGACCTGGCCCGGCCGGAGCTGCGGCGGCTCGTGCTGGCGGCCGGCCTGCTCGGACTGCTCACCGTCGGCGACGGGTTCCTCTATCTCGCCTTGGCCCAGAGCGGGAACTTCGGTGCGCAGTACTTCCCACTACTGTTCGTCGGAACGAATGCGGCATATCTGGCGCTCGCCATCCCGCTGGGGCGGCTGGCTGACCGGGTCGGTCGGGCCAAGGTGTTCATCGCTGGTCACGTCGTGCTGCTGACCGCCTATCTGGTTGCGCTGTCGGCGCTGCCGGATCTTGCGCGGGTGCTCACCACGCTGCTGCTGCTCGGCACGTTCTACGCGTGCACCGACGGTGTGCTGGCGGCGCTGGCGTCGCGGACCGTGCCGGAGGCGGCCCGGTCGCGTGGTATCTCCGCGGCTCAGACCTCCGTCGCGCTGGCCCGGTTCGGCGCCTCGGTGGCCTTCGGCGTGCTGTGGCAGTTCACCGGTCAGTCGACCGCGCTGCTCGTGATGTCGGTCGGCCTGGCGATCGCGATTCCGTTGGCCGCGTTGCTGCTGCGGCCTCGCTCTGTACACCGGCGGCACCCGCGGATGCCGCCGAGCCGGCGACACCGAACGAAGCGGCCGGGTCGGAAGCCGGGGGTGCGGCATGAACCGCCTCGCGCGCATCTCGGTGATCATCTCCGTGTCGGTCGTCTGCTTCGGGCTGGCGGCGGGCTATCTGCTGTGGTCACGGCACTCCGCGGCGGCCGAGACGACGGGTGAGCCCGGAGCCACCGGGTCGGAGGCGGCCGCCGATCTCGATCTCGACGCTGCGCTGGGCGTACCGCATGTGGTGTTCCGCAACACCCAGCCGGGTGCCGGATTCGGCCATCTCGCGGTGTCGGAGCTCGCGCAGCCGGACGGCTCCCGGGCCGTGCTTCCGCAGCTGTGCGAGCGGACGTACGCCACGATCGGCAGCGGTGTCTGCCTGGCGCCGAAGCGCGGGCTGGTGCCGACGTACGCTCTGGTCGGTCTCGATGCCCGGCTGCAACCTGCGTCCTCGTCGACGCTGGTGGGTTCGCCGAGCCGCACCCGGATCTCGCGCGACGGCACATTGGTGGCCACCACGACGTTCGTGGCGGGGCACTCCTACGGCGACGGCAAGTTCTCGACGGAGACGATCGTGCGCCGCGACGGCGCGAGCCTCGGCAACATCGAGAACTTCACCACGATCCTGCCTGATGGTTCGAAGCTGACCGCTGTCGATCGCAACTTCTGGGGCGTCACGTTCGCCGCAGACGACGACACGTTCTATGCCACCGCGGCGTCCGGGACCACGACCTGGCTGGTCCGCGGATCGCTGCGAGATCGCACGATGACGGCGCTGCGGACCGACGCGGAGTGCCCATCGCTGTCGCCGGACGGGACCAAGATCGCGTACAAGAAGCGGCTCGGTTCTTCTGCTGGTGTGTGGCACCTCGCGGTGCTGGATCTGCAGTCAGGCAAGGAAACCGTGCTCGCCGAGCAGCGCAGCGTCGACGACCAGCAGGAGTGGCTGGACAACGGCCACGTGCTGTACGCGCTGCCTCGAGCTGGTGCCGAGACGAGCACCGATGTGTGGCAGGTGCCGGCCGATGGCACCGGTCAGCCAAGCGTCTTCATCGAGGACGCCTCCTCACCCGCCGTGGTGAGGCCATGAGACAAGCGATTTCGCGGTCGAGTCACGAGCTCGATCGCATGGTTCGACGATCAAAGGAGACGCCGTGAGTCTGCAAGTCGAGTTGTTGAGTGAAGAGAAGGTCACGTTTCATCGCGTCCAGCGGATGGGCTTCGAACGCGCACGCGGTGAGGGCGACCTTCGGCGTCAGGTGTCGAACTTGATGGCGATGTCGGTTCGTGGTCTTGCGGACATGTACGACGTCGGGTCCGGCAGATTCCCGCACACCATGCGGGGAGTGCGAACGTCGGATGGACCGCAGCTGCGGGCGGAGGGAGACAGTCTGCGCTACGCCGCGATCGTGGCCCTCGGCCTCGGCGTCATGCCCATGATCGGGCAGGAGCGGGTGCTGGCCGGGCGCAACGCGCGGGATCTGGCACTGCGCGTCGCCGATAGAGCGGTCGGCGACACAGATGCCGGCGCAGTGGCGCTGGCAGCCTGGGCGGCCGCGGAAGTAGCCGATCACTTCGCCGCCGACCTGTTCGACGATCTCCGACACCGCGTCGTATCGGGTCAGCCGTTGCCCACCGTCGACACATCGTGGATTCTGTCGGCGGCGATCGCGGCGCGGCACCTCAGTGACACGGCGGACCTCGCGTCGACCGTGGCCGAACGACTGCTTCGGGCGGCGGGCACATCCGGCGTGTTCCCGCACATGCTGCCGTTCGACGCGCAGTCCCGCATCCGGCAACATGTCGGCTGCTTCGCCGATCAGGTCTATCCGATCCAGGCGCTGAGCCGATGGTTCGTCGTCAGTTGTGACCCGGCGGCTCTGAGTGCGGCCGAGCGCTGCGCGAAGATGATCGTCGACCTGCAGGGCGACGATGGACAGTGGTGGTGGCACTACGACGTCCGCAACGGATCGGTCGTCGAGGGTTTCCCGGTCTACTCGGTTCACCAGCATGCTATGGGGCCGATGGCACTGCACGAGCTGTACGAGGCGGGTGGCTCGAATCACGATGAGGCCATCGCGCTGGGTGTGCGGTGGCTGCAGACTCATCCGGAGGTCATCGACGAGTTGATCGCAGAGCGGCTGAACGTCGTCTGGCGGAAGGTCGGTCGCCACGAACAGCGCAAGATCGTTCGAGGCGTTGCGGCGCTGACCACGGCTGGCAGCCCCAGCTTCCACCTACCACTGGTCGACCGTGTCTGGCCGCCTGGTCGGATCGACTACGAGTGCCGACCGTACGAATTGGGTTGGCTGCTGTACGCCTGGGCCGGCAATGACGTGATCCCGGCGCTGACGGAGAAGTCCGGTGAGTAGCGCGCTGGCTGAGCGGCAAATGCTGTTCGGCCTCACGATCGATGCGATGACCTTGACTGAAGCCATTGATCGATGCGAGGCCGCGGCTGCGTCCCACACTCGGATGCTGGTCGGTGTGGTCAATGCAGCCAAGATCGTCAATCTGCAGCGTGATGCGGAGTTGAGGGACTCCCTTCTCGAGTGCGACATGATCTTGCCCGACGGACAGTCGATCGTCTGGGCAGGCCGGGTGCTCGACCGTCCACTGCCCGAACGGGTCACCGGAATCGACCTGTTCGAGGGTCTGCTCCGGCTCGCCAACGAGCGCGGATACTCGGTCTATCTCCTCGGTGCCAAGCACGAGGTGCTGGAACGCTTTGGTCGCGTGCTGCGCGAGCGCTTTCCGGCGTCTGAGGATCGCGGGCTGGCGTGACGGCTACTTCACTGACGAAGAGGCTGGCGAGGTTGCCGCAGAGCATCCGGGCAGCCCAGCCCTGACATGCTGTTCCTCGGAATGGTCTCGCCGAAGAAGGAGATCTTCCTCGGCACGTACGGCCCGACGCTCGACGTGCCGATCGTGCACGGGGTCGGCGGATCGTTCGATGTCATGGCCGGCGTCACGCAACGCGCCCCTCGCACCTGGCAGCGCCTGGGCTTGGAGTGGGCGTACCGGCTCAAGCAGGAGCCGCGGCGGCTATGGCGGCGCTACGCCAGCACCAATACGCAGGTTCGTCTACCTGACGATCAAGGAACGCGTCCACCCGATGCCTCGGTGGACCCGTAGACCCACAACCCTCCAATCAAGCAAGGAAGCATGATGGCTGAATCCTTCTCCGGCCGCATTGCCGTTATCGGCATGGGCTACATCGGTCTGCCGACTGCAGTAGCGCTGGCCACTCGTGGCATCGACGTCGTCGGTGTCGACGTCAATCCCGCCGTTGTCGAAGCGATCGAGAATGGCAACGTGCCGCTCGTGGAGCCGGATCTCGCGGTCGGCGTCCGGGGCGCCGTGTCGATGGGTCGTCTCAAGGCGACGACCGACACACCCGAGGCAGATGCCTACATCGTCGCCGTGCCTACGCCGTTCAACGACGATCACACGGCCGATCTGACGTACGTCCGAAGCGCCACCGAGCAGATCGCGCCGAAGTTGCATGGCGGCGAGATCGTCGTGGTCGAGTCGACGTCACCGCCTGGCACAACAGAGACCGTGAGCCGCTGGCTCGCTGACCTGCGACCCGATCTGATCTTCCCGCATGCCACGGAGGGCATCCCGGACGTCTACGTCGCGCACTGCCCCGAGCGGGTGCTGCCCGGCAAGATCATGATCGAAATGGTGACCAACGACCGCGTAGTCGGTGGTGTGTCGCCTCGCTGCGCACAGAAGGCCGCATCGATCTACCGCGTGTTCTCCCAAGGGCGAGATCCTGCTGACGGACGCCGCTAGTGCGGAGATGGCAAAGCTGGTCGAGAACGCCTATCGTGACGTCAACATCGCCTTCGCCAACGAGCTCTCGCTGATCTGCGACAAGCTGAAGCTCGATGTCTGGGAAGTCATCAAGATGGCGAACCGGCATCCGCGGGTGAACATCCTGACCCCGGGCCCAGGCGTTGGCGGCCACTGCATCGCCGTCGATCCGTGGTTCATCGTCGGTGCGGCGCCCGAGCAGACCAAGCTGATCAGGGCTGCCCGCGAGGTCAACGACGAGAAGCCGAGTTACGTCGCGTCCCAGGTGGCCAAGACAGCGAAGAGGTTCCGCGACCCGGTGGTCGCCTGCCTAGGCCTCACGTTCAAGGCCAACATCGACGACATCCGGGAGAGTCCGGCTCGCCATGTCGTGTCGTTGATCGCCGAAGCCCTGCCGGATGTGGACATCCGCGTCTGCGATCCGTATGTCTCCGAGCTGCCTCCGGAGTTGGCTTCGCGGCCGAACGTGCGGCTGCAAAGGGCTGTCGAAGCGGTTGCCGACGCCGACGTCGTCGCCATGCTTGTGGAGCACGACAAGTTCAAGGCGTTGTCCCGCAACCTTCTCGAGGGCAAGGTCGTGTTCGACACCCAGGGAATCTGGCGGCGCTAGATCGGTTGAACAGCTTTCGGCCGAGGCGTCTGGCAGAGCAGACACCGAGAAGGTCACGGTTTGATATCGCTGGCGAGGCGGACTTGATCTTCCGTTAAAGTCGAGGTGCTCGAAGCTTCCGGCCGCAAGGTCCGTGTGGGAACGGCTTCCTGTCGATCACAAGACTCGAGGCGGCAGGACAAGAATCTGAGAGCCATGACTTGTTGCCGGGGGGCGACAGGCAGTGTGGGGAGTTACGGGGACTATGAGAGTCAGGCAGGCCACGTTTGCGTCCGTTGAGTCAGAGGGTCGCCAACTGGCGACTCACGGGGATTGGTACGCATGCCGGAGCCCTATTGGCCACTCATCTGCCTTCTGCACCGTCATGAGATCCCCACACCACCCGTGTCGTCCGGGTAACACAGGCATTCGGTCTGGCTGGCCGTCCGCCCGGACGTCCAGGCGGGGATTCGCAGTGCATCGCTTGCTTCTCTGGAAGACGGTTTCCACCGTCACAGCAGTGCGCGTCGGTCGGTAAGGGGAAACCGTGTCATCGTCAATGGTCAAAGGCATTGCAAGCGCACCGATCCGGCGTTCGCTGACTGCCGCCATCTTCCTTGCTCTGTTGTGCGCATTTCTGGTGGTGGAACCGCTCAAAGCTCAGGCTGCCTGTGCTGGGAACATGATCGTCTGCGAGAACCAGCTCCCGGGAACACCTCAGAGTCGAGTGGGATATCGACGGCGCCGGAGACCAGTCGATCCAAGGTTTCGCGACCCAGATCAGCGTCAACGCAGGCTCGCCGATCTCCTTCAAGGTCGACACCGACGCGTCGGCGTACACAATCAAGATCTACCGGCTCGGCTACTACCAGGGTGATGGCGCCCGGTTGATCGACACCGTCAGCCCGTCGGCACATCTGCCTCAGCACCAGCCGGCCTGTGCGACGGATGCGGCTACCGAGATCTATGACTGTGGCACTTGGGCAGTCTCTGCTAGTTGGAGCGTCCCGTCGACTGCCGTTTCCGGGGTCTACATCGCTCGTCTGATCCGAAGCGATGACGGCGGCGACTCACACATTCCGTTCGTCGTACGCAATGACGGCAGCACCTCAGCCGTGCTCTTCCAGACCTCGGACAGCACCTGGCAGGCCTACAACACCTACGGCGGTTCCAGCTTCTACCAGGGCAAGGACAACGGCCGTGCCTATAAGTTGAGTTACAACCGTCCGTTTGCTGATCGCGGCGGCGTCACGGCCCGTGACTTTGTGTTTTCGAACGAGTACCCGATGCTCCGCTTCCTGGAACAGAACGGATACGACGTTTCCTACGTGTCGGGTCTCGACGTCAGTACCGACCCTGCCCTGCTTCCCAAGCACAAGACTTTCGTGTCGGTCGGCCACGACGAGTACTGGTCCAAGCAGCAGCGCAAGAACGTGACGGACGCACGCGATGCGGCTGGTGTGAACCTGGCGTTCTTCGGTGGAAATGACGTGTACTGGAAGACGCGCTGGGAGCCGTCCGAGGACGGTTCGAATACCCCCAACCGAACCCTGGTGGACTACAAGGACACCTGGGCCGCCGCGGACATCGACCCGGTTGAGCCGACGGCGACCTGGCGTGACCCGAGCTTTGGTGACCTCGGCTACGGCTATGGACCAGAGAATGCGCTGATCGGCACCCAGTTTCAAGCCAATTCCGTGGATCTGGCTCTCAAGGTGAATTCCACTGAGGGGAAGCTTCGATTGTGGCGAAATACGACTCTGGCCACCATGGCCGCTGGATCGACTGCGACGCTGAGCGACCATACCGTCGGCTATGAGTCGAACGAGGATGTCGACAACGGCTACCGGCCGGCAGGCCTGATCCGCATGTCGACGACGACGGGCCCCACGCCGGAGTACCTGACCGACTATGGACTGAACGTCACTCCAGGGACGACCACGCACCACCTGACCATGTATCGAGCCGCGAGCGGTGCGCTCGTGTTCTCTGCCGGGACCATTCAATGGTCTTGGGGTCTTGATCCCGATCATGACGGGGCAGCGACGCCGGCGGACCCACGGATGCGGCAGGCAACGGTCAATATCTTCGCCGACATGGGTATCCAAGCGACGACGATCGCCTCTGATCTCGTCGCAACCACCAAGAGCACCGACACCGTGGCTCCGACTGTCACGGTGACTGCACCGGCGGCCGGAACGACGACTCCTCAAGGCACCATGGTCACCGTCTCCGGCACGGCGAGCGACGTCGGCGGCCAGGTTGCTGGCGTCGAGGTGACGGTCGACGGCGGGGCCACCTGGCATCCTGCCGACGGCACCACAAGCTGGACCTACTCGGGAATTCTCAACGGCAACGGCGCGGCAGCCATCCAAGTGCGGGCCACGGACGACTCGGCGGTCACGAGCACGCCGGTCAGCATCTCGGTCAATTCACCGTGTCCGTGCTCGTTGTTCGGCGTTGCGACTCCGAAGGTCCCTGATGCTGCCGACGGCTCGGCTGTGACGCTGGGTGTTCGTTTCACGTCCTCTGCGGATGGGTTCATCAGCGGAGTGCGCTTCTATAAGGCGGCAACCAACACCGGCACTCATCTCGGCACGCTTTACGCGACGAATGGCAGCGTGCTCGCGACCGGTACGTTCAGTAACGAGTCGACTAGTGGGTGGCAGACGCTCAACTTCTCATCGCCGGTGGCAATCGCTGCTGGCGGCACGTACGTCGCGGCCTATTACGCACCGCAAGGTCACTACTCCGCAGACCAGAACTTCTTCGACAAGAGTTACAGCGCCCGGGTGCTGATGGCCCCAGGCGGGGTGGGGATCGTGAACGGTGTCTATGCCGAGGGCAACGCGTTCCCCTCCTCGACGTACAAGTACACCAACTACTACGTCGATCCCGTGTACGCCACTACCGATGACAGCCCCGTGCTGGTCACATCGACATCTCCGGTCAATGGCGCAACGTCCATCGCGACGACGACGTCCCTCAGCGCGACCTTCTCGAAGGCGATCAGCGAGAGTTCACTCTCGTTCCAACTGGTGGACTCGGCGACTCAGACTTCTGTGCCCGCCTCTGTGACCTACAACGCCACGACCAGGACCGCCACGCTCAATCCGACGCAGGCGCTGGCGAACTCGGCCGCCTACACGGCGACTGTGACCGCCGCCGGCGTGGCATCGCCGGTGCAGTGGTCGTTCACCACTGTCGCCCCCGACGGCACGCCGAACGTGTGCCCGTGCACCCTGTTCAACGAGAGCGATCAGCCAACCACCGCGCCGGACTCGGACAACGCCCTGGTGCAGCTTGGCATGGCCTTTACGGTCTCGAAGCCGGGTCAGATCACCGGTGTCCGTTTCTACAAGAATCCCGACAACCAGGGAATTCACACTGTTGCTCTGTGGAACGGGACCACGAAACTCGCTGATGGGACTGCGACCAACGAATCCGCTTCCGGCTGGCAACAGGTCAACTTCGACAATCCCGTCACCGTTGCGACGGGCACCACGTACACGGCGTCCTACGTCGCGCCCGTCGGGCGCTACGGGTCCACCAGTGGTGGGCTGTCGAGCAAGATCACGAATGGACCGATCTCATCGGTGGCCAATGGCGGTCGCTACGTGTACGGGACCGGCGCGCCGACCAACACGTCGTCGGCCAACTACTACGTCGATCCGGTGTTCACACCGTCGCCAGATGCAGCTCCGACGGTGCGCTCGTTCTCTCCGGGGAACGGTGCAACCTCCGTTCCGGTGTCGGCGCACCTGATAGCCACGTTCAGCACCGAGATCCAGCCGAGCTCGGCGGTCATCACGGTGAAGCGAGACTCTGACAACACGACCCTCGCCGGATCGACCTCCAGTGAAGCGCAAAGCTCCGCGGCAACGTTCACGCCGACCGACGGCTTCGATCCCGGCACGAAGTACAACGTGACGGTCAGTGGCGCACGTAACACTGCTGGCACGACCATGGCCTCCGGCTACACGACGAGCTTCACGACCGCGGGTGCCAGCGCTTGCCCGTGCACGCTGATGGAGAGCTCGACCCAGCCGACGCAGGACGATGCGGGCGATGGGGGCGCGGTCACCCTGGGCGTCAAGTTCAAGCCGAGTGTCGACGGCTACATCAAGGGGATCCGCTATTACCGCTCCGCCGCTAATACCGGCACGCACAAGGGCACTCTTTTCGACAACTCGGGCACAGCGCTCGCTTCGGTGAACTTCACCGACAGCGGAACCGGATGGCAGACCGCCAACTTCAGCAGCAGCGTCGCCGTAACCGCGGGAACGACCTACGTGGCTGCTTACTACGCCCCCAACGGCCACTACTCAGCCGACCCGTACGTGTTCTGGCAGCCGATGATCAACACGCCGCTCGAGTCGTCCGATACCGGAAGTGTGTATCTCTACGGTGACGGCTTCCCCACCCAGAGCTATCTCGGCGCGAACTACTACGTCGACGTGGTGTTCGTGACGTCCGACGACACGCCGCCCTCGGTCGCAAGCGTGACGCCGACTGAGTCCGCGTCGGGGGTGGCGAAGGACACAACCGTATCGGCCATCTTCAGCAAGGCGATCACAGAGAGTTCCATGAGCCTGACGGTGACGGATCCGTCGGGTCAGCTCGTCGGAGGCCAGCTGGGTTATGACGCCGCGACCAAGACGGCAACCTTCACGACGGCCGCACCTCTCGCGGACGGCGCCAAGTACACAGCCGCCGTCAGCGCCAGCAGCGCGTCCGGCGTTGCCATGCCAGCACCGAAGACGTGGACCTTCACGACCGCGGACGCGCAGCCACCAGCAGTGGCCAGTACTACGCCGGCTGACAAGGCCACCGGCGTGGCACCGTCAACAAAGGTCACCGCGGTTTTCGCCCGCGACATCGATGCGAGCTCGTTGAGCCTGACGTTGAAGAACACGTCATCTGGCGCATCGGTGGCCGGCGCGGTCAACTACGCCTCGACCACCAGGACGGCTACCTTCACACCGACGGCCAACCTCTCGGGTCTGACGTCGTACACGGCAACGGTTTCGGCGAAGAACATCTCGGGCGTTGCGATGCCGAGCCCGCAGAGTTGGGCGTTTACGACCGTCGACAGCTCACCGCCAGTGGTCACGACGACTGCCCCGGCATCCGGCGCCACCGGCGTGGCGGCCACTACGAAGGTGACGGCGACGTTCGATCGTGACATCACGGCGAGTTCGCTCGTCATGACGTTGGGAACATCCGGTGGGTCGATCGCCGGAACTGCTAGCTACGATTCGGCGACCCGAGTGGCGACCTTCACTCCGTCGAGCCAGCTTTCGTACGCAACGAGCTTCACCGCTTCCGTCAATGCCAGCAGCACGGCGGGCACGCAGATGACGGCTGCGAAAACGTGGTCGTTCACCAGTCAGTCCGACCCGACCCCGCCTTCAGTCAGCGCAACCACCCCGGCGTCGGGTTCAGCGACCGCGCCGGTCAATTCCACAATCACCGCAACGTTCGCAGCGGCAACGACCACCCGCACGCTGACGCTCAAGACGGCTGCAGGCGCCACCATCGCGGGAACCTCTAGTTACAGCACGGCCACTCGGACGATCACCTTCACTCCGTCGTCCGGCCTGACCAGCTCGAGCGGATACACGGCGACCGTCACGGCGACAAGCTCGGCTGGTGTGGCAATGGCCCCCTACACCTGGAGTTTCACTACCGCGGCGGTGACGTACAGCCTGTACACGACGAGCCAGACGCCGTCCTCGACGTCGTCGAGCACGACGGCGATCACGGTAGGTGTCGCGTTCCAGTCGTCTCGGGTCGGCAAGATGACCGCAATTCGCTACTATGCGAACAGCGCCAACAGCGGCAACACGGTCAAGCTGTGGTCGAGTGCGGGAGTGCTGTTGGGCACCGCGACGACGACACAGACCGGCACGGGATGGCGCACGGCGACCTTCGGCTCGTCGATCAACATCTCCGCGAACACGACGTACGTCGCTTCCTACTACGCGCCGGCCGGTCGCTACTCTACGAACACCTTGGGCTACCTCGGCACGTACACATCCGGACCGCTCACGGTGTCGACGAACGGCGGACGCACGGGCTCCGGAAACGTGTTCCCGTCGACGTCATCGCTCAACAACATGTGGGTGGACCCCTTGGTCTTGATCTGACTCGGGACTCACTGTACGAGCGGCTCGCCGCCGTTCGGGTTGTCCAGAAGCCTCAGCCGCCGCGCTGCGAGCCCGGCTGGATGAGCACCATTCCGATTGGGCTGATACCGCGCGGATTGTCGGCACTGCAATAGCCTGGTGGTGTCAGAAATCACTCGGGCTCGCTTGACGCGGGATCCGTCAAAGCAGGAACTAGGTCCTACGAATGAACAACCCGGACATGTGGAAGGAGGCTGGGTGAGGGTCTTGGTCTATCCGCATGATCTCAATATGGGCGGGAGTCAGATCAACGCGCTGGACATCGCCGCCAAGGTGCGCGAGTTTGGGGTCGAACCAATCATCTTCGGACGGCCAGGGGTTCTGTGGTCTCGGCTGCAGGACCTTGGACTCGAGTTCATCGAGTCGCCCGATCCAGGTCGCCGACCCTCGTTGAGGATCGCGAGGTACCTCAGAGCACTGGCACGCTCTCGGAATATCGACATCCTTCACGGCTACGAGTGGCCGCCCGCGCTGGAGTGTGCCGCCGCAGCGTTCGGCAGTGTCCGTACTAGCTCAGTTGCGACTGTCATGTCCATGGCAGTTGCACCTTTCATTCCGAGATCTATCCCCTTGATCGTCGGCACCGAACAGATCGCGGCGGCAGAGCGTACGAGAGCGCACCGCCGAAACGTATTTGTGATTGAGCCCCCGGTGGATCTCGAGCACAACGTGGCGCCGCCCGCCGCTGAGATCTCTGCCTTTCGGGAATCCTGGGGCCTCCGCGAAGGCGCGGTGATCGTTACGTGCGTCTCACGGCTCGCTAGCGAACTCAAGTCGGAGGGCCTGCTCTCAGCGATCCATGCGATCTCTGATCACCTCTCCGAGATCGACGTTCAGTTGCTCATCGTTGGAGACGGCCCAGCTAGGGAACAGATCCAAGCGGCTGCCGACGCGGCCAACGCACGAGTCGCACAGAGCCGTGTCATTCTAACTGGGGAGCTGCTTGACCCCAGAGCAGCATATGAAGTTGCCGATGTGGTCGTCGGAATGGGCGGATCGGCATTACGCGCTATGGCCTTCCGGAAACCCTTGATCGTTCAGGGCGAACGGGGCTACTTCAGGTTGCTGACCCAAGAGTCCTGGAAACAGTTTGCCTGGCAGGGTTGGTATGGCGTTGGCGCCGACCAGGCGAAGGGGAGCGCTACTTTCGGTGAGATCCTTCGCAAACTCATCGTCGATGACAATTCCAGAAATGAATCGAGTGCATTTGGCCGGACACTGATCGAAGAGCGGTTCTCCCTCGAGTCGGCTGCCAGGCAGCAATTCGAGATCTACGCAACCACTCTCGGAAGAAGCCACTCCGCTGGCGGCTCCGTGATCAGCGCAGTCCGTTCGATCGGCATGTTCGGCGACTACTACGTTCGGCGCAAGGCGAATCGGATTCTCGGCAGAGGCTCGGCGGACGACTTCAACGCAAAGCCAGTAGCTGGTCGCTCGGCGCCCGGTCCAGAGGACACGACCAGCTCCAAGTCGGCCGTCGTGTATCTTTCGGGGGCTCCCTGGCACGCAGTGAGCGGCACCGACCTCAATCTCGCGAAGGCGCTGGGCAGAATCCGTCCAGTGGTCTGGGTCGATCCACCAGTGTCGATTGTCGCTCGCATTAAACGCAACCTGAACGTTTCTAGGATCAGCCAAGTCTCCGAGGGCGTGACGAGAATCCACTCGACAGCACTCCCAGGCGTCACCCGCCCCGGAGTGCGCGCGCTGGCGCAGTGGAGGGCGTATCGACTGACACGCGCCCATCTGCGTAGGCTCGACCAGGGCGTGCTGGCAGTCATCACCTCATCCCCCGAGCCCCTCTTGGCTCGATGGAAGAGTGTGCGTACCACGAGGATCTACTTCGCCACCGACGATTTCGTTGCCGGAGCGGGCCTCCTCGGACTCTCGAAGGACCATGTCAGCCGTGCCCTGCAATCCAATCTGAGATCAGCAGATGTGGCGCTGGCAGTCTCGCCGCCATTGGTGAGTCGACTGGAACGGCGGGGTGCCAATGCGACATTATTTCCCAACGGCACCGACCTGCAGCGGTACGAAAACATCGAACACGTCCCGATGGCGCAGGACGTGTGGCTGCGGCCTCCGATTGCCGGCGTCTTCGGACAACTCAATGAGCGACTCGACCTCGACCTGCTCGAATCGGTGGTGAACAGCGGAGTCTCCGTGCTTCTGTTGGGCCCACGATATGATCAGCATCCCGATTTCCAGCGACGGTTGTCAGGACTGGTCGCCAGCCCAAACGTGCAATGGGTGGGACGCAAGGCGAGTCATGAGCTCTGCAGCTATATGGCCCTAGTCAAGGTTGGGCTGACGCCGTATACGATCACGCACTTCAATCTCGCAAGCTTTCCACTGAAGACCCTGGAGTACCTAGCCGCGGGGCGGCCCGTCGTCAGCAGCAAGTTGCCCGCAAATGATCTCCTCGACCCTCGCGTTGTACATAGCGCGGATACAGTCGGGGAGTTTGTGTCGAAGATCTGCGAGCTGCTCGTCGAGAACGTCTCAGCAGAGACGAGCGAGTTGTGTCGGCAGGAGGCCGAGCGGTTCAGTTGGGCGGCTCGGGCGCGTGATCTAGACGGGATCATCACCGAAATCAGCGGTGAGATCTCAAGCCTCAGGTCTCCCGGCTGCTCTCATCGCGGAGCCACGTCGTGAAGTCGCCACCACGCACTCGTCTTAGCGAACTGACCCGCGCGACGAGCGCTACGAGAATGAATACGACCACCTTCGGTATCAGGGCGGGCGAACGAAGCGTCAGCGACGCCAGTGAACGCATCGAGGTCTTCGACCCTGGAGAGCGGAGCCCAAGGCCATCCATCTGGGAGTTCCCTGTCGAAACTCGGATACGGCGACGCATCAAATCCCTGGTCGTCTTCGGCCCCCACACCTGGACGACCGCATCCGAGACAAGGGATCGCTCTTCAGATGCGAAGGCCTCGGACAACATCAGATCGTCGGACATCACTTTTGGTAGGGAAGCAATTTGCTCATGACCGCGCGACGACAAGACGATAACGCCCCGACCGAAAAGCCCTGCACGAACCTGCGGCAATCTCTGCCAGACATCGTAATACCACTTGACAAGGGTACTGGCGCCATCGAGCACGAGCACCCGACGGGGCGCCACGGCGAGCACTCCGAGACTATGAAGACTTCGATGGAGAGCCAAGACGTCGCGCTGCGTTATGACCACATCGGCGTCTACGTACCCGCGGTCAGAGTAGGACGCGCGACGGTCTCCCTCGGCGACTGCTGCCTTCTTGGAGGCCTCACTGATTTCGACCACCTGAACGCCCTGGAAGCGACTGGCCGCGATCGCCGAGTCGTCCGTGCATCCGTTGCAGACGACGATGATCTCGATGCCATCCGGCAGCTCACCCGCCTCCAGAGCGTCAAGGAGCCGGGGCAGCGTTCGCGCCTCGTTGTGCGCGGGGACGATGATTGTAAGTCCTTCGGCGACTGGCTTCACATGAGTATGGTGCCAGGCAAGCGCAATCCCGTTGGTCCGTCTCAGGTGCGCCGCCTGAGTACGGTGCCGCGAACCCTTCTTGCCTGTCTGATGCTGCTCGTCGCTGTCGCGTGCAGCGCGCCACCACCTGAACAGCCACGTCCGGATCGGAACCTGTCGCAGGCGGCTGAGGCGGGCGAGACCGCGTGCGTTCACCGCCCGAGCCAGTGCGGGTATCCGGACGATACCAATACTGGCGTTCCTGCCGGCATTGAAACGCGTCCGTCGCGCTCCCTCACTCTTTCTGAGCCCGGGCAGGTTGTCGACGGCCTGGAGATACACGGCGAGGTCAATATTGTCGCGGACAATGTGACCATCAAGAATTCTCGAATTACCGGTGGGCGAGGGGTCGGTAATGCGGATTGGGTGGTCGTCATTAGGCCCGGCGTCTCAACTGTTCGTATCGAAGATTCCGAGATCCTCACGCCCGCTGGCAGTCCGCAAGACATCGCCTGCATTTTGAATCTTGGTGACGCGAAGCCAACAATCAGCCGCGTGAATATTCACTCCTGCAGCGCAGGAATCTCATCGGGGGGCGGTGAAGTAACTGACTCCTACATTCATGGCATGGCAGAAGTCAAAGGTCTTTCGCATGACGTTGGCATTGCGTCGAATGGCGGGGGCGGGATGACAATCCGGCACAACACGGTGCTCAATCAACTAGGTCAGACGGCCGCCGTGGCATTTTATCAAGATTTCGGCCCTCAGCGCGACAACCTGGTCGAGGACAATCTCCTTGCTGGTGGCGGATACTGTGTCTACGGAGGCGCCGGCCAAAAGGGTCCGACGCGCAACATTCGGATTGTCAATAATCGGTTTTCGAGCCAATTCCATGCGAATTGTGGTTACTACGGTGTTATCGCATCGTTCAACGCCCACGATGAGGGTAACGAGTTCGCCGGAAACTACTGGGATGAGACGGGTGACGATGTTCAAGGATAGTTGGGGCCGCGGCTACCAGCATCGCGGGATGACCGTTCTGAGCCGTTCGCGCCAAGCGCCAGCCGACTTCCGCCCGGACTGGGCCAACCTCCTCGGCGTCGTTGACGCGACGGAATCATCGATGGGTCCATTCGACGTGGCGACCTGGGGCGGGTTCGAGCCGACTAGTGGCGCATTCGACGGTGCCATTGGGCTCGGGCATTCACCCCGCGCGGCAGACAGAGATCTTGTCGACGAGGATATTCGCCACTTCATTGACGGTCAGGAACGCAATGCGGGTCGGACCGTGCTGCCCCCGTTCGCTGCGATCGGTATTGACGACCGGCGACTACGAGCTAAAGTCGACGACTTGGGGTTTATGCACCTTTACGGCCGCCAATTCGTAGGCTCGGCCGCGATTTCGACATCGGCCCGGTCACTCAGCTTGTTAGGAGGTGATCAGCTCAACCACCAGGCGGTGGCGGTTCAGGCGCTCGTTGGCTGGCAGCTCGGGCTGCGCACCATGTTCGAGAACGTGGAGAAAATTCCGCCCGGAGGGTCAGTCGACCTTCAGGAAGGTGTCCTGGGATCCTCAGGCGACCATGGTGATCATCGGGGGATCGGTGATCAAAATCCGGTCAAGGTGGCGGCGCGTATCGTTCGCGAGTTCATCAATGCCTATCTTGACGACCATCCAGACGCCGAACTCCAACTGACTGGCGGTCTGGACTCACGCATCCTGCTTGCAGCGGTGACCCCATCCCGTCGGCACCAACTGACGGCGATGACGTTGACGGTGCCGGACAGCGAGGATGGGGCGATCGCATCCCACTTGTCAGGACTATTCGGTATGCGTCACAAGACTTCTAGCCTCCAGGGATTAGCTGGCCTGGAGCCGGCAGACGCATTCAATCTGTGTCTGACGGCGGCTCGGCGGGTCGACTCTGCTGCTGATCCGATAGCGCTCGCGGCGGTGGACTTCGCTGAACTTGCGTTGGAGCCCGCGCCGCGAATCGCCGGGCTCGGCGGCGAAGTCGCACGGGGATTTTACTACTTCGGGCCGGTCCGGACCCAGCCGGTGACCAGGCGCCGCGTTGAGCGGCTTGCGCGGTGGCGCATCCTTGCGAACGAGGCAGTTCCACGACAGATGCTTGACGCTGGGTTTGCCGCATGGGCTGACGCGTTTGTTGTGGATGATTTGACTCACGAAATGATGGCCTCAGGTCATGACTGGTTCAGGTCGCTAGATGACTTCTACCTCGGCCAGCGGATGCATCGATGGGCTGGAGTCCTGGCATCCGCCACCGCCCTCGAGCGTTCCGTGGTCAATCCGATGCTCGATCCTGAATTTCTTGCGGTCGTGCGCGGGGTGTCTCCCGCCGAGAAGAAGAACGCGCGATTTCTCAGCAGGATCCTGGTCGAGCTCGATGAGGACCTCGCCCGAATTCCCATGGACGGAAGGCCGGCACCGATTGCGTATGCTCGAGCAGGCGCCGCGAGCCAGGCGAGGATTGGTCTCATCACGGCCGGCAAGGTCGGACGAAAAGTCAGACAGCGAGTGCGCCGTGAGCATCGCTCCCCCGAGGGGGGAACGGTATTGAGCCAACTCGTCTTGCATTACTTGCGCGACAACCCCGAACTCCTCGAGAGTCTGTTGCCGGCGGGTGTACTCGATGAGCGATGGCTGGATCAACTGGTCACCGGAAATTCGGGCGTCGAAACGTCTGCGGTGGCGTTGCTGATCAACCTCCTGGCTTGCGGTGCCACCGCAACGGCTGGCTTCACGTCAGCTTGAGCGGCCCCGACGGCATCCTTGTACAACTCGGCTGGCTATCTCAGACGTTGCCGCCGCGCCGGTGACCGATCGTCGGTAGTCTCTCCGGTATGCTCCGAGTCCTTCTTGTCGCACCGACGATCGATCGTAACGATGTCGGTGAGGCGTGGGTTGCGTACCAGTGGGCGAAGCACATGTCAGAGCGCCACGAGCTCACGGTTCTGACCTATCGAAAGCGTGGTCACCCGTCGGTCGCGACGCAGATACCCAGTGCGCGGGTGATCGAGTGGGTAGAAACTCCATTGATTGGTCGGGCCGAGCGGATCAACAGCCTGATGAAACCAGCATACTTCCGGTTCGCGCTGCAGGCGAATAGATGGGTTAGGCAAGCTCTGAATCGAGGCGAGAGATTTGATGTCGGCCATCAGCCGCTGCCAGTGGCGATGCGTTATCCAAGCCCATTTGTGAACGTTCGCATTCCCTTCATACTTGGCCCGGTGGGCGGGAGTTTGGACTCGCCGCGAGCTTTCACCGACGACGACACCGCACCGTGGTACGTGCAGCTACGTCGGCTGGATTCGTTCCGGCTTCGCCATGACGGTCTACTTCGTGCAAGCTATCACCAGGCTCAAATCGTTCTGGGGATAGCACCTTACGTCGCAGAGGCGTTGAGCACAATCGAACTGAACCGGATTGAGTACATAAGCGAAACGGGTCTTGTGGAGTTGCCCGAGTGTCCTCGTCGGCGGGGCCATTCGGGAGCGATACACCTGTTGTTCGTTGGTCGGGTAATTCGGACCAAGGGCGTTCGAGATCTGGTCGCGGCAATGGCTTTGGTCAAAGACGTTGAAGTGATAGCTGACGTCGTCGGTGACGGTTTCGATCTCGAGGAGTGCAAGCGTCTCGCGCACGACTTGGGCGTATCTGACCACATCAGATTCCACGGCAAGCTCGCGCGAAGCGCGGTTGACGCCTTCTATCAGGCGGCGGACGTATTTGTTTTTCCGAGCTTTCGAGAGCCGGGTGGCAACGCCGTATTCGAAGCAATGTCTTATGGCCTGCCACTCATTGTCTGCGATCGCGGCGGCCCGAGTGCAGCAACCGACGAGTCATGCGCAATCCGACTTCGCGCAGACAGCCCTCAACAACTCGCCGTGGACCTTGCGGCAGCAATCACTCGTTTGGGGCAACACGAACAACTTCGCCTGGAGATGGGAATCCGGGCGCGCCAGCGTGTCGAGTCAGTTGGAATGTGGTCGAGCAAGATCGACCTTGTGAGTTCCTACTACGAAGACATCGCCGTCGGAGATTGACTCGGACACGGTTCTCTGGTCGCTGCGATCCTCAGCGAAAGGCAACGCAGGCGGCGCTGCGAACTACGGGCATGCGAAGTCGGCAGCGCTGCCTGCCAGCGGTGCAGGTCAGGACCTGACGGCGGCCCCCGTCTGATCGCAGTAGTTGTCGGTCCACTCGTTGCCTGGCGACGATGTCGAGAACGCTGCGACCGGGCCATAGAGCCACGCTCCGCAGACGAATCGGTTCCGTATGAACTTCACATTGGTCGAGGGGGCCTGATAGTCGTCGCCGCTGTTACCCCCATATACAACGTAGGATCCACCTGATATCAGGTTGTCCTCGGCAGTGAAGTTCTGAGCGTGCGCGAAGTCAGCGTACACGGTCAGGGCACCCGAAACGCCGCCGCCACCTGCGAACTGCTGTCCGTAGAGCAGCACCGTGTTATGCCGCACGGTCACCTGCTGGGCGCCACCATGGGTCGAAATACCGGAGTGGTGATCACCCGCAATATGGCCGAGGTCGTGAACCCAGTTGTTGACAATCAGGCCCAGAGAATTCTGCCGTCACACCGTTTCCGGCACCTGAGATGTTGTTTCCGTCGACTACGAGACCGGGGGCCTCTCCGTATACGTCTCTGACACCGGATCGAGCGCGATGATCGCAACCCGGGGGGGTTCCGAGGATGGTGTTGTCGATAATGCGCGCGTTTGACCCCCGATAGGACGGGTCGCTTGCCCTATAGCGAACGGCGACTACGTCGTTGTCGGAGAAGCCTCCGCATGCCGAGATCCTGGAGTTGGAAACGGTGACGTTGGGCGCGTCAACGACAATCTGACCGGAGACGTCCAGGGCGTTGAGGGTGGCGCCAGCCCCGCTGACAATTAGGGCCGACCAAGCTGAGTTCCATGCCCATCCGGGCCCGGATTGGGTATCGGCTGGCACACGGACCATCTTGGTTCCCGACGGAGACCCGGTGTTCGTTGCGTCGGGATAGCCGCATTTGCTTGGGCTGAGCGCGCACCCCAGAGGCCGCGACCCAGGAGTTTCACCCGTGGTTGCTGAGGGGCTGCTCGTTGGCGTCGACGGCTGAGGAGTCGAGCTGGAACTCTGGGTTGCTGAGGGCTGCGGCGACCCCGTTGTGGAACCACTCGGCTGCGGCGTTGTGGTCGTCGGGCTGGGGGCGGTCGTCGGTGAAACCGGGGGAACGCTGACCGAGCCCCCCGGTTCGAACACGACATCCGCGTAGTAGGCCGAATCCCGCCACACTTCCGTCGGGAAGTTGCCTGAGTAAGAATACAGACCGCGCGTGGCGGTCAGCGGTCCGGACTTGATGGTTTTTCCGTTGGAAAAGGTGCCGGCGTCATCCGCATATCGACCTTCCGGTGCGACGTACGACACGACGTAACTCCGGCCCGCCTCGAGCTCAACCGGTGCGGGTAGTGAAGCGCTTGCCCAGCCCGTCTCATTTGAGCTTGAGAATGTCACCTTCGCCAACATGACTCCACTCGATGACCATAAGAAGCCGGTATGAGGCCCGCTATTCTCGGGTGACTTGTAGAACCTGATCGCAAGGACGACGCCATCCCTGTCGACCTTGAATTCAGTTCCGATCGAAACGCGAGCGTCGTCGGGATCGCTCGGCTGTACCGGCCTTGCTGTGCTCGTCCAGATGGATACGGCGGTGGTATCCGCAGCAGACGGGGACGAATGTGCGAGTACTCCGACAGTCGCGAGTAATGCCGTGAGTAGGCTCGTGAGCGCCAATCGGAGTGGGTGCGCAAACATGAATAGACGCGTGAGGTGACACTCGCGTACACGTGTGAACTGGGGCTCTGACTTCACTGGACCTCGTCTCTGGCGGTCGGCTCCGACCAGACCCACCCAACCGGCGATCCGACGCCCCCCGAGCGTTATCGAATCGTTACGTTATGCGATCGGTCGGCATCCATGCAACTCGATGACCGATTCGGCAGCGGTCTGTGCGGGGACTCCTCCTACCAGCAGTCATCCGGACACAGCCCCCGGCAGACACATGTCCGCCCAATCGTTCCCCTGACCAGGGCATACGACAAGCCTCTTCCCCCCGGTAGCGGAAGCGGGCCGAGTAAGCATGGCCGTGGCACTGGAGCCCGAGGGCACGGCTGCGATAGCCGATCGGTCACGAGCGCTCCACCCGACGATGAGGCGGCGCGCCAACGGACGGACTGAGGTCCCGAGGGCTCACGGTTGCTTCTGGTCCCGGCCCTGCCGCCTGGATGTCGTGTACGGCGCGAATACCCGCGATCATGGCGAATATTGTAAAATAGTTGTCATGCCTATTGATGTCACGGCCGTGATCGTGACCTATAACTCTGCCGATATGGTCGCTGACCTGGTTGCATCATTGCCAGCGGCGACAAATGGGTTGAACGTCGAGGTCATTGTTGTCGATAACGGCTCGGCCGACGACACGGTTGATATTGTGAAGCAGTTTCCAGATGTGCGGGTCATCGAAGCCGAAAACAACGGGTACGCCGCCGGAATCAATCTCGGTGTACGGGCTGCTGAGTCAAGGACTTCTGCTATCTTGATACTCAATCCTGACGTTCGCATGGATCGTGGGTCCGTGAGATGCTTACTCGAGGCGTTGAACCGTGACGGTGTTGGCATCTGTGCGCCGAAGGTTCGAGACGCCGACGGTAACCTTCATATGTCTTTGCGGCGCGAGCCGACTCTTTCACGCGCGTTGGGTCTCAGCCGAATGCGGGCTCCCAGATGGTCGGAGTATGTGCAGGAGCGCACCGCGTATGAGTTCGCCCATGAGGTTGATTGGGCTCTCGGTGCGGTCCTTCTCGTATCTCGCCGGTGCAGCGACGCAGTCGGCGAGTGGGATGAAAGCTACTTCCTATACTCCGAGGAGACGGACTATTGCCTGCGGGCCGCCGAACTCGGATTCACAACCTGGTTCGATCCCCGGTCTGAAGTCGTCCATATCGGCGGCCAATCCGGCCAAAACGATGAGACTCATGTAATGCAGATTGTGAATCGTGTGCGACTCTACTCACGGCGCCATGGCCGAATGCGATCTTACCTGTACTTTGCCTTGACCACGCTCAGTGAATTAACTTGGATCGCTCGTGGAAGCGCCAAATCACGTGCTTCAGTTAAGGCGCTACTCCATCCATCGTCTCGGCCCGTAGCGCTGAATGCGGGTCCTCATTTACTTCCAAAGTGAATCGACAATCTGGTAGGTCCGCGGACCCGGGTTAGCCACGATTCGGCGCGCCGCTCCAGTCAAACCGACAAGCAGGAAGAGAACTCCTGGGACCATCGGAAACGAGAGCGCATCGAAGAGGGCGAGGCTAACTGCGCCAGCTGCGACGCCACCTGCGAGACCCTGCACCAACAGTCCGTCCGACACATCCGTGGCTGACGCCGCGACGCGATGTGCCACAACGATCGAAGTGATGAATAATACGAGGATCATTCCGGTGCCGACCAGCCCAATCTCTACGGTTGACAGTAGATACTGGTTGTCAAAAATTCGATAGCGGGGCTGGAATGTGGCGAATCCCCTGCCAAACATTGGCGAGTGGGAGATGTAGCTAAGCGCGACGCCGTACGACCCGACGCGTGATTGTGCGCTCGAGTCACTGCCTATGCCCGTGAACATGCCGAGAACTGTCCCCAGCATACCGGGCACCGTGACGAACACGGCCACACCAACCAACGCGGCCCCGGACGCTGCGATCGCCCGAGCCCGAGGGGCCAGGCGAAGGATCACAACGAGAATTCCCACCGCCGCACATACCAGCGTTGAGCGGGAATTCGATAAGGCGACGGCAACCGTGATACTCAATGGAGCCAGCCACGCCCATAGCGGAGAATGTTTGCCACGCCTTCCGGTGGTCGCGGTTGCGGCAAACGCCAAGGCCAGCGGTAGCAGCATCGACAGCACCACGCCGAATTCGATCGGATGAATCGCGGTGCCCAACGGGCGCGTGAAGCTCCCGCGGGACTGAGTTCCGTAGCCAACGCTGTTCGCTGTTAGGCCCGGTATCGAAATCCGGTCGATCCATGCCTCGTGAGTGACGAACTGAACCAAACCGAACGATGCAAGCATCGCTCCCGCCAGTGCCAACCTCCGGACCAGGGTAGCCAGCCGCGTGGAGTTGAGAACTCCGTCGTGTGCCACCAGCAGACTTCCGAGCCAGCTCCCGAGAGTGACGAACGCGAGCGTTGCCAGGCTCATCTCCTCAGAGTTGGTTGGTCGCAGACAAGCCACTACGTATGAGATGACAATAGCGCTGGCTAAGAGGCCAGCAGCGGCTCGGACGGGTTGGCGGCGAGGTTGCAGCGTCGATTGCGTTTGCTGGAGTCGACTGAATATCCACCAGATCAGGCCGGCAACACCTAGTACTTGGGCCGGCGTTCCAGCGCCTCCTAGCGGTCCGATGACGAATCGTGAAGGAATTGCGACTAGAAGCAGAAGGTAGACACTTAGGAGGGAGACTCCATCGATCCGGGCGCGAACATAGTCCACCGCCCGGCTTGCGGCACTTGGAAGGAGCGCTACAGTCACGACGAGCGTCGGGAACGTCCGGCGGCGACACGCCTGGCGCCTGGGTCGGCCCAGCTTGGCGTATCGGCCTCCCCGGTACCGGTGGCCGCAGACTTCGATTCGCTGCTTCGGCGGCCGTGTCCAGCAGCACGTCTGGCACCGTTGGTTCGGTTGTTGGCTCGATCCCATTCAGAAGCTACGACGACTTGGTGCTTGGGCTCGTCCGGTTCCCCGGAGTCAGGCTCGTCGCCATCCGTCTCAAGAGAGATGGGCCGCCGCCGCGTCCCTAGGGTTCCATCGACGAGTCCGACGAGCAGCACTGTCCCGACCAGTCCCAGCCCGGCGGCCACCACGACGGCGCGGATTTGATTCTTTCCGACGACCTGCGGCTCGACGTCCTGCGACAGGAGCATCGACGAAATTCGAGCCGCGCGCGGAATGTCCACAGAATCCTGCAGCGATTCCAGTTTGAGGGGCGCTTGCTTCAGGAGCGCGTCTCGGACCGCGATCGCAGAAGCGCCAGTGTGATCTGTTGCCGAGATGAGCAGGACCGGTCCACTGCTACTCGTATCGGCTTTCACCGTGAACTCTGCGGTTTGGCTGACTGACTTCAATTGCTCGGCCATCTGCTGATCAGTGAGCGCCACCCGAAGAAGGTCCATGGTTGGTGCCAGGCCACCGAGTTGAAGGTATGGATTCCCTCCGCGGCCAACAGTAGATTTCGGGGGCAGAAGCACGATACTTGCGTTCGACTGCCAACTGGGCGGTACAAGTTGGAGGGCCAACAGCACGAGCCCAGCGGTCACCAGCACACCTCCGATCGTCAGGTACCAGCGTCGAATCAGGCTGCGGACAACGTCACGAATGTACATACGTTCTGCCTACTCCCCCAAGTGGCACCGTGGGTGGCGTGTCGCACCGGCCGGTGCCTGTTCCCCGTTCTTCCACGATCGCCCACGTACTCCCCCGTCGAGGACTAATATAGGCGTCAGTCAGCGGCGCCGAGGCCGATTCGGGGAGATAGGGCGGTCTGCCAGCAGTTCGGCGAGGACGTGGGGCGACCGGGGGGGCCAGGCTGTGACCGTAAGAGACGTGCTGCACTCGTGCATGCGCCGCTGGCCCTTCTTCCTGGTCGGCCTACTGTTAACCCTAGGAGCGGTCGGCTACGTGCAGACGGCTCCCGGTGTCTACTGGGCTCGGACCAAGGTGATTCTGCTCGGGCCTCCCGTCGACGCGCGGCCCAACAAGCTAGACAGCAGTTCGGCCGGCCTCATCGCCACCGCAGGACTTATCGCGCGAGAAATGAACGCCAGTCGAACATTTATTCCAAGTACCAGCCCAGACGTGACGATAGTCGACCAGGGAGTATACGACGGCGAGGTCGTGCGAGTGCCCGACTACGGCGGCCAGTGGGCGAGCAACTTCACTGATCCTGTGCTTGACATCCAAGCGTCTGCCCGAGATCCGAGGACCGTGCAGCAGCGCGTCGAGTCGATGGTCGCCGAGGCCCAGTCGATCTTGCAGCGTAGGCAGCACGACGCCATGGTCGCGCCCGGTAATCGGATCACAGTCGCTGTCTCGCCGGTGCGCGTTCAGGTGCATTACGGAGGCGGAGACAGGCGCCGGGGTGGGGCCGCCGCGCTTGCCCTCGGGTTCTGCCTCTCTGTTGCGGCCGCCACGGCCGTTGATCTGAGGTTGCGATAGAACGGCCGATGCTAGGAAACTCAAGGAAGCAGAAGACATGAGCAAGAAAAAGATCTTAATCGTGTACGGGACGCGTCCTGAGGCCATCAAGATCGCCCCAGTTGTCGAGCGGATGTCCTTGTCGGCGCACCTGGAGCCGATTGTAGCTGTGACCGGCCAGCACCGTTCGATGCTCGACCAGGTCAACAATTTGTTCGGCATCGTTCCAAAATACGACCTTGACATCATCAGCAGTCGGCAGACACTAGAGTCCATCACCGTCAGGGTCCTGGCCGGGATTTCGCAAGTCATCAGCGACGAGTGTCCGGATGCAGTACTGGTGCAGGGTGATACGACGACCTGCTTTGCGGCCGCACTGGCTGCCTTTTACCAGCAGGTGCCCGTGGTGCACCTCGAGGCCGGTCTGCGGACAAATGACCGCTATGATCCGTATCCCGAGGAGATGAACCGTCTCCTCACCACGCAGTTGGCATCTGTCCACCTGGCACCGACGGAGACGTCACGTCAGAACTTGCTGCGCAATGGAGTGGCCGACGACTTGATCATCGTCACAGGGAACACCGTCATCGACGCGCTGGTTCAGGTTGTGTCACGGCGCGTGCCTGTCGAGGACCCGTGTCTTCGAGTGACGCTTGAGGAGGCGGTCGGCCGCCAAGTGCTGCTGGTCACGTCACACCGACGCGAGTCTTGGGGCGAACCGATGCGCAGGACGGCTGCAGCCCTAGCCCGCATCGCGCGCTCGCATCCAGATCTGCTCGTTCTACTGCCTGCTCACCTGAATCCGGCGGTGCGAGACGTACTCCTTCCCCCGCTGAAAGGGCTGAACAATGTAGTAGTGACAAATCCCTTGTCCTACAGCGACTTCTCGCAAGTCTTGTACCGCGCCAGCCTGGTACTGACCGACAGCGGAGGCGTACAAGAGGAGGCGCCAAGCTTTGGGTAAGCCCGTCCTGGTGATGCGAGAGACCACGGAACGCCCCGAAGCGGTCGAATCTGGCACGGTTCGCCTCGTTGGGACAGACGCCGAACTGATCTACCAGGAGGTTCACACCCTACTCACGGATCGGCTTGCCTATGAGCGCATGGCTAAGGCTGTGAATCCCTATGGCGACGGGCACGCGGCGCACCGATCGGTGCAGGCGATGGAGAACTATTTTGGCCTAGCCTCGGCGCCGGCTGGTTTCGTTCCACGGGCGGATGACCTCTCCGAGCTGGCTCTGTCTGGCGAATCTCACTAGCAGTTGAGCTAGATTGGCTCATAGCCAGCAGGTCGTTCAAGTAATCCAAATGAATCAGAACTGCGGAATGGCTGCGGCTGTTAGCCTAGTCCATAGTCAGTAGCCCATCGTGGCACTTGTTGCTCCGTGTGGTCGCGAGGCCGTGTCGGCTTGCGGCCGGGCTGTTTGTGGCGACTCGGGAGGAAGTCAGCGCGTGACACAACAGGTCGCATCACCGCCCTTGGTTAGAAGAAGCCTGGATTCATTGACGAGTCTTCGATTCTTTGCCGCTCTCGGTGTGTTGTGTTATCACGGTGCGATGTATCTCAGCCCAGCCCAGTGGTTCGAGGTGCCTGCCGGACTAGGGTATTCGGGGGTCACGTTCTTCTTTGTGCTCTCGGGTTTTGTGCTGACCTGGACGCACAAGCCGCACGACTCAGCCCGAGCCTTCTACGGCCGCCGCTTCGCACGCGTCTGGCCACTCCATATCATTATGACCATCCTCGTTGCAGGGATTTTTCTCGTTCGCCGGCTCCCACAGGACCCGCTGGGCTTCGTCCTGGCTTCCGTGCTGCTGCAGGCGTGGGCCCCGCCCAGCGATCTGCACTACGCATATAATGGACCGAGTTGGACCTTGTCATGCGAGGCGTTCTTTTACGCGCTATTTCCGCTTCTGATTCTGTTTTGCGCCAGAGTGGTTCCGAGATGGATCGCCATCGGCGTCGCGAGTCTGTATGGGTTGGCGATTGTGGTCGTGCTCGTCGCCGCGCCGACTGTGGGACCCATGGCTGGCGTCACCGCCCAGCAGTTCTATGGATACTTGCTCTACGTTTTCCCAGCGGTGCGTATCCTTGAATTTGTTGTCGGAATCGCGCTCGCACTCGCTATGCGCGGTGGTTGGCGGCCAAAAGTTTCTCTTAGAGTGGCAATTTTGCTGTGCCTGCTCTGCTATGCGGCCCTGACCATTGTCGCTTACTGGATGGGGAACGGCGCGGTGACTGAACTCCCATACGGCATCACTGATTTCGTAATGCTCGCGCCATTCACGCTTGTCGTGGCCGCAGCGGCAACGGCCGACCTCGACGGGAGGCCGGGCCTAGTCGCGTCTCGACCGCTCGTTGAGCTCGGGAAAGCCTCTTTTGCTCTTTACCTTCTGCATGAACAGGCCTTGCGGCTTGTGGCTGGCTTTAACGTGGATGGTGTTCCTGGACGATTCGCCAGACTTGCCGTGGTCTTCGTCGTAGTTGTCGGACTCTCGCTCGTGGTTCACCGCACTGTCGAGGCCCCGCTTGAGCGGATGCTGCGGAGACGACTGAGCCCTGATCCCCGACACGGAACCAGCTCGGCCTCCGTCTGACATTGGGCTCAATCCGTCGACTAAGGCAGGCTTGTGACTGTCGATTTGAACGTACCATGAGAATGCCTTACGGACCGAGGATTGGATTGGGCTTGCGACGGCCCCCCTCCACCCTGAGTCGGAACAGGATCTGAGGTGCAGACTTATAGATCCGGATGGCCTCGCCATTTCTTGCTCGAAGCCGTGGGGTGTCGGCCAAATCCTCGATTCTAATGAGCCGGTTGAAGCGGCAATGGCTCGATGCGCATCAGACCCCATCGATACGGTACGCGGAGCCGAAATCCTTACGTCGCTCCCCGATGAATGGACGCTATCGCGGTCGCTCTCCCTCCAGAATTTTTCCGTAGAAGGGTGCTCGAAGATCGCGATAGCCTGCTTGGGTGTTGTGGATTCCGTCCCACCACGAGTTCCACTGTGGGTCGGCGCGGTACTTGTTCAGGTACGCCAGATAGTCACACGGAATCGTATGCGGTATCTCACTCGTTGCTTCTTCCAGCGTGTGCCAGAACTCTGGTGCGCGGTGGTCGTCTGGCCCTGAGTAGCCGGTCGAGATCCAGTAGATCACGTAATCGTGCGCAGGCCCCGAGTTAATCCGGTCCGCAACTTGCTTGATGGCCTCTTGCCAGTAATCGGCCGAGTCGTCGGCGTTGTTCGTGCCGAGCGCGATCACCCAAACTCGCGGATCAAATCCGGTGCTTCGCCATTTTTCAATCACGTCCGATGTGTAAGGAGTCGCCGTCTGCGACGTTCCCTGCTCAGGCGAGGAAATCCCGCGCCCCCATTGACCGTCAATGCGAAAGTTTCCGTCCCGGAAGCCAAGGGTTCGCAACTGGTCCGACAAATACCCGTAGTACTCCATATCTACGGTCAGCGAGTCGCCAATAACTCCAACTTGGTCGTGGTTGGCGGCCGTAGGAAGCGACGGTTCACTGGTGGGTGACGCTTGCGTGCTACAGGCGGCTGCGAGTGTGACGGACACGAGAATCAGCACCACCCCGATGCACGTGTGAATAATTTTGGACATCCGATTGCTCATTTCCGATCCCAAGTGGAGAGTGTTACACACTCACGCCGGCTCATTGAAGTGATCCGTCGAGCGCGGGTACGCGAAGGTGCGAAATGACCGGACTAGCTAGATCAATCCGTCGGTTCTGGTTTCTCGAACAAGGGTCGCGATGGTTCACTATGACCTCACAACAGCTGGTGAGGATCCCTGCGCGATGAAGACGTTTGCTGCGCCGCTACCGTCTGCCGGCACCGCCCAGATGTCGCTCGTGGTCGCGTCCGCGCCGGTCCTCGGCATCGCGTACAACAAGGTGTTGTCGTCCAGCCACTCGACCTGATCATCGACGCTCCGGGTGTCCGCGGTCAGCGTCTCCTGGCCGGTGGCGAGATCGAGCACGGCAATTCGCCAGACGCCCGGCTTCTTGCTGCCGAGTCGCTTCTTGTAGGCGATCTTCGTTTCGTTCGGCGAGAGGGAGGGGCACTCGGCGTCAGTTCGCAGCGCTGTCAACCTCTTGGCCGAGAGCGAACCCTTCATCAGCCACGTCGTTCCGCCGGATGCGCCGGTCACGAAGAAGGTGTCGTCGTCGCGGCTGAAGGTGACGCCCCAGAAATTTCGGTCAGCTGCGGTCAAGGAGTTGCCGTCGATCGTCGCATCCCAGGTCTCGAGGTTGCCGAGGCTCTTTCCGTTGCGTCGAATGATCGTCTCGGTCGAGAACGTCGCCTGAGCATATGAGTGACCGGTGACGAAGGTCGTGGTGGCCACCAGCGAACCGTCCTGCGACAGGCGCGCCCGGCTTGGCAGACCGAAAAGCTCGGTTGAGCTGATCGGTGTCAGTTGGGGTCCCAGCATCGACACGCCGTAGCTCTGAGCGACCCCGCGCGTGGCGGTCACACAGATCCCTGATTCGGCCGTCGCGTACGCACGTTCACAGCTGATGTCGTAGATCGCCCGCGGACCCCCTGGGTTGCTCAGCGAAACCGCAGCAAGTCGACCGTAGTCGTTGCCCAACGCACTGTTGCGAAACACCACCCGAGGCGCGGCAAGCACCTGAGCCGGGTCGGCCGAGGCGGGCTGGGACGCACCGGCAACCTCCGCTACGGTCGTTGATCGGATATGGACGAAGTATCCGACGGCAAGGCCCAGGCACAGAACTCCGGCTGCCAGGATCGCGACCAGCCGCGACCGGCTCACACTTCGGCCGTTCGAGCCTTGAGCAACGGCCGCAAGAACCACGTCGCGCCGATCAGCGCGACGACGAGCACGGCGCCCATCACCCAGAGTGCCTGGCTTCGACCGGCGAGCTGCCACATGAGACCGAACGCCACCGAGGAGACAAAGCGGGACAACGCGACGACGGTCTGTGCAGCGGCGATCCCACTTGCCCGGCTCTCCTCGGGCACGGTCTGTGTGGCGAGCGCGGACAGCACGCCGTCGGTTGCGGCATAGAACGTGCCCAACAGCAGAAGCACCAGGATGAGCGTGCCGGTACCGCCGATCTGACTTGCTGTGAGTGCGTAGACGCCGAGCAAGACGGCGTGGCCGCCGATGAAAACGAGGCCTCGCCCGATCCGATCGGCCAGCTTGCCCAAAGGGACCGCCAACGCCAGGTATGCGGCGTTCGTGCCGACGAACAGTAGTGGGAAATACCTGGCGGCCAACGCGCCCCCGTCGGAGAGGGCAAGGTAGATGAACCCATCGCCGACGGTGGCTAGACCGAGCAGGCCGGCCACGATCAGTACCCGGCGAAGCTCGGGCCGGGATAAGTCCGACAGCCGCAAGGCGGTCCGACGCCGTCGTGCTTGGCTCGAATCGTGCTGGCCGACGGAGACCACCGGCTCCTGGGCGCGAAGGTCGGGGACCGCAAACGCCAGAACGATCAGGCCGAGGATCGCGAACGCGGCGCTGAAGACGAAGACGGAATGGAAACCACCCAAACCGAACGGCACTGCAGCCAGAACCGCGAAAGCGATCAGAGGGCCGATCAACGCACCGAGGGTGTCGAGTGCGCGATGGACACCGAAGTTTCGGCCGAGATCGGCAGGATGGGATGCTGTGGCGATCAGCGCGTCTCGTGGACCGGTTCGCAGACCTTTGCCCAGACGGTCGGTGGTGATCACCGCGGTGATCCCGCCGAAGCCGGTAGCGAAGAGCATGGCAATGCGAGACAGCGCGGAGGCGAAGTAGCCAACGAACGCCACCCACTTCGGCCGACGAGTGGAGTCGGCCCACCATCCACCGAGTATGCGGACAGCAGCCGACACGCCCTGATAGATGCCGTCGAAGAATCCGTAAGCCAACGGGCCCATGCCCAGCACGGCAGTGATATAGAGCGGAAGAACGGCAGCCACCGACTCTGACGAGATGTCAGTGAGCATGCTCACGATGCCGAAGGCGACAACAGCCCCGGGAAGCTTGCGCCGGAGGCGACGACTGGCTTGGGGTCCGGCCGTGTCTCTTGACTTGGGCGTGCTGCGAAGAGTTACGTACACCGCGGTGGCACCTATACGACTCGCGCCGCGGACTGGCGGTCGAACCGCTCGAAACGCCGCGCACGTGCTAACGAACCCGCGTCAGATGTCCCCATCGAGATTCCCCCTGAAACCGCGCAACGCGCCCCTAGCGTCGCTCGCGATCGCTCGTCGCCCCGGCCCGAACGCCGCAAGGCCATTCTGCCGGTGATTTCGTCTGTGTCAGGCGAATCCAGAAAAGTCGCCCTGACTCCCACGTCACGACCCCGAACGGCGAAGCGCACTCACTCGAGCGAGCAGGCGGCGATTCCCCGCGAGCAGGACCCCGATTCCCAGCGCGCAAACCAGCCCACAGAGTAGACACGCGACGAACGCACTCGAGATCTGCGCAGCGATGATCCAGGCAATGACGCCAACCAAGAGCGCGATGGCCGCGGCCGGCCAGACGGCTCGGGCGAGCGACTTCAGTTGAAGACCCACCCGACGGAGCAGCAGGGCGTACGCCGGGAGGACGACCAGGACAGCGACGACCGCCTGGGCCACGGCGACTCCGCGAAGACCACCAACGTGAGCGCCGACGAGGAGGGCGGGGACCAGCACGACGAGCCAGCCGAGCTGAACGTACAAGATCCAGCGCGAGTCGCCCTTGATCACCAAGAAGTCGTAGGCGAGCTCGAAGAAGATCCGGGCGCCGGCGGCGACGGCGAGGCAGCTCAGCACGGTGGCCGATGGTCCCCACTCCGGACCGTAGACGAACTGCGATGATCGGCACCGCGGCGCCGGCCAGCAGCAGGCAGGTGGGCAGCGCGACGGCCGCCAGCAGTCGCAGGACATCGACGAACGCCGCGTTCATCCGGCTCGGGTTCGTGCTGCAGCCGGGCGAATGCGGCGGGCGCGACGCTGCGCAGCGGCTGCGAGAAGATGCTGACCGGCCAGCTCGACAGGTTGAAGGCCAGCACGTAGAAGCCGAGCGCGGTGGCGCCGAGGACGGCGCCGGTCACCAGTTGGTCGGCGTACCCCACGGCGAACACGATCATGCTCGCGCCGGCGAGCGGCAGACCGAATCGAAGCAGCCGCCTGGCAGTGGATCGATGGAAGCCGAAGCGGTAGGGCAGCGGAGACCATGCCACGAACATGACGCCCGAGACCAGACTGCCGGCGATCCGCCCGATGGCCAGGCTCATCGCGCCGAGTCCGAACAGTGCGAGACCCAAGGAGACGATCGCGCCGAGCCAGGTGTTGACCTGGTCGATGGCCATCCGCCGACCCTGCCGGAACTCACGCTGCAGGACGGCAGCCGGAGCCGCCACGGCGCCGTTGATCACGATGGCCGATCGACATCAGGCGGACGACGTTGGTCGCCGCGGGATCGCCCATGGCTGCGGAGAACGCCGGCGCGGTCAGCGAAGACGATTCCGAACAGGACCAGGCTGGACAGCACCGAGATCGTGTTCACGGTCGGCGCGATCGTCGCCGGGTCGTCCTGCCAGCGCACGATGGCCAGGCTCACGCCGAGCTCGTTGAAGCTCAGGATGGCGAGCATGGCCACCGTGGCCACGGCGAACGTGCCGAAGGCCTCGGGCCCGAGCACGCGGGCCAGCACGATGCCGATGGCGAGCGTGCCGAGCCGGGAGACGATCGTGTTGAGGAAGCTCCAACCGAACGCACGGGTGGCTCGCGAAGCAACCCCGCCGGTCTCGTCGGCGGAGGGCTGGATGTCAACCGGAGCGGTCACCGCTGCCCGGAGGCCACGGCAGCAGCAAGAGCGCCTGACCACCCGCTGCTGCTGATCGTCGGTGATGTGCGGGAACAGCGGAAGCGACAAGATCTCGTCGGCCGCCCGCTCAGACACTGGGAAGTCGCCTCGCTGGTAGCCGAGGCCGGCGTACGCGCGGGTCAGGTGCAGCGGGTACGGGTAGTGGATCCCGGCGCCGATGCCGGCCTCGTGCAGCGCGTGCAGAACTGCGTCGCGATTGGGCACGCGGACGACGTACAGGTGCCAGACGTCGACGTTGCCCGGCGCCGACGCCGGCGTCCGGACGCCGGGCACGTCGGCCAGCAGCTCGCCGTAGCGAGCTGCGGCCGCTCGACGGCGCTCGTTCCATTCCGGCAGGCGGGCCAGCTTGGCCTTGAGAACCACTGCCTGGATGGTGTCGAGACGCGAGTTCATGCCGACGACGTCGTGGACATACTTGCGGGACGATCCGTGCGCTGGCGATCAGTCGTACCCGCTCGGCGACGTCCGCGCGCTGGGTGGTGACGGCGCCGGCGTCGCCGGCGGCGCCGAGGTTCTTGCCGGGGTAGAAGCTGGTGCCGGCGGCATCGGCGAGACCGCCGGCGTACCGGCCGAAACGCGTCGCGCCCTGGGACTGGGCGGCGTCCTCGACCACCGGAATCCCCAGCGGGGCGGCGATCTCGACGATCTTCTCGACCGGAGCGACCTGTCCGAACAGGTGCACCGGCACGATCGCCTGCGTCCGCTTGGTGATGGCGGCCGCGACCTGGTTCGGGTCGATCAGCAGGTACTCGGGATCGACGTCGACGAGCACCGGGATCGCGCCGATCCGGGAGACCGCCTCGGCGGTGGCGATGAACGTGTTCGCGGGCAGGATGACCTCGCCGCCGGCTTGGACGCCGACACCGCGGAGCGCGAGCTCGAGCGCGTCGGTGCCGTTCGCGACGCCGACGCAGTGCGCGACGTCGGTGGCGTCGGCGTACGCGAGCTCGAACTCTCCGACCGCCTTTCCGCCGATGAACGCGGTGGTGGCGAAGACGTCGGCCAGACCGGCCTCGACCTCCGCGGCCACCTCGGCGTGCTGTGCGGCCAGATCGACAAGGGGGATGCTCATGCGGGCAGCCCTTCTGTTTCGAAGTTGGGTGGAAGTGAAGCGGGAGGCGCGACCTGCTGCAGCCGGCGGGCAGGCGTGCCGATCCAGGTCTCGCCGGCGGGAAGATCACGGGTGAGCGCGGCGCCCATCCCGAGGGTGGAGTCGGCGCCGACGGTCAGGTTCTCGCGGACACAAGAGTTCATGCCGAGGTAGGCGGCGCGAGCCGACCTGCACCGTGCCGCCCAGCGTCACCCCGGCGCACAGCGTCGCGAAGTCGTCGACCCGGTCGTCGTGGGTGAGCGTGACGTTCGGCATGATCACGACGTGGCGGCCGATGGTGACGTCGGCGGTGAGCACCGTGCCGGCGAGCACGATGCTGCCGGCGCCGACCGAGCAGGACGAGCGGACGCGTACGGACGGATCGATCACGGTGCCGAAGCGGTCCTCGCCGACGCCCAGGGCAACCAGCCGATCCAGGATCGCGGCCCGGGTGCTGCCCTTGCCGGCGCACACCAGCAACTGCGCCTGAGGATGGTCGACCACCGACGACACGGGCCCGAGCACCGGGACCCGGCCGACCGAGGTGCCTTGCAGGGCGGGGCTGTCGTCGAGGATCCCGACGACCTCGTAGTAGTACTGCCCCTCCAGGCAGGCCAGCACCTCGCGGGCCAGGCCACTGGCGGCGATCAAGATCAGCGGCACGGCCATGAGCTACCGAAGCCCTTCGACAGGCTCGAGGCGCGCATGCCCGCAGCGGCCCGCAATGCGTGAATCACGCGAGCCTGCTCGGACTCACTCATCTGGTGGAACAGCGGCAGGATGAGCGTGTTGTCGGTCAGCCGGTCGGTGTTCGGCAGCTGACCGGGGGTGGTGAATGAAGCGTACGGTGGTTGACGATGCGCGGCCATGATGCCGCGCCTCCCCGATATCTCGACCTCGGCCATGCGAGCCAGCACCTCGTCCCGCTGGTGGGGAAAGGTGGGGGTCACCTCTATCCAGAAGGACTGGAAGTTGCACGTGCCCCAAGCCGGATCAACCACCGTACGCAACCCTGGGATGTCTTCGATCTGTTTCGTGTACGCCGCGGCGAGCTCACGCCTGCGTCGCACGATCTCGGGAAGACGACCGAGCTGGACCAGACCGACTGCCGCTTGCAGGTCGGTCATCCGGAAGTTGTAACCGACCTCGAGGTAGGACTCCGCGGGAGCGAGAACGGATCCGTGCCGATCGGCCGCGGAGACGCTCATCGCGTGCTCGCGCAGCCGCCGGGCGCGGATCGCCCAGTCCTCTCGGGAGGTGGTGATCATGCCACCCTCGCCGGTGGTGATGATCTTGCGTGGGTGGAACGACCAGGCCGAGATCTCGGCGCCGGCGCCGACCGGCCGACCGCGGTACGTCGAGCCGGACCCGCAGGCCGCATCCTCGATCACGACGATGCCGCGGGGATCGCAGACCGCCCGGATCGCGTCCAGATCGACGGGTACGCCGCCCTGGTCGACGACGACCACGGCTCGGGTTTTCGCTGTCAGGACAGCGGAAACGGTCTCGGCGGTCAGGTTGCCGGTGACCAGGTCGACATCGGCGAACACTGGGCGCGCACCGACGTACACGGCGGCGTTGGCGGTGGCGATGAACGAGAAGGACGGTACGACGACCTCGTCACCGGCCTCGACGCCGGCGACGATCATCGCCAGGTGCAGGGCCGTGGTGCAGGACGACGTCGCGACGGCGTACTCCGCCTGCATGACCTCGGCGAAGGCGGACTCGAACGCCGCGACCCGCGGCCCCTGGGCGACCCAGCCGGAGCTGATCGCCTCGGCGACCGCGTCGATCTCCTCCTGCCCGAGGTAGGGCAGCATCACGTTGATCCGGCTCATGCAGGAACCCCCACAGCGGCCGACTCCTCGTCGCGGGCCCGCTCGCCCTGCCACCAGTCGACGAGCTGGCGCAGTCCGTCGACCAGCCCGATCTCTGCCACGAAGCCAAGGTCGCGATCGGCAGCCTCGGTGCTGGCCAGCCGTCGGGTGACGCCGTTGACCGCACGCTCCGGGCCGTGCTCGACGCCCAGATCGGAGCCCATCGCCTCGAGCAGACCCTCGGCCAGCTGCTTCAGCGACGTCTCCACGCCGCTGGCGATGTTGTAGACGCCCTCGTTCACGGGGGCGACGGCGGCCAGCAGGTTGGCCCGCGCGATGTCGACGGTGTAGACGAAGTCCATGGTCTGCGCACCGTCGCCGAAGATCAGCGGCGGCAGGCCGGCGGTGATCCGCTCCATCCAGCGGATCAGGACCTCGGTGTAGAGGCCGTGGATGTCCATCCGCGGGCCGTACACGTTGAAGTAGCGCAGCGCGACGTAGTCCAGCCCGGTCATCGCGCGGAAGCTGCGCAGCATGCCCTCGTTGAACGACTTCGCCGCACCGTAGAAGGTGTCGTTGTCGTACGGGTGGTGGTTCTCCTTGGTGGGGAACTCCTCCGCCAGCCCGTACACCGACGCCGACGACGCTGCGACGAGCTTGCCGACCTTGTGTGCCGCGGCCGCCTCGATCACGTTGAACGTGCCGTCGACCAGCACCTCCAGCGCGAGCCGAGGCTCCTCGGCGCACTGGGTGATCCGGATGGCCGCCTCGTGGAAGACGAGATCGGTGCCGGAGGTCAGGTCGTTGACCAGGTCGCGGTCGCGGATGTCGCCCTCGACGAGCGCGAGCCGCGGGTCGTCCAGCACGTCGCGGAGGTTGGCCCGCCGGCCGCGGACCAGGTTGTCCAGCACCCGCACCTCGGCGACGTCGAGACCGAGCAGCTGGTCGACGATGGTCGAGCCGATCGTGCCGGCGCCGCCGGTGACCAGGACCCGGGCCCCGGCCAGAGAGTTCAGTTCGCTCATGCCACGAGCTCCTTGTCGCGTCGACGCCGAGGCGCTGACCGGGCCGCCGGTCGCCAGGCTGGTGGTGACGGCCTCGAGCACGGACAGCACGCGAAGCCCGGCCCGACCGTCGGTCCGCGCGGAACGTCCCTCGTTGATCGCCGCCGCGAACTCGGTCGCCATCGAGCCGAGCGCTTCCTTCTCCGGCAGGGCGGGCACGGTGATGTCGCCCATCCGGTAGGACACGGTGACGGCCGCGCGCTGCTGTGCGTCGTGCGCCTGGGTGGCCAGGTCGACGCCGCGGTCGTGGATCGAGATCCGTTGCTGCGGGTTGAGGTCGTCCCAGACCAGCGTCCGGCGGCTGCCGCCGATCACCATCTGCCGGATCTTCGTCGGGGACAGCCAGTTGACGTTCACGTGGGCGATGCCGCCGGAGGCCAGCGGCATGGTCAGGTAGCCGACGCAGGCCTTGCCGGCGCCGAGCGGGTCGGCGCCGCTGGCGCTGACGCTCTTCGGGTCGAGCCCGCCGGGCAGGATGAAGTCGAGGATGGACAGGTCGTGCGGCGCCAGGTCCCAGAACACGTCCACGTCCGGCTGCACCAGCCCGAGGTTGATCCGGGTCGAGTCGACGTACAAGATCTCGCCGAGCTGGCCGGACTCCACGACCTCGCGGATGTAGCTCACCGCCGGCGTGTAGCAGTACGTGTGGTCGATCATCAGCACCCGGTCGGCGGCCTCGGCGGCCGACACCATCAGCGCCGCCGTCTCGGCGTTGTCGGCCAGCGGCTTCTCCACCAGCACGTGCTTGCCGGCCTCGAAGGCGGCCAGTGCGAGCGAGGCATGGGTGCGGGCCGGGGTGGCGATGGCGACGGCGTCGATGTCGGAACGGGCCAGCAGCCGACGTACGTCGGTCTCGACCTCGACCGTGGAACGGTCCCCGACGACCTTACGGGCGCGAGCCTCGTCCAGGTCGCAGACGGCGACGAGGTCCCAATCGGCGTTGGCGCGGAAGTTGCGCACCAGGTTGGGGCCCCAGTATCCGGCTCCGATGACGGCAATCGATCTCATGGCGGTGGTTTGTCCTGTCCGGTCGGGGGATTCCGTACGTCGGCAGCGGCTGGCGCGGCCGGCGTCGGACCCGTAGGTGTTTCGGTCTCGGGGGATTCGGGCTCAGTTGTGCCGAGTGGTCAGGCGAGCACCCAGCGCCGGCCCGGAGTCGCTCGTGGGCGGGATCCGCGCGCTCATCGAGCAGCCGCCGTCACGGCGCGCTGCAGTCGCGACCGGGGATGGAACCCCGGGCGTCGCGTTGAGACCAGCCGTAGGACCCGCGAGAATCGACGGTGACGTCGATCGTGCGGGCAGGCGTCAGTGAGCCCCCGAAATCGGACATGCTAAAACTCCCCCTCGCCGATTCGCGCCCCTCGCGAACCGACTTGCCTGACGAACTCGGACATCCCCTCCCAAGGGTGTCCTCGCCGAATCGCTCCCCCGAACGGATCCGGACCCCAGCAAGCTCTGCGAGCGTAACGCCGGGCAGTTGGGCCCACCGGTGGAGTTATCAACTCGTAATAATTCGCGGAACGGCAGAGCACATAAGTGCTGCTCGGGAGGGCCTTCCCGATCCGGCTGGGCTCCGTACGAAGCGGAGAATTATCCACCTGACAAGGAAGTTCGGTCAGTGATTGACCCGGCGCCGGCGTGCGTCGGCTTACCGTCAGGGGGTGGGGGTGCGCCCGTCATAGGCGAGGAATCTCGGCGCCAGCAGGCAGGCCAGCCAGAGCACGGCAACGCAGGTCAGCCCGCCGACGAGCGCCGCCATCGCCTCGCCCCACCAGTCCGCCTCCGTGCCGAGCACGAGGTCGCCCAGCCGGGGACCGCCGGCCACCACGACGATGAAGACGCCCTGCAGCCGGCCGCGCATGTCGTCCGGGGTCGCCGTCTGCAGGATCGTCTGCCGGAACACAGCGCTGACCGCGTCGGACCCGCCGGCCACCGCCAGGAACGCCGCCCCGGCAAGGAGCGCGCCGAGCGCGACCTGGGGTGGGGAGGTGTCGCCCACCCAGAGCAGGACGACTCCGAAGCCGGCGACCGCGAGCCCGAAGCAGGTGATTGCGCCGACGATCACGCGGGCCTGGTGGTGCACCCGGACCAGCCCGCCGGAGAACACGCCGGCGATCACCGCGCCGATCGCGAAGGCGGCGCTCAGCCAGCCGGTGGTCGTCGCGCCGCCGCCGATGAAGACCACCCCGACCGCCGGGAACAGCACCCGGGGCATGGCGAAGATCATGGCGATCAGGTCGACCACGAACGTCATCCGCACGTTGGGCCTGGTGGCGAGATAGCGCAGTCCTTCGATCACGGACGCGAGGCCGCGCTTGCGATCGGGGTCGTCGGCGCCGGCGTGGATCGGCGGGAGCGGAGGAAGCCGCCACAGCGCCCACAGGGCGGCGGTGAACAGCACGACGTCGACGGCGTACGCGGCCGCGAAGTCGGCGGCGGCCACCAGGGCGGCGCCGAGCAGGGGTCCGCCGGTCAGCGCGAGGCTCCAGGCCGTGGTCTGCAGGACGTTGGCCGACGGCAGCAGCTTCGGCTCGACCAGGCGGGGGATGATCGCGGTCCGAGCGGGGTTGTTGACGGCGAACCCGGCGGACTGCAGCGCCACCAGGCCGTAGAGCAGCCAGACCGAGTCGACGTGCAGCCAGGCCTGGACGGCGAGGCCGAGCGAGACGAGCCAGAGTCCGGTGGAGGCGATCAGCGCGATCCGGCGCCGATCGTACGCATCGACGAGGGCGCCGCCGTACAGCCCGAGGACGACCAGCGGGACCAGCGCGAAGAGGCCCAGGATGCCGACGGCGAGCGTGGAGCGGGTGATCGCGTACACCTGCAGGCCGACGGCGACCGCCGTGAGCTGAGTGCCGATGTTGGAGACGCCGAGGCCCCACCACAGCCGCCGGAAGCTGGGGCTGGCGCGCAGCGGCGTGAGGTCGATGAGGAGGGCCATGGGGTGGTCCGAACGTACCGTCCGCTCTGCTCTTCGACAGGCTCAGGGCACATGGCGGACAGGCTCAGGGCATCTGGCGGACAGGCTCAGGGCGGCTGGCGACAGGCTCAGGGGCACGTAGTGGACAGGCTCAGGGCAGATCGGGGAGGGGCTGGCGGCCCACCTGCCCAGCGGGAGCAAGTGGGCCGGCCCGTCGCTCCCGACCAAGCCTGCAACAGCGGGCGTCAGGAGCAGATAGGGGAATCAAAAGCGATCCGATTCCGGCCGGACGACCATGCCTGGGTAGCTCACCGGCTCGACTAGACGCTCCTGGCCGTTCGGCGCCTGCCGCAGTCGGTGCTGGTGAACTATGCTCAGAAGAGCTCAGGCAGGTCGTCCGGACCGTGCCGGATCGAATGTACTGCAGCTTGTTTACCTTGTAAACACCCACCGGAAAGCGCCGACGTGGACTCGAGTATCAGCCAGCCCGCCGGGCATCGTGAGCCCCGGGTTCGGCGACCGCTCAGCCAGATGGCCATCCTGTCCGAGGCAATCCGATTCATCGACGAGCAGGGCCTCGAACGGCTCACCATGCGCCAGCTCGGTGCGCGGCTGGGCGTGGAGGCGATGGCTTTGTACCGCTACGTTCCGGGTCGCGAGCAGCTGCTCGACGGCGTGGTCGAGGTGCTGATGGACGAGCTGTACCAAGACACCATGGTCGACAACGAGGCCGCGAGCTGGCAGGACTACCTGCAAACGCTGGCTGACGGCGTACGTCGGCTTGCCCAGGCTCATCCCCGAGTGTTCCCACTGGTGGCATCGCGGCCGCCGGCGGCGCCGTGGTTGCGACCGCCGCTGCGGAGCCTGCGTTGGGTGGAGGCGTTCCTCGAGGGTCTGGCGGCCTACGGGTTCTCGCGTCGGTCGAGCGTGGCGGCGTACCGTGCGTTCGCGACGTTCCTGCTCGGTCACCTGCTCCTCGAGACGGCCGCGGCCGACGCACTGCCGACTCATCCCGAGGACGACATCGAGTTCATCGAGAGCAATGATCTGGCCGACTACCCGCTGATCACCGAGCTGGGGCCGGAGCTCGCGGTCGACATGTTCGGCGACGAGTTCGACGCTGCGCTGGAGGACCTGATCAACCGGCTCACGGTGGACCTGGACTGAGGTGGCTGTCTCCCAGCCAGATCCGAATGCCGACGTCGATCCCACCGACGGTCGCAACGAGACGCTCAACCAGCGGCTGGATCGGAACTGGAACGAGATCCTGCAGGAGCTGCGGGTCACTCAAACCGGCACCCAGGTGCTCACCGGATTCCTGCTCACCATCGCGTTTCAGCAGAGGTTCACCACCCTCACCCCCTTCCAGCACACGGTCTATCTGATCTTGGTGATGGCGGCCGTACTGACCACCGCTCTCGGGCTCGCGCCGGTGAGTCTGCACCGGAGCCTGTTCCGCCAGCACGCGATGGTGACGGTGGTGGGGACCGGTCACCTGATCCTTCGGATCGTGCTGTGCGGCGTCGGTCTGGTGCTGGCCGGGACCGTGCTGTTGATCTTCGACGTCACGGTCGGTCGGACTGCGGCCTGGATCGCGGCCGGCGCGACCCTCCTGGTCCTGCTGGTGATCTGGGTCCTGCCATACGCGGTCAGGATGATCAGCAAGGCACCCGGGCCGCAGCCCTAGGCCGACAAGTCGGTGAAGGGTCAGGGTACGAAGACCGTGAGCGCCCGTGGCTTGATCACGGCCTCGAACCGGCGGAACGGCCCGATCACGTCACCGTCGAGCTGGTAGTTGTCGGGCTCGGCGATCTCGACAACGACCTTCGACCCGCTGAAGTTGTCGATGCTGTCGCCCTTGTGGCCGCGACGGGTGGCGATGTGGGCAGCCGTCCGCACCCAGTCGCGCACCCGGTGCGGCGCGGCGACGAACACGTGCAACAGCCCGTCGTGCGGCTTCGCCCGGGGGAGCAGGTTGATCCCGCCGACCAGCTGACCGACGTTGCCCACCATCACGACCATCGCCTTGCGATGGTGGGCATGGTGGCCGTCGACGGTGATCACGGCGTCCAGCGGAAGCCGGCCGAGCGCCTTGCCGACAGACAGGAAGTACGCAGCCGGCCCCAGTTTGGCCTTGAGTCTCGGGTCGGCGTCGTCCATGATCGCGGAGTCGACGCCGGTCCCGGCCATCACCGCGAAGTGCTCGGGAGCCTTGTCGTCGACGGTCATCTCGATCAGGTCGATTTCACGGGTCTTGCCGGCGAGGATCACGTGCAGCGCGCCCTCGCGATCGAGGGGCAGATCGAGATTGCGGGCCAGCAGGTTCCCGGTGCCGGACGGGATGATCCCCATCGTCACGCCGGATCCAGCGAGGCCGTCGGCCGCGAGCCGTACGGTGCCATCGCCGCCCGCAACGATCAGGACATCGACCCCGGCCTCCAGGGCCTGCTTGGTCATCGAACGTCCCGGGTCGTCCTCCGCGGTCTCCAGCCACAGGGGCCGGCCCCACCCGTTGTCGATGAGGGTGTCGGTCACCTCGGATCGGAAGTCCTCGCCGACCTTGATCGGATTGACGATCACCGCACACCGGTGGTGCCGGCTCCCGTTGGACATGGCTGGATCGTAGTCGAGTTCGCCGGGTCCCGGCTTCGCCCGCCGCGGGCGAAGACAGAATGGCCGGATGGATGTCGCGGACCCGGCGAGGCGCAGGCAGCCCGTTCGCCGAGCTGAGCGAGGCGGAGCTGCGTCGTCGCACCAGTACGAAGTGGCGCCGGTTCGCCCCCGAGGTGCTGCCGTTGTGGGTAGCGGAGATGGACGTCCGGATCGCCGAGCCGGTCGCGGACGCCTTGATGCGCGCCGTCCGAGACGGCGACACCGGCTATCCGCACGGCACCGGCTATGCCGAGGCGTACGCCGGGTTCGCCGCCGAGCGCTGGGGCTGGGAGCCGGCGATCGCCGACACCCGGCTCGTGCCGGATGTGATGATCGGGATCAGCGAGGTGCTCAAGCTGCTCACCGCACCCGGCGACACGGTGATCATCACCTCGCCGGTGTACCCGCCCTTCTACTCCTTCGTACGCCATCTCGGCCGACGGATCCGGGCCGTCCCGCTCGGGGTGGATCTTCGGCTGGACCTCTCGGCGCTGGAGCTGGCGTTCGCTCGGTCGAGTGCCGACGGGGCCGGCGCGGCGGTGCTGCTCTGCAGCCCGCACAACCCGACCGGCACGGTGCACACGGAGGACGAGCTGTCGACGCTGGCCGGCCTGGCCGCTCGGCACGGGGTGCGGGTGGTGGTCGACGAGATCCATGCGCCACTGACCCTGTCCGGGACGCGGTTCCGGCCGTACCTGTCCGTGCCCGGCGGTGAGGCCGGCATCGTGGTGACGTCGGCTGCGAAGGGCTGGAACCTGAGCGGTCTGAAGGCCGGGTTGGCGGTGGCCGGGCCGGCCGCGGCGGAGGATCTGGCCCTGATGCCGGAGGAGGTCGGGCACGGCGCGAGCCATCTCGGCGTGATCGCTCACTCGGCGGCACTGCGGCACGGCGGATCCTGGCTGGACTCGCTGCTGGTCGATCTGCAGCTCAATCGGGCCCTGCTCGGTCGGCTGCTGGCCGCCGAGCTGCCGTCGGTGGGGTGGCGACCGGGTGAGGCGACGTACCTGGCATGGCTGGACTGGCGAGCGCTGGGTCTCGGGGACGACCCCGCGACCGAACTGGTCGAACGGGCCCGCGTCGCGCTCACGCCCGGCGTGGGCTTCGGGCCCGAGGGCAACGGGTTCGCTCGGCTCAACTTCGCGACCAACCCAGACCTGCTCACCGAGGCCGTGCGTCGGATCGCCGCCGCCGTGGGCTGAGTCCGACCGGATCGGTGGGGAATAGTCGTACCCAGTGACGCTGGCGGCGCCCGCGTCACGGTCTGGCGGCGGGCGCAGGCACGCACTGGGTACGGACTTTCGCGGAATGGTCGGCGGCACCGTTGGGCAGACGGGCTGGACAAGGTGCCACGCGGTGACGGCTGCGCCACCTCGACGAAGAAATTTAGAAGGCTCAGGCGCATCTGGCACGCCTGGACCTTCTATTTTCTGGCGGACCCGGTGAACGGTCCGGGGTCGAGGCCGCGACGGCGCCGCATCTGGGCGATGCGGTGCGATAACGAGGGGTTCGGTCACCAGATTCAGCCACATCTGGGCGATGCGGTGCGATAACGAGGCGATCGGTCACCAGATTCAGCCACATGTGGGCGATGCGGTGCGATAACGAGGCGTTCGGTATCAGCGGCGCCGTCGCGGGCTCCATGGCGGAGGGAGCAATGGACGCACGCGGGAATGATGATGACGGATCGGGTGATCATGCGGGAGGATCTAGACGATGCGCGCCGCGCGCCGACGGCCGGTGCGCAGCCACCCGGAGGAGGGTATTCCGCGATGGCGACGGGCGTCTGCAGCGTGTGTGGCGAGCGGAACCCGCCTGGGACCGCGTTCTGTGTGGTGTGCCAGAACTACCTCGGGTGGGAGAAGACGGTGCTGTCCGAGCCGGGGTCGACCCAGCCGTCGCCCCCTGATGACGGCGGCCAGGATCAGGCGCCGACCCAGTTCGTGCCGCGCGTCGGAGGCCAGAGCCCGACCAGTGCGACGTCGCCGTCCGCCATGACGGCGGGCGGGGGTCGGGTCGCCGCCGGGGGTGGCGTCGGATCTCCGGGCAGTGCCGCCGGAGCTGGGAGCGCAGGCGTCAGCGGAGCCGGAACCGGTGGGGTCGGCGTCGCGGGAGGCGCCGCGGCAGGTGGAGCTGCACCGGGCGTGTTCGTGGACAGCGATCCCAACGATCTCGTCGCGGACGATCGCTTCCGGGTGGCAGTGGAGAACCCGAGTGTCACGGTGGCTCCGACCGGTGACGTGGCCGAGCTCGAGCTGCGGGTCAGCAACATCTCGATCCGAGTCGACGGCTACATCGGTGAGCCGGGGATCGCCGCAGCCGGCGGCTCGACGGCCGGCGTACCGGACTGGTTGAGCATGAAGTCGACTGCGGTCGAGCTGCTGCCGGGGACCGACGACGTGCTGCGGGTCCGGTTCCAGGTGATCTCGGAGAAGATGGTGCCCGCCCAGCAGCTGATCGTCCCGCTGCAGGTCCGGGCGATGAACGAGCCGTACGCCGTGGTCGTGCTCCCCGTGGCGGTGACCGTATCCGTCGTCGACGCGGCGTTGCAGCTGCGGGCCGAGCCGAGACTGCTGCGTGTGCAAGACCGTGCCGATGCCGCGTTCGCTCTGACGGTGGACAACTCGCGCAGCAACCGGCCGGTCCGCGTCGAGCTGGCCGGATCGGATCCGGAGCTGGCGGTGCGGTTCGAGTTCGATCCGCCGGTGGTCGGGGTTGGCCCGTCCGGGACGGCGACCGTACGCGTTCGGGTGAGCGCCGATCCGCCGCCGCCGGGGCAGGAGATGTCGCGACTGATCACGGTCACGGCCCGAGACGGGGACCGGATCGTCGAGACGCCGGTGACCTTCTACCAGAGCACCAGCATCCAGGTCGAGGATCCGGTCGTCGGTCTCCAGCTCGAGCCCGCGCTGCTCCGAGTGCGGGACAACCCCGTTGGGCTGGCCCGGGTGCTGATCGACAACCGGGGTGGCAAGGACTGGGCCCACATCCAGCTGACGGCGAGCGACCCCGAGCAGATCGTGGCCGTCGGCTTCGACGCGCCGCAGCTCCATGTCCCGCCCGGCCAGACCATCCAGACCCAGGTGCGCATGCACGCGCCGCTGCCCGAGCTCGGCTCGGAGGCGACCCGCACGGTGACGATCACCGCCACAGACGCCAAGCGACGTACGGCCAGCGCGGTCGCCACCTTCGTCCAGGCGACGAGCGCCTCGCCGATGACCACCCTGGGCGTACGTCTGGAGCCAGAGGTCGTTCGCGCCCACGACGCCGACGGCGCGACGGTCCAGGTCATCCTGGACAACCGCAAGGGCAGGTTCCGGGTCCGGTTGCAGCTCAGTGGAGCCGATCCCGAACGGGCGGTCGGCTTCGCGTTCGGGCCGCCGGTCGTCGATGTCGAGCCCGGCCAGACGCGAACCGTGGAGCTCAGGCTGGCCGCCTGGCGACCAGCGCCCGGCCAGGAGTGGACGCGGCAGTTCACCGTCAGCGCGACCGACGGTCAGGCCTCGGTCGACGCGTCCGGCTCGCTGCGGATGTCGTCCTCGCGGTCGGCCATGGAGACGCTGACCCTGCGCCTCGACCCGAGCGTCGTACGGCTCGACCGCCGCCGCCGGGCCACGTTGAGCGCTTTGGTCGACAACCGCAACGGTGCGCAGCCGGTGCGGGTCAGCCTGAACGGCGACGACCCCGAGAACTGCATCCGGTTCAACTTCACCCCGCCGATGATCGACGTCGAAGCGGGGCGGATCGGTCGGGTCGCGGTCGGCGTGGACGCGCCGCGGAACACCAGCGGCCAGGAGGTGACGCGCTCGATCTCGGTGGTGGCGACCGACGGGCGGACAGACGTCCAGGCGAGCGGCACTCTGCAGCAGGCGGCCGCCGAGAAGGGTCCGATCGCGCGGATCTTGTTCACCCTGTTCGGTGTCGCGTTCATGATCGTCGGGGTGTGGTTCGCCTGGGAGTCCCGCGGGCTGACCGGGATGGATCTGACCTTCAACCGGCTGGCGAACCCGTTCAACCCGCCGTTCCTGCTCGATCCGCGGTTCGATCCGCTCGCGTCCGCTGGGGCGGTGATCATCCTGCTGGCCATCGTGATGGGGCTCGGGCTCGCGGCCCGTTCTGGGTGGGTGACCCAGCTGGCGGCGATCGCGGGAGTCCTGTTCATGGTCGTGCTGCTGGGCGGTCTGCTGATCTTCGGGCTGATCCGCCGCCCCGACATCGGCGCCTTCATGGTGATCGTCGGCTGCGTTCTCGGGTTCATCGGCGGGCGGCTGGCCAGGCGCTGAGCCGAGACGCCGAGGACGGCACAGAGCCCCGCCCGGGCGATGGGCGGGGCTCTCTGTGGGCTTCATTTGTTGTACGTGGGCGCTGTGCTGAGCGGATGCCCGTCCACAGGCTCAGGGCGCCTGTCAGCTGGAGCTGGTCAGGTCGTAGACCGTCACGCCGCCGATCGTGGTCGAGGTGAAGTTCTGCTCCACCCAGGATGTGATCTGGCTGGACGACGAGTCGCTGCCACCGCCACCCATCCCGCCGCCTCGTCCACCACCGCCGGCGATGAAGTACGTGATGTCTCCGTCGGCGACGTACGCCTTGAACTGCGCCAGCGTGGGGGAGTCGTCGCTGCCGCTCCAACCGCCGATCGCCATCACCGAGGTGTTCGTCGACAGGATGTAGTTGGCGGCGGACTGGGAACCGATCACCGCAGCGGACCAGCGGGTGGTGGTTGAGTTCAGCGCGCTGACCAGGTCGGCCGAGCTGCTCGAGCTCTCGCCGCCGCCGGTCTGGGTGGTCGTCCCGCTGCCCTGGGTGGTCGTGCCGCCCTGAGTGGTGCCGCCCTGAGTGGTCCCGCCCTGAGTGGTCCCGCCCTGAGTCGTGCCGCCCTGAGTCGTGCCGCCCTGAGTCGTACCACTGGGGGGCTGGCCCATCGTGCCGCCGCCGGGTCCGCCGCCCATCCGGCTACCCATTCCACCGCCGGCCGTGGCAGGTCCCGAGGACGGCGTCGAGCCGGTATGGCCGCTGGCCACAGTCGCGATGGTGTACGCGGCCGTACCGCCGAGCGAGGCCAGCGATCCGATCAGCGCGGCCGCAACGGCGAACCGCTTGAACGCGCCGCCCGCCATCGCCAGCACCGCAGCCCCCAGGACTCCGCCGATCAGCATCGTCCAGCGAACCCAGCTGAGCCAGCCGGAGGCGTACGTCCCCATCGCGTAGCAACCCCAGATCGCCGTCGCGGCGATCATCACCGCGAGCGCACCGCGGGCAGCATGGTTGTCGCGGAGCCGCCACAGGCGGGTGGCGACGATGCCGATCAGTGCGCCGATGGCTGGCGCCAGCGCGACGGTGTAGTAGGGGTGGATGGTGCCGGACATGAAGGAGAAGACTCCCGCGCTGACCACCAGCCAGCCGCCCCACAAGATCATCGCGGCCCGGAGCTTGTCCGTCCGCGGCGCCCGGCCGGCCAGCACGAACCCGACCACCAGTGCAATGAGTGCGGCCGGCAGCAGCCAGGCGATCTCGCCGGCGAAGGAGGAGTTGAACATCCGGAGCAGGCCACTCGTGCCGCCGAAGCCGCCGCCGCCTCCGCCGCCCCCGCCGTTCCCGCTGCCACCGAGGATGCGGGACAGTCCGTTGTAGCCGAGCGCGAGCTCCCAGAGCGAGTTGTCGGTGGAGCCGCCGATGTACGGCCGCGCCGACGCCGGCCACAGCTCGACCAGGACGACGAACCAGCCGGCCGAGACGATCAGGGCAGCTGCCGCGCCGAGCAGGTGGAGTAGTCGCTTGCCGAGCCGGTTGGGGGAGGCGATCAGGTAGACCGCGGCGAACGCCGGCAGCACCAGCATGCCCTGCATCAGCTTGGTGAGGAACGCGAAACCGAGCGCGGTGCCGGCGAGCACCAGCCAGCGCAGTGCGCGGGTAGGGGTGTCGACCGCGCGGATGACGGCGTACGCGGCGAGGGTCATCAAGAAGACCAGGAACGCATCGGGGTTGTCGAACCGGAACATCAGCGCGGCCACCGGGGTCAGCGCGATCAGTGCACCGGAGATCAGGCCGGCGGCCGGGCCGAACCACCGCTTGACTCCTGCATACGTCAGCGCCACCGTGCCGACCCCCATCAGGGCCTGCGGCACGAGCATCGACGCGGAGGAGAACCCGAAGATGCGGGCCGACAGGACCATCACCCACAAGGCGGCGGGGGGCTTGTCGACGGTGATCGAGTTCCCGGCATCGAGTGAGCCGAACAGCCAAGCCTTCAGCGACTCGGTGCCGGACTTGACGGCGGCCGCGTAGAACGAGTTGGCCGTACCCGAGCTGGTGATGGCGACCAGGTAGAGAGCCGCCGTGCCGACGAGCAGGGCCCAGAGCAGTGGGCGCGCCCAGGTGGGGTCGCCGGGCTTGCCGAGGAACAGCCGTCCCGCCGCGCCGCGCCGCTTGGGGGGTGCGCCGTCGGGAGTTGATTCATGCCGCCGGGACGGGTTCTCGGCAGTCTTGCCGGCTCCGACTCCGGAATGACGGTGATCTGGGGTGCTCGGGGTGCTCGGGATACTGGGCGTGGCCGGGGTGCTCGGGGTGGCCGGTGCTTCCGGTGCGACCGCGGGTGCCTGGGCCCAGGTCGACGGACTCGTCGGCGGCCCTTCGTTGGTCGAGCGCGCGCCGGTTGCGGCGGCCTTTCGACGCAGAGCGTGGAGCAACGGATGCCGGGGCAGGGCCGTGGATTCGGACATGTCTTCAGCCTGAGCGCACAGCCTGTGACAGCTGTCGTATGCGCTGTGGCCCCTCTATGGAGTCCCTGTGAAGCTCCCTGCGCGTGCCAACTTGCCATGATCCGACCCTCGTCTTCGCACCGCATCGCCCAGATGTGGTCGGGGAGGTACGGCTGCTCGTTCGTCCCGCCGTCTTCGCACCGCATCGCCCAGATGTGGCCGCCGAGGCCCGTCGGACCCTCGTCTTCGCACCGCATCGCCCAGATGTGGTCGGGAGGTACGGCTGCCGCTCGACCCTCGTCTTCGCACCGCATCGCCCAGATGTGGTCGGGAGTACGGCTGCTCGCTCGTCCCGCCGTCTTCGCACCGCATCGCCCAGATGTGGCCGCCAGAGGCCCGTCGGACCCTCGTCTTCGCACCGCATGGCCTAGACGCAGCAGTTCACATCCCGGACTGAGTCTTGAAACGCTTCACGACCCGGGATAGCGTCAGAGCCGAACAGGCCCAGCCCATCGTCGCGCGCTCGAGGATCATGACTTCTGCACCGATCAGCCTGACCGACTTCCGACGTACGTTCGCCGACCCGCCCGCCGAAGCGCGCCCGATGATGCGCTGGTGGTGGTTCGGTCCGGATGCCACCAGGGCCGACATCGACCGTGACCTCGCCGCAATGGCGGCTGGCGGGATCGGCGGTGTCGAGGTGGCCTTCGAGTACCCGGTGTCCCAGCGGCCGAGGCGCTTCGGGTCGCCTGAGTTCCTGGCCGATCTGGCGTACGCGGCCGAGCGAGCCGAGCAGCTGGGGCTCCGGTTCGACCTCACCCTCGGCAGTGGCTGGTCGTTCGGCGGCCCCCACATCGGCCCGGAGCACGCGGCCCGCAAGCTGCACTGGGAGCGCCGAGAGATCGGCCCGCGAGCGTTCCAAGCGCCGCGGAGCTCAGGCTGGCCGTACGACGAGCTGATCGGGGCGTACGTCGGAGCCGGCTCGTTGCAGGAGGAACCCGACTCGTACGACCCGGTGCCGATCACCGAGGACCATCTTCAGGTGCCCGAGGGCGTCGGGCCACGGGTGCTGCTGACCGCCACCAGCCGGCTGACCGGGCAGAACGTGAAGCGGGCGGCGTACGGCGCTGAGGGGCCGGTGCACGACCACTACAGCTCAGCGGCAACCCTGTGCCACCTGGACGCGGTCGCTCGGCCGATGGTCGAGGCTGTGGGAGCGGGGCGGATCGGCTCGGTGTTCTGCGACAGCCTCGAGGTGTACGCGGCCGACTGGACACCGGGTCTGGGGCACATCTTCGCGGACCGTCGCGGCTACCGACCCGAGCCGCAGCTCTGGCTGCTGGCTACCGAGCACTCCGATGCTGCGGCGTTCCGAGCCGATTTCTATCGGACTCTGTCCGAGCTGTACGAGGAGAACTTCCTGGTCCCGCTGGCCGATTGGGCGCACGATCGTGGACTGCGGGTGCGGGTACAGAGCTATGGTGAGCCGCCCGCAGCGCTGAGCAGCTATCGCCATGTCGACCTGGTGGAGGGCGAGCAGTGGGGCTGGACTGGGTTGCCGATGACCAAGTGGGCGTCGTCGGCGGCGGCCCATCTCGGGGTGGGGGTCGTGTCGTCGGAGACCTGGACCTGGGTGCACGCGCCGTCGTTCCGAGCGACGCCGCTGGACCTGAAGGGCGAAGCGCACGAGCACGCGCTGCTCGGCATCAACCAGTTCATCGGGCACGGCTGGCCGTGCCGATCGACGGAGACAACCGCCGGTCTGGGCACCTTCTTCTACGCCTCGGGCGCTTTCGACGACCGCAACGCCTGGTGGCCCGCGATGCCATCCCTGATGCGTTATCTCCAACGGCTGTCGTGGGTGTTGCGGCAGGGCTCGCCGGTGCGCGACATCCTGCTGTATCTGCCGACTGAGGACGCGTACGCCGCGTTCGGGCCGTCCATCGACCTGTTCACCGTGTCCACCGGTCTGATCCCGGCGGAGCTCCCGCGGGCGCTGCGCGAGGGCGGGTACGACTTCGATCTGATCGACGACCACTTCCTCGCGGAGCTGGTGCCGGACGAGTCGACGATCGTGGTACTGCCCGGCGAGGACACACGACTGCGCGACGCCGTACGTGGTCGGCTCGACGCCGTCCGCGCGGCGGGTGGGCAGGTCCTCGTCGTCGGGCCCGGCAGGCCCGGCGAAGCTGCCGCTCAGCTGGTGCGCGATCTCGACGCGATCCGGCCACCGGATATCGTGCTCGATCCCCCGACGCCCGATGTCGGCACGGTTCACCGACGCATCCGCCTCCCGTCAGCCACGCTCGATGACCCCTCGCTTTCGCCGGCCTCGGCCCTCGTTGGTGACTCAGGATCGGCAGGGATCGGGGGAGGAGAGATCGACGTGTGGTTCGCGGCCAACACCGGACCCGAGGTGCGGGAGCTGACCGTGCGACTGCGCGGGTCCGGTGCGAACGTGGAGGTCTGGGATCTGGTGTCAGGCTCGATGGTGTCCGGCTCGATGGTGTCCGGCTCGACGGTGCCCGGCTCGATGGTGCCCGGACACGTCGGCTCGGCCGGTGTGCCCCTGACACTGCACCCCTATCAGGGAGTGTTGCTCGTCGGGCACGACGAGAAGGCCGAGGCGAAGGAACCCGCGGTCTCCGAGCCGTCGCGCCCGGTCGCCCTCACCGGGTGGAGGCTGCAGCGAGCGAGCGGAGAGGACCTCGGCCCAGTCGATCTGCCCCACCATTGGGAGGAGGATCCGCGGATCGGACCCGAATTCTCGGGCACCATGAGCTATCTCGCGCGAGCCCCGGAGCTGCCGGCGACCGGCCGGCTGCGGCTCGACTTCGGAGCGGGTGAGCGAGACGATCGTGAGGTTGTCATCGGCGGGATGGAGAACACTTCATATCGCACCAAGGTCGTTCCGCCGGTCCGTGAGGTCGTGGAGGTACTGGTCGACGGGCAAGCCGTCGGCGTCGTCTGGGACGCACCCTGGCACCTCGATCTTGGTCCGGTCGGCGTAGTGGTCCGAGAGGGCAGCACGATCACGCTCCGGGTCAGCAACACGACCGCGAATGCGCTGGCCGCCGACGACTCCATCGCTGGGTGGGCCGGACAGGCCGAGAGTCTGCACGGACGCCGGTTCCGGATGCAGGCCCTGGACCGCGCCCTGCACGGCGTCAGCTCCGGCCTGGCGCGCGTTCCCCAGTTGCGGGTGGTTCAGCCCCGCGCGTGACTGTCGGGTCGGCCGCCGACCGGTGCCTTGCCGGTTCACGCGGAAATAGCGCGGGCCAGTGGCGCCTTCCGTGGGCCCACTCCTGCCCGGCGGGTCACCGGAATCGCCCGCGGGCCCGCACTATTTCCGCGAACTCGCTAACATCCGGGCTCCTCCGCGGGCCTTCTCCTTGTATGAGGACCACATTCCGCCCCGTCGAAGACTTGTTGCGCGCCGAGGGGGTGATCGCCCGACGCGACCATCCTGAGCTGGCCCGCACGCTGAGCCACCTGGCGAGCACGGGTCGTCTGGTCGCGGTTCTACCGGGTGTTTATGCAAGCCCATCCTCGACGGATTTCGACACTCGGGTACGAGCGGTGCTGACCTGGAACCGAGACTGTGTCCTCGTCGGCACGGCCGCCGCCCGCTCCTGGTTCTGGCCGACGCTGGCTTGTCGGACGATCGAAGTCGCGGTGCGTGGCGACGTGCGGCTGAGGAGCCCGGGATTCCGCTTCGTCGAGCGGTTGATCCCCGACGACCTCATGGTCGACTGGGGAGGGATTCGGATGACCGTCCCGGCGCTCACTGCGCTCGACCTGTGCGGCGAGATGGGTGGTGACGCGATCGATGTCGCGCTCCGCACCAGGTCGGCGACCCTCGGCGATCTGGAGCGCGCCCTCGAACTGACTCCCCATCGCGTGGGCAACGCCGTGCGCCGCCAGCTGCTTCATGACTCACGTGATCAGCCCTGGTCCCCGCCGGAGCGGCGCTTCCACCGACTGCTACGTGCTGCCGGCCTCACCGGATGGAGCGGCAACGTCGCCGTCCACGGGCCGGGATGGCGCTACTGCCTCGATGTCGCCTTCGAGGCGGAGCTGTTGGACGCCGAGGTCGACGGCCGCGAGCACCACAGCAGTCCGGCGGCGTTCGAGGCAGACCACCGACGTCAGAATCGGCTGGTGCAGGCGGGATGGACGGTGCTTCGGTTCACCCCCAGCATGATCGATGGTGATCCGGAGGGTGTCATCGCGACCGTGAATGCAACGTTGTGTCGCCTGCGTCCGGAGCAACGAGCGTTGCCATGAGCCTTCGCGGAAAAACCGCGGGCCAATGCCCTACTCGTGCGTCGGCTCACACGTGGGTCAGCCCGTTCGACGCGCACTGGACTGCACTATTTCCGCGAAGTCCTCGCACAAGCAATCCGCGCCGGTCGATCGGGTCACTGCATCCCGCCCTCGCTCCGACGCCGAGAAGACCTGGGTCGCCGTCGGGGCATCACCGGGCGTCCGGGCGCCCCGCTCCTGAACTCGCGCGGCGGCCACATCTGGGCGATGCGGTGCGATAACGGGGGTGGTTGGCCCCTGATCAGGCTGCATCTGGGCGATGCGGTGCGATAACGGGGGTGGTTGGCCCCTGATCAGGCTGCATCTGGGCGATGCGGTGCGATAACGAGGCCGAGCCGGTGCCGGTGGTGAGACAGCTGGACGATCGGGTGCCAAGGCCTGCGGGCAAGGGGCGTTGAATGGAGCCGTGCCCGCGACGCGCGCACCGTCGACGGTGCCCTTGGCTGAGGCCGCGCCCGACCTCGCCCAGCTCGGCGGGAAGGCCGCGAGCCTCGTCCGTCTCGCCGCCGCCGAGCTCCCGGTGCCGGATGGGTTCGTGATCACCACCGGCGCGTACCACGACTACCTCGACACCCACGGTTTGGCGAACGAGATCGAACGGCACCTGGACGACCCTGACCGGATCGCCGGGCTGTTCGACGAGCATCCCCTGCCCGACCAGCTGATCGAGGACATCCTCGAGGCGTACGCCGACCTCGGCGAGCCGCCGGTCGCCGTCCGCTCCTCCGCGACCGCCGAGGACCTGCCCGACGCCTCGTTCGCGGGCCAGCAGGAAACGTACCTCAACGTCACGTCGCCGCTCGCCCTGCTCGAGGCCGTACGTCGGTGCTGGGCCTCGCTGTGGACCGGCCGGGCGATCGCGTATCGCGAGCAGCAGCGGATCGACACGCGAGCGCTGGGCATCGCCGTGGTCGTGCAGGAGCTGGTCGCCGCCGAGGCAGCCGGAATCATGTTCACCGCCGACCCCCTCGACGGCAACGACGAGGTGATCGAGATCGACGCGGCCTGGGGCCTGGGCGAGGCGGTCGTGGGTGGCGATGTCACGCCCGACAGATTCCGGGTCGACGCACGCAGCGGGACCCTGATCTCGAGCCTGGTCGCCGACAAGGTGGTGATGACGGTCCGCTCCAGAACGGGTACCCAGACCCGGCCCGTGCTGGCCAGGCGACGCAACAAACCGAGCCTCGACACCGACCAAGCGGAGCGTCTCGCAGCGCTCGGCCGGCAGATCTCGGCCCTGTTCGAGGCACCGGTCGACGTCGAGTGGGCCCGGCGGGGAGACGACTTCGCCATCCTGCAGGCCCGCCCGATCACCACCGGAATCAGCCGCGACCGCCGGCCGGACCCCTGGAACGACAGCCGACACGGCCACTTCCTCTGGACCAACACCAATGTCGGCGAGGCGATGCCTGACGTGCTCACCCCGGCGACCTGGTCGATGGTTCAGCTGTTCCTGCACGACGTGATGGCCACCTCGTCGGTGCCGCCGTACCTCAGTTACGGGCGGGTGGGCGGCCGGATCTACCTCAACCTCAGCGTCGCAGCGACGCTCTCGCGGGCCGTCGGGGTGAGCGACAAGAGCTTCCGACGGCTGACCGAGGAGGTCTTCGGCCGGATCCCGGACCACGTCGAGCTGCCGCTGGTGGACGCGCCGCGGCTGACCATCCTCCAATCCGTCGCACCGGTAGCGATCCACGTCGTTCGCAGCGCGGCGCGCGATGTCCGCCGGCTGGACCGCTATCTCACCGATCATCCGCAGCGCTGCGTCGAGCGCCGCGCGCAGATCGCCCGCATCACCGATCGGCGCGAGCTGGCTCGGCTCTGGCGAACCACGGTGCTGCCGGAGTTCCACACGGTCAGCTGGATGCTGTCGGCCGCCACCCGGTCCAGCGGCATCTCCTTCGTCACCACCCGGCAGCGACTGCAGCGTCTCGTCGGCGACACCGACGCCAACGCGATCAGCGCCGGCCTCGGCGCCCATTCCGGCGAGCTCGCCAGCCTCGGTCTGCTCGACGGGCTCGAGCGACTGGCGGCCGGTCGGATCGACCGCGAGACGTTCAACACCACGTACGCCCACCGGGGACCGCACGAGTTCGAGATCGCCACCCCGAGGCCGGGGGAGGATCCCGACTGGATCGATCATCAGCTCGCCCAGCTGGACGGATCGGCGAGCTACCGCGATCTGATCGAGACCCAGAACACGGCCCGCGAAGCGGCGTGGGAGCGGCTCACCGAGAAGCACCCGCTGACCGCCCGGTCGATCCGTCGGCAGCTCCAGGTCTGGGGCAAGATCGCCCGCAACCGCGAACGTGCCCGGAGCGAGATCATCCGCTACTTCTGGGTGCTGCGTACGTTCGCGCTGCAGGCCGCCGAGCTCACCGGACTCGGTGACGACGTCTTCTTCGTCAGCGCGGAGCAGATCGTCGACATCCTGGACGGCGAGACGCCGGACCCTCAGCAGATCGCGGCGGCGCGGGGGGCGTACGAGGCCTATCGCGCCCTGCCGCCCTACCCGACGATGATCTTGGGCCGGTTCGACCCGTTCGGCTGGGCGGCGGATGCCAGTCGCCGCACCGATCTGTACGTCGAGGGCGGTGCCGGCGCTGCGGCCGACGGTGCGACGGTACGCGGGTTCCCGGGGTCGGCCGGCGTCGTCGAGGCGCGCGTCCGGGTGCTCCGCGAGGCGTCGCAGGGCGCGGACCTCGAGGCCGGTGAGGTGCTCGTCACCACGATCACGAATGTCGGCTGGACGCCACTGTTCCCACGGGCCGCGGCGGTAGTGACCGACGTCGGCGCGCCGCTCTCGCACGCGGCGATCGTGGCTCGCGAGCTCGGCATCCCGGCGGTGGTCGGCTGTGGCGACGCCACGATGCGGCTCCGGACGGGGGATCGGGTCCGGGTCGACGGGTCGGCCGGCACGGTGACGCTGATCGATGCGCCGTCAGCTGTTCGGGCCCCTCGAGAAGGAAATAGCGAGGTGTCGTGAGCCAGGATCTGTGGCGCTGCCCCGGCTGTGGACGTACGTTCGCCCATCGAAACCAGACCCACACCTGTGCGCCGCTGGGCGAGCTTGATCGGCATTTTGCCGGCAAGGACGCGGCGGTCCGCGATGTGTTCGACGCGATCGTCGCCGTGGTGCACGCGCTCGGGCCGGTTCACGTGCTGGCCGAGAAGTCGCGGATCGCGCTGCACGTCAGGATGAGCTTCGCCGCGTTTACGCCTCGCCGGCACACCTTGCCGGGGCACCTCGTGCTGGCCCGGGCGGTCGAGAGCCCGCGCTGGGACAAGGTGCAGGTCTTCTCACCGCGTAACGTGCTGCACGCGTTCATACTGACCGGCCCGCACCAGGTGGACGCCGAGTTCGCCGGCTGGCTGGCCGAGGCGTACGACGTCGGTGCCCGAAGACATCTGGATCGCACGGTCGACGATCACCCTCCGGGTAAGGGCCGTGAACAGGGCGATCCTCGGCGCCAGGCAGACTCGGAATCGTGAGCTGGGACCTGACCGGACCGGTCTGGGAGATCGCCCCGACCCTGCTCGGCGCGGTGCTGAGCCATGGCCCGGTGAGCGTCCGGCTGGTGGAGGTCGAGGCGTACGACGGCGCCACCGACCCCGCATCCCACGCCTACCGCGGCCGGACTCCGCGCAATGCGGTGATGTTCGGGCCGCCGGGTCATCTCTATGTTTACTTCACGTACGGGATGCATTACGCGTGCAACGTGGCCTGCGGTCCGGAGGGGGTGGCGTCCGGGGTGCTGCTGCGGGCCGGCGAGGTGATCGAGGGCGCCGAGGTGGCCCAGTCTCGCCGAGGCAGCTCCAAGGTCCGCGACCTCGCTCGTGGTCCAGGGCGGTTGGCGCAGGCGCTCGGGATCGACCGGAGTCTCAACGGGACCGCGCTGCTGGGGGGCGGGGTGGTCAGCCTCTCGCCGGGTGCGGGTGCGGGTGCGGGTGCGGGTGCGGGTGTGGGCCCAGGTGCAGGTGCGGGTTCTCGTCCGGGTGCGGGTGCGGGTTCGGGTGCGGAACTTGGTCCAGGGCCGGACGCGAGCCCGTTCGCGATCGAGTCGGGGCCACGGGTCGGAGTGAGCACGGCCGCAGACGTACCGTGGCGATTCTGGATCGCGGGAGATCCGCACGTGTCCGCATACAAGCGGTCGCCCAGAGCGGCGACTACCTGATTTCCGCACGCCAGTCGTGCGAATCGGGCCCGATCGCGCCCAGATTCTCGCCACGAGCGGCACGAGATCAGGTTCAGAGCGGCTGCAGCGACCCGAGGATCGAGGGAATGAACTCCGCCATCGTGGGGTGGATCGGCAATGCGTCGCGGATCTGGGGGTATCGGACCCCGGACTGCATCGCGAAACTGAGGATCTGGATCAGATCGTCGCCGTGCAGCCCGAGAATCGTGGAGCCGAGGATCTCCTCGGAGTCCGCGTCCACCAGGATCCGCATCAGCCCATCGGTCTCGCCGTCCAGGATCGCGCGGCTCACGCTGGACATCGGCACCTCGGCCTTGAGCACGTTCCGACCCGATTCCCGAGCTTCGGCGACCGTCATCCCGACCCGGCCGAGCGGCGGATCGGTGAACATCGCATACGTCGTCACCCGGCCGGCCAGGCTGCGGGACGGTTCGAGCAGGATCTGACTGTCCTGATAGGCGGTGTGGGTGAACGCCCCGTGCCCGTTCACATCGCCGAGCGCCCACACCCCCGGCACCGAGGTCGCGAACCGGTCGTCGATGGCGATGAAGCCACGCCGGTCCAGCTCGAGCCCGTGGGCGTCACCGAGCAGGTCGACGTTCGACGTACGGCCGGTGGCGATCAGCACGTGAGAGCCGACGACCGTTTCCGCCCCCGCTGTGACTGCAATCCCGCCCTCGTGCGGCGCTAACTTCTCGGTACGTCCGGACACGATCCGGACACCCTCGTTCGTCATGATCTGCGCGACCAGGTCGGAGATGTCCTCATCCTCCCGCGCTGCCAGCCGGCCGCCGGCGAAGATCGTCACCTCGGCGCCGAACCGGCGGAAGATCTGGGCGAACTCGCATCCGATGTACCCGCCGCCGACGATCACCAGGTGCGCTGGCAGCTCGGAGAGGTTGAGCAGCTCGACCTCGGTCAGGAACTCGACGTCGGACAGCCCGGGCAACGGCGGCAGCGCTGCCCGGCCACCGAGGTCGAGATAGATCTCCGGCGCGCTCAGTGTCTGGTCCTCGAGGTGGACGAGGTGCGGACCACCGGGCACGGTCTCCAGCCGCGCGACGCCGGAGAACTGTTCCAGCCCATCGACTCCGTCCAGCCAGTCCTGCAGCGACTGTCGGAGCGTGTCGATGATGCCGTGTACCCGTCTGATCGCCTCACCGAAGTCCACTCGCACGCCCTCGACGTGGACGCCGAACTCCGCCGACCGCTGCACGTGCCGCGCGATGACCGCGCTGGCCCGGAGCGCCTTGGTCGGTTTGCAGCCGTGGTTGAGGCAGGTGCCGCCGACCCGATCGAGCTCGATCAGGGCGGTCCGCTTGCCCTCCTGGGCGCGGGCGGCGGCAACGCCCGGACCCGCCTGGCCGGCGCCGATGACGATCGCGTCGAACTGCTCCATGAGGCCCACCTTCGCTCGTGCGGGGTCGCTGTTTGACGTCAACGTACGCTCCGCGACTTCCGCCGACCTCGCGACCCCGACTCACCTGTCGGAGGTCGAACCGGGTGCCCGTGGAGGCGAATCCGCCGACAGCCGGGTGCCACCTCCGTTCGCCCGCCCGGACGTCCGAATGGGGGCCGCTTCGGGTCGTACGACTGCCATTTGCCAGCCCGGGCGTCCGAATGAGCCGGTTTCGTGGCGGCCAGCCCCTCATTCGCCTGACCGGGCGGGCGAATGCGTGCGGGTTGGGTGCCATCCAGTGCCATTTGCCAGCCCGGGCGTCCGAGTGGGGCGGTTTCGTGGCGGCCAGCCCCTCATTCGCCTGACCGGGCGGGCGAATGCGTGCGGGTTGGGTGCCATCCAGTTCCATCTACCAGCCCGGTCATCCGAATGAGCCGGGCGTAGCCGCTGGTCAGTGAGGACGGTCGTGACCGGAGCGTGACCTCGGCCACACTTTGCGGCCGAGGCAGCCGAGCATCCGCACGCTTCCGAGACCGTCTCGAGACCTCGATTTGCTGGCGATGTGTCACCTCTGCTTCACTGCCATCCGAGGTAACGCTTTCATATCTATTATTCGGGGAGTGGTGTAATGTTCGGGCCAGCGCCGCGACGCGCGATCACGCGCTCAGTACGGCAGCGATTCGGACGTACTGGCGCTCCCGCCGCCATAGTGGCCGGCCTGGTCGCCACCGGGCTCACCCTCGCCGCGATCCCGAGTCCCACGTCGGCCACCAGCGCCTCGGCGGGGATCGGTACGGCCGCCAGCACGAACGGCACGGCCGCGTCCTCCGATCCCAGCGACTCCCTCGACTTCGCCAGCGCCCAGCGCCAGGAGCGCGCGGACCGCAGCACGATGCGCCTCGCGCTCGACCCCGAGCGCCCCGAAAGCACCGAGAGTGCCGGGTCCAAGAAGACCGACTCGGACAAGCGCGCGCCTGAGCTCGACCTGGATGTCAGCGGAACCCGCTACACCACGGTGGCCCTGAACGTACGAACCGAGGCGAATTCCGACGCCAAGCTGATCACGGTGCTGAAGCCCGGCGTGAAGGTGAAGATCACCGACACCACCAAGGGTCAGTGGCGCCTGATCGTCCGCGACGGCAAGGGTCGCTGGGTCAAGAAGAAGTACCTCGCGAAGAAGAAGCCGGACCTGTCGGCCGCCGGCGGAGCGATCTCGAGCGCTGCGTGCAGGAGCGGCAATGCCATGGAGAGCGGACTCACCTCCGACGCGATCAAGGTGCACCGCGCGCTGTGCGCGCGCTTCCCGCAGGTCTCCTCGTTCGGCGGCGTACGACAGGGCGACGGTGGTGAGCACGGCTCGGGCCGAGCCGTCGACGCGATGATCTCCGACTCCACGGTCGGCTGGCAGATGGCGAAGTGGGTACGCGCCAACGCCAAGCGGCTGGGCGTCAGTCAGGTCATCTACTCCCAGCAGATCTGGACGGTCCAGCGCGGCAGCGAAGGCTGGCGCAGCATGTCCGATCGGGGTTCAGCTACCGCGAACCACGACGACCACGTGCACATCACGGTGTACGGCAACGCGGCCAGCTGAGCCAACCACGCGCGGGCCTCGCCTCGGGAAGTCGCGGTGCAGTCCGCGGACGGTGACTCGCCGCTGACCGTCCCGCTCGCGAGCCGGCGGTTCGCCCGGAAAGTCGATAACCGGCGTGCTATTGTCCGCGACCGGCCCTGGCCGCTTGTGTGGGATCTGTGGCCGACTTAGGGTTTGCCCATGGTGGACACGGCGCAGCTGGCGATGGGGATCGCTGCGCTGTCACTGGTCGTGCTCTCACCCCTGGTGATCCTGACCGCGTTCGATCTCATCGCGGGCCGCTGGGACGAGAGCATCCACAGCTGGCGGACCAACCGGGCGCTGGCCGCCGAGCACCGCCGTAACCTTCGCGCCCTGCGCAATCAGCACGGTGTTCCGATCGAGCAGCTCGCGGCGGATCTACGCCGACTCCGGTCAGCCATCGCGGCCGATGAGCATCGATCGGCGGCCCACCAGATGGGAAACCGGCTGGCGTACGACCGGGTGCTGGTCCAAGCCTGCGACATGCTCGGCATGGAGCACGAGCTGGATCAGGAGACCTCGGGCATCGAGCGTGACATCGAGCGGCTGCGGGTCGAGGCCGACCTCGAGCGGGTCGGCGTGGTGATCTCCACTCGGCGCTTCGGCCAGGCTGCCTGACCAGCGTCGGACGGGATGTTCGTCGCCCTCCACCACTCGGGGATGGCGCGTGTCGGCAACCTCACAGCTCAGGAATACCGGGCGTGGAGTCGGCGTTGCTAAGATAGTTTCGAAATCGAAACGTTTGATATCGAAGTAGCAACGAGGAGAATCATCATGTCCCGCCTGGCGGAATCCTTCCGCAACCATCGTCGTACCGCCCGCGATCGTCGCGCCATCGAGCGTGCCATCACCAACGCCGCAACGCCGGCGCTGCGTGACGAGCTGATCATGGTGGCGCAGCGTCAGACACTGCGCTGAGCCAGCTCCGACGATCCCGCCCGCAGCGCGTGACGGTCGTCGGCGGGCACCCGCTCTGAGGCATGCCCCGTCGCAGCCAAGGAGTTGGGGCAGACGCGTCAGTCCAGTCGAAGGCCGCCGAGCCACGCGCCGGCGGCCTTTGTCATCTCCGGAAGTAGCCAGGTGACGGCCAGCACGAGCCCGGCCAGATTGGCGATCAGGAATCCGGTCACCCACGCTGTGGCCGGTACTCGGGTCAGGCGGGCGAGCTGATCGGCGTCGGAGTTGCGGATCTGGCCGCGGCGGCGCTGTCGGGCCAGCTCGATCACCGGCTTCGGTGCGGAGAGCAGCAGGAGCCAGGTCAGGACGTACGCGAGGATCGCCTGGCCGGAAGCGGGAACGTACCAGCTGACGGCGACCAGGACGACGCCCGTGCCGACGACGACCGCGAACCCGTAGAGATTGCGGATCTGCAGCAAGAGCAGGGCGAGTAGAACGACCATCGACCACAGCACACCGAGGGCGTATCCGGACAGCAGCAGCGCGGTCGCGCCGAGGCCGACGATCGCCGGCCCGAGATAGCCGGCGGCCAGGGTCGCGACCATTCCCGGTCCGCGGGGCCGGCCGCTGGAGACGGTCAGGCCGGACGTGTCGGCGTTCAGCCGGATGCCGTGCAGTCGTCGACCGGTGAGCAGTGCGGTGACACCGTGCGCACCCTCGTGGGTGATGGTGACGAGCATCCGGACCGCGCGCCAGGTCGTCGGGGTGGCGACCAGGGCGAGTGCGGTCAGCCCGCAAAGCAGGATCACCGCCGCGGACGGTACGGGCTGTCGCGACGTTGCGCGATCCCAGATCTCCCCGAGCAGCTCCATGTCTCCAAGCATCCGGACGTACGCAACCTCTTGCGCCCCTCGACACGCCTTCCTCCTGCGGAAGGTGGGCGCAAACTGCAACGTGATGCGTTTCAGACATGCAGTTCGCGCCCACTTCCCGGGGCGGGGTAGCGCGGGTGCCGGGGTAGCGCGGGGGCCGGGGCAGCGCGGGGGCGGGGAGCGCGGGGAGCGCGGGGAGCGGGGGAGCGTGGGGCGCCTGGCAGCCGAGAGCCGGGGCGAGAGGGTCAGCCGAGAAGGATGACGTCCTTGTGGGTGCTCTGGGCGGTCCGTACGACGAGGACGGCCGCGACGGCGACCACACCGACGACGGCGGCGATGCGTACGGGCGGGCTGAAGGTCGCGATCGCGATGGCGATCAGCGCCCAGCAGGCGGTGAACGCGAAGCCCGCCAGCGCGTCCAGCCGGAGCACGACCAGCAGGCACGCGATCACCGCCAGCACCACCACGAGTAGCGAGATCGCGATCGCCACCACTCCGCGTTCGCCGGTCCCGAACCAGCGCAGGGTGAGTGCGAGACCGGCCGCCGAGGCGCAGATCGCCCAGCCGAGGTAGAGGCCGACCGGAATCCGCAGGCACCATCGCTCGGCCGTGCTCGAGGCGGGACCGAGCGCGGTCAACCGGATCAGCGCGATCGCGAGGAACGCCACCAGGGCGAAGATCACCAGCTGGGCGAGCCAGATCAGTCCGGCTCCGAAGATCGGGACCCAGACCGTGCTGCAGGCGAAGGCCAGGACCAACAGCCACCCCGTACGTCGGTTGGCCGTCGACGCCGGCGCCGAGCCGAGCAGCTGGTAGACGGCGAGCACGAGGCTGGCGAGGTAGATCAGACCCCAGATGCTGAACGCGTACCCAGCGGGCGTCGCGGCGGTGTGGTTGGCGTCGGAGATCGACCCGGTGAGTGCGGTCGGCCCCAGAAGGAGCGGGGTCAGTGGCGCTGCAGCGGCCTGGGTCAGGGCGGTGATCAGGACGGCGACGCTGCGGACCCGGTCCGCGGTCGTTGGGGAGTCAGCCACGTCAGGGGTTCTCGGCACGCCCGGCTGGCGGATGCAGCGGTCGGCATCGCAACGGCACAGGAGCGCGGCAGCGCGGAGCGCGGAGCGCGGACAGCGGCAGCACAGCGGGGCTCCCGGAAGGGTGTCTGGCCTCGCCGCCGCGACGCCACGCGGCCATTTGAACGCCCGGGCGGGCGAATGGGGCTAATCGGGCGGGCTAGGGGCTGCATTCGGACGCCCGGGCGGGCGGAATGGGAGGGTGGGGCCGGTTCGGGGCTGCATTCGGATGACTGGGCGGGCGAATGGGAGGCGTAGGGCCGGTTCGGGGCTGCATTCGGACGCCCGGGCGGGCGAATGGGAGTGGTGGGGCCGGCTCGGGGCTGCATTCGGATGACTGGGCGGGCGAATGGGAGGGGTGGGGCCGGTTCGGGGCTGCATTCGGATGACTGGGCGGGCGAATGGGAGGGGTGGGGCCGGATCCGGGCTGCATTCGGATGACTGGGCGGGCGAGTGGCGGCGAGCAAGCATGGGTTGGGACCGATTGGTGGGGTGCAGCAGCGGAGTGGGTGGGCGCGGACAAGACGCGGGTGGCGGGAGCCGGATTTACAGCGCTCCGTTGGTCCAGAGCAGCCCGCTCGCACCGGCCAGCCGAGCGGCGAAGGCAACCGCCTGGGCGTCGGTCAGGCTGCTGACGAAGTCGACCACCCCACGACCGCGACCCATCCGCACCAGCTGCGCCTCCGAGACCTTTCCGTTCAGCCAGTCCGGGTGGTCGGTGGCGACCCGCCGATACCCGAACGTCGCCGCATTCACCAGGTCGAGTAGCCGCCTCGGGGCCCGAGCGGCGTCGTACCGGTCCGACAGCCACTCGTCGAGGCCGACCACCAGCTGCTCGATGGTCTGTTCCTGCCCGCGCTGGAACATGGCGAGGTCGGGCCGCTCCAGGATGAAGTACGAGTTCACGAACTTCAGCACCTGGACCTCGTGCCAAGCGCGGGAGTCCATCGCGACGTACGCAGATCGCACCGGCGGGTCTGGCGTGATCTCGACCGAGTCGATCAGGTGGTCGATCCAGCGCGACACGAAGCCGGAGATCGCCCGGTCGGCGGTCATCGAACCGTCGTACGGGCTGGCCAGCACCCCCTCGACAAACTCCTCACCGACCGTGGTGACCGCCGTCGCATAGACGTCCTCGTCGAACATCCAGTCGTCGCGGCCGAGCAGCCGGCGGCGGAGCCGCTCGAGGCCGGCACCCGGCTGTCGGTCGGCCCGGGCGAGATCGCGAGGATCCATCAGCGAGAAGTGCGCCCGGTCGACCAGCCAGGACCGGAACTCACTCGACACCGGGGAGAACTGCAGTACGCCCGATCGGTGGAAGTCCTCGACGTCGTGCAGCGAGTACGCGATGTCGTCCGCGAGGTCCATCACCGCGCACTCCAGCGTCTGTCGCCCGGCCGGCAGATCCGGGAAGGCGGTCAGCACCTCCACCATCTCTGGTACGTCCACCAGGTAGGCCGAGAACTTCGATGCGCCGGTCCCCTGCCGGCCGTGACCGGCACCGCGCGGCGGGATGGTCCAGTCGGTCGGGTGCGGGTCCGGCACGTGGATCCGGGCCCACGGGTACTTCAGCACCGCCGCGCGGACGGCCGCGGTGAGATTCAGGCCCTCGTCGCTCGGCCCGTGCACCTCGAGCTCGGTCAGGATCCGGAAGGTCTGGGCATTGCCCTCGAAGCCGTCCGTGAGCCCGAAGCGGGTCCGGGCCAGCCGGTCCAGGGCACGCTCGCCGAGATGCCCGAACGGCGGGTGCCCGAGGTCGTGCGCGCCGGCGGCCGCCTGGACGACCACGTGATCCAGCCCGCCGAGCGAACGGAGCAGATCGCGGTCCTCGATCCGCAGCAGCCGTACGGCGATGGCCCGGGCGACGGCGGTCACCTTGATGGTGTGGGTGAGCCGGTTGTGCACCACGCCCGAGGTGGCTCCGGCCGTGACGACCTGGGTCACCTCGGCGAGCCGAGAGTACGACTGGGCGAACCTGATCCGCTCCAGATCGGAGCGGAACTCCGAGTCGCCGACCGCGTACGGACGCTCGGCACTCGGACGGGCCCTCGCCAGCCGTGGATCCATACTCGCAAAGCTATGCCAGCCGACCCGACCCCTGCGCCTCGAGCCACACGAAGGGCGCAGGTCTCGCACAGCGACAATGACCTCCATGGCGCGCAAGGCGAGAGCCCGACGGCACTGGTGGTCGCTGACGGAGAAGCTGGACGGCTTCCTGTTCGCGTTCGCCGGCGTCTCCGCGCTCTGGCTGGCGTACCTGCTGCTGATCGAGGGCGTACGTCCCGGCTGGCCGATGCTGCTGCTCGTCGTGTTCTGGGTCGTCTTCACGTATCTGGTGCTACCGCGGCTGCACCGGATCCTCACCCGGCTCTACGTCCCCGGCTACTTCATCGGCCGCACCCGGACCAGTGACGGGTTGCTGGGTGACCCGGTCAACCTGGCGCTGATGGGGAGCGAGGCCCAAGTGCATGCCGCGATGCTCGCCGGCAGCTGGACCCGCGCCGATGATCTCACCTCGAGCAGCACCCGGAAGATGATCGCGGCCACGGTGAGCCGGCGGAGCTACCCCGATGCGCCGGTCAGCCCGCTGCTGCTCTTCGACCGCCAGCAGGACTTCGCCTACCAGCAGGAAGTGGGCGGCAGCACGTCGCAGCGACACCACGTACGTTTCTGGCGATGCCCCGAAGGATGGTTGCTGCCCGGCGGCTACCGGGTGGACTGGCTGGCCGCAGGGACGTACGACCGGGCGGTCGGTCTGTCGCTGTTCACCTTCCAGATCACCCACAAGATCGAGGCGAACACCGACATCGAGCGGGACCACATCCTCGCAACGGTGGAGCAGGGGACGCCGGAGATGACCGTCCGGGTGATCGAGGACTTCTCCACGGGCTATCACTCGCGCAACGGTGGCGGCGACCTGATCCAGACCGACGGCAACCTGCCGATCATGGACCTCGGCGCGGTGCCGGCTCCGCCAGAGCTCGAGCCGCCCGGCGGCACGGACAGTCGGGACAAGCGACCGATCCAGATCATCTTCGGCGCGGTGGTGGCGTTTGTTCGGGCCAGTACGTTCCTGCTCGCGGGCCTGGTGGTCGTCTTCCTCGGCTTCAACGGCCAGGCCCGGGAGCTGGTGGAAGCGGCCGGCGGCGATCTCTCCGACGCTCCGGCGGCCGTGTTCGTGGTGATCGCGGCCGTGCTCACGCTCGGTGCGCTGGTGGATGTCGTCTTCGGCATCGCCACCCTTCGCGGCCACAACTGGGCGCGGCTGATCTTGATGCTCTACAGCGCGGTGGCGATCGTCTCTGCCTTCGTCTCCAACGCGAACGGCACCGAGCGGATCGGTCTGCAGACCAACCTGCTCGCCGTGGGCACGAGCATTCTCGTGCTGCTCGCGCTCACCAGTCATCGCGCCCGGGTCTACACCGCCCGGCACGACGCCATCACGACCGGCGTCGGGGCGAATCCCGCCATCGCCGGCTGACGCCTGGCGGAGGCTGATCTCGACAGTCATCCTCGACAGTCATCCTCGACAGGCATCCTCGACACTGATTGCGGCCGCGAACCTCGCGGAATCCGTTCGGACCGGCCTCAGTAGGCTGCCGAACGGACCGATCGACCCCCGCGATGGAGTGTGTGGACATGAGCGACCCTGTAGATCCGACGACGACCCCGGCCTGGGCCGAGCTGACCGAGCTCAAATCCGCGCTCGAGCCGGATCTGCGCGGCTGGTTCGCCGCGGACGCCGGCCGGGTCGACGACCTGACCTTCACGGCGGGCGACCTGCTCGTGGACCTTTCCAAGAACCTGGTGAGCACCGAGATCCTTGCTGCCCTGGTCCGGCTGGCCGAGCAGGTGAACCTGCCGGAGCGCCGGGAGGCGATGTTCTCCGGCCAGCACATCAACGTCACCGAGAACCGGGCGGTGCTGCATACCGCCCTGCGCAAGCCCCGCGGGGAGACCCTCGAGGTCGACGGCGTCGAGGTGGTCGGCGAGGTGCACGAGGTGCTGACCAAGGTGTACGCGTTCGCCGAGAAGGTACGCAGCGGCGAGTGGACCGGTGTCACCGGCGCGCCGATCGAGACCGTGGTCAACATCGGCATCGGCGGTTCTGACCTCGGGCCGGTGATGGTGTACGAGGCGCTCAAGCCCTACGTGAAGCCCGGGTTGGAGGTCCGGTTCGTCTCCAACATCGACCCGACCGACGTAGCGGAGAAGACCGCCGACCTGAATCCGGCGACGACTCTGTTCATCGTCGCCTCCAAGACGTTCACCACGCTGGAGACCCTGACCAACGCGCGGATGGCACGAGCGTGGCTGCTGGACGGTCTGCTCGAAGCGGGCGCCATCCTCGAGGGCGAGGAGGCCGGCCGAGGGGCCGTGGCCAAGCACTTCGTGGCGGTGTCGACGGCGCTGGACAAGGTGGCCGACTTCGGCATCGACCCGGAGAACGCGTTCGGCTTCTGGGACTGGGTCGGGGGCCGCTACTCGGTGGACTCCGCAATCGGGACCAGCGTGGCGGTGGCGATCGGTCCGGAGAACTTCGCCGACTTCCTCGCCGGCTTCCATGCCATCGACGAGCACTTCGCGAACACGCCGCTGGCGGAGAACGTACCGGCGCTGATGGGGCTGCTCAACGTCTGGTATGTGAACTTCTTCGACGCCCGGACCCATGCCGTCCTGCCGTACGCGCAGTACCTGCACCGCTTCGCCGCGTACCTCCAGCAGCTCACCATGGAGTCCAACGGCAAGAGCGTGCGCTGGGACGGTTCGCCGGTGACGACGAGGACCGGCGAGGTGTTCTGGGGCGAGCCGGGCACCAACGGCCAGCACGCGTTCTACCAGCTGATCCACCAGGGCACCCAGCTGATCCCGGCCGACTTCATCGCCGTGGCCAACTCGGCGCACCCGACCAAGGACGGCGACGCCGACGTACACGAGCTGTTCCTGGCGAACTTCTTCGCCCAGACCAAGGCACTGGCGTTCGGCAAGACCGCTGAGGAGGTGCGGGCGGAGGGGACAGACGAGTCCATCGTGCCGGCACGGGTGTTCTCGGGGAACCGGCCGACGACCTCGATCATGGCGCCCGCGCTGACCCCGTCGGTGGTGGGGCAGCTGATCGCGCTGTACGAGCACATCACCTTCACCCAGGGCATCGTCTGGGGCATCGACAGCTTCGACCAGTGGGGGGTCGAGCTGGGCAAGCAGCTGGCCCTGCAGGTCACCCCGGCGGTGGGCGGTGACGCCGACGCCCTGGCCTCACAGGACGCCTCGACCCAGGCGCTGATCCGTTACTACCTGGCCCAGCGCACCCGCTGACACCTGGCGCTGACCCGCCGTAACGGGCCCTGAGCCTGTCGAAGGGCACCCTGAGTGCCTGTCCCTCGACGTCCCCGAAAAGTGGTCACGAACAACAACGACACGCCGGTGGAGGGTGTTGTTTGTGACCAGTTTTCGGGGACGGGTGTGGGAGATCAGCGGGGCACCTCGGCGTAGAGCCGGAGCGTCGAGGGCTGGCGTAGCAGCGGTTCGAGTACCTGGTTGCCGGTCTGGTTGTGCTCGGTCTCCATGTGCTCGTCCCATGCCGACCTCGAGACGAACTTCTCCAGCATCGTGACGCAGTCCGGCTCGTCGGGGGACTCGACCAGGGTCTGGTAGACGCAGCCGGGCTCGGTCTCCGCGTTGGCCGCCATCTTGTGCAGCTGGGCGATCGCCTCGGCGTGCTGGTCCAGTCGCGGGTAGATCGTCACCACCAGGTACAACGGGCTGTCGCTCACGTGCTCGCTCCTTACCGAGAAGAATGGGCTTTCGCCCTACCTTCCCGCGGCCCGCGTGTGTGCTCTGGACCGGGTCGGTACCACTGGTACCGCGCAACGGAATTGCGAACCCCGTCCGGTGCCCCTCATCTGCCAGCCCGGTCGTCCGAACATGGGGCTGCCGGAGCGGTCCTGCAGCCCCATATCCCCGCCCGGTCGTCCGAATGGGGCTGCCGGAGCGATCCTGCAGCCCCATATCCCCGCCCGGTCGTCCGAGTGCGTCGGCGGAAGGGGCGGCCGGGCCCCATATCCCCGCCCGGTCGTCCGAATGTGCCGGGTATCGGGTCAGTCGGCCCGCATATCCCCGCCCGGTCGTCCGAATGGGGGCTGCCGTACGGCCCCTCCGAACCGGTCGGCTCAGAGCTCAGGCCCGGCAGCGCGGAGCTTGTCGACGTCCTCCATCGCCTTGCGCAGGTCTGCCAGCCACGGCTCCGTGTGCTCGCCGACCAGCTTGACCGCCCAGGCCAGCGCCTCGGAGCGAGACCGCGCCACGCCGGCATCGACAAGGGTGTCGAGCACCTGACGCTCGGGCTGACGCAGCCGGGTCATCACCGGCACGGAGATATGGGTGAACAGCATTCGTACGTCCCCCAGCGACGCCCCCCACGAGACCTTCCGTCCGTAGCGGGTCTGGGCCTCGTCCGCTATCTCCATCCGACGCGACCGGGTGTCCGCACGGAACCGGCTGATCCGGCCCTCCGCCTGGGCATCCTCGCTCGCCTCGTCCGGCAGCGCGCCGACGACCGTGATCTCCTCACGATCGACCGTCACGCTCACACCGGTGAACCACTCGCTCGGCAGCCGACCCTCGAACCACGCCTGAGCGTCGTCCGCCGGCGGTACATCGGCGTTCTGCCAGCCGCCCGGCCGGCCGAAGCCGCCGCCGCGACCGCGACCGCGGCCCGGCCCGCGACGACCCGCGTCTTCTCCCTCTTCCCAGTTCATGCGAACCTCCCGATCAATGTATGCATGATTACAGCATTACACCGCATGCGGTCATAGGGAAGGGGTGCGGAGACTCGGAGTCAGGCGTGCGCTGCTGGGCGTGAGAACGGGAACTGGTCTGGCGGGTGACCCCTTCAGCGACGCGCCAGGGAGAGCGCCTCGCGGACGGCAGAATCAGGACCGTCGAGCACCGGCTTGCGCCGGCTCAGCAGGTCCCAGACCGCCTTCACGCAGGCGACCTGATCACGGATCGACCCGCTGACCCACGGCTCGTGCCGGCTCCGCACGGTCTCGTCGCCCACGCCGTACGCCGTAAGTCCGAGCCGGCGCGCCGTACCGACAGCTCGCGGCAGGTGATAGCTCTGCGACACAAGCACGACGGCGTCGAGGCCGTACACCTGCTGGGCCCGGACGCACGAGTCGTAGGTGTCGAGCCCGTGAGGATCCTCGACGATCCGGTCGGTGGGCACGCCGGAACCCACCAGATAGGTACGCATCGCCTTCGGTTCGTCGTACTCGGGAGCATCCGAGGCTCCGGACACCAGCAGCACCTCGACCTTGCCGGCGTCCAACAGCCGCTTGGCCAGGTCGAGCCGCGCGCGCAGGAATGCCGACGGCCAACCGCTCGGATAGACCTGGGCCCCGAGCACCAGCGCGACGGGGACAGCGGGAACGTTGTGCTCGTTGAGGATCCGGTGGCGGGCCGGCGCGCGAACCCAGGCCACACACCCGCCGAACAGCCCGAGGCCCACGAGCCCCCCGCCGAACGTCAGCCCGAGAAGACGTCGAGTCCAGGGTCGCGGCACCGACCCAGGCTAGTGGTCTTCGCTGCCTGCCTTGTACGTACGACGACGAGGTCCGACGGTCACCTGCGCGGCCTGCGCGAGCAGCCTCTCGATAGAACTGTCGGTGGTCGGGGAGAGCATGGCCGACATGACCGCGAGGAACACGAACGTCGAGCCGGGGAGCGGGCCCACTCGGACGACGGAGATCGAGATCAAGGGTCCGTACGATCTGCGCGAGGTCGCGCTGATGGGGTTCGGCCACCGAGAGGAGCGGGACTTCGACGGCGTGATGCGACTGGCGTTCTGTGTCGACGGGACCTACGAGGACCAGGTCGGGGTCGAGGTCCGCCAGCGCGACTCGGTCCTCGAGCTGACCGTGCACGACCGGCCCGGCCAGAACGCCGATCTCCGCGCGGTGGCTCGGCAGGTTGCCCGGGTGGTCTCGGTCGATCACGACGGCGAGGCGTGGCAGCGGGTCTGCGAGGGCGATCCCGCACTCAGCCGGTTGTTCGCGATCGCTCCGGGGTTTCGGCCGGCGATGTTCTACTCACCGTACGAGGCGGCCGTCTGGTCGATCATCAGCGCTCGGCGCGCCCGGCCGCAGGGGATCGCGCTGCGTAGCCGGTTGTCGACCGAGCACGGGGCGACCTTCGATCTTGCCGGCGTGCCGACGTTCGCGCTCCCTACGCCGTCGACGCTGCTGGCGCTCGAGTCGTTCGCCGGACTGCCTCAGGATCGCGTGCCGCGCCTGCACGCGATCGCCGAGGCGACCGTCCACGGGCGCCTGGACGTCGAGCGGCTCCAGGCGATGTCGCCGGATGAGGCGAAGGAGGATCTGCAGCAGCTGCCCGGCATCGGACCGTTCTACAGCGCCTTGGTCGTGGTCCGCGCGCTCGGGCTGGTGGACGTGCTGTCGCCGGAGGAGAGCCGGTCGCGAGAAGCGATCCGGCATCTGTACGGCCTCGATCACGACCCGTCCGACGCCGAGGTCGCCGAGCTGGCCGAGAACTGGCGACCGTTCCGCACCTGGGCAACGGTGATGATCCGGGCGATCGGAGGTCGGCTCGAACCGGCCGCAGTAGCCTGAGCGGGTGCCGGAGGGCGATGTCGTATTCCGCGCCTGCCATCGGCTGAACGAGGCGCTCGCCGGCAAGGTGCTGACCCGATGTGAGTTCCGGGTGCCGACCTTGGCGACGACCGATCTGACCGGTGTCGAGGTGCTCGAAGTCGTCTCCCGGGGCAAGCACCAGCTGTTCCGGTTCGCCGACGGGTTCACGCTGCACTCGCATTTTCGGATGGACGGCACCTGGCGGCTCTATCCGAGCGGCCGCACGTGGTCGGGCGGACCGGACTGGCAGGTTCGCGCGGTCCTCGGCACGGTCGAACAGGTCGCCGTGGGGTATCGACTACCCGTGCTCGAGCTGCTGCCGACCGCAGACGAGAACAGCGTCGTCGGACATCTCGGACCCGATCTGCTCGGCCCCGACTGGGATCTCGACGAGGCCCTTCGCCGGATCGGTTCCGCTCCGGACGTCACCGTCGGTGAGGCTCTGCTCGACCAGCGCAATCTGGCCGGGATCGGCACCTTCTACCGCGCGGAGATCCTGTTCCTGCAAGGCATCCACCCCAGAACGGCCGTCGAGGACGTACGCGATCTCCGACGTCTGGTGCAGCGCGCACAGCTGCTGATGCAGGCCAACCGCTGGCGGGTCGAGCAGTCCTCGACCGGCGATCTTCGAGCGGGGCGGAACACGTACGTCTTCGGGCGCGCCGACCAGCCCTGTCGACGCTGCCGCACCCGGATCCTGGTGGAGGAGTTCGGCCCGCTCGGACAGGAACGTCGGAGCTTTTGGTGCCCCCACTGTCAGCCCGCCACGAAGCTCTGAGCTGGGCTGGCGCGGCGGCCGGCAATGTGCCCTGAGCCTGTCGAACGGCAGACGGCTCGACGCGGCTGGGAATGTGCCCTGAGGCTGGCGAAGGGCGGAGCCGAGGATCTCCGATCAGTTGGTCGCCCCCAGGACTCGGACGGCTCTTTCGAGCACCGCGGCCGGGCTCGGCTGGGTAGCGATCTCGGCCCGTACGTCCGCAGCGGCGGCAGCGAACGCCGGCTCGGCCAGCAGCCGCGACACGAGCGTCCCCGCGGTTGCCGCGTCGAGGGTCGTCGGGTCGTGGGACAGCCCGACGCCGCGGTCGACGACCCGCTGAGCAGACATCGGGTTGTCGGCGAACGACGGCAGCACCAGCTGTGGAACCCCGTAGAACAAGGGCGAGGCGGTGGTGCCCGAGCCGCCGTGATGGATCAGCAGTGAGCAGTGTCGGAAGGAAGGCCGACAAGGCGAGATAGCCGACCGACCGGACGTTGTCCGGGAGAGTGCCCAGTCCTGACAGGTCGGTGCGGCCCGCCGCCAGCACGACCTCGACGTCCATCGCTCCGAGGGCCTCGATCACGACCGCCAGACTGCTCGTCCCGGCGAGGACCGGTACGACAGTGCCGAGCGTGACTCCGATCCGCGGCCGGGTCGCGGGTCGCATCGCCCAGTCGGGGACGACAGCTCCTCCGTTGTAGGGGACGTACTGCATCGCCCACCACGGCACACCGTCGGCAGCGATCTTGTCGGCTGCGAGCCCGCCCATGCTCGGTGCCCGCGGATCGATCCGGGCGACCAGTGCAGGAGTCGTAGCAGGGATCTCGAGCCGCGCCCGGAGCGGACCGAGGAGTTCCTCCCCGCCGGTGAACATCGCTGCCCGATCATTCCAGCCGGCATCGCGGGTGGACCAGGAGATCCGGTTGCCCACCTCCAGCCCGGGCACCTCGAGGGCCGACGAAGCCAGTGCCCCTGCGCCGTGGTCGGAGGGGTAGACGATCAGATCGGCGCCGAAGTCTCGCCCAGCCGCGATCGTGCCCTCGGTCATGGTCAGTGTGAACATGCCGAACGGGCTGCGCGTACGACGCGCTACCTGGAACTCCTCAGGCAGGTCGTTCCGCTCTTCTTCGGGCTTGCCGATCGAGCCCATCAGCTCGGCCCAGATGTCCCGGTCGGGGAACACGTCGACAACCGGCAGCCCGGACTGAGACCCGACCTCGGTCATCTCACTCGCCGTGGCGAGCAGCACTTCGTGGCCGGAGGCCCGCGCGCTCCAGATCAGCGGGACGATCGGCAGCGTCAACCCGTACGCGGGTGCTGTCGCAAAGAGAATCCGCACGGTCCCCAGTCTCGTCGTCCCGGGCGCTCGTCCTTGCGTCGGCCCTACTCCCGCTCGCAGGGGTCCGTCGGCCCACCCCCCCGGAGCCGCATTCGCCCGCCCGGTCAGGCGAATGAGGTTGGGGGCCGGCCTCAGCCCGCATATGCCCGCCCGGGCGTCCGAATGTGGCCGGTTCGGCCCGGATCAGCCCTCATTCGCCAGCCCGGTCAGGCGAATGAGGTTGGGGGCGCGGCCTCAGCCCGCATATGCCCGCCCGGGCGTCCGAATGTGGCCGGGAAGCGTCGGTTTGGGCCGCATTTGCCTGACCGGGCGGGCGAATGGGGACTGTGTGGAGTGAGGCGGCAGGGTCGGAAAATGCCCGGCGCGGCCCCGATCGCCCACCGGGCGGGAGAGTGGCGCATGTAGCGTCGGCAGTCACTCGGCCGATCAAGAGCCCTGCAGCGCCCGGGCCACCACCACGGCGGCGGCGGCAGACCAGGCCTGTGGTCGGCAGGACGCCGCGTAGGGGACGGCCCGACCCTCACCGGACCACAGCTCGGGCAGTCGCTGGTCGAACGCGACCGAGGCCCGGAGCAGCCCCTCGATCAGTCCGTCGCCGCGAGCGCCGAGGCCGGCGCGGTGCAGGCCCGCGATCACGATGGCGGTGTCGTGCGGCCACACCGACCCGCAGTGATAGCTGAGCGGGTTGTATCCGCCATCACCCGCCGACATCGTCCGCAGGCCGAGCGCCGAGTCCAGGTCCGAGCCGGCAACCCGATCGGCCACCAGGATCTCCTCGGACCGATCCAGCAGTCCGGTGCCGAGCAGGTGCCCGATGTTGCTGGTGAGGGAGTCGACGCGCTGCTTGCGGCCGTCGAGAGCGAGCGCCGGATAACGGTCGACGCCGTCACCACACCAGAACTCGGCCCGGAAGCGCTCCGCCAGCGCTGCGGCCCACGATCGATACCGCTCCGTGCCGGGCCGGCCGAACGAATCCAGCAGGTCCGATCCACCGACCAGAGCCTCGTACGCGTAGCCCTGCACCTCACACAGTGCGATCGGACCGACCGCGATCCGCCCGTCGGCGAACCGCACCGAGTCAGCGGAGTCCTTCCAGCCCTGGTTGGCCAGCCCGTGGCCGCTCACGTCGATGTACTCGAGGAATCCATCGCCGTCGGCATCGACGTACGTGACGATCCAGTTCAGCGCAGCCTCCAGCGGAGCCAACAGCTCGCGTACGACCTCGTCCTGACCGCCCGCCAGCCACAGGTCGTGCAGCACGCAGATCCACAGCGGCGTCGCGTCGATGGTGCCGTAGTACAGCGGCGGCAGCGCGGTGTCACCGAAGGCGAAGGTGCCACGACGCAGCTCGTGCGGTATCTTCCCCGGCTCCTCGGCACTATCGGGATCGACGATCGTGCCCGCCAGCCGGGCCAGCGTCCGCAGCGTGCCGATCGCCGGCCGCGGATCGATCGACAGCAGCATCCGCGCAGTCCATAGGCTGTCGCGCCCGAAGAGGGTCAGATACCACGGCGCACCGGCCGCGAAGAAGGGCTCGTCCGGATGGTCGCGAGTCGCCATCCGGAGCGCATCCAGATCCCGCAGGGACTGCTCGAGCCAGCTCTGCAGTCGGTGGTCACCACTCTTGGCGGCGTCGGGCAGCGACTCGGCGCCGAGCTCGTCAGCCCCGGCCGTAGCAGAGGCTGTGACCACGACCGCTGCACGATCCGCGATCGCGATCGACCACTCGAGCGACTCCGACCCGCCTGGCTGCAGGACCATCGGCCAGGAGATCTCGGCCGTCCGCCGGCCCGCTGAGATCGCGACGACCCCACCGCCACACTCGAGTTCGACCTCGACATCGCCATCACCCCAGCGCAAGGGCGAGCCCGCCCGGAACTCGAGCGCGCGGCCGACACTGCCGGTCTTGATCCGCTCGACAGGCGCCAGATCGTAGGCCAGCCTCATCCTCAGCTCCAGCGCGACCGATCGAGGCGCGAGTGACTGCACCTCGAGCGACTCCGTCAGCTCGCCGGCCACCACTCGCCGCAGTCGGTCGATCCGGACCAGCTGGTCGGGGTGGCCGGCGCTGCCGTCGGCGCCTCGGTAGACATAGGTGAATCGGGTGGTCGCACCTTCGACGATGGTGGCGATGTGCTCGGGCCGCTGTCCGTTCGCCAGCAGCTCGACAGCGCTCAGCACCCGTACGTCGGCATGCAGCACACCCTGCGCACCGACCGCACGGGCGTCCGGTCCCGCCTCTCCGATCTGACCGTCGTACGCGCTCCAAGCCTGGGTCGGGGCCGCGAGCGTGCAGACCAGATCGTGCAGGAACGGCTGCCGCGGTTGGGGCATGGGTGGGTGGTCTCCGCTCGTCCGGGTAACGCTGGGCTGCCCGCCCAGCCTAGGGATGATCACGAGTCAGGTCGATGCGAGGCCGCGTGGGATAATCGATGTTTGTGTCGTCCCTTCCTTCGCTGCTGAGCGAGCGCATCCAGGCGGTCGCCGGCGTTGACCCGGAGCTCCGCCCGGCCACCAAGCCCCAGTTCGGTCACTACCAGTCGAACGTCGCGCTGCGACTGGCCAAGAGCGAGGGACGTCCGCCGCGAGAGGTTGCCGCCTCGATCGTGCAGCGGCTGGACATCGACGACCTGTGTGAGCCGCCGGAGATCGCCGGACCCGGTTTCATCAACCTCCGGCTGAAGACCGACGTACTGGCCGGGGCGGTCAACGACCTGCTCGCCGACCCGCACAGCGGGATCGTGCAGACCGACCAGCCGCGGCGGGTGGTGATCGACTACTCCGCGCCGAACGTCGCCAAGCAGATGCACGTCGGTCACCTGCGAACCACGATCATCGGCGACTGCTTCAACCGAGTGCTGACCGCGGTCGGCCACACGGTCATCCCGCAGAACCACATCGGCGACTGGGGCACCCAGTTCGGCATGCTCGTCGAGGAGACCCTCGACGAGGGCATCGATGCGTCCTCACTGACCCTGCCGGAGGCCGAGAACCTCTACAAGCGGGGATCGAAGCACTTCCGCGAGGACGAGGACTTTGCGGCCCGGGCGCGAAGGCGGGTGGTCGCGCTGCAGTCCGGCGACGAGCTGACCCGCTCCATCTGGCGCGAGCTCGTCAGCGTGTCTCTGGCCGGCTTCAACGCCACGTACGCCCGGCTCAACGTGAAGCTGACCGACGACGACCTGGCCGGAGAGTCGATCTACAACGACGACCTCGCCTCCGTCGCCGCCGAGCTCGAGGAGAGCGGCACGGCGGTGATCGACGACGGCGCCCTCTGCGTCTTCGTCGACGGCTTCAACGCGCCGATGATCGTCCGCAAGTCCGACGGCGGCTATGGCTACTCGATCACCGACCTGGCCGCGGTCCGGCACCGGATCCGCGATCTGCACGCCAACCGGCTGATCTACGTCACCGACGCACGCCAGGGTGATCATTTCGCCCAGGTGTTCGCGGTCTGCCGGTTGGCCGGCTGGCTGCCCGACGACGTACCCGCCGAGCACGTCGGCTACGGGATGGTGCTCGGCCCGGACGGAAAGCCGTACAAGACCCGCGAAGGCAAGGCCATGCTGCTGGCCGACCTGCTGGACATGGCCGAGGAGAAGGCGGCACCGCCGATCGCGCTCGCCGCGATCAAGTACGCCGATCTCGCCAACGGGCTGAACAAGGACTACGTCTTCGACGTCGACCGGATGGTTCAGACGACCGGCAACACCGGTCCCTACCTGCAGTACGCGCACGCCCGAATGGCTCAGGTGCTTCGCAAGGCCGACGCCGAGGGTCTCGGATCGCCGGACAAGATCAGCGTGCTCGACGAGCCGGCCGAACAGACCCTTGCCCTGCTGCTGTCCCGCTATGGGGAGACTGTCGACGAGGTCGCCGACAGCCTGCAGCCGCACCGGCTGTGTTCCTACCTGTACGACCTGTCCGGCGCGCTGTCGGTTTTCTACGAGCAGTGTCCGGTGCTCAAGTCGGCCGGTGCGGTCCGGGAGTCGCGGCTCGCGCTGTGCCTGGCGACCAAGCGGGTGCTCGCAACCGGCCTCGACCTGCTCGGGATCGAGGCCCTCGACCGCATGTGAAGGCAGCGAGCGTGAACCCACCCGGCGTGGGCGAGCGTCGGCAAGCGGAGGCGCGCAGCGAGCGCGGGCCCACCCTGAAAGGGGCCGACTAGCCCAGGGGGTCGGGGTGCTGCTGGCGATCGGCGGCCAGCCAGGCAGCACCGACGATGCCGGCGGTGTTGAGCAGCTTGGCCGGCAGGATGTCGCACTTCAGGTCGAGCAGGTGCAAGAACTTGTCCGAGTCCTTGCTCACCCCTCCGCCGACCACGATGAGGTCCGGCCAGAGCAGCGACTGCACAGCGGAGTAGTAGCGCTGCAGCTTCTTGGCCCAGTGCTCGTACGACCAACCTTCCTTGTCCTTCACGCTGCTGGCTGCCCGCTTCTCGGCGTCGTGTCCATCGAGCTCGATGTGACCGAGCTCGGAGTTCGGGACGAGCACGCCCCGATAGACGATTGCGCTGCCGATCCCGGTGCCGAGGGTGGTGACCAGGACGAGGCCGGGGTGACCCTTGGCGGCGCCGTAGTGCACCTCGGCGATGCCGGCGGCGTCGGCGTCGTTCATCAGGTAGATGTCGCGGCCCAAGACATCCTCGAACTGCTTCTCGGCATGACAGTCGATCCAGGACTTGTCGATGTTGGCGGCCGACCGGGTCTGCCCGTGGGTGACCACCGCGGGGATCGTGATCCCGATCGGGCCGTCACCGATCTGTTCGGCGAAGTTGTCGACGATCTCGGCGACCACCTTGGCGACGTTCGCGGGCGTCGACTTCTTGGGGGTCTCGATCCGCAACCGCTTGCTCGCGAACTCACCCGTGACCAGGTCGACGGGCGCACCCTTGATCCCGCTGCCGCCGATGTCGATGCCGAGCACCGGACGCGAGGTCTTGGGGGTTGCTACCAGGAGAGCTTCGTCGGTCATAACCGGGAGCCTATCCATCGCCTCGGCGGGCGGGAGAGGGGCTTGGTAGCGGGCCGGCACGACGTGCCTCACCGCCCCGAGCTGGCAGAGTCAGACGAAGACGTTGTCGCCCACCGAAGGGGTACGGCGGATCTCGAGCAGCTCCGCGACCAGCAGCAGCGTCTGCTCGTCCCTGGACGAGACCGACCGCCCGTACGGCCCGCGCGCCCGGCCCATGCCGACCCCGATTCGCAGCAGCGCGATCTTGAAGTCGTACGCCGTCGTCGGTTCCAGCCGATCCAGCGCCGCCACGACGTGGGTGAGTCCGGTGACCACCGAGCGGTCGTCCAGCTCGTAGTCGAGCACCAGTCCGCTTCGGTCCTCGGTGAGCGTTTGGAGAACCTGCTGCGCCGTCCCAGGCGTGCGGAGGCAGACTGCGACGACGGTATCCCAGAAGGCGTCCAGCTCATGGCGCTCGAATCCTGCGTGGGTGCCGCTGAGTGCACTCAGCACCCACAGTGGCGCCAGCTGCAGCGTGTGCAGATCATCCGATGCGATCATCGATTCCGCCCCCATTCCTGTCGCCAACTATCCGCCGCCGCGATGATCCAGACAAGGAATACCGGCACGGATCATGAGGCCGGATGACGTGCCGAGCGCGTCCGAACTCCACGCTCGCAGCACGAGACCAGGCTGCCAAATGAAAAAAGTGAGGGCCAGTGGTCGCGGCTCACCCTTTGCCCACGCTGGGGCGGTCGCGGGCAGGGGCACTGGCCCGCACTTTTTCCACGAGACGCCGCCGTCGTCGCAGGCCGGACTGTGATTGCGAGCCCAACCGTGATCGCTGCGTCAGGAATCCAACGGGGTGAGCTGACTCCGGCACCAGGCGTAGAGAGGCTCGTCGAAGACGTACGCGGAGGAGAAGTAGAAGCCGTAGAACCTGCGGTAGACCGCGATCCAGTGGGCCACCTCGCTGCCCCAGCGCTGGACCGCCTGATCCTCCAGCCACCGCGCGTCTTCGCCGGCACCCTCGTAGCGCTCGAGCTCGAGGAACATCACCGCGCCGGCGAGATCCATCAGCGGGTCGGCCACCAGTGTGTGGGGACTGAAGTCGCCGACCCCGGTGATCCTGGGCTGATCGTCGAGGTCGGTGCTGAGGTACGTGTTCGCCGGGCAGTAGTCCCCGTGGACAACGGCGGGACGGCAGCTCCGCTCCGCCAGCGCCGCGAAGAGCTGTCGCCAGATCTCGCCGACCTGGGGTACGTCCGCGTCCAGCCGGGCCTGACTGACCGCGATCTGCGGCTGCAGCTGGGCATTGAGCAGCTCCGCCAGCGATCCGAACTGCTGCGGCGCGACCGTCCCCACGAGCCGCGCGAAGCCGGAGACCGGCGCGGGGAGGGTCGCGATGAGCTGGGCGGCGTCGAGATAGGAAAGGAGTGCCGTACGCCGTCGCTCCGGATCCGCTTGCGGTAGCCATCGATCGAGACTTTCGCCGGCCAGCCGTGACGTCACCGTATAGATCCGGCCCGCTCGCTCACCGTTCTCGAGCACGGTCGGGATCTGGAACGGCGCACCCGCCCATAGCCGGTACAGCCCCTGCAGCTGGGCGATCACGTGCGCGGGGCCCTCGTGGCTGGAGTGGTAGATCCGCAGCACCCGAGCGTCGTCCAGGGCATAGACGTTCGCCTCGCCACCGCGACCCAGCAGGGCGGCACGGTCGACGGCGAAATGGTCGAGGATGGCCTGCTCCGACCGCTGATCGGGAGCCAGCTGGGACCGCTCGCGATCGGTTCGCCTTGCCGACCGCGCACGGTCGAGCTGGGACATCACCAGTGGTCGGGCACGGTCGGCGTCCATCTGATACGCGGCCGCTCGGGCCGGTCCCCTGGTGATGTCGACGTGGACGTCGGCCAATCGCAGCCGTCGCTGCCAAGGCCCCTGACTGAGCCGGACGGACTGGCTCTTGGCATGCGGGACGACGTTGCGGACATTGGTGAACCACCCCATCTCGGTGACGAGGACGCGGTCGTCCATGCCGACCTTCAGTGTCCAGAAGTCGTACGGCCGGATCCATGCCGCGCGTCGGGGTGCCTTCGTCATCGCAACGCCGTCGAGATCGACGCCGGGCAGGATTCGATCGAGCGCGAGCGCAACCTCGGACTTGGTGGCGACCGGCAGCAGCACGGTGGAGGACTGGTCGTTGTCGCCCTCGTCGCTGCTGACGTAGCCGAGGATGACGATGTCGACGCGGTACCAGCCGAGTGGCAGCCAGAGCAGCGGTCGGCTGATCCGAACCCCCTGGATGCGGTTCACCGGCACGGACTGGCTGCTGAGGTTGGCCAGGCCACGACTGATCCGTAACCCGCGATCCGATTCCGCCAGCGTGAAGTTGAACATGGCCACGATCCGGGAGCTCACCAGGGAGAACAGCCCGAGCACGGCCGGGATCAGCGCCGTCAGGGCGAAGGCCGACCCGGTGACCGAGACGATCACGACGACGATGGTGTAGAGCGCCGTGCCGATGAACTCACTCGAGAGCACGAAGCTGCCGAGCAGGCGTGGTGGGCCGACCCGGACGATCGGTCGATCCGAGCGGCCCAGGTCGGTGAACCGGCTCGCCGGTGGCTGGCCGCCGGCGTCGGCGATCCGCGCCTGAGTGCCGTGGGCTCTGGTGAGCAGGTAGTCCCGCAGCCGGCTCGCCTCGGCCTGACTGAGGTAACGCAGCTTGATCCCGTTGCCGCCGGCGCCGGCCTCGAGCCGCAACTCCGCCAGCCGGAACAGCCGGGCGGCGAGCGGCTGGATGATGTCGACCGACTGCAACCGGGCGAAGGGGACCTTCTTCGACTGCTTGAAAACGGCGCCGGTCTCGATCCGCAGCTCCTCGTCGTCGATGACGAAGCGGGTGAAGTACCAGCTGACCAGGCCGGCTCCGGCGGCGATCACGACGACCCCGCCGATCACGGGCAGCAGCCAGCCGATGTCGCGCCGGTCGAAGACCCCGTCGGTGTTCACCTGCTCGATCATCTGGCGGGAGAAGGCGAAGATGATCGCGACCAGGATCAGCCAGCCGCGGATGAAGGGGGTGAGCGGGTGGACCCGCCTGGTCTGCTTCGTCGCCGACAGCCGGGCAGCCGCGCTGAGCGCCGGATCGATCGGGCCGCTCGTGTCCGATCCGCCTTGCGACCCGCTTGGCGTGCCCTGAGCCTGTCGAGGGGCATCGTGCTCCGCCCCGACTGTGTGCTGGGTGTCACTCGATGTGCCCTGCGCCGGCCGAAGGGCATCGTGCTCTGCATCACGGCCGGGGGACGGCTCGACAACCTCGTCGCGCGGCTGACCAGACAGAGATGGTTCGCTCATAGCCCCGAAGCGCGGGACTCGCCGAGCTCGGTCAGCCGGTCGCGCAGTCGAGCGGCTTCCGCGGGCTCGAGGCCGGGGATCCGGGCGCCCGTCTCAGGACTGGCCGTGCGCAGGCTGATCGCGGCCAGGCCGAACGCGCGCTCGAGTGGACCGGACTCGACCTCGACCAGCTGCATCCGGCCGTACGGGACGGCGAGCAGTTTGCGGAACCAGACGCCGTGAGTGATGTACAGATCGTCCTCGCGCTCGACGTACCCCCACGATGTCCAGCTCGGGCTGCTCCGGATCAGCCGGAACAGGCTGTAGCCGCCGGTCCCGGCCCAGAGCGCCGCCGAGATCCACCACCAGCTGCCACCACCGATCAGACCGAACAGCAGCGCCGGCATGGTGGCGATCAGCGGCGGAACGGTGCAGACCAGCAGCTTGCGCATCTTGCGGTACTGCGGGGACAGTCGCGTCCACTCGTACCCGGGTGGTGCGAACAACTCATCCATAGCATCGCAAATCTAGCGGCCCGCCGGAATGACGCGCGGTCAAGCTCTCGGGTGACAGTTGATCAGCGGCGTCGCTTGCGAAGCTCCTTCGGCGGCTTCGGCCCCTTCACGGAGACGCCGCCGAACAGACTCATGCCCTTGATCACGAGCACGGGCGCCCGGGGATCACGCTCGCCGAGGTCACTGACGTCGGTGCCACCGAAGATCCCGGCGGTCTGGTCGCGGACCTCCATCCCCGGCGGCACCTTGATGTCCAGCCCCCCGAAGCACCAGATGCCGGTCATCTCCACGACAGACCCCTCGAACGTGGCCTCCCGCAGATCGAGGTCGATCCCGCCGAACAGCGCGTACGCCCTGGTCTGCCTCTTCATCCGCCAGCGACCCTTCCGGGTGACGCCGCCGAAGATGGCGATCATGCTGTCGACGTCGTCGGAGGCATGAGCCGTGTCGATCTGGTACGGCGAGTCCTGCTGGCTGGAGAGGGTTGTCAACTTCGGCGGTGTCACCACCACCAGATCATGCGTCAGCGGCACGAGCTCGTCGAACGTCCGAGCGGCCATGGCCCTGTCGAGGCGCTCGTCGTGCTCCTCGCGGGTCAGCCGGCCCTCGGCGTACGCCGTGCTGAGCACGGTCGCGACCTGGTCGCGGTCGGTATCGGAAGCGCGGAGATTGCCACCTGCAATGGGTCCGACGTCGACGGGTTCGGGACGGCTGTCAGTCATGCGGCCAACGCTATGCCTCCGATTCGGGTGGATCGAGCCCAGCAGCGATATACCAGGGACGCCGACCCGGCACGATCCGGGGGAACCCCGACCGGGCGCCTACTTCCGCTCCTGTCACTGGTCGGGCTGACCCGACCGTTCCGGGTCCGGACGCGCGGCGATGTCGAACACGTTCCCCTCGGGATCGGTCAGTGTGGTCCACACGGCGCCGTACTCGTCGTAGTCGCCGAGAGATGTTGCACCGAGCTCGACCGCTCGAGCGACGGCCGCTTCCTTGTCGTCGGTGACCAGGTCGATGTGCACCCGGTTCTTGCCGGACCGCGGCTCGGGCACCTGCAGGAACATCAGCCCGGGGAACGGTGGGTCGGCGCCCGGCGGGATGAAGGCGAAGAAGTCGTTCGACTCCTCGACCAGTGGGCGGTCGAGCAAGGCGGCGTAGAAGCCGCCGAGACTGCTAGCCTGCCGGCAGTCGACGACGACCTGGGCGAACGCGATCGATGGAGCCATGGGTCAACCTCCTGGTGCACGAGATCGGCTGGTGCGTGAGATCGGCTAAGCTACAGCGGCGGTCTGACAGTTTGCCGTCCAGCGGATGTAGTTCAATGGCAGAACATCAGCTTCCCAAGCTGATAGTGCGGGTTCGATTCCCGTCATCCGCTCCAACACCGAAAGCCCTGGTCACACGCACGTTAGTGCCCGGGCCACATTCGAAAAGCGACGCTATCCAGCGGCCGTGCCCTCAACGTGCTCGGAACTGCTCTGGTCCACGTGCCCTGGGCCTGTCGAAGGGCTGGACGAGTCAACTGCGGCTCAAGCACGACGACGGGCCGATCACGAGCGAAGGCGAACGGCTCGACCGGATCAACCGGCTGCTCGCCGATGACCTGCCGGCCACACCGAGACTGATCGGCCTGTTGGGCCTGGCGTTCGGCCAACCGCTCTCCCGGATCGTCCGCCTGCCCCGGGACAGCGTGACCGTCACCGACGGCCAGGCCAGCCTGCGGCTCGGCCGCCACCCCTTTGACCTCCCACCCGAGGTCGCCACGGTCGTCCATGATCATCTGGCGCAACTCAACGAGCACCGGAACGAGGCCGCGCACTCTCGACCGCTGCGGCTGTTTCCCCGGCCTGCAACCCGTCCAACCACTCCACGTGTCCAGCGCCGCGAACATGCTGAAAGAGATCGGCACCCCCTCCCGTGCGGCCCGAAGCACCGCCTGGCGTCAAATGGTCCAACAAGCACCCGCGGCGATCCTCGCCGACGGACTCGGCGCCGAGCGCGGCACCGCCGCTCGCCACGCCAGGATCGCCGGCGCCGACTACGCCAGCTACCACAGCAGCGCCGATCTGCAGCACCGAGGCACGCCTTCAGGGTGACAACCGGCCCGACGGGCTCCGAGCAAGAATCCCCCCAGCGGCGGGTTGCGTCGCCGTAAGGGGACCGTCCAACGAGTACGCCGCCGCCTCGCAGCGGGATTCAGCCGTCACACAACCGCCCCGAGACTGCACCCCATCCCGGGACGTGGAATCCGGCGCCCAGCGGAGCGACACCCGGGCGGACTGTCACGCCCGCGCAGTACAACCATCACCGCACAGCCCGTGGACCCATCGGAACCACGATCAACAAAGTCCCATGAAAGTCTTGGGTAGCAAAGGGGGCTAGCAACTGGCTGTCCGGACCGCTGATCCAGCGGACGCGTCGTCGTTCTGCAGGGCCCGCTCGTTCAGCATGGCGTTTAGCGCGATCTCGCCCTTGTAGATGCTGTTGACCTCCTCGCCGCGACCGGCCGGACCGCGGTACATGAGCAGCACCCCGCGAGCGCCGGTGAAGTCGCCCGACCCGCCGGTGATCGAATGCAGGCATTTGCCCTTGATCAGCCAGCCGTAGTCCGGATCGTATTGCTTCCAGAGTGCGTAGTTGAAGCCCAGCGCACCGGAGGGCTCGCCTGTGTCGCACTCCTGGCTGTAGTTCCGGTCGAGGCATCCGACGAAACGCTCCTGGCCGGTCTGTACCCAAGTCCATGATGTTTCGGGAATGGAGTACCCCGCCGATCCGGGTGCGCTACGAATGGTCCAGCTACCGATGAGGTCGCCCAGCATCGAGTACCTGCCCTGCTCGGCATCAACCGGGAACTGGCGGCCGCGCACCTGTACGATCGTTGGGCCTAGCGGCCTGTCCCTGTCCGGCTCGGGATTTCTGGGAGCAGGCATCGCTGCCACCGGACCGGCGCTGACGAAGATGACAGCGAGCCCGGCCAAGAGCGCCTTCCGGATTGCCGTCCTGACCGTGTGTCCACTTCTTGCGGTTCCTGCCTCTTTGGCCGCGCTTGTCATTGTCCTTTCGGCTCCTTCGCGCCTGCGTAACGTGTTTCTCCGTGGGCTGGACGCCATCGCGCCGGGCGCGCCGGCCGACTTGATGCCAGTGGGCGGTGGTCCTCGACTTGCCACGAGGTGGGCGCGGACGGCGTGGCCAGGCCGGGCCCAGCTGCGGTGGCCGGGACCAGCAGCCGCGAGGAACGGCCGGGCAGAGGTCGGATACGCATGAGTCCTCCGTTGATGTGACGCGATGAGCTCACACTGCCCGGCTGAGGACGCTCTGACATCGGAGACGGCTCCTTAGATTCTGGCGCTGGGCACTCATTTCTGCGTCTCGCGTATTTGTCTGGCCGGTGGGAAACTCGTCAGGTGGTGGTGGGGTCGCAGTCGCATCAGTTGCGGCTTGTGGGGCGAGCCGACGAGCTCGCCGAGGTGTCCGCGCTCATTCAGGCTGCGGCCGCGAGCCGAGCGGGTGCACTGCTCATCTCAGGTGAGGCCGGCGTGGGGAAGACGGTGCTCGCCCGCGCGGCTTGTTCGCGGACGGAGTTGAAGGTCGACGTTCTGTGGGCTTCGTGCCTGCCGTTGACGTCGTTGGCTGTGCCGTTCCTGCCGCTGACGACCGCGCTTCGGGATTGGGCAGCCGGTCACGCTGAGCCGGTTCCGCTGCTACGGCCATCGGGGGAGACGGGGTCCAGTGATGGACCGTTTGAGTTCGACTGCTGGTTGGCCGGCCTCGGCGGACGCTGGCCGGTGGTCCTGGTTGTGGACGATCTGCACTGGGCGGATGAGAGCACGCTGGACGTGCTGATGTATGTGCTGGCCGGGTTGGCCGATCATCGACTGGCTGTGCTGGCGACGATCCGGTCCGGTGAGGGGACGGAGAATAACCCACTGCGCCGTTGGCTTGCCGACGTGCGGCGGCTTCCTGGTGTCAGCGAGCTGCGCTTGGACCGGCTGGACCGGGCGGCGACCGGCGAGCAGATGACTGGGCTGCTTGGTGGCCCGCCGCATGAGGCACTCGTTGATCAGATCTACGCGCGAACCGATGGCAACGCGTATTTGACGACATTGCTGGCTCGCGGTCTGCCATTGGACGCCAGGTCATTGCCGCCCGGCCTACCGACCGAGCTGGGTGATGCAGCGACACGTGCGTGGCGCAGTCTGTCCTCGCCGGCCCGGGCGCTGACCCGCCTGATCGCCGTTGCCGGTCGGCCCCAGCGGTCGGACCAGCTCGGCAGATTGGCGGCGCTGACCGGGCTGACCGGCGACCTGGTGCTGCTGCTTCGAGAAGCGGTCAATGGTGCCGTGCTCATCCTGGGCCCATCGGAGAGCTACTGGTTCGTGCACCCGCTGCTGGCCGAGGTGCTCGAGGCGGGCCTGCTTCCCGAGGAGCGGCGCGCTCTGCACGGAGCGTTCGTCGATGCACTGGATGAACAGTCGGTCCGGCCGGACGCCATCGAGATCGAACGAGTCGTGGATCTCGCAGATCACCACTACCGCGCCGGACATCGTGAAGAGGCGTATCGATGGGCGGTGCTCGGTTCTGAGGCAGCGGGGCGGGCAGGCGGCGCCAAGGAAATGCTGCGGCTGTTGCGCCGGGCATTCGACCTGTGGCCGGAGGTTCCCAACGCCGAACCAGACCGCCGTGACCTGCTGCAACGTATCCGGCTTGCGGCGGACCAGGCGGGCGCACAGGAGGAGGAGCTGACAGCCGTCGACGATCTGCTGGGGTTGGTGGATCGGGAGCGCGATCCGCTCACGGCGGCCGAGCTGCTGGTACGCCGGATGATCCTCCGGTGGTCGACCGGGCGAGAGTTTGCACCAATGGCCGACGTACGCGAAGCCGTGCGGCTCTCGGCCAGCGCACCGGACAGCTGGCAGTACGCGCTAGCGATGGCCGAGCTTGCCGACGCCGAGCTATGGCACGAGGTGCCCTCCGGTGCGGCTCGGGCCGAGGAGGCCGTGAGGCTCGCTCGAGCCTGCGGTTCGAAGAAGGCGTTGGCCTATGCGCTGACGGCGCGCGTGATACACCGATGCATGGCCTTCGAGGGCGAAGAGCTGACCGACCCTCAGATCGATTCACAGGAGGCGCAGGCTGCCGCCGCTGAGGTCCGCGACTTCTATGCCTACAGCCATGCCACCCTTTGGGCCAGCAACCTCATCGACGGCCTGGCAAGCCGTCCCTCGAACGACGTGGTGCGCCGTGGACGGGAAAGCTTGATCAGCCTTGGCGCACCGCATACCTACGTGTCGTGGCTCGCCGCCCACGAGGCGATTGGGCTGCTCGCGCTCGGTGACTGGCGAGCTTGCGCAGAGCGTCTCCGCTACGCTCTGGGTTCGACGCCGGGGCCGATGGGTGCGACCGAGACTCGCCTGCATGCCGCGTTACTGGCCGGGTGGCAGGGTCGACCGGCGGAAGCGAAGGAGCACCTGGCCCGGGCCGACGAGTTGTTCGCGGAACAGTCCGGCTTCCGGGGACTACTATTCGACGCGGTTCGCGCAGAGGTGGCGCTCGCCGCCGGTAACACCGAGGACGCGATCGCGGCTGCCATGGCCGGCATCGAAGGTGAAGGAGTACCGCCGAGGTTCTCTGAGCGGCTGCTCCCGCTTACTGCGCGAGCCATCGCCGACCAGGCACAGGCCTATCGCGATCGGGGCGAGGACTCCGATCAGGCCGTCGCCCGGTTGTCCAGCCTGTACCGCCGCTATCCCGAGGTCATCGCCACCCCGCAAGCGTACGGGCCGATGTACCACCTGCAGGTGCGCGCCATGCAGGTTCTGTACGAGGCCGAGGTGCTCCGGGGACGGGCCGATCCAGAAGCATCTACCTTGTGGCGCCATGTCGGCGAAGCGTGCCGCGACGCCGAACTGGCCTGGGACGAGGCGTACGCCCGCCGGCGGGCGGCGGAGGCGCTGCTGCAGGACCGCGCCACTCGCCAGCAAGGAGTCCTCGAGCTGCGGCGAGCGCATGAGCTCGCAACAGACTTGGAGGCGGCTCCGCAGCTCGTTGAGTTGCGTGCGCTCGCGCGCACCGCCCGGGTGCCGTTAACGGATCCCCGGAAAGTGCCAGCGGAAATGGTAAACGGCATTCCCGGCCTAACCATCCGAGAGCGGGAGATCCTTACCCACCTGGTTGCAGGCCGAACCTACAACGAGATCGCCCGCGAGCTCGCCATCAGCGAGAAGACGGTCAGTGTCCACGTCTCCAATCTCTTGCACAAGACCGGAACAGCGAATCGGGTCGAACTAGCAGGTCTTGCTCGGCGGACCGGCGTCTTGGCTACGGACTGAGCGAACCTCAGAAAGTCGGCGCTGGGCGATGCCGGCACGCCACCTCGCCAACGCCGGCACTGATACAGATACCGGACCCAGAAGACACTGCCGATGCAGCCTGGCCACGCCAGGCAGCGCACCACACGAGCCGAATAGGTGCTGTTACCAGCACACTGGCGGAGGGTCGATGTCGTTAGCAAGGCGCCGCCCGTGTACGACGCGGTGTACGAAACCCCGCCACTCCAGCAGCTGCCAGCGACGAAGAACCACGAGGTTCGAGCGCACAGTCAGAGTTACCTGGAGCCCGAGTCACGTTCCCAAGCTGATAGTGCGGGTTCGATTCCCGTCATCCGCTCTCATGTATTAACAAGGCATTTCGTCACATAGTGCCTAGCCGTGGCCGGTTTGTGCTCGATCCGGCTGCCAGATCGAGTGTCACCTGTTGTCGGCTGTTACCAGCCATAGCGAACTGTCTATGCCACGCGCTATGCCACGAGAACGCTAGCCTCGATCTTTCACCGCGGGCTTGTTGATCTTGGTTCCGGCGGTTCGCCGGTTGTGCGGGGTCGATTGTGGCAGCAGGGTGTGACGGTTCGACGGGTGTCGCCTCGCTGGGCGCCGGGTTCCACTCCCGGAGACTGCTGATTCGGATTACGGATGGGTGGGGCCGGTCAGCCGGGTGCGGTGAGTGCTCGGATCCGGCCGATGCCTTGGGTGACGAGGTCGGCCCAGGGTGCCCGGGTGGCGAGGTGGAGCAGGGTCTGGCGGCCGGTCCGGGCGAGTTCGGCGGCGACGGTGAAGAGGCGGTAGCGGAGCCGTTTCGGTTCCCACCGGCGGGCGTCGTGGCCGGTGAACGCGAGGAGTTGCATCCACGCCATGAGTTCACCGGCGAGGCCGACGATGGCGCACCAGATCTGATTCTGGGTGAAGTCGTGCAGCGGCAGGTTCGTCAGCCCGGTGTCCTTGGCGTTGCGGATCCGGTCCTCGGCGCGGGCCCGGCGACGATGCCTCAACTCCAGATCCGGGAGTTGTCCGGTAGCGGTGTTGGTGGCGAAGGCGGTGATCCGGTGTCCGTCGACATCTGTCAGCCGGAGCTGCGCACCGGGGTGAGGTCGTTCCTTGCGGGCGATCACCCGCATCCCTTTCGGCCAGCCGGACAGGTCGAGCAGACCGGTGAGCTCGGCCACCCAGGCGCCGTCACGGATGCCACCGTCGCTGGTGTAGGCCGGTGTCCACACATCGGCAGGGATCTGCTCCAGGATGTCGGAGATGGCGCCCAACGTGAACCCGACCGAATAGGACAACCGTCGAGACGTCAACCAGTCCAGGAAAGCATGGGTGCCGCCGGCGGAGTCGGCCCGAATCAGGACCTTGCGACCCGGCCTGGTTCCGGGTCGAGATCCGGGGAGTTGCGCCAACGCTTTCCGGGTAACTGCGATGTGGTCGGCGGCAGTGTTCGACCCGGCATTCCCGGGCCGCAACTGGTAGTGCAACGGTTCCCCGGTGCCGTCCCTGCCGTGGTCGACGAACGCGCACAACGGGTGGAACCCGTACCCGCGTTTGAACGTGGGTGCGGCGTGTTCCTTCTCCGAGTGCGAGGCGACCAGGGTGGCGTCGAGATCAACGATCAACGGCGATGCGCCGTCACTGGCGTGGTCGGGGGCATGCTCACCGGCCAACGACCACACCTCGGCCCTCGCTGCGGCGCGGGCCGTTTCGATCGCGGCCAGGGCGTGGTCGACGTCGCCGGCGAGGGTGTCGACCAACCTGGACACCGTCGGATCGGAGGCGACCAGGCCGAACACGGCCGGCTCGGCACGGACGGCGTCGACGTCGGCCAGGCAGTCACCACCCAACGCCAACGCCACAGCGAGATCGAGGACGACCTTGCCCGGATCATGCACCGCCAACGGTTTGCGCCACGGCCCGAGCGCCGCCGACAGACCGCGGTCGATCCCGGCGATCCGGATGGTCTCGACCAGCAACACCCCGCCCGCCTGGCCGACCGCCGCGGAGCCGGAAGTGTCGACGTGCAGACGCGGATACAGCCCGGTAGTGTGCTTCACCTGGAAAGTGCTCCTTGGTCAGTTCGGACAGGTCCCTTAGCAAGATCCATCCAACCTGGTCAGGAGCACTTTTCAGTTGATCAACACGACTTCACACCGGACCGCCATGAAAGCACCGGGCTAGCCTCGATCTTTCACTGCAGGCTTGTTGATCTTGGTTCCGGCGGCTCGCCGGCTGTCCGGGTCTAATTATGCCGGGTGGGTGTGACAGTTCGGCGGGTCTCGCCTCGCTGGGAGCCGGGTTCCACTGTCCCGGGTGTGCTGATTCGGAATACGGATGGGTGTGGGGCTCAGCCGGGTGCGGTGAGGGTGGGGAGCCGATGGATGCCGTCGGCGACGAGCCCGGCCCAGGGTGATCGGCTGGCGAGGTGGAGCAGGATCCGCCGGCCGGTGTAGGCGTACTGGGCGGCGATGGTGAAGATCCGGTAGCGGAGCCGTTTCGGGGCTCATCACAAACCAGGGTGTAGCGGAGATGTGGTGTTGTTCGGCGCGTCGGTCCTGGGATAGGTGTCGAGGTCTCCCGAGGATGAAGGCTCCTACACGCTCATCCAGGAAGACCTCGACATGCTCGACGCTACCGCTGGCGGCTTTGGCTGCGCTGACCTGACCACCTTCTGCCGGCTTGACGAGCTCGGACTCGTGGTCACCGGCCAACGCCTCGACCCGGATCGTGCCGTGCTGGCCTGCCGCGTCGCGGGACCGGACCGGTGGTGCCATCGCTGTGGGTGCGAGGGCGTGCCGCGCGGCAGTCTGGTGCGGCGGCTGGCCCACGAACCGTTCGGGTGGCGTCCGACCACGCTCGTGGTCACGGTCCGCCGCTACCGGTGCACCGAGTGCGGGCACGTCTGGCGCCAAGACACCAGCCAGGCCGCCGAACCACGAGCCAAGCTGTCTCGTCGGGGGCTGCGGTGGGCGTTGGAGGGCCTGGTGATCCAGCACCTCACGATCGCGCGTGTCGCCGAAAGCCTCGACGTGTCGTGGAACACCGCCAACGATGCCGTGCTGGCCGAGGGCCAACGCCTGTTGATCGACGACCCGCACCGGGGTCAGCCACTCGCCCTGATGCATCTCTGGCCGGCGCTCGAAGCACTTGGTCCAGCGGTAGAGCGTGCAGAGCGACAACGCCTCGGACTCGAAGATGAACAGGCGCACGCCCGCCATCATGGTTTGGGCATCGACGAGGACGACAAATGGAAGCTCGGGCTTCTGGGGCGCATACGTCGCGATGTGATCTGTAAGGGTGACGAACTGACCTACAAGACGGCCTATACCGCGAGGAATGGGCTCTTCCACGCCTCGAAGGACATGTCGTTTATCCGGGGTCTGGCGCCGCAGATCGCACCCAAGCTCTTCGAGTACATACGGCTTGGAATCCTCGATCTCCTCAACCTCGACGCCGATGTTCGCGGTGGCCTTGCGGGCACCACCCTCTTGGACATCACTCCACTGCATGCCGTCATGAAGGGTGTTCTCAGCGGCGACGTGGCTGATGCCGACAAGCTCGGCTTCAGCGGCGATCCGTACCCACGGATGGAGTCGGACATCAAGATCGAAGCGCTGACCTACCAACCAGATGGCCGGCTCACCGTGACGCCGACCTTCACGTACACGGTGCAAACCGCCTCAGATGTTCAGTTCACGCCGATGGAGACGGCGTTGGCCACGGGAATCAACGATCCAGCGAAGTTCGAGACGGCGGCGCCGGGCCCCCGGCGGACCGGAGCTGACGAGTGAGCAGACACGGACTCTGAGGCTGGGCGAGGACCAGAGATCGTACAATGGAGGGTGTCGTGCTGGCCCGCCAGCCGAGCGGAGCGAGGCTGCTTGAACGAGTACGGAGACTCCTCACCGCGCTGACCGTCGCCGATCTGTGACCATCTCGTTGCGAAGGCTTGAAGCGGCTATCCGTCGGCGTTCGGCGGGCTGCCCATCGAGTGCATGTAGTGCCGTCCGCTGGCTGCAACCTCACTGCGGTGGTACGCCGGGGGTCCGTGCAAATCAAAGCTGTTCGATTCCGGCGCGGCGCCCCTGGACCACCACCTGTCGCAAAAGCCTGAGGCGGCCATATGTGCCACGGCTATCGAGGGTCGGTACCTTGTATGGTCGAGCGGTCCTTCTAGCCACCCAGGTGTGAAGGGGCAAATCGGGGGGGGGGGGGCTTCTGGCAGCTTGCTCGGTTAACAGTGCGCCCCGCACGCCAGTAGCCGATTGCCGTTTAGAGTATCGATATGTGTGGCCTATTTCGGTTAGGACTTCAGTTCTCGGACCAGGCGGGCTGGGCAAGTCGCCGTGCGCCGGCCCGTTGGCAGTTTCATGGAGCGAAGCGCTCATGACGAAAGGACGGATCAAGCGTCTCTGCGACGAATGGGTTGCCGCCATGGTTCAATCCGATCCCGAGGGCGGTTATGCTTTGTCGATCGGAAGTGACCTTGGGCTGCTGGCGCACGGCGTTAGCTATCCGGATCTCACGCTGAACGAACTGCGGGAGGCATGTGCCGGCCTCACGAAGACTCTGCTGTTTAGCGGATTGAATACGGTAATTTCCGAGGATCACTTGCTCTTCTGGGCTTGGGCGGCGGAAGTCCTTGCTGGCCCAGTAATGGGCACGCTGCGTTCAGAGGAAGATCAAGAGATTGCCACAACGCACGGCCTAGCAACGCGCATGATGTTGGCGACTGTACACCTTGCACAAGGGTCACCCCTCGCCTTCCTGTATGCGCATCCGCGCCTTGGGCCCATTTTCACCCACTCGGCTGACATCGGTGCCTACCTTTCGTTCCCTTTTTTGGAAGCAGTCGTGAAGCGGGCTTGTCGGACTTTCGTGGATCAGGATGGGACGGTGCGTGCCGACTTCAAGGTACGCCCGCCGGGCAAATCGAACCCGCCTCTCTACAAGGCCGGGGGGCGGAGAGTTAGTAGTACTCGTGACCTTATGTGGTTATTCAGAGACGGCCACGAGTCAATTCAGCTGGCGAAGGCTGAGACAGCTGAGGCGTTGGATGATCTTGAGTCAACTCTCAGAGGGCTCGGCATTGGTGCGAGTGGTTTCGATGTCTTGTTCGGTTGGCGAAATTCCACTCTGCACGGCGAGCGACGGTTGAGTACAGTTGGTGGTGCGGTATTGAATGCAGGCATTCTTGTTGCGCTCGATCGTTATACCGACGAATCGTACGACTCCAGACGAGTCGAGATTCGAGCGAATCTTGACTGGCGCCAGACGGCGCCGTGGTCCTTCTATCCCCCGTAATTGAAATGGCGCCAGCAAAAGTTGAAATGTCGCTGTCACCGCGGAGCGGCTTCCCAGCGGGAGCGACGACACGCGGAGCTGCGGCGCCGCCTCGATCAATCAAAGAGCCGAATTGATTACGTTCCTGGCGCTATTCGCGGCGGTCCGGAATGGTCCAAATTAACTCAACTGAATTTCAAGGTACTGTTGCACCTTGTCGAAGAATCCGGCGGGAAACAAACGGGCTCTACGAACTTGAGCGGGGTTGCGTCTCGTTCATGCTGCTGATCGGTGCGGTCGGGTGACCGCAATGTGGGTGAGGATAACGCCGCTGGTAGTTGATCATGTTGCGGTAGCCGCAGCCGACGCGTTTGACTTGTTTGATGATGCGGTTGATGGTTATCTGGAGCCCGAGGCTGTTTGGCGTAGTCATGTTGTCGGCGACATGTCGTTGATGGGTGTCAGGTGTTGGACTGATGGGATCTGGCTGCGTTGCTCGCCGAGGGTCGTGGCGAGCCTGTTCGGAGGGCTTGGTTCTCCCGGCGTAGTTCCTTGACCTCGTGTCGGAGGGCCGCGTTGAGTTCGTCTCGGGAGGCTTGGGACATTCGTTCGGCTGCGGGTGGGCGGGGCTTGGTGGTGAGTGCTGGGTTGCGGAGGCGCTCGATCTCGGCGCGTAGCTCGGGGTCGCGGTAGAGCAGCGAGCGGGAAACGCCGGCGGCTTCGGCGACGGTGACGTAGTTGATGGCTGCGCCCTGTTGGTTCAGCCGGCGGATGGTGTCCCGGGCCCGGGCGCGGGTGTCGCTGGCTCGGCGAAGGGTCGCGGCGTGCAGATGGTGCTCAGTCGTCATTGGGATGGTCCCGTTTCTTCGAATGCTGCGAGTGTGGTGATGATGTTGTCGAGGTTGTTGAGCACCTGCTGATGGTTGGCGACCAGCCGGCTGTTTCCGCGCCGCTCGGCCAGGTCGATGAGCTCCATGTGTGTCGTCGCGCTGGCGGCGGTGGATCGGCAGGAACGCGGGGGTGGTTTGGAAGTCCGGGCAGGTCAGGCAGGCGTTCGGGTGGGGACAGTGTTGTTGCGGTGGGCGTCCGCAGTAGCCGTTGGGCAGGCTGGCTTGGACGCGGGCGAGGTTGTGTTTGATCCACTCGGCGTCAGCGCTGGGGCTGTCGGGGTCGAACGGCGAGCAGCCGGCCGTGGACGTCGACGCGGCGCTGCTGGTAGCCGTCGAACGCGGCCCTGACGGTGGCGTCGTGGATGGTGGCGTAGCGGGCGGTCATCTGCGGGGAGGCATGTCCGAGCATCTTCTGCACGACGTGCTGGGGAACGCCGGCGTTGATCAGCCGAGTGCCCAGGGTGTGACGGAACTGGTGGGCGGTGACGGACACGCGCTGACCTGTTTCGTCATGCAGGCTGATGTCGTCTTGCCAGTCGCTGAGCCGTTTCCGCAAGGTGGCGTAGGAGAAGGCGCGGGCCCCGTCGGGGTTGGAGTGCGCCGACGGGAACAGCCGCGCGCAGCCGCCGGGCCAGCGACCGCGGAGATGGTCTTGTTGGGCGCGGATCGCGTCGGCGGCACGCTGGGAGAGCGGGATGAGCTGCTCGGCTGGCCATCTTGGTGTTGTGGAACTTCAGACACGGCCAGCCGGCGCTGTCGACGATGACCGGGTTGAACGGCAACGCGCAGGCGTCGTTGGCGCGCAGCCCGGTCTCTTGGATCACCACCACCAGGTGTCGAGTGGTCGGGTCGGGCAGCTTGTCCAGGTGGGCGGGGTCTTCGAGCTGGGCCATCACGAACTCCGGGATGAACCGCGGCAGCGGCTGCGGACGGGGATGGCAGTTCGTCGAGGTAGAGCGCCGCTCGGCCTGGCAGGCCGGGCATCCAGCCATGCCGGTGGCAGGCGTCCAAGAAGCCGCGCAGGACGACCAGATAGGTGTTCGTGGTGTTGCCGGACAGCTCCGGCGCGGCGGTGATCCAGGACAGGTAATGCTCGAGAACCTCGCGGGTGATTCCGCCAGGCCCGGTCACGTCGGGGTGCTGCTGGGTCAAGAAGGTGGCGAACCAGCGCAGCGCCCGTTCGTCGATGCTGACCGACGCGAACGCTTTCCCCGCCCCGAGCCGGTAACGGCAGGCGCGTTTGACGGCTTGCCGTAGCCACGGCTGCTCGATGTGGTCGAACCGGATCTCCGTCAGCTTCGGGGAGGGCCGCACCCCGAGCACCATGCTCCGCCAGACATCGCCGGCGAACTCGGTCTCGGCGTCGGTGTCGTCGGCGAGGTCGCGGAGGTGCCGCCAGGCGTAGCGCAGCTGCCCCATCGCCCGCCCGCCGGTGTCGCTGAGGCCGTGCTGGTGGGCCAGCATCGTCCAGCGCGGCAAGGTGTGGTCGAGCAGCGAGGCCGCGCGTGCCGCGACGACCAGGACGACCAGGCGGTTGATCATGGTCGGGATCAGCCGGACCGCGCGTTCGTCGTGGCGGCACTGGATGGAGTACGCGATCTCCAGCCTGACCTGCTGAGACAGGCCACGCAGATCGAAGGCGTCGACACGGTCCGACCAGCTCTTGAGCGGCCCGGCCGTCACCGCGAACGCCGCCACGTCCGGGCGGCCGCTGCTGCGCCACCGGCCGTAGTGGCCGTTGCAGAGCATCCGGGTCCACGCGCCGCGGCCGCAGCCGACGACCTGGCAGCGTCCCCGGGCGAAAACGGGATGGTCCGCGTCGATCCGGATCAACGCCGTGGCGAACTCGGGACGGACCGCTGCGACCAGCTTGTCCAGCAACAGTGGGTCGGGTGCGGCGAGCCGACCCGGCCGGGCCGTCACCGGGCCACCTCACCCTGGGCCCACACACCGGCACGGACGAGTTCGGCACGGATGTCGTCGACGCCGAGATGGATGTAGGTGTCCGATGTGGTCACCACCGACCGATGGGTGAGCATCTTCGAGACAACCTCGATCGGCACCCCGCCGCGGATCAGCTCGGTGGCCCGAGTGTGTCGGAACATGTGTGGGCTGAACACGATGCCGGTACTGACCCGCAAGCGGGCGACGAGTTTGGCGACCGCGTCGTAACGCAACGGACGACCGACCGGATCGCTGAAGAGATTGACGAAGACATAGTCGGAGTCGAGGTCGCCGTACTCGATGTGCATGTACTCGCTGTAAAGCCGGACCAGTGCGGCCGACACCGGCACGGTGGTCACCGTGCGGGTCTTGGCCCGGGCACCGTTGGCGTTGTCGTCGCGCGGCACGATCAGCAACTCCCGGCGCCGAGACACGAAGTCGCTGTGCCGCAACCCGAGCGCCTGCCCGATCCGAAGGCCCGTCTCCGCGAGCAACGCGAACAAGAACCGGTCCCGCAACCGAGAACATGCGGCCAGGATGACCGCGACTTCTTCCACGCTCAGCGTGGCCGGCAGCCGACGCGGAACCGTGAGCTTGATCGGCCGGGTCGGGATCGGCCGACCCTTGGTGACGTGATGCAGGAACGGCTTGAACGACCCCCGCGAGACACGCCGCCAGGCGACAAGGGACTCCGCCAGGACCACCCCGTTACGGGCGTGGAAGTCGTAGAAACCGAACACCGCAGCCAAGTGCCGGTTCACCGTCGACTCGGCCCGACGGGCCGCCGAAGCGTCCAGCACGATGACGTTCACGGCTGGAGCCCTCAGCCAGGTCACGAACCCAGAGACGTCCTCAACGCTGGCCCCAGCCCAGCCGACCTGGCGCAACTCGAGAAACTCACACCACAACGCCAGACTTTGCGCATAAGCACGCACCGTGTGCGGTGACCGCTCGATCGCGGTCAGGTAAGCCAAGTACCGCTCCGCCGGGTCCACCGGGAAGTAGTCGGCATCGACCACCGTCCACGACTCCGCCCCGGTGACCGGAGCGTCGACACGCTGAGCCTTCATGCGCATTCCCCACGTCGTAGGCCCGACCGGCCCAGCATCGAGTCACGCCAAGGTCTACCCGATGACCGATGAAACATCGGGGACGTCAGCGACAGACTCCAGAGAACGTGTCGCCCACACTGCCCGCCCGGGGCGTCAGCGACGTCAACTCCACGCGTCAGACGACTCCAGATAATGACCCTTCGGTTCTGGCGTTGTTCACGTCCTCGAGGAGGGCGACCAAGATGGCGGGCCACCTAGGTCTGGACCGTGCCGGCGAGGCGGGTTGCTTTTTTCACGCTGCTTGCGTACTGGGATCTTTTCGTGCAGACCTGGGGCACCAAGAGCTACATCGCGGCCATCGCCGGGCCGTTCATCGGCCTCGGGTGTGGTTACCTGCTCGTTTCGAGTCTTCGAGTCAAGAACGCGGGAATCAGGCATGCGACCGAGGTAACCACGGCGGTACGCAACATCGCTCCCATGCTCCTGATGATGATCTTTCCCTTTGCAGCCGACCCGCTGGTCACAGTGTCGATCACGATCCTCAACACCATCGGTCTCGTGACCGTTCTACTGTTCGTCCTGGGGTGGAGGCGGGTTGCGTCGCGGTCCGACAGCCACGCAACAGCAAGCGAGCCAGCCGGAGAGGCTCTCCCCCCGCCGACTTCGACGTGATGAGGCTCCACGCCGTCGCCGACAGCTCTTGCACGGAACTATCCGTTGGTCGCCGACCCTCCAATCTCAAGTAGCGGTCCATCCTGATCAGGCTGGAGCGAAATCACCCCAAGATCGCCCGGCTGGAGCAGAATCCGGGCGGAGCTTCGCCGGATCGGCGGCGAGGGTCGACCGGCCCCAGGCCGGGCGGAAGTACCGGAACCCAGCCGCCGCCGACACCTGGCGGGGGCGTGGGCGGGATCCCTCGGACATCTTCGACCCCGGAGGTGCTCGCCTGTGCACAGACCGGTGGCGTCGTGGGACTCGACGGGGTGCAATCCGGTTGAGCTACGACGAGGTGCTCGACCTGGCCGACAACGGCGGGTTCTGGATGCGTCGGAGGGCTCGCTGTTTTTGCGCAGCCAGCTCGCCGGAGTGCCGCTCTCGCTGCCGGTGCTGAACGAAGCTGTGTCGTCGAGTTGTTTCCGGGGCTGGACGTGGCCGATGTGCCGTTCCACCACTAGCGCTCGCCCGGATAGGAAGCCAGGCAGAAGCAAACAAGGGGCGGCTGAAGCCGCCCCTTGCCGTCGGGTGCCAAGGTCCGCCGACCTCTCAGCCACCACGTGCCCCCGAGGGAGGCCTCTAGGACAAATAAGACTCCTGGACCGCGGCGACGAACAGCCGTCCGTCGGACTCGTCGTAGTTGGTTAGGCTGTCCGTGAAAACTTCCACGACCTGCTCCTCGGTCGCGGCCTCCGTGGCCAAGACGTAGGCCGCCTGGCGACCCAGGGCGGTCAGGGTGTCCTCGTCCACGTTGGCGACGAGAGTCGGGAGGCCGCTCCCCAGGTTGCCTATGAACTTGAGGTCCTGGGCAGTGGTGAAGTCCTCCGGACCCGTCACTGTTGCTGAGTCGCTGGAGTCATCCGTGCTGACCGAGGGAACAGCGTCCAACTCGGTGCCGCCCAGGTTCAGCTGGAGATTGTCGAAGGCCTCCACCGGAAGACTGAGAATCCAGTTCGGACCGACGAGAATCTTGGTCTCGGAGTCGGGCCACTCCTCCGCAAGATTCCTGTAGGTCTGCACCTGCGCCTGCAAGTCCGCATCGGTGTCGTAGAGGGTGAACACGTCGCTGTCGGTGCACGAGCCGGACTCGGAGGCGTTGTCCACCTCGTCGTCCTGATCCCAGTTCGGGCAGGCGTATCCCGCCATCACCGTTGCGTCGCGAAGCTCGGTGAGCGACGTGTAGCTCAGGTTGGTCGAGGGCGTCGGAATCGGGGTCGGGGTGACCGTCTCGCTAGGGGCGGCGCTTGTAGGCGCAGCGCCATCCGAGGCGGCAGAGGCCGGGGCACAGGCGCTGAGACCGATCGCGGCCAGGGCGGCCAGTGTGCAGGCAGCGGCGTTGAGAATCCTCGACATCAGAGCCCGGCCTTGTTGACGCCATAGACGGCCTGGCTGTGGGTGAAGCCTTCGCCAGCGCTGGACTCCAGCTGCTGAATCAGACCGTTACGAGAGAAGTGGGAGTACTCCAGGTAGGACTTGGCCGACTTCGCCGCCTGCTCGTTCCAGTTGACCTTGATGTGATCGACCGCGTAGATCGCGTCCTTCTTCTTGAAACCCTCACCCGCATCGGAGGACAGCTGCCGGATCAGGCCCTTGCGGCTGAAGGCGGTGTAGTCAAGGTAGTCCTCGGCGCTACCGACGGCCTGCTCCTGTGCCGCGGTCACCTGATGCTTCGGCTTCGGCGCGGCCTTCGGCTTGGGCGCGGGCTTCGGCTTGGGGGCCGGTGCGGGCTTCGGGGCGGGCTTCGGCTTGGGGGCCGGAGCCGGTGCCTTCGTCGCTGGCTTGGCCGGTGCGGACTCCGCGGGCTGCTCAACAGGGGCCGTGCTGGTCGCGACAACCGGATCGGCCTGGGCCGTGTCGGTGGACCCGCCACCGTTGATTGCGTTCATGCAGCCGCCCATCAGGGCGAGCAGGGCAGCGCCGCCGATGATTCCGTTGCGCAGCTTGTGCGACTTCTTCTTCCGGGGCTGAGCCGGGGCCTGCGGGAACGGCGTGTTCGGATCGACCGGGCCGTAGGGCGAAGGTGTAGACATTGGTGTTCCGTTCTTCGCCGCTTGGGTCCGGCGTAGGTGTTTGGCCGCCTCTGTGGCGACTGGTTTGGCTGTTGGATTTATTCTTCAACCAACCCCGAACACAATCCGGAGGTCGAACGAGTTGCGCTCACCGTTGCCCGGAGGATGCGCTTGGCCCGCCGATCAAGATTCGGACGTATGTTCGTATACTGACCGGATGACGATCTACTCGGCGAAGGCCGCTTGCAGCGGCGCAGCACACGGCGAGACGCCGGGCGTCATCGTGGAACGGCTGGAGTACGTGGGCCGATCCGGCTGGGCTGTGCGCGGGGTCGCCGCCCGGTCAGAGCCTGTGGACTGGCCGCGTTGGGACCCGGCTGAGGCCGACGCCGTGCTTGAGAGCCTCGGCTGGCGCCGGGTGCAGCGAGTGGGCCAGTGGCGGCGGCTTGCACTTCGCAGAAGTGTCGCCAAGCGATCGCTAGCGCTGCTGAAGAGCCTCCAACGCCTCGCGCACCGTGGCCTCGCCGTAATGCTCGAAGAGCTTCCGCAGTGCCGCCGAGGGGTCGGTCGCGCTGACCTGCAGGAGCGGGTTCAACGGCGACTCCCCGGATGCCTCGCGGGCCTGGAGATGGGCCAGGTGGCCGGTGACCGTGCCCGCCGCCGCTTGGGCCTCGAGGTTCGGAGACTGACGCTCGCTGCTGGTGGCCATTCGGCGAGCCTACGCCCAACACATCGGGTCGGGTACTGAAGCCGATCGAAAGCACGCCAGGTAGGAGAAATCCCTTTAGAATAAGGGAGACCCGCGACGGTGCTGGCTGCCCGGGTCTCGTGGCCAAACCTTCTGTCTACGAGAGGATCGACGTGGCCGACGATACAACGAGACGCGAGCCGACGTGGGGCGCCGCCGCCCATGAGAACGACGGCTAAATCATCAAGGCACTGCGGCAGTGTCCGAACTGGTATGACGAGAAGATACTGGCTCGCACCGAGCGGATGCCCGACGGCTGTTTGATCTGGTTGGGCGCGGTCGACCGTAAGGGGTACGGCCACGTCGGTCTGCCCAAGTCCGTCGTGTCCTACGAGACCGGCGTGAACGTCGTGGTCTGCACACACAGAGTTGCTTATGTACGGGAGCGTGGACGCGTGCCGTACGGGCTCGTGATCGATCATCCGTGTCACGTGTCTGGGTGCCTGGAGGTGCAACATCTGGAGACGGTCCCAACTGGCGTGAACACTCGCCGGGCATCCGAGGTGCGGCACGCCCTGTGCTCGGTGGGGCATGAGTTGGACCGCGTGGACCATCTCGGGCGACGCCACTGCCGTACATGTTCCCGAAATCTGGCTGCACTGAACCGGGCAATCAGGAATGCTGGTCATCTGCGCGGCCAGTCGCTTGCGTTCAAGCGTTGGCTCAGCACCAATGCAGCATGATTAGAGCAATAGTCAAGACCTGTGTATCAGCGTGTCTTACGCTGCTTGCTGGTCACCTCCTTGTTGGTCTTGATCGTTGGGTCGTTCGACGAGTTTGCCGTTGACGAAGGTGGCGCCGGCCCGGACGAGGGCGACCAGGTGGGGTGCGTTGACCATTCGCCACCGGGTTTGGGCGGACTCGATCAGCTTGAACGCCATCGCGACCCCAGCAGCGCGTGATCCGGGTCCCTTGGTGACGCGGGTTCTGAGCCGGACGGTGGCGAAGGTCGACTCGATTAACCGGCCACGGCGTCTGGGGTCAAGCAGGTGTGTGGTATCGGGCCAAGATTCTTAGTTGACAGCGATCCGTCCGAGGTGGGTCTGGAGTCGGTTGATGAGTTGTTGATGCCGGTCAACGTCACTGGTCCAGCCACGCTGGGGTCCTCTAGGAGCTTCTCTGCGATGGCACGACCGTATGCCAGGCTGCGCCGTTGGTCACGGGTCAACCTCAGCTCTCGGGTCGTGCTGGTCATGAGGCAAGGGTAGTTGACAGCCCGCAACCGATCGAGGTCTAGAACTCGACGCGCAAAGTCTTGATCAAGACGGCACCTATGGCTGCCAACGCCAGAAGAAGGATCGTACTAACTGACGGACGGCGCCCGGATCAAACGCAGGTTCGAATGCGCCTGGCTTATCTGAGCGACTCTTCCTGCGTTGTCGGACGCGAACGAGCACCAAAACGACCGTGCCTGCAAAGATCGCGTAGACCCAAAGCCCGAGACCCTCCCTCCTCCTAGCGTCTTCGGCGTGCTCCCAGGTCGACTGCGGACCCATCCGGACGTCGAGCGCTGTCGAGAATCAGGCCGGGAGGCCGCCGAGCTCAGCCAGGCGCGACACCCCGGGGCCGAGGTAGCGGCCGAGCCGTCCGACGGCGTCGTCCAGATCGGGAGAGCCCGGGTGATCGGGCGCGATCCGTGCCGGGTTCACGGCGATCTGATCGGTCCACTGCTTGATGTCGGGCTCGACGGCGAAGGCCGCGGTATTGCGGGCCCCCCGAACATTCATCCGGGCCCAGTCGGCGAGTGAATTCCCGTACGAGGATGGCGGGCACAGGCGGTTCTTGTCGCCGTCTTCCACCCGGGTGGCCTCGACGTATCCGATCAGTGCGGCACCGAAGCAGGGAAATCCGGCCCGGACCGGCTGCAACGTGATCGCCGCCGGACCCCAGATCGGGACCAGGGGCGGTTGCTTGAGACCATCGGCGGCACAGTTCACGATCAGCGCGTCGTCGGTCAGCGCGACCGATCCTTCCGCCAGGTCCAGCCGGCCACGCCGGGCCGCCAGGATGTGGCCGCGCCGGACGACCCGCCCGATGCTGCGCAGCAGGTCGAGCTCCCACATCCCCAGCGTGGGCGCCTTGGCCATCGTCGGGGTCACCGATCGATCGATCCGCAGCATGATCCCGGCGTCCTCCAGCTCGCCGAAAAGCTCCGGCAGCGACCGGGCTCCGGCTGCCAGTCGCATCAGCTCGGCCACCATGCCCAGATAGATGCTCGGGTCGGGCTGGATCAGCGCCCGGTTCAACATCCAGGGGTCGCGCGGGCGTACCCAACAGATCGCGTCCGGGTCGACGCCGCGACCCAGCAGCCAGATGCAGGCATCCGTCGCGGTCTTGCCCGAACCCACGACGACGTACTGGCTGGTCGTCCCTTCCCACATGGGGAGGTCGTTGACCGGGACGACGCGGACGCCCTCGGCCACCTCGAACTTCGGCGGCGTCTCCGCCGGGATGTCGGGCGCGAGATAGCGGGCGTCGACGACCCGGCACCGGTCGGGCACCTCGAAGCGCTCTCCGGACTCTCGCGAGACGAACGAACGACCGCCCAGGTAGTCGCAACCGGGAAAGAACTCGACGCGTCCGGGGCCGACCATCCACTCGTCCAGCAGCTGCTCGTAGTAGGCGCAGATGGTTGGCTGGTCCGCCCGCTCGTCCAGGCCGGCCTCGGGCCCCGTGGTCTGGATCCGACCGCCCCCGAGCACCCGCGAGGCGACGCCGTAGAAGGTCGAGGACTGGTGCAGCCGGACGAAAGGGTACGCATGGCGCCAGTGCCCGCCGACACCGTCGCGCCGATCGACCATCGCCACGCGTACGTCGGCATGGTCGATCAGGGCGTCGACGAAACCCATCCCCATGGCCCCGGCGCCGACCACGAGATAGTCGACGTCAACGCGGCCCGGCACGCGACCACTCAAGCACGGCTCCGGCTTCCTCGCCAGCCACGATCGCAGCAGGGCGAACGGTGGGACGTGCACCGAGAGGACCCGGCGCCTCCTGCGGACAAGCACGCTCGGATCGCGCTCGGGCACGACTTTCGACGACCACCAGCGCACGTCACCGGCCGGCGGTAGCGTCCGTCCTGGGCTTGTCGCGCACTGGGTGGTGGGGATGGTCGGGAACCGTTTGGCTCGCCGCGTGCTGCTGGCTGTCGTCGCGGTCCTTTGTGCCGCGTGCTCGGCGTCGCCAACGGTGGATCTGACCGGCAGCTGGAGCAGTGCTGACTACACCTGCCCGCCGGGTGTGCTGCACGCCGAGACCTTCCGAATCGTCCAGGAGGACACGCATGTCGTGGCGACCAAGGTCGTCGGCGACAACTGTGTCCCGTCCGGCCACGACACGTTCGAGGGAACGGTGGTCGACCACGCGGGGACCGTGGACTTCTGGATGGGGGCCGAGGGTGGCACGCCGGCGATCGCGCTGAGGGGCGCACAGCTGACGGTGATCGATCCGTCCCACTTCCGTGTGGTCGTCCCCGGCGGCGATCTGACGTACGTCCGAACCGACGAGCCCGGGCTCCTCGGCGCGTGGCTGTGGATCGTCGTCGTGCTGCTCGCACTCGGCCTGGTCGGCACGCTGCTGTGGCGCCGGCGGCGACGGCGCGGCCTCAGAGTAGCCGAATGATCAGCGGCGCCGAGATTGAGCGCGGCGAAGAAGAACATCAGCCCCACGTCGCGCCCGGAGACGCGCCGAAAGATCGCGGTCCAGTTCTGGCGAGCGACATGGAACAGGGCAGCGAGCGGGAACCCGGTGAACAGGATCGCCGGGATGAACCCGGTGAGTGGGCCGCTCAGCGGGAGCAGGATCAGGGCGCCGAAACCGACCACCACGGCCGCGACGATCGTCCGCCACTGACGTCCCGTGATCGTCGTCGGAATGCCGTTGTAGAACGGGAAGTCGCGATCGTCTCGCCGCTCGATCGCGGGGCCGAGCAGCTCGATCGGGCTCGCCTGGTGCTCGGCGGGTGGCAGCGGTGCGTTGCTCATGGAAAGGCTCCTCGGTATGGAAAGCGTCTTCCGGCCCCGCCGGCGGGATCGACGCGATCGAGTCGCGGAAGCTCGACACTACCAAGCCAGGCTCCTAGCCGATCGGGCATCTTTGCGCGTCCGCGGGCATCTCTGCGCGCCGGCGCCGATGCGCACAGTGACCCGTCGACGCGCAGAGTGGACGCGTGGGCGCGCGCCGCGGAAAGACCTGCTCCGCCCCTGGCGCGACCTAGCGGCGCATCCGTCCCGGCCGCCGCCAGCATGCGCTGGACGTACGGTGATCCCGGCGGATGACTCGACGCCGATGGCGCCGAGCGGAAAGTAGGGACTGCCTTCGCGGTGGGTGGGTTGACGTTGGGCAGATTCGCCCTCGGTAGGTTGACAGGCATGGAATATCGACGCCTGGGATCGTCCGGCCTGAATGTGTCCGTGCTGACGTTGGGAACCATGGGGTTCGGCACCAGCGGTGGCTTCGAGCGGGTCGGCGCCGTCGACCTGGACGGGGCCAAGGAGCAGGTCGCCATGTGCCTCGACGCGGGTGTGAACCTGTTCGACACCGCCGACATGTACTCCAGGGGCGGTTCCGAGGAGGTACTGGGCCAGGCCATCGGCGACAAGCGCGACGACGTCCTCCTGGCGACCAAGGTCCGTTTCCCGATGAGCGACGGCCCGAACGATGCGGGCCTGTCTCGACACCACATCATCCGGAGCTGCGAGGCGAGCCTGCGGCGGCTCGGCACCGACTGGATCGATCTCTATCAGCTGCACGAGCGCGACGGGGTGACGCCGCCGGAGGAGACGCTGGAGGCGCTGGATCTCCTTGTCCGGCAGGGAAAGGTCCGCTATATCGGCGTCTCCAACTTCGCCGCCTGGCAGGTCGTGAAGTATCTCGGCGTCGCGGAGCGCGACCGGCTGCCGGCGTTCGTCAGCCAGCAGATCCACTACTCTCTGCTGTCTCGCGACGCGGAGTACGAGCTCATCCCGATGAGCATCGACGAGGGGCTCGGCAACCTGATCTGGAGCCCGCTGGCCGGCGGAATGCTGACCGGCAAGTACCGCCGCGGAGACGAGAGCGCGGAGGGCGCCGCCCGCTACGCGAAGCTGGACGAGCACACCGAGCCGCCCGTCCACGATCCGGAAGAGCTGTTCGACGTGGTCGACGTGATCTTGGAGGTCGCCGGCCGGCACGATGTCTCGGCCGCCCAGGTGTCGATCGCGTACCTGCTGGGTAAGCCGGGGGTCAGCAGTCTGGTGATCGCCGGACGGACGAGCGAGCAGCTCGCGGACAACATTGCCGCGCTCGACCTGACGCTCACGGCCGAGGACATCGCCACACTCGACGCGGCCACCGAGCCGCGGCTGATCTACCCGTTCTGGCACCACCTGGCAGCGGCGTCGGATCGCTTGTCACCGGGAGACCTGACGCTGCTCGGCCACCGCCTCTGAGTGCTCGCCCCCTACCCCAGACCCCCGACCCCGGAGTTGTCAGAAGCTCAGCACCAGATGTGGCGCTGAGCTTTCGACAACTCCGGGGTCGGGACGGGGAGGAAGATCCTCAGCAGCCGTGAGACACCTGGTTGCACATCGTGTGCTCGTTGAACGGGATCGCGTACGTGATCGGTGCTCCCGACGAACGCTTGATGCTCACCCGGACCGGGTCCCAGGTCGACACGCTGCCCGCGGCCAGGTCCTTTCCATCGACGTGATACATCGCCATCCAGTAGCCTTCGGCGCTGATCACGGCCGGCACCTTGGCTCCGCTGGGCAGCGCGTACGTGATCGAGGTGACGTCGGCCGGCACCCGGCCGGAAGCCCAGAACGACGAACCTCCGTTGGCATCGATCGGATTCACCGCGAACCAGAAGCCGGACTCGGCGGTCGTGCGTTTGTCGGGGACCACCGCACCCACCTCCCGGGTGGGGGCCAGGCTGCAGGCGAACTGCTGGCCGTCCTTGCTGAGCACTCCTCCCCAGACCTTCGGGCCGGGGAGCTCGAGCTGGAGCTTCCATTCTCGTTTGTCGAAACTCGGGTCCGCACCCGCCCGAGCAGCCAGCTCGGTGCAGGTCGTCATCCCGGTTTTCGCGTCGACCGGAGGCTGGTATCCGTCGGTGCCCGAGTAGCGGCGGGCCATGTCGCCGCAGGTGGACAGCTGCTCGGTGATCCGGGTGACCGACGGCGTGTCCTTGGCAACGGCATCGTGGACCGGCATCGCCGCGAGCAGCTTGCCGTCGGCGTCGAGGAACTCGTAGTCCGCCGTTACCGACTCGGTCCAGGCGTCGTCGCCGAGCAGGCCGATCGAGAAGTGCACATAACCCCCGAAGGGAGTCGCCGTCTGCCACGGTCCAGGATGGCCGGCCCGGTTGAGCCGCACCCGAGCCAGCGCGACCCAGTCGTCCAGCTGGAAGATCGCCTCCGCGTACGTCGTGTCGTTCGACTTGTGCTCGCAGGTGGCAGTCGAGCCCACGGAGCCCTCGACCTCGTAAACGGGGATGCCCTTGGCGATCTGGTCGACGCTGACCGCCCGCTGCCGGTTGCGCCACACCTCCAAGAACACGGTCGAGGAAAGGTCTTCGGCGACCGTCCACGACCCGCAGCGGCGATAGCAGTAGTTGTAGATGACGTCGAGATGAGTGCGGAACACCTGCAACATCGCCTCTCGCTGCCCTGGCGCAGCCTGGCGGTCACCTCGTCGGGCGGGTCGACCGCTTGCGGCGTCGATGTCACAGACTCACCGACCTCTCTCGGGTACACCTCACGCGCTTGCAGCCGGGCAGCGCTTGCCCTCAGCGCCGGTTGGTTGCTGCTCACACTGAATACATGTCCGATGGGCCAGAAGAGTTCACGGTCATAGGGTGCTTGAGGATCGAGGCGTCCGGAGGTGGGGCAGTGACCGAGCTGTACGCTCCGCCGCGGCTCGTTGCGTACGTGCCGTTCCTGTTCGGCATCGCGGATCGTGCGCGGCTGACCGGGACCGTCCTGGTCGAACTACTCGTCGACATCGGCGTCAGCGAGAGCGCGGCGCGCAGCGTGCTGGCGCGGTTGCGTGCCGACGGCGGGCTGCGGAGCGTCCGCCGTGGTCGTCGTACCGACTACGAGCTGGCGGGGTTGGTGGAGAGTGCGTTCCGCCGCGCCCGCAAGACCGGCCATCCGGAGATGTCGGACCAGCCGGGCCACGACGGCGGCTGGTCCGGGGAGTTCCACGGCATCCTCTTCACCATCGCGGAGCGGGATCGCTCCCATCGTGATCGACTGCGGAACGCGGCCCGACTGGCCGGCTACGCTCCACTGCGGCCGGGCCTGATGATCTCGCCCTGGGACGGTTGGCCGGCTCTCGCCGATGCGGTCGCTCGACTCCCGGCGGGGTCGACCGTGTATCCGCTCGTCCTGCGGCTGACCGCCGACGATGCGCGATCCGCCGCCGCCGAGGCCTGGGGACTTGCGCGTGTCGCTGCCAGCACGGAAGCGTTGATCGTCGCGCTCGCTCGGGCCGTCGCGGACGACTCGGGTGAGCTCCGCGGACCGGCCGCGCTGGCGCGCTACGCCGAGCTGGCCCTGCCGGCGTACCACTTCTTCATCGGTGTGCCGACTCTCCCGCCCGAGCTGCTGCCGCCCGACTGGCCGCTACGCCGCCTGGTCGAGACGCTCGGCCGCGTGCGGGAGCATTTCGGCACGGCTGCGGAGGTGTACGTCGGCGACGTGCTGGCCGAAGCCGATCGACACTCGTGACGATCGTCATGTGTTGTTTCTGTTCACGCTCTGCGAGACTTCTGCAATGAGTGAGGTCCTGGCGTCGTCGTCGGTGGGTGTCGACCGGGCAGTTCTGATCCGCAACGGCGTGGTCGCCTTCGTGACCGGCGCGACGCTGATGACCTTGCTGCACGAGAGCAGTCACGCGATCGTCGGCGCGCTGCTCGGCTATCGCCCGATCCAACTGCCGTTCGCCGTCGACTACGTGCCGGCGCAGACTCCGGCTGCGGCGGCACTGACGGCGATCACCGGTCCACTGTTCAGCCTGGTCAGCGGCTTGCTCGGGGTCGCCGTGGACCGGGCGATCCACCCGTTCCGGAGCCATCCGTACTGGCGGCTGGTCTGGCTGTGGACGGTGTTCGCGAGCATCCAGGAGGGCTTCGGCTACTTCATGATCGCCGGCCTCGCCCCGGCCGGCGACACCGCTCAGGCCTTCACCCTGTGGGGCTTGCCGGCCTGGGTGTTCTTCGCCTCCACCGCGGTCGGGATCGGCGGGCTGTTCCTGACCGCGCGGTTGTTCGCCACGCCGGTCGCGGAACTGAGCTCGAGCATCGGCGATCGACGTGCGATCTCGGTCTGGCCGTGGGTGTACGGGACAGTCGCGTTTGTGGTCTTGATGATCTGCTACATCCTGCTCAGCCCCAGCATCGGCCTCGGCGGGCTGGTGGCGGTTGTCGCGGGTGCGATCGCGGTCGGGGTCTACGCACCGATGTCGATGATGTTCCGCAAGGGCGAGTGTCTTGCCGATGCGTCGCCGGTGCTGCCGCGGCATCCGGTTGGGGGCTACGTGCTGCTGGGTGTGCTCGTGCTGATCGACCTGGTGCTCACCAGAGGCCTGCTCTGGCCCTGAACCGGTGGTGATCGGGGTGCGGTGACGGCGGTGTGGGCGGGTTTGCTTCCGCATCTGGGCGATGCGGTGCGATAACGGGGGTGTTCGAGGCTGTTGGGAGCCGCATCTGGTCGATGCGGTGCGATAACGGGGTGCTGCCGAGCAAGCTAACAATCCGACGTGAGTTGCGGTGACTGGGAGGATGAGATCGTGCTCTCGCCCGATCAGTGCCACCTGCTCGCCGACCGGCTCCGAGAGCTCGACTACACCGTCGATGCCGTCGTGAGCGCGATCGGGGAGTCGGCGCACCGCGCGCTCGGTCGCAACCAGACGACTCCCGCGACCCGAGCACTGGACGACCGGGCCGACCCGCTGTCGTGCCTGATCCGGCTGTGGCTGCTGCAGCAGCCCGTCCCCGTCGGAAGGCTCGACGAGGCACTGCCGGAGCTGCGACTGCCGCTGATCAGGGCCGGGATCTTGGCCGTGGAGCACGATCGCGTGCATGCGCTGGTGGACGTACGCCCCTATGCCGCCGACGATCGCACGTACTACATCTGCGCAGACCTCACGCCCGGCCTCGACGGCCTGGTTGCGCCGACCCGTCCGGATCTGGTGCTCGGCGTCTCGGCGGCGTCCACCTCACTGGCCCAGCTCACTCCGCGGACACAGGCCGCCTCGGCGATGGACCTGGGCACCGGATGCGGTGTGCAGAGCCTCCATCTGGCCCAGCACGCGGACCGGGTCGTGGCGACCGATGTCAACCCGCGGGCAATGGAGCTGGCCGAGGTGACTCTGCTGCTCAATCGGACAGAAGACGTCGAGCTCCGGCAGGGAGATCTGTTCGCGCCGGTGGCCGAGGACACCTTCGACCTGATCACCACCAATCCGCCGTACGTCATGTCGCCTCCGTCCGCCGGTCCGCGACTGACGTACCGGGAAGGGAATCTGACCGGCGACGGGCTGGTGGAGCGGATCGTGCGTCATGGTCCCGATCGACTGCGACCGGGTGGCACGTTGTCGGTGCTGGGCAACTGGGCACACCTGCGCGGTGACGACTGGCAGGAGCGCCTGGCCGGGTGGCTCCCGGCCGGCTGCGACGCCCACGTGGTGCAGCGCGAGGTGCTGGATCCGTGCGAGTACGCCGAGATCTGGCTCGCCGATGCCGGCCTGGCCGGCACCCCGGGCTATCGCCGGCGGTACGCGGAATGGCTGGACTACTTCCAGGCGTTGCAGATCGAGGCGGTGGGACTGGGGTGGATCGTGGTCCAGCGCAGCGAGACGCACGATCCGTCGATCCGGATCGAGCACTGGCCGTACGCGATCGAGCAGCCCATCGCCCCGGCGCTGGTCCTCGAGCAGGGTGGGGTGCGACTGTCGCGTGAGCTGAGCGATGGGCAGCTGCTGGCGGCGCGGTGGCAGGTCTCCCGCGATGTCGTAGCGGAAACGGTGGGCCAACCGGGCGAGGCCGATCCAGAGCACCTGGTCCTGCGGCAGCAGCGTGGGATGCGGCGCGGCGCGGAGGTCGACACCGCCCTCGGCGGAGTGGTGGGGGCCTGCGACGGAGAGCTGCCGCTGGGTGTACTGATCGACTCGGTCGCCGGACTGCTCGACGTCGACTCGACGGCGCTGCGTGCCGACCTTGTCCCTCGGATCCGCCGGCTGGTGGTCGAAGGCTTCCTCCGGCCCCCCGGCTCGATCCAGGCCTGACACCCGATCCGGCCTCGTTATCGCACCGCATCGCCCAGATGTGGCCCGGAAGAGTCCCGATCGACCCCGTTATCGCACCGCATCGCCCAGATGTGCCACTCAGGGCCGGCCGAGATCACCTGGTACGGATTTGTCGAGCGGCACCGTATGGTGGGGCGCCCGACGTAGACTCAGCGCCGCTGAGTGGGCAGCCGGGGGACTGTCCACGACGACGCGGACGCAGCAGAGGTACAGCCAGAGCAGATATAGAGGACACGTGGCAGCGAAAACAGGTGGCAGACGCCTGGTGATCGTCGAGTCGCCGACCAAGGCGACCAAGATCGCCAGCTTTCTGGGCGACGGCTACATCGTCGAGTCCAGCCGTGGGCACGTACGCGATCTTCCGACCGGCGCCGCAGAGGTGCCGGCGAAGTACAAGGGCGAGAAGTGGGCCCGAACCGGCGTCAACGTCGACAACGGTTTCGAGGCGTTGTACGTCGTCAACCCGGACAAGCGGGCCACCCTTCGATCGCTGCGCGACGCCCTCGCCGGAGCCTCCGAGCTCCTGCTCGCGACCGACGAGGACCGCGAGGGTGAGGCCATCGCCTGGCACCTGCTGCAGGAGCTGAAGCCGAAGGTTCCGGCCCGACGGATGGTCTTCCACGAGATCACCCCGCAGGCCATCGCCGAGGCCGTCGCCAATCCGCGCGACCTCGACGAAGACCTGGTCGACGCCCAGGAGACCCGGCGCATCCTCGACCGGTTGTACGGCTACGAGGTCTCCCCGGTGCTGTGGAAGAAGGTCATGCCGCGGCTGTCCGCCGGCCGGGTGCAGTCGGTGGCCACCCGGTTGATCGTTGCCCGCGAGCGGGAGCGGATCGCTTTCCGTGGCGCGTCGTACTGGGACATCGACGCGAACCTGGACGCGGGAGCGGATGCGGAGCCGCCGCTGTTCCCGGCGCGGCTGACCCACGTCGGCGAGCGGCGGGTCGCGCAGGGTCGCGACTTCGACTCCCGCGGACAGTTGATCAGCAAGCCCAACGAGTCGTTGATCAGACTCGACGAGCCGCAGGCCGAGGTGCTGGCCGAGAAGCTGCGCAGCGCCGGCTACGTGGTGGACAGCATCGAGTCCAAGCCCTACACCCGTAGGCCGTATGCGCCGTTCCGGACCACGACGCTGCAGCAGGAGGCCGGCCGCAAGCTCGGTTACACCGCGCAGCGGACGATGTCGGTGGCCCAGGACCTGTACGAGGCCGGCTTCATCACCTACATGCGTACGGACTCGGTGACCTTGTCCGACACCGCGATCCGCGCCGCCCGCGCTCAGGTCCGCCAGCTGTACGGCGCGAACTACCTGCCGGACTCGCCGCGGGTGTATGCCAGCAAGGTCAAGAACGCCCAGGAGGCCCACGAGGCCATCCGGCCGGCCGGGGAGGAGTTCCAGACCCCGGCGCAGACCGGTCTGCACGGTGATCAGTTCCGGCTGTACGAGCTGATCTGGCAGCGTACGCTGGCTTCGCAGATGAAGGACGCGACCGGTCAGACGATCACGGTCAAGATCACCGCCACGCCCGCGGACAGCGAGCGATGCACACTCGTCGCGTCCGGCCGGACGATCACGTTCTACGGTTTCCTCAAGGCCTACGTCGAGGCCGTCGACGAAGGATCGGATGGGCAGTCCGACGACTCGCAGACCCGGCTTCCCCAACTGAGCAAGGGACAGTCGCTGGTGGCCGAGCGGGTCCGAGCGCTCGGACACGAGACGCGCCCGCCGGCCCGCTATACCGAACCCTCGCTGGTCGCGAAGCTCGAGGAGCTCGAGATCGGCCGGCCGTCGACGTACGCCACGATCATCCGGACGATCACCAGCCGGGACTACGTGTTCAAGAAGGGGTCCGCGCTCGTCCCGACCTGGTTGGCCTTCGCCGTCACCAGGCTGCTGGAGGAGCACTTCCCGAAACTGGTGGACTACGCGTTCACCGCCGAGATGGAGGACGTGCTCGACGAGATCGCCGACGGGCGGGCCGAACGAATCGCCGTGCTCTCTGACTTCTACTTCGGAACCAGCGGCACCGGTTCCGACGATGATCGCGAAGGCCTGCAGCGGCTCGTCTCCGAGCTCGGCGACATCGACGCCCGCAAGCTGTCCACGTTCCCGGTCGGTGACATCGATTCCGGGATCTCGGTCCGGGTCGGCCGCTATGGCACGTACGTGGAGGACGCGGAGGAGCGCCGCGCGAACGTCGCCGATGATCTTCCGCCCGACGAGCTCACGGTCGATCTCGCTCGCGAGCTGCTCAGCAAGCCGATGGGCGACGAGCGTGAGCTCGGCGTCGATCCCGAGAACGGCCTGACGGTGGTGGCCCGCAACGGCCGTTTCGGCCCGTACGTGACCGAGCTGCTGCCCGAGGATGCACCGAAGAATGCCAAGCCACGAACGGGTTCGCTGTTCGCGTCGATGGATCTGGACACCATCACCATCGAGCAGGCACTGATGCTGATGAGCCTGCCGCGGGTGGTCGGGGTCGACGAGGACGGCACCGAGATCACCGCGCAGAACGGGCGCTACGGGCCGTATCTGAAGAAGGGTACGGACTCACGCTCGCTGGAGAGCGAGGAGCAGATCTTCGGCATCACCCTCGAGCAGGCGCAGCAGATCTATGCCCAGCCGAAGCAACGCGGTCGGGCGGCCGCCAAGCCTCCGTTGAAGGAGCTCGGGGCGGACCCGGTCTCCGGCAAGCCGATGGTGATCAAGGACGGCCGGTTCGGGGCGTACGTCACCGACGGCGAGACCAACGCGACGCTGCGACGAGGAGACGAGGTCGAGTCGATCACTCCCGAGCGCGGTGCGGAGCTGCTGGCCGAGAAGCGGGCCAAGGGTCCGGCGCCGAAGCGGACGACCCGCAAGGCACCGGCCAAGAAGGCGGCGAGCGCAGGCGCCAAGAAGGCAACGAGCGCCGCCGCGAAGAAGTCGGCGTCATCCTCCACGACGAAGAAGGCGCCGGCGAAGAAGGCCGCGGCAAAGAGACCCGCAGCCAAGAAGGCTTCGTCTTCCGCCGTCTCGGTCTGACACCGCCTTCTCCTGGGATGTCGGGCGTGGCAGGGTTTGCCCTGTGAGCAAGGGAAAGCGGTGAGCAAGGGAGAGCGGTCGGGCGCGAAGGCCGCCCGCCGCAAGAAGTCCGGGAACCAGAAGTCCGGGAACCAGAAGTCCGGGAACCACAAGACCGGGAACCACAAGTCCGGGAACCACAAGTCCGGGAACCAGGCGTCGGACGCCCAGGTCGGTCCCACGCAGACGGGTGCGGTGCCGAGCTCGACCCGGGGTGCCGAGCCGGGTCACCGGCGGCCGCCGGGACAGCGGCTGTGGGATATGCCGTACAGCGCCGTCGCGCCGCGGATGATCAACCCGGCCATCGGGTTGCACAACCTGGTGGCGCGGGCCGGCCACAACGCCGGCTACGACATCGACCTGACGCTGCTCGACGCTCCCGACCATCGGATGATCCGCTCCGGGGTGCTGCTGGCCCACCGGGTGCTCGACGGTCGCGGCGAGTGGTATCTCGGTGCTCCTGACTGGGTGCCGCTGCTACCGAAGGAGCGGATCGAGCCGATGGGCCAAGGTGACCTGCCGCAGGCGCTCGCCGACCTGATCAGGCCGTTCCGGCGCCGGGCCCCACTCGGTCCGGTGGCAGCCATCGGTTGCGAGCGCCGCGAGTTCGCCTTGCGGGACGACCATGGCGTGACCATGGCGCTGCTCCGCGACGACAAGGTGACCGTCCGCAGAGGTGGGCTGACCACCGCCCGGTATCGCGAGGTGATGATGACCCCGATCGGGCCGGGGCTGTCGGACGAGCAGGACTTCTGGCTGAGCCAGGTCCTGGGGATGGCCGGCGCGACCAGGGTGGAGCGGTTCCCCCGACTGGTGAACCGGCTGGGAGCGCCCGCCAACGGACTGACCGACTATCCGATGCCCGCGCTGGGCGACGGTTCGACCCGGTTCGGCGTCTTCGTGGCCAGTTTGCTCGGGCGGCGGTTGCACCAGCTGCTGGAGGCGGATCTGGCCCTGCAGGCCGACCGGCCGAACGCGGCCGACGAGCTCGCCCGCACGGCAAGGATCTTGCGGCAGGAGATCTGCACGGTCGCGCCGGCGCTGGAGCCGAACTGGATCTCCGATCTCGACGAGGAGCTCGGCTGGCTCGCCGCCGAGGCTGACGATGCCACGGTCGGAGACGACCCGCTGAAGGCGAAGCTCCGCTCCGAGCGTTATCTGGCGCTGCTCGAGCGGCTCGTCTCCGCCTCACGCGCGAGCCGGACCGGTGAATCGCGGACCCGGCCGACGAACGAGGTGCTCGAGGGCATGCTGGACCGGGCCTGGCGCAGCCTCGGAAAGGCTGCCGACCGGTTCAGCCATGAGCCGTCGATCGAGGCATGGGCGGACGCCCGCTCGAAGCTGGACACCCTGCTCGGCCTGTGCGACCTGATCGAGCAGGCGGAGCCCGGCCGATTCGACCAGCTACGGCCCCGGCTCGCGGCGACCAGTGAGCTGCTCGCCGAGGCGGGTCGCCGAGCGACGACCGTCCAGCTGACCCGCGCTCGCGCCGAGGAGGTCAGCCCGCTGGAGGCGTTCGAGCTGGGCCGGCGCTACGAGCAGGAGCTGGCCGAGGCCAGGACCGCGCGAGAGGCCTTCTCGGCCGGATGGACGAGAGCGGCGAAGAAGCTCGACCCGCTGCGATCGGGCCGCGAGAAGTCGCCGGGCGCGTGACCGGCCTCGTGACGGCTGCCCGATCCGGATCCGGCCTGTTCGTCGTCTTCGAGGGCGGCGACGGGGTCGGCAAGTCCACCCAGGCGGAGCTGTTGTGCGCGGCATTGGCGTCGCGGGGAATCGCGTACGTCCGGACGTTCGAGCCGGGCGACACCGCAGCCGGCCGGCAGATCCGGCACATCGTCCTCGATCCGTCGACCGGCGAGCTGGCACCGCGAGCCGAGGCGCTGCTGTACGCGGCGGACAAGGCACACCACGTGATGAGCGTCGTGCTGCCGGCGTTGCAGGCGGGTGCGGTCGTGGTGTGCGACCGCTATGTCGACTCGATGCTGGCGTACCAGGGTGCGGGTCGGGTGCTGGACCTTGCCGAGGTGGAGCGGGTGGCTCGCTGGGCCACCGACGACCTGCGTCCGGACGTGACGGTGCTGCTGGACATCCACCCGGAGGAAGTGCTGACCGGGATCGCCGACAAGGACCGGCTCGAGGCCGCCGGCGCCGATCTCCACGAGCGAGCCCGGCAGTTGTTCCTCGCGCTGGCCGAGCGCGATCCGGAGCACTATCTCGTGCTGGCTGCCAGAGACTCCGTCTCCGATATAGCCGACCGGATCCTCGACCGGGTGCTGCGCGAGCTGGCCGAGCGGCCGGCCCCGGATGCGCAGGCGGGGTCGGACGGGCAGCCGGTGTCGGACGGGCAGCCGGGGTCGGACGGGCAGCCGGGGTCGGACGGGCAGCCGGGTGTCGGACCCGGCTGGCACACTCGCACCATGAGAGGGACGAGTCTGGCGACGGACCGGGCGCTGACGGCCGACGGGGTCTGGGCGGAGCTGATCGGGCAGGAGCGCTCGGTCGCCGTGCTGCGTCGGGCCGTCTCCGGCCGGGCTCACGCGATGTCCCATGCCTGGCTGATCACCGGCCCGCCGGGCTCGGGTCGGTCCAATGCTGCCCGCGCCTTTGCTGCTGCGCTGCAGTGCGGGCAGGACGGGTGCGGTCAGTGCAACGAGTGCCGCACGGCGTTGTCCGGCGCTCACCCGGATGTCACCCTGGTGCGCACCGAGCAGCTGTCCATCGGTGTCGACGAGGTCCGCGAGCTCGTTCGCCGCGCGTCGATGAGCCCGACGCTCGGCAAGGCTCAGGTGATCGTCGTGGAGGACGCGGACCGGGTCACCGAGCGGGGCGCGGATGCGCTGCTCAAGAGCGTCGAGGAACCGTCGCCGAAGACCGTCTGGATCCTGTGTGCGCCCACCCCCGACGATGTGGTGGCCACCATCCGCTCGCGCTGCCGTCAGCTCAACCTGCAGACCCCGAGCGTGCGGGCTGTCGCGGAGCTGCTGCACACCCGGGACGGTATCGAGCCCGATCTGGCGGCGTACGCGGCGCGGGTCGCCCAGGGGCACATCGGCCGGGCCCGGGTGCTGGCGCGCAACGAGGATGCGCGGTCGCGGCGCAGCACCGTGCTGAGGATCCCGTTCGAGCTGGACGATCTCGGCGACTGCCTGCGATCTGCGGCGGCCCTGATCGAATCGTGTAACGTCGAGGTCGCGGCGGTGGCGGGTGAGCAGGACAGCCGGGAACGCGCTGCGCTTCAGGAGGCCTTGGGCTTCGGCACCAAGGGCGCACGGCCGCGCCAGGCGCAGGCGGCGATGAAGGATCTGGAGGATCAGCAGAAGGCCCGGGCGAAGCGGCTGCAACGCGACGTACTCGATCGGGCGTTGACGGAGCTGACCGGTCTCTATCGCGACGTGCTCTGCATCCAGACCGGTAGTGGGGCGGAGCTGGTGAACTCGGATCTGGAGCCGAGGATCAAGGCGATGGCGAGGCGCACCTCTCCGGAAGGGATTCTCCGGCGAATCGATGCCCTGCTCGGCTGCCGAGAGGCGCTGGAGACCAACGTGGCGCCGCTGCTGGCCCTGGAGTCGACGCTGATCTCACTGATGGATAGTTGACCGCAGAACTAACTCTGACCAGGCATTTTGTTGTTGTTTCGTGATCTGGACAAATCTTGCCCCGGCGTCGTCGCGGTCGTGTAAGGTGAGCCTCGGTTGTCGGGGGAGACGAACCCCCGAGCGTCCTCCCCGACAACCGCCAAAGACCCGAGCCCGATGGCTCGGGTTTTCGTCGTTTCGGCCCTTGCTGTGGTTGGTGGTGCAGGTATGACCGGCTGCACATCCTCAAATGTGACGAACCGCACACTCTGGATCGTGTGAGGTTCGTTATCAGCCTGTGACCAGGACTTGAACGGCCTGTGCTGAGGCTGTCAGCCCTTGTCTCAGTACTTCCGCAGGCACGACCGCATACACCCGGCTTGCCTTCGACTGCTGTAGCGCCATACGGTGTGCCGAACTTCGTGTCCAATTCGTTATCAAATGTTGCTTGCGAAAGCGATGTTGAACGAGCGCGAAGTCGAGCAGAACCGCGGTCGTATCAGACGTACGACCGGGGCCGCGTGTCCGCTGTGCCGAGCTTCGCTGGGCGGACGCTATCCGCCGAGAACGTCTCGGGCGCAGCGAAGGTGGAGGAACCAGTTCTCGCGACGTCGTCAGGCGCGTGGGGTGGGGTGAAGCCGGACCCGTCCGGCCGGGCACTGACAGCCCGAACCCGTCAGCTCACTTCACAGGCAGGTGTCAGAAAAAGGGGATTCGGCGTTGTCTACCTCGACCATCATCAAACGCATTGTCGGCGTCATCGCCGCCGTTGCGCTGGCCTTCGGCATCAGTGCCGCCACCGCCGGCCCGGCCGATGCCGCCTCGAAGACCGTCTGGGACAAAGTCGCCAAGTGCGAGAGTGGCGGCCGGTGGCACATCCACACCGGCAACGGCTTCTACGGAGGACTGCAGTTCTCCTCCTCGACCTGGAAGGCGCACGGCGGCAAGAAGTACGCCAGCAAGGCGCACAAGGCCAGCAAGGCCGAGCAGATCGCGATCGCTCGTCGGGTGCTGGCGACCCAGGGTCCGCGTGCCTGGCCACACTGCGGCAAGAAGGCGCATTTGACCAAGAAGAACGGCAAGGCCAGCAAGAAGGCCAAGCCCAGCACGAACCCCGGTGTGAAGAAGAAGCACAAGAAGAAGGCCAGCCCGGCGAAGTCGAGCACGCCGCCGAAGTCCACCACCCCGCCCGCGACCGGCAGCTCCAGCTCGTCGAAGGCTGCCACCACGGCGAAGGCGGCCAGCGCAAAGAAGGCCAGCGCGAAGAAGCGGTCCAAGAGCACTGCCAAGTACGTCAAGGTCAAGCACGGTGACACGCTGGCGAAGATCGCCAAGCGGCACCATGTCAAGGGCGGCTGGAAAGCCGTGTGGAAGCTCAACAAGAGCAAGCTGAAGAACCCGAACCATCTCAAGGTCGGCGTCAAGCTGAAGATCAAGAAGTAGACCTTTCCCCGAGGCGAGGTGGGCGTCATCCCCCCTGACGGTTCACCCGGTGTGAGGCCCGACAGCGGTGCTGTCGGGCCTTCGCGCTGTCGGTCGACACTCGCCCTTCGGACGGCGGAGGCTCCGAACGCATAGGCTGGCCGGCATGGGGCGTGTGATGGCGGTCTCGTTCGAGCGCTACGGGCGGCTCTACTACCTGGATCCGGGCGAGGGGACGTACGCGGTCGGTGACCGGGTGCTGGTCCCCACCGAGTCCGGCCCAGAAGTCGCCGAGTGCGTCTGGGCGCCGGAGTGGGTGGACGATGCCGACACCGGCTACACCGATCTGCCGGTCTGCGCGGGCAAGGCGGGCGAGCAGGAGTTGTCGCGCGACGAGGTCAATCGGCGGCGGCGGGCCGAGGCGAAGATCGTGGCCAAGAAGCTGATCAAGAAGCACGAGCTGCCGATGAAGGTGGTCGGAGTGGACTACGTCGACTCCGGAGATGACTTCGACGAGCTGGTCGTGGTGTATTTCACCGCTCCGCACCGCGTCGACTTCCGCAGCCTGGTGGGTGAGCTGGCGCGTACGCTCCGGGCCCGGATCGATCTCCGTCAGGTTGGTTCCCGGGACGCGGCGCGGATCATCGGCGGCCTCGGCAACTGTGGACGCGAACTGTGCTGCGCGACCTTCCTGAACAGCTTCGAGCCGGTCAGCCTGCGGATGGCGAAGGTCCAGGACCTGCCGCCGAATCCGATGAAGATCTCCGGAGCGTGCGGTCGGCTGATGTGCTGTCTGAAGTACGAGCACCCGCTGTACGTCGAGTTCGCCAAGCAGGCGCCTGCCGTCGGATCCCGGGTGGAGACCGATGAGGGCGAGGGAGTGGTCGTCGCCCACCATGTGCCCGCTGACTCCGTGCTGGTTCGCGTCGCCGCCTCGGGTGCGATGACCAGCTGCGCATTGGCGAAAGTCTGCGGCTCGCGGCAGACGTACGAGTCCAAGGACGCTCCCGGCCGGCCAGGATCCGACCTGCCCGAGCCTGCGCCCGCAGGTTCTGCCCGCTCGGACCCTGCCGGCACCGAGCAGGGCACGGCCGCCCACGCCGGATCAGAGCCGCCCGCAGCTGATCCGGCGTCCTCGGGGCCGAGCGCGGCGCAAACCGCCGAAAGCGGGTCTTCCTCGGCGCGACCGGCATCCGAGTCCGGCGGTCGGAGGCCGCATCGTCCCCGGGGCCGGCGGCGCCGGAGTCGCGAGGATTGACCATCGCCCGGGTTCGCCTGCGGGAATGGGTGGCGGCGATCCTGCTGGCCGCGATGACTCTTGTGGGGTGCTCGCCTGGTGCGATCGACCCGGGTCCGAGCTCCAGTCCGGACCGAAGCGTTGCCTCGCCGACGACTACTCTGCCGTCGCTGCCGAGCGCGGGCCGGCCTGTGCAGCCGGTGCCGGACGTACGCCCTGGTGGGTTCGCCGATCCACCGCCGGGCAGCGGGCTCGCCCGGTATCGAGGGCAGCAGCTGGACTGGCGGTCCTGTGGCCGCCTGCAGTGTGCCCAGCTCCTCGTTCCGCTCGACTATGCGCATCCAGACGACGGCGCGATCAGTTTGACCATCGGTCTGCGGCCGGCATCGGGCGGGTCCCGCGCCACCGTCTTCGCCAATCCGGGGGGCCCCGGCGGATCGGGACTGACCTTCCTGCAGGGGGTGGATCCGTCCAGCTGGACCGACGTCGACCTGATCAGCTGGGATCCGCGTGGCGTCGGGGCATCCACGCCGGTCGGCTGCTGGGGCGACGCGGCGTCAGATGCGTACTCCCAGCTGGATCAGTCACCGGACGACGCCACCGAGCGGAATGCGCTGGTGGATGGCGCGCAGCGACTCGGACTGTCCTGCCTGAACGGTTCCGGTGCGCTGCTCGAGCACCTGTCGACCGCCGACACCGCACGTGATCTCGATCTGATCCGCGACGCGCTCGGGCTGGCGAGCTTGAACTACCTCGGACTGTCCAACGGCACCCTGATCGGCGCGATCTACGCCCAGTTGTTCCCGGCCCGCGTCGGTCGGTTCGTGCTGGACGGGGCGGTGAACATCAGCCACTCTCCGGTGCTGCAGCTGCAAGGCTTCGACCGTGCGCTGACGGCGATGGCCGACTGGTGCGTTGCGCAGTCTTCGCGGCTGCCTGCTCGGGAGAAGTCGGGACGAGGTGCTCGGCGCCATCACCGGGCTCTGGGACGGGCTCGAGGCGAAGCCGCTGATGGCGGGCGGACGTACGCTCACCCAGACCAAGGCGGCGATCGGCGCCCTGCAGAGCTCTGTACGGCGGCGAGGCCGGCTACCCCAATCTGATCGCAGCCCTGGACGCGGCCATCCGACGCGGGGACCCGACCAGTTTGCTTAACCTGGCAGACCGGCTGCTCGGGCGGCAACCGGACGGACACTGGAGTCAGTTCGCGTACGCCTATCCGGCCAGTCGCTGCGCCGACGCGCCGAACACTGGGCTCTCGGCGGCGTGGGCCGACGCCGCGCTGGAGGCAAGACGGGCACCGATCTTCGGACCGGTGATCGGTACCGATGTCGAGTGCGCCGTGTGGCCCGTCGAGGCACTGGCTTCGGTCGGCAAGCTCACGGCGCCGAAGGCGCCACCGCTGGTGGTAATCGGGACGACGGGCGACCCGGCCACCCCCTACGAGTGGGCGCAGGGGATGGCTGGACAGCTGCATTCGGCCGTGCTGGTGACCCATCGGGGCACGGGCCACACAGCGTTCGGATCGGCCTGCTACCCGCTGGTGGTGAAGCCGTACCTGTTGGACGGTCGACTGCCCGCCGCCAACACCACCTGCTGAGCGCTCGCCTCCACGGCTGCCGGTCCCGTCCCGCGCCGTCTGCTGCGCTCGCGGTCCGCTCGCGATCCGCCGCCATTCGCCCGCCCGGTCAGGCGAATGTGCTCTGGCATGCCCCCGTCCGCCGCCATTCGCCCGCCCGGTCAGGCGAATGTGCTCTGGCACGGCCCCGCTCCGCCCCCATTTGCCAGCCCGGTCAGGCGAATGTGCTCTGGCATGCCACCGTCAGACCCCATTTGCCAGCCCGGTCAGGCAAGTGTGCTCGCGTACGGCCCCGTCCGCCGCCTTTTGCCAGCCCGGTCAAGCGAATGTGCTCTGGTACGGCCGTTTTTGGTCTCATTCGCCCGCCCGGGCGTCCGAGTAGGTGAACCATGAACGGTCAGCCGCCCTGGGTGGAGGGCTGGGTGCTCGGAGCGGTCTGGCCCTGATCCGTCGAGCCTCCCTGACCGGTCTGCCCGTTCTGGTTGCCTTGGCCGTTCTGGTTGCCTTGGCCGTTCTGGTTGCCTTGGCCGTTCTGGCCAGGCGGCTGGCCGCCACGGCTCCCTTCGAAGTAGCCAGGCGCGCCAACGCCACGGCCGCCGGGTCCGCCGAGCTGCCCGCTACCGGGACCGGCGTTGTTACTGCCGGTGACGTTGTTGGCGGTGACCGCGAACGTGAGCGCGCTGCCGGCGACCAGGCCCGCGACTCCGACAGCGCCCATCTGCAGGATGCGCTTGGTGTTGCCGGGCTTCGTGGCCTGGGCGGTGTCCACTTTGCCGGCCGTGCTCTCGCCAGTCCCGTCAGCCGTGTGTGGCGCGGTCTCGAACGGCTGAATCGGTTGGGTGGGTTGATCGGCCGGCCGGTACGGCTCGGGTGGCTGGTCGGTCATTCGGATTGCTCTCCTCTGTGTGGCGTGGTGTCTCGTACGACGGCCAGGGTCACCGCGGAGCCTGTGCCTACGGTGGGTGGCGGGTGGGGCCGACCTGTGAGTCGTGGATCGCCCGACGAGTGAGATCTTGCGACGACGCGGCGGCGGCGTGATGCACCTTGCGGTCAGCAACTCGAACCAGCCGCGGCTGCTCGCTATAGTTGGCCGTCGTGCGCGCACTCGTGCGGCGATGCACAGGCCGCCTTAGCTCAGATGGCAGAGCAACGCACTCGTAATGCGTAGGTCC